>NZ_JBNJMG010000002.1:0-204560 GCF_050936785.1 Streptomyces sp. CA-249302 | reverse complement strand
TGTTCATGTACCGCATCGGCAACCTTGTGGCGGGAGCGGTTCGCTTTCTGGGCGTTGCGGTCATGAAGGGCAGTGAGCAGGACCGGGATGATCCGGTGGTGGGGCCGCTGCGCTTGGTGTTCTGGATCGCCTTTTGGTGCTGCTGGCTGCTGTCCTTCGTGCTGATCAAAATCTGGTTCGGCACGGCATGGCTTGCTGACCGTGCCCTGACCCGGCAACGGGAGTGGATGGCGGACGCGACTGCCGCCCAGGTCACCGGCAAACCGCTGGCCCTCGAAGCGGCCCTGAGCAAGCTCGAGCAGGCGGAGACGGGGCTGGGCCCGGCCGGTGGCCGGCTGCAGAGCCTGTGCATCGCGCCAGCACGTGAACTCAGGGGACGCTGGCGCGATCTGTTCTCGACCCATCCCGCGTCCTGGAGGCGGGCCGAACAGCTGCGGCGATTCGCGCAGGACACTCAAGGGGCGCGGCTGACACACGGCACAGCGGGCCCGGTGCTCGCGTGTCTGTGCGCCGTCCTCGTCTGCGGCTTCTTCGTTGCGGCCACGGTCGGCGGCATCATCCAAAACCCGGACGCTGCCTCGGTCGCATCTTCCCAGGCGTCTTCTGCGCCCGGTGCCCCTACGGCAGCGGACAGCAGGTACGGGATCGTGCTCGCCCCGACGCGGCCGCTGACCGACGACCAGGTGGCCGCGGTCGCCGAGCAGTTGCGGCGCCGTACCGCGGATCTGGGTGTCAAAGGAGCTCGGGTCGAGGTGCGTGAGCGCCAATTTTCCGCCTCCGCCTCGGGGGACGGCGGACGCCGGCTTGTGCAGCCTGAGCGTCTGAAGAAGCTGGCGAGCCGAGCCGTGCTGGTTTTCCGCCCGGTCATCGCGACCGAGGTCTCCGGCGGCATCGAGACGGCTATCCGGTCGCCGAGTGCCTCCGCCGGTGCTGCGGGTAAGGCCGCCGGGGCGGTCCCGTCCGCCTCCGGCTCCGCGAGCCCTTGGGCGAGTTCCACCGAACAGGGTCACGCGGTCACCGATGACCTGACGGCCGACTCCACGCCGTTCGCCGGTGCGAGCGCCTCCGCCAGTGCCTCCCCGTCCGCGGCCGGCAGCCCTTCCGGCGCCGCGTCCGGCAGGCTCGTGGCGCAGTACGCTGCGCTCGACTGCACCAAGCCGACGCAGCCGCGCCGGGATCGCCGATGAGGGCGTCCGACCGGGCGACGCGAGCGTGGCCTGCGGCAAGACAGCGCAGGGCCAGTGGCAGAAGTATCTCCTGGGCCCTGACGCGGTCGATGGCAGGGACGTCGAACAGGCCAAGGCCGTCTTCAATACCCAGACGGCTGCGGGCTGGGCGGTCCAGGTGCACTTCACGGCCGAGGGCACCAGGGAGTTTGCGGAGATCACCGGCCGGCTGGCCCGGAACCAGTCCCCGCAGAACCAGTCCCTGCAGAACGAGTTCGCCGTCGTCCTGGACGGCGAGGTCATCTCCGATCCGTACGTCAGCCGGGCGCTGACCGGCGGCACCGTGGAGGTCTCCGGCGGGCTGACCCGCGACGAGGCGCAGGACCTGGCGGGCTTGATCGCCTCGGGGAGTTTGCCGGTGACGCTCAAAATCACCGGGACCGTCTCCCCGCACGGGGGATAGCCGTCGCTGCGGTCGCCGGTCCTGCCTGCGGCGACCTGTCCTACAGGCGGATCGAGCCGCCCCGGGGGGCTACTGGCCAGGAGCTTGTCGTCCGCGTCCAATGGCACGGATTCCGGACATGGGTGTAGCTCGCCTGCGGGGAAGTGCTGAGCTGGCGGTTCGGTGAGCGGGGCTGGCGTCGGGTGACCGTCCTCCTACCATCCCCGAGTCCGCGTTCGGCGTGGTCCAGGAACTCCTTGTGCGTCAGCACCTCGATGCGGCCCAGATGGCTGTTGACGGTACGCAGCACGCCGTTGACGGTGTCCTGCGCAACCCTGGGCTACGCGGCGAGGCGGCCGATGAGAACAAGGGCGCGGGTCGCAGCGTCTTGAGGCCGAACTCCTCCCGGATGCGAAGGCGGTCTTCGTCCAGGCGCACGCGCGTGCCGCCTGCGTGGCGAGGACGAGGAGTTCTGGCGTGCGGGGAGCGACTGGATGACCCGGATCGGGCGTGCGCGAGCTGCTGTCCCCGCGGGCCTTGAGGCGACCCGGGAACTGCTGCGGCGGTCGCCGTGGGAACTGGGCGCCGAGAATCTGGTGCTGGCCGGCCCGTCCGGCACTGACAAGTCGCACTTCACCGTGGCCCTCGCACGCGCGGCGATCGAGAAGGAGCTGCGGTCTCAGGTGAGCGCTTCGATGAGTGTGTGCCAGCGCTGGTCGGCCACAGAGGGTTCCTCGGCCGTGGTGATCCGCGGGGTCGGGTAGCGGGCGGGGTAGCCGGCGAAGACGAAGAAACGGTCCAGGAGCTGGTAGTTCGGGCTCCACGGCCTGTCCGTCGCGAGCCAGGTCCCGTGCAGTTCGTCCAGGGCGGCGCGGTCGTCCTGACGCAGGGCGAGGATGAGTCGGCTCGTCCACTCGCGCCAGCCCGTTTGCTGTCCTCGCGCGTCCACGAGGCTCTGCGTTTCCCTCAGGAGCTCCAGTGCGGCGGTGTGGTCACCGCCGACGCACAGGGACTTGGCCGTCAGGGCCGTCCGCATCGCGAGCGGCTCACCGTACTGGTCGGCGTCGGCCAGTAGGGTGTCGCACTCGTCGGGTGTGGCGTGGCCGTGGAGGACCCGGCGCCAGAGGGCGGCGGCCTCGTTCTCCAGGGCGATACGGTGCTGCCCCCGGGCTCGAAGGGCCTGGGCGCGCATGACCGATCCCGTGATGGCCTCGTCGAGCAGACCGCGGTCGAAGGCGAGATCGCTGCTGGTCCGCAGGGATGTCGTCGGGTCCAGGAGCGGACAGCGGTCCAGATGCCGCTCCAGTTCCTCGTACGATCCCAGCGCGCGCAGCGTACGCGCCACCTGGTACCGCAGGAGGTCCGAGTCCGGGTCCTCCTGCAGCAGTGCCCGCAGGACGCGCAGCGCGTTGTGCGGGTCGCCGTCCCGGTAGACGTAGGCGAGCCGGAGACTGGCGCGGCGGCGGATGCCGCTTAGTAGAGGGCGGGAGAGGAAGTCCTCCAGGTAGGCGATGCGTTCACGCTTGCCGCGTCCCTGGCGCCATGCCTCGTAGATGCCGGAAACCTGTCCTGTCCAGGTGTCGTGGGTGGGCGGCGGCAATCGGTCGGCGGTCTTGGCGAAGCCGGGCAGGGCGGCGAGCGCGTCCGCCAGCCAGGTGGCGGTGAGATCGTGCCGGGCGCAGAGGCCGACGGCCACCTCCCGTACGTCCAGACGCCGCTCGCTGTCGCTCAGCAGAGCCTCGCTGCGATGGCGAAGGGCTTCCAGCAACTGCCTCGCCATGGCGTTCCGGTCGTCCGGCGCCCACGCTCCGGGGTTGCTGACGGGCTCGTGAGCGATGGCCGAGCGGACCGCGTCATGGAGCCGGTAGGGAAAGACCGGGTGGTCGTCCTGGGTGACGAGGGTGCGTCGGCACAGCCGTTGGGCGTCACCGGTCAGTGCACCGGCGGCCTGGGAGATCAGGCGTTCGTCGAAGCGCGGCACCAGGCTCGCGGCCCGGGCCAGTTCGCGCTCCTGCTGGGGCAGGTTGGCGAACACGCGGGTGGCGAGCTCCGGTAGCGGCCCTCCGAAGGAGTGTGCGGCGGGCGGGCCGCCGCCCGAGGAGCGGGCCATGGACAGCGACAGGCTGAGATAGCTGAGATAGAGGGGCAGGCCGTGGGCGCCGGCCCGGATATTGTCGATGACGTCCGCGGTCTGTTCCGGATTGCCCCCTGAGCCGGACGCCGCACGGAGGTAGTGCTCCACGTCGACGTCGGAGAGATTGCCCACGAGATGCTGACGTGGGTCTTCCTGCGCGCCCAACCACAGGCCGGGCCAGATGTGCGGGCCTGCCGCGGGGAGTAACTGGTGGACGTGGGAGGTGCCCCAGTCCAGCCGGTTGCGCGAGGTGACCACCCACAGGGTGCCGGGCGTGAGGTGCACGATGCGGTTGAAGAGACGCTCCTGCGTACGGTCGTCCCCCTGGACGTACTCCGCGGCGTCGGCGAACGCCACGGTGACGGGACGTTGGGGCGCCGGAAGGTTCTCCAGATCCCAGGAGAGCAGGCCGGCGAGCGTCGCGGCGACGTAGTCCGACGGGTCCTGCTGGGCCTGGTTGACGATGTGCAGCAGGGGGGGCGCACTCACGCAGGGTGCGGCTGCGCAGCCGCTTCTCCCGGACGGCCTCGGCGATACGGACCCCGGTGCGCACCGTCAGCGGCCCCAGACCGAACGTGGCACCGGCGTCGCTCAAGACGTCGTTCAGTGTGTCGGTGATTTGTCCTCGCACATCGAAGCCGGCGGCGGCCAGGTCCGGCAGTGCGGTCCCCGGACGTGCCAGCGACCACCAGGCGGCGAGACCGAGATCGAACGCGGGGAAGCGCCGCCGTCTGCCGGCGACCGCCGCGCGCAGTCGCAGAACGATGTCCACCGGGCTGACGACGCGGCTTCCGTGGAAGTCGACGCGTACGGTGCGGGGCGGTTGGTCGAGGGGCGGATCGGGCGACAGTTCCCCCCAGCCCTCGGGATCCTCCGACTCTCCGGTGCACCAGGACTCCAACCGCCGCGACAGCTCGGTCTTGCCGATGCCGCCCACGCCGTAGAAGGAGACCACGTTCCGGCGAGCGGTGTGGCCCAGCGTCGCCGAGCCGTCGCGCACCGCCTCGACGTCCGTGCGGCAGGGCCGTGGTGAACGCCGTGTGCTCGTCGACCCGGTTGGTGAACAACTCGGTCGCCGTGTACTGCGGATCGAAGATCCGGTCGAACTCGCTCATGTCCCCCGCTCCCCGCGTGCCAGGCTCACCCTGCGGGCGGAACCTCGGCACGTCAAGGAAACGGTGCAGGCGTCCTACCGGTGCTCGGGGTTCTCGTGGTCACGGTGGCAGTGGGCGTCCCGGGCGGTGCGCTGGTTGCCGTAGGCGGGGATACCGCCGAGATCCTTCAGCGCGCGGGCCAGGTGCAGCAGGTTCCAGGTCATGAAGGTGGTGTTGAGGTTGATGAACCTGTTCTCCGGACCGCCGGAGCCGGAGCCGGGGTCGGGGTCGGGGTACGAGGGCCGGGCCGCCTCGCCGATCGATCCGGCGTCCGCCTGGGGGATGGCGTAGCCGAGGTGCTGCAGGCTGTAGAGGACGTTCATGCCGAGGAAGGGAGGGACCAGCCGACGAGGGTTGCGCCGCAAGCGGAGTCCGCCCGGGCGACGGTGAGTTCGGGATGGGGCAGGCGCAGGCGGAACAGCCGGCCGCGGGCGGAGACACTGTCGTGCGGCGACGCTGCGGGGGAACTTGATGACCATGATGGCCAGGGCCATGCCGCGCCTGTCAACCGCCAGGTACCGCTCCTCCCGTCGAGTCACCTGCGAGCCTGTCGGAACCTTTCACCAGGTGATGGTGGCGGCTATGGGCAGGTGGTCGCTGGTGGTGGCGGGCAGGACCCAGGAGCTGTCGGGTGTGACGCCGCGGGTGAGGATGTGGTCGATGCGGGCTATGGGGAAGGGTGCGGGCCAGGTGAAGCCGAAGCCGTCGCCGGCCGTGGTCTGGGCCGGGCGCAGTTGCGTGGTGAGGTGGGTGAAGGCGCGGTCGTCCATGGTGCCGTTGAGGTCGCCGAGCAGTACCAGCCGTTTGACGGGCTCGGCGGCGACGGCCTGGGCGAGGGCCTGTGCGCCTCTGTCCCTCGAGGTGGTCGTAAAGCCCGCCCTGGGGGTGAGGCGGGCGGATCCGAGGTGGGCGACGTAGACCGCCAGCGGGCCCTGGGGGGTGGCGGCGGTGGTGCGCAGGGCCCGGTTGTAGGCGAGTTTGACGTCGGCGGGTTTGGTGGCGGCGAGGGGGCCGTAGTCGGGTTCGATGTCGACCGGGCGGGTGTGGGAGAGGGGCAGGGTGCTCCACAGTCCGACCGTGCCGAGGACCGTGTGGTAGGGGTATGTCTTCGCCAGTGCTTTCTCGTAGAGGGGTTTGGCCTGCGGGGTGATCTCCTCCAGGGCCAGCAGCCGCGCGTGGGAGGCGGCCAGGCGGTGGGCGGTGCCGGTGGGGTCGGGGTTGTCGGCGCCGACGTTGTGGCTGACGAGGATGAGGCCGCCGGCGGGGTGGGACTTGTCGGTCAGGAGCGTGCCGAACAGGTTGAGCCACACCGTGGCCGGGAGCAGCAGCGCGAGCAGGGCGGTGGCGGAGCGGCGCCACAGCGCCCCGGCCAGGAGCGGGGGGATGAACAGGCCGAACCACGGCAGGAAGGTCTCCGCCAGGCTGCCGAGGTTGCCGGTCCGGTTGGGAATGTGTGCGTGGGCTGCCAGGAGCAGGCCGAGCAGCAGCGCCAGGGCCGCCGGGAGCGGGCCGCGTTTGAAGGGCCCTGGAAGGGCGGCGGGGCGGAGGGCCCGGCGGATGCCCGCGCGCCCGGCCCCGGCCCCGGTGCTGGTGCTGGTGCCGGTGCCTGGGTGGCCGGCGCCGTCCGGCCCGGTCTGCGCCACGTCCACGTCCGCGTCCATGTGGGTGACGGCCGGTCCTGGTTCACTGCTGGTCACTTCTGCGTCCTCGGGTCCTGGGCGGGGGTCGGCGTCGATGCGGCAGCCGTCGTCGGTCGCCCGGGCCGGTGTTGGTGGTGGGGTTCGGTGCGGTGGATCCGGCGCAGCCCGTGACCGGCGCCGTGTGCGGGCAGCCCCGCGGCCGCGTCGCAGCGCCCGGTGCCGCCGGCGGCCACACCGTGTCCCACGTCAACAGCAGCCGGCACTCACCCCCCTACCAGGACCGGCTGCTGGGCGAGGCCATCGCCCGCTACGGGCCCCGTACTGGGCCCGGGCCGGGGCCGGGGCCCGGGCCGAAGCCGCCCGCCGGGCGGCCACCCCGGCCACCGCGGCCACACCCCGCACGCGGCTGGGAATGCCGTCGGGAAGGCGGCCGGGGAGGCGCGGGGGTGGTGAGCGGTTCCGGAACGGGTCTGGTTACGGCCGGGACGTCGCAGTCGACGGCGGTTGTGCCGCGCGCAGGCTGGCGGCGGTCGGTCGTGCCGGGCCCGCCGCGGTGCCGGGTGCGGAGGGCGCGAGGGGCGGTGCGGCCAGTGTGGCCGGGGAGGCCGGCGGTCGGTCGTGCCGGTGTGCCGGTGGGGTGCGGGTGGTGGTGGCCGGGGTGGTCATGCCGTCAGTGAAGGCGGTGGGGTGTTGCGCCGGCGTATCCGGTTTCCGATACGCCGGCGATAGGTACCGGCTCGTAGCATCGGGGGCATGCGTGTGTTGGTCGTTGAGGACGAGCCCTTCATGGCGGAGGCCATCCGTGACGGTCTGCGTCTGGAGGCGATCGCGGCGGATGTCGCGGGGGACGGCGAGAGCGCGCTGGAGCTGCTGGGCGTCAACGCCTACGACATCGCGGTCCTGGACCGCGACATTCCCGGGCCGTCGGGTGACGAGATCGCCAGGCGTATCGTCGCCTCCGGCAGCGGTATGCCGATCCTGATGCTCACCGCGGCGGACCGTCTGGACGACAAGGCCTCGGGGTTCGAACTCGGTGCCGACGATTATCTGACGAAGCCGTTCGAGCTGGTGGAGCTGGCGCTGCGGCTCAGGGCGCTGGATCGTCGGCGTGCCTATAGCAGGCCTCCGGTGCGGGAGATCGCGGGTCTGCGGCTGGACCCGTTCCGCCGGGAGGTTTTCCGGGAGGGCCGTTATGTCGCGCTGACCCGCAAGCAGTTCGCGGTGCTGGAGGTGCTGGTCGCCGCGGAGGGCGGTGTGGTCAGTGCCGAGGAACTGCTGGAGCGGGCGTGGGACGAGAACGCCGATCCGTTCACCAATGCCGTCCGGATCACGGTCTCGGCCCTGCGCAAGCGGCTGGGCGAGCCGTGGCTGATCGCGACGGTGGCGGGCGTCGGCTACCGCATCGACACACCACGGACCGCACCCGCCGTCCCTGCCCCGCAGGCCGCACCCGCCGCTCAAGCCCCGCAGGCCGCACTCGCTCCTGCCCTGCAGGCCGGGCAGGGGCGGGCCCCGCACCAGGCCGGGCGGGCCGGGCGCGGGCGGACGCCGCGGGCCGGGCAGGGCGGGGCGGACGGTGGATAGGCCCCCTGGTCTGAGCGTCCGCCTCAGGCTCACCCTCAGCTACGCCGGGTTTCTCATGCTGGCCGGTGGATTGCTGCTGGCGGCGGTGTGGGTGTTCCTGCTGCGCTACGTCCCCGACCGGGCGACGCTGATCAGCCACGATGAGAGCGACACGAACGGTGTCTTTCCCATCCGGTCGGTGCTGCTGGAGGTGTTCGCTCCGCGGGCGGCCGCGGTGCTGGCGTTCCTGCTGGTGTTCGGCCTGGTGGGAGGATGGATCCTGGCCGGCCGGATGCTGGCCCCGCTGGCCCGGATCACGGACGCCACCCGCCGGGCCACGCACGGGTCGCTGGCGCACCGCATCCGGCTGCCGGGCCGCAGGGACGAGTTCCGCGAACTCGCCGACGCCTTCGACGCGATGCTCGCCCGCCTCGAGGCACACGTCGCCGAGCAGCGCCGGTTCGCGGCCAATGCCTCGCACGAGTTGCGTACTCCGCTGGCGGTCTCGAAGGCGCTGCTGGATGTGGCCCGTGCGGATCCGGGCTGTGACACGGGCGAGCTCGTGGAGCGGCTGCAGGCGGTGAACGCGCGGGCGATCGCCCTGACCGAGGCGCTGCTCCTGGTCGGCCGGGCGGAGCAGCGGTCCTTCACCCCGGAGCGGGTGGATCTGTCCCTGCTGGCGGAGGAGGCCGCCGAGACCCTCTGGCCGCTGGCGCAGAAGCACGGCATCACCCTGGACAGCGGCGGCGCCACGGTCACCTCCGCGTCCGGTTCGCCGGCGCTGCTGCTGCAGCTGACCATGAACCTCGTGCACAACGCGATCGTCCACAACCTGCCCGGGAAGGGCACGGTGTGGGTGGCCACCGCTGTCCGCCCCGGGGCCGCGGTGCTGACGGTGGAGAACACCGGCGAGAGCCTCTCCCCGCAGCTGGTGGCGGGGCTGACGGAGCCGTTCAGGCGCGGCACCGGGCGTATCCACACCGATCACGCGGGTGTCGGCCTGGGACTGGCCATCGTGAAGACCATCACCGCCGCGCACGAGGGCACCCTGACCCTCGCCCCGCGCCCTGCCGGCGGGATCCGCGTCACGGTGGAACTGCCCGCCCCCGCCCCGCCCGCCGGCAGGTGAACAGCCCGGGCACCCGCTGCGCCCGGCCTCCCGCGGCCCGCCCGCACCCGGCGCGGGCAAGAACCCCGTTCCGGGCCCCGCAGGGCGCGGGAAGACCGGCCCCGCGACGGCCCCGGGCTGGCCCCGGCAAGACACCGGGCCGCCGTGCCCTGCCCCGCCCGGCCGTGCCTGTTCCTCCGGGAGGTGTTTGCCGGCGGCTCCGGATGCCACACGGGCGGATGCGCGTGATCGGCACCGACGAGTACCGATGAATATCGACGAGCACGACGAGCACGACGAGCACGACGAGCACGACGAGCACGACGAGCACGACGAGCACGACGAGCACGACGAGCACGACGAGCACGACGAGCACGACGAGCACGACGAGCACGACGAGCACGACGAGCACGACGAGCACGACGAGCACGACGAGCACGACGAGCACGACGAGCACGACGAGCACGACGAGCACGACGAGCACGACGAGCACGACGAGCACGACGAGCACGACGAGCACGACGAGCACGACGAGCACGACGAGCACGACGAGCACGACGAGCACGACGAGCACGACGAGCACGACGAGCACGACGAGCACGACGAGCACGACGAGCACGACGAGCACGACGAGCACGACGAGCACGACGAGCACGACGAGCACGACGAGCACGACGAGCACGACGAGCACGACGAGCACGACGAGCACGACGAGCACGACGAGCACGACGAGCACGACGAGCACGACGAGCACGACGAGCACGACGAGCTGCGTTGCGGTGCCGCTTCGCGGAGCGCAGGGTCAGCAACCGGCGGGATGGATGCCGTACGCGGCCAGCCATCCGAGGAGTTCCCGGCGGGAGGTTTTCAGGAGGCGCCCGCCGGTGAAGCGGGCGTCATCGGTCACCTCCGCCACGCACGCGGGGGGAGGCACGAAGGACTGTGCTTCCTCGTCGGTGGTGAACTCGGCCTCGGCGAGCACCAGACCCTGCAGGCGGCCGTCGAAGACGTCGACGCCCAGGGGAGGGACGCTCAGACGGGTCTTGGACAGCAGCGTGGCCGGCAGTGAGGCGAGCAGTTCGTACTCGGCCGGCGACAGGTACGTGTTCGTGATCAGGCCCTGGACGCTGCCGGGCCGGGGGAGGGGGACTTTCTGGGTGAGCTTGAGCTCGCAGCGGCCGTCGCGGAACTCGGCGCGCCGCAGCCTCAGGCGCGTGCCCGGCAGATACCGGTCGGTGATCACGCGGCTGGCGGTCACCGACGACGGCAGCGGCGGCTCGGCCAGCAGGAACCGCCTCTCCCGCTCCACCCGCGCATACCTGCCGGGCCGGACCGCGTCTCCCTCGGGCCCGCCGGCCTTGTCCGTCATGGGGGACAGGCTCTCAGCCGCTTCCTGTGCTGCGGCCGTACTCCCCGGCCGGCACGGGCGGGCGTCGGTGCGGTGCGCGGGTCGTTCTGGCCGGAGCCGGAGCCGGAGCCGGAGCCGGAGCCGGAGCCGGAGCCGGAGCCGGAGCCGGAGCCGGAGCGGGGTCAGGTCGGGGTCGGGTCGGGGTCGGGCCGGGTCCGGGGGGGGGCTATGAGGGCGGGGTGTGGTGGAGTCTGTCGAGTTCCCCGGCCAGCTTGGCGATCTTTGCCTGTTTCGCTTGGATCCCGCGCAGGATCAGCCGCAGATGGGCGGCCGATTCGGGTACGGCGTTCTCGAGGCCGTCCAGTTCCCGGCGGGCCTGGGCCAGCCGGGCCCTGAGCCGTGACGTGCGGTCCGGGGGCGGGGGCGGCAGCGGGCCGTTGAAGACCACGTTGTGCCGGGGGTGTTCGGCGTGGATGGCTGCGCGTTCGGCCGCTTCCGGGTCGCGGGGGTAGTCGATCCGTACCGCGATGACGTCGGCGGCCCAGGGCTGCTCACGCAGGTGGGTCCGTACCCGGGTGAGCGGGCAGACGGAGATGCCGGCATAGAGCAGGCCCTCGACGCCGTACAGCCGGTACAGGGCGGTGCGCCCCGCGGCGTGGAGGCTGCCCTCCTCGTCGAAGAGGCCGCGCAGGAACTGCGTGTCGGCGTGGGTCATGACGCCCCTCCTCGCCCCGCCCGCCTGCGCGGGAGGCCGGTCCGGGATACGGCGTGCCCGGCCGCGCCGGCGCCAAGGGCCGCTGCGGTGTGCCCGGGCACCCTCGGCCCACCGGGCCGGCCCCGGCCGCGCGCCGCGTCTCCTCGTGACTGTTTCCCCCGACGCTCTCACGCGGGTCCGACAGTGCCGCCGCCGACGGTGGTGGTGGTGCGCCGGCCGGCACCGCCGGCCGTGTCTGTCCGGTTCTCTCCGGCCGCCTCGCATCCACGCACCCGGCCGGAGACGGCCGCCGCGACCCGGTGCCGAGTCGGGGCCCGGCCCGCGCAGGACGACCGCCCGCCTCACCCTCACGAGGGTTCATGCGTTATGGGCAACATGCGGGCCGTATGTGCATGGCGGGTTTAGGGTGGGGTGTGTGAGGTTGACGCTGGGTGAGCGGGTGCGGGCGGCTGCGGCTGCGTTGATGCGGATCACGGGGGAGTCGCAGGCGGATCTGGCCGCCGGACTGGGGGTGAGCCAGACACAGATCAGCCGCCGTCAGTCGGGCGGTGCGGCATGGAGTCTGGACGACTGCGAGGCGCTGGCGGCGCATTACGGCATCGACGTCCTGGATCTGCTGGCCGGCCCGACCCGGGCGTGCGACGCCCTGGCCCCGCAGCGGCGCCGCGCCCCGCACACCGCCCCCGGCCGCCACACGGCTGTTCCCCGGCGCGGGCGCACGGCCCCCGCGGACGCCAGGGGAGGGGCGCAGTGAGCGACTTCGGCGCGATCGACGCCCTGCTGGCCGGCGCCGGCCGCCCGAGCGAGCTGCCCCCGGCCGGCCGGCGGCGTGTCCTGCGGGAGGAACTGAACGTCTCGCGCGCCCAGCTCGCCCAGGCGCTGGGGGTGAGCCCCTCCACGGTCAGCGGCTGGGAGAAGGGACGCGACCCGGGCGGCGATGTCCGTGAGAAGTACGCCTACTTCCTCAGATCCGCCGAGGAGAAACTGCGCCCCCCGGCCCAACCCCCCACCCCCGGGGCGTCCGTTCCCGCCGTCCCGGTTCCAACTCCCGCCCCCCAAACCCCCGGTACCCCTGGTACCCCCAGTGCCTCCGGTGCTCCTGGTGCGGCCGTGGCGGACGACGACCAGCTGCTGCCCGCCCCGCGGCCCTGCGTCCTGTGCGGGGCCCCGGCCACCCAGCACGTCGAGGGCTACCCGCAGCACCTGGACCCGGCCGACTGCGCCCCCACCACCCCGTCCCCGTCTGCGCCAACACCCCTCACCCCGGACTCCGCCCGCACCCCCCAGCCCGCCCCGGCCCCCGCTTTCGGCGCTCCCGCCCCGGTCACTCCTGCATCGCCCGAGCCCGAGCCCGAGCCCGAGCCCGAGCCGAAGCCCGAGCCGAGGCAGGGGCGGCCGGGGGGCCGTGTCCCGGATCTGGTCCAGCGGGCGGTCGAGGAGACCATGGCCGCGCAGGGCGGTGATGTGAGGGCGGCGGCCGCGGCGCTGCAGCGCCGGGCGATCCCGGACGCGATGGCCCTGCTGGACGCGTGCCGCATCAACGCCCGTTACGACGTGGTGGGCCACCCCCCGTTGCCGGACATCCTGCGCAGGAAGTCCGCCCACGGCGCGGACGACGTGTGGGAGGCACGCCCGCACTGGACGCGCCCGGATGCCCCGCCGGACGGCTGCGAGGTGACCGCGCTCGACATCAACGGCGCCTATCTGTCGGCGCTCAAGACGCATCTCCCGCTCGGCGCCCTGGAATACTCCACCGGCGGCGCGCACTCCCGCCGCCGCGCGGGGATCCACCTCATCACCCCGCCGGACTGGGAACACGGCGCCCTCCTGCCGAACCCTCTGGGCAGCAGGGAGGAACCGGGCCCGGTCTGGGTCACCGAGCCCGTCCTGCGCCTCCTGCAGCGCCTGGCCACCGACGCGTACGGCCGGCTGTGCGATCCGCCGGTCATTCACGAGTCATGGACCTCGGGATCGACGGAACAGCTTTTCGAGAAATTCCGTCAGATCCTGCGCGATGCCCGCGAGAAAGCCATCACCGAAAACGACGAAGTCACCCTGGAATACGTGAAATCAATGTATTCTAAGTTCGTGTCCACCATGGGAGAGTCGAATTTCAACAGGGCCATCTACCGGCCCGACTGGATGCACATCATCCGTTCGCAGGCATTCGTGAACCTGTGGCTGAAGGCGCACCGCGCGCACACGGCAGGACTGTCCGTGATGCGGGTCATGGGCACCGACGAGCTCCATGTCGCCGGCGACTGGCGGGGCGTGTTCACCGAGGGCCGCGGCGTGTCCCAGGTGAAGGTGAAGGACGTCTACACCCTCCCCGCAGACGAACGGCAGGGGCTGTAACGTGCCGGACAGGACACACGACTTCGGGCATTACGGCGCCCGGGGGACCCGGGGGAGCGAAGCCGCCGCCCGCGTCCTGGACTCCCTGGCCGGAGGCATCGCCTCCCCGGTCACCTCCCGCCGCGGCCTGCTCGCCCGCCTGCGCTACCTGACCCGTTCCAGTGCCGGCCGCACCGCGCTGGAGGAGGCCGGCGTCACCGTCACCGACCGCACCCTCAAGGCCTGGCTGGCCGGCCGGCGCACCCCCAACAAGGCCAACCTAGCCGGAATCGACACCGCCTACCAGACCCTGCGCCGCCACAACGTCGCCCGCTACCTCCTGCGCCGCCTGAACGCGGACGGCGGGACACGCGTGGAGATCCACCCCCTCGACCAGTCCCAGGTCCCCGCCCCCCACCAGCGCGTCCTGGAATACCGCAGACTGAACATCCGCACCTGGGACACCATCATCGAAGCCTGGTCCCGGGCGAACGCCCAGGCACTCGACACCGCATGGATCGACCAGATGGTCAACCTGGGATCACAGTGGGGCAAATACGAGTACGTCAGCTCGGTCGGATTCGCCGCCTGAAAACAAAACCCCCGCCGAAAACCCTCCGCCGGAAAAGGCCTCCCCGGCCGCACGTTCCAGCCGCACCATTTCCCCGATTCCGGCATTTCCCCGCATTCGCTGCATGCATACGGGAAACCGGGCCGGCGGGCGGCCCTGCGACCGGTGCTCCAGGCGCCCCGTCACCACCGGCCCCTACCCAGTCCGCCGCCGCCGCGAACACCGCATCCGGCCCGCCCGCTTCCCGCGCCAGACACCCCCGCCGGCGCGCCGCTCCGGCCGCCGTCCCCGTCCTGGCCACCGGCGAGGAGCCCGTCCGCCACCGCGCAGACGGCCGAGCACGACACCCGCTATCGTTCGTTATAGTGAACGAAGAGTTCATCAATCTTATCGAGTGAGGGCGTCATGCAGATCCCCGCCTACTACACGGACACATACGAAGAACAGGCCCACACCCACATCGCCGCCATAGGCAAGTCCGACGGCACCCCCTGGGTCGCGGTCAAGCACTGCCTCTTCCACCCCCAAGGCGGAGGCCAGCCCGCCGACCGCGGCTGGATCGACGGCCACGAGATCACCCCCGTACGCGACCACAACTCCACACTGATCGTGGCCACCGCCACAGGGCAGACCCCGCTCCCGCTCTTCTCGGTCGGGCAACCGGTCAAGACCCGCATCCACCTCCCGACACGCACAGCACACGCCGCCCTCCACACCACCGGCCACCTGATCGAGGCAGCCGGACGGGCACAGGGATGGACGCTCACCGCGAACAACCACTTCCCCGGCCAGGCCAGGATCGAGTTCACCCCACCGACGGACGCCCGCCTCGACAGCCCCGAAAGCCGGGAAGAGGCCACCGAGGCCCTGCGCACGGACATCGCGAAAGCCATCGCCCAGGACCTGCCGGTGACCTGCAACAACGACGCCAAGGACAGACGCATCGTGCACCTGGCCGATCTGCACTCGGCACCGTGCGGCGGAACCCACGTACGCAGCCTCGGTGACCTCACCGACGTCGTGCTGCCAACCCTGAAAATGAAAAAAGGCCGCATCCGCGTCTCCTACAGCGCCACCCACCGCAGCCCGGTCCGCCCCTCCGACACCGCCCACCAGGAGCGCTCATGACGCCACCGACCGGCGAACGCCGCCCGGCCAGCAGCACCGCGATCGCAGTCGGAGCGCAAATCAGCCGACGGCGAGAGCAGCGCGGCATGAGCGGCGCCGAACTGGCCCGCCGAGCAGGGCTGAGCAAAGCAACGCTGTCACAGCTGGAGGCCGGGCGAGGCAACCCCACCATCGAAACCCTCGACGCACTCGCCATCGCCCTACGCATCCCACTGACCGACCTGCTGGCCCGGGACACCGACCCCGGCCCGGTATTCGTGCCCGGCACCGACCTGGCCCACGGCGACGTCGGACGCGAACTGCTACGCCGCATCAGCAGCGGCAACAGCCTCGAGATCTGGCGCCTGCGCATGCCCCCCGACACCCACCTGGACGGCGTACCACACGCCACCGGCACCACCGAGCACCTGCTCGTCTCCTCCGGCCGCCTCACCGCCGGACCCGCCGACACCCCCACCGACCTGCACCCCGGCGACCTCCTCGCCTTCGCCGGCGACGCCCCACACCTCTACCGCACCGGCGCGGAAGCGGCCGACGTCACCGTCGTCATCGCCTCCCCCATCATCAGCTGAAAGACACCACCAACCATGAGCATCACCGCACCCGCCGCACCCCGGCGGATATTCACCAGCGACAACACCGCCGTCACCGCCGCAGCCACCGGCCAAGACCTGCCCTACGGCGCCGACCAACTCACCGCGAGCGCCCGGGCCCGCTTCACCGACGTCTTCGAACACGACGTCGACATCCTGCCCGGCTCCACCGGATCCGCAGCCAACGCCCTGAGCCTGGCCACCCTCACCCCACCCTGGGGCAGCGTGCTGTGCCACCGCGACAGCCACATCACCACCGACGAATGCGGCGCCCCGGAGTTCTACACCGGCGGCGCCAAACTCGTCCCCCTACCCGGCGACGACGCCCGCATCGACCCCGGCGCACTGCACACAGCCGCACACCGCAAAACCGGCGACGTACACAGCGTGCAACCCTCCGCACTCAGCATCAGCCAGGCCACCGAAACCGGCACCCTCTACACCCCCGACGAAATCCGCGAACTGGCCCGCACCGCCAAAGACGCGGGCCTACGCGTCCACATGGACGGAGCCCGCTTCGCAGGCGCCGTCGCCGCCCTGGGCTGCACCCCGGCCGAGCTGACCTGGCAAGCCGGCATCGACATCCTGTCCTTCGGCGCAACCAAGAACGGCACCATGACCGCCGACGCCATCATCGTCTTCGACCGCACCCTCACCCCGGAACTCTCCTTCCGAGCCAAACGCGCCGGCCAACTCACTGTGAGGTCGCACTGCTGTTGCGGTCGTTGATCTGCGGTGCCACAGATGGATTGAGATGGGTTCTAGGTCCTGCTCGGGCCGTTTGACCTGTGGTCTTACAGATTGAGTGAGGCGACCGCAGTTGTGGTGAGAGCGCCTATAGCGGGGTGTTGGAGTGCGCCGAAGATGATCATGGCTGCGGCTTGGGGAGATCGTCAGTGATCTGCTGGCCGCGCGGGTCGCCCAGATAGGTCAGTGCCTGGGCGGCGTCCCTGCACCAGTCGAGCCAGTCCGGGTCGCCCCAGTAGTCGCCGATCAGTGTGTGCAGCGCGTGAATTGCCGCCTCAGGGTCCAGGGGTGCGAGCCGGTTCGCCGCGTCTTGGCGGTCGTCGAAATGGATGTCTGCTCCGGCGAGGTACTCCAAGTCCGGGCGGGCGCGTTCGTCCCCGGCAGTCAGGAGTACTTCAGCGGCTCGTACCCGGACGGAGCCGTACAGGTGGGAGTCGTGGACGAGCCGGTGGCAGGCGTCCCTCCCGCGTACCGGGTCCAGCTCCAGCAAGGAGCGGGCTGCCAGAAGGCGGTCGCTGAAATCCGGGCTGTGCGGGTCATCGTTGAACTCCTCGTCCAGGAGTTGGTCGTCCACCAGCGTCTCGAGCGCGGTGGTGCCCTCCTGGAGATCCAGTTCCGCCAGCACGCTCGCCGCCCAGACGCGTGAGGTGGCGTCGCGGTCGTCATCCGCGCTTGCTGTTGCCATGGCCTGCACGGCCATCTGGACCAGCGGTTTCCACGTGTCGGCGAGCAGGGTGCCCAGGGACAGCTGGGTGGCGATCAGCAGGCACCCGCGGATGTTGTCGGGCACCGCCAGGGCCCTGAGCACAGTGGCGGGGTCGGTAGGCGGGGCGGTTCCAGGGTCGATGAGGAAGCCGATGTAGGAGGCGGTGTCCAGCGGTGCACCCCACGGGGTCGTCCCCCAATCCTCCTCCCACGGGCCGAGCAGCCGGTCGAGCTCACGGGCATGGGCAAGAGGGGTGCGCGCGAGGTGGCGGGCAGCGCAGTACTCCTGAAGGGTCTGGTGGAGGAAGGCGAAACCGTCCCCGGAGCGAGTGAGCAGCCCGCTGCGCCCCAGGACCGAGGCCAGGAAACCGTTCCAGTCGTCCTCTGGCACGGCGCGGGGGCGCCGCACACTGTCCAGGGCGGCCAGCGCGCCGACCCAAGACGTTATGCCGCCGCCGCGGTGGCCATACGCCAGGCTGTCGATCATGTCCGGCAGTTGATCGAGCAGGTCATGTGCTCGTGACACGGCCGCGGGGCCGAAACGGGCAAGGGCGGCTTCGGTCTGGCTCCGCACACCCGACAGGTCCCTGCCGCTCATCCGGCGGTGCAGCAGGTCGGTGAATCTCGCGTACAGAGCCCCCCGGGTGGCCGGCAGTGACTGCCCGGGATGGGCGGCATAGAGCTGGCACAACATCGTCGTCATGAGCGGAGTACGGGCGAAACCGGTCAGGTGCGCGTCGTCCAGCACGCGGACGAACCGGCCCGCCACCTCCCGGGAGTCGGGCACCCCCAAGCCGTCCAGGATGCGCTGGGCCGCGCTGGACAGTTCACTGCGGGAGAAGGGCACCAACTGGTAGCGGGGCACGTCGTGGCCCAGGATGCGGAGATCCTTCCCGGGAAGCGGCCGGGTGGCTACGACGAACCGGTACAGGGGGTCGGGGCTGGCGGCGAAGTTGGCCAAGGTGCGCAGGAGGTTCTGCCGGTCGTCCGGGTCGGTGATCTCATCGAGTCCGTCGACCAGCACGAGCCAGCAGGCGCCCGGGGCGGGCCTGTTGAGGAAGAGCTCGTCGGACAGCGTCTGCTGCAGCGCGAAAGCGGCCAGTTGTGTGGTTGCCGCTGCCGCCAAAGCACGTGGCAGGGGAGAGCCGAGCAGCGCTGTGGCCGGCACGGTCACCCCGAGCATCTGCTGGTCCTCACGGGCCAGCCAGCGTTCGGCCGAGTCGGCCTGCACCGCGCGCAGGAGGCTGGACTTCCCGCCGCCCGGGCCGGCAAGTACCAGGCACACGGGTGTGCGTCCCAAGAGCGCGGGGGCGTCGGCAACATCGCTGGGAGACTGATCTGCTGGACTGTCGCGCCTGCGCCCGTTCTCCGAGGCGACCCGGTGCAGGCGCTGCGGCACATAGACGGAACTCAGCGACGGCGCGCCCGCCTGCCCGGCCTCGGGATAGGGATGGGTCTGTGCTGCGAGCCGGCTCGCGCGCACGTAGTCGGCCAGGTCCGGGCGGGTCAGCTGCAGCGTGACGTCGCGGAGCTTTTGCGGCGTCAGGCGCTTGCGCAGGACCGCCTCCGGTACATCGGGCTGTGTCACCAGCGCCTGCCAACGCGGTCCCAGACGCCCGCCCATCGCGAGCCTGACCCGGTTGAGGAGATCCGCGTGCAGCACCTCGACGTCCCCGGCCCGCAGATGCGGGGCCAGGGCGAAGAGCACATCGCGGTTGCGGCGCTCCAGCTCGTAACGGTCCGGCAGTTCCTCAATGCGTACCAGCCGCAGGAACTCCGCAGTCTCGGCAGCGTCCGCATCGAGATGCCTGGCGATCCGGCCCAGCCGCTCCGTGCTGTCGCCTCCCTGTCCCTGCGCGAGGGCCCGCACATCCGCCTCGGAACTCACCGGACCCTCCACGCCGACCGTCAGGACGTACGGAAGGTCCCTGTGCTCCCGCAGGGCCCGATGGGTGCGCAGAAGGCTTGTTAGAGCCTTGCTCCGGAGCACCTTGGACAAAGTCCAACTGTCCTGCTTCTCGTAGGACTTGATCTGCTGGAAGTCCCACAGCGCCACATCGCCCGACACCGTGCCGTCGGCCCGGGCGACCAGGACATCCTCGAAATGCTCGCACGTCACATGGAGCACTCCGCCACCCGCCAGCATCTCCAACACCCCACGGAGTGCGGCCTGCGCCTGGTAGGTGAAACGCTCCTCGGTCGCCGAGCCCGTGTCGTCAGGTGCCGGAAGACGGCCTGGATCCTGCATCCCCCGATGATCCCCTCTGTGGGCCGGTCTCCTCCGGCGCAGCGTAGCGACAACCCGGCATGTGCGTGCAGGCCGCGCGGCCCGGGGCAGCCGTGAGCTGTTGTGGAAGCTGCGGCCGACTGCCCTGTCTGCTGGGCAGCTTCCGCCGCCATGCAGGGCGGGGTGTTGTCAGCGGCGGGCCGTAGGGTCGCTGCCATGGCTGACGAGGAAGCGGCGCGCGACGAGCTGGTCCGCAGGATGGAGGGGGACCACCGCCTGCTGGCGGCCCCGTCGGCGACGGCGCGGCCGTTGACGGTATCAGCGCCGCACCTGCTCAACACCGGAGACCTGCAGTGGGAGAGCGTCGAGCACTTGGTGGCGTGGCTGGTACGGCGGGTGGAGGGCTGGGAGGAGACCTGGCTCTACGGAGAGCGGGGGCAAAACCAGCACGGCATCGACGTCGTCGGTGTGACGGGCAGGAACGCGGCGGTCTTCCAGGCCAAACGCCTGAAGGAGTTCACCCCGTACGACCTCGAACACGCGGTGGGCCGCTACGCGCAGGGCAAGCGGCCCTTCGGAGCACGCCGGCTGGTCGTGGTCACCACCCATGACGCAATCCGCACGGAGATCGGCGAGAAGCTGTTCGAGCTGCGCGGCACGTACCCGGACCTGCAGATCGAGCTGTGGAACCGCAAGCACCTGTCGGACCTGCTGCGCCCGCACCCTGACATAGTGACCGCGTTCTTCGGGGTGGCTACCACCCAGCTGTTCTGCCCGGCACCCCCGGCGCCCATCCTCTCGCCCGCCGAGGCGAACGAGGGGCCCGACGCGCAGGCCCTGTTGCGCGGGCCGGTAGCCCATCTCGGGCTGGACGGGGACCTCGCCGCCGCGGACCAGGCCCGACCGGAGAATCCCGCGACGACCGCCGCCGCTTACGGCCGGATTGCCGAACAGCTCGAACAGACCCTGTACCGTCCCTATGCCCGGGCGCTGCGCGCCCGGCAGGCCGCGGCCCTGCATGAAGCCGGCGACACTGACGCGGCCGTGCGGGTGGACGTGGCTCGGATGGCCCGCGACCTGGTTGAGGACCGTGCCTTCGAGGCCCGCGCCGTCCTGCTCCGCTTGGCGGACGAGCACGTGGAGGCGGACGATGCGCTGATCCGCACAGTGAACACCCTGGGAAGTCTGGCCGAGTTCGAATTCGAGCACCACGTCACCCTCGACGACGTCGCCGAACACCTCGACGCCCAACAGGTCGACGATCCCAGCGTGCTCCAGGCAGCCACACTGTTCGCTGAGCACGCCCTGGCACAGCACCGGACCGAGCTGGTGACCCAGCGCGCACAACACTTCACCGCGATCGCCGAGACCGCCAGCGCCAGCGACCTGGACACCGCCCGTTTGCGAGCCTGCCTGGCCGATGCTGACCCCAGCGGCGACGCCTGGCGCGAGTTGCACCGCACCGCCCGCCACACCTACCCGATTCCCGTCCGTGGTCTGCTCGCTGCCCGCCGCGCCCGCTTCCTGGCCACTACCGGCGACATGCACGGCGCCGTCGACGGCTACTACGACGCGGTCGAGCTCGCACTGGCGGCCCGCACTCACCAGGACGCAGGGGAGTGGCTTGCCGCCCAGCGCTTGGTCCTCAGCCGCATTCCGCAGGCCCTCGACGACCCCGAGAAGATCTTCAGCGCCCACGGCTTCGAGCAGGTCCTGCGCCAGGCCAGCCGTGACAGCGTTCTGCCCGCCCTTCAGGACACCCGGGCATCGGCCATGTTCGACCTGGTACGAGAGAAGTTCCATGATGCCCGCCAGCACCTGCTGCAGTACCGTCGGCGTGCCGTAGCCATGGGCAGTTGGGGGCACCAGTGCGAGGCCGAACAGCTCCTGGCCCGGCTGCACTTGAAAGTCGGGAACACCGCCACGGCGATGACCCACCTCATGAATTCCGGTGTAGCCGAAAGCGCCAAGGCCGTGCGCACCTTCCTCCCGGACCTGCCCGCCCAGGCGCTGGACTGGCCCGCGCCCGAGGACCTAGCCGGCCGGCCGACGTGGGAACGCACCTGCGCCTTCGCCATCACCGAGCGCATGGCCGACGCGCTCACCGACAGCTCGGCCAGGACATGGATCGCCGCCGCCCTGCAAGAGGTGGCCACGGAAGCCGCCCGTGAAACCAGTCTGATCGCCCTCTCCGACGCCGCCTGGGGCGCCCTTGCCAAACTAGCCCCCGCGGCCACACTCTCCCAGGCGCAGCGCACAGCTTCCTTGGCCGACCCGGCCGCAGCGCCAGCCCGCTTCACCACGATGCGGGCACAGGCGTGGGCCCTGGCCGCAGCATCCGAGGCACACGACACGCTGGCCGCCGCAGCCGTAAAACGGCTGACCCGGGCCGCGCTGAGCAACAGCGACCTCATCAGCACCGTCGTCACCCATGGCGAGAAACTGTTCAGCCGTCACCTGCAGATCGTCGCCAATGCCTGCACGGCACCAGCACGCCAAGGGAGCCTCGACGCACTGCGCTTGCTCCTGCTGGCAGGTGCCGAACCGGGCGCGTGCCGTGAGGTCATCTCCGGCCGGCTCCACCGGGACCCCGGCGCCGAGCCCGGCGACCGCCTCCAGCTCGGCCCCGCAGAACTGGTCCTGCTGGGCGAACAGGTGCTGCCGCCCACCGTGCTCACGCCATGGGCGCCGCGGCTCGCCGCACAGGTGCAAGAGCCCACGGGACAGGGCGAACAGCGCTGGGTTCTCGACGCAATGACCGTGGCTGCCTTGGCCCTGCCTCGTGACGAGCAACAACCGTACGTCGACATTGCGTTGCGGGCTGCCCGCGGTGAACTCACGGCCGACCAAGGCGACGAGCTCACACGGGATCACCCTCTGGACCGCTTCCGCCTCCGCACAGGCCCGTCTCTGCTGCCCCAGCAGGGCTTGGTGAGTGCCGCACGGCTGGCCGGCACCGACCCGGCCACGGCGGACAGCATCGTCACCCTGGCCCTGACGCAGCTCCGGCATGCCGCCGACGCGGAAGCGCGACTGATCGCGAGGGCCCTCAGCCGCCTCGCACCGGACCTTCTGCCCCCGCTGACCACTCTGGCCGTCCACCACCAGCCGTGGATCCGCTGCCTTGCGACCTCCCTCGGCAACGCCGACAGCACCGGTCTCAGTCTGTGCAGGAACCTCCTCGCTGACGACCCCGACTGGCGCGTGCGTGTCAATCTCGCCCGAAATCTGCCCGATGGACACAGCCTGCTCGCCCGGATGCGACAGGACGCCCACCGCCAAGTCCGCCAGGCCGCCGGACGGACCGCACGGCTGCCGGACCCCAACGCCACGTAGAGCGCTTCGCACCGGACTCGTCGTGCACGCTGACCCCTTCCTGCGCACTGGCTCTGAGGCTATGTGCGCCGGCGCGCTGGTCACGCGGCTGCGGGCGGCGTCCGTGGGCGGGGGAGGGCTATTCCAATGCGGCGATGAGGGGCGCCCACAGCGGATGTGAGTTGGCCGGGACGACAAGGTGCGCCTGTTGGCGGGCGCGGGTCATGACGACGTACAGCAGCCGTGAGTTGTTGGGGAAGGGCTCGCTTTCGTTGCCGTACCACTCGCCGTCGGCCAGCAGCAGGATCGTGGTGTCGGCCTCGCGGCCCTTGGTCTGGTGGAGGTTCATCACCTGGACCGGACGCGGGCGTGGCCGTGTGTCGCCCACCAGGGTCTCGTCACGGGCGCGGTGGAGTTCCTCGGCCACCGCCGTGATGCTCTGGTCCTGCTTGAGCAGGCGCAGTGCGCGGCGGGTGGTGGGGGCAGCCTGGGTCCAGGACTCCGGCCGCGGAAAGTGCCGATGCGTGCGTAGGCGCCGGTGACGATGCCGGCCAGGCGGTCGATAGCTCCATGGCCCTCTTAAGGGGGCCAGGGCAGTGACGGCCGGACGGCTCGACACGGACTCCAACTGCCCGTCACGCTGTGACCTGCTGTGAGACTTGCGAGGGCCAGGCGTTGTCGGAGACGCCGGGCACAATGGCGCGCATGGCACCCAAACCGCACTACCTGCCCGCAGCCTTGATCGGAGGGTTCGGCATGCCGGAGGCCGGCCGAGCGGCGGGCCTCCGGCACGCGAAGGTGCGCGTGCGCAGGCGGCAGGCGCCGGATAAGGTGTTCGGCCCTGTGAAGGCAGAGAACATCGCCTACCAGTACGGCATCTACGACGTGGACGCCCCCAGCAGCGATCTGCCTGCCGACTTCGCCGAGACCATGTGGCAGGAGTACGAGGGAACTCTGCCCGCCGCGATCCGCGCTCTTGAACATGGCACGTTCACCCGAGACGACTGGAAGACCATCCTGCTGCATGTCCAGGCGCAGTCCATCCGGCACCCCGACTACGAGCGCGTCGCCATCACCTACATCCAGGAGGACGGCGTGCCAGCCCCGGAACGCGATCACGTGCAACGCCAGCGGCAGACCACGTTCCGCGAAACACGGCAGTGGATGGCCAACGCACGCTTCGCCCTCATCCGGCGCGGCACGGCCGCGCCGCGGTTTGTGCTCAACGACAAGGGCTATATCCCCATGCACGACACCCAGCTCGACCTCAAGGGTGTGCTCTTCCCCCTCTCCGGAGAGACCGCCGTGCTGATGGTGGTAGGCCTCGCACTTCCGACTGACGACTACGAGGCCGGCCCGCTCGCCGAGCGCACCCTTAACGCCAAGGGCATGGAGATTGTGAACCAGATCGCCTGGACCGTCCCCGAGATCACCTGCGTGATGGGTCACCCCGGCGATGCCGACTACCTGCTGCAACTCTCGGAGACCGGGCCCACGGTGCGGCTTCCCCGACTCGGCCCGTACCGCGGCAACCGAGATCCAGGCTTCTACCACTGGGCGCTGGACGACATCGACCTGCCGCCTCTACAGCAAGGCCAGGACTTCCGATGGGGTGCCCAGACCGCCTAGGTATGGAGCCTCCACAGGCCGGTCACGGAGTGGTAGATCAGGTCAGTGGCGATGAGCCACTCTCCCGATTCCGCGATGGACCTCTGCTCCGCCTGGCCATGGCCAGCCATTGTCGGCAGCGGCTGTCAGAATCTGCAGCCATGGGTAAACGGCGAAATGCTACCGAGGTAGCTGCAGTTCGCGCTGCGTTGCAGGCCGAGTTCGTGTCCAATCTGTCCAACCCCGGCATGACGCTGGAAGACATGCGGCTGTCCTCCACGGACCGCTGCCAGTGGCGCTGCACGGCGGAAGGGTGCGGTCACCAGTGGCCCGCCCGGCTGCAGTTCCGCACCCGCACCGTCAAACCCTCGGGATGCCCTGCGTGCTGGAAGCGCCGCAATCGGGCTCCCGGCCCGGGAGAATCGCTGGCCGAGCTGAATCCTGCACTGGCACGGCAGTTCCGCCGTAACCTCAGCCGCCCCGACCGTGGCCCCGAAACTCTGCGCCCGCAGTCCCATGACCTGTGCGAATGGGAGTGCGCTCAGGGGCATTTCTGGCCGGCGAGGCTCGCTAACCGCATCAATGGACGCGGTTGCTCAGACTGCACCGGCCACGGCCGCTCCCCGTTCGAATGCAGCGTCGCCGCGCTCGTCGAGGCGGCCTCCGGGCTCAACGTGGAACTGGACCACCGCCTACGCCTGCCCGGGCGTAGAGAGGACCGATTCGACCTGTACCTGCCCCAGCCGGCCCCGGGCCTGCTTATAGACCTGGACCCGGAGTGGACCCACGGCAGGCCGGGAAGCCTGCGGCGTGACACCGCGAAGACGACGGCAGCACTCGCCGCCGGACTCGACGTGGAACGCATCCGAGCCGCGGCCTGCCGCCCGTTCCGGTGGATGGCCTGGCCCATCATGAGGCCGGGCCGGGGGTGAATCCCGAAGACTGGGCCCAGGCGGTGGGTGCCGTGTTGCGACGCCGCGGCCTTTCCTGGAGGCAGCTGACACCGGCCGAGGTCACCGCGGCGCTGACGAAGGGGGCGCAGCTGTGGGAGGAGGCCGTGGCTGGCCCCGAGGTGTCGGCCGTGGACGTGGCACCCCACCTGGAGGAAGAGTTCGTCGCGAACCTCACCAACCCCGGCAAGACCCCTGAGCGGATGCCGCCCGGCTGCAACGACGTGTGCCTGTGGCGCTGCCGGAAGTCGGACTGCGGCTACGAATGGAAGGCCGTACTGAACAGCCGGGCCCTTTCCGGCCGCGGCTGCAGCCAGTGCGCCCGCGCACGGGTGGGCGCGGCAAACAGCAGGCCGGACCCCGGTGAATCACTCGCCGAGGTCAATCCGACGATGGCCGCAGAACTCATCGAGGTCGTCGACCACCCCGGCTGGACCGCATTCGACCTGCTCCCCACGTCGAACAAGACATGCCGGTGGATGTGCCCCGTACCGCACTGCAGCTTTGTGTACCCCGCCCCACTAAACCGGCGCACAGGCCAGTCGAGCGGATGCCCCCGATGCGCTCGCCAACGCACCGTTGCTGCCAGGGTGCGCCCCAAGCCCGGCAAATCACTGCAGGACATGCATCCTGCCATCGCCGGTGAGCTTCTCGAAGTGATCGAGGAACCGAATCTGACCGCGAGGGAACTCAGGCCGAGCTCCACCAAAGTGTGCCGGTGGACCTGCTCGAAGCCTGGCTGTCCGGGACGATGGAAAGCCACGCCCGATCAGCGCTCCCGCCGTGGTGGGACCGGCAAACGCTGCCCGGTGTGCCACCCGCCGCGCAAAAGCCCCACCCGGGCGTGACCCCAACCCGCGCCTCGTGCCTTCTCGCCGCGATGCCGGTCGTGCCTGCTACCGAATCACGCCGCCGTCCGTCTCCGCCGACCCGGTTGGCGCGGACGGGCGGCGTGTGCGCCTCCACCAGCGTCTCCTGTGCTGTTCTCGCCAGCTGCGCAGCCGGTTGTCCACCGAGATCGTGCGCGGATGGTGGGGGCCGAGTGTGGTCCGGTAGCCGGTGAGGGAGCGCTCCAGCACATCGATGGCGGCCGTCCTGTGGCCGTGACTCCAGTGCAGCAGGGCGAGGTCGGCTTGGCCCGAGAGGGTTGCCGGGTGCGCCCAGCCCAGCAGTTGTCGGCGAGTGGTGACGGTGTCCTCCACCAAGGGGATGGCGTTGACGGCCTCGGGGTCGGCCGCAGCGGGCGTTTGACCCTCCAGAACCAGCCGGTTGTCCTGGTAGGGGAAGTCCTCCTGCAGTACGGCGAAGGCTTCCTTGGCGCGGTGGCGGAAGAGCGCCAGGGCAAGGTCTCGCCGCGCAGCGAGGGTCATGGGATGGGGGCGGCCAAAGAGCCGTTCGCTGGTGCCGATCAGCTGCTGCCAGTAGGCGACCGCCGTGCCTTGGGACAGGCGGTGCCCGGCCCAGCGCAACAGGTAGTAGCCCCGAACCTGCCACAGCAGGTCTCCGGCATACTCGGCGAGGCTGTCGATGTTGGTGTGCAGTGCGGCCCTGGTCTCGTGGTCGTGCCCGGAGACTTCTTCGCATAGGTCGATGAGTCCACTCGTGGCCGCCTTCACCACTGCGGGTAGCGCGGCCTGCGGGGTGCACTCGCGCACGGCACGTGCCGTGATGGCGTGCAGACGCACTGCCCGGGGACCGTTCTGCGTGTGGTCGACGAGCAGACCGTAGCGGTGCAGCAGACGGAGCGCTGCCTGGGCTTGAGCAGGGTCGACCGCTCGGGGCTCGCCGTCTTCGGCGGTGGGGTGTTGAGCGCTGAGATAGTGGATGACAGCGTCGCTGGCCCACAGGGAACGAGGGTGCCCGGCCGGGTCCAGAACGGCAGCCAGGCGCATGACCGGAACGGCCAGCCCGACCGGCTCGCTTGCCTGCGCGACATCGAGCGACAGCAGGAGAGCCGCAGCCACCTGACGGCCGTACCCCTCGGTGTCCGCGTCGCGCGGCAGCAGATCGTCCAGACGCGCGGCACTGCTGTTGAAACGGCGTAGATACTCCGCGCACCCGACGTTCTCATTGACCATGTAGGCGGCTGCGTGCGACAGAGCCAGCGGCAACAATCCCAGTGCATCGGCCAGTACGGCGACTTGTGCGTCCAGGAGGTGGCTCGCGTGTGCCGCGCTGAGCCGCTCATGCAGATAGGCATCGGCTTCCTAGGCGCTGTAGGTGTCGATGTCCACCACGGCCCGGCCGCCCCCGGACAGCAGCGCGTCGTGACGGCGGGTCGTCGCCACGACGCGACCGGATCCGAAGGCGGAGGACGGAGGCCACCACGCCTGCATCGCGTCCGGGTCGGTGAGGTCGTCGAGAACGATCAGCCATGAGCGCCGGGTCGTCGCCAGCCACTGAAGGAACAGCCCGGCGTCGGAGTCGGCACTCTGACCGAGAAGACGATCAGAAGCCGCTTCCACGGCGTACGCGGCGTGGGCATAGCGGGCGATGACCTGCTCGATGTCACTGGCGTCGACCCACAGCACCAGGTCGATGCCGTCCATCAGCGCCTGATGGGCGTAGGCGGCAGCGAGTTGGGTCTTGCCTACGCCCCCGCCGCCGGACAACACCTGGGCCAGCACCACCGTGGCATGCCCGGTCCTGACACGATCGATCCGGTTCCGCACCGCAGGCCGGGCCTGGAACGCGGAGGCGAGCACCGGCACCGAGCCCAACCGTATCGGCCAGTCCAGCGGCCTGCTCGGCGGCGGGGTGGAGAGCGTCACCTGGCTGACATGGCCGCTGATGGCCACCGCATGGGCGCCCAAGGCGACCGCGTCACCCGACCGTTCCACCCGCACGGTCCCGCCATTCGCCGAGGCCTGACGCCCCAAAGCCCGGTAACCGCTCAGCGCGTCGCCGCCGCCCACGGCCGTGGCATCGCCGCTCTCACTGACGCTGACGGACGGTGGCGCTTCGCCTGTGCCCTTCAGGGCGTCTGACGAACGCCCCATCCGAAACCGTCTCATCCGCCCTCCCGCCGTGTCCCCACCCACGCCAGCCTTAGCCGGTGTAGTCGATGCCGGTGCCGGCGCTGCTTCCCTGCCCGCGGGCAACCGCATCCCCACTCTGCTGAACACGAGCTGCTCTGTTGCCCCCGGCATTACGACGGCGAATGCCGGTATGAGCCGCCCCACCGCCACCCGCCTCAGCCCGCCCCGTCCGTACGGCGCTGTCCCGTGCCTCGGCGGCCGGGTAGAGCCAGGCCCACACCAAAGCGCCCACCCCCGTGGCGGCCTGTACCGAGGCCCCCACCATCTGCCCGGTATCCGGCCCGTCGAGCAGCCAGAAAACCGGAGTCGAAGCGATCACCAATACGGCAGCAGCCATCACCACGGCTCTCCGCCCACCCGACATGCTCCGCCCTCTCCTCACAACGCCACCGCTGTCCAGTGCCAGCTAACCGCGGGCACGAAGTAAGGACGGCTCATGCGATCACGGCAGTTCCCCACGCCAGCAACTCGCCCCCTCAATGCCCTAGCAGACAGCGACACGATGCAGCAACGACCGTGCCCTCTCGCTCGGCACCGGCATCGCGCCGCCCTGCACGGCCAGCCTGCCCTGTCCTCGGCTACGACGTCGTGGAGCCCGAGAACTGCCTGCCGCATGGCCGTTTGGGGGCGGCGGCACGCACAGCCGTGACCCTACGACCGCCGGCGGCGTTGACCGAGGTAGTGAAGAGGCTCCTGGGCTGACGTCACGTCATCTCTTGGCGCGGGTGCGTCCGGGCGAGCGGACGGAGGGCAGGTCGTCGCGCGTGTTGTCGGCTTCGAGGGCGTCGGCGGGCATCTGGCGGTAGGAGTGGAGGAGTTCGGCGATGACGGCGGGACGGACTTCGGCCGCCGTCACGAGCGCGGCCAGTACCTGGGAACGCGATGTCTGCTCCCCGGCCGAGGCCGCGGCCCGGACCAGGACGTCCAGTCTTGTGTCCACGTCCTCCGGCCAGTCGACCAGCGTCTTGCGTCGTGGACGCTGCCACAGCAATTCCACACGTCCCCCTCGCTGACAGCTATCTATATTGAATATATATTGAGCCCATGGTGACGGTGCTGCAAGAGCGTGCAGAACAACGGGACTTAGAGCGCGGCCCTGCGAGAAGGATCCGTGTGGCAGGCCGCACGCTGACGTTGACGCCGGTGTTCGACACCTACTGGCGTTTCGCCGCGGCGCGGCAGAAGGTCTACGAGGCACGCCTTGCCGGGAGAGCGGGGCCGTTCACGGACGATCCCATCCTGCAGCGGCATCGCTTCACCAACTGCTTCAGGGCCGCCGACCGGGTCAGCCAGGACCTGATCGGCGGCGTGATCTACCGGGGCGAGCAGGCGTGGGAGGAAGTCTTCTTTCGCACCCTGCTGTTCAAGATCTTCAACAAGACCTCGACGTGGCGGCTGCTGAACACCGCGCTGGGGGAGGTGCGGTGGGACACCTACGACTACCGGGCCTTTGACCGGGTTCTCTCCCGCGCTTTCACGGCGGGGCAGCGGTTGTACTCGGCCGCCTACATCGTGCCCCCGCCGCAGCTCGGCCAGCAGCGCAAGCACCAGAACCATCTGCGGCTGCTGGAAATGATGATGACCGCGGACGCGCCGCAGCGGGTGCTGTCCGCGCCGACACTGCAGGATGCCTACCAGGTTCTGCTGGGCTTCCCGGCGATTGGCCCGTTCTTGGCCTACCAGTTCGTGATCGACCTCAACTACGCGGCCGAGATGCCGTTTTCGGAGATGGACTTCGTCGTCCCCGGGCCCGGGGCGCGCGACGGGATCCGCAAGTGCTTCGGGCCGGCGGCCGACGGCATCGAGGCGGACGTCATCCGCTACATGGCAGACACCCAGGACGAGCACTTCGCCCGCCTGGGGCTCTCCTTCGCGGGACTGCGCGGGCGGCCGCTGCAGCTGATCGACTGCCAGAACCTGTTCTGCGAGGTCGACAAGTACGCCCGGGTCGCCCACCCGGACATCGCCGGGATCAGCGGCCGCAGCCGCATCAAGCAGACCTACCGGCAGCAGGCCGACCCGATGCCGGCCTGGTTCCCGCCCAAGTGGCAGCTCAACGCCCCGCCCGGGCCTTGAGATCGCAGCATCCACCGCCCGCCGTGCGGGCGGCCCTCATGCCGCGAGGCGGTCGGTGCCGGTCAGCAGGGGCCGCAACTGGGTGAGAGGGCCGTCCAGCCGGGCGTGGCCGGCCACCACGGTCAGCGTCCCGCAGCCCAGCCCTGCCTGAGCGGCGATGTAGGCCAGCAGCCGGCCCAGGCCGAGGTAGTTGCCGTAAGCACGCTCGAACATGAAGTGGCTGCGGTACAGGACCGCGGCGTGCACCCTCCGGTCGCGGTCCAGCTGGAGGGAGATGTGACTCAGGCAGGGAAAGCCGATGTAGCTGTTGTCCTTGCCGGCCGTGTGCACCAGCAGCTCCGCCCCGGCCTCCTCCGCGTCGGTAGCTGCGGCGATGTCGATCTCGTACGCGGCGGCTATCTTGGTGCCCGCGGCCTGGGCCCGCAGCCGGCTGATGACCGTCCCGAGCTGGTCGACGCCGCTTTTGGGCGCCGCGGGGTAGGAGACCAGGCGGCCGAAGTAGGTCCCGCGGTGGTTGCCCGGATACCGCTTGATCACCGGGTACATCTGCCGGTAGCGCCGGGAAAGCTCCTCCGGACCGTCGCACCGCGCCGCCAGGGCCGCGGGGAACAGGGTGCTGGCCACCGTCTCCAGCGGCCACAGCCCCCGGGCCGTGCGCAGCCGGTCCAGCTCGGCGCGGAAGACCGGGTCGTCACTCGTCGGGTCGGCGATGCGCACCACGGTGTGCAGGCCGGTCCGGTCGGGATTGTCCTTGCGGTCCAGCTTGTTGCAGGCGGCGACCCAGGCCTGGGTGACGTCGCGCTCGGCCACGGCGAAGGTGTGCATCAGTCCTCCTGACACATACGGTGTGATCCGAGGCCCCTGCGCTTACAGGGGCCAGGTGTCGTCGACCCCGGCACGCGGGGCTTCGCGCACTACCGTCAACCGCAGCGGACGGCTCTGCGAGGGCACGGTGATCTCCACCGAACCCTGTTCGCCCGGCGGGAGTTCGTCGGTCATCACGGCGCTCGCCAGCGGCGTCGTGCCGTCACTGGTCCACGGCTCAAGCCCCTTGGGCAGGACCTCGAACAGCGCGTTGTCCAAGTGGAGCACGAGCACATCACCGGCGTCGGCGTACACGGTCTGCCCCGCGGAGGCCGCCGTGATCACGTGCACCTGGGCCTGCGCGGGCAGCGAGGCCCCTCCCGCCATCGAGCTGCGCAGGCCGGCCGGAGGGATCTTGGCCCACTGACCGGCCCGGCCGGAATCCAGCAGCCGCAGATTCACCAGGTGACGTACCGTCCCGGCGTACGACGTGCCCAGCTCGCGCGCGAGGCGGTAGACGTGCTCGGGAGATGACGGGCGGCCGCCGCAGATCCTTTCCAGGGCCGCCCGCACTGCCGGCAGGGGCATGAGGAACCACGCCGCGAACGCCTCCGCCGTCTTTTCCTCCTCGGGCCAGCTGCCGTTGCCCCAGCGCAGCGCGGGATCGAGTTCCTCGTCCGCCGCGGTGCGATGGCCCAGCCGGTGGTGCCCCAGCTCATGCGCGGCCGTGTGCCGCTGGGTGACCGCGTTCAGCGAGGCATTCAGCATCACGGCGGGACCCTGGTCGGCGGGGGAGAAGTACACGCCGAACAGCCGGGGCATCGGCTGCGCCATCCCGATCACGTCCGCCGCACCCAGCGCCCGGTGCACGTGAACGTACTGCGTGCGGTCGATGCCGAGGTCGCGGTGCGCCTGGACGGCTGCGATCGATGCGATCCGGTGTGCTAAGCCCCAGTTCACGCCGTCGGACTCCCGCCGTCGGCGTCCTGGTCCTCGCGTTCTGCCGCACGCCGCAGCGTGAGGTACTCGGCGAACTCCAGCACGGTCTTGGCATCCCCGTCGGTGAGCTGGGCCAGCGCCCGCGGCAGACCGGCCAGGGAGTATTCGCTGGCGTCGGCGTCTTTCTCCTCGGCCAGGAAGTAGGCGACCGGCTGCCGGTACAGGCGGGCCAGCTTCTTCAGTTCCAGGCTGTCCACGCGCCGCTCGCCGCGCTCGATGTCGCTGATGGCCGAGCGGGGGATGCCGGTGGAGTCCGAGACGAACTGCTGAGACATGTTCAGGTAGTCGCGGGTTTTCTTGAGCCGTTCACCGAGCCGGATCAGCTCAGGATCACGGTCGCGGCTGTCCGAGGAAGGGGTCATGGCTGCTGCCTTTCCTTGATGGCGTCCAGTACCGCCGCGGCGAAAGCCCCCACCGAGCCGGTGGCTTGGGCGGCCTCCCGGTCGGCGGGAATGGCGACCTGGTAACGCTCCTCGATGCGTGTGAGAATCTCGACCACCAGAAGCGAGTCCACGGGCAACTCCCGCCCGCCCTGCTCCAGTTCAGAGCGGAGCTCGTCGGGAGAGACCCCCTCGTGCTCAGCGAGGAAGTCGAGGACGACGGAGGTGATCTCGTCCGTGCTCGGTGTGCCTGCGTTCGACAACTCTCCCCAATCGTCTGTATTTCCAACGACGCTGTCGTAGCATACGACATGCTGTCGGGAAAGCAAACAGTGCTGTCCCAAGATCAGACAGGTGTGAGTGTGGACTTCAAGCGCTACCAGGAAGCGGCCGTCAAGACCCTCCAGCCCCCCGCGGACGGCACCGATCCCGTCCTCGTGCCACTCCTCGGCCTCGCCGGCGAGGTCGGATCCCTGACCACCGCCTACAAGAAGTTCCTGCGCGACGGACCGGCCTTCGAGCAGGGCAAGCACCAGTTACGCGAAGAGCTCGGCGACGTCCTGTGGTACGTCGCTGCTCTCGCCCACCGCTTCGGACTCGATCTCGACGACGTGGCCGCGGCCAACCTGGAGAAGACCAAGGACCGCTGGCGCCCCACCCCCACGACGAGCACGTCCCCTTCGACGCGGACTTTCCCGCCCACGAGCAACTGCCCCGGCAGACCTCGCTGACCTTCACGCGCACCAGGACCGACGACGGCCGCACCGTCATCATCCTCACCCGCCACGACGGAACCCCCGCCGGTGACCCGCTCACCAGCGCCTCCCACGTCGAGGACGGCTACCGCTTCCACGATATCTTCCACCTCGCCCACGCCACCGTGCTGGGTTGGTCCCCCGTCACCCGTTTCCTGCTGGACCGCAAACGCAAGAGCGACCCCCGCGCCGACGAAGCCGAAGACGGCGGCCGCGCCATTGCCATCGAAGAAGGCATTTCAGCCCTCGTCTTCTCCTACGCCGCCCGCCACCGCTTCCTCACCGACATCAACCACATCGACCAGGAACTCCTCGCCACCATCGGCCACATGACCGCCCACCTCGAGGTCAGCATCTGCCGCGCCGCGGACTGGGAGCACGCCATCCTCACCGGCTACACCGCCTGGCGCCAGCTGCGCGACCAAGGCGGTGGCACGGTCCACCTGGACCTCGACCAGCGCACGCTCACCGTCACGCAGAGCTGACGGCCCGGAGGTGGGGAACGCTCCCGGCTGCGGCGTTCCCCAAACACCACCTCGCTGGACGGCGAGACGGTGCGCGGGCGCTGTTTCGCCGGCCCAGGCGACCGCACCGCAACCAGTGACAGATCGGCGAGGGGGAACATGTCAGCGGATTGCCGCCGTGCCCAGTGGGCGTCTCACCGGCCTGCTGATATGCCTCCGGCTCATCGATCGTGTTGCGCTGATCGAAGTCCGCATCGGCGCCGTGCAGTTTGATCACTGGGATCTGGGCATGGGGGCTGCGGAGGTCCGCCCGCGTCTTCGAGCCGATCAGCCTCATGGCGGGGCCGTGCTTACGGCAGGTACAGCTTGGCGTTGGGCGTCGCGGCTGCATCGGCGGGTTCGGTCACCTCGTAGCCCAGGGAACGCAACACCTGCACGGCCTGATCGGGTGCGTCACGGACTGCCGTGCGTAGCTGTTTGTCGCGCCAGCGGCGGATGCCGTCGGTTAGGACACGTTCCCAGCCGGTAACAGTGTCCACGTCGAACTCGCGGACGATCATCATGAGGACGTCCTCGAGACTGGGGCGCATGCGATGACCGCCGACGGGGAAGTGCAGCTCCGCCAGTCCGGGACGCTTCTTCTTCTGCATCAGCCTGCCCGGCTTGCCGGTGTCGGACAGCCGCTGCAGCCAGGAGATCTGGTTGTGATGGGCGTGCACGTGCATGTGCGCGCCGGGTGGCCACGTCCAGGTGCGAACGTACTCGTAGCGCAGCAGCGGTTCGGGGTCCTGGCGGTAGTACATCGCGACCGTGGACTTGTCCACGGCGAGGAACTCGCCGGCCTGGTCCCAGCAGCAGTAGTAGCTGATCGCCAAGGTGAGTTCGGGCTCGCCGTTTATGTACAACTCGATCCGGCTCTGGATGGGCTCGGACTCGTCACCGGAAACCGTCGTCACCCACAACTTGCGGCCCGCGCGAATCGCATGGAACCGCGGAGCATGCGGCAGGACCCCGCCGAGGGTTGCAGTCAGCTCCCCGGCGAAGTCCTCCGCCGCCTTGTGCAGTGCGGTCAAGCCCGTTTCGTCAGACACCCTCGAGAAGGTAGTCCAAGCCCTGGAGCGTCTGCCAGATCTCCAGCTCCTCGGCGCTCAGCTGATAGCTCTCCGCACGCTCGGCGAGTTCCTCGAACGACAGCCGAGTCCTCGCCAACAGCTGCGCCCGCCACTGGGCGATCTCTTCGGGTGTCTTGTCCATCACGGTAGGCATTGCGACATCCCTTCTGACACGCTCCTCGTAAAAAGCAGTCAAGCATGCACCACTGACAATCGCCCAGCGGGCTCGCATACCGGGCTGGCGCTTCGCAACCGGGCTGTCCCCGACAAGGCGAAAGCTGGTCTCCTGGCAGGGCTGGTGGGGCAGGGCCCTTCGAGGCGAGCGCACCCAGCCGGCACCGGACGGCGGCGTGTTTCCCTTTGTGCTGGTGCCGCCTGCTGGCACCCGCCACGTCTGTGCGCCTGCGCCCCGCTGCAGAGCAATGCCGCCGCCTGATGCATCTGCCGCTCCGAGCACCGTCAGGATTTCACTCGGGCGCACGTTCGGTTAAGTGCCTGGTTGTGTCCCAGGCGGGGAAGTAGGTTGTCAGTGAGACTGGCGTCGCTTGGGGGCAGTGTGGAGGAAAAGGCATTCAATGCGGCCGTCGGGCGGCTGATCCGTGAGACCAGGACCCGAGCGGGAATGACGCAGGAACTGCTGGGTCGGCGGACCGGCCTGTCGCGCGGATCGATCACAAACATTGAGGGCGGAACGCAGGCGCCCCCGTTGTACCGGCTGGTCCGCATCGCGGCGGAACTCAACGTGCAGCCGGCCGATCTGCTCCCGTCGCTTCTACCGGAGGAGGCCACTGGCCTTCCCGCACGGCACGCCGCCGACGTGGCCTCCGTGTGGTCCGGAGCCGAGCAGCTCAAGGACGCCCATGGCCAGAGCTGACGTTGCCGCGCGCTCCTTGCTGGCGGAGTTCGAGATCACCACTGCTCCCGTCGACCCCTACGAACTGGCAGGACGCCTCGGTGTCGTGGTCGTGCCGCAGGAATTGGACGATGACGTCTCGGGCATGCTGCTGCGGCGGGACGGCCGCTGCGTGATCGGCGTGAACCGGCGCCAATCTCCCTTGAGGTGCCGCTTCACGGTGGCGCACGAGCTCGCCCACCTGCGCCTGCACCGCGGCCGGCCGCTGATCCTGGACACCGACACCCGCGTGAACTACCGCAACACGGTGTCCAGTATGGCCACCGACCGTGAGGAGATCGAAGCCAACCGGTTCGCAGCGGCCCTGCTCGCCCCCGAGGCCCTGGTCCGCACGGCCGTGCACCAGACCCGCTTCCGTACCGTCGATGAGCTGGTGAGCCAGCTGGCGGGCAAGTTCGAGGTCAGTGAAATCGCTATGACCTACCGCCTTATGAACCTGGGCATCATCTCCGGCCCTGCACACTAGGCCCCAGCCTGCAGAGAACTGCCAGGCGGGCAACTGCCTTCCGTGCCGACTCGCCCTGCAGGCTCAGCCTTTGAAGCCATGTCAGCGAAACTGTCCACCGTAGATGGCCTTGCGCTCGGACTACTCGGTGTGGTGAGCTTGATACGCCAGAGAGTAGATACGCTCTCTGGGGACGACGTGCACCCTGCGTGGCATGTGCCGAGCAGGTGTTCACCTGACCGGGCTGTACCGCGCACGTGAGCCGGTCCGTCACCACGGACGGCAGCACCAACCGGACAGCACCGCCTCTTCACCGGCCCGCCTCGCAGGCGCCGCCCCACCACACCGCCCGCAGCGGTCCAGCAGGCCTGATCACGCCGCTGGGGGAGCAGGCCACCAGGGCAGCCCGGAACACGCACCGCCTGCCGTGACATCCGGCAATTTCACGGACACGCGACGGCCCTCTACCCACCGTCGGCGCTGCGCGGCAGCTCCGCAGCACACCTCTGCCCGTGCGCCACCCCAGCGGCTGCGCCCGTGAACGCACGGTCATGCACGCCCACTTCACCAAAACCCCACGGCTCGGTACCACGGGGTCGCAGCATCCGCCTGCCGCGCAGGCAGAGTGTCCCGCTTACCACGTCATCTCAGGGAGGAAAGCCCATGCAGCACGTCACCTGCTTCCACACGTTCCTGCGGGAGACCGTCAACCTCAGCCAGGCCAAGCTCGATCTCCTCGCTGTACGGGTAGAGGCCATCTACCAGGCGCTCAGGAGCGACCCCGAACTCGGCCCGCTCATCCTCGGCAAGAAGCCCCAAGGGTCGTGGGCGCAGCGCACCATCATCAACCCGCAAGGAGACAAGGAGTTCGACGCCGACTTCATGCTCCACCTGCAAGAAGTACTGGAGTGGGCGCAGAACCCGAAGACCTACATCGACAAGGTCTACGCCGCGCTGCACCGGCACAGCGTGTACAAGGACATGCCGCACACCCGCAAGTGCCGCTGCGTGCAGCTGACCTACGCCAACTCCATGCACGTCGACATCGTCCCCTACCTGCACCTCGCCGACGGACGCGAAGTCATCGTCAACCGCGACGACAACCAGTGGGAAGTCACCAACCCTGCAGGGTTCACCGCGTGGATGAAGGAAAAGGACACCCTCGCCGACGGCAACCTCCGCAAAGTCATCCGCCTGATGAAGTACCTGCGCGACCACCGAAACTCCTTCACCGGTACCCGCTCCATCATCCTCACCACCGTCCTCGGACAACAGGTCTCACAGACGGCCGCCCAACTGCGCCCGGGCTGCTACGCCAACGTGCCCACCGCCCTGCTCACCATCGTCGAAGACCTCGACAGGTGGCTGCAGGACCGCCCCCTCAAGCCGTCCATCCCCGACCCGTCCGGCTCGGGCCTCACCTTCGACCACCGCTGGGACCAGGCCACCTACGCCTACTTCCGCGAGCGCATTCACACCCACGCGCGCCAGATCCGCGCGGCCTACGACGAGACGGACCCCGGCACCAGCGTGCGCCTGTGGCGCGACCTGTTCGGCAGTCGCTTCCCCGAACCGCCCCGCCCAGCCGAGTCGTCCTCAAAGGCCCGCTCCAAGTTCCCGGTGCCGCCCCTTGTCACCACCACTTCCCACACCGGACGGGCAGGATGACCAAGCGCAAGCCGCCCGCACCCACCCTCAATCCGTGGCAGCAACACCTGCTGGGCAGCCTCAAGGCGCTCGCCGCGCAACAGCCCGCAGACCTGCGGGTCCAGGGCCGCGCGGAGATCACGCCCGGCGGACTGGCCGGTGTACGCATCAGCCTGCACACCGCTGACATTCCCCACGCGGCAGGCGGCCTGATCCTGGGCGAGGACGAGGAATTCCTCCTCGTCCTCCCGCCCACCGAGCGACTGCCCCCGCAGGTGCTCACCCCTCACAGCCGCTTCGCCGGCACCCCGCACGTGCTGGAGGGGTACCGGCTGTGCATCTACCTCGACGGCCCCCGGGAATGGGACCCACACGCAGGTATGGCCGGTGTCCTGAACCGGTTGTGGCAGTGGCTGGCCGATGCGGCAGCCAACCGCTTCGATCCCGCCTTCGCCCTCTTCCACGCGGTTGGGGGAGTCCTGCACCGCACACCCGACACCCCCACCATCGTGGCCCGAGAACCCCAGGCGCACCACACCGCACACACCAGCTGGCTCACCCCGCGATCCGCCCACCGGCTCGACCTGACCGGCCAGCCGCTGGGGGAACACAGCCTCCGCCTTCCCGTCTTGCCGCTCAATCACAGTTTGCCGCTCGGAGCCGGCCGCACCCTTGCTGACCTCGCCAGCCGCATCGACACCCCGCCCGGCACAACAACAATGCAGCAGAGAGGAATTGACTCGTCCCTTCTCCTCACCACTCTGGCTCACAGCGCACGCCGTAACCCCGAAGGAACCTGCCAGTACTTCGTCCTGGCCATCCCTCATCCCACCCTGCCCACGGGTGCCCGCTTCCATCGCCGGACGCCTTCCGGCCTTGGCCAGCGACACCCTGCGCACCGCGCAGAACCTGTCCCGGCTCCCCGCCGACGTACGGGAGAGCACGATCGAATGGTGCTACCTCTCCGACGAGCGGGCGGCGGTCACCATCCGCCGCGACGCACAGCGGCCCGTCACCGCCTTCCACAACGCCCATGTCCACCTATGGGGGTGCGGCGGCATCGGCTCGTGGGCTGCCGAACTCATCGCCCGGGCGGGAGCCGCCCGGATCACCCTGAGTGATCCGGCTACCCCGATCACCGGAGGGCTGCTGGTGCGGCAGAACTACACCGAAGCCGACATCGGCTGTGCCAAGGCCACCGCCCTGGCACAGCGACTGCGAAGCCTGCGCGACGACCTGATCGTCGACCATTGCCCCCCGCCCCCCTCACCTGAACTGATAGCGGCCGCACGACAGGCCGACCTCATCCTCGACGCCACCGTCAGCGTCACCACCGGACGCTTCCTCGAACGTCTGGCCCGACACCCCGACCGCAGAGCTGTGCTCGCACAGATGGCCACCGACACGACAACCGCCAGCCACGGCCTCCTCACCGTCTCCGCGCCCGCCACCCTCCACGGCCCGCTGGCCATCGACCGCGCCACTGGCCAGCACGTCCTAAACACCCCAGACCTGGAGCCCTACCACCTGCTGTGGACCGAACCGCAACCAGGCGAGGAGATCACACCTACCCGCGGCTGCTCCGTCCCCACCTTCCACGGATCCGCCGCCGACCTCGCCGGCGTCACCGCCAGCCTCGTCACCCTCCTGGCAACCCAACTGCACCACCCCGTCTCCGGAACCCACCTGTGCGCCCAGCCCCACACCGGCACCCAGCCCGCCTACCGCTTCCTCCCCTACACACCCCATCCCGACGACCTACTCACTCCTGCCCACCTCCCCGAGCCCGCCCCAGGCCACGACCCGCTGCTTCAACTCACCTCAAGCGTCGGCACATAAACCCCGGCCAGCCGCTCGTAGACCACCAGCCGCGGATGCACCTGAGGGTGATGGGCCCGACCCAGCGCCACCGCCGCTGACATCGGCACCGCAGGCAGCAGATGCAGACGCCGAAGCCCCTTCGCCTCCCACTCCAGCCGGGCGAAGAAGTCCCGCAGCGCAGCGGAGAACCGCTGCAGGCACTCACGGTCACGCATGATGTCCGGACACGTTGGCGCCGCAACCGGCCGGATCTCGTACCGGCGCAGAGCCGACAGAGCGGCCGGCACCTCCTGCGGCCCGATCGCCCCGGACACGTTCATGACGACCACGGCCTCACTCCCGGCAGGCACATCGTGATCAATCCTGGTGGTGAACTCGACCGGCGGGCCGTCGCTGCCGCGCCACGCCCACGACTCGTCCGCCCGGTGCCGCTGGTAGATGTCGGTCGGTACCGAGTCATCCAGACGAGAACCCAGATACACCAGCAGCGGCAGACGCGCGAAGCCGAAGACGCTGACATGCCGCACCGCATCCCGCAGGAGGCCAGGCCGCAACTGTTGGTCGATCACCTCATCCACGAGCCCCGCCGCCAAACGATAGTGGGCACGGCTGGCGGCCGCGGCACGCGAGGCCGCACGCGGGGCACGAGAGGACTCCCCAGGCACACCACGCAGATCGATCTCCAGGCCGTGCCGGGTATACGACTCTAGGAACAACGGAAACCGGTCCCCGGCGAGCACGGCAGTCGCGGCCGTCTGCCGGGACAACTCCACCTCCCGTCCGTGGACCCGCCCCACCATCCGCACCACCGTGGTGGCACGATCCGGCCCCAGTCCCGTCAGATGCCGGATCCGGTCCTCATGCTCCTGCTTCAACCGGCGCAGCTTGTCGACCGTGAACACGTCCAGTCCGCCGGACGCATCAATCTCACCGTGCTGACTCGCGCACAAGAGCATCAGGTTGTCGGCGTCATCCCGCCGCGCAGGGTCCAGAGAATGCTGACCTCGCGGAGAGTGAGCGCCCGTACGCCGGCCGACAATGTGAGCCAGCTCGCCCAGATTCACCGTGCGCCCCGACATGGGGCCTTCCAGAAGGTACTGGTTGCACAACACGCACCTGCCCCCACTACGCACCCACACCTCCCGACGCACCTGCTCGTAAGGCCTGCTGCTCGCGCTGCGTGCTGTGTCCTGTCCGTCCACTTCATCTACCTCCCCACCACCAGGCACCTCCTTCCCGACGCTATGCCGCAACAGCTGCCACCACGCGGAAACTTGACAAACAGGACAGCCCCGGTCGGACGCCGGAGAATGACATCAGACAGCCAACTGCTCTGCTGGCCGGCAGAGCCGCGCTCGCGCATCCGGTGGAGCACGGCCATAGGTAAGCAGCGTCGTCCCCGGGGGAAGAGGGAGCCACAAACACGAACCCAGTCGCCGCTCACCCCCGCTGCCCCGACGAAGGCGATGGCCACCCGGGTATCAGAGACCACAGCTGCCGTAATCTTGCAGGGGATCTGACACATGCAGGGAGGAGCCAGCGAGTTGTTGTGCGGCTGTGGCGGAGAAATCGCTGAGCACTACGCCTTCTGCCCGCACTGCGGGATCGAGCTTCGCTGGTCCACCGAGGCGCGCCGCCGCAGCGTTCCTGCATCAGCTGACTCCCTGTGCCGAACCCTGCGTTCCTGCGCGACGAGGACATTTGAACGTCTGGCTGATGACCACTTCCACGGGCCGGTGCCAGACGAAGAGGCGTACACCAAGTTCAACCTGCAAGACCTCTACCGTCTCCACAGTGACCGGGTGGTGATCCGCGAGTTCCAACGAAGCGATGAAGCCCTCAACGGAGCCGACTGGGAATGGTGGTTCCACTTGGGCGGCTACGGCTTTGGGATGCGGGTCCAGGCCAAGCGCGCGAAGCGCGGCGGAGGCTATGACCTTGAGCACGTCGTCCGCCGGACCCGTGCCCGCCAAAGCGAGCTACTGGTCCAGGACGCACAGGCCACAGGCTGTTTTCCCGCCTACGTCCTGTACAACCATCGCAACTGGGTGGCCGCATCACAGCTAGGGCAAGTAGTCGACTGCCGTCATGGGCGAGGTGAGCAGGCTCAGTTGGGCTGCACCCTCGTCTCGGCCTTGACCGTGCATGCCGTCCTGCGCAGCCGCCCCGTGAAAGCAGCATACGTCCGGGACCGCAGTGTTCCGTGGCATCGTCTCCTGTGCGACGCTCCCCAGGGGCAGCAGACCGGGCTCCACATGGCCCATACGGCGACCAAGCATCTCCATCAACGAGGACTGGACGACCTGCGCGCCGCAGTCCGCGCCGAAGCCCGCTGGGCGAGGAATCAGGATCGCCATGATGCTGTCGCCCGATACGGCCCCTGGGACGAGCCGGATGAATTGGGCGAGGACGGTGCGATGGCGGAAGGCTACGTACCTGACCTGGACTTCCTGCATGCTGAGCGCGAGGTACTGGGCATGCCGATCTACCAAGACGTCGGCGACGTTTTGGAGCGACCACTCTCCCCTTTGCCGGAGCGGGTCCGGGCCATGATTGAGGGTGTGGTCATCCAGCCGCCCGACGAACGGGCAGCCGGTGCCCTGCTGATCCACCTGACAGACTAGAAGGTCTGCAGGGTGTGCAGCGCAGCTGTGGGTTCCCACTGTTGATCGACAAACACCCCTGGCGTCTGGCGCAGTTGAAGAACATGTGCGAGGCAATGTGTCTGCCGCCGCCTGAGGAGCACTTGCCTGTTCCCCGCCCCGCAACGGGCGGGGAATGAGGGCGGGGGGAGCGTGCGACAGCGGGCTGTGAGGCAGACTTGTGTTCTTCGTGGGCGGCCTCCTTGGTGGCCGGCGAGGCGGAGGTGTGATCCGCCGCCCACTGCCGCCTGGACATCCCGGCCCCGCTCCGAGAGCAGGTGCGCTCCCTCCTCGCGGATCTGCTGCCCGATCCGATGCTCACCCAGCCGATGGTCGATCTGCTGCTGCGGCTGGACCCGCAGGCCCTGCACGTGCTGGGGCCCGATGTGGCACCGGGGACGGACGAACGGCTGGGGCTGGAGGCGGGCACCACGGCACGGGTGTTGGCCGATCTCGCCGTGCAGCGTGCCTTCAGCGGCAACCGCCAGGTACGGCAGGCCGCCTGGCGCGCGTCGGGCCGTGCACCCACGGTGGAGGTGCCCGACTTCCGCGGCTGGTCCGGCCCGACCGTACCGACCATGCGGGTCGTGTCCGCCAACCTGGCCCACGCCGGTGTCCTGGCGGCACCCGAGGGCCAACCGGATGCCGAGTACGTCACCGGCAGTCAGCGGCTGCTGGCCCCCGACTACGATTCCCGCGCCGCGCGCCGGCTGACCGGCGAGCCGGCCGGCAGGTAAGGAGACCCGGCCGGCTCGCCGCACTGACTCGTGCGCCAGTCAGGCCGCCTCGGCCTCGAGCTGGGCGGGGATGTAGCGGTTGCTGCGGTCCAGGCGGATCTCGCGCACCCCGGCCAGTGGGCGGGGCAGGGGATCGTTCACTGCAGCGATGATCTGCATCGGCGTCCCGTCCGTATCCGCAACGGCAGCCGCGTCGGCCAGCTGTTCCAAGAGCCGCTCGGCCATCTGCCCGTCCAGCCCCTGACCGCCCAGACCGCTGAGCGGGGAGTCGACCATGAAGAACAGCGGGAGCAGCACCGTCGGCACCGCACGCGCCACATCGCGCAGAGCCAGCATGGCGCACAGGTTGGCCAGGGTCTGCGGGCCGCCGGCCACCGCCTGGTCGTCGAAGGCCAGCCCGTCCACATGGGGCAAGAACGTCTCCGGATCGATGTGGGCATGGCGCACATCGGGGTTGACCGCCTTGAGGCGGGTGAGGAAGTGGCGTGACCACTGCTCCACCAGCTGCTTCAGCTCGGTGGCGAGCTTCTTCTCCGCTTCTTTCCACACCTCGTGCGCCTGATCCTTCTCCTCCATCAGCCGGTCCCGTTCGGCCTCCAGAGCTGCCAGTACCCCGACCTCCTTGATGCGTTCCTGGAGTTGTTCCAGACGTCCGGCGAGGTGGGCGGCGTCCTTCTCGTGGGTCAGGGCGGCCGCTCGGCAGGGGTCGAGGGTGGAACGTGTGAAGTCGCTGATCGCCTGCTCGGCCGTCCGTACCGTGTCCCGGGCGGCGTCTTCCGTCTCCTGCGCCCGGGCCAGCTCGCCTTCCAACCGCGCGCAGGCCTGCCGTGCCGAGGCGAGTGCCTTTTCCGCCTCGGCGAGAAGGGCTGCCCGGTCCGCCAGCCGCTGCGCATACAGCCGATCCTGCTGTCTGCACACCTGGCAGTGGTCTTCGGGCAGACCGTCGACCTGGAGTACCTGATTGCACTGCGGGCAGTGCTGGGGCACGGACGCCTGCTGCCGCAACCCTTCCAGGCGGCCTTCCAGACGGCCCTCTTGGCGCTGGGCCTGCCGCATCCGCTCCTCCACCGCGCCGGTGTGACGGCGCGCCGACTGCTGTGCCGCCCTGGCCTGCTGGCGCTGCCTGTCCAGCTCGGCCACATGCCGCTGATGCCTGCTCAGCTCCGCTTGGGCATGCTGCGCCCGCTCGGTCGCGGCCGCGTGCTCCTGCTTCCACAGCTGCGCGGTGGCCTCCAAGTCCATCGGGCCGGGCAGCCCGGCCTCCTGGCGCGCCGCGCGCATGGCCGCGGCCGCAGCCTTCGCCTGTGAATGCGCCGCTTTGGCCTCCTGGAAGCGCTGCTGGAGGGCGTCGATGTGCTCGTCGTGCAGGCCCAGCAGCACCCGCCCCGTCAGCCGGCGCACCGCGTCGCTTCCTCCGCCCAGGTAGGCGGTGGCAATGGTGGACTGCCGCAGCGCCAGCCACCGCTCCACCTCGGCCAGCCCGACCCGGCCCTGGCCGCTGCCCAGGAGCGGGATGCCCAGCAGTTCCATGACGAACTCGCTGGCACTCTGCTCGCCGCCGCGCCCGCGGGTGACCGGCCGGCGCACCTCGCCGAGCGTCGGGTCGCTGAGATTCTCGAAGCACACAGAGCCGCCGCGGTGCACCGCTGGCCGTGTCGCCTGCCACCGTGTGTCGCCGACCCGGAAGACCAGACGGACCTGGGTACACGACCGCACCGCGTGCATGATCTTCCCGCTGTTCAGTCCCAGGGGATACAGCAGCGACTCAAAGCCCGTTGACTTCCCGGACCCCGAGCATCCGACGAACAAGGTCACCACGCTGGTGAAAGCCTGACCCACCCAGGAGTCCTGGACCTGGAATTCGTGCCGCTCGATTCTGAAAGACCGCCGACGCACCGCGCATACTCCCTCCGCCCGGCCCGCATGGCCGAGTGCCCTGGCGCCAACGAACGGCTCGCGTCGCATGTGACGGGTACCGCCGCATCTCATCCGCACGGATGATCAGCAAGTCCGTATCCTCAAAAGGCCTTCCGTGGGCCTGCGCAGCCTCCCTGGCCGAACAGACCACCGCCACGACACCGCTGCCGACGCGTGGCCCCGAAGCGCCCCCGGCGGCAGACGTCCCACCGGTGGGGAGGAAGAGGGATCTGGGACGTCAACCCGGCATCGCGGCGCAGAGTTGACGTGACGTCACCCCACGCAGACGCGGCCCAGGCCGTCGGCGCAAGCAGATCCCGCTCGGGCAGTGCCTCATATGCCCGCACACCGGATCGCGTGAATGCTCGACCATCACACGAAGTAGCGATAAGACCGTCACATCCACAGCTCTTCGCCTCATCGGTCGTTGCCCAGAGAGACACTGCCGGCCGCACGGGCCGGTGATCTCCGTGACGAAGAGGGGGACCGTGATGGGGCGTACGAAGAAGAACAAGCCGCGCCACAAGCTGCGCGGACTGCACATCGCCAGCCAGCGCCAGGGCGCCAGGGCGCGCGCAGCGCAGATCGCCTGGACCCCGTTGAAACAGACGTGCGGCTGTGTGGTCGACTGGGGATGGAGCAGCCAGACCGCCGATCCGCTGACGTTCCGGGACTGGTGCGCGAGCCGTCTGGACGTGCCCTGTCCTTGGCACGCTCCCTCCCTGGCGGGAGTCTCCGGTGCTGATCTGCCGGACGACGTGGTCATCCAGCCGCACGGCACCGGCGTGCTGCTGCATGCGCGCAAGGCTGCGGCCGACCGCCATGAGCTCGGCGGCGAACTCGCCTCCCGCCTTGCCCACTTGAAGGAGACGGCGGAGCGGGGTACGCAGGCGCTCTTGGACGACGCGCCGACTGGATTCCGCAATTGGCTGATCGCCAACACCCCCGACCCCGCACAGGCCTGGCTGGACCACGAGCTGACCGAGATCCTTCTCAACCAGGGCCGCTCCGCCCTCACACGGGAAATGCTTGAGCACCTTCCCGAACACCTTCTGACCCCTTCCTCCTCGCGTCCCCAGCCGGGCACGGCCTGCGACGTCTGTTCCGTCTCCGCTGCGGCCGGCGGCATCCTGTGCTCTTGCGGACATGACTGGTCTTGTCACCCCGGCGAGGTACTGCAGGGCGAGCCGTGCTCGCACTGTCCCTGTACCAACATGGATCACGCCTGGGCGATCGAGCAGGCTCACAGGGCCATCGCACGGGGCCGCGAAGGAGCGTCCCAGTGAACGCTCTTCCGGTGTCTTCCGCCTGCCCGTCGGCATCCGTTCTCGGCGCATCTCCCACGGTTTCTGTGTGGGAACTCCTCCACGAGGCCCTGCACACGGCTGCCCACCGGTGCGAGGGCGGCACGATGACCTACACGTCCAGCCTGCTGGGTGTCCCCGTGGCACGCCGCAGCCTTCTCGCTCTCGCCGACCTGCTGGCTTCCTCCCACAGCGGCCTGGAAGACAGGATCCTGCGCCTGGAAGGTCACGACGAAGAAGGAACTGTCCTGGCTGAGAGCACGAGCCGGGGTCGGCGCTTCCGGCTGAGCCATGGTTACTGGCCCGGGGTGCATCGGCTGTGTCAGCAGACCGGATGCCGCCATGAACTTAGCCAGTACCGAACTCTGTGCGACACCCATATGAAGGCTGCTGGCCCACCGGCGGTGCGGGAGCAGACCACCCTGGTCGCCGAGGAACTCCGCATGGACCGCGATGCTGCAGACTGCAATGCCAGTGAGGCGATGCGGCAATTGATGGAGGCCGCACTTGCGGTGGGCATCCCGGCAGCAGAGCACGCCCGCTACTTTGCCGAGCGGCTCCACCTGGCCGACGCCGAAACCGCGGAGGACTGGGACTACGACGAGCACGAGCACGAGATCCGGCAGGACGAAGTGCGTCTCCTGCTCTGCATCGGGACCCAGCCCCCGACAGAGCAGGCCACAGTGAACCGCGGTGCCGCCCGACAGATCGGTCCTGCCGACCCTCGGCAGCTTCCAGGTTCCCCAGACCACTTGACGCTGGACTTCGCTTGCACAACAGGCGGTCTGCCGCTCGGCTGGCCCGATGACGACATCCAGTACTGGCAGGTGGGCGTGCACCATCGTGTGCCGGACACCGCCCGCCGAACCGGGGAGCGCGACCTGGGACAGGTCGGCCAACTGGCCTTGCTGAGGGTCGCCTGGGGGCAGGACCCCGACATGCTGGACTGCATGGATGCTGGGTTCAGCGCGGGGCTGACCGCGAGCACCGCCTACGACTCTTTCGACGACCCGAGCAGTGCGATCCACCAGTTGGGCTTGCGTGAGGACGGTGACCTGCTGCTCCTGCTCAAGGTGGAACTGGATCCGGCGTGGCGGGGTTTCGGGCTCGGTGCCTTCCTCACCCGCCAGGCCCTTCATGTTCTGGGCCGCGGATGCCGGGTGGTTGCTACCACCTGTGTCGAGGACGCCGACTCGCCCACCGGTCGCTTGATGCTGGCTGCAGGGTTTCGTCCCGTCAGCCCTTTGCTGGCCGTGCTCGACCAGTCCAGCGGCTGTCAGGCAGTGCAGGAGCGGCTCCTGCACAGGCACCACCTCGATCGACTCGTCTCCCTCCGAGACCCGGACCGCGACGCTGAGCCGCCCTTCTGACCGCCTATCGCTGGCCAGGGGCGATCTGCGTGCTCTGGTCAGCGGGCATGGCGGGCAAGCGGCCGAGCGGACCCGCCTGTCCCTCCTGGCGGGCCGTGGCATGGGCCGCATGGTGCAGCGTCTGGTCACCACTGCTGGAGCGGGTCGTCGTCGAAGTGGCCCACCAGCTGGCTGTCGAGCAGTTCCTCGGTGATGGCCTCGGTGCCGGTCTCGATGGCTTCCTGCGCGGCCTGGCACACCAGGTAGGACAGCGGTTTCATGTAGCCGCCGGTGCGGCGGTGCAGGTGGGCGGCGAGCTTGAGCAGGTCGCCGGGGCTGTGCTGGTGCAGGCGCAGGTCCTCGTCGAGGGCCTTGACGACCTGGTGGAACAGTTCGTAGTCGTCGGCGCTGTAGGGGATCGGGTTGACCGCCAGGGTGGGGATGCCGCCCGCGCCGCCGTCGGGCGGTGCGGGCCGTTTGCCGCGCCGGGCCTCGTTGACGACCTCGCGGGAGCCGACCCCGCAGTAGACGAAGGAGACGTTGCATTCGTCGGCGAGGTAGCCGAAGTAGTCGAAGGCTGTCTTCAGTTCGGAGTTGTCCAGCCGGTCGACACCGTCGACGAGGACCAGGCGGGTGCCACGGGCCTTCATGACGTGGCAGACGGGCCCGGTCATGTCGGTGCTGCGCTGACTGCTCTCGGGGTCTTTGGTGTGCTTGTGGCCCAGGAACTCGGCGAACGGGACCGACATGTCCAGCCTGCTGCCGGGGGCCAGCGGGGTGTTGATATGGATGACCGGGATCCGTTTGGGGTCGGCGGGCAGCCGGTCGCGGACGATGCCCTCGTAGGCCCGGCCGATCTGCCTCAGCACCGTGGTCATCCCGGTCTCGCCCGGCCCGTCGACGGCCAGGTGCAGCGGCCCCTCGCTGCGGGGGCCGCCCACCAGCCACAGCCGCCGCGCGACGGCGACCGCCTTCTTCAGCGCCGGTGTCTGCACGGTGCGCATGGTGGCGTGATAGCGGATGCGTGGGTCGTCGAGCCCGAGGGGATCTTCCGTTTGCGGACAGGCCGCCAGGTCGGGCGGCTCGATGACACGGTCGAGCTGGGCCAGCCAGCCCGGGTGGGTCGTCGGCGGCACAAACCGGCCGGCGGCGTTAGGGGTTTCGGGGAAAGCCATGACGTGCGTCCTTGGAGACAGCCGGCGCCGGCCGGCGCGGGTACCCCGCGCCGGCCACCGCTCACAGACGAGGAAAGAGAGCTAGGACTGTTCGGCTGAGGCGCAGTCGTGACCGCGGCCATCGTCCGGCCGGGGCGCGTCCGGCGGGCTGCCCGGCAGCGCGAGACGCACGGCCGGCGCGCACAGCTGGCGCGGGTCGACGTCCATGACGGGCAGGCTGGCCACGCTGTGGTAGGTGGGCGCGGGGATGCCGCGGTAGGGGTCCTGGACCGGCGCCGGTGAGACCTGCATGCCGCGTTCGGCGGGGGCCGGTCCCGGTGCGGTGGTGCGGGAGGGGCCGCGGCCGGCGCGCTCCAGCAGGGAGCGCACCAGGCGGGCGATGGCACTCTCGTCGCGGGTGTGGCCGCCCTTGTCCAGGTGGGCGGCGGTGGCCTGGTCCCAGACGTGTTCGCTCCAGGCGTCGCCGATCAGACGCTGGTAGACGAAGTCGGCTTCCGCCCAGGTGTTGTTGCGGTGGTCCTCGAGCCAGACCTTCTCCGGCTGGTGGGGGTGGTAGCGCACCGGCCACCGCTGACCCTTGCCCGGCCAGCCGGAGCGGGCGTTGCGGTAGCCGTTCAGGGCGCGGCTGTCGTAGGTGCGGTTGTTCAGCCGGATGCCCTTGTCGGTGACCTGCACCCAGGCGGTGGGCAGCAGCCGCAGCCGGTCCTCGGCACTGAGGCGCAGAGGGACGTAGCCGCTGCTGGCGACGTGGGCGGCGAACACCTGATTGGGGGTGCGCGGCGGCATGGACGGCAGGAACGGGTTGCGCAGTTCGCTGTGCGGGCGCTGCTGCCAGCCCAGGGCGATCCACTGCTGCAGGAAGTCGTTGATCTGGTCGATGCGCCACAGCCGCTCACCCGCGACGTTCTTGCCGCGGTGGGTGAGATCCTTGCCGGTGTAACCGGGAAAGAACTGACTGAAGAGGCTTTTGACCGAGCCGAAGGTCCGCTCCATGATCGCCTTGTGAGTGGGGGAGTAGGCGCAGGCCGGACGTACGGAGATGCCGAGCTGGGCGCAGGCGTCCATAAAGGCACGCCCGGCGAACACCTTCCCGTTGTCCATGATGATCATCTCCGGGATGATCACCGGCCGGGCGGCCGCGCCCTCCATCCGCTCGTCGGCCTCCACCAGCTGGGCGTAGGGCAGATCGGAGTCCTTCGCGCCCGCCTTGAGCGACCAGTGCGGTCGCATCGGCTGCGGGGTGCACATCTCGGCCAGCAGGAACAGGGCGTCCACGGCCTTGGTGGCCCTCCCGCCGTGACGGCGGGAGCTGGAACCGGTCTTGGTGCCGCTGGACTTGGGTCGGATGACCGCGGCCAGGACCGACCGGCTGACCACGTCGATGGCCGCGGTCAGCTCCAAGGAGACGATGCGCCCGGTCTCGTCCACGCCCAGCATGTCCAGCGAGGTGGTGTCGATCTGCACCTGCTCGCCCGGCACCGTGGCCATGGCCAGCGTGAACGGCGGCTCGGGGCGGTGGCTGCCATCGCCACGCCGGGCGGCGGCCTGCTTTCCGCAGACGATCCCGAGCCGGTCCAGCAGCCGGTAGAACGTTGCCCGGGAGGGCATCAGCTTCTCCGCCTTCTTCTTGAACTTCCGCACGCATGCCCTCCTGAGCAGTTCAAACAGCCGTGACCTGGTCCCGATGGACCTCTTCTCGTGCCGCTTGTGCACCTTGCGCAGCAGCTTGACGACCTGTTCGTCGACGCGGCCGTGCCGGCTGGGGCCGCGCACCCGCCGCTTGTCGACCAGCCCCCACACGCCCTGCTCCAGCCAGGCCAGCCGCTTGCGTTCCACCGTGGCCGCCGACACCTGGTGATGCGCGGCGCGCAGTTCGGCGGCCTTGGTCGCATACCGCTCGCGCAGGGTGGTGCGCTCGGGGTCGTAGCAGGCACGCGGAGCAGTGCCCGGCGCGGCGAATCCGGGCAGTCCTGTGTGTACTTCCAGCATGTGGTCGAGCCAGAAGTCGACCTCCTTGCGGGCTTCCTTCGACAGCCCCTCCAGCAGGTCCGTGCCACCCAGGGGCCGGTGCCCGGACACCGGCGGCGAGGCAGGGCCGTCGTCTGGGACTTTCGCGTCCGGAGCGTCCAGCACGCGGAAGCCGGGGGAGCGGTGCAGCGTGTCCAGCAGCACGACGGCGTCCTCGCCGTCGGCATGCCGGCTGAGCAGGTGCACTTTGCTGCCCTGCAGCGCGGTCACCAGATACGTCTCGCCGCGCCAGTGCACGGCGCTGCCCACCGCCACAACCTTGGGCCGGGCCGGTGCGTGCACCGCCATCAGCGCACCCCCTGCGGCGACCACACCAAGGAGCGGGCCGGTACGAACGGGGTGCTCCAGTCGATGAGGAGCTCACGCACCCAGACCAGATGCAATGCCCGGGCCACCGTGGCCAGTTCGGGAAGGGCACTCGCCTTCACCCCGTCGGTCAACGGGCGCGGGCGGGCGAACACCTGGTGCAGGACGCGCGCGGTGTCCGCATCCGCCAGCCGCGTGTGCCGGTAGCGGGCCAGCCGCTGCCGGTTCGCGGCCGCGGCCGTGTCCTCCGCGCCCGGATGCACCCGCACCTCCCAGCCGGCCTGTTCCCCGGCCGCCTCCAGGAGCCTCGATGCCTCTTCCCAGCCGCCCGCGGCCCGCTGCGAGGCCTGGCACACCAGCAGCCGCGCGCGCCCGTCGGCCAGCCGGGCGAAGAAGTCCGGCACATACCCCTGCGCGCTGTCCGCCCAGGCCAGCCGTACCGGCCAGCCGGTGAACGACACCACCTGCGGGTCGAACTCCAAGGACAGCGCCGCCTCCAGGGCCCCCAGGGTGGCGCAGCCCGCGAGGCGGCCCTGCCCGGCCGGCCGCCACCAGGTGGCGATTGCCCGCCGGCCCCGGTACCGCGTCGGTCTCCACACCTCGCCGCGCTCCTCCAGCCGCTCCTGACGGATCTGGTTCACGGGTTTCTCCAGCAGCCTCCCAGCGGGGGACAGGAATTGCGCCCACACCACCTCAGCCACGTTCCACACCTCTCACAACACACAGCAGGGATATCGCCCGTGTGCTCGATCGGGGCGATGCCGATCACCGTGGCCGCCCACCGCGCGCGGGAACAGTGATCCGGGTCGAACATCGCTCGAACGAGCGAGCGCGCGCCGCACCCGCGCGCCGTTCGATCACACGGGCGAACCGGCCGTTGTGCCAGGTGAAGCCGTATCGAGGAGGCCAGGCAAGGGGGGCGCAGGGCAACACTGGGTGCGCGCCTCGCTCGAACGGAGCAGATTTCCGGCCCGCTTGCGCGGCATCTGCGCAGGTCGACGGCCCACGGAACGTTCTTGCGTGTGACGCATGCGCCTTGCGGATTCCTGCATGATGCGCTGACAAGCGCATCTGCTTTCGACCGGCAGTGCCGCATCCCAGACCAAGCACCAGCGGGGGAGCCGACCCAGCCGTGGACGGACTGTTCGACCTCGACACCATTCCAGAGCCCGGACCGCGGCCCGGCGGTCTGCCCGTGCCGGAGCAACGGCGCAGCCTGCGCCGCCAGTCCAGGCTCTCCCTGCACCAGATCGCCGATGCCTGCGGCGTGAGCGAGGACACCGTCCGCGCCTGGGAACAGGGCAGCACCACCCCGCGGGGCGACACCGCGGCCATCTACCGCCATCTGCTGGCTGCCCTGCAGGCCCGGCAGGAGGGTACTGCCGGACCTCAACCCCCGCCGGCCCAGGCACCCGACTGGGCCGCGCTGGGCGTTCTCCGGCACGAGATCCCCACCCAGGCGGCAGCACAGGCACCGTGCCGCCGCTGCCAGCAGCCCACGCAGCACCGTGTCGGAGGCCACCCCCAGCATCTGGGCACCCGCTGTCCCGCACCCGACACCGACCGGGTCCTGCCGTCCGCGGCCGCCTCCCGCCCAGTTCCTGCACAGCCCGCGGCGGGCGCTCCCGCGCTGCCGGTGCAGCGGCCGCCCCTCGAGACCGGCCCCACCGTGCGGCTGGCCTATCCGCCGATCAAGGCCAGGGGCATGTCCGACGGCCCCCTGGCCGTCCTCGAGGCCGGCGCGTCGGGGCTGATCGCCCACCTCGCCGACGGCCGCACCCGGACCTGTCCCGCCAGCGATCTGCACGGGCTGCTGGCCTGGGTCGTGCGCACCCCGCTCGGCGCGGCCCTCGTCCGCCGCGAAGCCCTGCCGCCCGGCCCGCTGCTGGTGCTCACGTCCACCGCCCGCGCCCGTCTGGCGCTGCCCGCCGATCTGCCCGACCTGCCCGCACGGCATCCGCGCAGCGATCACCCGCTGCTGCAGCAGGCCCGCGCGATCGGCTGGCAGACCGACGCCGACGGCCTGGGCCCCTGGACCCGGCTGCACCCCAGCGCCGGTGACCCCGCCTGCGACAGCATCCACCTCGCCGTCACCGACTGGGGCGCCCTGCACCACGACGCCTGGAACCTGCCCGAACGGCTCACCCCCGGCGAACTCGCCGCCGCTCTAGGGCAGTACACCGCGCTCGTGCGTACCCCGCTGGGCCCCCCGGGCGCCTGCGGACACCAGCTCATGCGCGACCTGCGCCCGCCCGCCCACCGCCACACCGCCACCGGCGCCCTGCTGACCGTGGGCGTGAGCGGAGCCCTGACCAGGCCGGTCGACCCGGCCCCCTGCGAGGCCCCGCCCGGCCACCAACTGGCCAGCCACCGCGCCGAGCAGGACGCCCTCGCCGACACCGACATCGACTGGTGGCGCCCTCCCGCCCCCGACGAAGCCGACCGCGCGTACGTGGTGTGCCTGGCGGTGAACCTGTTCCACCTCGCCGGCATCAGAGAGATCCAGGTCGCCGACGGGCCGGCCCACCACGTGCACCACCCGCCCTTCGACCCCAAGCGGCCCGGCAGTTGGCTCGTCGACCTCTCCGCCGTCCCCCCACACCCGATGCTGCCCCCGGCCTTCGCCGGCACCGGCCCCGCCTGGCACACCACACCCGCCGTCGCCTACGCCGCGCTGCGCGTGGGCGCAGCCCAGCTGCCACCACCCGTCGAGGGCTGGCTTCGCCCCGGCCCGACCGGCCCCTACCTGGCCCCCTGGTACGACCACCTGCGCCTGGCCCGCCTCGCCGTCCTGGAACGCCTCGGCATCACCACCACCATGGACACCCCCGACCTCCTGGCCGCCCTCGCCGCACTGGCCCAGGCCGACCCCGTACAGCGGGCCCTGCTGCACGCCCTGCACGCCACCGGCCGGGACGGGCTGGCCGCTCTGGCCCAGCCGCCCGCCCAGCCCGATCAGGCCGCGCTGGCCGCCTGGCCCAGCCCGAAGGAGCCCACCTGGCGTCCCGACCTGTATGCCGCAGCCGTCGCCAACGCCCGCGCCAACATCCACCGCAAGCTCGCCCGTACAGCACGCAGCGGGTACTGGCCCCTCGCGGTCGCCGGCGGCCACATCGTGTACGCCACCCGCACCCCGCACCTGACCGAGATCACCGACACCCCCTACAGCGACTTCAGGATCGGCATCTCGCCCGGCCACGTCCGTCCCGTCGCGGTGCGCCCGCTGCACTGGTACACGGCCCGCTGCACCGAGGGCACCAACCCCGCCCAACTGCTCAAGGACACCTGCCCGTCATGGTGAGCCCCCAGAGCGCCCGCGGCGCCCCGTGCTCGTGCCGGGCGGGCGCCTGCTTCTCACTCCGCGGCACTCACCGGCCGGCCCAGCCGCCAGCCAAGGCACGAGGCGTCCTCCAGCGCCCCTCGTTCCGGCAGACCGTGATGCGGGTCCATCACCGGCAGATGACCCGTCCGGTAGCCGGGCGGCGGCGCCGGCTGGGCCAGCCGGTCCACCACCGGCGCGGTGATGCGATGCTGCAGCGTCCACTGGCGCAGCATCCGGTAGCCGCCGTGCTCCATCGGGCCGGACATACCCAGGCGCTCGCCCACGAAAGCGATCCAGCGCTTAGAGACCCAGCCCGGAGCATCGCCTGCGAACTCCCGGCCCCAGTGCCGCTGCCGCTCGTGCACGGCCATGGCCTCGGCGACGATGACGGCCTCCGGATAGACGACCAGCGGCACCGACCAGAGCTGCCGCCCCGTGCCCAGCACCGCTTCCCGGCCCGCCCACAGCGTTTCCGAGCCCATCTGGCGGCCCTGCCACCAGGCCGCGGTCACCTGCAGCGCATCGGCCAGCAGCGCCCGCGCGTAGGGTCCCACTCGCTGCTGCAGCCGCACCCGGCGCCGATGCGCCCGCACCACCTCCCCAAGCCCGGCCAGAGAGACCTGGGCGGGGCCGCCGCCGGCAGTGCTGCGCAGCCACCGGCCGTGGCGCACGCACACCTGCCACGGATCGCTGCCGGCCAGCACCACCGGGGTCACAAGGTCGGTGTGCCGGGTCAGGCACGCCGCACACGGCTCAAGCGGCGTCCACTGCCCGGGCCAGGACTCCACCCGCACCGACGGACGGCGGCCGCCACCGGTGCCGACGGCCAGCGTGGGCAGAGCCCGGCACAGTTCCTCCGGAGTGCGCCGGGCCATCACCGCCAGCCGCGCGGCGGCCTGTTCGCCCAGGAACACCTCCTGCGCCCATGGATCCAGCTCCCCAGGCGGCCGGTGTGCTCCCGCCTCCCGCAGCACCTCCTTCACCGGCAGTTCGTTGAGGCGGGCCAGCCGCACGACGAAGGAGGCTGCCGCCTCACCCGGCACCGGCTCCACCCCCACCAGCTTCGGCACCGCCTGGGTGTCCATGTCCGCCTCCCGCATCCCCGGCCCCGTGCCCAGCCCGGGGCCTTCACCGCGGACAACGACCAGCCCCGACGCCGGTAACCCCCGGCAGGAGACCCCCCACCGTGCCGCTGCCGAACACCTCCGTCACCTACGCACTCGACCTCGCCGACGCCCGGCACTGGACACGACAACCCCCCAAACGTCCCGCCACACGCCTGCGCCACCTGCTGCGCCAGAGCAGCCCCAGCGCCCTGGCGCCACGCCTGTTCGCCTATCCCCACGCCCTCACCCGGTGGGCCGAGGGTGAGATCGGCGACCTCACGCCCGCCCAGGCCACCCTCATCGAACGCGAGATCTACCGCACCTGGCAGCCGGATGTCCGCCGCCGTGCACATCAGCAGATCCTCGACCACGGCGGCTGCGTCACCGCTGAGCTCCACGCCCGTTTCGCCTACACCACCCTCAGCGGCGAATTCCACGACCCCCGCCTGCTGCGCGTCATCGAGGATCTGCCCGCCCACCACGCTCGCCACCTCTTCGACGCCCGCCACCGCGACGCCGAAGAAGACGAACTGCGCCGCATCCTCGCCGACGGCGTCGGCGAGGCCTACTTCTTCCGCGCCCTGCCCGCCGACCAGCAGCAGGCCGCCGTGACCATCAGCGACCTGCACCTCATCCAGTTCCACTACTGAGCCAAGGAAACGGCCCATGACCGTCATCTACGCCTTCCAAGACCGCAGCGGGCACTGGCACGGCGACCCCGACGCCCCCCTGCTCGACCCCACCGACGAGCCCGGCCGCGGCATCCTCACCTACCAGCCCGTGCCCGGAACCCCCGAAGCAACCAGCCCCTTCGCCGGCCAGCGGCTCACCGTCCTGTACGGCGTCACCGACCTGGAGGCCGGCCCCGTCACCTACCAACTCGACACCGGCGGCCGCTTCCAGGCCACCTGGCACATCCACACCCTCCTCGCCTCCCCGATGGGCACCGCCCCCCTGCCCGCACCGTCCGCCACGCCGCCCGACCCCGTACCGGCGCCCTGCCTGGAGTCCGCCTTCACCGAAAACGGCCGCCGCTACGTCCTGACGAGCACCCGCTGCGACAACGGACAGCTCACCCTGGAACTCACCGTCAGCGGCGAGCGGGGAGAGGTCCACGGAGAACTCTGCGGCGCCGTCACCGCGGACGACCTCGCGCCCCTGGCCCGCCTCCTGGACGCCGCCTCCCGCACCCTCCCCACCCCCGCCGCCATCCCACCGCCCCGCCAGGGCGGCGGGTGGGCACCCGCACACAGCACCCGCCTCGCCACCCGCTTCCGCCAGGAACGCGACTTCACCGTCCTCGCAGCGGAGTTCGGCTGTTCCAGCGGCGCCATCTACCAAGAACTCACGCGCCAAGGACTGATTCGCGCGCGCGGAACCGACCGCACCGCCCCCACCAGCCGGCCCCTGTCCGAGGCCATGCAGCAACGGCGTGAGACCCACCCCAACTCCCACACCCGCTGGAACGACGAAGAGGAACAGCGACTGGCCCGGCTCTGCGCCCAAGGAGTGCTGACCCCTGAACTCAGCGCCGAGTTCGGCCGCAGCGAACAGGCCATCGACTCCCGGCTGCTGAAGATCGGAGCGGTCGGTCCCGCCGCAGACCGAGCCCGCCTCAACGCCCTCTGACATTGCAAGCCTGATCAGATATCTGATCAGGCTTGCAATGCGGGGTGGATGCCGCTAGCGTGCTGCTGCGACACCACCGAGCGGGGAGGCGGACATGGGTGTGCTGCTGACCACAGGGCAGGCCGCCGCCGAACTGGACTGCGCCATCACTACCCTGCGCCGCCTCATCCGCGCCGACATCCTGCCCGGCCTGTCCCGCCGCGGCGTCCGCGTCATGATCCCTCTCGACGTCGTCCAGGCCCTCCAGCAGCGCCCGCCCGCCCCGCTGCACCGCCTCGGCGCTCAGGAGATCGCAGTCCTGCGCGTCGACGCGGCACGCCGCGTCGACGAAGACGAAAACGACCGCACCTGGATCGGTTACGCCCCCCACCTCGGGGCCACCCGTCTCCTCAAGAGCCTGCACGGCTGGTGGCGCTGCGATCCCGCCAGCATCGCCGCCGCAGGCCTGCTGCCCGTCACCCTGTCCGGCTACGTCGTCGCCGTCCTGACCGGCCTGGACACCTGGCAGCGCAACACCCAGGGCCGCTACGCCTTTCCCGACGCCCGCCTGGCCGGCTACATCACCGACCTCGCCGCCCCCGCGGTGGAACTGACCTCCCACAGAGAAGACGACCGAGCCCTGGCCGCCCTGCTGCTCGGCACCCGCCTGCACTCCCACTCCGGCGGCGCGATCGCCTACGTCACCCCCGAGCACACCGCCAGCTGACCGAGCGCCCACGAGGAACCACGATGGATGCACAGACCTACACCGAAGGCCTCGCTGAACTGCGCACGCTGCGCGACGACATCAAAAAGACGGCGGCCGCCCTGGCCCGCCTGGAAGCGCAACGGGACAAGACCGTCACCACCCTGGCCGCCCACGACAAGGCCAAGGCCGATCGGATCGCGCCCGCGGCCGGGCTCAGCATCGCCGACGTCGTCGCCCGGGCCCCCCAACTCGCCTCCCAGGACCTGGGCATCACCACCCCCACCCCGCCCGCCCCGGACGCCGCTGCACCGGCACAGCCAGCTGCCCCGCCGGCCGCCCCCGCACCAGCCGCGTCCCCACCTGCCGCACCGCTACAGCCGGCCGAGCCCACCGTGCCCCGCGAACTGCCCGCCCTGCCCCAGGACACCGACACTGACCGCTGGTTCACCCCCGCCTCGGGCCTGGTCTCCCTGTACCCCAACTTCGTTCAGCAGCCCCATCCCGCTGTCTTCCTGGACGCCGCCACCGGCGTCCTCGTCCACCGCGACCACACCGTCCGCCTCGACCTGGGCGACCGGTCGGCCGCAGCCATCCTGACCGCCGTCTTCCACACCGTCCCCGACACCATCCAGCGCATCTACATCACCGCCGGGGACCCCTGGCACCGCGACGCCGACCGTTACACCTACCTCCGGGACGCCGTCGCCGCCTGGCTGAACGCGCCCACCCCCGGCTGGCGCGTCGACACCGGCCGCGGCCGTGACCGGATGGCCGGACACTTCGTCCACGCCCGCAACCCCGTCGCCCGCTACCAACGCACCAACGGCGACCACCACGTCGAAATCCGCAGCGCCAGGGAGTGGTTCGACCTCGACGAGAGCGACCACCCCGGCATCGTCCGCGATGCCTTCCGCCTGCTGTGGGAGGAACTGCGCCGCCACTTCCCCGACGCCGTCATCCTCGGCTCGCCCTCCCAGACCGGCCGGGACCTGTGGACCCGCACCATCCCTCGCCGGGGCAAACACGCCGACGGCTTCCCCGTCCTGTCCGAGGAACTGCGCGGCCTGCTGCACGCCACCGCAGGACAGGGCCGCAACGAGCTCCTCACCCCGCCCCGCGTCCCTGAGCAACTGCCCGCGCTGATCGAATACGACCGCACCTTCGCCTACGCCAAACACACCTGGAAATCCCCCGTCGGCGCCCCCCGCCGCGTCACCGGCAAGACCTTCACCTCCTGGTCGGCCAAGGAACAGCACGACGCCCTCTACGGCTGCAGCCACTGGCACATCCGCGTCACCGTCCCCAACGGCTGGAACCACGTGGGCCTGCTGCCCGCCCCCGCCCCCGGCGAGCGCGCCTGGCACTACCCGGCCACACCCGGCACCACCTTCACCACGTGGGCCGGCGGCCCCGAAGTCCACACCGCCCTGGCCAACCCCATCACGCCATGGAAGATCGAGATCCTCGACGGCATCCTGTGGGAGGCGGGCAAACCCCTCGACGACTGGGCCAAGAAACTCAAGGAGACCTGGACCAACCTCTCCGCCCAGGCCCACTTCCAGGGCCATGCCCCGCAAGCCCGCGCCGCCCACCTCGCCTCCCGCGCGGTGCGCTCCATCCTGCTCTACGGCATCGGCTCCTTCGCCCAGCGCCCCCGCATGGTCACCGGCACCACCCCCCGCAGCATGGAACGCGACGTACCACCGGACGCCGAAATCGTCGGCTTCGACGACGAACTGATCACCTGGCAGAGGCCCACCGGCTTCGCCCGCGACCCCAACGCCCACCCCGAATGGGCCGCCGCCATCTGGTCCGGCGCACGCGCCGCCCTGCTCACCCAATACCACCGCGACGACGACACCTACGCCGGAGCCCTGCACGCACCCCCCGGCGCCGTCGTCGCCTTCCGCACCGACGCCGTCTACCTCACCCAGCCCCAGAACTGGCCCTACCGCCACCGCCCCGGCGACTACCTCCTCAAGGGCCACCTGTCCGGCCCCGTCAACGCCCCCACCAGCGAAGAAGAACTCCTCACCCTGCGCGACACCGGCCGCCAGAACCTCAACAGCACACCAGAAGAGGCCTGATGCCGCCCCGCCGCCAGCCAGCACCCCCGGCCGCACCCAACGAAGCCGCCCAACTCGCCGACCAACTCCAGCAAGCCGGCTACACCAAACGCGACATCGCCCGCATCATCGGCCGCGACCCCTCCCTGGTCTCACAGTTCTATACCAAGAACAAAGGCGCCGCCTTCGTCACCGCCCTGCGCGAAGTCCTCACCGCCGTCGAGACCGGCGGCATCACCGACCTGCCCGAACTCGCCGCCATCGCCGCCCGCCACACCCAGCGGCGCACCACCGCCTCCGGCGCCCGCGCCAGGGTGCGCGGCAAAGCCGTCCTGATCACGCCGACCGGCTCCGGCACCGGCCGCGTCGGAACCCAGGCGATCGCCTCCGGCTCCGCCCGCCTGCGCCCCCTGATTGGTGAAGCCGCACGCCGCGGCTTGCGCCTGGCCTTCACCGTCCGCCTGGCCAAGACCGCCTACGTGCACCCCTCAGGCAGCAGCACCGATTCCCCCGGCATCCGCCGCGACGTCATCCAGCGCGCCGACCACACCGAAGAGCGCTCCTACGGCTCGTCCCAGACCGGCGGGTTCGACGCTGCCGACTTCGCCCGCCGCGTCAACGCCACCGGCGGCGACGTCACCGCAGCCGTGCACCAATGGCTGGTGGAGACCGGACGCATCCACCCGGACGCTCACATCCTCCACCTCGAAATCCGCACCTGGCGCCCGCGCTGACCGGCCCGTCCCAGCACACCAACCATCCCCTGGCACACCGTCATGCAGACGTACCGGCGACCGACAGCGGTAAGTTGAACACCATGGTGCTGTCGTCGGGGGAACGCGTGAGGGCCGCGATCGCCGCGCTCATGCAGTTGACGGGGGAGACGCAGGCCGATCTCGCTGCGGCGCTGGGACTCAGCCAGGCACAGGTCAGCCGTCGCCAGTCCGGCGCTGCGGCATGGCCCCTGGACGACTGCGACCGTGCAGCGGCCCACTACGCCATCGACGTACTTGATCTCCTGGCCGGTCCCACCCGCGCGTGCGAAGGCCTCCCGCCGACACGTCGACGCACCCCTCAGCGTCAGTAGCCGCCACTACGGCTCCCGCCCCGACCAGTGGCTTCGAAGCCACCATTTTAATGCGCCGCTGGACAGCGGCGATCATCAGCAGCATCCGGCAGAGCCAGCTGACTCGGCCGGGAGTTCGAGCCAGCGGGCGTCATACCGGAAGCCTGCATTACTCCAGGGGCTGGCATGCGGGGGCTGCCCACGCGCTGAGCACATCACGGGCTCTGCGGCCCAACCCGTGATTGTGCGGCTGACGGCGTTACGGAATCCAGCGCCGGCGAACGCAGCCAGCAACACTGAGTGCACAGCCCCCACGAATCCACTTTTGCAGTGGGGTCGGCGAGGAACTGTCTCCCACCGGAGTTGTGTCAGGCCGAGGGGGTGGCGGCAGACCCGTCCGGGGTATTGGGCGCGGTGGTTTCCGGGGCAGTGTAGAAGACGGATGCCCCCTGCTTGGTGCGCTGGGCCTGGTTCTTGGCCACGAGCCCTTCGAGCGTGGTGCGCACCACGGTGGTCTTGAGGGTGCGCTCGGGATGCAGCTGTTCCAGTGCGGCGGTGATCTCGGCAGCGGAGCGCGGTTCGCTCTGGCCCGTCAGGTGTTCGCGCACGAGGTCGACGAGCGTGGGAGATGCGGACGACGTAGCCGGTGCCTTGGCGGCGGTCTTTTTGCCGGTTCGCTTCTTGGGCGCGGCGGGCTGCTTGGCCGTGCCCGATGTGCTCGTTGTCTTCTTGCGTGCGGCAGGAACCGACGCAGCGGGTTCAGCTGCGGGCGCGACACCCGGCGCAGGGACACCGAGGGCCTTCTGGAGGTTCACCAGGACGGTGTGGTCCTGCTGTACAGAGGCCAACCGTGCCTGAAGTGCTTCGATTTCACCGCTGAGGTGTTCTTGCTCCTTCAGGTTGCGTTCGAGATCGCTGGCCACCTGGGCGCTGTACTGCGAAGTCAACTCGGTGGTTTCGGACATGGTGTTCACACCTTTCCGGGGCGCTACGGGCCAGCGAGCACCGTGCTCGTGGCGTATGCGAAAGCCAACACGCATGTGCTTTCCGCCTGGTGTCCTGAGACCAGACGTAGCCATCACGGCACAGTTGTGTTTGCAGAGATAGTACGGAAGACATCTGCATCCTTCTCCGCTGCATGTCTGAGAAGCAACAGGTCGAGCATGACGGCGTTCAGTGCGCACAGGCGTCTGCCCGGCCGGGAAGGGCCCGGTGAGGGGGAGCGGGCTGCCAGTACACCTCGTCGGTGTCCCGCTGGTGGTGCCAGGCTGACAGGGTGCGGTCGGCCACCAGCCGGTCGAGCAGCACCTCGGTCTGTCGGGCGGAGCGCCCGCACAGACGGGCCACGACGCTCATGTCGGCCGTGGTGCCGGCCGCAGTGGTGTGAGCAGCCAGGACCAGGGCGGTCAGACGGTCCGCGGGGTGCGCCGCTGCCGCCACGGTGAGGGGGACGGGCCTCAGGGCCCAGTGGGCGGCGCGTCGGCGCACGCTGCGGCCCGGGGTCTGGTCCAGCACGGCGTCATCGAGCAGTCGCGCCTGCAGAAAGGCGGCCCGGGGGTCGGGCAGCTCGAGCCAGCCGTCCTGCGCCAGTTCCTGCCACACCTCGGTGCGCCGGTTGAGGCGCATGCTGCGCAGCAGGCCGGCCGGCAGCCGGACCCAGCCGTGCCGGCCGGCGCGCAGAGCGCACTGCAGCGCGAGCAGCCGGGCGGCAGGCGAGGTGACGCAAGGAAGGGCGGAGGCGAGGTAGGTGAGCATCTCCCGGACCCGCTGGCGAAGTTCACCGTCCGTGGGCGGCCGGTTGGCGACCACGGATGCGCTCACCCGGTGAGGGCTGTCCAGGGTGTCCGGCACTGCAGCGGTGTGGCTGGTGGCCGCCACACAGGCCGCGCACGCATCGGCCAGCCGCCAGATGCGTCCGCCGCGGTCACGGGTCAGGGCAAGCAGGACGGGCCCGGCACAACCGCGGTGGCGCGGGTGCCAGCAGCAGCCGCGCTCCCGGCACTGGCAGGTGCGCAGGTGGGGCGGGAGCATGTCGGCACGCGCATGGCGGGCCAGATGGGCCAGGGCGGCCGATCGCGCGGAGGAAGCCTGTACAGAGGGCGTCGGGGCGGTGCAGTGCGGGCAGCGCAGCAAGGGCCCACCCGGCTGCGGGCGCAGCTCCACTGTCCAGATGCGCCGCACTTGGGTATGCGCGCCGGCAAGCCTCATCGGCTGCATGTCCTCCCGTCGGTCGGTGCCGCGTTGCCCGGTATCCCCGGCAAAGGGGGTGCCGGGGCCTCTGCACCGTAGTGCGGGCTCCTGCACCGTGAATGTCACTCCCATACCGGCAGATAGTGCAGAAGTCTGCACTGACAGGGCAGGGGTCTGCACCGTCGGATGGTGGGGTGACGATCTTGCCGCCCGACCCCGACCTCGCTGCGCTGCGCGTGACGCTGGCGCGTCTGCGGGGCGAGCGCGGCTGGACCTTCGACGAGCTCGCCAGCCGCAGCGGCCTGGCCCGGCGCACCCTCATCGACCTCGAGCACGGCCACACCACCGGCAGCCTCGGCACCTGGCACGCCCTGGCCCACGCCTTTGACGTGCCGATCGAGCAGCTGCTGGGCGTCCTGTGCGACGACCACACCCCGCCCGGGGCACCCGGCCCCTGACCTCCCCTCACCTCGCATCGTGAATCACCCGATGCGGCGAACGGGACGGGAACACTTGCTCATACCGCGGTCTCGTATTCGACCGTGATGGGCTGGACGTGGGACATCCACGCCGACACGCCGCTTCGCGCCGCGTGTCGCCTGGCACGGTGCCCGCCATGCGCTCCACTCCCTCTGCCACTGGCCGTCACCGCGACGGCAGCCCACGCCGCAGCCGGCATCTCCGCCCCCTGCGGGTGGCCCCCACCAGCCTCAGCGGGCCGCCCCGGACTGGCCACAGCGCCCGCTGTCGCCGCTGCGGCCATCGCATCGACCTCTACCAGAGCACCGGCCCGAGGTCCGTCGCCCTGCACCCCGCCGAACTGCCCATCACTCACGTCCCCGAATCCTGGCGCTGGCATCTGAGCGGCGGCCTCGCCCACCCCCATGCCGACGACAGCAACTGGTGCCGCATCCTGCACACCCTCCTGTGCCCCGCCCGCACCCCCACCTGCCCGCTGACCCCCTTCCTCGAGACCACCCGCCGTGAACTCGCCGTCCGCACCCGCCTGCTGATCGACGCCGGCGCCATCACTCCCACCCCGCGGCCCGCTGGCCCCTGTTCGCTCCGCGATCCGGCACTCGCCGACCGGCCGGTCGTGCAGATCCTGCTCGTGCGCTATCTGGCCCCCAGCTCGCTCGACGCCATCTCTTGCGTGGCCCACACCCGCCATCCCTGTGCCCGGACCGTCCTGACCCCTGAACGGCCCGCTGGCCGCTGGAGACTGCTGCCCACCAGCCCTCGCCGCGACCAACTTGCCCTGCCGGAGAAGCTGATGGCCGTCTACGACCTCAGCCACCTGCCGCACACCGAGCAACAACGCTGGCGCGCCCAGCGCTGCCCCACGCATGCCGCCGCCGACCTCGCCCTGCTCGCCTGGCAAGTCTTCGACCCCCTGCTGCACGCCGCGCACATTTGCACCCGCCTGCCGCGCCCGGCGGCCCTGCACAGGAGGGAGCGCTGACCGTGCCGCACCACGCCCTGGAAATCATCCTGACCCGCCCCCTGGCGGCGAACGCCCTGCACCGTGCCACCCGCGCACTGCCGCTCGCCGCCAACCACGACGCCACCCGGCTCACGGCCCTCGTCGAGGCCAAGACCGCGCACCGGGCTGCCCGCCGACTGCGCCACCAGGTCGGCGCCCGGCTGCCCATCGACGTGATCACCACGCACTATCCGGGCACCGATCACAAGGTGCTGCTCAACATCGCCTTCGCGCCCGCCGCGCACGCCGTCCTCACCGCTGGCGCCCGTCGCGCCCGTCAGAGGCCCGAGCGTTTCGTGGAACTGGCTCTGCGCCGGGCCCTGGCCGAGCACGCGGACCAGGAAATCGACCGCCTCGAGCAGGCGGTACGCGAGCTGCTGACCCAGACCACTCCCGCCTGCCTGCTCTCCGCCGTGGGGCACGCGCTCACCCGGCTTTCCGAGAGGCCCACGTCATGAATCCGACCGACGAACAGACGGCAGCCGCCGATGCCTTCCGCGCCGGCGACCACCTCGCCCTGCAGGCCGGTGCGGGCACCGGGAAGACCACCACACTCGCCCTCCTGGCCCGCACCACGGGCCGCTGCGGCTGCTACGTTGCCTACAACCGGGCCATCGCCCAGGACGCCCGCGCCCGTTTCCCCAGCACCGTCCGCTGCAAGACTGCCCACGCGATGGCCTATGCCGCCGTCGGCCATCGCTACACGCGCCGCCTGAACGCCCCGCGCCGCCCGGCCTGGCAGACCGGACAGGCTCTCGGCATCACCAAAGCCCTCCGCATCGGCGACCGCGAGATCACCCAAAAGGCTCTCTCCAACGCCACCCTGCGCACCGTCACCCGTTTCTGCCACACCGCCGACGAGGCTGTCACCCGCCACCATGTACCCTTTCTACGCGGCATGGAAGACGCGGACCTCCACGCCCAACTCGCCGCCCACATCCTGCCGTTCGCCCGCAAAGCCTGGGTCGACCTGCAACACCCCGACGACGGTGCCGTCCGCTTCGACCACGACCACTACCTCAAGATCTGGGCCCTCACCCAGCCCCGCATTAACGCCGATTTCCTGCTGCTGGACGAGGCCCAGGACACCAACCCCGTCGTCGAACAGATCTTCCTCGCCCAGCGCGAGCACGCCCAACTGGTCATGGTCGGCGACTCCGCCCAGGCCATCTACCACTGGCGCGGCGCCAAAGACATCATGACCGGCTTCGACGGCACCCAGCTGGCCCTGTCCCAGTCCTTCCGCTTCGGCCCCGACCTCGCCGCGGAAGCCAACCGCTGGCTGCGCCTGGCCGACGCCCCGATCCGCCTGACCGGCACTCCCGCCGTGCCCACCGAACTTGGACCTGTCACCCAGCCGGACGCCGTCCTGTGCCGCACCAATGTCGGCGCCATGGCCCAGGTCATGAACCTCATGGCGGCCGGCTACCGGGTCGCCCTGGCCGGGGGAGGAGACAGCCTGCAGGCTCTGGCTCTCGCGGCCCGGGACCTGAAGGAAGGCCGCCGCACCCACCACCCCGAACTCATCCTCTTCCCCCACTGGGGCGACCTGCAGGACTACGCCGCCCACGACCCGGCCGGAAGGGACCTCCAGCCCCTGGTCAACCTCGTCGACACCCACGGCACCGACGCCATCCTCACCGCCGTTGCGCACCTCGCCCCCGAACTGCACGCCCAGGTCACCGTCTCCACCGTCCACAAAGCCAAAGGACGCGAATGGCCCCGCGTCCTCATCGCCGACGACTTCGCCCGACCCGAGGACAACACCGCCGACGAGCACGCCGACACCACGACGGCACCTGAACCCATCGACGACGCCGAGGCACGCCTGGCCTACGTGGCTGTCACCCGTACCCGCCAATGCCTCGATCTGGGTGGCCTGTCCTGGATCCACGACCATCCCGATGGCTCCCCGCCCGACCCGAACCTGACCCTGGAAGGGCGCGGCCACGCTTCTGACGTGCCGCCGACCCAAGAAACTTCCGGCCAGCAGCATGCGACATCCGATTCGGCCCGCTGACAGTCCTGGAGCGCGGGGGAGCGGCGGGTCGTGCCCGCTTCACGGCGCCACCGCCCGCGTCCGGTCCAACTGGTTCTTCCAGCGCAGCTTGTTCAGCAGAAGCCGGCGCAACTTTCCAGACGCTGGCTGTGTTCCAGGCCGTCCGGCGCGCCAGCAGGCCAAGCCCGAGCTAAAGCTGGGCCCTTGCGGGAGGCACTTCTACTGGATGCCGGTGTGCAGCACGAACAGGATCCCGCACAAGGCTTGCTGGTCCGGCACGCGTGGCCGCCACTGGACCTGCTTCGGCGGCGGCCCGGGAAGCAACGACTGGATCAGGACCACAGTGCGTCCGACACGGTCCGCAGTCGTGACTGACGCTTCCTCATGCCCTTTTGAGCGAGCGATCAAGCCGACGGCCCACATCTTCAACCCGCTTATTCTCAGAGCCAGTTGCAGCGATGTTCGCACGGAGTAGGCGTGCTCGGCGGTGGTCGCCCTGCAGGGCTGCGCGGGCCGGGGCCGTTCGTCAGCCACCCGTTGAGCGCCGGGTGGCTGACAGCTTCGGTGGCTGCGCGAAGAGCCTGGTTGACGATGCCGAGTGGCCTGGGCACTTCGTCGAGGCGGAAGACGGAGGTGACGCTGTGCGCGGCGAGGCGTTCGGCCCAGGGGGGTCTTCGGTCTCCTCAGTGTCGTGGAGAGGAGGCATTTGCGGAGCCGTCGAGCCTCTCTGCGATCTTCCGGTCGGCGCAGCTGGAACTGTTTACTGCACCGGGTTCCAGCCGTCGTTGCCGGCCAGGTAGTTCTGGGCGGTGTAGCCGGTCGCCGTGGAGGCGCTCATCTGCGGCCGGTCGCTGGTTCCCAGGGTGGCACCGGTGCCGGTGTTGTAGTACTCCGAGAAGCGGCAGGTCTTCCAGGAGAAGCCGCCCATGTCCTGCCAGGCACCGGTCTGTCGGATGTGGCCGCCCAGCGTGGAGTCCCGGACGAGCACCTGGCCTGTCGCGTCCGCGGCGCCGCCGGCGTGCCAGCAGCGGCCCAGCGCCACCGTCTGTGCGGCGGCGGTGCTCAGCAGGGTCGACCTGGTGATCAGGATGCCGTACTTGTTGCTGCTGTGGGTGGCGGCGGCGGTGATGTAGCCGTTGTTGGTGCTGGCGCGGTCGAGCGAGCGGATCGTCGAGCTGTCGATCACCAGGGCTCCGTTGCCGTAGATGAAGTCGACGGCACCCTCGATGTAGCTCTTGTAGACGTACTGGCGGACCTGGGAGCTGCCGGTGCCGCCCCAGGACAGGAAGGTGTCCTGGTAGCCGAGCATGCGGACGTTGCGGTAGACCTGCCGGTCGCCGCCCGCGTACAGGGCCAGGGCCTGGCTGTCGTGGGCAGCGTAGGTGTTGGCGATCGTGAGGCCCTTGATCGTGGTGTTCGCGGCCATGTTCAGAACGGTGGCGCTGCCGGCTGTTCCGGCGGTCGAGGCCGGGGCGCCATCGGTGATCACGATGTCGGTCGAGGTTCCCGTGGCGCCCTGCAGGGTGAGGCCGGACTTGCTCGACGGAATGGAGACCTGGCCCTGGTAGGTGCCCGCCTTGATGGTGATGATGGTTCCCGTGGAGGCGGCCGCTACGGCTGCCTGGATCGTGGTGTAGTTGCCCGAGCCGTCGGCGGCGACTGTGATCGTGGTGGCGGCGGAGGCGCTGTCGGTGGCGACGGTGACCGTTGCGGCCACGGTGGCTAACGCGGCAAGAGCCGCGCGGACGCCGGCGAATCGGCGTGTGGTGAGAAGGGGCATGTGGGGCTGCTTTCTCGTGGCCGTGCCGGGGCGCGGCGCGGCGGATGATCGCCTATGGAGGGGCGATGGGGGCTCAGTAGGGTGCGGTGGGGGGCCAGACGATCGAGCTGGTGGGGATTTGGTCGTCGAGTTTCTGGAAGTCGGCTGCGGGGATGACGGCTTGGCTGTTGAGGGAGCGGGCAACCAGGCGGGCGACCTGGATCGCGCCGTACGCCTGGAAATGCGTGTTGTCCGTGATCCCGTCCGGGTAGTTGGGGTACGCCCCGGCCGGCAGGATCATGAAGTAGTTCTTCGTTCCCTCGACTCCTTGCGCGTTCCACAGCCGCGTGCTGGAGGCGGTCAGGTCGATCAGCGGTACACCTTTGGCCGTGGCGAGTTCGGTCATCGCGGCTGGGTACTCACCGTGACTGGGCGTGATGACGCCGGCGCTGTTGAAGTGGCGCCGCTCGACCGGCGTGATCAGGACCGGGTTCGCTCCCTTGGCCCGCGCCTTGTCGATGTACTGGGACAGGTAGGACTTGTACGTCGTCGCCGGGATCGTGTAGCGGGTCGGGTCGTCGGATTTCTCGTCGTTGTGCCCGAAGGAGATGAGCAGGTAGTCGCCCTTGGTGATGAGGCCGAGGATGTGGTCGAGCCGGCCGAGGTCGATGAAGCTCTTGGAGCTGGCGCCTGACTTGGCGACGTTCACGACCACCGCATTGGAGCTTAGGAAGACTGGCAGGGCCTGCCCCCAGCCGGTCCGGGGGGCCTGGCCGGTGGTGTAGGTCGACGCGGTCGAGTCACCGGCGACGTACACGTGCATGAGGGAGGCGGCGTACGCGTCGGTCGTGCTGGGGCCTGAGAGGGTGAGTGGCAGTGCGGCTAGGCATACTGCTAAGAACAGCGCGCGCCAGTGTTGCGGAACAGCATGGCAACGGGGTCGGCGTCTCACGGTTGCGCTCCTTTCGATTGGCCGCCGTGCGGCGGGAGTTGGCATCGTCTCGATCCGAGCATCGGAATCCGTGGAGCGAGAATTGTCCAGACGTACGGTGAAGATGTGAGACGGCTGTGAGTGGCGTGCGCTCGTGTTGGGGCACGCGGCCGCTGCGCCGGAGCAGCTATCTGCTCTCCCCATGCGTTCGAACGCCATGGCGAGCTCAGCCGCCCGCGGTCGTGCTCCTGTGTAAGCCCACTGAGGCCGGCGCTCGTTGTCCGGAGCCCGGCGGGCCGTCCGGATCAAGCGCTGCCACGGGGCCTGGTCGAGCAGCAAGGTTGATCGTTCGCGATCACACTTGCCCGGGCGGCCCTCTTGAGCCTGGACGCAGGGCCGCCGGCGCGGGCGATCTCTACGGGAACCTCGGCTGCGCGGTCCTCATGAAGAAACCGAGGTCGTTGATGACCACCTGGGGTCAGTGTCGGCTGGACTGTGCTGCGGGTGCTTCGGAGAGTGTGCGTCTGGCCTGATCGAGGCCGTCGAGGAGCAGTTCCAGGCCGAACCGGAACTCCTCGTGCAGGGGTACGGAGGCCAGGTCGTCGGCCGCGGCCGACGTGGCCGGGTAGGCGGCCGGGTCCAGGGAGCGGTAGTAGTCCCGCAGGTGCTCCTGATCCTCGGGGTGTGGTGTTCCGGGGCCGTGCTGCTGGATGGCCAGGCCGATCACGTAGTGCCCCAGTGTGGTGTAGGTACGGGCGGCAAGGCCGGCAGTGAACCCGTGGCTCAGGAGCAGTCGGATGAGTCGCTCTCTGACACGCAGGCCGTTGGGGCCGACATGTACCTGGGTCGCCAGCAAGGGCAGCGCATGGGGGTGCCGACGCAGGGATTCGTAAAATGAGTGGGCGGCAACGGTCGCGGCCTCCCGCCAGGACAGGTCATCCCTCTGCTCGGTCGGGACGCGTACGTCGCCCAGGATTCGGTCGGCTACGAGGGCGAGGAGTTCGTCCTTGCTTCTGAGATGGCGGTAGAGCGTGGCCGTGCCCGATTCCAGGGCTTCGGCGAGCATCCGCAGGGTCAGTGCCTGCACCCCGACTTCGTCGATGAGCCGCAGTGCCGTGTCGACGATACGGTCGATGTCCAACGGGGGACGTCCACGACGGTACGTGGGAGCGGGCGTCCGCTTCGCCCACCAGGCGGGGCTGCCCGGAACAGCCGGTGCCTCGGAAGCCATGAAACAAAACCCCCTGTCAGTCGCCGTCCTGGCATGCAGCACCAGGAAAAATCTATTTATGGTGTCAGTGTATCCGTTTTTGTGACGGGGGCAGGGCGATGTGTTCGGTGAGGCGGCCGGATGTCGCCTGTGTGCGGTCCCTGGTTCCGTTCCCGGCTGGGGTGTCCCTCTCGTCGCGGAGTGAGGGTGGGTGGGCGGGTCGGCGCAGTGCGCGGGGTGCGGGGTGTAGGTGGCGTGAATCTGAGTCTCGGGGCTCGGGCTCACCTCGAGCCAAATGTTGGGGGTGCGTCCAGCGTGCCGTCCGACGGTCCCGTTGCAGGCTCTCCATCTCTGTGGATCGGCGGGGTGGCCGGGTCCGGTATTTTATGGATACACTGTAGCCGTAAGGTGGTCGTCGGCCCGCTCCGGCATCCGGCGCCGGTCTTCGGCGTCCGTTCCGACCCTGGGCGATGCGGGACCGCAGTGTGTTTTCCCAGTCAAGGAGTGCAGTGATGAAGGCAGCAGTAGTGACGACGGCGGGCGCGGCCCCCGAGTACCTGGACTTTCCCGAGCCCGAGACCGGTCCGGGCCTGCAGATCGTCGACCTGGTCGCCGCCGCGATCCATCCCATCGTTCGCCACAAGGCTTCCGGCGAGCACTACAGCAGCACCGGGCAGTACCCGCTCGTACCGGGCGTGGACGCGGTGGCCCGCACCGCCGACGGCACGCTGGTGTACACCGGTGAGATCGAGGCGCCCTGGGGCACGTACGCCGAGCGGATGGCGGTCGCGATGACCCTCCCGCTTCCCAACGGCGCCGACCCCGTGGCTGTGGCGGCGGGCATCAACCCGGGCATGTCCTCCTGGATGCCGCTCATCACCCACGCGGACGAGCACGGCACCCCGGACACCGTAATGATCCTCGGGGTCACCGGAGCGGCCGGCGGCCTCGCCGTCCAGAACGCCCAGGCCCTGGGCGTGCGGCGCGTCATCGGCGTGGGCCGCGGCGCCGACGACCTCAAACGTGTGGCCGGACTCGGCGCGGAGACCGTCGAGCTCGTCGGCGACAAGGGCGCGGACGCGGCGGCCATCGGCGCTGCCCTCGGCGGCAAGGCGCCCGAGCTCGTTCTGGACTTTCTGTGGGGTGGCGCGGCCGAGTCCGCATTCCAGGCCCTGGCGGACGTGCCCGGTAACGACGCCACCAGTTTCGTGGAGATCGGTTCCGTCATCGGCGAACAGGCCTCCGTCCCCGCGTCGCTGCTGCGCAGCCGCCCCTTCCGTCTCAGCGGCAGCGGTATCGGCTCCTTCGACATGCGCCGGTACTTCGCCGAGGTCGCCGCCTACGTGCAGCTCATCGCCGACGGCAAGGTGGCGGTGGACGCCCAGCCCTACCCGCTCTCCCGGGTCAGCGAGGCGTGGGCGGCCCCCGCGGGACCCCGCCCGGTTCTCATCGCCGGCTGACGGTGGCAAACGCTCATGGGCATCGCCCGGAGGCCCGAGTCTCCATCCGGCCTCGCCAGACACCTGGGCGATGCCGCCCCGGCACGTGGCTGGTCGGGCGTACGTGACGTCACCGACCTGGTCGGCGTGAACGGCCGCACCTGGGTGCTCGTGGCCAGTGCCGGAGCTGTCTGACCGATGTGCCCCGCGATCCGTAGGTGGACACGCTCAGCAGTGACCGACTCAGCCGAGGTGTCCGCGGCGACCTGCCCACCGCCGACCGGACCGGACCACGCTCCGCCATGCCCTCCCGCCACCGAAGTCCACGACCCTGGGGCCGCCTCATGATTGTGTCCATCGCGCTCACCGGTCTCCTCGCGGTGGTTTTCTCGGTGCTGGGGCTGGCCGGGGTGCTGGCGTTGCCGATGATGCGCGAGAAGGCCGCGGAGACCGGGTTTTCCGTCACGGCCTATCGCCGCATCGGAGTGCTGCAACTGGCGGGCGCCGTCGGCGTGGCGCTCGGCCCGGCCGTACCGTTGCTCGGCGGCCTCGCCGGCGCCGGGCTGTTGCTGCTGCTCGCCGGAGCCGTCATCGTGCACCTGCGCCAGGGCGACAGCGTGGCGAAACTGGCGCCCGCGATGATCTGCGCGGCGCTGGTCGCCATCTATCTCGCGGCTCTCTTCGCCTAGGGGGTGTCCGTTTGACTCATCCCGGCCTCGCGGGGGTCTGGCACGCTCGCTGCCGCTTGTCGTCACTCGCTGGCGCGCACCGCGTCGACTGCCTCCTCCGCCTGGCAGCTGAAGGCACCAGGCCCCTCTCGAGTAGGCCAGGACAAGCCGCTCCTCGCAGCCGACCTGATCCAAACGACACCCGCAGCTGAGCCCGGCCCACGCTCACGCATGCAGGGCGGCACCGAGTACTACCCCCATTCCGCGCCGCCCTCACGTGTGATGCCGTCACCCTTCGTTCACCATGGCGCACGGCCCTGACTCGCCACGCCGCGAGCAGGGCATGCACCATCTCCACGATGCCCCTGGACTCCGCTCGCTCGCCGGATCAGGGCACTGCCACCGCGCCCCTCTCATTCCCGACGCCACCGCCTCGACGGCTGAGACCCGGCGGGCCGTGGGCCAACCCGGGTCGTGGATGTTGCGTGCCCGTGGCGCAGGTCGTCAACTCCGGATAGATGGATGACTTCATCGACTGCTTCGCCCACCTGCGCCCCGAGCGCCACGCCGTACGAAGTGCCCCGGCCGAGGCGGTGAGCCGTGCACGACGCAGCCGACCGGTCCGGCGGCGACCCGGCCGCCGCCGGCCGGGCCACACGGCGGATCCACCGGCCCGACGGGGTCAGACCACGAGCGGAGGGGACTGTACGAGACCGCTCTGGTAGGCGACGACGACCAGCTGGGCGCGGTCGTGGACGTTCAGCTTCGTCATGGCGCGCTGGATGTGGGTGCGTACGGTCAGTGGGCTGATCCCAAGCACGTCGGCGATCTCGTCGTTGGACCTGCCCTCGGCGGCCAGCGCCATGACCTCGCGCTCGCGGACCGTGAGTTCGGCCAGTAGGGCCGGGGGTACCAGCTGGGCACCGGGGGTGCTGGCGGTGAGGAAACGGGTGGTGAGGGAGGGCGTGGAGCGCCGGACGAGAGAGGTGTCTCGCCGCAGGCCACCGTGCGGATGCCGGTGTGGAGTTCGTCGACCGTGACGTCCTTGCCGAGGAAGCCTCTTGCCATGGTTTTGACGGTGGTGAGGACGAGGACGCGCGTGCTGGCTGGTCCTGGATCGTTGCAGATCGCAGCGGTGGCGATGAGGCCGTCCGTCCCGGCCATGCGGATGTCCATGAGGACGATGTCGGGGTGATGGATATGGGCGAGCTCCACGGCTTCTCTGCCGTCGGAGACCTCGCCGATGACCTCCATGTCGCCGCAGGAGTCGATCAGGGCCCGGATGGTGGCCCGCAGCAGGGCCTGGTCGTCGGCGAGCGGGACACGGATCGTCATGAGGTTTCTTCCTTCTCTGCCGCGGCACCATGGAGCGGCAGTGCGGTGGTGACCTCGAAGCCGCCTGCGGTTCGGGGGCCGGCCCGCAGTTCGCCGCCCACGGAACGGGCCCGTTCCCGCATACCCATGAGGCCGTATCCACGGCCTGAGCCGGATCCGGCGATGCCCGGTACGGGGGTGGCCTGCTCGTTCGTGACCGTGATGATCAGGCGGGTGTGCGTGTAGGCGAGCTGGAGGTGCGCGGCTTTCGACTGCGCGTGCTTGGTGACGTTGGTGAGGGCTTCCTGCACGATGCGGAACGCGGTCAGATCGACGCCCGGTGAGAGCGGCCGTGGCTCCCCTTCGGTGGTGACGGTGACCTTGGTCCCGGCGGACTCGCATGCGGCGATCAGTTCGGGGAGCCGGTCGAGTCCGGGGGCCGGTTCGAGGGGAGCGGAGTCGGGGTCGTCGTCCTGGCGCAGGACTCCGACCGTGGCCCTGAGCTCGTGCAGTGCCGAGCTGGTGGTGGCGGTCAGCTCGGCGAGGATCTTCTGCGACTGCTCTGGGCGGGTAGGGGCGAAGTGTGCGGCTGTACGGGCCTGCAGATGGGCCAGGAGCATGTGGTGGGCGACGACGTCGTGGAGATCGCGGGCGATGCGCATGCGCTCCTCGACGACACGGTGGCGCGCTTCCTCCTCGCGGGTGCGCTCGGCGTGTTCGGCACGGGCGTGTACGGCCTCGAGGTAGGCGCCTTGAAGCCGGGCCGTGCGTCCCCAGGCGAGCGGCAGCAGCAGCCAGAGCAGGGGGCCAGCCACCTGGAGATCCTTCGGGGCGGTGATCACGGACGCGCAGATCAGCGCCGCCACGGTCGTGAAGCCGTAGACGTGGGTGGTCCTGTCGTCGGTCCGCGCGGCCAGCCTGTACAGGCCGGCCATGACGGGGCCCAGCAGCAGGGGGCTGAGGTCGTACCCCAGCAAGAGGGTGACCACGGTGCTGATGCCGGTCACGACGAGGGACGCTCGTGGGTGCCGACGGCTCGCCAGCAGAGCCAGACAGGAGAGCGCGGCGAGAGTGCGGACGGGCCACGCTGCGGGCGGCAGCGTACCGTCCTGGGTGGTGAGCGAGTGGCCGAGCACGACGCCCGCCCACAGAGCCAGCGCTGTCAGCACGTCGATGACACGGCGGCGGCGCTCCGTGCCGCGCGTCAGGCTGGTGAACATCGGCTCTCCTGGGGGTGGGGTCACGGCATGCGCTTCGGGTGGCGGGAGCCGCCCATGAGATACGCCACGGGCGGCTCGGGAAGGCCGGTTGGATCAGACCCGGGCTCCGGCGGCACTGTCTCTGGGGCGGCCGTCCGTGGCACGGCCGTCCGAGCGGGCGTCGATGTCGTCGGCCGGCCGGCGGGTGAGCGCCTCGCCTTCGATGTCGACGTGGGGCAGTACCCGGTCCAGCCAGGCCGGCAGCCACCAGGCCCGGTCTCCCAGCAGGGCGAGGACGGCTGGCACGATCGTCATCCGGACCACGAAGGCGTCGAAGAGGACGGCGACGGCCAGGCCGAACCCGATCATCTTGATCATGGAGTCGGTCTCGGCGACGAAGCTGGCGAAGACCGCGATCATGATCAGTGCGGCGGCGACGACGACCCGGGCGCTGTGGCGGAATCCGGTGGTGACCGCCTGGGCGGGCCGCTCCCCGTGGACGTACGCCTCGCGCATCCGCGAGACGAGGAAGACCTCGTAGTCCATGGCGAGGCCGAAGACGATGCCCACCAGGAAGATCGGCATCAGGCTCATGATCGGCCCGGTCTGCTCGACGCCCAGCAGGTCGGCGCCGTAGCCGTCCTGGAAGACCAGGACGACGGAGCCGAGGGCCGCCAGAACCGACAGCAGGAAGCCGAGAGCCGCCTTGACGGGGACGAGCACGGACCGGAAGACCACCAGCAGCAGGAGGAAGGCCAGGCCGATCACGACCGCGAGATAGGGGAGCAGGGCGGCCTGGACCGCGTCGGCGATGTCGATGTTCACGGCGGTGGTGCCAGTGACCTGGAAGGTCGCCCCGGCCTCGGACTCGATTCCGGTGCGCTCGGCCCGGATGGTCTTCACCAGGTCCTTGGTCTTCTCGGCCGTCGGAGCGGTCGAGGGTACGGCTTCGAAGACCGCGGTGTCGCCCGCCTCGTTGAGCTGGGCCGGGGAGACGTTCACGATCCCCTTGGTGGCGGCGATCTTCTGTGAGATGGTCTGCGCCGCGCCCTTCGGGTCTGAGGCACCCTTGGCGTCTACGACGATGGTCAGCGGCCCGTTGAAGCCTGGCCCGAAGCCCTCGGCCAGCGCGTCGTAGGCCCGGCGTTCCGAGGTGGAGGTGGACTTCGCCTCGTCCCCGGGCATGCCCAGCTGCAGATTCGCCATCGGCACCGCGATCGCGCCGAGGCCCGCGACGCCGAGCAGCAGGACAGGGACGGGACGGCGCAGCACGAACCTCGACCAGCGGGTGCCCCCGTTGTTCTCGGTGCTCTCTTTGATCCGGCCGCCGTTGCGTGCGGTCTTGCGGGCGGCCCGTGAAAGTGCGGCGTTCGGCCAGAAGCCGAACAGGGCGGGGACCAGCGTCAGAGCGACCAGTACCGCGACGAGGACCGCCCCTGCGGCGGCCAGCCCCATCTTGGTGAGCATCGGTATACCCACCACCGACAGCCCCGCCAGCGCGATGACGACGGTGAGGCCGGCGAAGACGACCGCGGACCCTGCGGTGCCGACGGCCAGCCCGGCCGCCTCCTGCGGGACACGGCCCTTCGCACGCTCCTCCCGGTAGCGGGAGACGATGAACAGGGCGTAGTCGATCCCGACCGCGAGACCCAGCATGGTGGCCAGCGTGCTGGCCGTGTCGGACAGTCCGAAGAGGTCGGCCACGGCGGTCACCGAGGCCAGGCTCACGACGACGCCGACGAGCGCGGTCAGCAGGGGCAGCCCGGCCGCGGCCATCGAGCCGAAGGCGATCAGCAGTACGAGGGCGGCGATCGAGATACCCATGAGCTCGGCCGTTCCGCCCGGCCCGCTCCCGCTGTCCAGCGCCTCGCCGCCGGCCTCGACCGTCAGGCCCGCCTCCCGGGCATGGTCGACGGCCTCGCGCAGAACCTCCTTGCTGGCGTCGGTGACATCGACGACCTTGACCTTGTACGTCACGGTCGCGTACGCCGTCGAGCCGTCCTTGCTGACCGCCTCGGACCGGAAGGGGTCGTCGACCCTGTCGACCTGGGGGCCGTCGGCCAGCTCCGCCACGGCCTTCTTGACGGCCGCCTTGTTGGCGGACGCGGTCACCTTCTGACCGTCAGGAGCGACGAAGACGACCTGCGCGCTCGCGCTGTCGACGGTGGTTCCGGGAAAGCGCTCCTGCGCCAGGTCGTACGCCTGCTGGGCCTCGATGCCCGGCATGGAGAACCTCTCGTCCGAGGTTCCCTTGGCCTGGGAGGCGGCAAGCACGACGCCTCCCATTGTGATCAGCCACATCAGGGCGACATACCAGCGCCGCCGGAAGGCCAGACGGCCCAGTTCGTAAAGGAAAGTCGCCACGAGGGGGTCTCCACATCTGCTTTCGGGTACCTGAGGATCTCGGGGAGCGGGTCTGTCATCGTCATGCTCGGGAGGGAAGTCTCAGTACTGATGAGGCGTCTCGGTACTGATGAGGTCGGCCACAGCAGTACGCCGTCAGGAGTCGCCGTCGACACGACCCGGCCGGACGCGGCCGCCATGGCCGGCTGCCGTGGGTCGGTGCGGACAGGCCCCGACGTGGGACCGGGGCGCGGACACTCGCTCAGGCGCTGCGGGAGGCGAGTTCCACGACCGTGATGTCGGAGGGCGCGCCCACCCGGACCGGCGGGCCCCAGGCGCCGGCGCCCCTGGTGACGTACAGCCGCGTGTCCTCGTAGCGTTCGAGTCCGGACACCGTGGGATTGCTGAGGCCCGCGAGGAGGTTGCCGGGCCACATCTGGCCTCCGTGGGTATGGCCGGAGAGCTGCAGGTCGACGCCATGTCGTACGGCCTCATGGATGACGACCGGCTGGTGGGCGAGCAGGACCGAGGCGCGCGTGCGGTCCCGGTCGCCGAGCGCCCGTGCGAAGTCGGGTCCCGCGCCCTCCTCCTCGCCCGAGACGTCGTTCACCCCGGCGAGGTCGAAGTGGGCGAGCTCCGTGCGGTCGTTCTCCAGCGGGTGCAGTCCAAGGTCCCGTACGTGCTGGACCCACGGCTCGGCGCCCGCGTAGTACTCGTGGTTCCCGGTCACGAAGAACGCGCCGTGCCGTGCCCTGAGGTGTGCCAGCGGCGCCACGGACGCGCCGAGGTCCTCCACGCTGCCGTCGATCAGATCGCCGACCACGGCGATGAGGTCGGGCTGGGTCGAGTTGATGGTGTCCACGACTTTCCGGGCGAAGCCGCGGCCCAGGATCGGGCCGAGGTGGATATCGCTGACGACGGCGATCCGGAAGCCGTGCGCGGCCCTGGGCAGCTTGGCCAGCGGGACGGTGACCCGCTTCACTCCGGGCCCGCGCAGCACGCCATAGGTGCCGTAACCGACGGTCCCGGCGGCGGCGGCCGCTGCGGCTCCGGCGATCGTCCGGGAGACGAAGAGACGACGAGAAAGGTCAGACGGTGAACTGCCGCCCGAGGCCCCGCTCAGCATGACGGTCCCGGCCTCGGCCTCGGGCTCGCCCCTCTCCTGCCCGGGCCCTGCCCCCGTCCGTGCGGGCGAGGGCGGGAGTACGAGGGCTGTCTCCTCCCGCGCGCGGCCTCTTCCGCCTGTCACGGCCCGGAGCAGCACGGGCCGCACCACCTCCCCTGCGAGTAGTGCCAGGACGAGGTAGAGCGAGAGTGCCAGCCCCAGGTATCCGGGCCAGGCCAGGATCTGCTGGAGCCGGAAGGGGGCGCCTCCGCGCTCGGCCGTGAAGGCCGCGGCCCCGAGCAGCGGGCCCAGGACCAGCAGGACCGCGCCCGTGCGGCGAGCCTGGCCCGCCTCCCGCGTCGTGTCGCGAGCCAGCCGCTTCCAGGCGAACCAGTGCAACGCGCAGAACGCGGCGATCGCCGCCAGCTCGTACACGTCCTCCATCAAGGGCCTCTCTCGGGTTTTCGGATTCACCTGGGTGGACGCGCAGATCATCCGCCGTCGGCGAACCGCGGCCGGAGGGGATTGATACCGGCGCCATGTAATGGATACGATGTTACCGTTAATGCTCGATGTCAAGCGCTCTTGATTTCCGGGTGTCGACGTGATGCACCCGGACTGAAGGAACGCAGGAGTCACCGACCCGGGGTGTGCCGAGCCTCGCAGCGGGATCCGGGAAGCCGGAGGCCGGTTGTCACGTCGCCGTCCCGCCATCCCTGCCCCCTGACCGCCTGAGCTGCGTGCATACGCGCGAGGGCGAACCGCGATGAAGGAGTGTGTATGTCGTACCAGTGGATCGTGGCCGCGTCGTGACCGAATACAACCTCGCGGAGCTCCTGGAGAGTTCCGCCGCACGGTTCCCGGACCGCACCGCGATCGTCTTCGGCTGCAGCCGGCTGTCCTACGCACAGCTGCACGAGTCGGCCTGCCAGGTGGCGAACCTGCTGGCGGCAAGGGGCATCCGGCCGGGTGACAAAGTCGCCCTGTCGATGCCGAACCTGCCGTATTTCCCGATCGCCTACTACGGCATCCTCAAGGCCGGCGGGACGGTGGTGCCGTTGAACGTCCTGCTGAAGGCACGCGAAGTGGCCTACCACCTGCGGGATTCCGACGCCCGGGCGTACATCGCCTTCGAGGGCACCGCCGATCTGCCCATCGGCGACACCGCGCGCGCCGCGACGGAGGGGGCGGAGATCGGCCTGTACGTCGTCGATCCCTCGCGGGAACTGCCCTGGGCCGGGCAGCCGCCCACCTTCGACACCGTGGTCACGGACGAGGACGACACGGCCGTCATCCTGTACACCTCCGGTACCACCGGTGTACCCAAGGGTGCCGAGCTGCGGCACCGGAACATGCGGGACAACGCGCTCATCGACGAGATGCTGTTCGACACGTCGGCGGATCGTCCGGACACCTATCTGTGCGCGCTTCCGCTGTTCCACTCCTACGGCCAGACGGTGTTCCAGAACGCCGCCCTCGCCTTCGGCGGAACCATGGTGATGCTGCCGCGCTTCGAGCCCGGCGCGGCACTGCGCCTCATGACCCAGGAGCGGGTGACGCTTTTCGGCGGCGTCCCGACCATGTACTGGGCCATGCTCGGCGCACTGGACGACTCCGTCGACGTCGCCGCCCTCGCCCGCGATCTACGGGTCGCCGTCGCCGGCGGGTCCGCGCTCCCCGGCGAGGTGCACAGGGAGTTCCAGGAGCGGTTCGGTGTGACGATCCTCGAGGGCTACGGACTGTCGGAGACCTCTCCGGTGGCCTCGTTCTCGGTGTTCGGCGAGCTGCCGCGCGTCGGGTCGATCGGGGTACCCATCCCGGGTGTGGAGATGAGGCTCGTCAACGACGACTGGTCCGAGGTGAAGGGCGACGCGGACGCGATCGGCGAGATCGCGATCAAGGGCCACAACGTGATGAAGGGCTACTACAAGCGGCCCGAGGCGACCGCCGAAGTCCTGCGCGACGGCTGGTTCCGCACCGGCGACCTGGCGCGGAGAGATGCCGACGGCTTCTATTACATCGTCGACCGGGCCAAGGACATGATCATCCGAGGCGGCTTCAACGTCTATCCGCGCGAGATCGAGGAACTCTTCCTGGAGCACCCGGCCGTCTCCATGATCGCCGTGGTCGGCGTGCCCCATGAGTCGCACGGTGAGGAGATCAAGGCCGTGATCGTCACTGCGCGCGGCGCCACCGCAACCGAAGGCGAACTCATCGCCTGGGGGAAGGAACGGCTCGCCGCCTACAAGTACCCGCGCATCGTCGAGTTCACCGACGCGCTCCCGCTGACGGCAACCGGCAAGATCCTCAAGCGCGAGCTCGGATGATCTGGCGGTGCCCGTCGCTCCGCCCGCGAGGGCGGGCACCGAGGGTAGCGTCCGGTCGTCGGGGGCGGTGGCAGGAGGGTCGCACCTGTGCCGTCCCGGCGAGCGGCCCCGGCCACCGCGGCACCACGTCCCGTCGGAGGTCAGTCGCCCTCGCGCAGCCAGCCGAGCCCGTCGAGGAGGAGCTCCAGGCCGAAGCGGAACTCGTCCTCCAGCGGTACCGGCATCCAGTCGGCCACCGCGGCGGTGGCGGGATACAGCGAGGGATCCGCGGCCCGGAAGGCGGCCGACGCCTGGGCGTCGCCGCCGGGCTCGTCCGCGCCGTGAAGCCCCCGGATCTGAATCGCGAACCCGAGCACATAGCGGGACAGGGCGGCGTAGGCGTGCGCCGCCACCCGCGGCGGGAAGCCGTCGGCCAGCAGGACCGCGATGCAGTGCTCCCGCACGGCCATCGCGTTCGGGCCGACGGGAATCCCCTCGACGAGCAGGGGCGCCACGTTCTCGTGCCGGCTCACGGCGTCGAACAGGGCCTGCACCATCGTGCGGCACGCGTCCCGCCAGCCCATGGCGGCGAGCTCGTCGCCTCTGATCTCGAGCCCGCCGAACATGCGGTCCACCACATGGGCCACCAGGGCGGCCCGGTTGCCGAAGTGACGGTAGAGCGTGGCCGTGCCGGAGCCCAGACGCTGGGCGAGGGTGCGCATCGACAGGGCCTCGGCACCCTCCTCGTCGACGATCTGCACCGCCGCGGCGACGATCCGCTCGAGCGGGACGGGCGGACGGCCGGGAGAGCGCCGCACCGACGCCCCACCCCCTTGCAGCTGATCTCCTGATGTTGACACCTGGAAAGTATGACCGCTTGACAGGAGCCAGATAACGGAAACACTGTAACCATTACGAATCTGTTCTGCACCGCGATGCGACTCACGGTGCATCGACGCACTCGACAGCGCAGGCTCCCGTCGAAGCCGCAGGAGAACCTCGCTCATGGACCGCGGCCATTGACCCCCACAAACCACTGCGCGAAGTCGCCGGGCGTCGCCTCGTGCACAGCAACCGGCACGGAAAGGCAAGAGTCATGAACGAGCACAAGCCCCTCGACGTCCTGGTCATCGGCGCCGGGCCGACCGGGGCCACCCTGGCGATCGACCTCGTCCGCCGCGGCCTCGACGTCCGCATCGTCAGCAAGTCGGAGCACGCCTTCGACGGCTCACGGGCCAAGGGCGTCCAGCCGCGCACCCTGGAGGTGCTGGAGGACCTGGGCGCGCTCGACTCCGTCCTGGCCGGCGGCAGCCCCTATCCGCTCATCGGTCTCCATGCCGGCCCGCTGGCGGTTCCGTGGCGGATGATGCGCAACCGGCGGCCGAGCGCGGACGTGCCCTACCCCAAGACATGGCTGATCCCCCAGCACAGCACCGACCGCGCCCTGCACGACCGCCTCGAACAGCTCGGCCACCACGTCGAGTTCGGGACAGAACTTCTCGAACTGGCCCAGGACACGGACCTCGTCACCGCCAAGGTGGCGGGCCCCGACGGGACCGAGCAGATCACCGCCCGTTACGCCGTCGGCGCCGACGGCGGCTCCAGCACCGTCCGCAAGCAGCTCGGCATCGACTTCACCGGGTCGACGGACGAACAGGACCGCATGATCATCGTGGACGCCGTCACCACGGGCCTGTCCCGGAACCGGTGGCACATGTGGCCCCGACTCGGAGGCAAGTTCGCCGGCGCGTGCCCCCTGCCCCACAGCGACGTCTTCCAGTGGATGATCCGGCTGGCGGCCGACGAGGAGCCCCTGCTCGACGAGGCGGCACTCAACGAACGGATCCGCTCGATCACCGGCAACCGGCGCATCACCCTGAGCGACATCCGATGGACGTCCGTGTTCCGGCCCAACATCCGCCTCGCCGAGAGCTACGGCCGGGGACGGGTCTTCCTCGCCGGCGACGCCGCACACGTACACACACCGGCCGGCGCCCAGGGGCTGAACACCGGTATCCAGGACGCCTACAACCTCGGCTGGAAGCTCGCCCAGGTCCTGGCCGGAGCCGACCCCGCACTCCTGGACACCTACGAAGCCGAACGGATGCCGATCGCGGCCGCAGTACTCGGACTGTCCACCAAGAACTACGACCGCATGACCAAGCTCGACCCGTCGAGCCTCAAGCGCGGCAAGGACGAACAGCAGCTCGCCCTCACCTACTTCGGCGGCCGCCTCGCCCCCGCCGACAGCAACCGCACCAAGACGCTGCGCGTCGGCGACCGGATGCCGGACGCCGTGCTGACCGGCAGCGACGGCAAGCACGTCCGGCTGTTCGACGTCCTGCGCGGACCGCACTTCACCGCCCTCGCCCACGGCAGCCGGGCCGCCGACGCCCTCGACCGGCTCGAATGGCCAGCCCTCGGCGCGCAGTTGCAGCGGATCGCCGTCGGCGCCCCCGCCGAACGCGCGGACCACGTCCTCACCGACCCTGCAGGGACACTCGGGCAGGTCCACGGGCTCACCGAGGACACCCTCGTGCTTGTCCGCCCCGACGGTTACATCGGCCACATCGCGACTGAAGACATCCTCACCAGCACTCGCATCGCCATCCAGACGATGATGCCCTCCGCGGAGATCCCCACCGTGTCGGCGCCTGGTACGGCGGGCGCCGAATGAACCGCACCCTGCTGCGTGGCGCGCGGGTGATCACCATGACGCCCGGCCGCCCCGACGCCGAGCACGTCGACATCCTCGTCGACGGCGACTGCATCGCCGAGATCGGCCAGGACCTGGAGGCGGCCGACGCCGAAACCGTGGACCTCACCGGACGCGTGATCATCCCCGGCCTGGTCAACGCCCATCTGCACACCTGGCAGACCGGGCTGCGTGCCGTGGGCGCCGACTGGACGCTCTTGGAGTACCTCACCCACCTGCACGGGAGCGCCGTACAGCACTACACGCCGGACGACATGTACGTCAGCAACCTCGCCGGCGCGCTGAACCAGATCAACTGCGGTACGACCACGCTCGGCGACTGGTGCCACAACAGCCTGACGCCCGGGCATGCCGACGGGGCCGTCGAAGGGCTCGTGCACGCCGGTATCCGTGCCGTCTTCCTGCACGGCACCCCCTACCGGGACCCTGATCTCCCGCATCCGCTCGCCGAGGTCGACCGCCTGCTGGACGGCCCGGTCCGCGACCACGACTTGCTCACGCTCGGCATGGCCGTCCAGGGACCGCAGTACTCCTCCTCGCACACCGCGGTGGCCGACTTCCGAGCCGCGCACGCACGCGGACTCGTTGTCTCCCTCCACCAGAGCGGCGGAGTCCTCGCGCCGGGCTGGGAGGCCGTACGCGACGCCGGACTGTTCGGCCCCCGCACCAACGTGGTGCACGGCTCCGACCTGCCCGACGGCTGGGTCAAGAGGCTCGTCGACGCCGGCGTCACCTTCACCAGCACACCCGAGAACGAACTCGGCCAGGGCCACGGCACCCCCGTCACCGGCTCCCTGCTGCGCCACGGGGCAGCACCCTCGCTCGGCACCGACGTCGAGACCGTCGTACCCGGACAGGTCCTCACCGCGGCCCGCATGGCCCTCGCCCACCAGCGCGGCCTCGATCACGCCCACAGGCAGAACACCGGCACACACGCCCACACGCCCTCCATCACCGCCAAGCAGGCGCTGGCCTGGGCGACCGTCGAAGGAGCGAGGGCGCTCGGCCTAGCCGACCAGGTCGGCCGCATCGAACCGGGCATGCAGGCCGATCTCGTCGCCGTCGACACCCGCGCCCTCAACCTGTGGCCGGCCCACCATCCGATCGCCGCCGCCCTGCACGCGGACATCGCCAACATCGAAGCGGTCATGATCGCGGGCCGGTGGCGCAAACGCGATCACGCACTGGTCCACTCCGGCCTCGACGAGGTCAGGGACCGGCTCCAGGAGTCGGGTGAACGGCTCCTCCACGCGATGGACGCGGCGTGAGCACTGGCAGTCGGCTGCCCGTGGCACCCGGACGGACACGCGTCGGCACAAGTTCACGCCGGCGGGCCGTGTCGCGAGGTACGGCGTTCTGGCTGGTGGCCCTGGCCTTCACCGTGGTCATGCTGGGCACCACGCTGCCGACCCCGCTGTACGTGCTCTACCAGCACCGCCTGGGCTTCTCGACGCTCATGAGCACGGTGATCTTCGCCGTCTACGCGGTGGGCGTGGTGACCGCGCTGGTGCTGTTCGGGCGTGTCTCGGACGTTCTCGGACGGCGGCGGACGCTGCTGCCGGGACTCGCCTGCGCCGTCCTCAGCTCCCTGGTGTTCCTGACCGCGGACAATCTGCCCCTACTGCTCACCGGGCGCGTCCTGTCGGGCCTGTCCGCGGGCATCTTCACCGGCACCGCGACCGCCGCCCTGGTCGACCTGGCCGACGAGGACGCGGGAGAACGCGCCACCCTGGCGGCGACCGTGGCGAACATGGGCGGCCTGGGCGCGGGACCACTGCTGTCCGGACTGCTCGCCCAACTCGCCCCAGATCCCCTGCACTTGCCGTACGAGGTGCACCTCGGCCTGCTCGCCGTTGTCACGGCAGGCGTGTGGCTGATGCCGGAACCGGTCGAGATCACCGGGCGGCCACGGCTGCGTGTGATCCCTCCGAGGGTGCCGGAGCGGGTGCGGGCCGCCTTCCTGCGGGCGTCGATCGCCGGTTTCGCGAGCTTCGCGGTACTCGGGCTGTTCACGGCAGTCGCACCGTCGTTCCTCGGGCGGCTGCTCCACCTGTCCGATCCCGCACTGTCCGGAGCCGTGGTCTGCACGGTGTTCGCCGCCTCGGCCATCGGCCAGATCACCCTCGTACGACCACTGGGCCGAGCCGCCCTGCCCGCCGGGTGCGGGCTACTGATCGCAGGCATGGCCCTGCTCATCGCGGGACTCGCCACCGAATCCCTGGCACTCCTGCTGGGCGCCGCCGTGACAGCCGGGCTGGGGCAGGGCGTGAGCTTTCGCGCGGGACTGGCCGCGATCAACGCCGACGCCCCCGCCGACCAGCGGGCGGAGGTCGTCTCGACCTACTTCATCGTCCTCTACGTCGCCATCTCCGTGCCCGTGGTCGGCGTCGGGGTGGCCGCCGACGCCGTGGGGCTTCGGTCGGCCGGGATCGGCTTCGGCGTGGTGGTGGCCCTGCTGGCCGTGAGCGCGCTGGTGGCGGTACGCCGGGACCGACGTGAACGGTGAACGACAGAATCCTGTCCAGGACGGCGCGGGTCACCGCCCCGAGCGCCAGGCCCTGGGCCAGGAGCAGATCGTCCGTGCCGCGATCGGTCTTCTCGACGCTGAGGGGATCGGTGGCCTGACCATGCGGCGCCTCGGTGAACTTCTCGACTCCACCGCTGCAGCGATCTACTGGCACGTCAGGAACAAGAACGACCTCCTGCTGCTGGCCTCCGACGCGGTCTGGGCGGAACTGCGGCTGCCCGGCCTGGAAGGAGTCGAGTGGCGGGAAGCATCCATCGCCATGGCTCAGGAGATGCACGCGATGTTCCAGCGGCACTCGTGGGTCGTGCCCGCCATGCCTCTCCACGCCCCGTACGGTCCCAGGCGCACGCTCCACGACAATCACCTCCTCGCGCTCTGCTCGGCGGCCGGATTCACCGACCCGGACGCCGAGCACGCGAAGGAAACCATCCTGGCATTCGTGGCCGGTGCCTGCGTCACCGCGTCATCCCACACGAGTCTCGTCTTCGGACTGCGGGCATTGCACGACGGGCTCCAGACACGGATTCCCGCTCGTCCATGAGCGCGGCCGATGGCCTGCGGGCGATCGGTGTGCGGCCTGATGGTCTTCTCGTCCCTAGCCATGGCCACTTGGAAAAGGTGGGGCAGCTGATGCCTGCGCTCCTGATCGTCGCGGACGAGAGCGGTCGTGAGGGGTGGTTCTCCAAGTGAGCCGAAGGTGCCGCGGTCAGCTGTGGACGCGACTTCCGTGTCTCTGCGGGCGACGAACACAAGGGTGTCGTGCTGGGGAACGTGGACGTCATCGGCACCATTGATCACGAGCATCGGAACGTCGGCGTCGAGGTCGAGCAGCGGACGCAGCCTGAACGATGGCCAGCGCTGGGCCAGTTCGGCGGAGGTCGGCTCGTGTTCGAAGCCCATGGCGTTGCCGGCGATGCCCTCCATGCTGTGCGCGAAGGTCCGGCCCGGGGCGAACGCCGCCTCGCCGGGCCGACCGCGCTGTCGCCCGCAGTGAACTGGCGACGGCACCTGACGCACGTCTGGGGTTCGAGGTGCTCCTCACACCTGTCCACTTCCATGTGCCGCTCACCCATCAATCGGTCGATGAACGATATGCATGGCGGACTGTTGAACCCTTGATGCACAGGCCCTTGATGCACGGGCTTTCGACCGCGCCTGGACAGCCATCCAGCGCTGGCTTCGGCTGGTCGCCGAACACCCAGCAGCCGCGCAGTCCGGCGCCGCACGCCGGCAGCGCCGTCTGATGGCATCGGCCGGTGCCCGGGGCCGCCGCCGGGCGGCCGGCCAAATCCTCATTGACCGGCTTCAACGGTCGCTGTCCTGACATCTGGGGAACACGTCGCAAACGGCATGTGCGGGCCGGTCAGAACACTCGAGCCCTGGCCGAGCCTGTCTCGACGCGATGAGGCACCAAGCCCGCCTCCGGCCCCTCACTCCTGACACCCACGTCTGCCCGAGGCTCCGCCTCGGCGGGCGGTCATCTCACCTTCGTCCGGTGCCGCCAGGGAGCCTTCCGGCACCACCTTCCTGCCGAGCACTTCACCTATCGGAAGGCCGCACCGACGCCGGTCCCGCCACCGTTCGACCCCGCAACCAGTCGCCGTCCGTCTGACGGCCTCCCTGAGGCCGGCGGACGGTTCTGTCGCGCTCGGAAGGTCCGCACGACCAGAGTGACCGCATTCGTACCGACGGCCCGCATGGGCAGGGACGTTCGCCGACCACGTGCTCACAGAAGACTCTCCGCTCAACCTCATCCCACACCCACACACCGCTTCTAGCCTCGGCTCACTCCGCCGCACCCAGGTCCTCTGGGTCAATGGCGTGCTGCTCGTCATCACCGTCGCCGCCCTCGTCGCGCTGGGTCGTGCGGCTCGGCCTGCTTCCCCTGACGCGCATGGAGCACACCGCCGAGCGGATCAGCGCGGGGCAACTCGATCTGCGGCTCCCCGACACCGATCCGCAGACCGAGATCGGGCGGCTCTCGGGCGGGTGCTGAACTCCATGCTGGAGAGGCTGCAGCAGGCGCTTCGTGAGCGGGAGGCGTCCGAGGCACGCATGCGGCGCTTCGTCGCTGACGCAGGCCACGAACTGCGCACCCCGCTCACCGCCATCCAGGGCTACGCACAGCTCGCACTGCACCGAGCACGTCTGTCGGCCGATGAACAGGACGGGGCCCACCAGCTCATCGCGCAGAACGCGGAGCGCATGGGCCTTCTCGTCGACGATCTTCAACTCCTCACCCAGCTCGACAGGGAGCCGTCGTACGACAGCGCCCCGGTGGACCTGCTCTCCCTGGCGGCGGACGCGGTGCGCACTGCCGCCCTGCACGGGCCGGGTCATCCGGTCGACCTGGGCCCGCTGCCGGGCCCGGCGGGCAGCGGCGAACTGGACGTGGTGGAAGCCACCGGCGATCCCCACCGGCTGAGACAGATCGTCGAGAACCTGCTCTCCAACGCCCGCCTGTACACCCCGTCCGGGACCCCGGTCCACGTCCGGGTGGGCGCGACCCGAGTCGGTGCGGACACCTGCGGAGCAGACCGCCCCGGACGCACCAGCGCGTCACCCCCTCTGCCGCACGGCATGCCCGTCGGCGTGGTCGAAGTGGCGGACGACGGACCCGGACTCGCCGCCCAGAACGCCCGACACGTCTTCGAGCGCTTCTATCGCGCCGACCCGTCCCGATCCCGTGCCCACGGCGGCAGCGGCCTGGGTCTGTCCATCGCCGCCGCGATCGCCGAGGGGCACGGGGGCCGCCTGGAACTGGACACCGCGCCGGGCAAGGGGTGCACCTTCCGTCTCGTACTCCCCGTGCGGCCTCCGGACGAACGGAACCATGGCACGTCGTGAGAGAGCGCAGAACGGCCCTGTGCCTCCGCCTGCCAGCCCGTTCATCACAAGGTCGGCGATCCGCTCCGTGTGCCGGTCGTCGACCGGTCGGCGGGTGCGCAGCGCGCACTCGACGCCGACATCGTCCAGGACCTCCCGCGCAAACCTGGAGTAGAGCTCGCAGGCGAGCAGCTCATTGGACTCAATGGTCAAGCCTGAAACGTCACAGGTCAGTTGCCCGCGCAGCCTGAAAACCACCCTGAAGTGGTGCCTGGCGCGGGGGAGCGGTCGAGCCCCGGACGACGAGCGACACCGGCAGCAGCACGGACCGCGTCGGACGGTTCGGCTCGGCGATTCCGTCGAGCAGCAATCGCGCGGCCTCGGTACCGATCTGCTGATGCCGGATCGCGACCGTGCTCAGCGGCGGGCGGAGCTTGTCGAGGAAGGGCATGTCGTTGAAGCCGACCACGCTGATGTCGCGCGGGCAGTCGATGCCGCGCTCCGCGAACACGTCGTAGCAGCCGAGCGCGATCAGGTCGTTGCCTGCGACGACGGCAGTGAAGTCCGCGCCGGCGGCGAGCATCGAGCGCATCGCCTCGGCGCCGGACTCCTCGCTCCAGTAGCGACACGTCGTGACCAGCGCCGGGTCGTCGTCGAGTCCGAGGTCGCGGACCACGCTGCGGAAGGACCGGGCCCGTACCACGCCGGTCGATGTGTTCGCCGGACCGGCGAGGTGGGCGATGCGGCGGTGGCCGAGGTCGGCGAGGTGCCGAACCGCCAGTTCGATGCCGGCGGCGTCGTCCGGGGTGATGGAGGGTACGTCGATCCCGTCCGGGCGGCGGTTCACCATCACCATCAGCACGTCCTCGCGGCGCATCTGTTCGAGGAGCGGGTGATGGACGAGCGCCGTGGCGATGATGAAGCCCTCGACCTGGCGCGACCGCAGGGAATCGATCTGGGCGCGCTCGCGGCCGGGGTCGTTGTCGGTGTTGACGATCAGACCGCTGTAGCCGGCCGGCTCGAGCACGTCCTCGATGCCGCGCACGATCGGCGGGAAAAGAGGGTTCGTGAGGTCGGGGATGACCAAGCCGACGGTTCCGGACTTGGCGGTCTTCAGGCCGCGGGCGATCGGGTTGGGCCGGTAGCCCAGTTGCTCCGCCGCCTTGATGACCCGACGTGCGGTGGCGGCGTTGACCAGGCTGCGGGTTGCAGGGTTCAGCGCGCGCGACGCCGTGGCCGGATGGACGCCCGCCGCATCGGCCACGTCTCGGAGCGTCGGAGTCTGCACGGCGCTCATCTTAGCCGGGGTCAGGTGCCGGCCGGCGGACACTGTCGCCTCGTCAGACCGGCACCGAGACCCAGGGGTACGGCTGGCGAGGCGTATGCACCGTAGATCATCGAGAAGCGGCCGGCGTCCAGGAGACCGGCGACCACCAGTGCTCCCGGGCCGACGGGGGCACCTCGGTCGCCCGGTCGGGAGCCAGGAGTGCACCGCTACTCGGATCAGCCCCGATGAAGACCGCGACGAGCGTCGCCATCGCCGGGTTCCTGAGAGCTCGTGAGCAGTGGGCAGCCCAGCGCCGCTGCGCCGAGCCCGATCAGGCGTGGGGGCCGCCACCGCCGCAGTCACCCCAGCGTCCAGGGCGGCGAACAGCACCGCGCCCTGGGAGTCCATGTCCGGGTCGATCGCCCCGACGATGCGCACGTCGGCGAGCTCGCCCAGCGATTGCTACAGGACACGCTACCGGATTGTGCATTCGATTGCAGTATTGGGGCTCTAGCAAGGGCCACCACTTGACACCCGGCCGCTGGTGGATGAGGCTGCACTCGATTGCAGCATTCATCACCAGGCAATCGACAACTCATGGCACAGGGGTGAGGATGGACGGACTCGTCGGCTCCGCGGTGTGCTGGCCTGGGTGCAGCCGCCGACGCGGAGCGCGAGGAGCGGAGACGCGACGCGCCCGCCGGGCGTCGCCGCCGCGCGGCGGGCGAGCGTCTCGCCCGGGCGGCGGTCTCCCACCACTGCGCGACGTTCGTCCGCGTACGGGGCTTCGACCGTGCGCGCCGCCCCCGCCCGCCCCGTGGAGCATCCGATACCCGACGAGGACGGCATCCCCGGCTGCGCGAACGCCGCCCCGTGGCAACGGACCCGCACCGCCGACCGGCTGACCCAGCGGCCCGGCGCACCCACACCTCCACCTCTCACCACGAAGGCAGGTCTGACCATGGACACAGACAGCACCGCTACCGAGCCCGGCTCCCTCCGCGTCGGCTGGATCGGCACCGGCCGGATGGGCGCCGCGATGGCCAGTCGCCTGGCTCGGGCCGGCGAGGACGTGACGGTCTGGAACCGCACCCGTGCCAAGGCCGAGCCCCTCAGCGAGGTGGGCTGCGCGGTCGCCGACACCATTGCGGACCTGCGCGGCCACGATGTCGTGTTCACCATGGTCTCGACGCCGGCCGACCTTAAGCAGGTGCTCCTCGGCGAGGGCGGCCTGCTCGCGGACCCCGACCACGTGCCGCGGATCGTCGTCGACTGCTCCACGGTCTCGACCGAGTCGTCGGCCGCGATGCGCGCGGCGTGCGCCGAGCGTTCCGTCGCCTTCCTCGCCTCGCCGGTCAGCGGCAACGCCAAGGTGGTGACGGCCGGCGGACTGAGCCTCGTGGTCTCCGGCCCCGAGGAGACCTACCACCGGGTCGCCCACCTGCTCGCCCACCTCGGCAAGGGCGCGACGTACGTCGGCGAGGGCGACGTGGCCCGGCTGGCCAAGATCTGCCACAACCTGATGCTCGGCGTCGTGACCCAGTGCCTCTCCGAGATCACCGTGCTCGCCGAGAAGGGCGGCATGTCCCGGGCCGCGTTCCTCGAGTTCCTCAACGACTCGGTGATGGGCTCGGTCTTCACGCGCTACAAGGCGCCGGCGTTCGTGAACCTCGACTTCACGCCGACGTTCACGCCGCTGCTGCTCCGCAAGGACTTCGACCTCGGCTTCGAGGCCGCCCACGACCTCGACGTGCCGATGCCGGTCGCCGCGGCGACCGCCGCCGCTGTCCAGGCGAGCGTCAGCAGCGACCGGCCCGATGAGGACTTCGCGATCCTGCTCCAGCTCCAGGCGCACAACTCCGGCATCACACTGCATCCCGAGAGCGTGCAGGTCGACGACGGGCTCAGCGGATGACCGGCGTCCGGCTCCCGGCTCCCGGCCACATGGGAGTCGACTACGAGGAGCGGGTCGACTTCGACCGATTGCGGCGCTACCGCCTCGGCCGGGCGCAGGCGGCGCTGGAGAGCAGCGAGTGCGGGGCGTTCCTGCTGTTCGACTTCTACAACATCCGCTACACCACGCAGACCTGGATCGGCGGCGCGCTCGGCGACAAGATGATCCGCTACGCCCTGCTCGCACGAGGCAAGGACCCGGTCCTGTGGGACTTCGGGTCTGCGGTCAAGCACCACAAGCTGCACTCGAAGTGGGTGCCGGAAGAGAACTACCGAGCCGGCTTCCTCGGCTTTCGGGGCGCGGTCGCGCCATCGGTCGGTCTGATGGAGACCGCGGTCGCGGAGATCAAGTCGATGCTGGTCGAGGCCGGCGTCGCGGACATGCCGATCGGCATGGACATCGTCGAACCGCCGTTCCTCTTCGAGATGCAGCGCCAGGGCCTGACCGTCGTCGACGCCCAGCAGTTGATGCTGGACGCCCGGTGCATCAAGTCCCAGGACGAGATCGTGCTGCTCAACCAGGCGGCCGCGATGGTGGACGGCGTCTACCAGGACATCACCGAGGCGCTCAAGCCCGGTGTCCGGGAGAACGAGATCGTGGCGCTCGCGAACAAGCGGCTCTACGAGATGGGCTCCGACCAGGTCGAGGCGGTCAACGCGATATCGGGGGAGCGGTGCAACCCGCACCCCCACAACTTCACCGACCGGTTGATCCGCCCGGGCGACCAGGCGTTCTTCGACATCATCCACTCGTTCAACGGCTACCGGACCTGCTACTACCGCACCTTCGCGGTCGGCAGCGCGACCGCTGCTCAGCGCGACGCCTACGCGCGGGCACGGGAATGGATGGACCGCGGCATCGACGGCATCAAGGCCGGTGTCGGCACCGACCAGGTCGCCGCGCTTCTGCCCAGGGCCGAGGAGTTCGGCTTCGGCAGCGAGATGGAAGCGTTCGGCCTGCAGTTCGCGCACGGCCTAGGCCTGGGCCTGCACGAGCGACCGATCATCTCGCGGCTCAACTCGATGAAGGAGCCCGTCGAGCTCCAGGTCGGCATGGTGTTCGCGCTGGAGACCTACTGCCCGGCCTCCGACGGTGTCTCCGCCGCGCGGATCGAGGAGGAGATCGTCATCACCGCGGACGGTCCGAAGATCCTCACCCTCTTCCCGGCCCAGAGCCTCGTCGTCACCAATCCCTACTGATCCACCGAAAGGCCCTTCGCCATGGGTGACTTCACGCTCGACCAGATCGCCGACCTGCCCTTCGGCCTCTGCCTCGGCGGCAAGGTGGTGTCCGCCTCCGACGGGGGACGCTTCGACGTCCTCGACCCGGCGACCGGCGCGGTGCTGGCCACCGTCGCCGACGGCACGGTCCAGGACGCGGCGGCGGCGGTCGACGCAGCCCACGCCGCTGCCGCCGGCTGGGCCGCGACCGCGCCGCGGAAGCGATCGGAGATCCTGCGCCACGCGTTCGAGCTGATGACGGAGCGCGCCGAGGAGATCGCCCACCTGATCTCGCTCGAGAACGGCAAGGCCCTCGCCGACGCCCGCGGCGAGACGGCGTACGCCGCGGAGTTCTTCCGCTGGTACGCCGAGGAGGCGGTTCGCGCCTCGGGTGCCGTGATGACCGCGCCGGCGGGCGCCAACAAGATCGTCGTACTCCAGCAGCCGGTCGGCATCTGCGTGCTGGTCACGCCCTGGAACTTTCCGGCCGCCATGGCCACCCGCAAAATCGGTCCCGCTCTGGCGGCGGGCTGCACGGTCATCCTCAAGCCGGCGAGCGACACCCCGCTCACCGCGCTGCTGCTGGCCAGGATCCTTGAGGACGCCGGTGTCCCCGCGGGTGTGGTCAACGTGCTGCCCGCCCGCCGCTCGGGCGAGGTGGTGTCCGCGATGCTGCACGACCCGCGGGTCCGCAAACTGTCCTTCACCGGCTCGACCGAGGTCGGGCGGCTACTGCTCCGCGAGGCCGCCGACCAGGTCGTCAACTGCTCGATGGAACTCGGCGGCAACGCGCCGTTCCTCGTCCTTGAGGACGCCGACATCGACGACGCCGTCGACGGCGCGGTGATCGCGAAAATGCGCAACGCAGGCGAGGCCTGCACCGCCGCCAACCGCTTCTACGTCCACGCAGGCATCGCAGACGAGTTCAGCCACCGGCTCGCCGACCGGATGGCGGCTCTGCGCGTGGGCCCCGGCACCTCTGCCGACACCGAGGTCGGCCCGCTGGTGAACGACGAGTCGGCCGCCAAGGTCGACAACCTCGTGCGGGGCGCGGTCGCCGCCGGTGCACGCGTCGTGGTCGGCGGCACCCGCCCGGACCGCGAGGGGTTCTACTTCGAGCCGACGGTGCTGCTCGATGTCCCGGTCGACGCCGGCATCCTCTCGCAGGAGATCTTCGGCCCTGTCGCCCCCGTGGTGACCTTCACCGAGGAGGCCGACGCGATCCGGATGGCCAACGACACCGAGTACGGTCTGGTGTCCTACGTCTACACCTCCGACCTCGCACGCGGTATGCGGATCTGTGAACAGCTCGACGCCGGCATGGTCGGTCTCAACCGCGGCATCGTCTCCGACCCCGCCGCCCCCTTCGGCGGCACCAAGCAGTCCGGCGTCGGCCGTGAGGGGGGTCACGAGGGCATGCTCGACTACCTGGAGTCGAAGTACATCGCCGTCACGTGGTGACGGCGACCCGGTTCAGCGTGGCGAGGTCCCGAAGGCCGATCAGGAGAAGACCTCGGGGTGGTGACCGAGCTCGATGCGGGTCCGCCGGATGTGGCCCTCGAGGTACCGCTCGGCATCGGTCCGGTCGCGCCGTAGGACGGCGTCGAGGATCAGCCGGTGCTCAGAGTTCACGATCCACATCCGGTTCCGGCCGCCGAGGGCGACGTACGCGCGCCGGTAGTGCTGGGTCGAGTTCCAGAGGCGGGTGACCATGGCGTTGAGCGGGTCGATCGCGCAGCCTCTGTAGGTGAGCATGTGGAACTCGCGGTCGAGGTCGAGGAACTTCTGGACGTCGTCGTTCGCCTCGATGCGCAGTTGCACCTTCTCGAGCCGCTCGTGGTCCGACTCATCGAGCTGAGCGAGGCTCTCGACCAGCGCGAGGGGCTCGAGCCGCTCGCGCATCCGGTAGATCATCTCAACCTCGTGCCGGGTCAGACGGGGCACCCTCGCGCCCTTGTGCGGCTCGTGCTCGGTGAGCCCCTCGGCCTCAAGCATCCGCAGCGCCTCACGCACAGGCACCCGGCTGGTGTCCAGCTTTGCCGCGACATCCTCCTGACGGATCCGGTCACCCGGCTTCAGCTCGCCCCCGAGGATCGCGTCGCGGAGGTAGGCCACCACGCGTTCGCTGCTCACGTCAGTCATGGGCGGCATTATTCCTGTCCCAGGCCTTGCCACCGGGGTAGGAGACCAGCTCGAACTGCATGCCCCATGGACTGAGGAAGTAGATCCACCGGTTCCCGCTGGCCGGGCCCCTACTCGCGGTCGGCCCGGCCAGCACCCGGATGCCGGCGCCCTGAAGGTGCTGGATGGCGACGTCCAGGTCGTCGACGTACAGCGCGACGTGGTGGCCCCCTACGTCGCTGTTGCGGGGGATCGCGTCCCGCTGGTCGGGGGACGTGTAGTGGAAGACCTCGAAGACGGCCTGGTCGCCGCAGCGGAACCAGCGGTTCTCGACCATCACCGCTCGGGGGTGGACGCCGAGGTGCGTGCGCATCCAGTCGTCGTCCGGCCGTTCGAAGGGACCGAGGGAGTACAGGTACTCGCAGCCGATCACGTCGACGAGGAAGCGGTGCGCCTCCTTGATGTCGGGCACCGTGAACCCGACATGGTCCATCCTGCGCAGCCCGGGCAGCGACATGGTCACCTCATTATGGATCCAATTATTCAGTGCCGACAAGCTTAATGCCTGATTTCTCGCGGGGGTCATGACGCGTGAGTCTAGATTTGGATCCAATCCTGTGTCAGGGTGCTGCCGGATGAAGGAGAAGGCCATGCCCGAGCACCGCCCACTCACGCCCGCCGCGCCCTGGGTCGAGATCGTCACGACCGAGGCCGACTGGGACGTCGCCGACCCCGCGCTGCTGCGCACGATCTACGCCCAGCTGGTGTGGATCCGGACTTTCGAGCAGTACGTCCTCGACCTCGCCGCCGCAGGCCTGATCCACGGCCCCGCGCACTCCAGCATCGGCCAGGAGGGTGGCGCCGTCGGGTCGGTGCTCGCGCTCACCAGCGAGGACTCGGTGAACGGCTCCCACCGCGGCCACCACCAGTTCCTCGCCAAGGCGCTCCACCACGTCGAGCCCAAGGGGATGGACCCGCTTGGCGCGCCGTCCGGCCAGGTCCGTGACGCCCTGCTGCGCACCCTCGCGGAGATCTGCGGCCTGGACCGCGGCTGGAGCCACGGCCGAGGCGGGTCGATGCACCTGCGGTGGAAGGACGCCGGCGCGATGGGTACCAACGCCATCGTCGGCGGGGGCGTTCCGCAGGCGGCCGGTTTCGCGTGGTCCCACCGCCAGGCCGGCACCCCCGCCGTGTCGGTGACCTACTTCGGTGACGGTGCCGTCAACATCGGATCCACGCTCGAGTCGATGAACCTCGCCGGCGCATGGTCACTGCCGGTCTGCTTCTTCATCGAGAACAACCAGTACGCCGTGTCGACCTCCGTCCACGAGGCAACGGCCGAGCCGCGGCTCTCCGCGCGCGGGCCGGGCTTCAACATCGCGAGCTGGAAGGTCGACGGCATGGACCCGCTCGCCGTTCACCTCGCCATGAGCGAGGCGGTCGCGCACATGCGCCGTGGCCGCGGTCCGACCGTGGTCGAGGTCGACACCTATCGGTTCTTCCACCAGAACGGCGGGTTCGCCGGCAGCGCGTTCGGCTACCGCGACAAGGACGAGGAGCGCACCTGGCGCGACCGCGACCCGCTCAAGCAGACCGCGGGCCATCTTCAGCGGCGCCGCATCATGACCGCCGACGAAACCGCCGAGGCCATCGTCCGTGCCAAGGCCGTGATGGATGAGGTGGGCCGGGTGCTGTTCGAGCCGCTGCCCGGCGGCAAACCCGGCCAGCGCCGGATCAAGCCGACCGAGTGGCCCGACCCCGCGTGGGTCGACGTCGGTGTCCGCGGTGACCTGAGCGAGTTCGACACCGCCCCGGTCGTGGCGGCCGCGGGCCACGCCGTACCCGTCCAGGAGACGAAGTTCATCGACGCGGTCGCGGCCGTGATGGGCCGCCGGATGGAGACCGACAGCCGGATCGTCGTGATGGGCGAGGACGTGCACCGGCTCAACGGCGGGACCAACGGCGCCACCCGCGGCCTGCCCGACCGGTTCCCGGGCCGGATCCTCGGCACCCCGATCAGCGAAAACGCCTTCGCCGGACTGGCCGGGGGCATCGCGCTCGACGGCCGGTTCGTCCCGGTCGTGGAGTTCATGTACGCCGATTTCATGTGGGTCGCGGCCGACCAGCTCTTCAACCAGATCGGCAAGGCCCGGCACATGTACGGCGGCGAGAGCAGCGTCCCGCTGGTGCTCCGCAGCAAGGTGGCCATGGGCACCGGCTACGGATCGCAGCACTCGATGGACCCGGCGGGCGTCTTCGCGACCAACCCCGGCTGGCGGATCGTCGCACCGTCGACGCCGTACGACTACGTGGGCCTGATGAACACCGCCCTGCGCTGCCAGGACCCCGTCGTCGTCCTCGAACACGTCGACCTTTACGGTTCCAGCGGTCCTGGACCGGTCGACGACCTCGACTACTGCCTGCCCGTCGGCAAAGCGGCGGTGCGACGGCCGGGCAGCGACGTCACCGTGCTGACCTACCTCGGCATGGTGCCGTACGTGCTCCAGGCGGTCGAGGAGTTCGGACAAGTGGACGGCGAGGTGATCGACCTGCGTTGGCTCGACCGGGCCAGCATCGACTGGGACACCATCGAGGCCAGCCTGACCAAGACCAACCAGGTTCTGATCGCCGAGCAGGGCGCGTTCGGCACGTCGTACGGCGGCTGGCTCGCCGACGAGATCACCAGGCGGTTCTTCGACCTGCTCGACGGGCCGGTCCGCAGGGTCACCGGCGCGGAGGCTTCACCGAGCATCAGCAAAGTGCTCGAGCGCGCCGCCATCGCCCAGAAGGACGAGGTCATCGCCGCACTCGCCCAGATCGCGAGGTACTGACATGCCCCGGGTCCTGCGCATGCCGGAGGTCGCCGCCAACGCGACCGAGGCCGTGCTCGCGGAGTGGATGGTCGCCGAGAACGCCGACTTCGCCGCCATGGAGACCATCGCCACGGTCGAGACGGAGAAGGCGCTGGTCGACGTCGAGGCCGAGGCCGCCGGCGTCGTCCTGAAGCTGCTGGTCTCCGCCGGCTCCCAGGTCGAGGTCGGCTCACCGATCGCGGTCCTCGGCGTACCGGGCGAGGTGGCCGCGGACATTGACACCCTCCTTGTCGAGCTCGATGTCGTCGAACCGCCCGCACACGTGATGCCCGTGCGAACCGAGGTGCCGGCGGGCCCCAGTTCGGCCCCCGTTGCGCCACCCGCGCCCGCACCGAACGCGCACGGACGGATCTTCGCGAGCCCGCTGGCGCGGAAGCTGGCCAAGGAGGCGGCGATCCCGGTCGAGGCGATCACCGGCACCGGCCCCTGCGGCCGGATCCTGCGCCGCGACGTCGACGCCGCCATCGCCGCGAAGAACACACCGGCATCTCCGCGGGTGGTCGAGGACGGCGCTCGGACGCCCGCCTCGAAGCCACTTGCACCGGCGCAGGGTGTCGAGATCCCGCACACCAGACTCCGTCGTGCGATCGCCGCCCGCCTCGTCGAGAGCAAACAGAACGCGCCGCACTTCTACGTGCGGGCCACGGTCCGTGCCGACCGTCTGGTCGCGCTGCGCGCACAGATCAACGAGGGCATGACCCGGATCTCGCTCAACGACCTCGTGGTCAAGGCGGTCGCGGCCGCGCACGTCGCGGTGCCGGAGATGAACGTCATCTGGACGCCCGATGCGGTCCGCACGTATCCGACCGCAGACATCGCGGTCGCCGTGGCGACCGACCGCGGGCTGGTCACCCCCGTCGTCCGGGACGTGGCCTCGCTCACGGTGACCGCGGTCGCCGCCCGGGTGCGCGATCTCGCGTTGCGGGGGCGGGACGGGACGCTCAGGCAGGACGAGCTCGAGGGCGGGACAATCACCGTCACCAACCTCGGGATGTACGGCGTCGAGGAGTTCGCCGCGATCATCAACCCGCCGCATGCCGCGATCCTCGCGGTCGGAGCGGTGCGCGAGGAGCCCGTTGTCGAGGACGGAGCGGTCGTACCCGGCAAGCTGATGACCGTGACCCTGTCCGTCGACCACCGTCCGGTGGACGGCGTGGCCGCCGCCCGCTGGCTGGCCGCCCTGAAGGAGCTGCTGGAGCACCCGGTCCGGATCCTGGCCTGACGCGGCACTACAAGCCGATCCACCACGCTGGCGTCGTTGATCACCACCTTTCGGGTGGCGACGCGATTTCCGTATCTGGGCAAGGCGCAGTCCCGGCCCGGCGGTCAGGTTCTCCGGGGTCCTTCGGGGCGTGGGCGGGCAGGGGTTTGCCAGTTCAGCCGACGGGTCGGGGCAGTGCGGCGAGGCGGTGGAAAGCCGCGGCCAGTCCATTTCTCCAGGGCCGGACAGCCGATATCCGTACGCGCAGGCGGCGGCCGCCGTGGGCGAGGGGGCGGCGACATGCAGCAGTCGGTAGCGGAGCCTTTTCGGTTCGGCAGGGGCGAGTTCGCCGTCCAGCAGCAGGACACGAGTCCGGGCCGGCAGACCGATCGCTGGGAGGCTGAGTTCGAGCCAGGCGGCGTTGTCGCCGAAGCCGCCGGAGGGGAAGCGGCCGAATCCGGTGGTCTTGCCGCACCGGATGCGGTCCTCGACGCAGGCATGCCCGCAGTGGCGGACCTCCAGGAACTGGGCTGAACCGTCACCGGAGTACGGGGTGTTGGTGAGGAATACCTGATGCCGCAGCCCCTCGTCCTGCTCCAACAGGGAGGGCTGGGCTCGGGGGTGCGGTCGCCCACGGCCCACGGCATGACCAACTCACTGCAGAAGAGCCGCACCCGCCTCGCATGCCCTTCGGTTTCGGCCGACCCGTCAGGCATCGCGCGTCCGGGGCGCGTACCGGCTCGGCAGCCTGGAATCGAGACCCGTGCGGGCCGAGCCAGGTTGGCGATTCGGGGGCAGCGACGATCCGCACTTCGGCGACCGCGCCGGGGGCGACCGGACTGGTATCACATTCGATTGCAGACTGTGAGGGCTCTCATCGCTGTGCGGGGCACGACGGGGCCGATGGGCGGGAGCCGTAGGAGATCCACGCACACGCTGGTGAACTGGGCCAACGCATCTGATGTGACCGCCTGGAGCCTCGAATCTGGTGCGAATGCTTGACAGGGCGTGACGCGCCCCAGAAACTGCAATCGTTTGCGGCGGTACCGAACGAGGAGGACTTGAATGTTCCGTGTTTCACTCCCGCGGGGTTGGGCCGCCCTGACACTGACCGGCGCGTTGACGCTGGGGCTCACGGCCTGCGGAGGAAGCGAGTCCGAGGGGGGCGACGCGAAGGGGCCGGTGAAGGTCGGCATCTCCCTGCCCCTGACCGGTGAAGCGTCCCAGCCGGGACAGGCCGCCCAGCAGGGCTACAAGGTCTGGCAGAAGATGGTGAATGAGAGCGGCGGGATCCTGGGGCGTGATGTCAAGCTCGTCATCAAGGACGACGGCAGCAACCAGAACACCATCACCGCCGACTACAACGCGTTGATCAGCCAGGACAAGGTCGATCTCCTCCTTGGGACGTTCTCCTCACAGCTGAACGCCGCGGCTTCAGCGGTGGCGGAAAAGAATCAGATGCTGTTCGTGGAGCCGGCCGGCGGAGCGCCGGAGCTGTTCCAGCGGGGCTTCAAGTACCTCTTCTTCGCCCAGCAGGCCACCGCCGACAAGCAGGGCAAGCTGTTCGCGGAGTACCTCGCCGGCCTGCCGGAGGACAAGCGGCCGAAGACCGCGGCCTACCCGACGCTCGACGACCCGTTCGCCTCTCCCGCGGTGGCTGGGGTGAAGAAGATCCTCGAGGCCGCCGGCATCAAGACCGTCTACGAAAAGACCTACGCGACCGACACGAAGAACTTCGACTCGATCGTGACGGCGATGAAGGCGGCGGATCCCGACGTGGTGGTGCACGGTGCGGGATTCGAGGACGGTGTGGGCATGGTCCGGGCGATGCTCAAGGCCGACCTCACGCCGAAATGGCTGTACGAGACCACCGCGCCGTCACTGGGCAAGCAGTACGCGGACGGGATCGGTGCGGAGAACACCGAAGGCATCATGTTCGGTATCAGCCACGCGCCGACCGCCAAGACGCCGGGCAACGACGAGTTCGTCGCCAAGTACAAGGAGATGTACGACGGTGCCGAGCCGCCGGAGGACGCCGCGGACGCCTATGCCGCCGGCCAGGTGCTCCAGGCTGCGGCCGAGGGTGTGGGCAGTGTCGACGACCAGAGCGCCCTGGCCGACTGGCTGAGAAAGAACTCCGTCACGACGATCCTGGGTGGCCTGAAGTGGAACAAGGACGGCTCGCCGATCGGTGACTTCCTGGTCGGTCAGTGGCAGGGAGACAGCGTGCAGTACGTGCTCCCGGAGAAGTCCGCCACCAGCAAGATGATTCAGGGCTGGAAGCCCGGCGGGGCCGGCGAATGACCCAGCTGCTGCAGACCATCGTCCTCGGGCTGTTGCTGGGCGGGGTCTACGCCCTGGCCGCCAGCGGACTGTCACTCATCTTCGGGGTCATGCGGGTCGTCAACATCGCCCACGGAGCCTTCCTGATCCTGTCCGCCTTCCTCACCTACTGGCTTTGGGACGCCTTCGGTCTCGATCCGCTCCTGGGCATCGTGGTCGCGACCCCGATGATGTTCGGACTCGGCTGGCTCACCTACAGGTTGCTCGTCTCGCCGGTGCGCAGTGCTCCGATGGCCTCGACGGTGCTCCTGTCCTTCGGTATCGCCTTGGTACTCGAGGGGGTGATGGGTGAGGTCTGGGGCAACAACTCCTCCGCCATCAGGCCGTCCTACGCCGACGAGTCCTTCGCCATGGGCGGGATCTTCTTCCCGAAGGCCCAGGTGCACGGCGGTCTGATCGCGGTCATCGTGCTGATCCTGTTGTGGTCGGTGCTCACCAAGACCTGGCTGGGCCGGGCCATCCGGGCGGCGGCCACCAACCCGTCGTCGGCCGAGCTGGTCGGTGTCAAGGTGGCGTCCGTCGCGGCCCTCGTGTTCGGCATCGGAATCGCGGCCGCAGGTGCCGCCGGATCGATCACCGGGGTGCTGTACCCCTTCATCCCGGGTTCCCACTACCAGTGGATCGCCAGGTTGCTGGCCATCGTCGTTTTCGGGGGGCTGGGGAGCATCAACGGTGCTGTGCTCGGCGGGCTGCTGTTCGGCGTCGCCGAGACCATGGTGTCGGCGTACGGGTCTCCGGCGTGGTCGACAGCCGTGCCCTACGCGATCGTGTTTGCGGTGCTGCTGATCCGGCCCCAGGGCCTGCTCGGCACCCGCCTTCGAGAGGACACGGTGGCCACCACATGAGTATCCCGACGAAGAATGACACCGCATCGTCGGCCACCACGGGCGCAAGCCGCCGGAGTCGGCTCGAACCGATCTGGATCGGCCGTGGCATCGCCCTCGTCGCAGGCGTGCTGCTGGTCGTCTACCCCATGCTCAGCGACGACATCTACTACCAGAACATGATCATCCTCTCGCTGGTGTTCGCCATCGGCGCCGGCGGGCTCAACATCATCTCCGGCTTCGCCGGTTACATCTCGCTCGGACAAGGCGCCTTCATCGGCCTCGGCGGATACACCGTCGGCGTCCTGGCGAGCAGATTCACCGAGGTGAACCCGTGGCTGTGGGTTCCGGTCTCGGGCCTGGTGGCAGTGACGTTCGCGCTCGTCCTCGGCGCGGTCTCACTGCGCTCGAGCGGCCCGGCATTCGTGGTCATCACCGTGGCCTTCCTGTTCCTGATCCAGGTCATCGCCGTCAACTGGGTCTCGCTCACCAAGGGCACCGCCGGCCTCACCCTTCCGATGCCCACATGGGACCGGGACATCGTCAACTGGCCCTTCTACTACGCGCTCGTGGGCATCCTGGCCCTGCAGCTCACGATGACCTGGTGGATCCGCCGGACCAAGCTCGGCATGGGTCTGATCGCGATCCGCGAGGACGAGAACAAGGCCGCGACCATCGGCATCAACCTGCCTACCGAGAAGGTCATCGCGTTCATGGCGAGCGCGCTCTTCGTCGGGATGGCCGGTGGGGTCTACGGCTACTACCTGACCTTCATCGACCCGCGCGGGATGTTCAGCATCCTGATCAGCGTCCAGCTGGTGCTATCGATGCTGGTCGGAGGCAAGGCGACGCTGTGGGGGCCCGTCCTGGGCGCGTTCCTCATCGAGTGGCTCAACGAGATGGCCAACAACGACTGGGGTGGTGGCAACGCCCGCCTGCTGCTGTTCGGCGGGCTCCTGGTGCTGGTGGTGATCTTCCTGCCGCAGGGTATCCTGCCGGCGGTCGAGTCGCTGCTGAGTAGACGCCGCAGCAGGGGCAAGGCGGGACTCGTCGGCGCCCGGATCGGCACGGGCGGAAGCCTTGCGTCCCTCACCGGGCGGGTTCAGGTGAGCGAGCGGGGCGCGACACCGGACCGGGCGATGCTTGAGGTCAAGAACCTCAAACGGCACTTCGGCGGGGTGAAAGCGGTCGACGGAGCGTCATTCACCGTGCCCGTCGGCTCGATCACCGGCCTGATCGGCCCGAACGGCTCGGGCAAGACCACCACCTTCAACCTGATCGACGACACGATCACCGCCGAGTCCGGCGAGATCTGGCTCGACGGCCGCCGCATCGACGGCCTGCCGTCCTGGGAGCGGGCTCACCGGGGACTGGGCCGCACTTTCCAGATCACTCGCCTCTTCCGTGAGATGACGGTGCTGGAGAACGTCGTCGCGGTGCAGCGCGAGTTCTCCGTCCGTCAGCTCGGCCGCATCGCCGTCAGCGGCGCCGAGGCGAAGGCCGCGGACGAGCTCCTCGAATTCGTGGGGATGCGCGCGTTCCGTGACCAGAAGGCCCGCGCGCTGTCCTACGGACAGCAGAAGCTGGTCGAGCTCGCCCAGATCCTGATGCTCGATCCGAAGCTGATCCTGCTCGACGAGCCGGCGGGCGGGATCAACCCGGTACTCATCGACCGGATGGGCGAGATGATCCGCGAGCTCAACTCGTACGGCAAGACCTTCCTGATCGTCGAGCACAACATGCCGTTCGTGCTCGGGCTGTGCGACCCGATCCATGTGCTCGCTCGGGGCACGACCCTCGCCTCGGGCACACCCGACGCGATCCAGAACGATCCCGCTGTCGTCGATGCCTATCTGGGCGACGACTTCGCGATCGAGGACAAGGTGCAGACATGACCGACCAGCCGCTGCTGCGGATACGGAGCGTCGTCGCGGGCTACGGCGGAGGTGACGTGCTGCAGGGTGTGGACATCACCGTGGCCGCCGGCTCGGTCGCGTGCATCGTCGGACCGAACGGCGCGGGGAAGTCCACGGTGCTGAAGACCATCAGCGGTCTGCTGACCCCGCGTCTGGGGGAGGTCCACCTCGGCGGGGAGCGCATCGACCGATGCTCGGCTGCCGAGATCCTCCAGCGTGGCGTCTCGCAGGTGCCCCAGGCCAACGCTCTGTTCCCGGGCATGTCGGTGCGCGAGAACGTCCTGCTCGGTGCCTACATCATTCGCCGCGACAAGGCGCTCGTCCGGGAGCGGTACGACCAGGTTGCGGCACTCTTCCCGATCGTCGCCGACCGTGCCCACGACAACGCCGGCAACCTGTCGGGTGGCCAGCGCCGCATGGTCGAGTTCGCGCGGTCGCTGATGTTGGACCCGGTGCTGCTCCTCCTCGACGAGCCCTCACTCGGTCTCGACCCCAAGGCATTGCAGACCGTCTACGACTCGGTGATGGTGTTGCGCGCGAGCGGCAAGACGATCTTGATCGTGGAGCAGAACGTGCGCTTCGGCATGAAGATGGCCACCGACGGCATCGTGATGGAAAGCGGCAAGGTGGTCACCGAGCGTGATGCCCCGTCGATTCTCTCCGACCCGCACATCGCCCACATGTACTTCGGTACATCGCTCGGCGAACAGGTACCGGCAACCGAACCCAACCCCACTACCAAGGAGTTCCTATGACAGGGCAGCGCGACCCGCTCGTCGAATTGGCCGCAACGAACTGGGCCCCGCGATTCATTCAGAACGGCGTGGACTACGCGGGCTTCGCCGCGACCATGGCGCGCATCACCACGTGGGATCAGTGGTTGCCCGAGTGGGTTCGTTCGGCGGACGAGCACGCAGAGATCGCCGAGGAGGCCGAGGCGGCCGGGAACGGCCTGACCGCCGGGCACGCCTGGCGGCGCGCTGCGGTAACTCGGCACTTCGCCAAGTTCGTCTGGACGCTTGACCTCGATCTCGTGGCCGAGGCGACGCTGCGATCGGTCGAGGAGATGCGCCGAGCTCTCTCCTTCCTCGACCCGACGGCGCAGCGCATCGAGGCCGACCTCGACGGTGAGGCGGTGGTGGCTGTGCTGCGTCGGCCCGCTGGTGTGGACGAACCGCGGCTGGTGGTACTCCTGCCCGGGCTGGACTCCACGAAGGAGGAGTTCTTCTATGTAGAGGACTCGTTCCTCCAGCGCGGCCTGGCGACTCTCTCCATCGACGGGCCGGGGCAGGGCGAGACCGGTCTGCGGATTCCCCTGCGCGGCGACTACCACCGGGCAGTATCCGCCGTACTGGACGAGGTGGGGCGCTCGGTCGACGGGGGTGCGCGGATGGTGGAGGGCGTCGCCGTGTGCGGCTTCAGCCTGGGCGGCTTCTACGCACCGCTCGTCGCCGCGCACGAGAGCCGGGTGCGGGCGATGGCGGCCCTCAGCGGTCCCTACGCCTCCTGGCAGAAGTGGGACGAGGCCTCACCCATCACCAAACAGGCATTCATCGCGCGGACCCACTCAGCGACGGCAGACGAAGCGTTCGAGGTCGTACGGCAACTCGATCTCACCGGGGTGTGCGAAAAGATCCAAGCGGTCTGCCTCTACGTCGCCGGCGACCAGGACCGGCTCGTGCCGTGGCAGCAGACGGAGCGACAGGCCCAGGAGACACCGAACGCGTCGTTCGTCTGCTACCCGGGCGGCAATCACATCCTCACGAACCTTCCGCATCGCGCCCGACCCATGATCGCGGACTGGATCACCGACCAGATGACGTCTGCGGCGCACTGACTGAGCGCTGGTTCCGTTGATTCGTGTGCGGTCCCGGGTCGGGCGGTTTGGTTCGGATCATCGGGCGGACCAGAGGAAGACGCCTGCGATGGGGAGTCCCGCTGGGTAGATGGGGGCTGCTTTCTCCTAGCGGGTGGTGATGTCTCGCCCCTGGTCGGGTGGCCGGGGCACGTCGCCGTGCCCCGGCCCCCTCAGAACCGGATGTGCCTGTTTCCAAGCATCACGCTCAAGCAAGCCCGGAGGCTTCACAGGTTCTGGGGGTGGGCGACGGAGTTGTACGCAGAGCGCGGCTTCGACCGGACCACGGTCGCGGAGATCGCCGAACGGGCCGGCCTGACCGAGCGGACCTTCTTCCGCCCCTACGCCGACAAACGCGACGTGCCGTTCGCCAACGTGGCCCCGCTGCGGGAGCTGGTCGTGCGCGCGGTCGCTGAGGCGCCGGCGCCACTGACCCCCTTCGCGGTGGTCTCCCTGGGGCTCGGGACGGCGGCAGAGATGATCCAGGAGCGGCCCGACGACGTGAAGATGCGTCAGGTCGTCATCGATGCGCATCTCGAACTGCAGGAACGCGAGTTGGTCAGCTCGCCGCGCTCGCCCGGGACATCGCCGCGGCGCTGCGAGGGGCGGACTGATCAACCGGCAACGACGAGTCGCCGCTGGGCACGGTGCGCCCTGCGATCCGTCACAGTCGGGCCGCCGGATCAGCCAACGATCTTGAATAGAGGCGCTCTTGACGGGTGCCCCGCGAGTAGGGAGCTAGGTCCCGCGCCAGTTCAGGGCGGCCGGGCCGCCCATCTTGGGCCAGGTCTGCGACGTGCCGGCCGAGATGCGAACGCCGACGCGTCCGCCCCGGTGGGCCGGAAGCCCCCGGCGCACCGGGGGCCCCGCACGAAGTGTCATGCCATCGGCACCGCTCGGTCAGAGCTGCCGCATGACCCGGGCGGCCTGAGAGTCATCGGTTCCGGCGAACACGCCGGCGCTCAGCCCCCCGAGGGCATGTCGAAGCCGGGGACGATCACGGCGTTGCATTCGGCCGCCGCGAGCCGCAGCGGCTTGACCTTCTCATATGCGTCCGACTCGTACCAGGCGCGGGCCGCCTCCGCCGAGGCGAACTCCAGGATGACGGTCCGGTTCCCGTGCCACTGCCCCTCGACGACCTGAGGCTGCGTCGCCGCCAGGACGGAGGCGCCGCTCTGTACGATCGTCGGTCTGACCGCCCGCATATAGGCGTCCATACCCGACGGGTCGTTGATCGCCTCGGTGACGATGACATAGGCCTTGGGCATCGGTTTTCCTTCGCTCTGGTCGGCTGGCTGACATCGGTCAACCGGCCGTGATGGCAACGCTCTTCCGGGCGGTCGAGCCCTCTGGCGTTCCACGACGGCACGACAGTGCGCGGCGGCAGGTCGACGTGTTTCAGGGGCAGCGCGGCCGGCGAGCCGGTCCAGGATCGCGCGCAGCGGATACGGAGACTGCCCATGGTGAGGTGCCGGAAGAGAGGGGGGACTCTGCTGACATATAACGGTTACAGTGTTTCCGTAACGATTCGGTGTGTCAAGAGGCAGCGAGGGCTGCAGAACCAGATGCCGGCTGGAGCCGACACCATCGAGGTCGCCACCGCGCGGCCGGATCAAGGGTGCACCGAGGGACCTGTCCTCCAATGGGGGATCGGTCAGCCTCCCGGCGGAATGAGCGCCGCTCGGTGGCCGGTCCCCCTCAGGGCAGGGGCGTATCAGCGGGCGACAGCGGCCCTGACTTCGGCGAGAAGGTCGTACATCGTCTGGCCGGGGCACTCGGTGGCGAAGTAGTCGCGGTGGCCGCCGATGGTGTTCGTGTCCTTCTGCACACCGTTCACCGGGTTGGTGTAGGTGACCTTCGCTTGGGGGTCCAGGCCCTTGATCCGGCAGATCACCTTGACCAGCCGGATGAGGGCGGCCTTGGCCGCGTTCGTGGGGGCCTTGTCCTGGAGGGTGCCGATCAGGGCGATGCCGAGGTTGCCGGAGTTGTAGCCCAGGGAGTGGAAGGCGGTGACGAGTTCGCCGTCCGAGTTGAAGGCCGGGACGCCGTCGTCGCCGGAGTAACGGCCCTCGTAGATGGTGCCGGCCTCGTCGATCAGGAAGTGGTAGCCGATGTCGCCCCAGTCGTTGGTGATCGCGTGGTACTCGTAGATCGCGCGGACGGTGGCGGCCGGGTCGGGGTCGTCGTTGGGCGTCGCGGTGTGGTGGACGGTGAGTACTTGCAACGGGTAGTACTTTTCGGGCGAGTTGACCTGGCCGTCCTTGTACCGCTTGGACTCGTCGGCGCCCCACGCGGGCCGTGAGAGGTAGCGCACGCCACGCATGCGCGTCGGCTCACTCGGCACATGGAAGGTGCGGCCAGGGCCGTCGGTGGTGTCGATCGCGAGCGAGTGCACGCCGTCCACGTCGGCGGAGGCCTTCAACTCGTACGCGGTGGCGTTCCCGGCGGCTATCAGCGCCGTGCCGCCGCCCTCGACGGAGGCGCAGCCGCTGGCGAGCGACTGCCAGGTGGAGGCGGACGCGTCACCGTCGGTGAAGCGGATCCCGGCGCCGTCGCGCGCGCCGCTCCAGCGGACGCCGACATAGGACGCGGCGAAGGCGGTGGTGGCCGCTCCGGTGCCGGTGGCGGCGTCGGTCCGGGTCGCGGGGAACTTCTCCGGCGTCGTACCGGAGTCACCGGAACCGGAGGAGTCCGTGTCGCCGGACTCGCTCGCCGCGAAGACCACCGGTGTCAGGGCGGCACCGGCTGCGACCGCTCCTGTCGCGCCGATGACGCCGCGGCGGGACAGCGAGCGCTTCCTACGGTGGGAGGAGGGTGTGGGGGTGGGGGATTCGGACACGGAAGTGCCCCTTCCAGAGGTGCAAGTGACGGGCGCACCGAGGCCACACAGAGGGCCGGGTGCTTCAAAGGTCAAGTGACGCTATCCATCACTCCCGCCCCAGGTGTACTGCGGTCGTAGTACTTCCGTGTGGAGATCGGGCGAAGAACGTCTACTTGTGAACATGCCGCCGCTCTTCGGCCGCACCGCCGGCCGCGCCTGTCGCCGCCTCGTCCGTCAGAAGCAGAGCACCCCTCGCCCTCGGCGCAGGCCCCGAGCCGTACGTACGGTCTGTCAGGTCCCGGACGCCCGCGGAACCTCGGCGATCCTCTCCGCCGCCCGCGACGCGCGGGCGGCGGAGAGGATCGCCGAGGTGTGCCCCGAACCGCCAGGCGAGCACGGCCAGAGTGATCGACTCGCAGTCTGTCGAGGCGGACGTCGTCATCGGCGCCGGCAGCCGCGGCTTTGACGGCGGCAACTGATCAACGGTAGCGGCGTGTCAGGGTCTCGGCGGGCGCTCGTCAGCGGAAGGCGAAGTGCTCCGCGTGGACGTGGTCCCGGGGGATGCCCAGGCGGTGGAGGTCGCGGCTGAGGTCTTCGAGCATGGACGCGGGGCCGCAGAGGAAGACGTGGGTGTCCGCGGTGAGCGGGCCGGCCGTTCTCCGGATCCTGTCGGCGGTGAGGTGGCCCTGGCTGCGGCTGAACGTCGGGTGGAGCCGGAGGCCGGGTAGGCGTTCGGCGGCCGCGGTGAGTTCCGGGAGGAACGGTGCGGTGTCGGCGGTCGGGGCGCAGTAGAAGAGGTCGGCGCGGGGGAGTGTGCCGCTCGGGTGGGTGAGCCAGCCGAGGAACGGGGCGATGCCGATGCCGCCGGCGATCCAGATCTGGCGGGGTCCACCGAGGGTATGGTCGAACATGCCGTACGGGCCGTTGAGAGTGGCGGGCAGTCCTTCGCGTACGTCTGTGTAGAGCTTTTGGGTGCCGCGGCCGAGCGCGCGGATCGTGAGGCGGACCGAGCCGTCGGGCTGGACTCCGGCCACGCTGAAAGGGTGTTCGCGCCAGGCGCGTCGGCCGCCCACGCGCAGGTAGACGAACTGACCACCTGCCAGGGGCAGCCTGTCTGAGCCGGTGGGAGTCAGGGTGAGGTCGACGATGTCGGGCGCGGGCCGCGAGACCCGGCGGATGCTGTAGTCGGCCTGGGGCTCTCTGCGCCGCAGCACCAGTTCGTCGTAGGCGTAGGCGGTCATGCCGACCGTGCCCATGGCGACGTAGACGGTCAGGAGGACCGTGGACCCGTTGATGACGAGGTCGAGGAACCAGCCGTGCACGAGGGCGGACAGGAGCAGCAGGCCCGTGAGGCGGTGCAGGAACAGCCAGCGTTCGTACGGAAGTCGCAGGATGCGGCCGACCTGCCCGAGTGAGATGACGACCAGCACGAGCAGACCGATCGCGGAGACGGCGCCGAGAAGGTGGCCCGTCCCCACGAGTTGGCCGGCCTCAGGGGTGCCGGCGTAGTGCTCCGCGCTGCCGTCGAAGCCGGAGAAGAAATGGAGGAGGAGGTGGGGGAGGAGGAGCAGGAGCATGGACCACATGGCGTACTGCTTGTGCCAGAAGTACATGCGGTCCAGCCCGCCGAACCACTGCTCCAGCCACGTCAGCCGGGTGGCCAGCACCAGGGTGCAGGTCATCAGGTACGCGGCGCCGACGCCGGCGAACTCGCCGACGAAGTACACGGTGCTGATGCCGTCCGGGCGGAGCCAGTCCCAGGCAAGGTAGAGGACAACGGCTGCGGCTGTCACCGCCAGCGGCCCGGCGTGGCGCTTCTTCAGGCGCACGTCCATGGGGGCGCGCACGAGCCGGATTATGTAGATCGCTATCGCGATCAGAACAGGCATCGTCTGCCTCTCGGACGTTGGTGGTGCGGACGAAGTAGCACTGGGTTCACACCCTCGCCGCCAGGTGCGCCGCCTCGCTGACGGCGGCTGGAGGTTCAATTAATGGCTACATTGTAGCCTTTTCGTGTTTCGGCCGCAGTGTAGCCACATCGGGGTGGACATGCAATCAATGTCCGCATGAGGCCGGCGGGGCTGAGAGCCGTGGCTCGGCGTTCCTCAGCCGGGCAATCCGCACTGGTGGCAGGCGCGCCAGGAGACCCGTCCGTTCGAGGCCGGCGCAGTGCCTGGCCCTCGCCGGTGTGATGGAGCGGACGACGGGTCTGTCATGAATCCGGTGCGCTCGTCGCCGCAGCCAGCCGGGGGAAGAGCGCCGACGCGGCACCGTGTCGCAGCAGGTCCCGGCCCTTGCCGGCCAGGCAGTCGCTGTCGGCCAAGGCCTCGGCCAGTGCGTGGACGGCCCAGTCCGGGGTGTACGGATAGTCACTGCCGTACAGGAGGTGATCGGCGTCGGTCAAGGTCAGCAAGGCAGGGAGCAGTCGCGGCAGGGCGAAGCCTGCGAGGTCGTAGTACAGCCTGCGCAGGGCCCCGAAGACATCGACAGGCGGACTGCCGCTCGCGCAGGCGAAGGCAGCGACCCGGTCGGCAAGGGCGGGCAGCGCGCCTCCCGCGTGCGGGACGATGAAACGGATGGCGGGATACCGGTCGAGGACCCCGCCCAGGATCAGGTTGGTCACCGCGCGCGTGGTCTCGAAGGGGAACTCCAGCATGGGGCGAGGGTGGCGCATGCTGGTCGCTTCCCAACGTGGTGGCGAGGCCGGGTGCAGCAGGACGATCGCGCGGCGCCGGTCGAGTTCGGCCATGAGCGCCTCGTAGTACGGGTCGCCCAGATGCCGGTCGGCGTAGGAGGTGTGCAGGGTGATGCCGTCGGCCCCCAAGTCGTCCAGTGCGTGCCGCATCTCGGCGAGCGCACCGGGGAGGTCCGGCAGCGGCAGCGAGGCCAGCAGTCCGAAACGCGCGGGGTGGGCCTGGACGAGGGAGGCGCCCTCGTCGTTCACGGCACGGGCCAGATCCCGGGCAGCGTCGTCGTCGCCGTAGTGAACTCCTGGCGAGGACACCGACAGGAGTGCCGCTGCGATACCCGTGCGGTCCATGGCGGCCAGCGCCGCTTCGGGGCTCCAGTCGGGAATGGAGGGCATCCCGTCGGGCTGTGCGTGGCCCGCAGCTTCCATCGCGGACCGCAGCCGTGGGGTGATGTAGTGGGCATGAACGTCGATGGCTCCCGCCAGTGGCGGGGGTGAGGGCACGGGGGTGGTCGGTGGTGTCATGCGCTGTTCCTCGCCTCCTGGCGGTCGGCGCCCAGACGGGCGAAATGCGCCAGGAGGTCGGGGCTGTCGACGGCTGCGGGGCTGGCGACCTGGTCGGCGGGGGCGCCTTGGAGGAGGCGTTTGACGGGGACTTCGAGCTTCTTGCCGGTGCGGGTGTGGGGGATGCCCGGTACTTCGAGGATGTCGTCGGGGACGTGCCGGGGTGAGGCGCCGGTGCGGATGGCGTCGCGGATTTTCGCGCGCAGGGCGTCGTCGAGAGTCACCCCGGCCGCAGGGACGACGAACAGGGGCATCCAGTAGCCGCCGTCGGGTTGCTCCGCGCCGATCACCAGGGCCTCGGTGATCTCGGGCAGGCGTTCCACGACGTTGTGGATGTCGGCGCTGCCCAGCCGGACGCCGTTGCGGTTCAGCGTGCTGTCGGAGCGGCCGTGGACGATCACCGAGCCGTGGCCCGTGACGGTGATCCAGTCGCCGTGCCGCCACACGCCGGGATAGGAGGAGAAGTAGGCGTCGCGGTAGCGGGTGCCTTCCGGGTCGTTCCAGAAGTACAGCGGCATCGACGGCATGGGTCGGGTGACGACCAGCTCGCCGACCTGATCCACCACCGGGAAGCCCCCGGCGTCGTACGCGGCCAGTGCCACGCCGAGGTGGGGTGCGGACAACTCCCCCGCCCAGACCGGGGTGTTGGGTGCGCTGCCCGCGAAGCCGGACACCACGTCCGTCCCTCCGCTGATCGACGCCAGCAGCACCCGCTCGCCCACGTGGTCGCGGACCCAGGGGTAGGCGGAGGCCGGCAGGGTGGAGCCGGTGCAGCCGACCACGCGGATCGACGACAGGTCGTGCACGGACGGGTCGATGCCGAACTTGGCCATGCCCAGCAGGTACTGGGGGCTGGTGCCGAAGACGGTCACCCGGTGGCGCGCCGCCAGCTCCCACAGGGTGTCGGGTTGGGCGAGGGGAGCCGGGCTGCCGTCGTACGTACACGTCGTGGCGCCGGTCAGCAGCGTGGAGGCGACGAGGTTCCACATCATCCAGTGAGTGGTGGTGTACCACAGCAGGCGGTCGCCGGGACCGAGGTCGGAGTGCAGGCCGAGGGTCTTCAGATGCTCCAGCAGCACCCCGCCGTGGCCGTGGACGATGCCCTTGGGCAGGCCGGTGGTGCCCGAGGAGAACACGACCCACAGCGGGTGGTCGAACGGCACCGGTGTGCAGGTGAGTTGCTCGGTGCGGGTGGAAGCGTCCTCCCACGGGACGACCAGCGAGGGGTACGGCTGCGCAGGCCACGGCAGGCCCGCATGGTCCAGCAACAGGGTGGCTTTCAGCGTCGGCAGGGCCTGGGCGAGTTGGAGGGTGGCGTCGCGGCGGTCGTGGGTGGTGCCGTTGAAGAGGTAGCCGTCGGCCGCGACAAGGACCGTGGGTTCCAGCTGGGCGAAGCGGTCGGCGGCGGCCTGCGGAGCGTAGTCCTGGCCGCACACCGACCAGACCGCGCCGAGGCTGGCGGCGGCGAGGAAGGCGACGATGGCGTGCGGGGTGTTGGGGAGGTAGCCGACGACCCGGTCACCCTGACCGACGCCCAGGTCTCGCAGGGTGGCGGCGACGGAGGCGACCTGGGCGCGGAGTTGCTTCCCGGACACCTCGTAGCCGGCGCCGGTCTCGTCCAGCGCGATGATCGCGGGCTGATCCTCGCTGAGGTGGCGCAGGGCGTGATGGGTGTAGTTGAGGGTGGCTGCGGGAAACCAGCGGGCGCCCGGCATCCTCTCCTCGGTCAGCACCTGCTCATAGGGGGTGTCCGCATCGATGTCGAAGTACTCCCACAGCGCGCTCCAGAACCCTTCGAGGTCGGTGACGGACCAGCGATGCAGGGCGGCGTAGTCGGTGTGGTCGTATGCGGCTTGGATGCCCCGGTGCCGGGCGGCCCAACGACCGAAGTCCGCGATGCGGCTGGTGGCGGTGGCCTCCGGGTCGAAGTTCCAGAAGGGTTTACCAGGCGGGGCGAGCGGTGTGCTGGTCATCGCGATGGGCTCCTCAGCAGGGGTGTGACGGCGAGTGGTTCGGTGGCGGAGGACAGCCGGGCGGTGCACAGCAGAGGGGCCCAGGAGGAGGTGTCCGTGAAGTCGCCGGCACCTGCCGGGACGACGTCCATGACGACGCGGTCGGGGCGCAGCAGGACGGCGTCCGCCCGGCCGCCGCGCAGCCAGGCGGCGAGCGCACCGCCGTCCCCGAGGTCGTCGGCGCCGATGACCTGCGCCCCGATCCCCTCGGCGACGGCGCGCAGCCAGGGCGCAACAGGAACGGCACTCAGGACCGCGAAGGAGCCGCCGAGCAGGTCGTCGAGGCGGACCCGCCCGGCGTCGGCATCCACCCAGGGCTGCGGACAGGAAGTGCCCGCGAGCCCCCGCCCGCCCAGGCGGCCGCGCCGCCGTACGAGGGCGCTCCCGGTCAGGGCTGGACTCAGGTCGTGGCCGGCCGCCTCCCGCACGACAGGTATCCGGCAGGCCGTGCTCACGAGATTCCTGCGCAGCGCGGCCCCGCGGCCCTGGCCGCCGGTCATGGCCCAGCCCATCGCGACGGCGAGACGGATCATGCGGCGGGCATGCGGCTTGCGTTCCCCTTCGTAGGTGTCCAACAGGCTGTCGTAGGCGTCCTGTTGGAGGACATCGCCGAGTTTCCACGCGAGGTTGTACGCGTCGCGCATTCCCGCGCACAGCCCCTGGCCGATGAAGGGCGGGGTGAGGTGGGCGGCGTCGCCGAGCAGGAAGACGCGCCCTCGGCGCCAGCGGTTGGCGACACGAGCCCGGAAGGTGTACTGGGCCTGCCGGATCACCTCCACCTCACCGTCGTACGACTCCTCCACCCACGGGGCGATGAGCTCCCGTACCCCTCGGGCATCGAGCTCTTCCCCGTCCCGCAGGCGGAACTCCCAGCGGTAGCGGTCCTCACCGATGCGCATGAACGTCGCGGCCCGGGCGGGGTCGCAGACCTGGTCGACACCCTCCCAACAGCGGACAGGGCGGCAGGTACGGACGTCGATGACGGTCCAGCGCTCCTCGAAACGCAGGTCCTCCCATACGGCGCCGATGACCTCGCGGGTGAGACTGCCGGCACCGTCACAGCCGAGGACGGCCTCCGCTTCCAGATACCCGGTGCACTCCCCGCCGTTACGGCGGAAGGTCACCCGGACGGGGCCGTCGCCGTGCTGGTCGATGCCGACGACCTCCACCCCGCCCCGCAGTTCGCACTCGGGCCGCCGGGCCAGGGCCTCACGCAGCACCCGCTCAAGCTCCGGCTGGTCGAACATGCTGGTCTGCGGGAAGCCATGGTGCCCGTGCGCGGAGCGCCGGAACTCGCCGATCACCCGGTGCCGTGCGTCGAGCAGCCGCAGACCTTCAGCCGGGCGGGCGAGGGCGGCGAACTCCTCGTGGACGTCCGCGGCTTGCAGGATCCGCCGGACCTCGTCGTCCATGGCGACGGCGCGCGGCAGCGGGTAGACGTCGTCGTGACGCTCGAGGACGACACTGCGCACACCGCGGCTGGCGAGCAGGAGGGCCGCCGTCACCCCCACCGGTCCCGCACCGACGATCACCACGGGGACCCGCGAGACCGCGCTCACCGTACGTCCGTGACGGGGGTGCGCTGTTCACCGAGGTCGATCCGCCCGTCCTGGGTGGCGATGGTGGCAGTGACGACGTCACCCTCGCGCAGATAGTGCGGATTGCGGGCCTGGCTCTTGAAGAACGCCTTCCACTTCAGCGCCGGCGGCAGCAGTGCGCCGATCTTCTCCACCGGTTTCGGTGGTGCCTTCAATGCCGTGCCGCCCGGGGTCCCAGTGAGCAGCAGATCGCCCGGGTCGAGGTTCTGGAAGCGGGCCAGCAGTGTCAGTGCCTGCGCCGGCCGCACGATCATGTCGGCCAGGGTCCGGTCCTGGCGCGGAGCACCGTTGACCGACAGTCTCAGTCGCAGGTCGAGAAGGTGGGGGAAGTCCTCCGGCTCCAGCAGCGCCAGGTACGGCCCGGTCGGGGTGAAGGTGGGGTAGGACTTGCTCTCGTAGAACTGGCCCTTGGTCAGCTGTACGTCGCGAGCGCTGACGTCGTTGCTGAGGACCAGCCCGGCGACGTACGAGGGCAGGTCGGGCTCGGCGACCACCGTGCCGACCGGCAGGGGCGCGCCCATGACCAGGCCGAGCTCGACCTCGTAGTCGAGGAACTTCACGTGCTTGGGCCGTACGACGCTGTCGTACGGGCCGCTGACGGAGCGGGAGGCCTTGCGGAAGAAGGTGGGCGGGATCTCGCCGGTGAAGCCCGAATCGCGGGCGTGACTGCGGTAGTTGACCATCTGCGCCACCACCCGGCACGGGGTGGTGACCGGGGACAGCGCGGCCAGATCCGCGACCGGCGTGCCCGTCTCACCGGAGACGGAGGCCTCCCTGTCGGCATCCCGCACGGCTTCGCGGTCGGCGAGGAGCTCGGCGGTCGTGACGGCCTTGGTCTCGATACGGACGGCACGCTCGTCGCGCACCACCCACCAGCCCTCGGCGGTACGCAGGACATTGATACTCATGAGTTCATCGCTTTCAGCAGCCCCAGCAGCCGGGCGGGGTCGAGTTCGCTGTCGTCGCGCAGGGCGCGCAGCAGTTCGCGGATCTTGGCGGGTGACGGATTCGTACCGAGGAAGTCGCGGGTGACGGGCGGGCCCCACTGAGCCAGCCCGCTCGCCGACAGGGGAGCCCAGCCAGGCTCCACGTCGCAGGAGAACAGGTCGCCGTCCGCGAAGTGCTCGACCATGAAGCGGTCCGGGTCACGCCAGTAGTCGAAGATCTGGCTGCCCTGGATGTGCTGGCCGATACCCCAGGCGCGCTGATAGCCGCGCTCGGCCAGATACTCCCCGCCCGCGGCGATCGCGTCGAGGTCGGTGACCTGGTAGGCGGAGTGGACGTAATGCGTCCCCGGTCCCAGATGCATCGCCAGCGTGTGATGGTCGACGGCGACGCTTCCCTGGTCGCAGCGGAGGAACGCCATGACCGGGCCGCGTTCGCGCTGCCTGTCCAGGAAGTGGAAGTCGCTGACGATCATCCCGAGCGTGTCGAGATACCAGTTCATGCTCCGGGTGAACGACCTGGTCTCCAGCACCAGATGCCCCAGCCGCTGGATCCGCGACGGCTCGCGCGGCGGGCGCTGGGCGGCGTTCGTACGACGGTGATCCGTGCCGAAGTTGAGGAGAAGCGGCCGTTGCCCGGGTAGGTCCGGCAGCTCCTCGGCACAGTGCACCACCCGCACAGGGAAGCCGGAGGGATCGAGCAGGTCGACCACCTTGCCGCCGCCAGGGACGTCCGCCTCCCGCACCGCGGTCCCCGTCGCACGGGCCAGCCGGTCCAGATCCGCTCGCTCGGCCGCGCGGAACGCCTGGCCGATGAAACGGGAGGTACGCCCCCTGCGGTTCACCACGCAGGGGGAGCCGGCAAAGACGCCGCGCAGCCAGAGGGCGTCAGGCCCCCGGGCGGCCACGGAAAACCCGAAGTCACGCGCGAAGACCTCGGCGCGGTCCAGATCGGGCTTCTCGAATTCGAGCCAGGCGACGTCAGCCACCTTGATCACCGGGTTCCGAGCGCGCCCGGGGTGCTCGCCGCGCAGGGCACCGTGCTCACTGTGCAGGTCCTGGTGGGCGGTAATGACGTCGGCCTGGGTCTGGAACATGGGCCCTCCAAGCAGCAGCTTAATGATGAAAGCATCAACTCTGTGAATCCCGTCGTCAATAGTTAACCTTCTGATAGTTGATGGAAACTCAGGAGTGCCGACTTGGTCACTCAGGTTGATAGACTCCGCTCCATGTCCACGTCCACATCAGCGACGGTCGGCAACCGCTTCGAGCGACGGCGGGCGGCGACCCGTAAGGCTCTCGTCCGTGCAGCCCGGCAGATCCTCGCGGAGACCGGTGACACCGGTGTCAGCATCCAGGCCATCGCCGACCGGGCAGATGTGGGATTTGGCTCGTTCTACAACCACTTCGAGTCGAAGACGGAGTTGTTCGACGCCGCGGTCTCGGATGCCCTGGAAGAATTCGGACAGGTAATCGACGAGCAGCTGCGAGGAACCGACGACCCGGCCGAACTCGTCGCGGCCGGCTTCCGTCTCACCGCCCGGATGGCCGATTCGCACCCAGAATTGATGCAGATCCTGCGCCATCGGGGCCTCGTGCACATCCACTCCGACAAGGGCGCTGCTCCGCGCGCTCGACGCGACGTGGAACGGGGCATCGCTATCGGCCGCTTCACCTCTATCGATCCGATCATCGCGCTGTCCGCCCTGGGCGGCACGCTGCTGTCGCTGGTCGAGCTGAGGATTGCCCGCCCCGATCTCGATGGCGAAGAGGCCGCTGCAAGCCTGGCTGAGATGGCCCTGCGCATGCTGGGCCTACCACAAGGCGAGGCCCGCGAAATCGCCCGGCGCCCCTTGCCCGGCGGCGGTGACTGAAGGCGCCGAAGATCGTGGTGCGGCGCCCCTCGGCGGCCTCAGGGCACAGGGCCGCCGCGTCGGACATCCGGAGCCGGTGTGCTGCGACAGCCGAGGGTGGTCATCTACGGGCGGGCCGATCGCCCTTCGATGTCAGTGCGGCGCGCCGTGGACCTTGGAGACGATCTCGTAGCCCTTCGCGATAGATCCGAGTACACGGCTCGTCGTGGCCCACAGGCGTTCCTGCCCCTCGATGGTGACGGCGTCCTCGAAGACCTGGTCGGCGAGATGCCGGGGCACGCAGACGACACCGTCTCCGTCACCGACGACGATGTCTCCGGGGGCGACCTCCACGTCGCCGAAGCGCACCGGCCCCTCTTCGATGCGTAGCCGGTCGCGGTTGCGCAGGGGGCGTGGGTCGCTGAACATGTGCCGGACGGGCAGGCCGTAGTCGCGGATCTCGTCGGTGTCACGGATACCGCCGTCGGTCACGATGCCCGACAGACCGCGTCCGATGGCCGTGGCGGCGGTGACTCCTCCGATCACGGTGAGTGGCTGAGCGTAGGTGCCGATCACGAGCACACTGCCGGACGGGGTCGCGTCCAGCATGCGCCACAACTTCGTCGGATCCGCCGGCTCGCCCTGGTCGTCCTGGTCGTGCTCGGCGACGGTGATGCCGACGGTCACGGCAGGCCCGACAAAGGAGCCGAAGCCGGCCGCTCCGGCGAGCATGACTCCGTCGATGCTGTGCTTCTCGAGCACATCTGCGACGGATGCGGTTCCTACAAGCGGCCATGACTTCGTGGCACTGGATTCAACGGTCATGGGTGTTGTTCATCTCCTGCTGGATGGGTGCCGGGGGGAGGCTGAGGAAGTAGTCGGCTTGCGCAAGGGGGTGATGGGGCTGGAGGCGCAAGGGTTGCCGTCAAAGAGGCGGGCGGCGGTGCACGGCAGCGCCAGGCGGTCCTCTGGCCGGGGTTCATCGCGGATCGGGGACCGCGCCCGGTTGCTCTGGGAAGCGCCGGCCGTCGTGGAGCTGGAGGTCGGCGATACGCATGGCGACCATCTGGACGGGGAGGTTGGTGTTGGCGCGGGGGATGGTCGGCATGATCGAGGCGTCGGCGACGGTGAGTCCTTTGATTCCGATCACGTCACCGCGGTGGTCGACCACCGATGTGTCGTCGTCGGGCGGGCCCATGGCGCAGGTGCCTGCGACGTGATAGGTGCCGAATGTTCCACCGAGCAGTGTCTCTCGCCGCCACTCCTGCTGTGTGAGGCGCTGCTCCGAGAGCGAGCCGGTCGACATCCCGATGCGCAGCATGGCGCGTCGGCCGATGCCGGGGCCGCTGAGGAGCGTTGCGATCGCGTTGGTCAGCACGGCATTGCGCAGTCCCGGCGCGTTCAGCGCGCGGACGGTCTTGGTGTAGCCGGCCGGGAACACCTCGTGCCGGTTCTTGCGCACTTCTGGATCACGAAGGAGATCGATGGCGAGATCGAATCCGTGCTGCATCCGCCGGCGGTCCACCGGGTCGGACAGGAAATTGAAGGAGATGGACGGCCGGTAGCCGCCTCCGTCGGCCACAAGACGGACCGACCCGCGCGACCTGGGCTTCATTAGGGTCACACCCATGCCGGCCGTGGCGACACCGAGTCCGTGCCACGACGACTTGTTCAGGGGAATCACCAGAAGGTCGCCGACGCCGGCATCGATTCCCGAGCTGGCACGCAGCGCGGCGATGAACCCCTGCCGGACCGAGGCGGGTTGGCGCGATGAGCGCGGCAGGTGCGCGGCGACGCCGGCGACCGGATGGTTCTGCAGATTCTCGCCCACCGCGCGCAAGGGGGCCACGACGTCGATGCCCAGGCCGCGCAGCAGGTCGGGATCCCCGAGGCCTGATCGCTGCAGCAGCAGCGGGGTGAAGACCGCGCCCGCGCAGAGCACGACGTGGTCGGCGCTGTAGGCGACCGCTCGGCCGGCGGTCACCGCCGCGACGCCCACGCAGCGTGATCCGGAGAAGAGCAGACGTCTGACCTCGGTGTCGCTCACGACGCGCAGTCGGTCGTTGGCGCGCGCAGAGGCTGGCAGGAACGCCGTGGCCGAGGAGACTCTCCGCGTGGACGTCCGGCTCAGCGGCAGCGGCCCGAAGCCGTCAGTGTCGTCCGCGTTGAGATCGGGTATGTGGGCGAATCCGGCCCGTGCGGCAGCATCGCCGACCGCAGCGATGAAGGGCGGCCATGCGGACCGGTCAAGGCGCCGGATCGAAACGGGACCGCGTGGCCCCCTCTCGTCGCGGGCGTCATCGTCCTCGAGCTGCGTGAACGTACGTCTGACCTGGTCGGCGGACCACCCCGGCAGCCGCTGAGCCCACTCGTCGTAGTCGGCGGACAACCCCCTGAGCGCGACCATGCCCATGAGGGACGATCCGCCGCCGAGGACCCGTGCCTGGATGAAGGGCGACGGGGCGTCGGCGCCGACCTGCTGGTGGGCGACGAGCCCGGGCCAGGCGTAGGCGGGGTTGTAGTACGAGCGTGGATAGATGTCGCTCATGTCCGCGGGCGCGTGCTGCGGGTCGACGTCCTGTCCGGCCTCGATCAGCAGCACGCGTGCTCCGGCATCCAGGTAGCGCCGGGCGATGATGCAGCCGGACGTTCCCGCGCCCACGACGATCATGTCGATGTGGCTGTTCATCCCCTCGCCCGCCCTTCTGCCGCGCAGGGGGCCGGACCGGCGATCGTGCGTGTGTGTCGTGTGAACGGCAGGTGACCAACAGGTCTGGGCATGCGTCCCTCGCATTGACCAAGTGACTTGGTGAATTTTTCCCATGCTCCTGTGTCTGTGAGGAGCAGTCAAGGCTGATGAGTTGGCTGTGGGCCCGGTCCGGAAGGGAGGGTGCGCCGATTTTGTATGCGACCGAACCATTGACACCCAATCGAGACGGGCTCCACACTCCACGCCAAGTCACCAAGTGACTTGGTAACTACTCATCGGTGGGAGTGGCCTTCGCCGGCCCTCCGGCGAGAGGGAGACTCGACGTGCTCGCAAAAAAGTTCCGCCCCCCGCGCTCCGCGCGTGACGGCGCCGACGGCCCCTTCGTCGTGCCGGAGCCGGGTGAGAGGGGTGACGCCCCTTTGCTGGACCTCGCCGACGTGTCGTTCGGCTACAGGCCAGGCACGACCGTGATCAAAGGGCTGAACCTGACCGTCGCACCGGGCGAGTTCGTCTCGATCGTCGGCCCCTCCGGCTGCGGGAAGTCCAGCCTGCTGCGTCTCGTCGCCGACTTCAGCAAGCCGGATGACGGTTCCATCGCCACGCACTTCCGTCGGCCCGACCGGCACGCCATCAGCATGGTCTTCCAGGAGGACACGCTCCTGCCGTGGCTGCGTGTGCGCGACAACGTGCTGCTCCATCAGCGGTTCACGGGCAGGCGGCGCACCAGGCAAGCCCAGGACCTGGCTGCCTCATTGCTTGCGATGGTGGGGCTGGATGCCAAGGCCGACGCATACCCGGCGCACCTGTCCGGAGGCATGCGGCGTCGCGTCGCGGTCCTGACCGCCCTGGCCGCGGAGCCGGAACTCCTCCTGCTCGACGAGCCCTTCTCCGCGCTCGACGAACCCACCCGAGTGGGTGTCCACCGTGACCTGCACCGCCTCGTGCGGACGTCGGGCGCGAGCGTCGTCCTGGTCACCCACGACCTCGGCGAGGCGATCTCGCTCTCGGACCGCGTCGTCATGCTGACGCCGCCTCCCTCGCACGTGGCCGCCGAGTTCGACATACCGTTCGGCCCCGACCGGGACGTCAGGGCAGTGCGCTCCGACCCCGAGTTCCACGCGCTCTACGCCCGGCTGTGGCAGGGCATGGGCGCGGAGGCCGCGGCGGGCGGTGAGGCCCGATGACAACGAAGCGGCGGCTACCGCCCCGGGTTGAGCGCACCGTTATCCAAGCCGTCATCGTCGTGGTCGGTCTGGCGCTGTGGGAGTACGTGCCGAAGAATGACATGGTCGCAGACCATGTCCGTTTCCTTGATCCCTACTACATCAGTTCGCCCACCCAGGTCTGGGCCAGCCTCAAGAGCCTCGTCGCCGGGGATTCCGGGAGCGGCAGCCTCTGGCCGTACTTCCGGACAACCCTGGTCTCGACGGTCGAGGGGACGCTTGTCGGGCTGATCCTCGGCGCGCTGGGCGGCCTGCTGTTCAGCAACAGCCACCGCCTCGCCGACATCTGCCGGCCCTTCATCGTGCTGGCGAACTCCGTACCGCGCATCGCCCTGATCCCGATCTCCGTCGTGATCTTCGGCCCGACGGCGACAGCCTCCGTCGTCAACGTCATCACCGTCGTGTTCTTCGTCGCCTTCTTCAACGCCTTCGAAGGCGGCCGCAGCATTCGTCCGGCGGTGCTGGAGAACGCCCAGCTCCTCGGTGCCAGTTCATGGCAGGTCATGCGCTCGATCCGGCTGCCGCGGGTGCTCATGTGGACGTTCGCCGCAGTACCGAATGCCATCTCCTTCGGCCTGATCGTCTCGGTCACCACCGAGCTCCTGGCCGGAGTCCGCGGCATGGGCGTTCTCCTGCAGTCCGCGACGACCTACCTGCAGACGTCTCTGACCTTCGCGATCGTCATTCTGCTCAGCGCCATGGGGCTCGCCCTGTACGGCGGGGCCGTTCTGCTGCAGCGCCTCGTCCTGCGCTGGGAGGAATGACCTTCCCCCGAAGTCGCCGTATCCCTCCAAAACCCTCAAAAGGAACGCCATGACCCGTATACGTCCCGCTCGTCTGCGCCAGGGACTCGCCGCCGCGGCCGCCCTCGTCGCCATGGCCACCGGCCTGGCCGCGTGCGGTACCGGCAGCAGCGACTCAAGCAGTGCCACGGATACCGACGCGAACCCCACTCTCAAGATCGCGGTGGGCTCCAACGCCCTGAACTACCTGCCCTACTGGGTCGCCCAGTCGGACGGCCTGTTCGCCAAGCACCACGTCAAGGTCGACGTCGTGAACGCGAACGCCCTCGCCGTAGCCCCCGCCCTTCTCACCAGCGGGCAAGTCGATCTCCTGGTCAGTGCGTCCGGCCAGAGCGTGGCCGTCGCGGCCACCGGCAAGCAGGTGAGTATCGTCGCCAACCTCTATGACTACTCGCCGCGAGGCGGAGCCTTCGTCGGCGGCTCGAAGGTCGCCTCGATCAAGCAGCTGCAGGGGATGGGCTCGAACTGCACCCTGGTTACCACGGCGAAGGGCACGGCGACGTACGCAGCCGCCAAGCAGTACATGCGCGCCTACGACATCCACTGCAAGGTTTCTGCCCTGGCCACGAACGCGCTGACCGTCGCCGGCATCACCTCGGGCCAGGCGGATGCGGGAACCTTCGCGGCCGCCGACGGCGCGGCAGTCGTCGCCAAGGGCGGTCACTACCTCCAGAACCCGGCGACCATGACCGACGCCGAAGCCAAGAAGCTCGTCCCCGCGCCCTTTCCCGCCCTCACCGTGACCGGCCTCAAGCCGACGCTGAAATCGAAGTCGCAGGCCGTCGAGCGGTTCCTGGCCGCCATCGACGACGCGTTCAGGACGATCTCGTCGAGCACGCCCGAAGACCTGGCCAAGTCCCTCTCCAGGCTCCCCTACTTCACGGGAGTCTCCCGCGACGCCATGACGCGGACGCTGCCCGTCATCCTCAAGGCCGTCCCGACGCCCGCCTCGGGAGGGGAGATCACCGAGGCTGCCTGGAAGGCGGCACTGACGAGCTACTACAAGGACTTCGACCTTCCGGGCTTCGACCCGTCCGCCCCGCAGTTCGCCTACAGCAAGATGATCGACATGTCCTACCTCAAAGCGGCGCACCCGCAGTAGGTTTGATCGGCCGGGTCCGCCGCCGATTCCTCTGACCGTGCCTGGACCCGGCCCGACCGCCGCGCGCACAAGCCGCGAGACAGACATTGACTATCGTCTGCTCGAGGTCGGACGAACGACGGGAGACAGCAGTGCAGGGCAACGACACGTCCGCCCATCAGCAGCAGGGACAGCCGTCCGCAGTCGCGAAGACTCCGCATGCGGCAGCAGCGACGGCGGCCGTGCTCAGCCGACCGCAGCGCGGGCACCGCGTGAAGGCCGCGGAAAGCATCATGCAGACGCTGCGCGCCGATATCGCCTCAGGCGTGCTGTCGCCCGGTACCCGGCTGCCCACGGAGCGCGAGCTGGCCGCCCACTTCGGTGTCAGTCAGCCGACCGTGCGAGAGGCAGTGCGCGGCCTTGAGGCGGTCGGACTCGTCGAAAGCCGCCACGGCAGTGGCGTGTACGTCAACGCCAGTCGGCAGGACTTCGTCTCGCACAGCCTCGAAACCCTTCTGCAGATGCAGCAGGCGCACATCCTCGACGTCTTCGACGTGCGGCGGGCCCTGGGTATGCACTCGGTCCGGCGAGCCTGCGAGGCCATCACCGTCGCCGACATCGACGCGATGGAATCCGCGCTCCGCCAAGCGACCGAAGCCACCGATCCCCACGCGATCGCCGACTCCCTCCTCGACTTCCAGATCACCTTCTCGGCAGCCGCAGGCAACGCCCTGCTCACGGCCATGGAGAGCGTCCTGATCAGGATCCTGCTCCAGATCCAGAACATGGCCTACGCAGACAAAGACGACGCCTGGCAGCGCGAGTACGCGGCCGAACTCGTGGAGCACCGGCACGACGTCCTGCGGGCGTTGCGAGCCGGTGACCACCAAGCTGTGGAACATGCTTGGGCCCGGTACTTCGATGCCCAGTACGAGCGATTCCGACGGGACCCCGTTCTTTCGCACGTCACACTCGACGATCGCCAAGCGATCGAAGCGGTACGCGACATCGCCATCAGCCTCGGACCACGACTTTCCTCGTGAGCCCGCGGCGACTCCGCCCGAGCGCACGTCTGCCCGATGGCCGATCAGCAGGTCAAGTCCAGCGGACGGGGGAGTGGAGGGAGGGGTGCCAGTACGAGCTCTTGCGGCGGGTTGAGCTTCGCGACGGACCAGCCCGGCTCGTGGAACGTTCAGAGCGCCCACCGTCCGCGTACGCGCTGTGGCCGCACGAAACGCAGGGGAACTTCTCCTGGGGGCCGGTTCTCCTTGGCGGTGTGACCGCATTCGGGGCACCTCCGGGAGGTGTTGCAGGGGCAACGGCGATCACTTCCCGTCCGGCGCCTTCAGCGCTGGCGTGCAGGATCTCAGGCCCCCCATCCAGCATCAGCGATCGAGCGGTTCAGTCCTGCACCTTGAATGGCGCCCCGTCGGGCAGGAACGCGCCCGGCTGGCGTTGCCGAAGTCCAGTGGCATGGCAGCGCGGGATGTCGTAGCTCGGGCGGTACGACGACGAGGGCACGGTGACGTGCGGTGACATCCGCGGCGGCCTTGATGAGCCAGAGTGCTGCGGAGTGCGACGGGTGGCGCCTTTTCCCGACGCGAGAATTCATTCAGGGCGTGCCAACTGCACGGGTGCGTTGAGGGTCGATCAGTACGGCGGGCATGTCGGGCAAGGGGCGGAGGCTGATCTCGCGGGCCTCATCGGCGGACAGGCCGAACATGCGCAGAAGTTCCTCGACGACCTGGTCGGTCGTTTCGGCGTCGTCACGTTCTGGGTGCGCGTGCAGGAACTCGCCGAGGCAGAGCATCGCGCCGGCCACGACGAGCAGGGCCGGCGCGATGTCGCGCGCGCTGAACCGGCCTGCGCGGATCGCGGCCTCGATGTCGCGACGCGCACGGGTGGCAACGCCCCTTACCGATCCGACGATGTCCAGCCCGCTCCTGAGAAGGACCTTGCTCAGCTCGGGGTAAAGCCGGTGCAGACGGCCGGTCATACGGAAGTTCTGCGCGAAGGTGTGTGCCGGGTCGACCAGTTCCGTCGTCAGCCCGTCGAACAGGCTGCCGTACACGTCGAGCGCGCGCTCGACCGCGACCTGGTAGAGCTGTTCCTTGCTTTGGAAGTGGTTGTAGAACGACCCTGTCCCGACGTCGGCCGCCCGCGTGATGTCCAGGACCGAGACGTTCGTCCTGCCCGCGGCGATGAAGGTCTGGGCGGCCTGGACGAGTGCGGCGCGGGTGCGTGCCTTCCGTTGTTCCGTGCGGTTCGGCGCACCCACGGACTTTCGGGCCATTACTGCGCTCCTCTCCTTTCGCCCCGTGACGAGCTTTTCGCCACAGTTGATGAAAACGTCACCCTCTGCTTGACTGACGATAGCATCGCATGTGATGTTTTCATCAAAACTTCTGGAGGGGAGTTTCCATGAGCGGCCAGCAGGATCCACACACGGATCTGCACAGCGAGCACGGAGCGCTGCGCGGCGAGCACCCGGGACGGGCGAGTGATCCGATCGTCAAAGTCCACGACGTGGCGTGGGTCGAGTTCGAGAAGCCCGACCTCAAACGGGCCGAGTTGTTCGCCCGAGCCTTCGGGTTCACCGCCACACTGCGCACGGCTGACGAACTGCAGCTGCGCGGCACGGACCCGGGTTCGCCCTGTGTGGTGATCCGCCGCGGCCCTCGGTCACGGTTCGTCGGATCGGCCTTCCGGGCCGCCGATGACAAAGACGTCCTACGGCTCGCGGAGGCAACCGGGCGGAAGGCCACGAAGCTGCCGGAGAGCCTGGGCGGCGTCACCGTCGACCTGACGGATCCGAGCGGGTTCGGGGTGCGGGTGGTGTCGGGGACGCACCAGCTGCCCGCACTGCCCGGGCAGAAGCCGCTGGCGTTCAACTTCGGACATGACACCGTGCGGCTGAACGCCGGCCAGCGACCTTCGCGAGAGCCCGCGAAGGTGCAGCGGATCGGGCACGTGGTCCTGCAGTCGACGAGGTTCCGCGCGGCACTCGACTGGTACCTGCAGCACCTGGGCATGATCGTCAGTGACTTCCAGTACGTCGACGGCCAGCGGGAACGAGGGCCGGTCATGGTCTTCATGCGCTGCGACCGCGGCAGCACCCCCGCCGACCATCACACCGTGGCCATGAACCTCGGCCCGGCCAACCGGTATGTGCATTCGGCGTACCAGGTCGCCGACCTCGACTCGCTGGCCGCTGGCGGGCAGTACCTGCTCGAACGCGGCTACCAGCGGTCCTGGGGCATCGGCCGGCACATAGACGGCAGCCAGATCTTCGACTACTGGCGCGACCCCGACGGGTTCCTCGTCGAGCACTTCAGCGACGGTGACCTGTTCGACTGCACACTCGAGCCTGGCTGGGGGCCCATGCGCAAGTCGCTCCTCTACCAGTGGGGGCCGCCGCCCTCCAAGGACTTCCTCGGCGTCAAGCCCGGGCGCGACTCGCTCAGCGAACTGCGCGCCCTCGTCTCCACCCTCCGCGAGGAGGACAACGAGTTCGATCTCCACGCCGCCCGCGGTCTGCTGAGAGTAGCCACCACATGAGCACCTCCGTCCTGCGCACCGCCGACGCCTGGTGGGTCCTCACGCCCACCGGCGCCGCCCGCATCGAAACCGACGCCACGACCACCGCCGAGCTCCTCGCCGACCGCGAGGCGATCGTGGCAGCGGCCACCGGCTCCGGCAGCGTCGACGTCGCCGATCTGGCCCTGGTCTCGCCGGTCACCGGGTCCAGCCGCGTCGTCGCCCAGATGACGAACTTCGTCTCGCATGTCAGGGACACCAACGGCACCCCGGAATCGGTGCCGCTGACGTTCTTCCGCAAGACATCAGGGTCCATCAGCGGCCCGCTCGACGACCTGATCCGGCCGGAGCATGTGCGCCTGCTCGACTACGAAGCCGAGATCGGCCTCGTCATCGGCCGAGAGATGCCGGTCGGCACGAAGATCACCGATGACAATCTCTCGGACTACATCGCCGCCCTGGTAGTGACCAACGACCTCTCGGCCCGCGACGTCCAGCTACCCCAGACGCAGTTCTACGAAGCCAAGTCCTATCCGACCTTCACACCCGTCGGCCCCGCTCTCGTGCTGCTCGACGCCGAGGAGCTCAAGCGGTTCACCGACCTGCGACTCAGGCTGTGGGTCAACGGCGAGCTGCGGCAGAACATGGCCGCCGCCGACATGATCTACCAGCCCGTCGAGGCACTTCGGAGCCTGTCCCGATTCCAGCGGCTCGACCCCGGCGACCTCATCCTCACCGGCACGCCCGTCGGCACGGCTCTCAGCGCTCCGCCCAAGCTCGTCCACCTCCTTTTCTCCCTGCTGCCCGAGCGCATCAAGTGGCAGCTCTTCTTCACGAACCAGGCCAAGAACCCGAAGTACCTCAAGCACGGTGACGTCGTCGAGGTCACCGTGGCCACCGACGACGGCGCAATCGACCTTGGCAGGCAGCGCACTGTCGTCAGGGACGGCGGCCTGCCGGAAAGCTCATGACACTGGTCGATTTCAGAGATGCCCCATCAGCCCCGGCCGTTCGTACAACAGGCTGCACCTCCCGCTCACGGGTGCCTCGTACCCAGGCACCCGTGGGCCGCTTCCAGAACGACGACCGGGCCGTCGTCTCGTCCACCCCTGGGGAAGCCAGACGCTATTCCAACACTGTTGCAGGCTGTGCCTGAGATCCATCGGCCGAGCCCAGTGGGCCTCCGTCAGCGCGTTTGCCGGGGAGCAGCAGGACCAGGAGAACGCCGAGCACCGTGGGAGCCATCAGGCTGTAGAAGGTCCACCGAACCGGCAAGCCGGTGGCGATGATCCCCCCGATGACCAGGGGGCCGAGGACGCTTCCCACGCGCGACACCGCAAAATAGCTACCCACGGCCGAGGCACGGACCGCGGGCGGGAACCAGGTGCCCACGAACGCGTTGACGATCGCGGCGGTTCCGCTTCCGCCGACACCTGCGAGGGCCACCGCAGCGTAGACGACTACCGTCGGCGGTCCGACGCTCAGTACCGCCAGAGCGATGACGCCGATGCCGAAGCCGACGATCAGGACCTGGCGCGGACCTATCCGGTCGGCAAGCAACGACATGGTCACACTGCCCACGATCGCGCCTACGGACATCGTCGCCAGGAAGCCGAGGGAAGACGCCACGCCGTATCCGGCCGTCACCATGATCTGCGGCAACCAGGTGTTGAGGCCGTAGATGAACACCTGCCCGACAATCCCCACCGCGCCGAACAGCAGGAGATTCGCGAGCAGCGGCCGGCGTACCAGCGCGCGCAGACTCTTCCATCCGAGTGCCTGGGAGGATCCAGGGCGACGGGTCTCTGCCTCCAGGGAGGGAACCGGCAGGTCACACCGACGCGCGACCTCCTGTGCTTCGTTGAGCCGTCCCTGGGCCACCAGGAAGTCCACCGACTCGGGCAGTACGACCGCCGCGACCGGGACGAGCACCAGCGGCAGAGCGGCGATCGCGTACATCGGCCGGAACCCGAACTCCGGTGTGATGGCGATGGTGAGCAACGCCGACGCGATCGTGCCCATCGCGAAGCCGGCGTTTCCGATCGCGTTGAACAAGTAGCGCCGCGACGGTGGGGCGAACTCGACAGCCAAGGAGATGCAGACGGGTATCACGCCGCCGAGACCGATGCCGCCGAGAAGGCGAAACAATCCGAACAGCTCGCTCGTCGGTGCGGCGGCGCAGACGAGCATGCACACGGAGAACCAGCTGGTGCAGAGGATCAGCATGCGCTTGCGGCCCAACACATCCGTCGCGAAGCCGCACAGCAACGCCCCGATCAGCAGACCGACCAGGCCGAGGCTCGCGATCACCCCGACCTCGGCCGCGTCGAGATCCCACGGCCGATACTTCAACAACTCCGGGATGGTGGCGCCGAGAACCGAGACGTCGTAACCATCGAAGAAGATGATCATGCAGCAGAAAATGGGAACGAATGCCCGCAATCTCCTGCCGCGCAACGGCTGGAACCGCTTCATCGTGTGCTCCTCATCGTTGACGGCTAAATGCGCGGGGAGAAAACATCGCGTCCGAGACCGCGGCATCGTCTCTCTGCTCCCATCGCCATCTGGTGAGCTGTGATGCCCGGATTGGCGGGAGCTGCGCCGCCGTCACATGGGTCGACGACCCAGCCGGCCGCGGCGACGCGAATTCCTGGGTGACCGTATCTGCACGGAGTTGCGGCGCATTTGCACCAACGGATGATGTCGCCTCCGTGGGCGCGGGTCGAAGTCGCATTCTGAACGACAGGCATAGGCGTTTCCTATATCCGCAGCTCCTGACGGCCCGTGCCGTACCTCGTCGTGGCGACCGTCTGCTCTCGATGAGCTTCTTCGCCATGGCCGCCGATCAGGTGACGCTTCACAGACACCCACGCGCGAGGACCCCGGGCTGTTGATCGAGCTGTCTGACGTCTCCATCACGCTGCCCTGGAGGGCGACCGGCGTTGCGTGGGCGGTGGGCTCCCGCAGGCCCGAACAGTGTCCGCGCGAGGGAGTGGCTGGGTGGAGTGCTCCTGGGGTACGGCTTCTCGGTCCGCTTGGCGGCTCGCGTATTCACGGCCATTGGGCACTACGTCATCGGCTTCGCCATCCAGCAGCGCGGGTCCCGGAACGCCCGGGCCGGGGGAGCAGGCGCAGTTGCGGGAGTGCTACCGCTCGCTCGATCCGGCCGGCTGCCCGGCACGACGGCGGCGGCCGACGAGCTGACCTCTACTGACTCGGCCGCCTGGCGTCCCCCGTGGTGCCCCGAGTCCGGGCTGCGCGCCAGTGGTGCGCGCCAGTGGTGTGCGCTGTGATGGAGGCGGCCCGGCTGCGGAAATCCGTCCTCGCATCCCCTCGCTCCGCCTGGCTTGCCCTCCCTCCCTTAAATGGCTACGATGTATCCATAAACAGAACGGCATGGCTCGCCACCTGGCGTGGTGACCATCCGGCGACACGATGCTGCTGGCCTTCTTGCAGGAGGAACACGGCGTCGCCGGACGGCGCACAGCACGACTACCGCACTCCATCGCCGACAGTTCGACGGTCCGGACGCTGCTCCATCCGGTCCATGGCCACCTGCCGCCGCGTGTGGACGCATGGTCCAGTTCGAGAACCTTCGCAGCGCATGGCGGCCCTCGGACGCTTCCCCCCTGCATCATCGATTGAGGTTGATCAACATGACCGAACAGCACCCCCGGCATGCTCGACAGAGCGACATTGACGTACTCGTCGCCGGAGCCGGTCCGACCGGTTCCACTCTGGCGGCCGACCTGCTGCGCCGCGGCCTGCGTGTCCGTGTCGTCAACAAGGCACCGCACGCCTTCGAGGGCTCCCGCGCCAAGGGGATCCAGCCCCGTACCCAGGAAGTCCTCGAGGATTTCGGCGTGCTGCATGAGGCGCACGCGGAAGGAGGCCCCTACCCGTTGGCGGGACTCCACCTCGGGCCTGTCACCGCGCCCTGGAAGATGCAGCAGCGGAACAAGCCGACCCCCGATGTCCCCTACCCGAACGTCCTGCTCCTGCCGCAGTACCGTACTGACGCGATTCTGCACCGTCTGCTCGAACGTCTCGGGACGAGCATCGAGTACGGGGTCGCCCTGGAAGGCTTCGAGCAGGACGCCGAAGGCGTCACCTCGACGCTGTCCACCGGCGAGCGGGTGCGCAGCAAGTACCTCGTCGGCGCCGACGGTGGTGCGAGCGCCGTACGTGAGGCGACCGGTCTGGGATTCGTCGGGGAGACCGACGACTCCGACAAGACCCTCATCATCGACTGCACGATCGACGGGCTGTCCCGCGACCGGTGGCACATGTGGCCCCGCGCGTCCGCGGGAGCCTGTCCGCTGCCGCACTCCGACCAGTTCCAGGTGATGATCCGGCTGAAGGCGGGCGAGACGCCGAACCTTGACCACGCCGCTCTGGCCGATCAGTTCCACTCACTTGTAGGCCTCAAGCTCCGCGACATCACCTGGGTTTCCGTTTTCCGGCCCAACGTCCGACTCGTCGAGCACTACCGCCAGGGTCGCGTCTTCCTGGCGGGTGACGCCGCGCACGTGCACACCCCGGCCGGCGCGCAGGGGCTCAACACCGGTATGCAGGACGCCTACAACCTGGGCTGGAAGCTCGGCCAGGTCATCGCCGGCGGTCCGGACAGCCTGCTGGACAGCTATGAGGCGGAACGTCTCCCGATCGCAGCGGGCGTCCTCGGCAAGTCCAGCGAGCTCTACCAGAGCATGACCAAGCAGAGTGTCGCCGGCCTGAAGCGCGACGACGAAGAGCGGCAGCTGGGGCTCACGTACACCGGCGGTCCGCTTGCCCCCGCCAACGCGCCGGCCACCAAGACTCTGCATGTAGGCGACCGTGCACCGGACGCGCCGTGCACCGCACCCGGCTCCAGCCGCCTCTTCGACATCTTGCAGGGGCCGCACTTCACTCTGCTGGCCTTCGGGTCCGACGCCACTGAGGCCCTGCCCAAGCTGAATTGGCCGACCGAGGGTGCCGAATTGCACCGGTACGCCGTTCGCGACGGGCGCGGAATCGACAGCGGCTTCCTCACCGACACCACCGGCCAACTGAGCCGCATCTACGGGGTGGAGGGCGACGCGTTGGTCCTGGTCCGGCCGGACGGGTACATCGGCGCCATCATCACGACAGACTGGACAGCCTCCTTCGCCGCCGCCGCCGAGGCGTTCACCCCCAGGTGACGCGATCTGGGCCCGGCGTGCGGGCTGGAACCCACTTGAGGACACCAGGAAGCCGACATGACCGACGTGACCGAGAACAACGACGGCAGTGCCGTGGGCGACAACGAGAGGCTGGTCTTCTTCAGCGACGCCGTTGTCGCGATCGCCCTGACTCTGCTGGCACTGGAGCTGCCGGTGCCCCACGGGGCGAGCGACACCGAGGTGTGGAGGGCGTTGCGGGAGCACTTCGCGGATTATGCGATGTTCCTGCTGAGCTTCGCGGTGATCAGCGAGCTGTGGGTGGCGCACAAGTGGCTGTTCGGTCGCGTCGAGGGCTTTACCCCTCGGCTCGTCTGGCTGAACTTCGTCTGGCTGTTGGGCACCGTCTTGATCCCCTTCGCGACGAAGGTGCTCATCGAGGACGGTGACTACCAGGTGAGCGCCGTCCTCTTCGCCGTCGTGGTCGGAGGGACCGGGCTGGTCCTGATCAGCATCGTGCGCCACTGTCGCGCCCGCGGCCTGCTGCGGCCGGACGCGGCGCCCGACGCCATGCGGCGCTTCCAGCTGGTCATCGGCCTTCCGACGGTTGCGTTCCTGCTGTCGGTCCCGGTCGCCTTCGTCAGCCTGAGCGCCGCGAAGTACAGCTGGGTGGCGACCTTCGTTCTGACCGTGGTGGCCGCTCGGTGGTCCACCCATCCCCGGGGACAGGCAGACCTCGAGCGGTCACCGCGCGGTGCGCGTCGCTGAGTCGGCAAAAGTCGATCCCCGGCCCGTGGCTTGACCGCGGCGTGGGCGTCAGACCGTGCCCTGCTTGCCTCGTCACGCGGTCCGTCGGTCCCTCGCCGGCGACGCCGTGACTCTCACCATTGGAGGTTGTTGTCATGCATGCAGCAGTCGTCACATCGTTCGGTGCTGCACCGCACTACAGCGAGCACCCGGAGCCGGTCGCCCAGGGCCCCGACGAGGTCGTCGTCGAGGTTCTCGCGGCCGGGCTTCACCCGCGTGTTCGCTCCCAGGCGGCGGGCTCGCACTACTCCAGCACCGGTGAGCTTCCACTGGTCCCGGGAATCGACGGCGTCGTCCGTGACCCCAAGGGACGCATCCGGTACACCGTCCTCGACGACACAGTCATGGGGACGATGGCGGAGCGCACCGTGATCGACCTTCGTCGCAGCGTCGTCCTGCCTGACGGAATCGATCCGGTCCAGGTGGCGGCAGCGGTGAACCCTGTGATGTCCTCATGGGTCGCTCTGCGCCGGCGCGTCGCCTTCGGCCGCCGCAAACGCGTCCTCATCCTGGGCGCGACCGGCAACGCCGGCCGGATGGCGATCCAGGTCGCCAAACGGTTCGGTGCCGCACAGGTGATCGCGGCCGGACGCGACACAGCTCGCTTCGGCGAACTGCGGGCTCTCGGTGCCGACCAGACCTGCACCTTCGACGAACTGTCGCGTGCGGCCGACGTCGACGTCGTCATCGACTACGTGTGGGGTGAGCCCACGGCCCGGGCCATGGTGGACATGCTCACCGCCCGCGCCGACCGCAGTGCGCCGCTCACGTGGATCGAGATCGGCTCGATCGCCGGTCCGACGGCACCGATCCCCTCCGCGGCGCTGCGCTCGACTCGGCTCAAGATCGTGGGCAGTGGCATCGGTTCGGTTCCCGGCCGCGACTTCGTCAAGGAACTACCCAAGCTGGCCGCCGCGGTCGTGCGCGGCGGGTTCGACGTCAGGGCGCGCGCGGTCCCGCTCGCGGAGGTTGAGCAGGTCTGGGCCGCGACCGCCGGCATGTCCGAGCGTGTCGTTCTGGTGCCCTGACTCGCGTCGTCGAGCGTCGCCAGGCGTTTCTCGCCCCATCCAGGAGCTGGTCACCACCCGGCAGCGGTATCCGTTGTATCAAGACAGAGTTACGGATACCCTGTACTCGAAATCATGGCTGGCGGCTCGGGACGGGCCGCTGCCCGGCGCTTCGCACTCTTCAAGGCGGCGCCGGACTTCAACCCATCTTCACAGCTGCGCGCCGACGACGAGGTGAACCTCCCGCGTCGCTGCAGCTCGCCGGACAGCCGCCCTGGCGCACCTCATCACGCCGGGCCGAACAACGAGGAGCTTCGGAATGTCAGCACCACAGGAGGTCACCGAGGGGCGCACGGCCCCCGTCGTGACCCTGACGTTCGTCGGCAGCCGCGCGGAGACGGAGGAGGCCACGTCGAAGCTGAGTGTCGAATCGCAGGCCGGGCTGCGCCAGTTCTCGCTGGAGCGGATGACCGGCTACGGCGTCGACTACGCGGATGCGGTCGAGCTGCGCGCCCGCGTGGTCGAGGGGCAGGGCTGGCGTTCGGCCGCCACGGAACTGGCGGAAGTGTGCCTGCGTCGCGTCGAGAGTGCCGTGGGAGCCGCGGGGAAGCCCACGCGCATCACGTACCTGCGCCGTGCGTCCGCCCTGCTGCGGATGAGCCAGATGATGATGCTGTCGGACACCGCGGAGCGCCGGGCGATCTTCGCGCGGGCCGCGGACCTCTTTGAACAGGCCGCCGACGCCTGTGGTGACCGTGAGCGCGTCATGATCCGGACGGATGATGGTCCGCTGGTGGGGTGGCTGGTCCCCGTGGTCGGCACCCCGGTCGGCTCGGCCGTCGTCATCGGCGGCGTCGAGGGCTGGGCGATGGATTTCGACAGCATCGGCGAGGCATTCGCGGCCCGAGGCGTCGAGACACTGCTGCTCGACGGCCCGGGCCAGGGCGAAACAAGGCTCGCGCACGAGCACTACCTCACCGCCCAGTGGCGCGACGCCTACGGGCGAGCGGTGGACTTCCTCGACGAGCGTTCGCCCGGCCGCCCGATCGGCTTCATCGGCAACAGCATGGGAGGCAGCATCGCCATGGCCGTCGCGTCCCAGGACACCCGGATCCGGGCTTGTGTCGACAACGGCGGCATCCATGCCCCCTGGCTCGTGCCTCCGACCATGGGGACCTTCTTCTCGAAGATGGTGGCCCTCTGTGGAACCGAGGACCCGGACCGTGGGGTGGACGTCTGGAAGACCGTTACTCCGCTCGAGGACGGGCCCAACACCGGCTATCCGCTGCTGGTGGTGCAGGGCGGCGCGGACCCCTTGGTCTCGGTGGACCTTGCGCAGATCCTTCTGCAGGGCGCACCGACGGACGACAAGCAGATGGTCATCTTCTCCGACGGAAACCACTGCGTCTACAACCACAAGCACGATCGTGACGCACTCATCGCGGACTGGATGGCGGCTCGTCTGGGCGGTCTGCCCGCTCCCGAATTCGCGAACTGAGAGGAACACCCCCATGAAGATCATCGACGCACAGGTTCATCTCTGGGCCGGCGCGAGCGCGCCGCCGCATCACTGGCGGGCGCCGTACACCGTCGAGACCGCCCTGCGTGACATGGACGAGGCCGGCGTGGACCGTGTCGTCAACTGTCCGGCGGTCTGGGACGCCGACGCCAACGACTACGCCGTGCTAGCGGCGAAGGCGCATCCCGAGCGATTCGCGACCCTCGGCTGGTTCTCCCTCGACGAGGCCGCTGACGAGGCCCTCTTCGATGAATGCCTGGACAAGCCAGGCATGCTGGGCCTGCGCTTCATTCTGGCGGAGCCTGCGGTGGCCGAACGCCTCGCCTCGGGAGGGCTCGACTGGCTCTGGGAGGCCGCAGACCGCCGGGGCATTCCCGTAGGGATCATGGTGCTGCCCCCGCAGCTGCCCGCCGTCAGCGACATCGCCGCCCGATATCCGAACATGCGTCTGCTGATCGACCATCTTGCGGTCGCCCCCTGGGAGAAACTGCCGGACGCGGCTGCGCACCTCGATGCCCTCCTGGCCCTCGCGCGGCATCCCAACATCGGGATGAAGGCGACGGCGGTGCCGAGCATGGCTACGGATGCGTACCCGTTCGAGAGCACCCACGGCATGCTGCGGCAGGTCTTCGACGCCTATGGCGCCGAGCGGATGTTCTGGGGCACCGACATCACGCGTCTGCACTGTTCGTGGCGCGAGGCGGTGACGATGTTTACCGAGGAGCTGCCCTGGCTGCGGGGCCGCGATCTGGAGCTGGTCATGGGCCGTGCCGTGGCCGACTGGATCGGCTGGCGATGAGACGGTCCGGCGACGCGATGGCGCCGCTGGACCGCATCACTGATCGGCCCTGGCCTGCGCAGGCTGCGGAGGCGAGTTGAGCCTGATTTGCTCCAGCCCGTCGAGGAGCAGGTCCAGACCGAACCGGAACTCCTCGTGCGGCAGTACGGAGGTCAACTCCTCGGACGCGGCGATCGTGGCCGGATAGCCGTCCGGGTCAAGCGAGTTGTAGTAGTCCCTCAGACTGAGGTGGTCCTCTGGGCCTGGCGCCCCGGGGCCGTGCTGCTGGATGGCGAAGCCGATCACGTAGTGGCCGATGGCCGTGAAGGCGCGGGCGGCCGAGGCGACCGAGAAGCCGTGACTCAGGAACAGTGTGATGAGCCGTTCCCTTGCGCGGAGGCTGTTGGGGCCGACGGGAACCTGGGCCGCCAGGAGCGAGATCGCCTGGGGGTGTCGGCACAGCGTGCCGTAGAACGCCTCCGCTGACACGGTCACGGCTTCCCGCCAGGACAGACCGTCCAACTCCTCGGGGGAGACGCGGACTTCGCCCAGGATTCTGTCCGCGACAAGAGCAAGGAGTTCGTCCTTGCTGTCGAAGTGCCGGTAGAGCGTCGCTGTGCCCGAGTTCAGGGCATCGGCGAGCATGCGCAGGGTCAGCGCCTGGATCCCGACCTCGTCGATGAGCTTCAGGGCCGTGTCGATGATCCGTCCGGCATCCATCGGCGGGCGTCCTCGCCGGTACGCGGGCGCGGGTGTTCGGCCGGCCCACCAGGCGGGGCTTCCTGGGGCGGGCTGAACCTTGGAAGCCATGAAGCGGTCACCCTTCATCCGGGTCTGAGGTCATGCATCGACGCAGAAGTTTCGGTCTTATCGTATCCGTTTTCGACAGCGGCACGGCTCCGCGCAGTGGCAGGGTGCGAGGCGGGCATTATTACGGTTACCATGTATCCATAAACTTCTAGGGAAGGCGCGCCACGATGGCGGACGGCAAGGACTCCACGCACAGCAGGCCCGGCCCACGTATGTGGCTCATGCCTTCGATACTCGTCACCGTCGTCATGGCGGTCCTGGCCGCCATGTACCTGGGCGGGATGGTCAGTTCACCCGACGACATAGACGACTTCCCGATCGCGATCGTCAACGCCGACACCGGGGCCACCACCGCCTCGGGGCAGCGCACCAACGTCGGCGAACAGATCGTCGACAATCTGCGCAAGAACGCCGCCGACGGCAAGTTCGACCTGCACACACTCAGCCTCGCCGACGCGAAGAACGAGATGGGGAAGGCGAAGACCTACGGCGCGATCGTCCTGCCCCGCGACCTCAGCCGGAAGCTGGTGACACTCTCCACGGCCGTGACGTCCAACGGCTCCGTCGAGCGACCCGACGTCACCGTCTACACCAACCAGCTCGCCAGCGCTTCCAGTGCGTCCATCGTCACCTCGTTCGCCGGCCAGGCATTGGCGCGGGCCAACCAGGAGGTGGGCAAGGAGCTCATCACGGCCGTGACGTCAGCCGGGGCCACCGGTGCCTCTCACGACCGAAGCCTGTCGCAGACCGCGCGCGTGGTCCTCTCCGACCCCATGAACGTCCAGATCACGCCGTTCCAGAACGTCCCCGACGGGACGGGCAACGGGATGTCGGCGATGTACTACGCACTGCTTCTCGTGATGGCCGGTTTCACCGGGTCCCTGATCGCCAGCAACCTCGTCGACGCCTACCTGGGCTTCATCCCGACGGAGATGGGACCGGTCTACCGGCTGGAGGGCAATTCAGGCCACAGCCGACTGGCCACCCTCGCGATGAAGTGGGCCCTCATGACCGGCATCGCGATGGTGGTCGGCACGGTGTATCTGGGGGTGGCCCATTGGGCCGGCATGCCCCTGGAGCACCCATGGACTCTGTGGATGCTCAGTGCGCTGGCGATCACCGCCGTCGCCGTGGTCGTTCAGTCGATACTCGCGCTGCTGGGCGGCCTGGGCATGGTGGTCAACCTCTTCCTGTTCATCGTGCTGTCGGTTCCCAGTTCGGGAGGCACGATGCCGCTTGAGGCCAGTCCTTCCTTCCTCCGGTTCCTTTCCTCATTCGAACCGATGCACCAGATCTACCTCGGCACCCGCTCGGTTCTCTACTTCGGAGCCACCTGGGACTCAGGCCTGGGCCGGGCTGTGATCGCCTGTCTCGCAGCGGTCGTGCTCGGTGTCCTCGTCGGCTTCCTCGGCACCCGCTCCTACGACCGCAAGGGCATGGCCCGGCACGCCATGCCCGAGACCGCCTGACCGGACGGCCCGTCAGTGCTCCGACCGCGCTCGATGCTCCGCAAGGACGTCCAGGCCGAAGTCGCAGGCCGGGTCGCGCCATACCGAGTGGGCGTGGTTGGCGTGCCGTTGGGTGTTGTCGTACTCGATGAGGACGTTGGGCCCGTGAAGCCGGTAGTAGTGCGGTTCGCCGGCATCCAGGCTTCCGGCCCAGCTGAAGTGGATCTCGTCGAGGACGCTGTCGGAGGCGTAGTGGGCGCTGTATTCCGTGGCGAGGTCCTGTGGGGCCCGGCCTGTGTACAGGAAGAGCAGCCGTCGCAGCCCGCGGCGCTGCTCTTCGTCCAGGTCGCGCCCGCTGATGCCCTTGGGGGGGACGGTGATCGCCACGCGCGCGTGGTCGTCCTCGGTGTAGCCGCTGTCTGCCTCGGCCCGTCGGTCGATGTCGTCGACGAGAGACGTGAGGGCCGGGTCCGCGAAACGCCCCCGCCACAGGTCCTGCATGTGCATCATGGTGTCGCCGTGGCGGATGTGCGGCCGGTTGCCGGAGACGATGTCGGACACGGCTGACGGGTGGAGGAGTGCCTGGCGCCATTGCGGTGCGGTGAGCGTCCGTGCCAGCTGCCGTGCCTGGTCCTCGATCCCTCCGAGAGCGTTGAGGGATCCGCCCAGCAGTGCGGTCTTCGCGGGGTCGGCGCCGATGAAGCACGGTGTCGTCGAGACGAGTCGGTCCGCCACGATGAGGTTGTTCAGGGAGATGTGGTGGCCGCCGAAGCGCCAGGCCCAGACCGGGTCGCCGGGCCGGCCGAAGATCCTCAGCCAGTACAGGCCGGGATCGCGCCCGCGCTCTCGCCCCCAGCTGATCCGCCACCCTTCGACCTGGTCCAGGACGTTCTCCAGACCCATCACCGTGGCGACCGTGGCATACCCGGCCTCGGACAGCCCGGTCGCCACCAGTTGCATGGCCAGGCTCTGCTGGTAGGCGCTCTGCTCCCGGACCGCCAGTCCGCCGTGATCGGTCGGCGTGTAGAACCACCGCAGTCGCTCTTCCTCCGCTGCGGGGTCGAGGGGCGAGTCGTACAGGGCGAAGTGCCGCTGCTCCTGGCTCAAGGTGCCCAGCCAGGTGGCGGCAGCGCGCGTCATGGCCGCAGCCGCCCTCTCGCGGCCGGGCGCCGGGGCAGGCGGCATCGGGTCGTTGTGGCCGTTCGTCGTCACCGGTGCGTTCTTCCGTCCTCGGACACGTCCAGCATGACTTTGATGGCGTTGCCCCGGCGTTCGGCGTATGTGTCGAAGGCTTCGGCGACGTCCCGCAGGGGAAAGTGATGCGTGACCAGTTCAGCGGTGCGCAGGCGTCCGCGGGCCGCGAGGGAGACGGCACGGGCCAGCGATCCGGTGCCCTCGCCGCGGACCGTGTCGATCGAGATGCCGTTCATCACGGCATGGTTGAGATCGGCGCACACCGGCTCTTCGAAAAAGCCTACGAGCACGACCTTGCCGGCTCGCCTGGCCATGCGGAGGGCGTCGTCGACCGCGCTGGGAGCGCCCGAGCATTCCAGGACGATGTCCGCGCCCATGCCCTGCGTCGCCTCACGCACCGCAGCAACGGCGTCTTCGTGCCGGGAGTTGAGCACGAGGTCCGCACCGAACGACTTGCCGATCTCCAGGCGGGCGTCACGTGTGCCGATCAGGGCCACCGTCCGCGCGCCGAGCTCGCGGGCGACCTGGGTGGCGAGCAGCCCGATCGGGCCCGGCCCGATCACGGCGACACTCGCGCCGACCAGCAGGGAGTCGAGTACGTCGAAGGCGTGCATGACCGTGCCCACCGTCGTCAGCACGACCGCCGCGTCGAAGTCGACCGAGTCCGGAAGCCGGTGAAGGGTGGAGACGTGGTTGAGCGCGTACTCGGCGAACCCCCCGTTCACCGTCATCCCCTGCACACGGTGACCCTTGTGCCGGTGACCGTAGTTGAGGCAGTCGGTGTAACCGCCGGCCAGGCAGTTGGCGCAGCGCATGCAGCCGCGGTGCGCCTCGGTGACGACGCGGTCGCCGACGTCGAATTCGTCGACGGTGTCCCCGACCGCGACGACGACTCCCGCGTATTCGTGCCCCGGAACGAAGACATCGGGGGCCGGCCCGCCGTCAGGGAAGAAGTGCCGACTTCGGACCTTGAGGTCCGTGCCGCACAAGGACGCTCTGCGGACGTGGACCAGAACGTCTTCCGGACCCACTTGAGGCACGGGCAAGGTAGTCGTCCGGATGACGCCGGGCTCGCCCAGCACTGCCGCCTGCATGGTTTCCGGCAAGGACATATCAAGTCTCCAACTGCGGGCAAGGAGGCCACGCATCGGCTTCGGGGGAGGGGACGTGCACCGCCCGTAACTATCCTTGCCACACTCATGCCGCCAGTCCTACGGATAACGCATAGGGGTTTCCTATACGATCCGGGCCACATTCCTATTGGTCACGGCATGCCCGATGTGACACAGTCCTCCAAAAAACGCGACTCACCGTATTTCTGGTGGAGCACCATGAGGAGATGAACCGTGGACCTGGGGATTTCTGGAAAAACCGCACTTGTGCTGGGTGGAGGCGGAGGAATCGGCGGCGCGATCGCGCAGGCACTCGCGGAAGAGGGCGCCAACATTGCCGTAGCCGACATCAATCTGCAGGCGGCGAAAAAGCGCGCTGAGGCGGTGAAGGGTGCCGGCGGAAACGCGCTGGAGGTGCAGTGGGATCTCGGCGACATGGGTGCGATCGACTCGAATATCGCACTGATCGAGGATTCCCTCGGGCCGGTCGACATCCTCGTCAACAACACCGGCGGGCCGCCGCCCTCACCTGTGTTGGGTCAGGGGCACGACGTCTGGCTGAGTCACTTCCAGTCGATGGTGCTGTCCGTGATGGCGATCACCGATAGGGTGGCACCGTCGATGAGAAGTCGAGGCTGGGGCCGAATCATCACCAGCACCAGCTCTGGTGTGGTTTCCCCCATTCCCAACCTGGGACTTTCGAACACCCTTCGCGCCAGCCTCCTTGGATGGTCCAAGACCCTGGCCCGGGAAGTCGCGGCCGACGGGATTACCAGTAACGTCATTGTTCCCGGCCGGATCCGCACGGAACGGGTGCAGTTCCTGGACCGTTCAAAAGCCGACCGTGAGGGAAAGACCGTCGAACAGGCAACTGCGGAGAGCGTCGCGTCGATCCCTGTGGGCCGCTATGGCGAACCCCGTGAGTACGCGGCCACGGTCGCCTTCCTGGCCAGCGCGCACGCCGCCTACATCACCGGCTCTGTCGTCAGGGTCGACGGCGGCCTCATCGCCTGCATTTGAATCTGACAGCTGATTACAGAAGGTTGCGGTATGTCACTGCTGACTCGCATGACACAGGGCGTATTCGCCATCGCGCCGACCCCGTTCGACGCCGATGGGGCCATCGATTTCGACTCGCTTAGCCGACTCACGGAGTTCTACACATCTGTGGGTGTCTCGGGCCTCACCCTTCTCGGCCAGTTGGGCGAGGCTCCCAAGCTGTCCCACGAGGAGGGCGTGCGCGTCGTCAGGCACGTGCTCAAGCAGACCGATCTGCCGGTTGTCGTAGGGGTGTCGGCGCCCGGCTATGCCGCGATGGAAGCGCTGGCCACCGAGGTCATGTCGGCGGGGGCGTCCGGCGTCATGATCGCTCCGCCCAACACGCTGCGGACGGACGACCGGATCGTGGCCTACTACGAGGGAGCCGCCGCAGCCATAGGCGATGACGTGCCCTTCGTGATCCAGGACTACCCGCTGTCGTTCTCCGTGGAGATGTCTCCGTCCGTCATCGCCCGCATCGCCAACACCCTGCCCGGGTGCGTGATGCTCAAGCACGAGGACTGGCCGGGCTTGGAGAAGATCAGCAGCCTGAGGCAGATGGAGGCTGCCGGTGACATGCCCCGCCTGTCGATCCTGTGCGGCAACGGTGGCCTCTTCCTCGACTTCGAGACCGAGCGCGGTGCGGACGGCGCGATGACGGGTTACTGCGTTCCCGAGCTTCTCGTGGACGTGGTGCGCCACGCGGCGGACGGCGACCGTGACGCCGCCCATGATCTCTTCGACGCCCACCTGCCCCTGATGCGTTACGAGCAGCAGCCGGGCATCGGTCTGGCCGTGCGCAAGTACGTGATGAAGCGGCGGGGCCTGCTGACATCCGACGCGCAGCGCAGGCCTGGTGCCCGCCTGTCCGCCGCGGCCCGCGCGGAGGTCGACTACCTGCTGGCACGACTGGCGCGCAAGGACAGCAGGGTCGTCCTCACCGCCTGATGGAACCGCACCGACCACCCACTCAAGAGCTGAGCCAGTGGCCACTGAGGCAGGAGTAGCTTGATCGTATGCAGCTGCGTCAGCTGGAGTACTTCATCGCCATCTGCGAGGCCGGTTCCTTCAGTGGAGCCGCTGTCCGGCTGTACGTCGCCCAGCCCTCGCTGTCCCAGCAGATCCGCGCTCTTGAGAAGGAACTTGGGGCTGAACTGCTCGAACGCGGTCGCCATGGTGTCGCATTGACCCCGGCCGGCCGGATTCTCCTGCCCCATGCCCAGCGCGCCGTCCAGGCGATTCAGGAAGCCCACGACTCCGTTCGGCAGGTGGTCGAGGGGCGTAGCGGCGATGTGCACGTCCTGACCGTGAGATCGGTGGCATCCGGCGTCCTGCCGTCGTCGGCGGCGCGGTGGCACACGTTGTTCCCCGCGACGGTGCTGCGGCTGCACGACTTCTCGCACCGACGTGCCTTGGAGGACGCCGTGCGAAGCGGCCAGGGGGATATCGCGGTCGGGCCCCGGCCACCCTCGTGGGAGGGACCGGTTGTGTCACTCGGCTATGAGGAGATGGTCGTGTTCGGCCCCGTCGAACATGGTGCGGGCGCGATTGCCGAACCGGCTGAGTTGGCCGATGCCGACTGGGTGCTCTACGAAGCGGAACAAGGCATGAGCGAGGTCGTGGACCGGGTCACGGGCCATCTCGGGTTCACACCGCGTGCCGTGGCCCGCACGGGCCAGGTGTCGGCGGCTCTCCTGTTCGCGGTCGAGGGCCTCGGCATGACTGTGGCGCCCGAGAACGCGGTGCCCCTGGGATGGGCCAGACACGCGCGGAGAATCGGGCCCGGGTTCTACCGGGAGCTCGTGGCATACAGCCGAAAGCACCCTTCGCAATTGGCGGATCGCTACCGCGACATGCTCACCTCTGTCGAGCTGCCCCTGATGGCGGAGGGGGACCTGCCCGTGGGGGCCGTTCGTTTCTGATACGAGCGCACACATCACCGTAGTGACCGACGACGGCGCCATCGACCTCGGCCGACCGTGCACCACTGTCAAAGACGCCCCGCTTCGCCCCCGTCAACGCGCGGCCCGGGCCCCCCGGAACTTGTCAGGGCTTCCCGACCATCGTGGCTGGATAGGCGGCCGGGACAAGAGAGCTGCCGTAGCCCCGACGCTGTCAGTCATCCTCGGGGCGCCGTGTCCCGGCGCCGGGCCCTCGGCCCACAGGACCTTGCCTCCCGGAGGCGGGCCACCGCCGAACGGTCCTGGTCAAGGCCCGGTGAGCCGGCGGACGTCGTCGGCCTGTTGGAAGAACGGTGCGTTCCGACCACCCAGTTGACGGGCTCACGAGTTCGCAGCCCGCTGCGCAGATCGACAGAAGCGGGTGAGAACCCGTATGCAGATCGCGCGGAGTAGCCGTCGCGCATGAGCGATGAGCTCAACTCGCCTCTCGTCCCCGGGCGTTGTTCCGGTAGCGACGAGGCGCGAGACCCATCGTGCGCTTGAAGGCGCTACTGAAGGCGCTCTCGGAGGTGTAGCCGACCTGCTGGGCGATGACAGCGACCGGGGTCTGCTCCTGCCGCAGGTGCCGGGCAGCCAGGCGCATTCGCCAGTTGAGGAGGTAAGTCAGGGGCGGCACACCCGCCGCCTCCTTGAAGCGGAGCGCGAAGGTGGCCCGGGACATGGCTGCCCCACGGGCCAGTTCGGTGAGCTGCCACGGGTGGGACGGGTTGCCGTGCATCAGGTGCAGGGCCGGAGCCAGGCGCGAGTCGGCGAGGGCGCGCAGCCAGCCGACGGGGAGTGTGCTGGGGTCGGCGAGGCAGACCCGTAGGACGTGCATGAACAGCACCTGGGCGAGGTGGTTCGAAACGAACTCGGAGCCGAGTCGGCCCGTTCCCGTCTCCTTCATCAGTTGCCCGACGAGCCAGCTCAGTGCGGGCGCTTCTGCCGCCTCGGACCGCACAAGGATCAGCGGAGGGAGGGCTTCGCGGAGCAGTTCGCCGGAGTCCCGGCTGAGGTCGATGTGGCCGGAGATTCCGATGACGTCGTCCCCGTCGCCGAGATGGGCCATGTTGGTCTCGGGGGAAGGGTGGATGTCGTCTAGGTTCACCGGCTCCACGCCCGGGCTGCTGCACACCAAGACCTCGTGCCTGCCGTCGACGACGACGACGTCCCCCTCCTTCAGGCGCAGGAGTTCGCCGCCGCCGACGTTCATCAGGCAGGCGCCCTTCACCAGCGCATAGACCCGGAGCCAGTCCTCGGCGGGCAGGCTGAGGGCCCAGTCGCCGCCGGCCGTGATGCCGCCTGTGAGGACGGAGCGGGCGTCGGCGACGACGAGGGCGTCTGACAGCGGATCAGTAGTCACATGGTCAGACTATCGCGCAAGTAATGAAGACGAACAAGTATTCATCGTCTGGGCTGGTCGGCCTACGGTCGTGAGCAGAACTTCCGCACGGACACATCCGAAAGGTCTTCCCCCCATGACCCATGCGACCCCGTCGATGATCGAGCACATCCCCGAACCGCCGCCGCCCGTCACCGGCGACGCTCCCTCCGGCTTTGACGTGATTGCGTACATGATCCGGCAGGCCAGGGAACTCGGGCCGGTCTACCGGCTTCGTGGCGGGGGTGCGGATCTCATCATCGTGTCCGGGCTGGACCTGGTGACGGAACTGGCCGATGAGAGCCGGTTCTGTAAGGAGATCGACGAGATTCTGCAGGGGGTGCGCCTCTTCGCCAGGGACGGTCTGTTCACGGCGCACAGCGACGAGCCCAACTGGCGCAAGGCCCACGACGTCCTGATGCCCGCCTTCTCTCTGGGCGCCATGCGCGACTACCACGGCACGATGCTCCGGGTGGCCCGGGCACTGTTGGCGAATTGGGACCGTGCGGCGGAGACCAGGACACCGGTGGACGTTCCGGGTGGCATGACCCGGCTGACGTTCGACACCATCGGCCTGTGCGGCTTCGGCTACGACTTCGAGTCCTTTCGCCGCGAGGAACTGCACCCGTTCGTGACCGCCATGTCGAGGGCGCTGCTGTACGCCCAGGCCCAGGCCGAGGGGCCCGCCGGGGCGGACCTGCCGACCGACCAGTTCGAGCGGGACAGTGCTCTGATGGCGGACCTGGTCGACGAGGTCATCCGGGAGCGCAAGGCATCCGGTGACATGAGCACCGACGACCTGCTGGGGCGGATGCTGCACACCAGCGACCAGGTCACCGGCACCCCGCTGGACGACGAGAACATCCGCCACCAGGTGATCACGTTTCTCATCGCCGGACACGAGACCACCAGCGGCGCTCTGTCCTTCGCCCTCTACTACCTACTGAAGCACCCCGCGGTGCTGGCACGCGCCCAGGCGGAGGTGGACGCCCTGTGGGGCGACACCGACGAGCCGGACCCGACGTACAACGACATCGGCAAGCTCGGCTACATCCGGCAGGTGCTCAACGAGAGCCTGCGGCTGTGGCCGACTGCCAGCGCCTTCACCGTGACGCCACTCGAGGACACGGTCGTCGCGGGCAAGTACGCGGTACGCAAGGGGGAGATGATGACCATCCTCCCCTCCGCGCTGCACCGGGACCCCGTCTGGGGTGACAATGTCGAGCTGTTCGACCCGGACCGGTTCTCGCCGGAGCGGGTGGAGGCCCGGTCCGTGCACGCGTTCAAACCGTTCGGAAACGGTGAACGAGCCTGCATCGGACGGCAGTTCGCCCTACACGAGGCGACGCTGGTGCTCGGCCTGCTGGTCCACCGCTACCGGCTGATCGACCACACGGACTACCAGCTGAAGATCCATCGGACGCTCACCATCAAGCCGGGTGACTTCCACCTGAGCCCGGCCCGGCGCACACCGTCCGAACGTCGCCTTCCCCCGGGAACAGCCAGCCAGGCCCACGCCCCCCTGGCCCAGGCAACCTCCGCCGCCCGTTCCGCCGCGGGCACCGCGCTGACCGTGCTGCACGGCTCCAACCTGGGCACCGGCGCGGGAATCGCCCGCGATCTGGCGGCGGACGGCGACGACCGGGGCTTCACCTCCACCGTCCAACCGCTCGACGAGGCGGTGACCAAGCTGAACACCGACGGCCCCCTGGTGATCGTCGCCGCCTCCTACAACGGCCGGCCCACCGACGACGCAGCCGAGTTCGTGGCCTGGCTGGAAGGACTCCAGCCAGGTTCCCTCGACGGCCTCACCTACGCCGTGCTCGGGGTGGGGGACCGCAACTGGGCCGCCACCTACCAGCGCATCCCCACCCTCATCGACGAGCGCCTCGAGGCCGCCGGCGCCACCCGGCTACTGGAACGTGGTGCGGCGGACGCGGCCGGCGACTTCGAGGGCACCGTACGCCAGTGGACCGGCGACCTGTGGGACGCCCTGCTGGCGAAGTACGGAACGACGGCCACAGTCGCACCCGCCGACGAGCCGGACACCGACCTCGGGCTGTACCAGCTTGAGGACGCGGCAGCGTCGGCCAACGGCGCCCTCGCCGCACGGCACGGCCTGCGGCCCATGGAGGTGCTTCAGGCACGGGAACTGGTCGACACGGACCATCCCCTCGGCCGCTCCAAGTACTTCCTGACGCTGCGCCTGCCCGAAGGGGCCGCTTACCAGACGGGCGACCACCTGGCCGTCCTCCCGCGCAACCCGGACAGCCTCGTCCAGAGGGTCGCCGACCGCTTCGACCTGGACCTCGACCGCACCGTACGGCTGACCACGCGCCGACGCAGCCGCCATGCCCTGCCCATCGACCGGCCTCTGACGCTACGTCAGCTGCTGGCCGACTTTGTAGAGTTGCAGGAGACGGCCACTCAGGAGCAGGTCGCCACGCTGGCTGCCCACACCGAGTGCCCGCCCGAGCGGCGCCCGCTGGCCGAACTCGCCTCCGCGCAACCGGACCTCTTCCGCGAGCAGGTCACCGACCGCGGCATCAGCGTGCTGGACCTGCTGGAGCGGTACGCGTCCTGCGCGCTGCCGATCGAGCGGTTCCTGGAGATGCTGCCGGTGCTGCGGCCGCGGGACTACTCCATCTCCTCCTCGGCTGCGGCGAACCCCGGCGAGGTCGATCTGATGGTCTCGCTGCTTCATGCCCCGCACCGCAGCGGCTCCGGCACTTTCAGCGGCATCGCCTCGCACCATCTCCAGACGGTCAGGCCCGGAGACGTCCTGCAGGCGCGCGTGCTGCCGTGTCGGGAGGCGTTCCGGATGCCTGAGGACACCGGCATCCCCGTCATTCTGGTCTGTGCCGGCACCGGGCTCGCGCCCTTCCGGGGCGCCGTGCTGGACCGTCTGCACAGCGGATTCACCGGAACACTGCTGTGCTACTTCGGCTGCGACCACCCCGACGTGGACTACCTCCACCGTGACGAACTCGAAAAGGCACAGAGTGCAGGAGCCGTCAGTCTGCGGCCCACCTTCATGCACGCCCCACAGGACGGCGTCCGGTTCGTGCAGGAACGCATCGCCCGGGAGGGCGACGAAGTGTGGAGGCTGTTGCAGGCCGGCGGCCTGGTGTTCGTCTGCGGCGACGGCCGGCGGATGGCACCGGGCGTACGGGAGGCTTTCCGGGCCCTCTACCGCGAGCACACCGGCGCCGACGACGAAGCCGCCGCCGCGTGGCTGACCGCGATGACCGACTCGGGCCGCTACGTCGAGGACGTCTGGGCGCCCTGACCGAGCAGCACGGGCCGGGGCGGTCGCGGACCGACGGCTGCCCCGGCCTCGTACGAGACCCCCTACGGCTCCACTCTCAGGAAGGGTTCACGCAATGAACTCGATGCTCGCCGGACGTCTCCACCTCGACAGCCACACGTTCGCGGTGGAGGAGGTCCCCATCCCTGTACCGGGTCCGGGAGAGGTCCTGGTCGAAGTCAAGGCGGCCGGGGTCTGCCTGTCCGACGTGCACCTCGTCGACGGCACCCTGGTCCCCTTCCGCCCCGACGACGCCGTCACGAGTTCCGGGGCGCTGACGCTCGGGCACGAAGTCGCCGGTGTGGTCCACACCCTCGGCCCGGACGTGCTCGGCTGCTGGACCCCCGGCGACAGGGTCGTCCTCCATGCCGGCAAGACCTGCGGAAAGTGCGATGCCTGCCTGCGCGGCTTCCTCTGCAAGCAGGGGATGACCATGGGAGTCGACTACGACGGCGGCTGGGCCCAGTACGTCATCGCCCGCGAGGACACCCTCGTCCCCATCCCCGACAACCTGCCCTTCGAGCAGGCCGCCATCATCCCCGACGCCGTCTCCACCCCCTACTCCGCCGTCGTCACGACCGGCGCGGTCCGTCCCGGACAGTCCGTAGGGATCTGGGGCGTCGGAGGCCTGGGCGCACATGGCGTCCGCGTCGCCCGCCTGATCGGTGCGGCGCCCCTCATCGCCGTGGATCCGCGCCCGGCGGCCCGGGAACGCGCCCTCGCCTTCGGCGCCGACCTCGCGCTCGACCCCGGCGCGCCAAACTTCGCCGACGCCGTGAGCGAGGCCACCCGTGGCCAGGGCCTGGACGTCGCCTTCGACTTCGCAGGCTTCCCGGCGGTACGGGACCAGGCGATCGCCGTGCTCGGCTTCGGCGGCGCCCTGGTGCTCGCAGGACTGACCCCCGAGCCGGTCACCCTCGCCGACAGCATCACCTTCAGCACCCGTCGCAACCAGATCCGCGGCCACTACGGATCCTCCGAGCACGACCTGGACCTGCTGGTCGGCCTGGCCTCGGTCGGCCGAATCGACCTGGCGCCGTCCGTCACCGCTCGCGTCCCACTGGCCGATGCGGCCGACGCCGTCACACAGTTGGAGAAGAAGATAGGCGATCCGATCCGTATCGTGCTCGTTCCCTGAACCTGCTCGCAGGACCCGCTCCGCCTCGTGCGGGGCGGCTCCCGCGCGTCTATGGCGGGGAACGGACCGTTTGACCAAGGCACCCGCCTGTTCGACCGCCTCCAGCAGCCGACTTGACGCGTAACTGCCTGAGGTGGCTATGCAGTCAGAGCACTAACCGACGGATTCGCTGATAGAGCCCCGCGGAATGGTCAACCAGCAGCCGCAGCGCCCGCTCCATGGTTCGGCGGCGGATCTCGTCGCGCGTCGAGCCGCTGCTCCTGAACTCGGCTAACGGGTGCGCTCTGCGGCGGAGAGGCGGGACAGCTGGTCATCGTCCCCGGCCTGCCGACGGTGACCCGGACCATGACCCTCCATCCTGGCACATCGCCGTCTTCTAGACAGAATGTTTGTCTGCTGAGTAGATTACTGCTGGAGTGCGGAGCCGCAACCGGCTGCACGGTCCGGAACCTGTGGGCCTCCCATACGGAAGGAATGCAGGCCCGTACACAGTCGCCGTAGCCCCCGGGGCGCTGCTTTGCCCTCTTGGCAGGCGCTATCCGTCCGCACACTCCACGGCTGCGAGCAGGACAGGAGGACTTCCGGTGTACGACCGCGACGCCATGGCGCGCTGGGACGGGGTCCTCGCGACCAACCTCCTGGACGTCACCAGTGACCTCGCGGCACTGGACTCGCAGGGCTTCTGGGCCGTGGTGGTCACCTTCGAAGGTGAGGTGGTCTGCGCACGTTTCCGTGACATCCGAACACCTTCGCCCACGGCATCCCCGTCCTCGCCATGGCATGGCCCCAGGCCACAGGACTGGTCTACCTCGCTTGACCGGAGGAGCTACACCTCGGCGGTGCACCGCATCCGTGAGCACATCGCCGCCGGGGAGGTGTACCAGGCCAATCTGTGCCGTGTCCTGTCAGCTCCGGTCTCTTCCGAGGCTGACATCACAGCCCTGGCCGGGCTGCTGCGTCTGCATAATCCCGCCCCCCACGGCGGAGTCGTCCGTCTTCGCGGTCACGGACTCGAGGTCGCGACGGCGTCGCCGGAGCTGTTCCTGCGCCGCTGCGGCAGGATGGTGAACTCTGGCCCGATCAAGGGGACGGGGCGCACGGAAGATGACCTGCTGGAGAAGGACCGCACCGAGAACGTCATGATCGTGGACCTGGTCCGCAACGACCTGGGCCGGGTGTGCTCCCCTGGAAGCATCCGCGTCCCCGATCTGTGCGCGATCGAGAAGCACCCAGGGCTGGTTCATCTCGTCTCCTCGGTGGAGGGCGAGCTGGCCGAGGGTCTGGGGTGGCCGCACCTGCTTGAGGCAGCATTCCCGCCGGGCTCCGTGACAGGAGCTCCCAAGGAGCGGGCGCTACGGCTCATCAAAGATCTGGAGCCCTCCCCGCGCGGCCCCTACTGCGGTGCCATCGGCTGGGTCGATGCCGACCGCAATCGCGGCGAACTCGCGGTCGGAATCCGCACCTTCTGGATCGACCGTGGAGCGCGTCGGCTCCGGTTCGGCACGGGAGCCGGCATCACGTGGGGGTCCGACCCACAGCGCGAGTGGGAGGAGACGCGGCTCAAAGCGCGACACCTGCTGTCCATTGCGTCCGGTACCGGGTAGGGCACGGCGAAGCACCAGACGGCACGGCGCCAGTCCGTCCGCCACAAAGAGAACGGGCCGTCGTGGACAGGACACCTCACCACCGGCTGGGGAAACAGCTGATCACGTCTACTGAGCGAGGGCAGATGCCTGGAGACACTCCTTTGGGCTCCGGAGAGCTTGCCAAGAAGCACGTCTTTGACCAATTGCGGCAGGCCATTTTGCGCGGCGATCTCGTGCCGGGGCAGCCGATACCCGAGCCGGAGTTCGCCGAGCGATTCAGGGTGACGCGCGCGAGCGTGCGTGCCGCCACGATCGACCTCACTGCCGAAGGCTTGGTCGAGCGCGTGCGCCATCGCGGCGCGCGGGTGCGGGTGATCTCGGTGCACGAGGCCGTCGCGATCACCGAATGCCGGATGGCGCTCGAAGGACTGTGCGCGGCCAAGGCGGCTCTCCTCGCCACCGACGCGCAGATCGACGAGCTCAACGACCTGAGCGAGGAGATGGCCGATGCGGTTGCGCAAGGAGCTCTGGTCAGCTATTCCGCCCTGAACCGCCGGCTGCACGCACAGCTCGTCGCGTTCTCACAGCAACGGCCTGCGGCCCAGGTGTTGGAGCGACTGCATGCCCAACTCGTACGGCATCACTACCAGTTGGCGTTGCAGCCAGGACGGCCGGAGCAGTCTCTGCGTGAGCATCTGGCGGTGATCGACGCGGTGAAGGCCAGGGATCCGCATACGGCCGAAGCCGCGGCACGCGCCCACCTCCTCAGCGTCGTCCAAACGCTGCGCAACCAGCCGACGTCCCCCGCGCCGGCGGCATTCCACCATCCCCTCGCCTAAGGAGACAACCGTCATGACCTCGCCTCTCGGCGACATCGCCCACCTCGGCCACGTCGAACTGCTCACCCCCGATATGGACGCCAGCGTCGGCTTCTTCACCGACTACCTCGGCCTGACCGTCAGCGGTCGTTCGGGCGACTCCGTGTACCTGCGGACCTTCGACGACTACGAACACCACAGTCTGGTCCTCACCGGCCACACCACGTCGGGCGTGCGTCGCACCGCGCTGCGCGTCTCCAGCGCGGAAGCCCTGGAACGCCGGGTGAAGGAGCTGGAGAACGCGGGACGCGCCGGCCGGTGGGTCGAGGACGAGCCTGGTCTCGGACGGCTCTATGCCACCACCGACCCGGACGGCCACGAACTGGCCCTGTACTGGGAATCCGAGTGGTACCAGGCGCCCAAGGAACTGGCCCCCGCGCTGAAGAACCAGCCGCAGGCCAAGCCCGGTCACGGCGTCGGCGTACGCCGCCTCGACCATGTCAACTTCCTGGCGTCGGACGTCTCCGCCAACGGTGACTTCCTGCGCGAGGTGCTCGGCGCGCGTCCGACAGAGCAGATCCGCCTGGACTCGGGCCGGATCGCGGGGCAGTGGCTCACGTTCACCAACAAGTCGTACGACGTCGTCTACACCGAGGACTGGACCGGCTCCACGGGCCGGCTGCACCACATAGCGTTCGCGACCGACACGCGTGAGGACATCCTGCGGGCGGCCGATCTCGCCATCGACACCGGCGTGTTCATCGAGACGGGCCCGCACAAGCACGCCATCCAGCAGACGTTCTTCCTGTACGTCTACGAGCCCGGCGGCAACCGCATCGAGCTGTGCAACCCGCTCACCCGGCTGGTGCTGGCGCCCGACTGGCCGCTCATCACGTGGACCGAGGAGGAGCGGAAGAAGGGGCAGGCCTGGGGCCTGAAGACCATCGAGTCCTTCCACACGCACGGCACTCCGCCCGTGCAGCCCTGATGCAAGGGCGGAGTGCCGTGCTTCTTACCGCTGCGGTATCCCGCGGGATGCCGCAGCCGGCGGCGCAAGGTGCCGCGTCACCGCCTCCAGGGCGGCGACCTCCCGGTACAGCGGCTGAAGCACCGGCGAGGGGATGCCGGGGGTCGACGCGTCCGTTGGCGGTGACTGCGAGGGGGTCTTGCGTAGCATCTCCGCCAGCAGATGGATCCGGTGGGCCAGCCGGGCGACGTCGGTCGCAGCAGGAGATGCGGCGCCGTGCGCGACCTGGATGCGCAGAGCAGTCGTCACGTCCACAACACGCTCGACGGCGGCCACAACCGGCCACCATGCGGCAGCCGTTCTGCCGGTCGGCGGGGGCTCGCTCAGCGCCCGCTGGAACTCCATCCGCACCGCTGAGAGATCTCGGTAAAGGCACCTGCGCAGGTGCCCCGCCGGAGCAGATCCGGTGGTCTCGGTGAACGACCGCTCCAGATAGCGGGCGCAGTCCTCGACAGTATCGGCGAGCCGTGTTCCCACCCGGGTGTGCCAGCTCTCCGGCCACAGCAGGTATCCCGCGACCAGGGCGATCGCACAGCCGATCGCGGAGTCCAGCAGCCGGGGGAGCAGCACCGTCGCACCCTGATGGCTGAGCAGGTCCGACAACAGCAGGATCAACGGAGTGATGGCGGCCGTCTGGTGGCCGTACCCGCGCGGAGTGAGGGCGGGAACCAGCGCGCCCAGTACGAGAACGACCGGCACGTCCCACCAGCCCCTGGGTATGCCCGCAAGGACCGCGGCCGCGGCCACCAGCCCCGGCACGGTGCCCAGGATGCGCAGCACCGCCCGGGAGAAGACAGAGCCGAAGTCGGGCTTGAGTACGAAGGTCACGGTCAGCGGCACCCAGTACGAACGCGGCACCGGGATCAGCGAGATGACGGCCTGCGCCAGACCGATGCACAGAGCCAGCCGTACGCCGTAGCGCCAGGCCGCGACGGGCACCGCCAGGGCTCTCGCGGCGGCAGTGTCGAAGGTGACCGCTCGCGCTACCGCCAATCCGCTCCCGTCAGGAGGCATGGTGCCCTGCGTGGCGGCGACCACCTCAGCCGCATGACGCAGGCCCTCCATGACGGCCCGGTCCGGACCATAGGGAGGGTCGGGCAGTCGCGGTCGTCCGGTCGTCGGACCGCCGGTGGCCACCGAGTCGGCCAGAACACGCAACGCCACGGGGATGTCCGCCGACGGAGTCCGTTCGTTGAGGCGGGCCAGGGGAGCGGCCTCAATCAGCGGCGCCAGAGCGTCCAGCTGCGCTATCAGACAAGCCCGTTCGTCGACGCGTTCGCGCCTTGCCTTCAGTAGGTCGTACGCCTCGTTCAGCGCCTGGGTCAGAGTGCGGCGAGCCTCCTCGTAGGGCGTCGACGAGGTCAGTACATCGGCGACGGCCCGGTAGACGTTCGCAACCGCGGTCCGCTCCGGTGCCCAGGGCCGCAGGGGCCACGCGACCAAGGCGAGCGCCAGGAAGAGCAGCGTGCCGAGCGTCATCAGCAGCGGTGGCAGCCACCAGGGCTCCGGCAGCGGCAGGCCCGCGCCGACCACGGTGTTCAGCAGAAGAAGCAGCCCGGAGGCGGACGCGACGCGGCCGAGCGAGGAAATGACCCCTGAGATCAGCGCGACGAACGTGACGACGGCGACAGCCTGTCCTCCGCCGCCGTAGACAAGGGACCCCACGACGAGACCGACGACGCAGGCGCACTGAGGCACGACGATGCCGGTCATCCGCTTGCGGTAGCCGGTCCGGGTGTCGCTGGTGATGCCGTTGAGAGCCCCCATGGCGGCCAGGGCACCGTAGTCCGGGCGGCCGGCGGCCAGCCCGATCGCGAGCGCCAGCGCTGTGGCGATCGCTGCACGGACGACCGCGGCCCCGTCGACGGCGGACATCCACCGACGCGGGTGCCCGAGAGCCGATGCGGGCGACGGCTCGCGGTCCCTGATTGTTGACAATTTCGACTCCTGTATTGCGTCGGCGTTACGCACGGCCTACTGTCCTATGGAGCAGACATACATTCTACTGAGTAGACAGATGAGGTGCGGGTCATGAGCCAGGAGAGCGTCGAGCAGGCGATCCAGCGGGCGGGCGGGGCGGTGGCCCTGCTGCGCAACTCCCCGATCAGGCCGCACACGTTTCCGGTCGCGGCGGAGTTCACCAACTGGCGCAGCGAGCAGCGGGCCTGGCGCGACACCGTCGCGCTGCTGGACCAGTCGCACCACATGACGGACCTGTACATCCAGGGCCCGGACGCGCTGCGACTGCTGTCGGACCTTGGCGTCAACAGCTTCAAGAACTTCGGGCCGGGCCGTGCCAAGCAGTACGTCGCGGTCAACCACGACGGCCACCTCATCGGTGACGCCGTGTTGTTCCACCTGGAGCAGGACCACTTCGACCTGGTCGGCCACCCAATGGTGCTGGACTGGGTGCAGTACAACCTGGAGACGGGCGACTACGACGCCGCCACCGAGCGGGACGACAACTCCTACGACCGCGTGGCCGGGCCGCCCAAGGTGTACCGCTACGAGGTCCAGGGGCCCAACGCCGTCGCCCTGCTGGAGAAGGTCATCGGTGCCCCCCTGCCCTCGGTGAAGTTCTTCCACATGACCACCCTCACCATCGCCAGCCATCAGGTCCGCGCCCTGCGGCACGGCATGGCCGGCCAGCCTGGCTTCGAGCTGTTCGGCCCCTGGGAGGAGGGCGAGGAGATCCGGGACGCCATCCTGGCCGTCGGTGAGGAGTTCGGCCTGGTCCGCGCGGGCGCCAAGGCGTACTCCACCGCCAACCTCGAGTCGGCCTGGGTGCCGGCCCCGTTCCCGGCCGTTTTCTCCGGCGACAAGCTCAAGGGCTACCGCGAGTGGCTGCCGACTGCCGCGATGGGCTCACTGGGCGGCTCGATGGACTCCGAGGACGTCACCGACTACTGCGTGACTCCCTATGACATCGGCTACGGCTCCATCGTCGCCTTCGACCACGACTTCGTCGGCCGCGAGGCCCTGGAGGAGATCGCGAAGAACCCGGGCCGCACCAAGGTCACCCTGGTGTGGAACGCGCAGGACGTCGCCGCCGCGATCGGGTCGCTGTACCAGTCTGACGAACTGCCGGCCAAGTTCATCGAGTTCCCCAAGGCTCGCTACGCCCTGCACCAGAGCGACAAGGTGCTCGTCGACGGCCAGCTCGCCGGAATCTCGATGGATGTCGGCTACATCGCCAACGAGCGTGCCATGGTCTCACTGGCCACCGTCGACCTCGCCCACAGCGAGCCGGGCACCGAAGTGACCGTGGTGTGGGGCGAGAGCCCCAACTCGGCCAAGCCGGGCGTCGAACGGCACCGCCAGGTGGAGATCCGCGCCACCGTGGCCCCCGCGCCCTACGTGCAGTTCGCCCGAGGCGCCTACCGCGACCGCTAGTCCCCCTCCCAGTCTCCGGCCGGCCGGTGCCAACTCCCCGCTCCGCTCACCGGCCGGCCGGGCCGTTCACTGCCCCCGAAGCGAGCAAGGAGCACGATGACCACCGTTTCCACACCCCAAGTCGCCGGAGCGGCCCTGTTGCTGCAGGACTTCTCGCTGGAGATGACGGGCAAGGACACGCCGAAACTGCAGGCCGCGGCGGAGTCGATCCCAGCGGGCACCCGCATCAACGTGACCTACCTCGGCAACGAGGACCTGCCGTTGCGGCTTGCCGCGGCACGCTCGGTCCAGCAACTCGGGCTCGTCCCCGTTCCTCACGTCTCGGCCCGCCGACTGGAGTCCCAAGCACAGCTCGAAGAGTTCCTCGCAGCCCTGCGGGACTCCGGCACCCAACAGAGCGTCTTCGTCGTCGGGGGTGACCCCACACAGCCGCACGGCCCCTACACGGACTCTTTCGATGTCATCCGCTCCGGGCTGCTGCAGAAGTACGGGGTCGGACAGGTCGGCTTGAGCGGCTACCCGGAGGGACATCCGCAGATCCCGCAGGCGGAGCTGTGGGCGGCGCTTGAGCAAAAGGCGGCCCTGCTGGTGGCGGAGGGCCTGGCGGGCGACGTCATCACCCAGTTCGGGTTCGACGCCGCGCCGGTGCTGACCTGGATCGGGCAACTGCGTGAACGCGGCATCGACCTGCCGGTCCGAGTGGGCGTTCCCGGTCCCGCCGGGGTCAGGAGGCTGCTTTCCTACGCGGCGCGCTTCGGTGTCGGCACGAGTACGTCCATCGCCCGCAAATACGGCCTGTCCCTGACCAACCTGATGGGAACGGCCGGCCCCGACCGATTTATCCACACGCTCGCCGAGGGGTACGACGCCGCCGCCCACGGCGAGGTGAAGCTGCACTTCTACACCTTCGGCGGACTGGGTGCCACCTCCACCTGGATCGATGACTTCCGCACTAAGGAGGGCCTGAAGTGACCATCGCACAGCAGGCGCCGGCCCGCGCGCCACAGCACCCCGCCTCCGCCCATCACGCCTCGCTGATCGTGCAGGGCACCGACCGGGTGGGCATCGTCGGCGCCGTCGGCACCCTGCTCAGCCGCCGTGGCGCCAACATCCTCTCGCTCGACCAGCACTCCGTTCCGGAGACCGGCGCGTTCTTCCAGCGCACCCTGTTCACGCTAGACGGCCTCCAGGCAGCCCTGCCGGACATACGTCAGGAGCTCCGGGACGAGCTGGGCAAGGACTTCGAACTCGACTTCACGCTGCGCGACATGTCAGTACCCAAACGCGTTGCGATCTTCGCGTCCAAGTCCGACCACTGCCTCCTCGACCTGCTGTGGAGGCACCGGCGCGGTGAACTCCCGGTCAGCATTTCCATGGTGGTCTCCAACCATCCCGACACCGCGGAGGAGGTCCGCACCTTCGGGATTCCCTTCTTCCATGTCCCCTCCATGGGCCCGGACAAGTCGGCGGCCGAGGCCGAGCACCTGCGGCTGCTGAAGGACAACGTCGACTTCGTCGTCCTCGCCCGCTACATGCAGATCCTCTCCGGCGAGTTCATCCAGCAGGTCGGCGTGCCCATCATCAACATCCACCACTCCTTCCTTCCCGCCTTCATCGGCGCCGGCCCCTACAACAAGGCCAAGGAACGTGGGGTGAAACTTATCGGCGCGACCGCCCACTATGTGACCGAGGACCTCGACGAGGGCCCGATCATCGAGCAGGACGTGGTGCGGGTCACGCATGCCGACACCGCTACCGACCTCAGGCGCCGTGGCGCCGACGTCGAGCGCGCGGTCCTCTCCCGCGCCGTGCTCTGGCATGCCGAGGACCGTGTCATCCGCCATGGCAAGCACACGATTGTCTTCGCATGAGCGGACCCACGGAATGGCGCTCGGGGCCGCCGTCATGACCGCCCTCATCGACGGGAAACGGGCTGCCCGCGCCATCCGGGAGCAGGTGACGCTGGAGGTCGCCCACTCGGCACGCGTTCACCGGCGGGTGCCAGGCCTTGCGACCGTCCTGGTCGGCGATGACCCGGCGAGCGCCGTATACGTGGCCGCCAAGCGGCGCGCAATCCGTGAGGCCGGCATGCGCGACGTGCACCGTGCCCTTCCGGAGCACGCCGGGCCCGCCGAAGTCGCCGCCGTCATCGACGAACTCGCCGACGACCCTGAGGTATCCGGGATCCTGCTCCAACTGCCGCTGCCCAAGGGCCTGGACGCCGCTGCACTGATCGACCGCATCCCGGTCGGCAAGGATGTCGACGGACTGACCACCACCAGCGCCGGACTGCTGGCCAGGGGAGCGGACGGCCTACGCCCATGTACCCCGGCCGGGGTGCTGCGCCTCCTGGACATCTCACAGGTCGAACTGCGCGGCGCCCACGCCGTCGTGGTGGGTCACTCCGAACTGGTCGGACGCCCCATGGCCCGGATGCTCCTGCAACGGGACGCCACCGTCACGGTCGCCCACAAACACACAGCGGACCTGCCCGCCGTCACCCGGCCGGCCGACATCCTCGTAGTAGCCACCGGCGTGTGCGGCCTCATCGGCGCCGAGCACGTCAAACCGGGCGCTGTGGTCGTGGACGTCGGCATCCACCGCACGCCGAACGGCCTGCGAGGTGACGTCCGCACCCGCGAACTGAGAGGAATCGCCGGATTGCTCACCCCCGTCCCCGGCGGGGTCGGTCCGATGACCATCGCCATGCTGCTGGCCAACACCGTGCTGGCATTCGAGCAGGAGCAGCTGTGCCGCTGATGTCGGACGTCGCAGATAGCGTGCCCACGCCGTCAGTAGCAAAGGAAGCGACTCCCCGCCGCGCCGCGTGCGTCGTCATGGGCATCCTCAACGTGACCCCGGACTCGTTCTCCGACGGCGGCCTCCACGCTGACACCACACGCGCGGTTAAACACGGCTTCACTCTCGCTGCGGACGGCGCCGACATTGTCGACGTCGGCGGCGAATCCACCCGCCCCGGAGCCCGCCCCGTTCCGCCCGGCGAGGAACTTACCCGCGTCCTACCGGTCGTGCGTGAACTCGCCGCAGGCGGAGTCCGCGTCAGCATCGACACCATGCACGCGCAGGTCGCCCAAGCCGCCCTGGAAGCCGGGGCCTTTATGGTCAACGACGTCAGCGGCGGCCTCGCCGATCCGCGCATGGCCAACATCGTCGCGGATGCCGGAGTGCCCTACGTCCTCATGCACTGGCGCGCACCCAGCCACCGGATGCAACGCCATGCCGACTACCAGGACGTCGTGCAGGACGTGCACAGGGAGCTGCGGCTCCGCATCCAGGAACTGACCAGCCGAGGCGTGCGCGAGGAGCAGATCGTGCTCGACCCTGGTCTGGGATTCGCCAAACGCCCCGAACACGACTGGGCGCTTTTGGCCCGCCTTTCGTCCTTCAACGCGCTCGGCTTTCCCGTCCTGGTCGGAGCGTCCAGGAAATCCTTCCTCACCACCTTGTACGACCCCGCCTGCCAAGTTCCCGCCGCGGAGCGGGACGCCGCCACCACCGCAGTGTCCGCGCTCGCCGCCACCGCGGGCGTCTGGGGAATCAGGGTGCACAACGTGCCGGCCAACCGGGACGCCGTACGGGTCGCGGCCGCCTGGCACGCCGGTGATCGTGAGGCCGACCGCGCGGACACCGCGCAGCCGGACCCAGCTCAGGCCCGGTAGGCGTTCATCTCCTTGGCCAGTTCCGCGGCCGCCGCCTTCAGCTGCGCGGCGATACGCGACTCCCACTCGGCATCGGCCGACACCTCCGGACAGACCAGGCCGAGACCAGCAAACATGCCCGGCTCCGGCAGACTGACCGCGACACCCAGGGACAGGACACCGGGTTCGCTCTCCCCGCGGTTGACTGCGTAGCCAGCCTCACGCGCCGTGCGCATCTGATCGAGGAGCTCCTCGACACTCGAGATGGACTTCTCGGTCAGAGCCTGCGGAGGTGCGTCCCGGTACAGCTGGCGCAGCTGGTCGTCACTCAAAGTCGACAGCATCGCCTTGCCCACGCCGGTGACGTGGGCCGGCAGCGTGTCGCCGGTGCGCAGCGCGGCCCTGATGGTGCGGCGGCTCTCCACCCCGTCGACGTAGAGAATGTCGCGGCCGCGGGGGAGGGCGAGATGAGCGGTCATCTCCGTAGCGGCGGCCAGCTCGGTGAGGACCGGCCTGGCCAGGACCCGGATGTCGAGGGCACGCACGGCGGACAGCCCGACATCGACCAGAGCGGGCCCCGGCCTGAACGCCCGGGAGGCGGAGTCCTGGCGCACGAAGTCGTAATAGGTGAGCATCGCCATGAGGCGGTGCGCGCTCGATCGGGCGATGCCCAGTTCCGCGGCCACATCGGCCAGGTTGAGCCGGTTGCGTTCGCTGAGCAGCAGCAGGATGCGCAGTGTGTTGTCCACCGAGGCGATCGGGTAGGCAGGCGTCGCACGGTCGCTCAGCGGCGGCATCTCGCCGAGGCGGTCGGGTGGGGTTTCCATGCGGCCAGCTTCCCATGCCGGCTGTCGGCGCCGCGCCTGCCTCATCGGATCTCGCGGGCGGTCGAAGGCCACGACGTCAGGACCATAAGCTCGTCATGCCGAGTCCTCCTCCGAGGAAGCGCCGCCCCGGACACCACGTCAGCGTGGGCCCGGTGACGGCGTCTCGGCCCGGCCGATGGAGACAGCACCACATGACCGATCACACCCAGACGCTCTCGCTGATTTTGAGCTTGATCAGGAGCGGGGTGGCCGTGACCCGGCCCGATCTGAGCCGTCGTACGGGGCTGGGCCGCACGATCATCACCCAGCGGGTGGACCAGGCGATCCGGGACGGCCTCGTGGCCGAGGGGGAGCCCGCGCCTTCGACGGGAGGCCGGCCCTCCCGCGTGCTGCGGATCGCGCCGGGTCGCGCTGTCGTCCTCGGTGTGGTCCTCGGCGCCACCCACCTGCACGCGGCCGTCACGGATCTCGACGGCACCGTCCTGGCCGACCGCCGGATGGACTGGAACATCGACGCAGGCCCCGAGGCGTCCCTGGCCACCCTCCAGGACGTGTCCGCGCAGGTGCTCACCCCGGAACGCGGGGACTGTCTGTGGGGGGTCTGCGTGGGCGTGCCGGGGCCGGTGGACTTCGCCAGGGGGACGGTCGTACAGCCGCCGATCATGCCGGGTTGGCACGGCTTCCCTCTGCGGAACCGGCTGGAGGCGCACTACCAGGTGCCGGCCTGGGTCGACAACGACGCCAACCTGATGGCGCTGGGAGCGTGGAGCAGGAGACGCACATCGGCCGGGGACAATGTCCTGCTGGTCAAGGCCAGCACCGGGATCGGCCTGGGACTGATCTCCAGAGGGCGGCTGCACCGGGGAGCACGAGGTGCCGCCGGCGATCTCGGGCACACCATCGTCGCCGACGAGTCCCGCACCAAGTGCCGCTGCGGAAAATTCGGTTGCCTGGAGGCGTTCTCGGGAGGCTGGGCCCTGGCCCGGGACGCGCGTGCCGCGGGGCTGACGGGACGCAGCAGCTTCCTGGCCGAACGGCTAGAGCGGTCCGCGACACCTCTGACGGTCTTCGATGTGCTGGACGGCTGTGCGGCCGAGGACCCGGCGTGCCTTGAACTCGTGGCTCGGGCCGGTGAGCTCGTCGGCGCCCAACTGGCGACTCTCGTCAGCGTCTTCAACCCCTCGACGGTCTATCTGGCCGGTCTGCTGGCGCAAGCCGGACCAGCGTTTCGCGACCCGCTCGCCGATGCCGTGGTCAGACGGTCCCTCCCGTTGGCCACCGACGAACTCGTCATCGCCGAAGTCGGCCTCGACCGTCGTGAAGGCGTCATCGGCGCGGCCACCCTGGCCGTCGACGAACTGCTGCGGCCCGACATGCTCGGACAGTGGCTGCCGCAGGGCACGCCCCGTGGAGTCCGTGCGCGCAACGACGAGTTCACCGAGTCCTCCCCTCTCGATGTCCCTTCGCCTGTTGAGGTGCGGGGGAGGGGATAGCACGCGGCCACGGGCGCTGTTCGGCCCGGCCCGCGGTGGAGAGAGGGACATCGACCCTGGCGGTGGCATGACCTTGCCCGGCTGGGAGTCGACCGCAGGCGGCGCGGCCCGGAGGCGGAACGAGCGCGCTGAACCACGTCCACGTCCACGTTCCGCTTGCTCTTCGCGACGCGCCCGGGGACAGGTACTGCCTGCGGTCGCTACGAGCGTGGCGGAACAGGCTCGGTCTCTCGTACGGCGCCGACCGGTGCGTCCGAGTCGGCCGAGACAGCTCCGACATCGAGCAGTGCGCGCCGGACGGGGACGACGGCCAGCAGACTGGCCGCGGACACTCCGCCGATCAGCACCGCGACCGCACTCGCCGTGCCGAAGCGGGCGTAGAGAGACGCCGACAGGAGCGGCACGATCCCGCCGCCGACGATGGAGCCGATCTGGTAGCACAGCGACGCCCCGCTGTAGCGGACAGCCGCCGGGAACATCAAGGTGAGCATGGCCGGCTGGGAGCCGTTGATGAGAGAGTTGGCGAGGGCCATCAGTAAGAGACCCATGAAGACGAGGGGCACCACCGCGGTGTTCACCAGAAGGAACATCGGTCCCACGGCGAGGACGGCCAGTCCGGTCCCGGCCATGAACATCCGCTTCCTGCCCATACGGTCGCTCGCGTGGCCAGCGACGAGCATCATGGCAATCCACGGCACGCTGAGCGCGACGGAGATCCACAGCATGGTGCCGGAATCCATGTCCAGCTGACGGGTTCCGTAACTGATCATGTACACGGACAGGAAGGTGCCGAGCGTGGGACCGGCCAGGGACAGCAGGCTTCCCGAGAGGACCTGCAAGGGCGAGCGGCGAAAGACCTCCACCAGGGGGATTCGTGCGATGTCCTGGTTCTGGCGGGCGTGCTGGAACTCGTCCGTCTCCGCGATCGACATCCGCACGAGCAGGCCGACCGCGATGAGTACCGCGCTGAACAGGAACGGCAGACGCCAGGCCCAGGACTCCAGCGCGGAGGTGGAGAAGAACTGCGTCATGAGCAGGAACGCCAGTTGGGAGAGCAGGATGCCGGTGGGTATGCCGATCTGAGGGAAAGAGCCATACAGCGCGCGCCGGTTCGGTGGTGCGTGCTCGACCGCCATGAGCGCGGCGCCGCCCCACTCCCCGCCCACGCCGACGCCCTGCACCAGCCGGAGCAGGACCAACAGGATCGGTGCCCACACCCCGATCGTCGCGTAGGTCGGCAGCAACCCGATGGCCGTCGTCGCCACCCCCATGACAAGCAAGGAGATCACTAGCATGGACTTGCGTCCGAGGCGGTCACCGAAGTGACCGGCCACGAGGGCCCCGAGCGGCCGTGCTACGAACCCGACGGCGAAGGCGGCGAGTGAGGCGAGGGTGCCGCCGGTGTCAGAGAACTCCGGGAAGAACTGCTTGCTGAACACCAGCGCAGCCGCGAGCCCGTAGATGTTGAAGTCGTACCACTCGATCACGCTGCCGATATAGCTGGCCAACGCGATGCGGCCCGGACCAGGGCGTGACGCCATAGGGCACTCCTCCTTGAGTGGCTAGCGCGACTCGTCCTGTATAGCAGTCGGATGTTCTGTAGAACAGACGCCCTGTATGGATTCGTTGCGGGCGGAGTCGACCCTGGACGCCGTGCCGCGGTCTGCAAGTCCAAGGTGGAAGAGCTCCGGCCTAAGCGGAAGCGCATGGCGAGCAATGCTGGATCGCGGAGGTCGCGCTGGGTTGTTCAGGCCGCGGGCGGCCGGGCGCAAGCCGGGCGGCCGGGGCGCGAACCGGTGCTGCGCTGTGCGGTTGGACAGAGCGGGCCATCCTCCGTTGCGTGGAGTGCGACACGCGTTCAACTCTCCGGGAGCGAGAATTGCGACCTCATCGGTCCTTCGGTACCTCTGCGAATGACCAGTCGGTCGAGCGTGGCGGCGCTGACGGACCCTATGGGGCCGGCAGCGCCCGGCGTGTCAGCAGCTGCTCTTGTAGACCCAGTCGGCGTTCGCCGAGTCGTCGACGTTGTCCTTGGTCAGCAGCTTCTGGGGGATACCAATCTTGTCGGAGGACGCGGGTACGGTGCCGCTCTTGCCCTGGCGGAGGTAATCCACGACGACCTTGAGCTGCTGCTCGCCGATCCGCACCGGCGACTGTGCGATCAGAGCGGTGATGGTGCCGTCCTTGAGCGCCTGCACCTCGGTCGGGATCGCGTCCAGGGCTATCACCGTGACCTTTCCGGCCTTGCCGGCCTGCTTGACGGCGGCAGCGGTTGCCTGGCCGTCGGGGCCGTCCGCGGCGACGATCACCTTGAGGTCAGGGTGGGAGATCAACAGCGAGGAGACGGCCGAATTCGCCTTGGCGTTGTCGAAGCTGGTGTACTGAGTGGGCAGGGACTTGAGGTCAGGGTTCGCCTTCTTGATCGCGCTGACGACCGGGTCCAGACGCGACTCCACCGGTACGAGTCCGGCGATGCCGTTGATGACCGCCATCGAGCCGGAGCCGGTCGGTACGAGCTTGGACAGCTCGGACAGGAAGGCCAAATTCTCGGTGTCGGTACCCACGACCTTGTACTGAGTAGCGGGTTTGGCGGAGTTGATCGTCACGACGGGTACGCCGCTGCTCATCAGAGTCTTGTACTGACTTGTGAACTGGTTCGGGTTGCTCGGGTTGACGATCATTCCGTTGGGCTTCGCCAGCTGGGCCGAGGAGAAGTTCTGTGAGTACGTAGAGGTGTCACCGTTTGCGGAGGTGTACTCCTTGTAGGTCACGCCGAGCTTGGCGGCCTCGCGCTTGGACCCGCAGCCCAGCGTCATCCAGAACGGGTCGCTCGTCAGCCCGTACACGGCCGCGACCGAGAGCTTCTTGTTCGCACTGGTGGACTTGGAGGACGAGGTGCCGCTCGATGCGTGACCGCAGGCGCCGGTCGTGAGGACCAGCGCGGCAAGCGAGAGGCCGACAAGTGACCTGTGCATGATTCTTCTCATTCTTTTCGCTCCTCGGAGGACAAACGGGTAGTGGGACATGTGCCGAGAGGGCAGGTGTTGCTTCTGTGGGGCCGGGGCGACGGCTGCCCGGCAGCATCCGGATTTCACAGCTGGTTCTGGCGTCGGCAGCCGACGCCAGCGAAGCCGCGGGCCTCGGCGGGCGGAGTCTGTGCGCGGCTCGGCCGCAGAGGACAGCAGAGAGGCTCAGGACGTCCGCCGGGCACATGAGAGCGAGTCAGGCGCGTTCGCGTCGCAGGTAGGTGAAGCGGTCCAGGCCGACGGCCAGAATCAGGACCGTGCCGACTGTAATGAGCTGGTAGTAAGAGGACACGCCCGCGATGACCAGGCCGCCCTGCAGGATGACCGCGAGACCGATGCCCCAGACGGCGCCCAGCACGGAGACTTTGCCGCCCTCCAGCAGAGTCCCCCGATGACGGCTGCTGTGACCGCGTTGAGTGCGTCGTTGGAGTGGCCATTGAGACTGGTGCTGATGAAGTGCGACAGGTCGATGAAGCCGGCTGCCCCGGCGAGCAGACCGGCGAAGACGGCGAGTCTGAGCAGGTGCCCTGGAACACGGATCCCGGCTCGCTCGGCCGCGCTGCGTGAGGATCCGATTGCCAGGGTGCGGGAGCCGAAGCGTGTGAACCGGAGACAGACGAACACGGCGGCGGTGAAAGCGATCGCCACGATGGCGGGAACCGGGATGACACCGACGGTCAGCAGCCCGAAGTTCGACTGGATCTGTGGGGGCAGCCCCCCAAGTCCGCGCCGTCGCTGATCACATAGGCGAAACCTGTGCCGATACCGAGCGTGCCGAGCGTCGCGATGAGGGCGTTGATCCTCAGGTAGGCCACGAGTATGCCGTTGACGACTCCGAAGATCATTCCGGTGACCAGACACCCGGCGACGCCGACGACAACTACGGTTCCGAGGTTCCGGTAAGTGCCGTCCTGGGCTAGGTCGGCCACGGAGACCATCAGCTTGGCACCGACCACCGACGAAAGGACGAGGTTGGCTCCGAGCGACAGGTCGAAGATGCCGGCGCCGAGCAACATCGCCAACCCGACTGCCAGCAGGAGGGCCTCCGTTGCCGACAGCAGCAGCGACTGGATGTTGGCTTCCGAGGCGAACAGGCCACCGGATTGAAGCGTGAAAGCCACGAAGAGCACGATGTCCAGGGCGAGGATCGCGGCGGCTCGGGTGCTCAGTGCACGAAGCCACAGGGGCTTGACGGAGACAGCCCGGGTGTCCACAGAGGGCGGGGCGCCGTTGGGCAGAGCCTGGGCGTTGATGCTCATGCGGCACTCTCTTCCTGGCCGTAGCCGACCATCGTTGCCACCACTTCGGGAACCGTGAGATCACCGGCAGGCGCATCCAGAGCGGTGCGTCCGCGGCAGAGGATGACCACTCGATCGGCGACGGCGAGGACTCGGGGAAGGTCGTGGGAGACGACCACGACGCCCAGCCCCCGACCAGCTACGGTCCGTATGAGGTCGCAGACGAGTTCGGACTGCCGGGCGCCGAGCGCCGCAGTCGGCTCGTCCATCAGTACCGCCGTGCTCGAACGCATGACAGCGCGGGCCACCGCGACTGCCTGCCGCTGTCCGCCCGACAGATCACGGACGGGAACGGTCAGCGAAGGAAGGTTGATGGACAGCTCCCGCAACGCTGCGTCGGTCCGCTCGGTCATCTCCCGCCGGTCCAAAAACCCTATTCGTCCGAGGGGACCTCGCCGGAGCAGTTCATGTCCGACGAACATGTTGTCCACCACGCTGAGGTCGGGCGCAAGCGACAGGTCCTGGTGAACGGTGTCGACACCCAGAGCTTGCGCGTCACGGACCGAGGTCATCGAGACCGGCTGACCGTCGACGATCAGCCGCCCGTGGTCGGGCTGATAGATGCCTTGGAGGATCCGGAGAAAGGTTGACTTCCCGGCTCCGTTGTCGCCGAACAGGGCCACGATCTGGCCACGATCCGCACGGATCGACGCGTCGCGCAGCGCCTCCACATGGCCGAACCTCTTGCCGACATGTTCCGCCGCTATGGCCACGCTCGCAGCCATGCCGGTTGACGCATCCCCCGGGGCCTGCGGATACGGCGCGTCCTTGCCGGGTTTGGTCTCATCGACACCAGGGGGATCGGCGGCTCGCCTGCGTGCTGCACTCACCGGATGCTCCTTGGAAGTACTGGGGAGAGAAAAAGTGGTGATGCCGTCGATTTCGGCGTTTTCTCTGCAAGATCCGGACACGGGTTCATGTCGGCGACCACATACTTTGGCGAGCGGTAAGCAAAAGTCAATGCTTTTTGCCGACAATCCTGCTGACAATGTTGGTGCGCGGCTGAGTCCCAGAGATCATCCGCCGAGGTGGGAGCAGCCCCCCGAGCGTCTCTGATGACGGCGTCCTACCTGTTCAGATACCTCGCCCGGACCCCAGACCGAACGCGAAACCAGCCCGCCAGACAGGCCCCCACCGATCCGGCACTGTTACGTCGACCAGACGTCTCGATTTCGACCGAGCTCCAGAGAACCGCTCCCGCCCGGCCGGAACGGCGCCATGCCGAGACGCTTACGTAGCCTTGCCGTGATCGGTTAGCGTTTGGCGACCCGCCAGTGCGACCAGAAGCCCATCCAGTAAGTCGGCGCCCCGGCAAGAGCCTCAGCGACCTTCCAGCGTCGCTCGCCACTGTCCGGGTCGGCCTTGCCCGCGTTCGTTCCGCGCTGCGAAACGGAGCGAGGGGTACTCATGATCCGAGTGCCGGCCACGGCCTGGCCCGGAGCCTTGCCCGCAGTCATCGACCGAAGGAGACAGAGTGTCGAGCGAACAGGCCGAGAGCCTGGCCGCAGTCCTGAGAGCCATTCGTTCCGGCGCGGCTGTGACCCAGCCCGGTTTGGTCCGTCATCTCGGGTTGGGACGGGGTGTCGTCACCGCCAGAATGGCAGAGCTGGAGCAGGCCGGACTGGTCGCCACAGCAGGCGTCGCTCCCTCCACGGGAGGGCGCCAGCCACGCCGACTCCGCCTGCGGTCCGAGGCCGGGCTGATCGTCGGAGTGGACATCGGCGCGACCGTCCTCAAGATCGGCTTGGCCGATCTTTCCGGTCACATCCTCGACCGGGTAGTGGAACCCATGGATGTCGCCACCGGACCGGACGCCGTCCTCGGACGATGCGAGACACTTATCGACGCCCTGCTGGCCTCCAGGCCTGCCGACCAGGCTGTCTGGGGTGTGGGGGTGGGCGTTCCCGGCCCCGTCCAGTTCAGTACGGGACTGACTGTCGCACCACCGATCATGCCCGGGTGGGACGGCTATTCGATCCGTGAACGGTTCGCGCCGAGGTGGTCCGCGCCGACCTGGGTGGACAACGACGTGAACCTGATGGCACTCGGGGAGCTACGCGCTAACCCCGCCGCCGCCGAGGTCCGGAATCTGCTCTACGTCAAGATCGGTACCGGAATCGGGGCAGGTCTGGTCTCCGGCGGTCGGCTGCACCGGGGCAGCGAGGGCTGCGCCGGCGACATCGGTCACATCACCGTCACCGAAAGTGAGGACGCTGTGTGTCGCTGTGGCAACACCGGCTGCCTGGAGGCTCTTGCCGGCGGTGCGGCACTGGCCGCTCAGGGACAACGTCTCGCCGAAGCCGGCGGCGGCGAACTCACGCGGATACTCGCGGAGCGAAGCCGCATCACGGCCGCCGACATCGCGACAGCCGCCGAGTTCGGCGACATGGCCGCCAGGGCACTCCTCCTGAAAGCCGGGAAGCTCATCGGGAGCACTCTGGCCACCCTCGTGAGTTTCTACAATCCGGGTTGGGTAGCACTGGGAGGGAACGTCATCAGCACCGGCGACATGATCCTCACTCAGATTCAACAGACCGTTCGCTCCCGTTCCCTTCCCCTCGCCACCCGCCGACTGCGCATCGAACGCTCGTCGCTCGGTACGGAGGCCGGACTGTCGGGAGCGGTCCATCTCGTCGCCGACGAACTCTTCGAACCCCGGTGCCTCGCGTCATGGGTTCCGCACTCCACGCCTGCCGGCCGCCCAGAACTGGCATCTTCCACAGATCTCGACGTCGCCGCCTGAATCATCGACTGCTCAGCACCGGCGAGGTCGTCGGTCGCTCCCACAGGGGAGTCCCCCCACGACCGCCTCCGCGTCGCCCACCGCTGGTCCCCGGTCGGAGCGCCACCTGATTACTCGCCTACGGCGCTGACAAACCGCTGGCCATCGGCGCTGTTCGCTTTGGGTACCGTCGTGATGCTGCTCGGCGCGGTCGCCCTACGCGATCGAGACCGTCCGCTGACCGCGGAAATCCCAACGTCCCAGAAGGTTTTCGATGACCCAGCAGATCTGCGTCACCACGTCCCGGGGACCTGTCCTCGGGACGTGGCGCGGCGCAACAGCACGCTTCCTCGGGATTCCGTACGCGAAGCCGCCGGTCGGCGAACTCCGCTTCGCCGCTCCCGTCCCGCCGGAGTCGTGGACCGAGCCAGTGGACGCCGCCCTGTACGGTCCGACCGCCCAGCGCCGCCCGTTCCTGGTGGATGGGCCGACGACAGTCCCCGAGCCGACCATCCCTGGTGCCGACGTTCTGAACCTGAATGTCTTCACCCCCGACCCGTCACCTGACGCTGGGTTGCCGGTACTGGTGTGGATCCATGGCGGCGGCTACATCGCCGGGTGCTCTGCCAGCCCCTGGTACGACGGCTCAGCCTTCTGCCGGGACGGCGTCATCCTGGTATCGCTGGGCTACCGTCTCGGCATCGAGGGACATCTCCACCTTGAGGACGCACCGGACAACCGCGCCGTTCTGGACTGGATAGCCGCGCTGACATGGGTCCGCGACAACATCACCGCCTTCGGCGGCGACCCTGGCAAGGTCACCGTCGCCGGGCAGTCGGCGGGCGGCGGGGCGGTGCAGACCCTCATGGCCACCCCCACGGCACGCGGTCTGTTCCGCGCGGCGATCTCCATGTCCGGAGTAGTGAGGGAGGATGAGAGCCGCGCCAATGCTCTCGCCGTCTCCCAGCGGTTCACCCACCGCACCGGCCTCCCCGCGACGGTCGCCGCACTACGTGACCTCACCAACGACGAGTTGCTGGCCCTCCAGGACAAACTCAACGCCCCCGAACCCGGCCAGGATGCCACTCCCGGCCTGACCCTCGCCCCGTTCGCCGACGGCACACTGGTCCCGCTCCCCGTGCTCGAAGCGTTCGCCGGCGGAACGGCCGCACCGGTGCCTCTGCTCCTCGGCTTCACCCACCACGAGTTCAACCACGCAGTCCAGCCTGACGCCCCGGCGGAAGCTGTACCCCTGACGCTCGCGGGCCTCGGGCTCTCACCGCAAGCCACCGCCTCGTACCTGGCCGTGCACGAGGGCGACACCCCGGCACAGATCATGGGTCAGGCCCTCACCGATGCACTTTTCCGGGGCCCCGCGCTCGCCATCGCCGAGGCCCGTGCAGGCCACGAACTGCCCACCTGGCTCTACCAGTTTGACTGGGCCTCCCGGCACCCCCGGCACTCTGGCCACGCTTTCCACTGCCTGGAGCTCCCCTTCGTCTTCGACCTGCTGGACGCCGAGCGCGCCCCGGACGCCACCGGCCCCAACCCCCCTCAGCATCTTGCCGACGCCATACACGGCTCCTGGGTCTCCTTCATACGGGACCTCGCCCCAGGATCGTTCTGGCCCTGCTACGACCGCTCCCGCCGACGCACGATGATCTTCGACACCACGGCTCGGGTCCTGGACGATCCTCTGCGCCATGAACGGGAGATCTGGGACACGCGAAGCCGTGGGCCGGCCACCGAGAGCTCGCCGACCGGCCCGACCACACGTGGGTCGTTCGTTCTGGCTCGTGGCCGCCGTGTCGGCGACCGGCTCATCGAGGGTGACGGCCCCCGATGAATGCCGACGCAGGCAGTACTCGGCTTTGTCGGCATGCCGACCCCAGAGACCGAGCCATGAACCGCGCGCCGGTTCCACGAGTGCTCTCAGCGGTCGTGCGACGAATCCGATGGCGCACCCGGCGGGCGAGGCGAGCGTGCCATAGCGAAAACCTCCGTGTGCGCGCCGGGGCAGACCCTCCTGACCAACGGGCAACGAGCGGCTCCAGCGTGTGGCTTTGGTCCGCCACAGGTTTGCACACGGACTGGGAACGGACGGCGCCACGATGCCGACACCGGGCGGCCTGCGCCGCTGGGCAGAAAGGAGGGTGTCGGTATGCGACGCCGGGCCGTCAGGCGAACTGCTTCGTGCCCGCGTCTACTTCCACCCAGCCGCCGTCGCGCGCCGAATTGACGACCGCCTGAGCGATGTGTGCTGCGCGCAGTCCGTCGGCGAAGGTCGGCAACCCCGGGACCTGCTCCCCGCCGACCGCGGCGTAGACGTCTGCGACGAAGTCGGCGAAGCACTCGTGGTAGCCCTGCGGATGTCCTGCGGGTAGGACAGCGGAGCGGCCGGTGGGCGCCCCGGGACGGGAGGGATCCCGTATCAGCACCTGGTGGCTGTCGCGGCCGCCGATCCACAGGGACTCCGGGGTCTCCTGGCGGAAGGCGTAGCTGGCGTCGGGGCCGTCGAAGGAGAACGACAGCGCGTTCTTGTAGCCGGCGGACGCCTGGCTGACCACGACCGAACCGACGGCTCCGGCATCGGTCTCGAGGGCGACCACCGCCCCGTCCTCGGTGGAGACCGGCCGCAACGTGCCGTCCTCGGTCGGTCGGCTGGGAACCGCGCGCGCGAACACGGCGTTCACCCGGGTGATGCGCTGGCCCGTGACGAACTCGGCCAGGTCGCACCAGTGGACCCCGATGTCCCCGAACGCGCGCGTGGTACCGCCGTCGGCCGGATCGACGCGCCAGTTGGTGGTCTGCGCGTCGGCGAGCCAGTCCTGCAGGTAACTGCCGTGGATGAGCCACGGCGGCCGATGTCCCGGATCCGTGATGCGGGCACGCGCCTCCCGGACGGAGGCGTAGTACCGGTACACGAACGGCACCGCGGTGATCAGGCCCCGCTCGGCTGCCATAGCCGTGAGTTCCTGCGCGGTCGCGGCGTCGGTCGCAAGGGGCTTCTCGCACACGACCGGCACGCCGGCGGCGAGTGCGGCGAGGCTGAACTCGGCGTGCGTAGCGTTGGGGGTGCAGACGTGCACCACATCCACCCCGAACCGCAGAACGTCCTCGATCGAATCGAAACCGCGCCCGACGCCGAACCGCGCTGCGGCCTGCCGGCCTTTGGCGGGAGTCGACCCCACGATGCCCACCACCTCGCCGCCCGCCGCGATCGCGGACCGCGTATGGACGGCCCCCATGAAACCGGTGCCGATGACAGCGACGCGGAGGTGGCCCATGGCCCGCCTCACCTTCTGCCCCGCAGGGCTAATGCATGGAATGATCGAAATTTCGGCGTCAAGGGGGAGATGTGGCCGATACTTTTGCTCAGATTAAGCTAAAGTCGTTCGAGTGCCAAGGTGCGCACCGAGGAGGCTGCACATGACCCAGGACCCGCGACCGGCCCGTCAGCCGGTGACCCTGTTCACCGGCCAGTGGGCCGACCTGCCGTTCGAAGAGGTGGCCCGACTGGCCAGCCGGTGGGGCTACGACGGTCTCGAGATCGCCGCCTCCGGCGATCACCTCGACCTCGCCCGGGCCGAAGTCGACCCGGACTACATCAAGAGCCGCCTGGAGATCCTGGACCGGTACAGCCTGAAGGTCTGGGCGATCTCCCACCATCTCGGCGGACAGGCAGTGTGCGACGACCCGATCGACTTCCGGCACCAGGCGATCCTGCGCCCACAGGTCTGGGGCGACGGTGACGCAGAGGGCGTGCGGCAGCGGGCGGCCGAAGACATGAAGCGGGCAGCGCGTGTGGCTCGCCGACTGGGCGCCGACACTGTGGTGGGGTTCACCGGGTCGAAGATCTGGAAGTACGTGGCAATGTTCCCGCCCGTACCGCAGGCGGTGATCGACGACGGCTACGAGGACTTCGCGCGCCGCTGGAATCCGATCCTGGACGTCTTCGACGCGGAAGGCGTGCGCTTCGCGCACGAGGTGCACCCCTCCGAGATCGCCTACGACTACTGGACCAGCGTGCGCACCCTGGAAGCGATCGGCCGCCGCTCGGCGTTCGGCTTCAACTGGGACCCCTCCCACATGATGTGGCAGAACATCGACTCCGTCGGCTTCATCACGGACTTCGCCGACCGCATCTACCACGTCGACTGCAAGGACACCCGTCTGCGCCCGCCCAACGGGCGGGCCGGGGTCCTCGGCTCCCACCTAGCCTGGGGTGATCCTCGGCGCGGCTGGGACTTCGTCTCCACCGGCCACGGGGACGTCCCCTGGGAGGACGCCTTCCGCGCCTTGGCCGCCATCGGCTACCAGGGGCCGATCTCCGTCGAGTGGGAGGACGCCGGCATGGACCGGCTGTACGGGGCGGCCGAAGCCGTCGGCAGGATCCGCGACGTGCTGTGGCCGCTGCCTGAGGCGGCCTTCGACTCGGCCTTCAGTAACCAGTGACGGGGCTCGCGGGAGCCGTTCAGCCGCGCTGTGTGCCGGCGCGGGCACGGGGGCCGCGACGTATGGTCGTGCGGTGGATCAGAGCGAAGAGGGCAGTGGGGCGGCCCCCGGCCGCGCGTCCAAGACGTCTTCGGGCGTCCGGCAGGGCAACACGAGGCGGGTCCTGGAGGCACTGCGCCTGCACGGCCCCTCATCCCAGGCCGCCCTGGCGCGCTGGACACAACTGTCAGCGGCGACGGTCAACAGCATCGTCAAGACCCTGCGCCAGCAGGGCGTTGCCGAGATCCGCCCCCTCAACGGCCGCGAGTCCCTGGTCGCCCTCGTCGCCGGCCGGGGCGCCATCGTCGCCGTACAGGTGAACGTCACCTCCCTGCGAGCCGCACTCTTCGACTTCACCGCCCAAGTGCGGTACGACGCCGAGCTCACGTTCGGACAGGGCGCCGAAGAGGGCGGCGGGGACGCAGGGCTGGTCGCCGACACTGTGCGTTCGCTGACCACGCAGGCAGGTCTGCACATGGAGGACCTCGCCGGTGTGGCGGTGGGCATGCAGGCCCCCTCGCACGGGCCACCGGAGCCGTCACCTCCTGGGCGCGCCTCCAACTGCCCGCATGGCGCGACGTCGTGGTGACCCAGACCCTGCACGAAGCGCTCGGCGTGCCCGTGCACGCTGAGAACGACGCCAATCTCGCCGCGCTGGCCGAATGGACCTGGGGAGCGGGCCGGGGCGCCGCGGACTTCTTGTACGTGATGTGCTCCGCGGGCATCGGCGGCGGCCTCGTCATCGACGGCCGTATCTACCGCGGCGGTGACGGCCTGGCGGGCGAGATCGGACACCTGGTCCTGCAGCCGGACGGCCCTGTCTGCTTCTGCGGCAGTCGTGGATGCCTGACCACCTTCGTCTCGGAGCGCTCGATCCTGCTCGCTCTCGCGGCGTCGGGAAACACTCTCACCTCCCTGCGCCAGGTCATCGACCGCGCACGTCACGGTGACCCGGCCTGCCGTCGTGTGCTGTTCGAAGCAGGCCGCCACCTGGGGCGTGCCTTCGCCAACACGGCCAAGCTCATGGCTCCCAGCGTGGTCGCCATAGGGGGAGTCCTGCGCGAGGCGGGCCCGCTGCTCTTCGACAGTCTCGTGTCCTCCGTCGAAGTGCAGAGTCTCAAATCCGTCTCCCCCTCGATCCGGTTCGTGCCGGCCGCTCTGGGGGAGGACGCGGTCCTGTTCGGCGGCATGGCCATGGTGTTCACCGAGACGGGCCAGGGGGCCAGTGCCCTGCCGTCATGGGCACGCCCTCATCAAACCGTTCGAGTTCCGAATGGTTGAGAGCGAATTCGTTGACAATCTGAACTCTGTTCATACGATGGCTGAAGTAGAGGGTGGCTCGGAGTGCTTCATGTGCCTCGCCGCCAGCCTGAACGGGACATTTATCTGTATGACGTGGGCCGCCGCGAGCCGAACATTCTTGTAGCGGCGGCTGCACGCCCAAGCCGCAGGGGCATTGGACCCCGGGCGTGACAGCACCCCTACGAGCGATGATCGCTGGCAATCGCCTGGCATTGCCCTTGTGTTGTCCTGCCCGGGATCAGAATGTTCAGAACTCGAATGATTCTGAGGACCTCAATGATGAGTAGCCAACCGACGAACGTGAGCCAGACCATGCCGGCAACCGATCCCGCAGACGTCTTTGCGCAGGCTCCGGGCAGCGGCGACACGAAGCTGTTCGTGCAGCTCGTCGTCATGATGCTGCTGGAGTTCGCCGTCTTCGGCTCCTGGTTCGCCACCGTCGGCCTGGTCCTCGCGACCCACGGGCTGGCCACCATCATCGGCACCGCCTTCACGTTGGCCGCCGTCGCAGCGATCGTCTCGCCTATGGTCCTGGGCGCGGTGGCCGACCGCTTCCTGTCCTCACAGAAGGCACTCGGTCTTGCTCACCTGCTGGGCGGAGCGGTCATGCTGTTCCTGCCAGCCGTGGTCAGCGCCGGCGCGGACGGCCTGGTCCTTTGCCTGGTCTTCCTCTACATGCTGTTCTTCCAGCCCACGCTCGGCCTGGCCAACGCCATCGCCTTCCGTCACCTGGGCGCGAACCAGAAGCGGTTCCCCTACATCCGGGTCTTCGGAACCGTGGGCTGGGTGGTGGCCGGATTTACCGTCGGATGGATCGGCCTGTCGTCCTCGGTCAACCTCTTCTACTTCACGGCAGCCGTGAGCTTCGCCCTCGGCCTGTACTCGTTCACGCTGCCCAACACCCCGCCGCCCGCCAAGGGAGCCCGCTTTACACTCGGCGACCTCGTCGGGTCCAAGGCGTTCCGGCTGCTGCGCGACCGCAACTACGCCGTCCTCATGGTCTGCGCCCTGCTCACCTCCATCTCCCTCGGCGTGTACAACACCTACGCCTCCCCCTATCTCGGCGCGCTGGGCTTCTCCAACGTCGCAGGCACCCTCGCGCTCGGCCAGGCGGCCGAGGTCGCCTTCATCGTCACCGTCCCCTTCGTCCTCAAGCACATCGGAATGAAGTGGGCGCTGTTCGCCGGCATGTGCATGTGGGCCGTGCGCTTCACACTCTTCATCCAGGCAGCTCATTCGGGCCACGGGATCGCGATCACCGCCATTGTGCTCCAGGGCATCTGCAACGACTTCTTCCTGGTCCTCGCGGCTATGTACGTCGGCCAGGTGGCGCCTGTCGAACTGACGGCCCAGGCCCAGGGCATGCTCATCCTCGTCGTGTCCGGCTTCGGACAGTGCATCGGCTCCTACGCCTCCGGCCGTATCTACGACGCGACGGTGGCTGTCCACACCCACAGCGCCCCGGGCGACTGGAGCGCCGTGTGGTCGCTGCCCATCGGCTCGGCCTTCTTGGCCGCCCTGATCTGGGTCCTGCTGTTCAGGCAGCCGCGCAAGCAGGAGGCCACCCCGCTCAACGCGTAGGACGTGCGGAAGTACCGGTCGGGCGTCGGACAGATGAGCGGAAAGGCGAGGTGACAGCCATGCGGCACGCAGCCGACGTCTCGGCACCCAAACCTCCCCGGACGACTCCCCGCCCAGGAGTGGCCACCCCGCACACCCCCCAGGGGCTGGTCTTCGGTGCCTGGGAACGCAGCCAGCGGCTCGGTCTGCGTGAGGTACGAGGTCCGACGGCGTAAGGCCGCCGTCACTGATCCGGGCAACCGGAGCCGCCCCGACGGGCGAAGACCAAGCCTCACAGCAGAGAAGAGTTGAAGGACCGTGAACGCAAATCGTGACCACCGCGACGATATGGCCATCGCTGCATCTCAGGGCGGGTGCTGACCATGGAGTCTCTCGACAAGCGCTATGACGCCCTGGTCATCGGCTCCGGCGCGGCCGGCAGCATCGCCGTCAAGGAACTGACGGAGCGGGGCCTTGAGGTACTGCTTCTGGAGGCCGGACGCGACATCAGCGAGGCGGACTTCACGCCCCCGCCCGAGACGGCGCCCCAGGCGATGAGTATCGGCCTCGGCGGCCGGCTCCGCGCTGGCCTGAAGGGACAGTACGTCCAGGCCCGCCGGGCCATGTTCAAGGAACAGACCAGCCCGTTCCTGGTCAACGACTGGAAGCACCCGTACGCGTCCGACGGCGAGTTCCTCTGGATCCGCGGCCGCCAGCTCGGCGGACGCCTGCACGCCTACGGGCGCGTGCTGCTGCGGTCCTCCGACCACGAATTCAAGGCCGCCTCGCGTGACGGACATGGCGAGGACTGGCCCATCTCCTACGCCGACCTCGCCCCGTACTACGACCAGGTCGAGGAGTTCCTGGGCCTCTACGGGACCAGCGACGGCCTGCCCAACCTCCCGGACGGCAAGTACCGCGGGCCGTCACTGCTGACCGCGGCCGAGAAGCAGTTCAAGGCCACGGTCGAGGGCCGGTGGCCGGACCGTCATGTGACACCGTGGCGCTATGCGGCCCCCAACCTGCACCGCGTCCCCCTCGGGATCGTCGCGGCACGCAAGACAGGGCGGCTGACCACCCGTACCGATGCGATCGTGCAGAAGATCACCGTCAATGCGAAGACCGGCCTCGCGGACGGCGCGATCTTCATCGACCAGAACACGAAGAACCGGCACCGCGTATACGCGGACGTCGTCGTGTCGTGCGCGTCGGCCATCGAGTCGGTCCGGCTGCTGCTCAACTCCGCCAGTGACACGCACCCGGACGGGCTGGCCAACTCATCCGGTCTCCTCGGGCACTACTTCATGGACCAGACCCCGAGCTTGCTGTTCGGCGACGATCCGCACCACCCCGGATCCGAATCGACGGACCAAGCCCCAGCCGACCCGTACTACCCGCCCATCGGGGGCGTCTACATCCCACACTTCGACAACGTCGACCGCACCACCTCGACGGACTTCGCCCGCGGCTGGTCGGTGCAAGGGACCATCGGCCGGATGCCCGTTCCGGAAGGCGCCGGCGGCGTCGTGGGACTCATGGGGTTCGGCGAGATGCTGCCCTACTACGACAACCGCATCACCGTGCACCCCCGGCGCACCGACGCATGGGGCATTCCCATCCCACGCATCCACCTCGCGATCACCGACAACGAGCGCGCCCTGATGCGCGCTCAGGTCCGCGGCCTGCGTGAGATGGCCGAGGCAAGCGGCTACCGCGTCAACTTCGCGGCCTCGGCACTCGGCCTGGACTCGCGGAAGATCTGGCCCGACGCAGACCCGGTCAGTCGGGCGATCTTCCGCCTCGGGATCAAGCGGAGCCTGGCCATGGGCGCGGCGATCCACGAGTGCGGCGGCGCCCGGATGGGCAACGACCCCGCCAAGTCGGTCCTCAACGAGCACAACCAGGCGTGGGACGTCCCCAACCTCTTCGTCACGGACGCCAGTGCCTACGTGTCGAACGGCGGAGTCGGCCCGACCCTGACGATCATGGCACTCACCGCACGTGCCTGCGACTACATCGCCCGTCAGTACGCGGACGGATCGCTTCACCAGCGCTCTGGCCGAGACAGCTAGGACACGAAGACCGGTTCGCCGAACGCCTCGGCGGACCGGCCGGCCGCCTCCGAACACCCCACGACCACACCTGGTGAAAGAAATGTTCGAAAACTTCTTGATCCGCCCCGACAGCCTGCGCAACGAACAGCGCGACGGGCAGACCGTCGGCTTCACCCTCGCCGTCCGCCACGCCAACTACCGCGGCTGCTACCTCTCCCTCCACAACGGCTACTACATCGAAGTCGACGGAACCGAATACCCCACCGACCGTCAGGCGTTCGAGATCAACGGCAAGGCCCCCCGGACCTTCGACGAGATCCGCACCGCGGTGCACGAGCACTGGGACTACGACGACGAAGGCATCCTGCACATCGCCGCCCCTGGCGGCCTCACCCCAGGCGAGCACACCGTCCGCTTCCAGCAGTCCGTCCTCGCCGCCTACGGCTACCTGCCCACCGACGAGGAATGGGTGAAGAACCCCCCGAAGCCCGGCTCCGGAGCAGGCTCGGACAAGGCCCCGCAGATCGTCGCCTACACCCTCACCCTGACCGAGCCGGAGAAGACCCGATGACCATCCAGCGCGGCGTATCGCTCTACAGCTACCAGCAGTCCCAGTTCTTCAAGGAACTCACGCTGGAGGATCAGATCCGCGAGGTCGGCCAAAACCTCGGCGGCGCCGACGGCATCGAACTCGTCGACGAGATGTCCCTGCGCTACCCCGACCCCGGCGACGCCTTCCGGCGCCAGTGGTTCGCGTGGATGGACACCTACGGCACCAAGCCCGTCGCCATGGACGTCGGGATGGACGTCCTGCAGTTCCGCGACCACGTCATGACCATCGAGGAATGCGCCGACCGGCTCCGCCACGACCTCCGGCTCGCCAAGTCCCTCGGCTTCACCAACGTGCGCGTCCTGTCCGTCGTCCCCATCGACGTGCTCCTTTCCGCCCTGCCCCTCGCCGAACAACTCGACATCAAGCTCGGCAAGGAGATCCACCAGCCCATGCCCCTAGAGGGCCGGGAAGTCGGCGAGATCATGGACATCGTCGAACGCACCGGAACCAAGCACCTCGGCATCGTGCCGGACCTCGGCATCTTCCAGTTCCGGCCCTCGGAAGTACTCCTGGCGTGGTTCCAGCGACGCGGCGCCCAGGAATCGGCGTGCGAAGCATCCGTGCACCTAGCTCTCCAACTCCGAGAGGGCAAGGCCCCATTCGACCACCTTGACATGGCTCGCCACACCGCCGGCAACCTGCGCGCCGAATTCAACCGCTTCCTGACCACGGGGATCTGCCAAGCCGACTTCACCGAGGCGTTCGAGGGCGTGAAACGCTACACCGACGAGCGCGTCCAGAACCCCCAGGACGTCGACTACCGAGCCGTCGCCGAGGCACTCATGCTCTCCCAGACCTCCGCAGACACACTCCGACAGCTCGCCCCTCACGTCATCCACGTCCACGGCAAGTTCAACAACATGTCTCCGGTGCCGTTGCAGCCAGGGGAGTACCAGGAGATCTCGATCGACTATCCGTCGGCGATCCGTGCCCTGAAGGAGGGCGGCTTCCACGGATACATCAACTCCGAGTACGAGGGCCAGCGCTACTTCCAGGACCGAGGTCGCGAAGACCTGATGGACGAGGTGGAGCAGGTCCGCCGCCACCAGAAGATGCTGCGGAGGCTGCTGGCCGCATGAGCACCACGACTGAACACACCCACGCCACCCCGGCCGGACCGGGCAGCCGACTCATCGCATACGTCGGCACCTACGGCAACCACTCCGGGGCCGGCGGCATCACCACGCTCGAGGTCAGCCGGGACGGGCGCAAACTCACCCCTCTGAGCCGGGTCTCCGAGCCCCGCGACGCCGGCTACCTCGTCTACGCCGCCGCCACGCGCACCCTGTACGCCGTGGACGAGCGCAAGACCGACGGCCGAGGGCCGGTGGAACCTCCCGCAAGCGTGCATGCCCTGTCGGTGTCCGAACAGGACGGCAGCCTGACATGGCTGAACTCGCGCGTCGCGCCCGGCCCCCGGCCGACGTTCCTCTCGGTCGACGAGCGCCGAAACGCCCTCCTGACCGCCAACCACGGCGACTTCGAGCACGTCGAACACGTCGTCCGGACGGATGACGGCACCTGGGCGGTGAAATACCTGTACGACGACTCGACCGTGCTGCTCTACGGCCTCGAACCGGACGGGCGGATCGGTCAACTCCACGACGTGCAGGTGATGCCCGGCCACGGCAAGGACCCGAATTTCTCGCCGCAGGCCGGCGGACACGGCCAGGCCAGCGCCCACGCGCACTGCGCCGTCATCGATCCCAGCGGCAACTACGTGCTGGTGGGCGACAAAGGCACTGACCGCATCCACGTCTTTGCGCTCGGTGACACGCTCGAACTCGTTCACACGCACACGTTCCCGCCGGAAACTGGTCCACGGCACATCGCATTCGACCCTACGAGCGGACGCGGCTTCGCCACGTGCGAGTTCGCGTCCGACCTTGCCTCCTTCACGTTCGACCCGGCGTCGGGCCGGCTGAGCCTCGTGGACCAGGTGTCCACCGTCGCGGCCGGCCACGAGGGCCTGAACGAACCAGCCGAGGTCAGAGTGCACCCCAACGGCAGGTTCGTCTACGTCAACAACCGCGGAGAGGACTCGATCGCCTGGTTCGAGGTCTCCCACGAGGGCGGTCTCGCCCGCCTGGGGCATGTCTCCCTCGCACCCTCACTCCACCCGGGTGTCGCAGCCCGCAGCTTCGCCTTCGACCCGTCCGGGGCGTTCATGCTCGTCGCCGACAGACCGGCTGACCTCGTGCGTGCGTACGCGGTCGGTGAAGCCGACGGGGTGCTCTCGCTGCTGGCGGAAGCGCACGTTTCGCAGCCGGCCTTCGTCGCGTTCGCGGAGCTGGCTGAGTGATGCGAGTGGCCCGGTGACTCCGGAGCCGGGCCACTGCAGAGCTGACCGGTGACAAGTGTTCGACGCTAAACCCGGCGAGTATCGCAACCTCGCCCTGGCGCAGCCCGGAGACCTGGCGCTGACCGCGGCGGCAACGGGACTGCCAGAACTGGGGGAGTGGCCCGGTCGTGGCCACTGCCATGCACGTCAACGGCTCCCCTGCCCTTGCCTGGGAGCACGCCGCCGTCGTCGAACCCGCAGCCTCCACAGTGTTCGACGGCTTCCCCGACCTCAAGCTCATCGTCCCGTACTGCGGTGAGGCCACCGCATGCAACTCAACCGCCACCGGTCCCTGCACATGGGGCTCCTGGGCCTCGGCGACTTGCGCGAACAGCTCACTGCGGGCGGTACGGAGTGGGTGTAGGACTACTCGCCACCACCTGATCCACCGTCTGGTCGCAGACGGCGGCGCCCGACGCGGTGTTGATGGCGGCCCCTCGAGCATCGGCCTGCATCACCATTCCTTCAAGGAGCGTCAGTTGGCAGTCGGAACATCGTCCCGGCGCGACAGATTCAAGAAGGAGGTCACCGAAGGCCTGGCGGTCCTGCGTGCTCCGGGGTGCAGGCGGTGGTTCCTGTGCCAGGCGTTGTCGTCCTCCGGAACGGCAACCCAGGCCGTGGGACAGGCATGGCTCGTCGTTGAGCTGCACGGCGGCGGAGCTGCCCTCAGCGTGGTTACGGGTGCCCTCTACCTGCCGATCTTGCTGCTCGGCGGCGCCTTCGGCAGTCTGTCGGACCGCTTCGACAGACGCCGTCTCCTGCTCACCACACAATAAACCCAGTTGTCGATCGCCGCTCTGCTGACGGTCCTGACGGCGACCGGCCACATCACGATCCCCGCGCTGGCGGTGATTGCCCTGCTGATGGGCACCGCGTTCGCGGCCGACGCGCCAGCACGCCAGGTCTACGTCTTCGACCTGGTCGGCCCCGCCCGCCTGGCCAGTGCTGTCAGCCTCAACGAGGTTGTCATCAACGCCTCCCGCATTCTCGGGCCCTCCCTCGGCGGCGCACTACTGGGGGTCTGGGGACCATGGGCGTGCTTTCTCATGAACAGCCTGTCCTTCGTCCCGACCACCCTGGTGCTGCTGCGACTGAAGCCGACCTCGAAGGCCGAGACCAAACCCGCGGCACAGCGCGCACGCCGACCCCGGACCTCGCGTGACGGAATTCGGTTCGCTTGGTCTAACCCAGCGATCCGGGCCAGCCTGCTGCTGGCCGTCTCTGCTGGCGCGGTCTACAACGTAGCTCCCCTGATGCCACTGATGGCCCAGCAAGTGCTCCACGTCGGCGGCTCCGGATACGGCGCCATCACAGCAGCCTTTGGCGTCGGCGCGCTTCCCGGTGCGCTCCTCTCCGCAACGCGCGGCCCCAACCCGAAGGGTACCGACGTCCGCAATCTTGGCCTGGTGATGGGCGCTGCGGTGCTCCTCTGCTCCTTCTCCTCGACGCTGGTCGCCCTGTTCGTGACCATCGCAGCTGTCGGCTGCTTCTCCATCTGGTTCATCGCCCGGGCAAACGCCTTCGTCCTCGTCTCCACGCCGGCGCACCTGCGCGGTCGCGCTATGGGGCTGTGGACCATGGCCCTCCCGGGCATGAACACCCTTACCGGTCTCGCGGTGGGTACCTCCGCCGAGGCTGCCGGACCCCGGTGGGCCTACGGAGGCGTCGGCGTCGTCACGATGCTCCTGACTCTCCTCACCTGGCACGCCTGGGGCCGTGCGCCCGCGCCGGACTGCCGGACGGACCCGCCGTAACACGCAGTAGCGGCGGCGTCGCAGAAGCCTGCTGCGTCCTCGCTGTGTGACCGGCCGCCGGAGACGGCGTCGCCCACCGCCGTCTCCCCGCACTCCCGGTGCAATCCACCAGGCGCTCAGCGGCGGGCAGCAGCCTGCAAGGGACAAGAGCGCTAGCGTGGATCTATTCCGCCCGTGTGCTGCTCATAGAGGTGAGATGGCGTGAGCACCGAGATCGAGGCATCGCCGACCCCAGGAGGCCCTGAACGGCCTCAGTCGCCTCGTGACGTGGCTCTTGCCTCCGCTCTGCTGGAGCTGAAAGACCGGCTCGCCGCCACGACCTACGCCGCCTACCTTCCCGTGCACGGTCGACCTGCATTGAGGGGAGCCGTGGCGGTGGATACGCCGTGTGGCTTCACGGTTCCCTCGGAGCTGTCCCTGGAAGACATGCGGCAGCCGACCGCCCGGGCCTACAGAACCGGTGAGCTCATCGTGGCCGAAGCCGACGAGGTCCGGGAGCTGATCCGCCAGGTACCGGAGCTCTTTCTGCACAGCCCGTTTCCCATGGCAGTGGCATCTGTCCCACTCGTCGAGGCCGGGCGAACCTTTGGCTGCTTGAGTGTGCGCTGGTCACGCACTCAGACACGAGGCACACCGGTTGCCCCGGACGATCTTCGACTCCTCCAGACAGTGGCCGAGAAACTCGCGGGCCAGCTGCACCACCTCGCCGAGGCGGGGCTGTCCATGGAGGCCCCGACCGTTCCGATCTTCATCGCACCTGCTCCCATGCCACTGCCCGATGCCGGCTCGACACCTGCCGCAGACCAGCTCGGTCGCGGCGTCACCGGTACCACGTTCCTCTACCAGCTCCGCCGCCTCTCCACGCAACTGGCGGGTGCCGTACAGATCCGTGACGTCCTCACCGCCGCGCAGGACCAGGTCATGGCACCCTTCGGAGCCAGCGCGCTCATGCTGTGCCTCGTCCAAGAAGGACGCCTTCGAGTCGTCGGCTCCTCCGGGTTCTCCCGCGACGAGGTCGGCCACGTTGAAGGCACCCCCCTGTCGCGTTCCACCCCGGAGACCGACACGGTCACCCTCGTAGAAGCCCGCCTGCACCAGTCAGGCGACGCGTCCGCCCGTACCAGCGAACCACGTGCAAATGACAACCAAGGCAACCAACCACGGGCCTACATGCCCCTGATCGCCAACGGCAGATCGATCGGCTGTTGCATCCTGGAGTTCCCCGCACCCTGGCACTGCTCCCCAGCGGATGAGGAAATCGCGTTGACCGCCCTCATGCTGGGGCAGATCGGTCAAGCCCTGGAACGCGTCTATGCACAGGAGGTGGAGCACGCCTTCGCCCGAACCATGCAGGAGAGCCTGCTTCCGCCTAGCTTGCCCCTCACGCCGGAGACAGTGGTGACGTCCCGATACCTTCCAGCTACCGAGGGAGCAGCGGTAGGCGGTGACTGGTACGACGCTATTCCGCTCCCCGATGACCGGATCGGCCTCGTAATCGGAGACGTGGAAGGCCACAGTCCACAGGCAGCCGGTGTGATGGGACATCTACGCAGCGCCGTCCTTGCCTATGCCACCGAAGGCCACGAGCCGGCCACCATCCTCGAACGCACGGACAGGCTGCTGCGCATACTCGGGACATCCCGGTTCGCCACCTGCTGCTGCCTATGGCTCGACCCCGCAACGGGTGTTGCGAAGGTGGCTACGGCCGGACATCCCCTACCTCTGGTCAGCCCCGCCCCCGGCGAGCTCACCGCACTCGACGTACCAGTCGGCCCTCCGCTGGGGCTCGGGGACGACCATCACTACGAGCAGCAAGAGATCACTCTCGGGCCTGGCACCATCACTGCACTCTTCACCGACGGCCTCCTGGACACACGAGCGCTGGGCCCCGACGACGCACTGACCCGGCTAGGGACTGTCTTCAGTTGTGATCAAGTTCGGCGGTACCTGCCGATCCGGTAGGACTGTGGCGTGACGCGTACGCAACTGACCGACGAAGAGTGGGAGTTCATCGGGCCATTCCTGCCGGTCGGCAGGTTCGGCCCGTACCCCGAGCGGCTGCGGGATCAGTTCGAGGGGGTGATCTGGCGGTTCCGCACCGGCAGTCAGTGGCGGGAGATGCCTGAGCGGTTCGGCGCCTGGCAGACCATCTACAACCGCTTCATGCGATGGCGGGACGCGGGCGTTTTCCAGGCCCTGCTGGAAGAGGCGATCGCCGAGGCCGCCCGCCGGGACGAGATCGACATGTCACTGGTCAGCGTGGATTCCACAACCACGCGGGCTCATCACGACGCGGCTGGCATGCGGGTCAGTGAAGAGACCCTGGCCGCGCTCGAAGAGGCGGCCTCGCAAAAGGGGGAGCGTCCGAGGAACAAGGCGGACAGGACGGCGAAATCGATCCGGTCCGCGCCGAACGCCGACGCATCCGCTTACGACGGCGGGCCCGGCTGAAGGCCGCCCTGCTCGGGCGGTCCCGTGGCGGGCTGACCAGCAAGATTCACCTGGCCGCCGATCGGCGCTGCCGGCCGATGGCGCTCCTTCTGACCGCCGGGCAGGCCGCCGACAGCCCCAGTTCGTCCCGGTCCTGAGTAAAGTGCGGGTCCGTCTGCCCGTCGGCCGTCCCCGCACCCGGCCCGCCGCCGTGGCCGGCGATAAGGCCTATTCTTCCCGCGCCAACCGTGCCCACCTGCGCAAACGCCGTATCGAGGCGGTCATCCCGGAGAAGAAAGACCAGGCAGCCAACCGCAGGAAGAAAGGCAGCCGGGGTGGCAGGCCGGTCACCTGCAGCGCCGATCTCTACCGCGATCGCAACACGGTTGAGCGGGCCATCAACAAGCTGAAGGACTGGCGAGGCATCGCGACCCGCTACGACAAGACGCCCGAAAGCTACCTCGCCGGACTCCATCTCCGCGCAGCGACCATCTGGATCCGCAGCCTCCTGAAAACCGATTGATCACAACCGCAGACAGTCCCTAGCGCCGAACGCGACCGCATGGTCGCTGTGCTCACTGCCCGGCTCGGCGGCGACGCCCGGGTGCCCGGCGGCCGCGCGGCCGCCGTACTGGGGAAGCTCGCCCTGCGGATGACGACCCAGCCGGCTCTCAACGTCTGGCGTGGCCGCCTCACCAACTCCTCCGCCCCGGCCCTTGGTGACATCCTGCGTTACCAGTCCAAAGGGGCGGACCTCAGAGACCACCTGAGACAACACATCGCCACCGAGGCGGGACCAGCCGCGCCGACCGTCCTGATCGGACACAGCCTCGGCGGCGTCGCACTCGTCGACCTGCTCGCCCTGAGCGCCGCACAGGGACAGCCGCTGTCCGGCATCAGACTGCTAGTCACGGTCGGCTCCCAGGCGCCCTTCCTGCATGAACTCGGTGCTCTCACCGGACTCGAGCCCGGCGCTGGCCTGCCCGACGGATTCCCGCGCTGGCTGAACGTCTACGACCGTCAGGACCTGCTCGCCTTCCTGGCCGAGCCGATCTTCCCCGCTGACCCCCGGGTCACCGACCACGAAGTCGTCAGCGGCCAGCCCTTCCCACCCAGCCACAGCGCCTACTGGAAGACGGACAGCCTCTACGACGGCGTCGCCGAGGCCGTGGCGGAGCTGGGATGAGCGTTCTGGATGGCCAGTTCCCCGAGACACCGAGCCCGCACCGGATGTACGCGCTCGTCGTAGGGATCGAGAAGTACGCGATCACCTCGGGCTGGGACCTGCACGGCGCGGCACGCGACGCGCTGCGCTTCACACAGTGGCTCACCGGACCGGCCAGGGTACCCACGGACAACATCCGGCTGCTGCTGTCCCCGGTCTCCGCCGAAGGGCTGGACTGGTCCGCCACCCCTGAACTGGCCCGGCTACGCACCCGGTGGCGGCCCGCCACCGAGGAGAACGTCAAGAACACGCTGCTGGTGGAACTTGCGCAGTGCAACGGGGACATGCTGTGGATCTACTGGGCCGGCCACGGATTCCTCAGCCCTCGCCGCGACCTGATGCTGGCGTGCGCCGACGCCGACGAGGGCCAGATCAGGCACCTCAACCTGGACTCAGCACTTGCCTGGTGGGCCACCGACAAGGTCAGTCACCCGCGCTTCCCGCTCCAGGCCGTCCTCGTCGACGCCTGCCGTGTCGACCCGCGCGAGAGCGCACTGAACTTCGGCAGCAACGACTACGGCGGCGGCACCATCCAAGTCGGCCGCCGCCAGTTCCTGCTCTACGCCTCCCGCCCCGGCGAGGCCGCCAAGAACGACACCGAACGCCAGGCGGGCCAGTTCACCGAGGAGCTCCTGGCCGAACTGGCCCGCCGCAAGCTCCCCGACTGCGTCGCCGACCTTGCTGACATCGGCCGCGCCGTCCACAAGCGGTTCGAGGAACTGCGCCGCCGTGGCGATGCCTGGCAGCTTCCCCAGTTCATCAAGGACCGCGACTGGGACGCATCATCCTTCCTCGATCACGGCTTGCCGCACCTGGCGAAGGCCGCCCGCTTGGACCAAGACGCCTGGAACGGCCTCGACCGAGCCTTCGCCGGCCACGCCTTGCCTCCGCACACCTACGACGCCTATGCCTGGGCGTTCCGCGTCACCGGCTGCACCACCCCCGTACATGAGGGCCTGCCCGGCGACAGTCTCATCGACGTTGCACAGGACCTCAACGAACGCCAGGGCCGCACCCCGACCATCCCCCTGACGGTGCCGTTCGTGCGCTATCTCGCCAAGTACGCCGACCCCGCCTGGGGAAAATTCTATCCAAGTGGGTCGAAGAGACCCGGACCCGCCTCAGCGTCCCCGCCCTGCCACCGCCACCGCAGCCGCGCCACAGCACCGTGCTGCACCTGCGCCTGGACCAAGTCGGTGTGGACACATACCAGGTACGGATGTGGCGGCGCCGAGAGACCCTTCTCTCCGTCTGGGAATCTGAAGGTCGCCCCCTGCTCCTGGATCAGGTACGCGATGCCCTTGGACACCAACTCAAAGCGGTACAGGAGGCGTTGCGGATGGAGGACGACGAGGGCAAGCTCCCTGTGGTGGAACGGATCGAGTTCCACGTCCCCTTCGAGCTCTTAGACACCCCCTTCGACCAGTGGGACATGCCTAGTGGGCGTCGCACCGGCAGCGTCCCGCTGGGCCTGCTCCACCATGTCGTCGTCCGATGCCCCGACGAACGCCAAGACGCCCGGGCCGTCTGGGAACAAAAGTGGCGCTGGTTGTGCGCCCAAGGCGGCAGATACTCGCAGGCGATCCAAGTGATTACCGACTCGCACATCAAACGCACCCTTGGCCTGCGACTGCGCAGCCGAAAAACACCTTCCTGTGTCCTCGCCGACATCTCCGGCATACACACACAAAGCATGATTGATGCTGTGCTCGAAGGCGGCATACCGGCGGCCGTGTGGTGGCGCGGCGGAGCACCGCACCCGAAGATCCTGACGCCCGCGCGGAATTGACACGACTGCTTGCGCTAGACGACAACGGCCAGCCCACCACCAACGTGCTGACCCTGCCCCAGCAAGTCCACGAACTGCGCCTCGACGGCGCAACCGGCAGTCGTATCACCCTTCTGTGGGACGATCCCGACTGCACAGTGGAAACGCGGTCCCTGCACAGCTGACCGGCTTACCAATCGGCCCAGTCACGAAGCAGCCCTCGACAGAACCAGGGAGCGTCCCGATGACGGCGACAGCAAAGGACTGGTGGCTCTACCAAGGGGCCGGCACCACCACCGAGCGCCAGGAACGCCTCGACATGACACCGGTGCCGCCCTGGCGTGACTTCTCCGGCACACCCGACCCCGCCTACCAACCCCCCGACTGCGCGGGCGAATCGTGGTCCCGCACCGTCGAACGTGGCGAAGGCTACGTCCCCGGCGACGAAGAGACCGACATCGTCAATACCGCGCTCTATCTGCGCCGTCCACTCCTGGTCACTGGCAAACCCGGCGTCGGCAAATCAACCCTCGCCCACAGCATCGCCACTGACCTCGCACTGGGGCCCGTACTGCGCTGGCCCATCACCAGCCGCAGCGTGCTGCGCGACGGCCTCTATCTCTACGACGCCATCGGCCGCCTTCAGGAAGCCAATCTGGATCAGATGCTGCGCGGCACGGCCCCGCGCACCCTTGCCTCGGCCACCACCCCCTCGGCCCCGGCCCCGGCTGTCTCGTCCATCGCTCGCTATCTGCGGCTCGGCCCGCTCGGCACCGCACTGCTGCCTCAGGACCGCCCCCGGGTACTGCTGATCGACGAGATCGACAAGAGCGACATCGACCTACCCGGTGACCTCCTTACCCTCTTCGAGGATGGCAGCTTCGAGATCCCCGAACTGGCCCGGCTCGCCTCGGACACCCTCCAGGCGGACATTGCCACCGCCGACGCCCCCGACGCCCTCGTCCGCATCACAGGCGGACACGTCCAGTGCCGCACCTTCCCTGTGGTCGTCCTCACCAGTAACGGCGAGCGCGAATTCCCCCCGGCCTTCCTACGCCGCTGCGTCCGCCTCCACCTCGACCCGCCCGGTCCCGACAAACTCGCCCGCATCATCCGCCAGCGGCTCGGCGTCGAGGTGACCGAGGGTTCCGAACCCGAGCGGCTCCTCATGGAGTTCCTCGACCGCGGCACTGCCGGCGACCTGGCGACTGACCAGCTCCTGAACGCCATCCAGCTCCGGCTCAGCAGGGCATGGAGTGCGCAGGAGGACCGCCAGCGGTTCCTCGACACCGTGATGCAGCACCTCACGGAACCGTCGGTATGAGCGAGGCTCTCCACCGGCGAGCGGTGGACCGTGCCGGATGCGACCAGGCCGGAGCATGCCGTGATTGAAGAGCTGCTGACCGCGTTCACCGAGAGCCACACGGACACGGACATCGGCGTGGAGGAGATCGCGGACATCCTGTGGCTTGCGGCACGGGTTGATGCGGCCTCCCGAAACCGGGCTGCCGAGTCCGAGGCCCGGACGCCAGGTCCCGCAGCCAGCTCACCCAGCAAACAGCACCGACAACAGCAGCCCGCCAAACGGGAACCAGACGCTCAGATGTTCCCAGCAGGCGGGAGCACCGATGACACCCTCGGCCTCAAGGGCATGCCTCTGCGCCTGCCCCGTGCGGACACACTGCATGAACCCCTCGCCCTGATGCGGGCCCTCAGACCCCTGGGACGCCGCGCGATCGGCGCCACCGGCGAGCGGCTCGATGAGCAGGCCACCGTGGAACGCAGCGCCGAGCAACTGCTGCCCAGCCCGGTCTACCTGCCTGCCGAGCGCAGCTGGCTGGACCTTGCCCTGGTCGTCGATGCCCACCATTCGATGCTGTTGTGGAGCGATCTCGTCGAGGAACTCCGCCGGATCCTGACCCGCAGCGGCGTCTTCCGCGACGTACGAAGCTGGTACCTCTCCGGAACGGAATACGGCGGCACCCCGGCAGTCGCCCCGAGTCGTGACGCTACAGCCCGCAGCCCCTCCGAACTCGCCGACCCGGCCGGACACCGGCTCATCCTGCTCCTCACGGACACCGTGGCCAACGGCTGGCGCGGGGGAGCACTGCACGAACTCCTCGCCCGCTGGAGCGGACACAACGCGATCGCCATTCTCAACGTCCTGCCCGAACGGCTGTGGACCCGAGGCTCCGCACACCCCGCACCGATGTGGCTCCGCGCCGACCATCCCGCGTCCCCGACCCGCACCTGGCACCACACCCCCGTCACACCACGTACACGCCTGCGCCGCAGGCGCGCCGAGCCATCTGCCACCCCGGGCGCGACGGCGATTCCCATCATCTCTGCCACCCCGGCAAGCCTCACCCGGCTCGCCCGCGTGACCGCCGGCGACTCCAGCCGCCAGCTGCTGCCCTGCCTGCACCTTGAAACTCGCCAACCCCTGCCCGCACTACCGGCTCAGACCCCCGATACCCCCAGCGGGCTCGCCGCCGTCGAAACGCTTCCGGGCGAATGCCTCACCCACCGCCCAACAACTCGCCGCTTACCTTGCTGCCGTCCCTCTGACCCTCCCGGTCATGACCCTCGTACGGCGCTCCATGCTCCACAACTCCGAGCACGGCCACCTCGCCGAAGTCGCCCTCGGCGGCCTCTTCGAACCCTGGGACGCCTCCACCACCGACCTCGCCTTCGACTTCCGCCCCGGCGTACGAGACGCCCTGCTCGGCTCCCAACGCCGAAGTGACGTCTCCGCCGTACGGGAACTGGTCCGGCAGACGGTCTGGCAGTACCTGGAACAGCGCCATGGGGCAGTACGGGAGTTCCTGGCCACCCGAGTGGACCAGGGGACAAGCGGTCAGCTCCTGGTGGACGAACACACGGAAGCATTCGCTGAGTTGAGGCGAGCCCCGGACGACGAGCCCCGTCCGGATGCCCATCCGAACGTGACTGCCGAAAGCCCCACTGGACAAGATCCAGACCGCAATCGCATCGAAGCACCATCCACGTGGGAAACCCTCGACAATGACAGTCCTCAGCACATGCTGAGGAATCCCTCGGAACATCCCGGCCCGTTGGGAAAGGAAGAGGATTCACGCCAGGAAGAGCGAACGCCACCCAGGACGAGGGATCTATCACCGCTGGGAAGAACAGGCAGGGCCGCAGTCGTCTTTGTTCACGGACTGTTCTCCTCGTCCGATACCTGGCGTGAACTCGGGGCAGAGCTATCCAGGATGCCCGGCGTTGCGCAGGACTTCGATTTTCTTTTCTTCGACTACGCGACACCCCGTACATCGTTTAGCCCATTGCGGAAAATGCCGAATCTCGACACCGTTGCCGACGTCCTCAGAGATTATCTGGACAGCCAGCCGTCCACCCACGAGCGGCTTGGTGTTCGTCACCCATAGCCAAGGTGGGCTCGTGGTCCAGCGGTATCTGTCTCGGATGCTCGCGGAGGGCCGGGGGTGGAACTGGCCCGGATCCGGCGGGTGGTGATGTTCGCCTGTCCCAACAACGGTTCGGAGCTCTTCCTGTTGCTGCGCCGCAGCCTTCTGGGTGTCATTGGCAGCTACCAGGAACGTCAGTTGAGGCCGCTTCAAGCCTCGGTGCAGGAGGCCCAGCGCAGGGTGATGACGGGCATCGTCCACGCTCGGCATGTGTCGAACGACCGCTGCCCGATCCCCTTCATGGCTTACGTGGGCGAGAGCGACAACGTGGTCTTGCCCTCTTCGGCCTTGGGGGTATTTCCTGAAGCCGCTGTGCTGCCCGGCGATCACTTATCCGTTATCAAACCCGGCCCTGACGGACGGCTCGTACGGGCTCTGCGAACAAATCTGGAAAGAGCTCTGGTAGAGCCCTATCCTGAGGAGCCTGTTTCGGGTATGCCCAGGCGTGGGCAATTGGATGCGCATGGTGGGACTTTCTGACGGAGCCCGAGATGTTCGGTCCGGTAGTGGTGGGGACCGGCTCCTCCACCGCCCAGTTCTTCATTCACGGCGGCCCGCTGGAATTACTGTCCGGTATCGACATCGTTGTATCGGCGGAGAACCTCTACCTGGAGGCCTCGCCGTTTTCCAGCTCCTCCATCTCGGGCAGACTGCGGCGGGCTGCCGCAGTCAAAGGTGTCGGCGGGGAGATCCTTGAGGATGTGGTCGGCGACAGCCTCATTGCCTGGCTGCGCGCCCACGCCCGCTACGGCATGCCAGTGGGCGAGGGCACGGTAGCGCCGACCCCCTCCGGGGCGCTAGCCGAGCGCGATATCCACCGCATCTACCACGCGGCCGTCGGCACTCCGGTGGAAGGCGCTGACAATTACGTCATCAACCCGCATGCCATCACCCAGGCCACACACAAAATCTTTGAGGTGGCCCGCAGGGAACGCCGCGAGTTGGACTTGCCCCTCAGCTCCGTCTGCCTGCCCCTGTTCGGAGAGGACGGCGGTGACATCACACTTGCCAGGAGCTTCGAAGCCATGTGGGGCGCGCTGATGACAGAACTATCCGACGATAGCTCGTGGAGCATTCACATCACTGCCCGCAGAAGATACAGCTACGACACGCTCAAAGAACTCTTGCTGGCTAAGAAGGCGACGAACGAGGCATGAGACTCTCCGCGGTGAGAGGCGAGCTTCAGCCAGATCCATCGCGGGTGGACTGCGGGCGGCCGTCGGCGCGGTGCGTACGGCCCTGGTGGTCGATGTGTTCCAGCGCGGCCCGGGCGTGGCGTCGTACTCCTGCGGTCGGGCCGGCGACGCCGGGATGGTGGTCGGTTCGACCGAACGATCCGACCCTCCAGCGGTCCAGGTTCTAGCCGGGGCGCGTTGTCCCCTATTGGTCAACGGCGGGCCCACTGTCCGACGGGTTGTAGGAGAAGGCCCCGCGGTCCCCAGTGCTTGAGCCTGTTCATGTGCCGTCTCGCGTTCTCCGATCGACTGCCCGCTGCTCACCTGCGCAGTTGCCGGGCGCTGCTGAGCGCCTTGTCGATGGAGGCCAGGAGTTTGTCGACGGCGCGGGTCTGCTGCTGGACGCGGACGCCGTACTCGCCGAACGGGGTGGTGTTGTCGACGGGCAGGGCGATGAGGTTCTTCATGTCCTGGACGACGTCGGAGACGAGGACCGGTAGCGGAGCGGTGCACCGGGGCGCCGTGGCTCTCCACGTGGGGGGCGAGCCGGGTGAGCTCCTTGAAGTCGTCGCCGCCCGCCGGCCCGAGCAGGGCTTGGAGACGGCGGGCTTCGACGTCTGCGGCGAGCAGTTGGGCGATGAGGGTGTTGAGGTCGCTGTTGGTGACATTGGCTGTACGGTCCCGGGCCCGGCGCTTCCCGGCGATGATCCAGCCGATGACGGCGAGCCCGATGGTCACCAGCAGGCCGGCGATGGTGAGCGCGACCGTCGTGGTGGAGCCGCTCCCGGCCGCTGTCGCGCCGGTCGTCATGTGTTTCCTGCCGGCCCCGACCGTGGTCAGTGCGCCGAACAAGAGGATGAGAGCGGCGCGTTGGTCGAGCGGGTCACGGTCGTTTGTTGCGCACATCAGCTCCGCGGAGGGATGGGGGCAGCGGCTCGGATGCCGCCGATTCTGGTCGCTGATGCTGTAGCCGGTGCACCCCGCGATGCCCTCGCGTGACCCATGTCACAAAGGATGTTCCCGGGAGAGGTGAGGGTGGAAGTGCGGCACGGTCCTATGAGGTGGTGTGAGGCAAACCCAGGCAACCGACGAGCCGGCCGCAGCGCAAAGGAGTGCACATGTCTGATGAGGCAGTGGGCACTTCCCACCACCCTGACTCGCCCCCGGCCGGTGGGGCCGAACTGCTCGTGCTGGACGGCGAACTCGCGCGGTTCGAACGGCTGCTGGCGCCCGGTGTCCCCAAGGAGAGTGCAGCCGAGCGAGCTGGCCGTCATGCCAGGGACGCCGAGGTAGTGGAGATTCTGCGCGCGCAGGGCTTCGCCGGTCCGCTGTTCGAGAGGTTCACCGGCCAGCTGATGGAGTACGCCTGGCCCGTCCTGCTCGACTGGACCGGGACGGGGGAGATCTTCCGCCAGGCCCGCAGCGCCGGATGCCCTGTTCCTGCCCGTCTGATCATCCCTCAGTGGAGCCAGGACGACCGCTACGAGGTGGTCACCGACTCTGTCCTGGACGGCCTGCAGACCTTCCGCGACAACGCCCTGGCGGGCGGCAGATGGAACCCCGCGAAGGGCGCGGCGCTGACGACCTACTACGTGGGTGCCTGCGTCTTCGCCTTCCGCAAGGTCTACGAGGCCTGGAGCAAGCAGTACACCGCGGCCCGGCGCTCGCAGCCCTGTACCGGACTCGACGGCGACCCTGTCGTCGCCCTTCCCGACCAGCGCGCCGCGGATCCCTGCCACACCGCCGTCGTCCACGGCATGATCGATCGCGTGCTGCCGCTGCTGACCACCCCCGAACTACGCGCCGCCGTCGCCTGGCACGGGGCGGGCTGGACCCAGGAGGAAGCCGCCGAATTCGCGGGGCTGAGCGTGAAGGCGTTCCAGGGCCGTCTGGCCCGCGTACGCACCAAGGCCCGCGAGCAGCACAGCCGAAGGGGGAGCGCGATGACCAGCCAGACAGGAGGAGCCATGGACGTCAACCCGGTGGCCATCGGCCACGACGCCTTCGACGCCCTGCTGGACGCTTCCAGCCTGGGAGCCCCGCGTGTGCAGGCGGTGCGCCGTCTCACACCTACGGCTGTCCGTGACCTGCTCGCCTTTCGCCGCGGCCTCCCGGCCGCAGACGCCCCGGCGCGGCCCGCACCGCTGCGCGAGCAGGTTGCGGAGGCCGCGCAGCCCCTGCTGTCACGCGCTGGCGAGGAGCAGGGGCCTCGGCAGGCGCCCGGACGCAGCGGGTCACACCATAATCTGCAGATCAAGAGCAATGAAAGCACAAAAAGGGTAAATGTTTCGGCGACGCTTCAGCTTGACCTGTATCAGCGTTTTCTGAATCGACTGAAATTCTCGACTCAATTCTTTACGGGTTCGGCGGAAATTATTCTCGAGGATGCTTTCCTCGAAATCCTTTCGAGTTGCTGGAAAGAAGCTATCGGGGTTGCGGAAGCGTCGATGAAAACGAGGTTGTTCAGGCAACTCCTCTCTTCTGAACAGGGCCGTGCCCGGATCGGGCTCTACGGCGTTGGCGTGAAATCCGCACCGGCCTATCCCTTCAATTGCGAGGAGACGTGGCGTTCTGGCACGCCAGCCGCCGGCCTTCCCGGCAGCGGGCGACCCGGGTACATGGACGGAAACTGGCGGGTGCACACAGGCTGGCCGCACGGATTTGGCCGCAACCTGACCGGGGAGGGCTCCGAGGTTGCGCGACATCGATGCGGCACAACGTGTCGCGGCCGTCGTCTTCGGTGTGGGTCCTGCCAGGCAGCCTTGGAGACTCGTTGGCTCCTTGGCCGTGCACATTCGCGCCCCAGCACGCGCGATGTGGGCAGGCAAACAGGGCAGCGCAGGACCTGGGGCAACGAGTCGTCTGCTCCGGCACGGCCGCTGCACAGCGGACCACAACGACGCGATGCGCGGTGGTGGGAGGAGACGGACGCTGATGCCAGGGCGCGCGACTGGCTGGCTGCGGTCTGGATCTCTGGCCCCAGCGGCCAAGGAAGAGGGCGCGGCTCGGGCAGGCAGAGGCCCAACAGCGGGGATGAAAGGCGCACTTGGCTGGACTTCTTTTTCACCCTGGACGGCCCGGGAGTACCGGTGCGATCCCACGCTGTTCCGCCTACTGCATGGGCGTTCGGGACGGGCTCGATTGGCTGGCCTGTGGACCGTACGGCTTTCTGCCAGGGCATGGCTATGGGCCTTGCATGCGTGCTTCGTCGCAAGAGCCACCGGCGCCGGGAGCAAGCGGTGCAGCCAACCTGGGCCACGGGTTTCAGCGAACAACGCTGCCCAGCTCGCCAGCAGCGCCCGCTGGGGACATTGACGGCCATCACCTGCGCTCGGCTGGATGACCGTATGCCAGTGCTTCCTCCGGGACTCGTGCGGACCGGCCTGAGCCGCACCTGGGGGCAACAGGTGCCGCTCCCGCTTGCCCTGGCAGCGGAACTACTGCTTTGGACCGATGGCGGCACAGGCGTGACGAGTGCAGCCCGCCGCATTCAAACAGCACAGGAAGCAGTAACTGAGCGGGAAGCGGCCGAACGGATGCTCCTGACAGGCTATTTCCGGATTGCCGTCCCCGGTGCCCCCTACGCCCTGTCCGCAGTCCCTGAAGGACTGCCAGGACAGCAGACCGTATGATCTTCGCACCCAGTCTGCTCGCTGCTATGTATCAGGTCTTTTTCGGCTCACAGCAACGCCTGCGAAGAGATGGCGGACAGGCGATCCGACGATCAGGTCGCCACCTGGGTGGACAGTTACGTGAACACGCCTGAGGACCAGGCGCTGCCAGCGTTGAAGCAGACGGCGGCCCCCGGACGGGTTTTGGACAGCATGCGGGAGAACAACGACCACCCAAACGCACCTCACCGTCCGTCCGTGACGCCCTCTTCGCGCAATGGCTGAGCGATGCCCATGGACACTGATCTGACTCCAGCACCTTGCGGAATATTGCAATACTCACGATCTGGCCGGACGCACAGCCGAAAGAAGTCAGGCGAACGAGCGTCCCCAACCGGCAGGCAAGGATGAGATGGCGCGATATGCCTGGAGACGATCACTGCTGCCAGTGGCCGCTGACAGTGCGCAGGCCCGTGAGCGCCTCGAAAGCGGCCCCAACCGAAGCCGCCTGCCTTGTCTGGACGACATGCGGGACACGCCTGCCATCGTGGTCCTGGGGGAGCGGGGATGCGGCAAGTCCGTCACGCTCCACCAAGAGCACAAACAACTCCTCCACGACGGGCTGCCGGCCACCTTCCTGGATCTGGGCAGGGACGTCTTCGACCTGACCTCCGCCGGCGAGCGACTGCAGCAGAACCTGAGCACGAGCGTGGGCAACGAGGCGAGGTATGTCCTGCTGGACGGCTTGGACGAAGGGCTGAGCGACATCCCCGGCCTCGACAAGATGCTGGTGCACCATCTGCGGGCGTTGAGCGAACCCGAGAGCCGAGGGCCTGCGGGTGAGGATCGCCTGCCGCACCAGCCGCTGGCCCGCAGCCCTGGAGACGGGCCTGCGCACGCTGTGGCCGAGATCCCGCCAGGTGGCCGTGGTCACGCTTGCTCCGCTGACCCGCGACGACTGGAAGACAGCAGCCAGCCAGCACGGCCTGAATGGAGCCGACTTCGTGGCTCAACTGACCGGCCGCAACCTTCAGGCACTGGCCCAGCAGCCCGCCACCTTCATCCCCTTGCTCGAGGCTCACGCGCGCGGGGCGACGCTGCCCGCCACCGTCGCGGACGCCTACGCCCAAGCCTGCCGCACCCTGTGCACAGAAACCTGGGACGAAGACTTCGCCCGCCGCCAAGGACGTCCCGCGGTGGACCATCTCCTCGCGATCGCCCGCTGGACCGCGGCCGCCATGCAGTTCAGCCGCTGCGCCGCTCTGGTCGACGGGCCCCGGGCGGGGGGGAGCGAGTGGACCTGGACACCCTGACGGCTCCCGACATCCCGGGCCACCACCCCCGGCAGACGTGCGGCCGCCGCGAGCTCGTCCATCTGAGTGCCTGTTCCTGAGGCCGACATGACATGTCGGTGGTCGTGACTGGTTGGCGAACGGCTCAACCGGTTGGTGCGGGTGAGGGTGTCGGCATCGTTCATGAACAGGACTTCGCCGGGCCGAAGGGGTGACTAAAGTCGGATCGTGACGACAGCAGAGACCACCCTGTGGAACGTGCAGGCCAAGCGCGGCAAGCTATGGGAGACCATGGCCAGCGGGAAAGCTCAGACAGAGGACGGCAACGTCCTGGCACTGGGAGCGCTCGCCGCCCACCTGATGACGGTGGACCACGACAACGATCTCGATGAGCGCCGCGTTACTCGTAAAGGCACCCGACGGGCTCGCCACCCGACTCCGAGCAATGCTCACGGAGGACGACCTGGTGCAGCACCTCAGGAGCCACGGCTACTACCCCCGGCGTGAAGAGGCCCCGCTCGCAGCGTTCTTCCGAAGGCCGTCCATGACGCTCTGCCCTCATACCTCCAGTCCGAACTGACCCGGGTGGGCCCGCCCCGACGGCGGTATGCCCCCGGCGAACTCGCGTGACCACGCCCCACCGGCCGTTAGAACGTCACAGATCACCGGGTGTTGAACCGTCGGCGGGACCACGAGAGTTCGTGGGAGAGTGGCTCCGGCGGGTTCTCAGAGCCGGTCCGGGTGGAGTTGCCGACCGTGAACTTGAGAACGATCAGTCCCGGTTGGCCTCGCGCGAGGCGGGTTGCGTGCTCCTGCGGGAGGACCGGCGGGTGATGCGCCTGGTCATTAGCGTGATCGAGGCCCAGGTGATCAAGGATTCCGAGTGCTGGCATGAGCCGCTCGTAGTCCCGGGCGTGACGGCGGGCGTGCATGATCCAGGCGAGCGACCTCTCGACAACCCAGCGGCGGGGCAGGATGACGAACCCGACCGCGTCCTTCGGACGGCTGATCGTCTTGAGCGTGAGGTCCAGGTTCTTCTTGGCCCAGGTCACGAGCTGTCCGGCATAGCCGGAGTCGGCCCAGACGATGGTGATCTCGGGGTGCATCAGCCCGCAGCCTGAAGAGCACTTCCTTGGCAGCGTCGCGGTCGGTCGTGTCGGCCGGGGTGACCATGACGAACAGCGGTAGGCCCTTGGTGTCGACGACCAGGTGCCGCTTGCGTCCGTTGATCTTTTTCGCGCGCCGTCGTAGCCGCGCGAGTCGCGCCCGACGGTCTCGGCGGCTTTGACGGACTGGGAGTCGATGACCGGTGGCAACCGCGCCGGGGGCCCGGCCCATCTCGCGGCGGATGCGTTTGCGGAGCTGGTCACGGATCTGTCCGACGGTGCCGGCCCGCGGCCCAGCGGGCCATGAAGTTGTAGCAGGTCCGCCAGGGCGGGAAGTCCCTGGGCAGGGCCCTCCACTTGCATCCGGCTGTCGACGACGTAGCGGATCGCGTCGACGACCTCGCGGCGCGGGTGTTTCTCGGGGCGTCCCCCCTTGGGGGACTCGCAGGCCGGCGGCGGGAGGAGGGGCTCGATGAGGGCCCATTCGTCATCGTAGGTGTCGGAGGGGTAGCAGCGGTGCCGGGACAACACAAACCTCCCTTCCGGAGAGTGGAGTTGGGGGACGGCTGTGCCGTCCCCCAACTCGGTCAGCTGTCGATGTACTCGCGATGATGTCGAGCGTGGACTCGACCGAGCCGAGCTGGGTGTTGAGGTGCTTGATCCACCGTCCTTTCGGCTGGAGAGCGGCGTGCGGGCCGACGACGGCGGTGATGAACCGGCGGATCTCCGGTGAGCTTCTCCCTCACGATCGAGAGTTCGTAGGCTTGGAGCTCGGCGGTGTCGGTTGCAGAACCGGTAGCCGTCCTTCTTCGTCCAGGATCAGGGGCGGCCAGCCCCGTTCGGAGATGAATGTCGCGCAGGCAGGCCAGGCCCGCGCGGGTCTGGCTGGGCGTCAGCTCGCCGGAACGGACGAGCTGAGGGAAGGTCAGCCCGGCCGGGCGGGCCTCGAAGAGCACGAACCGGGACCGTGTCGGCGTGCCGCTGGCAAGCCCGCCGATCTGCGCTCGGAAGCGCGTGGCACCGGCTATTCGCCTTGGCAGGAGCCGGGCCAGTTCGCCGTCGACGTCGACCTTCCCGGTGTCGACGGCCGTCTCGATCCAGTCCAGAAGTCGCGCGCGGACCCGGGCGACGTTCTCGCTGGACCAGGACGCGTTCGTCGTCACCGAGCTGCCGGTCGCGCAGGCCCGGGACGACGCGGCCGGCCGCCGCGACGAACGCGTGGCAGGCGGTGACGAGGTCGAGGAACTCCACCGACCGGTCGATCGCGCGGATCGCCGGGGCGAGCGGGTTGTTCTCCTCGAAGTCCTCGCGGGCCTGCTGGCCGCGTTCGACCTGGGCGCGGTTGACCTGGTGGCGGGCTGGTGTCGTCGCCCATCGCCTTGAACGCGACGTCCGGCCGACGCAGCAGACCGGTGGTCACCTCAGCGGCGACGGACTCGTCCCGGGTCAGCTTCCCTCGACGACCTTTCACCTTGTCGGCCGCCTTGACCTTCGCGACGACCGCGGGGCGCCGCAGGATGTCCGGGGCGATCGCCGCGGCGACCTCGTCCTCGCGGGACAGCTCCTCCACCGCCCTCACCTTGTCGGCGGGCTTGACTTGGCGCGACCACGGCCGGACGACGGCAGCAGATCGCCAGGTCACCGTCGCCGCGACCTCCTCGTCCTTGGCGAAGCGTGTGGATCGCGCTTGACCTTCTCCTGCGCGGGTGACCGGCTTGACGGACGCCTGACCGGCCCGCCCGCCGGGTCGCCTCATCCGGCGGTCCACCGCGACTTTCCCCGCCGGCGGGGGTTGCCGGATCGCCTCCGACACCCGCTCCTCCTCGTCCCGCGATCCCCGCCAGAATCCGGTGGACCGTGTAGGAAGACGCCCGCGACCCGGCGGTCCTTCGGGACCCCTGGACGCCGTCCATCGCGTCTGGTTCACCATCGAGTACGACCACCCCGATGTCCTCGGCCAGGCGGAACAAGCGACTCCTTCACCGGTGAACGGCGCCTCGCTCCGCTCCTGGCCGCCCGTACTCGGCGCATGGGCTCGACTTCCAGCGCGTAGTCGCCGATCGCGAACTGGATGCGGCTGGCCGTCTCCACCAGCTTCCGCAGCTCCGCCACAATCTCCGCGTACCGGCTCGCGCTGACACTGCCGACCTTGCCGCCGGGCGTCGGTGTTCTCGGATCTCCTCGGGCACGGTTCTCACCCCAACCCGCGGACCGGGCACGGCCGTTGACCGTGACGAGACACGGCCCGCCTCTCGAAGCCGAGAGTCAGACCGTAAAATCCTATGATCACAACGATTGGCCCGGTAATTAGCCGGTTTCCGATCGGAAAGTGCGATCCGGATTGTGTTCGCGCAACGGTCAACCGTGAACGTTTCGCCGTACGAATCCTTCCGGGCCCTCCAGGCCCTCGGTCACCGCACCGCCGCGAGCAGTAGACGGCGTTCGACCGCCGGTCCACCCTCGCCACCCAAGTTCGCCCCGCAGACCGGGCACTTGGGCCACTCCGGCGCCGTCCAGCTCGGACCGCCACCCGCCTCCGCAGCCGGCGAATCCGACGCCACTGCCTGGCACGACACACCGCAGAAATACAGAACAACGGCATCGGGCCGCGCTCACCAGCCTCAGCCGTTCGCCACAGCCCTCCGCACACCCGATTCTCCGGTCCCGGCCCGGCGCCACTCGGACACAAGCCGGCCAAGCCTAGTATCGCCATAGGCTTGCCCAGACAACCGGAGATATGGAACAGGGACTGAACGGAGTCGGGGCTGCTGACCCCGGTCGGCGCGGCGCCGCTGGGTTTTCGCCCCACCGCAGTTTTCAGGAGTATTCTGGCAGCCGAGTTCCTCAACGCCTGCCGGATTCAGCCCGACGGTCACGAGGGAACTGCTGTTGGAGTGGGCGGCGGCCAGGCCCCGCCACATCGTGCCGGCCCATCGAGGAGGTCGGCAGCCTCGGCTCGCCATCGGCGACGAGCAGCTTCTTCCGAGGACCTGGCTGGCGTTATGGACTTTCGTGTATCTGCTCCTCGCCGATCCTGCAAAGCCCTCCCCGCCCTGGCAGCGGGGCACGTGTGGCCCAAGCCCTCCTCGACCGCCGCCGACGCAGGCAGTCCCGACCCATCGACTACAGCTCGCTTCAGCCGCATCGACCACCCGCAGGCCTTGGCCGCACACAGGTCGCAGGCCGTTGCCTCATACCGGGCAACGGACTGGGAGCAGCAGTACCTGGCTCCTGCAGATCAGCCATAGCAGTGCCCACTCCC
>NZ_JBNJMG010000001.1:7917500-10972420 GCF_050936785.1 Streptomyces sp. CA-249302 | reverse complement strand
GCCCAGCACAGCACCGCGTAGGAGAAGGCGCCGACGTCCGTATCCCGGTTCACGATGTGCGCCATCTCGTGAGCGGCAACCGCCTCCAGCTCCTGCCGGTTCAGCAGAGCGACAAGACCTTCGGTGAACACGATGAAAGCGCGGTCACCGGAACCCATCGTGTACGCATTACACATCCCCTCGTCACTGACGACCACGCGCGGGGCTGCGATGCCGAACTCCTCAGCCACCCGCTCGACCGCGCCAGCCGCAACACGCGTGGACTCATCGAGCTCCTCCCCGCCGGCCGCCAGGCGGACCGACCGATTGCGCAGCCATGCCAGGAAGCTGGCGGCCATCAGAGGGGCGATCACCAACAGGACCGGGATCAGGGAACGGGCCTCTCCCGCCACAACCGCGGTGATGATCGAGACATTCAGCAGAGCGACGACCGCGACGGCGACGGTGAGCCATCTGTTACGTACGATCTGGCGACTGGTCAGCCGCCGGTGAGGTGGCGTGTGACCCCCTTCTTCCATCCCGCCCCCCTTGAACAGCCTTGCGCACTACGCACATCCGGGTCGACCTGGAAGGTCGAATACTTCAAGGCCGCGAAGAAGGAGAAGGTCTCGCCTGCATCGATCGAATGAACGCGCCGTCGGTGAATTGTCTTCGTCCTCCCATAAAGACCCACACCAGACAAACGTCAAGGGCGCCCGACGCAGTCGACCGCGCCCCCCACTGCCGCGGCGGGCAGTGCAGCGCTCCGGGTCTGATGGAGGCTCGATTCCCTGAAAGGATCGAGTCATGGCACGTCCGTCTCCCTACCCGCCCGAGCTTCGTGAGCGTGCGGTGCGCATGGTCGCGGAGATCCGTCCCAACTACCCAACTGAGTGGGCCGCGATGAAGGCGGTTGCGGCGAAGCTGGGCATTGGTGCAGCTGAGACGGTGCGGACGTGGGTCCGCAAGGCCAAGGTCGACGCCGGCCGGCGGCCGGCGGCCCGGCACCACGTCCGACGAGGCCACGGAGATCAAGCGTCTGAAGGCGGAGAACGCCGAACTGCGGCGGGCCAACGAGATCCTCAAGGCGGCATCCGCTTTCCTCGCGGCCGAGCTCGACCGGCCGTCACAGCGCCCGTAGCGTTCATCGACGCCCACCGCGAGGTGTTCGGAGTCGAGCCGATCTCCCGAGTCCTGACCAGCCACGGACTCAAGATCGCGACGAGCACCTATCACGCGGCCGGGAACCGCGCTCCCAGCACCCGGACACTGCGCGACGCGGAGCTGAAGACGCAGATCAGACGCGCCCACGCGGACAACTTCAGCGTCTACGGAGTCCGGAAGGCCTGGCGACAACTGCACCGCGAAGGCATACCGGTGGCCCGCTGCACCGTCGCCCGGCTGATGCACGACCTCAGCCCGGAGGGCGCCCGACGCGGGAAGAAGATCCGCACCACCATCCATGACGACGGCCACGAGCGAGCTGTCGACCTGCTCAGGCACGACTTCACCGCATCCCGCCCGAACAACCGATGGGTGGCCGACTTCACCTACGTGGCCACCTGGTCCGGGATCGTCTACGTCGCGTTCATCGTGGACGTGTTCTCCCGGGCGATCGTCGGCTGGTCCGCCGCCACCAGCAAACAGGCCAAGCTCGTCCTCGACGCCCTCGACATGGCCCTGTCGCGCCGCGACCGCGCCGGAACTCCCCCTGGACCGGAGCTGGTTCACCATTCGGATGCGCCCAGTACGCGTCTTTCGCGTTCACCGCCCACCTCCCCGAGGCCGGCACCGACGCCTCGATCGGCACCGTCGGAGACGCCCTGGACAACGCCCTCATGGAATCCCCGATCAGCCTCTACAAAACCGAGCTGATCAAGCCCCGCAGGCCCTGGCACGGCCTGGCCGACGTCGAACTCGCCACCGCAGAATGGGTCGACTGGTTCAACAACCAGCGCCTCCACACCACCATCGGCGACATCCCGCCCCACGGACACGAGACCAACTACAACGCTCAACACCAGCCCCAACCGGCAGCTGGAGCCAACGCATAGAACCTCCACCGATCCCGGAGCACTTCACCGCCCGGTTGGGTTTCTGTCGGGCCAGCGGTTGACCGATACTGGGGCCGTGGCGGACGCGCGGAACGGCCAAGCGGTCGAGAGGGTGCTGAGGCGTGTCCGTCGGCAGGCGGATGAGCCGCCTGCCGGGGGATCAAGGGGGTTCTGGCTCGTCGTTCGTGGAAGAGGATCACGGCAGCGGGCAACCGTCTGGACCCCGCCGGACGCCGACTCGCGTATCGCGAGGTGCTGGCCGACTGGGCGGCGGCGGGCGCCCCCGACGACGCCCGCCCCGACGTACTCGCCGAATGGGCGGGAGGCCACGAGCAGTTCGCCAACGAGGTCATGGAAATGGCGATGGAGCCCGGTGCCGACCACCGCATCGCCCTGGGGGCATTCTGCACGCGGAACGAGAGCAAGCCCTACCGGCGAAACCAATCCGGCTGGGCGCTCCTCTGCGTCCTCACCGGGCAGGGGGAGCTGTGGCAGGCATTCGACCCAGACGGCTCATTGCTCGGCGAAGCCGATCGGTTCCTTCTGGGTCGCCCTGCCCACCGGGCCGCGCTCCGCGAGGCGCTGGAGGAAGTCGACATCAGCGCGGACGTGATGCGGACGGTGCTCGTGTCCAGACGCCGCATCTCGGAGATGCCCGCCGACGAGCTCGAGTACCTGGTCCGGCGCGGCGTGACACCCGATGACCCGATGGGCCAGGCGTGTTTCTTCGCCCTGACCGGGCAAACGGAGCAGCGGCAGGCGGTGGACCCGGACGGGGCGCTGCTGGCCGCCGCCTATCAGGATGCCACAGAAAACGGGCGGGCCGCGTTACAGAAGGCCATGGAGCGCGACGCCGTTGTGGACGCGGTGCGCGTGGTGGCAGACGGTGGGCAGCAGATCGCGAATATCACGAATGCGGAGCGCAAGTACCTCATGGGTCTGCTTCGCGACCGCCGGGACTGGGCTGCACTGTGGCGGCTGGCGCTGGATCTGCCGGTCGCCAACGCGGCGCGGGCGGTGCGGCTCATGGACCCGCAGTGGCGTCCGGCGGCCCAGCGGGACCGCGAACTGTTCAGCCTCCTCGCCGAGATCAGGCCCGCGGACATCCGGCAGGCGCGCAAGGCGATGGACCAGAGCCAGGTGGTCCACCTGGAGGTACCGGGCAAGGTACGGGCGGGCGCGCTGAGCGACGACGCGCGGCGGGTGGCGCTGTGGACGCACGACAGCCGCCCTGTCGGCAACAACGTCTGGCCGGAGGCGCCGAGTCCGGGCACGATCAGCATCCACTCCCTGCCCGATGGGGCACTCCTGGCGCGGCACGCCGCCACCATGTGGCAGGAAGCCTTCCTCGCTTACTCCGGCGGCACGCTCACCGCATTCACCGTCCGCCACTCAAGGCCCTCTCAGGAAGCGTGGCTGTACCACTGCCCGGAGGACGGGCGCCCCATGGAACTCACCCACCACGACGAGCACACCGCCGAGCACGGTGCCATCGCGATGGCTGCGTTCCAGGACGGTCTCGTCACCGCTCGCCTCGGCAACGCGGTCGGGTTCCACGACAGCACCGGCAGGGAAGTCGCGACCACCCGGTACGGCGACCCGTTTACCCTCCAATGGACCGACTACCCGTCCGGTTACTCATCCACGGTCGCCTCGATCACCGTCGATCAGCAAAGCGGGCGGATCGCCGTGATGCGCGACCACTACGGTGTCCTGCTGGACGGGGAGAAGCGGACTCAACACACCATCCCGTTGGTCGGCCGGCTCGAGCGACCGATCAGCTGGCACGGGATATGCCTGCGCGGCGGGGGCCATCTCGTCGTGGCTGACACTTCGGGGCTCGAGCGGTGGCACCTGACCAGCTCCTTCGAGCGGTCCTACTGGAGTAGGGGGGCCGACGTCACCAGATCCATGCGGCCGGGCGCATGGGACGTGACGTGGATCCGGGCGCGAGACGAGATCTGCTACAAGTCAGCCACGTCGGGCGCCGCAAACGTCCACTACGTGAAGGGAGCGGGACTCAGGCCGGTGGAGGCAGGCGGCGAGCTGACCGGCAAGGAGGCGACCGTGCTGTTCGGCTCGGCGGGCGCGACCTGCCACGCGATCGGCGGGGACGGGTACGCGGACATCGCCGTGGGCGAATACCAGGCCGTCGGGATGCTGGCGGACAGCCCGCAGGCCGCGTGGCAGCCGGACGACCTGCGCACCATCGCGGCGGCAGGCCGACTGACCACGAGCCATCACCACCCGGCACAGCCGCTCTACCGGCTGGTGCGTTCCTGCATGGAGCACCGGTTCAGCGACGATGAGGCCGACATCGCACGGTGAGAGGCATGCGTAACGGTTGTAGCGATTCCTCGCCGACACCGATTGCAGCCAATGCGATGCGGCCCGAATGTCCCCCTCGACTACTTGCCACCCGGCGGCAGTTCTGCGAGTGCAAGACTGCCCCGGGGCTCCCAGACGAGATCACTCGGACGGGCCCACCGCACAGTCCCAACGTGCCGTCGCGAACATGCAGTCTATGAATCGTCGCAGTTCAGAGTCGGTTAGCGGGTTCCTGCGGTCGGAAATGTCGAGGACTACTGCAGGAGCAGCTCCAGCTGGGTCAGCAGCGTCAGGGCCGTGAGCTCCTCGTCGAGGGGCAGGTCCCCCGCTGCTGTTTCAGCACTGAGGCGCTTCAACGCGGTTTCCACCACCGTGATGAGGGCAGACGCGGCGCTGGCCGTACGGTCCGGGTCCCAGAACAGGACGGGCGTGTCATCGGCCAGGAGCAGCGCCTTACGGATCTCGGCGAGGGTGTAGGGGCAGTGTTCCGAGCTGCCGCGCAGGGCCAGGACGTATGGCATGCGGCAGTCGTCGAGGTAGTTGAGCGCGTTGTAGCAGTCCGCCATGCGGCGGGGATCGGCCAGCACCACGGCCCCGAGCGCGTCCTTTCCGAGGGCATCCCACACCTGCGGGTCAACGTCGTCGGGCGGAGCGACGTTGTAGAGCAGGAGGCCATCCGGCAGCGTGATCCGGCCGAAGAAGGCGGTGGTCACCAAGTGCCCAACGGGGATGACGAACTCGGTGGGCGCACTGAATGCGGAGACCTTTCGGATGAACGCGGCGGAACCTGCCCGCTCACCTCCCGCAATGAGGATCTTCCCGGTCACCGGCCCGCCGCAGGTAGTCGCGCCCGACTCGCCCTCGGACGCCATCGCGTCGCCTGCCGGGTCGTCGTCCTCCATCCAGGCCATCAGCCGGTCCAGGCCGGTCTGGTCGTACCCGGGCGCCGAGGGAGCGACGCGATCAAGCTGGCTGAGGAGCTCCTCCACCGTGATCGTGCCGTGCGCCTCCCCTTCGGCCGGACGGAACTGGTCAGGAGTGCGGTCAGCGCTGCTCATTGGGTACCTCCTCCTGGAGTGACTCCCACCAATCGGACGGAAAGAGGATCTCCGTCCCGAACTTTTCGAGCAGCACCCTGCGGGCCCCGTGCAGGTGGACTCGTACCGTGCTGGTGGTCATGCCGAGATGCTCGGCGATCTCGCGGGACGTCCAGTCTCCCTGCCAGCGCAGCAATGCGACACGCCGCTGTGTGGGCGGCAGTTCGGCTATCGCGGCCCAGCACCGCTCCAGCAGCACATTGGCTGCGGCGATCCGCGGGGTATCGACGGCCGACGCGGAATCCGGCGTATCCGGCAGCGGCGCTCGTCTGCGTGCCGAGCGCCACTGGTCGGCCACCTTGTTCCTGACGAGCTGGAACAGCCACGCCCGCTGGGACGGACGGTCCTGGGACCTGAGCCTCCCCCATCGGCTCGCCGCGGCTTCGAACGCCTCCTGTGCGACATCGGCGGCCGCGTCGGAGTTGCCCAGCAGCCGGCCGGTGTACTCCGTGAGTTCGCGGCCGATCTCCATGTACAGCAGCGCGATCTCCGACCGGTGCTTGTGCGGGATGCGGCTCACCCGGATTCCCCGCTCTCCGAGGCGGCCGCGCGACCGCTGCCCACGCTGATCCACAGGGCAGGCCCGCCCGCACCGTCCCCCTGGACGACCTGCGTACCCGCAGGCGCACGCGTGGCCACATCCACCAGCGTCCTGCGCCGGGCCCGTTCCACCAGCAGCCGCCGCACCCCGCCTAACAGCAGCACCGAGCCCACGGCGGGCCAGGCAGGGCCGGCCAGCCCCAACTCCGTCCACATCTCGCAGTCGTCCTCTCACTCAACCTTGAAAACGCGTACACCTATACATCTGCCGAGAGGGCAAAAGCGTTTAGAAGATCGGCGCAACTTGTCCGGAGATGTTCGGAATCTGAGCATGTTTGCCGCCCCGCAGCGCGCGATCGTCGGCAGCTGGACCACCGCTCCCAGCGCGCTGCACCCCGTCTGAGCCCGAGGAAAACGGAAGATCGACGCCTAACGACGGGGCCGTCGCGGCAGCCCCAGCAGGACGCGCGCAGCGGCCCGAGGCCGGCCGTTGCCACCGATGTCGGGGGAACTCACCCCGGAGTACGATCCACCGGGCGGGGGAACCAGACCTACGCCAGGAACGACGATCCCGATCTCACCCCCGCCGCCCCGGCCACCACCAGCACGCCCGCACCCCGGCCCACCGAGGTCGTTCACCCGATCACGAGCCGGGCCGCCCGGATCGCCCTCACCACCGTCGCCCTCGGACACCTGGCCTGCGTTGCCTTCATCACCGGCAACGTCGCCTACTTCTCCCACTACTCCAGCGAGCCGACCTTCTGGCTCCTGCCCCCGTCGATCATCTGCGCGCACCTGTTCATCGGCAGCTTCTACGGCTACCGACAGCTGCCCACCGCCCTCGCCATCCTGATCGACCCGCCCGTGGTCCTCCTCATGACCGTCGGCTTCGGGCTGATGTTCAGCGACCTCCTCGGGGCCAACATCAACCCGCTCGCGATGGGGGTGGCATGGGCGAGCCTCTTCTCCCCCGGGATGCTCGCGCTCACCTACGCCTTCCGCTCCTGGTTCGGCCAGATCCGGTTCACCGAGGCGTAGTACCACCTCGGCGCACTACGTCAGCCGCGGCGGGAGGCACGGAGGTGGTCGCGGACGGTACGTGCGGTGCTATGACCGTGCGGCGGAGATGTACGAACGGGAGCGGTCCGCGCTCGTGCCGCCGGCGTCGGCAACCGCCGCCCATCCCCCGGCAGCCGGCAGGTGCCCGTACGCGGCGAGGTAGGTGGGGATCCACGCGTCCGCACTGCCGTCCACACAGTGCAGAAGGACCGCTCCTCTCGGCAGCAGCGTGGCCGCCATATCCCTCGCGAGGTCGAAGGCCTTCTCCAGGGACGGGATTTCCGTGCACCGTACTTCGTCTTCGGACGGACGCCCGACCACCATGATGGTCACCTGCCACTGATCGCCCGTCGTCCGCTCGTAGTTCGCGAATCCACCCGGCCCGTTCTGGAGATTCGCGTGCATGTCAGCCGCGGAGGCCCGCTCCTGATCGACCGCCGTGACCATCCACCCAGCAGATGCCTCGACATGCTCCTCGGAAACCTGCCCGAGATCCACCGGCCGCTCCCGCCGGGGCTTCTTCACCTTCACCCGTCCCATCACAACTCCATCCGAATCGCGGCGACTTCCGCAGGTCCAACGAGGCGATCGCCCCGAGCGCACGGTCCCCGCCCGGCTGATCGCTGACACATAGTCTCTTGACGTTGATCCGGGTCTGCGCGCATCGTGGCGCCTCGATCGGAATCTGCACCAAGGGGGCCTGCTGCGTCGTTTGCGTGGCGCTATTACGTTCGTTCCGACGGTTCCTTCTGCCGCCCCATGAATATCGACGGGTCTCTCGACTCCCTGGGCGATGAGGACCTCGCCCGCTGCCCCACGTGGGCAGCCGCGAGAAGACGGAGTCGACCCCCCTGCTCTCGGTGTGCGGCGGAACTGCTGCTGTACTGGAACGGGCCGGCGACGACCGGGGTCTGGCTGGAGCTGTGCCCGGTCTGCGACGCCAACCGCCCCGCCGGGACTGCCCTCATCGCCTGGATCCGCGACTCCGACCGGCGCCCCGCAGACCTGCCGCAGCTCTTCGACGACTGGGAGTCGAAGACCATGCAGGCTCTCGGGTGGTCCGTCGTCCCCGCCGCCGGGACGCCCGCAGAGCTGCCGTCGTACGAAGAGCATGCTCCGCGAGGACACGGCTGACGACGGGTGAGAATCGGAGCCTGCGTCAGCCGACGGGCTGGGGAACTCGGTCGAAGAAGCGGGCGCGAGCGAGTTCGACATCCACCTCGATGGTCCCGGTCCGACCGTGGCGATTGTGAGGCACGAAGAGCTCGGCGAGCTGGACGGCTGGCTCCTGCATGTTCACGTGGTGTCGTCGCCTGTGCGAGCGGGCGAGCGGCGGTAGTGGTCCAGGGCTGCAGCATGCTCGTGGTAGGGGATGCGCGGGAGACGGGAGACCAGGGACCACATTGTGCGCTCGGCGGCGATTTCTTTGGGAATGTCCAGGCCGAGTGATGCGGCCAGGGGGTGTCGTCCGACGTTGACCAGGGCCCGCACCGCGGCCGCCCATTCATCTGTGGCGCTGACGGCGCACCGGTACCACACGGGCAGAAGTGCGGCGAGGACGACAGCTGTCGTCGCTGCGGCCGGCGCGCCGGTGGAAGTGGACGAGAGGGTCGCTACGGCGGCGAGCAGCACGGCAAGGTGGCCGTAGAGCAGGCAGACGAAGAAGTCGACGCTGGTCCGTGCGGTGTCGACCTGGCGAAGGGCCTGCTCTGGGGCGGTGGAGGTCAACTCGTTCCACAGGAGCTGCGAGTCCAGTTGATAGCGGTCGTAGGCGTACACCTCGAAGCGGCGGATGGCGTTGCCCAGACGAGTCGGGGCGAGGTGGCTGTCGTCGATGGGATAGCGGGCGAGGCGCTCTTGCAGGAGGGCACGGCGGGTGACGGTGCTGCGCCGGTCCAGGCTTTGATAGCGGGCGAGATGGCGACTGTGGCGCAGGAGGGTGAGGTCGGCTCGGTCGATGGCGGACAGGCCGGGGCCCGCGGCACGGCGTTCGAGGCGCAGGAGAAGTAGCCGGTCGGCCAGGTCACGTCTGATCACCTGGTGACGGCGGCAGCCGTATTCGTAAGCGAGTGAGGGCCACAGCAGATAGCCCTCCAGGATGCGGTAGAGAGGGTTCTGCAGCGCGTTGAGGACCAGGCCCAGCATCAGCGATGCGGTCAGGAAAGCCAGTGCGCCGCGGCCTTCGGCCAGACTCCAGGCACGTTCGAACGGCGGAACCTTGCGAAGGCTGGGGAGTAAGGTCGTAGTGAGGACGGCGAGGTTGAGGGCGGTGGGGAGCACCCACCCGACCAGCAGACTCCAGGCGCCTCCCAGCGCGCCCTTGGCGATGTCTCCCATCAGGCGCCAGCGCCCCGTTGCGCACGGTGAGGAGCGATCGGCGTGGTGGGCGGCGGGGCCGGCCATTCATCGTCGTCCGGGGCGGGCGAGGGCCCGGGTGAGGTGTGCAGGGCCCCGAAGTCCACGGGGTTACGAGCCCGGTAGGCATCCCGATACGCGGCCGGGGAAGAGCCCAGTTGGCGGCGGAAGTGACCGCGCAAAGCCGTCGGCGTGCGGAAGCCGCAGCGTTCGGCGATCTCGTCGACGGAGAACTCCGAAGTCTCCAACAGGCGCTGGGCCTGGAGAACCCGCTGTGTGGTCAGCCACTGCAAGGGGGCACTACCGGTGAGTTCACGGAAGCGGCGGTCGAAGGTGCGCCGGCTCAGGTACGCGCGTGCCGCGAGCGTCTCGACGTCGAACCGCTCATGCAGGTGCTCCAGCGCCCAGGCCACGACCTCGGCGAGCGGGTCGGCGCCGATCTCGTCGGGTAGCGCGCGGTCCAGGTAGCGTTCCTGGCCTCCCGTCCTGCGGGCGGGCACCACCAGGCGGCGGGCCAGTGCGCCTGCCGCCTCGCTGCCGTGGTCCGTCCGGATGATGTGCAGGCACAGGTCGATGCCGGCCGCGGTGCCGGCGGACGTCAGGATGTCGCCGTCGTCCACGAAGAGTTCTCTGGGATCGACGTGCACGGACGGATAGCGTTTGGCCAGCGTCGGTGCGTACATCCAGTGCGTCGTCGCGGGGCGGCCGTCCAGCAGGCCCGCCGCGGCAAGGACGAACACCCCGGTGCCGAGCCCGACGATGCGGGCGCCTTCCTCGTGCGCCTTACGGAGCGCGTCGAGCGCCTCCTCGGACGGCGGGGAGGTGATCGACCGCCAGGCCGGCACCACGACCGTCCCCGCGCGTGAGATCGCGTCCAACCGGTGCGGCGCGACGAGTTCGAGCCCTCCTGTGGTCTGTAGCGGGCCGTCCTCGCCGGCCACCACCAGCAGGCGGTAGCGCGGCACGCCGGCGTCCTGGCGGTCGATCCCGAACACCGACAGCGGAATGGAACTCTCGAGGATGGGGCCGCCCCGAAACAGCAGCACCGCGACAACTTCCTTGCGGCGCCGCCTGGGTATCTTCCAGGGCGCGGCATCGACGGTGCCGGGAGCCGCGGCCGCCTGGGAGGGCTCTCCGGAGGCCACCGGGAGGTGACCGGCTTGGGGGCGCGGCTTCTTCAGCACGCCAGCTTCTGCTGTTACCGGCAGGAATTGGCCTACCAGAAGCCGAAGTTGAGTGCTTGCACGGGGCCGGTCGCGCATGACACGACGCAAGCGCATCCGCAGTTCTGCTTCCACATCGGCAACCGTCTCCTCCTCACTGCGCTCGAAGGCGCGGAGCAGGTCACCGCGTGCACGCTCCAGCTGCTGCCGGACATCGTTCGCACGCGTCGCGCTGCCCGGTTCGTTGTCCACGAGGAACGTCACGAGAGCGTCGCGGACCAGCGGCCACGACTCCTCGCGCATGTGCCTGACGAACTCGGCCGCGCAGACCGTGACGAAGTCTTTCAAGGAGGTCCCCCGTTTCCCCAGCAGCGGCCCGGCAGCCCGTGGGCTGTCGGGAACACGGTAGGAGATCATCACCAACTCTGCACGGGCGAGCCGGACTTGAACGCAGTGACCAGATTCGGTGTACTCCAGCGGAGTTTCGTACCGAACGCGGCGGCCGCGGGGGCGAGCATGGAGGACGACCCCGACGGGCCGTTCGGCAGCCGATGTTTCACGCTAACGCTGTCGGAGGCGATCGACCGGGGAACTGTGCGCCGTACCAGGTGGTGTGTATGGACATCACCGACACGCCGTTCCAGGCCGCCCTGCTGCCGGGTGCCGAGGGCCGGTCGGACGAGATGCGCGGGGCACGTCTCGCTGCGCTCCAGACGGCCCTGGTGAAGGCATCAGCCGAAGAGGCATTCAAGCGCACGCTGGTGTTCCACCACGTCGTGAAGGAGGCCGAAGCGTTCTCGGCCGGGGTGCCGGATGTCGCGGCGCAGCTGCACGCGGCCGATCCGGAGCTGTACCCGGCGGCGGTGTGGGCGGACTGGCTGTGCGGCGATCACAAGGCGCTCCACCGCCGCCGGGTGCTCGGGGAGTTCTCCTCCCTCATCGCCACGGACGGCACGGTGGTGGAGAAGGCGTTCCTCAGCTCGGTGAAGCTGTTGGGCGAGGGCGTAGATACCCGCAACTGGGACTCTGTGTACTTCGCGGACGTGCGCGGGTCGATGCCGGACCTGGTCCAGGCCGTGGGCCGTGCGCTGCGGATGCAGCCCGGTGAGGGCAAGATGGCCTCCCTCGTGGTGCCGGTGCTGCTGGCGCCCGGGGAGACGGCGGACAAGATGCTCACCAGCCGGGCGTTCGGCGGGTTGGCGAAGCTACCGAGTCACCCGGGATCCGACAACCGCCTTCGCTCAAGTCGCGATCGGCCGGGTCGAGGCGCACATTGGAAGCAAGGGTACTTTGCCCCGCGAGGGGATTCCCGCCTTCAGAGTCGGTGACCTGCCCGCGGGGCCGGGCTGAGGAGGTCATCGATGGCCCGCACCGAACTCCCGCTGGGCGGCGTCGAGTCGGAGAACCATCCGTGGAAGATCCGCCTCGTCGAACATCCGAAGCGATTTGAGTCCGCGCAGTTCCGCGCCGCCAAGAAGACGGCGCACGCGATCCTGCGCTCCATGGACGACACCGACCTGCCCTATGGGCCGAGACCCGTTGACCCGGGGGCGGGACCCGGCGCTCCCGAGCACTGGGAGATGCACCACGGGGGCAGCCTGTGGGTCAAGGGGGCCGGGGGCTGGCGTATGTACCGGGCCCGCGTCGGCATCGAGTGGAGCATGCAGTTCTGTGCGGATCCCGCGAAGGTCGAGCGGCTCCGGCAGGAAGCCGCCGAGCTGGTGGACGCTTTCCCGCCGACCCTGCCCGCGCTGGCGGAACTTGGTTACGAGGAAGCCGAGGCCCTCCTGCGCACACCGGTCAAGGATGCCGACGGGGTCGAGGCGTGGACCGACTCCCTGTTCAATGCGTGCGTGCCGCTGAGCCGCGGAAACCACCAGGGCGTACTGCCCGATGTGCCCGGCGAGCACCACTACCCGTGGCCGGTGAAGGCCGCGGACTTCGTCCGGTACGACGACTTCCAGCTGTGGGTGACCCTGCCCGACGGCACCCACGGCGCAGTCACTCCGGTGGATCGCCGCGGGTCCGGCGACGGGCACGTCCGCCTGGCGTTCGTCCCCGAGGGCAGCGCCGCCGCCCCGACGATCGCCGAGGCGCAGGCCCGTGGCCTGATGGCCGTCCTGCCGGCGAACAGCGATGTGGCCATGCAGGCGTTCGCTCAGCAGATCGACCCCGGCCGGCGCACCGCCTCCGGCCCGATACCCACCGGTTAGAAGGGAACACCGACATGCCTCGTGCGATCGTCGTGTGCCTCGACGGGACGGGCAATCAGGTGGGCGCCAGCCACCCCACCAATGTGGTCAGGCTGGTGGAGATGCTGGACGCGGACGATCCGGCACGCCAGCTCGTCTACTACGACCCCGGGGTCGGAACCATGTCGTCCGGCACCGCTCACGGTCCGGTCGGCCGCCGGCTGTCCCGCTTGTGGGGCCTCGCCTTCGGCAGCGGGCTGAGAACCAATCTCGCCGAGGCATACACGTACCTCATGCGGCACTGGCAGCCAGGCGACGAGGTGTACGTGTTCGGCTTCAGCCGGGGCGCCTACACCGCCCGGGCGCTCGTCGGGATGCTCAACAAGCCTGGTCTCATGCGTCCAGGCTCGGAGAACCTCGTGCCGTACGCCGTGTCGAAGTACGCCTTCAACCACGATATCGAGCAGAGCGAGGAGGAGGTCGCACGGTTCTCGCACGCATTCTGCCAGCGCACCGAGAACGAGCCGCTGTGGGCGCAAGTGAAGCAGAACAGTCCGCGCCAGGTCTCGCACCACGCGCTGCCAGTGGCTTACCTCGGTGTCTGGGACACTGTGAAGGCGGCCGGCCTGCTGCGCCTGGGCAATCTGCAGTGGCCGTACACCCATCAGCTGCCGAACGTGGCCCGCGTCCGGCACGCCGTGTCGCTCGACGAGACCCGTCGCCCTTACCACGAGTTCCTGGTGACGCCCCGCCCTGCGCCACGTCAGGGCACTGCCGAGGAGGTCTGGTTCGCGGGGGTGCACTCGGATGTCGGCGGCACCTTCGCACATGCTGAGGGCGAACCTCTACTCTCGACGATCCCCCTGAAGTGGATCACCGACGGTGTCGCCCAGAGCCTGGTGTTCCGGCCGCAGGCCTACGGCACTGGCTGCGCGGTCACCGAGGAATTCGCCGGTGCTCCGGTCCACGACAACGGCCCGCTGTGGATCCTCGCGGGCCGACGCTCGCGTCCGGTGCCCGGCAACGCCGTGTTCCATTCCAGCGTCAGGCTGCGCCGGGAGCGGGACCCCAGGTACCGCCCGGACCTTCCCAGTCCCCAGGAACCGGGGCGATGGGCCGACCCAGACTGGACCAAGCCGCTACCTCCGCCAGAGGGTTGACTGCCCGTCATGGCTCCCGTGGCAGGACTTGAGTGGGGCGGAGTTTCCACGACCGGCCGGAGCCGGTTGACGACTTCAACAAACTCCGGTTCGCCCAGCTGGAGCTCAGCCTCACCGCCACTCCTAAGCGGCTTTCCAGAAGTTCTGTCGATAACTGGTCGGGAACCATGTGCTGGTCCAAGGCGCGGCAGTGGTCAAAAGCTGGCCGCGTGAGCGGTTGCGGAAGAAGGCGTGGACCTGGCGTCTGCGGGCTGGCCGGCACGCCTCTACGAGCCCTGCGCACCACCCTCACCGACGCGGTCGCCCGCTCCCACGGCCTGGCCGCCGCCGGCCTGAAGTCCGAGAAGAAGACGGGCCTACGCGTCCATGGCCGCACGGGCGAGCCCTGCCCGGTCTGCGGCGACACCATCCGCGAGGTGTCCTTCAGCGACTCCTCGCTGCAGTACTGCCCGACGGCCTGACGGGCGGGAAGCCGGTGGCGGACCGGAGGATGTCCCGGTTGCTGAAGTAGTCGCCGAAGCGTCACCAGTACGGGCTGCCCACCAGGTAGGCGATGTCCGCGAGGACGGCCAGGACCAGCGCCGGGATCGTCAGACCTTTCGCGATCGAGGTCAGTGCGTGCGTGGCACCCGCCGCCTGCATCGTGTAGCGCTCCTGTCGCCTCCTCAGGTTGTGCCGGGCGAACGCGCCGACGATCAGGGCCAGCGCACCGGTGATCAGACACACGGTGAGCGGCGCGAGCGCTCCATGGTCGTGGATGTTGTCCTCGACGTTTCCGTACACCCCTTCGTGGCTTCGCTCGATCACGGCTGACACCGCCGCTTGGATGGCCACGATGGCCGTGATGGCCGCTGTGCCGGCGAGGACGAGGGCGGTGTCGGCGAGGACGAGGGCGAGGCGGGATGTGTGTGGTTCCTTCCGTCCGGTTACGGGTCCTGGGGGCGGTGTCGATGGGGGCTCGGGTATGGACGGCGGCGGAGTCGGGGGCTGGATGATCGTTGTGTCCGTCCCGGGACCGGACGGCGGGGGCTCGGGCTCCTGATCCGTGGGTCCGGCTGGGGGCGCGGACTCGATCCGCGAGCCCACCACCGCCTCGACGTGGATCAACGCCTCGTCTGCCACACCCTTGAGCACGATGTCGCCGGACAGGTGCCCTTCGGCGGCCGTGTCGACGTGGACCTCGAGACCGCTCTGCGTCGGATCGACCTGCAGCCATGACTGTGTGGGCTGGGCCACGCAGTGACGGGCCAGCGGTGGGCCCTGCATGGTCACGGACTTTTTCCGAGCGGGCGCTCCCTTCGGCAGCAGGCCGAAGTCCAGGTGGTCCGGTGACGGTGCCAGGTGGATCTCGCTCAATACGTCCGACGCCAGATCGGCAACTTCCGGGATGTCGTTGTGCGCGACCTCTTCCAGGTGCTGACGTGCCCCTTCCGCAATGGGCAGCTCCGGGTTCTGCAGTCGCTTGTTCAGCCACAGCAACACGGTGTTCTGTCGTTTGATGACCTCGCTGCTGTTCATGGCCTCCCGCAGGGCGGGCGGCGAGGGTACGGCAACGATCTTGAGTCGGCCACGCCGACTGTGCGCCAGCCACGGATCCCCCCGCATCTCCACCGTGCGTTTCGGTGTCTGGTTCGGATTCTCCTCCCGCACGCGCTCGTACACGTAGTCGTACAGCTCGTTGAGGCGGACCTCGCCGTCTTCGTCGCGATCGGCCTCGCCGCTCTTGAGGCCCTCCACCACCGCGTGCGTGAAGACCGACGGCCGCGGAGCGGAGTTCTCGGCGAGTTCCGGGCCCTCGAAGGCGTATTCCATGGAGTCGGATGCCGTGATGACGGCCCAGCCCTGCCCGCCGGGCTCCTTCTCCGTCTGGAACGACTCGAGGACGTTCACGTCTCCGCCGGCCCGCACAGACGCGCCCCGGGAGAAGGCGCCGCCGTAGCAGCAGTCGAGGAACAGGACGGTCCGGCCTGCCTTCGTCCGGGACATGCACCCGCGGACGAACTGGGACGAGATCGCCGTGGCGTCCAGCAGCTGCGGCTCGGTGTCGCCGGCGGCGAAGTAGAACTCGCCGGACTCGCTCTTGAGGCCGTGGCAGGAGAAGTGCAGCAGGAGGGTGTCGTCGCGGCGGCGGTCCTTGAAGAAGCGCTGGATGCTCCTGCGCATCTCGTCGGCCCGCGCGTTGTGAACGACCTGGACCTTGAACTCGCCGATCTGTGGATCCTCCAGCACCCCGGCAAGGGCCGCGGCGTCCTGCGCGGGCGCCCTGAGCTTCTTCAGCCCTTGGTCGGCATAACGGTCGTTTGCGATGATCAGTGCGTGCCGGGACTCCGTCATGACCGGGCTCCCGCCGTCGCATGCTGCTGCACAAAGACTCTGAGCGCCTCCGCGATCTGTTCGTCGGTCGCCTTGGACACCTCGATGGCGTCGCCGTCCATCTCGAGACGCAACGACGGACGTGAGTCATGAAATCGGTCCAGCCACGACCGAACCGCGTTCACCACCTGGCTCAGGGCGGTCGCCGAGCTGCCCAGAGCCACCAGCAGGGAGCCGATCTGAGTGACGTCCACGGCCCGCGTTCCGGGCGGGGTCTCCGCGCCGGGGAGCGCCGTGACGTCGTCCACGTCGAGATCGAGTAGTTCCTCGCGCAGGTAACTGGTCAGCTCTGCCACGCGTTCAGGTTCCGCTTCCTCCTCGGAGAGGAGTATCAGCAATTGCTTCTCCACCGGGTCAGCCCCTTTGTTCGTGCTGGTCGGGGCGGCGCAGAGTCGGACCATCGGTGGGCTCTACGTCATCGTTTACAGTCTCTGCCGCTGATGGCACGGCGGCAAATCGTCGATGACGGAATGCATTTCACGGTTCAACCGTAACGTTCACCGTTCAACCTCCGTGCTCGCGCCGGGTATTGGCTACTGCACCGGGAGAGTCACCAGGTGCTCCCCTTCCATGGTGCGCACCTCGTAGCGGACGATCTCGTCCGGGTGCATGGAGGAGGCGCCCATCATGGTGTTCTCGCGCGCGTCGTGCCGCTCCACGTCCCAGGTGGTCACACTCGTCGAACGCCTGGCATCAGCGGACCAGAGGCCGCGCCACCCGTACGACGGTGGCAGGTCGAAGGCCAGGTGAACGGCCACTGGGGCACACTCCTGCGGGACGTCGCCGAGAGGGACCGCGCCATCGGCTCCATCCGCCGGCGCCGCAGGCAGTACCCCACCAGCGAGTTCCGTCTCGTCCAGCGTCACCACGAGCACCTTCGACGACCCCGACGCTCCTCCGGAACCCATGACCGAAGCGACCGACCGGTGCCTCTGGTGCGGCGCACCCCACCCAGGGAAGGAAGCCGCAGCGTGAGCGACAGCCCCAACCTGCCCGCCCGTCCGCGAGCCGACGACGGCCCGCCCCACAAGGGTGTCCGCATCGAATACCGGGCCACGGTGCCCCGCCACCTCCTCGGCGCCGCCATCGCTGAAGCGTTCGAGATCATCGAGCGTGAAACCCGGCCGGACGACGACCAGCCCGCGCTCGACTGACGCGGGCAAAGCAAAACCCCCGGGGTGGACCGGGGGCTTTGTTGCGTGGACAAGCAGGACCAGCGTACGGCGGTCGAGATCACGAACGGGCTCCCGAACCTGCCAATAGCGCACGCCGGTCCTCGTGTCGAGTGCCCTGATCCGGTCCGCGAGGTGCTGATCGGGCAGGTGGTACCTGGTGCCCTCGACCTCCTCCACCTTCAAACCGGTTCACCGCCTCCCGCACGGACGCGATGCGGGGGCGAGCCGGGTGGATCTCCGAGATGCGAGGGAGGCTGAAGTTGATGTCGATGCGGGTGTCCGCTTTGAGGGCTTGGCCGATCCAGTGCTCGGCGTCACGCAGTTCCCCGCGGCGCAGGTGCTGCAGGTACAGGCAGTATGCCGCGGTCGCGTCGCCGGCGCCTTCGGCGAACTGCCACCACCAGATCGCTCCCTCGTCCTCTTGGGCGAGGCTGAGCAGGCAGCCGAAGTACAGGGCGCCCTCGATGTTGCTGAGGTCCTCGACGATGCGGGCCACATGGCCGGAGGCCTCGGCGCGGCTGACGAGGCTGCAGGACAGGGCGTTGAGGTAGACGTCGGCACGCTGCAGCTTGGTCGCCTGGCGGGCTTCGCGCTCAGGGTAGGGCGGGGCGGCGAACATGAGCACCGCGGTGACATCCCGGGTGACCTCCCGCTGCAGGTCGCCGTGAAGGGTCCTTTCCCAGAGACGGAGTTGGGCACTTGCTGGGAGCGGATCTGGGAAAAACCTGGGACGCGACTGGGACCTCAGTCGCCGAGCAGGCCGAGCACCGCCCGCTGGTAGACGGCATACACCGTGGGGAGTTCGGCGAGGTGGGCTCGTTCGTCGATTCCGTGCAGCCCTTCGTATGGCACTCCGAAGCCGGCGGTGGCCGGGATGCCCTCTCCGGCCAGCAGATTGCCGATGTTCGAGGGCCCCGCGGTCTTCGGCCGGACCATGAGGCCCGCTTCGGCGGCTGCGTTCAGCAGGGCCGCCCCGGGCTGCTCGGCATCGGCGAGCTGGAACGGGGGCCACGCGGCCACCAGTCTGATCTCGGTCGGGCTCTGGACGGGCATTTCGGCATCCAGTTCGGCTGCTGCCTTGCGGACGAGCGTCTCGGCGTCATGGGCATCGAATCCGGGCGTCGTGCGCACGTCCACGTTGAGGTCGCAGCGGTCGGGGGTGACCGAGAAGCCTTCGCCGCCGTGGCAGGCGGTGACCGACAGCTTCGGCGGGAGCGGGAATTCCGCGCCGGCCTCCACACCAGGAAGTTCGGCCGCGTCGAGCAGTCGAACCAGGTGCGCGGCGCGGGAGATCGCACCGACCACGGTCCTGCTGGACCCGGAGTGCCCGGAGGGAGCGTGGACGGTGAGGACTGCCCGCCACAGGCCCCGGCCGCCGACGACGACCTCATCGATTCCGGGATACCCGATCATCACCCCGGCTGGGCGGACTGCGGCCTCGTCGGCGAGACAGGCCCGCGCACCGCCGAAGTTGCCCGTGTGCTCGTCGACGTCCAGGAGCACAGCGAGCCCGCCGCGCAGCTGCGAGACTCTGGGGGCGAGGTCCTCGGCGATGTGGCAGAACATCGACGCGGCCAGCTTGGAGTCGGCCCACGGTCCCGACCCAGGCCAGCAAACTCCGGCAGCCAGCAGCTGTGGTCGCAAACGACCGGCTGCCCAGCACCGTTCCGAGCATGCTGAGGACCACCACCACGTGGCAGTCCTTGTGCGTGTCGACCCCGAAGACGATCTCCGTCTGATCGGATTCCCTCGCACGAACGGTCACAGCCACCATCTCCCCTCCATCTCCGGACGGCAGCACACCCGGCGGCAAGACGGTCAGACCTGTGACGGTGCCGAGGCAAGGCCCCTATGCAGACACGCATGCCCACCCGACGGCTGCACCGTCCCCGGCGCGGACGGCAGATCGCACTCAGGGCATCCCAGACGGAGCCAGGCAGAATATGGGCCAGGCCGCACCGCAGATGGCACTCTCCATGCTCACAGGCAGAATACGGAACCAACGCTGCTCCTGCGCCTGTGGGTTGAGACTTCGAACACCTCCCCCAACGGCACGGGAGCCTCGTGCGTTGCGGACGGCGCTACGAACCGGCGCCTCCACCGCCACTTACGGCTTGACAGACAGCATTAGGAATCAAGGGCCACGCTGAAAGAGCTCAGTGACCATCGCCGGGGGGGCTCGTCGAGCTGGGCGCGGAAGTCATCGCACGACGGGCGAGCCCGAACACCAGGCCCGGGCACACGTTGGCCCGCTCGGCGGCCTCACGATGGAGGCGATGTCGCCGCGCACAGTGAATTCAACGGCGGTAACGGTGCCGGCAGCAGTGCCGGAGCCGACCGCGCATGCGTACGCGTCCTGCGCGTCCCGTTGCTCGTAGGGATCCGGGAGTTCGGCTGTCTCCCGGACCCGCTCGACGGCGGTGTGCAGGCGTTGGCGCTCCTGATCGGAGAGGGTCTGGCGCAGGGCGGTCACCTTCAGTGTGCCCGGGCCGGAGGCTTCCGGCAGGGCGTCGAAGTCGACGTCGCCCATGGCGGGAACAGCGGCCGGCGCGGCGCTGCTGGGGCAGCTCGACGAGCCCTCGGTCGCGGTCGCCAAGGCGATCGCAACCGAGGGCGCCACCGCCATCACCGCACCGGTCAGCGACGTGAACGGCACGACCGTCGCGGCGCTGAGCGCCGTCGGCCCCTCGGTCCGGATGCCACCACGGGTGATCACACGCTACGGCGAGCAGCTCCGCGTCCGTGCCGCGGAGCTGTCCGATCTGCTGGGCGGCAAGAGCGCGTAGCGCTTCAACGGCCCGGCCAGGACCCCGCCGGGCGGGGAGACGACGACCGCGCCGTCGCCGATCGGGACGGCGTCCGGCGCGTCGCCCTCGGCCTTGCAGCGTCCGCGCCGGCCCTGCCCAGACCCGGGTACACCGTCACCGACGATCCCGCCCACAGATTGCTCCGTCGTCTGGTCGAGGAAACGGCCGACGGGAATGAGCGGAGTGCGATGAACACCCTGGCAAAAGAAGAAATTCAAGGTCCTGCGGCTTTCTGACCCTCCATCGCGGCAATTCTTGCCCATGAGGCAAAATCGAGTCCGCTATGCGCGGTGCGCCGTGAGGATTCCGTAACTCGCCCTTATTCCGGATGACCTGGTTCGGTAATCGCGGCTGGCTGAGGTAGTGGTCACACGCAGCGGCGAGGGGCCCTGAACCCGGCGCCCGGCATGGAGGATGTCATGCCCGAGATGTATTTCGACGTGCGCTGGCCCGATGACACGACCCAGCGCTGCTATTCCCCCTCGACGGTCATCGAGGAGTATTTCACAACCGGCGACACCTACGAACTGGGGGATTTCCTGGAGCGCAGTCGAACAGCGCTCGGAATCGCGGGTGAGCGGGTCCGTGAGAAGTTCGGTTTCCACTGCACCGGCGCTTCGGGCCAGCTGGAGCAGATCGAGGAGACGGTGCGCGTCCGCGCCTTCCCCGCCGACAGCAAGGTCACGGTCGAGGCGCTTCTCGACGCCGACGGGAGTCCGAGGTGAGCGCGGCGCCCCGCCTCGCCGGGGCCCACCACACCGTCGCCGTGATCGGCGGCGGCCAGGCGGGACTGTCGGTCAGCCACGGTCTGCGCGAACGCGGTGTCGACCATGTCGTCGTCGAGGCGAACCGGGTGGGGCACGAGTGGCGTGAACGCCGCTGGGACTCCTTCTGCCTGGTCACCCCCAACTGGCAGTGCAGACTGCCCGGTCACCCCTACGCCGGCGGCGACCCGGACGGCTTCATGGTCCGCGACGACATCGTGCGCTATCTGGAGGACTACGTCGCGTCCTTCCGACCGCCGCTGGTGGAAGGCGTGTCCGTGACCCGGCTTCGCCGGTCGCCGAACGGCGTCTTCGAGGTCACCACCACGGCCGGAGGGTTCACCGCCGACCAGGTGGTCGTCGCGACGGGCCCCTACCACACGCCGAAGATCCCGCGGATGGCCGAGCGGCTGCCGGCCTCCGTCACACAGGTCCACTCCTCCGGCTACCGCAACGCCGGCCAACTCCCCGACGGTGCCGTCCTCGTGGTGGGCACGGGCCAGTCCGGCTGCCAGATAGCCGAGGACCTCCACCTCGCCGGCCGTCAGGTGCACCTGGCTGTCGGCAGCGCACCCCGGGTCGCCCGGTTCTACCGGGGCCGTGACTGTGTGGCATGGCTGGACGAGATGGGCCACTACGACAAGCCCATCGACGTGTTCGACGATGCCGACGCGGTACGGATGCGGGTCAACCACTACGTCACCGGGCGCGACGGCGGCCGCGACATCGATCTGCGTGCCTTCGCCCGCGACGGCATGCGGCTGTACGGGCGGCTCACCGGAATCAGCGGTACGGAGATGGAGTTCGCCGACGACCTCAAGGTCAACCTCGACCACGCCGACGCTGTCGCGGAGGGCATCAAGGACGCCATTGACGCGCACATCACCACCAAGGGCGTCACCGCGCCGGACGAGCCGCGCTACGTGCCGGTGTGGGAACCGGACGAGCAGCCCCGCGCCCTGGACGTGACCGAGGCCGGCATCACCTCCGTCGTCTGGTCCACCGGCTTCACCCGCGACCACCGCTGGATCGAGATCCCCGCCTTCGACGGCCGCGGCTACCCCATGCACTGGCGGGGCGTCAGCAACATCCCCGGCCTGTATTTCCTGGGCCTGCCCTGGCAGCACTCCTGGGGGTCGGGCCGGTTCGAGGCGGTGGGCCGGGACGCCGGGTTCCTGGCGGACCACATCGACGCGGGACGCCGTATGGCAGACGTGTGCGGAGCCCTCACCGGTGCGCCCACCGCCGTCGCTCCCGCACTCCCGATCGGCTGACGCCCATGGTGTTCGACGCACACCGCCACATCGGTATCCTGCCCGCGTATCCCTTCTACGGCGGGCCGCCCGTCAGCCCCGACACCACGGCCCGCGCCACGGTGAAACAGCTCATCGCCGACCTGGACGCCGAAGGCACCGAACGCGCCCTGGTCATCCCCAACTACGGCGTCCCCGACCCCGCGATCGCCTTCTCCTTCAACGAGCTGGCGATCGAGGCCGCGCAGAGCGACGACCGGATCCGCGCCGGCCTGTGGGTCTCCCCGCGCCCGGAGGACGCCCAACGCACCGAAGCGGCACTCCAGTTGGCAGGCGAGGAGGGCGTCCGGGCCCTCAAGCTCAGCTTCCTGCTCGGCGGCCGCCCCACGGACCCGGCCTGCCGCCCCCAGCTCGACCGGATCTTCGCCACCGCCGCGCGGCACGGACTGGTCGTCCACGTCCACACCTCCCCCGGCGCCGCCTCCGACATCGACGAGGTCGGACACCTCGTCGACTGGTACGCCGACCAAGTGCCCGTACATCTCGTGCACTTCGGCGGCGGGATGAGCGGCCACATCAAGCTCGCCGGCTCCCGGTTCTTCGACTGGATCACGGCCGGCAAGCGCGTCTACACCGACCTCTCCTGGGCCATCGGTTTCACTCCCCGCTGGCTGGCCCAGGAGATCGAGCGCCGCGGTATCGGCCACGACCGGGTGCTCTTCGCCAGCGACCAGCCGTGGGGCGACTTCGCGGGCGAGTACGCCCGTCTTGCCGCGGCCACCGGCGGCGGCGCCCTGGGGGACCTGGTCTTCCGGGACACGTTCGCCGCGCTCTACGACTGATCCCAACCCCCTTCAGCACGCACCGTACGCACAAGGAGACAGCCATGTCCGAAACCGCCCAGCTCAGCGACGTCGAGCAGAAGTCCCTCGACGAGATCCCGCACCCCTCCCTCCCCGAGGGTTCCAGCATCTACGGCTCCACCAAGGTCTTCCCCGACTACCAGGCCGAGAACGGCGAGACCTACTTCACCCTCGTCCACGGCATCGCCCACGAGTCCTCGGTGTCCTTCGTCGCCGTCCTCCAGGCCACCCGCGCCCTGCGCAAGGGCTTCGAGACCGCCATCTACTTCTACGGCCCCGGCTCCCTCAACTGCCTTGCCACGCGCGGCTTCCCGACCACCGGCAACTCCGCCTTCCCCGGCGAGCACAACATCAACAACCAGCTCAAGACCTTCATCGCCGAGGGCGGCAAGGTCTACTGCTGCCGCTTCGGCCTCTCGCTGCACGGCGCCCGCGAGGAGGACCTCATCGAGGGCGTCATCCCCACCCACCCCCTCGACGTCCAGGACGCGCTGATCCACTACGCGCGCAAGGGCGCCATCATCAACTCCACCTACCAGCTGTAAGGAGTCGGCATGAGCGTGGACACCGGCTCTACGGCGGTGGATGTACGGATCACGACCCGCGCCGAACTCGCCCTGCGGGGCGTCGCGTTGGACGCCCCCGTGCGGCGGCCCGACGGCGCGGGACCCAGCGACGACGGACACGTCCTGGTCGACGGCGCCGGTGCCGCGCTCCCCCGCAACCCCGACAGCCCCTACACGGTCCGCGACGGGAAGGTCTGGCTCGGCGACGACGACACCGGCCTCACCCTCACCGCCGTACACCGTCCGAAGTTCTACGACCTCACGACCGACGACGGCGTCCCCTACGAGCACATCGCCCGCCTGCACGGCGCCGACGTCCTCGCCACCACCGTCGTGCAGACCTGCATCCGCTATGCCGAGTCCGACCGCTGCCGCTTCTGCACCATCGAGGAGTCCCTGCGCTCCGGCGCCACGGTCGCCGCGAAGACCCCACAGCAGCTCGCCGAGGTCGCCGAGGCAGCCGTACGACTCGACGGCGTCAAGCAGATGGTCATGACGACCGGCACCACCACCGGCCCGGACCGCGGTGCCCGCAACCTGGTCCGTTCCGTGCGGGCCGTCCTGAAGGCCGTGCCCGGGCTGCCCATCCAGGTGCAGTGCGAGCCACCCGGCGACCTCGCCTGGATCCGCGCCCTGCACGACGCCGGGGCGACCTCGATCGGCATCCACGTCGAGTCCCTCGACGACGGGGTACGCCGACGCTGGATGCCCGGCAAGTCCACGGTCCCGATGGCCGAGTACGAGGCCGCCTGGGACGAGGCGGTGCGGGTGTTCGGACCCAATCAGGTCTCCACCTACCTGCTCGTCGGCCTGGGCGAGGATCCCGACGAACTCGTCGCGGGGGCCGGGAGGTTGATCGAGCGGGGCGTGTATCCGTTCGTCGTGCCGTTCCGCCCGATGAGTGGCACCCTCGCCGCCCGGAACGGGATCACGGCGCCGAGCGCGGAGCTGCTGCGGTACGTCACCGCGGGCGTCGCCGGGAAGCTGCGCGCCGCCGGGATGCGCGGCGCGGACCAGAAGGCCGGGTGTGCGGCCTGCGGGGCGTGCAGCGTGCTGCCCGCGGCGGGCGGGTGACGGACATGCAGCTCGACGGATCCACGACGGCGGCGACCCCGGACGGCGCGTTCGACGTCCTGGCCCTGCTCGGTGACCGCAACACGCTGCAGCGGCTGGCCGCCTTCCACATCGAAGAGGCCCGCGCGGCGGCCGACCTGGCCGCATACCGCCGGCTGCGCCGGGACGTCTTCGTGGCCGAGCAGGGGCTGTTCACCGGCGACGACCTCGACGACCGCGACCTGGACGACCGCACGATCGTCCTCGTCGCCAGGGCCAAGAACGGCGCGGTGGTCGGCGGGGTTCGTCTCGGGCCCGTCGACGACGGCCCGGACGTGGGCTGGTGGGCGGGCGGCCGGCTGGTCGTCGACCGCCGGGCCCGGGGCCCGCACGGCGTCGGCGCAGCCCTCGTCCGCGCCGCCTGCGCACGCGCGGAGGCGGCGGGGGCACTGCGCTTCGACGCGACGGTCCAGGCCCGCAACGAGCCCCTCTTCCGACGCCTGGGCTGGCGATCCGTACGACCGGTCACGGTGGCGGGCACACCCCATGTGCTGATGCGCTGGCCGATCGGCCGGATCGCGACCCAGGCGAGCGCCGCCAAGTCAGCCCTCGGCCCCCTGCTGGCGGCCCTCCACGAACCGGCGGGTCGCGCCCACGCCCAGGACCCGGTCGGCGGGGCCCAGGGGCCGGGGACGCGGGCCGTCCTCGGCGGCGCCGGCTTCGTCGGCGACGACGGCTCGCCCGTCCCCGCCACCGACGTGATCGCTGCCTGCGACGCGATCGTGCCGTCGATGGTCGAGCGTGACCCTGAGTGGGCGGGCTGGTGCTCTGTCCTGGTCAACGTCAACGACCTCGCCGCGATGGGCGCCGCACCGCTCGGGCTGCTCGACGCCCTCGGCGCCAGGGATGGCCTGCACGCGGCCCGGGTGCTGGACGGACTGGCCCGCGCCGCACGGTCGTACGGCATCCCGGTCCTCGGCGGGCACACTCAGCTCGGTGTCCCCGCAGCCTTGTCCGTGACCGCGCTCGGCCGTACCGCAAACCCGGTGCCGGGCGGTGGCGGGCGGCCGGGGCACGAGGTGCGGCTGACGGCCGACCTCGGCGGCGGCTGGCGACCGGGATACCGGGGGCGTCAGTGGGACTCGACGAGCCATCGCCGTACCGACGAACTGCGTGCCATGACCGGCGCGGTCGCCGCTGCCCGGCCCGCCGCGGCCAAGGACGTGTCGATGGCCGGGATCGCCGGGACGCTCGGCATGCTCGCCGAGGCGAGCGGCTGCCGAGCGGTCCTCGACGTGGCCGCCGTGCCGCGCCCGGCGGGTGCGGCGGTGGGCGACTGGCTGACCTGCTTCCCCGGCTACGCGATGCTCACCGCCGACGCGCCGGGCGCCCCACCGCTGCCCGCCGGGCCCGCCACGGGTGCCGTGTGCGGCGAACTGACCACTGGAGAAGGCGTCGGGCTGCGCTGGCCCGACGGCGAGATCACCGAAGCGGTCGCCTCCACGGTGACCGGGATGGGACCCGCATGAGCACGCTGCGCATGGCCGCCGTGGCCGCCGAGTTCGGCCGCGACCTGGATGAGGACTTCCTCGTCGCCGAACGGCTGATCAAGGAGGCCCGGGAGGACGGCGTACGGCTGCTCGCCCTTCCCGAGGCGTGCCTGGGCGGGTATCTGCTCAGCCTCGACGACTCCGCGGAAGTCGACGAAGGCCCGCCGGCCCTCGCCCTCGACGGCCCGGAGATCCGCCGACTGGCCGCCCTGGCCGGGGAGATGACGGTCGTAGCCGGCTACTGCGAGGCGGACACGGACGGCAACCGCTACAACAGCGTCGTCTGCGTCACCGGCGACGGCGTCCTCGGCAACCACCGCAAGGTCCACCAGCCGCTGAGCGAGGACGCCTCCTACTCCTCCGGGGACCGCTTCCACGCCTTCGACACGCCGGTCGGCCGGATCGGCATGATGATCTGCTACGACAAGGCCTTCCCGGAGTCGGCGCGAGCGCTGGCGCTGCACGGGGCGCAGATCGGGGTGTGCGTGTCGGCATGGCCGGGTGCGCGCACCAACGCGGCCGCCGATCTCGAACAGGACCGCTGGAAGCGGCGGTTCGACCTCTTCGACCGGGCCCGTGCGCTGGAGAACCAGATCGTGTGGCTGTCGGCGAACCAGGCGGGAACGTTCGGGTCGCTACGCTTCGTCGGCAGCGCCAAGGTCGTCGACCCCGGCGGCGAGATCCTCGCCGACACGGGGGTGGCGTCCGGCATCGCCGTCGCCGAACTCGACGTCGTACAGACTCTGGAAACCGCTCGCCGGTCGATGGGGCACCTGCGCGACCGGCGGCCCGAAACCTATACGTATGCAGGAGCAGTCACCGCATGAGCACCATCCGGATCGCGGCCGCGGCCGCCCACTTCGGCCGCGACCTGGAGTTCGACCTCGCCCGCATCGCCAAACTGATCGACGACGCGCGGGCCTCCGGCGCCGGACTGCTCGTGCTGCCGGACGCAGCCCTTGGCGGTTACCTGGCGGACCTGCGCCACCCGGACCCCGAGGCGCTGCCCCCGGCCCTCAAGGTCGACGATCCGCTGATCCTCCAAGTGGCCCGGATGGCCGCCGAGATGGTGGTCTGCGTCGGCTACTGCGAGGACGGCGGGGACGAGCGCTACAACGCCGCCGTCTGCGTCAGCGGCGACGGCGTCCTGGGCCGCCACCGCAAGGTCCACCTTCCGGCCGGGGAAACGGCCGCCTACTCCCCCGGCGACCGCTTCGCCGCCTTCGACACCCCGGTCGGCCGGATCGGCATGCTCATCGACTACGACAAGACGTTTCCCGAATCGGCCCGCTCGCTGGCACTGGACGGCGCCGAGATCCTCGCCTGTCTGTCGGCGTGGCCGACCAGCATCACCAATCGCGCCCCACGCATGGCCCAGGACCGCCAGGCCAGGCTCTTCGACCTCTACGACCAGGCCCGCGCCGCCGAGAACCAGGTGATCCTGGCCTCCTCGAACCAGACGGGCGCGATGGGTGGCATGCGCTTCCTCGGCCAGGCCAAGGTCGTCGGCCCCGGCGGCGACATCCTCGCCCGAACCTGGTCCAAGGCCGGCCTGGCCGTCGCCGAGGTCGACGTCACAGCAGACCTCGACCGCGCCCGCCGCATCCTGCGCCACCTCGACGAACGGCGCCCCACCGCCTACCGAGAGAGCCCGTCCTAATCCTGTCTCCGGGAGCACCCTCGTGAAAATCGCCCTGCTCAGCTACTCCACCAAGCCGCGCGGCGGGGTCGTCCACACGCTCGCCCTCGCCGAGGCACTGGCGGCGCTGGGCGAGGACGTCACCGTGTGGACGCTGGGGCGCGGTGGCGACGCGGGCTTCTTCCGACCGGTCGACCCGGCCGTACGGCTGCGGATCGTGCCGTTTCCCGACGGCCCGCCGGACGAGACCGTCGGGGCCCGCATCCTGCGCTCCATCGACACGCTCGGTGCGGCCTTCGAACCCTTCGCGGCGTCGTACGACATCGTCCACGCCCAGGACTGCATCAGCGCCAACGCGGTCGGCGGCCGCTGCGTCCGCACCGTGCACCACATCGACCACTTCACCACGCCCGAACTGGCCGCCTGCCACGAACGTGCCATCGTGGAACCCGAGGCGCACATCTGCGTATCCCGGTCGGTCGCCGAGGAACTCGCCGCCGGCTGGGGCCTGAAGCCGGCGGTCATCCCCAACGGGGTCGCCTACGAACGCTTCACGGCCACGGACCCGGCCGCCCGCGCCGACTGGCGTGCCCGGCTGGGCCGTTACGTGCTGACCGTCGGCGGCATCGAACCCCGCAAGGGCTCCCTCGACCTGTTGGAGGCGTACGCCCTGCTGTGCGCCGCCCACCCCGACGTGCGGCTGGTGATCGCAGGCGGTGAGACCCTCTTCGACTACCGCGACTACCGCGCCCGCTGGGAGCGGCGGGCGGCCGAACTCGGTGTCGAACCGGTCGTGTTGGGACAGGTCGCGGACGAGGAACTGCCCTCGCTGGTGGCCGCCGCGGGCGCCTTCGCCTTCCCCTCCGTGAAGGAGGGCTTCGGCCTCGCCGCGATGGAGGCGCTGGCCGCGGGCGTGCCCTTGGTCGTGCGGGAACTTCCGGTCCTGCGGGAGGTGTTCGGGCCGGCCGCCCGTTTCGCGTCCACCCCGCAGGCCCTCGCCGCCGCACTCGACTCGGCGCTCACCTTCGACGATCCGGCCCGGCGGACCGCCGGACGCGCCCTCGCCGCGCGGCACACCTGGGCCCAAGCCGCCCTCCGGCACGTGGAGTTCTACGACTCGCTCCGCGCCCGCACCCCAACTCACCTGTGACTTAAGGACGTCCTGGTCCTGCTGGAGCGGTCCAACGCCCCGCGGATGGCCGCCCGTCCGGCCAAGGACGTCTTCACCGACCTCGACGGGCAAACCGTCGTGGCGGGCACCGAGGCGGCCGCGCCGATGGTCCCCAGCCTCGCCGGGCCCCTGACCGCCGCGCTCGAACAGCGACGACCGATGGAGAATGGAGAAACGGCTCGAAGAGCTGCTGAAGGCACACGCGCTTCCCCAGCTCCTGACGTCGATGCCGGGCGTCGGTGTCAGGACCGCGGGCCACCTCCTCCTCGGCATCGGGGTCGGCACCAAGTCCCCCACCGCCGCCCACCTCGCCGCCTGTGCCGGACTCGCTCCTACTACCCGCAGTCCCGGCTCCTCGATACGAGGCGAACACCAGTTGAGGAGAGGAGACAAGCAGCTCAAGCGGGCTTCTTCCTCTCCGCGTGCGCCGCCCTGTCCGCCCCAGACGTGCTCTTCGCGATGCGCCGCGACGGCACCTTCTGTCGACCGCCAACCCCCATTGCCCCTTGACCGAAGTCATACGGAGCCCCCGGAGTCGTGTTGCCCCCAAGGCAGGGCATCCGGGATCGAGGGTGGGGGAAGGCTGCCCCATGGCTTTTCGCTTCCATCTCACGCAGGACGACCTCCGTCGGATTTCCCTGGCCCGCAGGACCGATCCTCTGCTGGAGACGGTCCTCAGTTTCCGTCTCCTGCAACAGCGGCATGCGGGGCCGCTGTTCACGGACTGGCAGACCTGGGCGCTGGCCCGGCTGCCCCGTTCCGCAGGCTTGCTGCGGTCCTTGGTTCCGCGCGAGGACTTCTGTCCCGACTTCCTGTCGCCGCTCGGGACCACGGACGTCGAAGAGGGCCTCGACACGGTCCTGCACACCACCAAGGCCCGCCTGCGCGCGGACTTCGACGCGCTCGCCACGCTCGGCTCCCCCGCGTGGCGCCCCCTGGCCCCGGCCTGGCTGCGAGCGGTGGCCGACGGGGAGCCACGGGCGTTACAGGCCTTGGTGGCCACGGTGAGGGACTGGTATCAGGTGCTGGTGGAACCCTTACGCGAGCACATGGAGACAACCACCGGGTCGGCACGCCTGACAGCGGGGGAACTCCTGGCGGAAGGGCTCGACTCCCTGTTGTCCGGTCTCCACCACTCGATACGGTGGCGGCCTCCCGTGCTGGAACTTCGTTGCTCGGGCTATGACTGGGACATCCGTATGGACGGCCGCGGGCTGCGGCTCATCCCCTCGTACTTCTGTCAGGGCGAGGCTCTGATCTACCTGGACCCTGCGTTGCCCCCGGCCGTGATCTACCCGATCGACCACGAGAGCGTCTGGACACCTGCGACGGAACGCCGCCGGGAGGGCTCCGGACATTCGCGCCAGACCAGGCTGGCCGCGCTGCTGGGGACGACCCGGGCCATGGTGTTGCGGGCGATCGCCGACGAGGGCGGGAGCGCGGCCGGCGATCTGGCCCAGACGACGGGCATTTCGTCCGCCACCCTGTCGCACCACACCAAAGTGCTCCGCCAGGCAGGTCTCATCACCACATCGCGCTCCGGCGGCAGTGTGCGGCACGCCGTGACGCCACTGGGCCGGCACCTGCTCGGCGGCCCGTGACACCCCGACGAAAACCACCTCGTCCACCTGCGTGTTTCGAGGAGGGTCGAAAAGGTTGGTGAGCCAGAGGCTGTAGCGCAGAATGGGACGTCCAGAGATTCTCTGTTCAACGGCTGATGACTTGGTTTTCCATCAGATGGGAGGTTCATGTCCGACGCCGAGCAGCCCGCCACTGCCAAGGCAGTCATCTCGCAGACATTCTCTACACCGGTGGCCCGGATTCCGTGTCCGTATGCGGACGAAATCAACGGCCCGCTCACCGAACTCGTCCTGGCCCGGCTCGATCCCCTGTACAAACGGCTCGGTTACAAGTCCGAGACCCCTGACGACCTGACCCGGTGGGGTGATCCGGTCGCCGACCGGCTCTCGCGGTGGGTGGTGCGGATGGCCCGGCAGTTCACGGAGGCCGTCACCGGGCGCAGCCTGGAGGCCTCCTTCGCCGCATCGATGACCAGGGAACGCGGCGATGTGCCGTCGGAGGCCGACAGCAGGTCCGTGCGGATCGCCGTGAGCCGCAGCTGGGCGAGCGTCTACCGCAAGGGCGACCGGCACGAACCGCACTTCCACCCGAACACGGCGCTGGCCGCGGTCTACTACGTGACGGCTCCCGAGTCCTGCGAAATCGACCTCCTGGACCCACGCCCGGCCGTGGACTACTACGACCCCGGGATCTCGCTGGCCGGTGACGGCCACCGCGTCCGGATGAGTTGCTCGCCGGGCGAACTGCTCCTGTTTCCCGGCTGGCTCAAACACGGCGTTCCGGAATTCCAGGACGGGTCCGTACGCATATCCGTCTCGTGGAATCTCAACTACGCCGTCGTCCACTGATCAGTGCCGCGCAATTCTTGCGGTCTTTCCTGCCTTCTTGGCAATGACGCACCCTTTCACGCCCAAAGGAACGCACGTAAGAGAAGGGAAAAGACATGCGCAACATAGAGCTCTTTTCGACCGACACCGACGACGGCGTCGTATCGGTCGTGGCGAAGACCGGTCGGGGCGAGCACCGCACGGTCAAGCAGATCCGGGTCGGCAACGCGCCGCGCGGCGGGGTGAAGTTCACCAAGAGCGGTCGTGGCTTCGTCTGCAACACCAGTCAGAACACGCTCTCCGAGATCGACGCCGTCGCCCTCACGGAGGTGCGGCGGATCGAGGTCGGTCACGGCCCGCGCGGCCTGGGCATCGTGCCCGGCGAGAAGTACCTGCTGGTGAGCAACTCCGGTTCCGACAGTGTCTCGATCGTCGACCTGGGGCTCAGCACCGAGCTGACACAGATCCCGGTCGGTCGCGACCCCCGTCACATGGGCATCAGCGCCGACGGCACCGTGGCCTACGTGTGCGTCTGGGGCGACGGCTACGTCAGCAAGCTCGACATCAGCGGCCTGGCGAACGGTGACGCGGCGGCCGTGCACGAGATCGCGCGCATCCCGGTCGACCGTGCCGCGCACCCGTACAGCCTCAACATCGACCCCAGCGGACGGCGGGTCTTCGTCGCCAACACCCAGGCCTCGTACGTCACGGTGATCGACGTGGCGACGGACGAGACGCACCGGGTGGACCTCGGCCACATCGGCGGCCGGGCCGTGGCCTTCAGCGACGACGGCAAGTACGCGCTCGTCACCGTCGAGACCGTCAGCCGTATCTACGTCATCGACGTCGACACGCTGGAGGTCACCCGGCACATCCCGGTCGGTCCCGGCCCGCGCGGACTCGTGGTGGACGCGGTCGACAAGACGGCGTACGTCACGAACTTCGCCCGGGTCGGCTTCACGATGGCCTCGGAGAACCCGGCGTACGCGTCCAACACCCTCACCATGGTGGACCTGGACTCCGCACCGCTCGACCGTCCGGAGGGCGAGTTCGAGTACGAGGAGATCTTCGTCGGCTACGGGCCGTGCAGCGTCGTGATGTTCGACCTCGACACCATCCCCGAGGACGAACGGCTGCGGCGCGCGGAGCACATCGACGCCTGACACCGTCCCGAACCCACCTGACGTGGTCCGCCGCCGTGCCGCCGTCCGGCACGGCGGCGGAGCACCGTCACCGTCCTCCGGGGAGCCAGTCGATGGTCGAAGTCACGTTCTCTCAGGTGCAGCCGTGGTCGCTGGTGCCGGATCCGCCCCGGGCCGACCGGGCCGGCGCGCGGGCCGAACGGGACGCCTACCGCAAGCACTTCCGGTACAAGCGCATCACCCGTCTGCCGGTCGACTGTCCACCGTGGGTCCTCGGCCAGGAACTCGGCTGGCTGGTGCGGTCACCTGTGTCCATCGACATGGCACCGCTCGGAGACCTGGACTTCGACGTGCCACCCGACGAGGAACTCCGTGACGTGGGACGGAAGATCAACCGCAGCGAGGTGTGGCACCGCGGCGACGGCTGGATCGCCACCCGCGACAGCAGCTGGCTGCGGACGTACGACTACCGGAGCGACGACGACAACTGGGAGAGCATGTTCCTGCCCAACGGCCTGGGCACGGTCGAGTGGCGGCTCGGCTGGGGTGTCACGATCCCCGAGCGCTACTTCCTGATGGTCATGGACGTGGCCGTACCCGGTCTGGAGGTTCCGCTCGGCGTGATCCCGGCCAGGGCCGCGAACGGCATGGCCGAGCGCGGCGGCTTCAGCGTCGCGGTCCGGCCGACCCGCCCCGTCAGCCTGCGCCGGGGCGACCCGATCGCCCGGCTGGTGCTGCTCCACGCCGACTCGCTGCGTTCGTCCACCGGCCGTCCGGCCCCGGAAGGGAGCACCGATGACCGTTGAGCCGGTGACCGAGGGCGGCGAGGAGGCCGCCGTCGCAAGGACGGGCCTTGCCGTGCTCGCCCGGTCGTCCGTGGGCGGCCTGCTGGCCATCGCCTTCCTCAGCCGGGTCACGGCCGCGGTGCTGCCCATCACCCTGCTGGTCGGCCTGGCCCAGACGTACGGGTACGGCAGGGCCGGCATCGTCAACGGGAGCGGCACGCTGGTGCTGGCGCTCCTGGTGCCGCTGCGCGGTCGGGTCCTCGACCGTTTCGGCCACCGAAGGCCCCTGCTCCTCATGGCCGCGACCGCGACGACCCTCATGTCGCTGGCCGCCGTGAGCGTCGGGCTGCGTTGGCCCTGGTGGTCGCCGTTGCTGTTCGTCGTCGCCGCGAGTATGACCAGTCCGCCGCTCAACGCGGCGCTGCGATCGTCCTGGCGCACTCTGGTGGACGGTCAGAAGGAGCTCAAGACGGTGCACTCGGCGGACTCGGTCCTGGAGGAGGCCGGGTTCGTGGTGGCGCCGCTGGCGGCGGGGCTCGCCATCCTGGTGTTCGGCGCGCGGCACGCGTACGAGGTGACGGTCGGCTGCTATGTCCTGGTCGTCATCGGATATCTGGTGATGGCCCGGCGCTGGGGGCTGAGCCGCCCGGCGACCGGCGCGGCACCCGTACCGGCCGACCGCAGATCTGTCCGGCGGCGCTGGCTGGGGCCCCTGGCGGAGCCACGGATGTTGATGATTCTGCTGCCGCTGCTGGTCATGGGATGCGTGTTCGGCGGCATGGGCGTCTACACGCCTGCCTACACCGAACACGTGGACGCGGTGGCCTGGCTCGGGCCGCTCCTCGCCGCGATCAGCGTCGGCGGAGTCGTCGGTGGCATCGCCTACGGTCTCGTACCGTGGGAAGCGGATCTGTGGCACAAATTCCGACTCCTTGTCCTGGGGTTCGCTCTGCCGGCCTGTTTCTTGTTCGCGGCGCGGTCCCTCTGGCTGCTGGCCGCACTCCTGCTGTGCGCGGGACTGTTCGTCACACCGCTCTTCATCAACGCCTTCCTGCTGGTCGACGCGACGGTGACGGACGACGTGCGCAACGAGGCGAACACCTGGGTGGGTGCGAGCACGGACATCGCGAACGGTGTCATCGCGATGCTGGTCGGCGCCCTGGTGGCCGGACAGCACTGGCAGACCACCAGACTGCTGCTGAGCGGCTGCGCCTTCGCGGGCGTTCTGTTGGCGCTCCTGTGGCGCGGTCCGGCACAATCACCGCAGTCTCCCGGGGACCGGGAGCAATTACAGGAGTCCTGTCCCCAGGAGAGAGCCGGGAGTTGAGCGGGTAGTGCGACCGAGCGAGGACCGGGCCGCGGTGCCCCTGTCGCAGGCCGAGGCCCGGGCGATCGCGGTCCGCTCGGCCCGGCCGGACCCTGTGGGCGAGGGCGGCATGCCGGGCGTACTGCGGCATCTGGGTGCAGTGCAGTTGGACTCGATCAGCACGCTCGCGCGTGCCCACCAGCTCACCCTGGCGGCTCGGCTGCCAGGCGCGACGGGGACAGCGGTGGACGAGGTCCTGTGGGCGGACAACGGCGAGCCCTTGGCGTTCGACTTCCCGGCCCATGCACTGGCTCTCGTACCGGTCGAGGACTGGCCGCTGTGGGCGTTCCGACGGCGGGCGACCCGTCTGCGCCGCGAATACCCGGACCGGGCGACGGCTCGGGCGGTGCTGGAACGCGTCGCGGCGGACGGGCCGTTGACCTTGCGGAAGATCAGGGGGGACGAGGCGGGCGGGGGCGGTGGCTGGGACTGGGGCCCGGTCAAGACCGCCGTGGAGTTCCTCGTCTGGTCGGGGGAACTCGCCTGCGTACACCGTGACCGCTGGCAGCGGCTGTTCGGTCTTCCGGAGCGGGCTGTTCCGGCACGTTTCCTGACCGACGCGCTGAGCGACGACGAGTGCCTGCTGCGCTTGCTGGAGAAGGCCGGACGCGTCCTCGGCGTCGCGACCGGCGACAGCCTCGCCGACTACATCCGGATCCGCCCCGCCCGCGCCACCACGCTGCTCCCCGGGACGTCCCTGGTCCCGGTGGCCGTCGAGGGGTGGGACTCCGTCGCCTGGGGCCACCCGGCCGCGCTCGCGGACGAACGGAAGCTGGAGCAACGGGCCGAGTTCATCGGCCCGTTCGACAACCTGATCTGGCACCGGCCGCGGGTCGACCGGCTCTTCGGCTTCAACCAGGTCCTGGAGGCCTACAAGCCCGCGGCACGGCGCGTGCACGGGTACTACGTCTGCCCTCTGCTCGTCGGCGACAGGCTCGTCGGCCGGGCGGATCTGGCCCGCAGGGACGGAACGCTCACCGTCCTGCGCGCCTCCGTGGACAACCTGGGCGAGGCCGTCGTCGACGGTTTCGCCGAGGCCTGTCATCGCATGGCTGCAGTCGTCTGCCCAGGTGACGCGCGCACGGTCGTGATGGACGACGCGGCCGACCCCGCAACCGTGCGGGCGTTGCGCTCGGCTTTACTGCGGATGGCCGGGCGGCCCTCATCCGCCGTGCTTGAGGACCGGTCCGTGACGTGATCCCGTTGCCGGGGCGGTTCAGTGGAGCAGCCGGCCTGTCCCGAGTCGGGTGGAAGTCCGTCGCCGCCTCCAAGGGCATGTCAGCGGGCCCAAGGACGCAGGACTTGCTGCGCTATCGGGCGCCGATGCCGGCCCTGTCGCCACTCTCGCCGCCGCGATCGTGACTGTCCTGGCGCAGGCACGAGCGCAGCGTGATCAGTGGCGCGCGGGGAGACAGCAACCGCAACGCCGAGGACACCCTCCTGGCTGCCGAACGAGAGCGCATTCTCTACCGAGCGGTGAAGGACTTCCGCCTCGCAGTCCGCAGCGTCCTCGGCAACACGGACGGACACAACGAATCCTCACCGGAACCCTCGCCGAGCAGGGCGAACCGCTGACTCGTACAGCAGGAGCAGTACGGCGCCGAGGCGGACGTCCGTAACGTGCCGCGGGGCGCCGGCTGAGGCAAGCCGTGAACCGCTTGCCGAACCGTGGCTCGCCCGGGGTGTGTTCCCCACCCGGTGCCCGTCCGGGTTTCGTCTCAGTACCTCGTCCGGCCTGCGCCAACGCAGGTCGGACGAGGTATGGCGGTAGCTGGGGGTTCGGGGAGCAGGCCGTGCTGTCGCCGCCGCCTCAGCTCAAGCGGTCCTTGGCCTTGTAGTAGGCGCCGCCGAACGGCAGGAACCAGGCGGTGCCGTTGCAGAAGGGCACGGGCACCTTGGGGAAGCCGAGGCCGCGCAGAGGGTTGGCGCCCGGCTTGCCGTCCATCATCTCGGCGACCGCGCGACCCATGTACGTGGCCATCTGGACGCCGTGTCCGCAGTAACCCATCAAGTAGTAGAGACCCTTGGCGCCCTCGGCCTCGCCCGCGTGCGGGATCCGGTCCCAGGAGAAGCCGGCCGTGCCGCCCCAGACGTAGTCGATCCGGACGTCGGAGAGTTGGGGGAAGATCTCCGTCATCTCCCGCTTCGGGATGTCCCCGCTCTTGACGTCGGAGGCCGGGTTGGACGGGGCGAAGCGGGCCCGGCCGCCGAAGGCGAGGCGGTGGTCCGGCGTGAGCCTGATGTAGTGGCCGCCGAGGAACTCCTGCACGAACTCAGCCCCGCAGAGCGGCTGGTGCTGCGCAGCCAACACCACGTCAAAGCGGCCATCCGAGCCCTCGACCGCGACCTTGAACACGAACACCATGCCACTGTCGATCTCAGGAACGCCCGCAACCTGAATCCCGGTGACCTCGACGACCGCGATCGTGCCCGTCTGCGCTACTTCGCCCGGTATCTCGACCGGGTCCGGGACCGCACCCGCGAACTCGCCTCCCACCTCAACCGGGGGCGCCGTATCCGCGACAACGAGCTCGACAACGCCCGCACGCTGGCCCACGACATCGCCCACGCCCGTGAACTCGTTTCCCCCAACCCTGCCCTGGACCGCGCCCGCGACCTCAACCACGGACTCAACCGCGAACTCGACCCTGCCTCTGCCCACGCCCGGATCGTCATCATCGACATCCGCAGCACCGAAGTCCTGCGGGCCATCGGCGAAGTACTGCGCCAGCAGCCCCCGACGCTCGACGCGCCCTCGCTGTATACGCTGCTGGACGACTTCACCACCGCCGACCTGACCGGCCTCGACAGCGGCACGTGGATCATCCGATCCGGCACCGCCCCTCTGCGCGACTACGCCGAACTGCAGACCGCTGTGCCCTTCCCACTCCACAGGCGACCGCCCAGCCCTAGCCCCCTTGCAGAGCACAACACGAACCGGCACCTCCTCCTCCAGCCACCGCAGGAGTGGGGAGGTGCCGAGCTGCGCATGCCGAATACGGGTGGCAATCCAGTCGCGCCAACGAGCCATCAGCTCGCAGGCCTGCTGCGGCCGGTCGCATGAGCGGGATCCTGGTCACCCTCGCGGCCGGGGCCTACAAAGGTTGCGAAGTGGCCAGAGGCCCTCGCCATTCCCGTCGAAGCAGCCCGGGTCGTACAGGCACGTCCCACCACCCACCAAGGCCGAACTGGCGTTGCAGCCCGGCCCCGGGACAATGAACCCTGGGACGGTCCCCCGAAGTGGACTTGGCGGCGGCCAGCCAGCACGGGCGGGCCCGGGGCACGCCGAGTGGGCATACCTTCGCCGGCGAGCTCGACGAAGCAGTCGGATGCGGGGGCGGGGACGGGCGTTCCTCCCGTGCCCGCTCAGCTCTGTGCAGAGCCTGCGGTTCCACGCTGCCAGGACTTCGGGATCTTGGAGTCGTCCGGTTCCGGGTCCGGGCGTCCCACTTCCGACAGAGTCTCGCGGGCGCGTGCGTCAACGAAGCGGGTCACGAGATGCTGGGCAGCCCCGAAAATAACGGCCCAGGCGACTATTTGCGGGCTGGAATCCAGATCGCTCAGGCCGGGGATGAATGCCCCCCTGATGAGCACCACTCCTACGAACGCGGTAAGAGCTCCGGTGGGGAATTTGAGCAGGGCCGCCGACAAGGGAAGCATATAAGGACTGCTCGTCCCCTGAATCCGACGCAGAGACGCGATGACGGTCAGGGCTGCGCCAGCCAGTCCTGCCGCCTCGGTGACGAGGACGTCGACGTGCCGGGCATAGTCACTCGGAACAAAATTCGGGTTGCGAGGGACTTCCCCGGAAGGGCATGCGGCAAAATTCTTTCCCTCAGGGAGAAAACACATGTTGAGCGAGTCGGGGCAGTACCAGCCCCAGACTTCGAGCCCACCCGCACCGAGGAGAACGAAGAAGGTCGCAATCCGCAGGATCGTGCTGAGGCTGCGTACTCTGCTGAACTCGGCGTCCAGCGCATCGTACGAAGCGGCCAAAGCAAGGACAAGGAACCCCCGATCTCCCGGCAGGGGTCCCTTCGTCTCCATACGCTCCACGACTGCCCCCACCTTCACCCGTAGTGGGTCGCCGGGGCGAAGGTGCTGTTCCATGTGGCTTGATACGTCAACGCTTCGGCTGATCAAGTCTTGTTCCGGACACAGGCTGAGCAGCATCACGTCGGTGGCGCGCACATTGGCCCAGGCCCTCTCGAGAGCTGCGGCTCCCGAGAAGAGGTGGCGCCGGGCGGAGATCGCGTTTCCTGCCTCTTCCAGTTGCCGTGCGATCCCCTCCAATGTCTTTTCCCGCTGGCATTGCTCAGCTCGGTCACTTACTACCCGGCATCTCTCGCGATCTGCTTGCTGTTCCAGGTAGAGAATGCGTGCGGAAGCCCGCTCGCGCCAGGCTGTTTTGTGGGCCCTGAACAGCCCTTTAGGAATTTTAGGGAGCTGAGCGGCGTTCTTACGTCTCGTCGGCTTGTAGGGGTGATCACGCGTCGTTTGATCTGACGTTAGCGTGTTCCCGAGAATGAGCGAGGCGATCCACAGGAGAATGAAGAGAGAGACGCTTCCCCTGGCCTTCTTCTGGGTTTCTGTACCGTTGAATACTTTCCCGTTGGTCATCCCGACCTCCAGCAAAGGCTTCCCCTCCCAGCGTAGGACGGACAGCCAGCAGGTGCACGTCAAGAACCTGTCGCGCTGCGCAACGGCTTCTTGAAGGGCCGTGCTGTGATGGCGGACCTGATCGGCATCCAAGGTGCACAGGATGAATATGCCAGTTTCAGCAACACCGTGGGATGTCATGCCTTCCACACCGAAGCGGCGTTCTCCGGCGGCGAGGTGCCGTTCACCTCTGCGAGCGGTGTCGCACCTCACCATCTGGTGCCAGCGCCTGGGCAACCACTGCCGGCCGGGCTCGCCATCCCGCAGCACTGGCAGAAGCGGAGGTGACGTTCCCGGAGTCGGCTTGCGCGGCGAACCGTGGCGTGTCGTGGGGGCCGAGCCCACAACTGGCGTTATGGCGGAGTGAGGCGGCCGTTGTGAACGCGGGTGCCGGCCTGCTTGAGGCGGCGTAGGACCGGGACCACGTCCACCTGGGTGACGGCAGGGAGCGCACCGACGGCGTCGGCCACGTAGGCGTAGAGGTCGTCCGTGGTACGGCAGGTGACGGTGACCAGGAGGTTCGCCGAGCCGGTGACGGCGGCGGCGAAGGTGGTCTCGGGGTGACGCGAGAGTGCCTCGCCGGTGGTCCGCAGGCTGCCCGGGTTGACGGTGAGCCACAGATAGGCGATGGCGTGGAAGCCGAAGCGGGCGTAGGCGAGGTCTACGGCCAGGTAGAGGGCCCGTCCTCGGAGCAGTTCCTCCAGGCGGGAGGAGACGCCGGCCCTGGGCCAGCCGGTGGTGCGGGCCAGGTCCAGCACGCCGGTGCGCCCGTCCAGCGCGAGTTGTGTCAGCAGCGGGGCATCCGCCTCGCTGAGCAGTTCCGCGCGCGGGTCGGATGCCTGCTGCGCCGGGGCGTCGTCGCCGTGCAGCAGCTGGATCTCGGCGGGGGTGAGTGGTTCGTCGAACGCCCGCCACTTGGCCTCGGGTCCCAGGTGGACGTGGAGTACGGCGTAGGCATGAAAGCCCAGCACTCTGGCGGTGCGCGGCAGCCGGTGCAGCACCGAGCCCTGCGGGTGGGCAGGGTCGCTGCGGGTCTGGCAGACGATCTCGGCCCCGCCGGAGGTGATGCTGACGTAGGCGGTGTCCTCGCGTGCGGCCAGGGCTTCGGCCAGGGCTTCGGCGGCGTCGGGGCGGCACTGGACCCGTACGAACCAGGTTTGCTCGCGTGATCCGCCGTGGCTGGGCAGGGCTCGGACGCGCACGGCGCCATCGGCCACCAGCGTGCGGTAGCGCCGCGCCACGGTTTGCTCCGAGACGCCCGCGACCCGCGCGATACGACGGAAGGAGGCCCGGCCGTCCTGAAGCAGGCACTGCACGATCCGGCGGTCAATCTGATCCATGACGGAACTATAGGCAGCAGCACGGACCGTCCATGGAGGTTCTGCTCTGTTTCGCGCCTATGACTGCTGGTCCGGGCCGGGCGGCGGTCACAGTGGAGGCATCTCCGATTCCACCGCCCCTCCAGAGGAACCCACGATGAGCGACACCCTTCCCGGCGGCACCCTGCGCCTGTCCGACACCCTGACCGTGACCCGGGTCGGATACGGCGCCCTGCAACTGGCCGGGCCGATGGCCTACGGCCCACCCCGCGACCGCGACGAGTCCCTGGCCACGCTGCGCGACGTGGCCGAGGCGGGAATCACCCACATCGACACCAGCGACTACTACGGGCCGCAGTACGTCAACCGGCTGATCCGTGAAGCCCTGCACCCCTACCCCGCAGGCCTGCGCATCGCCACCAAGGTCGGCGCGCGCCGAACTCCCGACCGTGACTGGCCCGCCGCGCTCTCCCGCCCGGAGCTGATCGACGCCGTTCACGACAACCTCAAGCACCTGGGCCTGGAAACACTCGACCTGGTGAACCTGCGCATGACCGACACGTTGGAGGCGGACGACATCGTCGAGCCCTTCACCGTGCTGGCCGAACTGCGCGACCAAGGACTCATCCACAACCTCGGCGTCAGCAACGTCAGCGCCCAGCAGGTCAGGGCCGCCCAACAGATCGCCCCGGTCGTGGCGGTGCAAAACCACTACAACCTCGTCCACCGGCAGGACGACGCCCTGGTGGACTGGTGCGCGCAGCAGGGCATCGCCTTCGTTCCCTTCTGGCCGCTGGGCGGCTTCCGCCCCCTGCAGGTGCAGGCCGTAGAGCAGGTGGCTTCCGATCTCGGCGCCACCACGCGCCAGGTCGCGCTGGCCTGGCTGCTGCACCGCTCCCCGACCATCCTCCTCATCCCCGGCACCTCGACCCGCCCTCACCTCGCACAGAACATCGCCGCAGCAGCCCTCGACCTGCCCCAAGAGGCACTTCGGCTGTTGGACGCCGTTGCCGGCACCGCCAGGTGACACACAGCCAGCCGCCCCCTCCCACACACGGAGATCCGTCATGCCCCAACCCCAAGCCGTACACCGCACGCTGGTCCTGTCCGGCAGTCTTCGCACCGGGTCCATCACCACCCAGATCGCGCACGCCGCCCTCGCCCACGCCCGCTCCGGCCACGAGATAGTCCTGGGCACCGGATTGGACACGCTGCCCCTGTTCAACGAGGACCTGGACACCGACCGCGTACTGCCGCAGGTCGGCTCGCTACGCGCCCAGGTCCACGCCGCGGACAGCCTGCTGGTCGTCAGCCCCGTCAACAACGCCAGTATCTCGGCCGTTCTCAAAAACGCCCTCGACTGGCTCTCCCGCCCCCGTGACGACTCCCCCCTGACGGCCAAACCGGTCACCAGCCTCATGATCGGCTACCGCTCCCACGGCGCAGAACACCATCTCAACGCTGTCCTACGAGCCACCGGGGCGGCTGTTGTGACCAGCCCCCTTCCCATGCTCGGCCTGCGCACGATCGACCAGCGCGACATCTCCCGGGATCCCCGGGTCAACACCGCCGTCGATCACGCCCTGAACAGCCTGCTGCGACCCGACCCCGTGACGGCCTGACCTCCCGGCCAACCGCCGACCGTAGGAGATCCGGCCCGCGCGATACTCATCGACCAGCCGGTCGAAGATCCGGTTGGCGGTGTACCGCTGCTTGCGCGGGACATCCAGGTCCGCCCACAACATGCCTGCGGCCACGCGGACTTCATCGCCTTCTGCACCGCGGGGTGTCCTACCCCGTACTTGCGCATCAGACCATGCTTGCCCAGCGCGGCACGATGATCACGGTGGAACCGGCGCGTACAGATCAGGCCTCGACTTCGCACCCACCGGAGAGGCAGGGCACCCGCATGCTCCCGCCGCAAGCCCCCCAGGTGTTGCTGGAACTCATCAACACCGTTCCCCGCTAAGAGGTCATCTCGATAGGTGGGGTTGGTCCATCGAAGTGCCCTGCTGGTTGGGTCAGTAGGCGGGGGTGCAACGGTGCGGGCATGCGCGAGTTGAGCCAGCTGATCGACGTCGAGGAACCAGCCTGGCCGGGGCTCCGAGAGACTCTTGGCAGTGGACCGGTGTCTGTCGTGGTGCTGCCACCTGATAGCGACCTGGCCAGGTCATCGCTTCTCCAGTTGCAGGTGACGACCAGGTCGTATCTGGGTGCGGTGGTGCTGCACTGTGGCGCGCTGCTGGTGGACCACGGGTGGGTGAGGGTCTTCGGCAGCCCTTTGTGCGGGGCGGCGCCGAGTCTGGCTCGGGTCAACCAGTTCCCGGGAGTGTTCGACTCTGCTTGGCGACCTGATGCCGGTCTGGTGCTGTGACCGGGAAGGTTGGCCGGGTTGGGGTCTTCCGCCGGTGCTGATGGCCTCGGAGTATCGGAGTGTGGGGCATCAAGAGGGTCTGTTAGAGGCATTCCGGGCGGAAGCCGGCGTTGAGTTCGCGTTTCTGGTCGAGGACGCAGGTTTCTCGGGCTCGGAGCAGACTGACGTTGGACTGCTCTTCCGCAGCAGTGATCTCGACGTGGAGGTCTGGTTCCTGGATGGGCATGAGCCCGTGGTGACGACGCTGGTCGCCCCGGTTGCACCGGACGGGGCGAGGACCAGGGGAGTGTGGCTGGACGAGCTGTACGTCTTGAGCGGATGCGGTCCCGCTCAAGACGTGCCCGGCTCGGCCCCGACCCGTCGAGCCACGCTTAAGCGTGTCCATCAGCATGCGGCTGCCCTGCGCCTGCTCATGCCGCAGTTGCTCACCGCTGAGGGTGCACAGCTCATTGCCCACTGTCGCCAGGACTGACTGCGGCGCCTGGATCCTTATGCGCCTTGGCTGCGGGGCGTCCGCCCCAGCGGATGCCTTTCTCGCTGCGGATGCGGGCGCGCTCCTTGCGCTCGGCGGCCAGGACGTCGCGGTGGCGGGCATTGGCGTTGCGCCAGCGCAGATAGGCGTGCAGGGCCCGGGTCTGCATCGTGTGGTTGGGGTGATGGGAGTTGGCGACGGTGAACTGCCGCAGCGGTCCGAAGTGGGCCTCGATGGGATTCGCCCAGGAGGCGTAGGTCGGTGTGAAGCACAGCTCGACCTTGTTCTTCTTCGCCCAGCGCCGGATGCCGGTGCCCTTGTGGGCGGAGAGGTTGTCCAGGATCACGTAGATCGGTGCGCCGTCGGGCCGGGTGGCGCGGATGGACTTCAGCGCGGCCAGTGTGTTGGCGGCCCCCTTCTTGCGCCTGTCGACGCCCCACAGCCGGTCGTCGCCGACCGAGTAGCAACCGTGGAAGTACCGCACGCCGTGGGTCCGTTGTTAGGTGGCGGGCAACCGGTCGGGGCGTTTCCGCGCGCCCCAGCACGAACCGGCGGTGGGCCGGATCCCGAGCGGGCCGAACTCGTCGAAGGCGGACACCCGGTCCGGAAAGCGGTCGAGGACTTCCTCGATCCTGTCCAGCTTCACCTCGCGTTCGGGGTCCGGGGATTCCATTAGGTCTTGGTGCGCTGGAAGGTGACGCCGCGGCGGGCGAGCAGGCAACGTAACGCCTCGCGGCCGATGCGGATCACCCGGCCGTGCACTTTGCGCAGGTAGGCGACGAGTTTGCGCAGCGACCAACGGGTGAAAGACTGGCAGAGCTTGGTGGGACGTGTGGTGGCCGTCTGGATGACGAACTCCTCGTCGTCACGACTGAGCAGGAGGGGACGGCCTCCCGCCCACCGAGGGTCCAGACAGGCCAGGCCGATCTCACTGAACCGGTGGATCGCATCGCGGACGGTGTCCTCATCGGCCTGCACCAACTGGGCGATCACCGGCACGCGGTTCCCGCCGGCCGAGGCCAACAGCATCATCGCGCGCCGGTAGCGCACCGAGCCGGTGCTGCCCCGACGCACGATCTGCTGCAGCTTCTGCCCCTCCTGATCGGTCAGTCTGCGCACACGGACAGGCTCAGCCACCACACATCCAGCGGTCGGACGGACATCACCGCACATCCAACCGCCACAACGGCCAACCCGGCGAACCTTCCCGGTCAGAGCACTAGCGGTGGTTTGTTGATATGGGACTTGTAAGGCTGTCGCCGCCCGTGCCACTTCCGGAAGGCCTGCGCCCCAAAGAGGGCACGCGAACACTTCATCGCCTCCCTGAACTGCCGTGCTTCCCATCCGCGTTGCTCGTCGCTCAGCCGATTGACGCGGTGCATGGCGTCGGCAAGGAACTGGTCGAAGTCCCGACCGCCGTACTCGGTGGGCGGGGTGAGCCGGAAGGCCAGGAAGCGGAGGACCATCTCCCGGTCCGCCATCCGTTCGTTCGACACGCTCCAGTCCGTCGCGTCGCCGAAGGCGGGGTCCTCGGCGAGGTCCGCAAGGAAGTTCCGGGCGGGACCGGGGATCACGGCGTGCCGGATCTCCTGCCGCGCGACGGCCCACCGGCACTGATACGCGAGAAGACGTTGAACTTCACGGCCTCGGGGGTGCCGTGCCGGACGATGTGCACGGCGAGACGGGTCTCGCGCAGCCTGATGCGCAGCCGTCCCGGGAGGTGCTGGTGGCCCATGCCGTGGAACCCTCGAAGGTAGTCGAGCCCACTCAGTCGTAGCGGCCGCATGTCCACCGCCTCCTGGCGCCATGAACCGGGCGAATCGCCGTGAGCCGCTGGATGCCGTCGACGACCGACCAGGTGTCGTCCTTCTGCTGGGCCATGAAGAACGATGAGACGGGGATGCCCAGAAGGAGCGACTAGATGAGCCGGCTCTGCTGCAGGTCGCTCCAGACGCCGCCCCGGCGCTGGAAGTCCGGCGCCGGGGCGATCGTCCTCTCTCAGCCGGAACAGCAGCTCGTCTACGGTGAGGTCGTGGGTCTCGATGCCGATGCCTGAGGACTCGAGTGGCGCCGGTGTCGAGACCCGGTCCGTCTCGTCCTCGGGCAGTTCCAGCTCCACGCCCGTGGACCGCCCGTTCGCACCGAGCTCGACGGCGGGCTCGGCGATCAACGACAGCCAGAGGTCGTCCCCGAATCCGTCTCCGCCCAGAGGCTGCTCGCGCTGGTTTCCCACGGCGCAACCCTACCGAGCGGTTGGCCGGATCGGCGGGTGGCAGGTCAGGTGAACAGCGCGTTCACCGTGGCCCGGATCTTGTCGACGACGGTGAGCACACCGGTGGCCGCGCCGACGGCGGTCGTCAGACCCGTCAGCAGCATGTTCAGGCGTGGGCGCCGCGGCTGACCGCTGGTCAGCTCCTCCTCGATCGCGTCGACCGTCTCGTTGGCCTGTTCGATGTCGGCGACCTGCGCCGCCTGGGAGGCCAGTGCGGCGCGGAGCTCCTGGAGCCCCTCAAGAGCGGGCCCGGACCTCATGTTCTGCGTCAGGTCGCGACCCGCGGCACCGCCCATCACCTCGTTGCGGTTGCCCCGCACCTCAACTCGGTTGCTGACACGCGCCCCCGGTTCCCGGTCGTCTCGTGGTCGTCGTCGCTGTGCCATGTTCACCCCTTGCCCTTCGGCTCCGCCGGCGCCTTCTGCGACCCGGTCTGTTTGCTGTCCCTGCCGGCCGCGGAGGTCATCACCTTGTTGTTGTCCCCGGTGACGTAGGTCGTGTTGAAGACGTTCGACACCTGCTTGTCGAAGTCGACGAGGTCGGCGCCGTGCTCGTCGAGGAAGTACCGCACCCTGGCGAACATCCAGACCTGGAGGGTGTGCGCGTGACGCAGCGCGTCCTCCCACTGGTGCATGTCCTCGACGCTCGTCCGCTGGCAGTGCTCACGCAGGCTGACCGGCTTCTTCTCGTCTTCGTCGTCGACGTCGCCGGTAGCGCCGACGGTGCCAGCGGACACGCTGCCCTGGTTGACGACCGTCCCACGGCCCGTGCGCTCCAACGGCAGGCTCCGCCGCACCGTCCCGTACGCCCGGATCGCCAGGTCGACCGTGTCCCCGACGGCGTGCAGCGGGACAAGCAGCAGATCGCCGGCCAGGGCCCAGCCCCCGCGCGCCGCGACCGCCGTGTCCTTGCGGAGCGGGGTCAGGTAGTGCGGTCGGGTGACGAAGTGCAGCATGCGCCCTTCGAGTGCCGCGTGCGCGAAGATCGTGACCACGATCTGCCCGTCCCAGCTGATCACCTGAGCGGTGAGATAGCGCCGGGTGGCCGTGCTGGACGGTGCGCCCCTCGCGCCGCGGACCATGTCGTCGGCCTCCGGCCAGACCTTTTGCAGCCCGACGGGCAGGTTCTTCCACTCCGTTTCGGGCACGCCGAGCATCTCGGAGACATCGCAGTTGGGTAGCGAGTGCGTTTCCACGAGGACGTCCCGAAGGCGCTCCAGTTCGTCCCGTACGTCGTCCATCAGCTCGTCGGCCTCGAACTCCCGGAGGCCTTCGAGTTCTTCGTGGTCCTGGTTCTTGCCGTCGTCCTCGTCGTCTCCGCCGGCCGCCTTGAGCCGGATGCGCGACGACGTCTTGTCCCAGGGGATGCCCGCACCGACGAACCGGTACTCGCTGCCGTAGTTCGTGTAGGCGACGGACTGCCAGGTCTCGGTCACCTTGATGGCGGCGGTCTTCCTCGCCGAGACCGGAGCGGCATGGGGCCGGTCGCCGATCGTCCGGCGTCCCGGCCGCACCGCGAGCACATAGGCCCAGGCCACCCACCGGTCCAGGACGTACACAGCGGTGACGGCCAGAGCCAGCAGTACGGCCTCCCGCGCACCCTGCCGCAGAGCCTCACGGAGCACCGGAGCGTAGGTACCCGCGAGGCGGTAGACGGCGAAGGCGGCGAGGCCGAGCAGGATGAAGGAGATGAACGACGTCGTCCCCCACCGCAGGATGCGTCCGACCCTGCCGCCCCGAAGCGACATGTGCAGGAGTGCCGCGGCGATGAGGATCCCGGCACCCCACGGATACCGGAGCGCGGTCAGGCCGACCACGACGACCAGCAGAGCCGCGCGCAGGCGCCACTGCCTGCGCGCGGCGACGCAATGGCTGAGCACGGGCGCGAGCTGGAAGCCGAACGAGGGTACCGGCCGCTTATCCGCGAACAGCACCTCGCGCAGAGCCAGCCGCGCCAGGTACTCCCCCGCGTATGGGCCGAGCTGCGGTATGCGCCGCTGTCTCCGCCTCCCGCGCGCCTGGTCCTCCATACGGCCCAGCAGAGCCTTCATCTGCTTCAGACGGTGGGGCCGATCGTGCACCGATGCGCAGATCTGACGGGTGACCGAGGTGTCCGGTATCTCATCGCGATGGGCGTACGATCTCCGCCACACCGACTCGTCAGGCGCCGGAACCTCCGGTTCGGGGTCGGCCGGCTCTGCGTCGCGACGGATACGTGGGCTCCCCGGTTTCAGGTCTTTCCAAGACGGTAGTACCACACGCCCTCCCCCGACTCGCGCCGACGCAGGCCAGTATTTTCCCGACCAGCCGGGGCGCGCGCCAGAGTGCGCGATCCGTGTCAGACGAAGGCTCTTCGAGACTCCGGCAAGTAGCCGAAGTGGCGTACGTACGGCGGCACTTGGCACCTAGCGGTGGTTTGTTGACGGCGGATCGGGGCGGTTGAGGTCAAGAGGTCTGCCGGTGGCGACGGCGTCGATCAGGGCCTGGAGTTCGCTGGGTGGAGGCTGGGCTGTCCAGGCTCGCCAGCAACGTTGCAGCATGTTCCAGGGCACCAGCCAGCCACGGACGGCCCGGATCGCGCGGGGCCAGCCGGGCAGTTGGGGCGGATGATGTTCTGTCCCGCCCCCTCTCTGCCGCTCTTGACGGCGTGTCAGGTTCAGGTGTCGGGTCGACCGACGCCGGTGGCGGTGGGGCGAACCAGGTGTTCCAGCAGAAGCTGAATGCGCAGTTGACCAGGGTCTGATGGCGGCGGATGGCGGTGTCGGAGCGGACCTGGAAGTCGGCCCAGCCGAGTTCGTCCTTGACCTGCTTGTAGCTCTGCTCGACCCAGTGCCGCAGCCCGTAGATCCGCATGATCTCGGCGAGGTCGGCGGGCAGGTAGGGCGAGTCGGCGACGCGCGGGGAGCCGGGTCGGGGCAGATCCGTGGCCAGATACCAGGTCGCCTTCGCCGGCAGGGTGGCCGGGTCGGTGGTGGCCACAACCAGGCGGACGTTCCCGTCCGGGCCCCATCAGCCGAGCCGGGCTTCAGCGGCCCACCAGGTGGCAGTGTGTCCGTCGCGGAAGGTGCGCTCGATGCGTGTCCAGTCCCCGGGGTGGTCTGCGTCGGTCCAGGTCAGAGCGTGAGCGGCGTCGACGGGGGTGTAGGCGTCGGTGCCGTAGGACCAGGTGCCGTGCCGGGGTTTGAGGGCCATCACGAACGCCAGGCCGGCTGCGTGCAGGCCGGCACGGAAGCTGTCGTGGTCGCCGTAGGCGCAGTCGGCGGCCACCGCCCGGAAGACGAGCCCGGCGGCCTTGGTCTGAGCGGCCAGGGCCACCGCGATCTGCAGTTTGGACTGGAAGTCCGGGGCCTTCTTCTCCTGCGGGAAGTGGTGGGCCGGGGTGTAGGGGCGGGCGTGCACGGGGTAATAGATGCGCTCGTCCGCCCAGCAGGTGGTCACGGTGACTACACCCCGGTCGATCTTCCCGACCGAGCCCAGGTACTGCTTGCCCACGTGCGCGGTCGCCGTCCCTGACTTGCGGTCCCCGGAATCATCGATCACCAGCACCCCGCTCCCGTGTGGCGCGGTGGCCGGATCGGCCAGCAGCAGCTCCAGGCGGCGCCCGTTGACCTGGTGGTTGTCCCAGGTCGACTCCGAGAGGAAGAACTGCAGCCGCTGCACCGCCGCATGCTGGGCACCGACCACCGGCTCGGTGCCGACGAGGCAGGTCAGCGTCTTGTTCCGGTCCCGTGGAAGCAGCAGCCCGGCCAGATACTCGCGAAACCCACGCCGCTGCGCCAGGGTCTCGAAGAGATCATCGAAGGGGGCGGCGTAGGCTTCCAGCGGACCGGGGGCGGGCGGGCATGGCATCCGCTTCGTCATCTGAGGCTCCACGAAGGCGAGTTGGAACTCTCACTTCCGACTACTTACGCCCCGATCCGCCGTCAACAAACCACCGCTAGTCGAGGCACTTGGGTCCGGTATATCGGTGCCGCAGGTGGCGGCGGACGGTGTTGACGTCCCCGCGGTGGCCCAGTTGCTGGGACTGCCCCAGTGCAAGGTCGGCAGCGGCAGCCAGGCGGTGGAACACCTCGGCGCGTGGGGCCACCCGCTCGACAGGGTCCTGCACGAGGCCCTCGCCCTCAGCGCCGGGCATGCTGCGACCACCCGGACGTCTCTGTCCGGCCAGACACCCGGGTCGAGATCCCGCTCACCCGGGTTGCTTGTCTCTACCACCGGTTGAATTGCCGACCACGTCCGCCATCTGACGGCGCACAGTATCGCAAATGGAGCAGATCATCGCAAACTAGATGTAGGAATTGCTAAATTTTGCAATTGGTTAGATGCTTTGTTGGCTGTGTTCGCAGGTAGCCGTGGGCACAGCCTTTCGTGTCGGCCCCCCGGTGGGGCGTGTAGGGGAAGCCGAGGGGTCGTGTCCGTTCCGCTGTATCAGGCCAAGGCCGAGTTCTTCCGGATGCTGGGGCATCCGGTCCGCATCCGGGTGCTGGAACTGCTGCAGGACGGTCCGAAGCCTGTACGGGAGCTGCTGGCCGCCATCGACGTGGAGCCGTCGAGCCTGTCGCAGCAGCTCGCGGTGTTGCGCCGCTCCGGCATCGTCGGCTCGGCCCGGGAGGGCTCGACGGTCGTCTACGCGCTGGCCGGTGGGGATGTCGCGGACCTGATGAGGGCGGCGCGCCGGATCCTGACCGAGATGCTGGCCGGGCAGAAGGACCTGCTGGCCGAGCTGGAGGAAGCCGGGGTCGCCGCGCGATGACGACGGCCCTCGCACGGATCACCGAGCTTCTCCCCCACCGTGACGACCTGGCGCAGATGCGTCGCGATCCCCGCCGCGACCTGCTCGCCGGCCTGACGGTAGCCGTCGTCGCGCTGCCGCTCGCGCTCGGCTTCGGTGTCTCCTCCGGTCTGGGCGCGGCGGCGGGCCTGGCCACCGCCGTCGTCGCGGGTGCACTCGCCGCGGTCTTCGGCGGCTCGAACCTTCAGGTGTCCGGGCCGACCGGGGCGATGACCGTGGTGCTGGTGCCGATCGCCGCCAAGTACGGCCCGACGGGTGTGCTCACCGTCGGACTGCTGGCCGGGCTGATGATCGTCGCCCTGGCGGTGGCGCGAGCCGGAAAGTACATGCAGTACGTGCCGGCGCCGGTCGTCGAGGGCTTCACGCTCGGGATCGCCTGCGTGATCGGGTTGCAGCAGGTGCCGAACGCGCTGGGCGTGGCCAAGCCGGAAGCCGAGAACACCGTGGTGGCCGCCGGACAGGCGCTGGCGGAGTTCGCCCGGCACCCGAACTGGACCGCCATCGGGCTGGCGGTCGCGGTAGCCGTGGTCATGCTGTCCGGTGCCCGGTGGCGGCCCACCGTGCCCTTCTCGATCCTCGCGGTGATCGCCGCGACCGTGGTGGCGCAGGTCGCGGACCTGGACGCGGCGAAGCCGATCGGCGCGCTGCCGCCCGGGCTGCCCGCTCCCTCCCTCGCCTTCCTCGACCTCGGCGCGCTGAGCTCGCTGTTGCCTTCGGCGGTGGCGGTGGCGGCGCTGGGCGCGCTTGAGTCGCTGCTTTCGGCGTCCGTCGCCGACGGTATGACGGTCGGTCAGAAGCACGACCCCGACCGGGAGTTGCTCGGGCAGGGCCTGGCGAACATCGCCGCCCCACTGTTCGGCGGCGTGCCAGCCACCGGCGCGATCGCCCGCACTGCGGTCAACGTCCGTTCCGGGGCGGGCTCCCGCCTCGCCGCCCTCACCCACGCCGCGATCCTCGCCCTGATCGTGTTCGCGGCGGCCCCCCTGGTCTCCAAGATCCCCCTCGCAGCCCTCGCCGGCGTCCTGCTCGCGACGGCGATCCGCATGGTCGAGGTCGGCTCGCTGAAGGCGATGGCCCGGGCGACCCGCTCGGACGCGGTCATCCTCGTACTGACCGCGATGGCCACCCTCGCCCTCGACCTCGTGTACGCCGTCATCATCGGCCTCGTCGTCGCAGGCGCCCTCGCCCTGCGCGCGGTCGCCAAGCAGGCCCGTTTCGACCAGGTGCCGCTCGACCGGGGCGACCACAGCGTGGAGGAGCATGCGCTGCTGGCCGAGCACATCGTCGCGTACCGCATCGACGGCCCACTGTTCTTCGCCGCCGCCCACCGCTTCCTGCTGGAGCTGACCGAGGTCGCCGACGTACGCGTGGTGATCCTGCGCATGTCGCGCGTCTCGACGATGGACGCCACGGGTGCCCTGGTGCTGAAGGACGTGGTGGAGAAGCTGAACCGGCGCGGCATCGCCGTGATGACGTCGGGCATACGCCCCGGCCAGCGCCGCGTCCTGGACTCGGTCGGCGCCCTGGGCCTGCTCCGTCTGGAGGGCCGGGAGTACGCCACCACACCCGAGGCGATCAAGGCCGCGCGCGACCACCTGGAAGTGGCCGGCATCCTGCCCACCGTTTCCGTACAGAAGAACCACGTCACCAGCGAGGAAACGGTCCGATGAGCACTGCCCCGGCGAGCTTGCGCATGGTCGAGGTCTCCGGCGCGGAGGCCCTGTGGCTGCTGGAGGCGTGGCGGCATCCCGCTGCACGTACACCAGCCGCCCGAGCTTGCTGCCCCAGGTGGACGAGATCGGCGCCGCGACGGGCACGGGCTGGACGGTGACGACCACCGGCCCCGCCGACGTGCTCACCGACCCGAACGAGGTCGCGCACCACCGACGCACGCTCGCCGGGTGGACGCACGGCCCGCACGACACGATCACGCGAATTCATCCGCAGACGGTCACCGGTTTCCGCTTCACCCAAGGCCCGGAGAGCTGATGTCCTCGCAGCTGGAAACCCTGCCACACCGGCACGTGCTCACCCTGCCCACCGAACCAGCCGCGGTCCGCACCGCCCGCGTGAGCGCCGAGCAGGCCCTGGTCGAGTGGGGCATCGGCCTGCGCCACCCCGCGGTGGACCCGGCCCTGTTGATCCTCGGCGAGCTGGTGACCAACAGCGTCCGCCATGCCGCTGTCCTCTCCCCGCAGCTCACGGTGATCTACGCAGCGGGCGAGGGTTGTCTGGCGTTCGCCGTGCACGACCGGCACCCGTATCAGCCTGCGCTGTACGGCGCGCTGACCGACGCCGGCACGAGCGGCCTGGCCATCGTCATGGAGCTCACCCTCGGCCTGAGCGGCACCGCGGTCGTCCGCCCCGACGCCGACGGCCAGGGAAAGAGCATATGGATCACACTGCCCCTCTGACCGGAGAGCAGACCCCCAAGCCGGAAAACCGCGCAAGGAAGTACACGACATGACCATCGAGTGGCGCTACACCATCGAGCAGGACCTGGGCGTCCTGTCCATCGCGGGCTATCTGGGCCCGCAGGCGGTCCACCGCTTCAGCGGCGCGGTCGGCTGGGTGGTCGCCCGCGGCACCGGACCGGTCATCGTCGACCTGACGGGGCTGCGCAGTTGGTCGGCGGAGGGCCAGCTGGCCATCACCGACGCCGCCCGCCGGCTGGCCGAAGCGGGGCGGGGTCTGGAGCTTGCCGCCATCCCCGCCGAAGGCTCCCTCGTCCCGGCGGGCGAGGGCCCGGACATCCCCGTCCACTCCGACCTGGCCGCCGCGCTCGCCGCCCACACCGGATTCGGTCCGGGCGGCGAGGGCCAGCAGGAGTGGCGTACCGACGGCTGGCCCGCCTGACCTACATCTTGGTCCTCCCGACCGGGAATCGGCTCGCCCGCACGAGAAAGTGACATGTGATGAGTGAAGAATCCCTTCCCTCCTGCCCCAAGTGTTCCGGCGTCTACACCTACGAGATGGGCGCGCTGCTGGTCTGCCCGGAGTGCGGACACGAATGGTCGCCATCGGCCACAGCCGAAGGCAGCGGCGAGGACAAGGTCATCAGGGACTCCGTCGGCAATGTCCTCGCCGACGGGGACACGGTGACCGTGGTCAAGACGCTGAAGGTCAAGGGCAGCCCGAGCGGAATCAAGGCGGGGACCAAGGTGCGCAACATCCGTCTCGTCGACGGGGTGGACGGCCACGACATCGACTGCAAGGTCGACGGGTTCGGTGCGATGCAGCTCAAATCCAGCGTCGTCAAGAAGGTCTGACCCGCGGGGTGGGAGGCCGGACCGGTTGCTCGCGCCGGGGCGACGGCGCCGTCGCCGTCCCTCAGCGGTACGACGGCGCAGGTGTCCTCCTCGGCGGCGATCGCCACGTCCTCGACGGACCCCATCGCGGCCAGCTCCCGCCCGGAGGCACTGGTGGCGACCGCGTGAGAGACGTCGCCGGTGCCCTCGTAGCCCGCCTTGACGGCGGCGGCCTCCGCCGACAACGGACCCGCACCCTGCAAAGCCAGATCGCAGACCAGCGCTCCGGCACCGAGCAGGTCCTCCAGCCCGGGACGCAGGCCGCCGTCCAGCCACGGCCGCCAGCGGCGATCACCGCGACGGGGCGCTCGGGCGTGCCATACGGCTGGGGGTGAGCCAGCCGCCGACGGCGGTGACGTTGCGCAGGCAGGCGTCCACCACCCTCACCGCGGTGGTGAACGACAGCACGTCGACCACGACCGGACAGGCGGCCCGGGCGGTAAGGCGCCGCGCTCCGCCCGGCCCCCACTCGAACCGGACGCCGCTGCCGCACTGCGCAGCCCAGTCACCCATCACACCACTCATTCCCCAGCTGGGTCACCCGCCACCGGTTTCCGACGCGGAACAGGCTGCCCGTCCGCTCACGGACGGCCCGAGCATGCGGGCACCACCACACTGCGGGCCGATGCCCTCCTCGCGGACAGCGGTGGTGCGGTGGATGTGAGGATGGCGCCCGGGCGCGTGAACCACAGGGCGGCTGCGCCGCCCAGAGGAGCGGTTCTCACCAGGACTCTCACCTCACGTATGAAGTTGCTAATGTTAGCAATTACTGAGCTCATCATTCCTGGATCCGACGGCTCGATCCCCGTGTGGGTCCGACGAGCACCGCGGGCGAGGATGGGCCGCATGTCTGTGACGAGTGGGTGGACGCGATGTACCAAGGGCCGGCCGGCGGGGCTCTGCTCCTGGGAGGGAGAGAGGACCACGCGATGAGTACGCCGCTGTACCAACTGAAGGCCGAGTTCTTCAAGACCCTCGGCCACCCGGCCCGTATCCGCGTACTGGAACTGCTCAGCGATCGCGAGCACGCGGTCGCCGAGATGCTCCCCGAGGTCGGCATCGAGCCTGCACACCTGTCCCAGCAACTGGCGGTGCTGCGCCGGGCGAACCTGGTCGTGACCCGCAAGGAGGGCTCGACCGTCTACTACTCGCTGACCAGCCCGCATGTGGCCGAGCTGCTGCGAGTCGCCCGGACCATCCTGTCCGGCGTCCTGACCGGGCAGGCCGAACTGCTGGCCGACCTGCAGGCAGCACAGCGGGAGGCGAAACCGCCGTCGTGACGGCGGCCCTCGATCGGCGGCCTCTCCCAACGGAGTTCGACAGCGCTCCGTGGTGCGGGGCGGCGGCCCTCTCCACCTGAAGGTGAAGCAGGGCCAAACATCGGAAAAGCGCCGTAACTCCTTTCGTGGGACGGCCGGTTGGTCCCCCACGAACGGTCCTCACCGTCGCAGGGAGGGTTCATGGGCCTGTTGCGCAAGATCCGCACCATCGGGATGGTGGCCGAGCCCCCTCCGCCGCGCCCGGAGGGCGAAGGCGCGGGAGCTGGGCGGGTCGGTGCAGGTGCGGTGCGTGGACGCCGGACTGCCCCAGCACGCCGAGGAACTGCTCACCCAGGGCCACCGGCTCGCTCTGGTCACCGCCCACCTCGACGAGAGCGGCCCGCGCGTGGTGTACCTGTTCACCTCCGGCCCGCCCGACAGCCGCACCGAACTCTAGGTCCGTCTCCACCCCGACCACCCCGAGGTGCCCTCCCTCGCCCACCTCTCCTTCCCGGCGGGCCGGTTCGAGCGCGAGATGCGTGACCTGTTCGGCATCGTGCCCCTGGATCACCCGCTCCCCCGCCGCCTGGTACGGCATTTCCACTGGCCGCGCGGCTGGTACCCGATGCACCCCGATGCCGGATCACCACCCGCCTTCGGCGAGCAGGAGGGGCCGTACCCCTTCCTGGAGGTGGAGGGCTACGGCGTCTACGAGATCCCGGTCGGCCCGGTGCACGCCGGCCTGATCGAACCCGGCCACTTCCGCTTCTCCGTGGTCGGCGTGACCATCCTCAAACTCAAGGTCCGCCTGTGGTTCGCCCACAAGGGCATCGAGAAGCTCTTCCAGAACCGCTCGACGGCGGCCGGCCTCCCACTGGCCGAGCGCATCAGTGGCGACACCGCCGTCGGCCACGCCTTCGCCTACTGCCTGGCCGTCGAGGAGGCCACCGGCACCGATGTCCCGCCCGAGGGTACGTGGTGTCGGGGACGTACACGACGCTGCTCGTGACGCGTCAGCGGCTCTTCTGGAACTGCGTGGTGGTCAAGTGCTTGAGTATCGCCGGGCGTTCGGGGATGGGACGGACCGCGCCGTGGCCGGTGGTAGTCAGGGCCGCGGCCACCGCCGCGTACCGCGCCGCCTCCACCGGCGAGGCCCCCTCGACCAGACACGCGGCGAACGCCCCGTCGAAGGTGTCCCCCGCCCCGGACGCATCCACAGCCGTGACCCGCTGCGCCGGGATACGCGTCACCTCGCCGCCATCGGCCAACAAGGCGCCCTGCTCCCCCAGTTTCAGCACCACCACCTTCGGGCCCCGGGCGCACAACGCCCGCAGCACCGCCTCCGGGGACTGCTCCCCGTCAGCATCCGCCCCTCCTCCATATTGGGCAGCGCGATGTCACACAGCTCCAGACTGCGCAAGATCACCGCACGCGCCTGCTCCTGCGTCCACAACGCAGACCGGTAATTGGGGTCGTAACTCACCAGCGTCCCTTGCGCACGGGCCACCGCCATCGCATGCAAGGCCGCATCGCACGCCGACGCACCGATGGCCTGCGTGATACCCGTGACATGCAGCAACCGCGCCTGAGCCACAGCCTGCTCGGGCACATCCGCAGGACTCAGCCGACTCGCCGGCGAACCCGCCCGGTAGTACGTGAACCCGTGCCCGGCCGGACCGCGGGCAATGAAATAGACACCCGTACGCCCACCTGGCTCACGCACCACGTGAGTCGTGTCGACGCCCTCCCGCTCCCACAGCCGGGTGAGAACGCGACCGAAGGCATCATCACCGATCCTGGTCACGTAGCCGGCACGGGCACCCGAACGCGCCGCGGCAACAAGGAAGTTGGAGGTGTCACCGCCGTAGCCGACCGCGAAGGACGCGGCATCCTCCAACGCCCCGTCCACATCCGCGTTGAACTCCACCATGGGTTCACCCAGGGCGAGGACAACGGCAGGGACCGTATGTTCGTGTGTCATGGCCTCAGATCCGGTCTCGGCGCGCTGCGGCGCGCGGGATGCAGGGGGTGGAGCGTTTTCACGGGCCCGCCGCGCGCTCCGATCGCGCGCCGGGGGTGTCGTCGGCAGGCTCGTCGGCCTTCGCGTAAGCCTCCTGCACGCGTCGGTCGCTGACGCGGAGTGCGAGCAGGGAAGCACCCGCGCACAGAGCCGCCAGGACGGGAAAGGCGACACGGTACGGGAAGGCGCCGTCGCCACCGGTCGGTTCGGCGAGTGAGGCCGCCAATGTCCCGGCCAGGGCCACTCCGAAGGCGCCCGCGGTCTGCCGTTGCATGTTGAGGAGGGTGGTGGCGTCGGCCGTGCGGGGGGTCGGCATGGTGACGAAGGCCGCGTTCTGGGCGCTGGCGAACAGCAGGCCCACGGACATGCCGAGCAGGTACATCGCCGGGTACAGGGCGAGCGGATGCGAGCCGGCCGTCAGGACCGCCAGTCCGACGATGATCAGCGCGGCTCCGGCTCCGCCTGCGACCATCAGGCGGCGGGGGCCGACCCGGTCGTGGAGGCGGGGCACGATCTGGGAGGCGGTCAGCATGCCCAGCGCCTCGGGGGAGGTGGCCATTCCCGAGTGGAGCGCGTCATAGCCACGAACTGTATGCAGGAACTGGGGGTACAGGTACAGAACGCCCATGAACGCGGCCCCGGTGGGCAGTAGGACCAGCTGCGTGGTGCGGAACAGCTGGTCCTCCACCACCCGTAGATCGATCATGGGGTGTCGGGCACGCAGCTCCCACGGCACCAGCACGGTGAGGAACACGACCCCGCCGGCCAGCGGACCGAGGACCGCCCCGCTCCCCCAGCCACGGTCCGGGGCCGTGGTGAGGGCGTACAGGACCGCCGCCAGTCCGCCGCCGGCGAGGACGAAGCCCGGCACGTCGAAGCGGGGTGAGCCCGGTCCGGGGAAGTCGGGCAGGGTGCCCAGCCCGAAGAGCAGGGCGAGCACGCCTACGGGCAGGTTGACGAGGAACACCCAGTGCCAGGACGCGGCGTCCACCAGCCAGCCCCCCAGCACGGGTCCGAGGGCGGGTGCGACGGCGGTCGGCAGCATGACGTACTGCTGTGCGCGCAGCCGCTCGGCCACGGGAAACGCCCGCAGCATCATCGTCATCCCGACGGGGGCGAGCAGGCCGCCCCCGACGCCCTGCAGGACACGGTAGGCGGTGAGCGCCTCGATCGTGCCGGCGGTGGCACACAGCCCGGAGGCCCCGGTGAACAGCAGGAGGGCGGTCAGTGCGGTACGCCGGGTACCGAAGCGGTTGCCGAGCCAGCCCGAGACGGGGATGAAGACGGCAAGGGCCACCAGATAGCCCACGTTGACGGAGCTGAGACCGGAAGGGTCCACACCGAAGTCGCGGCCGATGGCCGGAAGGGAGACGTTGACGATCGTGGTGTCCATGATCGCCATGAAGTTCGCGGCGACGAACACCCCGCAGACGGCGATCTTCGCGGAGACCCAGTGACCGAGTCGCGGCGCGAGGACGGGGCTGGTCGCGTGCTCGGCCCTCACCGGCCGTCCCGGAGCCATCGAACCTGCTCCTCGGTCAGCGTGAGGCGGCGGGCGTGCAGGGAGCTGTCGATCTGGGCGGTCGTCCTGGGGCCAATGGACGGCCAAACACCGGGATGGTGGAGCGTCCAGGCCACAGCGACGGTCTCGGGCCGGGAGTCGAGCTGATCGGCGAGTTCCCGGCAGCGCAGCCGTCGGGCGCGGTTGTCCTCGGTGTCGTAAGGGTCCGGCTTGCCGTGGTGCTCCTTCGGGGCGTTGCGTGCGAAGTAGCCGCGGGCCTGCGAGGACCAGCCCAGCAGGGGCAGTCGGTGGGTGCGTACAACGTCGAGTACGGCCTTGTCGGCGTGCAGGCTGCCTTCCAGCAGTGCCGGGTCGGGCTCGGCGAGGCTGAACTGGTAGCTGGCGACGGGGGTGTGGCCGCGCCCGCCGAGTTCGGCGGCGAGCTGCGCCAACCGTTCGGGGCGCCAGTTGGAGACGCCGACGCGGCGGACGTGTCCGGCGTCCACCAGGGCCACGAGGGTGTCGGCGAGTTCGGCGACGGATCGGGTGGGGTCGTCGCAGTGGTACAGCAGGACGTCGAGCTCCTCGACACCGAGGTTGTCCGCCGCGGACCGCACGTGCTCGAAGACGGTGTCGCGATCGAGGGGGATGTCGCCGCCGGTCGTGTCGTGGCCGACCTTGGTGGCCACGCCGAGCGTGCCGGGGTTCGCGCGCAGCCACTGGCCGACCGCGGCCTCGGCCTTGCCTCCGGCGTAGCTGTGGGAGGTCTCGACGAGGAGGCCACCGGCGTCGGCGAAGTGGGCGAGCCGCTCGGCGGTGGCCTCGGCGGGTTCCGCTCCGAAGGGGCCGCCGAGGACGAACCGGTGCGCGGCGCTCTCCATGCCGTCCTCGTCGAGGAGTCCGTCCAGCAGTTGCAGGGGGGAGTGCGGCATCAGGCGTCGCCTCCGGAGACCCGCCGGAAGCCGTCGACGTCGGCGAAGGGGCGCGGCAGGTGCGGCCGCAGCGGGATCTGGAAGGTATTGAGCATCATCGCGGACATGCTGAAACTGCCGATGCAGCCGATCAGGTCCAGCACGCCGTCCTCACCGAACAGCTCCATCGCCTGAGCGTAGGTGGCGTCGGTGACGAAGTGGTCGTAGAGCATCTCGTGGGCGAAGGCGTGGAACACGCGCTCGTCCTCGGCCTTGAATCCGGGGTCCTCGCCGCGTGCGAGGCGGTCGAGGCACTCGGCCGGAATGCCCTCCTCGACGGCCTGCTGGATATGGGCGTTCCAGGCGGCCTGGCTGTCGAAGTGGCGTCCGGCGATCAGCACGCTCAGCTCGCGCAGCTTCTGCGGGAACCTCGACTCGTTGCGGCAGTATCGGCCGAGGTTCTCCACCCAGTGGGCCAGTTCCATGTTGCGCGCCCAGGCGATGAAGGGCGGCGGTGGTTCGACTCCGGGGCCGACGATGGTTTCGAGGAGTTCGGTCTGCTCGGGGGTGAGGCTGGTCAGCGGGGTCAGTCTCATGGTCTTGCTGCCTTTCGAGGGGGGAGAGATCGGATCGCCGAGTCGATGTCCGCGCCCACGGGGGACGAGGGTGGGAGTCCGTCGGATGGGCCCGCGCCCAGGGCGGCCCGTCCATGACCTCGGAGCGCGCTCGACGGGCGGGCGGCCCCGCGGTCGGGACGGTGGTGGGAGGCGCCCCGGGCACGGGCGACCGCACCGGCGGGCCGAGGGGGTGGCATGTCGGCGCCCGGGCGGGGATGGGGGCGATGCGGTGACTCGGCGCGGGGAACATCCCGGACGGGATGCTCAACCCGCTGGAGGAAGGGGTGAACGCGGAGCGTCAGGCGGTGCGCCACCACGCGTAGTACTTGTCGCCGTAGCCGTCCATGATGTCCGGGTACTCGTGGTCGGCGTCCGGGAACTCGAAGAAGTCGTGCGGTACTTCGAGGTCGGTGAAGCGGGCGTCGAGGTCGCGGATGGTGGGCGCGAGGCGGGTGTCGAGCCGGCCGGACAGCAGGCGGACCTGGCTGGTGCGGCGCAGTTCGGGGGCGTTGGCGAGGACCAGGCTCCAGGGGTGGCAGAGGTCGTAGTACTCCTGGTCGCCGAAGTAGGTGTTGTTGACCCGGTCCTCGGGTTCGTCCTTGAGGTTGCGCAGGATCGCGGGGGCGACCGCCGAGCACTTCCCGAAGACCTTCGGGTACTTCAGGCCGAGGTGCAGGGCCCCGAAGCCGCCCATGGAGAAACCCTCGACCGTGCGGGCGGCCGCCTCGGGGATCGTGCGGTAGGTGGAGTCCATGTGCTGGACCAGGTCGAAGGCCGTGATCTGGGCGAGCGGGCGGGCACCGTCCTTGGAGTCGACGTACCAGCCGATCGGCAGGATCTGCGGGACGACGACGATCGTCGGCGGCATGACCTCGCCGCGGACGGCCTTGTCGATCCGCGCAACCATTTCCGAACCCTGGCGGGCATTGCCGAACCCGCCGTGCAGCCAGTAGATGACGGGGAAGCGCCGTTCGGGTTCGGCCTCGTACTGCGGCGGAAGATAGAGCTGGTAGCTGCCCCGGGCGTCCGCCTCACCCCGGGAGGGCTGGGGGTAGAGGCCGAAGGTGGTGAGTTCCTGGTCCTCCTGGACCTCGTCGATCCACTGCTGCTCGATCTCTGCCATCTGCTCGGGGGTCGTGCGTACCTTGTGAACCTTCTCGGGCACGGGGCTTGTCCTCTCGGGGAAGCTTGTGGTGCGGTTCCCGGGTCCTCCGAGGCAGGTGCGGCAGCCCTCCGACCCACCAACCCGGGCGTTCCGTTACGCGAAACGATGTATTCTCTTGTGGAACGTTCATCAGTGAAACCGCGCGACGGGAGCCTGTCAATGGCCGGGATCGAAACTTCAGTGGACTCACAGACGGGCGGGCGCGGGGGACGCAGTTCGCTCGCGGGCAACGCCACCGACAAGGCGCTGAACCTGCTGGAGGCCGCCTCGACGCCTGGCTACCCGCACCGCCTGGGCGACATCGCGGCGGCCGCCGGAGTGCCCAAGGCCAGCGCGCACCGCATCATGACCAACCTGGTGGCGACCGGTTTCCTGGCCTCGGACGGACAGGGCGGCTACGGCCCCGGACCACGGGTCCGCGCGCTCGCCGCCCGGATCACCCAGGGCTGCGAGGAGGACCAGGTGATGCGCGCCGAGCTGGAGGTACTCAGCCGCCGCATCGGGCACACCGTGCACATGGGCGTACGGACCGGCGACGTCGTCACCCTGCTGGTCAAAGTGTCGGGCCCCAACGCCGTACAGGACTCCTCCCGAGTGGGCATGCAGCTGCCGCTGCACACGACCGCGATCGGCAAGTGCGTGTTGGCCGGCCTGGCCGACGAGGAGCTCACCGCCCTGGTGGGACGGCTGGGACTGCCGGCCCGCACGGAGAACTCACTCACCGAACTCGCAGCCCTGCACGCGGATCTCGCCAACGTGCGCGAGCGGGGTTTCGCCCTGGACGACGAGGAGAACGAACCCGGCGTGCGCTGCCTCGCCGTACCGGTACGAGACGCCAAGGGCGCGGTCATCGGCGCGGTGAACGTCTCGACGATCACCTTCCTGGAGACGCGAGAGGCCCTGCTGGGCTGGGCCGACGCCGTACGCACGACGGCCGAGGGACTGCACGGCCTGCTGGGCTGAGGCCGACCGGCACGCACACCGCACACGCCTCTACGATGACGTCCGATTCGTATGCCAGAGCATGATCCGCACACTTATCTTTCGCGCCCGGCGCCCAATTCCCCTTGCACGGATGCTGGACAGCAGGGCGTCGTTTCAGCAGGGTTACACCACTGGGCCGATCGCGTCTCGTCCGCGCCGCGGCCGAAAGGCGCCCAGGCTCCGCTTCACCGGCCAGCCCCCGGTGAACCGGCACCACCTCAGTACCTGAGCCTGATCCTCGCGAGCAGCGGGAGCACCTCCGGTTCGTCGCCGCTCATCCCCGAAGACCGCTTGCCTCGTACGGCCCGTTTCCGGCCGTCGCCGCACAGCGGTCCCCTGCGACGCACCCGACCCTCCGCACCTACCCGGCCCTCCGCCGGCTGGCTCGCAACCCCGTGAACATGCGCGGGTGGACCCTTTGCGGGCGCCACCCGGGCTCGGCGATCCCATCGTCCGCGCCCGGCACGTGCAGAAATTCCCATCACATCCAGCTCCCCGCCCTTCCGGCCCCTGTCGCCGTGGCGGACCTCCCGTGGCGCTAGGAGAAGACATGCACCGCTTCGACTCCCCCGCTCGCCGGCTCACCCCGAGAGCACACCGCACCGCCCGCACCGGCCTCATCGCCGTGTGCGCCGCGCTCTCCCTCACCCTGACCGCCTGCGGTGGCAGCAAGAACGCCGCCACCGGCGCCAAGGACACCGGCAAGGCGGTGCCCGGCGACACCCTGACCGTCGCCGAGCAGCAGGCCCCGACCGCCCTCAACCCGGGCACCGCCGACCTCGGCTCCGTCGACTTCACGATGCTGTCGTACGAATCACTGTTCTACCTCTCCCCCGAGGGCAAGGTCGAGCCGGCTCTGGCGAAGTCCTGGAAGTACGTCGGCTCCGGCAACACGGAGCTGTCCATCACCCTGCGCCCGGGCGTGAAGTTCAGCGACGGGACGGCGGTGACCGCCGACGCGGTGAAGGCCTCGCTGGAGTACGCCAAGAAGGCGCAGGGCAACCAGGCCCACTACCTCACCGACGCGACCATCACCGCCACCGGCCCCCTGGCCCTGACCATCAAGCTGGCCAAGGCCAACCCGATCCTGCCCACGCTGTTGACTCAGTCGTACGGCATCGGCCAGATCATCAGCGCCAAGGGCCTGGCCGACGCGAAGAGCCTGACACCGACCAAGACCAGCCAAGGCGCGGGGCCGTACATCTACCAGCCCTCGGACAGCGTGGCCGGCGACCACTACACCTACACGGCCAACCCGGACTACTACGACAAGTCCAAGCAGCACTACAAGAAGATCGTGATCCGAATCGTGCAGAACGGCCAGACCGCGGTCAACGCCATGAAGACCGGCCAGATCGACGTCTACAAGGGCGACTACACCTCCGCCTCCTCCGCCAAGTCCGCCGGTATGTCGACCGTGGGCCTCCCGGTGATCCTCCAGGGCCTGAGCCTGATCGACCGCAAGGGCGAGGTCTCCAAGCCGCTCGGCGACGTCCGGGTCCGGCAGGCGATCAACTACGCGATCGACCGGGAAGCGGTCACCAAGGCCCTGCTGGGCTCCAGCGGAACGCCGACCGTGCAGACCGTGATCAAGGGCGGCGACGGCTACTCGGACGAGCTGGCGAAGGAATACCCCTACGATCCCGCGAAGGCCAAGCAGCTGCTCAAGGAGGCCGGCTACCCGGACGGCTTCACGCTGCCCGTCCTCGCCGCCACCTTCGTCGGCTTCGACACCATGGCGCAGGCGATCGCCGGCCAGCTGTCCAAGGTCGGCATCAAGGTGAAGGTCACCGCGGTCACCAGCATCACCTCGTTCGTGGAGAACCAGACCAACAAGAAGTACCCGGCCGTCTCCGGCGGGTTCACCGAGGAGCCGATGTACCTGGAGGGCCTGGACCTGTTCATGCCCGGCTCGAAGGTCTTCAACGGCTTTGGCAGCAGCGCTCCCGAACTGACCTCGCTGTTCAACAAGGCCGCCGCCGCCGAGCCCGCCGAGCGCGCCGAGCTCGACCAGCAGATGCAGGAGTACCTGGTGAAGAACGCCTGGTACGCCCCAGTCGCCTTCACCCCGGTCAACTACTACGTCCGTCCCGGCATCGGCGGTGTGAAGGTCAGCGCGGGCGCTCCCTTCGTCAGCCCGCTCGCCATCTACGCCACCAAGTAAGTGCTCCGGGCGGCCGCCGTACCTGACCACGGGGGCCGCCCGGCTCGAGAAAGGAGTGAGGTGAGATGCACAGGATCCTCTTCCGCTGGCTCGTCGGCGCGATCCCCGTGGTGTTCGGCGTGACCGTTCTGACCTTCGTCCTGACCAGCCTGGTCCCGGGCGACCCCGGCCGGACGATCCTCGGCGCGAACGCCAGTCCCGCCCAGGTGAAGGCACTGGACACCCAGCTCGGCCTCGACCATTCGCTGCCGGTGCGCTACTGGGACTGGCTGACCGCCGCCCTGCACGGCGACCTCGGCGACTCCATCACCTCCGGGGTTCCGGTGAGCGACCAGCTCACCTCACGCCTGGGCACCACCCTGTCGCTGATCGGCGGCGCGATTCTGGTCGCCGCGGTCGCCGGAGTCGCCCTCGGTGTCCTCAGCGCACTCAAGGGCGGCTGGCTCGGGCGCGCCGTGGACGGCATCGCGCTGGTCGGCCTCGCGGTGCCGAACTTCTGGTTCGGACTGGTCCTGATGACCGCGTTCGCCGTGCAGCTGCCGCTCTTCCCCGTCTCGGGCTACGTGCCGTTCACGGACTCCCCCGTGCAGTGGTTCGAGTCGCTGGTCCTGCCCGTCCTCACCCTCGGGGTGCCCGCCACCGCGCCGGTGGCCAAGCAGACCAGGGACGGTGTGCTGACCCAGCTCAACCGCGACTACGTCCGGGTGCTGCGCGCCCGGGGCATCCCCGAGCGCTCGGTGATCTTCCGGCACGTACTGCGCAACGCCGCGGCGCCCATCGTCACCGTCCTGGGCGTGGTCGTGGTGACCCTGTTCGGCGGCACCGTGCTCGCCGAGACCCTGTTCGTCATGCCGGGCCTCGGCGGCCTGGCCGTCACCGCCGCGCAGACGCAGGACATCCCGACGGTCCAGGGCGTCGCCCTCGTCTTCACGGTCACCGTGATGCTGATCAACCTCCTGATCGAAGTGGTGTACGCGATGCTCAATCCGAAGGTGCGGACATGAAGGCGCCGGCCACCGACCCCAAGACGGCGTCCGCGACCGGACGTGGAGACCGGTCGCCACGTGCTGCGCGGCGCGGTTTCATCGCCCGGCTGCTGCGCAAGCCCGCCGCGGCCGCCTCCGGCGGCTACCTGCTCCTCATCGTCCTGGTCACGGGGCTGGCGGGCCCGCTGGCCCCGTATGCCCCCGACGAGCAGGACCTGACCGCCGCTCTCCAGGGCCCCAGCGGCGCCCACCTGCTGGGCACGGGTGAGCTCGGCCGTGACGTGCTCAGCCGCCTGATGCACGGCGGGCAGATCACCCTGCTCGGTGTCCTGATCACCCTGGCCGTGTATCTGCCCCTCGGAGTCCCGGCCGGAATGATCGCGGGCTACAAGGGCGGCTGGTTCGACCGGCTCGTCCTCAAAACCGCCGACCTGATCTCCGCCGTCCCCGTCATCATCGTCCTGCTGGTGGTCCTGTCGGTCTTCACCAACAACGAGAGCGCGGCCATGGCCGCCAACGGCCTGCTCGGCGCGCCCCTCCTCGCCCGCGTGGTCCGCTCCGCGACGCTCGGTGTTAAGGAGGAGCTGTACGTCCGGGCGGCGGTGGCGGGCGGCATCCGTGACCGGGTCATCATCCGCAGGCACGTCCTGCCCCGTGTCACCGGCGTCGTCCTCGTCCAGGCCTCGGTGTTCGGCGCCTACGCCGTTCTCCTGGAGACCGGGCTCGGCTTCCTGGGCCTGGGCACCACCGAGGCCAGCTGGGGCAGCATGATCGCCGAGGCGTCCAAGAACATCGGCACCGACCCGTGGCTCCTGGTCCCCTCCGGCTTCATGATCATCAGCTTCATCCTGGCGCTCGGCCTGCTCAGCGACGGCCTGCGCGACACCCTCGCCGAACGCTACTCACCCCCGGCCGACAAGCCGCCGTCCCGCCGCATGGGCCGCCCGCGCGGAGCGACGTCCGAGCCGGTGCAGGCCGAAGTCCCGGACACCCCGAGGGAGATCGAGGAGCCCGACCCCGACGCACTGCTGTCGGTGCGCGGCCTGACGGTGTCCCTGCGCATCGAGGGCACGCCCACCGAGGTGATCCGGGACGTGTCGTTCGACCTACGGTCCGGTGAAGTGCTCGGCATCGTGGGCGAGACCGGCTGCGGCAAGACCGTCACCGCCACCTCCCTGCTGGGGATGCTGCCCGCGGGCGGCGAGATCTCCTCCGGCACCATCCTCTTCGAGGGCGCCGACCTCGCCCGCGCCGACGCCGCCGCGATGCGCCGCGTACGGGGCCGCCGTATCGGATGGATCTCCCAGGACCCCATCTCCAGCCTCGACCCGTCCTTCACGGCCGGCGCCCAGGTCGCGGAGGCCGTGCGTCTGCACACCGGCTGCTCCCGCAAGGAGGCCAGGCGGCGCACCCTGGAGCTCTTCGCGAAGGTACGGCTGCCCGACCCGGCCCGGGTCGCGGGCAGTTACCCGCACCAGCTCTCGGGCGGCATGGCCCAACGGGTCGGCATCGCCGCCGCGTTGGCGGGCGACCCCGCGCTGGTGATCGCCGACGAGCCGACCACCGCCCTCGACGTGACCGTACAGGCGGAGATCCTCGACCTGCTGCGCGACCTGCAGGCGGGCGGCACCTCCATCATCCTCATCACCCACGACTGGGGCGTGCTGGCCGACCTGTGCGACCGGGCCGTGGTGATGTACGCCGGCGAGGTCGTAGAGGAGGCGGAGGTCACCGACCTGGTCACCACGCCCGCGCACCCCTACACGGCGGGCCTGCTCGCCTCCGACCCCCACCACGCCCTGCCGGGCCAGCCGCTGCCCGCCGTCGAGGGCGCGGTGCCGCCCCCGACCCAGTGGCCCGTCGGCTGCCACTTCCAGAACCGCTGCCCACGGGTGACCGACGCCTGCAAGGAGAAGCCCGTCGTCATCTCCCATCTGGTCGAGCTGGAGCGGTCGACGCGGTGCATACGGCCGCTCGAACTGATCGGAGGAGAGGCGCATGAGTGAGCTTCTTCGGGTGCGCGGACTGGAAGTCACCTACCGCCGCTCCCGGCGGCGCGGCGGCGACGTCAACGCCGTCCGCGGCGTGGACCTGACCGTGGGCCGCGGCGAGACCGTAGGCCTGGTCGGCGAGTCCGGCTCCGGCAAGTCGACCATCGGCTCCGCCGTACTGGGCCTCGTCCCGGCGACCGGCGGCAGCGTCGAGTTCGACGGCGACGACATCACGCACAGCACCCGCGCGGACCGCCGGCTCCTGGCCCGCCGTATGCAGGTGGTCTTCCAGGACCCCTACGGGTCCATGAACCCCGCGCACACGGTCGGCGACACCCTCGCCGAAGCCCTGCGCCACAACCTGGGCCTGCCCCAGGAGAAGATCCACGAACGCGTCCTGCGCGCCCTGGACGACGTCGGCCTGCCGCCCGGCGCCGCCCACCGCTACCCGGCCGCCTTCTCCGGCGGACAACGCCAACGCATCGCCATCGCACGGGCGTTGGTCATGGAACCCGACTTCATCGTATGCGACGAAGCGGTCAGCGCCCTCGACCTGTCCGTACAGGCCCAGGTCCTCAACCTACTGGCCCGCCTCAAGCAGACCCGCGGCCTGAGCTACCTCTTCATCTCCCACGACCTGTCCGTGGTGCGCTATCTCAGCGACACCATCGTCGTCCTGTACGCCGGCCGGGTCGTCGAGCGCGGCCCGGCGAGCCTCGTCGCCGACCATCCCTCCCACCCCTACGCCCAGGCCCTGCTGGCCGCCGCCCCGGTTCCCGACCCGGTCGTCCAGCGGCGCCGCCAGGCCGAGCGGCGGCTCGCCGGCACGGCCACCCCCGCCACCGGGCGCGTCAGCACCGGCTGCGCCTTCGCCACCCGCTGCCCGTTCGCGCAGGAGAAGTGCTGGACCGACCAGCCCGACCTCGTGGACCACGACGGGGTCGCCGTCGCCTGCCACCGCCGCGACGAGATCGCCGCCGGCACCGCGGTGCCCCTGCAGACATCGGCCGGAGCCTCCTGACCGCCCCGCCGGCCCCGGCTCCTCCGCCACCCCCACCTCACAAGGAACTCGATGACCACCACCGCTCCCGCCTCCTTCGACATCACCGCACTCCTGCCCGACAGCGCGCACCTCATCGCCGGCGCATGGGTCCCGGCCCGCTCCAAGGCCGTGCTGGAAGTCATCAACCCGGCCACGGGCGCGGTGCTCGCCCGGGTGCCGCGCGGCACGGCCGAGGACATCGACGACGCCGTACGCGCCGCCGAGGCGGCGCTGCCCGCCTGGCGCGACACCAGCCCCGCCATTCGCGGTGAACTCCTTTACCGCTGGGCCGAGTTGGTCCGCAAGCACGACGACGACATCAACCGCCTCGAGGCGATGGAGGTCGGCCACCCGGTCGGCCCCTCCCCCATCGCGGCCCGCCTGACCTACCTCGCCGGCAAGGCCGACAAGGTCTTCGGCGACACCCTGCCCACCCGCTCCCCCAACCTGCTGGGCCTCACCCTGCGCGAGCCCTACGGCGTCATCGGCGCGATCATCCCGTGGAACGCGCCCGGCCCGATGACCGTGTTCAACACCGCCGCCCCGATCGCCGCCGGCAACACCGTCGTCCTCAAGCCGGCCGAGGACGCCCCGCTGACCGCCCTCTACCTGGCCCGTCTGGCCCAGGAGGCGGGTCTGCCGCCCGGCGTGCTCAACGTCGTCACCGGCTACGGCGCCGAGGCCGGCGCGGCCCTGCCCGCGCACCCCGGCATCCGCAAGATGAGCTTCACCGGCTCGCCCGCCACCGGCACCGCCGTGATGGAGGCCTGTGCCCGCAACCTCATACCGCTGCAACTGGAGTTGGGCGGCAAGTCCCCGCAGATCGTGCTGCCGGACGCCGACCTCACCAAGGCCGTCCCGGCGATCGTGCGCAGCATCGTCATGAACAGCGGCCAGGTCTGCGCGGCCGGTTCGCGTGTCCTGGTACACCCCTCGCTGCACGACCGGCTCGTGACGGAGGTCGCCGACGCGTTCCGCGCCGTGCGGGTCGGGTTGTGGGACCAGCCCGTCGACATGGGGCCGCTCATCAACGCCCGCCAGGAGAAGCGGGTGCTGGACTACCTGGCCATCGGCCGCGAGGAGGGCGCCGAAGTCGTCGTCGGTGGCGGGAAGCTGACCGGGGCTCCGTACGAGGACGGGTACTTCGTCGAGCCGACCCTCTTCGACCGGGTGCGGCCCGAGATGCGCATCGCCCAGGAGGAGATCTTCGGTCCTGTCCTGTCGGTGCTGACCTATGAGGACGAGGAGGAGGCCGTCGCCATCGCCAACGGCACACGCTACGGCCTGACCGCGACCGTCTGGACCCAGGACGTCGGGCGGGCGGTGCGGCTGGCCCGGCGGGTCCAGGCCGGTCAGATCGCCGTCAACACCCTTGGCGACGGCGGGCCCGCCGGGGCGATCGGGGCGCCCTTCGGCGGCTACAAGCACAGCGGCTTCGGCCGGTCCATGGGACCCGACTATCTGGAGGACTGGACGCAGGTGAAGTGCGTGGTCATCAACGCCGGATGAGTTCCGCGGCGTCGGCCACGGGCCACGAGCACCCGTGGACTGCCGGGCCACACAGAGACGGGAACACCGTATGACTCCGTTGGACCTGCAACGCCGCGCGTTATGCATGGGGTTGGGAGCCGGGACCGTGGGAGCCGCTCCGGCCGTGAGCGGTCAACGCACGGCGAACGTGGCCAAGTCCGCCGACGCCGGGTACCTCTTCGTCGGCGGCCGGCCGGGGACGAGCCGCGTGAGGGGGTTGTGGCCGCAGCACGTCGGCCGGCGGGCCGGGAAGATCACTCCTGTCGGGCGGATCGGTGGCGAGTTCGACTGCGGGCCTCTCCCGGCAAGTGGCGTCGGACGTATCCTCACCGGCCGCGTCGATTCCTCGGACGGGGAGCCGACCGCGGCCGCCGTCCACAACTCGTCCGGCTCTTCACGGCCTCTTCCGGGCTCGAAGCACGGCCTGGGCAGCGACGGCACCCGTGACCACGTTTCCAGTTTCGAGATCGACCAGCACACCGGCAGACCACAGCCGCCAGCGTCAACTTCTACCAAGGCCAGGTGATCACCATGACCGTTTCCGGATCGAACACGAGGCCACGACGCCTCGGGCGCGGGCCGCTCGCCAGACTCCCGGCGACGCTGCTGCTGTCGGCCGCCCTCCTCGCGGGCGGGACAGCCGTGGCGGGCGGAGAGAGCTTCGCGGACACGCCGGCCACCGACACCACGGCCGACCCCACCACGTCCTGCCCCTCCGTCACCGGCACCCAGTCCGCCACACCGACCGCCGGCTGGACCTCCCAACAGGCCGCCCAGGCCTTCGCCACCGAGAAACTGGCCGCGTCACCGCGCACGTCCCGCTGGGTGAGCCTGCCCTTCCACGGGCAGACCATGCGAGCGTGGGCGGACTACCCGATCGGCAAGAGGAACGCACCCGTCGTCCTCGTCCTGCACGAAGTGTTCGGGCTGACCGACTCCACCCGCAACACCGCCGACAAGATCGCCGCGATGGGCTACATCGCCATCACGCCCGACATGATCTCGGGTCTAGGACCCGACGGCGGCGGTGACGCGCGCACCCTCACCGGCACCGGCGGCGGAACCTCCGACTTGGTCACGGCCGTCCCCGACGAAGAGGTCAGCGCCCGCATCGGCGCCTGGGTGAACTACGCCGAACACCTGCCGCGTTCCACCGGCCAGACCGACATCGTCGGACTCTCCTGGGGCGGCGGGGCGGCGTTCCGGTACGCCGCGACGGGCACGAGGTCGGTCGACTCGGTGTTCGTGTTCTACGACGTCGGCCCGCCCGCCGTGACCCAGGGCTGCCACCGCACCGAGGGCCTCACCGACTATCCCGTCGACAAGATCGCGGTTCCGGTCCACGGGTTCTACGGCGAGACCGACACCCGCGTGATGACCAGTCTCCCCGCCACCACCGAGGCGATGTCAGCCGCCGGGAAGTACTACGACCCCGTCGTCTACGCCGGCGCGGACCACGCCTTCATGCGCCTGGGTGAGGATCCGTCCGACACGAATGCCGCGAACTCCGCGGCGGAGCGGGCCAGTCTGAAGCGCCTCAAGAAGGAGATACGGCAGTCCTTCGCCCGCTGAACCTGGTCATCACCCCTGCTCGGGCGGCGGGATCCGCGGTGACTCCGATGGACAACTCCCCTGGTCGCGCGGGGTGATGACAATGCACGGCCATGCAGGCCCTCGCTTGCGACAGGCCGTCCCGGCAGCCACGAAGCTGTGAACCAGTCAAACACCCGACAATATTGTTGACATTATTGCCAACAAAAATCTAGCCTGAACGCCACAGTCACCCACCCGCAATCAAGCAACGGTCGGCCGTGCCGGGCCCGATGCCACTTGTCGAGCAGGCCCGCAGCACCATGGGGCGCCGCCGACCGAGAAGGGCCTTCCTGACCATGAAGCGCAGGACTGTCATATCCGGGCTCGCCGCAGCGGCGGCCGTGCCGGCCGTCACCACCCTCTCGGCCACCCCGGCGAAGGCCGCCCCATCGGCCGGCAGCACCACGGCCGCCGCCAAGACGTCCAGTTCGGGAGACTCGGTGTCGTTGAAGTTCGACAAGGACGCCTACTCGGTCCTGACGACCACGATCACGACCGGCAGCGGCGACCACTCGGTGACATACCACTTCTACAAGGCCGTCACCTACGTGGCGAAGCCGGTCGACCATTACTACCAGAGCATGAACATCAGCGTCCCCGTCGAGATCGACGGCACAGCCGTGGACGCCTGCAACGCACCGATCATGCTGGCCAACATCATGGGCGGCTACACCTCCTCCTTCGTCACCGACGCCACCGGCATCGGCGCCACCGGGACGCCGGGTGCGACGCCCACGGGCGACACCTACCAGGTCCCCGGCACGCCGACCCCGATCGGCGGCGGCGCGGGGGTGGCAACGGAGCGGGCCAGGGCGCCACCGCCTCGCAGAACAACGCGCTGTACGCGCTGGCGCACGGCTGGGTCGTGGTCGAGCCCGGCGTGCGCGGCCGGGACAACGTGAACACCGCCGGTGTCTACTTCGGCAAGGCACCGGACTGCATCGTCGACCTCAAGGCCGCGGTGCGCTACCTGCGCCACAACAAGCACCGCATCCCCGGCAACACCGACTGGATCGTCTCCGGCGGCGGCAGCGCAGGCGCGGCACTCTCCTCCCTGCTCGGCGCCTCCGGAGACAGCCCCCTCTACCACCGCTACCTCAAGGAGATCGGCGCGGCCGACGAGAGTGACGCCGTCTTCGCCACCACCGCCTACTCCCCCATCACCGACCTCGACCACGCCGACATGGCCTACGAGTGGATGTTCGGCACCCTCCCCCTCGCCAGCGGCGCCAAGGCCACCGAGCCCTACTCCACAGAGCTCACGGACGCCTACACCGACTACCAGCAGTCCCTGCACCTGCGCGGTATCGAGGGCTTCGGCCGTCTCAGCGCCGACAACTACGCCGACTACATGGTCAACGTCTACCTCCAGCCCTCGGCCACCGCCTACCTCACCGCCCTGCCGGACGCCGACCGCGCCACCTACCTCGCCAACAACACCTTCATCAACTGGTCCGACGGCCAGGCCACCTTCACCTGGGACGGCTTCCTCTCCCACATCGGCAAGCGGATGAAGAACGCCCCCTCCTTCGACACCCTCGACGCCAGCGCCTTCGAGAACCAGGAATTCGGCGACGCGACCACCAACGCCCGCCACTTCACCCTCTACAGCCTGCGCACCGCCACCGGCAACGACACCGCGCAACTCGACGCCGACCTGCCCGAGAAGATCAGGCTGATGAACCCGATGTACTTCCTCGGGCAGCGCAACCCCCACCGCTCCCGGCACTGGTGGCTGCGCACCGGTGCGCTCGACACCAACACCTCGCACAACATCGTCCTCAACCTCGCCGCCAAGCTCGACAACCTGGGCGACGACGTCGACTCCTACCTCTACTGGGACGGCGGCCACGCCGTGAACCAAGACGCCGACGCCATGATCGCCTGGATCAACAACCTCACCGGCCACCGCCCCGCCTAGCCTCCCGACGTTCATCTACCTAAGGAGCCTCACTCACGTGAAGACATCACGCCGTGGCTTTATCGGCCTGGCGCTGGCCTTGGCGCCCGCCACATCCTTCACATCGATGTCGTCGGCCGCTTCCGCCGCGCCCCGTCGGGTTTCCGGCACCACGACGAAGACGGTCGACGCGGACGGAGTCACGGGCATCACCGACACGTCCAACGACACTCTCTTCAGCAGCGGAAACGCCGAACAGGGGGTAGCGGACCTGATCGCGGCAGGCGCGGTGAAGGTCAACGACGTGCCCGTGCCCACCGTCACAACCACCGGCGGGTACAGCGCGGACCGGCTGGACATCAACGGCGGCAGCGGGCTGTGGAAGAACGCGGACGGCACGTGGTCGTACAACGTCCAGGTGCTGCTGCAGGGATCGAACGAGAGCTACGCGACCGCTGTCGTCGACTTCGTCAACGCCGTCACGCTGATGCGTGGGATCAGCTACCGGCTCACCCTCGTGGACGACGTGGTCACGGCGATCGACGCGACCGTCAAGGACGCCGCTTTCGCGAACAAGGTGAACAGGGGCCGTCATGTAACGACCTTCGACATCGTGGGGCGCGGCGACGGGAGCACCGACAAACCCGATCCGTCCACGATCAGCTTCCCGAACACGAACGTCGAGGGCCGTCCGCAGAGCCAGGACATCGTTCTGTACTGGAAGGACGCCGCGGGATGGCATCTGGAGCGCGCGGCCAGCAAGAACGTGGTCCTCGATGTGAGCGTCGATGCGTCGGGGAACTGGACGGAGTCGGTGAACGGAGCCGCGTTCACCGACTCGCGCCTGACCCTGCAGTACTCGGCGCCCTGGAACAGGCCCACGCAGCCGTTCCGGGCCATGCACTGGATGGGCGAGAACGACGTGAACGCCACCCAGTGGTTCGCCACTCCCGGCGTCACCGTCGGCTTCTCGCGCGGAGCGGGTGCTAGGTCCGAGCTCGCAACGGCGGTCACGAAGGCGGCGGACGCCCTCAGCACCATCGCGGTGTCCAGCGCCGGAGACGGTTCCGACGTGGCCGAGGGAAAGCTGTGGGTCTCCGGGGCCTACCACGAGATCTTCACCCGGGCAGTCACGGACGCGCGGACCGAACTCGACGACCACCGCGCGACGAACGACAAGTACCAAGGCGCGCTCTACCGTCTCGCCCAGGCCTACGGCGGCCAGACCGGAGACAGGTTCAGCTGGCTGGAGAACACCTATTTCGGCAGTGGTGACGACTACGGCTTCGGGACGCCGTTCGACACCGGATACAACGGGACCGGGTTCTGGACATTCGCCCAGACACACCTCGGGACCGGTACGGCAGATTAGAAAAGCAGGTCGGTCGGGCCCGGACGCGTGTGGTCGGCGACGGCGGCCGCCCTCCGCGGGTACTCACCTCGGCGGCAGGGAGCAGACGAGCTTCCCACGCACATGACGGCCGGCCAGCTCGGTGAGGGCCGCCGGGGCGTCCTCGATGGCGCGGGTCCTGGCCAGCATCGGGTCCAGGCGGCCGTCCGCGACCAGCGTCAGCAATTCGCCGAGCATCGTGGACAGGTCAGCGCGGGCTCGACCGTCACCGCGGCTGTAGGCGGCGCCGAGGGCGATCTCGTGGACGGACGGCGCTTGGTGAACGGGGCCACCGCGGACAGCTCCGGCCGTTCGGCGACGGCTGCCAGCCCGCCGCCATGCACCGTCAGGGCCAGATTGGCCTCGGCCGACTCCCTGCCCACGGTGTCGACCACCGCGTCCACGCCCCGCTTCGCGGTCAGTTAACGCACCCGGGCCGTCACGTCCTCGGCGCGGTAGTCGACGACCTCGTGTGCTCCCAGCTTCCGGACGTGTTCGGCGTTGTGCGCGGAGGCGGTGGCGATGACCCGCGCGCCCGCCCGGGCTGCCAGCTGGACGGCGAAGCCGCCGACCCCGCCCGCGCCCGCGGTGACCAGCACGGTGTCGCCCTCCGCGACGCGCAGACGCCGTACCACCGCCTGGTACGCCGTCATGCCAGCACAGGGCAGGGCGGCGGCCGTGGCCAGGTCCAGCCCGTCGGGCACCACGGCGAGAGTCGAGGCGTCGGCGAGGGTGAACTCCGCGAGGCCGCCGGGGCGGCGCAGGTCGCCGTGCCCCGCGCCCCTCTGACCGGGGCTCAGACCCTTCACTTCGTCGCCGACCGCGTCGACGGTGCCGGCCACGTCCAGCCCGAGGACGTGCCGACAGACCCAGTCGGGATGACCGCCAGCCGCGACCTGGTAGTCGACCCGATTGAGGCCGCACGCGGCCACCCGGACACCAACCTCTCCCGGGCCGGGTTCGGGGACCGGCAGGTCGGCCGGGCGAAGCGTGTCGGGGGTGCCGGGGCGGTCCAGGACCAGGGCACGCATGGTGTAGCGCGAGCCAGCCGACGTCGTGACGCAGCTACTCATCCCGGACCTGGTCGTACCTGCGTGCGAGCTGATCAGCGCAGTGCACCCCACACTCGAACCTGCCGAAGCTGCCCGACTGGGGTCCGCGATCCTCTCGATCCGGCCGGCCGCTTCTCACCACGAGCAGGGTGGGGTGGAGCAGCCCCGGTACCGAAGGCTCGTCAGCGCGCTCTCCGCAGAGCACCTGGCTTGATGACCCAGCCAGGCCGCTGCTCCGGTTTCCCGGAACCAAACGCGGAACCCGCCGACTCGACGACCTCACCCACGCCTGCCGCACCTGGCTCCAACCCGTCTGACCAGCAATAGGAGCATCAACGCCCCGCGATCCTGATCCCGCTCCTGATCGGCGTGCGTTACCCCGCTCGGGTGAGAAGTCACCGCCCAGTTCGCCGTCGACTCCGCGGAACCCACCGCGACCGCGTCGACCAGATCCTCAACCTGCTGCCGTGCGAAGGGCATGTTCTGGCTTTCGGCGCGATCACGGCGGTGCTGCGGCGTCCTGGCTCAAGGAGCCGTGGGTCGCGGGGAGGCGGGCGGCCGGACGGGCACGCAGCGGAGTCGCGGAGACCAGCCCACCGGGATCGGAAGGCTGCGGGTCGACGGGACGGCGGCCGAACGCACTGCCGGGTTCCGCCGTCCGGGATGCTGTGGCAGGGCGGGGCCGATCGGCTTTTACTGGAAGGTAAGGATCACCAGAACAGGTGACCGAATCGTTTCATAAAGGCAGGAGGTCGTGCCATGGACCCGCCTCTGCGAGAGCGCGACCTACCGCACCTGGTGGTCGACCGCCCGGACCGGCTGCGCGGCCGGGTCTTCGTCCTCGACGACCAGCCGATGCTGGTCGGGCGGGACTCCGACTGCCAGATCCAGGTGGGCGATCCGGGCGTCAGTCGACGGCACGCGGTGGTGTGGCGGGCCTCGGGCCGGACCACCGTCGAGGATCTCGCCTCCACCAACGGCACCATGCTGAACGGTCACCCGGTGTACGGGCAGCAGGTGCTCCACTCGGGCGACGTGCTGGATTTTGGGCCCTTGGAGGTGCATTACGAAGAGCTGCGCCCCACCGACCGGACCGTTCAGGCCCCCAAGCTCGGAGTCGGCGGCACCTCGGACACCATGCCTGGCTGGGGCCCCGCCCGTGAGCCCGGGCCCACGCCTTACGGCGCTCCCGCCGCAGGGCCGCCACCCTCCGCCCCGCCGGGCCGCTCGGCACCGCGCGAGACCAGCCGTACACCGCCCGGCGCCGAGCGGCGGTTCGACATCGGGGCTCAGCAGGCCGACCGGCTGAGCAACGTCGCCGGGAACCAGTACAACTACGTTCAGCAGGCGCAGCGCGAGAGCTTTTTCAAGGAGATCGCCGCGACCCGTACCAGGGCACGACACCTGATCATGCTCGGCTTCCTGCTCTTTGTGGTCGGTGGCGGGATCTACGGCTGGGTGATCATCCGATTCATTGCCAGGACCAACGACGATATTTCGTCGGGGAGTTCGAACTTCGGCTCCTCCTCGGAGCTGCTCGGACCGAAGGTGGCCGGAGTGTCCGCAGGAGCGGTCGGGTTCGCGATGGCGGCCATCGGGACGGTTCTGACGGTCATCGGGATCGTTCTGCACATCGTGACGACGTCCCGGCGCCGCCGCTTCGAGGATGCCGAGCGGCAGGCGTCCTGGCGGCAGCGGTGAGGAGATGAGGAGCCATGGCCTTCAACATCGGCAACCAGCAGGGTGGCGTGGTCAACAACGTCGCCGGGAACCAGACCGTTCACGGTGGCCAGTCGGCCGTCTTCACGGCGGGCGGGCAGGAGGTGCGCGGTCTGGTCCGGGAACTGAGGGCGTCGATCGAGCGGACGGCGTTGCCGCCAGCAATCGAGCCGGAGGTTCGGGCCGAGTTGGACTCGCTGGACGAGGAGGTCGCCCGGCCTGAGCCGGACCGTGAGGCAGTGGCGGGCCGCCTCGGCCGGATCACCCGGCTGCTGTCCTCGGCGGGTGCGCTGGCCACGGCCGGCACCGGGCTGATCGGGCCGATCGGAGCACTCGCGGGCTGGCTCGGCACACTCGGCCAGCCGATCTTGCGGGCGATCGCAGGGTGACGGGAGGAGGCTGACGGAGAGGGCCTTGACCCCGGATGTTGGACCAGCGCCATGCGGGTCGGACAAGACCCAGCCTCAGCCGCTCACCACGGGGATCCCCATCTGCCACCGCCGTCCCGGCGCCCCCGGTGGAGAAGCCGCTGCAGGGTTCCCGCAGCCTCCTCTCGCTCTCCAGCATTCCCAGCACCGACGCCACCGCGCACCCCTCGGTCATGCAGCGGACACAAGACGCCGTATACCGCCCTCACTCTGAGCGAAATGATGCCTGACCTGCAGAAACCAAGGAATGAGGTTCGGTTGAGAGACTGCTTGCAATGTCGCGGTCGCCCACCGTCCGCAATGGATCCCATCGAACCCGGCGGCGGTAACGCCGGTACGGCCGAAAGATCCGAACCGATACGGGGAATCAGGCCGCGACGAGTTCCTGCTCGCGGACCGGCGTTTCGGCGTTGGGCTTCTTGTTCGGCAGCGAGAGGCGGAAGACCTTGTGCCACGCGGAGAACACCTGCTTGGGCAGCGGCCCGGTGACGTAGTCCAGCTCGTACTTCTCGAACAGCGCGCGCACCTTCACCGCGACCTCGGCGTAGCGGTTGCTCGGCAGGTCCGGGAACAGGTGGTGCTCGATCTGGTGCGAGAGGTTGCCGGTCATGAAGTGCATGGCCCTGCTGCCGCTGATGTTCGCCGAGCCCATCATCTGGCGCAGGTACCACTGACCGCGTGTCTCGCCCGTGATCGACCGGCGCTCGAAGACCTGTACGCCCTCGGGGAAGTGCCCGCACATGATCACCGAGTGAGACCAGATGTTGCGGACCAGGTTCGCGGTGAACGTGGCGGCGAGCGTCGGGAGGAACGACGGGCCCGACAGCAGCGGGTGGATCACGTAGTCCTTGAGTACCTGCTTGCGGATCTTGCGCCCGACGGCCTTGGCCCTCGCGCGGAACTCCGGGTTCTTGCGGCGGCGCTTGCGCAGGTTTTTGCCGAGTTCCAGGTCGTACGCCGCGATGCCGTACTCGAAGAAGCAGGCGTTGATGAAGTTCCACAGCGGCTGGCCGAGGTGGAAGGGGTGCCACTTCTGGTCCTCGTCGACGCGCATGATGCCGTAGCCGAGGTCGTTGTCCTTGCCGATCACGTTGGTGTACGTGTGGTGCAGCTCGTTGTGCGAGTGCTTCCACTGGTCGGCGGGCGAGACGTGATCCCACTCCCAGGTGGTGGAGTGGATCTTCGGGTCCCGCATCCAGTCCCACTGGCCGTGCAGGATGTTGTGGCCGATCTCCATGTTGTCCATGATCTTCGCCACGGACAGGCCGGCGGTGCCGATCACCCACGCGGGCGGGAAGATCGAGAACAGCAGCACGGCCCTGCTGGCCAGCTCAAGCTTGCGCTGCGCTCCGATGACCTTGCGGATGTAGGCGGCGTCCTTCTCGCCGCGGCCGGCGATCACCTCGTCGCGGATCGCGTCCAGCTCGCGGCCGAGTTCCTCGATCTGCTCGGCGGTCAGGTGGGCGGTGGGGTCGATGGCGGTCAAGGTGCTCCTACCGTTCGATGTCGCAGGGGCCCGCCGCGGCGGACACGCAGGTCTGGATGAGGACGCCCGGCTCGGCCTCGGTGATCTCGCCGGTGCGCAGGTCGCGGACGGCGCCCGCCTTGAGCGGCGTGACGCAGCCGAAGCAGATGCCCATGCGGCACCCGGGGGGCATGAGCACGCCGGCTTCCTCGCCGACGTCCAGCAACGGCGTGGCGCCGTCCGCGTCGACGGTCTTGCCGGTGGCGCTGAACGTGACCTCGCCGCCGTCGCCGGTGGCGACGATGCCGGGGCGGAAGCGTTCGGTGTGCAGACGCTCCGGGACGCCGTGCTCGCTCCAGTGCTTTTCGGCGGCGTCGAGCAGGCCCGCGGGCCCGCAGGCCCAGGTCTCGCGCTCGGCCCAGTCGGGCACGAGTTCGTCGAGACGGGTGATATCGAGCATGCCGTCGGTGTCGGTGTGGAGCTCGGTGAGCCGCAGTTTCTTGTCCGCGACCAGGTCGTGAAGTTCGTTGCGGAAGATCACGTCGTGCGGCTGTGGCGCGGAGTGGATCATGACGACGTCGTCGAACTCGGTGTCGCGCAGCATGCCCATCACGGGTGTGATGCCGCTGCCGGCCGTCAGGTAGAGCACCTTGGCGGGCTTGGCCTTGGGCAGTACGAAGTCACCGGTCGCCTGGTCGAGGTGGATCAGCGTGCCCGGTTTCGCCCTGCGGACCAGGTGGTTGCTGACCTTGCCGTCCGGGATCGCCTTCACGGTGATCGTGACGCGGCCGTCCGGGCGGTTTGCCGGTGAGGTGACCGAGTAGGCACGCCACAGGCGCACCCCGTCGACGTCGACGCCGATCCGCACGTACTGACCGGCCGTGTGGCCGCGCCAGCCCCGTCCCGGCCTGATCACGATGGTCGCGGCGTCGCCCGTCTCGGGGTGCACGGCCTCGATGCGTCCACGCAGGTCGGCGCCCGCGCGTAGCGGGCTGACCAGGTCGAGGTAGTCCGACGGCAGCAGTGGCGTCGTGACCATCTCCAGCAGTTTCCACGCCCTGCTGCGGAGGGCTGTACTCGTCATGACTCCAGCTTGCTGTGCCTGGAAGGGTAAAGTCCTGACCGCAGGACGTGAATTCAGTCGATTGAATTGTTCGCAGGGAACAAAGACGTGAGCCATGCAATGCGGAGGGTCAGCGAGCTGGCCCTGGATGAGACGACGGTCACGGCACTTCGGGCCGCGCTGAAGAGCACCGCCGACGAGGTCGTCCAGGCGATCATCGATGAGGTCCCTCCTTACGCAGGCGCCCTCTCGGGCAGCATGGGCGGCACCATCCGCCGAGCCGTCCGCACCGCTCTGGGGCACTACCTGGACCTCGCGAGCGGGAACGCCACAGGCGGCGACGCCAGCGACGCGGCCTACGAGCTGGGCCGCGGCGAGGTCCGGGACGGCCGTTCGATGGACGCCCTGCTCAGCGCCTACCGGGTCGGCGCCCGCGTGGCCTGGCGATGCCTGGCAGCGGGTGCCGTACCCGCGGGTCTGCCCGCCGCCGAGGTCGCCAAGTTCGCCGAGCTGACCTTCGCCTACATCGACGAGCTCTCCGCCGCGAGCGCCGCGGGCCACGCCGACGAACTGGCCGCCCGGGGCCGGGCCCACGAGCGCCACTTGGAACACCTCGCTCGCGACCTCCTCGCCGGCGCCAGCCCGGACGTGCTGCTTGTCTCGGCGCAGCGGGCCGGGTGGCAGCCTCCGGTTTCGCTGACCGCGGTGCTGCTGCCCGCCGCCCAGGCCCGGCCCGCCTACCGCGCGCTCGACCCGGGCACCCTCGTCCTCGACGATCTGCCGGACGCCTTGGGCGTGCTGCTCGTCCCCGATGCCGACCGCTCACATCTCTTGCGGCAGCTCACCGGACGCACCGCCGTGGTCGGCCCGGCCCGGCCATGGACTCGTGCGTCCGCCTCATACGCGCGAGCCGTCCGCGCGCGCTCCCTCTCCTCCGACATCCGCGACACCGAGGACCATCTGGCCGAGCTGGTGCTGAGCGCGGACATGGATGCGTTCGCCGACCTGCGTGCCCGAGCCCTCGCACCGTTGCGGACCTTGCCTGTGGCGACCGCGCGGCGGCTGGAGGAGACGTTGCGGGCGTGGCTGCTGCATCAAGGCAGGCGGGACGAGGTGGCGGCGGCGTTGTTCGTCCATCCCCAGACCGTCCGGTACCGGATGTCGCAGCTACGGGAGCTGTTTCCGGATCTCGCGTCGCCGCACCGGGTCCTTGAACTGACGCTGGCGGTCGGGCTTCAGGTCAGCTGACGCGTACTTGGACCGTCCAGGGCCTCGTCCGCGAGCGGTCCAGGAATCGTGCCGGGTCCTCGGTGCGCCCACGCTGTTCCTACCTGGCATTGGGGGGAGGATCAGATCTTCCAGGAACGCAGCTGCTCGACGACGGCGGGAACGCCCGGACGCTGGAATGCCGATCGAGTCGAGCCGTTCAGACGCGAACGAGAACGGGCTCCGATCTGACCCGGGCGACCGTCACGGCGTACAGGAGCAGACCGGCGGTGGTGAGGACGAAGCCCGCCCAGACGGTGGACAGGGTTCCCAGCCGGCGTCGAGGGCGACCGCGCTGCCGATCGCGCCAAGACTGTTGGCCAAGTTGAGGACGGCCGTCAGTCGACCTGGTCGGCTTCCATGACAGTTTCTCGGTGTACACATCGCCGAGCAGCGGGCCGATGACCGTCGTGTCACCGAGCACCACGCCAGCGGTGGCCACTGCCCGTCCACCCACCCCCGTACGGACCGCGCGGCGATGAGGACGGGCACGCTGTTGGCCGGGCCGATGGTCTCGGCGAGCCTGTACGTCGTCACGACCCGGCTCGGATGCCCGGGCCGCCGAGATCTCCCACGATCGTCGGCATCACGCTCGACGCGATCGTCCGCACCCATGGCCGACAGCAGTCCCAGCAGGATCATCGTGGACACGTGTTCCTCCGGGCCCGGAACATGGGACTGGGCTGGGACCGGGCTGGGCCCCGGCACCACGATCAACAGTGCCGGTTGCCGAGCGTGTCCGACCTCCTGTCGCGAGTGAGCCGCGCTCACGCGGTGACGACAGCCGTTGCGACGTGTACGGCGGTCAGGAGCGAGGCGCCCGCGATCATCGTCCACTTCCGGGTGGCGGCTCCGATGACGGCGTCGCCCACCTGGGCCGCGGCGGCCGCGCACAGGACGAGCGAGACGGCCGGACCCGACCACGCGAGCGGTGCCATGAGGGCCGCCACCCCCAGTGGCACTCCCCGGGTCGCGTACATCCAGCCGTAGAAGCGTTCCCCGGCGGTCGGCGTACCGCTCTCACTGAGCGCCGCCGGGCGTATTCCTCCCACCAGGGCGAAACCGATACCGGCGACCGCGGCGACAGAGTTGGCCCCCAGAAGGAGATTCACGAGGCGTACTCGGCCGACGGTTCGGTGCCGTACTTCGTCCAGACCCCTGCGACGGCGTCGTGCGACAACGGCTGCCCGGACTCGACCATCGCCTTGAGGTCGCGGAAGTACTGCACGTACAGGTCCGGAGTGAAGGTGTTGAGCATGACCGCCGTTTCATCACTCACGTTGGCGAAGGTGTGCGGTGCGCCCGGCGGGACCATGACCCACGTGCCGGCTCCGGCGTCGTGGTCGTCCTGCCCGACGGTGAACCGCACGCTGCCCGAAAGTATGTAGAAGCCCTCGTCGTGCTGTGCATGGCGGTGCTGCGGAGGGCCGGCGGTGTGCGGCGGGATGGTGATCTCACCCATCCCCAGACGGTGCTCGGTGTTGCTGCCGTCCTCGAGGATCCGGATCGTCGACGGGCCATTGACGATGAGCTCGCCCTCGCCGGGACCCGTGATCGACACCTTGGCCATGAAGTCTCCCTGGATTTGGTGGGGTTGCCAACGCCAGGACCCTATGGTCGATCCGAACACCCATGCAAGTCGACTCTCAAAAAAATAGTTGACTCTCATTCGGTGGTCTCGCCCGATATGCTTTCGGTCGGCGCGGAAGGATGATCATGGTCGAGCGGAGTCGCCCGAAAGGGCTCAGTAACCAGATGGAACGCACCAGGTCGGCGATCGTCAGGGCGGCCCGCGATCTCGCCGACACCGGAGCGGAGATCACGATGCCGGCAGTCGCGGCCGAGGCGCGGGTCTCCGAAGCGACCGCCTATCGCTACTTCCCCGACCTCCTCTCACTCCTGCGCGCCGCCGTGATGTCGGAAGATCTGGTCGCGGTCCTGCGATCGGCGACAGGCAGCGACGATCCGGTCGAACGGATCGGTCAGGCCGCGGAGATCCTCGGCCGGGCAGTACTGCGCAGGCAGGGTGCCGTCCGGGTGGTTGTCGCCTCGGCCATCGCGAAACCTTCGGCGTCCAAGGACCGTCCCGCCCACCGCTTCGGACTCATCGAGCACGCTCTGGCCCCGTGGGCCGACATGTGCGGCTCCGCGCAGCGCGCGGGCGTGGAACAACTGGTCCGCGGCCTCGCCCTTGTGATCAGCGCCGAGTCGCTGTTCGCGCTGATCGACCTCTGCGGCCTGACCCCCGACGACGCCATCGCCAGCCTCGCGACCACCGCACGGCAGATGACCGCAGCGGCAGTCGCGGCCACCCCCACGGGACCTGCCACCGGCTGAACCGCCGAATGCCGACTGTGCTTGCTGCACGAGAGGCATTGCGCAGGCCTGGCGCATCGGGTCGGCCCGGATCGCGTGAGGCATCCGGCGGACAGGGATATCGGTCAGGCGGGGCGCCGTCGGCGTCTCCCCGACACGGACACGCGGGTACGACGAGACAGGCACTCTCACCTGGAAAGTGCCCGCCCGTCACCTGGCCCAAATCGCCAGACCCTGCAGTTTCTCCGCCGCACCGGCCCCCGCAATCCGCCGGCCCCCCAGCGGAACCGCCGCATCCACACCAAATCACCTCGCGCCACCCGGTGAGGAAGAGCGATTGCGGAGGCCGAACTGTCGCTGAAAGTTCGCGAGTTGCTCTAGGGGTTCGCCGGGAAACCGGCCATTCTCCAGCCGGTACCGGCCACTCCGGCAACCCTCGCCCCAGCACGTCGCTCCTACTCTCGCGGGACCATTTCCAGGCTGTTGACCGCGGCCTGCGTCGCATTTCGGGGGATGCCATGTTGACGTTCCATTTCACCGGCGCGGACATCGCCCGCGTTCGGGTGGCGAGCAGACCGGATCCGTTGTGGGAGCTGCTGCTCAGTCTGCATCTGGTCGGGGGAGACGACGGCGCGGTCGTCTTCGGCCCGTGGAAGAGGCAGGTGCGGTCGCGGCTCTCCGCTCCCGTCCATATGCTCTTCGACCTCGCCCCGCCCCGGGGCTACTCGGCCGACTTCCTGACCCCGGCCCCCGGTGGGGACGGGGTGGAGGCGGGACTCGACGCTCTTCTGTCCACCCCGCGCCGAGTGCTGCGCCGGGACGTCGGAAGGCTGGCCGCCGCCCAGCGACCCGGCACCTGGATCCGGTCCCTGGCCGAGGGGGACCTCGGCACCCTGCGCCGCCTCGGCGGGATCCTGCGCGCATACTTCGCCGTCGCCCTGCGGCCGCACTGGACCCGGGTGCGAACGGCCTTCGACCGGGATCGTGAGCTGCGGATGCGAGCCGTGACGGACGGGGGCGTCGAGGGCATGCTGGCCACTCTGCACCCGGATCTGCGCTGGCGGTCCGGTCTGCTCACCATGGCCGGCGCCTGCGACCGCGACATCCACCTCGACGGGCGGGGCCTGCTCCTGCTGCCGTCGTTCTTCTGCTGGCGCGCTCCGATCACCCTGCGCGATCCCGGTCTGCCTCCGGTGATCGTGTACCCGATAGCCCACGACCTGGGCTGGGCGCAGCCGCAGGCCGAGCTGCTCCGCGATCCGCAGGAGGCCCTGCGTACCCTCCTGGGCCGGACCCGCGCCGATCTGCTCGTCGCCCTCACCACGAGCGGTGGGTCGACCGGGGAGCTCGCCCAGCGGCTCATTGTCTCCCCCGCCTCGGTGTCGCAGCACACCGCCGCTCTGCGTGACTCCGGGCTGATCGTCACCCAGCGCCGCGGACCGGCCGTCCATCACAGTGCGACCCCGTTGGGGCAGGCACTGGTGGACGGCCGGCGCGGTATTCCACCGGTCATGTCCGGGTGACGCGGCCCTGATCAGGCACCCAGGGTGAACACTCCCGCGCCCTGCCCCGGAGCCTGGCTCCACCCCTTGATCCGCAGGGCGAGGCCGCGGAGCCGGGGGTCACCGGGGCGTACGGCGATCTGGAAGTGCGCCGCGTGCGGCCGGCGCAGGCGGCCGCCCCAGGCCACCACTCCCCCGCATTCCTGGACGATGTCCCGCACCACGGCCAGCTGTTGGGGGAACAGCACGCCGGTCGCGGCCAGGGGGTAGGCGGCCGGGCGTATCTCGACGGCCGTGCCGGAGGCGTAATTGGTGGTGTGTCCCGTCAGCCCCGCGGCGGGGCGGTGACCGGCGAGTTCGTGGCGGGCCACCTCCTCGACCTCGTAGTGGAATCTGCGGATGACGTGGACGAGCACCGTGGAGACGTCTCCCTCCAGCAGCGCGACGGAGGCCGGGGTGCCCGGCACCGGCAGGGTGCTGATGCCGGTGGTGGTGACGGGCCATCCGTTGGCGCTCGTGGTACCGGCCGCGGCCGAGGCGGGGGTGGCCGTGGGCAGGGAGATGCCGGCCGCCACCGCCCCTGCGAGTCCGGTGAGCAGCAGGGTCCGCCGGGGCAGGCCTCTGCCGCCCGGTCTGTCCGTGTCTCTGATCTGCATGCCGGTTCCCCCTTCAGCCGCGCACGACTGCGTTGTAGGCCTCGAAGATGTTGTAGAGGTCGCGCGCTCGGCGGCCGTACTCGTCCGCGCCGTTGTACAAGGAGAGCACGTTGACGATGTCGGCGTCGGAGTAGCTCAGCCGGTCGGCGGTGATGCCGTCGATGGCAGCGGACCAGATGTGGATCAGCGGGACGGTGCTCACGTTGTAGTCGTCGTCGTTGCGCAGCTGGTCCCAGACCGCCCGGCGTGCCCGCCAGTCCTCCGTGTCCTGGATCGGGGCCGAGATCACGTCCGCGCGGATGCAGTGGTTACGGGCCTTGATCGCGGTCCTGCCGAAGATCTGGGCGACGCCCGTGCTGGAGTCGTCCCTGATCACGGTCGGCGGGGTGGGCGGTGACCCGACGGGGTTCTGCTCCCAGGCGGCCTGCGCGTCCTTCCAGTTGTAATAGGCGTCGACCAGTACGTCCACGGCCTCGTCGGTGAAGTCGGCCTGGTACTCCCAGAAGACCACGGCCTGGATGAGCGACTTGCGCATCCGGAAGGAGCGGGCGAGACCTGTGATCAGCGCGTCCATGTCGAGGACCTTGGCGATGCATTCCTCGGCGCTGCGGGCCCGGTACCAGTCGTCGTGGCCATTGGCCACGATGTAGGCAACGAGACCCGAGGTCAGGCCACTTCGCAGGCTCATGTCGAAGGGGACGTCCAACGCGGTGTCCGGCCCCCGTGGCGTGAACTGGGTCTGCCCGGTGTCGCGCCCGGACGCGACATCCTTGTCGATCTCGATGAACCCGGTGCCCGATCCCACCGTGATCGTCGCGATCTGGTCGAAGGCCCAGTCCTTCGGCAGCGGGAAGCCCAGGTTGCCGCTGTAGCCGGTCGACATGTCCGACACGAAACTGGCCACCGTCAGACCGGCCTTGGCGAGCCGGCTGCAGATGTTGCGGGGCGCGTAGACACCGACGCGGTACTCGCTGCCGTAGGCGGCCATACGGCCCGCCAGTCCGCGGAAGTGCGGGATGACCCGGCTGGTGATCTCCTCGTCGACGGCGTCGTAGTCGACGGAGAAGTAGATGGTGGTCCCGGCACGGAAGCCGTGCCCGCGGGCCGCCTCCAGGGCCGCCAGGGCGTCCGCGGCGCCCTGCTGCGCGTTGAAGTACTCCGGATCGCCGCCGTTGGTCTGGTAGATCGGGAAGACCGAGAGGCCGCCCGCGACGATGTTGGCGAGTTCACCGGGCTGGATCTTCTTGTTCTTCGGGTTCGTGACGTTCGCGTTGGTCAGGTACCGCCCCACCGTGGTGTATCCGGCGGCGCGCAGCGCCTGGGCGCGGGCCGGGGTGATCTCGGTGATGCAGTCGGCTGCGGTGCCGGGCCGGCTCGGGTCACCGGTGCTGACCAGCAGCGAGGCCCAGGTGCGGAAGTCCGCGGTGCCGGTGGTGGGCAGCAGTTGGGCGAAGTGCTGGAAGTCCACGACGGTGCTGAGCAGTTCCCCGGAGTAGAGGCCGTCGAACGCGACGTCCCAGCCGTTGAACCGCATCGCCGCTTGGAACAGGTGCACGAACTGCTTGGCGCCGTCGGCCGAGCCGAGGCCGAGCAGCGCCTGCGTCCTGATGCCGTCCTGAGTGCCGGGGCCGAAACGGCCGTTGGCGACGTCGTCGCTCATGCCGATCTCGTACTGGAGGGCGAAGACCAGCGCCTTTTGCACGTCCCGGGAGAAGTTCCCGTCGGCCGGGCAGATGAAGAACTCCCGTCGCTGGACGTACCGCCCGTTGAGCCACTGCTGGATCTGGCGTACCTGCTCGGTGCCGTTGCCCACCCGCACGTACGGGTCCATCGTGAGGAGCGCCTTGAACACCTTCGGCTGCAGCCCGCTGCCCGGACAGGCCCCGCTCACGCCCATGTCGGACTTGAGTTCGGCGACCGAGTCCGCGGTCCTGCCGTTGTAGGTGCCGTCTATGCCGCCGCCGTCGTAGCCCTTGCAGTACAGGCCCGACTGGATGATCCGGTAGACGTTGCCGTGCCGGGTCAGGTCGTCGATCTGCGGTCCGAACCGGGACTGGAGCGTGCTCAGCGTCGTCGGACCGAAGGTGTCCGACAGCGAGGTGATGCCCAGCTCGTACTGGAGCGCCCGGGTCAGCGCGTACATCACCGACCAGCTGGTGCGCCCGTTCACCTCCACCTTCGGGATGCCGGACACGTTGTAGGAGTTGATGAACCGCTGCGCGAGCTCCACCATCTCGTCGGCCATGTGCGCCTCTTCTCGGTGTGGTGGGGCGTCAGACCCAGTCCTGGTAGATGCCGCCGTTGCAGCCGGTGGTGCGGAATCCGCTGTCGTCGCTGTCGTCGATGCAGTCGTCGGTGTACTGGTTGCGGAAGGTGAGGCGCACCGAGTGGTGGCGGATGACGTACCAGCTCACGTACTCGGAGCTGTCGCAGTACTGGGCGCTGAAACCGGCCGGGCCGTCGTAGAGGCACCGTCCCGTGACCTGGTTCTGGAAGCGGCGCGTGCCGTCGTTGAAGACGTGCACGTCCCACTGCTGGTAGCGGCCGCTGTTGCAGGGGAACGTACGGAACCCGTATTCATAACTGTCGTCCATGCAGCGCTGCGTGCCGAGGCTCTGGAAGGTGTTCACGACCAGGACGGTGCTGCCGCCGTCCTGGGACTCCTGCGCGGCCTCGGCGCTGCCGGTCGTGGTGACCAGTGCGCCCGCGCAGAGCAGCGCCGCCGCGGCCGTCTTGAGCAACTTCATGTCATCCCCCGGATGTCTTGGTGGTCGGTTCTCGCACGCCAAGACTGGGACCGGGGTCCCACGGGCACCAAACGTTTCAGCTATAACCGAAAAGGGGTTGGCGGCCACAAGTGGTCGTCCTGCTGGGGCGCTACGGCCGAGTGGATGTCCAGCGGCGCGGCCTGGCTTCGGGCAAGCTCAATCTGCTCGCCGACGACACTGTCGGGTCCGCCGCGAACTGCCCCCTGGCTGGTCACGATGGCCGACGGCGGGGTCGAGCAGCTCCTCACCACACTCCGCGGTCCGTTGAGTTGCTGCACTTGTCGTGGCAGCAACTCCCCAGCACCAGCTGACTGGTTGAACGAAAAGCCGACACCGGACCTGGCTTGCTGACCGGCGGCCCGGAGGGATGTTGCAGAGACCATGCCGTATCCGAAGGAGTTCCGCGACGACGTCGTGCGGGCCGCGAGGAGGCGCGGCCCGGGTGTGACAGTGGAGCGGGTGACCGCCGACCGGCACGCCGGCGGATCAAGCTGCCGAGCAGGAGAACCAGATCGTGCGCCGGGCGCGGCCTACCTGTCGCAGGCGCATCCTTCGGCAAGGATCCGCCTGCTCGTGAAAGAGCCGGCCGCGGACGGTGTGCCCGTCACGGTGACGTTCCGGGTCCTCAAGCTCGTCAGACAACCCCACCACCGTTGGCTGGCCAAGACAGGCCGTATCTCCGTGCGATCAAGCACGTCTTCCGCAACAGAATCGGGGGCTCCTTCCCTGTCGCCCGTGGCATGTACGGCTCGGTCCGCTCAGTGGAACAACACGTGACGGGCCCTTCCTCACCCACCACATTGCTCACGGGCACCCCTGCACCGCAGACCGACGAATGTGCGGGGCCATGCACTGATCATCGGAATCGGGGGAACGGCACATGGGTATTGAGGGCACCACCGACACCGCCGCGGCCGGGTCGGTCATCTCGTTGCCCAAGGGGGGTGGCGCGGTGGGCGGGCTGGGGGAGAAATTCTCGCCCGACCTGTTCACCGGGACCGGGAACTTCTCGGTGCCGATCGGGCTCCCGGCCGGACGCGGCGGATTGCAGCCCCAGTTGACGCTCTCCTACAGCACCGGGAGCGGAAACGGACCCTTCGGACTCGGCTGGCGGCTCTCCCTGCCCGGCGTGTCCCGGAAGACCTCGCGGGGTCTGCCCCGTTACACCGACGCCGATGTGTTCGTGCTGTCGGGCGCGGAGGACCTGGTCGCCGTCGAGGGCGGCTACCCGGGGCGGGTGCGCTACCGCCCGCGCACCGAGGGCATGTTCGCCCGGATCGAGCACGTCAGTGACGCCACCGGCGACTACTGGGAGGTCCGCGCCAAGGACGGCTCACGCACCCGGTACGGCACCCCGCGGCCGGCCGACGCACCGGACGGCTGGCGGGACCCGGCCGCGGTCGCCGCCCCCGGGACCCCGGGCCATGTCTTCGGCTGGCGGATCACCGAGACCACCGATGCCCTCGGCAACCTGGTCAGGTACTCCTATCGGCGCGATCTCGGCCAGGAGCCGGGCCGGGTCTGGGACCAGCCGCTGCTCGCCCGGATCGACTACGCGGACTACGGCGACCGGGCCGACCCGGCGTTCCTGGTCACGGTGGACTTCGACTACTCCCAGCGCCCCGACCCGTTCTCCGACTACCGGGCCGGTTTCGAGGTCAGGACGTCCCTGCGCTGCGACACGATCCGGGTGACCACGCACGCGGCCGACGGGGTGGCGCGGGTCGCCCGCGAGTACCGCCTCGGCTACGCCCAGGCCGCCTTCAACGGCGTGTCCCTGCTCACCGACGTGACCTGCGTCGGCATCGACGAAGGGACCACGGACAACTCGACGGACGCCCCGGGGACGGGAGGCATCGGGTCGGGCGGGCCCGTGTCGGAGGACGGCCCCGGCGGGCCCGCGTCAGGCGGCGAGTCCTTCGCACCGACAGCAGCACAAGCCGCGCCCTCCGAGCTCACGATCACCCCGGCCGCCGCAGCACCCGCTCCTGCCGTCGAGTCCCTCCCGCCCCTGGTGTTCACCTACACCGGCTTCGACCCGGCGACCCGCGCCTTCGCCCCCGTGACGGGCCCCGGCCTACCGACCACCGCACTCGACAACCCGACCTACGCGCTCGTCGACCTCCGCGGCGTCGGCCTGCCCGACGTCGTGGAGCTCGGCGCCGCGCAACGGGTCTGGCGCAACGCCGGGAACGGCCGTTTCGAGCTGCCGAGGACGCTGCCCGAGGCCCCGCCGTTCCGGCTCGGGGCGTCCGGTGTCTCCTTCCTGGACGCGGACGGCGACGGACGTCCCGACCTGGTCGTCTCCCCCGCCGCCACGCCTGGCGCCCGCGTCGCCAGGGGCGGCGGCCCGACAGGGTATTTCCCGATGACGTTCGCGGGCGGCTGGTCACGGCATTCCTTCCGGCCCTACCGGCAGGCACCGAGCGTGAGCCTGGCCGACCCGCACGTGAAGCTGGTCGATCTCGACGGTGACGGGCTCACGGACGTACTGCGTTCAGGCAGCCGCCTCGAGGCCTGGTTCAACGACCGGGATCCGCAACTGGCCTGGCAGGTCACCGCGGTGAGCAACGGCAGCGGGCCCGGCGTCGACCTGTCGGATCCCCGGGTGCGGCTCGCGGACATGACCGGCGACGGCCTCCAGGATCTCGTGCTGCTGCGCAACGGCAACATCTCGTACTGGCCGAACCTCGGCTACAACCGCTGGGGCGCGCGGGTGACGATGCGCGACTCGCCGCGGCTGCCCGACGGGTACGACCCACGCCGGGTGCTGCTCGGCGACGTGGACGGCGACGGCATCGCCGACCTGGTGTACGTCGAGCGCGGCCGGGTGTCGCTGTGGGGCAACCGGTCGGGCAACGCCTGGACCGCCGAGCCGGTCACCGTCCACGGCACCCCCGATCTCGTCGACTCGGACTCGGTCCAGCTGTCCGACCTGTACGGCACCGGCATGGCCGGGCTGCTGTTCAGCCGTGCGGCGGGCGGCCCGGGACGCGGCGGGTCGAGCCTGCGGTTCCTCGACATCACCGGCTCCACCAAGCCGTACCTGCTCACCGGCATGGACAACAACCTCGGTGCGGTCACCCGGGTGACGTACACGCCCTCGACCCGGGAGTACCTGCGGGACCAGGCCGATCCCGCGACCCGCTGGCGGACCACGCTGCCGTTTCCCGTGCAGGTGGTGACGAAGGTCGAGGTCGACGACCGGATCTCGGGCGGCCGACTCAGCACCGAGTACCGCTATCACCATGGCTACTGGGACGGCGTGGAGCGGGAGTTCCGCGGCTTCGCGATGGTCGAGCACCTCGACACGGAGACCTTCGGCGCCGCGCCCACCGGACCCGGCGCGGTGCCGCCCGAGCACTACTCGCCGCCCACGCTGACCAAGAGCTGGTTCCATCCCGGGCCGGTCGCCACCGCCGAGGCCGGCGACTGGACCGAACTCGACCTGCGGCACGAGTACTGGACCGGCGACGCGCCGATGCTGTCCCGTCCGGCCGCACAGGACGCGTTCCTGGCCGCCCTGCCGCGCGACGCCCGCCGGGCCGCACTGCGCACGCTGCGCGGGCAGGTGCTGCGCACGGAGCTGTACGCCCTCGACGACACCGCCCGCGCGGCCCTCCCGTACACCGTGACCGAGACGCTCTCGGGGATGCGCGAGGAGTCCGCGCCGACCACTGCCGAGGACCCGCGCCGGGAACGGATCTTCTTCCCGTTCTCCCTCGGCACCCGGACCACGCAGTGGGAACGCGGCGCCGAACCCATGACGCAGTTCGACTTCCCCACCGGTTACGACGTCTACGGCCTCTCGACCGGACAACTCGCCGTCGCGGTGCCCCGGGGCCGGGACCCGCTGGCCACGGCCCCGCCGGGGGCATTCCCCGAGCCGTACCTGGCCACCTTCACGACCACCGAGTACGCCCGCCGCGACGACGCCGGCCACTACCTGGTCGACCGTGTCGCGCGGACGAGCGGCTACGAGGTCGTCAACGACGGCCGACCGTCCGTACCCGACCTACGTGCCGCGGTCCTCGCGGGGCAGGCCGCCGGGGACGGCATCTCCCTGCGCGTGATCGGCCACACCCGGACGTTCTACGACGGCGACGCCTACGTCGGACTGCCGCTCGGCACGCTCGGCGAGTACGGCCTGGCGACCCGCACCGAATCGCTCGCGTTCACCGACGCCTTCCTCGACGCGCTCCACCCCCCGGGCGACCCCCGGCCCCCGTACCTCGTGCCGGGCGGGGCTGCCTCCTGGCCGGCCGAATACCCGCCGGAGTTCCAGCGCCTGCTGCCGCCGCTGGCCGGCCACACCCACTACACCGACACCGACTTACCCGGATCGCCCGGCGGCTACTACGTGATCAGCGCCCGCCACCGCTACGACGTCCACGTCGCCGGAAGGGTGCCGCGCGGGCTGCCGGTCTCGTCACTGGACCCGCTGGGCGCCGAGAGCCGGATCGAGTACGACCGGCACGATCTGCTGCCGGTACGCGCGGTCGACCCGGCGGGGCTGGAGATGGCCGCCGTCTACGACTACCGGGTGTTGCGGGCCCGCGTGGTGACCGACCAGAACGGCAACACCGCCGAGGTGGCCTTCTCCCCTTCCGGGCTGGTCACCGCCCACTTCGTGCGGGGCAAGAACGGTGAGGGCGACCTATCCGCGCCGAGCACCCTGATGTCGTACGACCTGCTGGCGTTCGCCGAGCGCGGCGAGCCCGTGTCCGTGCGCAGCGTCGAGCGGGTGCACCACGACACCGACACCGGCGTCCCGGCCGACCGGCGGGACGAGGTGATCGTCTCGGTGGAGTTCACCGACGGGTTCAACCGGGTGCTGCAGTCCCGCGGACAGGCCGAGGACACGCTGTTCGGCGACCCGGTGTTCGGCGGCGGCCTCATACCGGCCGGGGATCTCGCATCGGTCGGCGACACCACGGGGCGCACCCGAGGCCCGTCCGATCCGGACAACGTGATCGTCTCCGGCTGGCAGATCTACGACAACAAGGGCCGGGTCGTGCGGAAGTACGAGCCGTTCTTCTCCACCGGCTACGCCTACGCGCCGGCACTCGAAACCCAACTCGGGCAGCGGACCAGCACGTTCTACGACCCGCGCGGACGAGCCCTCCGGACGGTCCGGCCGGACGGCGCGGAGCAGCGCGTCGTCCTCGGCGTCCCCGCCGACCTGACCGACCCCGACCGGTACGCGCCGACCCCGTGGGAGTCGTACACCTACGACCCCAATGACAACGCCGGCCGTACCCACCCGGACACCGGCACCGCCTTCCAGGGCCACTGGAACACCCCCGCGAGCACCGAATTCGACGCGCTCGGCCGCACAGTACGCGCGATCGTCCGCAACGGAACCACCGTCGAGGACCGGCTGACCACGGTCTCGGCCTACGACATCCAGGACAACCTCGTCTCGGTCACCGACCCGCTGGGCCGGATCGCCTTCGCCTACACACACGACCTGGCCGGGCGATGCTGGCGGACCGACGGTATCGACGCAGGCCGGCGCGACACCGTGCCCGACGCGCTCGGCGGCCCCGTCGAATCCCGGGACGCCAAAGGCGCGTTGACGCTCGGCACCTTCGACCCGCTGCACCGGCCGGCCCGCGTCTGGGCCCGGGACGACGCGTCGAGGGCGGTGACACTGAGGCAGATCGTCGAGTACGGCGACGGCGGCACGCCCGCCCAGGCCGCCGCCGACCGTGCCGCGGCCCGCGCGGCGAACCTGCTCGGCAGAGTGGTACGCCACCACGACGAGGCGGGCCTGGCCACCGTCACCGCGATCGACTTCAAGGGCGGCGTGCTGGAATCCGCCCGCAGGGTGATCGCCGACGCCCCGATCCTCGCGACCTACACGTCCGCGGCGGCGAACGGCTGGCGGGTGGCGCCGTTCCAGGTCGACTGGACGCCGGCCGCGGGCCAGGACCAGGCAGCGCGGGACGCCGTACTGCTGGAACCGGCCGGCTACCTCACGACGACGCGCTACGACGCGCTGGGCCGGGTCGTGTCGCGGCTGCTGCCGGCCGATGTCGAAGGCCGCCGCCGCGAGGTGCGGCCCGGCTACAACCGGGCCGGGGCACTGGAGGCGGTCAGCCTGGACGGTGCCGTCCTCGTGCAGCGGATCGCCCACGACGCCAAGGGCCAGCGGACGCTGATCGCCTACGGCAACGGCATCATGACCAGGTACGCGTACGATCCGCACACCTTCCGACCGACCAGGGCACGCAGTGAGCCCTACACGCTCGCCGACGGGCCGACGTACCACCCGTCCGGGGGCGCGGTGCAGGACCACGGCTACGACTACGACCTCGTCGGGAACATCCTCGCTGTCCGCGACCGCGCGCCCGGCAGCGGCATCCCGGGCAACCCCGAGGCCCTCTCGACGACCGATCCCGTGCTGCGGGGGCTGCTCGGCAGCGGCGACGCGCTCAACCGCAGGTTCGCCTACGACCCGGCGTACCGGCTGCTGTCCGCCACCGGGCGCGAGCACCAGGCGCCCGCCGCCGGTGACCCCTGGCCCGGCCTGCCGCGCGGCACCGACGTGACGCAGACCCAGGCGTACACCGAGACGTACGGCTACGACCCGGCCGGGAACCTCCTCGCCCTCTCCCACGCCGGCACCGGAGGCTTCACCCGCGCCCACACCGTCGCCACGGGCAGCAACCGGCTCCAGCGGACGACCGTGGGGAACACGGCATACGACTACGCCTTCGACCCCAACGGCAACATGCTGTCCGAGACCACGTCCCGGCACTTCGGGTGGGACCACGCGGACCGGCTGACGGCGTTCGCCACCCAGACCGCGGGGGCCGAGCCTTCCGTGCACGCCCAGTACCTGTACGCGACGACCGGCGAGCGGGTGAAGAAGCTGGTCCGGCGGCAGGGCGGGGCCGTGGAGGTCACGCACTACCTGGACGAGACGTTCGAGCACCACCGCTGGGCGACCGGGACCCCGAGTGCCGCCCAGAACAACCACGTTCACGTGATGGACGAGCACCAGCGCGTCGCCCTGGTCCGTTTCGGTCCGGCCCACCCGGACGACCGCGGCCCCGCCACCGCCTACCATCTGCCCGACCACCTCGGCAGCAGCACGGCCGTGCTCGACGCCGCAGGCACCCTCGTCAACCGTGAGGAGTACACCCCGTACGGCGAGACCAGCTTCGGCAGTTACGCCCGCAAGCGGTACCGGTTCACCGGGCAGGAGCGCGACGAGGAAAGTGGGCTCGCCCATCACGGCGCGCGCTACTACGTTCCGTGGACGGCGCGTTGGGCCTCATGCGATCCGACAGGCGCGGCCGGAGGTGTCAACCAATACCAGATGTGCGGTGGTGATCCGGTCAACCGGACGGACCCACGCGGCACGGACTGGGAGTTCACCTGGGATCCACGGGAATGGGCCCCGCTGGAGTTCGCCAAGGAGGAGATCGCCCCCAGAGCGGCGGGCGCCGCCAAGGTGGTGGCCGGCGCGGGCGCCTTCGTCGCCGGAGCGGCGCTGTGCGAGACAGGGGTCGGCTGCATCGCCGGCGGCCCGCTGATGGTGATGGGCGCCGACGTGGCCGGCTCGGGGGCGGTTCAGACGGTACAAGGCGCGCCTGCGCCCACGGCGTTGGGCACACTTGCCGGTCCTTCGGCCCAGCAGTTCGAGGAGAACGTGGTGGCGGCCGCCGGCCTCGCTCACATGGCTGCACAGGGCTATGCGATGTGGCAGACCGGTCGGCCGCTCGGACCCCCGTCCGCGCCGCCCCGGCCGGGCACCGGAACGAGGCCCACGGGAACAGGCGGGGGGAATCCGGGTCCTGGGGGCAGGCCTCCGGCCGGGCCACCCGCTGAGCCGACGTTCCTCAAGTCCAAGCCGCCCGAGCCCGCCGCCCCGGCCCCCAAGGCGCCCCGCGCCGAGCCACCGCAGTCTCCACGCTTCCAGATCGGTGAAGGCGTCCGCAGATCGGTGGCCCATCGAGAACTGGGCATCCCCTCCGTCGAGGCGGTCCACTCCGTCACTCGCCAGCCGCTGGGCCGGATCCCGGTCGACCAGTTGCTGTCGCCCAAGGCATCCGTGGCAGCGGACTCCCGGTACCTGGATGTGCTCCGTGGGGTCGGAGGCGGCAACCCTCCGGGCGTGCCGGGTCCACCGCCCATCGCGGTGGAGCCGCTGCCGCCGGGGGCCGATACGAGCAACCTCACCCCGGTTCCTCAGGTTCGCCTCACCCGACCGCGATGAATTCGCAGGTCCTGTCCTGCCCGTCCGGCGCGACCGCCAGTAGCCGAAGAAGAAGCCCCATGACCGGATTGGAATTCTCGTGACCGTCAACGAATCCCCAGCCCTGAGCGGTGCGACAGCGGCGACCCAGACGATCCCCAAAGCACCCCCGGAAGTCTTCCCGTCGGTGACCATCGCCCCGATCACCGCCCGCGTGGTGGCGGGAGTCGCGACCGCGGTCACCGTGAACGCCAACCGGGGCACGCACTGGGTGTGGCTGTCCGGGGACCTCAGTTGGAACGACGAGCCGATGGTCACCTTCCAGGAGACCAGGATCAGCATCGACGGTGTGCAGGTCCTCTCCGACCACCGGGGAGGCGGCGGCACCGAGGCGGTGACCTTCCAGACCCCCGGCACACACACGCTGGTTGCGTCCGCCGTGACCACCGACGGGGCCGTCTACTCGTCGGACCCGATGAGCGTGCGGGTCTACGCGGCCGGGCCGCCCGCGTTCACGGTGGCGGCACCCGCGGCCGGCACCACCGTCAACCTGGACGAGGCCGGTAAGGACGTCACCGTCCAGGTCACCACGACGAGCGACCAGTACCTCCCGCTCAGCGTCAACGTCACCTGGGACGACAGGGTGACGACCGGGCAGATACCCCTCGGCAGCACCCAGTTCCAGACGACGATCCACCTCGCCCCGATGCCACTGGGCACGCGGACCATCTGGGTGACCGTCGCGGATCCCGACGGAGTCGGCTCGACCAAGACCACCTCGGTGACCTGCAAGGACGTCTCACCGGCCCACGTGCAGGTCGACTATCCGCCGCAGAACGGCAACATCCCGGGCGACGACACGGGCGCGGCGACCGTCGCCATGCACGGCACGGCGACGGACCCCCAGAGCGGCATGGTCGGCGGCAGCGCCTCGGTCGCCTGGGCCCTGACACCCACCGGGACCAGGACGGTGGCCACCCCGGCGGCCACCGGGGACTTCAGGAACTGGACCGCCTCGGTGCCGCTGACCCCGGCCGGGTTCGGCGCGCACACGATCTACGTGTGGGCGACCGACTCCGCAGGCAACACGATGGCGTCCCCGCAGACCGTCCCGGTGACGGTGATCAGCTCGTACACCCCGAAGACGCTGGACGAACGACTCAACGACCGTGAGTACCTGGCAGCGTTGCTGTCGTTCGCCCAGGAGCAGGTGACGTTACCGGGGACCCCGCCGACGCCGCTGGACACCCACACCCTGGTCGGCGCCCTGCTGCAGCCCGTCGACCGGTTGAGCCAGCCGCTGTCGGCCGCCCTCGACCAGGGGAACCGCGACATCAACCAGTTGCGGGTGCCCATCGAGGTGCTCCGGTCCCACATCGCCGCCACGAACACCTCCACCACGCCGGGCGCGAACGGGGACCGGGCCTATCGCATCGCCGCGTACACGGCCCTGCTCGCCGCCGCCGGAACCTCGTACACCGAACTGCGCCTGGCCAGGGGCGCCGACCCGGCTTCCCGGCAGGCACTCGCTGCGCGGCTGGGCATCCGGCTGTCGGCGACCTCGCCCGACGAGCTGGACCTGTTGCTGCTGGATGCCACGGGTCCGGCCGAGTCGGTGCTGGAGACCGTCTTCGGGCTGCAGGCGACCACCGGCGCCGACCCGCTGCGGGTGCCGTCGACGCCCTGGCTGCTGACGTGGCGGCAGACCGCCCTCGCGCTGACCTGGGCCGAGCAGGACCAGCACCCGGCCGTGCCACCGGCCTACCGGGTGCTCGCCGACCCCGACGTGATCGCCGCCACCGACATCGTGCCCGGCCCGAGCGGCGACCGCGTCCGTACGCTGCTCGGCTCCCGGACCCTGCTGCTCACCCTCTACCTGGCGCAGCTCAACGACGCCCGGACGAAGGCAGCCAACCCCGCGGCCGGCCTCGCGGCGATGCAGAACCTGGCGCTGCCCGGCGTCGACCTCGCGGCCCTGGAGACCAGGGACGGACAGGGCGAGGACATCAGCGCCGCCCTCGCCGCGGCGGGGCTCACCCGCAGCGGGTTCCTCCTTCTGCGGAAACTGAGCAGGCTCGCGGCCACCGGGACCGTCACGACGGCCGAGTGGGGCGACGCGATGTCCGTGCTCGTCGGCGCACACAAGGAGACGCTCTACGCGGGCTGGCGGGCACAGGAGTCCACGTTCGTGCTCTCCCCCGACTTCTTCGTGCTCACCACCGCCGCCGGGCCCACGGTCAGCCCCTATCGTGTGGACCCGCGTGCCCGCACGGACTGGCAGGCCACGTTGCGCACCCGTATCACCCAGCGCCAGGACCTGATCGACGCCAACGACCAGGCCGTCGCGTCGGCCGAGCAGGCCGCCCTGCCCATCCTGCGCGACGCCCTCCTGGCCGACCTCGCCCCCTCCACCACGGGCAACATCGGCGAGGAGATGTCGGCGCGGTTCTTCATCGACGTCCTGGCCGGCGGCGCACTGCGCACCACCCGCATCCGGCAGGCCGTCGAGAGCATCCAGTCCCTGCTGTCGGCGAAGCGCTCCGGCGAGCTGCCGGCCAACCATCCCGCGGCGGCCTGGATCCTGGGCGGCGCCTCGTTCAGCGGCGCGTGGACGTGGATGGGCGAGAAGGAGAGCTGGCAGGCGGCCACCCTGGCGTTCCTGTTCCCCGAGCGCCATCTCGACCCCGCCCTGCTCGTCCCGGCCGACGGGCCGCTGCACGCCCTCTTCGAGACCGTTCGCGGCGCGGGTGTCTTCAACGGCTCCGTGGCCGCGCAGGCGGCGAAGGACTACCTCAAGGCGATGAACAGGACCTTCGGCTACTTCGACGCGGCTCTGTGGACCGCGCAGCGCCCGCCGGAACCGGACAACACGCAGATCTTCTGGACCGTACCCATGCTGCTCGCCCAGCGGCTGCAGGCGTCCGGCGACTACCAGGCCGCGCTCGACTGGTACCGGCTGATGTACTCGTACGACGTCTACGACGCCGGGAAGCCGGTGTCGCTCTACGACCGGATCAACACCGAGAAGGTCGTCCGCCCCGACCTCAGTTTCCCGCCCGGCTGGACGACCGCGCTGGACCCCTTCGCGCTCGTCGCCAAGCGCCCCGCGCCCTACACCCGGTACACCCTGTTGTCCGTGATCAGATGCCATCTCGACTACGGCGACGCCCAGTTCACCCGGGAGACGGACGAGTCGGTGGCGCACGCCCGCACCCTCTACGTCACCGCGCGCCGCCTGCTCCAGAACCCCGCGCTGCAACCGCAGCTGCCGCTGAACGCCGGTGAACCCGCCCTGCCCATCCCCGACCTGGACGTGCTGCGCAACCGGGCGGAGGTGCAGCTCGCCAAGATCCGGCAGGGGCGGAACATCGCGGGCCTGCCCCGCGCGCAGGGTACCGAGGCCGCGACGGTCGTCCAGCCCACCCCCTACCGGTTCAAGACCCTCCTCGAACGGGCCAGGCAACTCGCCGCCCAGGCCGCCCAGATGGAGGCCGGTTTCCTCGCCGCGCTGGAGAAGTACGACGACCGGAGCCTGCGCCTGTACGACGCGGTCAAGGGCATCGACATCACGGCCGCGCAGGTCGGCGTTGCGACGAGCCGGGTACGGGAGGCCGCCGACGCCGTCCTCGCCGCAACGGCGCAGCGGACCAAGGCGGACACGATGGTCACGTCCTACGCGGCGGCCATCGACGCGCCGCCGAGCCAGTACGAGCAGAGACTGCTCGACAACTATGCCGACATGCGCGACATCAAGGACCACATATCGGAGGCGAACACCGCGATCGGAGTGGCCCAGGCGGCCTCCACGGCGGCCAGCCTCTTCGGGCTCCTCGAGAGCGGCGGCGCGAAGGCGGCGCTTGCCGTGGGCATCGAGGTGGCGACCGTCGCCAGGGGCGCCTTCGAGCTGCAGCAGAACTCCCTCGAAGCGCAGATGCAGGCCAACCAGCTGCGGGCCGGCATCGAGCAGCGCAAGGACGAATGGCGACTGCAGCAGGTCTCCGCGCAGCAGGATTCACTGATCGCCGCCGCCCAGGTCACCACGGCCCGCGACCAGGTCACGATCGCCGTCCAGGAGCAGGCCGTCGCCACGCTGCAGCACGACCAGGCCGTGGCCACGCTGAAGTTCCTGGGCGAGCAGTTCACCAACGCCGACCTGTACCTGTGGATGAGCAACACCCTGGGCGGCGTGTACCGGTACTTCCTCCAGCAGGCCACCGCCACCGCCCGGCTGGCCCAGGCCCAACTGGCCTTCGAGCGGGCCGAACCGGCACAGACCGTGATCCGCAACGACTACTGGCAGTCGCCGGCGGAGCTGACGGCGAACACCGCCCAGGCCGACCGGCAGGGCCTGACCGGCGCGGAACAGCTCACCGCCGACCTGGCCCGGCTCGACGACTACTCCTTCAACTCGGCGCGGCGACGCCTGAATCTGTCGCAGACGTTCTCGCTGGCCCGGCTGATGCCGGTGGAGTTCCTGGAGTTCCGGCGCACCGGAACACTCGCCTTCGCCACGCCGATGTCCCTGTTCGACGCCGACTTCCCCGGCCACTACCTGCGGCTGATCCGCCAGGTGCGCACCAGCCTCGTCGCGCTCGTACCGCCCGACCGGGGCATCCGCGCGACCCTGTACTCCAACGGCATCTCCCGGGTGACCACCGGCTCGGACGGCACCTTCCAGGACGTGACGGTCCGCTCCGATCCGGGGGTGGTGGCGCTCACCTCGCCGGTCAACGCCGGCGGGGTGTTCGAGCTCGACGTCCAGTCGGACCTGCTGCTGCCGTTCGAGTCCAGCGGCGTGGACACCTCCTGGGAGTTCCAACTCCCGCCCGCGGCCAACCCGTTCGACTTCTCCAGCATCGCCGACGTACTGCTGACCATCGACTACACCGCGGCGTACGACGACACCCACCGCAGACAGCAGCTCACCCGGCTCAACGCCGACCGCAGCCGTGGCGCGGACTGCGTGTTCAGCCTGGCCCGTGACTTCCCCGACCAGTGGTACGACCTCAACAACCCCGCCGATCCCAAGGCCCGTTCGGTGACCGTCCCCTTGCGGGACATCGACTTCCCGCTGGGGATCGACTCCCTGTCCACCGCCGCCGTGACCGTGCACCTCTCCAGCGGCGCCCCGGTGCCCGACACGACCGTCACCCTCACCCACGGCCAGACCGGAGGCACGGCCACCGCCACGAACGGCATCGCCAGCACCAGACGCGGCAACGCGACCGCCTGGATCCCCCTGTGCGGTCCCAGTCCCGCCGGAACCTGGCAGCTCACCTTCGGAAGCGACTCCGCCCCGCTGTTCGCCTCCGGCGCCCTCGACGACATCGTCCTCGTCATCGGCTGGACCGGCCAGGCCCCCACCTGGACACCCTGAGCAGACCCGGTCCCCTCCGGTCCGGCCTCGGAGGGGACCTCTCCATCGTGCTCAAGGAATGTCATGACGTGGTCGGCGTCGTCGACGCTGCCGGAGGCGAACAGCGGGGCGATCTCGATGCTTGTGGCGAACGGCCTAGGTCCGGTGTCTAGCTCAACAGGCGCAGCTGCCGTCGGACACCCGCACCTGCGGCGGAGAAACCCCATGGCCATGCTCTGTCTCACCCGCTACCCGTGGACACGGTGCCGGTCTCGGGAAGCGGGTGGGCGCGGCGCTCTTCCGCTGTCAGCGAGCGGAAGATGCGTTCACGAGCCGCCGGCAGGAGCGCGGTGATGTCTCCCTCGGCGGCCCAGACCCGGATGGTGCGGTCCTCGGAGGCGGAGTCCACCCGACGGCTGTCGGGAAGCCAGGCGACAGGGGAGCATCGGTCGCGATGGATGCCGATCACCCTGTTCTGGCCGCCGTCCAACGGATTCCACAGACGGACCGTGCGGTCGTCCGGGCCAGCGGCGATACGGCTGCCGTCCGGCGACCAAGCGAGCCCGTGGACACGGGCCTCATGCCCCTTCAGGATGTGCCGGAGCGTACCCGTCGCGGCGTCCCAGATGCGTATGGTCCAGTCGCCGGAACTGGTGGCGAGCCAGGAACAGTCGGGGGACCAGGCCACCGCGTCGACTCGGCTCTGATGGCCTGTCAGACGGTGCAGGAGACGGTGATCCGGCACATCCCAGATTTGCGCCGTGTGGTCGTCCGAACCGGTCGCCGGCATCGTCCCGGTCGGTGACCACGCCAGCGCGCAGACTCACTGGGAGTGCTCTCCGTACTGTCCGAGATCTGTGCCGGTCGCGACGTCCAGCACGGTGGCATCCTTGTCGCGTTCGGCGATGGCGAGGCGAGCTCCGTCCGGGGGCCAGGCGAGGCCTGTACGCGGTTGGTGTGGCCGCGCAGACGGACGAGTTCACCGCCGCCATCGAGGGAGCGCACCTGGACCTCGGGCCCGCGTGAGGAGACGACGAAACTGCCGCCGCGAGGCGAGCAGCACAGATCGGTGACCAGCTCGTTCGACTCCGGGAACGTCTGCCTCACCTGTCCGGTCCTGGAGTCCAGGACCCTGATCCGGTGATCCACCGCGCTGACCAGACACTTGCCGTCCGGTGTCCAGGAGACGGGCGTGGCGTGGTTGTTGGAGCGTTCAAGAACCTGTTGCGGGCGTCCGGTCTCCATGTCCCAGACGATGCAGGTCCGGTCGTACGCGGCGGAGACGAGTCGCGTGCCGTCCGGGAACCAGGCGAGCCGGTAGATCTCGTTGCGGCGGCCGGACAGCTCCGCCGCCTGCTGCCAGCTCGCCGTGCCGAAGAGCCGGATGCATCGATCGCGCGAGCAGGCCGCGAGCCGGGGGCCGTCGGGAGACCAGGCGACGTCCCGGACCGTGTTGTGAATGCGGTCAGTACGGTGACGGCCTGTCCGGAGACGGCATCCCACACCCGCACCGTCCGGTCGCGTGACGCGGTGGCCACGCGCCGCGAGTCCGGCGACCCGTGCACGCCGCCGACCCCCGACGTGTGGCCGGTCAGCAGCGTGGCGGGCGCGCCCGGCACGGCGTTCAAGATGCGGGCGGTCCCGTCGAGTGACCCCGTCGCGATCGATGTCCCGTCGGGCGACCACGCTATGGCACGTACACCCGCCGTGTGGCCGGTGAGATCGGCCTGCGTGTGGTTGTGCGTGAGCGCGGCCATCAGGGCACGTACGGCCGTGGCGGTGGGTGGGCACTCGGCGAGGACCGTCGCCGCGAGGAGGGTGCCCAGTTCCGGGTCCCGTTCGGTGTTGGTCAGGACGTACCGGCCGACCGATTCGGAGACCTGGTGCAGGAAAGCCCGGTCCCGACTGCGGCAGGCTGTGACCAGTCCCCGCATGTCCGGGGTCGCTTCTCCCGCGGGCTCCCGCGCGGACAGCCACCGTCGGGCCAGGGCGAGTCTGTCCCCGGTGAGGAGGTAGTCGGGGCTGCGTCCCGAGGACCGCCAGTCGGCGGCCCAACGCTCCAGCTCACTGCGGGTGTTGAGCCGTTCGGCGCGTACCGCGTCACTTGCTCCACCGGTACCGCTTCCAGATGCGGAAACAGCCTCCCGGTCAAGTCCTCACACGTCAGCCAGGATCCCGGCAACGTGGCCCAGCGTCACGGGCGTACGGAACATGATCGCCTTCACGGAATGCGCGCCGGGACCCGGTTTCAGTCGCCGTAGCCAGCATTCACGAATTGACGGTCACGGCGGCGGACCGTCCGCCGCGATCGGCTGGCTGCCGACATGCTCCTCGAAGCCGGCCGGCACCGGCGTCACGCGCGCGCACGAAGGCTAGCGTGGTGGGGACTCCGTTCACCACGGACACGCCGGGGCCTGGGGACCACGGCACGGTCCCCAGGCCCCGACGTCGCCGTCAACGTGTGTGCTGGGCCGAATGGAGTTGACCGATGAGCTGCGGGGTGAGCAGCGCGCCGGCGCGATCGGCGAGGACGGCCATCTCGTAGCCGACCAGACCGACGTCGCAGCCGTCCGCCGCGAGGACGCCCAGGCAGGAGCCGTGCCGTATGTGGTTGACCATCATGAACCCGTCGACCATCTCGATCATGACGAGTTTCATACCGCGGTAGCCGTAGGCGTCGGCGGCGTTCTGGGTCAGGGACACGATGCCGGACACCAGGGCGGCAAGATGGTCGGCATTGTCGCGGCCGAGGCCCTCCGACGCCGCGATGAGAAGGCCGTCGGAGGAGACTGCGACGGCGTGGTTCACGCCATCGGTGGAGCGGACGAAGTCGGAGACGAGCCAGGCGAAGTTCTGATGTGCGGAGGTCACTGGTGTTCCTATCTGGCTTCGGCACGCGCAACGCCTGCGCGGAAGCCGTTGAGCATGGATGAGACGTACTTCCGCCGATCAGGCGACGGCGCCTCGTCAGGGGCGAGGATCTGGGCAGGGAGGGTGACGAGCACGGACACACCCCCGGCAGGGGTGTCCGAGAGCAGGACCTCGACACCGAGACGATGGGCAAGGCGGCCCACCACGTAGTGGCCAAGGAATCGGGTGGGAGCGACGAGGAATGCTTCCTTTCCGGCGATACGGGCATTGGCGCGGGCCAGGTCCTCGGAGGACATGCCGACGCCGTGATCGACGACGGCGATGCAGTAGTCCTCGCCGTCCTTCCAGCCGTAGACGTCCACGGCCTGCTCCGGCGGTGAGAACGTGAGGGCGTTCTCGATCAGTTCGGCGAGCAGGTGGGACAGCTCGGCGACGGCTCGCCCGCTGATTCGACGGGGCTCGATCTCGGCCAGAACGACTCGCCTGTACTGTTCCACCTCGCCGACGGCGGACTGCACGAGTTCGCGGCTGCTGGCGGTCACACTCCCGATCTGCGGGCTGCGTTCGTCGACGAGGACCAGCAGGCTCTCGGCGTTGCGGCGCATACGAGTGGCGAGGTGGTCGAGTTCGAACAGCTCGGCGAGCGCCTCGGGATCGAGTTCCTGCTGTTCGAGGGCCGTGATGAGGGCCAGCTGCCGGCGCACGAGTCCCTGGTTACGGCGGCCGAGGCTGGCCAGGGACTCGGAGGTGTTGCGGCGCAGCACGGCCTGCTCGGCGGCCAGACCGACGGCCGTGCGCTCGACGTTGTGCAGGGCCGTGACGACACGGGAGATCTCCTGCGCGCTGTCGGCGGGCCGGTCACCCTCTTCGTCCTGGGTCAACTCGCCACCCTGGATGCGGGCCACGGTCTCCGGCAGGCGGCGCTGGGCAACGTCGTCGGCCTCGCGGGCCAGCGCGTTGAGGGGCCTGGTGATGGAACGGCCGGCGAGAACAGCGGCCGCGCTGAGGGCGGCGATGACCACCAGACCGAGGACGAGGTACCCGGTCAAGGTGGCGGCGGCATCGTCACTGAGGGAGTTGGCCCGGGCCTGCGCGTCCGCGTCGACCCTCCGCTGCGCGTCGTACATCGTGCTGTCGACGCGGACCATGTTGCGGGAGAATTCCGTGGCGGTGTACGGAATTCTGTCCCCGTCGAAAGCCATCAGAGCCGCGTTCTCGATGGTGTCGACGCGCTTGGCCACCGCGGAGGAGAACATCTTCAGGACGGCGTCACGCTGGGAGGGAGTGGCACTCCCGTAGAAGCGGGCCATGGCCGAGAGACGGGTCGCTCGCGCCTGCATGAAATCCGGGTAACTGGTTGCACGGAATGCACCCGCCGCCAGAACACCGCTGAGCAGGCTGCCCTCCTGGCCACCTGCCTCCTTCGCCTCGCCGAGGGCCTGCAGCGCGTCCAGATCTTTGCGCAACTGATCATCGCTCCGTGTGGCCGTGTCTTTCGTGGGGTCCGCGGCGTTCAGGGCGCTGATCAACTTGGTGTAGTACGTGTGGGTCTCCTTCTTGTCGGCGAAACCGGAATCAACGGACGCGCGGACCGAGGCCAACCGGTCCGCACTGCCCAGGATCTTGGCCACCACCGGTTCGTCGCTCAGCTCACGGCGGAAGACATCGGCCTTTTCGCGTGCGTCGCCCATCTGTGCCCGGTAACTCTTCTCACCGCCGATCAGGCCCTCGGTGAAGGTGCGCTCCTCCTGCAGGCGATGCACCAGCCCCTGGATACGGAGGGTCACTGCGATCTGCGACTTGGTGTCGCGCGCGTCACTGTATGCCTGGATCTGCTGTGCTCCCGCCGTTCCGAGCAGGACCAGCAGGAGACAGGTGGGGACGGCGAGGATGACCGTCATACGCCCACGGATGGTGTGCCAGCTCACGACATCGCGCAGGGGCAGCGCTGTTCCACGGCGGAGGAAAGACCGAACGATTCCGGGCATGCAGGGACTTCCTGTTCTTGTCGCCCTGTCTGTCAGGGCAGGAGCGGTTGCGCCGGATGTCGCCGAGGGAAGAGACCGTCAGTGCGGCGCGGATGTACGCGAGGCGGCCGATCGCGCCGTCCGCGACGAATGTGCGTATGAGGAGGGCCTGGGGGCGGTGGCGGTACATCTGGTTGAGGGCGAAGGGGTTCTCGAACAGCACGCGCGTGCCTGCACTGAGGCCCTTGATCGTCCACTCGGCGGGCATCGAGACAAGCAGCCGAATGCACACGGGGCCGAGAACGGCACGGCCACCGACCGCGACCAGGTCCGCACGCCGCGGGCACTTCAGTGCTGTGGCCATCTCCCTGCCGCTCCCCGCAACGGAGAGGAGCCCCGGGCGAACCGCTGTCGTCGCGGTTCCCCGCGCGTCGCCGGGTCGACCTTCACCATGCGTCCGGTGTGCAGGCTCTCCCCGGTCACGTAGGCCGGCCCGAGATTGGCACGACCGTCGTCGAAGTCGGGCTGGGGCGCGACCCCGCTGGTGATCGCGTGGATGAAGTGGGCGAGTTCGGCGCGGGAGGCGGAGGTGTAAGGATCGAGGAAGAAGCTCAGGTGGGGCGAGGCACCTTCGGTGCCCTCCGCGCTGAATCAACGGGCGCCGTCGGGGGGCAGGTTGCCCACCGAAAGCGTGCCGAGTGCGCCGAGAGCCTCCAGGCGCCGGTCGTAGCCGGAGGTGCAGCGGCGGCCGTGGGTGATGTGCGCCGGCGCGCCGTCCGCCCCGCGCAGCGTGACCAATGCCCCGCCGACAGCGCCGGGGGCCGGGATGCAGGCGGCGACCAGACTGCTGCCCACCGCCGAGACCTCGACGACCTCGACGAGCAAGAAGCGTGCCATGTCCGGGTCGTGGGTGGTCATGTCCCGGAACAGACCAACGGGAGTCCGCAGGTATTCGGCCGGGGCGGATGCGGGGTCCCGGATGATGACGATCAGCTGCTCCAGCCGGCCGGGCACAGCCCGCCACGCGGTCGTGCGCCGCACACAAGGAGGATTGGAAGCAGCGGTTGAACCCGACCATGACCCGGGAAGCGGAGGCACCGATACCGGCACGGCAGTACAGCACGGCCTTGCCCGTCTCTATCGCGCGGGTGAGGAGGTCGACGTGGGCCGGTGTCGGCGAGGCGACGGCCACCACATCCGCCTCCGGATCCGTGAGCGCCACGTCCGTGCCGGAACCCGGGATGCCGCCGAACAGGGCGGCCACCTCCCGCGCGGCGATCTCCGCAGGGTCGCAGATCCGAACGAGTTCGGCCTTCTGGTGCAGGGCAATCAACTCGGCGTGAACACGCCCGATGCGCCCGCATCCCATCAGGGCGATACCCATGAGAACTTCCTTTAGAGCGATTTAAGCGTCTTGTAGCCCGAATCATGGATTGCCCCTACCTCGTCGTCAAGACTTAACTTAGATGGTCCGTACTGCTAACTTCGAGCATTCCCGGGGCGGCCTGCCAGAGGCCCGATCGCCAATGCGATAAATGCTCCTGGCCTGGAACAACAGGCCCGTACATTACAAAATACGGACGCGTGCCTGGGTGTGGGCTGTGGACCCTGCTCCGGCCGCCCGCAGGCACGTGGTCGTGGACATCGACGGCGTGCACGTGCTCGCGCATTCCGAGAAATGGGATGCCGCCGCGACCTGGAAGATGACCTTCCGTCATCATCCCCTCGTCGCAATCTCCGTTCACAGCCGGGCCAGGGCGGGTCCGGGGACCCTGTGGCCGCCCTGCTGCGGCTCGGCAACGCGGACTCCGACACCGCCGACCGCATCGATACCGCCAGGCCGGACCTGGCCCAACTCGCGAAAGGACTGCGGCGGGAACGCCAGACGCTGACGCGGACCGACTCCGGCGGCGGCACACGCCTCCTCGACCGGCTCTCCAGGCCCGACGGGCGGCTCGTCGGCTGTCGTACTCCGTTGCAGGGACCATCACCGACGCCACCTGCAAGCCGTCCCGAAGATCCCGAGGAAAGCACGACTCCGCCAGGAGGCCTATCCTGCTGCAGATCGTCCAGATCGCTCCCGAACTCCCCGCATGGCTGCCGATGCTCGCCCTGACCGGCGGAAACCGCAGACGGGGCCCACCGTCTTCGACTGCAACGGTTCTCCCCCTCGATCCCACTCCTCACCACCGCCCGCCGTCGGCTCCTAAGACTCGCGACTCACCGGCCTTGGACCATGTGCCACTCGCCGCCCGGCGCCCTCTTCCCGCCGTCGTAGCCGCGTGAGGCGGCCGGCACCGTCGCGGCGGCACGCACCGACTGCGCGTCGATGATCCCGGCCCGGTCTGCCGGCTTTCGTGCTCACGCACCCGGCCGTGCGGCCGGTCGTGGAAATCGGTGAATACTCGGTGCTCGTGCCAGCTGCGCAAGAAGGCGTGAGCCGGGCTTCATGGAGGGAGATCCGCCGGCATCGCCCACCGGGAACGTCGTCTGGGGCGCCGAGCCGCTCAGCCACGTACTCCAGAACGTCGCCCCGCGGTTCGTCCGGGTCCCATCCGCTGCGCGAGAGCAGATGCCGCAGCCTGTAGGCACAGTTGTGACCGGCGCCCAGACCGACTGGCGACTGCTCTTGCGCCCGACCGGGCCCAGCAGGCTCCGGACGCGGTCCTGCATCCGGCGCCACGCCTGAGCCCGGCCGAATCATCCGCTCATCCGCAGGAAAACCTCTCCAACTCGGCACTCCGGCGTCCCGTGACGAACTCCGCCGTCATGCCCCGAGCCTGCACATCTGCGCCCACCCTGAACGACGGCTGCCCCGAACCGGCCCCTGATCCCCCGTCAGCCCGCTCGGCTCTGAAAGACCGCCGACGACCAGTGGAATTGAAGAGGCCCCGCTGGAGTGCTAGTTCGACGAGCGTGCGTCGCCGTCCCGCAGTGAGTCCAGCAGCCTGGGCGATGCCTGGAGTCCCGTACGCTGCATCAGGTCCAGGACTCCGCGTGTGCCCGCCATCTCGGAACCTCCACCGGCCCGGCCCGGGCCGCCGTGACGCAGGGCGGGGAGCGGGGACCCGTGTCCGGTGGTCTGCTTCATGTTCGTCGAGTCCAGCAGGTGCAGGCGTCCGTGCCACGGAGCCGCCTCCCGGACGAAGGCTGTCGTCCAGGCGAGGTCATCGCCGATCACGGAGGCCGCGAGGCTGCCTCGGCCGCGTGCGATCAGATCCGTCGCGTGGGCGGTGTCGCGGTACGCCAGCACGGTCGCCGCAGGCCCGAACGGCTCGACCTCGTGAGGCGCGGCGGCGTCCGGGTCGGCGGAGATCAGCAGCGTGTCCAGGAAGGCACCCCGCTCCGCGTCGGCGCCCACCACCCGCACCTTGTCCGGGTCACCGTGCACGAAGCGGCCCGACTCGGCGATGGCGCGCGCCGCCCGCCGTACGTCGTCACGTTGCTCCAGGCTGACGACCGCGCCCATCCGGACGCCTTCCGCACGAGGGTCGCCGATGGTCACCCCGGCCAGTTGGGCCGAAATCGCGTCCAGGGCCGCGAGTTCGTGCACGCGAGGAACGAGGATCCGGCGGATCGCGGTGCACTTCTGACCCGCCTTGACCGTCATCTCGGTGACGACCTCGCTCACGAACGCCTCGAACAGCGGGGAGCCCGGCGTGGTGTCCGGGGCGAGCACGATGGCGTTGACGGAGTCGGCCTCCGCGTTGAACCGGACGGAGTGGGACACCAGATGGGAGTGGGTGCGCAGGGTCTCGGCGGTGGCGGCCGAGCCGGTGAAGGACAGCACGTCCTGTTCGCCCAGCAGGTCGAGCGCCGTACGGACCGACCCCGCGACCATCTGCAGGGCACCGGGGGGAAGCACCGCGGCGTCAGCCACGATCCGTACGAGGTGTTCCGTGAGGTATGCGGTGGGCGTGGCCGGCTTCACCACGCTCGGCATTCCGGCCAGTACCGCCTGGGCCAGCTTCTCCAGTGGGGCCCAGACCGGGAAGTTGAAAGCGTTCACCTGCAGCATCAGGCCCGGTGAGGGGTGACGAGGTGGACGCCGAGGAAGTCCTCGCCGCGCGCGAGGCGTTCAGCAGGCCCCTCCAACAGGTAGGGGGCGTCCGGGAGTTCGGCCCGCGCCCGGGCCGCGTAGTCGCGCAGGACGCGGATACCGCCGTCGATGTCGTACCGTGCGTCCGACAGAGTCGCTCCGGCGCGGGCGGAGAGCGCGTAGAGCTCCTCGCGACGGGCACGCACCGCGGCGGCGACCGCGTCCAGGAGGCCGGCTCGCTGGGTGAAGGTGAGGGCGCGCAAGGCGGGACCACCGACGGATCGGGCGTGGTCGAGCGCCTCGGCGACGTCGAGTCCTTCGGAGGAGACGTGACAGACGGCCTCGCCGGTGACCGCGTCGCGGACTTCGACCGCCGACTCGGCCTTGCTCGTGGGGGTGACCCAGGTGTCCTGCAGAAAACTCTGAAGCATGGGTTACGGCTGCTTTCGTCGAGGGCGGTGAGGGAAGGACCGGTACCGTCGGTCCACCGGACGGACGTCCGGCCGTGTCAGTCCACCGGGTGGTGACCCCAGATGTCGGCCGTGTAGACGCGGCTCACCCAGGTGCTCTCGTCGACCTGCACACCCCCCGCACCGATCTCGATGCCGAAGCCGGCGGGTGAGGTCATGTAGAAGGAGAACATCCCGTCGTTGGCGTGCTTGCCGAGTGTCGCCATGAGCTGGACGTCGTGCTCGCGGGTCCGGTCCAGGGCGCGGCCGACCTCCTCCGGGCTGGTCACCTCGCACAGGATGTGGTGGGTGCCCTCGTTCTTGTAGGAGCGGATGAAGGCGATGCTGTGGTGCCTCGGGTTGCAGCCCAGGAAGTAGAAGGTGCCCCAGGGGTAGTCGGCGGTGTCGCTCAGCCGGAAGCCCAGCACGTCGCCGTAGAAGTCCACCGCCTCCTGGACGCGCGGTGTCTTCATCACCACGTGCCCGAGCCCCTGTTCCCCCGTCACGAAGTCGACGCCCAGCGGTGAGACGAACTGGCTCGGGGCGAGACGGCGACCGCAGAACAACTCAGTGCGGATGCCCAGCGGACCGGTGAAGTGCACCATGCGGGCCACCTGGCGGTCGCGGCACTCCTCGTCCGTGCCGGCGCTCACGTCGACCCCGGCCTCCTTGAGGCGCACCGTCATCGAGTCGATCGCGGCCGGGTCGCGGACCTCCCATCCGATGACAGTCACGCCGCCGGTCCGTGCCTCGGTGAGCCACATGCGGAACGGGTGCTGGTCCATCCGCAGGCGGTGCGACGCGAACTCACCGGGCTCCCCCGTCTCGACGGAGAGGCCTATCACTGTCCGGGCGTACTCCGCCCATGCATCCGGGTCGGGCGTACCGATGCCCACGTACCCAAGGCTCTGGATCGTCATGACCAGGACGATATTTGTTAGACCCTTGACGGTCAAGACTTTGACCAATACGTTGGCGCCATCGAGCCGAGGAGGTCCCCGATGCCGGGAGAAGTGCCCGAGAAGGCCCGCCTGCAGCCCGTCGACGAGAGCGAGCTGCACGAGAAGACGCTGGCGTCACTGGCGCCGTACCGCGACCAGGACGGGCGGATCTACACGATCTGGGCGACCCTCGCCCACCACGAGGACGCGCTGCGCCGCTTCATCGTCTTCGGCAACCACGTGCTGGGGAAGAACACCCTGCCGCTGAAGTCCCGTGAGCTTATGATCCTTCGGATCGCGGCCCGGGCGCAGGCGGCCTACGAGTGGGACCAGCACGTCCGGATCGCCCGTCGGGCCGGCCTCGCCGACGAGACGATCCTTGCAGCCGCGACCGGCACCCGGGAGGGGCTCGACGAGGTGGACCGGGTGCTGCTCACCGCCACCGACTCGCTCCTGGACCGCCAGGGCGTCGACGACGACCTGTGGGAACGGCTGACGGCCCACCTGAGTACCGAGCAGGTCATCGACATGCTGTACACCGTCGGCCAGTACCTGACGATCGCCACGGTGATCAACACCCTCGGGGTCCAGGTCGAGGGCGACCTCGCACTGCCGCTGCCCGAAACGACCGAGAAGGAAGAAGCCGTATGAAGCTCGCCAACCTCGCCGGCCGCCCGGTCGTCGTCCGCGACGATCTCGCCCTCGACATCGCGGACGCCAGCAAGGGGGCGATCGAGCCGCGCCTCGAGGTGCTCTCCGACCTCTCGCTCCACGACGAGCTGCGCGCCCTCGCCGAGCGGGCCGAGACGGCGGACTGGAAGCCGTTCGAGACTCGCCGACTGGGCCGGGTCGCCAAGCCGTACAAGGCCATCGGTGTCGCCCTCAACTACCGCGCGCACGCCGAGGAGTCCAACCTCCCCGTGCCGGACGAGCCGTCGGTGTTCGCCAAGTTCGCCTCGTCCGTCGTGGGGCCGTACGACTCCGTCGTGGTGGAGGCCCAGTACGACAAGGTCGACTTCGAGGCCGAGCTCGTGGTGGTGATGGGTAAGGTCGGCAAGAACATCCCGGAGGCCGACGCCTGGTCCTACGTGGCAGGTGTCACAGCAGGTCAGGACATCAGCGACCGCAGGGAACAGTGGCGCAAGCCCATCAACCAGTTCACGCTGCCGAAGTCGTACGACACCTTCAGCCCGATCGGCCCCTACCTGGTGACCGTCGACGAGTTCGAGGACCCCGACGACATCGAGGTGGCCGGCTGGGTCGACGACCTGGAGGTGCAGCGGGGCCGCACCTCGGACCTCATCTTCAGCGTGCCCGCGCTGATCGCCTGGCTGTCGAAGCGGGTGACGTTCGAGCCCGGCGACCTGATCTTCACCGGCACCCCGGCCGGCTGCGGAGTCCGCCGCACGCCCCGGCTCTACCTGACCGACGGTAAGGTCCTGCGGACCGAGGTCACGGGCGTCGGCACTATGGTCAACCCGGTAGTCGGCGGCTGACTTCGGTCCGGCCGGACCTGAGAGGGTGGGAGAACGTGACGGACACCGTTGGGGAATCGGAAGCCACGAGTCTGCGCCGGACCCGGGAGTTCTCAGAACTGCTGCGCCACCACCACCGCGAGCTGGGCACCACCGACCCACGGGATCTCGACGCGATCGAGATGGTCACCGACCTCACCCGGCTCGAAGCCCGGCTCACCAAGGACTTCGAGAAGCACGTCCACCGGCCGCTCGGCCTGACCTGGGCGGGATTCCGCATCCTCAACGCCCTGTGGGCCTACGACGGGCTCGCCCAGCAGGACATCGGCCGGGTCTCCGGGTCCACCCGCGCCAGCATCTCCAGCGCGCTGACGACCCTGGAGAACCGCGGTCTCGTCACCCGTCGGCGCGACGAGACCGACCGCCGCCAGCTGATCGTCGAGCTCACCGAGGAGGGCCGCGAGACGCTGCGGAAGGCCATCGAAGCCCAGACCCTCCGGGAGCGGGCGTGGACCGCGGTGCTGCGCGACGACCAGCTCGGTGAGCTGGTTCACCTGCTGCGGACCCTGGTCAATCAGGAGACCCCGGCCGCAGACTGAACGGCCCCGCCCGGTCGCCCGGAGCCCTGGATGGCGTCACCCCCCGAATTCGTAAGAACTTTGACTGTCAGACCTCTACCCAATATCTCTCAAGCGCTTTAACGTTCAGCCACCTTCACCTGACGCCCCCGTCGGTTTCTCAAGGGAGAGAATCATGGTTCGTCGTGTCGTCACCGGTGTCAGCCCGAGCGGCAAGCCCGCGATCGTCAGTGACGGCGAGCCGCCGCGCACCCGTCAGTACACCCACACCCCGGCTTCGCCCGGTCCCTGGTGTGGAACACGGCGGCGCCCGCCGTTCCGTCGGCCGACCCGACGGAGTCCCTGAAGTCGTTCGTCCCCGCCCCCGGCGAGACGATAGCCCTGACCGTCACCTTCCCGCCGGCCAGTGTCTACGCCGACCCGGCCTGGGACCCGGTGGCCGCCGCCGGCGAGCAGCTGGCGGCCACCCCGGGCCTGGCGGAGCTGTTCGAGCCGGACAACCCGGGCATGCACACCACACCCACCGTGGACTACGGCGTCGTCCTGAGCGGCGAGATCGTCCTGGACCTCGACGGCGGCGAGGTCGCCACGCTGGGGCCCGGCGACCTCATCGTGCAGAACGGCACCCGGCACGCCTGGCGCAACAACGGCACCGAGCCCGCCACGCTCTTCTTCGTCCTGATCGGCTCCGGCGGCACCGCGTGAACGCGCTGATGACCGCGGCGCCGGGTGCGCCCGTCGTCGAGCTGGATCTCGCCGAGCTGCGCGACGACCCGTACCCGGCCTACGCGGAGCTGCGCCGCACCGCACCGCTGGCGTGGGTGCCGTCGGTCGGACGGCATCTGCTGACCCGGTACGAGGACATCGTCCACGCGGAGAAGCTGCCGGAGGTGTTCAGCTCCCGCGAGGAGGGCTCGCTGCTGCTGCGCACGGTCGGCCCCAACCTGCTCCGCGAGGACGATCCGGAGCACCGGCGGCTACGGGCCGCGGCCGAACCGCCGACGCGCCCCCGTCAGGTCCGCGACCTGTGGGCCGGGACCTTCGAACGCAACGCGCACGACCTGCTCGACCGGATAGCCGGGCTCGGCGAGGCCGACCTGATCGCCGACTTCGCCGAGCCGCTCGCGGCAGCCAACCTGGCCGTGGTCCTGGGGCTGCGCAACGCGAGCTCCGACGACATCTCCGACTGGTCACGGGCGATGATGGCCGCGAACGGCAACTACGCCGACGACCCGGACATCTGGCTGCGCGCCGAGCGGGCCACCCGGGCCATCGAGGACGCGGTGGCCGAGATGGCCGAGGCCGCCCGGCGCGAGCCCGACGGCTCGGTGATCTCCTCCATGGTCCACGCGGCGGGCCCGGTGTCCCTCACCGAGATCCAGAACAACATCAAGGTCATCATCGGCGGCGGCGTCAACGAACCGCGCGACGTCTTCGGGGTCGGTGCCCAAGCACTGCTGCGCCGCCCGGACGTGCTCGACCGGGTCGTCGCCGATCCGGGGCTGTGGAAGCGGGTCTTCGAGGAGACCGCGCGCTGGATCTCGCCGATCGGCATGTATCCCCGCCAGCTCACCCAGGACTACGAGATCGCGGGCGTCGCCCTCCCCGCCGGAAGCCGCGTGGCCCTGGTCATCGCCTCGGGGAACCGGGACGAGTCGGTCTTCGAACGGGCCGACGAGTTCGACATCGACCGCCCCCACCGCCCGCATCTCGCCTTCGGCGGCGGCCCGCACTTCTGCATGGGCGCGTGGGTCGCGCGCCACGAGGTCAGCGCGCTCGCCTGGCCGCTCGTCTTCAGCCGCCTCAAGGGACTCCGCCTCACCGAGGGCGCGGAGGACCTGTTGGAGGGCTGGGTGTTCCGGGGACTCACCTCGCTGCACGTCGCCTGGCAAGCCTGAGCCCCACCGGGAGGACTTCATGCCCATCGTCATCTTCGAGCTGCCCGACGGCACCCAACGCAAGGTCACCGCCGACTCCGGGACGGCTCTCATGCAGGCGGCCGTGTCCAACGGCGTCGACGGCATCGTCGCGGAGTGCGGCGGAAACGCCTCCTGCGCCACCTGCCACGTCTACGTCGACGAACGGCACAGCGAGCTGGTGGGACCGCCGAACGACATCGAGGACGAGATGCTGGACTTCACCGCCGCCGAACGCCGGCCCACCAGCCGGCTCAGCTGCCAGGTCCAGGTCTCCGACGCGCTCGACGGGCTGGTCGTCCACGTGCCCGAGGAGCAGGTGTGAGCGGCGTGGTGGTGGTCGGCGGCGGGCAGAGCGGCTTCAGTGTCGTCCAGGCCCTGCGCGGTGCGGGGTACGACGGCCCGGTCACCGTGTTCGCGGACGAGGCCCGGCTGCCGTACCAGCGCCCTCCGCTGTCCAAGAAGGCCCACACCGGACCCGAGAGCCTGGGCGTCGACCTGGTGCCCGAGTCGTTCTACCGCGAGCGGGACATCGGTCTCCGGCTCGGTGAGTACGTCGCCGCTGTCGACACGGCCGCCAGCACGGTGACCACCGGTTCGGGCGAGCGGGTGCCGTACGAGCACCTCGTCCTGGCGACCGGCGCGCGCAACCGCCCGTTGCCCGTCCCCGGCGCCGAGCTGGCGGGCGTCCACGCGCTGCGCTCCGCCGACGACGCGCTCGCGATCGGCCGGGCCCTGACGACGGCCCGTGACGTGGTGGTCGTGGGCGGCGGTTTCATCGGACTGGAACTGGCCCAGGTCGCCCGGGCACGGGGAGCGAACGTGACAGTGGTCGAAATGGCCGACCGGCTGCTCAGCCGGGCCGTCTCACCCCAGCTCCAGCGGCACCTGCGGGAGCGGCACGAACACGACGGCATCCGGATCCACACCGGGACGGCCGTCGAGCGGATCGAGGGCACGGACGGGAAGGCCCACCGGGTCCTCACCAGCCGGGGCCCGCTCCCCGCCGATCTCGTGGTCTACGGCATCGGAGCCGCGCCCAGGGACGAACTGGCCCGCGAGGCGGGTCTGACGGTCGACGACGGGGTGATCGTGGACGAGCAGCTGCGCTCGGTCTCCGACCCCCGGGTCTCCGCCGTGGGCGACTGCGCCCGGTATCCGCATCCGCACGCGGACGGGCTGGTCCGGCTGGAGTCCGTACAGAACGCGATCGACCAGGGAACGCTCGTGGGCCGTCGTATCGCCGGGGGCGCCCCGGAACCGTACGGGAGTCTGCCGTGGTTCTGGAGCGACCAGGGTCCGGTAAAGCTCCAGATCGCCGGGTTGCGGGCGAGCACCGACGAGGTGCGGGTGGTGCCCGGCGACACCCCCGATCGGCTGGCCGCGTACGCCTTCCGGGACGAACGGCTGGTGGCCGTGGAGACGCTGAACTGGCCCGCCGAGCACGTGGCGGCCCGTCGGCTGCTCCAGCAGGACCCGCCCGTCTCCCCCGCCGATCTCGCGGGGACCACCCTCGGCGCCCTCGCCCGCGGCCGGCGTACGAAGGAGGTGCGGGCATGACCGCAGACGCCACCGCCACGTGGTTCGGCGCCCATCTCCTGACGAGCGCGGCCGAGGCCGGCTCGCGCACCGCCCTGGTCTTCGCGGACAGGTCCTGGAACTACGCCGAGCTGGACCTGGCCGTACGGCGCACGGCCACCCGTCTCGACACGTTCGGGGTACGCAGGGGCGACCGCGTCCTGATGCAGGGGTCGGCCCGGCCCGAGGCGCTGATCACGCTCTTCGCCGTGACACGGATCGGCGCGGTCCTCGTACCGGTCCATCCCCAGGTGACCGGCGGCGAACTGGCGGTGTTCCACGAGGAGACCACGCCGCGTGCGACGGTCGGTGACGAGCACTTCCTCGACGCGGGGCCGGCCCGAGACGACGGTATGTGCTTCCGGCTGACGTGGGACGAACTGCACCCCGGAGGGGAAGCGGCCACGCCGGCCGCCGATCCCGAGCCGCCCAGCGGGTCCGACGTCGCGGTCATCGCGTTCACGTCCGGGACCTCCGGCCGTCCCAAGGGGGTCGCGCTCACCCACGACAACCTGTACTGGAGCATGGTCAACGGACTGTCCCTGCTGCCCGTCGGCGAGGACGACATCGCCCTCGTCTCCACCCCGCTGGCCCATGTGGCCGTGCTGGGCGGGCTGCCGCAGTACACCTGGGCGCGGCGCGGAACAGTGGTGCTGGCACCGAGGTTCCAGCCGGACCTGTTCACCGACCTGGTCCGCGACCACCGGGTGACCTGCGCGTTCGCGGTACCGGCGATGGCCGCGCTGCTGGCCGGGCACCCCCGGTTCACGAGCGGTGACCTGGACACCCTGCGGTGGATCCTGTCCGGCGGGGCGCCCGCCCAGTCGGGCACCCGGGCCCGGCTTCACGAGCGCGGTATCGGGGTCGCCGACTCCTACGGGCTGACGGAGACCTGTGCCGGGGTGACGTACTCGCCACTCGGCACGACCGCCGCCGTCGCGGGGCGGGCCGTGCCCCATGTCGACCTGATGGTCGCGGACGGGGCGGGGATACCCGCACCGACCTGTGCCGCCGGCGAGATCTGGGTGCGCGGGCCGTCGGTCGCCGCGCACTACTGGACGGCGACCGGGCTGCGGCCCGCCACCGACAGCCAGGGCTGGTTCCACAGCGGCGACCGGGGACGGGTCGACGCGGCGGGACGGCTGGAGGTCGTGGGCCGGGTCAAGGACACGATCATCACCGGCGGTGAGAACGTCGACCCCGCCGAGGTCGAGAACGCGCTGGCCGACCTTCCGGGCGTCGTCGAGGTCGCGGTGTCCGGGGCGCCGGACGAGGTGTGGGGCGAGGTGGTGACCGCGTTCCTCGTCTCCGACTCCGGCGAGCCCATCACGCTCGACGCCGTCCGTACCCACCTCCACGGACGGCTGGCCCGCCACAAGTGGCCCCGCCGCCTGTGCGTCGTCCCCGCACTCCCCCGCGGGGCGACCGGAAAACTCCAGCGACAGCGCCTGACGACGCTGTTGGACGACTGAGATCACACCCGCCGTACGGGCGACGACGCCCGGCGCGACCGGGCGGCCGGTCACTCCGCACGAAGACCGCTGCGATGCCGGACCGGCCCGACAGTGCCGTACGAAGGTCGGCAGCGCCGTCCCGGAGCCGTACCTCCCGCCCCACCCAGAGAGCCCCACGCAGATCCCTCGCCCCCACACCTACATCCCCGACCTACGAGATGGGGGCCGGCTCCACCGGCGACATCTCCACACCACGAAGGAGTGGCCATGAGTGCGACCATGCGAGCCGCGCGGATGCACGCCGTCGGCGAGCCGATGCGGATCGAGGAACTGCCCGTACCCGAGCCCGGCCCCGGTGATGTCCGGGTGGCCGTGCACGCCTGCAACATCGTTCCGAACCTCGCCAACATCCTGAACATGTGGACGACCTGGTTCCCGCACAGCCCCCTGCCGACCCTGCCGGCGATCTTCGGCCTCGACCCGGCGGGCGTGGTCGAGGCGGTCGGTGCGGGCGTCCAGGCCTTCAAGCCCGGCGACCGGGTCTACGTCAACCCGGGCCGCTCGTGCGGCTCCTGCCGCTCCTGCCGCGGCGGCGACTCCATCAACTGCGCCAGCTACGCCTTCGCCGGCTACTTCGGCTTCTCCGCTACCGCCGTCGACCTGCTCGACCGCTACCAGGGCGGCCTCGCCGAGTACATGGTGGCCCCGGCGTACAGCCTGGTGAAACTGCCGGACTCACTCTCCTTCGAGGCCGCCGCCCGGTTCGGCTACATCGGCACCATGTACTCGGCACTGCGCAAGGCCGACGCCGGCCCGGGCAAGACCATCCTCATCAACGGCATCAGCGGCACCCTGGGCATCGCCGCCGCGCTCCTCGCACCCGCCATGGGCCTCACCCACGTGTACGGCACCGGCCGGGACAAGGCTCTCCTCGACCAGGTGAGCAAGCTCGCCGGCGGTCGGCTGCACCTGCACTCCCTCGATGACGGCCCGCTCGACGAGTGGATCCACGAGGAGACCGGCGGATACGGTGTCGACATCTACATCGACGCCCTCGGCCCCGGCGCCCCGCACGAGACCTTCCGGGCGGGCATGCGGGCCATGGCACGCGGCGGTATCGCCGTCAACATCGGCGCCGTCGCCGGAGACCTGCCGATCGACATCCACCGGATGATGGACCAGCAGCTCCGGCTGATCGGCTCGGCGTGGTTCACCTCCGCCGAGGGCCAGACCATGGCCGACATGGCGGGGGCGGGTCTGCTGGACCTGAGCCCGCTGGAGCACCACGTGTATCCGCTGGAACAGGTCAACGACGCCATCGGCGGGATCGCCGTGCGCAACGGCGGCTTCAGCAACTTCGTCATCAGCCCGACCGCCGCTTCGTGAGCGGCCTGCGGGCCTGACGGCCGCCCTGGAGCAAGGGGCCGCCGGTCGACTTCCCTTCCGGCGGTCCTCTCCTTTCCGACTCCCCTTCCCCGCTGCTGACTTCTGGAGCACTCGTGCACACGCAGAACCCCGGCCGCCCGGCCGATCCCCTGGACCTGGTGGAACTGGACAGCCTCCTGACCCCCGACGAGCGCGCCGTCCGCGACGCCGTGCGCACCTTCTGTGACCGGCGCGTGGAGCCGCACATCGCCAAGTGGTTCGAGCGAGGCGCCATCGAGGACATCCACGGCCTCACCAAGGAACTCGGCGGACTCGGCCTGCTGGGCATGCACTTGGAGGGCTACGGCTGCGCCGGCATGAGCGCCGTCGACTACGGCCTGGCCTGCCTCGAACTGGAGGCCACCGACTCCGGACTGCGCTCCCTGGTCTCGGTCCAGGGCTCCCTCGCCATGTACGCGATCCACGCCTTCGGCTCCGAGGAGCACAAGAAGGCGTGGCTGCCCCAGCTCGCCGCCGGCACCGCCATCGGCTGCTTCGGGCTGACCGAGCCCGACTCCGGTTCCGACCCGGGCAGCATGCGCACCAACGCCCGCCGTGACGGCGGCGACTGGGTCCTCGACGGCCGCAAGATGTGGATCACCAACGGCTCGGTCGCCGACGTGGCCGTGGTCTGGGCCCGCACCGACGACGGCATCCGCGGCTTCGTCGTCCCCACCGACACCCCCGGCTTCTCGGCGCCCGCCATCAAGCACAAGATGTCCCTGCGAGCCTCGGTGACCAGCGAACTCGTCCTGGACTCCGTACGCCTGCCCGACAGCGCGGCGCTGCCGGAGGTGCGAGGCCTCAAGGGCCCGCTGTCCTGCCTCAACGAGGCCCGGTACGGCATTGCCTGGGGTGCCATGGGCGCCGCCCGCTCGTCCTTCCGGGCCGCCCTCGCCTACGCCGGCGACCGGGTGCAGTTCGGCCGCCCCATCAGCGGCTTCCAGCTGACCCAGGCCAAGCTGACCGACATGGCCATCGAACTGGCCAAGGGCACGCTGCTCGCCTTCCATCTCGGGCGTGTGAAGGACGACCGGGGACTGCGCCCCGAGCAGGTCAGCTACGGCAAGCTCAACAACACCCGCAGCGCGCTGGAGATCTGCCGCACCGCCCGCACCATCATGGGCGCCAACGGCATCTCGCTGGAGTACCCGGTCATCCGGCACGCCAACAACCTCGAGTCGATCCTCACCTACGAGGGCACCGTCGAGATGCACACCCTCATGATCGGCCAGGCCCTGACCGGGCAGGCGGCCTTCCGGTGACCGCTCGGACCGCGGACATCAGCAGGGTCGGCGTCGTCGGCTGCGGTCTGATGGGCGCGGGTATCGCCGAGGTCTGCTCCCGGGCCGGGCTGGACGTCGTGGTCCACGAGGTGAGTCCGGGTTCGGCCGCGGCCGGCCGGGCCCGGATCACCACCTCCCTCGACCGGGGCGTACGACGCGGGAAGCTCACCGGCGAGGAGCGCGACGCCGCCCTCGGACGGCTCCGGGTCACCGCCGACCTGGCCGAACTGGCCGACCGGGACCTGGTGGTGGAGGCGGCGACGGAGGACGAGGCGGTGAAACTCCGCCTGTTCGCGGCCCTCGACCGGGTCGTCGTACGCGAGGACGCACTGCTCGCGTCGAACACCTCCTCGCTGCCCGTGATGAAGCTGGGCATGGCCACCGCACGACCGCACCAGGTGATCGGGGTGCACTTCTTCAACCCGGTCCCCGTCCTCGACCTGGTGGAGATCGTGCCCTCCTTGCTGACAGGTCCTGGGGCCCAGTCCCGGGCGGCGGAGTTCGTCACCGGCACGCTCGGCAAGCAGGTGATCCGCTCCCAGGACCGGGCGGGCTTCGTGGTGAACGCCCTGCTGGTGCCCTACCTCCTGTCCGCCATCCGGATGCTGGAGTCCGGCTTCGCCTCGGCGGAGGACATCGACAACGGCATGGTCCTCGGCTGCGCCCACCCCCTCGGGCCACTGAGGCTCGCCGACCTGATCGGCCTTGACACCCTCGCGGCGATCGCCCACGCGATGTACGCGGACTTCAAGGAACCCCTGCATGCCGCGCCGCCGCTGCTGCTGCGCATGGTCGAAGCAGGACTGCTCGGACGGAAGTCCGGGCGCGGCTTCCACGACTACTCCGAGAAGGGCAACTGACACCATGGCGCAGGAAGTACGCGGCGTGATCGCACCGGGCCAGGACGAGCCGGTCCGGGTGGAGACGATCGTCGTGCCGGACCCCGGCCCCGGGGAAGCCGTCGTACAGGTGCAGGCCTGCGGGGTCTGTCACACCGACCTGCACTACAAGCAGGGCGGCATCAACGACGAGTTCCCCTTCCTCCTCGGGCACGAGGCCGCCGGCGTGGTGGAGTCGGTCGGCGCGGGCGTCACCGACGTGGCACCCGGCGACTTCGTGATCCTGAACTGGCGTGCGGTGTGCGGTCAGTGCCGGGCCTGTCTGCGCGGACGGCCGCAGTACTGCTTCAACACCCACAACGCCAAGCAGAAGATGACCTTGCTGGACGGCACCGAGCTGTCCCCGGCCCTGGGCATCGGCGCCTTCGCCGAGAAGACGCTGGTCGCGGCCGGGCAGTGCACCAAGGTCGACCCGAGCGTCGCACCGCAGGTGGCCGGGCTGCTCGGGTGCGGTGTGATGGCGGGCATCGGCGCGGCGATCAACACCGGCGGCGTCGGCCGCGGGGACAGCGTGGCCGTCATCGGCTGCGGTGGCGTGGGCGACGCGGCGATCGCCGGGGCGAACCTGGCGGGCGCGGCGAAGATCATCGCCGTGGACATCGACGACCGGAAGCTGGAGACCGCCCGGTCCATGGGCGCCACCCACACGGTCAACTCCAAGGACTCCGACCCGGTCGAGGCGATCCAGGAACTGACCGGCGGCTTCGGCGCCGACGTCGTCATCGAGGCGGTCGGCCGCCCGGAGACGTACCAGCAGGCCTTCTACGCCCGCGACCTCGCCGGGACCGTGGTCCTGGTCGGCGTGCCCACCCCCGAGATGAAGCTCGAACTCCCGCTCCTCGACGTCTTCGGCCGTGGCGGCTCGCTGAAGTCCTCCTGGTACGGCGACTGCCTGCCGTCCCGTGACTTCCCGATGCTGATCGATCTGCATCTGCAGGGCCGTCTTCCGCTGGACAAGTTCGTGACCGAGACGATCGAACTGACCGATGTGGAGAAGGCCTTCGAGCGGATGCACCACGGTGACGTCCTGCGCTCGGTGGTGGTGTTCTGATGACCGCTCGTATCGAACGTCTTGTCACTTCCGGTCAGTTCAGCCTCGACGGCGGGACCTGGGACGTCGACAACAACGTGTGGATCGTCGGCGACGACCACGAGGCGATCGTCATCGACGCCGCCCATGACGCCGACGCCATCCTCGAGGCCGTGGGCGACCGCCGCCTGAAGGCCATCGTGTGCACACACGCTCACAACGATCACATCGACGCCGCGCCGGCCCTGGCCGACCGCACCGGCGCCACCATCTGGCTGCACCCCGACGACCTGCCGCTGTGGAAGCAGACCCACCCCGACCGCGACCCCGACGCCCATCTCGTCGACGGCCAGGTCATCGAGGCGGCCGGCGCCGACCTCACGGTGATCCACACCCCGGGCCACGCACCGGGCGCGGTCTGCCTGCACGATCCCGGGCTCGGCGCGGTGTTCACCGGCGACACCCTCTTCCAGGGCGGCCCGGGCGCCACCGGCCGCTCCTTCTCCCACTTCCCGACGATCATCGACTCCATCCGCGACCGCCTGCTCACGCTCCCGCCCGACACCAAGGTCCTCACCGGCCACGGCGACCCGACCACCATCAGCGCCGAAGCCCCGCACCTCGGTGCCTGGATCGAGCGGGGCCACTGACCATGCGCGCGTCCGACGAATTCGACGCGGATGTGGTGATCGTGGGCCTGGGGCCCGTCGGTGCCACGGCGGCGAACCTGGCTCATGACCTCGGTCTGCGGGCGGTGGTCCTCGAGCGGGCCACCGAGGTCGAACCCCTCCCCCGTGCCATCGGCTTCGACCAGGAAGCCATGCGCGTGTTCGCCGGATTCGGCCTCGCCGACACGCTCGCGGACCATGTCATGCCCTACCGGCCCTCCGAGTACCACAACAGCGGTGGTCAGGTCATCAAGCGCATCCACACGGCGCCGCCGCCCCACCTGCTGGGTTGGGCACCCAACTACGTCTTCCTGCAGCCGCAGTTGGAAGGCGCGCTGCGCGAGCGAGTCGCACGAGCGCCCGGCATCGACGTACGCCTCGGCACAGAGGTGACGGACGTACGCCTCGACGACGACGGCGCCACGGTCGAGACGGTCGACGCCACCCGGGGCCGACGTACGCTGCGGGCCCGCTATGTGCTGGCCTGTGACGGCGGCGGCAGTCCGCTGCGCAAGCGTACGGGCATGCGCATGGAGGACCTGGGGTTCGATCAGCCGTGGCTGGTGGTGGACGTACGGCTCCGCCCGGGTGCGGGAGGCGAACTGCCCACGACGAACGTCCAGTTCTGCGAGACGGCACGACCGAGCACGTTCATCGTGGGGCCGGGCGACCACCGCCGGTGGGAATTCATGATCAACCCTGGCGAGCGCCCTGAGGACGTGTCCGACCCGGCCTTCATCCGCGCCCTTCTCTCCCGCTGGCTGCCGCCCGAGGACTACGACCTCTGGCGCGCGGCCACCTATCGATTCCACGCCCTCGTCCTGAAGCGATGGCGTGTGGGGCGGCTGCTGTTCCTGGGCGACTCGGCGCACATGACGCCGCCGTTCCTCGCCCAGGGCATGTGCCAGGGCATACGTGACGCCTCGAACCTGATGTGGAAGCTGGCCCTGCACATCCGGCACGGCGCCGCCGGGTCCCTGCTGGACACGTACCAGCAGGAACGCGAGCCGCATGTGCGTCAGGTGACGCTCACCGCGAAGGAGTTCGGGCGGCTCATCTGCGAGCGTGACGAAGCCACCGCCGCCGATCGCGACAAGGACCTGCTGGCGGAGCTGGCGGCCAGGCCGGAGGGAACCGTCCGCCAGTCCCTCATTCCCGGACTCCTGGCGGGCTTCCTCGCGACCGAGGAGTTCCCGGCTCGGGGTGACATACTGCCGCAGCCGCGAGTGACCGACGGCCAGGCCCGCAGAGGACTGCTGGACGAGTTCACCGGCAGTGCCTTTCGGCTGGTCGTGCGATGCGGCGCAGATGTCTCACAGGTCGAGCCCGCTCTGCGCACGCACCGCAGAAAGGGCGGATTCCCCGTTCGCCTCGTACACCTGGTGAACGAAGCAGAGACGGGTGGGACCGACGGGTTCCAGGAGGAACAGCCCGTCCTGGACCCGTGGATGCGTCAGCGGTCCTGCGAAGCGGTTCTCGCCCGCCCCGACCACTACGTGTTCGGCGGTGTCCGTTCCGTGTCCGACCTGGCGTCTCTGCTCGCGTCCGCCCGCCGCCGGCTTCGGAAGGCCGGCCCGGAAAATCCGTGACGCCGTTACAGGACCACCACCGACCGCAGGACATCCCCCTTGTGCATCCGCTCGAAAGCACCCTCGACCTGGTCGACGGTGATGGTCTCGGAGACGAACGCGTCGAGATCGAGGCGGCCTTGGAGGTAGAGCTCGATCAGCATCGGGAAGTCGCGGGAGGGCAGGCAGTCGCCGTACCAGGACGACTTCAGCGCGCCGCCGCGGCCGAAGACGTCCAGCAGGGGCAGTTCGAGTTTCATGTCCGGTGTCGGAACACCGACCAGGACAACCGTGCCGGCCAGGTCCCGCGCGTGGAACGCCTGTAGGTAGGTCTCGGGGCGGCCCACCGCGTCGATGACCACGTCCGCGCCGAAGCCGCCCGTCAGCTCGCGTACCGCCGTCACCGCGTCGGATTCCCGGGAGTTGACGACATGCGTCGCGCCGAGCTGTATCGCCGTGGCGAGTTTGCGGTCGTCGATGTCCACTGCGATGATCCGCGCGGCCCCGGCCAGCCGCGCGCCCATGATCGCGGCACCGCCGACTCCGCCGCACCCGATCACGGCCACCCTGTCCCCTCGTCCCACCGCCCCGGTGTTGACGGCCGCGCCCAGACCCGCCATCACCCCGCACCCCAGGAGTCCGGCGGCCGCCGGCGCGGCGGTCGGGTCCACCTTGGTGCACTGTCCGGCCGCGACCAGCGTCTTGTCCGCGAAGGCTCCGATCCCCAGCGCGGGGGTGAGTTCGGTGCCGTCCAGCAGGGTCATCCGCTGTCGGGCGTTGTGGGTGGCGAAGCAGTACCAGGGGCGCCCGCGCCGACAGGCACGGCAACTTCCGCAGACCGCACGCCAGTTGAGGATCACGAAGTCGCCAGGGACCACCTCGCTCACCCCCTCCCCCACCGCTTCGACGATCCCCGCGGCCTCATGTCCGAGCAGGTACGGGAAGTCGTCCCCGATACCGCCTTCCCGGTAGTGCAGATCGGTGTGGCACACCCCGCACGCCCGCACCTGCACCACGGCCTCTCCGGGCCCCGGGTCCGGCACCACGATCGTCTCCAGCCGCACGGGCTCGCCCTTGCCGACCGCGACCACGCCCTGGACCTGCTGTGACATGCTTCCAACCCTTTCGCCGCAATACGAGTGATGCGATGCCGCCGCGAGCACGACGGCCCGTGTTCAGGTGTAGGTGTAGAAGCCCCGGCCCGCCTTCCGTCCGAGGTGTCCCGCCGCGACCATGCGACGCAGCAGCGGCGGCGGGGCGTAGCGGGGCTCGCCGTGCTCCTCGTGCAGCGACCGCGCGATCGCCTCGGCCGTGTCGAGGCCGATCAGGTCCAACAGCCGCAGCGGGCCCATGGGATGGGCACAGCCCAGCTCCATGCCGCGGTCGATGTCCTCGGCGGAGGCGGTGCCGGCCTGCACCATGCGCACGGCCGCGAGGAGATACGGCACGAGCAGGCCGTTGACGACGAAGCCGGCCTGGTCCGGGGCATGGATGGCGGTCTTGCCGAGCTGCCCGACGGCGAAGGCGCGGGTGCGATCGACGGTGTCGGCGCTCGTAGTGAGCGCGGGGACGATCTCCACCAGAGGTTGTACCGGGACTGGATTGAAGAAGTGGAGTCCGATGACGCGGTCCGGGCGGCCGGTGACGCCGGCCAGGTCGGTGAGCGGGATGGACGAGGTGTTGCTGGCGATGATCGCGTCGGCCCCGAGTGCCTTGTCCACGTCGCGCAGGAGGGCGCGCTTGAGACCCGGGTCCTCGGTGGCGGCTTCGATGACGAGTTCGCGGTCGGCGAGGTCACCGAGTTCGGTGGTGAACGTCAGCCGTTCCAGGGCCTGTTCGCGCTCCGAGTCGGTGAGCTTGCCGCGGTCGACTCCGCGCTGGAGCGAGGCCAGCAGTCGTCGTCTGCCGTTGTCGACGGCCGTGGGGCTGATCTCGACGACCAGGACGTCGACGCCCCGTCTGGCCGCCGTCTCCGCGATCCCCGAGCCCATGAGCCCGCAGCCGAGGACGCCCGTACGGGAGACGGTGTTCACGCGGGAGCCTTTCGGTCGGCGGTCTCGGCCGTGCGCGCGAGAGGGGAGCGCAGGCTGAAGCCGGGCGCGGCCACGTCGTCGGGGGTAACCCGGATCCCTGCCGCGAGGAGCCGGCGCGCCGCCATGTGGTCCGGCGCCCGGTTGACGGACTCGACCGCGATGAGCGACCCGGCGCGGAAGCAGAGCACCGAGAAGCCCCGCTCGGGCTCTCCCCGCACGACGGTGTGGTCGTGTCCGGTGGACAGTCCGGCGATCTGGAGTCTGAGGTCTCCCTGATAACTCCAGAACCAGGGCAGCGCGTTGTAGGGGTGGGGTGTGCCGGTGAGTCCGGCGGCCACGCAGCGGGCCTGGTCGGCGGCGTTCTGGACAGACTCCAGCCGGACCCGCCCGGTGCCGCGCGGGTCGGGGAAGGCCGCGCAGTCGCCGATCGCCGAGATCGCGGGGTCCGCCGTTCTGAGGTACTCGTCCACGGTGATGCCGTTCCCGGTGTCCAGTCCGGCGGCCTCGGCGAGTTCGACGTTGGGCACGACTCCGATGCCCGTGACCACGGTGTCGGCGGGGAGGACCTGCCCGTCCGTCAGGCGTACGCCTGTCACCCGTCCGCCGCCGCCGACGAGTTCGGCGGGGGCCCGGCCCAGCAGGAGCCGGGTACCGTCCCGCTGATGACGCTCGGCGAAGTGGGCGGCGACGGGCGCGGACACAGCCCGGCCCATCACCTGGCCGGCGACGTCGAGGACGACCGGGCTGAGCCCGGCGGCGCGGCAGACGGCCGCGAACTCCAGGCCGATGAATCCGGCGCCGATCACCACGACGTCCCGCGCGTCCGGCAGGCGTGACCGGATCTCCCGGGCGTCGGCCAGGGTGCGGAGGTTCAGCACGCCGTCGAGGTCACCGCCGGGCACGGGCAGCGGGCGGGGCCGGGCGCCGGTGGCCAGGACGAGATGGTCGTACGGCAGTGTGGTGCCGTCGTCCAGGGTCAGTCGCCGTCGGTCGCGGTCGAGCCGGACGGCGCGCCGCCCGAGGTGCAGTTCGACGTTCCGGTCCGTGTAGAACCGGGAGCCCCGCAGGGCGAGTTCGTCGGCCGTGACCTTGCCCGCGAGGTACTCCTTGGACAACGGAGGCCGCTGGTAGGGCAGTTGTGGCTCGTCGCCGACGACGGAGACCGGGCCGGTGAAACCGGCCTCACGCAGGGACTCCGTCAGCTGGATGGCGGCCTGGCCGGCGCCGACCACCACGACGCCGGATCCAGGGCTCATGTCTGGGCTCCGGGAACGTGGATGGTCAGCGCGTTCACCTCTGCCGTGAGGCCGAGCTGACAGCTGAGCCGGCTGGTGCCGAGTCGTGGGGCCGCCGTGCAGTCGAGGAGTTCGTCCTCCTCGTCGGTCACGGCCCCGAAGACGTCTCCTTCACCGTCCGCCGTGTACACATGGCAGGTGGCGCACATCAGGTTCCCGCCGCACTCGGCGACGATGCCGGGCACCCCGGCGGCGACGGCACCGCGCATGACGGTGCTTCCGGCCGGAAGGTCGAGCACGGTCTCGGTGCCGTCGGGCTGGACGTAGGTCACCTTGGGCATGGTGGTAATCCTCTTTCCCGGATGGTGCGTCAGGGGCAGATGACGTAGTTGCTGAAGCCGCCACTGCGGTTCTTCAGCACCGCCAGAGCGGTGTTGACGTCGCTGAGCTTGAAGACCTCGTGCTCGAACACCGACAGGTCGACCGTGCCGCTCTCCGCCAGGTCCGCCATCTCCTGTCCCTCGGCGGTGCTGAACCAGGCGGAGCCGCTGAGCCGGGCGTCTATGTCCATGATCTTGTGCAGGTGCACGGGCACGTCCCCGGCGATGGCGCCGATGTTCACGTGGTGGCCACCACGTCCGAGGGCGTCGACACTCGCCAGGAAGGTCTCGTGCGGTGCTCCGGGACCGAGCGCGTCGATCACCACGTCCACGCCGACGCCGTCCGTCAGCGAGCGGGCCCACTCCCCCACCGACACCGCGTCGTCGAGGCTGTGCACCTCGATGCGGTCCGGGGCGATCGCCTTCACCCGGTTCAGCAGGTCGCGGTCGCGGGCGGTGCCGAGGATCTTCCGGGCGCCGAGGGCGAGGGCGAACAGGGCGACGCCGAGCCCGAGGGTGCCGCTGATGCCGTTGATCAGCACGGTGCTGCTCGGGCCGACCTCGGCGCGGCGCAGGGCGCGGTAGCCGGTGCCGAGGTAGCCCCAGCGGGCAGCGGTCTCGTGGGAGACGTTGTCGGGCAGGACGACCAGGCTGTACTGCGGGGCGGTCATGTACTCGGCGAGGCCACCGTAGGGGTAGTCCTCGAAGAGCTGCTGGGAGTAGGGGCTGAAGCCGAAGTAGCCGTTGAAGGCGTAGGCGCGGCAGGCCGTCGTCTCGCCCAGGCGGCACTTCCGGCAGCCGCCGCAGTGGCGGGCCGGATTGACGTACACCCGGTCTCCCGGCTCTATGCCGTGGACCTGCTCGCCCTTCTCCACGACCACACCGGTCGCGTCGAGCCCGAAGATCGCGGGCAGCTGCGGCAGGTAGAGGTGGGGAAACCACTCCTGGAGGTGGTGGAGGACATTGCCGAGGTTGGGCACGATCCCGCAGGCGCGTACCTCCACGAGCACGTCCGTGGGCCGCACCCGGGGGCGCTCGACCTCGTCGATGGTCAGGGGCTGTCCCACGCCGTGCATCCGGGCGGCGCGCATGGTGGTCGACGTCATTGTCGTCTCCGTTCGGTCTGGTGATTCGAAGAGGGTGTTGCCGTGGTCAGGCGAAGGCCCGGAAGCCGGTGACCGCCTGTCCGATCACGAGGGCGTGGACCTCGTCGGTCCCCTCGTAGGTGCGTACCGACTCCAGGTTCGCCATATGGCGCATGACCGGGAAGTCGCTGGTCACGCCGTCGCCGCCGAGGATCGTACGAGCGGTCCTGGCGATCCTCAGGGCCTCGCGCACGTTGTTGAGCTTGCCCACGCTGATCTGCGCGGGAGCGAGCGTCCCGGCGTCCTTGAGGCGGCCGATGTGGGCGGCGAGCAACAGACCCTTCTGGTACTCGACAGCCATGTCGGCCAACTTGCCCTGAGTGAGCTGGAGTTCGGCGAGAGCCTTGCCGAACACCCGCCGCTCCTGGGAGCGTTCGACAGCGACGCGCAGGCATTCACGGGCCGCGCCCATGACGCCCCACACAATGCCGTAGCGGGCCTCGTTCAGGCAGCTGAACGGTCCGCGCAGGCCGAGCGCCGTGGGCAGGACGGCGTCGGCGGGCAGCCGACAGCCGTCGAGCCGGACGTCGCACTGGACGGAGGCCCGCAGGGAGAGCTTGTTGGTGAGGTCGGTGGCCGTGAACCCGGGGGTGTCGGTGGGCACGACGAAGCCGCGTACGCCGTCCTCGGTCTGCGCCCAGACCACGGCGACGTCAGCGACGCTGCCCAGTCCGATCCACCGCTTGGCCCCGTACAGGACCCAGTCTCCGCCCTCCCGCCGGGCCACGGTCACCATGGCCTTGGGGTCGCTGCCGCCGTCCGGTTCGGTCAGGGCGAAGCAGCCGACGGCCCGGCCCGCGGCCAGCTCCGGCAGCCATCGCTGCTTGTGCTCCTGCGACCCCCACTTGGCGATGGCGGACATGGCGAGGGAACCCTGCACGGAGACGAAGGTGCGCCAGGCGCTGTCGGCCGCCTCCAGTTCCAGACAGGCGAGCCCGTACGACACCGCGCCCGCGCCCGCGCAGCCGTACCCCTCCAGATGCATACCGAGGACGCCCAGCCGGCCCAGATCAGCGACGAGTTCGCGGCGGAAATGCCGGTCCTCGAAGTCGGCGTCGACGACCGGGGCGATGCGTTCGCGGGCGAAGGCGCGCACTTTGTCGCGCCAGGCGATCTCCTCGCCGCTGAACAGGTGTTCGCAGTCCAGGTCGAGAACCGCGGTGGGGACGTCCGCAGCGGTGGTGCTCACGTGCTGTCTCCTTCTCCGGGGTGGAATATCTCGGGGGTGTGTTCGCCCAGGCCGGGGGGCGGCAGCCGGTATCGGGCGGGTGTGGCCCCCAGTCGGATGGGGTTGGCCACCTGGGGAACACCGTCGAGGTCCACGACGGCCCGCAGTCCCAGCCGCTCGGCGTAGGCGAAGGCGTCGTCGATCCCGTTGACCGGACCGGCCGGTACTCCCGCGGCCGACAGGACGGCCGCCCAGTGGTCCGCCGTCCCGGCACGCAGTTCCTTCTCCAGGACCGCGCGCAGTTCCAGGCGGTGGGCGACCCGGTCCGGGTTGGTGCGGAACCGGGGGTCGTCGGCCAGTTCGGGGCGCCCAAGGAGCGTGGTGAGGGCGGCGAATTGGCGATCGTTGCCGATGGCGAGCGCGAGGGGCCGGTCCGCGGTCTCGAAGGTCTCGTACGGCGCGATGCTCGGGTGGGCGTTGCCGAGCCGCCCCGGCACCACCCCGCCCGCCACGTAGCCCGAGGCCTGGTTGACCAGTGCGGACAGCAGCGAACCGAGCAGGCTGACCTCCACCAACTGGCCCTCACCGGTGCGGTCCCGGTGCCTCAGCGCGGCCAGGATGCCGAGCGAGGCGTGCAGTCCGGTGACGACGTCGACCAGCGCCACCCCCGCTTTCACCGGCGGCCCGCCGGGTTCGCCGGTGACGCTCATCAGTCCGCCGACGGCCTGCACCAGCAGGTCGTAGCCGGGCAGACCGGCGCCCGCGTCGGGGCCGAAGCCGGTGATGGAGCAGTAGACCAGCCGCGGGTGCTCGGTCAGCAGGTCCTCCGCCCCGAGTCCCAGCTTGCGCATGGTCCCGGGGCGGAAGTTCTCCACCACCACGTCGCAGCCGGCCACGAGAGTACGGGCCCGGGCCCGTCCCTCGTCGGTGGCGAGGTCGAGAGCCACCGACCGCTTGTTGCGGTTGACGGCCAGGAAGTACGTCGAGGTGCCCGCGGCGTCGGCGGGCGGCCGCCAGGCGCGGGTCTCGTCGCCGGCGCCGGGCCGCTCCACCTTGACGACCTCCGCGCCCAGGTCGGCGAGGAGCATCGTCGCGTAGGGACCGGCGAGGACGCGGGAGAAGTCCGCGATCCGCACTCCCTGGAGCGAGCCGGGCGGTTCGGCCGTCGTGGCGTGGTGTGCGGACATCGTCAGGCGGGCTTGCGCACGGAGGTGGACTGCCAGTTGACGACCTGCCAGCCGTCGCCGGCCGGGGCGTAGACGATCGTGAACCGGTTCTGGATGTCCCGGGTCTCGCCCGCGATCTCGCACTTCATGTCGGCCACGCCGCTGACGAAGGCGATCCCGCCGTGGAACCGTACGCTCTCGTCCGAGCAGTCGATGGCCAGGTACTTGGTCTTCCCCGACCCGATGGAGGCGAGGAGGCCCTCCCTGGTGTCGACGCGGGCCGTGGCGTGGATCCACATCACGTCCTCGGCGAGAAGCTCCCGGAGGGCGTCCACGTCGGCGCGGATCATCGCGTCCCGGCGTTCCTGCTCCAGCTGGAGGATGGGGGCGGCGTCGGTCATGTCTGCTGTCCTTTCGTACGGGTGGGACGGGAGGGGGCCGGTCACTGGTCCTTGACGATCTCCGCGGTCAGCCGCCCGAGGCCGGTGATCTCGCCCTCCAGGAGGTCACCGGGCTTCATCCACTGGCCGGTGCCGAGGCCCACGCCCGCGGGCGTGCCGGTGGAGACGACGTCGCCGGGTTCGAGGGTGGCGTGCTCGGTGATCTTCACCAGCTGCTCGGGAATGGACCAGATCATGTCGCGGGTGTTGGCGTTCTGCTTCAGCTCGCCGTTGAGCCAGAACTGGAGCTGGAGATTGCCCTCGTCGACGAACCGGGCCGGGACGATCGCGGGGCCGAGCGGGCAGCTGTCGTCGAAGGCCTTGCCTCCGAACAGGTCGAACTTCACCAGGTGCTTGGGGTGGCGCTGCCAGTCCCGGGCCGACAGGTCCAGGACGACGGTGTACCCGGCGACGTACTCCATCGCGTTGTCGAGGGTGAGCTTGCGGCCCCGCCTGCCGATGACCACACCGAGTTCGAGTTCGTAGTCGAACTTCTCCGACTGCTCGGGGTAACGGACGGTCTTGCCGGGGCCGACCAGCGTGGTGGTGGGCGGCTTGAGGAAGAAGACGGGGATCTTCTTGTCCTTCTCCCAGTCGGTGTGACCGCCGTCGTTCTTCATGTGGTCGTAGTAGTTCGCGCCGGTCAGGACGATCTTCCGCGGGTACTGCAGGGGCGTGAGGACGTCCTCCGGAGCAGCCGGCGCGGGCAGCGCCTCCGCCGTCAGCTCGCCGGAGGCTAGGCGCTCGGCGGTTTCGACGAGGAGCGGTTCAGTGCGCTCCCAGTGGTCGAAGACGTTCATCAGGCCGCGGGCCGGCTCCGGTTGCAGGGCGTCCGGGGCGACATCGGCGAGGGCGAAGGAACGGTCACCGACGGTCAGTACGGGGGTAGGGCGGTCGGCCACACGCCAGGTGGCGAGCGAGAAGGTCATCGCAGTGATCTCCATGATCTCGGAAACGGATGCTCCTGAACAGATGTTCGGAGCGCTTCTCTTCGGATGGTCAGGTGGGGACCGCGTCCCGCCAGACGGCGAGCACCGGGGTCAGGGTGTCGGCGGGTGTGCCCAGCAGGCTGGTGGCGACCTGTCGGACCAGGTCGCGTGGCGCCGGGTCGTCCAGGTACTCGACCGGTGACTTGCCGTCGACCCTGGCCAGCAGCAGGGCCGGCAGCAGAGTGGCGGCGCGCTGCTCCAGCGCGGTCCGCGGCTCCCAGTCGACGTGCGCGAAGTAGGCGTGGGCGAGCGCGTCGGCCGAGGCCAGCAGGTCCGCGGTCACCTCGGGGCGGACCAGGCACTTCAGCAGCAGGTGGTTGAGGCAGAAGGCCAGGTCGAACGCGGGGTCGCCGTACCAGGCGCACTCGGCGTCCAGCAGGACCGGGCCGTCGGGACCGGCCAGGATGTTCTTCGGACTGACGTCCCCGTGCACCAGCGCGAGCCGGGTCCGGGCCGTACGGTCGACCAACTCGCCGAGGGCCCCGGCGAGTTCGGGATGGGCTGCGGCCGTGGCCAGCAGGTACGGCTCCAGGCGCAGAGCGTGGAAGGTGTCGTCGGTGGCGAACTCCCGTGCCAGGTCCGGGTCGCCGGCACTCGCCCGGTGCAGCCTGCCCAGGACGTCCCCCACGCCTTCGGCGGTGTCCCGCCGCACCAGGCCGCCCATCAGCTGTGTCTTCCACACCGGATGGCGTTCGGGCGGAAGGTAGCTCATCGCGAACAGCCCGGCCTCGGGGTCGTGGGCGAGCGGGACCGGCACGTTGCCGGGGCGGTGGCGGGCGGCGAACTCCAGCCAGGCCCATTCGTTGGCGTTGCGGGAGACCGGAGCGTGCCAGTCGGCGGCGACCCGGAGCCGTTCCAGGGCACGCTTGACGCAGATCGAGCGTCCGGGCAGGTCCACCCGCCACAGGTCGGAGGAGACCCCGCCGTTCAGCGGGGTCCAGTGGGACTCCTCGCCGCTCTCCGCCAGCCCCCGCGTGAGCAGGAAGTCGACAGCTGCGGGCTCGACGGCCGTGGAGTTCACGCGCCCACCGCCTCCGGCAGGACCAGCTCCGATGTACCGGCGAACGGCAGGCTGTCGTCCTCGGCGATCCGCAGCAGCTGGTTGTACTTGGCCAGCCGGTCCGAGCAGCGCACGGAGCCGATCTTGATCTGGCCGGCGGCCGTGCCGACCGCGAGGTCCGCGATGAAGGAGTCCTCCGTCTCGCCGGACCGGGCGGAGATCACCGGCGCGTACCCGGCGGCCCGGGCGGCGGCCACGACGTCCAGCGTGCCCGACAGGGTGCCGTTCTGGTTCACCTTCACCAGGACGCCGTTGGCGCAGCCCTCGGCGATCCCGCGGGCGACCCGGTCGGGGTGGGTGGTGAAGAAGTCGTCGCCGATCAGCCGGACGCGGTCGCCGAGCCGTCCGGTGAGTTCTCGCCAGCCCGTCCAGTCGTCCTCGTCCAGGGCGTCCTCCACGGACACCACCGGGTAGTCGCGCACCCAGGCGGCGACCAGGTCGGCCATCTCCGCGGACGTGGCCCGGCGTCCCTCACGGGCGAGCTCGTAGTCGCCGCGCTCCGGGTCGAACAGGGAGTGCGCGGCCACGTCGATGGCGATGGCGATGTCGGTTCCGGGGCGCAGTCCGGCATGTTCGCAGGCCTCCACGAGCAAGGCCAGGGCGTCGGCACCGGTGCGCAGGCCGGGGCTGAGACCGCCCTCGTCGGCGAGGAGGGTGGTCAGGCCCCGGGCGGCCATCACCCGGGCGGCCGCGTCGCGGACCCGGGAGACGAGGTGGATCGCCTCCTCGGTGGAGTCCGCGCCGACCGGTACGGCGAGGAAGTCCTGGACGTCCATGCCACGCCCGGCGTGCAGACCGCCGCTGAGGATGTTGACCATGGGCAGCGGCAGACTCGGCGTGTCCACGCCGGCCAGTTCGGCGATACGGCGGTACAGCGGCTGTCCGGTCGCGACGGCGGCGGCACGGCACACGGCCAGCGAGGTGCCCAGCACGGCGTTGGCGCCCAGCCGGGCGAGCTGCGGGGTGCCGTCCAGCTCGCGGAGCACGGTGTCGAGCCCCCGCTGGTCGAGGGCGTCCCGGCCGCGTACGGCGTCGGCGATCTCCTCGTTGGCGTGCGCCACCGCCTTGCGGACGCCGAGGCCGGCGAATCGCTCGGCGTCGCCGTCGCGCAGCTCGTGGGCCTCGTTGCTGCCGGTCGAGGCGCCCGAGGGGACGGCGGCGCGGCCGAAGGAGCCGTCGTCGAGGACGATGTCGACCTCGACGGTGGGGCGGCCACGGGAGTCGAGGATCTGGCGGGCCCGCAGGTTCTGGACGCGTGTCATGGACGTACTCCTCGGGGTTCGTTGCGGGGCTGCGCCGGAAGGTCACCGGACAGGACGCGGACGACCTCCTCGGCCGCGCGGCGGCGCAGTTCCTCGACGGACGCGGTGGAGGAGAAGGCGATGTGCGGGGTGACCAGGACACCGGGCTGCTCCAGCAGTTCGGCCGGCACGTCCGGTTCGCTCTCCAGCACGTCGAGTCCGGCGGCGGCCGGCCGGCCCGCGGCCAGGGCGTCCACCAGGGCGCCGGTGTCGACGAGTCCGCCGCGGCTGACGTTGACCAGAATGGATCCGGGCCGCATCCGGGCGAGTTCCTTGGCTCCGATCAGATGGTGGGTGGCCTCGGTGAGCGGGGCGTGCAGGATCACCGCGTCGCTCCGGTCGAGAAGGTCGTCCAGGGTGGTCAGCTGCACCCCGGACGCGTCGGCGGGCGCGTACGGATCGTGGGCGAGCACGTGGCAGCCGAAGGCGGCCAACTTGCCGGCGGTGGCCCGCCCGATCCTGCCGTATCCGACGATCCCGCAGGTCAGCGTGGACACGCGGCGCAGCTTCGCGGCGGCGGGCCGCCACTGGCCGGCGCGGACGTCACGGTCGAAGACGGCCAGGCCCCGGGCCCAGGCGAGCACCATGCCGACGGCGTGGTCCGAGACCTCCTCGACGCAGTAGTCGGGGACGTTGGTGACCCAGACGCCGCGTTCGGTGGCGGCGTCGACCGCGATGTTGTCCAGGCCCACCCCGAGCCTGGCGACGATCTTCAGGTCCGGCGAGGCGGCGATGGCGTCGGCGGTCACCGGGGCCCAGCAGGTGAGGACCGCGTCCGGCCGGTGTTCCCGGACCAGGGCCTCGATGGCGGCGGCCGGCGCGGGGTCGGCGGGGCCGGTCACCAGGGTGAGTCCGGCGGCCTCGACGACGGCGCGTTCGACGCTGTCGTCGGGCCAGGCGTGGTCGGTCAGCAGGACGGTGCCGGAAGTGGTCATGGGGGTTCTCCTGGGCGTGGTCAGCGGTTGCCGTCGTGCACGGAGATCTCGGCCGCGCTCAGTCCGCCGGCGCGGGCGTGCACCCGGCCGCCGGTCGCCATGGCGAGGGCGTAGAGGATCTCGTCGGGGCGCGGGGCGTCCTGGATGCCGACCTCGATGGTGTTGAAGTGGCTGCGCACGTAGGCGGCTTCGATGTGGTGGAGCGGGATGAGGAGCCGGTAGCCGGTGGCCGCGACGACCTTGGTGGACGGAACGATGGCCTTGGGGTCGCCGAGCGCCTCCCGCATGGCCCAGCCGCCCGCCTCGTGCCACAGCGCGCCGTGCTCCAGTTCTCCGGCGACGCCCACGATGGCGCCCTTGCCGTAGGCTTGGACGTTCTTCGTGTCCAGCAGGTCGACCAGCTCGGTCGCCAACACCGCGCCCAGCGACCGGAGTTCGGTCTGGAATTCCAGCAGGTCGGGTTCGTAACGGCCCGCGAAGGGGTTGCGGATCACGGCGGCCGCCGACGCCAGCCTGAGCGGCTCCGCGACGCGCGGGCCACCCTCGTGGTGGACCGTCTCGACCACGATGCTGGTCTTGCGTACGTCGATCCCGTCGATCATGAGCGCTCCTCGGCGAGTTGGGCGCGTACCCCGTCGCGGAACTGCTCGATGGGCATGAACTTGGGGTCGTCCTGGCACATGGCGAGGGTGTCCGCCACGATCCGCTCGGTGGGCAGGGCGGGGTCGAAGAGGTCGCCGTGCGGCTGGGCGATGTACCAGGGGCTGTCGACGTACAGCTCGACTGTGTTGCCCTCGGGGTCGAAGAAGTACACCGACCACGACACCCCGTGGTTGAGGGGCTTGAGTGCCTCGACCCCGTATTCCTTGACCTTGAGGTACATCACGCGCAGCTCGTCGAGCGTGTCGAGGTGGAACGAGATCTGGTTGATGGTGCTGCGGGGCGACTCCGGATCGCGTCCGCTGGCCAGCGCCACCTGATGGTGCGTGTTGGGGTCGACGCTCATGAAGACCAGGTCGGCCTTGAAGTTCTTGCCCCGGCCCCGGTCGGTGACGACGAGGCCGAGGACCTGCGTGTAGAACTCCTCCATCTTCTTGATGTCGTAGACGTTGATGCCCATGTGGGTGAGCTGGGGTCGTACCTGTGTGGTCATCAGGACCTCCTGGGAGTTGCTCGCGGGGGCGCCGTGCTGCCCCGGACGACCAATGAGCCGGGCGAGACCGAGGTGTGGGCGGTGTCGTCGAGGGGGTTCGTCGTCAGGCGGTTCAGCAGCCACAGCGCGCAGTCGGTGGCCATCTGCTTCACCGGCAGTCGTACGGTGGTCAGTCCCGGACCCCACCAGGAGAAGCCGGGTTCGTCGCCGAAGCCGACGACCGACAGCTCCTGCGGGACGGCGACGCCACGGGAGTCCAGTTCCTCCAGCACCCCCAGGGTGAGCTGCACGGATCCGGCGACCAGCGCGGTGGGCGGGTCGGCGGTGTCCAGCAGGCGGCGGGTCGCCTGGCGGCCGAAGGTGACGGAGGAGGGCTTGCCCAGCCTGGTCGTCCCGGTCTCCTCGGGCAGCCCGGCCTCCCGCAGCGCGGAGTGGAAGCCACGCAGTCGCTCGGCGCCCGTCGGCAGCGCTCGCGGGCCGCCGATATACCCGATCCGGGCGTGGCCCAGCGCGACAAGATGCGCGGTCGCCTCCTGGAGGACCTGGAAGTCGTCGATGCCGAACCACTGGGCGCCGAGCGAGGGGTGCCTGCGCAGCAGCTGGACGTGCGGGAGCCGGCTGAACAGCCGTACCGAGTCGGGGTGCGGGCGGGCGGTGGGCACGATGATGACGCCCGCCACCCGGCTCGCGGACAACTCGGTGAGATGGCGCAGCTCCCGCATCCGGTCGTCTGCGGTCTCGGAGAGGATGAGCTGGCGGCCGTCGGTCTCCATGTTCCGGGACAGTTCGTGGGCGATGGTGGAGTAGAAGCCGTTGCGGATGTCCGGGATCACCAGGCCGACGACGTTGCTGGAGGCGCCGCGCATCATCCGCGCCGCCCGGTTGGCGACGTATCCCATCTCCGAGGCGGTCTGCCGGACTCGTGACTTCGTCTCCTGGGAGATCCGCGGGTCGTCGGCGAGCGCGCGCCCCACCGTGGAGACGGACAGTTCCAGGCGTACGGCGATGTCCCTGGTGGTGATCATGGCCGGCGCACCCCGCGCGGGTCGCCCGCCGCGACGTACGCGGTCTTCGACGTCGTGAAGAACTCGCGGGCGGCGGCGCCCTGTTCGCGTGGCCCGTACGAGGAGGCGCCCCGGCCGCCGAACGGTACGTGGAAGTCCACGCCGGCGGTCGGCACGTTGATCATCACCATGCCGGCGGTCGAGCGGCGGCGGAAGTCCGTCGCGCGGGCCAGCGAGGTGGTGACCAGGCCGGCCGTGAGGCCGAACTCGGTGTCGCCCGCCACCTCGACCGCCTCGTCGTAGTCCGCGACGCGGATCACCGAGGCGAGCGGCCCGAAGACCTCCTCCCGGTTCACGGTGTCGCCGGGGCGGGTGCCGACGGCGAGCGCGGGCGCCAGGTAGAAGCCCGCCGCGGACCGCTCCAGGCGCTCCCCGCCGATGACGTCGGCGCCCTCAAACGCCGCGATCCGCACGTACTCCAAGTCTTGTTCGAGCTGGGTGGCGTCGACCACCGGGCCCATGTCGGTGCCGGGCTTGCGGGCGTCGTCGACGGTGAGGGCCCGCATCGCCGCGCCGAGGCGCTCCACGAAGGCGTCGTGGACGGCATCCATCACGACCAGCCGGGAGGAGGCCGTGCACCGCTGGCCGGTCGATCCGAACGAACCCTGGAGCGCGAGGTCGACCGCGAGGTGGAGGTCGCAGTCGTCGGCGACGACCAGGGGGTTCTTGCCGCCCATCTCCAGCTGCACCCGCGCCCGGTGGGCCTGGGCGGCCCGCAGCACCCGTTCGCCGGTCGCCGTCGAGCCGGTGAAGGAGACGGCGGAGACCTGCGGCGCGCCGGTGATGACGTCTCCGATGTCCCGGCCGCGGCCCATGACCAGGTTGAGCACCCCTGCCGGCAGCCCGGCCCGGTGGAGGACGTCCACCAGAGCCCAGGCGCTGCCGGGGACGAGTTCGGCGGGCTTGAAGACCACCGTGTTGCCGTGGGCGAGGGCAGGGGCGATCTTCCACGCCGGGATGGCCACGGGGAAGTTCCAGGGCGTGACCACGGTGACCACGCCCACCGGTTCCCGGGTGACGGTGACCTCCACCCCGGGGCGCACCGACTCGACGTGCTCCCCAGTGAGCCGCAGCGCCTGGCCCGCCTGGAAGCGGAGGATCTGCCCGGCCCTGACCACCTCGGCCACCGCCTCCGGGAGGGTCTTGCCCTCCTCCCGGGCCAGCAGGTCGCCCAGTTCGTCACGGCGACGCAGGAGTTCCTCGCCGGCCCGGTCGAGGATCTCGGCCCTGGCGGCGCCCGTAGTACGGGCCCAGCCGGGCGCGGCCTCGGCGGCGGCCGCCACGGCGGCCCGGGCCTGCTCGGCGTCGGCCAGGGCGTAGTCGCCGATGACATCGCCCGTGTCGGAGGGGTTCACGTTCAGCGTGACGCCGTGGCCGTCCTGCCACTGACCGCCGATGAGGTTGCGGTGGGTCATGCGGAACTCCCCACCACCGGTGTACGGCGCCTGCGCAACCGGACCGCGAGACCGCGTGGCGCGTATCCCCGATCTCCCAGGACTGCCAGGACCAGTACCGTGCCGGTCACCACCTGCTGCCAGAACGTCGGTACGTTCGAGAGGCTGAGCCCGTTCTGCAGTACCCCGATCAGCAGGACTCCCAGCGCGGTCCCGCCGACACCGCCGGCTCCCCCGGCGAGGGCCGTGCCGCCGAGGAGGACGGCGGCGATGGCGCTGAGCGGCAGGGTGTTGTCGGGTTGCGGGGCCGCCGCGCCGACCCGGCCGACCGCGATGATCCCGCCCAGCGCGGCCATGGCTCCGGCCAGCGCGTAGACGACGACCAGCGTGCGCGGGGCGCGGATGCCCGACAGCCGGGCGGCGACCGGGCTGCCTCCGATGGCGTACAGATCCCGGCCGAAGTAGGTGCGGGACTGCAGGAACAGGAAGAGGGCGAGCGTCAGCAGCATCAGCAGGACGGGCACGGGCACCCCGATCAGCCGTCCGCTGCTCAGCCGGGTGACGGTCGCGGAGGTGACGTACACGGACTGGGTGTCGGACCACAGGCTGACGATCCCGGTGAGCGCGGTCATCGAGGCCAGGGTGACGACGAAGACGTTCAGACCGAGGACGCCGACGAGGAGGCCGTTGGCGAGAGCTCCGACGGCGGCCCCGAAGAGGATCACCAGGACGATGACCAGTGGTCCGGGGACCGCGGTGGCCAGCAGGTCGGCGAGGCAGATCCCGGCCAGCGCGGCGATGGCGCCGGACGAGAGGTCGATGCCGCCCGTGAGCTGGACGAACGTGGCGCCCAGGGCGATCATCCAGAGAATCGACACCGAGACGGCGACGTTCTCCAGGTTGTCCAGGGTGCGGAACTCCTCGTTCACGAGACTCATGACCACGAACAGCGTGCACAGCACGGCGAGCGCCGGCCGGAAGGACCGTGTCTGCTGCCAGAGGGACGAGAGCCCCGCCGTTCGCTTCCCGGGCGTCCCGGACGAGGCGGGTTCCACCGAGATGACCTGTGCGTTCATGAAGTGGCTCCCGTCGGAACGACTCGGGCCCGCGGGGTGTCCGCCGCCAGGGCGACTCCGGCTGCCGCCGCGGTGACCTGGGACTCGGTGGTCTCGCCTTCGATACGCCGGACCACCTGACCCCGGTGGAGTACGACGATCTCGTCGCACAACGTGATCAGTTCCGGAATCTCGGACGAGGTGACCAGGAGGGCCAGCCCCTCCGACGCGAGCCTGCGCAGGTGAGCGTGGATCTCCGCCTTGGCCGCCACGTCCACCCCGCGGGTGGGGTCGTCGAGAAGCAGGACGCGCGGCTCCGCGCCCAGCCACTTGGCCAGCACGACCTTCTGCTGGTTGCCGCCGCTGAGAGTGCCGGTACGCCGGGACAGGGTGACGAACAGGCGCATCAGTCCGGACAGCCGCTTCGCCAGCGAGACCGTGGCCCGCCGGTCGACGGTGCGCAGCCGACTGCGGCGGTGGGTGGCCACCATGGTGACGTTGTCGCCGACGGCCATCCCGAGGGCGACGCCCTGGGTCTTGCGGTCGGGCGGGACATAGCCGATACCGGCCGCGATACCGGACCTCGGCCCGGCGGGCCGGTGCGGGCGGCCCGCCAGGGTCATCGTGCCGCTTACCGAGGTACGCGCGCCGAAGATGGTCTCCAGCAGTTCGGTGCGGCCGGATCCGACCAGACCGGCGACCCCGACGACCTTGCCGCGGTGAAGATCCAGGTCTACGGCGTCGAACGCGCCCGGGGAGCTCAGTCCCCGTATCACCAGCAAGGGGTCGGCGTCGGGTGGTGCCGCCGGCTCGCCGGCCGGGCGGCGGACACCCACCCCGAGGTCCGTCTCGCCCACCATGTCCCTCATCAGCGTCCCGGTCGTGTAGCGCTCGGCCGGGCCCGCGGACACGGTCCGGCCGTCGCGCATGACGGTCAGCTCGTCACTGATCCGGAAGACCTCGTCCAGCCGATGGGAGACGAAGAGCACCGACACGCGCCGCTGCCGGAGCTGGTCGACCGCCTCGAACAGCCGGTCCACCTCGTCGTCGGTCAGCGTGCTGGTGGGCTCGTCCAGGATCAGCAGATGCGGATCGAGGGACAGCGCCCGGGCGATCTCGACCAACTGCCGCTGGTCGGGGCGGAGCCGGCGCACCATCGCGCGCGGGTCGTACTCGAGATCCAGCTGTGCCAGGACCGAAGCGGCCCGGCGGCGGCTGGCGGCCCAGTCCACACCGCGTGCCGTGCGCACCATGCGGCCCAGGAGGATGTTCTCGGCGACCGTCAGGTCGAGGGCGAGGGCGGTCTCCTGGGTGACCATGGCGATGCCCCGGCTCACCGCGTCCACCGGACCGCGCAGCCTTATGTCGTCGCCGCGCAACCGCAGTGTGCCGGCGTCCGGGCGGATCTGGCCCGAGAGCACGCCCAGCATGGTGGACTTGCCGCAGCCGTTCTGCCCCATCAGCGTGTGCACCACTCCTGGCCGGGTGATCCGCAGGTCGGCCCCGCGCACGGCCGCCACACCGCCGTAGGACTTGTGGATGCCGGTCATGGCGAGCAGGGGCACGTCCGTGTCCGGCTCGGGCACCGGTTGCGGCGTGGTCATCCGATCCACCGGGCCTTGTCCGCGGTGTCGGCGGTGACCAGGTACGACGGCACGTTCACGATCGCGGGCAGCGGCAGGTTCTGCTTGCTCACCACGTCGTAGGCGGCGATCGCGGACTGGGTCCCCATGTTCTCCCAGGGGGTCCGGTACACGAGGTCCAGCCGCTTCGCCTTCAGCGCCGCCTGGCTGATCGACTGGCCGCTGTTGGGCGTCGCCACGAAGATCTTCTTGCCGGCGGCGGCCACGACCGAGGCCGCCGCGACGGCGGACTGGTCGTTGTAGGTGACGATGATCTCGGTCTTGGGGTACTTGGTGAGGATGGTCGAGGCAGCGGGTGAGAAGCCGGACGGTGTGTCGTTCTGGGCGTCGACCTTGCCCTGGAACTTCAGTCCGAACTTCTTGCCCCAGAACTCCATCCGGGCGTTCATGTAGGTGAGTTGGTCGACGGGCAGGGCCAGGCCCATCGTCGAGAAGGCGGCGCCGGGATGGCGTTCGGACAGACTCTTCATGGTCCGGTAGACGATGTAGTCGAAGCCCTGGACGACCGCGGTGACCGCGCCGGGCACTCCGGCCTTCGTCTGGTCGAAGGGGGTGCCGATCGCGATGAAGGGGATGCCAGCCGCCTTGGCCTTGGCCACGGAGGGGGCGAGGGCACCGGAGACCACGGGGTGCCCGATGATCACGTCGACCTTGGCGGTGATCAGCTCGTTCATCTGGCTGACCTGCTTCTGCGGGTCCACCGAGGCGTCCTTGGCGATGAACTGCCCGCCGAGTTTCTCCACCTCGGTCTCGGCGGCCTTCTGCATGGCCGTCAGGACGGGCTGGCCGCCGTTCAGGGTCAGAAAGCCCACCTTGAAGGCGACCCCGTCCTTCTTGGACGGCTCCTTGAGAGTCGTGAAGTTCTTGCTGTCGGGACCCGTGTACGCGGGGTCGACGGTGGTGGAGAGTCCGTCGGCCGCGACGGCGCCGGCCGATGTCGATGCGGCGGCGCCGCCGCTCGATGTCCCGGCGTCCGAGCAGGCCGACAGGGTCAGGACGAAACAGACCGAGCCCAGTGCCGCGAGTCTTTGCGAGTAGCTCTTGAACACGTGATCTCCCAGTTGATGCGCCTGCCGGGGCCCTCGGCGCACGGCGAACCGCGGACCGGGGCCGTACGGCCGGATGAGGGAAGAGGGTGGGGTGACGCGCACCCTCGAAGTGCCCGCATGCGGCCCCCGGTGGGGCGAGGAACGCATCGTGTACGAACGAGACCGACTATCGGCAAGGTGCTATCGATAGCGCAATGGAGGTGTCGGCGTGGAATTCTGAAGAACTACATAAGAAAACTCGGCGAATCGGCACTCAGTCGTCGGCACCCGCCGGACCGGGCCGAGGAGCCGGAACGGCGGGAGCCGCCAGCGCGTCCCGCGCGTACTGGGCGAACGCACGGGCCCGGCGTGTGGGTGTGACGCTCGAAGCGTGTGCGATCACGACCTTCACCTGGTCCAGGGGGTCGCTGATCGGTACCGAGGCGAGGGGCAGCCCCTCGAAGCTGGTGTCGGTGGGCCACCGCTGGAGCAACATGGAGAAGCCGAGGCCGCGGGCCACCAGGCTGCGCACCGCCTCGATGCTGGACGTCCGGTAGCGGATGGCCGGCTTCACGCCGGCGCCCAGCAGCCAGCGCTCTGCGTTGCTCGGCGCGGGCGGGGAGGCGTACACGACCAGTGGTTCGTCGGTGAGTTCGATCAGCGAGACGGCCTCACGGCGGGCCAGCGGATGGTCGGCGGAGAGGATCACGTACGGCCGGCAGACGCGCACCGTGGTGCAGGACAGGCCCGCCTCGGCTCCGGTCTCGTAGAGGAGTGCCAGGTCGCAGGCGCCCTCCAGGAGAGCTTGCCGGATCTCGTCCTGCGGACCGTCCATGAACTGCAGATCCACGGCCGGATGAGTCTTGGTGAACCCGTCCACGAGCGGGGGCACGAGAAACGGGGAGAGAGTCGCGTAGCAGCCGATCGTCAGCCTGCCCGCGAGCCGTCCCTTCTCCTCCCGGGCGCTGGCCGCGAGGTCCTCCGCCCCGGCGAGCATGGTCTGCGCACGGTCGAAGACGCGGACGCCCGCCTCGGTGAGGAAGACACCTTTGGACCGCCGCCTGACCAGCAGCTGGACCCCCAGGCGGCGCTCCAGATCGGTGATGGCGGTGGATATGCCCGCCTGGGAGGCGTGGCACTGCACGGCCGCTGCACTCATGGAGCCCGTACTCGCCACGGCCACGAAGTACTCGAGCTGCCTGAGCGAAAAGTCGGCGGTCACGTTCTCTCCCTCACCGTCGAGGTGCGCGAATTCCCTGGATACCGGCGAAGTCCTCGAAGTCCTGAGGAAGTACATCGGAAAATCCGCGTTTTCCGTGGCTTAACACAGCCGTCACCATCGTCCACAGTCGGCTCAGTGAACCGAGGCAGTCCAGAAGGGACACCGTCGTGGCGACGTCCGTCAGTCATCCCTCCGAGCCCGTGCAGCTTTCCGAACTGTGGCGTGATCCTTATCCGGCATACCGGTACCTCCGTGAGCACGACCCCGTGGCCTGGGTGCCGGAGGCCGGCCGCTACCTGGTCACGCGGTTCGAGGACATCATGCATGTGGAGCGGCATCCCGAGACATACCTGTCCGCGGAAAACCCCTCCCTGATGACCCGGTCCATCGGTGAGACCCTGCTGCGCCAGGACGGCGCCGCCCACCAGCGGCTGCGCCGGGCCGCGGAGCCACCGCTGCGGCCCCGGGTCGTGAAGGAGCACTGGCTGCCGACCTTGCGGCGCAACGCCGAGGACATCCTGGCGCCCCTGGTGGAGCAGGGTGGGGGCGACCTGTTCCACGATGTCGCCGGCCCGTTCGCGGCACGCAATCTCGCGGCCCTGCTGGGCCTGCGCGGAGTGAGCGACGCGGACATGCAAGAGTGGTCCCAGGCGATCATCGACGCCGGCGGCAACTACGGCGAGGATCCGGAGATCTGGGCGCGCTGCGCCCGCGCGGTCACCGACCTGGACGCGGCCATGGACGAGGTCTTGCCCGTCCTGCGGCGCGAACCCGACCCCTCGGTGATCTCCTCCATGCTGCACGCCGACGATCCGCTGACCGAGGACGAGATCCGCACGAACATCCGCGTCTTCCTCGGCGGCGGGCTGAACGAACCGCGCGACTCCATGGCCGTCGCCGCCTACGCCCTCCTCACCCATGACGACCAGCGGCGCGACGTGGAGGCGGACCCCGCCCTGTGGAAACGGGTGTTCGAGGAGGCGGTCCGCTGGATCTCCCCCATCGGCATGTACCCGCGCCGGGTGGCCGAGCGCACCGAACTGGGGGGCCGCGTCCTGGAGGCGGGCGACAAACTCGGCGTCGTCATCGCCTCCGGCAACCGCGACGAGCGCGTCTTCGACCGCCCCGACGCCTTCGACATCCACCGGGCCGAGACCAGTCACGTGGCCTTCGGCGGCGGCCCGCACTTCTGCCTCGGCACCTGGGTCTCACGGGCGGCCGTCGGACAGATCGGCCTGCCCCTGCTCTTCCGCACACTGTCCGGCCTCCGTCTCACCGAGACCGACGTCCCGTTCGGCGGCTGGGTCTTCCGGGGCCCGCTACGGCTCACGGCCGCCTGGTCCCCGTCCTGACCCCGCCCGTTCCCAGAAGGAGCAACCTCATGCGCAGAGTCGTCACCGGCCACGACGAACACGGGAAGGCGGTCTTCGTCAGCGACGGGCCCGCCCCCCGGACCCACGAGTTCGCCAGTCTCCCGGGCTGGACATCGGTCCTGCCCTGGGCCACGGAACCGGGACAGCCCGCGAGCCGCACGGGAGAGGATCCGACCGCGAAGGTCACGAACTTCGTGCCCTCGCCGGGCGGCACCCGCTTCATCGTCCTGACGCTCCCGCCGGTCTCCGCACTCGCCGATCCGTCATTCGACCCGGTCGCCTTCGGGCAGGAGCAGCTCGCCGAGTCGCCCGGCATCGCCGAGCTCATGGAGATCGAGAACCCCGGGATGCACACCACCCCGACCGTGGACTACGGCATCGTCCTGAGCGGCGAAGCGACCCTCGAACTGGACGACGGCGCCGTGACCCGGCTGTCGGTCGGCGACATCGTCATCCAGAACGGCACCCGGCACGGGTGGCGCAACCACACGGACGAGCCGGTCACCCTCGCGTTCGTGCTGATCGGCGTACCCACGACGTAGTCGCGCACGAACCGGCGTCGGTCCGCTTCGCGGAGCGCACCGACGCGAGCCGTCGGAGTCCCGTCGGCGGGACTCCGACCGACGCACAGCGGCTGTCGAACGGGGCGACCCGCACATGTGGCCGGGCGGGACACCACCTCCTCGGGTGCCCGGCCCTTCCCGGCGCCGACGACCGCTCAGGGAAGGGCCGGACTCGCGTCACGGCCGGGTTCCGGTCGGTCGTGAACGCCGGGAAGGGCCCACTGCCGCGCCGCGTGCGCCGCAGCCGGTCGTGCGCAGACCGACGCCCGCGCGCGACCGGCCCCGACCGACGAAGTGAAGCGACTCCCCGGTGCGCCCTGGCCTCGCACCGGGACACCCAACTTCCCGGCCTGATGGGGATCTGCCGGGTCCGCCTGGCGTATTCGAGGACGTCGGCACCCAGAGGAACACCACGTGCCCGGATGGCACCCGCCCTCGCCGGTATGCCGGTCGCAGGCCTCACCACGGGACGTCGACGGTGCCCTCGCACCGCGGTCAGCGCTCCCCGGATGTACCCCCGTCCCCCAGCTCCCGGCCTCGGCGACACGTCGGAACGCCCGGGCCAGCGCACCCACATCGACACCCTCCAACTGCGCGAAGAGGCTGCGCCGGACGCCCGCGATGTGCAATGGCCAGGCCCGTTCCAGGAGGGCGAGGCCCTCATCCGCGAGCACGGTCCTGAAGGACCGGGCATCACGGCTGCGCTGTTCCCTCGCGACCAGCCCGGCCGTCTGAAGGTGCTGCACGACAGGCCCGGTGTGCGACGGCGACTGCTGGCACAGCTCGGCCAGGTCTCCCAGCCGCAGCGCGCCCGGGGAGCTTCGGACAGGAACACCGGGGTGACGTACTCCGCGTGTCCCAGTCCCACGGACTGGAGGTCGGCGTCACGAGCACGGTTCAGGGCGGCACATCGCCGGTCTCAGTGCCACGATTATGTCACTTGCGTGCGCAATCAATGTTTATTGCGCACGCACGCCGAAGTGTGTGAGAGAGAGCGCTCTCCGATCCGGATGCTTGGCCGACCACCCGACGGACTCCTGACGCTCGGTGCCGGCGAGGGTTTCGGGTCCCGCTACCAGGTCGCGGTCCGGTGGGCACGCACAGAGGGGTTAAAAACCCCGTAAGGCACCTCGGTGAAACCCCGTAAAACTACCCGTGCCCCACAGTGCCCCAGGCCCGATCCTGACACCACGACGCAAACGTGGACGCGGTGACCCTGGCCACGGCCGGATCGTCCGGGCACGCGTGGCGTCGGAACAACAGGGCCCCTTCCCCCCGGGGCTCTGCCCGAGCATCCCGTAGCCGGTGTGTCGAATCCAGTCCGTCGAACACCGGATCCGCGCGACGCCGCCGTCGGCGCGTACCGTTCCCTGCCCTTTCGGGCCCTCCCCCTCGGGAACGTCCTTGCTCCCGATCACCCCGAGGCCACGGCCCGACTCACGCACGCCCCGGGGCCATCAGGAACGGGTGCCTGCCCACCACCTCGAAGGGAAGAGCATGCCAAGAAGGAACACAGTTGGGGTGGCCACCCCAACGCGCCCCAGAGGCACGTCACTGCGACGGCGGGCGTCGGCCTGTGTCATCGCCGCCCTGAGCCTCGCCCTCGCCGTCGGCGCGCTCACCACGGCGTCCCCGGCACAGGCCGAGATCACCAACGGTCTGGTCCTGCGTTACAAGCTCGACGAGACGTCCGGGACGGTCGCGCACGACTCCTCCGGGAACCACCATGACGGCACAGTGAACGGCACCGTCGACTGGGACGGCGCGGGCATGGCCTTCAACGGCTCCGACACCTACGTCAAGGTTCCCGACAACATCATGGCCGGACTGACCTCGATCACCGTCGACTTCGACGCCTGGATCGACCCGACCATGGGCAAGCCCTACTTCCTCTACGGCTTCGGCAACACCGGGAGCGACGGCAAGGGCAACGGCTATCTGTTCTCCACCGGCAACCAGTTCCGCACCGGCGTCACCCTGTCCACCTCCCAGGCGGAGCAGCAGACCCGGCCCTCGACCTCGTACCAGCTGGCGCGCGGCATGTGGAAGCACGTGACGTACACCCAGACCGGCAACACCGGGATCCTGTACGAGAACGGTGTCGAGAAGGCCCGCAACACCAACGTCACCGTCACCCCGGGCGCGATCGGCGGCGGCACGACCACCGCCGACTACATCGGCCGCTCGCTGTACACGAGCGACCTCTTCTTCAAGGGACGGATGCGGGACTTCCGGGTCTACAACCGCGCCCTGAACACCTCCGAGGTACGGGCCGTCGCCACCGGCACCGAGAGCCAGTGGGAGCAGCTCCAGGCCCTGGCCTCCTACAACGGAGCACTGGCGGCCTTCGACGACCCCGACATCGGGCCCGTGGTCATCTTCCCCTCGGACTACACCGGTGACCTGGACCACCTCACGGCGCCGCCGGACTGGGTCGACGAGTTCGGCCAGACGCCTGCCGACTGGCCGACGCCCACCACCGCCAAGAGCCCGCTGTTCACCGTCTCCCAGATCACCGACATCCAGGACGCGGTCACCGCGGCGGTCCAGCCGGACGGCGACGACACCGCCTACCAGCTGAACGTCTTCTACGACGGTGTACGCGACCGCGTGGTGGCCCAGACCAACGCACCCGCCTCGGTCACCGACCCGCTCGCCACCCAGTACACGGGCAAGCTGGTCGTCGAGTCGTACAAGCTCGACAACCCGCCGCCCGCCAGGTGCACGCCGGACGAACGCACCGTCGGCACGGTGCTGTCCACGACCACGGGCCCCGCGGACGACGTCAGCGATCCCGCCACCAAGCTCCAGTGGCAGCAGGTGCAGGCCCTCGCGGGGTACAACTGCGCCCTCGCCGCCTTCAACGACCCCAACATCGGTCCGGTCCTCATCTTCCCGTCCGACTACAGCGGCGACACCGATGCCCTGGCCAAGCCGCCCGGCTGGACCTCCCAGTACGGCGAGACCCCGGCCGACTGGCCCCAGCCGACCACCGCCAGGAGCGCCCACTTCACCCTCGCGAAGATCACCGAGATCCAGGACGCGGTCGAGCGCCAGGTCTCGAACGACGGAGACACCACCGCCTATCGCCTGGCGGTCCGCTACGACGGCCCCAGCGACCGTGTCGTGGTGGAGACCGACGCCCCGTCCTCGGTCACCGACCCGCTGCTCACCCAGTATCCCGGTCTGATCCAGATCAAGACGGCCACCGATCCCACCCCGGCCAACCCCTCCGGCGGCAGCGCGGACCTCTCATGAACGGCCGTATCCCCCGCATACTCCACGCCGTGGCCGGCGCGGACCAGGAAGGACGACACATGTGGAACCCTCTCTCCCGGGCGTCCCGCCCAGGACGGACCGGCGGGCTCCGGTCACGGACCGGACGTCTTGTGCCGGTGCTCGTACTGAGTCTGCTGGCGGGCCTGTTCATCTCGCTGTCGGCGCCACAGCAGCGGGCCGAGGCTGCCGTCGAGGACCACACCAACGCCACCTACAACATGCAGGGCGGCGGCAACAAGTGGACCACCGACATCCCGCAGATCCTGCGCCGCGGATTCAACGTGGTCTCGCTCCAGGAGGTCGGCCCCCGGCCGCCGGGCACGCTTACCTGGACCTCGAACTACCTGGGCGGTACCGCGAACTGGAACGGCTGGCGCGTTCAGGAGTACCAGTGGCGGCCGCTGGGCCAGAGCCGCAACTGGTACATCTACTACATCCGTACCGACTTCAGCGGCGTGGCCGGGGCCAACGGCGGCCGGGTCAACCTCGCCATCCTGACCCGCGACCACCCCAGCCAGGTCCATGTGGCCAGACCCGCCTTCTACGGCAACAACGGGCTGCCGACCTCCCGTCCCGCCCTCGGCATCACCCTCGGCAACACGCTCTACTTCAGTGTGCACGCGTTGGCGACCGGCGGCAGCGACGGGGCCCAGCTGGTGGAGAACATGGCGGCCCTCGCCGGCAACCAGCGCACCTGGGCCGCGATGGGCGACTGGAACCGCCGTCCCAGGGATCTGTCCATCCGGCGCGGCTGGCACAAGTACACCGTCGGTGGTCCCACCCACCAGAGCGGCAACGAGCTCGACTACATGGTGTCCAACGAGCGGATCAACTCCTACCGGGGCTGGGCCCGCGGCTACGGCTCCGACCACTGGTCGGTGGAGTTCCGCAAGCTGGCGGCCAACGCCGAGGTGGAACTGCTCAACACCCATGACAACGACCGCCATATGACCTTCCAGAACTCCGTCAGCGGAACCAGGCTGGTCTCTGGGCCGCAGAACGGCGACACCTACAGCGGTTTCGAGTTCCAGCCGGCCGGGAGCGGCCTCTACCGGATCGTGTCGAACGGCACGGGCAAGTGCTGGAGCGACAACGCAGGCGGGATCATCCTGTGGCCGTGCAACACCGCGGGTGACCAGCTCTTCGACCTCAACTACTGGAGCGACACCGGGCAGATCCAGATCCGGCCGAAGAACCGCACCACCTGTGTCGGTGACGACTCCGACTTCGGCTGGGGCTCCGAGATCATCACCACCGCGAACTGCCACGGTGGCGAGACCCGGCTCGACTTCCGCTTCGACGAGGACCCGGGAGGCAACCCGGCCGTGGTCTTCTAGGGGCACACGAGCGCGTGACCACAAGGCAGGGAGCCCGCCGACGGCGGGCTCCCCGTTCTCGGTGCCGGAGTTCCGCTCAGCGGGGAATGGCGACGACCGTGTAGTCGGCGGTCTCGGGGTTCGGAGTTCCGAAGCGGGCGTTGGGCAGGTAGAAGCGGTCGCCGTACGCGGCGATCGTGGTGGGGATGTCGAAGCGGGGGTCGGTACGCCGCTCCACGACCCGTCCGGCCGTGCCGGCCCGGTTGAGGTGGACGACGGCCGCCGTGGCGTTCGAGGTCGAGCTGGGCTTTGAGGGTCTGGTTGACGGACTCGATCAGCTGCCGCAGCGGCTTGAACAGTTCAGCCCCGGCCCGCTCGGGTTCGCCCTTGCGGGCCGGCCGCAGCAACCGGACACCCAGGCCGGCAAGCTGGCGTTCGAAGTCACGGCCGTAGTGGTTCCGGTCGGTTGGCAGGGCCGGCGGAGGCCGGCCGGACAGCAGGGCGGGCTCGATGGTGAGGATGTCCAGCAGCACCTCGCGCTCGACGGCTTTCGCCCCGGTCAGCGCGAAGGCGACGGCAGGCCGTGCAGGGTGCACACCACATGCAGCCGCATGCCCCAGAAGAAGCGGGAGTGGCTGGCGCAGTAGCCGTACTCGGCCCATCCGGCCAGGTCCGAGCGTTTCGCCGTCTTCCGCGAGCGGCCGCACTCCACAGCGGTGGAGTCCACGATCCACACGTCGTCGTGCCAGAACGCGGTGTCCTGGGCCAGTGCCCGCAAGATGTGACGGATCAGGCCGGCGGCCCGGCGCAGCCTCTTGTTCCAGCCGCTCTGCCGGGGCAGATACGGGAACAGGCCGTGCAGGTGGGCGTGGGCATAGCGCAGCCACCGGGCCTCGGAGACGAAGCCCAGCAGGGCCTGCATCACCGCCAGCGTGACCAGCTCGGCATCGCTGAGCTTCGGCGCCAGGCCCACCCGCGGACGCCACGGCGCCCAATGAGGCGAAGCCTTCAACAGGTCATCCGCCCGCACGTACAGTGCAGTTGCGAGGGTGTCTATCTCGGTCGTCACACACTGAGAGTGGGCACCCTCGCGCCAACTGCGCAGCTACCCCTTGGAATCAATCATCTAGAAGATCACTGAAAATGTTGCGGGTTCTGGCTCCGGATCATGCGGTCCGGGGCCAGTCTCGTGGGTATGCAGGGCGAGTGGACCGGGGAGCCGGTCGGGCCTGATGTGTGGGAGACCTGCCGGGAGTTGATTCCGCCGGGCAGTGTCTTCGCGTTCCTGGCCGAGCACCGTGAGGTGCTCTTCCCGCCGGAGATGTTCGCGGACATGTATCCGTCGGCCAACGGGCGCCCGTCGATGCCGCCGCAGGTGCTGGCCGCGGCCGTGGTACTGCAGAGCCTGTACCGGCGCTCGGACTTCGAGGCGGTGCTGGAACTGCGCTGCGATCTGCGGTGGAAAGCGGCCTGCGGACTGGGGTTGCTCGACACCGCCTTCGACCCGTCGTTGCTGACTTATTTCCGGCGTCGGCTGCAGCACTCGCGAGATCCGAACCGGCTGTTCGCGAAGGTCAAGGAAGTCGTCGTGGCGACCGGCGCGCTCAGAGGAAGGCAGCGCCGGGCGCTCGACTCCACCGTCTTCGACGACGCGGTGGCCACCCAGGACACCATCACTCAGCTCGTCGCCGCGATCCGTGCGGTGCTCCGCGAGGTCCCCGGGGCCGACCAGGTCGTCGCCGCGTACTGCACCGCGCACGACTACACCGACCCGGGCAAACCCAAAATTGCCTGGAACGACGAGGCCGCCCGCGCGGCCTTGGTGGACGCGCTGGTCACCGACGCGCTCAACGTGCTGGGGCACTTACCCGACCAGCAGCTCGACGAGGCCGGCGCGAACGTGGTCGGCATCCTGGCCCTGGTGGCCGGGCAGGACGTGGAACCCGCCGAGGGTTCCGACGGCGGCGACGGCCGGTGGCGGATCGCCCGCCGCACCGCCCGCGACCGGATCGTCTCCACCGTCGATCCCGCCTCCCGGCACATCCACAAGAACCGCGCCCACCACCAGGACGGCTTCAAGGGGCATGCGTCCTTCGAGCCAGAAACGGGCCTGTTCACAGCTGTCGCCCTCACCGGCGGTGGCGGCGCGGACCACCACGAGGCCGCCGTGGCCGCCCGGTTGCCGGCCGAAGAGGCCGGCACCCTGACGGTGCTGGGCGATTCCGCCTACGGAACCGGCGATCTGCGCGCTCACCTGGAAGAACAGGGCCACCGGGCGGTCATCAAACCGGCTGCGAAACGACAGGCAGTCCCCGGCGGGTTCACCGTCGACGACTTCGCCATCGACGCCCTCGCGGGCAAGGCCGTCTGCCCGGCCGGACAGGTGGCCGACCTCGGCCGCCCGCGCACCGACGGCACCCGCACCGCCCAGTTCAAGAGCGTCTGCGGCCCCTGTCCGCTGCGGGAACGCTGCACCACGTCCAGGACCGGACGACTGATCAACATTCATCCCCGGCACGCGGAGCTGGCCGCCGCCCGCCGTCAGGCCGCCACCGATCCCGTCTGGCAGGCCGAGTACCGGCGTTGGCGGCCCCCGGTCGAGCGGGCGATTGCCTGGCTGGTCGCGGGCGGCAACCGCAGAGTGCCCTACCGGGGTGTGATCAAGAACGACACCTGGCTCCACCACCGGGCCGCCGCCCTCAACCTCCGCCGACTGATCAACCTCGGACTCACCCGCACCGCGGGCACCTGGATGATCAACGCGGCGATTCCCTGACCCCGGGGCGCAACCCGCCCTGAACCCCCAGCTGAACAGGCAACATTTTCAGTGATCTTCTAGCCGGACTCGGCCGGCTCCACGGCCAGCTCGGCCCAGATGGTCTTGCCGGTGGCGGTGTGGCGGGTGCCCCACCCGAGGCTGAGCTGTGCCACCAGCAGCAGACCGCGACCGCCCTCGTCGTAGGTACGGGCGCGGCGCAGGTGCGGCGCGGTGCTGCTGGCGTCGGAGACCTCACAGATGAGGCGCCGACCCCGGAGCAGGCGCAACTCGATGGGCGGCGCCGCGTGCCGGATCGCGTTCGTGACCAGTTCGCTCACCACCAGCTCGGTAGCGAAGGACACCTCCGACAGGTTCCAGGCGTCCAGCTGCGCGGTGACGAGCTTGCGCGCCCCGGCCACCATGGAAGGGTCGGCGGGCAGCTCCCAGGCCACGACATGCCGCGGGTCCAGCGCCCGGGTACGGGCGATGAGCAGGGCGATGTCGTCCGCAGGGTCGCGGGGAGAGACTCTGGCGAGCACCTTGTCGCACAGGTCGTCCAGGGATGCCGCGGGACCGGCGAGGACATCGCTCAGCCGTGCCCGCCCCTCGTCGATGTCCTGCTTCCGGGATTCGACCAGGCCGTCCGTGTACAGAGCGATCAGACTTCCCTCCGGCAGGGTGATCTCGGTGGTCTCGAACGGCAGCCCGCCCAGACCCAACGGCGGACCGGTCGGCACGTCCGGGAAGCGCACGGTGCCCGTCGGGCCGACCACGGCCGGGACGGGATGACCGGCGCTGGCCAGGGTGCAGACGCGCGAGACCGGGTCGTAGACCGCGTACAGGCAGGTCGCGCCGAGGCCGGTGGCCATCTCGGCGGACTGGTCGCGCGCCGAGGCACCCTCCGGTCCGGTGTCCGCGGAGAGCCTGATGACCAGGTCGTCGAGATGGGTGAGCAGTTCATCGGGGGAAAGGTCGAGGTCGGAGAGAGTCCGGACGGCCGTGCGGAGCCGTCCCATGATCGCCGATGCCTGGACACCGTGCCCGACCACGTCGCCGACGACCAGGGCGACCCGGGCACCGGACAGCGGGATCAGGTCGAACCAGTCGCCGCCCACTCCCGCCAGGGTGTCCGTCGGCAGGTACCGGAAAGCCGCTTCCACCGCGGGCTGCGCGGGCAGCCGCTGCGGGAGCAGGGCTTCCTGGAGAGCCAGCGCGGTCTCCCGCTCTCGGGTGTAGCGGCGTGCGTTGTCGATGCAGACGGCGGCCCTGGCCGTGATCTCCTCGGCCAGCAGCAGATCGTCCTCGCCGAAGGACTCCGGGGTCCGGTGGCGCAGGAAGACAGCCACACCGAGGGTGTGGCCCCGAGCCTTCAGCGGCACGGCCATGACGGAGTGGATACCGAAGGCACGAACTGCCTCCGCCCGCTCGGGATGTCCCACCGACCAGTCGGCGGAGTCCGGGCCGAACGCGGCCTCGAGCACGGCCCGGCCGGTGGTGAGGCACCGCGCCGACGGGGAGTGCGCACTGTACCCGTCCAGGTCCCCGAGGTGGAGAACCGCCTCGGCGACGCCGGGCAGTACGGACTGCTGGGCCACGCGCCGCAGCAGGAACGGGCCCTCCGCGGTCGGCCCGGACAGCGCGCCTTCCTGCGCCGCCGCCTCCACCCGCTCGACGTCCGGAAGGAGGTCGACGGTGGCGAAGTCGGCGAAGTCGGGGACGGCCACGTCCGCCAGTTCCTGGGCCGTGCGGTCGATGCCCAGCGTCGTCCCGATCCTGGCGCCCGCGTCGCTCAGCAGCTGGAGCCGTTTGCGGGCCCAGTACTGCTCGGTCATGTCATGGGCGGACAGCCCGACGCCGCGCAGAGTGCCGGAGTCGTCCCGGACCGGGTACAGCGAGAGGGACCACGCCTGTTTGCGGATCTCCCCGGCGACCTGGACCCGCACTTCGACGTCCTCGGGCTCCCCGGTCTCCAGGACCCGTTTCATGCGCTGCTCGACCCGGTCGAACTCGGGGTGGGCCACCAGCTCGGCGTGCCGCAGTCCGCGCATCTGCGCCTCGCTCAGATTCAGCGCGCGCTGGGCGTAGTGGTTGGCCTGCCGCAGACGCAGGTCCACGTCGTACGTCTCCAGGGAGCAGCAGGTCGTCTGGTAGAAGTTCCACACGGCCAGCTTCTCCGTGTCCCCGACGGCATCACGCTCGACGCCCACGGCGAGCGGGGACAGCAGCACCCACTCCGGGGCGCTCTCGTCGCACCGACGGTGGGCGACCACCTGGGCCTCCACCTCGTGGCCGTCCCGGTGCCGCAGCCGGACGGTCCCGCTCCAGCCTCCGAGTCTCGGCAGTCGGCGCAGCACCTCCTCGGACATCTCCTCGGCGACCAGGTCGGCCGCGGGTCTGCCGACAACCGACCTGAACGTGTGGCCGAGAAGCCGCCGGGCTCCCTCACTCCAGTCGGTGACCACGCCGTGGTCGTCGACGACGGCGTACGCGGCGCCCGAGCGCAGGACGTCGCGGCTGCTTCGCCGTCCCTGCACCTGTCCCACCTCCGCCATGGACTCCCCCACCCTCGCCTCCCATAGTGCTCCTTTAAATCCCTTAACGTCCTTTCCTGGGCGAATCACACCCAGCACCGAGCGGCGGTACGTATTATGCGAGCACTTCAGGACAGGGATTAGACCAGGACGGCGACGTCGACGACCCCGTCGATGACGCTCGTGGGATAGGTGGTGAGCGGCGCGGTCGCGGGCGGTCCGTTCGGCTTCCCGGTGCGCAGGTCGAACCTGCCGGCGTGCAGGGGACATTCGACGAAGCAGTCCTCCACCCACCCGTCGGAGAGCCACGCCTGCTGACGGCTGCACCGGTCGTCGACGGCGTAGAAGGCGCACTCCGCCCTGAAGACCGCGAGTCTCGGTCCCGGAGGAGCGTCGAGGACCCGGACGTCCCCCTCCGCCATCTCGTCGGCTCGGCCCACGGCTCGCCAGCGGACGGTGCGGGGGGGGCGTCGGCCGACCTCACTTGACCCCCATCGACGCGTGGTACCAGTCGTACCACTGGTTGATGATTGGCTGTTCGCTCGGCACGAGGACGCCGCCGGCCCGGGAGGTCATGTTGCTCTGGCACCACTGCGCGGCCCGGAAGTCCTGCTCGTTGACGCGGTGGAAGAGTTCGACGGCCACGGAGGGGTCGTGGTCGCCTTCCCGCGCGACCTCTGGCGGGAACAGCCAGTCGCAGACCGCCCGCGTCCGGGTGGGAGACAGCGGTTCGAAGCGGTGGACGATGACGTGGTCGGGTGTCAGCGACAGAAAGGCGTTGGGGCGCAGGACCATGCCGAAGTACTTCAGGTCGTCGTCCGAACGCGGCCCGGGCAGCCGTGGAAGGCGTCGCTCACCGGTGATGGAGAAGGCCTCGTGGCCCTCGGTGAGCCGGTAGCCGTCGTGGTTGTAGCCGCCGACCGCGAGGCCGGGCGCCTGGAACGCGGGGACGGCCTCGACGAGTTCGGGATGGATGGTGCCGCAGTGGTGGCACTCCTGGAAGTTCTCCAAGATGAGCTTCCGGTTGGCGTCCACCTCGTAGGTGATGCGGTGGCCCAGGGTCAGCTCCCCGATGCCGTAGCGGTCCAGCACGTCGAGGTTGGGGCCCAGCCGGTATTCCAGTTGGTCGCGCAGTTGACCGTCGTACAGCGGGATGTCGTCGTCCCCGAGATTGACCCAGACCAGTCCGTTCCAGACTTCGAGTCGCGCCTTGTGCAGGCCGTAGGAGGGCCTGCCGATCGCGCTCATTGCCTCCCAGTTCGGCGCGGTGATGAGCGGCCCGTCGAACCGGTAGGCCCAGGCGTGGTAGGGGCAGCGGATGGCGTTGCCGACGTTGCCGGTGTCCGTGGTGCACAGGGTCGCGCCGCGGTGGCGGCACAAGTTTCATCGCGTTCGATGAACTGGACGCCGCGGACATCCGGGCCCGCTACCCCCAGTGGCGGGTCGACGACGACACCATCGGCTTCTTCCAGGAGGACGCGGGGATCATCGACATCCGCAGAGCGGTCTCCGCACACACCTCGCTCGCCCTCGCGTCCGGAGTGGAGTTCCTGCCCCGCACCCGCGTCGAGGGCATCGTCGCCCGGGACGACTCGGTCACGGTGCCCCCCGGGGGGGGACACTTCCACGCGGCCCATCTCATGATCGCCGCGGCCTCCTGGAGCGGGGAACTCCTCCCGGACCTCCTCGACGTCCCGCTCGTCCTCTCCCAGGGGCAGGTCAGCTACCTCGCCACCCCCACCTCGCCGACTTCGCGCCCGGGAGGTTCCCGATCTGGATCCACCACGGTGAGGAGGTCGTGTACGGCTTCCTCGTGTACGGCGAGGCGGCGGTCAAGGTCAGGCGGGACATGCGGGGCCGCCTCATCCGCAGCGGGGACCGCGTGTTCGAGGGCGACGAGGAGGGGGCCGACCTCCTGCGCTCGTTCCTGACCCGGCACCTGCCCTCGGACGTCGGCCCGACCCTGGCGAACAGGACCTGTGTCTACGACATGCCGCCGGACCGGGACTTCATCCTGGACACCCTGCCCGACCACCCCCACATCGCCCTGTTCAACGGTGCCGGGCATGCGGGCAAGTTCGCCGCGCTGATCGGGAAGATCCTGGCCGACCTGCTCACCGAGGGCGTCACGACCCACGACATCAGCGCCTTCAGCCTGCAGCGGCTGGCGCTCACCCACTCGGAGTTCCAGCCGGTCTTCCGGCTCACCTCGTGACCGGAGCCCCGCCCGCCGCCGCACCCGACACCAGGGAGACCCCCGCATGACCAGGAACGACTTCCAGACCGTCGTCGTCGGTGGCGGCTGCACCGGCAGCGCCACGGCCTACTGGCTGGCCGTCCGCGACCAGCGGGACGTCCTGCTCCTCGAACAGCGTCCGATGGGCCATGCGCTGGGGTCGTCCGGCGACCACTCCCGTATCATCCGGCACAGCTACCACGACAACATCTACGGCCGGCTCACCCGGCGGATGTACGACATGAGGGCGCGTCTGGACCGGGAGAGCGGGCAGCGCGTCTTCGTCAGGACCGGCGGACTGGACATCGCGGTCGAGGGCAGCTCGGGCACCGACTCCGTGGAGACCTACCGCCAGGTCATGGAGACCAACGGCATCCCCTTCGAGAAGCTCGACAAGCGGCGGCTCCAGGAGCGGTTCCCGCAGTGGGACATCACCGAGGACGACGTACGGGCCACGTACCAGCCGGACACGGGCCTGATCGACATCCGTCGCACCACCGTCACCCATCTGACCCTGGCCGAGAGCCTGGGTGTCACAGTGCGGGACACCATCACGGTCCGTGCCCTGGAGCCCTTCGACGGGGGCCTGCGGATCGTCACCGACGGTGGGACCCACACCGCGGACAAGGTCGTCGTGGCCGTCGGCTCCTGGGCGGACCAGCTGCTCAAGCCGCTCGGCCAGACCTGGGACACGACGATCACCGAGGAGCAGGTCGTCTACGTGCGGACCCCGCGCCTCAAGGACTTCTCCGTCGGTGCCTTCCCCATCTGGGCCTGGCACGGGGACGACATCTTCTACGGTTTCCCCACTACGGCGAGGTCGCGGTGAAGGTCGCCCGGGAGAACCTGCGTCGTGTCGTCACCCAGGAGACACGCAGCACCGCACGAGGACGAGACGGCTGCCCTGCTCGACATCCCGGGCGCGCGCCTTCCCGGCGCCGTCGGGGCCGCCGACGCGGCCAAGTTCGCCGGTCCACTGGGGGAGATCGTCTCCGAACTCGCCGTCAGCGGCACGTCGTCGTTCCCCATCGAGCCGTTCCGGGCCGACCGTCCGGCGCTCAAGGCCAAGGGCTTCGTCCCGATCTTCTCCCTGAAGGGCTGACTCGCGGCGCCCGCGTACCGTTGCCGGACGGTGCGCGGGCGAACCCGCGCGGACCGCCGTCACAACTCCACGAGATAGCTCGTGAATCCACCCGCGCCACTGGACACGCCCGAGATCGCCTCGTTGATGTCGTCGAGAGGCCAGCTCCTGGGTTCGAGGACGGAAAGGTCGATCACTCCGCTGCCCACCATCCCGGCGAGTTCCATGCCCTCGGCGGCGGTGAACCAGACCGAGCCGACGAGTTCCATCTGCTCGTCCATCCACCACTTCACGTTGATGCCCAACTCGCCCGCCGTTCCACCGATGTTGACGATGCGGCCACCGCGGGCGACCCCGCGCATGGCGTCCCCCAGCGCGTCGAGGGAGGCGACGGCACCCAGCGTGTCGATCATGAAGTCCGCGCCCCGGTCCCCGGTGCGCGACTTCACCCACTCCTCCGTGCCGCCCTCGCGGTTGGAGAAGGTCTCGATCCGCCCGGGGGCAAGTTCCTTCAGCCGCTCCAGCAGCGGCACCCCGCGGGCCACGGCGAGGACGCGGGAGACGCCGAGCGCCAGCGCGACGAGGGTGACCCCGACTCCCAGGGTGCCCGTCGCGCCGTTGACGATCAGCGTCCGGTCGGCCAGCGGACCGAGCTTCTTCACCGCGGCGTACGAGGTCCCGAGGTAGCCGAGCCGGGTCGCGTGCCGGAATTCCAGGCTGTCGGGGAGCTTCACCAGGGCGCTCTGCGGGGCGAGCATGTACTCGCAGAACCCGCCGTAGGGATAGCGGGCGAACATGTCGAGGCTGCCCGGGTTGTAGCCGAAATAGCCGCCGAGCGTCCAATAGGCGCATTTCTGCGGGGCGTTGGAGCCGCAGGGATGACAGGCACCGCAGGAGCGGCCGGGGTTGACGTAGACGCGGTCGCCCGGCTTGACGCTCACCACCTGGTCGCCGACCTCGTGGACGACGCCGACGGGGTCGAGGCCGAAGATCGCCGGGAGCGGGGGCAGCGGCATCCGCGGGTACCAGGTCCGCCAGTTGGCGAGCACGTTGGCGAGGTTCGGCACCATGCCGCAGCCCTTCACCGCCACCACCACGTCGGTGCCGGTGGCGGTGGGCCGCTCCACCTGTTCGATCAGCATCTTCTCGCCGACCGCGTGGAGCCGCGCGGCGCGCATCAGTTCGGTCATCGTCTCGCTCTCGGTGGTTTCGGTACGGGGATCCGCGGGCTGTCCGGTCAGTACTCCGGCGCGATCGTCACGCGCATGCCGTCGAGGGCCGGGCCGAGGACGATCTGACAGGACAGTCGAGAGGTGTCGGTGAGTTCGTCGCAGGCGTCGAGGAGGTCGTCCTCGTCCCGTGACCTCTCGAGGAGTCCGCCGCCTTCGGGGAGTGCGTCGACGTAGACATGGCAGGTGGCGCAGGAGAGGGAGCCGCCGCAGATCGCCTGGAGTTCGTCGAGCCCCGCGTTGCGGATGTTCTGCATGAGCGAGAGGCCCTCGCGTGCCTCGACCGTGTGCTCGGCGCCGTCGCGGGTGGTGACCGTGACCTTCATGGTGTTCCTTCGTGTTGAGGGGACTGGACCGGCGGGGCGATCTCCTTGAGCGGCAGCCGCTCGTCCGCCAGGAGTTCCGGGGCGACCCGGGCGCCCGCCGCGACGAGGCCACGCCCCTGCAAGTAGTCGCGGGGCTGGTTGACGCAGTCCAGCGCGACCACCGCGCCGTCCCTGAGGTAGACGAGCGAGAAGCGCCGGCTGTCGGGGTTCCCGCGCAGCACGGTCCGGTCGTGGCCGAGGCTGAGACCGACGGTCTGCAGGCGCAGGTCGTACTGGTGGGACCAGAACCACGGCAGCAGGCGCAACGGTTCGGGCCGGCCGCTGATCGCCTTCGCCGCGGTCGCCGCCTGCTCGGTGGCGTTCTGCCGGGACTCGATACGGATGCCGGGGCCGTCCCGCATGACCGCGCTGTCGCCAGCGCAGTAGACGGAGGGCAGCGAGGTACGGCACAGGTCGTCGACCAGGACGCCCGCCCCGCCCGGTGCTTCCTCCGCGCCCGCCCGGCGCAACGGTCCGGTCGCGGGCTCGATGCCGATGCCGACGACGACCTGGTCGGCCGGGAGCACCGTGCCGTCCGTGAGGCGTGCCCCTCTCACCGCGCCGCCCCTGCCCAGCAGTTCGGTGACGCCCCGGCCGAGGAGCAACCGGACGCCCTGGGCGCGGTGTTCGGCCTCGTAGAAGCGGGAGACCGGTTCCGCGGCGACCCGGGCGAGGACCCGGTCGAGGGCCTCGACCAGCACGATCTCCTTGCCGAGTCCGCCCAGTACGGCGGCGGCCTCCAGCCCGATGTGGCCACCGCCGATCACCACGATGCGACGGCTGTCCGGCAGCGCCCGGATGAGCCGGTCGCAGTCGGCCTTGTCCCGGATCGTGTGGACGCCGCTCAGATCGTGGCCGGGGCAGCTCAGGGCCCGGGGCGTGCCTCCGGCGCACCAGATCAGGTCGCCGTAGTCGATCGTGGTGCCGTCCGCGCAGCCGACCGTGCGGGTCTCGGCGTCGACGGCGACGGCTTGACGGCCCAGCAGCAGGGTCACGCTCTGCCCGGGCCAGAACTCCGCCGGGCGCAGGAGGAGTTGGTCGAACCGCTTCTTGCCGGCCAGGTACTCCTTGGACAGGGCCGGACGCTCGTAAGGGAGTACGTGTTCGCCGCCGAGGAGGCCGATGCTTCCTTCGGAGCCGGTCTGCCTCAACGTGATCGCGGCCTGCGCGCCCGCGTGTCCGGCGCCGACGATCAGACAGTCGAAGTACCCCGCCGGGACGGGCACCGCAGTCATGCGGGGGCACCGCCGATCAGGACGAAGCACAGGGTCGCGGGGCAGTCGCCCTTGTGCCGCCACGCGTGCCGGGTGCCGCACTGGACGGCTATGTCGCCCCGGTGAAGGTGTGCCGTGGCGCCGTCATCCAGTTCGAGCCAGATCTCACCATCGAGGACGATGTCGTAGTCCACGGTCTCGGTCCGGTGCATGCCGGGCACGTCCGGCTCCAACAGCTCGGCGAGACCGGGGATGCGCTCCCGCTGCTCGGCGTCCGCGGCGGCCGGGTCGAACTCGGGGCGGGCCATCGTCGTGTCGGGCGGAGAGGTGACCACCATGAGGCGGGTCTCGCCCGGCCCCGGGGGTATGTGCAGACCGGGCGGCGCCGCTTCCGCCTCCCCCTGGAGCAGCGGCGGGGGCGCCGCGGTGGCGTAGACGACCGAGGTCATCATGCCGGGGATCGCGGTGTAGTGATGGGCGTTCGGGACGGGGCCGTCCTCGGCGAAGACCGCTCTGCCTTGGCGCATCGCGGTGATCACCCGGCGTGGTGCGCGGGGTCCGGCCATCGGGTCCCCGACTGTCTCACTCATAGGTCAGTCCCTTCTCCCGCAGCCGGTCGCGCATGGCGTTGACGTCGAGGCTCAACGCGCCGGACGCGTACAGGGCCCGCTTCTCCGCCTCCAGCGCGGCGCGGCGCCGGGCCCTGTCGAGCACGTTCCCGGCGCCGTCCCGGGGCACCACGCACACTCCGTCGTCGTCCGCGACGATCACGTCCCCGGGGGTGATCAGCCTGTCGCCGCATACGAGAGGGACCTGTACGTCGGTCAGGGTCTCCTTGACGCATCCCTGGGCGCTGACCGCCTTGCTCCAGACCGGGAAGCCCATCGCGAGCAGCTCGGCGACGTCGCGGACTCCGGCGTCGATGACGAGGCCGCGGATCCCTCTGGCCCGCGCCGAGGTGGCGAGGAGGTCGCCGAAGTAGCCGTCGTCGCAACGGGAGGTCGGACTGACGACGAGGATGTCGCCGGGGCGTGCCTGCTCCAGGGCGACATGGATCATCCAATTGTCGCCGGGCGCCACTTCGCAGGTCAGCGCTGTTCCGGCGATGACCGCACCGGACTGGCGCGGTCGCAGCCGGGGGTGCAGGAGTCCGGTGCGGTCCTGCGCCTCGTGCGCGGTGGCCACGCCCAGCTCGGCGAAACCGGCACAGGTCGTCGCGTCGGCGCGGTCGACCTTCGTCACCACACGAGCCATGGTTCAGTCCTCCGGCAGGAAGCTCGGGTCGAGGACACCGGCTGCGTCGGCAGCCCGGTCGGCGGTCAGCAGCCCGGACCGGACCATGAGGTCGGCCGTCGCCTCCCACGCCTTCGCCGTCACGGCCAGCCCCTTGGGCCACATCCCCATGTCCCGGGTGTACGCCAGTCCGCGCGCGGCCAGGTCGGGCGCGTCGGGTGTGGTGATGCGCCGGTAGATCGGCAGGGTGAGGGCGTCCTCGGTCGGGTCGTTGACGAGGTCGTGGGCCTCGGCCAGCGCCGCGAGCAGCCGCTCGACCGTGTCCCTGTTCGTTGCGGTCCAGTCGTCGCGGCCGATGACGCCCGCGAAGACGATCTCGGGTATCGCGTCGTTCACCTCGCCGATGAGGCGGTAGCCCTCGCGTTCGGCGAGGAAGTTCCACGGCGCGGGCTGCGGGGCGCAGTCGATGTCGCCCTTCCTGAGCGCCTCCCATCGGGATGTGTGTACTCCGGCGAGGGCGAAGTCGTAGTCACCGGGGTAGGCGAGACCCTGCTCGCCGAGCATGATCTGGGTGTAGAGCGCCGTGCCCTCGGTGAGGGAGGAGGTGCCGATGCGCTTGCCGCGGAGTCCGGCGACGTCCTCGATGCCGGGGCGGGCGACGAGCGACATGGGCAGGCGGAGCGAGTTGGCGGCGACGATGCGCAGCGAGCCGCCCGCGGCGTAGTCGGTGACGGCGCCCTCGGGGGGTGTGATCGCCAGCTCGGCGGTGCCGTCACGCACCGCCGACGTGACCTTGTCCACCGAGCCCAGCCTCAGGTACTCGACGTTCAGCCCGTACCTGCCGAACAGGCCCCGCTCCTCGGCGACGAAGACGGGGAGCCAGTTGAAGCCCTGGGCGCCGCCGGCGAGGCGGACGGGGGTCGGGTCGGTCGTCATGATGGATGCTCCAAGTGCGGGGAGTCTCTGGGTGTCGAACGCCCGTGCGGGATGAGCGGTGAGGTGGGGGCCGGCGGTCGTCAGCGCCCCTGCGCGGCGAGCAGGGCGTCCAGACGGGGGTAGACCCGCCGGGCGTTGCCCGCGAGGACGGCGGACCGGGTCCGGTCGTCGAGGCCGAGGGCGTCGACATAGCGCTTGGTGTCGTCGAAGTGGTGGCCGGTCTCGGGGTCCACGGCGCGGACCGCGCCGAGGAGTTCGGAGCCGAAGAGCAGGTTCTTCGGGTCGATCACCCCGAACAGGGTGTCGATACCGGGCTGGTGGTAGACGCAGGTGTCGAAGTACAGGTTGCGCATGAGGTGTTCGGAGAGCGGCGGTCTGCCCAGCGCGATGGCGAGGCCCCGATAGCGGCCCCAGTGGTACGGCACCGCCCCGCCGCCGTGCGGGATGACCAGCCGGAGTCCGGGGTGCCGCTGGAAGAGGTCGCCCTCGACCAGCTGCATGAACACCGCGGTGTCGGCGGCCAGATAATGGGCGCCCGTGGTGTGCAGGGCCGGGGCGCACGATCCCGACACATGGACCATGCCGGGTACGTCCAGCCGGGTCATCGCCGCCCACAGGGGGTCCCACCAGGGGTCGTGGAGCGGCCGAGCCGACCAGCGTCCGCCCGACGGGTCCGGGTTGACGTTGCAGCCGACGAAGCCGGCCGCCACGCAGCGTTCCAGCTCCTCGACGACCGGGCCGAGTTCACCGTCCACGGTCTGCGGCAGCTGGCACACGGCGGCGAAGTTGCGCGGGAACAGCTCGCAGATCCGCCGGACGGTGTCGTTCGACAGCCGGGCCCACTCGGTCGCGATGTCCTGGCCCGGGACGTGGTGTCCCATACCGGACGCGCGCGGTGAGAGAAGGGTGAGGTCGGAGCCCCGTTCCCGCTGCGACCGGAGCTGGTGGTCCGCGATGATCCCGCGCAGCGTGTCGTCGTCGACGCCGTCGTAGGCGGGCCGGTCCGCGGACCTCCCCTCGGCGAAGGCCACCTGGGCCCCGCGGAAGGCGTGGAAGTCGGCCGGTTCGGTGGTGAAGTGGCCGTGGCAGTCGATGACCAGGCCTGCGGTCGCCGCTGTCACCGCCGTCACGCGTTCCACACCGCGGGCAGGTCCGAGACGCCCCGGAAGCGCCAGCCTTTCGCCGTGAGCCCCCGGCTGTCGTCCAGCCGCAGTCCGGGCAGCCGGCGGAAGGCCTCCTCCAGCGCGATCTCCCCCAGCGCCCGGGACAGCGCGTGACCGGAGCAGAAGTGCGGCCAGAAGCCGAAGGACAGGTGCGGGCGCTTCTTGCGGAACATGTCGAACCGGTCCGGGTCCTCGAAGCGGGCGGAGTCACGGTTGGCGGAGGCCATGACGATGGCGACCGAGGCGCCCGCGGGCACGGTCGTCCCGCCCACGACCACGTCCTCCGCGGCGACGCGCGGGGTGACCCCGATCGGCGCGATCCACCGCAGGCCCTCGTCGAAGGCGCGCATCGCGTGCTCCTCGGGGTCGGCCGCGACGACCTCGGCCTGCTCGGGGTCGAGCAGCAGGCCCGCGCAGGCGTTGGCGGCGGCGTGGCCGGGCTCCTGCAGGCCGCCGAGGATGATCACTTTCATGGTGGGCAGGACCTCGGCGAAGCCCCGCGTCTCGCCGTCGGGCATACCGCCGTGCACGACGTGGCTCATCAGGGTGTGGTCGGGCCGGACGGACACCCGCTCGTAGAGGTCCCCGAGCCGGGTGTCGATCTCGGCGAGCGCCCGGTCGAGGCGGTCCCACACGGCCTTGTCGTCGCCCACGTTCTGGAGTCCGGCGCTCATCGCGTGGAACCACTCGACGAGGGTCTCGTTCGGGGTGTCCGTGAGACCGATGACATTGCCGATGCAGCGCACCGAGACCGGTTCGAAGAGGTCCGCGGTCAGGTTGGCCGCGCCCCTGGGCAACAGCTCGGCCAGGCACTGTTCGACGACCGGGCGGGTCAGTCTCCCGACGTAGCCGCGGACCGTGTCCAGGGTCAGGTTCTCGTCGATGCCCAGGCGGAGCAGCCGGTGCTCCTCGCCGGTCATGGTCAGCACGTTGGGCATGCCCATGACCCGCGCTTCCGGCCGGTCGGGGCTGCCGGACGGGCCGAAGACCCGGTCGTCCGCGCCCACCGCGCGACAGTCCTCGAAGCGGGTGACCAGGTACTCCTGAGTGCCGTCGAAGAAGGCGACGGGCTCCTCCTCGCGCAGCCGGGCGTAGACCGGATAGGGGTCCCAATACAGGTTCTCACCATTGAGTTCCACTGCAGACATCACGACTTCCTGAGGTCGTCCCCTGGCGCCGCGCGCACCGTACGACGGCTCGGCCGCGATGCCGCGATGCCGCGATGCCGCGATGCCGCGAAGGGGAGGTCTGATCAAGTTCAGATTCTTATCTGACTTCGAATACCAACGAGTATTTGAATGCTGCGAGCGCGCTGTCAAGACGTTCGACACGAACAGTCCAGAGCCCAACTTCACGCTTGATCCACAGAGCCAAACAGCCCAGAACTTCCTTTGACCGATCCGTTGACAGGGGTCGCACCGAAGAATACGGTCCGGAACTCGAAGACTGATTGGTATTTCAAGAGCCGACTCAGATGCCACACCGGATTCCTGGTGGACGGCATTCCCGATCTTCGTTTCGGTGGCCCGGTCCCCTCTGAGAAACGAGACGACCATGACCGACGTGTCCCTGGCCCCGCCCTCCCTCCCGGACGAGATGGTCCGTGAGCTCACGGCGGTCGTCGGCGCGGACTCCGTCCACATCGAGCGCCGCAGGGTGGACGAGTTCAAGGACGCCTACTGGATCCCGGGCGACGAGACGTACGCCGCGTCGGCGGTCGTCCAGCCCGCCACGACCGACCAGGTGCGGGAGATCGTCCACCTCGCGGGTCGGCACGGCGTCCCGGTGTGGCCGCACAGCCAGGGCCGCAACCTGGGGCACGGCGGCGCCTCGCCCCGGGTGCGCGGCTCGATCCAGATCGGCTTCCAGAAGATGAACCGCGTCCTGGAGATCAACGAGGAGCTGGCGTACGCGGTCGTCGAGCCGGGCGTGACCTGGTTCGACCTGTACGAAGCCGTCCAGGCGAGCGGTCACCGGCTGATGACACCGTGCCCTGACCTCGGCTGGGGTTCGATCATCGGCAATTCCATGGACGCCGGTCACACCTACCAGCAGTACGGCGCCGACTACATGCTCCCCACCGGGTTCGAGGTCGTCCTCCCGGACGGCGACCTACTGCGTACGGGAGCGGGCGCGATGCCGGGCGGCCAGGCCTGGCACGTCTACAAGCGCAGTCTCGGGCCTTCCCTGGACCGGTTGTTCGTGCAGTCCAACCTCGGCATCGTCACCAGGATGGGGGTCTGGCTCAAGCGTCTGCCCGAGGCCTACGCCCCGCTCATGCTCTCCGTCGGCGAGGACGACGACCTCGAAGCCGCCGTCGACACCATCCGGGAACTCCGGCTCGCCGGACACCTGGAAGGCGCTCCGGCGCTCTTCTCCACGCTGCGTGCCTCGCACATGCTGCGGGACCTTCCCGTCGCCGCGCCGCACCTGCTCGACGACGCGGAACTCCGCGAGATCGGCGAGCGCACCGGCGTCGGCGCGTGGGCGGCCCGCGCGGCCGTATGGGGCGACCAGGAGGTCGTCCAGGCCAAGGTGCGCAGGATCCGGCGGGCCTGGGCGCGGATCCCGAGCGGCCGGGTCGAGTCCCCGCGGCTCTACGGGCCGGACGAGTACGGCGAACTCACCTGCTCCGCCGACCAGATCATGATCGGCATCCCCACGCTCAAGGCGATCGAATCCACCCCCGACCACGTCGCGCACATAGACGTCGCCCCCGTACTGCCCCTGCGGGGCAGCGAGGTGAGGACGATGGTCGAGCGGGGCCGCGCGCTCATGCGCGAGGCGGGGGCGAACTTCGGGGCCACTCTCGTCGTCACCGGCGAGCGCTCGTGCGTGGTGATCCTCGGCATCCGCTACGACCGGACCGACCCGGCCGGCGCGCGCGCGGCCTTCGGCCTCGCCAGGCGTCTGGTCGCCGAGGCAGGCGCACTCGGCTACGGCGAGTCACGCCCCCATCTCGAGTGCATGGATCTCGCCGCCGACCAGTACTCCTTCAACGACCACGCCTATCGGCGCTTCGTGGAGAAGATCAAGGACGCCGTCGATCCGACCGGCATCCTCGCGCCGGGCCGGCACGGCATCTGGCCTGCCTCGTACCGCGACGGGGCCCCAGCTTCGCCCTGCCACTGACGCACGCAGAGAAGAGAAGGACGGTTCGACGATGACCGATCCGGTACACGGCGCGGCACTGCCGCACGACACGGCCCTGCTCGTGGACGAACTGGGAGTGGGCTTCCGGGGCGTGCAAGCGCTCCAGGACGTCTCGTTCGCGATCCCGGCGGGCGGCGTCTCGGCGGTGATCGGTCCCAACGGGGCCGGAAAGACAACCCTGTTCAACTGCGTCAGCGGCGTCGTCCGGCACACCGGAAGGGTCGCGCTCGAAGGACACGACCTGAGCCGGCTGCCCGCCGACCGCCGCGCCGCCCTGGGGGTCGCCCGTACCTTCCAGACTCCGCTGCTCGTACCCGACCTCACCGCCCTCGACAACGTCCTGCTCGGTGCGCACTCCAGGACCAGGGCGGGCCTGACGAGCTCGGTCCTGCGACTGCCGTCGGTCGTACGGGCCGAGAAGGCGGTGCGTGCGCGAGCGGCCGGGCTCCTCGAACGGCTCGGTCTCGGCCGGGCCGACGTCCGTCGCGCCGACAGCCTCCCCCACGGCGACCGGCGCAGGGTCGAGGTGGCACGGGCGCTCATGGCCGAACCCCGGCTGCTGCTGCTCGACGAACCGGCGGCCGGCCTCGGCGCCGACGAGGCCTCCGGTCTGCTGAGCGACGTCGAGGCGTTCGCCGCGGAGACCGGCATGACCTGTGTGCTCGTCGAGCACGACGTCGGGCTCGTGATGCGGGTCTCACGCCATGTGGTCGTGCTCGACGCGGGCCGGCTCCTGGTCGCCGGGCCCCCGGCCCGGGTGGCGGCCGACGAACGTGTGGTCGCCGCCTATCTCGGTGACGACTGGTCGGAGGTGACGGTGTGACCGCCCCGCTGCTCGAAACCCGTGGGCTGGTCGCCCGGTACGGCTCCGTACAGGTACTGCACGGCATCGACATCGCCGTCCCGCAAGGAGAGATCGCCGTCCTCCTCGGCCCGAACGGCGCCGGCAAGACGACCCTGCTCCGGGCGATCTCCCGGACGGTGTCGACCCGCGGTGCCATCGAGTTCGACGCCCAGGACATCACCGGCCGCAGCGCCGCCCGCACGGCGCGGGCCGGCGTGGGCCATGTGCCCGAGGGGCGCGGCACCTTCGTCGACCTGACCGTGGAGGAGAACCTCCGCCTGGGCGGACTGGCCAGGCCGCGCGTCCGCCGGGCGTCCGCGGGCCAGGACCTCCAGCTCGTCTACGACACCTTCCCCGTCCTGGCCGAGATGCGCCGCCGCGCCGCCGGCCTGCTCTCCGGCGGGCAGCAGCAGATGCTCGCGATCGGCCGCGCGCTGATGGCCAGGCCCCGGCTGCTGCTCATCGACGAGCCGTCTCTCGGTCTCGCTCCGCTGCTCACCCGTCAGCTGTTCGACGTACTGGTCCGGGTCAGGGACGGCTGGTCCACCTCGCTGCTGATCGCCGAACAGAACGCCCGGCTCTCGCTGGAGATCGCCGACCGGGTGATCGTCCTCACCGGTGGCCGCGTCGCCGCCGCCGGTCCCGTCGCAGGCTTCCGGGACGGCGACGTGATCAGACACGCCTATCTGGGCGACGCGCATCCCGCGCACCCGGAGGCGGTGGGCGGCCGGGATACGGCGACCAGGGCGATCGGAGACAAGAAATGACCGAACTGTTCCAGCAGATGGTCGACGGGCTCAGTTCGGGGCTGGTGTACGGCATCCTCGCGCTCGCGCTCAGCGTCGTCTTCCAGGGCACCGGCATGCTCAACTTCGCCCAGGGCGAGATGGCGACCCTGTCCGCCTACCTCACTCTGGTCCTGCTCACCTCAGGACTGTCCTACTGGGTGGCGCTCCCCATGGTCGTCGTCCTGTCCGCGGCAGGCGGAGCGCTGCTCGAGCGGGTGCTCGTACGACGGGTCGAGGGCGCCGACGAACTCCCGCTGCTGACGCTCGGCGTCGCCCTCCTCCTCGGACTGAACGCCATCATGGCCATCGTCTGGAGCACCGATCCCCGAACCTTCCCGAGCCCCTTCGGCAAGGGACTGGTCGAGTTCGCGGGCCTCAGGATGACGGACCAGCAGATCGGGTCGCTCGTCACCCTGCTCGCGGTCATGGCCGTCACCGCGTTCCTGTTCAACCGGACCGGTGTCGGACTGCGGCTGCGCGCCGTGGCGCAGAATCCCGCTTCCGCCACGGTCCTCGGCCAACACCAGGGGCTGTGGCTGATGATGGGCTGGGCCGTGGCCTCGGCCGTCGGCGCCTTCGCGGCCGTCGTCGCCGCCCCGGTGCTCACCCTCACCCCGGGCATGATGACCTTCCCACTCCTGCTGGCCCTGGCGGCGGGCACCCTCGGCGGTCTGTCAAGCCGGATCGGCGCGGTCGTCGGCGGTGTCCTCGTGGGCGTCTTCAACGGTCTGGCCGGCCGGTACGTGCCCGGCCTCGACGGCGATCTCGCGGTCGTCGCCCCCTTCCTGCTCACCGCGGTCGTCGTGTCGCTGCGGCCGGCCGGACTCTTCGGCAGGACAAGGACGGTACGGGTATGAGCACGCTGCGCCGCTGCGCCGTCCCCGGCGGCTGGACCGCCGCCCTGCTGGTCGGCCTCGTCGTTCCCTTCGTCGTGTCGGACTACGACCTGCTCGACCTCACCCGCGTGCTGACGATCGCGATGGCCGTCGCCGGACTCAACCTGCTGCTCGGTCACTCCGGGCAGATCAGCGTCGGCCACGGCGCCGTCTTCGGCCTCGGCGGGTACTGCGCACTCATCGCCGTCGCCACCCACGGCTGGGCCTGGCTGCCCGCCGTGTTGCTCGCCACCGCGCTGTGCTCGGTGTTCGGCCTCCTGATCGGTGTCCTCGCCCTGAAGATGGGCGGCGCAAACCTCGGTCTGCTCACCATCGCCGTGGCCGCCCTCTTCCCGCTCGTCCTCATCCGTTGGGAATCCCTGACCGGCGGCACGTTCGGCGTGTCGCTCGCGCACTCCGCCGTCGAGCCGCCCGCCGGCCTCGGGCTCACCGCGGCGCAGTTCGGCTTCCTCCTCAGTCTCCTGGTCCTCGGGCTGACCCTGCTCGCCCTGCGCAACCTGGCGACCGGCCACACCGGCCGGGCCCTCGCGGCGGTCCGGACGAGCCCCCTGCTCGCGGCGGCGAACGGTGTGAACGTCAACCGGGTGAAGCTCACCGCCTTCGCCGTCAGCTCGGCCGCCGCCGGAGTCGGCGGTGCCCTCTACGCGTTGACGATGGCCATAGCGGTCCCGGACAGTTACCAGATCGCCTTGTCCATCACCCTTCTCGCGGCCTCCGTGGTCGGCGGCAGCCGGACCTGGGCGGGCGCGCTCGTCGGCGCGGCGATCGTCGTCTATCTACCGACCCTCGCCGAGAACGTCGTCGGCGGGGAGTCCGCGGGCAACTGGGCCCAACTCGTCTACGCCTGCGGGCTCGTCCTCGCGCTGGTCGTCGCGCCGTCCGGCATCGTCGGCGGCGTCACGGCCCTGGCCCGCCGGCCGAGCGCCCGCGTCGGACAGACCTCCCCCGGCCCCCGCTGAACGTTCCTCCCCCGCCCCACACCTTCGCCGAACCACCACCCCTCTGTACGTCTGCGCGAAAGGAAGTTCAATGAGGAACTGCCCAACGAAGCTGATCGCTCTGGTCGCCGTGACCGCGGCGGCGACAGCCTGCTCGGGCCGGTCTGCCGCCCCGGCCGGCACCGGCGACATCGTCATACGCGCCAGCTACCCCCTGAGCGGGGCCCTGTCGTCCGCGGGGGTGTCGGCCGACGGCGCGGCGGCCTACTTCGACGCCGTCAACGCGGCGGGCGGCATCAACGGCCGGAAGATCGACTTCCGGGTGAAGGACGACACCTTCGACCCAGCCCGGCTGGTCTCCAACAACACCGCGTTCGTCAAGCGCGACAAGGCGACCGTCGTCATCAACTTCGGCGGCATCGCGGTCGCGGCCCGGCCCCAGCTCAACGCGGCGGGCGTGGCGCAGATCGTGCAGGGCGGCGAGACCGTGCTCAGCGACGTCGAGAAGTTCCCCGACACCCGCGCGTTCGTGCCGGACATCGCCTGGGAGGGCGAACTCCAGGGCCGCTACATCTCCGACAGGACGCCGAAGGCCGTCGTCGGCTTCATGGGCTTCAACAACGACCTCGCCACCAGCCAGCTCGCCGGGCTCGCCAAGGCCGGCGTCAAACCGGTCAAAACCCTCAGACTCCCGCCCGGCCAGGCGGACATCGCCTCCCAGGTGACGGAGCTCAAGGCGGCCAAGGTCGACACCCTGGTCGTCACCCTGGGCCCGCCGACCCTCGGCGCCCTGCTCTCCTACCTGGGCCAGATCGACTACCGGCCGCGGATCTTCATCGGCAGCCCCTACGCCGACTTCGCCAGCACCGTGAAGCCCGCCGGCGCCGCCAACGTCAAGGACGCCCTGTCGTACCAGTGGTTGAAGGATCCGCAGAACCCCGCCGTGCACGGTGACAAGGGACTCGTGAAGTACCGCGCGGACATGGCGAAGTACTCCCCAAGGCCGACGCGAACCAGTCGTTCGCGCTGACCGGCTACGGACTCGCCGCCGCGATCGTCTCCGCTCTGAAGAAGACGAAGGACGTCAGCAGCAGGAGTTTCCTCTCGGCCTGGGACTCCCTGTCCCAGGCCGAGGACCCGCTGCTGATCGGCGGGGCGGCACTGACCGGTGAATCCGACGGCCGACTCGTGCACGAGTATCAGCTGCACGAATTCAACGGCACGAGCTGGGTACCGCAGGGGAACATCGTCAACGTCTCGAAGAACGGTGTCTCCGGCTGAACCGTTCGTCTCGCGCGACCGGGGCGCGACGCAACACTCGATCCACCCCGGGGCCCGGGCGACCGTGATCACGGCTGGATACACCGGATACACTTGCACACGGCTGATCACGCGCCGGCGCGACCGCTCACAGAGGTCCGTTGTCCGATTCCTCCACCGATACGGCACCGAAGCGTCGAACAACGCGATTGATTTGAGTGGGGAGAGCACCATGGCGAGGCTGACGCGGGAGCAGAGTCAGGCGCGAACCCGGGAGAAGCTGCTGCGCTCGGCACGGGACGTCGTCGCCCGGGATGGCTATGAGGGCGCCTCCGTCGAACGCATCGCGGAGGAGGCCGGCTTCTCGAAAGGCGCCTTCTACTCGAACTTCTCCTCCAAGGACGACGTCCTCCTGCAACTCCTCGAAGGGAATGCGGGACACGACGTCGAGGAACTCACGGAGCTGCTGCGGGAGGTGACCGACCCCGATGCCGTCATCGAATGCGTCGCCCAGTGGTCCGACACCCGTGCCGCCGAACAGAAATGGGGAATCATCGCCATCGAATTCCTGCGCCGCGCACAGCGCGACGGAAACCTGGGGATTCGGCAACGCCAACTGTTCGTGAGTCAGTGGGAGGAAATCGGAAGGCTCCTGCTCAAGAAACTCTCCTTGGGTGACGGTATCCACCTCAGCGCGCTCGACATGGGCGGCATCGTCCTCGAACTCACCTACGGCGGCATCTCCGGCTTCCTGCGCGCCAACACCGCGGGGCAGATGGTCCGTCACGTACTGACAGCGTTCCGGAACTCCGCCCGTCCGGCACTGTCCGACTGACCTGTCTGGGCCGGCCGCGACTCCGGCGGCCCGGGAGATGGCCATGGTCGGCGGACTCATGGTGGCCAAGGACGCCGTGGCGGCCCGTCACGCCGACGGGTCCGGCGCCGGAACCCCGGCACCGGCGGTGACCTCGGGCGAGTACATGGGGGCTTGCTCGTGGGACGGTGCGATCGCGCCGTACTACCGCCTGATGCTCAGCACCACCCACTACCATCAGGTCCGCGACGCGACGGGGGTGTTCACCTCGGCCGCGTCCTGCCACTCCATTCAGCGGGCCGTCGACAACATCATGCGCTACAACGACGTCACCGACGCCGTCGCGGACTACGTCACCACGAGAGCCTCAACCAGCTGCTCCTCGCCCTCGCGGTCCGTGGCCCGGCCCTCGCCGAGGTCACCGACACGTCCTCGAATGCCCCTGCGGCCTCCCCGGTCATGAGGAGGCCGCCGAACTGTCCATGGGTGCCTGCCTCTGGTACCCGCTCACCCCCCGTTACCAGATGAGACGGCAACTCACCGTGTTCTCCCGAGCGGGTGGTGACATAGCGGCCGCGTACGCCCCGGGCCGAGGCCGACGGCCGTTCCCGGGGCACCGCGTGCGGATCCGCGGCGGGAGCCGGAATCCCCCAGTCCGGCCGGCGAACGGGCACAGCGCATCGCCAGACGGGCTCTGCCCGACGCCACCACGCTCAGCCCGTGCACAGCCGCCGCTCTGTCCGCCCTCACCGGCTGCGACCGCGCCGACAACGACAGCGCCCTCCTGGGGCTCGACGTTGGCTGGCAGCGGGTGTTCGACACCGCCCTCGTCGGCACCACGGCTGCAGGCACGGTCCATGTCACCAGGTTGCAGAACTCATCGGCCGCTTCTGGCGGCAGGCAGTTGTGGGGCACGACGCCGGGCCAAGTACGGACGCTCACCTGGTCATGGACGTCGACGAGGCGGTCAGGGCCAGCTTCCGCCTCGATCCCACCGAGGGACTGCGCCTGCGACGTGCGTTCCTGGGCGTGGCGAGCGGTGCGGCGGAACTCGCCAGCCTCAATCCGTTCGCCCGCCTCACGGACAGTCTCGACGCGATCTGCGAGTGACGCGTGTCCGGCACCCCCCTGGGAGGCCGGAGTACCTTGGCTTCCTTCGAGCGAGAACGCCCCGATCATGATGAGGCGGACCGGAAGCCAGGCACTGTGCTCCACACGCCCCGGCGCGGCGGACCGCCTCCTCGGTTCCCGGCAGCGGGAACGTGAGCCGCATGAAGTCAGCCAGTGGCCATCGGCGGCTTCCCGCCTCCGATCCGGAACTCGAAACCGCGTCGCGCGGGCGGGTAGGAGTGGTCGGCGTACTCGACGGGGCGGTCGGTCTGATCGACCATGGTGCGCGTCAGGGTCAGCAGCACGCTGCCCTCGGACACACCGAGCAACGCGCACTCCTCAGCCGTGGCGACACGGGCCCCGATCGTATGCCGTGAGGTGCACACGAGGATTCCGGCCGCCTGCATCAGGCCGTACAGACCTACCGCCGCCAACCGTCCGCCGGAGTGGTCGAGCGCCTCGGGAGGCAGCACGTCGTGGGGCAGATGGTTACGCAGCCGGCCGATGCACACGCCGTCGTCGGTGTACTGCAACCGCTCGAGAACCGTGATCTCGCTGCCCGCCGGAAGCCCCAGGGCCGCCGCCGCCTCGGGCGATGCGGGTGCGGTTTCGCAGGACAGGATCTCGGCGGCGGGAGCGCGTCCGGCCTCCCGCAGATCCTCGTGCACGGTCGCGAGATCGACGGTGTGCGGCGGCCTGCCGTGCGCCACATGGGTGCCGATGCCCCGGCGGCGTACAAGGAACCCCTGCTCCGTCAGCGACCGGATGGCGTGCCGGACCGTGATCCGCGACAGGCCGGTCTCCTGAGCCATCGTCGGCTCGCTGCTGAGTACCGTGCCGGGCGTCAACCGGCCGCATTCGATGGCGTGTCGGAGCTGTTCGGCCAACTGTCGGTGCAGTGGAGTCCGGCTCGTGCGGTCCAGGACGAGGCCGACGAGGACCGAGCCGGGCGCAGGGACATCAGGGGGTGCATCCCGCATGGCGTCGTCCTGACCTGTCGAGTGCGCACGTACGACCGAGCGGGGGCGCCCCCTCAGACGCCCCCGCGGCCGCCGTCGCGTGGTACGCGATCAGCCTTCGGAGCCCGTATCCAGCTCCAGCCCCATCTCCAGTTGCATCTTGGCCAGTTCGGCTTCGAGGTCGGCCATCGCCTCGCCGCCGGCCATGAGGTCGGTGATCTGCTCCCGGGTTCGCTCGCCCTGGCGGAAGTCGTCCGCCTTCTCGCCCCGGATGAGGACGGCGAAGTGGTCACCGACCATCATGGCGTGGCGGACGTTGTGGGTGACGAGGATGACCGCCACTCCCTTGGCGCGGGCCTGCATGATGATCCGCAGGACGTGCGCGGCCTCCTTGACGCCGAGGGCGGCGGTGGGCTCGTCCAGGATGAGGACGTTGGCACCGAAGTACACGGCTCGGGCGATCGCCAGGGCCTGACGCTCACCGCCGGACAGGCTGCCCACGAGGCGGTTGCCGTCGGTGACGCGGGTGATGCCCAGCGACTGCATCTCACGCACGGCGATGTCGCCGGCCAGCTTCTTGTCAAAGAGCTTGAACGGGCCGAATCCCTTGGTGGGTTCGGCGCCCACGAAGAAGCAGCGGCCGACGCCCATGAGCGGGAAGGTGCCGCCGAACTGGTGCACCGTGGCGATGCCCTGGTCGCTCGCGTCGCGCGGGCTGTCGAAGACGACCGAGGCGCCGTTGACCTCGATGGTCCCGGTGGTGGGCTTGTGGAATCCGGAGAGGATCTTGATCAGGGTGGACTTGCCGGCGCCGTTGTCCCCGAGCAGGCACAGCACCTTGCCGGCGTCCACCTCCAAGGAGATGTCCTGCAGCGCGTTGGTGCCGAGGAACGACTTGCTGATGCCCGTCAGGCGCAGCAGGGGTGCGGTCATGGTCAGGCCTTCTTCGCGGGTCGGGAGGCGGACAGGGCGAGCCGGCGGAAGGTGTTGTTCATGAGCACGGCCGTGAGGATGAGGACGCCCAGGATCAGGCTGGCCCAGTCGGAGTTCCAACCGGTGTAGTAGATGCCCTGGTTGACGATGGCGAAGGTCAGGGTGCCCAGGAGCACACCTAGGACGGAGCCGTACCCGCCGGTGAGGAGGACTCCGCCGACGACGACGGCGATGATGGAGTTGAAGACGAAGGACTGGCCGTTGGCGACCTGTGCGCCGTTGTAGAGGATCGTCTGGATCACACCGACCAGGGCGGCGCCGAAGCCACTGGCCATGTACAGGGCGATCTTCACCTTGGCGACCGGGATGCCCTGGGCACGGGCACTCTCCTTGTCACCGCCGATGGCGAAGATCCAGTTGCCGTACTTCATCCCCTGGAGCACCACCGTGACCAAGGCGGCGATGCCGAGCCACCAGAAGATCGCGACCTCGAACTGCCCGCCGATCAGCTGACCGAACAGGGACTTCGACAGCGGGTCCGGGTTGATGGCGACGCTGGTGGTGCCGGTGGTGACGCGGGAGAGGCCCAGTGTGAGGCCCGCGAGGCCGGAGAGGGTGGCGAGGGTGACCACCAGGGACGGGACGTTGGTCCGGGTCACGATGATCCCGTTGAGCAGACCGGTCAGCAGACCGAGGCCCAGCGCGCACAGGATGCCGACGATCATCGGCGCGCCCCAGTGCCCGGAGACGATCGCCAGGGTCATCGAGCTGGCGGCCAGCACCGAGCCCACCGACACGTCGAGTTCACCGGCGATCATCAGCAGCCCGACGGGGATGGCGATGATGCCGAGCTCGGCGGCGATGTTCAGCCAGCTCGCGGCGCCGGCCGGGGCGAGGAACTTCTCGCCGCCGAAGATCGCGAAGAAGACGAACACGCTGATCGTGCCGATGAGCGCGCCGACCTCGGGACGGTGCCGCAGTCGCCCCAGCCTGCTTTCGGACTGCTTCGGGGTGACGACGGCGTGCTTTTTCGCGGCCGTCGTTTCGGGGAATTGGGTTGTCATCGGTCTTCTGTCACCTTCGTGGATCTGGTTCCGGTACACGGCGGGCGTGCGCGGGAGAGGGCGGTGCCGGGCCCGGCGGGGCCCGGCACCTGGGGGGACGGGGTCAGCGGACGCCGGACTTGGTGCCCGCGATGGCCTGGGCGACGTTGTCCTTGGTGATCAGGAGCGGTCCGGTCAGCAGCGGGTCCTGCGGCGGGAACAGGCCGTAGGCCAGGTACTGGTAGGCCATGGAAACGGCGTAGAAGCCCTGCAGGTAAGGCTGCTGGTCGATGGCGAACAGCTGGGAGCCGGTCTTGATGCGGTCCAACTGGGTCTGCGAGACGTCGAAGGTGCCCAGCTTGACCTTGTCGCCGACGTTCGCCTGCTTGATCGCGGAGGCGGCGCTGTCCGCGTCGCTGACACCGATGGTCACCAGGGCGTCGATGCTGCTGTCCTTCAGCAGCGCGCCCTTGATCGCCTGGGTGACGGCGGACGGGTTGCCGAAGTTGGAGGAGGGCAGGGCCAGTTGCTTCGACGTGGCGCCCTTGCCCTTGGCTCCGTCCTTGATGCCCTTGCAGCGGGCCTCGGAATTGGCCCCACCGGGCAGGGTGTTGACACAGAGGATGTTCTTGGCACCGGACTCGGCGAACTTGACACCGCCCGCCTTGCCGGCCTCGTAGTCGTCGGAGCCGATGTACTTGAGACCACCGACCTTCTTGGCCGCGGCGGAGCCACCGGAGTTGTAGATGAAGACGGGGACTCCCTTGCCGGTCGCCTGCTTGAACGCGGAGTCCTGGCTGTCGGGCACCCAGTCCGGGCCGATGATCGCCGACGGGTTCTGCGACAGCGCGGTCTGCGTCAGCTTCGCGGCGTCCGGGCCGAGGTTGTCGTAGTTCTGCGGGCCGAGGAAGGTCACCTTGCCGCCGGCCGCCTGCACCACCTTCGCCGCGTCCTCGCCGCCGCGCTTGACCGCGGACCAGAACGGGTCGTCGGACTTGCCGCCGATGACGTATATGGAGATCTTGCCGCCACTGTTGGCCGCGGCCGTCGCCGTGCCGGCGCTCGCCGTCGTGTCGTCCGACGAACCACTCTTGGCTGCGCCGCTGCTGCATCCGGCCAGCGTGGTGGCCGTGGCGGCGAGCAGGCCCACCGCGGTGAAGACTCGTCGGGGAAGACGGCCGGGCAGCCGACGCCGGGTCTGCGTACGTTCCATGTGCGGGGTACTCCTTCGTGTGAAACCTGGCGCGAGCGTGGGGCGGGGCCTGGAGAGCATCAGATGACAAACGATGATTTGTCCTGTACGTACCAAGGGATGTCCTCGGACGCATGGGACGACGGGGCCGAACTGCCGCCGACCCTGATGGGGTCACGCGACGGCGGGGAGGGCCGGACATCCGATCCGGAACCGGGACTGCATGAGCGGATCCGGGCGGAGGCGCGGGGTGGAACGGGAGGGTTACGGTGATCACTACGCCGGAAGGCAGACGCCGACAGTCCGGCGACAACCCGCCGGGGCGTCTGCCGCCCGCAGCCACTCGACTCCTTAAAGCGCTTTAGGCGGTGCGCAGAGCATGCTTGTGTTTCAGGGGCGTGTCAAGACTTTGTGAGGACATGTGGACGTACCATCCGAATACAGGGGGACGCGCCGAAGCCTCTTGGTCCGCATCGGCGGGCCTGATGACTGACGTGCCGGCGGTACACTCGGCGGGACGCCACCCGGTGCCAGCACCCCATGGGGAGCTGAATGGCCCGACAAGAACTTCGACGCGATCCGGGCCCCACTCATGAGCAACCGGGCGGCACGCCGAACAGCGCCCCACCCCGCGCACACCCGGGCAGCCTGTCCGCCCACAGGGGCCGGCCCATCCGGCGCCGGGCCGAGCGCCACAGGGCCGGCCGGTGCTTCACCCTGGCGAACGCGTCCTGGGCGGACCCGATCCGTGCTCGTTTCGGACCGCTGAGACAGTTCGCCCTTGCCAACCCCCGGCGTCCCGGCGACGCGAACGCGCGTACGTCCGCAGCGAGCAGCCCGTCGCGGCGTAGCCGCTCATGGTCCGTCGCTTCCGCTGCACGGCGAACCTCAACAGGGCCACCGGCGAGGGTGATCCGGACCGCGCCCCGGGGACTCCGTCGGCTTGACCGGCTGCACCACTCGGCCGGACACCATCGAGCAGGGCATCCGCCGAGGTGGGCACCCACTCGCGGGAGCGGCCGGAGGGCCCGATGGCGTCCCGCCGGGTGGTGCAGCCGGCCAACGGACCGGAACTCGCAGTTCACGCCGGGGACTTCGGCCGGTCGGCGCCGTCCCGGCGTCTGACCGGGCACCTTCGCGCGACACGCCCAGCGGAGAGATCACGGCGAGCCGGACAGCGCACGGCAAGGCGCACGATCGCTTACTGCGCCTCGCGGGACGCGCCCGGGCGCCCTTGTCCGCTCTGCCTCTACGGCGGTCACCCACGGGCTCGGGTGCTCGCTGATACTCCTCGGGCCCTAGCGGCAGGGCAGAGACAGGGTTTGAACTGCGCGTCCGGGGAGTCCTGCGAGGTGGGTGTCAAATGCATCCCGATGCGCCGCACACACATGGACGCCCGCGAACTCAGTGGGCAGGGGTGTGTATCGGGAGGGGTATCGACAGTCACGGCAGGACAGTTCGGTGTTCTCGAGGATCGCGGCGAATCCAGGAAACAGGACACGATCCTGGTTGGCGAGGATCTCCCGAAAGCGGCTGTTGCCCTGCGGGCTCGCGCTGAAGCGGTACCAGAGCTTGACGTTCCTGCGTGCCTCCTCGATGGTCTGGGCACTTTCACCGTTGCCGATGGCGAGCCCGTCCTCGACGAATCGATAGCGGCGCATCGTCATGTGGATGGGACCGGCGATGTTGCGGAGGAAGTTGACGACGGGAGTACGTTCGGGGATGTCGGCCCAGTGGGCGTCGATCTTCCACAGCGTGTCGCGGTACGTGCGGTAGGTGTGCTGACGCAGGTCGGGGTTGGCATAGGCGAAGGTGTTGCAGATCTCGCCTTCGGCACGGTGCTTGTGATAGGCGATGGCGTCGTACATCGCGTCGCAGATTTCGGTGAGAAGCTGGTTCTGCTCCTCGGTCAGCCACGCGCCATCGATGTCGTTGCAGGCCAGGGCAGCGGCGATGAACAAGCGTGCCTGGGCGTCGCAGTCGCGGATCCGGAACCACTGCGCCGGGCTGTGGGCGATCGCCGCGGTGTAGCGTCGGAGGAGTTCCGCGTTCCCCTGCGGACGGGACTTCTCCGCAGTGACAAGGATCGACGAGTAGTACTCGCGAGCCATGACCTCGTGGACCGCGGTTCCCCCGAAGAGCGCTTCCAGTAGTTCACCGGTGTCATACCCCGCGATGACGGGGGAGACCAACGGATCGATGTGCTCGCCCCGGAACTCCGCCACGGTGGAGACAGCCGTGAGACGCGCGAGCGCGATGTACCGCTCGCGGTTCGTGTAAGCGGGGACGATCGTCCGCAGGTACTCCCAGGCGCAGGCGAGAGCTTCGTCGACCTGCTGCGGGACGAGACCTTCCGGTTCGAAGGTTCCTCGGAGGTCCCCAGGAAAATGCCAAGCCTCAACGGTCATTTGCCCCTTGCCCAGGTCGGAGAGTGCGAAGGTACGCCCTGGTCTCACCGCACGGCTTCCGTGTATACACCACAGAAACCGCCGGGGAGTCGCGCATCAATCCACGGAAGAACTGGTCCCGCGGGAACCGGGGTGCTCCGGCCTCGGCAGACCTTTCCGGTCACGGCAACGGCTGGTGAGCGGGCCGGGACGTCGTGCCACGGATGACGAGGTGCGGGGCGAGGATCACCTCGCGGGGCTCGGCTCGCCCCTCGTCGAGGCGTTCCACGGCGATGGCGACCGCCTGTCTGGCCTGCTCCTCGGCGTTCTGACTGACAGTGGTCAGGTCGAAGCAGCTCAGCCGGGAGAGCGTGTCGTCGTCGTAGCCGGCCACGGACACCGCGCCGGGGACCGCTACGCCGGCGCGGGTCAGTTCGGCCAGGACCCCGATGGCGGACTGGTCGTTGAAGGTGACGACCGCGGTCGGCAGGGTGCCGCCGTCCAGGAACTTGCGGGCGGCGCGCTCACCGGCCGCCTCGGTGTGGTCGCCGTGCAGGACCTGGATGTGGGCGTCGAGGCCGTGCCGGCGCATCGCGCCGCGGTAACCGCGACGCCGGTCGGTGGCGATGACGCCCTTGCCGCCGTCGACGTAGGTGATCGCGCGGTGACCGAGGTCGACCAGGTGGTCGATGATCTGGCCGACGCCGTCGTCGTCAGCGGTGCGTACGACGTCCAGGGCGGCGTCGGCGATGCGGCGACCGACCGCGATGACCGGGGCCTTCCGGTCGAGGGCGACGAGCGCGTCAGCGGGCAGCGTCGGCCCGAGCAGGAGCATGGCCTCGCTGCGGAAAGCCAGCAGGGTCTCGATGGCGCTCTGCTCGTCGCGGGTACGGGTCTGGGTGCTCAGGACGAGGTCGTAGCCGACCGCCTCGGCGGCCGTGTGCAGATGCTCGACGAGTTCGGCGTGAAAGGGGCGGTGGACGTCGACCATGACGCCGAGCAGCCGGCTGCGTCTGCTGGCCAGCAGACTGGCGGTGCGGTCCACCTGGTAACCGAGGTCGGCCGCCGCCTTCAGGACCCGCTGCCGGGTCCGCTCGCTGGGCCCGGGTATGCCGCGCAGCACCAGGGAGACGGATGCCGTGGACAGACCGACGCGTGCGGCCACATCCTCCAGCCTGGGGCGTTTGTGTGTGCCGTTACGGCGACGCTCGGGCCCTGCTTCGTCCACTTGTGCCTCCCTGCGGCGGATTTCCTCGTGCAACACCCTTGACACCCTGACGAAACAAGGTCGATAGTATCAGGACTTAAAGCGTTTTAAATTGTCCTGTTGTTCCAACGAACCGGCAAGATCCGATCCGAGAGTACGGCGTCCCAACACGACGCCACACACTCGGATCATCCGCCTCCCGGCCCCACCCCCAGCCGCCGAGGCCCTGATCACAGATCCCTCGACGGGGCCCATCCGAGGCCCGCTGCCCCCTCCCCCCTCAAGATGCACAGCGAGGTGCACTCCCATGACCCGTACAACGCTCCCCAGCTCCCGCAGAATCGTCCCCGTGGTGGCGGTAGCCGCGGCGGCAGCCCTGACCCTGGCGGGCTGTTCCAGCAGCTCCGGCGGGAAGAAGGCGGCGGAGAGCGCCGACGGCGTCTCCGCCGGCAAGGCGAACACCCCCCGCATGACCATCGCGATGGTCACCCACGCACCCTCCGGCGACACCTTCTGGGACACCATCCGCAAGGGCGCCGAGGCCGCCGCGGCCAAGGACAACGTCAAGCTCATCTACTCCAACGACGAGAACGCCGGCGACCAGGCGAACCTCGTGCAGAACGCGATCGACCAGAAGGTCGACGGCATCGCGGTCACCCTCGCCAAGCCCGACGCCCTCAAGGCCGTGGTCGCCAAGGCCGAGAAGGCCGGCATCCCGGTCGTCGGCCTCAACGCCGGCCTGGCCGTGTGGAAGCAGCAGGGTCTGCTGTCCTTCTTCGGCCAGGACGAGGCCGTCTCCGGCCAGGCACTCGGCAGCAAGCTCAACTCCACCGGCGCCAAGCACGCCCTCTGCGTGATCCAGGCCCAGGGTGACGTCAACCTCGAAGAGCGCTGCGCCGGCGTGAAGAAGACCTTCTCCGGCAAGACCGACATCCTCTACGTCAACGGCACCGACATGCCGTCCGTGAAGTCGACCATCACCGCCAAGCTCAAGCAGGACTCCTCCATCGACGAGGTCGTCACCCTCGGCGCCCCCGTCGCCCTGACCGCGACGCAGTCGGTGTCGGAGTCGAGCAGCAAGGCCAAGGTCGCGACCTTCGACCTCAACAAGGACCTGGTGTCCGCCATCGAGAAGGGCACCATCCAGTTCGCCGTCGACCAGCAGCCCTATCTCCAGGGCTACCTGGCGGTCGACTCCCTCTGGCTCTACAAGACCAACGGCAACTTCAGCGGCGGCGGCGAGCAGCCGGTGCTGACCGGCCCGGCCTTCGTCGACAAGTCCAACGTCGCCCAGGTCGCCAAGTTCGCCGCGAAGGGCACCCGGTGATGAGCATGACCCAACAGGCTGCGCCGACGGTGACCACACCGCCGGCCTCCGGCCCACGGCAGACCGATGGCCGGACCACTGAACGCCCCCTGGTCATACGACTGTTGGCCCGCCCCGAGATCGGCGTCTTCCTCGGCGCCCTCGCGGTCTGGGTGTTCTTCCTCGTCACCGCGCCGCCGGTACGCGACGGCGGCTCGATGGCCAACGTCCTGTACCAGTCCTCCACCATCGGGATCATGGCACTGCCTGTGGCGCTCCTGATGATCGGCGGCGAGTTCGACCTGTCGGCGGGCGTCGGTGTGATCACGTCGGCACTCACCGCGGCCATGCTGAGCTACCAGCTGACCATGAACGTGTGGGCGGGCGTGTTCTTCGCCCTGCTGGTCTCGCTGGGCGTCGGCTTCTTCAACGGCTGGCTGCTGGTGAAGACCGGTCTGCCGAGCTTCCTGGTCACCCTGGGCACCTTCCTGATCCTCCAGGGCGTCAACCTCGCCGTCACCAAGCTGATCACGGGCAACGTCGCCACCGACGACATCAGCGACATGGACGGCTTCCAGCAGGCCCACAGGATCTTCGCGTCGAGCGTGGACATCGGCGGTGTCCAGGTGAAGGTCACGGTGTTCTGGTGGCTGCTGTTCGCGGCCGTCGCCACGTGGGTGCTGCTGCGCACCAGGTACGGCAACTGGATCTTCGCGGTCGGCGGCAACAAGGAGTCCGCACGAGCCGTCGGCGTCCCCGTGACCTTCACGAAGATCTCGCTGTTCATGCTGGTCGGCTTCGGCGCCTGGTTCGTCGGCATGCACCAGCTGTTCTCCTTCAACACCGTCCAGTCGGGCGAGGGCGTTGGCCAGGAGCTCATCTACATCGCGGCGGCGGTGATCGGCGGCTGTCTGCTGACCGGCGGTTCCGGCTCGGCGATCGGCCCGGTCTTCGGCGCGTTCATGTTCGGCATGGTGCAGCAGGGCATCGTGTACGCCGGCTGGAACCCGGACTGGTTCAAGGCCTTCCTCGGCGTGATGCTCCTCGGCGCCACGCTCATCAATCTGTGGGTCAGCCGCGCGGCGACCCGGAGGTGACCCACCCCATGACATCCACCGACAAGGCCGGCACCCACGGCGAGGTCCTCGCGGACACCGTCACCGAACCGAAGGACGACGCCGCGGTCGTCGAACTGCGGGGCGCGGGAAAGGCGTACGGCAACATCCGCGCCCTGCACGGCGTGAGCCTGAAGGTCCACCCCGGCAAGGTCACCTGCGTGCTGGGCGACAACGGCGCCGGCAAGTCCACGCTCATCAAAATCATCTCCGGGCTGCACCAGCACACCGAAGGCGAGTTCCTCGTCGACGGCGCGCCGGTACGCTTCTCCACCCCCCGTGACGCCCTCGACAAGGGCATCGCCACCGTCTACCAGGATCTGGCGACCGTGCCGCTGATGCCGGTGTGGCGCAACTTCTTCCTCGGCTCCGAGATGACCAAGGGCCCCTGGCCGGTCCGACGTCTCGACATCGCCGTGATGAAGAAGACAGCGGACCACGAGCTGCGCAACATGGGCATCGTCCTGGACAACCTGGACCAGCCCATCGGCACCCTCTCCGGCGGCCAGCGCCAGTGCGTGGCCATCGCCCGCGCCGTCTACTTCGGCGCCCGGGTACTGATCCTGGACGAGCCCACCGCCGCCCTCGGCGTCAAGCAGTCCGGCGTCGTGCTGAAGTACATCGCCGCCGCCCGCGACAAGGGCCTGGGCGTCATCTTCATCACCCACAACCCGCACCACGCCTACATGGTCGGCGACCACTTCAGTGTGCTGCGCCTGGGCACGATGGAGCTCTCCGCGGACCGCAGCGAGGTCAGCCTCGAAGAGCTGACCAACCACATGGCCGGCGGCGCCGAACTCGCCGCACTCAAGCACGAGTTGTCCCAGGTCCGCGGCGTCGACGTCGACGAGCTGCCGGAAGAAGAGGATCTCACCGCGCCGGTGGCGGCCTCGTCCGAGGCTCCACCCTCCTGATCCCCGGTGTCGCGGCACACGCGACCTGCCGTCCACTCCCCCGACCCGAAGGCATTCCCCTATGAAGATCGCCCTCGACCCGTACATGATCCGCCACGTACCTCTCCTCGAACTGCCCTCAGTGGTGGCCGAGTTGGGCTATGAGTGGATCGAGCTCTCGCCCCGCGAGGACTTCATCCCCTTCTTCCGGCACCCGCGCGTCGACGACGCGACGGTCCGGAAGTTCCGCAAGGCGCTGGACTCGGCGGGTGTCGGGATCTCCTCCCTGCTGCCGCTGTTCCGCTGGTCCGGCCCGGACGAGGACGCCCGGCAGGCCGCCGTAAGGTACTGGAAGCGGTCGATCCAGATCGCGGCCGACCTCGGCGTCGACAGCATGATCTCGGAGTTCAACGGGCGGCCGGAGGAATCGGACCGCAGCGAGGCGCAGTTCTGGAAGTCGCTGGACGAGCTGCTGCCGGTGTTCGAGCGAGAGGGCGTCAAGCTGGCGCTGGAGCCGCACCCGGACGACTTCATCGAGAACGGCTACGACGCGATCAACCTGATCCGGGGCATCAACAACCCCAACGTCACCTTCCTCTACTGCGCCCCGCACACCTTCCACATCGGCAACGACGCCCCCGGCATCATCAAGCACGCGGGCGACCTGCTCACCCACGTGCACCTGGCCGACGCGTTCGACCACACGGCGTCCTCGGGCAACCGCTACATCCTCAACCCGCCCGGCACGACCGCCCGTATCCACCAGCACCTCGACATGGGCGAGGGTGAGGTCGACTTCGACGAGCTCTTCCGGGAGCTGCGCGCGAACGGCTTCGACGGCACACTCACCGCCTGTGTCTTCGCGTGGGAGGAACGGGCCAAGGAGTCCTCGGTGTTCATGCGCGACAAGATCACCGAGTACCTCAGCGCCTCGTCGTGAGGGGTTTCGGTCCCGCCGGCACACAAGTCGCCGGCGGGACCGAAATATTGCGCTAACACCCTATTGACATGACATTTGGCCGCGATGCATGGTACTGCCAGAGCTTCGCTTAAAGCGCTTTAAATCCATGGAAGGAACCAGCGAGATGCCGTTCGAAGTGCTGACCATCGGCCGGGTCGGAGTGGATGTGTATCCGCTCCAGACGGGGGTTGGGCTGGCCGAGGTCTCCTCGTTCGGCAAGTACCTGGGCGGGAGCCCGACGAACGTGGCGGTGGCCGCGGCACGGTACGGGCACTCGGCTTCGGTCATCACGAAGACCGGGCGGGATCCGTTCGGTGACTTCGTCCGTTCGGCCTTGGAGGAATACGGGGTCGACGCCGGGTTCGTGGGGGTGTCGGACATCGCGCCGACTCCGGTGACGTTCTGCGAGATCTTCCCGCCGGACGACTTCCCGCTGTACTTCTACCGGCTGCCGAAGGCTCCCGACCTGGACATCCGGCCGGAGGAGCTGGACCTGGACGCGGTGCGGGACGCGCGGATCTTCTGGGTGACGGGGACCGGGCTCAGCGACGAGCCGAGCCGGTCGGCGACGCTGGCGGCGCTGGCGCACCGGGCCAAGGCCGGGGTGGCGACGGTGTTCGATCTGGACTGGCGTCCGATGTTCTGGGCCGATCCCGCTCAGGCGCGCGGTTACTACACCGAGGCGTTGCGGCACACGACGGTCGCGGTCGGCAACCTCGACGAGTGCGAGGTCGCCACCGGCGAGCGTGAGCCGTACGCGGCGGCGAAGGCACTGCTGGACGCGGGTGTCGAGCTGGCGGTGGTCAAGCAGGGCCCGAAGGGTGTGCTGGCCATGGACCGCGACGGTTCCGCGGTCGAGATACCGCCGGTCCCGGTGGAGGTGGTCAACGGGCTGGGCGCCGGGGACGCGTTCGGTGGGGCGCTGTGCCACGGGCTGCTGTCCGGCTGGGACACCGCCCGCACGGTCTCGTTCGCCAACGCCGCCGGGGCGATCGTCGCGGGCCGGCTGGCCTGCTCCGACGCCATGCCGACCGCGGCCCAGGTCACCGCCAAGCTCCACGAGGCTGCCCAGACCGCCACCTCCTCCGAACGAAAGGCGTGACCCCGTGCTGTCCGAGAACGTGAGCCGGATCATGAACGCCCGCGTGGGCGACCCCGGTGCCATCGCCACCGCCGCGGCGCGCCGGGTGAAGGCCACCTCGCTGCTGGGCGAGCACGGCAAGGCGATGATCATCGCCGCCGACCACCCGGCGCGGGGCGCGAACGGCGTGGGCGGGAACCCCAACGCCATGGCCGACCGGTTCGAACTGCTGGACCGCCTGTGCGTCGCGCTGGAGCGGCCAGGTGTCACCGGCGTGTTGGCCACCGCCGACATCCTGGAAGACCTACTGCTGCTCGGCGTGCTGGACGGCAAGTCCGTCTTCGGGTCGATGAACCGGGCGGGGCTCGCGGGTTCGGTGTTCGAGATCGACGACCGGTTCACCGGGTACGACGCCGAGACCATCGCCGCGATGGGCTTCGACGGCGGCAAGATGCTCACCCGTATCGCGCTGGGCGACCCGGCCACCCCGTCCGTACTGGAGAACACCGCCCGCGCGGTGGACGAGCTCAATGACCGACAGCTGGTCGCGATGGTCGAGCCGTTCCTGTCGGTGTGGCAGGACGGGAAGATCCGCAACGACCTCACCACGGACGCGGTGGTCAAGTCGGTGTCGATCGCCTCCGGGCTGGGCCGGCGCACGGCCTACACCTGGCTGAAGCTGCCGGTCGTGGACGGCATGGAGCGCGTGCTGGCCGCCTCGACCCTGCCGGCCCTGCTGTTGGGCGGTGAGGTCAAGGACGCCGACGCGGCCTTCGCCTCCTGGGGCAAGGCGCTGCGGCAGCCGACCGCGCAGGGCCTGGTCGTGGGCCGTTCCCTGCTCTACCCGGCGGGCGGCGACGTCGCCGGGGCAGTCGACAAGGCGGTGAGCCTGCTGTGACGTCGACAAGCAAGTACTACCTGCCCGACCGCACCGCGGCCGAGGGCCCGTACGACCTGGTCGTCACTCCGGAGTCGGCGGGCTGGGGATACTCCGGCCTCAGGATCCTGACCCTGAAGCCGGGCGAGGCACACGCCCTGTCCACCGGGGACTGCGAGTTCCTGGTCCTGCCGCTGACGGGCTCCTGCACCGTCACCACGGACGGCAGCGCCTTCGAACTCGCGGGCCGGACAGGCGTGTTCGCCTCGGTCACCGACTTCGCGTATCTCCCCCGCGAGTCGGAGGCCCTGATCAGCAGCGCGACCGGAGGACGGTTCGCGCTGCCCTCCGCCCGTACCGAGCGGGGAGGTCACTCGGCCCGGTACGGGCGGGCCCATGACGTGCCCGTCGAGCTGCGGGGTGCGGGGGCGTGTTCGCGACAGGTCAACAACTACTGTCTGCCCGGCACGTTCGACGCCGAGCAGCTGCTGGTGTGCGAGGTGCTCACGCCGGGCGGGAACTGGTCGTCGTACCCGCCTCACAAGCATGACGAGGCCCGGCCCGGACAGGAATCCGAGCTGGAGGAGATCTACTACTTCGAGGTCTCCGGCGGCCAGGACGGTTTCGGCTACCAACGCGTCTACGGCACCGCCGACCGGCCCATCGACGTGCTCGCCGAGGTCCGTTCCGGCGACGCGGTGCTGATCCCGCACGGGTGGCACGGCCCCTCCATCGCCGCGCCCGGCTACGACCTGTACTACCTCAACGTCATGGCCGGTCCCGGCCAGGACCGCGCCTGGCTGATCTGCGACGACCCCGCCCATGGCTGGGTCCGCGACACGTGGACCACGCAGGACATGGATGACCGGCTGCCCTTCGGCGCCGAGGAGAACGAGTGATGGAAACGATTCGGCTCACCACCGCGCAGGCCTTGGTGCGCTTCCTGGCTGCGCAGTACAGCGAGCGCGACGGGCAGGAGCAGCGCCTGATCCCCGGTGTCTGGGGGATCTTCGGGCACGGGAACGTGGCCGGCATCGGGCAGGCACTGCTGCAGGCCGCCACCACCGGCGAGGCCGACCTTCCGTACTACCTGGCCCGGAACGAGCAGGGCATGGTGCATGCCTCGGTCGCCTACGCGAAGATGCGCGACCGGCTGGCCGCCTTCGCCTGCACCGCCTCGACGGGTCCCGGCTCCACCAACATGATCACCGGAGCCGCGCTCGCCACCACCAACCGGCTTCCGGTGCTGCTGCTGCCGTCCGACATGTTCGCCACCCGTGCCGCGGACCCGGTCCTGCAGCAGCTGGAGGACACCCGGGGTGGGGACGTCACGGTCAACGACGCCTTCCGCGCGGTGTCGAAGTACTTCGACCGCGTCCAGCGGCCCGAGCAGCTCATCCCGGCCGCGCTTGCCGCGATGCGGGTGCTCAGCGACCCGGTCGAGACCGGCGCCGTCACCCTCGCCCTCCCCCAGGACGTCCAGGCCGAGGCCTATGACTGGCCCGTGTCCTTCTTCCGCCGTCGGGTGTGGCATGTGGGCCGCCCGGTACCGGAGCAGGCCGCGATCGAGCGGGCCACCCGCCTGCTGCGGGGCGCGAGCAAGCCGTTGATCGTGGCGGGCGGCGGGACCGTCTACTCGGGTGCGGAGACCGCGCTGCGGGCGTTCGCGGAGGCCACCGGACTCCCGGTCGCCGACACCCACGCCGGCAAGGGCGCCATCGCCTGGGACCACCCCTGCGCGGTCGGCGGCATCGGCTCCACCGGCTCCTACGCGGCGAACGAACTGGCCCGCGACGCGGATGTGGTCCTCGGCATCGGGACCCGCTATTCCGACTTCACGACCGCCAGCCACACCGTCTTCGGCAATCCCGACGTCGCCTTCATCAACCTCAACGTCGCCCGCCTGGACGCGGTGAAGCACTCGGCGGAGCCGCTGGTGGCCGACGCCCGGCTCGGCATCCAGGCCCTCGCCGGGGCGCTGGCCGACTGGGAGGTCGAGGAGTCGTACCGCGACCGCACCCGTCGACTCATCGCCCGCACCAGGGAGATCGAGGAGACCTGCTTCGCCGCGGACCGCAACACCGGGGACCTGCCCGCCCAGACCCAGATCCTCGGCGCCCTCAACGACGTCCTCGACGACCGCGCGGTGGTCATCAACGCGGCCGGGTCCATGCCCGGCGACCTGCAGCAGCTGTGGCGGGCCCGGGATCCGAAGGCCTACCACGTCGAGTACGCCTACTCCTGCATGGGCTACGAGGTCGCCGCCGGCGTCGGCGCGAAGATGGCCGACCCGTCCCGTGAGGTCGTCGTCCTGGTCGGCGACGGCTCCTACCTGATGATGGCCCAGGAGATCGTCACCATGGTCTCCGAAGGCCTCAAGGTCATCATCGTCCTCGTCCAGAACCACGGGTTCGCCTCCATCGGTTCGCTGTCGGAGTCGCTCGGCTCGCAGCGCTTCGGCACGAAGTACCGCTACCGCAACGACGATTCGGGCCAGCTCGACGGCGAGGTCCTCCCGGTCGACCTGGCCGCCAATGCCTCTTCGCTCGGCGCGGACGTCCTGCACGCCACGTCGGTGGAGGAGTTCCGCGCGGCGATGGAGAAGGCCAGGGCCGCGACCAGGACGACGGTCGTGCACGTCGAGACCGACCTCTACGGCCCCAACCCGCCCGGCCACGGCTGGTGGGACGTCCCCGTCAGCGAGGTCTCCGCCCTCGACAGCACCCGGGCGGCCCACGACACCTACGCCGCCCACAAGCAGAACCAGCGCCACTACCTCTAAGGACCCGCCCCCGTGAACACCATTCCCCACTGGATCGACGGCAGCCCCACCCAGGGTGCCGCCACCGCCACCCAGCCGGTCTACAACCCGGCCACCGGCCAGGAACAGGCCCAGGTCGTCCTCGGCGGCGGCCCGGACGTGGACGCCGCCGTCGCCGCCGCCACCCGCGCCTTCGAGACCTGGTCGGAGTCGTCCCTGACCCAGCGCACCCAGGTCATGTTCAACTTCCGCCAGCTCCTCGTCGAGCACGAGGAGGAACTCGGCCGGATCATCTCCGCCGAACACGGCAAGACCGTCGACGACGCCCGCGGGGAGATCACCCGTGGCCGCGAGGTCGTGGAGTTCGCCTGCGGCCTCGGCGACGTACTCAAGGGCTCCTTCTCCGACCAGGTCTCCCGCGGCATCGACGTCCACAACTTCCGCCAGCCCCTCGGCGTCGTCGCCGGCATCACCCCGTTCAACTTCCCCGCCATGGTGCCCCTGTGGATGCACCCGATCGCCATCGCCACCGGCAACACCTTCATCCTCAAGCCCTCCGAACGCGACCCCTCCGCCGCCAACTTCGTCGCGGACCTGTACAAGAAGGCGGGCCTCCCGCACGGCGTCTTCAACGTCGTCCACGGCGGCAAGGACGCTGTCGACGCCATCCTGACCCACCCCGGCATCGAGGCCGTCTCCTTCGTCGGTTCGACGCCGATCGCCAAGTACGTCCACGAGACCGCCACCGCGCACGGCAAGCGGGTCCAGGCCCTGGGCGGCGCCAAGAACCACGCCGTCGTCCTGCCGGACGCGGACCTGGAGTTCGCCGCCAACCACATCACCGCCGGCGCCTACGGCTCCGCAGGCGAACGCTGCATGGCCGTCTCCGTCGCCGTCGCCGTGGGCGATGCGGCGGACGCCCTGGCCGAGATCCTCAAGCGCAAGGCCGACGACGTGAAGGTCGGCCCCGGCGACGCCCCCGGCATCGAGATGGGCCCCCTGGTCACCAGGGCCGCCCAGGAACGCGTCGAGAACGCCGTCGGGACCGCCCAGGAGCAGGGCGCCACCGTCGTCGTCGACGGCCGCGGACTGAAGGTCGAGGGCCACGAGGAGGGCTTCTTCACCGGCCCCTCCCTCCTCGACCACGTCACCACGGAGATGGACGCGTACAAGGAGGAACTCTTCGGTCCCGTCCTGGCGATCCTCCGGGTCGAGACCCTCGACGAGGCGATCGGCGTCATCAACGCCAACCCCTACGGCAACGGCACCGCCCTCTTCACCGCCTCCGGCGAAGCCGCCCGCCGATTCCAGCGCAACATCCACGTCGGAATGATCGGCATCAACGTCCCCGTCCCCGTCCCGATGTCGTACTACTCCTTCGGCGGCTGGAAGGACTCCCTCATCGGCGACTCCCCCATCCACGGCCCCGAGGGCATCCGCTTCTACACCCGCCCCAAGGTCGTCACCACCCGCTGGCCCCAGCAGGCCCACCAGGTCACCGCAGGCTTCAACTTCCCCACCTCCAACTGACCCTTCCCGTCCCCGCGCCCAGCGCCACCGTCGCGAACAGGGGTTCCCCGCCCACTCCCGCAGGTGTTCGCCGACCGATATCTCCTTGACCGCCTGAAAGGCACCCCATGACAACGAATGCCAAACCCCTCTCCGTCGCGGTGATCGGAGCCGGCATGGCCGGCCGCAGCCATGCCGCCGGATACCGGAACGTCAACACGGTCTTCGGAGGCGGCCTGCCGCCGGTCCGGCTGGCCGCGATCGCCGACGCGAACGTCGCGCTGGGCGAGGACGCCGCCCGCCGTTACGGCTTCGAGAGGGCGCTGCCGAGCTGGGAGGCGGTCGCCGAGGACCCGTCGATCGATGCGGTCTCCATCGTCGTGGGCAATGACCTGCACCGGCCCATAGCGGAGGCGCTGGTCGCCGCCGGCAAGCATGTGCTGTGCGAGAAGCCGCTGGCCGGGTCGCTCGAAGACGCCCGCGCCATGGCCGAGCTGGAGCGTGGCGCGGAGGTCGTGACGGCCGTCGGATACACCTTCCGGCGTGCTCCGGGCATCGCCGCGATCCGCAACCACGTGCAGCACGGGGAGCTGGGCGATCTCACCCTGTTCAGCGGGCGTTACTGGTGCGACTACGCCACCGACCCCAACGGTCCCCTGAGCTGGCGGTTCAAGGGCGGTGCCGGCTCCGGTGCGCTCGGGGACATCGGCTCGCACATCATCGACGCCGCCGAGTACGTCGCCGGACCCATCGCGTCCGTCTCCGGTGCCTCGCTGTCGACGCAGATCACCAAGCGACCGCTGCCGCTGGGCGCGGTCGTGGGGCACAACGCGGCGCCCGTGTCGGACGAGTTCGGCGAGGTGGAGAACGAGGACACCGCCACCTTCACCGCCCGCTTCGAGAGCGGTCTCGTCGGCACCTTCTCCGTCACCCGCACCGGCTTCGGGCTGCCCAACGGGCTGTTCTTCGACGTCCTCGGCGTCGGCGGGCGGGCCGCGTTCGACCAGCACCGCCCCGCCGAGTACCTCTTCGACGACGCCCAGCCCGAGGCCCGTACCCGCGGTGCCCGGCAGATCATCGCAGGCCCGCAGATGCCGTACTTCGCCGGCGGTGTGCCGATGGAGGCGCCGGGCGTGGGCGCGAGCAACGGCGACAACTTCACCTACCAGGCGCGGGCGTTCCTGGACCAGGTCGCCGGGGTCGCCGAGCCGCTGCCGGCCTGTGCCACCTTCGCGGACGCGCTGCGCACGATGGAGATCATCCGTGCGGTCGTCACCTCCTCGCAGTCCGACGGTGCCGTCGTCGCCGTCCCGCCCGTCAGCTAGCCCGCCCTCCGGCCGGTCCCCGCACGCTTCCAAGGAGCACGTACATGGCCCTCAAGCTCGGTGCCTACACCGCCTGTCTGCACGACCGCACTCTCACCGAAGCCCTCGACATCCTCAAGGAGAACGGTCTGACCTCCGTCGAGGTCAACACCGGCGGCTTCATTCCCTCCCCGCACTGCCCGGTCGACCTGCTGCTGTCCTCGGCCAAGGCCCGCGAGGAGTACCTGACCACGTTCGCGGAGCGTGGCATGGAACTGACCGGTCTGAACTGCAACGGCAACCCGCTCAACCCGCTCCCCGGTGTCGGCCCCAAGCACGCCGACGACCTGCGCCGCACCATCCAGCTCGCGGGCCTGCTCGGCGTGCGCCACGTCGTCACCATGTCCGGCACGCCGGGCTCCGACCCCGACGCCAAGTACCCGTCCTGGGTGGTCAATCCGTGGGACGGCGTCTACATGGACGTGCTGGACTACCAGTGGGGCGTGGCCGTCGAGTTCTGGAAGGAGATCGACGCGCTCGCCCGCGAGAACGACGTCCGGGTCGCCATCGAGATGCACCCGCACAACCTCGTCTTCTCGCCCGTCACGCTGAAGCGGCTCGTCGACGCGGGTGAACTCACCAACGTCGGCGCCGAGATGGACCCGTCCCATCTGATGTGGCAGGGCATGGACATCATCGCGTCCATCAAGTGGCTGGGCCCCTGGTCTTCCACGCCGCGGCCAAGGACGCCGCTCTCTGCCCCGGCGCCGACATCCGCGGCGTACTCGACACCTCCTTCGCCCGGGTGCCGGCCGACGCCCCCGGCAAGGTCCCCACCGGCTACGGCTTCTGGTGCAACGCCTGGCCCGAGAACCCGGCCTGGAAGTTCGTCGCCGTCGGCCTCGGCAACGACGTCCCCTTCTGGACCGAGTTCCTGCGCGCCCTCCACGAGATCGACCCCGACATGGCGGTCAACATCGAGCACGAGGACGCCGCCTACTCCCAGACCGAGGGCCTCGCCCTGGCCGCGAAGAACCTGCACAGCGCTGCGGCCGGTCTCTGAGCCACCTCCCGCCAAGGCCGTGGCCCCGTCCCCTCTCGGGGCCGGGGCCACGGCCTTGGCGTGCCCTGTGCCGGGCGGGTCTCATCGGGCCTGCTCCGACAGGCCTGCTGGAGGAACATCCAATATTTCCCCGGGGAAGGTTCGGGGTCTTCTGCGGACTCTCCGCTTGAACCATAGTTACCACCGTTCCACGGAAGTCAAATTCCGCCTAGCGGAATTTTGGATCGGAGGATGCTCGTGCCGCTGTCGGTACCATCTCTGCCACGACGCGCCGTTCGTCTGCTGCGCACCTCACTGTTCACGCAGGTCGCCTGCGCCCTGCTCCTCGGCGTCGCCGTCGGCCGCCTCTGGCCGGACGTGGGCACCGCCGTCCAGCCGCTCGGTGACGGCTTCGTACGGCTCATCAAGGCGGTCATCTCACCGCTCGTGTTCTGCGTGGTGGTCACGGGCATCGCCAAGGCCGGAAATCTGCGGGCGTTCGGGCGGATCGGCCTCAAGGCGCTGGTCTGGTTCGAGGTGGCGACCACGTTCGCGCTGCTCATCGGCCTGCTCGCGGGCAACCTCGTGCAGCCCGGCGCGGGGATGCACGTGGACCCCTCTCAGCTGGACGCCTCCGCCGTCGACACCACGACCGCCGGCGGTTCACTGCCCTCGACCAGCGAGTTCATGCTGCACGCGCTGCCCGAGAGCGCAGTGGGGGCGTTCGCCGACAACGCGCTGCTGCAGGTCCTGGTGCTGGCCTGTCTGGTGGGCGCGGCCCTGCTCCACCTGGGACACACCAAGGTCCCCGCCATCCTCCCGGCCGTCAACCAGGCGCAGGAGATCGTCTTCGCGATCGTCGGCTTCGTCATGCGGCTCGCCCCGCTCGCCGTCTTCGGCGCCACCGCGCACCTGGTCGGTCAGTACGGGCTCGGCGTCCTGTCCACATACGGCAAGCTCATCGGTGTCTGCTACGCCGTCGCGCTGCTGTTCCTGCTGCTGCTCTCGGTCGCGCTGAAGGCGTTCACCGGGCTGAGCCTGTGGAAGTTCGTCCGCTACACCCGCGAGGAGATGCTGCTCGCTCTCGGCACGGCCTCCAGCGAGACCGTGATGCCGCGGATGATGCAGAAACTGCGCCACGCGGGCTGCCGCGACGACGCCGTGGGCCTGGTGCTGCCCACCGGCTACTCCTTCAACCTCGACGGTGCCTCGATCTACCTGTCCGTCGCGACGCTGTTCATCGCGCAGGCGGTCGGCGTCGACCTCAGCCTGGGCCAGCAGGTGACCGTCGTTCTGATGCTCATGCTCACCAGCAAGGGCATGGCGGGCGTACCCGGTTCGGCCTTCCTCGCTCTCTCGGCGACCGCCTCCGCCCTCGGGGTCATACCGGCCGGCGCGGTGGCCCTCCTGCTGGGCGTGGACCGCATCATGGACTCCATGCGCGTGGCCACCAACCTCCTCGGCAACTGCGTCGCCGCCCTCGCGGTCTCCCGCTGGGAAGGCGCGCTGGACGTCGAGAAGGCCAAGAAGGCCATGAGCGGAGAGACCGCGTTCGTCCCCTCCCCGGACGACGAGGTCGCTCCGGCCGGCGACCTCGTCCGCAACGACCTCGTCCAGCCCGCCCAGCCAGGGGAAGCTCGCCGCCCCGTCCAGGCCGACTGAGCCGACGGAAACAGCACTCGGTGCGGCCGACCACCCGGCCCGCGTGACGAGCGGCGCCAAGCGGTGACGACGGATTGTGTTCCGCCCGGCACGGGCATGCCGGCGTCGGCCGCTCTGGTCCCCTCGGGTGCTCTGTGGGGGCACCTCCGGCCTTCGCGGACGTCGTGGACCCCACCGCGTGGCGCCGCCCGGACCGGGCGGCGCCACGGGCACGATCACCGCTACCTCCGTCTACACCCCGGACGGAGGTAAGGCGGCGTTCTCCGACCGGCTCTTCACCGCCGACGAGACGGATGAGATGGCCGTCCTGGCGAAGAACGCCCGTGTCCTGCGTCTGCTCCACCCCAAGGTGGTCACCAGCGGCAGCACCGAGTCCGCGGACGACAGCAGCATCCGCGGTCTGAACGCCACCGTGCGTGTCACCGGGGAGGCCAGCGGCATCGGCTCCCGTGGCGGCGACGTCACCACCACCGGCTCCGGGGCGACCGCGCTGCACGCCCACTATGCGGGCTCCGTCACCATGGCCGGCGGCGGATCGACGTCTGCGGGCAGGTCGTGCGCCCCGTCCTCGTCAGCCACGACGCCAGCGCCGTCCTGCGAGACGTCGCCATGGCCTCCACCGCCTGCCATGGTTCGGCCGTCGCGACCGACCGGGGCGACGGCACGATCGAGGTGTACGGCGGACGGCTGAAGGCCAGCGGCAGCTAGGGATTCGCCATGGGCACCGCCGACGACACGCTCCCCCTGCGGGGCGGGTCGCTCATCGCCTTGGGCGGCCCGGTGTTCGACCTCTCCGGCGGCACCACCTTGATCAACGTGCCCGCACCCCGCTCCGCCACGGACCAGTTGGGCACCGTGTCCGGCGGCGGAACTGTCACCCTCGACGTCTCCGGCACCCGGCCGCGCGGCACGATCGCCCAAGCCGCGCTCGTCCTGTCCCCAGCAGCGGCCTGATCCTCACCCGGCGACTCCGCGCTGACCTCCGTCACCGGGCTGCGGATACGAAACGGCCAGGCGCACACCATCACCTACGACGCCCTCGACGCCAACTCCTACCTGGGCGAACGGACTTACGCGCTGGTGGGCGGCGGGACGCTGACCCCGGCGTCCTGACCGCGGGCGAAGAGCTCTGCCTGTCGCTCCGCGTCCGCGGCCAGCCTCCGGAGAGTCGCCGCGAGCCGTTCCCGAGCGGCTTCCGCCTCGCCGTTCAGATCCGTGCGCCGAAACACCCGCCAATGGCGGATCAGGGGACGCACCACGTCGTCGAGATGGATCGTCAGGTTGTAGATGCCCGCGCCGACGACTCTCATGGCTTTGAGCCGGTAGCCGGGGACGGCCGTGCCGGGCATCCGGAAATCGATGATCTCCTGGCAGATCGCCGCGACCGTGTCGGAGGGGCTGATCTCCAGGGCCGCGTCCACCAGTGACCGGTAGAAGATCATGTGCAGGTTCTCGTCGGCCGCCACCCGCCCGAGGAGGGCTTCGAGGCCGGGATCTCCGCCGAGGCGTCCGGTGTTGCGATGGGAAATCCTGGTGGCCAGTTCCTGCAGCGACACGTACGCGAGGCTCGCCGGAACACTCTTGTCCCCCGCGGAGTAGCCGCACTGCACGGTGGCCATACGCTGCCGTTCGAGCCGGTCGGGATCCACACCACGGGCCACCAGCAGGTAGTCGCGGAGGGCCATCGCGTGGCGTCCCTCCTCCGCGGTCCAGCGATGCACCCACGTGCCCCAGGCATCGTCGAGACCGAAGCGCCGGGCGATCTCGAGGTGGTAGCTCGGCAGGTTGTCCTCGGTGAGCAGATTGATCTCCACGGCGGCTTGTACGGCCGCGCTGTACGGGGACTGTTCACGTTCCCAGGGGTTGCGGACATAGTCCCTTCCCCGGTCCCATGGGACATACACGTGCGGCATCCACTCCTGTGCCGTCCGAAGATGGCGGTCGAGATTTCCCTCGACGACGGGCAGCAGTTCGCGCAGAAGGTCTGTCGGCATGCGGACTCTCGTTCTCTCCGTGCGGGACGTCTCAAGGGGCGCTGAAAGCGAGCACGGCGTTCTGTCCGCCGAATCCGCTGGAGTTGACCAGTACGGACCGCAGTCCGGCGGGGCGTGGCGTGCCGCGTACGACGTCCAGGGTGATCTCCGGATCCGGGTCGTCGAGGTTCGCCGTGGGTGGGACGATCTGCTGTTCCAGGGACAGCACGGCAACCGCGGAGGCGATCGCCCCGGCCGCTCCCACGGTGTGCCCGATCGTGCCTTTGAGCGCGGTCACGGGAGGTCCGTCGGCGAAGCAGCGGGCCAGGGCCCTGCCTTCGATGACATCTCCGGTGGGCGTGCCGGTGGCATGCGCGCTCACATGGTCGACGTCCTGCGGCTGCCAGCCGGCGTCCGCGAGCGCGGCCCGCATGGCCCCGATCAGTCCGGCGCCGTCCGGATGCGGCGCGACGCGGTGATACGCGTCACTCGACGCTCCGAACCCGTCCAGGTGGGCACGGATCCGCGCCCTTCTGGCCAGGGCGTACGCCTCGCGCTCCAGGACGAGGACCGCCGCCCCCTCACCGAGGACGAAGCCGTCACGGTGGACGTCGAAAGGGCGTGCGGCCCTGGCAGGTTCGTGTCCACGTCGGCTCAGTGCCCGCATCTGGGCGAAGCAGGCCGCGGGCATGGCCGCGCACACGCTGTCACTACCACCGCTGATCACGATGTCGCACATGTTCTTCTCCAGCAGCAGCCGGCCCACACCCAGGGCCGTGGCACCCGAGGCGCACGCCGTGTTCACGGTGAAACTCGGTCCGGTGACGCCGAGATCGAGGCTGACGTCCCCGGCCACCAGATTGGGGATGCTGCGGGGAATCGCCAGCGGCGACACCCGGTCGGCGCGGTGGTCGTTGAGTCGGCCGAACTCTGCGGGATACGTCGCCATGCTGTTGCTTCCGACGCCGAGGACGACGGCGATCCTCGCCGGATCCCACTGCCGCTCGTCGAGGCCCGCGTCCAACACGGCCTCTCGGGCGGCGAGCAACGCCATCACGCCGAACCGGTCCAGTTGCCTCGCGGTCTTGTGGCCGAGGCGCCGGTGCGCGGCCAGATCCGGAACCCGGCAGCAGAAGTCGACGGGGAGTCCTTCGAGTTCGGGCTCGAACGCGGCCGTCGACTGTCCGGCCAGCAGCGCCCGCCACGTCGTCCCGACTCCAACACCGGCGGGTGTGACCAGCCCGATTCCCGTTACGGCGGCCCGCGTCATGACCGGACCGCCGTTTCCGAGGCAGCGGGGCCGCCGTTGCGGGACGTCGGAGGCGGCTGCGGTGGCAGCCTGACCACCTGTGCCGCGTAGCTCATGCCCGCGCCGTATCCGAGCAGCAGCGCCAGTTCTCCACCGAGCCGCGGGTGCAGGTGGAGGAGTCTCTCCATGGCCATGGGGATGGAAGCCGCCGCGGTGTTGCCGCTGTGCACGATGTCGCTCGCGACGATCGCCTCGGGCGCGAGCTCCAGAGCCGAGGCGAGTGCCGCAATGACTCGGCCGTTCGACTGATGGGGAATGAAGGCCGCGAGATCGTCGAGAGCGACACCGGCCCTGGCGACAGCTTCCCGGGCCAGGTTCGGCAACTCCTGCAGCGCCCACCGATACACCGACGGCCCGGACATCGTCAACGGAGCATGGCCGGCGCTCGTCCGTCGCTGTGCGCGGTGGTCCTGGTGGATGAGATCACGACGGGACGTGTCGCTGCCCCACACAGCGTTCCCGATCCCCGGGTCGGGCCCCGCGGTGACCACGGCCGCGCCGGCCCCGTCCGCGAAAAGGGCCGCCGTGGCGACGTCATCGGGATCGAGGAGGTCGGTCATCCGGTCGGCGCCGACGACGAGGATCGCACGGAAGGCTCTGTCCGCAACGAGAGAACGTGCCAGTTCAAGGGCGTAACAGAAGCCCGCGCAGGCCGCGTTCACATCCAGTGCCGGGCAGCCGGGGCGTATGAGGCGCTCGGCGACCAGCTCGGCCAACGCCTGTCTCCGCGGGCCGGGGCTCATCGAAGCGGCCAGGACGAAGTCGAGGTCCGCGGCGGTCAGTCCGGCTCGCTCCAGAGCCGAGGCCGCGGCCCGGGCCGCCATGGCGTCGAGGCTCTCTTCCGCCGACGCGACGCCGCGGGCCTCCACTCCCGTGCGCCGCTGGATCCACGCGTCGGTCGTGCCCAGTCCGGGGGCCAGGCGCGCGTTGGACACGGAACGGCGCGGACGACAGGACGCCACCGAGCGCAGCTGCGCGTGGACGCGGGTGTCATCCATGTCAACTCCCTTGCGCAGGAACATGGTTGCTGCGGAGGCCGAGACGGACGGGAAGCGCCACGGGTGTGCGGTCGAAGAGCAGTCCGATCCACCTGGTGGTGTCCAGCGGCACGGCGGGGCCGAGGTGGGGGAAGCGGTGGAACAGCTCCCGCAGCGCGACACGGATCTGGGCCCGGGCGAGCGGCGCGCCGACGCAGTAGTGCGGACCGTGCCCGAAGGCCAGGTGGGCGGGTTGGCCGGTTCGTCGTGGCCGGACCTCGTCCGCTTCCTCGTACGCCGCGGGGTCCCGGTTGGCGGCGGCCAGCAGGACGAAGACAACGGCGCCCGCCGGGATGAGTGTGCCGGCCACCTCGACGGGCTCCCGGGCGAACCGCCAGGGAGAGAACGGAAAAGGCGGGTGGTGACGCAGGAGTTCCTCGACCAGCACTCGGGACTCGGCCTCGTCACCCAGCATGGCCCGCAGGGCGGCGGCTGTCTCCGACAGGGTGGCGGCGCCCTGGACGATGGCGATCGCCGTGGAGGTGAGCCCCGCGCTCAACAGCATCATGACGGTGGACGTGACCTCGCGCCGGTTGATCCGATGCTCGGCCGCGGCGGCCTGCAACGCGCCGATGACGGTGCCCTGCGACGGCTCGGGTACGGGCTCCCGGGTCGTCTCGCGGATCAGGTCGACGAGATCGGCGAAGGCCCGTCGCATGGGCGGCGACTCGGGGTTCTCCCTTCTGCCGAGCCTGCGGGTCAGTGGCGCGGCGTCCGACATCGTCTGCGGCGGCATGCCGAGCACCCGCCCGAGTACGAGCTCGGGGACCGGCTGCCCGTAGGCGGACAGCAGGTCGATCTCGTCCGCCTGAATGTCGTCCAGTACGGTGCGGACGACGCTCTCGATCTCGCCGAGCCTTCTGGCGGCGGACTGCGCGGACAGCGGGCCTGCCACGACACCGCGGAGCCGCTCGTGGTCGGCGCCGTCGCTGTTGAGCATGTGCCGGCCGTTGGTGATGTAGAGGTCCTCGGCGTAACGGCGGCCCGCCAGCCCGTGCTCCGGATCGGTCAGTCGGCGCAGGTCCTTCGCGAACCGGGGATCCCGCAACGCCCTGCGACCCTCGGCATGACGCGTGATCACCCAGGCGGTGAGGCCTTCCGGCATCTCGACCCGTACGACAGGGGCCAGTTCACGCAGTGTCCGGAAGGCTGCGGTCGCCCCGCTCCCGAACTGAGGCGGCAGCAACTCCGCGCTCGGCGGGGTCTCGCGCAGTGGATTCATCAGCCGCCTCCTCTCGCGGCGATGGTCGATTCGATGAGCGCGCAGAGGTCGTTCCCCGTGCGCACGTCGAACAACTCGTCCTCGTCAAGGGTGACTTGCCATGTCCGTTCGACGGTGACGATGGCTTCCACGAGCCGTAGCGAGTCCATACCCGGCATTTCCGTGAGCCGGAGTTCCATGTCGACATCCATCGGCCGACATCCGAGCAGCTCCCCCAGGGAGTCTCGGATCATCGCGCGTACGCCGCCGGGATCGGCGACGCCTTCCTTGATCCGGGTCATCGCGTCATTCCTTGTCGTCGGCCTCGAGCGAGGGCAGGAGGTCACGGATCTTGTGCCGTTGCCACTTGCCGCTGCTGGTGCGGGGGAGACTGCGCGGCGGGACCAGGTGGACCCGCACCGCGGACAGGCCCAGGGAACCGGCCAGTTCGCGCTCGATCCGGTTCACGAGGTGGTCGCGTGACGCGTCCTGCGCGGACAGAGCCGTCTCCACGACGACGGCCATGCGCTCCTGCAGAGGATGGGGGATGGCCACGCACCGGCCGCGGTAGACATCCGGCACCCGGCCCACGGCGTGCTCGACGTCGTCCGGATAGAAGTTCCGGCCGCGCACCGAGATCATGTCCTTGAGCCGGCCTGCCACGTAGAGCGCCTCTTCGTGCAGGAAGCCGAGGTCTCCGGTGTGCAGCCAGCCGTCGCGCAGTGCGCTCCGGGTGGCCGCCGGATCGTCCCGGTAGCCGGTCGTGAGGCTGGGGCCCCGGACCACGATCTCTCCGAGATACCCGGCCGGCAGCGACGCGCCCTCCTCGGACACGATCTTGAGTTCCATGCCCGGCACCGGGGCCCCGACCGCCACCAGCCGGATGCTCTCCGGGCTGTGCGAGGGCATGAGCTGGATCTCTTGGCCGGGTTGCAGTTCCGCCCGGTGCACGGAGAGGCAGTGCGGCCTGGTTCCCGGCACGGGCAGCGTGATGGCGAGTGTGGCCTCGGCCATGCCGTAGCACGGAGCCATCGCCGACTCGGCGACGCCGAGGGGGCCGAAGGATCTCACGAACGCCTCCACGGTGTCGGCCCGCACGGTGTCCGAGCCGTTCAGTGCCAGCCGCCAGCGGGCCAGGGGATGCCCGACCCGCCTGTCGGCCGGGGGAACACCTTGTCGGCCGCGGCGGCGAGGAGGCCGTAGGAGAAATCGGGGCCGATGGTGATCGTTCCGCCGACCTCGGCGAGCCGTTCGAGCAGGACCCCCGGCCGTCTCAGAAAGGCCATCGGGCTGAACAGGTGTGCGTCACCCGGGGCGAGCAGGGAGCACAGGAGGGCGATCAGCCCCATGTCGTGGAAGAGCGGCGCCCAGGACACCAGTACGTCGTCGCTCCCGGCCCGAATGTGCCGGGTGATCGCGGACACTCCGGCCATCACCGCGCCGTGTGTCAGCATCACGCCTTTGGGCTGCGCGGTGCTCCCTGAGCTGTACTGCACCACGGCCGGCGCATCGGGTGCCGGCCTCACGGCGCTGAGCCGACCGCTCACAGCGGCCGAGGCCGCCGCCACGACCCGGAGCCCCTTGCGCTCCTGGGCCAGTTGCGCCGCCACCGTCGCGCCCGCTCCGCAGGCCAGCAGATACCGGATCCCCGCCCGCTCCAGGGTGGGTAGCAGAGCGCGGGCCGTCGCGGTGGGGTCCAGGACCAGAGGTGGCAACGGGAGTGCCGTGACCGCGGCTCCCAGCAGCGACGGAGCGAAGAAGGCGGGCAGGAACTGCGGTGATGTCGGCACCATCAGTCCGATCAGGTCGCCCGGCGCCACCCCCGCGTCGGCCAGGCGGCCCGCGAGGCCCACGGCCCGGTCGGGGATCTCCCGGTGCGGGACCGTCTCGTCCTGCTCCGGGAAGACCACCGCGCGATCGCTGTGCCGCAGACCGAGCAACAGGTCCGCCAGGGTTCCCGGTTCACGGGTCCCGGGATTCATTCCGCGACCCGTTCGACCACCACCGCGGTGGCCGAGAAGCCACCGCCGAAGCTGATCAGCAAGGCGCACTCCCCCGGCGCGAGAACATCGCGCTCCAGCAGGTGGTGCAGGTTCGCGGCGAGGTCGCCGGAGAAGAGGTGTCCGGTCTCTGCCGCCAGGCAGATGGACCGGGCGCCGGTCGTGGGTACCGCACTCGCCACGAGTGCCTGCAGGGTCGAGGAGGTCATCCGCGGGTGGACGACCGCGGCCAGACGGTCGTCCTGCGCGGCGAGTTCCGCGTCCTGGAGAGCGTTCGCCACGGCCTCGCGGACGCACCGCCGCAGCAGGAACAGGGAGTTGTCGTCGAAGAGTGCCTGATCGGCCTCGGCGCCCAGTGGTCCGGGGCGAACGGGGTTGAGCAGTGGCAGTCCGCGCTCCTGTTCGGGAGAGCCGTACGAGGCGATGGACCGGACCACAAGTCTTCCCGTGTGCCTGGTGAGCACCAGAGCGGTCGCACCGTCCCCGAGCGCGGTGCCGATCGCACGGAGTTGCCAGCGGCGCAGCGACTCGGGGCCAAGGGCGTCTCCCGTGAGCACCAGAGCGGCACGCGTCCGTGGCTCGGACATGAGGTGCGTCACGGCGATCTGCAGGGCCGTGGCACCCCCGTTGGACATCTGCTGGACGCCGAAGGCCGCCGCCCGGCTCGCACCCACCAGACGGGCGAGCCGAGGAGCCCACTTCCAGCCCGACGGGGAGTCCATGACCCAGGAACAGGCGACGAGCCCCAACCCTCGCGGCGCTTCACCGGCTTCGGCCAGTCCGGACAGAGCAGCTGACACCACCATTTCCTCGACGGTCTGCCCGTCCTTGGCGACAGGTACCGCTTCGATCCCCGCCGAGTGGGCCAACTCCTTTGAAACGACGCCCTTTTCGACTGCACACTGAATTCTCTGTCGACCTTCGGGAATGACGACACCGATCCCGCCCACCCGAATGTCACCGGCTACACGCATGGGAAACTCCCGTCGAAGCTGCAACGATCGTTCACTCTTCGACGAGAGGGATCGCGGCCTTGGAGCGTCAGATGTATCGACACCCCAAAGATCGGCCCGTTCGCGGCCGGGAACAAGGTGGCATCGGGTGTGCCCGGATCACATATGCGTGAGAGTTGTGCGCCTGGAGTGCAGCGGTCGGAAATTTCCGCCCCCGTGTGCGATGTGCGCAGAGTGAGAAACGAGAGGCGCCCCTGCCCGTGAGTTGCTCGCAAGAGCTTCTCTCCCGGCGGCACGAGCACCCGGGTGCGCCGTGGGCGCCGACCCGTGCCGCTGGTCAGTAGGCGCCCGTCACCTGGCTGAACTCCGTGTAAGGCGCGGTCGGGGCGGTAGTTCCAGTGCGTACTCCCCGTGCAGGGGCCGCATGTCGCCGGGGTTCATGTCGTCGGGTTCATCCGCCCAGCTCTTCTCGAAGGAGCACATGAAGACGACGTAGACCCCCCGTGTCCCTCCCGGGTTTGATCATCGGACTCACCGTTATCGCCTGCGGCCTGCTGGGGAACGGGGCGCGTGCCACTCCCCTCGTAGCGTGGAGTCCGTGATTGCAGGGGAAGTTGAGGTTCATGGGGTCCAAGCAACGGACATTCGGGGTCTTCAAACGGTCATCGACATGCACGTACAGTGCCGTCAAGAGGGTGTCTAAATCGGTCGTCACAGCCCGATGTTGGACACCCTCCCTACGTGTGAGAACTCCGCAATCGGGACTACTCGTCTAGGCCTTCTCCAGCTTTCCGATCTGGGCGGAGACCAGTTCGGCCGGCACCTCGGCGGTGGAGCCGGTGCCGCTCACGGTGGAGAAGAGGACGACCGTGGCGCCGCTGCGCACCACCACGAAGGCGTCCGAGTTGTCGCCCTGGGTTTGGAGGTGGAAGGCGACGGCGTCGTCGCCCGCGTCGGGTGCGGTGGCGGTCTCGGCGGTGGTGCGGGCGGGTACGCCGCCCTCGTAGGCGGTGCACGACTTGAGGGCGCTGCGGAGGTCGTCGAGGACGCCCTCGGCGTCCGGCTGGTCGTAGGCCATGAGACCGATGGTGGTGGCGGAGCCAGCTGAGGAGCCGGAGGATGCGTAGGCGAGGAGGCCGACGAACTGCTGAGGCGCCGGGTCGGGGGAGGCCGTGCGCATGTTCTCCAGCGGCTGGCAGGCGGCGGGCCGGGCGGTGCCGCCGCCGTCCGGCTTCGCCGGGAAGTCGGTCACCTGGAAGCCGTCGGCCTCGGTGCCGGACAGCGCCGCGGACTTCAACTCGGCGGCGCCGAGCGGACCGGCGGCGGCCTCGGACGTCTGCGCGGGCGCGGAGGCCGAAACGGACGCCGACCCCGAGGAGGACTCCGACGGAGAAGCGGCCGTGTCGGAACCGCTGTCGCTGCCGCCGCCTCCGCATCCGGCCACCAGGACCGCCGTGAACAGGAACGTCGCCAACTTTGTCCGTCTGAAGCTCACTTAATGACTCCCCCACTCGATTTCGGCTGAGTGGATCATCATTGCTTCATACATATCTCGATTGTGCGGTTTTACCGACACGTGATCATTGTGTGGACCTGGACTCCAGGAGTTCGGTGGCCATCTTGCACGCCGGGGTCTCGGTCTCTCGTGCGACCCGGTGGAAGGTCGACTGGGCCGCGCGGGCCGGCCAGGCGGAGGGCAAATGGCGGGCGGGCCGGCCAGGCGGGCCGGCGCTGGTCGAAGTCGGCGTAGCGGGCGCCGACGCCGCCCAGGTCCCAGGTGTCCCGGATCATCAGCCCGACGTCGGTGGCGTCGTCTGCCGTGGCGTGGAAGGTCTTGACGTGGGCGGCCAGGCATAACTCGGCGACGAGCGAGGACGCGTCGGATGTCACCGGGGCTGACCTGCCCAAAACCCCTGTCCAGGGCCTGACCCTCTACCAGGCCCTGGACCCGCTACAGCACCTCCTGGCCACCTGGACCGGCACTTGCCCCCCCTGCAGCCAACCCACCCCATGGCAGCACGACGACACGACCTACTGCTGGATTCCTCTCTCGGTGGGTATAGCTGCTGGTAGCGGGGCGATTGCGGGTACTCGGGGGCGGGTGCTGGTTCATGGTGCTGAAGGCACGGCCGGGCCGTGATGAGGGCGAGCACGCGGTGGTCCACCGCCTGGCGTCGGCCAGAAAGGCGCCGAAGGATGTGGTGGAGCGGTGCCGGATGGTGGAGCTGAGCTGGGACGGGTGGCTGGTCCCGCAGATCGCCGGCGAGTTGAGGTGCGGTCAGAAGACGGTGCGTCGCTGGCTGCACCGCTTCAACCGGTTGGGGCTGGAGGGCCTGGAGGATCTGGGCGGGCAGGGCCGCAGGCAAAGGATCACTGAAGCCGAACGCTCGAGGATCGTCGGCGTGGTCAAGCAGACCCCACCCGGCCGGCTCGAGGGCAGCCGTCGAACGAGATGTGGGCCGCGGACGAGTCAGGGCCTTCGGAGTGGACCTTGGACACACTGGCTGCCGCGGCCCGGGACCTGGGCATCGAGGTCAGCCGCTCCCAGGTGCGCCGGATTCTGCTCGCGGAAGGGGTCCGCTGGCGGCGCACGCGATCCTGGACGCGCTCGAAGGATGCGGACTTCGAGGGAAAAGGACGCGGATCGTCGAGCTCTACACCAGCCCGCCCGTCGGCGCGACGGTGGTCTGCGCCGACGAACTCGGCCCGGTGATCCCCCGCGCTTTCCCGCCAGCACCGGGCTGGTCGCCGGACGGGCACCGCATCAAGAACGAGATCGACTACTCCCGCGGGCCAGAGAAGACCTGGGTCTACGGCGCCTTACGCGTTCGCGATGGTCAAGCGATCACGATGACCGCCACCTCCCGCAACAGCGTCTTCTACCAGCGGTTTCTCCAGTTGGTCGAGGAAGCCAACCCCGCCGGGGACATCTACGTGATCACGGACAATCTGTCCTCGCACAATAGCGTGTCCACCCGCACCTGGCTCGAGGACCACCCACGCATCAAGCACGTCTTCATCCCGGTCGGCGCCTGCTGGCTCAACCTCCAGGAAGGCTGGTGGCGCATCTTCCGCAAGACCGCCCTGGCTGGACGCTCCTTCGGCGACCCGGGCCACATCACCCATGCCACCAACGTCGCCACCGGCCAGCTCAACTCCCGTGCCCGGCCCTGGATCTGGGGCAGACCGATACCACCCACCAGGCACTTACGCCGCCGCTATGTGTACTTCCATTGAGGAATCCAGCACTACCGGTAGTCCGTTAAACCCGGCGGTAAAGATCAAGGGGTCTTCCGGTGGTGACCGCGTCGAAGAGGGCTTGAAGTTCGGGTGGAGGGTCTTGGTCGGTCCAGGCCCGCCACCAGCGGGCCAGGTTGATCGCCGGGGTGAGCCAGGAGCGGACGGCGCGTAAGGCCCTGAGCCAGCAGGGCGGTTGGGTCTGGTGGGGCGTGTCCGTCCCCCCTCTCTGCCCCCTCGTCCGGGCGGGGCGAACCACTGGTCCCAGCAGAACGAGAACGCACAGTTGACCAGGGTCTGGTGGCGATGGATGGCCTTCGCGGAGCGGACCTGGAAGTCGGCCCAGCCGAGCTCGTCCTTGATCTGTTTGTAGCTCTGCTCGATCCACGGCCGCAGCCCGTAGATCCGGACGATCTCGGCGAGGTCGGCCGGCGAGTGCGGGCTGGTGGCGGCGTGCGGGGCGTCGGGGTAGGGCAGGTTGGTGGTCAGGTACCAGGTGGCCTTCTCCGGCAGGGTGCCCGGGTCGGTGGTGGCCACGACCAGGCGGCAGGTGCTGTCGGGGCCGTAGCCGCCCAGCCGCGCGTCGGCGCGCCACCAGGTCTCGGTGTGCCCGTCGCGGAAGCGGCGCTCGACTGGCCTCCACTCGCCCGGATGGTCGGGATCGGTCCCGGTCAGGGCGCGGGCGGCGCCGATGGGGGTGTGCGGCTCCTCCGCGCGGGCCCAGCTGCCGCGGTGCGGCCGAAGTGCCACGACGTAGGGAAGGTCAGCCTCGCGCAGGGCCAGGTACCAGTCGTCGCTGACCGAGTAGGCGCAGTCGGCGACCACGGCCCGGCAGGCGAAGCCCGCCTGCTTGCCCCGGACCGCGAGTGCGGCGGAGATCTGCGGCTTGGTACGGAAGTTGGGGTCGGCCCGGCCGCGGGCGAAGTGGTGTGCGGGGGTGTAGGGCTGCGCGTGCAGCGGGTAGTAGATCCGCCCGTCGGTCCATACGGTGGTGACCGTGACGATCCCGTTGTCGGTCTTGCCCAGCCGGCCCAGCCACTGGCGGCCCACGTGCGCGGTGGCGGTGCCGTCCTTGCGGTCCCCGGAATCGTCGATGACCAGCACCCCCTGAGCGTGTGGGGCGGTGGCCGGATTGTCGCGTATCAACTGCAGGCGCCGGTCGTTGACCGCCGCGTCGTCCCAGATGGACTCCGACAGGAAGAACTGCAGCCGCTGTACGGCCGCGTCCTTCGAACCGGTCACCGGCTCGGCGCCGACCAGACAGGTCAGCGTCTTGTTGCGGTCGCGCGGCGCCAGCAGGGCAGTGAGGTACTCGCGCAGGCCACGCCGCTGGGCGAGCGAGACCAGCAGGTCATCAAAGCGGGCCGCTCAGTCCTCCAGCGGGCCCGGAGCGGGAGGACAGGCGCGCCGCTCGGTCATCGCTCCTCCCGGGAAACGGTCTCTCGCACCGCTCCACGACCGAACCACCCAGCCGTCAACCCAGACTACCGCCGGGTTTAACGGACTACCGGTAACAAAGCCCTACTAGGTCTCACTCACCAGTACCGCCTTTCCCGGCGGCAAGCTGGGTACGGAGTTTAGCGATCATGTCCAGGCGCCAGTTGAGGTCTTCGCGTGCCTGGAGGATCAGGTCCCGGTCGGCTGGCATATAGGTCGTGATGCGGCCGACACGTCTGAATCTGTGCGGCCTCAGCCGAGACGAGGGGGCTCATCCCACTTCTCGCTACAGCCCGTCAGGCACGGAGTGCCATAGATCCGCGGACCTGACGGTGTGGCAGACCTCCCTGGTCAACCCGGACTTCGCCGCCTACGCCCGCTCCTGGGGCGCCACCGGCATCTCCGCGGCCACTCCCGGCGAGTTGGAGGAGGGAATGGCCGAGTTCTTCAGAGCCGAGGGTCCGGCTCTGCTGCATCTGCGTACGGACGCCCTTCTGGTCTGACCCGGTCGGTGGCGCCCGGCGCTGCCGAGCGCGCGTCGTACGTCCGGCGGGCCGCGTCGATCGCGGGCGCGGTCCGCTCCGCCCAGTCGCGGACGACATGCAGCACCTCACGCATCGTCGCGGCCACGGGCGTGACCGAATACTCGACGCGCACCGGGACCTCGTCGAAGACCCTGCGGTCCACCATGCCGTCGCGCTCCAGGTCGCGCAGGACCCGGCTCAGCCCCTGCCCGCTGACACCGAGCCGGGCCTTGATCTCGTTGAACCGCAGGGGTCTCGGCCTAAGGGCGTGCACCACGAGCACGGTCCACCGGTCGGCCAGCCGCTCGAGCGCTTCCTTGATCGGCGTCCCCGGGCCGTAGATCTCGTCGCCGGAGCGCCTCGGGGCTCGGAGCAGGGTTCGCGCGGAGGCGGGCTTACGGCGTGGCATGGCGGTTCCGGAACGGGTTGAGAAGCGTTCCACCCGAGTCCTGGCCGGGTCGGACACATTGAAGCCGCCCGGCCCGAGAGACCGGCTGGCGGCGGCGAACGCTCCGACGCCGACCGCCGGTTGCCGCAACGGGAGAACAATCCTTGCTTGCGCACACAGTTACAGAAACTGATTACGCCCGCAAGTAGCCACAGATCGTCCATGTGGCGGGCGCGGACCTCGACCGCGAGGAGCCCCTTCCCACCTCTCCCCAGGCCGCCCCGGACCGCCCTTCACACTTTCCGCCGGAGGCGTCACGCGGTGTGGCACACCCCAACCCCGACAGGGTCGTCGCGGACGTTGCGTAGAGTAAAGCCACCGTCCGGATTGCGTGCACATGCAAGTTCTAGAATGGCTGCATGGCCGATGACGACACCAAGACCGTTCCACTCACAGTGGACGAATATGCCCTGGTCAAGGCGCTTCGGCCGGCTATGGCTGCTCTGACCCGGGCCTTCGACGCCAACCTGTACCCCTTGGGCCTGACGCACGCCGAGTACGTCACGCTGATGTTCCTATCCGAAGCGCCTGACCGTTCCCTGCGCCTGGGAGAACTCGCCCGTCTCTGCCAGCAGTCCCCCTCACATGTCGGTCGTACGGTGCAACGTCTGCAGGCAGAAGGTCTGGTGGAACGTCACCAGAGCAGCCTGGACGCACGTTCCTATCGCGCCGTGCTCACCGACGCGGGTTTCGCCCGTCTCGAACAGGCCTGGCCCGTCCACATCGCCGGCGTCCGGCGTAACCTCTTCGACCACTTCGAGGGTGTGGATGTGGGCGCGCTCGCGGCGGCGTTCCAGCGGGTGGCCGACTCGGCCGTCTGACCGCGCCGGGCAGGACACGGTGAGAAACGGGGAAACCGCGCCGCGACTCTCCCCATCCGCCTCAGATCCAGCCCCGCTGCGCCGCGCGCCAGCCCAGTTGGATGCGGTTGTCGGCGCCGGTGAGGTCCATCAGGTGCCGGATCCTCCGGGTGACGGTGCGCAGGGATATACCGAGTCGGCCGGCGACCGCGCGGTCGGTGAGGCCTGCGAGCAGAAGGTCCAGGATCCTGGCGTCGAGTTGCGCGAGCCGCGGTGGTCCGGCCGGGACGGCGGGGATCGGAATCGGCTCTCCCGTCCTGACCGTGTGGGGGTGCAGGACATATGCCTCGGACCAGGTCTTCTCGAAGAGTGTGACGAGGGGGCTCAGCAGTCCGCTCGAGTTGATGAGGATCGCCCGGGGGGTGTCCTGGGGATCGGAGAAGGCCGGTACCAGGGCGATGGCCGAGTCCGCGATGACCATGGACACGGGTAACTCGGGGGCTATGGCGATCTCCTGTCCCCTGCCGAGGGCCTGGTCGATGTCGAGTCTGGACTCGGGGTCGGCCAGATAGGACTGCTCGACGACCGTCCGCATCCGCAGACCGCGCCCGGCTACGACCGGTTCAGCGGGGTTGTCCCTGGGACCGACCGCGACCGACGGCGCCTTGGTGAATCCGCAGATCTCCCTCTCGGCCGACTCCAGGATCTGCAGGAAGCGACGGCTAACGGGCTCCACACCGGTCACGATCTCGATCAGGCCGCCCAGGTCGCGGTGGGAGGCGGCCCGGTGACGTTCGGCCAGCTCGGTGATGGCGTGCTCCACCTGGTGCAGCGTGTCGCGGCGAGCGGCGAGGAGGGAACCGAGGGTGACGGTGGGCGGGCCGACGGCATGGCGAGCGGGTTCGTCGGGCGCGGTGCCTGCGGTGGTGATCAGTCCATGGCGTGCCAGGCCGTCGAGGGCTCGCCCGACGGCGTCCGCCGACTGTCCGAGATCCGCGGCCAGAGCATCGACGGTGGCTTCGCCCCGGTCGACAAGGTGCAGGTAGACGGCTTCCTCGCCAGGGTTGAGGCCGAGATCAGCCAGCACGGGTGCGTGCCTCCTTCGGATCGGCGTACGGTGAACGGCAGTTCACCATAGACGTCAGGCCGTGTCCCCGACACGGGGAGTCCGGAGCGCCCCGGCGCCGGGGCGGTCCGGACGAGCAGGCGACAGCCGGGGTCAGGTGCCGCTCGCGGCGAGCAGGAAGGCCCGCACGATCGTCTGATCGGCGGCGTTTCCGCGGCCGTCGGTCACCTTGGCGCGCAGCGACACGGAGGCGGCGCCCGCGGGGGGAACCAGCCTCAGTGTCCCGGCTCCGCGTCCGGCCACCGGCTGCCAGGTCGCACCTGCGTCGTACGAGACCTCCACGCTCAGGGACCGCACACCGGCGCGAGCGCCCTCGACCGTGACGGGGACGAGGACAGGCCGACCGGCCGGTGCGGTCGAGTCCGGCGCGAGGTGCGGGTGATAGCGGATGTTCAGCAGGGGAATGCGCTCGGTTCCGTCGGTGACCGTGCCGGAGCGGAAGGTCCACGTGGCGGAGATCCGGGAGGAGACCCCGGTGATACTGGCCTGCTGGGTCAGGTCGGTGGTCAGGGTGTAGCCGACGTCCCCCGCCGGGACCGCGATGTATCCGGTGGACGGCGGGGAGGCGATGTCGAAGATGCCGGTGCCGTCCGCCGTGAGCCTGGTGCGGGCGCTGCCGCCGTAACGCAGGCCCGTGCTTCCGGGATGTCCCGCGCCATCGGTGTGGAGGGGAAGACTCAGGCGCAGGCGGTCCCCGGTGCGGAAGACACCCCACCCCTCGCTGCCGAGGCTGTCGCGTCCCTCCGCCAGGCCGAGTCCGGGCCCGAAGGTGCCCACCCCATAGCTGGTGCGGTACGTCCGTCCGGGGCGGTAAGGCCGCTCCGGACTGTAGTAGTTGGCCTCGTTGCGTACGGTCTGACCGTTCTGGGTCACGATGAAGCCCCAGGAGACTCCGGCCTCGGTGTTGACGTAGTCGGTCTGGACGCGGGGCAGGGCGGTGGTGCTGCGCAGGGCGACGCCGCCGGAGCTCATGCCGTCCGTGGCGTAGGGGACGGCCGAGACGTCGGCGGTCTTGTCGGCGACGGAGGCGCCGAGGGTGCTGTCGATGCGGGCCAGGTCACGACGGGTGAGGTGCCGGATGAGACCGGCGCCGGGCCGGTCGGGCAACGAGAAGGCGAGACGGAACTGCGGTGGGTTGCCACCCTGGGACGCTTCGGGGCGGGTCCAGACGCCGCCGACCATGGCCTGCAGCGAGCCCGTGGTCGCGCTGCCGCCTGTCTGGGCGAAGGACAGCCCGTCGAACGATCCCAGCCAGTAACTCGCCAGTCGTCCTTGCCCGTCGGCCGTGTACCTGCGGACGGCCAGGGCTCCGGCGGTCGTCGTCGCCTGCCGGTCGGGCACTGTCACGGTGACCGGTTCGGCGATGCGGGCGTCGAGGGTCAGGGAGGTGTCCTTGTCCATGTCGATCTGTGGCCGGTAGAGGACCGCACGCGCGGTCGTGCCGTCCGCCTGGCGGGTGGAGATCGTGGTGGTGAGGTGATAGACGCCGGGTGGGACACGCACCGTCGCGGTGCCGTCCGAGCGCATGGACAGCTGGTAGAGCTTGCCGGTGGTGACGTCGTAGAGCGTGTCGCTCGTGCCGGGTGCCGGGATGTCGCCGGTCGCGGATACATGACGAAGTGACAGGTCATAGGCCTCCGTCTCCCGGACCACACCGAGCGGGGTGCGGGTGACGACCCCGGAGGACGTGGTCGCGGTGACGGTTCCCGACAGCTGGCCGAGCGTCTTACCCACCCGGGTGTCGGACGTGACGGTGGCGGAAGCCGCACCGCCGGCGGCGACCGTGAGCCGTCTCGGGGAGACGGTGAAGGTGCCGTCGTCGGCCGGCCGGCCCGAGCGGTCGGTCGTCGAAGCCGTCAGGTCGAGTACGACGTCCTGGTCGCTGTCGTTGTGGTAGGTGAGCGTCTTGTCGACCGAGGGATCGTCGGTGTGCGGGTAGGTGGCCAGACCGAAGCTGAGGGAAGGCGGTTCGCTGGTCACGTGCTCACCGAGTGCGGCGGCGACGTCGATCCGGCCGGCGCCCTGCTGGAACGCGCCCTGGTCGGCGCGGGGTTCGGCGGATGCCACCAGCACACGTTTCAGCTGCTCTCCCGACCAGTCGGGGTGGGCGCTCGCCAGCAGCGCCGCCGCGCCGGCAACGTGCGGGGTGGCCATCGAAGTACCGGACGCCGAGGTGTAGTAGTCGTCGAACGGACCGTCGCCGGGCTGGACGCAGGCGTTCTCGCACATCGACGTACCGGCCGCACGGGCGGCCGTGATGTGCACGCCGGGAGCCGTGACGTCGGGCTTCACCGCGTTGTCGCCGATCCTCGGACCGGTGCTGGAGAACGGGGCGAGGGCGTCGGAGTCGTCGACGGCGCCCACGGTGAGCGCGGCGTCCGCGCTGCCTGGGCTGCCCACCGTGCTGTCGCCCTTGGTGCCTTCATTCCCCGCCGCCACGACGAACAGCGTGCCGTGCTCGGCGGACAGGGTGTTGACGGCGTCCTCCAGCGGGTCGATGCTCGCGGTGTCCGTACCGCCGAGGCTCATGTTGACGAGCTTCGCACCCTGGTCCACCGCCCACTGCATGCCGGCGAGGATGGCCGAGTAGGTACCGTTGCCCTGGTCGTCGAGGACCTTGCCGTTCAGCAGAGCGACATCGGGGGCGACGCCCTCGAACTTCCCGCCGGACGCGGCTCCGCTGCCGGTGATGATCGAGGCTACGTGCGTGCCGTGTCCGAAGTGGTCGACGACGTCGGCGGTGCCGGAGAAGTTCCGTGCTGCGACAACACTGCCGGCCAGGTCCGGATGCCCGGTGTCGATACCCGTGTCGAGCACGGCGACCTCGACGCCCTGACCGGTGTATCCGGCGGCCCACGCGCTCGGCGCGCCGATCTGCGGCACGCTGTGATCGAGCGTGGCCTTCGCCTTCCCGTCGAGCCAGATCCTCCGGATCCCGGGGCGGTCGAACGGGGCGCTTCCTCGTCGGGCGAGCCGCTCGGCCGGGTCAGTGAACGCCACAGCGTGCCGGCCGCCTTCTTGTCGACGGCGACCGCGGCGCCGCGGACGGCGGGCAACCGTCTGGTGACCACGGTCCCGTCGGGAACGGGACGCGAGCCGAGCCGGTCGGCGGAGAAGCCCGACCGCACCGTACCGCCGACGATCAGGGAGAGCTTGTCCTGGTGCGCGTCGTCGTATCCGGAGTTCAGCAGGGTCTTCAGGTCGAACAGACTTGGGTCCACCGTGCCTCGGGCGATCAGCCGCTCCGCGTCGGAGGGGATCACATACAGGTGCTCTCCGGTGTCCTCGACCCGGAAGCCGATGTCCTCACGGCCCTTGGCCGGCTCGAAGGACAGGAGCCCGCCGTCCGCGTCGAGGCGGAAGCGGTCCCCGGTGATCAGCGTCACCGCGGTCGTCGCGGACGCGGCACGCGGTGAGCCGATGGCGGCGGCCGGTTGGGCGACGGACGTCACGAGTGCCAGAGGCGCGAGTAACGTCGCGCAGGCGAACCAGGTTCTTCGAAGGGGTGACACGAGGCGGCCTCCGTGGAGGTGAGGGGGCAGGCGCACGCACCACAAGGTGACAGACGGCCGTTACCGCAACAACGAGATCGGAAGGCTCGTCCACGCCATGACGCAAACACGCCAGCCTCGACGCCGGCCGACCGCGTCGGCCTCGGTCCGGCGACTACGCCGCAGGTCGCCGCCGTCCACTTCACGCACACCGCGTCGACGAGGACACAAGGACCGCTCCCGCAGCGCCCTGGGGGCCGGGCGGGAGACACCTGGCCTCCCGCCCGTCCCCGGTTCCACCGAGGTCAGGGCGCCGCACCGCCGGTGGGCGGTGCGGTGCTCCGCCTGTCCCGGGTCACCAGGTCGGGTTCCAGCCGTCGGTGCCCGCGAGGTACTTCCGCGGGGTGCAGTCCCCCGCCTGGGTGGGGGTGAGCTGCGGCCGGTTGGCGTTCACCCCCGCTCCGGGCCCGCTGTTGTGGTACTCGGAGAACCGGGCCGACTTCCAGGAGTAGTCGGGGGTCATGTCGGTCCAGGGCTGTGCGGCCGTGATGGCCGCGGGCAGCGAGCTGTCCCGGATCACAGCCTGGGGCTGGGCGGTCGTGGTGTTGTGCCACGGCTGGCCGAGGAAGAAGGTGTCCGCTGCGGCCGAGGAGGTGATGCTGCTGTTGGTGATGAGGATGCCGTACCTCTTCGACTTCGCGCCGTCGTCCACCGCGTCCGGCGACAGCTGTCCCATGACCGCGGACTCGACGTTCCTGATCTGGGCGACCGTGAACTGGACGCTGCGTGCCGTGGTCGGTACCGGCCAGTCCGCGGGCTTCTCCCCGAAGGACGAGGCCCAGTCGGTCGGGTTGGCCACAGTGAGGTCGGAACGGTCCTTGGGGAAGATCAGGACCGGGCCGATGGTGGGGTCCTCGAAGGCCGCCAGCGCGCAGTTGTAGTCCCGTAGGGCCTTCAGCTGCTGCCACTGGAGGTCGGAGCGGTCGTCGTTCAGACCGCTCGCCGGGACTGGGGCGGGTTCCGGTGTCTCACCCGCGGTCCGGTTCTCCGGAGCGCACTTGTCCGAGGGCTCGGTACTCACCGGCGCCTTGATCTCCAGCTGGTCGGGGTACGTCGTTCTGAGCTGGTCGGTGACGGACGCGGGCGCGTCGATCCGCACCACGATCCGGTCGTTCTCGCCGTCGTAGTAGTAGTCCAGCTCGTACGCGGTCTCGGGGACGAGCGTGTCCGAGGTGGGCCGCACCCGGTCCACGACCGCGTCCTCGATGTCGTCGATCTGCTGTTGGGTGAACTGGCTGCGTACGACGGAGTCGGGCTTCGGCCAGGTCGTGGGGTCACCCCGTAGTCGGACTTCCAGTTCTTCGGGGCGACCAGGCAGTTGTTGCAGAATTTGTCGTCCGGGTAGTCCGAGGACACACGCATCCACGCGCCGGTGCCCCCGGTGATGCCCGTGTCCTGCTGCCCCATGGCCAGTACGCCGCTGTTGTGGGCCAGCGCCTGGAGCTGCTGCCACTGCACCTCGCGCCGGTTGGCCTCCTCGGCCACCTCGTTCGCGGCCAGCGCCCGGTTGTAGACGCGGCAGTCCCGCATCCGGCCCTTGAAGAGCTTGTCGCCGGAGTTGAGCGACCGTCCGACGTAGTCGGCGGTGGTCGTGCCGCCGCCGATCGCGCTCGGCTTGACGCTGACGGCGGTGTTACGGGCCTTCTCCACCCCGTTCTCGTAGAGGACGCCGGTGCTGCCGGTCTCGGTTTAGGTCACGTGCTTCCACAGGCCGCGCGACAGCTGGTACGCGGCGGCGGGCTGGGTGCCCTGCTCACCTTGGGAGTCGCCCGTCGTGATCGCGGCACGGAACTTGTTGCCGGTGGCCGACAGGTAACCGTTGCCGGAGGAGCCGCTGGTGTTGCCCAGCGAGAAGAAGGAGTACGGCGCGTCCAGGCTCGGGTCGGTCCACACGTCGAAGTCGACGGTGATCGAGCTCAGTCCGGACATGAGGCTGTCGGCAGCTTGACGTAGGTGGTGGAGCCGTTGAACTTCAGCCCGTCCTTGCCGCCCCAGTCGGCGGTCCCGTTGACGGTGCCGTCGTGGTTGTTGCCCGAGGTGTCCGTGGACCACCGTTCCGGAGAACTCGTCGAGCGGATAGTCGAGAAGCAGACCGCTGGTGACGTCCGCCTGGTCGGGCGAAGTGACACCGAAGGCGAGACCGCCGGCGGTCAGGACCACGGCCAGGGCGCCGCAGACGCCGGCGATCCGGCGCCGGCGCGCCGAACTGCCCCATGTCGTTGTTCGCATGCTTTTCCTTTCGCCGCTCTCGCGGCACATGCCCGCACGCCGGAGACAGCGCTGTGGTCCGGCGATCGCGGGAGTCGGGGCGGGGCGCGTCGGCGATACGGCCTCGGGTCCGCGGCGCGGGGCGCGAGAGCGGCGCGCACACGACAAACCTGGGCCGGTCACGCCTTCACGACCGCCCACCGATTGACAGACCGTCACGAAAGACGGCGCCCGGCAGACGGCGGGCGAATGCCGCCCGTCGTCGCCGCGCCCGCACCCGGTACCGCCCTGCAGCGGGTCCTGCTTGTCGTGGCCCGGTCAGGAACCAGCCTGGGTGCACGGGCGGGTCCCGGACCACTCGGGCAATTACCGGTGTTCGGCCCCCGGTGTTTCTACGGGGCCGAGGATTCCTGCGCGACCCACCAGGCGGCGACCTGGGCGCGGTTGCCCACGCCGAGCTTGGCCCGGATGTTCTCGACATGGAAGTCGATCGTCCGCGGTGACACGACGAACTCGGCGGCGATCTTCCGGTTGCTCATGCCCCTGGCCACCAGTTCCGCGACCTGGCGCTCGCGACGGGTGAGCGGACCGGGGAGAGCGGACGCGGTCGTGTCCTGGTTCCCGGGCTGCTCGTCCCGCGCCGGGTCCAGGGCGTACGTCACGGCCAGGCAGGGCCTGTCGTGGCGTCCGCCCACCGCGAGCGCCTGCTCGTACGCCGCGTGCCCCAGGGCTTCGGCGACCTCTTTCGCGCAGCGCTCGTGATGCTCGACCGGGCGCGGGCCGAACGCGGCGAGCGCCGTGCCCGCGGCCTTCCACAGGGCCTCCGCGGCCCCCATGAGCCCAGCCGCACGTTCATGACAGCCGCCCGACGCCGTGGCCCAGGCGAGGAGTTCGAGCATCCGCCCGACCATCGCGTAGTCGTCGAAACCCCGCATGTTCTCCAGCGCGGACCGGGCGTGTGCCCCTGCGGTCTCCGGATCGCCGTGCTCCCAGGCGTGGTGGCCGAGAGCCATCAGCAACTGCGCACGGCCCCACCGCTCGCCATCGGACTCGAACCCCTCGAGGACCTCCCTGCCGGTCTCGCCGGCGCGCGGGTCTCCGGCATACGCCTGGACACAGGACAGAGCGAGGAGCCAGGAGACGGCCTGTCGCTCCTCACCGAGCGCGTTGAGGGCGGCCCACGCTCTCTGGTACAGCTCGATGCTCTCCTGAGGGCAGCCGTGATAGTGCGTCGACGCCCCACGCAGGCCGAGTGCCTGGGCCGTGGTCACGGGGTCGCCCAGTCGCTCCCCCAGCTCGGCGGCTTCGTCGAGCCAGCGATCGGCGGCCACCAGGTCGCCCTGCGTCAGCGCCACCCAGACCGCCGCGAGGAGCGCCTGGCCCCGCGCCACCGTGGCGTCGGGTGCAGCCGCAAGGGCCAGCTCCAGCTGACGACGTCCCTCACCCAGGAAGCCGCCGACACACCAGTGCAGCCCGAGTGTCCCGGCCAGCCGCAGCCTGGACTGCGGATCGACGTCCTGGTCCAGGGCCGCCAGCAGGTTGGGGTGTTCCAGCCGCAGTCGGCCCAGTGCCGCCACTTGGCCAGGGCCGTACCAGCGTTCGTCCACACGGCGGGCCAGGGACAGGAAGAAGTCCCGGTGCCGGCCCCGCAGTTGCTCCTCCTCCCCGGACTCCGCGAGCCGCCGGAGCCCGTACCGCCGAATCGTCTCCGGCATCCGGAAGCGTGCCGGGCCCTCGCCCTCGGTGATCAGGACGACCGACTGGACGACGAGGCGTTCGAGGAGGTCCAGTACCTCGCTGCGGGCGATGCCGTATCCCCCGCAGACGGTCTCGACCGTGTCCAGACCGAATCCGCCGGCGAAGACCGACAGCCGGTTCCACAGCAGCTGTTCGGCGGGAGAGCACAAGTCGTAGCTCCAGCCGATCAGGTCCCGCAGCGTGCGCTGGTGCGGGCGAGCGGTCGCGCTGCCCCGTGTCAGCAGGTCGAATCCGTCCACCAGCCGCTCCGTGACCTGTCCGACCGTGAGTGTGCGCAGCCGGAACGCCGCGAGTTCGATCGCCAGCGGAAGTCCGTCGAGCGCGGCGCACAACCGGGCGGCCTCGGCCCGGTTCGCCTCCGTCACCTCGAAGCCCGACCGCACGGCGGCGGCACGGTTCCGCAGCAAGCGGATCCCGTCCGCCTGCGGCAACGGCGGTACCACGAGCACATGCTCGCCCGTCATGCCCAGTGTGTGCCGGCTCGTCGCGAGAACACACAGCCCGGGTGCAATCGCCAGCAGTGTCCCCGCCGTCTCGGCGCACGCCTCGACCACCTGCTCGCAGTTGTCGAGGACGATCAGCGTCCTGCGGGCCGCCAGAAACCCCGTCAGCCGCTCCAGGGCGCCCCGGGCGCCCACGTCCGGCACGCCCAAGGCCGTGGCCATCGCGTCCGCCACCGCCGCCGCCTCCCGGACGGGGGCCAGATCCACCAGCCACACGCCGTCCGGGAACACATCCGCGGCCACCGCGGCGGCCTCCAGGGCCAGCCGCGTCTTGCCCACCCCGCCAGGCCCGGCAAGGGTCACCAGACGCGCTTCACCGAGCAGGCTTCGGATCTTCGCGACCTCCGGCTCACGGCCCACGAAGCTGGTCAGAGCGGTCGGCAGGTTTCCCACCCGCTGCGGCCGGGCCGTCACCACGCTGTCCCGCACCCGCGACGTGGCGAACCCTGGCCCGACGTTCTCCGGGCACGGTCATCGCACGCCCCGTGCGGGGGCACGCTCCGGCGGATCTCCCGGACCGGAAACCGCTCAGCCGCGCCGTTCATGCCCAGCCTCTCTCTCAGGTGCCGATCGCTGCCGGGTCACAACCCGACGCACCTCCCCCTAAAGCGCTTAAATAATGCACCCCGCCCTGCACGCCGTCACCCGCATCCGACGGTGATGTCCGCAACAGAACAGGTTTGCGGTACGTCGGTCACCGGCCGTATTCAGCAGCGTGTCGGACCCCGCTCGCCGTCGGGCAGGCACGGCGGCGTCAGGAAACACCTCCTGGCGCTCGGCGCGAGTGTCGCCGACGGCAGGCGCCTCGCAACGCCCCTCTCGGCATCGACGGCCGGGAGCCACGAGATCGAGGACTTCGCGGCGGCACTCGGCCGGATGGCCGCGGGGCATCGTGGTCCCGAACGCCGTCGGATGATCAGTCATCCGGCAACCGGCGGCCGGGGCCATGCTGCCGGTCCCGTCCTTGCCTAGCACCCCTTTCCGGGCGAACCACCGCTCGTGACACGCTCCTTGTGCCCACGCGTCACGTCCTGGGGGCTCGCCCGCAAGGCGTGATCGCGTGGGTAGACAGCCTCCAGCAGCGGACCCGTCATGGCAGTGGTCACAAGGGCCATCACCACCATCAGCGAGTACAGACGGGTGTCGAGGATGCCGAGCTGGCGGCCGACGCTGAGGATGATCAGCTCGGTGAGGCCGCGGGTGTTCATGAGGACGGCTATGGCGGACGAGATGCGGTGATCGAGTCCGCCCGCGAGAGCGCCCGCGTACGCGCCGAGCAGTTTCCCGCCGATCGCGACCAGCAGGATCAGCGCCAGTTGGAGAAGGTCGGACCATCCGAGCCCGGACAGGTCGACCTGGAGGCCGGCGGTCAGGAAGAACACGGGGAGCAGCAGGACGTTGTTGACGGTTCCGACGCGTTCGTGGAGGTCGGCGCGGAGCCGGTCGGTGCCCGGGCGCGGGACGGCGACGCCGAAGAGGAAGCACCCGAAGATGAAGTGCAGACCCATCCATTCGGTGGCCGCACCGGACAGCAGAAGGCCGGCGAACATGAGGGCGAGCAGCAGCGCGGAGGGTCGGCCGTCGACCGTCGGCCGGGGCAGCAGCCGGCCCACCAGCCATCGGACAGGGCCAAGCATCAGCAGCAGGTACGGCACGAGGAGCAGCGCTCGCCAGGGGCTCCCGCCGGGGGAGACGACGGCCACCACCACGGCCAGCAGTGACCAGGCGAGCACGTCACTGAGCCCGGCGCAGCACAGGGCAAGGGCACCGAGCGGCGTACGGTGCATGGCCCGGTCGGTGAGGATGCGGGCCAGGACCGGGAACGCGGTGATGGACATGGCGGCACCCATGAAGAGGACGAAGCCCGTGTGGTTGTGGGTGGGGTATGCGTGCAGCAGCTGGCCGGCGAGTGCCATGCCCAGTCCGCAGGGCAGCACAAGCGCGGTCAGGGACACTGATGCGGCGATCCGGCCGGTGCCGCGGATCAGGGTCCGGTCCAGTTCGAGCCCGACGAGGAACATGAAGACCGCGACTCCGACGTCGGCCAGCGCGGTCAGTAAGGGCCTGGTGGCAGCGGGCAGCAAGGTTCGGGAGACAGCGCCTGCGAACAGGGTGGGGCCGAGGAGGACGCCGGCGAGGATCTCGCCGACGACGGGTGGCTGGCCGAGTCGCCGTGCGAGGTTTCCGAGCAGTCCGGCGGCGACGATGACAGTGGCGAGGGCGACGAGGAGGGGGGCCGCCTGCGGGGAGGTCACGGCTGTCCGACCCTGATCCTGCCGGAGGTGAGCAGATGGACCTTCTTGTCCGGCGCCACCCGCGGCACGGGGCGGTGTTTCATCCACATCGTGCCCTGGTGCGCGAGGTGGTCGAGGTACTCGGCCCGCACCTCCTGGTAGCGAACCGCGGTCTCCGGGAAGACCAGTTCGTAGATCATGTCGCAGAGGTCGAGGTTGCGCCGCCAGTGCTCCTCGTCCTGCGCGGTGACCGGCATGACGCCCCAGAAGCGGAACGGCACGTCGAGGAGCCGGTCGCGCGCGTCGGGAATGTAGGGCGTGTAGATGTTGGACTGGATGTGGTAGTTGGGCACGAGGCCGCGGTCGATGATCTCGCGGATGTAGTGGATCTGGGCCAGGTCGACGTCGTAGTCGATGTCCAGCAGACCGGAGATGAAGCTCGGTTTGATCGAGATGCCCATGCCCGCGGCGACTTCGAGCCGGTCCTCGAACCGGGTCACCTCGACCGGTTTGTTGATCTCCTTGCTGGTGAAGTTCTCGATCCCGACCAGGACGGACCGGCATCCCGTCTCGGCCATGCGTTCCAGGTTCGGGTCGGTGAGGGTCACCAGGCAGGTCTGCTGCGACCAGGCCATGCCGGAGTCGGCGAACACGTCCATGATGTCGTCGGCGTGTTCCTGGCGCATGAAGAAGAAGGGGTCCGCGACGGAGACCGCGTCCGCGCCGTACTCGTCCCGGAGGCAGCGGAGTTCTTCACGGAAGATCTCCGGATCCTTGTAGTTGATCTTGTAGACCATGGGGTTGAGGCAGAACGTGCACTTGTAGGTGCAACCGATGCTGGTGACGACGGTGTAGCGGATCTTGTCCCGTGTCTCGGGCGGGTACGTCTCGGCGATCCACGAGTTGTCGGGCCGGAAGGTCCGGAACTTCAACTCGTCGACCATGCCGAAGACCTGCTTGGCCCAGGCGAAGATGTCCCGGTCCGTGACCACGAACTCGCAGTCGACGTCGAGTTTCAGCAGGTCGGGCCGTAGGAAGTAGTTGGAGCTGACCGCCGGACCGCCGACGAAGAGCTTGGCCGCCGATCGGCGGGTGACGTCGACCGAGATCTGCTTGGTGCTGTCGTAGGAGTTGACCGTGGACGAGATGAGGATCGCGTCGGGCCGGTAGTCGAGGACGCGCTGCACGTTGTCCTCGTGGCTGCCGAAGTTGAAGTCGACGACCCGGACATGGGGCGTGTAGTGGCGGGCGGTGCTGTACAGGTAGGTGAGCGCCTGCGCTATGTGGTATGTGGAGCCGTTCCTCACCTCCGTCGCCAGATGGGGGCGCCAGCCCGTGCAGTAGCCGACGTGCGGAAAGACGATGACGACCCGCATGGGTTTCCTTCTCTCTTCAGCGTGTCTCGTGTTCGAGCGGCGTCAGGACTCCGTGCGGGTCGAAGCGGTGTTTGGCCTGTACGAAGTCGTGCCATCGGGGTCCGAAGTGCCTGCGCCAGTCCGCCGCCGACATCGGCAGCGCGTTGACCGGGTACGCCACCGCGTCGACGGCCAGCGCCCGTTCGTAGAGGGAGCGGTTGGCCGAGACCGCGGAACGCTCCGTGCCGGGGGCGGTCGTGCGCAACAACGCGAACATGAAGGCCGTCGTCGCGGCCGGCGTCCGGACGAACGGTGTTCTCAGCCGCGCGGTCGGTACGGGGTAGGCCATGACGAGTCCGGATCTGCCCAGGGTGTCCACGGTCAGCCCGGCGAGCGCGCTCCGCACGAACGCCGCGGTGGCGTGTGCGGGCAGCAGGACGTTGAGCCAGGGGTGTGGCCGGAACCAGTCGCCGGCCGCCCGGAGCCGGGACTCGCCGGCGGCCATGCGGTTGATGAAGTCGGCGTGGACGAGGTCCTCGGCCTGCTCGACGTCGCGTGCGCGGCCGCACGCCGGAAACAGGCCGGCCGCGTCGGGCGGTTGGCGGCGGGTGTAGTGCCGGGCGAGTTCGATCCGATACCGCCAGGTGCCGTCGGCCGCCGGGATGATCCGGCCCTGGACGTGGTCGTACATGCCTTCGTCCACGAAACGTTGCTCATCGGCGAGGAAGAACGCAAGGTCGTCGTACCAGATGCGGTACCAGCGGGTACGCTCGCGGGCCGGAGTGAGGCTCAGGGTCGCCCGGGTGATGACGCCGAACCGACCGAGTCCGCCGCGCACGCTGTCGAACAGCTCGCGGTTCTCGGTGGCCGAGCAGGTCAGCCGGGTGCCGGTACCGGTGACGACCTCCAGGGCCAGTACGTTGTCGGTCTGGGCGCCGTGCCGGTGGCTGGCACCGCCGAATCCGCCGACCGACAGGGTGCCCCCGACCGTGGTCCCGAGGTAGTCGGTGAGCACGGGCGGGGTCAGTCGGCGGGTGAGCGAGGCGTCGACGACGTCCGACCACAACGCGCCCGCGTCCACGACGACACGGTCGGCGGCCACCTCATGCACGGCGCGCAGCCCCGTCATGTCCAGCACGATCCCGTCGGCGCACTGGCTCTGGCCGTACGTCGAGTGTCCGGCGCCGCGTGCGGCGACGCGCAGTCCCCGGGTCCGCGCGTAGGAGATCACTCCCTGGACCTCCGCCGTCGAACCGGGTACGACGACCGCCGCCGGACGCGCGCTGACGCAGTGCCCGAAGTCGTCGGCGGCCTGGGCGAGTCGGACCTCGTCCGTGCAGAGGCGACCGACGGAGAGCGAGGTGTCGAAGGCGTTAATCGAAGACCTCCGAGAAGATCCTGTCCTGGAGGAATCCGTGCTCGGCGTGCCGGTCGCCGACCATCGTCGACAGCTCCTCGAGCATCGGCTCCGGCAGATCGAGGTCGGCAACGCTCTGCGGCGGGATCGAGTGTTTCGCGCACCATTCGAGAACGCGGTCCGGGCCGGGCAGCACGGCGACGAACGGCCGCCGTTCCGGAGCGGTCCACGCCGCCACGAACTCTGTGAGCAGGCTTCTGCCCAGGCGATCGGGCAGCAGCATGTGCCGGGCCCGGGCGCGCAGCCGTTTCCGGTAGCCGTCCGCGTCGATGATCCGCATGACCCGCACGGACATCGGGACGGGCAACGCGTCGCGCCGCTCGGCCAGCCCCAGCATGACCGAGACGGAACCGCCCTCCAGCACCACGAGCGGGTACTGGTCGACGAGTTCACCGAGGCTGGTCAGCGCCAGATCCACCGCCACGGCCGGCGGGATGTCGCCGTCGCGGACGGTCCGCTCGCCGAGCCAGATCCGGCGGATGCCCTGGGCGTCCTCGTCGGTGGCCCTGCTGCTGGTGACGGCCAGGTCGGTGAAACACTGGATCCGGTCGGCAACCAGGACGGGAGCACCGGTGACGGAGGCCAGCTCGGTCGCCGCAGCGCTCTTTCCGACACCCGTCGGGCCCACGATGGCGTGGACCCCGGACTCACCCGGCATCCCGGCCTCCCGGTTCGAGGACAAGGAAGGACCTGATCTCCTTGCCCAGGGTCACGGGGTCGAGGCCGTGCAGGAGCTCGTGCTCCTCCGGGGTGCCGTAGCTGCGGACCTCCAGATCGCGCCGGACGCCGAGCGTCAGCAGCCGATGGGGGACGTCCACGAGAGCCGAGGCCACCTGATGGGCGGATGTTCCGGCCAGATAGGGCTCGACCAGGACGATGTCGGTGCGCTGTCGGGCGAGCACCGCGGTGCGCAGGCCGTGGGCGTCGAAGGGCCGGATCGTCGACGCGTACAGAACGGTCACGTCCAGCACGGAGGTCGCGGCCAGCACCTGGTCCAGGGTCGGTCCGACGGCGAGGACGACGCCTCGTCGGCCTTGCCTGAGCACCGTGAACCTGCTCGACACCGGGTGCGGCCGGCTGTTGGTCCGGCTGGACAGCCGCAGATACACTCGCCCGTCGCCGGGCAGCGCGTGTCGCAGCAGGTCACGGGCCTCGTCCGGGTGACCCGGGACATGGATCGTCCAGTTCGGCAGCGAGTCGAGCGCGGCGACGTCTCCGGGTGCGAAGTGCGAGAAGGCGTACGGGGGCAGGTCGTACGAGGCACCCATGCTGACGAGCACCGCGCCCACGTCCTGCTGCGCGAAGTTCAGTTTGACCTGTTCGAAGGGACGCTCGATGAGGAAGGGCGCCACCGTGTGCACCACCGGTCGCAGACCGCACAGCGCGAGCCCGCCCGCGACCCCCATCATGAGCTGCTCCCGGATCCCCACGTTGATGATCCGGTCGGGATGTTTCCGCCTGGCCTCCCTGAACAGATGGGTGCCGATGTCGGCCAGGACGACGGCCGTCCGCGGGTCGTCGTCCAGAGCGTCGGACATCGCCCCGCCGAACGCGCTCCACATATCCCCGTAGGTCTTCTCGACGCTGAGTTCGTCTTGGGATTTCACGCTGATCCGCTCCTGGTGGACGGGGTTAGCGGCTGACGGTGGCCACGACGGCGAGCGGCCGGTCGGGGTGGTCCCGGGTGAGCGCGGCGAGGATGTCCTCGTGGTCCTCCCCGTCGACGACGGCGGTGTCCCAGCCCTCGCCGGCGAAGCGCCGGTGGATGCCACCGGGCCAGCCGTGGCTGGCCGTCCCGTTGTCCAGGGCGATCACCGTCAGGCGGTCCAGCCGCATCCGGCCAGCGACGGCCATGGCCTCGTGGTTGCTGCCCTCGTCGAACTCGCCGTCGCCGATCAGCACGAAGACCCTGGGCTTCGTCCGCCCCTGGATACGCAGGCCCAGTGCGACACCGACCGCGAGGGGAAGTCCGTGGCCGAGGGAACCGGTGGACATCTCGGCTCCCGGCACGTTCGCCCGGTCCGGCGAGTAGCCGAGGGGCGAGTCGAAGGCACCCCACTCGCTGAGCTGTTCCGGCCGCAGGAACCCCTTCGCCGCGAGGACGGCGTAGAAGGCCATGGGGCCGCTCGCTTTGGAGAGCATGAAGCGGTCGCGGTCCTCGTCCTCCAGGCGGTCCGGCGCTACGTCCAGTACGCGGTCGTAAAGGACCCACAGGACGTCCTTCGTGGATGACGAGGAGAACGAGTGGCGTTCGTCGCCGGTCAATCGGGCGATCAGTTCGGGAAGTTCGCCGTACCCGAATATCTTGGATTTCATGGTCCGCTACCCCTCAGATTAATCCCGGCGCTGTGCTGCCCGGTAGCCGACCGAGGCAGACGTTCGGCAGAATTCGAGCCTATGTATTCGACTCTTCGGTGGCCATGCTCATCAATGCACAATCGCGCTGCTCGCTTTTACATAGTGGTAAAAGACGGGCCGTCGAAGTTCACGGTGCGGAGACCGTCTCCGGCGGTGGGTCCGGGGTCGATGCGCGGGTCCGCTCGGCCCGGGTGCGCAGAGTAAAGGTGGCCGCGATCGTGCCCGCCGTCACGAGTGCGGCCGCGGCCAGGAAGCCGAGCCGGAAGCCGTCCGTCGACGCCTGGCGCGCGGCGACGCCGTGGTGGACCTCGTGCGCGGTCCACCAGGTGGCCAGCGAGGCGAGTAAGGCGAGCCCGAGGGCGCCGCCGACCTGCTGTGACATGTTGATCAGCCCACCGGCCAGACCCGCCCGGCGTGGTTCGACCCCGGAGACGGACAGGACGATGAGCACGACGAACCCGAACCCGCCGCCGACGGAGACCAGTGCGGCCGGGCCGAGAATGTCGGCCGCGAAGGAACCACGGGGCGACAGGAACGAGAACCAGACGTACCCGAGGACCGCGGCGCCCATACCCGTCAGCAGCGTCCTGAGCACACCGACCCGGACCAGTCGACGCGCGGCGATCCGCGCGAACACGACCTGGCCCAGCGCGAGCGGCAGGAGGGACAGGCCGGCCCCCACAGGTCCGTAGCCGATGACCTGTTGGGCGTAGAGGGTCACGAAGAAGTTCGTCGCCACCACACCCGCCATGAACACCACCATCATCGCGTTGGCCACGCACAGCGCGCCGGAGCGGAAGACGTCGAAGCTGATCAGGGGCGTGGACGCACGGAGTTCGGTGAGCGCGAAACCCACCAGCAGGAAAGCCGCCGCCCCCAGGGCGGCAAGGGTGGCGCTCGAGCCGAGACCGTGTTCGCCGGCCTGCACCAGGCCGAAGATGAGGAGGGTCAGACCGGCGGTGGCGGTGAGCGCGCCCAGGACGTCGAACTCCCGCGCGGACACACAGCGTCGAGCACCGGCATCGGTGATCAGCCGGATGCCGAGCAGGGCCGCGCCCAGGGTCAGGGGTGCATTGACCCAGAAGACCCAGGGCCAGCCCAGGGCGTGGGTGAGAACACCGCCGAGCACGACTCCGGTGGCACCGCCGGCGCCGGACACGGCCGTCCACGTGCCCATGGCCCTGTTGCGTTCCGTCTCCTCCTGGAAGGTCACGGCCACCAGGGAGAGTCCGGCCGGCGACAACATCGCACCACCGAGTCCCTGCACGGCGCGTGCGGCGACGAGTTGCCAGCCGGTCTCGGCGAGCCCGCAGGCCACGGAGGCCAGACCGAAGGTCACCAGTCCGGTGAGGAATATCCGCTTGCGTCCCAGCAGGTCGGCTGCCCGCCCGCCGAGCAGGAGAAAGCCGCCGAAGGTGAGCAGGTACGCGTCGACGACCCAGGCCAGATCCGGTCGGGAGAAGCCGAGTGCCGTCTCGATCGACGGCAGGGCGACGTTGACGATGGTGATGTCCAGGACCACGGCGAACTGCGCCGTGGCAAGCAGTGCGAACGCCTGTCGGCGGCGGGCCGCCGAAGCGTGTTCGTCGGTCATGGGGGCCTCGGATTCCGGTCTCGGTGCTGCCACGGGGAGCGCGGGATACGCGGGCGCGTCCGCGCGCAGTCTCGCTCCAAGGGCCGTCGCACCGGAACTTCCGTGAGGAAAACTTCACCGTTTCTCACCTCCCGCTGGCGCAACGGCACGCTTCGACAAGAAAGTGTGCGCGGGATGACAAGAAAGCCCGACATCGCTCTGGCACGATTCGGGTTGGAATGAAATCGGCCGCCGCCTGGCGAGAAGTCGGCATTCGCTGTCTCTCATCCCCTCGGTAACGAAGCTCGGTAACGAAGGACGAATTACTATGCCGATAGAAGCCGTCACCGTGTTCTGCGGAGCAAAGCCGGGTCTGGCCGAACAGCACCTTCGAGCGGCGGGCGAGCTGGGCCGGACGTTGGCCCGGGCCGGGCTCGATGTCGTCTACGGAGGTGCCTCGGTCGGGCTCATGGGCCCGCTGGCGGACGAGGCCCTGAGCGCCGGCGGACGTGTCGTCGGAGTGATTCCCGAGAGCCTCCACGCCCATGAAGGTGCCACCCATCCGAGGTTGACGGAGCTTCATGTGGTGTCCGACATGCACCGCCGCAAGGCCGTCATGGCCGACCTGGGTGATGCCTTCGTCGCGCTGCCCGGCGGGCTGGGCACCGTCGAGGAGTTCTTCGAGGTCCTCACCTGGTCCCATCTGGGACTGCACGGCAAACCCTGTGTGCTGCTGGACAGCGGCGGCTACTACCGGCATCTGCACGCCTTCCTCTCCGACGCCGTCCGGGAGGGGTTCGTCACCGCGGGCACCGCTCGCCGCCTCGTGGTCTGCCGGCGAGTCGACGAGGTGCTCGCGGCACTCGGTCACCCCCGCGCGCACACCGTCGTGACGGAGCGCGGGTAGACATGGGCAGGGCAGCCGTGCGCAACGGCGAACTCGGTGCGATCGTCTCCTTCTTGTCCTTGCACGGGCGCGAGGTCGTCGAGCGGCTCTCGGCCGCCGCCGACCGCAGCGTCCCGGCCCATGCCAGGATCGCGGGCCCGCAACGGACCGAGTACGAGGACCTGTTGCGCGCCCTCTGGTCACAGCTCGTCGAGGCGTTCCGCGACGACAAGGACTGCCTGGAGGCCGGCACACGCCCGTTGTGCGAGGTGACGCGCATCCTCGCGGACCACGCGTTCACCGGGGGCGAGGTCCTGCAGGTCGTGCGGGTCGGCCTCAAGACGGCATGCGAGTACGTCCTTGAGCAGAGCCCGCCGGAACTGGTGGTCGGACTCATGGCCTTCGTCTCGTACTGTCAGCCGGCCGTCCGCTCGCTCTCCCACGGCGCCGTGGCGGGATACCACCGCCACCTGATGGAACGGGGGCAGGCAGCCTCGCCCCATGAGACCGTCGGACAGGACCTGGTGTGCGGAAACGTCGCCGACACCGGAGTCGCCGAACTGGGTCCGGCCCGGTTCACTCCGTCCACCGTCCTTTTCCTGTCCTGCCGGTGCCACTCCGGGGAGGGGGCCAAGCACACCTGGCGCAGGGTGGCGAAGGGCCTGGAAGCCGAGGACGTGTTCTGGGCGCTGGTCGGCGACGATCTCGCTCTCGTCGTTCCCGGCCGTCTCGGCAAGAGGGCTGCCGACCAGCTCCACCGGCGGGTGGCACAGGAGTCGGACACGGCCTTCTGGTCCCTGTTGTCGCCGCCCGTGGGGGCCACGGAGATCCAGACGGTGACCAGGGAATGCCAGGCCTCCCTGGCGAGTCTTCGCCGGCTCGGCTATCCCGCCCAGTGCTACGAGCTACGGTCCCTGCTCTTCGAGCGGATCGTCCTCAGCGCGGATCCGGGGACACTCGACCAGGCCATCGAGCTGATCCAGCGGGTCACCACCGACACGAAACTCGCCGACACACTCACCGCCTGGATCGCCTGCCACAGCCATCGTGTCGAGACAGCCTGCTCCCTGGGCATCCATCCGCGGACGCTGGACTACCGACTGCGGCGGATTCGCACCCTCGTCGGGCTCGACCCCACCGAATCATCGGCGATGTCCCTGCTGCGCTGCGCGTCGATCGCCTGGCTGGCCGACAGCGCACCGCCCTCCCGTCCGAACCGTCCTACGAGAAAGGGCGCCCCCTCATGACCACGACCAGGACCGAGAGCCATGCGCGCAACGCCTACGAACGCGACCTCAAAGCCCACTGGGACGCCAAACGGTCCGACGACATCAACCTTCTGCTCGGTGCCGACGACGACCTCTACCACCACCACTACGCCATCGGCGACTACGACCACACGGTCCTGGACACACCGCCCGAAAAGCGAGAGGAGGCGATCCTGCGGGAACTCCACCGCATGGAGAGCGATCAGGTACGGCTGATCGTCGACGCCCTCGCGGACGTGCCGTCCACGGCCCGGGGCATGGACGCCGGCTCCGGTCGCGGCGGCACCGCCTTCACCCTCGCCCGCGAACTCGGCTGCCGGGTCGACGGCGTCAACTTCTGCGAGCACCACGTGGAATTCGCCGAGCGGATAGCGATACGGCACGGCTGGGACTCACAGGTCCGCTTCCACCTCGGCAACATGCTCCAGACGCCGTTCGCCGACGGCCGGTTCGACTTCGTCGTGTCCAACGAGACCACAATGTACGCCGATGCCTTCGAGGCGATGCGTGAGTTCGCCCGGCTCCTGCGCCCCGGTGGCCGCTACGTCATGACGACCTGGTGCCGTGACGACGCGGTCGACCCTCGCTCCGAGGCGACGCGACGCATAGACGAGCACTACGTGTGCCGGATGCACCGGCGCGGCACCTACTTCCGGGCTCTGGCGGCCAATGATCTGGTCCCCTACCGGGTCCGGCGCTACACACACGAGGCCATGCCCTACTGGGAACTGCGCAACCACACCGCCCTGCGCACCGGAGTCGAGGACGCCTTCCTGCAGGGCTACCGAGACAGCACGCTCAACTATCTCGTCATCGCCTCCGAACGCGTCTGAGCCGCTCCGACCGACCGGCCCGCATCCGAACCACCCTGGAGGAGCCCCCATGCCAAACCTGGACGTCGTCACCCTCGGCGAGCACGACATCGAGCAGCGGAGCTACTGGGACACCAAACAGTCGGACGACATCAACCTCCTGCTGGGCAGCGAGGACGGCCTCTACCACCACCACTACGGCATCGGCGACTACGACCACACGATCCTGGACGCGCCGGCCGAACAGCGAGAGAAGCTGATCCTGCGGGAACTTCACCGCATGGAGTCGCTGGAGACCGGCCTGATTCTCGACGCCCTGGGGGACGTGCCGTCCGCGTCCCGCGTCATGGACGCCGGATCCGGCCGCGGCGGCACCTCGTTCATGATCGCCGACCGTTTCGGCTGCCGGGTCGACGGCGTCAACTACTGCGCCCACCACGTCGAGTTCACCGAGGAACTCGCCCTGCGACGCGGTGTCGCCGACCGCGTCCGGTTCCACTTCGCCAACATGGTCAGCGCCCCCTTCCCCGACCGGACCTTCGACTACATCGTCTCCAACGAGACCACCATGTGCGTCGACATCCACAAGGCGTTCGCCGAGTTCGCGCGCCTGCTGCGCCCCGGCGGCCGCTACGTCGCCGTCACCTGGACCCGCCACGACGCCGTGCACCCGCGCTCGGAGGCGTCCCGGCGGATCGACGAGCACTACCTGTGCGGCATGCACAAGCGCAGCACGTACTTCGAGGCCCTGGCCGCGAACGGTCTGGTCCCCTACCACGTGCAGGACCACACCGAGGCGGCCGTCCCCTACTGGGAACTGCGTGAGCGGTCGGCCCTGCGCACCGGAGTCGAGGCCCCGTTCCTGGAGGGATTCGGCGAGCACAGCATCGACTATCTGGTCATCGCCACCGAGCGAGTGTAGGCCGGGCCGGCCCGTGGGACCGGCCTTCCCCGGAAGCCGGACGGAGTACGTGCCGGGGCTCGCCTCGCGTGCCCCGGACGACGAGAGGCGTGAAGATGAGGATGGTGAGCAGGCGATGACCGACGCGGCAGAACTGCCACTCGAGATGCGGCGCGAAGGCCTCGACCCGGTCCAGGAGCTGGCACGGGTCCGGGACCGTGAGGGCGTGGTGCGCCGGCCGACGCTGTTCGGTGCGCCCGCCTATCTGGTCTGCCGCTACGAGGACGTCCGCGAGGTGATGGCGGACTCGACCCGGTTCAGCCTCGCCCGTACCCCGTTGTTCGGGCTGACGAGCGGCGGCGACGTCAGCGAGGCCGAACTGGCCAGGATGCGGGCGGGCAATCTGCTCGGCTACGACCCGCCGGAGCACACGAGATTGCGCCGGATGCTCATCCCGGCGTTCACGGAGCGCCGGATGCGACGTCTGGAGGCACGGGCCGTGGAGATCGTGGAAGCATCACTGGACCACCTGCAACGGTCCGGGCCGCCCGCCGATCTGATGGCCGACTTCGCGCTGCCGATCCCCATGATGGTGATCTGCGAGCTGCTGGGCGTGCCGTACGCCGATCGGGCCGGTTTCCAGGACCGGTCCGCCCGGGTCCTGAACCTGTCGCTGCCCATGCAGGAGCGCAACGCGGCGCGCCGGGCGGACCGGGAGTACCTCGCCGCTCTGGTCGCGCACCGCTGTGCGGATCCGGGCGACGACCTGATCGGGATGCTGGTCCGTCACCACGGTGACGAACTGAGCACGGACGAGCTGATCGGCATCGCCGGGCTGCTGCTGCAGGCCGGCCACGAGACGACCTCCAACATGCTCGGACTCGGCACCCTGGCGCTGCTGCGCCACCCGGACCAGCTGGCAGCGATCCGCGACGACCCGGCTCAGGTCGACGCGGCCGTCGAGGAGCTCCTGCGCTGGCTCTCCATCGCGCACACGCTGCCGCCGCGTACGGCCACGACGGACGTGGAGATCGCTGGAACGGTCATACCCGAGGGCTCGTTCGTCATGCTGTCGATTCCCGCCGCCAACCGGGACAGCGCGTTCGTCAGCAATCCCGACGCCCTCGACATCACCCGGGACGCGGCGGGGCACATCGCCTTCGGGCACGGCGTACACCATTGCATCGGAGCGCCGTTGGCCCGGATGACCATGAGTGTGGCCTTCCCCGCTCTGCTGCGGCGCTTCCCCGGCCTGGCGCCGGCCGATCCGGATGGAGGGGCCGAGTTCCGGGGCTCCAGTCTGGTGTTCGGGCTGAGCTCACTGCGGGTGACCTGGTGACGGCGGGCCGCACCGGGCAGGCCGTGCGGGTGACAGCCGACCGGGAGGCATGTATCGGCGGCGGGATGTGCGTGCATGCCGCCCCCGCCGTCTTCGACCAGGACGAGTACGACGGCCGGGTCGTCCTACTCGTCCCAGAACCCACCCCCGAGCACGCTGTCCACGTCCGCCGCGCCGTCACGATGTGTCCGGTCCGCGCTCTCGGCCTGGTACCCCGCGACGGTGCGCGAAGCTCAGACGACGTCGTGCCCGGCGCGGTACTCACGGGGAGACACTCCGAGGACGGAACGGAACTGGCGTGAGAACTTGGAGGCGTCGTCGATTCCCCACCGAAGGGCGATGGCGCTGACGTTCTCGTGCCGAAGCGCCGGGTCCCGGAGATCGCTCGCGCACCGGTGAATCCGCTGCTCAAGAACCTCGTGCGCGACACCGCGATGCTCCCCTTCGAAGATTCTGTGCAGCTGCCGGACCGAGATATGAAAACTATCGGCGATCATGGCCGGCCCGAGCGAGATGTCCGCCAGATTTCGCGCAATGAATTGCCGTATGGCCTCCGCATCTCCTTCACTTCCTTGTCCCGCATATTCCATGTCATGCATGGACTCAGCCAGTACCGTATCGAGAAGCATTCGTATCGACCGGTACACCACACGAATCGACTCTTCACTAAAATGCGTAAGGTTCATAGTGACGGCCCGTAAGAGACAGGCAGTCGCATTGCTTATACCGGACGTTCCGTCGATGATTTGCACAGAAACATCGGATGAAAGCCAGGCATGGTCGACGGATGCTCCCCCGGGGATACTGATCAAAGCCAATCGCGCCCCCTCGGCCATACATAATCGCCCCTCTCTGCCCAGATCACAGATCCCCAGGTCACCGGCGCCCAACAGAGCCCGACCAGGCTGGTTCTCCTGCCTGATCGCCACTTCTCCATCGACGACGTGGACCAGGCTCCAGAACTCGGGACGCGGGACTCCCTCATCATGCCCGTCATATCTGATCTCGATGTCGCAAGGCGGGGACAGAATATCCGCCAACATCTCTCCGTCGACCCGGCGCCCGGTCAGGTGAGCCCCTCTGTCCGTCCTCGCCCGGTACCACAGGGAATGCCAGCCGGACCGGGACCCCTCACACCACTTTCCCGGCTCACCATGCAGCAAAATCCGAAAGTTTCCGTCGCCGTGCGATAATCGAGCACCGTCCACCATGCCTCCACCCACAACAGATCTCCCCAGGAAGAGATCTCACAGTAACGACACCGCGGCGCACACTTGGTAGAAGTTTAAACTTACTCTTGGAGGGGATTCAACCGCAAGGCCCCCCTTCCGTCACCAAGAAATATTTAAGAAGGTAAATTCCCCGCCTTGGTCAGTTGTTCGGCCATTGAGCTTCTTCGGGTTGGCCTCCGGTCGGGTGACGGTCCATGACGCGCAACGAGCGAGGCCCTCGGGCTCTTGGTCGAGACGTCCGACGTCTCAACCACGCTGGTCGTCACCCGCGAGGGGACCGGCGCTGCAAGGTCCGCCCGTCCCAGCGCGCGACGGCTGCACTGGTGTAACTGCGCGAACACACCACCCTGGCGAAGATCGCCGCCGGGTTCGGGACCAGCCGACGTCACCAGGCCCGTGGACGAGGACGTCCACCGGACGGGCAAACGGTGCCCGCCGCGAACCTTCAGCCCGAGGGGTGAGCCACTGCGGACTGTCGACCGAAGGCCGACAGCTGGTCACCACGGGTGTTCCGCAGCAACACGCATCGACCCCCCCCTTGTCACATCAGCACCAATCGCATGCCCCTCGGGACTCATCTCCCACAAGAAAACCTACAGACCTCCCTGATCAGCCCTCCCCCGCTGCCATATTCGAAAGCCATTTCGGAGGTGGTAGTGGCACAAGAGGCAACAACGTCACGGACGAGGCAGGTACCGCAGCCTGCCCTCGACCGTACGGTCGACCGCATCGCCGACCTGGACGTCCGTCAGGCGCTGGCGACGGCTCCGGGCGGCACGAGACGGCGTGGGCGGTTCGGCGCACGGGAGCGGATCGAACGGCTGCTGGACCCGGGCTCCTTCACGGAGACCGGTCTGTTCGTGCGGGCCCGGCCCGTCGGGGACGGCGCCCGGCGCCCGTTCGGGGACGGGGTGATCACCGGGTACGGCACCGTCGACGGCCGTACCGTCTGCGTCTTCGCCCAGGACTCCACGGTCTTCGGCGGCAGCATGGGCGAGGCCTTCGGGGAGAAGACGGTCGCCCTGATGGACCTCGCCCTGAAGATCGGCTGCCCGGTCGTCGGGCTCAACGACGGCGGCGGGGCCCGCATCCAGGAGGGCGTCTCCTCGCTCGCCCTCTACGCCGAACTGGTCCGCCGCAACGTCAAGGCGTCCGGCGTGATCCCGCAGGTCTCGGTCGTCCTGGGCCCCTGCGCGGGCGGCGCCGCCTACTCGCCGGCCATCACGGACCTCACCGTGATGGTCGACGGCGCCTCGCACATGTTCGTCACCGGGCCCGAGGTCATCGAGGCGGTCACCGGCGAACGCACCGACGCCGAGGAGCTGGGCGGCGCCCGCACCAGCAACACCCTGAGCGGCAACGCCCACTTCCTCGCCACCGACGAGGAGGATGCCCTGGACACCGTACGGGACCTGCTGTCGTATCTGCCCGCCAACAACCTCGAACGGCCGCCGGAGTACGCCCCGGCCCCCGCCCACGACGGCGCCCGGCTGGACGAGCTCGTGCCGGACCGGCTCCAACAGGCCTACGACATGCGGGACATCCTGCACACGGTCGTCGACGACGGTGAACTCCTGCAGATCCAGGAGCTGTTCGCGCCGAACATCATCTGTGCGCTGGCCCGCGTCGAGGGCCGTTCGGTGGGGGTGGTGGCCAACCAACCCCTGTGCTCGGCCGGGGTGTTGGACATCGACGCCTCCGAGAAGGCCGCGCGTTTCGTACGGTTCTGCGACGCGTTCGGCATCCCGCTGCTGACCTTCGCCGACGTACCGGGCTATCTGTCCGGCGTCCGCCAGGAGCAGGCCGGGATCATCCGGCGCGGGGCCAAACTGCTGTACGCGTACGCCGAGGCGACCGTCCCGAAGGTCACCGTCGTGGTCCGAAAGGCGTACGGCGGCGGATACGCGGTGATGGGCTCCAAGCACCTCGGCGCCGACGTCAACCTCGCCTGGCCCACCGCCCGTATCGCCGTGATGGGCGCCGAGGGCGCGGTGGGCATCCTGCACCGGCGGGAACTCGCCGCCGCGGCCGATCCGGTGGCCCTGCGCGAACGGCTGGTCGCCGCGTACGAGAGCACCCACGGCACCCCGTATCTCGCCGCCGAGCGCGGCTACGTCGACGCCGTCATCGCCCCTCACGAAACCCGCGAGCAGGTCTGCCGCGCACTGCGGACGCTGCGCGGCAAGCGCGCCCCGATGCCGGAGCGCCGCCACGGCAACATCCCCCTCTGAACCGGACCGAACGGTACCGAACAGTCCGGTCCGCCCTCTCCTCGCCCTACCACCCGACTCCGTCACCTGAGGAGCCATGCCCGATGGACAGCCAGCGCCCCCCGCTCACGCCGTCGTACCCGACCCTGCCGGAGTACGTGCGGCACTGGGCCCGAACAGCCCCCGACCGCCGAGCGTTCACCTTCGTCGACCATCCCAGCCTGGACTCGCGCGGCGTCCACCGCACCCTCACATGGAGGCGTCTGGACATCCGGGTGAGAGCGCTGGCCGCCCGGCTGGCCCATGAGGCCGCGCCGGGTGAGCGGGTGGCTCTGCTGTGCCCGCAGGGCATCGACTACATCTCCACGTTCCTCGCGGCGCTCACGGCCGGGCTGGTCGCCGTACCGCTGTATCCGCCCGGCATGCGCGGGCACGACAACCGGCTGTCCGCCGTCCTCGCCGATGCCCGTCCGGCGGTCGTCGTGACCACGGGCGCCCTCCTGCATGAGGTGGAGGACTTCTGCTCGGGCATGCCGGTACGGATCGTCGTGGCGGACGAGGTGCCCGACACCGCCGCCGGGGACGGGCCGCCCCCCGCGGCACCCGATGGGACGTCGATCGCCTACTTGCAGTACACCTCGGGCTCGACCCGCACCCCGGCGGGCGTGGAGATCACCCATGCCAACGTGGTCGCCAACGCCCGCCAGGCGCTGTCCGCCTACGGCGCCGACGTCCAACTGGTCACCTGCGTCGGCTGGTTGCCGCTGTACCACGACATGGGGCTGGTGCTCAGCGTCGCCGCCCCGGTGGTGCGCGGGCTGCTCTCGGTGCTCATGGATCCGGCCGCGTTCCTGCAGTCACCCGTGCGGTGGCTCCGGCTGCTCTCGGCACATCCGCACGCGCTCAGCGCGGCGCCCAACTTCGCCTACGACTACTGCGCCTCCGTCGTCACCGACGCGCAGAAGGCCGATCTGCGGCTGGGCGGCATCGCCGCCCTGCTCAACGGCAGCGAGCCGGTCCGTCCCGGCACGGCCGACCGCTTCCACGCCGCGTTCGCCGACCAGGGCCTGGTGCCCGAGGTGCACTGTCCGTCGTACGGGCTCGCCGAGGCGACCGTCTTCGTCAGCGCCGCCCGGCCCGGCGAGCCGCTGCGCCGCTTCGCCCTCGACCGCGACGCCCTCGCCTCCGGAAAGGCGCTCTCCACACGTCCCGACGACCCCAGAGCCGTGCTGCTGGCCGGCTGCGGAATCTCGGCGGGCCAGCGAGTCCTCATCTCCGACCCGGTCTCCCACGTTGTCCTGTCCGAGGGAGAGATCGGAGAGATCTGGGTGCAGGGGCCCAACGTGGGACGCGGCTACTGGAACCAGGAAGAACAGACACGACTTGTCTTCGGGGCCGCGTTCGCGGACACCGAGGACGCGCCGGGTGACTGGTTGCGCACCGGTGACCTGGGGACCGTGCTGGACGGGCAGTTGATCGTCACCGGCCGGCTGAAGGACCTCATCGTCGTGGACGGCCGCAACCACTATCCGCAGGATGTGGAAGCCACGGCCCAGGAGGCGCATCTGGCCGTGCGCCGCGACCGGCTCGCCGCCTTCGGCGTGCCGGGCGACTCCGGCGAGGAGGTGGTCGTCGTGGCCGAACACGTGCGGACTGCGAGCCTGAGCGAAATAGACGTACCGGACCTCGCCCGGGCCGTACGTGCGGCGGTCTCCTCCCGGCACGGGCTCAGGCTCGCCGCCGTCGTACTGGTCCCACCTGGCGCCGTGCCCCGTACGACCAGCGGCAAGGTGTCGCGGGCACTGACCCGAGAGTGGTACCTGGCGGGATCCTACGCGGCGGAGAACGCGGAATGACGGCCCTCGACGCAAGCGCGCTGCGCCGGATGATCGCCGAACGGGTGGCCGTCTGGAACGGCACGTCCGCCGAGGACGTCCCGATGGACCGACCGCTGTCGGACCTCGGCATGTCCTCACGGGACGCGGTCGTCCTGGCCGGGGAACTGTCCCACGCCACGGGCCAGGAACTCCCGACGACGCTGCTGTGGGAGGCGTCCACCGGCGACGCCCTGGTGGCGTACCTGTGCGGGACGGAACCCGCCACGGCCCCCCGGGAAATCCACGTCACGGTGCCGCGTCCGACGGACGAGCCCGTCGCGGTCATCGGGGTCGGCTGTCGGCTGCCCGGCGGTGTGCACGGCCCCGACGACTTCTGGCGGCTGCTGGGCGAGGGCGTCGACGCGATCCGGCGGGTCCCGGAGGACCGCTGGCGCGACTTCACCGCCTTTCCGCCCTCCGACGCACTCCCTTACGGCGGATACCTCGACGACATCGCCGGCTTCGACGCGGACTTCTTCCGGATCACCCCGCGTGAGGCCGCCGTGATGGACCCGCAGCAGCGGATCCTCCTTGAGGTCGTCCACGAGACACTCGACCATGCCGCCGTCCCGGCCGCGTCCCTGGCCGGCAGCAACACCGGCGTCTACATCGGAGTCTCGACCGCCGAGTACGGCCAACTCACCGGCGCCGACACCGACTCGGTCGACCCCTGGGCACCCGCCGGAGCCGCACTCAGCGTCGCCGCGGGCCGCATAGCATACACCCTGGACACCCGCGGGCCGAGCATCACCGTCGACACCGCCTGCTCCTCCTCGCTGGTCGCCGTGCACCACGCGTGCGTCTCCCTGCGCACGGGCGAGAGCGACCTGGCAATCGCCGCCGGCGTCAACCTGCTCCTCTCCCCCACCGTCACGGTCGCCTTCCAGCGGGCGGGAGCCCTCGCCGCCGACGGCCGCTGCAAACCGTTCTCCAAAGCGGCCGACGGCATCGGGCGCGGCGAGGGCTGCGCGGCCGTCCTCCTCAAGCGGCTGTCCGACGCCGAGCGGGACGGCGACCGGGTGCTGGCCGTCATCCGTGCCACGGCAGTCAATTCCGACGGCCGCTCCAACGGCCTTCTGGCGCCCAACCCCGCAGCCCAGCAGGCCCTGTTGTCGACCGCGTACGCGCGAGCCGGTGCCGACCCGGCGCACGTCGACCACGTCGAGGCGCACGGCACCGGCACCCCCCTCGGCGACCCGATCGAGGCGGGCGCGCTGGGCGCGGTCCTCGGCGCGGACCGCGACCCCGACCAGCCGCTGCTGCTCGGCTCGGTCAAGGGCAACCTGGGCCATCTGGAGTCGGCGGCGGGCGTCGCCGGGCTGGTCAAGACAGTCCTCGCCCTGCACCACGACATCATCCCGCCGTCCCTGCACTGCTCAGACGGCAGTGCGCTCGACGACGAACGGCTGCGGGTCACGACCGAGCCCGAGCCGTGGCCCCGCTACGGCGGCACGGCACTGGCAGGGGTCTCCGGTTTCGGCTTCAGCGGCACCAACGCCCACGCGGTACTGGAGGAATGGCGGCCTTCGGTCCCATCGGCGTCCCCTGCCGACAGACCGGCCGCCCACCTGCATCTGCTCTCGGACATTGACGCCGAACGCCTCCGGGACACCGCGGGCCGGCTCGCCGAATGGCTCCGTACGCCCTCCGGAAGCGCCGCACACCTCGACGACGTGGCGCGCACCCTCGCCGGGCGCACCGGCCGCGGACCCGTACGCGCCGCCGTCGCCGCCCGCGGCCACGACGAACTCACCGACGCGCTCACCGCGTTGGCGCAGGGCCGCGATCACGCGCGGGTCGTGACCGGCGACCGCGATCGTCTCGGGCGTGGCCCGGTGTGGGTCTTCTCCGGATACGGCAGCCAGTGGGCCGGCATGGGACGCCGCCTGCTCGCCGAGGAACCCGCCTTCGCCGCCGCGGTGGAGAAGACCGACGCAGAACTCGCCACGGAGTGCGGCTTCTCCCTGTACGACCACCTGGCGTCCGGCGAAGATCTGGATCGCCTGGAAGTCGCCCAGCCCGTCCTGTTCGGCCTCCAGGTCGCGCTCGCCGAGCTGTGGCGCGCGCACGGTGTCGAACCTGCCGCCGTCATCGGCCATTCGGTGGGCGAAGTGGCCGCCGCGGTCTGCTCGGGCGCCCTGGCCGTCTCCGACGGGGCGCGCGTCGTCGCCGTACGGGCCCGGCTACTCAGCCGGCTGGGCGGGGGTGCCATGGCCGTCGTGGACGTCGAGGACGATGAACTCGACACCCTGCGAAGGCACTTCCCCAGCGTCCATGTGGCGGTGCACTCCTCACCCGGTCAGAAGGTGATCACCGGCGAGGAGCGGGAGGTGTCCCGGCTGGTGCGACGGCTGGAACACGAGGGACGGGCCGCCCGGGTCATGCGGGTGGTGGGCGCCGGCCACTCCCCCCAGGTCGATCCCCTGTTGCCGGAGCTGGCCGACGCCCTGGCCGACGTCCGGGGCGGACGGCCGCAGGTGCCCGTCTACTCGACCGTCCTGGACCAACCGCGCGACGAAAGCGTCTTCGACGCCTCCCACTGGGTCGCGAACCTGCGCCGGCCGGTGCGCCTGGACCGGGCCGTGGCCGCGGCGGCGGCCGACGGGTACACCACGTTCGTCGAGATCTCGCCCCACCCCGTGCTGCCCCATGCCATTACCGGCACGGCGCCCGGCGCACTCACCGTCGGCACGCTGCGTCGTGACGCCGACGACTCCACCGCGTTCCTGACCCAGGTCGGCGCCCTGTACGCCGGAGGCGGGCGCCTGCCGATGCCGTCCGGCCGCGTCATCGACGTGCCCGGACCTCGCTGGCGGCACGTCCGTCACTGGTGGACAGACGGACGCGCGCCCGCCGTGGCCGCGCCGTCGGTGCCCGCGCATCGGCCGGAGCCGGCCCAGGACACGTCCATCGGCACCTCGGTCTCCGCCCGGCTGTGCCATCACATCGCCGCCGTCACCGGCCACCAGCGAAGCCGTATCACTCCCACGACCGTCCTGGCCGACCTCGCTCTGGACTCTCTGATGGCAGTCCGCATCCGGACCGCGATGCAACGGGAGTTCCGCACCGAGATAGCCCTGCGCGACCTGCTCGCGGCAACCACGGTGCAGGAAGCGGCCGACCGCATCCAGCAGGGGCTCCCCACAGGTGGCGACTCCCCGCTAAGGCCGCTGAGCCTGGTCGGCTCCGGGGCTCCGCTCTTCCTCGTCCACGCCGCCGGCGGCACGACCGACGTCTATCGCACTCTCGTCGAACGCCTCGGCGAGGACCGCCCCGTGTACGGGCTCGAACGGCTCGAAGAGGCCGCCACCGTGACGGGGAAGGCGCGCCGTTACGCCGAGGCCATCGCCGCCGTCCAGCCCGACGGGCCCTGCATGCTGGGCGGTTGGTCTTTCGGGGGCTTCGTCGCCCAGGAGACCGCACGCCAACTCACCGCCGCCGGAAGGGAGGTGGAGCTGGTGGCGCTCATCGACTCCGTACGGCCGCTCCCCCAGCCCGGCCTCACGCCGGCCGACCGGACCCGAGCCCACTTCACCGGCTTCGCCCGGCACGTCGCCAACACCTACGGGGTCCAGCTGGACCTGCCGTACGACGAACTCGTCGCAATGGAGGACGAAGCCGAGCGCATCGACGCCGTGCTGCGGACTCTGCGCGAGGCCACCGACGTGCCGCCGGCCGCCCTGGAGCACCAGCGCTCCTCCTACCTGGACATGCGGATCGGCGAGGCCCACGACCCGGCGCCCTACGACGGCCGGGTGCTCCTGTTCCGGGCCACCGCCCCCGCTCCGCACACCGTGCACGACCCGGCATACGAACGGGACGACGAAGCGCTGGGCTGGGACGAGATATGTCCGCGCCTGACGGTCGTGCCGGTGGACGGCCACCACTTGTCCCTGCTCGACCCGCCGCACGTCGACCGGATCGCCACCCGTCTGCGGCAAGAAGCCGCCCAGCAGCACTGAACCCGCACCACGAGGAGCCACCATGAACCACCGCACCCGCACCGTGTCCCGCCGCACCGTCACCAAGGGCGCCGCGACCACGTCGCTGGCCGTCCTGCTCGGCGCCGCGGCCGCCACCACCCGCGCCCAGGCGGCCACCCAGGTCGGACCGCGCACCCTCGACGTGTCGGTGTCCTCCGCCGCCCTGGGCCGCAGCGCACCGGTACGGCTGATCCTGCCGTCTTCGTTCGACACCCAGCCCAGACGGACGTACCCCGTCCTCTACCTGCTGCACGGCGCCCACGACAACTACACGTCCTGGACCCGCGAGACGGACATCGAGGCCTTCACCGCGGGCCGGGACCTGATCGTGGCGATGCCGGACGCCGGCCCCACCGGCATCCCCACCGTGTGGCGCAGCGGCGCCGACTACGAGACCTTCCAGTTGAAGGAGGTTCCGGCGCTGCTCGCCCGCGACTACCGGGCCTCCGGCGTCCGGGCCGTCGCCGGGGTCTCCACCGGCGGCTACGGCGCCATGGCACACGCGGCCCGCCACCCCGGGATGTTCACCGCGGCCGCCTCCTACAGCGGCGTCCTCGACACCACCGCAGCCGGCGTGCCCCCCGTCTTCGACGCCATCGTGGCCCGCGAGAACCTGGCGTTCCTCTCCGTATGGGGCAACCCCGTACTCGACTTCCTCACCTGGCAGAACTTCAACCCGCGGGCCCGCGCCACCGGGCTGCGCGGCACCAGCCTGTACGTCTCCAGCGGCAGCGGCGTGTTCGGCGGCACAGGCGACCTGTTCGCAGAGGCGCTGGAAAGCGCGCTATGGCCCTCCGCGCACAGCTTCACCGACGCCCTGGCCAGGCTCCGCATTCCCGTCACCACCCACTTCTACACCGGAGGAGAGCACAGCTGGGCCTACTGGAAGAAGGAGTTCACCGCGTCCTGGCCACTGCTCGCCGCCGCGCTCGGGCTGCCGAAGTGACGCCGGTACCGAGAGGGTACGGAATGGACCACAAGAGCCGTCCGGCCAACACCGCACATTCCGTCCGGCCCGCAGGACACAGTATGGGGGTGAGTCGGTTCCGGGTGAAAGGAGTGTCCACGATGCCCGTCCCCGCACCCCACGAGGTGTCCACCGGCACGGCGGTTCCCCTCGTCCCGCCCGATGTCGTGGAGTTGCTGCGCAGCCACTTCAAGGAGATCGCCGCGCAAGTGGAGGAGGAGGTCCGCAGCCAGGTTCCGGAGTACGGGGCCGACGGGGTCTATCGCCGCAACCTGAAGGCCGGGGTGATGACCGCGCTGAACCTGTTCGTCGACCACATCACCGATGCCTCCGGTCAGGCGGACGCCATCGCGGGCCGTACTACGAACTCGGGCGCGCTGTGGCCCTCGAGGGCCACAGCCTCAACGCCCTGCAGTCCGCGGTGCGCATCGGAGGACTGCATGCCTGGCGCCTTGTCGGCCGCGCGGTGGAAGAGCTGGGCCTCGACTCCCCCGCGGTGGCCGCGCTGGGCGGGCTCGCGTTCCGCACCGTGCACGAGGTCACCGAGGCGGCCGCGGCCGGGTACGCCGAAGGGCAGCTGCGCAACGCGGACACGGTGGGGCGGCGGCGCAAACATCTGCTCGACACGCTGTTGGGTGGGCAGCCTGTCTCCCTGCAGACCGTGCAGGACCTCGCTCGTGGCGCCCGGTGGCCGGTACCGCAGCACGTCGCGGTCGTCGCCCTCGCCGCCACACCGGATCAACGCGACACGGACGGACTCCTTCTGGGGAACGGAGCCCTCGTCGACATGGAGTCACGACCGCCACGGATCCTGCTGCCCGAACCCTCCGACACCGGCCGCTTCGGCGCGCGGAATCTGACCCTCGCCCTGCGCGGCCGGCCAGCCGCGATCGGACCGTCGGTTCCACTCACCGAGGCCGCTCGGTCGCTGAGCTGGGCCACCCGCGCGCTGGGGCTGATGGGGCGCGGCGTCCTGCCCCGCCAGGGCGTCCTGCACTGTGCCGACCATCTGTCGACCCTTCTGCTGCACAGCGACGAGCCTCTCCTCGCGCAGCTTCGGTCACGCGTCCTCGCCCCACTGGACACGGTCTCGGAAGGACAGCGCGCACGGCTCGCCGAGACCCTGCTGGCCCTGCTGCTCAGCGGCAGCAACGTGCCCGACGCAGCCACCCGGCTCCACATCCACCCGCAGACGGTCCGCTACCGCCTGCGCCAACTGGAGGAACTCTTCGGTGACGCCCTCCAGGACGCCGACGCCCGATTGGACCTCATCCTTGCCCTGCGGACCGAAGCCCTCCACAACCAGGAAAACGGTACTTCGTAGGCCCACTCCGAGATAACCCTCGACTCACCTTCGCAACAGAAATCAGGAACCTTCTGAACTATCGTTCGTAACACTCGGCGGGAAAACGCGAATAAGTTCGGGGCGTCCTTTTCCAGAGCCGCATGACGCGCCCGAACCGCAGAGGATTCACATGCGTATCCGCTTGTGTCTCGCCGCACTCTCACTGGCCGGCGGGGCCGGACTGGCCACACTCTCGGCCCCCACGGCAGCCGCCGCCACCTGCACGGACATCGACGTGGTCGCGGCCCGTGGCACTTTCGAGCCGGGCACGCTCGGCACAGTCGTGGGCGACCCGGTGTATGCCGCCCTGCAGAAGAAACTGACCGGCAAGAGCTTGTCCAGCTACAAGGTGGACTACCCCGCGGACCTTTCCCTCACCTCGGCCGCACAGGGAAACCTGAACCTGGTGAGCCATGTCATGAGCCAGGCGTCCACGTGCCCGAACCAGCGATTCATTCTCGTGGGTTACTCGCAGGGCGCGAATGTCGTCGACAACTCCATCGGAATCAGCAGCGCGGGCGCGCTCGTCGGTAGCCCCATCGTGGCCACGATCCCCGCGGCGCTCGCGCCGAGGGTCACCGCGGTGCTGTTGTTCGGCAACCCGATCCGGGCCCAGGGCAAGAGCGTCACCGGCACCTACCAGAGCCGCACCATCGACTTCTGCGCCAAGGGCGACCCCGTGTGTGTGAACGGCGGGGACGACGTCCTCGCGCACCTCGGCTACAGCGCGGACGCCGATGCGGCGGCCACGTTCGCGGCGGGCAGGGTCTGACCTGCGTGCCGGGCCCGGGAGGATCGCAGCCTCCCGGGCCCACCACCGCGTGCTCGTACGCAGGGACGTGCCGCACCGGTTCTGTTGTCCCGGTGACAAAGACCCGTCTCGATTCGGCGCTTCAGGACAGATCCTCTGCGCCGTGACACCCCCGACAATCCCCCTGACGGCCGTATCCGCGGTAAAGGAAGCAACAGTGGAACGTGCACGCTTGTTCGCGCTGCTGGCGCTTCTCACCCTGACCGGCTTCGTCACCACGCTCGACAACACGGTCGTCAACGTGGCCCTGCCAACCGTGCAGCGTGAACTGGGCCTGTCGGTTGCGGACCTGGAGTGGGTGGCGAGCAGTTACGTGCTGAGCTTCGGCGCGCTGCTGCTGCCGGCCGGGCGGCTGACCGATCTGCTCGGCCGCCGGTCGGTGGTGGCCACGGGGATCCTGGTCTTCACGGTGGCCTCGGCCGCGGCGGCACTCGCCGACAGCGGGGGCACGCTCATCGCCGCGCGGACGGTTCAGGGCGTGGGTGCAGCGCTGGTCATTCCGGCCTCGCTGGCCGTCGTGGCAGCGGATCTCCCGGAGCACCGGCGCTCCACGGCCGTCGGGCTGTGGACGGCGGCCCTCGCGGTGGCACTGGCGCTCGGCCCGGTGGTCGGCGGGTTCGTCACCCAACGGTGGTCCTGGGACTGGGTGTTCGCGCTGAACGTCCCCTTCGGCCTGCTGGCGCTGCTGCTGGTGCCGGCGATCCCGGCCGGTTCCACGGAGTCGCTGCGCGGCGGACTGGACCTGCCGGGCGTGTGCTGGTCCGTCCTGTCGTTGTACCTCCTCACCTACGGTCTGGTACGCGGCGGCGAACACGGGTTCACCGCCGCGCCGGTACCGCTCTGTCTCGCCGTCGCCGCCGTCGCCGCCTGCGTGTTCGTGGTCATCGAGGTCAGATCTGTACGCCCGCTGGTCGACCTGCGGTTGCTGCGCGACCGGTTCCTCACCGGCGGGGTGCTCGCGCAGATGCTGTGGGGCGTCGGTGTCAACGGCGTCTTCTTCTTCACGGCCCTCTATCTGCAGCGCGTCCTCGGCTTCTCACCGACACGGGCAGGCCTCGCCTTCCTGCCGCTGGCCGGTGCGCTGCTGCTGTGCACCCCGCTCTCCGAGCGCGCCGCGCGGACGTTGGGCGCGCATGTGTCGATCGCCGCGGGGCTCGGGCTCGTAGCGATCGGGCTCCTCTACGTGTCAGGGACCGGACTGAGGGCCGACTACTGGGACGTGCAGCCGGGGCTGCTGCTGATCGGTGCGGGCTCGGCACTCACCACTCCCCTGACGGTGCGTTCACTCATCCGGGTCCCGGAGAGCCACACCGGCATGTCCACCGGCCTCCTCAGCGCGGCCCGCGAGGTGTCCGGTGTCTTCGGCGTGGTCCTGGTGGGTGTGGTGCTCACCCGCCGCGAGCGCTCCGCGCTGCGCGCCGGGACGGAGCCCCGCAGCGCGTTCCTGGAGGGCTACGACCTCGGCCTTCGCCTCGCGGCATGCTGCGTCCTGGCCGGCGCGCTGGTCACCCTCCTCGCCCTGCACCGCCGCGGCCGCCACCGGCGGGTGGTGGCGCGTAGCGCCCGTGGGCGATCGCATCCGCGCACACGACATACAGATGACCAAGCCCGCCGGAAAGGCCTCACGGAATCCTACTAGGCGTTGTCCGCCCGATCATGTGACTAGCTCCTGCTCGGGTCGTTGATGTGGGTATGGGGCGGGGTGATCTGAGTGATGCCGAGTGGGAACGGTTGCGGCCGTTCCTGCCGGTCAGCAACAGGCGTTGTGGCAGGTGGCGGGATCATCGGCAGGTGATCGACGGGATTCTGCACCGGGTTCGGACCGGTGACCACTGGCGTGACCTGCCCGAACGGTTCGGGCCGTGGAAGACCGTCTACGAACGCCACCGGCTGTGGTCGGGCGACGGGACGTGGGAGCGTCTGCTCCAGCAGGTCCAGGCCGCTGCCGACGCGGCGGGTGAGATCGACTGGGACATCTCAGTCGACTCCACGATCGTGCGGGCGCATCAGCACGCGGCTGGAGCCCGCACCGACGCGCCGCCGGCCCCCACATCAAAGGGGGACGAAGCCCCAGAACACCAGGCCGAGGCACCATGGCAGAGCCTCGTCGCCCGCCTGGTGGAGGTGGTGCTGGAGGTGAGGGCCCAGGCCGCTCCCGCGGCGGGTTCACTGCCAAGCTCCACTTGAGCGCAGACGGACGATGCCGCCCTCTGTCCTTGATCGTCACACCAGGTCAGAGGGCCGACTGCACCCAGTTCCTGCCCCTGCTGGAGAAGATCCGCGTCCCCAAATCCGGGCCGGGCAGGCCCCGCAAGAAGCCCGGCAGCGTCACGGCGGACAAGGCCTGCAGCAACGGGCCGTGCCGCCAGTACCTGCGGAAACGGGGCATCCGGCATACGATCCCGGAGAAGACCGACAGCCGGGCCGCCCGCCTGCGCAAGGGCTCACGCGGCGGACGGCCACCGGGCTTGGACGAAGAACGGTACAAGAAGCGCAACACCGTTGAGCGGGCCGTCAACCGCTTGAAACAGCACCGGGCGGTGGCCACCCGCTACGACAAGCGCGGCTACGTCTACCTCGGCACGGCCATGGCCGCCGCCCTCGTCATCCGGCTCCGCACATGATCGGCCGGACAGCTCCTAGCCGGAGCCGTGCCGGGTTGTCCGGACGGTCCCCGCCGAGTGCTGGTACGGCGAGAAAACCACGTGGCTGGAGGAGCGCCGAGTTCCTTGACGTCCACGCCCGCATCCGCCTGGGAGGAATCCTCCGGATGCCAGGGCCCTTCTCCAAGACCCAAGCGAGCAGGCGCGGCGCCAAGGAGGCCGGGCCACAGAGTTTCCACAAAATCGAACGGGACCGTCGCCTCATGACACGAAGAGACGACTCCCGACTCGTCCCGCTCCGACTCCACCGTCGGGCGCGCACCGCGGCTGTGGCCGCGGTCTGCGCGGTGCTGTTCATGGCCGGCTGCGCGCCTCGCTCCGTGCGGGACGGCGCCGGCCCGGCCACCTCCTCGTCGGTGGTGCCGACCGGCACGTCGGTGCACCGACTGCATGTGGGTGGCCTGGAACGGACCTACCGTCTGTATGTCCCGCCCGGCCTGCCCACCGGAACGCCCGTACCGCTGGTGGTGATGCTGCACGGCGGGTTCGGCAGCGCCGACCAGGCGGAGCAGACCTACGGGTGGGACGGCGAGGCCGACCGGCACGCGTTCGCCGTCGCCTACCCTGACGGCCTCGACCGTGCCTGGGCGGTGGGCGGCGGCTGCTGCGGACGGCCCAGCGTACGGGGCGTGGACGACGTGGCGTTCATCAGCGCGGTGGTGGCGGACATCGAGCACCGCCGCCCCGTCGACGCACGGCGGATCTACGCCACGGGTGTCTCCAACGGCGGGCTCATGGCCTACCGCCTGGCCTGCGACACCCGTCTGTTCGCCGCGATCGGCCCCGACTCCGCGACCTTGCTCGGCCCGTGCCCCAAGCCCGCACCCCTCTCCGTGCTGCACATCCATGGCACGGCCGATCACAACATCCCGTACCAGGGCGGCCGCGGGGAAGGCCCCGCACACATCGACGGCCCGGCCGTGCCCGCCGTCGTCGCGCGATGGCGCACCGCCGACCACTGCACGGCGCCGGCCAGCCGTACCAGCGGTACGGTCACCCAGCTCACCGCCACGTGCCCGCACGGTCGAGCGGTCGAACTGATCACCCTCTCCGGAGCGGGTCACCAATGGCCGGGCAGTGCCCCCCGCACCGCCGTGCAGCGTCTTTTGGGCATGGACGCGCCGTCCAGCGCCCTCAACGCCACCGACACGTTCTGGTCCTTCTTCGCCGCCCACCCGGCGCCCTCCGCACCGTGAACGCCCCGGAGGGCGGGACGAAAGCCTCGGGCTGCGGTCACCGATCAGGAACGGATCCGTCAGACCACTCGCGACGCACAGCACTCGCTCGTCCAGACTCACGGCTGACCGCCCCCGGCAAGATCCGCACCGCAGGTTGAGCGACCGTCGTAGGGGCGCTATCCGGTCAAGGACGCGCCGGTGTGACAATCTCTCCCACGATCCGCATTCGGGCGAAAGGCACACCCGACTTCCATGGCCACCGCAGACAGCACACCGGACGGTCTCCCAGCCGAACAGGTCCCCCCGGAACTCACCCGACGGCTGCGGCAGCTGCTCCCCTCGGTGGCGGACGAGGTGGAGAACGAGGTGCGAAGGCAGGTGCCCGAGTACGCCGAGCCTGACGAGGCCCTGGCGGAAAGACTGCGGACCGGCGTGGTGCAGGCCCTGACGCTCTTCATCGACCACCTAACCGACCCGGGCGGTCAAGAGGACTCGATCACGTGTACTTACTACGAGCTGGGGTGGAACACAGCCCTCGCGGGGCGGAGTCTGGAGGCGTTCCAGTCCGCGGTCCGGATCGGTGGCTTGTACGCCTGGCAGCTGATGGCCGACGCCGCGGAGGAGGTCGGGCTGGATCCGGCCGTCATGTCGGCGCTGGGCGAACTCGCCTTCCACACCCTCCACGAGCTCTCGGAAGCCGCGGCGTCCGGGCACACGGAGGCACAGCTGCGGCACTCCGAGGAGTTGGAGCGCCCCCGGCGGCAGCTGCTGCGGCTGCTGCTCGGCGAGGAGCCCGTGGCGGCGAAGACGCTGCAGGAGCTGGCGCACCGCGCGCGGTGGACCGTACCGGAACAGGTGACCGTCGTGGTCCTCGCGGCCGTTCCGGACGGTCGCGACGACGAGCACGCACCGACTCCCGTGGGGACCCTGGCGGACTTCGACGCACACCCTCCGCGGCTGCTTCTTCCGGATCCCGGAGGCTCCGGAGGCCTTGAGGACAAGGCACTTGTCCGCGCGTTGGGAGGGTGTCCGGCTGCGGTCGGGCCGACCGTGCCGCCGACCGAGGCCGCGCGGTCTCTGCAGTGGGCGGCGCGCGCCCTCCGTCTCGTGGAGCGTGGAGTGCTGCCACGGCAGCCTCTGGTGCGATGCACCGACCACCTCCCGGCCATGCTGCTGTACAGCGACGAGGTGCTCCTGGCCCACCTCGCCGCCGATGCCCTGGCCCCACTGGATGTGGTGCCGGAAGCACATCGTGAAAGGCTCCGCGAGACGTTGCTGGCCTGGCTGCTCGGCGGCGGCAACGTCCCCGACATGGCGGAGCGCCTCAAGGTCCACCCCCAGACCGTCCGCTACCGGCTGCGCCAACTTGAACAGCTCTTCGGCGACAAGCTCCATGACTCCAGCTCACGGCTGCAACTCCTGCTCGCTCTGCAGGCCGTGCACACCGAATGACGCAGCTGCTCGTGTCCTCCCCGGCACCATCCCGATCAGGCTACCGAGCTCATACGCGTGTCCCTTTGCCGCCGTCGGCGTCGGCGTCGGCGTCGGCGTCGGCGTCGGCGTCGGCGTCGGCGTCGGCGTCGGCGTCGGCGTCGGCGTCGGCGTCGGCAGGAGGCTGGCCGGACGGCCGAGCGGTAGCGGCACCGGGCAGCAGACCCAGTGCCGCAGCACTCGCATTGCGGTGACTCGAAAGCGGCGCCGCCCGCCTTTGTGGTTGGTGGCGTCCCGCATGGTGGTACAGGGGATCAAGGTGCCGGAATCCCCAGATCGGAGACGGCGGCTGTGCAGATTCGGCCATTCGGCCCGCTCCAGCGGACCACTTCGCCTCAGAAGGTCGGACTGGGCTTGCTCGGCCGGATCTTCCTCAGCCCCTTCCCGACCTTGGCTCTCAATGCGCTGCGACCACGCCTCGCGGCCTGGCGCGCGCAGGTGGTCCTCGTGGTGCCGGAGCTGCGCACGATGATCAGGACGGCGGTGTGCTCCTACCGCATCCGGCACCAGGCGCCCGTTCCCCCGCCCGACAACGAGCTGTCAACCATTCGCGCGCTACCTGATGCTCGACGAGGGGAGCCTCCTGGTGCATCCACAGCGGCAGCTGGAGCGTGTTCCGCCACTGCTACCGGGCGCGCAGGCCGAGATTGCCGCCGGCACCGGCCACGGACCGCAGATCGACCATGCGGCGGAGACCAATCGCAGTGATCGCCGATGACATCCCGGCGGCCCACTCGCCCCGGCCCCGGCCAATCCGCTCCGGGCCGCGGTACGACGATGGACGAATTGGCGGGCCGGACACTCGACCGCGTACTGGAATCAGCCGACTTGACATGTTCTGCTGGGACGCGAAGCAGTCCATGTTGGGCGACGAAGGTGAGGCCGACCGGGGCCTACACGACCGGGCTCCGGTCGCGAGCCGGGGTCCAGGGGCAGCGGTTGGCGTTGGCGTAGTAACGCATCGACGTGCCCGTGGGGCAGGGATTCGACGTAGTCGCGTGGCGTCCGGTTCGTGATCATCCGAGGCCGAGGAGTGCGAGGGGGCGGCGAGGGTCGCGGGCGTTGCGGCGGAGGCCGGCCGCGATGTTCTTCGCTCCGGCTGGGCGGAGGGCTCCGATGGCGAGGTTGCGCCAGGTGGCCATCGCGCGGGGCGCGTTGCCGGTCCGCAGTTGGGAGGCGTCCTCGGCGAAGGTGGTGTCGCGGACGTGGTGCAGGGCTTCGATCTTCCAGTGGTCGCGGACGAGACGGGCGAGCTGGGCCGGCGTGGCCTGCTCGGCGGTCAGGCTGGTGACGGCGTAGACCGTGCTGACGGTTGTCTTGCCGGTCTTGCGGTCGGTGTGCCGTCGTTTGATCTGGACGGCTTGGCGGGCTCCGGGGAAGAGGAGGCTGTTCACGGTGGCGGCCTTGATCCGGCGGATCTCCGTGCGCCCGTGGCCGGTTCCCCGGGTGCGTCCCTGAAGCGGGATGTCCTTCCAGGGAAGCGACTTGAGCTGTCGGCGCAGCTTCTTCTGGTTGCCCTTGACGATCACGATGTAGTGGGCGTCCCGGCCGAGGAGGTAGCCGGCGTGCTCGCGCCGGGTGTGCATGGCGTCGCTGGTGACGACGGTTCCTGCCAGGTCGGCGACGGTGTCCAGCACCGGCTGGAAGCAGGTGATCTCGTTCGTCTTCTCGCCGACGTCCAGCTGGGCCAGGACCAGGCCGGTGGCGTGCTCCAGTGCGGCCAGCAGGTGTATCTTGCGCCCGTTCGCCTGTGCCGCGCCGCGCAGGCTTTTGCCGTCCACCGCGAGGCCGCGCAGCCCGGTCACCTTCGGGCGACGGTCGGTGAGCCAGCGTCCGACCGCCCGGTCCAGCGCGTCGCCATCGAGGCGGGCCAGGAGTCGGCGGACCGTGCCTCTGCGGGCAGGACCCGCCCCGGCAGAAGCGGATCAGGGACTGCACCGACTTGTTCCAGCACATACCCAGGGGCATCGGCGATCCATTCGCCGACCGCCGGCAGCGAGGTTGCTCCGGCCAGCACCGCGCACGCGGTAAGAGCGAGCACGACGGCCAGGCGGTGGCGCACCCCGCGAGGGTCACGCGGGTCCGGCACCTCGGCCAGCCGCTCCAGCAGGCCCGGGACCTCCGCGGGTCCCACCCGGGGACTCTCGCGCAGTTGGTCAAGGGCAGGCGGGATCAGAGATGATGCGTCGGCAGGCACGGTCTTCCACCTGGATCACGGGGCGTCGAGAACTCCATGGTCTTGGAAGCCGTGCCTGTCACATCCCCGTAGCACAGCCGTTGGTCTGGCAGCACACACCAGTGCGCCGCCTGCCCGTATCTGCCACTATGTGATGTCTTCTTCAACATCACCCGGGGGCAGGGGTCATGCGGACTGCGGTGTCGCTCATATCCACGGCAGCCCTGCTGCTGACACTTGCCGGCTGTTCGGGCGGATCGGGGGACTCCGGCAGCCCGGCGGACAGTGCCACGGCTTCCTCCTCGACGGCCGCCACGGCCACCACCGCGCCCCCGGCCGACGCCGAGGCGATCCGCGCCTGCATGACGGGCATCACCTCGCTCTTCACCGCAGACTGGTCGCCGACGAGCCCGCCGAAGACGCGGCCGTCCGGCTGCGAGTCCCTGTCGGACACCGAATACGGCTACGCCTACCGGAGCGCCATGGCGGCGATCGACCAAGCAGCGGGAGACGCTCTGGACGACATTCTCGAAAGCGGCGGACTTCCCTCCAGCGGGAGTTCGTGAGCGATCCCCGGTTCATCGCCCGGTGCGGATCACCGGCCGTTCGGCCGTACCAGCCACGTCTCGTACACGAACACCGCAGCCTGTGTCCGACCCCGCAACCCCGGCTTCACCAACACCCTGCTGACCCGCGCTCTGATCGTCGGCTCCGCCGCCACCAGCCGCTCCGTGATCTCCGCGTCGGACAGCCCCTGCGCGATCAGCACCAGCACCTCCGTCTCCCACTCGTCAGGTCGCCCTACGCCGTCTGCACAGAGGGCATGACGCGCGGGGCCTCGCCGCAGGTGCTCCCCGTTTCACCAAGAGCACCAACATCGCCGCCAGCATCCCGCCCCCGCCCGTGACACCAGCAGGTCACTCCCCCGCCTCGGACTCACATGATCACCAAACGGACGTCACGCAACTACGCCGACGCCCTGGCCCGTGGGGTTGTTCGCCCAGTAGATCGTGGCATGGGTGAGCAGGTCGTCCTTGGTGAAGACGGACTCGACGTCACCGGCGTTGTCGCTCCAGGCATTCCAGCGTTCCAGGAGCGAGGCGAGCAGTCCGGCGGGCGAGTCGCTCAGGCCGTGCCCCAGGGCCGCGCCGTCGAGCATGTGCACGGCCAGGTGGGATGCCGAGCGGCGGTCCATCTCGATGATGTGGGCGCGGACGTCGGCGGGCTGGTCGTCGGTAGGGGACTGCACGCGGCTCACCTGCTTCGACACCAACGTCGTCGGCCGCCCCATCGCCGCACTCGGACCCGGCCGCCGGCGGCGGTCCCGGGTGGCCGACCGCAGCCGGAAAGCCGGCACCAAGGGGCTGCGCAGCCTGCCCCGGCAGGACACCGCACAGAACAAGGTCTGGCCTGCCGAGAACGACACGTTCCACCGACTTCGTCGGCGAACGCAAGGGAGGACCGAGGTTCGCCTTTGTCGGCTCACTTCACCAATGGGCTCGCGGGGCATGCCACCGGCAGCCGTATCCACGACGTCTTCATAATTGCATTGTGTTTGTGCACAAATAGCAATGAATGGCCAAACAGATAGCCCAGCGCTCTGTCAATCTGCTGTCAGCACGAGGTGACTGGCGAGTAGTCTGCGATCTTTTCGCCGACACCCGAGTTCGGCGCCGCCGGACTCGGCGAACCGCAAAAGGAGCAAGCCACCCCCATGCGTTCCTCACATCAGGTTCTCTCGCAAAGGGCAAGAGGCCCGAAAAGGCCCGCACAGGCACCGTCAAGCGCGCGGCGGCTGTCGGAGTCCTGAGCATGGCGTCGATACTTACTTTCGTCGCACCGGCGAATGCGGCGACCGACCTCAGAGGCAAGGAGTCCTTCAACACCGACAAACTGCTGATGTCCATCTGCAACGGTTCGACGGACAAGCAGTTCTTCTTCATCAACGTGGACAACGGTGAGGTGACCCGCGACATGACAAACGGAGCCACCGCCGTGAGCCTGCCGCACCCCGTCGAACGGTTCCAGGGCTGGTGCCGCTACCCCCAGGCCTCCAGCTGGACCTGGACCGGGACGGAGCAGCAGGTCGGCAACTCTCTGAAGAACTGCGGCAGCGACACATCGCTGCGCCAGGACATCCAGATGAACGGGTCCACGACCAGCACCACCACCAGGAGCGTAGAGGGCTCACTCGGCATCACGTGGACCGCGATCGAAAAGGTACTGGCGTTCGACGCGGGAGGTAGCTACAGCCAGTCCTGGTCCTACTCGAAGACTTCGGGCTGGGCCACGACGATCAGCCTCAGCGCTGCTCCGAAGACGGTCGCCTGGATGGCGCTGGCACCGACGATGCGTACGGTGCGCAGCAACCCTGTCTTCGTCGTGGACAGGTACTCCTGGGGCAGGAACGGCGGCGGCCAGATCAACGTCAGCACCTGGCGCGACCACGGTTACAAGGAAATCAAGTCCTACGGTGCCTACTACGACGCCGTGGGCAACGTGACTGACGGCAACGGCAAGCCCACCGGCACCTACGTGGCCCGCGACAGACCGGTCAACAGCGGCGACCGCTGCTGAGCCGTCGCTCGCTGCCGGCGTGCGCCGTCGGTGGCGGGCGACGAGGCTAGTGTCCTGGTGCGGGCCGCGCGACCATCGCGGCCCGCACCGCTCAGCCCCGCCGTGCCCCTACCCCGGAAGACGAACTCCCCGCCCCGCTCACCGGCGAGGCCACCGATCAGCGCGCGGTCGGGAGAGAGGGAACACGCCGGGTCGGTCCGTACGGCGTCCCCGGTGGGCGCGTACGGATGGCACCGGCCCCCGAAGTCGGCCTCCTGTCGAGGACGGCTCCGACAGGGGGCAGGCATCCAGTCCGTGCTGCGGTAGGCGGCGAACGCCGGGCACTCGCGCCAGATCCACTCCAGCGAGTGCCCGCGGACGTTGGGCAGGTCGAGCGGCAGATCGTACCCGGTCGGCAGGGCAGTATCCGCCCGTCGGGTTCGACGGCCAGCGAGATCGCACCCCAGCCGCCCATGCAGGGCTTCGGCCCTCCGTCGAAGGAGTCCGGCACGACCCGGATCAGCTCGTTGCCCGTCCGCTCCGGCCAGGCCTCCACCACCCCCTGCGCACGGGCGCGTTGGTACCGGGTCGGCATCAGCGCGGCGCAGTTGGCCAACCCCGCCGTAGAACTGGGTGTTGGCGAGTTCGACGGGTACGGCGCTCCAGGCGAAGCCGGGTTCGATGATCGCCTCGATCTCGTCGCGGTCGTACCGGTGCAGGACGACGTTCAACGAACGACGTCTTGCGACGCGCTCGGAGAGACCGGCATCGGCGGCCTGTACAGAGAGCTGGACACTGGGCGCCCGGCCTTCGTCAGCTCGTTGAGGCGGGCCGTGGTCAAGCCGAGGCCGCCGGTCACGAGCTGGGTGTAGACACCCGCGTCGGTGGCGCGTTCCACGATGGCGGCGAGATCCCGTCGCAACAGCGGTTCGCCGCCGGAGAGTTGGGCGTGGACGACACCCAGCCGGGTGGCCCCGGCGAACACACGCGACCACTCCTCGGTCGTCGGCCCGGCGGCAGGACGGACGAGTTCGGCGGGGTTGGAGCAGCAGGGGCAGTGCAGCGGGCAGCCGTGGGGGAGTTCGGCGAGCATCGCTCAGGGGGATTCGCCGCCGGGCTGGGGCTAACCTCAGCCGTCCGTGCTCCTTCACGTCGTCGAGGAACTCCCCGATGTCCGCCGTTCCCTCCGGTGGCAACGCGGCGGTGATCTCCACGACGGTCCGGGTGCCGTCGCAGAATCGCACGACGGCGGCACCCTCGGGGCTGAGAACGATGATCCGCCCGGGGGTGCGATCAGCAGTGTCCGCTTGCGCATGTCACAGTCGCGCAGCGGGGTGCAGGGGGTGAGGGCTGGGCGCCATGCCATGTGCCGGCGCGGTCGACGGCGTCGAAGAAGTCCACAGAACCTCGCGTTTGTAGACGTACCCGAGTGCGGGCTTGAGGCAGGCCGTGCGCCGATCGAACTGAACCATACGGTCGGATGACCTTGCTCGCGGGAAGTCAGGCGTGTACCCACGATCCTGGAGAACGACGAGCCGAACCGCACGTCACTCCGGAGCGGATCCCGTCGGAGAGTGTGCGAGTCGTTGGCGCCGTGGGCAGGGGTCATCCGATCCCGCCTCGCTCCTGCGATCACGGAGACAGAGGAATGCGGCCGCCCAAGCGACACCACCGGCGCCGGACGCGGCGGGCATCACAGCCATCACCGCTCGTGTGACGTCGAGCGAGGACCGGTTGATCTCTGGTCACTCGTCTCCGAGCCGGCCCTCCGACCGCGTTGTGACCGACGGCCGCGTTCGCCGAGCACATGCCGGGCCCGGGGCTGCGGTAACACACGGGCCATGGCGACGACGGCGATGCCCGGCAGAGCGGCGAAGGAAAGGTTCTACGTGCGATCGGATCCCGGTCGACGGGCCCGGGACTCCGCTGTTGCGACGGTCGCCGCACGGTGACCCGCTCGACTTCGCCCCCGGTTCGGAGAACCACGGGAGGGTGCATGAACAGGCCCTCGGCCCGGCACGGGATGCCGGGCCGGGCAGCCCGACCGTGGTCAGGACTTCGACGCCAGGACGTGCTCGGCGGCGAACTTCGCTCCCTTGTCCGCGTCGCCGTTGATGGCGTAGGTGATATGGGACAGCACGTTCGCGCCACTGGCGCAGACCGGGTCGCCGCCCGAGCAGAAGTCGCTCCACTTGGGGCATAGGTGGGGCTGGCGGTTTCGGGCTTCTGGCCGACGATGTGCATCGGGTTGCCGAAGGTCACGACGGCGGCGACGCGCGAGGTCAGCGAGTCCGGGATCGCGGTGCCGGAGCCGAGGACGGTCTTGACGCCGATGGCGATGTCCGTGACCGTGGCGCCCTGGGAGTACCCGCCGACCACGAAGCGGGTGTTCGAGCACCGCGCGGCGAGTTCGGTGATGTGCTTGCTCATGTCCGTCGCACCGGACCCGGCGCTGAACTGAGCGGCGTCGGCGGCGTAGTCGACCGCGTAGGTCGTCACCGTCTTGCCGGACAGGTCAGCGGTGAGGGCCTTGGTGAACGGACCGCCGACGATGCCGACACCAGGCAGTTCGAAGGTGCCGCGGGCGAAGGACACGTCGACGTCGGGGCAGCTCGAGCCGGTCACGGTGTCGGCCTGCGCGTACAGAGTGCCGCCGACGGTGAGTGCCGCCGACGCGACTGCCGCCGCGGCCCACTTGGCCCGGCGGCCACCCGTACGGCGGTGACGCGCGGGCCCATGCGTGGAATCGCAGGTGGGAGCCGAGGCGTGAGATCGTTTGCGCAAGGGAATATCCTTTGCGTGCGAGGCGCATGCTGCGCCTTGGAGTGGGGAATTCCGAATCTATGTGCCTCCAGTGGCTGGGTGTTATAGCCGTGGTCAACGGGTACACCGTCGGCTCTTGAGGTGATTTGACTACCGCGGGCTGTTTCGCATTGTCATCCGGGGACAAAACCCGACCCCTTCATTGCGGGAATCTGAGCCGCTCGGAGAAATGGCCCTGCTCCTCCGATGCGGAGGCCTGCGGGGCAAGAAGGGGCTCCCGCCACCTGGCGGGTGGCTCACCGAGTGGTCGGCGTCGCCGGACGCCGGGCGAAGACCTCGGTGGCGCGGCACCCCGGATCACCTGGGCAGGCCCGGGTGCCTTCGTCATGACGACGGCCGCGAACCGCCCGGGTCAGCTCCCCGAGCCGGCCTGCTCGTACGTGATCAGCGGGGTGTTCGGCTGGGCGGGCGTCGCTTCGAGCAGTGCGACGATGCCGAGGGCCGCGCCCACGGCGAGGGTGGCGGCGAGCGCCACGGTCAGCGCGGCGGCCAACAGTCTGGACATGATGGGGTGAGCCTCTCTCTACGGTTCGCTCTCCGAGGTCCCCACCCCGCGCGTCCCGCCCCTGCCCGTCCCGTGCCAGTGTCGGCAGACATTGACACGCAGTCAAGGGGCGCCTACCGTTCCCGGCTCATGGGAGTGGGGACTCGCACGGCACTTTTCCTTCTTGGATCTGGAGTGCCCGGATGCACCGTAGAACCTCACCCCTCTCCCTGGTCCTGCTGGGCCTCGGAACCTTCCTGCTGGTCCTGGCTCCCCTGCTCGCGTGGTACGTGAAGCCGCATGCCGCAGTGAATCCCATCAACATCGACACCACCGCTGTCTTCACCGGCAGGGGCAGCTACTTCGACACCGCCGTCATCAAGACCGTGCAGGGCAAACGGATCACGGTCACCCAGCAGGTGCGCGGAAACGTCGAGGACAGCGAGCGCAGCGGGCGCGCGGTGTGGGACGTGACGACGTCCGTCGACACGGACAAGACGCTTCCCGCGGCCGATCCGCACGACGCACTGGAGTTCTTCACGAACCGCTGGGTCACCGACCGCCGGACCAACAAGCCGGTGCACTGCTGCGGGGAGAACCCGCGCTTCGAGGGCGACGCGTACCTGAAGTTCCCCTTCGACGTGCGCAAACACTCCTACCAGTGGTGGGACAACTCCCTCGGCGGGGCTGTCACGGTGCACTACCGGGGCACGAAGAAGGTCCAGGGCTACGCGGGTTACCGGTTCACCGCCACCGTGGCGCCCACGAAGATCGGCACGCGCCTCGTACCGGGCAGCATCGTCCACGAGCCCCGGCACGGCCAGGTGCTGGCCGAGGAGTGGTATTCCAACCACGGCATCGAGCTGGTCGCGGACCAGCGCACCGGCCGGGTGCTCTACGCGCAGACCGGCCCGCGCCGCACGCTGCGGGCTCCGAGCGCCAAGAAGGACGCTGTGGTGCTGCTCGACAGCCGGAAGATCGCGTTCACCACGGCGACCCAGAAGGACGCGGTGAAGCAGGCGAAGAAGGAGAGCGGCCAGTTGCTCATGGTGGGACAGACACTGCCGATCGGGGCAACCCTGGCCGGGTCCGTACTGGCCCTGGCAGGTGGCGTTTTGGCAGGACGCAGGAGTCCACGTCCCACCTCCGCGAGTACACCCCCTTTGCCCGTATTGACATGAGGGGGCTTCGGCGCCGGTGACCCCGGCGATTGTCACCGGGTTGAGTGGCCAGGTCGGCGCGGTGTGCAAAAACCGTCGAATCCCACTCGACACAGTGCACCGACGGCTCGCTTACAGGATCATCGCAAGCCCCCCACAGGAATCCCCCGCACGACCCCGTGCGACCTCACCCGTCTGCCTGTGCCTGTCCCCTCCCCCGAAACCCCAAGTCCACATCTTCTGAGACGAGTTGGAGCGACGATGCCCCAGCACGTGCCGTCCCCGCTGCGCACCGCGTCCCCACGCACCGCTCAGCGCCTCTCGGTGCTGCCCCCACACCCGCGCAGGATCGTTTTTCTTGCTCACCGGGACCTCGACAGTCCCAACGCCGGCGGCAGCGAACTCCTTGTCGACCAGCTCGCCGACGGCCTGACCCACCTCGGCCACCAGGTGACCCTGCTGTGCGGCGGCCCCGCGGCTCACCGCGACTACCGGGTCGTCTCGGCCGGCGGCGAGTTCGGCCACTACCTGCGCACCCCCTCGGCCTTCGCCCGCCAGGTCGGCGACTGCGATCTCCTCGTAGAGGTGTGCAACGGCATGCCGTACCTGGCGCCGCTGTGGCACCGAGGGCCCACCCTGTGCCTGGTCAACCATGTGCACACCGACCTCTGGAAGCTGCGGTTCGGCGGGCCGCTGGCACCCGCCGCCCGGCTGGGCCGAAGACTCGAACACTGGGCACTGGCCGGTGCCCAGCGCCGCAACCTGCTGGTCGCGGTGTCGCCCTCGACGGCCCACGCGCTGCAGGAGATCGGTGTCGAACGGGACCGTATCCGTGTCGTGCACAACGGAGTCGACGAACCGGGTCCCCGTGCGGACCGGTCGCCCGAGCCGCTGTTCCTGGCGATGGGGCGGCTCGTCGAGTACAAACGGATCGATCTGCTGCTCAACCTCTGGGAACGCGTCCGGCCCGTCACCGGCGGCCGGCTGGTGATCGTGGGCGACGGTCCCGAACGGGAGCGCCTGGAACGTCTCGCCGGTCCCGACGTGGAGTTCACCGGCCGGGTCTCCGAGGCCGAGAAGCACCGCCTGCTGTGCGCGGCCTGGCTGCTGCTGCATCCGTCCTCCGTCGAGGGCTGGGGCCTGGTGGTGACCGAGGCCGCGGTCCGCGAGACGCCCGCGATCGCCTTCGACGTACCCGGTCTGCGCGACTCGGTGGTGGACGGCGAGACGGGCCTGCTGGCCCGCGGCGAGTCCTCCTTCGCGGCGGCCTGGTGCGCCCTCGCGCTGAGCACCCGCCGTCGCGAACTCATGGGCGAAGCGGCCCGCGACCACGCCGCCCGCTACCGCTGGACCCGCACGGTCGAACAGTTCCGCGCCGTGGCAGCCGAAGCGGTGGCCTTCGGCCGAAGGGAGCCGGGCGATGCTCCGTGCCAGTGAAGCCAGGAAAACCAGTGAAGCCGTCGCCACAGCCCCACGCCCCTCTCCGGGCGCGGTACCGGACCGGAGACCGATGAAAGACCCCTCGTTCCGTCGCTCCCTCGCGCTCTTCCGAGCCTTCCTGCACGAGCAGGACGACCCGGAGTCCTGCTACGCACTGCTCGCGCGTGACGCCGCGGACCAGGTCGAGGCCTACGACGGCCCGGTCGCCGGCCGCACGGTCATCGACGTCGGCGGCGGCAGCGGCTACTTCACCGAGGAGTTCCGGCGACGTGGCGCCCACGCCCATCTCTTCGAACCGGACGTGCACGAACTGGGGCCGAAACCGCCGGAGGGCACAGTGGTCGCGGACGGCTATCTGCTGCCCCTGCACGACGGGGCGGCCGACGTCACCTTCTCCTCCAACGTGCTGGAGCACGTCTCCGATCCGCAGACCTTTCTCAGCGAACTGGTGCGGGTGACCACGCCTGGTGGGCTGATCTACGTGTCGTTCACCAACTGGCTGTCCCCCTGGGGCGGCCACGAGTGGGCGCCCTGGCACTACCTGGGTGCCGAGCGGGCCCGGGCCCGGTACCAGCGCCGCACCGGACGGCCCGCGAAGCACACGCTCGGCGAGAACCTCTTCGCCGTGCACATCGGCGCCACCCTGCGGCAGGTCCGCGCCCGCGACGACGTCACGGTCGTCTCGGCCCGCTCCCGCTACTGGCCGTTCCTCGCGGAGACCGTGGTGAGGACACCCGGACTGCGCGAGCTGGCCACCTGGAACCTTCTTCTCATCCTCCGGCGGTGTGCACCATGACGAGCACGGTCCAGGCCCCTCCTCCCGTACCTGTGCGCCCCGCGCAAGCCGCCTCCGGTCCCCCGGAGCGTCCGCGGTCGCGACGATGGCTGCTGGGGTTCTGGGCCGCGCTGTTCGTGCTGTTCCTCGCCGTGCATCCCGGCCGACAGACCTTCGACACCAAGCTCGGCGTCACGGTCGACCCCTGGCAGTTCCTGTCCGACCTGGGTCAGGTGTGGCACGACCGGGGCGGCTTCGGCGGCATCCAGGACCAGTACGTCGGGTACGCCTGGCCGATGCTGCCGTACTACGGCTTGTGCCGGCTGATCCACCTCCCGGTGTGGCTCGCGGAACGGCTGTGGCTGTCCCTGATCGTCTCGGTGGCCTTCTGGGGCGCGCTGCGGCTGGCGGAGCGGCTGCGTGTCGGCAGCGCTTCGTCCCGGCTGCTCGCCGCCGGGGCGTACGCACTGTGGCCCGTGTTCACGATCGTGATCGGGTCGACGTCCGCCGCCGCGCTGCCCGGCGCTTTCCTCCCCTGGGTGCTGCTGCCGCTGGCCGACGAGCGGTACGGCGCACGGGTCGCCGCCCTGCGGTCCGTGCTGCTCGTGCCCTTCATGGGCGGCGTCAACGCGACGGCGACCCTGGCCTCCCTGCTGCCGGCCGGCCTCTATCTGCTCTCCCGCCCGGCCGGGCCACGGCGGCGCAAGCTCATCGCCTGGTGGGCGCCGGGTGTGCTCCTGGCGACCGCCTGGTGGTGGATCCCGCTGCTGCTGCTCGGCGTCTACGGCGAGAACTTCCTTCCATACGTCGAGACTTCGCAGACCACGACCGGGACCATGTCGGCGACCGAGGCGCTGCGCGGCGGCGGGAACTGGGTGGCGTATCTTCACTTGGGTGAGGCCTGGCTGCCGGCCGGCTGGACGGTCGCCGCGTCGGTGACCGTCATCGTCTGCTCGGCGCTCGCGGCCGGACTCGGGCTCGCGGGGCTGGCGCGACGGGACATTCCCGAGCGGCGCTGGCTGGTCCTGACCGTGCTGGCGGTCGCGTTCATCACCCTCGCCGGGTACGGCGGCTCGTTCGGCGCCCCCTTCCACGGGGTCGTGCAGGACTGGCTGAACAGCGCCCTGTCCCCGTTCCGCAACATCTACAAGTTCCAGACCGGGCTGGCCCTGGCCCTGGTGCTGGGCCTCGCCCATCTGGTGGCGGTCGCCGCCGAGCCCAATGGCGCACGCCCGCTGCGCGGGCGCCGGTTCGCCCCGCTCATCGCGGCCGTGCTGATCCTGCCGGGACTGCTGTGGCCGTACCTCAACGGCTCGATCCTCAACCCGGGCTCATTCGAGCAGCTCCCCAAGTACTGGACGACTACCGCCAGTTGGCTTCAGAAGTACTCCCCCGACTCCCGCGCCCTGGTCGTCCCGGCCACCGCGCACGGCATCTACAGCTGGGGCTCCCCCATCGACCAGCCCCTCGACGTCCTCGCCAAGTCCCCCTGGGCACAACGGGACTACGTCCCCTTCGGCACCCCCGGCAACCGGCGCGCCATGGACGCCGTCGAGGACGCGCTGACCTCGGGCAGCCAAGTCCCGGGGCTGGCGGACTACTTGAGCCGGGCCGGCATCTACTACGTCGTCGTACGCAACGACCTCGACCCGAACCAGATCGGCTCGGTGCCCACCACCACCGTGAAGCGGACCCTGGAGCAGTCCGGGTACACCCGGGTCACCGGTTTCGGCCCGGTCATGACCGGCGGGGTCATCGCGCATGACGCGCCGCTCCAGGTGGAGGGGCTGTATCCACGGCAACGGGCCGTGGAGATCTACAGACCGGCGAGTTCGGACGTGACGCGGCCCGGGCAGGCCCGGCTGCTGCCGGTCGCCGGCACCGCGGTCGTCTCCGGCGGCCCGGAGTCCCTGCTGCCGCTGGTCGCCGACCCCGCGCTCCGGGGCAGGGCCACCGTGCTGACCGGGGACGCCCATCCCGGCCTGGGCTCCGTTCCGCTGCGGATCACGGGCGACGGGCTGCGCCGCACCGACACACGCTTCGGGCTGCTCAACACCAACACCTCTTACACGTACACCCGAAGTGAGCACAACGCGTCCGGTGCATACCAGGACCCCGGTGACGAGCCCCGGCAGATCCTGCCGACCACGGGCATCGACCACCAGACGGTGGCCGAGCTACGCGGCGCCCGCTCCATCACGGCCTCCTCCTACGGCAACTGGCTGTTCTATCTGCCGCAGTACGACCCTGTGAACGCCTTCGACGGCGATCCGGACACCGCGTGGACGGAGGGCGCGCCCGGCTCCCCGGACGGGCAGTGGCTGCGCGTCGGCTTCACCGGCCAGCGGGACATGCCGTCGTCGTTCAAGGTGACCCCACTGCCGCAGGAGAGCGTCCGCGCGGCGGCGACAGAGGTACGTGTGGAAACGGAACAGGGTTCCGTCTCCAGCTTCCTCCAGCCCAACGGCACCACCCAGACCGTCAAGGCCCGTCCGGGCCGGACGAGTTGGATGAAGATCACGATCGTCGACGCCGTGGCTCCGCACTCCGGACTGACCGGTGCGGGCTTCTCCGAGATCGACATCCCGGGCGTGCGCGTCACCCGGATGCTGCGCCTTCCTGCCGACGCAGACGACGCCGACAAGACCGCCGCTGCCCAGATCGTCTCCCTCCACCGCGCCGCCGACCCGACCGGGCTCTCCCCGACGGGCACCGAGTCGGGCCTGCACCGCCGCTTCAGCACGGCCACGGCGGGGACGTACGAACTGAAGGCGAGCGCGGTACCGGTCACCGGTGACGCACTCGACAAGCTGCTCTACAAGGTCGCGCCCGGCCGGCGGGACCAGATCGTCGCGACGGCGGACTCGACGGCGCAGCTGGGCGCGGGACTGTCCGCACGCAACCTCACCGACGGCGATCTGACGACGGCGTGGATCGCGGGCGACCGGCCGACGATCCATCTGCACTGGAAGGGCAAGCAGTCCATAGGCGAGATGGTCCTCGCCCCGGCGGGCGGGCTGTCGTCCCGTCCCACGCAGGTGCACATCACGTCTCCGTACGGCGACACCATCGCCGCCGTCGACGAGAACGGGCGGGTCGACTTCGACCCGATCACCACCGATCGACTGGACATCACGATCACCAAAACGGCACCACTGACCCTCTACAACCCCGCCGCGGACGAGAACCTGCAGCTGCCGGTGGGCTTGACGGAGGCGTACATCCCCGCTCTGGAGAACTATCGGACGCCGCAGCCCTCGGCCTCCCGGACCTTCTCGCTGCCGTGCGGCAAGGGACCGGTGCTGAGCGTGGACGGGAAGACCTACCAGACGGGCGTGCGCGGCACGGTACGGGATCTGACGGAGCGGCGGCCGGTCACGGTGAGGCTGTGCGGACAGGGCCGGCAGGACACCGGGCTGCGACTCGCCCCGGGTGCGCACCAGGTCGACGCCCAGGACACCGGGCCGCTCGCCCTGACCGATGTCGCCCTGACCCGGGGCACCGTCACACCGGCCTCCGACGCCGGCCGCGACCTGCGGATCCGTGACTGGCTGGGCGACCGGCGCGAGGTCACGGTCGGCTCGGGAGCGGCCACGTACCTGACGACGTATGAGAACTACAACTCCGGCTGGAAGGCCACCCTGAACGGCAGGCAGCTGACCCCGGTCCGGCTCGACGGCTGGCAGCAGGGCTGGGAGATCCCGGCCGGGGCGGGCGGCGCCGTGAAGCTGTCGTACCAGCCGAGGACGACGTACGACGCCGGACTGATCGGCAGCGGGGTCGCGCTGGCGGCCCTGGTGGGCCTGGCCCTGTGGCGGCGCCGGGCGCCCAACCCCGATCCGCCGCAGCAGGCGCCGCTCGAGCCCGGGCTCTGGCTCGGCACGGTGGCGCTCACCCTGGTGGGCATCGTGATCGCGGGCTGGTTCGCGCTGCTGGTACCGGTGCTGGCACTGCTCGCGTGGAAGCGGCACGCGCTTCTCGTGCCCGTCGCTTTCCTCGCGCTCGCGGGTGCCGGAGTCGCCGCCGCGACGGGCGCGGGACGCCCGTCCGGCGCGGAGGCGGGCACGTTCGGTCCCACCGCCCAACTCCTCGCGCTGATAGGGCTGTTCGCGGCACTGGTCACCGTACGGGAACCCGTCGGGCGGGAGCCCCGCCTCGGCGGACCGGGGTCGGCGGCACTGCTCTCGTCACGGCCGTACCGGCATCCGACGCAGCCGGGATCTCCGAACGGGCCCGCCTCCAGCGGGACCATCTCCGCGCGCGGCCCCGGCCGGTCCGGGGACCGGTCGACGACGATCGCGTCGTCGTCCCCCGAGCCGGAGTCCGGGGCCGCTCCCGCGGAGGACGCACCGGAGAAGGGCGAGGCGACATGACCGCGGTGCAGCATCCGGCGGGGGCCGAGCCGGCCGTGCGTGTGCCGTTCCCCGTCGTGGACGAGGTCTCCCGGCACTGCCTCCAGGAGGAGGAGCCGGAGACGATCCACATCGAGGTCCACCTGCCGGGCCGCCTGGACGGGGCCCGACTGCGGCGGGCGTTCACCGAGGCCCTGCGCAGCCATCCCCGCATCCTGATGCGGGAGGTGCCGCGGCCGTGGTACAGGCGCCACTACGAGTGGGAGCTGACCCCCGATCCGGATGTGGAGGTGGTGGGCTTCCCGGCTCCGGGCCGGGGCGCCCTCGAGCGCGCCCGGGACCGGGCGCTGGACCTCGCCCCGCCGCTGCTCGATTCACCGCCGGTCCGGCTGGAGGTGGTGTCCGAGCACAACGGGACCGTGCTGGTCCTGACCGTCCACCACACCGCCTTGGACGGCCCGGCGTGCCTGCGGGTCCTGGCGACCACGGCGGAGATCTACGGAGGCAGGGACAACTCCCCGGCGGCACCCCCCGTCCGTCCGGCCGAGGTCCCGCAGGAACCCGCGGACACCGCGTCCTCATGGATCCCGCCCGCCCGAGTCGCCCAGGGCACCCCCGGGCGGTCTCCCGGAAACGGCCTGCTCGTCACTGAGCTCACCCTCCCGAACCGCCCCAAGGGCTCCCCCTACACGGTGAACGACCAGCTCATGGTGGCCACCGCCCTGATGATCGCCCAGTGGAACAGGGAACACGGCGCCCGCCCACGCCCGATGCGGATCACCATGCCGGTGGACGACCGCCCTCGCGACGCCACGATGCCGATCGGCAACGGCACGCGACTGGTCGACGTCCCCTTCGCGGCCGAGGAGCTGGACCGGGCCCATGACGACATGCCCGGCCTCCTGCGCCGCACGGCCGCCCGCACCCGAGCCCTGAAGTCCCGGCCCCGCCCTCAACTCGGCAAGGGGGCGGCCCTCCTGACCGCGCCGTGGGCCCCGGTGGCCGCCCGCGCCGCGCTCACCCGGGGGCTGCGCCGAGCGGCGGCCCCCTGGACGTCGACGACGCTGCTCAGCAATATCGGGCGCGTCCCCTACCCGCTGGACTTCGGCGAGGAGGCGGGCGGCGCACAAGCCGTGTGGTTCTCCGCGCCGGCCCGGATGCCCCGCGGCCTCACCGTGACCACCGCCTCGACGGCGGGCCGCCTTCACCTGGCCCTGCGCTGGTCCCGCGCCCTGCTCGACCACGGCGACGGGGCACGGCTGCGGGATCTCTTCGAACACCACCTGCACACGACAGAGGTGAGCCCTCGCCCATGACCACCGACGCCACACCCCACATGCCGACGCGCACGACGCAGGTGGGCCCATGACGACCGCCCCCGTGAAACCCCCCGAGCTGCGGGACTTCTACGAGGACCCGTCCGTCCCCGTCGCCTCCGGCACCCCTCGTAGCCTGCGCCAGGCCCGGATGCTGGCCGCCGCCCTGGGGCCGGCCGTCGGGCAGGGCGCCGGCACCGTCATCGACGTGGGTTGCGGCGACGGCACCGCCGCCGCGACCGCGGCCCCCCTGCTGGCCGGTCACCGCGTCATCGGCGTCGACTGGTCCCAGGACGCTCTGCGGCGCGCCCGGGCCCGGCTGCCGTACGTCGTGCGCGGTGAACTCACCGGCGGCGGGCTGCCGCTGCGGACGGGGTGCGCCGACGCGGTGCTCTTCAGCGAGGTCATCGAGCATCTCGTCGACCCCGACGCCGCCCTCGACGAACTCCGCCGGGTCCTGCGCCCCGGAGGGCATCTGATGCTGTCCACCCCGAACCTGGCGGCCTGGTACAATCGTGCCCTGCTGCTCGCGGGCGTCCAGCCGGTCTTCTCCGAGGTCAGTCTGCGTGCGATCCACGGCCGCCCGGGCACCGAGGTGGTGGGCCATCTGCGGCTGTACACGGCTCGCGCGCTGCGGGAGTTCGTGACCGCGGCGGGCTTCGAGGTCGTCGCGGTGAAGGGCGCGCCCTTCCACGGTGTGCCGCGTGCGCTGCGTCCGCTGGACCGGCTCGCCTGTGTCAGACCGCCGCTGGCCTCGATCCTGCTGCTGCACGCCCGAAGGACGTAGGGCCGATGTGGTGGGGAGTGGTCGCGGCCCTGCTGGCGAACGTCCTCTACAGCACCGGATTCGTCCTGGAGAAGCGGGCGCTGGCGGCACTGCCCGAGGTGAACATCCGGCAGCCCGCCCGGCTGGTGCGGCTGGTGCTGGGCAGCCCGCTGTGGATCGGGGGCTCGTTGTCGCTCGCGTCCGGTTTCGGCGCCCAGCTCGTCGTCTACCGCACGCTGCCGATCGCCGCGGCGCAGGGCATCTTCGTCTCCGGCCTGGTGATCCTGGTGCTGCTCTCGGCGCGGCTGCTCGGCGAGGAGACCAGCGGCCGCGAGCGGTACGCGCTCGGTGCGATCCTCGCCGCGCTGCTGATGGTCGTGCTGTCCCTGGACAAGAACGCGGACCCGGTCAGCCGCAGCGCCCCGTACCCGCTGATCCTGATGGTCTGCGTGCCGTCGCTGGCCGCGGGCGTGTGGCTGTACTGGTCCGCCGAGCACCACACCCGCAACCGGCACCGGCTGCCGACCACCGGCATCGAGTACGGCGTGGCCGTGGGCCTGCTGTACGGGGTCAGCTCGCTCGCCATCAAGGGCGTCTCCAGCCGTCTGACGGCCGGCGGCATCGGCGCGTCGCTGATCGGCGTGCTGTGCTCCCCGTACCCGTATCTGCTGCTCTTCACCGGTGCGTTCGGCCTGGTCATGTCGCAGGCGGCACTGCAACGCTGCCGGGCCTCGCTGATCGTGCCGGTGTGCACGACGGTGACCTCTCTGTTCACCGCGGTGCTCGGCACACTCGCCTTCGGCGAGGCGCTGCCGCACGATCCCCTGCGCCTGGCCCTGCGCGTCGCGGGCACGGCCCTGGCGGTCGCCGTCCTGCTGTCCATGCCGAAGCACGATCCGGCACCACGACAACCCCTCACCCGACCCAAGGAGTTGGCACACCATGAACCACGACGACCCGCTTCTGCAGATCCTGGCGTGCCCGCTGGACAAGGGGCCTCTGCATCTCGTGGCACAGGAGGAGAAGGAGTCGGTGCAGGAGCCGTCGCCCACGGCGGAGGTGCTGTACAACCCACGCCTCCGCCGCCGTTACCCGATAGCCGACGGCATCCCCCAGTTGCTGCCCGTGTCCGGGGAGCAGGTCACGGACGACGAGCACGAACGGCTGATGCGGATGATCCCGTGACGCCGCCTCCCCGAACCCTCGCGGCGCGCCTCGCGCCCCGCCTGCCGACACGCCTGGTCGCCTCGGCCGCGAGGTACGTCTACCCGCGCTTCGAGCCGGAGCTGCGCAGGCTCCCCGAACTGTGCCCGCGCGGCTGCGGTATGGCGGTGGACGTGGGCGGCTGGTACGGACCGTGGACGCGGCGTCTGGCCCGGCATGCCCGTCAGGTGGTGACCGTGGAACCGGTGCCGCATCTGGCCCGCCTCATCGACTCGGCCAGCCCCGCCAACGTCCGCGTGGTCCAGGCCGCCGCCTCGGACCACCCCGGCGTCGCCCGCCTGTGGCTGCCAGAGGACGACGAGGGCGACCGCGGCGTCTCCTCCCTCGTCCGCCGTGACATCCACGCCCGCGCGCTCGACGTCCCCTGCGTCACCCTCGACAACCTGACCCTGATGGAGGTCGGCTTCATCAAGATCGACGTGGACGGCAACGAACTGGCGGTACTGCGCGGCGCGACTGGCGTCCTGGCCCGCGACCGGCCGGCCCTGTTCGTCGAGCTCGAGTCCCGGATCCAGCCGATCGACCCGGTGGTGCGGTATCTCACGGCGCATGGTTACGCGGGCTGGGTGCTGCCCGAGGACACCTGGGTTCCGCTGTCGTCCTTCCCGCTGGAGGCGCACCAGGAGCAGGCCTCGTACGTCGTCTCTCATGGGCTGCTCCGCCGTGTGCTGCCTTTCCGGGGGCCGCGGTACGTCAACTCGGTGCTCTTTCTGCCCGACGGCCGTCGGCCCGGCGCGTAAGGAGTGGGCAGATCCGAGCCGCGTACTTTGAGGCAACAGTTCGGCTGACCCGTTTGCCTCGCTCCACTTCGAGCTGATCGTGTCGCGCCGCAGAGCCGACCACGGTCAGGAGCCGGCGCAGGACTTCTGCCTCGCACCGGGTGTCTTGATCGTGGGCAAACGCACGGCGAGCAGGCGATGGCGTGCTCCCGCCCGGCCGTCTCACGTCGCGGTTCGGCGCTCGGTACGCCGGGCGTAGGTCGTGAGGCGGTCGGCAGGTGCGCTAGCCGGGCCGCGCTCAGCACGTCGGCGGGAGGGGCCGGCACGTACCTGTCCAACCGTCCCGTGGATCCGTAAGGTCTCCTCACGGCGGTGGCGGGGCGAAGTCCAGCTTCGATGTGTGGATCTCTGTAAGGAGATCCAGGTGCCGGCGATGGGTGTCCGCCCTGGCCCGACACCCGGGTTCGATCGGTTCGGGTCGAGAGCCGCGAAAGGGAACGGACCCGGTGCTTCCGAGCGTCTCAGACACGACTCTCGTACCCCAGGTGGGTGGCAGTCTCCCCAACCGCATCCGAGCGAAAGGCGCAGAAGATGGCCCCCTCACCACACCGCACGACGGACGACTCACTCCTTTCGGTTCCGGCGGGCCTCGCAAAGCTGCTGCGGGATCAGCTCCTCGCCGTCGCCTCCGAAGTGGAGGACGAGGTCCGAAGACAGGTCCCCGAGTACACGCAGGTCGACAAGGCATTGGCGGGCAAGCTGCGCACGGGGGTGATCGAGGCGTTGACCTTGTTCGTCGACCACATAGACGACCCTGCCGGACCGGGTGACACGGTTATCTGCACCTACTACGAGTTGGGATGGAGTACCGCTCTGGCGGGACGGAGCCTGGAGACGTTCCAGTCCGCATTGCGGGTCGGCGGGATGCATGCCTGGCGCTTGATGGGTCGTACCGCAGAGGAACAGGGGCTGGACTCCGCACTGGTGTCGGCCCTGGGCCAGCTGGCCCTGCAGACCATCCACGAAGTGGCCGAGGCCGCCGCGGCCGGGCACGCGGACGCGCAGCTGAGGGACTCGGACGAGTTGGCCCGACGCGAGCGCCAGTTGCTGGAACTGCTGCTCCGCGAGGACGCCGCGGAGGCGACAGCCATTCAGGCACTAGCCAACGCCGCGCGGTGGGCAGTACCGGAGCAGGTGGCGGTCGTGGTGTTCGGACCGGGCACAGACGGTTCCCACAAGGAGCCGTTCGGCCGGCCGATGGGAACCGTCGCGGACTTCGATGCACACCCCCCGCGACTGCTCGTGTCCGACCAGGTCGGCGCGGCCGGTGTCAGTGACACGGCGCTGCCTCTGGCGCTGCTCGGGCGCCCGGTGGTGATCGGTCCGACTGTGCCCCTGGCCAAAGCCGCGCACTCGCTGCGCTGGGCGACACGCGCCCTTCACCTCATGGAGCGTGGAGTCCTGCCGCAGCAGGGCCTCCTGCGATGTGCCGACCACCTACCAGCGCTGTTGCTGTACAGCGACGAATCGCTCTTGGCGCAGATCGCCGTACGCGCCCTGACACCGCTGGAGGCGGTTCCTGAAGCACAACGCAGCCGACTCCGCGAGACACTACTGGCCTGGCTGCTCGGTGGGTGCAACGTCCCTGCCACGGCCGCCCGCATGCACCTCCACCCGCAGACCATCCGCTACCGGCTCCGGCAGTTGGAAAAGCTCTTCGGAGACAAGCTGCACGACACCGACACGAGGCTGGAACTCGTCCTCGCTCTTCAGTCCGGATTCAACGTGGTATGCCCCGGATCTGATGGAGTCGGGTTGCTGGACAATTGACGATCCAGCAGCCTTCGGAGGTCGCGATGCCCCGCCGCCATCCGCCACAGTTCCGCCACACGGTCCTCGATCTCGTCGGATCCGGCAGAAAGGTCGCCGAGGCCGCCCAACTCTTCGGCGTCAGCGACCAGACGATCTATGTCAGGCCTCGCCAACATCCCATCGATACAGGGCAGTTGCTCGGCACACCTAGCAGCGACCAGCCAGAACTCGACTCCGCCCAACTCGGGACAGTTCGGAGTCTCCATCAGACCCGGAGCGGTTCAGTCAGAGGCGATCCCTCTGCTGTTGCATCTGCACGAATCTGAGACCGTGTTTGAGATCTGCCGTGCCCAGGTGGGTGCGTGGTCATTGAGCCTCATGTGAGCGGTGCTGGGGGGAGAGCACCCGTCGGACTTGACGGACGAGCAGTGGGCGTTGGTGGAGGTGTTGCTGCCGTCTGCGAGGGCGGGTCCGAAGGGAGGGCGGCGGGAGAAGTATCCGCTGCGGCGGATCGCGGACGCGATCTTCTACGTCTCGCGGACGAGCTGCGCTTGGCGGCAGCCGCCGAAGGACTTCACGCCGTGGCCGACGGCGTACTGGGTGGTAGTTCACGTTGTGGCACGACGACGGAACAGTCGAACGCATCCACGACGCACTGCGCGGCCAGAACCGTGAAGCCGACGGCCGCGACGCCGAGCCGAGCGCGGGCTTAATCGATTCGAGGTCCGTCCGCAATGCCGATACCGTTCCGGCAGCCACCAGACGATTCGACGCGGGCACGGAGGTCAAGGACCGTAAGCGGTTCATCGTCACCGAAACCCCCGGCCTGCTGCTGACCGTGCACGTGGTCGCGGCGAGCGTGCAGGATCGGGATGGCGCCCGCCGACCGCTGCTGTGGACGCGTCTCGGCCATCCGGGTATCAAGAAGATCTGGGCGGACCAGGGCTTCGCCGGCCGCTTGGTCAACTGGACCATCACCGTGCTCGACCGCCAGCTGGAGATCGTCCACAAGGACTCTGATTTCCCGGCAAGCCCTTGGCAATCTGCCGATGTGCCAGTCAAGACCCGCCTCCGCGGACACCAGTGCGGCGGCCCGGACACCCTGAGACGTCCAGCCGGTAACCGTCGTACCGCCGCGGCGTGCGTCGCCGCCCGGCGACAAGGACGAGCGAGTCGTCGAGGGAAGGTCGTCGTCGAGCAGGACCAGCGGTGGCAGGCTGCCCCCGTCGGCCGCCATCCCGTCGAAGCGCCGCTCGTGGCGTGAGTCCGCCAGGATCGCGCCGGGCGCGCAGTCGGCGAGGATCAAGCGCAGCCGGGTCATGGCGCGCCCGTTGGTCGGCGGATCCGCCGCTCGCCCCCCGTGCTCGGCAGGCGCGACCGCAATCCCCCGGGGAACGCAAATATCCGTCCTCCCGTAATCGAGCGAACGGCTTACGACCTGCATCAAGGCTGGTCGGGACGACAGGATTTGAACCTGCGGCCTCACCGCGCTCCCCGCGTGTGCCGGCCACACCCGACCACGCCGCCTGTCATTCCTCTGCCCTGACAGGGCAGGATCGACGCACAAGGATTCTCGTGATCGGCGGAACGTGGTTCCTGGGCAAGAAGATTACGGAAGGGGTACTCGCGAAAGGCTGGTCTGTCACCACCTTCAACCGCGGACGCTCCGGCCAGGACGTTGAAGGCGTCGAAACGGTACGCGGGGACCGAACAGCCGGGGATGACCTTCAGCGCCTCGCCCGGCAAGGGACTTGGGACGCTGTGATCGACGTCCAGCTCCGACTTCCCGCCCCGCGACATCCTGCTGGCCACAACCGCCCCAAGTGCCGCAGCTCGCCGCTGGGTACACATCTCCACCGTGTCCGTCTACCAGGGGTGGCCACACCAGTCCCTGACCGAGGTGTTCGGGAATGCCGCGGTCTTCCTCCGCCCCGGGGTCATCCTGGGCCCCGGGGAGCACGTTGGACGGCTCCCCTGGTGACTGACCCGGGCCAAGCAGGGCGGGAAGATCCTCGCCCCAGCGCCGAGCAGACAGCGGATCCCGCCGGTCGACGTCCGCGACGTGGCCGAGTTCGCCCTGGACCAGGCCGCGAGCGACACGAGCGGCGGCTACACCTCACCCACCCAGACGGGATCGCCTTCGAGGGGTTCATCAGCGAGTGCCTTTCCCACCGGAGGAGTAGGACCGCCCGTGTGGGTGAAGCCGGATGTACTTGTCGACCACGGCGTTGCTCAGTGGACCGAGTCGCCACTGTGGCGCACGCACGCCGGCACCTGGGCGGTTGACTCCAGCCGGGCGGTTGCTGCGGGACTACGGTGCCGACCAGTCGCAGAAACGGTCCGCGACACCTGGGCCTGGCTCGCAGCGGATGGGCGTCCCCTGGGCCACCCGAGGTGGGCAGAGCACGGGATCGCCTCGGAGAAGGAAGCGAATATCCTCGCCTCCTTGTGATCAGGAGGCAATGGCAAGGAGGGGAACGGGAGGGCCAAGCTGGCACGGTGGAAAGACCCGGGACATCTGATCACCGGGACATTTGATACGCCGATGCCGTCATCGACAGACCGGGAAGGACCGCAAGTGCGGGAATGGACGTGGCCCTTCCCGGCCGCCGCCCCATGATCGGCCGTGAGACACCCGGTCGGGATAGGGTCCAACGGTCCCTGCATGGGCCCATCGATAGGGACCAACGGCCCTTCTTCTCTTGGCTGTTGCCGGTCCAGGTGGGTCACCTGCGCGATCGCCGCGCGGTTTTGCGAAGTCATTGCGAGCCCAAGAGGTTCTGAGGGGCCCCGCGTTCGTATGTCCGTGCGTGCGGGATCCGCAAGCCGGATCAGGAGACACGGTGCTCGTTTCACGGAACGCGGCGGGAACCCTCTTTGTTAGTGGTGCGCTCGCCGCCACCCTGGGGTCCCTCCTCTACCCCGCCATGCTCGGAGTCCAGAAGGTCAACAGCGCACCCGAGCGGGTCATCGCCGCCCCGGAGAGCGGACAACTGACGGAAGCCGACCAGGATTTCGTGGTCAAGGTGCGCGCGGCCGGACTGTGGGAGTACCCCGTCGGCAAGATGACCTTGCGCAAGGGCACGACGAAGGCCGTCAGGACCGTCGGGCAGCAACTGGTTGCCGGGGCCGCCTCGTTGGACGCCGCCTGCCGCAAGACCGCCAGTGAGCTGGGCATCGCGCTGCCCGACCAGCCGTCGCCGCAACAGCAGGGGTTCGTGTCCCGGTTGAACGCCGACGGCGCCGAACAGTTCGGCGCCGACATGGCGACCACCGTGCGCGCGGCGGACGGCCAGTTGCTCACCACGATCGCGAGTGTCCGCAGCACCACGAGGAACTCGCTGGTCCGCGCGCTAGCCGACGAGGCGAACGACACGGTCCTGGACCACATCACGGACGTCGAGAAGACCGGCCTCGTCGACTTCGACCAGGCCCTCTTCCAGGAGACCTCGCCGCCCACGCTCCCGGCCAAGGACCTCACCCCACCGCCCGCCGTCGCGGGCCAACCGCAGGTCACCCTCACGCCCCCGGCCGACAGCACGGTCCCGCCGAGCCCGACGGTGGGGTGAGGGCCCCGGCCGATGAGCACCTCTCCGGTAATGCGCGTCCATCGTCGCGCCGGAGAGGCGCGGCGGGTGGCCCGCGGCAGCGTCCGTACCGGCCATGACCACGGCCTGATCGCGCTGGAATGCCCCAGCGGTGAACCACGGTGACAGTGCCCCCCTTCGGCAGTCCGGCGTGGTCCACGCCCATGGCCGGCGGCGGCTCCGTAGGCGTCGACCGTGAGGACCAGCCGCTCTGGGCGGTACACGCGGTCACGGGCGAGGCACGCCGACGTCTGCACACCGGCGGAGAGATACATGCAACGCCCATGCCGGCGGACGAGACGGTGTACGTCGGCAGCGAGGACGATGTGCGGTGCGGCGCTCCCAGCCGGCCAGCCAACCCGTTGACGGCTTTTCACAACCCCCTCCGAATCTCCACACGTCCTCCTTCCAGTGACCCGTGCGACAGAAGTGACCGATTCCCTGAACACGCGCGCGGGCTGGGGTTAGCCTCGTATCCCACTTCGGTGAACTGGCGTACGACGAACGTGACTTCGGGAGATTTCTTGTCGGAAGAGCGGCCGGTGCCGGCGGCCGATGCCGCCGCCGCGCTGCGGCAGACCGGTTGCTCACCACTGCGGAACGGCGACCCCGGGCGCGTGGGCCCCTACGTGCCGATGGCGTTGCTCGGCAGTGGCGGCATGGGACGGGTCTACCTGGCACGTTGCGCGGACGACGGCCCCGGTCTGGTCGCGGTGAAGGTGATCAGGCCGGAGTACGCCGAGGATCCCAGGTTCCGGCGCCGGTTCGAGCGCGAGGCATCGGTGCACGCCCGTCTTCGTACGCCGCACGCTCCGCGCCTTGCCGGCACGGGCTTCGATGACGAACTGCTGTGGATGGCCACGGAGTACCTCGCCGGCTTCGATCTGGCGGAGGCCGTACGAGAGGTCGGTCCTCTGGCGCCGGCCGCGGTCTGGCGGCTGGTGGCGGAGCTGGGGCAGGCTCTCGCAGACCTCTCCGTCGAGGGGATCGTGCACCGGGATCTGAAGCCGTCCAACGTGCTGCTGTCCGCCCGGGGCGCGCACGTGATCGACTTCGGTATCGCGAAGGCCGCGGACGCGAGTGCGCTCACCGGTACCGGAAACCGGGTGGGGACTCCTGCCTACATGTCGCCCGAGCATCTGCGCGAGGGGCGGTCCGACACGGCGTCTGATGTGTTCTCGCTGGCCGGGACGCTGGTCTACGCGACAGCGGGGCGGGCGCCGTTCGGCGACGGAACCGGTGTCGACGTGATGCACCGGGTGGCGTACGAGGACCCCGATCCCGAGGTGATCGGTCAGATCACGACGGCGGACGCGGAGCTCGGTTCCCTGCTGACCGCCTGCCTGGCCAAGGAGCCCTCGCGGCGGCCCACCCCGCAGGACCTCATCGAAGCGGCCGCGGCGTACTGCGTTGCGTCCACCTGGCCGCAGCCACTGCGCAGCAGGGTCCTGGACCGGCAGCGGGCATGCGAGGCGCTGCGCCGCGTGCCCGTCGCGGGCATGTCCGGTTCAGGGTCTCCGGGTGACCTGCCGCCGGTCGCCTCCGCGCAGATGCCCGAATCCGCTCCGCCTGGCCGGGAGAGCGCAGCCAGGGCCGCAGACGGACCGGTGGGAGCGCCTGCCCGGGCCCGGAGGAAGCGGTGGCTGGTCGCCGTCGCGGGCATCTCGGCCTGTGCCGTGGTCGCGGTGCCGTTACTGCTCATACGTCAGGACCCTCCCGCCGCCGACCCGGCGAAAGGTGGCGCCACAAAGGTCGTCGGCACCGCGCCCCGTGGCGACTCCAGCGCTCAGGTGTCGCCCAGCATGAACGGCCAGCCCCGGCCGAACGTCGACGGCGCGGTCGGGGACCGCGAGAGCCGGACCGACTCCACGCCGCGGCCCGGCGCTTCCGACTCCGCCAACGACCAGCACGACACCGCCTCTGCTCCAGGTACCGCGCCGAGCACCACCCGCTCGCCCTCAGCGACGGCCGACAGCCCCTCCGGCGGAACCGACACCGCTCCCTGGCTCACCGAGTGCCCGTACTACTCCGGCAACGGACGCACACGCCTTGGCGACAGCGGCAAGCGCGTACAGCAGGTTCAGTGCATGCTCACCGAACGCGGGTACAGCGTGGGAAGCACCGGCGTGGACGGCGAGTTCAGTACCGACACGGAGAGCGCGGTCCAGGCCTTCCAGTCGGACCGGGGCTGGACGCCGACGGCGTCGTGGCCCACGACACCTGGGTCGCGCTGCGCAGCACAGTGTGACGTCCGGGCCACGCACTCGCGAGCATCCGTCCGCCGCTCATGCCGCCCGCCAGGACCGCAACGGGTGGTCCGGACGACTCGTCGCTAGCCGTGATGGAAGAAGGGGTCCACGTCAGCAGCTTCGGCGCGCACCTGGATGCGATCTCGGCGGCGACGGAGGACCGGCATGGCAATCAGGGACAGTGGGCGCCGCCATCGGGCGGGGCCGGCTCCGGGCCGCAGGGCGGCGCGGCGGGGTGGGGGTGGGCCGACACGGCGCTACCGTCACGAAGGTGACAGGCAACGATTCCGACCGGCGGTGGTCCGCATCCATGCCGGCCGCCTACGAGCGGTACCTCGTGCCGGTGGTCTTCCAGCCGTTCGCGGAGGACCTCACGGCCCGGGCAGCGGCACTCGACCCTCGGCACATCCTCGAACTGGCAGCAGGCACTGGCGTGTTGACGTCCGAGCTGCTCGCGACGGCACCCTCAGCCGAGGTCACGGCCACCGACCTCAACGAGACCATGGTCGCTCTCGGGGCGACCCGGGCCCCGGGCGCGGCCTGGCGGCAGGCCGACGCGCAGCAGCTGCCGTTCCCGGACGCGAGCTTCGACCTGGTGGTCTGCCAGTTCGGTGTGATGTTCTTTCCCGACCGGGTCGCCGCCTTCACCGAGGTCCGCCGAGTGCTGGCCCCGGGCGGCCGGTTCCTGTTCAACACCTGGGCCCCACTCGCCACGCACGGCTTCGAAGTCGCGCTGCAAGCCGGACTGGAGCGGGCCTTCCCGGTCGACCCGCCGCGGTTTTTCGCCACGGTTCCGCACGGCTACGCCGACCCCACCCTCGTGACCGACGACCTGACGGCCGCCGGGTTCACCGTCGAGGACCAGCTGGAACTGACGCTTCAGGGCCGGGCTCCGTCGACCGCCGATCTCGCCACGGGATACCTCACCGGGACGCCGGTGCGTGCGGCCGTCGAGGATCGCGGCGACGCACCGGCCGTCCGAGCCACCGTCATCGAAGAGATGACGGCCCGTCTGGGCCCGGGGCCGGTCACCGCCCCCATGACGGCGTACGTATTCCGAGCCGCGGCCTGAACACAGCGCACAACGTTGCTGCCGTGGTTCAGCGGCCCGGCTTTCCGGGGCGCCGCTTGCCGACTCTGCGCGCGGTCGACGACGTCGACCTCAGGCTGCGCCGCGGGCGGACCCTGAATCCGGTGGGCGGATCGGGCTCGGGAAAGTCCGCCGCCGCGCACCTCGTGCCGCGCCTCGCCGACGCGAGTTGCGGACACATCCAGTTCGACGGCGCCGACGTCGGACAGTGGCCCGGGGACCTTATCCCCGATTCGAAGACCAGCGGGCACTGTGCGCCGGCTCGCTGCGCGAAGGCGGGAATGCAGACGCCGACTCCATGGCTACCGCCTCTGACTTCGCGCCCTCACAAGAGAGCGGTCCGGCAGACTGCCAGGAAAGGAAGAGCCTATCCGACCAGCGAGAGTGACGTTTTCCGGGCCTGTACCCGCCGCAAACCGACCAGGACGGTCCAGACCTTCCCGCACCAGCACGGTCCGCTCCGCTCGAAGTCCTCGTGAACCTCGAATAGTTGATCCCGGCCGCCCCGAGATCCCCCGGCGGAATCAGGTGCGTGTGCCCTCCAACGTCGGGTTGTCACGAAAACGAGCCGCCAATCGGTCATCCAGGGGAAGGGCATCTCGCGACGGGCTGCCCAGCAGCGTCATTCGTCCCAGAAACGGAGACAACTTGTTCGCCGCCTACCTTACGGTGACTCTCCTCGGCGTGGTCTTCAACGGTGCCGCCGCCGTCACCTACCTCATCGGCCACGAATACCCCAAGACCCAGGCGGACATGAAAGGGATCCCCCGCAAGTGGGTACCGGTGCTGGGCATGTTGTTGGCAGCGGGCACCGCGGGGCTGCTCGCCGGGCTTGCCGTGCCCGTTCTGGGAACCCTGGCCGCCGTCGGCCTCGTGCTCTACTTCGTCGGCGCCATCTTCGCCCACCTGCGGGTCGGTTCCCGCAACGTCGTCGGCGGGATCGTGTTCCTCGCCACCGCTGCGGCCGCCCTGGTGTTGGGGCTGGCCTACCACGGCGCCTACTGACCAGGGCAAGAAGCGCCGGCCGACGGTAGAGCTCCGACGCGGGTAGCGGCGTCGGAGCAGGGCCGCATGAGTTCGTCGGCACCGGAGTCGAACGGGGTGATCATGCCCTGTACGACTCCGGGCCGGTCCTGGCCGAAGGCCTTAGCCAGGCCGACTGGTCCAGGAAGGCGGGAGATTGCGAGCGGGCGGCTGGGCGGCTTCGCCGGGCGCGGCGGGCGGCGCGCCCGACTGCTTACCTGACGTCGACGAAGTCGCCGGTCGCTGTCGAGGAGGCGGTGGTGGCGGTGCCCGCGAAGGCGTAGCGGTAGTAACCGTCGACCGTGGCCTTGGTGGTGGTCTTCAGGACGCCGGTGGTGCTGGTCTTGACGGTCTTCAGGGTGGTGTACGTGCTGCTGCCCTTCTTGCGGAACTGCAGCTTCACGGGCTGGGACGCATAACCCGCGTACTTGCCCGTCGACCAGTTCGCGCGGGCGAGCTTGCCCGTGACCGTGATGGTCTTGCCCTTCTTGACCGGCTCGGGCGTGGCGTTGGCGGTCAGCGTGGAGGCCTTCTTGATCGCGGTGGTGGCGACGTCGTCGTTGTAGCTGGCGTTCGCGTACAGGTCCCACGCGCCCAGGAACAGCTTCCACGTCCCTGCGACGCCGTTGTCCTTCATGTCGGTGGCCGGGTGGATGTTGAAGACGGCCTTGCAGTTGTAGACGCCCTGGGTCGCGGTCTCCGTGCAGCTGGGGTCGTCGTCCGTCCCCAGGCCGCCGGTGATGCCGTCCGTGGTCGAGCTGTCGGTGCCCTGCCACAGGAAGGCCTCGGTGAGGGCGACGCCGTTCTGGTCGGTGGCGGTGTACGTGACGGTCACGGACTTGGTGCCGGTGACGCCGAGGACGATGTCCTTGCCACCGTTGATGACCGCGTTCGAGAACTTGGTGTTGCCCAAGGAGTCGTTCGGACGAACGGTCGTGGAGGCGTCGGAGGCGAAAGATCTGAGCTTCGTCGACGCAGCCGTGCGCTCCGACGCCTGAGCGGCGGCCGGAAGAGCGAGCGCGGAGAGAACGACGGCACCGGAGACGGTGACGGCCGCAACACGTATACGCATGAATCCCCCAAGGGAACCTGAGAGGCCCGCCGAAGTCCCCCTCCGGTCGGGCCTGTTGATCTCCGCATCATAGGAAATCGATTCAGAAACAGTGAAGATCCTTTGGGCAATAAGTGAGTAAGGGGTCACGGCTTTCACAAGTTGCAGAACGTCACGAAGCGCAAGAAGCTGGAAGCATCAGGCCGGGCTTCTCAGCAAGAGCCATAACACCGTGGTGGCGATCACTGTCGCGCCGCCGGCCTCCTCCTTCGCCCGGCCACCGGCCGACGGCCACGTATGCGCTCGCCCTCGCGGCAGAAGGCACGCGTGCGAAGGAGGCGTCATGAACGCGTCGGCCGAGAGCGGGACCGCCGTGCCCCGCTACTGCACTCAACACCCGCAGTCCCAACCCGTGTTGCGCCCGGACCTCAACCCGAATCGGTCCAGGGCCATACTCCTGGTCCGCGCCAAGTGGATCAACGGCACCGTCCTGCACTACGCATTCCTCGACCAGGGCGGCGACATCGGTGGCCCTGAGCAACTGGAGGAAGTCCGGCACGCCTTCCGGGCCTGGAAGGCCCTGGGGATCGGGCTGGAGTTCCAGGAGGTGGCCGATCCCGGCGACTCGGAGATCCGCATCCTGTTCCGGGAGAGCGAAGGGTCCGCGTCGTACGTCGGCCGGGACAACCTCGGCATCCCCGTCACCGAGGCGACCATGACGTTCGGCTGGGACCTGACCACCCCGTACGGCAGGGCGACCGCGCTGCATGAGATCGGGCACGCGATCGGCTTCGCCCACGAGCACCAGAACCCGTTCGCCGGGATCGTCTGGGACGAGGCGAAGGTCTACCAGGACCTCGGCGGACCGCCCAACAACTGGCCTCACGAGGTCACGTTCGACAACATCCTGCGCAAGCTGTCGCAGAACGAGGTGACGGGTTCGTCCTGGGATCCCGACTCGATCATGGAGTACAGCTTCGGGCCCGGCCTCATCGTCCGCCCGGAGGCCTACCGTGACGGCATCCCGGAGACGCTGGGCCTGTCCGCGACGGACAAGGAGCGGGTGCTGCAGTGGTACCCGCCGAAGGCCGCCAAGCCGGCCCGGCTCCAGCCGTTCCAGTCCACGCCGATGCGGCTCGCCACCGGGGACCAGGCCGACTTCGAGATCGTTGCACCGGAGACCCGCAGCTACCAGGTCGGCACGTTCGGCAACAGCGACGTCGTCCTGGCCCTGTTCGAGGAGACCGCCGACGGTCTGCGGTACGTCGCCGGCGATGACGACAGCGGGCAGGACCGCAACGGACGCCTCGATGTCCGGCTCGTGAAGGACCACCATTACGTGGCCCGCGCCCGCCTCTACTCCAGCTGGGGCAGCGGCTCCATCGCGCTCATGTACTGGTGAAGGGTGCCGGCCGCCCGAGGGGCGGCGAGGTCGACCAGGCGGCCGGCGAAAGCCTTCCGGAGGCGGAACGGGCCGTCAGCCGTCCGTGGCCGTGACGTCCGCGGCGTACACGAGGGCGACCCGGTGGTTGTACTGGATGGTGTACATCGCCTTGGCGCCGGTGACGACCGTTCCGCTGGAGGGGAAGAAGTCGTCCGTGAGGGACGGTGCCGCAGTGGCCACATAGGCCTGACCTGCCGGGACCACGTACATGCTCAACGGGGCCTGCGTCGAGGGAGACAGGCCCGAGGGGTACTCGCCGGCGTCCGGGTAGCTGGAGCCGTAGACCGCCACCGACGAGGTGCCGGCCGCTGCGATCACCTTCACGCCGTGGGCCGGGGCAGTGTTGCAGCCGTCCGGGTTGTGGAACCACACCTTCGCACCGCTGTACCAGATGGCGGTCCAGTCGCCGTCCTGACCGGCGACCACGAACTGCTGTCCCGCCACGGCCGTGCTGCCCCAGTCGTTGATCCGGTCGGTGCCGGCCGCGCCCGCGTGGATCGCCTGGTCGCCGAAGAGCGGGGCGGTGTCGCTCGGTTCGGTGCGCAGGTAGACGAAGTTCGACGGCTGCTGCACCTCGGTGCACGCCGTCGTGGCACCGGTCGGGTCGTCGGAGGGGCAGATCTGGACCGTCTGCGTGTTGTCGTCGAAGCGCGGAGCGATGGTGACCACGGAGCCGACGGGGCCGACGCCGTGCTTCGACGTGTGCACTCCGAGCAGGCCCATGAAGTGGTTCCAGTCCCAGGACGGGCCCGGGTCCCAGTGCATGCCGGAGACGAGGGACGACTTGGGTCCGGCGACGTTGTCGTGGCCGATGATGTGCTGGCGGTCCAGCGGTATGCCGAAGCGCGCGGCAAGGTACTTCACCAGCTCGGCCGTGGCCTCGTACTGCGCTTCGGTGTACCAGGTGGCTCCGTGCGCCGCGTAGCCCTCGTGCTCGATCCCGATCGAGTGCATGTTGGTCGAGTAGTTGCCCGCGTGGAAGGCGAGGTCCTTGGTGGGCACCATCTGGGTCACTGCGCCGTCGGAGGACCGCATGACGTAGTGCGCGGCGGCGCCGCCCGCCTGCTCGAAGGTGGTGATGGCGGCGTCGTACGAGCTCTCGGTGTCGTGGATGACGATGCTGTCGATCCGGATGCCGTTGGCAGGGCGGTTGGAGACCTGGCCGTTCGACGCCGCCGCCGGGACGAAGGTGCAGGCGACGGTGGTGGGACACTCGGTTTCGGTGTCCGCCGCGGACTCCAGGTGCAGCGAGGCCAGTTGTCCGGTGGACGGGCTGACGTCGCTGTCGGCCGCCAGGGACACGCGGCGGCCCTCGGCCGTGGTGCGGTGGGCGCCCTTCTTCACCGTGGCGAAGACGCGGTCGGCGAAGGCCTCGGCGCCCTGCCGTCGGGTGGACTGGCTGTAACGGGCCACGGCCGCGTACCAGTTGGCGGGGTCGGTCGACAGCGAGCCGGTCACCGTCTTCTGGTACGAGGCGAGAAGTGCCGCGCCGCCGCGGATGTTGGCCGACGGGTCGGTGCGCAACTCCTTCACCGACAGCCCGGTCAGCTTCGCGGCCGCCTGGATGGTGTGCAGAGCCGGAGCGGCGGCCAGCTTCGCCAACTCGCCACGGCCGACGGCGCCCGCGTCCCCGGAGGCCATCATCGCGGGAGTGACGTCCGTCAGGTGCATGGGCCCGTAGCCGCCGTCCGTGCTGTGCTGTCCGGCGTGCGTGTCCCAGGCCGACTCCTGGTACGCCACCGCCAGCAGCACCTGACGCGGGACGTGGTACGTGTCGGCGGCGGTCGTGAACTCCTGTTGCAGGGTGGGCTCCGCGGGCGCCGCATCACCCGTGGCCAGTGCAGGCATCTGCGTGGCTGTCCCGCCTGCGATGGCGAGAGCGGCGGCCGCGGCCAGCAGGGCGGGACGGCGGCGCTTTGACGCGTGTGCGCGCCTGGTCTTTCCAGTGGTCATGAAAGGGTCCTCGGACCTCAGAGAGTTCAAGTGGCCGAGTAGACGGGCGCATAAGACGACACATCGGTGCATCGACCGGTCGGCACGCGCACGGCTCCACACCCTGCGCAGGGCTCCGTCCATCGGAGTCTGGGCAGTGGATGATCCCCTCGGGACGATCCGACGTCAACTCCGGCTAGTCAAAGGGCACTTGAGGGGGATGGTGTCGGGTGTGACAATCACGGTCTCCCCGTCGCTTCTGGCAGACCTGATCCTTTGGCGCGGGGAGTGGAGGATGAGCTGGTCCCGCGCGTCGAGTCGGGCGACCCACGGCGTCAACGCGCGGACGTCTTCCGCCAGTTCAGCGTGGTGTCCTCGCGACCGGTAAAGACCGAACGTCGTCCAGCCCATCGCCTACGGGGCTGTGTGTTCGGCTTTCTCCAGCCATTCGGTGTACCAGCGGGCGAACCCCACCGGCATGGCGTCGTCGTCGAGCAGCGGGGCGAGGTCTACGTCGTCCACCCGGTTGTCGGACCAGATCGTGCCGCGGTGGCTGCCGCTGACGATCAGCCACTCCCTCTGGGCGCAGCCCAGGTGGCAGATCACGATGGCGCCGGCGGTGCGCTCCGGGGCGAACATGACATCCCCCCAGCGCTCGTCCCATCCCTCCATGGCGGCGTCGAAGTCCTCAGTGTTGTCGAAGTCCTCTTCCTCGGGGCATTGGGCAAGGAGGTCGTCGAGCAGCTTCGGGTCAGGGCCCTGTTCGGGAAACGGCTCGGAAAGCATCGACAGGTCGGCCATGTCCGCGCCGTCGCCTTCCCAGCGCCAGCGGCCTTGCTCGCGCCGAACCGGGAACAGACCATACGCAGGGCCCGCGCCGCCCGCGCCGACGTGGAGCAGGAAAGTCCGGTACTCCTCCGGCAGCCGCACGCCCATCTGAGCCTCGAGTTCGGCAAGCTCGTCCTGGGTGAGCGGTTCCTCCAGGACCCACTTGTGGCCCGGTGCCCCGAACACCTTGTCGCCGCCTGGCCCTCCGCCTGCCGCCTCGACCCGCTGACGTATGCCCACCCACCACTGATCAGTCATGTCCAGACCGTACGTGCAGCCACCGACATCTGGGCGCGGGGCCCAGGGCCGAGGTGCCGACGGGCAACGGAGCGGCCCGACAGCCGCTGGGGAGAGCGGCGCGTCACGACGGGTTGTCATATGCGCCAGGTGCTGGAGTACTGGATGTGCAGGCTTGCGGGTACGTTGCGACGGGTCTGGGGCCGTGGCCAGGGGCCGGGGCTGAGCTCTACGCAGAAGTGCCGGGCGTCCGGGTGGCGATGCAGATGGGACGGGGCTTCGTCGACGAGGCCGCGAAGTGTGGTGCCGTGCTCGCGAAACGCGGTGGAACTGCCCACGATGAACAGCGTATGCGCAGCGATGTGGAAATCGAGGTGGTCGCGGTACGACCGGAATTGCCGCTGCCGGTAATCGATGACCGCCTCGTCGGGGAAATCCTGGGCCGGGGTGGTGGGGGTCTGTGGTGTGCCGGCACCAAGTCGTGCCCGTACCTGTTTCCACGACGCGATCGGAAACTGCAGGCTGTGGTGGGCCAGAACCAGGTCCAGCGAGACCGGTTCACCTTCGCTCATGACGCCGTTGGGGACCGGGTTGGCGCGGATGGGCAGGTAGACCAGCGAGTGCGCGGACCGGGCGGCCAACGCCCACAGGTCGACGAGTTGGGCTGCGGCATGCCGGTCGGCGTACATCGACAGCCAATGACGGTCGTCGCGCAGCGCCAACCGTTCCGGGGTCGGGTCTGCCCGAATCACCCGAAACTCGTTGCTGCCCAACCGGACTCTGTGTATGTGCACCAGCTGTTTCACGGGCTTCCTACTGCTTCTCTCTCCTGATCGAGCCGAACCCTGCGCACCATGACACGATCCCGGGCGACATCGCACGACGGGGAAGGAAGACCGATGGCGCAACCCGAATTGTTCGATCTGGAAACCGTCGTCGTGGGGCAGCCGAAGCGTTCGCGATGGCGCAGCTACACAGGTCCCGCCCTGGCCGTATCCACCATCACCGGGATCCCACTCGCGCATGTCACACGCACCGACCCCACGCACTCGGTCCTCACGACGACATCCGGCGAGCTCATCGCTCGTATCGAACAGTACGGGCCGGCGGAGTTCCGCTTCACCGACGCCGCGGACCAGGAGGTCGGCACCGCCAACGCCCCTGGATACCTCACCACCCGGCAGCTGATCCTCCACACCCACCGGCAACGCCGCTTCCTCCTCACCCGGCCGGGGCTCCCGTTCACCCGATGGCAGCTCACCGAGACAGATCCGGAAGGAAGCCCGGCACCGGACATCCTCGGCCGGGTCACCGTGAGCACCACCGACTCGTGGATCGGGCTGCAGCAGTACGTCGTCGAAACCGACCCGCGCCTGGAAGCCTCCGAACGCCGCACCGTCCTCGCCTCGGTGGTCTGCCTGCATCGCCTGCGCCGGCCTCCGGACAGCACCACAACACCAGCGTGAGGAGGGCCCCGGCAACGCGTCCCTGGACGCGGGGGGGGCGGACCGTCGAGCACGACCGCAATGCGGATCTTCGGTAGGGTCGGCCCGAATTCCCCGGGCCTCGACCACCCCCCAGTCAACACCGAAGCTGATCAAATCCCCCAGCAAGAGAGAACGCACTCGACCTGGCCGGCATCAGCGCAGGTCCAAGAGCCTCGCCCGGTCAGCGAGCGACCCTGGTCGTGTCTCTCCTCGGAACGTAAGACGGTGACTCCTCCACCCCGTAAACGGGGTGGCTTCTCGCTAAGCGGGTTGAGCTTCGCGGCGGACCAGCCCGGCCCGTAGAACGTTCAGGGCGCCCACCGTGTCCGCGTGCGCGCGGTGGCCACACGAAACGCAGTGGAATTTCTCCTGGGTGGGCCGGTTCTCCTTGGCGGTGTGCCCGCATTCGGGGCACCGCCGGGAGGTGTTGCGGGGGTCCACGGCCATCACTTCCCGTCCGGCTCTTTCAGCCTTGGCGTTCAGGATCGCGAGGAACACCCCCCATCCGGCATCAGCTATCGAGCGGTTGAGCCCGGCTTTGGACGCGGCCCCGTTGGGCAGGAATTCGCCTGGCCTGTCGGGGTCGGGCTTCGGTGCGGGGGCCCGGCTCATGTTGCGGATCTTAAGGTCTTCGTACGCGATAAAGTCATGCTCACGGACCAGCGTCAGGGCGCTTTTGTGGGCGTGGTCAAGCCGCCGGCGTCGCACCTTGCCATGCAGCTCGGCAACCTTCTCCACGGCACGCTGGTGGTTGGCGGTGCGGTCCCTGGCCTTGCATCGCGGGAACCGGGACAGGGCTTGTTGCGCGGCTTCGAGCTTCACGGAAGCCTTCTGCCGGTGACGCGGATTGGCAACGAAGTTGCCGTTCGAGTCGGCGAGGAAGTTCGCTATGCCCACGTCGATGCCGACGACACTGCCGGTGGCGGGCAACGGCTCGGGCTGTGCCTGCTCTGCCGTCAGCACGACGAACCACTTACGGCCCTCGCGCTTGACGCTGACGGTCTTGACCTTGCCGGTCACCGGCCGGTGCTGGTTGACCTTGACGTGCCCAACGCCCTGGAAGCGGACGCGGGTGACCGGGTCGTGCGGCGCACTGTCCCAGCGGCAGCCGTCCCCGTCCTTGGGGAAGTCCACCGTGTCGAACCAGTTCACGCCTCGGAACCGCGGGTATCCAGGCGTCTCACCTGCTTTGACGCGGCGGAAGAACGCGGCGAACGCCTTGTCGAGCCGTCGCAGTGTCGCCTGTTGACTGGAGAAGGACCAGCGTCCCTGACGTTCCGGGTCGAAAGCCCGGATGTCCTTGAGCTGCGCAGACTGCATTCCGTACGTGACGCTTGTCTTCGACACGTGCCGGTAGGCGTCGCGGCGTTCCTGCAACGCGCCGTTGTAGAGCGAGCAGTGATCCCGCATCATCTCGCGAAGGGCCTCGTCCTGACGGACGGTGGGCCGCATGAGGAACTTGCACGCACGGATCATTCAGCCCACCCCCTTCGGGTCGGGTCGACCTCAATTCGAACATTGGTTCATGTCACCACGTTGGGAACCAAACCCCGATGTACGGCGCGGCCGTCACGTCCAATACAACCTGCACGCACACTTGGTATTTGCCACCAAGTACCGACGGAACGTCTTCAACGACACCATGCTCACCCGCTGCGAAGAGATCATACGGAAGGTCTGCGAGGACTTCGAGGCAGACCTGATCGAGTTCACCAGCGAAGAGGACCACGTGCACCTACTGGTGCATTACCCGCCGAAGGTCGCACTGTCGAACCTCGTCAACAGCCTCAAGGGCGTATCCTCGCGCCGGTTGCGGCAGGAGTTCACCGGCCGAGTGAGCCGCGCCATCATGCACGGCCGCTTCTGGTCAGGCTCCTACTTCGCCGGCTCATGCGGCGGCGCACCTCTCCAGGTAGTCAAGGACTACATCGAGAACCAGAAGCAGCCGGACTGAGCGCCGTGCCGCCGTGGAAGCTTTGTGAAGCGATGCTGCGGCGCTCCGCGCCGCAGGGCTCAGGATCGGATTCTCCCTCCCCGCCTCAAGGCGGGGATTCCCTCCGAAGAGGAGGGACGACAAGTTGACCCAGTGGTTGCGAGAGCGAAGGGGTCGTTTGGGGGTTCCATGGCAGGGCGTTGAATCTGCTGTGCTGTCCTGTTTTCGGCGACTTTCCGGGGGAGGACAGTACGTGATCGTGACCATGCGCAGTGAGGATCTGCCGCCCGCCGACCGCTTTCCGTGGTGGTGCGAGCAGATGGCCCAGGACATCGTGCCGTCGATGGTCAGCAGCCCGCACGCCGACGACTTCCGGTCCACGGTGACGGTGGCGGAGCTGGGCCCGGTCCTGCTGACGGCGCTGGACTACCCCGAGTTGCACTCCGTGCGCTCGTCGGCCCTGGTGCGTCGCTCGGACCCCGAGCGGTACGGGCTGAGCGTCGTCATGGCGAACGAGCTGTGCTGTGCCCAGCGGGACAACGAGTCCCGGCTGACCCCGGGCCATCTCCTGCTCCACGACACCTCTCAGCCCTTGGAAACGCACGCCGGGGTCGGCCGCGGGGAGATGGTGATGCTTCAACTGCCCAGGGCCGCGCTGCCGTTGCGTCCGGAACGGCTGTATCCGCTGCTCGCGCGGGCCATGTCCGGCGGCACCGGGATGAGCGCCGTCTTCGCCCGCTATCTGGTCGGCGTCGCCGGGGTTGTGAGACGGGGCGAGGTCGGCGAGCGCGAGGTGCGACGGCTCGGCGGGGTGGCCCTCGACCTGGCCGCCGCGACCCTGGCCTCGTACCTCGATGCCGAGGACCGGCTGTCCCCCGAGACCCGTCGGCAGGCGCTGCTCGCCCGGATCGAGGCGTTCGTCGAACTCAACCTCCCGGACCCGGAGTTGACGCCCGCGGCGATCGCCGCCCACCACCACATATCCCTGGGCTATCTGCACCGGCTCTTCCAGCACCGCGAACTCACCGTCGCGGCCTGGATTCGCCACCTGCGCATGGAGCGTGCCCGGGCCGACCTCGGCGACCCGCGTCTGCGCCATCATCCGGTCCATGTCCTCGGTGCGCGCTGGGGCTTCCGCCACGCCGCCGACTTCAGCCGCGCCTTTCGCACGGCGCACGGCATGCCCCCGGGCGACTACCGCCGCCAGGTCCTGGAGGCAGCCGGCACGGCAGTGGACGTAGCGTCAATCAACCGGTGACGCAACGCCAACGACGTCACCCCCTGCGCACTGACACCGTGTCCAACAGGTTCACGAACAGGAGTGCAGGATGAGTACGACAGCTCAGACAACCACGGCACAGGTCCGTCAGGCGATGGTGAGCAACTGTCTCTGGGGGGTCCAGCACACGGCAGACATCCACTACCCGCCGAAGCCCTCGGAGGCCCGGCCGATGCCCATCGGCATAGCCGTGCATCATCTCCCCTTCACGACCGACTGCTCCGGCTTCGCGACGCTGATGGCGAAGTGGAGCGGGGCTGGGGACCCGAACGGCAGCGGGTTCAACGGGGAGGGCTACACCGGCACGATGCTCGACCACTGTGAGCACATCAGCGCGGCCGAGACCCAGCCCGGTGACTTCGTGGTCTTCGGCCCGGGCGGCGGCGACCACGTGGTCGTCCTCGTCGAGAGCGCGGCCAAGGGGCTGGGGGCGCTGTGCGTGTCCCACGGCCAGGAGGCGGGTCCGCTCAAGACCACCGTGGCCGACGAGGCGAACTCGCATCCGAAGCCCATCACCTATCTTCGGCTGCCCGGCGGCGGTACCGGTTCGCCGACTCCGCCGTCCTCGAACCACAACCCGTTCTGCCCGCTCACCGTGGACGGCGGGTTCGGGCCGCTGACCGTCAAGGCGCTCCAGTGGGTGCTGGGTGTGAGCACGGACGGGCAGTTCGGGCCGAACACCAAGAAGGCCCTCCAGAGCCACCTCCATGTGCCGGTCGACGGCCAGATCGGTCCGCAGACCGTCAAGGCCCTCCAGGCGCACGTGGGTGTCCCTCAGGACGGGGACTGGGGGAAGCAGACCACGGAGGGGCTTCAGAAGGCGCTCAACGCGGGCCGCTTCTGAGAAGCCGGGGGGCGGCAGCCGGCCGAGAGCTCGGATCAGGGAGGGTGCTCGCCCGTGGGGGCGGGTGGGCGCAGCGCCCCGGGATCCTGACCGGCGTGCGGCTGCCGGCCGGAGATGCCGCGCGAACCTCGTGTTCGCGCGGCATCGACGGTTATCGGCCCGCTCCGTAGCGGAGGCCGTCGAGGAGCAGGTCCAGCAGGCGGTCGGCCCGTCCGCGCTGGTCGGGGGCGCTGGTGATCAGGGAGATGCCGCTGAGGCTGAGGCCGATGTCGACGGGGTCGATGTCCGGGCGCAGGAGGCCGGCTTCGGCGCCGGCGTGCAGCAGGGTGTTGACCGCGGTGCTCAGTCTGTCGAGGGACTCGGCGAAGGGGTCCGCGCCGGAGGCGATCGCGGCCCGCAGGGCTTCCGCCATGCCCTGTTTGGCGGCCAGGTAGTCGATGAACCTGTCCATCCACAGGCGCAGCGCCCGGTCCGGCGGGAAGTCGGAGAGCAGCTCCGCGGCGCTGTCGCAGACCCGGGCCAGCTCGTTGCGGTAGGCCGCCTCGACCAGCGCCTCGCGGGTGGGGAAATGGCGGTAGAGCGTGGCCGAGCCGACGCCTGCGGCCTTGGCGATCGTGTCGATCGGGACGTCCGCGCCCTTCTCGGAGAAGGCGCGCACGGCCGCTTCGAGGATGCGGTCCCGATTGCGGCGGGCATCGGCACGTAGTGGGCTCGGCTGGGCGGGCAAGGCTGCTCCTTTCCTCGAGGGATCAGTCTACCTGGACAACCGGGGAGTTCCCCGGTTACCGTTGTGACTAACCGGGGAACTCCCCGGTTACTGGCCGATGCCACTCGATGTCAGCCGATGCCAGCCACCCTCGACCAGGAGAACCCTGATGAGCTCCCCGAAGACCGTCCTGATCACCGGCACGTCCTCCGGCATCGGCCTGGCCGCCGCCGTCGGCGCCGCGCGGGCCGGCTGGACCACCGTCGCGACCATGCGGGACACGGGCAAGGCCGAGGCCCTACTCAAGGTCGCCGCCGAGAACGACGTCGCGGACCGTATCCAGGTCAAGCGCCTGGACGTGACCGACCCCGAGAGCATCGCCGGCTGCCTGGACGAGGTCATCGCCGAGCACGGCCACCTCGACGCGCTGGTCAACAACGCCGGCGCCGCCCAGGTCGGCACCATCGAGCAGAGCAGCCTCGACGACGTCCGCGCCGCGATGGAGGTCAACTTCTTCGGCGTGGTCGCCACCACCCGCGCCGCCCTCCCCCACCTGCGCGCCACCCAGGGCCGGGTGATCACCGTCACCAGCGTCGGCGGCATCGTCGGCCAGCCCTTCAACGAGGCCTACTGCGCAGCCAAGTTCGCCGTCGAGGGCTTCATGGAGTCCCTCGCCCCGGTCGCCGCCACCGTCGGCGTCGACGTCTCCGTGGTCGAACCGGGCGCGGTCGCCAGCGAGTTCGTCGCCAACCTCGGCCTCGACGTGCCCGCCCTGCTCACCGCGGCCGGCCCCTACGCCCCCGCCCTCCAGGCGTACATCGCCCGTACCCAGCAGTCCTTCGGCAACGCCCAGACTCCGGCCGAGGCCGCCGCGCCGATCGTCGAAGCCCTGACCGCCGACCGCCCGGCCTTCCGTATCCAGACCTCGCAGTGGGCCCGCGACTTCGTCGCCACCACGCTCGCCGACCTCGACGGCTCCGCCGTCCAGGACGTCACCCGCACCTGGGTCCGCTGAACCACCCCGGAGCAGGAACCACCTTCGCCGCTCGGGTGCCCTGACCACGGTCAGGTGTCCTGTACGACCAACCGGCCCTGCTCGGCGTCCGGTGAGACGAACGCGAACGCTGTGGGCGCGGCACCGAGGTTGAGGTGGAACGGCTGGAAGTTCGGGCTCAGTTGCAACGCCAGGTTCCAGGGGCCGCCGTCGGGCCAGTCATCTCCTTGGAAGAACGCCGGTGTTCCGCCGATCTTGTCGCCGCTGATCCGCTCCCAGTACTGATCGTGATCGTCGGGCTGCGGCCTCCCGTGGTCGTGCTGAGGACGGAAGTCGGGGTCCGTGTCGGGCCGGAGCCGGACGGTGTACTCGGCGTCGGACCCGTCCTCGGCGTGGTAGAGGGTGGGTCCGGTGGCCGTCGGGAGCGTCGAACCGCCGTAGACACCGCCCGGCTGCACGATGACCGCGTTCGCTCCCTCATCGGGAAAGGCGATGTCGGGGTCGAAGAAGGTCTCGTCGCCGTGCTCCGCGTGCGTCACGAAGACGTACGCCAGCTTGCCTCGCCCCACTTCGCCGAGCACGGCCCCGAGCTCGATCTGACAGACGAAGCGCATCGGCTCGTCCCACGCCTCGTTGACCGGCCAGCGCGGCTCGGCAAGCCACACCGGCTGGCCCCCGAACTTGGTGACCGGGGCGGTGATCGGCGCGTCGGCAGCAACGAACGCCTCGATCCTCGACGTCGCAACCATGAGCACCCTCCTCGTCGTGACCGCCCAGACAACCAGGGCGCCGCGTCAGACCGGACTACCGACCCATCGACCAATCGGCCAATCGACCTGCCGACGAAGCCGAATTCAAACGCGCGTTTAAATTAGCATCGGCGCTCCGATGCACGGCGGCTGGTCGCACGTCCCCCAACGCCCAACGGCAGTCGGTCAGTCCGTCCGCCGGGCCGTGAAGTGGTGCGTTCCGGCGGGTAGTTGGGAGACCGTGACCCGCCCGTCGACGTCGGCCACCCTGCCGTCCAGCGCTCGGCGCCCGTCCCACACCAGGCGACCGCCCATCCGCACGCTCAGGCGGCGGCTGTCCCCCGGCACGACGACCGCGCCCCGCGTCCCCTTGGGGACATCCACGCCGAGCCGGAAGACGGTGGCGGAGTTCTCCCAGGCCACCCGCAAGGGCCCGTGCGGGGTGGGGAGTTGGCCTTGGGCCCAGGTGACGTCGCCGGGATGCGGGCGGACCTCCCAGGTGGCGTATCCCGGCGTGGTCGGCCGGGCGCCCAGCAACTGGTGCGTGAGCGCGGGCAGGACGCCGGTGGACCAGCCGTGCGCCATGCTCGTATACGCGTCCTCGTACAAGGAGCCGCCCGGGCCGATGCCCTCCCAGTTGGTGATGCCCGGGTCGTGGCGGTCCATCCACCCGTAGGTACGGCGGATCTGGTCCAGCGCGGAATCGGCCCGGCCGGCCGTGAAGCGGGCCACGATCTCGGGATACGACGTGAACGCGTACACCCGCTGTGAGGCGCCGTCGAAGATCGTGTCGTTGTCCATGAACGCGTTGCCGTACGGGCGTTGTGTCGTGCCGTCGAGGTGGGCCAGGGCCGATGCCGCTCGGTCGGCGTCGGCGATGCCCGTGGTCACGGCGAGGGCGTTGCCGTCCTGGGCGTGGCGCGCGGGTCCCGTGCCCGAGTCGAGGTAGGCGCCCGCGGCTCCGTCCCACAGGTGTGAGTTGATCGCGTCCTTCACGGCGCCGGCCCGCGTCGTCCAGCGGGACGCGTCGGCCTCGTGGCCCAGCAGGCGGGCCAGCCGGGCGGCGTCGTTGAGGGCCTGGACGTACAGGGCGTTGTAGTAGGTGATGCGTCCCGTGCGGGACAGGAAGGCGTAGTCGCCGTATCCCCCGGTGTTGTTCAGCCCCTTGCTCAGCAGGCCCGCCTCGTCGGTGACGCTCGGGTACCAGGTGTCCAGCACCTTCAGCAGCTGGGGGTAGTAGCGGGCCGCGTAGGTGCGGTCCCCGGTGTAGAGGACGTAATCCCAGCTGCAGGTCACCCACCACAGCGGATAGTCGAACAACGGGAGGGTGTACGTGGCGATCGAGGCGGGCGGGATCCAGCCGTCGGCGCGCTGGTGTTCGGCGAGGTCGGCCAGGACGTTGCGGACGGCGGCCGCCGCGTCGTCGTGGGTGAGGTACAAGGTGGGGGCGGAGACGGCGAGGTCGCCGACGTAGGGGTCGCGGTCGCGTTTCGCTCCGTCGTGCAGGACGAGCTCGCCCTCCAGCGAGGCGCTCCACGCGCCGCGCGGGTCGACGTCGTCCTGGCGGAAGGTGTCGGTGACCAGTTCGTTGGTGTAGGCGGCCCCGTACCAGTAGCGGTTGAGGTCGTCGTCGGAGCACAGGAACCAGCCGCGGTAGCTGGCGGGTGTGCCCAGGTAGGCGGTGAAGTCCAGGCTGACGGCGTCGATTTCTACCGTTCCCCAGGGCTGGGCCGCCGGGGCGTCGGAGGCCAGGGCGTCGAGGGTGACGCGGAGGTAGCGGAAGCCGTGCAGCCCGTCGGCGTAGACCTTGTCGCCCGCCTGGAAGCCCTTGCGGTCCCGCCAGTCGGCGCCCTGCGCGGGTACGGCGAACTGGTCGCAGCCGCCGCCCGCGCCGCCGGACTGGTCGGAGCGGGTGAAGTCGGAGCGGTCGGTGAGGAACTGCCGTGTCTCGGAGAACGCCAGCCGCACGCCGGGCGAGTTGTCCGAGGCGGACGTGAACCGGATACGCGGGTAGCCGACCACGACCTTTCCGAAGTCGACCGTGACGCTCGGCGCCACCACCGGTTCGACCGGCTCCGGCCACACCTCGTTGATCCGGGTGAACGCACCCTTCGAGGTGTCCTGGACCCCGGTCACCGTGATCCGCACCCGGCTCGTGGAGACCGGCGCACTGAAGGTCACCGCCCGCTGGATGACATCGTTGTCGGCGACCGTCGCGGCGTTCTCCCAGGCCTCGCCCGCCCAGACGTCGACCGTGAAGTCGGTCGGCACGCCGTCACTGTTGGAGATCACCGTGATCCCGGACATGGCCTGGGCCTCGGGCAGGGTGATGGTCAGCGTGTCGGGGAAGGCGGCGAGGGTGTCGTCGTTCCAGAAGGTGTCCGGGTGGCCGTCGATGGCGTTGGCGGCTTCGTAGGTGCGTGGCTGCCCGTCGTTGCCGTTGTTGCCCGCGTGCGACGAGGATGCCTCGGCGGTGGTGCCGTCCGGCCAGCGAGGTGCGGGGGTCGGCTGCGGGCGGCGCAGGGTCGTTCTCGCACCGCCGGGCTTCAGCAGGGCTGCGGGGTTGCCGACGTCACCGGCCGAGTCGAGTACGCGCCCGGGCCGTACCGTGCGGGACGCCGGTCCCTGGACGTAGCGCTGCCAGCCGGTGCCGAGGCGCGGCGCCGGCTCGGGGGCAGCTGCCGCACCCAAGCCCGCGCCGGGCGCGGCCGCGGCCGGGCCGGCGACCAGAGGGGTGGCGGTCAGGGCGGCGGCTCCCGCCCCGACTCCGGCCGCGAGGACCGCGCGACGGCCGGGGCCGGGTTGTTCGGTGCTCGGCGATGTGCTGCTCGATGTCATGGCATCCCGTCCCTCGAAGGCGGCTTGAAACGATTCAATACGCTGGGGCAGGGCGACGTTATCCCAAGACTCCGACCGCGTACAGACACCGCACAGACGCTCCACCGGTTTCGATGTGGAGCATTCAGTGCTGCACCGACAGACCGGGGCAGTGGCGCCGCATCGCGTCCAGGACCGCCTCCGGCGGTACCGGCAGGGTGTTCGTGGCCATGTTGGCCGGGCCGAAACCGAGTCGGGCGTTCATGGACGCGGTGCTGCGGACGAGCCTGGGCGCACGGGCCAGGTAGGCGTCGGGATCGTGCAGGACCAGCTCGATGAAGAGCTGCGAGGTGTTGCGTACCCGTTGTTCGCGTATCCGCACGGCGGCTATCTCGTCCCAGCCGAAGCGGCCCAGCCTCGCGTGGTCCACTCCCCCGTCGTCCAGCGTGAGCTCCGGTCGGTCCAGGCTCAGGCGGCGGCCGATGAGCACCGCGCAGAAACCGAAGAAGGGGACGGCAGCCGCCCCCGCCACCGTCATCTTCACGGTGCTGTGGGCGACGAGGAACACCACGCCCGCGGCGACGAAGAGGAGGGAGCCGGCCAGCATGGCCCACACGCGCGCCTTGGGGAGCGGGTAGACCGTCGGGGGCAGTGGAACACCGTTACTGATCACGGGCTCAGACGATAGGACCACTGCCCTGGTCGGCGGAAGCCTTTCGCGGGTCGGCCACTGTCACGAGTTGTTCGAAGAAGAACTCGTGCTTGAGGAACGACGTCTCGTGTTCCGCCCCGGGGTACGGCGGGACGAGCTGGGCCGCCTGGATGAGGCGCCAGCCGTCCTGCAAGGCGGCGACACCCGTCTCGTACGGTGGCTCGTCGGTGTCTCCGGTGGTGGGGCGGGTCGTGCCGGTGCCGTCGTAGCGGGCCCAGCCGAGGACCGGGGAGTCGAGGGCGGAGGTGGCCAGGTAGAGGACGAGGACCTGCTGTCGGACTGTGGTGGAGGTGGTCATGCCGTGCTCCTCTGCGCCGGTCGGTTGGCGATGCGGGTCGCCCAGTACGCGATGTCGAAGTCCGGGTCCGCGGACAGGGACCGCCACAGCTTGATGCGGTTGTGGATCTCCAGGCGCCCCGTGGCCGGTTCGTACCAGGGGAAGGTACGGCCCAACTCCTCGCCCACGGCCGGGTCGTCGAGGTCCGTCGTGTCCCAGAGCCGTACCTGCGGCACGGTCGGGTTGAAGCGGATCTTGTACATGTGGCGGACGGTGTCACTGTCGTTGCGGCGGCCGCCGTGCCAGATGCCGTGGTGGAGCAGGACGACGGTGCCCGCGGGGCAGGTCAGCCGGATCTGGCCGCGCAGGTTCTGGTAGCGGCCGGTGTCGGACTCGTTGGTGCGGCGCAGCTGGCTGCCCGGGACGATGAGCGTGCCCCCCATGTCCGCGGTGACCTCCCGGGGGTAGTACATGAGCTGTACGTCGAAGGCGTCGGGCCGGACGTCGATGATGGCGTCGGCGTGCAGCGGCTGTGCACTGCCCTCACGCGGTTCGCGGGTGTGTACGTAGTGGTGGTCAACGGTCGGGTCCGGGCCCACCAGGCTCTCCAACGCGCCCGCGACGGCGGGCAGTTCGACGAGGCGGCGGGCGAAGGACCCCTCGGGGAACGCCTTCGGCACGGCCGTGCCGTAGGGCACGGAGGGCAGCCCGGCGGCGAAGGCGTCGAGGGCTTCGTCGTTCAGTTCCTGGGGCACTATGCCGTCCAGGCGCAGGAAGCCGTGCGCCACGAACCGCGCCACCTGGACGGAACTCAGGAGTTGTCGTGTGGTTGGCATGCGACAACCGTAGGAAGCGGCAGACCGTAAGTCGTGGGCTGTAATCGACGAGTACTGGTAATTTTCCACCATGTCGCATCTGGTGGAGCTTGCCCTCGATCTGCCTCCGCACGTCGAGAACGCGGGCGTGGGCAGCCACGGACACGCCGGTCCGCACGACGTGTTCCGGCTGCCGCGGCTGTGGCAGCTTCATCTGTACGGCTACTCCGGCATCCTGGAATTCGGCGGCTTCCGGCATCCGATCCGCCCCGGCCACATGAGCCTCGTGCCACCCGACACCGAGGTCCACTTCCACTACGACGCCACACCGTCCGAGCATCTGTACGCCCATTTCCGACTGCCCGGCGAGGGCGAACTCCGCCCGATCCCGGTGATGCAGGACGCCGGTGCGGACGCCGTGGTGCTCGGCGGCCTGCTGCGGCAGACGGTCGCGGCCGCCGCACAGTCCCCGGCGCGGGCCTCCGCGGAGCTGTGGACCGTGTTGTGGCGCATGACCGGCCTGACCGGCTCCGGCGACACCCACGAGACGTCCCGGCATCCCGCCCTCCGCTCGGCCAAGGCCCACATCGAGCAGCACCTCGCCGGTCCGCTGGACATCCCGGAGATCGCCCGTGCCGCCGGGATCTCCCACACCCATCTGACCCGGCTGTTCCGGGCGGACACGGGGCTCACGGTCGTCGGCTACATCCGGCACCGCCGGATGGAACGCGCTCGGCACCTCCTGATCGCCTCGACGCTCGCCATCCCGGCGATCGCCGCGACCGTCGGCATCCCCGACCTCCAGGCGTTCAACAAGACCTGCCACCGGGAACTGGGCGCCTCACCCCGGACCGTCCGACGCACAGGGCAGCCGGAGCGGCCCCGCTGACATGCGGAGGGTGCTCGTCCCGAGGCGGTTCAGGGGCTCGTGCGGGTGAAGGTCAGGTGGGTGACTCCGCTGGGCGAGGAGACGGCCTCGATCTCGTAGTCCTTCTCCAGGTCCTCCAGTCCTTCCCAGAGGCGTACTCCTCGGCCGAGCAGGATCGGGGCCACCACGACGTGCAGGTGGTCGATGAGCCTGGCGGCAAGGAAGTCGCGGACGACGGTGGGGCCTCCGCCGATGCGTACGTCCTGGCCGTCCGCGGCCTCGCGGGCCCTCTCCAGCGCCTCGGCGGGCGAGGTGTCCAGGAAGTGGAACGTCGTGCCGCCCTCCATCTCGATCGACGGGCGCGGGTGATGGGTCAGGACGAAGGTCGGCGTGTGGAACGGCGGGTTCGGCCCCCACCACCCTTTCCACTCCGGGTCCTTGTGCCATCCGGGATGACCGAACTTCCCCGCCCCCATGATCTCGGCACCGATCCCGGGTGCGAACCGCCGGGCGAAGGCGTCGTCCAGGCCCGCACTCCCGCCGGGCCGGCCCACCATGTCGTGCCAGAACCGGGTGGCGAACATCCACTCGTGCAGCCTCTCGCCGGCGTGACCGAACGGCGCGTCGAGGCTGAGGCCCTCTCCGGTGCCGTATCCGTCGAGGGAAATCGAGAAGTTGTGGACTCGGGCCAGTGACATGGCGGGCGACTTCCTTCCTGATGCCGTTCGGACGGTGCTCGGAGGTTAGTGGCCGATTCCGCGCTTCGCGACATTTGAGCCACCGCTTCAACGTGTGGCGGCGGCACGCGTCCGGAGAGGAGCCGGTGGCCCGTCGGCTCCGTCATGTTGACGGAGCCGACGGGACGCAGTTCCGCTGGAGGTCCCGCCGGGCGGGTCAGCGTCCGCGGCCGGTGCCCAGCTCCGTCAGAACGGCCTCGGCCATGGCCGCCTCACCCTTCGCGTTGGGGTGGGCCGGAGCCGCCGGTGAGGCCGGCTGGAGTGGCTCGATCCAGCGGTCCGCGGGCGGTTTGCACATGTCGTGGTCGCGCGTAGGGCCGTAGGTGTCGACGTACTCGACGTGGTTGAGCGCGGCCGTCGCACGGAGCATCAGGTTCAGGCGCTTCTCGGTGTCACGCAGGTAGGGGAAGTCCTTGGCTGCGAAGGGCACCGAGGGGTAGCAGCCGCTGCCGTCGTCCGGCAGGAGGTCCGGATATCCGACGACCAGCACGCGTGCGTGCGGTGACCTCTCGTGCACGGCCCTGAGCACCTTGGTGATCTTCGGTGCCGTCTTGAGGATCGTCAGCGCCAGCTGGTCGACACCGGACGCGGTGTAGTACTGCTGGCAGGGGTTGCCCGTCAGGTCCTTGGCGGAGAGCTGCGCGCAGGTGGCGATGATGGAACCGAACCCGACGTCGTTGCCGCCGATCTGCACCGTCACCAGGTCGGTGTCCCGGTCCACCGCGTCCAGCTGGGGTCCGTTGGTGCCCTGGGGCTTCCACATCTCCTCGGTGGTCGCGCCGGCGCAGCTCATGTCGATGAGAAGGGTCGCTCTTCGCTCCGCCGCCACCAGGGACGGGTAGTTGTGATCGGAGCGGGCACAGTTCGCGTCCACCTGGTCGGGGATCACGGGACCCGAGGTGTACGAGTCGCCGAGGGCCACGTACTCGGTGTGCCGGTCGCCGCGTCCGCCGTTCGTGTGCGCCGCCGCCGGTGTCCCCGCGGCCAGGACCAGCGCACAGCCACTGACCGCGGCCGCAACTGTCCTTGCCCGTGGGCGCGTTCGCGCTGGTACAGCCGGATCCGTCACATGTCTCATGCGGGCCTCCCCTTCCGAGCCGTCATGGCGGGGCTCGACCCGTGTGCGGTCGTACCCCGTTCAACTGAGCTTGTATACCGGCGAGTAGAGCCCGTGGACCAGGGGTGTGCGCCGACCAGTTTCCCTGTGCTGTACTGCACTTCTGCCCGCCCGGCCGAGATCACTCCGGAGGCCCCGTCCCATGGCCCGCCTGTACCTGCGCTCCGGCATGGATCCCGGCGCTCCCGAGACGGCCTACGCCGTCCTCGTCGTCGATCCCGGGGGAACGCCCGGGGAACGTGCCGTCGCCGCGCTGGGCTCCTACTGCTACGAGGGTGACGGCGCGCTCTACCTGGTGCGGACCGACGGCTGGGCCGAGAAGTCAGCCGTGGCCGGTCAACTCGTGGTCGGCATCGCCGTACATCCCGTCGCGTTGCGGCAGGCCGACGTGAACCCCGAGGAGTTCCCCGGCCGTTCGTCCGCGGACCCTCGGGCCGTGCTGCTGCTGGAGGTCCGCGCGCCCGTCGACCCGGCGCTCACCGCGCACCTGGCCGAACCGACCGCCGTGTTCGGCGCGGGTCCCGATACGACGGTCGACGAACTGCTCGCCTCGGACGACGCGTGGCCCATGCTGCTCGCTCCACCACCGCAGAACTGACGCGAAGCAGCTTGAGAGGGCTATGCCGTCCGAGGCCCTGGGCGGCGACGGCGGCCGTCACTTGTGCGGCGTCGGGGTGGGAGTGACTTCGGTACGCACGGCATCATGGCCGTCCTCGGGGCGGGCGGCGACCACGGTGCCCTTCTTCGGGTGGCGGGGGATGACGTCCTGGGGGAACGTCAGCTGCTGGTTCATCCACTTCAGCGCGGCCGGCATCTCCCGTACCCAGGTCGGGAAGTTGTGGCTGCCGTGCTCGGGCAGGATCGACGCGACGCGCATGGGTGCCCGGACGGCCCTGATGAACGCCAGGGTCTGCGGGTAGCCGCGCTCGCCGTGCTTGCTCTCGGCGACCAGGACGGAGACCTGCGGGACGGGCAGATGCCTGAGCCGCCACATCAGGTCGTGGCCGTTGACGCGGTTGACGCGGCCCAGCCCGCTGCCGAAGAGGTTGCCCGTCGTCGGATCGTCCTTGACCCGGTAGTCCGGCGAGAGGGCACCCGCCGTCGTGTACACGTGGGGATTGCGCATGGTCAGCTGCAGGGCGCAGCTTGCCCCGGAGGAGTAGCCCATGACGCCCCAGGCACTCGCGTCATGGCCCACCCGGTAGGCGGACTTCAGGGCGTCCGGGAGGTCCTTGGCCAGGAAGGTCTCGGTCTGCGGGCCACCCGGGACGTTCACGCACTCGGTGTCGCGGGGCGGGGCGATCGTCGGCCTGATCATCACCATGACGGTCGGCTGCATCCGGCCCGTCCGCTGCAGTTGTCCGGCGGTCTGTGACACCCGGAGGTACTGCGCGAGGTTGAAGATGCTCCCCGGGTAGCCGCTGAGCGCGACGATCACCGGGAATCGCTGGCGGCGATACGCCTTCTGGAAGTACTGCGGCGGCAGATAGACGAACGCCGGGTCGACCACGCCGGTGCGCCGGCCGATGACCTTCACGGACTCCACTCGCCCGTTCACCGCCGCCGGGCCGGAGGGCAGTCCGCTGACCCGGTTCAACTGCTCGTCGGAAGCGGGTTGCACCAGCGCCCCCTTCACGGCGACACCGTTCACCGTGCCGTCGCCGTCGCGGGCCCCCGCCTGGGTGACCCCCACGGGCGCGGTCTCGACGTGACCGAAGAGTTCACCCCACGACCCGAAGAACTGGTACGAGGAGTTCAGCCAGCAGGCGAACGCCGCGACGATCACCACCTGCGTCACCCCGATGGCCGCCAGCCGTGCCAACACCTGCCGCACGCCCTGCCGGGCGAACCGTGGCCACAGCCACACCAACAGCCCCACACAGACGGCGGCCAGAGCTGCCGTCACATACACGGTCGTCTCGCTGGTCAGACCCATACCACTCGATCCCCGGTTACCTGTCGGCGCCGTCCCCTTCATCCAGAAGGAGGGCTACGGACTCCTATACGTTCCCCAACGAACGCAAAAGGGATAAAGGAGCGGCCCAAATGGACGCCTGCTCCTGAACCCCGAGGAGCAACGAGACCGGGAAAGAGCGCTTCGTCGACCGGACTACTGCGCGCAGGTGAGCCGGGCGTCCGCCCAGTCCGCGTGGTCGTGGGCGTTGCCGTCGCCGCCGTCCTGGACCACCAGGTGCAGGTCCTGGACGCCGCTCACGTCGACGTCCAGGGGTACGGCCGTCGAATCGCCGGTCAGGACGGGGGTGGTGGTCAGGGTGCGGCCGTCGGCGACCAGGGCGAAGGTGACCGAGCCGTACGGGGCGACCTCGTCGTCGATGCCGACCGTGGCGGTCAGGCGGGTGCAGTTGCCGCCGAGGTAGAAGGCCACGTCGGCGGCCGCGTGGACGCCGAGTCCCTTGGTGTACGCGGTGCCGCGGATGGTGATCGGCTGCCCGTCGCCCGCGGCCTGTTCACCGTTGGAGCTGTCGCGTTCCACCGGGCCCCAGCCGTTGGCGCCGGAGACGAACGACAGGTCGCTGAGGTACGGGCTTCCGGTGGGCGGTGGGATGGGCACCTGGGTGCTCGCCGTGCCGTACGTCCAGTGTCGTACGGCGTCTCGGTCGTATGTGGCGAGCGGGGAGAAGGTGTTGGTCACGGGTGTGTCGGCGGCCGTGGGGGCGGTGACGGTCCAGTGCGCCGTGACCGAGTGGCCCGGGGTGACCCGCGAGAAGGTGACCGGTGTGGTGGCGGTCGCTTTCCAGCCTGCCGGGGTTCCGGGGGTCAGCGTGACGTCGGTGGCCGCTGAACCGGTCGCGGGGACGGCGAAGGTGGCCGTGAGGGTCGCCGATTCGCCGCGGTGGACGGTCGAGGGCAGGGTGGCGGTGAGGGTGGCCGGGGTGCCGCCGGGTGCCGTATCGGGGTGATGCTGAGGTTGTCGAACTCGTCCGTCTGGTAGCCGACGACGCCGAGGCCGATCTGCCCGGTCGAGTAGGCGGAGTCGTCGACCGCGCCGATGCGTCGGCCGTCGACGCTCGCGGTGATGGTGGTGCCGCTGAAGCTCAGGCTCAGGTTGTGCCAGCGGTGGGTGCCCAGCGTCCGGGTGGTGCCGTCGGCGAGGGTCGTCAGCCGGCCGCCGCTGTCGCTCCTGACCACGGACCACCGGCCAGTGTCGGCGACCCGCAGGAAGTAGCCGGCCTGGTGGGACTGCGGACGCTGTTGTTCGCCGGCCCTGCCGATCAGCTCGACCGTGCCGGGTTGCTCCAGGTAGACGTCCGAAGCGACCGTGTAGTCCTGCCAGTCGGTGTCGCCGAGGAGGGCGAAGGCGTCACTGTCGTCCTGCCACTCGATGGGCTTCTCGGCGGCCATCTGCCGTACGCAGCGACCCTGGCGTCCTCCCCTGCAGGGCGCGGTCTCGAAGGAACCCTGCATGTCGGACAGGTACTTCGCCTCGCGTCCGGGGGTGTGCTGCTCGAAGGAGTCGCGGTACGGCAGCGCCAGGTGGCCCTGGGGCGGGCCGGCCGCCGTGCCGTGTCCCTGGCCGGTGGTGGTGGTCAGTGAGTAGACGTGGCCGGGCTCCAGCGTGACGGAGAAGTGGCCGTTCTCCGGGGTCGCGTCGCCGGTGTGGACGAAGCCCCGGCCGCCCGTCGCCAGATCGGTGGACCAGATGTGCACCGTTCCGGTGGGGAGTCCGCCGCCGATGGTGAAGTCCGCGGTCTGTGCGCTGCTCGCGGTGGAGGTCTCCACGATGGTGCTGTAGGCCGAGTTGTCGGCCGGTTTCAGGGTGACGTAGCTGCCGTTGGTCCGGTCTCCGTCCAGGTAGCCGCTTGCCTGGTCGACGAACTTCCAGCCGGGGCGGGTGACTTGGGTGACCTGCGCGGTCGTCCAGAGGCTGGTGCCGAGGTCGTATGCGCCCGACCAGGGCTGGTCGGCCACCGCGAGGCCGACCGTGTCGTAGGGCAGGTTGGGGTAGACGGCCGCGAGCAGGGGCCAGTTGAGGTAGGCGGTGAACCTGCCGTCGAGATAGCCGCGGGTGATGGAGCGGATCAGCGCGCCGGCGCCGGTGTTCTCGTCCAGGGAGCCGTTCTCACTGGCCCACAGCGGTTTGCCGGTGGCCTGGGCGTTGTCCGAGCTGTAGCAGGTGTCGGCGCTTCCTCCGTCGCCGCCCTCGCAGGGGTAGTGGACGCCCACGACGTCGACGGAGTCGGCGAACTGCGTGTCCTTGAGCATGTCGTCGGCGACGTCCAGCCCCGAGTCGGCGGCGACGATCCGTACCGGCAGATGCCGGTCCGCGAGCGTGCTGTGCAGCTTCTCGTACCAGGCCTTGTCGTAGCCGCGTTCGTTCCAGCCACCCAAGTAGTCGATGTCCAGGCCGTGTCGGCGGGCGCAGCCCAGCCAGTCGGTCAGGTAGTCGATCATGTCCTGGGACCAGAAGTCGCCGCCGCCCGGGGAGTTGTCGGTGTTGCCGATCCAGCCGGGGGCGCCCCAGGCGAGGCCGTACAGCTTGATGTGCGGGTTGCGTTTCCTGGCCTGCTCCATCAGCCACCACTCGTAGCCGCTGTCACAGTGCACGGTTCCCCGGGTGTGCTCGATGCTGGGCTCGGAGCCGTCGGTGGAGTTGGTGTCGCCGCCGATCTCCACCTTGAGCAGTTGCAGCGAGGCGCCGTAGCCGGGCTTGAAGAGGTAGTCCAGGATCTGACTGCGTTGCGGTTCGGGGTAGTTGATGAGCAGCCGGGAGTTGCCTCCGCCGCCGCTGATCGCGCCGATGCCGTCGAAGGTGCGGCCGGTGCCGGAGCCGTCCACCGCGATCTCGGTCGTGCCCGGCTCGGGCGCCTCGCCGGTGAAGTCGATCCGGTCCACGGTCACGGCGGTGCCGGTGGCAGCGGCGTTCTTACGGCCCGTCCAGGTCAGGGTGAAGGTGTGGGGTCCGTCGGTGAGCGTGGGGCTGGTCCACAGGGCGACGTCGCCCGTCCGCGAGGTGGCGTAGAAGTCGACGTCGACTGCTGCTGCGCCGTCGATGGAGACCGCGCCGATGCCGTGTCCGGGGTCGGTCACCCCGTGGAGGGTGAGGCCGGTGCCGGTGAAGTCGAAGGCGACGGAGTCACCGGTGTGGTCGGTCCAACTGTTCGTACCCTGATAGGGGTTGGCGGGAGCCCCTTCGCCACTGGCATGGCCCCAGCCGGAGCCGTGGTAGTCGAACTGGTCCCGTCCGCTGCCCTGGATGGAGTCGTCCACGCTGACAGTCGTGGCAGCCGTGGCGGCGTTCGCCGGTGCCGGTGTCACGGCGGACGACAACAATGCAAGGGCACTTGTCACCGCGCCGCCCCACAGCAGGACACGGTGCCGGACGGACTGGAGCATGCGCTCTCCCGACCTCGGATGCGACGGAGGTGAACACCTCCGCACACATGGCTACAGGAACGCACGCCTCCGAGGAAGACTCTGCTCAGGATCCAACACAGGAAATTGCCAAGTGGGTTGGCTCCGGCAGCACGTCCCGAATGCCCGCCCATTCACGGTCTACGACGATCCTGCTCATCGCCCGTCTCCCGCCTTGCCCGGCGGGCGGGTTCAGGCGTCCTGGGCGCCGTAGAGGTACCGGTTGGCGATGTCGATGATGAACGCGCCGCCGTAGGACGGGTAACGCTCCAGGATCGCCTTCTTGTACGCCTCCCCGTCGTCGCCGAGCAGTTCGCGCGCGTCGGCCAGGTAGCGGCGCAGGTCGGCGAAGACCTCCGGTCCGGCGGGCAGTCCGTGTCCGGCCAGGACGGTGTCGTACGACTGCTCGGCGGCGAGGGCGTCGAGGGCCTGGCGCCAGCCGTCGATGTCGTTGTCGCCCAGGAACAGGTGGATGTCGTGGTAGACGAGGTCCTGGGCGACGAGGACGCCCTGCTCGGGCAGCTTGACGACCAGTTGGTCGGCGGCCTCCCCGCCGGAGTGGGCCTCGAAGACGAACGGGACACCGTCGATCACCTCCGTCCCCGGCGTGATCTCGACGGTCGGGGCGATGTCGGCGGCCGGGATGACGGTGCCGGACGGGTCCCGGCCGTCGCCCTGGGCGGCGATCTGGTCGCGGACCGCGGGCAGGGCGTGGACGGGGGCTGCGAAGCGGGCGGCGCCGTGGAAGTGGTCGGGGTGGGCGTGGGTGATGATCAGCCGGTCGATCGGCTTACCCAGGCCCTTCGCGTACGCGACGACCTCGTCGGCGTAACCGAGGGCGTACTGCCCGTCGACGGCGACGATCCGGGCCGGCGTCTCGATGAGCTGAGTGGTGACATTCAGACTGTCGTCCGGCGCCATGTAGCTGTGGACGCGGACCGTTCCCTTGTCGATGACCGTGACAGTGCCGTTCATGATGCGCCTTCCTCCAGGTCGGACGGCATCCGGTGAGCCGTCCACTCCCCCACTGTCGCGCCCGGGCCGCGGCCGGGCGAGATACGCTGGAGACCTGTGATGGTCGGAATCGGACATGCCGAGAGGCAGGCGGTCGTAGTGGCCCGGGAGATCGCCGGTCGTGCCGTGGAGGGTGACGTCACGATCCCCGCGTTCGGTTTCCACCCGCCCACCACCCCGGTCTCCGGTCTCGAGGTCACCGACCTGGCCACGGTGCACGCCCGGATGTCCGACGGCAGTCTGGAGCGGGTCCACCGGGTCGACTTCCACACCGTCATCCTGATCACCGAGGGCAGCGGGGAGCGCTCGGTCGACTTCGTCACCCACCCCTGCCGTCCGGGCACGCTGCTGTGGATCCGGCCCGGTCAGGTGCAGCGTTTCGGACGTCCCGGCACCATGAACGGCACCCTCCTGCTGTTCACCCCCGCCTTCCCGCCCCATCTGGCGAGCACCGAGCGGATCCTGCGTGAGTGGTACGGCGGCCCCGTCTGCCGACAGCTGGGCGCCGGCCGCGACCACGCCACCGTCTCCGCCCTGGTGAGCCAGATGCGGGCCGAGTTCAGCCGCTCGGACGGCGCGGTGTCCCGGGAGATCCTCCAACTCCAGCTCGCCACCCTGCTGTTGCACCTCGACCGGCTGCCCCGCTCCGACGGGCCCGGCGAATCGGGCACGGGCGGTGAGATCTACGCCCGCTTCCGCGCCGAGCTGGAACGCTCCTACGCCACCACCCGCCGCGCCGACGACTACGCCCACCGCCTCGGCTACACCGTCAAGACCCTCACCCGCGCCTGTCTGGCCGCCACCGGGCAGCCCGTCAAGCAGGTCATCGACGCCCGGGTCGTCCTCCAGGCCCAGCGGCTGCTCGCCCACACCGACCAGCCCGTCGCGGTCATCGCCCGCGGCCTCGGCTTCTCCGAACCCACCAACTTCGGCAAGTTCTTCACCCGCCACACCGGCACCGCCCCGGGCGACTTCCGCCGCGCCCACCAGGCCCCGCAGTGACCCGGCGCACCGGGCAGTACGCGCAACCCTGCCCGCGGACGCCGGCCGGTTCGGCGCGCGCTCAGGAATCCGCGCGGACCTGCTCGATCACGCCTTTGCGCTCGGCCTCGTCCTTGAGCAGCATCGACAGCAAAGAGGCCACGGTCAGACCGGCCTCGGCCGGGTGACGCAGGATCCCGCTCGGGTCGATGCGGTAGCTGTTGGCCCGGCCGTTGCGGGTGTGGGACAGGTACCCGTCGCGCTCAAGGTCCGCGATGATCTTCTGTACGGCCCGTTCGGTGAGTCTGCAACGCATCGCGATGTCACGGATCCGGGCGTTGTGGTTGTCCGCGATGCTGGCCAGCACACGCGCATGACTGGTGAGGAACGTCCATCCGGTGTGCGGCTCGGGTACTCCATCGACTCCCACCATGACCAAATCGTACGACTTGGCGTTCACGCACACAAAAACGCGAAAGAAAATTCACGTATGCCTTGACGTGTTAAAAGGGGCGTATGACTCTGGGACGGGGTACCCCGTCGACCGATCAGCGGGAGGCGATCATGCCGGAACGTCCCCTTGGAGAGTCGTTCACGAGCGGAGACCAGGGCGAGGGCACGTCGCCGTCCTCCCGGGCTCTGGTGGTGGAGACGGGGCCTGACGACGACCGTGTGGCGGTCACCGTGAGCGGGGAGTTCCGCCTCGACGACAGCCAGAATCTGCGGCGTGCCCTGGTGGATGCCCTCTCCAGGTCGGCCACGGGAGTGGACCTGGATCTCGGCCGACTCACCTTCGCGGACTGTTCCGCGCTCAACGTGCTGCTGGCCATCCGCCGTGACGCCCTGGTCATGGAGAAGACGATTGCCGTGACCGCCGCCAGCCCGGCCGCGGAACGCCTGTTGACCTTCACGGACACCTACGAACTCTTCACCACACCCCCATCCGGGCCCTCGGGGCCACCGTCCGAGGGCGCCAACGACGGGCTGCTCCAGTCCGAGGTGGTCCAGCTCCGGCGTGCGCTGCGCACCCGGCCGGACATCGACCTGGCCCGCGGGATCCTGATGGCCTCCTTCAACCTCGACCCCGATCAGGCCTGGGAGGCGCTGGTCACCGCCTCCCAGCACACGAACACCAAGCTGCACCGCCTGGCCAAGGACGTGGTGGCCGCCGTGCACGGGGCTCCGCTGCCGGATCCGGTCAAGAAGCAGCTCACGGAGGCCGTCACCAGGGCCGGCAGGGCGGCCCCGCAGCGGGCGGACAGCACTCGCGCGGAGCCCGCCCGCGAGAGCGTGGAGTGCCCGTAGGGGCGGATCGACGCAGCCGACACCGCCGCGCGGGCACCAACGCGCACCGGTCGGCGACGACGAGTCCCACGGCCTCCGCACTCGCGGCACCGCCTCGGCGTTCAGGACGCCTCACTGCCTACGGTCACGCGGCCGCGTGCTCCGGGTACAGCCGCTCCACGCCGTCGCGCTCGGTGTACATCTCCCAGTACAGGTCGGCGAGTTGGTCCGGGTCGACGACCGGGAACCCGTCGAGTCCGCGCTCGGCCGCCTTCTCGCTGACCTCACTGCGGGCGATCATGGCGCCGACGGAGAGGGTGCCCGCGTAGATGCCGCCGTCGGCCAGTTCGGCGTTGAGGGAGTACACGTAGTTGCGGGCCGCGGCCATGACGGGGCCTATGCCACTGAGGTGGGCCATCGGCGTGACCGCCGAGGCGCCGGTGGTCATCAGGAAGGCGCCGTCGCCGCGCTCGGTCCACTCGGGCAGGACGGCGCGGGCCACCTCCACCGGGGTGAGCAGGAAGAGCGGGATCAGCCCCTCGAGGGTGGCCGCGTCCAGCTGCGCGGCCGGGGTGAAGCCCTGGTCCCCGCCGACGGGGCCGTACTCGATCGCGTCGATCCGGCCGAAGCGCTCACGGATGGCCGCGACCAGCGCGGGGATCTCGGCCGGCTGCTGGAGGTCGGCGGGGAAGCCGGCCGTCTCGATGCCCTCGGCGGCGAGCTCCGCGACCAGCGTGTCCAGGCGCTCCTTGCGGCGGGCCACCAGGGCGACACGGAAGCCTTCGCGCCCGAAGCGGCGGGCCACGGCGAGACCGAGGCCGGTACCGGCCCCGAAGACGGCGATCACTTTGGACATGGGGGTGCTCCTCGGCAGACATGCATCTTGACCCAGTGGTCAACTTACTTCGAGACCGTAACATGAAACTTGACCTCGGGGTCAAGTTCGGTTCCGGGGAAGGATGCGACCATGGGGGACGCCGTACCAGGAGCGGGAGGAACGACCGGATGCGGGCCGACGCGCAACGCAACGCGGAGAAACTGCGGGCAGCCGCCTCAGAGCTGTTCCAGGAGCGCGGGCTGCAAGTACCGCTCAAGGAGATCGCCCGGCGGGCCGGCGTGAGCCACGGCACCCTCTACAACCTCTTCGGCACCCGTGAGGCGCTCATCGACGAGGTGGTCACCGACCTGGCGGCGGAGCGTCTGGACGCGATCGCCCAGCGGGCGCTGGCCTTCGAGGACGCCTGGGACGGGTTCGCGTTCTACATCGAGAACATCTGCGAGCTTCAGGCCAACGATCCGGCCGTGGCCGACGTGGTCGGCGGCCGCTATCCGGGCGCCGAGCGCCTGATGACCGTGTGCGGCCGCACCCTGGCCACGGTGGAGCGGATCGTCGACCGCGCCCGGCAGGCCGGCACCCTGCGGCCCGACTTCACCAGCGAGGACCTGGTGCTGATCCTGGGGGCCAACGCGCACCTGGCCCGCGCCGCCGCCGAGTCGGCCCCCGACGCCTGGCGCCGCGCCGTCGCCTTCCAACTCGACGGCCTGCGCACCGAGGCCGCCCGCCGACCGCTGCCCGTCGGCCCCCTGACACCGCAGCAGGTCTACGAGGTGTCGGGCAGCCTCAACAGGGAGCCCTAGCCGGCTCGCTGGACGATCAGGGCTTCGCCCCCGACCCGTCGAGCAGCACCGGCATCTGGCGGGCCTCGGTGAGGCGGGTGCGCAGGCGCTGTGCGTCCTGGCCGGGCGGGAGGCCGTACTCGCGCCGGTACTCGCGGTTGAACTGGGTGGCACTGACGTATCCGACCGCCTGCGCGACCTGAGCCGCCGTCACATCACCCGCGAACAGCCGCCTGCGCGCCTCCTGGAGCCGCAGGTGCTTCTGGAACTTCAGCGGGCTCATGCCCGTGGCCGCCTTGAAGTGCCGGTGCAGGGTGGCCGGGCTCATGCGGGCCACCTCGGCGATCTCGCCGATGCCCAGCGGTTCGGCGTAGTGGTCGCAGATCCAGCGGGCCACCCTGCGGATCCGGGAGGCTGCCGAGTCGGCGAGGGACCACTGGCGAAGCACGGGGCCGAGGGGGCTGCGCAGCAGCCGGTAGAGGATCTCGCTCTCGACGCGCGGGGCCAGCGGGCGGATGTCCTCCGGGTGGTCGAGGAGGCTGACCCAGCGGGTGACCGCGTCGACGAGTTCCGGTGCCATCGGAGCGGTGACCGCGGCGGTGACGGCGGGTGGCGGCGGCGATCCGGCCTCGTCCAGTTCCATCTGTACGGCGGCCAGCTCCTGGCTGTCGAGGCGCATGACCGCGGCGCGGTAGGGCACCTTCTCGAAGGCGGCGGTGACCGGCAGGTCGAGGGTGATGAGGGCCATCTCGCCCCGGGGCGTGATCCAGGTGCGGTCCCCCGCCGCGGTGCGCTTGGCGCCGTCGGCGATGAAGCAGATCATCGGCTCGTACATCACCTGCATCGGCTCGATGAACTCGTCGAGCGCGACCAGCGAAAGCCGGGGCACGGCGGTCTCGGACCAGCGTCCCTCGCAGTGCCGCCCGACGGCGCGGGCCAGCGGGTCCAGCATGAGAGGCATCCTTCGCACGAGTACGGATGAGAGGATCAGGCAATCCTATGCGATCAGCGCCCCATGACGTCCCGGTGCCGTCCTCCTAGCGTTGATCGCATGACACAGCACGACAAGAACCTCCCCCACCGCAGGCTCGGCACCCAGGGTCTGGAGGTCGGCGCCCTCGGTCTGGGCACGATGGGCATGACCATGGCCTACGGGGCCGGCGACGAGCGGGGCGGCATCGCGACCATCCGGCGCGCGTACGAACTCGGGGTCACCCTCTTCGACACGGCCGAGCTGTACGGCATGGGCACCGGCAGCAACGAGCAGCTGCTCGGCCGGGCGGTGAAGGGCTTCCGCGACGAGGTCACGATCGCCACCAAGTTCGGCTTCGACCTGAGCGATCCGAGCAAGGTCGGCGCGGCCCTGGACAGCCGTCCCGAGCACATCCGCGAGGTCACCGAGAACAGCCTGCGTCACCTCGGGACCGACCACGTCGACGTGCTCTACCAGCACCGGGTCGACCCGGACGTCCCGATCGAGGACGTGGCCGGGACGGTCGGCGAGCTGATCGCCGAAGGCAAGGTGCGCTACTTCGGCCTGAGCGAGGCGGGCCCCGACATCGTCCGCCGCGCCCACGCCGTGCACCCGGTGTCCGTGCTGCAGACCGAGTACTCGGTGTTCGAGCGGGCCGTGGAGGCCGACGTCCTGCCGGTGGTACGGGAGTTGGGCATCGGCTTCGTACCGTACTCGCCGCTGGGCCGCGGCTTCCTCACCGGCGCGGTCAAGCCGGCCGCCGAGTACCCCGCGGACGACATGCGCAGCTTCGACGAGCGCTGGCAGCCCGGGAACTACGAGCAGAACCTCGCCGCCATCCGCGAGCTGACCTCCCTCGCGGAGAGCAAGGGCGTCGCGGTCACCCAGCTCGCCCTCGCCTGGCTGCTGGCCCAGGGTGAGGACATCGTCCCCATCCCGGGCACCCGCAGCCCCCGCCGTCTGGAGGAGAACGTCGCCGCGGCGCACGTGCACCTCGACGCGCAGGACCTGGCCCGCGTCGAGGAGATCCTCCCGCACGGCGCGGCCGGAGCACGCTACCCCGCGCGCATGATGCCGACCTGGTGAAGACGCCGGACGCTCAGGCATGGAAGCGGGGCGGGACGGCCGGCGGCGGGAAGACCCGCTCGCCGGTCTCCGCGTCCTCGATGCCGATGGCCTCGATCGGGCACGACTCGGCGACCTCCAGTACGAGTTCGGAGGCGGGCAGTGTCCTGGTCCTGGCCCGCCCCTGTCCGCCCTCGTCGAGTTCGAACTCCGCGGGGGCGGAGGCCGCGCACAGGCCCGTGCGGACGCAGACCCGTCTGTCGACGGTGACCGTCCAGCGGTCCGTCATCGCCGGGCTCCTTCGATGACGAGCGGCAGGGTCTTCCAGCCGCGGACGGTCGAGGTCTGCGCCAGTTCGGCCCGGTCCCAGTCGACGTCCCAGTCGGGGAAGCGTTCCAGGATCTCCTCCGCCGCGATCCGGCCCTCCAGGCGGGCGAGGGCCGCGCCCAGGCAGTAGTGGGCGCCGGCACCGAAGCTCTGGTGCTGGGTGACGCGGTGGATGTCGAAGGCGTCCGGGTCGGGGAATCGGCGCGGGTCGCGGTTGGCGGCGGCCAGGAGGAACAGGACGGCGCTGCCGGCCGGGACTGTACGGTCGTACAACCGGACGTCCTTGGTGACGTACCGCGCGGCGAACGGGCCGGTCGGCTCGAAGCGCAGGACCTCCTCCACGGCGTTCGGGACGAGGGACGGATCTGCCGCCAACTCCCGTCGTGCGTCGGGGAATCGGGCCATCAGCGCGCCGAACCAGCCGATGAGGCGGCCGGTGGTCTCGTTTCCGGCGCCGGCGACCACCGTGCAGTAGGTGAGGACCTCGTCGTCGGTGAGGGTGCGGGTGACCCCGTTCTCGTCCTCGAACTCGGCGGTCATGAGGTCCGTCATCAGGTCGTCCGAGGGATGCTGCTTGCGCCACTCGATGTATGCCTTGAAGGCGTCCGTGCTGAGGATGTCCTCGTGGTCGATCTTGCCGCCGTCCTCCGTGCCGAGCGTGTCGTCGGTGTAGTCGCGGATGGCGGGCTGGTCGGCCTCCGGGATGCCCAGCAGCATGCCGATCACCCGCATCGGCATCTCGGCGCCGACGGCCTGGACGAGGTCGAAGCGCTCGGCGCCGGCGACCGGTTCGAGGGCGCGGCGGCAGTAGGCGCGTACGCGTGGTTCGAGGGTGGCGATACGGCGGGGTGTGAAGACGCGGGCGAGCAGCCGGCGGTGGATGTCGTGAGCGGGCGGGTCCTCGAAGATGAGGGTGCCGGGCGGGAGTTCGAGTTCCGCCTGGATGATCTCCAGGATGTCGCCGCGCGCGGAGGAGTAGGTCTGCCAGTCGGCGAGGCCCCGCTGGACGTCGGAGTACCGGCTGACGGCGTAGAAGTCGTGCTTGTCGTTGTAGTAGAGCGGTGCCTCCTCACGAAGGCGTGTGTAGAGGGGGTACGGGTCACGGGCGAGGGCGGGGTCGTAGGGGTCCCAGTAGATCGCGTGGGCGGTGGTCACGGGCGCAACTCCTCTGCTGTGCGGCTCACTTGAGCAGGGCGCCGGCGTCGATCGGGAGTGTCACGCCGGTGATGAAGCGGGACTCGTCGGAGGCGAGGAAGAGGACGGCGTTGCTGATGTCGAGGGGCTCCACCCACGGGGTGGGAAGCATGTGCATGGCCTGGGAGACGGCCGCGAAGTCGTCGACGGTGGGATTCTCCAGGTCGGGGCGGAACATGCGGTAGGTGCCCTCGTGCATCACCATCGGCGTGTTGACCTGGGTGGGGTGCAGGGTGTTGACGCGGATGTCGTGCGGCCCCAACTCCCCTGCCAGCGTGCGCATCAGGCCGACCACGCCGTGCTTGGCGGCGATGTAGTGGCCGATGTTGGCGTACCCCTTGAGGCCGCCGACGGAGCTGGTGAGGACGACCGAGCCGCCGCGGCCGCCGGCGACGATGTGCGGGGTGGAGACCTTGGTGGACAGCCATACGCCGGTGAGGTTGACGTCGATCATGTCGCGCCAGGTCTTCTCCTCCATGGCGTCGAGGGTGGCGCCTTCACTGCCGAGGCCCGCGTTGGCCACGACGATGTCCAGCCGCCCGAACTCGGCGACCCCGTCGTCGACGGCGGCCTTCAGCGTGTCGTGGTCCCGGACGTCCGCCTGCACGGCGTGGATCCGCCGCCCCAGCTTCTGCACCTGCCGGACCGTCTCCTCCAGGTCCTCCCGCGTGGACATCGGGAAGGAGACGCCGTCGAGCTGCCTGCACACGTCGATCGCGATGATGTCGGCGCCCTCCTCGGCCAGCCGTACGGCGTGGCTGCGGCCCTGACCGCGGGCGGCGCCGGTGATGAAGGCGACCTTGCCTTCGACTCGTCCGGGCATGACTACCTCTGTTCCTGGGGTGAGTTGGGGGTGAGCTGTGTGGTGGTGACGGTGGCGGGGAGGCCGGTCACCGGGCGGTGCGTCGGCGCCCGCGCAGGAGGAGCAGCAGGAGGAGCAGCGCGGCGGCCGGGGCAGCGAACCGTTTGAGGGCGCCGGTCGCGGCGATGAGGTCGATGGGTTCGGCCGTGGGCGGTCGTACGACGGCGGGCTCGTCCGGGGTCACGTCCCGTGCCGTCGTGGCGAGTTCGCCGGCGAGGTTCTCGGCGAACCGTCCGATGAGGGTGCCGGCCACCTCGGCGAGAGTGCCGCGGCCGAACTGGGCGGGCTTACCGGTGACGGCGAGGTCGGTCTCGACGAACACGTCGGTGGCATCACCGCCGGAGCCGACCAGGCGACAGGTCACCGTCGCCCTGGCGGTGCCGTTCCCACGTGTCTCCCGGCCGGCCGCTTCCAACACCACTTTCCTGTCGCCCTCGTTGAGGGAGAGGAACTTGACGGTGCCGCTGTAGGTGAGGCCGACAGGCCCGAGTCTGACCTTGATCCGGCCCTGGAACGTGTCGCCGTCCCGGGCGGTGAGCGACGCTCCGGGCACGCACGGGGTGATGCGCTCGATGTCGAGGAGAACCCGCCAGGCCTCCCCCACCGGCACCGGAATGGTCAGCTTGTTCTCCAGTCTCATATCGGGTCCTGGCTGTCGGCGGCGGCCCGGACCGCGTTGACGATGCCCTGGTAGCCGGTGCAGCGGCACAGGTTCCCGGACAGGGCCGCGCGGATCTCCTCGTCGGTGGGCTTGGGGTGTCCGGCGAGGAACGCGGTGACCGAGACGACGAAGCCCGGGGTACAGAAGCCGCACTGCAACCCGTGGTGTTCACGGAACGCGGCCTGTACGACCGAGAGTTGACCGTCGGCCGAGGCGATCCCCTCGACGGTCGTCACCTCGCTGCCGTCGGCCTGCACGGCGAACACCAGGCAGGCGCGCACCGCTTCACCGTCCAGCAGCACCGTGCAGGCCCCGCAGACCCCGTGTTCGCAGCCCAAGTGGGTGCCGGTCAGGCCGCAGTTGACGCGCAGGAAGTCGGCCAGGGTGAGCCGGGGTGGCACGGTGTCGCGGCGCGCGATGCCGTTGACCCGTGTCCGGAGTTCGACGTCAGCCATGGACTGCCTCCCGTACGGCGCGCCGCCAGGCCCGGGCCACCATGGCCGCGCCCACGCGCCTGCGATATGCGGCGGATCCGTGCAGGTCGGAGGGGATCGAGTCGAGGTCGGCGGTGGCGAGGTCGCCGATCTCGTCGGCCTTGTCCTGGTCGGGTTCGGTGCCGAGGACTTCCGTCTCCACCGTGCGGGCCCGGCGCGGGGCCGGGCCGAGGCCGAACAGTCCGACGGCACACCGGTCGATGCGCCCGTCAGGGCCGAGGCCCACGGCGACCGTGGCGCCGGCGAGGGCGAAGTCCCCGCTCCTGCGGGCGAATTCCTCGACGGCGAAGCCGCAGGGTCCGCGCCAGACGGGAAGGACGACGGCCGTCAGGAGTTCGTCCTCGGCGAGGGCCGTGGTCCAGGTCCCGGTGAAGAAGTGCCCGGCCGGGATCGTGCGGCGGCCGCGCACCGAGAGCGCTTCGAGCTCGGCGTCCAGGGTCAGCGCCACCGCCGGGTACTCGGCCGCGGCGTCGGCGTGCGCGAGCGAGCCGCCGATCGTGCCGCGGTTGCGGATCTGGAAGTGGCCGATGAGTGGGGTCGCGTAGGCGAGGAGAGGCACCAAGCGCCCAATTTCTTCCGAGCGTTGGACGGTGGACTGGGTGGTCGTGGCGCCGATGCGCACCGTCCCGTCACGGTGTTCGATGCCCCGGAGCTCGTCCACGCGCCGGAGGTCGACGAGGTGCCCGAACGCCGCGAGCCGCAGGGCCAGCATCGGGACCAGGCTCTGCCCGCCCGCGAGAACCTTCGCCTCCTCCCCCAGCTCGGTGAGCAGCGCGGCTGTCTCCTCGGCGCTGCCGGGAGCGTGGTATTCGAATGCGGCCGGTTTCATGCGCGCCTCCGGGCCTGCTCGACGAGGTCGACGATCGTTGCCGGTGTCAGCGGCAGCCGGCTGATGCGCACGCCGAGGGGTGCGAGGGCGTCGGCGACGGCGTTCACGACGGCGGGCGCGGAGCCGATCGCGCCGCCCTCGCCCACGCCCTTGTGGCCGCCGGGCCCGGGGCTCGGCGTCTCGATGTGTCCGAGTTCGATGGTCGGGACCTCGGTGGCCGTGGGCAGGAGGTAGTCCATGAAGGTGGTCGCGAGGGGGTTGCCGTCCTCGTCGTGGGCGAGGTGTTCGTAGAGCGCGCCGCCGATGCCCTGGACCGTGCCGCCGTAGATCTGTCCCTCCACCACGGCGGGGTTGATCATCGGGCCGCAGTCCTCGCTGACGACGTACCGCAGCAGCTTCACCGCGCCGGTGACCAGGTCGACCTCGCACGTGCAGACGTGGGTGGCGTTGGCCCAGATCATGAAGTGCGGGGTGCGGTAGCGGCCGCTCGCCTCGAGGCCGGGCGGGATGCCGGGTGGCAGGGCGTGGGTCTGGAAGTGGGCGAGGTCGGCGATCTCGGCGAGGGTGAGCCCCGTCGAGGGGTCGCCCTTGACCGAGGCCCGGCTGTGGGCCAACTCCAGGTCTCCCGCGTCGACTTCGAGGCGGTGGGCGGCGATGGCGAGGATGCGTGCCCGTAGTCCGGCGGCGGTTTCGGCGATGGCGCCGGCGGTCATCGGGCCGGAGCGGCTGCCGCCGGTTCCGGCGCCGTATGGGGTGAGTGCGGTGTCGCCCTGGATGGTGTTGACGTCCTCGATGGCGGCCCCGAGTGCGTCGGCGGTGAGCTGGACGACGGTCGTCTCCAGGCTGTTGCCGCAGGATCCGCCGGCCATGTAGACGTTGACCTTGCCGGAGGGCTCGATGCGGATCGTGGCGCCCTCGGTGGCGTGGAACGGCGTTGCGCCCGCGGTCGGTTCGACGTAGGTGCAGGTGCCGACTCCGAGGTAGCGGCCCTGTGTCAGGGCTTCCTTCTGCTCGTGCCGGAAGGCCGGGTAGTCGAGGATCTCCAGGGCCTGTTCGAAGGTCTCGTACGGGGTGATGTCGTCGTAGGGCATGCCGTTGAAGTTGGCTGTGGGCAGGTCTTCGCGGCGCAGCATGTTGCGACGCCTCAACTCGACGGGGTCCATCGCGAGTTGGCGGGCGGCGGTGTCGAGGAGGACCTCGCGGGCCATGGACTCGAACTGCCAGGGCCCGCGGTACGCCACCCGGCCGCTGGTGTTGGAGAAGACGAAGCGGGAGCGGAAGGTGCCCTCGGGGATGCGGTACGGGCCGGGGAACAGCATGCCCACGGCGATGCCGCTCCGCACGGGCGACGGGGTGGGGTAGGCGCCGGCGTCCTGGACGTGGTCGAGGGTGGCGGCCAGGATGCGGCCGTCGTCGTCGAGTGCCAGGCGGGCCTCGCCGTGCTCGTGGCGGGCCTGGCCTGCGGCGAGGAGGTGTTCCTGCCGGTCCTCGATCCACTTGAGGGCGGCGGGCAGTCGTACGGCGGCCAGCATCACGCACATGTCCTCGCGCTGCGGCAGCACCTTCTGCCCGAAGCCGCCGCCGGTGTCCCGCATGACGACCCGTACGCGGTGCTCGTCGACGCCGAGCAGCCGGGCGCAGAAGGACCGGACCTCGTGCGGGGACTGGGTCGCCGCCCAGATGGTCAACTCCCCTGCCGGGGCCGACCATTCGGCGATGATGCCGCGGGTCTCCATCGGGACCGGCCCGTAGGACTGCTGGTGGACGGTCACCGTGACGGTGTGCGGCGCCCCGTCGAAGACGGGATCGAGTTCTTCCATCGGGCGTCCGGCGAGCTGTCCGACCAGGTTGCCCGGGTGGGTGGCGTGCACGGACTCCGGGGCGTCCAGCGCGGTGGCGTAGTCGACGACCGGAGGCAGCTCCTCGTAGTCGATGACGACCGACTCGGCCGCGTCCTCGGCGATGTAGCGGTCGGCGGCGACGACCATCGCCACCGGGTCGCCGACGAAGCGCACCTCGTCCTCGGCGAGTGGCGGGCGCGGGGTGTCGGGGTCGTCGCGTCCGTTCAGCGTGTACCACTGCTCGCGGACACCGGGGTTGAGGTCCGCCGCCGTGAACACCGCGTGCACGCCGTCGAGTTGGAGTGCCTCCGCGACGTCGATCCCGGTGATGCGGGCCCTGGCAAGGGGGCTGCGTACGAAGCAGGCGTGGAGCATGCCGGGGCGGACGACGTCGTCGACGTAGGTGCCGGTGCCGGTCAGCAGCCGCGGGTCCTCGACGCGCGGGATGCGGGTGCCCGTATAGCGAGCCATCTGCCTGGCCCTCCGTCCATGCTGAACGAGTGTTTAACACGAGCGCTGAACAAGTGTTTAACATCGGTCCGTGGAGTCGTCAAGCAGATCGGCCGGTGGAGCAGTCAAAGAGATCGGCCGGTGGAGCCGTCGAGGAGAATGAGCCGCATGACCGCACCTCGCCGTATGGGCACCGAGAACTCGAAGACCCGCCAGGTGCTGCTCGACGTCACCGAGCGGCTGATGCTGGAGGAGGGGTATGCGGCGGTCGGCATCCGCCGGGTGGCGCGGGAGGCAGAGGTGGCGCCGGCGCTGGTGCTGTACTACTTCCGGACGCTCGACGATCTGTTCCTGGCCGTGCTGCGGCGGCGCGGCGACGAGGAGTTGGAGCGGCAGATCCGCCTGCTGGACGGGCCGCGGCCACTGCGCGCGCTGTGGCAGCTCAACAGCCACCCGGGCAACGCGCTGACCACGGAGTTCACCGCGCTGGCCAACCACCGCAAGACGATCCGCGCCGAACTCGCCGACCGCGCCGAGCGCTACCGCGAGGCCCAACTGGAGGCGCTCACGCGCCGCCTCGCGGAGACGGGCACGGAGCTGCCGCCCGAGGTGTCCCCGGCGGTGCTGCTCATGCTGACGAACGCGCTCGGGCGGATCATCATGATGGAGAACACGATGGGCATGACCACCCGGCACGCGGAGGCGCTGGCATTCGTCGAGCAGGTGCTGGAGCGGTACGAGGGGACTGCCGCCGACGACTGAGGGCCGATCGGCGTCCGAGGCGGAGTCACCCTGCGTGCTCGGCGCACAGGCAGCCGATCCCCGGATCGAGCCACTCCCGTCCGGCCCACTCCGGATGCCGCTCGATCAGCAACGCCCGGACCTCGGCCACGACTTCGCGCTCGGCCATCGCCGAATCGCGCCGCCGCCACGTCTCGTCGCGCAGTTCACGCAGGTAGTCACGGACGTCGGCGAGGAGTTGCGGCCCGCCCGGCTCTCCGTGTCCCGGCACCACCGTCCGCGGTGCAGTGGTGGCCAGTCGGTCCATGACCGCCAGCCAGCGCACACCGGAGACGTCGGTGTCGTACGGCGGGAACCACGGGAAGATGGCGAACTGTCCGGTCTCCGCGAGGTCTCCGGTGAACAGCACGTCGGCGTCGGGTACTTCGACCACCTGGTCGCCCAGGGTGTGTCCGCGGCCGGTCGGGCGCAGCCGTACGGTGCGGCCGCCGAGGTCCAGGTCGTGGGTGCCGTCGTAGACGACGTCCGGGGTGGGGATCCGGGTGCCGTCGAGGCGGTGGGCGATCGCGCCGCCGAAGCCCCGGAACATCTGCAGGTAGCCCGGCCCCTTGGCCGTCAGGTCGTCCGCCTGTGCACGGTTGACCAGGTAGGTGGCCCGATCCGCGAACACGCCCGCGCCGAAGGCGTGTTCGGGGTGGAAGTGGGTCGTGGTCAGGTACAGGCGACGGCCCTTCGCCAGCTCGGAGGCGAAGGCGAGGACCTCTTCGGCGTTGGCGTCGCCGATGCCTGTATCGACGACCAGGACGGCCCGTGTGCCGCCGATGACGCCGATGTTGGGGACCAGTTGGACCCCCTGGTTGGGGATGACCAGCAGGTCGTGGGCGATCTCCTGGGCGCCGGTGACGCGTACGGCGGGGTCGGGCAGGGACTCGGGGCTGGGCGTGTCGGTCATGCTCCGATTGCATCGCCGGGGCCCGGCGGCCGTCCAAGACCGGCTGGGTCGGGCCGATACCGGGCGGGTATCGTCGCCGGTCATGGAGGTACGTACGCTGCGCTATTTCATGGCCGTCGCCGAGGAACTCCACTTCGGCCGGGCCGCCGCCCGGCTGCACATGACCCAGCCGCCGCTGAGCCGGGCGATCAGGCGGCTGGAGGCCGACCTCGGCGCCACCCTGCTGCACCGCTCCCCCGCCGGCGTCACGCTCACCCCGGCCGGGTCGGCGCTGCTGGACGAGGCCCGCAGCCTGCTGGACCAGGTCGAGCGGGCACGCGTGCGGGTGGCCGCGGCGGCCGGCGCCGCGACCCTCACAGTCGGCATCCTCGGCGACAGCACGGACCCCGGCGCGACGCGGCTGGCCGCCACCTACCGTCGGCTCCACCCGGGCGTCGAGGTCCGCGTCCGCGAGGCCGATCTGACCGACCCGACCTGCGGGCTGCGCGCCGGTCTCGTCGATGTCGCCCTGACGCGCGGCCCGTTCGACGAGACGGGTCTGACGGTGCACGAACTACGCGCCGACCCGGTGGGTGCGGTGTTGCGCGCCGACGATCCGCTGGTCCGGCGCGACCAGCTGAAGCTGGCCGATCTCGCCGGGCGGCGCTGGTTCCGGTTCCCGGTCGGCACGGACGCGCTGTGGCGGTCGTACTGGAACGGCGGCGAGCCGCGCGAGGGTCCCGTGGTGCGGGCCGTCCAGGAGTGTGTGCAGGCCGTGCTCTGGAACGGCACGGTCGGGATGACCCCGCTCGGGCACGACCTGCCCGGGCAGCTGGCGGTCGTCCCGGTGACCGACATGGCGCCGAGCCGGGTGGTGGTCGCGACGAGGGAGGGTGACACGAACACGAATCCGCTGATCCGGTCGTTCGTGCGGATCGCGAGGACCGCCTACCGCGGCTGAGCCCGCCGATGCGGTTGCGGGCCACCGGCCCTGCGGGCGAACTCGGCGGGTGTCTCGCCGTATTGGCTCTTGAAGGCCCGGATGAAGTGGCTGCTGTCGGCGAACTGCCCGTGGGCGGCGAGTTCCGAAATGCTCGGCGGGAGTGGTGAGTTGAGGAGTTCGAGGCGGGCGCGTTCCAGTCTGCTGCGGCGGATGTAGCCGGCGACCGTCTCCTCCGTGGCGGCGAACGCGCGGTGCAACGTCCGTACGGAGACGTTGAGTTCGCGGGCCAGCGTCGACGGGGAGAGGTCCGGTTCGGTCAGCCGGCTGTCGGCGAGGGTCTGCGCCGCCCGGGCCAGGGCTAGGCCCAGCCGTGGCTCGGTCGCGTCGGTCTGCTGCCGCAGTACGCCCTTGACCAGCTCGATCAGGGCGTTGCGGGCGGCCTGTGCGCCGACCGGGGTGAGGTCCGCCGCGGTCTCGTCGACCATGTCGACGTGGGCCAGGAGGAGGCGCGTCTCGGGTGAGGCCGCCGATCCGGCGATCAGGCGGTCCCCGATCAGCGGTCCGACGGCGGACGCGGGCAGGATCAGCACCGTCGCCGTCGTGTTCCGTGCGGTCTCGAAGGTCGGGGGGCCGCTGCGTTGCACCATGAAGTGCCCCGCCGGCACGGCGAGTTCGCCGTCGCGCCGTCGGGAGAAGCTCCAGGTGTGCCGGCGTACGACGTGCATCAGCACCTGGTCGTCGGGGTGCTCGGTCACGCCCGCGTTCGTGCCGATCAGCGACTCGCTGTGGACGTCCGCGAGCACCGAGTCGTGCGCCTTCACGGCACGGACGCTGATCCGGAAGTCGCCGGTGCTGCCGGGCGTGAAGGCGGGTGCGGGGTAGGCCTCGCCGACCTGCGTCTCCCATCCGCGCCGGAAGCGGTCGAAGCCCTGCGCCGGGGTGCCCGACGCGCTGACGTCCGCGGTGAACGTCCCCCTGGGCCTCGGCCCGTCCGTCACCGTCACCGCCGTGTCGCTCCCGTCCTGGCACGGATGTTCCATCCGTCTGGCACTGCGGTTCAAGCCTATGCGGTGCCGGTCTCCCTAGCGTGGGCGAGGCCGGACGCGGGCTGCGGACCCATCCGCTGCGGCGGCGCAGGGACAGGAGAGGACCGAGGTTGTGAGTGGTTTTGCCGAGCGAGTGGTCGTGGTCACCGGGGGCGGATCGGGGATCGGGGCCGCGGTCGCGCACCGGTTCGCGTCCGAGGGCTATGCCGTGGTGATCGTCGGGCGGACGCGGGACAAGCTGCGGAAGACCGCTGCGGCGGCCCCTACCGACGGGATCGTCCTCGCCCGCACCGCCGACCTCACCGTGCCGGAGGAGGTCGACGCGCTGATCGACTCCGTCGTCACCGACCTGGGCCGCCTCGACGTCCTCGTCAACAACGCGGGCGTGCCGGCCTTCGGCACCGTCGAGACCGTCACCCCGAAGGAGTGGCGCAATGCCATGGCCATCAATCTCGACGCCTACTTCCACACCAGCCATGCGGCGATACGGCATCTGCGGGCCACCCGCGGCTGCATCGTCAACGTCGGTTCGACCGGGGGTCTCGGCGGCGACCACGGCATGGTCGCCTACAACACCGCCAAGGGCGCGGTGGTCAACCTCACCCGTGCCATGGCGCTGGATCACGCGCCCGAGGTCCGGGTGAACGCGGTCCACCCCGGGTTCACCCTCAACACCGGGATCACCGCCGGAGCCACCTCCGACCTGCCGGTCGTGCGGGCCTTCGCGGACCGCATCCCCTTCGGCCGTGTTGCCGAACCCGAGGAGATCGCGGGGGTCGTCGCCTTCCTCGCCGGGCCCGACGCGCGCTATGTCACCGGCGCCCAGATCCCGGTCGACGGCGGGCTCGGCGCGGCCAACGGGCAGCCCCGCATCGAGATGTGAGCGCATTTACTAACACTTGATTGAACAGTCCAGACTGATAAATCTAGTGTTAGTACCCATGAGAGCGGATACAACGGCAGACGGTGGCGACACCCGCGACCTCGGCGACAGTGCCCGGCTCGCCTCCGAACTCCGGCTCGCGGTGGGCCGTATGACACGGCGGCTGCGTCAGGCCCATGCGGTGGGGGACGTATCCCTTTCGGGGGTGTCGGTGCTCGCGCGGCTCGCCCGCGACGGAGCCGACTCGCCGACCTCCCTCGCGGAGGCGGAGCGCGTACGTCCGCAGGCGATGGCCAGCACCCTCGCCCTGCTCGAACAGCGCGGACTCGTCCGCCGTACCCCTGACGCGGCGGACGGACGGCGGAGCATCGTCGCCGTCACCGAACAGGGGCGCGCCATGCTGGCCGAGCGGCGTTCCGAGTCGGTGCGGCGTCTCGCGGCCGTGCTCGACGAGTTCACCGCCGAGGAGCGCGCCACGCTCGCCTCCGCGCTGCCGCTCCTGGACCGGATGGCTGAGCGACTGTGAAGCGGCACCTCGAACCGGGTCCCGGCTACAAGTGGGTCGCGCTGTCGAACACCACGCTCGGCGTGCTGATAGCCACGATGGACGCCTCCATCGTGATCATCTCGCTGCCCGCCATCTTCCGCGGCATCGGCCTCGACCCGCTCGCGCCCGGCAACATCGGCTATCTGCTCTGGATGATCCTGGGCTATCTGCTGGTCTCGGCCGTCCTCGTGGTCGTACTCGGCAGGCTCGGCGACATGTTCGGCCGGGTGCGGATCTACAACCTGGGCTTCCTCATCTTCGCGTGCGCCTCCGTGGCACTCTCCCTGGACCCGTTCCACGCGGGGGCGGGCGCCATGTGGCTGATCCTGTGGCGCATCGTGCAGGCCTTCGGCGGCTCCATGCTCACCGCCAACTCGGCGGCCATCCTCACCGACGCCTTCCCGGCCCGGCAGCGCGGCATGGCGCTGGGCATCAACCAGATCACCGCGCTCGCCGGGCAGTTCCTCGGTCTCCTCGCGGGCGGCCTGCTCGCCGCGGTCGACTGGCGCGCCGTGTTCTGGGTGAGCGTTCCGATCAGCATCACCGGCACGGTCTGGTCGTACCTCAGCCTCCGGGAGACCGCGACGGGCCGCCCCGGCCGCGTCGACTGGCTCGGCAACATCACCTTCGCGACCGGCGCCGGCATCCTCCTGGCCGCCATCACCTACGGCATCCAGCCCTACGGCGGCAGCGCCACCGGCTGGGGAAACCCGTGGGTGCTCAGCGGCCTGACCGGGGGCGCCGTACTGCTGCTGCTCTTCTGCCACGTCGAGAAGCGGGTCGCCGAACCCATGTTCAACCTCGCCCTGTTCAAGGTCCGGGCGTTCGCCGCGGGCAATCTGGCGGCCCTGCTCACCGCGATCGCGCGGGGCGGACTCCAGTTCATGCTGATCATCTGGCTGCAGGGCATCTGGCTGCCCCTGCACGGCTACGACTTCGAGGACACCCCGCTGTGGGCGGGCATCTTCATGCTCCCGCTCACCCTCGGCTTCCTCCTGGCCGGTCCCCTCTCCGGCTACCTGTCCGACCGCTTCGGCGCCCGCCTGTTCTCCACGCTCGGCCTCGCCCTCGTCGCCTGCTCCTTCCTCGGACTGCTCGCCCTGCCGGTCGACTTCGACTACGGCCTCTTCGCCGCCCTGCTGCTGCTCAACGGGCTGGGCCAGGGCATGTTCTCGTCGCCGAACACCTCGTCCATCATGGGCAGCGTGCCGCCGGAGTACCGGGGCGTCGCCTCGGGCATGCGCTCCACCTTCCAGAACTCCGGTACGGCCCTGTCCGTCGGCGTGTTCTTCTCGCTGATGGTCTCCGGGCTGGCCTCCTCGCTGCCGGGGACGCTGAGCAGCGGACTCCAGGCGCACGGTGTACCGGCCGCCGCGGCCGAGCATGCCGCGTCACTGCCGCCGGTCAGCACCCTGTTCGCGGCGTTCCTGGGCAACAACCCCATCGAGCACCTGCTCACCTCCCAAGGAGCCCTCGACCACGTCTCCGCGACCCAGCGCGCCGCCCTGACCGGCCACACCTTCTTCCCGCAACTGGTCTCCGGCCCGTTCCACCACGGCCTGACCATCGTCTTCAGCGTGGCCGCGGGCATGGCCGTGGTCTCCGCCGTCGCCTCCGCACTGCGTGGCGGCCATCGAGCGGCCCACGACAACGCCGGTCCCCAGCGCCCCTCCGCGGCCACCGAAGATCACGACACGTCGGAGTCCTCGCACAACACGCCGTCGTAGTCCCCGACTTGGCGCAGCCAGCCGGCCACGACCGCGAGATCGGAGCCGGTGAGACCGGTCCCGGAATCCACGGCCAGGAGGAGCGCCTGCCCCGGATGGTGCGCCGCCACCCAGGCGCGGTCGACGTCGGCGATCGCATCGTCGACCCACACGAACGTGCGTCCCGCCGCGGCCCGGACGAGCGCCCGGGTCTTCCAGTTCAGCTCCCCCACCGCGTCCACCATCGGCGCCTCGGGCAGATCCGCGACCGGAAGCACGGGCAGTCCGAGCAGCGGACCGATCACCTCGTTGGCCTGGTGCATCCACGCGGTCGCCCACACCAGCGCACAGGGCAGCGCAAGCAACCGCGGACCGTGCCCGGGATCGATCTTCGCCAGCTGGGGATTCGACGCCAACTGCCAGTCGTCCCACCCTTCGAGGGTGGTGGGGAGCCGCGCCCCGGCATACGGCAGCAGCGTTCCGTCGACGTCCAGGAAGAGCAGCGGGAGTTCGGCCGGATCGGTCATGGCCGCACGCTATCGGCCCGCCCCGGGTCGAACCTCCGCAACCGCCCAACACCCCTTGATCGTCCCCGACTTCGGGAACCGCGACGGAAGGGGATCACATGGGGCCGGTCCGGTTCACGGACGAGCGCGCACGGAGGCCATGAGCATGCTGGCCTTCTTCGGCCTGCCTCTGATCAGTGTCATGGCGTGCGGCCTCGGAGTCGTTCCGTACCTGATGTGGCGGGCGCGCTGCCGTCCGACGAGGGCGGCCCGCTGGGCAGCGACCGGCGCGTTCCTGACCGTCGTCGGATACGCGGGAACCGTCCTGTACGGCCTGGCCTTCACCGCTCCCGCCGACGTGTGCGGACAGCAGACGCTCGACGACGACTTCCCCCTCGTCCATGTGACGGTGGACGCCTTCCCGCCCGACGTCGCCTGCTACTGGACCAATTCGGGGACCTACGGCCCGACCCACCCCACCGCCCTGGGAAGCTGGATCTTCTGGGCGGGCGCCGGAGTTCTGACCATCTCCCTCTCCTACCTCCTGATCACACGCGAGTCGCGGACCTCACGGTGGGTGCGAGCCGGTGTGATCGGGGCCCTGACGGTGGCCGCCGCGATCTGGGTGACCGGCATCGACCCCGCACTCGACCTCTCCCCCACCGACCTCAACGACCAGTGCCTGTACCGGAAGACGGTCCCCCCGGACACCAAGCTCACGAGAATCGAGATCCTCGACATCAGGAGGACCGCCTTTCCGCCGTCCATCACCTGCACCTACCCCGACGGCGAGGCCGACCTGGTCGCGGACCAGTGGACTGCCGTGCTGGTGTGCCTCACCGTGTCCGGTGCGCTGACGGCCGTCGCCCTCACCGAGGTGGTACGGGCGAGACGCCATACCGGACTTGCGGGGTGATGTTCCGTCAGCTCTTGCGCTGGCGCAGTGCGATCCGGTTGCCGTCCGGGTCCACCGCCTCGATGCGGATCCCGTACCCGTAGTCCTCCGGCTCGGGCTGGTCGAAGGTGACGCCCCGGCCGCGGAGCAGCTCGAAGTCCTTCCTCAGGTCCTCCGATTCCAGGAAGACCGGACCGGGCGCGAGACCCGACTCCGCCTCGGCCGGCAGCCCCGCCGACGGAGCGTGGGACCACAGGAGCAGTTCGACCGGACTACCGGGAACGCCCACCGTGAGAAAACGCTGCTCGAGGCCGGGGGCGTCCACGCGCTTCTCCAGGCCCAGTTGCTCGGTGTAGAACCTCAGCGCGCGGTCCTGGTCGGTGACGTAAACCGTGACGTACATGATGTTGCTCAGCATCGGGTGGTCCTTTCGGTTTCGGTCCGATGCCTCGCTGACGGATGCCGACGCGCGTTTGTGACGGCGGCCGCAAACGGGCCTGTGCGCGGCCCGGTTGAAATTCCCTGTGATCTCAGGCGACCCCCGTCGTACGCTGACGCCCGCTGGATCTGCCGAGGGAGGACACGTGACTCCGCCCACGCGCAAACGCGCGGGCTTCCTGTGTCGGTGGCTAGGCCACGTCGCAGAGGGCCAGCCCGGCCCTGTTGAGGACGTTCGTCGCGCCGACGTGGTCGGCGTTCGCCGTGAACCTGCAGGCCGTGCACTGGAACTTCGCTTGGGTGAGGCGGTTTTCCTTCGCGATGTGCCCGCATTCGGGGCACGTGCGGGAGGTGTTGCGCGCGTCCACCGGGATCGTAAGGCGACCAGCACTCTCAGCCTTGTTCGCCAGGATTCCGAGGAACTGCGCCCAACCCGCGTCGAGGACACTGCGGTTGAGCCCGGCCTTCGCGGCAGCGCCGTTCGGCAGGAATTTACCGGGGGCGTCCGGGTCGGCCTTGGGTGCAGGGCTCTTGGTCAAGTCCGCCGTGTTCAGTTGCTCGTGCGCGATCACGTCGTACTCTGCGACGAGCGCGCGCGCTGTCTTGTGGTGGAAATCGGTTCGCTGCCGCCGGATTTTGGCGTACAGCTTGGCTACCTTCCGGGCGGCGGCGCGATGGCGCTTGGTGCGCTGCCCGGTCCGCTTGGGGAATGTCGCGAGGTGCCGCTGCGCTTGTGCGAGTTCGTCGGCCATCGTCTGGTGGAAGCGCGGGTTGGCGATGTGTTCGCCGTCCGAGGTGGTCAGGAAGTGGGCGACGCCCATGTCCACACCGATGATGGCCCCAGTGGGCGGCAGTTGCTCGACGGGAACCTCGTCGCAGGAGAGGACGACGTACCAGCGGTGGCCTTCGCGTTTCACCGGGACCGTCTTGACGCGGCCCCGGACGGGGCGGTGCTGGTGCACGCGGACATGTCCAACGCCTTGGAGGCGTACGCGGGTTGCACGGTCGTGGGAGATGGCGTCCCAGCGGCAGCCGTCGCCGTCTTTCGGGAAGGTGACGGTGTCGAAGTGCCCGACGCCTTTGAAGCGCGGGTAGCCCGGCGTCTGCCCGGCCTTGAGACGGTGGAAAAACGCGGCGAACGCCTTGTCCAGGCGCCGCAAGGTGACTTGCTGGGAGGAGAACGACCAGCGGCCCTGACGGTCTGGGTCGAACCTGCGGATCTCTTTGAGCTGGGCGGATTGGTCGCCGTAACGGACGGTGGTCTTCGAGACGTGCCGGTATGCGTCCCGCCGTTCCTGCAACGCACCGTTATAGAGGGAGCAGTGGTCCCGCAGCATCTCACCCAGCGCGGCCGCCTGACGGGCTGTTGGGCGAAGGAGGAATTTGTACCCGCGGATCACGAGCCGTCCCCCTTCTTCCCGGGGCGTTCCCACTGGGTGTTGATGTACTTCTCGATCGTCGCCGCCGACACGGCACCGACCGATGCCGCGCGGTACGACGATGACCGCAAGGTGGGCATTCGCGGCTTCAAGTGGCAGAACTCCTCGCGCAGGACGCAGGAGGTGAAGCCCTTGAGCTGGTTGGCCACGTACAAGGCGGACGGGTTCGGGGCGCGCTTCACGAAGAGGTGGACGTGGTCGGGCGTCGCCTCAAGGGCAATGACCTCCCAGCCACGTTCGTCAGCCTTCTGCCGGATCAGTTCCTCCAGTCGTTACCCGCCTCCGCCTCCGAGGACCGGGCGGCGGTACTGCGGGCACCACACGATGTGGATTCCCAGGTCAGGCACGCCGCCAAAGAATCGGCGAACTGTCCTGGTCACGGCCACGCGACCAATTTACAAGCGCCGCAGTTCTCATGCGGCAGAAAGGCGGCACAGGTGAACAGTGCAGATCCATGCACCCGCTTCAAGCCCGAGCAGCCCAAAACAGCCAATCTCCTCCCCGCTGAAGCGGGGCGCTCCCTGGGTAGGTCCTGATGGGGATCCGCAGCCTGACCCGTACCGAAGCCGAGCGCAGGGCTTCGTTGTTGAGCGTCGAGCGGTACGACGTCGACATCGACCTCACCGCGCTGCCCGACGGCCCGGAGGTCCGGTGCGTGTCCACCGTGACGTTCAGCTGCCGCGAACCCGGCGCGGAGAGCTTCGTGGACTGTGCGGCGGAGGTACGCAGCGCCACGCTGAACGGCACCGCGCTCTCCCCCGCCGCCGACGGCCGTATCCCGCTCCCCGCCCTGGCCGGGCACAACGTGCTGCGGGTGGAGAGCGTCCAGGCCGACACGGCCACCGGGGAGGGCGTGCACAGGTCGGTCGATCCCGCGGACGGCGAGGTCTACGTGTGGATGTCCTTCGAGCCGGACGAGGCCCGGTACGTCTGGGCCTGCTTCGACCAGCCCGACCTCAAGGCGCCGCACGCCTTCACCGTCACGGCCCCGGCCGGGTGGACCGTCACGAGCAACTCCGGTGACGCACGCGTCGAGGACGTGGGTACGGCGCGCCGCTGGAGCTTCCCGGACACTCCGCCGCTGTCCACGTACAACACCGTCGTCAACGCGGGTCCCTTCCACGAGATCCGCCGCGAGTCCGACGGGCACGACCTGGGCCTGTACGCCCGCCGCTCGCTGGCCGAGGTCCTGGAACGCGACGCCGACGAGATGTTCACCCTCACCCGCCAGGGCCTCGCCTTCTACGCCGAGGTCTTCGCGATGCCGTTCCCGCAGCGGAAGTACGACCAGGTGTTCGTGCCCGAGTTCGGCGGCGCGATGGAGAACTACGGGTGTGTGACCTGGTCCGACGCTTTCCTGCGGCGGGCCGTGCCGACGCCCGCGGAGAGCGAGTTGCTGGCCAAGGTGCTGCTGCACGAGATGGCGCACATGTGGTTCGGCAACATCGTCACCATGCGCTGGTGGGACGACCTCTGGCTGAACGAGGCCTTCGCCGAGTTCGCCTGCCACTGGGCCGCCGAGCGCGCCACCCGCTTCACCGACGCCTGGGCCGGCCATCTCGCGGACGACAAGCTGAGGGCGTACCTGTCCGACCAGGGCCCGGCCTCGCACCCGATCCACCAGCCCATCCACGATGTCGCCCAGGCCGCGTCGATCTTCGACAGCATCACCTACCCCAAGGGCGCGTCCGTCCTCCAGCAGCTGATGACGTACGTCGGTGAGGAGCGCTTCCGGGCCGGTATGGCGGCCTACTTCGCGCGTCACGCCTGGGGGAACACCACGCTGCAGGATCTGATCGACGCGCTCTCCGAGGCGAGCGGGCGGGATCTGGCCGGCTGGCGCAAGGCCTGGCTGGAGACGGCGGGCACGGACCGCTTCTCACTGGAGCGTGACGGCGAGTCGGTCACGCTGGTGGCCGCCGACACCGCGCGCCCGCAGGTGCTGGCGGTGGGCGCGTACGCCAGGAACGGGGAGGCGTACGAACGTACCGGGCTGGTGCGGGTCGAGGTGACGGAGCCGCGCACCGCTGTCGCCGGTCTCCCGCCCGCCGTCGACGTGCTGCTGGTCAACGACGAGGACCTGACCTTCGCCACGACCCGCCCGGACCCTGTCACCCGGGACCTCCTCTTCGGTACGGCGGCGCAGCTGCCCACCGCCATCTCGCGGGGCGTCGCCGTCGGCACGGTGTGGGACATGCTGACGACCGGCGAGGCGACGGCGGTCGAGGCCGGACGGTGCATCACGGCCGTGCTGGCGGCGGAGACCTCGGACGCGGTGATCGAGCCGTATCTCGCGCTCGCGACGAACATCGCCGAACTGTGGGCGCCGCCCTCCGTACGCGCCGAGTTGACGCAGGCCGTGGCCGCGACGTGCCGGAGCCTCGCGGCGGACGCGGGACGCCGGCAGGTCGCGCTGCGCGGGCTGGCCCGCACCGCGACCGACGCGGACGACCTGGCCTGGGTGCGCGAACAGGCGGGCGACGACGTGGACTTGCAGTGGCACGTGCTGGTCCGCCGGGCGGAACTCGGCGGGGACGTGGCGTCCGAGGCCGAGCGGCTGCTCGGACGCGACCCGGACCCCGACGGCTGGGTGCGTGCGCTCACCGTGCGCGCCGCGCAGCCCGACGCGGAGGCGAAGGCGGAGGTCTGGCAGCGGCTGGCCGTCGACCGGAAGGTGCCGGTCAGTTCGGTCCGGGAGGTGGCGACGGTCTTCTGGCGGCCCGGGCAGGACGTCCTGCTGGCCCCCTACGCCCAGCGCTATCTGGACGCGATCCCCCAGCTGCACCAGGGCGGGATGATCCCGGCGATGGGCTTCACGAGGAATCTCTTCCCGCCGCACGCGATCGACGAGGCGTACATCGACACGGCTCGACGGGCGTCGGCGGAGGCTGCACCGGTGGTCCGCAAGACGCTGCTGGAACGCTCGGACGCGATCGGCCGGATGCTGCGGTCCCGTACGGAAGCCTGACGGGGCCGGGTCCCGGTTGCCCGGCGTCCCCGAAGTCCGCGGAGCCCCAGTGGACGTCGCTCACTACACTGGCGTACGCACGGCCGTCGACTGATGGGGACGCGGGTGCACGACGAGTCGCCGAGGATGGCAGAGTCCGCCGCCAACGGGGCCATGACGGGGCAGACGGACTGCGGCAGGCAGGCGCACAGTCCGTTGCGGGCGTTTCTGCGGACCGAGACGGGCAGCGCCGCGGTCCTGCTGGGTGCCGTGGTGGTCGCGCTCGTCTGGGCCAATGTGTCGCCCGGGACGTACGAGTCGTGGTGGCGGACGGTGATGTCGTTCCGCGTGGGCTCGGTGGGTGTGTCGCTGGAGCTGCGGGAGTGGGTCAACAGCGGGCTGATGGCGCTGTTCTTCTTCATCGTCGGGCTGGAGGCGCGGCGCGAGTTCGACATGGGTGAGCTGCGCGAGCGGCGTCGGCTCGCGCTCTCGGTGGTCGCCGGGGTCAGCGGGATGGTCGTTCCGGTGGCGATCTACCTGGGGATCAACGCGGGGCACGACTCGCTGCACGGCTGGGGCGCGGCCATGTCGACCGACACGGCCTTCGCGCTCGGCATGCTCGCCGTGTTCGGGGCGCGGCTGCCGGGCGGGCTGCGGGTCTTCCTGCTCACGGTGGCGGTCACCGACGACCTGCTGGCGCTGGCCGTCATCGCTTTCGCCTACAGCGGTGCGGTCTATCTGCCCGCGCTGCTCGCGGCGTTCGGCATCTTCGCCGTACTCCTGGTGCTGCGCGCGGCCGGGGTGCCGATCTCGGGTGTGCACGCGGTGATCGGCGTCGCGTTGTGGGGTGCGCTGCTGCGGTCGGGGTGGATCCCGTGGTGAGTGGGCTGGCCATGGGTCTGCTCACGTACGCGCATCCGGCGGAGCGGCATGCCCTGGAGCGGGTCAGCCGGCTGTTCCGGGGCTTCCGGGAGCAGCCGACGCCGGAACTCGAACGTGACCTGCGCCGCGGCCTGGCCTCCGCGCTCTCGCCCAACGAGCGGCTCCAGCGGATGATCCACCCGTGGACGAGCTATGTCATCGTGCCGCTGTTCGCGCTGGCCAACGCGGGGCTCACCATCGATGCCGACGGGCTGGCGGCGGCCTTCACCTCGCCGATCACGCTGGGCATCCTGTTCGGGTACGTCGTCGGCAAACCGGTGGGCATCGTGGGCTCCACCTGGGCGGCGATCCGCTTCAGCCGGGGCCGGCTGCGGCCGCCGATCGGCTGGGGTGCCGTCACGGCGGGTGGGAGCCTGGCCGGGGTCGGCTTCACGGTGTCGCTGCTGATCGCCACGCTCGCCTTCGAGGGGCCGCGGCTGGAGCAGGCGAAGATCGGGATTCTGGCGGCGGTGCTGGCCTCCTTCGCGATCACCTGGGTGGTGACGCTGATCATCGGCCGGCTGCCGGCGCAGGCACGCACCCGAGCGCTGCTCGGCGAGGGGCACACCATCGTCGACCTCAGCGAGCCCGTCGACGTCGAGCGTGACCATGTGCGCGGTCCGCTCGCCGCGCCGGTGACCCTGGTCGAGTACGGGGACTACGAATGCCCGTACTGCGGCCTGGCGGAGCCGGTCGTCCGTGAGCTGCTCGCCGACTTCGGTGACGACCTGCGCTACGTGTGGCGCCATCTGCCCCTGCCGGACGTGCATCCCAACGCCCAGCTCGCCGCCGAGGCCGCGGAGGTGGCGGCGTCGCAGGGCCGCTACTGGCAGATGCACGACGTCCTGATCAGCCACCAGGGAGACCTGCGGCTCAAGGACCTCCTGCGCTACGCCGAGCAGGTCGGCCTCGACCTCGACGGCTTCCGCCGGGATCTGCGGGCGCGCGCCGGGGCGCAGCGGGTGGCGGAGGACGTCGAGTCGGCGGACCTGAGCAGTGTTTCGGGCACACCGACGTTCTTCGTCAACGGCCGCCGGCACTTCGGCGCGTACGACGTGGCGTCGCTGTCGGCGGCCGTGCGGGCGGCGCGGGACCGGGCGGCGCTGGCGCAGGCGGATGCGCGGTGACGGCGGTCCCCTCGACTTGGTTTCACATGAGACGGTATCGAACGAATGAAGAGCTGTACCGTGGCTCCATGACCGCCGACGCCCCTCGCACCGCGCCCTCCCGAGTGACCGACCGGCCCGGCGACGCGTCGCCGTTCGCGCTCGGCCTCCTGCTGCGGCGGGCGCACTGGCGCGCGGCCGCGGTGATGGAGGGGGCGCTTCGGCCCCTCGGTATCGAGTTGCGGCACTTCGCCGTGCTGATCACGCTGGTCGACCGCGGGCCCACGGTGCAGAAAGATCTGGTCGCGGCGACGGGGTCGGACAAGGCGGGCATCATGCGGGTCGTGGACGACCTGGAGTGCAAGGGGCTGGCCGTACGCAGGAGCGTTCCCGGGGACCGGCGGGCGCGGGCGGTGGAGATCACCCCTGCGGGCGTCGCGCTCTTCGACGCGGCCCATGTGGCGGCGGAGCCGCTGTCCGAGCGCCTGGTCGCCGAACTGGGGCCCGGCGAAGCGGAGCAACTGACGGATCTGCTGACCCGGCTCGCCCACCCCGCGGGCGACGAGGGGTGAGCGAGGACGCCGTGTGATGCCCGGGGGCGGCGTCACACGGCGTCCGCAGCCCGGGAGTCAGGAGGCGAGGCGTTCCGCGAGCGCCTTGGCCTTGATCGCCGCATCCTCGAAGGCGCGCTTGCGGGAGGCCTCGTAGAGGGGCACCAGTTCGCACATGGCCGGGTTGCGGGGGCCAGGGTGAGTTCCGGGACGATGAAGTCGAGGTCCAGGCCGAGCGTGCGCCCGAGTACCGCCTCCAGGTAGTTCTGTACGAACTCGAAGCCCTCGCGCGGGGTGCCCGGCGCGTAGGAGCCGCCGCGACTGGCGACGACCGTGACCGGGGTGCCCTGGGCCGAAGGGCTCTCACCCGCGGTACGACCCAGCAGAAGCACGTTGTCCAGCCACGCCTTGAGCGTCGACGGGATCGAGAAGTTGTGCATGGGGGCGCCGATCAGCACGGCGTCCGCCTGCTCCAGTTCCTCGATGAGCTTCTCGCGCGCCTCGAACGCGGCGGACTGCTCCGGTGTGCGCTCGGCCGGGGCGACGGAACCGGCGGACCAGGCGTCGGCGGTGATGTGCGGAACGGGGTCGGCGGCGAGATCGCGGTAGATGACCACGCCCTCCGGATGCTGCTCCTCCCAGGCCTTGCGGAAGGCGGTCGCGACCGACCGGGATGCGGACGCCTCGCCGGGCAGTACGGACGAGTCGATGTGCAGCAGCGTGGCCATGGGCTTTCTCCAAAGGGGCGGTGGATTCGCGTTCAGCGATAGTCAAACACGAGATGGTATTGATTGATACTATCGCGAGTGAAACGAACATACGTCACGTGGAACAGACGGGAGTCAGGCGATCTTGGACGTCTATGAAGCGGTCACGAGCCGACGGGCCGTACGCGGATTCACCGACCGGCAGGTCCCGAGGGAGATGCTGGAGCGCGTGATGTCCTACGCGGCCTGGACGCCGTCCGGCTCGAACATCCAGCCCTGGCACGCGTACGTGGTGGCCGGCGGACCGCTGGCAGAACTCAAGAAGCGCGCGGGCGAACGCCTGGCCGCGGGCGAGACCTGGGACGAGCCCGAGTACGAGCAGTACCCGACCTCACTCAAACACCCGTACCACGCGCGCCGATCGGCTTTCGGCGAGCAGCGTTACGGCGCACTCGGCATCCCGCGTGAGGATCTGGAGGCCCGCCAGCGCGCCGCGTCCGCGAACTGGGACTGCTTCGGCGCGCCCGCCGCCCTGTTCTGCTACATCGACCGCGACCTGGGCCGGCCCCAGTGGTCCGACGTCGGTATGTACCTGCAGACCGTCATGCTGCTGCTGCGAGCCGAAGGGCTGCACAGCTGCCCGCAGATGGCTTGGGCGAAGTTCCACAGGACCGTCGCGGAGGTCCTGTCACCCCCGGACGACCTCATCCTCTTCTGCGGTATGTCGATCGGCTTCGAGGACGACACGGTGGATCACCCACGGACCGGCCGGGCACCACGCGACGAGACGGTCACCTTCGTCGACGGCCACTGACACCGACCACCGACCCACGGCTGTCCTCGCGAGACGGCCCGTCAGTGCCTGCGGCGGGTGTTGAGCCGGGCGGCCTGGCGGGTCAGGTGGTCGCGTTCGGCGAAGTTGGGGGCCTGGTGGGCGGCCTCGGCGTACAGGCGTGCCGCGGTGGTCAGGTCGCCGTCGCGTTCGTGCAGGTAGGCCGCGACCGCGGTGCGGCGGGGTACGGAGTCGTCGATCGCGGCGAGGGCGGCGAGGCCCGCGCGCGGTCCGTCGGCCTCGCCCACGGCGACGGCCCGGTTGAGGCGGACGACGGGGCTGTCGGTCAGGCGGGCGAGTTCGTCGTACCACTCGACGATCTGCACCCAGTCGGTCTCCTCTGCGGTGGGCGCGTCCGCGTGCAGGGCGGCGATGGCGGCCTGGGCCTGGAACTCGCCCAACCGGTCGCGGGCGAGGGCCTTCTGGAGGATCGCCACGCCTTCGGCGATCGCGGTCGTGTCCCAGCGGGCGCGGTCCTGTTCCGCCAGCGGCACCAGGCCGCCGTCGGGTGCCGTACGGGAGGCGCGGCGGGCGTGGTGGAGGAGCATGAGGGCGAGCAGGCCCGCGACTTCGGGGTGGTCGATGGTGGTGGCGAGCTGTCGGGTGAGGCGGATCGCCTCGGCGGCGAGGTCCACGTCGCCGGAGTAGCCCTCGTTGAAGACCAGGTAGAGGACGCGCAGGACGGTGGCGACATCGCCGGGCTGGTCGAAGCGGACGCCGGAGACCGTGCGTTTGGCGCGGCTGATGCGCTGCGCCATCGTCGCTTCCGGCACCAGGTAGGCCTGGGCGATCTGGCGGGTGGTCAGGCCGCCGACCGCGCGCAGGGTGAGGGCCACGGCGGACGACGGCGTCAGGGACGGGTGGGCGCAGAGGAAGTAGAGCCGGAGCGTGTCGTCGACGGCGGGGGTGGGGCCGGGCGGCGGCTGTTCCTCGACGACGTCCTCACGGCGGCGGCGAGCCGTGTCCGCGCGGGTCGCGTCGAGGAACTTGCGCCAGGCCGCGGTGACGAGCCAGCCCTTCGCGTCCCGCGGCGGGTCGTCCGGCCAGACGCGGATCGCCTCGACGAGTGCGTCCTGTACGGCGTCCTCGGCCGCCGCGAAGTCTGCTCCGCGGCGGACGAGGATTCCGAGGACGCCCGGGGTGAGGCTTCTGAGCAGGGCCTCGTCGATCCGGGTCACTTGAAGGTGCACTCCGTGGTGGTGGAGTGCGCGCCCAGGAACGGGCGCAGCTCCAGCCACTCGTGGATCGGCTTCCCGCCTGCGCCGGGGGCGGCCGACAGTTCCCCGGCCAGCTCGACGGCGCGCTCGTAGCTGTCCACGTCGATCACCATCCAGCCGGCGATGACGTCCTTGGTCTCGGCGAACGGGCCGTCGGTGACCGGCGGGCGCCCCTCGCCGTCAAAGCGGACGAAGGTCCCCTCGGGGGACAGCGCCTGGCTGTCGACGAACTCGCCGGTCTTCTCGAGCCGGGCCGCGAAGTCGTTCATGTACTGCACGTGCGCCGAGATCTCCTCGGGCGTCCACTGGTCCATCGGCACGTCGTTGAAGGCAGCCGGGGCGCCGCGGTAGTGCTTCAGCAGCAGGTACTTGGCCATGGTGATACTCCTCGGTGCTGGTGCGACCCATTGTGGTCGCGTTCACCCCGGGAACGGAGCCGGGCACGGGTTCTCGACATCCCTGTCGGAAGTTTTTTCCGGGACCCTTCCCTCAACTCTTACTTCACACCTTGACGTAAGTGGTCCGTACCTTTAGCTTCACCGGGCAACGCCACCCCACGAAAGGCCACTCAACCCATGGCCAGACCCGGGCCTCGCTCCGCATCCGCCGTCCTCGCGGTCACTGCCCTCACCCTTTCCACCGGCCTGCTCACCGGCTCCCCGGCGCAGGCCGCGACCACCGCCCTGCCGAGCGGCTTCGCCACCGTCATGAACGCGGCAAGCGGCCGCTGCCTCGACGCCAAGTCGGCCGCGACGGCCAACGGCACCGTCGTGCAGCAGTACTCCTGCAACGGCACGACCGCCCAGCGCTGGAGCTTCACCGCCACCAGCGACGGGTACGTCCGGATCAACAACGCAGGCGACACGAACCAGGTCGTGGACGTCGCCGACGTCTCCACCGCCGACAACGCCCAGGTGCACCTGTGGAGTTACGGCGGCGGCGCCAACCAGCAGTGGCTGCCGGTGGACGACGGAGGCGGTGCCTACCACTTCGTCAACCGCAACAGCGGCAAGTGCCTGGACGATCCCGGCGCTTCGACCGCCGACAGCGTGCAGTTCGTGCAGTACACCTGCAACGGGACCGCCGCGCAGCGCTTCCAGGTGGTGCCCGTGAGCCAGTCGGCCACCGATCCCGACCTCGGCTCGAACGTCGTCGTCTTCGATCCCTCGATGTCCTCCTCGACGATCCAGAGCAGGCTCGACTCCGTCTTCCGGCAGCAGGAGACCAACCAGTTCGGCTCCCAGCGCTACGCCGTGCTGTTCAAGCCGGGCGCCTACAGCGCGGACGTCAACGTCGGCTTCTACACACAGGTGTCGGGCCTCGGTCTGTCGCCGGACGCGGTGACGATCAACGGCGCCGTGCACGCCGAGGCGGACTGGTTCCAGGGCAACGCCACGCAGAACTTCTGGCGCGGCGCGGAGAATCTCTCCGTCAACCCGGCTTCCGGCAGCGACCGTTGGGCGGTCTCGCAGGCGGCGCCGTACCGCCGTATGCATCTGCGCGGCAACCTAGCGCTGGACGACGGCGGTTGGTCCAGCGGCGGTCTCCTCGCCGACAGCAGGATCGACGGGCAGGTCAACTCGGGCAGCCAGCAGCAGTGGCTGACCCGCAACTCACAGCTGGGCAGTTGGACCGGGTCCAACTGGAACATGGTCTTCACCGGCAGCACGGGCGTCCCCGCGACCAGTTTCCCCAACCCGCCGTACACGACGGTCGCGCAGAGTCCGGTCAGTCGGGAGAAGCCGTTCCTGTACGTCGACGGAGCGGGCGCCTACCAGGTGTTCGTGCCGTCCGTGCGCTCCAACTCCTCCGGCACCAGCTGGGCGGGCGGCGCCTCGGGCAGCTCGCTCTCCCTGGACAGCTTCTACGTCGTGAAGCCGGGCGCCACCGCGACGCAGATCAACTCCGCGCTCGCCGCGGGCAAGAACCTGCTGGTCACTCCGGGTGTCTACCACCTCGACCAGACCCTCCAGATCAACCGTGCGGACACGGTCGTCCTCGGCCTCGGCCTGGCCACCTTCGTCCCCGACAACGGCGTCACCGCGATGAAGGTCGCCGACGTCGACGGCGTGAAGATAGCGGGCCTGCTGTTCGACGCGGGCACGACCAACTCGCCCTCCCTGCTGGAGGTCGGGCCGGCCGGCTCCACCGCCTCCCACGCGGCCGACCCGACCTCCCTGCACGACGTCTACTTCCGCGTCGGCGGCGCGGGCGTCGGCAAGGCGACCACGAGTCTGGTCGTCAACAGCGACAACGTCATCGGCGACCACATGTGGATCTGGCGCGCGGACCACGGCAGCGGCGTCGGCTGGACCAGCAACACCGCGGACACCGGCCTGATCGTCAACGGCGACAACGTCACCATGTACGGCCTGTTCGTGGAGCACTTCCAGAAGTACCAGACCGTCTGGAACGGCAACGGCGGCCGCACGTACTTCTTCCAGAACGAGATGCCGTACGACCCGCCGAACCAGGGCGCCTGGATGAACGGCTCCACACAGGGCTACGCGGCCTACAAGGTCGCCGACTCGGTCACCAGCCACCAGGCGTACGGCCTCGGCAGCTACTGCTACTTCAACGTCAACCCCGGCGTCGTCGCCGCGCGGGCCATCGAGGCGCCGAACACCCCGGGCGTCCGCTTCACCAGCATGGTGACGGTCTCCCTCGGCGGCACCGGCACGATCAGCCATGTCGTCAACAACACGGGAGGCCCGTCCAACTCCGGTACGAACGTGGCCAACCTGAGCAACTATCCCTGACGTCCTGTCCCCTGCGGGGTTTCCGCCTACCGCGCCGTTGAAGGCCACGGTGTCGGGTGGTCCCTGCTGCGCGGTGCGTCCTGTGCGCGCGGTCCTGCCAGGCCCGCGCGCACGTCGGCGGCGCAAACGGTGCCCTACTACGACCGCGCGGCTTCGCACTAGGCTGTGCAGCGCCGGAAAAGGGCAGGTCGGGGGCGGTCTCGTTGCCGGGATGCCGTGATCGAAGGAGCCTTGCGTGGAAGCCGTGACGGAGAGCATCACGAAGAACCGGCAGTCGGCGCGCACGCTACGCGCGATGGTCGAGCGCGCCTACGGCAGCGGGCAGGTGCCCCAGGTCGACGGCTTCGCCGAGGAGATCACCCACGGCTGGTTCAACGTCGCCTACCGGATCCGGCTGCGCGACGGGCGGCAGGTGGTACTGAAGATCGCTCCCCCTGCGGATGTCGCGGTGCTGACCCGCGAGCGGGGAATGATGCGCACGGAGCTGGCCGCGATGGCGCTGGTGAGCGAGCGCACGACGGTCCCGGTGCCGCGGGTCGACCACGCCGATCTGTCCGGGGAACTGGTCGCGGCCGACTACTTCTTCATGGAGTACGTGGACGCGGACAACTTCGGCATCGCCGTCGAGGAAGGGCGGCTGCCGGCCGACGTGGTCACCGCGGGCGGGCGGCAGCTGGGCGCGCTCAACCGGGAGCTCAACTCGATCACCGGCCCGCACTTCGGACCGCTGGTGGGCACGGGCTCGGCGACCTGGCGCGAGGCGTTCACCCGGCTGTTCGAGGACACCCTCGCCGACGGGCGGCGGGCGGGCGTCGACATCGGCCGGGACTACGACGAGATCCGCGCGGTCCTGGCGGAGAACGCGAGTGCTCTGGACGAGGTGGGCGAGCCACGGTTCATCGAGGTCGACCTGTGGACGAAGAACTCGATGATCAGGAACGGCCGGATCGTCTCGATCCTCGACCACGAACGCGCGATGTGGGGCGACCCGCTGATGGAGGCGGGTTTCACCGGCATCGACCTCCCCGCGTTCGGCGACCCCGCCGACTTCATGGGCGGATACGGCCTGGGCGGGCTGACCCCCTCGCAGCGCAAGCGCCGTCACCTGTACTCGCTGCATCTGGCCGTCATCATGATCGTCGAAACCGTGTTCCGGGGCCACACGGATCCGACCACCTACGACTTCGCCCGCACCCAACTCGATCTGCTCATGGCCCGCTGAACCCGCAACGAAAAACCCGGCGGCCCCACCCCCTCTGATCACTACGATGGGAGCCGAAGACAACCATTCGACCGGCCCGACGGTGGATGCCGGTCGAGGTCGCCGGTGCCAGGGAACCGCTCCCCGGGCTGCGGTGATCTTCCTACCCAGGAGGACACCCCGCATGTTCCGACGTATTGGCAACACGGTCGTCCGACATCCCGTCTGGACGATCGTGGCCTGGCTGATCGCCGCGGTGGCGATCGTCGCCACGGCTCCGAGCCTGCCCTCCAACAGTGACGAGAGCAGCTTCCTCCCCAAGAGTTACGAGTCCATCAAAGCCGCGGATCTCCAGGAGAAGGCGTTCCCCAGCGCCTTCACCCCGTCCGCCATCGCCCTCTACCAGCGCACCGACGGCGGCAAGTTGACCGCCGCCGACAAGCAGGACGTCGCCCGAATCACCTCCGAGCTCGCCGACAAGCACATCGACCAGGTGCAGAAGGTCGTCCCCGGCCGGCCGTCCCAGGACGGCAGGTACACCATGACCCTGGTGCAGATGGACAGCAAGAACGCCGGCCAGCCCAAACAGGCCGACGCGGCCAAGATCCTGCGCGACGACGTCAAGCAGCTCGCCAAGGGCACGGACCTCCGGGTCAAGCTCGGCGGCTCGGCCGCCCAGGCGCTGGACCAACAGGATTCGTCCAAGCGCGGTCAGGCGCTGATCGGCATCGGCACATTCGTGATCATCCTGGTGACCCTGCTGATCATCTTCCGGGCGCCAATTCTGGCCGTACTGCCCCTGTTCCTGATCGGTATCGTCGCGGCCATCGCCAACGGGCTCATCGCGTACGCCACCAAGCTCTTCGGCCTGCAGGCCAACAGCTCGATCTCGTCGATCCTGATCGTCGTGCTGTTCGGCGTGGGGACGGACTACTTCCTGTTCCTGATGTTCCGTTACCGAGAACGTCTGCGGGCCGGCGACGAACCCAAGCAGGCCATGGTCAACGCGGTCGGCCGGGTCGGCGAGGCCATCGCCTCCGCCGCCGGAGCGGTCATCATCGCCTTCCTCGCGCTGGCGTTGTCCACGCTCGGCTTCCTCAAACAGATGGGCCCGGCGCTGGCCATCGCGGTCACCGTCACCCTCATCGCGGGCCTGACCCTGATCCCGGCGGTCGTCTCGCTCATCGGCCCGAAGGTCTTCTGGCCCTCCAAGTCCTGGCGGACGGAGCCGGAGAACGCCCGGTTCGCCGCCCTGGGCCGAGGGGTGCAGCGCCGCCCGGCGCTCACCGCCGCGCTGTCCGGCCTGGTCCTGGTCGCGCTGTCGCTCGGGATCCTCGGCTACCACGCCACGTTCGACCTGGCCTCGGGCTCCATGCCCAGGACCAAGGAGTCCATGGTCGTCCAGGACGAGATGCAGAAGGCGTACTCGGCGGGCGCCGCCGCCCCCACCGACGTCTACCTGTCCAGCACCGACGGCAAGCCGCTGGACCAGGCCGGCTTCGACGCGTACGCGCAGAAGCTCGGAGCCGTGGACGGGGTGGCGAGCGCCCGGATGGCCCAGGTGAACAAGGCGGGCACCACCGCGGACTTCACCGTCACGCTCAAGTACGAGGCGTCGACGGACAAGGCGATCGACGCGGTCGGCAGGGTGCGCGACGTGGCGCACGCCGACGCCCCCGACGGCACCGAAGCCCTGGTCGGCGGCATGTCGTCGATCTACAAGGACATCGACGCCGCGGTCAACCACGACTACCGGACGGTGTTCCCCGTCGCCGCCGCGCTGATCATGCTGATCCTGGGTCTGCTGCTGCGCAGCGTGGTCGCACCCTGGTACCTGATCGCCTCGGTGGGTCTGGGCTTCGGCGCGACCCTCGGCGCCACGGTGTGGATCTTCCAGGAGGCACAGGGCAAACCGGGTCTGATGTTCATGCTCCCGGTGATCATGTATCTCTTCGTGGTCGCCATCGGCACGGACTACAACATCCTCATGATCGCCCGGCTCCGCGAGGAGGCCCGCGAGGGCCGTGAGCCCCGCGAGGCGGCCGGCATGGCGCTGCGGCACGCGGGGCCGACCGTGGCCGCGGCGGGCTTCATCCTGGCGGCGACCTTCGCCACGATGATGCTGGCGGGCAACTCCCTCCTCACGGAGATGGGTTTCGCGGTCTCCTTCGGTATCGCCGTCGCGGCCTTCGTGATGGCGATGTTCTTCACGCCGAGCCTCACGGCGCTGATCGGCCACGCTGCCTGGTGGCCGGGCCATGCCGACCGGGCGGAGGAACCGGCGGGTACCGAGGGCATCGGGTCCCCGGCGGACGACCGGGACGCCGTGCACGATCCGGCGGGGCGCCGGGGCTAGGTTCTGTCCGTCGGCTCGGGGATGATCGGTCCGCCCCGGAACCGTCCAAGTCCCTCGTCGGGGCGATGGTTTCGGGGCGTCGTCCTCTTCTCCGTCTTCCAGCTACCGAAACGCTCGGGCAGGTCGCGCCATGGTGTGCCGGTGCGAACCCGGAACAGGATCCCGTTGATCCCGCCCCACACCGAGGACACTGTCCGGCGGGCCGGTGAGGAGTGTGGAACCGGAGCAGTTCGCCGGGGTGGCCGCACTGATACCCGGCGCCGCAGGTGGCCAACCGGTCTGTCCCACGTGGCGCAGGACACGTTCATGACAGGATTGCACTGGGGAAGGTCCAGGGCAGTCATAGGGGCGCCCATGACTGCCGTGAAGGGATGACCCGTGACGTCCACTGCGCCTCCCCCCATACCCCGAGCCGCAGGATCGTTTCCGCTCATCGGCCACGCGCTGAAGATGCGCGACAACCTCGGCTTCATCGACTCGCTGCGCGACACACGGGAACCACTCGTCGAGATCGTCCTGCAACCCGGGACGCGCACGATCGTGGTCCAGGACCCGGCCCTCATCAACCAGATGCTCAAGTCCCTGGGATCCAGCCTCGACAAGGGCCGGCTCTACGAGAAGCTGGGCCAGCTGCTGGGCGACAGCGTCGTCACCGCCACCGGCCGCGACCACGTACGCAGACGCCGCCAGCTGCAACCCGCGTTCGCCCACACCGAGATCAGCCGCTACGTCGACCTCATGCGCGCCGAGGTGACCTCCACCGTCGCCGCCTGGGAGCGCGGGCGGCCCCTCGACGTACACGACGCGATGGTCGGGCTCAGCCTCGACATGCTGGCCAAGACGGTGCTCGCCGGCAGCCTCGACGACGCCGTCTTCCGCCAGCTGCGCAACGACGTGGGCGTGGTGATGAGCGGCGTCGGTCTGCACATGATGCTGCCCGACTGGGCCGAGCGCCTTCCGCTGCCCTTCAACCGCCGCTTCGACCAGGCCCGGGCCAGGGTGCGCGCCACCATCAGCACCGCCGTCGACGAACTGCATGCGTCCGGGCACGACACCGGAGACATGCTCTCCATGCTGCTGCGCGCCATCGACGAGGAGACCGGCGAGCCGCTGACCGGGTATCAGATCTGCTCCGAGATCTTCCTCCTGGCCGTGGCGGGCACCGAGACGACCGCGTCCCTGCTGTCCTGGACCCTGTACGAACTCGCCCGCAACCCCGACATCGAGGCCCGGGTCCTCGCCGAGCTGGACGAGGTCCTCGGCGAACGGCCGGTCACCTTCGACGACGTGATGCGGCTGCCGTACCTGAACCGGGTGATCACCGAGACCCTGCGGCTGCACCACCCCGGCTGGCTGGTCACCCGCCGCACCACAGAGGAGACCCGGCTCGGCGAGTGGACGCTGCCCGCCGGCACCGAGCTGGCGTACTGCCAACACGCCCTGCACCGCGACCCCGAGCGCTTCCCCGACCCGCTCACCTTCGACCCGGACCGGTGGACCGACGCCGCTCAGGAGCCTCCGCCGGGCGCGTTCGTGCCCTTCGGGGACGGCAAGCACAAGTGCATGGGGGACCGTTTCTCCCTCACCGAGATGGTCACGGCGCTCGCGACGATGCTGCGTTCGGTACGGCTGGAACTCCCCGAGGGCCAGGTCATCCGCCAGGTCGCCCGGCTCACCGTACGGCCGCGCAACCTGCGGATGACCGTCCGCCCCCGAGCCGGGGCCGACCTCTAGCGCGTGTCTCTTGCGGCACCTGACGCAAGCACCCGTCTGCCGGGTCGTGCAGCCCGGCAGACCCGCGTTGTGGCCCAAGGCCACCTGCCGGACGATGGTCACGGTATCTCCTGCTCCGCCCAGATGATCTTCCCGTCCGCCGTGTACCTCGCCCCCCAGCGGTCCGTCAGCTGGGCCACCAGGAAGAGTCCGCGGCCTCCCTCGTCCATGCTGCGGGCGTGCCTCAGGCGCGGCGCCGTGCTGCTGGCGTCGGCGACCTCGCAGGTCAGGCTGGCGTCGCGGAGCAGTCGTAGTCGGATGGGTGGTTCGGCGTAGCGGATGGCGTTGGTGACCAGTTCGCTCACCACCAGTTCCGTCGTCATGGCCAGGTCGGCGAGGCCCCAGGCCTCCACCTGGCGGGTGGCGCGGGCGCGGAGGTCGGCGACGGCGGACGGGTCCACGGGGACGTCCCAGGAGACGACCTGGTCGGCGCCGAGGGTGTGGGTGCGGGCCAGCAGGAGGGCGATGTCGTCGGGCTGCGGTACGGGGACCAGCTGCCGTACGGCCGAGGTGCACAGGGCGGAGAGGTCGGTGTCGGAGCGGGCCAGGATCTCGCCGAGCCGGTTCATGCCCCGTTCCATGTCGCCGTCGGCGCCCTCGATGAGACCGTCGGTGTAGAGGCCGAGCACGCTGTTCTCGGCGAGTTCGATCTCGCGGGCCTCGAAGGCCATCGCGCCCAGCCCGAGCGGCGGGCCGGCCGGGGGTTCGGGGAAGGACACCTGGCCGTCGGGGGCGATGAGGACGGGCGGCGGGTGTCCGGCCCGGGCCATCGTGCAGCGGCCGGTGACGGGGTCGTAGACGGCGTAGAGGCAGGTCGCGCCGAGGAAGGCGGAGTCGCCCCGCTGGGTGTCATCGTCGTCGGACTTCTCGGCGCTCAGCCGCAGCACGAGGTCGTCGAGGTGGGCGAGGAGCTCGTCCGGCGGCAGCTCCATGTCGGCGAGGGTCTGCACCGCGGTGCGCAGCCGGCCCATGGCCGCCGCGGCGGTGATGCCGTGGCCGACCACGTCGCCGACGACGAGCCCGACGCGCGCCCCGGAGAGCGGGATGACGTCGAACCAGTCGCCGCCCACCCCGTCCGTCGGGTCGGCCGGCAGGTAGGCGGAGGCCACTTCCAGCGCGGTCCCGCCGGTCAGGGCCTGCGGCAGCAGGCTGCGCTGGAGGGTGATCGCGGCGGTGTGCTCACGGGTGTAGCGGCGGGCGTTGTCGACGCAGAGCGCCGCCCGCGCGACCAGCTCGCGGGCGAGGAGGACGTCGTCGGGCTGGAAGGAGACGGGGTTGAGGGACCGTACGAACGTGGTCAGACCCAGGACCGTGTTGCGGGCCCGCATGGGGACGGAGATCAGGGAGTGCATGCCGAACTCCCGGATCCGCTCGGCCCGTTCGGGCTGTTCGGCGACCCAGCGCTCGTCGGTGGGGTCGAGGACGGGGATGAGGATCGGCTCGCCGTCGATGAGCAGGTTCACGTCGTGCGAGGGAGGCAGGAAGCCGGCTCGGTCCCCGACGCGTGCCACGGCCTCCGGGCAGCCTTCGCGCACCGAGCTCATGCCGGCGCGGCGCATCACCGGACCGACGGACGCGGGCCCGGCGTCCGTGAGCCAGGCGCCGTGTCCTTCGGTGCTCAGGACGGGTTCCAGAAGGTCCACGACGACGAAGTCCGCGAAGCGCGGCACGGCGAAGTCGGCGAGTTCCTGGGCCGTGCGCAGCACGTCCAGGGTGGTGCCGACGCAGGCCCCCGCCTCGTTGACCAGCGTGATCAGGCGGCGGGCGTTCCACCGCTCGGTGACGTCCTGGACCATGTAGCAGACCCCGGTGGCGGAGTCGTCGGCGTCCACCAGCGGGAAGAAGGACGTGGAGTAGGCGTGCTGGCGGTGCGGGTCGGCCCAGCTCCAGCCCAGGTACTCGTAGTCGGTGACCGGGAGCCGGGTCTCCAGGACCTTGCGCATGAGTCCCTCGATGGTGACCGCCTGCAAGCCCGGCAGCAGTTCGCTCAGCCGGCGCCCCAGCCGCTGCTCCCGGGGCACCCCGCCGAACTGTTCGAGGGTGTCGTTCAGCCAGACGTAGCGCAGCTCGCGGTCCATCACCGCCATGCCGACCGGGGAGCGGGTGAGGAAGCCGTCGAGGACGGACTGGCCGACGGTCCACTCCCGGCGCTGCTCCCGCGCCGAGATCAGGAAGCACTCGTCCGCGCCCATCCGGAAGGACGCGGAGACCCGCAGGCCGACGTCGACGGGCCGGCCGTCCCGGTGCCGTACGGAGATCACGCCGCTCCAGCCCATCCCGGCGCGGCAGCGGTCCGCCACACCGGCCACCCGGGCCGGATCCCCGGGCATCGCCACCAGTCGGGCGGCCGGGCCGCCGACCACCTCGGACGCCGAGTGGCCCAGCAGGGCCTCGGCGGCGCGGGTCCAGGCGAGCACGACACCCTGCGCGGACACGACCGCCGCCGCGTCGCTGGACGCGTCGAGCAGGTCGCGCGGTGCGGCGGGCCGCGGCCCGTCGGACGATTCTGGCGCAGGATCCATGGGTGCCATCCGGGTGCCGTTCTGTACAGGACCATGTTCCTGCTTGTGCGGCCGATGTGCACGGCCCTGGTGGGGCCCGTTGCGCTTCCGCCGCCGCCGTGACGGAGGGAGCATGGAAGGACCGCTGGTCGGAACCCGGGTGTACGGCGACGCACGGAATTGGTCGTCGGCTCCGGTGGCAGGTGGAGGTGGTTCCGGGATGACAGCCGAATCCTTCCAGCCCGAAGCCGGTGCGCCCGGCCCCGCCGAGCCACCCCCACCGACCGGCCTGCTGGACGTGCTGAGCGTCGCCGCCGTGGTCGTGGACGCCGAGGGGCGCATCGTGTTCTGGACCCCGCAGGCCGAGGAGCTGTTCGGGTATACGGCGCAGGAGGCGCTCGGCAAGTACGCGGCCCGGCTGTTCATCCACCCCGAGCACCTCCAGGCGGTGGTCAGGCTGTTCTCGGAGGTGCTGGAGACGGGGCGGAGCTGGGCGGGCGCCTTCCCGATCCGGCACAAGGACGGCAGCAGCCGGGTCATGGAGTTCCGCAACATGCGGCTCCAGGACGACGTCGGGGGCGTCTACGCCCTGGGCATCGCGGCCGACCACACCCTCCTCCAGCGCGTGGAGACCGATCTGGCGTTGTGCGAGCGGCTGATCAACCAGTCCCCGATCGGCCTGGCGCTCCTCGATCCCGACCTGCACTACCTCCTCGTGAACCCGGCGCTGGAGCGCATCGACGGCATCCCCGCCGAGGACCATGTGGGCCGCGGCCTCCGCGAGACCCTGCCCCTGCCCGACGTCGACACCATCGAGTCCGCGCTACGGCAGGTGCTCACCACCGGCACGCCGCTGCTCGACCAGTACCACGTGGGCCGCCCGCCGACCGACCCCGAGCACGAACACGCCTGGTCGCTGTCCTTCTACCGTCTGGAGGATCCCGGCGGTCGGGTCCTGGGCGCGGCCGCCTCGGTCGTGGACGTCACCGAGCGGCATCGCGCGGCTTCGGAGGCGGACCGGGCCCGGCGCCGGCTCGCGCTCATCGCCGACGCGTCCGTGCGGGTCGGCACCACGCTGGAGGTCGAGGAGACCGCCCGTGAGCTGGCCGAGATCGCCGTCCCCGCGCTCGCCGACGTGGTAGCCGTGGACGTACTCGACTCCGCCCTGGCCTGCCGTCGCTCCCGCAGACCGGACGACGGCCCCGAGCTCTTCCGCGCCCTCGCCCTCAAGGCGGCCCACCCGACCGTGGCGCTGCGCGCCGCCGACCCGCCCGGCGGGCTCGCGGCCTACGACGGGGACCGCCTGGTCACGCTGTGCGTCCACACCGGCAGGCCGGTGCTGGTACGGCATGTCGGCGACGAGGATCTGCCGCGGATCGCCCGGGACGCGGAGGCCGGCTCGCTGCTGGCACGGGCGGGGGTGCACTCGTATCTCGCGGTGCCGCTGATCGCGCACGGCGAGGTGCTCGGCGCGCTCGATCTGAAGCGCACCCGCAATCCGCTGCCGTTCGACGAGGACGACGTGGTGCTCGCCGCCGAGCTGGCCGGCCGTGCGGCGGTGGCCATCGACAACGCCCGCTGGTTCCAGAGCGTGCGCAACACCGCGCTCACCCTCCAGCGCAGCCTGCTCCCCGACCACCCGCCCGAGCACGCGGGCCTCGAACTCGCCTCCCGCTACCAGCCCGCGCAGGCCACCAGCGAGGTCGGCGGCGACTGGTACGACGTGATCCCGCTGACCGACGAGAAGACCGCCCTGGTCGTCGGCGACGTGATGGGCAACGGCATCGACGCGGCCGCCACCATGGGCCGGCTGCGCACCGCCACCTGCGCCTACGCGGACCTCGACCTCGCGCCGGAAGCCGTGCTCCAGCACCTCGACAAGATCACCTGCGATCTGGAGCACTACATCGTGACCTGCCTGTACGCGGTGTACGACCCGCGTACGGGCCTGTGCACCATCGCCAATGCCGGACACATGCCGCCCGCGCTGGCGGGCCCGGACCACGCCCCCGAGCTGCTCGACCTGCCGACCGGCGCGCCGCTGGGCGTCGGCGGCATCGCCTTCGAGACAACGACGGCCCGGCTCGCCCCCGGTGACCTGCTGGTCCTGTACACCGACGGCCTCGTCGAGACCCGCCACCACCCCATCGACGACCGCCTGAACCTCCTGCTCAGCTTCCTCGACGAACCCCACCGCCCGCTCGAGGAGACCTGCGACCTCCTGCTCTACGGGCTGCGCCACCCCGACGACCACGACGACGTCGCGCTCCTGGTCGCCCGGGCCCTGTAGGGAACCGGAGTGACGGAAGAGTCGTTCTTGTTCATGATGACTAGGGGGACACGATGAGTGACAAGGCACGCAAGCTGTTCGAGGCGCTCGACCTCGACCACAACGGCACCCTGACCCGCGACGAAGTGATCATCGCCCTGCGGACGAAGGGCCCGACGCTCGCCGCGGCGGGGGACCTGCCGTTCTGGGCCCTCGGAGACGCCGACGACTCCTCCGCCCTGTTCGACGCCGCCGACCAGAACGGGGACTCCGTGCTGACGCTGGAGGAGTTCGCGGCCGTGGTGGACCGGCGGTTCGGCTGGCGGTGACGCGGGGCCGGTGGTCAGCCTGCTCGGTCCGGGGCCGGGTCCGGGTCCGTCGCGGCGGCGGCGTCGTTGCCGGTGGAGTCGTCCGTGCCGTCGGCCTCCTTCCGCCGTCTCTTCAAGGCGAGTTCTTTGGCGATCTTCTCGGAGTACAGCCTCATCTCGGCCTCTGTCCGGTGCTCGAACACTGTTGCCTCCGTGTCCCTTCGTGGGGTGCGGTGCGTCCACGCGGAACGCACAGCCCTTCGGAAGGGATGACCGGATACCCGACGCTTCTGTGACAGCCGTCGATCAGGCCGACGTCGGCTCGTCCTCGAACTGGACGGCCCGGATCTCCCGCCGGGAGGAGATGCTGAGCTTCGAGAACACCTTGCGCAGGTGCCACTCGACCGTGTGCCGGCTGATGAACAGCTGGGCGCCGATCTCGGGGTTCGTGAGCCCTTTCCCGGCGAGCCGGGCGATCTGCGCCTCCTGCGGGGTCAGCGCCGTGGGCGTCGCGACCGTGTGGTTGCGGACCTTGGCTCCCGTGGCCTGCAACTCGCCTCGCGCGCGTTCGGCGAAGGCCTGCGCCCCGAACCGGCTGAACATCTCGTGTGCGACGTCCAGTTGGGCACGAGCGTCACCGCTGCGGTTCTCGCGGCGCAGCCACTCTCCGTACAGCAGATGCGCACGGGCGAGATCCATGCGGACCCGGGTCCGTTCGAGCCGCTCGATCGCCTCACGGTGGAGCCGCTCCGCGGTGTCGCCCTCGCTGAGCAGCGCCCGCGAGCGCGCTTCCACGCCGAGCGCCCAGTCGGTGCCGCTGGCCCGCGTCGCCTCCGAGAGCCGCTCCAGCGCCTCGGCGCCCGGCTCGGGTGAGCCGTTCCGTACGGCGGCCTCGATCAGCTCGACCAGGGCCCACCGAGGCGACGAGAACTCCCGCGGCTCGACGGCCGCTTCCCGTGCCGCTGTCAGCGCCTGCGCGTACTGGCCGAGACCGTTGCAGAGCACCGCCTCGTACCAGCGTGTGACGGTGACGGTGGCCCCTTGACCACGTGGCACCGCCTCGCCCAGGTTCGCGTCGATCAACGTCCGGGCCTCGCCCTCGCGACCGCGCCAGACGGCCAGGCCCAGCGGGCCGACACGTCCCGGGTTGGTGTTTCCGGTGGCCGCGCACACCGCTGCCGTCTCCTCGACAAGCGACTCGGCCGCCGTCAGCTCCCCCGCGATGAGGTGGACGAACACCCGGGAGTCAAGCGCGTCGGGAAGGGCGCTGAGCGCTCCGGCCTGGCGGGTGATCGTCACATGACGTGTCGCGGCCAAGTGCCAGTGCTCGTCGTCCCACAGATCGGAGGCGATGACCGACGCCAGCCAGAGTCGGCGCAGCTGTTCCGATACGGGGAGCCGCTCGTCGCAGAGCGCTTCGAGCACCCGCTCCATCGCCGGCACGGCGGCCGCGTAGCCGTCGGTGAGTCGTACGGCGAGGGCATCCAGCACTGTGTCGGACAGCTGTGGCTGCCGTGCCGGCGGCGCCTCACGGGCCGCCTCGCCCACCTCTCGCAGTCCCGGGCCGAGTGCCAGGCGACCGGCGAATATCGCCGCCGCGATGGCGTCCAGGTGAATCTCACGGGCGAGCGCGACATCGAGCCGTCCGAAGCGGCGGGCGGCGGCGAGCAGCAGCTGCGGAGCCTCGCCGCCGCGGTTCTCGGCGAACGCCATCCCGGCGTGCAGCACCTCGATCCGCGCTCTGCCCAATTCGTCCAGGGGGCCCGCCTCAGCGGTGGCCAGGAGGGTGGCCGCCGACTCGAAGGCCCCCGCGTGAAGCTTCGCCTGCGCGGCATCCACCGCCCGCTGCGCGCGTCGCGCGGGGTCCTCGGTCAGCACGGTCGCACGCTGGAGGAACGCGGCGGCCGCGGCGATGCCACCACGTGCCTGGGCCCGGCCCGCGGAGCGCTCCAGTTCGGCGGCCACGGTCTCGTCGGGCTCCGAGGTGGCGTCGGCCAGGTGCCAGGCCCGACGGTCGGGGTCGAGCCGGGCATCGGTGGCCTCGGCCAGCGCCTTGTGCACCTCTCGGCGTTCGCTCGGGCCTGCCGCACGATAGGCCGCCGAGCGCACCAGCGGGTGCCGGAACCGCACCCGGGTGCCGAGGGTGATCAGGTCAGCCGCGCCCTCGTACGCCACGGCGGCGTCGGCGTCGATCCCGAGGCGCCCGGCCGCGCGCCTCAGCAGGGTCACGTCGCCCAGGGGTTCGGCGGCGGCGATGCACAGCAGGCGTCGCGTCTGGGAGGGAAGCGCCTGGACACGACGGAGGAACCCCTCCTCGATCCGGCTCGACAAGGGCCATGCGTCCGGACGCTCGAACCCGCCGACCGTCTCCGCCGCGGTCAGGCCGCGCGGCAGCTCGAGCAGGGCCAGCGGGTTGCCGCGTGACTCGGCGACTATGCGCTCGCGCACCCGTTCGTCGAGCGGACCGGTGACGACCGAGTCGAGCAGTGTCCGGGAGTCCCGCTCGGTCAGTCCTGTGACGGACAGTTCGGGAAGGCTGCCGAGCGTATGGCCGACGCTGGGTTCACGGACGGCGAGGACGAGCACAACCGATTCCGCAAGCAGTCGGCGGGCCACGAACTCCAAGGTCAGCGCAGACGCCTTGTCCAGCCACTGCGCGTCGTCGACGAGGCAGACCAGAGGCTGGTCGCCTCCTGCGTCCGCGATGAGACTCAGCGTGGCCAGCCCCACCAGGAACCGGTCGGGTGCGGCTCCGGCGCGCAGGCCGAAGGCAGTGCCGAGCGCGTCGCGCTGCGGCTCGGGCAGCTGGTCGAGACCGGAGAGCAGAGGGGCGCAGAGCTGGTGCAGGCCGGCGTAGGAGAGTTCCATCTCGGACTGGACGCCGGCCGCCCTGATGGTGCGGCATCCGGTGGCGCGACCGAGGAGGTGTCCCAGCAGTTCGGTCTTGCCGATTCCGGGCTCACCGCGCAGGACCAGGACACCGCTGCGTCCGGCTCTGGCACCTGCCAGGAGATCGTCGAGGGCCTTGCACTCGCTCTCCCTGCCGAGAAGCCCGGCCCGTGAACCGCGCCTCGCCATGGCAGCTCCCTTGTCAGGAATCTTCGCCGAGTATCGTAATCCGTCTGCTGATCACGGCGCCTTTCCGCGCGCCCGGGCAGCCAGGAGTCGGGCAGGCGGGTGCCTCCGTGTCGTCAACAGGCGTCGGCGCCTGCTCAGTCACTCACCGGGCGGCCGTCCTGGAGTGCGGCGAGCGCGGCGGCGAGCTTGCCCCGGCTGGTGATCCCCAGGCGGGGATAGATGCGGTACAGGTGGGCTCCGACGGTGCGGTGCGAGATGAACAGGCGCTGGCCGATCTCCCGGTTGCTCAGCCCCTGCGACGCGAGCACCGCGATCTGCATCTCCTGAGCCGACAGTCCCTCACTGGTGTTCGCATGCCGTCGGCCGCTCGACTCGCCGGCGGCGCGCAGCTGTTCGCGAGCCATCTCGGCCCAGGGCCGAGCGCCGGCCCGCTCGAACTCGTCGCGGGCGTTGCGCAGCGGATTCCGGGCGTCGACGTAGTGCCGTTGCCGCCGCAGCCGGCGGCCGTGGTGGAGGTGCAGCCGGGCCCGCGCCAGGGCCCAGCCGGCCGGCAACCCGGCCAGTGCCGCGGCGTAGTGCTCCTCAGCCGTGTCGTCCGGCGCCAGCACCGCCTCGGTGTAGAGGCGGGCCACCACCATCATTTCCGAGGGCAGTCGGGCGGCCAGCTCGGGGAGTCCGTCGAGTAGTTCCCGGGCCTGCCGCACCGTGCCCGCGGCCACCGCGGCGTCGGCCAGGTCGGGTGCGAGCAGCCAGCGGCTGACCGAGTGGTAGTGCGGGTCGGCGGGATCGAACGCGCGCGTGAGAAGGTCGTAGGCCTCGGTCGGGCGGCCGTCGAAGAGCGCCAGCAGGCCCTCGACCTGCTGGGCCATGACGGCGGCGAACGGCATCCCGGGGAACAACCGGTGGGCGCGCAGTTCACCGAGCATCCGTGCCGCGGCCTCGGTCTCCCCGCGCAGCGCCGCGACCAGGCTCCCTGTCGCCTTCACCCCCAGCCAGACGATCCATTCCCCGGTCTCCTCGGCCAGGGCGAGTCCCTCGCCGGACTCCTCGCGGGCTCGGTCGAGCTGACCGAGGTACACCCGCGGCCAACTGCCCGCGAGTGACCGGGCGAGCAGTCCGAGCCTGCCCTGCGACCGCCACGCCGCCCCCGCCAGTGACAGGTAGCGGGCGGCGCGGGTGACATCGCCCAGGACCATCGCGCCGCTGCCCAGGAAATGCATGGTCCGGCCGTCCAGGCGGTCCGGCCGGAGGCTGCCGAGCCGTGCGATCACCTCGGCGCCGTACCGGAAGGGTTCGGTGTACGCCCGTACGGTCAGGACGACGGGAGCGTCCGGATCGGGGTTCCGTCGGTCCAGCTCGGCCGCGGCCAGCGCGCGCACCCGGGTGTCGCCGTCCTGGAAGAAGCATCGGGCGGCGGCCCGCCACAGCAGGTTCTCGGCGACCTGCACGCCGCCTGCGTCGAACGCGCCGGCCGCCGTGGTCACCATGTCCTCGATCCGGCGGTGCGGCTCGTCGGGTTCGAACGCCGCCTTGTCGGACACGACCATGAGGCGGGCCCGCTCCAGCGGGCCGAGTTCGCTCATGTCGGCCCGGTCCAGCAGCAGTTGGGTGTGGACCCGGTCGTTGATCTCGCTGGCCGACTCGACCGCCCGGACCAGGATCTCGGTCCTGCGGCGCGGGTCCTGGACGAGGTCCGCCGCCTGGCGCAGGGCCGGCACCGCGGAGGCCACCTTGCCCCGGGCCAGCGCCGTGTCGGCGAAACGTTCCAGCCGGGCGGCGAGATGCTCGTCGGGGCCGAGCGTCGCGGCGGCCAGGTGGAGGAGCCGGCGCTCGGGGGTGTCGGCCATGGCCGCGGCGATGGCGCGGTGGGTGGCCAGCCGGTCGGCGACCGTGGCGCGGGTGTAGATCGCCGAGCGCATCAGCGGATGCCGGAACTCGAGGGCACGGCCGACCAGACCGACGAGGCCCGCGTCGACCGCCTCCTGCACCGCGTCCACGGAAACCGTCGTGCCCGTCAGACTGCTCGCCACCTCCAGCAGCCGGTTGAGCGGTGCGGTGGGCTCCGCGGCCAGGCCCAGCAGGAGTGTTCGGCACTCCGGGCTCACCGAGTCCGTGCGCGCGGCGAACGCGTCCTCCAACCGCTGGGTCAACGGCAGATCGTCCAGCTGCGGCGGGATGTCCTGCACCGTCTTGGGCAGTTCGACCAGGGCCAGCGGGTTGCCCGCGGCGCGCTCCAGGACGAGGGCCCGCAGCGGCGCCGACAGGTCCGGTGCACCCGCGTCGAGCAGTTCGGCGGCGGCGGACCGGCCGAGCGGTCGCAGATGGAGGTCCGGCTGTGTGCTGGGGGCGTAGGCGTCGGGAAAGTGCACCCGGGACGCCGCCACGATCAGTACGGGGAGATCGCGGGTACGCCGGGCGACGAACCTGAGGACGTCCCGGCTCGGCGAATCGATCCACTGCAGGTCGTCGACGAGCAGCAGGAGCGGTTGCCGGTCGGCCTCGTCGGCGAGGAGTTCGAGCACGGCGAGCGCGACCCGGAAGATATGGGGCTCGGTCTGGGTGGCGCTGAAGGCGTCGACGAGCGTGGTCCGGTGTGCGGACGGCAGTTTCCCGATGCCGTCGGCTGCCGGTTGCAGCAGCAGTTGCAGTGCCGCGAACGGCAGCCACAGCTCGGTCTCCACGCCGGCTGCGCCCAACACATTGAAGCCGCTCTCGGTGCCCGCGGCGCCGGCCTCGCGGAGCAGAGCCGACTTGCCGACGCCGGCGGTGCCGTGGATCAACAGCGCACCGCCGCGTCCGTCCGCCGCGTCCGCCAGCAGTCGGCGCAGGGTCTGCAGTTCCTCGTCCCGGCCGATCATCGCGCGGGGGCCCGGTTCGGCCTCGGGAGGGCCCCGGCTGCTGGGCTGAGCATGTGCGGCTTCCTCCGTGCGGGGAGTCACGTCGCACCGCATCCTAGCCGCGGCCCTTTACACCCTGGGGACGATCGCACCATCGGTAGAACGACTTAAGCAGTGTCTGCGGCGCAGCGCGCAGGTCCGGATCCGGAGGCCGTCGTTCCCCGTAGGGCCGGCGGTGGCCCGATACGGAGGAGCGTCTCGCGGGTCTCCTCGGTCAGGCCACCCCAGATCCCGTGGCGCTCCCGGTGGTCGAGGGCGTAGCGGCGGCACGGGGTCCTGACCGGGCATCGACCGCAGATGGTCAGCGCCCGCCGGATGGTGGCGAGGTCGCCCGGAGCGGGGAAGAAGGTCTCGATGTCGGCGCCTCGACAGGAGGCCGTACGTGGCGCTGTCATCCCATCTCCTCCAGTTTCCTGCCGTTGGTCTCGCGCACCCGGACCGCGACGAAGACGAAGGAGAGGACGGCGAAGCCCGCGTAGAGGGCGTAGGTGGAGGACAGGTTCCAGTCGGACATGCGGGGGAAGCTCTCAGTGACGGCCCAGTTGGCGATCCAGTTCGCGGCGGTCGCCACCGACATCGCGGCGGCGCGGATCCGCAGCGGGAACATCTCGCCGACCATCACCCACAGCACCACGCCCCAGGAGACGGCGAAGAAGAACACGAAGGCGTGGGCGGCGACCAGCGCCACCGTGCCCTGGGCGTCCGGGATGGACAGGTTGCCGCCGCTGCCCGTCTTGTAGGAGAAGGCCCAGGACGCGCAGGCCAGCGACACGGCCATGCCGGCCGAACCGGTCAGCGCGAGCGGCTTGCGGCCGACCCGGTCGATCAGGAGCATCGCCACCACGGTGCCGACGATGTTCACGATCGAGGTGGAGAGGCTGATCAGCAGGGAGTCGGCCTGGTCGATGCCCACCGACTGCCACAGCAGCGACGAGTAGTAGAAGATGACGTTGATGCCGACGAGTTGCTGGAAGACGGCCAGTCCGATGCCGACCCACACGATCGGCAGCAGCCCGAAGCGGCCGTCGAGCAGATCCCGTACCCGCGGCTTGTGATCGGTCTTGAGAGCGTGCCGGATCTCGGTGATCCGGTCCTCGGCGCCCTTGTAGGTGCCCTGGAGGTCGCGCAGCACGGCGAGGGCCTCGATCTCGCGGCCCCTGGCGACGAGGAAGTGCGGCGACTCCGGGATGCGCAGGGTCAGCAGCAGATAGGCGAGCGCCGGGACGACCGCGGCCATCAGCATCCACTGCCAGGCGTGCAGCGCGCCCAGGGAGTTCTGGCTTCTGCCGCCGGCGCCTTGGGCGAGGCCCCAGTTGACGAGCTGGGAGGCGGTGATGCCGAGCACGATGGCCGCCTGCTGGAAGGAGGCCAGCCGTCCTCGGTGGTCGGGCGGCGCGACCTCGGCGATGTAGGTGGGTCCGATCAGCGAGGCGAGGCCGATCGCCATACCGCCGACGACGCGCCAGGCGCCCAGGTCCCAGACGGAGAAGGGCATGGACGAGCCGAGCGCGCTGATCGCGAAGAGGACCGCGGCGAGGTGCATCACGCGCCGGCGGCCGATGCGGTCGGCGAGGCGTCCGGCGACGGCCGCTCCGAAGGCGGAACCGAGCAGCGCGGAGGCGACGATGGTGCCGGTCTGGCTGGAGGTGACGTCGAACCGGTGCTGGATCCCGGTGACGGCGCCGTTGATGACGGCGCTGTCGTAGCCGAACAGGAAACCGCCGAGGGAGGCGGCCGCCGAAATACAGGTGACGCGGCGGAGGTCGGGCGGGCGGAGCACGGCCCGTGCGTGGGCCCGCCCCGCGGAAGAGGCGTTCGCGGTCATGGACAAGGACTCCTTCACGGGACCGGGCCCCGGCAGCGCAGGCGGGTGCACCGGTCGTAGAGGACGTGGATCGGGATGACGACTGCGTTGCCGACCTGGCACGGCTCAGACGTGGGCCACGGGGGGCACGAGCAGTTCGTGGAGGCGGGCGAGGTGCGCGGCACCGACGAGGCCGGCGTCCGATCCGACGGTTGCGGTGCGGACCTCGGCGTAGACACGGTGCTCACCGCCGCCCAGGGCCCGCCGGTAGGAGACCTCGGCCGGGCGCCTGATCAGCTCGCCGGTGTCACCGAGGCCGCCGCCGATGACGAGGACGGACGGGTCGAGGATGGAGGCGAGGTCGGCGAGGGCCTGGCCCAGCCAGCGGCCCGATCGCGTGAACACCTCCAGGGAGAAGGCGTCGCCGGTGAGGGCGGCCTCGGTCACATGGTGTCCGTCGAGGCCGGCGGGGGTGCCGTCGCCCAGCGCGAGCACCGCCGCGGCCCGTACCGGATCGGCGGCAGCCATCTCGCGGGCGCGGCGGGTGTGGGCCGCTCCGCTGGCGTACTGCTCCATGCAGCCGTACTGGCCGCAGGGGCAGGGCCGTCCGTCGGGGACTGCCCGGTAGTGGCCGATCTCGCCGGCCATGCCGAATCGGCCGCGGAAGAGCCGGCCCCGGCTGATGATGCCGCCGCCCAGGCCGGTGCCCGCCATGACCATCAGCATGTCCTCGTGCCCGGCACCGGCACCGTGGATGAACTCGCCCCACGCGGCGGCGTTCGCGTCGTTCTCGACGACGACCGGAAGCCCCGTCGCCCCCTGGACGATGTCCCGGATCTCCTTGTCGTGCCAGCCCAGGTTGGGCGCGAAGCGCACCGTCGAGCGGTCCGCGTCCACGTATCCGGCGGCTCCGACGCCGACCGCCCGGACGTCGTTGCGGCCCTCGCGGACCCGCTGGACCGCCTCGGCGATTGCCCCTGCGATCCGGTCCGGGTCGTGCGGTGTCGGAACGCGCACCCGGGCGACGACCTCCCCGCCGGGGTCGACAGCCCCGGCGGCGATCTTCGTGCCGCCGAGATCGACACCGACGGTCAGACCGCCGTTCCGCTCGTGCACAAGGGGACCATGCGACATGGTGTGTTCCTAACGTTGTGACTTCGTGTGAGGGAGCGGCGCTCGACCTCTGGCTCAGCTTCCTTGGTCCGGTGGCGAGTTGCATGAGTCATTCGACTGCGGCCGGGTCGGCTGTGGTTTCTCGTTGTGTCACACATCCGGGACTCGCCTTGTCTTCCTGGGCGAGCAAGTTCGATCGAGCCGGAGGCGTGAGTCGATGTTGGACAACCGATCAATGAGCGGGACGGACGAGCACGGTGGCCGGGACGGGACCGGGCCCCGGATGCTGGCGGACGTCAAGCCGCCCTTCGTGCCGGAGGGCGCTTCGGCGATGACCGTGGTGGTCGAGTGGCCTCCGGGACACCCGGGGACGCCACCGCACCGGCACTCGGGCCCCTGTTTCGGCTACGTCACCGAAGGCGCCGTGCGGTGGGAGCTCGAGGGCGAGCCCGAGCGGGTGATCAGGGCGGGCGAGACGTTCTGGGAGCCGGGCGGTGAGGTGATCCATTACCAGAACGGCAACGCCCTGTCGGACACGCCGGCCAAGTACGTCGTGATCATGCTGTGCGCGCCCGGACAGCCGATGCTCACGCTGGTCGACGAGGAGGAGCTGGAGCAGCGGGCCCACCTGCGCGCCCCGCGGCCTTCCGCCGACTGAACCACGGCCCGGGGACGGGAGTCCCGCCACGTCAGTTCTCGAAGGGGGCCACTGTGGCCGGTCAGGGGTCGGCGCCGCGCGGCACGGGCGAGGGGCTGGTAGGACGCGACCGGGAGCTGGAGCTGCTCCGGTCGTACGTCGACCAGGTGCTCGGGCACGGTGGAGTCCTGGTGCTGTCCGGGGAGCCGGGGGTCGGCAAGTCCGCGCTGCTGGATGCCGCGGCCACGGCGGCCTCGGCGGCCGGTGCGCTGGTCCTGCGCTCCGGCGGGGTCGAGTTCCTCGCGGATCTGAGCTTCGCCGGCCTGAACCACGTACTCGAACCGTTGCTGCACGAGTACGACGGGCTCGACCCGGCGCACCGCGAGGCGCTGACCGTGGCGCTGGGCGCGGGTGACGGTGCCCCGGTGGATCGGCTGGTCCTCTACGGGGCCGTGCTGGCGCTGCTCCGCCGGGCGGCGGGCAGCCGTCCCGTGCTGCTGGTCATCGACGACCTGCAGTGGGTGGACCGGGCGAGCGCCGCGGCGCTCGCGTTCGTCGCCCGGCGGCTGGCCGGGAGCCGCGTGGGCCTGCTCGCCGCCTGGCGGCCGGGGTTCGAGAGCTTCTTCGAACGCGCGGGACTTCCCGAGTTCACGGTGTCCGCGCTGGACGACACGGCGGCGGCCGACCTGGTCGGCGAGCGCTTCCCGCTGCTCGCCGGGCAGGACCTGCGGCGGGTCCTCGCGCAGGCCGGGGGCAACCCGCTGGCGCTGCTGGAACTGCCGGCCGCGCTCGACGACTCGCGGGGCAGCGCGGGCGTGCTGCCCTCCGAGGCGCTCCCGCTCAGCCGTCGGCTGCGGGACCTGTACGGCTCCCGGGTCGCGGAGATGCCGGCCCCCACCCGCCGGCTGCTGCTCCTGGCCGCACTGGAGGGCGGCGGCGACCTGTCGGTGCTGCGGGCCGCCGCCCCGGGCGAGGACGTGCCGGCCCTGCTCGCCCCGGCGGAGCGGGCGCAGCTGCTGAGGATCGAACATCGGGGGCTGGGGCGGCTGTCCTTCCACCATCCGCTGATCCGCGCGACCGTCGTGTCGGGCTCGACCGGCGGTCAGCGCCTGGCCGCCCACCGCGCTCTGGCCGAGGCGCTGACCGGTCAGCCCGATCGCCGGGCCTGGCACCTGGCCGAGGCCACGCCGGATCCCGACGAGGAGGTCGCCGCGCTCCTGGAGGACACCGCGCACCGGGCCCGGCGGCGCGGCGACGCGGTCGGCGCCTTCAATGCGCTGGTACGGTCCGCGGACCTCACTCCCGGCCCCGCGGGCCGCGGCAGACGGCTCGCCGAGGCCGCCTTCGTGGGCGCGGACGTCGCCGGAGAGCTGCGTACCTCGGCCGAACTGCTGGTGGAGGCCCGGCGCGCCGACCCCGAACTCCGCGGATCGCTGCGAGCGGCCGCCGCGGCCTCCCAGGTGCTGCTGAACCGCGACGGTGATGTCAACACCGCGCACCGGCTCCTGGTCGGTGCGATCACGACCCGGGACGGCCGGTCCGACGGTGACGACGAGGCGCTCTTCGAGGCGCTCTGCACCCTGCGCAGGGTGTGCCTGTGCGCGGGCAGGGCGGAGCTCTGGGACGCTTACCAGGCCGCCCTGGCGCAGCTGACCGTGCCGATGCCTCCCCTCCAGGAACTGCTCGGCGATGTGTACGCCGATCCGGCACGCTCCTCCGCGACAGCTCTCGGGCTGCTCGACGCGGTCGTCCAGGACCTGCACCGGGAGACGGATCCGAGCCGGATCGAACGGGTCGCGATGGCGGCACTGTTCGTGGACCGGGCGACGGGGTGCCGTGCGGCGCTCTGGCCCGTCGTCGAGAACGGGCGAGAAGGCGGCGCGGTCACGTCGGCGCTCATCGCGCTGGTGGTGCTGTGCCTGGACGACTTCATGACGGGTCGGTGGGACGAATGCGGCCGTCTCGCGGTGGAGGGGCTGGCGCTGTGCGAGGCGCACGGCTATCAGATGCTGGCCCAGCAGTTCCACCGGGCCCGGGGCCTGCTGGCCGCGGCGCGGGGCGACGACGGCACGGTGCGGGAGCTGGCACGGGGGATCACGGACTGGGCGGTGCCCCGCGGCGCCCGGACCGTCGAGCACTTCGCGCGGCACATGACGGCGCTGGCCGCCCTCGGACGCGGTGACCACGAGGAGGCCTACCTCGACGCCTGGGCGATCAGCCCGCCAGGCGTGCTGGCCCCCCATGCGCCGCTGGCTCTCTGGGTTCCCATGGACCTGGTGGAAGCCGCCGTGCGCAGTGGTCGCCGCGCCGAGGCACTCGCCCATGTCGCCGCGATGCGGCGGACGGGCCTGCCCGGCATCTCCGGCCGCCTGGCCCTGGTCACCGCCGGTTCGGCCGCGCTCGCCGCGCCCGAGGACCGGGCCGCCGCCTTCGAGGAGGCGCTCGCCGTTCCCGGCACCGAACGCTGGCCCTTCGATCTGGCCCGGGTGCGGCTGGCCTACGGGCAGCACCTGCGTCGCGCACGGGCCGTCGCGGACGCCCGGACGCACCTCGCCGCCGCCCTCAAGACCTTCCGTCGGCTCGGGGCCGCCCCCTGGGCGGCGCGAGCGGCCGAGGAACTGCGGGCCGCCGGCCGCAACGCCACCTGGACGGTCCACCAGGATCTGGGGGCCGACCCGCTCACGGAGCAGGAACAGGAGATCGCCGTACTCGCCGCTTCCGGACTGACCAACAAGCAGATCGGGGAACGTCTGTTCCTCTCCCACCGAACCGTGGCGGCCCACCTGCACCGGATCTTCCCGAAGCTGGGCATCACCTCGCGTGTCACGCTCGGCGAGGCCCTCGCCGCACAGGAAGAGGCGCGAGCGCGTCCCTGAGCGCCGCGCGTGAGGCGATTCCGAGTTTCGGGAACAGCTGGTAGAGGTGCGTGCCCACGGTCCGGGGCGAAAGGTGGAGGCGTTCGCCGATCTGCTTGTTGGTCAGTCCGGAGGCGGCGAGTACGGCGATCTCCTGTTCCTGCGCGGTCAGGGTCACGGAACCGTGCTTCGCTGCGGTGCGGGACCGGCGGGTGGCACGGAGTTCGCCCGCGGCCCGGTCCGCCCAGGGCCGGGCGCCCAGCTGCTCGAACACCGTGGCCGCCGCGTCCAGTTGGGCTCGGGCCTCCGTGACGAAGCGCATGCGCCGCAGACGCTCCCCGTAGGCCAGCCGGATCCGGGCCAGATCGAACGGCCGGTCCCCCGCTCCCGGGACCGCCAGCGCCTGCTCGAAACGGTCGACCGCGTCGTCATCGGGTGCGACCAGCGCGGCCGAGCCCGCCACCAGCAGCGCCGACCGCGGGCAGAGCGCCGCGACACCGGCCTCCCGCATCGCCCGCACGTGTGCCTCCGCCTCAGCGGCGCGCCGGGTGTGGACCGCCGCTTCCACCAGGTCCATGCCGCCCCACAGCGCGTACGGAGCGTGGAACGCCGCTCCGTCCACAGGTCTGATCGCCACGGCGTGGCGGTACGCGCTTTCGTAGTCGCCGGCACCGAGTTCGGCGAGGACCCGCGCATGGTCGGCGAAGGCCGCCGCCGTCAGGACCCCACGAGGCACGGCCCACTGCGTGATCCGGTCGGCCGCACTCCGGCTCTCCTCGAAGCGCCCGTGGACGGCCGCGAGCAGCGCCTGGTGGTACTCGAAACACCAGGAGAAGAACGGGTATCGGCGCTCCTCGCAGATCCGCCGGCCCTCGGCGGCCAGCGTTGCGGCCTCCTCCCACCGGCCGGCCGGAAAATCCTCCAGGCACAGGCGCATGAGTGCGTCGATGTGCCGGCGTACGTGGCCGCCCCGGCGTCCCCGACGGACCGCCTCCCAGGAGGCTTCCCGTGACTCCATGAGCCGCTCGGGGGCCGTGTTCAGCCGGTCGAGGGCCGCGTGGAAGGGTTTCCACAAGGTGTCCCGGCCACCGGACCAGCACACCAACCGCAGGGTGCGCAGTGCCTCGACGAGGGCGTCGTCCTCGGCCTCGTCTCCATGGCCGACGCTCTCGACGGCCTCCACCAGGAGGCGGTGGGCCATGTCGATGTCGCCGTCACCGCCGTTCAGCAGGAGGAGAGCCGCCGTGGCGGCGGTCAGCGGAGACCCCGTCAGGTCCGGGTCCGCGCGCCGGGCGCGGTCGAGGAGCTCCGCCGCCGCGCGCGGCTCACCGGTCGCGTCGGCGCGCAGATGGGCGGCCCGGGTCAGCCGGCGTGCGCGGTCCGCGGGGCGGGGGCTCAGTTCGGCGGCCCGGGTGAAGGTGGCGACCGCTGCCGTGGCGTCACCTCGCCGGGCGGAACGATGCCCTGCCTCCTCCAGCAGGGCGGCGACGCGCTCGTCGGGAACGAGGGTCGCCCGGCCCAGGTGCCAGGCCCGCCGCTCGGGTGCCTCCGCGCGGATCCCGGCCAGCGTGCGATGGGCCTGGCAGCGCTCGGTCAGGGTGCTGGTCTCGACGACCGCGGCCCTCATCAGCGGATGCCGGAAGACGACCCGGCGGTTCGTGCGGTCGAAGGTGATCAGACGGTCCGATTCCGCCGCTGACAGCGCCGCTCGGACCTCCGGGTCGTCCGGTCCGGCACGGAGGACACCCGGATCTCCGGTGCCGTCGAGGGCGAGGAGCAGCAGGAGCCGGCGCGATTCGGCCGGCAGGCGGGCCACGCGCGAAGCGTGGCGACTCCGAAGACGTGGGGAGAGGGGCAGTACGTCGGGCAGATCGGCCGGCGCGTCACGTTCCGGTCCGCTCAGTGCGGCGGACAGCTCCACGAGCGCCAGCGGGTTGCCCTGCGCCTGTGCCAGGACGCGGTCCCGCGCCGCTGCGGCCAGCGCCGGAAAGCGGACTGCGAGCAGTTCCGCGGCCGCGTCGCGATCCAGCGGCGCCAGCTCGTACTCGGTGAGCCCGGCCCGCTCGAAGGAGGTCTCGGCTCCCGATCGGCAGGCGGCGAGGAATCCGATACGGCTGCCCGCCGACCGCCGGGCGACGGAGCCCAGCACCGCCGAAGTGGCCCGGTCGAAACTGGCGAGATCGTCCACGGCGATGAACACGGGGCGTTCGACGGCCACTTGACGCAGCAGGAAGATCACCGAGTCGCCCACCTGACGACCGTCGGGCAGCGGACCGCCCCCGTAGCCCAGCGCGCTGCGCAGAACCCTTCGATGAGTGTCTTCCAAGCGGTCGATCCGGTCGTTGAGCGGCAACAGCAACTGGTGGAGTCCGGCGTGGGCGAGCTCGGCCTCGAACCGGACGCCGACGGCCGTCAGCACCTGGGCGCCTGCCCCGGACATGACCCTGGCGACCTCCCCGAGCAGCACGCTCTTGCCGACGCCCGGCTCCCCGGAGAGGAGCAGGGCACGGCCGCCGGCCGGGTCCTGCCCGAGCAGCGCCGTGATTTCCCGGAGCTGCCGCGCACGCCCGACCACCTCATGTGTCCGGGGCAACCGTTCGACGCGCGAGCCGAGTGACATGGGTACTCCGTACGTTTGCGCCGTCCTTCCCACCGCACGGTGGGAAGGCTTGCCCTCACCGTGCACCGGCCCACGAGGACAAACATCAGTCACGTGACTGCGCGGCGACTTGCAGGTCATTTGACTGATGGTGCGGGCCCGCGGGAGCCGCGCAGAATCGTGCTGTCCCTGGATCACACGAGCGGGCACATGACGTAGCACACCGTGTGCGCGCCGATCCTCTCCTGATCCCACCGATTTACCGAGCGGTGATGTGATGAGTGAACCCGACAGTCCCACTCCGGTGGTGTGCCGGATGGTTGTCCGCCTGGTCGTGGCCGAAGGCACCGACCGGCCCGTGATGCTCGATCTGTTCTACGACAGAGCCGATCCCTACGCGGTGTCCCTGACGTTCCACATGTGCACGGAGACGACCGTGTGCTGGGTGGTCGGCCGCGATCTCCTCCTGGACGGGCTGGAGAAGCTCACCGGTGTCGGCGACGTCCAGGTCTGGCCCTGCCGGGATCCGGGGGCGGACAGGGTGCACATCGCGCTGTGCCCGTGTCCGAAGCAGGAGGCGGTCGTCGTGACCGTCTCGACACGAGTCCTGGGGGCCTTCCTCCGACGGACCCTCGCGATGGTGCCCACCGGCACCGAGGAGTGCCACCTGGACATGGACGGAGCCGTCCACCAACTCCTGAGCGGCCCCGGTGAGTCGCTTCGCTAGGGCCCGTCGCGTGTCACACCGGCCCGGCATACGCGGTCTACATGGTGACGGACAACAAGCAGAGGCAGTCATGCGAGAGATTCTGATCGTCGGCGGCGGCTACGCGGGCTTCTACACCGCCTGGGGCCTGGAGAAGAAGCTGCGTCCGGGCGAGGCCCGGGTCACGGTCGTCGACCCGCGCCCGTACATGACCTATCAGCCCTTCCTGCCCGAGGTGGCGGCCGGTTCGGTGGAGGCACGTCACGCCGTCGTGTCCCTGCGGCGGCACCTGCGCGGCACCCGGCTGGTCTCGGGCACCGTGACCGGTATCCGCAACGCGGACCGTACGGTGACCGTCCGTCCGGTGCGCGGCGACGCCTACGAGCTTCGCTACGACATCCTCGTGGTCACGGCCGGCGCCGTGACCCGCACCTTCCCCATTCCCGGACTCGCGCAGCGGGCCATCGGTCTCAAGCACGTGGAGGAGGCGGTGGCGATCCGCGACCGGCTGATGACCGCGTTCGACCAGGCCGCGTCGCTGCCGGCCGGCCCCGAGCGGCAGAAGCTGCTCACCGTCACGTTCGTCGGAGGCGGGTTCTCCGGCGTCGAGGGCTTCGGTGAACTGCTGTCACTGGCGACCGCGATGCTCAGGTCCTATCCGGAACTCACCGCCGACGACGTCTCCTTCCACCTGGTCGAGGCCCGGGGCCGCATCCTGCCCGAGGTGGGCGACAGGCCGGGCGCCTGGGTGGTGCGCCACCTGGAGGGCCGCGGCGCGCATGTCCATCTGAACACGCACCTGCTGTCCGCCGAGGACGGCCACGTGGTCCTCTCCGACGGAACCGAGTACGACTCGGAACTGATCGTCTGGGCCGCCGGCAACGCCGCGAACCCGGTCGTGCACAACCACACGGACCTGCCGCTCGACGAGCGCGGCCTGCTGCTGGCCCGCGCCGACCTGCGCGTGGGCACCGACGCCGAACCCGTGCCGGACGTGTGGGCCGCCGGCGACGACGCGTCCGTCCCCGACCTGGCCTCGCCGGTCCCGGGCACGCGCACGGTGCCCAACGCCCAGCACGCCGTGCGCCAGGGCAGGCGTCTGGCCAGGAACCTCGTGGCCGACCTGCGCGGGCGGCGCGTCCGCGACTACCGCCACGGCAGCCTGGGTGTGGTGGCGACGCTGGGGCTGGGGCGAGGCGTCTTCCAGTACAAGGGCATCGTCATCAAGGGGTTCCCGGCATGGCTGATGCACCGGGGTTACCACGTACTGGCGGTGCCCAGCTGGGAGCGGAAGATCCGCGTTCTGGCGGTCTGGCTCACCGCGGCCCTGACCGGCCGGGACCTCGTGTCCCTCGCCTCCGTCCAGCACCCGCGGGAGGCCTTCGTGGCGGACGGGCGGACGCAGGACCCGGGCGCCGGCCGTGCCAAGGAGGGCAGTGCAGCATGACCATGTGGGGTTCTCGTTTCCATCGGGGGTACGCCGTGGCCGCACGCGAGGAGGCCGCCCGCGGCCTGACCGACATCGAGGGCTTCCTGTACCGGGAGGCCCATGCGGGAGCGACGCACCGCCGTGTGGCGGACTTCACCGCGCGCGTGGAGGGACTCACCCCCGAGCAGAAGCGGGACATCGAGCGGTGGTACGTCGACGAGCAGAAGCACGTCGCCCGCATGGTGACCGATCACATCGCCGAGCGCACCGACGCGATGGAGGCGCAGCACCACGTCAGGATCCGGCACTGGCTGCGCCGAACACTCGGCGGGATGGCGCTGATCACCCTGGCGATGGTCGTGTGCGTCGTGGTGGTCCTGGGGTCGTCGCGGTGACCGTGCGCCGGCTAGGAACGCCAGGTGCGGTACAGGCCCCTGCCGGCGCGCTGGATGCGGGAGGAGGCGACGAGGCGATCGAGTGTGCTGCGGACCGCGTTGATGCTTCCGCTGTCGGTGTCACGGCCGAGTGCCGCCGCGACCTCACGGGCCCGTACGTCGACGTCACCGGCCTCGGCGAAGTACGCCAGGATCTGCTCGGTGAGTTTTCCGTACTGTCTGTCCGCGTCCCCGCCGGAGTCCGTCCGTGAGGCACCGGGCGCGGTGTGCTCGTCCACCCGGGGAGCGGCTGCCGGAGTGACCAGCGCGCTCTCGAGAGCGCCGAGGGCCCGCTGTACCGAGCCGAGGTGCGCCACGACCGCCGCCAACTCCCGTTCCAGCGCCTGCTTCTGGAACTGCAGGCGGGCCAGTTCCGCCTGAAGTCCCTCGGCGGTGACCTCGATGCTGTGCGCCGTACGGCTCGCGGAGACCATCGGTTCTCCCCTCCTCAACCCTTGCCCACATCATATGCAGCGCTCCGCGTGTCAGACAGAGCATCTCAGTGTCTCGAACAGTGGCATTTCGCATGTCCGTGAAAACATCGTCCATTTCTGTCACAAGCGCAGGTCGATCACGGTCCATGCAGCGGATGAACCGTAGCAACGGAGGCCAGTGGATCATGTATGTCGAACCGTCCCTCAGCACACCCGACGACCTTGACGACGCTGTCGCCGTCTTCGTGCACCACCGTCGACGGCTCTTCGGGATCGCCTACCGCATACTCGGCAGCACGGTCGAGGCCGAGGACGTGGTCCAGGAGGTGTGGCTGCGCTGGCAGAAGACCGACCGCTCAGTGGTGCTGAGCCCTGCGGCCTTCCTGTCGAGTGCCACGACCCGGTTGGCCATCAACGTCGCGCAGTCGGCGCGTGTGCGTCGGGAGACGTACATCGGACCGTGGCTGCCGGAACCCGTCGACACAGGCGCGGATCCCGAGGTCGGTGCCGAGCGCGCGGAGGCGGTGGAGATGGCGCTGCTGCTGGTGATGGAGAAGCTGACTCCCCTCGAGCGCGCCGCCTACGTACTGCGCGAGGCGTTCGACTACGCCTACGCGGAGATCGCCGACATGCTCGAAGTCAGCCTCGTCAATGTGCGGAAGATCGTCAGCCGTGCTCGCCGGCATCTGCTGGACGAGCGGCGGGAGACCGTGGACGCGGCTGAACATCGTCGCCTTCTGAACGCCTTCGTCGCGGCGGCCAGGACGGGGGACGTGGCGTCACTGGAAGCCCTGCTCGCGCCCGATGCCGTCAGCCTCTCCGACGGCAACGGCATGCGCGGTTGCGCCCGGGTTCCCGTACTGGGCCGGACCCGGGTGGCCAGGCTCTCGGCCTATCGGCGGCTGTGGCAGGAGGCGGTGCCCGAGCTGGTAGACGCCAACGGCGCCACGGGCGTGCTGGTCCACCGGGACGGCGGGACTCTCGCCTTCATGACCGCGGCCGCTTCGAAACACGGTATCCACCAGGTGCTGTGGGTGTTCACACCGAGCAAGATCGCCTCATTCCTGGACTCGCGTTCCCGTCTCGCGGGCGCCCCTGGTCTCACGTAGGGCGGCGGTTCCAGGACCTCAATTTGTCGGGGTTGAGCATGACCCAGACCTGGACGACCCGGTCGTCCGAGACGTCGAGGCTGATGACTGCGGCGACCCGGTGGCCGTAGCGGGCCACGAGACCGGTCCGGCCGTTGACGGAATGGGTGGTCAGGGTGGTGTGCGGGCTTCGCGCCAGGAGCGTCAGGAGGCTGTCGGCGACCGGCCGGCAGCCGTGGACCGGTCCGGTCAGCGCCCGTACCTTGCCACCGCCGTCGAAGAACGCTGCCGCGTCCGAGGACAACAACGACGTGAGCAGCTCGCCGTCCGCGGTGGCGCAGGCCCGGCGCACGGCGTGGGCGACGGCGTCCTGCTGCTGCGGTGTCGTGGGACGGGTGCGCCGCAGCCGCAGCCACTGCCTGGCCCGTTCGCCGAGTTCGGCGAGCTCCGGCTCCGTGCGGCCGACGATGTCGGCGACCGCGCCCGGGGCCATCCCGAAGACCCGGAACACTAACGCGGCGCGCTCGGCGGTCGGCAGCGACTCCAGGGCGTTGACCCGGCCGGGCCGTTCGAGGCGGTCCAGGCAGATCCCTCCCACGGTCCTCGCCAGCCAGGCCCGGGGGACGGTGACCGGCCGGCGTGCCGTGTCGGACAGCTCGTACAACCGGTGATACGCCTCGTCGACGACGCTGTCCGCCGCGCCCGGGTCGCCCAGCATCCAGTGGGCGACATCGAGCAGGAACCGCCGCTCCTCCCACAGCTCGTCGATCGGTACCGCATCGCTCTGGTCCATAGGGCGTCCTCGCTCTCGCTGCCCCGTACGCGGCAGGCGCGTCGGCTCAACCGGTAAGACCGGGAAGTCGCAGATCGTGTGACACCGGCCCCGCTCGACGGCATGTCACACATGTGGCGGCTGCCTGGTCTTACAGGACGACGCCGCACTTCTTTTCCCTTGACTGCTGAACGAGGTGACCATGCCATGCAATGGCGTGAACGGGCCGCTTGCCTGCGCGTAGATCCCGAGCTTTTCTTCCCCATTTCCAACAGCGGTCCCACCCTTCGGCAGATCGACGAGGCGAAGGCCGTCTGCGGCCGTTGTCCCGTCGCCGAGCCGTGCCTCGACTGGGCGGTGCGGATGGGACGCGTGGACGGCATCTGGGGCGGAACGACGGAAAGCGAACGCCGGGCGATGCGCGGAACCGAGACCCGGGCGGCAGCGCGATGAAGAAGGGCGAAAGGATCGCCGACTGGGCCGACGGACGCCTGGGCCTGCGCCGGCTGGTCAGAGGAAGAGCACGACGGGCGTTTCCGGACCACTGGTCCTTCATGCTGGGGGAGATCTGTCTCTACAGCTTCGTCGTTCTCGTCGTCACGGGCGTATATCTGACCTTCTACTTCCATCCGTCGATGAAGGAGGTGCAGTACGCCGGGAGTTACGCGCCCCTCCGCGGCCAGACGGTGTCGGAGGCCTTCGACTCGACCATGCACATCTCCTTCGACGTCCGTGGCGGTCTGCTGATCCGGCAGGCCCACCACTGGGCGGCGTTGGTCTTCGTCGCCGCCGTACTCGCCCACATGATGCGGGTGTTCTTCACGGGCGCCTTCCGTAAACCGCGCGAGTTCACCTGGCTGATGGGATTTCTGCTGTTGATCCTCGCCATGTTCGCCGGGCTGACGGGATACGACCTCCCGGACGACCTGCTTTCCGGGACCGGCCTCGCCGTGGTGAACGGAACGATCCTTTCGATTCCCGTCGTCGGAACGTACCTGTCCATGTTCCTCTTCGGCGGCGAGTTCCCCGGCGACGACCTGGTGGCACGCTTCAACACCATCCATGTGCTGGTCATCCCCGGCCTCATGGTGGGACTGCTGACCGCCCATCTGGCCCTGATGCTCTACCACGGGCACACCCAGTACCCGGGCCGTGGACGTACCAACGGCAATGTCGTGGGCGTCCCGGCCAAGGTGCGCGTCGTCAAGTCCTCCGGTTATTTCCTGCTGGTGACCGGTGCCGTCTTCGTCATGGCCTCCGTCGCGCAGATCAACCCCGTCTGGCAGTACGGGCCTTACCGCGCCGATCAAGTTTCGGCCGGGTCACAGCCCGACTGGTACATGGGCGTGGCGGACGGACTGCTCCGGGTGATGCCGGGCTGGGAAATCGACTTCTGGGGGCACACCCTCGCGCTCGACAACCTGATTCCGCTGACCGTGGGTGTCGGTCTCTTCCTGGCCCTGGGCGCATATCCGTTCATCGAATCCTGGGCGACCGGCGACAGCCGTGAGCAGAACCTTCTGGACCGACCACGTAACCGTCCCGTACGAACGGCATTTGGCGTCGCATGGCTCAGTTTCTACCTGGCGTCCTTGATCGGCGCCGGGAACGACATCATCGCCGTCCGTTTCCATGTGTCGGTCGAGTCGGTGACGTGGGCGGTCCGCATCGGGCTCTTCGTCGTTCCCGTCACGGCCTTTGCCCTGACCAAACGACTGGCACTCGGCCTTCAGCGCGGCGACCGCGACAAAGTACTGCACGGACGCGAGACCGGCATCGTCAAGCGCCTGCCCGCCGGCGAATTCGTCGAGGTGCACGAGCCGTTGTGTCAGGAACAACTCCATGTCCTCACCCAGCACGAGCAGTACGAACCGATCGGTCCCGGTGACCGCCTCTCCCAGCAGCTGCGTTCCCGGATCAGCGGGATCCTCTACGGTGCAGGTGCGCAGATCGCCAAGCCGACCGCGCGGGAATACCAGGCCCTGCACAAGGGACACACCGACGACCACGCCTAGGGCCTGTCCGGCGGATCATGCCGGCGTCGCGGGGGCTCACACGCGCTCCCCCAGAGGGGGACCCCAGCCGCGTTGTCGTCACTCGCCGACGTCCCCCAGCCTTCGGCCGGGAGGTGCCCCCACCGCGTCGACTCCCTCCTCCGCCTTGCAACTTGGGGGTACCTCCCACGCCCTCAAGGCAGTGGGGGAGCACCAGCCCCCGCTCGACTTGGCCGGTCAGCGCCGTTTCTCACAGCCGGCCTGATCCGTCGGACAGGCCCTAGGCCGACGCCGCCTCGCCCGCCAGCCGTATCGTGCGGATCTCCTTGCGGGAGGTGATGCCGAGCTTCGAGAACACCTTCCGCAGATGCCATTCCACGGTGTGGGGGCTGATGAACAGCTGGGCGCCGATCTCGGGATTCGTCAGGCCGTCCCGGACCAGGCGGGCGATCTGCTCCTCCTGGGGGGTGAGGGCCACCTGCGTCGCGGCGGAATGCGTGCGGATCCTCGCTCCGGTCGCCTGGAGTTCGCGGCGCGCCCGTTCGGCGAACGCCGCGGCTCCGATGCCGCTGAGCATGTCGTGTGCGACGCCCAGTTGAGCGCGGGCGTCGGCCCGGCGTCGCTCGCGGCGCAGCCATTCCCCGTACAGCAGGTGGGTCCGGGCGAGGTCCATTCGCACCCCCGCGCCACCGAGGCGGTCGATCGCCTCGCGGTACAGGGCGTCGGCGGCCTGCCCCTCGCTCAGCAGAGCGCGGACGCCGGCCGAGGTGCCGAGTGCCCACTCGGTACCGGCGGCCTGCGCCATGTCGCTGATCCTGCGCACCGCCGCGCCTGCGTCCGCGGGCCTGCCCAGTCGTACGGCGGCCTCGACCAGCTCGACCGTGGACTGGAGGGAGAGACCGAGTTCCTGCGGGTTCTCGCAGCCCCGCAGTGCGGCCGTATACGCCTCCGCGTATCTGCCGAGGCCGTTGTAGAGCACCGCCGCGGCCCATTGCGTGGCGGTCTCCACCTTGCCCTCCCCACGCAGCAGGAGGTCCTGGGTGACCGCGTCGATCGCCTGCCGGGTGGTGGCCTCCCTGCCCTTCCAGGGCTCTACGACCAGCGCGCTGTAGTGCGCGAAGAAGCTGCTGCCGGTCGCCTCACCGATCGCCGTCGCCTCCGCGACCAGGGAGCCGGCACCGGCGAGATCACCGGCGAAGACCCGGTTCGACAGACGGAGCAGCAGTGCCGACGGCAGCACCGACAGGGCTCCCGTCTCGCGTGCGAGGTCGACCAGCCGTGCCGAGAGCACGGACCAGCTCTCGAAGTCCCAGGTGCTGTGGGCCAGGCGGCAGGCGAGCGGCAGCCAGCCGAGGCCTTCCTTCGGCGAGATCCCGCCCGCACGGAACGCGGTCAGCGCCTGGAGCAGCATCGGCGTCCCCGCGGCGTAGCCCTGGACGGTCAGTCGCGCCTGACCGTCCAGGAGGAGATCGTCACGTGTCGGTTCGGCGGGCGTGGGCGTCGCGAGAATGGCCTGGGCCACTTCGTGGATCCCCTCGCCCTGCGGCAGCCGTCCGGCGGTGAGGGCCGCGTAGATCGCGTCCCGGTACGTCTCACGGGCGAGTCCGGCGTCGAGCGGCCCCAGTCGTCTGGCCGCTTCGAGCAGCAGCGGCAGGCCGGCTCCGGCGCTGTCGGAGGCGCTCGTGATCCGGCCGCGCAGCAGGATCGACCGTGCGGCGCCGAGGTCGTCGAGGGGGCCCAGCTCGGCCGCGCCCGCCAGTTCCCGGGCGGCGTCGAAAGCGCCGGCCTGGTATTTGGCGTGTGCCGCCGCCAGCGCCCGGATTCCGCGGGTCGTGGCGTCGGGCGTCAGCTGGGCGGCCCGGTCGAGGAAGGCGGCCGCCGCGGCGACCCCGCCGCGTGCCTGCGCCCGGTCCGCCGAACGCTCCAGCTCGGCGGCCACCGCTTCGTCGGGTCGCACCGTCGCTCGCGCCAGATGCCACGCCCGACGGTCCGGATCGAGCTGGGCGTCGGTCACGTCCGCCAGGGCTCTGTGCACCTCGCGCAGGTCGTCCGGTCCCGCCGCGCGATAGGCCGCCGAACGCACCAGCGGGTGTCGGAAACGCGCCCAGGCGCCGAGGGTGATCAGTCCCGAGGCCTCGGCGTCCGCGGCGGCCGAGTCCACGGCGATGCCCAGCCGGTCGGCGGCACGCAGGAGCAGTGCCGTGTCGCCGACGGGTTCCGCCGCGGCGACGAACAGCAGGCGTTGCGTGTCGGCCGGCAGCGCCCGGACACGGTGCAGGAAGTCCTGCTCCAGCCGGTTCGCCACCGGCCCCGCGCTGCTGCGCCCGACGCCGCCGGCCGAGTCCGGCACGGTGAGCGCGCGCGGCAGTTCGAGCAGGGCCAGCGGGTTGCCGCGGGTCTCCGCGACGATGCGGTCGCGCACCCTGTGGTCGAGCGGGCCGGTGACCACCGACGCGAGAAGCTTCCGGGAGTCGTCCTCGATCAGCCCGGTCACGGGCAGTTCGGGGAGGCCGGTGAACATCTCACCGGTGGTCGGCTCACGCACGGCGACGGCGAGCACCACCGACTCGGCGAGCAGCCTGCGGGCGACGAACTCCAGGGTCTGCGCCGAGACCCGGTCCAGCCACTGCGCGTCGTCGACGACGCAGACCAGCGGCTCGCTTCCGCCGGCGTCCGAGAGGAGGCTCAGCGTGGCCAGACCGACCAGGAACCGGTCGGGCGCGGCCCCGCCGTGCAGCCCGAACGCGGTGCGCAGTGCGTCGCGCTGAGGCTCGGGAAGGCTGTCGAGTCCCGACAGCAGCGGCGCGCACAGCTGGTGCAGACCGGCGTAGGAGAGCTCCATCTCGGACTGGACGCCGACAGCGCTGACGGTACGGCATCCGGTGGCGCGCCCCAGCAGGTACTTCAGCAGCTCGGTCTTCCCGATCCCCGCCTCACCCCGCAGGACCAGGACTCCGCTGCGCCCGTCCCTGGCGCCCACCAGCAGGTCGTCGAGGGCCCGGCGCTCGGTCCGCCTACCGAGGAGTCCGGCTCCGGAACCGCGGCTCGTCATTGCAGCCTCCCACGTCAGACCCTCCCGGCGGCGCGTCGGCCGACGCGTTTCCCGGATCACTGCGGCCGTGGTGCGACCGAGGCGAGCCTGATCCATCGTAAGCGGCTGAGAAAGCGGAGAACTTGCGGATTCAAGCGAACGCGGTGGGCCGAGCGCCTCCCGGAGCGACGGTCCGGACGGGGCCCCGGCCACGGACCGCCCACGCACGACCACGCACTCCCCTACGGCCTTCCAAGGGCGCGCCGGGCTGCCCTCCGGCGTGACATTGGTGCCGGCTGCCCTTCGAGCTGCTGACCCACGGAGCAGAGGAGCCGGACATGGACACACATCTCACCGGGAACGGGCAGGGCAGGGAGACGGCGGGCACGTCCGTCATCGCGCTGGAGGACGCGACCTCGGTGTTCGTGCAGGCCAGGCCCGGACTGCTCACCCTCGCCAGGCAGATCGTCGGGAACGCGCACGAGGCCGAGGACGTCATCCAGGAGACGTGGCTGCGGTGGCAGGTCGCCGACCGTACGGCTGTGTCCAATCCGTCGGCTCTGCTCAGGACGACCGCCGTCCGGCTGGCGATCAACGTGGTCCGGTCCGCCTGGAAGCGCCGGGAGTCCTGTGCCGACCCCTCGCTGCCGGAGCCGATGGACCACCACGCGGGCCCCGAAGCGGTGGCCGAGCGTCAGGACGCCGTCGAGCGGGCGGTTCTCCTGCTGATGGAGACCCTCACTCCCAGGCAACGGGCCGCGTACGTCCTGAGGGAGGGGTTCGGATACCCGTACGACCGGATCGCCGAGATCCTGCACCTCAGCGCCGTCAACACGAGGCAGCAGGTCGCCCGCGCCCAGCGGCGTCTCACCGGGGACCGCGAGAGGCAGCCGGTCGACGCCGTCGCGCACCGCCGCCTCGTCCAGGCGTTCTTCTCGGCGGCCCAGACCGGTGACCTCAGGCACCTGGAAAGGGTGCTGTCGACCGATGCGGGCGGCCGGCCGTGACCGGACCGCTGCGGCGGGTGTCAGCGCGTCCGGCCGGGCTCACGCAGGTTCAGTGCGGACGAGATGACGTTCATGCGCTCGCCGAGGTCCGCGAGTTCCTGGCGCAGCTCCGTGGCCCGGGTACGAAGCTCGGCCGCTTCGGCGGTCAGCGATTCGAACCTGGCGGCGAGGTGGACGCGGTCCTCATCGATCAGGGACATCGTGTCTCCAGGCTGGGCATGGGTGGCCCGCTCCTTTCGGCGAGGGCCACCTCCATCGGGTCGTCACCCACTACGACCGGACAGCCCCGCCGTCTGTGACACCGAGGGGTGGCGATCTCGGGGGTGATGCCGGGCCGGCGGACCACCAGGTCGATGTGCCGGCAGGTGCAGGCCGAGGTCGAGGACTCCGTCGTCCGAGCGTGCCCTACCGGAGGCCCTCCCGTGGGCCGCCGTCCCGCCGGTCACGGTCACCGTGGTGGGGTGGAGGGGAGCCGTGCAGTCCCCGTCGAAGCCCTTGTCGACCGAAGAGTGCCCGGTGACGTGACGACCGGCGGGTCGCGGCCGGGCGGAGCGTGTCATGGCGTTCCAGTCGTACTGCAAGAACCGACAGGTCCGGCCGCTCCGGCAGCGCGATGAAACCGGCTTCCGCCAGCTCCGCGATCATCTCCGCACGGGAGGCCGGCCACATCCAGAACGTCTCCTCGTGCCGGCGCAGCACCCGCCCGTCCCCGCGCACCCAGTAGTCGAAGCGCGCCCGGATGCGGTCCACGTCGGGCGACATCACCATGCGGCCGCCGTACTCGTGCAGGCCGACCGTCCGGGTCGGCAGCACGTGGGTGGTCCTGTGACGCGGCAGGTGAGCCGGCGGGAGCTGGACGAGCAGCAGCCCTGTCGGCACGAGCGCCTCGGCGACGGCCCGCCAGAGCGCCCGGCGCGATCCCGGGTGCAGACAGGCAACGGTGTTGTGGCACACGGCCACGTCCGCGACCCCGTGCAGCCCCGCCCGGTCGAGCGTCTGCGGGTGTACGGTCACCCGCGCCGTGAGCTCCGTGCCCAGGGACGTCAGACGCGTCATCAGCGGAGTGCGCATGGACCGGGCCGGCTCCACCGCGTGCACGGGGACGCGCGACTCCAGGAGGCTCATCAGCGTGACCCGCCCGGTGCCCGCGCCGACGTCCAGTACTCCGACGCGGGCCCGGCGGACGTCGTCTCGGTAGAACGAGCGCACCCGGGCCTCGTCCCGCTCCGCCTGCAGGACGTCGTAGAACTCCGCGCTGATCGCATAGGCGTCCTGATCCTGTCGCCCGGGAGCGTCGACCGGCGGCGGGTACACGACGGTCACCCACGCCATCCGTACCACTCGCGTGCCTGCCCGGCCGCCTCCGAACTGACCGCGCCCGCGCGCGCCAGCCGGTCCAGGGCGGCCACGACGATCGACTCGGCGTCCACGCGGAAGTAGCGCCGTACGGCGTCCCGGGTGTCCGACAGCCCGAAGCCGTCCGTGCCCAGTGACGAGTAGTCGTGACCGACCCACTGGCTGATCTGGTCGGGTACCTGCCGCATCCAGTCGCTGACCGCCAGCACCGGTCCGGGCGCGCCGGCGAGCGCCGCCGTCACGTAGGGGACGCGTTCCTCGCCGCGCAGCAGCGCCCGGTCGGCGTCGAGCGCGTCGCGGCGCAGCTCCGTCCAGGAGGTCACCGACCAGACGTCGGCATGGACGCCCCACTGGGAGAGCAGCAACTCCTGGGCGTACAGCGCCCAGTGGATGGCCGTGCCGGAGGCCAGCAGCTGGATCCGCGGCTCCGTTCCGGCGGGCTCGGCCGCCTGCCGGAATCGGTAGATGCCGCGCAGGATGCCCTCCTCGACGCCGGGTCCGGCGGGCATCGCCGGCTGCTCCTTGGGTTCGTTGTAGACCGTGAGGTAGTAGAAGACGTCCTCGGGCCGGTCGCCGTACATGCGGCGCAGGCCCTCCTTGACGATCACCGCGATCTCGTAGGCGAAGGCCGGGTCGTAGGACACGGCGGCGGGGTTGGTGGAGGCCAGCAAGTGGGAGTGTCCGTCGGCGTGTTGGAGCCCCTCCCCCGTCATCGTCGTACGGCCCGCCGTCGCCCCGACGACGAACCCGCGGCCCATCTGGTCGGCGAGCGCCCAGAACTGGTCGCCCGTGCGCTGGAAACCGAACATGGCGTAGAAGATGTAGAACGGGATCATGGGTTCGCCGTGGGTGGCGTACGAGGTCGCCGCGGCCGTGAACTCGGCCATGGAGCCGGCCTCGGTGATGCCCTCGTCGATCAACTGGCCGTTGCGCGCCTCCCGGTAGTAGAGCAGCTGGTCCGCGTCCACGGGTTCGTAGGTCTGGCCTTCCGGCGAGTAGATCCCGGCCGTCGGGAACAGGGACTCCATGCCGAACGTGCGCGCCTCGTCCGGGATGATCGGCACCCAGCGCGGTCCCGTCTCCTGGTCGCGCATCAGGTCCTTGACAAGGCGGACCAGGGCCATGGTGGTGGCCACCTCCTGGTTGCCGAAGCCCTTCTCCAGGGCTTCGAAGGGGCGGATCGGCGGCTGCTTCAGCTGCTTCGCCGACACCCTGCGGACGGGGACGGGTCCCCCCAGGGCCGCCCGCCGCTCGCGCAGGTACCGCACCTCCTCCGAGTGCTCGCCCGGGTGCCAGTACGGCACCTCGTCGCCACTCAACGCGCTGTCGGGGACGGGGAGTTCGAGCAGGTCACGCATCTCGCGGAACTGCGCCATGGTCAGCTTCTTCATCTGGTGGTTGGCGTTGCGCGACTCGAAGGCCGAGCCGAGCGTGTGACCCTTCACCGTCTGGGCGAGGACGACCGTGGGCGCGCCCCGGTGCTCGACGGCGGCCCGGTAGGCGGCGTGCACCTTGAGCGGTTCGTGCCCGCCGCGCGAGCTGCGGAACAGTTCGGTCAGCCGGCCGTCGCTCAGCCCGGCGGCGATGCCGGAGAGCGCGTCGCCCGTGAAGAAGTGCTCGCGGACGTACGTGGCGTCCCGGGCGGCGTACGTCTGGAGCTGGGCATCGGGCACCTCGCCGAGGCGGTGGACGAGGGCGCCTGTGGTGTCCTGCCTCAGGACCGGGTCCCAGGCCTCGCCCCAGAGGGACTTGACCACGTTCCAGCCCGCGCCGCGGAACCTCGCCTCGAGTTCCTGCACGATCTTGGAGTTCGGCCGTACGGGACCGTCCAGGCGCTGGAGGTTGCAGTTGACGACGAAGGTGAGGTTGTCGAGACGTTCGCGGGCGGCGAGCGCCAGCGCGGCCGTCGATTCCGGCTCGTCGGTCTCGCCGTCCCCGAGGAAGGCCCAGACACGGGACCGTGAGGTGTCCTTGATGCCCCGGGCGTGCAGGTAGCGGTTGAACCGGGCCTGGTAGACGGCGGCGAGCGGGCCGAGGCCCATGGACACGGTCGGGAACTCCCACAGCCACGGCAGCCGCCTGGGATGCGGGTACGACGGCAGTCCATGGCCGTCGGCCTCGCGCCGGAAGCCGTCCAACTGGGCTTCGCTCAGGCGCCCTTCGAGGAAGACACGGGCGTAGATGCCCGGTGAGGCATGTCCCTGGAAGTACAGCTGATCGCCGGAGCCGTCCCCGTCCTTGCCCCGGAAGAAGTGGTTGAAGCCGATCTCGTACAGCCAGGCCGCCGAGGCGTAGGTGGATATGTGCCCGCCGAGCCCGAAGCGGGAGCCGCGGGTCACCATGGCCGCCGCGTTCCACCGGTTCAGGGCGGTGATCCTGGCCTCCAGGGCGGGGTCACCGGGAAAGGCCGGCTGCGCCGACGCCGGGATGGTGTTGATGTAGTCGGAGGTCAGGAGCCCGGGCAGCGACACACCGGACCGGGTCGCGAACTCGTGCACGCGTCGCAGCAGGTAAACGGCCCGGTCCGGACCCGCGTTGCGTACGACGGCGTCGAGCGACGCCTGCCACTCGGCGGTCTCCTCGGTGTCCTGGTCGGGTAGCTGGTCGAGCTCACTCATGGCTGTTTCCCGTCGGAGAAGGTGTCGTGCCCCAGGTGGGCGTCGGAGACCACGTCCGCTCTCACAACAGCTAGGACAGGGCTCGTACCCATGTTGTGACACTGATGTGGTCCCGGGTGTCACAGATCCGTCGGGTGCCCGGTCATCACTGGAGACGGTCATGGCGGCCATGGCCGGGTGAATCCGAGGGAGGCCGGCACATGTCGGACAAGGACTCAGCGCAGGGGACCGCAGTGGAGACCCGGTCGGAGGGGTGGAAGACGGCGGCGAACCTGCTGCAGGACACCGCTCCGCTCACCGTCCCCGAGGGCGCGTCGGGGATGACCATCTTCGTCGAGTGGGAGCCCGGGGACCCGGGAACCCCGCCCCACCGCCACTCGGGACCGGCGTTCGGCTACGTCGTCGAGGGCGCCGTCCGTTTCGAGCTGGAGGGCGAGCCCGAGCGGGTGATCGAGGCGGGCGGGACGTTCTGGGAGCCGGGCGGCGACGCGATCCACTACCAGGACGGCAACGCGCTGTCCGACGCGCGCACCCGGTTCGTCGTGACGATGCTGTGCGCGCCGGGCAAGCCCATGCTGCAACTGGTCGAGGAGGAGGAACTGGCCCAGCGGGCCCACCTCCGCGCCCCGCGGCCCACCGACTGACGGCTCACTGCCCAACCCGTACATGACTCCCCCTGATGTCGTGCACGGCATGCTGACTGCGCTGTTCGCGGCCGCGGCCGTCCAGGCACTCCGGCATGCCGTGCTGCCGGGAGGCTCCGGATGGCTGGGCCGGGGCGACGGTCTCCTGCACACCGTCATGGCGTCGGCCATGGTGGTGATGGCGTGGCACAGGTTCGGCGAAGGGCCGTCGCCGGGGCGGACGAGCTTCTTCTTCGCCGCGGCGGCGCTGTGGTTTCCGTTGACCGCGGTTCTCGGCCTCCGTGGCCCGAGATGGGCCGCCCTGGTGCGCAGGTCGCCGCACGCGGTCGGCATGGCGGCCATGGCGTGGATGCCGCTGCGGCACGGCGGCGTCACGGACCCGCAGACCGGGGGCGCGGTCACCGGGGTACTGACGCTCTGTCTGCTGGCCTACGCCCTCCGGTCGTTGACCCGGGACCTGCCGACGCTACGCGGAGCGCCGGAGAATGTCGGCGTCTCCACCGACCTCGGCGGGCCCTGCTACCGCTTCTGGCAAGGGTCGACGGCCCTGGGCACGGCCATCATGCTGCTCATGCACCACTGACACCGGGCGTCGGACAGTGCGTGAAGTCGATGCCAACGGTGTCACACATCTTGTGGCAGTCCGGTCCTGGTTGGAGAACACGCATCAATTTTCTTCCATGGCGGAGGTCGGCCTGTGAGCACCATCTCTTTCCTCGGCATCGGCATGCACGGGCACGTGAATCCGACCCTGCCGATCGTGGCCGAACTCGTGCGGCGCGGCCACACCGTCACGTACCACACCTCGCCCGCGTTCCGTGCGGAGATCCAGGCGACCGGCGCGACCGTGTACCTCTACCCCGGGGGCGACCAGCCGTTCCCCGATCCGCCGACGCCGGTCGGTTGGCTGGAGTCGCTCGCGAGCAGCGCGGTCCACTTGCTGCCCTCCGTGCTCACCGACCTGCGCCGCGACCGACCGGACCTGATCGTTCACGACAGCGCCTGTCTGTGGGGCGCGGTGGCCGCCCGCGAACTCGGGGTGCCGGCGGCCTCGTCGTTCACCACGTTCGCCCTCGGCCGGCATGTCCCCAGTCCCACCCGAGGTTCCTGGGACCTGCTGAGCGCGGCGACGGCCCAACCCCGCAGCGTCCGGGGCTACCTGCGGTCCCGCTGGGCGCTGCACCGCCGTTTCGACGCCCGCGGCTTGCCCTTGCTCGACCTCGCGAACATCCGTCAGCCGCTCAACCTGGTCTACACCTCACGGGCGTTCCAGCCTGCCGTAGAGGGTTTCGACCGGTCCTACCGGTTCGTCGGCCCGAGCATCGGCGCCCGACCGGCCGACCCGTCGTTCCCGGCCGACCAGCTGCGGGACCCGGTCCTGTTCGCCTCACTGGGCACCGTGTTCAACGCCGCCCCTGGGCTGCTCCGGGGCCTGGCCACCGCGCTCGCCCCGCTGGGCGGCACCGTGATCGTCTCCACCGGGCAGACCGATCCCGAGGCGCTGGGTCCGTTGCCGGCCAACGTGCTCGCCCGCCGCTCCGTGCCGCAACCGGAGGTGCTGGCCCGCGCGGCGCTGTTCGTCACCCACGGTGGGATGAACAGCGTCAACGAGGCCTTGTACGCCGGGGTTCCACTGCTGGTGGTCCCCCAGGGCGCCGATCAGCCGATGGTGGCCCGGCGCGTCGTCGAACTCGGCGCCGGCCTGTCGATGCGTACCCAGGACGTCGCAAGGGGCTCGGCGCACGCCCTCGCCCGGCGGCTGCTCACCGACCCCCGGTTCCGAGCAGCCGCCCGCACCCTGCAGACAGCCCAGCGCGAGGCGGGGGGATTTCAGCGCGCCGCCGACGAACTCGAGCGGTATCTGCACGCGGCCGGCCCGTCCGGTCGGCCGGCTCCGTCGGTCCGGAACAGCGAGGCCCGGTGATGTCCTCCACCGTCGTCGTCCTGCTGCTGATCGCCGGGCTGTCGGAGGCCGCCGGCCGCATCCTGCCTCTGGTGTCGCGTCGGCCCGGCATGCCCCGGGCCCTGGTGGCCGCGTTGCTGCTGCCCGCGGGCCTCGTCGAGAGTGTGGTGTTCGCGTTGTGGCCGCTGACCGCATGGACCGTGGCCGATCTGGTGCTGTCTTCTCCCCCGCCGGGAAGCGGCCTGGTGTGGACACCGGGCGTGGTCGCCCCGCTGGTGCTCGCCGCCGTTCTCGCCTTCCCGCTGCTCGGGCCGCTGCTCCACCTGGTTCTCTTCGTGGGTGTCGGGGCCGGTCTGGTCGGCCCGCTCTCCGCCCAGAGCGGGCTCGGTTGGTGGAGTGCCGCCGGTTGTGTCGCCGTCGCCGGGGCCGGGCTCGGTCTCGCCGTGGAGACCGTTCGGCGTGTCGTCGTGAGGATCAGCGCGACCGAGGCACAGGAGTCGATCGCATGAACGGTTTCCTGCTCTGGGCCTGCGTGCTCGGTGCTGCGCTGTTGGCCGAAGGCCTCCTGGCCCGCTACGAGTTGCTGGCCTACGGCGCCGGCTGGCGCACCCCTTCCGACGAGCTCCCGGACGGAGTTCCCTACGCCCGGGGTGCGGCCCCCGAGCGTCCCCCGGGTGCCTACCTGGTCTACCTCGACGGCATCGGCAAACGCCGCATCCGTGACAGTCGGGACGGTGGCCTGCTGGTCGAGGCCCTGATCGCCGGCGCGCCGGAACTCCGGGTGCTGGGACAGGTGCAGCCCTATTCACCCCTGGCCGACCCGCTCGCCGATCGGCCGGTGTGGGCCTGGCTGCGCCGCCACTTCGGGCTGCTGCTGTTCCTGCACAACGTCGTGCAGACCTTCGTCGCCGCCGACCATCGCTACCGGCCCCTGTACAACCGGGCCGTCGGTTCTCAGATCGCCACTCAGCTCCGGCTCGCCGGCTACCGGCCCGACAGCGGTGTGCCCGTGGTGCTGCTCGGCTACAGCGGCGGCGCCCAGGTCGCCACCGGAGCGGTCGAGGAACTGCACACCCGACTGCGCTGCCCGCTCCTGCTGATCACCCTCGGCGGGTTCCACAACGGAGCCAACGACCTCACCCACGCCGAGCACCTGCATCAGCTCACCAGCACGAACGACCGGATCGAGCAGATCGCCACCTGGATCTTCCCCCAGCGCCGGCGGCTCGTGCGTCACAGCGGATGGAACCGGGCCGTCCGCGCCGGGAAGATCACCGTCCATTCGCTCGACCCAGCCGCGCACTTCGGCCCGCGGAGCTACATCAGCCCGACGGCTCGGCTGCCCGACGGCCGCAGCCACCTCGACCGAACCGCCGACACGGTGATCGAGGTGATCCGCGCCCGCTCCGCGAGAGATCGCGAAAATGCTTCGTAGCCCCGATGAGAAGATCACCCTGCGGCTCCCAGGTCGACCCGCTCCGCTTCACGCCCAGCGTGCACGTGGCCGACCCTGATGTAGCGGGAGTACCTGCTCGACCGGGAGGGCGGCTCCCACGCGGCGGAATGGCCCGAAACGGCGGCACGCTTACGCAAGACTTTCGCACGCGCCGACCCCGCGTTCAGCTTCCAGTCGGCGTGAGCACCACGAAGTCCGCCTTCCACGGATCGAGGCACACCGCCAGCCTGCCCACGCCCTCCGCGTCCGCCGGTCCCATCTGCACGCTGCCGCCGTTCCCGGTGACCGCGGCGACGGCCGCGTCGCAGTCGGTGACCGCGAAGACCGGGTGCCAGTACGGGCGTCCGTCCGCCAGGGAGAGGTCTTTGGTGGTGAGCTGCATCAGGCCGCCCTGCATGCGGTCCTCGGACAGTCCGGCCGGGGTGATGAGGGTGTACGTTCCCCCGCCGCCCGGTAGCTCCATGTCGCCGAACTGCCAGCCCAGAACGCCGCCGTAGAACTCCCTCGCGGCCGCCGCGTCGGTCGTGTACAGCTCGGTCCAGGACAGCGAGCCCGGCTGGTCCACCAGTTCGGCGCCCTTGTTGGTGCCCGGCTGCCAGACGGCGAACTCGCCGCCCAGGGGGTCGCTGTACTGCGCCATTCGGCCCCACTCGCCCAGGTCCCGCGGCGCCACCCGCACTGTGCCGCCGAGCCGCTCCACGGCCCCGGTCGTGGCGTCCGCGTCGGTGACGCTGTAGTAGATCATCCAGGCGGGGCGCGCGCCGTCCTCGGTGAGCTTCCCGAGCCCGGCGACGACCTTGCCGTCCTTGCGGAACATCCCGCCTTCCATGTCCTCGTTCTCCCCATGGACTCGTAGTCCCAGCCGAGCACGGCGCCGTAGAAGGCCGCGGCGCCCCGGACGTCGGGGGCGCCGAGGTCGAGCCAGCAGGGGGACCCGGGGGCGAAGTCGGTGGTGATCACGGTGGTTCCCTTTCGCAGAGGTCGTACGAGTTCAGCCTGGCACCGAGTCCCGACCGGCGCCCGTCGGCGACGGTGGGCGACGGTGGGCGTCAACGGCCGGCCAGTCGCGGGCAAAGGCCGAGGCAAGAAACTCCGTCTTGACCAGCCCCTTGTGACTCAACGGCCTGCTGGAAACACAGCGTTCACCCAAAGTCCGCCGCGTAACGCCAGGGTGCCCCCGTCGACAGCTCAACAGCTTGTCCGGGAGGGGACCATGAGCGCACAGACAGGGACATCGGACGGCACACCGCAGGGGGCTGCCGAGGGGGTGGGCAAGGGGGTCAGCAGGCGTCACGCGCTCGGCCTGCTCGGCACCGCGGGGGCCGGCGCCGCCGTCGCGCCGATGCTGACGGCGGGGACGGCGCAGGCCGCACCGCTCGGCGCACCGGCCTTCCACATCACCCCGGACTCGGCGGGCGCGCCGCCCGTCCAGGGGCTGCATCTGACCTTCGGGGCCGATCCGAGCAGCCAGATGACGGTCTCGTGGATCACGGACAAGCCGGTGTCCAGACCCGTGGTGCACTACGGCACCGTGGAACACGGCTTCGGCTCCAGCGCGAAGGCCCGGACCGTGACCTACGTGGACGGCACCTCCAGCCGTACCGTGTACGTCCACCACGCCTCGCTCAACCGGCTCGCCCCGGGCACCGACTACCTCTACTTCGCCGGCCACGAGGGGACCACGCCCGACGCAGGCACCTTCCGGACGGCGCCCCGCGGGCGGCAGCCGCTCACCTTCACCAGCTTCGGCGACCAGTCCGCCCCGCAGGTGACCTGGGCGGCCGACGGCACGGTGGCGCTCGACGCCAACTCGACCCCGGCGACGAAGGACATCGTCACCGGCATCGAGCAGGTCGCGCCGCTGTTCCACCTCCTCAACGGCGACCTGTGCTACGCCAACCTGGACGTCGACCGGGTCCGCACCTGGAACAACTTCTTCGCCAACAACAGCCGTTCGGCCCGCTTCCGCCCCTGGATGCCGGCGGCCGGCAACCACGAGATCGAGAAGGCCAACGGCCCGCTCGGCCTCGGCGCCTACCAGTCGTACTTCACCCTCCCCTCCACCGAGACCGACGCCGAACTCGCCGGTCTCTGGTACGCGTTCACGGCCGGTTCGGTCCGGGTGATCGTGCTCCAGAACGACGACAACTGCCTCCAGGACGGTGGCGACATCTACATCAGCGGCTACTCCGGCGGCCGCCAACTCGCCTTCCTGGAGAAGGAGTTGAAGGCGGCGCGGGCCTCCCGCGACATCGACTGGATCGTCGTCGCCATGCACCAGGTGATGGTCAGCTCCTCGGACGCGAACGGCGCCGACCTGGGCCTGCGCCAGAAGTACGGTCCGCTGTTCGACCGCTACGGCGTCGACCTGGTCCTGTGCGGCCACGAGCACAACTACGAGCGCTCACTGGCCGTCCGCGGTGTGGTGGGCGGCAGCGAGACGCTCACCCCGAATCCGGTCTCGCAGGCCACCGACTCCATCGACACCGGCCTCGGCACCGTGCACATGATCCTCGGCGGCGGCGGGGTCTCGGGCACGACGAACCAGAAGTTCTTCACCGACGGCTCGGCCAAGGTGATCACCGCCGTGTCGGCGACCGCCGGCTCCAACGGCAAGCGCACCTCCACCTACGCCAAGGAGCAGGCGGTCTGGTCCGGCGTCCGGGACGTCGAACACCCCTACGGATTCGCCGCGTTCACGGTCGACCCCGGCCGCCACGCCGGTGACACCACCCGCATGCACGTGACCTACTACAACGTGAACAAGCCGCACGGCGAGCTGTCGGTCTTCGAGGAGTTCACCCTCCACCGCAAGCGCTCGGACGGCCACGCCTGACGACAGGATCGGGGATGCCCCACCGGTGTGGGGCATCCCCGGCAGCCGGCTGTCACCCCAACACGGCGAGCAACGCCTCCGCGGGCAGCGGGTGGCGGGTGTCCCCGCGCGGGCCCGTCGTGGCCGTGGCGGTCAGCAGCGAGTCGAGGACGGCTTCCTCCACGGCGTCGAGTACGGCGACGAAGAGTGCGTCGAGCGAGTCGTCGGGTACGACGGCGGGTCCGGCCGGCGTGCCGGGGCGCCGGGTGCCGAAGGCCAGGCCGTAGTCGCCGCTGCCGTGCGCGTAGGCGGCGCCGACCCTGCCCAGTGCGTAGACGGCGCGGCGGGCGAGCCGGGTCAGCTGGCGGGCGTCCAGGGGCGCGTCGGTGGCGGCCACGACCATGCAGGAGCCGTCGTCCGGGATGGGCTCCGGAGTGGGAAGCCCGACGTCCGACGGGGTGACCGTGCGGCCCAGGACCCGCAGGGTGCCGCCGAAGTTCGCCTGGACCAGGACCCCGAGGGTCGCCTCTTCGCCCGCGAGCCGCACGCGCCGCGACGAGGTGCCGATGCCGGCCTTGAACCCGAGGGCGACCGTTCCGGTGCCCGCGCCGACCGACCCCCCGGCGACCGGCCCGTCCGACGCGGAGTCGAGAGCGGCCCGTACGTGCTCCTCCCGCACCGGGCGCGACCGGATGTCGGACAGCAGCCCGTCGTTGCACTCCCCCACCACGGGATTCAGACTCCGTGCGCCCGCCCCCTCGGGCCGCTCCAGCATCCAGCCGACCAGCGCGTCCGCGACCCGGAACGCGGACAGGGTCGAGGTGAGCAGGACCGGGGTCTCGATCGTGCCCAGTTCGGCGATCTGGGTGGTGCCGAGCAGCTTGCCGTAGCCGTTGCCCGCGAACACGCCGGCCGGCAGCGGGCTGCCGGGACCGACCCCTGCGGGCACGATCGCGGTCACCCCGCTGTGCACGCGCGGCGGACGGCTCAGCGTGGTGTGCCCGACCCGGATGCCGGGCACGTCGGTGAGGGCGTTGTGCGGTCCGGTGGGCAGGTCGCCGACGGTCAGACCGAGTTCGCGGGCTCTGCGGGAAGCGGTGGGTGGGGCGTGCATGACCGGCACATTAGCCCCACCGTCCGACGCCGGCGCACCGTCCGTCAGTCGGCCGCGAAGTCCCGTAGCCCGTCGGCGGAGCCGTTGTACCGGTCGTGGTCGCCGACCGTCTGCCCGGACGAGGTGTACTGCCACATGGTGTACGACGACCAGCCCGCCGGGAGTGTCCCGACCGAGGAGGCGTACCGGGCGACCCAGAGGGGGTTGGTCGTCCCGAAGCCGGTGTAGCCGCCGGTGCAGCTGGTCCACCAGGAGGTGGAGGTGTAGATGACGGCCGCGCGGCCGGTGCGGGCCTTGTACCGGTTCAGGAAGTCGCGGATCCAGGCGACCATCTCGCTCCGGGACAGGTCGTAGCAGGAGTCGCCGTAGGGGTTCCACTCGATGTCGAGGGCGCCCGGCAGGGTGCGCCCGTCGCCGGACCAGGCGCCGCCGTGGTCGACGAAGTAGTCGGCCTGTGCGGTGCCGCTGCCGGAGTCGGGGGTGGCGAAGTGGTACGCCCCGCGGACCATGCCGGTGCCGTAGGCACCGTCGTACTGTCCGGCGAAGTACGGATTCGTGTACGACGTGCCCTCGGTGGCCTTCGTGTAGGCCCACCGGACCCCGCTGCTCCACAGGGTGGACCAGGCGACGTCGCGCTGGTAGCTGGAGACGTCGACGCCCTCAGTCTGGACGGCCCGGGCCGTCGGCGGTACGGCGTCGGGGCGGCCGCCGACCACTCCGTCGTGGGCCATCACCCCGATGCCCATGTAGGCGCTGCCGCGCTCGGGTATGGACTCGCCGGAGGCCGGGGTGGCCGAGAGTACGGACAGGACGGCGAGCAGGCCGGTGAGGGCCGCGGTCAGTCGCAGGCTCGCGCGACCGCGCTGCGGGGGTATGGATCTTTGCATGCACCCCATCTGACCCTCGGTCGGGCCTGTCCGCACGTCATGCTCAGCCGACCGGCAACCCCCAGCGCGGCGCGTCCCCGTTCGGCGGTACGGGCGCGACGGTGAGGTCGGGCCGGTCGCCCTTGGCCGTGATCAGCGCCGAGTCGCCCTTCCGCAGCGCGACCTCGATCGCACCGTCGCCGGCATCCGCGTACCGCAGGGGGCGGCCCCGTCCGTCCCGTACCTCGATCGGCCCCGCGATCCCGTGCCGTACGACGCAGGGCGCGCCCGCCTCGCTGACCAGCCGCACCCAGCGGGTGGTGCCGCCCTCGCGGCGCGCGCTGAGCAGGAAGGCGCCCTGGGTGCGGAAGTCGTGCACGGATGCGTCCGCCCAGGCGGCGGGCAGGGCGGGGAAGACCCGAACGATCCCGCCCCATGACTGGCAGACCATGTCGTGCAGTGACTGGGCCGCCGACAGGGGCGTCTCGATGACCGGCCCGGACTCCTTGTACATGGTGTTGGGCTGGATGAAGCGGGTCATCAGCTGGCCGAGGTAGTTCAGCGCGTCCTCGCCCTTGCCGAGCAGGGCCGACATCGAGGCGGCGCCGGTGAAGGTGTAGCCCTGGAGGGCGCCCTCGAAGCCGACCCAGTGAGCGAGTGACTTCTCGATCAGGGCGCGTTCGTCGGGGGTGCGGCCGGTCCTCTCGTACAGCGGGTAGACGGCGAGCAGGTGCGAGTAGTGGCGGTGGGACTTCGCGAAGGGGATGTCCGCGCCGATCATGAAGCCGTTCGCGTCCGTGGGATACGGCACCCGCTTCGCCAGCACCTCGCGCCAGCGGGGCGTCAACGGGTCGTCGATGCCGAGGAGTTCGGCGGCCTGGAGCAGCGTGGTGCAGCCCCAGGTCAGCAGCATCAGGTCGTAGTTGCAGTCGCGGGAGTTGCCGCCGTACTCCGGAGAGAAGGTGGCGGGCAGGTGGAGTCTGCCGTCGGGGCCGGGCTCCAGGAAGTGCAGGTAGTAGTTGATCGCCTTGCGCAGCAGGGGGAAGAGGACGTCGCGGAGGATCGACTCGTCCATGGTGTGCCGGTAGCTGAGCCAGACATTGTGCAACGCCCAGGTCAGGTCGCCGACTTCGGGGGTCGGCGGGTCCTGGCCGGGGATGCCGACGCCGTAGCCGGTGAGGGTGCCGGCCGCGCCGTTGACCAGGTGGGGGTCGGTGGTGCGCGGGATGCCGAGCGAGTCGGCGCGGTAGGGCTGGGCGACCTCCTTCGCGAGGTTGTCCCGGTACTCGCTCAGCGCCCGTGTGATCGCGTCGAGTTCGAGGTGGTTGGAGCCGTGGACGAGCCAGTACTCCAGCTGGGCGTTGAGGTTCCACCAGGTGTTGGGCCACGGCGTCGGTTCCAGCCAGGGGCCGCTGGTCGCCATCACGGGGGCGTCGCGGCGGGCGGCGGAGGCGGCCTTGTAGAGCTGGATCCAGTAGAAGCGCTGGATGCGGGCGTCGGGGAGCGAGAGGAAGCTCTTGCGGTAGTAGGCGTGCCACCAGGTGCGGTGGGTCGCCGCGAGTGCGGAGTACGGCAGCGCGGCGGCGGTGCGGACGGCTTTGAGGGCTCGGTTCAGGGCCGTGGTCTGCGGGTACGAGTGCGCGACATGCACGTACAGGGTCCGGGTACGTCCCTTTGACCGCTCCTGCCATGCGGTGACGTGCTGCCCGCCCGACAGCAGCGGCTGTACGGCGGCGCTCACCCCGTCGTGGTCGGCGACCTCGGCGGGCGGGTTGCCCTGGTAACCGTCGGGCAGTGGCTTGAAGGCGGCCCGGGGGCTGATCGCGTCCGCCGGGTGGAAGACCCAGCGGAAGTCGCGCTCGCCCTCGCTCGGTGTCACCTCGACGGCGAGGACCGAGCGGTCGTTGTGGACCAGGGCGCGCAGGGCGAGGGTGCCCTTCTCGGTGGTGAGCGTGCCGGTCAACTCGGCGTCCCGCAGCGACAGTCGCCAGTCGAGGCCGGTGATCGCGCCGACCGGCTCCAGTGTGAAGTACCCGATCGGCAGCCGGGCGAGCCCGAAGAGGGACCCGAACTCGGGGCGGTGGTCCTGCACTTCGGAGTGCTGGACGTTGAAGCGGACGGCTGTGGAGGCGGCGCCCGGCTCGGCGTAGATGCCGGAGCCGAGGAAGCCGTTGCCGAGGAACGGGCCCTCGTACCAGGCCGTCGGCATGCGCTGCCAGACGAGGTCGGCGTCGGCGAGGACGGTGCGCCAGGGGTCGGCAGGGGTCGGGCTCTCTTCGGCCGCCGTCGCCGGGGTGGGCAGACCGGACGTCAGAAGTGCTCCGCCCAGGGCGGTTCCGGTGGCGAGGACGGTGCGTCTGGACGGGTCGGGTACGGAGGGGCAGGACACGTTGCCTCCCGGCGGCTCTGTGATGCGTGATTCATCGGAGCTATCCCGCGATGCAACATAGAGATGGGGTCATGCCGCGTCAATGGAGCGGGAGAGATCCGATGTGTCAGGACAGCATCCAAGCCCGGGTACCGAAGGAGGCGCACGCCCGCGCGGCCACCTCGGCCGCACCCCGCAGCGCCGCCACGAAGCCGTCCGCCGTCAACTGCCCCTGTACGGCGAGGTGATGGGCAAGGGCTCCGTGGAGGACATCGCCCGCGCCGAGGGTGTCGACGACGTGGACGGACGGCACCTCCACGGTGCCGCCCCCGTCGGGCCCTTCCCACACGATGGGCTCCCCGCCCCGGCTGACCGCCGCCCACCCGACCCCGTGCGCCCGCAGGAACCGCAGCACGTCCACCGGCGTGCTCGCGCCGGGCGGGCGGAAGTCGGCCGAGCAGACGGCCACGTCGATCGACGGCAGCAAGGCCTGTGTGCCGTCCTTCCAACTGCCCGCGTCGAGCAGGGTCGTGCGACCGGCGGCACGCGCGGCGCGGGCGACGGCCGTCGCCAGTTCCATGTGGTGACCGTCGAGCTCGACGATGTCGCAGGCGGCCAACAACGCCTCCAGGTCGTCGGGCGGTGCGAGCCGGTGGGCGGTGGCGTTGGTCGAGGCGACCGCGCGCTCCCCGCTCGACGCGGTGACCAGGATGGACGACACGGCGGGCGGCTCGGCCGAGTCCGCCGCCAGGTCGGAGACGTTCACACCGAACCGGTCGAGGTCCGCGGCGGCGGCGAGTCCCAGTGGGTGTGCGCCGACGGCCGTGAGCAGCCGGGCCGCTCCGCCCAGGTGCGCGAAGGCCACGGCCGCGTTCGCCGCCGGTCCGCCCGCGGCGACGGACTGCTCACGGGCCGTCAGTTTCTCGTTGGACCCCGGCACATGGTCGACGAGCTGGATGACGTCCACCGTGCACAGGCCGACGAACAGCCCTTCCGGACGCCCCTTCGCCACTGCTTCAGCCATCTGCGCCCTCTCCCCCGGTGTGTTGCTCGCCCGGCAGCCAGCGCAGGGCGAACCAGAGCTCCATCCGCACGTCGAGATCGTCCAGGTCGACGGCGAGCAACTCCGCCGTCCTGGCGATCCGCCGCCGGACCGTGTTGCGATGCAGTTCCAGAGCGGCGGCCGTGCGGTCCCAGTTGCCGTGCTGGGCCAGCCAGGTGCGCAGCGTCTCCAGCAGTACGGCCGCCCCGGGCGTGGAAGCGTCGGCGAGCGGGGCGAAACGGGCCCGCGCCAGCGCCACGGCGTCACCGGCGCCGACCAAGGAGTGCAGGCTCAGGTCCTGGACCCGGTGCTGCGCCCAGGGCGCGCCGACGGCCACGGCGTGCCGCAGCATCCGTCCGGCCTGCCGGTCGGCGATCTCCAGGTCGGCGGCGGCGACGGGGGCACTGAGCCCGAGGGTCCAGCCCAGACGGGTGACCGGCGCGAGGTCGGGCAGCGTGGAGCCGGCCGGGAGCAGTCCGCGCAGGTCGATGCCGTCGACGTCCAGGTACGGCGTGGCCAACGCGGTACCGAGGGCGGCCAGTTGGACCGGGTCGGCGCCAGGACGGCCAACGGGACCGGCATGCGAAGTCGTCAGGCGGCCGTGGATCACGATCCAGCTGTCCGGGGTGGTCCGCGCCGCCGACGAGAGCAGCGGGGCCACCTCGACCGGGTCGTGGCCGAGCATGAGGCGGACCAGAGCGGCTGCCGAGCGGGTGTCGGTGCCAAGGGCGTGCCGGGGAGTGGTCAGCAGGGACAGCAGGACGAGCGCTGTGCCGGTGACGGAGCGGTGCACGACCGTGGGCGGGCGAGCGGCGGCGATCCCGAGGACGAACACCCCGTCTGCCGTCTCCGCCGGGAGGGTGTGCACCGTCAGGTGGAACTCCGCGTGGTGTTCGACCGCCGCCGTCGGCGGCTGCGGCTTCCCGCCGGTCCTGCCCGAACGTACGCGCCCCATGGTCTCGGCGGCGAGCGCGTGCAGTTGCTCGACGACGGACTCGGCCGGACGGCTCCCGGCGGTGAGGAGCTCCTGCCCGTCCGGGTCCAACAGGACGGTCCACGCGCCCAGTTGGGAGGCGAGCCGGTTGAGCACCGCCTTGAGCGCGTCCGGGCGTGCCGCAGCGGCCGCCAAGGCGGCCTGGGCCTCCGAGATCTGCCGCAGCTCCCGGTGCCGGGCCTCCGCCATGGCCTGGTGGGCGGCGTGGTTGACGGCCACGAAGGGCGTGCCGGGTGGGATACGGAGCAGCGGCAGCCGGTGCCGGTCGCAGGCCGTGCGCAGGGCGGGCGGGACCTCGTCGTGCACGGGCGCGACCCCGAAGCCGAGCGCGGCGATGTCCGCCTCGACGAGCCGCCGGACGTAGGCGTCGACGGCCTCCTCCGTCTGCGGGAGACGAACCCCGGCGATCAGCAGGAGCTCGTCGCCGAGGAGGTACGGACCCGGGTCCGCCAGCTCCGTGGTGCCGATCGTGCCGATCAGGCGGTCCTCCCGGGGGCCGGCGATCTGTTCCAGGCCCAGGCCGGGGTCGGCGAGCAGCGTGCTCAGCGGGACGGTGGCGGTGTCGGGAGTGACGGTGGGCGGCGGCATGAGCGGTTCCTTGGATCCATGGGCAGGTTGTTTCGTCCCTTCAGGGTCAGGATATGAGATGGATCCGATACTGGGGTGCCGTGGCAGGCCCGCATACGGTTGCCGGACATCGAGCCCGAGCCCCGCCCCCAGGAGCCGCCGTCCATGGCCGTCACGACCGCAATCGCCGCGCCTCAGGCAGTCACCGAAGAGCAGCGCCTTCGGCGCGAACTGGCCGCCGTCTACCGCCTCGTCGCCCACTTCCGCATGACCGACCTGATCTTCACGCACATTTCGCTGCGGCTGCCCGGCCCCGACCACCACTTCCTCATCAACCCCTACGGCCTGCTCTTCGAGGAGGTCACCGCCTCGAACCTCGTCAAGATCGACCTGCACGGCAACCCGGTCGAGCCGACCCCGTACCCGGTCAACCCGGCCGGGTTCGTCATCCACAGCGCGATCCACGCCGCCCGGGCCGACGCGCACTGCGTGCTGCACACCCACACGAAGGCGGGCTGCGCCGTCGCCGCCCAGCGGGACGGGCTGCTGCCGGTCAATCAGATGTCCCTGGAGTTCCACGGCCGCCTCGGCTACCACGACTACGAGGGTGTCGCCCTCAACCTCGACGAGCAGCGGCGCCTCGTCGCCGACCTCGGCGACCACAGCGCGCTCGTCCTGCGCAACCACGGACTGCTCACCGTCGGCGAGACTCCCGGTGAGGCCTTCCTGCGCATGTACTACCTGGAGAAGGCCTGCGAGATCCAGGTCACCGCGCAGGCCGCAGGCGCTCCGCTCACCCTGCCGCCCGCCGACGTCTGCGAGCGCGCCGGACGTCAACTGCGCGCCGAGGACCACGGATCCGACCTCCAGGACGACCAGGCGTACGACCTGGCCTGGCAGGCCCTGCTGCGGCTGGTGGACCGTATCGCCCCCGACCACGCAAACTGACACTCCCCGATCCCCTCCACCTCCTGAAGATGATCATCCTTTGGGCTGCTGTTCGGATGGACGTCGGCCTTCCGCTCCCGCCCGTTGGCGTTCGGCTCACACCGTTCTCCCGGCATCCGCGCCGCACCGGCCGGATGTGCCGAGCCGACGAAAGGCACCCATCGTGCGCCGTCCCTCTTCGCAGTCCGTTCGCCGCGCCTGCCTGGCCGCCACCGCGGCACTGCTGCCGGCCGTCTGCTCCACCCTCCCCGCGCACGCCGCGACCTACGGCACCCCGACCATCAAGCTGTCCACCGCCTACCTGTCGGGCGCCGTCGGCGCCACCGGCGACCCGACGGTCACCGTGACCGTCGCCCAGAGCGGTGCGGACGCGAGCGCCCTCACCGTCGCCGCGTCGAAGACCAGCAAGTCGGCGGTCGCGGGCACCGCGGACGTCTCCGTCACCGGTACCGGCACCACCCGTACCGTGGCGGTCGCCGCGCACGCGCAGGGCTACGCGGACCTCACCCTCAAGGTCACCGGCCTCGGCGGCAAGACCGCCACCACCACGCTCCACTTCGCGGCCTCGCCCTCGGTCCAGTACTCCGCGGACGCCCGCTACCTGACCGGCGCCAGCGACGCCTCCGCCGGCGTGGACGTCGGCGGCGGGTATGTCGTGGTCGCCAACGACGAGGACAACACCCTGCGCCTGTACGACGGTTCGGCCTCCGGCGCGCCGGTGAAGACCTGGGACCTCGACAGCGCGCTCGACGCGGACAAGGAGGTCGACATCGAGGGCGGCACGCTGGTCGGCAGCACCATCTACTGGACCGGCTCGCTCGGCAACAACAAGGACGGCGAGTACAAGGCGGACCGCAACACCGTCTTCACGACCACCGTCTCCGGCTCCGGCGCCGCCACCTCGCTCACCTTCGGCAGCGCCTACCACAAGCTCCGCGACAACCTGGTCGCCTGGGACGAGGCCAACGGCGACCGGTACGGCTTCGAGGCGGCGACCGCCGACGGCCAGGTGCCCAAGGAGATCAACGGATTCAACGTCGAGGGCCTGGAGTTCGCTCCCGGCTCCACCACCACCGCCTACGTCGGCTTCCGCGCCCCGCTGGTCCCGCCGCAGACCGGCGGCAAGGCCCTGATCGTGCCGGTGACCAACATGAACAAGGTCGTCACCGGCACCGCCGCCACCTTCGGCACGCCGATCGAGATGGACCTCGGCGGTCTCTCGATCCGCGACATCCGCCGGAACTCCCTCGACCAGTACCTGATCCTGGCCGGTTCCTGGGCCGCGGACGACAACAGCGACCCGTACGCCCTCTACTCCTGGGACGGCGTCGCCGGACACCAGCCGGTGAAGGTGCTGGACCTGCCCACGACCGACGCGGGCGGCTGGGAGTCGATCGTCTCCGTGCCCGACCTCACCCAGTCGGGAGCCCGCGTCCAGCTGATCACGGACGACGGGGCCGCCGACCTCTACGGCGACGGCACCGAGGCGAAGGACCTCACCCACCCGGAGTGGCAGAAGTCCCGCAGCACCTGGTTCACCCTGGGCTGACCCGGCGCCGGGTCACCGGACCGACAGTAGATTGACGCCCTCCCCTCCCTGCAGGGAGGGGATTCCTGGCTCAGGCTGCCTTCGGGAGTAGCGCCCCCGAAGGTCTTACGCCCTCGACACCAGCCGGGTTGAGACCAGCCCGGACGAGCATCACACGGGCGGAGTTCTTGTCCCTGGGCGAGACGGCTCCGCACGCGGTGCAGGTGTAGGTACGCTCCGACAGCGGAAGTGCGTGCTTGGTTCTCGCTCCGCACGATGCGCAGTCCGTAGTGGTGTGCGCGGGGTGCACGAGGCGGATGTCCCGCGCGTGCTTGCGACCCATCTCGATCAGCGCCGTCTTGGTGGCACCGATCGCCGCGTCAGCGGCTTTACGGGCCATGGTGGTCTTGGCGAGGAACTTCGGCCGGAAGTCCTCGACGGCGATCGCATCGTGGTCGGTCACGACGCGCTTGGCCCACTTGCGGGCGGTGTCCTGCCGCTGCCTGGCGATCTTGGTGTAGGCCTTGGCGCGCCACCTCTTCGCCTCGCGGTAGCCCTTCGACGACGCCTGTCCCTTCTTCGGCCTGCGGCGGGCCATCATCCGGTCGTACCGGGTCAGCTTCGCCTGCGCCTTCCGTCCGTGCTGTGGGTGGGAAAGGTCGTAGGCGCCGGATGTGGTGGTGGCGGTCTCCTTGACGCCCCAGTCCACGCCGAGCACCGCGCCGGTAGCGGGGAGCGGCTGCACCTCGGTGGCGACGACGAACGAGGCGTACCAGTGCCCGACCGCATCCCGATACACGCGCACGCTGGAGGGCGCGGACGGGAGTTCGCGGGACCACACCACCGTCACCTCGATGCCGCCCGCAAGGTGGAGGCGGCCGTCCTTCAGCCGGAACCCGCGCTGCGTGTAGTTCAGCGTCGGCAGCGCTTCGCGCTTCTTCTTCGGCCGTGGCATCCCCGCGCGCTGCCGCATCGGCAGGCGCTTTTCCATGTCCTTCAGCGCCTTGGCGCGGGACTTGGCGAAGTCGCGGATGGTCTGTTGCTGCGGCACCGAAGCGCCTTCACTCAGCCACGGCGTCTTGGCGCGGGCCTCGGTCAGCATCTTGTCGAGTTGGGCCGGGCCGCACGTCAGCTTGTCGCCGGGATTGGCCCGGTTGTGAGTATGCGCGGCACGGGACTTGGCCACGGCCTCGTTCCAGACCCAGCGGCAGCGGTCCCACTCTGCGCGCAGCAGGGTGCGAGCGGTCGACGACACACGCAGACGGTAGGTGTACCGGGCAGGCCCAGCGTCCTCCAGTGTCGTCACGCCACCATTCTGCCACTACGGTTGAGCTCATGGATCATGAAGTGCGCATCACGCTCCGGCTCCCCGCCGATCTGCACACATGGCTGACCGCTCAGGCCAAGTCCGCCCGCAGGTCCCTCAACTCCGAGATCCTTCACCGGTTGGAAGCCCCGCGCTGCGACGTCTCCGTGGACGACCAGTCACCCTGACGGCGATCGCCCTTTCCTTGCCCTGCTCCGCAAGGGTCCGATTCCTCCCTGGCCTCAAGGCCGGGGCATCCTCGAAGATTTCAGGTGAACGGTCCATGCCATACGGCCGATCGCATCCATCCAGGCCAGACCCGGTGAAGGAGACACGGTGACCCTGCGCGAGGACGATCCGCGGACCATCGGCGGATACCGGATCGAAGCGCGCATCGGCACCGGTGGCATGGGCGTCGTCTATCTCGGCCGGTCGGTGTCGGGGCGGGCCGTCGCGGTGAAGGTCGTGCACGCGAAGTACGCGGAGAACGCCGAGTTCCGGGCCAGGTTCCGGCAGGAGATCGCGGCGGCCCGGCGGGTGAGCGGCGCGTTCACCGCGCCGGTCCTGGACGCCGACCCGGATGCGGAACGGCCGTGGATGGCAACCGCGTTCGTGCCGGGCCGCACGCTCGCCGACCGCGTCACCGACGACGGCCCGCTGGACTGGCCGTCCCTGCGCCGCCTCGGCACCGAACTCGCCGAGGCGCTGCGGGAGATCCACCGCGCGGACGTGGTCCACCGGGACCTCAAGCCCGGCAATGTGCTGCTGCTGGAGGGCGGCGGCGAGGACGGGGCGGTGCGGGTCATCGACTTCGGCATCTCGCGTGCGGCCAGCAGCGATGTCCATACCCAGACCGGCATCGTGATGGGCTCGCCGCCGTTCATGGCGCCGGAGCAGTTCAGCAGCCCGCGCGAGGTCGGCCCGGCCGTGGACGTCTTCTCGCTGGGCGCGGTGCTGGTGTACGCGGCGACCGGGCGCAGCCCCTTCGAGGCGGAGAACGCCTATCTGGCCGCGTACAACACCGTGCACAGCGATCCGGATCTGGGTCAACTCCCCAAGCCGCTACGGCCGTTGGTGTCCCTGTGCCTGACGAAGGAGCCGACGGCGCGGCCGACCTCGGCCGAGGTGCTGGAGACACTGGCCGCCCTGCCGGTGGAGGTGACCGACGAGGAGCCCTCGGGCAGCCCGGCTCCCGTGGTCACGGAGACGGTGACGACGCTGCCGCCCGTGGCGGAGAAGAAGAAGCCCCGGAAGAAGACGCTTTGGCTCGCGGCGGCCGGTGCGGCGCTGCTCGGCCTCGCGGGGACGGTCGTCGGGGTCAACCTGGACGACGCCCCGGCGGCGAGCGACAGCCGGAACGGCGTACGGGCGACCGGGACTCCCGCTGTGCCGGTGGGCTGGAAGCCGTGGCACAACGCGCTGAAGCCGGACGAGGACGACCCGTTGAGCATGGGTATCGGGTCGTCCTGCACGCCGGACGCTCTCGGCGTGTTCTGCTCCTCCCCGCGGGTCGCGCTGATGCGGCTCAACCCCGCGACGGGCAAGGTCGACTGGAGCAGGCCGATGAGCGACAAACAGGTCGACGGCATGTCGCTCAACGATCCCGTCGTACGCGACGGCGCTGTCTACGTCAGCAGTGCCGACCGCAACGAGGGAGTGGACGCCTTCGACGGCCGGACCGGGAAGCGGCTGTGGCATCTGGACGGTCCGGTGGGGCAGTTCGACGCCATGGGCGGCGTGCTGCTCGTGCGGATGGACAAGCTCACGCTCAAGGAGTCGGACGACGCCGCGCGCTATGCGGCGTACGAGCCGCGCACGGGCAAGGAGTTGTGGCAGCGGACGCTGAAGGCGAAGTCGGGCCAGCCCTTCTACGAGGGCTCCGACGGCGTGCTGTACGCCGACCTGCGCGGCGGCACCGGCCAGATCGCGCGCATCGACGCCCGCTCGGGCAAAACTCTGGGCACGGTCACTCCGCCGAAGGGCGATCTGTGGCTGGCCACGATCCACGACGGCACGGCGTACTACGCGCGCTGGGAGGACAACACCGGCGTCTCCGCGGCCTTCTTCATCCAGGACCTCGACAGCGGGAAGACCCGTCGCATCGACTTCCCCTGGAGCGTGCAACCGGAGGCGCCGCCGCTCGTGCGCGGCGACACCATGTACATCTTCGACTACGGCAACGAGACCCTGCTCGCTCTCGACCTCAAGCGCGGCAAGCCGCTGTGGACCAGCTCGCGCGAGCTGCGCGTTTTCAGTGAACCGTCCCTGCACGACGGGCGGTTGTACGTGAACATGCCGGACACCAGCGTGATCGCCCTCGACCCGGGCACCGGCAGGGAGATCGGCCGCACCAAGCCGTCCTTCGACACGGAGGGAACCTCGTTCGAGGAGCTCTCCCCGAGCGGGACGCCGCCGCTGCTGGTGGGCCGGGTGCTGTACGGGGTCAGCGGGCCGGGCGTCTTCTCGGTGGCCGACGTGACCTGACCGGCTGCCTGCTCACGTGGCGGTCGCCGCGGCGGCCGCGCGGCCCGCAGCACGGCCGGAGAAGAGGCAGCCCCCGAGGAAGGTGCCCTCCAGGGAGCGGTATCCGTGGACGCCGCCTCCGCCGAAGCCGGCGACCTCACCGGCCGCGTACAGACCGGGTATCGGCGTGCCGGTGGCGTCGAGGACGCGGCCGGACAGGTCGGTCTGGAGGCCGCCGAGGGTCTTGCGGGTGAGGACGTTGAGGCGAACGGCGATCAGCGGCCCGGCACTTGAATCCATGATCTTGTGGGCCGAGGCCGTGCGGCTGAGGGAGTCGCCGACGTAGGTGAGGGCGTTGCGGATGCCCATGACCTGGACGTCCTTGGTGTACGGGTTGTCGATCTCCCGGTCGCGCGCGTCGATCTGGCGTTGCAGGTCGTCCAGTTTGATCAGGTTGTCGCCGGTGAGTTTGTTCATGCCGCGCACGAGCTCCGACAGGGTGGTCGCGACGACGAAGTCGACGCCGTTCTTCTTGAACTTCTCGATCGGCTCCGGGGTCTGCCAGATCCGGGACAGCAGCTGCCAGACGTCCTTGTTGGTGAGGTCGGGGTTCTGTTCGGAGCCGGAGAGGGCGAACTCCTTGGCGAGGATCTTCTGGGTGGTGACGAACCAGGAGTAGTCGTAGCCGGAGGCGGTGATCGAGCCGAGGGTGTGCAGGGTGTCGTAACCCGGGATGTCGGGTGTGCTGAAGCGTTTGCCGGTGGCGTCGAACCACATCGAGGACGGGCCGGGCAGGATGCGGATGCCGTGGTTGGGCCAGATCGGGTCGTAGTTCCTGAGGCCCTCGGTGTAGTGCCACATCCGGTCGGGGTTGACGATGCGTCCGCCCGCCTGCTCGGTGATGCCGAGCATCCGGCCGTCCACGTGCGCGGGCACGCCGGTGACCATGGACTTCGGCGGGGTGCCGAGGCGGGCCGGCCAGTTCTGCCGTACGAGGTCGTGGTTGGCGCCGATGCCGCCCGAGGTGACGACGACGACCGGGGCGTGCAGTTCGAACTCGCCGACGACCGTGCGGGAGCTGGCCTTGCCGCGGGCGGCGTCGCTGGGCTCCAGGATCGCGCCGCGTACGCCGGTGACGGTGCCGTTGGTGGTGACGATGCCGTCGACGCGGTGGCGGAACTTGAAGGTGACCTTGCCGGCCGCGACCGCCGCGCGGACCTTCTTCTCGAAGGGTTCGACGACGGCGGGGCCGGTGCCCCAGGTGACGTGGAAGCGGGGCACCGAGTTGCCGTGGCCGTCGGCGAGGCCGCCGCCGCGTTCGGCCCAGCCGACGATCGGGAACCACTGCACGCCGAGCCCGGAGAGCCAGGAGCGTTTCTCGCCGGACGCGAAGTCCACGTACGCCTCGGCCCACTTGTAGGCCCAGTAGTCCTGGCCGGTGGGGTCGTCGACGCCCCGGTCGAAGCCGGCCGTGCCGAGCCAGTCCTGCCAGGCGAGGTCCTGGGAGTCCTTGACGCCCATCAGGCGCTGCTCGTCGGAGTCGACGAAGAACAGCCCGCCGAAGGACCAGAACGCCTGCCCGCCCAGACTGGCCTCGGGCTCCTGGTCGAGGAGCAGCACCTTGCGGCCCGCGGCGGCCAGTTCGGCGGTGGCCACCAGGCCGGCGAGTCCGTGGCCCACCACGATGGCGTCCGCGTCCTGCGTCTCGGCGCCGAAGGCGGGCACGGTCTGGGCGAGGGTCGCCGCGGCGAGGACTCCGCCGGCCACCGTCAGGGCGTGGCGCCGGGTGATCGCGGCCGGGACCGCTGCGTTCTGCATGGGCTGCCTTCCGGAGGGGACGGAGGGGACCGGGGATGCACGAAGTGCCACAGGTGCCACCGTGACGACCAGGGGTTACCGACGGTAGCCCAGAGAGTCCGGCGCCGCCAGAGTGCGCTTTCTACGAACTCCGCGGCAGGGCAGGGGAATTGACCGCAACGGACGCCGACAGGCCTCGGTGCGGACGTGGTCGGGGAATCACCCGATGCCCGCGGACTCCTCCGGGGCGTGGCTGTGATAGCGCAGCAGGAGCATCGCCGCGTCGTCGTGGGGCGGGCCTGCGGCATGCCGGACGACGTCCTCGCGCAGGGTGTCCAGCGCGCTCTGGGCGTCCGCCTCCTTCAGCAGATACGCCCGTTCGCCGAGCGGATAGAAGGTGCCGTGCTCGTCGCGCGCCTCGCTCACGCCGTCGGTGTACAGCAGGAGTTGCTCACCGGGGGCGAAGCCGACGGGAAACGGCTTGGGGCTCCCGTCCCCGTACACGCCCAGGCCCAGCGGCAACCCGTAGGAGGGCGGGCGGGGGAAGTCCGCGGTGCCGTCCTCGTGGACCACCATGGGCGGCGGGTGCCCGTAGTTGAGGAAGACGACCTTGTGGTCGGCGCCCACCTCGGCGAGGACCGCGGTGACGAACTTCTCCCCCTCCAGCACGCGGTCCACGCTGCGCTCCAGGCGCTCACCCAGCCGCACCAGGTCGGGCTCCTCGTGTGCCGCCTCACGGAAGGCGCCGAGCACCACGGCGGCCGTCTCCACCGCCGCCAGCCCCTTGCCCTGCACATCGCCGACGATCACCCGCACCCCGTGCGGGGAGGCGACCACCTCGTACAGGTCGCCGCCGATGCGGGCCTCCGCGACGGCCGAGGTGTACGACACCGCCGCCTGAAGGGGCCCCGCGGTCAGCGGCACCGGCCGCAGCAACACCTGCTGCGCGACCTCCGCGATCGACCGCACACTGGCCAGCTCGGCCTCCCGGCGGCCGCGCATCACGGCGGCCGCTATGCCGGCGCCGGTCACGCCGACCACCGACACCATCGCCATGAAGCCCCGGCGTTCCTGGAACAGCCCGTCGTAGAGACCCAGTGCCACGCACAGCATCAGCGCGGCAGCGCCGAACATCGCGGTACGGCGCCAGCCGCCGACCAGTCCGGCGAAGGCGGGCCCCAGCGACGCCAGCGGCAGGAATCCCAGCCCCGGCCCGGTGAGGACGTCACCCAGCGCCACGGTCGCCATCACCGCGACCGGCAGCCAGGCCAGCACGGTGTGACTGCGCTGCGGCTTCGTTGCGGCCATGGCGTGCTCCAAGGCGTCCCTGCGCTCAGGAGCCACCAAGGGCCCCTTCCCCACCTCTCGACGTCGAACAGCCTGCCAGTCGGTGCTGTGAACCGGTCTTCGCTTTACCCAATTGAGGCCGAGAGAGGATATTTACCGACCAACCGTCGCCAGGGTTTCGAGCAGACCGGTCGCGGCCTGCCGGAGCCGAGGGGACCCTTCCGTGGCGAACAGATGCAGGCGTTCACGCACTCGCGCGTCGTCCGGCGGCAGCGTTCCGGAGGCTTTCACCCAGCGCTTGAGACGGAGGGCGGCTTGGTAGCGGACGGACTCGTGCGGGTCCTCCAGGCCGTCGAGGAAGCGGCGTACGTCCTCGTGGGCGCTCCGGTCTCCCGCCCCGTCCGTCCTGAGGAGCGAGAGGGCGGCGGCCCGTACCTCCGCCGAAGGTGCCCGGTCCACCAGGCGCCGTACGGCCGGAAGGGCCTGGGGCAGGTTGGCCAGCGCGTTCCGGGTCCGCCAGACCTCGTCCGGCACCGACGTGAGGTGGGCGACCAGCGACTTGGCGACCGCATGACGCTCCCACGGACGCAGCCCGCCGTCGACCAGTGCGCCCAGACCGTCCATGGCACCGGCTCTGAACACCGGGTCGGCGTCGTCGAGGTGCGGGAGCAGCAGCCATACGGCGTCCCAGGCGCCCGACTCCCCGACGGCCACCGCGGCGGCCGCCCGGGTGGGGCCGGAGAGGGTGCGGTCGTCGAGGGCGGTGCGCAGCTGCCTGGCGGCTTCGGCGGTGTCGATGCCGCCGAGGGCGCACGCGGCGGAGGGGCCGGCCTCCGGGTGGTGGAGCCAGCGCACGGCCGGGCCGGTCGCGCGCCGGTCGCCGCGGTGCCCGAGCCTGTTGAGCAGCTGTGACGCCACGCCCGGGTCCCGCTCGTCCACGAGGGCGGCGGCCAAGGCGTCGGCCACCGGTTCCCCGTCGATCCTGGACAGTCTCCGCGCCGCGGCGATCCGCACCGGTGGGGACTCGTCGCGCAGCGCGTCGACCAGCGAACCCTGGACCTGTGCGATGCGGCGGACCGGTAGTGCGTCCAGGGCACGGGCGCGGGTCGGACCCGTGCCCTCGCATGCCGTGCGGAGTACTTCCGCCTCGACGGCGGGGTCGCGGAGGTGTTTGCGCACCATGCGGTCGGCACGACCCCAGACCTGGGAGTCGGGGTCGCCGAGGAGTGCGACCAGCGCAGGGACGTCACCGGGCGTGCCCAGCGCGTACAGCGCGTCCAACGCGTTGATCCGCAGGTGACGCTCGGTGTCGCCCAGCAGTCGGGCGAGTGCCTCGGTCACCGACCCGCCGCTCAGGGCCAGCCGGATCGCGGCGCGCGATGCCCTGCGCCGCACGATCGGGTCGGCATCGGCCATCAGCGCCGGCAGCACCTCCGCGCCGGCCTCCCGGTCCCCGAGCCGGCCCAGGGCTTGAGCCGCGGCCGCCCGCACCTCGGGCTCGGGGTCGCGTGTGGCCCGTACGAGATGAGCGGTGTGCTCAGGGCGGCCGATCCTGCCGAGCCCCTTGGCCGCCGCCTCGCGCCGCCGCGGGTCCGTTCCCGGGGCGGCCAACTCCCGCAGGAAGTAAGCGATCTGGTGCTCGGCCTGCATCCCGTCCTCCGCGCTCGGCCCCGCGTCCTCACCGCCGGCGGCCTGCCCGCTGTCGCCCGGCGCGTGGACTCCGCCCCGCGACTCCCGCAGCCCACTCCGGCGCCGCGTCCGCCCTCGCGCCAAGTAGGACTTGCGGGGCGGCCGCAGGTCGTGCGGGGCACGGTCCCGGTCAGCCGTCCGACGAGAGCCGCGGCCGTTTCCCGGTAAGACTCCTCGGACGCCCGGAAGTTGTTCCCGTCGCGGCCCCGGTCAAGTGTCCCACCTCGCCGCGGCCGACACCGCAGCCGCACCCATGCCCCCCGGCAAAGCTCCTACTGCACCCGGAAGTTGCACCCGTCGCCCTCCCCTTCACCCCTCCCAACTCGCCGCGGCAAGCACCGCGGCCGCCGCCCCCGTGCCCAATACCGCGCCCGCGATGACGTCCCCCGGGTAGTGGACGCCGGTGTGGATGCGGGAGTAGCCCACCGCGCAGGCCAGCAGGCCCAGCGGGACCGTGGCGGCCGGGAAGGCGGGGCCCACGGCTGCCGCGAAGGCGACGGCGGAGGCCGTGTGGCCGGAGGGGAAGGACGCGGAGGCCGGCATGGGTACGTGGCGGCCCGGGAACGGCGAGTCCTCGGCGCGGTGCGGTCGCGGGCGGCGCAGGAGGCGCTTGCCGAGGAGGTTCGCGGTCGCCGAGGCCACCGCGACGGCCCCGACGCCGAGCACGGCCGCGTGGCGCGAGCGGCCGGGGCGCAGGGCCAGCAGACCGGCGATCGCGAAGGAGATCTTGGAGTGGTCGGCCGCCGCGGACAGCCGTCGCAGGGCGGTGTCCAGGGTGGGCGTCCGGGTGACCGTCACGGCCTCGTAGAGCGCCTGGTCGAGGGCGGCGAGGTCACGCAACAGACCTCGTTCTGCCGGGTGTTCGGGCAGCGGACGGTCAGGCATCGCTGTGCTCCTGATTCTTCGCGGTCTTCTTCTCGCTGGGGAAGGGGGTACGGCCGAGCGCGAGCCGGAGCACGCGCCGCCAGTCGACGGACGGCGCGGCGTACGGGGCGCCGGGCCGGTGCCGGGGCACCCGCACCCGCAGCGCACCGGGCCGCACGGTGCAGACGACGGGCGTGGGCAGGGTGAGCGCCTCGCCGTCGACGGCCACCGGGATGAGCTCTTCCTCGGCCTCCACGACGACCTCCCGTGACGTCAACGACGTGATGCCGCCCGCCCATTCGCCGAGCAGCACCACTTCGGCGGCCTGTGCCGGGCCCTCGACCCGGACGGCGATCACACCGAGCGTGCCGTCGTCGAGCCGCGGTCGGCGTCCGCCGCCGAGCGGGTCGGCGCGCGCGTACGGGTTGTTGCTGACGAGCACGGCCTGCGGTGCGGGCAGCTCTCTGCCGTCCGCGCGGACCTCCAGGGCGGTGCCGGCCTCCCCGGCGAGCAGGTCCGGGAGCTGGTCGAGGGCGGTGGCCGCCTTGGCGTCGCGGTAGTCGGGGCTCTGCACGATCTCCGCGTACGTGCCGAAGGAGACCGTGTTGACGAAGGGCCGCCCCGACACGTCACCGAGGTCGATACGGAGTTCCACGCCGTCCGTCAGGGCGTCCAGGCCGGTCGCCGGGTCCTCCCGGTCCAGGCCCAGGTCCATGGCGAAGTGGTTGCGGGTGCCGGCGGTCAGGAGCATGAACGGCAGCCCGTGTTCGGCCGCCACCCCCGCCACCAGGGCCTGTGTTCCGTCGCCACCGGCCACGCCGAGCAGGTCGGCGCCCTCGGCGATCGCCTGCCGGGCCAGCGCCACCGGGTCGGGGTCGGAGTCGAGGTCGAGCAGGATCACGCGGGCGCCCAGTCGTTGGGCCCGCTCCACCAGGCCGTACCGGCCGACCTTCCCGGCCCCCGAACGCGGGTTCATGATGATCACCGGCCGGCGCGGCGGCCGGCTCGAACGGGAGTGCATGCCGTGCGGCTTGCGCAGCCGGCGCAGCGCGCTCCTGGCGCAGGCCAGTGCCGCCGTCCAGGACGCGAGCGCGGCGATCGCCACCACCCACAGGCCCGACACCGCGTAGAGCACCAGGACGCCCACCGGCGCGGCCACGGCCAGCAGGGCGCCGAGCAGCCGCGCCGGTCCCCGGTGGGCGAGCGCCCACCAGAGGCCCGCACCGGCAAGGGCGAGCCCGACGAGACCGAGCACCAGGACCGCCCACTGGCCGGCGGCCGCCACGAAGGCGACGGCCCCGGCGAGGCACAGCAGCGCGAGCCGGGCCAGGGCCCGCGCCCTGCCGATGTCCCTGCCGGAGCCGTCCGGCTCCCGCTCTCTCCTCGTCCGAGTCACGTCCATGCTGCGACGGGCAATGCGCCCTGCCTCCCCCTCCATCGTCGTCACGGCCGACCGCTGCGGCATCCCGGCACCATGATCCCGGACCGACCGGAGCGGTGCCACAAGGGTGGCCCGCTCTTTCCGCACCAGCTTGTGCGCCCCCGAAGCGCCCCCGTCGTCCCGAAGCCGTGCGCCGTCGGAGTTCGGCCTTTCTGTCAGTCACAGTCAGGTGTTCGACCGGTCAGACGTGCGGGTTGACAGCGCCGGCGGCCGCGTCGGCCGAGCCCGCCGGCGGCCCGGGAACAGCCCTCCGACCTGCCGATGTCCCCACGGCGACCTCTCTCGGCCCGCGCCCCGGGTGGGTGCCGTACTGCCTGATGAGACGTCACCGACGAGTTCCGGCCGGATCGGGCATGGCGTGATGGCACGTGTCCCGTGGTGACCGAAGTGACATCGCCCCGTCACGGTGCGCTTCCATTTGTGCTCGATCCATGCAGACCGCAAGGAGTACCTGTGCTGAGACGGGACGCGTTCAGACTGCCCCGCCATCCGACCTCGGTCGCCTGTGCCCGGCGGCGGGTGCGGCACCATCTCGCGGCGTGGGGGCACAAGCCCGACGACCGGGTCACCGAGGAGGCCGTGCTGCTGGTCTCGGAGCTCGCGGCGAACGTGGTGCGGCACGCGCCCGCGCCGGCCCAGGAGTTCGAGATCGCGGTGACCGCACTGGCCGACGAGTCCTGCTTCATCGAGGTCTCCGACGAGAACCCCGCGCCGCCGACGCTGCGGGCCGTGCCCTCCTGGGAGGAGGAGAGCGGCCGCGGACTGCGGCTCGTCGACAGCCTCGCCCGGACCTGGGGCGTGCACCAGCGCGGCCGGCACGGCAAGACCGTGTGGGCGCTGGTGACTTCGGCACCCCCATAGCCGTACGCCCGCAGCCACGGACGAGGACCGCGAACCTGCGGCCCCGTATGCCCCACCGGAAGGAGAAGACCATCCAGGCGCACCGCCCCGCCTCCGTGATCGCGTTCTTCGACACGGACGAGACCCTGCTCGGCCTCGAGGCAGGCCAGTTGGAAGCCCTGGCAGCACTCGGCATCGACCCGCACGACCTGCTCCGCACGCACTACCGCCTCTACGCGGGAACCCCCTGGGCAGAGCTGATGGAACAAGGACGGCTCTGGTACGACGAGTTCCACCGCGGACACCGCACCGGCCCGCCGTTCGTCACTCCGGCCCTGACCGCGCTGCGCGCCCACCAGGAGGCAGGGCACCTGACCGCGCTGGTCTCCGACTCCTTCGCCCCCCGTCTGACCCCGCTCCGCCGCGACCTGGGCGCCGACCTCGTCCTGTGCACCGAGCCCGTGCTGGACTCCGACAGGCGCCTGACCGGTGAGATACACCGGCCGATGGCGGCCAGGGCCTGCTGGCCGGCGTCGGAAACCCCACCGCCGTACGGTGGATCCGGAAAACGCCGAGGGCGCGGACGCCGACTGCCCGGCGCTCCCTGAACACACTCACTCCTCCGCGCAACACCCGCCCCCGGACACCGACTTCGCGGCCGTTTCCAGTCGGCAGAAGCAGGACGCCTCGATCGGTACGTCCGCCAGGGCCGTGGCGATCTTCAGCTGCTGGGCCACGATCCGGGCCTCGCCGTCCTTGCCGAGCCGGACGAGGCATTCGTGGAAGCCGTGCAGGGCCCAGACGTTGCCCGGATGCTGCTGGGCGCGCGGGAGTGTGCCGTCGAGGCCGAGGTCTGCGCGGTAGACCGCCTCGGCCTCCGTGACCCGGCCCTGTTCGAGGAGGAGGGCTCCGTAGGCGTGCCGGGTGGGCTGCATCCAGCCCCACGGCTCGTCGTAGGGAAGGCCGTCGTCGAGCTCGATCGACCGGCGCAGGGCCGCGAACGCCTCCTCGTAGCGGCCCTTGCGGTACTCCAGCTCTCCGTCGAGCATCGCCGCGGCGATCGCCAGCAGGTCGGCGCAGGTGTTGTTGAACAGCATCCGCGTCTCGGGCACCCGGGCGGCCGCCGCCCGGAACAGCTCGCGCTCGGCGTCGGCCTCGTCGACGCGGCCGGTGGCGGAGAAGGCGACTCCGCGCGCGTAGTGCTGCATCGCGGTGGTGACGGCGTAGAGGCGTGGGTCGGCGGGGAGCGGAAGGCGCAGGAGGTCGTCCCAGCGGCCGAAGCGGATGAGCGCGTGCACCCGCATGGCGAGGAAGCCCTCCAGCCAGTCCGCCATCGGCGGGCTCTGCACGCGCAGCAGCTCCTCGGGTACGGCGGCTTCGAGCCGGTCCACCGAGTCCATCGCGACCTGGTGGCGGCCGAGGAACATCGCGCCGTAGATCTTGAAGTGGTGGTTGTGGCATCGGTAGAGGGTGTAGAAGTTCATCGCCCCGGCCCTGGCGAGGTACTTCTCGTCGGCTTCGATCGCGTCGGTGTTGTCGGAGATCACCCGCCGGTAGTCCCCGCAGAGCACCTCCAGGTGTGACGGCATGTGCTGGAGGTGCCCGGCGTCCGGCACCAGACCGCGCAGCCGGTCGCCGGCCGGGAGGGCGGCCTCGGGGGTCGGGGACATCTCCATCAGGTGGATGTACAGGTGGAGCAGGCCCGGGTGGAGGGCGCCCGCGTCCGTGGCGATCGCCCGCTCCAGCACGGCCCTGGCCTCGGTGGTGCGCGAGCCCGGTGCCGGAGTGCCGGTGCGGATGTCCCACAGCTGCCAGGGGGTGAGGTTCATCATGGCGTCCGCGTACAGGGTGGCCACGTCGAGGTCGTCGGGGGCCAGCAGGTGGACGTCCCGCATGCTGTCGGCATAGGAGGCGTTCCAGACGGAGCATGTCTCGACGGCCGGGGCCCGCTCCTGCGGGTACCGGGCGCGCAGGGCGCCGATGAGGGCCTGCTCGACCGGCGTGGCGCCGGCCGCCTTCGCGTGGGCGCGCTCGACGGCCGTGTGGGTGCGCTCGACGGTCCGCGACAGCTCCCGCTCGTCGAAGAACTCCCAGGGCTTGTTGTAGTTGGGGCCCAGCGCGTAGGCGATCCCCCAGTCGGCCATGGCGCAGTCGGGGTCCGCCGCGGCGGCCGCCTCGAAGCAGCGCACGGCCTCCTCGTGGTTGAAGGCGTACGTCCAGTTCAGCCCCCGGTCGAACCACGTCTGCGCCTCGGCGGACGAGGTCGTCACGTGTCGGGTGTGGCTGCCGAGGTCGTAGTAGTTCATCGGGACTCCTCAAGGCCGCGCCCGCGACTTCGCACCATGCCTCAATCATGCCTTTCAGCCACTACGGCGACTCGGCGGACGAGGGCCCGGGCGGGGCGCGCGTCGGTGTGGGCGCCGTCGGCACGCTCCGTGGGCGCGCGCCGTGCCGCAGTGAGCCCTGTGTGCGCCTCCACCACAGTGGGGAAAATGCGCCATGTCGGCGGTCTTTGGCCGGGACATGGTGTGGTTCGGTTCCAACTCGTATGGAAAGCAGGTCTCCTCCCGTGCTGTTGCGTCTTCCCGAGTCCGTGTCCGAAGCACAGGAGTGCCTGGCGGAGGGAGCGGTGCCCATCGGCGGGGCGACGCTCGTGTGGGCCGGCTGGCAACGGGACGGATTCCCCGAGCAGGCCATGTCGCTGCGCAACCTCCCGGCGGCGAACGTCGTCGAGCGCGACACGCTGGGCTCCGCCGTGGTGCTGCACCGGATAGACGACCGCGTGCCCGAGGTGCTGCGGCGGGCCGCCGGCTCGGTGGGCACCGGCGCGGTCCGCCGGACCGCCACCGTCGGCGGGAACATCGTCGGCAGCACGCTGCGCTGTCTGCTGCCCGCCGCCCTGGTGCTGGACGCGCGCGCCACGGTGCTGGAGCGGGACCGGGTCTTCGAGACCGACCTCGCCGAGCTCCTCGCCAAGCACCACCTGCTGCTCAGCCTCCGCTGGACCGACCCGGTCACCAGCAGCTACCGCAAGCTCGACGCCGATGCCGGAGGGCCGCCGCCGTTCGTCGTCGCCGCCGCGGTGCACGACGTCGGGGACGGGGACCGTCGGCTGCGCGTCGCGGTACGCGACGGGTACGAGGTGCTCGCCGACAGCACCCCCTGCGGGGCCGGGACCGAACAGGCGGTCACCACGCTGCGCGACACCGCGGTCGGCACGCTCCACGACACGGCCTGGGACGTGGTGCGCGAGCACGTCACCGAGCTGCTGGACCGCCCGGACTCCCGCTGACGCCGTCCGGAACCAGGAACGCCCTCAGTACGGCGAGCAGCTCGTCGGGCGTCTCCTCCGCGGGATAGTGCCCGCAGCCGGGGATGACGACCGTCTCGACGTCGTCGGCGGCGAGCCGCATGGTCGCGCCGACACCCTCCCCCAGGTTCTCCCCTCCCCCGATCGCGAGAACGGGCACTCGAAGTCGCCGGGTCCGGCGCCGCTCGTTCTGCGCGACGGTGGTGTCGAGTGCCCGGTAGAACTCGAAGCTGGAGCGCAGGGCGGACGGGTCCTCGGCGAGGGTGTCGACGTAGTGCCGTATCGCGTGATCGGGCAGCGGCTTCGCCGCCTTGGTGGCGAACTGGCGGCCGAAGTAGAGGTCTTCGCGACCCCGCACGAGTTCCTCGTTGAGATCGGGGAGCCGGTTGAAGGCGAAGTGCCAGAGCCGGTCGTTGGTCTCGCCGGAGCCGAAGAGCGGTGGGGACGGCGACAGGCCGGGGATGGCGGCCTCGGCGACCGCGAGGCGTTCGACGCGGTCCGGGTGGTCGGCGGCCAGGGCGTAGCCGACCCACATGCCCACGTCGTGCCCGACCAGCGAGAACCGCTCGTGCCCGAGCGCCGCCATCAGCGCCACGGCGTCGCTCGCGAGCGTCCCGGTGTCGTAGCCGCCGAGCGGCTTGTCGGACAGCCCGACGCCACGCGGGTCGAGAGCGACGACGTGGAAGTCCCGGGCCAGCGCCGGCATGAGCAGGCGCCACGCGTACCAGGTCTGGGGCCAGCCGGCGTGGAGCAGCAGGGCTGGACCTTCCCCGCCGGTGACGGCGTGCAGCCGGACGTCCCCGGTGTCGACGTAACGACTGGTGAAGGTGCGTGCGAAGCCGGCCGGGAGGTGCGGCGCCTGCGCGACGGAGCCCCGCCCTCGGGGGGCGGACGGGCTGGTTGCAGCGGAACTCACCATCATCCTCGTTTCGTCGGTCGCCGCGGGTGACCATCACGCTAGCCATCTTGGATCGATCGGTCAAAGATGATTGGGTGACACTGGGACCGATCGATCCAGGAGCGAGAGGTGGGCGGGCATGTCCGGCCGGAAGCAGTTCGACGTCCCCACGGCCCTGGACCAGGCCATGCGCGTGTTCTGGCAGCACGGGTACGAGGGCGCCTCGCTCGAGGCGCTGAGCTCCGCCACCGGTCTCGGCCGCGGTTCGCTGTACGGCGCCTTCGGCAACAAGGACGCGCTGTTCCGCCAGTGCCTCGACCGTTATGCCTCGGTCTACGCGGCCCGGCACGAGGAGGCGCTCGCGGCGCACGCCGGCGATCCGGTGCGTGCCGTGGCGGCCTTCTTCGACGCGACACTCGCCCGCATCGCCGATCCTTCGGTCCCGGACGGCTGTCTCATCGCACAGTCCGCCGCCCAGTCACCGGAGCTGAAGGAGGAGAACGGCGCCCATGTGCGCGCCCTGGTCGACGCCCAACGGCGCCGGGTGCGCGGGGCGTTGGACGGCGCCGACCCCCTCGTACTCGACGAACTGGCCCTCTACGTCGTCGCCGTCAACCAGTCCCTCGCCGTGCTCAACCGGGCCGGCACACCGGTCGACGAACTGCGTGTCGTCACCCGCCTGGCCTGCGGCACGGTCGCGGGCACCCTCGCCGAAGGAGCGTGAATGCGTCTCGGAGTGGTCGTCGCCGTTCTGTACTGCACGCAGTTCAGCCGGGAGTTGGACGACTCGGAGGTCGAACGCCTCGCGGGCATGGTCCTGGAGCGGCCCTTCTACGACCTCACGGTGGAGGAGCAGTACGCGGGCATTCAAGCCGCCCTCGCCGCCGAGGTCTGGGACGAGGACCTGTCCTGGCAGCCCCACGACGAGACGTCGGTACGGGACTTCCTGCGCCGCCTGCTGGAATGTCTGGACGCCCGACGCCCGTGGCAGGAACCGCCGATGCGCGCACTGGGCTTCGACCGCTGGGAGGAGTACAAGCACGGGGTACTGCTGGCACACATACGCCTGTTCGCACCCTCCCAGGACCGGCTGCACTCACGCCTGCGAACCGTGCCCAGGGACGCGGACGGGCTGCGCGGGGTCGTGCTGCGGCTGAGGTCCGGAGACGAAGTCGCCGTGATGGCACCGCCGTTGCCGGACGGGTACGACGCGGTACTGATGACGGTGTCCCCGCACCGGAGCGCGGCACAGGTGATCGACGCGTTCGTCACGCACGTACCGTACGAGCGGGACCGCGTGTCACCACCGGCGCGTGGATGGCCCTGGCGCCGGAGCACGCCGCTGCCTCCCGGGGTGCGGCCCGCCCGCGGATGAGGCCGCTTCAGCGGACCAGGTCGTCCGCGTCCAACACGTCGGCCGTCTTCGGCGCGCGAACGTCGAGCGCTTCGTCGAACTCGCCGAACGAGGTGGTGGTGTGGAAGTCGCTGCCCTTGTAGACCGTCTTGAGCAGGTACGGCTTGCCCTGTGTCGCCACGTAGAAGGTGTACGTCCCCTCCTTGACGGCCTTGTCGGTGACGGTGACCGCGACGGCATCCTTGCCGTCGACGCGGGTGGACTTCCCCTTCGTCGCCGTACCGAAGGAGTCGAAGGGCCGCTCGCAGGAGGTGAGGTCCTGCTCATCCTCCTGTCCCGCTTCGACCGGCGTCTTCATCCACAGCTTCTGTTCCGACTTCACGCTGGTGTCGCCGTTCCACTTCTGGAGGTACGCACGGTCGGGGCGGACGTAGTCCGTGTCGCCGATGCGGATCTGCTCGAGAGTGCCGCCCTCGGACCAACTGGTCCTGGCCCGGCACCGCTTGTCGAGGTCGGTCACCACGTGGCTGGTGACCGTGCCGCCCTTCGCCGAGGTGGTGGTGGCGTCGACCGTCACCGACGTCAGCGAGCGCATGGTGGCGTTGGCCTCGTCGAGCACTTCCTCCCCCGAACGCTCCTCGGCGCCACCCTCACCCGCGCACCCGGACAGCGCGGCACCCGCGAGCAGGCAGGTCAGCGCGGCGGTCACCGCGGCAGGCGTGTTCCGCATGAAAGGCTCCCCGTTCCGGCCAAGATCAACCCGGGGAGCCTACCAAGTCGCCTTCTCCTGGCCGACTCAGTCGGCCGTCTTGCGGGCCAGTGCGTTGTTGTCTATCGAGTTGTGCACGCTGAAGCTCACGGCGTCCGAGCGATAGCGGTCGTCCGACCATTCCACCGGGCGTCCCTCGCGCGTCGTGGTGACGCGGCGGACGCGCAGGAGGGGGCTGGTGCGGCGGATGCCGAGGAGGTCGGCGTCCTGGGCGCTCGCCGCGACGGCGTCGATGACGTGCTCGCCGTAGGCGAAGACGAGGCCCGTGCTGTCGAACAGCTGCTGGGTGACCGACGGGGCGTCGGGGTCGACGACCTCGACGGCGGGTGAGATCCAGTCGGCGTACACCGTGCGCTCGACCAGCACCGGCTCGCCGTCCAGGCCGCGCACCCGCAGGACGTGCAACACGCTTGTTCCCTCGCGCAGTTGGAGCCGGGCCGCGTCCTGCGCGGTGGCCGGCAGGTACTCCTGCGCCACCACGTGCCCGGTCGCCTCGCGACCCATGGCACGGGCCCACTGGGCGAAGCTGCGCAGTTCGGCGAAGCTCTGGCTGCGGCGGCTCGCGAGGACGACCCGACGGGCGCCCTGGCGGGAGCCGATCAGCCCCTCCGCGGTGAGCGCGGCGACGGCCTGGCGGACGGTACCGCGCGAGACGCCGTAGTGCCCGGCGAGCTCCGTCTCGGCGGGCAGCCTGCTGCCGACCGCGTACTCCTCGCGGTCGATCGCCCGCCTTAGCTCGTCGGCGATCTCCTCGTGTCGCGTCGCCACCGTTCCCCTCCGAGTCTGCTGCTGTGCACAGCGTGACCACCCTAATCGAGACCGGTCGGTGACTGCGCTTGCCCGCAACTGTGCAGGGAATGGGAGGTCACAATTTCGCCACTGTTTACGAACGCGTCACCACAGGCAGCCTTACTGAGGCCAACTTGTTCAGACAAGTTCTGAGTCTTGAGCGTCCCCGCGCCCCCTTCAGGAGTCACCGTGTCCCAGTCGAGAACAGCCGTCCTGACCGGCTCCCTCGCCGTCGTTGCCGCACTCGCCCTGAGTGCCTGCGGCGCCGCTCCCGACAACGCGTCGACGACGGCCGACGGCAAGAACGCCGCGACCGCCACCTCCGCTGCCGACTTCGGCGGCCTCGACGCCCTGGTGAAGGCCGCCAAGAAGGAGGGCACGCTGCACGCCATCGCGCTCCCCCGCGACTGGGCGAACTACGGCGCCCTGCTCGACGGCTTCACGAAGAAGTACGGCATCAAGGTCACGGTGGAGAACCCGGACGGCTCCAGCCAGGACGAGATCAACGCCGTGACCTCGCGCAAGGGCCAGGACCGCGCCCCGGACGTCCTGGACCTCGGCTCCTCCTTCGCGCTCAGCGCCGCCCAGCAGGGCCTGCTGGCGCCGTACAAGGTGGCTTCGTACGCCGACATCCCGACCGCTCAGAAGGACGCGCAGGCCCGCTGGTACAACGACTACGGCGGCTACATCTCCATCGGCTGCGACGCCAAGCGGGTCAAGACCTGCCCGACGACCTTCGCGGACCTGCTCAAGCCGCAGTACAAGGGCCAGGTCGCGCTCAACGGCAACCCCACCAAGTCGGGTTCGGCCTTCGGCGGCGTGTACGCGGCCTCGCTGGCGAACGGCGGTTCCTTCGACGACATCCAGCCCGGTCTGGACTTCTTCGCCAAGTTGAAGAAGAACGGCAACTACACGCCCGTCGAGTCGACTCCGGCGACCGTCGAGAAGGGCGAGACGCCGATCAGCATCGACTGGGACTACCTCAACGCCGGGTACGCCGAGGAGTTCAAGTCCAAGGGCCTGGACTGGAAGGTGTCGGTGCCCGGCGACGGCCAGTTCTCGCAGTACTACTCGCAGGCCATCAACAAGGACGCCCCGCATCCGGCGGCCGCCCGGCTGTGGCAGGAGTACCTCTACAGCACCGAGGGCCAGAACCTGTGGCTCAAGGGATTCGCCCGGCCGGCCCTGATGACCTCGATGGAGAAGGCCGGCACGCTCGACAAGACGGCCGCCGCCGCGCTCCCGCAGGTCTCCGGCACGCCGTCCTTCCCGACCGAGGCGCAGCAGAGCAAGGCCAAGACGGTCATCGCGCAGGGCTGGGCGAAGGCCGTATCCGGATGACGACCACCCTCCCGAGGGCAGACGTGGTGCCCGCCGCTTCCCGGAAGCGGCGGGCCCGCGCCGGCGGCTGGCTCGCCGTCGTACCTCTGCTCGTCTTCACCGCGGTCGCCTTCGGAGTCCCGGCGATCGCCATGCTGAACGGCGCGTTCAGCGTCAAGGACCAGGCCACGGGCGCCAGTTCGTACAGCACGGAGAACCTGACGAGCTCGCTGCAGGGCGCCTACCTCACCGCGCTGCTCGGCAGCGTGAAGCTGTCGGCCGTCTCCGCCGCCATCGGCACCGTCCTCGGGCTGCCGCTCGCGCAGGTCGTCGTGACCTCCCGCTTCCGGGTGCTGCGCGAGGCCGCGCTCACCGCGTCCGGTGTGCTGGCGAACTTCGGCGGCATCCCGCTGGCCTTCGCCTTCGTCGCCACGCTGGGCAACGCCGGTGTGCTGACCCGGCACCTGGGCCTGACGGACGCGGGCTGGGACCTCTACAGCTTCTGGGGTCTGGTCATCGTCTACCTGTACTTCCTGATCCCGCTGATGGTGCTCACCATCACGCCGGCCCTGGAGGGCCTGCGCTCGCAGTGGCGGGAGGCGGCGCAGAACAACGGGGCCACTGCCGTGCAGTACTGGCTCCACGTCGCCCTGCCGGTGCTGCTGCCGTCGCTGCTCGGTGGTTTCGTGCTGCTCTTCGGCAGCGCGTTCGCCGCGTACGCCACCGCCGCGGCCATGGTGGGCAGTTCGGTCCCGCTGGTCACCCTGCAGATCGCCGACGCCATCTCCGGCAACGTGCTGGTCGGCCAGGAGAACGTGGCCCTCGCCCTCAGCCTCGACATGGTCCTGGTCGCGGGGCTCGTCATGGCCGTGTACCTGCCCCTGCAACGACGGAGCGCGCGATGGCTCGACGCCTGAACCCGTGGCGGTGGGTCGTCCTCGGCCTGGCCGCCCTGTACTTCCTGGTCCCGCTCGCCGCCTCCGTGATCTTCACGGTGGATGTGCCGGGCCAGGGCGTCACCTTCGACGCCTACTCGCAGATCGTCTCCACCGAGGGCTTCGGCTCCAGCCTCCTGCTCTCGCTGGAGCTGGCGGCCGCGACCATCGCGCTGGTGCTGCTGCTGATGGTGCCCGCCATGGTCGCACTGCGGCTGGGCGCGCCCCGGCTGCGGCCGGTGGTGGAGATGCTGTGCTCGCTGCCGCTGGTCGTCCCGCCGATCGCGTTCGTCGCCGGGATCGCCACGGTCCTCAAGTGGGGCCCGGAGTACCTGTCCCGCACTCCGCTGTTCGAGACGTTCGTGGCCATCCAGAACCCGAGCTTCCCGTTCGTGCTGGTCCTCGCCTATGTGGTGATGGCGCTGCCGTTCGTGTACCGGGCGCTGGACTCCGGGCTGCGCGCCATCGACGTGCGCACCCTCGTCGAGGCCGCCCGCAGCTGCGGGGCCGGCTGGCCGCAGGCGCTGCTGCGAGCCGTGCTGCCCAATCTGCGCGGGGCGCTGCTGAACGCGTCCTTCCTCACCCTCGCCCTGGTGCTGGGCGAGTTCACGGTGGCCCAGCTGCTGGGGTTCCAGCCGTTCGCCGTGTGGATCTACAGCGTCGGCGGCTCGCAGGCCCAGCTGTCCGTCGCCGTGTCCGTGCTGAGCCTGCTCGTCACATGGGCCCTGCTCCTCGCGCTCGCCGGTCTCGGCGGGCGTGACCGTACCGCTTCGTCCCGGGGATGAACCATGACCGCCACCACGCTTGAGAAGACGGCCGTCGACAAGGCCGCCACCGTCGAATTCCGCGGTCTGCGCCGGGAGTTCGGGGCGACCGTCGCCCTCGACGGCCTCGACCTGACCGTGCGGCCGGGCGAGTTCCTGGCGCTCCTCGGCCCGTCCGGGTGCGGCAAGACGACGGCGCTGCGCATGCTCGCCGGGTTCGAACACCCCGACTCCGGCCAGGTGTTGGTCGACGGCGAGGACGTCACCCGGGTCCCGGCGCACCGCCGTGACGCCGGGATGGTCTTCCAGTCGTACAGCCTCTTCCCGCATCTCGACGCCCTCGACAACGTGGCGTTCGGACTGCGGATGCGCAAGGTGTCCAAAGCCGAACGGCGATTTCGCGCCAACGAGTTGCTGCACCTGGTCGGGCTCGGCGACAAGGGCGCGAGCTTCCCGCACCAGCTCTCCGGCGGTCAGCAGCAGCGCATCGCGCTCGCCCGCGCCCTCGCGCTGCGCCCGCGTGTCCTGCTCCTGGACGAGCCGCTGTCCGCGCTCGACGCGAAGGTGCGGCTGACGCTGCGCGAGGAGATCCGCCGTCTCCAGCAGGAGCTCGGCATCACCACACTCTTCGTGACGCACGACCAGGAGGAGGCCCTCTCCGTCGCCGACCGGGTCGCCGTGATGCGCTCGGGCCGGCTCGAACAGTGCGCCGAACCCGCCGAGTTGTACGGGCGGCCGGCCACCGCCTTCGTCGCCGAGTTCGTCGGCACGATGAGCCGGATCCCGGGGCGGCTGTCCGGGGACACGGTGGAGGTGCTCGGCCTGCGGCTGCCCGCGGACGGAACGCTCCCCGCCGACGGCGAGGTCGACGTGCTGGTGCGGCCCGAGGCCGTCCTGGTCACCGCGGACGACACCGGCGACGCCCGGGTGATCGCCGCCGCCTTCCTCGGTGCGGCAACCCGCCTGACCGTCCTGCTCGCCGACGGCACGGAGGTGAAGGCCGACCTGCCCACGCACGAGGCCGCCGCGCTGGGCGTCGGGACCGCCGTACGGGTGTCGCTGCCCGAACGGCCGGTACTGGTCGCCGAACGAACGGCCTGACGCCCCCCACCCCTCGTCACCGATCCATCCCCCACCCGAAAGTAGTGACCGTGACCCACCCCCCGCTCCAGGCAGTCCTGTTCGACATGGACGGCACGCTCGTCGACACCGAGCGCCTGTGGTGGGAGGCGGTGCAGGACGTCGCCACGGACCTCGGCCGGCCGCTGACCGACGCCGACCAGCCGGAGGTGCTCGGCAGGCCGGTCGAGCACACCGCCGGCTGGCTGGCGGCGAGCACCGGGAACCCCGCCGGGTGGCTCACTGAACGACTGCACCTGGAGTTCGCCGACCGCGTCCGCACCGGCATCGTGCCGCGCCCCGGCGCGCTCGCCCTCCTGGACGCCCTGGCCCGCGACGGCGTACCGACCGCGCTGGTCACCGCCTCGCCGCGGGCGGTCGCCGACAGCGTGCTGGCCGTGCTCGGGGCGGATCGCTTCCGGGTGTCGGTCACCGCGGACGACACACCGGCCACCAAGCCCGACCCGGACCCCTACCTCGCCGCCTGCCGGGCGCTCGGCGTCGACCCGGCCCGCTGCGTCGCCGTGGAGGACACCCCCACCGGTGTCAGCTCCGCCGAGGCCGCCGGGTGCGCCGTCCTGGCGGTGCCCTCGCTCGCGCCCATCGCCCCTGCCCCGGGCCGGACGGTCGTGGCGAGCCTGGAGGAGGTGACGCCGACCCGGCTGCGGGACCTCGTCCAGCCCCGGCTGCGGGTGCTGAGCTGGAACCTCTGGTACGGCGGTACGAAGGTCGACGACCACCGCGCCAAGCAGCTCAAGGTCATCCTGGACACCGAGGCCGACGTCGTGGGCCTCCAGGAGACGGCCGGTACGTCGGCCCGGGAACTCGCCGAGGCGCTGGGCTGGCACCACCACGAGGCCGGCGAGAACCTCGGCATCATCAGCCGCCACCCCGTCACGGCCCGCCTCGGCGACCCCGACGTCGGCTTCTACGGGGCGGCCGGCGTCCGCGTTCTTGTCGACGGCTCACACGAGGTGGACGTATGGACGGCGCACCTCCACTACACGCCGTACGGGCCCTACGAGGCCGCCTTCGACGGCCTGCCGCCGGCCGAGCTGATCGCCCACGAGGACGTACGGCTGGCGCAGATGCGGGAGGCGCTGCGGTGGATCGCCGAGTCGGCCGGCGCCTCGACGCCCGTCGTCCTCACCGGGGACTTCAACTGCCCTTCCCACCTTGACTGGTCCGAGGTGGCCTGGCCGGTGACCCGGGCCGCCGAGGAGGCCGGCCTGCGCGACTCCTACCGGGAGGCGCATCCCGATCCGGTCCGTGCCCCGGGGCACACCTGGTCGCCGATCCACACCGCGCACGAGGACGACCCCACGCGCCGGGAGCCGCAGGACCGCATCGACTATGTCCTGCACAACGGCCGCGGCCTGGAGGTCCTGGACTCGCGCACGGTCGTCACCGGTGTCCCGCGCCCGTGGCCCGATGTCGCCGGCAACGACTGGCCGTCGGACCACGCGGCGGTCCTCACGACGTTCGCCCTCACCCCTCCGGAGTGACCGTCAGCTCGCCGAGCGCCTCGGTCGCGGCCCGCAGGAAGCGCTGCCGCGCCGACTCCACGTCCGTGGCCCCGTCCCACGACCCCTGGTAGAGGATCCGCTCGGCGATCCGCACCATGCGTTCCCGCAGGGCGGGGTCGCCGGTCTCCCGGTAGCGGGCGTTGACCTCGTCGAACTCCGCGCGCGCCCCGTCCGGGAGATGCATGGCGGTCACGGCGGCGAGGGCCTCCTCCGCGACGACCGCCACGCTCCTCGGGCCGACGATCCGGATGCGGAAGACGGTGGTGAACAGCCGTCCGCCGAGGTCCTGCACCTGTCGCCAGTTCTCGTACTCCGGCGGGAGCTCGCTGTGGAACCGCCCCCGGGCCAGGGTGTATTCGTGCCAGGCCGTGAGGAACTCGGCGTACGCCGTGCTGCGTTGGCCGCGCACCCACTGCTCCTGCTCGGCGTGCGTCTGGTGGCGGATCTGGTGCAGGAGGGCCGCCGCGTTGCGGTCCGCTCCGACCTTCGCGCCGAGGATCGCGGCGAGCCCGCCAAGGCCCGCGCCCAGTACCCCGACCGCCCCGGACACGATCGCGGCGACTCCCTCGTCCATGGAGACATCCTCACCAAGATCCCGGCCGGGCAACCCTGACGGATCGTCGCCCGGCACGCGCGAGGCGGCCGGGCGACGGTTGTCGTCGTGCGGGAGGTCAGGGGATCAGGTACCACTTCTCGATGTAGCCGACGTCGATCGACGCCTTGTCCTGGACGCGCAGCTTCCAAGTGCCCGAGGCGGGCTGGTCGGAGGCGTCGACGACGAAGGTCTGGTCCACGTTGTCGGCCGAGCCGCCGCTCCGGTTGAGCAGGGAGTAGACCTTGCCGTTCGGGCCGACCAGGTCGACGGTGAGGTCTCCGCGGTAGGTGTGGACGATCTTGACGTAGACCTCGGTGGTGGCGGAGGCGTTGCCAGTGCGGTCGGGGACCGTGACCGGGGACTCGACCGCGGCTCCGGCGTCGGGGATGTCGACCCGGGTGGCGTTGGCGTACAGGTTCGCCACCCGCCAGGTGAAGGTCCGGGTCGCGGTCGAGCCGGTGTCGTCGGTGACCGTCACCGTCACGTCCTGGGTGCCGACGGTGGTCGGCGTGCCGCTGATCAGGCCGGTGGGGCCGATGGTCAGGCCGTCCGGCAGGCCGGTCGCCGAATAGGTCAGCGCGGAGCCGGAGTTGGTGGTGTAGGCGTCCACCTGGAGGGAGACCTGGTCGCCGACTCCGCTGGTCTGGTTCGCCGGTGCCGCGATGTTGACGCCCGGTGCGATGCGCGGGCCCACGTTGATTGCGGCCCAGGCGTCGGAGACGGCCAGGTAGGTGGGGCTGTATGCGCCGAAGAGGTCGGCGGCGGCCTGGAGGGTGGCGGTGCGTGCGCCTGCGTAGTTCGTGGTGGAGGTCATGTACGTGGTGAGGGCCCGGTACCAGATCCGCTGGGCGTTCTCGATGCCGATGCCGGTGACCGGGAGGCCGTCGCGGGTGGGGCTGTCGTAGGCGACCCCGTTGACGGTCTTCGCGCCGCTGCCCTCCGACAGCAGGTAGAAGAAGTGGTTGGCGGGGCCGGAGGAGTAGTGGACGTCGATGTTGCCGAGCGAGGAGTCCCAGTAGTCGCGGGAGGTGCCGTCGCTGGACGGCTTGTCCATGTAGCGCAGCGGGGTGCCGTCGCCGTTGATGTCGATCTTCTCGCCGACCAGGTAGTCGGGGACGTCGGCGGGCAGGTTCGCGTGGAACTCGACGGCGGCGGCGAAGATGTCCGAGGTCGCCTCGTTGAGGCCGCCCGACTCGCCGGAGTAGGTCAGGCCGGCGGTCGCGCTGGTGACGCCGTGGCTCATCTCGTGCGCGGCGACGTCCAGGGCGGTCAGCGGGTGCGTGTTGCCGGAGCCGTCGCCGTAGGTCATGCAGAAGCAGGTGTCGGACCAGAAGGCGTTGACGTAGTTGTTGCCGTAGTGGGCGCGGCTGTAGGCGGCGACGCCGTCGTTGCGGATGCCGTTGCGGCCGAAGACGTCCTTGTAGTAGTCCCAGGTCGCGGCGGCACCGAAGGCGACGTCCACGCCCGCGGTCTGGCGGTCGGCCGGGGTTCCGTCGCCCCAGACATCGTTGTCGTCGGTGAACAGGGTGCCGGTGCCGGAGGTTCCCTGGTTCAGGTCGTAGGTACGGTGACCCGCACGGTCACCGTCGACGAGCTGGTACGTCGAGCCGGCGAGCGTGGTGCTCAGCGGCACGGTTCCGTTGAACTGGCCGGTGCCGGTGCCGGTCTCGATGCCCTGGTAGCGGAAGAGTTCCTTGCCGGTTCCGGCGTCGGTGATCACATGCAGTTCGCTGGGCGTCCCGTCGTGCTGGAAGCCGCCGACCACCGACTCCCAGGCCAGGGCGGGTTTCCCGGTGGCGGCCCAGACGACCCGGCGCGGCGCGCCGTCGAGCTCGGCGGTCTTCGCTCCGGCCTTCCTGGCGGCGGCGAGCGCACGGCTCTTCGCGGTGGCGGCGGTGAGCCTCGGACTGGTGGTCGGGACGGCGAGCGTGGCGCGGGTCGCCGCCGTGCTCGTGGTCCGGCCCTTCCCGGCGTGCACGACCAGGTCGCCGCCGAGGACCGGCAGTCCGGCGTACGTCCGCTCGTAGCGGGTGTGGGTCGTGCCGTCGGCGTCCCGTACGACGTCCTTGACGACCAGCTTCTCCTTGGCGCCCAGGCCGAGGGTCCGGGCGGTGGCGGCGGCCTTCCCGGTGGCGTTCGCGACGAGTGCGGCGCGTCGAGCCGGGGTGAGCGGGACCTGGGCCGCGCCCGCCCGCGGCGTGGCGAGGATCTTTCCGTGGTCGCGCGCGGCGGGGGCAGCACCGGCGGTGCCGGTCTGGACTCCGGTGGCCAGCAGCGTGCTCATGGCCGTGAGGGCGAGGGCGAGGGTGTATCTGGATCGGTGCGAGGAAGGGTGTTGCCGCGACAAGTCGTTCTCCTTCTGCGTGGGGGAGAGCAGGGAACGAGAAGAGTTGCGGAAGTTGTGCATGTTGTGAACATGCAGTGAATCCGCGGACAGCAGACTGACACCCCGCCCACAGATTTGTCATGGATGTGCCAACAGAACGGCTGGAACTGGTGCTTCCCGTTCGCCGTCAACTTCCGCCCGCATCAGGCCAGTTCCGGCTCCGCAAGCGAACGTCGAACGTCGGTCTTCGTCCAGCTTGTGTCAGTCCCAGAGACACTCCCCCGGCACTGCTCCCCCGGACCTACGGTCCCCATCGGACGGACCGGCGGCCGCCGGTCCGCCGCAGCCGACTACCAAGGGGAGGCGTCATGGCGAGTGTCGAAGTGTCGCTGAAGGAGATGATGACGGGGGTCGAGGGATCGTTGGGGGCCGCGGTCGTCGACTACACCAGCGGCATGGCCCTGGGCACGCTGGGCGGGGGCAAGGACCTGGATCTGACGATCGCCTCGGCCGGCAACACGGACGTCGTGCGGGCCAAGGTGCGCACGATGGAGACGCTGGGGCTCAAGAGCCGGATCGAGGACATCCTGATCACCCTGGCCGGCCAGTACCACCTCATCCGGCTGGTGACCGGCCGCAACGGGAACGGGCTGTTCCTCTACCTCGTACTGGACAAGGACCGCTCGAACCTCGCGATGGCCCGCCACCAGCTCAAGCGGGTCGAGGAGAAGCTCGAGGTCTAGGCCGGCCCGAGACCGGGGTTTCGTGCGCCCACGATGTGAAGACTTCTTCAAGTCACCACATCAGCATGATCCCAATACGTGCTTGGTCACGGCCCCGGACGACCAGGATCGGTTCATCAAGCGCACGTGCGGCGGCACCTCCCGGCGCCGCCGCACGTGGCCCTCCACCCGACCGGCAGGGAGAGAGCACTCATGCAAGTCCCCCTCTACCAGGCCAAGGCGGACTTCTTCCGCATGCTCGGGCACCCCGTGCGCATCCGGGTCCTGGAACTGCTCCAGCACGGGCCGGTCCCGGTACGGGACCTCCTCGCCGACATCGAGATCGAGCCGTCCAGCCTGTCGCAGCAGCTGGCGGTGCTCCGACGGGCCGGCATCGTGGTGTCCATCCGGGAGGGCTCGACCGTCAGCTACGCGCTCGCCGGCGGCGACGTCGCCGAACTCCTGCGCGCGGCCCGCCGGATCCTCACCGAACTGCTGGACGGGCGGAACGAACTCCTCGCCGAGCTGCGCCGGGCCGACGCGCCCGCGTCGCAGGTGCCCACCAGCAGCCGCGGCTGAGCCGGGGCCGTACGAAGCGAGCACCGCGGGGTGGCTCGCGTTGCTCCGCCCGAGTGGTGCCCGCCGCCACCCGGTCGTAGCGTCGTCAGAGGGACGACCGCACAGGAACCGCAGCCGGGGAGCGGACATGCGCGCACATGCACTCACCACAGCCGTCACACTCTGCCTCGCCGCGTCGCTCGCGGCCGCCGCGAGCGCCCCCTCGTCGGCGAGGCCGGTGTCATCGCACACCGCGCAGGCAGCGGCGCAGCAGTCCGCGCTCCCCGTGCTCGTCGACTGCTTCTGGCATCCGGAGGTGCGCCCCAGCGCCTTCATGCTCGCCTGCGGCGACGGCAACAGCCGTCTCACCTCGCTCAAGTGGTCCCAGTGGGGGTCGGCATCGGCGACCGCGCAGGGCATCAACGTCGTCAACGACTGCAAGCCCTACTGCGCGGCGGGCACCTTCCACTCGTATGCCGTCACCGTGCGGCTGGATCACCCGCGGTCCTGGAAGAAGCAGCCTCAGGTGCGGCACTACACCCGCATGACCCTCGTGTTCTCCGGCAGCAGGCCGGACACGTATCCGCCGACGGTGACCTACCCGATGTGGGACTGACGTCATCCGCCGGAGATCATCCGCGGTCGTCCGCGTCCAAGGGCGGCCGGCCCTGCGGGTACTCCCCCGCGGTGAGGTGTTCCAGTACCTCGACCAGTTCCTGGCAGGCCTGTTCCACCGAGCGTCTGGTGTTGAGCTGCTCCGTGATCACGGCGGACAGCAGGAGGGCGGTCAGGGCCATCGCGCCGTTGAAGGCCTGGAGCTTGATCATCACCTGGACACCGGTCAGCCCGGCGAAGGCGCCGGTCCGGTCCGTCGCCGCGATGGTGGCCATCACGGAGGCGAAGAGGGCGCACAGCATGCTGCCCGTGAGCTGGAAACGGAGGGCCGCCCAGATGAGCAGCGGATAGACGAGGAACAGCAGACTGACCGAGGACTGGGTGACCAGGGGTATCACCCCGCCGGCCACGACGGCGAGCCCGACGGCTTCCTTCCAGCGGCGGGGGTACGGCGGCCAGGGCGCCGCGGACAGCGCCAGCAGGACCGGGGTGACGATCAGGACGCCCATCGCGTCGCCCGCCCACCACGCCGACCAGACCAGCCAGAAGCCGCTCGGGGCGAGCTTGCCGGTGAGGACGAGCAGGCCGGCGCCCGCGGTGGCGCTGATCAGCATGGCGGCGAGGGCGCCGAGGAAGACCAGGGCGACACAGTCCCGCAGCCGCGCGAGGTCGGTACGGAAGCCGACCTTGCGCAGCATGAAGTAGGCGGCGAGTGGGGCCGCGGTGTTGCCGAACAGGGTGCCGAGCACGGCGACCTGGGGCGTGGTGATCGACATGACGACGAGCAGGGACCCGATGGCGATGCCGAACCAGGAACTGAGCCCGAACAGCAGCAGACAGGTCAGCGCCACGCCGGTGGGCGGCCAAATGGGTGTGACCACGGCCCCGTCGACCACGAGCTGCCGCAACAGCCCCAGCCGCCCGGCCGCGAAGTAGCAGGCAGCGACGGCCAGTGTCCTCAGGGCGAAGAGGCCCGGTCGGCGCAGATCCTGGGTAGCCACCACGATTGCCATCAGACACCGAGGGGGGCCGGTCGGCGAGGCGAGAGGGGTGAGGCACGGGTGGCCGGGGGACGCGGACAAGCCGGACGGACAACCGGGCCGCCGTGTGTACCCCTCGCCCTGCTCGCCGCCTACCTCCGCGCCTCCGGCCCGTCGTGGCCCACCACAAGCACCGCCGCGTCGTCCTCGTGCCCGACCCGCTCCGCCACCTTCATCACCGCGGCGGCCAGTGAGCTCGCCTCCATGCCCGCGACCGCGGCGATGCCCGCGAGGCGTACGACCTGGTCGAGGCCCTCGTCGATGCTCAGGGACGGGCCCTCGACGACTCCGTCCGTGAGCAGGACGAAGACTCCGCCCGTGGTGAGCCGGTGGCGGGTCACCGCGTACTCCATGCCCTGTTCGATGCCGAGCGGCGGTCCGCCCTCGTCCTCGGCGATGCCGGACCGGCCGTCCTGGGTGGCCCAGATGTGCGGGGTGTGTCCGGCCCGGGCGCTCTCCAGGACCCCGGTGGCCGGGTCGAGCCGCATGAAGGTGCAGGTGGCGAAGAGGTCGGTGCCCAGGGAGAGCAGCAGGTCGTTGGTGCGGGAGAGGAGCTCACCGGGCTCGCTGGTGACGGAGGCGAGCGCGCGCAGACCGACCCTGACCTGGCCCATGAAGGCGGCCGCCTCGATGTTGTGTCCCTGGACGTCGCCGATGGACAGTCCGATCCGGCCGTCCGGCATGGTGAACGCGTCGTACCAGTCGCCGCCGACGTTGAGGCCGTGGTAGGCGGGCGCGTAACGGACGGCGAGGTGGACGCCGGGGGCGGCGGGCAGGTCCCTGGGCAGCATGCCGCGCTGCAGGGCGACGGCGAGCTCGACCCGCGAGCGCTGGAGCTCCGCGAGCTCGCGCGCCTGCGCGGTCAGCGACCCGAGTCGGGCGAGCAGCTCGTCGCCGTCCTCCGGTGGACGCGTCAGGGACATTGATCACTCCGGCGGGGCCGTGGGCCGTGGCCCCTTCAGGGCAAAAACCCAGATTATGGGTTTAAGAGGATGATAGCGACACGAGCTGCCTCGGCCCCGGATCCGCAGTCCCCGGGGCTCACCCTCGTCGTCCACGGCCCCTCGCCGGCCGGTCAGCCCCCGAGGGCCGCCATGACCACGTCCTTGGCCTCCTCCTGCACCTGGCGGAGGTGGTCCGGGCCCCGGAAGGACTCGCCGTAGATCTTGTACACGTCCTCCGTGCCGGAGGGCCGGGCGGCGAACCAGGCGTTCTCGGTGGTCACCTTGATGCCGCCGATGGCCGCGCCGTTGCCCGGAGCCTCGGTGAGCACGCCGGTGACGGCCTCCCCGGCCAGGGTGTCCGCGGTGACCTGGGCGGGCGAGAGCTTGGCGAGCAGCGCCTTCTCCTCGCGGGTGGCGGGGGCGTCGATGCGCGCGTAGGCGGGCTCGCCGAATCGGGCGGTGAGGCCGGCGTAGTGCTCGGACGGCGTCTTCCCGGTGACGGCGAGGATCTCGGAGGCGAGCAGCGCCAGGATGATGCCGTCCTTGTCGGTGGTCCACACCGAGCCGTCCCGGCGCAGGAAGGAGGCGCCGGCCGACTCCTCGCCGCCGAAGCCGATCGCCCCGTCGACCAGCCCGTCCACGAACCACTTGAAGCCGACGGGCACCTCGACCAGGCGGCGCCCGAGATCGGTGGCGACCCGGTCGATCATGCTCGACGACACCAGGGTCTTGCCGATGCCCGCGCCTGCGGGCCACTCCTTGCGGTGGGCATAGAGGTAGGCGATGGCGGCCGCGAGGTAGTGGTTGGGGTTCATCAGGCCGGCGTCCGGTGTGACGATGCCGTGCCGGTCGGCGTCGGCGTCGTTCCCGGTGGCGATCTGGAAGCGGTCGCGCTTGTCGATGAGCGAGGCCATCGCGTACGGCGAGGAGCAGTCCATGCGGATCTTGCCGTCCCAGTCCAGCGTCATGAACCGCCACGTGGGGTCGGCGAGGGGGTTGACGACGGTCAGGTCGAGCCGGTGCTGTTCGGCGATCCGGCCCCAGTAGGCCACCGAGGCCCCGCCCAGCGGGTCGGCGCCGATCCGGACGCCGGCGGTGCGGATCGCGTCGAGGTCGAGGACGCCGGGCAGGTCGGCGACGTAGGCGCCGAGGAAGTCGTGCCGGCGGGTCGTCTCAGCGGCGAGCGCGCGGGCGTACGGGATGCGCCGTACGTCCTTCATGCCGCCCGCGATGATGGTGTTGGCGCGGTCCTGGATCCAGGACGTGGCGTCGGAGCCGGCCGGGCCGCCGCTCGGCGGGTTGTACTTGAAGCCGCCGTCGGCGGGCGGGTTGTGCGACGGGGTGACCACGACGCCGTCGGCGAGCCCGGAGCTGCGGCCGCGGTTGTGGGTGAGGATGGCGTGCGAGACGGCCGGGGTGGGAGTGTAGCCGTCGGCGCTGTCGATGAGCACGGTGACGCCGTTGGCAGCGAACACCTCCAGGGCGGTGACCCGGGCGGGCTCGGACAGGGCGTGGGTGTCGGCGCCGAGGAAGAGCGGGCCGTCGGTGCCCTGTTCGGTCCGGTACTCGCAGATCGCCTGGCTGGTCGCGGCGATGTGGTCCTCGTTGAACGCGGTCGCCAGGGACGACCCGCGGTGTCCGGACGTACCGAAGGTCACCCGCTGGCCGGGGTCGGACGGGTCCGGGTGCAGCGCGTAGTACGCGGTGACCAGCCGGGCGACGTCGACGAGATCCTCGGGTCCGGCAGGCTGACCCGCTCGCTCGTGCTGCATGTGCCCGCTCCTCCACATCGGTTGACCAAAAGCCTTTGCCGCGCCCATCCTCCCCCGTCACGGCGCGGGTTCGCGAGTGTGCGCACCTCGCGCGAACGTGGCGCACACTCCCGTACGGCCGTCCGCTTCCGCAGGAGCGCGCAGACGAAGTTCTCCGTCGGACGGTGGACGAGGGTGCGCGGCAGTTTCTCGTACGAGGTGCTGGTCGACCAGGCTCAGCCTTTCCCTCACCCGGAGCAAGAGCTTCCGGTGCTGTGGCAGCCGGCGGAACACATCACGGGTCGACCGGCATCACCTTGGTCACCTTGCCCTGCGGGGTGACCACCAGATAGCCCGTCTCGCCGTACTCGTTGTTCAGGTAGATGTTGATGGAGACGGGTGTGCCGAAGACGCTGCGGGGCGGTTGCAGCCACAGGTACGCCTCCGTCGGCTTGTCGACCTTCAGTTTCTTCTCGCCGAAGGCGATCAGGCTGGGCAACGCGTCCCAGTTGTAGCCCTTCAGGCTCACCGGCTCCTCGCCCGACAGCGTGCCCTTGATGATTCCCTTCTCCACGCCGGTGCCGGGCCGGTACGTGTACGTGTCGTAGCGCGTCTTGCTGCCGGAGACCATCGCCTCCACCGATATGTACGAGGTGTAGACCCTCAGGTCGCCGAAGGTGTGTCTCCCGGTCTCGTCCTCGATGGCCTTGAGCGCGGTGCGGATGCCTTTGGGGGTGAGCATGCCGGTGGCGAGCTTCGAGGTGCCGCTGGGCACCGCTGATCCCGAGCGCTCCGTCGCGGACGCCGAGGGCTCGGTCGACGTGGAGGAGCCGGTCTGCTGCGTGCTGCTGTGCCGGGTCGGTCCCGAGGCCCCGGTCGCCTTGTTGTCGTCGCCGCCGTTCACCGCCAGCCAGGTTCCCCCGCTCACGAGCACGACGCCCGCGACGGCGGAGGCGATCACCGCGCCGCCGCGTCGCCGGGGCGGCCGGGGTACGACGGTGTCGGCGGCCGACGGCACCGGGGGCGGCGGCTTCGGGGGCGCCAGAGGGTAGGACGTCGTACCGGAGTCCTGCACGGCCTCCGCCGCCGCGGCCAGCAGCCCGTCGACGGTCTGTGTGTCGGGGCGCGCGGCGGGATCCCGTACCAGCACGCGCGCCAGTACGGGCGTCAGGGGCCCGGCCTGTTTGGGCGGTGGCACGTCCTCGTGGAGTACGGCGGCCAACGTGGCCAGCGTCGTTCCGCGCTGTAGCGGGTGGTGGCCCTCGACGGCGACGTACAGCATCATCGCGAGCGACCACAGGTCGGCCGCGGGGCCGCCCTCGCCGCCGGTGACGCGTTCCGGGGCCATGTAGTCGGGGGTGCCGATGATGGAGCCGGTGGCGGTCAGGGCGGTGGACTCGCGGATGGCGGCGATGCCGAAGTCGGTGAGCACGGGCCGGCCGTCGGTGCGCAGCAGGACGTTGGCGGGTTTCACGTCGCGGTGCTGGACGCCCATGGCGTGGGCGGCGCGCAGGGCGTCGAGCACGCCGCGGCCGACGCGGGCGGCCTCGGCGGGCTTCATGGGGCCACGGGCCAGCCGGTCCGCGAGGGAGCCGCCCTCGACGAGTTCCATGACGATCCACGGATAGGTGCCCGTGCCGCCGTCGACGATGTGGTGGATCGTCACGACGTTCGGGTGCTGGACCCGGGCCAGGGCGCGCGCCTCGCGCAGCACCCGCTCGCGCAGCATCCGCGCGCTGTCCGGGTCGTACTCGGCGAGGTCCGGGTCCGCGGGCCGGACCTCCTTGACCGCCACACTGCGGTGCAGCAGCAGGTCGCGGGCGCGCCACACCGTGCCCATACCGCCGCCGCCCAGCCTGGACTCCAGCTCGAAACGGTCGTCGACGACCCGTCTGCCGGTCTCCCCGTCGTTCATGGCGAGGAGCTTAGGGGACAAGTGTTCATGGTCCGGACGGTGGCCCTTGCAGCCGGCGCCCGTCGGGCAGGTTCGACGGCAGGGTGAAGTGGGCGCTCACACCGGCCGGTTCGGGTGTGGGGGCGTGCCTGCGGTGTTTCGGCCGGGCGGGAACCGTCGCGGCAGGGGGCTCGGTGCTCCGCCGCCAACCCGCTGGGGCTTCCGCCATGACCACGGCCACCACGCACCAGAACAGGACGTCGATCCGGTCCAGGTTGGCCGGGTGGTCCAGCATGCTCATCAGGAAGAAGCCGGTCAGGGCCGCGAGGCCGACCGTGCCGACGACCGACTTGGCGCGGGCGGCACGGGCCGCGGAGGTCCAGGCGACGACGGTGACCGCGGCGATGGCGAGCAGGCCCGACGGGCCGGTCTCCACCAGCCAGTTGAGCCAGAGGTTGTGGGCGTGCACGAAGACCCGGTCGCCGGGCGCGGTGGCGGTGATGACCGCGCCGGACCGGCCGAGGCCGACGCCGAGGGGGTTGTCGGGGGCGAGGTCGAGGGCGGCGCGCCAGGCCTGGCCGCGTATGCCCAGCGAGTTCCCGGCCCGGGATGCCAGCCAGATCGCGGCGGACGCGGCCAGCAGGCCGCCCACGCCCACCCCTGCCACCAGGCGCCGTCGGGTGCGGTCGACGAGCCGGGGCGCGAGCCAGTAGGCGGCGCCCAGCACGAGCAGGCCGGCGGCACCGGCGACGTACCCGGCGCGGGAGAAAGTGGTGAGCAGGGCGCCGTACCCGATGACGCCCAGGACGACGATCGCCGTACGGGCCGTGCGCTCGTCGACCGCGACGGCGGCGAGGAGGGTGAACGGCAGGAGCAGCACCAGGAAGGCGGCCAACAGGTTGGGGTTGGCGAAGGTGCCGGTGGCCCGGACGAGCACGTCGTCGCCGCCCGCGTCGCAGGCGATGTCGGTGAGCAGGCCGGTGCGGCAGAAGCCGGTCGGGGTGTCGTTGGTGAACTGGGCGAGGGCGCTGGTGCCGGCCGCCGCGACTCCGGCGAGGGCGAGGAGGCCGACGGCCCGCCAGGACTCGGGCTGGGTGCGGCGCAGGCCGACGACCAGGTAGTAGCAGGCGACGACCGTGAGGAGGCCGCGCAGGGGGGCGGTGGGGTGACCGCCGCCGTACGTGGCAAGCACCGACGCGCCGAGCAGCAGGCCGATGGGCAGGTCCAGGCGGGTGCGGAAGTCCCGCAGCCGGGCCCGCGGGCGGCCCGGCGCCGGTACGGCCATGGCGGCCAGGCCGATCAGGAGTACGAGCCGGGTCGGGGTCAGGACGCCCGTGATCGGGTCGTCGGGGAAGAAGTCGGTCGCCGCGTCCAGGAGCAGGACGGCGACCGCGCCCAGCGGGACGAACAGCATGGACTTGGCTGCCGCCGACGGCTGCCCCGCCCCCGCCGATGCCCGTCCGCCGGCCGGTGCGCGTCCGTCGGAAGTCGATGCCATGGCACCCGAGCCTGGGCCCCGAGCGCGAAGGGCGGGCGTCGGACGGGCGAACGAGGCGAATCGGGTACGGAGACGGGGCTTGGCGTTCTCCTCACGGGGCCGGCGCGTCCTCGGCGGACCCGGTGAAGTGCACTGCGGTTCGGCCGTGCCCCGAAGGGGCGCGGGGAACTGCGCGACCGGCCACGACGGCGCTGCAGCCGATCTACGGCCTGTCGCCGCACTTCCGGCGGAGCGCTTGGCGGAGCGCCTAGTCGACGCCGACGAGCGCGCGGACCTCGAAGTCGGCGTATGTCTCCGGTGGTTCGGGCCGGCTCAGGACCGTGCCGAGCCAGCCGAGGAGGAAGCCGGCCGGGATGGAGACGATGCCGGGGTTCTGCAGCGGGAACCAGGCGAAGTCGGAGGACGGGTAGAGCGAGGCGGGGGTGGAGGAGACGACGGGTGAGAAGACGACCAGGAGGACCGAGCAGACCAGGCCGCCGCACAGGCTGAGCAGGGCGCCGGTGGCGGTGAAGCGGCGCCAGAACAGGGTGTAGACGAGGGTGGGCAGGATGGCGGAGGCGGCGATCGCGAAGGCGAGGAAGGCGAGGGTCGCGGTGTTGGCGCCCCAGGACACGAGGGCGAGCAGGATGCCGAGGACGCCCATGACGGCGGCGGCGAGCCGGGCCACCAGGAGTTCCTCTGTCTCCTTCGCCCTGCCCTTGCGGATGACCTCGCCGTAGAGGTCGTGGGCCAGGGAGGAGGCCGCGGCGAGGGTGAGTCCGGCGGCCACCGCGAGCAGCGTGACGAAGGCCAGACAGGACAGCAGCGCGGTGAGGATGCCGCCGCCGAGGGCGTGCGCGAGGAGCAGGACGGCGGCGTCGCCCTTGTGGTCCATGCCGGAGATGGTGTCCCGGCCCACGACGGCCGTGGCGCCCAGGCCGAGGATCCCGGCGGCCAGGCAGACGAGGCCGACCAGGCCCATCGCCCAGATGACCGAGGTGCGCAGGACCTGGCGGGAGCGCGGGGCGAGCAGCCGCATCATGACGTGCGGGAGCGCGGCGAGGCCGAGCACGATCGCCAACTCCAGGCTGAAGAAGTCCAGTTTGCTGGTGGTGCTGCCGCCGTAGCGCAGGCCGGGTTCGAGGAAGCGGGTCCCGATGCCGCTGTTGTCGGCGGCGGCGGTCAGCAGAGCGTTGATGTTCCAGTGGTAGTGGTGCAGCACCATCACCGCGGTCACGCTCACGCCGGCGACGATCATGACGGCCTTGACGATCTGGATGAAGGTGGCTCCGGGCGCGCCGCCGAGGGCCGCGTACACGATGACGATGGAGCCGATGACGACCACGCACAGGGTGCGGGTGGCGGCGCTCGGTTCGCCGGTGAACTGGGTCAGCAGGGCGACGCTGCCGACCAGTTGGGCGACCAGGTAGAGGGTGGTGACGGCGAGGGTGCACAGGGCCAGGGCGAGCCGGACCGGCCGCTGGCCGCGCGGCATGCGCAGGGCGATGGTGTCGCCGAGGGTGAACCTGCCCGCGTTGCGCAGGGGTTCAGCGATCAGCAGCAGGACCATCATCCAGGCCACCGCGGTGCCGCCGAGGTAGAGCAGTCCGTCGTAGCCGGTGAGGGCGACCAGGCCGGTGCTGCCCAGCAGGGTGGCGGCGGACAGGTAGTCGCCGCACATCGCAAGGCCGTTGCGCAGGGGCGTCATGGTGCGGTTGCCGAGGTAGAACTCGCTGATCTCGTCGCGCTGCGGGGCGATCAGCAGCGCGGTGAACAGGGTCACCACGACCACGGCGGTGAAGAGCAGGAAGGTCAGCTGCAGGCTGAACCGGTCCGTGACGACAGCGGCGATCATCGCCATGTGCGGTACCCCCCGCTCTGGTACGGAGCGGCGGAGCGCGCACGCTGCTCCCGCTGATCGGTCTGCTGCTTGTGGGCCTGGGTGCGGAAGCCGCGGGCGATCGGATCGACCCGGGTGCGCATGTGCACGAGGTGGCGCCGCGCGACCAGGGCCATCACCACGAACTGTCCCAGCCCGAGGGCCAGTCCGAGCGTGAGGTGACCGGCCAGCGACGTGTTCATGAGAGCGGGCATGAAACTCGACAGCAGGACGTACACCAGGAACCCGCCGACGGCGAGAGCCGTCATCCGTACCCCCGATCGCAACTGCACTCGACGCAGCTGCCGGAATTCGGGGTTGTCGGATATCTCGCGCCGTTTCGCCTGCTCGACATTCAAGTCGGCACCTTCTTCGCTTTCTGGTGTCGCGGCGGAGATTCGTCCGGTCGGTCCAAAAAACAGATCGAACACGCGGACAGGGCGTGCCGGAGTCGATCACCGTGCGAACATTGTGGGGGTTCGTGAATCTGGAATCGCCGCTTTCCGGATTCCTGCGGGCCCGCCGGAGGGTGAGGCGGCACCGGATGCCGGAGTATTGCAGCGCCACGGTTGAACTATCAACCGGGCAGACGGGTGAATTTATCGGGCTGGCTCATTCACACATCAGGATCGGGCCCGGTCGACATCGCACGGCCTGCGAAAAGCGGTGCACCCATGAATAGTCCATACCTATTCCATCGCAAGGCTGTCTCAAATGCAGCGCACAGGAAATGCGGCCCCGGCCCGCCGGCGGGGCGGCGACCTAAGTGAACGTTTAACCACCCGTTGACACCCCTGGGCTCCGAGCGCCCAATGGGCCCGGACAGGGCGCCCGGCGGGCAGCCGGGCGGGACAGGGGGATGTGGCGATGCAGGTTCCCGCTCCGTTCGAGTACCAGCGGGTGCACAGCGTGGACGAGGCGGTCGCGCTCCTCGACCGCCTCGGCGACACGGCACGGCTGGTAGCCGGCGGGCACAGTCTCATCCCGATGATGAAGCTGAGGCTGGCCAACTTCGAGTACCTGGTCGACATCAACGAGCTGCACGACGAGCTGGGTTACGTCCGCGTCGAGCCCGGGCTGATCCGGATCGGCGCCATGACCCGCCACCGCGAGCTGCTGGAGTCCGACGAACTCGCCGCCGCCTTCCCGATCTTCCGCGACGCGGAACGGGTCATCGCCGACCCCGTGGTCCGCAACCGGGGCACACTGGGCGGCTCGCTCTGCCAGGCCGACCCGTCCGAGGACCTGTCCGCCGTCTGTACGACGCTGGGCGCCTCCTGCGTGATCCGGGGTGTCGACGGCGAACGGGTCGTGCCGATGGAGGAGTTCCACCAGGGCCCGTACGAGACGGCGGTCGGTGACGCGGAGATCCTCACGGAGGTCCGCTTCCCGATCCGTCCGGGCGGGTCCAGCGCCTACGAGAAGGTCGAGCGGCGGGCCGGCGACTGGGCCGTGGTCTCGGCGGGCGCGGCGGTCTGGCTCGACGCCGGGCTTGTCACCGACGCCCGCGTGGGACTCGCCGCCGTCGGCCCGAACACCGCGGGGATCCCCGGCATCGCCGACATCCTGCGCGGCCGGCCGCCCGGCGAGGAGCTGTACGCGCATGCCGGGGATCTCGCGGCCCAGGCCTGTTCGCCGGTGACCGACCGGCGGGGCAGCGCGGAGTACAAGCGCCATCTGGCGCGCGAGCTGACGGTGCGGGTGCTGCGCCGGGCGGTCGCCCGGGCCGGCGGACAGGAGGCGTGAGCGTGCAGGTCACCATGACCGTGAACGGCGAAGAGGTCACCCGGGAGATCGAGGGCAGGCTGCTCCTCGTCCACTTCCTCCGCGACCACCTCCGGCTGACGGGCACCCACTGGGGGTGCGACACGAGCAACTGCGGTACGTGCGTGGTCTGGCTGGACGGCGAGCCGGTCAAGTCCTGCACGGTGCTGGCCGCCATGGCGGGCGGCCACGAGGTGCGCACCGTCGAGGGCCTGGAGCAGGACGGCCAACTGGACGCCGTGCAGCGGGGGTTCGTGGAGTGCCACGGCCTGCAGTGCGGCTTCTGCACGCCGGGCATGATGATGACCGCGCGTGCCCTGCTCGACCGTAATCCGGACCCGTCCGAGCAGGAGATCCGCGAGGCGATCTCCGGCCAGATCTGCCGCTGCACCGGATACGCCACCATCGTCCGCTCCGTGCGCTGGGCGGCCGCGGAGGAAGCCGGAACACGGACCACCGAAGCGCCCGCATCGGCCGCCGAGGTGAGCGCGTCATGACCACCACCGCCTCGAACGGCCACCTCACCTCCTTCGTCGACAACGACCGGAAACCCTGCGGTCACGGCCGGATGCTCCGCAAGGAGGACCCGCGTTTCGTCCGCGGCAAGGGCCGCTATGTCGACGACATCCAGCTGCCCGGCATGCTGCACCTGGCGATCCTGCGCTCGCCGCTCGCCCACGCGCGCGTGCTCTCCGTGGACACGACCCTCGCCGAGGCGCACCCGAAGGTCCGTCTGGTGGTGACCGGCGCGATGCTCGCCGAGAAGGGCCTGGCCTGGATGCCGACCCTCTCCAACGACGTCCAGGCCGTGCTCGCCACCGACAAGGTCCGCTTCCAGGGCCAGGAGGTCGCCTTCGTCGTCGCCGAGGACCGCTACTCGGCCCGCGACGCACTGGAGTTGATCGACGTCGAGTACGAGGCGCTCGACCCGGTGATCGACGTACGCACCGCGCTGGCGCCCGACGCGCCCGTCATCCGGGACGACCTGGAGGACAAGCGGGACAACCACTGCTTCGACTGGGAGACCGGGGACGCGGCCGAGACCGACGCCGTCTTCGCCCGGGCCGATGTCGTGGTCAGGGAGGACATCGTCTACCCGCGCGTGCATCCTGCGCCCATGGAGACCTGCGGCGCGGTCGCCGACTACGACGCCGTCGACGGCAGGCTCACCCTCTGGTCCACCACCCAGGCCCCGCACGCCCACCGCACCCTGTACGCGATCGTCGCCGGGCTGCCCGAGCACAAGATCCGGGTGGTCTCCCCCGACATCGGCGGCGGCTTCGGCAACAAGGTGCCGATCTACCCGGGTTACGTGTGCGCGATCGTCGGCTCCCTGCTGACCGGCAAGCCCGTGAAGTGGATGGAGGACCGCGCGGAGAACCTGATCAGCACCGGCTTCGCCCGCGACTACATCATGCGCGGCGAGATCGCGGCGACCCGCGAGGGGCGGATCCTCGGCATCCGCACCCATGTCCTGGCCGACCACGGGGCGTTCAACGGCACGGCGGCACCGGTGAAGTACCCGGCGGGCTTCTTCGGCGTCTTCACCGGCAGCTACGACATCGAGGCCGCCCACTGCAAGATGACGGCCGTCTACACCAACAAGGCCCCCGGCGGGGTCGCCTACGCCTGCTCCTTCCGTATCACCGAGGCCGTGTACCTGGTCGAGCGGATCGTGGACTGTCTGGCGTACGAACTGGGCATGGACCCGGTCGAGTTGCGGTCGAAGAACTTCATCCGACCCGAGCAGTTCCCGTACCGGACCAAGACCGGCTGGGTGTACGACTCCGGGAACTACGCGCCCACCATGGAACTGGCGAAGTCGATCGCCGGATACGACGGACTCCGCGCCGAGCAGGCCGAGAAGCGGGCCCGCGGTGAACTCATGGGCATCGGGGTGTCGTTCTTCACGGAGGCGGTCGGCGCGGGGCCGCGCAAGGACATGGACATCCTCGGCCTGGGCATGGCCGACGGCTGCGAACTGCGGGTGCATCCCACGGGCAAGGCGGTCGTACGGCTGTCCGTGCAGAGCCAGGGGCAGGGTCACGAGACGACGTTCGCGCAGATCGTCGCCGAGGAACTCGGCATCCCGCCGCAGGACATCGACGTGGTGCACGGCGACACCGACCAGACGCCCTTCGGGCTCGGCACCTACGGCAGCCGCTCCACCCCCGTCTCGGGCGCGGCGGCGGCGCTGGTCGCCCGCAAGGTGCGCGACAAGGCCCGGCTGATCGCCTCCGGGATGCTGGAGGTGTCGGTCGCCGACCTGGAGTGGGAGAAGGGCTCCTTCCGGGTCGCCGGCGATCCCAAGGCCTCGGTAACCATCCAGGACATCGCGATGCGCGCGCACGGAGCGGGCGACCTGCCCGACGGTGTGGAGGGCGGCCTGGAGGCGCAGATCTGCTACAACCCGGAGAACCTCACCTATCCGCACGGCGCCTACATCTGTGTCGTCGACATCGACCCCGGTACGGCCAAGGTCACCGTCCGCCGGTTCGTCGCGGTCGACGACTGCGGAACCCGTATCAACCCGATGATCATCGAGGGGCAGGTGCACGGCGGGCTCACCGACGGCGTCGGCATGGCGCTGATGGAGATGATCGCCTTCGACGAGGACGGCAACTGCCTGAGCGGCTCGCTGATGGACTACCTCATCCCGACCGCCCTCGAAGTCCCCGACTGGGAGACGGGGTTCACGGTCACCCCGTCGCCGCACCATCCCATCGGCGCCAAGGGGGTCGGCGAGTCCGCGACGGTCGGCTCGCCGCCCGCGATCGTCAACGCCGTCGTCGACGCACTCAAGCCCTTCGGTGTCCGGCACGCCGACATGCCCCTCACGCCATCGCGGGTGTGGGAGGCCATGCAGGGCCGGCCCACCCCGCCGATCTGAAGGTGGTCGCGATGTCGGGCAAGGTGAGCGCCCGGGCGCTCGAACTCGCAGAGCGGCGCGTGCCGTTCGTGCACGCGCGCGTGGTGCGCGCCCAGGCTCCGGCGTCCGCGCATCCGGGCGACGAGGCGATCGTGCACGGCGACGGCACGATCGACGGATTCGTCGGCGGGCACTGCGCCGAGGGCTCGGTGCGTACGGCGGCGCTGGGCGCCCTCAGCGGTGGCGCGCCGCTGCTGCTGCGGGTGCTGCCGGCGGGCGAGGAGGAGTTCCCGGAGACGCCGGGCGCGCAGGTCGTGGTCAATCCCTGCCTGTCCGGGGGTGCGTTGGAGATCTTCCTGGAGCCCGTCCTGCCCCCGCCGCTCGTCGAGGTCGTCGGCGACACGCCCATCGCCGAGGCCTTCCTCGCCCTCACCGAGGTGCTCGGCTACGCCACCGCCCGCTCCCGGCCCGACGAACCCACGACGGCGGTGATCGTGGCCGGCCAGGGCCACGGCGACGCCGAGGCCCTGCGCGCCGCCCTCGACGCGGGTGTCCCCCACATCGCCCTGGTCGCCAGCCGCCGCCGAGGCTCCGCGCTCCTGGACGAACTCGGCCTCGACGAGGCTGAACGCGCCCGCGTGCACACACCGGCCGGCCTCGACATCGGTGCCCGCACAGCACCCGAGATCGCGCTGTCGATCCTGGCGCAGGTGGTGGAGGCCGTGCACGCGCGGCCGGCGCTCCGCTCCGATCGACCGGTCGAGGCGGTCGACCCGGTGTGCGGCATGACGGTGACCGTCCGGCCCGACACCCCTCATCTGGTCACCGACGAGGGCGAGTTGTGGTTCTGCGGCACCGGCTGCCGGGACCGCCGCGCCGCGGAACCGGTGGGCTAGCGCGTGAGCGAGCTGTTCACCGACGCCGACGACGTACGCGGGCGCCTCGACGCCGTCGGCCACCTGGTCGACGAGGGCACCGCGACCGCCCTCTTCCTGGCCACCGTCCTCGACCGGCCACTCCTGGTGGAGGGCGAGCCGGGTGTCGGCAAGACGAGCCTCGCCAAGGCCCTCGCCCAGGTGCTGGACACACCGCTGATCCGCTTGCAGTGCTACGAGGGGCTCGCGCCCGGCGAGGCCCTGTACGAGTGGAACTACCAGCGCCAGCTGCTCGCCATCCGGCTGGCCGAGGCGCGCGGCGGGCAGCTCGCCGACGCCGACGTGTTCACCGAGGAGTTCCTGCACGACCGGCCGCTGTTGCGGGCGGTGCGTCATCCGGGCCCGGTGCCGCCCGTCCTGCTGATCGACGAGATCGACCGGGCCGACGACGAGTTCGAGGCGCTGCTCTTCGAGTTCCTCGGCGAACGGTCCATCACCGTACCCGAGTTGGGCACCTTCGCCGCCGTACGGCCACCCGTCGTCGTGCTCACCTCCAACCGCAGCCGCGAACTCCACGACGCCCTGCGCCGCCGCTGCCTGTACCACTGGATCGACTTCCCCTCCCCCGACCTCGCGGCGCGGATCCTGCGCCGTTCGGTACCGGCCGCCAACGAGCCGCTCATCGCCTCGGCGACCCAGTTCATCGGCCGGGTACGGGAGTTGGACCTGGACAAGGCACCCGGGATGGCGGAGGCGATCGACTGGGTCTCGGCGCTCGCCGCGCTGCGGGTGGCACGGCTGGCCCGCGCGGACGTCATCGGCACGCTCAGCGCCGTCGCCAAGAGCCCCGACGACCGGACCACCATCACCGATGCCCTCGAGGAACTCGGCTTTCCCGGACAGGCGAGGAGACCATGAAGATCGACCAGGAGTTCGGCGTCGACGTACCCGTGGAACGCGCCTGGCAGGCGCTCACCGATCTGGAGGCCCTTGCCCCGTGCATGCCCGGCGCCGAGCTCACCGGCGTGGAGGACGACGTCTACAAGGGCCGGGTGAAGGTCAAAGTGGGCCCCGTGGTGAGTCAGTTCGCGGGCACGGCCCGTTTCGTGAAACGGGACGACGACGCCCACATCGCCGTCATCAGCGCGGCCGGAAAGGACACGCGCGGGGCGGGAACGCCTCCGCGACGATCCACGCGCGGCTGCGCCCCGAGGGCGTGGGCACGGTCGTGACGGTCAGTACGGATCTCAACATCAGCGGGCGGCTGGCTCAGTTCGGCAGCGGCATGATCAAGGAGATCTCGGAGAAGCTGTTCACGCAGTTCGTCGAGAACGTGGAGAGCCGGCTGCTGGGTCCCGCCACCGCCCCCGAGGAAGAGGAGGAGGAGACACCACCTGCTCCAGAGCCCGAGGAGGCGCCGGCGGGCGAGCCGCTGGATCTGATGCGGCTGGCCGGCGGGTCCGTGTACCGGCGGCTGGTCCCGGCGCTCGTGGTGGTCGTCGTGGTCGTGGCCGTCGTAGTCCTGCTGCTGGCCCTGTGAGCCGGGCCGGGCCACTGCTCCCGGCCGTCGACCGGGCCGCCTTCGCCGTGGCGTTCGCCGGCCGGCTCCGGGAGCGGGGCGTGGGCGTGGGGCTGACCGCCACGCAGGACTTCGTGCGGGCGCTGGTCGCGGTGCCGCCCCTGTCGCGCACGGCGTTGTACTGGGCGGCGCGGGTCACCCTCGTACGCCGGCAGCCGGATCTGGCGCGGTTCGACGAACTCTTCGACGCCGTGTTCGGGGAAGCGCTGCTCTCGGTCGATCCGAACGCCCGGCGCGGCGGCGACCGTTCGGCGGTGCGCGGGGGCGGTTCCGGCGCGCCCGCGCTGCCGTACGACGGCGACTCCTCCGTCAACGGTCGCCAGGGTCTGCCCTGGGTGACACTGGCGCCCGTCATCGCGGCGGCCGGCCGGCACGACGAGGAGACGCTGTCCGTGCCGGAGCGGCTGCCGAGTGATCTCGCCGGGACGTTGGAGACGCCGTTCGAGCAACTGGACGCGCGGGAGGCGGAGTTGCTGGGCCGGTGGCTGGAGGGGGCTCTGCGGGAGTGGCCCACGCGCCGGTCGCGCCGGTACGCGGTGCGGCCGGGTGGGCGCCGGGTGACGCTGCGGGAGACGGCGGCGCGGGCCCGGCGTACCGGCTGGGATCCGGTCCAACTGGTGCGAACGGGGCCGGTGGCGCGGCCGCGCCGGGTGGTGGTGCTGTGTGACGTGAGCCGGTCGATGCAGGCGCAGGCGGTGGCGTATCTGCATCTGATGCGGGCGCTCACGCTGGCCACGCATGCCGAGGCCTTCGCGTTCGCGACACAGCTGACCCGGCTCACCGCGGCGCTCGGACACCGTTCCGCGCAGACCGCGCTGGAGGAGGCGACGGAGCGGGTCGGCGACCGTTTCGGCGGTACACGGATCGCGCACTGTCTGTCGACGCTGCTCGCCTCGCACCACGGCGGCGCTCTGCGGGGCGCGGTCGTGCTGATCGGTTCGGACGGCTGGGACGGTGATCCGCCGGAGCGGCTCGCCGCCGCGATGGCCCGGCTGCGGCGCCGGGCACACACCGTGATCTGGCTCAACCCCCGGGCCGGGACGCCCGGTTACGTCCCCCGCACGACGACGATGGCCGCCGCGCTGCCTTACGTCGATCTGCTGCTGCCGGCGGACACCTTCGGGGCGCTGCTGCGGGTGCCGGACGAGGTGGCACGGCTTGCCCGGCGCGGCTGAACGGCCCGGAGCCGGTCCGGGCCGTGTCCGCACTCGGAGGTGCTCGGCGTCAGCCGAACATGCCCGGCCGGTAGTCGCCGGCGGGCTGCTGCACGAGGACGTTGAACCGGTTGTACATGTTGATCAGGGCGATGGTGGTCACGAGGGCGGCGAGCTGGTCCTCGTCGAAGTGCTTGGCGGCGTTCTCCCAGACCTCGTCCGGGACCCCGCCCGCGGCGTCCGCGATCCGGGTGCCCTCCTCGGTCAGTGCCAGGGCGGCGCGCTCGGCCTCGGTGAACACCGTGGCCTCCCGCCAGGCCGAGACCAGGAGGAGCCGCTGCACGTCCTCGCCCGCGGCCAGGGCGTCCTTGGTGTGCATGTCGGTGCACATCCCACAGCCGTTGATCTGGCTGGCGCGGAGCTTCACCAGCTCCTGCGTGGCGTGCGGCAGCGTCGAGTCCGAAACGGCCTTGCCCGCCGAGTTGATGTGCCGGAAGACCTTGGTCGCGACCGCGTTCTCGAAGAGGTTCAGACGCGCTTCCATGATGTGCTCCTGTGTCGTCGTCGTTGGCTACACCTCATTGACGGGACGGCACGACGGGTTGTGACACTCACGAATGTGACCTGCGTCTCCCCAGCAGCCTGCGAGCGGCCCGGCCCTAGCTCCACAGGGTCACATGGATGGCCGGCCGGAAGCGGCCCGCGGTCACGCCCGCGCCGCGGAGCATCGCCTGGGTGGCCCGGGGTGTGGTGACGAAGCGGCGCAGCTCCGCGGCGGCGGGCGGTGCCTCGCGGTCGGCGAGGGCGAGCAGGTTCCAGGAACCGCGGGCGGGCAGGTGCGGGCCCTGGAGCCGGCACAGGTCCCCGTCCGTAAGGTCCTTCGCGACCGCGAACGCCACGGCCAGCGCGATCCCCTTGCCGCGCTTGGCCTCCTCCAGGGCGGCGGCATGGCTCTGGAAGATGCGCTGGTTGTGCTCGGGGACGCTCAGCCGGCGCAGCACCGCGGGCACGAGGCCGGTGCGGCCCGCCGCGGAGGGGCCGAGCAGCCAGGTCTGTTCGCGCAGTTCGGCAGGACCGGCACCGCCTGCTGCCATGGGGTGGTCGGGGCCGACGACGGCGATCACCTGGTAGTTGAGGAAGTGGGTGCAGGTCATGGACTCCTCAAGCGTCGCGGGCCGGGGGCCGATGGCCACGTCGACCGCGCGGTTGACCAGCAGTGAGGCGAAGTCCTGCGGGTCGTGGACGCTGAGTTCGACGTCCAGGTCGTCGGCGCGCCCGGCGAAGAGTTCGATGAGGCCGGGTGCCGCGTGCTCGGCGAACAGGCTCGACGCGGCGACGCGCAGCAGCCGGCGTCCGGACCCGGCCCCTCGAACCTCGAGAATCGTGCGGTCCTGCAGGCCCAGCATCTCGGTCGCCCGGCTCGCGAGGCGCAGCCCGCCCGGGGTGAACGCGAGCCCGTGCGCGGTCCGGGTGAACAGCTTGTCGCCGAGTTCCCTGCGCAGATGGGCGATGTGGATCGAGACGGCGGCCTCGGTGACGGCGAGATCCGCCGCGGCCGCCTTCACCGAACCGAGTCGGACGGTCGCCGAGAAGGCCCGCAGTTGTGCCGGGGTCAACGAGAACCTCCCGCGCTCCCCACGGGTGCCCATCACCTGTGAGCTGCACCTCAAATTAGCGCACCAGTTCCCCGAGAGCCACTGTCACGCACGGGGCTTCGGGAGGCTCAAGTGACCCTGGGGACAAGGGAGTTCGGAGACCTCAAGGAGGTTCGGGTCAGTCCAGCAGTCCAGCGGCGAGCGTCGCGCCCAGCTCCCAGCAGGCCTCGGCATCGGCCTTCGTCGGCTCGCCCGTGACGGTCACCGGCTTCGCCGCGAGTCGCCAGCCCAGGCCGGTGGTGATCGTCTCGATGCCGCGCACCGCGCCCGTGACGTCGCTGCCGCCGTGCACGTAGTACCCGAAGGGCCTGCCCTGCGTCGCGTCCAGGCAGGGGTAGTAGATCTGGTCGAAGAAGTGCTTGAGGGCGCCCGACATGTAGCCGATGTTGGCCGGGGTGCCGAGCAGACAGGCGTCGGCGGCCAGCACGTCGGAGGCGGTGGCGGCGAGCGCGGGGCGCCGTACGACCTCGACGCCCTCGATCTCCGGCGCGGTCGCCCCCGCGACGACGGCCTCCAGCATGGCCTGGCAGTTGGGCGAGGGCGTGTGATGCACGATCAGCAAGGTGGGCACACCCGCACCCTAGTTCAGCCCTCACTCGGCCCTCATTCAGAAGAGACGGCACTGAATCCGATGAAAGGGAGTTGTTGGACTTCAGAATCGTCCGCGAGCACAGTGAACCCCATGAACCACCTCGCAGATCCCGCCCGCTACGACGGCACCATGCGGTACCGGCGCACCGGGCGATCCGGCCTCGACCTCCCCCTCCTCTCCCTGGGCTACTGGCACAACTTCGGGGACGACCGGCCCTTCGAGACGCAGCGCGAGATCGCCCTGCGCGCCTTCGACCTCGGGATCACCCACCACGACCTGGCGAACAACTACGGCCCGCCGTACGGCTCCGCGGAGAGCAACTTCGGCCGGCTGATGAAGCGGGACCTCGCCCCGTACCGCGACGAGCTGGTGGTCTCCACCAAGGCCGGCTGGGACATGTGGCCCGGCCCGTACGGCCAGGGCGGCGGCTCCCGCAAGTACGTGCTCGCCTCGCTCGACCAGTCCCTCGATCGCATGGGCCTGGACTACGTGGACATCTTCTACTCCCACCGTCTGGACGCGAGCACCCCGCTCGAGGAGACGATGGGTGCGCTCGACACGGCGGTGCGCCAGGGCAAGGCCCTCTACGTCGGGATCTCCTCGTACGACGCCGAGCGCAGCCGGGAGGCCGCGGCGATCCTGCGCGAGCTGGGTACTCCGCTCCTGATCCACCAGCCGTCGTACAGCATGCTGAACCGCTGGATCGAGACCGACGGTCTGCTGGACGCCGCCCAGGAGGAGGGCTTCGGGGTCATCGGCTTCACGGCGCTCGCGCAGGGGCTGCTGACCGGGCGCTATCTGAACGGTGTGCCGGAGGGTTCGCGGGCCGCCGCCGGGACGTCGTTCGACACGTCGTGGCTGTCGGAGGACATGCTGGTCAGGCTGCGCGCGCTGAACGACATCGCGGCCCGGCGCGGGCAGACCCTGGCCCAGATGGCGCTCGCCTGGGCGCTGCGGGACGAGCGGGTCACCTCGCTGGTCATCGGCGCGTCGCGCACCGAGCAGCTGGAGCAGAACGTGGCCGCGCTGGAGAACCTCGACTTCAGCGCCGAGGAGCTGGCCGAGATCGACAAGTACGCCACCGACGGCGGCGTCGACCTGTGGCGGGACGCCCGGACCGGCAACCTCGGCTGACCTCGCGGTTCAGCACAGCACGCGCAGCGCTCCGGGCAGGACCCTGACCGTGACGGGCAGCACGGCCTCGACCTCGCCGTCGGCGCCGTAGGGCACGTCGCGGTCGGCGGAGATGCTGATCTCCCGCCCCCGCAGAATGCGCACCTGGGGCCGGTCGACGTGGGCGCCGGTCTTCAGGTCGTTCATCAGGGCGAAGAACAGCCGCCGGGGCGCCTCGCTGATCATCACCACCTCCAGCAGCCCGTCGTCCACGCGGGCGTCGGGGGCGATGAGGCGGCCCGAGCCGTAGTAGCCGGAGTTGGCGGCGACCACGGTGTAGCCGGTGTGCCGGTGCTCCTCGCCGTCGACGGTGACGCGGTAGCGGGCGGCCCGCCAGGTGGTGACGGCCCGCAGGCCGCCGGCGTAGTAGGAGGCCGCGCCGCGCAGCAGTCTCGCCTGGTTGGCGTGGCGGTTGGCGAGGGCGTCGACGCCGGCGTAGACGCTGCCAGGACGACGGTGCGGTCGTGGACGGCGGACTCGACCTCGATGGTGTCGACCGGGCGAGGCTCGTGGTGGAGCAGCACCTGGGCCAGCTCGGCGGGGTCCGAAGGCAGTCCGAGGGCACGCGCGAAGTCGTTGCCGCGTCCGGCGGGGACGAGCCCCAGCACGGCTCCGGTGCCGCTGAGCGCGCCGCCGATCCCGCCGGCGATGCCGTCCCCGCCGACGGCGAGCACGACCCGGCCCTTGTGGCCCGCGTCCCGGGCGAGTTCCTGGGCGTGGGCGAGGCTGCGGCTGTACTCGGTCTCCAGCTCGGCCCCCGCCTCCCGCAGCGGCCGGGCCACGGCGAGCAGCGCGGCGGCGCCGGTGGAGCCGCCCGCGGTGGGGTTGACGACGGCGGTGAACTGTCGCATCGGTGTGGCCTCCGGTCAGTCTTCGAGGGGCAGCAGAACACCCGGGTTGAGCAGCCCTTCCGGGTCCAGTCTCCGCTTCACGGCCCGCAACGCGTCGACGGCCAGCGGCCCGGCCTCCCGGACGTACCAGTCGCGATGATCGGTGCCCACGCCGTGATGGTGGGTGATGGTGCCGCCGGCCGCGAGGATCGCCTCGTTGGCGGCGTGCTTGGCCCGCGTCCAGTGCGCCACGGGGTCGTCGCCCTGTGCGGAGACGACGGTGAAGTACAGCGAGGCGCCGTTCTCGTAGACGTGGGAGACGTGGCACATGACCAGGGGCGGGGTACCGGCCTCGGTGAGGGTGCCGGTCAGCGCGTCCCGCACGGCCGCGTACAGCTCCGGAATCCGGGACCAGAAGGTCGCCGTCTCCAGCGTCTCGGCGAAGGCGCCCGCGTCGAGCAGGGAGTCGCGCAGATACGGCGCCGAGTAGCGGCCGTGGGCCCAGCGCTCGCCGGGTTCCGTGCCGAGGGGCGTGCCGCCGCACTCGCTCAGGACGGCAGCGGCGCGTTCCCGGCGGTACGAGACGTCCTCCTCCGTACCCTCGTATCCCGCGATTGCCGTGCATCCGGCGGACGTCGAGGCGTCCGCGGACCCGATCGCGTCGGGCTGGGCGAGGCCGATGAGGGTCTCGGTCTCGTCGGACAGCCGCAGTACGGTCGGGCGCGGCCCGTCCTGGGCGAGCCGACGCAGTGCCGCGGAACCCTCCTCGAAGGAGGCGAAGCGCCAGCCTTCGTACACCCGGGTCTGCGGGACGGGGCGGATCCGGACCGTCACGGACGTGATCACGCCGAACGCTCCCTCCGAGCCGAGGACGAGCTGGCGGAGGTCGGGTCCGGCGGCCGAGCGCGGGGCGCGGCCCGTGTCGATCGTGCCCTCGGGGGTGGCGAGGGTGAGGGCTAGGACCATTTCGTCGAAGCGGCCGTAGCCGGCGGAGGCCTGGCCGCTGGAGCGGGTGGCGGCGAAGCCGCCGATGGTGGCCCACTCGTAGGACTGCGGGAAGTGGCCGAGGGTGAAGCCGTGTTCGGCGAGCAGCGCCTCGGCTTGCGGGGCGCGCAGGCCCGGTTGCAGGGTGGCGGTACGGGAGACCGGGTCGAGGGCGAGCAGCCCGTCCATGCGGCGCAGGTCCAGGGCGACGAAGGTGCGCCGCCTGGGCGCGAGGCCGCCGACGACGGAGGTTCCGCCGCCGAACGGGACGACGGCCAGGCCGAGTTCGGCACACGCCCGCAGCACGGCGAGGACCTCGTCGTGCCCGGCCGGGAGCAGGACGGCCGCCGGGATGTCGTCGACCTCGCCCTCGCGGATGCGCAGCAGATCGGGGGTGGACTTGCCGCGGGTGTGCCGGATCCGCGTCTCGGCATCCGTGCGCACATGCTCCTCGCCGCCCACCGCGGCCGCGAGCGCCCGGTGTGCTGCAGGGTCCAACTGCCGCTCCGGTACGGCGATGTCCGCCAGCTCGACCGGATCGACGGCGCGCGGCTTCACACCGAGCAGATCGCGCAACAGCCCGATCACCGAGTCGGGCAGCGGCGTCGCCCTGGCCGGATCGCCCCAGCCGCTCCACAGCATGTCCATGACTGTCGTCCTCACCGGTCGATTCGAGCGATTCCCGTCCGCCGACGGCACCCGGGGCCCGTCGAGGCGTTACACTGTGACACATGACGCCTATTCGTCACAACGGCTCGGACAGCGACGCGGTGCTCGACGCGGTACGGGACTGCGTCCTGGCCGTCGGGGTCCGCCGTACGACGCTCACGGACGTGGCCCGCCGCGCGGGCGTCTCCCGGATGACGCTGTACCGGCGCTGGCCCGATGTGCGCACGCTGGTCGGCGACCTGATGACCCGCGAGTGGGTCGGCGTGGCCACCCGGGCGATCCCCGAGCCCAGACCGGGGGCGGACGCGCGGAGTCTGCTCGTGGAGGGCCTGGTGGCCGGAGTGGACGCCTTCCGCGCCCATCCGCTGTTCCGCAAGATCGTCGACGTCGACCCCGAACTGCTGCTCCCCTATGTGCTGGACCGGCGCGGGGCCAGCCAGATCGCGCTGCTGGAGCTGCTGGCCGGCGGCCTCGAGGAAGGGCACGCCGACGGGTCGGTGCGCGCCGGCCATCCCGAGCGGCAGGCGCGGTCGCTGCTGCTGATCGTCCAGTCCTTCACCCTGTCCCTGCGGACCATGACCGACGAGGACGACGCCGAGCTCGACTCCCCCGCCTTCCTCGCGGAGTTGGGCGACATCCTGGAGAGGACCCTCACGCCATGAGCAGCGACCCCGCCCCCGGCTCGTCCCTGTCCGCCGCCCGCCGCTCGCGTGAACTCGCCGGGGCCGTCGGCGGTCCCGTCGTGGACGTCCTCGTCGTCGGGCTCGGCGCGACCGGTGCCGGAGTGGCGCTGGACGCCGCGGCCCGCGGGCTGTCCGTCGTCGCCGTCGACGCCCACGACCTGGCCTTCGGCACCTCCCGCTGGAGCAGCAAGCTGATCCACGGCGGGCTGCGCTATCTCGCCGCCGGCCAGTTCGACGTCGCCCACGAGAGCGCGGTCGAGCGGGGCGTGCTGATGGAGCGCACCGCGCCCCATCTGGTCCGCGCCCAGCCGTTCGTGCTGCCCCTCACCCCGCTGGTCTCCCGCGGCCAGGCGGCGCTCGCCTGGGCCGGCTTCAAGGCGGGCGACACCCTGCGCCTGACGGCCCGCACGGCCCGGGCCACGCTCCCCGCGCCGCGCCGTCTCTCCGCGGTGGAGACCCGTCATCTGGCCCCCGCTCTGCGCAACGGCGGCCTTCGCGGCGGACTGCTGTCCTGGGACGGCCGGCTCGTCGACGACGCCCGCCTGGTCACCGCCGTGGCCCGCACCGCCGCCGCGCACGGCGCACGGGTCCTGACCCGCGTCCGGGCCCTGGAGCTCACCGGCTCCGGCGCCCGCGTCCGCGACGAACTCACCGGTGAGGAGGGCGAGATCCGAGCCCGCGCGGTCGTCAACGCCTCCGGCGTCTGGGCAGGCGCCCTGGTGGACGGCATCCGGATCCGGCCCTCGCGCGGCACCCACCTCATCCTGCGCGCCGAACACCTCGGCCCGCTCCCGGCCGGCCTGCACATCCCGGTCCCCGGCGAGACGAACCGCTTCGTCCTCGTCCTGCCCCAGGGCGACGGCCGGGTCTACGTCGGCCTCACCGACGAACCCGTCGAAGGCGGGATCCCGGACGTGCCGGAGGTGCCCGAGACGGACATCGGCTTCCTGCTCGACGTGCTCGGCTCGGTGCTGGACGCCCCGGTCCGGCGCGAGAACGTCGTCGGCGCCTTCGCCGGGCTGCGCCCCCTCCTCGACACCTCGACCGGCGAGGCCGCCAGGACCGCCGACATCTCCCGCCGGCACGCGGTGCTCACCTCGTCCGAGGGCGTGATCACGGTGGTCGGCGGCAAGCTCACCACGTACCGGCGGATGGCCGAGGACGCCGTCGACGCGGCCGTCCGGACCCGCCGCCTCACCGCGGGCCCCTCCCCCACCGCGTCCCTCCCGCTCGTCGGCGCCGCGTCCCCACGGGCCCTCGAAGCGCTGCCGGCCCCCCGCCACCTGGTCCGGCGCTACGGCACCGAGGCACCGGCCGTGCACGCCCTCGGCACGGCCGACCCCCGACTGGCCGAACGCGTACTGCCGGGACATCCCGTCACCGCAGCCGAACTGCTCTGGGCGGTACGCCACGAGGGCGCGCTCGACGAGGCCGACGTACTGGACCGGCGCACCCGGATCGGCGTGGTGCCGGAGGATCGCGCGGCGGCACTGGACGCCGTACGAGAGCTGCTGGGTGAGGCCCTGGCCCACCAGGACTGAGGTTTGCGGATCCCCGCCGCCGCGGCTCACCGCGCGGGATGCGAATTGCCCGCTTATGCTCCCTTTGCGTGACGCACACGTTCGACGAACTCGTGGAGAAGCAGCGCGCGGCCGACCAGGCCCACAACCGGGTCGAGGAGCTGCGGCACTCGTACGGCCCACCGACTCAGCCGGGCGGCTGGAGCGGACAGCAGACCGAGACGTACGAGACGGCGTGGCGCGCCTGGCGCGACCTGGCCCGTGAGGCGCAGTCCTCGGTCACCGAGTACGCCAAGGAGTCGGGGAAGCCGCGTACCGACGTCGAGGCCGAGGTCAAACAGGCGGTCCGGCATTCCGAGCCGGAGACCTGACCGACGCCAGGGGGCGCCCGGGCCGACGGTCGGTCCGGGCGCCCCCTGGTGTGGTGTCAGCGCACGTAGCGGCGGCGCGTCCGTGTGAGCAGGAACAGGCCCGCGATCAGCAGGGCCGTGCCGGCCGCGGCGGGCCACAGGGTGGTGCCGGTCTCGGCCAGGCCGCCCTGGACGGCCTGCGGTTCGGTCTGGTTGGCGGCGGAAGCGTCGTTGCCGCCCGTGGACTGGGCGGAGTTGTCGCCGGTGTTGTTGGAGCCGTCGTCCGAGGAACCGCCCTGCGCGGCCGCGGTGCTCTTGGACGCGGAGGGCTTCGCGTAGACCTTGGGCTCCGAGGTGCTGGACATGGTCGGCGCGTCGTCGGAAGCCGGCTGCTCGGTCGCCGGGGCCTGGGTCGTCGGGTCCGCGGACTGCTGCTGGTCGGATCCGTCACCGTTGTCGGAACCGCCGTTGTCGGAACCGCCGTTGTCCTGGCCCGAGTTGCCGTTGTCGCTGCCGGAGTTGCCGTTGTCGTCACCGGCGGGCGGCGTGGTGGGGTCCTCGGTGGGCTGGTCCGTCGGCTTCTCGGTGGGCTGGTCGGAGGGGTTCTCCGTCGGCGGCTGGGTCGCCCCGTCGTCCGAGCCCGGGTCCTCGCCGGTGCCCGCGCCGCAGTTGCGGCCGCCGTTGATGCAGGAGACGACCTCCTTCATCAGGCCCGCGTCGAAGACGTTGATGAAGTCGCCGTGGTCGGTGACCGGCTTGTGCAGCTGCTCGGGGAAGGAGTCCACCGCGAACAAGGGAGTGGTCTTGCCGCCGTCGTTCAGGCTCGGCGCCTTGACGTCGTAGACGATGCGCTGCACCAGCTGCGGGATGGCCTCGAAGCCGCTGGGGCAGTTGCCCTGGGCGTCCGCGAAGGCCACGTGGGTGCGGTGGTTGGCGCTGTCGATGTTGCGGCCGTCCCAGCAGCTCTGGAAGCGGAAGGTGCGGACCACGTCACTGCCCTGCGGGCACAGCGGGTACTTGTCCTTCAGCTGCCGGTCCTCGAACCCGGTGCAGCTCCAGGAGGCGTTGGCGTTGGCCGGGCCGTTGACGAAGGCCTTGGCGTCGCCGGTGATGATGCGCAGCAGGCGGGGCATCTCGGTGACCTTGCTGCGCGGGCTGCCGATGAAGGTGAGCGTGACCTGCTTGGCCTGGACGATCTGACCGGCGTTGCCCTCGATGCCACCGCCGGGCTTGTTGGCGTCCTGCTCCTGGGTGCCGTTCTGAAGTCGCAGCACGGGCCAGTAGTACGTGGACTTGTCGCCCGGGTTCTCGCAGCTGGTGTCGGCGTTCGCGAGGTCGTCGTCGCTGGCGAAGGCGCTGTTGGACTGGTTGCCGATGTAGTCGTGGAAGTGGTGGGCGCCGTTGGTGACACCCGGGGCCACGATCACGTTGTCGGAGTTGAACAGCCCGTTGGCGTTGACACCGCAGCTGGTGGTGAAGGTGCCCTTGGAGACGAAGGAGTTCAGGTTCGGGGCCGGGGCGTTCGGCTGGACGGAGTTGATGTCCTGATAGTCCCCGGCGACGGGCCCGTTGCCGGCCTGCCCGCCGTTGCCGTTCTGCTGACCCCCGCCGTTCTGACCGTTCTGGCCGTCTCCCTGGCCCTGTTGCTGACCCTGTTGCTGACCGTCCTGGGAGTCGCCGTTGTCCTGACCGGCGTTCTGGTCGTTCCACGTCCGCATCGAGCAGTCCGCCATGGAGTCGAGCCCGTCGGCGCTCTGCCCGGCCTGTTCCATGGCGCCGCCGATGCGGTCGAGCGTCTGGGACCGCTGCTCCTTCAGAGGCTTCATGACGGCGTCGTCGGTGTAGCCGCTGTCCTGGCGCTGTTCCGGCGTCGCCGACTGCAACCGCTGGTAGGCCTCGGCTATCTGCTGGTCCAGCGAGGCGAGTTGCTTGTCGACCTCGCCCCGTGCCTGGTCCGGCACCTCGGTCAGCTTGCTGCCGACGTCGGGACAGTCGATGGTGCCGGCCGCCGCGCTGCGGGTCGACTGCTCAGTGCCCGAGCCGCCTTCCGTCGCCGAGGCGTAGACGTTGGCCGCGACGAGCCCGCCACCACCCAGCATCAGGGCGAAAGCCGCGAAGGTTGCGCGGCGCGGTCCTGTCGGGCGTCTGCGCGTGTTGCGTCCCACGAGAGTTCTCCTACGGATCATGGCGGTCAGGCATGGAAATCCCTCGACCCCATACGGACACCGGCACAGGCGTGTTCAACCGCACCACAGATTCATAGGAACCTCTCAGTAAGCGCGTGCACCCGGACGCGCACGCGTGGCACGACCGAAGCCGACGCGGCTGACTACAGACATGGGCGAACAGGACTTCGACGTATGGACCGCCGGGAATGCGTACGAGCGGTACATGGGCCGTTGGAGCAGGCTGGTCGCCGACGACTTCCTGAACTGGCCGGCCCGCCCGTCCGGTGGGCGCCGACTGGACATGGGCTGCGGTTCGGGGCGTTGACGGCGGCGGCACGATGGACGGGGTCGTGAGCGGGCTGCTGCTGGACTTCCGGCCCGAGCCCTCCGTCGCGATCGCCGAGGCGGCGCGCGTGGTAGCGCCGGGCGGTGTGGCCGCCGCGTACGTGTGGGACTACGGCGAAGGCATGGAGTTTCTGCGGCACTTCTGGGACGCCGATTCCCCACGCTCTTCGCCGACTTCGCGGATCTGAGCGAGTGACGGCGCACCCATGGGCCGTTCGCCGCCCAAAGCCAGGTGGCTGACGCCGGTTCAGACAGTGGCCCGTTCTGCGATCTTGGAGCACGACGGCCACACCAACCCATCTGCGCGTGTGCTCAACTCCCTTGTTTCACCGAGGCGTTACACCTCCAGCCAGAAGCCGGTGCGGGTCAACCAGAGGTCGAGCAGCGCCGTGTCGCCCCGGGTTTCGACGGCGGGGACCGGGCGGCGGTAGAGGAACAGGAGCAGCTCCGTCGCCGATCCGCGGACGCTCACCGCGGCAGCCTCGCCACCGGATCGCCATACGGGACGCTCGCCGGTGAGGTCGACGAGCCATTCGCCGGCGCCGGTCGCCTCGAAGCGGAGCGTGCGCCCGGGGCCGAGCAGGCCGGGCGCGTCCGGTCCGGGCTCGTACGCCTCGGGGACCGTCGAGAACGCCAGCCACTCCTCGACGCCGTCGACCGCGAGCCCCTCGCCGAGGGTGAACTCCCCGCCCGTCGCCAGCACCGCGTCGGCGCGGTGGACGACGGTCTCGTGGGTCATCCTCCTCGCCCAGAACGACGTCGACTGCTCTACGAGTTGCTCGTCGGCCGGCGTCCACACGGGCACCCCCGGCCCGGCACCGCGCAGGGCGGCACCGAGCTCCGCGGCACCCTCGCCGAGCCAGGCGCCGAGTGCGTCGCCGTCCAAGTGGGCATATGCGGCCGGGTCGTTGACGCCCGCGTCGGGAAGCGGCCCGGCGGCTCGCGTCCGTACGATCTCCCCCGCCCATCGATGGTCGCCGCCCACGTGCCGCAGCAGCCGGCCGAGGTCCCAGCCCGGGCAGGTGGGCACCGGAGTGGTGGGGTCCGCGCCTCCGACCTGGGTTCTGAGCAGGTCGGTCTGGGAGACGATCTCGCGACAGTGGTCGTCGAAGGTCAGCGAAGTCACCCGCCCATCATGGGCCACTTGTCCGCACCCTTGACGTGTTTGGTTCAGACCTTTAGGTTCCCGGACACACGGCTTCACGTGTACGACCCAAGTTCACCCACGTGAACCGCTCTGTGCTGCCACCCCCCCCACCGTCCGCCGCCTGCGAAAGGCTGTGAACCCACTCATGAGAGCCCAACCCCCCACCCGCCGCGCCCTGTTGCGCGGCAGCCTCGCCACGGCCCTGCTCACCCTGCCCGCCGCGTTCGTCGCCGCCCCGTCCGCCGACGCCGCCGCGCCCGCGCCGATGGCCGTCGCGCCGTACCTCTACAACGGCTGGGGCAGCCCGCCGAGCCCTACCACCATCACCAACGCGACCGGCGTGAAGTGGTTCACGCTCGCCTTCGTCCTCAGCAACGGGCACTGCAATCCGCAGTGGGACGGCTCCCGTTCCCTGACCGGCGGTGTCGACCAGCAGACCGTCAAGACCGTCCGCGCCAACGGCGGTGACATCATCCCCTCCTTCGGCGGTTACAGCGGCAACAAGCTGGAGAGCTCCTGCTCCAACGCGACCGAACTGGCCGCCGCCTACCAGAAGGTGATCAACGCCTACGGCCTCAAGGCGATCGACATCGACATAGAGGCCGCCGCCTACAGCGGCGGCGCCGTCCAGCAGCGCACGGTCGACGCGTTGAAGACCGTGAAGTCGAAGAACCCCGGGCTCAAGGTGTACATCACCATCGGCACGGATCAGAGCGGCCCGGACACCAGCCTCATCAAGCGTGCCGCCTCGTCCGGTCTCTCCGTGGACGCCTGGGCGATCATGCCGTTCGACTTCGGCGGCGCCGGCAGGAACATGGGCACGCTGACCAAGCAGGCCGCCGAGGGGCTCAAGTCCGCACTGAAGAGCGCCTACGGCTACAGCGACGACCAGGCCTACCGGGACATGGGCATCTCGTCGATGAACGGCATCACCGACGACAACGAGAAGGTGACGGTCGCCGACTTCCGCACCATCCTCGGCTACGCCCAGCAGCACCACCTGGCCCGTCTGACCTTCTGGTCCGCGAACCGCGACCGCCCGTGCACCGGCGGCCCCGACGACAGCTGCTCCGGGGTGAGCCAGCAGGCCTGGGACTACACCCGCGTCTTCGCCGGATACACCGGCTGATGCACGCAGTGAGAACCGGCGCCGTACGCGTCCTCGTCCCGCTGGCCATCCTGCTGACAGGACTGTCCGCGCCCCGGGCGCACGCGGCCGCGCAGCCCTTCAGGCCGCGCAGAACGGCTTCGCCAGGTCGTCCTGTGCGTCGAGGACCGCACCCAGCCCTCGACGAGGAACCTGCCGGCGACCTTCACCTCGTCCGTCAGCGAGTGCTGGTACAGCGGCTACTGCCCGATCCTGTGGACCAACACGAAGTACCGGATGCTGTACGCCAACTTCGGCCACAACGCGATGAATTACGAGACCGACACCACGTTCTCGTCGACGTTCGCGAGCCAGGCGCAGAACCGGTTCCTGCTCGACGGGCTGAAGTGGCTCGGCGGCGTCACGGGTCCGCACCTGACCGCGCACCCCTGAGCCGGTGCGCAAGGGGCCCCGACCGCGGCGAGGGCGCGGTCGGGGCTCGCACCGCCGAGGTGAGCCGGCGCGGGGATCCGCCCTAGCAACTGGACCGCCGCCGGTGCTTGGCCCGCACTGGCGTTCCCTACGATGACCGGGTGACGAGTGACACCCCCACACGGGCCGGCGCCGATGAGGACGTCCGCCCGGCCGCGGAACCCGAGACCACTTCCTGGGCGCAGCGCCTGCGCCGGTTCGGGTACACGCCGGCCCCACGGACCGACACCCGCGAACGCCTGGTGCCCCCGTTCCCGGAGCCGAGCACCCGGATCTGGGAGTTCCTGGGCCTGGGCCCGGCGCTCGCCCGGCGCCTCGCCGGATCCATGGCGTGGGTCGGCCCGCTCCTCGTCGCTGCCGTCGCCGGGGCGATGCGGTTCTGGCGGCTGGGCCAGCCGCACGACCTGGTCTTCGACGAGACGTACTACGCGAAGGACGCCTGGTCGCTGCTGAAGCTCGGTTACGAGGGCACCTGGCCGGACCGCAAGATCGCGGACCCGAAGATCCTTGCCGACCCGCAGGTGATCCCGCTCTCGGACGCCGGCAGCTTCGTCGCGCATCCGCCGATGGGCAAGTGGGTGATCGCGTTCGGCGAGAACCTCTGCGGCCTCGACCCGTTCGGCTGGCGGTTCATGACGGCGCTGCTGGGCACCCTGTCGGTGCTCATGCTGTGCCGAATAGGCCGCCGCCTGTTCCGCTCGACGCTGCTGGGCTGCCTGGCCGGGGCCCTGATGGCGGTGGACGGCCTGCACTTCGTGATGAGCCGCACCGCGCTGCTCGACCTGGTCGTCATGTTCTTCGCGCTGGCGGCCTTCGGCTGTCTGCTCGTCGACCGTGACCGGGCCCGCGCCCGCCTCGCGGCCGCCCTGCCCGTCGGCCCGGACGGCTTCGCGCGCCCCGACCCCCAGACCGGCGAACACGCCGGCACCGGCCTGCGCCCGTGGCGCCTGGCGGCCGCTGTCTTCCTGGGCCTGGCGGCCGCGAGCAAGTGGAACGGCCTCTACTTCCTCGTCTTCTTCACCGCCCTGACCCTGCTCTGGGACGTCGGCGCCCGCCGTGTCGCGGGCGCGTACAGCCCGTACCGGGCGGTGCTGCGCAAGGACCTGGGCTGGTCGGTGGTCTCGATGGTGCCGGTCGCCGTGCTGACGTATCTGGCGACCTGGACCGGCTGGTTCCTGTCCGACAAGGGTTACGACCGCCACTGGGCCGACGGCCGCGGCGGCACCTGGTCGTGGATCCCGGCCCCGCTGCGCAGCCTGTGGCACTACGAGCACGCGGTCTACGAGTTCAACATCAACCTGCACTCCTGGCACCGCTACAAGTCCAACCCGTGGAGCTGGCTGGTGCAGGGCCGGCCGGTGTCCTTCTACTACGAGTCCCCGAAACCCGGCCAGCAGGGCTGCCGCACCAGCGTCGACTGCTCCCAGGAGATCCTCGGCCTGGGCACACCACTGCTGTGGTGGACGGCCTGTTTCGCGCTCGCCTACCTCCTCTACCGGTGGGCCATGCGCCGCGACTGGCGCTCCGGTGCCGTCCTGTGCGCGGTGGCGGCCGGCTATCTCCCCTGGTTCAACTACCAGGACCGTACGATCTTCTCGTTCTACGCCGTCGCGTTCGTCCCGTACCTGTGTCTGGCCGTGGCCCTGCTGGTGGGCGCCCTGCTGGGACCGCCGGGGGCGAGTGAGCGACGCCGGCTCGTGGGCATGGCGGGCGCGGGCGTGCTGGTGCTGCTGATCATCTGGAACTTCATCTACTTCTTCCCGCTGTACACGGGCCAGACGATCCCCTACTCGGACTGGCACGCTCGGATGTGGCTGGACACCTGGATATAGGCGCGGGGTCTCGTCAGAGGGAGTCCAACTCCCCTGTGGTACGGCCGAGATAGGTGACCGGACCGGGGTCCGGCACCTCGATCTCGTGGAAGCCGAGGCGGTCGTAGAAGGCCCTGGCGGGGGTGTTGGCCGTCACCATGCACAGGTGCGCGGCGGCGACGCCCCGGTCGTGCAGGGCGCGCAGGAAGGTCCGCATCAGCTCGCGGCCCAGGCCGCGGCCCTGCCAGGCGGGGAGCAGGTCGATGTGCAGATGGGCCGGATACCCGGCGACTTCGGGGACGATCATCCGCTCAGGGTTGTACAGCAGCGGGATCATCGCCTCGTCGGCGGTGCCGGGCGGTCCGGCGGGCTCCGGGTAGCGGTCCGCCACCAGGGGCAGCCACTTGGTGCGGAAGGCCTCGACGAAGCCGGGGGTGTCGGCGGTGCCGAGGACGTAGCCGACGGCCCGGCCGTCTCCGTCGTCCAGGACGAAGGCCAGCTCCGGCTCCAGGTGGGCGTACGGCGCCGCGAAGAGCACCGGGAAGATGCTGGGATCCGCGTAGAAGGGGCGGCTGTCCTGGCCGAGATGCGCGGTGCGGACGCAGATGTCGTCGAGGGCCGCACGGTCCTCGGGGCGGTACGGGCGGATGGCGGGAGACGAAGTCACACCGGCATCCTGCATCGGATGGGAGCGCTCCCACAAGGGTCCGGCGCAAGGGTCCGGCGCAAGGGTCCGGCGCGAGGGCCCGGTCGCGCGGCCGGGCCCTCGTCCGTGCGTCACACGTGCGGGCGGCGCCCCCGCTCCTGGTGCGGGAAGGTCTGGTCCGCTCCCGGCAGGGTCGGCTTTGGCAACGTTGCCACTTCCTCCTTGGCCTTCTCCAACTGCTCCGCGGTGTCCTCGGGCAGCCGCGGCGGGCGCGGGCGGGAGTCGCGGAAGCGGAAGGCGGTGGTGAGGTCGCCGAAGGTGTCCCGTCGCCAGTCGCTGACGTTCGGCTCCTCGACCCCGGTGAAGCGCTCCAGGAACTGGAGAGCCGAGGTGTGGTCGAAGGCCTCCGAGGCGACCCAACCGCCCACGGTCCACGGCGAGATGACGATGGCGGGCACCCGGAAGCCGCCACCGATCGGCAGGCCCTGGATGTACTCGTCCTTGGTGCCGGCGGGTGCGGTTGGCGGGGGTACGTGGTCGAACAGGCCGTCGTTCTCGTCGTAGTTGAGGATGAAGGCGGTCTTGCGCCACACCTTCGGGTTGGACGCGATCGCCTCGATCTTGGAGGCCACGAAGTCCGCGCCGGCGGCGGGCAGGTAGTCCGGGTGCTCCGACTGGTAGCTGGTCGGCATGATCCAACTCACCGCCGGAAGCCGGTCGTTGCGGGCGTCGTCTTCAAAGGTGCCCTCGGGCTGCCGACGCACGCCCCGCTCGTAGAGGTCGGACCCGGGCCGGGCGTCCTTGAAGGTCTGGAACTGCTCCAGCATGTTGCAGCCGTAGTTGTCGTCCTCCTGGTACACCTTCCAGCTGACGCCGGCCGCCTGGAGCCGTTCGGCGTACGTCGTCCAGCGGTACGGCGTCGGCGCGACGTTGCTGATGATCGGGCCGCCCTTGGTGCCGCCGGGGTCGATCGTGCCGGTCATCCACATCAGGCGGTTGGGCCAGGTAGGGCCGAAGACCGAGCAGTAGTAGTTGTCGCAGACGGTGAAGGTCTCGGCGAGCGCGAACTGGAACGGGATGTCCTCGCGCGTGTAGTAGCCCATGACGTAAGGGCCGTTGACGCCGTCGGCGGCACGGTGGGCCGGCAGCCACTGGTCCATCTTGCCGCCGTTCCAGGCCTGGTGCTGGACGGACCAGGCGTGGCTGGTGGACGGGATGGCCTGGGCGCTCGAGGTGTGGGTGTCGAGGTGGAAGGGCAGCAGGTAGCCCTTGGGGTTCACGGCGTCCGGCTGGTAGAAGACGGACCGTCCGGTGCCGAGCTTCAGCGCGTGCGGGTCGGCGAAGCCGCGGACGCCCGAAAGGGTGCCGAAGTAGTGGTCGAAGGACCGGTTCTCCTGCATCAGCATGACGACGTGCTCGATGTCGCGCAGCGAACCGTTCTTCGGAGGTTCGGCGGCGACGGCCTTCTGGACGCTCGGCGGGAGGAGGGAGAGGGCCGCGGCGCCGCCCAGCGCGCCCGCGGCGGAACCCAGGAGTCTACGACGTGTCAACTCGGCCATGATTGCCCCTTGTTGAGCGGGAGAAGCTCTGCGGAGTGGTGGCCGGCCCGGCGCAGCAGGCGGGCCACCGATCACTCTCCGCTCGAAGCGGCGGGGCACATCAGGGGTGGGTGGTGAACATGTGGCCAACGTGCAGTAGGGAGTTGGCCAAGCCATGACCGGGGATGGTTGGCCGCTACATGGACGTTGCCCTGTGTTGGTGGAACTCCACGGCCAGGGCGTCGGGTTCGACCGTGACGACCGCCGGGACTCCACATGACGTCGGCACCCTCGGGTATGAGGTGCCCCCGAGGACGCTGTCGCGGGCGGCGGTCCGCGTGACCATCCAGATGGCGGGGTTGCCGGCGATCTCATACAGCAGCCGAATGCGTGCCCATGGCACCTATCACCCGATGCACCGGAACGGTGATCTTTACGTCACCTCCCGTTCTGTCCGATGTCTCCGTCCGCCCAGGTGCGCCGCAGCCCCGTAGTGGCGCATTCTTGCTGTGTCGCCCGCTGGACGGCGCACGGACGAGGTAGGACCGATGACTGGGAGCGCGGAGGACGCACACCGGACGCCCGGGCAGCTGGCCGCGCTGCTGGTCGACGCTTCGACGGAGGCGATCGACACGGCCGGCGGCCACGCGGGAGGGGTCTATCTGCGCTCCGGCACGCCCGGACTGCTGCGGCTGGCCGTGCTCGCGGGGCTGCCGGGCCCCCTCTTCCGGCCCTGGTGGCGGATGCACGTGGACCGCCCGTTCCCGGTCGCCGACGCCTACCGGCTCGGCGTGCAGGTGGTGCTGCCCAACGCCGCCGAGACGATGCGCCGCTATCCCCAGTTCGCGGCCGGGCTGCCGTTCCAGTTCGGGTCGCTGTACGTGCCGGTCGTGGGCGGGTCCACGACCTACGGGGTGCTGACCGTGCTGCGCCCCTCGGCCACCGACACCACCGAGCTGCTCCAGCACCGCGACCGCCTGGTCCGGCAGGCCGAGGAGCTGGGCGCGGCCCTGTGCCGCCTGGAGGACCGCGACCGGCCACAGGTCGCCTGGGACGGCGAGCCGGTCTGCGTACGGCCACCGGGCGCGCGTCCGCCCGTGGGGCGGGCCGGCGGCTTCGCCTGGGATCCCGTGACGGACGTGGTGACCGTGGACGAGCGGCTGCCCGCCCTGCTGGGCCGGCCGGCCGGGACCTTCGGGGCGTCGGTGGAGACGCTCGCCGAGGCCGTGGCCCCGGGCGAGACGGAGCGGGTGCTGGCCGCGCTGCGGGAGACCGCCGCGGGCCGGCCGCCGTCGCTGCCGCTGTACGTGCGGGACGGGGACGGTGCGCTGCGGCTGGTGGAGCTGTGGAGCCCGTACGCCGGACCCGCCCGGCGCGGCTCACCGTCGGGCGCGCACCCGGTCCGGGGCTCGGTCGTCGAGCCGGGTCCCGGCGCGGCGGCCGACGCCGCGGCGGACCTGCTGCCCGAGGGCGTGCTCTGCGTGGACCGGCTGGGGCTGATCCTGTACGCCAATCCGCGCGCCGGACAGCTGCTGCGCCGCCCGCGGTCGGAACTGCTCGGCCGGTCGTTGTGGGAGGGCGTGCCCTGGCTGAACCAGCCGAACTGCGAGGACCATCTGCGCAGCGCGCTGCTGTCCCCGGAGCCGGTGCGCTTCCACGTCGGACTCCCCGCCGCCGACGGGGCTCCGACCGACACACCGCCCTACGAGGGCTCCTGGCTCGACGTGTCCGTCTATCCCGGACCGGACGCCCTGACCTGCACGTTCACCCCGGCGAGCCCTGTGGCGGACGCCGCCGCCGACCTGGTGCCCCTGACCGAGCCGGAGGGGACGGGCCAGGTGTCCACGCCCGGTGTGCCGTCGATGGCCCCGCTCTACCGGCCGATCGTGCTCGCCATCGCGCTGACCGAGGCGGTCACGGCACGGCAGGTGTCGGCCGTGGTCATGCGGGAGCTGCTGCCCGCGTTCGGCGGCCGCCGGCTCGCCATCTACCTCCTCCAGGACCGGCACCTGTACCTGGCCTGGGAGACCGGCTTTCCCAAGGGGTTCCTGGCCCCCTTCGAGGGCGTGGGCCTGGACGCCCACCTCCCTGGAGTGGAGACCCTCACCTCCGGACGGCCGCTCTTCTTCGACTCGATGCAGCAGCTGACGGCCGCCTACCCGGGCATCGCCCTGGACGCCGCGGAGGGGGCCCGCGTCTTCCTGCCGCTGATCGCCTCCGGCAGACCGGTCGGTTCCTGCATCCTCGGCTTCGACCGGCCCCGCACCTTCAACACCGAGGAACGGACCGTGCTGACCGCGCTGGCCGGGCTCATCGCCCACGCCATGGAGAAGGCCCAGCGCTACGAGAGCGAGGCGGCTCTCGCCCGCGGCCTCCAGCAGGCCCTCCTCCCCCGCCGCCTGTCGGCCCACCCGCTGGTGGAGACCACCGGCCGCTATCTGCCCGGCACCCAGGGCATGGAGATCGGCGGGGACTGGTACGACGTCGTGGAGGCCGGCGACGGTCTGGCACTGGTGATCGGCGACGTGCAGGGGCACGGCGTGCAGGCGGCGGCCACGATGGGGCAACTGCGCAGCGCGGTACGTGCGTTCGCGCTCGGCGACCGGCCGCCGGACGAGGTGATGAGCGGCACGAACCACCTCCTCATCGATCTCGACCCCGGCCAGTTCGCGAGCTGCTGCTACATCCGGCTCGACCCGGTCTCGGGCGTGGCTCGGGCGGCCCGGGCGGGCCATCCGCCGCCGCTGCTGCGCCGCCCGGACGGCCACACGGAGGTCGTCGACCTGCCCGGCGGGGTGGTGCTCGGGGTGGATCCGCAGGCCCACTACCCGGTCGCCGAGCTGCGGATCGAGCCCGGCGCCGTCCTGGCGCTGTACACGGACGGCCTGGTCGAGCGGCCGGGCACGGACATCGACGAGGGCATCACGGCCCTCCGCGTGGCCCTGGCGAAGGCGGGCGCCCCGGCCACCCGCCCCGGCCGCCGCCCCCTCGCCGGCATCGCCGACCGCCTCACCGCCACGGCCCGCCATACGGCCGACCGCCCCGACGACATCGCCCTGCTGCTGGCCACCCGGCGTGTCGCACACCCGGGGCGACGCTGAGTCCGACGCAGCCGCCCGTCCGCGGCGTGCCGACCAGGGGCGTGCCGTGTCACCCACTGTGACGCCTCTCGCCTCCTGGGGCCGGGCAGTGTAGACATGGGCACATGGTCCGACTTCTGGGCCGCTCCGGGGCCGGGTCGAACCGTCGCCCCAGCGGTGCCCGTGCCGAGGGTGCGCCGGACGGCGCCCATGGAGCGCACGGACGGCGAACGGCGCGGACGCCGGGCGGTGCGACGGCCCGGCGGCTCGCGCACGCGGGGCGGCCGGACGAGGGTCGGTTCGCGGGGCTGCGGTCGGCGCTGACCGGACGCAGCGTCGCCGGTCAGGTGTTCGTCCTGCAGGTCGTGATCGTGCTGCTCCTGGTGGTCGCCGCGGTCGTGGCGCTCTACCTGCAGGCGCGGCACGACAGCACGCAGGAGGCCCGCAACCGCTCGGTCGCCGTGGCCGAGGCGTTCGCCAACGCGCCGGGCACCCGCGAGGCGCTCGCCGGCCCGCATCCCACGGCCGTCCTGCAGCCGCGCGCGGAGGCCGCCCGCAAGGCGACCGACGTGGACTTCATCGTCGTCATGAACACCGACGGCATCCGCTACACCCACCCGAAACCGGACCGCATCGGCAAGAAGTTCGTCGGGAACATCGCCCCCGCGCTGGCCGGCCAGACCGTCACCGAGGAGATCAACGGCACGATCGGCCGCCTCGTACAGGCCGTCGTACCGATCAAGGCGGACGACGGCAAGGTCGTCGGCCTGGTCTCGGCGGGCATCACGACCGCGAACGTCGGCGGCGCCGCCAACCGCCAGCTGCCGCTGGTCCTGCTCGCCGCGGCCGTCGGACTCGCCCTGGCCACGGCCGGCACCGCGCTGGTCAGCAGACGGCTGCTGCGCCAGACGCACGGCCTGGGCCCGCACGAGATGACCCGCATGTACGAGCACCACGACGCCGTGCTGCACGCCGTCCGCGAGGGCGTGCTCATCGCCGGCGACGAGGGCCGGCTGCTGCTCGCCAACGACGAGGCGCACCGCCTGCTCGACCTGCCCGAGGACGCCGAGGGCCGGCACGTCCTCGACCTGGGCCTGCCCGCCGACACCGCCGAGCTGCTGGCCTCCGGCCGGATGGCCACCGACGAGGTGCACCTGGTCAAGGACCGGCTGCTGGCCGTCAACCAGCGCCCCACGGACGTCCAGGGCGGCCCGCCGGGCAGCGTCGCCACACTCCGCGACTCGACGGAGCTGCGCGCCCTGTCGGGCCGCGCGGAGGCGGCCCGGGAGCGGCTCAACATGCTGTACGACGCCGGAGTGGGCATCGGCACCAGTCTCGACGTCACCCGCACCGCCCAGGAGCTCGCGGAGCTCGCCGTGCCCCGGTTCGCCGACTTCGCGACCGTCGACCTGTTCGACGCGGTGCTCGACGGCGGCCAGCCCGAGGCGGTGACCCCACTGCGCCGTACCGCCGTCGGCGGCATCCGCAAGGACGCCCCCCTCTACCCGGTCGGCGAACAGATCAGGTTCGTCGACTCCTCGCCGCACGCCCGCAGCCTCCGCTCCGGCCAGGCCGTCCTCGAACCAGACCTCGACCTCGCGCCCGGCTGGCACGCACAGGACCTGGAGCGGACCGCTCAGGTCGTGGGGTACGGCATCCACTCGCTGATCACCGTGCCGCTGCGGGCCGGGACACTGGTCCTGGGCGTGGTCAGCTTCTGGCGCTCCGAGAAGCCGGAGCCGTTCGACGCGGACGAACTCGCCCTCGCCGAGGAGCTGGTGGCCCGTGCCGCGGTCTCCATCGACAACGCCCGCCGGTACACGCGCGAGCACAGCATGGCCGTGACCCTCCAGCGCAGCCTGCTGCCCCGCAACCTCCCGGAGCAGTCGGCGCTGGACATCGCCTACCGCTATCTGCCGGCCCAGGCCGGCGTCGGCGGCGACTGGTTCGACGTACTGCCGCTGTCGGGCGCCCGCGTGGCGCTGGTCGTGGGCGACGTCGTCGGGCACGGGCTGCACGCCGCGGCCACCATGGGCCGACTGCGCACGGCGGTGCACAACTTCTCCGCGCTGGACCTGCCGCCCGACGAACTGCTCGGCCTGCTGGACGAGTTGGTGGGCCGCATCGACCAGGACGAGACGGCCGAGGACGGCAGCGCTCCGGTCACCGGTGCGACCTGCCTGTACGCGATCTACGACCCGGTGTCCCGGCGCTGCTCCATCGCCCGCGCGGGCCATCCGCCGCCCGCCCTCGTCCGGCCCGACGGCACCGTCGAGTTCCCCGAGGTGCCCGCCGGTCTCCCGCTCGGCCTCGGCGGCCTGCCCTTCGAGACGGCCGACCTCGAACTGGCCGAGGGCAGCCGGCTCGTGCTGTACACCGACGGCCTGGTCGAGAACCGCGAGCGGGACATCGACGAGGGGCTCGATCTGCTGCGCGGCGCGCTGGAACGCTCCGGCGAGTCCCCCGAGGACACCTGCCGGACCGTGCTGGAGACCCAGCTGCCCAACAAGCCCAGCGACGACGTCGCCCTGATAGTGGCCCGCACCCGTGCGCTCGCCGCCGGCCACGTCGCCGAATGGCAGGTCCCCTCGGACCCGGCCGCCGTGGGAGAGGTGCGCGCCTCCGTCACCGGGCGGCTGGCCGAATGGGGCCTGGACGAGCTGACGTTCGCCACCGAGCTGATCCTGAGCGAGCTGGTCACCAACGCGATCCGCTACGGCGCCGATCCCATCCGCGTCCGGGTGCTCCTCGACCGCACCCTGATCTGCGAGGTCTTCGACAGCAGCAGCACCTCGCCGCATCTGCGGTACGCGGCGATGACGGACGAGGGCGGCCGCGGGCTCTTCCTGGTGGCGCAGCTCGCCGAGCGATGGGGCACCCGCTACACGCCCGAGGGCAAGGTCATCTGGGCCGAGCAGCCGCTCCCCTGACGCTTCGCCTTTTCGTTCTTCCCTACGAAGTTTTCACGCGATGGGTGCCGCTCGTCACAGTCTTCTGATAGGAAACCTTCCTATCAGAGTCACGCACGGCCAACTCCCCACCCCCACCTCCACTTGGAGTCCCCGTGAGGCATCCGTCCAACGACCTGCCCCGCCCCGCCCACACCTCGCGCCGCACCGTCCTCGCACTGCTCGGCGCATCCCTGGTGGCGGCACCCCTGCTGCGCCCCTCGCACGCCTCCGCGACCGCCGCCGCGGGCTGTGTCGGGCTCGACGACCCGGCGAAGAAGGAGATCGCCATGAAGCTGGTGTCGAGCGCGGAGAACTCCTCGCTCGACTGGAAGGCGCAGTACAAGTACATCGAGGACATCGGCGACGGCCGCGGCTACACCGCCGGCATCATCGGCTTCTGCTCGGGCACCGGAGACATGCTCGACCTGGTGCAGCTCTACACCGACCGCAAGCCGGCCAACGTTCTTGCCAAATACCTGCCGGCCCTGCGCCAGGTGAACGGCAGCGACTCGCACGACGGACTGGACCCGAACTTCCCCAAGGACTGGCGCAAGGCGGCCCAGGACAGCGCGTTCCAGCAGGCGCAGAACGACGAGCGCGACCGCGTCTACTTCAACCCGGCCGTCAAGCAGGGCAAGACGGACGGCCTCGGCACGCTCGGGCAGTTCACGTACTACGACGCCATCGTCATGCACGGCGACGGCGACGACCCGACCAGCTTCCGCAACATACGCAAGCGCGCACTCAACAAGGCGAAGCCGCCGACCCAGGGCGGCGACGAGACGACATACCTCAACGCCTTCCTGGACGCGCGCGTGTGGGCGATGAAGCAGGAGGAGGCGCACAGCGACACCACGCGGGTCGACACCGAGCAGCGGGTCTTCCTGCGCAAGGGGAACCTGTGCCTGAACACCCCGCTGGACTGGAAGGTGTACGGGGACAGTTACCACATCGGCTGATCCGACAGGTAAGCTTTCTATGGGCTCATAAAGTTGATTTATGAGCCCATAGACCGGACCCGCGTACCGACTTAGGCTTGCCTTAGCTTAGGCTTCCCGTTCGAGTCGATCTATCGCCGCTCGAAGGGAACCTGATCATGCCCCGCCCCCTGCGGGTAGCCATCGTCGGAGCCGGCCCCGCCGGGATCTACGCCGCCGACGCGTTGCTCAAGTCCGACGTGGCCGCCGAGCCCGGTGTGTCCATCGACCTCTACGAGCGCATGCCGGCGCCCTTCGGACTGATCCGCTACGGCGTCGCCCCCGACCACCCCCGCATCAAGGGCATCATCACCGCCCTCCACCAAGTGCTCGACAAGCCGCAGATCCGCCTGTTCGGCAACGTCGACTACCCGAACGACCTCAGCCTCGACGACCTGCGCGCCTTCTACGACGCGGTGATCTTCTCGACGGGCGCGACGGCCGACCGCGAGCTGCGCATACCCGGCATCGAGCTGCACGGCTCGTACGGCGCCGCCGACTTCGTGTCCTGGTACGACGGCCACCCGGACGTGCCGCGCACCTGGCCGCTGGAGGCCGAGAAGGTCGCCGTGCTGGGCGTCGGCAACGTCGCGCTCGACGTGGCCCGTGTCCTCGCCAAGACGGCGGACGAGCTGCTGCCGACGGAGATCCCGCCGAACGTCCACGAGGGCCTCAAGGCCAACAAGGCCCTGGAAGTCCACGTGTTCGGCCGCCGCGGCCCGGCGCAGGCGAAGTTCTCGCCCATGGAGCTGCGGGAGCTGGACCACTCCCCCAACATCGAGGTCATCGTCGACCCCGAGGACATCGACTACGACGCGGGCTCGATCGAGACCCGGCGCGGCAACAAGCAGGCCGACATGGTCGCCAAGACCCTGGAGAACTGGGCGATCCGCGACGTCGGCGACCGCCCGCACAAGCTGTTCCTGCACTTCTTCGAGTCGCCCACCGAGATCCTCGGCGAGGACGGCAAGGTCGTCGGCCTGCGCACCGAGCGCACCGCCCTGGACGGCACCGGCAACGTCAAGGGCACCGGCGAGTTCAAGGACTGGGACGTCACCGCGGTCTACCGCGCGGTCGGCTACCTCTCCGACAAGCTCCCCAAGCTGCCCTGGGACATCGACTCGGGCACCGTCCCGGACGAGGGCGGCCGGGTCGTCCAGGAGAGCGGCGAGCACCTTCAGTCGACGTATGTCACCGGCTGGATCCGGCGCGGCCCGGTGGGCCTCATCGGCCACACCAAGGGCGACGCCAACGAGACGGTGTCGAACCTGCTGGACGACTACGCGAACGACCGCCTCCAGACCCCCACCGCGCCCGAGCCCGAGGCCGTGGACGCGTTCCTCGCCGAGCGGGGCGTCCGCTACACCACCTGGGACGGCTGGTACCGGCTGGACGCCGCGGAGAAGGCGCTGGGCGAGCCGCAGGGCCGTGAGCGCGTGAAGATCGTCGAGCGCGAGGACATGCTCCGGGAGAGCGGCGCCTGACGGTCGCTCAGGCGGGCTTCCGGGACGACAACGCGGAGACGGTGCGGTGCACCGTCTCCGCGTGACCGAACAGTCCCGGCAGCCCTCCACTGTGCAGGAACACGGTGAGCTCCCCCGGCGCGATGTCACCGTCCCGCACGGCGGCGAGCAGCCCGGCCATGGCCCGCCCCGTGTAGACGGGATCCAGGACGATGCCCTCGGTGGCGGCAGCCGTCCGCATCGCCGCCAGGACGGGTTCGGTCAGGACGCCGTATCCCGCGCCGACCTGGTCGGTGCGCACCCGAAGGGACCCGGGGTCCACGCCGGCGAGTCCGGCGACGGTGGCGACCGGATCCTCCACGGCCCCGCAGTGAACGCCGAGCACCCGCTCCGCCCCCAGCGCGCCGACGAGACCGGCCATGGTGCCGCCGGAGCCGAGCGCCACCACCACATGCGCAACGTCCGGCAGTTGGGCCAGCAGTTCCTCGCCCCCGTCCACGTAGCCCCGCGCCCCCAAGGGACTTGAGCCTCCGAAAGGGATCAGGAAGGGCCGGGCTCCTTCCCCGCGCAACTGCTCGCAGACGTCCTCCGCCACCCGGCCCAGGCCGCTCGGCGCCCCCGGGCCGGCCCAGTGGACGCGAGCCCCGAAGAGACTGTCGAGCACGAGGTTCCCGGAGCCGTGCGCCGCACTGTCGGGCGTACCGGGGAAGACGAGCACCACGTCGAGCCCGAGCCGGGCGCCGGCGGCCGCGGTCAGCCGGGCGTGGTTGCTCTGCGCGGCCCCCGTGGTCACCAGCGTGTCCGCGCCCGCCGCCAGTGCGGCGCCGACGGTCCACTCCAGCTTGCGCACCTTGTTCCCGCCCCCGCCGAGGCCGATCAGGTCGTCCCGTTTGATCCACAGGTCGCCCTCGTGCAAGCCGATTCGGTCGGCTAGACGGGGTGCGGGCTCCATCGGGGTGGGCCAGGTACTCAGCGCGATCTTGTCACTCATGGCACCCATCGAATCAGGACGCCGGTCAAAGGCAGTTGCGCACGAGCCACTCGTCGGCGTTGTACGCGTCCCTCGCCGGATCCGGCACCGTGGCGGGTCGCTCCTCGACGGTGTCCTCCAGCCGGATCCGCTCCGGCAGCGCCCCGAACCGAGCCCGCCGTCCGGCCTCTGCGGCGTCCGCCGCCCTCTTCTCCTGCATCGCCATCTCACGCTCCTGCGCTCGAAGCTCATTCGACCGTTACCGGTTCGACTGGTGACCATGCTTGCAGCCGATGCGTCACCAGTCAAGACGGTGACGAATGGTCCGGAACCGCAGCCCGCGCTCGGACGTTCCTCTCTGTGCATGTGCGACCACAGAGGTCACACGGAGACGAGCGAGGTGGGGCGTGGCGCGGGTACTGGTCATCGGTGGCGGAATCGCCGGTACGACGACGGCTCTGGCACTGGACAAGGCGGGCTTCGACGTCTCCGTGCACGAGGCGCATCCCGACTCGGCCGAGGACCTGGGCGCGTTCCTCACGCTGGCGAGCAACGGCATGCGGGCCCTCGCGCAGATCGACGCCTCCCCCGCGGTCACCGCGCTCGGCTTCCCGCTGACCTCGATGCGCGTACTCGACGACACCGGCAAGGAATTGGCGCAGGCACCCCTCGGAGAGGCGGGCGATCCGCTCCTCCGGTACCGGTGTCTGCGCCGCGGCGACCTCAACTCCGCGCTCCAGGCGGAGGCGGCACGGCGGGACATCTCCATCCGGCACGGCGCCCGGCTGACCTCCGTCCAGGAGGACGGCACGGGCGTCACCGCACACTTCGCCGACGGCGGCACCGCGACCGCCGACGTCCTGATCGGCGCCGACGGCCTCAACTCGACGGTCCGGCAGGCGATCGCCCCCGACGCGCGCCCTCTCTACGCGGGCCAGCGCGTCTTCTACGGTTACACCGGCGCCGGGCCCGTGTCCGCGGGGAACGCGCACATCACGATGGTGCGGGGCAGCGAGGCCGCTTTCGGCTACGCGGTCTCGCCCACCGGGGAGACGTACTGGTTCGCGCGCGTGGCCGGTGACCCGCTGCCCGCCGAGGCCATCGACCAGGGCACACCGGCCGGTTGGCGCGAACTGCTGCTTCCGTCATTGCGCAAGGACTCCGCCCCCGCCGCCGAGATCGTCGCCGCCACCGCCGAGGACGTCCTGGTCACCAACGCCACAGAGCTCCCGCCGGGCACGCCTTGGCGCTCCGGCCGGATCCTCCTCCTGGGCGACGCGGCCCACGCGGCCTCTCCCGCGACCGGACAGGGCGCCTCGATGGCGATGGAGGACGCCGTGATCCTCGCCAAGTCCCTGCGCGACGCCCCGGACACCGATTCCGCGCTCTCGCTCTACGAGGAGCTGCGCCGGCCGCGCGTGGAACACAACATCACCGTGAGCGGAAACATCTCGCGCGGCACGCACTCCCCGTCCGCCGCCACCCGGAGCGGGGCACCTGTCAGGCCCGGCGAGGACGAACTCGTACGACTCCTGGACTGGAACACATCAATTCGGTGAAGTGAGCCCTCGCGCCCCCGTGGTTGTATACGCTCCGTTTCTTCACGGAAAATCCACACAGGGGGGATGTTTCACATGCGCATACGCCTTGTCGCGGCAACTGCGACCGCCGCGGGGACGCTGGCCGTTCTGACGGCAGTTCCGGCGCACGCCACCGAGTACTCGTCCGCGCTGAAGATCAAGGGCATCCAGTACGACGCGCCCGGCAGAGACTCCAACAGCTGCACGACCGGGAACACCAAGGACGAGTACCTGACGATCAAGAACTACTCGGCCCACACGACCGTGAACCTCAAGGGCTACGTGGTCAAGGACAAGGCCGGCAACAAGTTCACCTTCACCAAGAACCACTCCCTCCAGCCCGGCGACTACGTGAAGCTCCGCGGTGGCAAGGGCACGGACTCCGACAGCAAGAACGTCGTGTACCGCAACAACTGCAACTTCATGTGGAACAACGACAAGGACACGATCTACGTGTACAAGCCGTCCGGCGCCGGCGCCGACTCGCACGCGTACACGAAGAGCGGCAGCGACGCCGACGGGAACGGGTACATCACGTTCCACGGGTGACCGCGGAGGCGCGGGCGAGCAGCACGCGCCCGCTCGCGCCCGCGAGGAACAGGCCGCCCACCATGCAGACCAGGCCGAGCGCGGGGCCGGAGGACCAGTCGACGCCCGGCGCGCGGAAGGCCAGTACCAGGGTCACCGCGGCGCCCGCGCCGGGCAGCGCGAGCAGGGCCGGGCGGGTGCGGTCGAGGTCGTCCTCCGCGAGGGCGCCCAGGATGCCGACGCCCAGGGCCAGCGCCCACACGCCCAGGGCCTGGGCGTCGAGCCGGTTGGTGCTCCAGGGGACGAAGTCGGCCCAGAATCCGGGGCGGGTCACCAGGCCCGCCCCGATGCCGAGCCAGGACGAACCCAGCACCGCCAGCGCCGGTTTCGACCAGCCCGGAAGCGGTGCCGTGCTCGCGGCGAGGGGCGTGGCGGGGGTGAGGTGCTGCCAGGTCAGCAGGACGGCGGCGGCGATCGTCAGCGCGCCCAGCGTCAGCAGCCAGCCGAGGCTGAACAGCACGGGGACGATGTTGCCACCGGTCGCGAGGTAGAGCCGGTCCGCGTCGAGCAGGCTGACCAGGAACAGGCCGACCAGGACAACGGCCAAGGGGTACAGCAGAGTTCGGGCCTGCTGCCAGAGGCGGGCCCGGTTGACGGTGAACAGGGCCGGTGCGGTGCCGAGCATGGCCGCACCGACCAGGCCCTGGCTCAGCGAGTCGGGCGAGGGCCAGGCGCCGAAGACGTGCCCGGTCATGTTCACGAGCGTCAGCAGTCCCCCGACCAGCAGGCTGATCACTGCTACGGCGGTGGCCAGCATCGCCACACCTGCGGTCAGCGGTCGGCCGTCCTCCGTGGCAGGAGCGGAAGTTGTCGAGGTCGGCGCGGCCGGTTCGGGGAGCTCGGACGGGTTCGGCATGGCCTGTTCCGTTTCCTGGGAGGGGTTCCGAAGGGAGGTTCCGGGAGCCGGCGCCCGACGGGGCCGAGCGACGGCCGACGGCTAGGCGACGGGCGCCGAGACACCGACGGCGGTCGTACGGTCGGCCGACACCGTGCGCTTGAGGACCTCGCGGGCGTGCATGACCCGCATGCTCACGACGACGTTCGCGGCGAACGCCAGCATTCCGCAGCCGATGGCGACACCGGCGGTCAGCGCGGTGTGCGGGTCGAGGTCCAGACCCCGCTCCAGCACCGGTACGGCGCCCACGGACAGCACCGGCGCCAGGCACAGCGCCGTCAGATGCAGCCGCCACTCCTCGCGCGCCCAGCCGCGCCCCTCCCGTCCGGCCCGCCGGGCTCCTGCGGCCATCACCGCGTACGCCACGGCGTACGGCAGCAGGTAGGCCACCAGCAGCCGGTGGCCCGTGGCGCCGAAGTCCAGGTAGGAGCGGGCGATCCAGAACAGGCCCGCCGCACCGGCCAGATGGGCCGCGACCAGTACCGGCAGCGGCGCCCACGATCCCGTCACGCCGTCGATCCGTGACCGCCGGTCAAGCGTGCGCGAGGCGATCAGCGCACCGAAGACGACGAGTGAGCCCAGGTGCTGGATGGCGACGAGGTTGATCGCCGTCATCGGCAGACCGGGCAGCAGCCTCGGCAGGGCGCCCCACTCCAGTCGCAGCAGCGGCGCGGTGAGCAGATAGCCGTAGCAGAGCAGCATCCAGCGCTGATGCAGGTCCGGGTAGCCGCCGATCGCGGCCAGGACACCGAAGGTCACGCTGAGCACGGTGCCCAACAGGATGGTGGCGAGGACGATCCAGAAGGCCGCTCCGCTGAAGGCGTCCTCGGGCGCGGTGCGGGCCAGGTACAGGGCGGCGCTGGCCATCGAGGCGTACACGGTGACCGCGAACAGCACGCCGAGGATCCGGTGCAGCCGGGTCCGCCGACGCGAGGCGGTGAACAGCTGGGCCGGACCGAGCAGCATCAGCACACCGCCCAGCACCGAGTGCACGATCATCGGGATCAGGCTGTGCCGGTACGGCGCGATCCTGGTCGCCAGCGCGTCGGCGACGTAGCTCGGCGAGACCATGCGGCCGAGGAGCCACTCGCCGAACGCAGGCGCTCCGGGGCGGGCGTACGGCCACAGTTCGGTCATCGCGACCGGCGCGTAGGACACGCACACGACCGTCAGGGAGACGACGGCCACGCGGCGCCAGGTCCCCTTCGTTGGACGACGCACGACGACTCCTTGCCCAGGGATCGGCCCGACCCCGCAATAGTCTCTTCTGGACCATCGAGAAGGTAGGGCCCGCCCCGGCCGAGGTCAACCGTCCGTCGTGCGCTCCTCCCGGCGCTCCACCCACTGCCAGAAGTCGGCCATCATGCGCTCGTAGCGGATGCCGAACTCCAGGGCCTCGCGCTGCCCGGGTGTCAGCAGTTCGCCGACGCTCGCGGCGAGTTCCTCGTACTCCCCCAGGGTCCGGACGTGTTCGTCGACCTGGGTGGGGGCGAGCACATCGGGCCGGCCGCCGAACCAGAGCTTGAGGATGCCGCGCTCACGGGCCTCGACCGGGACGAACTCCGGGTCGGCGAGCCAGCCTTGGAGCGCGGCCCGGCCCTCCTCGGTGAGCGTCAGCACCCGCCGGTTGCGGCCGCTCTCCTGCCGCACCTGGGAGAGCAGGTCCGCCTGGAGGAGGCGGTCGCACTGGGCGTACACCTGCGCGTGCGGCACCGACCAGAAGGGCGCCACGGTGCGGGCCGCCTCCACCTTCACGTCGTAGGGGCTCGCCTCGCCCAACTTGTCGATGATGCCGAGCACGAGATACGAGGAGGTGGTCAACCGGGCGTCAGACATGGGGCGACCGTATCGCCCGCGCGGATCAGCGCGTCGCGAGGTCGCGCCTGGCCACGAAGCCCAGAACGGCCACGACGAGGGTGAGTACCCCGGCCTGGGCGACCGCGCTGCCGACGAGCACGGCGGGCACCGGTACGCCGAGCCAGGTCCAGAGCATGGCCACGCGCACCGCGAGCAGGACCAGTCCGAGCACGGCGAGGGCCAGGGCACCGCAGGCGGCGCTCCGGTCGGCGCGGCGGGTGTGCCACACCAGCCAGCCGAGGGCTCCGACGACGAAGCACATGGCGGGCGCCCAGGCCGCGTCGGCCATGGCGGGCAGCAGCACCTCGGAGCCGCCGGTCACCACACAGCACGCCGCGAAGACCAGGCCGGGTGAGCCGACCGGCAGCAGGGCCGCGGGGGCGTCACGGTGATGGCCGACGCACAGGGCGAGGGCGGAGAGCCAGGCGAACAGGGCGAAGGAGGCGGCGAACCACGGCGCACCCAGCCCGGTCCCGCTCAACAGCGGGGCGGCGAACGGCCACAGCGACGGGAGCGCCGCCAGCAGCACCGACACGCGGGCCAGGTGCCTTCGGTCGTGCACGAGGGCGAAGAAGCCGACGGGCCACAGCAGCGGCAGTACCCATACGGCGATCTCGACGACGGCGGGCGTGGGCCCGTGCCCGGAGAAACCGGACAGGAAGACGTCCCACTCGCGTGCACCGTGCGTCGACGCCCAGGTCAGTTCAAGGACCCGGTCGACGACGACGGTGGCCGCCTGGAGGAGCACGGCGAACAGGGCGAAGTGGCGGACGGCCGAGCCGAGCAGCACGTAGGGCCGGGGCGCGCCGGTGGCGGCGAGCCTGGTGCGCACGGCGAGTGCCGCGACGCTCGCCACCTCGCCGAGGGTGGGCCTGCTCTGGTCCTGGGTGTCGCGGTCGAGGTCCCACAGGTACACCTCGACCATCTCCTCCTCGCGGTCGCGCCGGTAGTAGGCGGGGAGCAGCCGCAGCACCGTGCGGTAGCGGGCTTCGAGCAGCGTCGTCATGCGAGACCTCCCGCGAGTCCGGGGCCCTGGGCGGGGTTGGTGACCGCGCCCGGTGCGCCGCGGCCCTCGGCGATGCGCTTCTTCGCGGCGCTGGCGCCGGCCGCCATCCGCTCCGCCTCCGCGTCGAGGGCCCCCATGCCCTCTTCGGTTAGACGGTAGTAGCGCCTGAGCCGGCCTTCGTGCACCTCCTCGCGGTCCAGCACGATCAGTCCGTCCGCGGTGAGCCGGTCCAGCACCCCGTACAGAGTGCCGACGCGCAACTGCACGGCGCCGTCGGACAGTTCCTCGACCTCGCGCAGGATGCCGTAGCCGTGTCGCGGCTGGTCGGCCAGGGCGGTGAGGACGAAGAACGCCGCATTGGTCATGTTCCTCGATGCCATGCGGCCATGATATCTCGGCTTCCGATATATAGCGCGCCGCGGAGCCATGTTGCGCGTGTCGTGGCGGAGGGGGCGGCGTCCGTGCGGTGCCGGCCGGACTCCGGCACCGCCGGGCTCGGTGGATGCGACCACCGCCGCCGCGAACAGGGCCCGCCCCGAAGCGGATGGTGGGCGGGCCCTGTTCGGGGCGTCATTCTCGCGGCCGGAGTGCGTGTGGGGCACGAGTGAAACGCCGCGGCGTGGAGTGTTCCGCTCGCACCCCGAGTGCGCCGCGCACATCCCGTGTGAGACACCCCGCCCGATCTCCGCGGAACCGCGCGGACGATACTGGTGGCTGCACGTGCCCCCGCCACCTGATGGACTCATGCGCTTCTCCTCCACCGCCCGCCCGACGCCCTCCCCGACCCTGTGGCTGGCCCACGGCCACCATCCCGGATCCGACGCGCCCGACGCGGTTCGCCGGACCCTGCGACGACTGCGGAGCAGCGGGGTCGTCGACGACCACCTCGAGCTGCCCGCGGCCGAGGACACCTCACCCCTCGCCTTCGAGACGCGTTGGCGGGTCGCCGGGACGGTGACCGTGCGGGCCCGGCTGACGCTGACGCCCGGCGCGGAGGGCGGTCACGCATGGACGCTGGCCGCGGAGGCCGAGCGCCCCTGGGACCAGGAGTGGCCTTCGCCCGCCACCATGTTCTGGCCCGACGAACCGGACGCCGACTGGGACCACGAGCCCGGCACCGGGCTGCGCCTCCGGCGCGTCAACCACCTGCCCACGGACGACGACAAGGAGATCCGGCAGCTGCTGCGGAACTCCGTGCGGGACGGCTGGACGATCAACCTGGTGGTGCACGAGGCGATGACGCCCGACGCACACGGCCGGGGTCCGCTCGGCCCGCTGCTGCCGCCGAGCCTGCGCCACCGCGTCCTCGAACACCGGGCCGCCCCGGACCAGTTGCGGATCGTCAACCGCGCGCTGCGCGAGTTCGGCGTGCAACTCCCCCGCGGCGGCGCCGTGCTGCTGCCGGCCGACCGACACGCCTTCGACGCGGCCGACTTCGCCGTACGCACGGTGTTCCTCGACGGCTCGCGGCCGACGGACCTCGTCGACGCCCTGAGCCGCCTGGCCGCGCTTCCGCCGCCCCTGCCGGACGGCGCCGAGGAGGTCGTGGCGGCGCTGCGGGAGGAGTGGCGGCTGATGACGCTCGAAGAGGAACTCGCCCGTGAGCGCGGGCTCGTGGCGATGTACGCCGAGGCCCTCGAGTCGATGACGAAGTCCCGGGACCTGTACCGCGAGGCGGCCGAGCGCGCCCACGAGGCGCTCGAGGCCTACCGCGAATCCGGCACCCCGGCCCCGGCGCACCCGCAGCCCGCGGCCGGAACCGCCGGTTCGCCCTTCCAGGGGCTGACGCGGACCTTCGAGCGGCTCAAGGAGACGGCAAGGGGGCTGCGCCCCGCACCGGACACCGACACCGCCGACACCGCCGACAAGGACGTAAAGCCGAAGCAGGACGATTCCGGCGAGCCTTCCGAGTCGCCCGGCGCCTGACCCGGATTCGGCGGGCGAACCGCCGGGCGCTCCAGACGGAGCCGACGGCCGAGCCGCCCGGTGCTTCAGACGGAGCCGACGGCCGAGCCGCCCGGTGCTTCAGACGGAGCCGGCGGCCGAACCGCTCGGCGCCCGAGGCGGATTCGGCGCCGGATCGATCCGCACCACCGCGTGTTCGACGACCGGATCGGCTCGCCCCCGCCGCGGTTCGACGGCGGTCAGTCCGCCCGGCGGCGCGCCCCGACCAGTGGACGTGCCGCCGCGTTCACCATCGGCACCTGGGACGCAAGCCGCACCAGCAGCGCCGTCAGGGCCGCGAGCGACGCGCATACGGCGGCCAGGCCCGCGATCCAGTTCGGGGCGAGTGTGAGGTCCAGCGCCCGTGACAGCCGTGCCGAGTGGAACCGCCCCTCGTACAGCTGGGCCGCCGCGAGCAGCGCCGGCACCACGACCGCGACCGCGAGCACGGGCAGGCCGGGCCGCAGGGTCAGCAGTACGGAGACCACCGCGCACAGGGCCGACAGGCCGAGGGCGAATCCGTAGGTGCGCAGCGACGCGCCGTCGCGGTGCACCGGGAACCACAGCAGGGCGCAGGCGAGCAGCGCGGCGGCGGCGACCAGGCCGGGCCACTGGACGCGGGCTGCGGGCCGGGCAGGCGTGCGGGCGAGCCGGCGCGGGGTGCGGGCGTCCACGGCAGCGAGCGCGGCCTCGGCTTCGGGTGGCGGGAAAACGGCGGGGAGGACCGATTCCTCATGTCCCAGGGCGCCTGGGAGGAGCTCCTCCCCGAACGGCCGCGGCGGCGTCTGGGCTGCGAGCCGGGTGGCCTGCGCCTCGCGCTCCTCGCTCAGCCGTCCGATGAGTTCCACGAGTTCCTCGACCGGTCGCGCGGTGGCGGCGGCGCGAGCCGCCTCCTGTCCGCAGTGGGGTTCCATCGGCGACTGGTGCAGCAGCGCCATCAGCCGGGTCACTTCCTCCACCGGACGGCTCCCGGCCGCGGCGCGGATCGCCTCGTCGGCGCTGTCGGCGTCGCGCGGCGGCCGGGTCAGCAGCGCGGCCAGGCGGGTGACGTCCTCCACGGACCGGTCCGTGCCGACCGCGCGGAGCGCGTCGACGGTGGCCTGCGCGTACTGGGGGGACTCCTCCAGCAACGTGATCAGCCGGGCGACCTCCTCCAGCGGGCGGTCGGCGACCGCGGCGTGCACGAGGGCGCTGACCGGGTCGTCGTGAGCGGTGGTTATGGAGGGATCGTTGGGCTGAGGTGATGAAGAGCGGGTGCTCATTCTCTGCTCCATGGGAGAGATGGAAGAGTTCGGCGAGCTCTCGCGCCACCCGAGTGCGCTCACGCGACGTTACGTGCCATTACTAAGCGCCACCCTCGTACCGTGCCACTCGGGTGAGCCACGGGAATGAGACGTGTCGCCCGCGGGCGACGTACGAAGGGTGGATGCGGGAATCCGAGATGAGGGCGCGCCGTTCGGGCCCGCCCGTCCTAGGAGGACCCGTGGATACGACCACAACGGTGATCGTCGTCGCCGTGGCCCTTGCGGCACTCGTCCTGACCTTGGCAGTCGTGCTGTTGGTGCGGCTGGTGCGGACCCGGCGCGATCTGCGGCGCGCCGGACTGCCGACCGGCCCGCGCTGGGTCTTCTGGGGTGCCGTCCTCTATCTCGTGCTGCCCACCGACCTGCTTCCGGACCCTGTGTATCTGGACGACATCGGCGTCCTCCTTCTCGCACTTCGCACCCTCAGTGCGCCTTTACGGACACCGAATAACGATAAATCCCCCATGGTCACGCAGAGTAAGGAAACCAATCACTCGTTCGATTCGTATAAGTGACTGGAAGGGCAAGGCAGTCGGCGGACCGAGGGGCTCCACAGGGCAGGGAGCGGTCGGTCGGCGCAGCACCGACGAGGGAGAAACGATGCAACCGTTCGCGCTCAACTACGCACGTCCGGCCGTGGAGTTGGAGGCCACGACTCCGTATGTCTACGACTCCGGACTGCAGTTGAACGTGCTCAGCGACGGCCGGGTCGCCGCGCGTGACCTGGCCCTGCTCAGAGAGTTGGGGACCACGACCTCCACCGCCGGCTCCAAGACTCACTTCGACGACTGAACGCGGAACCGCCGACCATGACCGTGCTGATACTTACCTGTGAAGAAGATGTCACCGCCGACATGGTGGTCGTGCATCTCAACGCGTCCGGGGTCCCGGTGGTCCGGCTCGACCCCGCCGACCTCCCCGGCGGTGTGGCGCTGTCCGGTGAATACGTGCACGGCGCCTTCCGCGGCCATCTCCAGTCCGCGGGCCGCCTGGTGAGCATCTCCGGTCTGCGCTCCATATGGATGCGCAGGCCGGGCCCGGCGGCCACCCGGGCGCCCGAGCCCTCGGACTGGCTGACCGAGGAGTCCAACCAGGCGCTCTACGGCCTGCTCCGCGGCTCGGACGCCCGCTGGATGAACCACCCGGACGCGGCCCGCCGGGCCCGCCACAAGCCGTGGCAGCTGAGGGCGGCGCAGGGCTGCGGACTGCCCGTCCCGGCCACTTTGATCACGACGTTCCCGCAGGCGGCGCGGGAGTTCGCGGAGCGCTATCCGGACCTCGTGGTCAAGCCGGTCTCCGGGGCGCACCCGCAGGACCCGCCGCGGGCGGTGCCGACCAGCCGGGTGACGCCGGACGCGGACTTCTCGGCCGTGGCGTTCGGACCGACGCTGCTGCAACGGCGTGTCGCCAAGCGGGCCGACATCCGGCTGACCGTGGTGGGCGAGCGGCTGCTGGCGGCCCGCAAGGCGACCGCCGAGGACGCCGACCCCGACCAGGTCGACGTCCGTTTCGCCTCAGCGGACATACCGTGGCAGGCCGCAGAGGTGCCGCCGCGGATCGCCGGAGCGGTGCAGGCCTACATGCGGCGGGCCGAACTGGCCTACGGCGCCTTCGACTTCGCCGAGGACGCCGACGGGACCTGGTGGTTCCTGGAGTGCAACCAGTCGGGGCAGTTCGGCTTCGTCGAGGTGGAGACGGGCCAGCCGATCGCCCGGACCATCGCGGAGTGGCTGGCCCACGACGGCCCCGAACCGCGGTCGCATGTCAACGGCTCCAGTACGAAGGTGTGTTGAGGCCGGTCAGTGCGGCAGCGAGCCCGGCAGCAGCGCCGTCCGCTGCCAACCCGCGCCCGGGGACGCGGGCCGCTCGGGGAGCGGTCCGGGAGCGAAGGACTGCAGCGGTCGCATGGCGTACTCCAGTTCCCGGTTCACGCGCTCGGCCTCACGGCGAGTCTGGGTGGGGACGTCGCCGCGCTCGGCGACGAGTCGGTCGTAGATGGGGGAATCCTGGAACACCCGTCGACACGCCTTTCGTGTGCTGGCCCATGCGTATGGGCACAGCTGACGAGTGTATGCGCCCCGGCAGACCGCAGTGTGAATTACTCAGGAGTACTTGACGGCCGCGGAGGGGGTGTGCGTCACATCAGGCTCCGGTCGTCGAGCCGGGCCGGACGATCATCAGGACGGTGACGGTCGCCCACAGCAGGTTGAAGACGCCGGTGAACATGGCGAGTCGAGCGGTGCCGGAACGCTCCACCGGCTGCTCGGCGGCCAGTTGGTCCAGCAGCTCGTCCTGGCGGGGCAGCACGAAGGCGATCAGGATGCCGGCGGCGATCGCGGTCAGGGTGATGGACGCGATGAGCCACTTGTCGCCGAGCACTCCCATGGCCGAGGCGGTGGCGAAGCCGAAGGCGGGCACGGCGAGACCGATGCCGGAGTAGATGCGGCAGATGCGGTGCAGCAACCGGACCGTCCCCACCCCCGCCGCGTCGACGCCGGCCCGGCGCACGGCCGGCGGGAACATGCTGGCCGCCACCGCGACGGGGCCGATGGCGACAATGGCCACGAGCACGTGCAGGGACAGCAGGACCTTGGTCATCGAGAAGCTCTTTCCGTGGATCGATCAGCCGTGCGCGGCTCACGCTAGGGATCTTCGGCTCGGCCGCACAGGGGCTGAAACGACAGGATCCAACAGATTCCCGCCAATGCCCCTGCTAGCACTCCCTGACTCTGTCCCAGGTCACAGCTATGGCGGGAATCCGTCTATCGTGGCGTTCATGCACTCTGTGGCGATTCTCGCGCTCGAAGACGTGGTGCCGTTCGACCTGACGGCTCCCATGACGGTGTTCGAGTGGGCGCAGCTGCCCGACGGGCGCAGCCCCTACCGGGTCACCGTGTGCGCCGAGACCCCGGAGGTCCGCGGGGACGGGCTGGTGCTCCGGGTGGAGCGGGGGCTCGACGCGCTGGCGGACGCCGACACCGTCGTCGTGCCGGGCCGGAAACCCGGCGTGGGGCCGACGCCCGAGCCGGTGCTGGCGGCGCTGCGCCGGGCCGCCGCGGACGGCACCCGGATCGCCTCGGTGTGCTCGGGCGCCTTCGTGCTGGCGGAGGCCGGGCTGCTGGACGGGCTGCGGGCCACCACGCACTGGGCGGCCGCCGGTGAACTGGCCCGGCGGCACCCGCGCGTGCAGGTGCAGCCGGACGTGCTGTACGTGGACAACGGGCAGATCCTCACCTCGGCCGGGGCCGCGGCCGCGCTGGATCTGTGCCTGCACATCATCCGGCGCGATCTGGGCTCGGCCGTCGCCGCGGACGCCGCCCGCAGGTGTGTCATGCCGCTCGAACGGGAGGGCGGACAGGCCCAGTTCATCGTGCACGAGCTGCCGCCCGTGCCGCACGGCTCGACCCTGGAGCCGGTCCTGGAGTGGATCGAGGACAACCTGGCCGGCGAGATCACCCTGGGCGCGATGGCGGCCCGCTCGGGGATGAGTGAGCGCACCTTCAGTCGGCGGTTCCGCGAGCAGACGGGCACGACTCCCTTGCAGTGGCTGCTGCGGACGCGGGTACGGCGGGCGCAGTACCTGCTGGAGAACAGCGACCGCCCGATCGAGCGCATCGCGCAGCAGGCCGGGTTCGGCTCGCCGACCGCTTTCCGCGAGCGCTTCCGCAAGGTCGTCGGGACGACTCCGCAGGCCTACCGGTCCGCGTTCCACGCGAACGGGAACCCGGTGACGTCGGCTGCGACGTCCGGGACCCGATGACCGACTTCCTTACCCCGTACCGCAATTGACGCAATACCACCGACCCACCCGATTCCCCTCGGGCCGCCGGGCGTTGAACAGAGGGCAACCGACCCAGCACGAACGGTGACCTTCATGAACCGCTCCGGCCGCCTCCTCTGCGCCCTCTATCTCGCCACCAGCTGCGGACTCGCCTGGACCACGCTCCTCGAAACGCTGCACGGCCCCGCCTGGGCCGCGTGTCTGTTCGCCGCCGCGAGTCTGGTCCCGGTCATCGCCGTCGTACGCGAGACGCTGATCCGCGATCTGCGCGCGGCCGGTGCCGGGCCGCGCCGAACCGCGCGGTCGGCCGCCGACGAGATCGTCCGGGAGGAGCTCGACGCGGCCTGCTGCGAGCGCTGGTGGACGAGTCTCGGCACGGACCACGACGCGGCCTGTCCGCACCGGATCCCGCGCAGCAGCGCCGCCTGACCGGAAGCGGTCAGGCGACCTGTCCGCCGTGCAGGTGGGTGTACGCCCCGCCGTGGCGCAGGAGTTCGTCGTGCGTCCCGCTCTCCAGGATGCGGCCGTCGCCCATCACCACGATCCGGTCGGCGCCCCGCACGGTGGACAGCCGGTGCGCCACGACGAAGGTGGTGCGGCCGTGCAGCAGCCGGGCCAGCGCCTCCTGCACCAGCGCCTCGGAGCGGGTGTCGAGGGCCGAGGTCGCCTCGTCCAGGATCAGCACCCTGGGATCCCGGATCAGGGCGCGGGCGATGGCGAGGCGCTGGCGCTGCCCACCGGAGAGCCGGGCGCCGCGCTCGCCGACCACGGTGTCCAGGCCCTGCGGCAGCCGGTCGACGAACTCCAGCGCGTTGGCGTCCCGCAGCGCCGCCCGCACCGTCTCCTCGTCGGCCTCGTCCATGCCGTACGCCACGTTCTCCCGGATCGTGCCGTCGAAGAGGATCGACTCCTGCGGCACTACCGAGACGAAGCGCCGGTAGGTGCGCAGGTCGAGGGTGCTCATGTCGGTGCCGTCGAGCAGCAGCCGACCCGTCGTCGGCCGGATGAAGCCGATGACGAGGTTGAGCACGGTGGACTTGCCGGCGCCGGACGCGCCGACCAGCGCGACGGTCTCCCCCGGCACGACATCCAGGGTGAAGTCCCGTACCGCGGGCCAACCGCTGTCGTCGTACGCGTGCCCGACGTTCTCGAAGGTGACCGCGCCGCGCAGCGAGGTCAGTTCGGCCTTGCCGTCGTTCTCCTCCAGCTCGGGCGCCTGGAGCACCTCGCCGACCGAGCGGACCGACTCCAGGCCCTTGGTGATGACCGGGGCCAGACTGGCCAGCGTGGTCGTGGAGTTGGTGAGCGTGGTGAGGAACGCGCTGAGCATGACGACGTCTCCGGGGGTGACACCCCAGACGCCGTAGTACGAGACCAGGGCCGCGCCGGCCAGGACGAGCACGCCGACCACGTTGAGGACGACCCAGGCCAGCGAGCCGAAGCGGCCGTTGACGAGGTCGAGGCGATTGCCGGAGCTGAGCAGGCGGCGCAGGGTGCCGTCCATGCGGCGCAGGGCCTTGCCCTCCAGGCCGTGGGCGCGGGTGACCGGGATCAGGCGGGTCATCTCCGAGACCCGGGAGGAGAGGGTCTCGACCTCGTGACGGAAGTGCTCGTTGTGGGTGCGCAGCCGCGCCCGCAGCCGGGCCACGACGAGTGCGGCGGCGGGGACTACCACCAGGAAGACGGGCACGAACTCCGGTGTGCGTATGCCGATGATGACGAGTCCGCCGACGAGCACGGTGATGGCGCCGAGCCCGGTCTCGGCGGTCTGCTGCACCATCTGCTCGACCGTCTCCACGTCCCGGACGACCTTCGCCTGAAGCACGCCGGCGCTGACGCGGGAGTGGTAGCCGATGGACAGCTGCTGCATGCGGGTGCACAGCGCGGACCGCAGGGCGGTGCCCATGCGGCGCACGCTGCCGTACAGGAGGCGTACGTAGAGCACGTGCAGCGGGTAGTTGACCAGCAGGATGAACAGGATGATGCCGGTGCTCACCCAGAGCCGCTCGATCGGCTGGTGCTGGACGACGGTGTCGATGATGGACGCGGTGATGAGCGGCAGCAGCCAGACTGGGCTGTGCTTGACGGTGAACACGCCGACCGCTGCGATCAGTCGGCGGCGGTCGGCGCGGAACAGGTACCCGAGGGTGCGGATCGGGTGTTCGTCGCGGTAGCGGTGGTCGAGGGGTCTTTCCGACGACGACGCCATCGGCGGGGGTCCTCCGTAGGGAAGTGTCAGACGGCGTCGAGCTGCTGGAGTTCCTCGGCCGAGAGTTCGAGCTCCGTGGCGGCCAGTGAGTCGAGGATGGTCTCCGGGCGGCTGGAGCCCGGGATCGGCACGACGACCGGCGACTTGGCGAGCATCCAGGCCAGGCAGACCCGCTGCGGGCTCACGCCGTGGGCTTCGGCGATCCGGGCGAACGGCGCGTAGGACGAGCCGAGTTCGCTCGCGCGGGAGATGCCGCCGAGCGGGCTCCAGGGCAGGAAGGCGATGCCCAGCTCGTCGCAGAGCTCCAGTTCCGGCTCGCTGGAGCGGAAGGCCGGGGAGAACTGGTTCTGCACGGAGACCAGTCGGCCGCCGAGGATCTCCTGAGCCTGCCGGATCCGGTCGGGGTTCGCGTTGGAGATGCCCGCCATCCGGATCTTGCCCTCGTCGAGCAGTTCCCGGATCGCGCCGACTGACTCGGCGTAGGGCACGCGCGGGTCGGGGCGGTGGAACTGGTAGAGCCCGATGGCCTCCACGCCGAGCCGGCGCAGGGACGCCTCGCAGGCCTCCTTGAGGTACCGGGGGCTGCCGTCGAGGGTCCAGCTGCCGTCGCCGGGGCGCAGATGGCCGCCCTTGGTGGCGACCAGGACGTCCGAGCCGCGGTCGTGGGAGGCGAGGGCCTTGGCGATCAGGGTCTCGTTGTGGCCGACTTCGTGGGCGTCGCGGTGGTAGGCGTCCGCGGTGTCGATCAGCGTCACGCCGGCGTCGAGCGCGGCGTGGATGGTGGCGAGGGAGCGTGCCTCGTCGGGTCGTCCCTCGATCGACATGGGCATTCCGCCCAGGCCGATGGCGCTGACTTCGACGTCACCGATACGGCGGTTGCGCATCTGCTCGTGTCCTCTTTCGGCTGTCGCGCGGTCGGATGGCGTCCGGCCCGCCGGACGGGGTCGCGGCGGGGCCGGAGCTCGTTCCAGCCTGACCCGCCGCGCGGCCGGAGGTCCAATAGAGGAAAGAGAACGCATTCAGCAGCCGCGCAACTGAATCGTCCGGCCTGCGGAGAGGGCTTGCCGGACCGGCGGGTCGGTGTGCGAGGCTCACCCTCGATCGATCGTCACGACCTGCGGCGAAGTGGAGAGGCGGCGGCATGCGCATCGGACTCCTCGGTACCGGCCCTTGGGCGGGGATGGCTCACGCCCCCGCGCTGAACGAGCACCCTGGACTGGACTTCGTGGGCGTGTGGGGGCGCCGTCCGGACGCGGCCAAGACGCTCGCCGACCAATTCGGCGTACGGGCCTACGACGACGTCGACGCGCTGTTCGCCGACGTGGACGCGGTGGCCGTGGCGCTCCCGCCCGCCGTCCAGGCGGACCTCGCGGTGCGCGCCGCGCGGGCGGGCTGCCATCTGCTCCTGGACAAGCCGCTCGCGACCACGGTCGAGCAGGGGCGGGCGGTGGTCGAGGCGGCGCGGGAGGCCGGTGTCGCTTCGGTCGTCTTCTTCACCACGCGCTTCGTCACCGAGACCGCGGTGTGGATCAACGAACAGGCGGGCGCGGGCGGCTGGTTCACGGCGCGGGCGCAGTGGCTCGGCGCGCTGTTCGGCAGTGACAGCGACAGCCCGTTCGCGGACTCGCCGTGGCGGCAGGAGCAGGGCGCGCTGTGGGATGTCGGCCCGCACGCGCTGTCCGTACTGCTCCCGATCCTGGGCGACGTCCGCCGGGTGGCGGCCGCGGCGCCCGGTCCGGGCGACACGGTCCAAATGGTCCTCGACCATGCCGGCGGCGCGTCGAGCTCGCTGACCCTCAGCCTGTCGGCGCCGGCCGCGGCGGCGGGCGCGGGCGTCGAACTCCGGGGCGAGTACGGGGTGACGGTACTGCCGGAGGGCACCGAGGGAGCGGTCACGGCCCTGGTGCACGCCGCCGACGCCCTCATCGACGCGGCGCGCACCGGGGAGCCCCACGCGTGCGACGCGGCCTTCGCCCTGCGGGTCACGGAGATCCTGGTGGAGGCCGAGGCGCTGCTGGAGTCCAACGCCCGCTGAGCGCAGGTCGGAAGCAACCCCCTACTCCTCCTCGAAGGGCTCGTCGCTCCAGCGGAACCAGGCCCGGTCGCCCTCGATGTGCAGCAGGAACTCGGGGACCGGGCCGTCCGGGGAGGAGAGGGAGACGCTGCGTCTGATCTCGTCGTACGCCGTCTCCCACTCCTCCCAGTCGTCGTCGCGCTCGGCGAGGGCGAGTTCGCGGGCGAAGAGGTCGCGGACGGCGTCGAAGGCGGGATGTGCGGTGAAGCGGCCGGACAGCCAGGGGAAGTCGGCGTCGTCGATCAGGATGTCGCCGACCGCCTCCTCTCCGCTGCGCACCCGCCAGATCTCGCCCTCGAACGCCATGGCGCCTCCCCGTCACGCGTCGATCACGTCGCCGACCAGCATGCCAGTCGGCACTGACAGCGCGGTCTACCCGGCGTGCGGGGGCTCGAAGTTGATGCGCTCACGGACGATCGGATACCCGGCCTTGGCGAAGTTCGCCGCCATCGGGAAGTTCCCCTGGTCGGTCGCCGCGGACACGAACTCCGCGCCCTGTTCGACCAGGAAGTGCGTGCACTCCGCCAACAGGTCGTAGGCGTAGCCCTGTCCGCGGTGGTCGGGCAGCACGCCGATGAAACCGACGCACGGGCCCGAGGGATTGCGGGCCGGGATGTGGATGCCCGCCAGCTCCCCCGCGGGCGTGCAGGCGATCTGCCACCACTCCCGGGGCGACGGGCACCAGTGGAAGAAGTCGAGCTCTTCCTGCGCGGCCCGGTCCAGGCCGCCTTCCGCGATGGCCTTCAGCGCGTGCGCGTCCAGCGTGACGGAGTGGATGCGGCGCAGCGCGTCGAAGAACACCGCGTCGTCGGGCTCGGCGCGGAAGTCGAGCCGTCCGGGCCGATCGGGCAGCCCGCACTCCGGCGTCCACCGGTACAGGAACCGCTCGACGAGCAGCTCGTAACCGGCCGCCCGCGCGGCGCCGTAAAGGGCCTCGCCGGCGGGTCGTAGCCGGGCGTCCTCGCGCCAGCCGGTGGGCAGGTTCAGTTCGAGTCCGACCTGCCAGGGGGCGCTGCGCAGGAGTTCGGCGCCCGCCTCCTCCTCGCCTTCGAGCACGTCGAACCAGTTGACGTTGAGGGGTTCCTTGTCGTCGGGGCCGCCCCACCAGGCGCCGCGCGCGACGACCGTGCCGTCGCGCAGGGCGACCCGCTTCCAGTCGGGGCGGTGCCGGGTGCGCAGGTTCGCCGCCCGGGCGTCGAGCGGGTCCGGCATGGTGTCGAAAAGGTGGGCGTCGCTCTGGTCGAGCGCGCGGATGACCAGATCGGTCATTGATTCCTCCGGGATGCATACTGCGTGAAGCGCTCCCGGTTCAGGTCATTCGCGGCACGCCGGGGCAACGGAAAGGGAGCGCAGAGTGAGGTTGATCGGCACGGCACTCGCCTCCTTCCGCTGGTCTCGGGGCGTGGCGATCACACGTTACGGGTCTGTCGTGGGCACGTCCATCGGATTTCGCGCCTGGGTCTTCCCGGCCCCGGATCGGCGCGTCTCACGCCCGCGTGACCGGACGCTCCACGCCTTCCTCCGCCGCCGCCTGCTCCGACTCGCCCTCGGCGTCGATGTGCGGCAGGATCCGGTCGAGCCAGTGGGGCGTCCACCAGGCGTGCCGTCCGAGCAGGGTCATGACCGCCGGGACCATCAGCAGACGCACCACGGTCGCATCGATCAACACGCTCACGGCGAGGCCCAGTCCGAGCATCTTGACCACGATGTTGTCGCTGACGATGAAGGCGGCGAAGACGCTCACCATGATCAGTGCCGCGCAGGTGATGACGCGTGCGGTGATCTCCAGGGCATGGGCGACCGAGGCCTTCGCGTCGCCGGTGCGCAGCCAGGACTCGTGGACGCGGGAGAGCAGGAAGATCTCGTAGTCCATGCTCAGTCCGAAGATGATCGCGAACATCATCATCGGCACATAGCTCTCGATGGGCACCTTGCCGTGCACGCCCAGCGCCGGCCCGCCCCAGCCCCACTGGAAGACGGCCACCACGACACCGTAGGAGGCCCCGATGGACAGGACGTTGAGGACGGCCGCCTTCACAGCGACGAGCAGGCCGCGGAAGACCGCGAGGATGATCAGGAAGGCGAGACCGACCACGACGCCGATGATCAGGGGCAGCCGGCTCGCCACGATGTCACGGAAGTCGACCTGGGCCGCCGTGGTGCCGGTGACGTAGCCCTTGGCGTCCGTGCCGGAGACGGCGTCGGGGAGGGTGTGGTGGACCAGACGGTTCGTCAGGTCCGTGGTGTCGGCGCTCTGCGGGGACTTCTGCGAGTAGACGGTGCCGATCAGGACGTCGCCGTCCTTGGTGGGCGACAGCGGGGTCACCGTGGCGGCACCCGCCACGCCGTTGAGGGTCTTCTGCGCCTGGTCGGAGAGGGCGGAACGCTGGTTCGACGGTACGGCGGTCTGGTCGATGACGACGGTGAGCGGGCCGTTGGAACCCGGACCGAACGCGTCGGTCATCAGGTCGTAGGCCCGCCGGTCGGTGAAGGAGGTGGGGTCGGCGCCGTCCCCGATGTGGCCGAGCTGGATGGAGAGCACCGGGATGGCGAGGACGATCACGGTCGCGACGCCCGCGGCCAGGAACTGCCAAGGCCGTCGCTCCACGCGCTGGGCGTAGCGGTGCCAGGTGCCCTGGGGCTCGGCGCCCGGCACGGCGTCGGTCTCGGCGACGGGTCGGCGCACTCGGTAGCGGTCGATACGTGTGCCGATCAGCCCCAGCAGCGCCGGGACCAGGGTCAGGGCGCCCGCGACCGCCGAGACCACCGTGACGGCGGCGGCGAGGCCGAGTTTGCCGATGAAGGACACGCCGGACGCGGACAGCCCGGCCAGCGCGATGATCACCGTGCAGCCGGAGACCAGGACGGCCCGGCCGCTGGTGGCGGTGGCGTGCCCGGCGGCGTGCACGGGGTCGGCGCCGTCCATGAGGTTCTGGCGGTGACGGGTGATCAGGAACAGGGCGTAGTCGATGCCGACGCCGAGCCCGATCATCGTGGCGAGGGTCGGCGAGACGGTCGCGAAGGTGAACGCGGCGGCGAGCAGTCCGAGGCAGGCGAGTCCGCCGACGGCGCTGAGCAGCGCGGTCAGCAGGGGCAGTCCGGCGGCGATGAGGCTGCCGAATCCGACCAGCAGGACGATGATCGCGACCGCGAAGCCGATGAGCTCGCTGACCCGGTCGTCGGGGGCGGGCCGGGCGAGTTCGCCGAGCGGTCCGCCGTACTCGACCTGTGCGCCGGCCGCCCGCAGCGGCTGCACCGCCTTGTCGACACCGTTCAGGTAGTTGTCGCCGAGGGTCGAGGGCTGGACGTCGAAGCGGACGGTGATGTAGGCGGTCTTCCCGTCGGAGGACAGGGGGCCGACCTTCGAGGCGGGGGTGGACAGCGGGTTCTGGGCGGACAGGACGTGCGGCAGTTTCTGCAGGTCGCCGACTGTCGTGGACATCTGCGAGCTCAGCGCGCTCAGGGACTTCTGTCCGTCGTGCAGGACGATCTGGCTGCCGTAGCCGCCCGCGGCCGGATCGTGCTTCTTCAGGACGTCCAGGCCCTGCTGGGACTGCACGCCCGGCAGGGAGAAGTTGTCCGAGTAGTCCCCGCCGAAGGACCGGTTCAGGACCTGTAGCGCGACCAGGGCCACCAACCAGCCCACGATCACGATCACGAAGTGCCGGGCGCACCACTGCCCCAGCCGTCGCAGTACCCCGCCGGCGGCGGTGCCCGCTCCCCCTGTGCTGGTGCGAGTCGGTGACATGGCCGTCTCCAGGATCGATCTCTCCCCATTACACGCCCGTCCGATCCCACCGGCATCTCGGGCCGGTGGGAGGTTCAGCACGCCTCCGGATGCACGCCGGGCTCCCGCGATGAATGGTGATAGGAGACCCGGACCACGGCTCCGGGGCCGAAGAAGCGATCCGGACCCGAGGAGCAGAGATCATGCCGACGTCACAGCCCGACGCGTCCGGGTCGTCCGAGGACCGCGTCACCCCGGACGACCTGCTGCACACCCGTACCGGCACCGAGGTGTCACCGGAGGACCTCGTGCTCGCCACGGGCCGGGACCTCACCCCGCGCAATCTGGAGTGGGCCAGGCACAAGCTGGAGACGGAAGGCCCCGCGGCCATGGAGAAGCTGCTCCCCTGACGCCCGCGCATCAGTCGGTTTCGGGCTCCAGGCACAGCACCGGCACCCGCTGGACGAGGTTGTTGACGAAGCCGCCGCGGTTCCAGTGCTGGTCCAGCGGCTGGGTGTGGCCCTCGGCGTCGGTGGCCCGCGCGCTCAGCACATGCTCGCCGGGGCTCGCCGTCCAGTCGTACCGCCACCGCCGCCAGGCCCATCGCCGCCCGCTGTCGGGCTCCAGCTCGGCCTCCTGCCAGGTGCGTCCGGCGTCCGTGCTGACCTCGGCCCGGGTCACCGGCGCCCGCCCCGACCAGGCGCGGCCCTCAAGGGTCACCGGGCCGGGCCGTACCACCCGGGCCCGGGACATGAAGTCCGGGAAGCCGGGCGGGATCAGCAGGGCGCGCGGCGCGATCCGGGTGACCGGCTCGCCCTCCTCGCCGGACTCCTGCCGCAGCCGGTAGGCGACGGCCTGCTGGAAACCTGTGAACGGGGCGTCGGTGACGGTGACTTCGCGCAGCCACTTCACGTGCGCCATCCCGTACCAGCCCGGCACGACCAGCCGCAGCGGATGCCCGTGCTGCGGCGGCAGCGGGCCGCCGTTCATCTCGTACGCGACCAGCACCTCGGGCTCGGATCCGGTGGCCACGGCGACGGGCAGGGAGCGCTGGTAGTCCTGCTCCACCCCGCGTTCCACGCCGTGGTCGGCGCCGGTGAAGACCACGTCGACGGCATCGGAATCGACCCCGGCCTCGGCGAGCAGCAGCCGCAGGGGTGCGCCGGTCCACTCGGCGGTGCCTACGGCCTCCACGAGCCAGGGCTGGCTGACCGGGCGGGGCGTGAGCAGCGCCCGGCCGTTGCCCGCGCACTCCAGCGTGACGCGGGCGGTGGCCCGGGGCAGGGCCCGCAGATCCGCGAGGCCGAACTCCAGCGGGCGGCGGACGCGGCCTGCGACAGCCAGCCGCCACGGGGTGTCCTCGGGGACGTACGGGATGTCGTAGTGCACAAGTACGTAGTGCAGGCCCGGCGGGGTGACGTCGTAGCGGAGCGCCTCCAGCGGCAGGCCGTGGTTGCGGGTGGCCAGCGCCAGTTCGTCCCGGCCGACACCCTCGTCGGGGGCGGCCAGCCGGGCGGGGGCGCTCGCATCGCCGAGTCGATGGCCCATGGGCGCATTATCCCGCCGGGCGACCGGCGCGGCACTTCCTCGGCGTCCTCCGCGTCCTCGGGCGGGGACACAACTGTCCGTCGATCAAGGAGAGTTCCGATCGATCAGCGGAGGGTCGTTGCCCGTTCGCCCTTTCGAAGAGGGCCGTCGGGCTGACAGACTCCGGAGGGTGCCCGACTTCGACATGCTTGTCATCGGATCCGGCCCGGGTGGCCAGAAGGCCGCCATCGCCGCGGCCAAGCTCGGCCGCCGGGTCGCCGTCGTCGACCGCCCCGACATGGTCGGCGGGGTCTCCATCCACACCGGAACCATCCCCTCCAAGACCCTGCGCGAGGCGGTGCTGTACCTGACCGGTCTCACCCAGCGCGATCTGTACGGCCAGAGCTACCGGCTCAAGGAGGACATCACCGTCGCCGACCTGACCGCGCGCACCCAGCACGTGGTCGGCCGCGAGGTCGACGTCATCCGCAGCCAGCTCTCCCGCAACCACGTCTCGCTGTTCGCCGGCACCGGCCGCTTCGTCGACCCGCACACCGTCGCGCTGTGCGAGGTCAACGGCGAGGAACGGCTGCTGACCGCCGAGAACATCATCATCGCCACCGGCACCCGCCCGGCCCGGCCGGACACCGTCGAGTTCGACGGCCGTACGATCATGGACTCCGACAACGTGCTGGCCCTGGAACAGGTCCCGCGGTCCATGGTCATCGTCGGTGCCGGGGTCATCGGCATGGAGTACGCGTCCATGTTCGCGGCGCTCGGCAGCAAGGTGACCGTGGTCGAGAAGCGGGCCGGGATGCTCGACATGTGCGACATCGAGGTCATCGAGTCGCTCAAGTACCACCTGCGGGACCTCGCCGTGACCTTCCGCTTCGGCGAGACCGTCGCCGCCGTCGAGCGGCATGCCCGGGGCACGCTCACGATCCTGGAGAGCGGCAAGAAGATTCCGGCCGACGCCGTGATGTACTCGGCGGGCCGGCAGGGCCTGACCGACGAACTCGATCTCGGCAAGGCGGGGTTGGCCGCCGACCGGCGCGGCCGGATCACCGTCGACGAGCACTACCGCACCGAGGTGCCGCATATCTACGCCGTCGGTGACGTCATCGGCTTCCCGGCGCTCGCGGCGACCTCCATGGAACAGGGCCGGTCCGCGGCCTACCACGCCTTCGGGGAGCCGGTCGGGCAGATGCACCACCTGCAGCCCATCGGCATCTACACCATCCCGGAGATCAGCTTCGTCGGCCGGACCGAGGACCAGCTCACCGAGGACAGCGTGCCCTTCGAGGTGGGCGTCTCCCGCTACCGGGAACTCGCCCGCGGCCAGATCATCGGCGACTCGCACGGCATGCTGAAGCTGCTGGTCTCCCCCGAGGACCGCACCCTGCTCGGCGTGCACTGCTTCGGCACCGGCGCCACCGAGCTCATCCACATCGGGCAGACCGTGATGGGCTGCGGCGGAACGGTCGACTACCTGGTGGACGCGGTCTTCAACTACCCGACGCTGGCCGAGTCCTACAAGGTGGCCGCCCTCGACGCGACGAACAAGCTCCGGCAGATCGACCACATCGGGGACTGACCCGGGCGTCACTTGCGGCGCAGGAGGTTACCGCTTGGTCAATCTTGAAAGGGCAACAAGTAGGGCTATCATCACTCGCACACACGGCGTGACCGAACGGCAACGCAGGCCGCCGTGCGCTCTCCACCACCCCTTTTTTGTTTTTCGCTGCCCCTGCCGGGTCCGAGGCCAACCCTCCACGGTCCGGGGCGGGTTCGTCACCCCCCACCTCCCCCTACGTCGTCGGGGCGCGGGTCGCCCTTGCGTCGTGCAAGAAGGAAAGCAGCACAACCATGAGCAACAGCAGGGGCAGAGGGCTTCAGGCCAATGCCCTCGGTACGTTCGACACTGTGGTGATGGCCGTCGCGGGCAGCGCCCCGGCGTACTCGATCGCCGCCACCACGGCGGTCCTCGTCGGCGCGGTGGGGCTCGCCAGCCCGGCCGCCCTGCTGTACTGCGCGATACCCATGCTGGGCATCGCGCTGGCGTTCAGCTACCTCGGCCGCATCGACGTGAACGCGGGCGCCAGTTACTCCTGGGTGGGGCGCACCCTGCACCCCTTCCTCGGTTTCATCAGCGGCTGGGCGCTGGTGATCTCGGCAACCATCTTCATGGTGGCCGGCTCGCTGCCGGCGGGTTCGATGACGCTGGCCCTGTTCGACGACGGTCTCGCCGACAACACCGCGCTGTCCACGGTGGTCGGCGCCGGCTGGTTCATCGTGATGCTGCTCGTGGTGCTGGGGGGCGCCCGGCTCACGGTCCGCGCACAGCTCGTCATGTCCGGCATCGAGCTCGCCATCCTGGCGCTGTTCGCGGTGCTCGCCTTCTTCCACACCGGCAACGCCCGGGCCTTCGACTGGTCCTGGCTGGGCTTCTCCCACTTCGACGGCATGTCGGGCTTCGCGTCGGGCGCGCTCGTCGCGGCCTTCTACTACTGGGGCTGGGACGTCACCAGCAACCTCAGCGAGGAGACCCGCAACAGCCGTCGTACGACGGGCCTGGCGGGGCTCATCGGGGTGGGCATCGTCTTCCTGCTGTTCGAGGTGTTCACCATCGCGGTGAACGTGATCCTCTCCTCGAAGCAGATCGACGACAACGACGCCAACGTGCTGGGCGTGCTGGGCGAGGAGGTCTGGCCGGGAGTCGGCGGCAAGCTGCTCATCGTCGCGGTGATGCTGTCGACCATCGCCACCCTGGAGACCACGCTCATCCAGGTGACCCGGTCCCTGTTCGCGATGGGCCGCGACCGCACGATGCCGTCCGCGCTGGGCCGGGTGCACCGCACCTGGAACACGCCGTGGGTCGCGATCGCCGTGGTCGGCGGGGTGGCGCTGGCGATGTTCATCGCCTCCAACGCCCTGGGTTCGGTGGGCGACATCCTCTCCGACGCGATCTCTGCGATCGGCCTCCAGATCGCCGTGTACTACGGCCTCGCCGGGCTCGCGGTGGTCGTCGCGTACCGCAAGATGCTGCTGAAGTCGCCGGGCAACCTGCTGCTCGGCGGGGTGTGGCCGCTCTTCGGTGCCGTGTTCATGTTCTGGATCTTCTTCGAGTCGCTGGGCGAGCTGGACACCGCGGCGATCGCGATCGGCATCGGCGGGCTCGCCGTGGGCCTGGTCCCGATGCTCTGGTACTGGCGGCAGGGCAGCGACTACTACCGGCCCGCCCGGCTCGACGCCACCCGCACCGTCGAGGCCGAGTACGTCTTCGACGACCACCCGGCGCCCGACTCCCGTGCCCACGAAGGTCTCTCCACCGACTTCTGAGGGAGGCCCCGATGGCGCGAGACCGCTTCGCCCCCGACTTCGACCCCGACTGCGGGGACCGGACCCTCACCGACGCCTCGCACGACATCGTCATCGGCCGTTGGCAGGGTCTTCGGGACCTGCTGCGGGCCACCGGCCCCGAGTGGCTCGCCCGCGGCCACCGGGTCCGGATGCTCGCGCAGGCCTGCGCGAGCAGTTCGACGGCGGAGACCTGGCTGGCCGCCGAACCCCGCAGCGCCGACGCGATGGTGCTGCGGGCGGCGACCGAGACGGCCCGGGCGTTCAACGTGGCCATCGCCGCGGGCCGGGGCGCGCCGATCGACCAGCACCGCATCGACGCCGCGGTGACGGCCTGTCTTCAGGCGGCGGACGCGTACCTGGACGACCCGACGCCGTGGATCTCACTGATCTCGGTGGCCCGGCTGTACCCGCAGGGGGTGCGCAGGCAGGAACTGGCGCGCTGGTGGGACGAGTTGCACCAGCGCGACCCGTACAGCGTGGAGGGCCACCTACAGGTCCTGCACTCCTACTCGGCGCGCTGGCACGGCACGCACGGCCTGATGTACGACTTCGCGCGGGACGCGGCCGGTGTGGCACCGCAGGGCTGCGCGCTGCCGGTCCTGGTGCAGTACGCGCGGGTCGAGGAGTACCGGTACGCCCTGGACGCGGCGAAGGGCGCCCAGACCACCGTGGGGCTCGGGCAGCACTGGAACAACGACGGCGCGGTCAGCGACGTGCGCCGGACCTGGGAGCGCTGGATCACGGGCCGCCCGGAGAGCGCCGTCGCCCCGGGCGAGCTGCGGGACCTCAACTACCTCGCGCACGCGGCCTGCAACGCGGGCGCCAAGGACATCTCCACCGCCCTGATGCGGATGCTGGGCCCGCGGGCCACCCGGACTCCCTGGTCGTACACGGGGGATCCGGGGCAGCAGTTCATCAAGTGGCGCAAGGATCTGCGGCTGCGCGGCTGAACGGCCGACGGGCCCGGTGTCACGGGGTGGCGCCGGGACCGTCCGGGCGGCTGCGGCGCTGCTCGACCATCTCGCGGCTGAGTTCCTCCGTCTCCGCTTCGGGCAGCCGCTCGAAGCCGTCCTCGGTGATCACCGAGACGATCGGGAAGATACGGCGGTTGATGTCGGGCCCGCCGGTCGCGGAGTCGTCGTCCGCCGCGTCCCACAGCGCCTGGAGCGCGGCCAGGGCCGCCTCGCGCCGGTCCATGCCCGGGTGGAAGAGCTTCTTCAACGCGCCCCGGGCGTACGGAGATCCGGATCCGTCCGCGTGGAAGTCCGACTTCTCGTACAGCCCGCCGGCCACGTCGAAGCTGAAAATGCGCCCCCTGCGGCCTTCCTCCGCGGCGGGGTCGTAGCCCGCGAGCAGGGGTACGACGGCGAGGCCCTGCATGGCCTGGCCCAGGTTCTGCCGGATCATGCCGGCCAGGCGGTTGGCCTTCGCGCGGAGGGTCATCGGGATGCCCTCGATCTTCTCGAAGTGCGCGAGTTCGACCTGGTACAGCTTCACCATGTCCAGGGCGAGTCCGACGGTGCCGGCGAAGGCCACGGCGGTGTAGTCGTCCGCGGGGTGCACCTTCTCCAGGTCGCGTTGGGCGATGAGGTTGCCCATGGTGGCGCGGCGGTCGCCGGCGATCATCACGCCGTCGCGGTAGGCGAGGGCGAGCACCGTGGTGCCGTGCGGGAACCGGTCGGGTTCGGCCCGGACACCGTCGGGGAACGGGCGGCGGGTGGGCAGCAGTTCGGGGCGGTGCGCCGCCAGGAACTCGGTGAAGGACGCGGTGCCGGGAGTGAAGAACTCCTCCCCCACCTGGCCTTCGCTGTCGCTCGACGCCATGCCGATCCCCCTCCTCCACGAGCCGGTACTCGGACTCCTACCTGAACCGGGGGGACGGGAAACGCCCGAACCGCTCACAGCGCCTTGCGCCGGACGAGCACGCCGAGCACCAGCAGGCCCGGGAGCAGCGGCAGCCACACCGTCAGGAGCCGGTAGCCGAGGACCACGGAGGCGGCCGCGGCGGCCGGCGCTCCGGCCACGGTGAGCGCGAGGGCCAGGGCGGCGTCGAGGGAGCCGAGCCCGCCGGGGGTGGGCAGCAGGGCGGCCGCGCTGCTGGCGGCGAGGTAGAGCAGGGTCACCCGTGCCGGGGCCAGCGGCAGGGCGACGGCACGGGTGACGGCGATCAGCACCAGCGAGTGGAGCACGACGAAGGCCAGCGACCCACCCCACAGGGCGACTGCCCGGCCCCGGCGCACATGGACGGCCCTGATGTCGGCGAGCACGGCCACGAGGGCACGGCGGCACCGGGGCCACAGGACCAGGCCCGCCGCCGGCAGGGCGACCGCGGCGGCCGCGGCCACGACTCCCCCGGACAGCCGCGGCAGCCGTAGAAAACCGGGACAGGCCGCGGTGAGTACGGCGATCAGGGCCGCGCGGACCACGACACCGGCCGTGGCCTTGACCGCGAGGGCGGTGGCCGAGCGGGCGGGCGTGAGTCCGCACCGCATCAGGAAGCGGAGGTTGACGGCGCCCGCGCCGAGGCCGGCGGGCAGCATGTGGTTGGCGGCAGTGGCGGCGAACTGGGCGGCCAGCAGCCGCCCGGAGGGCAGCCGCCGGGTCACCGCGCCCTGCTGGGCGAGGGCCGCGCAGACCCAGGTCCCGCCCGCGGCCGCCGCGGCCAGCAGCAGCCACCCGTGGTCGGCGACGGCCAGCCGGACGGCGCCGGTGTGCAGCAGGGGCCAGTGCCGACGGGCGAGGTAGGCGGCGGCCAGCAGGACGGCGAGGGCCAGCGCGGCCTGGCAGTAGGCGCCGCGTCGGCGACCGGTCGCGAGGGCGACCTGGTCGGACGTCATACGGGGGTGCCCTCTCTCGGTACGAGGGTGCCCTCTCGCGCCGCCGGGGCGGGAGCGGCGTACACGACGTCGGCCATCGTCCACCTCTTGTCGACCGCACGGCCGGCTGACGGCGCGAGCCCTGGAGAACCATCACAAGCAGGGTCAAACTAACCCGGCTCGGTCGGGTGTGCCCTGCGGAGTTCGGCCAGGTGCCTGACGGCGGCGCGCACGCGGCTGGTCAGTCGTGCGGGAACGAATGGTGCTCGTGCGCGATCAGCCAGCGGTCCCGCTCCTTGCGCAGGCCGAAGGTCAGGCGCAGCCGGAGGGTGGGGCGTTCGGCCAGTTCCTCGGGGGTGCCGCAGCGCAGCAGCGCCTGCGCGTAGGCGACGTCGGTGCCGGCGGTGACGTCGAGGGTCTCGATGTCGAAACAGGCTCCCTGGGCCTGCCAATCGAAGAACGGCGGCCAGGTCGCGCGGTAGGCGGCGAGGCCGCGGATGCCCTCGTGCGGCGGCGGCACGTCGAACATCACGACGTCCTCGGTGTGGTCCGCGACGACACCGTCGAGGTCGCCCCGGTGGACGGCCTCGGCCCACCGTGTGATCAGTGCGCGGATCCGCGCTGCGTCGTCGGACACGGCACCGCTCCCTTCGCGTACGGAACTGCCGGTACGGAGACGACTCCCCGCCCGGCCGGAATTCATCGCCGCCGGCCGGGTGACACACTCTCCTCTGTGCCGCTGACATTCGCCGACCTCCTCGCCCGTGCCCGCACCCTCACCCGCGGCGGGCCGCGCGCGATCCTCGGTGTCGCGGGCAGCCCCGGCGCCGGAAAGACGACCCTTGCGGAGCACCTGGTGCGGGAGCTGAACGGCACCGGCGAGCCCTGGGTCGCGCATGTCCCCATGGACGGCTTCCACCTCGCCGACGTACAGCTGGAACGGCTCGGGCTCCGTGACCGCAAGGGCGCGCCGGAGACCTTCGACGCGGCCGGGTACGCGGCGCTGCTGGGCAGGCTGCGCGAGGACTCCCAGGACGTGGTGTACGCGCCCGGCTTCGAGCGGGTGCTGGAGCAGCCGATCGCCGGCGCGGTCGCCGTGGAGCCGACGGCCCGCCTCGTGGTGACCGAGGGCAACTACCTGCTGTTGGAGACGGAGCCGTGGCCCCGCGTCCGCCGCGAGCTCGACGAGGTGTGGTTCTGCGAGCTGGACGAGCAGGAACGGCTGCGCCGTCTGATCGCCCGGCACGAGGAGTTCGGCAAGGGGCACGAGGAGGCGGTGGCCTGGGTGATGCGCAGCGACCAGCCGAACGCCGAGCTGGTCGCCGCGAGCCGGGACAGGGCCGACCTCGTCGTGCCGATCGCGTCTGTGTCCTGGCCGTACGGGCCGTACGAACCGTCCGGGACGCCCTAGGCGCGCAGGGTCAGCCCCGGCTCCCCGTGCTCGTCCGCCGCGCCGAGCACCGCGGTGAAGGCAGCCGACCGTACGGTCAGCCCCTCCTCGCCGCGGGTGACCTCGACCGCGAACGGCTCCGCCGAGCCGTATTGCACGGCGAACACATGCAGGTCGTCCGGCGCGTCCGCGATCGGGCCCGCCTCCAGGGCCGTCGAGCCGACCAGGTGACGCCAGCCCTCGTCGGGGTTGCCGTAGCCGCGCGGGTCGGCGGCGAGCGCGAACGCGGCCTGTTCCTGGAGGAGTTCGGAGCGCGCGTCGAAGTACTCCGGGCCCTCCTCCTGCGGGTGGGTCAGCCGCAGCTCGCCCGCCGACGCCACCGCTCCCTCGGCCGTACGACGGACCCGGTCGCCGTCGTCGGCCGCGTACGGGAGACCGGCGAGGAGGTACGGGTCTCCGGGGAGACGTTCGACGGCGACCGTCGTCCAGAGGGTCGTGCCGTCGGTGACGTAGAGGGACCGCACGTGCCGCAGGACGTGGTCTCGGCCGACGACGGGCTTGGTGACCAGCTTCGCCGTCAGGCCGTCGGTGCGCAGGTCCCGTACCCGCACCTCGCCCATGGGACGGCAGTACACGAAGCCGTCGACCACCGGGCCGAAGCCGTGCTGGCGGTCGACGGCGGCGGGCAGGTAGTAGGTGCCGTCGGCCTCGATGACCGCGGGGGTCATACGGCTGTCGAAGGCCACCGAGACCGTTCCGGCGCGCAGTTGGTGCCGCGCGGATTCCTTCGACGGCTCGCGGTGCCATTGCGTCGCGTCCTGGATCTGCCAGACCAGCATCCAGGCGAAGTGGCCGTCGACCCCGCCGTCCGCCTTGGCCGCGTGCCGGGCCCAGCGGCTGTCGCCCCGGTAGCGGCCCAGGTCGGAGCCGATCCGGGCGCCGAAGTAACGCAGGCCGAGGACCGACTCGAAGGCGGAGTGCTGCTCGCTGTAGCGCGGTCCGCCGTTGTCGAAGCCGCCGTTGGTCAGGCGAGCGTCGATGTAGCGGGCGAGCGCGTCGCCGTCCTCGGCGAAGACCGCCTCGCCGCTGACGCGGTGGGCCTGGGCGAGGAAGGAGAGGGAGATCGGGCTGTAGTTGTTGTCGTAGGCGCCGCCGTGCTCAGGCGGGAGCAGCGCACCACGGTCACTCACTCGGTGGGCGCGGATCTCCTCGTGGTAGAGACTGAGCGCGCGCTCGCGGACAGCCTTCCCTTCGTCTCCGGGCAGTTGGCGGGCCAGCATCAGACCGCCGACCACACAGCCGAGCGCCTGGTTGCCCGCCTCCTGCGGGTTGAAGAAGGTCGCCTCGGTGAGCCAGCGCCAGTAACCGAGCGCCAACTCGCCCAGTTCATAACGGAGTTCGTCGTGGATGACCCGGTCACCCACTTCGACGACATTGACCAGTTGGAGCAGTGCCCACACCGTGCTCGGCCAGTCACCGATCGGATGCGCTCCCGGCTCCAGGACGTAACGGGCGTACGGGAGGCCGGAGTTATGCACCCTGAGGTTCGGGTAGCCGGGGTTATCCTCCGTGAACACCCGCTCACGGAGGTGGAAGCGCAGGCTGCGCAGGACCGCTTCCGGAAGGCGCGGGTCCTGGGTGCGCTGATTGGCCAGTGCCAGCAGGGACGTGATCCCCAGCGAGGTGTCGCCGATGTCGTCGACGCAGTCGGGGTGTTCGAGGTTGCCCTCCGGCGTGAGCCGGGCCAGGGCCTGCTCCACGACGTCCGCGAGGACGGCGTCGTACGCCTCGGGGGTGTCGGGCAGGTCGTGGAGCGGGCCGCGCTGGTGGATGAGGTGCACGTGGAATCAGCCCTTCGGGGTCATACGGCGGGTGCGGACCGGCGGGCGCGCAGCGCGACGGTCAGTGTGTGCGGGCCCTGGCCACCGATGTATACGCGGTTTCCGGTCGTCGCGTCGGTGCCGCCCACCACGGTGTGGTCCTGTCCCGGGTCGTAGCGCAGTACGTCGGTCCGGTCCGGGCCGGCGAGCGGCTCACCCGCCTCGACATGGGCCTCGACCCGGATCTCGTCGTCGCCGACCCGGTAGGTCATCGGCCCGGTCGTCAGGCACCAGCGGCCGTCGCCGAGCGGTACGGCGCCCTGCGGCTCGGCGCCCGGCCGGAAGGTCAGTTCGAGAGCCCAGGGCACCGGCGGGCCGCTGATGGCGATCCGCAGGTCGGCTCCGTCCTCCCGCAGGTCGGCCTCGACTCGGGTCGTGTGGGAGACCTCGTCCTGAGGGCGGTCCGGGAAGGCCATCGCCGCGGAGAAGCGACCCTCGTCCACCAGGCGGTAGGCGCCGTCGTCGCGCCTGTGGTCCTTCGGCAGCGGCTGGTAGTAGGCGGTCGTGAGGGTTTGGGTGAGCCGGTACCGGTGGTCGGCGAGCTGTTCCATGTCGGCGGCGCGGAACGGGCCCAGGTCGAAGAACACCCGCGAGAGGCGGACCGCGTCGAGGACGGCGTCCCCGGCGAACAGGCGCAGGAAGGTGGGGTTGCAGGCGAGGCCCGAGCGGATGCGCCGGTGCTCGGGCACGTCGGAGCCGCCGTACACCACGGTGTGCGCGGTGGCCGAGGCGTGTGCGGCGAGGCGTGCGGTGGGGAGGTACCGGTCGCGCGGGACCTTCTCCGCCTCCGGGGCCGGCAGGACGCGGCTCAGGTCCGGGGTGAGGAGGGTCTGGGCGAGCAGGTCGGGGTCTTCGATGCCGTCGGCGGCCGCCAGGCGGGCCACGCGGGCGAAGTCGCCGCGGCCGGTGCGGATCGAAAGCAGCCGGTAGTGCGGCAGGTAGGGCCACAGCGCGAACGAGAGCTTCTGGTCCTGGCGGCGCGAGTGGACGGTCTCCACCGTGCCGTCCGGCCTGATCAGGTCCAGCGTCGCGGCGAGGTTGCGTTCGACGGCGTCCAGCAGGTCGGTACGCCCGAGCACCTCGGCCAGCAACAGCAGCGACGGGTTGGTCACGATGGACGCGTAGACGGCGCTGCGTTCCGAGTACAGGCCGTCCGTGTCGATGTCGACGCCCTCGGCGAGCCACTCCTCCACGCGGTCGAGGAGCCGACCGTCGGGGAAGGACCGGTGCAGCCGGGCGAGGGCCGCGCTCAGCTCCCAGCGGTGGTTCGGGGTGTGCACCCCACCGGTCAGGAGCCTGGGCGAGGCGGCACCGGCGATCTCGGCGAGGGCCGCCGTGACGTCGTGCAGTTCCGGCCCCGCGCCCACGGCGAGGACGTGCGCGTCGCACACGTCGTTGACGGTGAACGCGGAGTCCGGCGGGGACTGCACGTTGTCGCCACCGGTGAAGAGGCCGGTGCCGGTCTGTACCGATCGCAGGGCGCGCAGGTGGGTCATGGCGGCGGCGACGGCCCGCTCGCTGCCGTGCAGGGCCGACTCCGGGGACCGGTACGCCGCGACCAGCGTCTTCACCCGTCGCGCCAGACCACGGTGCGGCACACCGGCGGGTTCACCGTCGGGGTCGGCCGCCAGCGGGACGGCCGACCGGTCGGCGGCGTGCGCCGCCGCGCGGACGAACTCGTGGTCGAGCGCGGAGGGCAAGGTCAGTCCTTCAGTCCGGCGTTGATGTCGGCGCCCATCACATAGCGCTGGAAGACCAGGAAGATCAGGATCAGCGGGATCATGGAGATGACCGAAGCGCCCAGCAGGACCGACCAGTTGATGTTCTGCGCGCCGACGATGCTCTGGATGCCGATCTGCACGGTGAACTTGTTCGGGTCGTTCAGCATCAGCAGCGGCCAGATGTAGTCGTTCCACCGCCACTGGAAGGACAGGATCGCGAGCGTCAGCATGATGGGCCGGGAGAGCGGCACCATGATCCGCAGGAAGATCGACAGCTCCTTGGCGCCGTCGATGCGTGCGGCTTCCACGAGTTCGTCGGGCACCGTCAGGAAGAACTGGCGGAACATGAAGCAGCCGGTCGCGGTGAGCACGGCCGGGAGGATGATGCCGGCGAACGAGTTGTAGAGGCCGAGGTTGCGGACCACCAGGAACTCGGGGGCGAGCATGACCTCGGACGGCAGCATGGTGGTGGCCAGGATGCAGAGGAAGAAGACCTTGAGCCACTTGTTGTCGTACTTCGCCAGCGCGTACCCGGTGCAGCAGCTGACGCCCACCGTGAGGATCGTCGTGATCACGCACACGATGGTGGTGTTGATGAAGTACTGGGAGAAGTTGGCGCTGTCCCACGCGGCCTTGAAACCCGACAGGGTGGGGTTGTGCGGAACCAGCGTCAGCGGATAGGAGAACAGGTCGCTGGCCGGCTTGAAGGAGCTGAGGACGAACCACAGCACCGGAAACCCGTACAGGCAGGCCATGATCCACAGCAGAGTCGTCGCGGACACCGCCTGCCGGAGCCCACCGCGGGCCGCCGTGCCGGGCCGCTTCTTGGAGACGGCCCGTCGGGGGCCTTTGTCGACCGGGCGCGAGATGTCTGTGGTTGTCATCGGTTCTCCACCCGCCGGTTGACGATCAGCTGGACGATCGCGACGGCCATCAGGATGAGCATGAGCACGAACGACGCGGCGCTCGCGTAGCCGATCTGGCCCCGTTTGAAGCCGGTGTCGTAGATGTACTGGACCATCAGGTTGTTCGACGTTCCGGGTCCGCCGTTGTTGAGGGCGACGAACACCGGGTACTCCTTCATCGCGTTGATCGTGTTGAGCAGGATCACGATGAACGAGGTGGGCGCGATGCTCGGCAGCGTGATGCTGAAGAACTGGCGCCAGGGACCGGCGCCGTCGAGCGAGGCGGCCTCGTAGTACGACACCGGCACGTTCTTGATCGCCGCGATGAACAGCAGCATCGAGAAGCCCGTCCAGGCCCAGGACGCCGCCATGACCACCACGATCAGCGACAGGTCCGCGTTGGACTGCCAGGGGACGGCGCTGCCGCCGAACTTCTCGATGACGTAGTTGACCAGCCCGAAGTTCTCGCCGAACATCCACCGCCACAGGACACCCACGACGATGGGCGACAACAGCCACGGGATGAAGAAGATGACGCGGGCGACCGACCCGCCCTTGGCGTGCTTGCTGACCACCAGGTTGGCCGCGATCAGCGAGACCGCGAAGTTCAGCGGTACGAACAGCACGGCGTACAGCAGCGTCCGGGACAGCGCGTCGTAGAAGGTCGAGTCCCCGAACAGGTTGTGGTAGTTGTCCAGTCCGATGAACTGGAACGCTCCCACGCCGGTGTAGTTCGTGAAGGAGTAGACGAGCCCGATCACCGCCGGCCAGACGAAGAAGAGCGCGAAGAGCACGACGTTGGCCGCGATGAGGACGAGCGGCGCAAGGGTGTACTTACTGCGTCTCCTGGGCGGCCTCACGGACACGTCCGCGGCGCTTTTTGTCATCTTCCTGACTTCCGTGCTGGTGGATGGATTGCTGTGGGCTCGTGCCGTGAGCCCGGCATCACGCCGGTGCCCAGGGCCGGGCGGCGGGGTCGAGACTCCGCCGCCCGGCCCGGTGGCCCGGGATCAGCCGCCGACCTGCTGGTTGTAGCCGGCCACGATGTTCTCCAGGGCCTTGTCGGCCGACTGCTGACCGTTGATCGCCTTGCCGAGCTCCGTCTTGGTCGGGTCCTCGGTGAGGCTCTTGCCCTTCAGCACCCAGTTGGTCTGCGCGCCGTTGAAGTAGCCGGAGATCGGCGCGTAGAGCGGGATCTCCTCGTTGTACAGCTTGAACGCCGCCTGCGCCGCCTCCGACTTGAAGGGGTACGTCGGGTTCAGACCGCTCTCGACCGGCAGGAAGCCGGACGCCTCGCACAGCGTCTTGTAGTGGGCCGGCTCGTACAGCCAGGACAGGAACTTCTTCGCGGCGGTGGCCCCGTCGCTGTTGTTGTTGAAGCCCACCGTCATGCCGCCGCTGTTGACGTCACTCGCCTGCACGGGCTGGGCGGGGGTCGGCACGCTCGCCCAGTCGAACTTCTTGATGCTGTCCGCGAAGGAGGCGACCTGCCACACGCCGGACCAGTAGGCGACCACGTCACCGCTCTGGAACATCGCGGACGGGTCGGCGCCGCTGGTCCACACCGACTTCGGCATGGTCTTGTCGTCGTTCCATCCGACGAAGGTGTTCACGGCCTTCCTGGTCGCCGCGTCCACCGAGAACTTGCCGGAGGAGTCCGCGTGGACGTACTTGCCGCCCATCTCGTACACCATGGCGCGCAGCCGCGACGGCGACTGGTCGAACGTCAGGGAGTACTTGGCGCCGGTCTTCTGGCGCACCTTGTTCGCCGCCGCGATGAACTCGTCCCAGGTCCAGGTCTTCGACGGCGAGGACGGGACGGAGACGCCGGCCTTCTCGAACAGCGACTTGTTGATGAACAGGCCGGACGCGGTGACGTCCGAGGGGATGGACAGCACCTTCCCGGACGAGTCCTTGGCGAGGAAGTTGGCGTTGATCTTGTTCGTCTTGTTGTTGGCGATGGAGCTGAGGTCGATCAGCTTGCTCGACCAGATCGGGTCCAGCGCCGGCACGGCCGCCACGTCGGGCAGGGAGTTCGCCTGCGCGGCGTTGTGCAGCTTCGTGGTGTAGCCGTCGTAGGGGATGTTGACGAGCTTGACCTTGACGCCGGTTTCCTTCTTGTACTGCGCCACCATCTTCTTCCAGCCCGCGTCCTGCCCCGGAACCGTGGAGATCCAGAACGTCAGCGACTTGGACGTACCGCCGGAGCTGCCGCCCGACCCGCAGGCGGAGAGCAGCACGGCACCTGCCGAAACCGCGGCAGCGAGGGGAACCAGGCGGCGCATACCGCCGCGGCCGAGTCGGCGGGAGCGCCGCACACCCACAGTGGTCATCTTCGATCCCATTTCGTGATAGGGGACGGAGCACGGCGCCGATCGAGGCGGCACGGGTGCAGTTTGCAGGAAAATTTGCTTTCCGAGGGCGCGGCCTCGCCCGGCCGCGTCATCCTGGCGGACGAGGGTCCCCGGCCGCTGTGGCCGTCTCCGCACGGGCACGCCCTCGTGCGGTTGCCGTACTTCGAGTACGGGCGGGACGCTCGCCCCAAGCCGGCGTCCCGGCCGACTTAGAAAGCGCTTGTCCGGACATTGGCAGACCGAGTCCGAAACCGTCAATCCTTAGTCCGCGCGCCCTCGGTCACGGTTTGGACTCCTCTGGCGACCGCCAGGCGGGCGGCGCCCACGACGGTGCCGAGATCACCGACCTGGCTGCTGACCACCTCCGTGGGCCAGCTGAGCCGCTCCAGCTCGGCCCGCACACCGGGCAGGAGCTGCGGATACGCGCCCGTACTGCCGCCCAGCACGAGCAGCCCCGGGTCCAGTACGGCGGTCACCGCGGCGGCCAGCCGGCCCACGTCCACGGCGTGCCGGTCGACGACCGCGCGGGCCGTGGCGCTGTCCTGTGCGGCGAGCGTGAAGAGCTGTTCGGCGGTGCGGGGGCAGGAACCGTCGGAATCCGGCCAGGCCTCGGCGGCCCGGCGCAGCAGCGAGCGGGCGCCGATGTACTCCTCCAGGGCCTCGTGGCGGGGCTCCAGGTCGTCGTCCCAGGGATAGGGCAGCCGGGCGAGCTCTCCGGCCGCGCCGTTGGCTCCGGCCAGCACATGACCTCCTACGACGATGCCGAGACCGATACCGACGCCGATCCGCAGATAGCCGAAGGTGTGGCGGCCGCGGGCCGCGCCCTCGTGCAGTTCGGCGAGGGCGGCGCAGTTGACGTTGTTCTCCAGGTGGACGGGGACTCCGGGCGGCAGGGCGACGGCCACCGCGTCGAAGACGGGGCCCGCCTTGGCGGTCGCCGGGCGCACGGTGCCCTCCTCGGCCCGTGCGGTGACGTCACCGACGGCCACGACGATGGTGCGCAGCGGGGCGTCGGCGGGCAGCGAGAAGAGCGCGTCGCGGACCACCTCGGCGGCGTCCTCCCGGGGGCCGGTGGCCTCGGCGAGCAGGGTGCCGTCCAGGGCGCAGCCACGGACCCGGGTGAGGGCCGGTCCGAGGTCGACGGCGAGCACGGCACCCGCGGCCGGGCCGAGGCGGTATACGGCGGCGCTGCGGCCCGTGCCGCTGGAGGCGGTGCCGGAGTGCGCGGCGAGGTGGACGCCCTCCAGTTCGGCGACGGCGGAGGAGACCGTCGGTTTGGACAGCCGCGCGAGGCTCGCGAGCTGCGGCCGGGTCGCGGTGCCGGCCTGGGCCAGCACCGCGAACACGGCGCTCGCGCTCTCGGTCAGACGGGGGGCTCTTGCCACGTCGTGTTCCACAGTTCCCCCAGGTGACGGGCCGCTCCCCCGGGCCGGTCGGCCCGACTGGAAGCGGCGGTGGGTTGCCCTGGCGCCATGCGTACCCGACCCGGAACCGAGGCCCGGAAAGCCGAGTGCGCGACGCCTATTGACACGCACTGTACTTCGTTAGTTAACTTCCTAACGAACGTCACGGTACTCGCCTGCCGTGGTCCGTCAGAAGCCCGTCCCGGGGCTTCCCTACTTCATCAACTGCCCTGCCTCCAGGCACGGTTCGCCCACCGTCGCAGCACACAGCGCACCGACGAAAGAGGTTCCGTGCAGGACACCGCAACCCTGGTGGTCGGCATCGACGTGGGCGGCACGAAGACCCAGCTCCGCGCGTTCGCGGGCGACACTCTCGTGGCCGATCACGTCCGTTCCAGCAGCGGCTGGCGGCCGCACGACCCCGTGGCCGCCGCCGGCTGGCTGGCCGCGCTGGCCGTCGACGCCCTGCCCGCGGGCATCCGCCCGTCGGCCGTGGCCGTGGGCGGACACGCCTGTGAGACCCCGCGCCAGTGCGCGCAGATCCGTACCGCCCTGCAACTGCACTTCGACGCGCCCGCGCTGGTCGTGGGCGACGCCGAACTGCTGGCCCCCGCCGCCGGATTGGACAAGGGGGTCGGTCTGGTGGCCGGCACCGGTTCGGTCGCGGTGGGCCGGCTCGCCGACGGGACTTCCGTCCAGGTGGGCGGCTGGGGCGCGGTCCTCGGCGACGAGGGCGGCGCGGCCGGTCTCGTGCGCGAGGCCGCGCGGGCCGTATGGGCCGCCCACGACCGCGGTGAGCGGCCGGACGAACTCGCCCTGGGGCTCATCGCCTCGTTCGACGTCTCCGAAGTGCCCGCGCTCGGGGCCGCGTTGGAGAGCGCCACGGACGTGTCCGCCGAGTGGGGCCGGCACGCGCCGGTCGTCTTCTCGGCCGCCGAGGCGGGCTCCGCGCTCGCCCTGGGCGTGATCGCCGACGCCGGACGGTCCCTGGCCGCGCTCGTGGCACGGCTCGCCGCGCGCGAAGTCGCCGTGGACGACGTGGTGGTGGCGGGCGGCACGATCCTCGCCCAGTCCGCGCTGTACGACGCGTTCGTGTCCTCGCTCGCCGAAACCGTGCCCGGCGCCCGCCCGCAACCGCTGCGCGTGCCGCCGGTCGAAGGCGCGGTGGCTCTGGCGCGTTCGATCCTGTGAACCCGTCGGGCCGCGTTCACGCAGCCGACACGTCCCGGTCGCCGGTCCCTCCCCGACGGGTCAGGACACGGCCGTAGATCTTCGCTCAAAGCTTCACGGGACGCACCGGAATCTCACATCTCACGCGTCCCATCCAGCACCTCCGATCGCACGATCTCCCCCGGCCGTACGGCCGAAGAACTCAAGAGAGGCACACGCATGCCGTCACCCGCCGGGCACCGCTCCTCCTCGTCGGCCGGCCGCACCGCCGTCGGCCGACGGGGTTTCCTCAAGACCTCCCTGGGCGCCTCCGCCGGGGTGATGGCGGCGCCCACCTTCGTCTCCTGGCTGGCCGCCGCCGACGCCAAGGCCGCCACGAGCCCCGCCGCGTTCGTCGACGACTACAAGACGAACGTCCTGACGAACCTCACGCCCGAGACCAACGCGGTCGTCCGGATCCTCGGCGGCTTCGCCCTGATCTGGAAGACGGGCGGTGCCTGGAACACCGGCACGCCGCTGATGCCGGAGATACTGCGCGCCAACATGAGCTACTGCGCCCGGATCACCGGGGCGCGCACGGACGCGCAGGCGAAGGAAGCGTTCATCTACGACCGCCAGCACCAGAGTTACGCGATGATCGCGGCCCTGGGGCCGCTGGCCGACCTGTACAAGTCGGGCGCCAAGGCGGTCACTTCGATCACCAGCGCTCCCGACTCCACGCCGGCGACCACGATCAGCGACGCGGTGCCCGCGGACGCCCCGGCCGGTTCCGCGCTGGGCGCCGGTTCGCACGACTCGGCGCTCGGCAAGGTGGCCGAGCTGGTCGACACGGTGCGCGGCCCCTACGCCTCGGGCAACCCGGGCAAGTACGCCTTCCAGTACCCGCGTCCGTGGCGGATGAACGAGGACAGCGTGGTCATCGACACGGGTGCGAAGGACGCCCTCGGCTTCCCGGTGTACGACTCGAAGGTGATCGTCGCGCCCCAGCTGCTGCGCCAGCGCGGCACCTCCCCCACGGACGACGGCGGCTTCCCCAGCGGCCACACCAACGCCTTCCACCTGGCCTGCCTGGCGTACGCGTACGCGGTGCCCGAGCGCTTCCAGGAGCTGGTGACGCGGGCCTTCGAGCTGAGCCACACCCGGATCATGGCGGGCATGCACAACACGGTCGACGTCCTCGGCGGCCGCATCATGGCCACCGCCCTCGCCGCCGCCACGCTGGCCGACACCGCGAACGCCGACCTCAAGGCGGCCGCCCGCGCCCAGGCCCTGGCCTACTTCACACAGCAGACCGGCACGACCGCCGACACCCTGTTCGCCTACGCCCACCAGGCCACCGGCGACGCCTACGCGGACCGGGACACCAACGCCCGCGCGGTCGAGCCCAAGCTGACGTACGTGCTGACCCGCCGCGGCCGCAGCGAGTCGCTGACCGTGCCCAAGGGCGCGGAGGTGCTCCTCGAGACGCGGCTGCCGTACCTGGACGCGGAGCAGCGCCGCGAGGTGCTGCGCACGACCGCGCTGCCTTCGGGGTACGTGCTGCTCGACGGCTTCGAGCAGTGGGGGCGGCTCAACCTGTTCGCCGCGGCGGACGGTTACGGCGCCTTCGACTGCGATGTCACGGTGACGCTGGACGCGGCGGCGGGCGGCTTCGGCGCGGCCGACAGCTGGCGCAACGACATCGACGGCGACGGCGGGCTGACCAAGAAGGGCACCGGCACGCTCACCCTGGCCGGGCACAACAAGTACACCGGCGGCACCGTGGTCGCGGGCGGCGTCCTGGCCACCACTTCCTCGCACGCGCTGGGCCACGGCGACGTGCGCGTGAAGGGCGGCACGCTGCGGCTGGGCACCCCGGTCCAGGTGCACGGCCAGTACTCCCAGGAGAACTCCACGCTGGACGTGACGCTCCGGTCGGGCCACGAGCCCGCCCTGGAGGTCACCCGGCGCGCCCTGCTGGGCGGCGGCAGCGTGCTGTCGCTGCGGCTCGACGCCGACAAGCCGCCGACGGCGGGCAGCACGGTGCGCGTCCTCGCCGCCGCGCAGCTGCGCGGCCAGTTCGACCGGGTGGAGCTGAACTCGGACCGCCTGCGGGCCGTACCCGTCTACACGACGGAAGGTCTGTCGGTACGACTCCTGAAGCGGTGACGCCCCCGGCGGCGGGACTGATGCGACAGTAGGCGCATGCGGCGCCTCGACGATCACTCCCGCCGCCCCGCGGCCGGTGACACCGCGGGGCGGAAGATGGCGCACGAACAGCACTCGGTCCTCGATCCCGAGACCACCGACGACCACCCGGCCCGCGACGGCGCGGAACACCCTCCGCCGTCGACGACACCCGCCCGGCCGTCCCCCCGCCCCGCGCGGCGCTGGCTGGTGCCGCTCCTCGTGGTGCTGCTGCTCGGCCAGATGGCCGCCGCCATGGTCACCTCCGCCGTGCAGGAGACACCGACGATCGACGAGCCGATCTACGTCGCCACGGCCGCCGACTACCTCCACGAGCACCGCGTCCGCCTCAACCCCGAGCACCCGCCGCTCGGCAAGCTGGTGATCGCCGTCGGGGTGGCGATCGCTCACCCGCACGTCGACACGGCGTACCGGGGCGACCAGAGCGAGTTCGGCCGGCATCTGCTGTACGAGTCGGGCAACGACCCCTGGCGGCTGATGTTCTGGGCCCGCCTCCCGATGATCGTGCTGACGCTCCTGTTCGGGCTCGTGGTCTTCGCCTTCGCTCGTGAACTGGCGGGCGCCGCCGCCGGGTTGGTGGCCCTGGCCCTGTACGCCTTCTCCCCCGACGTCATCGCGCAGGGCTCGCTGGCCGCCCTCGACGTGCCCGCGGCCGGGTTCGTGCTGACGTCGGCCTGGCTGCTGTGGCGGGCACGCCGACGGCCGAGGCTGTACGTCCCGCTCGCCGGGGCGGCGCTGGGGGCGGCGCTGGCCACCAAGATGAGCGTGCTGCCGGTGATTCCGGTGCTGTTGGGGCTGGCCGCCTGGTCGGTGTGGCGGGCGGGCCCCGCCGACCGGCGCAGGGCGCTGCTGCGGGCGGCCTCGGCGGCGGCCGTCGTCGCGGTGGTGGCCGTGGCCGTCGTATGGGCGTCGTATCTCGTGGTCGATCCGCGGCTGCGCTGGTCGCCGGAGCAGCAAGTACCCGCCGTGCACGGGATCAAGGGGCTGCTCGTGCGGTTGCTGCCTTTCCCGGAGTCCTACCGGGACGGGATGCGCATCCAGTTCGGCCTGGAGAACTACCCGTGGCAGGGCTTCCTGTTCGGGCATCTCTACACGGGGTCCCGCTGGTACTACCTGCCGGCCGCGCTGCTCGTGAAGACCCCGCTCGGCATGCTCGCGCTCTGGGCCGCCGGGGCCGTGGTGGTGGTGGCGGTACGGCGGCTGCGGCCCGCGGCGCCGTACGTGCTGCTCGCGCCCGGCGTGCTGCTGGCCTCGGCGATGACCGGGTCGCGGGACTTCGGGACGCGGTACGCCGTCTTCGTGCCGATGTTCCTGGCGGTGGCCGCCGGTTGCGCGCTCACCGTGCGGTGGCGGTGGGCGCCGCTCGTCACGGGGGCGCTGGTGGCGTTCGTCGCGGTGAGTTCGGTGCGGACGTTTCCCTACTATCTGCCGTACTCCAACGAGGCGTTCGGCGGTCCGGCCAAGACGCATCTGCGGCTGCACGACTCCAACGTGGACTGGGGCCAGGACCTGGGCCGGCTCGCGGACCGGCTGCGCGAGCGGTACCGGGGCGAGCGGATCTGGCTGGTCTACAAGGGCAGTGGTGTGCCGGCGTACTACGGCATCCACGCGGCCGACCCGCGCAAGGTGCCGCCGGGGCAGGTGCGGGGAGTCCTGGTCGTGTCGGACTCGTCGGTGGCCAAGGCGCAGGGGCGGCTGGCCGCGCTGATCGACAGCAGTCGTCCGATCGACGAGGTCGGGCACTCGATCACCATCTACCGGCGCTGACACAAGCCCGTGACGGGCAACCTGAGGATCCGTCGGGCGGGCCCCCGATGCCCCCGTACAAGCCCTGGTCACGACGGTGTGTGAGCTATGTTGAAGCACTGTGGGAGACAAAGGAGGCGCACCGGTGCCATCGCCGCAGCAGGCACGCGCACAGGCATCCGCCATCACATCGGGCAAGACCGCACCGGAAGTCGAGGCCGCCCCGGCCTCCCAGCTCAGAACCCTCTTCGACCGGCCCCGGCTCTCCCCGGGCCAGCGGCGCATCGCGCAGTACCTGATCGAACACATCACCGAGGCGGCGTTCCTGTCGATCACCGACCTCGCCGAGCGGGTGGGCGTGAGCCAGCCCTCGGTGACGCGGTTCGCCGCGGCGGTCGGCTTCAGCGGCTATCCCGCGCTGCGCGAGAAGCTCCAGTCGATCGCCCTCGGTACGTTGGCCGGGGGTCCGGGCGCAACCGAGGAGAACGGCAGCAACGAGCTCCAGGCGGCGGTCGACGCGGAGATCGAGAACCTGGAGAACCTACGGCGCGACTTCGCCGACCCGGACCAGCTGATCGACATCGGCCGCAAGCTGTCGGCGTCCACGCCGCTCACCGTCCTCGGGCTGCGCATCTCGGTCTCGCTCGCCGAGTACTTCGCCTACGCCGCGCGCCGTATCCACCCGGACGTGCGGCTGGTGACGCGAGGGGGCAGTGTCGCCTACGACGCGCTGTTGCAGTCACGTGAGGCGGGTGGGACGTGGGTGCTGGCGTTCTCGATGCCCCGGCACGCCCAGGAGACGCTCACGGCCGTACGGGTCGCGCGCAGCGCAGGGCTGAAGGTCGCCCTGGTCACCGACCTGGCGCTCGGCCCGGTGGCCGACGAGGCGGACGTCGTCTTCGCCACCGGCACCGGGTCCCGCCTGGTCTTCGACTCCTACGCGGCCCCGGGTGTGATCGCCGCCGCGCTGCTGCAGGCGATGACCGACGCCGATCCGGAGCGCACCCAGGCCCGGCTCGAGGACTACGAGCAGATCTCCGACCAGCACCAGTTCTTCCTGCGCGACTGACCGCCCCGTACCAGGGGGCGCCACCACCCCTTCCAGCTGCCGGTAATTACAAAGGGACCTTTCACAACATTTCGCGCATGAATGTTTTCATACGCCTTGCAAACCGGACGGTATATATAAATACTGCTCACGCGTCACCCGGACACCCGAAGCCGCCGTCTCCTACCCGCGTCGGCGCCGGGGGTGTCCGGTGGGGCCTCGCCTCGTGCGAGCGCCCTTGGCGGTCCCGGTCATCCCCTAGACCGGGACCGCCCGCCCTCGTCGACCACCCCCCACGACGCCGCACACCCGGAAGCGATGAGCATGCAACTGACGACCACGCGTCTGAGCCCGGACTGGCCGTGCCAGGTCAAGGCACCCGGCAGCTACGACTGGGAGCGCTCGGCGGCCAAGTGGCTGCGCGAGCTGGTGCCGGCCCGCTACGCGAGCTATCCGGTGCTGCTCCGCCATCCCGTGCTGCTCGCCCGCCATGCGCACATCCAGGTCCAGCAGGAGATCCGGGTCGCCCGCACCGCCCTGCAGACCGCGCGTGCCGACCTCCCCGCGCTCGGTCTGCCGGAGTCGGTCATCGAACACACCATCAAGCTGTACGCGGCGGAGGTGCTCCAGCTCCAGCACATCGCGCGCAGCGTGCGCGCCGTCAGCCAGGCGCTGGTCGAGTCCGGGCGCTGAGCACGCGAGCCGCAGCGGTCCCAGGTGGTCCCCGGCAGCGGCGGCTGTCCTCCTACGGGTGAAACCCGATCAGGCAAGGCCACGATCGAGGCAGTGCTCCTGTGCAATGCTCGACGCGTGACCAGCGAACCCGCCACACCGGCGGAATCCCGGACCGCGTCGGGCACCCTCGGACCGGCGAAGGTCGTCGCCGGGCAGCGCGCCGAGACGGAGCAGCTCCGGGCCCTGGCCTCTGCGTCGGCCGTCCTGGAGCGGGCCAAGGGTGCGGTGATGGCGCAGACCGGCTGCTCGGCGGACGTCGCGGCCGAGGTACTGCGGCAGCGCGCCGAGGCCGGGCGGCACACCCTGCTCGAGGAGTGCCGGAGCACTCTGCGCAGCCTGGCACCGCCGGCCGGCCCGGTCTCCGATCCGGAGCCCGCCGTCTCCCACGAGTCGCTGGCCGGCATGCTCCAGCACGCCCTGCTCCCGCTGCCCACCCGGCCGGTGCTCCTGGCCGGGCTGCGTGTCGAAGTCGCCTATCTGCCCGAGCAGTCGGGGGTCCACGTCGGCGGTGACTGGTTCAGCGCCATCGAACTGCCGGACGGGGAGGCCCTGTTCGTGGTCGGCGACGTCGCCGGTCACGGCATCAGCGCGGTGGCCACGATGGCGCAGCTGCGGTTCACCGCCAAGGGCATGGTCATCACGGGCTCCTCGCTGACCGGCGCTCTCGCCCGCCTCAACACGCTGTTGCTGCACTCCGGCGATCCGCACGGCACCGCGACCATGGTCCTCGCCCGGTACGACCCGGCCGGGCGCCGGCTGGTGTGGGCGCAGGCCGGTCATCCGCCGCCGCTGCTGCTGCGCGGCGGGCAGGTGCGCCCGCTCGACCGGCCGGGCGGGATGCTGCTCGGCGCGAGCGACGCACCGGTCTTCGAGGAGGCCGAGTGCCGTCTCGAACCCGGGGACCGCGTGATCCTGTACACCGACGGCCTGGTCGAGCGGCCCGGGGAGGGCCTGGACCGGGGGCTCAAGCGGCTCTCCGAGGCGCTCCTCGCCCATGCGACCGACGAGCCGGACACCCTGGCACCCCTGCTCGCCGAGATGCTGGAGGGTGAGCGGCGCGACGACGTGTGCGTCCTCGACATCAGGGTGTCGGCGGATCCGGAGTAACGGCACCGGGGTCGTGCGAGGATCGCTATTCGTCGCCGCGGTGCCGCCAGTACCAGCAGACGCCCGCGACGAGAGCCAGCAGGAAGACGGCGGGCAGGATCAGGCCCGGGATGCGGGAGCCGTTCATGAGCGGGGCCTTCGGGTCGAGCGGGCGGAACGCCGTGTACGTCGGCCCTGAGCCCATGGTGGCGTGCGAAGTCCCGGTCCGCGCCGTGACTTTTCCCATCCGTTGCCGGGCGTTCGAGCACCGGCGCCCGGCGGGGGTCAGCCCGTGCCGGTCCGGGACTCCAGTGCGACCCGGGTGTCGTTGCCGTAGACGCCGGTCTCGTCGCCCCTGATGCCGTACCAGAGCTGGAAGCGGGCCACGGCCTCCTTGAGCGTGGTGTCGTAGGTGCCGTTCGTGGAGCCGTCCTTGTAGACGTCGGGGATACGCAGGAGGCGTTGCTGGAGGTCGGTCACCGCGGCTCCGCTGTCGCCCTCGCGGAGGGTGCCGGCGCCGTCGGGGTCGGCCGGTCCGGTCGCCGTCGCGGTGGGGGTGGATTCGGCGGAGGCGGTCGGGCTGGGGGCCGGGGTGGCGGCCTCGCCGTCCCGGCCGGGCAGCAGCAGGGCGCAGCCGAAGCCGACGAGCGCGGCCGCGCCGACGCCGATCGTGACAGCGGCCCGGCGCAGTCCGGGACCGAACCCGAACCGGCCGCCGCGGGGCCGGGTTCTCCGGTCGTCGGTCCGTACCGGCGGGAGTTCCTCCGTCTCGCCCTCGTCCCAGGAGTGCGGGTCCGGGACGGCGACGGTTTCCAGGTCGCCCCTGCCCTGTTCCATCTCCTTGAACAGCTCCGCGAGGGCGTCGGTGCGGCGCGGCCGCAGTACGCGGATGGGCTCCAGCGGCGGGCGGTCCTGCGGTGACCCGGATCCGGGCGGTGTGGGCACAGTGCTCTCCTTCCGGTCCCGTGACGGGACTCTCCGCCTTCCCCGAGGAGAGATACGCGGCGGCGACCCCGGAGGTTCAGCGGTTCCCACCCCGACAAACGATCAATACGTTCAATTCAGTAGCATGTATTGAGCGTTTGAACGTTGCCGTGCTAGAAACCGCCGACATGACGACTCGTTGGTCACGTCGCGGCTTTCTCGCCGCAAGCACCGGCACCGCTGTCGCGCTTGGGCTCCCGCCCCGGTCGAGCGCCGCTCCGTCCGCCGCCGCTCAAGAGGCGGCAGCGGCGGACGAGTTCACCACCCTGCGGGCGAAGTGGCGCACGCTCGTCCTGGGCGAGGGGTTCAGTCCCACCGCGGAGCCGTTCAAGAGCCGGCTCGCCGAACTGGGTACCACGGCGGCTCAGTTGGAGTCCTCGATGGCGCCGGCGACGGGATCGCTCTGGCCCGACCTGGTGTACGCGGACCCCGATCCGGACACCGACCAGGAGTCCTACGGCTACTCGGGCAACCTTCAGACCAGCTACACCCGGCTCGGCACGCTCGCGCAGGCGTACTGCCAGCAGGGTACGGGACTGACCGGCGACACCGGCCTGCGGGACGCCGTCCTCACCGGGCTCGACCATCTCCACTCCGAGGTCTACAACGCCACCCAGGCCCGCTACGGCAACTGGTACAGCTGGCAGATCGGCGCCCCGCAGCAGCTCCTCGACGTCTGCGTGCTGATGTACGACGCGCTGTCGGCGACACAGATCGCGAACTACCTCGCCGCAGTGGACCACTTCGTGCCCGACTCGGCCGTCTCCACCTACTCCGGGACCAGCACCGGCGCCAACCGGGTCGACCTCTGCCGGGTGCTGGCCCTGCGCGGGGTGGTCGGCGCGAGTTCCGCGAAGATCGCGCTGGCACGGGACGCCCTCTCCCCCGTCTTCCCGTACGTCACCGGCGGCGACGGGCTCTACACCGACGGCTCCTTCATCCAGCACACCACCGTGCCGTACACGGGCTCGTACGGTTCGGTGATGCTGGGCGGGCTCGGGCTGCTGTTCGCGCTGCTGACCGGCTCGACCTGGGAGGTGACCGACACCAACCGGCAGATCGTGTTCGACGCGGTGGAGAACGCGTGGGCGCCCTTCCTCTACAACGGGCTGGTGATGGACGGCGTGGCGGGCCGCGCGATCAGCCGGGGCCTGTCCGCGTCCGACACGAAACAGATCCAGCAGGACGATCACCTGCGTGGTCATCCGATCCTCGCGGCGATCGTTCTGCTCGGTCAGGGCGCGAGCACGACGGAGAACGCTCGCTGGCGCGGGCTGGTGAAGGGCTGGATACAGCGCGACTACTACAGCCCGCCGCTGAGCGACCCGTCGATCAGCCTCACCGGCCTGGCCCGTCTGAAGTCGGTCGTGGACGACACCTCGGTCTCCGCGATCGCCGAGCCGACCGGGCACCGCCTGTTCACCAACATGTCCCGGGCCACCCACCGCAGACCCGGCTGGGCCGCCTCGGTCAGCATGGCCGACCGGCGGATCACCTACTACGAGACCGGCAACGGCGAGAACCTGCACGGCTGGCACACCGGCTCCGGAATGCTCTACTGGTGGGGCGACACCTACGCCAACGGCCAGTACAGCGACGCCTTCTGGCCCACCGTCGACCCGTACCGGCTGCCCGGCAGCACTGCCTCGCGCAAGGTGCTCGCGGACGCGGCGGGCGGCGACTGGGGCGCCTCGCTGCCGGACGTGAACTGGGTGGGCGGGGCCACGGACGGCACCCGGGCCGCGATCGGCCAGTACCTGAAGGGACTTCAGTCCACCCTGATGGCGAAGAAGTCGTGGTTCTGTCTGGACGACTCGATCGTCTGCCTCGGCGCGGGCATCAAGTGCACCGACGGCACGGCCGTGGAGTCCACGATCGAGAACCGCAACCTCGGCCCCACCGGAAGCCACTCCTTCACGGTCGACGGCACCGCCTACTCCGCCACCTATCCCTGGTCGCAGACCTTCACCGGCGCCGCCTGGGCGCACATCGGCGGCATGGGCGGCTACGTCTTCCCGGGCGGTGCCACGTTCAACGCGCTCAGGGACTCGCGTACGGGCACCTGGAGCGCCATCAACACGGGCGGCTCCACGACGGCCGTCACCCGCAAGTACCTGACCATGTACGTCGATCACGGCACCGATCCGACCGCCGGCACCTACTCCTACCTGCTGATGCCCGGCGCCACCGCGGCACAGACCCAGGCGCGGGCCGCCGCCACGGGCTGGCTGAGCGTGCTCGCCAACACCGACAACCAGCAGGGCGTCGCCGTGCCCTCGCTCGGCTTCACCGGCGTCAACTTCTGGTTCGGCGGAACGGTCGGAACGCTCACGGCGAGCAATCCGTGCTGCGTGCTGATCACCGAGAGGAGCGACGGGACCGCCGTGATCTGTGTGAGCGATCCGATGCGGATGCAGACGAGCCTGACGCTCACCTGGAACCGGGCGGTGTCCGCGGTGACGTCCAAGCCGTCCACCGTGACCTCGGCGACGACCGGTTCGGCGCTGACGCTCACCTTCGGCGACCTGAGCGGCACGGCGGGCGTCACCCAGAAGACCACCGTCGAGCTGGGCTGAGGCGGCGCACGGCAGCACCTCGACGAAGGGTCCGTACAATTTGAGGTCGAACGACCGCGTCGCCTTCGGAACGGGTGCGGTCCTGTCGGAACGACCGAAGGAGCCGCTGTGCCCGGCCATCGATCCATCACCGAAGCCGAGAAGCTCGCCGCGGCGAAGCTGGGCGGCTTCCCGCTCCGCCGGGACCAGATGGCGGCCGTCGCGAACATCTACCGGGCGGCCTCCGCGGTCCGGCAGCACCTGGAGAACTCCGTGCTGCGCGGTTCGGACCTGACCTGGACGGCGTTCGTGGTGCTGTGGGTGGTGTGGGTGTGGGGCGAGTCGGAGACCCGGCACGTCGCCGAGGAGGCGGGGATCTCCAAGGGCACGCTCACCGGCGTGGCCCGCACCCTGGAGTCACGGGGTCTGCTGCGCCGGGCGGGCCATCCGACGGACGGACGGCTGGTGCTGCTGAGCCTCACCGAGAAGGGCGAGGAACTGATGCAGCGCGTGTTCCCGGCCTTCAACGAGGAGGAGTCCTTCGTCACCGAGCGCCTCAGCGACGCCGAGTGCCGCAGCCTCGCGGAGGGGCTGCGGGAGGTCGTGCTCCAGGTCGAGGAGCACGGCGAGGAGCGCCGCCGCACGCTGCTGGGCGGCGCGGAGCCCGCCCCGCGGCGCAGCGGACGCCGGCCGAAGGCCTGAGCGTCAGCCGCGGGCCGCACGCACCAGGGCGTCGAACAGGCCCTGCTGGGCCGGGTCTTCGTGTGCGGTGTCCTCGGGGTGCCACTGTACGGCGGTGAACCAGCCGCGGGCGGTGGGGAGTTCGAGTCCCTCGACGGTGCCGTCGGCCGCGCCGGCGGTGACCGCGAGCCCCTCGCCCCGGCGGCCGACGCGCTGGTGGTGGTAGCAGGACGCGTCGGTCTTCTCCGCCCCGGCGGCAAGGGCAACGGTCGATCCCGGCTCCAGGGTGACCGGGTGCACGACGTGCCGGTGGTCGCGGCCGGGGCCGCCCATGTCCTGGTCCAGGGTGCCCCCGAGGGCGACGTTGACGACCTGGAGGCCTCGGCAGATCGCCAGCAGCGGGATACCCGACTCCAGGGCCTGACGGGCGACTTCGAGGTCGAAGGCGTCCTGGACTTCGTCGACGTCGTAGACGCTGTCGTGGGTGTCGTCGACGCTGTAGCGGTGCGGGGCGAGGTCGCCGCCGCCGGGAAGCAGGACGCCGTCGAAGCGGGCGAGACGTTCGGCCACGCCGCCGGGAGCGGGGTGGATGCTCGCCGGTTCGCCGCCCGCCCGCCACACCGCCTCGATCAGCGCGCGGGCGTTGACCTCTGCGGCGTACCGCAGTGCGGAGGTGGTGGCGGAGAAGCGGGCCGGGATCGCGATGAGGGGCCGGGTCACAGCTGGATCCAGGTGGTCTTGAGCTCGGTGTACTTCTCGATGGCGTGTACGGACTTGTCGCGCCCGTTGCCCGACTGCTTCACCCCGCCGAAGGGGACGGTCAGGTCGCCCTCCTCGTAGCAGTTGACCCAGACCGTGCCGGCCTTCAGTTGCCGCGCGACCCGGTGCGCGGTGCTCAGGTCGGAGGTCCACAGGCCGGCGGCGAGGCCGTACTCGGTGGCGTTGGCGAGCCGTACCGCCTCGTCGAGGTCGTCGAAGGGGAGCACGGACAGGACGGGGCCGAAGATCTCCTCGCGGGCCAGCCGCATCGCCGGGTCGACGCGGTCGAAGACGGTGGGTTCGAGATACGACCCTCCCGTGTCCGCGCGGATGCGGTCGCCGCCGGTACGCAGCCGGGCGCCCTCGGTGCGGCCGGTGCCGATGTGGTCGAGGACGCGGGCGAGGTGGCTCTCGCCGACCAGGGCGCCCATCTCGGTGGCCGGGTCGAGGGGGTCGCCGACGCGCAGTTCGCGGGCCCGGCGGACGACGGCCTCGGTGACCTGCTCGGCGATCGAGGAGTGGACGAGGAGACGGGAGGGTGCGGTGCACATCTCGCCCTGGTTGAAGAAGATGCCCCAGGCGGCGGTGGCTGCGGCCTTCTCCAGGTCGGGGGCGTCCGGGAGGACGATGTTGGGCGACTTGCCGCCGAGTTCGAGCCAGACGCGCTTGAGGTTGGAGTCGGCCGCGTAGTGCAGGAAGTGGCGGCCGACGGCGGTGGAGCCGGTGAAGGCGAGCACGTCTACGTCGGGGTGGAGGCCCAGGGCCCGCCCTGCCACGGGCCCGTTGCCGCCCACGACGTTGAGCACGCCTGGCGGGAGTCCGGCCTGGGTGGCCAGGCGGGCGAGCAGGAGCGCGGAGAGCGGGGAGTTCTCAGACGGTTTCAGTACGACCGTGCAGCCGGCGGCCAGCGCCGGGGCGACCTTCCAACCGGCCAGCGTCAGCGGGAAGTTCCACGGCACGACCGCGCCGACGACGCCGGCGGGTTCGCGGGTGACGAGGGCGAGGGCGTCGGGGGCGGTGTGCGGGGACTCGTCGGTGAGCTTGTCGGCGAGCTGGCCGTACCAGCGGAAGGTACTGATGGCGGCGCGCAGTTCGATGTCGTGGGCGTCGGTGATGGGTTTGCCCATCTCCAGGCTCACGGTGAGGGCCAGCAACTCCCGTTGTTCTTCGAGGAGTTCGGCGAGGCGGACGAGGACGCGGCCGCGTTCGGCGGGCGCCAGCCGGGGCCACGGCCCGGTGTCGAAGGCGCGGCGGGCGGCCGCCACGGCGGCGTCGATCTCGGCCGGGCCGGCGTCGGCGACCTGGGCGATCACCTGGCCGTCCCGGGGCGAGACGACCGCGAAGGTGCCGCCGCCACCCGGCTCGTCGGTTCCGTCGATGTGGTGGGCGCCGTTGACCTCCAGCGCCTTGGCCCGGCGGAGCCACTCGTCGTGGGTGACGGCAGGCATGGGTTTCCTCCAGTAGGGGTGAAGTGACCGACGACGCGGGTCCGTGGCCGGTTCGGCGTCGCGGGGCGCTACGCGGCCGCGTCCTTGCGCGTCAGGCGCGCTGCCACCAGGCCCACGAGCATGACCGCCGGCACCGAGGCCACGAGCCAGGCTGCCGTACTGCTCTCGCCGCCGATGAGGGTGGTGAAGTTGGCGAGGATGAGCCAGATGGCACCGGCGATGCCGATCGCGCCGAGGGCGGGGGCGATCAGGGTGTTCCAGGGCCGGGTGTCGAGGCGCTCGCGGCGGAAGAAGACGGTCACGGAGACCGAGGTCAGGAAGTAGAGCAGCATGATCCCGAGTACCGCGACGCCGCTGAACCAGGAGAACAGGGTCAGCACCGGGTCCTTGCCGGCGATCGCGAACGGCACCACGAGCAGCACGGCGATGGCGGTCTGCACGGCGCCGGCCACCGAGGGACAGTGCCGGCGGTTGATGGAGGACAGCTTGCGGGGCAGCAGACCGTCGCGGCTCAGCGAGAAGAGATAGCGGTTCGCGGAGTTGTGGAAGGCAAGGATGCCGGCGAAGAGGGAGGTGGCGAGGAGGATCGGCAGGACGTCGTTGACCCAGGCGCCGAACTGGTCGGCGATCGGCGCGAAGACGAACGTCGTCGAGTCGGTCGTCAGCGCCTTGCCGGCCGCCTCCTGGGCCTTCGAGGCGCCGTAGGCGGAGACCAGCATCCAGGAGGTGAAGGCGAAGAAGCCGGTGACGACGGCGACGGCCAGGTAGGTGGCCCGGGGCACCGTTTTCCGGGGCTCGCGCGCCTCCTCGCCGTAGATCGCGGTGGCCTCGAAGCCGATCATCGACGCGACGGCGAACATGAGCGCCACGCCCGGCGCGCCCTTCAGGGCCGCGCCCGGGGAGAAGGACTGGGTGAAGCCCAGGCCCTCCGGTCCGCCGCCCTTGAAGAGGGTGACGAGGGCGAAGGCGCTCAGGATGCTGAACTCGGCCAGTACGAAGACCGCGAGCACCTTGGCGCCCATCTCGATGCCCGAGGCGCCGAGGATCTGGACGATCGCCATGGTGACCAGGACACAGACCCACCAGGGCACGTCATGGCCGGTGTAGTGGTTCAGGAGACCGCTCACGGTCGCCCCGTACAGACCGTACATCGCAGCCTGGACCGCGCAGTACGCGAAGAGCGCGACCCCGGCACTGCCGGTGCCGACATGCCGGCCCAGGCCCTTGCCGATGTAGGTGTAGAAGGCACCGGCGTTCACCACGTGCCGGCCCATGGCCACGAAGCCGACGGAGAACAGCAGGGTGATCAGGCCGGCGGCCACATAGGCGGCCGGGGCACCGGGACCGTTGCCGGCCCCTACGGAGATGGGAAGTGCGCCGGCGATGCCGGTGAGCGGGGCCTGTGCGGACAGGACGAAGAAGAGGATGCCCAGGACGCCGAGGGCGTTGGGTTTGAGCGTGCCTGCGGTGGGTGCGTCGTCCTGCACGGTGTGCGCCGTGGCGACCGTACGACTGTCCACTCGGATCACCTGCCAGAGAGAGGGGAGAGGGATCGTTTCAGGCCAAACGAGTTGCCTAATCGTGGGGCGGAACTATCCGTTTGGCAAGGGGGTGCGGCGGAGAATCCGGATCCGACGCGGACTTCTTACGGGGCCGTGATCAGGGACGTCCGCAGCGGGCGTGGGGAAGGGCGCTCTCAGCGCCCGTCGCGCTCCCGGGCGAGCAGGCGCAGCACGCCGCGCAGCTCTTCGAGGGCGTCCTCGATGATCTCCCGCTCGCCGAAGACGAGCTGGTGCAGGACGAGGCCCTCCAGGGTGGCGAACACCATCCGGGAGAGGCCCTCGTCAACCGGGCCGGGCAGCATCTGGGTGAGTTCGCGCCGGGTGGCCTCGAAGTACTCCTCGTACAGGGCCCGCAGGTGGGTGAGGAGCTCGGGCCGGCGGCGCGCCTCGATGAGGAGTTCGTACTGGAAGGACTGGAGGTCCGGTCCGGACTCGACCATCTCGGTCAGCCCGACGGAGAAGTCCTCGGTCTTTCCGGTGCCGGGTTCCAGCGCGCTGTTGCTGAGCGAGGTGCGGATGGCGTGGGTGAGCGCCTCCTCGATCAGCGCGTCCCTCGAACCGAAGTGGTGCACGACGAGCCCGTGGGTGACGCCCGCCTCCTCGGCGACCGCACGGTAGGTGAGCCTGCGCAGGCCGCCCCGCGCCACGACGCGGACCGCGGCGCCCAGCAGGGCCTCGCGGCCCGCGCCGTAGTTCACACGCTTGCGGGGGCGGCGCTCGGCGGGCTCGGTCATGAAAGCGACCCTACCTGCGGCGACGCCCTCAGCGACGCGGCGGCCGGATGCCACGGAACTCCCAGTCGCCGCCGAGGGCGGTGGAGAGCACTTCCTCCGACTCGGTGGGCTGTGCGCCGACGTCGGAGCGGACGGGGGTGGGGCCGGTGACGACGTGGTTGGTGAGCCGGCCCAGGCCCTCCACCTCGACCTCGACGACGTCGCCGGGCTGCACGGGGCGGGAGTTGGCGGGCGTACCCGACAGCAGCACGTCACCCGGGTAGAGGGTGATGGTGCGGGCGATGTCGGCGACGAGGTAGTGCATGTCCCACTTCATCTCGTCGGTCGAACCGTCCTGGACGACCTCGCCGTTGACGTAGGTGCGCAGCCGCTTGCCGTGGAAGTCCCAGTCGGTGACCAGCCCGGGCCCGAGCGGGCACAGCGTGTCGGAGCCCTTCACCCGGAGCATGGAACCGGCGTCGGTGTCCCGGAAGTCGTGCAGCCCGTAGTCGTTGGCGACGGTGTATCCGGCGATGTACTCCCCCGCCTGTTCGGGTGAGATGTTCCGCGCGGTCTTCCCGATGACGATGGCGACCTCGCCCTCGTAGTTGAGCCACTTGCAGCCCTCGGGCCGGACGATCGCGCCCTGGTGGGAGTTGAGGGAGGAGGTCGGCTTGTGGAAGTAGGTGGGGGTGTCCGGCAGTTCGATCCGGAACTCGTCGACGCGGCTGCGGTGGTTGAGGTGGACGGCGATCACCTTGGACGGGACGACCGGGGGCAGGTGCTGCGCCTCCTCGATCTTGACGCGGCGGCCGTCGCCGGCGACGAGTTCGTCCCCGTCGACGGTGACCTGGACGGCGGCGCCGTCGAGGAGGATGCGGCGGTATTCGGGCATGTCAGCCTTCCTGGAAGCGGCGGTGCGGGTGGTGGGGTACGGCGGTCACGGACGCTTCCGCGCCGGTCCAACCGTCGGCCGGGCGGTCGAACCAGAGGTGGACCTGGCCGGTGCCGACGGAGTTCTCGTACTCGCCGTACTGGCGGGCCTTGGCGGTGCAGGCCTGTTCGCCGAGGGCACCGGCCATCATCAGGTAGTGGAAGAACTTCGCCTCGGGCTTGAACTTCCAGAACTCGTCCATGGTGTCGAGGACCTTGTCGTGCCGGCCCTCCTTGAACCAGCCGATGCGCTCGTAGTCCGCCTCGCGGGCCTGCGGGGTGCGGATATGCACGGGGTCGCTGGCCTCGTGGTCCCGGATCTCGCGCAGCGGCCAGAAGGTGTGCGACAGCGCGCCGGACGCGATGAGCAGCACCCGCCGCCCCGGCGTGGCGGCGATGCCGTCGGCCAGCGCCCGCCCGAGCCGCAGATGGTCCTCCATGTCCCCGGTCTGGCACACCCCGATGGTCAGCCACCGCTTGTCGGGCAGCCCCTCCCCCAGGAACTTCCAGAGGTTGATGGTGGCGTAGTAGATGGGGAGGTAGTCGTCCTCGATCGCGGTGATCCAGGTGCCGTGCTTGTCCGCGAACCTCTCGACGTTGCGGGCGAGTTCGGGGTCGCCCGGGAAGTCGTACGGCATCCGGCACATCCCCCGCGGCAGTTCCTCGGAGGTGAACAGCCCGGCCCTGCGCTGCTGCGCGGTGACCACGAACTCGACGGTGGTCGCCCAGTGCGAGTCGAGGACGACGACGGTGTCATAGTCGTCCCGCTCGAAGACGTCCCGGCGGAGTTCGTGGAGACCGGTGACGAGGGTGATCTCCTTGCCCTCGTTGAGCTCCAGCCGGTCGGCCTCGGGCAGCACGATGGTGGGGACGTGGGCGAGCAGGCCCGCCCCGACGATCTCACCCATGGTTCCTCCAGCCGCTCGGTGCGGTGACGGTGTTCTTCAGGTCGCAGTAGAAGTCGAAGCTCCAGGTCCCGCCCTCGCGCCCGACACCGGACAGCCGCGAGCCGCCGAAGGGGGCCTGCAGATCGCGTACGAAGAAGCAGTTGACCCACACCGTGCCCGCCACCAACTGCGCGGTGACGCGTTCGGCTCGCTCGCGGTCGCCGGTGGCGACGGTGGCGGCCAGTCCGAACCGGGTGTCGTTGGCGAGGTGGACGGCCTCCTCCTCGGTGGCGAAGGTCTGGAGCGTGAGGACCGGACCGAAGACCTCCTCCTGCACGATCTCCGAGTCCTGGGCCACGTCCGTGAGCAGGGTCGGCGCGTAGTACTGGCCGTCCCCCGGTGGCCGCCGATGACCGCACGGGCCCCGGCCGCGATCGCCCGCTGTACGAACCCGTCGATCTTCTCCAGCTGGCGGGGATGGATGTTGGGCCCGATGTCGGTGCCCTCGTGCCGGGGATCGCCCTGCTTCAGGGCCCCGGCCTTCTCCACGAACCGCCGGGTGAACTCCTCGACCACCGACTCCTCGACGAGGAACCGGGTGGCCGCGAGGCAGACCTGCCCGGCGTTGTCGTACTGCTCCACCGCGAGATCCACGGCGAGGTCCAGGTCGGCGTCGGCGAACACCAACAGCGGTGACTTCCCGCCGAGTTCGAGGCTGAGCGGCGTGAGGTTCGGCGCGGCGGAAGCGGCGATCCGGGTGGCCGTCGGCACCGACCCGGTGAAGCTGATCCGGCGCACGTCCGGGTTCGAGGTGAGGGCATCGCCGATCTCGGAGCCGTAGCCCTGGACGACGTTCAACACCCCGGCCGGCAGCCCGGCCTCCGCCGCGATGTCGGCGAGCAGCGAGGCGGTCAGCGGCGTCCACTCGGCCGGTTTCAGCACCACGGTGTTGCCGGCCGCTAGGGCGGGGGCGACCTTCCAGGTGGACAGCATCAGAGGCGCGTTCCACGGCGTGATCAGCACACTGGGTCCGGCCGGATCCCAGCTGACATGGTTGCCGTGCCCACGAGTCTCGAAGTCCTCGTGCTCCAGCTTGAGCAACCAGTCGGCGAAGAACCGGAAGTTGTGCGCGACCCGGGGCATGACACCGCGACGGTGCGACCGCAGCAGCGCCCCGTTGTCGGTGGTCTCGACGATCGCGAGTTCTTCGATCCGCTTCTCGACGCCGTCGGCGATCGCGTGCAGGAGGCGGGCGCGCTCGGCACGGGAGGTGGCCGCCCAGGCGGGAAAGGCGGCCTTCGCGGCGGCGACGGCCGCCCCGGCCTCGGCGGCGGTGCCGCGGGAGATCTCGCCGAGGACGCTCCCGTCGATCGGCGAGACGTCGGTGAAGGTGCCGGCGGAGGCGACACGTTCGCCGCCGATCCAGTGCCGGGTGTCGACGGCGACCCCGGCCACGGTGAGGGTGTGCTCGGTCATGTCCGCTCTCCAGGTCCTGTGTGTACGGGGGTCACTCGGCGGCCGAGGTGTTGGACTCCAGCAGCCGGCCGCCGTCCCACACCACCCCGACCTGCCGGTAGTACGCGGCGATCGGCTCGCGGATCTCCAGCCGGGCCAGCTCCTCGGTGGGCGCCTCGAACAGCTCCAACTCGGCGTCACCGACCCAGGGTTGACCGCCCTCGAACGAGGCCGCGCCCGACTCGATCAGCTCGTCCAGCGCGAGCCCCTTGCCCTTCTCGATCGAGGGCAGCCAGCGATGGTGGGCCATGGGGTGGCCGTTGACGAACCCGTTCGTCCCCGAGGGCTCCCGCAACGTCACCACGGTCTGGGCGAGCCGCCGGTCGGCGGCGGCGAGGGTGGCGCCGAAGCGCGCTCCGGCCTCGATCCGCGGAGCGGGCCCATAGGGATGCGGCCGCGTCTGATGAATCGACCCGAGCTTCTTCGGATACCCCTGGTGCAGTCCGCGCGCGATCGCGAAGTCCTTGTCGACCCAGATGTACACGCACCGGGTGTAGGTCTGGCCGCGGTACTTGCAGCGGACGACCGCGAAGGCCTCCTTGTACTGGGCGAGCACCGGATCGAGCAGCTCGTCGCCGGAGGCGGAGCAGGACTGCCAGTCGGCCCAGATCAGCGCGACCGCGCCCGGGTCCTCGTCGGCCAACTCCAGTGGCTCGGGCAGCAGTTCCCGCACCCGCGAGGGATCCGTACGGTACTCGACGGTGAGCAGATCACCCGAGTACCGCCACGGCGGCGAGGGAATCAGCGACGACGCACCGGTCGCCGTCTTCGGATGGAAGTAACCACGAACACCGGACATGACGATCTTCCTTACACAGTGAGAGCAGGCTGCTTGAGCAACTGGGCGCGATAGCGGGCCGCACCCATCGCGGCCGACTGGCCGCCGAGCGCCACGACACCGACGAGTCGGCCGCCGGCGTGGTACCCGACCAGGACGTCACCTTCCGCTTCCCCGTCGAGGACCCGGACGTCACCGAGCCCCAGCACGGGCGCCCCGAAGGACTGCAACCGGAAGTCGTGCTGGTCGCTCCAGAAGGTGGGCAACGGGGCGAAGGGCGCCAACTCTCCCTCGCTCCCCGCCAGATGGGCGACCAGAACCTTCGCCGCATGCTTCGCACTGTCCGTCGGAATGGACCAGTGCTCGACCCGCCGCGGCACACCGTCGTAGCGGGCGTTCGGGAAACGCGCGACGTCCCCGACCGCGACGACCTCGGGCCGCCCGCCCACCCGCAGCTGCCCGTCGGTCAGCACACCGTCCGCGAGATCGAGCCCGTTCCCGTCCAGCCACTCGACGTTGGCGATGGACCCCACGGACTCGACGACGACATCCGCCTCCACCGTGCGACCGTCCGCGAGCACCACCCCCGTCACCCGGTCCTCACCGGCGAAGCCCGCGACCCCGGTGCCGAGCGCGAAGCGCACCCCGCGTTCCTCGTGCCGCCCCAGCAGCAGTCCGGCCAGCAGTTCGCCCAGCGGCCCCACCATGGGCAGCGGCAGCGGATCGACCACGGTCACCTCGGCCGCGCCGAGCCCCACCGCGGTCGCGGCGACCTCGCAGCCGATGAAGCCCGCGCCGACCACGACCACCCGGACACCGGGCCTGCTCAGCTCGTCCCTGAGCCCCTGTGCGTCGGCGATGGTGCGGACCGTGTGGCGCCCGGCGACCGGCCCGGGGCAGCGCAGCCGGCGGGGCCGCATCCCGGTGGCGACGACCAGTCCGTCGTACGAGACCGTCGTACCGTCGTCGAGTTCCACGGTCCGCTCGTCGAGCCGGGCGGCGACGATCCGGGTGCCCAGGCGCCATTCCACGTCGGCGGTCGACGCCTTCGGGGTGAAGGCCAGTGATTCGAAGCCGGCGCGGCCCGCGAGGACCTCCTTGGACAGCGGGGGTCGGTTGTAGGGCATGTGCGGTTCGTCGCCGACGACCGTGATCGTCCCGGTCCAGCCGGCCGCGCGCAGTTGTTCGGCGGCGCGCAGGCCGCCCATCGAGGCGCCGGCGACGAGGATGCTGCCGCTCACGTCAGTCCTCGATCCGGATCGCCTGGAGCGGACACACGTCCGCGGCCTCCTCGACTTCGTCGCGCAGCGCGTCGTCCGGGTCGGGGACGTAGGCGAGGTGCCCGTCGTCGAGCCGGAAGACGTCGGGGGCCGCGAAGACGCACTGGCCGTGGTCCTGGCACTTGTTCATGTCGACGACGACCTTCATGGCCGGTCCTCCTGAGGGGGAAAGAGGGCCCGCCCGCCGGACGGGCGGGCCCCTGCCAAAGGGGTGCGGATTTCCGCACCCCCAACTCGTTTGGCTTCAAACAAGGTAGGCAGACCGCCACCCCTGGTCAATACCTATCCGCCTGGATAAATTCTTTGCCCGGACCCCTTGCGGCCGGCCCCACCCGTTCCTACCGTTTGGCATCAAACAACTTCGGACGTCCCCCGAGGAGACAACGGTGAGCGCTCAAGACACTCCGGACCTCCGCCGCCATCTGGAGCGGCTCGCCGCCGACGGCATCGACGTGGTCCGGGTGACCTATCCCGACCTGATCGGCACCGACCGGGCGCGCGACGTGCTCGTCGAGGAGCTGCCCAGGGCCCTGGAGCACGGCCTCGCGTTCTGCCGCGCCGTCTACCACACCAGCCCGCAGGGCGATGTGGTGCCGGTCAGCGGCGGCCTGGACGCCGGTCTGCCCGACATCGCCGTACGACCTGATCTCGACACGCTCGCGCCGCTGCCCTGGGAGCCGGGCGTGGCCTCCTGTCTCGGTGACGTGCAGGATCCCGCCACCGGTCGGCCGGCGCCCGAGTCGCCGCGCGATCTGCTGCGCTCGGTGCTCGCGCGCTGCGCGGAGCACGGGTTGCGGCCGGTCGTCGGGCCCGAACTGGAGTACTACCTGTGCGAGGCGGACCCGGCGGGCGGCTGGCGTCGGTACTCGCGGGACGCCGGTGTCGTCTACACCGCCGGGCTTCGCGCCGACCCCGACAACCACCTGCTGCGCACGCTGCGCCAGGTCCGGGACCTGGAACTGGGCGTGATCAGCGGGAACCACGAGTTCGACGGCGGACAGTTCGAGATCAACCTGCTGCACTCGGAGGCGATGTCCGCCGCCGACCGCGCCTTCCGTTTCAAGGCGGCGATCAAGGAGCTGGCGCGCCGGGAGGGGCGGCTCGCCACCTTCATGGCCAAGCCGTTCAACGACTCGGGCGGCTCCGGCTTCCACCTCCACCTCTCCTGCGAGGACGAGGAAGGGCGCAACATCTTCGACGACCCTTCGGGCGGTTACGGCCTGTCGGCCACCGCCCGTCATGCGGTGGCCGGAATCCTCGCCCACGCGCCCGCGCTCGCCGCCCTCGCCAACCCGACCGTGAACTCGTACAAACGCTTCGGCCCCGACACCCTCGCCCCCTGGCTGATCGACTGGGGGCTCGACAACCGCAGCGCCATGGTCCGCATCCCGCCGGAGCGCGGGTCCGGGGCGCGGCTGGAGCTGCGGCTGGGTGACGCGAGCGCCAATCCTTATCTGCTGATCGCGGGCACGGTCGCCGCCGCGCTGCTCGGTGTGCTGACGGGCGACGAGCCGCCGGCCCCGCTGGAGGGGTACGGCTACGACACGGCCCGTTCGGCGCTGCTGCCGACCACTCTCACCGACGCCCTGGACGCGCTGGAGGCGGACACCGCCCTGGCCGAGATCCTGGGCAAGGACTTCACCGCCTCGTTCCTGGCCTACAAGCGCAACGAGGTCGATCGCTTCCAACGGCACGTCACCGACTGGGAGTTCACCGAGTACGCCTACCACCTGTGACGACTGGAGCCATCACGTGACCACTGTTGTTCCGGCTGCCGCCGAGCCCATGCCGCTGGCGGACGTCGACCTCGCCGACCTCGACAACTTCACCGACGGGGTCACCCCCTGGCGGATGTTCCACACCCTGCGCCACGAGGACCCGGTGCACTGGCAGCCGGAGGAGGCGCCCAACTCCGGTTTCTGGGCGGTGACCCGGCACGCCGACATCGCCCGCGTCGACCGGGACGCCGAGACCTTCACCTCGACCAGATTCGTGAACCTGGAGGAGGTGGACGAGGACCAGATCAGGAAACGCGCGTCCATCCTGGAGCTGGACGGCGTCCGCCACCGTGCCCTGCGCAGCGTGATCCAGCGGCAGTTCGGGGCCGGTGTCATCAACAGCTACACCGGCTTCCTGCGCGGCCTGACCGCGAAGACCCTCGACGCGGCGCTCGCCAAGGGCTCCTTCGACTTCGTCAAGGAGGTCTCCGCGGACTTCCCGATCAACGTCCTGGCCCGGCTCCTGGACGTGCCGCCGGAGGACAACCAGCAGCTCATCGACTGGGGCAACCGGATCATCGGCAACACCGACCCGGACTACGCGGACGTGCTGCTGCACAGCGCGGAGAGCGAGAAGTACCGCGACCTGCCGTTCCGTTCGCCCGCCTCGCTCGAAGTCTTCGAGTACGGACGGGAGTTGGCGCGGCAGCGGCGCGGCGGCGACGGCACGGACCTCGTCTCCAAGCTCGTCAACACCACCCCGCGCGACGGAGTCCCGCTGTCCGCGCAGGACTTCGACAACTACTTCCTGCTCCTGGTGGTGGCCGGCAACGAGACCACCCGGCACACCATCACCCATTCGATGCTGGCCCTCCTCCAACACCCGGAGCAGCTGGCCAGGTTGAAGGACGACCCGTCCCTGATCCCGGGCGCGGTCGAGGAGTTCCTGCGCTGGGCCTCCCCCGTCTACCACTTCCGCCGCACCGCGACCCGGGACGTCGAACTCGGCGGCAAGCAGGTCAGGGAGGGCGACAAGGTCGTCATGTGGTACGCCTCCGGCAATCGCGACGAGGAGGTCTTCGGCAACCCGTACGACTTCGACGTCGCCCGGACCGACAACGACCACGTCACCTTCGGCAAGGGCAGCCCGCACCTGTGCCTGGGCAACCTGCTCGCCCGCACCGAGATCCGCATCATGTTCGAGGAGCTGATCCCGCGCCTCGCCGACATCCGCCTGACCGGCGAAGTCCCGCGCGTGCGCTCGAACTTCGTCAACGGCATCAAGAAGCTGCCGGTGGAGGTCACCCTGGCCTGACGGCCTCCGTCACGGTCCGCGCCACGGCCGCGACGGGGCGGCCGTCCAGGGTCCAGTGCCGGTCCGGAAGCAGACCGAGCGCGGCGAAGACCTGGGCGGCCACGTCTGCGTGGCGGACGTGGGGCGGCGCCGCGCCGATGCCCGGGCCGGCCGCGGCCAGCCAGGCGGTTCGCTCCTCGGGTGTACGGCCGCCATGACCGCCCGCGTCGACGTGGCCGTGGTCGGTGACGACGAGGAAGGTCCACCGCTCGTCGGCGTAGGAGGGCCGGGAGCGGACGGCGGCCAGCAGTCGGCCGAGGCGGGCGTCGGCCTGCCGTATCGACGCCTCGTACGCATCGCCGCAGCCCAGGGCGTGGGCGGTCTCGTCGGGTGCGCCCAGGTAGACGAAGGAGGCCTCGACGTCGTCCTCGGCGAGCACCCGCGCGGCCGCCTCGGTGATCTGCCCGTCGCAGTGCTCCCAGGCCGCGGGGGTGTCGGCGGTCGGGGCGATGTACGCGGTCCGGGACGGGGCGCGGAAGAGCGGACCGCCGTCGCGCGGCTGGAGGAGGGGCTGCCAGCCGGCGGCGACGAAGGTGCGGCGGCCGTACTGGGCGGCGAGGCGGGTCGCGAAGTCGGGGAAGACGTCGAGGCGGTGGCCGGTGAGGTCGTTGCTCCACACGCCGTGCTTGGCCACCGTCACGCCCGTGACGACGGTCGCCCAGCACGGTCCGGACATGGTCGGCGTCTCCGGGTCCACCTCGACGGGGGTGAGGAAGCCGTCGGCGGCCAGTGCGTCGAGGTGCGGGGTGGGCAGGCGGCGCAGGACGTCGAGGCGTACGCCGTCGATGCCGACGACCAGGGCGTGGCCGCGGTGGGAGGCGTCGGGCACGGGGCTCCTTTCGGATCGAGGGTGCTGTGCGTGTCGCCCGGAGTCGGGCTCAGGCCGAACTGAGCGTTTCGTTCGTCTCGCTCGGTGATCCGCTCACGCCGAGCGGGTCAGCTCGTCCGGCTCGACCTCGTGCGCGAACGGCAGGCCCTGCGCATAGCGGGAGACCTCTTCTGTCGCCCAGTCGCTCATACGGGTCAGCTCGTTGCCGAGGGAGCCGGCGATGTGCGGGGTGAGCAGCACGTTGGGCAGCGTGTAGAGGGGCGAGTCGGCGGGTGGTACGTCGGGTTCGGTGACGTCGAGTACGGCGTGGACGCGGCCGGTGACGAGGTGCGCGGTGAGGGCGTCCGTGTCGACGAGGGAGCCGCGGGCCGTGTTGATCAGGGTGGCGCCGTCCTGGAGGAGGGTGAGTCGGCGGGCGTCGAACATGTGCCGGGTCTCGGGGAGTTGGGGTGCGTGGATGGACACCACGTGGCTGCGCCGGACGAGTTCGTCCAGGCCTACGGGGTCTGCGCCCAGGGTGCGGGCCTGGTGGGCGTCGAGGTAGGGGTCGTGGAGGAGGACGTCGAGGTCGAGCGGGCGCAGCAGTTCCATGACGCGGCGGCCGATCCGGGAGGCTCCGACGATGCCGACGATGCGGTGGTAGTTGCCGTGGCCGCCGTAGTACGCCAGGAGGTTCGTCCGCTCCCGTGTCCGGGCGTAGGCGTGGGCGGCGTCGAGGACGCGTTTGTTCGCGAACAGGATGGCGGCGAGGGTGAATTCGGCGACCGGCAGGGCGTTGGCGGCGGCCGCGGAGGAGACCCGGATGCCGCGTGACCACACGGCGTCGGTGACATGGTGCTTGACCGAGCCGGCCGCGTGGACCACCGCCCGCAGCCGGGGCATTCGGCGCAGCGCGTCCTCGGTGAGCCTCGGTGCTCCCCAGTGGGTGAACAGGACTTCGGCGCGGGCGAGTTCGGCGGGGTCGGCCAGGGCCGGGTCGGTGACGGTGGTCCTGGTGTCGACGTGGGCGACGGCGGTGAGCCGGTCGAGGGCGCCCTCGGCGAGGAGGCGGCCGTGGATGTCGGTGCCCATGGCGAGGAGGGTGTGCGGGCGGGACGGGGTGGGCAGTCGGGGCGTGCCGTTCAGGAGGGTGCCTTCCGGTGCGGGCATCGTCACTTCACCGCGCCGGCGGTCAGACCCGAGCGCCAGAAGCGCTGGAGGCAGACGAACGCGACGATCAGCGGGACGACGGCGACGAGGGAGCCCGTGATGACGAGCGAGTAGTACTCGGGCTGCTGCTGGGTGACGCTGTTCCACATGAACAGGCCCAGGTTGACCGGGTAGAGCCGGTCGTCGTTGAGCATGACGAGGGCGCCGAAGAAGTTGTTCCAGCTGGCGGTGAACGAGAACAGGAAGATGGTCATGAAGCCGGGCGCCAGCATCGGCAGGGAGATGCGGGAGAACAGGCGCAGTTCGCTCGCTCCGTCGACGCGGGCGGCCTCCAGGACCTCGTTCGGTACGTAGCCCTCGGAGAAGACGCGGGCGAGGTAGACGCCGAACGGGTTGACCAGGGCGGGCAGCAGCAGCGCCCAGTAGGTGTTGACGATCCCGGCCTTGGTGGCCAGCAGGTACATCGGCAGCTGGATGACGGTGCCGGGGACCAGGACACCGCCGAGGACCAGACCGAACAGCTTCTCCCGGCCCCTGAACTCGTACTTGTCGAAGGCGTAGCCGGTGGCCACGCAGATGAGGGTCGAGGCGGCGGAGCCGATGACGGAGTAGAGGATGCTGTTGCCGAACCAGCGCAGGTAGATGCCGTCGTTGAAGGTGAAGACGTCCCGCAGGTTGGTCAGCAGGTTGAAGTCGCCGAAGGCGAAGCCGGAGGTGGCGAAGAGGTCGCGGTGGTTCTTGGTGGCCGCGAACAGGAGCCAGCTGACCGGCATGAGCGTGTAGCAGGCGGCGATGGTCAGGAGGCCGTTGACGGCGCCCTTGGAGAGCAGGGTTCTCACGCGGCTGCCGCCTTCCACCGGTTGCCGATCCTGGTGACCAGGTAGGAGAGGAGGACGCCGAGCGCTGCAAGGAGCAGGGAGCCGGCGGCGGCCAGGCCGTAGTCGTGCTGCACGAAGCCCGCCTTCCAGATGAACAGGGTGGGCGACCACTCGGTGTCGATCGAGGGCGCACCCCGCTGGTTGAGGAGCTTCGGCTCGGTGAAGATCTGGATCGCTCCGACGCAGGTGAACAGAACGGTCATGACGACCGCCGAAGCGATCATCGGCACCTTGATCCGCAGCGCGGTGCGCAGGGCACCGGCGCCGTCCACCACGGCGGCTTCGAGCACTTCGCGCGGCACGGCCTGGAGGGCGGCGTAGAAGATGACCATGTTGTAGCCGATCCACTGCCAGGCGGTCAGGTTGACCATCGACGTGAGCACATGGTCGTTGCGGTAGAAGTCCCAGGTGCCGCCGAGCGCTCCGATCCAGTCGAGCACCGGGCTCAGGCCCGGGGTGTAGAGGTAGATCCAGACGATCGAGGCGATCAGTCCGGGGATCGCGTGCGGTACGAAGAGCGCGAGTTGGAAGAAGCGCTTGGCGCGGGCGAGCGTGGAGTCGAGCAGGAGCGCCAGGGTGAGCGAGGCGCCGATCATCACCGGGATGTACAGGGCGCAGTAGACGGCGATGTGCGCGAAGGAGTCCCGGAATCCGGCGTCGGACAGCGCCTTGGTGTAGTTGTCGAGCCCGCTGAACACCCGCTCGCTGCCGCCGAACCCGAGCCCCGAGGAACGCTCCTGGAACAGGCTCATCCACGCCGCGTAGCCGATGGGGGCCGCCATGACCACGGCGAACAGGACGAAGAACGGGGTGATGAACAGGATGGCGGTACGACGCTGGGTGCGGCGCGGCCCGGCTGTCCGCGGTGGCGCGGCCGGCGGGCGGGGTTGTGCCGGGCGGCGTACGGGAGGGGCGGTGGGGACTGCCACGGCGGCTCCTTGACGGGGGCGGATGGGCGGGCGGGGTCGGGAAGGGCAGCGGTCGGGGCGTGTTCCGGGCGCCCCGACCGCTGCGGCTCTCGGCTCAGTCGGCGAGCTTCAGCCCGCGTTCCGTGATGCCCGACTCGGCCTTCTGCTGGCCGGCCTCGACGCCGGCGGTGAAGCCGGACTTGGCGGTGGCGTCCTGGATGGCGGTGTAGACGTCCATCTGGTCCGGGCCCCAGGTCCAGCCGGGGACGATGGTGTCGACCTGCTCGGAGGCCAGCTTGTAGAGGTCCTGGCCGTTCAGGTACGAGGTGTCGAACTCGGCGGCGGCCACCTCCCGCATCTCCGGGTTGGCGGGCAGCGCGCTGCTGGGCGACTCGAGGTCGGCGAGGCGGGCCTCGACGCCGGCCTTGTCCGTGGTGAGCCAGGTGATGAACTCGGCCGCGGCCTCGGCGTGTTCGCTGCCCTTGAGGACGCCGTAGGAGCTGCCGCCGTAGTTGCCGCCGGCCGCGGTCCCCCAGTTGGGCAGGGGCGCGGCGGCCCACTTGCCCGTGAGGTCGGGCATGGAGGTCTGCATGCCGCCGGCGGACCAGGAGGCGCCGAGGAAGGAGAGGGTCTTGCCGGAGGTGCGGGCCTTGGTCTCCTCGGGGCTGTAGCCGGCGTAGGACTGCACGAGGTCGTCCTTGATCAGGCCGTCCCAGTAGGAGGTGACCTTCTTGGTCGCGGTGTCGTCGACGCCGGCCTTCCAGGCGTCGCCCTCGGTGGCGAACCACTTGCCGCCCGCCTGCCAGGAGAGCGCGGCCAGCAGCGCCGGGTCGTTCTTCGGCATGGAGGCCAGGCGGACGCTCTTGTCCTGCTTCTTGACCTTCGCGGCGGCCGTCCTGAACTCGTCCCAGGTCTTGGGGACTTCGATGCCGTACTTCTTGAACAGGTCGGTGCGGTAGTAGTACAGCTGCGGGGCGGCGTCGTAGGGCACGGTCCAGGTCTTGCCGCCGAAGGTGACGAGGCTCTGGATGGACTTCGGGAACTTCGTCTTGACCGTTTCACCGGCGTACTTGGTCAGATCGATCAGATTGCCCTGGCTGGCGAACTCCGGGACCATCTGGTACTCGATGGTGGCCACGTCGGGCGCGTTGCCCGCCTTCACGGCGTTGGCGAGCTTGCTGTAACCCTCCGTGCCGCCCGGTATCTCGGTGAAGTTGACCTTGATGTCCTTGTGCGTCTTGTTGAACGCCTCGACCGTCGACTTGGCCCCGAGCGTCCAGGTCCAGTAGGTGAGGGTGACCGGTCTGCCGCCTGCGGCGGATCCGGTCGAGTCGCCGTCGCCGCCGCAGGCGGTGGTGAGCAGGCCGAGGGCTGCGACGGCGGCGAAGGCTGCGGTACGGAACGAACGTGAAGTGCGCGTCATGCACTGCTCCTACGAGACCTCGTAAGGGAAGAGGCGGTCGCAGGACATCTTTTGCGCGCACACGATCGGAGTCAAGAGCGTTCGCGCAAGACAATCAAAACGATCGTCCAACGCTCACTAATCGATCGCTTCGGCGATCGGCCGCCCGCCGCAGGACGCGCGGATCCTCAACTCCGGAAGAAGTTCGATGTGCTGACGCGGCCCAGGACGCTGCCCGCCCCTGCGCTCCGCGAGCCGCTGGAGCAGCAGCTTCGCAGCAAGCTCGCCGACGGCATGGGTCGGCGGCGCGACCGTGGTGAGCGGTACGTCGGCGAGGCCGGCGACGCCGTCGTCGTACGCGATGAGCGCCAGGTCCTCCGGCACCCGGATGCCGCGGGCCTGGAGCCGGGGCAGGAGCACGATCGCGTCCTCGTCGCTGTGCACGAGCGCCGCGGTGAGGCCGCGCTTCTGCACCGCCTCGGCCAGGTAGTCGACGCTGGCCTCGTAGTCCCCGTGTTCACGCACGGTCGGTGCGCCCGGGTCGGCCTTCAGGCCGAGCGCCCGCACGGCCGCCTCGAAGCCGGCGGTGATCTGGACGGCGTGCGGGCCCTCCTGGAGTACGGCGGCGATCCGGCGGTGGCCGAGGGCGGCGAAGTGGCCCACGGCCACCGCGGCCCCGTGCGCGCGGTCGGTGCCGACGCGGTCGAGGGCGGCCGCCGGGTTTCCGGGCGGGGCCGAACGCTCGACGAGGACCGTGGGCACCCCGTGGTCCCGCAGCCACTTCTCCTGGCCGTCCTCGGGGACGCCACCGAACCAGCTGGGCGCCACCAGCAGGCCCTCCGCCCCACCCGAGACGAGGTGCCCGGCCTGCACGGAGTCCTCGGCGTCGACATATCCGCTCACCCCGAGCAGGAGCCGTCCGCCCTGGGCCGCGACCGCCTCCTGGGCGCCCCGGACGATGTCCGCGAAGATGATCTTCGTGGTCGGCACGATCATTCCGATCACCGCGCCCTCGGCACCCTCGGATCGCCCCCGCTCCTCGGCGGCGGTTTCCTCACCGGGCCAGACCACCGCGCCGTGCAGCCGGTGCACCCGCCCCTGCGCGGCCAGCGCCTCCACGTCCCGCCGCAAGGTGACCGCGGAGACGCCGAGTTCGGCCGCGAGGTCGGCGACGCGCAGGCTCCCCCGCTCCCGGACGAGTTCGAGCACCTTCTCGTGGCGCTGGTCGACGTGCAGTCGCATGGGCTCCCCCTGGAGCGAGGCCGGACGGACGGTCTACGGAACGATCAACTCTAGGCCCACCATCGTATCGATCGCTTGTGATCAATACGATCGACCTGCACGCGGGGAGCACTGAGTTCCCTCACACATGTGCACTGAGTGCCATCAGAGGCGCCCGGATGCTACGTTCCGTGCATGAAGACGGAGGCGGCGGCCGGGAAGCCACCGATGCGGGACGCCCTGGTGGCGGCGGCGTTCCAGCTGTTCCTGGAGCGGGGCTACGAGCAGACGACCGTCGACGACATCGTGGCCCTGGCCGGCGTGGGACGGCGCTCGTTCTTCCGCTACTTCCCGTCCAAGGAGGACGTGGTCTTCCCGGACCACGAGCGCTGCCTGGCCGACATGACGGCCTACCTCGCCGACAGCGCGGGCGACGACGAGCCCGTGCAGCGGGTGTGCGACGCGGCCCGGCTGGTGCTGCGGATGTACGCCGAGAACCCGACCTTCTCCGTGCAGCGCTACCGGCTCACCAAGAAGGTGCCCGGGCTGCGCGCCTACGAGCTGTCGGTGGTGTGGCGCTACGAGCGCGCCCTCGCCGAGTACCTGCGCGCGCGTTTCGCCGGCCGGCGCGACGGGACGCTCCAGGCGGACGTGATCGCGGCGGCCGTGGTGGCCGCGCACAACAACGCGCTGCGGTCCTGGCTGCGTTCGGACGGACAGGGCGACGCGAGCGCGACGGTGGACCACGCGCTGGGGTACGTGCAGTCCGCGTTCGGCACGTCACCCGCTCCGCTGCCCGACGAGCAGCCCGAGGACGTGGTCGTGATCGTCTCCCGGCGCGACGCCCCGCTGTGGCGCGTGGTCCAGGAGATCGAGTCGGCGCTCGGCCGCGGCTGACCCGCGGCAAACACCCGCCAAATTCAGGGTACGCAGTGCCTTTACGGTTGGCACTCAGTGCCATACATTGGGGCTGTGCACGGTGGCACAGCGAACCGCGCACGTGGGATTCCGCGCGAGCGCAGGGAGTTGACCAGCGTGTACCACCACTCAGGAAGCGTTGCTCGTCAGGCCGTCGGCTCCGGGGCCGGTCTGCTCGATCCCATGGCGTCGGACTCGGAGACGATCGTCTTCCAGCGCTGCAACTGGTGCGGTACGTCGATGTACCACCGGCTGCTCTGCCCGGTCTGCCAGGGCAGCGACCTGCGGACCGAGCGCAGCGAGGGCGTCGGCACCGTCCGCCATGCCACGATCGTGCACCGCAACACCCCCGCCGCCCGCAATGTCTCGCTCGTCGAGCTGGCCGAGGGCTTCGTGGTGCGGGGCAGGGTGATGGGCCCGCTGATCGGCATCCACAGCGGTGACCGGGTCCGCCTGTCCACCGCCAAGGACCCGGTGCGCGGCGAGCCGGTCTTCCAGCTGGTCGACGAGCCCTACCGCGCCTGGACCTGACCGGCCGGTCCCACCCCCGGGATCAGGTCCCGGACGGCGACGGGCCGTCCCGTCTCGAAGCACCGGTTGGCCGCGAGGCCCACGGCCAGCGCGAGGGCGCCGTCGCGTTCGGTGGCGGTGGGGTGCCGCGCACCTTCCGGGTCCTGAGCGCCTCCCTGATCCGCCGGACCCCCACCGAACGTGTGCACGTCCCGTCCGGCGTCGACCGGCCCGAACAGCGCGTCCAGCATGCGCGGGTCTCCCCCGCCGTGCTCCTCGTGGGCGGCATCGAGAGGGATGTCGACCGGCGGCCGCCACAGCGGGCGCAGCGTGAGCCGAGCGCCGCCCGCGTGCTCGGCGGCCGTGTCTCCGTGCAGAGCGCCGCTGCCGGAGGTCACCCGCGTGACCGGCGCCTGCCAGCGGCTCTCCTCGACCTCCAGCTCCAGCCGGCCCGCGCTGCCGTTGAACATCACCCGGTAGCCCTCCCACGGCGAGTACGCGGTGAGGTGGTACGTCATCGTCGCCCCACGCGTGTAGCGGACCAGGACCGACATGTCGTCCTCGATGGTGACCGGGCCGCCGAAGACATTGCGGTCGCGGAGATATCCGTCGTCCTGCTCGGCGTCGAGGTAGAGGGCGCGCAGGGTGTCGTTGGCCGCCAGGTCGAGGGCGAACGGGTCGTCGGCGGCGGCCTCGGCACCGTGGGCGCGGTCGTACTCCCGGCGCAGCCCGTGCCGTTCGCCCGCCGCACGGCCGTAGAAGCCGAGCCTTCCGTAGCCGAAGACCTCCTGCGGCTCGTCGGCGAGCCACCAGTTGACCAGGTCGTAGTGGTGGCTCGACTTGTGGACCATCAGGCCGCCGCTGTTGTGCTTCTCGCGGTGCCAGCGGCGGAAGTAGTCGGCGCCGTGCCGGGTGTCGAGGAGCCACTCGAAGTGGACGGAGAGGATCTCGCCGATCGCCCCCTCCGCGAGCAGGGCGCGGACCTTCTCGTGGACCGGGTTGAAGCGGTAGTTGAAGGCGACGGTGAGTGAGTTGCCGGTGGTCCTGACCGTGTCGAGGATGCGTGCGCAGCGGGCCGCGTCGACGGTCATCGGCTTCTCGGTGACGACGCGGCAGCCCGCGCGCAGCGCCGGGACGATGTAGCGGTCGTGCTCGGCGTCGACGGTGGTGACGACGACCTCGTCGATGTCCTCCTTGACGAGCATGTCGGTGAAGCGGTCGGGTTCCCAGGTGGTGGCGGTGGGTTCGCCCTCCGCGGTGAGCAGCCTGTTGTGGAAGGCCATCCGGGTCGGGTTCGGGTCGCACAGGGCGGCCACGCGGTGGCCGGGGCGGGCGGCGAGGCCCCGGGTGAAGGTCTGGGCGCGGTGGCCGGTGCCGACGACGGCGGCGCGCAAGGGGGTTCGGCTCATGGGGTTCGGCTCATGGGGGTGCCCTATCCCGGAGGCCGGCCGAGCATGCCTGCCCGGCCCGGTTGGCGCGAACGAGTCGTCGGACGTCGATCACATCCTCGTACACAGACAACCCACAGCCTCCGTCTTACGTCCTCCGGTACGCGAGGGGCCTCCGCCGACCAACGGGGTGCCTGAGCTCGCGACTTGAGGATCTGAACCTGAGGAGGGGCATCTTGATCCGTGCCCGGCGAATATGGGTGACCGCTGTTGCGGTGCTCGCGGTGGCGGGGGGATCGCCAGGGTTGGCACAGGCGGCGCAGCCGTCGGATGCCGGACCGTCGGCGGCGGTGGCCGACAACGGCGGCGGCCTGCCGCCCGGTTGGAAGGTCACCGGTGAGGGAGCCGGCCGGCAGCTGGTGTGGCGTTCGAGCGCACCGGTCGCGATGGGGGACGCGCACGTTGACTTCTACGCGGGCGAGCGGCTGCTCGGCCATCCGGAACCGGGGAGGGACGGGCGCACGTTCCGTCTGGACCTCGCGGACACCGGCGCGGCGTCGAGCCCGCTGAAGAATCTTGAAGTGCGCGCGGGTGGGCGGGAGTTGGACGCCGCCGGCCGTTCCGAGGCTCCGCGCGGGCGGAGTTCGGCGGCAGCGGCCCGGCCGCCCGCGCAGCTTCCGGCGAACTCCGTCGACCCGGGCAAGCCGGGTTCTTACGGCACCACCACCGGCGAGTACGACCTCGACCCGGTGAAGCTGCCCGACTTCCCCGAACCGGTCGAGATGAAAGCCGTGGTGGTCGCGCCCAAGGGCGTCACCGGCAAGCGGCCCCTCGCACTGTTCCTGCACGGCCGCCACTCCACCTGTTACAAGGGCGAGGACGTGACCGGCGACTGGCCCTGCCCGCCAGGCACCAAGCCGATCCCGAGCTACCGCGGCTATCTGCGCGACCAGCAACTTCTCGCCTCGCAGGGCTATGTGACCGTGTCGATCTCGGCCAACGGCATCAACGGCCAGGACTACGCGGCCGAGGACGGCGGCGCGCAGGCCCGCTCCTCGCTGGTCCGGCAGCATCTGGCCCGCTGGGCCGACTGGGCGGCGAACCCGGCCTCGGCGCCCGCCGTCGTCCGTGCCGCGCCGAAGGCCGACCTCTCCCGCGTGCTGCTCGTCGGGCACTCGCGCGGCGGCGAGGGCGTCAACCGTGCGGCCCTCGACAGCCTCTATCCGCCGCCCGCCGCGCAGGACGGCTACCACGGTCCGGTGCGCTGGCACATCCGCGGCAACGTGCTGATCGGTCCGACGATCTTCGGCCAGAACCCGGTCGCGGACGTGCCGTCGGCCACGATCCTGCCGGGCTGCGACGGCGATGTCTCCGACCTCCAGGGCGAGGTGTTCGTCGACGGCACCCGCGGGATCAGCGCGGGCAAGGCGCTGCACAGCGCCGTGTACGTGGTCGGCGCGAACCACAACTTCTTCAACACGGAGTGGACTCCGGGGCAGGCCCAGGCCCCCTCGGACGACGACTTCTACAACGACCCCGAGCAGCGGGACCCGGTGTGCTCGCCCGGCACCGCGACCCGGCTGACGGCGAACCAGCAGCACAAGGCCGGCAGCACCTACATCGCGGCCGCGGCCCGGCTGTTCCTCGCAGGCGACGACAAGGTACGGCCGCTGCTCGACGGTTCCGGCAGGCGGGCACCCTCGGCGGACCCGGCGCGCGTGCTCACCCACGCGGTCGGCGCGAACCGCGTCGGCGGATTCCTGCCGGACGGCAGGATGTCGGTGACCGGCGGGCGCCTCTGCTCGGCCGTGGACCCGGCCACCGACGTGGCCTGCCTCGGCCCCGGCACCAAGGGCTCCTCACCGCACTTCGCACAGTGGGAGACCGAACGCGAGGTCGGCCGCCGCGCCGTCGAACTGCACTGGACGCGGGCCGGATCGGCCGTGCAGGTGCGCCCGGACGCACCGGTGAAGCTCGCCGGTGGCAAGGACCTGGCCATCCGCGTGATCGTCCCGCCCAACTCCAGGGGCACGAAGCTCGACGTGTCCCTCACCGACACCCACGGCAATCGGGCCGGGCTCGGCCGCGTCACCGTGGACGGGCTGCCGGGCACCGAGCGCACCGCCTCCTACTGGGCCCGCGAGATCCGCGTCCCGCTCACCGCGGCGACCCGGGCCGGCCTCGACCTGAAGCACGTCAAGTCCCTTGAACTGACGCCTCGTTCGACCAAGGGACAGGCCTGGCTGATGGACGCCTGGGGCTGGCGCCCCGGCACCCCGGCGGTACGGGAGGCCGCACTGCCGCGCGTCGACATCGGCCGTACGACCGTCAAGGAGGGCGACTCCGGCACCCGCACCTACTCCGTGCCGGTGCAGGTCTCCGGGCAGGGCAGCGGCCAGGTGCGCGTCTACGTCGTCGACCCGGTCACCGGCGCGGCCGAGCAGCACCTGGTGACGGTGCGGCCGGGCGGCCATGACATCGACGTACCGGTGACGGTGAAGGGCAACACGCGCTTCTCGTACGACGTCGACGACACCGTGCTGGTGAAGGCCGTCCGGGGTGCCGTGATCGGCTCCTACCGGGGTGGGATCACCGTGCAGAACGACGATCCGATGCCCGCGGTGAGCGTGACGCCGGTCGCGGACCGGGTCACCGAGGGACAGCCCCTGAAGTGGAAGGTGTCGCTGTCCGAGGCGGCGGACGTGGACCTCGGCGGGTATTTCGCCGTCGCTCCCGTCACCGCGGGACCGGAGCTGTCCACGAAGGACGTGGATCCGGCGTGGCTGGAGAACGCCTCCGGCGAGAAGCCGGATCCGGAGCGCCCGCTGTCGTCGATCAAGTACCTGTTCCTTGGCGCGGACATCCCGGCCGGGAAGCTCAGCGGCGAGGTGGACCTGCCCACGATCAAGGACCAGGTCGCCGAGCCCGCCGAATCGGTCCTCTTCCAGTCGACCGACGAGAACGGCGACCCGACGCCCGCGGGTCCGGAGCTGAAGGGCACGGTGCTGGACGCGTCGTAGGCCCGCACCGGTGGTGATGGCGGCCGTGCGGTTACCGGAAGGGGGCCGCACGGCCGCACGCGTGTCAGGGGGCGAGCGTGACGCGGATGCCGACGGTCCCCTTCAGGCCGCGCCGCACGCGGCTGCCGAGCAGGGTGAGGCGGCCCGCGATGCCGTACTTGCGGGCGATCAGCCGCCGATAGTGGGCGACGGTCGCCTCATCGGTGAGCTCGGCGGTGGCCGGGAGCTGGGCGCCGGTCGGGTTGCCGCGCAGGTCGCACGGGCCGACGAGGATGTCGCCGCGGGCCCTGATCCGCTTCACCTTCCAGGAATCGGCGACCGTCCACACACCGAGCGTGTCGCCGTCGCGCACCACCCACACCGGGGTGGCGACCGGGGTGCCGTTCTTGCGGAAGCTGGTGACCAGCAGGTACTTGCCCGCGGCGAGCCGCTCCAGCGGCGTGTCGTCCATGCGGGAAGTCTAGGCACCCTTCGTGGCGTGGAGGAGTTCCAGGTAGCGGCGGGCGAAGAGGTACGCGTCCCCCGGCCAGCGCGCCGACAGGTAATGGCCGTCCTGGACGACGAAGGCGGGCGAGTCGTCGGTGGCCGTGCCGCGCCGGGTGAGCACGCGCGGACCGCGTTCGAACTGGGCATCCGCGTCGGCGAGGGCGGCGCGAACCTCGTCCTCCACATAGGCCGGGTAGGTGCGGTAGTAGCGGCCGAGGCGCCAGGCGGTGGTCAGGTAGGCGGTGCGCTCCATGTACTTCGGCAGGCAGGTCGTACGGCGGTCCGCGAGGACGCTGCGGCCGGTGGCCGGGTCCTCGGCGCGGGCCAGGACCAGCACCCCGTGGCAGATCGCGCCGACCGGCCGGCCCAGCGCCCAGAACCGGGCGACCTGCCGTTGGAGCGCGGTGGAGCCCAGGTACTGCCGCATGCCGGGTGCGTGTCCGCCGGGCAGCAGCAGTCCGTCGTACGCCGTCACGTCCACGTCGGCCCAGGCGACGGGCGCGGTGAACTCCGGGGCGGCGGTGAGCTGCTCGTAGAACCGTTTGGGTTCGTCCTCCGCTCCGAGCTGCCCGAAGAGCACGCCGGTCAGCAGTCGCGGGTCGGCCGCGGGCCGGGTGCCGGCGCGTTCGGTGGCGAGGACGACCTGGTGTCCGGCGTCGGTGAGCAGCCGCCAGGGGACGACGACCTCGGTGACGTCGAAATCGTGGTCGGGGACGGGCATGAGCACGCGCATGGACCCATCATGCAGGGCTGCCACGTGTCCATGACACCCCGACCGCCCACGTCAGCTCCCGTCGAGCGCCGCCACCATCCGCCGTACCCCCTCCGCGAGCACCTCCGGCGAGGTCGCCAGGTTCAGGCGTGCGTATCCCTCTCCCCCGGTGCCGAAGGGGATCCCGGAGTTCAGGGCCACCCGGCCGCGCTCCAGGAACACCGCTGCCGGATCGTCGCCGAGACCGAGCGGGCGGCAGTCGAGCCAGGCGAAGTAGGTGCCCTCGGCCGGATGGCAGATGATCTCGGGGAGGTGCTCGGCGAGCAGGTCGGCGAAGAGGAGGCGGTTCTCGTCGATGCCGGCGAGCAGTGCGTCCAGCCAGGCCGTGCCGTCGGTCAGGGCGGCGGTGTGGGCGATGATGCCGACGTGGCTCGGGCCGTGGCTGACCTCCTCGGGCAGCCGGGCGAGGTCGGCCGCAGCGTCGGAGCCGGCGATCGCGAGGGCGGCCTTCAGGCCCGCGAGGTTCCACGCCTTCGAGGCGGACATGAGCGACAGGCCGCTGTCCGCGCCGCACACGCTCAGGTAGGGCACGAAGTCGACGCCGCTCGCGACCAGCGGGGCGTGGATCTCGTCGGCGACCACGCGGACGCCGTAGCGGTCGGCGAGGGCGGCGACGGCGGCGAGTTCCCCGGCGGTGTGCACCGTGCCGGTCGGGTTGTGCGGGCTGCACAGCAGATAGGCGGCCCGGCGCCCGCCCGCGACGGCGTGCCGGAAGGTCTCCTCCAGCGCGCCGAAGTCGATGCGCTGATCGACGCCGAGCGGGGCCTGCAGCACCAGCCGGTCCATGTGCTCGACGAAGTGGAAGAACGGCGGATACACGGGCGAGTTGACGACGACCGGATCGCCGGGTCCGGTGACCAGTTTGATCATTTCGACCACACCGAGCATCACGTCGGGCACGATCGCCGTACGCTCCGCCGCGAGCCCGTCCCACCCCCACCGCTTCTCGGCGAAGCCGGCGAGCGCCTCGGCGTATGCGGTCCCTGCGGGGTAGCCGGTGTCGCCGAGCGTGAGGGCGTCGGTGACCGCGCGGACGACGGGTTCGGCGAGGGGGACGTCCATCTCGGCCACCCACAGCGGCAGCACGTCGGCCGGGTAGGTGCGCCATTTCATGCTCGTACGGGCGCGCAGGTGGTCGAGGGAGAGTGCGCGGAGGGGATTCGGTTCACCGGCCGGGTCGTGCGGGATCCTGGTCATGAGGCACAAGATAGGGGGCCGTGGGGTGACCTGGAACGAGCTGGAAGTGGCCTGCGACGAGTCGGGGTCGGACGGCGAGAATCTCACCGGCGGGAACACCGATGTCTTCGCGCACGCCAGTGTGCGGCTGCCGGTCGATTCCGCGGCCGGGTTCGTGCAGGAGATCCGGAACCGGATTCGCTCGCCCGCGGAGGAGTACAAGGCGAACCATCTGCTGCGGGAGAAGCATCGGGCGGTGCTGGAATGGCTGCTGGCGCCCGGCGGTCCGATTCACGGGACGGCCCATGTGCATCTGACGGAGAAGGCCTTCTTCGTCGTCGACCGGACCGCCGACCTGCTGCTCGACGACGGCACCGAGGGCCTCGCACTGTTCCGGGACGGCCCGCGGGCCTTCGGGGAGGAAGGCTGGCGGGAATTCCTGGAGGCCGCCAACCAATTGCTGCGCGTACGCAATGACGGAGAGCCGGCCGAGCCCGTCGACACCTTCTTCCGTGCGGTGGACGATCTGCGGCGCACGCATTCCCGTACGGCTCTCGCACTCACCCTGGAACGGCTCGCGGCGGCCCGCCCCCGGGCGGATTCCTATCGTGCCGCCATCCTCGACAGGCCGGTCCTGGTTCCGGTCCTCAATCCGCTGCTGCCGGCCATCGTGCGGACGGCCGCCCACTGGAGTGCGGGCGGGCGCCGGGTCCGGCTCGTGCACGACCGGCAGAACATGCTGACGCCGGAGCGGATCGCGTGGATCGAGGAGACCGCCCGGCGCGCCGGGATCGGGCTCGACGGGGTGCGGCTCGTGGTCGCGCGCGAGGACCCGCGGGTGCAGCTCGCGGACTTCCTCGCCGGGATCGCCCGCAAGATCGCCTCCGACGTGCTGCACGGACGGGCGGACCCCGTGCTCACGGCGTTGCTGCGCCCGTATGTCGACCCGGCGTCGGTGTGGGGCGACCCGGCCGGACGGGCCCTGTTCGGGGAGGAAAACGGCGTGGGAGAAAACAACCGCTCCGTACCCTCTGCGGATTTCAACTCGGCCGTCTAGATTTCCCATTGACAACCTTGACGCCCCCCACCCGGCACCGCAGGAGCTGAACCCGTGACCGAGAACCACGCAGCCACGGAAGATCCCGCCGCTACGCTGCGCAGACGCATCAACACCCTGCGCCCGCACACGGCCCGGATCTGGAACTACTGGCTGGGCGGCGGGGACTACTACGAGGTGGACCGCGTGGCCGGCGACCGGATCCGCGAACTGCATCCGGAGATCGGTGAACTCGCCCGCGCCGACCGCCTCTTCCTGGGCCGGGCCGTGCATCACCTGGTCGCCGACGTCGGGATCCGGCAGTTCCTCGACATAGGCACCGGCCTGCCGACCGCCGACAACACGCACGAGGTCGCCCAGCGGCTCGCACCCGACGCGCGGGTCGTCTACGTCGACAACGACCCGCTGGTCCTGGCGCACGCCCGCGCGCTGCTGACCAGCCACCCCGACGGCCGTACGGACCATCTCGACGAGGACCTGCGCAACGTGGACGCGATCCTGGAACGCGCCGCGCACACCCTGGACTTCAGCCAACCCGTCGCCCTGATGCTGCTGGGCGTGGTCATCTTCATCGGCGAGGACGAGAACCCGTACGGGATCGTGGGGCAGCTCATGGACGCCCTGCCGTCCGGCAGCCACCTGGTCATCTCCCACACCATCACCAGCCCGGCGATGCCCGGGGTGGACGCGGCGGTCCATTTCTGGAACGAGCACGGCACGCCGACGCTGACCCAGCGCACTCCGGAGGCCGTCGCCCGGTTCTTCGACGGCCTGGAGGTCCTGGAGCCGGGCATCGTCTCCTGCTCCCAGTGGCGGCCCGAACCCGACGAGGACGGCGGGCCGCAGGCCGTGGGGATCTACGGCGGGGTGGGCCGCAAAAGGTGATCGGTGGGGCGGGCGGCATGAGGTGAGTTGATCGTCCACCCACTGAACACTCCTGTCCCGGGCGACGTATGGAGTAGGGGCGCTCAACGACCGGAGGGCCCCGCGGTGTCACCACCGCGCGTTCGGGTTCGGGAGCCATGCATGAGGCACGCACGACGACGGATCGTCCGGCGAGTGACGCGACTGGCGGCCGTCGGCGGACTCCTCCTCGGAGGAGCCATGGTCACGCAGGCCGCGATGGCCAGTGAGACTCCCGGCACCTCGGCCGTCCCGTTCAGCTCCACGGACGGCACCCCGGGTACGGGCGCCTCGCTCGTCTCCGAGCTCGGCACCGCGCGCACGGCGGGCACCTGGATCGGTGCCGACGGGAAGACGGTCGTCGCGGTCACCGACCAGAAGGCGGCCGCCCAGGTCGAACAGGCGGGCGCCGAGGCCAAGATGGTCGGGCACAGCATGAACGAGCTCAAGAAGGCGACGGCGACCCTGCGTTCGGCTCCCCGGGTGGCGGGGACCGCCTGGGTCATGGACTACCGGACGAACCAGGTGGTGGTGCAGGCGGACAGCACCGTCTCCGCCTCGGACTGGTCGGACATGACCAAGGTGGCGTCCGGCATCGGCAGTTACGTCCGCATGCAGCGCACCGAGGGCACCTTCACCACCCGCGTCAACGGGGCGGTGCCGATCCTGTCGACCGGCGGGCGCTGCTCGGCGGGCTTCAACGTGACCAACGGGCAGAGCGACTTCATCCTCACCGCCGGGCACTGCGGGCCGACCGGCTCGGTCTGGTTCGCCGACAACCGCGGCTCCCAGCAGCTCGGCAAGACGGTCCAGCAGAACTTCCCTGGCAGCGACTTCTCCCTGGTCCAGTACGACAGCGGTACGGCCGGGCAGGGCGCCGACATCGTGGCGATCGGCAACGGCAACGGGGTGCGGATCACCGGCGTCGGCGATCCGGCCGTCGGGGAACGGGTGTTCCGCAGCGGCAGCACCAGCGGACTGCACGACGGCGAGGTGAAGGGCCTCGACGCCACGGTCAACTACCCGGAGGGCACGGTGACCGGGCTGATCGAGACGAACGTGTGCGCCGAACCCGGCGACAGCGGCGGCCCGTTGTTCTCCGAGGGCATCGCGCTCGGGGTGACCTCGGGCGGCAGCGGCGACTGCACGTCGGGCGGCACGACGTTCTTCCAGCCGGTGACGAAGGCGATGCAGGCGCTCGGTGTCCAGCTGATCGTGTCGAAGCAGGCCGCCGCCGGCCAGAACGCCTCGCAGAGCCCCGCGCCGTCCGCGTCGGCCACGCACAGCGCGATCGCCCCGAACACCACCACGCCCGGTTCCACGGCCCCGACGACGGGCCTGGCAAGCGGCTCGACCCTGCTGGCCCGCCTCACCGACCCCCGCAACATCGGCCCCGGCATGCTGGTCATCGGCGGCAGCCTGCTGGCCCTGGTGGCCACCCGCTACATCCGCGCGGAACAGGACCGCAAGGAGTACCGGCGCTACTACTCGGCCACTTGGGGCTGACGGCACCCACCGTCTGCCTCCGGGCGACTCGCGAGTGCAGGAGAGTCAGGCCGCGACAGCCGGACAGGGCTCCCCAGAGCAGATCGACGGGGTGGACGGAGCCGACAGGCGCCCGGCGGGACAGCATACGGGCGGTGAAGTCGACGATGCCGTGGCAGACCGTCGAGGCCAGTGCGAGGAGAGGGCCCGTCCCCTCAGGGGTGCCCAGGTCCGGCGCCGGAGTGCGCCGCGGGCTTCGGAGGGCGGTGGTCAGGCGGCCCGCGCGGGCTGCGGGGCCGCGGCGGCCCACTCGAGGACGAGCCGCTGGTACTCCTCGCGCTGCTCGCCGCTCAGTGTCCCGCCCGACCGGCGCCACAGGGCGCGGATCTCCTCGTTGACCTCGTCAGCCGAGCGATCGGTAGCGGGTTCAACAGTGGTGGACATGGTGTGAAGCATACGGCTCCGGGGGTGAAGGCGATGTGAGTAATCACTAAGGAAACAGACATATCGGACCGTGTTACTGATCACGTCGATCTGTCGAACCAGGGCGGGAAGTTCGCAACATCCTTCGGGGAGTTGGCGGGATTGCCTGCGAATCCTCACCCGTCGGCCGCCCCGAGCACCAGCACCTGAATCGCCAGGACGGCGGCACCGCGGGCCCAGTCGTGAAAGTCGGACACCTTGGTCTCCAGCGCGACCGGGGCGGCCCGCGGATGCCGCTGAGCGGCGATCGCCGCCCGCACCGAGTCCCCCGCCACGTCCATCAGGCCGACCCCCTCTCCGGCAAGCAGGATCTTCTGCGGCATCACGAAGTTGGAGATCTGCGCGACCAGGATGCCGAGCGCGCGGGCGGCCTCGGCGACGACCCGGGCGGGCATCGACTCGCGGGCCGCGGCCAGGGCGAGGATCTCCTCGTAGGTGTGGTCGCGGCCGGTGGCGGCCCGGACCTGGTAGCGGATGTTGGGGATGGTCAGCAGCGAGACGGCGCTGCCCCGCTCGCCGTCGGGGGTGAGCGGGCCACTGGGGTCGATGATCCAGTGCCGGCCGAAGCCCCGGTCCTCCTCGGCGTTGGGCACGCGTCTGCCGCCCAGGACCAGCCCGTAGCCGATGCCGGCGCCGATGGTCAGTACGACGAAGCGGTCCAGGCCCCGGCCCGCCCCGAACCAGGTCTCGGCCTCGACGAGGGCGGCGACGTCGTTCTCGACGACCACGGGCAGGCCCGTCCGCTCCTCGACCAGTCCGGCGAGGGGCACGTTGCGCCACCGCAGGAAGGGCGACTCCCCCACCACGGAGCGGTCCTCGACGAGGCCGCCGACGCCGATGCCGATCCCGGCGAGCCGCGGGTGGGCGGCCGCGAGCTCGGCGGTCATCTCCGCGAGCAGGTCGGCGACCCCGGCGGGCTCGTGGGTGGTGAGGGGGCGGTCGTGGCGGGCGACGATGTCACTGCGCAGGGTGGTGACGACACCGTAGACCATGTCCTCGGTGATCTTGAAGCCGATGAAGGAGCGGGACTCGGCGACGACGTCGAGGGGTTGCGAGGGGCGGCCCTGGCGGACCTCCGGCGGGGCGCCGGCCTCGGTGACCTCGATCAGCAGCCCGGACTCGATCAGCGGCTTGGTCAGCCGGGTGAGGCTGCCCTGGGAGAGGTCGAGCCGGCGGGCGATCTCGGTGCGCGACAGCGGGCCGTTCACCAGCACCTCGATCGCAACCGAGCGCTCACCGGGACTGAGCGGAAGCCAGCTGGCGGCAACTGTGGTCATGGACGTCAGACTCCCACATGTTTTCTTTTACCGTGAAAGCAACCAGCTCAGCATAGTGCGCTGAAGGGGTTCGGAAAAAGATGTGGGCCACCCCCTTGACGCATTGATTCTTTCGCAACAAAAGTAAGTGACCGAGGACGAGCCGCCGCGGACGAGGGAGTCTCCCGATGACCATCGCCTCCAGCAGCCCTCCGTCGCGTCTGCCGCTCGGCGGCGCACCGGAGGCCCGCACGACAGCGAGGACAGGACGGCGGGCCAGGGCCCGTGAGGGCGGGGGCGACGGACGGCTCGCCGCGGTGTTCATCGCACCGGCGCTGCTGGGCTTCACGGTCTTCCTGCTCTGGCCGACGCTGCGGGGCATCTACCTGAGCTTCACCCGCTTCAACCTGCTCACCCCGGCGAAGTGGGTGGGCCTCGACAACTACGTGCGGATGGTCCACGACCCCATCTTCTGGGACTCGTTGAAGGTCACCGTCGAGTACGTGCTCATCAACATCGGCATCCAGACGGTGTCGGCGCTCGCCATCGCCGTACTGCTGCAGCGGTTGACCCAGTCGGCCATGCTGCGCGGGATCGTGCTGACGCCCTATCTGATGTCCAACGTGGTCGCGGGTCTGGTCTGGCTGTGGATCCTGGACAACCAGCTCGGCATCGGCAACCAGATCATCGCCGGACTCGGCTTCGACCGCGTCCCGTTCCTCGCCGACGAGACCTGGGCCATCCCGACGATCGCACTGATCAACGTGTGGCGGCACGTCGGCTACACCGCGCTGCTGCTGTTCGCGGGACTCCAGGCCATCCCGAACGACGTGTACGAGGCCGCGAAGGTGGACGGCGCGAGCGAGTGGCGGATGTTCTGGCGGATCACGATGCCGCTGCTGCGGCCGGTCCTGGCGGTCGTTCTGATCATGACGGTGATCGGTTCGTTCCAGGTGTTCGACACGGTCGCCGTGACGACCGCGGGCGGTCCGGCGAACGCGACCAACGTGCTCCAGTACTACATCTACGGCGCGGCGTTCGGCCGCTTCCAGTTCGGCTACGCCTCGGCGATGTCCGTGGCCCTGCTCGTCGTGCTCAGCGCGATCACCGTCCTCCAGTACCGGATCACCCGGGCCGGCCAGAGCGACCTCGGCTGACGGGAGAGGAGACCGACATGGCTGCCGTGACCACCACGACCACGACCGCGCGAACACGACCCCTCAGGCGCCGGCCCTCCCTCGGCCGGATCGCGGCCTGGGCGGTGATGGCCGCGATCGTGCTCGTCACCCTGCTGCCGTTCTACTGGATCCTGCGCACCGCGCTGTCCACCAACTCCGGGCTTGCCGCCCACCCCGGCGATCCGCTGCCGGTCGACATCACCACGGGCGGTTTCGAGCGGGCGCTCGGCCTCCAGTCGACCAAGGAGGCGATCGCACAGGGCGGTGCGGGCGGCGGACTGAAGTTCTGGCGCTATCTGCTCAACTCGGTGATCGTCTCGACGCTGATCACCGTCTGCCAGATCTTCTTCTCCGCGATGGCCGCCTATGCCTTCGCCCGGCTCCGCTGGCGCGGACGGGACAAAGTGTTCGGTCTGTTCCTGGCCGGGCTGATGGTCCCGGCGATCTTCACCCTGCTGCCGAACTTCGTACTCATCAAGCAACTCGGCCTGGTGGACACGCTGCTCGGGATCTCGCTGCCGACGATGTTCATGACGCCGTTCGCCGTGTTCTTCCTGCGCCAGTTCTTCATGAACATCCCGAGCGAGGTGGAGGAAGCGGCACTGCTCGACGGCGCCGGGAAGGTGCGGATCTTCTTCCGGGTGCTGCTGCCGATGGCGTCCACGCCGATCATGACGCTCGCGGTCCTGACGTACATCACGGCCTGGAACGACTACTTCTGGCCGCTGATGGTCTCCTACAGCGACAGCTCCCGGGTCCTGACGGTTGCCCTCGCGGTCTTCCGGGCGCAGACCCCGCAGACCGGCACCGACTGGTCGGGGCTGATGGCGGCGACGCTCATCGCGGCCCTCCCGATGCTCGCGCTGTTCGGGTTCTTCGCCCGCCGCATCGTCGGGTCCATCAGCTTCACCGGCATCAAGTAAGGGGACGAACATGCGAGTTGGGATGCGTACGGTCACAGCACTGACCGGAGCGCTGGCGCTGTCCCTGGTGAGCGGATGCGCCAAGGGCGGCGGGGCCGGGTCCGCGTCGGACACGGTGACGTACTGGCTGTGGGACGCCAACCAGCTGCCCGCCTACCAGGCGTGCGCCAAGGGCTTCGAGCGGGAGAACCCCGGACTGCACGTGAAGATCACCCAGTTGGGCTGGGACGACTACTGGACCAAGCTCACCGCGAGCTTCATCGCGGGCACCGGGCCGGACGTGTTCACCGACCACATCCAGAAGTTCGGCCAGTTCGCCGACCTGAAGGTGCTGGAGCCGCTGGACGACCTGGGCATCGACCCGGCCGCCTACCAGAAGGGGCTGGCCGACAACTGGATCGGCCAGGACGGGCACCGCTACGGCGCTCCGAAGGACTGGGACACGGTCGCCCTCTTCTACAACCAGAAGGCGGCGAAGGACGCGGGCCTCACCGCGGATCAGCTCAACTCCCTCTCCTGGAACCCGAAGGACGGCGGCACCTTCGAGAAGGCCATCGCCCGTCTCACCGTCGACCGGAACGGCAAACGGGGCGACGAGCCGGGCTTCGACAGGAACCACGTCAAGGTGTACGGCCTGGCCACCAACGGCGGCGGGGACGGCGACGGCCAGACCCAGTGGAGCAACTTCGCCGCCTCCGCAGGCTGGACCTACACCGACAAGAAGCGGTGGGGCAAGGAGTACCGGTACGACAGCAAGACCTTCCAGTCGGTGGTCAAGTGGTACTTCGGGCTGGCCAGGAAGGGCTACATGGCGCCCTTCACCGACTACAACTCCCAGTCCAGCCAGGCCAACACGCAGGTGGCGGCGGGCAAGGCGGCGGCCGCCTTCGACGGCGCCTGGATGATCTCGACGTACGCCGGCTTCAAGGGCCTGAAGATGGCCACCGCTCTCACCCCCGAGGGACCGACCGGCAAGCGCGCCACGATGATGAACGGGCTCGCCGACTCGGTCACCAAGAACGCCCGCAACAAGCCTGGGGCGTTGAAGTGGGTCAAGTACCTGTCCTCGGACGAGTGCCAGAAGACGGTGGGGAGTTACGGCATCGTCTTCCCGGCCACGCCCGACGGGACCAAGGCCGCGGTGGCCGCGTACGAGAAGAAGGGCCTCGACGTCTCGGCGTTCACCAAGCCGGTCGCCGACAAGAAGGACTTCACGACCTTCTCCTATCCGATCACCAACTACGCGGCCGATGTGTACGCGTTGATGCATCCGGCCATGCAGGACATATTCGGCAACGGCAAGTCGGTGACGAGCCTGAACCGGACCAACAGCCAGATCAACCTCATTCTCGACCAGTGAAGGGCATGTCCCACATGACGTTCTCGCTCGGCATCGTCGGCGCCGGCCAGTTCTCCGGCCAGTTCGCCACCCTGTTCCAAGCCCACCCCGGCGTCACCGACATCTACGTCACCGACCTGCTGCCCGAACGGGCCGAACAACTCGCCGCCGCCCAGGGGCTGGCCGGCACCTTCCCCTCGTACCAGGCGATGCTGGAGTCGGAGGCGGTCGACGCGGTCGCCGTCTTCACCCAGCGCTGGACCCACGGCCCGCTCGTGCTCCAGGGCCTCGCCGCCGGCAAGCACGTGTACTCGGCCGTCCCGATGGCGATCACCACGGAGGAGATCGCGGCGATCATCGACGCGGTCAAGGCGACCGGGCTGACGTACATGATGGGTGAGACCAGCCAGTACAACCCGGCGACCGTGCACGCCCGCAACCAGATCGCCGAGGGCGCCTTCGGGCGGCTCTTCTACGCCGAGGGCGACTACGTCCACGACATGGACCTCGGGTTCTACGAGGCGTACCAGTACAGCGGCGGCGAGAAGTGGAAGGAGACCGCCAGCTATCCCCCGCTGCTCTACCCGACGCACTCGGTGGGCGGGGTGCTCGGTGCCTGGCAGACGCACGCGGTGAGCGTGTCGGCGATCGGTGTCGTGGACGAGCGCGGCGACGGCGTCTTCGACAAGGACGTCAGCCAGTTCGGCAACGACTTCTCGAACGCGACCGCGCTGTTCGAGGTGGCGGGCGGCGGCTCGTTCCGTACGAACGAGTTCCGCCGGGTCGGCTACCCCTCGCACATCCGCGAGTCCCGCTTCCGCTTCTTCGGCACGGACGCGAGCATGGAACAGCTCGCGACCGTGGCCCTGTGGCAGGACAAGAAGGGCGTCAAGGACATCAGCGAGCTCCTGGAGCCCAAGCCCACCATGTCCCCGGACGACCCGTCCCTCCAGCACATCGCGCCGGACCTGCGGGCCGCCTTCACCTCCGGTTCGGCGCCGGTGCACGACCGCTCACGCCTGCCGCGGGTCTTCGACAACCTGCACAACGGACACGAGGGCAGCCACCACTTCCTGGTCGACGACTTCGTGACCGCCGTCAACACGCGCTCGCTGCCCTCGGTGAACGCGTGGGTGGCGGCCCGCTACACCCTGCCGGGCGTCGTCGCGCACGACTCGGCACGGCAGGGCGGGGTCCGCCTCGAGATCCCGGACTTCGGGGACGCCCCGCAGTAACAGGGCGTCCGGGCCGGGCACTTGGGATCAGGTGCCCGGCTTGCGGCCGTACACGAAGACGTCGTCGCCCTTCTTCAGGAGCGACCAGTACTTCTTGGCGTCCTTGGTGGTCATGTTGACGCAGCCGTGCGAGCCCGGCGGGTTCCACATGCTGAGGTTGACCGAGTGGAAGGCCTGGCCGCCGTCGAAGAACTGGCTGTAGGGCATCGGCACGTCGTAGATGTTCGAGACGTGGTCGATGTCCCGCCAGTAGATCTTCTTCAGACCGGTGCGGGTGACGTACCCCTTGCGGCCGGTGCGGACCGGGACCGGGCCGTAGACGAGCCGGCTGCCGTCCTGGATCCAGCTCAGCTGGAGCGTCAGGTTGACGCAGGCGATACGGCCCTTGTTGGTCGGGCACTTGCCTTCCTTGTTGGGGTTGTTCCCGACGGCCTTCTGCTTGTTCATCAGGTCCATCACGCCCCAGGTGACGGAACCCGCGTACCCGATGTTCGGCGTGATGCCGTGCTTGGTCTGGAAGGCCTTGATGGCCTTGCAGTCGCTCGCGGACTGCTTGCCGTCGACCGGCAGGCCGAGGAACTTCTCCACCTTCTTCTGGTACGGCCCCGTCGAGGTCGTGCATCCCGTGGACGCCTGGGCGGACCCGGTGCCCAGTGCGAGGGTGAGCGGTGCCACCAGTCCGGTGATCCCCAGTACGACGGCTCCCCGTCTGCGTATGTCCCCCATGGCCGGCCTTGCCTTTCGCGCTCGATTGGTCGTCCCTTGTGCGATCTCTGCCAGCTAGACCGGTGTGCGGGGTGATCGGTTGTAGAGCCCTGCACGCTAAGACCAAACGGTGACAATCGCAGTGCGTCAGGTCACAGGCGGGCGGTGAGCCGCAGCAGGTCCACGGCGCGGGTGAGGACCTCGGGCGTCGCCGTGAACGGCAGCCGCAGGTGGTGGGTGAGGGTCGCGCGGTCGGGTGCGAAGTGCGGTCCTGGGGTCAGGGCGAGGCCGTGGTCGGCCGCCCGGGCGGCGAGTGCGCTCGCGTCGCTGTCGAGGCGCAGCCAGAGGGACAGGCCGCCGTCCGGGAGGGTGTACGTCCATCCGGTCCCGGCGAGCAGTCGGGCCAGGTGGTCGCGCTGGGCGCGGAGTCTCGCGCGGCGGTCGGCGAGGATCTCGTCGAGGCCGTCGCCGAACAGTTCCTCGGCGATCAGCTGCTCCAGGGGCGGCGGCGAGAGCTGGGCCTGGAGGGGGTTCCGGCACAGTTCCCGTACGAGCTCCGCGGTGGCCCGGATCCAGCCGACCCGCAGCCCGCTCCACAGGGTCTTGCTCGTCGAGCCGATCTGGATCACGCCCGGCCCGGCGAGATACGGCTCGGTCCCGGGCGGGATGCGCAGGTCGAGGTCGCGCATCGTCTCGTCGACGAGGAGGGTCGTGCCGTGGCGATGGGCGAGGCGGGCGGTCTCGGCGCGGACCGGCCGGGTCATGTGGGCGCCGGTCGGGTTGTGGAAGTCGGGGATCAGGTAGGCAAGTCGGGGACGTCGGTCGCGCGGGGCGGCCGCGAGGTGCTCGGTGTCCCAGCCGTCGGCCGCCGTCACCGGCACGGGCAGCAGGCGGGACCGGCGGCGGCGCAGGAGGGCGAGGGCGCCCGGGTACGTCGGGTTCTCGACGGCGACCGGCGCCCTGCGGTCGGTGTGGAGGTGGTCGAGGAGCAGGGTGAGCGCGGCCTGCGCGCCGGAGGTGACCAGGATCTGCTCGGGACGCGTGGGCAGGCCGGCGCGGGTGTACCGGTCCGCGAGGAGCTCGCGCAGCCGGGGCAGGCCCGCGGTCGCGACGCCGGAGTCGACCAGCAGGACGGCACTGCGGGCGGCCGCGCGGCCGAGGGCGGCGAGGTAGGCCTCGTGCGGTGCGGCGGTGACGGCCAGGGTGAGGTCGAGCACGGCGTCGCCGGCGCCGCCGCGGTCCAGGGACCAGGGCGTGGTGCGCTCGGTGAGCCGGGCGGGCAGGCGTACGACGCTGCCGCTGCCGTGCCGGGTGTGCAGCCAGCCGTCGTCCCGCAGCAGGGTCAGGGCGGTGACGACGGTGCCGCGGCTGATCTCCAGCGTGCGGGCGAGTTCGCGCTCGGAGGGCAGTCGGGTCCCGGCCGGCAGCCGACCGTCGACGACCGCCTCGCGCACGGCGTCCGACAGGGAGCGGGCCAGCGGTCCGGGCCGTTCCTGCCAGGCGCCGAGGGCGGCGGCGAAACCTGAGGTCATTGGTCCAGTTTCCCTCAAGTGGACCAGGCGAACGGTCGCCGGTGGAGCCTAGGCTGCCGGTCATGCACCGTACCCTCGCCGGGGACCTCTCCCGGTTTCCCGAACTCCTCCAGTGCGCCCGTGACTTCGCCGCCGGGGAGGTGGCCGGGCTGGACGAGCGTCAGGTCGTACGTCCCGACAAGGCGCCCGGCCCCGAGGGCCTGCCGGTCGGCGGGGCGGGGGCCGAGGGCGCGCTCGCGCGGTTCGCCGAGCGGTGGGCGCCCGGGTTCTCCGGGTCGGCCGGTCCGCGCTACCTCGGGTTCGTCACGGGTGGGGCGACGCCCGCCGCGGTCGCCGGCGACTGGCTGACCAGCGCCTACGACCAGAACGTGTCCGGGGCCGTCGGCTCCTGGGCGGCGGCCCTGGAGCACGAGACGGTGGGCTGGCTGCGGGAGCTGTTCGGGCTGGGCGAGGCGCACTCCGGGGCGTTCGTGACCGGGGCGACCGTGTCCAACACCGTCGGCCTGGCCATCGCCCGGGAGTGGCTCGGCGAGCGGCTGGGCGTGGACGTGTCGCGGGACGGAGTTGCCGAGCTGGGCCCGGTCGACGTGCTGTCGGGCAGCCCGCACTCCAGCGTCGCCAAGGCCCTGTCGGTGCTGGGCATCGGCCGGAACCGGCTGCGGCCGGTGGCCCTGCGGGACGGCAACCGGGAGGCCGTCGACGTGACCGCCCTGGACGAGGCGCTGACGGCACTGGACGGGCGGCCGGCGATCGTCGTGGCGAACGCCGGCACCGTGAACACCGTCGACTTCGACGACCTGCGGGCGATCGCCGCCCTCAAGGAACGGCACGACTTCTGGCTCCACGTGGACGCGGCCTTCGGCGCCTTCGCCGCCCTCTCCCCCACGCACGCGCGGCTCGTCGACGGCCTCGACGCGGCGGACTCGGTCTGCGTGGACCTCCACAAGTGGCTCAACGTCCCCTATGACGCGGCCGTCCAGTTCACCCGCCGCCGCGACCTCCAGACCGCCGTCTTCCACAACGCCTCGCCCTACCTCGGACTGCCCACCGGGGAACCGGACTTCCTGCATCTGACCCCCGAGAACTCCCGGCGCCTGCGCGCGCTGCCGGCCTGGTTCTCCCTCATGGCGTACGGCCGTGACGGGCACCGCGAGATCGTCGAGCGCAATGTCGCGCTCGCCCGTGGCCTGGGTGAACGCATCGATGCCAGGCCCGAGTTGGAGCTGCTGGCACCGGTGCGGCTCAACGTCGTCTGCTTCACCCTGGCCGACGGTCCGTCGCAGGGACGTGTCGACGCGCTGGCGCGGGCGGTCGCCGACTCCGGGGAGACCTTCCTGACGCCGACGGTGTATCGCGGGACGCCCGCGCTGCGGGCCGCGTTCAGCAACTGGCGTACGTCGGCGGGCGACACGGAACGGGTGCTGGACGCACTCGTCGCCTCGGTGCGGGTCGTCTGACGCTCAGCCGTCGGTGTAGCGGACCCTCGCGAGGAAACCGGAGTTCATCGAGGTGAGGCCGCCGTCGACGGTGAGGGCCGTGCCGGTGATCCAGGCCGCGTCGCGGGAGGCGAGGAAGGCGACGGCGGCCGCGATGTCCTCGGGTTCGCCGACCCGGCCGAGGGGGTAGAGCGGGCGGAGCGCCTCGAGTTCGTCCTCGCGTCCCTCCCATGCCGAGGTGCGGACCGTGCCGGGCACGACGAGGTTGACGCGGACGCCGCGCGGGCCGGCGTGTCCGGCCATGGTGCGGGTCAGGGAGAGGAGCCCGGCCTTCGCCGCGCTGTAGGCCTGGTTGCCGAAGTTCTGCAGGGCGTTGACGGAGCCGACGTTGACGACGGCGCCGCGACCGGAGGCGGCCAGGTGCGGGAGGGCGGCGCGACAGCAGCGGTAGGTCCCGGTGAGGGTGATGTCGAGGTCGCGGGCCCAGGCCTCGTCCGTGCCGTCCTCGAAGAGCGGGGTGTCCGGGGTGCAGGAGGCCGCGCTGTTGACCAGGACGTCCAGCGTCCCGAAGGTGTCCACGGCGTGCGCGACGGCCGCCTCGACCTGGGCGCGGTCGGCCACGTCGCAGGCCAACGCCTCGACGCGGAGGCCCAGTTCACGCAGTGCGGTCGCGGTCTTCTCCGCCTCGGGTGGATCGACGTCGGTCAGCAGGACGCGCGCGCCCTCCCCGGCCAGCCGCCTGGCGATGGCGGCGCCGATGCCGCGCGCGGCGCCGGTGACGAGAACTCCGTACCCCTCGAAGCGCTTTGTGTCGGTCATGGGCCCGAACGTACTGCCGTGGCGATCAACTCTGCAGATAGCGTGCAGCCATGAACGCCTTCATACAGCAACTTCCCGCGCTGATCGGTGTCGTGATCGGGGCGCTCGGCTCGTACCTGGCGATCGTACGGGGCGATCGGGCGAGGTTCGACCGTGAGCGGGAGGCCCGTTGGGAGGAGCGACGGCTCACCGTGTACGCGGAGTACGCCCGGACGTTGAAGAAGTCCGTGACCTTGACCTACCGGGTCGCGTCCCATTTCGGCAACGACCCGCATCCACACCCGCTGTCCCCGGCGGAGGCCGCGCCGCTGATGGCCGAGGCGACCGCGGAAGGGGATCCGGCCGGGGAAGCGCTGCTCCTGCTGGGCAGCGCACAGGTGGTGGACAAGGCGCGGGTCTGGGTCAACGCGATGATGGAGATGCAGCATTTCCTGCGCGTGGAGACACTCGATCCGGAGGCGTGGCATGCCCTGATGGAGCGTCAGCGCGACGGCCGCGCGGGCTACTACTCGGCCGTCCGCGACGATCTGGCGCTGCCCCCGGGCAACTCCGCACGGTGGTCGGTGCCACAGGTGTGAGCCGCCCGGGCCTCAGCGGTACCCGGTCACGTCCGCGGGCTTCCCCGCGTCCTGCACCTCGACCAGGTACCGCCAGGCGTCGGGGCGGCTCCCATCGAGGTCCGTGAAGCCGTACACCGGGGCGAGTCCTCCGCTGGACAGGGACCGGCCGTTCCAGCGGGCCACCTCGGGGTCGGCGGCCAGGGCGGCGACGGCACGGCCGATGTAGCGCGGGGTCTCCGAGATGGCGAAGTGGGGCACGCGGTCCAAGGCGTCGCGCCAGTTCTCCTCACGTACCCCGAAGTGGCCGAGCATGATCTCCGAGCGCAGCCAGCCCGGCGTCAGCGCGACCGCGGTGGCTCCGCGCGGTCCGATTTCGTGGCCGAGGGCGAAGGCCATGCGCAGCACGGACGTCTTGGCGAGGTCGTAGAAGAAGGAGACGCGGTAGGTGTCGCGGTTGTAGTCGGCGGTGCCGTCGGTGACCTCGACGACCAGGCCGCCGGGGCGGCGCAGCAGCAGGGGCAGGGCGTGGTGGCTGGTGATCGCGTGGGTCTCGACGGCGAGCCGGAGCAGCCGCAGTCCCTTGTCGAGGTCGTGCTCCCAGACCGGGGTGTCCCATGCGAAGAGGTGCTCGGCGCCCCAGATGTCGTTGACGAGGACGTCGAGGCGGCCCTGTTCGTCGGCGATGCGGTCGACGAGGGTGCGGACCTGCGCCGGGTCGAGATGGTCGGTGGGTACGGCGATGCCGTGGCCGCCCGCCTCGGTGACCAGGTCGGCGGTGTCCTCGATGGTCTCCGGGCGGTCGTACTCGGAGCGCTGGGCTCGGGTGCTGCGGCCGGTGACGTAGACGGTTGCGCCCGCCGCGCCGAGTTCCACGGCGATCCCGCGTCCGGCGCCCCGTGTCGCCCCGGCGACCAGTGCCACCTTGCCCTTGAGTGCTGCCGACATGTCCGGCCTCCCGTTCCCTGCGACTGCTGTCACTGTCGAGGGTGCCGGGGAAGCCGGACATCTTCTGTCGCCATTTACCGCGGGCTTCGAACGGTCACCCGGCCGGGCGCAGTTTCGCCTCCAGTGCGTCGTGGTCGGCGAGGAACCAGATGTGGCCGCGCTGGTTGGTCTCGTGGACGAAGTCGCGCAGGGCCGTGCTCTCGGCGACGTGCTCGGAGATGTCGCCGACGACGGCGAGGCGCTGTCGGTAGTTCACGAACTTCTGCATGACCGCGCCCGCGACGCCCGACCGCAGCCGGAAGAACTCCCCGCCCACCCGCTCCACCGGCACCACGACCACCTCGGCGTCGTTGCCCATCGCGTCGCCGATGAGGTCGAGCGCGGCCTGCTCCCCGTCGAGCGGCGGGCCGTCGGGGGCGCAGACCAGTGCGCGGGTGTGGTGGAAGGTCACGATCGTGTTGGTGGTCATGACCGGTGATCGTATTGCGCGGTGGAGTCAGTGGCCGGGCGATCCACTCATCCAGCCGGGGTCAGTGGCCGCGGGAGATCCATTCCTCCAGGTGCGGGGCCTCGGCGCCGATGGTGGTCGGGTCGCCGTGGCCGGTGAGGACCTTGGTGTCGGGCGGGAGCGTGAGCAGGCGGTCGCGGATGGAGTCGATGATCGTCGGGAAGTGGGAGAAGGAGCGGCCGGTGGCGCCCGGGCCGCCCTGGAAGAGGGTGTCGCCGGTGAACACCGCGCCGAGCCCGGGATCGTGCAGGCAGACCGCGCCCGGTGCGTGGCCCGGGGTGTGGATCACCGTGAGGTCGGCGCCGGCCGCCTCGATGACCTGGCCGTCGACGAGATGGGCGTCGGGGTCGCGGTCGGGGTGGGTCTGCTTCCACAGCGGCAGGTCGTCGGGGTGCAGCCAGATGGTGGCGCCGGTGCGGTCGGCCAGGGCCGGCGCGGCGTCGATGTGATCGTTGTGAGCGTGTGTGCACACGATGGCCTTCAGGCGGCGGTCGCCCACGGCCTCAAGGATGGCGTCGGCGTCATGGGCGGCGTCGATGACGATCGCCTCGTGGTCGTCGCCGACGATCCACACGTTGTTGTCGACGTCCCAGGTCCCGCCGTCGAGGCTGAACTGACCGGAAGTGACAAGACGTTCGATACGAGCGGTCATCACAGCACCACCACCGAGCGCAGGACGTCACCGTGGTGCATCCGCTCGAAGGCCTTCTCCACATCGGTCAGTTCAATCGTCTCGGTCACGAACTTGTCCAGCGGAAGACGGCCCTGCAGATGCAGATCGATCAGCATCGGGAAGTCACGGGACGGCAGGCAGTCGCCGTACCAGGAGGACTTCAGCGAGCCGCCGCGCCCGAAGACGTCCAGCAGGGGCAGTTCGAGCTTCATCTCGGGGGTGGGCACGCCGACCAGGACCACGGTCCCGGCGAGGTCGCGGGCGTAGAAGGCCTGCTTGTACGTCTCCGGGCGGCCGACCGCCTCGATGACGACGTCGGCGCCGAAGCCGCCGGTCAGTTCCTGGATCGCCTCGACCGGGTCGGAGTCCTTGGAGTTGACCGTGTGGGTGGCGCCCATGGACCGGGCGGTCTCCAGCTTCCGGTCGTCGATGTCCACGGCGATGATCTTCGCCGCGCCCGCCAGGTTCGCCCCGGCGATCGCCGCGTCGCCCACGCCACCGCAGCCGATGACGGCCACGCTGTCCCCGCGGCCGACGCCGCCGGTGTTGATCGCCGCGCCGATGCCCGCCATCACACCGCACCCGAGCAGCCCGGCCACCTGCGGTGCGACGCTCGGGTCGACCTTGGTGCACTGCCCGGCCGCGACCAGCGTCTTCTCGGCGAAGGCGCCGATGCCCAGGGCCGGGGACAGCTCGGTGCCGTCCAGCAAGGTCATCTTCTGCTTGGCGTTGTGGGTGTTGAAGCAGTACTGCGGCCGTCCGCGCAGACAGGCCCGGCACTGACCGCACACCGCACGCCAGTTCAGGATCACGAAGTCGCCGGGTGCCACGTCGGTGACGCCCGCGCCGACCGACTCCACCACGCCGGCGGCCTCGTGTCCGAGGAGGAAGGGGAACTCGTCGTTGATGCCGCCCTGCTTGTAGTGCAGGTCGGTGTGACAGACCCCGCAGGCCTGTACCTGTACGACGGCTTCCCCGGGGCCGGGGTCCGGCACGACGATCGTCTCCACCCGGACCGGCTCGTCCTTGCCCGGTGCGATCACGCCGCGTACTTCCTGCGCCATGGTGTTGAAACCTTTCGTCGGCCACTGTCCGTCATTCCCGACCCTACGGGTGACTGATCAGTAACGGCATCGCCGACCCCCCTCGCAGCTCAGCGCAGGAACCCCCGCACGATCCGGGCGAGCGCCTGCTCGTCGAGCCCGTCCGTGCCGCCCAGGGCGCACAGCCGGTGCGGTACGTGCACCAGGGTGTCGGCCACCTGGCGGGCGGAGGTGCCGGGCAGCCCCGGTTCGACCAGGACGACGTCCGCGTGGTCCGCCGCGAGGACGGCGGTGCGCAGACCGATCTCGTCGAAGGGCCGGATGGTGGCGCCGTACAGGACGGACACGTCCAGGTCGGCGGTGGCGCGCAGCACGGGGTCGAGGGCGGCGCCCACGGCGAGGACCACCCCCGCGCGACCCTCCCGGACGAGCTGGAACCGCTCGGCGGCCTCCCGCGGTTCCGCGTTGGACTCGGCCGACACCTGGACGTAGGCCCGGCCGCCGCCGCGTACGGCGTCCAGGATCGTCCGGCGGACCTCGGCGGGATGCCCGGGGACGTGCACGCTCCAAGCGGGGTCGGCGGCGAACCTGGTCAGCTCCGCCACGGCTCCGTAGCCGACCAGGACGGCCCCGCTCCCCCGGGTCTCCGGAACGGTTTCGGCGACGGCGAGCAGCATCTCGGATTCCACTGGAGGGCCTCCTGGGGACGGGCGTTCATTTCGATTCGGGAAGAAATGGTTAAGAAACAAAAGGCGATTCCTAACGCACACTCATATCGCCCTGGATTCCCTGCGGCGGAGCTCACCAATCCGTGTAGTTCAACCTTTAACAGGGGCACAGAAATGTGGAAATCTCTTTGCCCGGTCGAGATGCGCGCCTGGTTCTTGATCATGCGGGGCCTCCGTAGTTTGACGTTATGGCCGAGAACACGACACGTCCGTATGTCCATCTGATCGCGGGACCGACCGGCGTCGGCAAAAGCGCGGCCGCCACCGAACTGGCCCGAAGTACCGGCGCCCCGATCGTGGTCGCCGACCGCTTACAGTGCTTCACCGATCTGGCCACCACGAGTGCCAGGGCCGGCGCCGATGTTCCGGGCGTGCGTCGGCACTGGCTGGGCGACCGGACCTTCGCCGACGGCGACCTGCGCGCCGGCCAGGCGGCGGACGCGCTGGTGGAGCTGGTGGAAGAGCTCGGCTCCCGGCATCGGCTGGTGATCGTCGAGGGCGGCTCGATCTCGCTGCTGCGGGACCTGTCGGCCCGCCTGCCCGGGCTGCCCTGGCGGCTGACGGTCCGGCTGCTGCCGGTTCCGGAACGGGAGGCGTACGTCGCCGCGCTCACCCGGCGGGCTCGGACGATGCTCGCTCCCGAGCCGCCGGGCCGCAGCCTCCTGGCGGAGCTCGCCGCCCTGTGGCACGAGCCCCGCCGGCGGCTGCTCGCGGCTTCGGTCAACGGCTTCGAGGCCGTTCTGGAATGCTGCGCGAAGTATTCGGTCGACGTGGAGACCCTCGACCGGGAACCGCTCCCGGAACACCTGCTGGACCGTATGGCCGCGCTGATCGCCGAGCGGCACGCGGAGCACGGTTTTCTCCAGCACCGCGTGTTCGGCGAAATCTTCGAGGGCCGGACGGCCGGCCCCGTTTTCGACACCGACCCACTGGAGCGTGCGGCATGAAAGGAGCGTCCGGGCTCGTTCCCCCGGCCAATGACGACCGGGAGCAGGATCTGTTGCGGGCCTCGGCCGACTTCGGCCACATCGTCGACTCGCATCCGCTCGGCGTCCTGACGGCGCGTTCCGTGGGGGCCGTACAGGAACTCGTCGCCTTCGCGGGGCCGCGCGGAATCGCGGTGACCGCACGCGGCGGCGGCCAGGCGCTGTACGGGCAGGGGCAGGCGGACGGCGGCTATGTCGTCGACATGGCGGGGCTGAACGACGTGCGCTGTGTGCCGGAGGACCGGGTGCTGGTCGCGGGGGCGGGCGCGCTGTGGAGCGACGTCGTACGGGCCGCGCTCGCGGCGGGACTGGCGCCGCCGGTGGTGCCGGACCATCTCGGCGGCAGCGTCGGCGGGGTGCTGAGCACCGGGGGTTTCGGCGGGGCCAGCCACCGGTTCGGGCTCGTCGCCGACTGGGTGCGGGAGCTGGAGGTCGTCACCGGCGCCGGCGAGCGGCTGGTCTGCTCGCAGCAGGTGTACCCGGACCTGTTCCGCGCCGTGCTGGCGGGACTCGGCCAGTGTGCGCTGATCGTCCGGGCCACGCTCCAGCTGCTGCCCGCTCCGGCCCGGGTCCGCCGCTACCGCCTCTACCACCGCACGCCGGGCACCTTCTTCACCGACCAGCGCCGGCTGGCCCGCGACGCCCGCTTCAGCCATGTCGCGGGCCAGGCGCGCCCCGCGCTCGACGGCGGCTGGCACTACATGATCGAGGCGGTGGCCCCGCACGACGGCCAACTCCAGCCCGAGGACGGCCTGTTCATCGGGGACCTCGACCACGACCCGGACACCGAGGAGATCGAGGACCTCTCCTACGCGGAGTACCTGCACCGCCTCGACCGCGACGAACGCCTCCTGCGTGCGACCGGCGAGTGGCACCGCCCGCACCCGTGGCTGACGCTCCTGCTCCCCGAGGAGGCGGCCACCTCCTTCGTCCCGGCGGTCCTTGCCGAGGACGCCCAACAGGCGCTCCGCTTCTGCGGCACGGTCCAGCTGCGCCCCCTCACCGGCAGCACGCTGCACGCCCCGCTGCTGCGCAGGCCCCCGGGCGAACGGCTCTGCCTCCTCTCGCTGATGCGCACGGCACCACCCGACCGACCGGACGTCGTACGGCGGTTGGTCGCCGCCAACCGCGCGATCCACACCCGGGCCACGGCGGTCGGCGGAGTCCTCCACCCGGGCGGCGCGCTGCCGATGACACCGGACGACTGGCGGACGCACTTCGGCCCCGACTGGGACGAACTCGTCCGCGCCAAGGCCCTCTACGACACCCACCGCGTCCTCACCCGGGGGTACGGGCTGTGGCCGTGACCGCCGTGACGGTGTTCTGCGGAGCCTCCCCCGGCCGCCGTGCGACGCATCTGCGCACGGCCACCGAACTCGGCCGCGCCCTGGCCGAGTCGGGGCTCCGACTGGTCTACGGCGGTGCCCGCACCGGCCTGATGGGCGCGGTCGCGGACGGGGCGCTGGCCGCGGGCGGCGCGGTCACCGGAGTCGTGCCGCGCCGCATGCTGCCGTACGAGATCACCCACACCGGGCTCACCGCGCTGGAGATCGTGCCGGACCTGCACGCCCGCAAGGCGCGGATGGCCGAACTCGGGGACGCCTTCGTGGCGTTGCCCGGTGGTCTCGGCACGGCGGAGGAGCTGCTGGAGGCGCTGGCCTGGGCGCAGCTCAACATCCACCGCAAGCCATGCGTGCTGCTGGATCCGGACGGCTTCTACGAGCCGCTGCTGGCCTTCCTGGAACACGCCCGAGACGAGGGGTTCCTGCGGGACGGGGATCTGGAGCGGGTGGTGGTGTGCAGGTCGGCGCGGGAGGTCGTCGCACTTCTGACGGCCCCGCGCCCGGCCGCGCGGGCCGATCCCTCGCGGCTGCCGGCCGGGCGGACCGCGTTCCTGTTCTCGGGCGGCGGCTCACAGCAGCCGGGGATCGGCCGTGAACCGCACGCCCGCAGCCCGGTGTTCGCCGAGGCGCTGGACGAGGTGTGCGCTCGGCTCGATCCGTATCTCGAAGTGCCGTTGCGGGACGTGATGTTCGCCGACGCGGGCACGCGGACGGCCGCGCTGCTGGACCGGGTCGCGTACGGCAATCCGGCGGTCTTCGCGCTCCAGGTGGCACAGTTCCGGCTGCTGGAGAGCCGGGGCGTGGTGCCGGACGTGCTCTTCGGGTACTCGGCGGGGCGGATGGCCGCCGCGCACGCCGCCGGGGTCTTCTCCCTCGCGGACGCCTGCCGTGCGGTGGGCACGCTGTCCCGGCTCATGGGCGGACTGTCGGGCACGGGCGGCATGGCGGCCCTTGAGGCGTCCGAGAGCGAACTGGCGCTGCCGGACGGTGTGGTGGTCGCGGCGGTCAACGGCCCGCGGTCGGTCGTGGTGTCCGGGGACCGGCAGGCGGTGGCACGGGTCCACGCGGAGTGGTCGGCAAGGGGCCGCCGGGCCCATCTGCTGCGTGTGGACATCGCACCCCACTCACCCCAACTCGACCCGCTCCTGGACGAGTTCCGGGCCACCGTGGCCGACATGGAGCTGAGCTCCCCGAGGATCCCGCTCGTCTCCGACGTGACCGCCCGGCCGGTCGGCGCCGAGGCGACCCGGGCCGACTTCTGGGTGCGGGAACTGCGCCACCCGGTGCGGTTCGCGGACGCGGTCGACCGGCTGCGCCGGGACGGCACCACGGTCTGGCTCGAACTGGGCCCGGGCGAGGTGCTGGTGGGCATGCTGGAGGAGTGCCTGCCCGGCGCGTACGCCGTATCGGCGGCCCGGAACTGTTCGTGGTCGGGGGCGGGTGCCGACGTAGCCTGAATGCTCACCCGCCTGTCGAAGGAGCGCCGTGAGCATCGCAGAGACCGAGACCGGCCCGCCCGCCTGGCGGCTGCTCCTCGGCTACGTACGACCGCACCGGTGGCCCTTGCTCGCGGGCGCCCTTCTCTCCCTGGTCACGGGCGCGACCGGCCTGCTGCTCCCGCTGGTGGCCAAGGGCCTGATCGACGACCTCTCGCACGACCGGGCCATCACCGGTGCGCTGCTGGCCATGTCGGCGCTGGTCGTGACCAACGCGGCTCTGGGCGCGCTCGGTTCGTATGTGCTGCGCCGCACCGCGGAGTCGGTGGTGCTCGGCGCACGGCGCGCCCTGTCCTCGTACCTCCTGCGACTGCGGATCCCGGCGGTCGACCGCAGCGAACCGGGCGATCTGATGGCCCGCATCACCTCCGACACCACTCTCCTGCGCGAGGTCACGACCGACTCCCTGGTCGGCCTGGGCACCGGCGGACTCACTCTGGTCGCGACCGTCGTGATGATGGGGCTGGTGGATCCGGTACTGCTCGGGGTCACCCTCGCCGTCATCCTGGGCGCGGGCACGGTGCTCGGCGTGATCGTGCCCCGTATCAACCGGGCCAGCAGACGGGCGCAGGACGCGGTCGGCGTCATGGGCGCCTCGCTGGAACGGATCCTCGGCGCCCTCCGCACGGTCAAGGCGTCCGGCGCCGAACACCGCGAGGAGCGCACGCTGCACGACGCGGCCGAGGAGTCGTGGCGGCAGAGCGTGCGGGCGGCCAAGTGGGCGGCGGCCGCGGGCAACACGGCCGGGCTCGCGATGCAGATCGCGTTCATCACGGTGCTGGCGGTGGGCGGGGCGCGCGTCGCGACCGGCGCCATCCAGGTCGGCACACTCGTCGCCTTCCTCCTCTACGTCTTCTATCTGATGTCGCCGATCCAGAGCGTGGTCGGCGCGATCACGCAGTACCAGACGGGTGCGGCCGCCCTGGCCCGTATCCAGGAGGCGCTGAGCCTGCCGTCCGAACCGGTGGCCCGCCCGGCCCCGCTCCCCTCCCCCGGCGCGGAACCGGCCGCGCTCGCCTTCGACGAGGTCCGCTTCCGCTACGCCGACGACCTGCCGTACGTCCACCACGGGGTGACGTTCGCCGTGCCGGCCCGCGGCATGACGGCCTTCGTCGGACCGTCAGGCGCGGGAAAGACCACGGTGTTCTCGCTCATCGAGCGGTTCTACGACCCCGAGTCCGGGGGGATCACGCTGGACGGACGCGGGCTACCGGACTGGGAGCTGCCGCAGCTGCGTTCGGCGATCGGGTACGTCGAGCAGGACGCGCCGGTGCTGTCGGGTTCGCTGCGGGACAATCTGCTGCTGGGGAATCCGGAGGCCGACGAGGCCACGGTCAACCGTGTCCTCAAGACCACGCGCCTCGACGGTCTGGTCGCGCGGCTGCCCAAGGGGCTGGACACCCTGGTGGGGCACCGGGGCACCAAGCTGTCGGGTGGTGAACGTCAACGGGTCGCCATCGCCCGTGCGTTGCTGCGACGGCCGCGGCTGCTGTTGCTGGACGAGGCCACGTCGCAGTTGGACGCGGTGAACGAGGCGGCGTTGCGGGACACGGTCGCGGATGTGGCCCGGACGACCACGGTGCTCGTCGTGGCCCACCGGTTGTCGACGGTGACGATGGCCGACCGGATCGTGGTGATGGATGCGGGGCGGGTGCGGGCGGTGGGAACGCATCGGGAGTTGGTCGCCGGGGATCCGCTGTACGCCGAGCTCGCGGCCACGCAGTTTCTGGCTACTTCCGGGTGAGGCTCTACGTTCGCCGGGTGAAATTGCATGCACAAAGTCAAGGGCCGCCCGTTCCCGGGCGGCCCTTGCTGGAGACGTGCGGTGTGACCTGGGCCTATTCGAAGGCTCCGAGCAGCCCGTAGGCGGGCGCCGCCAGATCGGTCACCTGGTGCAGCTGGTTCAGGTCGTTGAGCCGGTTCAGCTGCTGGAGCTGCGCGGAGGGCCGCGGAATCTGCGCCTTGTGCTCCTCGGGCAGGTCGCTCACGGTCAGCGAGTCGAGGGTGGCGATCGGGTTGATCTGGCCCTCGTTCGGGGCGACCGTGGCCGCGTTCGCCATGGGGGCCGCGAGGCCGGTGATACCCGCGGCGAGGCCAACGGCGGCGACGATACGTCGTGTTGAGATCATGTTTTGAGCAACGGCACCGGACGCCCGGCGGTCACGGGAGGGCCGCGCCCCTCACCCGTCAGGCGGAGCACCCCCCTGCGCTTGCCGAGGCCGCCGGGGCGGAGGAGTCTCGGAGGAGAGGCCCTTCGCGGCCCGCCCCTCGTCGGGTCGCGGCCCTCGAAGGAGGTCACCATGGGCACCGCGGCAAGCACCGCCTTCAACGCCGATACCCTGCGCAAGGGCGTCGAAGGACACACGGCGGCAGATCTTCTGTCGCTCTACGCGGACGACGCGCAAGTGCGCATCGTGGACCGCAACACCCAGCCGAGCCAACCCAGGGTCCTGCACGGCCGTGCCGAGATCGGCGCGCTGTTCGAGGACATATACAGCCGTGACATGACGCACAAGGTCGACCAGTGCATCATCCAGGGCGACCACGCCGCCTACAGCCAGTCGTGCCGGTACGCGGACGGGACGCGTGTCCTGGCCGAGTCGATGATCACGCTGCGGGACGGGAAGATCGCCGAGGAAATCCTGATCCAGGCATGGGACGAGTAGCAGGGAGAACCCCGAGGGTCCAGGTCACCACCCGGCTGACCTGGACCTTCACGGCTCGCCTCGGCCGGCCTCGGCCGCCACGACCAGCTTCCGCAGCAGGTCGGCTAGCGTCCGTTGCTCTGCTTCGCTCAGTGCTGAGAGCAGCGCGACCTCGCCGGCTTCCTCCGTCACCGCATGCTGTTCGAAGGCGGCACTTCCCGCGCCGGTGAGCCGGACCCGCACCCGCCGCCGGTCGCCCGTCTCGTGCGTACGGCTGATCAGCCCCGCCTCCTCCAGCGGCCCCAGCCGCGCGGACAGCGCGCCCCGGGTCAGCCCCAGCCGGTCAGCGAGCTGCGACGGGCTCGCGGTGTAGGGCGGGCCGAGCCGTCGCAGCGTGAGCAGCACCTTGTACTGCCAGCGCCGGAGTCCGTCGGAGTCCAGGGCCTCCCGCCGGGCCTGGGACGCGTGCCGGGCCAGGAACGCAAGGCGGACGAAGATCGCCTCCTTCACCGGGTCCATCCAGGCCAGTTCCTTCGACCACTCCTCGACGTGCCGGTCGGCCGAGTCCTCCATCGCCTGTCTCCCGCAGTGGTTTTCTTGTGGATGGTTTTCCGCATAACTACCTTCTCCCGTCATGACGAACACGACGAGCGCTTTGCGCACATCCGTGGATCTCGACGAACTGATCGCCGCCGCAAGGGAGTTGTCCCTCGCGGCCCGCTGGCCCCGCGCCCTGGGCCTGCTGGAGTCGACCGCCGTCGCCGAGCCGGCCGACCGTGCCCGGCTCGCGCTGGCCGCGACCGAAGTCGCCCTGGAGAGCGACTGGTTCGCGGGTACGGATCTCGCCCCGGCCCGCATCGGGGCCGCGGCCGAGCTGCTGCCGGAGGACGACTGGGACCTCGGCTTCGCACGCCTGCGGCACGCCTACTACCGGCTGCTCCGCGTCGACGGCTCCGTGCGCTTCGGCCCCGACGGCAAGGATCCCGCAGCCCTCCACGCGATACGGCAGGAGGCGTACGCCCTCCGTGACCGCGCCCCGGACGAGGTGCGTGGCGGCTGGGCCTCGATGTACCTGGGCCTGATCATCGACAACCAGTTCGGCGAGGTCGACGCCGCGCCCGCCCACTACACGGCCGCGCTGGAGGCCGGGGAGTCGGGCCCCGATCCCCTCCTGGCCCGGGAGGCGCTGCGCCACCTCGGCGGCCACGACCACGACACCGGCGCCCATGACCGTGCCCTGGAACGCTGGCGCCGGGCCACCGCGCTGGGCGCCGGCGCGGGCAACGTCCCCGGCACGCTGTCCCAGCAGCTCCTCCTGGCGATGCTGGCGCGCGACACCGGCGACGAGCCCGGGGCCAGGGCCCTCGCGACCGAGGTCGCCCGCTGGGCCGGGGCCATCGGCGCCGGGCGCCTCGCGGCACAGGCGACGAACTTCCTCGCCGGAGCCGACCCGATGGGCCCGCCGAAGGAGACGGAGAGCGTCGGTTAGGCTCGTGGCTGGGCCGTGACTGGCGCTGAGGTGGAGTACCACCGGGGAGCGGCTCCGCAGAGTCGATGCCGTGCGCCTGGGCGATCCGGTCAACACCAGCCCAGGAGTGGATCATGTCCCAGGCCCGGCTCATCGACGGCACCGCGCTCGCCCGGCGCATCGTCGAGGCCACCGCGAAGAAGGCGGCCGGTCTCACCGAACGCACCGGCACCGCGCCCTGCCTCGCGACGGTACTGGTCGGCGCGGACCCCGCCTCCGTCACCTACGTCCGTATGAAGCAGAACCGCTGCCGCAAGGCCGGCATCGAGTCCCGCCGTGTGGAGCTGCCCGCGACCACGACCACCGATGAACTCGTCGCCGCTCTCCGCGAGTTGTCGAACGACCCCGCCGTGCACGGCATCCTGCTCCAGCACCCGGTGGGCGAGCACATCGACGAGCGGGCCGCGTTCGAGGCGATCGCACCCGAGAAGGACGTCGACGGCGTCACCTTCGCCTCGTTCGCGACGATGAGCTTCGGCCTGCCGGGCTTCGTGTCCTGCACGCCCGGCGGCATCATGCGCCTCCTCGACGAGTACGACGTCGACCCGGCCGGGAAGCGCGCGGTGGTCGTGGGCCGCAGCGCCATCCTCGGCAAGCCGGTCGGAATGCTGCTGCTGGGCCGCGACGCCACGGTGACCTACTGCCACTCGCGCACCCGGGACCTGTCGTCGGTGGTGCGGGAGGCGGACATCGTGGTCGCCGCGGTCGGGCGGCCCCGGCTGATCCGCGGCGAGGACATCAAGCCCGGCGCCGTAGTGATCGACGCCGGCTACAACGAGGGCAACGTGGGTGACGTCGACTTCGACTCGGCCGTGGAGCGGGCCGGCCTGATCACGCCGGTGCCGGGCGGTGTCGGTCCGATGACGATCGCCACGCTGCTGGAGCAGACCGTCGACGCCGCCGCCCGGCAGCTCGGCGTGTGATCAGCGCATCCAGGCGCTGTAGTCCATGACGTCGCCGGCCTTCACCCCGTACTCGGGGTCGGCCCTGGTGAAGGTGGTCTCCAGGCCCAGGACGGCGCCCGTCGCCGGGTCCATGATCAGCATCCGGCGGGGGCCCGACCCCTCGTACACGTACGCCTGCCCGCGCCTGCCGAGCCGGTCGGTCACCTGCCCGACCGGCCGCAGCCCCTCGGCGCCGGCCAGCAGCCGGGCGAGCGTCGCGGACTCGCGGGCGCCGAGGGTCCAGTGGTCGAGCAACACCGCTACGGCGTCCAGGAGTTCACCGGTGTCCGGCTCGCCGTGGAGGGACGCGGCCTCCAGAAGGTAGGCGCGCAGCCGGGTGACGTCGTGCGGCGGCGGGGACTCCGGCGGGGCGTCGCTCCAACTCGGCGGATACGTCTGCCGACTGATGACGTGGCCGTCCTCGACCAGATGGGGATCGTCGCCCTCGTCCCTGAGGACGGGCCGGCCAGGGTGCCGGGGGTCGGTCGCGACCACGAGTTCGGTGTGGCTGTCGTCGGCCCTCCAGCGCACGATGCGCTCCTCGGGGAGGGTGACCGGAGGCTTGTCCTCGCTCATGCCCATGCTCCACGACTGCACATGCGTGCCCTTGTGCAGCTTCGGCGACCCGTCGGCCGCGGCCGCCTCGGCCCGCTCCGCCAGCGCCTTCAGGGGTACGGGGGTGGAGTCGGCCTGCACGACCAGCGGACGGGGTGCCGCCACGGCCGGCGGCGTACCGGGACCACTGACGACGAGGGTCAGTGTCATGGCGGTGACGACGGCCGCGGCGACCAGGCCCCAGGCGAGCCGGGCGCGGTGCGCGGGGACCGTGCGGCGCAGCCAGGTCCGGCGGGCGGCGGTCCGTCGGCCCAGCAGCTCGGCCAGCCGCCGTTCGGCGTTGTGGTCCAGGGGTCCGTCGCCGTAGTGCGGGCCGTCGACCGGCACCGGGTCGGCGCGGCGCAGGAGTTCGAGTTCGTCAGCCATGGTGGTGCTCCTTCGTGGCTGTCGTACCGGTCGTGAGGGCGGGGCGCATGCGGTCGATCTCGGCTCTCAGCCGACGCCGGGCCCGGTGCAGCCGCATCGCCGCGGCCCGCTTGCCGCAGCCGAGCACTACGGCGACCTCGTCGACGCCCAGCTCCTCCCACGCCGTCAGGCGCAGCACCTCCTGGTCGGCTTCGGAGAGCCGGGCCAGCGCCTCGTGCACCCAACTCCCGGGCGCCTCCGTGTCGGGGCTGTCCACGATCTGCCGGCCGTGCGCGGTCTCGTCGTTGCCCAGCCGGTCCATCAGCCGGCGCCGCCGCCCGTATCCGCGCACCGCGTTGGCCAGGCAGTTGCGGGCCACGCCGTACAGCCAGGGCAGCGGGGACACCGGCAGGTCGGCCCGGCGTCGCCAGGCGACCGTGAACACCTCCGCCACCACTTCCTCCACCTCGCTGGTCCGCCCGTCCAGTCGCCGCGCGACATAGCGGCTGACCGCCCAGTAGTGCTCGCGATAGGCAGCGGCGAAGGTCTCGTCGTTGCTCATGTTCGGTTCATGTCCGGCACCGTCCGGATCGTCACACCCTTCTTCGTGAGGCTCGTCGCACCGATCGAGTGTGACCGGTTCGACCGGTCCGGACACAGGCGGGGCATGAGGAACCTCAAGTGGCTCACGACCACGGATCACAAAACGATCGGAACGCTCTATCTGGTCACGGCGTTCTCGTTCTTCTGCATCGGTGGCGTGATGGCCCTGTTCATGCGCGCCGAGCTGGCTCGCCCGGGCCTGCAGATCATGTCGAACGAACAGTTCAACCAGGCGTTCACGATGCACGGGACGATCATGCTGCTCATGTTCGCGACCCCGTTGTTCGCGGGTTTCGCGAACTGGATCATGCCGCTCCAGATCGGCGCCCCGGACGTGGCGTTCCCGCGCCTGAACATGCTGGCCTACTGGCTGTATCTGCTCGGTTCGACCATCGCGGTCGGTGGCTTCCTCACCCCGCAGGGTGCGGCGGACTTCGGCTGGTTCGCCTACGCCCCGCTGTCGGACGCGGTCCGCTCACCGGGCGTCGGCGCCGACATGTGGATCATGGGTCTGGCGCTCTCCGGCTTCGGCACGATCCTGGGCGCGGTCAACTTCATCACCACCATCATCTGCATGCGCGCGCCCGGAATGACCATGTTCCGCATGCCGATCTTCGTCTGGAACGTCCTGCTCACGGCCGTGCTCGTACTGCTCGCCTTTCCAGTCCTGGCGGCGGCCCTGTTCGCCCTCGAAGCGGACCGGAAGTTCGGGGCGCACGTCTTCGACGCGGCCAACGGCGGAGCGCTGCTCTGGCAGCACCTGTTCTGGTTCTTCGGGCATCCGGAGGTGTACATCATCGCGCTGCCGTTCTTCGGCATCATCTCCGAGGTCATTCCGGTCTTCTCACACAAGCCGATGTTCGGCTACACGGGCCTGATCGGCGCGACCATAGCGATCGCCGGACTGTCCGTGACGGTCTGGGCGCACCACATGTACGTCACCGGCGGCGTCCTGCTCCCCTTCTTCTCCTTCATGACCTTCCTGATCGCGGTACCGACCGGAGTGAAGTTCTTCAACTGGATCGGCACCATGTGGCGGGGCTCCCTGTCGTTCGAGACGCCCATGCTGTGGGCCACGGGCTTCCTGGTGACCTTCGTCTTCGGCGGCCTGACCGGCGTGATGCTCGCGTCCCCACCGATCGACTTCCACGTCTCGGACTCGTACTTCGTGGTGGCGCACTTCCACTACGTGGTCTTCGGCACGGTCGTCTTCGCGATGTTCGCCGGATTCCACTTCTGGTGGCCCAAGTTCACCGGGAGGATGCTGGACGAGCGCCTCGGCAAGATCACCTTCTGGACCCTGTTCATCGGCTTCCACGGCACCTTCCTGGTCCAGCACTGGCTGGGCGCCGAGGGCATGCAGCGCCGGATCCCCGACTATCTGGCGGTCGAGGGTTTCGCCACGCTCAACACGGTCTCGACGATCTTCTCGTTCCTGCTGGGCTCGTCGCTGCTCCCCTTCTTCTACAACGTCTGGAAGACCGCCAAATACGGCGAGCAGGTCGACACCGACGACCCCTGGGGCTACGGCCGCTCCCTGGAGTGGGCGACCTCCTGCCCGCCCCGCGCCACAACTTCCTCACTCTCCCCCGCATCCGCAGCGAGTCCCCGGCCTTCGACCTGCACCACCCCGAACCCGGCGCAGCCGCAAGGGAGTTGACGTCCCTGTGACGGCCATGGACGAACACCCCGTCGACGCACAGGCCTTCCTCAACGACATCGAGGGTCACCTGCTCCTGGCCTCGGTCCGCGACGAGAGCCACGCGGCCGCTCGGCGTTTCACCACCCCGCTCGACTGGCTCACCGATGGCCAACGGGCCGAGGTGGAGCGCCGTTTCGAGGCGGAGTACCTGGCCCTCGCCCGCGTCTCCTGGGAGCACACTGCCGAACGGGGCCGGGAACTGCGCGCCGAGTACGAGGCGGCGTATCAAAGGCTGCGCGAACGGACGCTCGCCGTCTGCCTGTTGGGGCTCGCCCTGTTCGCAGCGGTGGGCGTCGTGCTCCTGCCGCTGCTCTAGCGCGCCGCGTCCCTCGGCCGGACGGCGTGCCACTGCAACGTCACGCCGTCGGTCTCGGCGGGCTGGGTGTCGCCGGTGTAGGTGTACAGGGGTGAGCCGTCGTAGGTGACCTGGTCGCCGGTGCCGTCGGGGCGGGTGATCCGGCCGAGGGCGCCCGCGATGCCGGGCGGGAGCCGGAGTTCGGCGGCGGCCTCCGCGAGGAGGGGACGACGGGTGTCGGTGCACGGGGCGAGGCATTCGACGTCGCCGGTGGCCTCCAGGTCATAGCGATAGAGCGTGTGGCCGGACAGGTCTGTGAGCACGCGGCCCAGGGTGTCGCTGTCGCCCAACATGACGGTCAGGGGCGGCGGTTCGGGTGCGGCGCCGAGGCAGCACAGGACGGCCGCGGCGGTCAGCAGGGGCGTCAGCAGTCTGCGCATGGGGGCTCCTTCGGCGGTCAGTAGGCGATACGTACGCCGGTCACGGTGTGCTTGTCGGTGCTGCTGCCGGTGGCGCCGGCGAATCCGACGAGCAGGTTCTTCGGCAGGCTCACCGCCTTGTCGATGACCTGCGTGCCGTCGACGCTCACCACCAGGTGCCCGGCGCTGGTGACGTTGGCGTCGATGGTGTGGGTGCCGGAGCGCAGGTTGGGGACGGCGGTGGAGGTGGCGACGTAGTGCGGGGCCGATCCGGTAGCCGCGGTGGCGATGCCGACGAAGTTGTTCGACGGCTCGGTGCCGTTCTTGTGGGTGTCGAGGGTGACGGCGAGGCCCGGCAGGCCCGCGTAGCCGAGCCCGCCGCCGCCCGCGCCCAGCGCTGTCGAGGTCGCCTTGGACGCGTCGAGCAGGAGCAGCGCGAGGCCGTCGGCGCCGGTGCCGCCACCGATTGTGGCGGTGAAGTGGGCGCGCAGCCGGGCCGAGGGTACGGCGGTGGCCTGGACGCCCGAGCCCTTGACCGACGCGGTGGCCGGGGTGAGCACGAGGCTGGTGCCGGAGAGAGCCGCGCTGCCGTTGTACGTCCAGCCGTTGGGACCGGGCGGCGGTACGGCATACGAGGACGCGGTGACGGCCACGTCCCGCACGGCGTGGATGTCGGTCTTCCCGCCCGTGCCGCCGGTGAAGGCGACGAAGGCCGTCGGACTCAGCGAGGCCACCGTCGTCCTGAGGATTTGGGTTCCGTCCATGGTGACGGTGAGGGTCTTGCCGGAGACGGACACGGCCACGGCGTGCGGACCCGAGCGCAGAGCGGGCACGTTGGTCGCGGTCGAGGCGTAGGTCAGGGTGGTGCCGGTGCCCGCGGTGGCGATGCCGACGAAGTTCGCCGACGGATCGTTGCCGTTCTTGTACGTGTCGACGGTGACCGCGACTCCTGGCACTCCCGTCCAGCCGAGGCCACCGCCCTTGGCGCCCAGGGCAGTTGGAGTCGCGCGGGCCGGATCGATCAGGCTGAAGGTGAGGCCGTCGGCGCCGGTGCCGCCTCCGACGACCGTCGTGAACGTCGCCGTGAGGCCGTCCGTGAGGACGGGGACGGGGAAGACCGCCGAGCCCGCCTGGTAGGTGCTCGCCTGGGTGAGCTGGAGGTCGTCGCCGGAGAGCTGGGCGGCGCCGTTGAGTTTCCAGCCGCCCGCCCCGGGTGCCGGTACGACGACTCCGGTGCCGGCGGTTCCGGTCGCGGTGAGCGTCTCGTTCTGCGGGCCGCGGCCGTCGTCGGAGGTGAGCTGGTAGGTGCCGGTGACGGCGCTGACGGAGGTCGGCGAGAAGGTGACCGACTGGTGCACCACGTCGTCCGGTCCGAGGACCTGGCCCTCGCTGATCGGGTTGGTGACGTGGAAGGGGGCCGCGGGCGGCGCCGCCTTGGTGATGGTCAGCGGGATGTTGCCGGTGTTGCTGATGTCGAAGGTCTTCGTCACCGACTGGCCGACCTTCACCTGCCCGAAGTCGGTCGAGGTGGGCGTGACGGTCAGCCGGGCCTCGCCGGCGACCGCGGTGCCGGTCAGGTCGACGGTCGCGGTGCCGTTCTGCCCGGTGACGGACAAGGTTCCGGAGTCGTCGCCGGCCGCGGTCGGCGTGTACGTCACCTGCACGGTGACCGACTGCTGCGGCTCGACGACCGTGCCGTCGGCCGGCAGACCATCGGCGCTGAAGGGTCCGCCGGGCGGCACGCTCGCCGAGACCGTCTCGGCCTCGGTGCCTGTGTTGGTGAAACTGACCCCGAGGGTCTTGCTCGTACCGGTCGCGACGGTGCCGTAGACCAGCGAGGACGGTGCGGCGGCGAGGCCGGGCCTGGTGCCGTACCCGGTGAGCCCGAGGCCGATGTCGCCGACGTCCGTCGCGAAGCTCAGGACGGAGGTGTCCGCGCCGGGCGTGGTCGGCGAGAAGGTCACGGGGAGCGAGTAGGTGTCGCCGGTGTGCAGGGTGCGCGGCAGCCCGGTGGGCGCGGCGGCGAACTGGCTGCCGGACGGGGTGCTCACCCCGCTGATCGTCACGTCCCGGGTGGCGGTGACGGTGGCCGTGCCCTGGCCGCTCTCCCCCACCGGCACCTTCCCGAGGTCGACGGCGTCCCCGATCAGCGCCGCGTTGGAGGGTCGTCCGAATGCAAGGACGTGGCCGTCCCGGGTGCCGACGTAGACCCGGCCGCCGTCGGTCGCGGGCACCGAGAACTTGGCGGCGGTGCCGATCGGGCCGGACCAGCGCAGCTTCAGCGTGCCGTTCACGGGTTCGGCGTCGTACGCCCGCAACTGGCCGCCTGCCCCGTTGGAACCGTCGGAGTAGACGGCCCACACGAGCGCGGAACCCGGTGTCGTGCCGGTCGAGGTCACCACGGGCGAGCCCGAGGTGTAGCCGAACTTCTCGGCGCTGTTGCCGGTGTTGCTCAAGGCGGGCAGGCCCGAACCGGTGGTGCCGTAGTGGAAGGCGCGCAGGAGGCCGCGGCTGCCGATGGTGTAGACGTAACCGCCGCTGCCGCCGTACACCGCCGGGTGTCCCCAGACGCCCTCGTACGGGCCGAAGGCGCCGAGCACCTTGTCGGTGCCGCCGGCGCCCTGGCTGCGGCCGCCCAGGTCGTCGCGGTCGAGGAGGAAGAGGCGCCCGTCCTTGCCGATCTGGACGAGGAGATGGGGATGGCCGCTCGTGCCGAACGTCGGACCAGGCAGGGCGACGGGGCCGCCCGAGCCGAGGTCGGTGTCGTTCTGGTCGAGGGTGGGGGCGTTGCTCGGGCTGAAGAAGTCCTGCGCGGACATGGTGCCGTCGCTGTTGACGCCGAGCCGGACCACCGACTCGGCCAGCTGGCCCGGCGGCCTGGAGCCGGGGCCGGGTGCCGGGGAGATGCCGTTGCCGGTGGAGAAGAGGATGCGTCCGGGGCCGTCGGAGACCAGGCCGCCGCCGCTCATCCAGATGCCGGCCATGCCGTTGGCGGAGGAGTCCTCGGTGGCCCACAGGGTCTGCTTGCGGGTCGAGGTGTTGACGCCCAGGACATAGCCGACGTACGGCTTGACGTCGCAGTGCGAGGCAAAGCCGGCGTAGACCGAGCCGCCCATCAGCAGCAGGCCGGGGCGCTGTCCGGCGGTGAAGGCGCTGAAGGGGCGGCCGGGGTCGTTGACCGGCACGCCGGCCACCTTCACGGGCCAGCCGGTGCGTTCGGCGCCGGTGCTCGCGTTCAGGGCGTGGACGTACCAGCTGGGGTGCTGGGTGTCCGCGCCGTCGTTGACCTTCGAGGTGAGGTAGACGGTGCCGGTGGCCGCGTCGTACACCGGTGTCGAGGTCACACCGAGGTTGGGGACGAGGTCGCCGCAGCCGATGGCCGACGCCGGCCAGGGCGCGCCCAGGTTCCGGGTCCAGGTGATCGCCCCGGTCGCCGAGTCGAGGCCGTACACCTTGTTGTTCTCGGTGGCCGCCACGACCGTCCTGCCGACCACCAGCGGCTGGGCGTAGACCTGCCCGTCGACGGTGGTGGAGAACTGCTGCCCGAAGTCGGAACTGGCGACCTGGTCGGGGGCGAGGCCGGGTTCGTTGGTGTCCCAGCCGGTGCGGTAGGTGTCCGCGGAGACGGTCGTCTCGTCGGCGCGGGCGGTCTGCGGTGACGCCGGCGGCGGACACACCGCCAGGAGTACGGCGAGCACGCCACCCGTGAGTCCCCTGCCGCGCATCCGTGCCTCCGCCCTCGCTGTTCCGGCGCGGAGACCGACAGGTCCCGCCGACCGTCATGGTCGGCGGGACGGCACCGGGGACCGGTGATCAGGGTGCCCGGCCCGCCCGGGTCCACCCGGACGGGCCAAGCGGGCGGAGCTAGTTCAGCGTCCACTTCTGGTTGGTCTGGCCGTTGCAGGCCCACAGGTCGAGGAGCGTGCCGTTGGCCGTGCCGTTGTTGTACGCGTCCAGGCAGATCCCGGCGTTGACGTTGGTGATCGTGCCGTCGCTGTTGACGTTCCACTTCTGGTTGTTCTGGCCGTTGCAGTCCCAGATCACGACCTTGGTGCCGTTGGTCGTGCCCTCGTTGTAGGCGTCGAGGCACTTGTTGCCGTACACCACCAGCTCCTTGCGGGAGGTGTACGTCCAGGCCTGGTTCTGGCCACCGTTGCAGTCCCAGATCTCGGCCTGGGTGCCGTTGGTGATGGTGTTGTTGTAGATGTCCAGGCAGCGGCTCGACTGGCTGCCGACCACCTGGTTGCCGTTGGCTCCGGCCAGTGGCCGGACGGTGATGTCGGCGAGGGTCGGCGCGCTGGTGAAGGTCAGCGTGTTCGAGGAGCCCTTGGCCAGGCCGACCATGACCGAGATGGTGCCCTGCGAGGAGCCGGTCGGCGGGAAGGAGACGGTCGTCGTGCCCTGGCCGTTGACCTTGAGGGTGCCGGTGACGGCGGCGGAGGTGTTGTTGGTGTAGGCGACGTCCACGACCTTCACGCCCGTGTTGCCGGCCACCACGCCGGAGAAGCTGGACGTGCCGGTGTAGGTGCTGCTCGACGCCTCCGTGCCGCCGGTGACGGAGAGCATCACCGAGCCGCCCGCCGGGACGCTGGTGGTGTAACTGGTGCCGTAGGAGCCGATGTTCGTACGGGACCACAGGTCACGGACGGTGGCGGAGGCGGTCGTCAGACCCAGGTCCGACCAGCGCACGGTGATGTTCTGCGCGGAGGACGTGCGGTTGAGCAGGACGACGGCGCGGTTGCCGGTGCCGGAAAGGACCTTGCCGTACACCTGGAGTCCGGTGGTGTCCTCGGCGACCTTGACGCCCTGGAGCCCGCGGGCGTCCTGGTCCACGGCGACGACCTCGGGGTTCGTCAGGATGTTGGCGGTCTCCGTCGTCATCGTGGCGAGGTTGTTGCCGGCGAGGAGGGGGGCGCCGGAGATCGCCCACAGGTTCATGTGGGTGCGGTTCTGGGCGGCGGTGAAGCCGTCCATGCCGACCATCAGCATGTCCGGGTCGTTGTAGTAGCCGGTGTGCTGGGCCAGCGGGTGCAGCGTCTGGTCGAAGTTGGAGAGCAGGTTCGTCATCGACGGCGAGTTGCCGTAGATGATGATGTCGTTGCTGGTGCGCCACATCGGGGCCTCGCCGGGCGCCCAGTTCCACGGGTTCTGCTTGCCCCAGTTGCAGATCGAGAGGGTGAGCGGACGGCCGGTGGCGGCCGCGGCCTTCGCGACCGAGTCGCTGATGGACTGGTACGTCGTCGCCGCGTCCAGCCCCTCCACGTCACCGCCGCACCAGTCGACCTTCACGAAGTCGAAGCCCCATTCGGAGAACTGGAGCATGTCCTGGTCGTAGTGGCCCTCGCTGCCGGTGTTGGCGGCGGCGGGGCGGCCGGTCGGGTAGTAGTAGCCGCAGCCGTTCTTGCCGGCGTCGGTGTAGATGCCGGCCTTGAGGCCCTTGCTGTGGATGTAGTCGGCGATGGCGCTCATGCCGCCGGGCCACTCGGACTCGTCGACGGTGATGTTCCCGGCACTGTCCCGGGTGCCCTGCCACCAGCCCTCGTCGATGTTGATGTACTTGTAGCCGGCCGCCGGCAGGCCCGCGGCCACGAACGCGTCGACCTGCTGCTTGATGACGCTGTAGTCGATCTTGGCGGCGAAGCTGTTCCAGGACGCCCAGCCCATCGGGGCGGAGGGCACGGCTATCTGACGGGTCGCCGCCGCCTGCGCCGGGGCGGGCCCGGCGAACAGAAGCGCGGCGGCTGCGGTGACAGCGAGGACGAGAAGGCGTACGGCGGTGGCTCTGAGGTGTCGTACGAGACCTCTGCGGGTCGTTCGCGGCGGGGGGTACATGCGGCTCCTTCGGGCGGGGGAACTCCCGGACAGGCAAAGACAGTTATTCGATATACCGAACATGGATCGGCGAACCGAACATATCGCGGGCCGAAAGTAGAGCCACTCGGAGAAGGAAGTCAACGGATGTGACAGGCGTGAAGTGGCCTTTCCGCACGGGTCGTTCTCGCCGAGCGGCGCTCCGCGGCGCCATACTGACCGTCGTGCGCGTAGCGATCATGACGGCGGGCTCGCGGGGCGACGTGGCCCCGTACACCGGACTGGGCCACCGGCTCTCCCACGCCGGGCACGAGGTCACCCTGGTGACCCATGCCCGGTTCGAACCACTGGTCGCCGGGTCGGGGGTCCGCTTCCACCCCCTGCCGGTCGACCCGCGGGCCGAGTTGGAGTCCTCGCGGGGGCGCGGGCTGCATCGGAGCGGGACCGGCGTGGGCAAGCTGGTGCGGGTGGTCGCGATGGCGCGGGCGCTGGTCGGGCGGATGACGGACGACCTGGTGGCCGCGGCCCGCAAGAGCGACATGCTGCTGCTGTCCGGTTCGGTGGGCCCGCTGGGCCACACGATCGCCGACGGCCTGTCACTGCCGTATCTGGACGTCCCGCTCCAACCCCTGGCCCCCACAAGGGAGTTCGGCCCGCCGATGCTGGGCGTCCGCTCGCTCGGCGGCGCGGGCAACCGCCTCGCCGGACACGGGGTGAGCCTGGCGGTGGAGTTGGTCTTCGCCGGGGCCCAGCCCGAGATCCGGGAGCGCCTCGGACTGCCCCGTGTGCGGGCCGCGGCGGCATGGCGGGCCCGGGAGCGGCAGCCGCGGCCGGTCCTGCACGGCTTCAGCCCGCTGGTGGTACCTCGCCCGTCCGACTGGCGGCCGGGCCTGGACGTCACCGGCTACTGGTGGCCGTACGACGGTGAGGCCCAACTCCCGCCGCCACTGCGGGACTTCCTCGACGCGGGCCCGCCTCCGGTGTACGTCGGTCTCGGCAGCGCGACCGTCCCGGACCCGGCGCGCCTGAGTGCCGCCGTCGTACGCGCCCTGCGCCGGGCCGGGCTGCGGGGCGTGATCCAGCGCGGCTGGGCCGACCTGGAGGCCTCCGGCGATGACATGCTCACGGTCGACGAGGTCGCGCACTCGGCGCTGTTCCCCCGCATGGCCGCGGTGGTCCACCACTCGGGCGCCGGCACGACGGCGGCGGGGTTGCGGGCAGGGGTGCCGGCGGTTCCGGTGCCCATCCAGTTCGACGAGGGCTTCTGGGCGTCCCGGTTGGTGAGCCTGGGGGTGGCGCCGCGTGCCCTGCCCCTGCGCCGGCTGACCGCCGCCACCTTGGGCCCGGCGCTGATGCGGGCCACCCGGGATCCGGCGTTCGCGCGGCGGGCGGCGGAGTTGGGGGCGCGGATCCGGGCAGAGGACGGGGCGGGGCCGGTGTTGGAGGCGGTGGGGCGGTCGGGGCCCTAGGGAGCGCTCCTGGGATCAGCCCGGCTCCCACTCGGCTTCGTCCGTCGGGTCACCCCGGCTCCCACCCCGTCGGCCGCAGAATCGACAGCAGCTGCCGGACCAGTTCGTCCACCACCTCGTCGAGGGTCGCCTCCACCCACCCCGCGCTCCAGTCGTGCAGCAGCCCGTTGACGCTGCCGATGAACGCCGTCGCGGCGATGCGGTAGTCGCGGCGGGCCGCCTCCCCCCGTGCCGCGGCCGCGTCCGCCTCGGCGCAGATGAGGTCGACCCAGCGGGCGCGGCGGGCCAGGCGCTGTTCCTCCAGCCGCGGGCTCACGCCGATGATCTCGACGAAGGTGATGCGGATCCGGCGCGGGTCCCCGGTGACGTTCGCAGCGTAGGCACGGAAGATCGCGGTCACCCGTTCCGCGAGCGGGCGGCCCTCCGCCTCGGCGAACGCGGCCAGGACCGCCGTCTCGGCCCAGTCGTTGACCTGGAGGTGCAGCGCGGCCAGCACGTCCTCGAGGGTGCGGAACTCCTCGTAGAACTGACGCGTCGACAGTCCCGCCGCCTCGCTGAGCGCGGCGACCGTCGTCGCCCGGTAGCCGGGGTCGGCGCCGAACAGCTCCAGCGCGGCGTCCAGGAATCTCCCGCGCCGCTCGGCCTGCCGCTGAGCGGCGGTCTTGCCGCCGTACCGCCCCGTCGGCGCCTTGAGCCTCCCCGTCACGGACCCTCCTTTGTCGCCTGATCCCCAATTTTGTCGTGTACGCAGTCTTGTGGAGAAGGGCGCCTCTTCCTTACTTTCCAGTAAGTAAGAATCTGAAGGCGCTTCTTTTCAGAATCTTGCCCAGCCCTTCACGCCACGCCTCTGCTTGGCATGCCCCCGTCACCCCAGAGGAGAGAGCAGCCATGCCTGCCTTCAGATCCAGGCACCTTTGCTCCGTAGCCGCCGCCCTCGTCCTGACCATCGCCGTCCCCGCGACCGCCGCCAACGCCGCCAACGCCGCCGACTCCGCCGCCGCCCTCCGTGAGGTGCTGTTCGTCGGTAACAACTGGGACGGCACCGCGGACGTCATCAAGTCGTCCGGCGACTTCGCCAAGGTCGGCCGGCTCAACGTCATCCCGGACAAGGACGCCCGGATGGCGGAGATCAACGCCGACCCGATCAAGTGGATCTACTTCATGGCGATCCGCAACGGCGTCGGCGAGGGCCACGACCAGTTCGTCGACGACATGTACTCCACGCCGGACGGCAAGTCGGTGGTCGTCTCCCGGCCGAGCTTCGCCGACGTCGTCTCCATCGACCTCGCCACCGGAAGCATCAACTGGCGCTTCCCCGTGTCGGGTTACCGCTCCGACCACATGGCGGTCTCCCCCGACGGCACCCGGGTCGCGGTCTCCGCCTCGACCGCGAACACCGTGCACGTGCTGGACATCAACACCGGCAAGCAGCTCGGTTCGTTCGCGACGGGCGACAAGCCGCACGAGAACATCTTCACCAAGGACGGCAAGTACATCTGGAACATGGCCATCGGGGACGTCAACACCTCCCTCGACGACCCGGCCTGGGACTGGACCAAGGGCGACCGGCACATCACGGTCGTGGACGCGACGACGTACAAGCAAGTGAAGATCATCGACATGCGGGACCGGCTCGACGCCTTCGGTCTCACGGACTTCTCCGACGCCGTGCGTCCGGCCGTCTTCTCGCCCGACGAGTCGAAGCTGTACTTCCAGGTGTCCTTCTTCAACGGGTTCCTCGAGTACGACGTCGCCACCGACAAGATCACCCGGATGAAGACGCTGCCGAAGAACCCGGCGACCAGCGAGGACCGCACCACCTGGGTCAACGACTCGCGCCACCACGGCATTTCGATGAACCCGGCCGGCACCAAGCTGTGCGTCGCCGGGACGATGGACGACTACGCGACGGTCGTCGACCGGACCACCCTCCAGGAGGGCCCGCTGGTCACCGCCTCCAAGCCCTACTGGGCCACGGTCAGCGGCGACGGCAAGGACTGCATCGTCTCGGAGAGCGGCGCCGACCAGGTCACGGCCATCGACTTCGCGACAGGGCAGAAGGTCACCTCCGTCGCGGTGGGCGACCATCCGCAGCGGGTGCGGCTGGGGCATGTGCAGTCCGACTGGACAGGCCCGTCCACCGGCTGAGACCGCGGCGGCGCCGGACTCCCTCCTCCGGCGCCGCCGCACGCTCCGAGATGCGGGCGCACCGGTCACCGCCGATCATGAGAGGCGTTGTCGGGAGATCGGACGCACCCGCGCCGCCGTCGGCTCCGGGTGCCCGCACGGCGTAGCTGGGAGCGTGCCCATGACCGGCCCCATCAGCGACCTTCCGTCCACGACGGAGCGGCCGCCCCCCGCGGCCTGGCGCAACCTCGTGATGGCGACCCTCGGCTTCGGCCTGACCTTCTGGGCCTGGAACCTGATCGCCCCGCTGGCCGGCGACTTCGACGACCGCCTGCACATGAGCTCGTCCGCCCAGTCGCTGCTGGTCGCCGTCCCGGTCCTGGTCGGCTCGGTGGGCCGTATCCCGGTCGGCGCCCTCACCGATCGCTACGGCGCCCGGCTGATGTTCCCGCTGCTGAGCGCGCTGACGATCGTGCCGGTGCTGCTGCTGATCCCGGCGAAGAGCTCCTACGGCGCACTCATCGCGGTCGGCTTCTTCCTCGGCCTCGGCGGTACGACCTTCGCCATCGGCGTCCCGCTGGTCAACGCCTGGTTCCCGCCGGCCCACCGGGGCGCCGCCCTCGGCGTCTTCGGCATGGGCATGGGCGGTGTGGCCGCGTCCGGGTACTTCACGCCGCGCATGTTCAAGCACAGCGAGAACCTCCCGTTCCTGGTGCTCGCGATCGCCCTCGCGGTCTACGCCGTACTCGCGGCCCTGCTGATCAACGACCGGCCCGGCCGCCCGATCCCGTCCACCCCGCTCGCCCAGCGCCTCGCCCAGGCCGGCCGGCTGCGGGTGACCTGGGAGCTCTCCGCGCTGTACGCGATCGGCTTCGGCGGCATCGTCGCGTTCGGGGTCTACCTGCCGACGTACCTCAAGACCTGGTACGAGCTGAGCCCCACCGACGCGGGCACCAAGGCCGCCGGGTTCGCGGTGGTCACCGTGGTGTTCCGGCCGATCGGCGGGTGGCTCGCCGACCGCATCCACCCTGCGGTGGTCACCTCCTTCGCCCTGGGCGTCGTGGCCCTCCTCGCGATCGTCCAGGCCTTCGACCCCGAGCTGACGCCCGGCGCGACGATCTGCCTGCTGGTGATGGCGGCCGGCCTGGGCACGGCCAGCGGCTCGGTGTTCGCCCTGGTCGCCCGGGTCACCCCGCAGCCGCAGGTGGGCAGCGTGACGGGCATCGTCGGCGCGATGGGCGGCCTCGGCGGCTTCGTCCCGCCGCTGGTGATGGGCGCGGTCTACAGCGCCAAGGGCTCGTACTCGATCGGTTTCATGCTGCTGTCCGACCTCGCGCTCGCCGGTTGCGTCTATGCGTACGGCCGGATGCGCGACGCGGGTCGCGGCACCCCGGCCGAGGAGTCCCGGGCGGGCGTGTCGGAGAAGGTCCCCGGCTAGCCGGCCCGCCCGGGCCGCCCCGTCAGAAGCGTGCCGCCGCCCAGGCAGCCAGCTCGGACTTGGCCGCGCTGAGCAGGCTCGCCGACGGGGAGGTGGCCCCGTTGGTGACCAGCGCGTAGTGCAGGACGCCCGAGTCGGAGTCGGTCAGCAGCAGCCGTCGGCTGCCCGTGCCGCCCGGCTCGGTGGTCGCGCCGACCGGCGTGGAGCTCGTGTAGGCCGGCGGGCCGTAGACCGTGCCCAGGTCGGAGACGACCGTGGTCGTCGCGGTCGGGAAGGACGCCGGGAGGTGCAGCTCGGTGGGTGCCGAGCCGGAGCCCGACTTCCAGACCAGCAGCCCGTACTGGCCGGAGCCGACCAGCGTGGACACGTTCGGCAGCGAGCTCGGCACCGGGTTCCAGGTGAGGGTGGTCGAGCCGTCGCGCGAACGGTCCTCGTAGGTGAAGGCGAGGGTCGTGCCGGCGGTGGCGCTCGGGTAGACGCGGTCGAGGAGGCGTGCGTCCTGGCGGAGCGTCACCGTGCCGGAGTCGGTCATGTCGACGGCCGACAGGTCCTCGTCGTTCCAGGCGTCGCCCGAGGTCAGCACCTTGTCGGGGTTGTCGTTCATCAGCTCGTTGTGGCGCCCGTTGTAGATGTCCCACTGCCACTGGTTGCCCGACAGCACCGGCCCGGAGGAGGACGGGCTGGACCACCAACTGGAGCCGGGCAGACGGGAGTCGAGGGCCTGGTACATCGCCTTGTCGACGGTCGGCGCCTTGCCCGACACCGAACCCGAGAGCGGATGGCCGAACTCGCTGACGATCGCCGTGGTCCCGGCGGCCGAGGCCCGGTCGCGGATCGTGCCGAAGTTCGTCGAGTACTGCCCGTCGGAGGCGTTGCCCCACATCAGGATCCCGGAGATGGCCTTCTGGTCGTAGAAGTGGGTGTTGAAGACGTAGCGCGAGCCGAGCGTGCCGGCGTCGAGCAGTCCGCCCTCCTGCTTCTGGGAGTCGATGTTGGCGTTCCAGAAGAGGTTCGGCTCGACGAAGGCGGGCTTGTCCTGCCAGCCGGCCGCGTCCATCCGGGCCCGGAACTTCTGGTAGAAGGGCCACAGCAGGTTCTGCTCCCAGGTACGGGAGGTCTGCCCGGAGTCGTAGGTGCCGGCGTACGGCTCGTTGTAGGGGTCGAAGCCGACGATGCCGGTGAACTCCTCGGTGTTCAGGTTCTGCCGGATGTACGTCATGGTCTTCTGGGCGGTGGCCAGGAAGGCGTCCTGGAGACCGTAGGCGTTGTGCCAGAAGTCGTACTGGGCGGCCGTCACCGCCCCGTTCTGGGTGATGTTCTGCCCCCAGAACAGGCAGATCCCGCAGGACTCCTGGGGGTAGTCCCCCAGCTCCACCGCCCACTCGGGCGCCCCGTCGCCGGTGTACCAGCTGCCCGAGTTGAAGAGGTAGCGGGAGTAGAGGTCCTGGTGGAAGTCGGGGTAGACGCGGATGCCGGCGTCGAGGAAGGCGCGTATCTGGTCGGTGACGGCGGCCAGATACGCGGAGTCGACCTGGCCCTGCGTGGGTTCCGCGTGGGCCCAGGAGAGCAGGAAGCGGACGGAGTTTCCGCCGCCCAGGGCGCGGAGCGCGGTCGCGGACTTCTTCGCGTCGGCGACCGACGCGAAGGGCAGACCGCTGTTCTCCTCCAGCTTGGTCTCGCCGGAGACGTTGTAGCCGCGCAGCACGACCTCGCGGCCGTTGCCGTCCACGAAGCGGCCGTTCGAGACGGTGAGCGCCGTGCCGTCGAAGGAGAGGGAGTCGGGGACCGTGGCGGCGGAGGCGGGCGAGGCGCCCACGACCGTCAGGAATCCGCTGAGGACAACCAGAACAACGAGCAGACGTGCCCGGATATTCGGCATGTCCACTACAGTCCGGCGATCTCCGGACATCGTCAATACTTCTGACTCTTGAGTAAGTTTCAGGATTTTGGGGACGCCTCTTTGAGCGCTCAACGAACCCCGCCCGACCACTCGCCCCCTCACGTGCGCGGTCATAGAGTGACGTACATCACGATTGGTCGCTGGTTTCCCTCGCTTTCCCGCCCGCACGGCCACTGGAGGGCACATGACCCACATCTCGGTGAAGGTGGACGGCACGACCTACCAGGACGAAGTGGAACCCCGTCTCCTCCTGGTCCACTACCTGCGTGACCGCCTCGGCCTGTCCGGCACCCCGATCGGCTGCGACACCTCGAACTGCGGGGCGTGCACGGTCGAACTGGACGGCGTGACCGTCAAGAGCTGCTCCGTACTGGCCGTCCAGGCGGACGGCGGTGAGGTGACCACGGTCGAGGGGCTGGCGAAGGACGGGGAGCTGTCGGCGCTCCAGCGGGCCTTCCACGAGAAGCACGCCCTCCAGTGCGGCTACTGCACGCCGGGCATGCTCATGGCGGCGCGCGACCTGCTGCGCGAGAACCCGCACCCCAGCGCGGACGAGATCCGGCACGGCCTGGAGGGCAACCTCTGCCGCTGCACCGGCTACCAGAACATCGTGCGGGCCGTACAGGCCGCCTCCGAACAGGAGGTCCCGGCATGACCGACCAGGCCGTGGAACCGGAGGTCGGGCGCGCCCGGCCGCGCAAGGAGGACGCCCGGCTGATCACCGGGCAGACCAACTGGACCGACAACATCAGCGTCAACGGACTGCTGCACATGGCAATCCTGCGCAGCCCGATGGCGCACGCCCGCATCACCCGCGTCGACGTCTCGCCGGCCCTCGAACGCCCCGGTGTCATCGCCGCGTTCAGCGGCGCCGACCTCGCCGAGGGCCTGGGCTCGCTGCCCTGCGCCTGGCCGGTGACCGAGGACATCGTGCTGCCCGACCATCCGCCGATCGCCGTCGACGAGGTGCGTTACGCCGGCGACCCGGTGGCGCTCGTGGTGGCCCGGGACCGGTACGCGGCAGCCGACGCGTTGGAGGCGATCGAGGTCGACTACGAGCCGCTCTCCCCGGTCCTGGACCTGGAGGCAGCGCTCGCGGACGACTCCCCGCTCGTCCACTCCGACAAGGGCACCAACCGAAGCTACGTATGGCCCCTGAAGACGGGCGAGGACTTCGACTCCGTACGGCAGCGCGCCGAGGTGACGGTCAAGCGCCGCTACCACCACCAGCGGCTCATCCCGAACGCGATGGAACCGCGTGCGGTCGTGGTGACCCCCTCGCCGCGTCCGGCGAGTACACGCTCTACTCGTCCACGCAGATCCCGCACATCGTGCGGATCATGATGGCCGTGGTCACCGGCATCCCCGAGCACAAGCTCCGGGTGGTCGCCCCCGACGTGGGCGGCGGCTTCGGCTCCAAGCTCCAGGTGTACGGCGAGGAGGCCCTGGCGCTCGCGGTCGCCCGGAAGACCGGCCGCCCGGTGAAGTGGACCGAGTCCCGCTCCGAGGGCTACCTGGCCACCCACCACGGCCGCGGCATGATCCAGGACATCGAGATCGCCGCGAACCGGGACGGCAAGCTGCTCGGCCTCAAGGTCGACCTGCTCACCGACATGGGCGCCTATCTGATGCTCGTCACCCCGGGCATCCCGATCCTGGGCGCCTTCATGTACCCGGCGATCTACAAGATGGACTCCTACGACTTCACGTGCACCGGCGTCTTCACGACCCGGACGCCGACCGACGCCTACCGCGGCGCCGGGCGCCCGGAGGCGACGTACGCCATCGAACGGATCATGGACGAGCTGGCGGTCGAACTCGGCCTGGATCCGGTGGAGTTGCGGCGCCGGAACTGGATCGGGCACGAGGAGTTCCCGTACACGTCGATCGCGGGTCTGACGTACGACAGCGGCAACTACGAGGCGGCGACCGAGAAGGCCCTCGCGTTGTTCGACTACGACAAGCTCCGTGCCGAGCAGGCGGACCGCAACCGGCGGGGCGACTCGGTGCGGCTCGGGATCGGTGTGTCGACGTACACCGAGATGTGCGGGCTCGCGCCGAGCCGGGTGCTGCGGGATCTGCGGTACGCGGCCGGTGGCTGGGAGGCGGCGACCATCCGGATGCTGCCGACCGGCAAGGTCGAGGTGGTCACGGGCACCAGCCCGCACGGGCAGGGGCATGCGACCTGCTGGAGCCAGATCGCCGCCGATGTGCTGGGCGTCCCGTTCGAGGACGTCGAGGTGGTGCACGGCGACACCAAGGCGGCCCCGCAGGGCATGGACACCTACGGTTCGCGCTCGCTCGTGGTGGGCGGGGCGGCCGTGCACCACGCGGCGGTGAAGGTCGTCGACAAGGCGCGGAAGATCGCCGCGCACCTGCTCGAAGCGAGCGAGCACGACCTGGAGTTCACGAACGGCGTGTTCTCCGTGAAGGGTTCGCCGGACGCCCGTAAGACGATCCAGGAGATCGCCTTCGAGACGTTCACCTCGCACGACCTGCCCGACGGCCTCGAACCCACCATCAACGCCGAGCACTTGGTGGATCCGGACAACTTCTCTTACCCGCACGGCACCCACCTGTGCGCGGTCGAGGTCGACACCGAGACCGGACAGTCACGGATCAGGTCGTACGTATGTGTCGACGACGTCGGCAAGGTCGTCAACCCGATGATCGTCGAGGGCCAGGTGCACGGCGGGCTGGCGCAGGGCATCGCGCAGGCGCTGTACGAGGAGGCCGTGTACGACGACGAGGGCAACCTGGTCTCCGGCACCATGACCGACTATCTGGTGCCGTCGGCGGCGGACCTGCCCGAGTTCACGACCGAGCGGACGGAGACGCCGGCCACCTCGAATCCCTTGGGAGTCAAGGGAGTTGGTGAAGCGGGCACGATCGCGTCCACGCCCGCCGTGGTCAACGCGATCGTGGACGCGCTGCGTCCGTTCGGCGTCCAGGACATCCGGATGCCCTGTACGCCCGAACGGGTCTGGCGAGCGGTGAGGGAGGCCCGGTCATGATTCCTCCGGTATTCGACTACGCCCGTCCGAGCAGCGTCGACGAGGCGGTGCGCGCGCTCGCCGACGCGGGCGAGGACGCGAAGGTGCTGGCCGGCGGCCAGAGCCTGCTGCCCCTGCTGAGGCTGCGGCTGGCCTTCCCCGAGCTGGTCGTGGACGTGGGCCGCATCCCCGAGTTGCGCGGGGTGCGCGAGGACGGCGACACGCTGGCCATCGGCGCGATGACCACGCACCACGACGTGATCCGTGACCCGCTGGTGCGGCGCCATGCCGGTCTGCTGGCGGCCGCCACGGCGACCGTCGCGGATCCGGCGGTACGGCACCGGGGCACCCTCGGCGGCTCGCTCGCGCACGCCGATCCGGCCGGGGACCTCCCAGCGGTCGTACTGGCGCTCAACGGTGAACTGGTCGCGCAGGGCCCGGGCGGGCGGCGCACGATCGCGGCACGGGACTTCTTCGTCGACTACCTCCAGTCCGCTCTCCGGCCCGACGAACTCCTCGTCGAGGTGCGGGTGCCGAAGACGGACGGCTGGGGCTTCCACTACGAGAAGTTCCACCGGGTCGCGCAGGCCTACGCGATCGTCGGCGTCGCCGCGCTGGTGCGGCGCTACGACGGGCGGATCGCCGAGGCCAGGGTCGGCCTCACCAACATGGGCGCGACCCCGGTGCGAGCCACGGCGGCCGAGGAGGCCCTCTCCGGAGCCGGGGACACGCAGGCCGTCGCCCAGGCCTCGGACGCGGCAGCGGAGGGCGTCCGGCCGCCGCAGGACGTGTCCGCGTCGTCCGAGTACCGGGAGCACCTGGCGCGGGTGCTGACCAAACGGGCGGTGCTGGCCGCCTCCGGAATGGGGTGAGAGGCGATCGCGGACATCGACGGCCCGGAGCAGGTGCGGGCCCGCCTGGAGGAGACGGGGTATCTCGTCGACGACGGGCTGGCCGTCGCCTGCTTCCTGGCCCTGCGGCTGCACCGGCCGATCTTCTGCGAGGGCGACGCGGGCGTCGGCAAGACGGCGCTCGCCTCCGCCCTCGCCGAGGCGCTCGGGGCGCCGCTGATCCGTCTCCAGTGCCACGAGGGCATCGACGCCTCACAGGCCCTGTACGACTGGGACTTCCCACGTCAGCTGCTGCATCTGCGGGCCGCCGAGGCGGCCGGGGTGAAGGACGCGGAGCGCCTGGAGAGCGAGCTGTACGACCGCCGTTTCCTGGTCGCCCGGCCGCTGCTGAAGGCGCTGGAGACCGACCCGTCGGTGCTGCTCGTGGACGAGATCGACCGGGCCGACGACGAGTTCGAGGCGTTTCTGCTTGAGCTGCTGTCGGAGTTCTCGGTGACGATCCCGGAGCTCGGCACCCTGCGCGCCGAGACTCCCCCGGTGGTCGTGCTGACCTCCAACCGCACCCGCGAGGTGCACGACGCGCTCAAGCGGCGCTGCCTGTACCACTGGTTCGACCATCCCGGCTTCGCCCGTGAACTGGCCATCGTGCGGCGGCGGTTGCCGGGTGTGTCGGCCCGGCTGGCGGAACAGGTGACCGTGCTGGTGCAGGCGCTCCGCTCGCAGGACCTGTTGAAACCGCCGGGCGTGGCCGAGACGATCGACTGGGCGCAGGCCCTCGACGCGCTAGGCGCGGACGAGGTGGACGCGGAGCTGGCGGTGGCGACGCTGGGCTCGGTGCTGAAGTACCGGGAGGACGCGGAGCGGGCGCGGGGGCTCGATCTGGCGGCGGTTCTCAAGGGTCGAGGGGCGTGAGCGGGATGGAAGCGCACCCCGGCCCGGGCGGTGACGCGGCGCTTCTCGGCTTCGCCCGTGCCCTGCGGGCGGCCGGTGTCGACGCGAGTGCCGAGCGGGTGCACGCCTTTCTGCGGGCCGTCGGGGAGTTGCGGCCCGGGATGCGGGCGGACGTGTACTGGGCGGGGCGGCTGACGCTGTGCGGTGGGCGGGACGATCTGGAGCGGTACGAGCGGGTGTTCGCGGCCTACTTCGACGGTGCCGTGCCCAATGGGCGGACCCTCACCTCGGCTCCCCCGCCTCGGCTGCGGCTCGTCGTCCGGGACGGTCCCGTGCCTCGTGGCGCCGCCCGGCCGGACCGGCAGCCGGCCCCGCCCGCCGCCGCCCTCGCCAGCTCCGCCGAGGTCCTGCGCCATCGCGATGTCGCCGAGCTGGATCCCGCCGAGCGGGAGCAACTGCGCCGTCTGGTGGCCGCGTTCGCACTGCGCGGCGAGACGCGCCGCAGCGCGCGGCGGCGGCCCGCCCGGCGCGGGCCGGTCGATCCGCGCCGGACGGTACGGGAGTTGCTGCGCGGCGGCGGGGAGCCGGCGCGGCTTCACCGGCACACCCGGGCCGACCGGCCGCGTCGGGTCGTACTGCTGGTGGACGTCAGCGGTTCGATGGCACCGTACGCCGATGTGCTGCTCCGCTTCGCGCACGCCGCGGCGCTCCCCCGGGCCGAACGCGGCGCCCGAACCGAGGTGTTCACCATCGGCACCCGGCTGACCCGGGTGACCCGCGAACTCTCGCACCGCGACCCCGACTTGGCGATGAGCGCGCTCGCGGCGGCCGTGCCCGACTGGCGCGGCGGCACCCGACTCGGGGAGCTGCTACGGGAGTTCCTCGACCACTGGGGGCAGCGGGGCATGGCACGCGGCGCGGTCGTGGTGCTGCTGTCGGACGGCTGGGAGCGCGGCGACCCGGAGCTGCTCGGCGCCCAGATGCGCCGGCTGCACCGGCTCGCACACCGGGTGATCTGGGCCAACCCCCGCAAGGCGCGGCCCGGTTACGCGCCGCTGGCGGCCGGGATGGCGGCGGCATTGCCGAGCGTGGACGCGTTCGTCGAGGGGCACAGTCTGGCGGCGCTGGAGAGGCTGGCGGCGGTGGTACGCGGGGCCGGGCCGGCCCCCGTGGAAGGAGCGGAACGTGCGTGAGATTCTCCCGACGCTGGCCGAGTGGTACGCGGCCCGGGTCCCGTTCGGCCTCGCGACCGTCGTCGGCGTGAGCCGCAGCGCCCCGCGCGACCCCGGTGCCGCGATGGCGGTGGGGCCCGGCGACGAGGCGGTGGGGAGCGTGTCCGGGGGCTGTGTCGAGGGCGCGGTGTTCGAGCTGGCCAAGGAGGTCGTGGCGGACGGTGAGCCACGGCTCGAGACCTTCGGGTACAGCGACGAGGACGCCTTCGCGGTCGGGCTGACCTGCGGCGGCGAGATCACCCTGCTGGTCCGGCCCGTCACGCAGGACACCGACCCCGGGTTCGCCGAGGTGGCGGAGTCGGTCGCCGCGGGCCGCCCGGTGACCGTGGCGACGGTGACGGACGGCCCGGCGTCGATCGGGGCCACCCTCGCCGTCTGGCCGGACAACGTGGCCGGCACGCTCGGCTCGACCGGCCTGGACGTCGCCGTCACCGCCGACGCACGCGGTGAACTCGCCCTCGGCGCAACGGGGTTGCGCCACTACGGCCCGCGCGGTGAGCGCCGCGAGGACACGGTCACCGTCTTCCTGCACTCCTTCGCCCCGCCGCCGCGCATGCTGGTCTTCGGCGCCATCGACTACGCGGCCGCGGTCGCCCGCATCGGCAGCTTCCTCGGCTACCGGGTCACGGTCTGCGACGCCCGCCCGGTGTTCGCCACGCCGAAACGCTTCCCGGACGCCGTCGAGGTGGTCGTCGACTGGCCGCACCGCTACCTGCACGGTACGGACACCGACGAGCGCACGGTGATCTGTGTCCTCACCCACGACCCCAAGTTCGACGTGCCGCTGCTTGAGGAGGCGCTGCGTCGGCCGGCCGCGTACATCGGGGCGATGGGCAGCCGTCGTACCCACGACGACCGGATGAAACGCCTGGTCGACGCCGGGCTCTCCGACGGCGAGCTGGCCCGGCTGCGCTCCCCCGTCGGCCTCGACCTCGGGGCCCGTACGCCCGAGGAGGTCGCCGTGTCCGTCGCCGCCGAGATCGTCGCCCTGCGCTGGGGCGGCAGCGGCACCCCGCTCGCGGCCACGGCCGGGGCCATCCATCCGTCGACGTGACGCCCGTTGGAGGAAGTCATGGAACTGCACCACGAGTTCACCGTGCCGGTCCCGGTCGACGACGCCTGGCGGACTCTCCTCGACATCGAGCGGGTCGCGCCCTGCATGCCCGGGGCCGCCGTCGAGGACTACGACGGCAAGACGGTCACCGGCTCGGTCAAGGTCAAGGTCGGTCCGATCACCGTCACCTACAAGGGCACCGCCGTCTTCGAGGAGCAGGACGAGTCGGCGCACCGCATGGTGCTGATCGCGAGTGGCCGGGAGACCCGGGGCCAGGGCACCGCACGCGCCACGGTGACCGGCACGCTGAGCGAGAGCGACGGCGGTACGGCGGTGTCGGTGCGCACCGACCTCACGGTGACCGGGCGTCCGGCGCAGTTCGGGCGCGGGGTGATGGCGGAGGTGGGCGACCGGCTCGTCGGCCGGTTCGCGCAGTGCCTGTCCGAGCGGATCACCGAGCCGGCCGAGCAGGAGGCCGAGGAGCGGGAGCAGGTGGAGGAGCGGGAGGAGCCCGAACCCCTCGACCTGTTCCGCACGGCGGGCGTGCCGGTGGCCAAGCGGGCGGCTGTAGGGGTCGCCGGGGTGGTGCTCATGGCAGTGGTGTTCGCCCGGATCCGGCGCCGGTTGTCCCATCGGAAATGAGAGGTGTGAACCGGGCCCAGAAGGGTAGTCGCGGCACAGAGCACCTCTGTCGGAAGGAGGTCCGTGACAGCGCACACACACTCGCAGCGCCCGGGCCGCTTCCGTTCGTCTGAAGCGGCCCGGATCCTGCGCTCACGCCGATCGGATCACCTCTCGCCGCCCGGGAACAGCGCCCCCGGCAACACAACCAGCGCCAGCACGGCCGCCGCCGCGTAGACACCGGCCGCGCCCAGCGCGACGGCGTGGAATCCCCGTACGAAACGCGCCTCGTCGGCAGGCTTACCCGCGACCGCGCCCGCCACCGCGATGCCTGTCGCACCGCCGGTCTGACGTGCGGTGTTGTTCATCGCGGAGGCCGGGAAGTATCCGGCGCACATGACGACGAGAACGGTGCGCGGCGATCCCGCGCGCCGGGCGGGGTCCACCGCGCGCCGGAGAAGCCTTACCGGTGCAGCAGCCGTGTTCCCGGCGGGTGCCCCGTGCCGGTGTGCCGAAACCGTCGGCTACCTCGGGGGCAGCCGGTGCAGTTCCACGTCCGTGAGCCGGCCGTCGGCCGCGGTGGCGGTCAGGTACGTGCAGTGGGGCTGGCGTCGGCGGTCGGTCGGTGAGCCGGGGTTGAGCAGGCGCAGGCCGCCGGGGGCGGTGGTGTCCCAGGGGATGTGGCTGTGCCCGAAGACGAGCACGTCGAGGTCGGGGAACCGGGCCGCGCAGCGTGTCTCCCGGCCCTGTGCGGCTCCGGTCTCGTGCACGACTCCGAAGCGCAGGCCGCCGACCTCGGCGTACGCCACCTCGGGCAGCCGCTCGCGCAGCGCGGGCCCGTCGTTGTTGCCGTACACGGCGACGAGCCTGCGGCTGCGGCTCTCCAACAGGTCGAGGGTGTCGGTGTCGACCCAGTCCCCGGCGTGGAACACGACGTCGGCGCGCGGGAGTTCGGCGAGCAGCTGCTCGGGCAGCTGCTTGGCACGCTTGGGGAGGTGGGTGTCGGTCGTCAGGAGAAGGCGCACGGAATCAGCCTAGGCGGCGGTGCGCAGCGGGCACTTCCAGGTTCACAGGTGAAACTGTTCAGTCTGAACTGGACAGTTTCACCTGATGGTTTTACGGTGGTGGTCATGGACGCACAGGCCACGCCCGACACCCCCGAGGGCATCTCCGGCTCGGCCGCCCGGGCCGCGCGCGATCTGCGGGTCGTGGTCAGTCGACTGCGGCGCAGGCTCAGGGAGGTCGCGGAGGACGAGGAGCTCTCCCCGTCGCAGGTCTCCGCGCTGACCCTGGTCGCCAAGCACGGGGCGGCCACGGCGAGTGCGCTGGCCACGGCCGAGGGCGTACGGCCGCAGTCGATGGCGACCACGCTGGCCGCTCTGGACCGGCAGGGGCTGATCCGGCGCAGTCCGGACCCGGACGACGGCCGCCGCCAGCTGGTCACGCTGACCGACGCCGGACGGCGGCGGGTGGAGGGCGACCGGCAGGCACGCGAGGAGTGGCTGGCCCGCGCCCTTCAGGACCGGTTCACGGAGGACGAACGGCGGACGGTGCTGGAGGGGCTGGCCCTGCTGGAACGGCTCACACAGCAGTGATACCGCGGCTCCCCGGCACCGCCCGCACCACGGGCCCCTCCCCCACCGGGTTCGACCGGCGGCTGATCGCACCGATGCTGCGCCGGGTCCGCACTGCTCCTGGCGACCACCCTGCCCGACCGCTCCCTGAGCGACCTCACCCCCACCCGAAAGGCCTGAACCATGACCGTCACCGCGCTCGACCCGCGCACCGCCCTCGTCGTGATCGACCTCCAGGCCGGCATCGTCGGTGCCCCTACGCAGCCGTACAGCGGCGCCGAGGTGGTCGCCCGTACGGCGCGGCTCGCCGAGGAGTTCCGCGCCCACGGCCTGCCCGTCGTCCTGGTCCGGGTCTCCTTCGCCGACGACGGCGCGGACATCGTGCCCGGCCGGACCGAGGCGGCCCCGCGCGGCGGCGCCCGGCCCGAGGGCTGGGACCGGATCGTCGGCGAACTGTCCGGCCACCCCGGCGACATCACCGTCACCAAGCGCAACTGGGGTGCCTTCCACGGCACCGGACTCGATGTGCAGCTGCGCCGCCGTGGCGTCACACAGATCGTCCTGGCCGGCATCGCCACCAGCATCGGCGTCGAGTCGACCGCGCGCGCCGCCCACGAGCACGGCTATCACGTCACTCTGGCCACGGACGCCATGAGCGACCTCGACGCCGAGTCCCACCGGCACAGCGTCGAGCGGATCTTCCCCCGGCTGGGCGAGACCGGCAGCACGGACGAGATCCTTCAACTCCTCGCAAAGACGCACGGCTGAGCGGGACCCGAAAGGGATCAAACGGGCAGCGAAAGGTGGGACAAAGCCCCCGGCCGGGTTAGCATCTGGCCACCGCACCACATCACACGGCGAGCGAACCGAGGGGGCTCGGAAGCCCGATGCCGGTCAAGGTCAGCGTCATCGTCCCGGTCTACAACCCGGGGCCCTACATCGAGGACTGCATCGCCTCGCTGCTCAAGCAGTCCCTGCCTCCGGACGAGTACGAGGTCCTCTTCGTCGACGACGGCTCCACCGACCAGACCCCGGCCCGGCTCGACGAGCTCGCCGCCAAGGAACCCCGGGTCCGGGTGTTCCACCAGGAGAACTCCGGCTGGTCCGGCAAACCCCGCAACGTCGGGATCGCCGCCGCCCGGGGCGAGTACGTCATGTTCGTCGACAACGACGACTCGCTCGGCGAAGAGGCCCTTGAGCGTATGTACGGCTACGGGGTGGCCAACGGCGCCGACGTGATCGTCGGCAAGATGGCCGGCAAGGGCCGGGCGGTACCGGTGGAGTTGTTCCGCCAGAACCGCCCGCGGGCCTCCGTCGAGAACGCCCCGCTCATCGACAGCCTCACCCCGCACAAGATGTTCCGGAAGGCGTTCCTCGACGAGACCGGCCTGCTCTTCCCGGAGGGCAGGCGGCGGTTGGAGGACCACGTCTTCGTGGTGGAGGCGTATCTGCGCGCCGCCAACGTCTCCGTGATCGGCGACTACGTCTGCTACTACCACATCAGGCGCGACGACGAGGCGAACGCGGGCATCCAGCAGTTCGACCCCGCCGGCTACTTCAAGAACCTGCGCGAGGCGCTCGACGTCGTCGAGGAGTACACCGAGCCGGGCGAGGTCCGCGACAGTCTGCACCGGCGCTGGCTGCGGGTCGAGATGGTGGAACGGCTGCGCGGCAAACGCTTCCTCAAGATGCCGGACGACTACCGGCGCAAGCTGTTCCAGGAGATCCACCACATCACCGCCGAGCGCTTCGGCCCCGGAGTCGCCGCGGGTCTCCAGCCGACCCAGCAGGTGGTCTCCGCGCTGGTCGCCGCCGACCGGTACGAGGACGTCGTCGCCTTCGCCGAGTGGGAGGCCGGCCTCGCCCTCAAGGCGGCGCCCGGGAGCCTCCAGTGGCGGGACGGCAAGCTGCGGATCGAGCTGGCCGCGGAGTTCACGGCGGGCGGTGCGCCGCTGACGTTCCCCGGCGGCGGGGTGCGTGCCCCGCTGGACGGGCCGCCGCCGAACATCGCCGAGGCGCAGGCCTGGGTGGGCGCCGACACCGTCGCCCGGTTCGGCAAAGCCGCCCTGGACCTGCTGGTGCGGGACCGTTCCACCGGCGCCCAGTACTTCCAGCCGGTCGAGGTCACCCGGGAGATCGTGCCGGTCGAGGACAGCGGGAAGGTCCGGCTGGTGCTGCGCGCCACGGGCACCGTCGACCCGGCCCGCGCGGTGGAGGGTGCCGCGCTGCACTCGGGGCTGTGGGACACGTACGCCCGGGTGCGGCTGGGGGGTTGGAGCAAGGACGCCCGTGTCGGGCCCGGCCCGCGCAGGGCCCGGACGGCCGCGTCCGCCGCGGTCGTGGGCGGGCGCGTGGTGCTGCCGTACTGGACCGACCCGCACTGGAACCTCTCCCTGGACGTCGACCGCGCGAGCAAGCGTCTCGGCCTCAACCAGCTGGACCCGGACCAGGTCACCGTCTCCGCGGGCCGGCTGCGCGCGCCCCTGCCGCTGCACGTCCCCGGCGAGACCGCCGTACTGCTGCGGCTCACCTCGCCCCAGCGGTCGGTGGACACGCCCGCCACGCTCTCCCCGGCCGGGAACGGGGCGGTGCTGGAGGCCGCCCTGCCCGCCGGTGAGCTGAGCGGTGCCACCTGGCGGACCGCGCTGTGCGCGGCCCCGGACGCCGCCGAGCCGCGCTTCGTGCCGCTGCCGCTGTCCCTGCGCGCGGACGCGAACCAGGTGAAGGTGGTGCGGACTCCCGGACCGTCGGTCCTGCAACGGCTGGTCCGCTGGACCCGGCGCACGCTCGCCGCGGTCCTGGGACGGCGTACGTCGTCCCGCGCCAAGGCTCGGAAGGTGTGAGAGATTGCGATCACTGGGGATTGCCGGCGCCTGGGCGCTCGAACCGAAGGTCTTCCCGGACGAGCGGGGCAGCTTCCACGAGTGGTACCGCGGGGCCGAGTTCCGCGAGGCCACCGGGTACGACCTGTCGCTCGCGCAGGCCAACTGCTCGGTCTCCCGCTGGGGCGTGCTGCGCGGGGTGCACTTCTCCGACGTGCCGCCCGGACAGGCCAAGTACGTCACGTGTGTGCGCGGCGCGGTCCTCGACGTGGTCGTCGACCTGCGGGTCGGCTCGCCGACGTTCGCTCAGTGGGAGGCGCTGCGCCTCGACGACGACACCCGGCACGCGCTGTTCCTGGCCGAGGGCCTCGGGCACGCCTTCATGGCCCTCACCGACGACGCGACGGTGGTGTACCTGTGTTCGACGGGGTACGCGCCGGAGCGCGAGCACGGTATCGACCCGCTCGACCCCGACCTGGGCATCGTCTGGCCCGAGGGCATCACCCCGGTGCTGTCCCCGAAGGACGCGCAGGCTCCGTCGCTGGCGGCGGCCCGGCGGACCGGGCTGCTGCCGTCGTACGAAGCCTGCGTCGCCCGCTACGAGGAGCTGACGGGGCGGCCGTTCAGCGGCTGACGGCGAACGGCTCCAGGGCCGAGTTCAGCGCCTTCCAGCCGCGGGACCGGTTCAGGCCGCGGTTGCGGGCGCGGACCAGCGGGCGCCAGAAGTCGGCTCCCATCAGCGTCTCCGGCTTGACCGCCTTCACCCGCTCCAGGATCGCCTCGGGCACCTTCTGCGGGTCCGGCACCTCGAACTCGGCGATGATCTCGTCGTACTTGTCCTTGAGGACGGTGTTCTTGGGGTCGGCGCCGAAGACGACCAGCTGACCGGTGGGCTGGGTGTCGACGAGGACGGTCACCAGGTCCGGGCGGTAGCGGTTCAGGATCTCGATGACCTTGTAGACGTCGCCGGTCCAGGCCGTGGTGTGCCGGTCGCGGGCCGCCTCGTCGATGCTGCGCGGCAGCATGTCGTCGAAGACGATGACGCTGGCCCAGTCGGCGTGCTTCTCGATGTTGATGAAGTCCCGCAGCGCGTACTCGAACAGGTGCATGCCGTCGATGAACGCCAGGTCCAGCGTGGTGCGCCGCCAGTAGCCGAACGGGCTGCGGCCCCGGCGCAGGTTGCGCACGGGGTGCCGGCCGCCGCGCAGGTGCTGGAGGGGGTTGTCGCGGGCGAAGAAGTCGTCGCTGGTGGCCTTCACCAGGTGGACGTCGCACTTGATCTCCGTGACGACCTTGAACGCGGGGTCGACCGCGATGCTGGGGACGCGGGACAGCTTGAGGCTGCGGCCGTCGTTGACCCCGATCTCCAGGTAGTTGCGGTTGGCGGTGACCTTGTGCAGTTCCCGCAGGAACTCATGGCGTTTCACGAAGGGGACTCCTTGCGGATCAGGGGAAGTGCCTCGTGCAGGGCGGCGCGCCAGTCCCGCAGGGGCGGCAGGCCGAGTTCCTGCCAACGGCCGTGGGCGAGGGCGCTGTACGCGGGGCGGGGTGCCGGGCGCGGGAAGGCCCCGCTGCCGACGGGCCGCACCCGGTCGGGATCGGCGCCCAGGCCGGCGAAGACCTCGCGGGCCAGCTCGTACCAGCTGGTCTCGCCGGAGCTGGTGGCGTGGAAGACACCGCTCGCGCCGCGGCCCAGGTGCGGGCCCAGGTCGGCGAGGCGTGCGGCGACGTCCGCGCTCCAGGTGGGCTGCCCACGCTGGTCGTCGACGACGTCGAGGGTGTCTCGGCGGGACTCCAGGTCGATCATCGTGCGGACGAAGCTACGCCCGTGGACGCCGTAGAGCCAAGCGGTTCGCACGATTGCGCTCGATGTGGGGAGTTCCTCCGAAACGGCCCGCTCGCCGACGAGTTTGGTGCGGCCGTAGGCGGTGCGCGGGGCGGCCGGGTGGTCCTCGGGGTACGGGGTGGCGGCGGTGCCGTCGAAGACGTAGTCGGTGGAGACGTGGATGAGGCGGGCGCCGTGGGCGGCGCAGGCGCGGGCGAGGTGGCGCGGGCCGTCGCCGTTGATGCGCAGGGCGCGGTCCTCGTCGGTCTCGGCGTCGTCGACGGCCGTGTACGCGGCACAGTTGACGACCAGTTCGGGGTGGTGGACGGTCAACGCGCCCTCCACCGCGAGGGGTTGGGTGATGTCGAGGGCCGCGTGGTCGAGGCCGGTCACGTCCGCGCCGCGTCGGCGCAGTTCCTCGACCGTGTCCCGGCCGAGCATGCCGCCGGCGCCGGTGACCAGCCACCTCATGCCGGCCGCCGTTTCAGGGGCTCCCACCAGGCTCTGTTGTCCCGGTACCAGATGATGGTGTCGGCGAGGCCGGTGGTGAAGTCGTGGCGCGGGCGGTAGCCGAGCTCGTCGCGGGCCTTGCTCCAGTCGACCGAGTAGCGCAGGTCGTGGCCCTTGCGGTCCTCGACGTACCGCACCCGGTCCCAGTCGGCGCCGCAGGCCTCCAACAGCAGTCCGGTGAGCTCCTTGTTGCTGAGCTCGGTGCCGCCGCCGATGTTGTAGACCTCCCCCGGGCGGCCCTGTGTCCGCACCAGTTCCACGCCCTGGACATGGTCCTCGACGTGCAGCCAGTCGCGGACGTTGAGCCCTTCGCCGTAGAGCGGGACCTTCAGGCCGTCGAGGAGGTTCGTCACGAACAGCGGGATGACCTTCTCGGGATACTGGTGCGGGCCGTAGTTGTTGGAGCAGCGGGTGACGCGGACGTCCAGGCCGTGGGTGCGGTGGTAGGCGAGGGCGAGCAGGTCGGAGGAGGCCTTGGACGCGGAGTAGGGCGAGTTGGGGCCCAGTGGGTGGTCCTCCGGCCAGGAGCCGGACTCGATGGAGCCGTAGACCTCGTCGGTGGAGATGTGCACGAAGGGCCCCACCCGGTGGCGCAGGGCCGCGTCGAGGAGGGTCTGGGTGCCCACCACGTTGGTGAGGACGAAGTCGGTGGCCCCGCTGATGGAACGGTCGACGTGGGACTCGGCGGCGAAGTGCACCACCTGGTCGGCCTCGCCCATCAGTTTGTCGACGAGTTCGGCGTCGCGGATGTCGCCCTGCACGAAGTCCAGCCGGGGATGGCCGAGTTCGAGGTTGTCGAGGTTGCCGGCGTAGGTCAGCTTGTCCAGCACGGTGATCCGCGGTGCGTCGGGCGCGTCGGAGGCGAGCAGGGTGCGGACGTAGCAGGAGCCGATGAAGCCGGCGGCACCGGTGACGAGAAGGTTCATGTATGGATCTGCACCTTGCTGTGGTCGCCGAGGACGAGGCGGTGGGCGCTGGGCACACTGGGGGCCGGCGTCACCTCGACGTGCCGGCCGATCAGGGAGTTCTCGATCCGGCCCACGCCGAGGATCGAGGAGTCGCGCAGCACGATGGAGAACTCCAGCTCGCTGTCGGTGATCCGGCAGTTCTCCGCGACGGAGGTGAAGGGGCCGACGTAGGAGTCCTGGACCACGGTGCCGGCGCCGATCACCACCGGTCCGACGATGCGTGAGCGCTCGATGCGGGCGCCCTCCTCCACCACGACCCGCCCGATCGTCTCGGACTCCTCGTCCACCTCGCCGTCGATGCGGCGCTCGGCGACCTCCAGGACGGACCGGTTGACCTCGAGCATGTCGACGACGTTCCCGGTGTCCTTCCAGTAGCCCTTGATGACCGTGCAACGGACGTCGGCGTGGCTGTCGATGAGGTGCTGGATGGCGTGGGTGATCTCCAGTTCGCCGCGCCAGGAGGGGCGGATGGCGCGGACCGCGTCGTGGATGCGCGGCGTGAAGAGGTAGACGCCCACCAGGGCGAGGTCGCTCTTGGGGTGTTCGGGTTTCTCCTCCAGGCCGATGACCTGGCCGCTCGCGTCGAGTTCGGCGACGCCGAAGGAGCGGGGGTCGGCCACTTTGGTCAGGAGGATCTGGGCGTCGGGGCGGTTGCCGCGGAACTCGTCGACGAGGGCGGTGATGCCGCCGACGATGAAGTTGTCGCCGAGGTACATCACGAAGTCGTCCTCGCCCAGCCAGTCCCGCGCGATCAGTACCGCGTGGGCCAGCCCGAGGGGCCGCTCCTGGGGATGTAGGTGATCTCCAGACCGAACTTGGATCCGTCGCCGACCGCTTCCTGGATCTCGGCGGCGGTGTCGCCCACGATCACGCCGACCTCGGTGATGCCGGCGGCGGCGATGGATTCCAGTCCGTAGAAGAGCACGGCCTTGTTGGCCACGGGCACCAGTTGCTTGGCCGATGTGTGTGTGATCGGCCTGAGGCGTGTTCCGGCACCGCCGGACAGCACGAGAGCCTTCATCTGCTTCACCATAGCGTCGATCGGTGTAAAGCGACCGTTCGGCGATTGGCCGCCTGGTTACGGGAGCGCCGTGGCTGCGGTGTACGGGCGGTGAAGCGGCCGGTCAGTCCTCGCCGCGCACGATGTTCCACTCGGGGGCCGTTCGGGGGGTGCTGTCGTCCAGCACGGCCGGCACGCAGGTCCGCACGACGCCCTTGCCACGGCGGTCGCGGGTCTTCGCCCAACCGGTCCGGGGCCGGTGGATGACGAGCTTGTCGTCGATATGGGTCGTCACGGCGGGTCATCTTCCTTCTGCGTCGATGCTCGGGGACCGGGTCCCCGGCGGCGCCGAGATCAAACGCCGTGCGCGGCGCGGGCCGAAGTGGCCTGCGGGGCGGGCCCGTTGGGGTGCGCGCCCGCCCCGCGGCCGGGTGCTCAGGCGGTGCCGAGGGCCTCGCGCAGGGTGGCGACGGCCTGCCGGACGGCGGCCTCGGCGGCGTGCGTCCCGCGCAGGGCGTCGAGCATCACGAAGTCGTGGATGATCCCCTGGTAACGGACGGCGGTGACCGGAACCCCGGCCTCGCGCAGCCTGCCCGCGTAGGCCTCGCCCTCGTCGCGCAGCACGTCGGCCTCACCGGTGATGACGAGGGCCGGGGGCAGCCCGGCGAGCTGCTCGGTCGAGGCCCGCAGCGGGGACGCGGTGATCTGGGCGCGCTCCGCCTCGTCGGTCGTGTACTGGTCCCAGAACCACTGCATGGCGTCCCGGCGCAGGAAGTAGCCCTCTGCGAACTGGTGATAGGAGGGTGTGTCGAAGTTCGCGTCGGTGACGGGGTAGAACAGCACCTGCTGGACCAGCGGGACCTCGCCGCGCTGCTTGGCCATCAGGGTCAGAGCAGCGGTCATGTTGCCGCCGACCGAGTCGCCGGCCACCGCGATGCGGGTGGCGTCCAGGTCCTTGGCGGCGCCCTGCCGGACGACCCAGCGGGCGACGGCGTAGTTCTGCTCGATGGCGACCGGGTAGCGGGCCTCGGGCGACAGGTCGTACTCGGGGAAGACCACCGCGGCGCCGGTGCCGACGGCGAGTTCGCGGACCAGCCGGTCGTGGGTGTGGGCGTTGCCGAAGACCCAGCCGGCGCCGTGGATGTAGATGATCACCGGGAGGGTGCCGGTGGCGCCCGCGGGCCGGACGATGCGGGCCCGGACCTGCCCGGTGGGGCCGCCCTCGACGGTCACCCACTCCTCGTCGACGGCGGGCTTCGCGATGTCGCCGGACTGCACCTCGTCCACGGCCTTGCGGCCCTCGGCCGGGCCGAGGTCGAAGAGGTACGGCGGGTTGGCGGTGGCCTCGGCGAAGGCCTGGGCGGCGGGTTCGAGGACGGGGCGGGGTGCGGTGCTGCCGGTCATTTCGGGCTCCTCGGATCGGGTGAGACAGATAGTAGCGCTCGATTTAGTCGTGCACAACTAATTAGCCCTCGATAGAATAGGACGGACCCGAAGATAGAGTGGTGATCGTCGTGAGCAGCACAGCAACCGGGAGCCGAGCCATGAGCCCAGCCGCAGCCGAGCCGAGCGAGGGATCGCTCCTCCTCGACGACCAGCTCTGCTTCGCGCTGTACGCCGCCTCCCGCGCCGTCACCGCGCGCTACCGCCCACTGCTGGACGAACTCGCCCTGACCTACCCGCAGTACCTGGTGATGCTCGTGCTGTGGGAACAGGACTCGATCTCGGTGCGCGACCTGGGCGCCGCGCTCCAGCTTGAGTCCAGCACGCTGTCGCCGCTGCTGAAGCGGCTGGAGGCGAACGGGCTGCTGCGGCGGGAGCGCCGGGTCGAGGACGAGCGCTCCGTGGCGATCCGCCTCACCGAGGCGGGCGCCGGGCTCCGCGACCGGGCCGGCACGGTGCCGCTCGCCATCGGCGACGCGATGGGCCTGACGCCCGAGCAGGACGCCCTGGCGAAGCAGTTGCTGCGGCTGATCACCGCCAACGTCAGCGAGGGCTGAGCGCCAGCTCGGCCCACACCTGCTTGCCACCGCTCACCGGCACCGTCCCCCACACGTCCGACATGGCCTCGACGAGCAGGATGCCGCGGCCGCCGGTGGCCTCCCAGCTGATGCTGGTCGGCTTCACCGGGGTGCGGGGCGAGGAGTCGGCGACCGCGACGCGCATCCGGTCGTCGAGCAGGGTGAGGTCGAGGCGGACCTGTCCTTCGGTGTGCACCAGGGCGTTGGTGACCAGTTCGGAGACGACCAGCAGGACGCCGTCCATGTCGTCGCGGGGCACACCCCAGGCGCGCAGGATGCGCCGGGTGAACCGGCGGGCGTGTCCGACCGCCTCGGGGACGCGCCAGACCGTCCAGCTCTCGCGCAGCGGACGCAGCGCCATGCCGTCGTAGCGCAGCAGGAGCAGGGCGACGTCGTCGCTGCGCCGGGCGTTGCCGAGCAGGGCGTCGGCGACCAGACCGAGGTGGGCGGGGTCGGAGACGGCGAGTTCGTGGGCGACCCGGTCGAGGCCGTCGTCGATGTCGGCCTCGGCGGACTCGACCAGGCCGTCCGTCATCAGCGCGACCACGGTGCCGGGCCGGAGCCGGAGCAGGCTCATCGGGAAGTCGGCCTGCGTCAGCACGCCCAGCGGGGGTCCGCCGTCCGTCTCGGGGATCTCGGTACTGCCGTCGGGGTGGCGCAGCACCGGCGGCAGATGGCCGGCCCGGACGTACCAGGCGGAGCCCTCCTCCATGTCCACGTCGACATAGCAGCAGGTGGCGAAGAGGTCGGTCTCCAGGTCGGCCAGGAGGCGGTTGGCGTGCGAGACGACCACGTCCGGCGGGTGGCCCTCGACGGCGTAGGCGCGCAGCGCGGTGCGCATCTGGCCCATCAGGGTGGCGGCGCCCGCGTTGTGGCCCTGGACGTCGCCGATGACGAGGCCGACGTGGTTGTCGGGGAGCGGGATCACGTCGTACCAGTCGCCGCCGACCTCGAGGCCCGCCGTGGTGGGCAGATAGCGGGCGACGGCGACCGCGCCGGGCAGTTTGGGAAGGCGGCGCGGGAGCAGCTGGCGCTGGAGCATGCCGACGAGTTCGTGCTCGGCGTCGAAGGCGTGGGCGCGCATCAGGGCCTGCCCGGCGAGGCCGGCGGAGGCGGTGAGCAGGGCGCGTTCGTCGGGCCCGAACTCGTGCGGGGCGTCCCAGCCGATGAGGCAGGCGCCGGCCATACGGCCCCCGGCGGGCAGCGGCAGGACGGCGAGGCCGCCGGGGCCGACGTCCGCGAGGCCGGGCTCGAGGGCGGTGCCTGCGGGCCAGATCTGGGCGCGGCCCTCACGCAGGGCGGCGGCGAGGGTGGGCATGGCCCGCACAGGGGCGTCGGGCCACTCGGAGCGCCACTCCAGGCGCCACAGTTCGGGCCAGGACTCGGGTTCGGGCGGGTCGAGTACGGTCACGACGAGCCGCTCGTTCTCCAGTTCGGCGAGCGCGATGCGGTCGGCCTGGAGCGGCTTGCGCAGGGCGGAGACCACGGCCTGGCTGACGTCGCGGACGGTGCCGGCGGTGGCCAGGGCGGCGGCGAGCCGCTGGACGCGGGCCACGTCGGTGACGTCGGAGCGCAGCTTGGAGGCGTCGGCGACGGTGCCGACGAGTCGGGCGGGCCGGCCCTCGCCGCCCGGCAGCAGCCGGCCGCGCAGCCGGAGCCACTTCGGCGGACCGGACGGCTGGAGCACCCGGAACTCCAGCTCGCGCTCGCCGATGGACATGTGGTCCGCCTCGACGACGGACATCAGCGAGGGCAGGTCCTCCGGGACGGTCAGGCCCAGCAGGGTCTCGACCTTGCCGTCGAACTCGTCACGGGTGAGGGCGAACAACTCCAGGATGTCGTCGCCGACCTCGCCCCGGCCGGTGTCCAGGGCCAGCACGAACGCGTTCGCGGGCAGTTCGCCGCCCTCGGCGGCGGGGGCCCGGACGGGCGTGCCGACGGCGTCGGCGATCAGCTCCAGGCACTTGCGGTCCTCGGTGTCGAAGCCGTCCGGCCGCTCGGTCACCGCCAGCAGGCATCCGCCGCCGTCGTCCCCGCGCGCGGGCAGCACCGCCAGGGAGAACTCCCGCGACGGCGCCCGCCGCGACACGGCGAGCTCCTTGGACCCGAGCCACAGCGTCCGGCCGGCCCGACAGCCGTCGGCCACCGGCGAGTGCCCGGAGCGCGGATAGCTGTCCCGCACCCCGAACAGCGACCCCGGTACGCCCGCCGACTCCACCAGGCACAGCAGCTCGCCGTCCTCCCCCGGCGCGTACACGGCGACGAAGACCGCGCCGGCGAAGACGAGCGCCTGTTCCAGGACGCGGCGCACCCTTTCGGGCGAGGCCGGACCGTCGGTGAGCGCTTTCAGGGCACCTTCGGCACGCAGAGTCCTCGTTCTGCGTCCCTCGCCGCCCTCACTGACCACGTCCGCAATTACAGCGCGTATGAGGCGTCTGCGCAGCCCCTGTGAGCGTTTCGTGGAGGTCAGCGGGCGTGTCCGGTCGAAAGGCGCCGAACATGTCTTAACGCATGCGTACCGCACGGTGATCTCGTGACAGGCGTGACTGTCCCGGGCCTCGGCACGGCTGGAAGTCTCGTTGCCGGGCCACGGAGGGGGTTCGATGGACAAGCGGTACGAGGTGTACGCGCTCGCGGACAGACACTTCTACGAGACGCCGGACCGGCTGACCGCGGCCGGCCGGCAGGCGGCACCCCTGTTCGAGACCGCTCGCCGCGAGGTGCCCGAGGGGTGGCGGGCGGCGCGGATCGGGGACTGGCTGACGCTGACGCCGCCGGCCGCCCAGGGCGCCCCGGCGCAGGGCTGGAAGATCCACGCCTCGGCCACCCGGGCGAACGCCGAGCGGATCGCCGCGATCGTGTGGGACTACTGCGTGCCGCGCCGCATCCCGTTCAAGTTCGTCCCGGGCCCGCACCTGCTCCACCTGCGCAACACCAAGTACGCCGGCCGCGGCACCAGCGGCAAGTTCATCACCGTCTACCCGGCCGACGAGGACCAACTGCACCTCACCCTAAGGGAGTTGGGCAAACTACTGGAGGGCTTCGAGGGCCCGTACATCCTCACCGATCTCCGCTGGTACGACGGTCCGCTGTACGTCCGCTACGGCGCCTTCGCGCGCACCTTCACCGTCGACGAGCGGGGCTCGCTGGTGCCGGCGGTGCGGGACGGCGGAGGCCGGCTGGTGCCCGACCGGCGGGCGCCGTCCTTCCAGGTGCCCGAATGGGTGACCCTGCCCACCTTCCTCGAACCGCACCTCGCGGCGCGCAACACCACGACCGTGGGCGACCTGCCGTACCGCATCGAGAAGGCGCTGCACTTCTCCAACGGCGGCGGGGTGTACGCGGGCACCGACACCCGGGACGGACGCAAGGTGGTCCTGAAGGAGGGGCGGCCGCACGCGGGGCTGGCCTCCGACGGCGCGGACGCGATCGCCCGCCTCGAGCGGGAGAAGCTGGCGCTGGAGCAGGTGGCGGGGACCGGTGTGGTGCCCGAGGTGCGGGACTGGTTCATGCTGGGCGAGCACCGGTTCCTGGTCATGGACCTCGTCGAGGGGCGCCCGCTCAACTCCTTCTTCGCGCAGCGGCATCCGCTGCTCACCCCGGACCCCGATCCGCACGCCGTGACCGCCTACGCCGAGTGGGCGGTGCGCATCCACGGGGCGGTGGAGCGGGCGGTGGAGGCCGTGCACGCGCGCGGGATCGTCTTCAACGACCTGCACGTCTTCAACATCATGGTCGCGCCGGACGAGGAGTCCGTCTTCCTCATCGACTTCGAGGCGGCGGCCCCGGCGGCGGAGAACGGCCGCCAGGTCGTCGCCCACCCGGGCTTCTTCGCCCCGCCCGACCGCACCGGCGCCGACGTCGACCGCTACGCCCTGGCCTGTCTGCGGCTCGCGCTGTTCCTGCCGGTCACCACCCTGTTCGTGGTCGACCGGGGCAAGGCGGCCCACCTTGCAGACGTGATCGCGGAGCAATTCCCGGACGTACCACGGGAGTTCCTGGACGAGGCGGTCACGGAGATCACGCGGGGCGCCGAGCTGGGTGCGCCCGCCTTCGTGCGGCCCGGCGACTGGCCGCACAGCCGGGAGTCGATGGTCAAGGCGATCCTCGCCTCGGCCACCCCGGAACGCGACGACCGGCTCTTCCCGGGCGACATCGCCCAGTTCTCCGACGGCGGCGGCCTCGGCCTCGCCCACGGCGCGGCCGGCGTACTCCACGCGCTGGCCGAATCCGGCGAGCGTTACGAGGAGGGCGAACGCTGGCTGCTCGCCCACACCGCACCGCCTCCGGTCGGTACGCCGCTCGGTCTGTACGACGGTCTCGCGGGCGTCGCCCACGTGCTGGACCGGCTCGGCCACCGCGAACGGGCCCTGGACCTGATCGAAGGCATCCTGGCCGAGAAATGGCAGAACCTCTCCTCCGACCTGCACGGCGGCCTGGCCGGCCTCGGCCTGGTCCTCGGTGAACTCGCCCGCACGACCGGTGAGTCGGAGCTCGCCGCGCGGGCCGCCGAGGCCGCGGACATCCTCGTACGACGTCTCGCCGAACCACCCGCCCAGAAGCGCCGGCGCCGGGCCGGGCTGATGCGAGGGGCCAGCGGGCCCGCGCTGTTCCTGCTGCGGCGGTACGAGGAGACCGGTGAACCACGGCTGCTGGAAGCCGCCGTGGTGGCGTTGCGCCGGGACCTGGAGTGCTGTGTGGTGCGCGAGGGCGGGGCGCTGGAGGTCGACGAGGGGTGGCGGACGCTGCCGTATCTCGGCGACGGGAGCGCGGGCGTGGGGATGGTCCTCGACGACCACCTCGTCCACTCGGCCGACGTGAGCGGGGACTTCGCGCAGGTGCGCGAAGGGATCCTCACCGCGGCGACCTGCCGCTTCTATGCGCAGCCCGGCCTGTTCCAAGGTCGTGCCGGGATGATCCTGCACCTCGCCCGCACCGGCGCCGACCCGGGCCGGCTCGCCGAACAGATCGACGGGCTCGGCTGGTTCGCGATGGCCTACCAGGGCCAACTCGCCTTCCCCGGGCACCAGATGATGCGGCTCTCCATGGACCTCGCGACCGGAACGGCAGGCTGCCTCCTCGCGCTCGACGCGGCCACCGGGGGCACCGCCCACCTGCCGTTCCTCCAGCCGCTCCGGCGGCCCTGATGACGCGGCTCCGCAACCGGGCGGAGTCGTGACGCCACCCCGTCCCCACGGGTGAACACGGAAGGAAAACGAGATGGCACTGCTCGACCTGCAGACGATGGAGTCCGACGAACACACCGACGGCGGCGGCGCGAGCACCGTCAGCCTGCTCTCCTGCATCAGCGCGGCGAGCGTTCTGCTCTGTCTCTGACGCTCCATCGAGCACCGTGCGCATGCGGCTCCGGGCGGTCCGCTCCCTTCCGGGGAGGGGCCGCCCGGGGTCCTGCGCACCGCCCTTCTTCTCCTGACTGGGAGGCCGCGGCCGCATGACGACTCGTGCCGACACCGCACCGACGCCCCCATTGGCCAGTCTCGCCACCCGGCACAGCGCGAGCCGCTGCGCGGCCCTGTGTCTGGTGAGCACGGCCTCGACCGGGGTCGTCCTGCTGCTGCCCGCCGCGCTCGGCCGGACCCTGGACCTGCTGCTCGCGCACGCCCCGGCGGCCCGCTGGGTGCTGTACTGCGCGGGGCTCGTCCTGCTGGCGGCCCTCTTCGACGCCTGCGACGCGGTGCTGGGCGGCACCGTCGACGCGCGCACGACGGCCTGGCTGCGGGGCCGGCTGGCCGGACATGTGCTGGCCCTCGGTCCTCGGGCCGGCGCGCGCTTCGGGTCCGGCGACCTGGTAGCCCGGCTGGTCGGGAACGCGGCGCAGGCCGGAACGGCTCCGGCCGCCCGCGCCGCGCTGGTCGCCGCGCTCGCCGGCCCGCTCGGGGGCGTGGTGGCGCTCGGCCTCGTCGACTGGCGGCTCGCGGCCGTCTTCCTCGGCGGGGCGCCGGTGCTGACGCTGCTGCTGCGGGCGTTCGCCCGGGACACGACCCGGTGCGTGGCCGACTACCAGCGGGTGCAGGGGCGGATCGCGACCTCGCTCGCGGAGGCGGTGGGGGGCAGTCGCACCGTCCGGGCGGCGGGTACGGCCGACCAGGAGGCGGCGCGGATCCTGCGGCCGCTGCCCGAACTCTCCCGCGCGGGGCATCGGATGTGGCGCGTGCAGGGGCGGGCGGCCGGACAGGCGAGCGCCGTGGCACCGCTGCTCCAGCTCGGTGTCGTCGCCGTCGCAGGGGTGCTGCTCGCCCGGCACCGGCTGACGGCCGGCGAGGTGCTGGCGGCGTCCCGTTACGCGGTGCTGGCGACCGGAGTCGGCGTGCTGGTGGGCCAGTTCGCGAGCCTGGCCAGGGCTCGGGCGGCCACGACCCGCCTCGACGAGGTGCTGACGGAGCCCGCCCCCGCCTACGGCGACCGCCGACTCCCGCCCGGTCCAGGGATGTTGGAGTTCCGAGCCGTGACGGCCCGACGCGGCGAACGCACCGTCCTCGACGGCGTCGACCTGGTCGTCCCCGGGGGCACGACACTCGCCGTGGTCGGCCGCTCCGGCGCGGGCAAGTCCCTGCTCACCGCACTCGCCGGCCGCCTCACCGACCCCGACGCAGGGGAGATCCTCCTGGACGGCGTCCCGCTGCCCGCCCTCCCCCACGACCACCTGCGCCGAGCCGTCGCCTACGCCTTCGACCGTCCCACCCTCCTCGGCACGACCATCGAGGACACGATCGCCCTAGGCCTCCCGTCCCCCTCCCCCACCAGGATCCGCGAGGCGGCCCACAAGGCCCGCGCGGACGACTTCGTCCGCCGCCTCCCCCACGGCTACGCCACCCCCTGCGCCGACGCCCCCCGCTCGGGCGGCGAGTCCCAACGCCTGGGCCTGGCAAGGGCGTTCGCCCACAACGGCCGCCTCCTCATCCTCGACGACGCCCTCTCCAGCCTCGACACGGTGACAGAGGTCCAGATCGCGGACGCGTTACTGGCCGACGGCTCGGGCACCACGCGCCTGATCGTCACGCACCGGGCGTCCACGGCGGCGCGGGCCGACGCCGTGGCCTGGCTGGACGGGGGGAAGGTGCGGGCGGTGAGCTCGCATGCGGAGTTGTGGCGGGATGCCGGGTATCGGGCGGTGTTCGGGGACGGGGGGTGTGGGTGAGCGGCGGGGCAAGGCTGCGGCGCGACATCGGATCGGGCCGTCCAGGGCGGTGCGAGGCCGGAGCGAACGACGGGGAGAGGCGGCGGCGCAACGCCGGATCATGCCATCCACGGCGACGCGCGGCCGACGCGAACGACGGAGCAAGGTCGTGGCACGGCGTCGGGCCCGGCCGACGGCGACGGGGGCGGGCATGAGTGGCAGGAGCGAGCCGCGCGGGCCGCGATTCCTACGCGCACGGAAGGCTGACATTCGCGGCGACGACACCTTGCGCGAGCCGCAATCCCGACAGGCGCGGAGAGGCGGCACGAGCGGCAGCGTCGGCCGACGCAAGCCGCGAACCCTCTGGCCTCGGCGGAGCAGCACGAGCGACAGCATCGGCCCGCGCGGGCTGCGATTCCTGCGGGCGCGCCGGCGGGTTGTCGTGCGGCTCGGGGGGTGGTCCCTGGTGGAGGCGGGGCAGACCTTTCTCACCGGGTATGCCCCGGCGCGCGCCCTCGACGAGGGGTTTCTGGACGGGCGGGCCGGGGTCGGGCTCGGGTGGCTCGGGGTGGCCGGGATCGGCGTGGTCCTGGGGGCATACGGCACCGCGCGCGTGTACGCGGCCGTCGCCGCGCTGGTCGAACCCCTGCGGGACCGGCTCGTCGAGCGGGTCGTCCGGCGCGGGGTGCGGGAGGCCGACAGCGGGGCGCTGTCCGGGCTGACCCAACAGGTCGAGATCGCCCGGGACACCTTCGCCGGGCTGGTGATGATCTCGCGGTCGTTCGTGTTCACGGCCGTGGGGGCGCTGGCGGGGCTGGTCTCCCTCGATCCGCTTCTGCTGCTGGTCGTCGGGCCCCCGCTGCTCGCCGGCGTCGCCCTGTTCGCGGCGACGCTGCGGCCGCTGGCCCGCAGGCAGGAGCGATTCCTCGTGGCCGACGAGGCGCTGGCCGGTCAGTGGGGTGCCGTCTGCCCGGGCCTCCGGGACATCACGGCGACCGGCGCGGAGGAACGCATCGCCGCCGACACCGGGGAACGTATCGCCGCCGAATTCGGCGCCGCCCGTTCCCTCGCCCGCTGGGGCGTCCTGCGCGTGGCGTCCCTCGCGATCGGCGGCCAACTCCCGATCGTCCTCCTCCTCGCCGCCGCCCCCTGGCTGCTCGCCCGAGGCGTCACCACAGGCGCCCTGGTCGGCGCCCTCGCCTACGTCACCCAGTCCCTGCTCCCGGCCCTCCGGAACCTGGTACACGGGCTCGGCACGAGCGGCTCCCGCCTGACGGTGGTACTGCGCCGGCTCGCGCCGGGCGGCTCCGCTGACGCCGCCCGGTCCGACACTCCCGCCGAGCACCCTCGACCGAAGTCCGATGCACCCGCCCTCTCCCTGACCTCCGTCACCTTCGCCTACGGTCCCACCGCCGCCCCCGTCATCGAGGACCTCGACCTCGCCCTCCCGCCCGGCTCCCACCTTGCCGTCGTCGGACCCAGCGGCATCGGCAAGTCCACCCTCACCGCTCTCGTCGCCGGCCTGCTGCGACCCTGCTCCGGCACGATTCACGTCGGCGGGGCGCCGGTGCCCTCAGCCGCGGCCGCGACGCACCGCGTGCTCATTCCGCAGGAGGCGTACGTCTTCACCGGGCCCCTCGCCGAGAACCTCGGGCACTTCCGGCCGGACCCCGTGTCCGAGACGGAGTTGGGTGAAGCGGTGGAGGCGGTCGGGATGGGCGCGTTGGCCGAGCGGCTCGGCGGGCCGGAGGCCGACGTCGACCCGGCGGCGCTGTCGGCGGGCGAGCGGCAGCTCATCGCGCTCACCCGGGCCTATCTGTCGTACGCCCCGCTCGTCCTGCTCGACGAAGCTACCTGTCACCTGGACCCGCAGGCCGAGGCGCGCGCGGAGCGTGCGTTCGCGGCGCGGCCCGGCACCACCCTGGTCGTGGTCGCGCATCGGATCAGCTCGGCAAGGCGCGCGGACCGGGTGCTGGTGATGGACGGCACGGGGACCGCGTACGGGAGTCATGACGAGCTGCTGCGGGAATCGGCGCTGTACCGCGACCTCGTCGGCCGCTGGACGCCCGGCTCGGCGGGGCGTTCAGAGCCAGCCCTCCCCCTGCGAGATGCGGATCGCGTCGATGCGGTTGCGGGCCCCGGTCTTGCGGGTGATGGCCGCCATGTAGTTGCGCACGGTCCCGTGGGACAGATGCAGACTCCCCGCGATCTCCGCGACGGAGGCGCCCTCGGCGGCGAGGGATAAGACACTCAACTCCCGTCGGGTCAGCGGCATTTCGGCGGCCTTGAGGAAGCCGAAGCCGAGCGAGTCATGGACGAAACGTTTCCCCTCCGCGACCCGGCGGATCCCGTGCACCAGCTGGTCGGGCGAGCCCTCCTTGTCGACGTAGCCGAGCGCCCCCGCCTCGATCGCCCGCTTCAGCAGACCGGGCCGGTTCGCAGTGGCAAGGACGAGCAGCCTCGGCGGGATCCGGTCCGGGGTCCTCGGGCACAGGTCGCCGAGCGGTGGTATGCCGTACGCGTCCGAGCAGTCGAGGTCGACCGCGCAGACGTCGGGTCGCAGGCTCCGCACCCGGTGGGGTGCGCTGCGCCAGGGCGTGTCCTCGACCGCGAGGTCGGGTTCCCGGCGTAACCACTCCGCCAGGACCGATCGCACCAGACACGCGTCGTGCACCAGAAGTACCCGGATCACTGCCGCCGCCCCCTCAGCTCGCGTACGCCGGTTCCATGGTGTTGAACGCGTGCCCATTGTTCGCGCCCGTGACCGTTCATGGGCGCGAAGAACCGGCCATCGGGGTGCGCGGGGGCGCACGCGAGGTGCCCGTACACCGCCCCGCGCATCAACTGAGGGTGCATGGGTGCGGGGCTGCGGGGTACAGGGCGGTTCTCACCCGGTGCGGGCTCCCCTGCGCCGATGTCGAGCCGTTCCGCGCCCTCCTCCTCACCGCTCGCCGTGCGCGTCCGGCTCGCAGGGGGCAGATTTGATCCCTAGGACAGGGGACCGGCCGTGCGAGGAGGTGGTCGCCGTGTCCGACGGACGTACCTCCGCGCAGGGTCCGGTGGCCCCGCGGACGCGGGTGGGGCGGCCGCTGCTGTCCCTGGCGCTCGCCTCGATGATGGACGAGGTCCACGCGCACTCGGGCGCGGTGTACCTGCTGGCGGCCGAGGAACCGGTGCTGGAGATGGCCGTGATGGCGGGCCTGCCCCGGGCCTTCGCGGCGCCGTGGGAGCGGGTCGGGCTGAGCGCGCCGATCCCGGTGGCCCAGGCGGTGCGCGACCGGCGCCTGGTCTGGGTCGGCGGCGAGGAGGACATGGCCCAGCACTATCCGCGCATCGCGGTGGTGCTGCCGTATCCCTTCGCGCTGGCCGCGCTGCCGGTGGCGACCGCGTCCACGGCGTACGGCGCGGTCTTCGTGACCTGGCCGGGCTCGCATCCCCCGCAGCTGTCGGACCGGGAGCGGGAGCATCTGACGGCGGCCTGCGACCGGCTGGCGCTGCGGTTGGAGCGCGCCATGGAGGAGAGCCGTCCGCTGCTGCCGGAGCCGGATCTGCTCGCCGCGCCCACGGTGGGCGGGGTGGCCGGCACGCTGGGCACGGTGGAGGCGGCGCGGATGGTGGCCCGGCTGCCGTACGGGCTGTGCTCGCTGGATCTGCACGGCCGCGTCGCCTTCGCGAACGCGGCGGCGGCCGAGCTGATCGGCGTACCCGTCAGCCGGCTGCTCGGCACGCAGCTGTGGGCGTCGGTGCCGTGGCTGAACGATCCGGTGTACGAGGACCGCTACCGGGCCGCGCTGATCAGCCAGCACACCACCTCCTTCGTGGCGCTGCGGCCGCCCGGCGATTGGCTGTCGTTCCGGCTGTATCCCAACACGACCGGGCTGAGTGTGCGGGTGACCCGGGCGCGGGCGGTGGCGGAGATGGCCCGGGCCGGACCGCAGCCGGGTGACACCCCGTCCCGGCTGGTGACCATCTCCCAGGTGCTGACCCTGGCGGGGGCGCTCACCGAGGCGGTGGGGGTGCAGGACGTGGTGCAGCTGGTCGCGGACGAGGTCGCGCCGGCCGTGGGCAGCCAGGCGCTGGTCGTACTGGGGTCGCGGGCGGGGCGGCTGCATGTGCTGGGGCACCGGGGCTATCCGGACCCGCGGGTGGTGGAGCGGTTCGACGGGTTGCCGCTGGCCGAACCGACGCCGGGCGCGCACGCGTTGACCACCGGGGTGCCCGCGTTCTTCGACTCGCGGGAGGAGTTGGAGCGGCTGTATCCGTCCCGGCACGCCACCCCGGACGGCTTCGCGGCCTGGGCGTATCTGCCGCTGATCGCCTCCGGGCGACCGGTGGGCACGTGCGTGCTCGCCTACGCCGATCGGCACCCGTTCCCGGCGGACGAGCGCGCGGTGCTCACCAGTATCGGCGGACTGATCGCGCAGGCCCTGGAGCGCGCCCTGCTGTACGACGCCAAGCACCAGCTCGCGCACGGTCTGCAGGCGGCGCTGCTCCCCCACTCGCTGCCCCGGCTGCCCGGCATCGAGTCCGCCTCCCGCTATCTGCCCGCCACCCAGGGCATGGACATCGGCGGCGACTTCTACGACCTGGTGCCCACCCAGGGCATGGCTGCGGCCGTGATCGGGGACGTGCAGGGTCACAACGTGACGGCCGCCGGGCTGATGGGGCAGATACGTACGGCGGTACGGGCGTACACGACCGTCGGGCAGCCGCCGGAGGAGGTCATGCGCAGCACCAACCGGCTGCTGATCGACCTGGGTGTCGACCTGTTCGCCAGCTGCCTTTATCTGCGGCTGGATCCGGCGCGCGGGCGGGCCGTGATGGCCCGGGCCGGTCATCCGCCGCCGCTGCTGCGCCGCCCGGACGGGAAGGTGCGGGTGCTCGACCTGGCCGGGGGCCGCTGCTCGGCATCGACGGCCTGGCCGGCTATCCGACGACGGAGGTGGATCTCGCCCCCGGCTCCGTGCTCGCCCTGTACACCGACGGGCTGATCGAGTCGCCCGGCGTCGACATCGAGGACGCGCTGGCGGAGCTCGGGGAACGGCTGGGCGAGGCCGGGGAGCTGCCCCTGGACGAGCTGGCCGACCGTCTGATCAGGGACGGCGCGGGCACCCAGGAGCGGATCGACGACGTGGCCCTGTTGCTGCTCAGGGCCAGGTAGCCCGGCCGGACGCGACGACGGTCCGGCCCTCCCGCCGGAGGGCCGGACCGTCCACTGTCGACCGGAACCGCAGGCTCTGCCGATCAGTGGGTCTGGGTGAGGGACGAACCGTCGTCCGCACCGGTCCCGGACTCGTCGCCCGCACCGGACTGGTCACCGACGCCCGTGCCCGACTGGTCGTCGCCCGCCGTGGCGGACGGGTCGGCCGTGGCCGCGCCCTCGTCGCCGCCGCCGACCGCGTCGCCGCCGGCCTGGTCACCGGCGCCGTCGGTCGCCGAGGCGGACGGGTCGGCCGTACCGGCACCGTCGTCGCCGGCACCCGCGCCCGCGGCGCCGTCGCCCAGCGTGGCGCCCGTGGCCGTGAGGGCCGTGGTCACCGGCTGGAAGAAGGTCTCGCCGCCGCTGGTGCAGTCGCCGCTGCCGCCGGAGGTCATGCCGACCGCGCTGCCGTCCTGCGTGAACAGGGAGCCACCGCTGTCGCCGGCCTCGGCGCAGACGTCGGTCTGGATGAGACCGGTGACGGTGTCGACGCCGTTGGGGTCGGTCTCGCTCTGGAAGTTGACGGTGGCGTCGAGACCGGTGACCGTGCCGTCGTGCAGACCGGTGGTGCTGCCCATCCGGAAGACCTGCTCGCCGACGGTGGCGTCCGCGGCCCCGGTGATCTGGACGGTCTGGCCGCCGCCGACGTTGACCTCGCTCGGCGCCTGGGTGGCCGGGTCGTTGTACTTGACCAGGGAGAAGTCGCCGTCGCCGGGGAAGGTGGCCTGGTCGACGGTGGCGATGGGCTCGCCGTTCTCGGAGTCGGACCAGTCCTTGGCGGCGACACCGCAGTGTCCGGCCGTCAGGAAGGCCGGGGTGCCGTCGCTCGCGGTGACGTTGAAGCCGAGGGAGCAGCGGACCGTGCCGTCCTGCACCTGGGAGAAGATGGCGTCGCCGCCCGAGACCAGGGTCTTGAAGGTGCCGGAGGACTTCTTGACGGCCGCCACGTCCGAGCCGAGGCTCTTGACGGTCGACGTCAGTCTGTCCCAGTTGGAGCCGGTCACCGTGGAGTCGGCGGTAACCTGGATCTTGTTCGTCTTCGGGTCGAGGGCCCAGGCGGTGCCCGGGATGGTCGCGTCCGCCGCCAGGGTCTTCGCCCCGGCCTGCAGGGTGGCGAGGCTGTTCTTGACCTCGCGGACCTTCGCGCCGGCCTTCTCCGCCTGCACGACGACGTTGTTGTTGTCGCCGGATATGACGTTGACGACGAGCTGCTGGGTGCCGGAGTCGTAGTAGGAACCGGCGAAGGCCTGGCCGAGCAGGTCCTGAAGCTGCGCGGCGAGATCCGAGGCGTCGTTCGCCTTCAGGGTCTTGGGGGCGGCGTCCGTCGACGAACCGTCCTGCGAGGCGTTGGCGTTCGGCAGCAGGATTGCGGCTGCGCCGAGCGCCACGACGCTGCCTACCGCGATCGCGGCCTTGCGCTTCGGAATTCGCTTGTGACTCAAACTTCTCGACCTCCTGGGGGACCGGAGTCTGTGTGCCGCCGTTCGGCAGCGGTTCTGTTCGGGCGCCTGGATGGCTGTAGGTACGCAGGGGTCGCGTGGTGCGTTCAATTCCGTTTGCCAACTCGCTTTGCACGACGCCGAATCGGCCATGACCCGCGACTTACCGACGGGCGCCGGGAAGAATCCCCCATATGACGATGACCACCGCCGAAGCCGACAAGATCCTCTCCGCCAACTTCGCCCCTTGGGTGCTCGATCTGGGCCTGACCGTCGAGGAGTTGGGCGACGACCGCGCCACGCTGCGTCTGCCCTGGTCGGACCGGCTGTCGAGGGAGGGCGGCGGGCTGTCGGGACAGGCACTGATGGCCGCCGCGGACACCGCCACCGTGATCGCGGTGTCGGCCGCGCGCGGGGCCTTCGGACCCATGACGACGGTTCAGCAGTCGACGTCGTTCCAGCGCGCGGTGACGGGCTCGGATGTCCTGATCGAGGCGGTGCTCACCAAGCTGGGCCGCCGGATGGCGTTCGCCGACATCACCATGACCGCCGAGTCGACGGGCGAACTGGCCGCCCGGGCAAGCACCGTCTACGCCCTTCTGGGCTGACACGGTCCGCAGTCGGTCGACAACGGTCCGTTCCGAACCCGGAGCCGAAACGAAGCTCCAGAGAATCTGCACATTGAATACCCAACGAAGTCACCGCGCACGGAGGTTCTGCACAAGCCCGCGACGGCCATAACGCCATAGGGGCGGAGTGTCTGATTCGCCGAGCGATCAGCAAGGGGCCGGACGAGCCGATGCCGTGACGCATGTGAAGAACTCGCCATCGGGGCGTGACGGGACCTGCACGGATCGGGGCCTCTGGGACTCAAGTTGCCTGGTGAGACGGCTGGTTGATTGGAAGCGCCCGGCTGCACCGTGCTTTGATCCATCGCACCGCGGGGGCCGCGAAGGGTTCCCGGCAACGGGCGCCCGGCGCTCGCGGTCGCGGCCGTCGCTCTGTCCCCAGAGGGGGCCGCTCCCCCTTGTGAATATCCATATGAAGGGAAGTTCCATCATGAACTCCACCCCCCAGGTTGCGACCGTCGAGATCTCCGACGCCGAGCTCGACAACGTCTCCGGCGGCCTGGCCGTGAACGCCCTCGGCACCGTCACCGGCCTGGTGGACGGCGTCGCCCCGGTTTCCGGACTGGTCGACACGGTCGTCGGCACCGTCGAGGGTGTCACCGGTCTGAACACCGCCCCGGTCACCAACCTGGTCGCCGGTCTCTGATCGCACCTTTTGTGATCGTCGGGTCCCGGAGCCGTACAGCGGTTCCGGGGCTTGCGGTTGTCATAAACCAGCCGGCTCGCGCGAGCCGGTCCTCTCTCGTTTTCAGGTGAGGGAAGTTCCGTGCAGTTCCGCCAACAGGCCCTCGCCAAGCTCCAGTCGCCGGAGGAGCTCGACCTTCCGGTGCGCTTCGCCCGCCCCCAGGGCTGGCTGGTCCTCTCCGTGACGGTGGTCGCGGTCGCCGCCGCGTCCGTGTGGGCGGTGACCGGTTCGGTGGCCTCCACGGTCAGCGCGCCCGCCATCCTCACGCACGGCGAGGGCAGTTACATCCTGCAGAGCCCGGTCGCCGGCCAGGTCACCGCGGTCCTCGCCGAACAGGGCGAGCGGCTGCCGGCCGACTCCCCCGTCCTGAAGGTCAAGACGGCCCAGGGCGACACCGTCGTCCGTACGGTCGCCGCGGGCCGGATCACCGGACTCGCCGCCACCATCGGCCAGATCATCCAGACCGGCGCGAACGTCGCCGCGGTCGAGAAGGTCGCCAAGGCCTCCGACCCGCTGTACGCGACGGTCTACGTCCCCGCCGAGAACGCGGCCTCCATCCCCGCGGACGCGACGGTCGACCTCACCGTCTCCTCCGTACCGACCCAGGAGTACGGCGTGCTGCGCGGCCATGTGAAGTCGGTGGACCGCTCGGCGCAGTCGGCCCAGCAGATCGCCGCGTTCCTCGGGGACAGCCAGCTGGGCGAGCAGTTCACCAAGAAGGGCCGCCCGGTGGCCGTACTGGTGAAGCTGGACAAGTCGCCGGGCACCAAGAGCGGTTACCAGTGGTCGTCCAAGGACGGGCCGCCGTTCGTCCTCACCTCCATGACCACGGCCTCGGGTTCGATCCGGCTGGCCGACCAGCGTCCCGTCGATTGGCTGCTGCCGTGAGCACCGCACAGGAGACCCGGAGCAGACGCCGCTCCGCTCCGCCGAAGCGCCCGGTTCCCACGGGCAGGTCGAAGACCGTCCGTACCCCGACGGTCCTCCAGATGGAGGCCGTGGAGTGCGGCGCCGCCTCCCTCGCGATGGTGCTCGGCCACTACGGCAAGCACGTCCCGCTGGAGGAGCTGCGCATCGCCTGCGGTGTCTCGCGGGACGGCTCGCGCGCGAGCAACCTCCTCAAGGCGGCGCGGAGTTACGGCCTGACGGCCAAGGGCATGCAGATGGACACGGCCGCCCTCGCCGAGGTGAAGACGCCGGCCGTGCTGTTCTGGGAGTTCAACCACTACGTCGTCTACGACGGCATGGGGCGCCGCTTCGGCCGCCGCGGGGTGTACATCAACGACCCCGGCAAGGGCCGCCGTTTCGTCCCCATGGAGGACTTCGACGGCAGCTTCACCGGTGTCGTCCTGGTGATGGAGCCGGGTGACGGTTTCACCAAGGGAGGCCGCAAGCCCGGTGTCCTGGGCGCGATGCCGGCCCGGCTGCGGGGCACCGCCGGCACCATGCCGGCCGCGGTCCTCGCGAGCCTGCTGCTCGTGCTGGTCGGCGCGGCGGTGCCGGCGCTCAGCCGCACCTACATCGACATGTTCCTGATCGGCGGCCAGACCTCGCTGCTGACCGTGCTGTTCTCGTCGATGGGCGCCTGCGTCCTGCTCACGGTCCTGCTGACCTGGCTCCAGCAGACCAACCTGCTGCGCGGCCGCATCATCTCCTCCACCCTCTCCAGCGCCCGCTTCCTGCGCCATCTGCTGCGGCTGCCGGTGACGTTCTTCTCCCAGCGCAGCCCGGCCGACCTGGTCCAGCGCCTCCAGTCGAACGACCAGGTGGCCGAGACGCTGGCCCGCGACCTCGCCGCGGCGGGCGTGGACGCCGTGGTGGTCGTGCTCTACGCGGTCCTGCTCTACACGTACGACCCGCAGCTGACCTTCGTCGGCATCGGCGTCGCGCTCCTCAACATCGTCGCCATGCGCGTCGTCATCCGGCTGCGCGCGACCCGGACGGCGAAGCTGCGCGCCGACAGCGCCCGGCTCACCAACACCGCCTACACCGGCCTGCAGTTGATCGAGACGATGAAGGCGACCGGCGGCGAGGACGGCTACTTCCGCAAGTGGGCCGGGCAGCACGCCACCACCCTGGAGGAGCAGCAGCGGCTCGGAGTACCGAGCGCCTGGCTCGGTGTGGTCGCGCCGACGCTGGCCTCGCTGAACAGCGCGGTGATCCTCTGGATCGGCGGCATGCGCGCGGTCGAGGGCGGTATCTCGGTCGGCCTGCTGGTCGCCTTCCAGTCCCTGGTCACGCGCTTCACCGCACCGATCACCCGCCTCAACGGCGTCGCGGGCCGCATCCAGGACTTCGCCGCCGACGTCGCCCGCCTCAAGGACGTCGAGAACTTCCAGGCCGACCCGCTCTACGGCCGCCCCGGCGCCGGCGACTCCACGCGCCGCCTGCACGGTCACGTCGAGCTTCAGAACATCTCCTTCGGCTACAACCCGCTCGACAAGCCCCTGTTGACCGGCTTCGACCTCACCGTCGGCCCGGGCCAGCAGGTGGCGCTGGTCGGCGGCTCGGGCAGCGGCAAGTCGACCGTCTCCAGGCTCATCTCAGGCCTCTACTCCCCCTGGGAAGGCGTGATCCGCATCGACGGGCAGCGCCTGGACGACATCCCGCGCGGCACGCTCGCCGCCTCGGTCTCCTTCGTGGACCAGGAAGTCTTCCTCTTCGAGGGCTCGGTGCGCGACAACGTGGCGCTGTGGGACCCGTCCATCCCCGACGACGCCGTCGTGGACGCACTGCGGGACGCGGCCCTCTACGACGTGGTGATGCGCCGGCCCGGCGGCATCCAGAGCAGGGTCGAGCAGGACGGCCGCAACTTCTCCGGCGGGCAGCGCCAACGGCTGGAGATCGCCCGGGCGTTGGTCCGCCGGCCCAGCATCCTGGTCCTCGACGAGGTCACCAGCGCGCTGGACGCGGAGACCGAGCAGGTCGTGATGGACAACCTGCGCAGGCGAGGCTGCGCCTGTGTGGTGATCGCGCACCGGCTCAGCACCGTGCGCGACAGCGACGAGATCGTCGTACTCCAGCACGGCACGATCGTGGAGCGCGGGCGGCACGAGGAGCTGCTGGCGCACGGTGGCGCGTACGCGGCGCTGGTCAGGGAGCGATGAGATGACGACCGCACACGAAGGCGACCTGGTCCTGGGCGCCCTCGGCTCCATGGGCAGCTACGTCGACTGCTCCGGCCTGACCCGGCTCGACCTGGAGGGCCCGCAGGTGCTGTGGCTGGTCGCGGCGGGCAACCTCGACCTGTTCGCGGTGGACGCCGTGCAGCAGGGCCACTGGCACCACCTCGGCCGCCTGGAGGCGGGCTCGCTGATCCTCGGCCCGGTGCCGGGACCTCAGCACACCCTGGTCGCACGCCCGTTGCGCGACTGCGTGGTCCACCGCATCGGCCTGCGCGAGCTGTACCAGACGGCCGACACGCAGACCTGGTCCTACGACGAGTACGGCAACGCCCAGTACGTCCCGCCGACCACCAGCCCCCTCGAATACGCCCTCGCCCTCGGCGTCGGCCGTAGTCTGTCCGTCCTCTTCCAGGCGCCGATGGCGACCCAGGGGTCGGCCGCGGAGGTCACGGACGACGACGTCTTCTGGATGCAGGTGCCGCCGGGGAGTGTGCAGTACGGCTCGCTCTACGGCGCCGAAGCCGCCGCCGATCTGCTGATGGACCCGGCGGTCTGGCAGAGCATGGTCGACCAGCAGTACCGGCTGCTCACCACGCTGGACCGCTGGATCGAGCAGCTGGAGCGGACGCACGAGACGCGAACGGCCGCCGGGATCAAGGCCGGTGAGGCGGTCCGCGCCCAGGCCGACCGGACGCTGCTGGCCTCCATCGGCAAGTCCTCGGCGAAGCGCGCGACGGCCGCCGACGCGGACGCCACGTACGCGGCGTGCAAGCTGGTCGCCGAGGCGGCCGGGATCCAGCTCGCCGAGCACGCGCAGAACGGGACCGGCAGCGACCGGCTCGACCCGGTGGAGCAGGTGGCCATCGCCTCCCGGGTGCGCACCAGGGCCGTACGCCTGGACGGCCGTTGGTGGCGGGACAACGTCGGGCCGCTGGTCGGGCACCGGGCGCTGTCGGGTGCGCCGGTCGCGCTGCTGTGGCGGCGCGGCGGATATGTGGCCGTGCATCCGGCGACCGGGCGCGAGACGCCGATCGAGAAGGCGAACGCGGAGGAGTTCGAGCCGCGTGCGGTGATGTTCTACCGCCCGCTGCCGGAGCGGACGTTGAGCCCGCTGCGGCTGCTGCGGTTCAGCATGCAGGGCACCGGCAGCGACCTGCGCAACCTGTTGGCCGGCGGGCTGGTGACAGTGGCGATCGGTGCGCTGGTGCCGATCGCGACCGGCAAGGTTCTCGGCGAGTTCGTGCCCAAGGCCCAGACGCATCTGATCGTGCAGGTCTGTCTGGCGGTGATGGTGACCAGCGTGGTGGCGGCGGCCTTCATGCTCCTTGAGAACCTCACCATGCTGCGCCTGGAAGGCCGTATCGAGTCCACCCTTCAACCGGCCGTCTGGGACCGGCTGTTGAGGCTTCCGACGAAGTTCTTCACCGAGCGCTCGACCGGTGAGCTGGCGAGTGCGGCGATGGGCATCAGCGCGATCCGGCGCATGATGGCGGGACTCGGGCCCGTCGTCGCCCAGTCGGTGACCGTCGGCGCGATGAACCTGGGGCTGCTGTTCTGGTACAGCCCCTCGATGGCGCTGGCGGCGATCGGCATGCTCGTCGTCATCGCGGGTGCCTTCCTCGGGCTGGGTCTGTGGCAGGTGCGCTGGCAGCGCAAGCTGGTCGTGCTGAGCAACAAGCTCAACAACCAGGCCTTCCAGACCCTGCGCGGTCTGCCGAAGCTACGGGTGGCGGCGGCCGAGAACTACGCGTACGCGGCCTGGGCCTCGGAGTTCGCGCGCAGCCGGGAACTCCAGCAGAAGGTCGGCCGCATCAAGAACCTCACCACGGTGATGGGCGCGGTCTATCTGCCGCTGTGCACCCTGTTGATGTTCATGCTGCTCGCGGGTCCGGCGCGCGGTTCGATGTCGGCGGCCGCGTTCCTCACCTTCAACACCTCGGTGACGATGCTGCTGACCTCGGTCACCCAGCTGACCGGCGCCTTCGTGTCGGTGGTGGCCGCGCTGCCGCTGTTCGAGGAGATCAAGCCGGTCCTCGAGGCCACGCCGGAGGTGCGCACGGCGAGCACCCGGCCCGGCCCGCTGACGGGTGCGATCGAGTCGCGCCGGCTGTCCTTCCGGTACGCGGACGACGGCCCGCTCGTCCTCGACGACGTGTCCTTCGACATCCGTGCGGGCGAGTTCGTGGCGATCGTCGGGCCGAGCGGCTGCGGCAAGTCGACGCTGCTGAGGCTGCTGATCGGCTTCGACAAGCCGGTCTCCGGGAGCGTCCTGTACGACGGCCAGGACCTGGGCGCCCTCGACCAGTCGGCGGTGCGCCGGCAGTGCGGTGTGGTGCTCCAGCACGCGCAGCCGTTCACCGGCTCCATCCTGGACGTCATCTGCGGCACCGAGCCCTACACGCCGGAGGAGGCGATGGCGGCGGCCGAGATGGCGGGGCTCGCGGAGGACATCAAGCGGATGCCGATGGGTCTGCACACGATCGTCTCGGGCAGCGGTGCCGTCTCCGGCGGCCAGCGGCAACGCCTGATGATCGCGCAGGCGTTGATCCGGCGCCCCCGGATCCTGTTCTTCGACGAGGCGACCAGCGCCCTCGACAACGAGACGCAGCGCGTGGTCATCGAGTCCACCAAGGCCCTCAACGCCACCCGCGTCGTCATCGCCCACCGGCTGTCGACGGTCCTGGACGCCGACCGCGTCATCGTCATGGAGGACGGCAAGGTGGCCCAGCAGGGCCCGCCCGCGCAGCTGCTCGCGGACACGGGCGGGCGGCTGCACGAGCTGGTGCGCAGGCAGCTGGCGTGAAAGGTCAGTCCAGGCCGGGGACGGGGGCACCGGAGGGCACGCCGGCGTCGACGTATCCGGCGTAGAACTCCTTCCAGGGCGCGCTCGCCCCGGCATGCGGCCCCTCGAAACGCTCGCCCCGCGCCTTCGCGTCGAGTGCCGCCAGGCACACCTCCCAGCCGGCGCCGTTGCGCGAGGCGGTGTCGGCGGCCTGGAGGACGTTGGTGAGCGTGAAGCGGGTGCGCTTCTCGTCCAGTGCCTCCAGGTCGAAGCGGAGTTCGTCGCCGCCCCACTCGAAGGAGATGTGGCGCGGCTCGTCGAGGGCGAGCACCCGGCCCGTCGACTCCGGCATGTTCGGGTCGCCGCTGAAGGTGATCGTGCCGCCGGGGCGCGGGTCGATCTCGGCGCGGGACGGGAACCACTGGGCGAGCTCCTCGGCGTCGGTCACGAACTGCCAGACGCGCTCGACGGGATGGTCGTAGGTACGGCTGAAGCGGACGGCCGGGCGGCCGTCGTCCAGGGTCAGATAGGTGCCGGTGAGGTCAGCGGCCATGGTGGATCAGTCCTTCGGGGCGGGTTCCTCGGGATCGTCCGGCGCCGTCTCGTCGAGGCGGCGGCCCAGCTTGTCCAGGCTGCGGTTCCACAGTGCGCGGTACGGCGCGAGCCAGGCGTCGAGCTCGGCGATCGGGCCTGGATCGAGGGCGTAGACGCGGCGCTGCGCGTCCTGCCGGACCCGGACCAGACCGGCCTCCCGCAGCACCTTCAGGTGCTTCGAGGTGCTCGGCTGGCTCAGACCGCACGCCTCCACGATCTCCCCGACGGGCCGCGGCCGCTCCAGGAGCAGCGCGACGATGGCCCGCCGGTGGGGATCGGCGAGTGCGGTCCAGAGCGAGGCGTCGGACATGGCTTCAATATGCCTCGGTAGTTATATTCCCGTCAAGGAATAAGAGATGGAGGCCACATGCAGCGAAACGTTGCCGTTTCGCTCAGGAAGGGTCTAGGCTGCTTGCTGTACGAAACCGTTTCGTTCTTGGCTTCGGCACTCTCAGCAACCCCGAACGACTTCCCTGGAGTGGTTCTCCCATGTCCCAGAAGACCCTCACGGACGACACCTCCACAGGTGCCGTCGAGGCGCCCGCCTCGTCCTCGTCGAAGCGCTGGTGGATCCTTGCGGTCATCGCCCTCGCGCAGCTGATGGTGGTGCTGGACGCCACCATCGTGAACATCGCCCTCCCCTCGGCCCAGGCCGACCTCGGCTTCTCCGACGGCAACCGGCAGTGGATCGTCACCGCCTACGCCCTGTCGTTCGCCTCCCTGCTGCTGCTCGGCGGCCGGATCGCCGACCTGTTCGGCCGCAAGACGGCCTTCCTCGTCGGAGTCGTCGGCTTCGCCGCCGTATCCGCACTGGGCGGTGCCGCAGGCGGCTTCGGGATGCTGGTCACCGCGCGGGCCCTGCAGGGTGCCTTCGGCGCGCTGCTCGCGCCGGCCGCGCTGTCGCTGCTCAACACCACGTTCACCGACGCCAAGGAACGCGCGCGGGCGTTCAGTGTGTACGGCGCCATCGCCGGCGCGGGCGGTGCGGTGGGCCTGCTGCTCGGCGGTCTGCTCACCGACGCCTTCGACTGGCGCTGGACGCTGTACGTGAACGTGCTGATCGCCGTCGTCGCCTTCGTGGGCGGCTGGCTGCTGCTGACCAACCACCGCGACGACACCAGCGCCAAGCTGGACGTGCCGGGCACGGTGCTGGTCGCGTCCGGTCTGTTCGCCCTGGTCTACGGCTTCTCCAACGCCGAGACGCACGACTGGAGTTCGGGACTCACCTGGGGCTTCCTGATCGCGGGTGTGCTGCTCCTGGCCGCCTTCGCCTGGTGGCAGACGAAGGCCAAGCACCCGCTCCTGCCGCTGCGCATCCTGCTCGACCGCAACCGGGCGGCCTCGTTCCTGACGGTGATGATCTCCGCCGGCGGCATGTTCGGCGTGTTCCTCTTCCTCACCTACTACCTCCAGCTCAACCTCGGTTTCAGCCCGACCAAGACCGGCGTGGCGTTCCTGCCGATGGTCGGCGCCCTGATGGTGGCGGCGCAGGTCGGCACCACGGTCCTGCTGCCGCGCATCGGCCCGAAGGTGGCCGTCCCGCTCGGCTTCGCGGTGGCCGCGGTCGGCATGGCCTGGCTGACCGGGATCGGCACCGGGTCCAGCTACGTCAGCGCGGTACTGCCGCAGCTGATCATCACCGGTGTCGGCCTCGGCCTCGTGATGCCGGCGGCCATGCAGCTGGCCACCGGCGGGGTGGCGGCCGAGGACGCGGGTGTCGCCTCCGCCACGGTCAACGCCATGCAGCAGGTGGGCGGTTCGATCGGTACGGCGCTGCTGAACACCCTGGCCGCGAGCGCCGCGACCGACTACCTGGCCGGCAAGGACGCGACCAGCAAGCTGGTGCAGGCCCAGGCGACGATCGAGAGCTACACCACCGCCTTCTGGTGGTCGGCGGGCATGTTCGCCGCGGGCGCGCTGATCGCCTTCCTGCTCTTCCGCCGCGGGGTGCCCGAGCAGGACGCGGACGCCGCACCGGTCGTCCACATGTGATCACCCCCGACTGAGCCGCACGGACCGAGGGGCCGCCGTCTGCAGGGAGACGGCGGCCCCTCTTCGCTGGCATGGTGGGGATGTGCGCAGGGCGTCGGCGGCGCTGGGCAGCGCCGTGTTCCTCGTTCTCGTGTCCGGCAGCGCGGCCGTACTGGTGCCGTGGTGGCTGACGGGGTGGCGGGCCGGTGACTGGTGGCTGCCGGTGCGGCTGCTGGGTCTGGTGCCGCTGGTGGCCGGCGCCGCCGTGATCCTGGTGGCGTTCGGCCGGTTCGCCCTCGAGGGGCTCGGCACTCCGGCGCCGATCGCGCCTCCGGTGCGGCTGGTGGTGACCGGGCCATACCGGTACGTGCGCAATCCGATCTACCTCGCCGTGTCCGCGGTCCTGTGCGGCCAGGCCCTGCTGCTGGCCCGCCCGGTGGTGTTCGGGTACTGCGCCTGCGCCCTGCCGGTGATGTGGGCCTTCGTGCGCTGGTACGAAGAGCCCGGGCTGGTACGCCGGTTCGGCGCCGACTATGTCCGCTACCGGCAGTCGGTGCCCGGGTGGTGGCCGCGGTCCAGGCCCTGGCGCGGGGACTGACGGGCTTTTCGAACGGCACCGAACTGGGTACTCACGGGCCCATGCGAATCAGCGTGGTGGATGTGGGGTCGAACACGGTCCGGCTGGTGGTGGCGGATGCGGCGGGCGGGGTGCCGCTGCCGGTGCACACCGAGAAGTGGCGGCTGCGGCTGTCGGAGCAGGTGAAGCCGGGGACCGCCATCCCCGAGGAGGCCGTGGAGCGACTGGTCGCGGCGGTCGCCGAGGCGAGCCGCACCGCGGCCCGTTGGGGCGCGGCATCCCCGCTGGCCTTCGCGACCGCCGTGGTGCGGGCCGCCCCGAACCGCCTGGAGGTCCTGCGGACCGTCCGCTCGCGCACCGGGGTCCCGCTGTGCACTCTGCTGGGCGAGCTGGAGGCCGAGCTCACCTTCCTCGGGGCGCGCCGCTGGCTGGGGTGGCAGTCGGGTCCGCTGGCCCTGCTGGACATCGGCGGCGGTTCCCTCGAAGTGGCCTTCGGGCGGGGCCGGTTGCCGGAGTTCGTGGCCTCGCTGCCGCTGGGTGCGGGCCGGCTGACACACGAGTTCTTCCCGGCGGAGGATCCGCCGGCGCCGGAGCAGCTGAGGGCACTGCGCCGCAAGGTGCGGCATCAGCTGCGGGACGTGGCGGCGCGGATCCGCTGGGAGGGGCCGCGCACCGCGGTGCTCACCTCGCGTACGTTCCAGCAGCTGGGGCGGCTGTGCGGGGCGGCACCCGGGCGGCACGGCCCGTTCGTCGGACGGCAGTTGCGCCGCGCCGACCTGCGGACTGCCGTCGACCGGCTGGCCGCGCTGCCCGTCGCCGAACGCGCTCTGCTCCCCGGGATCTCCGCCCCGCGCGCCGCGCAGAGCCTGGCCGGTGCGGTGGTCGGCCACACCGCGCTGAAGCTGACCGGCCTCAAGACGGTGGACATCTGCCCGTGGGCGATCCGCGAGGGAATCCTGCTGCGCCACATCGAGGACGGAGCCTCCTGGTGGGCCGGGATCAACCGGCTCGACGACTCCCCCGCCGCCCCGGATCCGGTACCACTGCGCATCGCAACCGCGACCAACTGAGCGGGAAGTCAAGCAATTTCATTGCAATTCACCAGGTCGAGTGAACCAGATCTTACGCGCGGCGCGTCAGGGATGTTCGCCATCGCATCGGGGTAACTACCGAGATCGAATGCGCCCCTTGTCGAGGTGGAGCGGACATGACCCCCGACGCGGACGACCGTGCTTGCGAGACTCCCGCGGCGAACGCCCACGCCCGCACCCGGGCCTGCGGCCGGTTCACCGTGGTCGAGGTCTCGGGCGAGATCGACCTGGCGACCGCCGAGTCGCTCACCGAGCACTTGGACGCGGCGACCGCACGGGGGGAGCCGGACGTCCTGGTCGACCTGCGGCGCGTGGAGTTCTTCGACTGCTCGGGTCTGCGCGTGCTGTGCCGGGCCGCCGCCCGGGCCACTGAGCGCGGCGGCCGGCTGCGCCTCGTCTCCGACCAGCCGCGCATCCACCGACTGCTCATGGGCGCGGGACTGCTGGGACGGTTTCCGCCCCTCCCCGATGTTCCCGGGGAGGGGCGGGAGTGATCCCAGGGGTCGGCGGGCGGCCCCACTCCGCCCGACCGACCCCCGGTGCGAGATCGCCGGTGACCCCGCGACAGGGCCTCGCACTCCCCATCCGCGAGCCGCTGGATGTGCACGGGGGACCGTGCGATCCCGGCCCTCAGAACGTGAAGACGCTGGTCCCGTAGGAGGTCTTCACGCACTCGTTGGCGAAGGTCCGTTCGAAGGAGACGCGCTTGCCCTGCCAGACGCCGTCGACCGTGACGACGACGGGGTCGTACTCCTTCGTACACAGCACATCGGTTCTGGGCGCCAGGGCGTCGAGGCCGCCGGCGGCCCGGAGTTCGGCGCAGGCCAGGGCCGCGGCCGGGTGGGTGCCGGAGGGCGTCGGGGCGCAGTTGAGGGTGACCGCGCGCTGCGGCGCGGTGGTGGCGGCGCTCTCGCCGTGGCCGGTGGTGAGCACCAGGGCCGACGGGGCGTAGAGGGAGGCCGGCGCGGGGGCCGGGGTGGCGAGGGCGGTGCCGGTGAGCGGTACGCAGACGGCGGTGGCCGTGAGGGTCAGGGTCGCTGCCCAGCGCGCGGTGTTCCGCATTGTGTGCATCCTTCCGCTGGATTCGAGGGTGTGCCGGACCGTTCGGGTTGGTGCCGGACCGGCGAGCGCGAGTCTGCCGAGTCGGCGACGGAAACACACCTCGACCCCACGCGTTTCAGTAACATTGCGTGTTGAATCAGTGGCGTGAAGTCACGGAATCCGACCGGTCGAACCCCGGAGTTGAGCGGTTCTTGATCGCTCGAAGCAGCCAACTGGCCGGTTCCCACCGCTTCGTTAATAGGCCTGAAACATTCCGGTTGAGCTCTCGGCTGAGCTCTCGGCGGACTCCCCCGCACCCCTTGCGTTCATGGACGTACGGAGTAATCGTCATTACATGATTACGACAGAGCAGCACGAGAAACTGCGCGGCTGGTTCGCCGGCCGGCTGCCCGACGACCTCTTCGAGGAGGTCACCGAGTTCACGGTGGACCGCGAGGAGATCACGGTGATCGGCCGCATCCCGGAACCCCGGCTCGCCGAGGACGCCTCGGCCGCCGAGCGGGGGGCCGCGCTCAAGGCGCGGATCGAGGAGTTCCGGGAGCGCACCCGGGAGGCCCGGATCGAGGTGGCCCAGGAGGCGGAGCACCGGTTCCGCCGCAAGGTTTCCTGGGGCGTGGAGTGCGGCGGGGAGCGCGCGATGTTCACGCACATCGCCGCACCGGTCATGACCAGGCTGCGCCAGCCCGAGCGGCAGGTCCTCGACACCCTGATCGCGGGCGGCGTCGCCCGCAGCCGCAGCGACGCCCTCGCCTGGTGCGTGCGCTTGGTCCAGCGCCACACGGACGACTGGCTGACCGAGCTGCGGGAGTCCCTCGAACAGGTCCAGCGGGTACGGGCGCAGGGGCCGGACACCGAACCGGAGGACGCCACGCCGGACGACGAGTGATGGATGAATCGCACACACCCGACGCGAAAGATGGATGAACCGTCCTCTGGTGTGGCTCTTGACCGCCCCCGTACGGTCGGCAGACCCCCAAGAGGACGGCCACCAGGCACGCCGCACACCCCGCGGCGGCGACCGGCCGGCCACCCCGCCGCGCGCCACCCAGCGCTCCACCGCCCCGCCCCCGCTGGAGCCCCCATGACCTCGCAGTCGCCCGAATCCCCCGTCACGCCGCCGTCCCTCACCGAGGTCGAGGCGCACGGCGTCGAGCGCATCCCCGACGCGGACCGCACCGCGACCCCGCTCGACCTGTTCCGGCTCGCGTTCGGCGGCGCCAACACCTTCTCCACCTGCGTCCTCGGCGCGTTCCCGATCCTGTTCGGGCTCTCCTTCTGGCAGGGCCTCGCGGCCACGCTCCTCGGGGTGGTCGTGGGCGCGCTGATCCTGTGTCCGATGGCGGTGTTCGGCCCGGTCAACGGCACCAACAACGCCGTCTCGTCCTCCGCGCACCTGGGCGTGCACGGGCGCGTGGTCGGCTCGTTCCTGTCCCTGCTCACCGCCATCGCGTTCTTCTCGATCTCGGTGTGGAGCTCCGGCGACGCCCTGGTCGGCGGCGCGCACCGACTGTTCGGCCTGGAGCGCAGCAACCTGTCGTACGTCGTCGCGTACGCACTGTTCGCCGGTCTGGTGCTCGCGGTGTGCGTGTACGGCTTCCGGTTCATGCTGTTCGTCAACAAGGTGGCGGTGGCCTCGGCGACCGTGCTCTTCCTGCTCGGCGCGATCGCTTTCGCCGGTGACTTCGACCCGTCGTACGCCGGTGTCTTCACGGACTCGGCGGACGCGGCGACCCAGTCGCTGTTCTGGCCGTCGTTCATCGGTGCGGCGCTCATCGTGCTGTCGAACCCGGTGTCCTTCGGGGCGTTCCTCGGCGACTGGTCGCGCTACATCCCGGCGAGCACCCCACGCCGCCGGGTGGTCGGTGCCGCGTTCCTGTCGCAGATCGCGACGCTGGTGCCGTTCGTCTTCGGTCTGGCCACCGCGAGCATCATCGCGACCCAGGCCCCGAAGTACGTCGACCCGGCGGCCCCCGACTTCGTGGGCGGACTGCTGGCGATCTCCCCGGCCTGGTACTTCCTGCCGGTGTGCCTGCTCGCCCTGATCGGCGGCATGTCGACGGGTACGACCGCGCTGTACGGCACCGGGCTCGACTTCTCGTCCGTCTTCCCCCGGCTGTCGCGGGTGCAGGCGACGGTGCTGGTCGGCGTCCTGTCGATCGCGTTCATCTTCATCGGCCGCTTCGGGCTCGACCTCGTGCAGTCCATCTCGACCTTCGCCACCATGATCATCACGTGCACCACTCCGTGGATGGTCGTGATGACGCTGGGCTTCTTCACCCGGCGCGGCTGGTACGACCCGGACGCGCTCCAGGTCTTCAACCGCCGTCAGCGCGGCGGCCGTTACTGGTTCGCGCACGGCTGGAACTGGCGGGGCATGACCGCCTGGTGGGTCTCCGCGCTCATCGGCGTGCTCTTCACCAACATTCCGGGCCAGTTCGTCGGACCGCTGGGCGACCTGGCGAACGGCGTCGACATCAGCCTGCCGCTGTCGCTGGTGGTGGCCGCGGTGCTCTACCTGGCGCTGCTGCGGCTGTTCCCCGAACCCCGGGCGGTGTACGGGCCGCAGGGCGCCCGGCTGGCCCGGACCGTGGAGGTCCCGGTGCCGCCGATCACGGGGCCGGGCGCCGAGTCCGAGGGCGTCCCGGCCGCGTCGGCCGCCGGTCAGGGCGGCTGATCGCGGGGCGTTGTCAGTGCCTCCCGCTACGTTGGGCGGCATGACGAACTTCGTGCTGGTGGCAGGGGCCTGGCTCGGCGGGTGGGCCTGGGACGGGACGGCGGGGGCACTGCGCGAGGCGGGGCACGGCGTGCATCCGCTCACGCTGTCCGGGCTCGCCGAGAGACGAGGCGTGTCCGCCGGGCAGCAGACCCATGTGCGGGACATCGTCGACGAGGTCGAGCGGCTGGACCTGCGGGACGTCGTCCTCGTCGGGCACAGCTACTCCGGTGTGCCGGTCGGGCAGGCGGCCGGACGGATCGGGGAGCGGCTGGCCCGGATCGTGTTCGTCGACGCGATGGTGCCGGTCGACGGCGAGTCGGCGCTCTCGGGCTGGCCGAGCGACGAGGTGCGGGAGGCGATCGCCGCGACCGGCTTCTGGCCGCCGCTGACCGCCCCCGAATACGCGGGCCAGGGCCTGACCGACGACCAGATAGCCCGGATCGTGGCGGGCTCGACCCCGCACCCCGGCGCCACGGCGACCGAACCCGCTGTCCTGACAAGCCCGTTGAGCGAGGTCCCCGGCACCTACATCAAGTGCCTCTTGGACGGCGACGAGCCCTGGGGCGCCGCCGCCGAGTTGCTCAAGAGCGAGCGCTGGGAGCTGGTGAACCTGGACACCGGGCACTGGCCGATGTTCTCGCGGCCGGCCGAACTCGCCCGGATCCTCAATGAGTCCGTTTCCGGCCGCTGAGCAGGATCCGCGGGCCCACCCCGGTGGACGGACCTGCACTTACTCGCCAGTATCGTCGGGGTGCAACGCGTTCTCAGCGACGAGAGGCGGGACCTGGTCATGGCCAAGCACTGGGCGGACTTCCAGTACGAGATCTATCTCAACGGGATGTCGGGCGCGGTGCCGCGGCTGCCCACCGATCTGACCCGACTGGAGGAGCTGACCGAGCAGCGGCTCGGTCCCGGGCCCGTCGGCTATGTGGCGGGGAGCGCGGGCGACGGCAGCACGGCGCGGGCGAACCGGGCCGCCCTGGAGCGGCGCCGGATCGTGCCGCGCATGCTGCGGGACGTGCACGAGCGGGACCTGTCGGTCGAGGTGCTGGGCCGCGCCCTGCCCGCCCCGCTGGCCCTGGCACCGGTCGGCGTGCTGTCGATCATGCATCCGGACGCCGAGCCGGCCGCCGCCCGGGCCGCCGCCGCGCAGGGGGTGCCGTACATCCTGTCCTCGGCCTCCAGCACGCCCATGGAGCAGGTCGCGGCGGCGATGGGGGACGCCGAGCGCTGGTTCCAGCTGTACTGGCCGAAGGACGTCGAGGTGGCCCGGAGCTTCCTGAACCGGGCGAAGGCGGCCGGGTTCACCGCGCTGGTCGTCACCCTCGACACCCCGTTGCTGTCCTGGCGCCCCCGCGACCTGGACCAGGCCTATCTGCCGTTCCTGCACGGCGTCGGCACCGCCAACTACTTCTCCGACCCGGCCTTCCAGGCGGCCCTGGCCAAACCGGTGGCCGAGGATCCGAACGCGGCCGTGCTGCACTTCGTCGGCATGTTCGCGGACCCCGCCAAGACCTGGCCGGACCTGGCGTTCCTGCGGGAGAACTGGGACGGCCCGATCGTCCTCAAGGGCATCCTGCACCCGGACGACGCGCGCCTGGCCGCCGACGCCGGCATGGACGGCGTGGTCGTCTCCAACCACGGCGGCCGGCAGGTGGCCGGATCCGTGGCGGCCGCCGACGCGCTGCCCCGGGTGGCCGAGGCGGTCGGCGACCGGCTCACCGTCCTCTTCGACAGCGGCATCCGCACCGGCGACGACGTCTTCAAGGCGCTCGCGCTCGGCGCCGAGGCAGTGCTGCTCGGGCGGCCGTACGTCTACGGGCTCGGCCTCGACGGACAGGCGGGCGTCGAGCATGTGATCCGCTGTCTGCTCGCCGAGTTCGACCTCACCCTCGCTCTCTCCGGACACGCCGCACCCGCCACGATCGGCCCCGCCGACCTCATCGAGGAATCCGTATGACCACCGCCCCGAAGAACGTCCTCGCCGTCATCGCCCCGCACGTCGGCGGCCGCACCGCCGGCGCCGGACTCGCCACGCTCTTTCCGGGCGAGGCGAACGTCACCGTCGTGGAGGCGACGGACGAGCAGCCGTCCGCCCTGCGCGAGGCGCACGTCGTCATCACCGCGCTCGCCCCCGTCACCGCCGAACACCTCGCCGCCGCACCGGAGTTGCAGCTGGTGCAGTGCGCGAGCCACGGCTTCGACTACGTCGACCTGGACGCGGCGCGCGCCCGTGGGGTGCGGGTGGCGAACATCGGCTCCAGCGGTGCCGAGTCGCAGAACGTGGCCGAGCAGACCTTCGCGCTGATGCTCGCCCTGGCCAAGCAGCTGATCCCGGCGCACACCGCGCTGGTCGAGGCCGACTGGGCGCTCCCCCGCCTCCAGCGCTCGCTCACCGAGCTCTCCGGCAAGACCATCGGCATCGTCGGGCTGGGCAACATCGGGCAGGAGGTCGCCCGCCGCGCGGTCGCCTTCGACATGAGCATCGTCTACGCCGGCCGCCGACGCCTGCCGGAGGAGACCGAGGCCCGCCTCGGCGGCGCCCGCCATGTCCCGCTGGACGAACTCCTGCGCACCGCCGACTACATCACCCTCCACGCGCCCCTCACCGACGAGACCCGCGACCTCCTGAACGCCGAGCGCCTCGCCCTGCTCAAGCCGACGGCCTTCGTCGTCAACACCGCCCGCGGCGCCCTGATCGACCAGGACGCCCTGGCCGACGCCCTGGAGAAGGGTGCCGTGGCCGGGGCGGGCATCGACGTCTTCGACCCCGAACCGCCGACCGCGGCCCTGCGTCTCCTCAAGGCGCCCAACGTGGTCCTCTCACCCCATGTCGGGGGCGTCACCCGCGAGACCCTGATCCGTATCGCCCTGGCCGCCGTACAGAACGTGACCGGGTTTCTGACGGGCGGACAGCCGGCGGACGTCGTGAGCTAGTGCCCGGCCGGTGCCGCTATGCCGTCCCGTCGTCGAGACGCACCGGCCGGGCCGCGGGTCTCTCCGTTCCCGTGATCGACAGCGACCCCGGACTGGCCGTCGCCGACGGGTCGGCGAGCCAGCGCTGGGCGTCGGACCGGTCGCGCACCTTGACGACGATGGCGGCGCCCACGGACCCGGTGGTGGCGGCCAGGGCGAGCTGCTCGTCCCAGCGGGGCAGCAACTCCCCCTGCACGGTGATGTCGTAGCGCACGTCGGCGCCCCGCTTGTCCTTCTCGGCGGCGCACTTGCCGAGGACCACGACCCCGGCGTCCACGTGCGAGTCCAGACACAGCGCGGGATCCGCCTCGCTGCGCAGCAACCCGTCGGTCTCGTACGACCACTGCTGCGTCGCCGCGGACGAGCAGGCCGCCAGCACGGTCCCCGCACCGGCCTTCACCTCACCGGTGATGTCGAGGCACAGGTCGGCGGCAGCGTTGCGCAGCCTCGACCTGCCCGGCACCACGAGGTGTTGGGCCGTCGTGCCGGGCGAGGAGTCGGCCCCCGCGCCCGGTGTCGTACCGTCGCTGGCGCTGTTCGAGGCCGCCGGGTCGACGCCGTCGTCGTGGGACCAGAGCCCGGCGACGGCCACCGTGGCGATGAGGCCTGCGGAAGCGACACCCATCCCGGTCAGCAGCGCCCGGGAGTTGCGCGGCGAGCCCGGCGCACGGCGGCCGGGCAGCGGAATGCGGGGCAGGATGCGCGGCCGGCCGCCGCCGTGCCGGCCGGCGCTCCGCGGCAGCCGGGGCGACTGGCCCGAGCGCCCCGGGCGGGACTCCAGATAGCGGCGGGCGCCCCAGCCGAGTACCGACTCGGCCAGCAGCACACCCAAACCGCCCTCGAAATGGCTCAGTTGTTCAGCGGCGAAACGGCAGTAGCGGCACTCGCTCAGATGCTGCTGGACATCGGGCAGCAGCGCTCCGCCCCGGCGAATGGGAACGTCGAGGAGACGGTTGTAGAACCGGCAATCCTTGGTCGGCGCGAGTTCCCGATGGGCATGTACACAACCTTCGCGGAATTTTTCACGCGCCTGTTCGAGCGCCACCGACGCCGTGTCGGTGTCCATACCGAGCAGACCGGCGGGTATCGAAATCGGCTCGGCCTCCACCTCGGTGTGCCACAGCAAACACCGGGCGAGTCCGGGAAGAGCCTGGAATGAACGCTCGGCGAGCTTGCGGTTTTCGGGCGTCATGGACTTCGCGGTACGCATCCCGCGCCCGCCGGAGGGTTTCTGAAGTTCCGGCAGAACGGTTGATATTCGGTCCTCCGCGGACCACACCCGAACCGTTTCGCGCACGGCCACCAGAATGCGGGGGCGCAGGGCGAGACCGGTCTCGCCGAGCGCCAGCCGGTCCAGGACCTGATGAAAGGCGGCCGAGGTCACCATGGAGGCCAGCTCGGACGGGACCGTGACACAGATCGCCGCGTAGTCGCGGGCGGGCTGCCAGTGCCGCGTCATGAGCAGCGCGACGGAATGGGAGACCTCGCCGTCGGGACGGCCCCTCAGTCGGGCGGCGACGTTCTCGTCGGATTCTCCGGGAACCGCGCCGGCCGGCGGGTAAGGGGGACGAGGGGGGTGGGGGGTGGGCACTGAGCGGATTCCTTCCCACGCGCATGGGACACAAGGGAGTTGTGACCGCCGAAAAGGCCCCCTGGTTGGTACACACCTCTTGGACGGCCGGCGCGAGGACGGTGAATTCAGTCCGCCATTCCCCCCGCACGGCTGGTTCACCCTTGCACAACACACACATGCCCAACAAGGCACTTGAGCAACATCCGCCTCTTTGAAAGAAAGTCAGATACGGCGGCAACTCTCCTCACCCGTACGAGCTTTCCTCATTCCATGCGCCCCGTGTGAAACAGGCGCACGCGCCGGAGCGACGCGCACGCTCCCGGCGCGCACCACCCCGTAGTGCACTGGAGTCGGCCCTTCTCGAAAGGCCCCGCGCAGGACGGCGGCTCTCCTGCGCCGAACGGGCCGCCGACCTTGTTCCTCCCGCCCTCGGTCGGCGGCCCCGGGGCGGGTCGGCGCGCAGCGGGCGGCGGCCCCCGAAGGCGCGCCGACACCCCTCGGACACCGACGCCGCCCGGCGGAGGCCGGCGGCCGTCAGATCTGCCAGGAGCGCAGCCGGTCGGCCGCGCCGTACACGTCGACCTTGCCGTCGATCAGGTCACGGACCAGGTCGACGAGGGCGCCGTAGGGCGGGTCGATGCCGACGCCGCTGACGAACATGTACGCCACGGCGGTCGAGCAGGCGAAGCGGGCGTTGGCCGAGGGCAGCGGCTTGAGCAGCGCGAGGGTGTGCAGCAGCGCGGCGGCCCGCCAGGCCGGGTCGGAGTCGACCCCCAGGCGGGGCGGGTCGACGCGGTGCCGGGCGACGGCGGCGACCAGCGCGGAGAAGTCGTTGACGGTGGGCTGGTCCGGCAGGACCTCTTCGTGGCGCTGAAGCAGCCAGGGCACGTCGATGTGGATGACGGATGCCATCGGTCAGGCGACCCGCCCCTCGCTCGCGCCCGCTGGTTCGTCGTCGGGGAAGGCGGCCGCGAACTCGTCGGCGTGGGTGGCGAAGAAGCGGCGGAACTCCTCCGCGCCCTCCTGTAGCGCCCGGTGCCGGGCGATGTCGGCCGCGGCGGCCTCGCGCACGAGCGCCTTCATCGACGTACCGCGTTCCTTGGCGATCTGGCGCAGGTCCTCTAGTTCGCGATCGCTGAACTCCACATTCAGAGCTGGCATGCCTTCACGGTACCGCCGGGGTACTTACTCGTAAATACTCCCTGCTCAGAGCAGCCTTGCCGTGGTACCTTCCGGGGCTCGTCCGGGGCGAGGTCCAGGTCCGATTCCCGCCGGTCGCGGGCCGCGCGGCGCAGCAGACTGAAGCCATGACGACACAGACGACGTACGCGACGATCAACAGTCCACTGGGCGAGCTGCTGCTGACCGGCGACGGCACGGGCCTTCGGTCGCTGTCCCTGCCGGGGCAGCGGAAGGCGCCCGCCGTCGGTGCCGGATGGCGGCGCGACGACGAGGCCTTCGGCGAGGCCGCCCGGCAGCTGTCCGCCTATTTCGCGGGCCGGCTCACCCGCTTCGGGCTGAGCCTCGCGCCCGCGGGGACGGAGTTCCAGCAGCGGGTGTGGCGGGCGCTCGACGACATCCCGTACGGCGGCACGACCACGTACGGGGAACTCGCCGCGCGGCTGGGCGTGGAGCGGGACGAGATCCGCGCCGTGGGTGCCGCGGTCGGCGCCAACCCGCTTCTGCTCGTCCGCCCGTGTCACCGTGTGATCGGCGCCGACGGCTCGATGCGCGGGTACGCGGGCGGGGTCGAGGCCAAGGTGCGGCTGCTCACGCACGAGGGTGCACTACAGCCCATGCTGGAGCTGTCATGACGCCCACCCCCGCGCAGGCCCGCCGACGTGTCGCCGAGACCGACTGGGCGGCTCTCGCCGCCGAGCTCGACGTGCTCGGCAACTCGCCGACGGGGCGGTTGCTGACGCCGGCCGAGTGCCGTGACCTGGCCGCGCTGTACGAGAAGCCGGAGCTGTTCCGGACGACGGTCGACATGGCGCGGCACCGGTTCGGCTCGGGCGAGTACCGCTACTTCACCCATGACCTGCCGGCCCCGGTGGCCGCACTGCGCGCCGCGCTGTATCCGCGGCTGCTGCCGGTCGCCCGGGACTGGGCGGCCCGCCTCGGCCGTCCGGCGCCCTGGCCGGACTCCCTGGACGAGTGGCTGGAGCGGTGTCACGCGGCCGGGCAGGACCGGTCGGCGCAGATCCTGCTGCGCTACGCCGAGGGCGACTGGAACGCGCTGCACCGGGACGTGTTCGGCGAGCTGGTCTTCCCGCTCCAGGTGGTGATCGGCCTCGACGAGTACGGCGGCGACTACACGGGCGGCGAGTTCCTCATGGTCGAGCAGCGCGCCCGGGCCCAGTCCCGGGGCACCGCGACCGCGCTCCGGCAGGGGCACGGCCTGGTCTTCACCACCCGGGACCGCCCGGTGCGCACACAGCGCGGCTGGTCGGCCGGAGCGATGCGGCACGGTGTGAGCGTCGTACGCTCCGGGCACCGGCACGCGCTCGGCATCGTCTTCCACGACGCTTCCTAGCGGGGGCCGAGAGCCGGCCCGGGAACCCTGCGAGCGCTAGGCGCCGGCCCAGATCCCCTTGCGGCGGTAACTCCCCTCCCACAACAGCCGGTTGAGGACCCGCACGGGCGGTGGCATGGCGTCCAGGAACGCGGCGCGGTCGGCGGCCGGGGCGCCGTCCACGATCCACGGCACGAACACCGCGGCCCCGCGCAGGCCTTGGACCTCACGCATGCGGCCGGTGAAGGCGGACCAGTCGGCGGGCGTCAGGACGTCCTGCATCAGCGGCAGCGCGCTGTCCTCCTCGTGCCCCAGATGGTCGTCGAGGGTGGCCGTCAACGCCCGTACCAGGTCGGGCAGTTCGGGCGCCTGGTCGGCCAGCGCGGTGTCCACGGCCGCGAGCAGCGGGTCGATACGGGAGTGCTCGGACTCCATGTCGTCGAGCAGGGCCAGGTCGCGCGGGCGGCCGGCGGCGCGCTCCCGGGTGCGGGGCCACAGGTCGCTGTCCTCGGCGGTGTGGTGGATGTGCAGCTGATGCCTGAAGTTCTCCCAGCCGGCGCGGACTCCGGGGGTGTGCGCCCGGCCCTCGTCGACGGCCCGAGCGAGGCGCTCCAGGTCCCGTCGGAAGGCGTCGTGGGCGGCGTACATGGCGGTGAAGTCGATACTCATCGGACTGCTCCCTCGTTCGCGGTGCCGGACTCCTGGCTCCGGACTCGCGTTCAAGAGGGCGCTGCGGGCGGCGAGTGTGACGCGACCCGAAAATCATGAGACCTACGTCACATATCGGCCGTTCGTTGTCACATTCCGACCCCGCTGTCCCCTCCCAGTTGTGAGCGCGGCAGCGGGGAGGCCACATGTCAGAGAGCCAAGTCACCGACGGGGCGACCGATGTCTTCATGGACCATCGGGAGCTGTTGTTCAGCCTCGTCTACAACATGCTGGGGAGCGTCGCCGACACCGAGGACGTGCTCCAGGACACCTGGCTGTCGTGGTCGGCCCGGGGCACCGACGGCATCGCCCATCCGCGCGCCTACCTGGTCCGGATCGCCGTCAACCACGCCCTCCAGCGGCAGGCCACGATCAGCCGCCGCCGCGAGACCTACGTCGGCCCGTGGCTGCCGGAGCCCCTGGTCGCCGACGAGGAGACGCCGGACGACCCGGCCCTGCGCACCGAGTCCGTTTCACTGGCGATGCTGGTGGTCCTGGAGTCGCTGACCCCGCTGGAACGGGCGGTGTTCGTGCTCAACGAGGTGTTCGGCTACCCGCACACCGAGATCGCGGACATCGTCGACCGGAAACCGTCGGCCGTACGGCAGCTCGCGCACCGCGCGCGGACCCATGTGCACGCCCGGCGCCCGCTGTACCAGGCGCATCCGCGGGTCCGGCGGGAGGCGACCGAGCGGTTCGTGCGGGCGGCGCTCGGCGGGGACATCGGCGAGCTGATGGAGATCCTCGCGCCGGACGTCACCGTGTGGTCGGACGGCGGCGGCAAGCGCCGGGCGACGGGGCTGCGTCCCGTGCACGGCCGGGACAAGGTGGTCCGCCTGATCAGCTCGTTCACGACCCGGCGCGACCGGCCGCACCTCGACCTGAGCTACCGCCGGGTCAACGGCGACGACGCCGCCGTGCTGTTCGAGGGCGACTCCCCGTACGCCGTCATGGTCATGGACCTCACGCCCGAGGGCGACCGGGTCAGCGGCGTCTACATCGTCACCAACCCCGACAAGCTCACGCACGTGCACAGGGAAACCCAGGACCCCGAGGAGGCGGAGTGAGCACCACCGAGACCCCGGGCAGGGCGGCCGACCCCGGCAAGGGCGAGCGCGTCGCCGACTGGCTGGACGGCCGGCTCGGCATCCACTCGCTCGGCCGGAAGTACCTGCGCAAGGTCTTCCCGGACCACTGGTCCTTCCTGCTGGGCGAGATCTGCCTGTACAGCTTCGTCGTCCTGATCCTGACCGGCATCTACCTCACCCTCTTCTTCCATCCGTCGATGAACGAGGTGACGTACCACGGCAGTTACGTCCCGCTGAACGGCGTGCGGATGTCCGAGGCGTACGCCTCCACGCTGGACATCAGCTTCGACGTGCGCGGCGGCCTGCTGGTCCGGCAGCTGCACCACTGGGCGGCGCTGGTCTTCGTCGCCGCGATGCTCGTGCACATGATGCGGCACTTCTTCACCGGCTCCTTCCGCAGGCCGCGGGAGGTGAACTGGCTGTTCGGCTGGACGCTGCTGCTCCTCGGCCTGTTCGAGGGCCTGTTCGGCTACTCGCTGCCGGACGACCTGCTGTCGGGCACCGGACTGCGCTTCGTCAACGGCGCGCTGCTGTCGGTGCCGATCGTGGGGACGTATCTCTCGATGTTCCTGTTCGGCGGCGAGTTCCCGGGCCATGACATCGTGGCCCGCTTCTACTCGCTGCACATCCTGCTGATCCCGGGCATCATGGCGGCGCTCGTCGTGGCGCACCTGATCCTGGTCGTCCATCACAAGCACACCCAGTTCGCGGGCCCCGGGCGGACCGAACGCAACGTCGTGGGCACGCCGTTCATGCCGGTCTACCTGGCGAAGGCGGGCGGCTTCTTCTTCCTGGTGTTCGGCGCGCTGTCGATCCTCGCCGCCGTGGCGACCGTCAACCCGGTCTGGGTGTACGGCCCCTTCCGTCCCGACCGGGTCTCCACGGGCGCGCAGCCCGACTGGTACCTGGGCTTCGCGGAGGGCCTGGTCCGGGTGATGCCGGGCTGGGAGGTCAACGTGTGGGGCCACACCCTGGTGCTCGGTGTGCTGATCCCGATCGTGGTGTTCCCGCTGCTCCTGGTCTTCATCGGCGTCTACCCGTTCCTGGAGGCGCGGTTCACCGGTGACAGGCGCGAGCACCATCTCCTGGACCGGCCGCGCAACCGCCCGGTCCGCACGGCGATCGGCGCGGCCTGGATCAGCCTGTACCTGATCCTCCTGGCGGGCGGCGGCAACGACATCGTGGCGACCCGCCTGCATCTGTCGATCAACACGGTGACGTGGACGGTCCGCGTCGCGGTGTTCGTCCTCCCGGCCGTCGTCTTCGTCGTCACCCGCCGCGTCTGCCTCGGTCTCCAACTCCGGGACCGTGAACTGGTGTTGCACGGCCGGGAGACCGGCGTGATCAAGCGGCTGCCGCACGGTGAGTACGTCGAGGTGCACCAGCCGCTCACCCGGGCCGAGTTGCACACCCTGACGGCGCACGAGCGCCCCCGGGAACTCGTCGAGCACGAGCCGCAGTAGCGCGGAGGCCGGCGCAACCGCGGCCGCTCCCCCGGTGTCTCTCACACCGACAGCCGGGCATGCACCGACGTCCGCCCGTCGCTCCGCCTGGGGAGGCACCGATGGCCATGGTCGGCCTGTTCTGGATCACCGAGGACCGCGTGTACGTGGGGGCGGAGCCCGTCGGGACGGCGGCCGGGGTCAGACTGACCGAGCACGGCGTCGAGACCCTGGGCGTCGAGCACGGATCGTCCTGGGGCTGGGACGAGGTGCGGCGCATCGAGGCCACCGACGTGGCCGTGCGCTCGAGCGCACGGCGGCTGGCCTCGCTCGCGCTGGACTCGGTGCTCGTCCTGGTGAGCGGCGACGGCGTACTGCCCCCGGCCTTCACCGTACGGGTGGACACCACCGACGGCACCGAGGAGGTGAGTGTCTCCTCGGTCGTCGTCGGCGGCATCTACACACCCGACGAGCACGAGCTCTCCCGTGTCCTCCTGGACCGGATCACCGACCGGGGCGAGCCCCTCGACGACCTGCTCGCCTGGGGCCGCGCCCACGCCACGGAGGGCACCCCGCGCCGCGAGGAACGCGAGGCACTGCTCCGCAAGTGGGCCGGCGTCTAGACCCGGTCAGCCCTGGTCCGCGACGAAGGACGCCATCCGGGCCAGGGCCGCGTTCCAGTTGATCGCGGTCTCGTTGGTCGACCAGGACTGGATGTCGTCGATGTAGCAGAACTGGCCGACACAGCCCTGGAGTCTGCTCTGTGCGTAGGGGTCCTGGATGGAGGAGTTGGGGCCGCCCGCGAGTGTCCCGTGCGGTGGGTTCGGGAGGTTCGGGTCGAGCTCGTGGGCGTACCAACGGCTGTGCTCGTTGTGGGAGTTGACCTCCCCGTAGCCGGTGACGTACGAGATGTTCAGCGCGTTGCGGCCGAGGATGTAGTCCATGCTCTGGACCGCGCCGTCCCGGTACTTCGAGGCGCCGGTGATGTCGTACGCCGTCGCCAGCACGACCGAGTTGTTGAGGACCTGGTGGCTGGAGCCCCAGTCGTAGATGTTGTCGGGCGGGGAGTACGGCATGCCGTACGGCTGCGCCTTGAGCGTCGACAGGTAGGAGTCCGCGCCCCTGACGACCGACTCGCGCACCTTGTCCCGGCCGGGCAGCCTGCTCGGCACGGTGGCGAGGTCGAGGCGTCCCGCGGCCGCCGTCCGGCCCCAGTCGAAGCCGAGGGGGCCGAAGATGTCGGCCGTGTGCACCGGGGAGTTGAGGACGTGGTCCGCGAACTGCTTCTCGCCCGTGGTGAGATACAGCTCCGCCGCCGCCCAGTAGAACTCGTCGGTGGCGTTGGTGTCGTCGTAGGTGCCGCCTCCGGTGCCGTCGCTCGCGGAGGCGTACATGGCCGGGTGCGCGAGCGCCGCCGACCATGCCTTGCGGGCGGCCGTGAGGGCCTTGGCGGCGAAGGCGCGGTCGTAGGGGCGGTAGAGGCGGGCCGCCTGGGCCGCCGTCGCCGCCAGGTTGAGGGTCGCCTGCGTGGACGGCGGGTGCAGTTCGCGCTTCTGGGGGTCCTCGCTCGGCAGCAGGGGCAGGCCGGTCCACTGCTCGTCGTGGATCTTGTGGTGGGCCATGCCGGCCAGCGGCTGCCCGTCCGGCACCTGCATCTTCAGCAGGAACTCCAGCTCCCAGCGGGCCTCGTCGAGGATGTCCGGCACCTTGTTGCCGCTCTCCGGGATGGCCAGCGTGCCGTCGCGCAGTTTCTCCGACTCCCCTGTACGCGCGAGCAGTTCACGCTCGTACGTGCTCAGCAGCTCCCAGGTGGCGATGCCTCCGTTGACCACGTACTTGCCGTGGTCGCCGGCGTCGTACCAGCCGCCGGTGACGTCAAGCGTGTAGTCGCAGACGCCCGGCTGGCAGGGGACGTTGTCATCGCCCTGGTTCGGCGCGACGTTGAGGTGTCCGGCCGCCCTGCCGTACCCGGGGCGCAGGTCGTCGCTGATCGCGATGCCGCTGCGCTGTGTGTAGTAGTACTTCACCGAGTCGAGCCGCAGCTGCTTGTACGCGCCCGTGCCGATGTCGAACGGCCGGCTGGTCTCCCCGTCGGCCACCAGCGTCAGCCCCTTGCCCTGCTTGCGGTAGGCGCCGAAGTCGATCGAGTGCACGTTCTGCCCGGAGGAGACGTCCACCCCGCGCGGCGCTGTCCAGCCGTGCGCGACCGTGGCCCCGTCCGCATCATGAAGCTGCCAGGGCAGCTTGGCGGTGGCGTCCGTGACGAGGGTGGCGTTCTTCGGGCCGGACGGCAGATACGCGACCTGGTTGACGCGCACCCGCGGCCCGGTGTCCGGCTCGTAGACCTCCGGCGGGACCCCGCCGAGCAGTGACACGTCGTCCATGCAGAACCGCCAGGCGTCCACGCTGCCGCCGGCCTGGAAGGCGACCTGGCCCTGGGTCGTGTCGACGGGCGAGGTGAAGGTGTAGGAATAGGTGTCGCCGGAGACGCTCAGTTGCGGACTGACCTCGAAGTACGTGTCGTACGGCGCCACTTGCAGCCCCACGATCGCCCGCACCACATGGCCTTCGGGCGAGCCGGACGCCTTGAAGGCGAAGCGGTACGACTCCCCCTTGACCAGCGTGACGTCGTTCTGGCCGACGGCGGCGTCCCAGCGGTTGGCGGTGCCGCCGGGGACGTCCGCGCAGAGCTGTCCGCCGGAGAGACCGGCGGTGACGTTGCCGGTGGCCCACCAGGGGTCGGTGGTGGTGTCGAAGGTGCCGTTCTTCAGCTGCTCCACCTCGTCGGCGGCCGCGGGCCCTGCCGGGAGCGCGGTGAGCACGGCTCCCAGCAGGGCGGTCAGGGTCAGCAGCGCGGTTCTGCGTCGTTTCACGTCTGGGCTCCTCGGGAGGGAGGTACGGGTGACGCTCACCGGCACGCGCCGATGGGAGCGCTCCCAGATGCGGACGCAGCCATGCTTGTTGGAGCCATGACACCCCGTCAACGGTCCGGACGGGACTGGTTCCCGCCCGGACCGTCACGCCCTGCTCAGCTCGCGGGCGCCTCCAGCTTGCTGATGCGCGCCGCTCCGACGGCCTGCCCGGGATGCGCGCTGGTCAGCGTCAGCCGCAGCCGGGAGCCGCTCACCGCGTCGAAGGTGACGACGGTGGCCGCGTCCGAGGAGGTGGCCCAGTCGACCGCCGCGCCCGTGACGGGCACGTACGCGCGGCCGTCCCACACGGCCGCCTCCACCGAGGCGGGCAGGCTGTGCGTGGCGTCGACGGTGAAGGAGACCTCGACCCGGGTGAAGCTCCGGGTGCGCCCGTAGTCGACGGAGACCCAGTCCTTGGTCCTGGCTCCGCTGAAGGCGGGCAGCAGAGCCGTGGCCGACTTGGCGAAGCCGTTGGACCAGCCGGTGGCCGTGTCGCCGTCGAGCATCGCGGCGGGGAGGGTGTCGGGGCGGCCGGAGTAACTCGCGTCCACCAAGGGGTAGTTCGGGGCGGCCGGGTAATCCGGCTGGAACGGCGTCGGGGCGGTCGCCGCGACCGAGCGGGCATGCGTCGTACGCACGGTCGCCGTACCCTTCCGCAGCCCCTCCGCCCGCGCCGTCACCTTCAGCGCGCCCGCCTTGGTGCCGGACCGCACGATGGCGAGGGCCTTGCCGTGGAAGGCCGTCCGGGTGCTGGCCTGGTAGCGCTCGGCGCTCTCCTCGCGGCCGTTGTCGAGCCCGGCGAGGGAGCCGCCCGCGACGTCGAAGGTGATCAGGTGCTCGGCGTCCGGCACCACCACACCCCGGGCATCGACCACGTCCGCGGTCACGAAGACGAGCGAACGCCCGTCCGCGGCAAGGGACTTGCGGTCGGCGGTGAGCCGTACGGCATGGGGCTCCCCCGCCGTGCGCAGCACATCGGTGGCCACCACCTTGCCGTCGCTGCGCGCCACCGCCTTCAACTCACCGGGCACGTAAGGCACTTTCCAGATCAGGTGCAGCTTGCCCGCGCTGCCGTTGGGGCTGGTGTAACTGCCCGGGTAGGGGCCGCCGGTGAAGGTCTTGTCGTCGCCGGTCGCCTCGGTGGTCTCCAGGTAGGTGCGCCCGTCGGTGGTCTTCTTGGTGTCGAAGGTCCGCGTGCCGAGGGACTTTCCGTTGAGGAGGAGCTCGACGGTCCCGACGTTGGAGTAGGCCCAGACCTCGACCGTGTCGCCGTCCTCGTGGTTCCAGCTCATGGGCAGCAGATGGACCATGGGTTCGCCGATCCACTGGCTCTGGAACAGGTAGTACATGTCCTTGGGGAAGCCGGCCGTGTCGACCGCGCCGAAGAAGGACGCCTTGACCGGGAAGACGTTGTACGGCGTCGGCTCGCCGATGTAGTCGATGCCGGACCACAGGAACTGCCCGGCGAACCACTTCCGGTCCCGGTCCTTCTTGTGGCCGTACTCCCCGCTCATGGTCCAGGAGGCGAGGTTGTTGTCGTACGAGGAGGTGGCCCGCCTGCCCGGCGTGTAGTTCTCGCCGGTGTTCAGGTGCTCCGGCTCCTGGTACGTCGAGCGGGTCGAGGTCTCCGAGGAGGACTCGGACTCGAAGAGGAACAGGTGCGGGTAGGCCGCGTGCAGGGCGTCCACCGACTTGGCGGTGTTGTAGTTGAGGCCGAGGCCGTCGAGCTTGGCGAGCATCAGGTCGGAGGCCGAGCCCTTGGCGGGCACGCCCCGGTACTTGTCCGAGCCGATGACGAGGGGCCGGGTGTCGTCGGCCGCCCTGATCGCGCCGATGATCCGGTCGGCCATCGCGAGCCCGGCGGTGGAGGTGGAGTCGGGGATCTCGTTGCCGATGGACCACAGCACCACGGCGGGCGAGTTGCGGGCCGCGAGGACCATCTCGGTGGCGTCCTGCTCGCACCACTCGTCGAAGAAGCGGCCGTAGTCGTACTTGGTCTTGCCGGTCTTCCAGCAGTCGAAGGCCTCCACCATCATCACGATGCCCAGCTCCTCGCAGACCTGGATGATCTGCGGCGAGGGCGGGTTGTGGGAGGTGCGGAAGGCGTTGACGCCCATCGACTTCATGATGGTCAGCTGTCTGCGGACCGCGTCGACGCTGATGGCGGAGCCGAGGGCGCCCTGGTCGTGGTGGAGGTCGACGCCCTTGATCTTGGTGTGGGTACCGTTGAGGGAGAAGCCCTCGTCCGGGTCGAAGCGGTAGGTGCGGATACCGAAGGGGGTGCGGTAGGTGTCGACGGTCCTGCCGCCCACCCGGAGTTCGGTCTCCACGGTGTAGCGGTGGTCCGGGGTCGCGATGTCCCACAACTCGGGCTTGGGGACGGTGAGTTCGTGGGTCTCGACGGTCCTGTCGGTGACCGTGACCGTGCCGGCCGCGCGGGCCACCGTACGGCCGTCGGGGTCCTTCACCGCCGTGCGGACCTCGACCCGGCTCTCGGCTCCCGACTCGTTCACCACCGAGGTGCGCACCCGTACCACGGCCCGCTCGCCGGTGATGTCCGGCGTGGTCACGTACGTGCCCCAGCGCTCCACGTGCACCGGCTCGGTGATCACCAGGCGGGCCTCGCGGTAGATGCCGCTGCCCGAGTACCAGCGGCTGCTGGGGAGTTGGTTCTGCACCTTGACCGCGATGACGTTCTCGGTGCTGCCGTCCGTGTGCACCAGACCGGTGAGGTCGAGGGCGAAGCCGGTGTAGCCGTAGGGGTGACGGCCGACCTGGGTGCCGTTGCAGTAGACGTAGGAGTCCATGTAGACGCCGTCGAACTCCACCGAGATCCGCTTCCCGGCGAGCGCGGGCGGCAGGGTGAAGGCGAGGCGGTACCAGCCGAGGCCGCCGGGGAAGAAGCCGGTGCCGCTGGTGGTGCCGTTCTCGGTGGTGGGGGTCTGCTCGATGCTCCAGTCGTGCGGGACCGCGACCTCGCGCCACGCCGAGTCGTCGTAGCCGGGGTCGGGGGCGTTCGCGTACGCGCCGGTCGGATCGGTGATCCCGCCCGCGTTGACCAGCGCGAAGCGCCAGCCGTCGCGCAGGGCGACCGTGCGGCGGCCGGACGCGCTCCCGGCGGCCTCGGCGGCGCGGGCCGCCGGGGTGGCGAGGAGCGCTCCGGCCGCGGGCGCGGCGGTGGAGGCGATCAAAACCGATCTGCGAGTGACCGTCATGCGGCTCTCCCTCATCAGGGCCCAGAAGTACTCACAACTGATCGTGAACAAACAGATTCTGACGGGGCGCCGCACAGGCCCGTCAAGGGTGCGGCGGACGACTTCTGCCGCGTGCGTCACGACGACCGGAATTCCCCCTTGACCGTTCACACCCCCGGCCAGGGGTTCTCCGAACGTGGCGGGCTTTGACGCACTAGGCTGGAACCCAAGTGACCTGGCTGTTCACTGTGAGTGCGCGCGATGGAGTGGCGACGATGAGTCCGGTGTACCCGTTCGACGATGCCGCGACAGCGCGGGCGGTCATCGATGCGGGCGGCACGCTCGTCGAGTGGAACGACGGTGCTCAGCGGCTGCTGGGCTGGCCGGCGGCGGACGTCCTGGGCCGCCGGGCCACCGACCTGGTGATCGAGACGGCCCCGGGTCCGGAGTTCGATCCCCGCGACATCCGCTGGCACGGCATCGTCACGCTCCGCCACCGGGACGGCGACCCGGTGCCCGTCTGGCTGCTGGTGCACCGTGTCGAGGCCGAGGAGGGCGGACCGGTCCGCTGGCTCGTGGTGACGCCCCTGGAGGGTGACGCCCCGCGCGCGGCCGACGATCCGCTGGAGCAGGTCGGTCTCCTCCAGTCCCCCTGTGCCGTGGCGATCTACGACGAGCGGCTCCGGCTGCGGCGGATGAACGAGGTCATGGCGGACGTGCTGGGGCTGCCCGAGGAGCGGGTACGGGGGCTGCGCGCGTTCGAGATGACCGGCCGACGGCAGAGCGCAGACATAGAGCGTCATCTGCGGCGCGTCCTCACCACCGGCCAGGGCCACGACGTGCGCACCCATGTACCGGCCGGCGGGGACGTCCGCGCACACGCCTGGCTGGCCCGGATGGCCCCGGTCACCGACGCGACGGGACGGGTGCGGGGCGTGTGCGTCGCCGCCCACGACTTCACCGAGGAGTACATGGCCCGCGAGCGGCTCCAGCTCGTCAACGAGGCCAGTGTCCGTATCGGCACCACCCTCGACGTAACCCGAACGGCTCAGGAGCTCGCGGAGGTCTGCGTCCCCGCGCTCGCCGACTTCGTCAGCGTCGACCTGCTCGACCCGCCGGACTCCGGGGCCGAGCCCCTCGCCGGACCGCTGAGCGCCCCGATCAGCCTGCGCCGCGCCGCCCACCGCTCCCTCAACCCCGGCACCCCCGAGGCCGTGGTCAAGCCGGGGCACCTGGACCTCTACCCGGTCCCGTCCCCGCAGGCCGACTCGCTGCTGGCGGGCCACACCATCGTGGCCACGATCGAGTCCGACGACCTCGACGACTGGCTGACCTGGGACCCGGCCCGCCTCGAGCGGATCAAGGAGTACGGCATCCACTCCACGATGTCCGTGCCGATCCAGGCCCGCGGCCTCACGCTCGGCGTCGCCGTCCTGGCCCGCTTCAGACGCGAGGACCCGTTCACACCCGACGACGTACTGCTCGCCGAGGAGGTGACCGCGCGGGCCGCCGTGTGCATCGACAACGCCCGCCGGTTCTCCCGCGAGCGCGAGACCGCCCTCGCCCTCCAGCGCAGCCTGCTGCCGAGATCGCTGCCGCGCACGGCGGCCGTGGACGCCGCTTCCCGCTATCTCCCGGCGGCCCGGGCCGGGGTGGGCGGCGACTGGTTCGACGTGATCCCGCTGTCCGGGATGCGGGTCGCCATGGTCGTCGGGGACGTCGTCGGCCACGGCATCCAGGCCTCGGCCACCATGGGCCGGCTGCGCACCGCCGTCCGCACTCTCGCCGACATAGACCTCGCTCCCGACGAACTCCTCACCCACCTCGACGACCTGGTCGTACGGCTGTCCGCGGAGGCGGGCAGCGAGGGCAGCCCCGGCGAGGTGGGGGCCACCTGTCTGTACGCGGTCTACGACCCGGTCTCGCGCCGCTGCACGATGGCGCGGGCGGGGCATCCGCCGCCGGTCGTGATGGTGCCGGACGGCGAGCCGGAAGGGGTGAAGCTCCCGGCCGGGCCGCCGCTGGGCCTGGGCGGGCTGCCGTTCGAGTCGGCCGAGCTGGAGCTGCGCGAGGGCAGCGTGCTGGCGTTCTACACGGACGGTCTGATCGAATCCCGTGAGCGGGACGTCGACGCCGGCCACCAGTTGCTGTGCGACGCGCTGGCCACGTACGCCGACTCGCTGGACGAGACCTGCGACCGGATCCTGCACGCCCTGCTGCCGCCGGGCGGCGCGGCGGACGACGTGGCGCTGCTGCTGGCCCGCACCCGCGGGCTGCCCGCCTCCCAGGTCGCGACCTGGCACATCCCGGCCGACCCGGCGCTGGTCGCCCCCATCCGCAAGCAGGTCGTGGGGCAACTCGAGGTCTGGGGGCTGCTGGAGGCCTCCTTCACCGCCGAGCTGGTGGTGAGCGAGCTGGTCACCAACGCGATCCGGTACGGTGCCCATCCGATCCGGCTCCGGCTGATCCACGACGCGACCACGCTGATCTGCGAGGTCTCCGACACCAACCACACGGCGCCGCATCTGCGCCGGGCGAAGACCTTCGACGAGGGCGGCCGCGGGCTGCTGCTGGTCGCCCAGCTCACCCAGCGCTGGGGCAGCCGGCACACCACGGAGGGCAAGACGATCTGGGCGGAGATCGGGCTGCTCGACGACGAGTGAGCGTCAGGACCCGTCCGCGAGCCACGGCCTGACCTGCCGACGCGCCTCGTGCAGCCGCGACTTGAAGGTGCCCAGCGGCACACCGGCCCGTTCGGCGGCCTCGGCGTAGTCGAGCTGGCAGATGTCCCGGTAGACCAACGGCGCCACCAGGTGCGGGCGTTCGCGTTCCAGCCGGTCCAGGGCGTCGAGGAGGTCGAGGCGCGAACCGGCGATCACGCTGGTGGTGCGCGGATCGGCCTGCCGGTCGTCGTGGACCGGGACGGGCTGTTCGGCGGCCCGGCGTTTCAGCTCCCGGTACTTCTGCCGACAGCAGTTGGCGACGACAGTGTGCAGCCAGGTGCTGAAGCGGCTGCGCCCCTCGAAGGTGCCGATCCTGCGGGCGACTTGGAGCAGGACGTCCTGGGCCGCCTCCTCGGCGTCCTCCCGGCAGGGCAGGAACCGTCCGCAGCGCCGGAGGACCTCGGGCCGGATCGCGTGCAGCAGCTCCTCCAGCGCGGCGCCGTCGCCCGCCGCCGCGCCGCGGGCCAGCTCCTCGGCCGGCGGGACGAGCTGCTCTGCTCGGGATCGGTCCACGGCCAGGCATGATAGTCGTATGCACTCCGTCGAACGGATCGGGCGCTACCGCCTGGAGCGGCGCCTGGGTTCGGGCGCGTTCGGCACGGTCTGGCTCGCCCACGACGACGTGCTCGAAGCACCGGTCGCCGTGAAGGTCCTCGCCGACAACTGGTCCCACCGCCTCGACGTCCGCGAACGCTTCCTGGCCGAGGCGCGCATGCTGCGGCGGGCGGGTTCGGAGCGGGTGGTGCAGGTCTACGACATCGGTGAACTGCCCGACGGCAGGCCGTACTTCGTGATGGAGTACGCCGACGGCGGCACCCTCGCCGAGCTGCTGGACGCCGGTCCGCTGCCCGTGTCCGAGGCGCTGCGGCTGACGGCGGCGGCCGCCCGGGGCGCGGCCGCGCTGCACGAGGCGGGGATCGTGCACCGGGACATCAAGCCGACCAACGTGCTGCTGGCCGAGGGCGGTTCGCGGGTGCTGCTGGCCGACCTGGGGCTGGCGAAGAGCCTGGCGCAGGCGTCCGGGCTCACCCAGGCCGCGGGGTCGGCGGGCTACCGGCCGCCCGAGCAGGCGGAGGTGGGCGCGGGGATCGACGCGCGGGCCGACGTGTACAGCCTGGGGGCGGTCGGCTATCACCTGGTCACCGGGGCGGTGCCGGGTGCGCCGGGCCGGGTCGTACGGCCCGACCGGCTGCGGACGGGGCTCGACCCGGCGGTCCGGCGGGCCCTGATGCGGGCGCTGCAACCGGACCGCGGACGTCGCTGGCCGAGCGCGCAGGCCTTCGCGGAGGAGCTGGACCGCCTCGCCGCGGGACCGCGACCCCGGCGGCATCGGACGGTCCTCGCGCTGTCCGGCGTCGTCGCGGTGGCCGCGGTGGTCGGCGTGACGCTCACGCTGGCGCGCGGGGCGGCGCCGGCTGCCGAGCTGCGGGTCGCCGACAGCAGCGGCCGGGTCGTGGCCGACGTACCCGCCGCCTGGGATCGCCAACTGCGGGACTCGGGCTGGGATCCGCGGGCGCTCGGGCTGCCCGCCGGGCACGAGCCGGGGTTCGCGGTCGCGGACGACCTGGCGAAGTGGCAGGACCTGGGTGCGGGCGTCAACGGTGTGTTCGTCGGCCTCGGCGAGCACGGAGACCTCACGGCCGCCGTGAACGGTCTCGTCCACTCCGGCTGCCACTACGACGGCGGCCGGACCTACACCGGTCCGGCCTGGCACGGCAGGGTGCGCACCTGGAGCGGCTGCCCGGGTCCCGGGTCGGTGACCGAGGCCGCGCTGGCGCCGGCGGGCGGTGACGCGCGGCCGCAGGTGTACGTGCAGATCCGGGAGAGCGGCAAGGGTCCTTCGGCCGAGCGCATCCTCGGTTCCGTACGTCTCGGTGGCTGACGCGCAACACTCGCGAACTTTTCCGCCCCGTCGGGCATCGGACCTGTATGACGGGGCACAGAGCGCCGTACGCATACGCCGGGCGTGTGCGAGAAACCTCCGGGAGTGTTGAGGACCATGATGAAGAAGTCCCCCTCCGTCCGCCGGGCGGCCCTGCTCGCGAGCGCGGTCGCGGTGCTGGGTCTGCTGACCGCGTGTGGCAGCGGCGACGACACGGCGAGTTCGCCGAGCACCCTGCCGGGCACGGCCGCTCCCGCCACCGACGGGACCGCGACCGGGTCCACCACCGCGTCGCCGACCGGGACGCCGTCCGGCTCGGCCTCCGGCGCCGGGACGGGGACCAGTACTCCGTCCGAGGGCGTGTCGGCCTCCGGCAGCGTCAGCACCCGTTGTCTCACCTCCCAGCTCAGCGCGACGGTCGGGCGCAACAACCCCGGCGCCGGGCAGGAGAACTTCCCGATCGTCCTGACCAACAAGGCCTCCCACACCTGCACCGTGCGCGGCTACCCGGGCGCCGCGTTCACGGACGCCTCCGGCAAGCAGCTGGGGCCGGATCCCAAGCGCTCCTCGGGTACGCCGGAGACGGTCACCCTGGATCCGGGCCAGAGCGCCTGGGCCGGGCTGTCGTTCTCGAACCCGGACGTCAGCGGCGCACACCCCGCCACCCCGGCGACGCTGCTGGTGACCCCGCCGGACGAGCGGGACTCGCTCAAGGTGAAGTGGACCGGCGGCCAGGTGCCGGTCTCCGGGAACTCCTCGTCGGTCTTCCTGACCGTCTTCAGCCCCGGCACCGGGGCCTGAGGAGCCGGGGGCGGGGCAGGCGTCTTACTCCGACCTGTTTTCATTGACGGTTCCCGCCCTGAACCACTCCGAAGGACCCAGCCCTGAACACCCCGCTCGCCGAGACCCTGTCCGCCGTCCTGCTCGTCGCCGTCCTCGCCTTCGCCGTACTGCGCCCGAAGGGCCTGCCGGAGGCGGTGGTGGCCGTCCCGGCGGCGGGGATCGTGATCGCCACCGGGGCGATCTCGCTGGACCACGCCCGGGAGGAGGCGGCACGGCTCGGGCCCGTGGTCGGTTTCCTGGCGGCGGTGCTGGTGATCGCCCACTTCTGTGACGTCGACGGGCTGTTCCAGGCCTGCGGTGCGTGGATGGCCCGGCGCGCGGCCGGGTCCCCGACCCGCCTGCTGACCTCGGTGTTCGTGCTGGCCTCGGCGATCACCGCCGTGCTCAGCCTGGACGCCACGGTCGTGCTGCTCACGCCGGTGGTGATCGCCACCGCGGCCCGCGCGGGCGTACGGGCGAAGCCCCACCTCTACGCGTGCGCGCACCTGTCCAACACGGCCTCGCTGCTGCTGCCGGTCTCCAACCTGACGAACCTCCTCGCCTTCGAGACCAGCGGGCTGAGCTTCACCCGGTTCGCGGCCCTGATGACCCTGCCCTGGCTGGTCGCGATCGGCGCCGAGTACCTGGTCTTCCGGCGCTTCTTCGACGACGACCTCAGCGCCCGCGTCCACTCCCCCGAGCCCGGCGAGACGCCCGAGCTGCCCCTGTTCGCACTGATCACCGTGGGCTGCACGCTCGCCGGGTTCGTGGTGGCCTCCGCGGTCGGCGTCGAGCCGGTGTGGGTGGCCACCGCGGGCGCGCTGGTGCTGGCGGGGCGTGCGCTGGTACGGCGCAAGGCCGGCCCGGTCTCGGCGGTGCGGGCCTCGGCGCCGACGTTCCTGGCGTTCGTGCTCGCGCTCGGCATCGTGGTGCGGGCGGTGGTGGACAACGGGCTCGCCGACGCCCTCGACCATGTACTGCCCTCGGGCTCGGGCCTGCTCGCGCTGCTCGGCATCGCCGCGCTGGCCGCCATACTGGCGAACCTGATCAACAACCTGCCCGCGGTCCTGGTCCTGCTGCCGCTGACGGCCGCGGCCGGGCCGGGCGCGGTGCTCGCGGTGCTGCTCGGGGTGAACATCGGCCCGAACCTGACCTACGCCGGATCGCTCGCGACGCTGCTGTGGCGGCGGATCGTGCACCGGCACGGCGTGGACGCGGACCTCGGCGAGTTCACCCGGCTCGGCCTGCTCGCCACCCCGGCCGCGCTCCTGGCGGCCGTGGCGGCGCTGTGGCTGTCGCTCCAGACCGTCGGGGTCTGAGGCCGCCGACCGGATCAGTGGCCGTTACCGCCGCCGTAGCCCCCACCCCCGTAGCCGCCACCGCCATAACCCCCTCCGCCGGAACCGCCGCCCCAGCCGTCGCAGTAGGACGGGTTGTAGTAGCAGTAGGGGTTCGTGGTGGGGTACGCGTTCGACGGGGTCGGGGAGGCCGTCGTCGCGGTCGGCTTCGGCGTGGGGGTCTTCGACGGCGTCGGAGTGGCCTTCTTGACGGTGGGCGTCGGTACCGGGGTGCTGTCCGCGTCCCAGTTGACGACCTGCATCTGGAGGTCGGCCTTGGACGTGTCGAAGACCCAGCGCTGGGCGTCGCTGCCGTCGCGGTTCTTGACCACCAGGGCGCCCGAGCCGTCGGTGGCGGCGGGGCTCAGCGCAAGGTCCTGGTCCCAGCGCGGGACGACCGTGCCCTGGAGTGTGAAGTCGTAGCGGATGTTCTTCTGGGTCGTGGCCGCGCACGGGGCGAGCTGCACCGAGTAGCCGAGGTGGGAGTCCAGGCACAGGTCGGGGTCGGCGATGCTGCGCAGGCGGCCGTCGGTCTCGTACGACCACTGCTGGCTCGTCACCGCGGAGCAGGAGGCGAGTTCGGTCTCGGCGCCCTTGACGGCCTTGTTGCCGACGACGGCCACGCACAGCCCGGAGTCGATGTTGTGCAGCCTGCCTTGTACGTCGCCCTGGGCGGCCTCGCTCGCGCTGATCCAGGACGGGTCGCCGGCCACCGTGCTCTTGGACGGGGCCGGGGTCGGCGATGCGTGGCCGCCGTCGGCCGAAGGGGTGCTGTCGCCGGAGCCGAGGACCGTCCACAGGACGAGCGGGAGGACCACGAGCCCGCTCACCGTGAGGACGGCCGCGGTGAGGTTGCGGCGCCGGGCCGCGGCGCGCCGGGCGGCCGTCTGGGCCGAGCGGCGGGAGCCGGTACGGGGCTGGGGCGCGGGATGCGAACCGGTTCGGCTCCGGTCCGAGCGGCGGGAGCCGGGACGCCCCTCGGGTCTGGGTGGGGTGCCGGGCGGAAGGCCGATGGGGGCCATCGGGACGCCCGGGGTGCTGAACGGCTCGCCGGCCATCGTGGGGGGCTGCACCTCCGCCGGGAGGGGCTGGGAGATGCCCTCGACCGGTCCGGCCAGCCGCGCCTCCACATAGGCCTGGGCGCCCCAGCCGAGCACCGCCTCGGCCAGTGCGACGCCGAGCGCCTGGTTGAACTGGGCCAGCTGGTCGGCGGTGTGGCTGCAGTGCCGGCACCGGGCGAGGTGGGCGGCGAGGTCCGGGTCGATGTCGATTCCGCCGCGCCGGTAGGTCACGTCCAGCATCCGCAGGTAGCGGCGGCACTCCTGCTCGGGGGCGAGTTCGCGGTGGACCTGGAGGCACTCGTCGCGCAGCCGTTCACGGGCCCGGCCCAGCTCGACGCGCGCGTCCTCCACGTCCAGGCCGAGCAGGCCGCCGGGTATCTCCAGCGGCTCGGCCTCGACCTCCACGTGCCACAGCAGGCAGCGGGCCGACTGGGGCAGCCGCTGGAAGGCCCCCGACATCAGGCGCCGGTCGGCCGGCGGGAGCAGCCGGGCCGCGACCCGCTGCCCGCCCTCGGCGCCGGAGCGCAGGGCGGGGTGGAGGTGTTCGCGACGGTGGTCGTTGTCCCACTCGGCCGCGATCCGGCGCACGGTGACGAGGAGCCTGGGCCGCCAGGCGGAGGTCGGCCCGTTCTGCCGCAGGGTCTCCCCGAAGAGCCGGGTGAATGCGGCGGTGGTGAGCATTCCCGCGGCAGGGGCGCCGTCGGTGCACAGCCGGGCATAGGTGAACGCCGCTTCCCAGTGGCGGTCCAGGAGTTCACCGACCGGCTGCAGCGCGGGCGTCGTTCCCGTCCACTTCTTGAGTTCGGCGCTCAGTTGCTCGTCCGTCACGTCGAACCGGCGGGCAGGCGTGGGGGAATTCGACAGGCCGGCGTCTCTCACGGCTGCATTCCTCTCGGGGCCATGCGGCATAAAGTCCATACCAACCGGTATGGGGACCCGCCGACAAGGCGACGAGGTCCGCTCGTACAGGGTTCGGCGTCTCGAACGCCCGCCTGGGGCAGCTCTTTTGAAGCGTGGGGGCGAACGGGAGGCGCCTCGCGCACACAGAGTGAATAAGCATTCCCTGTGCGCCGACAGGCCACACCTTTGCACAGGTCAGGGAGGCCTAACAAGGGATCTCGCGGTTTTGTGCATTCCGCGCGGCACAGGATAAATTGACGATTCGTCAATCTCGGCGCCCGGCGATGTCCGGCTATCGGTCGGCCATTTGAGAACGGTATTCAGTTGGCCGCGCACGGACTCGATGCTCAACCATTGAACAACCTCTCCGACCACACAGGTGACCGGTCGCACCGGACGCCCCACGTCACGTCCCAACCATTGAGCCGCTCGTCCGGTACACGCCGGGCGGCACCCCGTAGCGCGCACGGAAGACCCGGTTGAAGTGGAACGGGCTGACGAACCCGGAAGCCGCGGCCACCCGGTCCACCGACAGATCGGTGCTTTCCAGCAGTCGCGCCGCGTGTCGCAGCCGCGCCTCGCGCAGGGCCCGCATCGGGGACAGGCCGAGCTGCCGGGTGAAGAGGTGGGCGAGGCGGGAGGGCGACAGGGAGACGCTCTCGGCGAGCGAGCGGACCGTGTGCGGGGCGCCCGGATCGGCGGCGATCAGCGTCTCCGCCCGAAGCACCCGCGCGTCGACACCGGGCACGGGCACCGGCGGACGTGCGGTCGCGGCCGTGAGCAGGACGACCTCCTCCAGTGAGGACAGGGCGAGTTCGCGGGCCGCGGTGCCGTGCGCCACGGCCACCCGGTCGTCCGCGGCTGCGGTGGTCGAGGGCGGCGGTTCGGTGCCGGTCCAGCGGGCGTCGGCGAGCATCCGCCGGAAGGCCGCCTCCACGCGGCCGTGCAGCGCGAAGGGGGTCGGGGTGACGACGTACAGGCCGTCGCCGGTGTCGTACGGGCGCAGCCACGGTGTCCAGGCGGGGCGGGCCTGGCAATGGGCCCACCAGAAGCGCCAGTTGGGCGCGCCGGGTTCGACGGCGTACTGGTGGCGGACGCCCGGGGCGAGCACGACGAGGTCCCCGAGGCCGGCCCGCGCCTCCGTGTCTCCCTGGCGGATCCGGCCGCTCCCGCCCGTGGTCCAGACGAAGAGCCAACTCTCGGCGCCGCCCGGCCGGTTGATGCCGTAACCCGGCAGCTCGTCGTAGCGGCCGACCACGACCAGCCCGGGTGGCGGTGCAGCAGCCATGGGCAATCCGTCAGCGTTCACGGGCATCCTCCTGGGGCGTGTGACGGCCTAGCGTTTCGGGTCGGGGGACCTGACCGAGGAGGGGAAGCATGACAGTCACGGACAACGGCGCCACCGGCGCTCCCATCCTGACGCAGGACGGACTGCGCCAGTTCCGGGAGGAGGGCTTCACGGTCGTACGCGGGCTGTTCGAGTACGAGGAGATCGACGGTCTCTGTGCCGAGTTCGCGGCGCTGCACGCGGGCGGGCCGGTGCCGGGGCACTTCCAGCCGCGCGACTCGGCGGACCCGCTCGCCGCGTATCCGAGGGTGATGCACCCGCACGAGATCAACGACCGGGCCCGGAGCGTCCTGCTCGGCGCGCGGCTGCGGACGGTGCTGGAGGTGCTGCTCGAGGAGGAGGTCCTGGCCGCGCAGAGCATGTTCTACTTCAAGCCGCCGGGGGCGCGGGGGCAGGCGCTGCACCAGGACAACTTCTATCTGCGGGTCGAGCCGGGCACGTGTGTGGCGGCCTGGGTGGCCTGCGACGTGATCGACCGGGAGAACGGCGGCCTCGAGGTCGTACCGGGAACGCATCTCATGGACGTGTTCTGCCCGGAGGAGGCGGACGAGGCGGTGTCCTTCGCGCGGGAGTACGTGCCCCCGCCGCCGGGGCTCGCGGCCGTGCCCGTCGACATGGCTCCGGGTGACGTGCTGTTCTTCAACGGCAGCCTGGTGCACGGGTCGGGGCCCAACCGTTCGGCGGACCGGTTCCGGCGGTCGTTCATCGGGCACTACGTGGGCCGCTCGGCCGAGCGCATCGGCGTGTACTACCGGACGTTGACGATGAGCGGCGACCCGGTCGCGCTGCCGGAGAGCGAGGGCGCCGGCCCGTGCGGCACGGAGTTCGCACCGCGCGGGCCGCACTAGTCAGCTGTGTCCGACGATCGGGTGCGGGGCGTAGGGCTGCTCCAGTTCCTCGATCTCCTTGTCGCTCAGCTCCAGTTCGACCGCGGCCGCCGCGTCCTCGATGTGGTGCGGCTTGGCGGCGCCGACGATCGGTGCCGTCACCGTGTCCTGGTGCAGCAGCCAGGCGAGGGCGACCTGGGCACGCGGGACGGCGCGGTCGTTCGCGATGCGGGTGACCGCCTCGACGATGGTGCGGTCGCCCTCCGGGTAGAGGCGGCTGCCGAAGTTGTCGCCCGCGCTGCGCTCGGTCACCGTGCCCCAGTCCCGGGTGAGCCGGCCGCGGGCCAGCGGGCTCCAGGGCAGTGCGCTGACGCCCTGGTCGGCGCAGAGCGGCAGCATCTCGCGCTCCTCCTCGCGGTAGAGGAGGTTGTAGTGGTTCTGCATGGACACGAACTTGGTCCAGCCGTGCCGCTCGGCGACGTACTGCATCTTGGAGAACTGCCAGGCGAACATCGAACTCGCCCCGATGTAGCGGACCTTGCCGGCCTTCACCAGGTCGTGCAGGGCCTCCATGGTCTCCTCGACCGGGGTGTGCCGGTCGAAGCGGTGGATCTGGTAGAGGTCGACGTAGTCGGTGCCGAGGCGGCTCAGGCTGTGGTCGATCTCGGCCATGATGGCCTTGCGGGACAGTCCGGCGGCGTTCTGCCCGGGCCGCATCCGGCCGTTCACCTTGGTCGCGAGCACGATCTCGTCGCGGTTGGCGAAGTCGCGCAGCGCCTTGCCGACGATCTCCTCGCTGGTGCCGTCGGAGTAGACGTTGGCCGTGTCGAAGAAGTTGATCCCGGCCTCCAGCGCCTGCCGGATCAGCGGACGCGACGCCTCCTCGTCGAGCGTCCACTCGTGCACGCCCCGGTCGGGCAGGCCGTAGGTCATACAGCCCAGACAGATCCGCGACACGTCCAGGCCCGTCGAACCGAGCTTCACGTACTGCATCGTTGCTGCTCCTGCCTTCCGGGTGGGGTACCAGTTCGGAGCGTACGTGGTTCCCTCCCGCGGGCCTCTGCTTTCCCGGCCCCCTCTTGACGGCGGGCGGCCCCTGGCGCTTTCATCCTGGACACGTGCCGCCGCGCGCAGCGGGGCACTCAGAGGTGCGCCCAGCCGGTAGCGGACGAATTCCAAGCCCGGCCAAAGTCGCCAGGACCGACGGACACCCGGTCCGAGGCGGGGTCGTACCCGCGATTGATGGAGCGGACATGCCCGTCAAGGGTGTCTACCGCGTCGGAAGTCCCGGGACGACCGGCGACGCCTGTTCTCCACCCGGAATGTCACGTCGTCGGCTGCTGCTCGGCGCGGCCTCGGCCGCCGCCGTGAGCGGCTGCGCGGGTGGCGCCTCGGGCGGGGTGGGGGCCGACGGCAGGGTGACCGTGGAGCTGTGGCACGGCCAGGCCGACACGGCGCGCAAGGCGGTGGAGGCGCTGGTCGCCGAGTTCAACCGCACGCATCCGGCGATCCGAGTCGACTCGGGCGGCGGCGGGGTGATCTCCGACGCGATGCTCCAGAAGGTGACCGCCGCCCTCGCCGCCGGGTCCTACCCGGACGTCGCCTACATCTTCGGCTCGGACCTGGCGAACATCGCGCGCAGCCCGCGCGTGGTCGACCTGACCGACGCGATGCACGACGGCCCGACTCCCTGGAACGCGTACTGGAAGCCGGTGCGGGACGCGGTCACCGTCAACGGGCGGGTCCGGGCGGCGCCCGCGCTGCTCGACTCGCTCGCCGTCGTCTACAACAGGAAGCTCTTCCGGCGGGCCGGCCTGCCCTTCCCGCGGGCCGGCTGGTCCTGGGACGAATTCGCCGCCACGGCAAAGGCGTTGACCGACCCCGGCCGCGGTGTCTTCGGCACCGGCTGGCCCGGCACCGGCGACGAGGACACCGTCTGGCGGCTGTGGCCGATGATCTGGGACCTCGGCGGAGACGTCGTCGCCCCCGACGGCAAGCACATCGGCTTCGCCGACGAGGGCGTACGGGCGCTCACGACCCTCGCCCGGCTCGCCACCGACAAGAGTGTGTACGTCGACCCGAAGCCCGGCGGCGAGCAGATGTACCAGGCCTTCCAGAGCGGCCGTATCGGCATGGTCGGGACCGGGCCCTGGAAGCTCCCCGACATCGTCGAGGCGAAGATCGACTACGACGTCGTACCGCTGCCGACGTACAGCGGGCGGCCGGTCACCATCTCGGGGCCGGACACCTGGACGGTGTTCGACAACGGCTCGGCCCGTTCGCGGGCGGCCGTGGAGTTCGTGCGCTGGATGACCGAGCCCGCGCAGGACGTGCGCTGGGACGCGTCGGCGGGCAGTCTGCCGCTGACCACGGCGGCCGCGAAGCTGCCGGGGTGGCGGCGGTACAGCGCCGGAACCACCGGCCTGGACGTCTTCACCGACTCGCTGACCTCGGCGCGGGTACGGCCCGTCCACCCCGCCTACCCGCAGATCTCCCAGCCGCTCGGCGAGGCGATCGTGTCCGTCCTGCTCGCCCAGGACTCCCCCGCACACGCCCTGCGCAGGTGCGCCGACAAGGCCGACGCGGCCCTGCGGATCCCCAGGTGACTTCCCCGGTACGGGAGACCGTCATGTCCACACTGCCCCGCCCCCTCACCCTCCCGCCGCCCACCGCGGCGGAGCTCCCCGTCGCGGCCCGCCGGGCCGCCCGCCGTCGTGCCCGCCGTGAACGGGCCACCGCCTGGGCCTTCATCGGCCCCTCGGTGGTGGTGATCCTCGGCCTGAGCGTCGTGCCCGTCGTCTGGTCCCTGCTGCTGTCCTTCCGAGCGGACGACCTGGTGACGCCCAGCCGCTGGGTCGGCCTCGACAACTACCGCGCCCTCGCCCAGGACCCGGGCTTCCGTACGGCGGTGGGCAACACGCTCCTCTACACCGCCCTGTACGTGCCGCTCAGCCTGGTCGGCGGCCTCGCCCTGGCCCTGGCGCTGAACCGCCGTATCCGCCTCATCGGCCTGTACCGCACGCTGGTGTTCATCCCGTTCGTGGTGTCGGCCACCGCGCAGGGCGTGCTGTTCTCCTTCATCCTCGACCCGGAGTTCGGGGTCGCCAACGCACTGCTGCACCACCTCGGCATCTCCTCACAGGGCTTCCTGACCGACCCGGGCCAGGCGCTCTACCTCCTAGTGCTGATCTCCCTCTGGAGCGGCGTCGGCTTCTGTGTCGTCGTCTACCTCGCCGCACTCCAGGACGTGCCGCCCGAACTCGTCGAGTCCGCCCGCCTCGACGGCGCGAACCGCCGGCAGGTGCTGCGCCATGTCACGCTGCCCGCGCTGACGCCGGTCACCGTGTTCCTGCTGCTGTGGGAGAGCATCACCGCCCTTCAGGTGTTCGACCTGATCTACGTGACGACCAAGGGCGGGCCGCTCGGATCGACGACGGTCGTCGTCTACTTCGTCTGGCAGCAGGCCTTCCAGATGTTCACCGCGGGGTACGGGGCGGCCGCGGCCTACGTCCTCGCGGTGGCGCTGCTGGTGGCCGGCGGCGCGCTGCGGGTCGTACGCCGTCGGCAGGGCCGTACGGAAGGAGCCGTCCGATGACGAGCACCCGCAGGTCGACCCTCGGTTGGCATCTGCTGCTCGCGCCGATCGCGCTGGCGTTCGCCGTGCCGTTCGTGTGGCTGGTGCTGAGTTCGGTGATGTCGGACGCCGAGATCAACCGGTTCCCGCCGGCGTTGTGGCCCAGGGGGATCCATCTGGACGGCTATCGCTACATGTTGGGCAACGCGCTCTTCCCGCGCTGGTTCGGCAACTCGCTGATCGTCGCCTCGGTGGCCGTGCTGTCGAACCTGCTGCTCGGGGCGCTCGGCGGCTACGCCTTCGCCCGGATGCGGTTCGGCGGTTCGCGGCTGATGCTCGGGCTGATGCTGGCGACGATGGTGGTGCCGTTCCAGCTGACGATGATCCCGACCTTCCTGGTGATGAAGTGGCTCGGGCTGATCGACACGCTGGGCGCGCTGATCCTGCCGTCGCTGGTGACGCCGTTCGCGGTGTTCCTGTTCCGGCAGTTCTTCCTGTCGCTGCCGCGGGAGATGGAGGAGGCGGCCTGGATCGACGGGTGCTCACGGCTGCGGGTGCTGTTCTCGATCGTGCTGCCACTGTCCCGGCCGGCCCTCGCGACGGTCGCCGTGCTGACCTTCCTGACCACCTGGAACGACCTGACCTGGCCGCTGATCGCCATCAACCACGACACGCAGTACACGCTCCAGCTCGGCCTGACGACCTTCCAGGGGCTGCACCACACCAAGTGGTCGGCGGTGATGGCGGGCAACGTCATCACGGTGCTGCCGGTCCTGGTCGCGTTCCTGCTGGCGCAGAAGACCTTCGTGCAGTCGCTCACGTCGAGCGGGATCAAGGGGTGAGCGGGGTGTCGTACGACCTGCTGGTGATCGGGGATGTCAATCCCGATGTGGTGGTCGGGCCGGTGAGGGGCGGGCTCGCCTTCGGGCAGCGCGAACAGCTCGTCGGGCACGGCCGGTTGGTGCTCGGCGGCTCCGGGGCGATCATGGCCTGCGGGGCGGCTCGGCTCGGGCTGCGGGTCGCCTTCGCGGGGCGGGTGGGCGACGATCCGGCGGGGGCGTTCGTCCGGCAGGCGATGGTGGCGCGGGGCGTGGACGTGAGCCATCTCGTCCAGGATCCCCGACTGCCCACTCCCCTCACGGCGATCGTGACCACCGCCGACGGCGACCGGGCGATCCTCACCTCGCCGGGCTGTCTGTCCGCGACCGGCCTCGAGGACGTGCCGGCCGGACTGCTGGCCGCCGTCCGGCATGTCCACTCCTCGTCCTTCTTCCTGATGCCACGCCTCGCACGCTCCCTGGCCGAGGTCTTCGCCGAGGCCCGCGCGCACGGGGCGACCACTTCGCTGGACACCAACGACGACCCGGCCGGCCACTGGGACCGCGCCCTCCTGGACCCGGTCCTGAAGGTGACCGACCTCCTGCTGCCGAACGCGGCCGAGGCCCGCGCCCTGTCCGGTGAAGTCCAACTGGCGCATGCTGCAGCCGAGTTGACCCGGTACGGCCCGACGGTCGTCGTCAAGGACGGGGCCGAGGGCGCCCTCGCCCACACCGGCGCGGAGTGGCTGCGTGTCGCCGCCGTTCCCGTCGAGCCGCTCGACACCGTGGGTGCGGGCGACAGCTTCGACGCCGGTTTCGTCGCCGCGCGGCTGCGCGGACTGGATCTGCGCGCGTCTCTGGCGGTCGCCGTCGCCTGCGGCTCGCTGTCGACGCGCGCCCACGGGGGTACGGCGGCACAGCCGACGTGGGACGAAGCCTGTGCCGCCACCGAGCCGGAAGGAACCTGATGAAGATCGTTTTCGTGGGGGCGGGCAGCGTGGTGTTCACGCAGGGCCTGCTGGCCGACCTGTTCGCCTTCCCCGAACTCGCCCACGTCCATGTCGCGTTGCACGACATCGACCCGGAGCGGCTGGCGACGGCGGAGGGCGCCGCCCGCCACATCGCGGACGTGCGCGGAGCGAAGCCGGTGATCTCCGCGCACCTCGACCGGCGGGCGGCACTGGCGGACGCCGACTTCGTCGTCAACATAGTCCAGGTAGGCATGGACGCGGCCACCCGCACCGACTTCGCCGTCCCGGCCCGGTACGGCCTGCGCCAGACCATCGCCGACACCCTGGGCGTCGGCGGCATCTTCCGCGCACTGCGCACTTTCCCGGTCCTCAAGGGCATCGCCGAGGACATGGCCGAACTCTGCCCCGACGCCCACCTGTTGAACTACACCAACCCGATGGCGATGAACGTCCTCTACCTGAGCCGCATCGCCCCACGGCTGAAGGTCACCGGTCTGTGCCACTCCGTCTACTGGACGATGCACGACCTGTCCGCCCTGGTGGACGTCCCCTTCGAGGAGGTCTCCTACCTCGCGGCCGGCGTCAACCACCAGGCCTGGGTGCTGCGTTTCGAGCGGGACGGTCAGGACCTGTACCCGCTGCTGGACAAGGCGATCGCCCGCGATCCGGGGCTGCTGCGCCGCGTCCGGGTGGACATGTACCGCAGGCTCGGCCACTACCCGACCGAGACGAGCGAGCACTCCTCGGAGTACGTGCCCTGGTATCTGCACCACGACAGCGAGATCGAGCGGCTGCGTCTGCCCGTCGGCGCCTACCTGGAGATCATCGAGGAGAACGCGGCGAGCTACGAGCGCACCCGCGAGGCCCTCGCCGCGGGCCGCCCGCTGCCCGTGGAGGGCACCCTGGAGTACGCCCCTCAGATCATCCACTCCATCGCCACGGGCACGCCCCGCACGATCTACGGCAACGTCCCCAACCGCGGCCTGATCGACAACCTCCCGGCCGACTCGGTGGTCGAAGTGCCTTGCCTGACCGACGCGTTGGGCGTCCAGCCGACCCGCGTCGGCGCGCTGCCGCCGCAGTGCGCGGCCCTGAACCGGGCGTACGTCTCGGTCACCGACCTGGTGGTCCGCGCGGCCACGGACGGCGACCCGCGGCACATCCGGCACGCGGCGATGGCCGACCCGGCGACGGCGGCCGCGCTGCCGGTGGAGCGGATCTGGGACCTGTGCGACGACCTCGTACGGGCGCACGGGGAGCTGCTGGCGCCGGAGCTGCGGGAGACGCTCGGGCACTGAGCGTGCCACCGGGTGTCGCCCGTTGCTGCCCTCAGGTGACCGTCCGGCGTGGGAGCCGCCGGGCGGTCGGCGCGCTCCCGCATCCTCGGCGCAGGTGACCGGCGCCCGGCCGGTCGCCCCGTACGGGAGGAACACCCGGTGCCGACGACGAAGCTGAGGACCCTGCTGGGGGCGACGGTGCTGCCGCTCGCCCTGATCACGCCGGCCTGGAGCAGCCCCGCCCCGGCATCGGCGCCGGTGACTGATGGACCGTCAACTCTTTGTGCTCCGGCGGGAGTTCTGCGTGGATCGTACGGGCAGAAGGCCTCGGTCAGCCTCTGTGCGGGCAGCGGCAGCCCGGTCATGGCCGTGTCGGCGCCCGCGGTCTGCCGACGGCTCGGGGCGGCCGACGGGCTCGGCTGTCTGACCTCGGGCACGTGGACCGCGCGGCGGGACGGCACAGTGGTGGCCTCCGGGCGGCTGCCGGGGTCGGGCGAGTATCCCGGTCCGGGGACCTACGAGGTCGAGGCCGACGTGCGGGTACGGTCGGCGCCGGCCGGCCTGGACCTGCACGGCACCGTCCGCGCCACGCTCACCCTGACCGCACCCAAGGCGCCGGCCACGCACCGCATCGAGGTCGACCGCGGCACCCTGCGGCGCGGGTCGGCGACCACTCTGACGTACCGGATCAGCCGCGACAGCGAACAGGGCGACGGCAGCGCGCGGTTCGGGCTGATCGCCGAGGAGGGCTCCGGGGCGACGCTGACGACCGCCGACCCGCGCTGCGTCAACCCGCTGATCGGCCGCTACCCGGCCACGGCCCGCCAGACCCACGCGCTCGACTGCGCCCTCACCGACCTCCAGCCGGGGCACCCCGCCACGGTCGTCGTCCGGGCGACCGTGAAGGGATCGTGCTCCACGGTCGTGTCGAAGCTGGGGTACTGGATGCCGCAGGGGCAGGCGCTGTACACGGGCGGCATGCTGGCGGGGCCGACGGTGGGCTGCGCCTAGAGCAGGTCCAGCGCCCGCCCCCAGCGGAACTCCGGCCGGACGCCGTCCTCCCCCGGCTCGCCGGAGTACGGCTCGCCGAACCGCACGCCCATCCCCGCCAGTCGTACCAGACTGTCCCGGTAGGCGGGGTGGGCGGCCAACGCGTCGGCCACGCACGGGAGTACGGCGACCGGGACGCCCAGGCCGTAGCTCTCGCAGAGGGTGGCGACGGCGAGGGTGTCGGCCAGCCCGTACGCCCACTTGTTGATGGTGTTGAAGGTGGCGGGCGCGACCACGACCGCGTCCGGCGGCGGGAAGGGCCGGGGTTCGCCGGGGGTGCGCCAGGCCGAGCGTATGGGGCGGCCGGTCTGCGACTGCACGGCGGCCGTGTCGAAGAAGCCGTTCATCGCGACCGGCGTCGCTATCACCCCGACCTCCCAGTCCCGCTCCTGCGCGGCGGTGATCAGCTTGCTGACGTCCGCTGCGATCCCGGCGGCGCAGACGACGACGTAGAGGAAGGGCTTCCCGGACTGTTCGATCATCCGGGAACCCTATGCGAGAGGGAAGGACGCCCCTCGCTCGGCATCCGGCCGGGGGCCGAGGATCCGGCGTTCCTTCTCCTCGATCGGTACGTCGTTGATGCTGGCCTCGCGCCGGGTCATCAGGCCGTGCTCGTCGAACTCCCACAGTTCGTTGCCGTAGGAGCGCCAGCACCGGCCGTCGGCGTCCCGGCACTCGTACTGGAAGCGGACCGCGATGCGGTTGCCGTCGAACGCCCACAGGTCCTTGCGCAGCGCGTACTCGTGCTCGCGCGCCCACTTGGCGGTCAGGAACTCGACGATCTCGGCGCGGCCGGTGACGAAGGTGTCCCGGTTGCGCCAGACCGAGTCCTCGGAGTAGGCGAGCGCGACCCTCCGCGGGTCGCGGGTGTTCCAGGCGTCCTCGGCGGCCTGGACCTTCTGTGCGGCGGTCTCCCTGGTGAACGGGGGCAGCGGCGGGCGGTCGGCGGCCATGGGTTCTCCTCGACTCGAGAGCACCGGAGAACGGGCGTTCTCCGATCCGGCTGCTACCGTAGGAGAACGCTCGTTCTCACGTCAAGGAGAGGTCGTACGGAATGGCCGTCATGGACAGCGCCGCCGCCCGGGAGCAGGCGCTGGACGCCGCCGAGGAGCTGTTCTACGGGCGGGGCATCCAGTCCGTCGGCATGGACGACATCCGTGGCGCGTCGGGGGTCTCGCTCAAGCGGCTCTATCAGCTCTTCCCGGCCAAGGAGCAGCTGGTCGAGGCGTACCTGGAGCGGCGCGACGTGCGCTGGCGGGGGCGGCTGGCCGAGTTCGTGGAGCTGCGCCAGGACCCCGAGGAGCGGATCCTGGCGGTCTTCGAGTGGCTGGAGGGGTGGTTCGGCGAGGACGGCTTCCGTGGCTGTGCCTGGATAAACTCGTACGGCGAGTTGGGCGCCACGTCGGCCCGCGTGGTGGCCCAAGTGCGGGCGCACAAGCAGGCGTTGCGCGACTACCTCGCCGGGCTGGTGGCGGATGCGGGGCTGCCCGGCGCGCTGGCCGGGCAGCTGCTCCTGCTGGCCGAGGGCGCCATGGTCACCGCCGGCATCACCGGGAGCGCCGAGCCGGCCCGCGAGGCGCGCGAGGCGGCCCGGACGCTCATGGCCTGCTGACCTTCACCCCTCCGACACCGTGATGGCGCTCACCGGGCAGGCCCGGGCCGCTTCCCGGACCATCGGGTCGCCGCCGCCGTCCTCGCGGCCCGGCAGCAGCATGCTGAATCCGTCGTCGTCCTGGGTGAAGACGTTCGGGGCCGCCATGGCGCACTGGCCGGCGCCGATGCAGACGTCCTGGTCGATCTCGATACGCGTGTCGGTGTGCATGGCCTCGAGCCTCTTACCAGGTCACGGGGAGTTCCAGCATCCCCTGGATCGTGTCGCCGGGCTTGAACGGGATCTCGTCGGCCGGAGCGGCCAGGCGCAGCGTCGGCAGGCGGTGGAAGAGCGTGCGCAGGGCGATCTCCATCTCGGCGCGGGCCAGGTTCTGGCCGAGGCACTGGTGGATGCCGAAGCCGAACGCGACATGGTGGCGGGTCGGCCGGTGCCAGTCGATGGTGTCGGGTTCGGCGTAGACGTCCTGGTCGCGGTTGATGACCGAGGTGGAGAAGACCACTCCGTCGCCCGCCCGGATCGTCGTACCGCCCGCTTCGATGTCCTCGGTGGCCCGGCGCAGCAGGCCGTCGGCGATGGACAGCATGCGCATCAGCTCCTCGACGGCCGAGGGCAGCAGCTCGGGGTCGGCGCGCAACTCCGCGAGTTTCTGCGGGTGTTGGAGGAGGGTGAAGGTGCCGAGGGAGATCATGTTGGCGGTCGTCTCGTGGCCCGCGACCAGCAGGATGGTCGCGAAGGAGACGACCTCCGTGCGGTCGAGGACCCCTTCGCGCAGCTGCTGGTGGACGAGTTCGTCGAGGACGCCCTCGCCGGGTTCCGGCTGCTTCTGCTTGCGGTCGATCAACTCCTCGAAGTACGCGTCGAGTTGGTTGCGCGCGTCCTGGACGTCCTCGACCGCCGGACCGCGCAGCAGGCGGCGCGACTGTGCCTCGAAGAAGTCGTGGTCGGCGTAGGGGACGCCGAGCAGGGCGCAGATCACCATCGAGGGGACGGGCAGCGCGAAGGCGTTCACCAGTTCGGCGGGCGGCCCCTGCGCGAGCATCGCGTCGATGCGTTCGTCGACGATCCGCTGGATCTCGGGGCGCAGGTCGACGGCGCGCCGGAGGGTGAAGCTGGGCACCATCATCCGCCGCTGGGTGCGGTGTTTCGGGTCGTCGACGCCGAGCAGCGCGACCCTCCGGTTCTTGACCGCCGAGAAGCGCTCGGTGGGTGCCGGGAAGTCGGGGTGGGTCCGGTCGGTCGACAGGCGCTGGTCGGCGAGCAGTTCGCGGGCGAGGCCGTGACCGGTCACCAGCCAGGCGGGACGGCCGTCGTAGAGGGTGATCCGGGCCAGTGGGCGGGCGGCGCGCAGCGGGTCGTAGGCGGTGGGCGGGTGGTAGGGGCAGGTCCGGTCCTGGGGGAAGGCGACGGGTTCCGTTTCCGTCATGGAAGACCTCGCAGACGAAGGCAGCGTCGTGCAGATCTTCATTAGATGCCCGGGGCATCTAAAGGGCACCGAGAAGTTCGGCCAGATCGGTGGTGCGGCCAATCTGGCCGGGGATGCTCGCTCACGCGCCGGAATCGGTCGTCGGCCTCGCCCGGTGCCGGGTGAAGCTGGCGCGATACGTGCGGACGGGGTTGCGGGGAGCGGATGAAACGCGTCCAGTTCGGTGTTGGGGAACAGTGGCGATGAGCCGTAAGACTCGACGATGGGACGGATGCCATGCCTCTTGAGGGCGAGTACGAACCGAGTCCGACGCAGTGGGTGCGGGACCAGGTGGAGCTGTACGAGAGCTCCGGCGGCACCAAGGGGACGACCCTGATGGACACCGGAATGCCCGTCATCGTGCTCACGACCCGTGGCGTGAAGAGCGGCAAGATCCGCAAGACGCCGCTGATGCGGGTGGAGCACGACGGCCGCTACGCCGTGGTGGCCTCGCAGGGCGGCGCGCCCACCCACCCGGTCTGGTACCACAACGTCAAGGGTGATCCGCGGGTGGAGCTCCAGGACGGGGCGGAGAAGCAGGACATGACGGCCCGTGAGATCACCGGCGCGGAGAAGGACGAGTGGTGGGAGCGTGCCGTCGCGGCCTACCCGCCGTACGCCGACTACCAGAAGAAGACCGACCGGCAGATTCCGGTCTTCGTCCTGGAACCGGCCGACGGGGGCGAGTGAGCCGGCGGCGCGTCGGAGCGTCGTAGGAAGTCTCCGGAAAAATCTTCCGGCGCGGGCGCATAAACCTGTTTTCGCCGGGAAGCCGTGCGTCAGGCCCCGCCGCGTTCCCCCGTCGCGGCGGGGCTCTCCCGTGCCTCCCCGGCCGGCCGCTCGGTGATGTCGGAGAAGATCTGGTCCGCCTCGGGGACGCGGGCGGCCACCAGGGCGGTGTCGAGGCCCGTCTTCATGGTGAACAGCGCCTCCACGCTGTCGATCTCGGGCTGCTCCGCGAGCAGGTCGCGGATCCGGCCGGTAGGCGACGTAGCCGAGCAGCGCGCCGATCGCGAGCGAGGCCGACGCCTCCCAGGCCACCTGCCCGGTGATCATGTGCAGGACCATGCCGGCGGCGGCCGGCGTCACGCCGATCACCGCGGTGCCGTCCTCGGCGACCACCGTGCGCAGCGCCGGGTCGCGCAGGCCGCCCGCGCCGCCCTCCCGGTGCACCTGGTGCAGGGCCCGCAACAGTGAGACACCCTCGACGACGAAGGCGACGCCGAGCACGATCAGGCCCGCCACATAGCCGCTGAGCTGCTCCTCGGCGCCGTTGCGCAGGGCCTCGAAGCCCTGGAAGCAGGAGAAGCAGCCGCCCATGACGAAGATGCCGACGGCCGCGAGCAGGGACCAGAAGAAGCGTTCCTTGCCGTAGCCGAAGGGGTGCCGTTCGTCGGCGGGGCGGCGGCTGCGGCGCAGCGCGGCCAGCAGGAAGACCTCGTTGAGGCTGTCCGCGACCGAGTGCGCGGCCTCCGAGAGCAGGGCCGGGGAGCCGGCCAGCAGACCGCCGACGGCCTTGGCCACCGCGATCACCAAGTTCGCGACGAGCGCCACCAGCACGGTGACCCGGGTGCGCCGGTCCCGCTTCGCGCCGGGCTTCTTCCTGGATGTCCCGCTCACCTTCGCCGACTGCCCCTCTCGGGTCGGCTCAGACCGTGCGCGCGGCGGAATTCGGGGAACGCGGCAGTCAACGGGCACATCGCAGGGAGGCGTCATGGGCGGCGGGGGCAACGACACGTGCGGCAGGAAGCCCCTCAAGCGGTCCAAGAGCCACTTCACGGACCGGATCACCGCGGACGGCCGGCACGGCCGACCGGTGTCGGCGGACCGTTACCGGCTGGTGGTCAGCCGAGCCTGTCCGTGGGCGAGCCGGGCCGTGATCTCCCGGCGGCTGCTCGGCCTGGAGGGCGTGCTGTCGATGGCGATCGCCGACCCGATCCAGGATCAGCGGCCCGGCGCCCCCGATCTGTATCCGCGGGCGCTGCGCGAGGAGATCGACACGGTGCTGGCGGACGTCCACGAGGACGTCAACAACGGTGTGTATCGGGCGGGTTTCGCCGCCGGCCCGCCATCTCGTCGGCGACACGATCACCGAGGCGGAGAGCCCGGCGCTGTGGGCGTACGCGCACGACCCCTACCAGACGCCCGGCTTCGGTGACACCGTCGACTTCGACCACATCAAACGGCACTACCACCAGGTCCACACCGGCATCAATCCGACCCGCAACGTGCCCCTGGGCCCGGACCTGTCCGGCCGGCTCGAATCCCATCACCGGGAGGAGCTGGGCGGCCGGCCGTTCGGCGAGGGGACACCGCCGGGGCCCGTGCCCGCGGGCGAGGAGGTTCCGGAGCGGGGGCGTCCCTGACCGACGGAGGAGACACACGTGGCCAAGAACAAGAAGAAGAAGCTGAAGCTCCCCCTCGCCTACAAGCCCCTCGGCTTCGTGCTGGGCTGGGCGAGCGGCGCCCTGGCGGGGCTCGCCTTCCGCCGGACGTGGCTGGCGCTGCGGCACGAGGAGGACGCGCCGGACGCCCTGGACCGGGACCGCGGCTGGGGAGAGATCCTGCTCGCGGCCGCGGTCCAGGGCGCCCTGTTCGCGGTGGCGCGCAGCGCGGCCGACCGCACCGGCGCGAAGGCGATCGAGCACTCGACCGGCGTCTGGCCGGTCGCCGACAAGGGTGGCCGGGACTGACGGCGGCGCGGGGTCCCAGCCCTGCTTGAGCGCCGCCGGGGTGACGCGGTCGGAGGGAGTTCCCGGGACGCGGCCGGCTCGGCGGCAGGCCGGCCGGCTGCCGTCGGCGCCCCTGATCTCCACAGGGTCGGCAGTCGCGCCCGTCTCCTCGGCCGCGAGGAACTCCGGTCCGGTCCATGGACCTCCCGGACAGCCAGGTCAGGCCGTTTCAGTCCGCGGCCAGTCGGGCCCGAGCCGCGCTCAGCAGGAGGTCGAGGGCGGCCGGGTAGGAGCTGTCCCGCATGTCCGCGACCAGGAGACGGGCGGTCGCGGCGATGTGCGGGTGGGTGTCGGCGGGCAGCCGGGCGTAGGTCGCCCGCCACACGTCGTCCTCCGCCTCCTGGGCCGGCCGCGGCATGGCGACGCTCGCCGAGTCCAGGGCGCCGAAGGCCAGGGCCTGGTCGACGAAGGCGTGGTAGATGCGCACCGCCTCGGCGTCGCGGAACCCGGCCCCGCGCAGTACCCCGAGGATGGTCTCGACGGCCTGGATCTCGTACGCCCGCCCGGTCACCCGGTAGGAGCTGAGGACCGCCGCCCGGGGATGCGCGAGGGCGCCGGCGTGCATGCGCAGGCCGAGGTCGCGCAGGTCGGCGACCCAGTCGCCGGTGGCCCGCCAGGTGCGCATCGTGCGGCCGATGAGCTCGTCCGCGATGGCCAGCATCAGGTCGTCGGTGTGCCGGAAGTAGCGGTAGAGCGAGCTGGGGTCGGCGCCCAGGGCGCGGCCGAGGCGGCGCACGGACAGGGCGTCGGCGCCGTGCTCCTCGATCAGCCGCAGGGCGGTCTCGACGATCAGTTCCTCGGACAGGACCACGCCCTGTTTGGTGGGGCGTCTGCGCCGCCGGTCGGCGGGCGGGACGACGCGCTCGCTCATGGACTGCCTCCCTGGGGCCGGTGTCCGCGCCGGAGCGCCGGTGCCCGCACCTTACGACAACACTGTTGACCTGTTAAGTCCCCGGGCAGTTTCATGTCCGTTCACCGGGGCCGACCAGGCCCCCTGGTGCGAGCGGAGACCCGCCCATGTCCGACCAGCCCTACGGCGCAGACCCTCCGGCCCGGCCCGTGCTGCGCAAGTCCCTCGGCGTCCTCGACAGCGTCGCCATCGCCGCGTCCAGCACGGCCGCGACCACCAGCATCGGCATCGGCCTGGGCGTCACGGCCGGTGTCGTCGGCCTCCATCTGCCGGCGATCATGCTGCTCGCGTTCCTGCCGGTGCTGGGCATCGCGGGCGCCTACTCCCGGCTCAACAAGGTGGAGCCGAACGCCGGCAACGGCTATGTGTGGGTGGGCCGTTCGCTCAGCCCGTGGCTCGGCTTCATGGTCGGCTGGGTGAACATCGTCGCGACGGTGGCGTTCCTGGCGTACACGACCGCGGTCACCGGCTCGGCCCTGATCCAGCTCGCCGGGAAGGCCGGACTGCACCGCCTCGCGGGGCTCGCCCTCGACCCCGGATCCACCGCGCAGACCACCGCCGTCGGCATCGTCGTGCTCATCGGGGTCACCCTCACCGCCGTCACCGGCATCCGCACCGCCGCCCGGCTACAGACGGGGCTGCTGGTCTTCGAGTACATCGTGCTGCTCGGCTTCTGCGGATACGGCATCATCCACGGCCCGCACGCCTTCAGCCTGAGCTGGTTCGACCCGTTCGCGATCCCGTCGGCCTCGGCACTCGCCCAGGGGATGCTGCTGTCGGTGTTCTGCTACTGGGGCTTCGAGGCCGCGTTCAGCGTCAACGAGGAGGTGCGCGAGCCGCGGGACGCCTCCCGCGCCGGGTTCATCACCCTGCTGACCATGCTGGGACTGTTCCTGCTGGGCTCGATCGCCTTCCAACGGGTGCTGTCGGAGGACGAGTTGGCCGGGCACGGCGCCGAGGGGCTGGCGTACTTCGGCGACCGGCTGGCATCCGAGCCGCTGGCCGCGCTGCCGCTGGTGGCCCTGATGTTCTCGGCCGTGGCCTCGCTGCAGGCAGGGGTGATCCCGACGGCCCGGGCGATGTTCGCGATGAGCCGGGACCGTACGCTCGGGCCGGTGTGGTCCAAGGTCAGCCCCCGGTACGGCACTCCGGCCGCCGGGACGCTGCTCATCGGCGCACTGGCGGTGGCCGTAGCCGCACTCGCCCTGGTCATCCCCCGGCTCGCGGACATGATCATGGCCACGGTGAGCGCCGTGGGCATCGTGGTCGCCCTGTCGTACGCGCTCACGGCGCTGGCGGCGGCCGTGCGCTTCCGCTCGCTGCTGCGCGAGGACTGGCGCGAGGGTGTACGGGCCGTCGTGCTGCCCACGTTGAGTGCCCTCGCCCTGCTCGGCCTCGGCGGCTATCTCGGCTGGTCCTTCTACACCTCCACCGACCATCTCGAACTCCGCGCGGACAACGGCTGGTTCCTGCTGATCACTCCCCTGGCGATGATCGCGTCCGGCTTCATGGCCGCCGCGTGGGCCCGGTGGGTGCGCAGGTCGCCGTTCTTCCGCACGGGTCAGGGCACCGACGCGGACGCCCCGGCACTCCTCCCGACACCCCACTAGGAAACGGAACATGCACGCAGACCTTCTGTTCACCGGCGGCCCCGTCCTCACCCCCGGGGGCCGCACCGCGACCGCCGTGGCCGTCACCGGCGACCGCATCACCGCCGTCGGCCACGACGAGGTCCTCGACCTCGCGGGGCCGCGGACCCAAGTGGTCGACCTGGCCGGGCGGTTGCTGCTGCCCGGCTTCCAGGACGCGCACGTCCATCCGATACCGGCCGGCCTGGAGCTGAGCCAGTGCGACCTGACCGGGACGCGGACGGCGGCGGAGACGGTCGCCGCGGTCCGCGCGTACGCCGACGCCCGTCCGGAGCGGGAGTGGGTCCTCGGCGGCGGCTGGTCGATGGAGGCCTTCGAGGGCGGTACGCCCACGAAGGAGCTGCTGGACGCGGTGGTGCCGGACCGGCCGGTCTATCTGCCCAACCGGGACCATCACGGCGCCTGGGTCAACAGCCGGGCCCTGGAACTGGCCGGGATCACCCGCTCCACGCCGGACCCGGCCGACGGGCGGATCGAGCGGGACGCCTCCGGCGAGCCGAGCGGCACGCTCCAGGAGGGCGCGATGCAGCTCGTCGGGCGGCTCACCCCGTCGGCCACCGCGGCGGACCGGCTGGCGGCCCTGCTGCACGCGCAGCGCCATCTGCACGCGCTCGGCATCACGGCCTGGCAGGACGCGCTGGTCGGGGACTTCCTCGGCATGGACGACCCGTCGGGCGCCTATCTCGCGGCCGTCCGGGACGGCTCGCTCACCGCGCGGGTGGTCGGCGCACTGTGGTGGGACCGGGAGCGCGGGGCCGAGCAGATTCCCGAACTCGTCGAGAAACGGGAGGCGTTGAGCCACGGCCGGTTCCGGGCGACCAGCGTCAAGCTGATGCTGGACGGGGTGGCCGAGAACGGCACGGCCGCGCTGCTCGACCCCTATCTGGACCGGTGCGGGTGCGCCACGGCCAACCGCGGCAAGAGCTTCATCGACGCAGGTCAACTCCCCAAGTACGTAACGGACTTGGATGCGCTTGGCTTCCAGTGCCACTTCCACGCGCTGGGCGACCGGGCCGTACGCGACGCACTGGATGCGATCGGGGCGGCGCGGGCCACGAACGGGCCGAACGACACCCGGCCGCATCTTGCGCACCTTCAGGTCGTGCACCCCGAAGACGTGCCGCGCTTCGCCGAGTTGGGCGCCACCGCGAACATCCAGCCGCTGTGGGCCGCGCACGAACCGCAGATGGACGAGCTGACCATCCCCTTCCTCGGACCCCAACGGGCCGCCTGGCAGTACCCGTTCGGCAGCCTGCTGCGGTCCGGCGCCACGCTGGCGGCCGGCAGTGACTGGCCGGTCAGCAGCCCGGACCCGCTCCAGGGAATCCATGTCGCGGTCAACCGCCTGGAGCCCGGCGCCGATCACGCCCCGGTCTTCCTGCCCGCCGAACGCATAACCCTCACCGAGGCGTTGACCGCCTACACGGCCGGATCGGCGTACGTGAACCACCTCGACGACACCGGCCGGATCAAGGTGGGCGCGCTGGCGGACCTCGTCGTACTGGACCGCGATCCGTTCGACGGGCCGGCCGAGGCGATCGCTGAGACGGGTGTGGCGCTGACCTATGTGGGAGGGGAGGCAGTGTACGCAGCTCAAGAGGCATAGGCAGTAACGGACATCACGGCGAGGTCACGCGTAGATCATTTACGCTCTGGGCAGCCTCGTATCGCTTCTCGGTTCAACTTTCGACCATGGAAGCTCAGTTCGAGGGCACGGGTGGCCATTTCGGCCACCCGTTCGCAGAGCCGGGGGGACTCTGCCTCGCCGTCTCCCGAAAGGAAGCGCATGCCTCAGGACGTCACGAACCTCCCCTCCGACACCCCATCAGGCGTGACCAACACGGTCGAGGCGGCGATCCGGGCGCCCCTCGCGTAAATCGAGTCAATCGAGTCCGTCCGTTGTCATGACCACAACCTGATGGGAAACCGCTGTGAAATCTCCAGTCGATGGTGCCGTTCCGAAGACGTCCGCCGACAGCCTGCTCCCGGCACAGCCGGGCGCCGAGCTCCAGCCCACGGAGGCGGGAAACGCCCTGGCCCGTCTGATGGCGCAACACGTCAACGGGAGCACGGAGCAGCACCGACGGAACCTGAGCGCAGCTCAGCAGCGGCTGGCCGCACTCGGATCCCCCGCCTACAGCACCACGTTGCCCGTGCAGGGAGCCCTCCATCTGGCACGCCCCGCGTTCCTCCCGCCCGATGAGGAGGGCCAGGCAAGGCTCAGGCGCCTCGACACCAGCCTGCGCCTGATCGAAGCAGCGTTCCCGCAGATCGGCACCGATATCGAGATCTGCCGACTGACCTGCACGATGCTGGAGGGGGCCTGGCGGAGCCGGGCACTCGCCCTGCCGCACGAGGAGGAACAGCAGACCGCCTGCACCTGCCCCCTGTGCCGTCGGCTGCCCACGCCCCCCGCACGCACGCTGGACGACTACCGCTGGCGGCAGAGCGCCGGTCGTCCGCTCACCGTCAAGGCCTGGCCGTACCGCCAGGAATTCGACAGCGTCCTGACCAGTGGATGGTCCTGGGCCCGGCACCTGAACGACGTTCAACTGGACCTCGGCCTCCGCCACCGCTTCGAGGACGACATCCTGGTCTTCCACGAATACAAACGCGTGATCGAGACCATCGACACCGCCGGCGTCACCCAGCACGTCGAGGGCCGCCTGGCCGAGAGCTTCAGCACCAACAGCGCACGGGCCCTGGTCGCCGGACTCTACGCGGCCCACAAGCGAGCCGCCGACGAGTACTGGCTCCAGCAGCACCACTCGGGCAGCGTCACGCTCCCCCAGGCCAACCCGCTCGGCCAGAGCACCTACTCACTCCTGCAGATGCTGGACTGTCTGTTCTGGCACGTATCACCCGACACCGAGCTCTGGCAGGAGGAACACCTCGCCTCCCTGCTGCTGTGCCGTGTCATCGACGACATGACCGATGTCCGGGTCGACGCCCTCACCGGCGAGATCAGCAACTTCTGGCTCGCCGACATACCCACCCACACCAAGGCGCTCTACGCGGCCAGTGCCATCGCCTTCGTCAAGTACGGGTGCACGCCCGAGGCGCATCACACCATGTGGAACACCTGGCTGATGACCAGCACCATCGTCTGGATGGGGCTGACGGGCCGGCACGCCCTGTGGTTCGACGGCATCACCGACGGCCTCCCCCCGGCCGACGGATGCCCGCTCTGCGACCTCCAGCCCGACCCGTGCTCCGGCATCCTCACCGGCGGCACCACCCTCACCATCGCCCCGCGGGCGACCGTACCGGCACTGAGCCCCCGGACCGCCGAGCTGTCCGCACGCTGCCGGGCCGAACACCCCCGTGCCTGGCCCCTCTTCGACACCGAACTCCATGCCTTCGAGGCACTGCACGGCCCCTGGTACGGCAACCCCGAGAGCACTTGGGAGATCCTGCGCCGCACCTACATCGCCGGCGTGGAGGCATCCAGCGCATCACCGTCCCCGGACCGCGCCCGTCAGATCCAGCAGGACGCCGGGGCGGTCGGATCCGAACAGTTCTACACGCTGTACGACGGGCGGACCGGGACGGAGGACACCGCGCTGCTCGCCTACATGTTCGGCTGCGCCCACCCGCACTTCCTCTGGAACGCCACGGGACACCGTCCCACGAGCGTCACGGGCGACTGGCTCGACGGCTGACGTCTGCGGCCTGTTCCGGCCGAGGAGACGGCGCTGCCCGGCCGGGGGTCCGGCCGGGCAGCGGTGGTGTCAGACGGAGAACTCGACCGGCAGGCTGTCGAGCCGGGACTCCCAGGTGGAGGCGGTCGACGTGAGCTCATCCGCCGGCACGGCCAGCCGAAGGCCCGGCAGCCGGTGCAGCAGGACGTCCACCGCGATCTCGATCATGGACTGTCCCATGCTCTGCCCGGGGCACTCATGAGGGCCCGAGCCGAACGCCAGGTGCGCCTGGTTGCCCTCCACCGAGGCACCCGCGTCGGGCCGGGCCTCGGGGTCGAAATTGCCCGGGGCGAGACCGAGCACGAGCAGGTCGCCCCCCTCGATGCGGTGCCCGCCCAGTTCGATGTCGCCGGCGGCGAAGCGCCCCGGCAGGACGGACAGCGGCGGAGAGTTCCACATGGCCTCCCCCATCACCGCCGAGATGTTCAGCTGACCGCCGATCAGCCCGGAGAGCCGGGACGCGTCGGTCAGGACCAGCCGCAGCACCCGGGCCAGCAGGTTGGTCGTGACGGCCGCGGCGATCATCACCATGCGCAGATGATCGACGACCTCGTCGTGGTCCAGAGCCGCGTGATGGTCCAGGAGGTCGGTGGCGAGGTCCGAGCTGGGTTCGGCCCGTCTGTGCTCGACGAGTTTGCCGAGGATCTCCCTGATGATGCCGTCGTGCTCCACGGCGTCCTCGCCGCCCTTGAGCAGCTGACCGCACGACTCGACCAGCCGACGCCCCTCCACCTCGGCGAGCCCGAGAACGCGGCTCATCACGAGCATCGGCACGAAGTCGGCGTAGTCCGCCACCAGCTCGGCGCGGCCGACGGCCGCGAACCGGTCGATCTGCTTGTTGGCGAAGTGCGTGGCATGGCGCCGGATGCCTCGGCCGACGGCGGCCTGCAGCACGTCGTTGACGGCGCCGCGCAGCCTGCGGTGCGGCTCGCCGTCCTGGGACACGCAGTCGGGACGCCAGGCGAGCATCGGAACCAGCGCGGACGTCTCCGCGATCCGTCCCTCCTGCCAGTCCCGCCAGGTCCGCGAGTCCCGCGGGAACTGGCTGGGGTTGTCGAGCACCCGCCGGCTGTCCCGGTAGCCCAGCACCAGCCAGGCCGGGACGTCACCCTCCAGCAGCACCGGTGCGACCGAGCCGTGCTCCTTGCGCAGTCGCTCGTAGATGCCCTGAGGGTCGGTGGCCGCTTCCGGGCCGTACAACCGCGTGAAATCCGCCCCGCCGTGTGCGACGGGGCACCCGCGGGGCACGTCGGGACCGTTTAAGGGCTGCTCGTTCATCGGGTCTCCAGTGCGACGGCGGAGCGGTCCTTCAGGTGGTGGATCAGCGCGACGAGCACGTCACGACTGGAGGCCCGGTCGCGGGCGTCGCAGGCCACGACCGGGATGTGCTCGGGGATGTCCAGCGCGTCCCGTATCTCCTCGACGGGGTAGTCCTTGGAGTCGGGGAAGACGTTCAGGGCGACGACGAACGGGACGTTCTGCCGCTCCATCTCCTCGATCGCCCGGAAGCTGGAGGCCAGCCGCCGGGTGTCGACCAGGACCACCGCGCCGAGCGCGCCCTTGAACAGGCCGTTCCACAGGAACCAGAACCGCTCCTGTCCGGGGGTGCCGAACAGGTACAGCATCAGGCTCTCGTTGAGGCTGATCTTGCCGAAGTCCAGGCTGACGGTGGTCTCCGTCTTGTCGGCGACGCCGATGAGGTGGTCGTCGGCGGCGCTGGCCTGGGTGAGGGTCTCCTCGGTGGTCAGCGGCTTGATGTCGCTGACCGAGCGGACCATGGTGGTCTTTCCGGTGCCGAAGCCGCCGGCGATCATCACCTTCACCGAGCGGGTGCCCCCGGCGGCCGGCCGGCCGGGATGGTCAAAGCCGTTCAAGTCCACTGAGTACCTCCTCAAGGAGCGCGAGGTCGGGCCCGCGACCGGCGCCGTGCACGGGGATCGGGTCACGGGCTTTGACGCGGCCTGCCTCGAGCAGATCCGCCAGCAGCACCGCGAGAATGTTGAAGGGCAGTCCGAGGTGGGCGCCGAGTTCGGCCACCGACAACGGGTCGCGGCAGCGCCGGAGGATGTCCTCGTGCTCGTGCTGCATGCCCGGTACGGGAGAGGCCACGGCGATGATGAGCGTCGCCACGTCGAGGCTCGACGCCGAACCGCCCGGTCCACTGCGTCCCCCCGTGAGGACGTAGTACCGCTCGAGACCGGACGGGTCCGTGGGCCGGCGAGGAGCACTCATCCAGAGTGCTCCTCCAGGCGCGGAGTGGTGCCGAGGAGCTCACCCATCCTGCGAGCCAGGTCCCTCATCTGGTGACCGAGCAGTCCCTGGTCCAGTCCCTCCCGGGCGAGGACACCGAGATACGTCTCCACACCGGCGCGTACGACGAAGAGGTGGCCGCCGTCGACCTCGATCATCGCCAGTCGCAGCTGCCCCGCGTACTTGGGGAACTGCTCGGCGACCGGCTGGGCCAGGGCCTGCAGACCCGCGACGACGGCGGCGAACCGGTCGACGTCGTCGGGGTCCTCGGCTCCGAAGGAGGTGATGGCCTTGCCGTCGCTGGAGGCCACCAGGGCGAAGCGGATCTCCGGGATGGACTCCACCAGATCGCGGAGCGCCCAGCTCACGTCGGTTCCCTGTTGCGTCATGTGGACTAGTCGCTCTCTTCAGTGCGGTGCTCGGCGGACTCACGGCCATGGGGCACCGCGTCCTCCGATGTGGTGGACTCCTCGCCGAACTCGCGGCCGGCGGTGGCGAAGGCTGCCAGGCCGGCGAACGACGCGTCCGGCGGGACGGCGGAGACCGTGGTCTCCTCGGTCCGTTCGGCACGCTCGGCCGGCTGGTGCCGCACCGTGTCATCGCCCTCGCTCCGCTTGCTGCGACGCCGTGGCAGTCCGCCGGGCGTCGTGTCCACCGTCTCCCCGTCGGGCACGGCCACCGGTTCCGGGGCCACCTCGGTGCGCACCGGGGCGGCCGCCGCGGCGGCGACCGGCGCGGCGGCGACCGATGCGGCCGCGGTGCCGGTCGCGGCAGGCCCGGGCAGCGGGCTGAAGTACTTGTGCGGGACCACGACCACCACCGACGTACCGAGCCAGGGCGAGTCCGCGAAGGTGACGCGGATGCCGTAGCGGCGGGCAAGTGCGCCGACGACGCGCAGACCGATGTTGGCGTCCTCGGAGATGCCGCCGATGCCCGGTCCGCCCGCGGTGCCGGTGAGGGCTTCCTCGGCCTCGCGCTTCTTCTCCTCGCTCAGGCCCTTGCCGGAGTCCTGGATCTCGATGCCGACGCCGTTGGGCACCTCCTTGCCGGAGACCAGCACCGGCTCGCTGGGCGGCGAGTAGCGGGCCGCGTTGTCCAGCAGCTGGGCGAAGATCAGCGTGAGGTGGTCCACCAGGCCGCCGTCCACGCCGAGTTCGGGCAGATGGCGGATCTCGACGCGGTGGAAGTCCTTGATCCGGCCGACACCGCCGCGCACCACGCTGAGCAGTCGCTGCGGCTCCTGCCACTGGCGTCCCGGGCGGTCCGAACCGCCGAGCACACCGATGCTCGCGGCGAGCGAGTCGGCGGGGCCGAGTTCCTGGTCGAGCTCCATCAGACCGCGGGCGACGGCCGGCAGCCGGCCGTGCTCGCCCTGCATCTCGTGCAGGCGACCGCGGAGCTTGCTGGTCAGCACGTGGATACGGTTGCCGATGCTGATGACGGCCTGTTCCGCGGAGGTCGAGCGGTTGAACTCCTCCTCGACGCCCATCAGCGCGGTACGCAGCACCTTGCGCAGCTCGGCCTGGAGGTCGGCGCCGACCTTGGCGCACTGGCTGGTCGGCAGGAGGTCGTCGATGGCGTCACCGGCGCGCAACTGCACGAGCGCCTCGGGGAGTTGCTCGTCGGCCAGCCGCGCGACGGCGGCCTGCTGGTGCGTGAGCTGCTCCTGCCAGACCTCGGCCTGGTCGGCGAGCTGGGCCTCGTACGACTTCACCTGCTCGGTGATTCGCTCCTCGAAGGCCCGGGCCTGCTCACCCAGTTGGGCCTCGTAGGACGAGCTCTGCTCGGCGAGCCGGGCCTCGTAGCCGCCCGAGTGCTCGGTGAGCTGGGCCTCCAGCGAGGCGCGCTCGGCGTTGAACTTCCGCTCCAGGCCCGCGACATGCTGCTGCCACTGCAGGGAGTGCTCGGCCTGCGAGCTGCGGAAGGAGCCCTCGGAGCGGGCCAGTTGGGAGCGGGTGCGGATCAGCAGCCGTACACAGACGGCACTGGCGGCGGTCGCCGCGACTCCGGCGATGCCGGCGAGTATTCGCTCCGAGCTCATGAACGTTGCGGCAACCGTTCCGCCTCCTAAGGCCAGCGGCATCAACCACCAGCTGTACCAGGCGACAGGGGCCCGCGCCGCCGGCGGCGGAGTGGCGAGTTCCATCTGCATCCTTCGAAGCAACACGATCGAACGGGGGGGTGTTCAGGGGGGTTCGCACTGATGTGTGCGCACCACAAGATGACCGAACGCAATCGCGTCAACTCGCAGCGCCGAACGGGAGCTTATCGGGTTTGAACCCGAAAGGATCAACCGTGAACACCCTGCGGAAGTGAGGGTTCCGTCACGGTCTGTTTCTTGGACAGGTGTCCAGCTATAGTGGACACCTGTCCAAGAAATGGAGCTCGGTATGGAGACGCTGGCCCAGGTGCTGGTCGGTCTGGTGGCCGTCCTGCACGCCTACATCCTGGTGTTGGAGATGTTCCTGTGGCAGAAGAAGCCCGGACGGGCGCTGCACGGGTTCGACCGGGAGATGGCTAAGGCGACCGCGCCGATGGCCGCCAACCAGGGGCTCTACAACGGGTTCCTCGCGGCCGGCCTGGTCTGGGGACTGATCGCGGCGGACCCGACCGGCTTCCGCGCCCAGGTGTTCTTCCTGTCCTGCGTCGTGATCGCGGGCGTCTACGGCGCCGCGACGGCCAACCGACGCATCCTCTTCGCGCAGGCCCTGCCCGGCGCGCTCGCCCTGGCCGCCGTCCTCGCCGCCCGGTGACCCGCCCCGCCCCGGAGGACCCGCGGGCCGCGCGCACCCGGGAGCGGCTGCGCGGGGCCCTGCTCGCGGAGTGCGCCGAGCGCCCGCTGGCCGAGGTCGGCGTGGCCGCGCTGGTGCGCCGGGCGGGGGTCGGCCGGGCCACGTTCTACGTCCACTACGACGGCCTGGAGGCGCTGGCGGTCGACGCCTGCGCGGACGTCGTACGCGAGGCCGTGGAGGCCCTGCACTCCTGGACGGGCCGGCCGGACCCGGTGCACGCGCCGCCCGCGCTCGCCGGGTTCTTCGACTCCCTCGCACCGCACGCGGGCCTGTACCGGGAGCTGCTGACCCCGGGCGGCGGCGGACCGCTGGGCCGCGTGCTGCACCGGGACCTGCGGGCCTACAGCCTGCGCGAGCGCACCCGCGCCGGCGCGGCGGACGCCCCGCTGGTCGCCTCCGCGGTGGCCGCGACCTTCGCGGGCGTAATGGCCGACTGGCTGCACGGCATGCTGGAGGGCGACGCGGCTCGAATCGCCGACGAGGTGTGGCAGTTGCTGGTCGCCCTGCACGCCAGCAGGTGACGGTTCACGCGCAGCCCGTGCCGTCCTTCACCAGCGGCCAGGCCTCCACGCCGTCGGAGGTGCGGACGTAGGCCTTCGATGGGCTGTCCGTCAGCCACAACTGCCAACCGTGGTAGCGATATCCGGTGTCGTGGGCGCCGGCGGGCATGCGGGCCTTGCCGTCGTACGGGGAGGTGAGCATGCCCGCGGGGAGCACGCCTTCGGGGTCGCGGGCGTAGAGCCTGGCCTTCCTCCCCTCCCCCAGCGACAGGAAGTGCGCCTTCTGCCAGTCGCAGTGTTCCGGGCCCACGTTGCTGTTCACCTTGGTGATCGGTACCCGTTTCCCGTGCCGGTCGGTCCAGATCTCGTACCACTGCTTGTCGGTGAAGCTCGCCGGGAGTTCGGACGGGTCGCAGGAGGCGCTGGTCTCCGGTCCCCAACCGGGCCTGTTCTTCTGGTCCTTGGCGACGACGACGGCGACCTTGGTGCGGCCGTTCACGTCGAAGGAGTACAGGACGCGGTCCGCCTCCGCGCGTTCGACGCGGTAGCCGTGGCGCGGGACGTCGGGCTGCTCGATGTCGAAGTACACCTTGAGGCCCTCTTCCGGCGTGGCACCTCCGTCGCCCTTGCTCCACGGGTCGCTGCGGCCGCCCGAGTAGATCTCCCCGTCGCACTCCAGGGCCCGGCTCGCGGGCACGTGCAGGGGCCCGCTGTACGGCACGGCCGGAGCCGTCCCGGGGACCACCAGGTCCTGGGCCTTCGCACCGCCGCACGCCACCGCCGCCGACGCGACCAGCACGGTCGTGGCCACGAGTCCTCCGCGCATCCCCCACCCCTTGTTCCGCTCGCCGTCCTACGGTCCTCCGACGCGAGGGCGGTGCGGAACGTTCACGGCTGGGTGGCGGCCGCCCGGAAGGTACGGCGGTACGCCTGTGGCGAGACGCCGATCGCCGCGTGCAGGTGCTGGCGCAGGGAAGCGCCGGTGGCGAAGCCGACGTGGCCGGCGATCTGGTCGACGGACAGGTCGCTGGACTCCAGCAGGTGCCGGGCGCGGGTGACGCGCTGCTGGACGATCCAGCGGCCGGGGCTGAGGCCCACCTCGTCGTTGAAGCGGCGGGCGAAGGTGCGCAGGCTCATCCGGGCGTGGCCGGCGAGGTCGGCCAGCGTGAGGTTCTCGTCCAGGCGCTCCAGGGCCCACGCGCGCGTGGCGGCCGTGTCCGCGGCGCCGCTGTCCGGGACCGGCTGCTCGATGTACTGGGCCTGGCCGCCGTCCCGGAAGGGCGGTACGACACAGCGGCGGGCGACCGCGTTGGCCAGCTCGCTGCCGTGGTCGGTGCGCACGATGTGCAGGCAGACGTCGACACCGGACGCGGCGCCGGCCGAGGTGAGGATGCGGCCGTCCTGGACGAAGAGGACGTCGGGGTCGAGGTCGACCTGCGGGTACCTGCGACGGAACAGGTCGGCGACGCACCAGTGCGTGGTGGCCCTGCAGCCGTCCAGCAGCCCTGCCGCGGCGAGGACGAAGGCGGCCGTGCAGATGGAGACGATCCGCGCGTCCGGGCGGATCGTGGCCAGCGCGGCGGCGACTTCGGCGGGAAGCTCGGTGGGGATGTGCGGGATCGACATGGAAACGACCACCACGGTGTCGGCCGTGGCCAGGATCTCGGGGCCGTGCTCGACGCCGATCGTGAAGTCCGCGTCGGTGTGCACCGGTTGACCGTCGACCGTGCAGGTCAGCACCTCGTACCGGCCGTCGGCCGCGCCGAAGATCCGGCTGGGGATTCCGAGCTCGAAGGGGTAGACGCCGTCGAGGGCCAGCACGACCACTCGTTCCACCCGCTGTTCATCACGCATGGCACGATCCTATCGGAGATTGGCAATCATGCCATTTCCTTGCCGGGTGACCCCCGGCAGGCTGGGTGACCATGAGCACTGTGAACACGATGCGAGCCATCAGTCAGGACGTCCTCGGCGGTCCCGAGGTCCTGAAGCCGGTAGAGCTGGAGCGCCCTGCTCCGCGGACGAACGAGGTACTGGTCCGGGTCCGCGCGGCCGGCGTCAACCCGACCGACTGGAAGCACCGCGCGACCGGCGGTTTCCTGGGCGAACCGCCCTTCGTCCTGGGCTGGGACGTCTCCGGCGTGGTGGAGGCGGTCGGCATCGGCGTCGCCCGCTTCAAGGCCGGCGACGAGGTCTTCGGCATGCTGTCCTACCCGTGGGGCCACGGCTCGCACGCCGAGTACGTGAGCGCCCCGGCGCGCTGGTTCGCGCACAAGCCGGCCGCGATCGACCACACGGAGGCGGGCGCGCTGCCGCTGGTCTCCCTGACCGCCTGGCAGGCGCTGGTGGAGTACGCCGACGTGCGACCGGGGCAGCGGGTGCTGATCCATGCCGCCGCGGGCGGGGTCGGTCATGTGGCCGTGCAGATCGCCAAGGCGCGGGGCGCCTACGTGATCGGCACGGCGAGCGCGGGCAAGCACGAGTTCCTGCGCGGGATCGGCGTCGACGAGGCGATCGACTACCGGGAGACGGACTTCACCGAGGCCGTCAAGGACGTCGACGTCGTGCTGGACACGATCGGCGGCGAGACGTCCGCGCAGTCGCTGCGGGTGCTGCGACCGGGCGGGCTCGTGGTGTCGATCCTGCCGATCGGCGGCAACGAGTTCCACGAGGAGGCCGAGCGGCTGGGTGTCCGGTCGCTACGGATGCTCGTGGACGCCTCGCACTCCGGCATGACGGCGATCGCGGAGCTGGTGGAGGCGGGGAAGCTGCGCCCCGCGATCGCCGGCACCTTCCCGCTGGCCGATGCCGCCGAGGCACACAGGCTCGGCGACACCGGCCGGACCACGGGGAAGCTGGTCCTGCTGATGGACTGACGGTCCGTCAGAACGTGAGCACGGGCTTGATCGCCTTGCCCGCGCCCATGTCCCGCACCGCCTGGTCGATGTCCGCGAACGGATACGTGCTGATCAGGCGGTGCAGCGGGAGCCGTCCCTCCTTCACCAGCCGGACCAGGGACGGGATGAAGGACTGCGTCTCGGCGTCGCCCAGGGTGAGGCCGACGATCTGCTTGCCGCCGAGCAACCCGTTGACGTCCAGGGCGACTTCGGTGCCGAACGGCGGAGCCCCTACGACGACGAGGGTGCCGCGGGCGGCGAGCGCGTCGACGCCCTGGCGCAGGACGGCGACGCTGCCCGTGGTCTCCACGGCACCGTCGGCGCCCTGGCCGCCGGTGATCTCCGCGAGGGACTCGGCGAGGTCGGCCTCGCCGACGTTGACGGTGTGGGTGGCACCCAACTCCTTGGCCAGGGAGAGGCGTTCATCCACCTTGTCGACGGCGACGATCCGGGTCGCGGGGGTGAGGGCGGCGGCCATCACTGCGGACAGGCCCACCGCGCCGGCGCCGAGGACGACGATCGTGCTGCCGGTCACCGGCTTCAGCACGTTCCAGACGGCGCCCACTCCGGTGAGCACACCGCAGCCCAGCGGCGCGATCGACTCCAGCGGCACGTCCGCGTCGACCTTGACCAGGCTGCGCTCGTCCACCAACGCCCGCTCGGCGAACGAGGACTGGCCGAAGAAGTGCCCGCCGAGGGGCTCCCCGTCCCGGCTGATGGTGCTGCTGCCGTCGGCACGGCGGCCGCCGATGAGGTTCAGCGGCAGCCAGGTCGCGCAGTAGGCGGGGTGGCCGCCGTTGCAGTTGCGGCAGTCGCCGCACGAGGCGAACGACAGCACGACGTGGTCGCCGGGCGCGATGCCGGCGACGGCCGAGCCCACGGCCTCGACGACGCCGGCTCCCTCGTGCCCCAGGACTCCGGGCAGCGGGAAGGGCAGGCCGCCGCTTGCGACGGAGAGGTCGGTGTGGCACAGGCCGGCCGCCGCCATCCGCACCAGTGCCTCGTGGGGTCCCGGCTCGTCGAGTTCGACCGCGGAGAAGGTGAAGGGTGCGCCGCCGGACTCGACCACAGCGGCACGGGTGGAGATGGACATCGTACGAACTCCCTTGGTTTTCTTGCGCGTTCAGCCGGGATCAGTCGAGCGAGACGACGACGGACTTGACCTTGGTGTAGGCGGCCAGGGCCTCGGGGCCGTACTCGCGGCCGAAGCCGGAGTCCTTGACGCCGCCGAAGGGCACCGCGGGGTCGAGCATGGCCCAGTCGTTGATCCAGACGATGCCCGCCTGGAGGCGGTCGGCGATGCGGTGGGCACGGGCGAGGTTCTGCGTCTGGATGCCCGAAGCCAGGCCGTACGGCGTGGAGTTGGCGAGCTCGACCGCCTCGTCCTCGGTGTCGAAGGGCTGCACGGTGAGGACGGGGCCGAAGATCTCCTCCTGGACGACTCGGGAGTCGTTCGAGAGGTCGGCGATCACCGTCGGCCGGTAGTAGTAGCCGCCGTCGAGGTCGAGGCGCTCGCCGCCGCAGACGATGCGGCCGCCCTCCTTGCGGGCGAGGTCGACGTACTCCTCGACCTTCTTGAGGTGCTTCTCCCCCGCCATCGGGCCGACGACGGTCTCGGGGTTGCGCGGGTCGCCGACCGGGACGCCGGGGACGGCGTCGCCGAGGATGCCGAGCAGGGTGGCGTGGACCGAACGGGCGACGAGCAGGCGCGGTCCGCCCATACAGAACTGGCCGGTGTTGAAGACGAAGGCCTTGATGATCGCGCCGACGGCCTTCTCCAGGTCGGCGTCCTCGAAGACGATGTGCGCCGCGTTGCCGCCCAGCTCCATGGTGACGGGCTTGAGGGCCTCCCCGGCGGTGCTCGCGACGTGGCGGCCGATCGCGGTGGAGCCGGTGAAGGCGACCTTGTCGATGTCCCGGTGGCGCAGCAGCGCCTCGCCGGTCACCGGGCCGCTGCCGGTGACGACGTTGACGACGCCGTCCGGGACGCCCGCCTCCTTGAACAGCCGGGCCATGTACAGGGCGCTCAGCGGGGTCTCGTCGGCCGGCTTGTGCACGACGGTGTTGCCGGCCGCGAGCGCGGGCCCGATCTTCGAACCGGCAAGGATCAGCGGGAAGTTGAAGGGCGTGATCGCGGCGACGACGCCGATCGCCTCGCGCTTGGTGTACGCGAGGGCGTTCATGGGGGTGTCGCGGATCGCGCCGTCCAGCGAGTACGCGAGCGCGGCGAAGTGCTCGTAGTCGTTGGCCGCGTTGGTGATGTCCACGGCGTGGCACAGCGAGATGGGCTTGCCGACGTCCAGGCTCTCCAGCCGGGCCAGCTCGTCCGCGTTCTCCCGGATCAGCGCGGCGACCCGGTGCAGGATCCGGCCGCGCTCCCGGCCGCTCAGCCCGGACCAGGCACCGCCGTCGAAGGCCTCCCGTGCCGCGCGCACGGCCGCGTCCACGTCGGCGGCGCCCGCCTCCGCGACGGTGGTGACGACCGCGCCCCGGGACGGGTCGACCACCTCGGTACGCGCTCCGTCGGCGGCATCGCGCCACTGGCCCCCGATGAACAGCCGTCCGGGTTCGATCTCGAAGGTGGTCATCACCACTCCTCAGCCTCATCGCCAAGATTTCAACCAACAGGATTCCTGTTGGTTCGCAGTTTCATTACAGACAGGTTTCCTGTCAATGCTCTAGGCTGAACTCATGCTCGACTCCCAGGCTACGAAGACATCCCCGTCCCTGCTCTACATGGTCAAGCAGGTGGAGCTGGTGGTGCGCTCACACCTGGACGAGCTGGTCCGGCCGTCCGGGATCACCGCGCTCCAGTACACCGCGCTCACCGTCCTGGAGCGGCACGACGGCCTGTCGGCCGCGCAGCTGGCGCGCGACTCCTTCGTCACCGCGCAGTCCATCGCCGACCTCGTACGGTCCCTGGAGAACCGCGGACTGGTGCGCCGGGAGCGCAATCCGCAGAGCCGGCGCGAGCTGCTGATCCTACTCACCGACGCCGGGCGGGAGCTGCTCGGGCAGTGCGCGGGGCCGGTGCGGGAGCTGGAGGAGCGGATGGTGAGGGAGCTCACGGCGCACCAGACCGAGCAGTTCCGCCAGGCCCTGTCCAAGGCCTGGCAGGCCCTGTCGTAGTCCGACCACGCCAGTCGCAGGAACGCTCCGTCGCAATTCGAAGACATATGTCAATCGAACATGCTCAAATTCACTCTATCGAGGGTAACTTGCAGGGCGGGGAACGGTTTTGCGCTCACTCGGGACCCGGGGGACAGGCCTGCGCTCATACGCTCGCTTCAACGATGTCACCCGGGCCCCCGGTGACCTGCAACACCGCAGCGGACGGAGCAGGTTGGAGGCGATGTCGTCGTGGAGCAGGAACCTGCGCCGCTCACCCGGCATCTGCGCGTCCACCGCGACCGGGGCCATACGGTGCTGGAGTTCCGGGGCGAGATCGACATCGCCGCGGCCATGGAGATCGCCCCCTATCTGGACCGCGTGACGGCGCACCCCGACGTCCGGCTGGTGATCGACCTGCGGCGGGTGGACTTCTTCGACTGCTCCGGACTGCGGCTGCTCTACCGGGCCCGCAGCCGGGTCCTCGACCAGGACGGGGAGCTGCGGCTCGTCTGCGCCCATCCGCTCACCCTGCGCATCATGCGGGTCACGGGCCTGGCCCGGCTGCTGCCCGCCCATCCGAGCCTGGACGCCGCCCTGGGCCAGCCCGAGGCGACGTCCGGCTCGTTATGACCGTCCTCTGACGGCCACTACTTGAGGATCTTCGTCACCTGCCCGGCGCCCACCGTCCGGCCGCCCTCGCGGATCGCGAACTTCAGGCCCTCCTCCATGGCGATGGGCTGGATCAGCACGACGTGCATACCGGTGTTGTCGCCCGGCATGACCATCTCGGTGCCCTTGGGCAGCGTCACCACGCCCGTGACATCGGTGGTGCGGAAGTAGAACTGCGGGCGGTAGTTCTCGAAGAACGGCGTGTGCCGGCCGCCCTCGTCCTTCGACAGGATGTACGCCTGTCCCTCGAACTCCGTGTGCGGGGTGACCGTGCCGGGCTTGATGACGACCTGCCCGCGCTCCACGTCCTCGCGCTTGACGCCGCGCAGCAGCAGACCGACGTTCTCCCCGGCCCGGCCCTCGTCGAGCAGCTTGCGGAACATCTCGATGCCGGTGACGGTCGTCTTGGTCTTGGCGTCGTGGATGCCGATGATCTCGACCTCGTGGTTGACGTGCAGCACCCCGCGCTCGATACGGCCGGTGACGACCGTGCCGCGGCCGGTGATGGTGAAGACGTCCTCGATCGGCATCAGGAACGGCTTGTCCACGTCGCGCTCCGGCTCGGGGACCGCGGTGTCGACCGCTTCGAGCAGGTCGAGCACCGACTGGGCCCAGCGCGGGTCGCCTTCGAGGGCCTTGAGGGCGGAGACCTGCACGACGGGGACGTCGTCGCCGGGGAACTCGTACTCGGTCAGCAGGTCGCGCACCTCCAGCTCCACGAGCTCCAGGATCTCCTCGTCGTCCACCATGTCGGTCTTGTTGAGGGCGACGACGATGTACGGCACCCCCACCTGCCGGGCCAGCAGCACGTGCTCCTTGGTCTGCGGCATCGGCCCGTCGGTGGCCGCGACGACCAGGATCGCGCCGTCCATCTGGGCCGCGCCGGTGATCATGTTCTTGATGTAGTCGGCGTGTCCGGGGCAGTCGACGTGCGCGTAGTGCCGGTGCTCGGTCTGGTACTCGACGTGGGCGATCGAGATCGTGATGCCGCGCTGCCGTTCCTCGGGCGCCTTGTCGATCTGGTCGAAGGGCGTGAACGGGTTCAGGTCGGGAAACCTGTCGTGCAGCACCTTCGTGATGGCCGCCGTGAGCGTCGTCTTGCCATGGTCGATGTGACCGATGGTGCCGATGTTCACATGCGGCTTGGTCCGCTCGAACTTCGCCTTCGCCACTGCAACCCCTCCTGAGCATCCCTGTGATGCCGAGCGTTGCTCCGCTACCTCATGTCTATTCGCTTCGCGGCGCGTCGAACAGGGCGCTGACCGACTCACCGTTGTGAATGCGTCGCACCGCCTCGGCCAGCGCCGGGGCGACGGTGAGGATCCGCAGCTTCTCGGTGCGCTCCTCCTCCGGCACCGGCACGGTGTTGGTGCACACGATCTCCAGTACGTCGGGCTGCTCGCCGATCCGCTTCAGCGCCCCGTCCGCGAACAGTCCGTGCGTGCAGGCGACCCGGATCGAGCGGGGCCCCAACTCCCGCAGCCGGTCCAGGAGTTCGAGGACAGTACTGCCCTTGGCGATCTCGTCGTCCAGCACGATGACGTCCCGGTCGGTCACCTCGCCGATCACCGAGCTGATGGAGACCCGGTCGTCCGCGAACCGCTGCTTGGCGCCGGCCGCCACCTGGGCGCCGATCATCCGCGCGAACGCGGCCGCCTCCTTGGCGTTGCCCAGGTCCGGCGAGACGACCGTGGTGCGGGACAGGTCGTAGCGTCGGAAGTGCGCGGCCAGTTCGCGCCGGGCGTGCAGATGGTCGACCGGCACCGAGAAGAAGCCGTGCACCTGCGGCGAGTGCAGCGTCATGGCGAGGACGCGGCTCGCACCGGCGGCCACCATCAGGTCGGCGACGAGCCGGCCGCCGAGGGAGATGCGGGGCGCGTCCTTCTTGTCTGAGCGGGCGTAGGAGTAGTGCGGCATGACCACGCTGATCCGCGCCGCCGACGCCCCGCGCGCCGCGTCGCACATCAACAGCAGCTCGACCAGGTGCTCCTGGACCGGCTTGACCAGCGGCTGGATCAGGAAGACGTCCCGCTCCCGGCAGTTGGCCTGGAGCTGCACCTCCAGACAGTCGTTGGCGAACCGGCTGACCCGGGTGGGGCTGAGCGGTACGCCGAGGTGGGCGCAGACCTCGGCGGCCAGCTCGGGGTGGGCACTGCCGCTGAACACGGAGATGTCTCGCACGATCCGCTCCTCGCATGATCATGACCAGGGGCTTCATGCTACGGGCCGTCGAAATTCGGTTGCGCCACGCCACCGTCCGCACGCCATCATGGCGCCGTCCGTGTTCCCTCACGTCAGGATCGATCGCATGCGCCGACTCCTCGGAATCCCCCAGCCCTTCCACAGGCCCACGGTTCTCGAGGACGCGACCCCGTATGCACACCCTGAACATCGGAATTCTGGCCCACGTCGACGCGGGTAAGACCAGCCTCACCGAGCGGCTGCTGTTCGACCACGGCGCCATCGACCGGCTCGGCAGCGTCGACGCCGGTGACACCCGAACGGACGACGGCGAGATCGAGCGGCAGCGCGGCATCACCATCCGCTCCGCGGTGGCCGCCTTCACCGTCGGCGACACCCAGGTCAACCTCATCGACACCCCCGGGCACTCCGACTTCATCGCCGAGGTCGAGCGCGCCCTGGAGGTCCTGGACGGCGCGGTCCTGCTGCTCTCCGCCGTGGAGGGCGTCCAGGCACAGACCCGCGTGCTGATGCGGACGCTCCGCCGGCTGCGCCTGCCCACGCTGGTCTTCGTCAACAAGATCGACCGCAGGGGCGCCCGATCGGGGGACCTGCTCGCCGACATCCGCCGCAGGCTCACTCCGTACGTCGCTCCGCTGACGTCCGTGACGGGCATCGGCACCGCGGGCGCCCGGGTGACGCCCTGCCCGCCCGGGGATCCCCGGCTGGCCGAGGCGCTCGCCGAGGTCGACCCGGACGTTCTCGCGGCGGTCGTGGACGGCCCCGAACCCACGCCGGACGACCTCCGCAAGGCCCTCGCGGCCCGCACCGCCGACGGCTCCTTCCACCCGCTCTTCTTCGGCTCGGCACTGGACGGACAGGGGGTGCCCGAACTCGTGGAGGGCGTGCTCCGGTTGATCCCGCCCGCCCCCGCGACCGGGGGCACCGACCCGCGCGGCACGGTGTTCGCCGTACGTCCGGGGCCGGGCGGCGAGCGGACGGCGTATCTGCGGTTGTACGAGGGTGAAGTGACGCCGCATCAGCGGCTGACCCTGCTGCGGCGCGAGGCCGACGGCCGGACCACCGAGGTCGCCGGGCGGGCCAACCGCCTTGCGGTGATCGGCCGTTCCGGACCGCTCACGGCCGGGAACATCGCGGCGATCACCGGTCTGGGCGGAGTGCGCGTGGGCGACCGCCTCGGCGAACTCACCGACCGCACCCCGCAGTTCGCCCCGCCGTCGCTGGAGACCCTGGCCCGCGCCCGCCACCCGAGGCAGGCTGCAGCCCTGCGCAAGGCCCTCCTCGCCCTCGCCGACCAGGACCCGCTGATCCACGCCCGGCCGGGACCCGCCGGCGCCACCGCACTGCTCCTGTACGGCGAGGTCCAGATGGAGGTGCTCGCGGCGACGCTGGTCCAGGACTTCGGCATCGAGGCGGACTTCGAGCCGGGGCGGGTGCGGTTCCTGGAGCGGCCGCGGCGCACCGGGGAGGCCGCGGAGGAGATGCCAAGGCACCTCGGCACCCGCTACTGGGCGACCATCGGGCTGCGCGTGGAGCCGGGACCGCGTGGCTCCGGCGGGGTGTTCACGTACGAGACGGAACTCGGCGCACTTCCCCGCGCCTTCCACCAGGCCATCGAGGACACGGTGCACGAGAGCATGCTCAACGGGCTGACCGGTGCGCCGGTGACCGACTACCGGGTCACCCTCGTCCGCTCCGGCTACTGCTCGCCGATCAGCACGGCCGCCGACTTCCGCGGCCTCACCCCTATCGTGCTGCGCCGGGCCCTGGAGGCGGCCCGCACCAGGCTCTACGAGCCGTACCACGCCTTCGAGACGGAGGTCCCGCTCGACGCCCTCGCGCCCGTGACGGCCCAACTGGCCTCGCACGGAGCGGAGTTCACCGGCACGACGGGCGGGTCGACGTCCTGGCTGATCACCGGCGAGCTGCCGGCCCGCCGGGTACGGGAGGTCGAGCTGCGGCTGCCGGGGCTCACGCACGGGGAGGGGGTGTGGTGGTCGCGGCCCTCGGGCGACCGGGAACTGCGGCCGCACTAGCGGTTGTTCACCAGGACACCGCCAGTCGGCGTGGGCTCCGTGTCATCTGGCCCTCCCGCCACTCGATCGTCTCCGCGGTGAACTCGGCGCGCAGGTCCGGGAAGCGGGCGGCGAGGCGGTGCAGGGCCAGGCCGAGTTCCAGGCGGGCGAGCCAGGCGCCGAGGCAGTGGTGGGGGCCGGCGCCGAAGATGACGCTGGGTGAGGACAGCGGGGTGAAGGGGTCCGGCGGGCCGGGCGGGAACACGTCGGGGTCGCGGCTGGCGGAGTTGGTCTGGACGGCGACCACGCTGCCCGCCGGGATGGTCACCCCGCCGACCTCGGTCTCCTCGACGGCACGGCGGATCAGGCCGGGTAGGACCCGCCCCTCGCTCAACGGCACGGCCCGCAGCAGCTGTTCGGCCGCTCCGGCCGCCGTCTCCTCGTCCTGGGCGAGGCCGGACCAGGCGTCCCGCGCGTCGGTGAGGAGGTAGACGACCAGGTTGCCGAGGGCCGTCATCGTCGTCTCGTGCCCGGCCACGACCAGCCCGCACACCAGCCGCACCAGCTGCCGCTCGTCGATCTCGAGCCCGTCACCCGCCGCCACCAGCCCGCTCACCAGGTCGTCGCCGGGAGACTTCCGCCGCTCGTCGATCAACCGGGCGCCGAACGACCCGAATTCGGTCATGGCGGCCACGACTTCGTCGCGGGTGTGCGCACCTCCCGAGAGCGCGTGGTCGGCCCAGTGGCGGATGCGCTCGCGGTCGAGGTCGTCGAGCCCCATCAACCGGCAGATCACCGACACGGGCAGCGGACGGGTGAACCCCTCGATGATGTCGGCAGGTTGCTCCTGAGCGGCGAAGTCGTCGAGCAGCACGTCGACCACGGAGGCCACCCAGGGCCGCCAGCGGGCGATGGCCCGGGGTGTGAACGCCCGCTGCACGGTGCCGCGCAACCGCTGGTGCGGCTCGCCGTCCATGTTGACGAGTCCGTTCGGATCGTCCAGCAGATTCGGTACGACGAGCAGCGGCGGGGCGTCCGGTGCGTGCAGGGAACTGCGGTCGAAGCGGGGGTCCATGAGCACCTGACGGACATCCGCGTACCGGGTCACCAGCCACACCGGGGTGCCGGTGGCGAGGGTGGCGGGCCGGGGCGGGGCCGGCTCGGGGAGGTCGAGGCGGTGCATGGGACACAGGGGCCGGGACGTGCTGTCTGTACTCATCCGGGACTCCAGGCATGCCGGTACGGACAGTTCTCCCACGCTAGTGCGCCCCGTCTGCGTCGACCAAGGGCGCCGTTCGGCCAACGCGGCGGTCTGCCACGGGGTTTGGCGGGCATTCGTTGAAGTAGTCAGGAAGGAGGACCGTCGCCATGACCACTCCCATCAGGCGCGTGTCCCGGCGTATGCCCGGCTGGGCGAAGGCGGTGAGCGCCGTCGTGCTGGTGATCGCGGTGTTCTTCGCCGGGATCCGGCTGGCCGTGCTGCCCGGCCTCAAGGACCTGTTCGGCACTCAGACGCACGACCGCTCGGGCCCCGCACTGCTCCAGTCCATCCAGGACATGAGCCGCTATGACGGAGCCTCCGGCAACTTCCAGGTCGTCGTGGACCTGGAGAAGGACACCAAGTACCTGCCCGACGCGATCCGCGGCTCCCGCGTCCTGTACGTCGGGGCGGGCACCGTCGACGCGTATGTCGACCTGGGCAAGGTCGGCAAGGACGACGTGACGGTCAACGGCGACCGCACGTCCGCGACCCTCCGGCTGCCGCATGCCGCCCTCGGCAAGCCGACCCTCGACCCCGACCGTTCCTACGCCGTCTCCAAGCAGCGCGGTCTCCTCGACCGGCTCGGCGACTTCTTCTCGGACAACCCCAACAGCGAACAGGCCGTCCAGAAGCTCGCGGTGAAGCACATCGGCGAGGCGGCCAAGGACAGCGGTCTGACGAAGCGGGCCGAGACCAACACCACGGACATGCTCGAGGGCCTGCTGCACTCCCTCGGCTTCAAGGAGGTGCACGTCTCCTACCAGAGCTGATCAGGCGTCGGCCGACCGGAACCGGTGGTACGGCTGCATCGTCGGCGGCTCAGCGGGTAACCGCCTTGGAACGCAGGGAAGTTGAAGACTGGAGGACCTGATGGCCCGTGCAGCCTTGCGCCCACGTTCGCCCCTACGCCTGCGTAGCGCGAAGTCCGGGAAGGCCGGGCAGCCGCCGGACGCCGGCAAGCCGGCGAAGAACGGCAAACTCGCGAAGAACGGCAAACTCGCGAAGAACGGCAAGGCCGCGAAGGGCGGGAAGGAAGACAAGGGCGGGAAGCCGGCGAGGGTTCCGAAGGCCGGGAAGGCTTCGAAGAACGCCAAGCCCGAGCGTGGGTCCCGATCGGCCCGCACGGATCGTCCGGTGATGGTCTGGCCGCTCCGGGTACTGGCGATGCTCTGCGCCTTCGGCTTCATGGTGGCGTTCGCCGTGGTGCTGGCCAAGCTGACCCTGGAGCCCTCCCCCGCCTCGGTCTCGATGGCGCACACGAACATGCATCCGGGCAGCACCTTGCGGGCCTATCTCGATCAGCCGGCGCTGCGGGACGCGGTGAAGCAGATCGGCGGGAACGTGCTGCTGGGCGTCCCGTTCGGCATCCTCGTCCCGGTCGTCGCACCGCGGGCACGCGGGCTGCTGCGGGTGCTGCTGCTGACCGCCGTGGTCATGCTGCTGGTCGAGTTCGCCCAGGGTGCACTGGTCGAGGGGCGCGCGTTCGACATCGACGACGTCATCCTCAACACCACCGGCGCACTCCTCGGCTACCTCCTCCTCGGCCGTCGCCTGGGCCGGGCCGTGCACGCGCGGGAGCGACTGCCGCGCCGGACGGCCGACAAGGGCTAGTGCAGCCGCCAGGTGTACTTGTCGCCGCCGACCCAGCGGACCACGTCCGGGTCGTCCATGTCGTGGATCGGGACGCCGAAGGCGGCCGCCGCCGCCAGGACGTCGGTGACCGTCCTGGCCTCACCGACCACGACGCCGTCGATCTCCATGATCCGGAAGGGAGGTGTGCCGGGCTGGACACCGAGCACCATGATCCGCGGGTGGGAGATGTGCGGGCTAGCGATTTCGGTCATGCAATAGAGCGTAGAACGCATTCGGCGCTCGCGAATCTCCCGATTCGTCCAGAAAGGAGGTCTCGATGGATCCCGTCGGGGCTCTGGACCGGATCGCCTTCCTGCTGGAGCGGTCGCTGGCGCCCACGTACCGCGTCCGCGCCTTCCGCACGGCGTCCCGCGTGCTCGCGTCCCTGCCCGCCGAGGAGGTGCGCGAGCGGGCCGCCGACGGGTCGCTGGAGTCGCTGAAGGGCATCGGCCCGAAGACGGCCCAGGTGGTGCGGGAGGCACTGGCCGGACAGGTGCCGGGCTACCTGGAGAAGCTGGAGGCGGAGCCCGCGGCCACGCTCCCGGAGGGCGGCGAGCGGCTGCGGGCGCTGTTGCGCGGGGACTGCCATCTGCACTCCGACTGGTCGGACGGCGGGAGCCCGATCGAGGAGATGGGCCGGGCCGCGGCGGCGCTCGGGCACGCGTGGGCGGTGCTCACCGACCACTCGCCCCGGCTGACCGTGGCCCGCGGCCTGTCACCCGAGCGGCTGCGCGAACAGCTGGAGGTGGTGGCGGAGCTCAACGCCACCTGGGCGCCGTTCCGGCTGCTGACCGGCATCGAGTGCGACATCCTCGACGACGGCTCGCTCGACCAGGAGCCGGAGCTGCTGGAGCGGCTGGACGTGGTCGTGGTGTCGGTCCACTCCAAGCTGCGGATGGACGCCCGCTCGATGACCCGGCGGATGGTGGCCGCCGTACGGAATCCGCATTCGGACATCCTCGGCCACTGCACCGGGCGGCTGGTGACCGGGCGGGGGCGGCCCGAGTCCGAGTTCGACGCGGACGAGGTGTTCGCCGCGTGCGCCGAGACGGGCACGGCGCTGGAGATCAACAGCCGGCCGGAGCGGCTCGATCCGCCGAGGCGGCTGCTGCGGCGGGCCGTGGCGGCAGGGGTGCTGTTCTCGATCGACACGGACGCGCACGCGCCCGGCCAGCTGGACTGGCAGGCATACGGCTGTGCCCGCGCGGAGGAGTGCGGGGTGCCGGCCGAGCGCGTGGTGACCACCTGGCCCCTGGACCGGCTGCTGACCTGGGCCAACAGGGAGCGGCACAGGGAGTGACACACGTCACCACGCTCCGTGGTCGGGAGCAGGAACACCCACGGGTGGTTCTCCGTTGAACCAGCCGTGGGTGCGGATGGGACAGTGTCCCCGGGCCTCACCTTTTGCCCACAGGGACGATCGTTCGGCTGAAGCCCTGTGGAGCCTTTCGCCGAGAGGCGACCGCCATCCGCGCCCACCGCTTGGCCGCCCCGACCGTGATCCCCCGTCCGGTCGGGGCTTTCCTCTGTGCGGGCGCGCATCGCCCTTGACTTCGAGAGCACTTCAATTCGTAGCGTTCCGGGTATGAGCACTGCACAGCACAAGATCGGGTCCGGTTTCGGCGCCACCAGCACCGCGGACGACGTCCTGGACGGCATCGACCTCACCGGCAAGCTCGCGATCGTCACCGGCGGCTACTCCGGCCTCGGCCTGGAGACCACCCGCTCGCTCACCAAGGCGGGCGCCCACGTGGTCGTCCCGGCCCGCCGCCGGGCCACCGCCGAGGAGGCGCTGGCCGGGATCGACGGCGTCGAGATCGACGAGCTCGACCTCGGCGACCTGGAGAGCGTGCGCGGCTTCGCCGAGCGGTTCCTCGCCTCCGGGCGGACCATCGACATCCTCATCGACAGCGCGGGCATCATGGCGTGCCCGGAGACGCGGGTCGGGCCCGGCTGGGAGGCCCAGTTCGCCACGAACCACCTCGGCCACTTCGCCCTCGTCAACCGGCTGTGGCCGGCGATCGAGCCGGGCGGCGCCCGCATCGTGTCCGTGTCCTCCCGGGGCCACCACTTCTCGGGCATCCGCTGGGACGACGTCAACTGGCAGCGGGGTTACGACAAGTGGGAGGCGTACGGCCAGGCCAAGACCGCCAACGTGCTGTTCGCCGTCCACCTGGACCGGCTCGGCCGCGACGCCGGGGTGCGCGCCTTCGCCCTGCACCCCGGCGGCATCCTCACGCCGCTCCAACGGCACATCCCCAAGGAGGAGATGATCGAGCGCGGCTGGATCGACGCGGACGGCAACGTCCTCAACCCCGAGGGCTTCAAGACCCCGCCGCAGGGGGCGGCCACCCAGGTGTGGGCGGCGACCTCCCCGCAGCTGGACGGTCTCGGCGGCGTCTACCTGGAGGACTGCGACATCGCCGAGCCCGCGGTGGACGGCGACGAGCGCGGCGGCGTCAAGACCTGGGCGACCGACCCCGAGCAGGCGGCCCGTCTGTGGGCCCTGTCGGCCGAGCTGACGGGCGTGAACGCCTTCGCCGCCTAGGAGTTGACGAGTTCCGCGGGACCGTAGAGCGCGGCGGGCTCGCCGTTCAGCAGCGCCCAGTAGCGGTCGCCGTAGGACCAATGCCACCACTCGGTCGGGTAGTTGACCAGCCCGGCCGAGTCCAGCGCCTCGCCCAGTACCGCGCGGTTTGCCCGGGCCTCGTCGGTGATGTTGCCGGCCCCGGTGTAGCAGGCGCCGTCGCTCTGCTCGGGGTCGGCGTTCATCGCCGTGCCCAGGTCGAGTTCGCGGCCGGCGGCGTCGGCGAGGGTCAGGTCGACGGCGGCGCCAGCGCTGTGCGGGGCGATCTCGGGCGGGGAGACATAGCGACTTGCGGCGCTGCGGACGCGGTCGGCCGGCCAGTCGGGGTGTGCGGTGCGCAGTTCGTCGGCGTACCGCTCGAAGTAGTACCGCTGGAGGGCCGGTGGCCGGTAGCCCTCGACGAAGAGCAGCCGCAGGCCGTCGGGCAGCAGGGCCTGCGCGGCGAGGAGACGTTCGAGGACACTCCGGCGCAGATGGACCTCGGCGCCCTGGGAGTCCTTGTGCTTGCGGTCGTCCACGAGTAGCGCGTCGCGTACGTCGACCAGGGGTTCGCCGTTCTCCTTCACCGGTACGGCGGCGACCCGGGCGTCGGACATCAGGATGATCTCGCTCATCTTCGAATCATCTCCGGTCGCCGATGGCAACGGTCAGACGGAGGACTCGTGCGGATCGGGGTGCACGGGGTGCACGGGGTGCACGGGGTGCACGGGGTGCACGGGGTGCACGGAACCCGAACGGGCAACCCCCACGCCACGATCCCGCACCCGGCCGACAACAGTCCGCGCAGCTACGGAGCCCGCTCCTCCAACGCCGTCTGCCAAGCCGGCGCCGGCCCCTCGGGCACCGGCTCGGGCCGCCGCCCCCGCGGGCGAAGAAGTCGGCAAGCGGCAGGATCGCCGCCCCGACGGTCACCGCATCCGGCCCCAACCGCCCGAGCTCGATCGCCACCTTCTCGGCCGGATACCGCAGCGCGTACGAAGCCGCATGCCGCCGCACGGCAGGCAGGAACCGCGCACCCAGCTGAAGCCCCGCCCACCCCCCGATCAGAATCCGCTCCGGCTGGAACAGATTGATCAGGTCGGACAGTCCGGCCCCCAGATACTCCGCGGTCTCCTCCAGCACGGCCAGCGCAACCGAGTCCGCCGAACCCCCGGCGGGATACGCAGCGGCCAGCATCGCCGTCAGCGCGGTCTCCTCGTCCGTCCCCTCGGGCGGCCGCCCGCCCTCCTCACGCCACCGGTCGAGCAGCGACTCCGCCCCGGCGTATGCCTCCAGACACCCGAGCGCACCACACCGACACCGCCGCCCCCTGACCCGTACCGTCAGATGCCCCCACTCGACGGCCCGCCCGTGCTCCACCTCCGGCGTCACCAGACACGCACCGACGCCGGAGCCGAACAGGACCACGATGGCGTTGCGCGCACCCCGCCCCCCGCCGAACCACATCTCGGCCTGCCCGAGAGTCTTCGCCCCGTTGTCGATGAAGTACCGCACGGACTCCGGAAGTTGGGACATGCCCCGCAGCAGACGCTCCAACGGAACCGCGTCCCATCCGATGGTCTGCCCGTGCACGACGGCACCCCGCTCCGGCGTGTACTCGACGATCCCTGGCACGCCGATGCCCACACCGAGAAGCTGATCCGCGGGGACACCGGCCTCGGAGAGCACCTCGTCGATGCCGTCCCGGATGTGCCCGACGATCACCTCGACCTCGTACCGCTGCTGCTCCAACGGCCGCTCCGCGCGGGCGAGTTCGGTGAGCGTGAGGTCGAACAGCTCGACGCGCACCCGCGTCTCGCCGACGTCGACACCGATCATGTGCCCGCTGCCGGGCGCGACCCGCAGCAGCGTGCGGGGCCGCCCGCCGTCGGAGTCGACGCTGCCGGCCTCCTCGACGAGGCCGTCGGCGACCAGGTCCGCGACGACGTTGCTGACCGAGCCGGAGCTCAGCCCGGTCGCCGGGCCGAGCTCGAAGCGGCTCAGCGGCCCGTCGAAGTAGAGTCGCTGGAGCACGGCCGTGCGGTTGGCCCGCCTGAGGTCGCGTACCGTGCGCCCGTTCCGCCCCGCAGCCATGTGGCTCCCTTCGCACCCTGTTCGACCTGCAACATACCTCCGACCGCAGGTCCGGCGCGACATTCCTCCAACCCTTAGTTCACGATGTGAGCTAAGACGCGGTCAACTCCTCGACCTCTTCCAGGGCGATGACGAGCTCCGGCGCGACCACCGCCTGGACCCACCGCTCCTGCTCCTGGTCGACCGCCCGCGGCACCGTCTCGGTGAGCATGATCAGGTAGAGATAGGCCCGGTAGAGGGCCAGCCGCACCCGCGCCGGTACGTCGAACTCCACCCGGCCACCCGCCTCCCGGTACCCCGCGAGGAACGCCTTGTCCTTCTTGATGTCGCCCAGCAGGGCCAGGGAGACGAAGTCCGCGAGGGGGTCGCCCCAGAACATCCGCTCCCCGTCGATGAGCCCACCGATGCGAGGCTCCTCCCCCGCCGGACGGTCCAGCAGGATGTTCCCGTCCCAGAGGTCGAAGTGGACCAGAGCGGGGGTCGTGACCTCGTCGAGCGCGGCGAAGCCGGTCTCAAGTGTGCCCGCCACTTTGTCGACGCACCGGGGCAGCCGGGCTCCGTAGTCCAGGGCGTCGTCCAGGACAGCCTCGACCATGCCGGCGAACGCGGTCCGCCAGTCGGGCGCGAGCGGGCCGAGGGCGCCGGAAGGATAGCCGAATCCCGGCCCGGTCACAGTGTGCAGCCGGGCCACCTGGCGACCCAACTCCGGTCGCAACCGCGCCCGTTCGGCTTCGGTGACCGCCCCGTCCCAGGGCTCGCCGGGGCAGGCGGTCATGAGCAGATGCGGTACGGCGGTGTCCTCGCCGACGGCCACGACGCATGGCGCGGCGACCTCGGCCACGGCGGCCGCGCGGTAGAACTCCGCCTCGGAGAGAAGGAGTTGGCGCTCGTAGCGCATGCCGGGGACGGTGGACGCGGGCGGGACCTTGAGGACGTAGCGGGTGCCGTCGAGGAGGCGGAGTTCCTCGACGGTGTTGTACGTGCCGCCGCTCAACGGCCGCACCCCGGCAAGGAGTTCGGGGTCGAGGCCTGCGCCCGCCAGTACCCGCCGAGCCCATTCCCAGGAGTCCACCAACGCCCCGCCCCTTCCGTCGCGTCACCCCGCGGCGTACACGTCCTCGACGTAACGCCCGTCCCGCACCAGCCCGTCGAGCCACTGCTCGGCGGCCGGCTCGTCGGCGTCCGGCGTGTGCTTCCGGAACAGGGTACGGAACGCCTCCCGCACGCCGGGGGCCATTCGTGATCCCTCGCCGCAGACGTACACGCGGGCGCCGGCGCCCAGCAGCTCCCAGACCTCGTCGGCCTCGGCGGCGATGCGGTGCTGGACGAAGGTGCCCGCGGTGCTGAAGGCCGGCCGGATCGAAACGGCGCCCGCGGCCTCGGCGGTGCGCAGCTCCTCGGCGTGCAGGAAGTCCGCGTCGGGGGCGTCGCAGCCGAAGTAGCAGAGAGCGGGGGCGAGTTCGGTTCCCGCGGCGAGGGCGGCCATGCGGTCGGCGACGGCTCCGCGGAAGGGGGCGAGGCCCGTCCCTGCCGCGACCATGATCACCGGGGTGGTGGGATCGTCGATGCGGAAGGCCTCGCGGCACGGCTGCACCCGGGCGTGGATCGTGTCGCCGGGCTCGACGGAGGCGAGGTGGCCGGAGCCGGTCCCCCGATAGACGCCCCTGCCGGAGCGTGCGGGCGCTTCGAGCAAGGAGACCATCAGGTCCGCGTGGCCGGGGTCCACTGCGGGCGAGGATGAGATCGAGTAGTGGCGGGGGCGCAACGGGGTCAGGATCTCGAGGAGTTGCGACCAGTCGAGAGATCCGCACAGTGCGGGATTGTCCTCGATGACCTCGACGAGGGTGCGTGGGTCGTCGGCGGCGTGGGCTTGGAGGGCGAGGCGCTCGGGCGGGCAGGGGTTGGCGGCGGCGAGGGCGGCCAGCTGGGCCGTGGTCGGACGCTCCTGCAACTCGACGTGGTGGGTCAGTAGTTGACGTACCGTCAAGGGCCGGTCCACCGCGATGCCGTCGCGCCGGGGGCGGATGGCGCGGATGTCCAGGACGGTGTCGGGGTCGACGCCGAGGGCGGTGGCGGCCCGGTCGACGAGGGACGGGGCGTTGACGGGGAGCACGGTGAGGTGGTCGGCCGTGCGGTAGGTGACGCCGTCGGGGAGGGCGACGCGGACGAAGCGCTTGCGGCGCGGGTGGCCGGGGGCGGTGAGGTCGTGGGCCTCGGTGACGGTCATGGGGACGAGGTCGTGGCGTCCGGCCAGCGCGTGCAGCGGGCCGCCGGTCAGGGCGCGGACCTCGTAGGCAACGGTCGGTTCACCGCCCGGCGCGGTGGCGTCCGGGTCGCCGTACCGCTCCAGGAGGGCGATACGGAGTCGGGTCGTGAACTCCCTTACGGTGCCGGTGAGATCGCCGGAGGCGTCGGCGGCCGCGCGGTCGACGAGACGGGTGGCGCCGAGTTCGGTGAGGCGCTCGTCGATACGGGTCGGGACGTGCTGGTAAGTGGCGGCCCAGTTGCGGTCGCCGACGCCGAGGACGGCGTACGTGACGTCCTCGAGGTCGTGGGTCTGCTCCAGCCAGGCGGCGAAGGCGGTGGCGTCGTCGGTGGGGCGACCGTTGTACGAGGCGGCGGCGATGACGACGGGACGGTCGGTGGGCAGGCCGTCGGCGTAGGCGTCCAGGGGCGCGACCTGGGTGTCGCAGCCGATCGCCGAGGCCTCGTCGGCGAGTTGGGCGGCGAAGTCCCGGCAGGTGCCGTAGTTGCTGCCGTGCAGGAAGAGGGCGGTGGTGCCGGGACGGACGCGGGCGGGGAGGGCGTGCGGGGCGCGGCTCCCGGCGGCTCCACCGGGCCGACTCCCGGTATCCGCGGCTCCGCCCGGCCGACCCCCGGTGGCAACGGCTCCGACCGAACCGGTCCCGGGAAGGAGACCGTGCTCGCGGTCGGCGGGTGTGCGCGGGGTGAGGGTCAGGGTGAAGCCCTCGGGCTTGAGGGTGAGGGTCTCCTTGACGTTCAGTGCGTAGTCGGCGTGGTCGTGCAGCCGGAAGCGGTGGACCAGCATCGCCAGCAGCATGGTCGCCTCGTGCAGCGCGAACTGCCGCCCGATACAGGCGCGTTCACCGGTGCCGAAGGGCTTGAAGGCGTGCACCGGGCGGGCCGCCTCCGCCTCGGCGGTGAACCGGGAGGGGTCGAACAGCTCGGGGTTGTCGCCCCAGACGGGCTGTCGGTGCAGCATCGGCGCGAGCACGGTGACGGACTGCCCGGCCCTCAGCGGCAGCCGCCCGCCGAGCAGCGTGTCCTCCAGCGCGTGCCGGCTGAAGACGGCGGCCGTCGGCCACAGCCGCAGCGCCTCGTTGAGGACCTGGCGGGTGTACGTCAGCCGGCCGACCTCGTCGTACGTCGGCTCGGGGTCGGCCTGGTCGCCCCACAGGGCGTCGGCCTCGCGCTGCACGAGCTGGAGCGCGGTCGGGTGCTTGGTGAGGTAGTGGAGGGCGAAGGACATCGCGCCGGAGGTCGTCTCGTGGCCGGCGATCAGGAAGGTGATGACCTGGTTGCGGATGTTGGCGGCGTCCAGGGTGGTGCCGTCGGCCGGGTGTGCCGCGGTCAGCATCAGGCCGAGCAGGTCCCCGGCGCCGGACCGGTCGATGCCGGTGCGGGAGGCGATGACGTCGTCGACGACCTGGGCGAGGTAGCCCGCGTCGTCCCGGAAGGCGGCGTCGGCGGCCGAGTGGTCACGGCCCGGGGTGCGGGCGAGCCGGGTCATGGCCCACTCCAGGCAGCGCACCATGGATTCGACGAAGGGGTGCGCCTCGTCGCGTCCGAAGGAACCGAAGTCGTAGCCGAATCCGGCGAGTCCGATGGTGTCGAGGGTCATCCGGGTCATGTCCTCGGGGACGTCGACCGGCTGTCCGGCGTGGGCGGCCCGGTCCCAGGAGCCGATGAGCCGGCGGGCCACCCGGAGCATCACGGGGTGGTAGGTGCGCATCGAGCCGAGCGCGAAGGCGGGCATCAGGATGTCGTGCGCCTTGGCCCAGTTGGGCTCGTCGTTGTACGCGGTGAACAGGCCGTCGGCGGCGAACTCGCGGACGTTCTCCAGGGCGGGCCCGACGTGCTTGGCGAACCGCCGCTCGTCGGCGAGGTCGGCCACCAGGTCGAGGTCGCCGACGAACAGCGTCTCCCGCCCGTGCAGCCGCCGCACGAGCACCGGCCCGTGCTCGCGCATCAGGCCCATGACCTGCTGGATGGGCGTCCGGCCGGGCCCGGTGGCGGAGATGTCGACGACGGGGACGCCGGGAAGGGCGCCGATGGTGTGGGGGTGCAGCGCGGTGGGGGGCATGGCGCGACAACTGCCTTTCGCGGTACGGGAGTACTGCGGTCAAGGCTGGTCGAGGCGGCCGGGTCCACCGCACCACGGCACTACATGATCCTGTAGTCAAGAATTCCCAGAGGGGCTTGCCAAACCCTCAGCAGGGATCCTTCTCCGGCGCGGGCGGCGGAGCGGTACTGGCCCGCGGGATGAGAAGAGTCGGCAGGACGACGTGCCGCCGGTGGTCCCCGTCGGGGTCGTCGATCAGCTCCAGGGCCAGTTCGCCGGCCACCCGTCCCATCTCCGACGGCGACTGGGCCACCGTGGACAGCTCGAACCACTCGGCGGCCGGCTGATCGTCGAAGCCCAGGACGGACATCCGCTCGGGCACCTCGATCCTCGCCCGGCGCAGCGTCCAGATCAGGTCGGCGGCGAGTTCGTCCTGCTCGGCGAAGACCGCGGTGGGCGGTTCACGCAGGCTCAGCAGCCGGCCGAGGGCCTCCGAGACGCCCCGCTTGCCGTCGGTCTCGGTGGCGACGACGAGGCTGTCGTCCAGGGGAACGCCCGCCTCGGTGAGCGCCTGCTGGTGGCCGAGCAGCCGCTCGCGCGAGCTGAACGCGAACCCGGTGGCGCCCGCCGTCTGCATGAAGGCGATGCGCCGGTGCCCCAGGTTGAGCAGATGCCGGGTGCCGTGCCGGGCCCCGGCCACGTCGTCGACGTACACACTCGGCCGCCCCTCGGCGTGCTGGCTGACGTAGACGACGGGCATGCCGAGGTCGTCCAGCCGTGCGCTCTCCTCCTCGGTGAGGTCGAAGGAGAACACCAGCAGCGCGTCGGCGTTGCGCCGGGCGGGCAACTGCTCGAAGAACGCGGCGCGTTCGGTCAGGTCGGGTATCACGTAGACCGCGAGCTGCATGTCCGCGGCGCGTAGCAGCGGGCCCAGGCTGGACAGGGCCGAGCCCATGAACCAGGAGTTCAGGGTGGGTACGAGGACGGCGACGACGCCGGTCCGGCCGGTCACGAGGCTCGACGCGTGCCGTGAGACGGCGAAGTTCAGCTCGCGGGCGGCCAGCTCGACCCGGGCACGGACCTCGGGCGAGACGTTCGACAGGCCCCGCAGGGTGCGCGAGACGGTGGAGGCGGAGACCCCGGCCCGTTCGGCGACATCGGCCATGGTGGGGTGCCGTTGAGCAGGTGGCATGCGCGGACGCTAGCACAGGCGTGCGCATGCCGTGGCAGCGCTGTCACGGATTCACCGCCAGGCAACCCATTGACGGCACCACCCGGGAGGATCCAAGCTTGCAAGCGTTGTCACAGCCGAGGAGTACGCACCCCTATGTCCAACAGCCCGGCGCCCTGGTGGCGCGACGCCGTGATCTACCAGGTCTACATCCGCAGCTTCGCCGACGGGAACGGCGACGGCGTCGGTGACATCGCCGGTCTCCGCTCCCGGCTGCCGTATCTGAAGTCGCTGGGCGTCGACGCCGTCTGGATCAACCCCTGGTACAAGTCGCCGATGGCGGACCACGGTTACGACGTCGCCGACTTCCGGGAGATCGACCCGCTGTTCGGCACGGTCGAGGAGGCGGAGCAACTGATCGAGGAGGCGCACCGGCACGGCATCCGCGTGATCCCGGACATCGTGCCGAACCACACCTCCGACCAACACGCCTGGTTCCGGGCGGCGTTGGCGGCGGGGCCGGACAGCCCGGAGCGGGAGCGGTACGTGTTCCGGGCCGGGCGTGGTGCGGACGGTGCCGAGCCGCCGAACGACTGGGTGTCCTGCTTCGGCGGGCCGGCCTGGACCCGGCTGCCCGACGGGGAGTGGTACCTGCACCTCTTCGCGCCCGAGCAGCCCGACCTCAACTGGCAACACCCGGAGGTGCGGGCCGAGTTCGAGTCGATCCTGCGGTTCTGGTTCGGCCGGGGCGTGGACGGCTTCCGTATCGACGTGGCGCACGGTCTGATCAAGCACCCCGAACTGCCGGACCTGCCGCCCCGCGGGGAATCGACGGCGACCGGGCAGCCCCGCCGGCATCTCGACCATCCGCACTGGGACCGGGACGAGGTGCACGACATCTACCGGGCGTGGCGTCGGGTGGCGGACGAGTTCCCCGGCGACCGGTCGTTCGTAGCGGAGGCGTGGGCGGACACCCCGGAGCGGCTGGCCGCCTACGTCCGCCGGGACGGGCTGCACACGGCCTTCAACTTCGACTTCCTGATGTCCAGTTGGGACGCCAAGGACCTGCGCGCCGTCATCGACGACTCCCTCGCCATGCTCGACGCGGTGGGCGCGCCCGCCACCTGGGTGCTCTCCAACCATGACGTCGTACGCCACCCCAGCCGCTACGGCCGCAAGGTCGCCCGGCGCTGGGTGGCGAACGAGCCGTACCGCCCCGAGGGCCCCCTCGACCTGGAGCTGGGCACGCGGCGGGCCCGGGCGGCCGCGCTGCTGATGCTCGCCCTGCCCGGCGGGGCCTACGTCTACCAGGGCGAGGAGCTGGGGCTCCCGGAGGTCGAGGACCTGCCCGAGGCGGTGTTGCAGGACCCCCAATGGAAGCGGTCCGGGCACACCGACCGGGGGCGGGACGGCTGCCGGGTGCCGATTCCGTGGTCGGGGCGGAGTGCGCCGTACGGCTTCAGCCCGGAGGGTGCGGAGGGCGAGCCGTGGCTGCCGCAGCCGCGGGGGTGGGCCGAGCTGAGTGTGGCGGCGCAGACCGGCGACGCGGACTCCATGCTGGAGCTCTACCGGACGGCGCTGCGCCTGCGCCGCGAGCATCCCGCCCTGGGCGACGGCACCCTCACCTGGCTGGACACCCCACCCGGCGTCCTCGCCTTTACCCGCACCCCCGGCTTCGTGTGCGTCGTGAACCTCTCCCCCGAGCCGCAACCCCTGCCCGAGCACACGTCGGTCCTGCTGACGAGCGGCCCGTTGGAGGACGGCCTGCTGGGGCCGGACCGGTCTGCCTGGCTCGCCCTGTAGAACAGCGCGTCCACCACGGAATTCTCAGTCCCCCGGCCAGCATGATTCTGTAGTGCAGGTATGCGCGCCGGGCGACAGGAGCGGTTGGTGGAAGAGGGCCGTAGGGAGGCCGTGGTCTGGCGCAACCGCGCCCTGCTCCTCTTCGACCGCGTCTCCGTACCGGTCGCGGTCTGCGATGTGTACGGCGATGTCCTGCTGGCCAATCCGGCGATGGCGGCCGAGTGCGGTACGACCCCGGGGCGGTTGCGCGGCCGGGATGTGCTGGAGCTGTTCCGGCCGCAGGAGGCCACGCAGGTGGAGCGGATCGCGGAGGCGTTGCGGCTGAGGCACCGGTCGCGGTACCAGGTGTCGGTGCGCTGGGAGGCGCCGGGCGGGGCGGAGCGCTTCGGCGAGCTGACGGCCGATCCGGTGAGCGACAACGTGGAGGACACCCCGACCCTGCTGGTCATGCTGCGCGTCCTGGGCGAGCGCGAGCCCCGGCCCGAGACACCCGCCCGGGTCGCACCGATCGAGGCCCGCATCCTGGCCCTGCTGGCCGGCGGCGCGACCACGGGGAAGGCGGCGAAGGAGACGGGCCTGACCGCGGACGGCGTCACGTACCACCTGCGACGCCTCGCGGCCCGCTGGTCCGCGTCGAACCGCACGGAACTGATCGCCCGCGCCTACGCACTGGGCGTACTCACACCGGGCGTGTGGCCACCGGCCGCGTCGGCGCCGGGCACAGAGACGGTGACATCACCCGGGGCACCGGCGAGGGACGCCTAGGCGCAACCTGCTCCCCGGACACGGGCACCCGCCGCGCGGGCCACACCGACTCCCGAGCCGAGGCGGTGCCGCCTCCCGGGACACCAACACCCGGCGCCAGGCGCGCCCCGCTCTCCCAACATCAGCACCCGCCGCGTCATTCACGCAGCAATCGGGCCCCAAGCGGCACCCGCTCCCGGGGCACCAGCCCCGACGCTTGGGCGCTCCACCGGCATGGACACCCGGCTCGGCGGCCACACCGGCTCCCGAGCCAAAGGCCGTGCCTTCTCCCCGGGCGCCGGCCCCGACGCTCAGGCGCGCCCCGCTCCCCCGACCTCGGCACCCGTCGCACCCTCGCCTTCCGCGCCCGGGGCACGAGCCGTCCCCGCCCCCTCCGGTGCGCCGAAGCGGGCGAGAGTGTGCCAGATCATCTTCAGGTCCTGGAGTTCGTGACGGCCGGTACGGGCCGCGTCGCCGATGATGCGGGGGTCGACGCGGTCGTCCTGGGCGATGCGGGCGCCCAGTTCCGCGTACTCCTGTCCGCGGTAGTCCCCGTGCCGCCGCAGTTCGGCCACGGTGAGGCGGTAGCCGGGGTGCCATTCCACCGGGCAGGACAGCAGCCCGGCCGCGGCCTCGACCGGCGTGCCGCGGTAGCTCGCGTCCAGGACGAGCGCCTCCACATGCCGGTCGAGGAGGACGCGTCCGTGGATCTGGGCCTCGATGTAGTCGTTGAGGGCGTCCTGCTCGTCGGCCTCGGCGAGCGCGATGAGGGACATGCCGGCGGCGACGCCGAAGTCGGTCGGCTCGGCAGCGCTGTCGGGGTAGCAGAAGGTGGTCCGGGCAAGGGCGTCGGCGGTGAGCCGGAAGTGCGAGGAGCCGAACCTCGGTGCGGCGCCCACGACTTGACGGCGGAAGTTCAGCGCGCCGTACACCGGCCGGTCCTGCGGACTCCCGTCGTCGTAGGCGCCGCCGAAGATCCGGCTCTCCCAGCGCCAGCGGTCGCCGCCGGGACGCGCGGTGAGTCCGCCGTTGCTGGTGCCGGTCACGAACTGCGAGTGGTAGACGCCGTCCTGGGCCAGTGCCTGGAGGATGGGCAGCCCGCCGATCAGCCGGTCCGGGTGGAGGTTGAGCGTGATCCGCAGCTCCGCTCCCACTGCCGGCCCCGCCGACCGGGCGGCGACATGCCGCAGCGCCGACCGCGCCCGCGCCGACTCGACGTGCCCGAAGTCCACTGGCTGCCCCTCCCATTGAGGCAGCCGCGAGACGACGCCGGCCACCGACGCGACGATCTTGCCACGCTTGCCCGATCACTCCGGCGAATTACGGGCGCCGCCGGCAACCGGTCCCGCAACCGGGCCGCCTCGACCCGGCGGGGATGGATCAGGACGTCATGGGTGCGGGCGAGGGCGACGCCGTACCAGCCGTCCGGGCACTCAGGGTCATGTGCAGGGTCGGGACGAGTGAGGTCCGACGCCTTTCGTGATCCAGGCTTGCGCGGCCGGCGAGTCGGGCACCATCCGGCAGTCCTCCGTCCCGGGGGTGCGCCCAGCCCCCTGCGATGACGGGGGTTTCCCTCATGGATCCCGGGTGCGTACGGCGGAGACGATGCAGGCATGACGACCTGGCGGCCCAGCTTGCCCTCGCGCACGGCCACGACCGGCACCGACCTGCGCGTGTTCCTGCTCGCGGGCATCGCCACCGTGCTGTTCACCCGCTGGCTGCTCGCCAGCACCGGCTACCCGAAGCTGGGCGGACACGGCACCGGACTGCACATCGCGCACATGCTCTGGGGCGGCCTGCTGATGGCCGCCGGACTGCTGGTCCTGCTCGTCTTCCTGGGCCGCCGGGTACGGCTGTGCGGCGCGCTGGCCGGCGGGGTGGGCTTCGGGCTGTTCATCGACGAGATCGGCAAGGTGGTCAGCGACGGCGGGGGCTATCTCTACCGGCCCGCCGCCGGGTTGATCTACCTCGCCTTCGCCGCGCTGGTCGTGCTCAGCCGATGGGTGGTACGGCGGCCGGGACCGCCTCAGGCGCGCACGGCACGGGCCGCCGATCTCGCGCTCACCGGTGTCGTGTCCGGGCTCACGGACGCTCAACGCCGGTCCGCGCTGCGGGCGTTGGAGGGTTCGAGCCGGCCCGTGGACCTCGCGCTGGTGCGGCTGCTGGAGTGCGTCGAGCCGACACCGGCGCGGCCACGCGTGCGCGTGCCGGACGCCGTACGCCACGCGATGGCGCGCGGGCGTACTGCCGTCGCCGCCCTGTGCGCGCACCGGGTGACGTTGTCGGCGGCGCTGACCTGGACCGTGCTGCAGGGTGCGGTGCTGCTGGTCGGCGTGGGCCGGGACCTGGTCGCGGGACGGCTGCGGCACGAACCGGAGTGGGGTGCGGTGATCGGGCTGGTCGTGTGCTCGGCCGTCATGCTGGGGCTGGCCGTCGCCGGCGCGGTGCGGCTGCGCCGGGACCGGGTGCGGGGGCTCGAACTGTTGCGCGCCTCGCTGCTGGTCGACCTGCTGGCGGGACAGTTCTTCGACTTCGTCGTCAACCAGTTCTCGGCGCTGACGAACTGGCTCGTCGGGCTGTTCCTGCTGGTCGTCGTCTCGGGCGCGCTGCGCCGCGCCCGTCAGGCGGACGCCGGGGTCCAGCGCGGATCGCGGCCGAGGAAGGCGAGCAGCGTCTCGGCCCTGTCGTAGCCGGCCCGGAGCTCACGGGCGGGTGCGAACACCTGGTACGCGTCCCGGAGGTGATCGACGAGCCGCTCCGCCACCGGCCAGATCCCCTCGGCCAGTTCCAGGGCCAGCGGCCGGTCCTGTCCGGTCGCGACCGCGATGTCCCAGGCGTGCACGGCCGCGTCCATGGCGGCCGCCGCCGCGGCGAGCGGCGCGGGCAGCGGGCCGAGCGGGGTCGGCACCTGCTCGTCGTCGGCGGACACCCCGGCATACGCGTCCGCGACCTGCCGGAGCACCTTGCCGAGCTCGGCCACCGGGTCCCCGTCGAGGGCGTCGGCCGGGTGGAACGGGTCGGAGTCCGGCCGTCCCCCGGTGATCGCGAGGCCGTAACCCTGCTGGTCGATGCGGGCGTGATTGAGGACCTGCCGTGCGGTCCACTCGGTGCACGGCGTCGGTGCTCCCCACGCCGGCTCCGGCACCGCGGCCACCACCTCGGCGAGATAGGCGTGTGCACGTGTGAGAACCTCGAAGTCCCGGGTGTCCGCCATCACCGTTCTCCCCTCTTGCCGTCCGTCGGCCGTTGCCAACAATCTAGGGGTCCTTGCGGACAGTTACGGTCCGCAACCAGCGTCCGACTGTGTCTGTGGAAAGGGAACGACCCGAGGTGCGAGAGGTACGTACGTGGACCGATCCCGTCGTCGAGTTCGTGAAGCGGCGCCGGGATCCCGTCGTGGTGCAGACGCTGCGGTCGGCGGTCGCGGCGACGGTCGCCTACGTCGTCGCCCTGCGCCTCAGCCCGGAAGCGGCCCCGCTGACCGCGCCGCTCACCGCACTGCTGGTCGTCCAGGTCACGCTGTACGCCACGCTGACCAACGGCATCCGGCGGGTCAACTCCGTGGTGGCGGGCGTCCTGGTCGCCATCGCCTTCAGTCAGCTGGTGGGCCTGACCTGGTGGAGCCTCGCGCTGCTGATCGTGGCCTCGCTGGCCGTCGGACGGCTGGTGCGGGTCGAGGAGTACGTCCCCGAGGTGGCGATCAGCGCGATGCTGGTACTCGGGGTCACCACGGTCGGGGACACGGCCTGGGCACGGATCGTGGAGACACTCATCGGCGCGGTCGTCGGGCTCGGCTGCAATCTGCTGCTCGCGCCGCCGGTGTGGGTGGACGAGGCGGGCGAGTCGATCGAGGGGCTGGCCCGGCGGGTACGGCAGCTGATGCTGCGCATGGGCGAGGAGGCCGCGGGCCGTACGCCGGTCGAGCACGCCACCGAGCGGCTGCACGAGGCGCGCCGGCTCGACCACGACATCGTCGAGGTGGACGCGGCGCTCAGCCAGGCCGAGGACAGCCTGCGGCTCAATCCACGCGTGCGGGAAGGCCTGTTGCACCGGGTGGTACTGCGGACGGGACTGGACACGCTGGAGATCTGCACGGTCGTACTGCGCGTGCTGGCGCGGACTCTCACCGACCTGGCGAAGGAGCGCGATCCGGAGCCGCTGTTCGCGCCCGAGACGGGGGCGGCCGTGGAGCGGCTGTTGTCCGAGATCGCCGACGCGGTGGTCAGCTTCGCGGTGCTGGTGACCGCCAGCGTCAGCGCCAGCGCCCAGTCGGCCGAGGCCCGGCTGGCCGCCGAGCTGCGGCAGGCCGCGGCCACCCGCGACAAGCTCGCCCAGCTGCTCCTGGAGGAGGTGCAGCGCGACGCCCGTACCTGGCAGCTGTACGGCGCCGTGCTGACCGAGGTCAACCGCATCCTCGACGAGATGGACACCGAGCACCGCTCGCGCCGGCTCCTCGAGGAGCTGGACCGCGCCTCGCTGGAACAGCGCGAGCGCATGCCGCGGATCACCCGGATGCGGGAGAGCCTGCACGACTCGGGGCTGCTGCGCGTGCCGGACGTGCTGCGCCGGAACCATGGCGAGGACGCCCGTCGTTCTAGGTGACGGAGTCACCGGGGGCGGCGTACGTCTCCGGCACCGGGAGCGAGGGGGCGGACGGATGACCGACAGCACCGTGCGGATCGACGGGAACACACTGCGCCTTCCGGGCGGCGTGGCGGTGCGGTTCGTCCGCACCCTGCGCCTGCCCGAGACCGGCACCCATCCGCTGCCGCCGGGGCTTGGCGAGTTCCCGGTCCGCCGGGTCTCCGACTACCCGGACACCGTGCCCGAGCAGTGGCGCGCGCGGGGCGGCGTGATGCTGCCGGTGTATCTGCGCGAGGCCATGTGGCTGAGCTTCGCGGGGACGACGGAACCGGCCGCGCTACAGGTCGGGGTGGGCAAGGTGTGCGCGGTCTCGGGGAAGAGGTGGAGCGACCGCCTGACCCGGAAACCGCAGAACTACGTCGTTCTGCCCCGCCAGCCCTGGCTGGACGGCATCAACTCCGGCAAGGGCACCGTCCGCCAGTTCGTGGCCGTCCCGCTGGGCCTGGGTGCGACCGTCGAGGGCCAGGTCACCGGCGAGGAGGTCTGGGGCGGCGTACAGCTCCAGGCCTTCCCGCTCCGCGAGCGGAAGCTGGCCGAGTGGCGTGCGGAAGAGCGTCGCCGCTCGGAGCGGACCCGCGCACTGACCATGCCGACCGGCGGCTACGGCACGGCGCTGCCGATGTCGATGTCGGCGCCGCCCGCTCCGGGCGCGGTGCCCGCACCGGCCGCGGCGGCGAGGCCGCGGGCCGCCGCCGCGATGGGCCTCGGGGTAGGCGGTTCGATGCGGCAGGAGGTCTACCAGGACGACCGCCCCCTCAAGGACTGGGCCGAGGAACCCGCCGGGCGCGTGTTCGTCCATCTGGTGACACCGCCGGAGTGGCGCCGCATCACGGGCGAGGCTCCCCCGCCGTCGCCGGTGGACCGGGCGGCGTACACCAAGGCGGGGCTGCCTTGGTACGACTACTACGACCAGGACGCCGAGGACCTCGCCCCGACGGACGCGCTGGAGGCCGTGAAGCCGGTCGGCGACTGGATCGGCGACGACCACGAGCCCTGGGCGGACCCCGCCCCGCACCAGGTGAAGCCGCTCAAGGACGCGCCGGGCAAGCCGGTGGAGGACGGCGACTGGTAACCACCACCGGACCCATTGCGCCCTCCGCAACACCTGTTGCCATTCTTGCGTACTCGGGGTGGTCCGGGCCATGGTGGCTTGTCACGACCGGGGCGAGCGACCACCTGAGGTGCGGACATGGGCAGTGGGACAGGAGCGACGGGCGGCGGCTGGAGCAGGCGCCGCTTCGTCGGCGCGCTCGCGGGAGCGGCCGCGGTCACAGCGCTGCCCGCGCCCGCACCGCCCAAGAGCACCTCGGGGCTCTCGGGGAGCGAGGAGGCCGCGGCCGCCGTATCCGAACAGCCCTCGGCCGAGCCCTCCACGGCGCAGCCGTCGCCGCGCCCGTCGAGCACACCCGCCGGTCCCCGCCCGCTCCACCTCGGCACCTACACCACGGTCGAGGGCGGCGGCACCGGCATCGGCCTCGCCACCTACGACACCGAGTCCGGCGGAATCACGAGCACCGGCACCCTCACCGGCATCGCCAACCCCTCATACCTGGCCCTGCACCCCGACGCCCGCACGCTCTACGCGGTGGACGAGCAGGACGACGGCGCCGTGACCGCCGTACGCCTCGCCGACCGCAAGGTCCTGGGCAGCCGCGGCACGGGCGGGGCCGGCCCGTGTCACCTCTCCGTGCACCCGAGCGGCCGCTGGCTGCTGAGCGCCAACTACACCTCGGGCAGCGTGGCCGTGCATCCGATCGATGGCAAGGGCGCCCTGGGCGAGCGCACCGACGTGGTCACGCACTCCAGCCCGGCACCCGGACCCGGTCAGCAGGGCCCGCACGCCCACCAGTTCATCACGAGTCCGGACGGCGGCCACGTGCTCGCCGTCGACCTCGGCACGGACACCGTCTACACCTACCGTCTCGACGAGCGCCGCGGCACCCTCACCGAGGTCGCGCGGGCGCAGACCCGGGCGGGCGCCGGTCCGCGCCACCTCACCTTCCACCCCGGTGGACGGCACGCCTATCTGGCCAACGAGGTCGACGACACGGTCGCGGTCTGCGGGTACGACCCGTCCAGTGGCCGGCTCACGATCGGCGAGCCGCAGTCCACGGGCTCCGGTCCGGGCACCAACTACCCGGCGCAGATCCTGGTGACGGCCGACGGCGCGTACGCCTATCTCGCCAACCGGGGCGACAACAGCCTCGCGCGGTACGCGGTCGAGGCGGACGGCGCCCGGCTGCGACTGCTGGACACGGTTCCGGTGGCCGGTGACTTCCCGCGGCAGATCGCCTTCTCGCCGGACGGGACGCTGCTGTTCGCGGCGAACCAGAAGTCGGGCACCGTCAGCGTCTTCCACGTCGACGGCGAGAGCGGTGAACTGCGGCTCGCGGGCGAGCCGTTCGCCTCACCCGTCGCCGTCTGTGCGCTGCCGCTGTAGGGCGCGCGGGCAGGAGGCGGTGCCGGCCTGGGTGAGCAGGACGTGCATGCGCTCGGTGAGCTGGCCGACGTCGTCCGCGGGCGTGTGGAACGGCAGTCGTACGTCCCCGTGGGCGCGGTTGCGCTCGATGCGCAGGGTCAGGCCGTGCCGGTCGACGGCGAGGGGCTGGACGCGGACCGCGCCGTGCAGGCTGGCGTGGTCGACGAGGCGGGTCAGCCGCTCGACCGCGTCGCCGTGGCAGTCGGCGAGGTGGGTCAGCAGATGCGACTCGGCGAGGGCCAGCGGGTCGGGCGCGGCGGCGGCGAACTCGTCGAGGTCGACGACCACCGCACCGGACGGCGGCCGCAGCACCACCCGCGTCGCCTGGAACACCAGATGGTCGTCCTCGGGGACGAAGTACCCGGCGAGCCAGAGCCGGCTGCGGATACGGTTGCGGACGGGGACGGGCGCCACGTCGGCGAACTCCAGCACGGCGGAGGGCTCGCCCCGGGGCGCGCAGATCGCGGCCGCGAGCAGGGCGCTGTCCTCGGGCACATGGACGTGCACCCGGCCGTCCTCGTCCACGGTGTGCGCGCCGACGAATTCCTCGCGACCGCCGTCCGCGGTCACCGCGCAGGACCATGCGACGGCGAGCACCGAGCGCGCCCGTTCCGCCGCGGAAGGCGCGGCCGCCCAGCTTTGGCTGTCACCCATCCCAGAACCTCCTTAGGTAAGCCTTGCCTAACCTATCGAAGATCGGGGTGTACGCCAACCATCTCCGGATGAGAGTTCCGGCAGGAATCAGGGAACGAGGACGCCGAGCAGCGCTCGGGAACACAGATCACGCACCTGCTCGCGCGTCAGATCCGAGCCTCGCAGCCACTCCAGGCAGACGGCCGTCGTGAAGGCCAGCCACCCGCGCACCGCGAGCTTGAGATCGGGCAACCGCCTTGCGGCCGGGCCGAGTTCGGGATCCTGGGCCAGTGCCGCCAGGATCTGCCGCTCCTGCGCGCCCAGCGCCCGCTGGTAGACCCGCCGCACGGCCTGGTCGCCGGCCGCGTCCGCGCGGTGGAAGGCACGGAAGCCGTGCGCGTGGGTCTCGACGTACTCGAGGAACGTGTCCAGCCCCGCGGTGAGCTGGTCGCGCGCCGGCACCCCCGGCACCGCCGCCGTCATCCGCAGCATCCGCTCGCTCTCCCGCTCGACGACCGCGAGGAAGAAGTCCCGCTTGGTCGGGAAGTAGTGGTAGAGCAGACCGCGCGACACCCCGGCGATCTCGGCGACCTGCTCGATCCACACGTCGTCGTACGGGCTCTCCGAGAACAGCCGCGCCCCCACCGAGAGCAGCTGCTCCCGGCGCTCCTCGGTGCTGAGCCGACGGCGGGTGCGCGCGCCCTGGTTCGCGGACATGACCGCACTTTACTTGACGTCGGTTCAACAACAGGATCAGACTGGACCGCGTTATTGAACCCACGTACAACAGGCTCAACCTGCCGCTGCTTCGAGGGAGATCGCGTCATGGCGGAGACGACGACCCGGACCCCGCTGCCGAAGGGGTTCCGCGGCGCCGAGCAGGGCTGGCCGGAGCTGCACCGCATCCCGCACCCGCCGCGCCGGGTCCCCCTGCTCGGGGACGTGCTCGGCGTGAACCGGGCCACGCCCGTCCAGGACTCCATGCGCTACGGCCGACAGCTGGGACCGGTCTTCCGGCGCAAGGCCTTCGGCAACGAGTTCGTGTTCGTGTGGGGCGCCGGGCTCGCGGCCGACATGGCGGACGAGACCCGCTTCGCCAAGCACGTCGGCCTCGGTGTCGCCAACCTCCGTCCGGTCGCCGGGGACGGCCTGTTCACGGCGTACAACCACGAGCCCAACTGGCAGCTGGCGCACGACGTCCTGGCGCCGGGCTTCAGCCGGGAGGCCATGGAGGCGTATCACCCGATGATGCTGGCGGTGGCCGGGCGGCTCACCGACCACTGGGACCGCGAGCTGGCCGCGGGCCGGTCGGTGGACGTGCCGGGCGACATGACCAAGCTGACGCTGGAGACGATCGCGCGCACCGGGTTCGGGCACGACTTCGGGTCCTTCGAGCGCGACCGGCCGCACCCCTTCGTCTCGGCGATGGTGGGCACACTGACGTACGCCCAGCGCCTGAACACCGTGCCGGTGCCGCTGGCCCCGGTGCTGCTGCGCGGCGCCACCCGTCGCAACGAGGCCGACATCGCGTATCTCAACCGCACGGTCGACGACCTGGTGCGGGCCCGCCGGGCGTCCAGCGGGGACGGCGACCTGCTGGACCGGATGCTGGAGACGGCCCACCCGGAGACCGGGGAGCGGCTGTCCGCCGAGAACGTGCGCCGCCAGGTGATCACCTTCCTGGTGGCCGGCCACGAGACGACCTCGGGCGCCCTCTCCTTCGCCCTGCACTACCTCTCCCGGCACCCCGATATCGCGGCACGCGCGCGTGCCGAGGTGGATGCCGTCTGGGGCGACGCGGACGTGCCCGGCTACGACCAGGTGGCGAAGCTGCGCTATGTGCGCCGGGTCCTCGACGAGTCGCTGCGGCTGTGGCCGACGGCGCCGGCCTTCGCGCGGGAGGCCCGCGAGGACACCGTGCTGGGCGGCGACCACCCGATGCGGCGGGGTGCGTGGGCGCTGGTCCTGACGATGCTGCTGCACCGGGACCCCGAGGTGTGGGGCGCGGACGCCGAGGGCTTCGACCCGGACCGCTTCGACCCGAAGGCCGTACGGTCCCGGGCCCCGCACACCTTCAAGCCGTTCGGGACGGGCGCGCGGGCGTGCATCGGGCGGCAGTTCGCGCTGCACGAGGCGACGCTGGTGCTCGGCCTGCTACTGCGCCGCTACGACCTGCGGGCCGACCCGGAGTACCGGCTGCGGGTGGCGGAGCGGCTGACCTTGATGCCGGACGGGCTGCGGCTGCACTTGGAACGACGGGCGGCGGCCGGACCGACGGCGGCCGAGGGCCCGGCCGAGCCGCACGCGGCAGCTGCCGCGGCACCGCCGAAAGCGGCCGAGGAGCCCACGGTCGGCGCCTCGGATACAGCTGGCGAGGCGTCCTCAGCCCCGCGCTGTCCAGTGCACGGGGCGCGTGACTGAGTCCGGGAGGCGGGTGCCCGCGCTGCCGCGGGCCGCGTTGAGCTGGGGCTGGGTCAGGAAGAAGGCGCCGGTCAGGTCGGCGTCGGTGAGGTCGGCGTCGCGCAGGTCGGCGCCGATCAGATCCGCGCCCCGCAGGTCGGCGCCGGTCAGGTCGGCGGCGATGAGGTAGGCCCCGCGGAGGCTGGCTCCGCGCAGGTCGGCGCCCTTCAGCCGGGCACCCATCAGATCGGCACCGCGACGGTCCTTCTTGCGTCCGCGGACACCGGCCCGGGCCAGTTCGCTGGTCTTCAGCAGCAGGGCGTTGACCTCCTGCCGGTGGGCCGGGACGTCCAACTCGGCCAGTTCGTCGGGGGTTTGGCGACTGAGCCCCTCGGTCCGGGCCAGGGCCCGGCGCAGCTCGGCGTGGAGCGGGCGGGCGGCGGCCAGGTCCAGTGCCTCGGCGAGATACCAGAGCAGTTCGTGCAGCTGCCGTACGACCGGGAACACGTCGAACATCCGCCGGGCGTCCTCGCGGGAAGCCGTGCGCCAGTCCGCCCCGCCGAAGGTGACCTGCGAGACCTTCTGTCCGGCGCCGAAGCAGTCGTAGACCGTGCAGCCGTTGAAGCCCTTCTGGCGCAGTTCGGCGTGGATACCGCAGCGGTGGTCGCCCCGGAGGTTCGGGCAGGGTGTGCCGGCCTGCTTGTCGAGGGCGAAGTCGGCGGAGGCGGCGAAGGGCAGGGCGACGCAGCACAGCCCGAAACACCGCTCGCAGTCGCCGCGCAGGTCGGCCCGGCCGACTGTCCGATCTTGCATGTCGCACAGCCTATCGAGGTGCACCGAAACCCGAACTCACCGATGAGTTTCCGGCGTTGTGGGGGTCTCCACATACAACTGAAAACAAGCTCGGCTACCACTGAGGTAGCAGCCGACGAGGCAGGAGCCGTTCGCGACGAGGAGACCGTCATGTGCACCCACCAGCCCCAGTGCCCCACCACCGACAGCACCGACCACCACTGCGCCGTCATCGTGTCGGCCCATCCCGAACAGGGCTGGAGTCTGCTGTGCAACGGCACCATCGTCTTCGACGACACCGGTGAACTCCTGCCCGACGGCCGGGTCGTGGGCCCGTGCCGCGACCGGCGACTGCTCGCTGCCGCCTGACGCGGTACGGGTCCGGTCCGGTCAGCCGTCCAGGGCGGGCAGCTCGAGCCGGGCGATGCGCTCGGGGTCGGCCAGGATGTACATGCGAGTGATCCGGCCCTCGGAGACCGTGGCCGCCATGACCGACACGGCCTTGCCTTCGACCACGTTGACCATGCCGATGTCGCCGTTGACCAGCGCGAACCGCGCGAAGGGGACGGTCTGCCGGAAGAACATCGCCTGCTCGGCGACGGTCCGCGCACCGTGTACCAGCTTGGACGCGGCCGGACCGACGGCCAGCGCCCCGGAGTCGGCCCGGAGCACGACATCCGGATCGAGTACGGCGACCAGCGCGTCGAAGTCGCCGGCCCGGGCGGCGGCCAGGAAGGCGTCGAGGACCTCGCGCTGCCGTCCCAGATCGGGCTCCGCCGACGGGGTGGCGCCCTTGACCCGGCGCCGGGCCCTGCTGGCCAGCTGGCGGGTCGCCGCCGAACTGCGCTCCACGATCGGCGCGATGTCGTCGAACGGCACGGCGAACATGTCGTGCAGTACGAAGGCCAGCCGCTCGGCGGGCTCCAGCGTCTCCAGGACCACCAGCAGCGCGAGGCCCACCGAGTCCGCGTGGAGCACCTCCTGCTCCGGGTCGATCTCCGACAGCGGCCGGACCACGGGGTCGGGCACGAACGTCTCGTCGATGGGCTGCTCGCGGCGGGCGCCGCGCGAGCGCAGCATGTCGAGGCAGACCCGTCCGACGACGGTGGTCAGCCACCCGCCGAGGTTCTGGATCCCGTCCGCGTCGCTGCGGCTCAGCTTCAGCCAGGCCTCCTGGACGGCGTCCTCCGCCTCGGCCTGCGAGCCGAGCATGCGGTAGGCCACCGCCTTCATCCGGCCGCGGTGCTCCTCGAACCGCCCGGCCAGCACGTCCGTCCCCGTCATGCCTCTCCCCCGTCCCGTTCCCGGTGCCGTGTCCGCGGCCCGTTGATCCAATCACGCGCCCGTCCGCCTCCCCACCCCGTTTTCCCCGTTTGCGGCGCCCATGCCGCAGGGGCGACGATGAGGGCGTCACCGATCCCCGAGGTGTCGGCCATGGCCCCGGTTCCGTCCCGTAGCGCGGCGCGTATCGCGGCCTTCGTGCTGGCCGTCCTGTGCACGGCCGTCTGCGTCGCCACGGCCACCGCGCGCAGCACACTCGTGTCGCCCGCCTTCTACCGCGCGGTCCTCAATGACGAGCGGGCGTACGACCGCCTCTACGACGAGGTCCTGGTCGATCCGCGCTCGGTCGCCGTCACCCGCCCGTTGCTGGCCCGGCTGCCGGTGCCGGAGGCCCAGGTGACCTCCAATCTCAAACTCGTGCTGCCCCCGGACTCGGTCCGTGATCTGACCGGCCGGCAGATCGACGCCGTGGTCGGCTACCTCAACGGCGACCGCGACACGCTCGTGCTGAAGGTGGACCTCACTCCGCTCCTCGGCAACCTCAACGATCTGGCGCAGGTCTACTTCGGCGACCTCGTCTCCGGGCTCCAGGACCGCACCGAGCCCGACTTCGCCGCGTTCTCGGCCGACCTGTCCGCCGCCCTGCGCGAGGTGTCCGCCGGGCACGTCCCCGACGGCCTGCCCAGCCTTCCGCTGACCGACGAACAGGCCGGCGCGGCGGCCGACGCCCTCCTGCGCGCCGTGCCCGACCAGGAGCGGGCGGCCCTGCGCACCGAGGTGCAGGCGGCGCTGGCCGACGGGGACGTCGCCACCGCCCTGGTCGCGGTGGCGCCCGCCGTGGTGACGGACCGCACCCGGGAGGCGGCCGCCGGCCTGCGGGCCACCGCGGGCGGCAGCACCTGGGACGTCACGCGAACCCTGGCCGCGTCCGGCAACGACCTGACGGCCCTGCACCGGATACGCCCGTACACCGCGGTCGGCCTCGGGCTGGCGGAGACCCTGGCCGCGGTACTCCTCGTCGGCTCCCTCCTCGCGCTCTGGTTCCTGAGCTCGGCACCGCCGGCCCGCCGTTTGACGCTGCTGGGCTGGGCGCTCGCCACCGGCGGCGCGGTCGGTGCGCTGGCCGCCGGGGTGATCCGCCTGGTCACCGGTGGACGGGTGGTCGACCCGCCGTCGACCTGGCCGCCGAGCCTGGCCCGGCTGGTCGGCGACCTCCAGCTGACCGCGGTCGACCGCTTCACGACCACGGCACTCGCCACCGCGCTGGTCCCGGTGGCGCTGGGCACGCTCCTGGCCGGGGCGGGCCTGCTCCTAGAGGTCCGCCCCCGGCCCGCCTTCTCGGTCCCCCGGATCCGCGGGCTGGGGCTGGTCGCGAGCGGCCTCGCCGTCGCCGGGATCCTGCTGGTGCCGCTCACGGTCGGTGCGAGCGCGCCGCGGGTGTGCGAGGGGCAGGCCCGGCTGTGCGACCGGCGCTACGACGAGGTCGCCTACCTGACCTCGCACAACGCCATGTCGACCACCGTCGACCGGTTCATCGGCCCGCTCCAGGACCCGGGCATCACGGCCCAGTTGGACGACGGCGTGCGCGCGCTTCAGCTCGACACCTACCGCTGGGAGCAGCCCGACGAGGTCACCGAGCGGCTGGCGGACTCCGACTTCACGCCCGAGCAGCGGGAGTTCATCGCGGCGGCCGTCGCCAAGCTGAACCCGCCTCGCGCGGGACTGTGGCTGTGCCATGCGGTGTGCCGGGCCGGCGCCATCGAACTGGTGCCGGCGCTGAAGCAGCTCGGCGACTGGATGCGGGCGCATCCGACGGAGGTCGTGACCCTCATCGTCCAGGACGCGATCAGCGCCGAGGACACCGAAAAGGCCTTCGAGCAGGCAGGGTTGACCGGTCTTGTGCACACTCCGGACGCGGATCCCGCGAAGCCCTGGCCGACGCTGGGCCACCTGATCGACAGCGGGCGGCGGCTGGTCGTGTTCGCAGAGGAGGCCGACGGACCGGCGCCCTGGTACCGCAACTTCTACCGCTACGGCATGGAGACCCCGTTCGCGTTCCGCACGCCGGGCGAGATGAACTGTGTGCCGCACCGGGGCGGCACCGGCAAACGGCTGTTCCTGCTCAACCACTTCATCACGGCCGACGGCGGCAGCCGCCTGGACGCGGGCGAGGTCAACGCCCGCCGCTTCGTGCTCGACCGGGTCCACGAGTGCGAGCACGAGCGCGGCAGGCCGGTGAACTTCATCGCCGTGGACTACACGACGATCGGCGACGGGCAGGGCGCCGTGGCCGAACTCAACGCCGACCGCTGACCGCCGTACGCCTCAATACCGTTGTGCCTTCACCAGCTTGGGGGTCAGCACCGGCTCGGGAGGCTTCCGGCTGATGGCCAACGGCTGGGCCTTCTCGCCGGGTTCGAGGTTCTCCGCGCCGACGTAGCGGGTCTCCACCGCCTTGCCCGAGGAGTCGAGGAAGTCGACCTGGACGGCGTAGGACGCCTTCTTGTCGGTCTTGTTGGTGATGGTGACGACGACGGCGAGCAGTCCGCCGGTCTGGGAGCGCGGTTTGCCGGTCATGGCGACCTCGGACATCGCGTTGCCCTGCCCCTGTACGTTCTTCAGCTCGCTCTGCGCGGCCTGGTCGGCGCGCTCGACCTCGGCCGAGACGGAGGCCTCGAAGGAGGCCGCGGCTGCCGAGGCGGACGCGGCGGCGGCGGAGGCCGCGGCGCGGGCCGACGCGACGGCGGAGGCGGCCTTGGACTCCAGGGCGGAGGGTGTGTTGCCCGAGAAGGAGGCGGTGTCGGGTGCCGTCGGCCGCGCGGACGGCGAGTTTGAGCCGCCGCTGTCGTCGTCGTTGCCGCACGACACCACCAGCAGGCCGGCCGCCAAGGTGACGGCCAGGGCGAGGGAGACTGTCCTCGTACTCATCGGGCGGTGTCCTCTCACGCAGCGGGGGCGCCGATGACCGGCGAAATGAACCATATGTCGGAACATTCCGCCGGGCATGTCGTCACCCGCGGCGCTTGGGCCTACCGGCCGAACACCTCGAAGGCCAGGGCCGGCGTGCCGCCGAACTGTTCGGCCATCCGCTCGGCGCCCGCCGTCAGGAAGCCGCGGACGTACGTCTCCGGGTCCTCGTCCGTCAACGCCTCGATGTAGCTGCGGTGTTCGAGCAGCGAGTGCACCGCGCGCTCCAGTCCGGGCGTCGCGTCCACCGCGTGCGTGGGCGATGCGGAGCCGGCGATGGCGACCCAGCGGACGCCGGTCCACGGCTGCAGCCCCTGCTCGACGAGCTCGGGGAAGATCCAGCGGTTGCCGGCGTCGGCCGCGGCGTCCAGGGTCGCCCGGCCGACCGCCACGTGGTCGGGGGTGTTCCAGGCGAAGCCGCCCCAGGTGTCCCGGTGGTTGAGGGTGATGACCAGTTCGGGCCGGTGCCGGCGGATCGCGGCGGCGACGTCCCGGCGCAGGCCGAGGCCGTACTCGATGACGCCGTCCTTGTGGTCGAGGAACTCCACCGTCGACACGCCCACGGCGGCCGCGCTGGCCCGCTGCTCCTGTTCCCGCAGCGGGCCGCACTTCTCGGGCTCCAGCGTGTCGATGCCCGCCTCCCCGCGGGTCGCCAGCACGTAGGCGACCTCGCGGCCCTCGTCGGTCCAGGCGGCCACGGCCGCCGCGCAGCCGTACTCGAGGTCGTCCGGGTGGGCGACAACGGCGAGGGCGCGCTGCCAATCGGTGGGCATGGGCTGGAGTTGAGTGATCTTCGGCTCGGTCATGGGCGCAGGTTAGCCCGGAACGGTGACTTCAGGCATCGTCGCGGGTGAGGGCCAGCAGCCGGTCCAGGACGCGGGGGCCGCCGGCCCGCAGGCCGTCGTGCTCGAACTCGTCCGTCACCCAGGTCCGCAGGCCGCGGATCGTGCGCGCCGTGCGCAGCGAGTGGGCCGCGTCGACGTACATGTCGTCGTGGTACACGGCGGCCGCGACCGGGACCTCGTTGGCGGCGAGGCGGGCGGGGTCGTACAGGGGCGGCCAGTCGGTCCGGGCGGCGAGGAGTTCGGCGGTCTCGCGCAGCGGGCGCAGGGCCGGGTCGACGTCGAACATCCAGGGGTGGATCGACTCGCCGGTGAACAGGAGCGGGCCGTCGCCGGCCAGCGCCTTGGCCGCGTCGAACTGCGGGAACTCGGCGCGCACCCGCTCGGCCGACCAGTCGGTGGGGCGCTCGTCCTGGCCGTAGATCGCCTCGTGGACGAGGGCGTAGAGGGGGTGGCTCGCGTACGAGAGGAGCCCCTGTACGTCCTCCTGGAAGGCGTCGGCGAGTGCCGTGCCCTGCGGGGTGCGGACGAAGGCCTGCTCCAGGAGGTGGTGCAGGCGGTGGCTGCCCTCGCTGCCGCCGAGGAGGATGCCGAGGGACTGGAAGGCCTCGGCGGTGAGGCGGTAGCCGTTCGGCAGGGTCACCTGGTGGCCGAGGAGGTGGTCGGCGACACGGCGGGCCCGCTCGACGTCCTGCGGGTAGCGGGCGTAGTGCGCGGCGACCTTGCGCTCGATGCGGGGGTAGGCGGCCCGGTAGACCTCGTCGGCGTGCGCGTCGAGGGAGGGCAGGCCGCCGGCGAGCACGGCGGCGGCCAGGCCCTCGGGCGCGGTGGAGAGGTAGCTGACCGTGCAGAAGCCGCCGAAGCTCTGGCCGAGGACGGTCCAGGGGGCACCGCCGGTGACCTGCGGGCGGATGGCCTCGCAGTCGCGGACGATCGAGTCGGCGCGGAAGTGGGTGAGGTAGCGGGCCTGTTCGGCGGGACCGCCGTGGAGCGGGAGGGTCTGCCGGTTGGCGGGGCTGGAGTGGCCGGTGCCGCGCTGGTCGAGGAGGAGGACGCGGTACTCCTTGAGGGCCCGGCCGAGCCAGGCCGGCCTGCCGACGAAACGGTTCGCCCCGAAGCCGGGGCCGCCCTGGAGGTAGATCAGCCAGGGCAGCTCCTGGTGCGCCTTCTCGCCGGCGACGACCTCGCGGGCGTAGAGCTCGATGCTCTCTCCGGCCGGGTCGTCGTGGTCGAGCGGCACGGTGAAGTGGCGGTCCGTGAGGACGACGCCCGGCTGGCGGTAGGTGGCGGTCAACAGGGCTCCAGGGACGGACGGTTTTCGGGCCGCGTCCCACTTCATCACAAGTTCGTCCGCCGGCCGAGCCCCGGGATCATGAAATCGTACTGAACGGCGGCTCAGCGAGCCGAGAGGCTGGAGCGGCGTACGACCAGCTCGGGCTGGAGCACGACCCTCCGGTGCTCGTGCCGTTTCGTGCCGGCCTCCGCCTCGGTCTCCTCCAGGAGGAGCTCCGCGGCCAGGGCGCCCATGGTGACGGCGGGCTGGCGTACGGAGGTGAGCGGGACGGCCGCGGCTGCGGCGAACTCGATGTCGTCGTAGCCGACGATCGCGAGGTCGTCGGGGACCGTTATCCCCGCCGCGTACATGGCCTGAAGGACGCCGAGGGCGAGGAGGTCGTTGGCGCAGAAGACGGCGGTGGGCCGGTCGGCGAGGCCGAGCAGACGGGCCCCGGCGTCGCGGCCCGCGGCCACGTCGAGGCGCTCGGTGGGCAGCTCACGCAGGCACTCGGGGCCGAGCCCGGCCTCGGCGAGCGCGTTCCGGGCGCCGGTGCGCCGGTCCCGGACCTGGTTGAGGCCGGGCGGACCGCTGACGTAGGCGATGGAGCGGTGCCCGGCGTCGATCAGATGGCGGACGGCCAGCGCACCGCCCGCCACGTCGTCGACGGAGACGGAGCACTCGGTGGTGCCCTCGGCGACCCGGTCGACCAGCACGAACGGAATGTTGTGGCGGCGAAACGTGTCGATGTTGCGGCCGGAGGCGTCGGTGGGGGTGAGCAGTACGCCGCGCACCCGCTGCTCGGCGAAGAGCGACAGGTAGTCGGCCTCCTCGCCCGCACTCTGCGCGCTGTTGCAGACCATCACGCCGAGGCCGGCCTCGCGCGCGGCGCGCTCGGCACCGCGCGCCACGTCGACGAAGAACGGGTTGCCCATGTCCAGCACGAGCAGTCCCATGATCCGGCTGCGGCCCGCGCGCAGCTGGCGCGCGGACTCACTGCGGACGTACCCCAGCCGGTCGATCGCGGACTGCACCCGTGCCCGGGTCTCCGTGGCGACCGTGTCCGGACGGTTGATCACGTTCGACACCGTGCCGACGGAGACTCCGGCGGCACGGGCGACGTCCTTGATACCCACCGACTGGGCCATCAGGCAGGGACCTCCAGTAGAACGCGGGGCGGCGGGAAGAGGACCTTCACATTACCGTCATCGCCCCGCACGTCGGCGCCGGTCACGCGGGCAGTGCGAAGTCGACGACATGGAGTGCCGAGGGGGTCGTACCGCTCGACGTCTCCTGGTACATGAACGACAGCACGTTGTCCGCCTTGACCCTCAGCTCGTCGATGACGACCTCGCCGAAGGCGTTGAGGTCGCTGCCGTCGTACAGCAGGGTCCAGTCGGTGTACCCGGAGGACTTCGACGCGGCGGCGATCCGGCCGAAGGGGAAGACCGCGTAGGCGTTGTCGTACTTGTCCAGGACCAGCTTGGTGCGCTGGCTGGAGCCCAGGGCGACCGGGATCTCGGTCTTCGTCCAGGTGCCGGAGGAGTTCTTGCGGACGTGGAAGGCGCGGCCGTTGGCGGTGCGGTCGCTCACGTAGTTGGTGGTGCACTGGCCGAAGCGGCCGGGGACGTAACTGATGATCGCGTGCGGGAGGCCGGAGGAGTCGGTGAACTGGCTCTCCTGGTTCATCAGGGAGTGGTCCGGGTTGAGCGAGTCGACGACCAGGCCGGAGTCGGTGACGGCGACCGTGTCCGAGGTGCCGGTGGTGGCCACCAGGGTGCCGGCGTCGTTGCGCCAGGTGCGGCCGCGGTCGGTCGAGTAGACGTAACCGGTGTCGTGGTTGGTGATGCCGCCGCTGTTGCACATCACGGCGGCGCTCTGCTCGCGCCAGGTGAAGAAGGAGTGCAACCGGCCGTTGACGTCGTAGTCGATGCCGTGGAGGTACATGTTGCGGGCGGTCGAGGAGCCGTGCGAGCTGGTGTACGTGCCCGTGGAGCTGGACCACTCCCCCAGTGCCGTCCACGTCGAACCGTCGTACTCCGCGAGGGCGTTGCGGCCGTTGCCGGAGATGCCGACCCGGTAGCTGAGCTGGAGCTTGCCCTCGGGGGTGGAGACGAACTGGGGGTACGTGAACTGTGTGGTGAGCGCGAGCCCGTCCATCGAGGTCTGGACGGAGCCGAAGACGGACGAGGTCCAGGACGTTGAGCCGGGGTTGTCGAGCAGACCCGCCACCGACTTCACGTAGAAGTAGCCGTCGCTGTGGGAGTCCATGTTGATGTGGAGGCGGCCGTCGACCTTGGAGACGCCCATGGAGATGACGTTGTGCGAGTCGCTGCTCTTGAGCTGGTGGGACAGGGTGACCGTGGACCAGCTCGAACCGCCCAGCACCCGGCGGGCGATGACGGCGTACTTGGTGGAGGTGTACCAGGCGGCGTACTGGTAGCCCTTGTATGTGAACAGGCCGTTCTTCTGGAACGAGTTGTTGTTGACCAGTCCGTCGTAGGAGACGAAGAACACGGCCTGCGAGTCGAGTTGAGTGCTGCCCGTCTTGCTGACGGAGGGGCCGGGATCGGCGGCCCGTGCGATGCCCGGCGTTGCCACGGCGGCCAGTATGGCCGACGCGAGCACAGTGCGTCTTCTCATGAGCGGCTCCGGAAAAGGGGACGTCAGGCGAGGTGGAACACTTCGGTGAGCGGTTTCATGGCCTCGTCGGGCCGGGCGCCGTCCAGCGACTCGAAGAACGGCGCCATCTCGGCCTGCCAGCGGGCGTTGACCTCGGCGGCCTCCATGCCGGCCTGGGCGGCGGCGAAGTCCTCGGTCTCCAGGTAGCCCACGAGCAGGCCGTCGTCGCGCAGGAAGAGGGAGTAGTTGTGCCAGCCGGTGGCGGAGAGCGCATCGAGCATCTCCGGCCACACGGCGGCGTGTCTTTCGCGGTACTCGGCGAGCCGGTCCTCACGGACCTTGAGGAGGAAACACACGCGCTGCATGAAGTACCGCTCCCCTGCTAGAAGTTGAACTGGTCGATGTTCTTCGCGGTGAACACGGTCGGCTTGCCGAGGGTGATCACGCCGTCCGCGCCGATGGTGTACTCGGTGGAGCCGGCCTTGAAGGTCTCGCCCTCCTTGCCGGTGATCTGACCGGAGGCCAGCGCGACGGCGGTACGGGCGGCGAGGTCGCCGAGCTTCGCCGGGTCCCACAGCTCGAAGCCCTCGACGGTGCCGTTCTTGACGTACTTGCGCATGTCGTTCGGGGTGCCGAGGCCGGTCAGCTTGACCTTGCCCTTGTACTTGGAGCCGGACAGGTACTGCGCGGCCGCCTTGATGCCGACGGTGGTCGGGGAGATGATCCCCTTCAGGTCCGGGTACTCCTGGAGCAGGCCCTGGGTCTGCTGGAAGGACTGCTGGGCGTCGTCGTTGCCGTAGGCGGTCTTGACCAGCTTGATGTTCTTGTACTTCGGGTCCTTCAGCTCGTCCTTCATGAAGTCGATCCAGGTGTTCTGGTTCGTCGCCGTCTGGGCGGCGGACAGGATCGCGATCTCGCCCTTGTAGCCGATCTGCTCGGCGAGCAGCTGCACCTCGGTGCGGCCGAGGTCCTCGGCGGAGGCCTGCGAGACGAAGGCGTTACGGCAGTCGGCCTTGGTGTCGGAGTCGTAGGTGACGACCTTGATGCCGCTGCTCATGGCCGTCTTGAGCGCGGTGCACAGGGCGCCGGGGTCCTGCGCGGAGACGGCCATCGCGTTGACCTTCTGCTGGGTCAGCGTGTTGACGTAGGCGACCTGCCCGGAGGTGTCCGTGGCGCTGGAGGGCCCGACCTCCTTGTACTTGTTGCCCAGCTCGGTCAGCGCCTGCTCGCCCCCCTTGTCGGCGGAGGTGAAGTACGGGTTGTTGACCTGCTTGGGCAGGAACCCGACGGTCAGCCCCTTCTTGAGAGCCGCGTTCGGGTCGGCCTTGGCGGTGGAGGTGGCCGCCGCGGAGTCGTCACTCTTGGAGTTGTTCTTGGTGGTCCCGCCGCAGGCGGTGAGAGCAAGGGCGAGGGAGGTCCCGGCGGCAAGCGCCGCACAGGCACGACGAAGCGATGACTTACGCATGGTGGAGGTCCTTTACGAGGGAGAGCGGAGTTACGACGTCGGAGTCGAGGCGGCGGCTCTGCGTCCCGCCCTCGCTACGGAGATTTGCCGTGCGACCCGGGGGCCGAGCACGGAGATGACGAGCAGGACGCCGGTGACGACGATCTGCGACTGGGCGGAGACGTTCAGGAGGCTCATCACGTTCTGCAGCGCCCCGAGCAGGAAGACGCCCGCGACGGCACCGCCCAACGTGCCCTTGCCACCGTCGAAGTCGATGCCACCGAGCAACACCGCGGCGACGACGGAGAGTTCAAGACCCGTGGCGTTGTCGTACCGCGCACTGGCGTAGTGCAGGGCCCAGAAGATCCCGGTGAGCGAAGCCATCAGCCCGGTCACCGTGAAGAGAATCAACTTGTGGCGCTTGACCCGGATCCCGGCGAACCGCGCGGCCTCCTCGTTCGCCCCGATGGCGAACAGCGACCGCCCGAACGGGGTGGCATGCAGGACCACGACGGCGATGACGAGCAGCACCAGGAAGGGCAGGAAGGCCTGCGGAAGGAAGCTGTTCCCGAGCCGGCCGGCCGCGAAGTCCAGGTACTGGGTGGGGAAGTCGGTCACCGCGTCCGAACCGAGCACGATCTGCGCGATGCCCCGGTAGGCGGCGAGGGTGCCGATGGTGACAGCAAGGGAGGGCAGTCCGAGCCGGGTCACCAGCAGGCCGTTGACCAGTCCGCACACCACACCCAGCAGCAGACAGAGCGGGATGATCGTCTCGATCGCCATCCCCTCGTTCCACAGCTTGCCCATCACCGCACCCGACAGACCCGCCGTCGACGCGACCGACAGATCGATCTCACCGGCGACGACCAGCAGCGTCATCGGCAGCGCGATCAGGGCGATCGGCAGGGTGTTGCCGATCAGGAAGGACAGGTTCAGCGAGTTCCCGAAGCCGTCGACCGTGCCGAACGACAGCAGCAGGAGTACGACGAGGAGCGCGCCGACGACCGTGTCCCAGCGGATCGCGCGCGTCAGGGAGTCAGGCATGGCGGACGTTCCCCTTCTTCACTGCCGAGTTCTTGGCAGCCGATTTCTTCAGTGCCGAGGCCACCCGCAGCGCGACGATCCGGTCGACCGCGATGGCGAGGATGAGCAGGATGCCGTTGATCGCGAGCACCCAGACGGAACTGACGCCGAGGGCGGGCAGCACGCTGTTGATGGAGGTCAGCAGCAGCGCGCCCAGCGCGGCCCCATAGACGCTGCCGGAGCCGCCGGTGAAGACGACACCGCCGACCACGACCGCGCTGACGACGGTGAGTTCGTAACCGTTGCCGGTGCTGGAGTCGACGTTGCCGAACCGGGCCAGGTACATGGCACCGGCCAGCCCCGCGAGGCCACCGCAGAAGGTGTACGCGACGAGGATCCGCTTCCGCACCGGGATGCCGGCGAGCCGCGCGGCCTCCGGGTTGGAGCCGAGCGCGTACAACTCCCGCCCGCTGCCGAAGTGTTTGAGGTAGTACGCCGTCGCCACCAGCACCGCCAGCGCGATCATCGCCAGCCACGGCACCGCGGAGACTCCGCCGGAGCCGAAGTCGACGAATCCGCCGGGCAGGTCGGCCGCGGTGATCTGGCGGGAGCCGACCCAGATGGAGTCGATGCCTCGGATGATGTAGAGGGTGCCCAGGGTGACGACGAGGGCCGGCACCTGGCCGAGGCTGACGAGGAGGCCGTTGAGCAGGCCGAAGCCGATGCCCATCAGCACGGCCAGGACGACGGCCACGACCGCGTTCCCGCCGCCGTGCAGATAGTCACCGGCCGCGAAGGCGCTGATGCCGAGGGTGGAGCCGACCGACAGGTCTACGTTCCTGGTGATCACGACCAGGGACTGGCCGGTGGCGACCAGGACCAGGATGGTCGCGTTCAGCAGCAGGTCCTTGATGCCCTGCTCGGACAGGAACTCGCTGTTGCCGGCCTGGGTGATGCCGATCATCACCAGGAAGACGACCAGGATGGCGAGTTCGCGCATCTTGAAGACGCGGTCGACGAGCCGGGTGCCGCTGGATTTGGGCACTTCGGCGACGGGGGCTTCGTCGGTAGTGGTCACCGTCATGCGGCGGCCCTCCCGGTGGCTGCGGCCATCACGGTTTCCTCGGTGGCTTCGGCGCGTGGGATCTCGGCGGTGAGGCGGCCCTCGTGCATCACCAGCACGCGGTCGGCCATGCCGAGGATCTCGGGCAGGTCGGAGGAGATCATCAGGACGGCCACGCCGTCCGCGGCCAGCTCGCTGAGCAGCCGGTGCACCTCGGCCTTGGTGCCGACGTCGATACCGCGGGTGGGCTCGTCGACGATCAGCACCCTGGGCCCGGTGGCGAGCCACTTGGCGAGCACGACCTTCTGCTGGTTGCCGCCGGACAGCGTGTTGACGGTGTCGGCGATCCGGGCGTACTTCACCTGGAGCTTGACCGCCCAGTCGAGGGACCGGCTGCGCTCGGCGCCGCGGTCCATCAGTCCGGCCCTGACGGTGGTACGGAGTCCGGTGAGGCCGATGTTGCGCTCGATGGACATGTCCATCACGAGGCCCTGGGCGCGCCGGTCCTCGGGGACGAGCGCGAGCCCGGCGGCCATGGCGGTGGAGGGCGCGCCGTTGGTGAGCTTCCGCCCCTGCACCTCTACCTCACCGGCGTCCCACCGGTCGATGCCGAAGACGGCCCGTGCCACCTCGGTGCGGCCGGCGCCGACCAGTCCCGCGAGACCGACGATCTCGCCGTGCCGCACCTCGAAGGAGACGTCGGTGAAGACTCCCTCGCGGGTCAACCGCCGCACGCTCAGGGCGACTTGACCCGGCTTCACGTCCTGCTTCGGGTACAGCTCGTCGAGGTCGCGGCCGACCATACGGCGGACCAGGTCGTCCTCGGTCATGCCGTCGATGGGCTCGCTGGAGATCAGGGCGCCGTCGCGCAGGGTCGTCACCCGCCGGCAGATCTCGAAGATCTCCTCCAGCCGGTGCGAGATGAACAGCACCGCGGCGCCCTGCTCGCGCAGGGTGCGGACGACTCCGAAGAGCCGGGCGACCTCGCTGCCGGTGAGGGCGGCGGTCGGCTCGTCCATGATCAGGACGCGGGCCTCGAAGGAGAGGGCCTTGGCGATCTCGACGATCTGCTGGTCGGCGATCGAAAGGCCGCGGGCCGGGCGGTCGGGGTCGAGCTCGACGCCGAGGCGCTGCATCAGCGCCAGGGTCGCCGCATGGGTGGCCTTGTGGTCGATCCGGCCGAGGGCGCGCCGGGGCTGGCGGCCCATGAAGATGTTCTCGGCGATCGAAAGGTCGGGGAAGAGCGTGGGCTCCTGGTAGATCACGGCGATGCCGGCGTCGCGGGCGTCGCCGGGGCCGTGGAAGACGACGGGTTCACCGTCCAGCAGCACCCGGCCGGCGTCCGGCCGGTGCACGCCGGCGAGGGTCTTGATGAGGGTCGACTTGCCCGCGCCGTTCTCGCCGGCGAGTGCGTGCACCTCGCCGGGGAACAACTCCAGGGACACGTCGCGCAGGGCGCGAACGGCTCCGAAGGACTTGGAGATGTCCTCCAGCGCCAGCACCGGGGCCGTACCCGCGTCGGACGGGTGGGTCATGAGGGGCTCCTCGACGACGCCCGGGAGGCCTCCGGGAGGCGTTCACGGCGTCGTGAAAGGTTTCAACTTGGTTGCCGGGACGTTAGGCGCGCGGGAGATGTCACGTCAATGGGTCGAGCCCGAAAAAGTTTCGAGACTCCTTCGAGAGCCAAAGGTCACGGTCAGGATACGGGCAACAGGGCGTGCGCGAATGCTTGACACTCCTTCGGGAGGCTCTTAGCTTGCCCTTCTGAATCGATTCATCCAGAGGCAGCGCTGAAGCTGTTCCGGACCGACGTCACAGGAGCCCTGAAGTGACCGAGCTCGCCGCGGTGAAGGCCGCGCTGAAGACCCAGGCAGTCGAGACGCCGTCGTGGGCGTACGGGAACTCGGGCACCCGGTTCAAGGTGTTCGCCCAGCAGGGCGTTCCTCGCGATCCCCGGGAGAAGCTCGCCGACGCGGCGCAGGTCCATGCGGTGACCGGGGTGGCGCCGACGGTCGCCCTGCACATCCCCTGGGACAAGGTGGAGGACTACGACGCCCTGGCGAAGTACGCCGAGGATCTCGGTCTGAAGCTGGGGGCGATCAACTCCAACACCTTCCAGGACGACGACTACAAGCTCGGCAGCATCTGTCACGCGGACGCCGTGGTACGGCGCAAGGCGCTGGATCACCTGCTGGAGTGCGTGGACATCATGGACGCCACGGGCTCGCGTGATCTGAAGCTCTGGTTCGCCGACGGCACCAACTATCCCGGCCAGGACGACATCCGCGAGCGCCAGGACCGCCTCGCCGAGGGGCTGGCGGAAGTGTACGAGCGGCTCGGGGACGGGCAGCGGATGCTCCTGGAGTACAAGTTCTTCGAGCCCGCCTTCTACGCCACGGACGTACCGGACTGGGGGACGGCCTACGCGCACTGCCTCAAGCTCGGCGACAAGGCACAGGTCGTGGTGGACACCGGGCACCACGCACCCGGAACCAATATCGAGTTCATCGTCGCCACGCTGCTCCGGGAAGGAAAGCTGGGCGGGTTCGACTTCAACTCCCGCTTCTACGCCGACGACGACCTCATGGTCGGCGCCGCCGACCCCTTCCAACTGTTCCGGATCATGTACGAGGTCGTGCGCGGCGGCGGATACGGCCCGGACGTCGCGTTCATGCTCGACCAGTGCCACAACATCGAAGCCAAGATCCCCGCCATCATCCGCTCCGTCATGAACGTCCAGGAGGCTACGGCGAAGGCGCTGCTCGTCGACCGGGAGGCGCTTGCGGTCGCTCAGCGTGAGGGTAACGTGCTGGAGGCGAACGCGGTGCTGATGGATGCATACAACACGGATGTGCGGCCGCTGCTGGGCGAGGTGCGCGAGGAGATGGGGTTGGACGCGGATCCGATGGGTGCGTATCGGCGTTCCGGGTGGGCTGCGAAGATCGTTGAGGAGCGGGTAGGGGGGCAGCAGGCGGGATGGGGGGCCTGACGGCAGCTCGTCTGCCGTGTTTTGTTGGTCGCCGGGTGCGGGTTGGGTGTGGCTTGTCGCGCAGCTCCCCGCGCCCCTGGAGGGCGCGTGCGGTGGGCGGGCGTTTTCAGGTCACCGATGTGGCCGCGCGGACCAACGCCGCTGTCGCCGTTGAGCAGGAGTGTTGGGGCCAGGCGATCGACAGGGTGGCCGGTGGGGCGTCCGGGAGGGTGCGGTAGGTGACTCCCGGTCGGGGGTAGCGGGTCGTGACCGACTTCGGGAGGAGGGTTACGACCTCGCCCAGTTCCACCAGGGTGAGCAGTTGCGGTAGGTCGGCTATCCCATGGCGTTCGACGATCGTGTCCAGGTAGCGGGCCAGGCCGTGCGGGTTGCCCTCTTCGACGCCCGGGAGGGCGAGGTCGGCGAGGGTCAGGTCGGTGCGGGACGCGAGGGGGTGGGTGGTGGGGATGGCGGCGATCCTGGGTTCGACGGTCACCGTCTCCGCGTCCAGGCCGGTGCGGTCGAAGGGTTCGTAGAGGAGGGCCGCGTCGGCCTCGCCCGCGCGGAGGAGCCGTGCCTGTTCGCCCCAGCCCGAGAGGCGGATCGTCACCGGGAGGGCGGTGGGCTCCGTGGCGTAGCGGGCCAGGATGGATTCCAGCAGGCCCGCCTCGCCGTCGGCCTTCACGGCCAGGACCAGTTTGGGGTGCGGGTCGGCGGCGCGCTGGGCTCGGCGGGTGGCCGCGTGGAAGGCGTCCAGGGCGAAGCGGGCCTCCGTCAGGAGGACGGTGCCCGGCGGGGTGAGAGTCACGCTGTGGGTCGTGCGCTCGAAGAGGGTGACGCCCAGGTCCGTTTCGAGCTTGCGGATGGCGCGGGAGAGGGGCGGGGCGGAGATGCCCAGGCGTTCGGCGGCGCGGGCGAAGTTGAGTTCCTCCGCGACGGCGACGAAGTAGCGCAGTGACCGGGACTCCATGGCCTGGCACCTCCCGTTCGGTATTACCCAGAGGGTAACAAGCGGGATCCGGTCGGTCCTTCCGTGCCGGAGGGGCGGAGCGGAGGATCGGAGCAGGCGGTTCCCGGGCTTATGGCCCCGTCTGTCAACCGCCTTCCCCGCCAAGCCTTTTGGAGTTTCCGCATGCTTGTCATCACCACTCCCACCGGTCAGATCGGCGGGCAGGTCGTCGACCTGCTCCTCGCCTCCGAGGAGCCGATCCGCGTGATCGTGCGGGATCCCTCGCGACTCTCCCCCGAGGTGCGTGAGCGGGTCGAGGTCGTCCAGGGCTCGCATCGTGACCACGATGTCGTCATGAAGGCCTTCGCCGGTGCGGACGCGGTGTTCTGGCTGGTGCCGCCGGACCCGCGCGCGGAGAACGTGGACGGCCACCTCCTCGATCCCACCCGGTCCGCGTGCGAGGCGATCGCCGCCCAAGGCGTCCGACGGGTCGTCGCCGTCACGAGCATGGGCCGCGGAATCGAGAAGGGCGCAGGCCAGTTGTCGGCGGCTCACGTCAGTGAGGAACTGATCGCGAGGACGGGCGTGCGGTTCCGGGCGCTGCGGCCCGCCGGGTTCATGGAGAACCTGCTGTGGCAGCTCGACGCGATCCGCGGTCAGGGCGCCTTCTTCTGGCCGCACCCCGGGAATCGGGCCTTCGCGATCGTCGCCACCCGGGACATCGCGGCCAAGGCCGCCGAGCTGCTGCTCGACGACTCCTGGAGCGGACGGGACGGCGTGCCCCTGGTCAGCCCCGACTCCCTCTCCCCCGACGGCATGGCCCGCATCCTCTCCGAGGTGCTGGAGCGGCCCGTGCGCTACCAGGAGGTCCCCGTCGACGCCTACCGGGCGACGATGCTGGAGCACGGCGCGAGCGAGGCGTGGGCGCAGGGGCTGGTCGACATGGCGGTCGCCCAGAACGAGGGCGCCTATGACGAGGAACACCGCACCGCGCGACCGGGCCCGACCGGCTTCCGCCAGTGGTGCGAGGAGGTGCTCAGGCCGGCCTTCCTGGCCTGAGCACCTCCCGCGCCCGGTCACTCGGAACCGGCGAACGGATGCCGGACCGCAGGCGGCGGCCAGGCGGGTGCGGTGTACGGCCGCCGGAAGGTGCGGCGACCGGAGCCGACCTCGAACGGCCCCTCGTCGCCCGGGAGTTGGACCTCGGCCCGGGTGTTCGGCGGCACGAGCACCTCGACCACCAGCGTCCCGTCCTCGATCCGCCAGCCCGCCTCCGCCCGGCCGTACGGCGTCTCGTGTGCCGCTGCCGCATGGGTGAGGTCGCCGCCGGGAACGGGTGCGATGCGCAGCCGGCGCCAGCCGGGCTCGGCGGCCCCGAGTCCGGCCACCGTGCGGTGCAGCCAGTCGGCGACGGCACCGAGGGCGTAGTGGTTGAAGGAGGTCATCTCACCGGGGTTGACGCTCCCGTCGGGCAGCATCGAGTCCCAGCGCTCCCACACCGTCGTGGCCCCCATGGTGACCGGGTACAACCAGGACGGACAGCCCTCCTCGAGCAGCATCCGGTAGGCCAACTGCGGCTCCCCGCCCGCGCACAGCGCGTCGCAGATCAGCGGCGTACCGGCGAACCCGGTGGCGATCCGGAAGCCGGCCTTGCGCACGACATACGCCAACCGCCGGGCGGCACCGGCCCGTTGACGCTCCGTCGGCAGCAGCGCGAAGCACAGCGCCAGGGCGTACGCGGTCTGCGCGTCGCTCGACAGCCGCCCGCCCGCGGTCACGAACTCGTCGGCGAACGCCGCCCGCACGGACCGCGCCAGCTCCTCGTACCGCTCGGCGTCGTCCTTCTCCCCCAACAGCCGTGCCGTCTCGGCGAGTACGTCGGCGGAACGGGCGACGTAGGCGTTGGCGACCAGGTCACCGTCGGTGCGGGCCGCGCCGGGGTTCTCGGGCGGGGCGGCCGGGTCGAGCCAGTCGCCGAGCTGGAAGTCCTGCCGCCACAGCCCACCGCCCTCCGCGGTGAGCCGGGCGGCGGTCTCCATCCAGGCACGCATGCTGGGGTACTGCGTGCGCAGCACCTCCGTATCGCCGAAGCGCCGGTAGAGCGTCCACGGGAGCAGTACGGCGACGTCGGCCCACACCGCGTGCGGAGTGCCGCCGAAGTCGAAGGGCAGGACGTCCGGAACCACCAACGGCGGTGCCCCGTCGGCCCGTTCGAGCTGCTCGGCGGCCAGGTCGCGCAGCCAGCCGGCGAGCATGCCCGAACAGTCGTAGAGGAAGGAGGCGGTGGGGGCGAAGACCTGGATGTCGCCGGTCCAGCCGAGGCGCTCGTCGCGCTGCGGGCAGTCGGTGGGGATGTCCAGGAAGTTGCCTCGCATGCCCCAGACGACGTTCTCGTGAAGCCGGTTGACGAGTTCGTGCGAGGACTCGAACCAGCCCGTGCGGGCCATGTCCGTGTGCAGGACGACCGCTTCGACGGCGGCCGGGTCCAACTCGCCCGGCCAGCCGTCCACTTCGGCGTAACGGAAACCGTGGAAGGTGAAGTGCGGCTCGTACGTCTCCACGCCCCGGCCGGAGAGCGTGTACGTGTCCGTCGCGGCGGCCTGCCGCAGGGGGCGCACCCCGAGCTCGCCGTGCTCCAGCACCTCGGCGTGGCGCAGGGTGACCGTGTGCCCGGCCGGACCGGACAGGCGGATGCGCAGGCGTCCGACCAGGTTCTGGCCGAAGTCGAGGACGGTCCTCCCGGCAGGGGTGGTGACGACCTCGACCGGAGTCAGGGTCTGGGTGCGGCGCACGGGCGGGCCGGTCGGTGCCACCAACTCGGCCTCGGGCAGCGGGAGTTCGGACACCGGAGACCAGCCGGAGACGTCGTGGCCGGGTTCCGACCAGCCGGTCCGGGCCAGCCGGGCGTCGTACACCTCACCGTCGTACAACTCCGAACGGAGGATCGGGCCGGTCGTGGCGCGCCACGACTCGTCGGTGCCGATGGTGGTGAGGGTGCCGTCGGGGTGGGTGATCTCCAGTTGGGCGAGGAGGGCGCGTCGGTCGCCGTAGAGGTTCCGGCGGCCGCCGTGGAAGCCGAGGCGGCCGGTGTACCAGCCCTCGCCGAGCAGTGCGCCGATCGCGTTGTCGCCCTGGCGCAGGAGGTCGGTGACGTCGAAGGTCTGGTAGCGCAGGCGGTGGTGGTAGGAGGTCCAGCCGGGGGCGAGGACGTGGTCGCCGACGCGGGTGCCGTTGATCTCGGCCTCGTGGACGCCGTAGGCGGTGATGTGGAGGCGGGCCGTGGCGACGGGACGGTCGAGGGTGAAGGCGCGGCGCAGTAGCGCCACCGGGAGCGGGGTGTCGGCGGCCGAGCGGTCGGGGGTGACGGGACGGGCGGTCCAGTCGGTACGGGTGAGCAGTCCCGTCTCCGCCCGGGTGACCGGTGACCAGGGCGACGGTTCGGGGCCCTCGCCCCAGACCTGGACGCGCACTCCGACCCGGCTGCGGGAGCCGAGCGCCTCGCCGGGCCACTCCACCAGCACCGCGTCGGCGCTCTCCACGCGCCCGGTGTCGGTGCGGACGGTTCCCTCGGCGTCGGTGATCTCTATCCGGTACGCCTGCTGGATCCAGCCCGGGGCGTCGGTCTCGGTGCGCCAGCTCAGGCGGGGCCGGGGCTCGCCGATGCCGAGCGGTTCGCGGTGGTGTTCCAGGACGGGAGCGGTGACGCGCATCAGATCGCTTCCTTCTCGAGAACGGCGGACCGGGCACCCGTCACGCTCCGGCCCTGCGGGGCGATGCGGCGGACGATCCACACGCCCAGCACGCCGGAGACGGCCACGCAGGCGGTGGTGCTCCACAGCACCGCGGAGCCGCTGGCGCTCATGAGGGTGGGGGTGGCGAGTCCGGCGAGGCCGCACAGGGCGCGGCTCAGACCGTAGGTCAACCCCTGGGTGGTGGCGCGGAGTTCCTCGGGGAACGCCTCCTGGGACCAGATCTTGTAGTTGGCCTCGCCGGCGAACTGGTTGACGACGTTGTAGAGCAGCATGAAGAACACCATCGCCGCCATCACGGCGCCGCCGGTCGCCGCGGCCACGGCGAAGGCCAGGACCTGGAGGGCCGCGCAGACGTAGAAGAGGCGGTCGCGCCAGGGGGTGTCGGCGAGGCGCACGAAGGCAAGCGAGCAGACCAGGCCGAGCGGGAGGGTGGCCAGGCCCAAGCCGGTGGCGAGGGTCTGGGAGGCGCCGCTGACCGTGGTCAGGAAGTAGGTGCCGTACTGGCCCATGGTGTTGGCGGCCAGGTTCCAGGCCAGGTAGAAGCCGCCGGTCGCGACGAGCGGGACGAGGATCGGCCGGGCGCCCAGGCGGCGCAGGGCGCGTGCGTCGATGCCCTCGGCGCCGCCGCCCCGCTCGGCCTCCTCCAGGGCCGGGGACAGGATGAGGCGGTTGCGCAGCACCCAGCTGACCAGGGCCACGACGGCGAGGTGCGCGAAGAGGAGCTGCGCCGAGAGGTAACCCAGCATGGAGGTGCCGAAGCCGATGACGATCGCGGCCGTGATGCCGAGGACCCACATGGTCTGGGTGGCGCCGATCAGCCGGCCGCGTACCGAACGCGGGGAGTGCTCGGAGACCATGGCCAGGGAGGTCGGCAGATCGGCGCCGGCCGCGAGACCTCCGATGATCATGCCGGCGAAGAGGACGGTGCTGTTGGGCGCGAAGACCAGCAGCGCGGCGCCTACGGCGTAGACCAGGATGTCCACGCCGTACACGCGCTTGCGGCCGAAGCGGTCGGCGAGGCGGCCGCCGACGAGCGAGCCGACGGCGATGGAGAAGGTCAGGGCGGCGCTCAGTGCGCCGAGGCCCCAGGACGACAGGTGGAAGCGGCTCTGCCACAAGCCCAGTGACAGACCGGAGGAGACGATGATGCCGGAGTCGAGGTAGGAGGCCATGCCGGACAGGACGGCCAGGCGCCACTGGGCGCGGGTCACTCGGGGCTTGCCGGGTCCGCTGGGGATGGCGTCGTTGCTCATCGGGGCGGCCTTTCGGAGCGGGGGACGGGGATGGAGGCTGGTTGCACTTCGGGGATTGACACGTGTAACCAGCCATAGCGCTGGCCCGAAACAGGCCATGAAACGTTTCACGGCATCGTGGGGCCACGGCGGCGGCGCGTCAAGGGTTGCCGCACAAATTTCGCCCACCCACCGGGAAGTCGAGGGGGTCCGGCCCGGACATCTTGACGCCGTCCCGGCGATGCGACTACGTTCCCTGAAACGATTCAACCCGTGTTCAGAGGTGGTCATGCCAGACCCGTCCGCCGTGCAGGCAGCACTCGCGACGCAGCACATCGAGACCCCGTCGTGGGCCTACGGCAACTCCGGTACGCGCTTCAAGGTGTTCGCGCAGCCGGGCGTCCCCCGCGACCCCTGGGAGAAGCTCGCCGACGCGGCGCAGGTGCATGCCGTCACCGGGGTGGCGCCGACGGTCGCCCTGCACATCCCCTGGGACAAGGTCGACGACTACGGCGCGTTGGCGAAGTACGCCGAGGAGCAGGGTGTCGCGCTCGGGGCCGTCAACGCGAACGTCTTCCAGGACGACGACTACATGCTGGGCAGCGTGACCAACGCGGATCCGGCGGTACGGCGCAAGGCGATCGGTCATCTGCTGGAGTGCGTGGACATCATGGACGCCACGGGCTCGCGTGATCTGAAGCTGTGGTTCGCCGACGGCACGAACTATCCCGGCCAGGACGACATCCGCGAGCGCCAGGACCGCCTCGCCGAGGGGCTGGCGGAAGTGTACGAGCGGCTCGGGGACGGGCAGCGGATGCTCCTGGAGTACAAGTTCTTCGAGCCCGCCTTCTACGCCACGGATGTACCGGACTGGGGGACGGCCTACGCGCACTGCCTCAAGCTCGGCGACAAAGCACAGGTCGTGGTGGACACCGGGCACCACGCACCCGGAACCAATATCGAATTCATCGTCGCCACGCTGCTCCGGGAAGGAAAGCTGGGCGGGTTCGACTTCAACTCCCGCTTCTACGCCGACGACGACCTCATGGTCGGCGCCGCCGACCCCTTCCAGCTGTTCCGGATCATGTACGAGGTCGTGCGCGGCGGCGGATACGGCCCGGACGTCGCGTTCATGCTCGACCAGTGCCACAACATCGAAGCCAAGATCCCCGCCATCATCCGCTCCGTCATGAACGTCCAGGAAGCCACCGCGAAGGCCCTCCTCGTCGACCGGGAAGCACTCGCGGTCGCCCAGCGCGAAGGTGACGTGCTGGAAGCCAACGCCGTGCTCATGGACGCCTACAACACCGACGTACGACCGCTCCTCGCCGAAGTTCGCGAGGAGATGGGGCTCGACCCCGACCCCATCGCCGCCTACCGCCGCTCCGGATGGCAGCAGCAGATCGCCATCGAGCGTGTCGGTGGTACCCAGGCCGGCTGGGGCGCCTGACTCCCCCGCCACGCGCAGACCCGCAAACGTTCCCACGACGCAAGGAAGAGAACCGATCATGGCACCCCACCCCAAAGCCGCCGCTCTCCTGGCCCGTTCCCATCGGCTCGGCTCCGACCCCCGTAACACCAACTACGCCGGCGGCAACACCTCGGCGAAGGGCATCGAGACCGACCCCGTGACCGGGGGTGACGTCGAGTTGATGTGGGTCAAGGGGTCCGGTGGTGACCTCGGGACGCTCACCGAGGCCGGGCTCGCCGCGCTGCGGATCGACCGGCTGCGGGCGCTCCAGGGCGTGTACCCGGGCGTCGAGCGCGAGGACGAGATGGTCGCCGCCTTCGACTACTGCCTGCACGGGAAGGGCGGGGCGGCGCCGTCCATCGACACCGCGATGCACGGGCTCGTCGAGGCCGCGCACGTCGATCATCTGCACCCGGACTCCGGGATCGCGCTCGCCTGCGCGGCCGACGGGGAGAAGCTGACCACCGAGTGTTTCGGCGACACGGTGGTGTGGGTGCCGTGGCGGCGGCCCGGTTTCCAGCTGGGGCTGGACATCGCGGCGGTCAAGGAGGCGAACCCGCAGGCCATCGGGTGCGTTCTGGGCGGGCACGGGATCACCGCGTGGGGTGCGACGTCCGAGGAGTGCGAGCGGAACTCGCTGCACATCATCCGGACCGCCGAGGCGTTCCTTGCCGACCGGGGCAAGGACGAGCCGTTCGGGCCGGTGATCGAGGGGTATGCACCGCTGGAGCCAGCGGAGCGTCGTGACCGGGCCGCGGCCCTCGCGCCGTACGTCCGCGCGATCGCCTCCCAGGACAAGCCTCAGGTCGGGCACTTCACGGATACCGAGGTCGTGCTGGACTTCGTGGCGAGCGCCGAGCACCCGCGGCTGGCCGCGCTCGGTACCTCCTGCCCGGACCACTTCCTGCGCACCAAGGTGCGGCCGCTCGTCCTCGACCTGCCCCCGACCGTGCCGGTGGAAGAGGCCGTCGCGCGGCTGAAGGAGCTGCACGCGGAGTACCGCGAGGAGTACGCCGCCTACTACGAGCGGCACGCGCTGCCCGACTCCCCCGCGATGCGCGGCGCCGACCCGGCGATCGTGCTGGTGCCGGGCGTCGGCATGTTCTCCTTCGGCAAGGACAAGCAGACCGCCCGGGTGGCCGGCGAGTTCTACGTCAACGCCATCAACGTGATGCGCGGGGCCGAGGCCGTGTCGACGTACGCGCCGATCGAGGAGTCGGAGAAGTTCCGCATCGAGTACTGGGCCCTTGAGGAGGCCAAGCTCCAGCGAATGCCCAAGGCCAAGCCGCTGGCGACCCGGGTGGCGCTGGTGACGGGGGCGGGCAGCGGGATCGGCAAGGCCATCGCGCATCGGCTGGTCGGTGAGGGCGCCTGTGTCGTCGTCGCCGATCTGGACGCCGAGAACGCGGCCGCTGTCGCCGAGGAGCTGGGCGGCCCGGACAAGGCCGTCGCCGTGACCGTCGACGTGACGTCCGAGGAGCAGATCACCGAGGCGTTCAAGGCCGCGGCCCTCGCCTTCGGCGGGGTGGACCTGGTGGTCAACAACGCCGGCATCTCCATCTCCAAGCCGCTGCTCGAGACTTCGGCCCGCGACTGGGACCTTCAGCACGACATCATGGCCCGCGGCTCCTTCCTCGTCTCGCGGGAGGCGGCGCGGGTGATGATCGCGCAGGGGCTGGGCGGCGACATCGTCTACATCGCCTCCAAGAACGCCGTGTTCGCCGGCCCCAACAACATCGCCTACTCCGCCACCAAGGCCGACCAGGCCCATCAAGTACGTCTGCTGGCCGCCGAGTTGGGCGAGCACGGCATCCGCGTCAACGGGGTCAACCCGGACGGCGTGGTGCGCGGTTCCGGGATCTTCGCGGCCGGCTGGGGTGCGCAGCGGGCGGCCGTCTACGGCGTCCCGGAGGAGAAGCTCGGCGAGTTCTACGCCCAGCGGACCATCCTCAAGCGTGAGGTGCTGCCGGAGCATGTCGCCAATGCCGTGTTCGCGCTGACCGGCGGCGAGTTGACGCACACCACCGGGCTGCACGTACCGGTCGACGCCGGCGTCGCGGCCGCCTTCCTGCGATGAGCGCGCTCGTGAAGTCGTACGCCGCGGTCGACCTCGGCGCGTCCAGCGGGCGCGTCATGGTCGGCCGCGTCGGCCCCGAGGGCCTGGAGCTGACCGAGGCCCACCGCTTCCCGAACCGGCCCGTTCGGCTGCCCGAGGGCCTGCGCTGGGACATTCTCGGGCTCTACTGCGGTGTCCTGGACGGCCTGCGGGCCGCAGGTCCTGTCGACTCGGTCGGCATCGACAGCTGGGCCGTGGACTACGGGCTGCTCGACGCGGACGGGGCGCTGCTCGGCAACCCCGTGCACTACCGGGACTCCCGTACCGAGGGGATCGCGGAGAAGGTCTGGGCGGCCCTGCCCGCGGAGCAGCTGTACGCGGCGACCGGTCTTCAGTACGCGCCCTTCAACACCCTGTACCAGCTGGTCGCGGCCCGGGATTCGGCCCAACTCGCGCACGCCGAGCGGCTGTTGCTGGTTCCGGATCTGCTGTCGTACTGGCTGACGGGCGAGCAGGGCACCGAGCTGACGAACGCCTCGACGACCCAGCTGATCGACCCGCGGACGCGCGACTGGTCGTACGACGTGGCCTCCCGGCTCGGCATCGACCTCGGTCTGTTCGCGCCCCTGCGGCAGCCCGGCGATCCGGCGGGGTTCCTGCGGCCCGAGGTGCTGGAGGAGACCGGGCTCGCGGGTCCGGTGCCGGTGACGGCGGTCGGCTCGCACGACACGGCCTCCGCGGTGGCCGCCGTGCCGGCCGGCGGCGAGCGGTTCGCGTACATCTGCACCGGGACCTGGTCGCTCGCGGGCCTCGAGCTGGACGCGCCGGTGCTGACCGAGGAGAGCCGGGCCGCCAACTTCACCAATGAGCTGGGGCTGGACGGCACGGTCCGGTATCTGCGCAACATCATGGGGCTGTGGCTGCTCCAGGAGTGTGTACGGGCCTGGGGCGAGCCGGAGTTGGGGGCGCTGCTGCTGGACGCCGCCAAGGTGCCGGCGCTGCGGTCGGTCGTGGACGCGGGGGACTCCACGTTCCTGGCGCCGGGCCGGATGCCGGAGCGCATCGCCGAGGCGTGCCGCGCCTCGGGGCAGCCGGTGCCCGAGTCGCCCGCGGAGATCACCCGCTGCATCCTCGACTCGCTGGCCCTGGCGCACCGCAGGGCCGTCGAGGACGCGCAGCGGCTGGCCGACCACCCGGTGGATGTCGTGCACGTCGTCGGCGGCGGCACCCGTAACGGGCTGCTGTGCCAGCTGACCGCCGACGCGTGCGGGCTGCCCGTGGTGGCCGGCCCGACGGAGGCGGCCGCGCTGGGCAATGTGCTGGTCCAGGCGCGGGCCCACGGACTCGTCGGCGACCTGGCGGGCGGCCGGCAACTGCTCACCCGTACCCAGGCACTCACGCGGTACGAGCCGCGCGGCGACACGGCACCGTGGCGCGCGGCGCAGGCCGCACTCGCCGCGCGCTGAGCCAGGGTCTCCCCGGGACTCCCTGGCCCGACTACGCTGCACTCATCCGATGATCGATCACAAGGAGCCGCGATGCGTGTCGCCCTGTTCCTGACCTGTGTCAACGACACGCTCTATCCGGACACCGGACGCGCCGTGGTGAAACTGCTGACCAGGCTGGGCGTCGAGGTCGACTTCCCGATGGCCCAGACCTGCTGCGGACAGGCCCACTACAACACCGGCTACCGTCATGAGGCCGAGCCGCTCGCCCGGCATTTCTCCGATGTCTTCGGGGAGTACGAGGCGATCGTGACGCCCTCCGGATCGTGCGGGGCGATGGTGCGGGAGCTGTATCCGCGGATGGGTGAGCGGGCCCGGGCCGAGGGACGCGGGGACACCCTCGCGGCGACGCTGGCGCCGGTGGTGCCGAAGACGTACGAGCTGACGGAGTTCCTGGTGGACGTGCTGGGGGTGACGGACGTCGGCGCGTACTACCCGCACCGGGTGACCTACCACCCCACCTGCCACGGCCTGCGCGGCCTCGGGCTCGGGGACCGGCCGCGCCGCCTGCTCCAGGCAGTCAAGGGGCTGGAGTTGGTGGAGCTGCCGGGTGCCGACGAGTGCTGCGGCTTCGGCGGCACCTTCGCACTGAAGAACTCCGACGTCTCCGCGGCGATGGGTACGGACAAGGTCCGCAACGCCGAGTCGACCGGCGCCGAGGTGCTCTGCGCGGCCGACAACTCCTGTCTGATGCACATCGGGGGCACGATGACGCGGCTCAACGTGGACATGCGGCCGGTGCACATCGCGGAGATCCTGGCGAGCACGGAGGAGGAACCGGCGGTATGAGCGGGACGTTCGTGGGGATGCCGGCCTTCCCGAAGGCCGCGCACGAGGCGGTCAACAACCAGACGCTGCGCGGGAATCTGCGCCACGCCACACACACCATCCGCGCCAAGCGGGCGAAGGCCGTCGCGGAGGTGTCGGACTGGGCGGCGCTGCGGGACGCCGGGAAGCGGATCAAGGACCACACCCTCCTTCATCTCGACCGTTATCTGGAGCAGTTGGAGGAGTCGGTCACGGCCGCGGGCGGCACCGTGCACTGGGCCGCCGACGCCGACGAGGCCAACCGGATCGTCACCGAACTCGTGCGCGCCACCGGCGAGTCGGAGGTCGTCAAGGTCAAGTCGATGGCCACGCAGGAGATCGGGCTCAACGAGGCACTGGAGGCCGAGGGCATCCGTGCCTACGAGACCGATCTCGCCGAGCTGATCGTGCAGTTGGGCAAGGACCGGCCCTCGCACATCCTGGTCCCGGCGATCCACCGCAACCGCGGTGAGATCCGGGACATCTTCGAGCGCGAGATGAGCGAGTGGGGCCGCCCGGCCCCCGAAGGTCTCACCGACACGCCCGCCGAACTCGCCGAGGCGGCACGCCTGCACCTGCGCGAGAAGTTCCTGCGCGCCAAGGTCGGCGTCTCCGGCGCCAACTTCATGGTCGCCGAGACCGGCACGCTGGTCGTCGTCGAGTCCGAGGGCAACGGCCGTATGTGCCTCACCCTCCCCGAGACGCTGATCTCGGTCGTCGGCATCGAGAAGATCGTGCCGACCTGGCGGGACCTGGAGGTCTTCCTCCAGACACTCCCCCGCTCCTCGACGGCCGAGCGCATGAACCCGTACACGTCCATGTGGACCGGCACCACCGACCAGGACGGTCCGCGCGCCTTCCACCTGGTCCTCCTCGACAACGGCCGCACCGACACCCTCGCCGACGAGGTCGGCCGCCAGGCCCTGCGCTGCATCCGCTGCTCGGCCTGCCTCAACGTCTGCCCGGTGTACGAGCGGGCCGGCGGCCACGCGTACGGCTCGGTCTACCCGGGCCCGATCGGCGCCATCCTCAGCCCCCAACTCCGGGGCACGGCAAGCGAGATCGACGCCTCCCTGCCCTACGCCTCGTCGCTGTGCGGTGCCTGCTACGAGGTGTGCCCGGTCGCCATCGACATCCCCGAGGTGCTGGTGCATCTGCGCGAGCGGATCGTGGAGGGCGGTCCGGTGGTCCGCGAGGGCAACAAGGTGGTGCTCAAGCCGGCCAAGGGACATGCCGCCGAGCGGGCGGCCATGCGCGCGGCACGCTGGGCGTTCGCGCACCCGGGCGCCCTGCGCGGCGGTCAGCGGCTCGCCTCGCGCACCCGCCGGCTCCATCCGCGCTCGCTGCCGGGTCCCGGCAAGGCGTGGAGCGGGACGCGGGACCTGCCGGCCGTGCCGGCGGAACCGTTCCGCGACTGGTGGCAGCGGACGCAGGGCGGAAAGGACGGCGCGAAGTGAGCAGCAGGGAACGGATCCTGGGCCGGGTGCGGCGCGCGCTGGCGGAGGTACCGAAGGACGACACGCCGTACGAGCAGGCGGTTCCGCGCGGGTATCTGCGGGAGCACGGGGTGCGGAGTGTCGCGGAGACGGTGGATCTGCTGGCGGAGAACCTCGCGGACTATCGGGCGATCGTGCACCGCACGACGACGGACGAACTGCCGTACCTCATCATGCGATTGCTCGCCGAGCGGGGACCTCAGTACGTGCTCGTGCCGCCGGGGCTGCCGCCTGAGTGGATGTCGGCCGCGGACCCTACCCGGGTCCACGACCGTGCCGTAAGCACGCCCCACGAGCTGGACAAGGTGGAGAGCGTGGTCACGGGTTGCGCCCTCGCCATCGCCGAGACCGGCACGATCGTCCTCGACGGCTCCCCCGACCAGGGCCGCCGCCGCATCACCCTCGTGCCCGACCACCACATCTGTGTCGTACGGGTCCCGGAGCAGGTCGTCTCCTCCGTGCCCCAGGCCCTCGAACGCCTCGACCCGGCACGCCCGTTGACATGGATCTCCGGTCCGTCGGCGACCAGCGACATCGAGCTGGACCGGGTCGAGGGGGTGCACGGTCCGCGCACCCTGGAGGTGGTGCTGGTGGGCGATCAGGCGAGCGCGGAGGTCAACTCGTAGCTCCCTGAGGGGAGTTCGTACGACGCCGCGCCGTCCGTGAAGCCCGTGAACTTCACGCCGGGGACGCGGGACAGGGGCGTCCGGCCCTCACGGACGGTGTCGGGGTCGGTCGTCGGGATGCGCAGGGTCGCCGTGCTGCTGCCCGGCACGGTGGCCCGGTAGGTGAGGCGCCGGTCCCTCGCGGTCCACTCGCCGGCGATCTCGCCGTACGGCGAGACGTGCGAGCCGGACACGTGCCTGATCCTGCCGGTCGGGTCGAGGTGGGGCTTGAGGAAGAAGTGCCTGAGCGGGGGGCGGGGGCGCGCTGGGCGGTCGCCCTCGACACGCGGGGTGACCCGCACAGTTGGGTCGGGATCGGCGACCTCGGCGCGGGCGGTTCGGTCGGCGACCGCGCCCGCCGGATGAACGCCTGGGTGCCGGTGGGCGCGCCCTTGAAGCAGGCCTTCGGGGTGATGCTCCAGCATGACGCCGGATGGGTCGCGGTGCTGGACGGGGCCCGCTTCCTGAGGGTGCTGACGCCGGGCAAGCTGCACGAGGCGCTGCCGCGGTCGGTGGACGCGGCCACGCTGGGTGTGTCGCGGGACCAAGTGGAGTTCGACTCGGTGGCGGACGCCTGACCGGTGCAGTGAGCAACAGCCGGTACGCAGTCCCGCCGGTCCGTCAGCAGTAGACCATCGGGCAGCCGCGCCGCAGCGAGTGCTGGGCGGCGCGCAGATACAGCGCCACGTAGAAGGCCGCGTCCAGGTCCTCGGCCCACGGTCCGGGGCGCACTGCGGCCAGCTTCTCGGCCGCACCCTCAAGGAACCAGAACGTCAGGTCGAGGTTGTCACAGGCCGCCGGTATCTCGTCCACCGGCAGCTCGACGGCCGCCGCCAACCGCTCGGCGAGCGCGAGCGCTTGGGGAGCGCCGACGACCACCGTCTCGTCGGTGTACGAGGAGCCGACAGGCAGCACTATCTCCTCGTCGAGCGAGAGCGGCACCAGCACCGTCCAGCCGCAGAGCAGGTCCCAGTCCGCCTGCGACAGGTGCGCCCGGCACAGCGCGCCGAACCCGTCCATGGGTGGCGCCAGCTTCTCCTCGAACGACTGCCCCGAGCCCCGTACCAACTTCGCCGCCTCGGGCACGGACGTGTACGGCGGCAGCCCGCGCCGCCCCAACTCCTCGTTGAGCAAGGCGGCGACGGCTCCTCGGCCGCCCTCCTCCTCGTCCTCGTCGAACCAGTCCTGCGCATTGCTGCTGACCAGATAGATCCCCATGCCCGCAAGGTACAAGGCACCGCTGACAACCGGCGCCGACCACCGCCCCCGCCCTCACTTCAGCAGGCCCTTGTCCCGCAGACAGTTCCGTGCCACGTCCGATGCCGGCCTCAGTACGTCGTTGAGCTGGTCCAGCGCCTTCGTCATCCCGGCGCCGCCCGCACGGGAGCGGTTGACGACCGGCACGACGTAGTCGGCGTTCTGATGCCGTAGGTCTTCTTCAACCCCGGTTCGCAGTACGGCCGTCCGTTGCACCCATTCGTCGCCCGCGGCGAGCCGCACCTCCAGTCCCGACGCGCCGAGGTCGCTGAGCGTCCTGAGTCCGTGCTGCCGAGCGTAGGACGCGCTGGTCTTGGCGTTGAGCCAGGCGGCGAAGGTGGCCGCGCACTCGGGGATGACCTCGATCTGGCCTGATTCCAGGGCGGGTTCGTAGGGTTCGCGGTTGGCGACGGTGAGCAGGGACGTCTTGTAGCCGGCCTGGTTCAGCAGCTGTGCGTACATCTGGGCGAGCAGATCGCTCTCGGTGAATCCGGCCGAGCCGATGGTCGGATGATGGCTGTCGCCGGGTGGTGCGGTGACCTCGCGCTGGGTCTCCAGGGACGGTCCGGTGGAGCAGCCCGCGAGCAGCAGTACGGCGGCGATCCGCACCCCGTTCGGGATCATCGGGAGCGAAAGGGGCAGTTCCACGTGAAACATCAGTTGACCGCCAGGGCGCCACCGTTGCCGAGGCCGCCCAGGACGAGGGCGACCGGCAGGGCGACCAGACAGCTGATGGCCAGGCAGACGACGGTGCGGGCGAGGCGTTGGAGGAGCCGGTGCCAGATGCCGTCGTCGCCGGACCAGTGGGCGGGGTCGGTGAGCCAGTCCCAGGTGTCGGTGAGGGTCGTCATTCGCGGGCCGCCCGGGTCCACGGTGTGATCAGACGTCGTACGGCGAGGAGCAGCACGTCGGCCGCGATCGCGATCAGCACGCACAGCACGGACGCGGTGAGCACCTGCGCCTTGAGGTAGGTGTTCATGCCGGCGTAGACGAGGTTGCCCAGGCCGCCGAAGCCGACGATGGCGCCCACCGTCACCAGGGAGACCGCCGAGACGGTGGTGATGCGCAGTCCGGCCAGGATGTTCCGTACGAGCAGGGTCGGCGAGTACAGGACGAGTCCGGCGACGACGAGGCTCACCGAGAGGCCGTAGACGGGCAGGAGCAGCGAGAACATCGCCAGTGACGGGACCGTGTAGAGGATCGCCGTGACCTCGAGGACGGGACCGGCCGCCCGGCCCCGGCGTCGGGCCGGCACGGCCGGCGGCAGGGCGAGCGCGAGGCCGATGAGCACCGAGACCGCGGTGAGCTGGAGGGGCTGGACGCCCGCGTCGACGAGGATCCGGCGGCGGCTGGTCAGGTAGGCGCCGCAGATCCACTCGTTGCGGGCGAGGCAGTCGTCCGGGGGCGCGGTCACGGGTCCATCGCACCGGGTGGCCCGCGGGGTCGGCTCGTTGTGGTGACCCGTCCGGGATGTCGCTGACCACACCCCGCGACAGGGGTTCTGCGCCCCATGTGGCCCGACCGTGCTCTCCGTACGACAGCACGACAGCACGGCGGGCGCCGCTTCAGCGGTCGCCCCTGCTGAAACGGCGTCCTTCCCTACCGCACGCCCGCCGCGTCCAGCAGCGTCGTCACGGTCGCCGTCGTGAGCCCGTCCAGCGTCTCGATCCGAGCGCCGGCGCGGGCGCTCGCGCCGTCGAAGACCAGCATCAGCTGGCGGGCGAGCAGCTCCGGGTCCGGTGCACCACCGAGCTCGGCCTGGGCTCGGAACGCCTCCTTCAGGCTCTCTTTGGCCGCGGCGGCGACCTGGCTCGCCGGGTGCTCGGGGCTCTTCAACTCGACCAGCGCCGCCAGGAAGGGGCAGCCCTGGTAGTCGGGCGCGGTCGAGAGCTTCTCCGCCTGCTCGAAGACGTACAGAATGCGTTCGCGTGGAGTGCCGGCGTCGTCCGGGCCGGGCATGAGCTGGGCCGCGTAACCGGGCGCGCGCCGCTCCAGGCTCGCCGCAAGGACCTCGTCCTTGCTCGCGAAGAGCTGGTACATCGACCGCTTCGAGACGCCGGCGGTCCGGCACAGCGCCTCGACGCCGATGGAGACGCCGTCCCGGTAGAAGAGCTCGGACGCCGCGTCGAGCAGCCGGTCCCTGGTCGACGCCTTGTCTGTCGTGGTCATACGGCGAGGGTACCTCCGCCGCCGAACCCGGGAAAACCGATCGGTATACCACCGGAAACCGGTCGCTCTACCGGCGGGAGCAGCAAGATTCCGCGTGACAGAGGTGGTGAACAAGCGCTTAGATAGTGAGCCAGGTACCGCCGCCGACCTGGAGGCCCCGTTGTTCACATCCGTCGACGACGTTTCCGCGCGTCTCGCCGCGACCGGCTATCTCGCCTCGCCCGCGGTCGCCACCACCGTCTTCCTCGCCGACCGCCTCGGCAAGCCACTGCTGGTCGAGGGCCCGGCCGGGGTCGGCAAGACGGAGCTCGCCAAGGCCGTGGCCGAGGTGGCCGGGGCGAGCCTGGTCCGGCTCCAGTGCTACGAGGGCGTCGACGAGTCCCGCGCGCTGTACGAGTGGAACCACGCCAAGCAGTTGCTGCGCATCAGCGCCGGCCGCGACGAGACGTGGGACGAGACACGGACCGACATCTTCAGCGAGGAGTTCCTGCTCTCGCGCCCGCTGCTCACGGCGATCCGCGGCGACGACCGCAAGGTGCTGCTGATCGACGAGACCGACAAGGCGGACGTCGAGGTCGAGGGCCTGCTCCTGGAGGTGCTGAGCGACTTCCAGGTCACGGTGCCCGAGCTGGGCACGATCGCGGCGACCCGCCGCCCCTTCGTGGTGCTGACGTCGAACGCGAGCCGCGAGCTGTCCGAGGCGCTGCGCCGCCGCTGTCTGTTCCTCCACATCGGTTTCCCCGACGAGGAGTTGGAGCGCCGGATCGTCCGGCTGAAGGTGCCCGAGCTGGACGAGGCGCTGGCCGGCTCCGTGGTCCGGGTGGTCGGCGCGCTACGGGCGATGGACCTGCGCAAGGTCCCCTCGGTCGCCGAGACGATCGACTGGGCGCGCACCCTGCTCGCGCTCGGCGCCGACACCCTCGACGAGACCGTCGTACGGGACAGCCTGGGCGTCCTCCTCAAGCACCAGGACGACATCCAGAAGGCGGCGGCCAAGCTCGACCTGGACGCCGTGTGACCGCGCCCGGCGTCACGGAGCGACTCACCTCGCTGGTCGGGGCGCTGCGGGCGCACGGCATGCGGATCGGCACGGGCGAGACCGTGGACGCGGCCGAGGCGATGGCGGCGCTGGGCCTGGCCGACCGTGAGCTGCTCCGGGAGGGACTGGCGGCGACGCTGTTGCACGGCCCGTCCCAACGGCCCGTCTTCGACCCGGTCTTCGACCTCTACTTCCCGCGGGGAATCGGCGCGCCCGAGGGCGAGGCGGGGGGCCGTGAGGACCTGCGCGAGCGGCTGGCGGCGGCGCTGGCGGCGGGCGACATCATGCTGATGGGGCAGTTGGCGGCGGAGGCGGTTGAAGGCTTCGGCGGGTACGGTTCCTCACCCGACACGGCGGGCTGGTCCTCGTACCAGACCCTCGAACAGCTGCGTCCCCAGACGCTGTTCGCCCGCGTGCGCGACAGCGTCCGGGCCCGGAACGGGGCTTCGGGGTTCACCGACCGGCTGCTGGAGGACGAGATCCGGCGGCGGATCGAGGTGTTCCGCAGGCAGGTGGCGGTCGAGGCGCGGCGGCGGGTGGCCGAGCGGCGCGACCGGGACATGCTCGCCCGGCGTGCGGTGGCGACGACTCCCGACCGGCTCGACTTCCTGTACGCCGGGAAGCTCCAACTCGCCGAGCTGCGCAGGACGGTTCAGCCGCTGGCCCGCAAGCTGGCGACCCGGCTCGCGGCGCGTCGCCGTAAGGCCGCGCGGGGCAGCATCGATCTGCGCCGGACGCTGCGCGGCTCGCTGTCGACGGGCGGGGTGCCGATGAAGCCGGTGCTGCGCCGGCGCCGGCCCGCGCGTCCCGAACTGGTGCTGCTGTGCGATGTGTCGGGGTCGGTGTCCGGTTTCTCGGACTTCACGATGCTGCTGGTGCAGGCGCTGCACGACCAGTTCAGCAAGGTGCGGGTGTTCGCCTTCGTCAACCGGATCGACGAGGTGACCGGGCTCCTGGAGCACGGCGCGGCCGACGCGGAGGGTCTCGGCGCCCGCATCCGCGCCGAGGCGACGCTCACCGGCTGGCACGGCAGCAGCGACTACGGCGTCGCCCTGGGCGAGTTCGCGGAGCGGTACGCCGACGCGGTGGGCCCGCGCACGACCGTGTTCGTGCTCGGCGACGCCCGTACGAACATGAGCGATCCGAACCTCGCGGCGGTCCGGCAGATCGCCGAACGGGCCCGCCGCTTCTACTGGTTGAACCCCGAACCGCGCGCCCAGTGGGGCACCGGTGACTCCGCGGCACCCGAGTACGCCGACGTGGTCGGCATGCACGAGTGCCGCAACGCCCGCCAGCTGAGCGAGTTGGTCGCCCGGCTGCTGCCGGTCTGACTACTGGTCCTTCGCCTTCGCGTACTCCGTGGCCATGGCGCCCGCGAAGTCGTACACCACGCACGCCTCGTCGCTGACCACCCATGCGTCGTGTCCCGGCGTTATGACGAACACGTCGCCCGGTCCGACCTCCTGCTCCGCGCCGTCGTCCATGCGGACGCGCATGCGGCCGGATACGCAGTACCCGTTGTGGTGGACCTGGCAGCTCTCCGTGCCGGCTATGGGTGCCACGGACTCCGACCAGCGCCAGCCCGGTTCGAAGGTGCCCACGGCGAAGTCCAGTCCGGTCATATGGACCGCTTCGAGGTGTCCGCGCGGGAAGTCGCGGCGCTCGTCGGGCTTCTCGACAGCCTTGATCTCGATCATGACGGCTCCCTCCATTGCGAGCCCCGCCCACGACACCATCGTCCGCCCGTCCACTCGACACCGCCATTCGGGTGAGCGGAAAATGGCGCCTGGAGGCCGCAATCGCCGAACCACCAGAAAGGTGGCGATCAACGTGGCTGAACACCCTCATGCCCAACTCATCCGCAAGGGCTACGAAGCCTTCTCCCGTGGTGACATGGACACCCTTCGCTCGATGATGACGGGCGACGCCACCCACCACGTGCCCGGCAGCCACCCGCTGTCCGGCGACTTCAAGGGCATCGACGCCGTCCTCGGCTACTACGGCCAGCTCTACGAGGCAACCGGCGGCACGTTCAAGGTCGAACTGCGCAACATCCTCGTGGACGGCCGCGGACACGCCGTCTCCATCCACCGCTTCACGGCCCAGCGGGGCGACAAGCGGATAGACGAGACCGGAGGGATCGTCTTCCGGATCGTCGGGGACAAGATCAGCGATCTCGACGAGTGCGTCGAGGACATCGACAAGGACAACGAGTTCTGGTCATGACGGCGTCGCCGGGCCGCACAGCTCGGCGAAACGGTCCGCGTCCACATTGCCGCCGGAGACGATGACCCCGATCCGGCGCGGAAGGGAACCCGCCCGCCCGGCGAGCAGGGCGGCAAGCGGGGTGGCCCCGCTCGGCTCGACGACGATCTTCAGGCGTTCGAACGCGAACCGCATCGCGGCGCGGATCTCGTCGTCGGACACCAGGGCGATCCCGTCGACCAGCCTCCGGTTCACGGAGAAGGTCAGCTCGCCGGGCGTGTGCAGGGCCTGTCCGTCGGCGATGGTGCGCGGCACGGGGATGCTGACGCGCCGGCCGGCCTCCAGCGACCGCTTGGTGTCGTCCCCGGCCTCCGGCTCCACGCCGATCACCCGGATCCCCGGGTGCAGTCCCTTGGCCGCAGTGGCACTGCCGGCGATCAGCCCGCCACCACCGACGGGCACCACCAGGGCGTCCAACTCTCCGACTTCCTCGAGGAGTTCGAGAGCGGCGGTGCCCTGCCCGGCCATGACGTGCGGATGCTCGTACGGCGGGATGAGCGCGAGGCCCCGCTCGGCGGCCAGGGTCTCGGCCACGGAGACGCGGTCCTCGGTGTAGCGGTCGTACGTCACGATCTCGGCGCCGTAGCCCTCCGTGGCCGCCCGCTTGGACCTCGGGGCGTCCGCGGGCATCACGATGACCGCGGAGGTGCCGAGTTCGCGGGCGGCCAGGGCGACGGCCTGGGCGTGGTTGCCGGACGAGTAGGCGGCGATGCCGCGGGACAGTTCCTCGGGGGTGAGCCGTGAGGCGGCGTTGTAGGCGCCGCGGAACTTGAAGGCGCCCACCCGCTGGAAGTTCTCGCACTTCAGGTGGACCTCGGCGCCGACGAGGGCGTCGAGGGTGCGCGAGCGCAGCACGGGGGTGCGGTGCGCGACGCCCTTGAGCCGGGCCGCGGCCTCGCGGACGTCGTCGAGGGTGACGGGTGGGCGAGTGGTCGTCACGCGGATCCTCCAGCGGTGGTCGGGGCGGTGTCGGCGCGGGCCTGGGAGAGGTAGCTGTAGGCGGAGGCGCGGGAGATGCCGAGCCGGGCGGCGACCTCTTCGACGGCGCGGCGCACGGCGAAGACGCCGTGTTCGTCGAGACTGCGGAAGAGGCCCAGGCGCTCGGTGCGGTCGAGCCCGGCCCAGGCGCGGTGCTGTCCCAGGTGGTGGGCGTCGAGGATGGCGTCCACGACGGAGTCGATGTCGTTGCCGAAGGTGGTGACCGGGACTTCAGTCGTGGCGGCGCCGAGCCCGGCCAGCGCGCCGAGCAGGGCGTGGGCCTCGCCGACCGCGGTGACGTCGACGTTGACGCACAGGGCGCCGAAGACGGCTCCGCCGGAGTCGCGCAGCACCATCGTGGACGCCTTGACCAGCTTGCCGTTCCGGGTGCGGGTGACGTAGTTCAGCTCGTCGGCCGCCCGGTCGCCGCGCGCGAGGACCCGCATGCCGATCTCGCTCATCGCCCCGCCCACGGCCCGCCCGGTCACCGAACCGGCGACGGCGACCACCGACTCCTCGGGCCGCCGGTAGTCGTGCAGCACCACCTCGCACAGCGGCCCGAAGGTCGCCGCGATCCCGTCGACGACCGGCCGCAGCGCGGCGAGGATCGCGTCCCGCTCGGCATCACGAGCTTGCTCAGCAGCCATACTCTTTAGACTACTCGTCCAATTCTTGGACTGGAAGTCCAGACGGCCAAGGGCCGCTCGTGCGGGGAACCAAGAACCGAACCTGGACTCGGAGTCCGGGATCTAGGTCATCGTGTCGTGGGTCGCCGCGTAGGTCAGCGCCTCGCGTGCGGCGGGACGGTTGCCGACGGTCCCCCACCAGGGATGGGCGTGCATCTCCTCGGCGAGCCGCCGGCAGCGCCCGCGCGCGTCCGCCAGGCGCTCCCGCTGCTCGCCGGTGATCTCGGCACGGCCCGCCGCGATATCGGCTCCGCTGGGCAGGTGCGAGACGATGTCGGCGCAGTGCTCCAGCGCCCTGGTGAAGGTCCGCCGGGCGGCGACGAGGTCGCCGGGTATGACGAACTCGCCGACGGTGAAGGGCCGGGAGAACTCGGACGCCCCGGGCTCGGTGTGCCACAGCGAGGCATCGATGGGCAGTCCGTCGTCCCGCGCCCGGGCGAGCTCGGCGGCGGCACCCGGCCGCACGCCGTCGCGGCCCGTCTCCCACACTTCCGGCCGGACATCCGTCCCGCTCGCACGGCGCTGCGCCGGCACACCGGGCAGAGGCTCGGGGCGCCCTTCGAGGAACTCCTCCTTGTCCGTCGGCGTGACCCACATGTGCCAGCCGCGGCGGCCCGCCGGATGCGGCAGGTACAGCGAGACGAGTTGGCCACTAGCCGTGCTCCGGATGACGTCGTCGTAGTAGAGACCGCGTACGGGCTCCCAGAGCGCGTGCCTGCCGCCGCAGCGGCCCGCGCCCTGCTGCGGGCAGGGCACGGGGTTGCTCCAGTCGCAGCGGGACATGTTGAGCTGTTTGACCCCGCCGCGTACCGGGAGGGCCGTGCGGTCTGTGACGTCCCGCCAGCTCTGTACGTTCAGCCGGGCCCAGGGGGCTCGGTCTATGGGAATCGCGTTCTCGTTGTTGACGAGCCACAGCGGAGTGAGCCCGGCCCGGCGGGCGAGGCGGGTGCGCTCGTCGACGGAACCGCCCGCTATCGCGGCGAGTTGGATTTCGTAGGCGAGCCGGCGATCGTCCGCACCCTCCACCGTCACATCGACGCGGCCCTTTCCGGACTCTCCGCCCTCGGACCGGCTCACCCGGAATCCCTCGCCCGTGGCGACCTTGGCCGTGTATTCGCCGAGCGCCTTGTGGAGATCGGTTTCGGCCTGCGTTTCGGGGCGCTCCCCTTTTGCCACATGCATCGCGTGCGGACGGCCGTTGACCTTGCGGATCGCCATGAAGCCGGGGCAGATGAAGCCTTCGGCCTCATGGGCTTCCAGGCAGTACAGAAGATCCGGCTGGTAATTGCCGTAGATCTCGTCGAGCAGCCGCGGGTATTCGGGGTGGCCGAGATCAGCCTCGGTCAGGTCGAGCGTGATTCCGAGGCCCCTGTGCCAGACGCTGTAGGTCATATGGCGAGAGTAGGACGCGCCACTGACAATGGGTCCGGCGAAGATCGTCAACGGCCGCGGAATGCACGCCGGCTGATATCAGGGGCTGACGGAATCGGGCTCGGGATCCAGCCCGGTCATGAGTTCCGCGAAAGCGCCCGCGGCGGCCGTGGACGTGAACAGCCGGTCGAGACGGGCGCGCGCCAGGCTGCGGAGGAAAGGACCGGAGCGGGTGTCGTCGCCGGCGTCGTGGACGGTCCGGGTCAGCCAGTGGGAGAACTCCTGGTCGTTCCAGACCCGCCGCAGGCAGCGCCGCGAATACTCGCGCAGACCGGTCCCGTCCTGGTCGCGGACGAAGTCCCGGACGGCCCGGGCGAAGAGGTCGGCGTCGTAGAGGGCCAGGTTCATGCCCTTGCCGCCCATGGGGGACACGATGTGGGCGGAGTCCCCGACCAGGAACAGACGGCCGTACTGCATGGGGTCGTGGACGAGGCTGCGGAGTCGGAAGATCTCGCGGTCGGTGATCGGCCCGTCGGCGAGGGCGGGGTCGCCGAGGCGTCCGCGCAGGGCGTCCCACACGCGGGCGTCCTGCCAGGCGTCGGGGTGGTCGTCGGGCGGGCACTGGAGGTAGTAGCGGCTGCTGTGCGGGCCGCGCGGGAAGTGGGCGGCGAAGCCGTGCGCGCTGACGGCCAGGAGCGGATACGCCGGGGGCGGGGCGTCGGCCAGGACGGTGAGCCAGCCGATCCCGTGGTCGAAGGCGTGCGCGGTGAGGGCGCCTTCGGGTACGGCGGTGCGGCTGACGCCGTGGTCACCGTCGCAACCGGCGACGAAAGTGCAGGCGAGGGCGTGGCGGGTGCCGTCGGCGGTGCGGTAGCGGACGGTGGGGCGGTCGCCGGTCAGGTCGTGCAGGGAGACGTCGAGTGCCTCGAAGCGCAGGTCGCCGCCGTCCGCGAGGTACGTCTCGGTGAGCTTCTGGACCAGCACCTGCTGAGGACAGAGGCGGGCCCCGGGTCCCTCGGAACCGTCGCTGTCGGAGACCAGGTGGCTCTCGCCGTCCACCCGGACCTCCAGGATCCCGCCGTGCGGCGGACCGCCGAGGACGCGGTCGGCCAGCCCCCAGGAGTCGAACATCCGCACGGCACGGGTCTCGACGATGCCGGCCCGCTGGCGCTGCGTCACGTACTCGCGCGACTGACGCTCCAGCACGACACAGTCGACCCCGCTGCGCCGCAGCAGGTTGGCGACGGTGAGCCCGGCCGGGCCCGCGCCGATCACCACGACGGTCGTGGATTCGGGCGACTCCCCCAACTCCCCAGCATTTTCCGCCACTTGGCCACCTCCGGGGTCAGGGTAGCCGAGCGGCACCCTCAGCGGTCGTACGCGAGACGGGCCAGGCGCGGTACCGGGCCGAACGCCCCGGACCGGAAGTCGTTGAACGCCTTGGTGATCTCCACCTCGGTGTTCATGACGAACGGGCCGCCCAGAGCGACGGGTTCGCGCAAGGGCTCGCCGCTGTAGACCATGACGCGGGCGGACTCGTCGGGATCGACGGCGGCGAGTTGCAAGGTGGTGTTCTCCGGGCCGGCGACGGGGTCCGACCAGCCGGTCCGGCCGGCCCGCAGTTCACGGCCGCCGACCAGCAGTCGACCGTTCATCACGTAGGCGAACAGGCGGTGTTCGGCGGGGACCTGGAGGTCGTACGAGGAACCGGGGTCGAGGGTGGCGACCAGGCCCTGTACCGGGTGGTGGGTGTCGGCGGCGCCGGTGACGCCGTCGACGGTGCCGGCGTGGACGTCGATGCGCACGCCGGGTGCCTGCAAGCGGGGCATGGCCGCGTTGGTGAGGTCCTGGTAGCGGGAGGGCGTCAGCTTCTTCGCGGCGGGCAGGTTGAGCCACATCTGGAGTACGTGCGCGTGCTCGTCGCGGTAGGCGAGCTCGCGGTGGACGATCCCGTGCCCGGCTGTCATCCACTGCACCTCACCGGGCTCCAGGGCCCCGGCATGGCCGAGGTTGTCGCCGTGTTCGAGGACACCGTCGATCACGGTGGTGACGGTCTCCAGGCCGCGGTGGGGGTGCCATTCGAAGCCGGGCGTCGAGAACCAGTCCTCGACCAGGACGAGAAAGGGGTCGGTCAGCGCCGGGTCGGTCGGCACGAAGACCAGCGCCTTGTCGTCGACCTGCGCGTCGGGTCCGAGCTGCTGCTTGTCGGTGACGCGGTTCAGGATCCGCTGGTCGGCCAGTGGTGTGGTCATGGCTGCTCCTTGAAGGGGTCGGGCGACCCGGGACCGGGACCGGCGGCGTCGGTCGGCGAGGGATCCGGTGCCATGTCTTCGAACATGCCACGAGCCGTGCCCGCGTCCAACCGGTCGGCCGACGAGGCCGCTGCCCGGACCAGGGCCTCGCCGACCAGGGCGATGCCCTCGTCGATCTCGTGGGCGGGGCCCGCCGCATAGCCGAGGACGAGGCCTGGCGGGCCGGCGCCGAGACGGTGCCAGGACAGGGGGTGCACCTTGACGCCCCGGGCGAGAGCCTCCGCGGCCAGGTCGGTGTCGTGGAAACCGCTCCCCCGGTCGTCGAAGGTGAGCATGAGGTGCAGGCCCGCGGCGGCTCCGTGTACACGCGCGCCGGGCAGGCCCCGCTCGATCGCCCGCAGCATCACGTCCCGGCGCCGACGGTGGCGGAGCCGGACGTGGCGCAGATGCCGTTCCAGATCCCCGGAGTCCATCAGCCGGGCCAGGACCAGCTGGGTGAGGATGCCGTTGCCGAGGTCGGCGTAGCGTTTCGCCGCCACGACGGCGTCCAGCCGGTCCGGCGGTACGAGGAGCCAGCCCACCCGGAGCGCGGGCGCGAGCAGTTTGGAGACGCTGCCCGCGTAACAGACCCCCTCGGGCATCAGCGAGCGCAGCGCCGGCACCGGCGGCCGGTCGTAGCGATGCTCGGCGTCGTAGTCGTCCTCGATGACCACCCCGCCCTCGGCCGCCCAGCTCAGCAGGTCACGCCGGCGCTCCCCGTCCAGGACCACACCGGTGGGGAACTGGTGGGCCGGCGTCGTCAGCACCGCCCGGGCGCCGCTCGCACGCAGCGCCTCGACGTCCAGGCCGCCCGCGTCCACCGGGACGGGAACGATCGTGTGGCCGCCGTACTCCAACTGCTGGCGCGCCCCCAGCGATCCGGGGTCCTCGACGGCGATACGGCGGATCCCCTCCGCGCGCAACAGTTGCCCGAGCAGGGCGAGCGCCTGGGCCACGCCGGCGACCACCACCACCTCGTCCGGGTCGGCGCGGATACCGCGGTTGCGGGCCAGCCAGCCGACGACGGCCCGGCGGAGGGCGGGGGCGCCACGGGGATCGCCGTAGCCGAAGTCGGCCGGGGTGACGCCCGAGAGGACCGCGCGTTCGGCGCGCAGCCAGCCGGTGCGGGGGAAGGCGGCGAGGTCGGGGACGCCGGGGGAGAGATCGATGCGGCAGGGCAGGGACCGGAGGGTGTCGATGACGCCCTCGCGGTCGGCGGAGCCGAAGAACGCGGGTCCATGGCCGGGGCCCATCGGGCCGAGGGCGGGACCCGGGATGCCGAGGGCTGGGCCCGAGGTGCCGGAGGCTGGGCCCGGAGTGCCAGGTGCGTGGCCCGGAACTCCGAGGGCATGGCCCGGAACTCCGACGGCGTTGTCGCGCAGCGTCCCGGGGGCGCGGTCGCGGGGTGCGGCGGGCGCCGCCACGACCACCGTGCCGAGTCGGCCGCGACCGGCGATCTGACCCGACTCGCCGAGCCGCCGGTACGCCTCGGTGACCACACCCCTGGTGACCTGTAGCTCCTCGGCCAGTACGCGGCTGGCGGGCAGCCGTGTCCCGACCGGCAACCGGCCGTCGGCGATGGCCGAACGCAGCCGCTCGGCGAGCCAAGCGGTACGCCCGCCGACGGGCGCCTGACCGATGTCCAGCTGGAGGAAGTCCGAGCCGACGGCCGAGGTGCCGTCCGCCGAACCCGCCGTTTTGGACCCCTCGACCGGTGTCTTCGTGGACCTGCCCATGACATCCATTGTGCGGGCAGGGTGGACGGCATGGACACACCTTCCGCTTCGTTCGTCCAGCTCGTGCCCGGCATGGTCGGGATGGTGCTGGTCGGCAGCAGCGTCACCGTCTCGCACACGCTCGTCGACGCCCCGCTCTTCACCAGCCAGGCCGTGCGGTACGTGGCCGCGACCGCGATCCTCATGGTCATCGCCCGCCTCGCCGGTGCGCGCCTGGTGTGGCCGCGCGGCCGGGAGTGGCTGTGGCTGACCGGGCTCGCCGTCACCGGCCTGGTGCTGTTCAACGTGGCCGTGGTCCGCGGCGTCGCCCACGCCGAACCCGCGGTGATCGCCGTCGCGGTGGCGTGCGTACCGCTGGTTCTCGGGGTGGTGGGCCCGCTCCTCGAGCGGCGCGGGCCGAGCCGGCAGGTCCTGCTGGCCGCGCCCGTCGTCATGGCCGGCGCAGTGCTGGTGGAGGGGACGGGTCGCACCGACGCGGTCGGGGTGGCCTGGGCGGGGCTGGCCCTGGGGTGCGAGGCCGCGTTCACGCTCCTCGCGGTGCCGGTGCTGGGGCGGCACGGGCCGTGGGGAGTGTCCGTGCACGCAACCTGGCTGGGCGGAGTGCTGCTTGCCGTCCTCGGTGCGACCGGTGAAGGGCCCTCTGCCGCACGGGAGTTGACCACGGCCCAGTGGGCCGCCGTCGGCTACCTCGCGTTGATGGTGACGGCCGTCGCCTTCGTTCTCTGGTATTCGACGGTACGTTCCGTGGGGGCCGGCCGGGCCGGGCTGCTCACCGGCATCGCGCCCCTGGCCGCGGCGGTCGTCGGCACCGTGTCGGGCGCCGGCGTGCCAGGGCCGTCGGTCTGGCTGGGCATCGTCGTGGTCATCGCGGGTCTGGTCGTCGGACTGCGGCCGCAACCGGCCAAGTGGCGCTCGGCGCCGGTCACTTGCCCGCCAGACGACAGGAGCCGATTGCCACACCTTCGGCGGGCCCTCCGTAGAGGCTGATCCCGGTGATCCCGGTGATCCCCGGAGCGCCTCCGCCGTGCACGCGGATCGAGCCGCTCGGCCAGGTGTACTCCATCGAACCGTCCCGCTCGCTCACCTGCGCGCCGAGGACGTCCTCGAACAGGCGGCGCGAGAGAGCCGGGTCGCCGGAGCCGAGGTGTGTCGGTCCCAAGCTCGCGGGGCTCACCTCGACTGCCGTGTCCCAGAGGGGCGTCCACCACAGTGGCTCCGTCGCTCCGGCCACGTCCGGCATGGCCGAGGGGTCCCGGACGGAGCTCTCGACGAGTTCGCGGGGATCGGGGTAGGCCTTGTCGGACTGCGCGAGTTGGATGACCGTGCGATGGACGGCATCCGGCAGCACGAAGGCCTCGCGCCAGGCCGGATGGTCGTAACTCTCCCCCACCACGGTCAGTCCGAGGGACCGGACTTGGCGCACGGCCGTCGCGAGGTCGGGCACGGTGAAGGTGAGATGGTGCGGGCCCTCGCCGCGAGCCGAGAGGAAGCGGCTGAGGAACCCGGCGCCGACGGGTTCCAGCAGCTCCAGCCGGCCGCCTGCGTCGGCTGTCCCCACGTACAGGAGCAAGTAGCGGAATTCCGCGAGGACTTCACCGCAGACGGGCACTGCCCCGAGCTCCCGGCGCAGCCGTCTCGCCCAGCCCATGGCGTCTTGCACCGCGAACGAGGTGTGGTCGATGTCGAACTCCGGCTTCACGCCCCGGTTTCCTCTCTTTTGCCGCGTCCAGTTCCGTGCGTGGCGGCGACGACCGCGGTCAGGAGCGCGTCCCGCCGGGCGGCCGGGGTCCTGATGTCGTCCTGGTCCGCGACCACCGACAGACCTTCTACCAGGCGCGCCGCGGTCGCGTCGTCGAGGTGGGGTCGGCCGAGGTCGTCCCACCAGCGGTTGAAGCTGTCGCCGTAGCGCTCACAGAAGGCGGCGAGGCCGCCGCCGTCGCCTCCCAGATGGAACAAGGACGTCGGGCCCATGACGGTCCACCGCAGTCCCGGGCCGGACGCGACGGCCGTGTCGATGTCGGTCACCGTCGCGACGCCTTCGTCGACGAGGTGGATGGCCTCGCGCCAGAGAGCGGCCTGCAGTCGGCTGGCGACATGGCCGGGCACCTCGCGCCTGACCTCGATCGTCACCTTGCCGACCGCCTCGTAGTACCGGCGGGTCCAGGCGACGACGCCCGGGCCGGTGCGCTCGTTGCCCAACACCTCGACGAGAGGGATCAGATGGGGTGGGTTGAACGGATGTCCGAGCACGAAACGGTCCGGTCGCCGCCCCCCTGCCTGGAGTTCACCGAGGGTCAGGCCGGAGGCGGACGAGGCCACCACCGTCTCCCTCCCCCAGGGCCGGCTCGATGGTCGGTACAGCTGGTGCTTCAAAGCGATCCGTTCAGGAACGCTCTCCTGGACGAACTCCGCCCCCTCCACGGCCTCGCGCGGGTCCTCGCAGACGACGATCCCCGCCTCCGGAGCACCGGTCCGCGCGAGGCCGAGAGCGGTGAGCACGGGCCAGGCCTCAGCGACCGTCTCCCTCACCCGACGGCACGCATGCTCACACCGGAGATGCCGTGCCGCGAGAGCAGGCTGAGCACGGCATCCAGAATGCGCTCCTGCCGGTCCTTCTCCGGAACCTCGGCGGGAACGCCGGTCAACGCGCCCTCCCCCGCGGCTTCAACGGCACCGGCGGCAGTTCCGGAGCCGGCAGCGGAGCACCGTCGTACCCCTTCACCTCACCGAAGCGGGAACCCGTCATCCAGTCCTCGCGGGCCTGGACGATCTCCTCCTGGGTGCGGCCGATCCAGTTCCAGAACATGACCAGTTCCTCCTCGAACGGCTCGCCGCCGAGGAGCATCAGACCGGCGTCCGACTCGGCGCGCAGCGGCAGTTCGCCGCGACCGCAGCCGAGGTAGAGCATCGAGCCGGGGAGAAGGGGCACGCCGTCGACGTGGGCCTCGCCGGACATGGAGAGGACGGCGTACTCGAAGTCCGGTTCCAGCGGCAGGCGTACCTCCGCGCCGCGGGTGAGCGCGAGGTCGGCGCCGACGATCGGGGTGTACGTCGTGCCGGGCGAGCTCGCGCCGTCCAGGTCGCCCAGGATCAGCGTGGCGTCGAGGCCGGGGGCCGTCACGACCGGTAGTTCGGCGTGGTGTTCGAAGCGCGGGTCGGTGTGGCGGTGACCGTCGGGGAGGGCGACCCACAGCTGGGCGCCGTGCAGGAGACGGGCGTGCGGACGGGGGCTCTCCTCGGAGTGGCTGATGGCGCGGCCCGAGGTCATGAGGCCCAGTTCGCGGGGGCGGATCGTCTGGAGGCTGCCGGTCGAGTCGCGGTGCAGGACCTCGCCCTCGTGCAGCCAGCTCACCGTCTGCAGGCCCATGTGCGGGTGCGGCGGGACCTGCATGCCGGGCTCGTCGGCGATGTCGTCGGGGCCGTAGTGATCGACGAAGCACCAGGCGCCGACCATGCGGCGGCCCAGGTTGGGCAGCAGCCGGCGGACCTCGGTCGACTCGCCGAGCTTGACGCGGCGCGGGCTGAGGAGTTCGCGTACGGGTTCCGCCACCACGAAGCCACGGCCACCGCACAGGGCGGGGACCGCCTCGCGATCAAGATTGCTCATGGCGCACAACCTAGTCCCGCCGCGGCCGCCCCGTCAGTCCGTCACCGCGCTGTCACTCGGCCCGGCTCGATGCCGTTCGAAAAATAGTAGCCATGTACATAGTAGCCATGTACTGTATTCACCATGAGCAAGGGTTCCGAGATGGCGACGCCCGGGTTCCTCGTGTGGCGTCTGTCGATGAAGTGGCGGGTGGCGGTCGACCGTGCGGTGGCCCCGCTCGGGCTCACCCACGCGCAGTACTCGCTGCTGGCCTCGCTGTACGGCATGCAGCGCGGCGGTGAGCGCCCCAGCCAGCGCCGTCTCGCCGACCACACCGGCCTGGAGCCGCTGTACGTGTCCAAGCTGGCCCGCGCCCTGGAGTCGTCCGGCCTGCTGGAGCGGGCCCGGGATCCCCGGGACCCGCGGGCCGTACAGCTGGCCCTCACCGAGCAGGGGCACGAGGTCACCGGGCGCGCCGTGAAGGTCGTGCACGGACTGCTTGAGCAGCTGCTCACGCCCCTCGGCGGTCTCGACAGCCCGCGCGCACGGGCGTTCACGGGCGAACTGGCGACCCTGCTCGACGCACCTCTTGATCCGTCCATCGAGCCCGAAAACAGCGAGAAGGAGCAGTCATGACGACCACCGCACCCAAGGCCGACGCCCGCGCCCTCGGCCTGGCCCACTACGCCGCCCGCGCCGCCCTGGAGAGCGTCCTGGCCCGGCACGGCGCCACCTTCCAGCAGCAGATCACCCTCCGGCTCGCCGTCGTGGCCGAGGCACCCCTCGCGCGTGCGGAGCTCGTCGCGCAGGTCGTCGGCTCGCTCAAGGCCGACGCGGACGAGGTCGAGCAGGTCGTCGAGGAGCTGACCGCCAAGGGGCTGCTCGCCGCCGAGTCGTCACGGATCCGCGTCACGGACGCGGGCCGGGAGTTCTACGCCGGGGTGACCGCCGAGTCCTCGCGGATCTCCGCGCGGGTCTGGGGCGGCATCCCGGAGGAGGACCTGATGGCCGCCGGTCGCGTCCTGGCCCTGGTGACCGAGCGGGCCAACGCGGAACTGGCCGGGACGGCCGTCTGAGCCGCAGCCCACGACTCGTGGAATGTTCAACCAATTGTCTTGGTTGCAGTACGCCGAAGGAGGTCGACAGTGGACACGACGTACTACGACCACGGAACACCGGCGGAGCGCTGGGAGCGCGCCCAGCTGTTCTTCGCCGCCAAGGACTACGCCGCCGCGGCGCGCGTGCTGGGCGGGCTGGTCGAGGAGGTGCCGGAGCAGACCGGACCGCGCCTGCTGCTGGCCCGCGCCTACTACCACTCGGCCCAACTGCGGCGCGCGGAGACCGAGTTGCTCACCCTCGTGGAACGCGACCCGGTGGAGCACTACGCCCGCCTGCTGCTGGGCCGCACCCTGGAGCGGCAGGGCCGACAGGAGGAGGCGGACTCCCACCTGCGGATCGCCTCGGCGTTGGCCGGCGACTTCGAACAGGTCTGAGCGACAGGGTTACGACGGGACGGCCGGGCCCGGTTCCACACAGGAGCCGGGCCCGGCCGTTCCGCCGTGTCATCCCCGCGGCGAGGTGCGCTGCTTCGCGGCCGGTTCAGCCGCGCCCTTCCGTCGCCGGTGCGCGATCTCGCCGAGCACGACGTCCGCGACCAGGAAGCCGGCCAGGGGGATGCCGAGCAGCGGGACGAAGTAGCCGAGGACGGCGATCACGGCGACGCCCGGCACCAGGATCTGGGGCGGCACCTGCTGCCAGGCACCGCGCGGGATCGGGCGGCCGAAGGAGGAACCGCGACCGCGCTGCCACCACATGCGGTAGCCCCAGACGATCAGCAGGATCAGGGAGAGCGCGAGCGCCATCAGGGCGAGCTGGTTGACCAGGCCGAAGAGGATGCCGGTGTGCAGGTCGATGCCCCAGCGGGTCAGCTTCGCCAGCAGCGGGTAGTCGGCGAACCGCAGCGTGTCGGTGACCTCGCCGGTGGCCGGGTCGACCGCGACCGAGTCCTGCTTCTCGGGCCAGCTGCGCTGGACCTGCTTGACGACGTAGGCGGACTCGGCGTCGGCGGGCGGCACGATCTCCACGGGGTCGGTGAGGCCCTCGGAGCGGGCCGCGGCGAGCACCTTGTCGAGGCCGACACCGTGCTCGGCGTTCCCGGAGGAGGTGGCGGCGCCGTGGCCCGCGTGGTCGCCGCCGGCCGCCGCGGAGACGGACGGGGTGGCCTGGCCGAGCGAGGTGCGGAGGGTGTCGATGTTGGCGCCGGCGTAGGTCGACCAGGTCAGGCCGGTCGCCGACAGGAAGACGAAACCGGCGGCGGCCCAGACGCCGACGGTGCCGTGCAGGCCGAGCGTGCGGCGACGGCCGCTCGTCCCGCGCACCTTGCGCAGGGCGCGGCGGCGGGAGAACCACAGCACCAGACCGCCGCCCGCGATGACCCACAGCCAGCTCGCGGCGAGCTCGCTGTAGAGCCGGCCGGTGTCGCCGAGGTGCAGGTCGCGGTGGAAGTCGTCGATCCAGGTGCGCAGCGGCAACGCGCCGGTGGAGCCGTACTGTTCGAGGGCGCCGCGTACCTTGCCGGTGTACGGGTCGACGAAGACCGCGAGGGTGTGGTCGGGGTCCACGCCCTTGACGCCGGACAGCAGCACGCGGGTGGTGGCGTCGTCCGCCGGGGCCGGGCGGACGGCGGAGACGGTGCCCTCGGGGTGCGCCTTGCGGGCGGCGGCCACCTGCTCGGAGATCGGCAGCTCGGTGTCGCCGACCTTCGCGACGGTCATCTCGTGGGCGTACACGAGCTTCTCGGCCTGGAACGCGCCGGCGTAGAGGAAGCCGGTGACGGCGGCGACCAGCAGAAACGGGGCGACGAACACACCGGCGTAGAAGTGCAGCCGCAGAACGAGCGGCCGCAGCGAGGCCCACGGGCCGGGCGACGGCGCCGGGGCGGGGACCGGCGGTTCGGATTTCGGAGCCTCGTCCTTGGTGGACGAGGGAGCGGTGGACATCGGCGGGCATCTCCGGGGGACGGGGGCGGCATGTGGTGCTAGCGGTCCAGTAGTCGGACCGGAAGTGCACCGAGTTCCCGGAGGCGCGAGTGGCGTACGTCACACACCGAGACGTCTGTCTCCGGGCGCCGTGGCATCCTGGCCCGATGGCAACTCCCCGTGACCACGCCTCCCTTGCCGACCAGGTCGAGGAACTCCTCGCCACGGACGGCCCGCTGCCCATCGTCGCGGCCGGCGACCCGGTCCTGCGCCGCGGCACCGAGCGCTTCGACGGCCAGCTGGACGCCCCGCTGCTGGCGCGCTTCGTGGAGGCGCTCCGCATCACGATGCACGCGGCACCGGGCGTGGGCCTCGCCGCACCTCAGGTCGGCGTGCCTCTGCGCATCGCCGTGATCGAGGACCCGGCGCCGGTCCCGGACGAGGTACGGCTCGCCCGCGGCCGGGTCCCGCAGCCCTTCCGGGTCCTGGTCAACCCCTCGTACGAGCCCGTCGGTCCCGCCCGCGCCGCCTTCTTCGAGGGCTGTCTGAGCGTGCCGGGCTGGCAGGCGGTGGTGGCGCGGGCCACGGAGGTGCGGCTGACGGGCGAGGACGAGCACGGCCGCGCGGTCGACGAGGTGTTCCACGGCTGGCCCGCACGGATCGTGCAGCACGAGACGGACCATCTCGACGGGATGCTCTACCTCGACCGGGCGGAACTGCGGTCGCTGTCCTCGAACCAGGCGATGGCGGAGCGGTGGGGGCAGGCGACGCCGGAGGAGGCCGCGAAGGCGCTCGGCTTCGAGCTGCCGTAACCCCTTGGGCGGCCCCGCCCGTCAACCGGCCCCTAACCGTCAACCGGCCTCAGCCGTACGTCAGTTGTCCCGGTAGGCCTCCAGCAGCCGCAGCCACACCTCGCTGATCGTCGGGAACGACGGGACCGCGTGCCACAGGCGGGCGATCGGGACCTGACCGGCGACGGCGATCGTGGCCGAGTGGATCAGCTCGCCGACGCCGGGGCCGACGAAGGTGACTCCGCGGAGGATCTCCTCGTTGAGGTCGACCACCATGCGGGCGCGGCCGCGGTAGCCGTCGGCGTACAGGCCCGCGCCGGACGCGGAGGACATCTCGACGTCCACGGCACGGACCCGGTAGCCGGCCTGTTCCGCCTCGGCGAGGGAGAGGCCGACGGCCGCGGCCTCCGGGTCGGTGAAGACGACCTGGGGGACGGCGTGGTGGTCGGCGGTGGCCGCGTGGGCGCCCCAGGGGTCGGACTCCAGGATCGGTACGCCGGAGGCACGGGCGGCGATGGCGGCGCCCGCGATGCGTGCCTGGTACTTGCCCTGGTGGGTGAGGAGGGCGCGGTGGTTGACGTCGCCGCACGCGTAGAGCCAGTCGCTGCCGGTGACCCGGAGGCTGTCGTCGACCGGCAGCCAGCCGCCCGGTTCGAGGCCGACCGCGTCCAGGCCGATGTCGGCGGTGCGTGGCCTGCGGCCGGTGGCGAAGAGGATCTCGTCGGCCTCGATGCGGTCGCCGGAGTCGGTGACGACCACGACCGTGCCGTTCTCGCGGGTGACCGACTCCACCGACGTGCCGGTGCGGACGTCCGCACCGGCCTCGGTGAGGGCCTCGGCGACGAACTCCCCGGCGAAGGGCTCCATACGGTTGAGCAGGCCCTTGCCGCGGACAAGGAGGGTGACCTTCGAGCCCAGGGCCTGCCAGGCGGTGGCCATCTCGGTGGCGACCACTCCCCCGCCGACGACGACGAGCCGGCCGGGCACCTGCTGCGCGCTCGTCGCGTTCCGGCTGGTCCACGGCTCGACCTCGGCCAGGCCCGGCAGGTCGGGCAGCACGGCATCGGTGCCGGTGCAGACGGCGACGGCGTGCCGGGCGGTGAGCACCTTCCGCCCGCCGTCCGAGCCGGTGACGGTCACCTCACGGGTGCCGGTGAGGCGGCCGTGGCCGCGGTGGAGGTCGGCGCCGATGCTGTCCAGCCACTGCGCGGCGCCGTCGTCGTGCCAGTCGGAGGTGTAGTAGTTGCGGTGTGCGAGGACCGCCTCGGCGTCCAGCGGGCCCTGCACCGACTGGCGCAGGCCGGGCACGCGGCGGGCGTCGGCGCGGGCGATGACCGGGCGCAGCAGGGCCTTGCTGGGGATGCAGGCCCAGTACGAGCACTCGCCGCCGACCAGCTCGCTCTCCACGACCGCGGTGGACAGGCCGGCCGCGCGGGTGCGGTCGGCTACGTTCTCCCCCACGGGCCCGGCCCCGAGCACCACGACGTCGTACGCGATGGTTTCCGTTTCCGTCATGGGGTCAGTCTGGTGGGTGGTGTGCCTTCGGGCCACACGGGTAGGGGCGCGGAATACGTGTCCGGTCGGCCGTGTTGTGCGGACGGCTTCGCCCCGACAGCAGGAAGAGGGATTTCAGGTCATGAGCAGCACCGTGGAGCTCACCAAGGAGAACTTCGACCAGACGGTCACGGACAACGAATTCGTCCTGATCGACTTCTGGGCGTCCTGGTGCGGGCCGTGCCGTCAGTTCGCGCCGGTGTACGAGAAGGCGGCCGAGGAGAACCCGGACCTGGTGTTCGGCAAGATCGACACCGAGGCGCAGCCCGAGCTGGCCGCCGCCTTCGGCATCCAGTCGATCCCGACCCTGATGATCGTGCGCGACCAGGTCGCCGTGTACGCACAGCCGGGCGCCCTGCCCGAGGCCGCCCTGACGGACGTCATCGGACAGGCGCGCAAGCTGGACATGGACGAGGTCCGCAAGGCGGTCGAGGCCCAGCAGGCCCAGGCCGAGCAGAACGGTCAGTAACAGCCGGTTCTAGAACGGGTACGGCGCCACGTCACCCCGCACCGTCGTCCAGCGCACGTCGGTGAAGGCCTCCAGGTTGGCCTCGCCGCCGAAGCGGGCGCCGGTGCCGGACGCGGCGATGCCGCCGAAGGGCGCCACGGCCTCGTCGTTGACCGTCTGGTCGTTGATGTGGACGATGCCGGTCGGAATGCGCTCGGCGAGGTCGAGGCCGCGGGCCGTGTCCCGGGTGACGATGCCGAGGGACAGGCCGTACTCCCCCGCCGAGGCCAGGGCGGCCGCCTCGTCGGCGGTGGCGAAGGAACGCACGGGCGCGACCGGACCGAAGACCTCCTGTGCGTACGCCGGACTCTGGTCGTCGACGCCGGCGAGGACCGTCGGCCGGTAGAAGAGCCGCTCGTGGCTGCCGCCCGCGGCCAGCTTGGCGCCGCGTGACGTGCTCGCCTCGACCAGGCCGTGCACCTTGGCGAGCTGGGCGTCGTCGATGATCGGGCCGAGGTGGACCTGCTCACGGTGCGGGTCGCCGACGGCGAGGGAGTCGGCCTTGGCGGCGAGCGCCTCGACGTACTGCTCGTACAGCGACTCGTGCACCAGGTGGCGGCCGGTCGTCATGCAGATCTGGCCCTGGTGGAAGAAGGATCCCCAGGCGGCCGTCGAGATCACGGCTTCGATGTCGGCGTCCTCGAGGACGACCATGGCGGAGTTGCCGCCCAGTTCCAGGTGCACGCGCTTGAGATGGCGGCCGCCCGCCTCGCCGACCGCGCGGCCGGCCGCGGTGGAGCCGGTGAAGGAGATGACCGGCACGCGCGGGTCGGCGACCAGCGCCTGGCCGACGTCCGGGCCGCCCGGCAGCACGTGCAGCAGCCCCTCGGGCAGGCCCGCCTCGGCGAAGATCGCGGCCAGGGAAAGGCCTCCGCAGACCGCGGTGCGCGGGTCCGGCTTCAGGACGACGGCGTTGCCGAGCGCGAGGGCCGGGGCGACCGAGCGGATGGAGAGGATCAGCGGGGCGTTGAAGGGCGAGATCACGCCGACCACGCCGACCGGGACCCGTCGGGTGTACGACAGCCTCGGCGCCTCGCTGGGCAGGATCTGCCCGGCCGGGCGGGAGGCGAGGGCGGCGGCCTCGTAGCACTCCTGGGCGGCCACGTGCAGCTCGAAGTCCGCCTTGCCGGCTATGGAGCCGGACTCCCGGACGATCCACTCGCGCAGCTCGTCGGCGTGCGCGGCGAACAGATCGCCGGCCTTGCGCAGCACGCCCGCGCGGACGAAGTGCGGGACGCGGGCCCACTCGGTCTGGGCGGCGCGGGCGGTCTCGGCGGCCGTACCGACGTCCTCGGCGGAGGCGAGGGTGACGGTGGCGAGGGTGTCCCCGGTGGCGGGCTCTGTCACGGCGTACTCCGGCCCCGAGAGGGGGCGGGACTGCCAGGTCTTCGGGTCGAGCAACGGCATGACGGCTCTCCGTTTCGTCACCGGCGGGCCTCGGCTCAGGTCATGAGCGGAAGTCCCGAGTAATTTGCGGCCAGTTCGGCCGCAGCGTGGCGGGATGCGGTGATGCGGCGCAGACGCGCGAGCTGCAGCCGGTTCTCGAACGCATCCCCGTTTGGTTGAGCGTGCAACATCCTAGTCATGTCGTACGAGAAGCGCGTGGCCTGCCACACCCGGCCGAGGCACATCTCCGAGTAGGCGTCGAGGAGTTGCTCGGATCCGGTGCGGTGCAGTTCGGCGAAGGCGCGGGCGAGGACCCGGACGTCGGAGACGGCGAGGTTGAGACCCTTGGCGCCGGTCGGCGGCACGATGTGGGCGGCGTCCCCGGCGAGCAGCAGCCGTCCGTGCCGCATCGGCTCGTGGACGTAACTGCGCATCGGTGTCACGGACTTGGCGGTGATCGGGCCTCGCTCGAGAGTCCAGTCGCCGTCGACCGCGAAGCGGGCGGCGAGTTCGTCCCAGATGCGGTCGTCGGGCCAGTCGTCGGGGTCGGTGTCGTTGGGGACCTGGAGGTAGAGGCGGGAGACGTGCGGGGAGCGCATGCTGTGCAGGGCGAAGCCGTGCTCGCCGCGCGCGTAGATCAACTCCTCGCAGGAGGGGGCGACATCGGCCAGGATGCCGAGCCAGGAGTACGGGTAGTCGTGGGCGTAGGAGCGGCTGCCCGCGGCCGGGAAGGTGTCGCGGGAGATGCCGTGGAAGCCGTCGGCGCCGACCACCCAGTCGCAGCTCAGCGTCTGCTCGCGGCCCTCGTGCAGGAAGCGCACGACCGGTGACTCGCTCTCCGGCTTCTCGACGGCGAGGGCCTCGGCCTCGAACAACAGCGTTGGCCCGTCGGCCAGTTGGAGCGCGACGAGGTCCTTCACGATCTCGGTCTGGGCGTAGATGGTGACGGTGCGGCCGCCGGTGAGGGTCGGGAAGTCGATGTGGTGGCGTTCCCGGTCGAAGCGCAGCTCGATGCCCTGGTGGACCAGGCCCTCGGCGGTCAGCCGCTCGGCGGCGCCGGCCTCGCGCAGCGCGTCGACCGTGCCCTGCTCCAGCATTCCGGCGCGCTGCCGGTGCTCGACGTACTCGCGGTTCCTGGCCTCAAGCACGACGCAGTCGACGCCCGTGCGGTGCAGCAGCCGGGCGAGGAGCAGCCCGGCCGGGCCGCCGCCGATGATGCCGACCGTCGTGCGCATGGGCGTCTCCCCACGGTTCAGCTGGAGTCGCGGTGGACCACCGAGGCTCCGAGCACCTTGTGCGTCTCGGGCGCGGCGCCGGGGTTGCGCACCGCGCGGTCGACCAGTTCGGCGAGGTCGCGGCCGGACGGCAGCTCGATGTGGACCGTGCTCAGCCGGGGCCTGAGCAGCCGGCCGAGCATGAGGTCGTCGGCACCGATGACGGCCGTGTCCTCGGGGATGCGCACGCCCTCGTCCTTCAGGGCGCGCATCACCAGCATCGCGTACTCGTCGTTGTATGCGAACACGGCGTCGAGGTCGAGGTCGCGCCAGCGGGCGGCGAGGCGGGCGGCGGCCTCCTCCTCGTAGGCGAGGGGCAGCTCGGTGGCGGTCGCGTCCGTGCCGTGCAGAGCGCGCCGGACGCCTTCGAGTCGGGGCTGGGCGAAGGCGTCCAGACCGGCCTCCGCGGGCATGACGACACCGATGCGGCGCCGGCCGCGGTCGAAGAGGTGGCTGCCGGCGCAGTGGCCGACGGCCTCGTGGTCCATCAGGAGCGAGTGGGCGCCGTCGACGATCTCGGGGCCGAGGGTGACGACGGCCCGGGCGCCGGAGCGCTTGAGGACGGTCACGCCCTGCGGGCCGAGTCCGGCGCCGGGTATCAGGACGGCGACCGGGCGCAGTTCGGCCCAGGCGCGGGCGGCCTCGTCGCCGTGCACACCGACCGAGCCGTACTGCACGACCGTGTAGTCGAGGCGGCCGAGCGCCCACTGCAGCTCGCTGATGAACTGGCTGTAGAGCGGGCCGACGGGGAAGTCCGGCGCGGGCATCAGGACCATACGGCTGTGTCCGGCGCGCAGGCTGCGGGCGGCCGCGTGGGGCACGTACCCGAGTTCCTTCGCGGCCTCGTGGACACGGCGGCGGGTGGGTTCGCTGATCCGTACGGCGCTGGTGTTGTTCAGCACGTAGGAGACGGTCGCGCGCGAGACGCCGGCCAGGCGGGCCACATCGGCGCTCGTCGGCACCGGGCTCGGTGCGGGGGACGCGTGCGGGGGCGTTTTCGGTATCTGCACCATGACGTACGGCATCTTTGCAGAAGCTGTGGCCGAGGCCACACCCGGGATCTGGCGAACATGTTCGTCCCAAACTTGTTCGCAACGAACATGTTCGTTACCGTGGAGGCATGACAGACCGCCCCGAGACTTCCCGCAGTCGCCGCGAGCGCCCGGCCAAACCCGCTCTGACCAGGGCGGGCATCGTGGCCGCCGCGGTCGCGATCCTGCGTGCCGAGGGCCTGCAGAAGGTGACCATGCGGCGCCTGGCGCAGGAGCTCGACACCGGGCCGGCCTCGCTGTACGTGTACGTCCGCAACACCGCGGAGCTGCACGCGGCCGTCCTCGACGAGCTGCTCGGGACGGTCGGGCCGGCCCCGGCGGAGGGCTCGTGGCGGGAGCGGCTCGAGCGGGTGCTGACCGCGTACACCGCGATGCTCTTCGAGTACCCGAGCCTGGCCCGTTCCGCGCTCACCGCCCGGCCGAGCGGCCCGCACTACCTGAACCTGATCGAGACGCTGCTCGCGTTGCTCGACGAGGGCGGGGTCCCGCCGGCCCAGGCCGCGTGGGGCGTGGACCTGCTGCTGCAGCACGCCACCGCGACGGCGGCCGAGCACAGCGCCGAGGCCTCCGAGGAGGACTGGGACGCGCTGCACGGCGCCCTGCGCTCGATCTCGGACCGCACCCATCCGCGGATCGCCGCGCTCGGCGACACCCTGCTCGCGGGGGCCCCCGAGGCCCGCCTGTCGTGGGGGCTGCGGGCGCTGATCGCGGGCATCGAGCGGACCGCCGTATCCGACTGACCTCACCTCCAGGAGTACGCCATGACCACGCACCACCCCATAGCCGTCGTCGGCGCCGGACTCGGCGGCCTCACCCTCGCCCGTGTGCTGCATCTGCACGGCGTCGAGGCGGCCGTCTTCGACCTGGACGCCTCCCCCGCCGCCCGTACCCAGGGCGGCATGCTCGACATCCACGACGACTCCGGGCAGCCGGCGCTGCGCGCCGCGGGCCTGTACGAGGAGTTCCGGGGCCTGGTCCACGAGGGTGGACAGGCCATGCGGATCCTGGACAAGGACGCGGTCGTCCGTCGCGAGGAGGCCGACGACCCGGCACGCGGCCGCCCCGAGATCGACCGTGGCGACCTGCGCGACCTGCTGCTCGACTCACTGCCGGAGGGCACCGTCCGCTGGGGCGCGAAGGTCACCGGCGCCCGGCCGCTGGAGGACGGCCGACACGAGGTGACGCTCGCCGACGGCGCCGTCTTCACCACGGACCTGCTGGTCGGCGCGGACGGCGCCTGGTCCCGGGTGCGGTCTCTGGTGTCCGGCGCGCAGCCCTCGTACACCGGGATCTCGTTCGTCGAGGCGGATCTGCGCGACGCCGACCTGCGGCATCCGGTGAGCGCCGAGGTGGTGGGCGGCGGCATGCTGTTCGCGCTCGGGGCGGGCCGGGGCTTCCTCGCCCACCGGGAGACCGACGGCAGCCTGCACGTCTACGCCGCTGTGGAGGCCGCCGAGGAGTGGCTCGACTGCATCGACTTCACCGACACCGAGGCGGCCAAGGAGCGGGTCCTGGAGCACTTCGCCGGCTGGGACAAGAGCCTGCGGGCGCTGGTGGCGGACGCCGACGGCGCTCTGGTGCCACGGCGCATCCACGCCCTGCCCGTCGGGCACCGCTGGGAACGGATCCCGGGCGTCACGCTGCTCGGCGACGCCGCGCACCTGATGTCCCCGTTCGCCGGCGAGGGCGCCAACCTCGCGCTGCTCGACGGCGCCGAGCTGGGGCTGGCCCTGGCGACACACCCCGGTGACACCGAGGCCGCACTGGCCGCCTACGAGGAGAAGCTGTTCCCGCGCAGTGAGCAGGCGGCGCGGGAGTCGGCCCGTGGCGGTGAGCTGCTGTTCCGTGCGGACGCGCCGCTGGGCCTGGTCGAGATGTTCGCCGCCCACGACTGAGCGGGGTTCAGCGGGGCGGTTCGGTGCCCGTCACGCGGGCGACCAGGTCGACCCAGCCGGTTTCGAGCCGGTCCATCGGCATCTCGCACTGCCGTACCAGGTGATGTATCAGCGCCGGGTCGAGATAGCCCATCAGGGTCTGCGCGAGGAGCTCGCAGTCGGCGTCCCGCACGATCTGCCTCAGCAGGATCGTGACGTGCGTGTGCAGCGCCCGGTAGGACGGGTGGGCGAACCGCCGGGTGGGATCCGGCTGGGCGGCCAGCTGGAGGTCCAGCTGCTCGACCAGGCGGTAGAGCACCGCCACGCCGAACGCCCGCAGCCGCTCGACCGGCGGCGCCCCGGGGCCCAGCGGCGGGGGGCCGCCCATGAAATCCGCCTGAAGCGTCTTCGCCGAGTGGTCGAGCAGCGCCATCAGCAGCCCGGTGCGATCGCCGAAGCGCCGGAAGACGGTCCCCTTGCCGACCTGTGCGGCCCCGGCCACCGCCTCCATCGTGACCCCCGCCACACCGTGCTCCGCGATCAGCCGGGTGGCGGCGTCCAGCAGCCGGGCCCGGTTGCGCGCCGCGTCGGCACGCAGGCAGGGCTCGTCCTCGACGGAGCTCAGCTGGAGCAACTCGGGCTCACCGACGGGCTCTTCGGGCTGCGTCGGGAAGGGCGGCAGGGTGGCGGACATGAAGCCAGCGTAAAGCATGGGGAACAAAACTGGACCGCGGTCCGCTTAGGGTGCTAGAACTTTAAACGGACCTCGGTCCGGATCGTAACGGCAATGTTTCAGCACCTGGGAGTTCACATGTCTGTTCGCATCCTTGCGCTCGTCGGCAGCCTTCGCGCCGGTTCGCACAACCGCCAGCTCGCCGAGGCGGCCGTCAAGCTCGCCCCGGAGGGCGCGGACGTGGAGCTGTTCGAGGGTCTGGCCGAGATCCCCTTCTACAACGAGGACATCGACGTCGAGGGCAGCGTCCCGGCCGCCGCCGCCAAGCTGCGTGAGGCCGCGCAGGCCGCCGACGCCTTCCTGCTCTTCTCCCCCGAGTACAACGGCACCATCCCGGCCGTCCTGAAGAACGCCATCGACTGGCTGTCCCGCCCGTTCGGCGCCGGCGCCTTCGGCGGCAAGCCGGTCGCCGTGGTCGGCACCGCCTACGGCCAGTTCGGCGGCGTGTGGGCGCAGGACGAGACCCGCAAGGCCGTGGGCATCGCCGGCGGCAAGGTCCTCGATGACGTCAAGCTGTCCATCCCCGGCTCCGTGGTCCGCTTCGCCGAGACCCACCCGGCCGACGACGCCGAGGTCGCCGCGCAGGTCACCGAGGTCGTCGCCCGACTGCACGGCCACGCCGGCGAGGCCGTCGCCGCCTGACGCCCGACGGGCGCGAACATGAGAGGGCCGGAGCCGAGGGGGCTCCGGCCTTTCCGTATGCCCGGCCACTGCGGTCTTCCCGTATGTCAGGCCACCGCGTGCGGCGCCAGCTCCCGCAGTTCCTCCAGTGCCGCCGCGACCGCGGGCCGTTCCCGGCCGCCCCGGCGGGTGACGGTGAGCAGCTTGCGGTGCGGGTTGCCCGTGCAGCGCACGCGGGTGATCGGGAGGTGCGGGGTGAGGTGGGCCAGCCGCGGGATCAGGGCGACGCCGAGGCGGTTGGCGACCAGGTGGGCCGTGACGTTCCAGTCGATCGCGTGATGGACGACGTCGGGGCTGAAGCCGGCCTTGCCGCACGCGGACATCATGTGCGTGCGGCACGGACTCTCCGGCATCGGGGCGACCCACTCCTCGTGCGCCGCGTCCGCGAGGTCGACCAGCGCCCGCCCGGCCAGCGGGTGGTCGTCCGGTACGACGAGGTCGAACGGGTCGTCCAGCAGCGGCTGTTGGTCGAAGCGGGCGTCGCCGAGCGGTGGGCTGTGCGGGGTGGCCTCCACGATCGCCAGGTCGGTCTCTCCCGCGAAGAGCAGGTCGAAGCTCTCCGGCACGCCCGTCTCCTGGATGTGCACCGACAGTCGCCGGTGACGCCGCTGCAGCCGTGCCGCCATGGGCGCGAGCAGCACCAACACCGCCACCGCGAGACCGGTCACGCGCAGTGGTCCGGTGGGGTCGCCGTGGTCGGCACGCAGGTCGAGTTCGGCCAGTTCCCAGCGGGCCGCGATGGCGTCGGCGTGCGTGAGGAGGCTCTCGGCGGCCGGGGTGAGCCGTACCCCTCGACCCTGTGGTTCGAGCAGGTCGACGCCGAGGTCGCGGGCGAGCTGGTGGATCTGCTGGGAGGCGGCGGACGGGGTGAAGTGGAGGGCGTGGGCGGCGGCGGTGACCGTGCCGTAGTGAGCGACCGCCCGCAGGACGCGGAGCCGGCGCAGGTCAATCATGACCAGCACCACGGGTACCGTCTGCCCGCACTGCGGCTGGCCCGACGCCGCCGAGCCCTACCGGGTGGTGTCCCGGCACGCCACGGCCGCGGGCAGCACGCTGTGGACCCGTTGCGCCTGCGGTTCGCTCCAGGTCCGGACGGTCGACGGCCGCGGGACACGGATCGTCTCCCGCAGCCGACCGGCCTGAACCCGGCCCGTACTCAGTCCAGTTCGGCCAGCCGCGGCACGACCGGCGCGACGAAGCGCTCCATCCAGGCCGCGGTCTCGCCGAGGCGCGGCGACAGGATCAGCGTGTCGATGCCGAGCTTCGTGTACCCCGAGACGTCGTTCAGGAAGGCGTCGAGGTCGCCGTCGGTGGCGGCCTCCCCTCCGTAGGCGACGGTCTTGCGGATCGCGTCGTAGTCGCGGCCCTCGGTGTCGCAGTGTCCGCGCAGCACGTCGAGCTTGTGGCGGACCTCCTCCGGCGTGGTCGCGAAGAGGTTGCAGGCGTCCCCGTAGCGGGCGACCAGGCGCAGTGTCTTCTTCTCGCCACCGCCGCCGATCATGATCTCGGGGTGCGGGCTGCTGACCGGCGCCGGGACGCACAGGGTCTCGGCGAGTTGGTAGTGCTTGCCCGCGAAGGGGCCGTTGTTCTCCGGGTCCCACATCTGGAGACAGATCCGCAGCGTCTCCTCCAGCCGCTCGAACCGCTCGGCCAGCGGCGGGAACTGCACGCCGAGCCCGGCGTGTTCGCGGTCGTACCAGGCCGCCCCGATGCCGAGGGTGGCGCGTCCGCCGGACAGCACGTCCAGGGTGGTCGCGATCTTGGCGAGGAGTCCGGGGTGGCGGTAGGTCACGCCGGTCACCAGTGCGCCGAGCCGGAGCGTGGAGGTCCGGCCGGCGAGGTAGCCGAGGGTCGTGTAGGCCTCCAGCATCGGGTCCTCGGCGCCGCCGTTGAACTCCATCTGGAAGTAGTGGTCCATGACCGACAGCCAGCTCACCCCGGCCGCCTCGGCGGCGGCGCCCGCGGCGGCCAGTTCGGCGCCGAGCGCGGGTCCTCCCCCGCTGTGGTCGAACTTGTTGATGTGTACGCCCACCCGCATGCCCGTCTCCGTTCGCCCGGACCTTCACCGTCCGTGGACGACGCTAGATCCTGGAGCGCTCTCGAAGTCAAGCGCCGGCGGCCAGTCGGTCGCCGAGCGCGCTGCGCCGGTACAGCACGCGCCGCCCGTCCCGGGCCCGGGTGACCAGCCCGGTCGCGTGCAGCACCCGGAGGTGCTGGGAGACGGCGCTGGGCGTCACGCCGAGCCGGCGCGCGAGCTCCACGGTGGGCAAAGGTTCGGCCAGCAGCCGCAGGACCGTGCTCCGGGGCGCGCCGAGCAGCGCGGTGAGCGCCGACGAGTCGGGGTCAGGGACCGGTTCCCACAGGGTCGCGGCGCCTCGGCTCGGATAGGCCAGCATCGGGGCCTCACCGGCGCCGACCGGCGGCGCGGGCTTGTGCGCGAAGAGCGACGGCACCAGACGCAGACCCCGCCCCGAGCCGTCGATCCGGTGTCGGCCGATCATCTGCGCGACGCGCAGCTCGCCGTCCCGCCAGGTGAGGTTGCGATGCAGGTCGGAGAAGAGGAGCCGGGCCCCGCCCATCGTCAACTGCCGTGCCCGGTGGGTGATGTCGGCCTCCAGCACGAGCCGCATCCGCGGCCAGTCCGGCAGGACCGCCAGCCTCCAGTACCGGAACAGCAGTTCGCCCAGCTCCTCCAGTAACTCCTCGACGGGCGGCCGTAGTTCGGCGGGCAGCGGGCGCGGCGCGTGGGTCGCGTGCAGATCCCGTCGTACGACGTCTTCGGGCGTCGCGCGTACGACGGCGAGCTGGTCCTCGATCGTGGGCGCGAAGGTCGTCGGTCTCGGCGTCAGGAAGTCGGGCAGGGTGAGGTTCTCGCCGACCAGTGCGGCGAGCAGCCGGGCGTCGGCCGGGTCGAGGCGGGTGAGCACGGACCGGCGCCACGCCGTGTGCAGGGGGAAGAGGGCGGGGGCGCGCAGGGCCCGCAGGCTGCCCATGACCTCGCGCAGCGGGGAGATGGCGAAGCGGGTGTCCGCGAGGTCCTCGACGTCGAGCAGGAAGCTGATCATTAAGCCTCCCGCTACATCCTTTGGCAACCGCCAGCCAGTGCCCTGGACTTGGGGCCATGACGGATCACTACCCGAGCCAGCGTACCGCCGGCCACCAGTTGACCTGGCTGCTCGCGCTCACCTGCGGGGTGGCCGTGGGCAACGTCTACTTCCCGCAGGCGATCAGCCCGTTGGTGGCCGCGGGCCTCGGCGTCTCCCCCGGTACGGCCGCCTCCGTGGTGACCGCGACACAGTTCGGCTACGCGGCCGGCATCTTCCTGCTGGTCCCGCTCGGCGACCGTCTGCCGCCGCGCCGGCTGATCGTCACGCTGCTCGCTCTGACCGGCCTCGGCCTGCTCGCCGCGAGCCTCGCGCCCGCCCTGCTGCCGCTGGCCGCCGCGAGTGTCCTGATCGGCCTGACGACGGTGGTCGCGCCCCTGGCCGGGCCGCTCGCCGCCGGGCTGGTGCCCGCCGAGCGGCGCGGGGTGACCGGCGGCCTGCTGCTGAGCGGCTCGATCGCGGGCATGCTGCTCTCCCGCACCTTCGGCGCCGCCCTCGGCGACCGGCTGGGCTGGCGGGCCCCGTACGTCCTGTCGGCGGTCCTCTCCCTCACGGCCGCCGCACTCCTGGCCCGCGCCCTGCCGACCCTGACCCCGCCCTCCGGCCGGCGCTACCCGGCGCTGCTCGCCGAGCCCCTGCGGCTGCTGCGCACCGAGCCGCGACTGCGCCGCTCCTGCCTCTACCAGGCCACGGTGTTCGCCGGCTTCTCCGCGGTGTGGACCGGCGTCGCCCTGCTGCTGACCGGTCCGGTGTACGGCATGTCCGCGCGCGCCGCCGGGCTGCTCGCGCTGGTCAACGCGGCGACCATGCTGTGCACGCCGGCCGCGGGGCGGCTGGTGGACCGGCGGGGGCCGGATCCGGTGAACCTGGTCTGCCTCCTCGTGGTCGGCGCCTCGGCCGTGGTGCTGGCGTTCGGCGGGCTCGGCGGCACGAGCGGGCTGGTGGCCCTGGTCGTCGGGACCCTGCTGCTCGACGTCGGCATGCAGTCCGGGATGGTCGCCAACCAGGTGCGGATCTACGCGCTGGCGGACGACGTCCGCAGCAGGCTCAACACCGCGTACATGACCTGTGGCTACCTCGGCGGCACCGCGGGCTCCTGGTTGGGCGCCCGCGCCTACGCCCGGTTCGGCTGGTCAGGGGTGTGCGCGCTGGTCGGGGCGCTCACCGCCGTGGCCCTCGTCCGCCACCTGTCGGCATCGGGACTTCACAGCGATGACCAAGTTCGTTCAAAGCCAGGATCCCTTCCGGTCAGGTCTGGAAGGGTGACCGGATGCAGACCCTTTACCGACGACTGCTCAAGCTGATGCCGAAGTTGGGCATGCAGGTGACCGACCTCGGACCCGGGACGGCGGTGGTCTCCCGGCGCGGCGGACGGGTCCGTACCCCGCTGGGGCCGGGCGCCGATCTGCTCACGCGGGACGACGGCCGGTACGCCGTGGCCGACGCCGGCCGGGACACCTGGGTCGTGGCCCGGGGCAAGCGCCTCGGCAGGTGGCGCTCCGAGCGGCTGGGCGACAGCGCACGGCTCCTGTTCGACGAACAGGCGGGGAAGGACGAGCGCAAGCTGCAACTGGCGGCCGCCGAGTACCTGTGCGCCCAGCACGTCACCGGGATGCTGGACCTCTACGGCGTGAACTGCGTGTTCGACGTCGGGGCCAACGCCGGGCAGTACGCGAAGCGGCTGCGGCGGCTCGGCTACACCGGCCGGATCGTCTCCTTCGAGCCGACCGCGCACGCCTTCGAGCGGCTGAGCAAGGCGGCCGCCGACGACCCCGAGTGGCAGGTGCACCACCTGGGCCTCGGCCGCGAGGACACGGTGACCACCATCCACACGGGCTGGAACACCATGAACTCCCTGCTGCCGCCCAGCGACTACGGCCGCGGCCGCTACCAGCGGTTCAACGAGACCCGGACGGAGGAGATCCGCATCCGGCGCCTGGACGGGATGCTGGACGAGGCCCTCGCCGGCATCGACGGGCCGCGCCCGTTCCTGAAGATGGACACCCAGGGCTACGACCTTGAGGTGTTCGCCGGCGCCGGGGAACGGATCGGCGAGTTCGTGGGCCTCCAGTCCGAGGTCGCCGTGCTGCGGCTGTACGAGGGCAGCCCCCGGATGAGCGAGGCGGTGGCGGCGTACGAGGACGGCGGTTTCGAGATCACCGGCATGTATCCGGTGACGCGGGAGGCGGCCACCGGGCGGGTGGTCGAGTTCGACTGCGTGATGATGCGCGCGAAGGCCGCTCCGGAGCGGGACTGAGCCCCGGCTAGGCCGAGCGTTCCACCTGGGCCACGTCCCGGTTCTCCTGCTCCTCCTGCTTCTTGGCGGCGCGCAGGCTGGTGAGCGTCGTGACGGTCAGGACGAGCACGATGAAGCCCAGCGAGAACGGAATGCTGATCTCCGGGACGTGGACCCCCGACTCGTGCAGCGCGTGCAGGACCAGCTTGACGCCGATGAAGCCCAGGATGATCGACAGACCGTAGCTGAGGTGGACCAGCTTCTTGAGCAGGCCGCCGATCAGGAAGTACAGCTGACGCAGACCCATCAGGGCGAAGGCGTTCGCCGTGAAGACGATGTACGGGTCCTGGGTCAGCCCGTAGATGGCGGGGATCGAGTCGAGCGCGAACAGGACGTCCGTGGAGCCGATCGCGAGCATCACGACCAGCATCGGGGTCATGACCCGCTTGCCGTTCTCCACGATCCACAGCTTGGTGCCGTGATAGCGGTCGGCCACGCCGAAACGCTTCTCCACCATCTTGAGCAGCTTGTTCTCCTGGTACTCCTCCTCGTGCTCCTCCTTGCGGGCGTCCTGGATCAGCTTCCAGGCGGTCCAGATCAGGAAGGCGCCGAAGAGGTAGAAGACCCAGGAGAAGGCGGAGATGATCGCCGCGCCGGCCGCGATGAACCCGGCACGCAGCACGAGCGCCACCAGTACGCCGACCATCAGCACCCGCTGCTGGTACTGCGAGGGCACCGCGAACTTGCCCATGATCAGGACGAAGACGAAGAGGTTGTCGACGCTGAGCGACTTCTCCGTGATGTACCCGGCGAAGAACTCACCCGTCGGTCCCGTCCCGCCGAACATGAGCAGACCGAGCCCGAACACGCAGGCCAGGACGACCCAGACGACCGTCCAGACCCCGGCCTCCTTGATGGACACGTCGTGCGGTTTGCGGCCGATGAAGAAGTCGACGGCGACGAGCGCGCACAGGGCCGCGACGGTCAGCAGCCAGACGGAGAGGGAGACGTTCACTGGTGGTACTCCTGGTGCAGGTGGGGGTCTTGACAGCGTTGTCGCCGTTCGTGATCCCTTCCACCTCTCACAGGTGAACAACAGGCAATGGACTGGTATCGCGGGGCGACCCGCCGTTCGGCGGGCAGGTTCCGCCGGACGGCGGCGGTCCGCAGAGGCGGTGGTGCGTGAATCATGACGGCCCAGAGCCGCCGCACCCCGCGCAAGGAGTTGCCATGAGCCAGGTTCCGCCCCCGTTCGACCCCGAGCTCGCCGCCGCCCTGGAACTGATCAAGGACATGATCTCGCCCGGCCTCACCATGGACGAGATCGACGCCGTGCGCCAGGGGCCGGGCATCGAGTTGCTGGCCCAGCTCGACCTGACGGTCGACGGCTACTTCGAGGTCGAGGACCGTGTCGTGCCCGGCCCGCAGGACGCGCCCGACATCTCGCTGCTGATCTGCCGCCCGGCCGCCCCGGCGACGGCGGGTCCGCGGCCGGTGATCTACCACGTGCACGGCGGCGGCATGATCCTCGGCAACAACCGCGTAGGTGTGGACGTCCCGCTGGCCTGGGGCAGGGAACTGGACGCGGTCGTCGTCTCGGTCGAGTACCGGCTGGCGCCGGAGCATCCGCACCCGGCGCCGATCGAGGACGTGTACGCGGGCCTGGTGTGGACGGCGGAGCACGCGGCCGAGCTCGGCGCGGATCCCGAGCGGATCGTGATCGCGGGCGCCAGTGCGGGCGGCGGCCTTAGCGCGGCGCTGGCCCTGCTGACCCGGGACCGCAAGGGGCCGCGGCCGATCGGACAGGTGCTGATGTGCCCGATGCTGGACGACCGCAACGAGACCCCGTCCGCGCACCAGATGGCCGGGCTCGGCGTCTGGGACCGTACGGCGAACGAGACCGGCTGGACGGCGCTGCTCGGCGCGGACCGTGGCGGCCCGGACGTCTCGCCGTACGCGGCCCCGGCCCGCGCCGAGGACCTGACCGGCCTGCCGCCGGCCTTCCTGGACGTCGGCTCCGCGGAGACCTTCCGGGACGAGGTCGTCGCCTACGCGTCCCGGCTCTGGCAGGCGGGCGGAATCGCCGAACTCCACGTCTGGCCGGGCGGCTTCCACGGCTTCGACGGCTTCGCCCCACAGGCGGCCCTGTCCCAGGCGGCACGCTCGGCGCATCTGGGGTGGCTGCGCAGGCTCATCGGCGGCTGAGCGGCCGGGACCCCGGGTCGGGGATCCCGGGGGGACCATCGAGGGGCCCAAGGCTCGAAGCCATGGGCCCCGGGCTCCCGTCCGGCCTCAGCCGAACCAGCGGGCGAGGGCCGTGTCGAGCGGTGTGTCGTCAGTGTCGGTCCAGGCGAGATAGCCGTCGGGGCGGATCAGGAGGGCTCCGGCGCCGTCGACGTCCTCCTCGGTCTTCGCCATGACGTGCTCGACACGGTCGGTACGGTCGCCGACCGAGCGTCGGCGGCCGTCGAGGGAGAGCAGCACACCCCGGCCGGAGTGCATCAGCCGGCTCGCGCGGGTCGGACCGTCCTCGGTGGTCAGGTCCACGTCGATCAGGCGGGGGCCGACGCCGGGGTAGCGGAGGTCCAGGCCGGACATCATGCCCGACACGTACCGGTTGGTGTCGGGCAGGCGCAGCAACTCGGTCACCAGTTCACGGACCGCGGCGACCTCCTCGTCCCGGCCGGGGTTCATGATCACGCCCTGGGCGCGGGTGAGGCTCAGTACGCGTGCGGCGACCGGATGCCGCTCCTCGTGGTAGCTGTCGAGCAGGCCGTCGGGCGCCCAGCCGCGCAGGGCACCGGCGAGCTTCCAGCCCAGGTTGACCGCGTCCTGGACGCCCAGGTTGATGCCCTGACCGCCGATCGGCATGTGGATGTGCGCCGCGTCCCCGGCGAAGAACACCCGGCCCTCCCGGTAGCGCTCGACCTGGCGCACGGCGTCGCCGAACCGGGAGGCGGCGCGCAGTTCACCCAGTTCCGTACCGGGGCCGTACACCGCGTGGAGCGCCTCGCGGACCTCGTCGGCGGAGACCGGCACCTCACGGTCCGGTCCGTCCCCGGAGGACCTGCCGAACAGCAGCCGGTACTGGTCGCCGTCCATGGGGTGCAGGATCGTGAGGAAGTCGCCGGCCGACCGGGGGTAGCGGCTGAAGTGCCCCTCCCCGGTGGGGACCGCCTCGGACCGGGCGGCGAGGGTGAGGTCCGCCGCGACCATGGATGTCCGGCTTCCCCGGCCGGGGAAGGGCACGTCCAGCAGCCGACGGACCGTGCTGTGTCCGCCGTCGCACGCGACGAGGTGGCGGCCCCGGATCTCACCACCGCCGGGAGTGCCGTCCGCGCGCCACTCGACCGTGACGCCCTCCGCGTCCTGCGCGAGCGCCGTCACCTCGCGGCCCCGGAGCACCGGGACGCCCCGCTCGCCGAGGATCCCTTCGAGGTGGGCCTCCAGCCTGGTCTGCGCAAGCCTGACCGGGTGGGGGTAGCGGGTGCGCCAGGGCCGGCAGTCCAGCTCGACCGGCAGCATGGCGAAGTGCCCGCCGCTGGTGTTCCCGGACGGCTCCTGCGCCAGCAGCGGCTCCAACAGGCCGCGCAGGTCGAGGACTTCGGCGGTGCGCGGCTGAAGCCCGCCGGCCCGGGACTGGGTGCCGCGGGCGTGCTGTTTCTCCACGACGACGACCGGTATCCCGGCCAGGGTCAGCTCGTACGCCAGCATCAGGCCGGTCGGGCCCGCTCCCACGACGATGACCTCGGTCCGCATGACGACCTCCAGAAGAAGGGAACTGAGTGCAATTCTGCACCGAGTCTACCACGAGGTAGACTGAGTGCATGGATCAGCAGATGGGCCTGCGGGAACGCAAGAAGGAACGCACCCGGGAGACGGTTTCGGCGACGGCGATCCGCCTCTTCCTCGACCGGGGCTTCGACCAGGTCTCGATCACCGAGATCGCGCAGGCGGCGGAGGTGTCCCGGCGGACCCTCTTCGCGTACTTCCCGACCAAGGAAGACCTCGTGCTGCACCGGTTCGCCGACCACGAGAGCGAGGCGGCCCGGATCGTGCGGGCCCGGCCGGCCGGGCGGCCGCCGCTGGAGGCGCTGCGGGCGGCCCTGCTGGCAGCGTTGGCGCGCCGCGATCCGAACACCGGCCTGTGCGACGACCCCGAGGTCATGGCCTTCCTGCGCATGATCTTCGAGACCGAGAGCCTGGCCGCGCGGCTGAGCCGGTACACGGAACGCGGGACCGAAGCGCTGGCCGAGGCGCTGCGGGAGGCGGGCGTCGATCCGCTCACCGCGCGTCTCGTGGCCGCCCAGGTGATCGTGGTGCAGCGGGAACTGGCGGTCATGAACCAGGAGCGCCTGGCGGGAGGCACGTCCGCCGACGACCACTACCCGGAGGCCGTCCGCGCGACCGAGCGGGCGTTCGACCTGCTGTGCGACGGGTTGGGGCGGCACGGCTGACGCACGATCGGATGGAGGGGCGGCCGGAGCGGGCAGCCCGGAGGGACGGTACCGGCAGTGCGCGCGCCGGACCGGGCTCCTCCTCACAGGCACCGACAGGCACCGTCGGGCTGCCGTGCGAGGTGGTGCGGAGCCGGCCGCCGGGCTCCCCATCGGGTGCCCTCGTGCCGCACCATGTGCGTATGAAAGAGCTGGCGGGACGGCTGACCGCGCTGGACCCGGATGCGGGTGCCGCGGTGCAGGTCATCTCCTACTTCGACCGGCTGGCCGAGAGCAGGGCCGGGCTCGAGGCCCTGGTGCGCGGGGCCGCCGTGCTGGCCGGGTGTCCGGCACGGCTCGTCGACGACGGGCGGCGGGTCCGGGTGCGGGTCGAGCCCGACGGTACGCGGCGGGACAGCGAGGCTCCGCCGGACGCGGACTGGCCGTGCGCGGGGCTTGAGCCCGGTGGGGTTCCGGCCCTGTGGCTGGAGCGGGCGGGCACCGGGCCGAGCGTCGTGGACGCGGTGATCCTGGAGCGGGCCGCCGGTGCGATACGGCTGGTTCTCGACCGCACCCGGGGCCGCGCCCCGGCCTCCCCCGTCGACGATCCGGCGCTGGTGGAGGCGCTGCTGGACGTCACGACACCTGAAGCGGCCCGGCTGCACGCGGCCCGCGGCCTCGGCATCGACACCGCCGACCCGGCCGTACGGGTCCGTGCCCTGGCCCCGTCCGACGGGCGGGCCCGTGTTCTGCCGGCCGGGGCGGACCTTCCGGCGGGGCGGCTCGGCGTGGGGCCGGCGGTTGCGGTGCCCGACCTGCCGGACTCCTTGGCCGCCGCGCGCACGGCGCTGCGGTTCACGGCCGACGGCACCGCGCAGGATCCCGGCCCCCGGGTGGTGTACGCCGACGAGCTCGGCGGGATCGCGCTCCTCGCCGACCTGGTCGTGCCGGGTGCCGAGCCGCCGCCCGACGTACGGGCCGTCGAGGCGGCAGTGGCGGCGGTGCCGGGACTGCTGGCCACCCTCCACGCCGTGGCCGCCACGGCCAGTCAGCGGGCGGCGGCCGCGGAGATCAACGTGCACCACTCCACGCTCCAGGACCGGCTGACCCAGGCGGAGCATCTGCTGGGCTGGCCGGTCCGCACCCCACAGGGCCGACTGAGGCTCCAACTGGCGCTGACCATGCGGCACTTGGCACGGTCGTAGCTCTGACTCGGTGGAGCGTCGGGGGGTCGGCGGTCGTCACACCAAGTCGGGGGTACGGTCCTGGCCGGGTTCCTTGGACGCCGGGTGATCCGGACCGTCCGCCGGGGCAGCGGCACGCAGGGCCGCCTCGACCCGGCGGTTGTCGGTCATGGATGCCGTGACGGCCGTCATCGCGAGAAGGAGGACGGCGGCGGCGTACAGCGGGGTGCGGATGTCGTAGGTGGTGGCCAGCCAGCCGCCGAGGAAGGCCCCGAAGGGGGCGGCGCACATGGCCAGCATGCGGGAGGTCGAGGCGACCCGGCCCATGAGGTGGGCCGGGACGATCGCCTGCCGGAGGGAGGGCCCGAGCACCATCGTGGCGCCCATGCCGGCCCCGCAGACGGCGAGCGCCAGCCCGGCCACGTACGGGTTCGGGGCGGCGGCGAGGCCCAGGACGGCGAGCCCTTCGACCGCGGCCGTGCAGGTCAGCGCGGTGCCGGTGCCGAGTCGTCGGCCGAGGTACGAGGCGATGCCCGCACCGAGCAGACCGCCGGTGGCCTCCGCCGTGAGGAGCAGGCCGAAGCCGTAGGTGTCGATGCCGAGGCGGTCGTGCGCGAAGAGGGCGAGGACGGTCTCCACGGCGATGAAGGCGATGTTCCCGACCGCCGGGCGGAGCGCGAGCCCGAGCAGCACCCGGTCCCGGAAGACGTACGAGGCCCCGGCCCGCGCCTGCCGTAGCAGCGACTCGCGGTTCTCCGGCACGGGCCGGGGCTTGGCGGGCAGCGACCGTACGAGCAGTGCGGAGAGCAGGAACGACACCGCGTCGGCGAGCAGCGGAACCGCCCTGCCGAGCGCGAGCAGCGCACTGCCGGCGGGCGGCCCGGCGAAGCCGGACATGGCGGTCTGGGCGCCGCGCAAGCGGGAGTTGGCCCGCTCCAGGAGTGCGGGGTCGCGGCCCAGCAGATCCGGCAGATAGGCGGTGGCGGCCGTGTCGAAGAAGAGTCCGCCGAGGCCGAGCAGGAAGGCGACGGCCGCGAGCAGCGGAATGCTCAGCACGTCGAGGGCGGCCGCGGCCGCCGGTATCGCGAGCAGCACCGCACGCGCCGCGTCCACGACCCACATCGTGCGCCGACGGTCCCAGCGGTCCACCAGCGCACCGCCGAGCACCCCGAAGAGCAGCCACGGCAGCGTCCCGGCGGCCGTGACGACGGCGAGCGCCATCGGATCCCGCGTCAGCGTCAACGCGAGCAGGGGCAGCGCGGCATGCGTCACCCCGTCACCGAGCGAGGACACCGTCTGCGCGGTCCACAGCCGTCCGAACCCGGTCGGCAACCTCCGTATGTCCGAGGTCACTTGGCGCTCCCCTCGGCCTGCTCGCGCGATGCCGGGTGGAACAGCGCGAAGACGAGCGACGTGTCCGGCAGCGACGGATCGGACAGCTCCCGGTATTCGTCCGCCAGGGCCTGAAGCCGCGCCCCCAACTGCGCGAACTGCTCGTCGGTGAGCCGCAGATGCGCCATCCGTACGTGCCGCTCGCCGCCCACCGGCGACGCCTCCAGGTCGGCCACCGCATGCCGCATCAGTACGTCCGGACCGCCCTCGCCCGGGTCCGGCAGCTCGATCGACCGCGCGGCCATCGCGTAGTACCGCTCGGTGACACCCCGCACCTTCCGCGTCCGTACCACCTTCACCAGGCCGGCCCGCTCCAGCAGCCGCACGTGGTAGCTGGAACTCCCCTTCGCGAGGCCGACCCGCCCCGCGATCTGCGTGATCGTCGCCGGCTCGAAGCGGAGCACGGCCATGATCCGGTGGCGCGTGAGATTGGAGACGGCGCGCAGCTGCTCGTCCGTCGTGACGTGAAACGTCTCGGGAAGCTCATCGGCAGGCATGCGAGCAATGGTCAACGATCCTTGACCATTGAGCAAGGGGTTCGACACGAACCCGCCGGAACACCTTCATCGAGTTCCACGCCACTCGATGGGGCGCCTCATCGGAGGGCGAAGGACGCCCGCTGCCCCCACTCCCTGCCGTCGTAGGTGACGAGGTCGACCGATGACACGCGGGAGGTGATGGGGAGGCTGGGGCGGAGGTCCGTCGCGAGGGTGTCCAGGATCGTCTCGTCCTGGATCTGGGCGACCGTCAGGTGCGGGACCGGTTCGTACTTGCCGCCGTACGGCGGGGTCTCCGGCCAGCGTTCGACGATCGCGTCCGTCAGGCGGCGGAAGGGGATGTCCGGGACCGGGGCCAGGTAGAGGACGCCCGGGAAGCGGCCGCAGGTCTCGAAGCGGACGTCGAAGGGGCTGTGGCGGCCGACCAGATCGCCCAGCGCGGCACAGGTGGCCGTGTCGATGAGGTCCGCGTGGAGGAAGGGGAAGAGCACGGTCACATGGGCCGGGACGCCCGCACGGGCCGCGGGGTCGTAGCGGTCGCGCCAGGTCCGGACCGCCGGTTCGGCCTCGGGGATCCGCACGACGAGGCCCGATTGTCCTGCCTGGAAACCGCTGGGGTCGTTCGTCACGGAACGTGTATAGCAAGAGGAGGCGGTGGTTGCGTACGCCGCTAACATGCCTCCGCCGACTATTTCAACCATGCCCTATCCTGGATCGCAGCCACTTCGGGACGGAGGATCCATGACCGCGACGGACCCGGCGCTCACCGCGCTCGCCTCGGGCTGGTCCGCCCTCTCGCTGCTGCACGGCCGGATCGAGGCCCACATCGAGCGCGCCCTGCAGGCGGGGCACGACCTGAGCGTGCGGGAGTACTCGCTGCTGGACGTGTTGAGCCGGCAGCACGACGGCGACGGCGGGCATCTCCAGATGAAGCAGGTCGCCGACGCGGTCGTCCTCAGCCAGAGCGCCACGACCCGGCTGGTCACCCGCCTCGAGGACCGCGGACTGCTGACCCGGTACCTGTGCCCGACCGACCGCCGCGGTATCTACACCAACGTCACCGACCCCGGCTTCAAGCTGCTCGAAGAGGCCCGCCCCACCAACGAGGCCGCCCTGCGCGAGGCCCTCGACGAGGCCGCCCGGAACCCCGAGCTTGCCCCGCTGGTCAAGGCCGTCGAGACACTCCGTATCCCCGCATAACAGGGGCTTTGCCGTGCCAGGGTGCCTGCGGACACCTCTACTCAGATGCTTGCACGCGCCGACTACCCGCTTACCAGCCTCAGTGCACTTGCATGTATCCAGCGTCTGCAACTATTGTCGACGCTCGTAAGCGTCCCACGCAATCCTCTGGAAGGTTCTCCCATGCCTCTCGCCCTTCTGGCCCTGGCCATCGGGGCCTTCGGGATCGGCACCACCGAGTTCGTGATCATGGGTGTGCTGCCCGAGGTCGCGGGCGACTTCGGGGTCTCCATCCCCACCGCCGGATGGCTGGTCTCCGGCTACGCCCTCGGTGTCGTCCTCGGCGCGCCCCTGCTGACCGTGCTGGGCACCAAGGTCTCCCGCAAGAAGATGCTCATGTTCCTGATGGGCGTCTTCGTGGTGGGCAACGCCCTGTCGGCCGTGGCCCCCGCCTTCGGCGTCATGCTGATCGGCCGGGTGATCGCCTCGCTCGCGCACGGCGCGTTCTTCGGTATCGGTTCCGTCGTCGCGGCCGGGCTGGTCGCGCCGGAGAAGAAGGCCTCCGCGATCTCCCTGATGTTCACCGGCCTCACGGTCGCGAACATCGTGGGCGTGCCGCTGGGCACATACATCGGCCAGGCCGCCGGCTGGCGGGTCACGTTCGCCGGTGTCGCCGCGCTCGGGATCGTCGGCTTCCTCGGGGTGGCCCGGCTGGTGCCCGAGCCGGGCCGGCCCGAGAGCCACACCATCCGGACCGAGTTCGCCGCCTTCCGCAACGTCCAGGTGTGGCTCGCGATGGCGATGACCGTCCTGGGCTACGGCGGTGTCTTCGCCGCGATCACCTACATCACGCCGATGACGACCAAGGTCACCGGTTACTCGGCCGGTGCGGTCACCTGGCTGTTGGTGCTGTTCGGTATCGGGATGTTCCTGGGCAACCTGGTGGGCGGCCGGTTCGCCGACCGGGCGTTGCTGCCCATGCTCTTCACCGCGCTCGGTGCGCTGTCCGTGACGCTCCTGCTGTTCACGGCGACCGCGCACGACAAGGTACTGGCCGCGATCACGCTGACGCTGATCGGCGCCCTGGGCTTCGCGACCGTGCCGCCACTGCAGAAGTGGGTGCTCGACCAGGCCTCGGCCGCCCCGACCCTGGCCTCCGCGGCGAACATCGGCGCGTTCAACCTCGGCAACGCGCTGGCCGCCTGGCTGGGCGGTCTCGCCATCTCCGCGGGGCTCGGCTACACCTCGCCCAACTGGATCGGCGGCCTCCTCGCGGGCAGCGCACTGCTGCTGTCCTTCCTGGCCGCGTTCCTGGATCGCCGTAGCCGCCCGGCCGGGCGAGTCATGGCCGGGTCGGCGCGGGCCGAGAGCCTATCGGTCGCGGCCGACCACTGAAGTCAGGTGCGGTTCGGCAGTGTCTTCAGGGGCGCGGATCTGTGCCGATATGCGGCTCCGCCGCGTGGGCGCGACCAGCCACAACGAGCCCGCAGACGATCAGCGGCCCACCCCGGCCACCCTCAACCGACCTTCGGGCGCTCCTGGTTCATCAGCGCCAGCGCGGCACCGGCCGCCGAGGTGACGATCTCCGCCTCGGCCCCGGCGGACGCGGCCACGTCGGTGACCAGCCGGACGTCCTTCCGCAGCAGGGGCGCGGCGTGGGTGGCGAAGCGGTCCAGGGTGCCACCGGCGGCCGCCACCCTGTTCATCGCGAAGCTGCCCGCGCTCCCGTTCGCGAGGACCTGGGCCAGCGCGGCCTGGTCGATCGCGAGGTCCCGCCCGAGGGAGAGGGTGTCGGCGGCGGTGGCCAGGTTGGCCGTGAACAACAGGTTGTTGAGAAGTTTGGCCAACTGGCCCGTGCCCAGCGGGCCCATGTGGACGACCGGGTTGCCGAAGGTCGCGAACACCGGCCGGCAGTAGGCCACCGTGCCGGACTCGCCGCCGGCCATCACCACGAGCTTCCCCTCGGCCGCCGCCGGTCCTCCCCCGCTGACCGGCGCGTCGATCAGCGTGACGCCGTGGGTGCGGGCCCGGTCGGCGAGGCGACGGCAGGTGTCCGGGTGGACGGTGCTGTGGATGGCGACGACTCCGCCCTTGCGCAGTCCGGCCAGGACGCCGTGCTCGCCGGTGAGCACCTCCTCGACGTCCGCGTCGTCGACGACGCAGACGCACACCAGGTCGCTGTTCACCGCCAGTTCGGCGGGCGAGGCGGCCCGTTTGGCGGCAGTGTCCGCGAAGGGGACGAGGCTCGCGGGGCGGCGGGCCCACAGGGTGGTCTCGTAGCCCGCGTCGATGATCCGGCGGGCCATGGGAGCACCCTGACTGCCCAGTCCGATGAAACCGACGCGCATCAACTGGCCTCCTGCTCAACGGGGTTCGGGGCCGGCGCGGGCTTCGGGCGCCAGAAGGTGGCGAGCAGACCGGCGGTCCCGGCCACGCCCACGCCGAGCGCGATGCCGCCGCCGGCCCAGCCGGTCATGTCGATGCCGGCCGCCTCGTCCAGCGACGCGCTCCCCGGGCCCAGTACGGCCAGCGCCAGGGACACCACGGCGAGCGTGAGGACGTACTCGTAACCCTCTTTGAAGACGAAGAAGCCGTTGGGGCGGTGGGCGAGGACCCCCGCCACCAGCATCACCGAGATGACGGCCGCGCAGGCCAGCGGGGTGAACAGGCCGATCAGGAGGAGGGCGCCCGCGCCGACCTCGGTGAGGACGCTCAGCCAGGCCTGGAGGGTGCCGTGGGTCAGGCCCAGGCCGGTGAACCAGCGGGCGGTGCCCGCGATACGGCCGCCGCCGCGCCAGTGGTTGAGGCCGTGCGCGATCATGACCACGCCCAGTACCACGCGCAGCAGCAGTGCGACGGTATCCGTCTCGTTCATCCCGCTCTCCCTTGTCGTGGAGATGCGGCGAGGTCGGCCTCCCGGACCACCGCGCACTCCTCGGCGAACGACAGCACCCTCAGGTGATAGGCCCGGGCCGAATGCCCGACGCTCAGATTGTGCCCGCCGTCCGGCTGTTCGTTGACCCGCACGCGTGGGGAGGCGGTGAACAGGGAGGCGATGTCGGCCAGGGCCTCGGGACCCGAGCTCCACACCTCCTCGTGCTCGCCCAGGCTGAACTGCACGGGCACCCGCACGCGTGCGGCCAGTTCCGGGAACTCGTACCGCCAGCCGCGCGCGGCGGACTCGTAGGCGGGCGAGGCGGCGGCGATGGCGAGGCCGCCGTGGATTCCGGGCGGGTACAACTCGCCCGTTCCCCACAGCGCGTGCCGCAGTCGGGCGCGCGCCTGGCGCAGGTCCTCGTCGCCGAGTTCCAGGAAGCTCACCGAGCGCGGGTGGTGGTGTCGTCCGGTGCCGGCGATCTCCAGGCCGAGCAGCCCGTCGCCGCGCGCGTCCGCGGCCATCCGCACGGCCAGTTCGCTGCCCGCCGAGTGGGCCAGCACGAACACGCCCGCGCCCGTGGGGCGGGAGGCGAGCAGGCGGTCGAGGGCCGCGTAGGCGAGGTCGACCCGCCGTGCGGGGTCGGTGAGTTCGCGGGCGTGGGGCAGTGAGGCACCGTAGCCGGGCCGGTCCAGGGCGATGACGGTGAAGCCGAGGCCGGCGCCGGTGCGCAGGAGGGAGAGCCGTGGGTGGCCGGGGCAGTCGAAGTACGCCGAGTCGGTCGCTCCGCCGTGCAGGGCGAGGACGACGGCCCGGGGCTGTCGTACCCAACTCGCCCGGTACGACAGCGGGATGCCGTCGATGTCGACCGCGCCGGGCACCACGTCGTGGTGGTTCTCTGTCACGTGTCCGTCCTGAGGAGCAGGACCCCGCTCGGCGCGAGCCCGCCCGTGCTGACCACCGCGACGCGCGCACCGGGCACCTGGCGTGGGCCGCCCTCGCCGCGCAGTTGGACGATCGCCTCGTGGATGAGTCCCATGCCGTGCGTGCGGCCGTGCGAGAGCTGGCCGCCATGGGTGTTGAGGGGCAGTACGCCGTCCCGGGCGATGTTCTTGCCGCCGTCCAGGAAGTCCTTCGCCTCGCCGATCCCGCAGAAGCCCAACGCCTCTATCCAGGACAGGCAGTTGAAGGAGAAGCCGTCGTAGAGCTCGGCGACGTCGACGTCGGCGGGGCGCATCGAGGTACGGGTCCACAGGTGGGCGGACTGGCCGACCGTCTGGGGTTCGTGGGTGAGGGTGCTCTGGTCCCATTCGACGCGCTCGACGAGCTGGGTGCCGACGGCCTCGACGAGGACCGGCGGCTTGGCGAGGTCGGGTGCGGTGTCGACGGCCGAGACGACGACGGCGACGGCTCCGTCGCAGGGGACGTCGCAGTCGTAGAGGCCGAAGGGTGTGGTGATGGAGCGGGCGCCCAGGTAGTCGTCCATCGTCATCGGGTCGCGGTAGATGGCGGTGGGGTTCAGGGCCGCGTTGGCGCGCTGGTTGAGGGCGATCCAGCCGAGGGTCTCGCGGGTGGTGCCGTAACGGTGCATGTGGCGCTGGGCGTTCTGGGCCAGGGTGTGGGCCGCGGAGGTGGCGCCGAAGGGCTTGAGATAGCCGGCGTCCCCACCGCTGGGCAGCGGGATTCTGCCCTGCTTGACCAGTTCGCCGTAGGTCGACTCCCACACGGTGCGGAAGCAGAGCACGTGCCGGGCGAGGCCGCCGGCCACCGCCAGCATCGCCGCGACGAGGGAGCCGCCGGGGCCGAAGGTCTCGCTGCCGCCGTTGTACCAGGTGGGGCGGATGCCGAGGGCCGATTCCAGGGCGAGGACGCCGCCTTCGGCGAAGCCGCCGAAGGCACCGGCTCCCGGGTAGGCGGCCATACCGTCGATGTCGTCGAGGGTGAGGCCGGCGTCGGCGACGGCGGCCTGGCAGGCCTGGACGGTGAGGGACAGCGGGGGCACCATCAGGCGGCGGCCGATCGGGGAGGCGCCGACGCCGGTGAGGGCGACCTTGTCCTCGAACTTCTCGGTGGTGAGCATCGGGCGTACGTGGCGCCCTACTTGCTCGGGTTCGACCTCGTCGGCGGGCAGCGGCGCCGGCTCCCCCTGTTCGGCCGTGGGGCGGAACAACGGCAGCCACACCTCCCTCGCCTGCTCGAAGACGACCTCCATCCGCATGCCGAGGGCGAGTTGCTCGGGTTCGCACTCGACGGTGTTGGTGGTAAGCCGGATCCGGGGATCGTCCTCGAGCGCGACCTGGGCGACGACGTACGGCGACGGGAGGCCGGGCGCCTTGAAACGGTGGCTGACGGTGAAGCCGATGAGCGTCGCGTACCCGGAGACCGCCCGTACGCCCAGCTCCCGTCCCCGGCAGTAGCGGCAGACCGGCTGCGGCGGGTGGATCAGGGAGCTGCACGAGGTGCACTCCTGGATGCGCAGCCGGTCGTCCGCCCCCGAGGTCCAGAAGAACTCGTTCTGGTCGGTGATCAGGGGCAGCGGGCGTCCTGGGTTTTCGGCCACCACTCGTCCTCTCCTCTTTCAGCGTGCGGTGTCGGCGCGGGCCGTCCGTACGACGGGTTCGGCCAAACGCTGTTCGTCACAGGCCCGTTGGAGTTTCTCCAGCGTCTCGTCGAGGGAGGGGCCCAGCCGCTCGCCCGGGGTGAAGGTCGCCGGAAGGTGGCGCATCCCCTGGATGATGCCGATCGTCTCGTAGTGGACGGTGCCCTCGGGGTCGCAGCGGTAGTCCGGCATACGGTCCAGCACGGCCGTCACCATCCGCTTGAACACCGTACGGGCCACGTTCGAGCCGATGCAGCGATGGATGCCGAGGCCGAAGCTGCTGTGCCGGTTGCCCTTGCGCTCCATGTCGACGCGGTCCGGGTCGGGGAAGACGGAGGGGTCGCGGTTGGCCATCGCCCAGGAGAGCCACAGTCGTTCACCCTCTTCGAAGCGTTGGCCGGCGATCTCGCAGTCCGCGGAGATCGTGCGGCCGTCGCCCGGTGCGGGGGCGTAGAAGCGCAGGAACTCCTCGGTCGCCGAGTCCAGCAGAGTGGACCGCTCGCGGCTCAGGCGGTCCCGCTCACCGGGATTCTGCCCGAGCCACTCCAGGGCGTGCGCGGTGAGGGCGGTCGTGGTGTCGAAGCCGCCGCCGATGAGCAGGGCGAGTACGCCGATGAGCTCCTCGTCGGGCGGGTTCTTCCCGTTGATGTCGGCGCGCACGAGGGCGTCGATCAGGCCGGGGCGGGGGTTCTGGCGGATCTCCACGAGCGACCCGTAGAGGGACATGCCCATGTTCCGGCTCAGTTCGGCGACCCGGGGCATGTCCGGGGAGTCGGGCGGGGTGTAGACGGAGGCGTGGGCGGGCTCGTTGTAGACCGTCCAGTCCTTGAGCGGGATGCCCATCATGGCCAGGGTGAGGACGGCCGGGACGATGTTGGCGAGGTCGTCGACGAAGTCGATACGGCCTTCCTCGATCTTCTCGTCGAGACAGGCGCGGACCACCTCGTCGACGAAGGGCACCCAGCGGGCGACGGCGGCCGGGGAGAGGTAGGGGTTGAGGGTCTGGCGGTAGTGGCGCTGCTCGGGCGGGTCCATCTCCAGGAATCCGCCCTGCGCTTCGGCGGCGCGCGGCGGGGTGGGGATGGTGATGCCCTTGTAGCCGCGCCGCTCGCCCTTCACGTCGTGGTCATTGGAGAGGAACTCGGCGGACCGGGCCAGTTCGAAGACCTCCCGGTTGCCGCTGGCCACCCAGTGGCCGCCGTGGGTGTCGGTCCAGGCGATGGGGCACCGGCTCTGCAGTTCGTGGGTGATCGCCTCGAACTCGTGACGGTATTCGGGGGTGTGCCGGTCGAAGTGCACCTGGTGCTTCTTGCGGTCGTCGTCGCTGAGTGCCTCGCTCATGGGGTTCCCTTTTCAGAAGATCTGGATGGCCCGTTCGGGGCACGAGTGCACGGCTTCCCGCACGTCCTCTTCCTGATCGGCCGGTACGTCCTCACTGACGGCCGAGGAGTGGCCGTCCACCTCGTCCAGCTGGAACGACTTCGGAGCGGTCATCCAGCAGAGCGTGTGGCCCTGGCAGCGCTCCGGATCGACGCGGACCTTCACTGCTTGCCTCCCTGTGACGGTGGGGTTCCTTCGGTTCAGCGGCGCCAGTCGTACCACTTGAGGTAGCCGCCGGCGTCCACCCGCAGCTGGGTGCCGGTGATGTAGCGGGCCTCGTCGGAGGCGAGGAAGAGCACGGCGTTGCTGATGTCGCGCGGCTCCACGAACCGGACCGGCATGGCCTGCTGGACGGCGAAGGCCGGCTCTGCGTCCTCGCGGGTGGGGTGTTCGAGGTCGGGCCGGAAGGACTCGTACATCGAGTCGTTCTGCAGCATGTGGGTGTCGACGTTGGTGGGGTGCACGACGTTGGCCCGCTGGTTCAACGGGGCCAGGTTGCGGGCGAGTTCGTGGACGTACTCCGACAGGGCGCGCTTGGCGAAGGCGTATCCGGCGCCGCCCGGGTTGTTGCCCGGCTCCTGGACGATGCCGAAGTCCATGAGGGCGGCGGTGGAGCCGGTGGCGATGACGGAGGCGAACTCGCGCAGGTGGGGCAGCGAGACCTGGATGGTGTTGATGGTGCCGATCAGGTCGACGTCGATGGCGTCGCACCAGGCCTGCATCTTGGGCTCGCCGCGCAGCGGGGCGATGCCGGCCTGCGCCACCACGATGTCCAGGCCGCCGAACTGGTCGAGGCCGGTCTGCAGCGCGTCGCGCAGCTGGGCGGTGTCCCGGACGTCGGCCTGGAGGGCGACGACCTTGCGGCCCTGCTTCTCGACGAGCCGGGCCGTCTCCTTCAGGTCCTCGGGGGTGGCCATCGGGTAGCGGACCGTCTCGAAGTCGCGGCAGATGTCGACCGCGATGATGTCGGCGCCCTCCTCGGCCAGCCGTACGGCATGACTGCGCCCCTGCCCACGTGCCGCGCCGGTGATGAACGCGACCTTCCCATCGACTCGTCCCATCGGGGGTTCCTTCCTTTGTGGTTGTTCCACGGCCCCGGGGTGTTCCTCCGGGGCCGCAAGCTCAGCCCGTGCCGGCCGGTGCGACGGCGTCGGACAGGGCGTCGAGGGCGGGGGCGAGGGCGCCGAAGTCCGCGCCCAGCTGTTCCGCGACCGCGCGCACCACGTCGAGGTCCTTGCCGAGGAACTCCCTTGTCGCGCGGGCGAATCCGGTGACCGAGCCATGGCGTACGACGCCGGCGAGCGCTCGACTCGAGGCGCTGCCGTGCGTGAGGGCGTCCAGCAGCAGGCTCTCGTCGAGGCCCAGCTCTCCGCCGAGGCGGACCGCGTGGGCCAGCAGTCCGATCTGGGCCGCGAAGACGGTGTTGTTGACGAGCTTCACCCGCTGTCCCGCGCCGAGCGGGCCGACGTACAGGACGGGGTCGCCGTAGCTGCCCAGCACGGGCCGGACGCGGGCGACGGTGTCCTCGGCGCCACCGACGAAGAGGGTGATGCGGCCGGCGGCGATGTCGTGCGGGCCGCCGCTGACCGGTGCGTCGACCACCTCGACGCCGCTGCGCTCCCCCCGGGCGGCCACGGCTTCGGCGGTCTGTGGGCTTCCGGTGGTGTGGAGGACCAGGACGGCTCCGGCGGGCATGGTGTCCAGCAGTCCGCTGTCGAGGCAGACCTCGCGCACCTGCTCGTCGGTGTGCACGCATACCAGGACGGCGGCGGCGCCTTCGCCGACCTGCGCGACCTCCGGGACGACCAGGGCGGGTTCCCGCTCCAGCGAACCGCGGGACTCGGCGGTCCGGCCCAGGACCCGGACCTCGTGACCTGCCTCGGCGAGCCGACGCACCATGGGCAGGCCCATGCGGCCGGCGCCCACGACTCCGATCACAAGAATCTCCCTTCCGAATGCGAGAACCATACTTTCACCGATGGGCGGCCGGAAGTCCCGCGCGGAGACTTTGTGTCACGGCGCGACACATGATGACGCGGCGGTTCCGAGGCCGTGACGCCAATCAGTCGCGCCGCTATGGTTCTCAAATCGGAGAACTTCATTTTCACGGCAGGGACGGGAAAGGGAGTGCGTCGGATGAGCAGTGGCCCGCTGGACGGCATACGGGTCCTGGAAGTGGCGATGTACGGGTTCGTCCCGTCCGCCGGAGCGGTGCTCGCCGACTGGGGCGCGGACGTCGTCAAGGTCGAGCACGCCGTCAACGGCGATCCGCAGCGCGGGCTGCGGCAGACCGGCGCGTTCAAGGTGGAGGGGGATCCCAACCCCAACATCGAGCACGCGAACCGGGGCAAGCGCAGTATCGGCATCGACATGGCACGGCCCGAGGGCAAGGAGGTCCTGTACGACCTGGCCCGGGGGGCGGACGTGTTCCTGACCAGCTTCCTGCCGTCGGCGCGGCGGAAGTTCGGCATCGACGTGGACGACATCCGCGAGGTCAATCCGCGGATCGTGTACGCCCGCGGCAGCGGGCTGGGCCCGCGCGGCCGGGAGGCGGACAAGGGCGGGTACGACATGACGGCGTTCTGGGCCCGCGCGGGTACGGCGGCCAGCCTGACGCCTCCCGGTGTCGAGGGCATGGTCCCGCCCCCGGGGCCCGCCTACGGCGACACCATCTCCGGCACCAACCTCGCCGGGGGCATCGCGGCGGCCCTGCTCAAGCGCGAGCGGACCGGCGAGGCCCCGGTCGTGGACGTCTCCCTGCTCGGCAGCGGCGTGTGGGCCCTGGGGCACGGCATCGCCCTCTCCCTCCACCTCGACAAGCCCATGGTCGCGCCGCCGCTGGGCGGCCACGGCTCGCCCACCAACCCGCTGTCGGGGCTGTACCGCACGGCCGACGGCCGCTATCTGGCGTTCGTGATGATGCAGCCGGGCAAGTTCTGGGCGGACGTGTGCCGGCACATCGACCGGCCCGAGCTGGCCGAGGACCCGCGTTTCGCGAGCGGTGCGGACATCGCGGCCAACACCGAGGAGGCGGTCAAGATCCTGCGGGAGGTGATCGCCACCCGCACGCTGGCCGAGTGGAGCGAGCGGTTCGCCACGCTGGCGGGGCCGTGGGCCCCGGTGCAGGACTCACTTCAGGTCGGCTCGGACGCCCAGGTCAGGGCGAACGAGTACCTCGTCCGGGCCGGGGAGCTCGAACTGGCCGCGAATCCGGTGCAGTTCGACGTGACCGCGCCGCAGCCGGGCCCCGCGCCGGAGTTCGCGGCGCAGACCGAGGAGATCCTGCTGGAGCTGGGGCTGGACTGGGAGCGGATCCTGGCGCTGAAGGCGGCGGGGGCAGTGACATGACGGCCGCGTACGGCATGACGTAGGGCTGATGTACAGCCTGATGTACGGGTCGGCGTAAGAGCTATTGCGCCCACTTCGGCGTCCAGGTGTCCTTGCCGGACCGTGGTGAGCCGAGGTGGGCGCGGAGCAGGGCGAGCGCCGGGTGCGGGTTGTCGGTGCGCCAGATCAGTGAGTGCGGATACACCGGCGTCGGGCCGTGCATGGGGATGCGGCGCAGGTCGTGGCCGGCCGGCCAGACCATGCGGGTCTGCTCGCCAACGAAGGTCGCGAGGTGCGGGGAGTCCGCGATCGTGTCGAGGAGCGGCTCGGCGCCGAAGTCGGGGCCGGTGACCTCGATGGTGATCCCGAACTCGGCCCCGAGATCGTCGTAGAAGTCGGCCCACTCGGTGCCGGCGTCGTTGCCGGGCATCCAGAGCCGGTGCCCGGACAGCTGCGCCGGAGTGATCGTGCGGGCGGCGGCGAGCGCGTGGGCGGGGCCGGTGAGGAGTTGCACGGGTTCGTCGTGGACGCGGGCGCTCTCGACGCCGTCGGGAAGCCGGCGTGCCGTGAGCGCCCGGAAGGACGCATCAATCGTGCCGGAGCGGACCGCGGAGATCGCCGCGTCGGCGTCGAAGAGGGTCACCACGTCGAGAGCGGCCTCGGGGTGGGCGCGGTGGAAGTCCCGTACCAGGTCGGCCGGTGCGAGCCGGCGGCCGATAACGTCGACCCGCAGGGCCCGGCGGCCGGGGCGCACGGAGGCCGCGGCCCGCTCCTCGGCACGTAGGAGCTCGCGGGCGTGCGGCAGGAAGACCTGTCCGTCGACGGTGAGCCGCGCCCCGCGCGCGGTACGCGTGAACAGCCGCGCCCCGAGGTCCTTCTCCAGCGCGGCGACCCGCTTGGAGACGGCCTGCTGGGTCACGTCCAGGGCGAGGGCGGCCTCCCGGAACTGTCCGGCGTCCGCGACGGCCACGAAAGTGCGCACTGCGTCGAGATCCACGGGCCCCTTTCTACACGTCCGCCGAGCCCCCGGCCTCACAACTTGTAGTTGTACGGCGCCGAGTGTGTCGGTTGTTTGCCCGCGCGCCTCGCGACCGGCTTTGATGTCGCCGGTCGGCATTCGGGCGGGGTGGGGAGACGGGCATGCGGGGCGGGCGATCGCTGGGGCGGCGGTTCGGTTGGCTGTGGACGGCGTACGCCGTGAGCGCGCTCGGGACCTGGCTCGCCTTCGACGCGTTCTCGCTGATCGCGGTGATCGTGCTGCACGCCGGGGCGACCGAGGTGGCGGTGCTGTCGGCGGCCGGGCTCGCGGTGGGGGCGGTCGTGGCGACGCCGCTCGGGCCGTGGATGGAGTTCCGGCGCAAGCGACCGGTGATGATGACCATGGACCTGGTCCGTTTCGCGGCACTGCTCACCGTCCCGGCCGCCTTCGCGCTCGGCGGGCTCACCTTCGTACAACTTCTGGTTGTGTCGGTGGTCGTCGGAGCGGCCGACATCAGCTTTACGGCGGCCGGCGGGGCCTTCCTCAAGTCGCTGCTGCCGCCGGAGGACCTGCTGGCCGCGAACGCACGCTTCGAGGCGACCCAGTGGACCGCGACCATCCTGGGGCCGCCGCTGGGCGGGGCCGCGATGGGGCTGCTGGGACCGGTGACGACCGTGCTGGTCAACGCGGTCAGCTTCGTGCTGTCGGCGCTCGGCATCCGGGCCATCGGCGGGACCGAGTCGCATCCTGAGCGGAAGGGCCGGGCACAGGCCGGCGGGCTGCTGGAAGGCTGGCGGTACATCCTGGCCCATCCGGTGCTGCGGCCGCTGTTCTTCAACACCGCGCTGTACAACGCCCTGATCATGGTGTCGCTCCCGCTGCTCGCCGTGCTGATGGTGGGCGATCTCGGGTTCAGCGCCTGGCAGTACGGCCTGGCCTTCTCCGCACCCAGCCTCGGCGGCCTGGTCGGCTCGTGGCTGGCCCGCCGGCTCGTGCCGCGCTTCGGGGAGCGCCGGGTGCTGCTCACCTCGGGGTGGCTGCGCGCCTGCTGGCCGATCGGCCTCGCCTTCGTCGGGCCCGGTACGGCGGGACTGGTGCTCGTCATGGTCGTGGAGCTGGGCGTGATCACGTCCTGCGCCGTCTTCAACCCGGTGTACGCCACCACGCGCCTGCGGCGGACGGACCCGGACCGGGTGGCCCGCACGCTCTCCGCATGGTCGGTCACCAACAAGGCGACGACCGCGGGGATGACCGCCCTGTGGGGCGTGCTGGCGGGGGTGACCGGCCCCCGCGCGGCGATCGCGATCGCGGGTGTCCTCGTCCTGGCCACACCGCTGCTGCTCCCCCGCCGGATCGAGCCCGTCCCGGAGATGGCGCAGCTGCGGGCGGACGGAGTACGCTGACCCGAAAACGCCATTCTCTATTACAGAGAAGGCGCTTGACGGAATCGAGAGAAGGGCCGCACCCGAATGCCCGTCACCGTCACCGAACCCACCCCCGCCACCGGCGTGGAGATCACCGGGCTCTCCGGGAGCCGGCTGGTCGACCGGGGCGTCGCCGAGGAATGCCTGGCCGCGCTGGAGCGGCGCGGGGTGGTGATCTACCGCGAGGCGGACATCGACGACGACGATCTGGTCGCCTTCAGCCGCCTCCTCGGCGAGGTCGTCCCGCTGCCGATGGGCGGCCATCCGACCCACCAGGAGATCCAGCGGATCACCCGAGACCCGTCGAAGAGCCCGCTGGCCGCCTACCGCGAGTCCACCTTCCACTGGCACATCGACGGCACGACGGAGGAAGTGCCCAACAGGGCCACCCTGTTGACGGCACGGCAGATATCGGGCGAGGGGGACGGCGACACCGAGTTCGCCAACACCTTCGCCGCGTACGAGGCGCTGTCGGAGGCGGAGCGGAAGGAGCTGGACGGGCTGCGGGTCGTGCACAGCTTCACCGCCTCGCAGTTGCTGGTGACGCCGGATCCCTCACCCAAGGAACGGGCGGCCTGGGACCGGAACCCGTCCCGCGAGCACCCGCTGGTGTGGACCCGGCGCAGTGGCCGCAAATCGCTGCTCATCGGCGCGACGGCGGGTGAGGTCGTCGGCCTGCCCCCGGACGAGGGCCGCAAGCTGCTCGACCGGCTCCTCGACCACGCGACCCGGCCGGAGTTCACCCTGCGCCACCGCTGGCGCCAGGGCGACCTCGTCATCTGGGACAACACCGGGATGCTGCACCGCGCCCTGCCCTACGGCCAGGCGTCCTCCCGGCTGATGCACCGCACCTCGCTGCTCGGCCAGGAGGCGGTCGCATGAGCGAGCGGCGTACGGCCGTCGTCACGGGCGGCGGTTCGGGCATCGGGCGGGCGATCGCGCTGCGGCTGGCGGAGGACGGCTTCGCCACCGCCGTACTCGATCTGAACGGGGACTCCGCCGAGCAGGTCGCCGCGGAGGCGCGGCAGAAGGGGCACGAGGCGGTCGCCTTCGGGGGCGTCGACGTGTCCGACCGGGCGCAGGTGAACACGGCCCTGGAGCGGGTGCGGGAGACGCTGGGCGGGCCGGTGCTGGTGCTCGTCAACAACGCCGGGGTCAGCGACGTCGGGCGGTTCCTGAAGGTCAGCGACGAGACCTGGAACCGGGTCATGGCCGTGAACCTCAACGGGCCGTTCTATCTCTGCCAGGCGGTCGTGCCCGACATGCAGCAGGCCGGGTGGGGGCGGATCGTGAACATCTCCTCGTCGAGCACGCACTCGGGGCAGCCGTACATGTCGGCCTACGTCGCCTCGAAGTCCGGGCTCGTCGGGCTCACCAAGTCGCTCGCGCTGGAGCTCGGGCCGGACGGGATCACGGTGAACACCATTCCGCCGGGCTTCATCGACACCCCGATGCTGCGCGACTCGGAGGAACGCGGGCTGCTCGGCGGGTCGGTGGACCATCACGCGGAGCTCACGCCGGTACGGCGGCCCGGGCGGCCCGAGGACATCGCGGCCGCGTGCTCGTTCCTGATCTCCGAGGAGGCCGGGTACATCACCGGGCAGGTGATCGGGGTCAACGGGGGCCGGAACACCTGATCGCACCGGGCGCCCGCCCCTTCACGCGGGGCGGGCGCCGGGTCGGCCGCCGGATTCCGCGGGGAGCCGGCTTCACGCGAGGCTCATCGCCCGCTCCGCCCCCGGTTCATCACCCGGTCCGCGGCCTCCCAGTGGGCGTCCGCCGCCCACAGCCGGGCGAAGGCGTGCACCGCCTCGTCCGCCGAAGTCCCCTCGTCCATCACGCGTTTGATCTCCGCCGCCGGTCCGGTGGCGAGGGCCCGGGCGAGGGAACGCCACTCCTCGTCGAAGTCCTCCCGCGGCACGACCCGGTCGACCAGTCCGAGGCGCTGCGCCTCGGCGGCGTCGAGCACGGTCCCCGCGCCCGCGAGCATCAGCGCCCGGCCGCGTCCGACCAGGGCCGCGAGCCGTTCGGCGCCGCCCCAGGCGGGCATGATCGCGAGCGTCACCTGGTTGAAGCCGATCCTGATGTCGTCGGCGGCCACCCGGATGTCGGCGGCGACGGCGACCTCGGCCCCGCCGCCCAGCGCATGGCCGTTGAGGGCGGCGATCACGGGCGCCGGGAAGGCGGCGATACGATCGCATATGCCCCGCATCCTCCAGGCCATTGCGGCCGCGTCCTCCTCGGTGCGGATCGCGGCGAGCTCCTTGAGGTCTCCCCCGGAGACGAACGCCCGGTCCCCCGCGCCCCGGATCACCAGCGCCCGGGCGCCGGCCGCCGCGTCGAGCACCTTCTCCAGTTCGTCCATCGTGGCGAGCGAGATGGCGTTGCGGGCGTGGGGGCGGTCGATCGTGAGGACGGCCAGGCCGTCGTCCAGCGTCAGGTCGATCACTCGGCTACCCCCGCGATCAGTCGACTATCCCCGAGGGATATTGGCATTCTCCATTTTGGAGAATAGCGTATGCGCCGCTGGTCGCCGCAAGCCTCAGAGCCCGTGACATACGGCTCTCAGCCTCGAAGAGCCGCCCGCTGCACCGGAGGTAGCCGCAGATGCGAAAGATCCCCGTCGAGCTGGTCGAGCGCTATGAAGCCGAGGGCTGGTGGACCCGGGACACGATCGGTGACCTGCTGGCCCGCGGGCTGGCCGCGGCGCCGGACGTCGAGTTCCGGGTGCACTCGGCCGCCCGGCCCTGGTCCGGGACCTTCCGGGACGTGGAGCTGGTCGCCCGCAGACTCGCGGGCGGCCTGCGCGAGCGGGGCGTGGGTCCCGGTGACACGGTCGCCTTCCAGCTGCCCAACTGGATGGAGGCGGCCGCGGTGTTCTGGGCGTCGGCCTTCCTGGGGGCGGCCGTCGTGCCGATCGTCCACTTCTACGGGCGCAAGGAGGTCGGCTACATCCTCAACGCGGTCCGGCCGAGCGTCTTCGTGACCGTAGAGCGGTTCGGGCGGCTGGAGTTCCAGCCGGACCTGTGCGCCGAGGTGCCCGTCGTGGGCGTGGTGGGCCGGGACACGCCCCACCGGCAGTCCTTCGACGACCTCCTGAGCGACAAGCCCCTCACCGGCACCCTCCCCACCGACCCGGCCGGCCCGACCCTGATCGCCTTCACCTCCGGCACGACCCGCGACCCCAAGGGCGTCGTGCACAGCCACCGGACGCTCGGCCACGAGACCCGTCAGCTCGCCGCGAGCTACCCGCCGGGCCGCGGCAAGCAGCTCACCGCCGCCCCCGTCGGCCACTTCATCGGCATGGTCAACGCCTTCCTGATCCCGGTCCTGGAGGGCACGCCGGTCAACCTCACCGACGTATGGGACCCGGCCCAGGTCCTGAAGCTGATGTCCGCCCACGGACTCCACATCGGCGGCGGCGCCCCGTACTACCTCACCAGCCTCCTCGACCACCCCGACTTCACGGAGGCCCATCTGCGCCATATGCGCCACGCGGGCCTGGGCGGCTCGTCGGTGCCGGCCGCCGTCACCACCCGGCTGGCCGGCCTCGGCATCCACGTCTTCCGTGCGTACGGCAGCACCGAGCACCCCTCGATCACCTCCTCCCGGCACACCGCGCCCGAGCCCAAGCGGCTGTTCACGGACGGCGACGCGCTGCCGGGCGTGGAGATCCGGCTCGAGGAGGACGGCGAGATCCTCAGCCGCGGCCCGGACCTCTGTCTCGGCTACACCGACCCGGCCCTGACGGCGCGGGCGTTCGACGAGGACGGCTGGTACCACACGGGCGACATCGGGGAGTTGGACGAGGATGGCTACCTGACCATCACCGGCCGCAAGTCCGACATGATCATCCGGGGCGGCGAGAACATCAGCGCGCTGGAGGTCGAGGAGGTGCTCCTCGGGATGCCGGGCGTCGCGGAGGCCGCGGTGGTGGCCGCGCCCGACCCCCGGCTCGGCGAACACGCGGCCGGATTCCTGCGAATGCTGCCCGGTCACACCCTCCCCACCCTCGACGGGATGCGCGCCCACTTCGAACGGGCGGGCCTGGCCCGGCAGAAGTGGCCCGAGGAGCTGCACGGGGTCGAGGACTTCCCGCGGACCGCGAGCGGCAAGGTGCAGAAGTTCCGTCTCCGTCAGGACATTGCCGTACGCAACTGATGAGAATATGATTCTCCCAAATCGCAAAGGAGGGTCTCATGTCTTCGCGTGTGCTGCCGTATCCGCTCTTCGACGCGGACAACCACCTCTACGAGACAGAGGAGGCGCTGACCAAGTTCCTGCCGAAGCAGTACGCGGGCGCGATCGAGTACGTGCAGGTGCGCGGGCGTACGAAGATCGCGATTCTCGGTCAGATCAGCGACTACATCCCGAATCCCACCTTCGAGGTGGTCGCCCGGCCCGGCGCCATGGAGGAGTACTTCCGCGTCGGCAACCCGGAAGGCAAGTCCCGCCGGGAGATCTTCGGGGAGTCGATGCGCTCGATCCCGGCCTTCCGTGAACCGGGGCCGCGGCTGGAGCTGCTGGACGAGCTCGGCGTGCAGCGCACGCTGATGTTCCCGACGCTCGCGAGCCTCATCGAGGAGCGGATGCGGCACCATCCGGAGCTGATCCACGCCGTCATCCACTCGCTCAACGAGTGGCTGCACGAGACCTGGTCCTTCAACTACAAGGACCGCATCTTCACCACCCCGGTGATCACCCTGCCGATCGTCGACAAGGCGATCGCGGAGCTCAACTGGGCGGTGGAGCGCGGCGCGCGGGCCATTCTCGTCCGGCCGGCGCCGGTCCCGGGGTACGGCGGCTCGCGGTCGTTCGCGCTGCCGGAGTTCGACCCGTTCTGGAAGCGTGTCGTGGAGACGGGCGTGCTGGTCGCGATGCACTCCTCGGACAGCGGGTACTCGCGGTACGCCAACGACTGGGAGGGCAGCTCCGGCGAGATGCTGCCGTTCAAGTCCAACGCCTTCCGGCAGATCAACGAGTGGCGGCCGATCCAGGACGCGGTGGCGTCCTGGGTGTGCCACGGGGCACTGTTCCGCCACCCGGAGCTGAAGATCGCGCTGATCGAGAACGGTTCGTCGTGGGTGGCGCCGCTGCTGGACCAACTCGCCGACGCCTACAAGAAGATGCCGGAGCAGTTCCTCGGCAACCCGGTGGAGGCGGTCAAGAACAGCATCCACGTCAGCCCGTTCTACGAGGACAACCTGAGCGACCTCGTGGACCTCGTCGGCGTGGACCGGGTGCTGTTCGGCTCGGACTACCCGCACCCCGAGGGCCTCGCCCAGCCGACCTCGTACGTCGACGCCATCCAGGACCTGAGCCAGATCGACCAGGCCAAGATCATGGGCGGCAACCTGTCCCGGCTGATCCCGGCATGACCTGGGACACCATCCCCCGGATGGTGCTGAGCGCGGCCGACCGCTTCGGTGACGCCGAAGCGGTCGTGGACGGTGAGCTCCGGCTCACCTTCACCGGGCTCGTGGAGCGGGTACGGGTGGCGGCGGGCGCCTTCGCCGCGCTGGGGGTCGGCAGGGGCGACCGGGTGGCGATCTGGGCGCCCAACTCGGCCGAGTGGATCGTGGCCGCGTTCGGGCTGCTGACCGCGGGCGGGGTGCTGGTGCCGGTCAACACCCGGTTCAAGGCGGACGAGGCGCACGACATCATCGTCCGCAGCGGCGCCAAGGCGGTCCTGGTCCAACAGGGCTTCCTGGGGCTGGAGTTCACGGCCCCGCCGGGTGTTCCGGTGATCGACCTCAAGTCCGGCTTCCTGGCGAGCGGTTCGCCGTTCGAGCGCGAGGTGGGCGGCGACGACGTGGCCGACATCGTGTTCACCTCGGGCACCACCGGCCGGCCCAAGGGCGTCCTGATGACGCACGCGCAGACGCTCCGGCTGTACGCGGAGTGGTGCGACCTGGCCGATCTGCGGGAGGGCGACCGCTACCTGATCGTCAACCCGTTCTTCCACATCTTCGGCTACAAGGCGGGCGTCATCACCTCGCTGATCCGGGGCGCCACGATCCTGCCCGTGCCGGTCTTCGAGGTGGACCGTGTGCTGGACCTGGTCGAGCGCGAGCGGGTGACGATGCTGCCGGGGCCGCCGACGCTCTACCACTCCCTCCTCCAGGCGCAGGAGAAGGGCGGCCGGGACCTGTCCTCGCTGCGGTCCGCGGTGACCGGCGCCGCGGACATCCCGGTCGAGCTGATCCGCCGTATCCGCGAGGAACTCCCGTTCCGGTCGATCATGACGGGTTACGGCCTGTCCGAGGCCGGCACCGTCACCGCCTCCCGCCCCAGTGACTCCTTCGAGGACATCGCCACCACCGTCGGTACCCCCTGCGAGGGCGTCGAGGTGGCGATCGCCGACGACGGCGAGGTGCTGGTGCGGGGGTACAGCGTGATGCGCGGCTACCTCGACGACCCCGAGGCGACCGCGGAGGCGGTCGACGAGGACGGCTGGCTGCACACCGGTGACCTCGGCGCCCTCGGTGATCAGGGGCATCTGAGGATCGTGGGCCGCAAGAAGGACATGTTCCTGGTCGGCGGCTTCAACGCCTACCCGGCCGAGATCGAGGGCTTCCTGCTGAAACACCCGGCCGTGGCGCAGGTCGCGGTGGTCGGGGTGCCGGACGAGCGGATGGGTCAGGTCGGCAAGGCCTTCGTCGTCCGGCACGGTCCGGTGACCGAGGGAGAGCTGATCGCCTGGAGCCGTGAGCGCATGGCCGGGTTCAAGGTGCCGCGATCCGTGGAGTTCCGGGAGGAATTGCCGCTCAACGCCACGGGCAAAGTGATGAAGGACCAACTGCGATGAGGACGACGGGGGCGGCCACCACGCCCCCGCAGGCGAACGGAGATCTCCCGTGACGACGAACCAAGCTGCCGATGTTCCGGCGGACCTGTCACTCGACCGGATCGAGCGCCTCGACGACGAGATCATCGCGCTCCTCGCCCGCCGCCGTGCGATGGCCCAGGGCCTCCCGCACCCGGGCCGCGCCCGGGCCGCCGATCCGGCCTTCGCGGAGACCGTACGGGGCATAACCGGCCGGTACCGCAAGGAACTCGGCGGTGCCGGAGAGCTCGTCGCCCGGGCCGTGATGGTCCTCTGCGACCCCAGCAGGGAGTCCTGACCGGCCGCGCCCGTCACGCGCAGCAGGGAAGCCCACGCCCGCCCCGGCGTGGGCTTCCCTGCTGCGCGGCCCCCGCATTGGTGCGTACAAACCCTCGGCCGCGCGCCGATGTCGGCTGCGCCACATCCAGAGAGTGCGGCAAAACACAGTTCACCGCCGTGGGCGTGCCGTTGACCGGCTCGCGCATTTGGCCGTACAAATCTGAGAGGTCGTACGACGACCAGGCGCCGAACCTCCGGAGGGGACCCTTGACCGTCGCCCGAGCCCTCGCTCAGTGGGCCCGCGACTTCCGCGCGACGCCGGAGGACCTGGCGCTCGCGGACCGGGCCCTGGCCGACACCCTCTCCGTCGCACTGGCCGCCCGCACGCACCCGCTGCACGCCGTCACCGCTCCCCTGCCGGACGCGGCCCGCTGGGCGGCCATGGCCCATGTGCTCGACTTCGACGACCTGCACACCGACACCACCACCCACATCTCCGTGGTGACCGTCCCGGCCGTGCTGGCCGTGGGCGGGGACGCCCGTGCCTATCTGGCGGGCGCCGGGGTCATGGCCCGGCTCGGGGCGATGCTCGGCTGGGATCACTACGCGGCCGGCTGGCACGCGACCTGCACGGCCGGTGCCCCGGCCGCCGCCGTCGCGGCCGGGATCGCGCTCGGCCTCGACACGGACGGCCTCGCCACCGCGATGGCGCTCGCCGTGCCCGCCGCCGGTGGCCTCCAGGAGGCCTTCGGAACGCACGGCAAGTCGCTCCAGGTCGGTTTCGCGGCGGACGCGGGCGTACGGGCGGCGCGGCTGGCGCGGGCGGGGGCATCGGCGGAGCCGCGGGCGCTGGAGGCCTGGCTGGAGCTGGTCGGCGGGACGCCCACCACGGACTTCCCCGCCGAGCCCGCGATCCCCGGCGGACTGGCGGTCAAGCTCTTCCCCTGCTGTTACGCCATGCAGCGCCCGATCGCCGCCCTGCGCGCGGTGCGCGACCAGGTGCGCGGCGAGGTCACCGGGGTCACGGTGACGACTCCGGCCGGGACGGTTCAACCGCTCGTCCACGACCGGCCGTCGACCGGTCTGGAGGGCAAGTTCTCGCTGCCGTACGCGGTCGCGGCGGCGCTGCTGGACGACTGTCCCGGCTTCGACAGCTTCACCGATGCGGCGGTGCGCCGGCCCGAGGCGCAGAAGCTCGTCGACCTCGTGCGGGTGGAGCTGCTGCCCGGAGAGGTCGCCACCCTGCTGGACGGCCAGGTCGCGGTGAGCGTCGAGTCGGCGGGCGGCGGCGAGGTGTACACCGAGCTTGCGGTGCCGCCCGGCGCACCCGAACGGCCGCTGTCCGCCGGAGACCTGCGCGCCAAGGCCGCCGCCTGCGGCGCGGACGTACCGGCGCTGCTGCACGGACTCACCTGGGCGAGCGCGCGTGACGTGCTGCAGCGGCACTTCCCGTACGAGACCGAGGAGGCATGACCGTGCAGCGACTCCCCCTGTCCGGCATCACGGTGGTCAGCCTCGAACAGGCCGTGGCCGCCCCCTACGCCACCCGGCAGCTCGCCGACCTCGGCGCCCGCGTGATCAAGGTGGAGCGGCCGGGCGAGGGCGACTTCGCTCGCCGGTACGACACGACCGTGCACGGACACTCCAGCTACTTCGTCTGGCTCAACCGGTCCAAGGAGTCGCTCACCCTGGATCTCAAGGACCCGCGTGGGATCGAGGTCCTGCACCAACTCCTCGACGGCGCCGACGTGTTCGTACAGAACCTCGCGCCGGGCGCCGCGGACCGCCTCGGCCTCCGTGTCGACGCGCTGGCCGAGCGCTACCCGCGGCTGATCCCGTGCACGATCTCCGGATACGGCACGACCGGGCCGTGGGCCGACCGGAAGTCGTACGACCTGCTGGTGCAGTGCCAGACCGGCCTGGTCTCGCTCACCGGCACGGCCGAGGAGACCGCTCGGGTCGGCATCTCGGTCGCCGACATCGCGGCCGGGATGTACGCGTACAGCGGCATCCTGACCGCCCTGTACACGCGCGCCACCACCGGCCGGACACACCCCGTGGAGGTCTCCCTCTTCGAGGCGCTGGCCGAGTGGATGGGCCAGCCCGCCAACTACACCCGGTACGGCGGCAGTCAGCCCGCCCGCCTCGGCACCCAGCACGCGACCATCGCCCCGTACGGCGCGTTCCCCACCGCCGACGGCAGACAGGTGCTCTTCTCCATCCAGAACGAGCGCGAATGGGCCGTCCTGTGCCGGGAGTTCCTCGGCCGGCCCGAGCTGGTGGCCGATCCGCGCTTCGCCACCGGCTCCGAACGCGTCGCCCACCGCGACGAGTTGAACGCGATCGTCGCCGAGCGCCTCGCCCGCTCCGACGCCGAGGAGATCCTCAAGGACCTGGAGGAGATCGGTGTCGCGGGCGCCGGGGTCAACGACGTCGCCGCGTTCCTCGACCACCCGGTACTGGCCGCGCGCGAACGCTGGCAGGAGGTGGCCGTGCCCGGCGCCACCGTCCAGGCGCTGCTGCCGCCCGCCGACCTCGCCGGACTGCCCGCCCGGATGGACCCCGTGCCGGACGTGGGCGAGCACACCGAAGCGATCCTCACCGAGCTCGGCCGTACCCGCGACGACATCGAGGCGCTCCGCGCCGACGCCGTCATCTGACCACCACCGACTGGGAGTTGCGTGCGATGAGCGTCCTGGACATCCTCTCCGACGACGAGCGGCTCGTCGTACGGACCGTGCGCGACTTCGTCGACAAGGACGTCAGGCCGGTCGTCCAGGAGCTGGAGCACGCCGACACCTATCCCGAGCACCTCATCGAGCGGATGAAGGAACTCGGCGTCTACGGCCTGGCGATCCCCGAGGAGTACGGCGGCAACCCCGTCTCCACGCCCTGTTTCGTCCTGGTCACCGAGGAGCTCGCGCGCGGCTGGATGAGCCTGGCCGGGGCGATGGGCGGCCACACCGTGGTCGCGAAACTCCTTCTGCTGTACGGCACTCCGGAGCAGCGGGAGCGCTATCTGCCGAGGTTGGCCACCGGGGAGATCCGGGCGACGATGGCGCTCACCGAACCGGGCGGCGGTTCGGATCTTCAGGCCATGACGACCGTCGCCCGACGCGAGGGCGGCGAGTACGTCGTCAACGGGGCGAAGACCTGGATCACCAACTCCCGCCGGGCCGGCCTGATCGCGCTGCTGTGCAAGACCGACCCGGCCGCCGAGCCGCGCCACGCCGGCATCTCCGTCCTGCTGGCCGAGCACGGCCCGGGCCTGGTCGTCTCCCGCGACCTGCCCAAGCTCGGCTACAAGGGTGTGGAGAGCTGCGAGTTGTCCTTCGAGGACTACCGGGTGCCGGTCGACGCGGTGCTGGGCGGCGCCGAGGGGCAGGGCTTCGGCCAGATGATGAAGGGGCTGGAGACCGGAAGGCTCCAGGTCGCGGCGCGGGCGCTGGGGGTGGGGCGCGCGGCCCTTGAGGACTCGCTGCGCTACGCCCAGGAGCGCGAGAGCTTCGGCAAGCCGATCTGGCGCCACCAGTCCATCGGCAACTACCTCGCCGACATGGCGACCAAGCTCACCGCCGCCCGCCAACTGGCGTTGTACGCGGCGCGCGAGGCCGACGCCGGGCGCCGGGTCGACATGGAGGCGGGCATGGCCAAGCTCTACGCCTCCGAGACCGCGATGGAGATCGCGCTCAACGCCGTGCGCATCCACGGCGGTTACGGCTACTCGACCGAGTTCGACGTCGAGCGGTACTTCCGGGACGCGCCGCTGATGATCGTCGGCGAGGGCACGAACGAGATCCAACGGAACGTGATCGCGGCCCAGTTGGTGGCAAGAGGTGGGCTCGATGCCTGAGCAGACACAGCGCGAGAGCACCTACTTCCGGCTCGCCCGGGAGTTGCGGGCGGCGATCCTGCGGCACGACTACCCGGACGGGGTGCGGCTGCCGACCGAGGCCGAGCTGGCCGAGCAGTACGCGGTGAGCCGGCAGACCGTGCGGCGGGCGTTCCAGGACCTCGTCGCCGAGGGGCTGGTCTACCGGGTGCCAGGGCGCGGGACGTTCGCCACGCCCCGGGAGGAGCAGTATCTGCGGCAGTTCGGCTCGGTGGACGACCTGATGGGGCTGTCCATCGACACCCGTATGGACGTCGTCACCCCGCTGCACCGGCGGGTCGACGTCGACGCGGCGGGCCGGCTCGGTCTGCACACCGACCGGGTGCACAAGCTGGCGTTCCTGCGGCTGCACGAGGACGTGGCGTTCTGTCACACCTCGGTGTGGCTGCCGCCCACCGTCGGCCGACTCCTGGAATCCGTACAGGAGTTGATGCTGCCCGGCACGCCCAACGCCTTCACCGTCATCGGGCTGCTCGACCAGCGGCTGCCCGAGCCGATCGCGGAGGCCGAGCAGAGCATCACCGTCGCCGAGGCGACACCGGAGCTGGCCAAACACCTGGGCTGCGAAGAGGGCCGGGCCCTGCTGCGCATCGACCGTGTCTACCAGACGGTCAACGGCCAGCTCGTCGAGCTGGCCAGCAGCCACTTCCTGCCCGAGCACTACTCGTATCGCGTGCGGCTGCGGCGCAGCGGCCAGTGATTTCCATGAACACACGTAAGGAGAAAGAGTCTTGAGCTTGAGGATCGTTGTCACTGTGAAGTACGTGCCCGACGCCACTGGCGACCGGCACTTCGCCGATGACCTGACCGTCGACCGGGACGACGTGGACGGTCTGCTCTCCGAGCTGGACGAGTACGCGGTCGAGCAGGCGCTGCAGATCGGGGAGAACTCCGACGACGACGTCGAGGTCACCGTCCTGACGGTGGGTCCGGAGGACGCCAAGGACGCGCTGCGCAAGGCGCTGTCCATGGGCGCCGACAAGGCCATCCACGTCGAGGACGACGACCTGCACGGCACGGATGCGATCGGCACCTCGCTGGTGCTGGCGAAGGCGATCGAGAAGGCCGGCTTCGACCTGGTGATCTCCGGCATGGCGTCCACCGACGGCACCGCGGGCATCGTCCCGGCACTGCTCGCCGAGCGGCTGGGTGTGCCGCAGGTGACGCTGCTGTCCGAGGTCAAGGTGGAGGACGGTGTCGTGAAGGGCCGCCGCGACGGCGATGCCGCGTCCGAGCAGCTGGAGGCATCCCTGCCGGCCGTGGTCTCCGTCACCGACCAGTCGGGTGAGGCGCGGTACCCGTCCTTCAAGGGCATCATGGCGGCGAAGAAGAAGCCGGTGGAGTCCTGGGACCTGTCCGACCTGGAGATCGACGCGGAAGAGGTCGGTCTGGAGGGTGCCTGGACGAAGGTCGACTCCGCGGCCGCGCGTCCGGCCCGTACCGCCGGCACGATCCTCAAGGACGAGGGCGAGGGCGGCAAGCAGCTCGCCGAGTTCCTCGCGAGCCAGAAGTTCATCTGATCCAACAGGAGTTGCTTTCTCATGGCTGAAGTTCTCGTCTACGTCGACCACGTGGACGGTGCCGTCCGCAAGCCCACCCTGGAGCTGCTGACGCTCGCACGTCGGATAGGTGAGCCGGTGGCTGTGGCGCTCGGCGCCGGTGCTCAGGAGACGGCGGGTGTGCTCGCCGAGCACGGCGCGGTCAAGGTCCTCACGCACGAGGCGTCCGAGTACGCCGACTACCTGGTCGTCCCGAAGGTCGACGCCCTGCAGGCCGCGGTCGAGGCCGTCTCCCCGGCCGCCGTGCTGGTGCCGTCCTCCGCGGAGGGCAAGGAGATCGCCGCCCGCCTCGCGCTGCGCACCGGCTCGGGCATCATCACCGACGCCACCGACCTCGAAGCCGGCGACGACGGCCCCATCGCCACCCAGTCCGTCTTCGCCGCGTCCTTCACCACCAGGACCCGCGTCTCCAAGGGCACCCCGGTCATCACCGTCAAGCCCAACTCCGCCGCCGTCGAGGCCGCCCCCGCCGCCGGCACCGTCGAAGCCCTGACCGTCTCCTTCTCACAGCAGGCGACCGGCACCAAGGTCACCGCCCGTACCCCGCGCGCCTCCACCGGCCGTCCGGAGCTGACCGAGGCCGCGATCGTGGTCTCCGGCGGCCGCGGCGTCAACGGCTCCGAGAACTTCGCGATCATCGAGGCCCTCGCCGACAGCCTCGGCGCGGCCGTCGGCGCCTCCCGCGCCGCGGTGGACGCCGGCTGGTACCCGCACACCAACCAGGTCGGCCAGACCGGCAAGAGCGTCTCCCCGCAGCTGTACATCGCCAACGGCATCTCCGGCGCCATCCAGCACCGCGCCGGCATGCAGACCTCCAAGACCATCGTCGCCGTCAACAAGGACGCCGAAGCCCCCATCTTCGACCTCGTCGACTACGGCGTCGTCGGCGACCTCTTCGACGTCGTCCCCGCCCTCACCGAAGAGATCAACACCCGCAAGGGGTAGGCGTGTCACGGGCTGCTCAGTACGACCTGGGCAGCCCCAGCACGTGCTGGGAAACGTAGTTGAGGACCATCTCCTGGCTGATCGGCGCGAGCCGCAGCAGCCGTGACTCACGGAAGTACCGCTCCACGTGGTACTCGCGGGCGTACCCCATGCCGCCCAGCGTCTGCACGGCCCGGTCCGCGGCCTGGAAGCCGGCGTCGGCGCACAGGAACTTCGCCATGTTGGCCTCGCGGCCGCACTCCAGCCCCCGGTCGTAGCGCCAGGCCGCGTTGCGGGCCATCAGGCGGGCGGCGTCGAGGCGGGTGAGGGCCTCGGCGAGGGGGAAGGCGATGCCCTGGTTCTGGCCGATGGGGCGGCCGAAGACGACCCGGTCGCGGGCGTAACGGGTGGCCGCGTCGAGAGCCGCCCGGCCTAGGCCCAGCGCTTCGTGGGCGAGGAGGATGCGCTCCGGGTTGAGGCCGTCGAGGAGGTACCGGAAGCCCTCGCCCTCCTCACCGATGCGGGCGCTCGCCGGGACGCGCAGGCCGTCGATGAAGATCTCGTTGGACGCGACGGCGTTGCGGCCCATCTTGGGGATCGGCCGGATGTCCATGGCCTCGCGGTCGACGTCGACCAGGAAGACGGAGATGCCCTTCGTGGGCTTGTCGACCTCGTCGCGAGGGGTCGTCCGGGCGAGGAGCACCATCTTCTGGGAGTCGCCCGCCTTGGTGATCCAGATCTTGCGGCCGTCGATGACGTAGTGGTCGCCGTCGCGGCGGGCGAAGGTGGAGATGCTGGTGGTGTCGGTGCCGGCGTCGGGTTCGGTGACTCCGAAGCAGACGTGCAGGTCGCCGGAGGCGGCGTGCGGGAGGACCTCGCGGCGGAGTTCCTCGCCGCCGTGCCTGGCCAGGACGTTGAGGCCGAAGATGGTCAGGTGCATGGTGCTGCACCCGTTCATGCCGGCGCCCGACGCGGCGACCTCCTCCAGCAGGAGCGAGGCCTCAAGGACGCCGAGTCCGCCGCCGCCGTACTCCTCGGGGACGGCGATCCCCAGCCAGCCGGCCTTGGCGAAGGCGTCGTAGAAGCTCCACGGGAACTCGGCCCGTTCGTCCTGCCCGGCCCAGTACTCGGGGCCGAAGGAGGACGCCAGCTCGCGGACACCCCGGCGGATGTCCTCCTGCTGCTCGGTCAATGCGAAATCCACGGCGACTCCCTGGAGAATAAGGTTTCCCTATACGTAGAATAGCGTTCGCGTACGTCGAGAAAGGAAGACCGCCTTGAACATCGCGACGCTGCTCGACATGGCCGCGGCCGGTGACCCCGACCGGGTGGCGATCGGCCCGCACGCCTCCGGTACGACCTGTGCGCTGCTGCGCCGGACGGCGGCCGGGGTCGCCGCCGTCGTCCACGCCTCCGGTGCCCGGGAGTTGGTGTTCGCCGGGCTCAACGGTCCCGCGTTCCCCGTGATGTTGTTCGGTGCGGCACTGGCCGGTGTGCCGCTGGTCCCGGTCAACTACCGCCTGTCCGCAGACGCGTTGACCGCACTGCTCGCACACACCGAGAGGCCGTTGGTGGTGGCCGACAAGGCCTTCACGGACGGATTCGACGGGTTCGACGTGCGCACCCCCGAGGCACTGCTGGCGGAAGCCGGGGCCGTCGAGCCGGCGTCCGGTCTCGAGGCGTCGCCGGACGATCCCGCGGTGCTGCTGTTCACCAGCGGGACGACGGCGGCCCCCAAGGCGGCCGTGCTGCGGCACCGGCATCTGGCCAGCTACATCCTCCAGACCGTGGAGTTCGCCTCGGCGGACCCCGCCGACGCCGTCCTCACCAGCGTGCCGCCGTACCACGTGGCCGGTGTCGGGTCGGTGCTCAGCAATCTGTACGCCGGGCGCCGCATGGTGCATCTCGGCTCCTTCACTCCGGAGGCGTGGCTGGCGCTGGTGCGCACCGAGGAGGTCACCTCGGCGATGGTGGTGCCGACGATGCTGGCGCGGATCGTGGAGCACCTGGACGGACGCCCGGCCGAGGTGCCGACGCTGCGGGCGCTGGCGTACGGGGGTGCGCGGATGCCGCACACGGTGCTGGAGGCGGCACTGCGGGCGCTCCCGGACACCGGGTTCACCAACGCGTACGGGCTGACGGAGACCAGTTCCACGATCGCGTTGCTCGGGCCGGAGGACCATCGGGCGGCGTCGGCGTCGGAGGATCCGGCGGTACGGGCGCGGCTGGGCTCGGCCGGGCGGATGGTCCCGGGTGTCGAGGCGGAGATCCGGGACGCTCAAGTTCCGGGCGGACCGGGCGAGTTGTGGGTACGCGGGCCGCAGGTCTCCGGCGAGTACAAGGGGGCCGCCGCCCTGCTGGACGCGGACGGCTGGTTCCACACCCGCGACCTCGCCCACTTCGACGCCGAGGGTTATCTGTTCATCACCGGCCGGACCGACGACACGATCATCCGCGGCGGGGAGAACATCGCTCCCGCGGAGGTCGAGGACGTCCTGCTGCGGCATGCCGCCGTGCGGGAGGCCGCGGTGGTGGGGGTGCCGGACGAGGAGTGGGGCGAGCGGATCGCCGCGTTCGTGGTCACCCACGAGGGCAGCGCCGTGGACGCCGAGTCTTTGCGCGGCTGGGTGCGCGGGCATCTGCGCGGTTCCAAGACGCCGGACGTGGTCGTCTTCCGGGACGAACTGCCGTACACGCCGACGGGAAAGCTGCTGCGGCGCGAGCTGCTGACGACGATGACGACAGGGAAAGGCTGACGCACGTGACGTCCTTCGCGGAGCTTCATGATCTGACGGGCAAGGTGGCGGTGGTCACCGGCGGTTCGCGCGGTATCGGGCGGGCCATCGTGCAGACGCTGGCCGAGGCCGGCGCCGATGTGGTGATCGCCTCGCGGAAGGCGGACGCGTGCCGGGCGGCGGCCGAGGAGGTGCGCGAGTCGACGGGGCGCCGGGCCGTGGGGGTGGCCTGCCATGTGGGCCACTGGGGGGACTGCGAGCGGCTGGTCGCGGAGACGGTGGAGCAGCTCGGCGGGCTGGACGTGCTGGTCAACAACGCGGGTATGTCGCCGACTTACGAGAGTCTCGACGCGGTCAGCGAGGAGCTCTACGACAAGACCCTCGCAGTGAACCTCAAGGGGCCGTTCCGGCTGGCGGTCCTGGCCGCCAAGCACATGGCGGACCACGGCGGGGGCTCGATCATCAACATCGGTACGGCGGGTTCCCTGATGGCGAGCGTCCACGAACTCCCGTACGCCTGCGCGAAGGCGGGCCTCAACGCCCTCACGGTCGGTCTGGCGGAGGCGTACGCGCCGAAGGTGCGGGTGAACGCGATTCTCCCGGGACCGGTCCTGACGGACGCTCACCAGGCCTGGGCCGCCGAGGACTTCGACGCGTCGTTCGTCCCCCTGGGCCGGATCGGTCGCCCCGACGACGTGGGTCCCCTCGCCCTGCACTTCGCGAGCGCGGCGTCGAGCTACACGACCGGGGCGATCGTCCGGGTGGACGGCGGGATCACGCGCAAGGTGTGAGCACGCACGAAAGGGGCCCTCCCGGTGGAGGGCCCCTTTTCCGCGGCTCAACCGTCCTCGTGCCGGTACACCTGCCCGCCCTTCATCACGAACCGCACGTCCTCCGTCACGCCGATGTCCGTCAGGGGGTCTCCCGGTACGGCGATGACGTCGGCCAGCAGGCCCGGCTCCAGGCGTCCCCGGTCGTCGGCGTCGATCAGGTCGGCGGCGGTCGTCGTGGCGGCCCGGAGTGCGCCCAGCGGGGTCATGCCGCGGTCGACCAGGGCGAGGAGCTCGCGGGCGTTGCGGCCGTGCGGGATGGCCGGGGCGTCCGTGCCGCAGGCGACGCGGACGCCGCGTTCGATGGCGCGCCGGGTCGTCGCCTTGGCGCGGGGGAAGACTTCGGCGGCCTTGGCCTGGAGTTCGGGCGCCGCCTTCGAGACGTCCATGCCGTCGGCTATGTACGTCGTCGCGACGAGGAACGTGCCCCGCTCGATCATCAGGTCCAGCGTCTCGTCGCCGGCCAGGAAGCCGTGCTCGACGCAGTCGATACCCGCGGCCAGCGCGGCCCGGATCGCCCGGTCGCCCATGCAGTGGGCGGCCACCTTGAGGCCGGCGCGATGGGCCTCGTCGGCGATCGCGTGCAGTTCCTCGTCGGAGTACTGCTGGGCGCCGGCCGGGCCGGTGTGCGACATGACACCGTTGGAGGCGCACACCTTGATGACCCGGGCCCCGTGCTTGATCTGGTAGCGGACCGCCTTGCGGACCTCGTCCACCCCGTTGGCGATGCCCTCCTCGATGGTGAGGGGCATGATGTGCGGGGCGAACGCCTGGAACATCGTGGGGTCCAGGTGCCCGCCGGTCGGGGTGATGGCGTGCCCGGCCGGGACGACCCGGGGGCCCTCGACCCAGCCGAGGTCGATCGCCTTCTTCAGCGCCACGTCCAGGAGCAGCCCCCCGGTCTGCACGAACAGACCGAGGTTGCGTACGGTCGTGAAGCCGGCCCGCAGGGTGCGGCGGGCGTTGGCGACGGCGCGCAGCGTGCGCACGGCCGGGTCGTCCTGCACCGGGTTGAGCGGACTGCGGTGGTCGGGCCCGCCGAGCAGCAGGTTGACCTCCATGTCCATCAGGCCGGGCAGGAGCGTCATGTCACCGAGGTCGATCACCACCGCGTCGTCGGGGACCTTGGCCGGGGCGAGGGCGACGATGCGCTCGCCCTCGATCAACAGGTCGCCCGGCTCGACCAGTTCGCCCTTGTCGATGTCGAGCATGCGGGCGGCGCGCAGGTGGACGGGCGGCTGCGGGGCGCGCGGACGTGGCATCAGACGGCCGGTTCGAAGACGGCGTCGATGCTGGCCGCCCCCGTGTCGGGCACCTTGGGCTGCCGCCAGGCCTCGACCGAGAAGGCGACGGTCACCAGCGCGCAGAACGCCCACAGCAGATGCTTGTCGGGTTCGGAGATGTCGTCCATGGAGACGGCCTTGAGGTACTCCGTGCCGTCCTTCAGCAGGGGGAACGCCGTGTTGTAGAAGGCGTCCAGTTCATCCATGGTCGAGCCGATCCGCTTGGCGTAGCGGGCCTTCTCGGTGGCCACCGCCCAGTCGGCGAAGGGCTCCAGGGCGGCGAACTCGGGGGGAAAGACAGTGGCCATGCTCGGGTCCTCCTAGGCCGTGCGCTGCGCGTTGTCGCGGACGTACTGACGGGCGGTCTGGTGCAGATGGCGCAGCAGGACCTCCTGGTCGTTGAGCGGGAACTCGCCCACCGCACGCGACTCGAGCATGCTCTGCGTCGCCTCCAGGGTGTTGCCGTCCTGCAGGCCGTACTCCTTGAACGACACGACCGCCAGCTCCTGCTGAAGTCGCTCGAAGGCGTTCTCCGGCGGCACGAAGTAGCAGGTCGCCTCGAAGATGTGCGTGTTGTACGAGGTCGGCCAGTAGTGGTACGTCAGCACCCAGTTCGGCCGCCAGATCAGCAGCATGAAGTTGGGGAAGAAGACGAAGGAGTCCATGCCCCAGCGCTTGTCGCGGGTCGGGTTGATGGCCGGCGGCAGGTCTTCGGTCGCCACGCCGATGTCCGGGAACTCCCACGGGCCGAACAGGCCGCTGCGCAGGGCGCCTTCGATGGGCTTGACCATCGCGCGGTCGTGCGGCGGGGCGATGCCGCCCCAGGACGAGACCATGCTGTGCGGGCCGTCGATGTCGTAGTGCAGTGCCTCGTACCCGTACTTCTGGATCTTGCGGGCCTCGTCCGAGACGTACTGGCCGGCGTGCAGGATCGGCGCGTGGTAGAACTCGGCGAACGCGTCGATGAAGAGCTTCCAGTTGGAGCCGATCTCGGCGCGGTACTTGTGCGCCTGCGTCATCTTGTGGAACGGGTAGCCCTCGATGCCCTTGGCGAACTCGCCCAGGAACTCCCGCAGCGGAGTGGTGTTCTCGGGGTCGAGGTTCACGAAGATGAACCCCTCCCACACCTCGGTCTGCACGCCCTTGAGGCCGTACTGCGACTTGTCGAGGTCGAAGAACTCCTGCTCCTGCTGGACGAAGGTGAGCTTGCCTTCGAGGTCGTAGCGCCAGGCGTGGTACTTGCAGGTGAACTGGCGGCAGACACCGCCGGTCTCCTCGCGCGGGAAGTCGTTCCACACCAGCTTGTTGCCGCGGTGCCGGCACACGTTGTGGAAGACACGGATCTCGTCGTCCATGCCGCGCACCACGATGACCGACGCGCCGGCCGCGTCCAGCTCCTTGGTGAAGTAGCTGCCGCGCTTGGGGAGTTGTTCGACGCGGCCGACGTTCAGCCAGGTCCGGCGGAAGATCGCGTCCCGTTCCAGCTCGTAGTGCTCGGGGGAGATCGAGTCCTCGTACGACACCGGATCCGTGCCGATCTTGAGGTGCTCGGTCCAGCTGCCCGCCTCGGGCTTCTTGAAGTGCGCCATGGGGTCCGGCCTCCAGTCGCTTGTGCGGAGGGCACTCACGATAATCTCAGTCTCTCCGAATGAGAATGCTATTCTCATCAGAGTTCGGGCGTCAAGCAAGCGGTTGGTCGGGAGCCGTGCGCGAAGTCGGTCAGGAGCCGTGCACGAAGGGGAAGATCCGGGTGAAGTCGGCCCCGGGTTCGGCCTCGGCGAACCGCTCCCACAGCGCGCCGATCACCTCGCCGACCGACACCGCTCCGCCGCGCTCCCCCACCTCGCGCAGATAGAGCCGTACATCCTTGTCCATCAGGGAGTTGGTGAAGCCGGCGGCGTAGCGGCCGGTCAGGACGTGCTGCGGGAACTTGTCGGAGGTCGCGGCGCTGCGGCCGCTGGACTCGTCGAGTACGGCGAGCATGGTGGCCATGTCTAGTCCGGCGGCGAGCCCGAAGGCGACGGCCTCGCTGGTGGCGGCCAGGGTGGTCGCGGACAGGAAGTTGTTGGCGAGCTTGAGAGCCTGGGCCATGCCGGGCCGGTCGCCGACCCGGCGGCGGCGGTCGCTGAGGCCGGCCAGCACCGGCTCGACGTGGGCGCAGGCCTCGTCCTCCCCGGCGTACATGACGGTGAGGGTGCGGGCGCGGGCCCCGGCGACACCGCCGGACACGGGGGCGTCGACGTAGCCGACCTTGCCGTCGGCGAGGAGCTCGGCGACCCCCTGGGCGGCGCTCACGCCGACAGTGGAGGTGTCGACGACATACCGGACGCGGCGGTCGGGAACCTCCAGCATGGCGCGGGCGACCTGCTCGGACGCGGTCCCGTCGGGGAGGCTGAGCACCAACACCTCGGCGCGGCGGGCGACTTCGGCGACCTCGGGGACGTGTACGGCTCCCGCGGGCGACCGCTCCGGACCGGACACGTCGTGCGTCACGACCGTATGCCCTGCTCCTACGAGGTTCGCGGCGAGGACGCTGCCCATGTTGCCGAGCCCGACGAAACCGACGCTCTCCGCGCTCACCGCCCCGCCTCCCGGTCGGCGCGTGCGTTCTGCACCGCGCGTCGGGCCGCGCTGCCCGCGGGGACTCCGCAGTAGGCGGCGATCTGGAAGAGCAGTTCGTCGATCTCGGCGTCGGTGACGCCGGTGCGGGGTGTGGTGCCGGCGTGGATGCGGAACTCGTCCATGCGGCCGAGCGCTGCGGTCATCGCGAGCACCAGGAGGCTGCGGTCGCGGGGGCTGAGGGCGCCCTCGCGGGCCCAGACGCCCCAGGCCGTCGCGGTGAGGTAGTCCTGGAACTCGACGGCGGTGGGGGCGGGGTCGGCGGTCGCGGCGTCGACGTAGGCGTCGCCGAGGATCTTGCGGCGGACTCCGCGTGCGGCACGCAGCTCTTCGGTGTCTTCCATGGGTCTCCCTGTCCGGTCGGCTGATGGCCCTGAGCGGTGAGAATGCCGCTCTCCGAGAGTGAAGCCAGCATTCCAGCAGTGGGAGAATTGTGCTACCGTCCACGATCGTCGGGGCGCTGACCGAGAGGGAGCCGAACAGACCGTGGACGACTTCGAGGCGATCGACTTCTTCCGGGACGAGGCCCTCGTCGCGGACCCCTATCCCTACTTCGAGGCCCTGCGCGGACAGTGCCCGGTGCACCGCGAGAGCCATCACGACGTGATGATGGTGACGGGCTACGACGAGGCGGTGCAGGTCTACAACGACACCGACTCGTTCTCCGCCTGCATCTCGGTCACCGGCCCCTTCCCCGGGTTCCCGGTCCCGCTGGAGGGCCTGGAGCGGGACGAGGTCGGCGAGTTGATCGCGCGGCACCGGGACGAGCTGCCGATGAGCGACCAGCTGCCCACCATGGACCCGCCCACCCACACGGACCACCGTGCGCTGCTGATGCGGCTGATCACGCCGAAGCGCCTCAAGGAGAACGAGGCGTCCATGTGGCACCTCGCCGACGGCCTGCTGGACACCTATCTCGCCCCGGGCGAAGGGGAGTTCATCGGCGGGTTCGCCGGGCCGTTCACGCTGCTCGTCATCGCCGACCTGCTCGGGGTGCCCGATGAGGACCGCGAGGAGTTCATGCGGAAGCTCCAGCACCGCCCGCAGGACGAGGCGGGCATCGGCAGCACCGGCGACGACACGCTGCACCACTCGCCGCTGGAGTATCTGTACGGCCGTTTCACCACGTACATCGAGGAGCGCCGCCGGGAGCCGCGCGAGGACGTGCTGACGGGCCTCGCCACCGCGACCTTCCCCGACGGGTCGGTCCCCGAGGTCATCGACGTGGTCCGGGTCGCCGCCAACCTCTTCGCGGCCGGGCAGGAGACCACCGTCCGGCTGCTCAGCTCGGCGCTCCGGATCCTCGCCGAACAGCCGGAACTCCAGAGCCTGTTGCGGGCCGAGCGCGACCGCATCCCGAGCTTCGTCGAGGAGACTCTGCGCGCCGAGAGCCCCATCAAGGGCGACTTCCGGCTGTCGAAGGTGGCGACCTCGGTGGGCGGTGTCGACATCCCGGCCGGGACCACGCTGATGGTGCTGAACGGGGCGGCGAACCGCGATCCGCGCCAGTTCGAGGACCCGGCGGCCTTCGACGCCGGCCGGGCGAACGTCCGCCGCCACCTCGCCTTCGGCCGCGGCGTCCACTCCTGCCCGGGAGCCCCGCTGGCCCGCGCCGAGGCCCGGGTGACCCTGGAGCGGCTCCTGGACCGCACCTCCGACATCCGCATCGCCGAGCAGGTGCACGGCCCCGCCGACGCCCGCCGCTACGACTACGTCCCCACCTTCATCCTGCGCGGCCTCACCCACCTCAACCTGGAGTGGAGCGCGGCCCGATGAAGGTCTCCGTCGACGACGACCGCTGCCGCGGGCACGGGGTGTGCTGCACCTACTGCCCCGAGGTCTTCGACCTGGGCGAGGACGGCTACGCCGTGGTCGACTCGCCCGACGTCCCCGCCGAGCACGAGAACGCGGTGCGCACGGCCGCCGCCATGTGCCCCGAGCGGGCCATCACCGTGATCTGAGCACTCTGAGCACGAGGAGAGCCATGCCCAAGGGGTACGTCATCCTGACCGAGGCCATCAACGACCCCGCCGGCATGGCCGCTTACGGCAGGGCAGCCGCGGCTTCGATGGCCGAGAGCGGCGCGTCCATCCTCGCAGTGGACGCCAACCCGCAGCTACTGGAAGGCGATTGGCACGGTAACCAGACCGTGGTCCTGGAGTTCGAGTCGGTGGAGGCGGCCCGCGCCTGGTACGAGTCGGCCGCCTACGCGAAGGCCAAGCCACTGCGACAGGCGGCGGCCGAGGCCAACGCGGTGATCGTGTCGGGCTTCGAGATGCCGTCGGCGTCCGGGTGAGCCCGTCGGCCGCGCACCGACAGAGCGTGTGACGCTTCTGTCGGTGCGGCCTGCCGCTCTCATCCACGAGCGGCCAGCGCGGCCCGTACTCCCCCGTCGACCAGGATGTCCACGCCGGTGAGGAAGGACGCCTCGTCCGACAGCAGGAAGGCGACCACCGCGGCGAGTTCCTCGGGTCGGCCCTCGCGACCGAGCGCCGACCGGTCCACCAGCGCCTTCATGGACGGGTGGTGCTCGGCTTCCTGCCTGCCCTGCGGGGTGGCGACGATGCCGGGTGAGACGGAGCAGACCCGGGCGCCGGCCGGGCCGACCCGGACCGCTTCCCGCTGGACGAAGCGGTGGACTCCCCGCTTGGCCCAGGTGTACGCCATGCCCGGGTCCTCGATCTCCGGTCCCACGGCCTCGCGGATGCGCTCCACGAAGTGCTCGTCGAGCGGGTCGGCCAGGGCCGCCTCGACCGCGGGCTGCGGCTCGGTGTTGCCGAACATCGCGGCCATCGAGGCGAAGTGCACCATCGCCGTGCCCCGGGTCGCGAGCGGGCGCAGGGCCTCGGCCAGCAGTGCGGTGCCGACGAGGTCGACCGTGAGGATGCGGCGCCAGTCGGCCATGGTCGGGGAGATGCCGGCCGCGTGCGCGACGGCGCGCAGGGTGCCGAGTTCGCGGGCCCGGGCGGCGAGCCGGGCCAGGCCCTCGCGGTCGGTGACGTCGAGGACGAAGGGCTCGGCGAGGGTCCCCTGTCCGGAGAGTTGCCCGGCCGCCTCGGTCACCGCCTTCTCGTCCAGGTCGACCAGCAGCAGTCGGTCCACCGTGCCGACGAGACGCCGGGCGCACTCCAGGCCCATTCCGCGCCCGGCGCCGGTCACTATCCCCACCGTCGCCGTGTGAGCCGGCTCCGTCATGACGGCCTCCTGCCGGTCTCCCAGTACTGCTCCAGGAGCGGCTGTAGCGCCCGGCTCACCAGCTCGATCCGCGGGCCGGTGCCGCTGCGGTGGAAGGCCCAGTACGGCGTCCCGTCCGGGCGCTTGCCGAGCGCCTCCATCCGGTGGCCGCGGCGGGAGAGTTCGGCGGAGTCGGCGGCCACGTCGTCGGACCAGTAGCCGAGGTGGTGGACGCCGGAGTCGGCGGCCGGTTCCCACAGCGTGCCCGGGACGCGCTGGACGAGTTCGACGCGGGGCACGGACATCGAGTACGTCGCCCTCAGGTCGAGCACGGCGTCGCCGCCGGGCAGGGTCACCTGGGCCGGCCCGCCGAACTCCTCGCACCACTGGTAGCCGAACACCGCCGACAACTCGGCCGCGGCCGCCGCGACGTCGTCGACGACGATCCCGACGTGGAACTGATCGCTGCTCTTCACTCTTCCCCTCCCTGGGGTGTGACCGTGCGCAGGCAGAACCGGGTGACATGGTCGACGTCGGCCCCCGTCGGAGGCACCCGTCCCCACAGGTGGTCGGCGAGCTTCCCGACCGTCGCGTGGGCGGCGAGGGACGCGTCCAGGTCCGGGTCCGCGCTGCCGAGTTCGGTGTACGGGGCGCACAGCAGATCCGCCAGCAGACCGGCGATGGTGGGCTGCCCGGCCAGGAACCCCTCCCCCACGCTCTGGGCGTTCCACATGACGGCCAGCGTGGTCGCCGCCGTGTCCTCGTCCATGGCCTGGGCGAGGACGCCCTCGACCCAGCGGCGCACCTTGCCCTGGGGCGTGGGCTCCTTGGCCATCTGGTGGGCGAGATAGCCGCAGAGCCGCTCGGCACCGTCGTCCATGATCGCGGCGACCAGGGCGTCCTTCGACCGGAAGTGCCGGTAGAAGGCCTCGTTGGAGAGTCCGGCCGCCGCGACGATGTCGGCGACCCGCGGGCGTGAGCCGGTGCCGCAGCGCCGCATGACCTCCCGCGCCGCGTCGAGGAGTGCGCGCACCTCGCTCGCGTAGTGGGCACCGCGGCGGGCGAGCGCGCGCCTGGCGATGCGGTCGGCGACCTCGTCGGACGGCTCGTCCGACGGGCGTCCGGCTCGGTCCGGCGGCTTCCCGGGAGGCCGGTCGGAAACATCGTTCCGAGACTGGGGAATTGTGTTCTCCTTCATGAGAACGCTATTCTGGCATCCGCCGGAAGGAGACACAATGCCGTGGGACTTCGAGACCGAGCCGGACTACCAGGCGCAGTTGGACTGGGCCGACCAGTTCGTGCGCGAGGAGGTCGAGCCCCTCGACCTGCTGTGGGACGGCCTGCAGTTCACCCCGCCCGACGAGAACCTCCGTCGTGTCCTCGACCCGCTCAAGAAGGAGGTGCGGGCCCATGGATTGTGGGCGACCCATCTGGGGCCCGACCTGGGCGGTGAGGGACACGGGCAGGTCAAGCTCTGCCTGCTGAACGAGATCCTGGGCCGCTCCTCCTGGGCCCCGATCGTGTTCGGCTGCCAGGCCCCGGACACGGGGAACGCCGAGATCCTCGCCCACTACGGGACCGAGGCGCAGAAGGCGCGCTATCTGCGCCCGCTCCTCGAAGGGGAGATCTTCTCCTGCTACTCGATGACCGAGCCCCAGGCCGGCTCCGACCCCAAGGAGTTCACCACCCGCGCGGTGCGGGACGGGGACGAGTGGGTCATCAACGGCTGGAAGTACTTCTCGTCCAACGCCAAGACGGCCGCCTTCATCATCGTGATGGCCGTGACCGACCCGGACGGGGACCCGTACAAGAGCATGTCGATGCTCCTGGTCCCGGCCGAGACGCCCGGTATCCGCATCGAGCGGAACGTGGCCCTCGCCGGTGAGCCGGAGGAGAAGGGCACGCACGCGCTGGTGCGGTACGAGGACGTCCGGGTGCCGGCGGACGCGCTGCTCGGCGGTGAGGGTCAGGCGTTCGTGATCGCGCAGACCCGGCTGGGCGGCGGGCGGATCCATCACGCGATGCGCACGATCGGCCTCGCGACCAAGGCCTTCGACATGATGTGCGAGCGGGCGCTGAGCCGGCACACCCAGGGCACGGTCCTCGCGGACAAGCAGTTCGTGCAGGGGCACATAGCCGACTCCTGGGCGCAGATCCAGCAGTTCCGGCTGGCCGTGCTGCACACCGCGTGGAAGATCGACAAGTACAACGACTACCGCAAGGTCCGCAAGGACATCGCGATGATCAAGGTCGTGCTGCCGAGCGTGCTGCACGACGTCGCCCACCGCTCGATCCAGGTGCACGGCGCGCTCGGCGTGAGCGGTGACATGCCGCTGTTCCGGATGCTCCTGGGCGCCAGTGTCCTGGGCATCGCGGACGGCCCGACCGAGGCGCACAAGGTGACCGTCGCCCGGCAGGTGCTGCGGGACCACAAGGCCAGCGACGCCCTGTGGCCGAGCGGCTATCTGCCCACGCGGGTCGCCGCGGCGCGCGCCAAGTACGCGGAGTTCCTGGAGCCGGAGACGGAGGCCCGATGATCGACGTCGAGCGGCTGGCGGGCTGGCTGGACGAGTCCGGGCTGCCCGGGAAGGGCGAACCGATCGAGCAGCGGTACGTCTCGGGCGGCGCCCAGAACGAGATCTACGAGGTCCGGCGCGGCGAACTGCACTGCGCGCTGCGCATCCCGCCGTCCACCGCGCCCGCCGCCCGTGACGAGGGCATCCTGCGGGAGTGGCGGATCACCGAGGCGCTGAACGGCACGGACGTCCCGCACACCGAGGCGATCGCGGTGTGCACGGACACCGCGGTGCTGGGCCGGACCTTCTATCTGATGGAGTTCGTCGACGGCTGGTCGCCCATGTCCCACACACAGGGACGCGGCTGGCCGGCGCCCTTCGACAAGGACCTCACCGGGCGGGCGGGTCTGGCATTCCAACTGGCCGAAGGCGCCGCCCTGTTGGGCAACGTGGACTGGAAGGCGAAGGGGCTGCACGACCTCGGCCGCCCCGAGGGCTTCCACGACCGCCAGGTCGACCGCTGGACCCGCTACCTGGAGAAGGTCAAGGGGCGGGAGCTGCCCGGCTTCGACGAGGCCTCGGCCTGGCTGCGCGGCCACAAGCCGCTCGACTACGTCCCCGGTCTGATGCACGGCGACTACCAGTTCGCCAACGTCATGTTCCGGCACGGCGGGCCGGCCCGGCTGGCCGCCATCGTCGACTGGGAGATGGGCACGGTCGGCGACCCCAAGCTGGACCTGGCCTGGATGCTGCGCGGCTGGCCGGAGGACACCAGCGCCCCGGAGGCGGCCACGGCGTCCTATGTCGACCTGTTCGGCATGCCGTCACGCCAGGACCTCATCGACCACTACGCCGAGGTGTCCGGCCGTCAGGTCGACGACATGGACTACTACGACGTCCTCGCCCAGTGGAAGCTGGCCATCGTGCTGGAGCAGGGCTTCCAACGGGCGGGCGACAACGAGAAGTTGCAGGCCTTCGGTCCGATGGTGCTGCAACTGATGAAGTCCGCGGCCGACCTGGCGGAGACGACGCGATACGGGGCGTGAGCCCTGATCGGCACAGAGCCGCGGCCGGGATCCCCGGCCGCGGCTCTGTCACATCCCGGCGGACGGCCCCGGCTCACAGCCCCAGGGACTTGGCGATGATCACCTTCATGACCTCGCTGGTGCCCGCGTAGATCCGGGTGATCCGGGCGTCGGCGTACAGCCGCGATATCGGGTACTCCGCCATGTAGCCGTAGCCGCCGAAGAGCTGGAGGCAGCGGTCGACGGCACGGGCCTGCATCTCGGTGCAGAACAGCTTCACCTTGGCCGCGTCGGCGCCGGAGAGTTCGCCGTCGACCAGGTCGAGCACGGCCCGGTCCAGCATCGTCTGCGCGGCCTCGATCTCCGCGGCCACGGCGGCGAGTTCGAACTTGGTGTTCTGGAAGGACGCCACGGCACGGCCGAAGACCTCGCGCTCCTTGACGTACTCGATGGTGGTCTCCAGCGCGGCGCGCGCCTGCGCGACCGCGCCGACGGCCACCGTCATCCGTTCCTGCGGGAGGTTGTGGCCGAGGTAGCCGAAGGCCGCGCCTTCCTCCCCCAGCCGGTTCGCCACGGGCACGCGTACGTCGTCGAAGGCGAGCTCGACGGTGTCCTGCACCTTGATGCCCATCTTCTCCAGCACCCGCCCCCGGGTGAACCCGGGCATACCGTCCTCCACGACCAGCAGCGTCAGGCCGGCGCGCCGGTCGTCCGGATCGCTGGAAGTGCGGGCGACCACGATCACCAGGTCGGCGAGGAGTCCGCCGGTGATGAAGGTCTTGGCGCCGTTGAGGACGTAGGTGTCCCCGTCGCGTACGGCCGTGGTGCGGATGCCCGCCAGGTCGGAGCCGGTGCCGGGTTCGGTCATGGCGACGGCGGTGAGCAGCTCGCCGGCGGCGAGGCCCGGGAACCAGCGCCGCCGCTGCTGCTCGTCGGCGTAGGCGAGGAAGTACGGGAGCACGACGTCGAGTTGGGTGCGTACGGTGCCCAGCGTGACCAGGGCCCTGGCCGCCTCCTCCTGGAGGACGACGTTGTAGCGGTAGTCGGCGAGGCCCATCCCGCCGTACTCCTCGGGAATGGCCGTGCCCAACAACCCCAGCGCACCGAGCTGTTCGAAGAACTCGCGGGGCAGGCGGCCCGCCTTCTCCCAGTCGGCGTAGTTGGGGACGACTTCCTTGGCCACGAACTCCCTTGCCAGCTTGCGGAATTCCTCGTGGTCGGCGGTGAAGATCTGTCGGCGCAACGGAACCCCCGGTCAGGAGATGAGTTCGACGAGCGTGGCGTTGGCCGTGCCGCCGCCCTCGCACATGGTCTGCAGGCCGTAGCGGAGTCCGTGGTCGCGCATGTGGTGGATCATGCGGGTGGTCAGGACCGCGCCGGACGCCCCGAGCGGATGGCCCAGGGCGATCGCGCCGCCCAGGGGGTTGAGCAGTGCCGGGTCGGCGCCGGTCTCCGCGAGCCAGGCCAGCGGGATCGGCGCGAACGCCTCGTTGACCTCGAAGACACCGACCTCGGAAAGGCCGACGCCGGCCTTGGCGAGCACCTTCTCCGTCGCCGGGATCGGGCCGGTCAGCATCAGCACGGGGTCGGCGCCGACCACGGCGCCCGCGCGGTAGCGCACGATCGGCGTCAGGCCCAGCTCGCGCGCCTTCTCCGGTGTCGTCACCAGGAGGGCCGCCGCGCCGTCGGAGATCTGGGAGGAGTTGCCGGCGTGGATCGTCCCGTCGTCGAGGAAGGCGGGCTTGAGCGCGGCCAGCTTCTCGACGGTACTCCCCCGCCGTACGCCCTCGTCGGCCGTCACCACGCCCACCGGCACGATCTGCGCCTCGAAGGCCCCGGCGTCCTGCGCGGCGGCGGCCCGCTCGTGCGAGAGCACCGCGAACTCGTCCAGCTCGGTCCGCGAGAAGCCCCACTTCTGCGTGATCTTCTCGGCGGAGATGCCCTGGTTGAAGGAGAAGCCCTCGTAGCGGGCGAGCACCTTCGGCCCGTACGGCATCCCGGTCGCGCGCGCCGAGCCCAGCGGCACCCGGCTCATCACCTCGACACCACCCGCGACCACCACGTCCTGCTGGCCGGACATGACGGCCTGCGCGGCGAAGTCGAGGGCCTGCTGGCTGGATCCGCAGGCCCGGTTCACCGTGGTGCCCGGGATCGTCTCGGGCCAGCCGGCGGCGAGGACGGCGTAGCGGCCGATGTTGCTGGACTGGTCGCCGACCTGGGAGACACAGCCCCAGACGACGTCGTCGACGAGCGCCGGGTCGATGCCGGTCCGCTCGGCCAACGCGCCGAGGACGACGGCGGACAGGTCGGCCGCGTGCTGGTCGGACAGGCCGCCGTTGCGTTTGCCCACCGGGGTGCGGACGGCCTCGACGATCACTGCTTCGCGCATGAAGGGTCCTCCCCAGGGGGCTGTCGGTACCAGCGGCCGGTGAAGTGCGGCTCGCGTTTCCCGGCGAAGGCGGCGTACGCCTCGGTCACGTCCGTCGAGGCGAAGTTGACGGTCTGGGCGCGGGCCTCACCGGCGAGTGCCTCGCGCAGGGTGCGGTCGGCGCCCTCGTTGAGGAGCGCCTTGGTCTGGGCGAGGGCGACCGGCGGGCCGGCCGCGAGCCGGTCGGCCAGGTCGGTGACGTACTTGTCGATCTCCTCGGCGGGCACCACCCAGGTCACCAGGTTGAGCGACCGCGCCTCCTCGGCGTCGATCGTCTCGGCCAACAGGGCGAGCCGCTTGGCCTGTTGGAGTCCGGCGAGCTTGGGCAGCAGCCAGCTGCCGCCGCAGTCCGGGGACAGTCCGCGGCGCGCGAAGATCTGCGAGAAGCGTGCTTCCGGTGTCGCCACGACGAAGTCGCAGCCGAGGGCGAGGTTCCAGCCGGCACCGACCGCGACGCCGGTGACCTTGGCGATGGTCGGGACGGGCAACTCGTGCAGAAGCAGGGCGACTTCGTTCAGGTCGCGCACCTTGTCCAGGGGGTGCCGGGTGTCGTCCGCGGCGGCCGTGAGGTCGGCGCCCGAGGAGAAGGCTCCTCCGGCGCCGGTGAGGACGAGTGCCCGTACGTCGTGGTCGCGTGCGACCCGCGCGAGGGCCTCACGCAGGTCTGTCCACAGGGCGCGGTCGATGGCGTTCCTGCGGTGCGGGCGGTTCAGGGTCAGGGTCCGTACGCCGTCCCGGTCGTCGGTCAGCAGTGCGGGGGCGCCGGTCACGCGCCACCCCGCAACTCCTGCTCGGTGACTCCGAGTTCGGCCAGGACCGCTTCCGTGTGCTCACCGAGCGCCGGTACGGCGCCCATCGGGGGGTCGTAGCCGGAGATGATCGGCGGCGGCAGGAGCGCCGGTACCGGGCCGGCCGGTGTGTCGATGGTGCGCCAGCGGTCGCGGGCGGCGAGGTGGGGGTGGGCGAGGACGTCCTTCGGGGTGTTGTAGCGGGAGTTGCCGATGCCGGTGTCGTCGGCGCGCCGCTGGATGTACGCCAGGTCGTGCCGGGCGCACCAGGCCGCGATCTCGGCGTCGAGAAGGGCCCGGTGCTCGACGCGGTCGGGGTTGGTCCGGAAACGCTCGTCGTCGGCGAGGTCGGGCCGTTCGAGCAACTCCCTTGCCAGGCGCTGCCATTCGCGGTCGTTGATGGTGCCGAGGACGACCGTGTGTCCGTCGGCGGTGCGGTAGTCGCCGTAGGGGGCGACCGCGGGCGAGCTCATACCGATCGGGTCCGGTTCCTGGCCCGAGTGCCGGGTGTACGTCAGCGGGTAGCCCATCAGCTCGGTCATGGTGTCGAACAGGCTGACCGCGACGGCGCCGCCGCGCCCGCCCCGGCGCTCACCGGCGTACAGCAACGACACGATCGACAGCGCGGTGTACAGGCCGGTGCTGGCGTCCGCGATGGGCGGGCCCGGTTTGGCCGGGGCGCCGGGGTGGCCGGTGATGGCGCACACCCCGGACTCGGCCTGCACGAGGAGGTCGTAGGCGCGTTTGTGGGAGAGCGGGCCGCCCTGGCCGTAGCCGTCGATCTCCACCGCGATCAGCTCGGGGTGCCGGGTCGCCAGGTCCTCCGGGGCGATGCCGAGTTTGGCGGTCGTGCCCGGGGTGAGGTTGGAGACCAGGACGTCGGCGCGGTCCAGCAGGCGATGCAGGATCGCCATCCCCGCCTCGGACTTGAGGTCGAGGGCGACGGACTCCTTGCCGCGGTTGGTCCACACGAAGTGCGCGGCGAGGCCGTTCACCACGTCGTCGATGTGCCGGGCGGAGTCGCCGCCGTCCGGGTTCTCCACCTTGATGACCCGGGCGCCCAGGTCGCACAGGACCCGGGTGCACAGGGGCGCGGAGACGGCCTGTTCCAGGGCGACGACCGTCACCCCGGAGAGCGGTCCCTCGTTGTGCGGAGGTGCCATCAGATCACCAGGCCGCCGTCGACCGGCAGGACCTGGCCGGTGACGAAGGAGGCCGCGTCCGAGGCGAGGAAGACGAAGGCTCCGGCGACCTCCTCGGGCTCGGCCCAGCGGCCGAGCGGGATGCGGGCGAGCATGGTGGCGGCGAACTTCTCGTTGGTGCGGATGGTCTCGGTCATCGGGGTCGCGGCCAGCGGTGCCAGGGCGTTGACCTTGATCTGTCTGCGGGCGAGTTCCCGGGCCAGGGACTTGGTCATGCCGATGATCGCGGCCTTGGCGGCGGAGTAGTTGACCTGGCCGAGCGTGCCGGTCAGGCCCGCCGAGGAGGTGACGTTGATGATGCGTCCGGTGCCGTCGGTGGGCAGGAACGGCAGCGCTGCCTGCGAGCAGGTGAAGGTGCCGAGGACGTGGATGTCGAGCAGCCGGCGGAAGGCGTCCTCGTCCAGGTCGGCGAACATGGCCGGCGCGGTCACGCCGGCGTTGTTCACCAGGACGTGCAGCGTCCCGTCGGCCAGGGCGGCGGCCCGGGACACCGCGGCCTCGGCGGCGCCCCGGTCCCGGACGTCGAGGCCGGCGCTGTCGGCCGTACCGCCGGCCGCGCCGATCTTCCCGGCGACGGCCGCGGCCGCCTCGGCGTCGACGTCCGTGACGAGGACGGCCGCGCCGGCCCGGGCCAGGGCGTGCGCGACGGCCGCGCCGATGCCGCCCGCGGCGCCGGTGACCAGCGCGGACCGTCCCGTCAGGTCGAACAGCCCGTTGTCGTGGGCCACTACTTGCTCGCCGCCGCTACGGCCGCGCGGGCCCGTTGCCGGAATGCCTCCAGCTTGTCGACGGGCTCGGTGAGCTGGCGGCTGCGCGGGCGGATGCTGACGTCGTGGCCCTCGGCGGCCTTGCGCAGCGCGCCGACCGTGCACTGCTCGCGCGGGATGTGCGAGAACGGGTCGAACGAGTACCAGCGCATGGCGTTCTCGTGGGTCATCTTCACGATGTCCGCGTCCGGGACCTCGCACTCGCCCAGCACCCCGTGCAGCTGCTCGGGGGCGTCCGGCCACAGCGAGTCGCTGTGCGGGTAGTCGCCCTCCCAGCAGATGTTGTCGATTCCGATGTCGTGCCGCAGCTTCACACCGAGCTTGTCGGTGATGAAGCAGGTCAGGAAGTGCTCGCGGAAGACCTCGGAGGGGAGCTTGCCGCCGAAGTCCTGGAGGGTCCAGGCGGCGTGCATCTCGAAGGTGCGGTCCACCCGCTCCAGGAAGTACGGGATCCAGCCGGTGCCGCCCTCGGAGAGGGCGATCTTCAGGTCGGGGTACTCCTTGATGGTGCGCGACCACAGCAGGTCGGCGGCGGCCTGCACGAGGTTGATGGGCTGGAGCGTGATCATCACGTCGGGCGGCGAGTCCACGGCCGGGATGGCGAGCCGGCCGGAGGAGCCGATGTGCACCGACAGCACGGTGTTGGTGTCGCAGGCCGCCTGCCAGACCGGGTTCCAGTACGGGTCGTGGAAGCTCGGGTAGCCCAGCGCGGCCGGGTTCTCCGGGAAGGTCATGGAGTGGCAGCCCTTGGCCGCGACCCGGCGGATCTCGGCCGCGGTGAGCTCGGCGCTCCAGATGGCCGGGAGGGCCATCGGGATGAAGCGGCCCGGGTAGGCGCCGCACCACTCGTCGATGTGCCAGTCGTTGTACGCCCGTACCAGCGCGAGCGAGAAGTCGGAGTCCTCGGTGGCGAACATACGCGCCGAGAACCCGGGGAAGGACGGGAAGTTCATCTGGGCGAGGACGCCGCCCGCGTTCATGTCCTTGATCCGCTCGTGGACGTCGTAGCAGCCGGGCCGGATCTCGTCCATGGCCTGCGGGTCGAGGCCGTACTCCTCCTTGGGCCGGCCCGCGACCGCGTTGAGGGCGGCGTTGCCCACGCTGTTGTCCCGGAACTGCCAGCGGTCGCTGCCGTCCTCGCGGCGGATGAGCTTGGGCGCGTCGTCCAGGTACTTCTTCGGCAGGTGGTTCACGAAGATGTCCGGCGGCTCGATGATGTGGTCGTCGACGCTGATGAGGATCAAGTCGTCCTTGTTCATGCGAGGTCCCTTTCGCTGAGGGGGGTCAGTCGGAGGCGGGGAGGGGTTTGGCGGCCTTGAGGGTCATGGGGACGCCGTCGCAGGCGAGTTCGCCGGCTCCGGGACTGGTGCAGAGCAGCTCCAGGGCTCCCTCGGCGTCGACATAGCGCTTGCCGAGGAGAGTGACCGGGTCCGCGCCCGTGACGGGTGCGGGGGGTGCGGTGGCGGCGGGCACCATGGGGGCGCCGCCGCAGGTCAGGGCCGGCTGCCGGTCGGCTGGGGCACGCACCACGACCACTCGGGTGGTGCACACCGTGCTGGCGAACTGGTCACCTGGGCGCGGCGTCGGTGCTGGTGAGGTCATGGTTCAGGTCCCTTTCCGACAGGCGGTCGGCGAGCACGGCGAGGTCGTAGGACTGGCGGGCCATCCAGAAGCGGAGGAACCCGGTGAGCGAATAGCGCAGGAAGAGGGCCGCGCCGACGACCGTCCCCGCGATGCCGACGAGGCCCAGCGCGAGCCCGTCGCGCTGGTCGAGCGGGTTCTCGGTGTTGTGCGTGACGAAGTACGCCGACACCGCGAGGACCAGGCCGACGACCATCAGGGCGACGCCGAGGCGCAGCCACAGACCGGCGCGGGCGGCGGCCGGGTCGGGGATCTTCAGGTCGGCGAGCTCACGGACGAAGCGGTCCGCGCGGGAGTCCGAAGGGCGCTCGCCGCTGTTCCTGTGCGGCTCGCGCGAGTCCGTGTGCGGCTCGGTCGGTGTCATGCGGAACTCCCCAGATAGAGGGCGGACAGTTCGTCGCGCAGCCCGCCGTCGGGGCGGCCCTGGCGTTCGATGCGGCCGCGTACGAGGACGGCCGCGTGGTCGGCGATGCCGAGGACGGCCGCCGCGAACTGCTCGACGACCAGGACCGCGACGCCCTGCCGGGCGATCTCGGCGACCTGCTCGTAGAGCCGGGAGACCACCAACGGGGCGAGTCCCATGGACAGTTCGTCGAGAAGCAGTACGGCGGGGTCGGTGGCCAGGCCGCGGGCGAGGGCGAGCATCTGCTGCTCGCCGCCGGAGAGGGTGCCCGCCACCTGGCCCGCCCGCTTCCCCAGGACGGGGAAGCGGGTGAAGGCGATCTCCTCGATCTCCTCGCGGCTGCGGCCCGTGAAGGTCATCATCAGGAGGTTGTCGCGCACCGAGAGGTTCGGGAACACCCCGCGCCCCTCGGGGATCAGGCAGACCCCGGCCCGGGCCAGGCCGCGCGGGTCGGCGCCGGTCAGGTCCCGTCCGCCGAGCACGAGTCGGCCGGACTGCACCGGGTGCAGCCCCGCCGCGACGTGCAGGGTCGTGGTCTTCCCGGCGCCGTTCGGGCCGAGCAGCGCGACGACCTGCCCGGCGCCGACGCTGAGGTCGACGCCGTGCAGGACGGTGATGCCCTCGTGGGCGGCGCGGATGGCGCGCAGTTCGAGCAGAGCGTTCACACGTCCCCCAGATAGGCCGCGAGCACCGTCTCGTCGTTGCGGATCACCTCGGGCGGTCCTACGGCGATGACCTTGCCGAGGTCGAGCACGTACACCTCGTCGCACACGCCCATCACCAGCCCCATGTCGTGTTCGACCAGGACCACCGCGGTGCCGTCCGCGGCGAGCGACCGCAGCAGCGCCGCGAACCGCTCGGTCTCCTCGCCGTCCTGTCCTGCGGCGGGCTCGTCGAGGAGCAGGAGTTCGGGGCGTACGGCCATGGCGCGGCCGACCTCGACGAGGCGGGCGACGCCGGTGGGGAGGTTGTCGGCGCAGGTGTCGGCGATGCCGGTCAGTTCGAGCCGGTCGAGGAGCCCGTCGGCCACCTGCTGCGCCCGGCGTCGCTCGGGGCCGAGTTCCGCGGCGACCAGGAGGTTGTCGCGGACGCTCAACCGGCCGAAGAGTTCCAGGCGTTGGAAGGTCCGGGCCAGTCCGTGCCGGCAGCGCCGGGCGGGCCCGAGCCGGGTGACGTCGCGGCCGCCGAGCACCACGCGTCCGGCCTGGGGCCTGCGCAGTCCGGACACGACGTCGAACAGGGTGCTCTTGCCCGCCCCGTTGGGTCCGATGAGGCCGGTGACCGCGCCCTTGTCGGCGCTCATGGCGACGCCGTCCAGGGCCCGGTTGCCGCCGAAGGCGACGGTGACTCCGCTAACTTCCAGCAGTGGCACGGACCAGCACCTCCCCGTCCTGCGGACGCCATGGGCGCCGTACACCCCACCACTCGACGGGAACGTCCGGCTCGGTCTTCGGAGCCTGGCGGGCGGCCGCCCAGGCGCGCAGTGCGAACGCCACCACCACTGAACCGATCAGGAACGTCCAGCCGTTGATGGCGTCGGTCAGCCGCAGGACCCAGCCCAGCGCGAGCAGGCCCAGCAGTGCGGGCAGGGCGATCAGGTCCCGGCCCAGGGGCTCCCAGTCGCGGCGGAATCGGGACACGATGCCCTCGGGGCTGTGGCCGAGGCCCATGCCGGCCAGAGCCGGCAGGACGGTGATGATGTTCTGGGTCCAGGAGGCCACGCCGATCAGGATGTTGGGTCCGAGGTAGGCGGTCCCGGCGAAGAGGCCGTTGCCGACCGCGCCGAGGCCGCCGATGACGGCGACCAGGAAGATCGGCAGTCCGGCTACCAGGTTGAACTGCTCGGCGGTGATGGTGCGTTGCTGCATGCCGTAGAGGGCGCCGCCGAGTCCGGCGATGCCGGCCGACAGCGCGAACACGAGCACCTTGGTCACCAGCAGGTTGCCGCCGAGCGTCGCGTACGCCGCCTCGCTGTCCCGCAGCGCGATCAGCCGCCGCCCGAAGCCGCCGCGCCGCAGCCAGGCCACGGCGAGGGAGGCGAGGCCGAGGAACACGGCTGCCAGGACAGTGAGTTCGGCGGTGGAGTCGAGGTGCAGGCCGAAGAGGTTCGGCCCGTTCATCTCGACCGAGCCCTGGTCGAAGAGCGAGATGCGGATGCCGAACAGGTCGAAGGCCGGCAGGGTGAAGATCCACCGGTCCAGGATCACCGCGAACGCCGCCGTCCCCAGCGCCAGGTACACGCCGGAGAAGCGCAGCGCGGGCACCGCGATCAGCGCTCCGGCCGCCCCGGACACGGCGACGGCGACGGCCAGCGCCCACAGCTCGCCGTGTGCGCCCAGGTGCCCCCAGACGACGGCGCCGAGTCCGGCCATGCTCAGCTGGCACAGGGAGATCTGTCCGGCGTACCCGGCGAGGGGTACGTATGACAGGGCGACGATGCCGAGGGAGAAGATCGGCCCGTAGGTGACGAGGTCGGCCTCGTCCAGCACGGTCGCCAGGACCACCCCGAACAGGACGGTCGACGCGGCGAAGACGGCCGTGCCGCGCAGGCTGGGCGCCGGGACCTGGACCAGCCGCCGGTCCCGGCCGCGCAGGCGCGGGTGGCGGAAGAGCAGCAGGGCCAGGAAGAGGAGCAGGGCGGGCGCGGCCAGCCGCAGCCCGGGCAGGTACTGGTTCTGCGGGAGGTAGCCGGTGAGGTAGCTCTCCAGGCAGCCGACCACGATCGCGCCGGCGAAGGTGAGCGGCAGGTTGCGCAGCCGGCCGAAGACGGCGGCGGTGTAGGCGCTGACGATCAGCAGGGAGAGCTGCGAGGCGTCGAGGGCCACGGTCGGGGCGATGAGGATGCCGCCGATCGCGGCGAGCTGGGTGCCGAGGATCCAGGCCACCCGCCCAGCCCGGATCGGGTCGGCGCCGGTGAGCCGGACCAGGGCCCGGTCGTCGACGGTGGCCCGCATCTCGGCGCCGGTGCGGGTGCGGTTGAGCAGGAACCAGAGGCCGGCGGCGACCGCCACCGCGACGGTCATGGTGATGGCCTGGTGCCAGGTGATGGTGGCCGGGCCGAGGTGGAAGGGTTTCCTGTCGGCGAAGAACACCGACAGCGGGCGGGGGACGTTGGGGTCCCAGATCCAGCGGGCGGCGGCGATGGCGCCGCTGAGCAGCGCCACCGTCATCACCAGCCGTTCGGCCTCGCCGAGCCGCTGCACGGGCCGCATCAGGACCCGTTCCACGGCGAGGCCGAACCCCGGCGCCAGTACCAGGAGCACCGCCGCCAGGGCCACCGGGACCGGCCAGCCCCAGCCGACGGTGAACTGCCAGTAGCAGAACGCCGCCAGCATGCCCGCCGCCCCGTGCGCGAAGTTGAACACGCCGGTGGTGACGTAGGTGAGCACCAGGCCACTGCCGATGACCGCGTAGATGGCGGCGGTGCTCAGGCCGACGATCCCGAAGGTCAGGAACTGCTCCATCTACTTCACATCGCTCATGCTCTTGCCGACGTCGGCGAGGGTGAGGGGCTTGCCGTAGTCGCCCTTGAACTTGTACGGGGCCTCGTTGCAGCGGTAGGCGCCGTCATTGGGCTGGAAGTCCGCGGGCTCCCACCCCTTCGAGGTGGCCTTCTCGATGTTGAAGCAGGTCAGCGGGGCGTCGGCCTTGGACAGGTCGACGGGTGCAAGGAGTCCGCCGCCGGTCCATGCGGTCTCCTTGCGGGCCGCGTCGTACAGGCAGGTGCGGGTCAGCTTGTCGCCGCAGGAGGAGGCCGCTTTGGCGAACAGCAGCCAGGACGCGAAGCTCCGGACTCCGGGCAGCGTCGGCTGTGCGCTCGGGTCGTACTTCTTGAAGAGGGAGACGAGTTGCTCGGTCGCCGGGTTGTCGGCGGCCTTCTCCAGCGGATAGACACCGCTGAGGTCGGCGAGGTTGTTCTGGTAGTCGAGGGACTTACCGGCCAGCTGGAGGAAGGCGGGGCCGTAGGCGTTGTTGTTCGTGTCGATCCAGTCCAGCTTGTAGTCCATGCCGGTGAGGACCTGCTCCAGCTTGGACAGGCTCGCGAAGTCCCCCAGGAACACCAGGCCCTTGACGCCCTTGCTCTTGATGGACTGCGCGTACGGCGTCCAGTCGGAGACGCCGGCGGCCGGGTAGAGATCGTGGTACGTGATCTTCGCGCCGGCGGCCTTGAGGCTCTCCTGGGCCCGCGCGTCGATGACCTTGCTGACCGCCGCGTCGCCCGCGATGGTGCCGACGGCTCCCGCGGACTTGGGGTAGGCGGTCTTGAGGAGCCACTGGTAGTAGCCGGGGTAGCGGTCGTAGGAGGCGCCGCCCGTCGCGTTGAGCTGGAGGTCGGAGCCCTGGTTCTGGATCTGGCTGACCTGCGCCGGGAAGTCGGGCAGCAGACACTTCAGCCGGTCCTGGACGCCCAGGGCGTCAAGGGCGGAGCCGCCGCCGACCAGTGCGAAGTCCGACTTGCAGGCCTCCAGGATCCGCTGGCGGACCTCCATCAGCTTGGAGTCGCGGACGGTGGCGACGACCTTGCGGCCGTTGATGCCGCCGGCCGCGTTGCACCAGGAGGTGAACACCTTGGCGGTGTCGCCGAACTCGGAGTTCTTGGTGAAGCCGACGTCGGACATGACGCCGAGGTTGATCGTGTCGGCGGTGACGCCCTGGGCGGTCGCGCTCTTCGCGTCCCCCGGTCCGCAGACCTTCTTCAGGTCGCCGAAGTCGCCGCCGTCGGCCTGCTGGGCCGCCTTGGTGGGGGACGCGTCGTCGCTCGCGTCCCCCGCGCTGTCGTGACCGCCGCATCCGGCGACGGCCAGCAGCGCGGCCGCCGCCAGGGCGGCCGGTATTGCCTTGACTCTCACGGGGTGCCTCCTCGGTGGTGTTCCCCGGACTACCGCGCGATCGGTCAACCGACCGGCACGGCAAAGGTCTTGAGCTCGAGGAACTCCTCCAGCCCCGCCACACCCATCTCCCGTCCGATACCGGACTCCTTGAATCCCCCGAACGGGGCGTCGGCGGCGAAGTAGTTGCCGCCGTTGATGCTGAACGTGCCGCTGCGGATCCGCCGGGCCACCGCGATCGCCCGGTCCTCGTCGGCCCCCATCACCGCGCCGGACAGCCCGTACGCCGTGCCGTTGGCGATCCGGACGGCGTCGTCCTCGTCGTCGTACGCGATGACGGCGAGCACCGGCCCGAAGACCTCCTCCTGGGCGATCTCGGCGTCCGGGTCGACACCGGCGAGCAGCGTCGGCTCGTAGAAGAAGCCCTCCCGCTCGGCGGGCTTCCCGCCGGTCACCAGGCGGGCCCCGGCGGCGACGGCCCGCTCGACCATGGCGTGCACCTTGGTGCGCTGCTTCTCGCTGATCAGCGGGCCCATGTTCATCTTCGGGTCGGTCGGGTCGCCGTAGCGGACCTTGCCGAACATGGCCGCGAGCAGGCCGACGATCTCGTCGTGCTTCTCGCGCGGGACCAGCAGCCGTGAGGTGAGCGCGCAGCCCTGCCCGGAGTGGGAGCAGATGGTGAACGCGGCGAACATCGCCGCGCCGGCGAAGTCGGCGTCGTCCAGGAGGATCATCGCGGACTTGCCGCCGAGCTCCAGGAACACCCGCTTCAGACTCGCGGAGGCCGCCGCCATGATCGCCTTGCCGACCGGTGTCGACCCGGTGAAGGTGATCATGTCGATGCCGGGGTGCGTGGTCAGCAGCTCGCCGGTCTCGGGTCCGGCGGAGGTGAGGATGTTGACGACACCCGCGGGGATGTCGGTCTTCTCGGCGATGATCCGGCCGAGCGTGAGGGTCGTCCACGGGGTGTCGGGGGCGCCCTTGAGCACGACCGTGCAGCCCGCGGCGAGCGCGGGGGCGAGCTTGGCGATCGCCAGCTGGTTGGGGAAGTTGTACGGCAGGATCGCCGCGACGACCCCGGAAGCCTCCTTCTCCACCCAGCGGCGGTGGAGCATGCCCCGGCTCTGCAGCTCGGGCAGGTCCTCGCGGAACTCGTAGCCTTCGAGCAGGTCGGCGTAGTACTTGACCATCTCGATCGGGTCGTCGAGCTGGGGCCCGTGGGTGAGCTGACGCGGCGCGCCCACCTCGGCGATGGTCAACTCCCGCAGTTCCTCGCGGTGTTCGTGCAGCGCGTCGTAGAGCTGGCGCAGGCAGCGCAGCCGCAGGTCGCGGTCGCGCGTCCAGTCGGTCGTGTCGAAGGCCCGGCGGGCGGCCGCAACGGCCGCGTCGACATGGCCGGCCTCCGCGTCGGATGCCGTCCCCAGCACCTTCCCGGTGGACGGATCGACGGTCTCGAAGCTGCGCGACGCAGCCACGAGTTCCCCGTCGATCAACAGCCGGTCCTCATGGAAAAGACTCACGGCTCCCCATCTCTTCTGGGTGTCACAGCTTCTGCTTGCCACGGCCCTGCCTGCGGTGGAAAGTAGCTTCTCGCTAGATGAGAAGCAACCTGTCGTGCAGGAGAATTAGGCATTCACACGAGAGCGGGAGGAAACATGCCCGGTCAACGCAGGGGTACCGCCATCGCCATGTCCGGCGAAGAACAGGACACTTTTCTTCGCGGCCAGCCCGTCTGCCGCGTCGCCACCGTGGGCCCCGGCGGGCATCCGCACGCCGGCGCGCTCTGGTTCGTCTGGGACGGCACGGCGCTCTGGCTCAACTCACTGACGCGCAGCCAGCGTTGGACCGACCTGGGCCGGGATCCGCGGCTGAGCGTGCTGGTCGACGACGGCGGCTTCGAGTTCCTGGAGCTGCGGGGCGTCGAACTGCTGGGGAAGGCCGAGGTGATCGGGGAGACGCCCCGGAAGGGCGCGCCGGTGCCCGACCTCGCCGAACCCGAGCGGCTCTTCGCCGACAAGTACATGAAGGGCGCGGACTTCCGGTACGACGGGCGGCACGGATGGCTGCGGCTGCGCCCGGAGAAGATCGTCAGCTGGGACTTCCGGAAGCTGCGGGCCTGACGGTTGACGGGGCGGTCGGCGGGGTGGAAATCTTGTCACCCAGAATTGAGAACGCCATTCTCGGATTGTCATTCCCGGATCGAGGGAGCCCCGCATGCCGCCCCGTCTCCCCCCACTCCCGGCCGACCAGTGGAACGACCGCACCCGGGAGGTGCTCTCCGCCCTGCTCCCCCGGAGCATGCGCAACGCGGAGGCGGCCGGCACCATGCTCTCCACGCTGGTCCGCCACCCCGAGCTGACCGGGGCGTTCCTCCCCTTCAGCACGTACTTCCTGGTCCGCTCGACGCTTCCGGACCGCCTGCGCGAGCTGGTCGTCCTGCGCGTCGCCAAGCGCCGGGACTGCGCCTACGAGTGGACCCACCACGTCCACGCCGCCCAGCAGCTGGGCCTCACCGAGGCCGAGATAGAGGCGGCCGGGCAGGGCAAGGCGGCCGATCCGCTGGAGAGCCTGGTGCTGGGCGCGGTCGACGAGCTGGAGGACGGCTACGACGTCTCGGACGCCACCTGGACGGCCCTCGCCGGGCACCTCGACGAACACCAGCTGATGGACCTGGTGTTCACCGTGGGGGCGTACGGCCTGATGGCGACGGCCTTCAACACCTTCGGCATCCGGCCCGAACACGACGCACGCGAGCGTGCGGAGAGAAGGAGTGCTCGTGGCAAGTGACGCCACCACCGACGACCTCGTGGAGATCCAGCAGCTCCTCGCCCGCTACGCGGTGACCATCACCCGGGGCGACATCGACGGGCTGCTGAAGGTCTTCACCCCGGACGGCACCTACAGCGCGTTCGGCGACACGTACCCGCTCGCCGACTTCCCCGCCCTGGTGGCCGCCGCCCCCAAGGGCCTGTTCCTCACCGGCACACCGCTCGTCGAGCTGTCCGGGGACGGGGACGAGGCGAGCGGCACCCAGCCGCTGTGCTTCGTCGACCACGCCACGCACGACATGCGGATCGGCTACTACAACGACACCTACGTCCGCACCGCCGACGGCTGGCGGCTGCGCACGCGGGCCATGACCTTCATCCGCCGCAGCGGGGTGCACGACTCGGGGCGCCCGCACGCGTTCGAACTCCCCGGCGTATGAGCGCCTTCAGCACGGCGGCGGAGTTCCGCACCGCCGTCCGGACCTGGCTCGACGAGCACGACCTCTCCCCCGGCCCCGAACGCTCGCTGGACGCCCAGGTCGCCCAACTGGGCCGGGTGCGCCGGGCGTTGTTCGACGGGGGCTGGATGCGCTACGGCTGGCCGGAGCAGGTCGGCGGGCTCGGCGGCCCCGCCGTCTTCCGGGCGGTGCTGGGCGAGGAGGTGGCCACCCGCGGCCTCGCCGAGCCCGGCATCTACTCCATGGTCGAGGTCCTCACCCCGACCCTCATCTCGTACGCCAGTCCCGAACTGGCCGCCGAAATGGTCCCGCTGCTCCTGAACGGCAGCGAACAGTGGTGCCAGGGCTTCTCCGAGCCGGGCTCGGGCAGCGACCTCGCCTCCCTGACCACCCGGGCCGTCCAGCAGGGCGACCACTGGGTGGTCAACGGCCAGAAGGTGTGGACGAGCCTCGCCCAGTACGCGGCCCGCTGCGTACTGCTCACCCGCACCGCGCCCGGCCACGACGGCATCACCGCCTTCTTCGTCGACATGGACACCCCGGGCATCACCGTCCGTCCACTGCGCACGATGCACGGCGTGGACGAGTTCGCCGAGGTCTTCTTCGACGACGTGGTGGTGCCCGCCGACCGGATGCTCGGCCGCCCCGGCGACGGCTGGCGCCTGGCGATGGACCTGCTCCCGCACGAGCGCTCCACCTGCTTCTGGCACCGCGTGGCCCACCTCTACACCCGCCTCGACCGGCTGCTCGACCAGACCGACGTCCAGGACGACGCGGCCCTCGGCGCCGCCTACCTCGCCCTCCACACCGTGCGCTGCCGCTCGTACGCCACCCAGCGGCGACTGGCCGACGGGGCCAGGCTCGGCCCGGAGACCTCGGTGGACAAGGTGCTGCTGGCCACCGCCGAGCAACAACTCCTGGAGACGGCACGGGACTTGCTCCCCGGAGTCCTCGAGCTCACGGACTCGCCCTGGCGCTCGGAGTACCTCTACTCCCGGGCGGCCACCATCTACGGCGGCACCGCCGAGATCCAGCGCAACATCATCGCCCGCCGGCTCCTCGGCCTGGGGAAGGACTGACCATGGACCCCGCCGAGGTGGAGCTCCTCGCGGAGACACTCCGCAAGACGATGACGACCGTCGCTTCCGGCCCCGCGCTCGACGCGGCCCTCGTGGAGCTGGGGTGGCCCGAGCTGCTGGCCGAGTATCCGGAGGTGGCGGTACCGACCGTGTTCCGGCTGCTCGGCGAGACGGGAGCGCACGCCTCGGTGCTCACCGATGTGACGGGTGCGGTGCCCCTGCCGTACGCGGGCGGCCGGTGGGTGGTGTGGGAACGCGGCGACACGGCACCGGCCACAGGGCTGGACGAGGAGCTTCCCCTACGGCCCGTGCCCACGGGCACTCCCCTACCCGTCGCCGCGGGCCGCCGCGCCGTCGGCTGGTGGCTCGTCGGCACCGGGCGGGCCATGCTCACGCTCGCGCGGGGGCACGTCCTGGACCGCGTCCAGTTCGGCCGGCCCCTCGCCTCCTTCCAGGCGGTACGGCACCGGCTCGCGGAGACGCTGGTGGCGCTGGAGGGCGCCGAGGCCACCCTGGCGGTCGCGGAGGACGGCCTGGGTTCGCTGCTGGCCAAGGCCGCGGCCGGTCAGGCGGCGCTGACGGCGGCCCGGCACTGCCAGCAGGTGCTGGGCGGCATCGGATTCACCGCCGAGCACCCGCTGCACCGGCATGTGCGCCGGGCCGTCGTACTCGACGGACTACTGGGCAGCACACGGGAGTTGACGCGGCAGGCCGGGGCGATGTTGCGCGAGGAGGGCGCGGCGCCCCGGCTGGTTCAGCTGTGAGTCACCAGGGCAGCGGGCCGTTGATGTCGAAGTAGCCGCCGGTCGGGTCGTCGGGGGCGACCGTGGCCATCCGGACGACGATCTCGGCGGCCTCCTCGACGGTCTGGGTGCCGGTGTTGCCGTTCAGGTCGGTCTTGGTGAATCCGGGCTCGACGGCGTTGATCCGCATGCCCGGGAAGGCCTTGGCGTACTGCACGGTGAGCATGTTGACCGCGGTCTTCGAGGTCGGGTAGGCGATGCCCGGGTAGAAGTGCGCGGGGTGGTCGGGGTCGGAGAGGTGGGTCAGCGAAGCCAGTCCGCTGCTGATGTTGACCACGACCGGCGCGGCCGAACGCTCCAGCAGGGGCAGGAAGGCGTGCAGCACCCGGACGACGCCGAAGACGTTCGTCTCGAAGGTGTTCCGCATGTGGTCGGCGGTGACGGTCGCGGCGACCGGCACGCTGTTGTCCTCGGTCCTGGTCTCGATACCGGCGTTGTTGATCAGTACGTCGAGTCCGCCGGCGGCCTCGATCGTCTTGGCCGCGGCCTCGACCGTGGCGTCGTCGGTGACGTCCAGGAGGACGAACCGCGCGCCCAGCTCCTCGGCGGCCCGCCGTCCGCGTTCGGCGTCACGGGCGCCGACGTACACGGTGTGGCCTGCGGCGACGAGTCGGCGGGCGGTCTCGCGGCCGATGCCCTTGTTGGCTCCGGTGATCAGTGTTGTCGTCATGCGTCCAGCCTGCGTCGGGCCGCCGCGAGCAGCCAGAAGACCCTTCTTCCTGGGACTGGCGGTACCAGGCACCCGGGCGGCCGGCGGTGTTCACTGGGGGCATGGCTGCGACGGAACTGGGACAGGCGCTGCGACGCTGGCGCGACCGGGTCTCCCCCGACGCCGCGGGACTGCCCACGGGTGGTCAGCGGCGCGCTGCCGGGCTGCGGCGCGAGGAGCTGGCGCTGCTGGCGGGGATCTCCGTCGACTACGTCACGCGGATCGAACAGGGCCGGGCGGTGAACCCGTCCGTGCAGGTCGTGGAGGCGCTGGCACGGGCGCTGAGGCTGTCGGGGGACGAGCGGGAGTACCTGTTCCGGCTGGCGGAGCTGGTGCCGCCGGGCCCGGACATGGTGCCGGGGTATCTCACGCCGAGTGTCCAGCGGCTGCTGGACCGGCTGGTGGGCACGCCCGTCGGCGTGTCCGACGCGGCGATGAACCTCCTCGTCGCCAACCCGATGTACGCGGCGCTGATGGGCGACCCGTCGGGCCTGCGCGGCTTCGAACGCAACGGTGTGTGGCGCAACTTCACGGGCTGGCCGACCCGGGTCCGGCACACGCCGGAGGAGCACCGAGCCTTCGAGACCGGCCTGGTCGCGGAGCTGCGGGCCGCGGCCGCCCGCTACCCCGCGGACCGCCAACTCCAGCGGCTGATCGCGGAGTTGCGCACGAAGAGCGAGCGCTTCGCCGAGCTGTGGGACGAGGGTGTGGTCGGCCGTCTGGAGGCCTCCCGCAAGACGATCGAGCATCCGCAGGTGGGTCTGCTGACGCTGGACTGCGACCTGCTCCGGGTGGACGGCAACGGCCTCCACATCCTCGTCTACTCGGCCGAGCCCGGCACCGAGGCCGCCGAGAAGCTGGAGCTGATCTCGGTACTGGGCACACAGAGCCTGGTCGAGAAGGGCTAGGGTCCGTACCTTCGGCGGATCTCGCCGCCCTGTACCAGCCGACCCGGGCCGCGACCGAGGAATTCAACCTGTTGCAGGCGGAGTTCGAAGCGGCCGGGAGCGATATCTAGACGGTTGCCCGCGAGGCGATCGGGACTGGTGAGCCACGACGCCTCTAGCGGAGCTTCTCCTTCATCTCGTCCAGTTTCGCCAGGATCGGGTAGCCGCTGACGCTCAGTGCGTTGCCGTGTCCGGTCTGGTGGATGTCGAAGATCGACTGGATGGCGGCGTAGAAGCCCTGCACGTCGAGGGTCTGGTTGACGGCTCGCTTGGCCTGGCGCAGCCCGAAGGCCGGCATCCCGGCGATCTGCTCGGCGAGTTCACGTGCCGCGCCGTCCAACTCGGCGCGCGGGACGACCCGGTTGACCATGCCGACCTTCTCCGCCTCCTCGGCGGTCAGCGGGCGCCCGGTGAAGAGGATCTCCTTCGCCTTGCGCGGCCCCAACTCCCAGGTGTGACCGTGGTATTCGACACCGCCGATGCCCATCGTCACCACCGGGTCGGAGAACAGGGCGTCCTCGGCGGCCACGATCAGGTCGCAGGGCCAGCACAGCATCAGCCCGCCCGCGATACAGCGCCCCTGCACGGCGGCGATCGACGGCTTCGGCACGTTGCGCCAGCGCAGCGTGTACTCCAGGTACCGGCGGTTCTCGGCCCGGTAGATCCACTCCAGGGTGATCTCCTTGGGGGCCGGCCAGCGGTCCTTGAGGTCGTGCCCGGCGGAGAAGTGCTTCCCCTCGGCCCGCAGCACGATCACCTTCACCTCCTCGTCCTCGGCGGCCCGGGTCCAGGCGGCGTCGAGTTCGTCGAGGAGGTCCATGTTCTGGGCGTTGGCGACCTCGGGGCGGTTCAGGCTGATGGTGGCGATGCGGTCCTTGACCTCGTACAGGATGTGCACGGGTGTCTCCTCAGCGTCGGGGCAGACCGAGCACCCGCTCGGCGATGATCGTGCGCTGGATCTCCGACGTGCCGCCGGCGATGGTGCCGCCGAAGCTGCGGGCGAAGCGGTTGAACCAGCTGGCGGAGTCGTCGTCGTAACTCATGTGGTTGTACGGCGCCGTCCGCGCCGGATGCGTCAGCCCGTCCGGGCCGGACGCCTCCAGGACGCGTTCCAGGGCCCGTTGGGCCGCCTCCGAGCCGAACACCTTCAGCACGGACAGCGCCGGTACGTCCTGTTCGCCGCGGGCGGCCCGGGCGAGGGCCGCGGAGCCGAGCAGCCGTAGCGCCTGGAGGTCCATGACCAGCGTGGCGTACCAGTCCTTCTCCAGCGGGCCCTCGGGGCGGAAGTCCCGCAGCACCTCGCCCATCCGCTCCGCCTCGCCGTGCCACATCAGGGTGCGCTCGTGGCCCAGCGAGCCGTTCGCGACCCGCCAGCCCTGGTTGAGGGGGCCGACGAGGTTCTCGGCGGGGACCCGGACGTTCTCGAAGAAGACCTCGTTGAAGTCCTTGTCGTCGGGGCTGGTGTAGGAGGCGAACGGGCGGCGGGTCACGCCGGGCGTGTCGGTGGGGATGAGCACGACGCTGATCCCCTTGTGCTTGGGGGCGTCCGGGTCGGTGCGGACGAAGGTGAGCAGCACGTCGGCGTCGTGCGCGCCGGAGGTCCACACCTTCTGCCCGTTGACCGTGAAGTGGTCTCCGTCGAGTTCGGCCCGGGTGCGCAGGGAGGCGAGGTCCGAACCGGCGCCGGGCTCGCTCATGCCGAGCGCTGCGGTGATCTCGGCGCGCAGGATGGGCACGGCCCAGCGGCGCTTCTGCTCCTCGGTGCCGAAGGAGATGAGCGAGGCCGCGATGATGCCCACGCCCTGGGGGTTGAAGCTGTGGTAGATACGGCGCCGGGACAGCTCCTCGCGATGGACGTACTGCTGGATGACGTTCGCGTTCCGCCCGCCGAACTCCGGCGGATAGCCCGGCAGCAGCCAGCCCTGGTCGAACTGGAGCCGCTGCCAGCGCCGGGCCCACTCGGGGATGTGCCCGGTGGAGCGGGAGCGCTCGGCGGCCTCGGCCTCCGCGGGCAGGTTGGCCTCCAGGAACGCCACGAACTCGGCGCGGAAGGCCTCGACTTCGGCGTCGAAGGTCAGCTTCATGACACCACCTCGGCAAGCGACGTCTCGGCCAGGTACGCGTCGGCGATCAGCGCCCGGTGGTGGGTGGCGCCGCCCAGCATCAGCTCGCCCGCCTTGGCCCGCTTGACGGCGAACTGCAGGTCGTTCTCCCAGGTGTGCCCCATCGCGCCGAACAGCTGCACGGCGTTGCGGAACACCACCGCCTGGCACTCGCCGGCCGCCGCCTTGGCCATCGAGGCGGCAATACGGCGCCGGGGGTCGTCCTCGGCGATGGTCAGCGCGGCGAAGTAGGCGAGCGCGCGGGCCCGTTCGAGGGCCACGTGCATGTCCGCCGCCTTGTGCTGCACGGCCTGGAAGGAGCCGATGGGAGCGTCGAACTGCTGCCGGGTGCGGACGTGGTCCAGGACCAGGTCGAGGGCCCGGCGGCAGGCACCCACCATGGTCAGCGCCATGCCGGTGAGGGCGATCTGCCGGGCCTTTTCCGGGTCCGCCGCGCTCCTTGCACTCTCGCCGACCCGCACCTGGGAGAGGGTGACGTCGGCGATGTGCAGGACGGGGTCGAAGGCCGGGGTGCGTACGGCGGTCGCCTCGGTGGCGGGGACCACGAAGACGCCGGCGTCGGTGACCACGGCGAGCAGGTCGGCCCGGTCCCCGTCGAGGACGTGGCGGGCGGTGCCGTCCAACAGCCAGCCGTCACCCTCGGGTTGGGCGGTGATCCCGTTGTAGACGGCCGCGCCGGACTGCCCGGCGTCGGCGGCCCCGGGGGCGAGCGGGCCGAACTGGGTCAGCGTGGCCAGGTAGGGCGTCGGGTCGGTGGCCCGGCCGAGTTCCTCAAGGACGATCGCCAGCTCGACCGCGTCCGCCGGATCGGTCAGCTCGGTCCAGCCCTGGTCGGCGTAGACGCGCCACAGGGGGTACGGGTCGGCGCCCGCGTCGGAGACGGCCCGCACCAGCGTCGGCGGGCACTCCTTGAGGACGGCCTTGTGCACGGTGTCCTGCCACAGCCGCTGCTCGGCGTCGAACTCAAACAGCATCCGGGCCCCCGAGCACGAAGACCCCGGCCAGCACCGCTCCGACCAGCACGACTCCCGTGAGGAGAGCCCCGACGAGCAGGCCCTCGACCACCGGCCTCAACTGCCCGACCTCGTGGTCGGTCCGCACGTCCCTCGCCACGAACGGCCTCCTCGTTGGAGAAAGTGATGGAGAATGCGATTCTCGCTATTGGGAATCCATAGTCTCCTCCACAACGTCGGAGGTGTCCAGCGTGAAGGCAGCATGCTGCCGCTACACTGCAGTAATGTTCTCCCCATGGCACAGAAGGCGGACCAGCCCGTGAGCACCCCGACCGAGGAACCGGCCTGGAAGCAGCGCGCGGTCGAGCGCTCCACCCAGGCGGCGAAACGTCGGGCCGAGCAGAGGGTCGAACGCTTCCTCGACGCGGCCCAGGCGATCATGGCGGAGAAGGGCACGACGGACTTCACCGTGCAGGAGGTCGTCGACCGGTCGAAGCAGTCGCTGCGCAGCTTCTACCAGCACTTCGACGGCAAGCACGAACTGCTGCTCGCGCTGTTCGAGGACGCGATGAGCAAGTCGGCCGACCAGCTGCGCGCGAGCGCGGCCGAGCAGTCGAACCCCCTGGACCGGCTGCGGGTCGTCATCCAGGAGCTGTTCGACAGCTCGCGCCCGGACCCGTCCGGCCGACAGGGGCCGCTGTTCAGCGACTTCGCGCTGCGCCTGCTGGTCTCGCATCCGAACGAGATGCGGGTGGCGAACGCACCGCTGCTCGCGCTGTTCACCGAGCTGATGGTGGAGCTGGAGGAGGCCGGTCTGCTGCGTGCGGGCTTCAAGGCGCGGCGGGTGGCGGCCCTGACCATGCAGACCGTCATGTTCAACGCCCAGTCCAGCGGCCAGGACCACCCGCTCACCGCCGAGGAGATCTGGGACTTCTGCGCGAAGGGCTTCACGCTCAGCTAGAGCGCGCCCCGCCGGTGGCTACACCGGCAGCCCGTGCAGCAGGTCGACCACGCGCGTGGGGTCCGCGGGGCCGAGGTGTCCCGCTCCGGGCGTGTCGTGCACGGTGAAGCGGTTGTCCGGCGTCAGGGCGTCGGCTTCCGCGATCATGCGGTCCTGGAGCGCGGTGGCGACGGTGCGGTCCTTGCCGAACCGCAGATAGGTGCGCGGGATCCGCCCCCAGGTGTCGGCTCGCCCGACGGCCCGGCCGTCGTAGACGGTCATCGACTCGTCCGTCTGAAGGTCCTCGAGCACCCGCAGGAACGCGAGGTCCGAGTAGTCCGCGCAGATCATCTCCTTGAAGACCGCGAGTGCCCTGCGGTCCGAGGTACGCCAGTTCAGGCGCAGCACACCGAGCCCGCCCGGGTCGCCGGCCATGTATTCCACCGGCGTCACGGCCTGCCGCCCCTCAGGCGAGTCGGAGCAGTCGTTGATCGAGGGCATGGTGCGGCTCGGACAGAAGGCGGCCATGTAGCAGATGTGCGCGAGGAGTTCGGGTACGGCATCCCCGACCCGGCTCACCGAGGCGCCGCCGAGGCTGTGCCCGACGAGCACCACCGGCCCGCCCAGCCGAGCGGCGCGGCGCACGACACCGGTGACCCGGCGTTCGAAGTCGTCCAGGGTGAGGGCGGCGACCGGGGAGGGCTCGGTGGCGAGGGCGCGCAGGTCCTGGGTCTGGTAGGACGCGGGGACGAACCGCTCGGTCCCGTGCAGGGGTTGGTCGACGGCGACGACCCGGTGACCGCGCAGCGCCAGCTCCCGCCCGATCGCCGTCCAGAAGGCACCGGCGCTGTGCGTGCCGTGGACCAGGACGTACGTACGGGTCCCGGCCTGCCGCTGCCGCCCGCTCCCGGCGCGCTCGTCCGCCCGCGCGACCGGCGCGCCGAGGGCGGCGGCGAGTCCGACGCCACCGATCCCGGCCCCTAGGCGCAGCGCCTGCCGCCGGGACGAGCCGCCGGCGGGGGTGTTCGTCTCACGGATGTTCTCGTTGTCAGCCATGTCCACGACGCTACGAACGGCGTCGCCGCCTCGACATGGCCCTGTACCCCCGGCCGCCGGTGTACCTGTCGCCACCCCGGATCCGCTTCGAATCCCCTCCGAATCCGCTCCGAGAGTGCCATTCTCGTATACATAGATTTCCATTACCCTCGCTGACATGCCACTTGCCGTGAGTGAACTCTGGGACGACCTCCTCGACTGCCTCGATCTTCGAGGTCACGACGAGGGAGCCGGTCTCGTCTACGAGGCGGGCAACCAACGCCTCGGCTACCACCGCCTGTTCGGCGGTCAGCTGCTGGCCCAGTTCGTCCGGGCGGCGCACCTGTCCTGTCCCGACAAGGGCATCAAGTCCCTGCACGCCCTGTTCGCGCGCGCCGGCCGGCCCGAGGAGCCGGTGCGCTACGAGGTGGAGCGCCATCACGACGGCGGTTCCTTCGCCGCGCTGACGGTGGTCGCCCGGCAGTCGAAGGGCGTGGTGGCGATCGCGTCGGTCTCGCTGCACGCCGCGGAGGACGGCCCCGCGCACCAGGTGGTCGCGGAGGTCCCCGCGCTCCCCGGGCCCGAGCACCGCACCGACCTGCACCCGATCCCCTGGGAGACGCGTAGCCTGGCCGACCTGGACACCCCGGGGTCCGAGCCGCCCGAGTTCGACGTGTGGATGCGCGCACCGTCGTCGGAGCCCGAACTGGCCCCGGCTCTCACCGCGTACGCCACCGATCTGACCCTCATCGGCACGGCCCTGCGCCCCGTCGCGGGCGTCACCCAGCACGACTCGGGCAAGGCGTTCACCTCGGCCGTCACCTCGCACACGGTGTGGTTCCACCGCCCGTTCGTGGCCGACGAGTGGCTGCTGCTGCGCCAGCACAGCCCGATCGTGGCCCACGGCCGCTGCTTCGGCCGCGGCGACGTCCTCACCGAGCGGGGCTCGCTCGTGGCGTCCTACGCCCAGGAGGCCCTGCTGCGCTTCACCCAGGAGGCGGCATGAGCACGTACCGGGTCGTCCAGTGGGCCACCGGCACGATCGGCTCGCGGTCGCTGCGGGCCGTCGTGGAGCACCCGGGCCTCGAACTGGCCGGGGTGTACGTCCACTCGGACGCCAAGCAGGGCCTGGACGCGGGCGAGTTGTGCGGGACGTCCCCGACCGGTGTCACCGCCACCGCCGACATCGAGCGCATCCTGGAACTGGGCGCGGACTGCGTGCTGTACATGCCGCTCGCCTGCGACCTCGACGAGGTGTGCCGGCTGCTGGAGTCGGGCGCGAACGTCGTGACGACCCGCGGCGAGTTCCATCACCCGGGGAGCATGGATCCCGACATGCGCAAGCGGGTCGAGGCGGCGTGCGAGCGCGGCGGCACCTCGATCCACAGCACCGGCAGCAGTCCCGGCTTCATCACCGAGGCGGTGCCGCTGGTACTGACGTCGATCGCGCGCCGCGTCGATCTCCTGACCATCGAGGAGTCCGCCGACCTGTCCCAACGCCCCTCCCCCGAGCTGCTGTTCGACGTGATGGGCTACGGCGTCGCACCGGCCGCCTTCACCGAGGAACGGCTCTCCAGCGCACGTACCAGCTTCGGCCCGTCGCTCCACCTGATCGCCGAGGCACTGCACCTCCCCCTCGACTCCCTGGAGGCGACCGGCGAGTTGGCGACGGCTCGAAGCCGTGTCCGCATCGCAGCGGGTGAGTTGGCGCCGGGCACGGTCGCCGCCCAGCGCCTGACGGTCACCGGCCTGCGCGCGGGCCGCCCGCTGCTCCGCTTCCGCGCCACCTGGTACTGCACCAGAGACCTAGAACCGGCCTGGGACCTCCACGAAACCGGCTGGCACGTCTCGGTCGAGGGCGACGCACCCCTCGAGGTCGGCATCCGCCTGCCGGTACCGCTGGACCGGATGGCCGAGATCTCACCGTCGTACACGGCCAACCGGGCCGTCAACGCGGTGCCGTTGGTGGTCGCGGCGGAACCCGGGATCCGCACGACGGTCGATCTACCGCAGGTGACGGCGGAGTTGGGCTGAACCGGCCTGCTGCGAGCAGGCGTTACGGCGGTGTCGGCCGGCCACGCCCCTGCGTTCGGGCGCGACCGGCCGGCGCCGCCCGTTCTACGGCGCCGCCACCTCCACGACCATCGCCGACCCCATCCCCCCGCCCGCGCACATCGACGCGACCCCGATTCCGCCGCCCCTGCGCCGGAGTTCGTGCACCAGCGTGACGAGCATGCGGGCGCCGGTGGCGGCGACCGGGTGGCCGAGGGAGCAGCCGCTGCCGTTGACGTTGACCTGGTCGGGGTCGAGGTCGAGGAGGCGGACGGCGGCCACGGCCACCGAGGCGAAGGCCTCGTTGATCTCGTAGAGGTCGACGTCGGCGGTGGTGAGGCCGGCCCGGGCGAGGGCCTTGGGGATCGCCTTGACCGGCGAGAGCCCGGTCTCCGCCGGGTCGACGCCCACCGACGCCCAGGACCGCACGGTGGCCAGCACGGGCAGCCCCTCGGCGGCCGCCGTGGCATCGCTCGCCACCACCAGGGCGGCCGCACCGTCGTTGCCGCCACAGGCGTTGCCCGCGGTGATGCTGAAGCCCTCGATCTCGGGGTGCAGCGGCTTGAGGGCGGCCAGCTTCTCCAACGAGGTGTCGCGGCGCGGGTGTTCGTCGACGGAGAAGAGCCCGCCGGCGACCTCGACGGGGACCAGCTCGGCGTCGAAGCGCCCCTCGTCGATGGCGCGCACCGCGTTCCGGTGCGACCGCAGGGCCCAGGCGTCCATGTCGGCGCGGCTGATGTCGGCGCGCTGGGCCACGTTCCAGCCGATGGTGATCGACATGTCGTTGTTGGGGGCGTCGGCGCGGTCGGGATGGGTGGGCGACATCCAGGGCTCGACCCACTCGCCGTCCACCCGGAAGGCGGACTTCGGCGCCGTGGAGGCCGAGTTGACGCCTCCGGCGATGACCAGGTCGTCCATGCCGGCGCGGATGGAGCCGGCGGCGCCGGCCACGGCGGAGAGGCCGGCGGCGCAGTGCCGGTTGAGGGCGAGGCCTGGGATCGAGGTGAGCCCGGCGGTGAGCGCCGCGTGCCGGGCGAGGACGCCGCCGCCGTAGAGGCCCTCGCCGAGGATCACGTCGTCGACGCGGTCCGGGTCGAGCTCTTTCGCGGCGGCGCCGACGATGTGCCGGGCCAGGTCGAAGGCGGTGGTGTCGCGCAGGGTGCCCTTGAACGCGGTGCCGACGGGGGTGCGCAGGGCGGACACGATGACTGCCTCGGGCATGGGGGTCTCCAACTCGGCGGGCCGGACGGGATCACATCACCAGATGAGAATGCTACTCTCGCCATACTAGAACCATGTATCCCTGGGAGGGGAGTCACGATGCAGGTTCAGGGCACTTCCGCGGTCGTGGTGGGCGGGGCGGGCGGTCTGGGCGAGGCCACGGTCCGCCGACTGCACGCGGCAGGAGCGGCCGTGGTCGTCGCCGACCTCGCCGACGAGAAGGGCAAGGCCCTGGAGTCCGAGCTGGGGATCCGGTACGTCCGCACCGACGCCACCGACGAGGCCGACGTGGGGGCGGCCATCGCCGAGGCGGAGTCCCTCGGCCCCCTGCGCATCTCGGTGGACACGCACGGCGGCCCCGCCGCGGGCGGACGTCTGATCGGCCGCGACGGCGAGCCGCTGGACCTGGCCGGCTTCCGCCGGACGATCGACATCTACCTGACCGGCGTCTTCAACGTCATGCGCCTGACCGCGGCCGCGATGGCCCGCCAGGAGCCGGTCGACGAGGACGGCGGCCGAGGCGTCATCGTCAACACGGCGTCCATCGCGGCGTACGAGGGCCAGATCGGCCAACTCCCCTACGCCGCCGCCAAGGGCGGAGTGACCGCCATGACCCTGGTGGCCGCCCGCGACCTCTCCCCCCTGGGCATCCGCGTGGTCACGATCGCCCCCGGCACCTTCCTCACCCCGGCCTACGGCAAGTCGGGCGACCAGCTGGAGGCGTACTGGGGCCCGCAGGTCCCGCACCCCAGGCGCATGGGCCGCTCCCCCGAGTACGCCGCCCTCGTCCAGCACATCTGCGAGAACGACTACCTCAACGGCGAGACCATCCGCCTGGACGGAGCACTGCGGTTCCCGCCGAAGTGATTCCTCAGGGCCCGGACCTCACGTCGATTCGCGGACAACCAGTCGGCACGGCACCGTGTGCACCCCCGCCACCGGCCCCTCGTCGATGGCCTCCAGCAGCTTCAGCGCGGCGATACGGCCGATCTCGCCGAGGCTCATGTCGATCGTGGTGAGCGGCGGCCGGCACGCCAGGGCCATGGTGTCCCAGTTGTCGTAGCCGACCACCGCGATCCGGCCGGGCACGTCGACGCCCCGCTCACGCAACGCGTCCGCGACCCCGCGGGCGATCTGGTCGTTGCCGCAGAAGACGGCGTCCGTGTCGGGCGCCGTGCGCAGGACCGCGTCGGCGGCCCGGCGACCCCAGGCCTCGCTCCACTCCCCGAAGTGCACCCGCCCGGTGGCCAGTCGGAGCGATGAGCGCTCCAGGAGGTCGACCGCGTGGCGGGCCCGGTCGCGGGCGGCCGCGTGGTGTTCCGGGCCCGTGACGTGGGCGATCCGGGTGCGGCCCGTGGCTATCAGGTGCTCCACGGCGAGATGGGCGCCGCCCCGGTCGTCCGAGGCCACCGAGGTGTCGGACGGGTCCGTCGAGGGGGACAGCGCGTAGACGATCGGGATGCCGTCGACGCCCCGCAGCGGCGGGCGCGGGTCCGTCCGGCGGCCGGTGACGATGATGCCGTCCACCCGGCGGTCCATGAGGTTGCGCAGGTGGTGCTGTTCGCGGATGGTGTCGCCGCGCGTGTCGCAGAGGAGCACGGAGATCTTTCCGGCACCCAGCGCGTCCTCGGCACCCAACAGGACCGGCGTACTGAAACGGCCGATGCCGTCCGTCGTCATCAGACCGACCGTCCAACTGCGGCCCGTGTGCAGGCTCTGGGCGTGCTGGTTGGGCCGGAAGCCGAGCGCCTCCACCGCGTCCAGCACCCGCTGCCGGGTCTCCGGACGCATCCGGCCGCTGCCGCTCAGCGCCTTGGACGCCGTGCCCACACTGACACCGGCGAGCGCGGCGACATCGGCGAGCTTCGCGCGACCGGCGGCAGCGGACGGGGCGGCGGGAGCGGAGGGGGAACGCGGAGCGGCTTCCGTCACGGGCAATCCTTTTCTCATACCGGCTGTGCGATATCTCGACAGAGCTGTTCGACGGGTCGATCCCGACCATGGTCGCAGGCGGTCGCGGTAAGTACCAGTCCTTGAGTACGGCGAGAAATCCGGTGCAGCACCCTTGACCGCGATTCCCCGCTTCCCCTCTACTCTTCGGCGAGGAAAACGATTGCTCATTTCGTTGCTCACACCCCCGGAGAGCCATGCCCCGCACCGGTCCTGTCCGCCCCGGCCCCGATTCCCACGCCGCCCTGCGCCCCGCCGACGTCCGGGTGACCGACGGCTTCTGGCACACCCGCCGCGAGGTCAACGCCCGGACCTCCGTCCCGCAGGGCCCCAGCCTCCTGGAGTCCGCGGGCAACCTGCACAACCTGCGGCTGGCGGCAGGCACCGCCGAGGGCGAGTTCCAGGGCGCGTACCCGTTCGTCGACACGGACGTCTACAAGTGGCTGGAGGCCGCGGCCTGGCAGCTGGCCCAGGGCCCCTCGGCGCAGCTGGAATCGGACGTCGACCGGATCGTCGCCCTGGTCGCCGCCGCCCAGCAGTCCGACGGCTATCTCAACACCTGGTTCCAGCTGGTCAAGGGCGGCGAGCGCTACCAGGACCTGCGCTGGGGCCACGAGTTGTACTGCGCCGGCCATCTCATCCAGGCCGCCGTGGCCCACCACCGGGCGACCGGGCGCACCGAACTCCTCGACGTGGCGCGGAAGTTCGCCGACCACGTCGACTCGGTCTTCGGGCCGCCCGGCAGCGGCAGGGAGATCGACGGCATCGACGGCCACCCGGAGATCGAGACCGCCCTGGTCGAGCTGTACCGGGAGACCGGCGAGCGCCGCTACCTCGACCTCGCCGGGTACTTCGTGGAACGGCACGGCCACGGCCTGCTCGGCGGCGAGGCGTACTGCCAGGACCGCGTCCCGGTGCGCGAGGCGACGAACGTCGAGGGGCACGCCGTACGGCAGTTGTATCTGCTGGCCGCGGTCGCCGACCTCGCCACCGAGACCGGGGAGACCGAACTGCGGTCCGCCGCCGAGCGGTTGTGGCAGGCCATGACCACCACCAAGACCCATCTCACCGGCGGCCTCGGCGCCCATCACGACTGGGAGGACTTCGGCGATCCGTACGAACTCCCCAACGAGCGCGCCTACTGCGAGACCTGCGCCGCCATCGCCTCGGTCCAGTGGAGCTGGCGCATGGCCCTGCTCACCGGCGAGGCCCGCTACTCCGACCTGGTCGAACGCACCCTCTTCAACGGCTTCCTGGCCGGTGTCTCCCTGGACGGCGAGCGCTGGCTGTACGTCAACCCGCTCCAGGTCCGCGACGGCCACACCGACCCCGGCGGCGACCAGTCGGCCCGCCGCACCCGCTGGTTCCGCTGTGCCTGCTGCCCGCCCAACGTCATGCGGCTGCTGGCCGGACTCGAGCACTACCTCGCCACGAGCGACGACGGCGGACTACAGATCCACCAGTACGTCACGGGCCGCTACTCCGCCGGCCCGATCGCCGTGCGCGCCGAGACCGACTACCCCTGGCACGGCACGATCGCCCTCACCGTCGAGGACACGCCGGCCGACGGCCCCTGGACGCTGTCGCTGCGCATCCCGCGGTGGTGCCGCGAGTTCCGGGTGCGGTGCGGGGAGGAGACGTACGACTCGCCGGTGGTCGAGGACGGCTGGCTGCGGCTGGAACGCACCTGGGCGCCGGGCGACCGGGTCGTACTGGAGCTCGGCCTCGAACCCCGGCTCACCGCGGCCGACCCGCGGGTGGACGCCGTGCGCGGCTGCGCGGCCGTCGAGCGCGGGCCGCTGGTCTTCTGCCTGGAGCAGGCCGACCACCCCGGCGGCGGCCTGGACGACATCGTCCTCGACCCCACCCGCCCGCTCGCCGTGAAGCACCGTCCCGACCTGCTCGGCGGTGTCACGACGGTCGTGGCGGCCGGGCGCCGGCGCCGTATCCCCGACGCGGGCTGGTGGCCGTACACCACGGCCGACGAGCCCCCGCGGCAGGACGGCGATCCCGTCGAGCTGACCGCCATCCCCTACTACGCCTGGGCGAACCGCCAGGACGGCGCCATGCGCGTCTGGCTGCCCACCTCCTGAGCCTTCTCTTCTACGACAACGAGGTCACCCCGTGATACCCACCCGCCGCAGCGCCCTCGCCCCCACCCACCGCACCCTGCTCGCGGCCCTCGCCGCCGTCGGCACCCTCGCCTCCCTCACCGCCTGTGGGGGCGGCTCCGGTTCCTCCGACTCCTCCGCCGGCTCCGGAGGGTCGTACACCTTCTGGGACCCGTATCCGCAGTTCGACGCCTCCTCGGCCTGGGGCAAGCTCGTGAGCTCGTGCGGGACCAAGGCGGGGGTGAAGCTGAAGCGGACCGCGTACGACACGACCGACCTCGGCAACAAGGCCCTGCTCGCCGCCCAGCAGGGCAACGCGCCGGACGTCATGCTCGTCGACAACCCGGTCGTCTCCACGCTGGTCGAGGCGGGGATCCTCAACAAGACGAGCGATCTGGGCCTGGACACCAAGTCGATCCAGCAGAACATCATCGGGGCGGGGACGATCGACAACGCCTCGTACGGGGTGCCGATCGGCGCCAACACCCTTGCGCTCTACTACAACAAGAAGATCCTGTCCGCGGCCGGCGTGGACGCTGCGTCCATCAAGGACTGGAACTCCCTGACCGCCGCCCTGAAGAAGGTCAAGTCGGCCGGGAAGAAGGGCATCACCTTCTCCGCGATCAACACCGAGGAGGGCAGCTTCCAGTTCCTGCCCTGGTTCTGGGGCGCGGGCGGGGATCTCACAAAGCTCGACTCCGCCAAGGGAGTTGCTGCCCTGTCGCTGTGGAAGCAGTGGGTCGACGACGGGTACGCACCCAAGGACGTGCTGCAGAACACGCAGACGACCAGCTGGCAGGAGTTCGCGACCGGGGACTACGCGTTCAGCGAGAACGGCACCTGGCAGCTGGGCAACGCGGACAAGGCCGGATTCGACTACGGCATCATCAACATCCCCGGGCAGAACGGCGGTTCGGCGCCGGTGCCGACGGGTGGTGAGTTCGTGACGGTGCCCGTGCAGAAGGACACCGGGCGGTACGACGTCACCAAGAAGATCGTGACGTGTCTGACCAGCGACGCGAACCTGTTGCCGACCGACACGACGTTGCAGTACGTCGCGCCGACTGCGGCGGTGCAGGCCGAGCAGGTGAAGCAGAACCCGAAGCTGAAGCCGTGGGTGTCGGCGGTGGCTGCCGCTCGGGGCCGGACCAGTGGCGGTCTCGGTACCAAGTACCCGACCATTTCGCAGCCGATGTGGACGGCCGTCCAGGCTGCGCTGTCGGGGAGCAAGAGTCCGCAGGATGCGATGGATGCGGCGCAGGCTGCGGCGGGGAAGGGGTGACCGGTGGCAGTCAATCTGCGGGTGGGTGGGAGCTTGTCGCGCCCCGCGGCGGAGCCGCAATTCGATGCAGCCCCGCGACCCTTTCGGGGCGCTGTACACCAGGGAGTTCGTTTGCGGCGTCGGCTCACCGCGCTTGCCTTCGTGGCGCCCCTGCTCGTCTACCTCGGCGCCTTCTACCTCTATCCGCTCTACCGCAACCTCGACCTGAGCCTGCGCGACTACACCGTGCGGTCGTTCGTCGCCGGGGACGCGCCGTTCTCCGGATGGGACAACTTCCGGAAAGTCATCGACGATCCGACCTTCGGGCCGGCCCTGCGGCACACCATGGTCTTCACCTTCGTGTCGATCGCCTTCCAGTACGTCATCGGGCTCGCCCTCGCGGTCTTCTTCAACCGGCACTTCCGGCTCGCGCCCACCCTGCGCGCGCTGTTCCTGATCCCGTGGCTGCTGCCGCTGATCGTGTCGGCGTCCACGTGGTCCTGGATGTTCAACAGCGAGTCGGGGGTGGTCAATTACTTCCTGCACCTCTTCGGCGTCGACCCGGTCGGCTGGCTCACCTCGCCGGACTGGGCGCTGACCTCGGTGATCGTCGCGAACATCTGGATCGGCATCCCGTTCAACCTGGTCATCCTCTACAGCGGGCTGCAGAACATCCCGGGTGAGCTGTACGAGGCGGCGGCGCTGGACGGCGCCGGTGGCTGGCAGCAGTTCCGGCGCATCACCTTTCCGCTGCTGCGGCCGGTGTCCGCGATCACCCTGCTGCTCGGGCTGGTCTACACGCTCAAGGTGTTCGACCTGATCTGGATCATGACCAAGGGCGGTCCGGGTGACGCCTCGTCGACCCTGGCGACCTGGTCGTACCAGCTCGGCTTCGGCACGCTGCTGCCGAAGTTCGGGCCGGGGGCCGCGGTCGGCAACATCCTCATCCTCATCGCGCTCGTCTTCGGGCTGCTGTACATCCGCGTCCAGAGGAGGCAGGAGGCATGAAGTCACGCGGCTACACCCTGGCAGGCCTCGTCCTCACCGCGCTGATGCTGTTCCCGGTGTACTGGATGCTGAACGTGTCCCTCACCCCACAGCAGGACATGCGCAAGGACCCGCCCGACCTGCTCCCGCTGCACCCCACCTTCGAGGGCTACCGGGCCGTCCTCGACGACCAACTCCCCTACCTGGGCACCAGTCTGCTCATCGGCCTCGGCACGGTCGCCCTCACCCTCCTGATCGCGGCCCCGGCCGGCTACGCCCTGGCCAAGCTGCGCCCGCGCGGCGGCGGCGCGCTCGGACTCGCCCTCCTCATCGCGCAGATGATCCCCGGGATCGTGATGGCGATGGGCTTCTACGGCATCTTCCTCGACCTCGGCCTGCTCAACTCCTGGTGGGGACTGATCATCGCGGACTCCACCATCGCCGTGCCGTTCGGCGTCATGATCTTCACGGCGTTCATGTCGGGCATCCCCGGTGAGCTGATCGCCGCCTCCCGCATCGACGGCGCCGGAACCTTCCGTACCTTCTGGTCGATCGTGCTGCCGGTCAGCCGGAACGCGCTCGTCACCGTCTCGCTCTTCAGCTTCCTGTGGGCCTGGTCCGACTTCGTCTTCGCCAACACCCTCGACGGAGGCGGCGATCTGCGGCCGATCACCCTCGGCATCTACAAGTACATCGGCAACAACAACCAGGAGTGGAACGCGATCATGGCCACCGCCGTCGTCGCGTCCGTCCCCGCGGCCGTCCTGCTGGTCCTCGCACAGCGCTACGTGGCCGCGGGTGTGACCGCGGGCGCCGTGAAGGACTGACCCGGGCAAGGACCGGCATCCCCATCCCCCCTTCCTCCATGAGGAGAACTTTGTCATGAGCCGCACAAGACCCCCCGTTCCGCCGCGCCTGACCGCCGCCCTCGGCGCCGCCGCCCTGACCGTGGCCGCGCTCGCCACGACCGCGACCCCCGCCCAGGCGGCCCCCACCGCTTCCACCACCCTGGTCGTGAACGCCAACCAGATCCTGCGATCGGTCACGCATGTCGCCACGGGCAGCCTGTACGGCCTCGACACGGCGAGCGTGCCGGCCGACAGCCTGGTCCAGCCGCTGAAGCCGAACACCTTCGTGCAGATGGCGCCGGGCGGCAGCCAGCTGCCCAACGGTGAGCCCGCCCCCGGCGGTGACGCCCTCGTCGTGGCCCCGGAGGCGGCCAAGGCGGGCGCCAAGGTGGTCGTACGGATGCCCGACTGGTATCCGGACTTCCCCTACAAGTGGGTGAGTTGGAGCGACTGGCTGTCGGCGGTGGACAAGCAGGTCGCGTCGGTGAAGTCGTCGGGGGCGACGAACATCGCCGCGTACGAGCTGTGGAACGAGCCGGAGGGCACCTGGGACACCACCAACGCGGGCGCCTTCGACACCGGCTGGTCACGGACGTACAAGGAGGTCCGCTCGAAGGACACCTCCACCCCCATCCAGGGGCCCAGCTTCGCCACGTACACGAACAGCAAGATGAAGACGTTCCTCCAGGACGCCATCGCGAACAGCGCCGTGCCGGACATCATCGCCTGGCACGAGCTCCAGACCAGCGCGGACATCGCCGCGCACGTGGCCGACTACCGCGCCCTGGAGTCGAGCCTCGGCCTCAGTCCCCACCCGATCGCCATCGAGGAGTACGCCACCCCCAGCGAGGTAGGCGTGCCGGGGCCGCTGGCGAGTTATGTCGCCAAGTTCGAGCGGGCGGGCGTGCACGACGCCGAACTCGCCTTCTGGAACCACTACGGCACCCTCGGCGACACCCTGACCGACACCGGCGGATCGCCCAACGGGTCGTACTGGCTGTACAAGTGGTACGGCGACATGTCCGGGAGCATGCTGGTCACCACGCCTCCGGCGCAGACCGGCATCGACGGCTTCGCCGCGCGCAACGCGGCCGGAAACCAGATCAGTGCCGTCGTGGGCGGGTGCACCGGCTCCTGCGCGGTCACCGTGAACGGGCTGTCCTCGCTGTCGGCCTTCGGCAGCACCGTGCACGTCAAGCTGGAGTACACCCCGTCGAAGGGCCGGACGACCGCCGTCTCCGGGCCGGTCACCGTCTCGGACACCGACTACACGGTCAGCGGCGGGTCGATCACCGTGCCCGTCACCATGAACGCCTCCGACGGCTACCACCTGACCGTCACACCCAGCGGCAGCTCCACCTCACTCGCCGGCCGCTACCAGATCACCAACAGGAACAGCGGTCTCGCGCTGGACACCAGCGGCGCGGGCACCGCTCAGGGCACCGCCGTCGTGCAGGCCACCTCGACCACCGGCACCGACCAGAACTGGACCCTGGTCTCCGCCGGAAGCGGCCTCTACAAGATCCAGCAGCAGGCGAGCGGTCTGCTCCTCGGCATCAACGGCATGAGCACCAGTGACGGCGGCACCGCCCTGATCTGGGGCGACAACGGCACCGCCGACCACCTCTGGCAGCTGATCCCGTCCGGCGACGGCTACTACAAGATCGCCAACTACAACAGCGGCCTGCTGCTCGGCGTGAACAACATGAGCACGTCGACCGGCGCCCAGGTCCTCCAGTGGGACGACAACGGCACGGCCGACCATCTGTGGAAGCTCACTTCTCGGTGAGCCTGGCGAGGGTGTCGCGGAAGTCGTCGGTCTGGAAGGACTGCTCCTCGGCGCTCGTGGCGTAGTCGAGGGTGGCGAGCACCGCGCGTTCCAGGTGCATGTTCAGGAGGCGTTTGGTGCTCTCCGCCGCCTGCCTCGGCAGTCCGGCGATCCGTTTCGCGCAGGCCGTCGCCTCGGCCAGCGGGTCGGCCACCACATGGTTGGCCAGCCCCAGGGCGACGGCCTTCTCGGCCGGGATACGGGCGCCGGTGAGGGCGTACTCCTTGGCGAGCAGCAGGCTGGTGTGCAGCGGCCAGGTGAGCGGGCCGCCGTCGGCGGCGACCAGGCCGACCTGTACGTGCGGGTCGGCGAGGTAGGCGGTCTCGGCCATGTAGACCATGTCGCTGAGGGCGAGCAGGCTGCAACCGAGGCCCACTGCGGGGCCGTTGACGGCGGCGACCACCGGGACGCGGCAGCGGACCATGCCGAGGACGATCCCACGCCCGTCGGCGATGGTCTTCGAGCGCAGCTCGGGGTCCTGCCTGATCTCGTCGAGGTAGGCGAAGTCGCCGCCGGCCGAGAACGCCTTGCCCGCCCCGGTCAGTACGGCCGCGCGGGCCTCCCGGTCGGCGGCCAGCCGGGGCCAGAGCAGGGCGAGCCCGGTGTGCAGCGGGTCGTTGACGGCGTTGTGGACGGCGGGCCGGTTGAGGGTGATGATCCGCAGCGGGCCGTCCGCGCGGACCTCGATCTCCTCCGGCATGCCGTACAGGTTCTGATCGTCCGTCATGTCAGGCTCCCAGGCCGAGGATTCGCGAGGCGATGATGTTCTTCTGGATCTGCGAGGTGCCGCCCATGACGCTCTGCGCGCGGCTGTAGAGGTAGGTGTGCAGGAGGTCCGGGTCGCCGGTGCCGCCGACGGCCAGGGCCGCGTGGCCGACGGTCTGTTCCGTCCAGGTCATGAGGAGCTTGTCGAGGGACCCCTCGGGGCCGTGCGAGACGCCGTCGAGCTGTTCGGAGAGGCGGCGGCGGACGTGCAGGCGGAGCATCTCCGTCTCGACGACCGCCCAGGAGAGTTCGGGGGGCGGGGGGCCTTCGGTGCGGGCCAGGAGTTCGCGGACGACCTTGCCGTAGCGGGCGGTGAAGCCGAGGGTGGAGGGTTCGCGTTCGTGGCCGACGACCGTCATGGCCAGCGCCCAGCCTTCGCCGGGTGCGCCCACCATCTGGTCCGCGGGGACGGTCGCACCGTCGAAGAGGACCTGGCCGAACTCCTTCGTGACCCCGCTCATCATCTTCAACGGGCGCTGTTCGATGCCCGGTTGGTCCATGGAGACGATGAACGCGGAGATGCCCTTGTGGCGGGGTGCGTCCGGTTCGGTGCGGGCGAGGAGGAGGCACCAGTCGGCGACGTCGGAGTAGCTGGTCCAGATCTTGTGGCCGCGGACGGTGTAGGTGTCGCCGTCGCGGGTGGCGGTGGTGGTGAGGGAGGCGAGGTCGGAGCCGGCGCCGGGTTCGCTGAAGCCCTGGCACCAGCGCTCGGTGCCGTCGATCATGCCGGGCAGGAAGCGTCGGCGCAGTTCCTCGCTGCCGTGCCGGCCGAGGCCCTGGACGAGGTAGCCGAGGCTGGGGCGGGCCGGGGTTCCGGCGCGGGCGAGTTCCTCATCGAGGATGACGTCGTAGACGGGCGGGAGGTCGTGGCCGCCGTACTCCTGGGGCCAGGAGAGGCCGAAGAAGCCGGCCGCGTGCAGGGCGCGGTGCCATTCGCCCTGGCGGGCCCAGTACTCGTCGCCCGTGGTGGGGAAGGCGCCGGCCTGTTCGGTGAGCCAGGTGCGCAGGCGGTCGCGGAAGGCGGCCTCCTCGGGCGAGTCACGAAAGTCCACGGTCGATCTCCTCCAGGCGCACGGGGAACAGCTCGGCGGACGTCAGGGCCCGGCGCAGGTGTACGTGGGCGAGGCACTCCCAGGTGTTGCCGATGCCGCCGTGCACCTGGACGGCGGTCTCGCAGACGGTCCGGGAGGCGCGGGCGCAGTAGAGCTTGGCGATGCGGGCGGCGTGCAGCGCCTCGGCGGGCGGCAGTTCGTCGACGGCCCAGGCGGCGTGCCTCAGCACGCTGACCGAGCCCTCGATCAGGGCCAGTCCTTCGGCGAGGAGGTGGGCGACGGCCTGGTAGGAGCCGATCGTACGGCCGTACTGTTCGCGGATCCTGGCGTAGTCGCAGGCGAGGGCGTGGGCGCCGCGGGCGGTGCCGAGGAGGTCGGCGGAGGTGGCGACGAGGGCCAACGCCCGCCAGCGGTCGGCGGTTTCGTCGGTGAGGGTGCCTATCTCCTGCGGGGTGCCGCGCAGTTCGGCGCTGTGGCGGGTCAGGTCGGCGCCGACGGCGGGCGGGCCGATCTCCGTGGACAGCACCCGGTTGTCCTCGATCTCGACGGCCTGCCGCATGCCCCGCGCGTCCCGTGCTTCGCCGTCCACGGCCACGGTCGCCGCCGAGATGCCCCAGGCGAGGTCGTCGGCGAGTACGGGTCCGAGCAGTGGTACGTCGACCAGTCCTCGCCCGAACTCCTCGACGACCAGGGCCACTTCGACGCCGGACGCGCCGTCGGACCGCAGCGCCCGCCAGCCGGTCGCCCCGACCGCCTTCTCCAGCCGCGCGATCCGGTCGGTGTCGTCCAGGTCCAGGACCGAGCCGGGTCCCAGATCGTCGGCCAACCGGGCTGCCGCGTCCCGGAGTTGGCGCTGCTCAGCTGTCAGACGTACGTCCATCGCGCTCCTCGGTGAGCCGTTCGCGGAGGATCTGTTCCTTGAGGACGCGCCTCAGGACCTTTCCGGAGGGCAGGCGGGGGATCTCGGTCACGAACTCGATGCGGCGGGGCCGTTTGTAGGAGGCCAGCCGGTTGCCGACCAGGTCGGCCAGCTCGTCGGCCTCGACCGGGGCGGCCCGCTGGACGGCCGCGACGACCGCCTCGCCGTCCGCTCCGTCGGGGACGCCGAACACCGCGCAGTCGGCGACCGCGGGATGCCCGTGCAGCACGGCCTCCACCTCGGCCGGGGCGACCTGGAAGGCCCGTACCTTGATCATTTCCTTCGAGCGGTCGGTGAGCCGCACCCAGCCGTCCGCGTCGAGGCTGCCGACGTCGCCGGTGCGGTACCAGCCGTCGTGCAGGGCGTCCGCGGTGGCCTCGGCGGGCAGGTACCCGGCCATCAGGGACGCCGAGCGCACCTCGATCTCGCCCGTCTCGCCCGGCCCGACCGGCTCCCCGGTCTCCAGCGAGACGACGCGCATGCTCACCCCGGGCACGGGCCGGCCGGGTGAGTCCAGGCGGGCTCCGTCGAGCGGGTTGCAGGCGATGACGGGCAGTTCGCTGGCGCCGTAGGCCGGCACCCAGGGCACTCCGGTCCGCCGGGTCACCGTCTCGGCGATGCTCGGGGTGACCGGGGTCGCGCCCCACATGATGTAGCGCAGCGAGGAGAGGTCGTAGCGCTCCAGCTTGGGGTGGGAGGCGATGGCGAGCGCGATCGGGGCGACGGCCATCTCGACGGTGATGCGGTCGAGTTCGATGTGGTGCAGCAGCCGGTCGAGGTCGAAGCGGCGGTGCAGCCGCAGCCAGGCGCCGGCCTCCAGGGCCGTCACGATGTTGAGCAGCCCGAGGATGTGCGAGGGCGGGGTGGCGATCTGGATGCGGTCGGCGGAGGTGAGCCCGAGGGCGTCCCGCCAGTGGATCACGGCGGCGGCGAGCGAGCCGTGCGTGTGCCGGACCGCCTTGGGCATGCCGGTGGTGCCGGAGCTGAACACCAGGACGGCGTCGGCCTCCGGGTCGTACGCAACCTCGTCGCCGTGCCCCGGCTCGATCGGTTCGTCGAGGTGCAGCATCGGCATGAGCCCGGCGAGCACCGGGTGGTCGCCGATCGCATGCGCGGGCCCGGTGATCTCCAGGGCGTGCTCGACCTCGCCCCGCTTCCATGCCGGACTGAGCAGTACTACGGCGGCGCCGAGCCGCCAGACGGCCAGCACCGCGAGCACGAACTCCGGCCGGTTGGACGACATGAGCGCGACCCGCTCCCCCGCCCGCACGCCCCGCAGGGCCAGCGTCCCGGCCAGCCCGTCCGCGAGTGCCGTCAGCTCGGTCCGGCCGTACTCCCGGTCTTCGAAGACCAGCGCGGCCCGTTCGGTCATATCCCTGCCCCCGCCTGTTGAGAGGGTCCCATCTACTGAGCGAGAATAGTATTCTCGCTTTGTTAGAACCTTGATACCAGAGGGAGAAGGAGGGCGTCCATGGCGAGCCCCGCCCTGTTCCGGCGCGCGACCGTCGTCAAGATCATCGAGGAGACCGCCGACGCCCGGACGTTCGTGCTGGACCCGCACGACGGCCCGTTCACCTATCAGGCGGGGCAGTTCTGCGTCTTCCGGGTGCATGTCGACGGCCGGGACCTGCTCCGCTCGTACTCGATGTCGAGCGCCCCGGAGGCCGACGCCGAACTGACGACCACGGTCAAGCGCGTCCCGGACGGCAAGGTCTCCAACTGGCTGATCGATCACGTCGAGGAGGGCGACGAACTCGAACTCACCCAGCCGCGCGGCCTGTTCTGCCTCCGCCCGGCCGACTCGCCGCTGCTCGGCTTCAGCGGCGGCAGCGGCATCACGCCGATCCTCTCCCTGGCCAAGAGCGCGCTGGTCACCACCGACCGCGACGTCCGGCTGCTCTGCGCCGACCGGGACCGGGACGCGGCGATCTTCCGCTCGGTGCTGGAGGACCTGGTCGCGCACCATCCGGGACGGCTGACCGTCGTACGGCATCACGACGCCGAGCGCGGGTTCCTCGACCCGGCGGCCATACGGGAGTTCGTCGGAGCGGACGCCGCCGGGGACGCCTATGTGTGCGGGCCCGAGCCCTTCATGGAGCTCGTGGAGTCGGCGCTGCCCGGTCCTGGACGGGTGTTCAGCGAGCGGTTCGGCGGTGGTGCGCCGGCGCCCGTGGTGAACGGGACCAAGCCCCCGGAGGTCTCGGGCACCGTCACGATCCTGCTGGGCAACAAGCGTGTGTCGGTGCCCAAGCACCCGAACGAGACCCTGCTGCAGAGCGCCCGCCGGGCCGGGCTCACCCCGCCGTTCTCCTGCGAGGCGGGCAACTGCGCCAGCTGCATGGCCAAGTTGACCGAGGGCAGCGCGACCATGCGCGTGAACGACGCCCTGACCGAGGAGGAGGTGGCCGAAGGCTACGTCCTCACCTGCCAGGGCGTCCCGGACGAGGGGTCAGTCACCGTCCACTACGAGTGAGCCGTGCTCCCCGAGGCGGGGCGGCGGCCGGTACTCGGGCTCGTATCCGGCGATCCGGAGCGGGCCCGCGACCAGCCTGAAGTCACCGGCCCGCACGACCATCTCCGGTGTGGCGTCCAGGGCTTCGGGCAGCGTGCGGACGGCCGCCGCCGGGACGCCGAGGGGGCGCAGCCGCGCCTCCCAGCCGCGGGCCGTGTCCGCGGCAAGGGCCCGCGTGACGGCGTCCAGCACCTCGTCGCGTCGAGCGGCGCGCTCGGCCATGGTCGGGAAGCCGTCGATCCGGGCCTCGCCGGCGAAGGTCTTCCAGAAGCCGTCGTGCGTGACGAACAGCGCCAAGTGCCCTTCCGCCGTGGGGAAGAGCTGGGCCGGCACGTAGTAGGAGTGCGCGCCGCCCGGCATACGGCGTGGCTCGACCCCGTCGTTGAGGTAGGCGGAGGCCCGGTAGTTGAGCTGGGCGAGCATCACGTCCCGCAGCGCGACGTCGACTTGACCGCCGTTGCCGGACACGATCTGGGCGAGCAGGCCCAACGCGGCTGTCAGGGCCGCCGAGTTGTCGACGGACGAGTATCCGGGCAGCGTCGGCGGCCCGGCGGGATCGCCGGTCAGCGCGGCGACGCCGGTGGCGGCCTGGATGACGTAGTCGAAGGCCGGGTCGTCACCGCCGTCCAGTCCGTAACCGGTGACGGCGACGCACACGATCCGCTCGTTGAAGCGGCGCAGACTGTCGTACGTCAGCCCGAGCCGCCGTATCACCGAGGGTTTGAGGTTGACCAGCAGCGCGTGCGCGTCGGCGGCCAACTCCCCCAGTTCTGCCCGCCCTTCCTCGCTGCCGAGGTCCAGGCAGATGCTGCGCTTGTTGCGGTTGATGCTGGCGAAGTAGGCGTCGCCCACCTGGCGGGAGAGGTCGCCGCCCGGTGGTTCGACCTTGGTGACCTCGGCGCCGAGGTCGGCCAGGAGCATGGTGGCGAACGGGCCCGCGAGGATGTGGCCGACCTCCAGGATGCGCAGGCCCGCGAGGGGTCCCGCGGTCACCTGAACTCCGCGGCGAGGTGGGAGATCATCTCGCGGGTGCGGCGCTTGGAGGCGACGAGTTCGTCGCGGCCCTCGCCGATGGGCAGCAGCCGTACGGACAGGTCGGTCACCCCGGCCTCCGCGAACCTCTTGAAGCGGGCCGCGATGGCCGCCTCGTCGCCCGCCGCGCACAGGTCGCCGATGTCCCGGGCGTCGCCGTAGTCCAGCAGCCGCTGGTAGTTGGGCGAGATCTCGGCCTCGCCGAGGATGCGGTTTGCGCGTTCGCGGGCCGCGTCGACCTCGGCGGGCCGGCACAGGCAGACCGGGATACCGGCGACGATGCGCGGGGCGGGCCGCCCGGCCGACTCGGCGGCCTTGGTGATGCGGGGGACGACATGTTCGGAGACGGCCCGTTCGTCGGCCATCCACAGCACGGTCCCGTCGGCCCGCTCCCCCGCCAGCTGGAGCATCACCGGCCCGAGGGCGGCGAGCAGGATGGGCAGCGGGGCGATCGGGGCGATGTCGAGGGGGTTGTGCACGGTGTAGGTGCGGTTCTCGACGTCGATGGGACCGGGGCCGTTGCGGGCCGCGTCCAGGATGTCGAGGTAGTCGCGGGTGAGGCCGGCCGGGCGCTCGTAGGGCAGGCCGAGCATGTCCTGGATGATCCAGTGGTGCGAGGGCCCGACGCCCAGCGCCAGCCGCCCGCCGGCCGCGGCCTGCGCGGACAGGGCCTGGCGGGCGAGGGCGATCGGGTGCTGGGCCTGGAGCGGTACGACCGCGGTGCCCAGCTCGATCCGCGAGGTCCGCGCGCCCATCAGCGCGACGGCCGTCAACGCGTCGAAGTCCGTGGGTATCTGGGGAATCCAGGCGGTGTCCATGCCCGCCGACTCGGCCCACTCCACGTCCGCGATCATCCGCGAGACCTTGCGGGTGGAGTCGCCCCGCTCGGGGCCGATCATGACGCCGATCCGCACGTTCCCTCCAGGGTCCGGGGTTTCGAAGGCTCCGCGCGTGCGGAGGGTCAGGGTGAGGCGGGGGTGGTCGTCAGCGCGCGCACCTCGGCGACGAGGACCTCCAAGGGGGTGCCGGTGGGGAACACGCCCGCGGCGCCCGCGGCCTTCAGCCGGGGTACGTCCGCCGGGGGGATGGTGCCGCCGACGACGACCGTGATGTCACCGGCGTCGGCGGCCCGCAGGCCCTCGACGGTCCGGGCGGTCAGCGCGAGATGCGCGCCGGACAGCATGCTCAGGCCGACCACCGCCACGTCCTCCTGGACGGCGGTCGCCACGATGTCCTCGACCCGTTGCCGGATGCCGGTGAAGACGACCTCGAAGCCGGCGTCGCGCAGCGCCCGCGCCACGATCTTGGCGCCCCGGTCGTGCCCGTCGAGCCCGGGCTTGGCGATCAGGATCCTGGTCCCCATCAGAACACCACCGTCGTCCCCATCAGAACACCACCGGTTGCTGGAACTCGCCCCACACGTCCTTGAGCGCGCCCACCATCTCGCCGACCGTGCAGTAGGCGTTGGCGCAGTCGACGAGGGGGCCCATCAGGTTGTCGCTGCCCTCGGCGGCGCGCGACAGGGCGGCGAGACAGTCGCGCACGGCGGCCGGATCGCGTTCGGCCTTGACCCGGGCGAGCCGCTCGAGCTGGGTCTCGCGCCCCTTGGCGTCGAGCTCGTAGGTGGCTACGTCGGGGGCCGGCTCGTTCTCGTCGACGTACCGGTTGACCCCGACGACCGGCCTCGTGCCCGCCTCGACGTCCTGGTGCACCCGGTAGGCCTCGTCGGCGATGAGCCCCTGCAGATAGCCGTCCTCGATCGCCCGGACCATGCCCCCGTGCGCCTCCAGGTCGGCCATGATCTCGACGATCCGCTCCTCGGTGGCGTCGGTCAGTGCCTCCACGAAGTACGAGCCACCGAGCGGGTCGGCCACGCGGGCGACCCCGGTCTCGTGGGCGAGGATCTGCTGGGTGCGCAGAGCCAGTGTCGCCGACTCCTCGCTGGGCAGCGCGAAGGGCTCGTCCCAGGCGGCCGTGAACATCGACTGGACGCCGCCGAGCACCGAGGCCAGCGCCTCGTAGGCGACCCGGACGGTGTTGTTGCGGGCCTGCGGGGCGTACAGCGAGGCCCCGCCGGCGACGCACCCGAAGCGGAACATGGCGGCCTTGTCGGACGAGGCGCCGTACCGCTCCCGCACGATGGTCGCCCAACGCCTGCGCCCGGCACGGTACTTGGCGACCTCCTCGAAGAAGTCGCCGTGCGTGTAGAAGAAGAAGGAGACCTGCGGGGCGAACTGATCGATCGTCATCCGGCCGCGTTCCAGCACCGTGTCGACGTACGTCACCCCGTCGGCGAGCGTGAACGCCATCTCCTGCACGGCGTTGGCGCCCGCGTCCCGGAAGTGCGCCCCGGCGACGGAGATCGCGTTGAACTTCGGCACCTCGGCCGCGCAGAACTCGATCGTGTCCGCGATCAGCCGCAGGGACGGCTCGGGCGGCCAGATCCAGGTCCCGCGGGAGGCGTACTCCTTGAGGATGTCGTTCTGGATGGTGCCGGTGAGCTTAGCCCGGGGCACGCCCCTGCGCTCGGCCGCGGCCACGTAGAAGGCGAGCAGGATCGCCGCGGTCCCGTTGATGGTGAAGCTGGTACTGATCCGGTCCAGCGGGATGCCCTCGAAGAGCACCTCGGCGTCGGCGAGGGTGTCGACGGCGACACCGACCCGCCCGACCTCCTCGCTCACCTCCGGATCGTCGGAGTCGTAACCGCACTGGGTGGGCAGGTCGAGCGCCACCGAGAGGCCGGTGCCGCCCTGCTCCAGCAGATAGCGGTAGCGCCGGTTCGACTCCTCGGCGGTGCCGAAGCCCGAGTACTGCCGCAACGTCCACAGGCGCCCGCGGTAGCCGGAGGCGTAGTTGCCGCGCGTGAACGGGAACACGCCCGGTTCGGGCGGCTCGGCAGCCCGGTCGGCCGGTCCGTAGACCGGCTTGAGCGGGATGCCGGACGAGGTCTGGGCGAAGTCATTCATCGCCGGATACGGTACTTGCGGAAAATGAGAATGCCAATACCGGTAGGGAGAATACCGCTGAGAGGAATCGATTACCCTTGATGGATGAACGGAACGGGCGTCGACGAAGGGCTGCGGCTCTCCCCTGACGGGCGTCCGCACGCCCCGGTGCGCTGCCTGGTACTCGACGACTGGCAGGGCCCCGACCCGGCCACCGCCGCCGAGCAGGTACGCGACTCCCTGTCCCTCACGATCGGGCTGGCGACACAGCAGCCGCCCGAGCGGCTGCGCCCCCTGCTGGACGCGCTCACGCTGACGCTGGCGGGTCCTCAAGTGGCGCCGGACGACCGGGCGTTGGTGCCGGCGGAAGACCCGGAGAAGGCGTACGCGACCCTGACCCAGGCCGTCGAGCGAAACCCGCAGGCAAGCCTCGCCCTGGGCCAGCTCCTGCGCCAGACCCCGTCCCTCGGCACTCTCCAGGGACTGGCGGCCGAGGCGTCGGCGTACTCGATGCTCCTGGGCGGAACCGAGTTCGCGGCCTGGCTGGACGGCCGGACGACGATGCCCGCCACCGCCGGGGGACCCTTCGTCCGCCTCGAACGGAACGGCGGTCGGCTGTCGATCCTCCTCGACCGCCCCGACCGCCGGAACGCGTTCAGCTTCCGGATGCGCGAGGAGTTGTACGAGGCCCTTGAACTGGCCGCTCTCGACGCGACGATCGACGAGGTCGAACTCACCGGTGCCGGGCCGGTGTTCAGCAGTGGGGGCGACCTCGCCGAGTTCGGCAGCGCGCGGGATCTCGTGGCCGCGTACCTGGTTCGCCTGGACCGGGCGCCGTGGCGCTTGATCGACCGGCTCCGGGAACGGGTGACGGTCCGGGTGCGGGGCGCGGCGGTCGGCGCGGGCATCGAGATGGCCGCGTTCGCCGGCCGGGTGGTCGCCGCCCCCGACACCTTCTTCCTGCTGCCCGAGGTGGCCATGGGGCTGGTGCCGGGCGCGGGCGGCACGGTGAGCGTGCCGCGGCGGATCGGCCGGTGGCGGACGGCGTGGATGGTGCTGAGCGGGGCGCGGCTCGATGCGGGTACGGCCCTCCGATGGGGGCTCATCGACGAGATAGACGACCATGAACGGTGACGGCCACCTGCTCCTGCGCGGCGTCGAGCGCTACCCGGCGGAGGGGCTGATCGACGTCCGGATCCGAGCGGGGTTGGTGACGGAGATCGGGCCTCGACTCCCGTCACTGGCCGACGAGTTCCTCGTACGAGGTGGTGGTGGCGCGCTGCTGCCGGGGCTGGCCGATCATCATCTGCACCTCGCGGCGATGGCGGCGGCCGAGACCTCGGTCGATCTGGCGGGTGTCGCACGGGAGGGTCTGGCGCCGGTGTTCTCGGAGGCTCGGGCGGCCGAGGACGGGTGGGTGCGTGCGGTCGGGTACGACGACGTGGTCCACGGTGAGCTGGACCGGGATGTGCTGGACGGGTTCGGCGGCGGGGTGCCGGTGCGGGTGCAGCATCGGTCCGGGGCGCTGTGGGTGGTGAACTCCGCGGGGCTGGCGCGGCTCGGGGACCACGAGGGCGTCGAGCGGGATGCCGGTGGCCGGCCGACGGGACGGTTGTGGCGGGCGGATGCGTGGCTGCGCTCGGCGATCGGGGGGCGGCCGCCGTCGCTGCGGGCGGTGGGGGCGCGGCTGGCCGCCTGGGGGGTCACGCATGTCGCGGACGCGACGCCGGACGCCGGCGCGGGCGAGGTGGTCGCCGATGCGGTACGGCGGGACGAGCTGCCCCAGCACGTCATGGTGATGGCCGCGGATGCCGCCGCCTCCACCCACCCTCGCCTGACCGTCGGCCCGGTGAAGCTGGTCGTCGCCGATCACGCCCTCCCCGACCTCGACGACCTCACCGAGCGGATCCGCCACGCGCACGCCGACGGCCGTGCCGTGGCCGTGCACTGCGTGACCCGCACGGCCCTGGCGCTGACGCTGGCCGCGCTGGAGACGGCGGGCGTGGTCGAGGGCGACCGCGTGGAACACTGTGCCGTCGCCGATCCGGCCGCGGCGAAGGAACTGGCGGCACGGGGCGTCCGGGTCGTCACCCAGCCGACGCTCGTCATCCGGCGCGGCGACGACTACTGGGCCCGCGTCGAGCCCGAGGACCGACGGGATCTGTGGCGGTACGGCGGGCTCCTGCGGGCGGGCATCCGGGTGGCGCCGAGCAGCGACGCACCATACGGGGATCCGGATCCGTGGGCCTGTCTGCGGGCGGCGACGGAGCGGACGACGCCGTCGGGGCGGGTGCTGGGTCCCGAGGAGCGGGTGCCCGCGGAGACGGTTCTGCGCGGACTGCTCTGCCCCCTGCACGACCCCGGCGGTCCGGCGCGCCGGATCGTGGAGGGCGCGTCGGCGGACCTGGTCCTGCTGGACCGGCCACTGGGCGAGGTGTTGCGGGCGCCTGATGCCGGTCAGGTGCGGGGGACGTTCATCGGGGGGCGGGTCGTGTACGGGGATCTTGGTTGACGGGCGTTTCCGCCAGCACACGGGCTGTGTCGGCGCCCATCGTGGGTGCTCGACCCGTGGGGGCCGGTACGCGCGGCGGGCGTATCGGCACAGTCCGCCCGAGCGCGGCACATTCCACCGCCCCCTCGCTCACCGGATGCGGCCCGTGCTCCACCGCCCCCGCCCCCGCAAACGCCCCCGCCACATCCCGCATCGCCACGTCGATCAACATCCCGCCCCCCACCGCCACCGCCCCCATCACCCCGAGCGCGGCGACAACTCCCGTCAGCGGATCGCCCACCGCGTCGGCGCAGAACACCGGCTCCCCGTCGGACCAGCCCACCAGCCCGCCCGCGACGGCCGCGTCATCGCCGAAGGCGACCCGGTCGGGATGGCGGCGCCCGTACCCCGTGATGCTCACCCACACCTTGCCCGCACGGTGCCGAAGCTCCTCCGGCGCCGACCCCAACTGGGCCAGCGCGCGCGGCCGGGAGGCCTCGATCACCACGTCCGCGGCACGCACCAACTCGGCGAGAGCGGCCCGCCCCTCGGCCGTGGTGAAGTCGACGGCGACGCTCTCGTGTCCGGCATGGAGCCAGTCGTAGAAGCTGCGGCTCCCGGACCGTGCGCCGTCGGGGCGCCGGGTGCTCTCCACCTTCACGATCCGGGCGCCGGCCCGGCCCAGCAGCTGGGCGCACAGGGGTCCGGCCCAGAGCGAGGAGAGGTCCACGACGAGGGCGCCGTCGAGTCGCAGGGCGGGCTCGGGCGGGGCGATGCGGGTGACCCGCCAGGGGGCGTCGACGGCAGGGGGTTCGGGTGGGAGGGCGGCGACCGGCAGCCCGAACTGCCGTACGTGCGCGGCGAATTCACGTGCCCGTGTGCCGCTGACGGCTGTGGTGAGCGCCTGCCAGGGGTCGGTGACCTCGGCGCGGCCCAGGATGGCGGGGACGAGTTCGAGGTCCTCGGGGCGGCTCAGGGTCAGGGCGCACCAGCCGTCGGAGGCGTGCAGCAGCCTGGTCGCGCCGCCCGCCGATGTACGGCCCTGACGGGTGAGATTCCTTGCGCCCGCTCGGCCGGTGAGCAGGAGCGCCGGGTCGGTGTGGACGGGACGGCCGGTCCGGCCGCTCAGCCAGGTGAGGGCGGCTCCCGTCTCCCGCAGCAAGGGCCACATCGAGCCGGGCGAGAGCACGGGCGGCCCGTTCCCGTGACCGGTGAGGGCCATGGCACCGGACTCGGCCCAGTCGAGGAGAGGGCACCCGGCATCAGGGACCGGGACCGTCGGACGAGTCACCTCGCCCAGCACCCGCAGCCACCGGCGGACGCTCACCGTTCCCGCCGCCCGCGGATCTCCGGCAGCAGACAGCGAGCCGACCGCCCCCGAACCGCCCCGGCCCACAGCCCGGCCCCATAGGCGAGGTCATCCACGCGCCGCGCCAGGACGAAGCGCACCGGGTCCAACTCCGGTGCGCAGCGCCGGTGTTCGAGGAGACCGTCCACGACCGCCGCCAACACGGTCGCGCGCCGCACCCGACGGGACACCACGCACCCGGCAGCAGCCAAGGGCCACCAGTGCCGCAGCAGCAGTGCCGCCGTCTGCTCCGCGGTGGCCGCGATGCCCAGCCCCGTGAGGGAGGCCGCGAGCCGCCGTGGATCATCGGTGCCCGCGGTGATGTCACGGGCGTAGCCACGGGTCACCGTCGCCGCCACCGCACCGGCGACCGGTACGGACCAGGCACGTTGCGCGAGCAGGGCGCCCGCGACGGTGGCGGCCCAGGGCGTGAGCGTGGCCGGAGCGATCGCGGCACCGTGGCGCTGCGCCAGCGCGTGGGCCCCGCTGCCGTAATAGGCCTTGCGCGCAACCCACTTGGTGAAGCGGGTCCGGTGGTCGTGCCGGACGGTGACCGCGGGGTCGTAGCGGATACGTCGCCCCTCGGCGGTCAGTCGCCAGACCAGGTCGACGTCCTCGCCGACCCGCAGGCGTTCGTCGAATCCCTTGCCGAGCGCGTCGACCCGGGCGACCAGGCAGGCGCTGGGGATCCACGAAACCCGTGAGCGGGGGTGGACGAGGGCGGGCTGCGGGCCGAGGTCGAGGGAGGAGCGGGCGGCTTCGTAGCGCGACAGCCAGCCGGGGGCCTGGGTGTCGAGGCCCAGCACGCGGGGAGCGACGACGGCCAGTTGAGGGTCGTTGAAGTGGCGGAGGAGGGTGCGCAGGGATTCTGGCGTGAGGACGACGTCCGAGTCGGCGAAGGCGACATAGGGCGTACGGACCTGGCGCAGGCCTGCGTTGCGGGCCGCCGCCGGGCCGCGGTTCTCGTCGAGGGCGATGAGCCGGGCGCCGTGGCGGGCGGCGACGCGGGCCACGGCGAGCGGGGCGCGTGAGCCGTCGTCGACGACGATGACCGGTGTCAGGCCGCCGACACCGGTGAGCAGCCGGTCCAACTCCAGGGCCCGGTCACGGACCGGGACGACAACGGTCGTCAATTCAACATCCACGGGCGGGAGTTCGGCCGCGACAGGGTGGGCCATGCCGAGCGCGACGAGTCGGTCCGCGAGGCGGGCGGCCGGGCGGGAGTCGAGTCGGATGCGGCGGTTCTTCAGCAAGGGCCCGGCGGCTGCCGCGAGGCGGACGAGTCGGGGCGGGGAGCCGCCGACGAGGACGCGTCCGCCGTCGTACTGCCTTACCTGGGGCCCGAGTTCGACGACGGAGCCGTAGGCGTCGCGCCCGGTCACCGTCGCACCCCCTCGGTCTGGAGGCGGGCGGCCACGTCGGTGACCAGCGCGTCGAAGAGGCGCGCCCCTTCCTCGGCCGTCGCGGTCGTCGGGTCGCCGAGGACTCCGGAGGCGGACGCGGCGGCGACGCCTCCGGCGAGGAGGGTGGGCATCAACTCCCGTATCGGCGCCGTGTTTCCGCGCCAGGCTCGGTCCATGTGGACCAGTTCCGGGGCGAGATGGAGCATCAGGGAGGTCTCGGTGTGTCCGGCGTGCGCGTCGCCGTCCGGGGGAAAGCACGGCACGTTCGCGACGTCCCGCCCCTCGCCCGCCAGCAGACGGATCGCACCGGCCAGACAACTGGCGTTCCCGCCATGCCCGTTGAGGAACACGACCCGCCCGGACCAGAGGGTGAGCGAGCGCACGAGTTCCACGAGCACGAACCGGAGCGCCTCGTTGCCGATGGAGATCGTGCCCGGGAAGCCCTGGTGCTCGCCGCTGGCCGCGTACCCGACGGGCGGCGCCAGGACCACCTCTCCCGGCAGCCGCTTCGCCACCGCGTGCGCGACGGCGTCCGCGATCCGCGTGTCCGTGTCCAACGGCAGGTGCGGCCCGTGCTGTTCGAAGGACCCGAGCGGCACCAGGACGAGGGGCCGGTCCGGTACGTCGGTCCAGGCGAGCCTCGCCAGCTCGGCCGTCACGTCCGCTCCGGGACGCTGCGGGTGAAGCCCTGCGGGACGAGCACGTCATCCGGGGTGAGGTCGTGGACGGAGCCGCGGCCGAGGCCGCGCAGGGCCGAGTCGATGCCGCCGGCCAGGACGTCGAGGACGTTCTCGACACCCGCCTGGCCCCCGGCCGCGAGCCCCCACAGATAGGCGCGGCCGATGAGGACCGCCCGGGCGCCCAGCGCCAGGGCCTTGACGACGTCACTGCCCCGTCGGACACCGCCGTCGAGCAGTACCTCGATCTGCTCACCGACCGCGTCCGCCACCGCGGGCAGCAGACGGATGGGCGCGGGCGTGGTGTCGAGGTTGTTGCCGCCGTGGTTGGAGACCGAGAGCGCGGTGGCGCCGATGTCGACGGCCCGGCGGGCGTCGTCGACCCGCGAGATGCCCTTGACGAGGAAGGGACCCTGCCATTCGTCGCGCATCCAGCGCACGTCGTCCCAACTGGCCGGCGGGGTTCCCATCCACTGCCCGTACGCGCCGAAGAAGCCGGGGGCGACCCCGTTCTCGTCGGACAGGTTGGGGGTGGTCAGGTCGGGGAGGCTGCCGGAGCGGACGTAGTCGAGGAGCCAGCCGGGCCGGGACAGGCCCTGTGGGGCGAGCTTGGCCATCGCCTTGAGGTCGAGGCGCTCCGGGATCCAGGGGCTGCCCCAGTCACGCCCGTGCGAGAAGGACCAGTCGAGGGTGACGATCAGGCCGACCGCCCCGGCGGCACGGGCGCGCTCCATCGAGCGGAGCATCGAGTCCTTGGAGCCCATCCAGTACATCTGGAAGAAGGTCTTCGGATTCGCCGCCACGACCTCCTCGACCGGCTTGCTCGCGAAGGAGCTGAGCCCCATCGCCGTGCCTCGCGCGGCGGCGGCCCGCGCGACCGCCGACTCGCCCTCGGGATGCACGGCTTGGACACCGGTCGGGGAGATCACCACGGGCAGCGCGATCTCCTGGCCCATCACCGTCGTCGCCGTGACCCGCTCGGCGGCGAGGTCGGCCACATGCGGCGCGAAGCCCAACTCCTGGAACGCGGCGGTGTTGTCCCGGTAGGACACGCCCGCCTCGGACCCGGCGAGCAGGGCGCTGTAGACGGACTTGGGGAGCCGTCGCTTGGCCCGCTGCTGGGCGTGTGCGACGGTCTCGAACCAGCGGTGGCCCATGGGTGCCTCTCACAAGGGGTTACGGGAGTTCGGCGGGCCGGAATCCGGCCAGCGGGTGTTCCTCGCACGCGGAGACGGGCGGGGTGCGGGACTCTTCCGGGCGCCCGCCGATCGAGACGAACACGGGCTTACGGCCGCGGTGCGAGTGGTCCTGGCCCTGGGCGGGGACGGTGCGTGCCGGATCCGCCAACGCCGTTTCGCCGTAACCCTGTACGCACTCCGGGTCGGGGCCGTCGAGGGGCAGCCCGGTGAAGAACTTCGCCGCCATGCAGCCGCCGCGGCAGGAGTCGTACGCCGAACAGCTGGTGCACGCGCCGCCGGTCTGCGGGCGGCGCAGGTCGGTGAAGAGTTCGGACTCCCGCCACACCCGGGTGAAGCCGCCGTCGTCGCGGACGTTGCCGGCCTTGAAGGTGTCGTGGATGGCGAACGGGCAGGCGTAGACGTCCCCGACCGGGTCGATCAGGCACACCACCCGTCCGGCGCCGCACAGGTTCAGGCCGGGCAGCGCGCCGCCGAAGGCGGCGAGGTGGAAGAAGGAGTCGCCGGTGAGGACGTTCTCGCCGTGCGCCAACAGCCAGTCGTAGAGCTGCCGTTGCTGTGCCGCGGTCGGGTGGAGTTCGTCCCAGACGTCGGCGCCGCGGCCGGACGGGCGCAGCCGGGTGAGGCGGAGCTGGGCGTCGTAGCGGTCCGCGAGGGCCTTGAACTCGTCGAGCTGGCCGATGTTGTGGCGGGTGGCGACGACCGAGATCTTGAAGCCGCGGAAGCCGGCCACCCGGAGGTTGGTCATGGCGCGCAGGGCGGTGTCGTACGAACCCTTGCCGCGCACCGCGTCGTTGACCTCGGCCGTGGCACCGTCCAGGGACAGCTGTACGTCGACGTAGTCGGAGGCTGCGAGTCGGCGGGCCGCCTCGGGGGTGATGCGGATGCCGTTGGTGGAGAACTTCACGCCGACGCGGCGGGCGGTGGCGTAGTCGACGAGTTCCCAGAAGTCGGGGCGGACGGTGGGTTCGCCGCCGCCGATGTTGACGTAGAAGACCTGCATCCGTTCGAGCTCGTCGATGACGGCCTTGCACTCTTCGGTGCTCAGCTCGTGCGGGTCGCGGCGGCCGGAGCTGGAGAGGCAGTGGACGCAGGACAGGTTGCAGGCGTAGGTCAGTTCCCAGGTCAGGCAGATCGGTGCGTCGAGGCCGTACTGGAAGTGGTCCACCAGCCGGGCCGGGCGCGGGGGTGCGGAGGATGTCATGAGGCCTCTGTCGGCGAAGGGGGCGTGCGCTGCACGATCATGTGGGACGTCGCCAGCGTCGCCAACGCGGCCCGGTAGCGGGCCAGTTCGTGGTCGTGGATGCCCGCGGTGCGGCAGGCGTCCGCGGCGCTGGGTTCGTCGGTCAGGAGCCGGACCGCGGCCAGCAGCCGGAGGTCCTTGAGGAACGACAGGCGGCGGGTGCCGAAGTGGTAGAGCAGGGCCCCGAAGGGTTCCGGGCGGACCGCGACCTGCGGGTGCAGGGTCCACGGTCCGGCCATGTCGAAGGTCGGCATCGGACGGCCGGCTCAGTACACGCCGCACATGCCGTCGATGGAGACCTCCTCGACGAGCAGGTCCTCCTCCACCAGTTCCTGCTCGGTGGGTTCCTGCTCGGCCGTACGCTCTTCGGTCTGCACGTCAACAGTCATGAGAAGCTCCCTCTCACCGCGAGATATGCAAGTTCTGTACCAGGGGGACCATAATGGCACCCGGTGCCGAAAGGAAGAGTGCGTGCTGAAGTCCTCGGACCCACCCTCCACCGAGCCGCCCTCCCGCGTCGGCCGACGGCCGTCCACGTCCCGCTCCGAGCTGGAGCGGCACGCCCTGCGGCTGTTCGCCGAGCGCGGGTTCGACGAGGTGACCGTGGAGGACATCGCGGCCGCCGCCGGGATCGGCCGCCGCACCTTCTTCCGCTACTACAGGTCGAAGAACGACGCCGTGTGGGGCGACTTCACGGGCGAACTGCGGCGGATGCGGGAGGTACTCGACGGCCACCCGCCGGAGACACCGATGATGGACGCGCTGCGCGAGGCGATCGTCGACTTCAACCGGCTGGACGCCGCCCAGATCCCCTGGCACCGGCTGCGCATGCGGCTGATCCTCGAAGTGCCCACGCTCCAGGCGCACTCGACCCTCATGTACGCCGAATGGCGTGCCGTCGTCGCCGAGTTCGCGGCCCGACGGCTGGGCCAGGCCGCGGACGCCCTGCTGCCGCAGGTGATCGGCCACGCCTGCCTGGGAGCCGCCGTGGCCGCCTACGAGCAGTGGCTGCGCCAGGACGGCTCCGACCTGGCCGGTTTCCTGGACGAGGCGCTGCGGGTGCTTGCGCCCGGGTTCGGGGAGCCGCCACCCGAGGGCTGATCATCCGCCTGCGAGCCTGGCGACTCCCCTTGCAGGAGCGACAATTGACGGTGGATCAGGCGATCTTCTTCAGCAGTTCCGCGGCGAGCGGCGCCGAGGAGGCCGGGTTCTGGCCGGTGACGAGGTTGTCGTCGACGACGACCTTGGGAGCGAACGGCTCGCCCACCTGGACCCGCACGCCGGCCTCGGTCAGCCGGTCCTGGAGCAGCCACTTGGCCTTGTCCGCGAGACCGGCCAGGGTCTCCTCGACGTTGGTGAAGGCGGCGACCCGCCGGCCGGCGAAGCTGTTGGTGCCGTCGGCCCGGGTGGCGGCGAGCAGCGCGGCCGGGGCGTGGCAGACGACCCCGAGCGGCTTGCCGGAGTCGAGGGCGAGGGTGAGCAGCTCCCCGGAGTCGGTGTCGACGGCCAGGTCCTCCATGGGGCCGTGGCCGCCGGGGTAGAAGACGGCGGCGTAGTCGTCCAGGTGCACGTCCTCCAGCCGGATCGGGTGCTGGAGTTCGGTCGCGGCGGCGAGCACCCCCGCGATCCGGTCGGCGTTCTCCTGCCCGCCGTTGGCCTCGGCGGCGAGGCTGCCCTTGTCGACGGTCGGGACGACGCCGCCCGGGGTGGCGACGACGATCTCGTGACCGGCGGCCTTGAACGCCTCGTAGGGGGAGACGGCCTCCTCGGCCCAGAAGCCGGTGGGGTGCTTGGTGCCGTCGGCCAGGGTCCAGTAATCGGCGCCGGTCATCACGAACAGGATCTTCGACATGAGTCTCTCTCGCAGGCGGATCGTCGGGAAGTGACGCCCTCGACGGTATCCCCGCCCACTCATAGGAATCCAATAGGCTCCTCCATATGAGGAATAGGGAAACCAATGCCCGGGAGGTGGGCGCCCAGGTCGGCGGTGCCGCCGCGCTGGACCTGAACCTGCTGCGGACCTTCCTCGCCGTGTACCGCACCGGCTCGTTCACGGCCGCGGCCCGGCTGCTGGGGCTGTCGCAGCCCACGGTCACCACTCAGGTCCGCGCGCTGGAGCGGCAGCTGGGCCGGGAGCTGTTCGAGCGGCAGGCCCGCGGTGTCTCCCCCGCGCCCCACGCCGACGAGCTCGCCGCCCGGATCGTGCAGCCCCTCGACTCCCTCGCCCTGCTCACGGGCGGAACCACCGACGACCGTCCGCCGGAGCCGGTGCACCTGGCCGGCCCCAACGAGCTGCTGACCCGCCAGGTCCTGCCCGCTCTGGCACCCCTCGTGGATCGCGGCGTACGGCTGCGCATCACGCCCGGCCTGACCGAGCCGCTCCTGGAGGACCTGCGTGCGGGCCACCACGACCTCGTCATCGCGACCTTCCGCCCGCGAGGCCGCGCCCTGACCGCCGTACCCCTCTCGGACGAGGAGTTCGTGCTGGTCGCGTCCCCCACCTGGGCCGAGCGCATCGGCGGCCCGGCGCGCATCACGGCCGACGGTCCCGCAGCCCTGCACGGCGTCCCGCTGGTCGCCTACGCCGAGGACCTGCCGATCGTCCGCCGCTACTGGCGGCACGTCTTCGGCAGGCGCCTGGTCCGGCAGGCGGCGGTCACGATGCCCGACCTGAACGCGGTCAAGGCGGCGGTCCTCGGCGGTACGGGCTTCACGGTGCTCCCCCGCTACCTGTGCGCGGACGAGCTGGCCTCGCGCGCGCTGGTCCTGCTGCACGAACCGGACGACCCGCCGATCAACACAGGGTTCCTGGTCCAACGCCCCGGCGCCTCCGCCAACCCGCACGTGGCGCTCGTACGAGACCATCTGCTCGAAGCCGCGCGCGACTGGTAGGCATGGGCGTCGGAAGTCCTCTCGTCGGGGCTTCCTTCTCAAAACCCTTTCTGAAATGGCCCGTTCGCGTTCCTCGCCCTCAAGCCACGAGCGCCGCCCGGGCCGCCGCGAGCGCCTGCTCCGCGTAACCGCGTCCGAACAGCACGGCGTGCACCAGCAGCGGGAAGAGCTGGTGCAGTCCGGTCCGCTTCCGCCGACCGTCGGCGAGCGGCGCCACCTGCCGGTAGCCGTCGAGGACGGCCCCCAGGTGCGGGCAGCCGAAGAGGTCGAGCATCGCGAGATCGGTCTCCCGATGCCCGCCGTGCGCGGCCGGGTCGATCAGCCAGGCGTGTCCGTCGGCACCCCACAGGACGTTGCCGTTCCACAGGTCCCCGTGCAGCCGGGCCGGCGGCTCGGCGGGCCCGGCCAGCTCGGGCAGCCGTTCGCAGACCCGCTCGACGACGGCCGCCTCGGCGGGGCGGACCGTGCCCCGGTCCACGGCGGCGCGCAGATACGGCAGCACGCGGTGCTCGGCGTACCAGTGGGGCCAGTCGGTGCCGGGCTGGTTGCGCATCGGGGCCAGCCCGATGTACGCGTCCACGGGACCACCGGGCGGCGGCGCCCCGAACCCGTCCGCACCGGCGGCATGCAGCGCGGCCAGCTCACGCCCGAACTCCTCGGCGGCCCGCGCCGTCGCCCGCCCCTGCGGAACCAGGTCGGTGACGAGCCAACGCCCGTCGTTTCCCAGCACGTTGGGCACCCGGACCGAACCGGCGCCCGCCAACCATCGCAGTCCCGCCGCCTCGGCCTGTACGGCGCCGGGCTCGTCCGCCCGCTTCGCCACCACCAACCGCCCGCCGTCCAGGCCGACTTCACACACCGCACCGGACAGTCGCCGCTCGCTCCGCACCGTACGCCCGGTGATCCGCGCGACCGCCGCGCCGGGCCCCTCGATGGCGCTCATCCGACGCTCCCCCGCCGAGGCACGGCGGGCGCCGAGGACGACCGGGACGGGCTGCTGATACGACGGAGGCACACGGGCACCAGCGTACGGCCGCGCTGTCCGCGTACACCGGTCGCGCGGAGTGTCCGCATGGCCTCCTCCTCGCGGTCACCGCTCCGTCCGGCCCGCCCCGTATGCCCTTCCGGGGCGGGGGTACCCGTACCGGCGAAGACCTCTTTCGAGGAGATGGCTCGGCTGCCGCTCATCGGACTGCGTGTCGGTGCTCGATCACCCCGTCGCGACCATGAACACCCTCGCCGTCTTCAGCTCGGGGCTCGCGCTGGCACTGATCTTCTGCCTGGCCCTCGCCATGGCCGTGAGCGGCGCGACGCATCGTCGTCATCGCAGGCCACGGGCGTACGACAGCGCCGAGACCACGCGCGTCGACAAGATGTCGGGCCGGGACGCGCACGCCTGACCCGCGCTGCTCATGCCATCAAATCCGGCGTCAGGCCGCGTGACCGTGCCCCGGTTCACCTTCCCCGCGCCAAGGCCGGCCCAGCGCGACCAGGGCAACTCCCGCCCCCGCCACGGCGATCAGCATGATCAGGGCCATCGGCAGGGAGCTGTCCTCCCCGAACAAGCCGACCAGCGGCGAGGCCAGGGCGCCGAAGAGGAACTGGAGGCCGCCGAGGAGGGCGGAGGCGGCGCCGGGGGTGGCGCGGCCCAGCGTCTGGCCGATGCTCATCGCCGCCGGGAAGACCAGGCCGATCGCACCGACCGTCACGAAGAGCGTGGCCCAGGTGCCGGCGAGCGTCTCGCCGACGGTGACCACGAGCAGCACCTGGCCCAGTGCACCGAGACCCGCGAGGCAGATCCCGGCGCCGAGCAGCGTGTTCAGCCGCACGCCCCGCCCCACCAGCCGGGAGAAGGAGGCACCGGCGACGAGCATGCCGACGGCGTTGCCGGCGAAGACGAGGGAGTACGTCGTCGACGACACGCCGTGCAGGTTCTCGAAGACGAAGCTGGAGCCGCTGATGTAGGCGAACAGCGCCGCCGAGGCGAGGGCGAGCGCGAGGACGTACCCCATGAAGGCGCGGCGGGCGAGGAGTCCGCCCATGGCCCGGAAGGTGCCGGCGACACCGCCGCCGTGGCGCCGCTCGGGCGGCAGGGACTCCGGCACCGCCCGCACCACGGCCAGCAGGAGCAGAACGCCCAGCACGGTCAGTACGGCGAACACCGCGCGCCAGGTCGACACGGTCAGGATCGCCCCGCCGAGCACCGGTGCGGCGATCGGCGCGACACCCATCACCTGGGACAACACCGCGAAGTAGCGCGGTAGTTCGGCGCCCTGGAAGCGGTCGGTGAGCACGGCGCGGGCCAGCACCATGCCCGCCGCGCCGGCGACGCCCTGGAGGAAGCGCGCGGCGGTCAGCAGGCCGAGGCTCGGGGCGAACGCGCAGACCAGCGAGAAGACGGCGAACCCGGTGACCCCGCCGATCAGCAGCTTCCGCCGCCCGAGCCCGTCACTGATCGGCCCGATCAGCAACTGCCCCACCACCAGTCCCGCCAGGAACGCGGTCATCGTCAGCTGCACTGCCGAACTGCTCGCCCCGAGCGCGTCCCCCATGGCGGGAAAGCCCGGCACGTACATGTCGGTGGCGAGCGGGGCCACGGCCGTGAGGGAACCGAGGACGGCCAGCAGCGCCATGGCGGAACCGCGGGGAGCGGCGGGGACGGCGTCCGCGCCGGTGAGTTGCGAGGCGGTGGAGCGGGAGGGAGAGGGGGACGGGGATATCATGGAACAGAACGATAACCGATAGTTCACTGGTTAACAAAGAGTCCTCGGCCCCGATACGAGCCGTCCGCCGAACCACGAGAAGGCGAGCCGCATGACCTCCACCCCCGGCGACATCCGCGCGCAGTGGGCCGAGCACAACCCCGACCTGGACACCTCCCCCATGGAGCTGGTCGGCCTGCTCAAGCACGCCACCGGTCTGCTCAGCGCCACCGTCGAACCCCTCTACGCGGGCGCCCCGCTCACCGCCCCGGAGGTGGACATGCTCATCCCGCTGCGCCACGCCACGGACCCGTTCATCGCCCGCACCCTCGCCCGGCGGATGGGCCTGTCCCGGGCGGGCGTCAGCAAGACCCTCGCCAAACTGGAGCGCCGCGGCTACATCGCCCGCACCCCCAATCCCGCCGACCGCCGCGCCGCCCTGGTCACCATCACACCGGCGGGCGCGGCCGCCGTCGACGACCTCTTCCCGCGCCAACTCGCCGCCGAGGTAGACCTGTTGTCCGGTCTGGGCGACGACCGGGAGTGGGTGCTCGAGGCGCTGGGCCGGCTGGTGAAGGCGATGGAGGGCCGGGCGAGCCGCGAGTGACCCGCCGCCCCGCCTCTTCCCGCACGGTCGCCGGGCTGCCTGGCGTTCCGGCCATGGATCACCAACAGCAGCCGTCCGTACGGCACTTCGACCACTGCCCGTGGCTGTTCGCCGACGCGGCGACGGACGAGCAGCGGCGCGCCCAGCGGGAGCGGCAGCGGGAGATCGGCGGGGACAGCAGCATCGGCGAACGTTGCTACGTCGCCGAGTCGGCGGCGGTGTTCCCGGACCGGCTGCGGCTGGGCGACGACTCGTACATCGCCGCGAACGCCTATGTCACCGGAGAGTTGACGACCGGCGCCCACTGCACGCTGAATCCCTTCACCACCGTGCGGGGCGATGTCGTACTGGGCGACGGCGTGCGGATCGGCGCGCACACCTCACTGCTCGGTTTCAACCACGGACGGTGGCGCGCCGGAGGCGCTGTTCGGCTGGTTGTCGAGCCGGGCCGATCCATGGACGGGGATGTGGGGAGGTCCGTCGGCGGAGGACGGGCGGTTGCAGGTGGTCAACGGCTACTACCAGCTGACGCGGGGCTCGTTCGCCCAGTTCGGACTGCCGGTGCCGTATCCGGAGCGGGTCGTGGACGCGGTGCTGGACCACGGGACGGGCGCCGGGGGTGACGGCTACCGTGCGGCGGAGATACGGAGCTGGGCCGAGCGGCAGGTGGCCCTGGCGCTGCCCCGCTGGCGGGAGGGCCGGGGGTTCGGCTTCGGGCCCGGCACCGCGGGACCCGGGCCGGAACCGGGGCTCCAGGGCACCGAGATGTGGCTGGCGATCATCTGGTACCTGGCCGACCTCCTGGGCCGCTCCGACGAACTCGCCTACCGCCCGCGCGGCGTCCACCGTCCCGAGCCCGCCCGTACGGGTCTGAGCCCGGAGCCCGCCGGTACGGGTCTGAGCCCGGAGCCCGCCCACACGTGCCCGCACACCGGCTCCTAACGCGGCGGCGCCGCCAAGGCGGGGAGGGCTCCCCTCCCCATCCGAGCATGGCCTGATTTCGACCCTCCCCATGTGCGGAGTGACATCTATCTGTCACAGTGCGCTCTTAGCAGTGGGGGAAGGTCTTCGGCAGCGTATGGGGAGGACGCTTGTGCTGAGACGTGAGGCGTTCCGGGTGCCCCGGCATCCGGCTTCGGTGGGGTTCGCACGGCACCGGGTACGACAGCATCTGGCCACCTGGGGGCACGGCAAGGACGACGCGATCACGCAGGACGTCGTATTGCTCGCCTCAGAGCTGGCGGCGAACGTGGTCCGGCACGGGCCCATCCTGGAGCGGGAGTTCGAGATCTCGGTGACGGCGCGGGCGGACGGCTCCTGCTTCATCGCGGTCTCCGACGAGAGCCACGAGCAGCCCGTTCTACAGACCGCGCAGAGCACGGACGACGAGCGGAGCCGCGGCCTGCACCTGGTCGACCAGCTGGCCCAGACGTGGGGTGTACGGCACCGCGGGCGCAACGGCAAGACGGTGTGGGCCCTGGTCTCCACCCCCGCCCACGGCCCGGGACCGGCCCGCCGTCACCGGGATCAGTGACGGCGATCGGCCGACCCGGTCACTACCGCGCGAGTTCGGGGTAGAGCGCCGGGAGGTCGGCGGCCAGTCCGGCCTTCACCTGGCGTGAGATGTCGTCGGCCAGCACCTCGGGCGCGCCGGACTCAATGCCGTCCAGCGCCAGCCCGGCGACGGTACGGGCATCGGTCTTGGGCGCGTCGATCCGCGCGGTCAGGTCGGTGTCGACGTACCCGACATGCAGTCCCGTGACGTCGATGCCGCGCGGGAGCAGCTCCAGGCGCAGGGAGTTGGTCTGCTGCCAGAGGGCGGCCTTGGAGGCGCTGTAGGAACCGGCGTTGCCCAGCCAGGACAGCACGGAGTGGACGTTCAGGATGTGTCCGCCGCCGTTGCCCTCGATGACCGGCACGAAGGCGCGGGTGACGAGCAGGGGCCCGTAGAAGTTGATGTCGAACTCCCGGCGCACGTCGTCGACCGGGGTGTCGAGGAAGGTCCCGCCGACCGAGGCCCCGGCGTTGTTGATCAGCACGGTGACGTCCTGCGCCTGCGCCGCGGCGGCCGCCACCGACTCCGGGTCGGTGACCTCCAGCGCCAGCGGTACGGCGTCGGGGTGCGTCACGGTCCGCGGGTCGCGGGCGGTGGCGTACACCTTGGCGGCGCCGCGCGCGTACAACTCCTCCACCAGCGCCTTTCCGATGCCCCGGCTGCCGCCGGTGACGAGGACTACGGCGCCCTTGATCGCGGTCATGATGAGCTCCCATCGCAGTAAACCGATCGGTTTCAAGCACTGTAAACCGATCGGTTTCCCGAACTCAAGGGGAGCCGGATTAGCCGCCCGTCACACCTCGGACTTCGCGAGCGCCGCGGCGCGCTGGTCGAGCCGCTTCAGGGCGGTCTCGCCCCAGCGGAGGTTCCCCCGCTCCAGGGCCAGGCCGCCCAGCAGCGTCAGGTACGGGCCGATGCGCTCGGCGTTCGTGAAGTACTCGTCCTCGGTTCGCCCGTCGAGCAGCCGCTCCTGGAGGCGTTCGTAGCGGGCGAGCTTGGCGGCGGACCGCTCGACGCGCTCGGCGATCGCCGCCCGTACGGGCTCGATGTCGCCGACGTCGACGCACTGCACCTTGACCATCAGCTCGTCGCGGATCGCGAGGGGCTTGGCCGGCGTGTCGAGGACGTAGTCGCGCAGGACCTCAAGACCGGCCTCGGTCAGCGAGAACAGCCGTTTGTTGGGCCGGCGTTCCTGCTGGACCACGCGGGCGGAGACGAGCCCCTCGCTCTCCATGCGCTCCAGTTCGCGGTAGAGCTGCTGGGGTGTGGCCATCCAGAAGTTGGCGACCGAGGCCTCGAACCCCTTGGCGAGGTCGTAGCCGGACGCCTCGCCCTCCAGAAGCGCGGCCATCACCGCGTTGCGCAATGCCATTCGCCCAAATTAACACCGTGTTGATTAGTCAATACGGTGACTACGTGCCGTCGGTGAGCACGGTCACCGGCAGCAGGGCGGGCCGCTTGGCCTCCCGCCCATCGCCGGAGGAGCGCCCGCGCACCCGGCGTACCAGCCAGGGCCCCAGGAAGGCGCCGGCCCAGCGCAGTTCGGCCGCGACGGCGCTCAGGCCCGTGCGGGCGGCCGGGTCGGGCGGGAGGGGCCGGGTCCAGCTGTCGTCGCTGCCCGGGAGGGCGAGGGCGTGGGCGACCGCGGCGGCGATACGGGCATGACCGTGCGGGCCGGCGTGCAGTCGGTCGGCGCTCCACAGCCGGGGGTCGGTCACCGCGGGGTGGGGCGCGGAGTCGGCCACCATGACGTCGTGCCGCGCGGCCGCCTCGCGGATGCGGTGGTTGAGGGCGAGGACGCGGGGCGCGAGCGGCCGGGCCAGCGGGGCGATCCGGGCGAGGTCGGGGAAGGTGACCGTCGCGACGCGGGCGCCCTGCGCGGTGAGCGCGGCGAACATCGCCTCCAGGTGGCCGGCCACCTCGTCCGCGTCGAAGCGGGGCCGCAGCACGTCATTGAGGCCGGCGACGACCGTGGCGAGGTCGGGCCGCAGCTCGAGGGCGGGCGCGAGCTGCTCGGCCCGCACCTGTCCGGCGAGCCGGCCGCGTATCGCGAGGTTGGCGTACAGCAGATCGGGGCTGTCCCGGGCGATCTGCTCGGCGAGCCGGTCCGCCCAACCTCGCAGCCCCAGCACCTCGTCGCCGTCGCCGAGCCCTTCGGTCTGGCTGTCGCCCAGGGCGACGTACCGCAGATATCCGCTGCCTGCCACGAGCCCCCACACCCTTCAGAACCACCACACAAGCCAACTAAGCACCTATTCGTTTCGTTGACTATAGAGGTTCGGCCATGCGCGAGGGAACGGCACTCGCAGGGCCTCCGCGTCGACCTGCGTGTGCTCGGCGGCGGCGTGCAGGCGGCCGTCGCGGAGGACGATCGTGCCGCTGCGGAGCATGGTGTCGATCAGTTCGGCGGCGAGTGTCTCGGGGGTCAGATGGAGGAGCCGGGCCGCGTCCGTGAGCCAGGCCCGGGCGTGCAGATAGGGCTCGGCCTCGGTGGCGGGGATGCCGTCGCGGATCATCAGGGCGAAAGCGAAGACGCGGCGGGCGCCGTACCGGACGGCGCCGTCCGGGTCCTCGACGAGGCGCCGGGCGCGGCGCAGTGCGGTGGCGAAGGCGGCGCTCGGGTCGGCGGGGAGCGGGCCGTGGGCGGGCAGCAGGGTCTTCGGGGCGAGGGCGGCCAGGCGGTGCAGGGAGGCGAGTGCGGTGGTGGCGGCTTCGGGGCCGTCGAGGGCGAGGTCGACCCAGCCGACGTCGTAGTCGGACAGGGCGTCGCCGACCGCGAGCAGTCGTTCCTCCGGCTGCCAGAGGGCCAGGTGGCCGGGGGTGTGTCCGGGCGTGGCCACGACCTGCCAGTCGGCGTCGCCGAGGCGCAACAGCTGTCCGTCGTGGAGGGGTTGGTCGACGGTGTAGGGGGCGACCGGCTGGTCGAGGTACTCCGCCTGGCAGCAGCCGGGATCGCGGCGCGCGACGGCGGCGGCCTCCGGTGCGCCGGCCGCGACGGCCGAACCGGCCGCCTGGAGCAGTGAGTTGCCTCCGACGTGGTCGGAGTGCCAGTGGGTGTTGACGACCAGGGCGATGTGCCCGGCGCGGGCGTGGGCCCAGGCTGCCGTCTCCTCGGCGTGGCCGACGAAGCCGCTGTCGACGAGGGCCAGCCGACTCCCGTGCAGCAGAAGGAGGTTGGCGTCCGGGAAGGGCCTGGGCCGCCAGGTCACCCAGGCCGGCAGCCGCTCGCCGTCGGCCCCGCTCACCACGGCGCCGGGCTGCCCTTGAGCTCCTGCCAGTAGCGTCGGTGCGCGTGCCGGGCGTCCTCGCTCGTCATCCCGGCCGGCAACTCCTTGTCCAGCGGATCGGACAGCTCGGCGATGTCCCGCAGCGCGGCCGCCTGTCCGGCCCGTTTGGTGAACGCGTACTGCTCGATGCAGTCCGCCGGTGTCGCCCCGGCCACCGCCACCGCCCGCGCCACCAGCTCCTCGGCCGGCACCAGCTCGTGGACCATGCCGAGGGCGTGCGCCTCGGCGGGGCCGAAGATCTCGCCGCGCAGACAGGTCCGCGCCGCCACCGGCTCGCCCCACGCGTAGGCGAGCATCCGTACGTACACCGCGGGCATCGGGATGCCGATCGGCACCTCGTTGAGCCCGTACCGCGCCCCGTCGGCCACCGACACCCGGTGGTCGCACACGGCTGCCGTGATCAACCCCCGGCGAAGGCATGCCCGTTGACCGCCGCGACCGTCGGACGCGGATACGTGAACAGCCGCATGTTCGTGGCCCGGTACTCCTGGAACCAGGAAGCCACGGCCGCCGTGTCGCCGGCGAACAACGGGAAGTGCTCCCCCAGGTCGAGGCCGGCGGAGAACCGCGTGCCGGTGCCGGTGAGCACCACCGGACACTCCGCGTGCTCGCGCTCCAGTCGGTCGAAGGCCTCGTGCAGATCGGCGAAGAAGGCGCGGTTCTGCGCGTTGACCGGATTGGTCGTCATCGTCACCACGGCGACGCGGCCGTACCGTTCGATCGTCCAGCTCATACTCGGTCCTCCGTCGCAACCCCGGTCCGGGTTCCGGTGCGCATCTCCAGTGCGTGCAGTACGGCCACCATGTCCTCGTGGCCGTACCCGTGGGCCACGGTCTCGCCGAAGAGGGCGTGGCAGATGTCGAGCAACGGGGAGGCCAGACCGGCCCGGCGGGCGGCCTCCGCGATCAGCCGGTTGTTCTTCAGTACGTCCGCCGCTCCGGCCTGCACGGTGAAGTCCCGGTCCAGCAGCTTCGGCGCCTTCATGCGCGAGACGGCGCTGGCCATCGGACCGGCGTCCAGGACGTCCAGGAAGAGGCGGCGGTCGAGCCCGTGCCGGTCGGCGAAGTGGAAGGCCTCGGTCAGTCCGGTCACCTGGGTGATCAGGAACAGGTTCACCGACAGCTTCATCAGCAGCGCGTCCGGCACGGGACCGCAGGCGAACGCCTCGCGGCACATGGGCGCGAGCAGCGGCCGTACCGTCTCCACGGCCTCGTCGTCGCCCGCCAGCATCGCCACCAACTGCCCCTGTTCCGCCGGGACTCGGGACCCTGACACCGGCGCCTCGACATATCCTCCGCCCGCGGACCGGACGGCGTCCTGAAGACCGTCCGAGTACTCCGGCGAGGTCGTCCCCATGTGGACGACGACGCGGCCCGCGACCCGCGCGGCGAGGTCCGGTGTGCCGCGCCCCAGGACCGCGTCGATCGCTTGCTCGTCGGCCAGCATCAGGAACACCACGTCGGCCCGCTCGAAGACCTCGGCGGCACTGGCCGCGACCTCGGCCCCGGCGGCACGCAGAGGTGCGCAGCGCTCCGCGGTGCGGTTCCACACGACGAGGGGGGTGCCCGCGCGGGCGAGATTGATGGCCATGGGCTGACCCATGACGCCCAGGCCGATGAAACCGACGTACACGACGCACCACCGTTTCCGGCCCGCGGGGAGGACGGACCGTCGCCACTCACGACTATGACCACGGTCATACTAGCTGCCACTATGACGGTGGTCATAAGGTGGGTTCCGGAATGTTTCATCGCATGGGGAGGTCGGGAATGGCGGCGGCCGAGCACGGGCCACGCGAGCGCATGGTCTTCAGCGCGGCGCAGCTCATCCGGCGTGACGGGGTCGCGTCGACGGGGATGCGCGAGGTCGCCGCGCACGCCGGGGCACCACGCGGCTCGCTCCAGCACTATTTCCCCGGCGGCAAGGAACAGCTGGTCAACGAGGCGGTGGGCTGGGCCGGCCAGTACGCGGGCAAGCGGATCGCACGCTTCCTGGCGGCTCTGCCCGAGCCGACGCCCGGCGGGCTGTTCGCCGAGATGGTGCGCCAGTGGACCGCCGAATACGAGGCGGCGGGCTTCGCGGGCGGATGCCCCGTGGCCGCCGCCACGGTGGACTGCGCGGAGTCCACCGAGTCCACGCGCGAGGCCGCGGCGGCCGCCTTCACCACCTGGACCGCCCCGGTGGCCCGGGCCCTGACGGACATGGGCGTACCCGAGGCCCGCTCGACACCCCTCGCCACACTCATGATCAGCGCCCTGGAGGGCGCGATCCTCATCGCCCGAGCCGAACGGGACACCCGCGCCCTGACGACCGTCGCCCGGGAACTCGGCCCGCTACTGGACGCGGCGGCCGACCGGGCCGACTGACCCCCTCCCCTTCGGCTGTCACCTCCAACAGCCCCGTACATCACAGACGTTGACCGGGACCCGGCCCGACAGCACAATGAGCGCACGTTCTTGAGAGCGCTCTCAAGCGGTGCCCCGATCACCTCCCGAGGAGACCCATGTCCGGCAGCAGCCAAGGCCCGGTACTCAGTCGGCGCGCGCTCATCGGGGCCGGGGCCGGTGTCGGCGCCGTGGTCCTCGGCGGCGTCGGTGCCGCGTCGGCCCGGGCCGCGGAAGGGGAGGCGTCGGCTCCGCGCCGGGCGGCCGGTTTCCTCGCCGCCGCCATGGACGCGTACCCGGATCACGGCCCGATCCGGCTGGCCCAGAGCTACACCGACCAGGCCGGGCTGTTCAGCACCGCGTTCACCTACGACAACGCCCTTGCGGTTCTTGCCCACTTGGCGTCGCGTACGGCGGACGGGCGAGCGCGGGCCGTGGTGCTCGGCGACGCGCTGCTGTACGCGCAGGCACACGATCCCGGCTATGCCGACGGGCGGTTGCGGCAGGCGTACAACGTCGGGCCGTACACCTTCTACGACGGCTCGGCCCAGCCGCACGGCTTCGTGCGGGCGGACGGTTCGGCGAATGTCGGGACCCAGTTCGGCTTCACCGGGACCGCGGTGGGTGACATGGCCTGGGCCGGCATCGCGTTGGCCGCCCTCGCCGAGCGGACCGGTGAGCGGCGTTTCCTGGCCGGTGCCGTGCGGATCGGGGAGTGGATCGAGCGCACGGGGCGTACCGACGAGCCCTTGGGCGGCTACAAGTTCGGGGTGAACGGGGCGAACGAGAAGCTGCCCTTCACCTCGACCGAGCACAACACCGATCTGCTCGGGCTGTTCGGGCGGCTGGCACGGCTGACCGGGGACCGGGTGTGGCTGGAGCGGCGGGCCCGGGCCGAGGCCTTCGTCGAGAAGATGTGGGAGCCTGCCGGGGGGTTCTTCTACACCGGCACCAATGACGGGGTGACGGTCAACAAGTCGCCCGTTCCCGAGGACACCCAGACCTGGACCCACCTCGCCCTCAACTCCCCTGCCCACGCACGGTCGTTGGACTGGGCCGCGGCCGAACTCGCGGTCCTGGACACGGCCGACCGCCGCAACAGCACGGTGCCGGCCGGGCAGTCGTACGAAGGGGTCTCCTTCAGCTCGGCCGGTCTGCTCGCGAACGAGGACGCGCCGATCGCCGACGGGCAGCCCAAGCCGGACCGCAACGGCGTGTGGTTCGAGGGGACGGCCCATCTGGCGCTCGCCCTGCGCGTCCGACAGGCGCGGGGCGACGAGGCGCGGGCCCGGCGGCTGCTCGCCTCCGTCGAGCGCGCCCAGGAACTGCTCGGCGGTGCCCAGACCTTGGGGGCGAAGGCGGTTCCCGAGCGGTCGGGGGTCGTGTCGGCGAGCAGTCCGCTCGACACCGGTTTCGGCTTCGGCTACTACCCGTACCGGCACACCGGGGCCACCGCCTGGTACCTGCTGGCCGTCTCATGCGCAAACCCGCTGCGGGGCCGGAGCGTCTGAGCGTCACCGCCGAGCTGCCGGTCGGCCAACTGGCGGGCGACTGCCGGAAGATCTTGACACGTATGCTCCTGCACATGGTTGAGCATCGGATGATCGACGTGAACGGGATACGGCTGCACATCGCCGAGGAGGGCGAGGGTCCGCTGGTCGTGCTGCTGCACGGCTTTCCCGAGTCGTGGCACTCCTGGCACCACCAGTTCGCCCCGCTGGCCGCCGCGGGCTTCCGGGTGGTCGCGCCCGACCAGCGCGGCTACGGCCGCAGCGACCACCCCGAGGACGTGACCGCGTACAGCATCCTGCACCTGGTCGGGGACGTCGTCGGGCTGATCCGGGCGCTGGGCGAGGAGCGGGCGTACGTCGTCGGGCACGACTGGGGTGCGCCGGTCGCCTGGCACACGGCGCTGCTGCGGCCGGACGTGGTGCTCGGGGTGGCCGGGCTGAGTGTGCCGCCGCCGTTCCGGGGCTCGGCGCCTCCGCTGGGTGTGATGGAGGAGCGGTTCGACGGCCGTTTCTACTGGAACTACTTCGCCCGGCCCGGTGTCGCCGATGCCGAGTTCGGCCGGGACCCCCGCGCCGCGCTGCGGAAGTTCTTCTACATGGCCTCCGGTGACGCTCCCGGCGCGGGCGAGGGCAGGCAGCCGCTGGTCGATCCCGAGCGGGGGTGGCTCGCCGACCTGACCGACCCCGAGGTGCTGCCCGAGTGGTTCACCGAGGAGGATCTCGACGTGCTCACCGAGAGCTTCTCCGGCGGCTTCACCGGGGCGCTCAACTGGTACCGCAACCTCGACCGCAACTGGGAGCTGACCGCAGCCTGGCACGGCGCCGTCGTCAGCACGCCCGCGCTGTACGTGTACGGCGACCGGGACCTGGTCCCGGCCTTCCCCGGCACACCCGAACTCATCGGGAAACTCCCGGAGTTGATGCCGAACCTGCGGCGGGATCCGGTCAGGCTGGCCGGGTGCGGGCACTGGACGCAGCAGGAGCGGCCGGACGAGGTGAACGCGGCGCTGATCGACTTCCTCACCGAGCTCAGGGGCTGAGCCGACCTCGCTGCGCGATGCGGGGCGGGGCGGGAGAATGGCCGTATGGGTGCCGAGATCGTGGACGAGGGCGTGCGGGTCGCTCCCGCGCCGCCCCTGCGCGGGCTGGTCGGCTGGTACACCGGCTACCGCCAGCGCGGCGTCCCGGAGGGCGTCCACCGGGGGCTGCCGTCGCCGTGGCTCACGCTGATCCTCACCCTCGACGAACCGCTGACCGTCACCGCCCACCCCGACCCGGGCGACACCCCCGGCGACTACGCCACTCTCCTCGGCGGCCTGCATCTCTCGCCCGCCCTGATCCACGTCCCGGGACGGCAGTCCGGCATCCAGGTCGGATTGAGCCCGCTGGGCGCCCGCGTCCTGCTGGGGCTGCCCGCCGGGGAGCTGGCCGGGATCGACGTCCACGCGGACGACGTGCTGGGTGCGGGCGTACGCGAGGTGCATGAGCGGCTGCGGGCGGCCGGCGACTGGACGGCACGGTTCCGGGTCGTCGACGACTGGCTGCTCCGTCGTATGACGCGCGACGAGAGCACCACGACGGCCTTCGCACCGGTCGCCGTCGCGTGGCAGCGGCTCCTCTCCTCCGGCGGGCGGCTGCGGGTCGACCGGCTCGCCGCCGACGCCGGCTTCAGCGACCGGCATCTGCGCAACCGCTTCCGCACGGAGATCGGCATCACGCCCAAGGCCGCCGCCCGGGTCATCCGCTTCGACCTGGCCCGCCGTCGCCTCGCCGCGCGCCCTTCCCTGCCCGACCTGGCGGGGCTGGCCGCCGACTGCGGTTACGCGGACCAGTCGCACCTCGACCGCGAGTTCGCGGCGCTCGCGGCCTGTACGCCGAGCGGCTGGCTCGCGCAGGAGTTCCGAAACATCCAATCCGGGCGGCACCCGACGGCCTGACGCTGATGGTGTCAGCCGGCCGACGGGGCCGGACACCGCGAGACGGAGGCACATCGCCATGACCGGCACACCCGACACCGCCAAGCAGCCGCCCGCCCCGCAGGTCTGGCCGACGCTGCGGGCCCATGACGCCCGCGCCCTGATCCGGTTCCTCGTCGAGGCCTTCGGTTTCGAGGAGACGGTGGTCTACGGCGACGCCGACCTGGTCCAGCACGCGCAGCTCAGCTGGCCCGAGGGCGGCGGCGTCATGCTCGGCTCGGTACGCGAGGAACAGGAACCGGGTACGGGTCCGACCGCGCCCGGTGCGTTCAGCGCGTACGTCGTCACCGCCGACCCGGACGCCGTGCACGCCCGCGCCAAGGCGGCCGGCGCGGACATCACCGACGACCTGCACGTCACCGACTACGGCTCGCGCGACTTCGCGGCCCGCGACCCCGAGGGCAACCGCTGGTACTTCGGCACGTATCGCGGCGAGCCGCGCTGAGCCGGCCTTCCGGACGGCGGTTCAGCCGGCCGTGTAGCCGAGCTGGCGTCTCATGTACGGCGTCAGCAGCTTCTTCGCCTTGGCCAGTACCGAGGTGCGGGCGCCCAGGACCGCGCTCTCGCCGCCCAGCACCGGCACGACGGTCACGCCGTCGGCGGAGCCGAAGGGCACGATCATCGGGGTGCGCTGGACCGGACGGTAGAAGCGGGGCTGCTTGCGGTGCCGGTGGGCGCCGTTGAGGTGGGCGCGGATGTTCCAGGCGGCGAGGTCGGCCTGGGCGAGCGCGGCCGGGGTGATCTTGTGCTCGGTGGCGTCGTTGACGTCGCCGACCGCGAAGACGTCCGACCGGCCTTCGACCCGCAGGGCCCGGTCGACCTTGATGTGGCCGCCGGCGTTGAGCCAGTCGCCGTGGCCGCCCAGTCGCAGCCAGAGGGTGTTGGGTGTGGTGCCGGTCGCCCAGAAGGAGAGGTCGGCGGCGATGACGTTGCCGTACGCGTCCCGGTAGGTGCCGAAGTCGTTTCCGGGCGACATGAAGGAGTCCAGCCGTACCTCCACGTCGTGGGACTCCAGCCACGTCTGCGCCCGGCGGCCGGCCCGCTCGACGCCCGTGGAGTTGAGCAGGGACCGCCCGGAGTGCGCGAGGGTGACCCGGGCGTCGGGGCGGGCCAGCCGGATCTCGGCGCTGAGTTCGACGCCGGACGGGCCGCCGCCGACGACCAGGACGTGCTCGGCGCGGGCGATCTTCTGCTGGTGCCCGGCGAACGACTTGAGCGCCTCGTCCGTGGTGGTGCCGGTGAAGCGGGCCGGTTCCGGGTAGTCGGCGCCGGTGGCGATCACCACCACGTCGTACGGGAGCCGCTCGCCCGTCGCCAGGACGACCTCGCGTTCGACGGTGTCGACGCGGAGCGCCTTGCCGACCACGACCCGGCCGTTGCGCAGCAGTCGGTCGTACGGGATGAACGGGATCACCGACCAGTCCGGGCGGACCCCGGCGCGCAGCGAGGCTATGCGGTGGAAGAAGACGTCCTTGCGGTCCACGAGCGTGACCCGCGCCGTCTCGTCCAGTCGTTTCGCCACGCGGACGCCCGCGTAGCCGCCGCCGATCACCACTATCTCGCCGTCGCGCACAACGCTCTCCCGGGCCGTGTGAGGGGATGCGAGCGCCGTGGCGCGTGGGGCTCCCTCGGCCACTCGACTGCCGACGACCCTATCGCTTGAACTCTAAAGTTGATGTGAGCATGTGTGGGTTTCCCGTGAAGCCTGGTGCGGTTGTTGCCAGTTGACCTACCCGCACGAGGAAGAGGCCGCCCGGTGCCGGGCGGCCTCTTCCTCGTGCGGGCGGTGCGGGGTCAGTCCGTGCCGGCCTCCATCGCGGCGCGGTCGAGCAGCGCCTCGTCCTCGGAGACCTCGCCGCGGGAGGCGATGGCCTCGGCGCCGCCCTCGGGCAGCTCCGGCATGGTGCCGATGAGGCCGGTCGCGGCGGCCTGGGAGGCGCCGAAGGCCGGGCTGCCGGTGCCGATCAGACCGAGGCCGACGTACTGCTCCAGCTTGGCGCGCGAGTCGGCGATGTCGAGGTTGCGCATGGTCAGCTGGCCGATCCGGTCGACCGGGCCGAACGCGGAGTCCTCGGTGCGCTCCATCGACAGCTTGTCGGGGTGGTAGCTGAACGCCGGGCCCGTGGTGTCGAGGATCGAGTAGTCCTCGCCGCGCCGCAGCCGCAGGGTGACCTCACCGGTGATCGCCGAGCCGACCCAGCGCTGGAGCGACTCGCGGATCATCAGGGCCTGCGGGTCCAGCCAGCGGCCCTCGTACATCAGGCGGCCGAGGCGGCGGCCCTCGGTGTGGTACTGGGCGACGGTGTCCTCGTTGTGGATCGCGTTCACCAGGCGCTCGTACGCGGCGAACAGCAGGGCCATGCCCGGGGCCTCGTAGATGCCGCGGCTCTTGGCCTCGATGATCCGGTTCTCGATCTGGTCGGACATGCCCAGGCCGTGGCGGCCGCCGATGGCGTTGGCCTCCATCACCAGGTCGACGGCGGTGGCGAACTCCTTGCCGTTGATCGTCACCGGGCGGCCCTGGTCGAAGCCGATCGTCACGTCCTCGGTGATGATCTCGACCTCGGGGTCCCAGAACCGTACGCCCATGATGGGTTCGACGGTCTCGACGCCGGTGTCCAGGTGCTCCAGGGTCTTGGCCTCATGGGTGGCGCCCCAGATGTTGGCGTCCGTGGAGTACGCCTTCTCGGTGCTGTCCCGGTAGGGCAGCTCATGGGCGACCAGCCACTCCGACATCTCCTTGCGGCCGCCGAGCTCCGTCACGAAGTCCGCGTCCAGCCAGGGCTTGTAGATGCGCAGCTGCGGGTTGGCGAGCAGGCCGTAGCGGTAGAACCGCTCGATGTCGTTGCCCTTGAAGGTCGAGCCGTCGCCCCAGATCTGGACGTTGTCCTCCAGCATCGCCCGCACCAGGAGCGTGCCGGTGACGGCGCGTCCCAGCGGGGTGGTGTTGAAGTAGGCACGGCCGCCGGAGCGGATGTGGAACGCGCCGCAGGTGAGCGCGGCCAGGCCCTCCTCGACCAGCGCGGCACGGCAGTCGACCAGGCGCGCGACCTCGGCACCGTAGGTCTTCGCACGGCCGGGCACCGAGGCGATGTCGGGCTCGTCGTACTGGCCGATGTCGGCGGTGTAGGTGCACGGGACGGCACCCTTGTCGCGCATCCACGCGACCGCGACGGAGGTGTCGAGGCCGCCCGAGAAGGCGATGCCGACGCGCTCGCCGGCGGGCAGGGAGGTGAGGACCTTGGACATAGGAAGAGTATGCACGATTACGCATGACCATGCAAAGCCCCTGTGGTGAGCGTGACTCGGAGAAGGCGGGCGCCGCCGACCGTGTGGCGCACACGGCGATCGTCCGCCCCCTCAGCCGCGACCCCCCGGCGCCGTCGCCAGCAGCCCGTTGATCACCAGCGTCGCCAGGGTCTCGGCCCTGGCGGTGAGTTCCCCGGGCGACTCCGCCTCGGGCGAGCGGCCCAGGCGGCGGGCCAGCGGCACCTCCACCATGCCGCCGATGGGGCCGATGATGGCGAAGAACAGCACGTCCATCGGGACCGGTGCCATGCGCCCGGAGGCCACCAGGCGTTCGATGTTCGGCACCACGGTCTTCAGGGCCGGCGCGATGTAGCGCTCGTAGACGTAGTCCAGGCGCTCGGTGTCCCGGGAGAACTCGTCGACGAAGACCCGGCCGAGCTGGGGCCTGACCACCGAGGTGCGGTAGAGCGCGCTGACGAACCGGCGCAGCTGGTCGGCGTCGTCGGCGGTGGGATCCGTCTCGGGCATCAGCGCGAACTGCGCGCCCATCGCGGAGTCGACCACGGCGCGCCAGAACGCCGCCTTGGACCCGTACCGGTCGTTGATGAAGTTGTGGCTGACGCCCAGGCGGCGGGCCAGCTCGCGGGCGGAGGCCCGGTCGTAGCCGAGTTCCGCGAAGGCCTCGAGCCCGCGCAGCAGGATGCTCTCCTCGTCGGGCACCGCGGGCGAGTCCGCGCCCGGACGTCCGGGCCGCCGTGCGGATTCGGCTCGTGCTCCCACTGATACCTCCATGACTCCTGGCGGGGCGGTCCCGCGACCATCGTAGGGATCCCGGAACCCACTTGACACCTGTCAGATTAAATCTAATCTGACAGGTGTCAGACAGTCGCGCACCGCTTCCGGTGCTCCCTCTTCCCTTCGCGCCCTCTCGGGAGATCCGCCATGTCCCAGACCTCCGCCGACACACCGGGCACGGCCGCCGTGTCCACGCTCCCGTCCACGGATCCACCGCCCCGGCACCGCTGGTGGATCCTCGCCGTCATCGGCGTCGCCCAGCTGATGGTCGTGCTGGACGCGACGATCGTGAACATCGCCCTCCCCTCGGCCCAGAAGGACCTGGGCTTCTCCGACGGGGACCGGCAGTGGATCGTCACCGCCTACGCGCTCGCCTTCGGCAGCCTCCTGCTGCTCGGCGGACGGATAGCCGACCTGTTCGGCCGCAAGGTCACCTTCCTGGTGGGCCTGGTCGGCTTCGCCGCCGCCTCCGCGGTGGGCGGCGCCGCGGCGAGCTTCGAAATGCTGGTCGCCGCCCGCGCCGTGCAGGGGCTGTTCGGCGCGCTGCTCGCGCCGGCCGCCCTGTCGCTGCTGACCACGACCTTCACCGACGCGAGGGAACGCGCCAAGGCCTTCGGGGTGTACGGCGCCATCGCCGGCGCGGGCGGCGCCATCGGGCTGCTGCTCGGCGGGGTGCTGACCGAGTACCTGGACTGGCGCTGGACCCTGTACGTCAACCTGGCCTTCGCCGCCGTCGCCTTCGTCGGCGGCGCCCTCCTACTGAAGCGCGCCACCCGCGACAGGTCCGCCACGATCGACGTCCCCGGTGCCGCGCTGGTCGGCGGCGGACTGTTCTGCCTGGTCTACGGGTTCTCCAACGCCGAGAGCCACGACTGGGGTTCGGTGGCCACCTGGGGCTTCCTGGTCGCCGGAGCCGTACTGCTCGCCGCGTTCACCTGGTGGCAGACCCGTGCCGCCCGTCCGCTGCTGCCGCTGCGCGTCCTGCTCGACCGCAACCGCGGCGCCTCCTTCGTCTCGGTCCTGATCATCGGCGCCGGCATGTTCGGTGTCTTCCTCTTCCTCACCTACTACCTTCAGCAGAGCCTCGGCTACACGCCGATCAAGACCGGTCTGGCCTTCCTGCCCATGGTCGCCGGGCTGATGCTCGCCTCCACGCTCGCCTCGACCGCGCTGATCCCCCGCTTCGGCCCCAAGCCGGTGGTGCCGCTGGGTATGGGCGTCGCCGCCGCCGGCATGGTCTGGCTGACCGGCCTCGACCTGAACAGCACCTACGCCACGAGCATCCTGCCGCCGCTGATCGTGGCGGGCCTCGGGCTCGGCCTGGTGATGGCCCCGGCGATGAGCCTGGCCACCGCGGGCGTGGCCGCCGAGGACGCCGGTGTCGCCTCGGCCGCCGTCAACACCATGCAGCAGGTCGGCGGCTCCCTCGGCACCGCCCTCCTCAACACCCTGTCCACCAGCGCCGCCGCCGACTACCTGGTCGGCCGCAACCCCAAGGACCCCGCCGTCCTCGCGCAGGCCGGACTGCACGCCTACTCCACCGCGTACTGGTGGTCGGCCGCCTTCTTCGCCGCCGGTCTGCTCGTCAGCGTGCTGCTGTACCGGCGCGGTGTGCCGGACACCGACCCCGACGCGGCGCCCGTCGTGCACATGTGAGGACGACTGGTACCGCGGTACCACTGGGGCGCCGAAGTGTCCCCCGTGGTCCCAGGGCCGCCGTCGGCCGCGCTCGTAGCTTCGGAGACGGAAGCCGCGGCGCGGCCGCGGTCTTGCGAGAGTTCAGAAGGGGCCACCCATGATCGAGGCACGCGAACTGACCAAGCGGTACGGGGACAAGACGGTGGTCGACCACCTGAGCTTCACCGTGAAGCCCGGCGAGGTGACCGGCTTCCTCGGCCCCAACGGCGCCGGCAAGTCCACGACCATGCGCATGGTCATCGGCCTGGACTCCCCCACCTCGGGCTCCGTCACCGTCAACGGCCACACCTACGCCAGGCACTCCGCGCCGCTCCAGGAGATCGGCACCCTGTTGGAGGCCAAGTCCGTCCACCCCGGACGCACCGCCTTCAACCACCTCATGGCGCTGGCCCACACGCACGGCATCTCGCGCGGCCGGGTGGACGAGGTCATCGAGCTGGCCGGCCTCACCAGCGTGGCCGGCAAGCGGGTGGGCGCCTTCTCCCTCGGCATGGGCCAGCGGCTCGGCATCGCCGCGGCCCTGCTCGGCGACCCGGCGATCGTGATGCTGGACGAGCCGGTCAACGGCCTCGACCCGGAGGGCGTGCTGTGGGTGCGCAACCTCCTGCGCGGCCTCGCCGACGAGGGGCGGGCGGTCATGCTCTCCTCGCACCTGATGGGCGAGACCGCGCTGATCGCCGACCACCTGGTGATCATCGGACGCGGGCGGCTGCTCGCGGACACCACCGTGGACGACTTCGTCCGCGAGGCCGGGGGCGGGGGCGTGAAGGTCGCCACCGCCGAGGCCGTGCGGCTGCGTTCGCTGCTGGCCGGTCCGGAGGTGACGATCACCTCCTCGTCCGACGAGGAGCTGCTGGTGCTGGGGCGGGACGCCCGGGAGATCGGGGCGATCGCCGCCCGGAACGGGGTGGCGCTGTACGAACTCACCTCGCAGTCCGTCTCGTTGGAGGAGGCCTTCATGCAACTCACGCACGACGCCGTGGAGTACCAGAGCGCTCCCGCCGAGACCGCCCGGAGGGCCGCCTGATGACCGCCGCCGACCTCACCGCGGTGCCCGCCCCCAGGACGGCGCACAAGGTCACCGCCCGCCGGGTGCTGCGCTCGGAGTGGGCCAAGTTCTGGTCGCTGCGCTCCAGTTGGATCACCCTCACGGTCGCCGTGGTCCTGCTGATCGCCTTCGGTGCGATCGCCGCCGCCACCTACAGTCCCGACGCCACCGCGACCAACGGGCCGCCCGGCCCGCGCTCCGGCGACCAGGACGCCGTCAGCCTGGCCCTGCTCGGGGCGACCTTCGCCTCGCTGGCCGTGGGCGTGCTCGGGGTGCTGCTGTCCGCGGGCGAGTACACCACCGGCATGATCCGCTCCACGCTCGCCGCGGTCCCGCGCCGGCTGCCGGTGCTGTGGTCCAAGGCCGCCGTGATCGGGCCGATCGCGCTGGTCCTCACCACGCTGGCCGCGCTGGCCGCGTTCCAGCTGGGCACGCTCGGCCTGGACGGCGAGAAGATCGCGCTCTCGCTCGGCGACGACGGTGTGCTGCGCAGCCTGGCCGGGGCCGGTGTCTACCTCGGCCTGGTCGCGGTGTTCGGCGTGGCGCTCGGCATGCTCCTGCGCTCCTCGGCCGGGGCCATCGCCGTCCTGGTCGGCGTCCTGCTGATCCTGCCCGGTCTGGCCTCGCTGCTGCCCGACTCCCTGTACGACAGCATCAACCCCTACTTCCCGAGCAACGCGGGATCGGCGATCTACGCCCTGCACCAGTCCTCGGACGCGCTCTCGCCCGGGGCGGGCCTCGCGGTCTTCGCCGGCTGGGTGGCGCTGGCGCTCGCCGGAGCGGCCGTCCGGCTGCGGCGGACCGACGCCTGACCTGCCCGTACGAGCACAATGGAGACCATGAGCCGGGACCACAGCCCCCGGGGGACGGTGGATGCGCCGTCCCCCGGGCTCGACGATGCCTGGGACCACCCGGTGCTCGGCCGGCTGTTGCGCGGCCAGAGCCGTCACCGGCTGATGGACAGCCGGTATCCGTGGCTGATCGACACCGTGGTGGTGCTGGTCGTCGCCCTGGTGAGCCTGCCCGACCTGCTCGCCCACAGCAGCAAGGGCCCGTTCGGGGAGGTGGACAACAGCGGCGGTCTGCCGACCGCCGTGCTGTGCCTCTTCGCGGCCGCGCAGATCGCGCCCTTGTGGTGGCGGCGCAGAGCCCCGGCCGTCACCTTCTTCACCATCCTGTCGGTCTCCGTCGTCGAGTGGTCGCTGGGCGTGTGGCAGCAGGCCGGACTGAGCGCGCTGGTCGCCCTGTACTCGCTGGCCCTGCGCGGCTCCCTGCGGGCCCTGGGCTGGGCCGCCGCGCTGACGGCGGCCGGGCTGACCATGGCCGTCTGTGTCCTGGTGCCCGTCCAACACCCGGTCCTCGGCCTCTTCTTCATGCTGTGCACCGCTACGGCGGCCATCGCCACCGGCCTGACGCTGCGCATCCGCCGCCTCTACCTGGCGGCCCTGGAGGACCGCGCCACCCGCCTGGAGGTGGAACGGGACCAGCGGGTACGGCTCACCGCGGCCGCCGAACGGGCCCGCGTGGCCCGCGAGATGCACGACATCGTCGGCCACAACCTCTCCGTCATGGTCGGGGTCGCCGACGGCGCCGCGACCCTCGCCGCCAACCGGGGCGAGAGGTCCACCGAGGCCCTGCGCATCCTCGCCGACACCGGGCGGCAGGCCATGGGCGAACTGCGCCGGGTGCTGGGCGTCCTGCGGGAGGACCAGGAGTCGGAACGGCCGCTGAGCCCCCAGCCGGGCATCCGCGACCTGGACCCGCTCCTCGCCCGGGTGCGCGCGGCCGGACTGGCGGTGACCTACCGGACGGTTGGCGACCTCGACGCGCTGGGCAGCGGCGTGCAGCTCACCGTCTACCGCATCGTGCAGGAGGCACTCACCAACACGCTCAAGCACGCCGGCCCGGGCGCCGCCGCCGAGGTCACCGTGGCCGCGGACGCCGGCGCCCTGCGCATCCGGATCACCGACACCGGCGTACCGCCCGACACCCGAAGAGAGACGGAGCCTGCGGGCGAGCCCGGGCACGGTCTGGTCGGCATCCGTCAGCGGGCCGCCATGTACGGCGGAGACGTCACCGTCGGCCCGCGCGCGGGTGGACCCGGCTGGCTCGTGGACGTCGTACTCGACGTACCGTCCCAACGCCCCCTGCCGCCCGAAGGAGAAGAAGTCCTGCCGTGACCACCGTCCTGATCGCCGACGACCAGCCCCTCCAGCGGCTCGGCTTCCGCATGCTCCTGGAGGGCACTCCCGGTCTGACCCCGATCGGCGAGGCCGGGCACGGGGCCGAGGCCGTCCGGCTGGCCGCGGAACTGCGGCCCGACGTCGTCCTGATGGACGTCCGTATGCCCGGCATGGACGGGCTCGAAGCGACCCGGCGGATCGTCGCGGGCGGCGGCCGTACCCGCGTGCTCATCGTGACGACCTTCGATCTCGACGAGTACGCGTACGCGGGGCTTCGGGCCGGTGCCAGCGGGTTCCTGCTGAAGGACGCCCGCCCCGAGGAGCTCGTCGCGGGCATCCACGCGGTCGCCACCGGCGACGCCGTCGTCGCCCCGAGCCTGACCCGGCGGCTGCTGGACGCCTACGCCCACCAGGTCCTCGCACCGTCCGACACGTCCCTGCCGGAAGACCCTCGCCTCCAGACCCTCAGCGACCGCGAGCGCGAGGTGCTGGTCGCCATCGGCCGGGGCTGGACCAACGCCGAGATCGCCGAACGGCTCGTGCTCACCGAGTCCACCGTGAAGAAGCACGTCGGACGCGTCCTCGCCAAGATCGGGGCACGGGACCGCATCCAGGCCGTGATCCTGGCCTACGACGCCGGGCTGGTACGGGCGAAGCCCTAGAGGTTCAGCGGACCAGGCAGGGGCGCTTGGCGTCGAAGGTCCAGTCCTCGATCAGGTAGCGCATGCCGGTCGCGTCGTCGCGGCCCGACAGCGCCTTCGCCCGGTACAGCTCGTGCGCCGCGAGCAGCCGGTCCGTGTCGAGGCGGACGCCCAGGCCGGGGGTGTCCGGCACGGCGACCTGGCCGCCGGTGATGCGCGGCGGGTCGACGGTGAGCCGTTCCGTGCCCTCCTGCCAGATCCAGTGCGTGTCCAGCGCGTTGTACTCGCCCGGGGCCGCGGCCCCGCACTGCGCCATCATCGCCAGGGAGATGTCGAAGTGGTTGTTGGAGTGACAACCCCAGGTCAGACCAAAGGAGTTGCAGAGCTGCGCCACCCGGACCGAGCCCTGCATGGTCCAGAAGTGCGGGTCCGCGAGGGGGATGGAGACGGACTGGAGGGCCAGCGCGTGGGTGAGTTGGCGCCAGTCGGTGGCGATCATGTTGGTGGCCGTGGGCAGTCCGGTGGCGCGGCGGAACTCCGCGAGGATCTCGCGGCCGGAGTAGCCGTCCTCGGCTCCGCAGGGGTCCTCGGCGTAGGCGAGGGTGCCGACGAGGGGGCGGCACAGTTCGACGGCCTCGCGCAGGGACCAGGCGCCGTTGGGGTCGAGCGTGATGCGGGCCTCGGGGAAACGGTCCTTGAGGGCCCGTACGGCCTTGACCTCCTCGGTGCCCGCGAGGACTCCGCCCTTGAGCTTGAAGTCCCGGAAGCCGTAACGATCGTAGGCGGCCTCGGCCTGGCGGACGATCGCCTCCGGGGTCAGCGCCTCCTCACGGCGGATGCGGTACCAGGGCACCTCCGAGTCGGGTTCGCGGACGTAGTCCAGGTCGGTGCGGTCGGGATCGCCGACGTGGAAGAGGTAGCCGAGGACGCGGACGGAGTCGCGCTGTTTGCCGTCGCCCAGGAGTGCGGCGACCGGGACCTCCAGGTGCCGGCCGAGCAGGTCCAGGAGGGCGGACTCGACGGCGGTGACGGCGTGGACGGTGGTGCGCAGGTCGAAGGTCTGGGCGCCGCGGCCGCCGGTATCGCGGTCGGCGAACGTCGCCCGGAGGGTGCGCAGGACGCGTTTGTAGTCGCCGACACGGGCGCCGAGGACAAGGGGTTCGGCCTCGCGCAGGGTCTGAGTGATCTTCTCGCCGCCGGGCACCTCGCCCAGGCCGGTGCGCCCTTCGGAGTCCTCGAGGACGACGACGTTCCGGGTGAAGTACGGGGCGTGCGCGCCGGAGAGGTTGAGGAGCATGGAGTCGCGGCCGGCGACCGGATATACGGCGAACTTGGTGACGACGGGCTGGCTCATGGCAAGAAGTGCCGTTCCTGTGAGGGGGGGGTTGAGGGGTGGATGGTCAGACCTTGAGGGCGTCCAGCACCTGTTCCAGGAGCAGTACACCGCCGAGGCCCAGGACGGCGAGGACGGTCGTGTAGGTCGTACGGGCCTTGATGGCGTCGATGACCGACAGGTTGAAGTACTCCTTGAACATCCAGAAGCCCGGGTCGTTCACATGGGAGAACGCGATCGATCCGCAGGAGACGGCGAGCACCATCACCTCGGGGTGGACGCCGCTGCCGGCGAGCAGCGGGAGGGCGACGCCGGAGGCGGTGACGACGGCGACGGTCGCCGAGCCCAGGGCCACCCGCAGGATCGCCGCGATCAGCCAGGCCAGGATGATCGGCGAGATCGACCAGTGCTCGGTGGTGTCCTTGATGTAGTCGGAGATCCCGCCCTCGACGAGGACGTTCTTGAAGGCTCCGCCGGCGCCGATCACGAGCAGGATCATCGCCATCGCCTGGGCGGCCTCGCGGCACGACGCGGCGACCTCGGCGAGGCTGCGGCCGATGCGCGGGCCGAGCGCCCAGATCGAGAGAAGCAGGGTGAGCAGCAGGGCGATCGGCGCGGAGCCGATGAAGGCCACGAAGTGCAGGAACGGGGTGGACGAGGAGGTCGCCAGGTCGGTGACCGCGGCGCCCGCGATCAGCACCACGGGCAGCAGGGCAACTGCCAGCGACCAGCCCATGCCGGGCGTCTCCTCGTCCTCGAAGACGCGCTCGCCGACCAGGCCCTTGGGTATCTCGGGGTTCATCGCGCGGACGAAGGGCAGGCGCGGCCAGGTCAGGGCGATCAGCGCACCGACCGGGACGGCGATGAACAGGCCGTAGAACAGGGTGAGTCCGGCCGAGGCGTGGAAGGTGGCGGCCACCGCGGTCGGGCCGGGGTGGGGCGGCAGGAAGCTGTGCATGGTGGACAGGGCGATGGACATGGGCAGCCCCACCCACAGCAGGTTGGAGCGGGTGACCCGGACGAGGGTGAACGCGACCGGCACGATGATGACGAACGCGACCTCGTAGAACATGGTCACGCCGATCAGCATGGCGGTCAGCACCATCGCGACCTGTACCCAGCGCGGCCCGCAGATGTCGAGGAGTCTGGTGGCGATGCGCTGGGCGGCGCCCGAATCCCCCATCACCCGGCCGACCATGGCGCCGAGACCGATGGTGAGCATCGTGTCGCCGATCTGGCCGCCGATGCCCTCGGCGAGGACGTCCGAGATCTTCTCCAGGGGGATGCCCCGGACCACGGCGACGCCGACGGCCACCAGGAGCAGGGCGGCGAAGCCGTTCAGCCGGAACTTCGTCATCAACAGGAGCAGGACCAGCACGCTGATCCCCACCACCACGAGCGGCATGTGTCAGTTCTCCTTTGAACTGCCGTTCATTCCCTCGAACGAAGTCCCCACATGAGGACGTCGTCTACATATGAGGACGGAGGCTAGGTTGATCGACACAGCCGGGTCAATGGGTGTGCAGAGGTCGGCCCGAAAGCGTCCGACGCGGTCAGCCCGCCCGCAGCCACAGCGAGACGGCCAGCCCCAAGCCGGCCAGCGCGATCGCGATCCGCAGCGGCTTCTCGGGCAGCCGCCGCACCACGACCGGCCCCACCCGGCTGCCGACCAGGCAGCCGAGGCCGAGCGCCGCCGCGGCCCGCCAGTCGACCGGCGCGAGGAAGGCGTAGGCGATCGCCGCGGTGAGGTTGGCCGCTCCGGTCACGACGTTCTTCACGGCGTTGGTCACACGCAGCGGCTCGTCAACGGACAGGGACAGCACCGCGAGCATCAGCACCCCGGCCGCGGCACCGAAGTAGCCGCCGTAGAGCCCCACCAGAAGCACCGCGCAGATCAGCGGCAGCGTCATGCGCGGACCCCGGCCGTCGTGAGGGGCCCGCCGTTCGATGAGCCGCCGCAGCGGTTCACGTACGAGAATCAGCACCGAACCCAGCGCGATCAGCCAGGGCACCACACGCTCGAAGGTCGACGAGGGCGTGCCGAGCAGCAGCGCCGCGCCGACCGATCCGCCGACGGCGGCAAGGGCCGCCAGCCGGCCCAGTCGACGACCCTGCCCCCTCAACTCCTCACGCGAACCGGCCGCGGTTCCGGCGGTGTTGGCGAACAGCGCCACGGTGTTGGTGACGTTGGCGGCCACCGGCGGCAGCCCCGCGGCCAGCAGCGCCGGATAGCTGAACAGCGAGGCCAGTCCGGCGATCGACCCGGCCAGCCCGGAGGCGACACCGGCCACGACGAGCAGCAGCAAGGACTCGCCTGCCACGCGGACCCCCTTCGTTCGACGCACGAAGGACCCATCCTGCACGGCGGGCATCCCGTATGTAAGACGGTGTCTACATAGGGAGACAGTTCGTCACGGGTCAGGCGGCCGGGGTGTCCAACGGCCGCAGTTCGTCCGCGTACGAGACGGAGATACGGCGCATCAGCCCGTCCCCCGTGATGTCGTACTGGCCGAGTCGCCACAGCGGCGGTGAGTAGGCGTGGATCGAGACGGCGTCGTCGGTCGCGCCGGTCAGCCGGTGGATGTGCTCCGGGCCGAAGCAGAAGGACTCGCCGGTCTCGAAGGTGAGGGACAGATGGGTGCCGCCGATCCGCAGGGCGGACTCGTTGAGCGCGCCCTGGACGACGGTGACGGCACCGGCGGACAGGTCGTGGTCGTGCCAGCCGGTGTCGTTCCGCCGGGTCCAGCACAGCAGCCAGACGTCGACGAACTCGTCGCGGTACAGGGACGCGTAGTGCCGTTGCCGGTCGTCGAAGGCCACGTGTTCGCGCCAGACCTCGGGCCGGGCGGCGAGATCGGTGACGAGTGCCTGGAGTTCGCGCCTGTCGAGGGTGCGCTCGGGCAGGGACTCGTAGGTCATGGGTGGCTCCTTCCGGTGCCGGTTCCGACAGGGCACGGCTCAGGTACGGCCGTGGAGCAGACGCGCCGGGTTGGCGGCGCGCAGGGCGTGTTCGGCGGCGGGCGCGCCGAGGTCGGGTATGACGGGGGGTGCGTACGGGCGGTCGCTGCCGCTGACGACCACGTCTATGCCGACGGCTCGGACGAGTGCGTCGGCGGCCTTGGTGCCGTACGAGGAGGTCTCGTAGAACACGTCGAAGTCGATCTCCCCGCGACCGCCGCCGCGCGCGGTGAGCCGCTCGCCGTGCAGCGGCGCGAGCCCGGCCAGGGCGGCGAAGCAGACGCGCAGGCCCGGGTGGCGGGAGCGGCCGTGGGCACGGAAGGCGAACCAGGAGGCGTGCAGCTGCTGGAGGTAAGGGACCAGGGCGGGCCACCACGGTGGGGCTCCGGGGGTGGCCGCGGCGGGACCGGGGTGGACGAAGAGGGGTTTGTCGTGGCGGGTGAGGACGTCGAGGAGGGGCGCGCAGTGATCCCATCCGGCGGCGTCCACGACCGCCGTGGCGGGGAGTTGGAGGCCGACGCAGCCGCGACGGAGTTCCTGCTCGACGGTCTCGGGGTCCGGTGCGGACAGGCAGGTCGAGGCCCAGACACCGAAGGGCGGCGGGAGGGCCAGGGCGCCGTCGTGGAAGGCGGTGAGGAGTGGGGCCGCCTCGGCGGGCGGGAGGTACTCGATGCCGAGGGGACTGGAGAGGGACACCAGGGCGAGGTCGAGTCCGTCGGCGGCGGCGAGACGGGTGCGGGCCGCGATGTCGTGGTCGGCCGGGTCGACCTCGTAGGGCGGCTCACCGGTCAGGTGCAGGGTGGAGCCGTCCAGGTACGGCGGTGTCGTGCGGGAGCGCAGCAGCTCGGTGAAGGCGGGCGGCCAGATGTGCTGGTGGACGTCGGTGAGCACGCGGGGCGTTCCTCTTGGGGACAGGTTAAGCGGTTCACTTATGCGGTTAACTTAAGCGCTTAACAAGGTGAGGTGTCAAGACATGCCCTGGGGATACGACGGTGACGCCGACACGATGCGAGGGGCTCCCGGCGCGGGTGTCGGCGGGCCGTGCGCCCGCTGGGCACGGCCGTCCCGGTAGGCTTCCCGGCATGGCCAGGCCCAACAAGCGCACCACCCTTCGGGAGGTGGCCGAGGCCACGGGCCTCTCCACCGCCGCCGTGTCGTACGCCCTGCGCGGCAAACACGTCTCGAAGGAGACCGAGGAACGGGTGCGCAAGGCCGCGGCCGAGCTCGGTTACGAGGCCGATCCGATCGCCCGTGCCCTCGCCAGCGGCCGTACCAGCATGGTCGGTGTCCTCGCGGGCGACCTCCAGGACCTGTGGCAGCAGCAGCTGATGGCGGCCATCGGCCGGGAGCTGCTGGCCGGCGACCGCTACGCGCTGATCCTGGACGCGGGCGGCGATCCCGACCGCGAGCTGGTCCTGGCCAAGCAGCTGCGCGATCAGCGGGTGGACGCGCTGCTGGTGTCCCCGGTGAATCCTTCGGCGAAGGGCTGGGCGGCGATCGCCGAGGCGCTGCCGGTGGTGGCCGTAGGCGACTCGCTGAGCCGGGCCCGCACGGCGGGGCAGGTCATCTTCGACAACCGGGCCGGGATCGACGCCGTACTGGACTATCTGCACGGGCTGGGGCATCGCCGGGTGACGGTGCTGACGCCGACCCGGCCGAGCACGCCGGACCGGCCGGCCGACGTCTACGTCCGTGAGGCGGCCGACCGGCTCGGCCTTGAGGCCGAACTGGTGCCGTGTCCGCAGGAGTTGGGCGAGGCGACGGCGGTGGCGCGCCGGGTGCTGGACGGCGGCTCGCGTGCGGCGACGGCCGTGTTCTGCTTCTCGGACTCCCTCGCCTACGGGGTGTACGCGGCCGCGGCGGAGGCCTCGCTGAAGGTGGGGCGGGACGTCTCCGTGGTCGGCTTCGACGACCATCCGGTGTCGCGGGTCCTCACGCCTCCGTTGACCACGGTGGACTGGGGGTTGACCGAGATCGCGGCGGAGGCGGCACGGCTGACGGTCGCGGCGATCGAGGGGAAGCGGGTGCGGAAGAAGCGGGTGTTGTGCGCGCCGCGGATGAGTGAGCGGGGGTCGGCGGTGCGGGTGTGAGGTCCGTGACCGACGCTTACGTCTGCTCCTTGTCGTCCAGCACGTCGACCGCCCACGCCGTCGCCACCGGCATGAACCTGTGCTCCGCCGCGTACGCCGCCATCCGCGCGTTGCGGGCCTGGGCCTCCGGCCCGTCCGGCAGGTGGAACTCCTCGCCCGCCCGGGCCGAGCGGGCCTGCATGCCCGTGGCGGTCCCCAGCCGTCGGCGTACATAGCGTTCCAGCGCCTCGGGTACGCCGTCCGGTGTCACGTCGGCGAGGGAGTCGCCCAGTACCGCCGCGTCCAGGATCGCCTGGGCCGCGCCCTGGGCCTGGAACGGGACCATCGCGTGGGCGCTGTCGCCGAGCAGGGTCACCCGGCCGACGTTCCAGCGGGCGAGCGGGGCGCGGGTGTGGATGCCGTAGCGGAACACCTGGCCGGCGCGTTCCAGGACACTCAGCACCGGGGCGGCCCACCCCTCGAACTCGCGCAACTGCTCCCCCGGTTCGGCCCGTGCGGTCCACGACTCCTGTGCCGCGACCTCGGTGGTGAACACCGCGACGACGTTGAGCAGTTCACCCCGGCGCACCCGGTAGTGGACGAAGTGGCGGCCGGGGCCGAGCCAGACGCCGGTGTCCGGGAGGTCCAGGTCGGCCACCTCGGCGGCCGGGAGCAGGGCGCGGTACGCGGCGGTCCTCGAGAAGATCGCCTCGTCCGTGCCGAAGAGCCACTGGCGGGCGGCGGAACGTATCCCGTCCGCGGCCACCACCAGGTCCGCGACCAGTCGTTCGCCGTCGGCCGTCGTCGCCCAGGCTGAGGCGTCGTCCTGGCCGATGCCCACGACCTGCGTGTCCAGCCGCACCGCCCCGGGCGGCACCGCGGCGGCCAACGCGCGCTGCAGATCGGCCCGGTGGATCTGGAGATACGGCGCCCCGAAGGCGTCCTCGGCCTCGCGCCCCAGTGCGTAGCGGCAGATCTCGGTCCCGTCGGACCAGGTGCGGAAGCTGACGTCGGCGGGCCTGGCGGACTGTGCGGCCACCTCGTCGAGCCGGCCGAACCGGCGCAGCTCGCGCGTGGCGTTGGGGGCGAGCTGGATCCCGGCACCGGTCTCGGTGAGCCGCGGGGTCTGCTCGACCAGCGTGACCTCGTGCCCGGCCCGGCGCAGGCTCAGGGTCGCGGCCAGTCCCCCGATGCCCGCTCCCACGACGATCGCCCGCATGGCACGGCCCCTTTCGCCCACGCGCGAGGCTACCGAAGACAACTCCGGTGCTCCACAGGGCATTTGGGACGCGGTGGGCCGGGGTGCCGCGCCCGCCGGCGTCGAGCGTGCGTGCCGAACGCCGCCGGGCAGGCGAGAACCGTCGGACAGGCCCTACCGTTGCGCCCCGAACGCCGTCCCGCCGCCCGGCGCCTGATGCGGCAGCCGCTCCAGCGTCGCGGCGATCCCGGCCCGGTCGACGACGTCGATCAGGGCCTGGCCGATCACCGGGACGGGTTCGCGGGCCGGGAGGACCAGGCCGATGCGCTCGGTGCGGACCGGGCTGACCAGGGGGACGGCGTGCATGCCGACGGGGACACCGAAGACGTGCAGCCAGGCGTACGGCACCACGCTCGCCCACTGGCCGGCCCTGACCTGCGCGAACAGGGAGGCGATCGAGTCGGTCTCCACGCGCGGGGTCACCGCGACGCCGACGGCCTCGAACACCGCGTCCAGCACCTGGCGGCCCTGCATCATCGGGTGCAGGAGGCACAGGGGGTACTGGGCCGCGTCCTCCCAGGAGATCTCCGCCGGACCGGAGTCGGGGGCGGAGCGCTGGGTCAGCAGGACGTAGCGCTCCTGGTAGAGGGGTACGAACTTGAAGTCGTGCGCGGCGACGGAGCTGTGGTAGGTCACGGCGGCGTCGAGTTCGTACGCCCGGAGTCTGTTCACGATGTCCTCGGCCTGGAGGTCGGCGAAGACCTGGACGGCGGCGAGGGGGTTGGCGGCGCAGAACGGCTGGGTGAGGAGTGCGACCGCCGTGGAGGCGGTGGGGACGGTGCCGATGCGCAGGCGGCCGGTCAGGCCCGCGCGCAGGGCCTGGATCTCGCCCTCCATGGCGTCCCGGTCGGCGAGGATGCGCTGCGCCCAGACGACGACCCGCTCGCCCTCCGGTGTGAGCCCGTCGAACCTGCGGCCGCGCTGGACGAGGGGGATGCCGAGCTCCTCCTCCAGCTTGCGGATGCCCTCGGACAGGGCGGGCTGGGAGACGTAGCAGGCCTGCGCCGCCTTCGCGAAGTGGCGGGCGCGGGCGAGGGCGACGAGGTACTCGAGTTGGCGGAGCAGCACGCTCCCATGATCCCCCGGATCCGGCCGCCCGGCACCGACGGCCCGCCCCGGCCGTCCGGCACTGATCGGCGCTGCTTCTCAAGCGATCGGAAACTCCGCTTTGACCTGGCCGGACGCACTGCCGAAGAGTGGGCCTGTTACGAGCGGACGGAGAGGGCGGGGCACTCGATGCGGGACCTGGAAGAGCCGGACGAGGCCGAGCTGTCCGTGACGGCGCCCAAGACGTGGGCCACCGGTGCTCCCGCGGTCGTGCACGCGCTCCAGTACGCGCTGGGCCAGACCTCGCCGAAGCGCACGGCCCTGACGCTGCTCAACATCAACCAGACCAAGGGCTTCGACTGCCCGGGCTGCGCCTGGCCCGAGCCCGCGCCGGGCAAGCGGCATCGCAACGAGTACTGCGAGAACGGCGCCAAGCACATCGCCGACGAGGCCACCTCCCGGCGGGTGACCGCCGACTTCTTCCGGCGCCACACGGTCGACGAGCTGAACCGGAAGTCGGACTACTGGCTCAACCAGCAGGGCCGGCTGACCGAGCCGATGGTGCTGCGCGAGGGCGCCGAGCACTACGAGCCGATCGGCTGGGACGAGGCCCTGGACCTGCTGGCAGGCGAGCTGCGCGCCCTGGACCACCCGGACGAGGCGCTGTTCTACACCTCGGGGCGGCTCGCCAACGAACCCGCCTTCCTGCTCCAGCTGTTCGCGCGGGCCTTCGGCACCAACAACCTGCCGGACTGCTCCAACATGTGCCACGAGTCCAGCGGTTCGGCCCTCAACGAGACGCTGGGCATCGGCAAGGGCAGCGTCAGCCTCGACGACATCTACGACTCCGACCTGGTCTTCGTCGTCGGCCAGAACCCCGGCACCAACCACCCGCGCATGCTGTCCGCTCTGGAGGAGACCAAGCGGCGCGGTGGCCATGTCGTCGCGGTCAACCCGCTGCCCGAGGCCGGTCTGCTGCGCTTCAAGCACCCGCAGAAGGCGCGCGGGATCGTCGGCCGCGGCACCGACATAGCCGACCAGTTCCTGCAGATCCGCCCCGGCGGCGACCTCGCCCTGTTCCAGGCGCTGAACCTGATGCTCCTGGAGGCGGAGGACAAGGAGCCGGGCACCGTCCTGGACCGGGAGTTCATCGAGGCGCACACCACGGGTTACGAGGCCTTCGCCGAGCACATCCGCAAGACGTCCTGGGACGAGGTCCTGGAGGCCACCGGGCTGAGCAGGGACGAGATCGAGCAGGTCCACGCGCGCGTGCTGGAGAGCAAGAGCATCATCGTCTGCTGGGCGATGGGCCTGACCCAGCACAAGCACGGCGTGCCGACGATCCGGGAGGTCGTCAACTTCCTTCTGCTGCGCGGAAACCTCGGCCGTCCGGGCGCCGGCGTCTGCCCGGTCCGGGGGCACAGCAACGTGCAGGGCGACCGCACGATGGGCATCTTCGAGCGCATGCCCCAGCCGTTCCTGGACCGGCTCGGCGCCGAGTTCGGCTTCACCGCGCCGACGGCGCACGGCCTGGACTCCGTCGACTCGATCCGCGCCATGCGCGACGGACTCGCCAAGGTCTTCGTGGGCGTCGCGGGCAACTTCGTGCGGGCCACCCCCGACAGCGACGTCACCGAGCGCGCCCTGCGCAACTGCCGTCTGACGGTGCAGATCTCGACCAAGCTCAACCGCTCGCACGCGGTGTGCGGCCGTACGGCGCTGATCCTGCCGACGCTCGGCCGCAGCGACCGCGACGTGCAGGCGACCGGCGAGCAGTTCATGACGGTCGAGGACTCGATGAGCGAGGTCCACTCCACGCGCGGCCGGCTGGCACCGGCCTCCGAGCACCTGCTGAGCGAGGTGGCCATCATCGGCCGGCTGGCCCGCCGGGTGCTGGGCTCCGAACCGGGCATCCCCTGGGAGGAGTTCGAGGCCGACTACGACCGTGTCCGCGACCGGATCGCCCAAGTCGTCGACGGCTTCCACGACTTCAACGAGCGGGTGCGCGAGCCCGGCGGCTTCCGCCTGCCCAACCCGGTCAACAGCAAGGTGTTCCGCACTCCGTCCGGCAAGGCCGTCTTCACCGCCAACGACTTCACGATGCTCCAGGCACCCAAGGGCCACCTGGTCCTTCAGACGCTGCGCTCGCACGACCAGTGGAACACCATCCCCTACGCCATGGACGACCGCTACCGGGGCATCAAGGGCGGCCGCCGCGTGGTCCTCGTCAACCGTGCCGACCTCGATGAATTCGGCCTGGAAGACGGCGAGTCGGTCGACCTGATCAGCATCTGGTCCGACGGCTCGGAACGCCGAGCCGACGCCTTCCGCCTGGTCTCCTACCCCACCCCCCGGGGCTCGGCCGCCGCCTACTACCCGGAGACCAACGTCCTGGTCCCCCTCGACAGCGTCGCGGACATCAGCAACACGCCCACGTCGAAGAGCGTGATCATCCGCATGGAACGGGCGGCCGACCGAACCCCGGCGTGACGTAGCCGGTCTGCCGCTTGCAGCGGTCGCGGCGCACCGACGCCGACGTCCCTCAGTCTGTCGCCCCCGAGGCGGACCATGCAGGGAAGACGCCCTGGCCCGGGACCAGGATCCCTCGTGGGTCGTACGTCCGTTTCGCCGCCGCCAGTTGCGGCCACTCCGCACCGAAGTGGGTGCGCCAGTCGGCCTGGGTGAAGGGGATGCTGCCGACCGGGTACTGGGTGCCGCCGGCCGCCGCGGTGGCCTCGTACGCCTCGCGGTTGACGGCCAGGAGACGGTCGACGGTGGCGGTGTCCTCGGGCGGGGTCGTGCGCAGGATGGCGAAGAGGTACGGCACGGCGTCGTCGGGGGCGCGGAAGAGCGGGGTGGTGAGGCGCTCGCGCAGGATCGGGTACACGAGGACGACGCCGGGGCCGAGGTCGGCCGGGGTGAGGGCGTCCAGCATCCGCGCGGTGAGGGCGGCGGCGGAGTCGCCGGGGAGCAGCAGGTTGAGCCACGGGTGCGCGTACGTCCAGAAGCCGGCCTCCTTCAACGCGGCGACTGCGGGGGCCAGTCGGTCGAGGAAGTCGTAGTAGGCGAGGTCGGTCTTCTCGACGCCGGAGGGGTCGTGGCGCAGGCCGCGCAGCAGGGCCGTGTCGTCCGGGGCGGGGCCTGCCGGCGGCCCGTAGGCGACCGCCTCCAGGGTGAAGACGCGGAACGCTCCGTCGGCGTCCGCCGAGACCAGGCCCTCGACGTAGTCGAAGCGGCCCTCCTCGACGAGGGTGCGCTGGTCGGCGAGGAAGGTCTCCAGGTCGTCGTAGGGCAGGAGGTAGTGGCGTACGGTCTCCGGCGCGCGCACCAGGCGGACGGTGGCGCCGACGACGATCGCGCACTGGCCGAGGCCGGCCAGGACGGCGTGGAAGAGGTCGGGGTGCCGGGACGGGGAGCAGCGGACGAGTTCGCCGGCGCCGGTGACGACCTGGAGTTCGGTGACGTTGTCGACCTGTGCGCCGTGCCGGTGGGTCTGGCCGCCGAGACCGCCGACGGACAGGGTGCCGCCGACGGAGAGTTCGAGGTAGTCGGTGAAGACGGGCGGGGTGCGGCCGTGGGCGAGCGCCGCCTTGGCGACCTGGCTCCAGCGGGCGCCCGCGCCGACGGTGATCGTGGTGGCGACCGGGCCGACGGGGCCGATGTCGGCGAGGGTGGCGGTCTCGATGACCAGGCCGCCCTGGACCTGTGCCTGGCCGTGGGTGGCGTGTCCCTGGCCGCGGGGTGCGACCGGCACGCGGTGCTCGTTGCAGAACCGGACCATGACGACCACGTCCTGTACGGAGCCCGGGCGCAGTACGGCGACCGGGCGCCGGTGCAGTATGTGGCCGTAGTCCTCGGCGGCGGCCGTGAGCGACGGGTCGTCGGTGACGAGCGTTCCGTCCAGGTGTGGGATCCGCGCGAGGCCCGGGGCGGTCCCGGTGCCGGACGCGGCCCAGCTGCGAGCCTCGGGGTCGAAGCCGATCACGGCCGCTCCGGAGACGGTGAGTCCGCGCAGGACGGTACGTCGTGACGGAGTGCGGGGCATGCGGGCGTCCACCTCACAAAGTGCCTGGAATGACCAACTTCAGGCAACTGTAAGGGAGTTGCACTCCGGGGAGCCGCTCCTTCCCACCCTCAACGTATAGCCCACCGGGGGGCTTGCCACAAGGCCCGGGTCGTACCGCAGAATCACTCGCCGAGGCCATCACCTGCGGAAATGGGAGTCACCAGATGCGTGTGCTGTTGTCGACGTACGGGTCGCGCGGGGACGTCGAGCCGATGGCGGGGCTCGCCGTGGCGCTGCGGGAGCTCGGCGCGGAGGTGCGGGTGTGCGCGCCGCCGGACGAGGACTTCGCGCGGCTGCTCGCCGGGGTCGGGGTGCCGCTGGTGCCGGTCGGCCCGTCGGCCCGCGCGCTGACGAAGGCGGCGCTGCCGGCGGCGGGCCTGCCGCAGCGCGCGGCCCAGCTGATCGCCGGTCACCTCGAAGTGGTCACGGAGGCGGCCGAGGGGTGCGATGCGCTGGTGGTGGCGGCAGGCCTGCTGCCGGCCGCGGCCGGTGCGCTGTCGGTGGCCGAGAAGCTGGGCATCCCCGCCGTGTCGGCCGCCTTCCAGCAGGTCACCCTGCCGTCGGCGCTGCGTCGGCCGCTGGAGTATCCGGGCCGCCCGCTGCCCGCGGACGAGACCGACAACAAGGTGCTCTGGGACCTGGACGCGCAGAACATCAACGCGCTGTTCGGCGAGGCGCTCAACGTCAACCGTGCCGAGATCGGCCTGCCGCCGGTGGAGAGCGTCCGCGACTACGTCATCGGCGACCGGCCGTGGCTGGCGACGGATCCGGTGCTCGACCCGTGGCCGGGCGCGTCGGAGCTGGACGTCGTACAGACCGGGGCGTGGGTCCGGCCGGACGAACGCCCGCTGCCCGCCGACCTGTTGGCGTTCCTGGAGGCCGGTGAACCGCCGGTGTACGTGGGCTTCGGCAGTATGCCCCTGCACGAGTCGAAGGACGCCGGTCAGGTGGTCGTCGAGGCGGTCCGTGCGCACGGGCGCCGGGTGCTGGTCGCCCGGGGCTGGGCCGACCTGGCGCTGACCGACGAGCGGGACGACTGCTTCGCCGTCGGCGAGGCCAACCACCAGGCGCTGTTCCGCCGGGTCGCCGCCGTAGTGCACCACGGCGGCGCGGGCACCACGACGACCGCGACCCGGGCCGGCGCGCCCCAGGTGGTGGTACCCCAGCTGGCGGACCAGCCGTACTGGGCGGGCCGGGTCGCCGAGCTGGGCATCGGCGCGGCCCACGACGGCCCGACCCCGACCTTCGACTCCCTGTCGGCGGCTCTGGGCATCGCCCTGGCCCCCGAGACCGGCGCACGGGCGAAGGCCGTGGCCGACACCGTCCGCGGCGACGGGGCGACGGTGGCGGCGCGGCTCCTGCTCGACCGGGCGTAGGACCCCGCCTGTCACACGCGAGCGTCCGCCGGTGTCTTCATGCCGGACGGCCGGACCGGCCGTCGTACAACTCCAGACGCAAGGAGAACGCCATGACGCCGCGCGTCCCGAAGGCCGAGCTCGACGCCGAGCTCCGTGACAGCCTGATCAAGCAGCTCGGTACCGTGCCCGAGCCCGTCGAAGTGCTGTGGAACCATCCCCGACTCGCCTTGGACAACCAGGAGTTCTCGGCCAAGGTGGGCCGGTGGGACGCGGCCGACGCGGGGCTGAAGACGTTCGCGCACATGGCCGTCGCCGCGCGGGTCGGTTGCAGTTGGTGCCTGGACATCAACTACTTCCTCGCGCTGAACCAGCACCTGGACCCGGCCAAGGCGAGCCAGGTGCCGCGGTGGCGGGAGTCGGCGGTCTTCACGCCGCTGGAGCGAGACGTCCTCGAGTACGCCGAGGCGATGACGGACACACCGACGACCGTCACCGACGAGCTGTCGAAGCGGCTGCTCGACGCGCTCGGGCCGGCCGCGCTGGTCGAGCTGACCGTGTTCATCGGCTACGCCAACCTGGCGGCCCGCTGCAACACGGCGCAGGGGATCACCTCGCAGGGCTACTCCGACGCCTGCGAGATCCCCCTCGCCACACGTCCCGGGCCGTCCCGCGTGGCGTCGACGGCATGAGCGAGGACCCCTTCGTCGCCCACCGCAGCCTGCTGTTCACGGTCGCCTACGAGATGCTCGGCTCCGCGGCCGACGCGGAGGACGTTCTCCAGGAGTCCTGGCTGCGGTGGGCCGGCGTCGACCGGGCCCAGGTGCGCGACCCGCGCGGCTACCTGGTCCGCACCGTCACCCGCCAGGCCCTCAACCGGCTGCGCACGATGTCCCGCCGCCGCGAGGAGTACGTCGGCGAGTGGCTTCCGGAACCACTGCTGACCAGCCCGGACGTCGCCGAGGACGTCGAGCTCGCGGAGAGCGTGTCGATCGCGATGCTGACGGTGTTGGAGACGCTCGGGCCGACCGAGCGGGCGGTGTTCGTGCTCCGTGAGGTCTTCGAGGTGCCGTACGAGGAGATCGCCGAAGCCGTCGGGAAGTCCGCGGCGGCGGTGCGGCAGATCGCGCGGCGGGCCCGCGAGCACGTGGCGGCCCGGCGGCCGCGGGTCGCGGTGAGCCGCGCGGAGCAGCAGGCCGTCGTAGAGCGGTTCCTGGCCGCGTTGCGTACCGGCCGCCTCCAGGAGCTGCTGGACGTGCTGGCACCGGACGTGGTCCTGATCGCCGACGGCGGCGGGCTCGCGGGCGCCGCGCCTGCTCCGGTCCACGGGGCCGCGATCGTGGCCCAGCTGCTGGCCCGTCCGGACCGGGTGGTGTCGGCCGTATGGCTCAACGGCGAGCTCGCGGGCCGGATCGAGATGGACGGTCGGCCGGCCGCGGTGAGCCTCGTGGTGGCGGACGGGAAGGTCACCCGGATCCACGCGGTGGCCAATCCGCACAAACTGACCCGGATGGACGAACCGGCCGAACTGAGCCGGTAGGCAGGGCCATTCGGGTGTCAGGCCACCGTCACGGTGACCGGCGTGCCCGCCTCGATGGTGCGGCTCACCGTGCAGAGGGCGTCGTGGGAGGTCTTTGCGGCCCGGGGCAGGATCGCGCGGGCACGGTCGCCGGTCGGACCGTCCGGAAAGGAAACGGTGAAGCTCACGGCGAGGTCGGTCATCCGGTTGCCGGCCTCGTCGGCGACCTTGTTGCCGGTCACCGTCACGGTGAACTCGGTGGGCTCCACGTGCCGCGCCGTGGCGACGTCCACGTCGGCCGCGCTGCACCCGCCGAGTGCGGCGAGCAGCAGCTCCACCGGGGTGAAGGCGCTGCCGTCGCCGGTGCCGAAGTCGATCGTGCCGCCGCGGGCGTTCTCCGCGGTGAAATGGCCGGTGGCGGTCCGCCGGACGGTGACCGAGCGCAGCGTTTCGTCTGTCATGCCACGACACTAATACGGCAGGGAGGCCGAGGTCACAGCCGCGGAGAGGGCAAGGTCACAACCCCTCCCCCTGCTGCTCCTTTGCCGCTCTGACCTAACATCCGAGCATGACGGTCCTGCCTGACGACGGGCTCGAGTTGGCCGGCGAGTTCCCTGACGTGTCCCATGAGCAGTGGCAGCGCCTTGTGGCGGGTGTCCTGCGCAAGGCGGGCAAGGACGTCGAGGGTGCCGCGGCCGAGGAAGCCCTGTCCACCGCGTTGGAGGACGGGTTGCGCACCCGTCCCCTGTACACCTCGCGCGATGCCGCGCCCGAGCCCGGCTTCCCGGGGTTCGCGCCCTTCGTGCGCGGCAGCCGCCCCGCGGGGAACACCGCCGGCGGCTGGGACGTACGGCAGCGGCACGCCACGGTTGACGGCGGCTCGGTCCTCGCGGACCTGGAGAACGGCGTCGGGTCGCTGTGGCTCGTGGTCGGAGAGGGCGGCATCCCCGTCGCCTCGCTCGCCGGGGCCCTCGACGGCGTCTACCTCGACCTCGCGCCCGTCGCCCTCGACGCGGGCGCCGAACTCGAGCCCGCCGCACAGGAGTTGCTGCGGCTGTACGAGGAGCGCGGTGTCGCCAAGGAGGCGGCGCGCGGCAACCTGGGCGCCGACCCACTCGGGCACGAGGCCCGCACCGGGCGGGCTCAGGATTTCGCGCCGGTGCTCGGGCTCGCCCGCCGGTGCGCCGAGGAGTACCCCGGGCTGCGCACGCTGACGGTGGACGCGCTGCCGTACCACGAGGCCGGCGGCTCGGCCGCGCAGGAGCTGGGGGCGTCGCTCGCGACCGGCGTGGCCTACCTGCGGGAGCTCACCGAGGGCGGGCTGAGCCTCGAACAGGCCTGTGCCCAGCTGGAGTTCAGGTACGCGGCGACCGCCGACCAGTTCCTGACCATCGCCAAGCTGCGGGCCGCGCGTCGGCTGTGGGCGCGGGTCGCCGAGGCCTCCGGCGCGCCGGACGCGGGGGCGCAGGTGCAGCACGCGGTCACCTCGCCGGTGATGATGTCGCGCCGCGACCCGTGGGTGAACATGCTGCGCACGACGATCGCCACGCTGGCCGCCGGGGCGGGCGGCGCCGACGCGGTCACCGTGCTGCCCTTCGACGACGCCCTGGGCCTGCCGGACGCGTTCGCGCGCCGCATCGCCCGCAACACCTCGACGATCCTCATCGAGGAGTCGCATCTGGCCCGGGTGATCGACCCGGCGGGCGGCTCCTGGTACGTGGAGCGGCTCACGGACGAACTCGCCCACGCGGGCTGGGAGTTCTTCCGGCGGATCGAGCGACTCGGCGGTCAGGGAGCGGCGTTGCGCTCCGGCGAGCTCGGCCGGATCCTGGCCGACACCTGGGCGGCCCGCAGCGCCAAGCTGGCCAAGCGGCGCGAACCCATCACCGGGGTGAGCGAGTTCCCGTTCCTCGCGGAGAAGCCGGTGGTCCGCGAGAGCGCGCCCGAGCCGCGTTCCGGCGGTCTGCCGCGGGTGCGCCGCGACGAGGCGTACGAGGAGCTGCGCGCCCGCTCCGACGCCCATCTGGCCGCGACCGGCTCCCGGCCCCGGGTCTTCCTGGCCGCGCTCGGCCCGGCCGCCGCGCACACCGCCCGGCTGACCTTCGCCTCCAACCTCTTCCAGGCCGGCGGCATCGAGCCCGTCACCGAGGGCAGCTTCGAGGAGAGCGGCGCCGCAGAGGCCTGTCTCTGCTCCAGCGACGCCCTGTACGAGGAGCAGGCCGAGTCGGTGGCCGCGCAGCTGAAGGCCGCCGGCGCCGCGCACGTGCACCTCGCCGGGCGCCCCGGTGAGCACGCCGGTGTCGACTCGTACGTCTTCGCGGGCTGCGACGCCGTCTCCGTACTGACCGACGCTCTCGACCGCTTGGGGGTCTCCCGATGACCGTCCCCGACTTCTCCGGGATCGAGCTGGGGACCCCGGCCGCGGCCGGCAACGCCGACGAGTGGCGGACGGCCGTCAAGCGGGCGGCCGGTGGCGACGACCTGCTGTGGGAGACCCCGGAGGGCATCCCGGTCAAGCCGCTCTACACCGGACAGGACCTGGAGGGCCTGGACTTCCTGGACACCCGCCCGGGCGCCGCGCCCTACCTGCGCGGCCCGTACTCGACGATGTACGTCAACCAGCCGTGGACGATCCGGCAGTACGCCGGCTTCTCGACCGCCGAGGAGTCCAACGCGTTCTACCGGCGCAACCTCGCCGCCGGTCAGAAGGGCCTGTCGGTCGCCTTCGACCTGCCCACCCACCGGGGTTACGACAGCGACCACCCGCGGGTGACCGGTGACGTCGGCATGGCGGGCGTGGCGATCGACTCGATCTACGACATGCGGCAGCTGTTCGACGGGATCCCGCTGGACAAGATGACCGTCTCCATGACGATGAACGGCGCGGTGCTCCCCGTACTCGCGCTCTACATCGTGGCGGCGGAGGAACAGGGCGTCGCGCCCGAGAAGTTGGCCGGGACCATCCAGAACGACATCCTCAAGGAGTTCATGGTCCGCAACACCTACATCTATCCGCCGAAGCCGTCGATGCGGATCATCTCCGACATCTTCGCCTTCACCTCGCAGCGGATGCCGCGCTACAACTCCATCTCCATCTCCGGCTACCACATCCAGGAGGCGGGCGCGACGGCCGACCTGGAGCTCGCGTACACCCTCGCGGACGGCGTGGAGTACATCCGCGCGGGACGTGAAGCGGGCCTGGACGTCGACGCGTTCGCGCCACGGCTGTCCTTCTTCTGGGCGATCGGCATGAACTTCTTCATGGAGATCGCCAAGCTGCGGGCGGCACGGCTGCTGTGGGCGAAGCTGGTGAGGCAGTTCGACCCGCAGAACGCCAAGTCCCTTTCCCTGCGCACCCATTCGCAGACCTCCGGCTGGTCGCTGACCGCGCAGGACGTGTTCAACAACGTCACGCGTACGTGTGTCGAGGCGATGGCGGCGACCCAGGGCCACACCCAGTCGCTGCACACCAACGCCCTCGACGAGGCGCTCGCGCTGCCCACCGACTTCTCCGCGCGCATCGCCCGCAACACCCAGCTGCTGATCCAGCAGGAGTCCGGCACCACCCGGGTCATCGACCCGTGGGGCGGCAGCGCCTACGTGGAGAAGCTGACGTACGACCTCGCCCGCAAGGCCTGGCAGCACATCCAGGAGGTGGAGGCGGCGGGCGGCATGGCCAAGGCGATCGACGCCGGCATCCCCAAGCTGCGCATCGAGGAGGCCGCGGCCCGCACCCAGGCCCGTATCGACTCCGGCCGCCAGCCGGTGATCGGCGTGAACAAGTACCGCGTGGAGAACGACGAGGCGATCGACGTCCTCAAGGTCGACAACTCCTCCGTACGCGCCCAGCAGATCGAGAAGCTGCGGCGGCTGCGCGCGGAGCGGGACGAGACCGCCTGCCAGGACGCGCTCGACGCGCTCACCCGGGCCGCCGGCGGCGAGGGCAACCTGCTGGAGCTGGCCGTGCGCGCGGCTCGCGCCAAGGCCACCGTCGGCGAGATCTCCGACGCCCTGGAGAAGGTGTACGGGCGGCACGCGAGCCAGATCCGTACGATCTCCGGCGTGTACCGCAACGAAGCAGGCGAGTCCCCGACCGTGGACCGCACCCGGGCCCTGGTGGACGCCTTCGACGAGGCCGAGGGCCGGCGCCCGCGCATCCTGGTCGCCAAGATGGGCCAGGACGGCCACGACCGCGGCCAGAAGGTGATCGCCACCGCCTTCGCCGACCTGGGCTTCGACGTGGACGTCGGCCCGCTGTTCCAGACCCCGGCCGAGGTGGCCCGCCAGGCCGTCGAGGCGGACGTGCACATCGTCGGGGTGTCCTCGCTGGCCGCGGGGCACCTCACCCTCGTACCGGCGCTCAAAGAGGCGCTGGCCGAGGAAGGCCGCGAGGACATCATGATCTCGGTGGGCGGGGTCATCCCGCCGCAGGACGTGCCCACGCTCCTGGAGATGGGCGCCGCGGCCGTGTTCCCGCCCGGGACGGTGATTCCGGACGCGGCGTACGACCTGGTCAAGCGGCTCGCGGGCGACCTCGGGCACGACCTGTGATCGATGTCGACGCGTATGTGAAGGGCGTACTCGACGGCAAGCGGGCGGTGATCGCGCGGGCGATCACCCTCGTCGAGTCCACTCGGCCCCAGCACCGTGCGCTCGCGCAGGAGCTGCTCACCGAGCTGCTGCCGCACAGCGGACGGGCCCGGCGGATCGGTGTCAGCGGGGTGCCGGGCGTGGGCAAGTCGACGTTCATCGACGCGTTCGGGACGATGCTGACCTCGCTCGGGCACCGGGTGGCGGTGCTCGCCGTCGACCCGTCCTCCACCCGGACCGGCGGCTCCATCCTGGGCGACAAGACCCGCATGGAGCGCCTGGCCGTGGACCCGGCGGCGTTCGTCCGCCCCTCCCCCACCTCGGGCACGCTCGGCGGGGTCGCCAAGGCGACCCGCGAGTCGATCGTGGTGATGGAGGCGGCCGGTTACGACGTCGTCCTGGTCGAGACGGTCGGCGTCGGCCAGTCCGAGACCACCGTCGCCAACATGGTCGACTCCTTCCTGCTGCTCACCCTCGCCCGCACCGGCGACCAACTCCAGGGCATCAAGAAGGGCGTCCTGGAGCTGGCCGACGTCATCGCCGTCAACAAGGCGGACGGCCCGCACCAGCGGGACGCCCAGGCGGCCGCGCGCGAACTGGCGGGCGCCCTGCGGCTGATGCACGGCAAGGACCCGGTCTGGACCCCGCCGGTGCTCAGTTGCAGCGCCCGTGAGTCGGCCGGCCTGGACACCGTCTGGGAGCGCCTCGAACAGCACCGCACGCTCCTCGACTCCACCGGCCGGCTCACCGCCAAGCGCCGCGACCAGCAGGTCGACTGGACCTGGGCGATGGTCCGCGACGAACTGCTGGGCCGCCTGCACGCCGATCCCGCGGTACGGGCCCTGGCACCGAACCTGGAGCGGGAGGTCAGGGAGGGCACGCTGACGGCCACGCTGGCGGCCGAGCGGATCCTCGGCGCGCTCGGCAGCTCCGAGACCGGCTGAGCGCCGCTACTCCTCGTCCGCGCTGGTCACCGGGCGGGTCAGACCCGGCTCCGCCTCCTCGTCCTGCTGTGCCCGGATGTGCAGTACGTCGCCGATGAACAGGTCGTACACCAGCACCCCGATCACCCCGCCGACCAGCGGCCCGACGATCGGTATCCAGAAGTAGTTGCTGAAGGCACCCGACAGGGTGCCCGGCATCGCAAGGTCCTGCCACCCCGCCGCCCACGTGAACAGGCGCGGACCGAGGTCGCGCGCCGGGTTGATGGCGTACCCGGCATTCGCCCCGAAGGACATGCCGATCGCGGCGACCGCGAAGCCGATGATCAGCGGGCCGAGGTTCGCCTTCACGGCTGTGTTGCGCAGGTCGATCACCGCGACGACCAGCAGCACCAGGAAGGCCGTGCCGACGATCTGGTCGATCAGCGGCCCCCAGATCCCGCCGTGGAAGTACGGCGCGGGGAAGGTGGCGAAGATCGAGAAAGTGGCGAGCGTGTGGCCGTTGGTCTTCGGGCCCTTCATCGCGTCGTCGAAGGTGTTGATGGCGTCGTGGTAGACGGCGTAGACCAGCGCGGCCCCGGCGAAGGCCCCGAGGAGCTGGGAGATCCAGTACGGGACGACCTTGGCCCAGGCGAACTTCCGGCGCACGGCGAAGGCCAGCGTCACCGCCGGATTGAGGTGCGCGCCGCTGACTCCGCCGGCCACGTACACGCCGAAGACCACGGCCATCGCCCAGCCCCAGGTGATCAGCAGCCAGTCGCCGGCGCCCAGGAAGAACGTGGTGGGCCCGGCGGTACGGCCGGACCCGGGCAGTGCCGCGACCGCCATGGCCACCACACCGCACCCGAAGGCGATGAGGACGAAGGTCCCCAGGAACTCCGACAGGCATTCGCCCCACAGCCCGCCCCGGCGCCTGAGCCGGGAGGGTTTCACCAGGGGAGGTATTTCCACGGCCATGACGGCCCCCTAGAGAGTGAGTCCGATCAGCACCACCATCGTCCCTCGTGGGTGAACCGCTGACGAACTCTGGCTTTTCCTCTGGTCAGGAGCTGGTCAGAAAGCCGGATGCGGCTCCCGCGGCTGCCTAGGATCGGCTGTGCCGCCTCATTCGTACGACCTTTCAGGAGGCCCGGCGTGCCCGAAGCCGCGGTCGGCTCCGACACCTCGACCGGCCACATACCGCCCCCACCGCCCGCCCGCCGCAGGCGCACCGTCCTGATCGCCGGTGCCTCCCTCGCGGTGGTGGCCGCGACGGTCGCCGGAGTGCTCGTGGCCAGGGGCTCCGGCGGGAGCACGCGCCCGACCGCGGCCACCGACGGCCCGCGGCACACCACCGTCGGCGTCACCTCCGCCGACTGCGGGCACGGCTGGACCCGGCCCCAGGGCGGCAGCCAGGTCTTCGACCTGCGCAACACGTCCGGTGCGCCCACCGAGGTGTATCTGACCGACCCGCGGACGGGCGCGGTCTACGGCGAGGTCGAGGGGCTCGCGCCGGGCACCGTCCGCCCGCTGCGGGTCACGCTCGGCAACGGGACGTACGCCTTCAAGTGCCTGCCCGACGACGCGGACGCCGTCACCGGCCCGACCGTCCACATCACCGGTGCCAAGGTGAAGAGCGGCCCGGCCGCCGTGCCGGTGACCCAGCAGGACCTCATCCCGCCGACGTTGGCGTACCAGAAATGGATCCAGGCCCGGACGGTCGAGCTGGTCCGGAAGACGGACGTGCTGCGCGAGGCCGTCGACCGCGGGGACCTCGCGGCGGCCCGTGCCGCCTGGCTGCCCGCCCATCTCGTGTACGAGCGGATGGGCGCCGCGTACGGCACCTTCGGGGACGCCGACTCGGCGATCAACGGGACCACGGCCGGGCTGTCCGGCGGGATCCACGACCCCGGCTTCGCCGGGTTCCACCGGGTCGAGTACGGCCTGTGGCACGGCGAGTCGGCGGGCGGGCTGCGCGGCCCGGCCGACCGGCTCGACAAGGCCGTACGGTCCCTGCGCGACAGCTGGCCCGACGAGCGGATGGACCCGGCCGACGTCGGTCTGCGCGCCCACGAGATCCTGGAGAACACCGTGCAGTTCGAGCTGACCGGCCGCATCGACTACGGCAGCGGCACCAACCTGGCCACCGCTCGGGCGAACCTCGACGGCACCCGGGTGCTTCTCGGTCATCTGCACCCGCTCCTGAAGACCCGGGACACGGGCCTGACGGGGCTCGACTCGTGGATGGACCGCGCACAGAGCACCCTCGACTCCTTCCAGCACGGCCGGAAGTGGACGCCGCTCGCCCAACTCACGCGCCCCCAGCGGGAGAAGGTCGACGCCGACCTCGGCGGGCTGGTGGAGCGGCTGGCCGACGTGGCCGCCCTGACCGACGTACGGAGGACCGCGTGAAGCCCGCAGGAGTCGGCCGCCGAGGGTTTCTGACCGGTGCGGCCGCGGTGGCCGGGGCCGGTCTGGTGGCCGCCGATCACGGTGCCGCCTCCGCCGCGCCCGCCCAGGAGAGCACCCGGGTCCCCTTCCACGGCTCCCACCAGGCCGGGATCGTCACTCCGGCGCCGCGGGCCACCGCCTTCGTGTCCTTCGACGCGACCGCCGAGAACCGCGCCGAGCTGACCGAGCTGCTGCGCACGCTCACCGACCGGGCCCGGTTCCTCACCACCGGCGGCAGCCCGGACGAGTTCGGCATCACCGCGCCGCCCGCCGACTCCGGCACCCTCGGCCCGGACCTGCCCACCGACCGCCTCACCGTCACGGTCGGCGCCGGCGCCTCCCTCTTCGACGACCGCTACGGGCTCACCGCGCGCAAGCCGCGCCGGCTCACCGCCATGCCGTCCTTCCCCGACGACGACCTGGACGCCGCTTGGTGCCACGGCGACCTCAGCGTGCAGTTCTGCGCCGGGAGTTCGGACACCGTGCTGCACGCGGTGCGCGACATCGCCCGGCACACCCGGGGCGGGATGCAGGTGCGGTGGCGGATGGACGGTTTCATCAGCCCGCCCCGGCCCTCCGGAACCCCGCGCAACCACCTGGGGTTCAAGGACGGCATCGCCAATCCGGACGCCGGCAGCAGCCGTGAGATGGACCAGCTGGTGTGGGTGGGCGCGGGTGACGGCGAGCCCGAGTGGGCGACCGGCGGCAGCTATCAAGTCGTCAGGCTGATAAGGATGTTGGTCGAGTTCTGGGACCGGGTCTCGATCACCGAGCAGGAGCGCATGTTCGGGCGGGCCCGTGACACCGGCGCACCGCTGGACGGTCGCCACGAGAAGGACACCCCGCAGTACGCTCAGGATCCCAAGGGCGACATCATCCCGCTGGACAGCCACATCCGGCTGGCCAACCCGCGTACGTCCGCCACCGCCGGGCAGCGCATCCTGCGCCGCGGCTACAACTACGACCGGGGCGTGGACGACAACGGCAACCTCGACATGGGGCTGCTGTTCTGCTGCTACCAGCAGGACCTGGCGCGGCAGTTCGAGACCGTGCAGCAGCGGCTCGCCGGGGAGCCGCTGGTCGACTACGTCTCCCCGTTCGGCGGCGGCTACTTCTTCGCGCTGCCCGGGGTGCGGGACGGCTCCGACTGGCTCGGCCGCACGCTGCTGGCGTGAATCCTGGACGGCGTAGGTCAAAGGCACCTCAAGAGGCCATGAGAATCCCCTGACCCAACCTGAGGGTTTCCTGACCGAACATTCGCACGCCCGCCACTGCCATTCCCTCGCCCCGCCGCGAGCATTGCGGAGGATCCGGACGTGGTCGCCACGGGCCCTGATGCCGTGGCGGCGGAACGCAGAGTTCGCAGTGTTCTCGGAAGGCGAGACAGCATGATCGGCACAGGAAGAAGCTCAAGTGTGCGGCGCGGTCTGAGTCGGGTGGGCGCCCTGCTCGGCGCGGCCGCCCTGGCCGCGGCGGGCGGCGCGGTGCCCGCGTCGGCGGCCCCGGCGCACGCCCACCCCGGCACCCGCACCACCACCCCGATCAAGCACCTGGTGGTGCTCTACGACGAGAACGTCTCGTTCGACCACTACTTCGCCACCTACCCGCAGGCCGCCAACACCGACGGCACCAAGTTCAAGGCGGCGGCCCACACCCCGAAGGCGGACAACCTCCTCAACTCCGGGCTGCTGACCAGGAACCCGAACCTGTACACGCCGGGGCGGCTGGCCAGTTCGCAGGCCATGACCTGCGACCAGAACCACTCCTACGGCCCCGAGCAGTACGCGGCCGACGGCGGCAAGGCCGACAAGTACGTCGAGAACACCGAGGTCAGCAAGTGCAGCGGCGGGCTGTTCGGCGAGCCCGGCCTGGTGATGGACTACTACGACGGCAACACCGTCACCGGCCTGTGGAACTACGCCCAGCAGTACGCGCTGAACGACCACTCCTTCAGCTCGGTCTACGGGCCCTCCACGCCCGGCGCGCTCAACCTGATCTCCGGATCGACGCACGGCGTCATCTCCGTGGACCCGGCCTCCGGCACGGAGAACCCGAAGCAGACGTCGACCCCGGACTCGTACACCGTGCTGTCCCCGAACGCCAAGGGCGTCGGCACGGTCGTCAACGACCCCGACCCGGCCTTCGACGACTGCTCGGACAAGGACCACACCGCCACCAGCGCGCTCGCGGTGATGCAGGGCAGGAACGTCGGTGACCTGCTCAACTCCAAGGGTGTGAGCTGGGGTTGGTTCCAGGGCGGCTTCCGGCCGTCCACCGCGTGGGACGGCAACAGCGGCGACTACGCGAAGTGCGACACCACGCACACCAATGTCGGCGGCGCCTCGGCGGTCGACTACAGCCCGCACCACTCGCCCTTCGAGTACTACAAGTCGACGTCCAACCCGCACCACCTGGCGCCGAAGAACGTCGCCGAGATCGGTCACAACGGGCGCGCGAACCACAACTACGACCTGACCGACTTCGACGCCGCCCTCAAGGCCGGCAACCTCCCGGCGGTCAGCTTCCTGAAGGCCGCCGAGTACCAAGACGGTCACGCCGGTTACTCCGACCCGACGGACGAACAGCACTTCCTGGTCAAGGAGATCAACGCGCTCCAGAAGTCGCCGGAGTGGAAGTCCACCGCGGTAGTGGTCGCCTACGACGACTCCGACGGCTGGTACGACCACGTCACCTCGAAGGTCCTCAACGGCTCCAAGGACTCGACGCTCGGCTCCAACAGCAAGGCCCTCGACAGCCCGGCCTGCCAGTCCGGCCCGGCTCCCGCGGGCGGCTACGCGGACCGCTGCGGCCCCGGCACCCGGCAGCCGCTGCTGGTCATCTCGCCCTACAGCAAGGTGAATTCGGTCGACCACACCGCCACCGAGCAGGCGTCGATCACCCGGTTCATCGAGAACAACTGGCGTACCGGCCGCGTCGGCGACGCCTCCTTCGACCAGCGGGCGGGCAGCCTGACCGGCATGTTCGACTTCAAGCACCTCAACAACAAGCAGGTGCTGCTGAACACGGACGGCTCGGTCAAGTCGGTGAAACCGATCCCGCACCACTACGCGCAGACCGCGTCCTCGGCCTCCACCCACGCCCCGTACCCGGCGTACATCCACGACCTCAAGGCCCAGAACGTCGCCGCCAGCACCTCCACCTCCCCGGCCCTGCCGATCGCCCTGACCGCCGGTGTGGTCAGCGCGGGCGCGGTCGCCACGGCCTTCGCCCTGCGCCGCCGCAAGGCGCACACCACGGCCGGCTGACGACCGGCCGGCCGAAGAACATCGGCGGCCCCGGCCTGGTGAAGGCCGGGGCCGCCGACTGTCTCGGCCAGGATGGGGGTACGACCCACCGAGCAGCGCCACGCCGTGACGCAGGGAGGCATCGATGTTCGTTCCCTTCGGAGCCCGCGATTTCCTGGACCGGGCCGCCATCGTCTACCCGGACCGCGTCGGCGTCGTCGACGAGCCGGACCAGCCCGCCGTCCCCTGGCAGGGGCTGACCTACCGCCGTGTGGCCGAGCTCGCCCGGGCCCAGGCCGCGGGCCTCGACGCGCTCGGCGTGCCGCACGGGGCGCGGGTGGGGGTGGTCTCGCACAACAGCGCGCGGCTGCTGACCTCGTTCTTCGGCGTGTCCGGATACGGGCGGGTGCTGGTGCCGGTGAACTTCCGGCTGTCGCCCGCCGAGGTGGAGTACATCGTCGGCCACTCCGGGTGCAGTGTGCTCCTGCTCGACCCTGAGGTGGCGGACAGCCTGTCCGGGATCGACTGCGAGCACACCTTCGTCCTGGGCGCGGAGTCCGACGAGCGGCTGTACGCCTTCGACGCCGAGCCGGTGCCGTGGAAGGCCGCGGAGGACGCCACCGCCACCATCAACTACACCAGCGGCACCACCGCGCGCCCCAAGGGCGTGCAGATCACCCACCGCAACATCTGGGTGAACGCGGTGACCTTCGCGCTGCACGCCGGCGTCACCGACCGGGACGTCTATCTGCACACCCTGCCGATGTTCCACGCCAACGGCTGGGGCATGCCCTTCGCCATGACCGCGCTCGGCGTGCGGCACATCGTGCTGCGCAAGGTGGACGGCGCGGAGATCCTTCGCCGGGTCGCCGAGCACGGGGTCACGGTGATGTGCGCGGCTCCCGCGGTCGTCAACGCGGTGCTGGCCGCCGCGGAGACCTGGAAGGGCGAGATCCCCGGCCGGGACCGGGTGCGGATCATCTGCGCGGGTGCGCCACCGCCGACCCGGACCATCGCGCGCGTGGAGGACGAACTCGGCTGGGAGTTCATCCAGATCTACGGCCTGACCGAGACGTCACCGCTGCTCACGATCAACCGTGGCCGCGAGGAGTGGGACGGCCTGGACACCTGGGAGCGCGCGGAGAAGCTGGGCCGGGCCGGCGCGCCCGCCTTCGGCGCCACCCTGCGCGTCTCGGACTCCGGTGAGGTGCTGGCCCGGTCCAACGTCGTGATGGAGGGCTACTGGCAGCAGCCCGAGGAGTCGGCCGGGGCGTTGGAGGACGGCTGGTTCCACACCGGGGACGGTGGGACGATCGCCGACGACGGCTATCTCACGATCAGCGACCGCAAGAAGGACGTCATCATCACCGGCGGCGAGAACGTCTCCTCCATCGAGGTCGAGGACGTGCTCTTCAGCCACCCCGGGGTCGCCGAGGTCGCCGTGATCGGCGTCCCCGACGACAAGTGGGGCGAGACGATCAAGGCCCTGATCGTCCTCGCCCCCGGAGCCGAGGCCACCGCCCCCGAGCTCATCAGGTACTGCAAGGAGCGCCTCGCCGGTTTCAAGGCGCCCACCTCCATCGAGTTCCGCACCGCGCTGGAGCGCACGGCCACCGGCAAACTCCAGAAGTACAAGCTGCGCGAGCCCTACTGGAAGGGGCACGAGCGCAAGGTGAACTGACGGTACGTCGGTCAGAGAGTGAGCAGTTCCTCGTGGAAGCCGCCGAACTCCCGCTCCCGGTCGATGAGATGGATCTCCAGGATCCAGTGGCAGCGGCGGCCGGCCTTGTCGGTGCGGCGCAGCGGGGTGTCGTTGGCGGGCGTGACGTACGACTCGACGTCCGCTCCGTCGATCCACTCGTGCGGGAACTCACCGACCAGGTGCCCGGCGTGCCAGCCGCCCAGCTCCCAGCCCGCGTCGGCGGCCAGCCGCTCGACCTCGGCGTACAGGCCCTTGCCCGTGATGTCGGGGTCACTCTCGAAGAAGCTCCGGCCCGCCGCGAACACCTTGGGCAGTTCGTCGCGGAGCCGGAGCTTGACCGGGTCGTCGCCGAGGACGAAGGTGCGGCCGAAGTCGGCCTCGTACTCCTCGAAGATGGGTCCGAAGTCGGCGAAGACGATGTCGTCCGCGCCGATGACCCGGTCCGGCGGGTTCTCCCGGTAGGGCGCCAGGGTGTTCGGGCCGGAGCGCACGATCCGCTTGTGCCAGTGCCGGGTGGTGCCGAACAGCTCGTTCGCCAGGTCGCGGATGCGGTCGCTCACCGCACGCTCGCCCTCGCCGGGGGCCACCAGTCCGCGTTGCTCGATCTCGGTGAAGAGCCGGGCGGCCTTGGCCTGGGCGTCCAACAGGCGCGCGGCGCGGGTGGGTTCGTCGTCAGTCATGGCCGTGTCCTATCAAATATCGCGGTACGACGTGTTTCATCCGCCGACGTGTTTCATCCGCCGACGCGGAGTGCGCGTGCCAGGAAGTGGTGGGGGGCGTCCTCGTAGCAGGCCAGGTCCCAGCCGGCCGCCCTTAGCGCTGGCCGAAGGTTCTCTTCGGCCAGCGGGTCGGCGGGGTCGAGGGGGCGGCCGTGGCGGGCGGCGCGTTCGGCGCGGCCGGAGGGGTGGTAGAGGAGCAGGACGCCGTCGGGAGCGGTCACCCTGGCCCATTCGCGCAGGGCCGTGGCGGGGTCGGGGACGTGGTTGAGCAGGCCCGCGCTGAAGATGCCGTGCACCGCACCGGTCGGCAACGGCAGCCGGCAGGCGTCGGCCAGCAGCAACTGCCCGTCCCCGGCCCGGCCTTCGCGCAGCGCCGCCGTCAGCATCGCGGGCGTGAGGTCGATACCGGCGACCACGCCCTGGGAACCGACCTGCGCGCGCAGTGCGGGCAGCGCGCGGCCGGTGCCGCAGCCGAGGTCGAGAGCACGTTGCCCGGGGCGCAGGCTCATTCGCTCGACCGCTGCCTCGTACCGGGGGTTGTCGTCGGCGAAGCGCTCCTCCCAGGTGGCCGCGCGTCGGGTGAAGAAGGCGCGGGTCGCGGTCTGTTCGGCGCGGGTCGCGACGAAGGCGGCGAAGCGCTTGAACACGCCGTCGCGGTGCCGGGCGAGGGCGGCCAGCTCCGCCGGTGCGGACTCCACGAGACCGGGCTCGGTGGCCGCCTCCTCCGGGAATGCGGCGGCGAACGCCTTCACGCCCTCCTCGTCGAGCTCCAGATGGAACTGGATGCCCCAGGCCGAACCGCCGACCCGGAACGCCTGCACCGGGTAGCGGTCGCAGGACGCCAGCAGCGTCGCCCCGGCCGGCAGATCCATGGTGTCGCTGTGCCAGTGCAGCACCCGCAGCCGCTCGGGAACGGCCGTGAACAAGGGGTCGGCGTGCACGGCCTCGACTGTCCGGACCTCACCCCAGCCGACCTGCGCTCCGCTGCCGGGCTTGGCCGCACCGCCCGCCGCGATCGCCAGCAACTGCGCGCCCAGACAGATGCCGAGCACCGGCACCTCGGCGTCCAGTGCGGCCCTGAGCAGCGCCAGTTCCGCCGTACGGCCGGGAAAGTCCTCGTAGGCGGCCATCGCCCCGCCCATGACCACCAGGGCCACGATGTCGTCGGCCGTCTCCGGTACCGGGTCGCCCGCCCAGGTGCGGCACACCCGCGTCGGCAGCCCGGCCGCCTCCAGCGCGGTGCCGAGTGCGTACGGCCCTTCCTGCGGTGCGTGCTCCACGATCTGGATCACGGGCGACCACCTCCCGGACGACCGTACCCGGACAGCGGCTCCGGGGAAACGCAAATACGAGAGCTACACCCCAGCTCACGCCGTATGTGCAACCGAATTCCCTTGTACACCTCGCACATGCGATCACCTCCGTCGGGCGTCGGCGGGTCAGGCGCCCATGACCAGCATCGCGACAAGGACGACCAGCAGCAGCACGAGGTAGGCGACGGAGTGGACGCGGTCCGGGACGCGGCCGGTGATTCGTCGTGTCACGGCGATGGTGGGCAGCGAGCCGAGGAGCAGGGCCGCGGCCGCCGTGAGGTCGAGGTAGCCGAGCTGTCCGGTGCCGGTGGGGGCCAGGGCGTAGACGAGGGTGCCGGAGACGGCGACGGGGACGCTGAGGGGGTTGGCCATGGCGGTCGCCTCGACCATGGGGAGGCCGCGGCGGCGCAGGAGCGGGACCGTCATGACGCTGCCGCCCACGCCGAGGGCGGCGGCGACGAAACCGATGCCCGTGCCGCCGAGGGTGACGGTCGCGCGGGTCAGCGGCTCGGGCCGGGTCCGGTCCGGCATGGCCAGGAAGCCCTTCCGCAGCAGGCTGTCGGCGATCGTCACCAGCAGGTAGGCGGCGAAGAGCAGACGCAGCGCCGTGCCGCCGATCAGGGTGGCCGAGAAGGATCCGGCGACGGCACCGATGGCGATGTAGCCCGTGAGCGGCCAGACGTACGCGCGCCGCAGTCGGCCCTCGCGCCACTGGGCCAGCGCCGCCGCCACGGCGTTCACGACCATCACCGCCGCCGAGGTGGCCACCGCGACATGCATGGCGTCCGCTCCCGGACGCGCCGTGGCGGTCAGGACGCCGTAGACCACGGGGACGGTGATGAAGCCGCCGCCGAAGCCGAAGAGCACGGTCGTGACGCCGGTCAGGCAGCCGAAGAACAGAAGGGCGAGGAAGGAGGTCAGCACTGGTCAGACGTTAGGGAGCAGGGAGCGTGGCCGACAATCGATGATTCGCCGACCTCCTACGCGGAGCAGACAGCGGCCTGTGGGTCGACGTAGCCTCACGGCATGCGCAACATCCCGGTCGCGGAGGTGGACGGCCTCGATCGTGCCGTGCTGGCCATCGGCACCGACTACCCGCGGGACCACCTGCTGGTCTGGCACGCGCACCGGCGGGCCCAGGTCCTGTACGCGGCCACCGGTGTCATGCGGGTCGAGACGGCGGACGGCAGCTGGACGATCCCCACCGCCCGCGCGGTGCTGATCCCGCCCACGGTCCGGCATCAGGTCACGATGACCGGCGTCAGCACCCGCAGCCTCTACATCGAACCGGCCGCGGTGCCGTGGTTCCCGGCCCGCTGCCAGGCCGTCGACGTCTCCGCGCTGCTGCGGGAACTGATCCTGGAAGCCGTCGAGATGGCGCCGCGCTACCCCGAGCACAGCCGCGACGCGGCGGTGGCCGCCCTCGTGCTGCACGAGCTCCGGAACCTCACCCCGCTCCCCCTCGACGTGCCACTGCCGTCCGATCCACGCCTGCGCGAGCTGTGCGAGGCGTTCCTGCGGAAGCCCGACATCCATGATCCGCCCGGGCGTTGGTGCGCCGCCCTCAACATCAGCGAACGCACCCTCGCGCGGCTGTTCCGGCGCGGCACCGGCCTGAGCTTCTCGCAGTGGCGCCAGCGTGCCTGCGTCCTGCACTCGTTGCGGCACCTCGCCGCGGGCCTGCCCGTCACCCGTGTCGCGGCCATGCTGGGTTACGACAACCCCGCCGCCTACACGGCCGCCTTCGGGAAGCTCCTCGGGCGGCCACCGACGGCTTACCGGAACGCCAAGGGCCTCATGTGACGTCGGCCATGGACTTGCCGACGGCCTTGAGGGTGAGCGGTTTGCCGTAGTCGCCCTTGAACTTGTAGGTCGGGGCGTCGCAGCGGTAAGGGCCCTGGTCGGCTCCGAACTCGGCCGCCTTCCAGCCGCTCGTCGTCGTCTCGACGATCGAGAAGCACTTGGGCGGGATGTCGATCCGGCTCAGATCGGCGGGGGCCTGGAGTCCGCCGCCGGTCCACTCGGTCTGCTTGACGGCGTTCTGGTAGGCGCACTTGCGGGTGAGCGTGGCGCAGTCCCGGGCGGCCGTGGCGAACAGCAGCCAGGCCGAGAAGGCGCGCAGCACGGGGTAGGTGACGGCCGCGTCGGGGGCGTACTTCTTGAAGAGGTCGACGACCTGCTGGGTGGCCGGGTTGGACGAGGCGCTCTCCAGCGGGGCGGTGGCGGAGAGTTCGGCGTAGTTGTGCTGCTTGGCCAGGGCGGGGCCCGCGAGTTGGACGAACGCCGGTCCGTAGGCGTTGCTGTTGGCGTCGATCCAGTCGGGGGCGTACCCGATGTTGGTGAGCGCCTGCTCCAGCTTGGCGAGGCTCGCGAAGTCGCCGAGGAAGGTCAGGCCCTTGACGCCTTTGCTCTTGATGGCCTGGGCGTACGGTGTCCAGTCAGAGACGCCGACGGCCGGGTAGAGGTCGGTGTAGGAGACCTTGCCGCCGAGGCCGGCGATGCTCTCCTTGTACTGCGCGGCGAAGGTCTTGCTGACCGGGCTGTCGCCGGCGATGATGCCGACCTTCTGCGCGGAGTCCGGGTACTTGTCCTTGATCAGCCAGGTGTAGTAGCCGGAGTAGGGGAAGTAGCCGACGCCCGCGCCGGTGGCCAGGACCTGGAGGTCGGAGCCGACGGCCTGGGTGGACTGGGCGGGGAAGTCCGGCAGCAGGCACTTGAGCCGGTCGGCCACGCCGAGGCCGTCGAGCGCGGCGCCGCCGCCGACCAGTGCGAAGTCGGACTTGCAGGCGGCCAGGACGCCCTCGCGGGCCTGGAGCAGCTTGGTGTCGTGGGTGACGGGGACGAGCTTGCGGCCGTTGATGCCGCCGGCCGCGTTGCACCAGGCCGTGAACACCTTGGCGGCGTCCGGGAATTCGGAGTTCTTGGTGAACCCGATGTCGGACAGGACGCCGACCTGGACGGACTTGTCGGTGACGCCCTGGACGGTGGAGGACTTGGCGGTGCCGGGGCCGCAGACGTTCTTCAGTGTGCCGAAGTCCGCCGACTTCACGGCGGCTCCGGCGGTCGAACTCGCACTCGCGTCCTTCGCGTTCTCGTCGCCGGAGCCGGAACCGGAGTGGCCGGAACAGCCGGCGAGCATTACGGCGGCCGCGGTGACCGCGCCCATGAGCAGCCTGCGCAAGGTGCCTCCTCGGGGAGGTCGGACGTCGTCGTCCGAGGGAGGTGGGAGGGAAGGGCTCTGCTCGTCGGGCGGAAAGTACATTCTCCAAATCAGCGAAGCAACCCCTCGCGCAAGAGAACAAGATGCTCTCCTGGTCACGGGCCCGACCGGACGACGGCGCTACGACGACCGTCCACCGGCCGGGCGCGCGGGGGCCGACCCGCGGGTGTATGCCTGGGGTATGCGTAGTGCGGCTCGCGGAGGCGTCGGCCGGTGGCGGTGGCCGAGCCGGGGTCTCGTGGCCATCCCGGTCGCGCTGATCGTCGCCATCACGGTCGCCGACGTCCTCTCGCCCGAGAACGTCCATCTCGGGCCGCTGCTCGTGGTGGCCCCGGCCCTCACCGCCTCGTTCGGCAGCTCCCGGCTGACCGCGCTGGTCGGTGCCCTCGCGGTGACGGCCCTGGTGGCGATCTCGGTGGTCCGCAACAGCGTCCTGACCCTGAACCACGAGACCCAGATCGCCGCGCTGCTGATCGTCTCCGCCTTCACCGTGCTCTTCTGCCGTCTGCGCGAACGCCATCTCGCCGAGCTGGCCCAGGTGCGGTCGGTGGCCGAGGCGGCCCAGCGGGTCCTGCTGCGCCCGCTGCCGGAGCGGATCGGCGACGTGCGGATCGCCAGCGCGTACCGGGCGGCCACGGACCAGGCCCGGATCGGCGGCGACCTGTACGCGGCCCTGCGCACCGGGCACGGCACCCGGCTGCTGATCGGCGACGTCCGCGGCAAGGGGCTGCCGGCCATCGAGGAGGCGGCGCTGGTCCTCGGCGCGTTCCGCAGCGCGGCGCACCGCGAGCCCTCACTGCCCGAGCTGCGCACCGAGCTGGAGGAGACCGTCTGCTGGAACCTGCTCCAGCCGCCCGCCGACTCCACCGCCGCCGACGAGTCCTTCATCACGGCCGTGCTGGTCGACATCCCCGACGACGGATCCGGCATCGAGGTCCTCAACTGCGGCCACCCCGCCCCGCTCCTGGTGCACGCCGGCCAGGTCACCGCCCTGGCGCCCCGGCAGTACGCCACCCCCATCGGCATGTGCCTGCCCCAGGCCCCGAACGGAGACGTGGACGCCTTCCCCTTCGCCCCCGGCGACACGCTGGTGCTCTACACCGACGGCGTCTCCGAGGCCCGCGACCACACGGGCCACTTCTATCCCCTCGCCGACCGCCTCGCGGCCTGGACGGACACGGAGAGCCCCGAGGAACTCCTCACCCATGTCCGGGGCGACCTGAACGGCTTCTGCAAGGGCACCTTCGACGACGACGCCGCCATCGTCGTGCTCCGCCGCGAGGCCGTCTCCGGTGACGAGCGTCCGCCGGGTCACACGGCACGGCAACAGACCCGCAGCGGGGTCAGCCCAGGGTGATCTCCCAGGTGTCGACGGCGTAATGCACGGTCATTCCGTTACGGCCGTACAGCCGGGGCGCGCCCGTGCTGTTCGCGGTGTCCACGCCGAGGCCCACCTCGCCGCGGCCCCGGGCGGCGAAGGCCGCGAAGGCGTGGCGCAGCAGGAATCCGCCCAGTCCCCGGCCGCGGGCCTCGGGCAGGACGCCGATGCTGCGGATCCACCCCATGGCCTCGCGGTCGTCGCGGGCCAGCAGGAACCCGGCGTCGCCCAGGTCGTCGGTGCCGACGATCCACACCGTCGACCAGTCGAGGCCCTCGGCGCCGATGTCGTTCAGCCACTGCCCGTATTCGCGGGGCTGGAAGTCGAAGTGGGCGGCGAAACCGGCCTGGTACAGGGCGTGCACCCGTTCCCGGTCGGCCTCCGTCGCGCAGGCCCGCACCCGCACCCCGGCCGGCGCCTCCGGACGCGTGTCGCGCGCCCGGTCCAGCGGTCGGCGCAGCACGTGATAGCGCCGTACGACCTCCCATCCCCGGGCCGCGACGAGCCCGGTGTCGAGGGTGGGCTGGACGTTCAGATGCAGATGGACGACGGCGCGCTCGGCGCCGTTCTCGCGGGCCTTCTCCAGCGCCCGGACCTCCAAGGCGTCCAGGACGCGCTCCCCCGCCTCCTGTCGGTCGGGCAGCACATAGTGATCGACGTCGATGCGCTCGCTCCCGGACTCGTCCCACAGCAGCCCGTAGGCGACCAGCCGGTCCCCCTCGAAGGCCAGCCACGAATCCCGCGCGAGATCGATGTCGGGGTTCTTCAAGTCGGCCTCGACCGTGTGCAGATCGGTCTCCGGGCGGCCGATCTCGATCGTGTCGATCTCGTTCAGCAGAGCCGTGACGGCGGGCGCGTCGCCGAGGGTCGCGGGGCGCAGACGAGAAGCCATGGCCTCAGCGTCTGCGCCCCACCACCGGGCCGCAACGGATTTTCCCGCCCTACGCCTCGAGGGACACCGCCAACGGCTCCCACTCGACCCGCGTCCGCGCCCCGTCCAGCGCCCAAGTGACCTCGACATCACCGTCGTTGACCTGCACACCCGAGACGGCTTCACCCAAGGCGACCGGCTCCGCGGTGAGCGCGGCCAGGCTCACGTGCGTGCTCGTCCCGCCCGCGTGCCCGCCGAGGCGCGGGACCCGGGCCCAGCGGGTGTACGCCGTTCCTTGAGGCGCGCGCATGAGGGCGTCCTCGTCCCAGCCGTGGAGTCCGTGCAGGGCGGAGACGAGGGGTTCCTCGGGCCCGGTGGCCCAACCGGTCTGCGTGACACGGGAGTTGGGGGGAGCGCCGATCACCCGGTGGACGCGCAGCTCATAGGGCCCCCGGGCCACCGTCACGCTCTCCACGCGCAGCCCCGGCATCATGGGCGGGCCCGCGGCGAAGACCGGCCGGTGCCAGGAGGCGGCCCAGCCCCAGCCGTCGCCGCCACCCGCCCCGAGCGGATGGACCCGGCACCGCACACTCCCCCGGCCGTTCACCTCGACGGACAGATGATTGTCGGCGACATTCGCCTTCGCCGTCGGTCCCGTGTGCGTCGAGTACGCCTGCCGCCCGTAGAGCGGATCGTCCGCGGCGGCCGACTCGCCTTCGGGGAGCCGTACGTGGTCGCTGCCGTGGTTGTGCAGTCGTACGATCCCGTCCGCGCGGGTCGTCTGGACGAGCAGGCCCGGGGCGGACAGGGCGAGGACGCGGTCGGCCCGCTCGACCGGTGCGGGTTCCTCGGAGGCCGTCCAGAGCGGGTGGTCGGGCGGGGCGAGCAGGGCGACGAATGCCTTCGACGCCCAGTACGGGGACGAGGGGCCGGAGTAGGTCTGCAGGGTGGCCTGGTGCGGGCCGTGCCAGCCCAGGCTCAGCAGGCCGTCCTCGGTGAGGGCGCCGCGGTCCAGGAAATACCGCAGGCTGCCGCTGATCAGGCGGCGCGAGGTGCCCGGGGTCAGCGGGGTGTGGCCGGTGACGGCGCCCAGACCGACGGCCGCGGAGGCGGCGAAGCGATACGTCAGGGAGCGGCCGAAGTGCAGGGGCGCGCCGTCGCCGCCGAACAACAGGGAGAAGCCGTCGAGGTGTTCACGCAGTCGGGGGCCGTACGGTCCCCGGTCCGTCCCGGCGAGATGCGCGTCCAGCACCGGATACAGGTGCAGGGCCCACCCGTTGTAGTGGTCGAAGGCGCGTCCGTCGCCGTCGGTGTACCAGCCGTCACCGACGTACCAGCCCTCCAGCAGCTCCCGGGCACGCTGCCGGACGGCGGCCGTCTCGGCGTCGCCTCGGCCCACCGACTCCAGGAAACCGGCGACGGTGTACGGGAAGAGGTACCAGTTGTTCGGCGCCGGGACGTGCCGGAGCGCGCCGCGCAGCCATGCCTCGGCGCGGTCCTGGACGTCAGCGTCGAGGTTCTTCCACAGCCAGGGCGCGGTCAGGCGGAGGCCGAGCGCGACGGACGCCGACTCGACCATGGGCTGGCCCTGGACATGGTGGTCGAGGATGAGCGGCCAGGACTCGATGTCCTCGCGACCGGGGTTGCGGGTGCCCGCGTCGAGGCCGCGGGCGTAGCGGTCGAGCCAGCCGTGCGGATCGTCGCCGCCGGCGCCGGCGACCCGGAAGGCCGCGGCGAGGAACGTACGGGCGTAGCCCTCGAGTCCGTCGGAGCGGACGCCCGAGCGGGAGGGGCGGCCCGGCAGGTCGAGCAGGGCGCACTCCGGGGTGGACCAGCGCCAGGCAGAGGTGAGCAGGCCGTCGGCGACGGCTTCCCAGTGGGCCCGGGTGTATCCGGTGTACGGGCTCGACTCCCGGTCCTCCGGGGGCAGTCGGAAGGGTGCGGTCATGCCGTGTACGCCAGCCTTTCGCGTCGGACGGGGTGCAGGAAGCCGACACCGGAGACCCAGCGGGCGGTCTCGGCGACGGCGAGTTCGGCCAGCCGACGCCATTCGTTGCCCTGGGATCCGGCCAGGTGCGGGGTGAGGACGACGTTGTCGCAGTCCCACAACGGGTGTTCGGGGGGCAGGACTTCGGGGTCGGTGACGTCGAGGACGGCGCGAATACGGCCGGCCCGGGCGGCGTCGGCGATGGCGTCCTGGTCGACGACCGCGCCGCGTGCGGTGTTGATGAGGACCGCGTCGGGGCGCATCGCCCGGATCAGGGGGCGGCTGACCAGGCCCCGGGTGGCGGGCAGCAGCGGGGTGTGCACGCTGACGGTGTCGCTGCGGGTGAAGAGTTCCTTCAACTCGACGCGAGTAGCGCCGAGTTCGGCGGCTTCGGCATCGGTGACACAGGGGTCGTACAGGAGGATCTCGACGTCGTGGGGGCGCAGCAGTTCCATGACGCGGCGGCCGGTGAGCGAGGCGGAGAGGATGCCGATCGTGCGGTGGTGGTTGCCGACGGTGTGCGGGGTGCGCAGCCAGGGGGCGCGGGTGCGGGTGACCTGGAACTCGCGGGCGCGTTCGAGGACTCGCTTGCCGGTCAGCAGGATCATGGCGACGGTGTACTCGGCGACCGGGAGGGCGTTCGCGGCGGCGGCCGAGGAGACCTCGATGCCGCGCTCCCAGCAGGCCTCGGTGATGTGCGCGCGCACGCTGCCCGCGGTGTGCACGACCGCGCGCAGCCGTGGTGCCGCCGCCAGCACGGCCGCGTCCAGGGGTGGGCAGCCCCAGCCGGTGACCAACAGGTCGACGTCGGCGAGGACTTGGCGGGCGCGGGGTGTGGTGAGGTCGTCGAGGACAGGCGGCGGGGTGAGCCGGCAGATGGCGGCGAGGGCTTCGAGGGACTCGGGGTCGAGGACGGCCGTGGCCGCGTCCTGGGACATGGCGAGGGCGGCTCGGGGGCGGTGCGTCACGTCGGTCATCTGGGTGCGTGAACTCCTCAACGGGCCGGGTTACTTGACGGATCCCGCGGTCAGTCCGCTGCGCCAGAAGCGTTGCAGCAGGGCGAAGGCGAGGATCAGCGGGAGGACGGCCAGCAGCGAGCCCATGATCACCACCGGGTAGTAGTCGGGGGTGACGGTGGCCGAGCTGTTCCACGTGTACAGGCCGAGGCTGACGGGATACAGGTCCTGGTTGGAGAGCATCACCATCGGCAGGAAGAAGTTGTTCCAGATCGCGGTGAGTTGGAACAGGAACACGGTGACCAGGCCGGGGCCGAGCATGCGCAACGCGACGCGGGCGTAGGTGGTCAGCTCCCCTGCGCCGTCGATGCGCGCGGCCTCCAGGACCTCGTCGGGGACGTAGCCCTGGCTGAAGATCCGGCCGAGGTAGACACCGAAGGGGTTGAACAGGACCGGGATGAACACCGCCCAGAAGGTGTTGACCAGGCCGGTGCCGGAGGCCATCAGGTACAGCGGCAGGGCGAGGACGGTCTGCGGGACCATGACGGCCGCGAGAACGAGCCCGAACAGCTTCTCCTTGTGCCGGAAGCGGTACTTGTCGAAGGCGTAGCCGCAGGCCACGCTCACCAGTGCGCCGATCGCGGCACCGAGGACGGCGTACAGCAGGCTGTTGAGGTACCAGCGGCCGTACTGGCCGTCGTCCATGACGAAGAGGTCGTGCAGGTTCTGTCCGAAGGAGAAGTCCTTGAAGGACAGGATGTCGCTGCTGAACAGGGCGTCGCGGGTCTTGCCGGCGGCCAGCACCAGCCACAGCACGGGCAGCAGGGTGTAGAGCACGGAGAGGGCGACCACGACGTTGACGGTGGCCCGGCCGAGCAGCCGGGGGCGCAGCAGGGTGCTGTCGGCTGTGCTCATCGGGACGCCTCCTCGGCGCGGTCGAGCCGGCTGGTCCAGCGGGTGACGCCATAGGACAGGGCGATGGTGAAGAGCAGCAGGATCACCGAAGCGGCCGCGGCCAGGCTGTAGTTGTTTCGGGTGAAGGCCGCGTCGTAGATGTACATGCTGGGCGAGAAGCGGGAGTTGATCATCGGGGAGGACTGGCTGAGCAGCATCGGCTCGGTGAAGAGCTGGAGGCCCCAGACGAGGGTGAACATGGCGACCGTGACGATCGAGGCCCGGACGAGAGGGGTCTTGACCTGGAGTGCCGTGCGCACGGGTCCGGCGCCGTCGACGACCGCGGCTTCGATCACCTCGCGGGGCACGGCCTGGAGGGCGGCGTAGAAGACCACCATGTTGTAGCCGAGGTTGCTCCACAGGGCGATGTTCACGATCGACGGGAGCACGGTGTGCAGACCCAGGAAGTCGATCGTGATGTCGGCCTTGGCGAACAGTTCGATGACCGGGCTGATACCGGGCGTATAGAGGTAGAGCCAGATCAGGGCGGCGATGATGCCGGGCACGGCGTGCGGCAGGAAGAGGCCGAGTTGCGCCGAAGCTCGCAGGCGTACGACGCCCGAGTCCAGCAGCAGGGCCAGGGCGAGTGAGCCGAGCACCATGAGCGGGATGTAGAGCAGGCAGTACAGGGCGACCGTGCCGAGTCCGGACAGGAAGGTCGGGTCGGTCAGGACGGCCGTGTAGCTGCGCACTCCGACGAAGACCGTGCGGGCGTTGCCGAAGCCCAGGCCGGGGTGGTCGTCGCTGTGGAAGCTGAGGTAGACGGCAGTGCCGACCGGGATCAGGAAGACGGTGACGAGGAGCGCGAAGAAGGGCGCCATGAGGGCACCGCAGGCGCCGAGTTGACGGCGCCGGGCCGCCTTGCGGGTGCGGCGGGCGGCTGCCGGGGCGGCGGCGGGGAGGGCCGTGGACGGGGCGTGCTGGGTGGTCGCGGTCATGGGGGTTCACCTGCCTTTCGGGCGGCTCAGGTGCTGTGCCGGGTGGTGGACAGGCCCAGGGCCTTCAGGTCGGGCATGGTGCCGTCCTCGGCGGCGCGCACGGAGCCGATGAGGGTGCCCTGGCCGCCGCTCACCCGGGCGAAGCCGTCCTGCATCACCTTTCCGGTGGCGGTCATCCGCGGGCCCCACACCCAGCCGTCGCGGATCTTGTGGGCCTCCTCGTCGAAGAGGGTGTAGATGTCCTGGCCGCCGTAGTAGGAGGCGTCGAAGGCCTTGCGGTCGACGGGGACGAGTCCGGGGCGGCCGGGTACTGGCTGCTGGCGCCGCTGGAGAGGCGGGCGCGCAGCGCGTCCGGGTGCGAGACCTGCCACTCGATGAACTCCATGGCGGCCTCGGGGTGCCGGCTGTCCTTGGTCACGGCGAAGGTGGAGCCGCCGTGCGTGCCGACGTGCGGGCTGCCCTCGTCCCACTGCGGCAGCGGGGCGATCCGCCACCTGCCCTTCAGCCCGGGCTGCGCCCGCATCTGCGCACCGGCGTCCCAGGCGCCGCTGAGCCGGGTCAGGACCAGGCCGTTCGCGATCTGTGCGTCGGACTGCCGGCTCTCGACACCGTTCATGAAGACCACGTCCTCGTCGACGAGCTGCTGCCAGTACGAGGCCACACGCCGGGTGGGCGCGTCCGCGAGGGACACGTTCCAGGCGCCCTTGGAGGTGTCGAACCACTGGGCGCCGGCCTGCCAGCTGTAGGCGGCGAACTGCATCGCGCCGTCCGTGGGGAACAGGACGAGACGTCGCTTCGGCGCCTTGTGCCGGACCGTGCGCGCGAGTTCGGCGAACTCGTCCCAGGTACGCGGTACCTGGAGGCCGTACTGGTCGAACAGGTCGGTGCGGTAGTGCATGACCATCGGCTCGACGTCGAGCGGGACGCTGTAGGTGCGGCCCTGGAAGGTGGTGAGGCCCAGGGCCTGGGGCAGGGTCTTCGCCTTGAGGGTGTCGCTGACCATGTCGGTGATGTCGCGGGCGACGCCGTCGATGGCGAAGCCGGGGACCTGGGGGTACTCGATGGTGGCGACGTCGGGCGCGTTGCCGGCCCGGGCCGCGTTGCTGAGTTTGGCGTAGCCGCCCTGGTTGCCGGACGGGATCTGCTGGAAGTCGACCTGGATGCGGTCGTGCGTGCGGTTGAACTCGTCCACCACCTCCTGGCTGCCGCGCAGGGCGGACCAGAAGGTGATGCGCGTGGTTCCACTGGTGCCGCTCGCGGTGGACGCGCCCTTGCTGCAGGCGCTCACGGCCCCCGCAAGCGGCAGGGCGGCCAACGCGGCGAGCACGGATCGACGGCTCTGTCGACCAGGCATGGCGCCTCCCTGTTCGAGTCACGGGAATCCTCCGCGGCCGACAAGAAACGGTCAATAGAGCGATCAGAAGAAAATAAAGCGGTCAAACGCTCATAGCCTTAGAGGGGCCTGGTCGAGCCGCGCACCTTCAGCGTCGGCAACAGTTCCACGCGCCGCACCGAACCCGACCCCTCCGCCTGCGCCCGGTCGAGCCGCCGCAGCATCAGCTCCGCCGCCACCTTCCCGACCTCGCCCTTGGGCGGTGACACCGCCGTCAGCGGCGGGCTGGCGAGTCCGGCCACGACGTCGTCGTAGGCGACCACCGAGCAGTCCTCAGGCACCCGCACCCCCTGCTCGGCGAGTTGCTGCACCAGCATCACCGCGTCCACGTCGCCGTGCAGGACGGCGGCCGTCGCGCCCACCTTGCGCAGCAGCGCGACCAGGTCCGGTACGTCGGTGGGCTCGTGGTCGAGGCCGCCGCGGGAGGAGCTCAGCGCCCAGGTCCACTCCTCGACGAGCGGGTGGGCGCCGGCGATCCCGGTGAGGGCGGCGCGCAGCGTGCGGGCGGTGGGGCTGTCGTCGCGGGTCGCGAAGACCAGCCGCCGGTGGCCGAGGCCGACCAGGTGCTCGACGGCGAGATGGGCGCCGTACCAGTGGTCGGAGCAGACCGAGTCCATGGCGTGCAGCGCGCTGCCTCTGGGCGGCCGACGCTCCATCAGCACGGTCGGCACGTCCAGCTCGGCGAGCCACCGGTAGTCGGCCTCCTCGGCGGCGGGGCTGCGCCAGCGCGGAGCGAGCAGGACACCCTTGGCGCCGTCGGCCAACGCCCGTTCCACCTGCGGGCGTTCGGCGCCGGGCACCTGGGGCGCGATGTGCAGGGCGACGCGCAGGCCGGCCGCGTCGAGGACGGTGCGGGCGCCGTGCAGGGCCTCGTAGAGATACGAGTGCCGCTCGGGCACCACCACGGCCACCGTGTCGCCGTCACCGGCGTCGCGTTCGGGCAGCTCCTGTGCGGGCAGGGTCGAGCGGACGACCCCGTGCCCGCGCCGCAGCCTGCCCTCCCGCATCAGCTCCTCGACGTCCCGGCGCACCGTCACCACGGACACCTGGAGCTCGGCGGCGAGGTCCCGCACCCGCGCCGTGCCCCGCGCCTGCACCGCGGCGAGAATCCGCCGCCGCCTGAGATCGACCGGCTCCCGCATACGGCCTCCGCCCCCGGAATGTTCGTTTGAGCGATCGGGTCATCATCATACGATCGCCCGCCTCGCCGGACATCCCCGAGGCCCCCGTCGACGCACAACCGACGCGCCGGCGTGGGCGGAAGTCCCGCTCAGCGGGATCCGTCCCTATTTCTGCCGATCTCATTGATTGTACCGACCGTTGGGTCTATCTTTCCGGCAGCTCTCATCACGGACCAGAGCCGCTCTCCGGTTCGCCCCCGCTCACCCATTGGAAGGCCCGCGATGTCCCAGACACGTACCGCCGCCCCACCGGCCGAAGAGTCCTCCCTCTCCACCTCGCGCAACGTCCTCGTGGTCGTCGCGCTGCTGTGGACCGTCCAACTCGTCGCGCTGGTGGCCGCGTTGTCCGGCATCGCACAGGCCGACGTCGCCATCCACTTCCGGACCACGGAGATCGCGTGGTTCACCCTGATGACCCTGCTGACCGGCACCTTCTTCCTGCCGTTCGCGGTCAAGGCCGCGGCCCTGTTCGGCAAGAAGAAGGTCCTGCTGGTCGCCACCGGGCTCGGCTTCGTCGGCGACCTGGTGGCCGCCCTCGCCACCGACTACCGCACCCTGCTGATCGGGCGCGGGATCGCCGGCATCTACGCGGCCACCGCGCCGATCGCCTACGCGATCACCCGCGACATCTTCCCGCGCCGCTGGGTCGGTCTCGCCAGCGGCATCCTGGCCGGCGGCATCGGTCTCGTCGCCTTCGGCGGGCCGTTCCTGGCCGGCTGGCTGCTGGACGACTACGGCTTCCGCGGCGTGCTCTGGTTCATGGCCATCAGCACCTGCGTGAGCTTCGTCCTGGTGGCCCTCTGCGTGCCCGAGAGCCCGGTCACCCAGAGCGGTGGGCGGATGGACTGGGTCGGCGGTCTGCTGCTCGGCGGCGGCATCACCGCGATCGTCTACGCGGTCGGCGAGGGGTCGACCTGGGGCTGGGGCAGCGGCAAGTTCCTGGCCTACGTCGTCGGTGCGGCGATCGCGCTGCTCGTCTTCGTGCTCGTCCAGCGCAAGGTCGCCGAGCCCCTGTTCCCGCCGGCCATGACGAAGCGCCGCCCGGTGTGGACCGTCCTGCTGGCCACCTCCGTGGCGGCCGGCTCGCTCAACGCGGTCGGTGTGGTCGTCCAGCTGCTGGTGCTGATGCCGGCCATCCCGACCATCTCCGACGGCCTCGGCTGGTCCGGTGAGCACAACGCCATCGTCACCAGCCCGATCAGCGCCATGATCATCGTGGGTGCGGTCGGCACCGGCTGGCTCGCCCGCCGGGTGGACACCCGGATCCTGCTGGGCATCGGCGCCTCGCTGGCCGGCATCGGCTACGCGATCGGCACCCATCTGCACCACAGCGCGGCCCAGATCGTCGAGATGGGTCTGATCGCCGGCCTCGGTACGGGCATCGTCGCCGCCATCGCCCCGATCATGATCATCGAGGTGGTCACCCCCGAGGAGCAGGCGCTGGCCAACGGCGCCCAGACCCTCGGCCTGGGCGTCGCCCAGATCATCGTGTCCCAGCTGGCCTTCGTGGTGATGGCGCAGCACGGCGCGATCATGAAGGGCACCCAGTTCTACCTCGACAAGGGCTTCACCAACGGCCTCTGGCTGGTGGTCGGCTGCGTCGCGGCGGGCGCGCTGCTCGTCCCGCTGATCCCCAGGACCAAGCGGCTGGCGGAGGCCGAGGTCGGTCAGGCGGCCTGACCGCAGGGGCCGTAACGCCTCGAAGGGCCGGGCATCGCGCCCGGCCCTTCGCTCGTGCCCGTCGCCGTCCGCGGCCCGGGCACGACTACGGCGGCGACACGCCCCCTCCGCGTGTCGCCGCCGTCCCTGTGTGTCGCCGCCGTCCGGCTACGCGTTCTCGGCGCCGCCGAGCCCGGAGAGCTGGTGCTGGAGGAACGCGCCCGACCAGGCCATCAGATCCGAGGGGACGTAGTAGCCCTTCTCGTCGTTGATGGCGTCCCAGTTGGCGGCGACGTCCTCGACGGTGGCGGGGCCGCCCTCGTGGGCGTAACCCTCGGTCGAGGCGATGAAGAGGCGGGCGAAGCGGCCCGCGCCGGCCGTGTAGATCTCCCCGTTGACCGGGCAGCTCTCGTGGGCGAGGTAGGCCACCATCGGCGCCACCGCGTCCGAGGGCATGTACGGCATGCCGGGGGCGGCCTCGGCGGGCTCCTCCTCGGGGCCGCCGCCCATCCGGGTCATGGCGGCCGGGGCGATCAGGTTCACCTTGATGTTGTGCGGCTCGCCGGCCAGCTTCGCGCTGCGGGCCATGCCGACCGTGCCGGCCTTGGCCGCCGCGTACGACAGGTTGTTGTCCATGCCGAACATGCCGCTGGAGGTGGTGTGCACGATCCGGCCGTACCGCTGCTCGACGAAGTGCGGCCAGGCCGCGCGCATCGTGTTGAAGGAGCCGAGGAGGTGCACCGCGAGGTGGCGCTCCAGGTTCTCCGCGTCGATGTCGGGCAGGCCGGCGTACCGGATGATCCCGGCGTTGTTGACGAGGATGTCGATGCGGCCGAAGTTCTCGATCGCGGTGTCGATGATGGCCTTGCCGCCGGCCGGGGTGGAGACGTCGTTGGTGTCGGCGACGGCCGTACCGCCTGCCGCGGCGATCAGGTCGACGACCTTCTGCGCGGGGCCCGTGTCCGAGCCGTCGCCCTCCATGGATCCGCCCAGGTCGTTGACGACGACCTTCGCCCCCCGCTCCGCCAGGAGGCGGGCATGGGCCCGGCCGATCCCGCGGCCCGCGCCGGTGACGACGGCGACGCGTCCTTCGAAGCTGAACTCGCTCATGCCTGACTCCTGTTGTACTGCGGTTGCGGATGCTGCTGCGGGTCCCTCCCGAACGGAAGGGACCCGCAGTGAGGTGGAAGGGACCCCGACTACCAGGTGACCGGCAGCTCGGCGACACCGAAGGCGAGCGCGTCGGCCGGACGGAACACGAGTTCGTCGCGGTCGACGGCGAGCCGCAGGGTCGGGACCCGCCGGTAGAGGGTGCTGTAGACGACCTGGAGCTCGATACGGGCGAGCTGCTGCCCCAGGCACTGGTGGATGCCCCAGCCGAAGGCGTGGTGCTGGCGGGCGTCACGGGTGAGATCGAGCTTCTCCGGCTCGGGGAAGGCGTCGGCGTCCCAGTTGCCCGCGGGCAGCGGAACGACGATGCCGTCCCCGGCCTTGATCTGCACGCCCTCGAACTCGAAGTCCTCACGGGCGATACGGCGCTGGCCGAACATGGCGACGGTCAGGTACCGCAGGAGCTCCTCGACGGCGGGGGCCGCGTCCTTCGAGTCCTCGAGATTGCGCAGCCGGGCCAGCTCGTCCGGGTTGTCCAGCAGCAGGCCGGTCCCCAGTGTGATCATCGTCGCGCTGGTCTCGTGACCGGCGATCAGCAGGATCATGGACAGCAGGGTGGCCTCGGGGAGGGTGAGGTCGCCGTCCTTGACACGCGCGGCGAAGTCCGAGAGCACGTCCTCGGCCGGCTCCTCGATCTTCTTCTGGATCAGCCCCGCCAGGTACCCGCCCAGCGCTTCGTTCGCCGCCGCCTGTTCCTCGTGGGTCTTGTCGCTCCTGGTGGCGAGGGAGGCGTGCTTCTGGAAGAAGGCGTGGTCCTCGTACGGCACTCCGAGCAGCGCGCAGATCATCAGCGAGGGAAGCGGCAGCGACAGCGCGTGGGCCAGGTCGACCGGCTTCGGACCGGCGAGCATCTCGTCGATGAGCTGGTCGGTGAACCGCTGGATCTCCGGCCGCAACGCCTCCATCCGGGCGCGGGTGAAAGGGCGCGTCATCATGCGGCGGATCCGCGTGTGGTCGGCGCCGTCGGCGTTGAAGATCGTGAGGGGGTAGTGGGGCGCCGCCTCCGCCATGGACGCGTTCGGGTAGGGGAATCCGGGCTGTTTGTCGTCCGAACTGACCCGGGGGTCGGAAAGGATCGCGCGCTGCGCGGCATGCCCCGTGACAAGCCAAGGGGTGCTGCCGTCCCAGATCCGCGCCCGGCTGACGGGCGCCTCGTCGTTCAGGGCGCGCAGTCCGGGCGCCGGGGCGAAGGGGCACTTGGCGTCCCGCTCGTCCTGGTAGTAGTAGATCTGCTCGTCGGGGGCGGTTCGGGTGGCTGCCTCAGCCATGTTCTTCCTCCTGCTGTGGGGGGCGGTGGGCCTATTCCTCGATGCGGATGGCCAGGGCGGGGCACACCGCAGCGGCGTTGCGCACGTCGTCGGCCAGTTCGGCCGGCGGGTTCTCGTTCAGGACGATGACGATGCCGTCGTCCTCCCGCTGGTCGAACACGTCCATGGCGGCCGCCACGCACTGTCCGGCGGCGACACACTTCTCCTCGTCGACGACAACCTTCATGGGGATCTCTCCTGATCGTTCAGTGGGTGGGGGCGGGAGCGTCGAGACCGTCGACGATCTCCTGACGGCGCAGGCGGGCCTGCTTGGGCATGTTCCAGCCGAGAACGCCGGTGACCCGGCCCTCGCTGCGGTACCGGGCGACGAACCGACGGGCCGTCAGATCGCCTTCCACGACGTCCACTTCGGCGTCAGTCGGCAGGAAGCCGTGGACCTGGAGCTTGGCGTCGTACTGGTCGGTCCAGAAGTACGGCACCGGCGCGTAGGGCCGCCCCTCGCCGAGGATCTCCCCGGCGACGGCCATGGCCTGCTCGGTGGCGTTGGTGCGGTTCTCCAGCCGGACCAGCCGGCCGAGGCCCTCGTGGTGCCAGCGGGCCACGTCGCCGACGGCGTAGATCCCCTCCTCCGCCCGGCAACGCGAGTCGCACACCACGCCGTTGTCGAGCTCGAGCCCGCTGTCGGCGAGCCACTCCGTCGCGGGGATCGCGCCGATCGACACGACCACCACATCGGCGGGCAGCACCTCGTCCGTGGCCAGCCGCACGCCGTTGACCCGGCCGCCCTCGCTGGTCAGGCCGACGACGCCGTTGCCGAGCTTCAGCCGTACCCCGCGCTCGGTGTGCAGCTCGGCCAGGACACCGGAGACCAGCGGACCCACCTGGAGCGCCATCGGCCCCGACAGCGGTCCGGTCAGGGTGACGTCCAGGCCCAGCGTCCGTGCGGTGGCCGCGATCTCGGAGCCGAGCACGCCCTCGCCGACGACGACCAGGCGCGAGCCGGCCAGCAGGTCCTCGCGCAGGGCCAGGCAGTCGTCGAGGGTGCGCAGCACGTGCACGCCGGCCAGGTCCTGCTGCCCGGGCAGCTGCCGGGCTCGTACCCCGGTGGCGATGACGACGGCGTCGGCCGGCAGTTCCCGGCCGGACTGGGTACGGACGCTGCGCGCCGCCGTGTCCAGTCCGACCGCCGGGTCGCCGAACACGAACTCGGCGTCCAGCGCCGACAGCACGTCCTGGGTGCGCAGCGCGGCGCGCTCCGGGTCCCAGGCGCCGGAGAGGACCTGCTTGGACAGCGGCGGCCGGTCGTAGGGGGCGTGCGGTTCGTCGCCGAGCACCGTGATCCGGCCCTCGTAACCCTTGCGGCGCAGGGCCTCCACCGTGGTCAGTCCGGACGCGGATGCGCCCACTACCAGGACGTGGGCGGGGGCCCGGACGTCGTCGTCGATGCTCATTCGTGGCTCCAGTGCAGCGTTTCGTGCGGTGTTCGGTGCGGGAAGGCCGGCCGGTCAGTAGACGTAGCGCCCGCCGTTGACGCCGAAGGTCTGGCCGGTCACGTAGCCCGCCTCCTCCGAGGCCAGGTAGGCGACCGCGTGCGCCACGTCCTCGGGGCTGCCGGCCCGCTTCATCGGCATCGTGGCCGCGGCCGCCTCCACGTCGATCGGGCCCTGGCGGACCAGCGGGGTGTCGATGAACCCCGGCGGGACGTGGTTGACGGTGATCCCCTTCTCGATGTACTCGACCGCGAGCGCCCGGGTGAGGGCGATCACGCCGCCCTTGGAGGACGCGTAGTGCGCCATGGCCGGCGCGCCGGTCTGGGCGGACGAGGAGGAGATGTTGATGATCCGGCCCCAGCCCGCCTCCACCATGTCGGGGATCAGCTGCTGGGTGACCAGGAACGGGCCCTTGAGGTTGATCCCGATCATGCGGTCCCAGGAGGCCTCGCTGATGCTGGTGAACGGCTCGTAGGCGGTCGTCCCGGCGTTGTTGACCAGGATGCTGACCGGCCCGAGTTCGTCACGGGTGCGGGCCGCGGAGCGGGCCACCGCCTCGGCCTCGGCGGCGTCACCGCCGACGGCGATCGCCGTGCCGCCGGCCGCCTGGATCTCGGCGGCGGTCTTCTCCGCGCCCTCGGCGTTCAGGTCCCAGACCGCCACGGAGGCTCCCTTGGCGGCCAGCACCGTCGCGATCCCGCGTCCGATGCCCCGCGCGCCGCCCGTGACGACGGCCACCTTTCCCTGCAGTGACATAAGTGCTCCTCGTGTGCTGTGGTGTGCAGTGGGCCGGTGGCCGACGCCACCGGACTGGGCCGTGGTCAGCCCTCCAGCGCCTCGCGGGCGGCGGTGCGGGCGGCGACCGCCCGGGGGAAACCGGTGTAACCGCTGGAGTGGTAGATGACCTCGGCGATCTCGTCCTGGCTCAGTCCGTTCGTCACCGCGACACGGACGTGGGTCTTCAGCTCGGTCTCCGCCCCGAGGGCGATGAGGATGCCGAGCGTGACCAGGCTGCGATCGCGCGGAGCGAGTCCCTCGCGCCCCCACAGTGCCCCCCAGACACTGGTCAGGCCGATGTCGACGAGCTCCTCGCCGAGGCGCCCGTCCCGCATGTCGACGTCCTCGTCGGGAACGATGCCCGGCAGGGCGGCCCGCATGGCCTTCCAGCCCGCGGCCCGCAGATCGATGACCTCGTCGACGCCGTTCTTCTCGCTCATGCCTGACTCCCGTTGCGCTGCTTCGCGTCCCTGAGCGAAAGTTAGACCAGACGGTCGGTACAATCAATCTCTCGGGCGAGATTCACATCCATTGAATGAATCCGGCCCCTCCTCTACTCTCACCTCAATATTCGACTGACCGGTCGATAGATGAATCAAGGCTCACGCGGGAGAGCAACATGAGCGAAACGACGAAGACGAGCCCGGCGGACCAGGGCCTCGTGGACGTACTGGTCATCGGCGGCGGCGTCACCGGCATCTACCAGCTGTACCGGGCCCAGGACGAGGGCTTCTCGGCGAAGCTGCTCGAGGCGGGCAGTGGCGTGGGCGGCACCTGGTACTGGAACCGCTACCCCCAGGCGCGCTTCGACTCCGAGAGCTACACCTACGGCTACCTGTTCTCCAAGGAGCTGTGGGAGGAGTGGGAGTGGTCGGAGCACTTCGCCGGCCAGCCGGAGATCGAGCGGTACTTCAACTACGTCGTCGACCGGTTCGACCTGCGCCGGCTCATCGACTTCGGCGCGAAGGTGTCCTCGGCGGTGTGGGACGAGTCGGCCGCCGTCTGGACGGTCACCACGGAGGGCGGCACCGAGTACCGGGCCCGCCACGTCGTCGCGGCGACCGGCATCCTCTCCGTGCCGTTCATGCCGGAGATCCCGGGCCGCGCGGACTTCCGCGGCGAGCAGCACCACACCGGCCGCTGGCCGAAGACGCCGGTGGACTTCACCGGCAAGCGGGTGGCGCAGATCGGCACCGGCTCCAGCGGTGTGCAGATCGTGCCCGCGATCGCCGACGAGGTCGCCCACCTGGCGGTCTACCAGAAGGTCGCCGACTGGCTCACCCCGCTCAACAACCGGCCGATCACCGACGAGGAACAGGCCGCCCTCAAGGGTGACTTCGAGAACATCCGGGACACCCTCAACACCTCGCCGAGCGGCTTCCTGCACCAGATCACGATGCGCTCGGGTCTGGAGGACACGCCGGAGCAGCGCCAGGAGTTCTACGAGCAGAAGTGGAACAGCCCCGGCTTCACCAAGCTCTCCGAGCACTACTACGACATGACCACGAACCCCACGGTCAACGAGGAGTTCTGCGAGTTCATCGCGAACAAGATCCGCTCCATCGTCAAGGACCCGGCGACGGCCGAGAAGCTGGTCCCCAAGGGCCACGGTTACGGCGGCCGCAGGCCTCCGTTCGGCACCGGCTACTACGAGGCGTACAACAAGCCGAACGTCGAGCTGGTCGACATCAACGAGACGCCGATCGTGCGCATCACCGAGACCGGGATCGAGACCTCCGAGGGCCACCAGGAGTTCGACATCATCATCTGGGCGACCGGCTACGACTTCGGCACCGGCGCGCTCAACCGGCTGGGCGTGCACGGCCGCGCGGACCTGGGGCTCAAGGAGTACTGGTCGGACGGCCCGTCCACCTACCTCGGCATCGCGACCGCCGGCTTCCCCAACTTCTACTTCCCGGGCGGCCCGCACGGCGCCCTCGGCAACAACCCTCGCTACTCCGGCGACCAGGTCGACTACGTCATGGACCTGATCGTGCACGCCCGTGACTACGGCCACGACGTCGTCGCGGTCACGGACGAGGCCGAGCAGGAGTGGACGGACCTCGTCAACGGCAACGAGGCCCAGCTGTCCTTCAACAAGAGCAGCTACTTCTACGGCGCCAACATCCCCGGCAAGGCCGTCAAGCAGCTGCTGAACCCCATGGGCCGGTACAAGCTCCAGGAGCTGATCCGCGAGTCCGTCGAGAACGACTTCCCGGCCTTCGCCTTCACCAAGGCTCAGGGCCCGGCGCAGGGCTGAACAAGCGGAACGCCGGTGCCGCCCGTGGAACGGGGGCACCGGCGTCCGGTCGTTCGCAGTGCGTTCCTACAGGAACTTCGTGACGCGCCTGCGGAACTTCCACTCGCCGTCCACGAGGACCGCCGTGTCCTCGTAGGTCCCGACCAGCTGAACGCCCCAGCCCTCCTCGCCGCGCGCGAAGAAGACCAGGCTGCTGGTGGCCGTGACCTCCTCGCCGGGCTCCGAGGTCAGCACGGTGTTGCCGACCATGTGCAGCTGCGGGGCCTGCGGCGAGAACTGCCCGTAGACCTTGCGGATGGTCTCGCGGCCCTCGAAGGTGCCCTGGCCCTCGATCTCGGCGACGCCGTCCTCGGTGAACAGGTCGGCGACGACGTCGGTGTTCCCGGTGTCGATGTTCTGGGCGTAGGTGGCGATGATCGACTGGACGCCGGCGAGTGCGGCTTCTGCGGAGATGCTCATGTGTATGTGTCTTCTCTCTCGGTGGTCGTGAACGGAGGCTGACGGAGGAGCGGGACGGGGTCGGCGGCTAGACCTGGTAGGTGGTCACGCGCCGCTGGAACATCCAGTTGCCGTCGACGCGGCGGAAGGTGTCCTCGTAGTGGCCCGCCACCAGCGGCGCCCAGCCCGCCTCGCCGCGCTGGAAGAAGAGCACGTCGCTGGAGGCGGTCGCCTCGTCGGGACCGGCGGAGCCGACGATCGTGTTGGTCACCATGTGCAGCTGCGGCTGCGTCGGGGCCCAGCCCTTGAAGGCCTCGCGCAGGGCGTCGTGCCCCTGGACGGGGTCGGTGCCCGGCAGCTCCAGGACCCCGTCGGGCGTGTACAGCGCGACGATGTCGTCGGTGCGGCCCGCGTCCTGGGCATGGGTGTGCGCCCCGATCACGGCGCGCACCCCCGCCGCGACCCACGCCTGTGTGGATTCGCTCATTGCAGCTCCAAGTGGTAGGTGTTTCGACCAGTCAGTCTATTGATCCTGGCGCACAATATGAAGGCCCGAATGGAAAGCCGTCCGAGTTGTTGACCGATCGGTACATTAGAAATAGCATGCGGGCACGACCGTCGACGGGGACCGTCGTCTAAGGAGGCGTTTTATCGTGACGAAGCGTTGGAAGCAGCGGCCGCCCGGTTCGACCTGGGGCGAGTGGGGCGACGACGACGAGCTGGGCCGCATCAACCTGCTGACGGCCGAGAAGGTGCTGCAGGGCGTGCGTGAGGTCGAGCACGGTGTGACCTTCAGCCTGAGCCTGCCGCTCGACTATCCCGGCGGTACGGCCCTCAACCAGCGCCGCTACCCGCCGATCCTGCGGCCCACCGAGGACCTCCAGCACAAGCAGGACGTCTTCTACAACGTCGTGGCCCGCGACCAGATCGATCCCTCGCTGATCGACGTCTGGTCCGACGACGTGGTGACCCTCTGGCTCCAGTACTCGACCCAGTGGGACTCCCTCGCCCACCAGGGCGCCGAGTTCGACGCCGACGGCGACGGCGAGGCCGAGCCGGTCTACTACAACGGCTACCGGCCCGGCACCGACCTGGTCGGCCCGCAGGAGGACGCCAAGGGCGACGGCAGCGGAAGCATCAGCTTCGCCCGCCACCTCGGTCTCGAGCACATGGCCGAGCACGGCGTCCAGGGCCGCGGTGTCCTCATCGACATCGCCCACCACCTGGGCACGGGCTACCAGCCGGTCAGCTACAAGCAGCTCCGCGAGATCATGGACGCGGACAACGTGACCGTGGAGCCGGGCGACATGGTCCTGCTGCACACCGGTTTCGCCACCCAGGTGCTCGCCTGGAACAAGAACCCGGACCCGGTGGCGATCCACCAGACCGCCGCGTACCTCGACGCGGATGACCCCGACATCCTGAAGTGGATCGAGGAGTCGCAGATGTCGGCGCTGATCGCGGACAACTACGCGGTCGAAGGCGTGGCCACCACGAAGGCCCAGGGCCGGCACACCCTGCTCCCGATCCACCACCTGTGCCTGTTCAAGCTGGGCGTCCCGCTCGGCGAGCTGTGGTACCTGCACGACCTGGCAGCGTGGCTGCGCGAGCACAACCGCAGCCGCTTCCTGCTCACCGCTCCCCCGCTGAACCTGCCCGGCACCCAGGGCAGCCCGCTCACTCCGGTCGCGACCGTCTGACACCGGCCGGAACCGGCTCCGCCGCCGGCCCATGCCCGGTCCTGCCGATTTGGCCGGGCCGGCGGCGGATTCCAAGCGGACTCGCGAGAACCCGAGCAACACGGATGGCCCCGGGACCTGGTCCCGGGGCCATCCCCCTTGTTCAGTGCCGTTCACACCGCCGCGATGCGGCGCACCGTGTCGGCGATGGTGTCCCGCGAGGGCAGCCACAGCCGCTCAAGGGAGGGGGCGTACGGAGCGGGCATCGGCGGCGGCGCGACCCGGGTGACGGGCGCGTCCAGGTGCCAGAAGCCCTCGTCGACGGCGAGCGCGGACAGCTCGGCGCCGACACCGAAGTCCCGTACCGCCTCGTGCGCGATGACGAGGCGGTTGGTCTTGGCGAGGGAATCGAGGACTGTCTCCCGGTCCAGCGGGGCGATCGTACGCAGGTCGATCACCTCGACGCTGACGCCCTCCGCGGCGAGCAACTCCGCGGCGGCCAGGGCGTCCTGGACCATCCGCGACCAGGAGACGAGCGTGACGTCCGTGCCCTCGCGGACGACCTTGGCCTTGCCCAGCGGCACCAGGTGGTCGACCGGCGGCTTCGGCCCCTTGAGGCCGTACTGCAGCCGGTTCTCGACGAAGACCACCGGGTTCGGGTCCTGGATGGCCGCCCGCAACAGGCCGTAGGTGTCGGCCGGGTTGGACGGCATCACCACGGTCAGCCCGGGGATGTGCGCGAGCAGCGCCTCCAGGCTCTGCGAGTGCTGGCTGCCCGAGGAGCGTCCGGCGCCGAACTGGGTGCGCACCACCAGGGGCATGGAGGCCCGGCCGCCGGTCATGAAGCGCAGCTTGGCGGCCTGGTTGAGCAGCATGTCGAGGCAGACGCCGATGAAGTCCATGTACATCACCTCGACGACCGGCTTCATACCGGCCATGGCCGCCCCGACCGCGGTCCCGAGGATCGCGCTCTCGCTGATCGGGGTGTCGCGGACCCGGCCCGGGAAGGCCTGGGCCAGACCCCGGGTGAGCCCGAAGACGTTGCCGCCCGCGCCGACGTCGATGCCGGCGACGAACACGCTGGGATCGGCGGTCAGTTCGTGCTCCAGCGCCAGGCGTACGGCGTCCATGGACCGGAAGACCTCGCCGGCCGCCGGGGCGGGCTCGGGAATGGCGGGACGGGGGGCCGAGACGAAGTCGTACAGGGTCTCGGGGGCCGGCTCGGGCAGGCCCCTGGCCCACTGCACCGCCGACTCGATCTCCTTGTCGATCTCCTCGTCGACCGCGTCGGCCAGCGCGGCCGGCACCCCGGCGTCGGCCAGGTGGCGGCGGGCCACCAGCAGCGGGTCGCGCTCCTTGGCCTCGGCGACCTCCTCGGCGCTGCGGTAGCGCTCCGGGTCACCCTCGTAGTGGCCGTGCCAACGATAGGTCTCCGCCTCCACCAGGACCGGGCCGCCGCCCGCCCGCAGCCGCGCCACCACGTCGGTCATCAGCCCGGCCACGGCGAGTACGTCGTTGCCGTCGACGTGCGCGTATCCGATGCCGTAACCCGCAGCGCGCGCGGACAGCGTGGCGCGGTGCTGCTCGGAGGCGGGCGAGAACTCGGAGTAGTGGTTGTTCTCGCACAGGAAGACGACCGGCAGATCCCATACGGCGGCCAGGTTGACCGCCTCGTGGAACATGCCCTGCGCGACCGCGCCGTCGCCGAAGAAGGCCACCACCACGTCGCCCGCGTCGCGCAGCTTGGCCGCGGTGGCCACGCCGGCGGCGATCGGGAGTCCGGCGCCGACGATGCCGTTGGCGCCGAAGATGCCGAGACCGGGGTCGGCGATGTGCATCGAGCCGCCGCGGCCGTGGCAGGTTCCGGACTCCTTGCCCATCAGCTCGGCCATCATCGGCGCCGAGTCCAGGCCCTTGGCCAGCACATGGCCGTGGCCGCGGTGGGTAGAGGTGATGCCGTCGCGGGGGCCGAGGGGCCAGCAGGCGCCCACGGCGCTCGCCTCCTGGCCGATCGACAGATGGAGGAATCCGGGTATCTCCGTCGCCTTGTACAACTCGGACGCCCGCTCCTCGAAACGCCGGATACGGCGCATCCGGCGATACATCTCCAGAAGCTGATCCGCGTGCGCGGATCCGGTCGTGGCCTGCTGTGCTGCATCGGTCGTCATGCGCGTCCTCGCATTGCTCGCGCGGGCGGCACACGGCCGCGCCGCCTGAGTCCTACTTTTAATGTACCGTCTGGTCTAGCAAACTACTTGAGGCAGAGCAGAAAACGATGTCGGGCGGGGAGAGAAGCAATGCCCAGACCACCGGGCCACGGGCCGGACTACCAGGTCCGGCGCCAGAAGATCATCGACACGGCCGCCGAGCTGTTCGCCCGCCGGGGCTACGCGGCGACCTCCGTCAACGACCTGGGCCGCGCGGTCGGGCTCGCCAAGGGAGCGCTGTACTACTACATCGGCTCCAAGGAGAACCTGCTGATCGAGATCCAGTCCCGGGTGATGTCCCCGCTGCTGTCCCGGGCCCGGGAGATCGTGTCCCTCGACGCCGATCCGCTGGTACGGCTGCGTCTGCTGTCCGAGTCGCTGCTGACGACGATCTTCCACCGGCTCGATCACATCTGGGTCTACGAGCACGACTACCGCAGCCTGAGCGGACCCGAGCTGAAGACCCTGCTGGGCCAGCGCGCCGAGTTCGAGCGACTGGTCCGGGGACTGCTCACGGAGGCCGTCGAGCAGGGCACCTTCCGCGCGATGCCGCCGCGGCTGGCCACCCTCCAGTTCCTCAACCTCCACAACCACACCTACCAGTGGGCGAAGCCGGGCGGCCGCTGGGACGCCGCGCAGCTCTCGCGCGAGTACTGCGACACCCTGCTGCGCGGCTTCGGCGCACCCGGGGCCGTCCTGCCGGACGTGGAGGAGCAGGCGGCGGCGTTCAAGCGGGACCGCCCCGACCTGCCGCTGGACCCCGAGGCCGAGTGGCGGTCCGATCCACTGGCCAGCTGAGCCCGGGGCCCGCGGTGCACACCGCGGGCCCCTTCGCCTCTCACGCCTGCTTCACCAGCGCCCGGGCGATGACGTCGCGCTGGATCTCGTTCGTGCCCTCGCCGATCTCCAGGATCTTGGCGTCGGCGTAGAAGCGCGAGATCTCCGACTCCCGCACATAGCCGTAACCGCCGTGGATCTGCACCGCCTGCGAGGCGGCCCGGTTGGCCACCTCGGAGGCGTACAGCTTGGCCATGGCGGCCTCGGTGCCGTACGGGCGCCCCTGGTCGGCGAGCCAGGCGGCGCGGTAGACCATCCAGCGCGCGGCCTGGTACTCGGTGCCGATGTCGGCGATCTTGTGTGCCACCGCCTGGAAAGACGACAGCGGCCGGCCGAACTGGTGCCGTTCCGTGGCGTGCTTGACGGCGAGCGCGAGCGCGGCCTTGGCCAGCGACAGACCCAGCGCGGCGACGCTGACCCGGCCCGTGTCGAGCACGGAGAGGAACTGGCGCAGTCCGTTGCCCTCCTCGCCGATGAGGTGCTCGTCGGAGACCCAGCAGTCGTCGAAGACCAGTTCCCGGGTGTCCATGGCGTGCCAGCCGAGCTTCTTCAGCCTGGCCCCGCAGCTGTAGCCCGGAGTGCCGGTCGGGACGTAAAACGTGGCGAACCGTTTCCGCCCGTCCTCGTCCTTGCCGGTGGTGGCGAGCAGGGTGACGCCCTGGCTGATGTCGGTGCCGGCGTTGGTGATGAACATCTTGGTGCCGTTGATCACCCAGCCCCCGTCCGCCCGACGCGCGGTGGTGGCGATGCCGGCGGCGTCGGACCCGGCGCCGGGCTCGGTCAGACCGAAGGCACCGAGGGCCTCACCGCGCGCCAGGGGCGCCAGCCAGCGGTGCTTCTGCTCCTCGGTGCCGTAGGCGAGCAGCGGCATGGTGCCGATGGTCGAGTGGGCGTTCCAGGTGGAGGCCACCGACTGGTCGGCGGCGCCGAGTTCCTCCATGACGGCGACGTAGGAGACGGCGTCGGAGCCCGCGCCCCCGTACTCCTCGGGCACCAGCATGCCCATCAGGCCGAGTTCGCCGAGCTTGGTGAAGATGTGGGTCGGGAACTCCTCGTTCTCCGACCACTCGGCCGCGTTGGGCGTGATCTCCTTGGCCGCGAACTCGCGGACCATGTCCTGAAGATCCCGCGTCTCCTCCGGCAGGTCGAAATCCATGTCACAGTCCCTTCGGGGTCAGCAGCACCTTCAGGTGCCTTGCGCGGTCGGCCGCCAGGTCCGCGAAGACCCCGGCTCCTTCCGAGAGCGAGAAACGTCCGGTGATCAGGGGCGAGGCGTCCAGGCGCCCGGTGCTCATCAGGTCGATCACCCGGGGGATGTCGAAGTTGTAGCCGAGCGTGCCGAGCACGGAGCGCTCGTAGAAGACGAGTTGGCCCATGTCGAACTCGACGCTGCCGTGCCCGACTCCGGCGAGCACGACCTTGCCTCCGCGGCGGACGGTGGCAACGGCCTGGCCCGCCAGCGCGGGGACACCGGTCGCGTCGATGACGACGTCCGGGCCGATGCGGTTGGTCTTGAGGAACACCTCTCGGCGTACGTCGGTCTCGCGCGGGTCGTAGGCCTCGGTGACGCCGAGGCCGAGGAGCAACTCGCGGCGCCCCTTGAGGGGTTCGCTCACGTAGAGACCGGCCGCGCCCGCGATGCGGGCCGCGAGGACGACCGCGACGCCGATCGGGCCGCCGCCGACGACCAGGACGTTGTCGCCGGGGCGGACACCGGCCCGGGTGACCGCGTGCAGGCCGACGGCCAGGGGTTCGGCGGCGGCCGCCATGTCGTCGCTGACGTTGTCGGGGAGTCGGGTCAGGCCGGCGATCGGCACGGTGACGCGGTCGGCGAAGGCGCCGGGTGAGGCGAGGCCGACGGAGCCGCTCTTGGGGCAGATGTGGTACTCGCCGCGGGCGCACCAGAAGCAGACGCCGCATCGCCATACGGGGTCGGCGGTGACGCGGTCGCCGACCGCGATGCCGGGTACCTTGGTGCCCAACGCGACCACCGTGCCGCTGAGTTCATGGCCGAGGGCGAGGGGCGGGGCCGCACCGGTGAGGGGGTGCGGGCCCTCGCGGATCATGTGGGGGCCTTCGAGGAACTCGTGCAGATCCGTGCCGCAGACTCCGCACCAGGACACGTCGACGAGTGCTTCGTGGGGCCTGGGCTCCGGGGGGTCCGGGACCTCCTCCAGCCGGAGGTCGCGGGCGCCATGCCAGCGCAGTGCCTGCATCTTCTTCATCCCCTTCTTCGTGCGTCGTCTGCGGGTTCGTCGTGGCTGGTCGCGCAGTTCCCCGCGCCCCCAAAAGCGCTGCAGGACCGCGCCTTGCCCACTCAGGCGTCCTTTGCGGGTCCCTCGAAGCGGGCCCTGCCGGGACCGTGCTCCAAGAAGGACTGGATGCCTGTGGCGGCATCTGCCGTGCCGAACACACCGGTGAACAGGGAGCGTTCGAGGGCCAGGCCGGTGGAAAGGGACGTGTCGGCGCCGTGGTCCACGGCCTCCTTGATCGCCTCCAGGGCGGCTGCCGGGCCCGCGGCGAGGCTGCGGGCGTAGCGCAGGGCGGTCTCGTACACCTCGGCCGTGGGGACGACCTCGTCGACCAGGCCCAGGCGGAGTGCCTCCTCGGCGCCCACCCGGCGGCCGGTCATCAGCAGGTTCTTCGCGCGCGAGGGACCGATCAGGCGGGTCAGGCGCTGGGTGCCGCCCGAGCCGGGCATGATGCCGAGCTGTACCTCCGGCTGGCCGAGGACCGCGTCGCCGGCGGCCACCCGGTAGTCGGCGGCGAGGGCCAGTTCGAGGCCGCCGCCGAGCGCGTACCCGGTGATCGCGGCGACGACCGGTACCGGCAGCCGGGCCACCTCGTCGAAGGTCCGTTGCAGCGCCCGGTTCCAGCCGCGGACCTCTTCCGGGCTCATCACGGCGAGTGCCTTGACGTCCGCCCCGGCCGCGAACAGCCGCTCCCCTCCGTACAGCACCACCGCCCGCACCGCGGGGTCGTCCGCCAGTCTGCGCACGCCGGCGCCCAGCTCACCGCGCTGGGCCGTGTCGAAGGCGTTCATCGGCGGGTTGGTCAGTCGGACCGTGACGACGGGTCCGTCCGTGTCGAGGCGGATGCGAGGCAAGGGGCCCTCCTCCGGGTGGAAGCGACATCGGGGCCGCCTGGATGGTTGTCGACCAGTGGGCTCCGTCGTAAAGTGCGGCTCAACGTTTTATAGACCAAGAGGTACACTAAATCTTGGTAACGGGCAACCGACCGGTCGGGACATTCCCGGCCGCCGAGCCGGAGAGTCGCCGTGCACAATATTTCGAGCATCCTCGATTACCACCTGGCCCAGCGCCCGGACGCCGTGGCCGTGACACAGGAGGACCGCCGCCTGACGGTGCGCGGGCTGCATGAACGGGTGAACCGGCTGGCCGCCGGTCTCACGGAGCTGGGCGTCGGGCGCGGCGACGTCGTGGCTCTGCTCCTCTACAACCGGCCCGAGTTCATCGAGCTGGTCTATGCGACCAATCGCATCGGGGCGGTGTTCCTGCCGTTGAACTACCGCCTGTCCGAGGAGGAATGGGCGTACATCCTGGAGCACGCCGAGGCGAAGGTGATCGTCACCGAGCCGGAGTTCCTGCGCGCCACGGACCGCATCGCCGCCAAGTTCGCCGGCCTGGAGCGGCGGATCCTGGTGGACGGCGAGGCCCCCGCGCCCGAGTGGACCGGTTACGAGGCGCTGCTCGACCGGCACCAGGGGGCCGAGGTCGCCGCCGTGGACGTCGAGCCGGACGACCTCCAGCGGCTGATGTACACCTCCGGCACCACCTCGCGGCCCAAGGGCGTGCGCATCACGTACGGGAACGTGCAGGCGAAGAACCTGGCGCACATCGTCCACTTCGGGCTGACCGCGGCGGACACCACGCTGGTCTGCGGCCCGCTCTACCACGTGGGCGGCCTGGACATGCCGGCCCTCGGCGTCCTGTACGCGGGCGGTGGCGTGGTGCTCCAGCGGAAGTTCGACCCCGAGGGCGTGCTGCGGGCGATCCAGGAGCACGGGGTCACCAACGCGTGGCTCGCGCCCGCCATGGTCAACGCGGTCCTGGAGGTCCCGGACCGGGACTCGTACGACACCTCCTCGGTCCGCTTCATCCTGGGCGGCGGCGAGAAGACGCCCGAGCCGGTGCTGCGGCGCATCATGAACGCCTTCCCCAACGCCTGGTTCGCCGACGCCTACGGGCTGACCGAGACGGTCTCCGGCGACACCTTCCTCGACCGCGAGCACGCGCTGTCCAAGCTGGGCTCGGTCGGGCGTCCCGTGCCGCACACGCGCGTGCGGATCGTCGACGACACCGGCCGGGAGCTCCCGGCGGGCGAGCTCGGCGAGATCACGCTGCGCGGCCCGAAGGTCTTCGCCGGCTACTGGCGCGACGAGAAGGCCACCGCCGCCGCCCTCCAGAACGGCTGGTTCCACACCGGGGACATCGGGCACCTCGACGAGGACGGCTTCCTCTTCATCGACGACCGCAAGAAGGACATGATCGTCTCGGGAGGGGAGAACATCGCGACTCCCGAGGTGGAGCGGGTGCTGTACGAGCACCCCGCCGTGCTGGAGGCCGCGGTGGTCGGTCTGACCCATCCGCGCTGGGGTGAAGTCCCGCGCGCCTTCGTGGTGTTCCGGCCCGGGGCGGACGCCGGGCCGGAGGAGTTGCGGGAGTTCTGCGCGGGACGGCTGGCCAAGTTCAAGGTGCCGGTCCGCTTCGACGTCGTCGACGAACTCCCCCGTACCCCCTCGGGCAAGGTCCTCAAGCGGACCCTGCGCGACATCCCCGTGGAGGACTGAGCCATGGCCGACGTCAACACCGACCTGCGCCTGGACGGCCGTACCGCCTGGGTCACCGGCGCGGGCAAGGGGCTCGGCCGGGCGGTCGCGGTCGCGCTGTCCCAGGCCGGGGCGGACGTGGCGGTGACCGCCCGTACCACCGCGGACCTGGAGAGCTTGGAGGCCGAACTCGCCGGGCACGGCGGCAAGGTGCTGGTCCTGCCGGCCTCCGTCGCCGACTCGGACGCGGTCCGTACGACGGTCGAGCGGATCACCGGCGCGACCGGGCGGCTGGACGCCGTCGTCAACTGCGCCGGCATCAGCCCGCACTTCACCCGTACCGAGTACGTCACCGACGAGGACTTCGGGCGGGTGCTCGACATCAACCTCCAGGGCACCTTCTACTGCTGCCGTGAGGCCGGGAAGGTGATGCTGGAGCAGGGCTCCGGATCGATCGTCAACGTCTCGTCGGTGCACGCGCGTACCGGTTTCGAGCGGATCGCCGCGTACGCGGCGAGCAAGGGCGGGGTCGAGGCGCTGACCAAGGCGCTGGCCGTCGAGTGGGCCGGCCGCGGGGTGCGGGTCAACTCCCTCGCGCCGGGCTACTTCCGTACGGACCTCAGCTCCGGGCTGCTGGACAGCAAGTGGGGCGAGCGGATCGTGCGAAGCACTCCCCTGGGCCGGGTGGGCGACGTCGGGGAACTGGGCGGCGCCGCGGTGTTCCTGGCCTCGGACGCCTCCCGCTACGTCACGGGTACGACGGTCACGGTCGACGGGGGCTGGACCGCCTGGTGATCCGGGAACGGAGAGCCGCCCCAGGTGTCCCTGGGGCGGCTCTCCTGTCAGGCGATCACTTCCGGCAGCTCCCGGCGGTGCGCCTCGGGTGTCCCGAAGAGGTCGTCCGAGACGGCCCGTACCGTGTTGACCACCAGCGGGGCCACGAGCTCCAGCGAGGAACGGCCGTCCCCCACCACCGAGATCGCGCCGACCGGCCCTTCCGGACCGCGCAGCGCGAGCCCGACGCAGCCGAGATCGGGGAAGCACTCCCCGCGGTCGATCGCCAGCCCGTTGCGCCGGCGCACCTGTCCGAGCTCGCGGTGGAGTTGGTCGAGGTGGCCGATGCTGTCCTGGGTGCGGCGCTCGATGGACTGCGCGTACCGCGCGTCGATCTCCTCCGGGCTCAGCCAGGCCAGCATGGCCTTGCCGAGGCCGGTGCAGTGCGCGTCCGCCCGGCCGCCGACCCGGGAGGGTATGTCGACGGCGGCCCGGCCGCCGATCTTGTCCAGGTAGTAGATCTGCGGCCCGTCGAGCACGGCCAGGTGGACGACCATCCTGGTGCGTACGGCCAGATCCAGCAGGTGCGGCGCGGCGGCGGCCCGCAGCGCGCTGTGCCCGATCTCCCGGCCGCCCAGACCGAGCGCCCGGGTGCCCAGGGTGTATCCGGCCACCGTGTGCCGCAGCCAGTCCAGCCGGACCAGCTGATCAAGAATCCGGTGCGTGGTCGAGCGGGGCAGATGGGTCCGGCGGGATACCGTCTCGAGCGTCAGATGGATCTGCGGACTCTCGAAAAGATCCATGATCAGCGTCACGCGCTCCATCATCGACGGCGGCAACGCAGGCCCGTCGACCTCGGAAGACCGTGTGGTCAGCTGAAGGGCAGACGTCATCGTCGGTGCCTCTCTGCTCAAACTGAAATCAATTCTAGTTCGGCGCCTGCGTCAAGGTATCAACGCATCGGGCCCCAGAGAAAGAGTCGTGCACCGATTAATTGGTACGAGCGGTCTATTCTACGTCGGGCACAAAAATGTACCGCTCCCCGGGAGAATGTTTCCGGGGAGCGGTACGTGGCGTACGGGTCAGCCCTGGTGGGTGAGGTCCAGGGCGATGTCCACGATCATGTCCTCCTGGCCGCCGACCAGGCCGCGCCTGCCGACCTCCTCCAGGATCGTGCGGGCGTCGAGGCCGTACTGCTCGGCCGCGGTCTCCGCGTGGCGCAGGAAGCTGGAGTAGGCGCCCGCGTAGCCGAGGGTGAGGGTCTCCCGGTCGACGCGGACCGGGCGGTCCTGGAGCGGCCGTACGAGGTCCTCGGCGGCGTCCTGAAGGGCGTACAGGTCGCAGTCGTGCTTCCAGCCGTAGAGGTTGGCGACGGCGACGAAGGGCTCGATCGGGCAGTTGCCCGCACCCGCGCCCTGTCCGGCGAGGGAGGCGTCGACCCGGGTCACTCCCCCCTCCACGGCCACCACGGAGTTGGCGACCGAGAGGGAGAGGTTCTCGTGGGCGTGGATGCCGATCTGGGTGGCCGGGTCGAGGACGTCCCGGTAGGCGCGGATGCGGTCGCGGACGCCGTCCATGGTGAGGCGGCCGCCGGAGTCGGTGACGTACACGCAGTGCGCGCCGTAGGACTCCATCAGCTTGGCCTGTCCGGCGAGGACTTCGGGGGACGCCATGTGGGCCATCATCAGGAAGCCCGAGACGTCCATGCCGAGTTCGCGGGCGGTGGAGATGTGCTGGGCGGCGACGTCCGCCTCGGTGCAGTGGGTGGCGATGCGCACCGAGCGGACGCCCATCGCGTACGCCCGCTTGAGCTCCACGATGGTGCCGATGCCGGGCAGCAGCAGAGTGGTGAGGACCGCGCGGTCGATGGCGTCCGCGGCCGCCTCGATCCACTCCCAGTCGGTGTTGCTGCCGGGCCCGTAGTTGAGGCTGCCGCCGGCCAGTCCGTCGCCGTGCGCGACCTCGATGGCGTCCACGCCGGCCCGGTCGAGCGCGGCGGAGATCTTCGACACGAACTCGGGGGTGATCCGGTGCCGGATGGCGTGCATGCCGTCCCGGAGGGTGACGTCCTGTACGTAGAGCCTGGGGGTGTCGGTCACTTGGTCACCTCGGTGGTCTGTCGCCCGGCGATGCGCTCGGCGACGCGCAGGGCGGCCGAGGTCATGATGTCGAGGTTGCCGGCGTAGGCGGGCAGGTAGTGGGCGGCGCCCTCGACCTCCAGGAAGACGGAGACCTTGGTGGTCGGCTTCTCGGAGACGTCGTCGGGCAGCAGCGTGTGGACCGGGTCGCCGGCCGGAACCGGGGTGAACTGGACCTGCTGCTTGAGCCGGTAGCCGGGCACGTACTCGGCGACCGCGGCCACCATCTCCTCGACGGAGGCCCGCACCGCCTCGTGGTCGGCGTCGCCGATCAGGCAGTACACCGTGTCCCGCATGATCAGCGGCGGTTCGGCCGGGTTGAGGACGATGATCGCCTTGCCGCGCCGGGCACCGCCCACCTTCTCGATGGCGCCGGACGTGGTCTCGGTGAACTCGTCGATGTTGGCCCGGGTGCCGGGCCCGGCCGACTTCGAGGCGATGGACGCGACGATCTCGGCGTAGGGCACCGGGGTGATCCGGCTGACCGCGTGCACGATCGGGATGGTCGCCTGGCCGCCGCAGGTGACCATGTTGAAGTTGTCGACAGCGTTGTCCCCGGCCGAGAGGTGCTCGTCGAGGTTGACCGGCGGCACCACGAAGGGGCCGATGGCCGCCGGGGTGAGGTCGACCAGCCGCTTGCCGTACGGGGCGAGCTTCTTGGCGTTCTCCACGTGGGCCTTCGCGGAGGTGGCGTCGAAGACGATGTCGATGTCCTCGAAGCCGTCCATGCCGATCAGTCCGTCGACGCCCTCGTGGGTGGTCGGCACCTTCAGCCGGGCGGCGCGCGCCAGGCCGTCCGAGTCCGGGTCGATGCCCACCATCGCGGCCATCTCCAGGGTCTCGGACAGGCGCAGGACCTTGATCATCAGGTCGGTGCCGATGTTGCCGGAGCCGATTACGGCCACCTTGGTCTTCGTCATCCTTTGTGTTCCTCGGGTGAGAAGGTCGCGGTCACCGAACCCAGGACCGACATCTCGGCCCTTACGGTGATGCCTGGCGGGGTGGGGACGAGCGGGCCGAGGGCGCCGGAGAGCACGATCTGTCCGGCGCGCAGCGGGTCGCCGAACTCGCGGGCGGTGCGGGCCAGCCAGAGCAGCGCGGCGAGCGGGTCGCCGAGACAGGCCACTCCCTCGCCCTCGGAGGCGAGTTCCCCGTCCGCGTAGAGCCGCATGGTCACGTCCCGCGGCTCGAACTCGTCGAGGCCGAACCGCTGTCGGCCCAGGACGAACAGCCCGCTGGAGGCGTTGTCGGCGACCGTGTCGGTGATCGCGATGTCCCAGTCGGCGACCCGGCTGTCCACGATCTCCAGCGCGGCCACGGCATGTCCGACCGCCGACCGCACCCGCGCGATGTCGAGATCGTCGCCGTCCAGGTCCTCGGCGAGGACGAACGCGATCTCCGCCTCGACCCTCGGCTGGAGCAGCCGGTCGCTGGGGACGGCCGCCAGTCCGGTGACGTCCATGTCGTCCAGCAGGACGCCGAAGTCGGGCCGGTCGACGCCCACTTGGCGCTGGACCGACTCGGACGTCAGCCCGATCTTGCGGCCGACGACCCGCGCCCCGGCGGCGATCCGTTCGCCGACGATGCGCCGCTGGACGGCGTACGCGAGGCTGATGTCCTTCGCCCCAGCAGGTCCCGTACGGGCCCGCAGGGCTTGTGGTCTTGGGCCGCGCGGGTGAGCCGTGCGGCCGCCTCGGCCACCGCGGTCTCACGGTTCGCGACGGCCGCCGGTTCCCAGAGGTCTGTCATCGCCATCCTCAACTCGTGCCGGCCTTCAGCCTGTGCCGACCGGCCCGAGGGCAGCTCCGGACGTTCCGCTCACCGGGACTCGACGGCGGCGGCCCGGGCGGGTCTCGCTGAGCGAGATGTCGTAACGGCTCGCCCGCGCCGTCTCGTTACCGTCGTCCGGCGAACTGCTGAACGGCCGGTGGCGGCATGCCACAGAGCGCCCCGCGGCCTCCGACTGCAGGCGCGTTCCTCAGCGGTCCCCACCCCCCACACAGGACGTCGGCACTCATGAAGGGGTTCGGATGAGCATCAACGAGGATGCCTACGACGTGATCGTCGTGGGGTCGGGCGGAGGCCTGGTCGGGGCTTACGTCGCGGCCTCGCGCGGACTGCGCACGCTGGTCGTCGAGAAGGCCGACAAGGTCGGCGGCACCATGGCCTATTCGGGCGCCGGTATCTGGTACCCCGGTTCGGCCCCGCTGGCCAGGGCGGACCTCGCGGACGACGTCGAGGCCGTCCGGGCCTATCTGCGCGAGATCGTCGACGACCCCGCGCGGGACGCCCGGCAGGACGCCTATCTGGCGGCCGGGCCCCGGGTGATCGACGAGCTGGAGCAGAACCCCTGGTTCCAGTCGTTCGTGCACGGTCCGGTGCCGGACTACTTCGGCTGGGTCGAGGGCGCCTCGCCCACCGGGCACACCGTTTTCCCGCCCCCGCTCGAACTGGCGGAGATCGGCGAGCACGCCGACATCGTCCGCAGGTCGATCCCGACCGAGCGGTTCGGCTTCGACGAGGGCCCGGTCGTCTCGGGCGGCCGCGCGCTGGTCGGCCGTGCCCTGGCCGCGTTCCTGGAGACGGGCAACGGCACGCTGCTGCTGAACACCGCGCTCACCGAGCTGATCGTCGAGGACGGCAAGGTCGTCGGGATCGAGGCCGTCCAGGACGGGGAGCCTGTCTCCTTCCGGGCCTCACGGGGTGTGCTGCTCGCGGCCGGCGGCTTCGAGCGCGATCGTGAGCTGCGCGAGAAGAACCAGGCGCCGCTCACCGGTGAGTGGTCCAACGGCGTCGCCACCAACACGGGTGACGCGCTGCGGGCGGGCATCGCCGCGGGTGCGGACACCGACCTCCTCGACGAGGCCTGGTTCGTGGCCGGACTGGTCTGGCCGGACGGGCTGCCGATCTTCCACACCGGCACCCGGGGCGGCATCTGGGTCAACGCGGCGGGCGAGCGCTTCGTCAACGAGAGCCGGCCGTACGACCAGGTCGGGCACGAGATCATGCGCCTGCACCACAGCACGGGCGTCAGTCACATCCCGGCGTACTGGATCTTCGACCAGCGGCAGCTGGAGCGGGACAGCTTCGGCGGCCCGCCGGACGAGCCGCTGCGCCCCGAGTGGCTGGAGTCGGGTGCGCTGCGCAAGGCCGACACCCTGGAGGAGCTGGCGAAGCTGATCGACGTGCCGTTCGAGGCACTGAGCCGCACCATCGAGGAGTTCAACGGGTACGCGGCGACCGGTGTGGACGAGAAGTTCAACCGCGGTACGAGCGTGTGGGACCAGATGTTCCACCACATCGTCCCGTTCGCGGCCGACCCCCGGCAGAACTTCCCGGCGGCGCCGGAGACCGAGTACCCCAACCCGCTGGTGGTGCCGATAGCCACCGCGCCCTTCTACGTGGCGACCGTCGTCCCGTCCGACATCGGTACCAAGGGCGGTCTGAGGACCGACGACCACGCGCGCGTGCTGCGGCCGGACGGCAGCCCGATCGAGGGGCTGTACGCGAGCGGCAACACCATGGCCGCGATGTCGGGGCGGGTCTACCCGGGTGCGGGTACCCCGATCGGTTCCAGCATCGCCTTCGCCTACCTCGCCGTGCTGGACATGGCCGGGGCGACCGACTGACCTCATGAAAGTGCCCGGGACACCCACGGTGTCCCGGGCACTTTCACGTCTTCAGACCGCCGCGATCAGCCGCGCGGCCAGCCTCAGGTCCGCCTCGCCCCGCTCGGTGGAGATCTCCTCGGTGAGCATGCCGACGAACAGGCCCCACCAGGTGTAGACGAGCAGCCGCACCCGGCTGCGGGCGTCCGTACGGTCACCGAGCAGGCCCAACAGCCGTTGTCCCAGCGGACGTTCGACGATGTCGATGCGGGCCGGCACAGCACTCGCGTACTCCGTGAACGAGGCCAGTGCCACCGCGGAGGCCAGCTGCCGGTTGCCGAGCAGCTTCCCGCTGAGCGCTACGAGCGTGTCCCCCACGTCGGCCACGGGGTCCGCCGGGTCGGTCACGGCGTCGGCCACCGGGCCGCCCTCGCCGCCCCTGAGGAACTGCTCGATGTGCCATTCGAGGACGGCCAGGAACAGGAAGGGCTTGGACGGGAAGTAGCGGTACAGGGTGGCGATCGCGACGCCCGCCTCCTTGGCCACGTCGTGCATCTGGACGGCGGCCAGCCCGTCACGGGAGCCGAGTTCGGAGGCGGCGCGCAGGATGCGGACCCGGCGGGCGGCCTGGCGGGCGGAGGTGGGAGCGGCAGGTGGACGCATGGGCGTCCTCAGGAGGCGTCCGGGCGGGTCAGGAAGGCCAGCACCGTGCTCTCCCAGGCCTCCTTCTGCTCGATCATCGCCCAGTGCCCGCAGTCCGGCAGCACGTGCAGCTCGGCCTTGGGGATGGTGCGCATCGGAATGAGCGCGCTCTCCAGCGGCGTGACCCGGTCGTCCCGGCCCCAGGTCAGCAGGGTGGGCGCGGTGATCTTGTGGAGGGCGGCCCAGATGGGCTGGTCGGACTGGGACTGGGCGGCCTGCATCGCGGCCATCGCCTGACGGCCGTAGATCCGGCGGGAGGCCTCCAGCGTCGCCGGCTCGGTGGCGCTCGCCCAGCGCTCCTCGATCAGTTCCTCGGTGAGCAGGGCCGGGTCGTGGACCATGGAGCGCAGCCACTGCACGAGGTTGTCCCGGGTGGGGTTCTCGGCGAACTCGACCAGCAGGTTGAGGCCTTCGCTGGGGCCCGGGGAGAGGATGTTGCGGCCGACGCCGCCGATGGTGACGACCCTGCGGAAGAGGTCCTTGTGGGCGACCGCGAGTCCGGCGGCGATGAACCCGCCCATGGAGTTGCCGATGACGTCGACGCGGTCGAGGCCCAGTCCGTCGAGGAAGCGCAGTACGGCCTTGGGGCCGGCGGCCATCGGGTTCTCGGCGGTCGGGTCGCTCACACCGAAGCCGGGGAACTCCAGTGCCAGGCAGCGGAAGTGCTGGGCCAGCACGGGAAGGTTGTACCGGTAGTTGCGCCAGCCGGTCACGCCCGGGCCCGAGCCGTGCAGCAGGAGCAGCGGGGGCCCGTCGCCGGCCTCGTGGTAGCGCAGGGTGCCTTCGTCGGTGGGGAGTTCGCGAAGGGTGTCCTCGTAACCGAGTGTGCTGAGTGTCATGACGGTCACCGTGGCACCGGCGAGGAGCCCTTCGTCGTACGTCTCCCGATCAGTGGGACGCTCCCGGCGGCGGGTGGGCCGGGCTGTCTAGCGTCACGGACGTACCGATACCGGGGGCCCGACGGGCCACCTGGGACCTGACCAAATGTGAGGGGAGGGCCTGATGGGAGTTCGCTCACTCGGGTACCTGCGTCTGGAGTCCAACGACCTCGACAAGTGGAAGGCGTTCGGAGCCGACTTCCTCGGCCTGATGTCCGTCGAGAGCGACTCCGAGTCACTCACCTTCCGGATGGACGACCAGCCGTCCCGGATCGTGGTCTCGCCGGGCGCCCAGCCCGGGATGACGGCGCTGGGCTTCGAGGTGCTGGACGAGCGGGAGCTGGCGAAGCTGGTCGCGGACGTCGAGAAGGCCGGCATCAAGGTGACGGTCGGCACCGAGGCCGAGGCGGCGGAGCGGAAGGTCACGGGCTTCGTCAAGTTCAACGACCCGGGCGGCAACCCGGTCGAGCTGTACTTCGGCCGGACCCTCGACCATGTGCCGGTGCACACCCCGCTGGTCTCCGAGTTCGTCACCGGCGACATGGGCTTCGGGCACGCCATCATCTCCGCCGAGGACGCGCGGACCACCTTCGAGTTCTACGTCAACGTCCTCGGCTTCATCGAGCGGAACACGATGCGCTCGCCGGGCGGCACGACCTGGTTCATGGGCTGCAACCCCCGCCACCACACCCTCGGTGTCACCCCGATGCCGGGTCCCGGGCGGCTGCTGCACTTCATGGTCGAGGGCGCGACCCTGGACGACGTCGGACGGGCCCTGGACCGGGCCGCCAAGTACGAGGTGCCGATGATGCACTCGCTCGGCAAGCACACCAACGATCACATGGTGTCGTTCTACGTGTGGTCGCCGGAGAACTACGCCGTCGAGTTCGGCTGGAACGGCCTGAAGGTGCCGGAGCCCGTGCCCGTCTACGAGATCACCGACGGCGCGTTCTGGGGCCACCACTTCACCCCGCCGCCGCAGCCGGCCGGCTGACCGGTCCGGACACGATTGAGCCCCACGGCCAGGGACCGTGGGGCTCAGTCGTGTCACTGGACGGTGATCGCCCGCTCGGGGCAGGCCGACTCACCTTCGTAGGCCGCCTGTTGGAGCTCCTCCGGGATCTCTCCGTCGATGGGCAGCGCATAGCCGTCGTCGTCGAGCCGGAACAGCTGCGCGGCCGCCGCGGCGCACCGGGCGTGTCCCGAGCACGACGCCGTGTCGATCGTGACCTTCATTCAACCCACTCCGTTCTACGGCTTGTTGGTCGAGCCGGCGTCGACGGTGAACTGCAGTCCGGTGACGTACCGCGCCTCGTCGGAGGCGAGGAACAGGACCGCGTTCGACACGTCCCGCGGCTCGACGTACGGGGCCAGGGGGTTCATCGCGACGAGTCCGAACAGCGGCTCCCGCGCGGCGAGTTCCTCGATCGGCACGCCGACCGTGATGCCGGTCTCGCTGACGCCGGTGGGATGGACGGTGTTGACCCGGATCCGGTGCGGGGCGAGTTCGTTGGACAGGGCCTTCATCAGGCCCACCACCCCGTGCTTGGCGGCCACGTAGTGCGCGTACGGCACATGGCCGCGGATGCCTGCGGCCGAGCTGGTGATGACGATCGAGCCGCCCTCCCCCTGCTCGATCAGCCAGGGGGCCGTGGCACGCACCGTGTTCCAGGGGCCCTTGAGGTTGACGTCGACGTTGACGTCCCAGGCCTCCTCGGACAGTTCCCAGGCGGCCCCGATGCTCATCACGCCGGCGTTGGCCACGACGATGTCGAGCCGCCCGAACTCCGCCCGGGTCGCGTCGACCGCGGCGCGCATCTCCTCGATCGACCGGACGTCGGCCTGTACGGCGACACACCTGCGGCCGGTCGCCCGGACCAGCTCGGCGGTCTCCTCCAGATCTTCCTTCGTCGCGAGCCGGTACGGCAGTTCGTCGCTGATGCCGTGGCAGACATCGGTCACGACGACGTCCGCCCCTTCCTCGGCCAGCCGCACGGCATGGGAACGGCCCTGACCCCGGGCCCCTCCCGTGATGAGCGCGACCTTGCCCGCTACCCGCCCCATGGGCACCTCAGTTCTTCCTCGCGTGGTCGATCAGGTCCTCGGCGGCCTCCCGCAGGGCCCGCAGCCGCGACTCCAGGAGTTCACGCTCGGCCCCGTCCGACTCACCGAGTTCACCGAGGCGTACGTCCGTCTCGGCGATCTCGGCGACCAGCCGGCCGTGGGCCTCCTCGCGGGTGAGCAGGTCCAGGTCGGTCCAGTCGGAGCGCTCGGACTCCGGGCGGCGGCTCATGCGGGGAGGTTGTAGAGGCGGCGGGTGTTGAGCTCCACGATCTGGTGCACCTCTTCGTCGGGTACGTCGGCCAGGACCTCGGCCGCGTAGGCGCGGGACTTGGGCCAGTAGGAGTCGGAGTGCGGGTAGTCGCACTCCCAGGTGATCTTGTCGATGCCGACGTGGTGACGGACCTCGACGCCGAACCGGTCGTCGATGAAGCAGCCGTGGAAGTGCTTGTTGAACAGCTCCGAGGGCCGCACGCTCTGGTTGACGTTCTGGTAGAAGCGATGCCGCTCCCAGGTGCCGTCCGCACGCTCCAGCAGATACGGGATCCAGCCGATGCCGCCCTCGGACAGACCGATCTTCAGCTTGGGGTGCTTGTGCAGCACCGGGGAGAAGAGCAGGTCACCGGTGGCGTACATGGCGTTGCAGCCGAACAGGGTGATGGTCACCGCGAACGGGGCCTCGGGGGCCGTCTTCGGGGCCTGGCCCGAGGTGCCGAAGTGCAGGCACAGGGGCATGTCCGTCTCCTCGGCCGCCGAGAACATGGGATCCCAGTAGTCGGTGTGGAAGGAGGGCAGGCCTCGCGGGGCGGGGTTCTCCGGGAAGGAGATCGCCTTGGCGCCCTTGGCCGCGGTGCGGTGGATCTCCGCGACGCAGGCGTCCACGTCCCACATCGGCATGATGACCAGCGGGATCAGCCTGCCCGGCGCACTGGCGCACCACTCGTCGAGGACGAAGTCGTTCCACGCCTGCACGCACAGCAGGGCGAGTTCGCGGTCCTTGCCGTCCAGGAAGACATGGCCGGAGAAGCCGGGGAACGACGGGAAGCACAGGGCGCCCCACACCCCGTCCAGGTCCATGTCGCGGATCCTGGCCTTCGGGTCGTAGCAGCCCGGGATCATCTCGTCGTAGCGCGTCGGTTCGAGTCCGAACTCCTCGGGCTTCTTGCCCGCGACGGCGTTGAGGCCGATGTACGGGTAGATGCGGTCCTCGTACACCCACACCTCGGCGGGTGCCTGTCCTTCGCCCCGCGACTGCTCGATGATCCGCGGACCGGCCTGCCGGTACTTCGCCGGCAGACGATCCGTCCACAGTCGCGGGGGCTCGATCAGATGGTCGTCGGTCGACAGCAACTTCATCCACGGCTGCAACGGCATCCTTGCGCTCCCTCGGGTCTCGGGACTCTCTAGCACCCGGCGCATTGCGTGCACTGAACTGATCCCACTCAGCGGAAGGGATCGCCAAAGTCCCGCACAGCTCGGCGATCATCGAGAATCGTCAGGCCTCTGCGCCGATATTCAGGCTACTCTTTTATCCGACGGAAGGAGACCCCATGGGTCGAGTGCAGGACAAGGTCGTCTTCATCACCGGGGCCGCGCGCGGCCAGGGCCGGGCCCACGCGGTGCGGCTCGCCTCGGAGGGTGCCGACATCATCGCCGTGGACCTCTGCGCGGACATCGCCACCAACGCGTACCCGCTGGCGACGGAGGCGGACCTGGACGAGACGGCCCGGGAGGTCGAGAAGCTGGGCCGGCGGATCGTCGCCCGCCGGGCGGACGTGCGGGACGCGGGCGCGCTCAAGGCGGTCGTGGCCGAGGGGGTGGCCGAGCTGGGGCGGCTCGATGCCGTCGTCGCCCAGGCCGGAATCGCGCCGCTGGGCCCGACGCAGACCGCGCAGGCCTTCATCGACGCCATCACCGTCGACTTCAACGGGGTGGTGCACGCCGTCGAGGCGGCCCTGCCCCATCTGCCCGACGGCGCCTCGATCGTCGCGACCGGCTCGATCGCCGCCCTGATCCCGGCCAGCGTCGACAACCCGGCCAACGGGCCCGGCGGCCTCGGCTACTCCTTCGCCAAGCGCCAGGTGGCGTCCTTCGTCCACGATCTGGCGACGGTCCTCACCTCCCGGAAGATCCGGGTCAACGCGGTGCACCCGACGAACGTCAACACCGACATGCTCAACAGCGACATCATGTACCGGTCGTTCCGGCCCGACCTGGAGAACCCGACCCGCGAGGACGCCCTGTCGTCCTTCCCGGCGACGACCGGATTCGGTATCCCCTATGTCGAGCCGGAGAACATCACCGACATGGTGCTGTTCCTGGTGTCGGACGAGTCGAAGTACGTCACCGGCATGCAGATGCGGGTGGACGCCGGCGGTTACGTCAAGAAGCGTCCGCAACTGCCCACGTTCTGAGCGGAGTTCAGGCCCCGCCACCGGTCAGGTCGATGACCACCTTGCCGGTGGTGCGCCGCTCCGCCACGTCGGTCAGGGCGGCGGCCACCTCGGTGAGGGGGTGGACGCGCGAGACGAGCGGGCGCATGCCGTCCCGGACCATCCCGGCGAGCGCCCGGTCGCCGGCAGCCACCGCGTCCGGGGCGTACTGGCGCAGCATGCGGATCTCGAAGCCCCGTACGACCGCGTCCTTGAGCAGGACGAGGTTCAGCGGGATCCGGGGGATCTTCCCGTCGGCGTACCCGACTGTGACGAACCGGCCGCCGCGGCGCAGTGCGCGCAGGGCGGCCTCCGCGTGGTCGCCGCCGACCGGGTCGACCACGAGGTGGGCGCCCTCGCCGCCGGTCAGTTCACGGATCCGGGTCTTGAGGTCCTCGTGGACGTAGTCGACTCCGGCCTCCGCGCCCAACTTCCGGGCGACCGTGAGCCGTTCCGCGCTGGACGCGGCCGCGACGACGCGCATCCCGAGCCGGGTCGCGATGTCGACGGCGGCGCTGCCGACCCCGCCCGCGGCGCCGAGCACGGCCACCCACTCCCCCGCCGCGCCCTGCCCGACGGTGACCAGGGAGTGGTAGGCGGTCGCGTACGTCACGTGGAACGCGGCCGCGTGGACCATGTCGAGGCCGTCGGGGACGGGGCGCAGGCCCGTGACGGGCACCACGACCCGCTCGGCGAAGGCGCCGGTCATCACCGCACCGGCCACCGGCGTGCCGACCGCGGGCCCGGTGACGCCGGGCCCGAGGGCCTCCACCACTCCGGCGAACTCGCTGCCGGGGGTGAACGGCAGGGGTGCGGGGACCTGGTAGCGGTTCGAGATGAACAGGACGTCCGGGAAGTTGACGGCCGCGGCGTGCACGCGGACCAGGACCTCGCCCGGGCCGGGTTCGGGGTCGTCCAGTTCCACGACGTCCAGACCGTCCGGAGGCCCGTACTGCGTACAGCGTGCGGCTCTCATCGTGCCCTTCCCGTGGTCGGCATCGCCGGGTCGCGGGGCAGACCCAGGACCTGTTCGGCGATGGTGTTGCGCTGGATCTCGGCGGTGCCCGCGCCGATGGACGAGGCCCGGGTGCGCAGGAAGCCCCACACCCAGCGGCCGCGCTGTACCGCATGGGGGTCGCGGCGGCCGAGGATGCCGTACGGCCCGAGCAACTCCAGGGCGAACTCGTGCAGTTCCTGCTCGAAGGTCACGATGAACAGCCGTGAGGTCGAGGAGGCGGGCCCCGGTTCACCCTTCGCCATGATGTCGGCGATGGTCCGCATCCCGGTGAGCCGCATGATCGTCACCCGGATCTCGAAGTCCGCGAGCCGGTCGCGGACCAGGGGGTCGGCGGTCGCCCCGCGCTCATGCGCGAGCGCGATCAGCTCGTCGAGGACGCGCCGGTAGAGGGCCGCCTGGTTCATCGCTCCGGCGGCGCGTTCGTGGCCGAGGCTGGTGCGGACAAGGGGCCAGCCGCCGTTCTCCTCGCCGATCCGGTCGGCCACCGGCACGCGTACGTCGTCGAAGAAGATCTCGCAGAAGTGCGCGTCGCCGGTCAGGTCGCGCAGCGGGCGCACGGTGATGCCCGGGGCGTGGGCGTCGATCAGCAGGTAACTGATGCCGTCCGTGCGGGAGTCGGGCGGGCCGGTGCGGACGAGGGTGAACAGGATGTCGGCGATGTCGGCCGAACTGTTCCACACCTTCTGGCCGTTGACGACGTACTCGGCGCCGGGGTCGTCGGGGCCGCCGCCCTCCCGGCGGGCTGTCGTGCGCAGGGCCGGGAGGTCCGAGCCGGCCTCCGGCTCGGAGTAGCCCTGCGCCCATACGGCGTCGCCGCGCAGCATGGGGCGCAGGAAGCGCTCCTTCTGCTCGGGTGTGCCGTACTTGATCAGGGTGGGGGCCGCGATACCGAGGCCGGTGCCGAGCGGGCCGGGGACCCGGGCTCGCGCGTACTCCTCCTGGTAGATGACCTGACGGGCGAAGGGCAGGTCCATGCCGCCGTACTCGCGCGGCCAGCTCGGGCCCGCGTATCCCGCGTCGTGGAGCGTCGCGAGCCACTTCTTCTGCCAGGTGAGGCGCTCGGCGGGGTCCTTGGGGCGGCGGCCGGGGTGCTGCTCCGACAGGAATGCGCGCAGGCGGGTGCGGAACTCCTCGTCGGTCTCGGCCGCCGTCATCGGGGGGCCATGCGGATGGCGCCGTCGAGGCGGACGGTCTGACCGTTGAGGTAGGGGTTCTCCAGCATCTCGACGGCGAGACGGGCGTAGTCGTCGGGTTCGCCGAGGCGCTTGGGGTGGGGCACGGAGGCGGCGAGTCCGTCGCGGATGTCCTCGCGGAGCCGGCCGAGCATGGGGGTGTCCATGATGCCGGGGGCGATGGTGTTCACGCGGATCTGCCAGCTGGCCAGGTCGCGGGCGGCGACCAGGGTCAGGCCGTGCACGCCCGCCTTGGCGGCGGTGTAGGAGGTCTGGCCGATCTGGCCGTCGAAGGCGGCGACCGAGGCGGTCAGGACCACGGCTCCGCGGTCGCCGTCGACGATGTCGTTGCCGGCGAGGCGGGCGGCGGCGAGGCGGAGGACGTTGTAGGTGCCGATGAGGTTGACGCGGATGACCTCGGCGAAGGTGTCCAGCTCGCCGGGGGTGCGCTCGCGGTCGATGATGCGGGTGCGGTCGCCGCCGCGGCCCGCGCAGTGCACGACGAAGCGCAGCGGACCGAGGTCCTGCGCGGCGTCGAGGGCGGCGGTGACCGAGGCCTCGTCGGTGACGTCGGCGCGGACGAAGCGGGCGTTGTCGCCGAGGTCGGCGACGGCCTTGACGCCCTGCTCCTCGGAGATGTCGGCCAGCACGACCCGGCCGCCGCGGTCGAGTATGCGGCGGGCGGTGGCCAGTCCCAGGCCGGAGGCGCCTCCGGTGACGAGCGCCGAGGAACCGTCGATGTTCACATCAAACTCCTTACAGGCCGAGGGACTTGCTGATGATGGTCTTCAGGACCTCGCTGGTGCCGCCGTAGATGCGGGTCACCCGGGCGTCGGCGTACAGCCGGGCGATCGGGGACTCGAGGATGTAGCCGTAGCCGCCGTGCAGTTGGAGGCAGCGGTCGATCACACGGCCCTGTGTCTCGGTGCAGAACAGTTTGGTCTTGGCCGCGTCCGCCGGGCTGAGTTCACCGGCGACGAGCGCTCGGACCGCCGCGTCGAGGAGGGTCTGGGCGGCCTCCGACTCGGTGGCCATGGCGGCGAGTTCGAACTTCGTGTTCTGGAAGTGGGCGACCGGCTTGCCGAACACCGTGCGGTCCCGGACGTAGGCGATGGTCAGGTCGATCGCGTTGCGGGTCTGGGCGACGGCGCCGACCGCGATGGCGAGGCGTTCCTGAGCCAGGTTGCGGCCGAGGTGGGTGAAGGCGGCGCCCTCCTCGCCCAGGAGGTTGGCGGCCGGGACCCGGACGGCGTCGAAGGACAGCTCCACGGTGTCCTGGACGGCGAGGCCGATCTTCTCCAGCTTGCGCCCGACGGTGAAGCCGGGCGAGCCCTTCTCCACGACGAGCAGGGACAGTCCGGCGCGCCGGTTGTCCGGGTCGGTGGCGGTGCGGGCCACCACGATCACCAGGTCGGCGTGGTGGCCGCCGGTGATGAAGGTCTTGGCGCCGTCGATCACCCAGTGGTCGCCGTCGCGGACGGCCCTCGTGGTGACGCCGGCGAGGTCGGACCCGGTGCCCGGTTCGCTCATCGCTATCGCGGTGTAGAGCTCGCCGGAGGCCAACCCCGGGAACCATCGCTGCCGTTGCTCCGCGTTTGCGAGGCCCGTGAAGTACGGGACGACGATGTCGAGGTGGGTGCGCAGACCGCCGAGGGTCACGCCCGCACGGGCGCACTCCTCCTGGATGACGACGTTGAAGCGGTAGTCGTCCTGGCCGCCTCCGCCGTACTCCTCGGGGATCTCGGTGCCGATGATGCCCAGCTTGCCCAGCGCGGTGAACAGTTCACGGGGCACTAGTCCGGCGCGGCGCCAGTCCTCGTACTCCGGAAGCACTTCGCGGGCGATGAAATCGCGGACCAGGAGGCGGAAGTCCTCATGGTCCTGCTCGAACAGGGTCCGGCGCATCGGAGCTCCTTCGACTCGACCCTATTCAGTATACGCAATTACCCTCGCCGCATACAGCAAAGCGCCCCATGCCGTAGGTCACGGCACGGGGCGCCTCTAATCAGTGTCAGTAAATCAGTGCCACCGAACGATGAGTGTCACCGAACGATCAGTGCCACCAAGGGATCAGCGCGTCCAGGTGGCGGCGCATCCGGTGGCGGGCCACGCCCGCGTCACCCTGCACGATCGCGTCGAGGATGCGCTGGTGGACGTGTCGGACCTCGTCGGCCGCGGCGTCTCCGGGCAGCGGCCGGTCCTGGCCGGAGGCGTGCCGGCGGAACAGCTCGGTGATGATGGAGAGGAACAGGGACAGCACGGGGTTGTCGGCGAGGGCCGCGAGTTCGGAGTGGAACAGGTCGGCCTTGCGGAGGTCGTCGGCCGGGCCCTCGGTGGCCCAGCGGACCGCCTTCGTGAGCCGCTCGGCGACCTCGGTGTCGCCCTCGGCGTGCCGGGCGGTCACCCGGGCGACGATGCCCAGCTCCATGGCGTTGCGGACGATCCGCAGATCGTCGGCCGTGACGCCCTGGTACTCCAGGAAGAGCGCCATCGTGTCGATGCTGGCCTGCGGTTCGGGCTCGGTGACGACGAGGCCGCCACCCGGGCCGCGGCGCATCCGGGCGACCGAGTGGTACTCCAGCAGCCGGACCGCCTCGCGCAGTACCGCCCGGCTGATCTCGTAGCGGGCCAGCAGATCGGTCTCCGAGCCGAGGACCATGCCGGTCTGCCAGCCGCGGGCGGCGATGTCGTCGTGGATCCGGGCGGCCACCACCTCGGCGAGCTTGGCCCGCGGCCCCTCGGCCAGTTCGGGCTCGACCACGTTCCCGGAGATGCGCTGGCCGCGGCGCACCCGGTGCTTCTCGATCCAGGCGGCCACCGACTCCAGGTGCAGGGAGAGTTCGGTCTGCGCGCGGGCACCGTCGTCGGCGATGACGGCGTCGACGACGGCCTTGTGCTCGCGGTGCGAGACCTGCTTCGCCGCGTGCATCTCCGCCTTGGAGATACGGCGGGACAGGTGCGCGTACCGGGCGGTGAGGCGGGTGAGCACATCGATGAACAGGTGCAGGACCGGGTTGCCCGACAGCTGGCCGAGCACGGGGTGCAGCGGGTCCTGGGCGTGCACCGACGGGTCGTCCCAGTGGGCGAGTTCCTCCTCCAGCGCGGCCCGGAGGGTGGCGATGCCCTCCTCGGTGATGCGGTCGGCGGCGAGGCCGGCGGCGATCGGTTCGAGGAGCTGGCGGGCCTGGAGGAGGTCGGTGACGCTGGTCCCGACGTACTCGAGGTAGATCACCATGGCGCGGGTGGCCGGTCCCGCGTCGGGGGCGCTGACGATGAGGCCGCCGCCGGGGCCGCGCCGCATCCGGGCGACCTGGTGGTGCTCGACCAGCCGTACCGCCTCGCGCAGCACCGCGCGGCTGACACCCAGCCACTCCCGCAGATCCGCCTCGGAGCCCAAGGACTCGCCCACCGGCCACCCTTGGCGGATCACGGACGCCTCGATGCGCTGCGCGGTCTGCGCGGCCAGCTTGCCGACCAGGGCGCCACTCTCGCCGTCGGCGGGCTCGCGGTCGACGGCAGTCGCCATGGGCCTACTCCTCTGAGGGGAAATTGCGGATCCCCAGTCTATTGGGCATGGGCACCGAGCACTGGCAGACAGGCCAACGCCATGGTTAAAGTATACTCATTTCGAGCCAAGCCCGCAGGACGACGAGGAGCCGGCAGCGATGCGACTGGAGTCCACGCCCGAGCTGGAGGCGTTCCGGGGGAAGGTGCGCGCCTTCGTGGCGGAGCACGCGCCCGGCGTCAAGGCCCATTCCGGGGTGCGCGCACCCGATCCGGCGCTGATGCCGGCGATCCGCGAGTGGACCGCGAGTCTGTACGAGGCGGGATTCCTCGGCATCGACTGGCCCGTCGAGTACGGCGGCCGGCCCGGCGCCCATCCGCTCGAACCGTCGGTGGTCGCCGAGGAGATCGCCCGGGCCCGCACCTGGCCGCCGGTCGGCGCGGCCTCGCTGGCCTCGGCGGCGGTCATCGACTTCGGCACCGACGAACAGCGGGCGCGCTTCCTGCCCCGCATCCGCAGCTGCGCGGACGTGTGGTGCCAGCTGTTCAGCGAGCCGGAGGCGGGCAGCGACCTGGCGGCGCTGCGGACCAGGGCGCGCCGTGAGGGCGAGGGCGAGGACGCGGTGTTCGTCGTGGACGGCCAGAAGGTGTGGACGACCAACGGTCAGCACGCCGACATGGGTTACCTGCTGGCGCGCACCGACCCGGACGCCCCGAAGCACAAGGGCATCACGGCGTTCGCGCTGGACATGCGCAGCCCGGGGGTCGAGGTGCGGCCGCTGCGCGAGCTCACCGGGACCACCGACTTCAACGAGGTCTTCCTCGACGGGGTCCGGATCCCGGCGGCGAACGTCATCGGCGCGGTGAACGACGGCTGGCGGGTGGCGATGAGCAGCCTCGGCCGGGAGCGTTCCGGAGTGGCGGCGCGCGGCGCCGAGCTGTCCGCCGTACTGGACGATCTGGTACGGCTGGCGGAGACGGCGACCGTCGACGGGCGGCCCGCGCTCGACGACTCCGCGACCCGGCAGGCCCTCGGTGAACTCGCCGCGCGAGTGCAGGTGAACGCGGCGATGATCGGGCTGGCGCAGTCGCGGATGCTGCACGGAACCGAGCATGCGGCCGACGCTCTGCTCGGGAAGATCTTCTTCAGCGAGCTCAACCACGACCTGGCCGACTTCGGGCTGCGGATGCAGGGCACGGACGGCCTGCTGACCGAGGAGGATCCGGGGGCCCTGGCCGACGGCTGGTGGCAGGACGCCCATCTGTACTCGCGGGCGTACACGATCGCGGGCGGGGCGAACGAGGTGCTGCGGACCCAGGTGGCGGAGCGGGGGCTGGGGCTGCCGCGCGAGTCCCGTTGATCTCCTTCCAGCCCGCACCCTGCGGGAACCGTTGATTGTACCGACCGGTCGACGTAACATTCCGGCGACGCCACGCGAAGGTGAGGAACCATGGCCGAGAACGTGTCCGGAACCGACGTCGCCGAGGAACTGCCGGAGTTTCCCGCACCCCGATCCAGCCAGTGCCCCTTCGCGCCGCCGCCGGGGCTGCTCAACCTGCACGACACGGAGAAGCCGCTGCAGCGCGTCACGACCTGGGACGGCACCACCCCCTGGCTCGTCACCTCCCACGCCGCCCAGCGCCAGCTGCTGACGGACCCGCGGCTCAGCGCGAACATCGGCGCACCGGGCTACCCGCACACGACCGAGGCCATGAAGGCGCACGCCGCCGAGATGCAGCCGTCGATCAACAACACCGACGGTACCGAGCACACGCGATGGCGCCGGATGCTGACGAACTCGTTCACCCGGCACCGGATGGAGAAACTCCGTCCGGAGATCCAGCAGATCACGGACGACCTGATCGACAAGATGCTGGCCGGCCCCAACCCGGTCGACCTCAACGAGGCCCTGTCGCTGCCGCTGCCCTCGCTGATGATCTGCGCGCTGCTCGGGGTGCCGTACGAGGACCACGACTTCTTCCAGGAGCACGCCGGGGTCACCAACGCCCGTTTCAAGACCCCGGAGCAGGCGGCGAAGTCCACGGCGGACATCCGGCGCTACATCGCCGGCCTCATCGAGGCCAAGATGGACAACCCCGGTGAGGACGTCCTCTCCGACCTCGGCGCCAAGATCAAGGAGGGCGTGCTCTCCATGGCGGAGGCCGCCCCGCTGGGTCACATCCTGCTCGTGGCGGGCCACGACACCAGCGCCAACATGATCACGCTGGGTACCGCTCTGCTCCTGGAGAACCCGGGGCAGCTCGCCGCCCTGCGGGAGCACGCGGACGACGAGAAGTTCGTGCAGAACTCGGTCGAGGAGCTGCTGCGCTACCTCACGATCCCGCATCTGCTGGCCCGGCGGGCGGTGCTGGACGACATCGAGATCGAGGGCGAGACGATCCGCGCGGGCGAGGGTGTCATCGCCTCGCTGCCGGCCGCCAACTGGGACCCGGAGGCCTTCCCGGAGCCGGAGCGGCTCGAACTCACCCGCAAGGCCTCGCACCACCACGCGTTCGGCTGGGGCCCGCACCAGTGCGTCGGCCAGCAGCTGGCCCGTATCGAACTGCACGTCGTCTTCAGCACCCTGTTCCGCCGGATCCCGACCCTGCGGCTCGCGGTCGACGTCTCGGAGCTGAAGTTCAAGGAGGACTCCCAGGCGTACGGCATCTACGAGCTGCCGGTCGCCTGGTGAGTCGCGGTCAGCAGAGGAAGGCGGCCACATGGCCACGATGAAGTCCGTCCGAACCGGCGCGAAGAACGCGGTCGAGGTCGTGGAGATCGAGCGCCCGACGCCCGGTCCCCGGGACGCGCTGCTGCGGATCCGGGCCTGCGGCATCTGCGGCACCGACACGTTCTTCGTGCAGTCCGGCGGCACCCCCTACACGCCCGACGGCTCGGTGGTGCCGCTGCCGCTCGGGCACGAGCCGGCCGGTGAGGTCGTCGCCGTGGGCGCCGAGGTCACCGACCTCAAGGTGGGCGACCGGGTGGTCGTCAACCCGCAGGGCGCGCCCTCCGGCATCATCGGCTGCGGCGGCGAACTGGGCGGAATGGACGAGTACCTGATCGTCGAGGACGCCGAGGTGGGCCGGAGCGTGGCCGTCTTCCCGGACGAGCTGCCCTTCGACGTGGCCGCGCTGAACGAGCCGATGGCGGTGGCCCGGCACTGCGTCAACCGCTCCGAGGCGCAGCCCGGCGACAAGGTCCTGGTCTTCGGTGCCGGGCCCATCGGGCTGGGCGTCACCATCTGGCTCAAACTGCGCGGGATCGAGCATGTGGTCGTCGCGGACGTCGTGCCCGAACGCCTGGAGACCGCGCTGGCCGTGGGCGCCGACGCCGTCATCGACTCGGCCGAGGAGGACGTCACCGCGCGGCTGACGGAGCTGCACGGCGAGGCCGCCAACGCGCTGGGGCAGCCCCGTCCCGGCACCGACGTCTACATCGACGCGGCCGGGGTCGCCGCCGTCTTCAACGCCACCGTGGACGCCGCCAAGTGGGGCGCCAGGCTGGTCATGGTCGGCGTACAGAAGCCGTCCTCCGAGATCGACCTGGGCGGCATGCTCCGCAGCGAGCTCACGCTGATCGCCTCGCAGGGCTATCCGACCGAGATCTTCGAGGTGACGGCCGAACTCGCCGAGCACCAGGACCGGTTCGCGCGGCTGATCAGCCACTGGGTGCCATTCGCCGAGGTGCACCGGGCGTTCGAGCTGGCGCTGACACCCGGGGCGGCGGAGAAGGTCGTCGTCACCTTCGAGGACTGAAGGAGAAACAGCAGAGCGTGGGCGGGCCCTCGGCGGGGTCCGCCCACTTCGTGTTCAGCGCAGCAGTTCGATGATGGTGGCGTTCGCGGTGCCGCCGCCCTCGCACATGGTCTGGAGTCCGTAGCGGAGGTTCTCTCGCCGCATCTGGGCGAGCAGCCGGGTCATCAGGATGGCGCCGGAGCCGCCGAGCGGGTGGCCGACGCCGATCGCCCCGCCCAGCGGGTTGAGCCGCTCGGGGTCGGCGCCGGTCTCGGCGAGCCAGGCCAACGGCACCGGTGCGAAGGCCTCGTTGACCTCGTACACGCCGATGTCCTCGATGGACAGCCCGGAGCGGCGCAGCACCTTCTCGGTCGCCGGGATCGGGCCGAGCAGCATGGTGATCGGGTCGGCGCCGCTGACCGCTCCGTGGTGGTAGCGGGCGATCGGGGTGAGGCCGAGTTCGCGCGCCTTCTCCGGGGTGGTGATGAGCAGGGCGGCCGCGCCGTCGGAGATCTGGGAGGCGTTGCCGGCGTGGATCACGCCGTCCTCCTTGAACGACGGCTTGAGCTTGGCCAGCGTCTCGACCGAGGTGCCCCGCCGCAGCCCCTCGTCCACGGTGAACTTGGTGCCGTCGACCTCGATCGGCACGATGTGGTCGTCGAAGACACCCGAGTCGATCGCCGCGGCGGCCTTCGCGTGGGACTCGGAGGAGAACTCGTCGAGCCGGGTACGGGTCAACCCCCAGCGTTCGGCGATGAGTTCGGCGCCCGTGCCCTGGCTGAACTCGAAGCCGTCGTAGCGCGCGATGGCCGCGGGCCCGTACGGCTGTCCGGTGGTGCGGTGCGAGCCGAGCGGCACCCGGCTCATGGTCTCGACGCCGCCCGCGACCACGATGTCGTACTGGCCCGCCATCACGGCGTGCGCGGCCTGGTCGACCGCCTGCTGGCTGGAGCCGCAGGCCCGGTTGACGGTGACGGCGGGGACGTGTTCGGGCCAGCCCGCGGCGAGCACCGCGAACCGGCCGACGTTGCTGGACTGGTCGCCGATCTGGGTCACACAGCCCCAGATCACGTCGTCCACCGTGCCGGGGTCGATGCCGGTGCGCTCGACGAGCGCCTTGAGCACCTCGGCCGACAGGTCCGCCGCGTGCACCGAGGCCAGCGAGCCGTTGCGCTTGCCGATCGGGGTGCGTACGGCGTCGACGATGACGGCGTCTCGCATGACAACTCCTAGGTCTGGTCGGTCGGTTGCCGCACGCCCCAGTCGTGGAACACGGCTCGGGTGTCGGCGCCGACGGCCGGTGCCGTGCGGCCGGGACTCGACGGGGTCGCCGAGAAGCGGGGGGCGGCGGCGGGCTGGACCACGCCGTCGCGGGTGAACAGGCTTGCGCGCGCGGCGAGATGGGGGTGCGCGGCGGCTTCGGTGAGGGTCAGTACGGGTGCCACGCAGGCGTCGGTGCCCTCGAACAGCTCGGCCCACTCGTCGCGGGTGCGCTCCGCGAAGCGCTTGGTCAGCAGCTGCCGCAGCTCGGGCCAGGTGGAGCGGTCGTGCTGCCGGTCCGGGTCCACGTCCAGGCCGAGCAGTCGTACGAGGCTGCCGTAGAACTTGCGCTCCAGGGCGCCGACGGCCACATGGCGGCCGTCCTTCGTCTCGTACACGGCGTAGAAGGGCCAGCCTCCGTCGAAGCGGTTCACGCCCCGCTCGTCGGTCCACTCGTCGCGGGCGAGTTTGGCGAAGGTGCTGGCGAGGAGGTGGGCGGTGCCGTCGACGATGGCCGCGTCGACGACCTGGCCGCGGCCGGTGCGCTGGGCCGCGTGCAGGGCGGCGAGCACGCCGATGACGAGGTAGCAGCCGCCGCCCCCGAAGTCGCCGACGAGGTTCAGCGGGATCTGCGGTGGGCCGTCGGGGTCGCCGATCGCACCGAGGGCGCCGGTCAGCGCGATGTAGGTGATGTCGTGTCCGGCCGCGGCGGCGAGGGGGCCTTCCTGGCCCCAGCCGGTCATGCGGCCGTAGACCAGGCGGGGGTTGCGGGCGAGGCAGTCGTGCGGGCCGATGCCGAGCCGCTCGGTGACACCGGGGCGGAATCCCTCGGTCAACACGTCGGCCCGCTCGACGAGTTGGAGGAGGGCGGCGGTCGCGGACGGATCCTTCAGATCGAGTACGACCGACCGCTTGCCCCGGTTGAGCACGTCCGCAGGACCGCCCGCGTCGGGTTCGTCGGCCCGTCCGGGCCGGTCGACGCGGACGACCTCCGCGCCGAGGTCGGCGAGGAGCATCCCGGCGAAAGGTCCGGGGCCGATGCCGCCGAGTTCCAGGACGCGGACACCTGAGAGGGGTCCCTCCCCCATTCTCAGCGTCCCTTCCAGACCGGCGCCCGCTTCTCCGCGAAGGCCACCGCACCCTCCTTGGCGTCCTCCGACTGGAACACCGGCTCGGCGACGTCGAACTGCTTGCCCCAGGCCTCGTCCAGGGTCCAGTCGGCGGTCGAGCGGGCGATCTCCTTGGTCGCCGCGACCGCCAACGGCCCGTTCTTCGCGATGGTCCCGGCGAGTTCGAGCGCCCCGTCGAGCGCGCCGCCCTCGTCGGTGAGGCGGTTGATCAGGCCGTACGCGGCGGCCCGTTCGGCGTCGATCGGCTGGCCGGTGAGCAGGAGTTCGACCGCGATCGCGTACGGGATCCGGCGCGGCAGGTGCAGTGCCGCGCCGGCGCGGGCGACCAGCGAGCGCGTCACCTCGGGCACGCCCAGCCGTGCCGTGCGGGCGGCGACGACCAGGTCGCAGGCCAGCAGGAGTTCGAAGCCGCCGGCCAGGGCCCAGCCCTCGACGGCGGCGATCAGCGGCTTGCGGGGCGGGGTGATGCTGATCCCGCACAGTCCGCGGCCCTCGATCGCGGGCGTCTCGCCGCGCAGCCACGCCTTGAGGTCCATCCCGGCCGAGAAGGTCCCGCCCGCTCCGGTGAGGACGCCGACCCGCAGCTCGTCGGACTCGTCGAGCTCGTCCACCGCGGCCGCCACTCCCTCGGCGACCGCGGCGTCCAGGGCGTTCTTCTTCGTGGGGCGGTTGATCGTGATGACCTGGACCGCGCCACGGCGTTCCACCAGTACCTCGTCGGACACGCCTACCTCCTGGCTGCTTGCTGTTGTTCGCCGGTCACGGCGAATCGGGTCAGTTCATGGGCGACCATGCCGTCGAGGTCGGCGGCGGGCGGCGCCGGGAGTTCGACCGGGCGGTCGCGGGTCGGCAGCAGGACGACGGCCGTGCCGGGGGTGGTGACCTCGCCGCGCTGGTTCTCGCACCGCACCTCGACGTCCACCTCGTACCGCCCGTCGGTCTCCCGCTTGCCGACGACCGTGCCGCGCACCCAGGTGGTGTCGCCGAGGTAGTTGAACTTGCGGTGCTCGCAGCGGAGTCTCCACAGCCAGCCCTCGTCGCCGATCCAGTCGGTGAGCAGGTGGCAGAGCCAGGTCTCGCGCATGCCGCCGTAGTCGTAGGGGTTCGGCAGGCCCAGCTCCCGGGCCCGTTCCGGTTCCCAGTGCAGCCGCTGCACGGTGTCGGGAATGTTCATGGGGTTGGGCGGATAGAGGCCGGGCGCCTTGCGCCGGACCTTCGCGGCGATCCCGAACACCCCGGGCGGGGTGAGCTGCATGCCCCAGCCCAGGTGCCACACCACCACGTCGGTGGTGGTCAACGGGCCCTTCACGCGCGGCTGGAGCTCGTCCCCGATCTGCACGTCCTCCCAGTACCGCGGCGCGGCGCCGCGTCGGCTCTCGGCCGCGTAGGCCGCGTCGATCTCGGCCAACTGGTCCGCCGTATAGGGCTGTTGGACGAGGTTCTCCTTGGCCTTCTTCTTCGAGGTGTGCCGCTCGGCATTGATCCAGGTGCCCCGCCGCAGCGCGTGCATCTCGCCGCGTCCGTTGGCGTAGAGGTAGTCGCGGACCACGTGGGCGGTGCGCCCGCCGAAGCTGCTGGGCTTGAGGTGCACGCCCACCTGGGTCTGCAACACCCGGCAGCGGTCGGCGAGTTGCAGCGGACGCCACCACTCGAACTCCATCACCGCCTGGTAGGAGCCGAGCCCGGCGAAGGGGTCGCCCTTGAGCAGCGCCTTGGTCTCGGCGTCCGGCTTCGGGGCGGCGTCCTCCCCCATCGTGTAGAGGAAGGTGGGCGGTGCGATCAGCGAGCCCCAGCGGGTTTTGGCCGCGTAGTCCGGGTCGCAGTAGAGGGGGTTGTCGTCGCCGTAGCCGTAGGCGAAGTGGCGTACGCCGTCCTGGGACACCTCGTAGTTGTGCGGGGGGTTGCGCTGGGGCTCGGGGATGCCGAGGCGGCGGCGCGAGCGCTCGACCGCCTCGTCGGTCAGCACGCCGAAGCGCTCCTTGGTCTCCGTCACCTCTGTTCCTCCTTCTGTCCCAGCCGGTCACGGACCAGGCCCAGCAGTTCCACGCGGCTGACCTTGCTCGACGGGGTGCGGGGCAGGGCGTCCAGGACGACGATGTGTGCCGGGACCTCGTACGGGGTGAGCCGCGAACGGCAGAGGGCGATCAAGTCGTCGACGTCCGGGACGAGTTGGTCCGGCTCGGCCTCGACGGCCGCGACCGGCACCTCGCCGAGGCGGGCGTCCGGGAGTCCGGCCACGGCCGCCTCCCGCACGGCCGGGTGCGACTCCAGCACGCGTTTGACCGTCTCCGGCTGGACCTTGAAGCCGCCCCGGATGATGGCGTCGTCCGCGCGTCCCTCGATCCAGACGAAGCGGTCGGCGTCGACGCGGGCGAGATCGCTGGTGCGGGTCCATGCCCCGCCGCCCCGGGTGCTCTGCTCGGTCCGTACTTCCAGTCGGCCGGTCCTGCCGACGGGCAGCTCGGCACCGTCGTCGCCGGTCACCCGCAGCTCGACCCCGTCGAAGGCACGCCCGGCGCTGCCCGCCTTGCGCTGCCACCACCGGTCGTGCAGGGGCAGCGTCCAGCCGACCACCGCGCCGGCGAACTCCGTTGCCCCGTAGGTCATCAGGACCGGGATGCCGTAGGTGCGGAAGAACCGGTCGGCGAGCTCGGCCGGGCAGGGCGCGGTACCGGAGGTGACGACCTGGAGGCTCGTCAGCCGCTCCTTCGGCACGTCCGCGTCGAGCACGGCGCGGATCGCTGCCGGCACCAGGCTCGCCGCCCGCAGCCGGTGCCGCTCCACGACGTCCACCCAGGGGTCGACGGCGAACTTGGCCATCAGGATCATCCGGCGCCCGGTGGCGAGGCAGGCGAGCGCCCGCCACAGTCCGCCGATGTGCACGAGCGGTGCGGCCACGAGGGAGGACGACGAGGACAGCAGCCGCTCGGCCTTCGGGATCTGGCCGCCGGAGACGAGCGCCTGGTCGAGCTGACCGGTGCGCAGATGGACGCGTTTCGGCGGGCCGGTGGTGCCGGAGGTGAGCATCTCCACGGCGACACCGGGGTTGCCCGGGGCGTCGGCGGGTGCCGTGCCGCCGACGGGGAGCAGGGTGCCGTCGGGGGCGAGTTCCAGAGCCGCGCCGTGCGCGGTCACCGCTTCCGACACGCCCTCGCGGGCGAGGATTTCGGCGCCGGCGACGACGACGGGCGGCGTGCAGCGGGCGATGTCGGCCGCGAGGCGCGCGGCCGGCTGCAGCGGGCTCAGCATCACCAGGCAGCGTCCGGAGGCGATCACGGCGGCGACCACCGCGACATGCTCGGGCCGGTTCTCCAGTACGACACCGACGCGGGCGTCGGCAGCCAGGCCCGCCGCGTCCAGGGCATCGGTGACCTGCCGGGCGGTCTTCTGGACCTGGCCCCAGGTCCACCACTCGCCCTGGTGCTCGATCGCCTCCGCGTCGGCGGCCGCTTCGGTCAGCAGCCGGGACAGGCGGTCGCGAATTCCCACGTACTCAGCCCTTCGTCGCGGTGGCCGGAGCGATTCCGACCAGCTCGGCAAGCCGCCCGCGGTGTGTCGCCGGGCTGCCGAAGAGCTGCTCGGACGACTTCGCGCGCTTGAGATGGAGGTGCGCGTCGTGCTCCCACGTGTAGCCGATGCCGCCGTGGATCTGGACGTTCTCCTTGGCCGCGTGGGTGTACGCGTCCGCGCAGTACGCGGCGGCGATGGCGGCGGAGACCGGCAGCTCGCCCGGCGTTTCGCCGGCCACGGACAGCGCGTGGTACGCCGCCGAGCGGGCCGCCTCGACCTTCAGCAGCATGTCGGCGCACTTGTGCTTGATCGCCTGGAACGACCCGATGGGGCGGCCGAACTGCACCCGGGTCTTCGCGTACTCCACGGACGCGTCCAGGCAGGCCTGCGCCCCGCCGACCTGTTCGGCGGCGAGTGCGACGGCCGCGAGATCGGTGACGGTGCGCAGATACGCGGTGGCGTCCCCCTCGGGGCCGACCCGGACGGCCGGTACGCCGTCGAAGTCGACGCGCGCCAGCCGCCGGGTCGGGTCGAGGGTCTCCAGACGGGTGCGGGAGACACCGGTCGCGGTGCCCTCCACGGCGAACAGTCCGGGGCCGCTGTCCGAGCGGGCCACGACGAGGAGCAGGTCCGCGCTGTGGCCGTCGATCACGAACATCTTGGTGCCCGACACCCGCCAGACCGCGGTGTCGCCCCGGACGGCCTCGGCGGCCACGTCCGCGATCTTCCACGACCCGCTCTCCTCGGCCGACGCGAGCGTGCCGGTGAGCGAGCCGTCGGCGATCCCGGGCAGCCAGCGGGCCATCGCCGTGTCGTCGCCGGACGCGGCCAGGGCCTGTCCGGCGAGGGCCACGGTGGCGAAGTACGGCGAGGGCAGCAGGACTCGTCCCAGTTCCTCCAGGACGATGCCCAACTCGACCGGGCCGCCGCCGAAACCGCCGTATTCCTGTGGCAACGAGAGTCCGTGCAGGCCGAGTTGATCCGCCATCTGGCGCCAGAGCCGAGGGTCGTGTCCCTCGTCCGACTCCATCGAGCGGCGGACCGCCTCGCTCGGTGCCTTGTCCGTGAGGAGGCGGCGCAGGGTCGAGCGGAGTGCCGTGTGCTCCTCGGTGAACGTCACTGCCACGTCGGCGCCTTCGAGCGGAGATAGGCGTCGAAGTCAGGGATCACGGTCCGTTCCACGATCTCGATCCGGATGCCGGACGGAGCGAGGTGGTAGGCGAAGATCGACGGGGCGCCGTCGACGATCGCACACGCCTCCAGGGCGAAGCCCGCCTCCTCCAGCCGCTTCGACGTCGCCGTGAGGTCGTCGCAGAAGTAGCCGAGGTGGTGCGTGGCGTTGTGCGCGGACGCAGTCCAGGGTGTCCCGGGGATCTCCTGCACGAGTTCGATGTGCGGGGCGTCCAGGGAATAGGTGTAGCGCAGCTTCAGTACGCGTTCGCCGTCGGCCAGCCGGACCGGGAGCTCCGCCGACATGGTCTCGGTCCACCGGTGGCCGGCGACCTCGCTCATCCGGATCTTCCAGGCCTCCAGGTCCGGGACCACGATCCCGGTGTGGTAGAGGTCCGTCGCGCTGAGGGGAGAGGTGGTCATGCCGGTCACCACTCCAGACGCAGCGACTTGATGCCGTACATGTTGCCGTGGGCCCACAGCTCCTGCCCGTCGGCGACCCGGTACTCGGGGATGCGGCGGTGCCACTCCTCGATCGCCACGTTGAGTTCGAGGCGGGCGAGGTGCGAGCCGAGGCAGCGGTGCGGGCCGGAGCCGAACGCGATGTGGTTGGTGGTCTTGCGGTGCAGGTCCACTTCCAGCGGGTTCTCGTACCGCTCGGGGTCGCGGTTGGCGACCACGATCGGCAGCATCACCATCTCCCCCGCCTTCACCGGGCAGCCGCCGATCTCCACGTCCCGGGTCGCCTTGCGCGCCGGGACGACGGGTGAGTACACGCGCAGGATCTCCTCGACCCCGGTCGCGATGAGCGAGGGGTCGGCGACGATCTCCGCGCGCTGCTCGGGGTGTACGGCGAAGTGGTAGAGGGCCCAGCCGACGGAGATCGGCACCGTGTCGAAGCCAGCCTGGAACATCAGGACGCAGAAGGCGAGCATGTCCCGGTCGTCGATCGGTTCGCCGTCGATCGTCCAGGCCATGGCGGTGGAGAGCAGGTCGTCGCGCGGTGTCTTGCGGCGCAGGGCGATCTGCTCCTCGAAGTAGGCCGACACCTCCGCGATGGCGGTCAGCTGCCGTACGCCGTCCGGGTCCTCGCGGTGCGAGAGGTGCAGCAGTTCGTGGGTCCACGCGAGGAAGGTGCCGAGGTCCTCCTCCGGCAGGCCCATCAGGCGCATGAAGATCAGGGTGGGGAAGCGGCGCGCGAACTCGTCGAGCACCTCGGCCCCGTCGCGGGTCCTGAGCTCGTCGATCATCTCGCCCGCGACCTGGCGGACCTCCGGCTCCCGGGCGGCGACGGCGCCCGGAGAGAAGAAGCGGCCCAGCAGGCGCCGCCACACGGAGTGCGTGGGCGGGTCCAGCATCTCGGGAATCCACAGGAACTTCGGGTCCGGTTCGAGCACGGTCACCGAGGTGTTGGAGAAGGTCCGCCAGTCCTGGAGCGCCTTCTGCACCTCGGGGCCGTCCGTGACGACCCAGAAACCGCGCGCCACGGTGGAGCGGAAGCCGGCGCGGGTGCCGGCCATCTCGTCCCAGCGCTCGTGGTGGCTGAGGACCGGGCCGCCGAGCCGGTTGTCGAAGTGGTAGGCGGGCAGCCCGTCGTGGGTTCCGTCGGGTTCGAGCGTCGTACTCATCACGGCTCCTCTCTTCGTACGTCCGTCAGGTCGCCGCGCCGTCGATCTTCAGGGCGATGAGCTCCTCGTCATTCAGCCCGAGGGAGCGCAGGACCTCGTCGGTGTGTTCCGCGAACTGGGGTGCCCGGGTGAGGTCGACCGGGGTCTCGTCGAACTGGACGGGGTTCGTGACCAGTTCGCGGTCGACCCCGTCGGCGTCCACGACCGGGGCGATGAGCCCGTTGGCCCGCAGGGCGGGGTCCTGGCCGACCTCCCAGGAGTTCTGTACGGCCGCCCACTGGCCTTCGCCGCGGGCGAGGATCGCGGCCCACTCGTCGTAGGGCCGGGACGCGATGATCCCGGCGACGATGTCGGCGGCCTCGGACGCGTTGGCCATCAGCTTCTCGGTGCTGTCGAAGCGTTCGTCGGCGGCGAGTTCCTCGCGCCCTGCCAGCTTGCAGAACTCGCCCCAGTACCGGCCGGGTTGCAGCATGGACAGCTCGATCCAGCGGCGGTCGGAGGTGCGGTAGGCCCCGATCAGCGGGTTGGTGGCCGAGCCGTAGCGGGGCGCGGTGGCCACCGGGAGCGGGCCGCCGTTCATCAGCGCCAGGTTGACGGTGAACTGCGTCGCCCAGGCGCCGACACCGATCAGCGACACGTCCACCACGGACGGCTCGCCGGTGGTGGCCCGGGAGTACAGGGCCGCGGCGATGCCGCCGGCGATCGTCATGCCGCCCATCGCGTCGCCGTAGGCGCCGGCGGGCATCCGGGTCATCCGCTCCGCGCCGGGCGGGGTGACGCCGGCGGCGCTGCCGCCCCGGGCCCAGAAGGCCGTGCTGTCGTAACCGCCCTTGTCGGCCTCGTCCCCGCGCGCGCCGAAGCCGCTGCCGCGGACGTAGATGATGTCCGGGTTGATGGCCCGGACGTCCTCCAGGTCGATGCGCAGCTTCGCCCGCGCCTCGGGCAGGAAGTTGGTCAGGAACACGTCGCTGCGGCGGATCAGTTCCTCCAGGACCGGCCGGGCCGACGGCTTCTCCAGGGCCAGGCCGACACTGCGCTTGCCGCGGTTGGGCCCCTCCATGATCGGGAAGAAGGAAGATCCCTCGCTGGTGGCTGCGTAGCCGAGCACCCGGCTCAGCCCGCGCTGCGCGTCACCTCGTTCGGCGTGCTCGATCTTGATCACGTCGGCACCCCAGTCGGCGAGCACGGCACCCGCCGCCGGGACGAAGGTGAACTGCGCGACTTCGAGCACCCGCACGCCCTCCATCGGCCTCTGCATCGAACCAACCCCTCCAACGGCTCATCGCTATTGCGCATACCCAATGCGCCAAGTCTGCCCTCGAGTATGGACCGTGGGCCTCAAAAAGTATACTGTTTTCGTCATGCTGGATTTCACGATCGAACCCGACTTCCAGGCGAAGCTGGACTGGGCCGCGGCCTTCGTCCGTACGGAGGTCGAGCCGCTCGACCTGCTTTTCCCGCACGGCGGCGACCCGTACGACACCCGCAACGAGAAGGCCCGCGCCATCCTGCGACCGCTCCAGGACCAGGTACGCGAACAGGGTCTGTGGGCCTGCCATCTGGGCCCCGACCTCGACGGTCCCGGCTACGGCCAGGTCAAGCTCGCCCTGCTCAACGAGATCCTCGGCCGCTCCTACTGGGCCCCGACCGTCTTCGGCACGGCCGCCCCGGACACCGGGAACGCCGAGATCCTGGCCATGTTCGGCACCGCCGAGCAGAAGGCCCGCTACCTCCAGCCGCTGCTGGACGGCGAGATCGTCTCGACGTTCTCGATGACCGAGCCGCAGGCGGGCGCCGACCCCAAGGAGTTCGTCTGCCGTGCGTGGCAGGACGGCGACGAGTGGGTCATCGACGGGGAGAAGTGGTTCTCCTCGAACGCCCGGTACGCGGCCTTCCTCATCGTCATGGCCGTCACCGACCCCGACGCGCCGCCGCACAGGCGCATGTCGATGTTCATCGTGCCGTCCGAGACGCCCGGCATCGAGATCAAGCGGAACGTCGGCACGATGGACGAGCGGGAGAACCTCGACGAGGGCATCCACGCGTACATCCGCTACCACCAGGTCCGGGTCCCGCTCGACGCGATGCTCGGCGGCCCCGGTGAGGGCTTCAAGGTGGCCCAGGCCCGCCTGGGCGGCGGCCGGGTCCACCACGCGATGCGGACGGTCGGCAAGTGCACCCGCGCCTTCGACATGATGTGCGAGCGCACGCTGTCCCGCCGTACTCAGGGCACTCTGCTCGCCGACAAGCAGGCGGTGCAGCAGTTCATCGCCGACTCCTGGGTGGAGTTGCAGCAGTTCCGGCTGCTCGTGCTGCACACCGCGTGGATCATCGACACCCAGCCGCACGGCGCCGCCCGCACCCAGATCGCGATGTGCAAGGTGCAGACGGCCAAGGTGCTGCACGACATCATCCAGCGGGCGGTGCATGTGCACGGCTCGCTCGGCACCACGAGCGAACTCCCGCTCGCCAAGTGGTGGATGGCCGCACCGAACCTCGCGCTGGCCGACGGCCCGACCGAGGTGCACCGCACCACGATCGCCAAGCAGGTCCTGAAGAACTACGAGCCGGCCGAGGGCCTGTTCCCCAGCGAGCACATCCCGCCGAAGCTCGAAGCGGCCCGCAAGCGGTACGCGGACATCATCAACGACGACAGTCTGTCCGGCCGGGTGGACGCATGACCGGCGAGCACGGGACAGGCACCCGCGACGCCAAGTCCATCGCCCCGGCCGACCTGTTCGACCTGTCCGGCAAGGTCGCGCTCGTCACCGGGGGCAGCCGGGGCCTCGGCCGGGAGATGGTGCGGGCCTTCGCCACGGCGGGCGCGGACGTGGTGATCGCCAGCCGGAAACTGGAGGCATGCGAAACGGCGGCGGCGGAGGTACGGGACCTGGGCCGCCGCGCGCTGCCGGTGGCGGCCCACGTGGGCCACTGGGACGACCTGACCCGTCTCGCGGACCTCGCCTACGGCGAATTCGGCAAGGTCGACGTCCTCGTCAACAACGCCGGGATGTCCCCGCTGGCCCCGTCCTCGGCGGAGACCAGCGAGGAACTCTTCGACAAGGTGATCGCCGTCAACTTCAAGGGCCCGTTCCGCCTGGCCTCACTGATCGGCGAACGGATGGCGGAGGGTGAGGGCGGCTCGATCATCAACATCTCGTCCTCCGGCGCCCTGTTCCCCCAGCCCCGCTTCGGCCCGTACGCCGGCGCCAAGGCCGCGCTGAACACCCTGACCACCGTCTTCGCCCTGGAGTACGGCCCGAAGGTGAGGGTCAACACCATCTCGGCGGGCCCGTTCCTGACGGACATCTCCAAGGCGTGGACGGAGGAGAAGAGACAGACCACGCGTAGCGCGGTGGGCAGACCGGGCCGCCCGGAGGAGATCATCAGCACGGCGCTGTATCTGGCGAGCGACGCGTCGAGCTATACGACGGGTTCGCTGATCAGAGTCGACGGTGGCCTGTACTGAGCAGTTCCATCGCCTCTGCCAACAGCACCGGCAATGCGGGCAGCATTCGCCGGTGCATGTCCGTCAACTGCCCTGCCTTCCGGCCCCGCTTGATCAGCAGGGCGGTCGCGGCGGACTCCTTGTACTTCGTCAGCGCCTCGAACCAGGCCATGTCGGGAAGGGGTTCGCCCCGCGCCTCCTGGTACGCGTCGATCAGCTCCGCCTTGGTCGGCATTCCCGTCGGCTCGTCCGAGAGCGACGCCGGGTGGCGGGCCTCGTCCGTGAAGAACGTCAGCCAGGTGATGTCGACCCGGGGGTCGCCGAGGGACCAGATCTCCCAGTCGATGACCGAGTTGACCCCGTCCCCGTCGCACAGCGTGTTGCCGAGCCGGTAGTCGCCGTGGGTGAACACCGGCATCATCGCCGCCGGCTGTGTCGCCCGCAGCCGCGCCTCGACCCGCTCGCAGCCGGCCCGCAGATCCTCGGGAACGGTCGTGAAAGCGCGGGCCCAGCGGTCGATCTCGGCGCCGGGCGTGACGACGGGCTCCACGGCCAGCGGCGTCCGCTTGGGGTCCGCCCGGTGCAGCTGGGCGAGCATCCGCGCCGCGTCGAGCGCACGGGCCCGCACCTGCCCGGCCGGCACCCGCCCTCGCGGCACGAGCACCGGCTCCACGCACTCCCCCGCCACCAACTCCATGGCCATGAACGGCTGTCGGCCCGGCGGCTCCCCCGCATCGGAGAACAGCACCTTCGGCACCCGCACCCCGGGCACGCCCGCCAGCACCCGCATCAGCCGCGCCTGCCGCAGCACGTCCCGGTTGCGGACCGGTTCCAGACCGGGCGGCGCCACCTTGAGGACGACGCGCTCGTACGGCGCCGGGACGCCCGCGAGCCGGGCCACGTACGTGAGGCTGGAGGTCCCGCCGGTGAGCGGCTCGACCGATTCCACGGTGGCCCCGGGGATCCAGCCCCGCGCCGCGAGGGCCGTCCGCTCGGTCAACTCCGCGATCGGATCAGCACTGTTGACGACGATGCTCATGTCCTCACCTCTGTGGGCCGTTGCCCTGGCGTTGTTCCACGGTCCGCGGTCAGCGCCCGGACGATGTCCCGGCGGATGAGCTTGCCGGTGGGCGTACGCGGCAGTTCGGGCCACGGCGTGATGCGCTCCGGTGTCTTGGAGCCGCGCAGCGTGCCGCGCACCTGGGCGCGCAGGTCGTCCGCGTCGATCACGACACCGTCGCGCAGCACGACCACCGCCTCGATCCGCTGACCCCACTCCTCGTCCGGAACGCCCACGACGACCGCGTCGAGCACGTCCGGATGCCCCAGCAGTACGTCCTCGATCTCGGCCGGCGCGATGTTCTCCGCACCGCGGATGATCGTGTCGTCGGCCCTGCCCTCGATGTGCAGATAGCCGTCGGCGTCGACGTACCCCTGGTCACGGGTGTGGAAGAAGCCCCGCTCGTCGACCACGGGCCCGTGTCCGGCGTACTCCCCCGAGACCTGCTCGCCCCGCACCCAGATCTGGCCGCTCTCGCCGGCCGCGACGACCGCTCCGAACGGGTCGCGCACCTCCAGCTCGATGCCCGGCACCGGCTGCCCCGCCGATCCGAGCCGGGCCCGCACCTCGGGGTCGTCGCTCGCCACGGCCGTGCGGTGTTCCTGCGGCCCGAGGACGGTGATGGTGGACGAGGTCTCGGTGAGTCCGTACGCGTTGACGAAGTCGACGTGCGGCCACTCGGCGAGCGCGGTCTCGATGACCCGCACCGGCATCCGGGCGCCGCCGTAGGCGAGGCCGCGCAGCGAGGGCACCGAGCGGTCCAGGCCGTCCGTGTCCATGATGCGGGCGAGCATCGTCGGCACCACCATCGCGTTGGTGATCCCCTCCTGCCGTACGAGACCGAGCCAGCCGTCCGGCGTGAACTGCTCCAGCGTCAGGGCCCGACGGCCCGCGTAGAGGTTCGTCAGCACGTTGGAGATGGCGGCGATGTGGTACGGGGGGACGCTCACCAGGGCCGCCTCGTCGGGGTCGGCGGCGGCGAACTCCACCGTGCCGAGCACGTACGAGACCAGGTTGCGGTGGCGCAGGACCACGCCCTTGGGCGCGGAGGTCGTGCCGCTGGTGTAGATGAGGGCGGCGGGCGCGTCGGGCTCCGCCGCTTCCTCGTCGGCGGGGAGTCCGGTGTTCTCCGCGGTCTGGGCCAGCCACTCGGCCGGGGTGCACACCGGCAGCCCGGCGCGGCGCAGCGCCCCGGCGTGCTCCGCGTCGGCGATGCCCAGCGCGCGCGGGTGGTTGGCCAGCAGCGCGTCCAACTGCGCCTCGCCCAGGCGGTAGTTGACCGGGACGAGCGGGATCCCGGCGCGGGCCGCGGCGAACAGGGCGACCGGGAGGGCCGGGCCGTTCACCGCGAGGTAAAGGATCGCGTCGGCCTCGGCCGCGCGCGCCAAGTGCGCCCCGCCGACGGCCAGTTCACGCAGTCGCCCGGCGGTCAGCCCCGCGTCCCTGCGTCCGATGACGATCCGGTCGCCGAAGCCCTCGGCGGCCATGTCCAACAGCATCCCTATGTTCACGGGCCGCCCGCCCCTCAGTCCGAGGCCGGGAGCGGCTTGGCGCTCTTCAGCGGCAGCGGCGCGCCGTTCACCGCCAGGGTGCCGGGACCGGCCTTCGTGCACAGGAGCTCGATGCCGAGGTCCTCGTCGGCGTACCGCTTGCCGAGCAGCGCGCCGCCCATCAGGCCGGGGTCGGGGGTGCCCGTGGCACCGGGCCCCGGTCCGTTCCCCTCGGCCATGGCGGCGCCGCCGCAGCTGATCTCCAGGTCCTCGTCCGGGCACCGCACGACGATCACCGCCGTGGTGTCGACCGTACTGGCGAGCATCTGCCCAACGCGTGGCCTCATCGCAGTGTCCTCCGCGGCTCTCGTGGTGCCGAGTCAGTGGCACCGAGTAACCAGAGAAAAGTATACTACTTTCCACGATCGCGTCGAGAACGGAGCTGCTGGATGGAACTCAAGACCGTGCTGTACGAGGTCGTCGATCACGTCGCCACGATCACCCTGAACCGGCCCGAGGTCATGAACGGCTTCAACCAGCGGATGCTGGAGGAGTTCTCGGCCCTCTGGAACACCGTCAAGACCGACGACGACGTGCGGGTCGTGGTGCTGCGCGGCGCCGGTGACCGGGCGTTCAGCACGGGCATGGACGTGAAGGAGGGCATCGACCGGCACCCCAACGTCTGGTCGCAGACCGACCCCGGGGAGTACCTGTCGCCGAAGCTCAACCAGGTGTGGAAACCCCTGGTCTGCGCGGTGCACGGGATGGCCGCCGGCGGCGCGTTCTACTGGCTCAACGAGGCCGACATCCTGATCTGTTCGGAGGAGGCGACCTTCTTCGATCCGCACGTCAGCTACGGCCTGACCGCGGCCCTGGAGCCCATCGGCCTGGCCCGCCGCATCCCGCTCGGCGAGACCCTGCGGATCGCCCTGCTCGGCCTCGACGAGCGCGTGTCCGCGGCGCGCGCCCTGCAGATCGGCCTGGTCAGCGAGGTGCTCCCGCGTGAGCAACTGTGGGACCGGGCCGACGAGATCGCCCGCATCATCGCGGCGAAACCGCCGGCCGCGATCCAGGGCACGGTCCGTGCGATCTGGGAGTCCCTCGACGCCACCCGCACCCAGGCGCTGCGCACCGGACTGTCGTACACCCAGCTCGGGAACCCGATCGGGAAGGCCGAGGTCGACCGCTCGGCGGTGCCCCGCGGGCGGTGGACCCTGCGCTGAGGCTTCAACCGCCCACTCCCCAGCCCACCCAAATAAGTGTACTGTTTTACGGTATTCGACTTCAGGGTGACCATCGGGAGGCTCTCATGCGGTTCGGCATGCCCTGGCCCGGCCGGGACGTCGGGCGGGAGGCCGAGCAGGCCGGCGTCGGCGCGTTCTGCGCCGGGGAGTTCGTCGACCACGACTCCTACCTGACGGTGGCCGAGATCGTGGCGAACACGGAGCGCGCGCTGGCGGGCCCGGCCATCGCCTACGCCTTCGCCCGCACGCCCTACGCGCACGCCACGGCCATGCGTCAGCTGCACGCCCAGGCGCCGGGCCGGCTCTTCCTGGGGCTGGGCAGCGCGGCCTTCCGGATCAACCGGGACTGGCTCGGCGTGCCCGCGGAGCGTCCGGTGGCCCGGATCGCGGACACCGTCGGCGCCGTACGGGCCTGGCTGCACGCGGAGAACGGGGAGCGCGTCCGCTACACGGGCGAGTTCCACACGCTCGACGCCGACGTGCGCGCTCCGGTGCTGGGCCGGCTCGACATCCCCGTCCTGCTGGCCGGGTTCAACACGCGGATGGCCGCCACCGCGGGGCGGGTCGCCGACGGGGTGATCGGGCACGGGCTGTTCACCGCTTCCTGGTGGAACGAGGTCGTACGGCCCGGGGTCGAGCGGGGTGCGAGCGAGCGCGATCCGGCCGAGGCGCGGTCGCTCGAACACGGCTGGATCATCACGGCGGTCGACGACTCCGCGCCCGAACGCGCCGTCGCCGACGCCCGGCGCATGATCGCCTTCTACCTCACGGTGAAGACGTACGACCCGTTCGTCGCCCACCATGGTTGGGAGGAGCCCGTCGAACGGCTCCGTGCGGCGTTCAAGGTCGGCGACACGGACGCCATGGCCCGGGCGGTGACCGACGAGATGCTCACGGAGATCGCCGTCTGCGGCACGACCGCCGACGCGAAGGACGCCCTCGCCCGCCGGGCGGACTCGCTCCCCCGCGACGTCGGCTACTTCGCGCCCCCGAGCTTCATGGTGAGCCGCAGGCGCCGAGCCGCGTATGCGGCGTCCAGCCTCGCGTTGATCGGCGCCGTACCGGATTCGGACTGAACCGGGCCCGGCCATGCGAATCGGCCCCGGAGTGGAATTCACTCCGGGGCCGGTCCGCGTCCAGTGGCTCTCGGGCCGGTCAGACCTGTTCGGTGACCGGGGCCAGCTTCTTGCTGGTGTCGAAGCCGACGACCTTCGCGAGCGTGCCGCCCAGGATGGCCGCGCGGTCCTCGTCGGAGACCGTGGCGTCGATGTTCTCGGCGATGCACTCGGCGCTGTTGCGGAAGGTGCCCTCTGCATGGGGGTAGTCGTTGCCCCACATGATCGTCGAGAGGCCGGTGATGTGCCGGGCCTGGACGGCGATCGGGTCGTCCGCGAACTGCACGTGGATCTGGCGCCGGATGTAGTCGCTCGGCTTGAGCGGGTAGGGCCACTTGTCGTTGACCAGGAACAGGCGCCCCATCGCGGGCTGGTCCTTCGGCCCGCGCTCGTCGTCCCAGAAGCCGAGCCACCAGTCGGCGTCCTGACCGGTGCCGGTCCGCCAGGCCTTGTCGATGTAGCCCATGAAGGAGACGAGCCAGCCGGCGCCGTACTCGATCAGGTTGAAGTGCAGGTCCGGGAAGCGCTCGCAGACACCGCCGCCGACCAGGTTCGCGACGATGCGGCGCGGGCCGCCGTCACCGCCACCGCCGGCCAGGAGCCGACCCGAGACCATGTCGTCGGTCAGCTGGCCCTTGCCCATGTTGACGGCCGTCATCATGCCGCGGACCGTGACGGCCGTCTCGGACACGGCCTCCTTGACGCGCACCCCGCCGGTGGCGACGTGAATGAAGACCGGCATCCCGTGCGCCTGCGCGGCCGCCCACACCGGGTCGTACTCGCGCGAGTAGTACGGGAGCGGCGGGGTCTCCGGGAGCAGGATCGCACCCAGGCCCATGCGGGCGCAGCGCTCGATCTCGGCGACGGCCTCGGGGACGTCGGTCAGCGGGATCGCGGCGGTCGGGCGCAGGCGGTCCTTGTACTGGAGGAAACGCTCGGCGATGTAGTCGTTCCACACCCGCGCGTGCGCCATCGACAGCTCGTGGTCGTCGGTGAACAGCACGAACAGCGAGAGATTGGGGAACATCACCGACGCGTCGACCCCGTCGAGATTCATGTCCCGGATGATGTTCTCGGGCACGCCGTCCGGGGTCTCGCCGCCGAACTGCCGGTACTTGGAGATGGTCCAGCCGTCGAAGCCGATGGTGTGCAGCTTCTTGAACTCGGTGTGTCCACCCTCGACGATCGGCTCGTCGAGCGTGAACTCCTCCTCCCACAGGGCCCGCTCGCGCAGGTTCTTGGGGAGCCTGTCCCTGAAGAGATCGGCCGGCTCGATGATGTGCGAGTCGCCGGATACGACAAATTCCTTGAACACAGGTGGTACCTCTTTCGAACCTCGTCGTCCGTGACGGAACCCCAACCCGTAACTAAGGCCGAAGTTAGCTGTACCGACCGGTCGAGTCAATAAATGCGCATACGGAATATGGGGATGCTTTGCTACAGGAACCTGACAGACCCCTGACCCGTCACTGACCCACCCATCACCCTTCTCCGGAAGTCGTAATTCAGTACACTTAAATTGACGTACTGGCTGGTGATCAGGAGACGGCACATGACGACTGCGTACTCGTTCTCTGCGCAGCTCTACATCGACGGGCGCCGGACCGACGGCCGGGCGGACGCCCCGATCCTCGTCCGCAACCCCGCTACCGAGGAGACGATCGCCGAGGTCCCGGGCTCGGCGGCGGCGGACGTGCGGCAGGCCGTCGAGGCGGCCCGGCGCGCCTTCGACGAGGGGCCCTGGCCACGGATGAGGCCCGCCGAACGGGCCGCCGTACTGCTGCGCATGGCCGACGAGATCGAGCGCAGGCTGCCCGAGCTGGTGGCCGTCAACATGGCCGAGGCGGGCTCGGTCCGGGCGCTGGCCGAGACCCTGCAGACGCGGGTCCCGCTGACGCATCTGCGGGACATGGCCGAGCGGGTGATGCCGACCTTCGCCTGGGAGCGCCCGATGGACCCGACCGTCGCGCCGGGCACCGGCATCACCCAAGGGGTGCTGCGCCGCGAGGCGTTCGGGGTGTGCGCGCTGATCTCCGCCTACAACTTCCCGTTCTTCCTCAGCATGATGAAGGTGATCCCGGCGCTCGCGGCGGGCTGCACCGCCGTACTCAAACCGGCGCCCACGACTCCCCTGGAGTCCCTGCTCATCGGGGACTTCGCGGATGCGGCCGGGCTGCCGCCGGGCGTGCTCAACATCGTGACCGGTGACGTGGAGGCGGGCCGCGAGCTGACCACCCACCCCATGGTGGACCTCGTCAGCTTCACCGGGTCGGACACGGTCGGGCGGATGGTCTACGCGCAGGCCGCGGCCTCCCTGAAGAAGGTCGTCCTCGAACTCGGCGGCAAGTCGGCCAACATCGTGCGGGCCGACGGCGACCTCGACGGCGCCGTCCGCGCGGCGCTCATGGGCATCACCGCCCATGCGGGTCAGGGCTGTTCGCTGCTCACCCGCACGATCGTGCACGAGTCCGTCCACGACGAACTGGTCGACCGGCTGACCGCGGCCCTCGCGAAGGTGAAGGTCGGCGATCCGGCCGACCCGGCCACCACGATGGGTCCGCTGATCAGCGAGGCGCAGCGGGACAAGGTCGAGAAGCTGATCCGGGTCGGCGAGGAGGAAGGAGCCCGTCTCGTCTGCGGCGGGCGGCGGCCGGCCGGTCTCGACCGCGGCTACTTCGTCGAACCCACGCTCTTCACCGGCGTCGACAACTCCATGACCATCGCGCGCACGGAGTTCTTCGGCCCGGTCGGCGTCGTCATCCCCTTCGCCGACGACGAGCAGGCGGTGCGGATCGCGAACGACAGCCCGTACGGCCTGGCCGGCGCGGTGTGGAGCGCCGACACCGTGGCCGCGAACGAGATGGCGTCCCGTATCCGGACCGGAGCGGTCGCCATCAACGCGAGCAGTGCCGGAGTGATCCCCCGGGCCGCGTTCGGCGGGTACAAGCAGAGCGGACTCGGCCGGGAGTGGGGCGAGTTCGGGCTCGACGAGTACCTCCAGACCAAGACGGTGAGCTGGACCGCGCGCTGAGTGGCGTCGACGGAGACTTCAGCGGGTTGGCGCCGTAACCGGTGGCGTACTGCTCCTCGACGAGCCGTCGTCGGGGCTCGACGCGCGCGAGACCGACGAGCAGGCGGCGACTCTCTTGGGAGGACCGCCGTACGTACGGCCTACCCGGGCGCAGGCCACGGCGAGGAAAGGACCGTCCGCATGACCGTCATCGCCCCTCCCCTGCTCACCGTCCGCGATCCGACCGTCCGCTACGGGACGGCCCAGGCGCTGCTGGACGTGAGCTTCGAGGCGCCGCGCAACAGCGCGCTCGCCGTACTGGGTCCCAACGGGGCCGGCAAGAGCACGCCGGCCAGGGCCCTTTCGGGGCTGGTGCCGACCGCCGCCGGGTCCTTCGCGCTCGACGGCCGGGATCTGACAGGGCGCCCGCCCGACTCGATCCGCCGGGCCGGGCCGGTCCATCTCCCGGAAGGCCGCGGGGTGTTCCCCACGCTGACCGTCCTGGAGAACCTGCGGATGGCCACCGCCTGCGACCGGCGCGGACGGCAGGCGGCGGGGACGCTGTCGGGCGGCGAGCAGCAGATGCTGTCCCTGGCCCGGGCGTTGATGGTCGATCCCCGGCTGGTGGTCGCCGACGAGCTGCCCTTGGGCGTGGCGCCGAAGATGGTCGACGTGGTCTTCGAGAGCCTGCGCCGGGCCAGGTCCGCGGGCGTCGCCGTCATCGTGATCGAGCAGTTCGCGAGCCGGGCGCTCGACTTCGCCGACCACTGCCTGGTCCTGCGGCGCGGCCGGATCGCCTGGGCAGGCGACGCGGCACTGGCCGGGCCGGAGCTGCTGCGCCGCCATCTCGGGGAGGCGACGGCGGCCTGAGCGGTCCGGGCCGCACGAGCGGGCGGGGCAGCGGTCAGGGCGCGAAGCTCGCGCCCTGACCCTCAACTCCCGCCTTGGTCAATACCGTTCACACCGTCAGGACCATCGCCGACCCCATGCCCCCACCCGCGCACATAGCCGCGACCGCGGTCCCGCCACCCCGGCGACGGAGTTCGTGCGCCAGGGTCACGACCATGCGGGTGCCCGTGGTCGCGATCGGGTGGCCGAGGCTGCAGCCGCTGCCGAAGGGATTGACCCGCTCGGGGTCGAGGCCCAGTTCCCGGGTGGTGGCGACGGCGACCGCGGCGAAGGCCTCGTTGACCTCGAACAGGTCGACGTCCTCGATGCCGAGGCCGGCGCGGTCCAGGGCCTTGCGGATCGCGGCGATCGGCGCGAACCCCGTCTCCACGGGGTCGACGCCCACGCTCGCCCAGGACCGGACGGTCGCGATCGGGGTGAGTCCGTGCTCGGCGGCCAGGTCGGAACCGGCGACGACGACCGCGGCCGCCCCGTCGTTGACGCCGCTGGAGTTGCCGGCCGTGATGGAGAAGCCCTCGATCTCGGGGTGCAGCACCTTCAGCGCGGCCAGCTTCTCCAGGCTGGTGCCTCGGCGCGGATGCTCGTCGGTGTCGAAGACCGAGCTCGCTCCGTCCCGGCCGGTGACCTTGACCGGCACGATCTCGTCGGCGAACCGGCCGTCGTCGATGGCCCGTACGGCCCGCTCGTGCGAGCGCAGCGCCCAGGCGTCCATCTCCTCGCGGGTGAGGCCGGCCAGCCGGGCGGTGTTCCAGCCGACGAGGATCCCCATGTCGTTGTTCGGGGCCTCGGGCGTGGAGACATGCGTCGGCGCCATCCAGGGGTCGAGCCAGTCGTCGGTGCCCGGGATCCGCCGTCGGCCCACCGGCGCGGTCGACGACGAGTGCGTGCCGCCCGCGATCACCGCCCGGTCCATCCCGGCCCGCACGCTCGCGGCGGCGGTCGCCACGCTCGCGAGTCCGGAGGCGCAGTGCCGGTTGTGCGCCAGGCCGGGGACGTGTGTCAGGCCCGCCTCCAGCGCCGCGTACCGGGCGATGTCGCCGCCCCCGGCGAGGGATTCGCCGAGGACGACGTCGTCGATCGTCCCGGGCGGCAGCCCGCAGCGCTGCGCGGCCTCCCGGACAACGACGGTGGCGAGTTCGAAGGCGTCGGTGTCCCGCAGGGTTCCCCGCCGGGCGGTTCCGATCGCGGTGCGGCACGCGGAGAGAAGAACGGCATCAACCATGTAATTCAGAGTACTTAAATGAAGGAGCGGCCGGTAGATGGGCTGCAACATCGCACCAGCATCTCGACCGGGGAGGCAAAAGAGGATACCTTGCTTGGGTGAACTTCGAGCTCAGCGAGGAGCAGGACATGTTGCGCGAGGCCTCGCGCGACCTGCTGTCGGACCGCGCCCCGATCGAGCATGTACGGGCCTGGGCGGATCGCGACGAGGACGTCGATCCCGAGGTGTGGCGGCTGACGGCCGACCTCGGCTGGCCCGGTCTGGGTCTGCCCGAGGAGTACGGCGGCGCGGGACAGGGTCTGGTGGAACTGGCGCTGGTCGCCGAGGAGATCGGGCGGGCGCTCGGGCGGGGCCCGTTCGCGCCCACCGGGGTCGTCGGCCGCGCGCTCGCCGCCGCCGGATCGCCCGAGCTGCGGGCCGAGGTGCTGCCCGCGCTGGCCGCCGGATCGGAGTGGGCCACCTGGGCCTTCGCCGAACCGCGCGCCCCGTGGTCCCTCGACGGCATCCGGGCCACCGCCCGGACCGACGGGGACACGGTCGTCCTCGACGGGGTGAAGACCGCGGTGCAGGACGCGGGCGGCGCCCGCCTGCTGCTCGTCACCGCACTCCACAACGGGGTCCCGGCGTCGTTCCTGGTCGACCGGACGGCCCCCGGTGTCACCGTCCGTCGGCAGCGGGTCCTGGATCTGACCCGGTCGTTCCACGAGGTCCGGTTCGCGGGTGTACGCGTCCCGCTCACCCACCGGCTCACCGGCGGGCCCGAGGAGATCCAGCGGTGGCTCGACGAGGCCTCGTTGTTGCGGTGCGCCGACGCGCTCGGGGTGATGGAGCGCATGCTGGAGCTCACCGTCGAACACACCACGTCCCGTGTGCAGTTCGGGCGGCCGATCGGCACCTTCCAGGCCGTCAAGCATGCCTGCGCCGACATGGCGCTGCTGGTGCACGGCGCCCGCGCCGCCACCGCCCACGCGGCGATGGCCATCGACGCGGACGCGGACGACGCCGACCGGGCCGCCTGCGCCGCGGCCTCGTACGTCGCGGCCGGGGCCCCCGAAGTCGCCGCCCGCGCGCTCCAGTTGCACGGCGGCATCGGCTTCACCTGGGAGCACGACCTCCACCTCCACCTGCGCCGCGCCCGCGCCGACAGCGTGCTGTACGGCGACGCGGCCGTGCACCGCGACCGGCTGTGCGACTTGCTGCAGCGGCCGACGGCCTCCGCCTGAGCGCGCGAAGGGGCTCGCGCGCTCGACGGGGTTCCAGCACACGGTCCGACGTGTGTGCCGGAGCCGTCGTGGGAGCGCCGGAACCGCCCCGGCAGTGACCGAGTCGGCCTGGCGGTGCCCGGGCCCGACAACCGCGAACGATCCGTCCTGAGCGAACGATCCGAAGGGTTCCCGATGGAGATCAAGGGCAAGAAGGCCGTGGTGTTCGGCGGCGCCTCGGGCATGGGCCGGGCCACCGCCGAGCTGCTCGCGGCCCGCGGCGCCGAGGTCGCCGTACTCGACCGTCCGGCGTCGGCGGGCGCCGAGGTGGCGGCCGCGTTCGGCGGGAGCTTCCACCCCGTGGACGTGATGGAGTTCGAGGCGACGGAGAGCGCGCTGGCCGAGGCCGTGGAGGCCCTCGGCGGGCTGCACGTGTCGGTCACCACGGCGGGCGGGGGCAGTGTGCGGCGCACGCTCGGCAAGGACGGGCCGCACGATCTGGAGACCTTCCGCCGGGTGCTCGACCTCAACGCCGTCTCGACCTTCAACATCAGCCGTCTCGCCGCCGCGCACATGAGCCGCAACGAGCCCGAGGAGCCCGACGGCGAGCGCGGTGTCATCGTCAACACCTCCTCGATCGCCGCCTTCGAGGGGCAGATCGGCCAGGTCGCCTACTCGGCGGCCAAGGCGGCGATCGCCGGCATGAGCCTCACCATGGCCCGCGACCTCGGCTCGCTCGGCATCCGCGTCGTGGCCATCGCGCCGAGCCTGTTCGAGACGGGTGCCACCGAGAAGATCCCCGCCGACGTGCGGGCCGCGTTGGTGAAGGACGCCGCGTTCCCCCGGCGCCTGGGCCGCCCCGAGGAGTACGCCAAGCTCGCCCTGGCCGTCGTGGACAACCCGATGCTGAACGGCCAGTGCCTGCGTCTGGACGCGGGCCAGCGGTTCGGCCCCAAGTGAGGTTCCCGTGGCGGACAAGGAGGCTGTGATGGACAGCGCGGAGCACCGGGGCAAGGTCGCCCTCATCACGGGTGGCGGCCGGGGATTCGGCAAGGCGTTCGGCGAGGCGCTGTCATCGCTGGGCGCGCATGTCGTGCTCGCCGACATCGACGGCGGGGCCGCGGCGGAAGCGGCCGCGGAGATCAACGCCGAGGGCGGGAGCGCGACCGGGGTCGCCTGCGACGTGGCCGACGAGGACCAGGTCGGCGCCGTGATGGGCGGGATCACCGATCGCCATGGCGGACTCGACGTCCTGGTCAACAACGCCGGTCTGCACGCCGCCTACAACAGGCCGTTCACCGAGCTGGGCCTGGCCAACGTGCGGCGGGTGCTCGACGTCAACGTCATGGGTGTCGTGATCTGCTCGCTCGCGGCCCAGGAGGCCATGAAGGGCCGGGCCGGCGCCTCCATCGTCAACATCTCCTCCTCCGCGGCCTACGCGAACCGGAGCATCTACGGCGTCTCCAAGCTCGCCGTGCGCGGCCTGACCGTGTCCTTCGCACGGGAGTTCGCCGCCCACGGCATCCGCGTCAACGCGATCGCGCCGGGCCTGATCTTCACCGACACCGTGCGCGCCCAGCTGTCCGAGGCAGAGGCCGAACGCGTCCTCGGAGAACAGATCCTGCGACAGGAGGGCACCGAACAGGACATCGTCGAGGCCCTGTTGTACCTGGTCTCGTCGAGGGCGTCGTTCGTGACCGGGGAGACCCTGCGGGTGACGGGCGGGTTCGCACTGTCGGTCTAGGGCCGGAGGCCGGAAGGCTCAGCCGCCGTGGCGACGCAGGAAGGCGTCGACGAGGGTGTCGGTGAACCCCTCGTCGACCGGCCCGGACGACACCAGGACGCGGTAGTAGAGCGGGCCGACCAGCTGGTCCGTCTCGATGTCGAGGTCGAGCCCGGCGGGCAACCGGCCGTCGGCCACGGCCCGTTGGAGCAGCAGCCGGTCGCGCTCGCGCTGCGGGGCCAGACAGCGGGAGCGGAACTCCTCGGCGAACGCCGCGTCGTGCTGGGCGTGCGCGAGCAGCGCCCGGAAGACGGCACCGGGATCGGACTCGCCGATGAACAGGGCGAGCCGGCGCAGGTAGGCGCGCAGGTCGGCGGCGAGGTCACCGGTGTCGGGCGCGGTCAGGTCCTCGACGGCGTCCTGGAGGAAGGTGTCCATCAGCACCTCGGTCTTGGTGCTCCACCACCGGTAGATCGTCTGCTTGGCCACCCCGGCGCGCGCGGCGATGCCCTCCATGGTGACGCCGGCGAAGCCCTTCTCGACGAGCAGGTCGTCGGCGGCCTCCAGAACGGCCAGCCGGGCCTCTTCGCTGCGGCCGTGCCGGTTGCCGTGGTGACGCCGTACCGCAGCGGGTGTCATGTCGCCGCCTCCGTGATCCTCTAGAGCTGACGCAACGTTGCGTCTACTCTAGCGCGTATGACGCATACACACACGCTGGCCGACCCCCGGGTCGAGACCGCCCTGCGCCGGATGTTCGCGCAGGCCGAGCAGGACGACGCCGTCGCGGACCGGGTCGACTGGGGACCCGGCTCGGCGTCGATGTCCCCGCAGGAGCACGCGGACGCCGCCGCGGGGATCTACATGCCGATCTCGGCGGCGGGCGGAGACCTCCTCTACAACCTGGTCCGGGCCGTCCGGCCGGCCACGGTCGTCGAGTTCGGGATGTCGTACGGCATCTCCACGCTGTATCTGGCGGCCGCGGTCCGGGACAACGGCACCGGACGGGTCGTCACCACCGAGCTCAGCAAGGAGAAGATCGCCGCCGCGCACCGCACCTTCGCCGAGACCGGCCTGGACGACCTGATCACCGTGCTGGAGGGGGACGCCCGGGACAGCCTCAGCGCTCTCGACGCGCCGGCCGACCTCGTGCTCCTCGACGGCTGGAAGGACCTGTGCCTGCCGGTGCTGCGGCTGCTGGAACCGCGCCTGGCGCCGGGCACCCTCGTCGTGGCCGACGACGTGACCTTCGCGAGCATGCGGCCGTACCTGGAGTACGTAAGGGATCCGGCGGGCGGCTATCGCAGTGTCAACTTCCCCGTCGAGGACGGGATGGAGATCAGCTGCCGTCTGTGACCGGGAAGCGGAGCGGCCGTGCCCCACGAGTCCGACTCGGGGCACGGCCACGGGGTTACACCCGGCTACACGGTCGCCGGCGCGGCCTCCGTCTTCGCGGCGAGCTCCTGCTCCTCCTGCTTGATCGCCTTGAGGAGCACATAGGGAGTGGCGACCTTCCACACGAAGTAGGTGAACGAGGGGATGACGTTCGCGAGCAGGCCGTTCCAGGCGAACGGACCGCTGTGCACGACGAAGACGAAGGCGCCCGGGATGAGCAGCACGCCCAGCACGATGCTCAGCCAGCCGTACCACTTGGGGAACACCTGCTTCTCCCGGTGGTCGATGAAGGCCGTGTAGCCGATCGACCAGACCTGGAGGACGAAGATGCACGCGTTGCCCACCAGCATGAGGTTGAAGGTGTCGGTCAGCGCGGACAGGACGTCCGGCGAGTGGATCTCCGGCCGGTACGCGGCGGCGGAGAGGATCGCCAGGGGGAAGAAGAAGCCCAGCGGGGCGACGACGCCCGTGGTCAGCTGGATCATGGACAGGAGTCCCCAGCCGCCCTCGACGCGCTTCATCTGAAGGCTCGTCACGACGACGTACGGGTACTCGAAGGGCACGGCCAGCACCATGATCACGGTGCACCACAGGATCCCGGTGCGGTGGTCGTGCAGGAACGTGACGAGGTCCGCGGGGCTCATGTCCGGGTCCACCGGGGTGAGCAGGTGGCCCGCGCTGAAGGCGACGATGAAGCCCACCATCAGGACGACTCCGCACCATGCGGAGATGCGCGAAAGTCTTATGTAGAGGTCGTTTCTCACTGCGGCTCCCTAAGTGTGCCGACCGGTTCCTACCGGCCTATCTCGTCCCAGCCAACGAGCCTGTCGAGCAGCTGAGCGGCGCTCGACAGGTAGTCGCCGTATCCACCCCGGAAGAACAGCAGCGGGGTCTTCAACGACTCGACGCGCAGGTCGTGGACCCGCCCGACGACCAACAGGTGATCCCCGATCTCGACGACCTGCTCCACCGCGCAGTCGACCCAGGCGACGACCCCGTCGAGGACGGGACTGCCCAGGGGCGAGGCCTCCCAGGTCATGCCCTCGAACCGTTCGCCGGCGGGGCCCGAGGCCATCCGCCGGGACAGCCGCTCCTGGTCGCCCGCGAGGGCGTTGGCGCAGAATCGGCCGGCCGCCCTGATCGTGCGCAGGGTGGTGGAGGAACGGTCGGCCAGGAAGGACACCAGGGGCGGATCGAGGGACACGGAGGTGAACGTCCCGACGACCATCCCGTGCGGCCGCTCCTCGGCGTCCGTGGTGGTCACGGCGACAACGCTGGTGGGGAAGTTGCCCAGCACCTCGCGGAACCGGCGCCCGTCGATCACGTCCACCTCCTGGTGCCGGACCGCGCCCTCGCTCATATGACGGCGCGCATCGACTCGGGCAGGTCGAGCCCCATCTGGGCCAGCGGGTACGCGTGGTACGCCGTGCCCGGCACGTGGATCATGTGCGAGAGGCCGACGTGCGCGTCCCGCCAGTACCGCTGGATGGGGTTGCTCCTGCGGATGGCGTTGCCGCCGGACCGCGCGAAGATCTCGTCCAGGGCGGCGACGGCCCGCCAGGCACACCGGACCTGGTTGCGTCGTACGGTCGCCCGGTCCTCCATGGTCACCGGCTGACCGGCCTCGATCTTGTCGTACATGCGGCTGATGCCGTCGATGAGCTGGACCCGGGAGGCGGCGATCTCGGCGGCGGCCTCGCCCGCGGCGTAGAGCACGTACGGGTCGTCGCGGACCTGGATGCCGGTCACGGCGACCCGGTCCTTCTGCTGGGAGAGGTGGTGGGCGAGCGCGCCCTCGCAGATGCCGATGACCGCCGCGGAGATCCCGAGCGGGAACATCGAGGCGAACGGCAGCCGGTAGAGCGTGTCGAGCCCGGCGGCCTCCGCGGCGGCCCCGCCTGGACCTCCTCCTGCCGGATGGTGCGGTACTCGGGGACGAACGCCTTGTCGACGACGACGTCCTTGCTGCCGGTGCCGGAGAGTCCGACGACGTCCCAGGTGCCGTCGATGATCTCGTAGTCCGACCGCGGCAGCACCACGTGCATCACCTGGATCGGGCCCGCGGGCCTGCCCTTGCCGTCACCGACGAGCGCCCCGAGGAAGTCCCACTGACAGTGGTCGCTGCCCGAGGAGAAGGGCCAGCGTCCGCTGAGGACGAAGCCGCCGTCCACCGGGTCGGCGATGCCGTTGGGCATGTAGGGCGAGGCGATCCAGGTGTCCGGGTCGGCGTCCCACACCTCGTGGGCGAGCCGCGGGTCCATCTGGGCCAGCTCCCACGGGTGGACGCCGACCACGCCGCAGACCCAGCCGGCGGCACCGTCGTGCCGCGCCACCTCCATCACGGCTTCCGCGAAGTCGCGGGGGTGGGCGGCGAATCCGCCGTACTCCTTGGGCTGCAGGAGCCGTATGACACCCGCGGAACGGAGCAGTTCCACGGTCCGGTCGCTCAGCTTGCCGAGTGACTCGTTCTCGTCGGCGAGCCCGGCCAGTTCGGCGCCCAACTCCTCGACACGGCCGACCACTTCATGCGTCACTCCGCACACCTCCTGGTCACTGTTCCCACGCTGGGCCGCACGTCGCCGGCGGCCAGACGGCCTCAGTGTCGGGGCGGGCGCGGGGGCCCCGCCGGGTGCTTTCCGCTGACCGGGACATGAACGAGGGCGGGCGAGTCGTACGACTCGCCCGCCCTCGTTCATGTCCGGATTCTTTTGGTCACCTGTCCCGTACGGCGGCGAAGACACCGCCGTCGACGAGGATGTCGATGCCGTTCAGGAAGCTCGCCTCGTCGGAGAGCATGAACGCGACGACGGCCGCGACCTCCTCCGAGCGGCCGGTCCGGCCCAGCGGTGTCGCCTGGATCAGCCGCTGCATGGACGACTGCTTGGCCGCCTCCTGGCGGCCCTGCGGGGTGTCGATGATGCCGGGCGCGAGCGAGCACACGCGGGCCCCGACCGGTCCGAGCCGCACGGCCTCCTTGCGGGCGAACCGGGCGACGCCGTGCTTGGCCCACGGGTAGGCGAGCGTGGACTGTTCGAGGTCCGGGCCGACGGCCTCGCGGATCCGGTCCAGGAAGTCCTCCCGGAGCGGCTCGTCCAGGATCTCGCCGACGGCCGGATCGGGGTCGACCTTGGCGAGCAGCGGCGACATGGAGGAGAAGTACACGTGCGCGGTGCCCTCGGTGGCGAGCGGGCGCAGGGCCTCGGCGAGCAGCGCGGTGCCGACGAGGTCGACCTGGAAGATGCGGCGCCAGTCGGCCATGGTGGGCGAGATGCCGGCCGCGTGGGCGACGGCGCGCAGCGTGCCGGCTTCGGCGACGCGTGCGGCGAGCCGGGCCAGTCCCTCGCGGTCGGTGACGTCGAGCCCGAACGGCTCGGCGGTGGCCCGCGGTCGGGCCTCGTTGAGGTCCTTGGCGACCTTCGCGGCGGCCTCGGCGTCCAGGTCGACGAGCAGCAGCACGTCCACCGTGTCGGCGAGGCGCCGCGCGCACGCCTCCCCCATCCCGCGGCCCGCGCCGGTCACTATCCCTACGGTCGTCATACGTCGCTCCTTGGTGATGCGTGTTCCTTGAATTCGGGCGGGCCAGGGCTACTCGGCGGCCCAGACGCGCTCCAGGGAGGGCTGGGCGGCCCGGCTGACCAGCTCGACCCGGAAGCCCGTCGTGTCGCCGCTGCGCAGGAAGGCGAAGAACATCCCGCCGTCGGGCCCCTTGCGGTACGCCTCGGTCACATAGCCGTGGCTTTCGAGTTCGGCGACGTCGGCCGCGACGTCGTCGGACCAGTAGCCGAAGTGGTGGATGCCGGAGCCGGGGGTCGGTTCCCACAGCGTTCCGGGCACCTTCCGGACGATCTCCAGGCGGAGCGCCGTGCTCGACGAGCGCGCGTAGGCGCACTGGAAGTCGATGACGGTGTCGCCGTCGGGCAGGGTGACCTCGGTGGCCCCGCCCATGTCCGCGCACCACTCGAACCCGAACAGCTTGGAGAGCTGTTCCTTGGTCGCTTCGAAGTCCTCCGCGACGATGCCCACGTGGAACTGGTCCGCGGGGCGCAACGTGCCGGCCATGGTGTCTCCTCGCTGCCGAGCTCCGGACGCGTGGCGGCCGGAAACGGGCGGTCAGTGCATGGCGCTCAGGTAAGCGAGGAGGGCTGACGCTTCACGGACGGCCTCCCGACAATTCCCGGACGTGACGGGCGTCACACCACGAATCGGGGCGGCTCAGCCGCGGGCGTGCCCGAGCCAGTAGCCGAACCCGCGGCTGGTGTGGATCAGCGCGGCCCCGTCCCGGTTCACCTTCTGCCGCAGCCGTGAGACGAGCTTCTCGATGGCGTCGCTCGCCCGGAAGTCGCCCCAGACGTGCCGGCTGATCTGCTCCTTCGACACCACGCACTCCGCGTTGGCGAGCAGGTGCCGCAGCAGCCGGTACTCGGCGGGAGTGAGGCCGAGCGGCCGGCCACCGCGCCGGGCCTGGCAGGTGGCGTCGTCGAGGACCAGGTCGCCGTAACCGGCCGTCCCTGCGCCGCCCTTGGACGACCGCCCGCGCAGCAGGACCTCGGCCCGGGCCAGCACCTCGGTGGTCCGGAAGGGCTTGGTGACGTAGTCGTCGTTCCGCTTGCCGAGTCCGGGGAGGAGGGTGTGCAGGTAGTCGCAGGTGATCAGGAAGAGCACCGGCGGCAGCTCGTCCGAGGCGAGTCGCGGACCCCGCGCCACGTCCTTCAGGTCGGGGAGCGTGGCGTCCCAGACCACGAGGTCGAACCGGCGCCGCCGGATCCGGACGATCCCCTCCACGCCGGTGCCCGCCGTGTCGGCCACGTTGTAGCCGGCCAGCTGGAGTGTCGTGGTCAGAAGATCGGTTTCGCCGGTGTCGCCCGCCACGATGAGGACGTCGCGCATGAGGCAATCATAGCATTTCACTTGCTTAACTCAAGTAATACGAGACGTCATCGAACTCGCGGCGAATAGAGTGTACTTTATTGAGGCTATCGTGGACGGAAGGGTGGGGTCAGGATGCGCATCGGTATGCCCTTGAGCTACAGCGGCGGCTTCAAGGAGGCCGTCGACGAGCTCGGCGACTACGAGAAGGCCGGGCTGGACATCGTCTTCGTGCCCGAGGCGTACTCCTTCGACGCGATCAGCCAGCTCGGCTTCATCGCCGCACGCACCGAACGGCTGGAGATCGCCTCCGGAATCCTCCAGATCTACACCCGCACACCCACCCTCACCGCGATGACGGCCGCCGGCCTGGACCATGTCTCCGACGGCCGGTTCACCCTGGGCATCGGCGCCTCCGGGCCGCAGGTGATCGAGGGCTTCCACGGGCAGCCGTACACCGCTCCCCTGGCCCGGACCCGCGAGATCGTGGAGATCTGCCGGTCGGTCTGGCGCCGGGAGAAGGTCGTGCACGAGGGCCGGCACTACCAGATCCCGCTGCCGCCCGGGCAGGGCACGGGACTTGGCCGGCCGCTGCGGCTCATCAACCACCCGGTGCGCGAACGTATCCCGATCGTCCTGGCCGCCATCGGGCCGAAGAACGTGGCGCTGGCCGCCGAGATCGCCGAGGGCTGGATGCCGATGTTCTTCCATCCGGAGCGGGCGGCCGAGGTGTGGGGCGAGGCGCTGGCCGAGGGCTCGGCCCGGCGGGACCCGGCCCTCGGCACCCTCGACATCGTGGTCTCGCCACCCCTGGCCATCGGCGAGGACGTCGACGACCTGATCGACCTCGCCCGGCCACAACTCGCCCTGTACATCGGCGGGATGGGAGCGCGAGGCCACAACTTCTACAACGACCTCGCCTGCCGTTACGGCTACGAGTCCGCCGCGGCCACCATCCAGGACCTGTATCTGTCCGGCCGGAAGGAGGAGGCCGCGGCCGCCGTGCCCGTCGACCTGCTGCGGGCGATCTCCCTCATCGGGCCCGCCTCCTACGTCGCCGAACGGATCGCGGCCTTCCGCGCCGCCGGAGTGACCACCCTCCAGATCCGCCCGCTGGCCCCCACCACGGCCCGGCGGCTGGCCGACGTGGAACGGCTCAGGACGATGGTGTCCTGAGCCGTTCCACGCGCTGTCCTCACCAGGTCGCCGAAGCCTCGACCGCCAGGCCCCGCATGACGTGTTCGAGCAGGGCCAGCAGCACCGACTTCACCGACTCCCGGTCGCGGGCGTCGCACAGCACCAGGGGTACGTCGGGACTGAGGTCGAGCGCCGCGCGGATCTCCTCCTCGTCCTCCTCGCACCGGCCGTCGAAGCAGTTGACGCCGATCGCGAAGGGGATCCCGCGGTGCTCGAAGAAGTCGACGGACGGGAAGCAGCTCTCCAGCCGCCGGGTGTCCGCGAGCACGACCGCGCCGAGCGCGCCGCGGGAGAGGTCGTCCCACATGAACCAGAAGCGGTCCTGGCCGGGGGCGCCGAAGAGATAGACGATCAGCGCCGGGCTGAGGGTGATCCGGCCGAAGTCCATGGCGACCGTGGTCGTCGTCTTCCGCTCCACGCCCGCCAGGTCGTCGATGCCGACGCTGGCCTCGGTGATCAGCTCCTCGGTGCGCAGCGGCTCCGTCTCGCTGATCGCGCCGACCAGGGTGGTCTTGCCGGCCCCGAAGCCGCCTGCGACGAGGATCTTGGCCGTCGCCGCGTCGGGTGCGAGCGCGGTGCGGCCGGGGTCAGATTCTGCGTATGCCATCGATCACTGCCTGGATGAAACGGGCGTCGGTGGAACCGACCGCGGAGGGCTGGGAGACGGAGACGAGCTGATGGTCCAGCAGGTCGTCGAGGAGGACCCGGACGACCGCGACGGGCAGGTCGAGCCGGGCGGCGACCTCCACCAGTGCCGTCGGGGTGCGGCACAGCGCGAGCAGCCGGTTCTGTTCCGGTTGCAGCCGCTGGTCCCGGGTCGGTGGCCGGACGGTGCTGATCAGCGAGATCAGTTCGAGGCCGGGGCGGGCGGACGAGGTCCGGCCGCGCGTGACGGTGTACGGGCGGACGAGCGGACCGGGGTCGTCTTCCGCCCAAGGGTCTTCCTCCGACCAGTGCCTCATTCATGCTCACCCACGAAGGCCGCGCCGTCGTACTCGGGGAACCGCGGGGCGGCGCTGAGGAACTGGCCGACCTGGCGGACGAGCATGGTCATCTCGTAGCCGACGTTGCCCACGTCCACCGCGGAGGTGGCGAGCACGGCGAGCCGGGCACCGCCGCCCGCGGTGGTGACGAAGAGGAAGAGGTCGTCCATCTCGATGACCGTCTGCTGCACCCGGCCCCCGCCGAAGTGCCGGCTGGTGCCCTGCGCCAGCGAGTGCACACCGGAGGCGATGGCCGCGAGCTGCTCGGCGTCGGCCCGTTCGAGGTCCGCGGAGCTGCCGACGAGCAGGCCGTCCTCCGACAGGACGATGGCGTGCAGGGTCTCGGGGATCCGTTCGATCAGGCTGTCCAGGAGCCAGGCCAGTCCGCCGTGCGTGGTGTTGGTCGCTGTCATGGGGTGTTCCTTGTCGGGCGGGTACGGGTGGGCAGCGGACGCCGCTCGGTGGGGGCCGAGGGCCAGACGGGTGCGGGGACTTCTTCCTGGGCCCGGGCCCGGCGGGTGCCGTCCCGCAGGGCGGCGAGCATCGAGCGCGCCTGCTCGGGCCTGCGCTCCGGCGCCGGGCGGGCGGCCTCCGAGGCGCCGTCGGGGTCCCGGGGCCGCTCCCTCAGCTGCGGCGCGAGACTGGCCTGCCGCACCCGGCGCGGGAGGCGGCCGCTGCGGCCGGCACCGGGGTTGCCGGACAGCTCGGCCGGATGCGGATGTGCGGACTCACGGAGCGGCGACGGGGCGGAGGGCCGGCCACCGGCCGTGAACACTCCGTCGGAAACGGACGGCGTGGCGGCGAGGCCGCCGAGCGTGGGTATGTCCTCGCGAACCGGCTGCGCGGTGGCGAAGCCGCCGGGCGCGGGTACGGCATCACGGACGCGGCGGGCGGCGGTGGCGCGGTCGCCGGGCCGGGACTCGGCAGGGCGGACGGACGGCCCGGCGGGAGCGGGAATGTCGGCCGTGCCGGCGGATTCGTGGACGGGCGACGGAGTGGGGGCGGCTCCCCAGTCCGTGGCACCGGTCTGGGGGCGCCCCGCCGTGCGGGTGCGCCTCGGCAGTCCGCCGGTCGGCGCGCCCACGCCGTCCGACGGGTCGGTGACCGAGGCCAGATGGCGTTCCGCCCGGGGGTCGAGCGGCTCCATCGTCTCGGTGACCGGCTCGGTGAGCGTGTGCGGGAGCACGACGACGGCCAGGGTCCCGCCGTACGACGAGGCCTGGAGGCCGGCCGTGACGCCGTGCCGGTGTGCGAGGTGGCCGACGGTGAACAGGCCCAGGCGGGGGTCCTGGCCCAGCGCGGTGAAGCTGAAGTCCTTGGGGTCGTGCAGCAGTTCGTTCGCCGCCTCGTACTCCTCCGCGGACAGGCCCAGACCTCGGTCCTCCACCTCTACGGCGTACCCCTGCGCCACCGGCAGGGCCTTGACCCGCACTTCGGTGTGCGGCGGGGAGAACGTGACGCCGTTCTCGATCAGTTCGGCCATCAGGTGGATCACGTCGCCGACCGCCGGCGCTGCCACCGCGATCGGCGGCATCGGCTCGACCACGACCCGGGCGTAGCCCTCGATCTCGGAGACCGCGCTGCGCAGCACGTCCGCCAGCGGGACCGCCTGCTTCCAGCGGCGCCGCGGCGGTGCGCCGGACAGCACGGTCAGGCTCTCGGCGTTGCGCCGCATGCGCGTGGCGAGGTGGTCGACGCGGTAGAGGTCGGCCAGGAGCTGCGGATTCTGCTCCTTGCGCTCCATGCCGTCGATGACCGTGAGCTGGCGGTGCACCAGGATCTGGATGCGCCGCGACATGTTGTGGAACACCAGCCGGGCGCCCTCGCGCAGCGAGGCCTGCTCCAGCGCGACGCTCACCGCGGTCCGCTGGGCGCTGTTGAAGGCCTCCGCGACCTTGCCCAACTCGTCGGTGCCGTAGTCGAGTTCCGGCAGCTCGTCGATGTCGGCCCGGCTGCCCTCGGAGCGCAGGCGGGTGATCAGCTCGGGCAGCCGGTCCTGGGCCAGCTCCAGCGTCTCGGCGCGCAGGCCGGTCATGCGGCCGATGAGCGACCGTGTGATGCGCCAGGACATGAGGCCCACCGCGACGACCGCGACCAGGGCGAGGGCGCTGCCCCCGAGCACCCTGGCGAGCAGCTCGTCGGTCCGGTCCGTGGCGTTCTGGGTGACGGTGGGCAGATACCGGTTCTGCACGGCCTGCACCGCGCCGGACACCCGCCCGGGTGCGGCTGCCCGTTCGGTGACGGCACGCGGGACGTCGATGGTGCCGCCCTTCGCCACGGCCGCCTCGTTCAGTGCCTTCTCGGCGGCCGCCATGGCGGCCCAGTCCTGTCCGCGCATGGCCTTGTCCAGCGCCGCCCGCAGGTCGGTGGGCAGGTACGGACCCACTTCGTTGGAGAGGACGGAGCTCCGTACGGCGGCCGCGGCCGCCAGGTCCGTGCGTTCCGGGACGGTCAACCGTCCGGTGGCGACGGCGCCGTCGAGGATCGCCCCCTCCTGCGAGAGCGACTCCGTCCCGCGCATGAACGCCAGGGCGTGGGCGCCCTCGGCCGCGGTGGCGGCGTCGCCGTTGTCCACGTCGAGCGTCCCGAAGAGGTTCAGCGCGGAGGCCACGACGTCGGAGTAGACCTCGTAGGCGTGCTGCCGGGTGCTCTTCCCCTTGTCGACGGCGGTCCGTTCGGCGGTCAGCGCGGTGAGCTGCTTGCGCACGACGGCCAACTGGGCCCGGTACTGCGCCGATCCCTGGCCGGCCGAGGCGGCGTCCGCCTTGCGGAAGACGGCGAGGACGGCGTCGGTCCGGCCCCGCTGAGCCTCCAGCGCGTCGTCACCGCCCGACGAGGACAGTTGGCGGATCGTCAGCAGTCGTTCCTCCTGGAACGCGCCGACGGCGGGGATCAGGGCGTAGGTGGTCTTGGCCGCGTCCCCCTCGTTCGACGCCTTGTGCCACTGGTCGAGCTGCAGAGCCGAGCCGCTGGCCCACAGCAGGGCCATGCCGGCCGCGGGCACCACCGCGAGGGCGATGAGGGAGGCCCGGATACTGCGACCACGACCGGCGTTCTGCTTGGTCCGGGCGGCTCGGACCCGGTGTCGGCTCACCTTGTCCACCCGCATCGGAGGTCACGGCTATGGGGACGAACTCGCGCGGGAAACGGGGGCACCGAGGTGTTTCCTTTCGGGGTGGCGCGTGATACGGCGAAGCGTCCGGGCATGCGGAAACGCGCCAGGAAGTGCTGGGGATTTGACAGACGGTTAGGTATGAAACCGAGCCACGCGACCAGGGTCAAGAGATCGCGTAAGTGGACTGAACCTTTCGATTGGGACGTTCAGTCCACTACGCGCGTAGAATCCCTGATGACATCAAACCGGAAGCCCAGGGATGTGAAAGAAATCACACAGGGGAGTGGGTTGGTCACTCGTCCCGGACGGCGGCGAGCAGGCCGCCGTCGACGGCTACGTCGATGCCGTTCACGAAACTCGCCTCGTCGGACAGCAGAAACGCGACGACGGCGGCGACTTCCTCGTACCGGCCGGTACGGCCCAGCGGTGTACCCCGGATGAGCTCCTTGACCGATTCGTACCGGGCCGTCTCCAGGCGGATCTGCGGGGTGTCGATCGCGCCCGGCGACACGGAGCACGCACGTGCGCCCACCGGGCCGAGCCGGACCGCCTCGGCGCGGGCGAACCGGTGCACTCCGTAGGTGGCCCACGGGTAGGCCCACGCCGCGTCCTCCAGGGCCGGGCCGATCGCCGCGCGGATCCGGTCGACGAAGTCCTCCTCCGGCGGTCCGTCAAGGACGGCCGCGACCTCCGGGGCGGGGTCGATGTGGGCGATCAGCGGGGACACCGAGGCGCAGTACACGAAGGCCGTACCGGCCGTGGCCAGCGGGCGGAGCGCCTCGGCGAGCAGGACGGTGCCGACGAAGTCGACCTCGATGATCCCGCGCCAGTCGGCGTCCTCGGGTTCCACGTTCTCGGCGTGCGCGACGGCACGCAGGGTGCCGAGCCCGGCGACCCGGTCGGCCAGGCGGGAAAGGCCCTCCGGGTCGGTGACGTCCATGCCGAGCGGCTCGGCGACGGCCCGGTGACCGGAGCCGGACAGGTCCTTCGCGAGCGCGGCCACCGCGGCCTCGTTCCGGTCGGTGAGCAGCAGCACGTCCACCATGTCGGCGAGGCGCCGCGCGCATGCCTCGCCCGTCCCTCGACCGGCACCGGTGGCGATCCCTACCGTGGTCATGCGCCGCTCCTCACTCGAGACACTCGTCACAGGAAGAGTGTCTCGCGGCTGTCGGTGTCCGGACCCCTGTTCGCGCGGGCAGCGCGCCCATGTCCCGCCCGGGCTTCACCCCTTAACGTACCGTTGGGTCCAGCAAACCAGGTGACGTCCCCGGAGACCGCTTCCCCCGGATGTGCGCAAGCCGTCCGACGTGGTGCCGGGAGTCGGTTTCAGTCAACAGCTCGAGAACATCGAGCGGGGAGAGGATCCATGCCACGACCGCCGGGCCACGGACCGGGCTTCGAGGTCAGACGACAGAAGATCATCGACGTCGCGGCGGAACTGTTCGCCAGGCAGGGGTACGCGGCGACGTCGATCAACGACCTGGGCCGGGCGGTCGGCCTCGCCAAGGGGGCCCTGTACTACTACATCGGCTCCAAGGAGAACCTGCTCGTCGAGATCCAGGGGCGCGTGATGGGTCCGCTGCTGACCCGCACCCGGCAGATCACCGAGCTCGACACGGATCCCCTGCTGCGGCTGCGGCTGCTGTCGGAGTCGCTGCTGACGATCATCTTCCGCAGGCTGGACCACATCTGGGTCTACGAGCACGACTACCGCAGCCTGAGCGGGCCCGAGCTGAAGACGCTGCTGGGCCAGCGTTCGGACTTCGAGCAGCTGATCTCCGACCTGCTCGCGGAGGCCGTCGACCAGGGCACCTTCCGTGCCATGCCGCCGCGGCTGGCGACCCTTCAGTTCCTCAACCTCCACAACCACACGTACCAGTGGGTCAATCCGGAGGGGCAGTGGGACGCGGCGTTCCTGGCCCGTGAGTACTGCACGACCCTGTTCCGCGGGTTCGGCGCGCCGGACCACGCGCTGCCGAAGGTCGAGGAGCAGGCGGAGGAGTTCAAGCGCGACCGCCCCGAGCTGCCGCTGGACCCCGAGGCGGAGTGGCGGGCCACGGCCGGCTGACGGCCACGGACCCGGACGCGCGCGCCTGAGGCATGCGCGCGTCCGGGCCGCGGGGATCACCGGTGGTGCGGTGACGTCAGGTAATGCTGCCGGAGCAGTTCCCGGCCGTAGTCGTTGCCGTTCGGCGTACGGATGACGGAGTGGACGTGCATCTGGCTGGGGCCGTCGGCCCGGGTCTTGCCGTACGCCCCGCCCAGCGGGCCCGCCGCCTGGCAGTCGACCTCGATCCATACGACCGGGCTGTGCACCCGCATGTAGAACGGGTCGTCGTCCCCGGTGCCGCCCATCCACGCGGCGTACGTGTCGTCCAGGTGGGCGTGGATCTCGGCCATGCGCGCCTTCGCCACGTCGGCCTTCGCGCGGTTCACGAACGCCTCGGCGACCGCGAGGAGTTTGCGCTTCTGGGCCGCGGTCAGCGCGGTGGCACGGATGCCGGCGTACGCCTGGACGGCGTTGTCGGCGAAGGCGCCCGCCTTCATGTCCTCGTCCGCCTTGGTGGCCGAGATGATCGCGGTCGTCCGCTGGGTCTCGGTGAGCGACTGGATGAACGCCAGGCTCGCCCCGACCTCCTCCTGGCAGACCGAGACGGTCTCGCCGTCGATGTCGAGCGAGGTCGGCTCCGACCCCCAGAAGCAGGGGCTCATGACGACCTGGCCGCCCAGGACGAAGTAGTTGACGACCAGGTGGTGGCCGTCGAACTGGAAGCCCCACGGCTCCGTGGCGGAGGGCGTGCCCATCACCGTCCAGTAGAACAACTCGTCGTTGAAGTTGTCGTTCTTGCCGACCAGCTTGCCCGCGGCGTCGTTGATACGGCGGATCTTCTCGGTGGTCTCCAGACCGTCCGCACTCAGCGCCGCCGTCATCAGCGCGGTGCCCAGCGCGTTCTGGGCGTCCGTCAGGTCGGCCAGGGACACGCCCTGCCGCGCGAACTCGCCCGGGTCCAGGTTGCTCCACTGGCGCCATTCGGTGGAGCGGACGGTGAACTGTGTCGCCTTCTTCTGGGTGTCGGTGAGCCCTGCCAGGAACGCGTTCGCGGCCGTGACGACCGGCGCGGTGTCGACGCCCTGGGAGTGGATCGTGAACAGGTCGTCGAGCTGCCTGCCGTCGGTGGTCAGGCCGTAGAAGTCCTCGGTGATGGTCTGCGCGCCGGGTCCGCCGCCGCCGGGCGCCCGGGTGGGGCTCGCACTGGGTGACGGGCTCGCGCCGTCGGTGGGGGTGGCCGAGGCAGTGGTGGTGCCGTCGTCGGCGAAGGCCAGCGCGCCGGCACCGCCCATGGCGGTGAACGCCGTGGCGCCTGAGGCCAGGAACACCCTGCGCATGAAACTGCGCCGATCCGCCTCTCTGTTTCCGCTCGTCTCGCTGTCGGTCATCTCGCTGCACCTCGCAAATTGTCGGTACCGGGCGGTTCTTGTCAGCGGCTGCGGATGACTATGACCGAGAAGAATGAGAGACCCATGAATCTCCGATGGCACGGCAAAGCCCGGGGCCGAAAATATTTCGGGCGCTTTGTACTGTCCGCCCGAATGAACCACGTGTTTCAACTCCCTGTGAATTCTGTGCACTTGCTCAGAGTCTCCACAGAAAGTGGGAGCATCCCGCAGGTGGGGGCGGTGTCGTCATTCCGCGCAACCATAGGTCCCGCACCGCCGTCGTTGACCGTCCACGGCACGGGTGCCACGCTCACGGAACGCCGGCTCGCCATTCGCTTTCTCGCCCCGCCGGCTCGGAAAAGTGGCTCATTATCGCCCGCCGAATACCGAGGGGGCGAATTCGGCCAGGCCGTCTCGTCGCCCCACCGATGCCCCCACCGATGCCCCCACCGATGAAGGAGCTTGTTTTGGTCACCAGGCGTACGCTCATCGCCGGATCCGCCGGGATCGGCGCCGCGGCCGTGTTCGGCGGTGGTGCCGTCGCGGTCGCCTCCGGCTCGGACGACCCCGCGTCGCGGAGCGGGCACATCACCGGCGCCACGGCGATCACCAAGGTCTACGGCGAGGGCCAGAAGCTCATCGCCGTCACGGTCGAGTACGACCACGACATCGCCGACTCCTCGCTCACCGTTTCGGCGTTCGCAGTCGCAGACCGGACGGTCACCAAGGTCTACGCGAACCGGTCCGCCGAACTCGCCGACCGGGGCCGGGACGGCCGGTATGTCGTGGTCGAGCTCTCGCCCGACGACAAGGCGGCCCTGCTGTGGGGCAAGGACGCGGTCGGTGCGTCGCCCACCCCGAGCGCGACCGCGTCCACGTCGGCGTCCGCGTCCGCGTCCGCCCCTGCCTCCGCCGAGCCGAGCTCGTCGGGCAGCACCGACCCCGGTCCGGGCGCGGGCGGACCGCAGGCCGGCGACACCACCCCGGGTGGCCCGATCGTGCCCGCGCAGGCCACCGTCACCCAGACCGGCACGATCACCACCAGCCGCGGCGCGCGCTACGCCGCGAGCGACGCGGTGGCCACCAGCGCGGTGGTGAACCTGATCGTCGACGACTTCGAGCAGTTCACCTTCGAGGATCCGGCCACGGGGCGCACGCTCAAGTACAACCTCTTCATCCCCCGCGGCCACGACCGGCGCAAGAAGTACCCGTTGGTGCTGTTCATGCACGACGCGAGCGTCGTCAACGTCGACACGATCGGCCCGCTGGTCCAGGGCGTGGGCGCGGTCTGCTGGGCGAGCCCCGAGGACCAGGCCAGGCACGAGGCCTTCGTGCTCGCGCCCGAGTACGGCGAGGTGGTGATCGACGACAACTACAAGCCGACCAACCTCTTCGAGACCACCGCCCATCTCGTCGAGGCGGTGACCGAGAAGTACGCCATCGACCCCAAGCGGCGCTACACCACCGGCCAGTCGATGGGCGCGATGCTCTCCCTCGGACTGAACATCCACTACCCGGACCTGTTCGCGGCGGCCTACATCGTCGCCGGACAGTGGCCGGACAGCGAGGCCGCGCCCCTGGCGCGGAAGAAGCTGTGGATCCTCGTCTCGCAGGACGACACGAAGGCGTTTCCCGGCGAGAACGCCATCACCCAGGTCATCAAGGCGGAAGGCACCAAGGTCGGCACGGCGGTGTGGGACGCGGGATCCACCGCCGCGCAGTTCGCCGCGGACGTACGCAACCTGGAGAAGCAGAAGGCGCCGGTGAACTACGCCACCTTCCGGACCGGGACGGTCACCGACACCACCGGCGCCTCGAACGCGCACATGGGCACCTGGCAGATCGCGTACTCGATCCCCGGCATCCGCGACTGGCTGATGAAGCAGTCCCTCTGAACACCGGCGCCCGTGCCGAGCGGCTACTCCGGAGGACGCGGATAGCGGGGTGAGGGGCGGGCGGGCAGGCCGCGCAGCAGTACGTCGAGGAAGAGGTCGAAGCGCGGTGCCAGGCCGTGGAGTTCGCCGGCGGACTCCACGGTGCCGACCCACTGCACCACGCCCAGCCCGAAGATGGTCCAGCTCTGCTCGGCCACGGCCTCGGTGCAGCCGGCGACGCGGAACGCCCCGACGACCCGGTCGCGCAGCCGCCCGAACGAGGCCGCGTTGTGCCGGTGCGGGCGCGCGACGTGCGTCGCGTACCCGGGGACGGCCAGGAAATGGTCGTGCATGGACCAGGCCAGCTCGGCCAGCCACTCCCGCCAGGTGTCCTCGGTCGGCTCGCTCTCCGGCAGGATCCGGTCGACCATGGTCTCGCTGATCAGGTCGAGGAGCTGGTCGCGGTCGGCGACCCAGCGGTACAGCGCCGAGTGCGAGACGCCCAGGCGTGCGGCGAGGTCCCGCATGGTGAGCGTGGCCAGGTCGCTCTGGAGGGCGGCGGCCACGATCAGCTCGTGGCTCAGGCGGGCGGGGCGTCCGATCTTCGGGGGGCGGGACTGCATGATCCGACCCTAACGGCCAGGAGGTGATGCTTGCCGGAGTACTTAGTGACCACTGGTCACTATTCTGTTAGGGTCACCTAACCACGCGAGTGATGGAGGTGGACGGGTGACTCCTGACCCTGAACCGGCATTCCCCACATGGCCGTTGGTGGTCGTGGACGTATCGGAACTGACCGGCGACGAAGCGCCGGCCGCGGTGGCGGACGCGCTGGGCACGGCCGTGGAAACGGCCCGGGCCCGGGGTGGCGGTTTCGCCGCCGTCGTACGAATGCCGCCGACCGTCCGTCGAGGCCCGCGCCTTTCCGCCGCGACGGAACGGGTGCGCCTGCTGAGGCGGCTGCGTCCGGGCCTGGCCGTGTCCTGTCGGGGGCTGGCGTTCGTCGTGTCCGCCGAGGTGCGACAGGCCAACGCGAAGGCGATCCGCGCGGGCGCGAAACTGTGGGGTTGCCCCACGCACACGGCGGAGACCGTGACGGCCGCCCGGGCATGGGCACAGGGACGGCTGGAGGCCACCTCCTGATGTGGATCCTCATCGCGGTGGGCGGTCTGATCCTGTCCGCACGCCGTTCGCTTCGACGACCCGGTACGGTTCGCGCACCCCAGGAGACGGCCGGCAGTCAACTGGCCGTGCCCGTCCTCCTGTTGGCCGCCTTCGGGGTGGCCGCCTCCCAGACGGTCGTCCTCGCCGCGCTGCCCGTTCTGGCCCGGGACCTCCAGGTGAGCGCACCCTCGGCCACCTGGCTGCTAACCGCCTTCATGCTGGCCTCCGCCGTGGCCACACCGATCGCCGGCCGGCTCGGGGACCAGTACGGGCACCGGACCGTGATGGCCGTCGGCCTCGGTTGTCTGGCCGTCGGCAGTGCGCTGGCCGCGTTGGGCGCGAACTCCGGCTGGTTCGCCGGGATGTTGACGGGCCGCGCGGTCCAGGGGCTGTCCGGTGGAGTGTTCCCGGCCGCGTTCGGCCTGGCCCGAACCACCGTTCCGCCGGAGCGACTTGGGAGGCTCGTCGCCGCGCTGAGCGCCATGTTCGGTGTGGGCGGCGCGGTCGGTATGGTCGCCGCCGGACCGGTCGTCGGCGTCGCCTCGCCGGCCTGGCTCTTCTGGGGCTGTCTGGCCGTCGCGCTGCTCGCACTGGCCGGTACGACGCGGCTGCCCGCGCCCGGCACGCCGGGCGACCGCGCCCGTGTCGACGTGCCCGGCGCACTGCTCCTGACCGTCACCGTGGTCTGCCTGCTCCTGACGATCAGTCAGGGTCGGCTCTGGGGCTGGTCGTCGCCGGCGATCCTCCTGCTCGCCGCCCTGCCCCTGGTGTCCGCGGCCGCGTTCGCGATGACGGAGTCGCGGGTGCGCGAGCCGCTGGTGGACCTACGTCTCCTCGCGGGGCGTCGGCTGGCCTCGGCCAACATCGCCACGCTGGTCGTCAGCGTCGGCATGTTCGCCGCCGTGACGCTGCTGCCGGCCCTGGCCCAGACACCCCGCACCGCCGGCTACGGCTTCGGCTACTCCCCCGCCCGGACCGCCCTGTTGATCGCGCCGATCGCCGCCTTCATGGTCCTCGCGGCACCGCTCGCCGCCAGACTCACGGCCGGAGCCGGAGCAAGGCTGGTGTTCCAGTCGGGCGCCGCCCTGGGCACGTTCGCCCTGCTGTCCCTGGCACTCGCCCACCGCCACCCGTGGCAGGTCGCGCTCGACGGGGCCGTACTCGGCATCGCGTACGGACTCGCCTTCGCCTCCGTCGGGAACCTGGTCGTGGGCGCCGTAAACGCCCGGAACACCGGAGTCGCCACCGGAATGAACACGATCCTGCGCACGATCGGCGGCGCACTGGGCGCCCAGATCGCCGCCGCGATCGTCGCCGGAGCCACCCCCGCGCACTCCGCCATACCGTCCGAATCCGGCTACCGCACCGCGTTCCTCGTCACCGCGGCCATCGTCTTCCTCGCCCTGCCGGCCATCGTGGAACTGCCCGTCGGAGAGGCCCGCCGTGCCGAGTCCACGCGGGTCTGACGGACTCGGCGATCGTCGGGCCGAGGAAGTCCGCCGGCTGGCAGCGGGACGACAAGGCCGGCGGCACCTCGCCGGCGGAAGTGGTCCGCCGGGTCCGGCCCACCGTGCTGGTCGGGACCTCCGGCCAGGGCGGCGCCTCCACCGAGACCGTCGTGCGGGAGATGGCCGCGCACACCGAGCGCCCGATCATCCTGCCGATGTCCGATCCGACCCGGCTGGCCGAGGCGGTGCCGTCCGAGCTGCTGGACTGGACCGAGGGGCGTGCGCTGGTCGCGACCGGCAGCCCGTTCGAGGCGGTCGCCGGCGGCGGGATCACGTACGAGATCGGTCGGGCCAACAACGCGCTGGTCTTCCCGGGCCTGGGCCTCGGTGCCGTCGTCGCCCGCGCCACCCGCGTCACGGACGCCATGCTCTCCGCCGCGGCCCACGCCGTCGCCGCCCAGGTCGCCCCCACCGCCCCGGGAGCGCCCCTGCTCCCGCTCACCACGGAACTGCGCCGCACCTCCATCGCGGTGGCCGTCGCCGTGGCCCGGGCCGAGGACGGGGTCGCCCGGGAGACCGTCGGCGACGACATCGAGAAGCGGGTGCGGCGGGCGATGTGGAAGCCGGCGTACCGGCCCGTCGCCGGCCTTGTCGCGGGCCGCGCAGCGGTCGTCGTACGGCCGGCGGGTCCGCGGTGGGCGTTGACTGCGGTGGCCGCGCCGGCCGTCGTCGCGGGCGGGGGGCTGCGCGGGCGGACTCGTGAAGGACGGAACTGACGCTGGTGAGAAGGGATTTCGCGCCTGGCGTGGTGGGCGTCCCGGCGGCCGGGAACGCCGGATCCGGGCCGGGCATGGTGGACGGGCGGCAAAACAGGGCACTCGCAAGGTGCGCGCGGGAAGGGCTGCGCGCGACGGGTACGGGCGGCAGCCCGGTCGGCGAGGAGGCGAGGCGAGGACATGGTCGGGCCGGAGAATCCGGAGGCCGCACGGAAGCGGCCCGCCTCGGCGGTCTCCGCCGACCTCGGCCGCGCACTGGAAGCCATCGGCACCGGGGCGTACGTCGTCGACGAGGAGGGCCGCATCGTCGCCGTCAACACCCGCGCCGAGCGGCTGCTGGCCCGCTCCACCGCACAGCTCCTCGGCCACGACGCGCACGACCTGCTGCACCGCGGACCGCACGGCCGACCCATCCCGAGAACCCGGTGCGGCATGCGGCAGGCCTTCCGCGCCGGGCACCCGGCACAGGGCGACGGGGAGCACTTCGCGCGCCCGGACGGCTCGCTGCTGCGCGTCTCCTGGCTGATCACGCCGTACGACCTCGGCGACGACGACAGCGGGACCCTGGTCGTCTTCCACCCCGCCCGGCACCCACAGGCCACCGTGCCCCCGCCCGAGCCGGCCGCCGCGGCCCTCACGGAGCTCGAACGGCTGACCCTGCTGGCCGAGACCACGGGCCGGCTGACCTCCACCCTCGACGCCGACGAGACCCTGCACCGGCTGGTCGACCTGGTGGTGCCCCGGCTGGCGGACTGGGCGATCGTCGACCTGATCACTGAGCGGGACGAGGTGTGGCGCACGGTCGTGGTGCACGCCGACGGCGACAAGCTGGTGCGCCACGAGGATCTCCAGGGGCCGATGCCGCCGGTCCCCGAGGCGTCCCAGATGCCGCTGTCCCGGGCGCTGCGCGGGGTCGCCTCCACGCTGGCCGACCCGCAGACCTACCGACGCGCCCCGGACACCGGCATCGCCCTCGAACAACGCCACCTGTTCGACGCCACCGGCATGCACTCCGCGGCCATCGCCCCCATCCGCAGCACCCGTGCCGTCCTGGGCGCGCTCACCCTCGGCCGCGCCGAGGATCCCGTCCCCTTCACCCCCGCCGAACTCCCGCTGATCGAGGACATCGCGCGCCGGGCCGGCCTCGCCCTGGACAACGCGCGCCTCTACCAGCGCCAGCGCAAGGTCGCCGAGACCATGCAGAACCATCTGCTGCCGCAGATGCCCGGCGTACCGGATCTGCAGATGACCGTCCGCTACCTGCCCGCGCCGGACGCCTCGCAGGTCGGCGGGGACTGGTACGACGCCTTCCGGCTGTCCGACGGCTCCACCGCCCTGGCCGTCGGCGACGTCGTCGGCCACGATCTGGAGGCCGCGGCCGGCATGGCCCAGGTGCGCAACATGCTGCGGGCCTACGCCTGGTCCCGGCAGGAGCCGCCCAGCCGGATCGTCGAGCGGCTCGACCAGGCGGTCCAGCACATCACCGACGTCACCATGGCCACCATGATCTTCGCGCGGATCGAAGCAGCCGCCGCCGGGGACTGGCGGCTGTCCTGGACCAACGCGGGCCATCCCCCGCCGCTGCTGATCACCCACGAGGGCCTGGCCGAGTACCTCACCGACGGCCACGGCATCCTGCTGGGCACCGGAGCCGTCGCCCCGCGCCCCGACGCCACGGCCGTCCTCCCGCCCGGCTCCACGCTGGTGCTCTACACCGACGGCCTCATCGAAGCTCCCGGTCACACGCTCGACACGGGGCTGAACCGGCTGCGCCGCCATGCCGCCGCCCTCGCCCACCGCCCGCTGACGGCCTTCACCGACCAACTCCTGCACCGCGTCCGCCCCACCACGAACGACGACGACGTCGCCCTGCTGGCCCTGCGCACCCCCGTCCGGGGGCGATGAGTTCGGCCACGGCCGCCGGTCTGTATCTCCGACAGCGATCAACCGCCCGCGAGGAGACCACCATGACCGCCACCTACACGTTCGACGTGTTCTCCAGCCTCGACGGCTTCGGCGCCGCCGGCGGCGACTGGACCGGCTACTGGGGCAAGCAGGGCCCCGAACTCCTCGACCACCGCCTCGCCGAGTACGGCGAGGAGCAGCGGATGGTCTTCGGGGCCAACACCTTCCGGGCGTTCACGGCGATGCTGGCCTCGGCCGACGAGGGTGCCGAAGTGCGTGACCCGTGGGTCACACGGATGCGGAGCCTGCCGGCGACGGTGGTGTCGACCACGTTGAAGGAACCCCTCGACTGGCCGGACGCCCACGTCCTGAGCGGCGACGCCGTCGACGTGGTCGCCCGGCTCAAGGAGGAGTCCGAGGTGCCGCTGCGCTCGCACGGCAGCCTCGCCATGAACCGGGCGCTGATGGCCGCCGGACTGGTCGACCGCGTCCAGGTGACGCTCTTCCCCGTGATCACCGGCCGGACCGGACTGGACCCGATCTTCCGGGGTGCGGCCGACTACGACCTCGAACTCATCGGGTCCCGGACGCTGGACGGCCGCATCCAAGAGCTCGTCTACCGGCCCACTCTGCACATCTGAGAGAACACTGGGCTCCACTCCAGAACCGCGAGCCGACGCGAGGGCCGGTGGCGCCACCAGGCGACGGCGAGGAAGACGATCAGGCCGCCGACCGGGAGGGCGCAGATGCTCCAGCTGACGGCGTACGGCGGGCCGGGCTGATCGAGGACGGTGATGTTGCTCAGGGTGCCCGTGCCCTGCCCCTGGCTGCCGTTGATGGTGAAGGTGAAGCTCCACTTCCCGGCCGTGGAGAGGGACTGGACGTCCAGGCCCCAGACCGACAACTTGCGGGGGTGGCGTGCCGGTTGGCCGCCGATGCCGCCGTCGGGGGCGAAGGTGAAGTCGAGGGACTGGTTGGCCCCAGCGGCCCCTTGGAGAAGCCGACCGTCAGGTTGTAGGGGCCGGCCTTGACCTTCTCGGTGTGGACGATGTCGACCGGCGCGGTGGCGTGACGACCGGCGCGGGTTGCGTGCTTGCGGGCACATCGGTCAGCTGCCTTCCTGGCCAAGGGAGTTGGCGGGGTTGTTGAGGTGGAGCAGCACCGCGAAGCGGGAGCCGAGGCAGCCGGCCAGGGTGCCGAACACCAGCCCGAGAAGGGGGTCGGTGACGAGCGTGCTCGCGGACATGCCGGACCGGGGCCAGCGGTTTCCTGCTCAAGAGCCTGCCGCCGGAGGAGCTCATCGCCGCGGTCCGGGTGGCCGCCCTGGACCAGCTCACCGCACGGCGACGCGAGGTGCTGCTCCTCATCGCCGAGGCGCACACCAACGCCGAGATCGCCGCCCGCCTCGGCATCGGCGACGAGACGGTCAAGACCCACGTCTCCCGCATCCTGACCAGGCTCGACCTGCGCGACCGCGTCCACGCGGTCGCCTACGCCCATGTGCGTGGAATCGTCAAACGAAAGCCCCGATAAAACCGAATTTCAGGCGCGAATCGGGCCAATCGAACTCAGGTAAAGAACCTGAAAATCATGGACGCCCGCCACAGGATCGCACAGCTGAATCCGAGTGCCGCTCGATTCCATCCACAGGGGCGACTGGTGGAATTTATCTCACCCAAACAACGGTGCAGGGTTCGCGAAAGCCCCATGGGATTTATCAGCCGCGAGATTCTGCACAGCCTACCCAGAAGGGACCGTCAAAGGTGACGGAAAACAACACGCATCGCCGGTTAAAGAATCGGTGGAAGCGGGCCGGCGTGGCCTTCGCGGCAGGTACTGCCCTTCTTTTCGGGGCGGTCTATGTCAACGCGAATGCGGCGACCGGTTCGAGCGACTCGACAAGCGGTGACGCCTCGACGACCGCGACCTCGGCGTCCTCCTCGGTGTCGGACGTCGTCGACGCGGCCAACACCTTCCTGGACACGCTGGACGACGACCAGCAGTCCGAGGTGCTCCTCGACTTCACCGAGGCCAACGCCACCGCCTGGTCGAACCTTCCGTGCGGTTCGACCTGCCGGGTCGGCATCGAGTTCAGCACGCTCAGCGACACGCAGCTGACCGCCGCCAAAGCGGTGGTCGAGGCGGCGACCGGTACCGGCAGCGGCACCGGGTACGACCAGGTCTCGCAGATCCTGGCGGCCGACGACTACCTCGGCGAGACCGCCAGCGGCTACGGCAGCGGCAACTACTACCTGGCGTTCCTCGGCACCCCGAGCACCAGCGGTACGTGGCAGCTGCACTTCGGCGGTCACCACCTCGCGGTCAACCTCACCTACAAGGACGGCGAGGTCGAGGGCACCACGCCGTACTTCGTCGGGGTGGAGCCGACCAGCTGGACCGAGGACGGCACCTCGTACGAGCCGTTGGCCGCGCAGAGCGACGCCATGCAGTCCATGCTGAGCAGCCTGAGCACCAGCGAGCTGTCGGAGGCGAAGCTCTCGGAGTCGTTCAGCGACGTGCTGCTCGGCCCGGGTGACGACGGCGACTTCCCGACCACCAAGGAGGGCCTGGCGGTCAGCGAACTCACCTCCGCGCAGCAGAAGTTGGTGCTGGCCGCCATCGCCCCGTGGGTCGAGGTGGCGGACGACACGACCGCGGAGTCCGTGCTGAGCACCTACGAGTCGGAGCTCGACGAGACCTACATCGCGTACTCCGGGGGCACCGACTTCGACACCCAGGGCGACTACGTCCGTATCGACGGACCGGGCGTCTGGATCGAGTTCGTCTGCCAGGACGGCGTGGTCTACACCAGCAAGATCCACTACCACACCGTCTACCGCGACCACAACACCGACTACGGGGGAGAGTTCTCGTTCTGATGAACCGTCTGCCGATCTCACCGTCGCATGCACTGCGCATGCTGGCCGGGATCGCGCTGGCGGTGACGGCGGCGCTGCTTCTGGCAGCGCCGCCCGCTGCCGCGCATCCCATGCCCCACTCGGTGCTGCTGCTCGACGTGCACGAGACGTCGGTGACCGCCGAACTGGACCTGCCGGTCAGTGACTTCTCCCGGGCCAGCGGTATCGCCCTGGACGACTCCACCACGGCCGGGCAGCTGTCGGCGCGGACCCCCGCGATCCGCCGCTACCTGACCGCCCATGTGCATCCCACCACCAAGCAGGGCAAGGCGTGGTCCGTCAGCTTCGGGTCCATGGCACTGGGCCGGACGGAGCAGACCTCCACCGGCCCCTATCGCGAACTGACTGTCAAGGCCACACTCACTCCGCCGGCCGGTGGGGACCCGCGCCGCTTCGTCCTCGACTACGACGCGATCGTCCACCAGGTCGTCACCCACACCATCCTCGTCTCCGTCCGCCAGGACTGGGCCGCCGGCCGGGTCGGCGGCGACGGGCAGGACGGTGCGACCCAGGTCGGTGTCATCCGCATCGACGCCCGGAACATGACCGTGGCCCCCCTGACCGTCAATCTGGAGAGCGGGAGTGTCTGGAACGGGACGTACGCCATGTTCCGGCTGGGTGCCAGTCACATTCTCGAAGGCACCGATCACCTGCTTTTCCTGCTCATTCTCCTGCTGCCCGCACCGCTTGAGGCGGCGGGAAAGCGCTGGCGCGGGCTGACGAGCGCCCGCACCGCCGTCCGCCGAATCGGCCGGACCACGCTCGCATTCACCGTCGGGCATTCCATCGCACTCGCACTGAGTGCTTTCGGTCGTCTCGACATTCCGGCCCAGCCGGTCGAGGCATTTATCGCCTTCAGTATCCTCGTCGGTGCCGTGCATGCAATTCGCCCGATCTTCCCCGGGCGGGAAGCAGTCGTCGCCGGAGTCTTCGGTCTCGGGCACGGCCTGGCCTTTTCGCTCACCCTTGCCGAGATGAATCTCTCCACCAAACAATTGGCCCTCAGCCTTGCGGGATTCAATTTCGGCATCGAATGCATGCAGCTCCTTCTCGTCCTCCTCGCGCTGCCGAGCCTGATCTGTCTCACCCGGCTGCGCAGGCACGCCGCGGTGCGTGCCACGTGCGCGGCGCTGACCGCCGCCGCGGCCCTCGGCTGGCTGGTGGACCGGCTCGGCCTGGCCAACCCCGTCGCCCGCGCGGCGGACAGCGCCGGTACCCACACGTCCCAGCTGCTCGTCGTCCTCGCCACCGGCGCTCTGCTCGCCACGCTCTGGATGATCGCCGTCCACCGACGCGGCCGGGTGGAGCCGAACCTGAAGAGAGGGGTCTCGTCGAGCGCGTCGAGTCGTGCGTAGCCGGCCTCAGCCGCCCGTCCGCACCTCCCGCCGGATGCGGTGCGGTCGCCAGCCCGGCCGCGGGATCGAGGCCAACAGGGTCCGGGTGTACGGGTGTTGGGGGTCCGTGAAGATGCGGGCGACCGGGCCCTGCTCGACGATGCGGCCCCGGTGCATGACCACGGCCTCCTCGCACAACTGCCGTACGACCGCCAGGTCGTGGGTGACGAAGAGCAGGGTCGTGCCGGTGCGTTCGCGCAGGTCGGCCAGGAGGTTGAGGATCTGGGCCTGGACGGAGACGTCCAGGGCGGCGACGGCCTCGTCGAGGAGGAGGACGTCGGGTTCCAGGGCCAGGGCGCGGGCGATGGCGGCGCGTTGGCGCTGGCCGCCGGAGAGACGGGCGGGCCGGGCGTGGGCGAGGCCGGGCAGGCCGACGGTTTCCAGGAGCTCGGCGGCCCTGGCCCGGCGGGCGGAGCGGTCGGTGAGGTCGCCGGGCAGACGGTGGGCGTGCAGGCGCAGCAGCTCGGCCAGCCCGTCGCCGATCGGCTGGCGCGGGTCGAGGCTGGAGTAAGGGTCCTGGTGCACGATCTGTACGGTCGCCGCGCGGGCCAGACGGGCGGCGCGACCACGGAGCCGACGACCGTCGCTGTCGCCGTCACCGTTGCCGCCCAGGACCACGCGCCCGGCAGACGGCTCCTCCAGACCGGCGACGAGCCGGATGACCGTCGATTTCCCGGCCCCGGACTCACCGACCAGGGCGAGGGCCCCACCCCGCGCCACCCGGAAGCTGACGTCCTCGCAGGCGGTGATCTCGCCCTGGCGGGTGGGATAGCGCTTGGTCAGACCGAAGACGTCGAGAAGGGGTACGGGCGTTACGGCAGCGGACGCGCTCATGTCGCGGCCTCCTTTCGGCGGTCGAGGTCGCCCGCGAGTTCGGCGGCGCGGTGGCAGGCGACCGAGCCGGTCGGGTCCGGGTGCAGTGCGGGGCGTTCGGTGCGGCAGCGGTCCTCGGTGAAGGCGCAGCGGGCGGCGAAGGGGCAGCCCTCTCCGGTTTCGTGGGCGGCGGCCGGGTGGCCGGGGATGACGGGCAGCCGTGCGCCCGGCTCGCCCAGGCCCGGGCGGGCGGCGAGCAGGCCCGCGATGTAGGGGTGGCGGCGGCCGGTGTGCAGGTCGGCGGCGGGGCGGAGTTCGACGATCGTGCCGGCGTACATGACGGCGATGCGGTCGCAGACGGCCGCGGCCAGTTCCAGGTCGTGGGTGACGAACAGCAACGCGAGGTTCCGCTCGCGCCGTTGTTCGTCGAGTACGGCCATGACGTCCTGCTGGGTGGTGACGTCGAGGGCGGTGGTGGGTTCGTCCGCGAGCAGCAGCCGGGGTTCGGTGACCAGGGCGGAGGCGATCATCATGCGTTGCAGCAGCCCGCCGGAGAGCTGGTGCGGGTACTGGCGCAGGCGGCGCGGGCCGTCGGCGATGCCGATGTCGGCGAGCAGTGGGAGGAGGCGTTCCTCGGCCTGAGGGCGCGTCAGGCCCAGGTGGCAGGTGAGGGGTTCGGTGAGGAAGTCGCCGAGGGTGCGCACCGGGTTGATGTGGGCCCGGGGGTTCTGGAAGATCATCGCGGCTTCGCGGGAGAGGTAGCGGGTGAGCCGCTCACGGCTCATGGCCTGGACGTCCTGGCCCTCGAAGGCGAGGGTGCCGCGGGTCCGTGCGTCCCGTGGCAGCAGCCGTACGGCGGCGCGTGAGGTCAGCGACTTCCCGGAGCCGGACTCCCCGACCAGGCCCAGGGCCTCGCCGGGGGCGAGGTCGAAGGTGACGTCGCGGACGAGGGTGCGGGGCTGCTGCCGCCGGCGGTGCAGGTCGATGCCGAGGTGCTCCGCGCGGAGCAGGGCGGGGGCGGTGCTCATCGCGGGTCCTCCCGGTCGATGCGGGCGGTCAGCGTGTCGCCGAGGAGGTTGAAGACGACGACGGTGACGACGATCAGGCCGCCGGACATCAGGCTCTGCCCGGGCGCCCCGGCGAGCAGGGAGGACTGCCCCTCGGAGACCGTCAACCCCCAGTCGGCGGTGGGTGGTTGGACGCCCAGGCCCAGGAAGGAGACCCCGGCGAGGTCGATGAGGGCGGAGCCGAAGGCGGCGGTTGCCTGGGCGACGACGAACGGCGTCAGGTTGGGCAGGAGGTGCCGCAGGTTGATCCGCCAGGCGGACATGCCGGCGGCCTCCAGGGCGGCCACGTAGGGCAGCCGCCGCTCGCGGACGGCGACCGAGCGCACGATGCGTGCCATGTACGGGAGATAGGCGACGGCCAGTGCGACCACGGGGGCGGTGAGGCCGGGGCCGAAGACGGCGACGGCCAGGACCGCGAGCAGCAGTCCGGGGAAGGCGAAGAGGACGTCGTTGATCCGGCTGACGACCCGGTCGAGCCAGCCGCCCCGCCAGGCGCAGAGCAGCGCGACGGCGACTCCGCCCACGGTGGCGCCGACGATGACCAGGGCGGGCCCGAGCAGGCTGACCCGGGCGCCGTACAGCAGCCGGGAGTACAGGTCGCGGCCGAGGGCGTCGGTCCCGAGCCAGTGCGCGGCGGACGGGTCCTGACTGGCCGCGGCCATGTCCACGGTGTTGGGCTGGTGCGTGGCCAGGACGGGCGCCAGCACGGCGAGCGCGACGAGGAGTACGGCGAGCGCGGCCGGTACGGCGGTGCCGGGTGTGAGACGTCCGGCGCGGATGCGCAGGGACAGTCCGCGGGTGCCGAGCCGCAGGGCGGGCGCGGCTTCGGTGGCGTCGCTCATCGGGAACTCACCGCCCGGATTCTGGGGTCAAGGGCCGAATTGAGTACGTCCGTCGCGCTGTTGACGGCGATGAAGACGACGACCATCAGCAGGCCGACGGCCTGGACGACCGGCGTGTCCTTCTGGGCGACGGCGGCCACCAGCGCCGAGCCGAGCCCGTTGAGACCGAAGGCCTGCTCCACGACGACGTCCGCGGCGATCAGCCCGCCGACGGTCAGTCCGACGGCCGTACTGATCGGGATCATGGCGTTGCGCAGGATGTGTCGGCGCAGGATGCGCCCGCCGGGCAGGGCACGGCTGCGCGCGGTCTCCACGTGTTCCCGGCCCGCCTCCTCGCGGACGGCGGCCCGGGCGATCTGGGCGAGATAGGCGGCCCAGGCGATCGCGAGCGTCACCGCGGGCAGGGTGAGGTGGTGGAGGCGGTCGCCGAGCGCGGGTCCGCCGCCGCCCAGGGCGGGGAACCAGTGGACCTTCACCGAGAGCAGGGCGACCAGTGCGGAGGCGGCGACGAAGGCCGGCACGGCCAGGCCGACGCCGGTGAACGCGGCGACGACGGTGCCGCCGCGCCGGGCCACCGCGGACCAGATGCCGAGCCCGAGGCCGAGGACGACGATCAGGACGGCGGCGTAACCGACGAGCAGCAGGGTGTCGGTGACCCGGGGGCCGAGGAGCGAGGAGACGGACTGCCGGTAGGTGAGGGAGGTGCCGAGGTCGCCGTGGAAGAGGCCGGTCAGCCAGTCCCAGAACCGCACGGACAGCGGCCGGTCCAGGCCGAGTTGGCGGCGGATGGCGTCGACGGTGCGTGCGGAGGCGCGCGGTCCGGCGAGCCGGCTTGCGGGGTCTCCCGGGGCGAGGTTCAGCGCGGCGAACATCGCGAACGCGGCGACCAGCATGGTGAGGGCCGTGCCGAGCAGGCGCAGCAGCCAGGTGAGCGCGGAGCGGGCGAGGGGCTGCACGGCGGTCACCTGCTTCCGATCCGGGCGAGGGAGGGCGAGAAGAGGGCGGCGAAGGAGGTGGGGGCGCCGGTGATGCCGTTGTTCATGTAGGTCACCTCGTGCAGGGAGAGCAGCGGGACGGCCAAGGTGCGGGCCTCCCAGCGGCGTTGCGCCGCGATGATCAGGGCGGCGCGGGCCCGGGGGTCGCTGGTCTGCTGGGCCTCGGCCAGCGCGGAGTCGACGACCGGGTCGGAGAAGCCGGTCCAGTTGAAGATGGCGTCGGAGAGCGCCAGGTTGGGGACCCAGTCCAGCGGGTCGGGGATGTCAAGGAACGTCTCGGCCAGCGCGAAGTCGAGGCCCTTCCGGTAGGAGGGGTCGTAGAACATGCTGGAGAACTGGAGCGCGGGCAGCTGGCGCACGGTGAGCGTGATGCCGATGGACCTGGCGGCCTGCTGGATGACGGCCGCGGTGCTGAGCAGGTCCTGGGAGCCCGCCTGCACCGCCAGGACCGCGGAGCGCAGCTCGCCCCGGTGCTTGGCGACCAGTGCCCTGGCCTCCTTCAGATCCGCGGCGGTCGGGGTCGCGTGCACGAGCGGCATCGAGGCGGCGGCCGCCTGGTAGTCGGCCTTGGCGGCGGGGTCCCAGCCGGTCTCCGGCAGCACGGTGGTGCTGGGGACGGCGGCTCCGCGGTAGACGGTACGGGCGAGTTGGCGCCGGTCGATGGCCAGGCTCAGCGCTCGCCGGATGTCCGGGTCCGCGGACATCCCGGTGGACTGGACGGGGATCATCTGCAGCGACTTGAGGCTGGGGCCGTAGTAGAGCCGGCCGCCGGGGCTGCCGGTGAGCGTGGGCAGCGCGGAGTTGGGCACTTCGTAGGCGCCCGCGATCGCGCCGCTGGCCAGGGCCTGGGTGAGCGCGGTGGTGTCGGTGACGAACAGCAGCGTGACCTTGTCCGCGTGCGCCCGGTGGGCCGTGTCCCAGTAGTGCGGATTGGCCTTCAGCTCGATGCTCGCGCCGGAGGTCCACTTCGCCAGCCGGAACGGCCCCGAGCACATCAGACCACCGGCGGCGGTGCCGAACTTCCTGCCCGCGCGCCGGGCGTAGCGGGCCTGGACGACCGTGCCGGCGGTCGTGGCCAGTTCCTTGAGGAACAGCTCGTCCGGCTTACTGAAACGCACGGTGACGGTGTGGGCGTCGGTCGCCTCGATCGAACTGACGTTGACGAAGAAGGAGTTGGCCACCGCGCTCGGGTCCAGCTGCCGCTTCAGGCTGTAGACGACGTCCGCCGAGGTGAGCGCCGTACCGTCCCAGAACCGGACGTCGTCGCGGAGCCGCAGCACCAGCGTCCGGGGATCCGGCCGCTTCCAGGACCTGGCGAGCGCCGGGGACGTGCTGTAGTCGGGGTTGAGGCGCAGCAGGCTGTCGCAGAGATTGCTGACCACGAGATACGGCGACGAGTCGCCCGCCTGCTGGTAGTCCAGGGTGGTCGGCTCGCCGGTCGGCAGGTCCCAGACCAGCGAGGACAACCGGCCGCGTGCCGGGTCCGAGGTCGTCCGGAGCAGCCCGCTCCCGAGTGTGGCCGCCGGCAGGCCGGTGCAGCCGGAGAGGCCGAGGGCCAGCGCCGTGACGGAAGCCGCCGCGGCGAGCAGTTGCCGCCAGGTCATGAGACGCGCTCCGGGTCCAGGACGGTCAGGGAGAGCGAGGAGGGCCGTTCGCCGCCGGTGGTGAGGGTCTGGGTGGTGGGTTTGCCGGTCGCCGCGAGCCAGGGGTTCTCCTCCGTGCCCGGATGCGGGAGGTAGGTGGGGAAGTCGCTGGAGGCGATGTGCAGGCGCAGGGCGTGGCCGGGGCGGACCCGGTAGCCCGCGTGGGTGAGGTCGAAGGCTGCCGGTGCGGGTGGTCCGCCGGGTATCAGCCGCTGCCCGCTGACCAGCACATGCGCGCGGCCGTCGGGTGAGACGTCCAGCAGCTTGAGGTGGACATGGGCGCCCGGGCCGTCCGTCCCTACGTTCAGGGTGGCCCGCACCGGGCCCGCCAGGTCGAGCGGCTGGGTGACCGCCTCGGTGGTGAAGGTGAGGACGTCCGAACGGCGGTGCAGGGACGCCTCGTCGACGTGGTGGCGCACGGCGGAGAACGAGTCCTCCAGCAGGCTCGGCACCAAATCCGCAGGATCGTGCACCCAGGTGACGGCCTGTTCCGCGGCCGCCGGATCCGCGCTCAGCCCGCCACCGCGCTCGTCGACGGCCGCCCGCGGCGCGTCCGACAGGCGGAGCCGGAGGTCGCGGGCTCCGGGCGGGGGCCAGGCCGCGGCCGTACGATCGCCGACGTGCCCGTGGTGCCACCGCACCCGCGGCAGGCTCTCCGCCGCGCCCTCCTCCTTCACGAACACGTCGAAGAACGCCACCAGCGGATCGAGGTGGCGGGGCAGCAGCCGGTCCACGGCCGAGTCGACCGTCGCGTGGTCCAGTTCCGGCGGCACCGGGACGTCGTCCAGGTGATAGCCCTCGTGGTCGATCGAGTCGACGTGCAGGTACTGCAACGGCGCCCACCGCGGCCGTGCGGCCAGCTCGGCCCAGTCGTTGATGCTGGGCTTCAGGCAGTTGTCGTACCAGCCGGCCTGGTGCAGCACCGGGATCGGGCGGCCGTCGAAGGGGTGCCCGTGCGGGAACGCCGGCAGGGTCCTGACCTCGGGGAAGTAGGCGTCCCACATGGCGGGCCGGGAGCCGATTCCCTCGGCGATCGTGTCCATCACGGCGGACAGCGGGCGCCGGGTCAGGTCCGGGGCGAACTCGTACGACCAGTTGTCGGTCCAGTAGGCGGCGAAGTAGAGCGCGCCGAAGAGCTGGGTGATCCCGTCGCGGTGCCAGTAGTCGGGGCGGATGCCGTCGGCGCCGGTGACCCGGGGAGCGATCGCCCGCAGGGCCGGGTGTCCGGCGGAGGCGGCGGCCCACTGGGTCGCGCCGTAGTACGAGTCCCCGAACATGCCGACCCGGCCGTCGGACCAGTCCTGCCGGACGATCCAGTCGAGGGTGTCGTAGCCGTCGTCGGCCTCGTGCACGAAGGGCATGGTCTCGCCCTCGGAGCGGAACTTGCCGCGCACGTCCTGCACCACCACGGCGTAACCGCGGGCGGTGAGATACGCGGCGATCCGGTCCATGAAGACGTAACGGCTGTTCTTGTCGTACGGCAGCCGGACCAGCGCCGTCGGCAGTCGGCCGGTGCGGTCGGGCGGCAGGTAGACGTCGGTGGCCAGCCGGGTTCCGTCCCGCATCGCGACCATGACCTGGGTCGCGGTGTCGGGCACGGGGGCGGGCTCGGCGCGCTGCACGGGAAGCGGCATCACTGCTCCAGCGGGGAGACGGGGTGTGGCTTGCCGAGGATTGAACAGTGATGTGAACACTGTTGTCTAGACTGTTCCCGCAGTTTCTCCTTAGGATCATCGGCAGGCGGCGAGCGTCGGGACAGGCCGACGGCCGGACAGGGCCGAGCACAGGGAGGGACAGCGCGTGGGGGATGCAGGGACCGTCCGAGAGCGGCGTCGAGGCGGGGCGCTCACCCGCGAGGAGATCGTCGAGGCCGCGGTGGAGATCAGTACCGCCGAGGGCCCGAGCGGCGTGACCTTCCGGGCGCTGGGCAGTCGGCTCGGCGTGGCGGCGACCGCCCTGTACCGGCACTTCCGGGACAAGGACGAGCTGATGCTCGCCCTGGCCGACCGGATCTTCGTGGAGATCGCCGGCCGCTTCACGCCGGGCGGCGACTGGGCCGAGGACCTGCGCCAACTGGCGGGTCTGGGCCGGGAGGTGGGCCGCCGGCACGCCGTCACCCTCGCCTGGCTCGGCTACCGCAACACCGGGGGCCCCGGGGACCAGGCGGTCTCGCTCGCCACGCTGCGGCTGTTCCTGGATGCGGGGCTGACGCAGGAACAGGCGCTCTTCCACTACCAGTTGTTCACGGACACGCTGATGGGCCTGCTCACCGTGGACGCGATGCGGGAGTCCCTCGACGCCGACACCCGCCGCAAGGACGACACGGCCCTCGCCGCGCTCTACGCGAACGTCGCCCGCGAGGAACCCCGCCTGTCCCACGTGCCGGCGCTCGCCGTCGCCACCGACGACGACGCCCTGTTCGCCGCCGCGGTGGACCTCCACATCCACGCGATCCGCGCGACGGCGTCGGGCAGGCCGGTCCTGCCTCCACCGGCCTGATCGACCATCGAGGTCACTCTTGCCGGGTTCAGCTCCAGGCGGTGACCGGCACGAACGATCCGTCGGTCCGGAACAGATCCGTCCCGTCGGTCGCGTTGACGACCAACTGGTAGTTGTAGTGGCGCAGGTAGTAGCCGGGATAGTTGTACGACTCCCAGCGGATCGAGCCCGAGGACGAGCCGGTGCGCGCGATGAACGTGGCGTCCTTGGCGAAGGTCGACGTGCCGTCGTTCGCGTCGAAGCGGGCGCGGAAGTTGTAGTGGCGCAGGTAGTTGCCGGACGCGTCGCGGAAGGAGAAGCCGTTCGAGTCGGCCAGGCCCGCCACCACCGTGAAGGTGGACGCCGACTTCTCGGCGCTGGTGCTGGAGCTCGTCACCACGGGGAGGTTGAGGAGCGAGGACTGCTCCTGCCAGTAGCGGGTGGTGTAGTTGGCCGACTGGAAGGAACGCGTGACGTTCTTCGAGAGGCTCGGGCCGCCCGTCACCGTCTCCTTGATGACCGTGAAGTGGCGGGCCGTGCCCGAGATCGAGGGCAGGGCCTTCGCGGTGGACCAGGTGGCGAAGGTGTCGTAGCTGTCGCTGTAGTAGTAGTTCCCGTCGCCGTAGCCGTCGAAGAAGATCCGCCAGCCGCCGTTGTCGAGCTGGATGACGGACGGGCCCTCGCGGTAGCTGCCCCAGCCGGCCCAGTCGCCGGTCTTCGAGATCGTGTACGGTCCGGCGAGGCTCGACGCGGTGCCGTACTCGATGTACTTGGCCGTCTCGTTCTTCGTGAACGCGTGGTACGTCGAGCCGACCTTCACGATGTACGTGTCGATGTGGTTGGAGCCGATACCGGACAGGGCGACCGGTGAAGTCCACGCCGTGAGCGCGGAGTTGGTCGCCGTCAGCAGATACGGGGTGAAGATCCACTCGTCGCTGGTGACCGAGCAGGACACGATGACGTTGACGCTGCCGTCGCTGTCGACGAACCACTCCGGCGCCCACGCACGGGACAGGTCGGTGATCGGCACCGTGTAGTCGTACAGGAAGCTCCAGTTGACCCGGTCCGAGCTGCGCGCGAAGCCGATGGTGGTGCTGACGTCCTGCCAGGTGTGCGTGGTGTAGGTGAGGTAGTAGTAGCCGTCGGTGTGCTTGAAGACGCTCGCGTCGCGGATGCGATTGCTCGGCGGGGTGTACGCGGAGGACTGCACGAGGCGGAAGTCGGTGGCGTCGTCCGACTGGTAGACGTTCACCGTGCCGTCGTCGCTGTTGAGGAACGGCACGATCGTGTACCGGGTGGCGGAGCCGCTCGCCGGTGCGGCGGCGAAGGCGCTGCCGGGCAGTTCGCCCAGCAGCACGGCCGAGGCGGGCAGCACGGCCATCGCTCGCAGCAGGGCACGACGGGACAGGCTGGGGGGACGTGTGGTCACGGCGGCTCTCCCTGGTACGAAAACATCGCTCCAATGTCCGACATGCCGAACAAGGTTCGGAAAGTCGATCAGAAGGTAAGGGTGAGGTTTCCAGCACGTCAATGGTTCGCGCATGACTCGGTGAGCTCTGTGTGAGCACTGTGGCGCACACGCCCAACTGCCGGTCCGGGCAAGGCGTTCCGGCGAAGCGCTTTCGGACGTTACCGTTCGGTAGACAGTGTCGTCCCGGAGGTGTGCCGCATGACGCCCGACCGTTCCGCAGGCTTGCTGGAGACCGCGCGTGCGCTGGCCGACGGCGCCGTCACCTCCCGGGCGCTCGTCGAGCGGACCCTCGCACGGATCGAGGCGACGCAGCCCACCCTCAACGCCTTCCGGCTCGTCCGGACCGAGGCCGCGCTCGCCGAAGCCGAGGCCGCTGACAAGGAGTTGGCCGCGGGGGTGCGCAAACCGCTGCTGGGTGTGCCGGTCGCCGTCAAGGACGACATGGACGTCGCCGGCGAGCCGACCGCCTTCGGCTGCGAAGGGGAGTTCCCGTCCGTCGCCGAGGACGGGGAGGCGGTACGGCGGCTGCGCGCGGTCGGGGCCGTGATCGTCGGGAAGACCAACACCTGCGAGTTCGGACAGTGGCCGTTCACCGAGGGGCCGGCGTTCGGCGCGACCCGTAACCCCTGGAATCCCGAGCACACTCCCGGCGGTTCGTCGGGAGGTTCGGCGGCTGCCGTCGCCGCCGGACTCGTGCCCGCCGCACTGGGCTCGGACGGCGCCGGATCCGTGCGCATCCCCGCTTCCTGGACCCACCTCGTCGGCATCAAGCCGCAGCGCGGCCGCATCTCGACCTGGCCGCGCGGCGAGTCCTTCCAGGGCATCACCGTCAACGGCACCCTCGCCCGCACGGTCGCGGACGCCGCCCTCCTGCTCGACGCGGCGAGCGGCAACCACGAGCGGGACCCGCACCGCCCGCCCGCGATCAACGCCTCCGAGGCCGCCGGCCGCGACCCCGGGCGACTGCGCATCGCGCTCTCCCTCAAGCCCCCGTTCACCGCCCTGCCCGCCCGCCTCCGACCGGAGGTGCGCCGCCAGGTCCTCCAACTCGCCGAAAAGATAAGCGGGTTGGGACACACCGTCGTGGAGGCCGACCCGCCCTACGGCCAGATCGGCCTCACCTTCATCCCCCGCGCCACCGTCGGCCTCGCCGAACGTGTCGGCGAGGCCCCCTTCCCCCTGCTCCTCGACCGGCGCACCCGCGACGCCGCCCGCCTTGGCCGGCTGCTCGGCGGGGCACCGCTGCGGGCGGCACGGCGGGCGGAGGCGGTGCTGCACCGTCGTATCGGCGGATTCTTCGAGTCGTACGACGTGATCCTCGCGCCCACAACGGCCGCTCCCCCACCCCGTGTCGGGGCGATGCTGCCGCTGAGCGGCTTCGCCACCGACCGCGCGATGATCGCCGCCTGCCCTTACGCCTGGCCGTGGAACGTGCTGGGCTGGCCCGGTGTCAATGTGCCCGCGGGGTTCGTCGAGGGCGGGCTGCCCGTGGGCGCGCAGCTCCTCGGACCCGCCGGGAGCGAGGAGCTGCTGATCTCGCTCGCCGCCCAGTTGGAGGCGGAGCTGCGCTGGGACGAGGCGTGGCCGCCGGGACGGGCCGTCACGGATGCCCAGGCGGCATAGGCGAGTTGGGCCCTTACCCTGTGACCATGGACGATGCGTCGATGGTCGGGCTCATGGGACGGGTCACCGGGACGGTCGGGCCCGGACTCGTCGGCGAGGTGATCGTCCGGGTGCGCGGCGGCGCCGAGCACTTCCTCGCGTACCGGGCCGGCGGGACGGACCGGATCGAGCGGGGCACGGTGGTGATGGTCGTGGAGTACCAGGCGCCGAGGACGGTCTACGTGACGGAGGCGTACGACAGTTGAGCGGACCGGGTGCCACCGAATTCAACAAGGATCAGAAGGATTAAAGGGGGCGTATGCCGATGATCGTCGGCGTCGTTGCGGGGGTGGCCGTCCTGGCCGTCGCCGTTCTGATCGGTCTGTTCAAGCTGATGTGGCGGGTCGCGGAACCCAACGAGGCACTGGTCATCTCCGGCTCCAAGCACAAGACGGAGGGCCTCGGGGAGGGAATGGGATTCCGCATCGTCACCGGGCGCGGCACGCTGGTGCTGCCCGGCGTGCAGGCGGTGCGCAAGCTGTCGCTCGACCTGAACGAGACCGAACTGCATGTGGACTGCGCGACGCACCAGGGCATTCCGCTCAAGGTGCGGGGCGTGGTCATCTTCAAGGTGGGCGACGACTACGTGTCGATCGCGAACGCGGCCCGCCGCTTCCTGGACCAGCAGAAGCTCATGTCCGAGCGGGTGCACAACGTGTTCGCCGGTCATCTGCGGTCCATCGTGGGCGGGTTGACGGTCGAGGACATGATCCGCGACCGGGAGAAACTCACCGGGCAGACCCGGGCCGCCTGCGGCACGGAGATGGAGAAGCTGGGTCTGATCGTCGACTCGCTGCAGATCCACGAGATCGAGGACCCGACCGGGTACATCCAGAACCTGGCCGCCCCGCACGCGGCGGCCGTCCAGCGGGACGCGCGCATCGCGCAGGCGGAGGCGAACCGGCTGGCCACCGAGGCCGAGCAGCAGTCGTTCGCGCGGATGGCCGAGGCCACCCGGGACAGCGAGATCCTCCAGGCCGGCTACCAGGCCGAGCGGGACAAGGCGGCGGCCAAGGCCCAGCAGGCCGGTCCGCTCGCGGCGGCCGCGTCCCGCCAGGAGGTCGTCGTCCAGGAGACCCGGGTCGCCGAACTCGAGGCGCACCGGCGGGAACAGCAGCTCCAGGCGGACGTCCGCAAGCCGGCCGACGCCCAGGCCTACGAGAAGCGGACGCTCGCCGAGGCCGAGCGGGACGCGCGTATCTCGGCGGCCGAGGCCAAGGCGAAGGAGACGGAGCTCGCGGCGGCGGCCGAGGCGACCCGGGTCAAGACGGCCGCGAGTGCCGAGGCCGAGGCGACCAAGGCCCGAGGTGCGGCGACGGCGGCCTCGACGCGGGCCACCGGTGAGGCCGAGGCGGCGGCAGCGCAGGCCAGGGGGCTCGCGGACGCGGAGGCGACCAAGGCCAAGGGTCTGGCCGAGGCGGAGGCCATCAAGGCGCGGGCGGCGGCCCTGGCCGAGAACCAGGAGGCCGTGGTCGCCCAGCAACTCGCCGAGAACTGGCCGGAGATCGTGAAGGCGGGCGCGTCCGCCTTCGGCAGCGTCGACAACATGGTGGTCCTCAACGGCGCCGACGGCATGGCGGACCTGCTCGCCAAGGCGCTCACCATGGGCGGCACGGGCCTCGGCCTCGCCCGCCAGCTGCTCTCCTCGATGAACCAGAACGGGCAGACGCCGAGCGGGATTTCACCGGCCCTGAACGGGGTCGCTCCACCGCCGCCCTCGCAGAAGGTGCCGGTGGAGAAGGAGGGATAGCCGTACGGCGTGCCGGGGGTCCTCGATGTGCGAGGGCCCCCGGCCTCTTCGTAACCCCGCGTTCGTGCCCCCGCGTTCGTGCCCCCGTGCTTCGAGCGCCCTCTTGTCCCGCCGCTTCCCGCGCGGGGAGCATCGCCGTGTGCACGGTCACGGTCGCAACCGGAGGAGGACACCCCGATGTTCGAGTCCCTGAAGAACCTCAAGGACAAGGCGGAGGACGTCGCCGAGGCCCATGGCGAGGCCATCGGCCAAGGACTGGAGAAGGCGGGCGACCTGATCGACGACAGGACCGAGGGCAAGTACGGCGACCAGATCGACACCGGCGTGGAGAAGGCCAAGGACCTGGTCGAGCGCCTGGGCGAACAGGGCAAGGACCCCGCCAACTGACCCGTCCTCTAAGGTGCGTGCGTGACTGCGTTTACCGATGAGAACGTCCCGGGCCGCTTCGGGCCCACCGCCACCACCGAGGCCGACCCGCGCGAGGTCGGCAAGGTGCACACCGAGTACGCGCCCGCCCACGACGGCGACCCGGACCCCGGCGAGATCGTGTGGACCTGGGTCCCCTTCGAGGAGAACGACGGCCGCGGCAAGGACCGCCCGGTGCTGGTCGTCGCCCGTGAGGCGGCCGGCACGCTGCTCGCCGTACAACTGTCCAGCAAGCGGCACGACGGCGACCGCGAGTGGGTGGCGATCGGCAGCGGGCCGTGGGACAAGTCGGGGCGCGACTCGTGGGTCGACGTGGACCGGGTACTGCGGCTGCACGAGTCCGGGATGCGCCGGGAGGCGTGCGCGCTGGACCGGGGCCGCTTCAATCTGGTCCGGAACCGCCTGCACGAACGCTACGGCTGGAGCTGAATCACGTGCGGGACGGGAACCCGGCCCGCCCCTCCGCCCTCTTCCTGGGTGAGTCCCCCGCAGCCATCCCCCGTCTGCGGGGGACTCGCCTTGCGGCCTAGGGGAACGCCCGTACGAACGCCGCGCGGGTCGTGTTGCCCGTCGTGCGGTCCAGGATGCCGAAGGTCACGTGCTCGAAACTGCGGGCGAAGCGGCCGCCCGGGGCGAGTAGCGCACGGAAGGCGTCCGCCACCTGCGCCGGGTCGTTCTGGAAGACTCCGCAGCCCCAGGCGCCCAGCACCAGGCGCCGGTAGCCGCCGGCCGCGGCGGTCTCCAGGACCCGCTCGGCGCGGGTGGCCAGGGCTCCCGGGATGTCCGCGACGCGGTCGGGTGTCGTACGGCGTATGACACCCGCGTTCGGTGCGGCGGCCGTGAGGAAGCCCGCCGTGTACGGCTCGTCCAGGAGTCGGCCGCGATCGTCGCGGAAGACCGGTACCGCCGGGCAGTGGACGACGCGGTCCGTGTAGAACGCGTCGCGGTGCGAGCGGTGGTGGTCGTAGAACTCCGGGGCCCTGAGCAGGCAGGTGTACAGCGCGGAGGCGCGGCAGAGGGCTTCTTCCTGGGCCTGGGCGCCGTTCAGGAAGCCGCCGCCCGGGTTGCGGGCCGACGCGAAGTTCAGGACGGCGACAGTGCCGCCGAGCCGGCGGGCGGCCTCCAGGCTGCTCTCGCCCGTGACCTCGAAGAACGTGTCGGCGGGCGGTGTCTCCGGGACGGGCACGGGCTCCGGGCCGTACATGTGCGTACCGGCCCGGGCCGCCTCCACCGCCGTGTCGACGGACACCTCGCGGCCGTCGGACGTGCGGTACGAACCTGCCGCGACGATCTGTTCCGTCTCGCGTGCGATGCCGCGCAGGCGCGCGCTCATGGCGCAACCCCCGTATGCGCCACGTGCGCACGCCGTGCGCGCTCCCCCGTCGTGCTCATGCACGCATCGTGGGCGATGCTGGACATGCGGTGCAACAGAGTTTTCCGCGCCCACGAACACCCGGGAAAGCCGCAGGAAACCTCGGGTGCGAGGAGATTACCGGGTCGGAACGTGCCGGTACGCACCCTTGTGCGAAGCGGCACGAGGGTTTTGGGTGGGACGAGTGCCGCCGTCCGGGCGCCTGACGGGCCGGGTCGGCGGCCTGGTGGAACCTCAGAAGGGATCCCGACGTGTCCGATTCAGCCACCGACTGCAGCGACTGTACGGAGCCTCGCACCGCCCTGACCGAAGCCGAGGTGGAGGCCCTGGTCAGGGGTATCTGCTTCAAGACCGGACCGCCTCGCGGCATCGGGGTCGAGGTGGAATGGCTCGTCCACGAGCTGCGCATACCGCAGCTCCCCGTGACACCCGAACGACTCGAAGCGGCCTACGCCGCACTGCGGACCGTGCCCCTGAGGTCGGCGCTCACCATTGAGCCCGGCGGCCAGCTGGAGCTGAGCTCGCCGCCCGCCACCTCCCTGATGGAGTGCATCGGTACCGTCTCCGCCGACCTCGACGCCGTCCGTACGGCGCTCGCCGGGCACGACCTCGGCCTCGTCGGCATCGGCCACGACCCCTGGCACGCACCCCGCCGGTTCCTGCACGAACCGCGCTACGACGCCATGGAGACCTGCCTCGACCGGACCGGCCCGGCCGGTCGCCGCATGATGTGCACCTCGGCCTCCGTCCAGGTGTGCCTGGACGCCGGTTACGAGGAGCCGGGGCCGCTCGGGCACGGGCGGCGATGGTGGCTGGCGCACCAGCTGGGCGCGGTCCTGGTGGCCGCGTTCGCCAACTCCCCGCTGGCCGCCCGGCAGCCCACGGGCTGGCGCTCCACCCGGCAGCTGACCTGGATGGAGATCGGGACCGGCCGGGCGGGCGGCCCCGCGCTCGACGGCGACCCGCGCACGGCCTGGGCCCGGCACGTCCTGGACGCCCCGGTGATGTGCGTACGGCAGGACGGCGGGCCCTGGGACGTACCCGAGGGGCTGACCTTCCGGGAGTGGACCAGGTCGGGGGCGCCGAGACCGCCGACCCGTGAGGACCTCGACTACCACATCTCGACACTGTTCCCGCCGGTCAGACCGCGCGGGTTCCTCGAACTGCGCATGATCGACGCCCAGCCCGGCGACGACGGGTGGATCGTGCCGCTCGCCGTGACGGCGGCGCTGTTCGAGGACGCGGAGGCCGCGGAGACCGCCTACCGGACCGTGAAGCCGCTGGCCGAGCGGGCTGTCGGGCTGCCGGCCCCGCACAATCCGCTGTGGACCGACGCGGCCCGGTACGGGCTCGCCGACCCCGAGCTGCGGGAGGCGGCCGTCGCCTGTTTCGTGGCGGCGCTGGAGGCCCTGCCGCGGCTGGGCGCCACCGCCGCGGTCACGGACGCCGTGACCGCGTACCTGGACCGCTATGTCATTCAGGGCCGTACCCCCGCCGACGACCTGCTGGACCGCCTGCGCGGCACGGACGACCGCGCTCATGGGAAGGACCTCCGCACATGACCGACCCCGCCATCGACGCCGAAGCGCTCCGGGAGCGGGCCCTGACCACCCTCGCCACCGCCCGCGCCCGCACCACGCTGCTGACCAGCTGCGTCGAGGACCCCGACCTCACCGCCCAGCACTCGCCGCTGATGTCCCCGCTGGTCTGGGACCTGGCGCACATCGGCAACCAGGAAGAGTTGTGGCTGCTGCGGGCGGTCGCCGGCCGGGACGCGATGCGCCCCGAGATCGACGGCCTGTACGACGCCTTCGAGCACCCGCGCTCCGAACGGCCCTCGCTGCCGCTGCTGCCGCCCGCCGAGGCCCGCGCCTATGCGGCCGAGGTGCGCGGGCGGGTGACGGACCTGCTGGAGAGCGCCGACTTCCACGGGACGCGGCTGACGGAGGCGGGCTTCGCCTTCGGGATGATCGCGCAGCACGAACAGCAGCACGACGAGACGATGCTGATCACCCATCAGCTCCGCAAGGGCCCGCAGGCCCTGACCGCCCCGGACCCGGAGCCGGTACCGCTGTTCACCGGTCCGGCCGAAGTCCTCGTCCCCGGCGGCCCGTTCACCATGGGCACCTCCACCGAGCCGTGGGCGCTGGACAACGAACGCCCGGCGCACCGGCGCGAGGTGGCGCCCTTCCACATCGACACCACACCGGTCACGAACGGTGCGTACCAGGCGTTCATCGACGACGGCGGCTACGACAACGAGCGCTGGTGGACGGCCGAAGGATGGGCACACATCCGCCAACACTCCATCCACGCACCGCTGTTCTGGCACCGGGACGGCAGGCAGTGGCTGCGGCGCCGCTTCGGCGTCACCGAGGTGGTACCGGCCGACGAGCCCGTGCTGCACGTGTGCTGGTACGAGGCCGACGCCTACGCCCGCTGGGCCGGGCGGCGGCTGCCCACCGAGGTCGAGTGGGAGAAGGCCGCCCGGCACGACCCGACGACCGGCCGCTCGACGCGCTACCCGTGGGGCGACGCCGACCCGGCGCCCGAGCACGCCAACCTCGGCCAGCGGCACCTGCGCCCGGCCCCGGCCGGCAGCTACCCGGCCGGTGAATCACCCCTCGGCGTAAGGCAGTTGATCGGCGACGTGTGGGAGTGGACGTCGAGCGACCTCACGCCCTACCCCGGCTTCCAGGCCTTCCCCTACAAGGAGTACTCGGAGGTGTTCTTCGGGCCGGAGTACAAGGTGCTGCGCGGCGGTTCGTTCGCCGTGGACCCGGTGGCCTGCCGGGGGACGTTCCGCAACTGGGACTACCCGATCCGACGGCAGATCTTCTCCGGGTTCCGCACCGCCCGGTCCTCGGGAGACGTCTGATGTGCCGTCACCTGGCGTACCTGGGCCCCGAGGAGCCGCTCGGCAGCCTCCTCGTGGAGCCCGTGCACAGTCTGTACCGCCAGTCGTGGGAGCCCCGGCGGCAGCGGTACGGGACGGTCAACGCCGATGGTTTCGGGGTGGGTTGGTACGCCGAGGAGGATCCGGTACCGGCCCGGTACCGCAGGGCCGGGCCGATCTGGGCCGACCTCTCCTTCGCCGATCTGGCGCGGGTGGTGCGCACCGGCGCGCTGCTGGCCGCCGTACGCGATGCGACCCTGTCGGGTGCCGACGCGGAGGCCGCGGCGGCGCCGTTCGCGAGCGGGCCCTGGCTGTTCAGCCACAACGGGGCGGTCAAGGGGTGGCCGCGTTCGCTGGCGCCGCTCGTGCCGAGCCTGCCCGCGGTGGACGTGCTGTCGCTGGAGGCCCGGAACGACTCCGCGTTCGTGTGGGCGCTGGTCCTGGCGCGGCTGCGGGCCGGTGACGACGAGGGGCAGGCGCTGGCCGACACGGTGCTGGAGGTCGCCGAGGCGACCCCCGGCTCCCGGCTGAACCTGCTCCTCACCAACGGCGAGAGCATCACGGCGACCACCTGGGGCGACACCCTCTGGTACCTCAACCAACCCGGCCGCAGCACCGTCGTGGCCTCCGAGCCCTACGACGACGACCCGCACTGGCAGGAGGTCCCCGACCGCACTCTCCTCGCGGCGAGCCGCACCGACGTACTGCTCACGCCCCTCAAGGAGCCGGGCGACGACTTGACCACCGCACTGCCGAAGGAGCCCCGTACGTGAGCCCGTTCCTTCTCACCCGCACCCTGCCCGAGGACGCCACGGAGGCGGCGCTGCGCGCCGACGTCCAGAACGGCCTCACGGGCACCCCCAAGACGCTGCCGCCGAAGTGGTTCTACGACGCCCACGGCAGCGAACTGTTCGAGCAGATCACCGAGTTGCCCGAGTACTACCCCACCCGCGCGGAGCGGGAGATCCTCGTCGCCCGCTCCGGCGAGATCGCCGCGGCGACGCACGCCCGCACCCTGGTCGAGCTCGGCTCCGGTTCCTCGGAGAAGACGCGACATCTGCTCGACGCGCTGACCGGGCTGCACACGTACGTCCCGGTCGACGTCAGCGAGAGCGCGCTCACGCAGGCCGGCCAGGCGCTGGTCGCGGAGCGTCCCGGTCTCCAAGTGCACGCCCTGATCGCCGACTTCACGGCGAGCCTGACACTGCCGGACACGCCGGGCCCCCGGCTGCTCGCCTTCCTCGGCGGCACGATCGGCAACCTGCTGCCGGCCGAACGGGCCGCCTTCTTCGCCGCCATCCGCTCGCTTCTCTCCCCCGGCGACGCGCTGCTGCTCGGCACCGACCTGGTGAAGGACGAGAAGGTGCTGGTCGAGGCGTACGACGACGCGGCCGGGGTGACGGCGGCGTTCAACAAGAACGTCCTCACCGTCGTCAACCGCGAGCTGCACGCCGACTTCGATCCCGAGGCCTTCGACCACGTCGCCCTGTGGGACACCGGGAACGAGTGGATCGAGATGCGGCTGCGCTCCCGTGCCACGCAGACGGTGAAGATCCCGGCGCTCGACCTCGCCGTCGACTTCGCCGAGGGCGAGGAGCTGCGCACCGAGATCTCCGCGAAGTTCCGCAAGGAGGGCGTGCGGGCCGAGCTGGCCGCGGCCGGACTGGAGCTCGCGCACTGGTGGACGGACCAGGACGGTCGCTTCGCGCTGTCCCTCAGCGTGGTGCGCTGACCGGTGCGCTGACCTTTCCACACGGCGGGGCGGGTGTCCGTACGGGCACCCGCCCCGCCGCCGTGTCCGCGGGCGCCCGCCTCACCCCACCCGCACTTTGTCGATACGTCCTGACAAGGTTATTGACATCACCCTGGAGCGGCTCCATAGTACGAGCCACTAGAGCGCGCTAATAAAGCGCGCTAGTCGCCAGCCGGATGGATTCCCGACCGGGATCGCCCCGCAGCCGTTTTCCCACATCACCCGGCATCAGCCGCCCTGACCAGCACAGTGAGGTGCAAGGGACATGCACAGAAATCACCGAGCCGCCGCATTGGCCGCCGTCGTCGTCGCCGGAACCCTGCTCGCCGCGGGATGTTCCAGCAGCTCCGGCGGGAAGAAGTCCGAGGAGGGCGGAGCCGCCGCCTCCGCGGGCAAGGCCACGACCCCCCGGATGACGGTTGCCATGGTCACCCACGCCTCCCCCGGCGACACCTTCTGGGACCTGATCCGCAAGGGCGCCCAGGCCGCGGCCGCCAAGGACAACATCAAGCTCGTCTACTCCAGCGACCCGAGCGCCGGCAACCAGGCCAGCCTGGTCCAGAACGCGATCGACCAGAAGGTCGACGGGATCGCCCTGACCGCCGCCAAGCCGGACGCCATGAAGGACGTGGTCGCGAAGGCCAAGGCCGCCGGCATACCGGTCGTCGGCTTCAACTCCGGCCTGGACAACTGGAAGGAGCTCGGCATGCTCGAGTACTTCGGGCAGGACGAGAACATCGCGGGGCAGGCCTTCGGCAAGCGTCTCAACCAGCTCGGCGCCAAGCACGCCCTCTGCGTCATCCAGGAGCAGGGCCAGGTGGCACTGGAGTCCCGGTGCGCCGGTCTCAAAAAGGGCTTCAGCGGCAAGACGGACAACCTCTACGTCAACGGCACCGACATGCCCTCGGTGAAGTCGACGATCACCGCCAAGCTCAAGCAGGACTCATCCATCGACCAGGTCGTCACCCTCGGCGCCCCGATCGCGCTGACCGCCATCCAGTCGGTCTCGGACGCGGGCAGCAAGGCGAAGGTCGCGACGTTCGACCTCAACAAGGACCTGGTCAAGGCCGTGCAGAGCGGCACGATCGAGTTCGCCGTCGACCAGCAGCCGTACCTCCAGGGCTACTTGGCTGTCGACTCCCTGTGGCTCTACAAGAACAACGGCAACTTCAGCGGCGGCGGCACCGCGCCCGTCCTCACGGGACCGGCCTTCATCACCAAGGAGAACGCCGACACGGTGGCCGCGTTCGCCGCGAAGGGCACCCGGTGATGAGTGCGACCCAGCATGCCGAGCCGGCGGTGACCTCACCGCCGGCCCCCGGCCCGAAGGAGACCGACGGGCGGACTGCTGAACGGCCCCTGGCCCTTCGGCTGTTGGCTCGCCCCGAGGTGGGTGTCTTCCTCGGTGCCGCCGCGGTGTACGTGTTCTTCCTGATCGCCGCCCCGCCGGTGCGGGACGGCAGCTCGATGGCCACCGTGCTCTACCAGTCCTCGACCATCGGCATCATGGCCCTCCCGGTCGCGCTGTTGATGATCGGCGGCGAGTTCGACCTCTCCTCCGGCGTCGCGGTGATCACCTCGGCGCTGACCGCGAGCATGCTCGCCTACCAGTTGACCGTGAACGTGTGGGTCGGCGTGTTCGCCGCCCTCCTGGTCTCGCTGGCCGTCGGTTTCTTCAACGGCTGGATGGTCGTCAAGACCGGCCTGCCCAGCTTCCTGGTCACCCTGGGCACCTTCCTGATCCTCCAGGGCGCCAACCTCGCGGTGACCAAGCTGGTCACCACCAACGTCGCCACCGACGACATCAGCAACATGGACGGCTTCGACCAGGCCCGGAAGGTCTTCGCGTCCTCGTTCGACATCGGTGGCGTCCAGGTGAAGATCACGGTCTTCTACTGGCTGGCCTTCGCGGCCATCGCCACCTGGGTGCTGCTGCGCACGAAGTACGGCAACTGGATCTTCGCGGTCGGCGGCAACAAGGAGTCCGCGCGGGCCGTCGGCGTACCCGTCACCTTCACGAAGATCTCGCTGTTCATGCTGGTCGGGGTCGGTGCCTGGTTCGTGGGCATGCATCAGCTGTTCACGTTCAACACCGTTCAGTCCGGCGAGGGCGTCGGCCAGGAGCTGATCTACATCGCGGCGGCGGTGATCGGCGGCTGTCTGCTGACCGGCGGAGCCGGCAGCGCCATCGGCCCGGTCTTCGGTGCGTTCATGTTCGGCATGGTCAATCAGGGCATCGTGTTCGCCGGCTGGAACCCGGACTGGTTCAAGGCCTTCCTGGGCGTCATGCTGCTCGGCGCCGTCCTGATCAATCTGTGGGTCCGCCAGTCGGCGACCAGGAGGTGATACATATGACGACCACTCAAGAAACCGCGGCTGTCGTCGAGTTGAAGACTGCTGGCAAGGCGTACGGGAACATCCGCGCCCTGCACGGCGTGAACCTCCAGGTCCACCCCAGCCAGGTCACCTGCGTGCTGGGCGACAACGGCGCCGGCAAGTCCACGCTCATCAAAATCATCTCCGGGCTGCACCAGCACACCGAAGGCGAGTTCCTCGTCGACGGCCAGCCGGTACGCTTCTCCACCCCGCGCGAGGCCCTCGACAAGGGCATCGCCACCGTCTACCAGGACCTCGCGGTCGTCCCCCTGATGCCGGTGTGGCGCAACTTCTTCCTCGGCTCCGAGATGACCAAGGGCCCCTGGCCCCTGCGCCGCCTCGACATCGAGAAGATGAAGAAGACCGCCGACCACGAACTGCGCGAGATGGGCATCGTCCTCGACGACCTGGAACAGCCCATCGGCACACTGTCCGGCGGCCAGCGCCAGTGCGTGGCCATCGCCCGCGCCGTCTACTTCGGCGCCCGGGTCCTCATCCTGGACGAGCCCACCGCCGCCCTCGGCGTCAAGCAGTCCGGGGTCGTGCTCAAGTACATCGCCGCCGCCCGCGACCGCGGCCTCGGCGTCATCTTCATCACCCACAACCCGCACCACGCCTACATGGTCGGCGACCACTTCAGCGTCCTGCGCCTGGGCACCCTGGAACTGTCCGCCTCCCGCAGCGAGGTCAGCCTCGACGAGCTGACCAACCACATGGCCGGCGGCGCCGAACTCGCCGCCCTCAAACACGAGTTGGCCCAAGTCCGCGGCGTCGACACCGAGGAACTCCCCGAAGAGGAGGAACTCGTGGCGCACGAGTAGCGGTCAGTTTTCGAGAAGCCTTCTCACCATGAAGCGCACGCAGACGCCCGCCAGGAGCACCTCCGCGACCGAGAAGTCGTACGACGGATTCACGGACGAGGAACGCGGCGCGATGAAGGAACGCGCGCAGGAGCTGAAGGCGGCCGCGCGGCGCGGGTCGCGGGCGGGCAAGGCGGATCCCGAGGTCGAGGTGCTCGCGAAGATCGTCGAGATGACGGACGCGGACCGGGTGCTCGCCGAGCGGATCCACGCGATCGTCAAGGAGAGCGCGCCGGAACTGTCGCCGAAGCTCTGGTACGGGATGCCCGCCTACGCCAGGAACGGCAAGGTCGTCTGCTTCTTCCAGGCCGCGCAGAAGTTCAAGGCGCGGTACGCCACGCTGGGGTTCAACGACGAGGCGCGGCTCGACGAGGGTTCCATGTGGCCGACCGCCTTCGCGGTACGGGAGTTGACCGCCGAAGACGAGGCGCTGATCGCGGCGCTCGTGAAGAAGGCGGTGGGCTGAAGCGTCAGCCGGGTGGCCGTGCCGTGCTGCCCCGTACCTCGAGGGACGGGGTTGCCAGGTCGACGCGGGCCGGGCGGCCCGGTTCCGCGATGCGGTCGAGCAGGTACTGGGCGGCGCGGCGGCCCACGTCGTGGCCGGCGTTGTCGACGGTCGTGAGCCAGAGGTGCCGTAGCTGGGCGAGGTACGTGTTGTCGTAGCCGACCAGGGAGAGGTCCCTGGGCACGACGAGGCCGGTCTCCTCGGCGGCCGACAGGGCGCCGACGCAGGTCACGTCGTTCACCGCGAAGACGGCGGACGGGCGCTGCGGGCGGCTCAGGAGCCGGACGGTGGCCCGGTAGCCGCCCTCCTCCGTGAAGTCGCCCTGTTCCACGACGGCCGTGTCGGCCAGCCCGTGTTCGCGCATCGTCGTCTCGAAGCTGCGGCGGCGCAGTTCGCCGATGGCGCCCTGGCCCGCGATGTGGGCGATGTGCCGGTGGCCGAGGCCGATGAGGTGCTCGGTGGCCAGTCGGGCGCCGAGCTCGTCGTCGTTGGCGACGATGTCCACGGCGGGCAGGTCGGGTTCCCGGGTGCCGGCGACGACGGTGGGGACCCGGTCGGCCGCGGTGCGCAGCACGCCAGGGTCCTGGAGGGTGCCGACCGCGACCAGGCCGTCGACGCGCAGCTCGGTGAAGGTGTGGGTGAGGTCCTCGCCGAGGCGTCGGTTGAGGTGACCGTCGGCCAGCAGTACGTGCAGACCGCTGTCGTAGAGCCGGGCGTGGAGTCCGTCGAGGAGGTCCACGAACCAGGGGTTGCGCATGTCGTTGAGGAGCACGCCCACGGTGCGCGTGCGGCGCTCGCTGAGGCTGCGGGCGGCGGCGTTGGGCCGGTAGCCGAGCTCCTCGACCGCGGTGAGCACGGCCTGCCGCTTCTCGGGCCGGACCTGCTCCGAGCCGCGCAGCACCAGCGAGACCAGCGACTTCGAGACGCCGGCGCGTTCGGCGACGTCGCGGATCGTGGGCGGTTTCATCCTTGGACCGTTCCATATGCCTGACGCCTTTGTAAAGACCTTGACACGTCGCGTAACACGCCCTCATCGTGTGCTTGCAGGTTGTGGACCGGTCCAAAGAAGGGCAGTCATCGTGAGTACGCTCGGCGTCGCCGTCGTGGGATTCGGCTGGATGGGACGGGTGCACACCCAGGCGTACGCCCGTGTCCTGCACCATTTCCCGCAGCTGTCCGTCCGCCCGGAGCTGGTCTCCGTGGCCGACGAGGTGCCCGGCCGTCCCGAGGAGGCCGTCGCGCAGTACGGCTTCGCCTCCGGGGTCCGGGACTGGCGGGAGGTGGCCGCCGACCCACGGGTGCGGGCGGTCAGCATCACCGCGCCGAACTTCCTGCACCGGGAGATCGGCGTCGCGATGGCCGAGGCGGGCAAGCACATCTGGATCGAGAAGCCGGTCGGCCTGAGCGCGGAGGACGCGCGCGCGGTCGCCGACGCGGTCGCCAAGTCCGGCGTCCAGGGCACGGTCGGCTTCAACTACCGCAACGCGCCCGCGGTTTCGTACGCCCGCGAACTGATCTCCTCCGGCGAGATCGGCGCCGTCACGCACGTCCGCGTCCGCCTCTTCAGCGACTACGCGGCGCACCCAGAGGGTGCACTGACCTGGCGTTACGAGCGTGAGCGCGGCGGCAGCGGAGTGCTGGGCGACCTGGCCTCGCACGGCGTGGACCTGGCCCGTTTCCTGCTCGGGGACATCACCTCCCTCGCCGCCGACACGGCCGTGTTCATCCCGGAGCGCGCCCGGCCCACCGGCGCCACCGCGGGCCACACCCGGGCCACGGGCGGCGAGTTGGGCCCGGTCGAGAACGAGGACTACGTCAACTGCCTGCTGCGCTTCGCCTCCGGCGCCCGCGGTGTCCTGGAGGCCTGCCGGGTCTCGGTCGGCGAGCAGAACAACTACGGCTTCGAGGTGCACGGCACCAAGGGCGCGGTCTTCTGGGACTACCGCCGGATGGGCGAGATCGCCGTCAGCCGCGGCACCGCCTACCAGGACCAGCCCGTCAGCACGGTCTTCGTCGGCCCCGGCCAGGGCGAGTACGCGGCCTTCCAACCCGGTGCCGCCAACCCCATGGGCTACGACGACCTCAAGGTGGTCGAGGCCCACAACTTCCTGCGCTCCATCGCGGAGAACACCCCGCACGGCGCGACCCTCGCCGACGCCGTGCACAGCGCCGCCGCCCTGGACGCCATGACCCGGTCCGCCGAGCAGGGCAGCTGGGTGAGCCTCGCGTGAGCGCGGTACGCGTCGGAGTCGTCGGCGCCGGCAACATGGGCGCCGACCATGTGAACACGCTGCACCGCTGGGTGTCCGGCGCCGAGGTCACCTACGTCGCCGACATCGACAAGGCGCGGGCCGCCGAGGTGGCCGCCGCCGTGCCGGGCGCCCTGGCCACCGACGACGCCCTCGCGCTGATCGCGGCCCCGGAGGTCGACGCCGTCGTCATCGCCTCCCACGACAGCACGCACGCCGACCTCGCCGTCGCCGCCGTGTCGGCCGGAAAACCGGTCATGTGCGAGAAGCCGCTGGCGCCGACCACGGCCGAGTGCGTGCAGGTGCTGGAGGAGGAGCGGAGGTCGGGTGCCCGGATCATCTCGCTCGGCTTCATGCGTCGATTCGATCCGGGATACGGCGAGTTGAGGGCGGCGCTCGCCTCCGGGGCGGTCGGTGCGCCGCTGTTGACGCACTGCGTCAACCGGGGTGTGTCGTCGGCGCCGGGCTGCACGGACGAGTTCAGCGTCACCGGGTCGTCCATCCATGACTTCGACACCGTGCCGTGGCTGCTCGACTCCCGCATCACCGAGGTGAGTTGGCATGCGGCCCGCCCCACCTCGGCGGTGACCGGGCTGCGGGATCCGCAGGTTCTGCTGCTGCGCACGGCGGACGGGGCACTGACGACGGTGGAGTCGTTCCTCAACGCCGGTTACGGCTACGAGGTGCGCTGCGAGGTCGTCGGCGAGCGCGGCACGCTGGCGCTGGCCGATCCGGCCAGGCTGGTAACCGACGCGGCCCGCGCCCGCTCCACCGGCTACCCGGCCGACTGGCGCCCGCGCTTCGCCGACGCCTACCGGCTGGAACTCCAGGCGTGGGTCGACGCCGTGGCCCAGGGCCGGCCTTCGACGCTGGCCACGGCGTACGACGGGCTGGTGGCGAGTGCGGTGGCGGAGGCCGTCATCGTGTCCATGCGGGACGGTGGCCGCACGGTCGCCGTCCAGGTTCCGGAGGTGTGAGTGATGACGTTCCGGAAGTGTGAGTGACGACGTTCCGGAGGTGTGAGTGACGACGCCTGCTCTCCCTAACCCGTCCCGGAGGCCGCACTGACAACGCCCCGCTTCCCCACCGGCCTGCCCGCTCCGCGCACCCCGGACCCGATGGACGCGCCCGCCCTGCGCTGGGGTGTCCTCGGGACCGGCTGGATCGCCGAGCGCTTCGTGCGCTCCGTCCGGCGCCACACCGGCCAGCGCTTCACGGCCGTCGCGTCGCGCAACGCCAGGCGGGCCAAGGAGTTCGCCGAACGGCACGGCATCCCGGGTGCGTACGGCTCGTACGAGGAACTGGTCAGGACGCCGGAGGTGGACGTCGTCTATGTGGCCACGGAGCACACGGCCCATCTCCCCTGCGCGCGCCTGGCATTGGAGTCGGGCAAGCACACACTCGTCGAGAAGCCACTGGCCCTCGACGCGACCCAGGCCGCCGAGCTCGCCCAACTGGCCACCGAGCGCGGCCTGTTCTGCGCCGAGGCCCTGTGGACCTTCTTCCTCCCCAAGTTCGACGTGGTCCGCCAGATCCTCGACTCCGGAGTGCTCGGCGACATCCACACGGTCCTGGCCGATCACGGCGAGCACTTCGCCGCCGGCCACCGCATCCTGCGCCCCGAACTCGCCGGCGGTCCGCTCCTCGACCTCGGCACCTACCCCATCTCCCTCGCCACCTGGGTCCTGGGCGAGCCGGTCGAGATCCTGGCGGGCGGCCAGCCGCACCCGGCGGGCGTCAACGGCCAGCTGTCGGCCGTCCTCCGCGACGCCGACGCCAACCAGGCGGTCGTCCACACGACCCTCTTCAGCGACACACCCACGGCCGCGACGATCGCCGGCACCCACGCCACCCTGACCCTGCCCGGGCCTTTCTACCAACCCGGGGATCTCTGCCTCACCCCGTCCGGGGGCGGCACACCACTGACGTACACCGAACCTCAAACCGCTCACGACGCCCTGCACTTCGAGGCGGCGGAGGCGGCCCGGTGCATCGCCGAGGACCGCCTCCAGTCCTCGCTGCGAACGCTGGACGAGTCAATCGCCACGCTGCGGGTGATGGACGGTATCCGTGGGCTGTGCGGGATCTCGTTCCCCTCGTAGCGGGTGGCGTGTGATGCTCGCGTCATGACTGATCAAGGAGAGGTCCACGTAGTCCGCTGGCCGGATCGGGACGCCTCCACCGAGGGCGGACCGGCCGGGTTGCTGACGGCCTACCATCTGCGCACGCAGGCCGAGAAAGGTGAGGCCGTCGGCGATGCGGCAGAGCTGCCGGACCGTTATCGGGCCGAGGTCCTGGACCCGCGGACCTCGTTCGTCGACGACGTCGTGCTGATGGCCCTCAGCGGTGACACCGCCGTGGGCTGTTTGGTGGTGACCGCCCCGGTCGGCGGGCGGTGCGAGGTCAAGAGGCTCTGGACGGATCCGGCGTTCAGGGGCCGGGGCGTCGCGTCCACGCTGGTCGACGCCGCGCTGGCGCAGGCGGCGGAGAGCGGTGCGCACACCGTACGACTGTCGGTGTGGAAGTGGCGGGCACCTGCCATCGCCCTTTACGAGCGGCTCGGGTTCGCCGTCGTCGAATCGTGGGACGAGCGGGATCAACTGGTGTGTATGGAGCGGGCCGTGTGAGTGCTCAGGCCTCCGGGACCGGGCCGCTGGTGCCGCGTACCACGAGCTTCGGTTCCAGCACCGCCTCCCGGGGTTCCACGCCCTCGCCCTCGAGGCGTTCCACCGCGAACCTCACCGCGTGCTCGGCCATGAGGGCCGCGTCCTGGCGGACGGTGGTCAGGCCGATCGGCATCAGGTGGGAGAGGTGGCTGTCGTCGTAGCCGACGACCGACATGTGCCGCGGGACGTCGACCCCGGCACGCGTAAGGGACATCAACAGCCCCCAGGCGCAACGGTCGTTGCCGGCCAGCACGGCGGTCGGCAGCGGCAGCCCCCGCTCGCGCTCCGACAGCAGCAACTCCCCCGTCTCGATGCCCGACTGCTCGGTGTGGTCGCCCGGCAGCACCCGCGCCTCGGACTCCAGCCCGTGCCGCCGCATCGCCGCCCGGTACGCCCGCCGCCGCTCCGCCGAACCGGGCCCACGCCCGCCGTCGATGTGCAGGATCCGCCGGTGCCCCAGCTCGACGAGGTGCTCCATGGCCTGCCGTACGCCCTTGCCCTCGGCCGAGTGCACGAAGTCGACGTGCGCCTGGGGCACTCGGCGGCTGACCGACACGGCGACCGTGCGGTGGGCGAGCTCGTCGAGGTAGTCGGCCTCCGCGTCGGAGCCGAGCAGGATCACCGCCTCGCAACGGTGGCTGAGCAGCGCCTCGACCGCCTTGCCCTCCCCGCGGCTCTCCGTGGCGGCGGAGAGCAGCACGTCGTAGCCGAGCCGCTCGGCCTCCGGGTAGATGCCCGCGATCAGGTCGGAGTGGAAGGTCTGGTGCACGGTGAACATGACGCCGAGCGTGCGGCTGCGGCCACGGGCCAGCAGCCGCGCCGCGTTGTCGGGGCGGTAGCCGATCTCGTCGGCGACGCGCAGCACACGCTCGCGGGTCTCCTGGCTCGCCCCCGGCTGATCCCGGAAGACGATCGAGACGAGCGCCCTGGACACACCCGCCTTCGCGGCGACGTCCGCCATCGTGGGCCGCTGCCTGGCCGACGCATCCACCTGTGAACCCACCCTTCGACGCACCCACCTTACGGCCCGTCGTGAAATCTCCCGGCAACAGGCTATTGACATGACATTTAGACAGAGCCCATCGTACTCATCTAGAGCGCGCTAGTAGAGCGCGGCAGATCAGATCTGTCCCCTGCTGACTCCCCGGTGTCTCCGGAGCGAAGGGAAACCACCGTCATGCCGTTCGATGTGTTGGCCATGGGCCGGGTCGGGGTGGCCGTCCAGGTTCCGCCCCTTCCGGTCGACGTCGTCAACGGGCTCGGCGCCGGTGACGCCTTCGGCGGGGCCCTGTGTCACGGGCTGCTGTCCGGCTGGGACACCCGCCGCACGGTGGCCTTCGCCAACGCCGCCGGGGCCATCGTGGCCGGCCGGCCTGCCTGCTCCGAGGCGATGCCCACCCGGGCCGAGGTCGAGGAGCAGCTGCGCTCGGCCGCCCCGGACGACGTCCCGCGAGAGGTGTGAGCCCGTGCCGTCCCAGAACGTGACCCGGATCGTGAACGCCCGCGTGAACGACCCCGGCGCCATCACGGCCGCCGCCGCCCGACGCGTCAGAGCCGCCTCGCTGCTCGGCGAACACGGCAAAGCCATGATCATCGCCGCCGACCATCCCGCCCGCGGCGCGAACCGGGTGGGCGGGGACCCGAACGCCATGGCCGACCGCTTCGAACTCCTCGACCGGCTGTGTGTGGCACTCGAGCGACCGGGTGTGACCGGAGTGCTGGGCACCGCCGACATCCTCGAAGACCTGCTGCTGCTCGGGGTCCTGGACGGCAAGAGTGTGTTCGGGTCGATGAACCGGGCGGGGCTTGCCGGGTCGGTGTTCGAGATCGACGACCGGTTCACCGGCTACGACGCCGACACCATCGCGGCGATGGGCTTCGACGGCGGGAAGATGCTCACCCGCATCGCGCTGTCCGACCCTGCCACACCGTCCGTCCTGGAGAACACCGCCCGGGCCGTGGACGAGCTCAACGACCGCCGACTGATCGCCATGGTCGAGCCGTTCATCTCCCTCTGGCAGGACGGGAGGATCCGCAACAACCTGTCCACGGACGCCGTCGTCAAGTCGGTGTCCATCGCCTCCGGGCTGGGCCGGCGCACCGCCTACACCTGGCTGAAGCTACCGGTCGTCGACGGCATGGAACGCGTCCTGGCCTCCTCCACCCTCCCCGCACTCCTGCTCGGCGGCGAGGTCACCGACCCCCAGGCCGCGTTCACCTCCTGGGGCCGCGCCCTCAAACAGCCCACCGCACAAGGCCTCGTCGTCGGCCGCTCCTTGCTCTACCCCGCCGGCGGCGACGTCGCAGGCGCCGTCGACAAGGCGGTGAGCCTGCTGTGACCTCGCCGAACGAGTACCGGCTGCCTTTCGGAGAGACGCGATGAACACCGTACGACTGACCACCGCCCAGGCTCTGGTGCGGTTCCTGGCCGCGCAGTACAGCGAGCGGGACGGCCAGGAACAGCGCCTGATCCCCGGCGTGTGGGGCATCTTCGGGCACGGCAACGTGGCCGGCATCGGCCAGGCCCTGCTGCAGGCCGCGATCACTCAAGAGGCCGACCTGCCCTACTACTTGGCCCGCAACGAGCAGGGCATGGTGCACGCCTCGGTCGCCTACGCCAAGATGCGCGACCGGCTCGCCACCTTCGCCTGCACCGCCTCCACCGGCCCCGGCTCCACCAACATGATCACGGGTGCGGCACTCGCCACCACCAACCGGATCCCGGTCCTGCTGCTGCCCTCCGACATGTTCGCCACCCGCGCCGCGGATCCTGTGTTGCAGCAGCTGGAGGACACCCGCGGCGGGGACGTCACCGTCAACGACACCTTCCGCGCGGTGTCGAAGTACTTCGACCGCATCCAGCGCCCCGAGCAGCTCATCCCGGCCGCGCTGGCCGCGATGCGGGTGCTGACCGATCCGGTGGAGACGGGCGCGGTGACGCTCGCGCTGCCGCAGGACGTGCAGGCCGAGGCGTACGACTGGCCGCTCGCGTTCTTCCGCCGCCGGGTGTGGCACGTCGGCCGCCCGGTGCCCGAGTCGGCTGCGGTGGACCGGGCGGCTCGGCTGCTGCGCGGTGCGCACAAGCCGCTGATCGTGGCGGGCGGCGGGGCGGTGTATTCCGGTGCCGAGACTCAGCTGCGGGCGTTCGCGGAGGCCACCGGCATCCCGGTCGCCGACACGCACGCCGGCAAGGGCGCCGTCCCCTGGGACCACCCCTACGCCGTCGGCGGCATCGGCTCGACAGGCTCCTATGCGGCCAATGAGCTGGCCAGGGACGCGGACGTGGTGCTCGGCATCGGCACCCGCTACTCGGACTTCACCACCGCCAGCCACACCGTCTTCGCCAACCCCGACGTCACCTTCGTCAACCTCAACGTCGCCCGCCTCGACGCCGTCAAACACTCGGCGGAACCGCTGGTGGCCGACGCCCGCCTGGGCATCCAGGCCCTCGCCGCAGCCCTGGCGGACTGGGAGGTCACCCCGACTACCGCCACCGCACCCGCCAACTCATCGCCCACACAAGGCAGATCGAGGAAGCCTGCTTCACCGTCGGCCACGGCCCGCTCCCGGCCCAGACCGAGATCCTCGGCGACCTCAACAACCTCCTCGACGACCGGGACGTGGTCATCAACGCCGCCGGCTCCATGCCCGGCGACCTCCAACAACTCTGGCGGGCCCGGGACCCCAAGGCCTACCACGTCGAATACGCCTACTCCTGCATGGGCTACGAAGTCGCCGCCGGCATGGGCGCGAAGATGGCCGACCCCTCGCGCGAGGTCGTCGTCCTGGTCGGCGACGGCTCGTATCTGATGATGGCCCAGGAGATCGTCACCATGATCTCCGAGGGCCTGAAGGTCATCATCGTCCTGGTCCAGAACCACGGCTTCGCCTCCATCGGCGCCCTGTCCGAGTCGCTCGGTTCGCAGCGCTTCGGCACCAAGTACCGCTACCGGGACAGCGGTTCGGGCCTCATCGACGGCGAGGTGCTGCCCGTCGACCTCGCCGCCAACGCCTCCTCCCTGGGCGCAGATGTCCTGCACGCCACCTCCGTGGAGGAGTTCCGCAGCGCGATGGACAAGGCGAAAGCGGCCGTTCGGACGACGGTCGTGCACGTCGAGACCGACCTCTACGGCCCCAACCCACCCGGCCACGGCTGGTGGGACGTCCCCGTCAGCCAGGTCTCCGCCCTCGACACCACCCAGGCCGCCTACGACACCTACGCCACCCACAAGCAGACCCAGCGCCACTACCTGTAAGGAACCCGCTCCGGTGAACACCATTCCCCACTGGATCAACGGCACCCCCGTTCCCGGCACCGACACCCAGCCCGTGTTCAACCCCGCCACCGGCCAGGCCCAGGCCCGCGTCGTCCTCGGCGGCACCACCGACGTCGACGCCGCGGTCGCGGCGGCCGGGAATGCCTTCGAGACCTGGTCGGAGTCGTCGCTGACTCAGCGCACGCAGGTGATGTTCGCCTTCCGTCAGCTGCTCGTCGAACACGAGGAAGACCTCGGCCGGATCATCTCCGCCGAACACGGCAAGACCGTCGACGACGCCCGCGGCGAGATCACCCGCGGCCGCGAGGTCGTCGAATACGCTTGCGGCCTCGGCGACGTGCTCAAGGGCTCCTTCTCCGACCAGGTCTCCCGCGGCATCGATGTCCACAACTTCCGCCAGCCCCTCGGCGTCGTCGCCGGCATCACCCCGTTCAACTTCCCCGCCATGGTCCCGCTGTGGATGCACCCGATCGCCATCGCCACCGGCAACACCTTCATCCTCAAGCCCTCCGAACGCGACCCCTCCGCCGCGAACTTCGTCGCCGAGCTGTACAAGAAGGCAGGCCTGCCCGACGGCGTGTTCAACGTCGTGCACGGTGGCAAGGACGCCGTCGACGCGATCCTGACCCACCCCGGCATCGAGGCCGTCTCCTTCGTCGGCTCCACCCCGATCGCCAAGTACGTCCACACCCAGGCCACCGCCCACGGCAAGCGGGTCCAGGCCCTCGGCGGAGCCAAGAACCACGCCGTCGTCCTCCCCGACGCAGACCTCGAATTCGCCGCCAACCACATCACCGCCGGCGCCTACGGCTCCGCAGGCGAACGCTGCATGGCCGTCTCCGTCGCCGTCGCCGTCGCCGTCGGATCAGCGGCAGACGCCCTCGTCGAAATCCTTCAGCGCAAGGCGACCGAGGTGAAGGTCGGTCCTGGTGACGCGCCGGGCGTGGAGATGGGCCCGCTAGTCACCAAGGCCGCCCAGGAACGCGTCGAGAACGCCGTCGGAGTCGCCCAGACGCAGGGCGCGACCGTCGTCGTCGACGGCCGCGGACTGAAGATCGACGGGCATGAGGAGGGCTTCTTCACCGGACCGTCCCTGCTCGACCGCGTGACCACCGAGATGGACGCCTACAAGGAGGAACTGTTCGGCCCGGTCCTCGCCATCGTCCGCGTCGACACCCTCGACGAAGCCATCGCCCTCATCAACGCCAACCCTTACGGCAACGGCACCGCCCTCTTCACCGCCTCCGGCGAAGCCGCCCGCCGATTCCAGCGCAACATCCACGTCGGAATGATCGGCATCAACGTCCCCGTCCCCGTCCCGATGTCCTACTACTCCTTCGGCGGCTGGAAGGACTCCCTCATCGGCGACCACCCCATCCACGGCCCCGAAGGCATCCGCTTCTACACCCGCCCCAAGGTCGTCACCACCCGCTGGCCCGAACCCACCCAACAGCTCACCGCCGGCTTCAACTTCCCCACCTCCAACTGACCTCTCCCCCGAAGGACACACCATGGCAACGGCGCCATCCCCGCTCCGCGCCACCGCGGGCAACCTGTGCCTGGGCTCAGCCCCCGACTCCTGGGGCGTCTGGTTCCCCGAGGACGCGCACCAGGTGTCGTACACCCGCTTCCTCGACGAGCTCGCGCAGGCCGGTTACGAGTGGCTGGAGCTCGGGCCGTACGGCTACCTCCCCACCGATCCGCAGCGGCTGAAGGCGGAGCTCGACGCCCGCGGGCTGAAGGTCTCCGGCGGCACCGCCTTCGGCGCGCTGCACCGCCCCGAAGTCTGGGACGAGATGCTCGCCCACGTCCATCAGGTCGCGACGCTGACGCAGGCCGCGGGTGCGCACCACCTCGTCCTCATCCCGCCGATGTACCGGGACGAGAAGACCGGCGCGTTCACCGAGTCCCCCGAGCTGACCGCCGCACAGTGGGCGGGATTCGGGCGGGCCGCGGACCGACTCGGCAAGCTGCTGCTCGACCAGTACGGCATCCGGCTCGTCATCCACCCGCACGCCGACAGCCACATCCAGACCCAGCCCGAGATCGAGCGGCTGCTCAACGAATCCGACAGCCGCTACACCAACCTCTGCCTGGACACCGGCCATGTCGCCTACGGCGGTGGCGACAACCTCGACCTCATCCGCCGCTTCGGCGAGCGCGTCGGGTACGTGCACATCAAGCAGATGGACCCGGAGATCCTCGCCCGGGTCGCCGCCGAGGATCTCTCCTTCGGCGAGGCCGTCAAGCGTGGTGTGTGCGTGTCGCCGCCCGCGGGCGTGCCCGACCCGGGTGCGGTCGTCGCCGAACTGGCCCGACTGGACGCCGAGTTGTTCGTGATCGTCGAGCAGGACCTGTACCCGTGTGCGCCCGAGGTGCCGTTGCCGATCGCGATCAGTACGCGTGAGCACCTGGCCGGCTGCGGTCTGTCGGGTACTCGGCGGCCGGCGAACGACCACCGGTAGGACGTGGCGCCTGATCACGGTCATCGCCCCGTTGATGCCCCCTATTAAGGAATGACCATGACTGTACGTGTAGGTGTGATCGGTGCCGGCTGGATCGGCAAGGAGCACATTCGGCGGCTCACCGAGACCGTCACGGGCGCTCGCGTCAGCGCGGTGACCGACATCGATCCCGCCCGTGCCGCGGAGGCGGCGGCGCCGGTCGGCGCCCGGGTGCTGCCGGACGGTGCCGCCGTGGTCGCGGCGGACGATGTGGACGCGGTCCTGGTGACGTCGTGGGGTCCGACCCACGCCGAGCACGTGCTGAACGCGATCGCCGCCGGGAAGCCGGTGTTCTGCGAAAAGCCCCTCGCCACCACCGCCGAGGACTGCCTGAAAATCATCGAGGCGGAGACGGCCCACGGCCGCCGCCTGGTCCAGGTCGGTTTCATGCGTCGCTACGACACCGGCTACCGCCAGATGAAGCAGGTCATCGACTCCGGCCGGATCGGCGCCCCGCTGATCGTGCACTGCGCGCACCGCAACCCGACCGTCCCGGAGTCGTACACCTCCTCGATGGCCGCCCTGGACACGGCGGTTCACGAGGTGGACGTGCTGCGCTGGCTGCTCGACGACGAGATCGTCTCCACGCAGGTGGTCACTCCGCGGGCCACCAGCAAGCGGTTCGAGCACCTCAGGGACCCGCAGATCATGCTCTTCGAGACGGCGAAGGGCGTCCGCATCGACCTCGAGGTCTTCGTCAACTGCCGCTACGGCTACGACATCCAGTGCGAGACCGTCGGCGAGGAGGGCCTGGTGCGGCTGCCCGACCCGGCCGCGGTCGGCGTCCGTACGGCCGGCCGGCACAGCAGCGAGGTGCTGACCGACTGGGTCGGCCGGTTCGCGGAGGCCTTCGACACGGAGTTCCGCGAGTGGATCGCGGGCGTCGCCGCCGGCCGGGAGCCCAACGGCCCCTCGGCCTGGGACGGTTACGCCGCCACCGTCATCACCGGCGCGACGGTCGAGGCCCTGGAGTCGGGCCGCGTCGTCGCCACGGACCTCAAGCCCCGCCCCGACTTCTACGGAGGTGCCGCATGAAGATCGCCCTCGACCCGTACATGTTCCGCGCCCTGCCGATCGACGACATGGTGCGCACGGTGGCCGAACTCGGCTACGAGTACATCGAGTTGTCGCCGCGGGACGACTTCATGCCGTTCTTCCTTCACCCGCGCGCGGACGACCGGCGCATCGCGGAGCTGAAGAACTCCCTGCGCACACATGGTGTGAAGCTGTCCTCGGTGCTGCCGCTGTACAAGTGGTCCTCGCCGGACGAGACCGAGCGGCAGGCGGCCGTGCGCTACTGGAAGCGGATGATCGAGATCACCGCTGAGCTCGAATGCCCGCTGATGAACAGCGAGTTCAACGGGCGCCCGGAGCGCGCCGCCGAGAGCGAGGCCGCGTTCTGGCGCTCGCTGGAGGAGCTGCTCCCGCTGTTCGAGCGCGAGGGCATCGGGCTGAACCTGGAGGCCCACCCGGACGACTTCTGCGAGGAGAACACTCCCGCGGTGGACCTGGTCCGCGCGATCGACAAGCCCTGGGTGAACTACCTCTACTGTGCCCCGCACTCCTTCCACCTGTCCGGGGCCGACCCGAAGGCCGACATCGCGGCGATGATGCGCTACGCGGGCGACAAGCTCCGGCATGTGCACATCGCGGACTCCTTCAACCACAAGGGCTCCAGCGGCCTGCGCTACATCCTCAACCCGCCCGGCACCACGGCCCGTGTCCACCAGCACCTGGACATCGGGCAGGGCGAGGTCGACTGGGACGCCTTCTTCGGCACCCTGCGCGAGCTGGACTTCGACGGCGTCGCGACGGCCTGCGTCTTCGCCTGGGAGGAACGGGCCCACGATTCCTCGGCGTTCATGCTGGACCGCATCACCAAGGAACTCGCCCGCTGAACCCCCGTCCCGTGCCCGGCACTTGGGAGTGCCGGGTACTCGGCATCAGCCCAGACGGCCGAGGATCTCCGTGATGCGCCTGGAGGCGCGACGGGCCTCGGTCGTCGGGTCGGCGCCTGTCAGGACCTTGGTCATGTACGTCTTGATCGGGTTGTCCGCCTCGACCGCGCCCCACTGGGGCGTGCTCGGGGTGGCCCTGCCCCGCGCGGCGCCGGCCGCCATGGCCGCGACCCCCTCCTCGCCGGCGACGGACCCGGCGAGGGTCTTCTTGTTCGGGACGTAGTTCATGGTCCGGGCGAGTTCGGTGTCCCACTTGGCGCCGGTGAGGGCGGCCACCACAGCGACGGCGCCGTCCTGTTGGTCCGTGTTGTTCGGTACGACGAGGTCGGAGCCGCCGGTGAAGACGGCACCGGGCCTGGCCGCGCTCTTGCCGGGTACCGGGAAGAAGCCCAACTTCCCTTCCAGGTCCGGGTTCTGCTGCACGATCGTATGCGCGAGTCCGGGCACCGCCACGATCTGCGCGACCCGGCCCTTGGCGAACACGCCCGCCTGGGGCGGGTGTTCCTCGTCGGCGCCGGCCGGGCCCTCGCCGAGGGAGTGCAGGCGCCGGTAGTAGTCCATGCCGCGCAGGGCGGCCGGGGTGTCCAGCGTGCCCCGCCAGCCACCGCCGTTGCCGCCGTCGTCCGCGAGGTCGCCGCCCTCGTCCCAGATGAAGCCGGCGAGGGTGTACCAGTCCTGTCCGGCGAGGTAAATGCCCTGATTGCCGCCGGAGTTGAGCTCCTTGGTCACGGCGAGCCACTCGTCGCGGGTGCGGGGCGGGGTCTTCACGCCGGCCTTGGCGAAGAGGTCCTTGCGGTAGACGACGACGCGGTTGGCCGCGTACCAGGGGATGCCGTACTGGTGCGACAGGGACTGTCCGGGTTCGGCGAGGCCGGGCAGCCAGTCGTCGATCCCCCAGTGCAGCGCCGACTCCAGGGTCAGGTCGAGCAGCCGGTCCCCCTCCACGTACTGCGGGACCTGGGTGTTGCCGACCTCGATGACATCGGGCCCCTTGCCCGGGTCGGCGTCGAGCGCGGCCTGCACCTTCTGGCCGATGCCGGTCCACTGCTGGATGCGGATGTCCAGGCGCAGGTTCCGGTGCTCGTTCTCGAAGGCTTCGGTGAACCGGCGTAGGAAGGCCGGCGAGGCGCTGTCCTTCATCAGCCACACGGTGACGGTGCGGCGGCCGGAGCCGTGCGGCACGAGTCCGCACGCGCCGACGAGACCGAGCGGGGCCAGGGCGAGGAGGCGGCGACGTCTCACGTTGGGTCCTGTTCTGTCTGGCGGACAGGGGGAAGGGGCCCGACATGGGGGCGAGCGTGGGGCTCGAACGGGTGTGCCGGATTTTGGTATGGACCAATGCGGGGGGTCAAGGGGCGGCGGCCCCACGGGGCCGATGTCTCGCGCTCCGTCGCAGCTTGGGGCACGGTGGAGTGACGCGTGACACACGTGACGCTCCGGTCATCACGGACGTACGGAGAGGAGCACCCGCATGTCGAACCACACGTATCGGGTCACCGAGATCGTCGGCACTTCGCCGAACGGTGTCGACGAGGCGATCCGCAACGGGATCACCCGCGCCTCGCAGACCCTGCGCAATCTGGACTGGTTCGAGGTGACCCAGGTCAGGGGCCAGATCGAGGAGGGGCAGATCGCGCACTGGCAGGTCGGTCTGAAGGTGGGCTTCCGCCTGGACGAGTCGGACTGACGGCGCTCATCGACCGGTTCAGGCCCACACAGTCCGGTTCAGGCCCACACAGTCCGCTTCAAGTCCACACCGCCCGGTCAAGTCCACACCGGGCGGCTCAGGTCCGTCCCTCCCCTTCCTGTGCCGACTCCAGCGCGGCGGACGGGGCGGCCCACCGTGCCCGTACGACCCTGAACCCGGCCAGTTCGGCGTCCTCGCAGACCAACTCGTCGTCGTCCACCAGCATCCGGACCTCCCGGGTGCGGGCGAGGCGGCGCAGGATCTCCAGTTTGGTGCGGCGGGCGGGTCTGCGGTCGTCATTGCGCCGCATGTGGACCCGCCCGTCGGGCAGTCCCTGCGCGGTGAGCCAGTCGAGGGTGTCGCGCCGGCAGCGCTCGGGCCGCCCGGTCAGATAGACGATCTCGCACTCCTCGGCGCTCTCCAGCGCCAGCGCGACGCCCTCCGGGATCGGCGGGTCGTCGGGCGCGGCGGCGAAGAACCCGTCCCAGTCGCGCGGCTTGCGCTCCAGGAACCGCTGCCGATGGCCGGTGTCGGCGAGGGTGTTGTCCAGGTCGAAGACTGCGATGGGGCGTGCTCTGCGATCGGTCACCCGCCCACCCTAGACAGCCGCGGCCGACCGCGCGTGCACGTACTCCCCCGCCGGACCGGGCAACCTTCCGCTCCCAGGCTGCCACTGCACTGTCGAGAACTCGGTCGCGTACGGCAACGGCTTCAACCGCTGGAACTTCCCCGACTTCGCAGGTGACGGCACCGGCTTCGACGCCGACGTCGCGGGCGGTACCGCCCCCCTCGCCTCGAACCTCTCGATCGCCGACAACCGCGCCCCCTCCCTCGGCCCGGCCACCGTCTCCCAGGACAACTCCTGGGACCTGGGCGGCACTTGGAACGCCTCCTCGGTGCTGAGCACCGACCCCGCACCGCTCACCGGCCCGCGCGGGGCGGGCGGATCGCTGCCGTCCGCGCCCTCGTTCCTGGTGCCGCGCAACGGAGCGGCCGTCGGGGCGAGGTTCTGATCCACCCGACCCGGTGGCACGGGCCGCGGGGCGCATCGATCATGCTTCTCCCATGTCACCCGCCGTCCCCTCCCCCCGTCGGACCCTGATCGGCGCGGCCGGGCAGCGCCCCTGCACGCTCGTCGTGTGCCGGGGCTGCTGCTGCGGCGACCCGCGCAAGCACCCCGGCACCGACCACGCCTGGCAGCTGGACCGGCTGCGCGCCGCCGCGGCCGAGCACGGCTTCCAGGTCCGTACGACCGACTGCCTCGGTCCCTGCGACCAGGCGAACGTCATCGTCGTACAGCCCTCGGCCGCGGGCCGCCGGGCCGGCGGCCGGGCCACCTGGGTCGGCTTCGCCATGGACGACGACTGCACGGACGAGCTGATCGGCTGGGCGGCGGCGGGCGGACCGGGGCTGGTGGAGCCGCCGGTGACGCTGGAACTCCAGTTCATCCAGCCACCACGGGACGCACGGGTGCGCAGCCGACGCTGAGCGCGGGCGCGACGCGCCCCGAGGGCCGAGGAATCCTGGGAGTTCCACGGCGTTGAACCCTGTATGAGCTCCGTGATCGCCCAGACCCGCTTCTCCGTCCTCGACCGTTCCCGCACCCGCGAGGGCCACACGAACGCCGAGGCGCTGCGGGACACCGTCGGGCTGGCGCGGGAGGTGGAGCGGCTCGGGTACGGGCGGTTCTGGGTCTCCGAGCATCACGGTGTGCCCGGGGTCGCCGGGTCCGCGCCGACCGTACTGGCCGCGGCGGTGGCGGGCGCGACGCGGACGATCCGGGTCGGTACCGGGGGCGTGATGCTGCCCAACCACCGGCCGCTCGTCGTCGCCGAGCAGTTCGGGGTGCTGGAGTCCCTCTTCCCCGGGCGGATCGACATGGGCCTCGGGCGGTCCGTGGGCTTCACCGACGGGGTGCGGCGGGCGCTCGGGCGGGACAAGGGGGACGCCGAGGACTTCGCCGGGCAGCTCGACGAACTGCTCGGCTGGTTCCGGGGCACCTCGCCGACCGGCGTGCACGCCCGGCCCGCCGAGGGCCTGACGGTGCCGCCCTTCGTGCTCGCCATGGGCGAGGGTGCCGCCGTCGCGGCCCGGGCGGGCCTGCCCATGGTCATCGGCGACCTGCGCAACCGGGAGAAGATGCAGCGCGGCATCGACCACTACCGCGAGCATTTCCGGCCCTCCGAGTGGGCCCGGGAGCCGTACGTCGTCATCTCGGGGACCGTCGCCGTCGCCGCCACGCCCGAGCAGGCGCGGCGGCTGCTGATCCCGGAGGCCTGGTCGATGGCGTACTCCCGGACACACGGCACCTTCCCGCCGCTGCCGCCCGCCGAGCGGGTCGAGGGCCTCGCCCTGAGCGGCAAGGAGCGCGGCTTCTACGAGTCCGGACTGGCCGGGCACATCGCCGGCACCGAGGAGCAGGTCGCCGACGAGTTGGAGACGGTGCTGAAGGAGACGGGGGCGCAGGAGGTGCTCGTCACGACCAGCACGTACGACCGGGCGGCGCTGGTGGAGTCGTACCGCAGGCTGGCGGGGATCTTCGCCGGGGGCTAGAGCCTCCGGTCGGTACGGGAGCCACAGCCTCGGTCAGTATTCGAGAAGCGCCGGACCCGGGGGCCCGGCTAGCGTGGCGGTCATGTGCATCACCCTTCACGCGAGCCTTTTCCCGCAGCCGATGGAGACACGATGAGCACGTCCCCGCACGTCGCCGACAGCCACGGCCTGATCCGCGTGCACGGCGCGCGCGAGAACAACCTCAAGGACGTCAGCATCGAGATCCCGAAGCGCCGGCTGACGGTGTTCACCGGTGTCTCCGGCTCGGGCAAGAGCTCGCTGGTGTTCGACACGATCGCGGCGGAGTCGCAGCGGCTGATCAACGAGACGTACCCCGCCTTCGTCCAGGGGTTCATGGCGAACCTGGGGCGGCCCGAGGTCGACGTGCTCGACGGGCTGACCACGGCGATCAGCGTCGACCAGCAGCGGATGGGCGCCGACCCGCGCTCCACGGTCGGCACCGCCACCGACGCCAACGCGATGCTGCGGATCCTGTTCAGCCGACTCGGCAAGCCGCACGTCGGCCCGCCCGGGGCCTTCGCCTTCAACGTGCCCTCGGTCTCGGCGGCCGGTGCGATCTCGGTGGGCGGCGGGGCCAAGCAGAAGGTCACCTTCAACAAGGTCGGCGGCATGTGCCCGCGCTGCGAGGGCCGCGGCTCGGTCTCCGATCTCGACCTGACCCAGCTCTACGACGACACCAAGTCGATCAACGAGGGCGCCTTCACCATCCCCGGCTACACCGGCGGCGGCTGGAACTCCCGGCTGTACGCGGAGTCCGGTTTCTACGACCCGGACAAGCCGATCCGCAAGTTCACCAAGAAGGAGCTGCACGACCTCCTGCACCGCGAGCCGACGCGGATGAAGATCGCGGGCATCAACATGACCTACGAGGGTCTGATCCCGCGCATCCAGAAGTCGATGCTCTCCAAGGACAAGGAGGCGATGCAGCCGCACATCCGGGCCTTCGTGGAGCGCGCGGTCACCTTCACCGTCTGCCCGGAGTGCGAGGGCACCCGGCTCGCCGAGCACGCGCGCTCCTCGAAGATCGGGAAGCTCTCCATCGCGGACGCCTGCACGATGGAGATCAGGGACCTGGCCGACTGGGTGCGCGGGCTCGAGGAGCCGTCGGTGGCGCCGCTGCTCGACGCGCTGCGGGACACCCTCGACTCGTTCGTGGAGATCGGACTCGGCTATCTCTCGCTCGACCGGCCGGCCGGCACGCTCTCGGGCGGCGAGGCCCAGCGCGTCAAGATGATCCGCCACCTCGGCTCCTCGCTCACCGACGTCACGTACGTCTTCGACGAGCCGACCATCGGCCTGCACCCGCATGACATCGAGCGGATGAACGACCTGCTGCGGCGGCTGCGGGACAAGGGCAACACGGTGCTCGTGGTGGAGCACAAGCCGGAGGTCATCGCGATCGCCGACCATGTCGTCGACCTCGGTCCCGGCGCGGGCACGGCGGGCGGCACGGTCTGCTTCGAGGGCACCGTCGACGGGCTGCGGGGCAGCGACACGGTCACCGGGCGCCATCTCGACGACCGGGCCGGTCTCAAGGACACCGTGCGCACGCCCAAGGGCGCGCTGGAGATCCGCGGCGCGAGCGCGCACAACCTGCGGGACGTCGACGTCGACATCCCGCTCGGCGTGCTGTGCGTGGTCACCGGTGTGGCGGGCTCCGGCAAGAGCTCCCTCGTGCACGGGTCGATCCCGGCCGCGGAGGGTGTCGTGTCGGTGGACCAAGGCGGGATCCGCGGCTCGCGCCGGAGCAACCCGGCGACGTACACCGGACTGCTCGATCCGATCCGCAGCGCCTTCGCCAAGGCCAACGGGGTCAAGCCGGCGCTGTTCAGCGCGAATTCCGAGGGTGCCTGTCCCACCTGCAACGGCGCCGGGGTCATCTACACCGACCTGGCGATGATGGCGGGCATCTCCACGACCTGTGAGGACTGCGAGGGGAAGCGGTTCGACGCCTCGGTGCTCGAGTACCGCTTCGGCGGGCGCGACATCAGCGAGGTGCTGGCGATGCCGGTGAGCGAGGCCGAGGAGTTCTTCGGCGCCGGCGAGGCGCGCACGCCGGCCGCGCACCGGATCCTCCAGCGGCTCGCGGACGTCGGCCTCGGCTACCTCACCCTCGGCCAGCCGCTGACCACGCTGTCCGGCGGCGAGCGACAGCGGCTGAAGCTGGCCACGCACATGGCCGACAAGGGCGGGGTCTACGTCCTCGACGAGCCGACCGCCGGTCTCCATCTCGCCGACGTGGAACAGCTGTTGGGCCTGCTCGACCGGCTGGTGGACGCGGGCAAGTCGGTGATCGTCGTCGAGCACCACCAGGCGGTCATGGCGCACGCCGACTGGATCATCGACCTCGGCCCGGGCGCCGGCCACGACGGCGGCAAGGTCGTCTTCGAGGGCACCCCGGCCGAACTGGTCGCCGCCCGCCCGACCCTGACGGGCGAGCACCTCGCGGCATACGTCGGCGCCTGACAACTCCCTGCTCCGATACGGCGGCTCGCTCACGGCGGGCCGCCGTACCGCTGTCCGGGCCCGCCTCGTCACTCCGCCGGCGGGGTTCGCAGTCCGTCCACGATCAGGGCGAGGATCCGTGCCGCCCGCTCCTCGCCGCCGCGGGCCGGGTCGATCCGCCACAGCACGCTGAGCTGCAGGAGTACGTCCTCGGGGTCCAAGCCCGCCTTGAGTGAGCCGTCGGCGGCTCCGGCGTCGAGCAGCAGGCCGATGGCGCCGACGAAGGGCCCGTAGTGCTCGTCGTCGAGGCCGCCGTTCGTCGCGGCGTGGATGACCTCGGCGACGCCGAACTTGAGCCGCCCGTAGTGGGCGACCTCGTCGAACCAGAGCCGGAGCGCTTCGAGGGGCGAGTGCTCGCGCAGCAGTACGGGCGCGCGGTCGATGAGGTGCTGGATGTCGTGCCGGTAGAGCTCCAGGACGAGCGCCTCGCGGGTCGGGAAGTGGCGGTACAGCGTGCCGATGCCGACGCCGGCCCGTTTCGCGATCGCGGTGAGGGACGCGGAGCCGGATTCGGCGAGCGCCTCGCGGGCGACGGTGAGGATCCGCTCCCGGTTGCCGAGCGCGTCTTTCCGGGTGGGCTTCACGGAGGGGGGCGGGTTCACGACGTCGATCGTCCCATCGGTGTGGCAGGCGGCACGGATTGCGAAACGGAGGGGCCTCCGGTACGTTGGAAGTCGTAGCGGAGGGGCCTCCGCTTAATTCTGGCACAGGTCGTGGAGGACAGTCATGCCCGAGCTCGTTCTGGTCACCGGGGGCAGCGGTTACATCGCCGGCTGGTGCGTCGCCGAACTGCTGCGACGCGGTTACGACGTCCGGACGACCGTGCGCTTTGCGGCGCGCGAGAAGTCCGTCACCGAGGCCGTGTCGGGTGTCGTCGACCCCGCCGGACGGCTGGGCTTCGCCGTCGCGGACCTCACCTCGGACGAGGGCTGGGAGGCCGCGCTCAAGGGCGTCGACCACGTCCTGCACGTCGCCTCCCCGCTGGGCGCCGCCTCCGGCGACCTGATCGGGCCGGCCCGGGACGGCACCCTGCGCGTGCTGCGCGCGGCGACCGCGGCCGGTGTACGGCGGGTGGTGATGACCTCGGCGGCGAACGCGGCGAGCCCGTCGTCGTACGCCACCGAGGGCATGACCGACGAGACGCTGTGGACCGATCCCGAGGACCCCACCCTGATCCCCTACCGCCGCTCCAAGACCGTCGCCGAGCGGGCGGCCTGGGACTTCATGGCGGCCCACGACGGTCCGACCGAGCTGGTCACGGTACTGCCCGGCGCGGTCTTCGGGCCGGTGCTCACGACGGAGAACATCGGGTCCGTCGGCATCGTCGGACGCATGGTCTCCGGCGCGATGCCGGGCGTCCCCCGGATCGGCCTGGAGATCGTCGACGTGCGTGACCTGGTCGACGTGCACATCCGGGCGATGACGTCACCGGCGGCCGCGGGTCAACGCTTCCTGGCCACCGGTGAGTTCATGTGGATGGCGGACATGGCACGGGTCCTGCGCGAGGGTCTCGGCGAGCACGGGCGCCGGGTCTCGACCCGGCAGGTCCCGGACTTCGCCGTCCGGCTGGCGGCCCGTTTCCGGGATCCGTCGCTGCGGGAGATCACCCCCGCCCTCGGCCGCCGCAACCGGCACAGCACCGAGAAGGCCCGCACGCTCCTCGGCTGGCAGCCGCGCCCCGCCCGGCAGACGGTGCTGGACTGCGCCGAGAGCCTGATCGCGCACGGCGCCGTCTGACCGCCGACGGGCACCGGGCACCCCGCTCACATAGACTCGCGTGGTTTGTCCCGCCGTAGTCGAAGACGTGTACGGAGTTCCACCATGCCGAGCCCCCACGACCCGTACGTCCGGGTCCGCGGTGCCCGTGAGCACAACCTCAAGGGCGTGGACGTCGACATCCCGCGGGACGTGCTGACCGTGTTCACCGGCGTGTCGGGGTCGGGGAAGTCGTCGCTCGCGTTCGGCACGATCTACGCCGAGGCCCAGCGCCGGTACTTCGAGTCGGTCGCCCCGTACGCCCGCCGTCTCATCCACCAGGTCGGCGCCCCGAAGGTCGGCGAGATCACCGGCCTGCCGCCCGCGGTCTCCCTCCAGCAGCGCCGGTCGGCGCCGACCTCCCGCTCGTCGGTCGGCACGGTCACGAACCTCTCCAACTCCCTGCGCATGCTGTTCTCCCGGGCCGGCGACCACCCGCCCGGCGCCGAACGCCTCGACTCGGACGCCTTCTCCCCCAACACGGCCGCCGGCGCCTGCCCCGAGTGCCACGGTCTGGGCCAAGTGCACGGTACGACCGAGGAGTTGCTGGTCCCCGATCCCTCCCTGTCGATCCGCGAGGGCGCGATCGCCGCGTGGCCGGGCGCCTGGCAGGGCAAGAACCTGCGGGACATCCTCGACACGCTCGGCCACGACGTGGACCGGCCCTGGCGCGAACTCCCCGCCGCCGACCGCGAGTGGATCCTGTTCACGGACGAGCAGCCGGTCGTCACCGTCCACCCGGTGCGGGACGCGGACCGCATCCAACGCCCGTACCAAGGCACCTACATGAGCGCCCGCCACTATGTGCTGAAGACGTTCTCGGACACCAAGAGCCAGACGCTGCGCACCAAGGCGGAACGCTTCCTGACCAGCACCCCCTGTCCGGCCTGCGGCGGCAGCCGACTGCGCCCCGAATCGCTGGCGGTGACCTTCGCGGGCCGCACGATCGCCGAGCTGGCGGCCCTGCCGCTGGTGGAGCTGGCCGCACTCCTGACGGGCACCTCGGAGGCGGCCCGCGTCCTGACCGACGACCTCAAGTCCCGTATCGAACCGGTGCTGGAACTGGGCCTGGGCTACCTCAGCCTGGACCGCGCGGCCCCCACCCTCTCACCGGGCGAACTCCAACGCCTGCGCCTGGCAACGCAGTTGCGCTCCGGCCTGTTCGGTGTGGTGTACGTCCTGGACGAGCCGTCGGCAGGCCTGCACCCGGCGGACACGGAGGCCCTGCTCACCGTCCTGGAGCGTCTCAAGTCCGCCGGGAACTCGGTCTTCGTGGTCGAGCACCACCTCGACGTCGTCCGCGGCGCCGACTGGCTGGTGGACGTGGGCCCGCGGGCCGGCGAACACGGCGGCGAGGTGCTGCACAGCGGCCCGGTGGCAGACCTGGCGAAGGTGAAGGACTCGGCGACGGCCCGCTACCTCTTCGACGACTCCCCCGCCACCGCACGCCAAGTACGCACGCCTCGCAGCCACTTGAAGGTCGGGCCGGTCGCCCGGCACAACCTGCGCGAGGTGACGGCGGAGTTCCCGCTGGGCGTACTGACGGCGGTCACCGGCGTCTCCGGGTCCGGCAAGTCGACGCTGATCGGGGAGATCACGGAAGACCTCCCGGGCGTCGACCGGCTCGTCTCCGTCGACCAGAAGCCGATCGGCCGCACCCCGCGCTCCAACCTGGCCACCTACACCGGCCTCTTCGACGTGGTACGCAAGGTCTTCGCGGCCACCGGCCAGGCACGCGAGCGGAGTTACGGCGTGGGCCGCTTCTCCTTCAACGTCCCCGGCGGCCGCTGTGAGACCTGCCAGGGCGAGGGCTTCGTCAGCGTGGAGCTCCTCTTCCTGCCCAGCACCTACGCGCCCTGCCCGGACTGCGCCGGGGCCCGCTACAACCCCGCGACGCTCGAAGTGACGTACCGGGGACGGAACATCGCGCAGATCCTCGACCTCACCGTGGAGGCGGCGGCGGAGTTCTTCGCGGACGCCGACACCCCGGCCGTCACTCGTAGCCTGACCGCCCTTCTGGACGTCGGGCTCGGCTACCTCCGCCTGGGCCAGCCCGCGACCGAGCTTTCCGGCGGCGAGGCCCAGCGCATCAAACTGGCGACCGAGTTGCAGCGCGGCCGCCGCGGCCACACCCTCTACCTCCTCGACGAACCGACGACCGGCCTCCACCCCGCCGACGTCGACGTCCTGATGCACCAGCTCCACGGTCTCGCCGACGCCGGCCACACCGTGATCGTCGTCGAGCACGACATGTCGGTGGTCGCGGGAGCCGACTGGGTCATCGACCTGGGCCCCGGCGGCGGCGACGCGGGCGGCCGGATCGTGGCGACGGGGACGCCGGCGGAAGTGGCGCGGAGCGAAGAGAGCGCGACGGCACGGTATTTGGCAAGGGTTTTCGTCAACAGTTAACCCCGGTTCCACTCGTGCAGAACAAGCTCCTGCCGAGGCCACGACAAGCTTGGGTAACCAGCGGTAACTTCTGTCTAGCTCCTCCACCACAACCGCTTACTATCCCAGGAGTTAACACCCTCATGCGCAGACTCCTCGCCTGCCTGGCGGCGGCAGCCGCCGCCCTCGGCGGGCTCACCGCGGCGGCCCCGGCCGCGGTGGCCGCCGACTCGGGCACCTTCAGCGTGCTCAGCTACAACGTGGCCGGTCTCCCCGAAAGCCTCTCCAGCGCGTCGACGCCCCGCGACACCAGCACCACGGCGATCGGGCAGCGGATCGCGCCCTACGACATCGTCCATGTGCAGGAGGACTTCAACTACCACGCGTACCTGTACGCGGCGGACACCGCGCACGCCTACCGCACGCCGACCAGCGGCGGCGCCGGCATCGGCAGCGGGCTCAACACGCTCTCGAAGATCCCGTACGACACGGACGACTTCGAGCGCGTCGGCTGGAACTCGTGCCAGATCGACTCGGGCGACTGCCTGACCCCCAAGGGCTTCACCTTCATGCGGGAGCGCCTCGCCGAGGGTGTGTACGTCGACTTCTACAACCTGCACACCAACGCGGGCACGAACGACGGTGACGAGGCCTCCCGCGCGGACAACCTCAACCAGCTGACCTCCTTCATCCAGACCCACTCGGCCGGCAACGCCGTCGTGGTCATGGGTGACACCAACACCCGCTACACCCGCGCGGCCGACACCATCGCCGAGTTCGGCGCGGCCAACGGGCTCACCGACGCCTGGGTCCAGCTGATACGCGGCGGCAGCGCGCCGGCGAAGGGCAGCGACGCGCTGGTCTGCGACCAGACCGGGGCCACCGTCCCGAACACCTGCGAGGTCGTCGACAAGGTCCTCTACCGCAGCAGCAAGCTGGTCTCGCTGAACGCGACCTCGTACAACAACGAGCACGCCAAGTTCCTCACCGACGACGGCCTGATGCTCTCCGACCACGACCCGATCACGGTCGGCTTCTCCTGGTCGCGCAACTCCGCGTTCCAGCTGAGCGACCAGTTCGGCGGCCCGCACGGCGACTACTTCAACGACATCGACAGCGTGCCGGCCGCCGCCCGCGCCACCACCATCGCGCTGCGCTCGGGTTCACGGGTCGACCAGATGAGCGTCACTCTGGCCAACGGCACGACCCTGGCCCACGGCGGCACGGGCGGCACCGCGTCCTCGCTGACCCTCGGCAGCACGGAGTACGTCACCACCGCCTACCTCTGCCAGGGCGTGAAGGACGACCACACCCGCATCTTCTACGCCAAGTTCACGACCAACCTCGGCCGCACGCTGGCCGGCGGTACGACGACGTCGGACTGCGTGACCCGCACCGCGCCCTCCGGCTGGCAGATCGCCGGCTTCCACGGACGTACGGGCGACGAGGTCGACAAGATCGGCTTCATCTACACCCAGCGCTGAGCCGACCCCGGCCCGGGCACCTCACCTGTCGGAGAGCAGCCCCGTGACGAGATCGCGGGGCAGACCATGGGTGTCGTGGAGGTATCCGTAGTCCTCCTCGGTGAGGTGCCCCTGGAAGCGCGGCCGGCGGAGCACGCGTCGGCCGCGTTCGAGCAGACTCGTGAACCGCCGTTCCTCGTCGAGGAGTTGATCGCGCACCGGACCGGTTCCTACGGGCTGGTGGAAGTGGTCCAGGGTGTGCCGGACGAGTTCCTCCGGCAGGTCGGTCAGAGTACGGTCCGGGTCGTCACGCGTCAGCGTGGTGAGGAGACGGCGGATCAGGCGGCGCAGGACATAGCCGCGGCCCGTGTTGGACGGGCGTACCCCGTCACCGAGTACGACGAGGCTCGACCGCAGGTGGTCGCAGACCAGGCGGGTCGAGGGCTCGTCGTCCAGGTGCCAGAGGGAGGGCACGATCCGCGTCCAGGGCTCGAACAGGTCCGTCTCGTACACCGAGTTGCGGCCCTGGAGGACGGTGACGAGACGTTCCAGACCCATGCCCGTGTCGATGCCGGGCTGCCGCAGCGGTTCGAGGGTGCCGTCCTGGTGGCGGTGGTAGCGCATGTGAACGTGGTTCCAGATCTCCACCCAGCGCGGGTCCGTGGTGGGGGTGCCCTCGGGTGGGGTGTCGCCGGTCCAGACGAAGATCTCCGAGTCGGGGCCGCAGGGGCCGACCGGACCGTTGGACCACCAGTTGTCGTCGCGGGTGAGTTCCACCGGCAGTCCCGACTCCTCCCAGGTGCGCAGGGATTCGGTGTCCCGGCCCACCTGGTCGTCGCCGCCGAAGACCGTGACGTACAACCGGCTCTGCGGGATGCCGAAGCCGTCGCGCAGCAGCTCATGACCCCAGCGCAGGCTCTGTGAGTGGCCGTAGTCGCCGAGCGACCAGGAGCCGAGCATCTCGAAGACCGTGAGGTGGGTCGGATCGCCCACCTCTTCGAGGTCGGTGGTGCGCAGACAGCGCTGGACGTTGACCAAGCGCCGGCCCTGGGGATGCGGGCGGCCCAGGAGGTACGGCGTAAGGGGGTGCATGCCGGAGGTGGTGAACAGGACCGGGTCCGAGGGCGGCGGCAGGAGTGTGCTGCCGGTGATGAGGTGGTGGCCGCGGTCTCGGTAGAAGTCGGTGAAGGTGCGTACGGTCTCGTCGGTGTTCATGGCGGTGTCCCTTCGGGTCGTGGAAACCGGAGAGGACCGCGCGGTGGAGACGTCTGCGTGGGCGAGAAGAAGCCCCGGCGGTCCGTTCCGGCCGCCGGGGAATCGTGCTGAGGTCAGGCGTGGGCGGCCGGGGAGCTGGTCGCTCGCGCCGCCGCGCCGTGGGTTCGCCTCATGACCTCCATGAACTCGACGCTAACAGTCCTGGCACGGACCGTCCTGTGATTTTCCGGCGGCTCAGCAGCCGGTGGTCCAGATGTGGGAGTCGCCCCGGTCGTTGGCGTTGGCGTCGTAGCCGACCTCCTGGCCGGGCGCCAGGCAGATGGTGACGCCGCCGTTCTGCCAGGCACTGGCGTAGACCTTCACGTGGTCCTTGATGCCGGGGCCGGAGATCCCGTGGTTGGCCCACGAGCTGTCCTCGTCCGCGATGTTGCTCTCCCACCACCCATCGTCTCCCGTCCAACTCACCGACAGTCCTCCGAAGTTGGCGTCGGTGTAGGCGCAGAAACTCCCGGAGGCGCAGGTGGCGGCGGCCTGGGCGGTGCCCGGTACGGCGGCCACGGCGGTGCCGGCGGCGAGGAGGACTCCGGCGGCGGCGATGAATGACTTGCGCATGATGCTGTTCCTTTCGATGGGCATGGTTGTGCCGTGCGGTGGTGCGGGTGATGTGGTCCGAGTGGTGGCGGGGCGGCTCAGCGGCCGTGTCGGACTGCGTAGCGCAGGCCGTGGTCGCGCAGTCGGCGGTGCTCGTCGATCTGATCGGCGTACCGGGCACGCAGCTCGGCCGTGTGCCGCCGCTCCAGCTGGGTGCCGGTGGCCGCGAGGTCCGTGCTGCGGACGCACCGGGCCTCGGCGAGGGCGTAGCGCCGCTGAAGGGCGGTGGCCTGTCGTCGGCCCAGGTCACGGGCCTGGCGCTGCCAGGCGGCGCGCAGTTCGGCGGGGTCCTCGGCCTTGTGCACGGGTGCGACACAGCGCGACCAGCGGGCGAGGGCGGCCCGGTATGCCGGGTCCCGGGTGACGCGCTGGTGTGCGGCGGCCGCGAGGTTGTTGACGGTGACGTCGGTGCGGAACCAGGCCGCCTGGTCGCCGTAGAGGACGCGCTGCGCCTCGGCGAGGCAGCCGTCGCTGTTGGCCCTGACGACGAAGCCCGTGGCCGTACGGGTGGACAGCTCGCGGCGTCCGGTGCCGAACAGGGCGTCGGCCAGCCGCTGTTGCCGCGCGGCCGCGGTCCTGTCGAGCTTCGGCGTCGCGGGCCGACTCCGCCCCGTACCCACCGCGATGCCGAAGCCGTGCTCGGCCGCCCAGACGGGGTCGTCGATACCGTAAGGGAACTGCCGCTGCCCGTCCGCCGGTTGAGGCTCGGCTGAGGTAGGAGTCGGGATCTTACGATCCGTCAGGCACCGCTGCACGAGCTCGGTCTGGGCGCTCTTCAGCAGGTCGTCCTGGGCCTGTGCGGTCCGCGGCACGGACCGTACCGCGGCCCCCGACCCGGCACCGCCCGCGCAGCCGCCCACAAGGCCCGCCACGCACATCGACAGCGCCACCGTGGACACGATCCTGGAAGCCCGCACCGGGGCCACCCCCTGCCTTCAGCCGTCTTCCGACTCCCCCGTCGGCTCGTTCTCCATTAGAGGGGAGGGACAGGCGGTTGTGATCCTCTGAAGTCATAGGGCGGATCTTGCGCGGGCTTCACCCGACGCGGGCCTCAGGCCACCAACGCGGCGTGGGTCCAGTCGGGTTGGGGCGTGGCCCCGGGCTGGGCGGCCCGGGCGAGGGTGCGGCGGTCGGGGTGGGTGCCGGCCGGGATGACGGGCCGTACGTCCACCTCGGCCACCAGCCCCCGCACCGACACCACCCGCCACACCGAGGCGAGCAGCGAGTCGTCGCCGATGAAGGCGGGCGCCGTGCTGGCCGCGCCGCCGGTGAGGCGGTAGTGCAGACGTACGGGCTGGACAGGGACGTCGGCGTCCAGGGCGGCCTGGAAGACGGCGCGCCGGAAGTTGCCCTGGGCGCGGCCGCACCAGGTGCTGCCCTCGGGGAAGACCGCGACCGCGCTGCCGGCGCGCAGCGCGTCCGCGATGGCGGCGACCGTCTGCGGCAGCGCGCGCAGCCGCTCCCGGTCGATGAACAGGGCGCCGCTACCCGCGGTCAGGGTGCCCGCCACCGGCCAGCCCCGGATGTCCGACTTGGCGAGCATCCGGGCCGGCCGGACGGCCGCCATCAGCGCGATGTCCATCCAGGAGATGTGGTTGGCGACCAGCAGCAGACCGCCCTCACGCGGGGCGGCCCCGGTCATCCGGAGCCGCACACCCGCCGCCCGTACGATCCACCAGGCCCACCGCCGCACCAGCCCGGCCGGGATCCGCCCGCCGATCGGGAGGAGAGCAATCCCGGCGAGCAGCACCGTGATGACCGCGACCAGCCGCAGCACGGCGCGGGGTACGGCCGTGAGGGACCCGGTCGGCTCGATGCACGCCCTGGGGTTGCAGGGCGCGCTCGGCATCCAGACGCTCATCAGGCCGGCACGAGCGAGAGGAAGTGCCGCAGATAGCGCGGGTTGACCCGGCGCATCGACAGCAGCACGTACAGGTCGGCGACCCCGAAGTCCGGGTCGTGGGCGGGCTCGGCGCAGACCCAGGCGCCGAGTCGGAGGTAGCCGCGCAGGAGGGCCGGGAGTTCGGCCTTCGCGGCGGGGGCGGCGGCCGGGTCGGGGATCCACGGCAGCAGCGGACGTACCCGGTACTCCTCGGGGGCAAGGTACTTGGCCTGGACCCGGTCCCAGGTCGCGGAGGCGAGGGCGCCGCCGTCGGCCAGCGGGATGGAGCAGCAGCCGGCCAGCCACTCGTGGCCGTTGTCCACCATGTAGCGGGCGATGCCGGCCCAGATGAGGCCGATGACCGCGCCGTCGCGGTGGTCGGGGTGCACGCAGGAGCGGCCGACCTCGACCAGGCCCGGGCGGATCGGGGCGAGCGCGGAGAGGTCGAACTCGCCCTCGGAGTACAGCCGTCCGGCGACCGCGGCGCGCTCCGGGGGCAGCAGCCGGTAGGTCCCGACGACCTGCCCGGTCACCTCCTCGCGCACCAGCAGGTGGTCGCAGTACGCGTCGAAGGGGTCGATGTCGTAGCCCGGCTGGGGGGTGGCCAGCAGGGCGCCCATCTCGCCGGCGAACACGTCGTGCCGCAGCCGCTGCGCGGCACGCACGTCGGCCTCGTCGCGGGCGAGGGAGACGGTGTAGCGGGTGGGGGCGGCGGGCTTCGGGGGGCGGTCGAGGGTGGTTACGCCGGTCATGGCTCTCTCCTGGTCACCGGGGTCGGCGGAACTGCGAGCGGGGCCGGTGTCCGTGTGTCCGGCCGCAACAGTTCTTCCGATGCCGGTTGGCGAGCGCGTGACCTGTGCCAGGAGAGGGGATGTGCGGATGTTGAACGTCACACTCGCGGCCGGTGTACGGCGACTTCGAGGTGGAGATCGAAGCGTACGCCGTCGGGCTGTAAGGGCAGCGTCACGGCATGGAAAGGCTCGGTAATGGCGCATGTGACGGGCTGCCGGGGGCCGGGGCGGGTCTCGCGCGCCTCGACCCGGACGACGTCGTCCTCGCGGACCAGCCGAGTGATCTCGACGGAGTAGCCACCGGTGTTGCGGGTGCCGATGGCCACGAACAGCACCATGGAGGAGGCCCAGTCGACCGCGGGTGGTTCCGGCGGCGGGATGCGGTTGCCCGAGATGTTCCGCCACAGCACGTCCCAGCTCTCCTGGTCCTTCACGGCCTCGGCGAAGAACGTCCGCGCGGTGGAGTTGTGCTGCCGCACCAGGTCGCGGAACGGAATCTCGACGGGACCTCCCATGGCGCCTCCTCCGTGCCCGTACGGCGCTACCGCTTCGCCGCCTTCCGCGTCGCCCGCAGCCACTCCCTGTTCATGCTCGTGATGGACACCAGCGGGATGCCCTTCGGGCAGGCGGTCGCGCACTCGCCGGTGAGGGTGCAGCCGCCGAAACCTTCCTCGTCCATCCGGGCCACCATGTCAAGCACCCGCGTCTCCCGCTCGGGGGCTCCCTGCGGCAGCACGTTCAGGTGGTTGATCTTGGCCGAGGTGAACAGCATCGCCGCCCCGTTGGGGCAGGCCGCCACGCACGCCCCGCAGCCGATGCACTCGGCGTGCTCGAAGGCGAAGTCGGCGTCCGGCTTGGGCACGGGCGTCGCGTGGGCCTCGGGGGCGGCGCCGGTCGGCGCGGTGATGTAGCCGCCGGACTGGATGATCCGGTCGAAGGCCGACCGGTCGACCACCAGATCCTTGATCACCGGGAACGCGGCGGCCCGCCACGGCTCGATGTCGATCGTGTCGCCGTCCTCGAAGGCCCGCATGTGCAGCTGGCAGGTGGTGGTGCGCTCGGGCCCGTGCGCGTCGCCGTTGATGACGAGCGAACACGCGCCGCAGATGCCCTCGCGGCAGTCGTGGTCGAAGGCGACCGGGTCCTCGCCCCTGAGGATGAGCTCCTCGTTGAGGGTGTCGAGCATCTCCAGGAAGGACATGTCGGAGGAGATGCCGTCCACTTCGTACGTGGACATGGCGCCGTCGGCATCGGTGTTCCGCTGCCGCCAGACGCGCAGGGTGAGCTTCATGCGTAGCTCCGCTGGGTGGGGTGGACGTACTCGAAGACCAGGTCTTCCTTGTGCAGGGTGGGCGCCTCGCCGGTACCGGTGAACTCCCAGGCGGCCGCGTAGGTGAACTCCTCGTCCCGGCGGGCCGCTTCGCCGTCCGGCGTCTGGGACTCCTCGCGGAAGTGGCCGCCGCAGGACTCGGCGCGGTGCAGCGCGTCGAGGCACATCAGCTCGGCGAGCTCCAGGTAGTCGACGATCCGGTTCGCCTTCTCCAGGGACTGGTTGAACTCCTCGCCGGTGCCGGGCACCTTGATCCGCCGCCAGAACTCCTCGCGGATCTGCGGGATCCGCTCGAGCGCCTTGCGCAGACCGGAGTCGGTGCGGGCCATTCCGCAGAACTCCCACATGAGTTCGCCGACCTCGCGGTGGAAGGAGTCCGGGGTGCGGTCGCCGTCGACGGAGAGGAGCAGGTTGAGGCGGTCCTCGGTGTCGGCCAACACCTCCTGGACGGCCGGATGCTGGTCGGTCACCGGGTCCTGGTGCGGGTTGCGGGCGAGGTAGTCGTTGATGGTCGCGGGGAGGACGAAGTAGCCGTCGGCCAGCCCCTGCATCAGTGCGGATGCACCGAGTCGGTTCGCGCCGTGGTCGGAGAAGTTGGCCTCGCCGACCGCGAACAGACCGGGAACGGTGGTCTGGAGGTCGTAGTCGACCCAGAGTCCGCCCATCGTGTAGTGCACGGCGGGGTAGATCCGCATCGGGACGGTGTACGGGTCCTCGGCGGTGATCCGCGCGTACATGTCGAAGAGGTTGCCGTACTTCTCCTCGACGGCCTTTCGACCCATACGCTTGATGGCGTCGGCGAAGTCGAGGTACACGCCCTGCCCACCCGGCCCCACACCCCGGCCCTCGTCGCAGACGTTCTTCGCGGCGCGGGAGGCGATGTCGCGCGGGACGAGGTTGCCGAAGGACGGGTAGATGCGCTCGAGGTAGTAGTCGCGCTCGTCCTCGGGATCCTGTCGGCGGGACGGTCGTCGCCCTTGGCCTTCGGCACCCAGATCCGGCCGTCGTTGCGCAGCGACTCGCTCATCAGGGTGAGCTTGGACTGGTAGTCGCCGGTGCGCGGGATGCAGGTCGGATGGATCTGGGTGAAGCAGGGGTTGGCGAAGTACGCCCCGCGCCGGTGGGCCCGCCAGATGGCCGTCGCGTTGGAGTTCATGGCGTTCGTCGACAGGTAGAAGACGTTGCCGTAACCGCCGCTGGCGAGTACGACGGCGTCCGCGAAGTACGTGTCGATCTTCCCGGTGATCAGGTCCCGGGCCACGATCCCGCGCGCCCGCCCGTCGACGACGATCAGGTCGAGCATCTCGGTGCGCGGGTGCATCTCGATGTTCCCGGCGGCGATCTGCCGGCTGAGCGCCTGGTAGGCGCCCAGCAGCAGCTGCTGGCCCGTCTGTCCGCGGGCGTAGAAGGTCCGGGACACCTGCACGCCGCCGAAGGACCGGGTGTCCAGGAGGCCGCCGTACTCCCGTGCGAACGGCACGCCCTGCGCCACGCACTGGTCGATGATCTCGACGGAGATCTGCGCGAGCCGGTGGACGTTCGACTCCCGCGCCCGGAAGTCGCCGCCCTTGACGGTGTCGTAGAAGAGCCGGTGGATCGAGTCGCCGTCGTTGCGGTAGTTCTTGGCCGCGTTGATGCCGCCCTGGGCGGCGATGGAGTGGGCGCGGCGCGGGGAGTCCTGGTAGCAGAACTGGACGACGTGGTAGCCCTGTTCGGCCAGCGTGGCGCCCGCCGAGCCGCCCGCGAGGCCGGTGCCGACGACGATCACGGTGTGCTTGCGGCGGTTTGCGGGGTTGACGAGTTTCGCCTCGAAACGGCGGGTGTCCCAGCGCTCGTTGATCGGGCCGGCCGGGGACTTGGTGTCGGTGACGGGTTCCCCGGTCGTGAATTCCGTGTATTCGGCGGTCATTTCAGCTCACCACTCCGGTCATGACGCCCACGGGTACGGCGATGAAGCCGGCCGTGAGCAGCAGCGCGAGGACGTTGGCCGCGGCCTTCAGGGCCCGGTCGCGGGTGCGGCTGCCGGCACCGAGGGTCTGGGCGGCGCTCCAGAAGCCGTGCCGGACGTGCAGGCCCAGCGCGAGCATCGCGACGATGTAGATGACGTCGCCGTACCAGGTGGAGAAGGTGTCCACGACGTTCTGGTACGGGTGGCCCTCCTGGTAGCCGCCGGAGTGCACGGTGCCGGTGGTCAGGTCGAGAATGTGCCAGACGATGAACAGGCCGAGGATGATGCCGCCCCAGCGCATGGTGCGTGTGGCGTAGCTCGCCCGCGCCTTCTTGTGCACGTACTTGCTGGGCCGCGCCCTGATGTCGCGGCGGCTGAGCTGGTAGGCGGAGGTGGCGTGGGCGACCACGGCGACGACCAGCACGACGCGGACGAGCCAGAGCGTCCACTCGTAGTGCATGAAGGGTTCGCCGACGGTGCGCAGCCAGTGCGCGTAGTGGTTGAACTCGCCCGGTCCGAAGAAGATCTTCAGGTTGCCGATCATGTGGACGACCAGGTACAGCAGCATGATCAGTCCGCTGACCGCCATCACGGTCTTCTTGCCGACGGAGCTGTCCCACACGGTGCGCGCCATGGACGGCCGTCGGTCCGTCCGCGTTGCCAGAGCCATGGGTCAAGACGCTAGGGCCGAACAGCCCCATCGGTCCAAGACATGGTCCGGCTGGATTCAATAGGCGGAAGCTATCGTGACACCATGCAGTTCCAGCAGCTTCAGTACTTCGTCGCCGTCGCCGAGACCCGGCACTTCACCCGGGCCGCCGATCTGGTGCACGTGGCCCAGCCCTCCCTCTCCCAGCAGATCAAGGCGCTGGAGCGGGAGCTGGGGGCGGACCTGTTCCTGCGGGCGCGCGGGAACATCACGCTCACCGACGCGGGCGAGGCGCTGCTGCCGCTGGCCCGGCGGATCCTCGCGGACGCGGACACGGCGCGGCACGAGGTGCAGGAACTGGTGCAGCTGCGCAGCGGCCGGGTACGGCTGGGCGCGACCCCGAGTCTGTGCACGGGCCTGCTGCCGGACGTGCTGCGCGCCTTCCACGACCGCTACCCGGGCATCCGGCTGCTGATCGAGGAGGGCGGCTCGCACGACCTGGTCCGTGAACTCGCCCGTGGGGCCCTGGACCTCGCCCTCGTCGTCCTGCCACTGCCGACCCCCTCTCCCGCGCTGACCACGGTCGAGCTGCTGCGCGAGGACCTGGTGGTGGTGTCCTCCCCGGAGGCCCCGGCGCCGGGCGGCCCCGGGCGGCGGACCGTTCGGATCTCCGACCTGGAGCGCGAACGCCTTGTGATGTTCCGGCACGGCTACGACCTGCGCGAACTGACCGTCGCCGCCTGCCGCGCCGAGGGGTTCGAGCCGACGTTCGCGGTGGAGGGCGGGGAGATGGACGCGGTGCTGGGGTTCGTCCGGGCGGGGCTGGGGGTGGCCGTCGTACCGCGGATGGTGGCGGCACGGACGGGGCGGGGGCTACGGGTGACTCCGCTCGCCCGCCCCGGGCTGCACCGGACGATCGCGCTGGCCCACCGCAGCGACGTGGCTCCGCCGCGGGCGGCGCGGGAGTTGCAGCGGATGCTGCTGGAGCGGTGAGCGGGAGGCCTGGGCGGCATGACCCGCCGGAGAGGCTCTGTCTAGTCGGTACCCGGCGGCACCGGCGTGCTCTGGTGGTAGTACAGCCGCCAGCCGGTCTCCTCGCCCAGTTTGCGCCACAGTGAGCTGCGACGCGCCCGGCCGCCGTCGAAGTCCGTCTCGTACGTCAGATGCACCAGCCCGGGCGCCAGGACGACGCCCGTGATGGCCGACGGCTCGTGGCGCGGGCCGTCCGCCGCGCTGCCCGCGTGCTCCGGCAGCCAGGCGAGCATGTGCTCGTACGTGTAGCGCCGGCCCGAGGAGCCCACCTCGACGAACTCGGGGTCGAGCAGGCGCACGGCGTCGGCGCGGGAGGCGCGCACGGCGGGGTCCATGAGGGCCAGTTCGCCCTCGACGGCCTCCTTCACGTCGTCCGGTTCCTCGGGCACCGGGCCGTCCCGTCGCTCAGCCGGTGGCATCCACCAGCGCCAGTTCGTGCAGCCGCTCCGGTGGGCCCGGGCGGGCGTAGTACCAGCCCTGGGCCGTGTCGCAGCCCAGTATCCGCAACTGCTCGGCCTGGGCGCCGGTTTCCACGCCCTCGACCGTGACCGCGAGGTCCAGGCTGTGGGCGAGGGAAACGATCCCCTCCACGATCTTGAGGTCGACCGGGTCGGCGGGGAACTGCTGCATGCTCTGGGTGAAGGAGCGGTCCAGCTTGAGGATGCTGACCGGGAGGCGGCGCAGGTTCGCCAGGTTCGAATAGCCGGTGCCGAAGTCGTCGAGGGCGATGTCGACGCCCATCTCGGCGAGGCGGCGCAGGGGCTTGAGGAGGTCGTCGTCGGCGCCGATCAACGCCGACTCGGTGACCTCCAGGCAGAGCACTTCCGGTTCGACGCCCGCGCGTTCCAGGATGTCGACCGTGTCCTGGACCAGACCGGGGTGCGTGAGCTGGCAGGGCGAGAGGTTGACGTTGATGCGGAGGGGACCCGCTTCGTCGTACCGTTCTCGCCACTCGCGCGCCTGCCGGACGGACTGTTCGAGGACCCAGCGGCCCAACGGGACGATCAGGCCCGTGTGTTCGGCGAGCGGGATGAAGCGGTCCGGGCCGAGGACGCCGTGCTGCGGATGCAGCCAGCGGACCAGGGCCTCGGCGCCGCGGACGCTGCCGTCGCCGAGGTGGACCAGCGGCTGGTACTCGATGAAGAACTCGCCCCGGTCGAGGGCCGCCGGCAGCGCCGTGGTCAGCCCGTGCCGGGTGATGGCGCGGGCGTCGGCCTCCTCGTCGGCCAGCTCGAAGCGGTTGCCGCCCGCCGACTTGGCCCGGTACATGGTGATGTCCGCGCTGCGCAGCACCTCCGCCGGGCCGCGCTCGCCCGCCGGACCCTCGACGATGCCGATGGAGCCGCGCACCGTGAGCTCACGGCCGTCGACGCTGATCGGCGCGACCAGGGCGTTCATGATGCGGGTGGCGAGCTCGTCGACCTCGCGCTCGGTGTCGGGTCCCGTGGTCAGCGCGACGAACTCGTCGCCGCCGAGCCGGGCCACCATCTCGCCGGGCGCGGTCGTGCACGCCTGCAGCCGGTCGGCGACCTCGACGAGCAGCCGGTCGCCGGCCGAGTGGCCGAGGCTGTCGTTGACGGTCTTGAAGCCGTCCAGGTCCAGGTAGCACAGGCCGAAGCGCTGGCCCTTGCCCGCGGCCAGCGCCTTCTCGAGACGCTCGAAGAAGAAGGTGCGGTTGGGCAGTCCGGTGAGCGCGTCGTGGGTGGCCTCGTAGCGCAGCCGGAGGTTGAGCAGCCGCCGCTCGGTGGTGTCCTCCATGAGGGCGAGCTGGTACTGCGGCTCACCGTCGGCGTCCCGCAGCAGGGAGACCGTCAGATTGGTCCACAGGACCGTTCCGTCAGGGCGGTAGAAAGCTTTCTCGAGGTGGTAGTGCTCGCGCTCGCCGCGGACGAGCTCCTCGTAGAGCGTCCAGGTCTGCGGGGCGTCCTCGGGGTGCGTCCAGTCCTTGACGTTGCGGGTCCCCAGGTTCTGCTCGGAGAGGCCGAACATGCGCAGCAACGCGCCGTTCACCTGGAGGATGTTGCCGTCCAGGTCGGCCATGCCGATCCCTATGGCCGCGCCCTCGAACACCGCGCGGAAGCGGGCCTCACTCGTGTGCAGCGCCTGCGCCACCACGCCCTGAGCCTGAAGGGCGGCCGCGGAGATGGCCTCCTGCTCGGCCAGTGTGCGCTCCCGCAGCGCCTGTGCGAAGCCGGCCGCCATGGCGTGCTGAAGCCGCGAGGAGCGCGCCCGCAGCTCCTCCTGGTCGCCGTCCTCGCCGCAGTAGAGCACCAGATAGGCGTCGACGCAGTCCAGGGTGCGGCTGAGCGCCTCCGGGTCGGTGCAGTGCGCGGCGACCAGCGCGGCGCCCACCGCCCGGCCCTCGTCCGGTTCGAGCGTCCGGGTGTGCAGCGCCTCGCTCAACCGCCGGGCCAGCGGGAGGAGTTGCTCCTCCAGCTCGGGCCGGGTCAGAGACGTCGAGGTCACCGGGAACACCGCCCGGCTCCAGATCGTCGCGAACCGGCGCAGTCTGTCCTCCGGCCCGTCCGGTTCGGCGATCACGCGGTACGCCCCACGCCGGCGAACCCGGAGAAGGCATAAGGATCCTCGTCCTCCGGTGCCGTCTCCGGCCGCCACTGCGGCATCGGCACCAGTCCCGGTTCCACCATGTCGTACCCCTCGAAGAACCGCGCGATCTCCTCGCGCGAGCGCATGATCAGCGGGTTGCGGATGTCCTTGTAAACGTCGACCGTGCCCGCGGCCCGCTCCGGTGGCAGCGGGATTCCCTCGTACGAGGCATGCGTGAGGACGAGCAGGCTGCCGGGCGCGAGCGCGTCGCGCAGCTCCGCCACCGCCTCGTACGGGTCGTCCGCGTCTTCCACGAAGTGCAGTATGGCAACGAGAAGCAGCGCCACTGGCCGGTTCAGGTCGATCAGCCGCTCCACTTCGGCGGCGGCGAGGATCTCCTGGGGCTTGCGGAGGTCGGCGGCCACAACTCCCGCCCCCTCGTTGCCCGTCAGCACCGCCTGGCTGTGCGCGACCGCGACCGGGTCGTGGTCGACGTACACCACACGCGCCTCGGGATCGGCCGCCTGGGCCACCTCGTGGACGTTGCCGAAGGTCGGGATGCCGGAGCCGACGTCCAGGAACTGGGTGATGCCCTCCCCCACGGCGAAGCGCACCGCACGGCGCATGAACGCCCGGTTCGCCTGCATGATCTTGGGGAGTCCCGGCATGAACTCCATCGCCTTGCGGGCCGCCTCGCGGTCGACCTCGAAGTTGTGCGAACCGCCCAGGTAGTAGTCGTAGATGCGCGAGACGCTGGGCACCGAGATGTCGATGCTCCGGGGGGCCCAGGCGGGTCGCTCCATCTGTCTCTCCAAGGCGTAGGCGATCCGGTGTTCGAGCTGAGGCTACTGATCGCCTGCCAACGGGTCGACCTGAAACGGAAATTGACCGTCCGTTCCCGGTCACTGCCTGCGGCACGTGCCGTTCCTCACCTGGTGAAAAACGGCAAAACGGCGCCACGCCGAAAGCGGTCCGCCCCCTCCGTGCGGTGCGGAGGGGGCGGACCTGCGATCGAGCGCGCGTCCGGTGCGATCAACCCTGGGGAGGTGATGCCTACTTCTTCGGCGCGCCGATCGGCTTTCCGTCGGGCGACATGACGTACCAGGTGCCGCCGACACCCTGGCCGTTGGTGTCCCCCGGCTTGGTGTCACCGGAGAAGGTGTACGCCGGCCAGCAGTCGACGGTCATCTGCTTGACGCCGTCGGGCCGGGTGAAGCCCATCAGGCCCTTCTTCTCGATGCCCTCGGTGTCGTTCGCCGCGACCGGCGCGACGGCCGGCCACTTCTCCAGGCAGGAGCCGGTGCAGTTCGAGATCGGGTCGGGCCAGGCCACGTCCTTGATGAAGCGGTAGACCGTCATGCCGTTCTTGTCGACGACGATCTTGCCGAGCTTGGCGTCGTTCTTGACCGACAGGCCCGGCAGGCTCGCGAGGGTGGCCTTCTTGCCGGTGGGAGCCAGCGCGAACCACTTGCCGCCCACGCCCTGGCCGGCGACGTCCCCGGCCTTGGTGTCCTTGGCGTAGCGGTACGCGGGCCAGCCGGCGATGGTCAGCTGCTTGGTGCCGTCGGTGCGGGTGACCTCGCCGAGCAGCGCCTTGTCGATGCCGGCGCCGGCCGTGGCGTCGTCCGCGGGCACCGGCGGCCAGGTCTTGGCGCAGTCGCCGTCACAGTTGGACTTCGGCGGCTCGGCGGTGTCCGCGTCGAAACGATAAAGAGTGAGCCCGGCGCCGTCGGTCAGCACCTTGCCGAGCTCGGCGTTGCTGGTGACGGCGAGCTTGCCGGCGGGAGTGGTCTGGGTGGCGGCGCCCTGCTGGCCGTCGGCTCCGTAGCCGTTGCTGGGGCTGGCGCTCGCACCGGCGCCGACGCTGCCGTAGTCACCGGCCGCGGCGGTGGCGCCCACGTTCTGGCTACCCACTCCCGAGCTGGTGGTTTCCTGGCCGCACGCCGTAGTAAGGGCCAGCACGGCCGCGGCGCCCACCACGAACGAGGCGCTCCGCCAGGAGGTCTTCATCGTCAACAACTCCCCATAATCCCAAGGGTGTTGCAGCGCCCTGCTGCGCCGCCGCACGAGCATGGGTACGCATGAGACCTGCGGTTGTGTTCAACCGCCCCACAAATTTCTTTCCGGAACCTGTGACACCGGCGCACAAAGTCGCACATCCGTGCGCCCCTACGCGCCCACGAGGGCACGCCGGTCAAACCTCGGCACCGACCCAATCCCCCGTTCGGACCAATCCCGGCGCGCTCCGGCGTACGGGGGCGCGGCAGGGCTCATGATCTCCGTCGTGCATGGACCCGAACCAACCCAAACCACCCGTGCGGCAAGGGTGTTGGCGTTGACGACGCTCACCTGGCTGCTGGTCGGAGCGCCGTCCGGCGTGGCCAGGGCGGACGCCTGCGCGTACGCCTCGACCGGCCCGGACGGCATACAGGCGGTGGCGGTCGCCGGCGGCCCCGCCTGGCCGACACCTCCGGCATGCCCGAAACCAACGCCCACGCCGACACCCACCCCCACACCGCCCCCGCCTTGCCCGAGCCCGACGCCGACGCCCACTCCGCCACCGCCGAAGCCGAAGCCCACCCCGACCCCCACGCCGAAACCGACACCTAAGCCCACCCCCAAACCCGACCCGCCACCGCCTCCCCCACCCTCACCGCGACCCGCGGCCCCGCAGCCGCGCCCGACTCCCCCACCGACCCCGACACTCCCGCCGCCCGCCACCCCGAAGCCGTCGGCCAAGCCCACCCCGACCCCGCGCCCGACCGTGACCCCCGTCAGCTATCCGCGCTACCGGGCTCCCGCCCCCGGCAGCCCCACCCACAACGCCACCTCGCCCCTCACCTTCGTCCTGCTCATCACCGCGCCCGCCGCGATCGCCGTCGTCGCGCTCCGTCCGCGCTGACCCTCTGGAGGCATCTCTTGCCGGAATGGCTTGTTCTCACCCTCGCGATGCTGGCCGCCTGCGCGGTGGTGGTGATCATCACCGTGGTACGGCACCGCTCCGCCCCGGACGACGAGGACACCAGCGAGACCCCGGACGTCATCGAGTACATGACGATGTGGATCGGTGTCGTGTACGCCATCGTCCTCGGCCTGGCCATCGCCGGTGTGTGGGAGGGCCGCAGCGCCGCCCAGGACCACGTCCAGGCGGAGGCGGCCGCGCTGCACGAGATCTCCGAGCGGGTACGGGTCTATCCGCCCGACGCCCGTGACCGCATTCGGGACGATGTCAACGCCTATGTCGGACAAGTCGTCAACACGGAGTGGAAGGTCATGGCCGACCACGGCAGGCTCACCGTGCGCGGCGACGAGCTCTTCGACCGCATCCGCCGGGACGTCACCGACTACGAGCCCAAGACGGACTTCGAGGCGCAGGCCTACCAGCCGCTCGTCGACCAGGTGACCGCGGCGAACCAGGCCCGCGCCGCCCGGGCCGACTCGATGGGCGCGACCATGCCGGGCGTGGTGTGGTTCGGACTGCTGGGCGGGGGCGTGGTCACCATCGGCATGATCTTCGCGCTGCAGATCCGGCGCACCCTGCGCGAACTGGCCCTCGCCGGGCTCTTCTCCGCGCTGATCGCCTTCCTGCTCTTCCTCATCTGGGACTTCGACGCACCTTATTCACGCGGCATCACGGCCTCCGCGGAACCCTTCCTGAACCTCTTCCCGCACATCGGGGCCTGACAGGCCCTCATCTGACGGGCCACCGGGAGACGGGCGCCACTCCGCCGCCGTCCCCTGGGTGGCCCACACTCTTGCCCCATTCGCCCGACTGCGATCGCGCAGGCGCACACATGTTCCTAGCGTTTCGGTCATCGAGGTGCATTTATGGCGCAAGCGGAAAAGGTCCGCAGCTGCTCCTCGGGGACCCGGAGGATTCACCATGCGCGCGATACGCGTCGCTTCGGCCGCACTGCTGGGGGCCTGCGCCCTCACCTTTTCCGCGCCGGCCGCCGTGGCCGGCAACATCACGCCGTTCGGCTTCAGCGTCCTGCCCTCGACCATCGCGGCGGGCGGCCAGGTCACGCTTCAGCTCAACCGGGACGGCGGCTGCAAGGGGCCGGCGACGGTCACCTCCGGGGTGTTCGACACGGTCACCATTCCCACGGGACAGTCGTCGAGGACGGCGATGGTCGACTGGGACGCCAAGCCGGGCGCGGTGTACCAGGTGACGTTCACGTGTGACGGCGTGAGCGGGTCCACGGATCTGACGATCGCCGGGGGCCGCCCGGTGGGCCCCACGCCGGTGCCGATCAATCCGGTCGTTCCGGTCAACCCCAACCGGGGTGTGCACGCCGGTGAGGGCGGCAGCATCGCCGGGTTCGACCTCAAGGAGATCGGACTCGGGGCGGCGCTCATCGCGGGCTCGGTCGGTGCGGCGTACCACTTCTCGCGCCGCCGTACCGGCGAGGGCGGTGCCTGACGGAGCAAAGGCCTTGGCCCCGGGAACCTGACGAGGTTCCCGGGGCCAAGGCCTTTTGACGTGCGATCCGCTCTCCGAAGGGGTGAAGGCCGGATCAGGTGGGTCAGATGCGCTTCTCTGACCGCCGGCGCATCCAGAACAGTCCGCCGCCGACCACGGCCGCGGCCACGAGACCGCCACCGATGGCCATGTCGGTCGGCGTGGCCCCGCTGGTGCTGCTGCCGCCGAGACCGCCGCGGACGCCGCCGATGACGGTGAATGCGGCCGGGTTCGTCACGGAGCCGTTCTGGCACATGACGGTGATGCTGTGCGAGCCCTGACGCGCGTTCCGGTGAACCGTCGCGGTGCCGGTGGCCAGGTTGTTGACGCCCGAGGTGAGCGTGGTCGTCGGGAACGCGTCCGAGCTCGCGGTGGCGGTGCCGGTGCAGTTGTTGACCGTGATGGTCAGCTGTCCGCCGCGGGCGATGACGCTGGGCAGGGCGACGACGTTGCTCGGGGTCAGGTTCATGCCGTCCGCGACGGCCGCCGGGGCGGCGGCTGCGAGGACGGCGACCGCGGCGGCTGAGGCCGCCAGGGCACGAGTGGTACGCATGTGATCCTCCGCGGAAGACGCCCCGGGGCCCGTCCCCGGCATGTCGGCGAGAAAGCGCCTCCCAGAAAGACCCTCAGTTGCCGTGCACGCGCCCGCATTTCGGCGATGGTCCGTCCTGGTGAGAGGACACGCCGAAGGACGACCGCACAATCGGATATCGCCGCAGGTCACGGACCGTCAGAAAATTCCTGTGAGCGGCAACTCGGATGGCGCACCAAAGGAGTCGGGGCCACCCGTTCGCTGCTGTCCCGTCGCCGGTTTCGCGCTGCGCATTTAGCGTTCACGTATGCGCGAATGACGTGGCGACGGCCATGTCGAGAGGGGAAAGCGAATGTCTGCGTTCGAGCTGGCCGAAGAGGAGGAGCCGCAGCCGAAGAAGCGTGCTCCTTGGGGCGTGATAGCGCTTGTTCTGCTGACCGGCCTCGCGCTCATTCGGAACGGTTCGGGGGAATTCGACGTGGGTCCGCCGCAGCCCGCCTCGGCGGCCGCGGCGGACGGCCGGGTCCCGAGCACCTTCGCGAAGGCCCAGGCGCTGCCGTTCTCGCAGCCCGACCGGGTGCGGATCCCGGCGATCCGGGTGGACGCGCCGGTGCTGCCGGTGGGCCTGGACGCAGACGGCTGGGTCGGGGCGCCGCCGCCGGAGGACCCGAACCTGGCCGGCTGGTTCACCGGCGCGGTCTCGCCCGGCGAGAAGGGCACCGCGGTCGTGGTGGGCCATGTGGACAACATGAGGGGCCCCGCCGTGTTCTACGGACTCGGGGCCCTCAAGAAGGGAAATCGCGTCGACATCGCCCGCAAGGACGGAAAGACGGCCGTGTTCGAGATCTACGGCATCGAGGTCTTCGCCAAGAACGACTTCCCCGGCGACCGTGTCTACGGCTCGAAAGGCACCCCGGAATTGCGGGTCATCACGTGCGGGGGCGGTTTCTCCAAGCAGCATGGTTACGACGGGAATGTCGTCGTGTTCGCCCGCCTGGTCGAGGTCCGCTGAGCGTCTGGGCGGTCCCCGACCGGGCGGGCGGAATCGGTTACGTGTAACGCCGTCTCGGCACGGTCATGTGATAGCCGGAGTCCAGCAGCTGCGGCAGATAGTCCTTCAGCGCCCGGACACTCTGGGAGCGGTCGCCCCCGGCGTCGTGCGAGAGCACCACGACGCCGGGGGCGGCGCCGTCCTCGACCCGGTCGACGATGGTCCGCGTCCCCGGGGTGGTCCAGTCGAGGGTGTCGACCGTCCAGGCGAGGGGCTCCATGCCCAGTTCGGCGCCGAGTTGGAAGGCGGCGCGGTTCCAGGCGCCGTAGGGAGCCCGGAACCAGGACGGCCGCTCCCCGTAGGCGTCCTCGATGACGTCGCTGGTGCGCTCCATCTCGGAGCGGATCCTGGAGCGGGTCAGGCGGGTCAGCAGCGGGTGGGACCAGGTGTGGTTGCCGACGACATGCCCCTCGTCGGCCATCCGGCCCAGCAGGTCCCGGTTCCAGTCGGCCTGCTCCCCGCACACGAAGAACGTGGCCTTGACGTCGTACTCCGCAAGGGTGTCCAGGATGTGCGGGGTGTAGCGGGGATCGGGGCCGTCGTCGAAGGTCAGCACCATGGTGCGACCGCGGCCGGACATCCGCAGGAAGGGCTCGTGCCGTACGACGAGCCGGCCGGGTGCGGAGTGCGGCGGGCCGTATCCGGTCAGGGGCTGGAGCCGATAGGCGGAGGGCTTGAGCGCGGGACGCGCCTGAGGTCCGGCGGCGGGCACGGCACGGGGCACGGCGCCCTCGTCACCCCCGACCGACGCGAACACCGCGGCGCTACCGGCCGCACCCAAAACACCGGCGCCGGCGGTCAACACCCGGCGCCGCGTGAACAACTGATCCTTCTTCATGACTCATCAGTCGCCCGAGGAGAGCCCGACGCACCCCAGCAACACCGGAGCGGCGGCAGGAAAACACCCACACGGCCCAGCCGAACCGGGGGCCGGACGGGCATCTGTTCGCTTTCGCCGGGCCGAGGTTCCGAAGCTCAGCGGCTCGCCAGTGCACGACGGGATGGTCCGTAAGCGGGTCCCGGAGACCGGCGAGGACCGGGGCGCTGCGGCCCGTCAGCGGCGGCGGACCAGTGGGAAGGGAAGAGTTTCCCGGATCGTCCGGCCGGTGAGGAACATGACCAGGCGGTCCACGCCGATGCCCAGGCCTCCGGTGGGTGGCATCGCGTATTCGAGGGCGTCCAGGAAGTCCTCGTCCAGTTCCATCGCCTCGGGGTCGCCGCCGGCGGCGAGGAGGGACTGGGCGGTGAGGCGGCGGCGTTGTTCGACGGGATCGGTCAGCTCCGAGTAGGCGGTGCCCAGCTCGGTGCCGAAGGCGACCAGGTCCCAGCGTTCGGCGAGGCGTGGGTCCGTGCGGTGCTGGCGGGTGAGCGGGGAGACGTCGGTCGGGAAGTCCTTGTAGAAGGTGGGGAGTTGGGTCCTCTCCTCGACCAGGCGTTCGTACATTTCGAGGACCACGTCGCCTCGGCCGTCGTCCGCCGTGTAGGGGACGCCCGCTCGGTCGCACAGGCGGCGGAGGCCTTGCAAGGGCGTGTCCGCGTCGACCTCCTCCCCCAGCGCCTCCGAGATGGCGCCGTAGACCGTCTTCACCGGCCACGCACCCGAGATGTCGTACTCCTTGCCGTCCTTGCGTGCGACGGATGTGCCGAAGGCGGCGGTGGCCGCGCCCTGGATGAGTTCGCGGGTGAGGTCGAGCATGACGTCGTAGTCGGCGAAGGCCTGGTACGCCTCCAGCATCGTGAACTCGGGGTTGTGCTTGTAGGAGACGCCCTCATTGCGGAAGGTGCGGCCCATCTCGAAGACCTTCTCCAGGCCGCCGACACAGAGTCGCTTGAGGTACAGCTCGGGGGCGATGCGCAGGTAGAGGTCGAGGTCGTAGGCGTTGATGTGGGTGGTGAAGGGGCGGGCGTTGGCGCCGCCGTGGATCTGCTGGAGCATCGGGGTCTCGACCTCGAGGTAGCCGCGCTCCAACAAGCCCTGGCGCAGGGCCTGTACGGCGGTGGAGCGGGCGCGGATCACCTCGCGGGCGTCGGGGCTGGAGACCAGGTCGAGGTAGCGCATCCGGACCTTGGCCTCGGGGTCGGCGAGGCCACGGCGCTTGTCGGGCAGCGGGCGCAGGCACTTGCCGATCAGCTGCCAGGAGGTGACGAAGACGGTCGGTTCGCCCTGGTCGCTCGTGCCCGAACGGCCCGTGGCGGTGATGTGGTCGCCGATGTCGACGTCGGCGGTGAAGCAGTCGAGGGCGGGGCCGGAGTCCGCGCGGGTGAGGGCGAGTTGGCGGTCGCCGGACCAGTCGCGCAGGACCGCGAAGACGATGCCGCCGAAGTCGCGGACCAGCATCACCCGGCCCGCGACGGTGACTTCGGCGCCCTGTGGGACCTCGGCGAGGGCGTGGGTGCGGGCGGGGATGCCGACCGGGTACGGGTCGGTGCCGTCGGCGCGCAGCCGGTCGAGCTTGTGGTGCCGGATGCGGACCTGTTCGGGCAGGCCGGAGAGGGGATCGCCGGGCCCGGCCTCGTCCCCTCCCTCGAGGCCGAGCGCCGACAGCGACGGCAGGCCCTCGGTGGTCGCGGGCCTGGACGCGCCCTTCGGGTGCCCCTTTCCCCAGAGTTTGCGCAGCGACGGTACGGAAACGAAACCTTCGGCGATCCCGGAGGCCAGGCCGATCCGGGCGAGGGCGCCGGTGTCGCCGTAGCAGATGAAGCGGGGGTACCACTCGGGCTGGTACTTGGCGTTGGAGCGGTACAGGGCCTCCAGTTGCCACCAGCGGGAGAAGAAGAGCAGCAGGCGGCGCCAGAGGCGGAGCACCGGCCCTGCGCCGATGCGGGCGCCCTCCTCGAAGACCGAGCGGAAGACGGCGAAGTTCAGCGAGATCCTGCGCACTCCCAACTTCGGGGCGGCGGCACAGAGTTCGGCGACCATGAACTCCATGACGCCGTTGGGGGCGCTGCGGTCACGGCGCATCAGGTCGAGGGAGACGCCGTCGCGACCCCAGGGGACGAAGGAGAGGAGCGCGAGGAGGCGGCCGTCCTCGCTCAGCGCTTCCACGAGGAGACAGTCGCCGTCGGCCGGGTCGCCGAGGCGGTCCAGGGCCATGGAGAAGCCGCGTTCGGTCTCGGTGTCGCGCCAGGCGTCGGCCTTGTCGACGACCTCCTCCATCTCCTCGTCGGTGAGGGTGTCGTGGCGGCGGATGCGGGTGGTGGCGCCGGTACGGCGGACGCGGTGCACGGCCTGCCGGGTGACCCGCATGTCTCGGCCGTCGAGGTCGAAGTCGCCGACGTTCAGGATCGCCTCGTCGCCGAGCTGAAGGGCGCCGAGGCCGGCCCGGGCGAAGGCCTTGGCGCCGTCCTCGGAGGCGCCCATCGCGGCCGGCGCCCAGGCGTGCCGGCGGGCCACGTCCTGCCAGGCGGCGATGGCGTGCGGCCAGGCCTCCCGGTCACCGACGGGGTCGCCGCTGGCGAGGCAGACGCCGGCCTCCACGCGGTAGGTGACGGCGGCCTTGCCACTGGGCGAGAAGACGACGGCCTTGTCGCGGCGGGTGGCGAAGTAGCCGAGGGAGTCCTGGTCGCCGTATGCCCTGAGGAGGGCGCGGATGCGGGACTCCTCGTCGCCGTGCAGGGCGGCTTCCATGCGCTGTGAACGGAACATCGTGGCGGCCGCGTTGAGCAGGGCGAGGGCGCCGAAGAGGCCGAGGAGGAAGAAGAGGGCGCGGGGCGGGCGGCCGTCGAAGGACTGGCCGGAGACCAGGCCGCCCAGGACCCGGTTGGCGGCCCAGCCGAGGCGCTGGCCGTGCGGCAGCGTGCCGGGGAACAGCTCGACCAGGCCCCAGCCGGCCAGGATGCCGAGGGCGAGGCCGACGAAGAGGACCAGGAGGGCGCGGCGGACGGCGCCGCGGCGGGAGGCGGCGTAGAACTCCCCGCGGGCGACGATCAGCAGGCCTAGCGCAAGGCCGCAGACGACGAGGGAAGGGAGGGAGGCCGCGTAGAGGCCGAGGGCCACGCCCAGGGCGTCGGTGAGGACCAGCAGGCCGAGGTAGACGACAACCAGCCACCAGGCGATCTTCTTGCGGGCGGCGGTGGCGGCGGCCAGCAGGAAGAGGAAGACGGCGTAGGCGAGGTTGGCGCTGACCGGGACGATGAGCAGGTCCAGGAAGCGGACGACCGGGCGGAGCAGTCGGCGCAGCGGCGGGATGAAGGCCAGCAGGACGCAGAGGATACCGAGGGCGCCGAAGAAGGCGGCGAACACCTCCGGCACCCTGTTCAGACGGCCGCCGCCGGGCGGCCGTGTCGGACCCGCCGTGTCCCCGGGCGGGGCAGCGGCCGCGGTGGCACTCATGTTCCGACTGTAGGAAGCCCTCGGCCGCCGCGCCCGTCGAGCGGCCCCGCCCGGCGTCGGGACCTGCGGTTTCCGATAGCCTCACAGCCGTGACGGAACAGCACTCGCACCAGTTCGAGCGGGGTACGGACGGTCCCAAGGTCATCGTGGTCGGAGTGGACGGCTCCGACACCTCGATGCGCGCCGCTGCATATGCCGCTGGCCTGGCCCGACGGCAGCACGCGCTGCTCGCCGTGGTCTACGTCCAGCCGGTGATGGCGGCGGGCGCGGCCATGGGGGCACCGGTGGCGGAGACCACGGACGAGATCGCCGAGGACCTCAAGACGTACATCCGCGACGCGACCGAGCGACTGAAGGGCATATTCGAGGTGCGCTGGGAGTTCCACACCTTCCGCGGCGACCCCTACAGCGGTCTGGTGAAGGCGGCGGACGAACTCAAGGCGGACGCGGTGGTGGTGGGCGCCTCGGAGCAGGCCGGCCACCGGATCGTGGGCTCGGTGGCGGTACGGCTGGTGAAGGCGGGGCGCTGGCCGGTCACGGTCGTGCCGTAGAGCCGCCCCGCAGCGCCTCCTCGCGCAGACGGGCGAGGACCTTCAGGCCGCCCTCCTCGTCCATCCTTCGTGTCGTGACGCGGTCGGGGTAGCACCTGCGGAACATGGACGTGAAGTGGGTGCCGTAGTGGATGTGCTCGGCGGGGTCGGTCGCGGCCAGGGGGCGGGCCACGGCGTTGAAGGCCGGTTCGTGGAAGTAGGCGAGGGTGTAGCGCTCGCGGGCGGCCAGGCGGACCTTGTGCGGGGTGGAGAGCAGGGCGCCGCCGGTCATGAACTGCATGATGTCGCCGGGGAAGACCGTGAAGACGGACGGGACCGGGGCGACGTAGGTCCAGGGTTCTTCGTCTTCGTAGCGGCCGGCCATGGACTCGCCGGGGAGCCAGTTGCGGCCGCGTTCCTCGCCGGGGACGGGCGGGCGGATGTAGAGGCCGCCGACGTCGTCCTGGGCGGCGATGACGAGCAGGCCGTAGTCGGTGTGGGCGCCGATGCCTCGTTCGGAGGTGGCGTCGGCGGGCGGGAAGCGCAGGACGCGCATGTGGTGCCAACCGTCGGCGGTGAGACGGGTGAAGTGGTCGGGGTCGGTCAACCCGAGGCCCAACGCGGCGAGTTGGAGCAGTCGATGGCCCAACTCGCCGACGGTGGTCATGTAGTCCGTCATCGCGTCGGCGTAGTCGGCCGACGGCCAGGGCGTGGGGCCGTGGCAGGGCCAGTGGTCGATGACGCGGGGGTCGTCGGCGGGTATGTCGGGGCAGACGGTGAAGATCTCCGAGCCGTCCTTCTCCCCCGCGGTCTCCTCCTCCCCGGAAGCCACGTAGCCGCTGTAGGTGAGGTCGGAGACATGCGCGGCCTTCTCCCTCAACGGCCTGGCGCAGAAGGCGCGGGAGGCCGCCAACGCCCGTTCCGTGGCCGCCTGTTGGGCGGGAGTGGCGTGGATCTGGAAGATGCCGTCCGACTGCCAGGCCGAGACGAGTGCCTCGCCGAGGGGGCGGTCGGTGCGGGTGACGGCGGACGGTAACCGGAAGGTCCGCAGGGGTGTCAGGGTTGGTTTGTCACTGTTCATTCGAGGTACTCCCCGAGCGATGTGAGTGGTTGCACGTCAAACTACCCGCCACCGCCCGTTCCTGAACAGCGATTCAGTTCATGTGGCAGCGCCACCTATGCGTGACGCCTTCCGACACCGGGCCCCCGGGCAGGTGAGGGGATTCTCCGCCGCGAACCCACCGAGCACATCGGAGGGGGTACCGGGGGTCGCCGGCGGGGAGTCAGAGGCCGCGAAGGAAGTCCAGCAGGAGCGCGTTGAACTCCTCGGGCCTCTCCAGGTTCGGGTAGTGCGAGGTGCCCTCCACGGTCACCGAGCGCCCGTTCCGGGCGGTGCGGGCGTAGCGTTCCGCGTCGGCGATCAGGTCGGGCGAGTCGAGCGAGCCGTTGATCGTGAGCACCGGGACGTCGATCTTCGGTACGCGGGCCCAGGTGTCGGTCATCGGCACGTGCCAGTCGCGCTCGCCCGGCGTGTGCTTGGCGATGGTGTGCAGGGCCATCTCGCGCAACCGGTCGAGGAGGGCGGGGTCGACGTCGCCGGCCGAGCGGAACGGGCCGGCGACGCCCCGCAGGAACACCTCGAGCCAGCCCTCGACGTCTCCGGAGTGGAGAGTGCGGAGGGAGTCCGCCACGACCTGCTGGGTCGCCTCGTAGGTGTACTTGAAGTCGCTGGCCGAGGCACCGCTGAGGACGATCCCCCGGACCAGTTCCGGATACTCGATCGCCGTGTCGCCGGCGACGGCCCCGCCCATCGACACTCCGGCCAGGACCGCCGGGCCCGCGTCGAGGTGCTGGAGCAGGCCCGCGAGGTCGTCGGCCCAGCGGAAGGGCTCGCTCGCGTTGGCGGACCAGCCGTGGCCGCGGATGTCGGCCGCGATCACGCGGTACCCGGCCTCGACGAGCGCGGGCGTCTGGTCGTCGAATACGCGGTGGTCGACGTAGCCGGAGTGGAGGAGGACGACGAGGTCACCCGCGCCGCTGTCGCGGTAGGCGAGTTCGCCGTCGGTGGACGCGTAGAAGCTCAGTTCGGAAGCAACCTTCATGACAACCAAGGTGTCATCTCTGCGGAGCTTTGACAACCCGGTTGTCATGATGAGCCGGTGCATGATGTCCGGGTGAACGACAACGACGCCCCGCTCTCCCCCGACGAACTGGGCCACCGCGTCTCCGAGGTGTTCGACCTGATCGGTGCGCTCTACCGCCGCGGCCTGCGCAAGATCGAGCAGGGCGAACAGGTCGAGGGGGTCTCCGTCGGCGTTCGCTCGGTGCTGGTCCTGCTGCGCCGGTACGGGTCCATGACGGTGCCCCAGATGGGCCGGATCATGGCGCTGACCCGGCAGTTCGTACAGCGGATGGTCAACGACGCGGTGGCCGAGGGCTGGGTCGAGGCCACGCCCAACCCGGCCCACCAGCGGTCCTCGCTGATCCGGATCACGAAGTCCGGCGAGGCGATGATCGACACGATCCTGGAGCGCGAGCACGCCCTGAACCGGGAGGTCGGCGGCGATCTCACCGACGCCGAACTCCAGGCGTGCGTAAGGGTGTTGAAGCAGATGCTGAAGACCTTCGACCACGTGGACGTGGACGTGGACTGAGGGCCGGCCGCGCCCGGGGTCTACTCCCCCATCACCAGCCCGTCCTTCGCCGCACCCCGGCTGAGCACGACGTCCCGGATGCGGTCGCGTACGCCCTGCACGTCGGCGCCCTGCTTGAGCGCCTGGTTGAGGTCGACCACCCGGCCCGCGTCGATGTCGAAGAGCTGCGGGATGAACTCGGCCCTTGTCACCTCCCAGCGCCCGCCCTGCCTGGCCGGCGGCGCGAAGGTGAAGCGGCCGATGGTGGACTGGTTGCCGCGCGGGTCCTGGACGCCCTCGTGGTTGTACATCTCGCCGGCGATCTGGTCGCCCATGCCGTAGACGACCCAGGTGCCGTTGACCTTCTCGTACGCCTGCGGGATGTGGGCGTGGGTACCGAGGACGAGGTCGATGTCGGGGCGGCCACCGGTGCGCGAGGCGGTGAGCACGCGGGCGAGGGCGAGCTGCATCTCGTCGGGCGCGTCCTGCCACTCGGTGCCCCAGTGCAGGGAGACCACGACCACGTCGGCACCGGCCTGCCGGGCGGCCCGGGCATCGGCGATGACCCGGTTCTGGTCGATGAGGTTGACGGCCCAGGGCTCGCCCGCCGGGAGCGGGAAGCCGTTCGTGTCGTAGGTGTACGCGAGATGGGCCACCTTCGCCGGGCCCGCACGCAGGATCGTCACGGTGCGCGACTCGGCCTCGGTGCGGGCCGAACCGGCGTGCCGTACGCCCGCACGGTCGAGGGCGTCGAGGGTGCGGCGGATACCCTCGGGGCCGTCGTCGAGGGTGTGGTTGGAGGCGGTGGAGCAGCCGTCGTAGCCGGTGGCGGCGAGACCCTGGGCCACCTCGGGCGGGGACTTGAAGGTGGGGTAGCCGGAGTAGTCGCCGTTCGCCCCGTAGACGGTCTCCATGTGACACAGCGCCAGATCGGCGCGGGAGACGACGGGCTTGACGCCGGCGAGCATCGGCCGGAAGTCGTAGCCGGTGCCGCCCGCGTCGAACCGCGCGCGGTCGATGATCGAGCTGTGCGGGAGTACGTCACCGGAGGCGACGAGCGTGAACCCGCGGGCGGGCGCCGGGGCCGGAGCGCCGGTCACCTTGTCGTGGTGCTGCGCCTGGCAGGCGGCGCCCCCGGCGAGGAGGGCCGTCAGGGCCAGGGCAACCTGCTGTCTGCGTGCAATCATCAGCTCACCCCACTGTGGTCATATTTACTGACAAACGGTACGAACAGGGGTGGGTCAATCCGCGGCTCCGGCGCGCCGATTAGCCCGTCCGGTGCGCACGAAGGGGACGCCCCGGGCGGTCACCGCGAGTGTCCGGACCGTTCGTCGAACCGTTCGTCGACGCGATCGACCGTCCGCCGCAGATCCCCGTACGGGCCCTGTCCCAAAAGAGCCCCCTGCGATGCCATACGCCCATGACGGCCGGAACCACCCTCACGAACCAGGCGACCGCCGAGCACGAGCTCGCCGCACTTCAGCGGGAGCACGGCCGGCCCCTCTTCGCGCTCCTCCTCCGGCTCTGTGACGGCGACCGGCAACGCGCCGAGGACCTCGTGCAGGAGACCCTCGTCCGCGCCTGGCAGCATCCCGAGGCGCTGCGCGCCGACGACTTCGAGTCCGTACGGCCGTGGCTCATGACCGTGGGGCGGCGGCTCGCCATCGACGCGCGCCGGGCCCGGCAGGCGCGGCCGGCCGAGGTCGGGGACGCGATCCTGGAGAACGCGCGGGTCATCGCCGACCACGCCGAACGGGCCGCCGCCGCCCTCGATGTGCGCGAGGCTGTGAAGACACTCACTCCGGAGCACCGTGAAGTCCTGGTGCTCGTGTACTTCCAGGGGGCGAGTGTTGCGGAGGCCGCGGAGGCCCTCGGCATCCCTCCCGGTACCGTGAAGTCCCGCGCGTTCTACGCGCTGCGCGCCCTGCGCCGGGTGCTTCCCGGATATGCGGCCGACCTGCGGTGAAACCAACGGATCAGTCAAACCTCCGTAAAGCGCCTTGCTGAGGACCCCGGTTGAGTAATCGGCTGTCCTCATCCGTGTTCCGGACTGGGGGCTCGGGGCCTCCAGAACGGGGCCCGGAGTCGGGCGACGCGCACGCACCGGAGGAAGGCAGGAAGGGATGCTGCACAGAGGTCAAGAGAGCACGGACGGCACCGGCGGCGGTGAACTGGTCGTCCCGATGGCCTGGTTGTACGCCGAGTACATCGCCGACGAGCTGCTGCGGACGGGCGATCTCATGCCGCCGACGTCCATGGAGTTCCGCGCCGGGCGCGATGCCCTCGCGCTGACCGTCTTCCTCTCGGACACGGACGGCGAGCTCTCCGGCATCCGGGTGGTCTCGCAGTTGGAGACCTGGCTGTCCCTCACCGCTTACGACCAGCCTTGGCAGGACTGGGTGCGCGAGCGGATGGCGGACCTCGCGGCCGAGGCGGTCCAATCCGGCGCCCCCGCGCCCGACTTGGATCTGGCCGCGGCGGCCTGGCGCTGGCTGGAGGAGACCGAGCTGCTCGCGCCCGACCTGAACGCGGTGCCGGGCGGCGGAGCCGGGATCGGCGAGGACGAGGGTCCGAAGGTGTGGACGAAGGCGTGGCAGCTCGGTCTGCCGCTCGGGCATCTCGCGATCCACCTTTTTTAGATTCGTTTCGATCCGGACCAATCCGTGGGCCGAGCCGCTACGAATCCCTTGGTTACGATTCTGTGTGTGCCTTGAGTGATTCAGCGGTCGGGTGCGTACCGGTGGGAGCAAGGAGTAACCCAACCCGCACCCAACGGCACGAGGATTCGGCATGAGGTCCCAGGAGAGGCATCGCGACGTCGCCGCGTACGCGCTCGGCGTGCTGGACGAGGCGGACGCCTTCCGCTTCGAGGACCACCTGATGGAGTGCGCACGCTGTTCCGCGCACGTGACCGAGTTCGGTCCCGTCACCCGGCAACTGATGCTCTATCACCGGGCGACGCCGCGGTTCGTGCATCCCATGGCGAAGCCCGGGCCGCAGTTGCTGGAGCGGCTGATGGCCGCGGTGGCGGCGCGGCACCGGGTCGGCCGGCGCAAGGTTCTGTTCGGCCTGGCCGCGTCGGTGGCGGTCGCCGTGGCGGGGCCCGGGATCGCGATGATGGCGGGCGGCGGCGGTGACGGCGGCGGGAACGCCGTACGGCTCACCGCGACGGACGCCACCTCGGGCGTGTGGGCCCGGGTGACGACCCAGGACGAGGACTCCGGCAGCCAGGTGGAGTTGGAGGTCAAGGACGGCGCAGGCCCGCGCTCCTGCCGCCTGGTCGCGGTCGGCCGCGACGGCTCCGAACAGATCCTCACCAGCTGGACCGTGCCGAGTCACGACGCACACGCGATCACCATGCAGGGCAGCTCGGCGATGCACATGAGCGAGATCGCCCGGTACGAGGTGCGGACGGCCAACGGGGAGCACCTGGTGACGCTGCAGGCGCACTAGAGGCACCGTCACTTCAGCAGCCGGGACATCCTTCTGTCCGCCAACGGCTTGCCGCCCGTCTGGCACGTCGGGCAGTACTGGAGCGACGAGTCGCTGAAGGAGACCTCGCGGATGGTGTCGCCGCAGACCGGGCAGGGCTCGCCGGTGCGGCCGTGGACGCGCAGGCCGCTCTTCTTCTCGGCCTTGAGGCGGCCGGCCGCGACTCCGCGGGAGCGTTCCACCGCCTCCGTCAGGGTCGTGCGCAGCGCCTCGTAGAGGCGGGTCGTCTCCTCCGGGGTGAGGGACGCGGCGAGTTTGAACGGGGACATCTTCGCGGCGTGCAGGATCTCGTCGCTGTACGCGTTGCCGACGCCGGCGATGAGGCTCTGGTCGCGCAGGGCGCCCTTGATCTGACGTCTCTCGGAGGCGATGAGGGCGGCGAACGCCTGCTCGTCGAAGTCGTCCGCGAGAGGGTCGGGGCCGAGGCGGGCCAGGCCCGGGACGTCCTGGGGATCGTGGACGACGTACACCGCGAGGCGTTTCTGCGTACCGGCCTCCGTGAGGTCGAAGCCCTGGCCGGTCTCCAGCGCGACGCGCAGGGCGAGGGGGCCCTTGCCGGGGCGGGGCGGGCCGTCGGGGAGTCTGTCCTTCCAGTGCAGCCAGCCGGCGCGGGCCAGGTGGGTCACGAAGTGCGGGCCGCCCTCGGTGGCGAGGTCGAGGAACTTGCCGTACCGGCGCACGGCGGTGACCTCGCGGCCCTCGACGGCGGACAGCGGAGGGTCGTACGTCTTCAGCACGCTGATCGTGACGGGCAGCACCCGCACGATCTCGTGGCCGACCAGGTTCTCGGTCAGGAAGTCCTTGAGCGCTTCCACCTCGGGCAGTTCCGGCATACGTCCAGAGTGCCATCCGGCACCGACAGCGCCTCGTGGGTTCAGTCGTGCCCCGGCACCATGAACTCGCACCACACGCACTTGCCGCCGCCCCGCGCCTCCACGCCCCAGACGTCGGTGAGCAGGTCGACCAGCATCAGGCCGCGGCCTGAGACGCCCTGCTCGCCCGCCTCACGGCGGCGGGGCAGGGCGCTGGAGGAGTCCTCGACCTCGACGCGCAGCCGGCGTTCGCTGCCGGTGAGGACTCTGAGGGTGACGATCGCGGCGCCCTCGGTGTGCATCAGGGCGTTGGTGATCAGCTCGTCGGCGACGAGTTCGACCTCGTCGGCGCGGTCCTTGGCGCCCCAGGCGCGGACCGCGGCCCGGATCATGTGCCGGGCCTGGGTGAGGGCCTCGGGGTCGCCCGGTGCCACGTGCTGCTGAAGCCGGCCGCCGGACTTCGGGGTGTCGAGGCCGCGGCGGCGCAGCAGGAGCAGGGCCACGTCGTCGTCCCCGCCGCGCTCCTCGGCGACGTCGATGAGGCAGTCCGCGAGGTCGCGTACGTCGTCGGGGCCGGTGGCGACGAGGGCGGTGAGGGTCCGCATGCCGTCGTCGAGGTCGGCGCCGGGCTGTTCGACCAGACCGTCGGTGCACAGGAGCAGGGTGTGGCCGGGGTCGAGTTCGATGGTGCCGACCGGGTATTCGAGGCTGCCGAACTCCGCGGACAGGCCGAGCGGCAGCCCGCCCTCGACGGAGACGCGTCGGCTGCTGCCGTCGACGGCACGGATCAGCGGGTCGATATGCCCTGCCCGGACCACCTGGACCACGCCGGTGGACAGGTCTGCCTCGGCGTACAGGCAGGTCGCGAAGCGGTCGGTGTCGAGTTCGTGGAGGAAGACGGAGGCCCGGGCCATCACGGTGGCGGGGGTGTGGCCCTCGGCGGCGTACGCGCGCAGCACGATGCGCAGCTGCCCCATGACGGCGGCCGCGTGGGTGTCGTGGCCCTGCACGTCGCCGATGACGGCGCCGACCCGGCCGCCGGGCAGCGGGATCAGGTCGTACCAGTCGCCGCCGATGTCCCGGCCGAGGGAGCCCGCGGCGGTGCCGGCGCGGTAGCGGACGGCGACATCGGCGCCGCGCACGCTGGGGATGGTGCGCGGCAGCATGGCCTGCTGGAGCCCGGTGGCGAGGTCCTTCTCCTGCTCGTAGAACATGGCGCGCTGGATGCTCTGCGCGATGCTGCTGCCGAGGGCGACCAGGACGTTGCGGTCCTCCGGCGAGAAGCCCTGGCGGTCGCTGTAGAGCAGGCCCATGGCGCCGATCGGGCGGGCCTGGACGATCAGCGGGAGGTAGGCGGCCGAGGTGATGTTGAGGTCGGTGATGTGCGGCCACAGCACGGGGAAGCCCTCGGCGAACTCCTCCGGCGACTCGATGAAGCGCGGGCTGAGGGTGCGGACGACCTCGCTCATCGGGTAGGGCTCGTCGATCCGGGTGACCAGGGTGCCGGGGACGAAGCTGCCCTCGGGACCCTCGGCGATCAGCCGGATCCGGCCGGCCTCGACCAGGCCCATGACCAGGCTGGTCGCGCCGAGGTGGGTGAGGCCGTGGGTGTCCTTGAGGACGTCGATGACGTCCTGGACGGTCCGGGCGTGCGCGAGGGCGGCCGTGGTGAGCTGGACGACGTTGGTCTGCTCGCGCCGAGCCGCGTCCTGGGCGGCCTGCTCGTGCCGGGCCGCGCTCTCGTCGAGCTCCTGGGTGGCGTCCCGGACGATGCCGATGATCCTGCGCGGGCGGCCGGTCTCGTCGCGCCGGATGTAGCCCTGGGTGTGGGTCCAGCGCAGGCTGCCGTCGCGGCGGCGGATGCGGAAGTAGGCGCCGTAGTTCTCGCTGCCGTCCTTCATGGCCTGGGCGACCAGGGCGTCGAGCCGGTAGGCCTCGGCGCGCGGGACCCGGATCGCGAGGGTCTCGGGGTGGTCGTCGTACTCCTCGGGGCGCAGGTCGAAGACCTCGTGGGCCTGGGCGTCCATGTGGAACAGGCCGGTGTCCAGGTCCCAGTCGAAGCTGCCCATCTGGTTGAGCGCCAGGATCGGGTCCGGGTGGGCGGGCCAGTCTTCCGGGAGTGACAGGGCGCTCGCTCCCCGATCAGCCATGGGGCCACCTTGCCAGGGTTTGCCCGATTCTTCGACCGGGACGACAGGATGGTTCACCGTGGTTCCGGTACGCGGTCAGCCGTCGAACACGTCGGTGGGGCTGTCGAAGATGCTGCCCGTGTCGTCGGGGATCAGCCCGCCGCCGTCGGGGACGTCGGGGGTGTCCGGCACGGTCTGCGGGCCGATCTCGTCCGACGGTGACTGCGGCTGCCCGGGGACCGTGGTCCTGGGACTCGGGGTAACGGACGTGGGCGGGCCGGTCGGGGGCGTCGCGGTCACCGTCGCCGTCGGGCAGTCGGTGGGTTCGACGGTCGGCTCCTCCGTCTGTACGTCGTCGGTGGCGCCCGGTGTGACGGTCACGGTCGGCGTGACGCAATCGGTGGGCGACCCGGACGGGGAGGAGCTCTCCTCGTCGCTCGGAGAGGCGCTGCTCCGACCGGGCGACGCGCTCGCACTGGACGAGCTCGGCGCAAGGCTGGTGGAGGGGGTCACCGGGAGTGGCGGCGGCACGACGTGGTCGTGGTGCACGTCATGGCCGATGGGCCGCTCGATCCAGGTGTTGTTCACGATGTCGATGATCGTGATGTTGGTGATCACCTGGGGTGCCGGGGTCACCACGATCACCTGGGTGGGCCGGTAGCCGGTCCAGGGGCGGCCGTTGGTGCCGTGGCCGCCCTGTTGCGCCACGGCCGGTTTCAGCGGGTTGCCGCAGGCGCAGCGGACCCGGGGCACACCGCGGTTGTCGACGAGGACGGCGGTGCCGGCCTGGAGGACGGACTGGAAGCCGGTCGCCCGTCCGCCGCGGAAGCCGTGGTTGGTGACGCGGGTGTCGGCGCGCAGCGCGACCGGGGCGAGACCGCGCAGATACGACGGGATCGAGGCCGTGGAGACGCCCTCGACCTGCGCGAAGGCGCGGGCCCTGGCCTGGTCGGAGGTCAGCTGGTCGATCTGGCGGTTCACGTCGCAGCTGCCGACGCGTTCGGTACCGCCGTAGAGGCCCGGGGTACTGCCCGAGATCGACCGGATGCCCTGGGACGGCCCGGTCGGTTGCCGCGTCCGGGTGACCGGGGGTGGAGTGGCCGTCGAGGTGGCCGTGGACCTGGTGAAGGGGTCCGGGCCCTGTGCCGCGACCGGCTGGAGGAAGACCTCTCCGCCCGACTTCGTGTCCTTGCCGCCGTCGCCGCCGCAGCCGGCGACGAGGAGCGCCGCCGAGAGCGCACAGGCGGTGGCGAGGGTTTTGGTGACTGTCCGCACCTCGTCCTCCTGCCTCACTTCAGGCAATGCGTCACCATTGTCTGCTTCACTCACTTGGGTTACGCAAGCCGAGCAGGGTTACACGCAGAGTGACATAGAGTTCCGGCGCGACAATGGAGCGAGGAGCGCACGGCCGTGGACTGGTTCATCGCACCCGGGTACTGGACGAGCCGGCTGGTCTTCCAGCGGGCTCTGGCCGGCGTGTACCTCGTGGCGTTCCTGACGGCGGTGCTCCAGTTCCGAGCACTGATGGGCGAGCGCGGGATGCTGCCCGTCCCCCGCTTCGTCGAGCGGGTGCCTTTCAGGCGGGCCCCGAGCCTCTTCCAACTCCACTACTCCGACCGCTTCTTCGCGGCCTGCTGCTGGACGGGCTGCGCGGTCTCGGCGGCGCTGCTCGCCGGGCTGGACTCCCGACTCCCGCTCTGGGCCGGGATGTCGCTGTGGCTGGCCCCCTGGGTGCTGTACCTGTCGATCGTCAACGTCGGCCAGACCTGGTACGCGTTCGGCTGGGAGTCCCTGCTCCTGGAGGTCGGTTTCCTCGCCGTGTTCCTGGGCAACGACGAGGTGGCGCCGCCGGTCGTCGTGCTGTTCCTGCTGCGCTGGATCCTCTTCCGCGTCGAGTTCGGCGCGGGTCTGATCAAGATGCGGGGCGACGCGTGCTGGCGGAAGTTGACATGCCTTGAGTACCACCACGAGACGCAGCCGATGCCGGGCCCGCTGAGCTGGTTCTTCCACCACCTTCCCCGGCCGCTGCACCGGGCGGAGGTGGCCGCCAACCACGTCACCCAACTCGTCGTCCCCGTCCTCCTGTTCACCCCGCAGCCGGTGGCGACGGCCGCCGCGTCCCTGATGATCGTCACCCAGCTGTGGCTGGTCCTGTCGGGCAACTTCTCCTGGCTGAACTGGATCACCATCGTGCTGGCGGTCTCGGCGCTGGCCCTCCCGACGGACGCGCGGTCCGTCCCCGACACCCCTCTCTGGTACGAGGTCGTGGTCCTGGCGGTCGCCGCGCTCCTCCTCGGCCTCAGTTACCACCCGGTCCGCAACATGCTCTCCCGTCGCCAGGTCATGAACCGTTCCTTCGACCCGCTCCATCTGGTCAACACCTACGGGGCGTTCGGCAGCGTCAGCCGGATCCGCTACGAGGTGGTGATCGAGGGCACCGCCGACACGGTGGCGCACGAGGACTCGGAGTGGCGCGAGTACGAGTTCAAGGGCAAGCCGGGCGACCCGGGGCGCTGGCCGCGCCAGTTCGCCCCGTACCACCTCCGCCTGGACTGGCTGATGTGGTTCGCGGCCCTCTCCCCCTCCTACGCGGGCCCCTGGTTCGGCGCCCTGGTGGAACGCCTCCTGGAGAACGACCGCGACACCCTGCGACTCCTCCGCCGCTCCCCGTTCCCACCCGACACCCCGCCCCACTTCATCCGCGCACGCCTCTTCCGCTACCGGTACACGAGCTGGCGCGAGCTCCGGGAGACGGGGGCGTGCTGGGAGCGGACGTATGTGCGGGAGTATCTGCCGCCCACACGGTTGGCGGGAGTGGCTCAGAGGTCGTAGACGCGGGTGGCGGTGGTCTCGAAGAGCCGCGCGTGCTCGGCCGGGCTGAGACCGCCCGTCAACTCCCTTGTCGTGGCGAGCACTTCGGCGTACGCGGCCCGCTCCGTGCACACCGGCCAGTCCGAGCCGAACATCAGGCGGTCGGGGCCGAAGGTCTCCAAGGCCGTCTCCGTGTAGGGGCGGAGGTCGTCCGGCGTCCAGGAAGCGGCGTCGGCCTCCGTGACCAGGCCGGAGAGTTTGGCGACCGTGTTGGGGAGGGCGGCGAGGGTGCGGAGGTCGGAGGACCAGGGGGCGAGGGCGCCGGAGGCGATGGGGGGTTTGCCCAAGTGGTCCAGGACGAAGGTCAGTTGGGGCAGGGACGCGGCCGCCTTCGCGCAGGACGGGAGTTGGTGGGGCAGGACGACCAGGTCGTAGACCAGGCCTGCTGCGGCGACCGCCGTGAGGCCCCGGTGGACGTCCGGGCGGAGCAGCCAGTCCGGGTCGGGTTCGCCCTGGACCTGGTGGCGGATGCCCTTGAGGTGGGTGCCGCCGGGGAGTTCGCGCAGGCGGGAGAGTTCGTCGGCGATGTCCGGGCGGGTGAGGTCGGTCCAGCCGACCACGCCGGCGATCAGGTCATGGGTGGCGGCGAGGGACAGGAACTCCGGGGTCTCCTCCGGGACCGTGATCGTCTGGACCAGGACCGTGCGGTCGACTCCGGAGGCGCGGGCCTCCGGTTCGAGGTCGGCGACGGTGAAGTCGCGGCGGAGCGGGCTGTGTTCGGGGATCCAGTCCTGGTCCCGGACCGAGAGGTCCCAGACGTGGTGGTGGGCGTCCACGAGGGTCATGGCAGCTCCCAGACCACGGGCAGGCCCGCGTCCGCGCCCTCGCCGGAGTAGTCGTGCACCACGTCGAGGAGTTCGGCCATGCGGGTCTGCCAGGCGATGTTGACCGGGAGTCTCTCCAACTCCGCGAGCAGGCGCGCGTAGTCCTCGCACTCCAGGACGTGGAAGAGGTCGGTGCCGCTGCGCCAGATGGTCCAGGAGGAGGCGCCGGCCGCCCGGATCGCGTCCGTGAGCTCCTTGGGGACCTCGCGGTGGGCGGCCTCGTACTCGGCGACGCGGTCCGCGCGGACCTTGGTGTGCAGGGCGACTCTCATGACGGCTCCTCGGCGGCGAGGAGTCCGGTGTCCCGCAGTTCCTGCCAGAAGGCCGCGGGCACCGGGGTCTCGAACTGGTCGGCACAGTCCCGGACTTCGGCCGCCGTGCGGGCGCCCACCAGGACGCTCGCCACCGCCGGGTGGGCCGCGCAGAACGCCAGGGCGGCGGCCCGCAGGGTGATGCCGTGCCGCTCGGCGACCGCCTTCATCGCCAACGCGCGGTCCAGCAACTCCCTTGAAGCCGCAGCATAGTTGTAGGTCGCCCCCGGCTTCGGGTCCGCCAGCAGGCCGGAGTTGAAGGCGCCGCCGATCACCACCGACACGCCCCGCGCGACGGCGGCGGGCAGCAGTTCGGTCAGGGCGCTCTGGTCGAGCAGGGTGTACCGCCCGGCGCACAGCACCACGTCGACGTCGGTGTCGCGGACGAAGCGGGTGAGCATCTCCGCCTGGTTCATCCCCGCGCCGATCGCGCCGACGACACCCTCCGAGCGTAGTTTCTCCAGCGCCGGATAACCCTCGTGGAAGGCCTGTTCGGCATGGTGGTCGGGGTCGTGGAGGTAGACGACGTCCACCCGGTCGAGGCCGAGCCGTTCCAGGCCGGCGTCCAAGGTGCGTCGTACACCGTCGGCGCTGAAGTCCCAGACGCGGTGCTGCGTGGCGGGGACCGCGAAGCCGTTCGCCAGGTCGTCGCCTCCGCCGGTCCAGGGCTCCAGACGGCGGCCGACCTTCGTGGAGACCGTGAACTCCGAGCGTGGAAAGGCTCGAAGGGCTTCGCCGAGACGCCGTTCGGAGAGCCCGAGGCCGTAGTGCGGAGCCGTGTCGAAGTAGCGGATGCCGCGGTCCCAGGCGGCGGTGACCGCCTCGTGGGCCTGTTCGTCGCTCACTTCGGTGTAGAGGTTGCCGATCACCGCCGCGCCGAAAGCCAGGCCGCTGACCTGGACGCCGCTTCCGCCGAGCGTGCTCACTGGCCCACCGGCCTGAGGCGCAGCCCCTGCATGCCCCCGTCGACGGCGAGGGAGGTGCCGGTGGTGGCGCCGGACAACGGGCTCGCCAAGTAGGCGACGGCGCCAGCGACTTCGGCCGCGCTGACCAGACGACCGGAGGGCTGGCGGGCCTCCAGGGCAGCGCGTTCGGCGGCGGGGTCGGGGGCCTTGTCGAGCAGGCGGCCGATCCACGGGGTGTCCGCCGTACCGGGGTTGACGCAGTTGACGCGGATGCCCTCGCGGACGTGGTCGGCGGCCATGGCGAGGGTCAGCGAGTACACCGCACCCTTCGTCGCGCTGTACAGGGCGCGTTGCGGAAGGCCTGCCGTGGCGGCGATGGAGCAGGTGTTGACGATGGCCGCGAACCGCGACTCGCGCAGGTGCGGAAGGGCGGCGCGGGCCGTGCGAACCATGCCGAAGAGGTTGACGTCGAAGACACGCTGCCACTCGGCGTCGTCGTTGTCCTCGACGGTCCCCTGGGCGCCGATGCCCGCGTTGTTGACCAGTACGTCGAGGCCGCCGAGCTCGGCGACCGCGGCCGCCACCGCCTCCCGTACGGACGCGTCGTCCGTGACGTCGGCGCGGAAGCCGAGCAGCGGCTTCTCGACCGAGGACGGGTCGAGGTCGAGGACGGCGACCTGGGCGCCGCGGGCGGCGAGGAGTTCGGCCGTGGCCCGTCCGATGCCGGAGGCTCCGCCGGTCACCAGGGCCTTCAGCCCCTGGAAGTCGGTCATGCCGCCCGTCCCTTCTTCTCGTCGAGGTCGGCGGCCCAGAAGGTGCCGCCGGGAAAGGTGTACCGCTCGATGGACTCCGGTCGCATGGCGGCCGAGAAGCCCGGCGCGGTGGGTGCCGTGTAGTGACCCTCGCGGATCACCACGGGATCCAGGAAGTGGTCGTGCAGATGGTCGACGTACTCGATGACGCGGTCCTCGGTGGTGCCGGAGACCGCCACGTAGTCGAACATCGAGAGGTGCTGGACGAGTTCGCACAGGCCGACGCCGCCGGCGTGCGGGCAGACCGGGACGCCGAACTTGGCGGCGAGCAGGATGATCGCGAGGTTCTCGTTGACGCCGCCGACGCGGGCCGCGTCGATCTGGACGACGTCGAGGGCGCCGGCCTGGAGGAGCTGCTTGAAGACGATGCGGTTCTGGACGTGCTCGCCGGTGGCGACCTTGACCGGGGCGACGGCCTCGCGGATCGCGGCGTGGCCGAGGACGTCGTCGGGGCTGGTGGGCTCCTCGATCCAGTACGGGTCGAACTCGGCGAGGGCCTTGGTCCAGCGGACGGCCTCGGCGACGTCCCAGCGCTGGTTGGCGTCGATCGCCATGCGGATGTCCGGGCCGATGACCGAGCGGGCGACGCGGCAGCGGCGGATGTCGTCGTCGAGGTCGGCGCCGACCTTGAGCTTGATCTGCCGGAAGCCGTCGGAGACGGCCTGGGCGGCGAGCCGGGTGAGCTTCTCGTCGCTGTAGCCGAGCCAGCCGGCGGAGGTGGTGTAGCCGGGGTAGCCGCGCTCCAGCAGGCGTTCGGTGCGCTCGGCCGCCCCCTCCCTGCCTCGGCGCAGAATGTCCAGCGCCTCTTCGGGGGTGAGGGCGTCCGTGAGGTACCGGAAGTCGATCTGGGCGACCAGCCACTCGGGGTCGGCCTCGGCGAGCAGCCGCCACAGGGGCTTGTCGGCGCGCTTGGCGGCGAGGTCCCACACGGCGTTGATCACCGCCCCGATCGCCATGTGCATCACGCCCTTCTCGGGCCCGAGCCAGCGCAGTTGGCTGTCGCCGATGAGGTCCTGGTAGAGCGCCCCCGGGTTCGCGCACACCTCGTCCACGTCCCGTCCCACCACATGGTGGCGCAGCGCGTGGATCGCGGCGACCTGGACCTCGTTGCCCCGCCCGATGGTGAAGGTGAAGCCGTGTCCCTCCGGGCCGTCCGCGCCCTCTTCGCCGTCCGTGCGCAGCACCACGTACGCGGCCGAGTAGTCGGGGTCCGGATTCATCGCGTCGGAGCCGTCGAGCTCGCGCGAGGTGGGGAAACGGATGTCGTAGGTGTCGACCGCGGTGATGCGGGCGGGGGTCGGGGACACGGAGGGCCTTTCGGTCGGGGGCAGGTCAGGCAGGGGCAAGGGGGTGTCTCGTGGGTCGGACCGGGACCGCGGGCCCTGGCACGCGCATCTGCGGCGTTGTCGTCGGTTGCCGACGCTCCGCGTCGACGCCCTCCTCCGCCTTGCAGCTGCACGCACCAGACCCCGCTCACGGGTGTCTGCCGAGCACCGCACATCGAAGTCGGCCCAACCCACGAGACACCCCCTAGTCCTGGGCGCGGCCTGTCGTCACACGGGCGATCATGAGGGCGACCAGGATGATTCCGCCGTAGATGGCGTCGATCCAGAACGACGGCACCTGGGCCATGGTGAGCATGGTCTTGACCACGCCGAGCAGCAGCACGCCGGTGAGGGCCCCGAACATGGTGCCCCGGCCGCCGTCGAGGCTGATGCCTCCGATGACGGCGGCGGCGAACACGGTGAAGATCATGTTCTGGCCCTGGTTGGCGCCGATCGCGCCGACGTAGCCGGTGTACATGAGGCCGCCGATCGAGGCGAGCACACCGGCGACGACGTAGACGCCGAGCCGTACCCGGTCGACGCGGATGCCGGCGGCGCGGGCCGCTTCCAGGTTGCCGCCGATCGCGTACAACGAGCGGCCCACGCGGTGGTACTTGAGGACCAGCCCGGCGACGGCGAACGCGGCGGCGGCGACCCAGACCGACAGCGGGATGCGCAGGAAGGTGGAGGTGGCGAGGGAGAAGAAGGAGTCCGGCATGCCGAAGAGGGTCTTGCCCTTGGTGGCGCCGACGAGAAGCCCGCGCAGGATGATCAGCATGGCCAGCGTGACGATGAACGCGTTGAGCTTCACCTTCACCACGAGGATGCCGTTGAAGGCACCGATGACCGCGCCGACGAGCGGGATGGCCAACAGGGCGAGCCCGGCGGGGAGTTCGGTGCCCCAGCCGGCCTGGGCGGCGGGCAGCACCAGGAGCGCCGCGACGGCCGGGGCGATGCCGACCACCGACTCCAGTGACAGGTCGAACTTGCCGGTGATGAGCACCAGTGACTCGGCGAGCACCACCATGGCGAGCGCGGCGGACGAGGCCAGGATGGAGATGAGCGTGTCCTGGGTGAAGAAGGAGTCGTTGAGCAGCGCACCCAGCAGAAGCAACAACAACAGGGCCGGTACGAGGGCCAGTTCGCGGGCCCTGCGCACCAGCACGGCCCGCGCCGACCGGGCGTCCGGCATGCTCACCGGCTTCACCGGCGGAGCCTTGGTGTCAGCCATGGTCCACTCCTTCGATGGAGGCGATCAGCTCGTGGTCGCGCCAGCCCGCCGGGTGCTCGGCGACGACGCGGCCGTGGAAGAGGACGAGGACGCGGTCGCAGCGCCTGAGGTCGTCGAGTTCGTCGGAGACGACCAGTACGGCGGTGCCGTCCTCGCGGGCGGTGTCCACGCGGGAGAGCAGGGACTCCTTGGACTTCACGTCGACGCCCGCGGTGGGGTTGATGAGGACGAGCAGGCGGGGGTCGGAGGCGAGGGCTCGGGCCATGACGACCTTCTGCGCGTTGCCGCCGGACAGGTCGGAGACCGGCTGCTCGGGGCCTTCGGTGTGGATGTCGAGGCGGTAGATCAGCTCGGTGGCGAAGCCGCGTCTGCGGTCGGTGCCGATGAAGCCGAAGCGGCCGAGCCGGTCGAGGACGCTCATGGTGGCGTTGTCGCCGATGGTCATGCCGGCGACCAGGCCCTGCTCGTGCCGGTCGCGCGGGACGCAGCCGACGCCGGCCTTGAGGGCGGCCTGCACATCGCCGAACGGCAGCCGCTCGCCGCCCAGTCGAGCGGTTCCGCCGGTCGGCGTGTGCAGCCCGGCGAAGGACTCGGCGAGCTCGATCTTGCCGCTGCCGCTGATGCCGGCGAGCCCGACGACCTCACCCTTGCGGACGGTGAGGTCGACGTCGTAGTAGGCGTCCGAGGTGAGGCCGCGCGCTTCGAGGAGCACCGGGGCGCCGTCGTCGACGAGCTTGCCCTGTACGGCCTGTTCGGCGATGGTCTCGATGGACTCCCCCGCCATGGCCTCCACCAGGGCCGCGCGCGGGAGTTCGGCCACGGGCGCCGTGACGATCCAGCGGGCGTCGCGCAGCACCGTCACGGTCTGGCAGACCTCGTACACCTCCTGGAGGTGGTGCGAGATGAACAGGAAGGTGACGCCGGAGTCCTGGAGTGCGCGCATACGGCTGAACAGCCGCTCGATCTCGCGGTTGTCGAGCTGGGCGGTCGGCTCGTCGAGGACGATGAAGCGGGCGCCGAAGCTCAACGCCCTCGCGATCTCCACCATTTGGCGGTCCTCGACCTTGAGGTCGGCGGTGCGCGCGTCCGGGTCGACGCGCACGTCCCAGGTGTCGAGGAGCTGAGCCGCCTCGCTCCTGAGCCGACGCCAGCTGATGAACCCGCGTTGCAGGGGCTGGCGGTTGATGAAGAGGTTCTCGGCGACCGTCAACTCGGGGACGACCGTGGGGTGTTGGTAGACGCAGGCCACCTTGCGGCGCCAGGCGTCGCGGTCGGCGAGCGGGGGCGCGGGCTCGCCGTCGAAGCGGACCGTGCCCTCGTCGGGCGCCTCCAGGCCGGTGAGGGTCCGCACCAGCGTCGACTTGCCGGCGCCGTTGCGGCCGACGAGGGCGTGGGACTCGCCCGCGAGCACGGTGAGCCGGCCGTCCGCGAGGGCGGTGGTGGGACCGTACCGCTTGACGACGTCCCGCGCCTCGACGAGCGGCACCACCGTGCCATGCTTGGCCAACTGGGTTTCCTGGACGCTCATTTGACCGTGTTGCCCCAGAGCTTGGGGTCGTCGACGTTGTCCTTGGTCACCAGCGGGGCGGGCAGCTGGTCCTCCAGGATGCCGCTGGACAGCTTGACGATCGTGGAGTCGTGGTCCGTCGGGCCGGGCTTGAAGGTCTTCCCCTCCATCGCCGCCTTGATGTAGTACATGCCGTACTTGGCGTAGGCGTCGGCGGGCTGGGAGACGGTCGCGTCGATCTGCCCCTTGCGGATCGCGTCGTACTCCTGCGGGATGCCGTCGTTGGAGACGATGACGATGTGGCCCTTCTGGCCCGCCGTCTTCAGCAGGTTCTTCGATTTGAGGGTCTGGAGGGTGGGGGCGAGGTAGACGCCGCCGGCCTGCATGTAGATGCCCTTGATGTCGGGGTTGGCGTTGAGCAGGGTGCCCAGCTGGGCGGCGGCCGTGTCGGACTCCCACTTGGCGGGGATCTCCAGGACCTTGAGCTTGGGGTACTTCTTCTTCACACAGTCCCGGAAGGCCTCCGAGCGGTCGCGGCCGTTGACCGAGGCGAGGTCGCCCATGATCTGCACGACCTTGCCGCTGGTGACGTGCGCGCCGAGGTAGTCGCAGGCCTTCGTGCCGTACGCCACGTTGTCGGCGCGTACGACCATCGCGACCTTGCCCTTGTCGGGCGCCACGTCGACGGCGACGACCGGGACACCCTTGCGGTCCGCCTGGTCCAGGCCGGCCTCGATGGCGGCGCTGTCCAGCGGGGCGACGACCAGGCCCTTCACGCCCTGGTTGAGCTGGTTGTTGATGTCGGTGATCTGCTGCGAGGGGTCGCTGTTGGAGTTGACCGTCTTCAGTGCGTCGACCCCCTCCGACTTGGCCATCTTCGGCACGTAGTCGTTGTACGACTGCCAGAACGGCGAGGTCAGCAGGGGCAGGATCACCCCGACCTTGCCGGTGCCGCCGCCTCCCGCGCTGCCGGAGCCGGTGTCCTTGGTGCTGCCGCACGCGGCCAGCGCGAGCGAGGCGCTCGCGGCCACGGCCACCGCGCCGATCATTCGAAACCTGTTCCGCTTCCCCACTGTCCTGCCGGGCATCTGGCGGCTCCTCGTTGAGCGTGTTCGAGCAGATGCCCGCATACTTATCAGACCACTCCGTCGGAACAACACCCTCCAGGCGCATATTTTCCCGGATTCCGGCCGTAGTGGTCCGACCACCTTGCCGGTTAGACTGCGGCGCACCCCGGTGAGTGGAGGAATGGCGTGGACGAGACAGCCCCGCAGAAGGGCACCGTGACGCAGCGCGCCATCGAGCAGATCAAGGCGATGATCGCGGGGGGCCGGCTGGAGCCGGGCCAGCGGCTGCCCACCGAGCGTGACCTCGCGGTCCAGCTGGGCATCTCCCGCAGTTCGATGCGGGAGGCGATCCGGGCGCTCACGGTGCTGGGCGTGCTGGAGGCGCGGCACGGTTCCGGGATCTACGTCACCCAGCTGGAGGCCGGCGATCTGCTGGAGACCTTCGGCGTGGTCGCCGACCTTTCGCGGGGCCCGCGTCTGGTGGAGCTCCTGGAGGTCCGGCGCATCCTGGAGTCGACGGCGACGGCCCTGGCGGCGGCCCGCATCACGCCGGACCAGCTGGCCGAGGTCGAGAAGCACCTCACGGCGATGAACGCCACCGACGACCCGGAGGAGATCCTCGCCCACGACCTCGCCTTCCACCGCGAGATCGCGACGGCCGCGGGCAACGAGACCATGGCCGCGATCCTGGACGGCCTGTCGTCACGGACCTTCCGTGCCCGGGTCTGGCGCGGCTACCAGGAGGAGGGCGCCTTCGCCCGCACCCGACGCGAGCACGCGGCGATCCACCGTGCGCTGGTGGCCCACGATCCGGAGGCGGCGCGGGCGGCGGCGGCCGCGCACGTGGGCGAGGTGGAGGAGTGGTTGCGGGCGCAACTCGGCGGGTGAGCCCGGGAGTTGCCTGGCTCGGCTCGACCGGCCGCCTCAGGACCAGGCTGTCTCTCCGAGCCGGTCGACAAAGCGCCCGGACCCGGCGCCCGGCTTCTCCGTCGCAAGGCCGACGATCGCGTCCGTGCCCTCGGTGACGGTCTGCGGACCGCTGTGGCCGTTGAGGTCCGTGGCCGTGTAGCCGGGATCCGCCGCGTTGACGCGGATGTCCGGGAGACCCTTGGCGTACTGGGTGGTCAGCATGGTGAGCGCCGCCTTCGAGGCGGTGTAGAGCGGCGCGACGACCTGGGACTCGGCCCGTGACGGGTCGTGGGTGTACGCCAGCGAGCCCATTCCGCTGCTGACGTTCACGATGGCCGGGTCCGGGGACCGGCGCAGCAGCGGCAGGAACGCGGTGGTCGTGCGGACCACGCCCGCGAGGTTGACGTCGAGGACGGCGAGGGCTTCGGCGCCGGTCAGGTCACTGGGATCGCCGGCCGGCCCGTGGATGCCCGCGTTGTTGATCAGGACGTCGATACGGCCCTCGTGCTCGGCGACGTTCGCGGCAGCGGCGGCGACGGACGCGTCGTCCGTGACGTCGATGGGGACGAAGCGCGCGCCCAGTGCGGCAGCGGCCTCCACTCCGTGTTCGGGCTCGCGGGCGCCGACCAGCACGGTGTGGCCGAGTCCGACGAGCCGGCGGGCGGTCTCGCGGCCGAGCCCCTTGTTCGCTCCGGTGATGAAGGTGATGGTCATGCGGTCCATGCTCGATCGCCCGTGACACCCGGGCCAGGGACGGCTCGACGGTAGGAAAAGCAGTACCACCCGCCCGCGCCGCCGGTGCAGGACGATGGACACCATGACGACCACACCCGGGGCCGAGCTGGGCGCGATGATCCGCACCTGGCGGGACCGGCTCCCTCCGTCGGCCGCCGCGCTGCCGGTCGGCCGGACCCGCCGCGCGGCCGGTCTGCGCCGCGAGGAGCTCGCCGAACTCGCGGGCGTGTCGGTCGACTACGTCGTACGCCTCGAACAGGGCCGGGCCACGACACCCTCCGCGCAGGTCGTGGCCTCCTTGGCCCGCGCCCTCCAGCTGTCCGGCGCCGAGCGCGACCACCTCTACCGGCTGGCCCGTCTCGCCCCGCCGGCGGACGGCACGATCTCCGGGCACATCACCCCCGGCGTCCAACGCGTCCTCAGCCGGCTCGCGGACGTCGCGGTCGCCGTGTTCGCGGCCGACTGGCAGCTGATCCGGTGGAACCGCGGCTGGTCCGCACTCCTGGGCGACCCCGGATCGTCACCACCCCACCTGCGCAACTTCGCCCGCGACAGGTTCCCGCTGGACGAGGGCCCACCCCGGCTGGCCCTGTGGCCGGTGACCGAGCTCGACCCGGACACCACCGACGCCGCCGTCGTCTCCGACCTGCGCCGGGCCACCGGCCGCTTCCCGCACGACACCCGCCTGGCCGAACTCGTCCGCCAACTGGGCGCGGGCAACCGGCGGTTCGCCGACCTGTGGGCGAGCGGCACCGTGTCCGCCCACCGCGAGGACCACAAGACGATCGAGCACCCCTCGGTGGGACCGGTCACGGTGGACTGCGACGTCCTGACCGACGGCGACTCCGAACTCAAGATCGTCGTCATGAGTGCCACGCCCGGCAGCGCGGACGAGACGAAACTCCGCCTCGCCGCGCTCGCCGGCACACCATGACGTCGGGTACGCGCTACGCCCGCCGCAGCCGCAGCGTCACCAACTCGAAGGGCCTCAGTCGTACGGCGATGCGGTTGCCGTCGCGCTCCGGCGCGGCCGACTCGGTCCATGGGCGCTCCAGCAGGTCGGTGACCGTGGCATCGGCCACCTCGAACCCCGCGGTGAGCACCGCCTTGACCCGCGCGCCGTGCGCTTCGTGGAAGCGGACCACTACGTCCCCGCTGCCGTCGTCCGCGAGCTTCAACGCCGTTACCACGACGGCTTCCTGATCGACTGTCACCAGCGGAGTGACCTCGTCGGCGCCGGTGATCCGTCGTTCGGGGAGGTTGATCCGCCATCCCTCCCGCACCGCGTCCCCGATCCCCGCGCCCGCCACCAGGGCATGCCGGAAGCGGTGAACGCCCTGGTCGGTCTCGGGGTCCGGGAAACGCGGGGCGCGCAGCAGCGACACCCGCACGGTCGTCGTCGTACCGCGATCGCCGTCCGTGCGCACCGCGCGTGTCACGTCGTGCCCGTACGTCGAGTCGTTGACGACCGCGACACCCCAGCCGGGTTCCTCGACGTGGACGAAGCGGTGGTTGCAGGCCTCGAACTTGGCCGCCTCCCAGGAGGTGTTGGTGTGCGTGGGCCGGTGGAAGTGCCCGAACTGGGTCTCGGACGCGTACCGTTCGGCGTGCACGTCGAGCGGGAAGGCGAGCTTGAGGAACTTCTCCGTCTCGTGCCAGTCCACCTCCGTGTCGAACACCAGCCGCCGCTCCTCCGGCGGCAGCGACAGCACCTGCGTGACCCGTGACGCGCCGAAGGAACGGACGATCCGCACCGAGGCTCCGTCCTCGCCGGCGGTCACCTCGTCGGCGTCCGTCAGGTCGGTGACGGTGTTGCGGTAGAACTGGTCGACGTCCCAGGCGTCCCACATGTTCGGGAAGTCCGGGTGCAGTTGGAACAGGTTGGCGCCGCGCCCCGGGGCGATCGTCTCGCGGTCGGCCGCGATGTCGTAGGCGGACACGACGAGGCCGTGCTCGTCGATCTCCACCCTCAGCAGGCTGTTGTGCAGCACGAACCCGCCGCCCGCGCGCGGCACCAGGGCCGTCTCGCCCTCGACGACCGAGGTGCCCGCACCGCCCGCCGCCACCCCACCCCGTGCGTGTGGCGCCGAGTTGAAGACGAGGGGCGTGGATCCCTGGCCCGCGAGGGCGTGTTGGGCCGCGTCGATGATGGCGTTCAGCTCTGCGGCGAGGCGCTCGTAGGTCGCGCGCGCCTCTCGGTGCACCCATGCGATGGACGAACCCGGCAGGATGTCGTGGAACTGATGGAGCAGCACCGTCTTCCAGATGCGGTCCAACTCCTCGTACGGATAAGGGAATCCGGTGCGTACGGCGGCCGTCGCCGCCCACAGCTCGGCCTCGCGCAGGAGGTGTTCGCTGCGGCGGTTGCCCTGCTTGGTCTTCGCCTGGCTGGTGAGGGTGGCGCGGTGGAGTTCGAGGTAGAGCTCGCCGACCCAGACGGGCGGTTCGGGGTATTCGGCCTGGGCCTTCTCGAAGAACTCCTTCGGGGTCTCCCAGGCGACGGTGGCCGAGCCCTCCAGGTCCCGCAGCCGGGCCGCCTTGGCGACCATCTCGCGGGTCGTGCCGCCGCCTCCGTCGCCCCAGCCGGTGGGGGCGAGGGAGTGCCGGGCCACGCCCTTGTCCTTGAAGTTGTTCGCCGCGTGGGCGATCTCGCTCCCTTTCATGGAGCAGTTGTAGGTGTCGACGGGCGGGAAGTGCGTGAAGATCCGGGTGCCGTCGATGCCCTCCCAACGGAAGGTGTGGTGCGGGAACTTGTTCGTCTGGGACCAGGAGATCTTCTGGGTCAGCAGCCACTTGGAGCCCGCCGCCCGGATGATCTGCGGGAGCCCGGCGGCGAAGCCGAAGGTGTCCGGGAGCCAGGCCTCGTCGTTCTCGATGCCGAACTCGTCGATGAAGAACCGCTTCCCGTACACGAACTGACGGGCCATCGCCTCCGAGCCCGGCATGTTCGTGTCCGACTCCACCCACATCCCGCCGGCCGGCACGAACCGCCCGTCCGCCACCGCCTTCTTCACCCGCGTCCACACCTCGGGCCGGTATTCCTTCACCCACGCCCACTGCTGGGCCTGGGACATGGCGAACACGAACTCCGGCTCGTCTTCGAGGAGTGCGGTCATGTTGGAGGTCGTACGCGCCACCTTGCGGACCGTCTCGCGCAACGGCCACAGCCACGCCGAGTCGATGTGCGCATGGCCGACGGCGCTGATGCGGTGCGCGGAGGGGACGGCGGGCGCGGACAGGACGCCCGCGAGGTGTGAACGGGCCGCGTCCGCGGTGCCGTTGACGTTCTGGAGGTCGACCGCGTCCAGCGCGCGCTCCACCGCGCGCAGGACGTCCCACCTCCGCGCCGACTCCACGGGCAGCTCGGCCATCAGCTCGCCGAGCACCTCCAGGTCGATCACCAGCTGCCAGACGGACTCGTCGAAGACGGCGAGGTCCATGCGGGTGAGCGTGTACTGCGGGTCGTCGCCGGCGGTCTCCTTGTCGCCCAACTGCGTCGGCAGGAAGGGGTGGTAGTCGAGGATGACCGGATTGGAGGCGGCCTCGACGTGCAGACGCACCTCCTCGCCGCCTTCGACGGGCGCGCCGATCCGTACCCACTGGTTGCGCGGGTTGAGGCCCTTCACCGGGGTGCCGTCGGGCCGGTAGACCAGGCCCTCGCACTGGAAGCCGGGCATGTTCTCGTCGAAGCCGAGGTCGAGGATCGCCTCGACGGTCTTCCCGGCCCACGCCTCGGGAACCGTCCCGGTCACCCGGAACCAGCTGGTCCCCCAAGGAGCACCCCATCGCGCACCGACCGCGATCGGCTCGGGCTCGGCCGCCAGCCCCTCCTCGACCGGCACCGGCTCACCGGGCGCATGCCACACCGCCACCTCCAGCGGCACGGACTCCGGGTACACGGCGGGACGGATGCGCTCGTCGAGAACGCGCTTGAGACGGCCTTCGACCAGGCTGCGGTCGTCATGCATGCGGGGTGCTCCAAGGCTGGGGGCGGGCGGTTGCCAACGGGCGATTACCAGGTGTGGGTCACGGTGACGGGATCCGACGAGTCGTACAGCTCCCCCACGGAACGCAGTTCGAACCGCGCCGCCTGCTCCCCCTGTTCGGGCTGGAGACCGGCGACGAAATACGCCTGCTGGCAGGTGCCGCCGAGGAAGCGGCGGGTGCCGTCGGGGAGGAGGCGGTGCAGTTCGTAGTGGCGGACGGGGCCGGGGGCCGCGCTCCAGGCGAAACGGAGGTCGCCGCCGGTGGCGGCGGTGATGCGGGGGTCCGTGGGTGGTGCTGGGGTCTCGGGAGACAGTGCTATGTCACATACCACCAGCCCACCGAGCCGCCACCGCACCGGCCCATCCGTCGCCGTAAGCCGAACCCCCAGCCCATGCACACTCCCGGACACCCCCGTGAGCGGCACGGTCACCGTCTCCCACTGGTTGCCCGAGTTCACGGGCAGATAGGTGTACGACGGTGTCGCACCCGGTGCACTCGGTTCGGCGGTGGCCACGGCCAGCTCGACGTTCACGCTCCCCTCATCCGTCCGGTGGGTGAGCTCGACGACCGTGTTCGCACCGATCGGCAGCTGTGTCGCGTACAGCTCCACGACGGCCGGTTGATCGAGTTCACCGTCGACCAGCACACTGCTGCCGCCCCGCCACGCGTCCGCGAAGTCGAAGGAGACAGCCGGCCGCTCCCCGTCCGTGCGGACCGCCCACTGCCGGGAGGGCAGCCGGTCCTGGAGACCGAGGTGGTTCCACGGCGCGTCCGAGGTGACCGCCCCGTCCTCGTACCATCGCAGCCCGTGCCCCGTGTTGAACACGCTCCCGAACGGCAGCGAGCCGACCGTCGACCGATCCGCCACGGACACGGCGGGCGCCCGCCAGGGATCACTCGCATCCGGCGCCGAGGGATCCAGCGACCGCCCGGTCCAGAACCGGTCGTCGGCGGCATGGAAGTCGCCCGGAGTCCGCGTGGAGGGCAGGTGATTGCGCGTCCACTCCGGCCGGTAGAAGCCGATCGACGCGACATGGGCCCTGCCGCTGCCGCTCGGCACGATCGCGTCCCAACTCACGCTCGTGTTCGATCCGTTGGACTCGACGTCGACGCCCGCCCACAACTCGTAGCGGCTGCGCCCCAGTTGATCAGCCTTCGTGCCGGACGAGGCGAGCGTGCTCGCGCTCCACCGGAAGTCGACGAACATGTCGTCGGCCGCCTGGAAGAACGCCTGGTTCTGGTTGTTGAGCGCCCCCTGCCAGCTCACGCTCCCGTTCACGGTCATCGCGTCGTACCAGGTCACCCGCTGTCCCCGCGCGACGGCCAGCGACTTCAACTCCTTGACGAAGCCCAGCATGTCGGCGCCCAGCGCGGCGTTCCCGCCCCCGGTCTCGGCGTTCACGAACCACCCGTCGAACCCGTACGCGGCCGCCACCGCGACCAGTTGAGCGGCGAGCGGGTAGTGCCCGGCGGAGTCCTTCTGCACCAGGTCCCGCGTCCACTGCAACTGCCCGCCGTAAGCGGTGGGCGGCAGGAAGATGTTCCCGAGGACCGGCACCCCGTGCCGATGGGCGGCGTCGACGATGGGCGCGTTCGGAGCGAGGATCAGCCCCTCCCCCGACGAACCGCCCCAGAACACCAGCTCGTCCACGTACGACCAGTGCGTGGGCGCGTAGTAGTCGGCGGTCGTCGAACCCTGCGACGGATTGCCGGAGGTCGGCCCGAAGGAGACCAGCGACTGGATGCGGGCCTGTCCGGAACGGGCGGTGGTGTTGACCGGGGTCGGCGTGAAGCGGGGGGCGAGCGGCACGGCCGCGGCGTTGAAGGCGAGGTCCGCGTCTCCCGCCGCTGTCCAGGACTTCAGACTGCGCCAGGTGATACCGGTGCCGGGGGTGCCGGACGGCAGCGAGTCCGGGTACCAGTACGAGGCGTACGGCGGAGTGGCGGTGGCGTCGGCCTTCGGAGCCGCCGCGAAGGCGGGCAGCGGCGGCAGAAAGGCCGCTGCCGCGCCGGCGAGCAGGACGGTGCGTCTGGTGGGGTTCACGAGCTGGTGCCTCCTTGTGGGGTGGGGAGTACCTGATCGGGAGTGACGACTTCGGTGATGCCGCGGGCGGCGAGGTGGCCCTTGTCGTCGGCGCGCGTGTCCAGAACGGTCGTGGGCCGGGCTCCGTCGGCGACCAGCCGGAAGTAGGCGTCGAAGACCGGGCCGCCGGGCGCGCAGCGGGACCGCGCCGCCGGATCGTCCGGCACGATCAGCGCGGTGGTGCGGGGTGCGGGCGGGCCGTACGTGCGCGCCGCCGCCTCCGCCAGCGTCCGGGCCGTGTCCTTCGGGCGCCGGTCGTTGGTCAACAGGCCCAGCCCGTACTCGAGTTCGGGGAAGTCGGCCAGCTCCCGCGACACGTCGTGCGAGCACCACCACGTCACGCCCCACAGGTCCGGGCAGTCCAGGGCGTTCGCGACGGTCGCCGCTGTGAAGGCGGCGGCGTGCTCGGGCGGAATGAGGGGCGCGGGCGCGCCGACCTCCTGGAGCCAGACGGGCCGGTGTGGGTCGTCGGACCAGGCCTTGCTCAGTTCGACGAGATAGGCGGCGTGGTGTTCGGTCGGGACGGAGGTACGGCCGTGCCGCTGGGCGGTGCCGTTGAAGACCCAGGAGTGTACGGCGGTGACCGTGCCGTGGCGGGCCGCCTGGGCCGGGGTGAACGGCATGTCGTCCTGGTACCAGGTCGCGTCGTACTCGGCGTGCAGGTGCAGTCTGCCGGGGGAGCCCTCCTCGCAGGCGGCCAGCATGCGCTCCAGCCACGCGTCGATCTGCGCCTCGGTCGCCCGGTCGGGGTCGGGATGCGGGCCCGCCGAGAACTGGTTGACCTCGTTGCCGAGGGTCATGCCGAGGAAGTTGGGCCGGTCGGCCAGGGCGGCGGCGAGCGTGCGCAGGTAGGTCGCCTGGCCCTCGATCACCTCCGGGTCGGTGAAGAGGTTCCGTCGGTGCCAGGTCCGGGTCCAGGCCGGCAGGTAGTCGAAGCTGCTCAAGTGCCCTTGCAGACCGTCGACGTTGACGTCGAGACCGCGCTCGGCGGCCGCGTCGACCAGCGCCACGAGCTGCTCGACGGCCCGCGGCCGGATCAGTGTCCGGTTGGGCTGGAAGTAAGGCCACAGCGGGAAGACCCGGATGTGGTCGAGGCCGAGCGCGGTGATCGAGTCGAGGTCGGCGCGTACGGAGTCGAGGTCGAAGTCGAGCCAGTGGTGGAACCACCCTTCGCTGGGGGTGTAGTTGACGCCGAAGCGCACGGCAGAAGGCATGCGGTGTCCTTGGACTCGTAGACGTCGGTCAGCCTTTGACCGCTCCCTCGCCCACCCCGCGGAAGAAGTACCGCTGAAGACAGGCGAAGAGCGCGATCAGCGGTGCCACGGCGATGACCGTGCCCGCGGCGACGAGGCGTTCGTCGTTGGCGAAGGTGCCGTGCAGATAGTTGAGGCCGATGGTCAGGGTGAACTTGGACGGGTCGCTCAGCACGATCAGCGGCCAGAGGAAGTCGTCCCAGGCGCCCATGAAGGCGAAGATCGCGACGACGGCGACGGTCCCCCGCACCGAGGGCAGTGCGATGCGCAGGAACCGCTGCCAGACGTTGGCACCGTCGACGTAGGCCGCCTCCTCGATCTCGTAGGGCAGGTTGAGGAAGGCGTTGCGCATCAGGAGCACGTTCATGGCGCCGATGCACCCGGGCAGGACGACCCCGATGAGGGTGTTGTTGAGGCCGAGCTCCCGCATGGTCGTGAACTGGGCGATGATGATGCCCTCCACGGGCACGAGCATCGCCAGGATGAAGACCAGGGTGGCCACGCGGCGGCCGCGGTAGCGCAGCCGGGCCAGGGCGTAGCCGGCGAGGGCCGAACCGACGCAGTTGGTGACGACGTTGCCGGTGGCGACCTTCAGGGAGTTGAAGGCGTAGTCCCAGACCGGGATGGTGTCGGCGACCCGTTCGTAGTTGTGCAGGGTGGGATGGCTGGGCAGGAACTTGGGCGGCGAGCTGAAGATGTCCTCGGTCGGGCCCTTGAGCGAAGTCGACAGCTGCCAGAGGAAGGGGCCGACGGTCAGGGCGAGTACGGCGAGCAACAGGGCGTACCGCAGGACCAGTTCCCGTACCCGGACCGCCGTCATGACTCGCCCCTCCGGTCGGTCCGCAGCACCAGCAGCATCAGCGCGACGGTGACGACGAAGACGACCACGGAGATCGCGGACGCGTAGCCGACCCGTCCGGTCAGCCCCGTGCCGGTGCGCTGGACGAGCATCACGAGCGTGGTGTCCTCGCCCGCGGGGCCGCCGCTCGGGCCGGCCATCAGGTACACCTCGGAGAACACCTTGAAGGCGGCCACCGACGACAGCGCGCCCACCAGTGCCATGGTCGAGCGGACGGCGGGCACCGTGACGGTGACGAACCGGCGCACCGCGCCCGCCCCGTCGACCGCCGCGGCCTCGTGCAGCTCACGCGGCACGTTCGCCAGCGCCGCCAGGTAAATGATCATGTAGTAGCCGAGGCCCTTCCAGACCGTCACGGCCATGGCGCTCAGCAGGAGCAGCCACTGGTCGCTGAGGAAGCCGACCCGGCCGACGCCGACCGTCTCCAACAGGGAGTTGATCAGGCCGCGTTCGTCCAGCAGCCACACCCAGATCAGCCCGACCACGACGATCGAGGCGACGACCGGGGTGTAGAAGGCGGCCCGGAAGAAGGTGATGCCGGGGATGTTCTTCTGCACCAGCAGCGCAAGCAGCAGCGGCAGGATCACCAGGGCCGGGACGACCCCGAGGACGTACAGCGTGCTGTTGCGCAGCCCGATCCAGAACATGTCGTCGTGCAGCAGCTCGCGGAAGTTGGCGAGCCCCACGAACTCGCCCGGGATCAGGGTCCGGCGGTCGGTGAAGGCGTTCACCAGCGTGGAGCCGAACGGGTACAGGATGAACACGCCGGTGATCAGCAGCCCTGGAGCGGCGAACAGCCAGGGACTGGTGGGCAGTTGGCGCCGGACGCGCTGCACGCGTCCGGCGCTCGCGGTGCGCCGCACCCCGGTGACGGTGGACGACGAGGCCATCTCCGTACCTAACCCTGCTGCCGGAGCAGCGTGTCGCACTGCTTGACAGCGTTGTCGAGAGCCGCCTTGGGGCTCTCCTTGCCCTGCAACGCCTTCGCCACCTCGTTGCGCAGTGCGGTCTTCATCTGCTCGCTGAACAGCACGGGCGTGTAATTGACCGCGCTCTTCAGGGACTTGGCGGCGGCGATCCGCACCCGCGTGACGTCGGTGCCGTCCTCCTTGGTGAAGTACGGGTCGTCCAGTGATCCGGCGGTGCTCGGGAAGATGGCGACCTTCTTCGCGAAGGACATCTGGTGCTCGGCGTCGGTGACGAAGTGCGCGAAGGCGACCGAGGCCGGGGTGTGCTTGGTCTTGGAGTTGACCATCACGCCCATCACGTACATGTTGACGTGACCGGTGCTGGTGATCTGGTCGGTGATGCCGATATTCTTGTACAGGTTCGGCGCCTGCTTCTTGAAGTTGTCCAGGTCGAGGGCGCTGCCGGGGTTCATGGCGACGGCCTCGGTCAGGAACTTCTTGCCGGAGGACTCGGGCGTGGCGGTGAGCGCCTGCGGGTCGAGGGCCTTGGCGTCGTACAACTCCTTGTACTTCGTGAGGAGTTCGACGCCCTTCGCGTCGTTGAAGGCGAAGGCGGTGCCCTCCTTGTTCATGAGCTCGACGCCGTAGCGGCCGAAGTCCTCGACGGTGGGGACGTTGGCGAGGGTGGCGACCTTGCCGTCGCTCTTCTTCGCCAGCTGGAGTGCGTCGGCGAAGAGGTCGTCGTACGTCTTCGGCGGCTGGTCGGGGTCGAGGCCGGCCTTCTCGAACAGGGACTTGTTGTAGAAGAGCGGCCCGGTGTTGAGGTACCAGGGGAAGGCGTAGGTGCCGGTCATGCCCGGTATCCGGTGGCTGGCCCAGGCCCCGGCCAGGTACTCCTTCCTGTACTTGGCCGCCGCCTTGTCGAGGTCGAGCGCGAGGCCGGCCTTGGCCAGCGGGGCGACGAGGTCCGGGGATACGTTGACGACGTCGGGGAGGGTGCCGCCGGCCGCGTCGGCGCTGATCTTGTCGGCGTAGCCCTCGGCGGGCTGGTCGATCCACTTGACGTGGGTGTCCGGGTACTTCTTCTCGAACTCGGCGATGACGCCCTCGAAGTAGTCCTTGAAGTTGGCGCGCAGGTTCCAGGTCTGGAACGTGATGTCGCCCTCGACCTTGCCGGAGGCGTCGGTCGAGCCGCCGCCGTCGCTCCCGGAGCCGCAGGCGCTCAGCGGCAGGACGAGACAGACGGCAGCGGCGGCGAAGGTTCTACGGGTTACGGGCACGACGGAACGGCCTCCTTGTGCAACGGAGTTGATGCAGTGGAGTTGGCCAACGACGCAGACCCTGCACGCCGTTTCGGCGGCCCGTCAATGGCACCGGCCGAGCTAATTTCATTAGTTGCTAATGCGTATTAGGTTCTTGCAGCTGAACCGCATTAGTGCGTACGCTCCCGGAACCCGAACCGGAATCTGCCCGCAATCCGACCTGGAATCCACTGGACGAATGGGGAATCACCGTGTCAGGCAAGCGGTCGCCCGTGCGTCGGCCGACGATGAAGGACATCGCGCGGCACGCCGGGGTCTCGCAGAGCGCGGTCTCCTTCGCGCTCAACGGCCGTCCGGGCGTCTCCGAGGAGACCCGCGACCGCGTCCACCGGGTCGCCGAGCAGCTGGGCTGGCGGCCCAGCACGGCCGCGCGCCAGCTGTCCGGGGAGGGCGCGGCGACGGTCGGCTTCGTGCTGGCCCGGCCCGCCGACACCCTCGGCGTGGACTCGTTCTTCCTCCAACTCGTCTCCGGCATCCAGGAGGTGCTGTCGGAACGCCATCTGGGCCTGCTCTTCCAGGTGGTGGAGGACATCGCCGACGAGTGCGCGGTCTACCGGCGCTGGTGGGCCGAGCACCGGGTCGACGGCGTCCTGGTCGTCGACCCCCGCACCGACGACCCGCGCCCCGACCTGCTCGACGAACTCGGCCTGCCTGCCGTGGTGATCGGCGGCGCGCCCGACGAACGCCACCCCGGTCTGTCGACGGTCTGGGCGGACGACGCGGGCGCGATGGCCTCCGTGGTCGACGAGTTGTACGCGCTCGGCCACCGCCGGCTCGTGCACATCGCCGGCCTGCCGGGGCTGGCCCACACCGAACGCCGTATCCGAACCCTGCGCGCCGAGGCCGGCCGACGCGGGCTCACCGAGGTGGAGTCGGTGACCACCAACTACTCGGACGCGGAGGCCGCCGCCGTGACCCGCCGGGTGCTGGAGCGCCCCGCGCCGCCGACCGCGCTGATCTACGACAACGACGTGATGGCCGTGGCCGGCGTCGCCACCGCGACCGAGCTGGGCTTCGCGGTCCCGGCCGAGGTGTCGGTGCTGGCCTGGGAGGACTCGGCCCTGTGCCGCATGGTCAAGCCGTGGCTGTCCGCGCTGTCCCGGGACAGCATGGAGTTCGGGCGTACGGCGGCCAGGGAGCTGACCGCGCTGCTTGACGGCGGCCCGGCGCGGACCGTACGGGTGCCGGTGCCGCGGGTGATCGTGCGGGACAGCACGGGGCCGGCGCGCGGCGCCTGAGCCGAAGGCCTCCACCCACGCTCAGTACCGCACCGCGCTCTCCACCAGCGGCGGGTACACCGCGCTCGTCTCGCCGTCCACCGTCGCGCCCGCGTACTTCAGCATCGGACCGAACCTGCGGTTGAGGTCGTACGGGAAGTTCAGGCTCGGCACCGACACCTCGTCCAGCGTCGCCGTCTGCTCGGGCGTGAGCCGTACGTCGAGGCCGGCGAGGTTGGCCTCCAGGTGGTCCAGGGTGCGCGGGCCGATGATGGTGGAGCTGACGCCGGGACGGTTCTGGACCCAGGACAGCGCCACGGCCGCCGGGCTCGCGCCGACCTCCTCGGCGACGGCGGCCAGCGCCTCGATCACCGTGAACTGGGCGTCGGTCGGCTGCCCGAGCACGGCCGACCGCCTGGCGTCGGCGGGACCGGCCTGGTCCCGGCGGTACTTGCCCGACAGATAGCCGTTCTTCAACGGGCTCCACGGCAGCACGCCCATCCCGGCGTCCTGCGCGAGCGGGATCAACTCGCCCTCGATGGTGCGCTCCAGCAGGGAGTACTCCATCTGCAGCGCGGTCACCGGGGTCCAGCCGCGCAACAGGGCCATGGTGTGGGCCTTGGCGGTGAACCAGCCGGGCGTGTCGGAGAAGCCGACGTACCGGATCCTGCCCGCGGTCACCAGGTCGTCCAGAGTCCGCAGGGTCTCCTCGACCGGGGTGGCCCAGTCGTAGTTGTGCAGCCAGTACAGGTCGACGTAGTCGGTCCGCAGCCGTCGTAGCGACTCCTCCAGCTGCCCGATGATCGCCTTGCGGCCGGCGCCGCCGCCGTTGGGGTCGCCGGGGTGGAGGTTGCCGTAGAACTTGGTGGCCAGGACCAGACGGTCGCGCAGGCCGGGGCGGGCGGTGAGGAAGTCGCCGAGGATCGCCTCGGAGTGGCCGTTGGTGTAGAAGTTCGCGGTGTCGAGGAAGTTTCCGCCGCGGTCGAGGTAGGCCTGGAGGATCTTCTCGGACTCCTCGACACCGCAGCCGAAGCCGCCGTCCTCGCCGAAGTTCATCGCGCCGAGGCAGAAGGGGCTGACCTTGAGTCCGGACCGGCCGAGGCCGACGTACGAGTCGAGTGCCATGAAGTGCTCCTTCGGGGATTCGCTGGAAAGGTGACTCTTCGAGAAAACCAGCCTGACCAGGGCAAGTGTTAGTGCGATCCCACCGGCCTCTTGCACGATCCTGTCGTTTTTGCGCGCCCGCCGATTGCGCGGAGTCCGTCCGCCGTCTTCAATCGGAGGATGTCCCTTGCCGAGCTGCGCACCCTGATCGCCCGGCATGCGGGGCGGCCCACCGCCGCCGTCGACTGGCTGAGGCTGTCCGCACAGGACCGCCCCACCCCGCCGCAGGCCGGGATCGCCGATCCCGTGGTGGCGCTCGTCGCGCAGGGGTCGAAGCGGCTCGTGCTGGGGGACCGCGTCTACGACTACGGGGCCGGCCGGTATCTGGTCGTGCCGCTGGGGCTGCCGGTCACCGGGCAGGTCACACACGCGAGTTCGGAGCGACCGATGCTCGGGGCGGGGATCGCGCTGCGGCCCGCCGCGGTCGCCTCGCTGCTGCTGGAGACGGGCTCGGGGCGCGGTGGCAGGGGTGCGGCGCCGGGGCTGACGGTGTGCGACGCGCCCGTCGAGCTGATCGACGCCTTCGTGCGCATGATCCGGCTGCTCGAAACGCCCGCGGACGCGCCGGTGCTCGCGCCGATGATCGAACGGGAGATCCTCTGGCGGCTGGTCAACGGCCCGCAGGGCGCACTGGTCCGGCAGATCGGGCTGGCCGACAGCCGCGTCACCCAGATCGGGCATGCCCTGCGCTGGATCCGCGACCACTACACGGAGGCGCTGCGCGTCGAGGACCTCGCCCGGATGTCCGGGATGAGCCTGTCCCCGTTCCACCGGCACTTCCGCGCGCTGACCACGATGACGCCGATCCAGTACCAGAAGCAGATCCGGCTCCAGGAGGCCCGGCTGCTGCTGATGAGCAGCACCGAGGACGTGTCGGCCATCGGTTTCGCCGTCGGGTACGACAGCGCCTCCCAGTTCAGCCGCGAGTACCGCCGCCACTTCGGGCTGCCGCCGGGGCAGGACGCCGTACGCTTGCGGGCCGAACGGCCGGACACCGCGCCGCAGTTCATGTGACGCTTTGCCCATGACTTCCGAAGACCCGCTGGCCGACCGGCTACAGCTCGACCAGCCCCACTCCGCGCGTGTGTGGAACTTCCTGCTCGGCGGCAAGGACAACTACGCCGCCGACCGCCAGGCCGGCGAGATGATCCTCCAGATGTTCCCGGACATCGCCCTGCTCGCCCGGCTCCAACGGCGCTTCCTCGTAAGGGCCGTGCGCTATCTGGCCGCCGACGCGGGCATACGCCAGTTCCTGGACATCGGCACCGGCCTGCCCACCGTCGACAACACCCACGAGGTCGCCCAGCGGGTCGCGCCCGACAGCCGCATCGTGTACGTCGACAACGACCCGCTGGTGCTGGTGCACGCGCAGGCGCTGCTCACGAGCACCCCGGAGGGCGCCTGCGACTACCTCGACGCCGATGTGCGCGACCCGGAACGGATCCTCCAGGCGGCCGCGGAGACACTGGACTTCGGCAAGCCGGTGGCGCTGACCATGCTCGGCATCCTGGGCCAGATCCCGGACTCCGACGACCCCTGGGCCCTGGTGGCGCGCTACCTCGAAGGCCTGCCCCCGGGCAGCTACCTCGCGCTGGCCGACGGCACCGACACCAACGAGGCACTCAACCAGGCCATTTCGGTGTACAACGCCAACTCGGCCAGCTCCTACCACCTGCGCGGACCCGACCGGATCGCGGCCTACTTCGACGGGCTCGACCTCGTCGAACCCGGCATCGTCCCCACCTCGCAGTGGCACCCCGAGCCGGTCGACGTGGGCCGCTCCCCCTCCGACGTGGACGCGATCTGCGGTATCGGCCGCAAGGACTGAAAAACGCAATTACCGCTGCAATTGCAGATGATCTTGGTAGTCTCGGTTTCACGGCAACGGCAGTGTCTGTCATGCGAGTTGATCCCGAAGAGGCCACAGATGCAGCAGGTGCAGCAGGTGCGCAACGGCATGTCGGCGACTGAGCTGTCCGGAGCGGACTGGCACAAGAGCCACCACAGCAACCCGGAGGGCAACTGCGTGGAGCTGGCGGCGCTCCCGGACGGCAGCGTCGCCGTGCGCAACTCCCGTCACCCCGAAGGTCCGGCACTCGTCTACACCGGCGCCGAGATCTCCGCCTTCGTCCGCGGTGTGAAGGACGGCGACTTCGACGGCCTACTCCCCGGCTGCTGAGGTCAGGCACACCCGCGGACCGCCGGAGGGCGCCGGTCACAGGCCGTCGCCTTCCGGCATTTTCACACCCCGCTGCGGTACGACTCCCCGGTGCTACTCTCCTGTCGAGTCCCGACATCATTCAGCGGGAGCCGGTGCGGCGGCGGTCCGAGGGGATGACCATGACGGCAGCTCGTCCACAACCCATCACCCCGGGTGCCGGGTTCGTCGGCCTCGGGCACGGCGGCCCGACCGTGCAGCGCATCATGCTGGGCACCAGGCTGCGCCGGCTGCGCGAGTCCCTCGACATCAGCCGCGAGACGGCCGCCTCCTCGATACGCGCCTCCGACGCCAAACTCTGCCGCATGGAGTTGGGCCGCGTCGGCTTCAAGGTCCGTGACGTGGCGGACCTGTTGACCTTGTACGGCGTCCAGGACCCGGACGTACGACAGGAGTTGCTGGACTCGGTACGGCGGGCCAACGCGCCCGGCTGGTGGCGGGCGTACGGCGACGCCTTCCCGAGCTGGTTCGAGCAGCATCTGGGGCTGGAGGAGGCCGCCTCCCTCATCCGTACCTACGAAGTCCAGTTCGTGCCGGGCCTGTTGCAGACCGCCGCCTACGCCGAGGCCGTCATCCGGCTCGGCCACGCCATCACCGCTCCTGAGACGGTCCAGCGCCGTGTCGAGCTGCGGATGACCCGGCAGGCACTGCTCTCCCGCCCCGACGCGCCGAAGCTGTGGGTCGTGGTGGACGAGGCGGCACTGCGCCGCCCGCTCGGCGGCACCGAGGTGATGCGCGAACAGCTGAGGCATCTCGTCGAGACGGCCGCGCTGCCGAACGTGACCCTCCAGGTGCTGCCCTTCCACGTCGGCGGCCACGCGGCGGCCGGCGGCCCGATCACGGTGCTGCGCTTCCCGGTGCCCGACCTGCCGGACATCGTCTACCTGGAGCAGCTCTCCAGCGCGCTGTACCTGGACAAGCCGGAAGAGGTCGACCACTACCTCGCGGTCATGGACCGGCTGAGCCTGGTGGCGCTGTCGGCCGTGGACTCGGTGGCCTTCCTGGAGCAGGTCCTCGCCGAGACCTGAACCCCTCCCGCAGCGGTCCGGCGGCTATCGTGCCGCGCATGGGAACCGTGACCACCACGCTGAGCGAGTCGGACTTCGCCGTCCCCATCGAGGACCGCTGGTTCGAGGACTACGTGCCGGGTGCCGTCTACGAGTACGGCAGCATCACGATGACCGAGGAGGACATCCTCCGGTTCGCCGGCGAGTTCGATCCGCAGAGCATCCACACCGATCCGCAGGCCGCGCGGCAGGGCCCCTTCGGCGGCCTGATCGCCAGCGGCTGGCACACCTGCGGCGTGATGATGCGGCTGTACGCCGACCACTACGTCAGCAAGGTGGCGAGCCTCGCCTCCCCCGGCATCGACGAACTGCGCTGGGTACGGCCGGTCCGCCCCGGTGACACCCTGTCGCTGCGGACCACCGTCCGCGAGGCCCGCCGCTCCCGCTCCAGGCCCGACCGCGGAGTCGTCCACACTGGAGTCGAGGTCCTCGCCCAGGACGGCGAACCGGTCCTGACAATGACCGCCGTCAACATCCTGCTCCGCCGCCCCGGCACGGCCCAGGACACCACCCCCCGCTAGCCGGGGTACTCGTCGGACGCCTGCCGGGAAGGGGGTCCGCGGATGAGCGCACTCACCGACTGGCTCTCCGAGCTGTCCGGGCCCGTGGTGTACCTCGTGGTCGTGGCCCTGGTCTTCGCCGAGGACGCGTTCTTCTTCGGGTTCGTCCTGCCCGGCGAGACCGCGGTGATCGTCGGCGGGGCGCTGGCCCGGCAGGGCGTCGTCGACCTGGTGTGGCTGTCGGTCGCCGTCGTCCTCGCGGCGATCGCCGGGGAGGGCGTCGGCTACGGGATCGGGCACCGCCTGGGCCCACGGCTGATCGGCGGCCGCCGACTGCGACGGCACGCCCGCCGCGTGGAGAAGGCCGGTGACCTCATTCGCCGGCGCGGTCCCACGGCCGTGTTCGTGGGCCGTTTCATCGCCTTCGTCCGCTCCTTCGTCCCGGCGATGGCGGGCGCCGCTGCCATGCCGTACCGCCGCTTCCTGCTCTACAACGCACTCGGCGGTCTGCTCTGGGGCATCGGCAACGCCGTCCTCGGCTATGCCGCGGGCGCCGCCTACGAACGCGCCGCGGGCCTCGTCGGCCAGACCCTCGCGCTGGTCGTGGCAGTACTCCTCGTCGTCGCCCTCGTCGTCTGGCGCGTTCGCCGCCACCGCGACCAGAATTCATGACCGCATTCCGGTGGAGTTGCCGGTCCCCGGGTTGCGTGAAAACCTGAGAGGAGTTATCCGGATGCCCCGGATCGGAGGTTTCTCATGCGCCTCGGTCCATTCACCGGCATAGTGGCCGTCGTTCTGATCGTCATTTCCTTCGCGCTGGGCGGCTCGACTCCGGACATCGGGGATCCCGGTCCGAAGGTCAAGCTGTACTACCACCAGCACGACACCCGGCTCGCCGTAGCGCTGTATCTGCTGATACTGGCCGGCGCGCTCCTGGTGTTCTTCGCGGGCAGTCTCCGGCACAGCCTCGCCGAGGTGGACTTCCACGGCTGGCTGCCCCAGGTCGCCTTCGCCGGCGGCATTCTCTCGGCCGTGGGGTTCTGGACCGCCTCCAGCCTGTCGCTCGCCCTGATCGACGCTTCCGACAAACGCCAGGTCGGCGGCGAAGCGTTCAACGCGATGAATGCCATCAGCGAGGACTTCTTCATTCCCTTCGTCGCCGGAATCGGCATCATGCTGATCGCCGCCGGTCTGGGCACGGCCCGCTCCGGAATTCCGTTGCCGCGCTGGCTCGGCTGGGCCGGAATCGTCATCGGGGTGGCCGTGTTCATTCCGTGGGTGGGGTTCTTCGCCTTCCTCGTCGCCGGGCTCTGGATCATCGCGGCCGCCCTGTACCTGGCCCGCGGACCCGCCGCCGCGACGCCGCGGAAACGTCAGGAACAGGCCCAACCGGTCTGACCGGAAGGGGCGGCCACCAGATCGCCGACGCCCTGGTGACCGCCCCGCTTCGGACCCCCGTCAGCCCGCCGACCGGAACAGCGCGAACTCCGCGAGGTGTACGGCCGCCCGGGCCGCCGTCACCCGCAGCCGCCACCGGCGCGCCCGCACCGGGCTGTCGAGCAGCAGGATGCGGCTGGCGCCGATCGTGCCCGCCGTCGCGACCTGACTCCAGGCACCGCCCACGAAGGCCTCCACCACGAGCCCCTCGACCTGCTGGCCGTGCCGGATGTCCTCGGCGAGCCGGATCCGGTCCACCTCGCGAGCCGCGGCCAGCTCGACGGTCCGGGTACCGGCCGACTCCGTGACGCGGGCGCCGCGGGCGAGGTCGGCCGGCAGTTCACGCTCGATCCGCTCCCGGAACTCGCGCAGCCGGGTGACGTCGGTGCCGTGCAGCAGGCCGTCCGTGTCCGGCGGCACGTTCAGCAGCAGCACCGAGTTGCGGCCGACCGAGCCGAAGTAGATCTCCGTCAACTGGTCGACGGACTTGGGCAGTTGGTCCGCATGGTAGAACCAGCCGTCCCGGATCGACACATCGCACTCCGCGGGCCACCACTGGAGGTAGTCGGTCTTCGGCTGGGCGGCGACGAGCGCGGTCCGGCTGCCCTCGTCGGGTGTGTCGTAGGACAGCGCCCAGTCGGTACGGCCGTACTGGTTCTCCTTGACCGGGAGGACGCTCCACTCGTCCTCCCGCGCGGTGCCGCCCTCGTTGCCGACCCAGCGGACGTCCGGGCCGGTGACGGCGATCGCCGCGTCCGGGGCCAGGGAGCGCACGAGCGTGTACCAGCTGTCCCAGTCGTACTGCTCCACCTTGTCCGGCGGGATGTGGCCCTGGGCGCCGTCGAACCACACCTCGTCGACGGGCCCGTACTCGGTGAGCACCTCGTACAGCGTGTTGAGCATGTGAGCGCCGTAGTCGGTGGCGTCCAGCGTGTAGAAGCCGACCGGGCTGCGGTCGTCGCCGTCCACCAGCGTGGGGATGGTGTGCGAGGCGCGTGCGCTGCCGTTGGCGTACACGCCGTGCAGATACTGGTTCTCGTCGGCGGGTGAGATGTAGACGCCGACCTTGATGCCGTGGGCGCGCATCGAGTCGGCGAAGGAGCGCAGGACGTCGCCGTGGCCGTCCCGCCAACTGCTCGACGCCACCGAGTGGTTGGTGTACCGGGAGGGGTAGAGGACGAAACCGTCGTGGTGCTTGACGGTGAGGATGGCGAGCTTGAAGCCGCCGTCGAGCAGGGCGCGCGCCCACTGGTCGGTGTCGAGGCCGGTGGGCTGGAAGACGTTCGGGTCCTCGTCGCCGGTGCCCCATTCGAGGCCGGTGAAGGTGTTGACCCCGAAGTGCAGGAAGGCCGTCCGCCCGAGCTCCTGCCAGGCGATCTGCCGTGCGGTGGGCCGCACTTGGGAGGCCTTGCGGACGAGTTCCTCGGGGGTGTCGTCGGGGCTCACGGGGATCAGTGAGCGGTCGTCGGCCGGGCGAGGGGTGCCGGATGCGGCCGCGGCCGGGAACCCGGTCGAGGCGAGCGCGGAGACCGTCGCGGCGGCCGACGCGACGAAGAGGCGTCTGGAGAGTGCCATGGCTGTGCTTCCTCGGGTCAGTGGGCGGTCAGATGCCACACGGCGGGGGTGTCCCGGTCCGGCGGGTACTGCACGAGCCGGCCGTCGTCGGTCACGTTCACCGCCATCTGCGTGATGGCGTTGACGAGGCGATAGCCGCCCTCGGTCGGCTCCAACTGCCAGCGCTGCAAGGTGCTCGAGCTGTCGCAGGCGGCCCGGTCGAGCTCGACGCCGGGCTGGAGCGGCACGTTGAGCGTGAGCTTCCCGCCGGTCACCTCCAGACAGCCGTCGGAGGTCTTCAGGGCGGCGTACCCGTCGGCAGTACGGCTCACCGAGGCGTCGAAGGAGACTCCACCGGCCTGGAAGGTGTACGTCCCCTGCGCCACCGGGAGTTGTGTGAGGTCCCGCCATCCGGGTGCGTGACCGACGGCCGTGCCGCGCGCGGTGAACTCGGCGTAGGTGGCGTCCGGATGCGGATCGCCCCAGGTCGCCTGGGCGATGTGCCGCAGGGCGGGCCAGAGTTCGACGGCGACCTCGTTCTCGGTCTCACCGCGCCCGTTGTCGGGCCAGAGGCTGATCTTCGCGCCGGTGATGCCCTTGCTGGACGCCACTTTCTCGCCGTCGAAGCTGCGCGGGTCCCAGCTCTGGTCGTACAGCGACCCGGTGTCGGAGTGGAAGCCGCCGCGGATGAGGTAGAGGGAGTAGGCGGCGTTCATCAACGGGTAGCCCTGGGCGATGAGTTGGCTGGGTTTCACCGCCACGTTCAGCCAGTGCTCGACGGTCGTCCCCGCGGCCACCGGCACGGTGTTGGCGCCGGTCAGCCCGTCGTTCCAGATGCGCAGCTTCTTCCCCTTGCCCGCCGCGTAGGCCTGCACCCGGTTGATGAAGTCGACGTAGGCGTCCTGCGGGGTGGCGTTCGCGCCGTACTTCTCCTGGGCGTACTTGAGCATCTGCGGGTACTTGGAGTAGTCGGAGCCGAGCATGTACTCGTCGGCGCCCATGTGCCAGGACTTCGCGGTGAAGACCTGCGCGTACTCGTCCATCAGGCTGGTGTAGTAGTCGAACGCGGCCTGCTGGGTGACGTCGAGCCGGGCCGTCTGCTTGTTGCCGTCGGAGTCGGTCAGCTGGAGGTCCGGGCGGTTCTCGATCCAGGGGTCCATGTGGCCCGGGGAGTTGATCTCCGGGATGATCTCGACGTGGTACTTGTCGCCGAGCGCGACGAGTCGCCGTATCTCGTCCTTGGTGTAGTAGCCCCAGGTGTCGGCCTCGGGGTGGGCGTCGCTCTTCACCTTCAGCTCGACCAGCAGCTGGTTGAGTTTGTTGTACGCCATCTCCCGGACCAGGTTCTCCAGCCAGGGCAGCGTGATGTGGATGTAGCAGGCGCACACCCCGACGCCCCGCTCCTTGTAGCGCGGCACGTCGACCGTGCGCCCGGCGGGGATCCGGTCACCTTGCGCGAGCAGTTGGAGGACTGTCCGGGTGCCGTAGAAGGCGCCGGTCTCGGTGGCGCCGGTCACCGACAGCCGCTTGCCGGAGTCGAGTTGGTAGCCCTCGGCGCCCAGGGAACCACGGGACGCCTGTACGTCGATCACGACGTCCCCGTTGCGGGCCGGACCGCCGACGACCGGTACGGTCCCGTGCCCCGCGGCCCGCAGGTCCCCGGCGAGGGTGTCGGCGACCCGCCGCTCGGCGGCGGTGTCGGCGACAAGACGGGCCCCCTTGCCGTACACATAACTACCCTGCGCCGCCGTCCAGTTGGCCAGCGCAGGCACCGTCACCGGCGCCACGGCCGCCTGCTGCTCCTGCGCGACCGCCTGCACCGGCGCCACAAGCAAGGTCAGCGCCGCTGCGACACCCAGCAGCCGCAGGAGTCTCTTTCTCAGCTCACCCATGCCACTCCACCTTGAACACCCACACGTGCTGTCCCGTCTTCCGGGCTGTCTCGGGTACGTCGATCACCAGGGCTCCCTTGCTGACCGTCCAGGTCAGCGGCCGGTCGTGGCCGAGCAGCGTCACCTTGTCCCCGGCCCGCACGGGCACCGGCGCCTCGACGGTGAGCCTGGCCCCCGGCCGGCTCAGGGAGTGGATGTAGAAGGCCTCGTCCGGGCGGACCGTGAACCGCAGGTCGTCGCCGAGCTGAGCCATGCGCGACCAGTACGTGGTGTCGTAAATGGCCTCGCCGTTGACCTTGAGCCAGGCGCCCACCTGGCGCAGCCGCGTCTGCATCACCTCGGCGATGGTGCCGTCGGCGCGCGGGCCGATGTCGAGCAGGAAGTTGCCGTTCTTGGAGACGATGTCGACGAGGCTGTGCACGACCTCCTCGGCCGTCATGTAGGCGTCGTCCGGGGTCGCGCTGTTGTAGCCGTAGCTGAAGGGATCGAGCCCGCGACTGGACTCCCACTTCGCGACGACCGTGTTCTCGTACGTCGTGTACTCGGGCGTCGTGAAGTCGTGGAAGGCGATGCCGGAACGGTTGTTGACCGTCACGTCGACCGGACGGGCCCTGTTCTTCGCGTGGTTGAAGTACTCGGCGAGGACATGCAGGCTGTCGTTCACGCCGCCTATGTCGCACCAGATGATCTCCGGGTCGTAGCCGTGGACCAGTTCGAGCATCTGCGGGGCCTGATAGTCCCTCACATAGTCCTTGCCCGCGGTGTATCCGGTGTACGGGACCGGCTCCAGCGTGTACGGATTGCGCGGGGCGTGACCCATCCAGGGGTTGTCCGGGTTGAACCACTCGGGCATCGAGAAGTAGAGACCGCGGTGGAGTTCGGGCGCGTACCGCCTCGACGCCTCGAACAACTCCTTGACCAAGTCCCTTTTCGGGCCCAGCTTCACGGCGTTGCGGTCGGAGACCTTGGTGTCCCACAGCGCGAAGCCCTCGTGGTGCTTGGACGTCAGCACGTGGTACTCGGCACCCGCGTCCCGGAACAGCTCCACCCACGCCCGCGGATCGAACTTCTCGGCGGTGAAGCGCGGGATGAAGTCGTCGTACGCGAAGTCCGCGCCGTAGGTCTCCCGGTGGTAGGCGTACGTGGGGTTGTTCGGGTCCTGCATCTGGTCCCAGTACCACTCGGCGTACTGCTTGCCGACCGGCGCCCAGGCGGGCACCGAGTACACGCCCCAGTGGATGAAGATGCCGAACTTGGCGCTCTGGAACCAGTACGGCGCCTGATGGCCTGCCAACGACGCCTCGGTGGGCTGGTAGTCGGCGGTGCCGAGCGTCAACTCGCGTTTACTGGTGGCTACTTGACCACCCCGCCCGACGACGTTCACCGAACCGTCCCGCTCGGTGCCGGGAGCGGTGCCGGCGCGGTTGCGGATGCCGACCCGGACGCGCACCTGCTCGCCGGGGTCGAGGCGGCGGACGCGGGCGGGCTCGACGGTACGGGCGCCGGGGACGTCGACACGGACGGACACCTCGTCGCCGGCGAGGATCGCGACGGTACCCGCGTTGACGACGGTCGCCTCGACGCTCTGGGCGCCGGTGGCTTCGAGGAGAGAGCTCGTGGAGTGGGCGTCGCGCAGGGCCAATGCCCGTCCCTGGGCGGCGGGTTGGAGGGTGAGCGCGAAGACGTGCAGCGATGCCTTGCCCGCCTCCGCCGGGTTGGTGACCGGCAGCGTGATGGCGACCGCCTCGCGATGGGGGTCGGTCCACACCTCCGCGGTGCCGATCCCGACACTGTGCTCGTCCTTGGTGCCGTCCGGCTTGTAACGGTACGGCGCCGACAGCGACCCGCCCGCCGAGTACCAGTCGGCGCCGCCGAGGCCGGCGTTGGTGGTCGTACCGTCGGCGTAGTGGACGATGGCCTTGCCCGAGGCGTTGCCGTAGCTGCCCGCGGTGAGGAAGACGGCCGAGAGGTAGCGGCCCTGGGGCAGGTCGACGCGCTGGCCGAGCGCGACAACGTTGTTCTTCGCGCCCGCCGTCGAGGCCGGGAAGAGGAAGGGGACGCCGTCGACCTCGACGCGGCCCGCGGGGAGTTCCTCGCCCGGGAAGGTGTAGCCGGAGCCGTCGAAGTCACCGCCCCGGGTGGCCGCGGTGTCGATGCCGTCGTTGTCGTAGAGGCCGTCGATCGGGACGGGAAGCGGGTCGGGGACGGGGACCCATCTGGATGCGGGCTGTCCGCCGGACGGCTCGGCGGCGTGCGCCGCTTCCGCCGTGGCGAGGGGAAGGGCGGCAGCGGCGGCGACTCCCGCCGCGGCACCCAGGACCTGACGTCTTGGATACGGACTCATCCTCATGAGCGGCTCCCAATTCATCGGAGGTTTGATGATTGGGCGAGCTCAGAGGCCTGTCAATGGGGCACGATCGGACGGGAGTTGAGCGAGTGATCGGATGACCTGCGGGGCAGGGCGCGGTGGCCGACATGTCCCCCTCGAAAAGTCCAACAACAGCCGCCCGAATGTCCAAGAGCGGATGCTCTCGACGTGGGGCGCCTACCGGGGCAGAGTGCTGCTCGTAGTGACTTCGTACTGACGAGTAAGCCTCTGTTCCGCACCCCCGAGGAGCCCCCGTGACCAGCTGGGTCGGCCGGACCGCCGCCGAGATCGCCACCGCCGTACGCGAGAAGCGGGCCACGCCCCGGGAGGTGGTGGCCGAGCACCTCGACCGGATCGAGCGGCTCGACGGACGGGTCGGGGCGTTCCGGGCGGTGCGTGCGGAGGCGGCTCTCGCCGAGGCCGACGAGCTGGCCTCGCGCGGCGATCTGGCCGAGCTGCCGCTGGCCGGGGTGCCCGTGGCGGTCAAGGACAACCTCGCGGTGCGCGGCGAGTCGACCCGCGTCGGTTCGGCCGCGACGCCGGAGACGCCCGCCGCCGAGGACCATGTCACGGTGGCCCGGCTGCGGGCCGCGGGCGCGGTGGTCGTGGGGCTGACCAACGTGCCCGAGCTGTGTGTCTTCGGCACCACCGAGGGCGTGCACGGGAACGCCCGTAACCCGTGGGACCTGTCCCGCACGGCGGGCGGTTCGTCCGGCGGCAGCGCGGCCGCGGTGGCCGCCGGCATGGTGCCGATCGCGCTCGGCAACGACGGGATGGGCTCGCTGCGGATCCCGGCCGCCAACTGCGGCCTGGTGACCATCAAGCCGGGGCACGGGGTCGTGCCCGCGGGCATCGGCGACGGCGACTGGTTCGGCATGTCCGAGAACGGGCCGCTGGCGACGACGGTCGAGGACGCCCGGCTGCTGCTTTCGGTCCTGGCCGACGAGGACACCGAGGCGCTACGGCCGTCCGAGCCCGGGATGCGCAGGATCGCCGTCTCGGTGCGCAGCCCCCTGTTCGGCGTCACCATCGGCAAGCCGTACGCGACGGCGGCCCGCGACGCCGCAGGCGTCCTGATCAAGGCCGGCCACCAGGTCCGCCGAGCGGACCCGCCGTATCCCGCCTCGCTGAGCACGACCTCCCTCATGCACTGGACGGCGGGCACGGCCGTCGACGCACAGGGCCTGGACCCACGCCTGCTGACCCGGCGCACCCGCGTCCACGCCGCCATCGGCCGCCGCTTCGTGAACCGCGTCCGCACCAGTGACAGCAGGGACCGTCTGCGCAGCCGTATGGAAGACTTCTTCGCTTCGTACGACGTCCTGCTCACGCCCGCGCTCGCGCGCCGCTCCCCCGCGTCGGTGGACTGGCACGAGCGGGGCTGGCTGCGCAACATCCTGATCAACACGAACTACTCGCCGCTGACCCCGCCGTGGAACCTCACCGGCTGGCCGGCGATGGCCGTACCCTTCGGAAGCCTGCCGTCCGGCGCCCCGACCGCCGTGCAGCTGGTGGGCCGGCCGGGCTCGGAGGAGCTGCTGCTGGAGCTGGCGGGGCAGCTGGAGAAGCTGCACCCGTGGCAGCGGACGGCTCCGCTGGACGAGGGCTGACGGCGGCGGGGGCCGCGGAAGAAATAGGGCTGAAGCGCGGCCCCTCCCCGTGCTGTCATGGACGGCATGATGTCCACCGACCGACTGCTCGCCTTCGCGGCGCTGTCCTTCCTGCTGATCGTGATACCCGGCCCGAGTGTTCTGTTCGTGATCGGCCGGGCGCTCGCGCAGGGCCGCCGGGCTGCGCTCATGACCGTGGTGGGCAACACTCTCGGCGCCTATCTGCTGGTGATGGCCGTTGCCGTCGGGATCGGGTCGGTCGTCGAGCGCTCGGTCCTCGTCTATACGGTGCTCAAGCTGGCCGGCGCCGGCTATCTGGTGTACCTCGGCGTCAAGGCATGGCGGGAACGCGGCTCGCTGCGCGCCGTGTTCACGGGTGACGCGGTGGGCCACAGCCCGCTGCGGACCTTCTGGGAGGGGTTCGCGGTCGGCGTCACCAACCCCAAGACGATCGTGTTCTTCGCGGCCGTACTGCCGCAGTTCGTCGACCGGGACCGGGGCCATGTGACTCTTCAGATGCTGCTGCTCGGCCTGGTCTTCAACGCGATAGCGATCGCCTCGGACAGCGTGTGGGGCCTCGCCGCCTCCACCGCCCGCGACTGGTTCGCCCGCTCCCCGCACAGGTTGTCGCTGGTCGGCGGGGTGGGCGGCCTGACCATGATCGGGCTGGGCGTGACCGTGGCGGTGACGGGCCGCAAGGACTAGGCCCTGCCGGCCGGAGCGCCGTCGGCCGCGTCCGGCGAGCGCAGCAGCCGTAGGAACGCCTTCACGCCCGCGATGATCTCCTGGTCGTCGGTGAGGCGGTTCACCGTGGCCTCGAACTCCCTGCCCAGCGCGGCGATCCTGCGGTCCGCCTCCTCGGCCCGCTCGTACGTGCTCATGGCCAGGGCGTCCACCGTGCGGCGCAGTTCACCGAGGGCCCGGTACTGCTCCTCCGCCTTGTCCTCCAGGACCCGTGTCCCGGCCTCGGTGCGGTCCAGCCGGGAGTGCAGCTCGACGACGTCGTCACGGGGATACGTGACGTCCTTGAGGAGGGTGCCCAGGCGTCGGCGGAGCTGGGCGAAGTAGGCGCCGGCCGGGCGGAAGAAGGTGCTCAGCAGGAAGAACGCGGCGAACCAGTAGCCCGTGAACTCGCCCGTCGCCCAGGTGACCGCGAAGACCAGCGCGGCCGTCAGGACGTGCCCCGCGACCGCGACCCGGAGCATCATGCGGGCGATGCGGGCGGCCTCGGCGTCCCGGGCGGTGGAGACCTCGATGCCCTTCTCCCGGCTCACCGCGATCTCGGCGAGCACCGCGTGCGCGCGGAAGTACAGGTTCCAGGGCAGCGTGAGCAGGAGCGTCAGCCACAGCAGGCTCAGCACGCCCGCCCCGACGGCGAACACCACCGCGGTCGACGCCCCCGCCACATACGCGAGCACCAGTGCCGCGGCCGCCGCCACGACGGCCGCCACCGCCCCGAGGAACCTGCCCATGACCCGCCCCCGTCCCTACGCCGACACGGTCCATCGTCCCCGGCCGGGCGCGGGTCGGCATGAGTAGGCGTACTCAGGGCAGCGCGCGGTACATCACGTGCAGCCCCACCGGCCCGTGCCGTGGATGGTCGAAGGCCTCGGGGACGGTGCCCAGGATCGTGAACCCCAGTGACAGCCACAGCTTCAGCGCCGGGTTGGTCTCCACGACCGCGTTGAACACCATCCCGCGATAGCCGTCGGCCCCGGCCGCGGCCAGGACGTGTTCGGCGAGGGCGCGGCCGAAGCCCCGACCGGCGTGGTCCGGGTCGACCATGAAGCCCGCGTTGGCGATCCGGGCGGCGGGCCCGCCGTAGTTGGGGGTGACGAAGGCGGAGGCGACCACCGTGCCGGCCTCGTCCTCGACGACGTAGACGCGCTTGGCCGGGCTCATCCACAGGGACCGGGCCGCCTCCTCGGAGGTGTCCCGGTCCCAGGTGTAGGTCTCACCGGCGGCGACGATGCGGTGCCAGAAAGGCCAGATCCGCGGCCAGTCCTCGGCCGCGGCTTCTCTGATCTGCATGGGCGTGAGTCTGGCACGCCCATGCACGGGCGATCGCGAAGATCCTGCGTGGGCTGCGTCAGTCGATGCTGGGCAGGATGTGGGGCTCGGCGAGGTCGTCCTCGTAGCCCGCCAGACGGATGGGGGCCGCGTGGGCCCAGACTTCCAGGCTGCCGAGCTCGTCCGACCGTCGGCCGGGGCGCTCCGTGCGTTCCTTGGGGCGCTGTTCGCGATTCGTCGTCTCTGGTGTCACCGCGCACTCCTTATGTGTCGGGTCACCCTCGGGGCGTGCCGGCCACTCTGCGGTCCGGCGCCTGACGCCCACTCGGGTATCAGTCGAAAGCAGTTCGGACGCGGTGGCGCCGGTAACTCGTGTAGAGCAGACCGGTTGTGGACCGGCTTGCCCCGGGACGGACGTGGGTGTGGGTGGGACCCGGTGGTACTGTCCGTCCGCTCCAGATTAACCAAATGAGCGGGCCTCCGCTCTATGGGGCTGGTAAATCAAAGTTACTGTCTCAAGTCGCCCCGTTTCATCCCTGTCTCCTGTCACTCGTTCGGGCTAGAGGCGTGCCGAACGGCAACGCCCGTTCCACTCTGGGTTCGAGGACCTGTGCGGGAGGGGGATGTCATGGCGTCCGTCACCTTCGAGAAGGTCACCCGGCGCTTCGCGTCGGTCGACCGGCCGGCCGTGGACTCGCTCGACCTCGACATCGAGGACGGCGAGTTCATGGTGCTGCTGGGACCTTCCGGCTGCGGAAAGTCCACCTGTCTTCGTCTGCTCGCCGGACTCGAGGAGGTCGACTCGGGGTCGATCCACATCGGCGTCCGGGACGTCACCCATCTTCCGCCGCGGGACCGGGACGTGGCGATGGTGTTCCAGAACTACGCGCTGTACCCGCATTTGTCGGCTGCCGACAACATCGGCTTCGCACTGAGGATCGCCCGCATGCCCCGGCAACGGGCCCGGCAGCGGGTGCGGTTCGCTGCCTCCGTACTGGACATCGAGGACTATCTGGGGCGAAGGCCCAGGTCGCTGTCGGGCGGCGAGCAGCAGCGGGTGGCGACGGGGCGGGCGCTGGTGCGGGATCCCCGGGCGTATCTGATGGACGAGCCGTTGTCGAACCTCGACGCCCGCCTCCGGGTGGAGACCCGTACGCAGATCGTCCGGATGCAGCACCACCTCGGCATCACCACGGTGTACGTGACACACGACCAGATCGAGGCGATGGCGATGGGCGACCGCCTCGCCGTGCTCAGGGACGGCGTGCTGCAGCAGGTGGGCCGGCCGAGGGAGCTGTTCGCGCACCCGGCCAACGTCTTCGTGGGCGGTTTCATCGGCTCGCCCGCGATGAACCTTTTCCGGCTGCCGCTGTCCGCCGACGGAGCCCGCCTCGGCAGCCTGGACGTCCGGCTCCCCCGGGGCACGCTCCGGGCCGCCACGGCCGAGCGCTCCGAGGAGATCGTGCTCGGCGTCCGGCCCGAGCAGTTCCGGGTACTCCCGCCGGAGGACCGTACGACTCCCGCCCTGGACCTGGTGGTCGAGGCGGTCGAGGACACCGGAGCGGTCGTCTACGTCCACGCGACCGCGCGCTCCGGCGAGGGACTCGGCGACATGGTCGTCCGCCTCCCCGGACGCCCCACGCACACCAAGGGCGCACCCCTGCGCGTCACGGTCCGCGCCGAGGACACGCACTGCTTCTCGGCCGTGACGGGCCTGCGCCTCGAACATCCCTGACTCCACGACCATCACGCACCGCACCGAAGTGGCCACGCAGTTCAGGTCCCGTTGGCCGAATCGAAAGCCGGCCATGATCTGCTGGCGGACGGCAACGGCTCGTCCGGCGGAAGGACTGGCGCATGGAGCTGCGCAGTGTCGAAGAGCTGATGGATCTGCTGTACGCCTGCCGGCATCAGCACGCGCTGCGCACCGCCGCGCTGCTGCGGCGAAGTCGCCCCGCCGACAAGGAACTCCAGGTGGCGGGCCTGGTGCACGACATCGGGCAGCTGATCTCCCCGGGCGACGAGTCCCGCCGGGCCGAACGCGCGGCCGAGGCGGTACGGCCCCTGCTCGGCGAGCGCGTCTACCGCCTCGTACGCCGGCACGGCTCGGCCGCCGACGACGACCTGCTGCGCCTGCGACTCGCGGACGAGGAGAGCCTGACGGCGGGCTTCGACGCCGGCGTCCTGGAGGACTGGCGCACGGTGCTGGAACTCGTCGCCGCCCGGAACTCCCGTCTCGGGGCTGTCGACTGACGGACCGTCATGAGACGGTACGGCGATGACGCCGACGTACGGACTGGACGGGAGGGCCGCCGTCGTCACCGGGGCGACCCGCGGGATCGGGCGGGCGGTGGCCGGGCGGCTGGCCGCGGCCGGGGCGCTGGTGTGCGTGACCGCGCGGGACGCGGACGAGGTGCGGAGCACGGCCGCGGAGCTGGGCGGTATCGGTGTCAGCGGCAGTGTCGGGGATCCGGATCACCTGCGGCACGTCACGGAGTCGGTCCTGCACGAGTTCGGCCGGATCGACGTCGTGGTCAACAACGCGGCGACCAACCAGCCGTACGGGCCGCTCATGGAGGTCGATCCGGAGGCGTGGCGGGAGGCGTTCACGGTGAACGTCGAGGCACCGCTGCGGCTCGTGCAGTGCGCGTGGCGGGCCTGGATGCGGGAGCACGGCGGCTCGGTCGTCAACATCTGCACGGAAGGGGCTGCCCATGTCGGGCCGAATGTGGGGGCTTACGGCACCAGCAAAGCGGCGCTGATCCATCTCACCCAGCAGCTCGCGGGTGAACTCGCGCCCAAGGTGCGGGTGAACTCCGTGTCACCCGGGCTGGTGCGCACCGAGATGGCGCGGTTCGTGTGGGAGGCGGGCGAGGAGCAGCTGGCCGCCGGGCTGCCGCTCGGGCGGATCGGGGAGCCGGACGACGTCGCGCGGGCCGTGGTGTGGCTGGCCTCGGACGCGGCGGAGTGGATCACCGGCGCGGATCTGCTGGTGGACGGTGGCACACGCGTCAGGACGGCGCACTCCGCGCGTGAGTACGCCGTCCACGACCGCCTTCGCTCATACGCACCACCTCCCTGACGCGGGTGGCTGTGGCTCCCTCACGGGAACAGTGCGATCCCCACGAGGATCAGCAGGATGATGCCGACGACGAGCGCGACCGTGGCCCACGTGCCGCGGTGCTTCACCGGACTCGTGTCCCCGCCGCCGCGCGGCCGGTCCTCCGGCAGGACGGCGTGGTCGGGGCGGTCGCTGCCGTAGAACTCGGAGTCGGTCGGGTAGCGATTGCGCGGGTCGTGCTGCGCTCGCGGATCGATGCCGTGTGGACTGCTCATGGTCACACTCCCCGGCGCGGTACTCACCAGGGTCCGGGTTCCCGACCGGCGCCGGGACACACACGTCAGGACAGGTGGATCACCACTTGCCGGGCGCGTAGTCCTTCAGGAAGACGCCGTACAGGTCCTCGCCCTGCTCGCCGCGCACAATCGGATCGTAAACCCGGGCGGCCCCGTCTACCAGGTCGAGCGGGGCGTGGAAGCCCTCGTCGGCCAGCCGCAGCTTGTCGTAGTGCGGGCGCTCGTCGGTGATCCAGCCGGTGTCGACCGAGGTCATGAGGATGCCGTCGGTCTGGAACATCTCCTGGGCGCTGGTCCGGGTGACCATGTTCATGGCGGCCTTGGCGGCGTTGGTGTTCGGGTGCCCCGCGCCCTTGTAGCCGCGGCCGAAGACGCCCTCCATCGCGGAGACGTTCACGACGTACCCCCGCTTGCTGGACGCCTTCCTCGCCGCGGCGGCCATGACCGGGCGCAGGGCGCTGATCAGGATGAACGGGGAGGTGTAGTTGCACAGCTGGGTCTCAAGGAGCTCCACCGGGGAGATCTGGTCGATGGTCTGGACCCAGGTGTTGGTGTCGACGACGTCGGGGACCAGGCCGCCCGCGTCGATGGCGGTGCCGTCGAGGTGCCGGGCGATGCTGGCGTTGCCCGCGACCAGGGCGAGGTCGGCGACCTTCTGGGCGTCGAGGCCGCTGGTGCCCAGGGGCAGCGCGGCGAGGCCGTCGACGGCGCCGGAGTTGAAGGCGCCGATGACGTGGTGGCTGGGGAGCTCACCGGCGGGCAGCGGGGCGCTCTCGCCGTCGACCAGGGCCGCGTAGGCGGCGGGCAGCCGCCGTACCGTCTGGGTGGCGTTGTTGATCAGGATGTCCAGCGGGCCCGCCGCGGCGACCTGCTCGGCGAGGGCCACGGCCTGGGCCGGGTCGCGCAGGTCGATGCCGACGACCTCCAGGCGGTGGATCCAGTCCGCGGAGTCGTCCATGGCCTTGAAGCGGCGGATGGCGTCCTTGGGGAACCGTGTGGTGATCGTGGTGTGGGCGCCGTCGCGCAGCAGGCGGAGCGCGATGTACATGCCGATCTTGGCGCGGCCGCCGGTGAGCAGGGCGCGCTTGCCGGTGAGGTCGGCCCGGACGTCGCGCTTGTCGCGGTTGAGGCGGGCGCAGTCGGGACAGAGCTGGTGGTAGAAGTAGTCGACTTCCACGTACCGGGTCTTGCAGGTGTAGCAGGAGCGCGGGCGCTGGAGTATCCCCGCGATCCGGCCCTCCTCGGTGGCCGACGACGGCAGCAGGCCCTCGGTCTCGTCGTCGATGCGCTGGGCGGAGCCGGTCGCGGTGGCCTCCGTGACCGCCTTGTCGTGGGCGGTCTTGGCGGCCCGGCGCTCCTGACGGCGGCGCTGCTTGACCGTGCGGTAGACGCCGGCGGTGGCCCGGCGCACGGCGATCGCGTCCGGGTGGTCGACGTCCAGCTTGTCGAGCTCTTCGAGCACGCTCAGGCAGACGGCAAGCCGCTCCGGGTCGATACCGGGCCCGTACACGACCTCTTCCTCTGTCACCGTCATCGCGCTGCCGTTTCCCTGATCACCCGAGCGGCGCTCCGATCGCACCCGCTGTCGAAGAGCGAATTTTACGGAGCGCTTGCCCGGTCCTCCAAACTCGCCTTGATCAGGAACCGCAGGCGGTGATCAGGGTCTCGACCTCCGCGGCCAGCGCGGCAGCCAGTCGGTCCAGGTCCGGTACGGCCTTGGCGTCGGCGACGAGGCCGTAGTGGACGTGTCCGCGGTACGTGGACACGGCGACCGCCAGGGCCTGCCCGCGGGCCAGCGGGGCGAGCGGATAGACCTCGGTGACCGGGTTGCCGCCGAGCTTCAGGCCGAGGCTGGGCAGCGGGACGCTGGTGACCAGGATGTCGAACCAGAGCCGGGCGGCCTGCCCCGCCAGCGGGCCGCCGAGCCGGTGGGCGAGCGGGGGCACGTGGTCGGCGAGCAGGGCGACGGCACCGGCGCCCCGGTTGGGGCCGGCGTCCTTGTTGCGGTCCATCGCCTCGCGGACCGTGTCGAGGCGGGCCAGCGGGTCGGGGTCGTTGACCGGGAGCCGTATCAGGTAGCCGGAGAGCCGGTTGCCCTGTGGGGTCGCGGTGCGCGGGCGGCGCTTGGAGACGGGGATCAGGGCGCGCGGGCGGACGCCCTCGCTGCCGTCGCCGCGCTCGTCCAGCCAGCGGCGCAGGGCGCCCGCGACGACCGCGATCAGGACGTCGTTGACGGTGCCGCCCTGGGACTTGCGGATCCGGTGCACGTCGTCGAGGTCGACGACCACTCCGGCGGTACGGCGGGTGCCGGTGGGCTCGGCGGCGAGCGCCGCCGAGGAGCGGACCCCCAGGCTGGACACGGCCAGGGAGGCGCCGATGTCGAGGGCGCGGCCGACGTCGGAGACGGCACCGCGGACCAGCCCCGGCAGCTTGCGGACGTCGGGCAGCAGGCCGCCCTTCGGCGCCTCGGGGCGGGGCTTGCGGGCCGGCAGGTCCATCGGGTCCAGGACTGCCGCGGCGAGGGTCAGCGCACGCAGCCCGTCGGCCAGGGCGTGGTGGAACTTGAACAGCACCGCGAAGGAGACCCCGTCCTCCCCCGGCAGCACATGCGCCTCCCACGGCGGCCGGCCGCGCTCCAGCGGGCGCTCCATGAGTCGGCCCGCGTCCGCGTGGAAGTCGGCCGTCGGGGCGTGCAGCCGGACATGGTGCAGCGGGTCGAAGTCGGGGTCGGACTCCCGGGTGGCGCCGCCGAAGGCGAGCGGCCGGAAGCAGAACGGCTGCCACACGTCCCGGATCCGCATCCGCAGCCCGGGGACCCCGGCGGCGCGGGCCGCCAGCAGGTCGGCCGCATGGGCGCCCGCGGTGGGCGTGTGGGCCGAGAAGACGCCGAGTGCGCCGAGGTGCATGGGGTGTTCGGCGGACTCGATGTTCCAGAACGCCAGGTCGAGAGGAGCGAGCAGGTCAGAAGTCAATGGCTTGCCTCGCGTCGACGACGGGTGAGCAAGCAGTCAACCGCCCTCGCGCGATTACGGTCAAGTACGATCAAGCTACGCACAGTTAACGGCAGGTTAAGTCCCGCCCCTTTCGGAAGGGGCGGGACTCGGTGCGACTCATGGGGCTCAAGTGATCACTTCAGTGCGGGCGGCGCCGCCTGCGGTGACGTACCCCACTCCGACGGGCGCGGGCCGACCGTGAAGGCGAGCGAGCGCAGGCCGCGCAGATCGCCCGTCGTCAGGTAGGTCCGGTCGTACGCCGACCCGTCCGTGCGCGCCGACCGGATGTACCGGTCGGTGGCGGAGGTGCCGGGTGCGGTGATGGTCAGGGCGCCGCGCGGGTAGTACCGGCGGTCCAGGGTCAGGTCGACCCGGTCGAAGACCGGCGTGGACAGGCCCCAGGTGTCGTAGCCCGGCTGCACCGGGAAGATCCCGATGGACGACAGCACGTTCCAGGCGGACATGGTGCCCAGGTCGTCGTTGCCGGTCATGCCGGTCGGGGTGTCCGTGAAGAGGGTCAGCGCCGCGTGCACGACGTCGGTGGTCTTCCAGGGCTGTCCGGTCGAGAGGTAGGTGTACGGGGCGATCAGGTCGGGCTCGTTCTGCGGGTTGTACTTGTCGGCGTTGTAGTAGTCGTACGGCCCGTTGACCCACACCTCGCGGGCCGTCTTCGCGGGGTCGGCCAGCAGCTGGTCGTAGGCGAAGAACGAGTCCAGCCGGTCGTTCGCGGCCTGCTCGCCGCCGATCAGGCCGACCATGCCCTTCAGGTCCTGCGGCACCAGCCACTGGTACTGCCAGGACGTGCCCTCGTGGAAGCCCTCGCTCTGCGCCGGGTCGGCCGGTCCGGTGAAGGCGCCGGAGGCGTCCCTGGCGCGGAAGAAGCCGGTCGAGGGGTCGAAGATGTTCCGGTAGCTCTGCGCGCGGGCCGCATAGCGTGCGGCGTCGGAGTCGTGCCCGAGGTCCCGGGCCATCTGCGCGAGCATCGCGTCGGAGAGGGCGTACTCCAGGGTGGCCGAGGCCCCGTGGTCGTAGTCCGAGTCGCCCGGCTTCACATGCGGACGGCCCTTGATGTACGGCGCGAACCCCTCCGCGACGTACTCCTTGTTCGCCTCGCGCCCCACGGCCGGCGAGTCGGCCGGCGGCACCCCGTCGGCGTTCCGCTTCAGCGCCCGGTAGGCCCGCTCCTCGTACCCCTTGAGCAGCCCCTGCTGGTAGGCGTTGGTGAGGAAGGGCGTCACCGGGTCGCCGGTCATGATGTTCGTCTCGACCGTGCCGTAGCCCCACTTGGGCAGCCAGCCGCTCTCCTCGGAGATCCTGACGACCGAGATCGCCATGTCCCGGGCCTCACGCGGCGCGAGCAGGGACAGGAGCTGGGACTGGGTGCGGTAGGTGTCCCAGAGGGACCAGTTCTGGTAGTAGGTGAAACCGTCGGTCCGGTGGATCTCCTGGTCCCAGCCGGTGTAGCGGCCGTCGGCGTCGCTGCCGATGTTGGGCGCCAGGAAGGACCGGTAGAGGGAGGAGTAGAAGGTCCGCCGCAGGCTGTCGCTGCCGCCCTGCGCACGCACGTCGTCGAGCCGGTCCTCCCAGGCCTGCCGCGCCTTGTGGTGTACGGCGTCGAAGGAACGGCCGCCCTCCGCACGGAGGTTGACCGAGGCGCCGCGCGCGTCGACGTACGAGAGGGCGGTGGTCGCCTCGACGGTGCGGTCCTCGGTCGTGTCGAAGCGGACGTAGGCGCCGCCGGCTCCGGTCTTCGAGCCCGCGGTGACGGTCGAGCCGTCCCAGGTGCCGTAGGCGGTGAAGGGCCGGTCGAAGCGGGTGACGGTGTAGACAGTGTAGGGCTTGGTGTCCTGGCAGAAGCCGCGGCCGGTGATGGCGGTGCGCACGGTGCGGTTGTCGAGGACCTCGACCTTCGAGGAGACCCCGGTGTGCAGCGACTGGGCCGCGTTCAGCAGGACGTTGGCCTTGTCGGTGGCGGGGAAGGTGTAGCGCTGGACGCCGGTGCGGGCGGTCGCCGTGAGCTCCGCCTCGATGCCGGTCTTCAGGCCGACCCGGTAGTAGCCGGGGCTCGCCGCCTCGTCGTCGTGGCTGAACTCGGCCTCGTACTTGGCGTAGTCCGTCTGTGTCACGTCACCGGTGGTCGGCAGCACGGGCAGGTCGCCGCCGAGACCGCAGCCGACGCCGGACAGGTGGACCAGCGAGAAGCCGCGGATGTGGTTCTGGGAGTAGTCGTAGCCGGTGTTGTGGCCGGTGTCCGGCGACAGCTGCACCATGCCGAAGGGCACGGCGGCGCCGGGGTAGGTGTTGCCCTCGTTCTCGGTGCCGATGAACGGGTTGACCAGATCGGTGAGTCGACCGTCCTTCGGCTGGGTGGCCTGTGCGGTCGCGGGTGCGGCGAACAGCGCGGATGCCGCCACCACCCCCGCCGTGCACAGGCGCAGGCGCCGGGTCCATCTCATGCGGGAAGACCTCCGGTTGGGGTTCGGATGGTTCAGGTGGTGGTCGGGCACCCTGCGGGAACCGCCTGGGAAGCGTCGCGGATCAGGGCCTGCTGCGCGGCCCGCACACGCTGGGCGTCCGGCTTGAGCACCCGCCGGTCGTACGTCAGGAGGCCGTTCAGCTCACCCTCGACGTCCGAGATCTGGGTGTAGACGGCGCCGTTGCTCCCCTTGCAGGCCAGGGCGCGCACCTCGGCGAGCTTCGTGAGGTAGTCGTCGGTGTAGGCCGCCGGGTCGACGTCGACGTACGACTGCTGCACGGACCAGGCGTGTCCCGGTACCGCGAGGCCCAGGCCGCCGTACTCGCCGCTGACCAGGGCGCGTCGCCCGTCGGGGTGCGGGGGCAGGGCGGGGCTGGGGTAGCCGTGCTCGTCCATGATGTCGCCGGTGCCGCCGTCGGCCCCGAGGTTGAGCCCGGACATGGAGTCGACCGGTCGGGTCGGATCCCAGGCCTTCGCCTGGTCGGCGATGCGGGCCATGTCGTACTGGCCCCAGCCCTCGTTGAAGGTGACCCACATGACGACCGACGGGCTGCTGATGTGCTCGTCGATCATCTGCTTCATCTCGCGCTCGTACTCGGCCCGGGCGGCGGTGCCCGGATCGACCCCGGCGGTCATCGCGGGCATGTCCTGCCACACCATGAGGCCGAGCCGGTCGGCCCAGTAGAACCAGCGGTCGGGCTCGACCTTGATGTGCTTGCGCACGGCGTTGAAGCCGAGCTCCTTGTGCACCTTCAGGTCGTACGCGAGAGCCTCGTCGGTCGGCGCCGTGTACAGGCCGTCCGGCCAGAAGCCCTGGTCGAGGGTGGCCATCATGAAGACGGGCTTGCCGTTGAGGACCGTGCGCGGGACGCCGTTCACCTTCTCGACGGCGATCGAGCGCATCCCGAAGTAGCTGCCGACACGGTCGGCGCCGAGAGTGACCTTCAGGTCGTAGAGGAAGGGGTCGTCGGGCGACCACAGGCGGGGGTGGGCGATGGTCAGGGTGAGCGGGCCGCCGGTGCGGCCACGGGCCGTGGCGACCTCGCGCTTTCCGTCGTACGCCGTCGCCGTGATCGGTACGCCGTCGCGAACTCCCTTCGCCTCGACGGCGAGTTGGCTCTTCGCGACATCGGGGGTGAGCTTCAGGGAGTCGACGTGGTCGGGGGCCACCGGTTCCATCCACACCGTCTGCCAGATGCCCGAGGTCGGTGTGTACCAGATGCCGCTGGGGTCGAGGCGCTGCTTGCCGAGGGGCGGGTTCTCGCCGTCGGCCGCGTCGGTGGGGTCGTACACGCCGACGATCAGTTCCTGGGTACGGCCCGGTTTCAGCGCGTCGGTGATGTCGGCGCTGAACTTGTCGTAGCCGCCTTGGTGTTCGGTGACTTTCGTGCCGTTGACGTACACCTCCGAACGCCAGTCGACGGCGCCGAAGTTGAGGCGCAGCCGCTTGCCGGAGCCGATATTCCAGTCGGCCGGGACGGTGAAGGTGCGGCGTACCACATGCGGTCCTCGTGCCGTTCGAGGCCGGAGAGCTGGGACTCGACCGGGTACGGGACGAGGATGCGCTCGGCGAGGGTCCTGCCGACCGGGGGCCGCTCGCCCGCCGTGGCCGCCGCGAACTGCCAACGGCCGTTCAGGTTGCGCCAGTCGGTGCGGGTGAGCTGGGGGCGGGGGTACTCCGGGAGGGCGTTGTCCGGGCCCACCTGGTCGGCCCACTTGGTGCGAAGCTCGTGGGTGGAGCGGTTGGGGCCGCTGCTCCAGAACGCTGTGACAACGTTGCCTTCGACGCCGGCAAGGCCGCCGTTTCCGTCGTAGCGGACGTCGGCGGTGCCGCGGGCGGTGCCGGTCTTGTTGCCGACGACGGGTTCCTTCAGCGTGATGAGAAGAGCCCTGGAGTCGCGCGGGTCCAACTGGGCGCTCCGCAAAGGCCACTTGGCGCCGCCGATCACCGCTTCGAGGTGGTTGGTGAGGCCGGCCGGGGGTGCGGTGAGGGGCTGGGCGAAGTCGAGTTTCAGGGTGCGGCCGGTACCGAGGACGGTCGTGGCGATGGCGCCGTCGTAGTGCCAGCCGTCGGGCAGGCGGAACGCGGACTGCGGGACGGGCACCTTGGTGCCGCCGGGCTCGGTCCAGCGCAGGTGGAGGTTGGAGCCGCCGTAGTGCTCGAAGTACTCGACCTTGATGTCGTAGGCCTGTCCGGCGGTCAACTCGACAGGGTCGCCGGTCTGTTCGCGGTCCCAGTCGTCGACCCAGTGGTCGATGACGAGCTTCCCGCCGACCCACAGGCGGAAGCCGTTGTCTCCGATGATCGAGAAGGTGTGCGGGCCGGTCTCCTCCGGCACGATCCTGCCGGTCCACCGGACGCTGACGTCGTCGGACTGCCCGGTGGCGAAGGTGAGGCGGGGCTCGAGGTTGTCGAAGTCGAGGTTCGGGTCGAGGCCTGTGGCCTTGAGCTGGTCGAAGTCGAAGGCGCCCGGGGCGGACTGGGTGTAGTACTCGCCCTTCAGGCCGTGGACCACGGGGTCATCGGCGGGGTCGGCGGCGGCGTTCGCGGTGGAGCCGGCGGTGAGTGCGGCGACGCCCAGCGCCACCACGAGCAGTAACGCGAGCCGGTCTCTGAGGCGTTTCAGGTGCACGGAACCTCCCATAACAACGTTGTCATGGACAGCAGTTGGCATGACAACACGGATTCCGCTTTGCGTCCAGGGACATGACAAAGCCCCGGCGGCCGGAGCACGCCGGGGCCGTCGGTCGGCCGTCAGGACACGATCTGTCCCTTCCCCAGCGCGATCACCCCGCCCTTGGAGACGGTGTACAGCTCGGCGTCCCGTTCCGGGTTGACGCCTATCGTGGCGCCCGGGGGCACCTCGACGTTCTTGTCCAGCACCGCTCCCCGCACCACCGCGCCCCGCCCGATCTTGACGTTGTCGTGCAGGATCGAGCCCTGGACCACGGCGCCCGGGTCGATCAGCACGCCCGGCGACAGGATCGAGCGGGTGACCTGGCCGCGGATCAGGCAGCCCGCGCTGATGATCGACTCGCTGGCCATGCCGCCCGCGTTGAAGCGGGCCGGGGAGAGCTGGTTGGAGTGGGTGTAGATGGGCCACTGGCGGTTGTAGAGGTTGAAGGCGGGGCGCTCGGCGATCAGGTCCATGTGGGCGTCGTAGTAGGCGTCCAGGGTGCCCACGTCCCGCCAGTAGCCGCGGTCGCGGTTGGTCTCGCCGGGCACGTGGTTGGCGCTGAAGTCGTAGAGCTGGGCCTCACCGCGGTCGGTGAGCTGGGGCAGGATCGAGCCGCCCATGTCGTGCACGGAGTTCTCGTCCTCGGCGTCCCGTTGCAGGGCCTCGATCAGGGCCTTGGTGGTGAAGACGTAGTTGCCCATCGAGGCGAAGACGCACTCCGGGTCGTCGACCAGACCGGGCGGGTCGGCCGGCTTCTCCAGGAAACGCTCGACCGTCAGGCCGTCCGAGCCCGGCGTGATCACACCGAACTGCGAGGACTCCGAGCGCGGGACGCGGATGCCCGCCACCGTCACGCCCGCGCCGCTCTCGATGTGCTGGGTGAGCATCTGGCGCGGATCCATGCGGTACACGTGGTCGGCGCCGAACACGACGACGTACTCGGGACTCTCGTCGTGCACCAGGTTCAGCGACTGGAGAATCGCGTCGGCGCTGCCCAGGTACCAGCGCTTGCCGAGCCGCTGCTGGGCCGGGACCGGGGTGACGTAGTTGCCGAGCAGGCTGGACATCCGCCAGGTGGTGGTGATGTGCCGGTCCAGCGAGTGCGACTTGTACTGCGTGAGCACGCAGATGCGCAGGATGTCGCCGTTGACGAGGTTGGACAGGACGAAGTCGACGAGGCGGTAGGTACCGCCGAAGGTGACCGCTGGTTTGGCGCGGTCCGTCGTCAGGGGCATCAGGCGCTTGCCTTCTCCGCCCGCCAGTACGATCCCGAGCACCGAAGGTCCGCCACGACGCATGGCCGCTCCCCTCACCGTGGTTGATCCATGCCTGCCCCTGCCCAGGGCGGTGTAAGCCTGTTCGAGGAACTCCCTGCCGTTCTATTCCTGTTTGAGGATCTCCTCGTAAAGACGGACCGTACGGCGGGCGACGGCATCCCAGCCGAATTCCCCCACCGCCCGCTCCCGCCCCGCCTCGCCCATTCGCCGCGCGGTCTCCGGATCGCCGATCACCGCGTCCAGCGCCCGCGCGAGCCCGGCCTCGAAGTCGTCGTCCACGTCGACCAGCAGACCCGTCTTGCCGTCGTCGACGACCTCGGGGATGCCGCCGACCCGGGAGGCCACCACGGGCGTGCCGCAGGCCATCGCCTCCAGGTTGACGATGCCGAGGGGTTCGTACACCGAGGGGCAGACGAAGGCGGCCGCGTGGGTGAGGAGTTGGATCACCTCGGGGCGCGGCAGCATCTGCGGGATCCAGTGCACGCCCTCGCGGACGCCGCTCAGCTCCTGGTAGAGGTCGCGGAACTCCCGGTCGATCTCCGGGGTGTCGGGCGCACCCGCGCACAGCACGACCTGCGCGGCCGGGTCGATGTCCCGTACGGCGCGCAGCAGATGCGGTACGCCCTTCTGCCGGGTGATGCGGCCCACGAACAGGATGTACGGGCGGTCGGTGTCCAGGCCGATCCGGCGCAGTACGTCCGTGCCGTGGTCGGGCCGGTAGAGCGTGGTGTCGATGCCGTTGTGCACGACCTGGACCTTGGCCGGGTCCAGCGTCGGGTAGCAGGTGAGGATGTCCTCGCGCATGGCCCCGGAGACGGCGATCACGGCGTCGGCGGTCTCGATCGCGGTGCGCTCGGCCCAGCTGGACAGGGCGTATCCACCGCCGAGTTGCTCGGCCTTCCAGGGGCGCAGCGGCTCCAGCGAGTGGGCGGTCATCACGTGCGGGATGCCGTACAGCATCTTCCCGAGGTGGCCGGCGAGGTTGGCGTACCAGGTGTGGGAGTGCACGAGTTCGCGGCCCTCGAGACCGGCGGCCATGGCGAGGTCCACGGAGAAGGTGCGCAGCGCGTCGTTGGCGGTGTCGAGGGCGGCCCAGGAGCGGTGGCGTACGACGCCCACTCCGCGGCCCTCGCCCCAGCAGTGCACCTCGAGGTCGACCAGGGAGCCCAACTCCCGGGCGAGGAACTCGACATGGACACCCGCGCCGCCGTACACATCCGGCGGGTACTCCCGGGTCAGCAGTCCCACTCGCACCCGCAACCCCCATGTCCTGTCGACCGGTCCCCTCATGGTCACCCAGATGCGGCGCGCGGGGAAGAGCGCGGGGGTCGTGTGAAGCAACAGTCACCGCACACTCCCCCGCCGGGCACCCGGTAGTAGAGGCAGCAGCTGCGGCGCCGGAAGGCCGTGCCGGTGAGGGTGCCGGTGTCCGCGAGGAGGGGGTGGGCGAGGAGTTCGGCGGTGAGGGAGCGGACGCGAGGCGGGGCGCCGAGTTGGCGGGCGGTCGCCACGAGGGCGGAGGCCGCGTTGCCCCACAGCAGGCCGGGGGCGATGCGGTAGTGCGTGCGCAGGGCGGCGGTGAGCGGTTCGAGGTGGCGGTGGAGGACGAGGTCGGCGATGGTCGCCGGGTCCGCGGGCAGCGGGCGGACCTCCGAGAGCCAGAGGTCGTCGGGGGCGCTCGCGTCGGGGTTCCAGTGCAGCAGCCGGGGGTCCAGGTCGGGGACCTGACCGTACGCGGCGGCGCAGCCCAGGGTCACCGACCAGAGGCGGGCCGCGAGGCCCTGCTGGAAGACCGAGGCGCCGATCCGCAACTCGGGGGCGTGCAGGGCAGCCGTGACTTTTTCGGCACGGAAAGTCACGGAATTTCCGTAAACCTCCGAGGGCCGGTTTTCGTATGCCTGCGCTAGCGTCGAAAGAGCGGAGTCAGGTGCTCCGCCCGTGCGTAGTACGAAGAAGCCGCCGAGCGGGGCGAGGGCGGCGAGTTCCGGGTCGAGGTCCACGAAGAGCAGTAGTACCAAGGCCCCTAGGGGGTACCTCCAGGGGCCCTCCCTCCCGGGTCCCCCACCCTGGGTATGACGGTGCCCGATTCGTACTCCATCGGCAGTAGGACCCATTGCGTGCTCAGGGACGACGACGGGAACAGATCCACAAGGCATCGTGTTGTTCATGAAGGCCGACCGTTCGCCGCGCGGGGCTGACCGCCCCCGTCACACGCAGAGGAGCAGCTCATGAGTGCCCTCGCGTTGTCCATCGTGCTGTCGCTCGTCTCCGCCGTGGCCTACGCCGGCGGAGCGATCGTGCAGGAGCACGTGGCGGTCTCCTCCCCCGACGAGCAGTACGCGCCGCTGCGCCGCCCCACCTGGTGGGCCGCGGTCGCGCTGAACGGCCTCGGCGGTGTGCTGCACGTGGTGGCGCTGGCCTACGGTCCGCTCAGCCTGGTGCAGCCGCTGGGCGCCCTGACCATCGTGTTCGCGCTGCCGATGGCGGCGCTGTTCGTCGGCCGCAAGGCCGGTGCCACCGCCTGGCGGGGCGCGATCATGGCGACCGTGGGCCTGGCCGGTCTGCTGGCCCTGGTCGGCACCTCCGACGGACAGTCGCTGGACACGGCGCAGCGGGTGGCCGTCGCCGTGGTCACCGGCGGTGTGGTCGTGACGCTGATGATCGCGGGCCGGGCCGCCCACCGGCACCCGGCGGTGCGCAGCATGCTGCTGGCGACCGGGTCCGGCATAGCGTTCGGCATGTCCTCGGTCTTCACCAAGACGGTCGCGGTCGACTGGACCGGCGGCGTCACCCTCTCCGACGCCCCGTCCCTGGCGGTCATCGGCGTCTTCGCGACGGCCGGCATGCTGCTCTCGCAGGCCTCCTACCGGGGCGCGGGCCTCGCGGCCCCGCTGGCCACGCTGACGGTGGTGAACCCGGTGGTGGCGGCCGCGGTCGGCATCACGATGTTCGGCGAGACCTTCCGCTACGGCACCACCGGCACGATGCTCGCGCTGAGCTGCGCCGTGGTGGCGGCGGGCGGCCTGATCCTGCTGACGACGGAGCGCATCGCCCGTACCACCACCGAGTCCGCGCCGACGCCGGCCGAGCCGACGTCCGTCGAGGACCTGCTCGTCGCGGTTCCGGAGCAGCCGGTGGCCGCCCTGCACGAGAAGGTCGTCGTCCCCACCCAGGTGGGGCCGACGGTCCTGGCGGTGGCCTACGACGGCGAGGACGCCGAACAGCCCGCCGACCCCGCCCGCTACCGCTTCTACGGCCCCTTCTACGGCGGCTCGTACGTCGCGGCGCCGGAGCTCGACCGGCACCGCGTGCGCGTCAAATCCTGACCCCGCCGGCCCTCAGATAGGCGAGAGGGTCGATGTCGGTACCGAATCCGGGCCCCGTCCGCACCTCGAAGTGCAGATGCGGGCCCGTCGCGTTGCCCGTGGCCCCGGAGCGCCCGATCCGCTGGCCGCCGCCCACGCTCTGCCCGGCCCGCACGGAGATCGCCGAGAGATGGGCGTACTGCGTGTAACGGCCGTCGGAGTGCTTGATCACCACCTGGTAGCCGTACGACCCGCCCCACCCGGCGCTGACGACCTGCCCCGCCCCGACGGCCTTGACGGAGGTGCCGGTGGGCACGGGGAAGTCGACGCCGGTGTGGTAGCCCTTCGACCAGGAGGAGCCCGCCTGGTGGTACGGGGTGCCGATCGGTCCGGAGACGGGAGCGACCAGGGAGTGGCTGCTGGTCCTGGCCTTCTCCTCGGTGACCGAGGAGGCCTTCTCGGTCTTCTCCGTCGTGTCGGTCTTCTTCGACTCCGTCTTCTTCGTCGACGACTTGGTCGACGCGGGGTGCGTCGCGGGGGCCTTCCCGTTCAGGTTCAGCCGCTGCCCCGGCAGGATCAGGTCGGGGTCCGAGCCGACGGTCTTCCGGTTCGCGGCGTACAGGCGCTGCCAGCCGCCCCGTACGTTCTCGGACTCGGCGATCTCGGAGAGGCTGTCGCCGCGGACCACCGTGTACATCTCGGCCGTGCCCGCCCGCGACTGCGGTGTGGTCTGCGGCTTCACGTCCTCCACGGAGGTCTTCTTCGTGGAGGTGCTCGCCGGGTGGACGTCCGGGGTGTCCCCGCCCCGCGTCAGCCCGGCCTTCACCGAGCAGACCGGCCAGGCGCGCGGGCCCTGGCCCGCGAGGACCTTCTCCGCGACGGCTATCTGCTGGTCCTTGGTGGCCAGATCGGCGCGGCTCGCGTACTTGGCGCCGCCGTAGGCCTCCCAGGTGGACTGGGTGAACTGGAGGCCGCCGTAGAAGCCGTTGCCGGTGTTGATGCTCCAGTTGTCGCTGGACTCGCACGCGGCGACCTTGTTCCAGGTCGACACGTCGGCCGCGTGGGCGGTGCCGGCGCCGATCAGCGGGATCGCCATACCGGCGGCGCTGCCGGCGGTGACGGTCAGTGAGGCGCGGTTGATCCTGTTCGGCTGATACCGGCGGTGCCGGCCGCGTACGGCCATGAAGATCCCCCTCGACATATGCCAGGAGGGCCAAAAATAAGCGCCCCGAACAGGCCATGACAAGACGGCAATCGGCCGCCCTGTCCCGCAAAGGAACAGGAATGCACGGCAGTTGCGGAAATGCTGAGGCGGGTGGGGTCTGTCGTGCGTATCTGCCTTCGGCAGGGCGGGCGGCCCGGATGTGCGCTCGACGTACCGGCAAGTCAGGATGGTCGGTGGGGCGATACTGACGTGCACGACCGGCACCACCGATACCGGATCCTTTAGGAGCCAACCGAATGAGCAACTCAGCCCAGATCGGCGTCACGGGACTCGCGGTCATGGGCCGCAATCTCGCCCGTAACTTCGCGCGCAACGGCTACACGGTCGCGTTGCACAACCGCACAGTGGCGCGTACGAACGCCCTGGTGGAGGAGTTCGGGCACGAGGGCGACTTCATCGCGGCCGAGACCGCCAAGGAGTTCGTGGCGGCGCTGGAGCGGCCGCGGCGGCTGGTCATCATGGTCAAGGCGGGCGAGCCGACCGACGCGGTGATCCAGGAGTTCGCGCCGCTGCTCGAACCCGGCGACATGATCATCGACGGCGGCAACGCGCACTTCGCGGACACCCGGCGCCGGGAGCGCGAACTGCGCGAGCAGGGCATCCACTTCGTCGGCATGGGCGTCTCCGGCGGTGAGGAGGGCGCGCTCAACGGGCCGAGCATCATGCCGGGCGGCCCGAAGGAGTCGTACGACTCGCTGGGCCCCATGCTGGAGAAGATCTCCGCGAAGGCGAAGGACGGGGCGCCCTGTGTGACCCATGTCGGCCCCGACGGCGCCGGGCACTTCGTGAAGATGGTCCACAACGGCATCGAGTACGCCGACATGCAGCTGATCGGCGAGGCGTACCAACTGCTGCGCGATGTGGCCGGCTACTCCCCCGCGCAGATCGCCGAGATCTTCCGCACCTGGAACACGGGCCGCCTCGACTCCTACCTGATCGAGATCACCGCCGAGGTGCTGTCCCACGTGGACGCGGCGACGGGCAAGCCGTTCGTGGACGTCGTGGTGGACCAGGCCGAGCAGAAGGGCACCGGCCGCTGGACCGTCCAGATCGCCCTGGACCTCGGCGTCCCGGTGTCCGGCATCGCCGAGGCGGTCTTCGCCCGCTCGCTGTCCGGTCACGCGGACCTGCGCGAGGCGTCCCGCGGGCTGGCCGGCCCCAAGGCCACGCCGCTCTCCGAGTCGGATGCGGCGGCCTTCGCGGACCGCGTCGAGCAGGCGCTGTACGCCTCCAAGATCGTCTCCTACACCCAGGGCTTCCACGAGATCGCGGCGGCCCGTGAGGAGTACGACTGGGACATCGACCTGGGCGCGGTCTCCGCGATCTGGCGCGGCGGCTGCATCATCCGCGCGGCCTTCCTGGACCGGATCCGCGCGGCCTACGACACCCGGGCCGACCTGCCGAGCCTGCTGTCGGACGACGCCTTCGCCCGCGAGATCGCGGACGCCCAGGACGACTGGCGCGAGGTCATCGTCGCCGCGACCCGCCAGGGCGTCCCGACGCCGGGCTTCGCCGCGGCCCTCGCCTACTACGACGCGCTGCGCGCGGAGCGCCTGCCCGCCGCGCTGACGCAGGGTCAGCGGGACTTCTTCGGCGCGCACACCTACCGGCGCACCGACCGCGACGGCTCGTTCCACACGCTGTGGGGCGGGGACCGGTCGGAGGTCGACGCGTAGCGGGTAGTCGTACGAGGCGGCGGACGGCCCTGGCGGTCGGCCGCCGCCTCTGTCGTTGCCGGGGTGAGGAGGTCGGGTGGGTGGCGACGCCGGGACCGGGCTCCGGTGGCCGGATCGTCCCCGGGCATGGCCGTGCCTGCTCAGGTCAGCGGGGGTCCCGGCTCCGGGTTCGGTACGGGGTCCGGGCCCGGTGGGACCGGTGAGGGGTCCGGGGGTGGCGGACCCGGGACCGGCGGGGACGGTGGCTGCGGGGGCGGAGTGGGTTCCGGGCCCGGCGGTGGCGTGGGGGTGGGGACCGGTGACGGGTACGGATCCGGAGGCCGCGGATCCGGGCCGGGCGTGGGTCCCGGCGAAGGAGGAGTGGGGGTGGGGTACGGGTCGGTCACGGCGTCCTCCGGCCAGTCGGTCGACATCGGCTCTGGACTACTCCCCCGCGTACCCTGCGCCCGTCTCCCCCACTCACCCGCCCGCATGACAGCGGGGGCCCAGCCGGTCCACTCGCCTTGCCCAACCCGCGTTTCCGCGGAGGCCGGGGCCGGCCGACTCCGGCCTCCGGGCAGCGCCCGGGCGCCCGCCTCGACCCCGAGCCGGGGCTGCGCGGCTCCTACTCGCCGAGCACCGCCCGTGCCCCCGCCGCAAGCCCCGGCCGGGGACTCGACAGCACAGGGATCGTGGTCGTCGTCAGTTGCCGGGCCGGCGCCAGGGAGCCCTGGGCCAGGACGATCGCGTCCGCCTCCGTGACCGCGTCGGCCGCCTCCGCCGCCAGGCGTGCGCAGCCCTCGGGGTCGCCCGCCGCGAAGCGGTCCCAGGCGCCCTCGACCAGGCAGGTCCGAACCTCGACCCGGCGTCCCGCGCGCCGGGCCTCCTCCTCGATCAGGGATGCCGTCGGGCCGAACGTGCTCTCCACACTGGCCAGTACGACGACCCGTGGGCCCAGGGCCACCGCCGCGGCCGCCATCGGGCGGTCCGACCGCAGCACCGGGACCCCCGCTCCCGCCGCCTCCGCGACCGCGCCGATCGTCGAGCAGGTGCACAGGACCGCCCTCGCGCCCTCGGCGACCGCCTTGTCCAGTACGGCCCTCACCTCGTCCGCGACCGCCTCCGGGCTCTCGCGGCGGGCCCGGGCCAACAGCTCCTCGTCGACGAAGTGCCGCAGCTCCAGGCCCTGGTGGTCCTCGTCGCGCAGGGCGTCGAAGACGGGGACGTGGGCGGGTGAGGTGTGCAGAAGGGCGAGCATGCCGACCACCGTCTCTCAGAACCGCCCGGGGTGTGCCACCAGCCACTCCTTCGCCGCCCGCAGCAGCTCCGGGTCGACCGCCGGGGCCACGTCGGGATGGCGCTCGGCCCACTTGGTGACGTACGGGCACAGCGGCGCGACGACGACACCCTCGCGCTCGGCGATGGCGTACAACTCCCGTGCCAGCGAACCCGCGATGCCCTTCCCCTCGTGGGCCGGTTCCACGATGGTGTGGACGGGGACCAGGGCGCGCTCGGGCGATTCGAGGACGAAGTACTCGATGTGGCCGACGACTTCGCCGTCCGTGCCGCCGCCGGAGGCCTCCAGGCGGCCCGCCGCCCGGTCGTCGCGGATCTCGATGTCGCTCATGGGCACGCTCCTGGTCCGAAGGATCCGGCGTCGATGCGGGTCAGGCGGGCACGGCCTGCGGGCTGCGCTCCTGGTCCGAGCCCGGCACCGGCTCGGACGGGTCGGCGCCCAGGGCCACGACGCGGTTGTCGCGGTCCACGTGCACGACCCGGGGTTCGAGTGCCCGGGCCTCGGCGTCGGTCACCTGAGCGTAGCTGATGATGATCACCAGGTCGCCGGGGTGGACGAGATGGGCGGCGGCCCCGTTGATCCCGATCACGCCGGAGCCGCGCTCGCCCTCGATGACGTACGTCTCCAGGCGAGCGCCGTTGGTGATGTCCACGATGTGCACGAGCTCGCCGGGCAACAGGTCGGCGGCGTCGAGCAGTTCTGCGTCGATGGTCACCGATCCCACGTAGTGCAGGTCGGCCTGGGTGACGGTGGCGCGGTGGATCTTGGATTTGAACATGGTGCGCAGCATGCGGTGCTCCCAGAATTCGGCTCCCTGCCCGCGTACGGGTCAAGGGCACTCAGATGAGGCGCAGCCCAGGGTACGGAACGCCTCCGGGGGCCGCACCGAGAACCGCGTCACACCGCGCACACGTCGGCGGGGCGGACCGCACCGGGCGGCCCGCCCCCGAATCCCTTACGTCGGCTACGGGGCCGCAGGGCTCCCCGGTGCGGGAAGCGCCGGCAGCGAGGGCACCGGGAGGCCGCCCAGGAGGCCCGTGACGATCGAGAGCACGGGCGACAGCAGGCCGGTCACCGCGCCCAGTACCCCGCCCAGGTCGAGCGAGGTGAGGGCCTTGAGCAGGTCGGCGACGACCGACTGGAGCTGCGCCACGGCGTCCCCGACGGGGTCGGCGGCCGGCGCCGCGGCCCGGTTCGTGCCGCCGGCCCGCTCCGCGACGCCGCGCTGGAGGGAGGTGTACGCCGCCTCGACGGCCTTGCGGTACTCGGCCGCCTCCCGCACGCCGAGCGGTCCGCTGCCCCGCTCGGTGAGGTCGGTCAGGACGCCGAGCAGCGGCGCGAGCGCGTCGGTGCCGTGGACGTGCACGTCGTCCCGCATCTCGTCCTTCATCTCGTCGAGCCACAGACCGATGTCCTCGGCCTCCGCGGCCGTGCCGGACCCGGGGACGGACGACTGCGAGGAGACCGGGTCCGCGGCTCCTCGGTACACGTCGACCGTGGCGGCGGCGGTGCCGACGGGGCCGAAGACCAGCGCGGCGCAGATGACGGACGGCAGCAGCAGTCCACGGGTTACCAGGGGGGACATGCAGGTTCCTTTCGGGGGCTGGCGAGTGCAGCTGTTCCTGCGCTCACCGTGGGAACCCGCCCGGTGCCCCGCAACCGATCGCACGCCCCCAGTCTCGCCCCCGTCCGCCGGAAGACGGCCCCCACCTGCGATTTTCGCCTCCGGTACGGGGGATCGGGCGCTGCGCCGTCAGGGTGCGGGCGGCCTCACGCCACCGCCTCGCCCGCCGCGATCCCCGTCACCGCTTCGCCCCGCTCCTCGAACTGCGTCCGGTACAGCTCGGCGTACCGTCCGTCCGCCGCCAACAGCTCCTCGTGCGTGCCCCGTTCCACGATCAGTCCGCCCTCGACCACCAGGATCAGGTCCGCGGCCCGGACCGTGGACAGCCGGTGGGCGATCACCACCGCGGTACGGCCCTCCAGTGCCTCGGTGAGTGCCTCCTGGACGGCGGCCTCCGAGGTGTTGTCGAGGTGGGCCGTGGCCTCGTCCAGGATGACCACGCGCTGGCGGGCCAGGAGCAGCCGGGCGATGGTCATGCGCTGGCGCTCGCCGCCGGAGAGGCGGTAGCCGCGCTCGCCGACGACCGTGTCGAGGCCGTCGGGCAGGGACCGTACGAGCTCGTCGAGGCGGGAGCGGCGCAGGGCGTCCCGGAGTTCGGGCTCGGTGGCCCCGGGGCGGGCCAGCAGCAGGTTGGCGCGGACGGTGTCGTGGAAGAGGTGGCCGTCCTGGGTGACCATGCCGAGGGTGGCGCGCAGGGAGCCGGCGGTCAGGTCGCGGACGTCGACGCCGCCGATGCGTACGGCGCCCCCATCGGCGTCGTAGAGGCGCGGCAGGAGCTGGGCGATGGTCGACTTGCCGGCGCCGGAGGAGCCGACGAGGGCGACGGTCCGGCCGGGTTCGGCGCGGAAGGAGATGCCGTGCAGGACCTCGGCGCCGCCGCGGGTGTCGAGGGAGGCGACCTCTTCGAGGGAGGCGAGGGAGACCTTGTCGGCGGACGGGTAGCCGAAGCGGACGTCGTCGAACTCCACGGCGACCGGGCCCTCGGGCACCTCGCGGGCGTCCGGTTTCTCCTCGATGAGCGGTTTCAGGTCGAGTACCTCGAAGACGCGCTCGAAGCTGACCAGGGCGCTCATCACCTCGACGCGGGCGCCGGCGAGGGCGGTGAGCGGGGCGTACATGCGGGTCAGGAGCAGCGCGAGCGACACGACGGCGCCGGGTTCCAGGCTGCCGCGCAGGGCGAACCAGCCGCCGAGGCCGTAGACCAGGGCGAGGGCGAGGGAGGACACGAGGGTCAGCGCGGTGATGAAGACCGACTGGGCCGTGGCCGTGCGGACGCCGATGTCGGCGACCCGGCGGGCGCGCGAGGCGAACTCCTCGGACTCCTCCTCGGGGCGCCCGAAGAGCTTGACCAGCGTGGCGCCGGGCGCGGAGAACCGCTCGGTCATCCGGGTGCCCATGGCCGCGTTCAGCTCGGCCGCCTCGCGCTGCATCCGGGCCATCCGGGTGCCCATCCGCCGGGCCGGGACCACGAACAACGGCAGCAGCACCAGAGCGAGCAGGGTGATCTGCCAGGACAGCGTCAGCATCACGGCGAGGGTGAGCACGAGGGTGACCAGGTTGCTGACCACTCCGGAGAGTGTGTTGCTGAACGCACGCTGTGCGCCGATGACGTCGTTGTTGAGTCGGGAGACCAACGCGCCCGTACGTGTCCGTGTGAAGAACGCGACCGGCATTCGCTGCACATGATCGAACACAGCCGTACGCAGATCGAGGATGAGCCCCTCGCCGAGCGACGAAGAGAGCCGCCTGCCGAGGATGCCGAGCGCCGCCTCGACGACCGCGATCAGCGCGATGAGCAGGGCCAGGCGGACGACCGTGCCCTCGTCCCCGTGCGACACGATCGCGTTGACGACGTGTCCGGCGAGCACGGGGGTCGCGACGGCGAGCAGCGCGGTCACCACCCCGAGCAGCACGAATTGTGCGATACGGGCGCGGTGCGGACGGGCGAAGGCTCCTATGCGGCGCAGCGTGGCGCGCGCGAAGGGGCGGCGTTCCGGCTGGGCGGTCATGACACTGTGCAGCTGTGTCCAGGCTGTGGTCTCCATGCTCATGGGAGAGAACGTAGAACCTCGAGCGTTGTCGAGGTCAATACTCCCGCTTTCACGTCCCCCTCCCCGAAGGACCTCATGGCTCTGCCTCCCCAGCCGCTTTCCGTCCGTAAGGCGCCCGCCGCAATCCCGCAACCCGCAGTTGGCGCGGTGCGGAAAACCTCTCCGGGTGTGACTGCGGTTGAAATTCCCCAAGGCTCCATCCCCCCGGGACGGTTCCCCCGTCGCGTCCCGGTCCGCCAGATCCTGTGCCTGCTTCCGCTCCTGCTGGTCACCGTCATCGCCGTGCAGCACCGTGACGTCCTCGTCGAGGGCTTCGGCCATCTGCGGTCGGCCGAGTGGCCGTGGCTGCTGGCCGCGGCCGGTGCCACCTGTCTGACCTGGGTGGCGGCCGCCTTCACCCGGCAGGGCGCGGTGGTCGACCGGCTGCCCAGGCGGCGGCTGCTGGCCACCCAGTTCGCGGCGGGCTCGGCCAACCACCTGCTGCCGACCGGCCTCGGCGCGGGGGCGGTCAACCTACGCTTCATGACGGTGTGCGGTATTCCGCTGGCCCGCTCCTCGGCCGCGCTGGCCCTCTACCTGCTGGCGGAGTGCGTCACCCGGGTGGGACTGCTGCTCGCCCTGCTGCTGGCCTTCCCGGACGCGCTGCGGTTCGGCTCGCTGCTGCCCGACGACGCGATGGGCCCGCTGCTGCTGACGATCGGCGCGGTGGTGGTCGTCGCGGTCATGGTCCTCGCCTTCGTACGACGGCTGCGCACGACCGCGCTGTCCTTCCTGCGCACGGCCCTCGGCGAGCTGCGCTCGGTGCACACGCGTCCGTCCCGGGCGCTGGCGCTGTGGGGCGGTTCGCTCGCCTTCCCCGCGCTCCAGGCGGCCGGGCTGGTCCTGGTGGGCCTGTCGCTGGGGCTGCCGGTGCCGCCCGTGCACATGGCCGTGGCGTACCTGGCGGCCACGGTCGCGGTGGCGCTGGTGCCGACGCCGGGCGGGCTCGGCTCGGTGGAGGCGGCGCTGGTCGTGGCGCTGGTGGCGGCGGGCGGCCCGGTGGCCGTGGCGACCGCGGTCGTGCTCGCCTACCGGATCATCACGGTGTGGCTGCCGCTGCTGCCGGGGGCGCTGACGCTGGGAGCGCTGGTCCGCCTGAAGGTGATCTGAGGGGCCGGGCGATCAGACGGTTCACCAGGGCACGGGTTTGCCGTCCCGGAAGAAACCCCCGGTCGGGCCGTCGTCGGGCAGAGTGGCGGCCCATACGATCCCGGCGGCCCCCTCGGTGACCGGGCGGCCGCCCCGGCCGCCCATGTCGGTGGCGACCCAGCCCGGGCAGATCGCGTTGACGAGAACGCGATCCCTGCGCAGTTCGCCGGCCAGCAGGCAGGTGAGGGCGTTCAGGGCCGCCTTGGAGACGCTGTAGGCGGGCGTCCCGCCGCTCATCGACTGGAGGGAACCGCCCTCGCTGCTCACCATGACGACCCGTGGATGCGGGCTGCGCCGCAGCAGCGGGAGCAGCGCCTGGGTGACCCGCCAGGCGCCGAACAGGTTGGTGTCCAGGGCCCGTTGCACCTCGGCGAGGTCGGCGGACCGGGCCTGGGCCCATGTGTCGTACAGGATCGCCGCGTTGTTGACGACGACGGACACCCGTCCCAGCTCGCGGGTGACGTGGTCGGCCATCGCGGCCACGCTCGCCTCGTCGGAGACGTCGAGCCGCACGGCGGTCACCGACTCACCGCCCGGGTCGATACGCCGGGCGGCGGCACGCCCCTTGGCGAGGTCGCGGGAGCCGAGGACCACGCGGTACCGGCGGTCGGCGAGCTGTCGTACCACCTCGTACCCGATGCCCCGGTTGGCGCCGGTCACGACGGCGACCGGCGGGGTCGTGCGGTCGGCTGCCATCGCCACCACTCCCTCGCTGCGGACCCTCAGCCTCGCACAGGGACCTGCCCCGGGGGCCGTCGGCCGGCGCGGGGACCGGCACTATCGGAGGTGACCGCAAGACCCAGGACACGAATGGAGCCGACATGCCGGTCCGAACCGAGCGTCAGGGACCCGTCACCACAATCGTCCTGTCCCGCCCCGAGGTCCGAAACGCCGTGGACGGCCCGACGGCCGCCGAACTCACCGCCGCGTTCCGGGAGTTCGAGGCGGACGAGGAGTCGTCGGTGGCGGTGCTGTGGGGCGAGGGCGGGACGTTCTGCGCGGGCGCCGACCTCAAGGCGCTCGGCACGGAGCGCGGCAACCGGGTCGCGGAGGACGGCGACGGTCCGATGGGGCCGACGCGGATGCGGCTGTCCAAGCCGGTGATCGCCGCGGTCGCCGGGCACGCCGTGGCGGGCGGTCTGGAGCTGGCGCTCTGGTGCGACCTGCGGGTGGCCGAACAGGACGCGGTCTTCGGGGTGTTCTGCCGCCGCTGGGGCGTCCCGCTGATCGACGGCGGGACGGTACGGCTGCCCCGGCTGATCGGGCAGAGCCGCGCGCTGGACATGATCCTCACGGGGCGGGCGGTGGACGCGAGCGAGGCCCACGAGATGGGCCTCGCCAACCGGGTGGTGCCGACCGGAACGGCACGCGACCGGGCGGAGACCCTGGCCGCCGAGATCGCCCGCTTCCCGCAGGCCTGTCTACGGGGCGACCGGTCGTCGGTGCTGGAGCAGGACGGGCTGGACGAGGCGGCGGCGATGAGCGGTGAACTCCGGTACGGAATGGGTGTGCTGGCGGAGAGCCTGGAGGGGGCGGCACGGTTCGCGTCGGGGGCGGGGCGGGGTGGCTCGTTCACGGACCTGTGAGGGACGGGCCGTTCATCGGCTTGTGCGGATGCGGCAGGATGAGCGGTTGCACATCCTGAGTCTGGAGGTAACCGGTGAACCGAGCGCTCACCGCGCACGACCTGGTCATAGCCGGAATCGCGCTGGCCGCGGGCCTGCTCGCGGCCTTCCTGCTGCGCATGCTGATGCGCTGGCTGGGCAAGCACGCCGACCGCACCCGTTGGAGCGGTGACGACGTCATCGTGGACGCACTGCGCACGGTGGTGCCGTGGTCGGCCATCGTCGGCGGCGCGGCGGCCGCCGGCGGGGTACTGCCGTTGACGAGAACGGTCCAGAACCACGTCAACCAGGTCCTGACCGTGGTGCTCATCTTCGTCGTCACGGTGACGGCGGCCCGGGTGATCGCCGGCCTGGTTCGGGCGGTCACCACCTCGCGTTCCGGGGTCGCCGGCTCGGCCACGATCTTCGTGAACATCACCCGGGTGCTGGTCCTGGCCATCGGCTTCCTGGTGGTGCTGCAGACGCTGGGCATCTCCATAGCGCCCCTGCTCACCGCCCTGGGCGTCGGCGGTCTGGCGGTCGCCCTCGCTCTCCAGGACACCCTCGCCAACCTCTTCGCGGGCATCCACATCCTCGCCTCGAAGACCGTGCAGCCCGGCGACTACATCCGGCTGAGCAGCGGTGAGGAGGGCTATGTCGAGGACATCAACTGGCGCCAGACGACGGTCCGCGCGCTCTCCAACAACCTGGTCGTCATCCCCAACGGGCAGCTCGCCAAGACGAACATGACCAACTTCATGCGTCCCGAGCAGCAGTTGACGATCCTGGTCCAGGTCGGGGTCGCCTACGACAGCGACCTGGAGCAGGTCGAGCGGGTGACCATGGAGGTCATCGCCGAGGTGATGACGGAGGTCACCGGCGCGGTCCCGGACCACGAACCGGCGATCCGCTTCCACACCTTCGGCGACTCCCGCATCGGCTTCACGGTCATCCTGGGCGTCGGCGAGTTCAGCGACCAGTTCCGCATCAAGCACGAGTTCGTCAAGGCCCTGCACAAGCGCTACCGCGAGGAGGGCATCCGCATTCCGGCGCCGGCGCGGACGGTGGCGTTGCAGCAGGGGGCGGTGGTCATACCCCAGCAGCGCGAATCGACGCCGGGGTGAGCTGAGTTGGTCCCTCCGCGGCCTCCGGTTTGGTATCTGGTAGGGGGTGGGGTCGGCCGGTGGCTGGGAGGGGTGGGGGCGTGGGGGTGGACGCGGCTCGGATCGTGACTGTGATGGTCGATGATCGGGTGGTCGGGACGGGGGTCTGGATCGGCGGGGGGCTGATCCTCACCAGCGCGAGGGTGGTGGGCGATGAATCGCACACGGCCACCTTCCAGGCGCACTTCGCGGACGCGCGCGTCGCTGCGGGCCAACTGCCTTGCACTGTTGGCTGGTTCGGCCAGAGGGACCACGACTTTGCCCTGCTGGCGCTGGACGATAATGTCGTTTTGTTCCCTGAACTTCTGTCACCAGCCCCCATCCGATGGGGGACGCTGTCCGGTCGTCGACCGGAGGAGTGCATTGTCGCGACCAAGATCACGGACGAAAGCTCTGAGCGGGTGCACGGTTTGAAGGGCACCATCAGCCCTGTGTCCGGGTCCTACGCGCCGGCGTGGGTTCTGTCCGAGGGCGCCGCGTCTTTCCTCAGCAGCGTCGGCGCCCTTGTCCGCGGCGCACCCGTATACGTCGGAGATCACCTGGTGGGGCTGGTCTCGGACGACGCTGAACGCCCGGACCAGCTGTCGGTCGTACGGATCAGTCAGATTCGCCATTCCGAAGACCTGCCCCAGCTCCTTGCGCACACCTTGGGCGGGCCACTGGTCACGGAGCCGGTGGAACTGGCGCAATGGGTGGACTCACCGCGGCCGCACGGCATTGTCTCTTCCCCACTAGACCTCCTCAGACCCGAGATCGCGGCTGTTCCGTTCTATGGGCGGGAGAAGGAGGTCGACCGACTGCTGCGGTGGTGCGCCGACCCGGCGGACGATGTCGGAGTCAGTGTGTGCACGGCCCCGCCCGGTTTCGGAAAGCGTCGTTTGGCCAGGGAGTTCGCTGCCACGATGTCCGAGCAGGGCTGGGCCGTGGGCATCCTGCTGGAAGGGCCGGCCGAGGGTCTGCTCGATGCGCTGACCGAGCTTGTGGAACCCACCCTGCTGGTCCTCGACTGGGCGTACACCCCGCTGGATCCGGTTCTGACGGTGATCGAACGAGCCCTGCTCCGGAGGTCGAACGAACCCTTCAGAATCCTTGTTCTGGTGGACGAAGGGGGTATGCCCGAAGTTCCGGAGTTGCCAGGCGTGGAGTCCGCTCCCTCGGGAGTGCGGAGCGTCTGGGACAGCGCACTGCACATCCCGCTGGGGCCTCTGGTGACAGTAGCCGACCGCCACGAGGCATTTCGGCGAGCCGTGAACGCCTTCTCACCGAGGCTGAGCCAATTCCCGGAGCTCGCCCACGAGTATTGGAGTGAGATCACCAACCGCGTCAAGATCCCGGACCTCGATCGACCCGGATTCGACGCGATCGGCAGAATTCAGACGGCCGCCCTCCGCGCCCTGTTCGCCGCTTCCCGCGCACCACGCGTGGTAATCGACGCCGTCGAGCAGTTCGAAGAGCGATATCTGCCTTACTCGTCGGACCCACGCTCCACGAGCGAATCCAGTGCTCAGCCCACTCCCCCAGCACCCCTCGGTGAAGCCGCCCTCCACACAAGAGGCTTCGGCGACCGAAAAGCGGACGTGGATCTCCTCGACCGTATGGCCATCGTCAGAGCCATCGCGGACCTCCTCCTCCCCGCACCGGCCACGGCATCGGAAGTCGGCCTGGGCCACCGCGACATGACCGGCCCGGCCGTGGTCGCTCTGGAAGGCCCCTGGGGTTCGGGCAAGACCACCACGATGGGACTGATCGAGCAGGAGCTGGAGCGACGGCTGGCTTCCGACCCGGGACAGCAGGAACCCACGACAGCCGATCGGCCGCCCGCCCGGACGCATCTCTCGGCAGCCGAGGCCCATCGGCTCCTCGCCGGACGCAACCCGAAGAAGCCGCCATCGCAAGCCCCGTCCGCCACCCCCCGCCGACGTCCCGTCATCGCCCGCTTCGACCCCTGGTCCCACCAGTCCGACGAGCAGGTGTGGGCCGGCCTGACCGCAGCCGTCCTGGAGTCGACGCAGCCCTGCCTGGGACCGGACGTGAAGTCCCGCGAGCGCTACTGGCTGCTGCGCAACCGGATCCGGCTGGACACCCGGCAGCTGCGCATGACCTTCTGGCGCAACATTCGCTCACCGCTGTTCAAGGTCGCCGTCTTCGCCCTCCTCGTGCCGGTGATCGCGCAACTCGCCAAGGACGACAAGAGATACGACCTGTGGGGCTGGAAGGCGACCGCGCCGTCGCTCGCGCTCCTGCTGCCGGCCGCGCTGGTGGTGATCGGACTGGCGCACTCCGCCGTCCGTTTCTGCTTCGGACGCGCCCGTTCCTACCTCCCCGCCGAGATCCTCGATGGACCGGTCCTCAGCGGTGCACTCGCCCCGGGTGCGAGCCCGGCGGTCGACCCGGCGCTGCGCGACCCGCTGTACCACGCCCGCTCGGGTTATCTCTATCTCGTGCAGCACGACATCCGGGAGCTGCTCGCTAGCCTCCGGGACAGCGGCGACGAGCTGATCGTGTTCGTGGACGACCTCGACCGGTGCTCCCCCAAGGCCACCGCCGAGGTGTTCGAGGCGATCAATCTGTTCCTGTCCGGCGCGCTGAACAACGACAAGGGACAGTGCCGCTTCGTGATCGGCCTCGACCCCGCGGTCGTCGCCCGTCACCTCGATCAGGTGTACCAGGACAAGGAATCCGGCCCGAAGGCCCAACGCCCGCCCAATGGCGACCCGTCCTGGGGCTGGACCTTCCTGCGCAAGCTCATCCAGCTCCCGGTGCCGCTGCCGCCCGTTGACAACGCCGGGATCACCTCCGCCTTGGCGGGGCTCTTGGGTCCCGTCATGGAATCCACCCACCTTCCGGTCTCGGTGGCGACCGCTCCGGAGGCGGCAGAGACAGAGGAGGAGACCGTCGAAGCTCCGCACGGCCCCGAGGTGGAGGAGGCAGTCCAGGGCCGGACGTCCCCGTCTTCGGCCCCCGCTATGGAAAGCAGCGCGGCGGCCCCCGCGCCCACCGGCATCGGGATCCAGCAGGAGTTGGAGTCGGAGTCGGCCGCCCAGGCCCAGGCCCGCAACCTGGAGACGCACCCCACCGTCCGCGCCCTGCTCGAACAGCGCCTCGGCGAGCAGACGGACCTGTCGATCCGTGAGGCGAAACGCCTGCTGACGATCTGGCAGTTCTACCTGCGCGTGGTCGGCCACAAGGAGCGCGGACCTCACCGGCTCTCCGTGGACCAGGCCCTGCACCTGGTGGTCCTGGCGGAGATCGCCGCACGGTGGCCCGCGCTCCAGGCCCACCTGCACCGCGCGGTCGACGGTCGCCTCGGGCTGTACTGGCTGGCCCTCGGGGCGCCGGACGACCAGGCCTGGCAGCAGGCCCTGCGGCGTACCGGCCTCGAACAGGAGGACAACGGTGTGTGCGAGGCGCTCCGCGAACTGCTGCGCAAGCACGACGGCGAGCGCGTCGCAGCGGTCGCGGAACGCCTCTGAGTTCTACAGAGTCGCCGAGTTGTCGTGCCAGTGCCCGCCCCGACGGCTGTGCGGGGACGCGAGTGCCGACTGCACCGGTGTCACCGTCCAGTCCGGGTGACCGGGCATACGGGGGTCTTGGTGCCGTAGAGCCAGTCGCGCAGGAAACCGGACTGGTCCTGGCCCGAGACCTCCGTGGCGACGGCGATGTAGTCCTCCGTCGTCGCCGAGGAGCCGCGGTGGCGTTCCAGGAAGGCGCGCTCGACGGCGTGGAAGGTGTCCTCGCCGACCAGCTCGCGGAAGGCGTACAGGACCAGGACGCCGCCGAGGTAGCGCTGGCTGTCGAAGAGGTCGGCCTCGTTGGGCGCGGCCACCGGGCCGGAGTCGTGGCGCCACTGGTCGCCGCGTGCGTAGGTGTCCTTCATACGGGCTTCCATCGTGGTCAGGCCGAGGGAATCGGCCCAGCCGCGCTCGTAGCGGTACAGCAGCCCGTAGAAGTCGGCGTGGCCCTCGTTGAGCCACAGGTCGGCCCAGGTGGCGGGGCTGACCATGTTGCCGAACCAGGAGTGGACCAGCTCGTGCATCATGTGCGAGCCGATCTTCGGCTCCGCCTGGAGCAGGAAGTTCGGCTTGTACAAGGTGAGGGTCTGCGTCTCCAGGCCGGTGAAGTCGAAGGCGTTCGGGTCGTCGGAGTTGCAGGGCAGCAGTCCGTACGTCTCGAACGGGAACGCCCCGAGCCGCTGCTCCAGCCAGCCGACGAGACCGGGGGTCAGCGCGAGGGCGGGCTCCAGGGCGGTGGCGCGGGCGGTCGGGACGACGTCCCGCAGGGGCAGGCCGTGCGGGCCCTGGCGGTCCTTGACGACGTAGTCGCCGACGGTGATCTGCGCCAGTTCGGTGGCCATCGGCTCGCGGGAGCGGTAGGTGTACGCGGTCCGGCCGTCGGCGAGCGTCTCGGTGCCGGTGAGCAGGCCGTTCGCGACGCCGCGCAGGCCCGCGGGGACGGTGACGCGGAAGCCGAAGTCCGCCTTGTCCGACGGGTGGTCGTTGCAGGGGAAGACCGTGTGCGCGGAGTTCGGCTGCGGGCAGATCGCGAAGCCGTCCGGGGTGACGACCCAGGCGGTGTGCGCGAGGGTGCGGCTCGGGTCGGCGCCGTACTCGATGCAGATGGTCGCCCTGACGTTCGCGGGCAGCGGGCGGGCCGGGGTGATCCGGAGCTTCTCGTCCGCCTGCTCGAAGGCGGCGGTGCGGCCGCCGACGCGGACGGTGCGTATGTCCAGGCCGAGGGCGTCCAGGGAGAGGCGGGTCAGGGCCTGGGTGGTGCGGATCTTCAAGGTCGCGGTGGCGTCGACCAGCTTGGTCGTCGCGTCGTAGGCGAGGTCGAGGTGGTAGGCGGAGACGCGGTAGCCGTCGTTGCCGAGGCTCGGGAAGACGGGGTCGCCGAGGGTCTCGGGGCCCGGGGTGCCGGTGTCCTTCGGCGCGGCCTGCGCCGTACCCCCCACCGTCAGTGCCGCGGCCGTACCGATCAGTGCGGCCGCGGGGGCCGTCACTCTGCTGCGATATCTCATGGTCAGCTTTCGCTCGGGCGGCCGGGTGGTCAGCTCCGGCCGTCGACGATCAGATGCACGATCTACATCCAGGACCATGAGATCGGACGTTTGGTTGCACGGACCCCTGTCGAGCCCGGCTGGAGTACGAGATATCTTGATGTCGAGCAATGTTGCAGACGTGGAGCGGAGCACCCGGTGACTGACTCGACCATCATCTATACGCACACTGACGAGGCCCCGGCCCTGGCGACGTATTCCTTCCTGCCGGTGGTCCAGGCGTACGCCTCGCAGGCGGGTGTCGCCGTGACCACGCGGGACATCTCGCTGGCCGGACGCATCATCGCCGTGTTCCCGGAGTACCTGGCCGAGGACCAGCGCATCGCGGACGCCCTGCACGAGCTGGGCGAGCTGGCGAAGACGCCCGAGGCCAACATCATCAAGCTGCCGAACATCTCGGCGTCGATCCCGCAGCTCAAGGCCGCCATCGCCGAGCTGCAGGGCCAGGGCTACGCGCTGCCGAACTACCCGGACGACCCGAAGACCGACGAGGAGCGGGACGTCCAGGCCCGCTACGACAAGGTCAAGGGCTCCGCGGTCAACCCGGTCCTGCGCGAGGGCAACTCCGACCGCCGCGCCCCCGCCTCGGTCAAGAACTACGCCAAGACCCACCCGCACCGCATGGGCGCCTGGACCTCCGAGTCCAAGACGAACGTCGCGACCATGGGCGAGAACGACTTCCGCTCCACCGAGAAGTCCGTCGTGATCTCCGAGGCGGGCTCGGTCCGCATCGAGCTGGCCGCCGCGGACGGCACCACCACCGTCCTGCGCGAGTCGGTACCGGTCCTCGCGGGCGAGGTCGTCGACGCGTCCGTGCTGCACGTGGCGGCGCTGCGCGAGTTCCTCACCGCGCAGATCGCCGAGGCCAAGGCCCAGGGCGTGCTCTTCTCCGTGCACCTGAAGGCCACGATGATGAAGGTCTCCGACCCGATCATCTTCGGCCACGTGGTGCGCGCCTTCTTCCCGAAGACCTTCGAGCAGTACGGCGAGACGCTGGCCGCGGCCGGCCTGTCCCCGAACAACGGCCTCGGCGGCATCTTCGGCGGCCTCGCCTCCCTCCCCGAGGGCGACGCGATCAAGGCGTCCTTCGAGGCCGAGCTCGCCGAGGGCCCGGCGCTGGCGATGGTCGACTCCGACAAGGGCATCACCAACCTGCACGTGCCGTCCGACGTCATCGTCGACGCCTCGATGCCGGCCATGATCCGCACCTCCGGCCACATGTGGGGCCCGGACGGCCAGGAGGCCGACACCCTCGCGGTGCTCCCGGACTCCTCGTACGCCGGTGTCTACCAGGTCGCGATCGACGACTGCCGCGCCAACGGCGCCTACGACCCGTCGACCATGGGCTCGGTCCCGAACGTCGGTCTGATGGCGCAGAAGGCCGAGGAATACGGCTCCCACGACAAGACCTTCGAGATCAAGGCGGCCGGTACGGTCCGTCTGGTCGACCAGGCCGGCAACGTGCTCATCGAGCAGCCGGTCGCCGAGGGCGACATCTTCCGCGCCTGCCAGACCAAGGACGCGCCGATCAAGGACTGGGTGAAGCTGGCCGTCACCCGCGCCCGCGCCACCGGCGACCCGGCCGTCTTCTGGCTTGACGAGACCCGCGCGCACGACGCCAACCTGATCGCCAAGGTCAACGCGTACCTGCCGGAGCACGACACCGAGGGCCTGGACATCCGCATCCTCGCCCCGGTCGAGGCCACCAAGCTGTCGGTGGAGCGCATCCGCCGCGGCGAGAACACCATCTCGGTCACCGGCAACGTGCTGCGCGACTACCTGACCGACCTCTTCCCGATCCTGGAGCTGGGCACCAGCGCCAAGATGCTGTCGGTGGTCCCGCTGATGGCGGGCGGCGGCCTGTTCGAGACGGGCGCCGGCGGCTCCGCGCCGAAGCACGTCCAGCAGCTGGTCAAGGAGGACTACCTGCGCTGGGACTCGCTCGGTGAGTTCTTCGCCCTGGTGCCGTCGCTGGAGCAGTACGCGACGGCCACGAACAACCCCAAGGCCAAGGTCCTCGCCGACACCCTCGACCGCGCCACGGCGACCTTCCTCAACGAGGACAAGTCCCCGACCCGTCGCGTCGGCGGCATCGACAACCGCGGCAGCCACTTCTTCCTGTCCCTGTACTGGGCGCAGGAGCTGGCGGCCCAGACCGAGGACGCGGACCTGGCGAAGGCCTTCGCCGCGCTCGCCGAGACGCTCTCCGCCAACGAGCAGAAGATCGTCGACGAGCTGCTCGCCGTCCAGGGCAAGCCGGCCGACATCGGCGGCTACTACCAGCCCGACCCGGCGAAGGCTGCCGCGGTGATGCGCCCGTCGGCCACGTGGAACGAGGCGCTGGCGTCCATCGGCTGAACGTGACGCCGGTGACCTGACGGTCCCCGAGTCGCCGCCCCGGCAAGGCATTCCGCCTGCCGGGGCGGCGGCGTTTCCGGCAGAGGGACTTCCTCCACGCAATTGCGTGAGCCAAATGTCTCGAACCAAGTCATCGCCGTTACAAGGTGGTTGGGCAGTGGGCACACTTGCATGAGACAAGACATCGACCTGTCGAGTGGGAGGGGTGAGGCGATGGCCACGGCCGGCGGCCCGACGGTACGGCGACGTCAGCTCGGCTCCGAACTGCGGCGCCTGCGGGAACACGCGGGCATGCGCATCGAGGACGTGGCGACGCACCTGGAGTGCTCCATGTCCAAGATCAGCCGGGTGGAGACGGGCCAGGCCCCCATCAAGGCACGGGACGTGCGCGACCTGCTCCAGTGGTACGGGGTCACCGACCCGGTGCGCGTCGAGACGGTCATGCAGATCCACAAGGACGCCCAGCAGCAGGGCTGGTGGACCCACTATGCGGAGGTGCTGCCCTCGGGCATGGCCACCTACGCGGGCCTGGAGGCCGACGCCCGCGTCCTGCGCTCCTACGAGCCGACGTTCGTGCACGGCCTGCTCCAGACCGAGGAGTACGCCCGCGCCGTGATCGCGGCCGTACGGCCCAACGAGCCTCAGGAAGTGGACCAGTTGGTGCGCTTCCGCAAGGAACGGCAGGCACTGCTGACCCGCGATCCGGATCCGCTGGAGCTGTGGGTGGTGATCGAGGAGAGTGCCCTGCGCCGGCCGGTCGGCGGCCGGGAGGTCATGGCGGCCCAGCTGGAGCACCTCATCGAGGCGACGACCCTGCCGAACGTGACGATCCAGGTCATGCCGACGTCCAAGGGCGCCCATGCCGCCCTGTCGGGCACCTTCTCCCTGCTGGAGTTCGAACCCCGCACGCCGACCGTCGTCTACGTCAACTCCATCGCAGGCAACGTCTATCTGGAGAAGGAGCGCGATGTACGCACCTTCATCCAGACCTTCGACCTGGTGCGGGCCGCCGCTCCCGACCCGCACGACACGGCCGTGACCCTGGAGCGGATCGCAAGGGAGATGCACGCGTCATGAGCACGCACCACGTCCGACGGCCCTCGCAGGCCGAGCTGAGCGGCGCCGACTGGCGTAAGAGCAGCCGTAGTTCGGGCAACGGAGCATGCGTCGAGATCGCCGTCGTCGGCGCTGTCGTCGCCGTCCGGGACTCCAAGCACATCGGCGGTCCCGCAATCGTGTTCTCGCCGCACGAATGGCGCAGGTTCCTCGACGCGGCGGGCGCGGGCCCCGTCCGCCGTCACTGAGCGGAGCAGCCCATGGACGCCCTCACCGCATCGCCCCTCGCGTCCGGCCCCTTCTACCTGACAGAGGTCTTCTGGACGGCGGCCGGAGTCCCTGCCGCCGTCCTGGTGGGCTGCGGCGCGATCTGGGCGGCGTTCAGGGCCTCCCACCCCAAGCGGCGGCTGACCTACGCCGTGGCCCACTCCCGGCTGGTGCGGCGGCGGAGCGACGGCGGCCTGGAGATCCGGTGCAACGGCACCCTGCTGGCCGATCCGCACCTGGTCACGGTGGTGCTGACCAACCCGGGGCGGCGGGACATCGCCAGCAGCGCCTTCGACCGGGGCGAGCCGTTCCGGGTGAGCCTCGGCGTGCCGTACGCCGAGATCCTCGGCAGCGAGTCCCTGCCGAGCGCGGACCTGGCTCCGCCGGCCCGGATCCACGGTGCGGAGCTGAGGATAGGTCCCGGGCGGATCGGCAGCGGCACGACGATCACCTACCAGCTGCTGGTCGACAAGGCACCGTCGTACACCTGTGAGCACTCGCTCCTCGACGTGCGGGTGCGGTCCGCGCCCGCGCTGCCCCTTCAGCGGGGCAGGACGGGTTCCAGGTCGAGCCAGCGGGCCAGGTCCTCGATCTCCTGACCCACCGCTCGGCGCACGGCCGCGTCGAAGGGCACGTCCTCGTGGATCGCGTGCACGGTCAGCACCCCGGCCTTGCGGTCGGCCGCGGCGTCGAGCTTCCCGACCAGTCGGTCACCGTGCAGGATCGGCAGCGCGAAGTAACCCCAGCGGCGCTTGGCGGCCGGTTTGTACATCTCCAGCTGGTACTCGTACTCGAACAGCTCGGTGGTGCGCCTGCGGTCGTGGACGAGGCGGTCGAACGGGGACAGCAAGGCCGTGCGGCCCTCGAAGGGCAGCCCCAACTGGGCGGGGTCGACACGCCACTTGCCCCGTACACCCTCGACCACGGCCTCCTCGCCCGCCTCGCGCACGTCCGCGGGTTCGACCTGGCACTCCGGTCCGCGGGCGCGGGCCATGCCGAGAGCGCGCAGGCGCCGTTCGTCGCGCAGCCGCAGGGCCTCCTCGACCGGGACCGGCGGGATGTCGGGGTAGACCCGGTCGGCGAGGTCCCACAGGCGGTCACCGCCGGCGCGTCCGGCGACGGCGACCTCGCCGCGCTGCACCATGAGCTCCAGGAGCTTGGTGACGTTGCGGTTGTTGGTCCAGCCGCTCGACTTCCAGGGCTTGGCACAGGTGTCCGGCAGGGCGCGGGAAGGCAGCGGGCCCTCGGCGGCCAGGCGGGCGAGGATGTCCTTGCGGCAGGCGTCGTTGGCCGCCACCCAGGTGCGGTGGTACTCCCGCCACGAGGACGGTGTCCCCCGCTCCGGCCACTCGGCCATCTCGCCGCGGTACAGCGCGAGGTCCTCGCCGGGCCGGATCATCGCCTGGAGCTCCAGCAGGCTCCGCTTCTCCAGCGCGGCGGCCAACTCGGCCGGTGCGTACGCCGACCCGAGCCTGCTCCAGGCCACGAGATCGGCGTTGGGCGCAACGGCGGCGGTCGGGTCGATCTGGAGCAGGGTCAGCGCGCGCACGACGTCGAGGAGCCCGTCCGGGCGTGCGGCGTCCAGGAGTTGGGCGCGTACGGCGATACGGCGGGCGTCGGTGCGCGTGAGCTGGTGGACGGTCATGGTTCGAGACTAGGACGCGGGTCTGACAACGGCGCGTCCTCCCATACTGGCGCCATGGAGTTCTTCTGTTATCACCGTGATCGGGTCGGCTCCCTGGGCCTGCGCAAGGAACTGGGAGAGGCGCACTGGGCCTACATGGACCGGTACGAGGACGAGCTGATCGCCCGGGGGCCGACGTTCGGGGACGACGGTGCGACGCCCACCGGGAGTGTGCATGTCGTCGAGCTGCCGGATCCCGCCACCGCCCGCGCGTTCGCCTTCGACGAGCCGAACTACCAGGCCGGGGTGTACCGGGACGTGCTGCTGCGCCGGTGGCGCAATCTGCTGGGGCGCACCATGTGGGAGTTCCCGGGTGGCCGCAGCGGTGGCCGGCGGTATCTGGTGCTGGGGCTCGGTTCGGGGCAGGCCGCCGATCTCGACGTACCGCCCGACTCCGACGAGCTCATCGCGTACGGGCCGCTGCTTTCCGACGACGGCGCCAGCTGGCTGGGCACCGCGGCGCTCGTCCGGGCGCCGGATCCGGACAAGGCTCGTGCCGTTCTCAGCGAGGACCGGTACGCCGGCATCGAGGTCCACGACTGGGAGTTCGGCGGGCGGCGGTGACGGCCCCCTCCTTCGAGTTCCTGCCCGGCGCCGACCACTCCCCCGTGATCCTGCACGTCCCGCACTCCGCTCGGGAGATCCCGGCCGAGGTGCGGGGCGGGATCGTGCTGGACAACGACGCCCTGGCGCGGGAGTTGGACCACATCACCGACGCGTATACGGCGGAGCTCGCCGAGGCCGCGGCCGAGTCGGCGCGGCTCACGCCCTGGCGGTTCGTGAACCGGCTCTCGCGGCTGGTCGTCGACCCGGAGCGGTTCCCCGACGAGCGGGAGGAGATGCGTGCCGTCGGTATGGGTGCGGTGTACACGCGGACGACCCATCGGGAGGTGCTGCGGCTCGGTGACGGCGATCCCGAGCCGTTGGTCGAGCGGTACTTCCGGCCGTACGCGCGGGCCATGACGGAGGCGGTGGCGGATCGGCTGGCGGCGGCCGGGCGGGCCGTGATCGTCGACGTCCACTCGTATCCGACCGTCGCGCTGCCGTACGAGCTGCACGGAGAGGGCGTGCGGCCGGCGGTCTGCCTGGGCACCGACTCCTTCCACACGCCCCCCGAGCTGCTGAGAACCGCCGAAGAGGCGTTCGCGGGCTGTGGGGAGACGGGGCTGGACAGTCCGTTCGGCGGGACGTACGTACCCCTGGACTTCTACGGGAAGGACGCCCGGGTGTCCGCCCTGATGGTGGAGATCCGGCGGGACACGTACATGAGCGAGCCGGGCGGGGCCGCGGGGCCGGGGCTCGGGCGGCTCGCGGCGGCGCTGGCCGGGCTCGTGGACGCCGTGTCCGGCTGAACTCCGGGTGACCTCCGGCTGGAGCACTTCCGCGCGACAGCCGGGCGGGGGCCGGTGAGGGTGGGGGCATGACCGAGGATCCCACCCTCCTGACCGCGCAGGTCCCGCCGCCCGTGCGGGACTGGCCCTCGCTCGACCTGTCCGGTACCGAGTTCGACCCGGTGCTCGCGGACCTGATGCGCGAGGGCCCGCTGACCCGTATCCGCCTGCCGCACGGCGAGGGCTGGGCCTGGCTGGCCACCCGTTACGACGACGTGAAGGCGATCACCAACGATCCGCGGTTCAGCCGCGCCGAGGTCACCGGGCGACAGGTGACCCGGCTGGCCCCGCACTTCAAGCCGCGGCCCGGTTCGCTCGCCTTCGCCGACCAGCCCGACCACAACCGGCTGCGCAAGCCGGTCGCGGGCGCCTTCACGGTGGGTGCGATGAAGCGGCTGCGGCCCCGCGCGCAGGAGCTGCTCGACGGGCTGGTGGACGGGGTGCTGCGGGACGGGCCGCCCGCCGAGCTGATCGAGCGGGTGCTCGAGCCCTTCCCGATCACCGTGGTCAGCGAGGTGATGGGAGTGCCCGCCGAGGACCGGGAGCGGGTGCACGCCTGGACTCGGCAGATCATCTCCACGTCGGGTGGTGCCGAGGCCGCCGACCGGGCCAAGAACGGCATGTACGGGTGGATCACCGACACCATCCGGGACCGTGCGAACAGCACGGACGAGGACGTGTACTCGCTGCTCGGTGCCGCCGTCGGGCGCGGTGAGATCAGCGAGGAGGAGGCCGTCGGGCTCGCCGGGCCGCTGCAGATCGGCGGCGAGGCCGTCACCCACAACTGCGGCCAGATGCTGTTCCTGATGCTCACCCGGCCGGAGTTGATGGCCGAGGCGCGCTCGCGCGAGCCGTCGGACCGGGGGCCGCTGCTGGACGAGCTGCTGCGCTACATCCCGCACCGCACCTCGGTCGGTCTGGCCCGCATCGCCCTGGAGGACGTCGACCTGCACGGCCACCGCATCGCCGCGGGCGACCCGGTGTACGTGTCCTATCTGGCCGCCAACCGTGACCCGGACGTCTTCCCCGCCCCGGACCGGATCGACGCGGCCCGCGATCCCAACCCGCACCTGTCCTTCGGGAACGGCTCGCACTACTGCACCGGAGCCGTACTGGCCCTTATGCAGACCGAGTTGATCGTCGACACGCTGCTGGAGCGGATGCCGGGCCTGCGGCTCGCGGTCCCCGCGGACCAGGTCGTCTGGCGGCGCCGGACGATGATCCGGGGACCGCAGACCCTGCCCGTCACCTGGTGAGGGTGCGGGCAGGGTTCCCGGTCAGGCCGTCAGCCAGTCCGTGACGAGGACTCCCTCGCCGGTCCGCAGCCGCAGCGCGAAGGGACCGGCGGGGGGTTCGCCGTACGTGAAGCGCCCCATGTCGTCGGTGGTCAGCGGAGCTCCCGCCTGGGGGCCGCGGAGCACCTCGATGCGGACCGACTGCGGGGGCAGGACCTGCCCCATCAGCCCCTGTGCGGTCAGTTCCACGTCGACGGTGACCCCGCCCGCGTGGAACGTCAGCATCCGCGGTACGTCCACCGCTCCCCTCACGGGGATGGCGTCCACCACCGAGTCGAAGGTCAGCTCGGCGATCCGGGCGTCCAGGTCGTGCAGTGCGAAGGCCTCCACGGCGATCTGCCGCAGTTCGGCCGGCACCGGGTCCAGGATGCCCGCGGCCTGGCGGAGTTCCTCCTCCAGGAGGTCGAAACCGAGCTCCTCGGTGTCGTTCGGATCTTCGCCATTGTGCTCACTCATGTCGTCCATGTCCCTCACGCCGCTCCCCGTGCTTCGAGTCGTGCCCGCAGGCGCCGCAGACAGCGCTGACGCAGCGGTCCGATGCTGCCCACGGCGATACCGAGGGCCGCGGACACCTCCTGGTAGCTGGGCGGCGGCGACGTCATCAGGACGCGCAGCAACTGCCTGCACCGGTCGCCCAGTTCCTCGAACTCCTGCCACAGGTGCCGGATGCGCTCGCGGTCGGCGGCGGCCTCCTCCAGGTCGAGGAAGGACTGCTCGGGCGTACGGTCCTCGCTGATCCGGTCGAGGACCTGGGGATCGTCCGTGGGGGTGAGCCGCCTTAAGCTCTTGAGCACCTTCAGGCATTCGTGCCGCGCGGTGCTCGCCAGCCAGGAGCCGGTCTTCTCGGGTTCGCGGATCCGCCCCAGGTGCTGGGCGAAGCGGAACCACACGGTCTGGTACACCTCGTGCGCGTCGGCGTCGGAGAGCCGGTGCGAGCGCACGACGGACCACACCAGTGGGCTCAGCCCTTCCACGAGCGCCTTCCAGGCCGCCGCGTCGCCGTCGACGGCGGACTGGACCAACGCGCCGACATCTGCTCGGTCCACGGCCCCACCCCTCGTGTACGGCATGACATCGTACGCCGTGGAAGGGGCCGTTCCAGACCTCATGCCGGAGGAGCCAGCTGCGTGACCGGCGCCGGGCGCCAAGTCGGCGGGCGCAGCGCCGGTACGTGCGCCCCGCGCACCTCCGCGTACGCGCCGTTCGCGGACAGGAGCTGCGTACGCGCGGCGCGGGCGTCGCCCATCTTGTTGGCCGTCATGTAGGCGGCGACCATGCCGGCGGCGACCGGGGTGGCGAACGAGGTGCCGCTCCAGTGCGCGTACCCCTCGAACATCACCTGGTCGGCCTTGACGGAGCTGGGCGTGCCGGCCTCGCTGAGGACGCCGGTGTGGCGCGGGAACTGGCAGGTGCAGGTGTAGGTGAAGCCGAACCGGCACTCCTCGTAGGTGGTGTGCTGGAAGACGTACGGCACCGGTGCGTCGAAGCCGGTCAGGGCGCTGGTGAGGCGCTCGCCGGGGGCGTACACGTTCACCCACGCGCCGTGGTTGCTGAAGCAGGCGCCGTACTCGCCGTCCCCGCGCAGCGCGCCGACCGACAGGACCACGTCCGCGTAGTCGGGGAGGCTGGCGTAGGCGGCGGGCCAGAACGGGGTGGCGCTGGAGTTGTTGCCGGCGGCGGCGACCAGGAGGGTGCCCTGGGCGCGGAGTTCCGCCATGAAGGCGTCGAGGCCGAGCAGGCCTTCGGTGCTGCCGCTCGCGGTGCCGGCGGACAGGCTGATGACGTCCGGCCAGCCGTGCTCGTCCACGGCGTCGAAGAGGCGCTGGCCGAGCTCGGACTCGAGGATGGCGCCGGCGTCGTTGAGGGTGTTGCGGACGGTGACGTTCGTGTTGGGTGCGACGGCCGCGAGCAGGCCCGCGATGAACGTGCCGTGGCCGACGTACTGGAGCAGGTTGCCGTCGGAGTCGGTCTCGGTGCCGTGCAGGTCGCCCTGGACGTGGGCGAGGAGCGGGACGGCGGAGTAGTCGTGGGTGAGGCCGTTGTCGATGACCAGGACGTTCACGGCGGTGTCGGCGTCGTGACCGGCCGAGGCGGCGGCTGGGTTGGTGCCCCCGGTGAGCGGGGCGGGCACGGGCTCGTCCCCGGGACAGGAGTTGACCGGGGCGATCGAGACCACGTGGTTGCGGCTGATCAGGCGGCGCTCGGCGCGTCCCTCCTGCTCGCGCATGGCGCGCAGCGCGTGGGCGACGGCGCGGTCGGAGTGCCGGTCGCCGTGGCCGGGGTCGCCGACCTGGATGCGGGTGATGCCCGAGCGGTTGGTCTCCGGGCTCGCCCGGCGCACGTGGTCGGCGGTCAGGCCGGTCGCTTCGGTGAAGTGGGTGCGCACCCGGTCCTCGACGAGCTGCGCCTCCTCACCGTCGCGGGCCAGGACCACGCCCTTCTCGTAGATGAACTCCGCCGCGTCGTCGGGTCCCATCGCCAGGGGGACGTCGGGCATGGAGCGCTGGATCTGGTCGAACTGCTCGTGGAATCGCTGTGGTGCCATGGCGTGTCCTCCCAGTGAGGCGACAGTCGTCAATCAGAGTCGCGGGTCCGTCGATTGATACAGCGACAAACCGGTGTGAGTCGTGACCAGGCCCACTACCATCCTTTGGGTGACAGCGGGAAGCGACTCGGTTCTCGAACTGCAGCCGATGGTGTTCGCCGCCCCGAACGAGGCGCTGGCACGGGCCCAGGGCGTGCTGGAGTCCGATCCGTCGCCTTGGCGCGCCTCCGTGGCGCACCAGGTGATCGGGATCTGGCAGCGGGACTGGGGCGACATCAGGCTGGCGCTGCACCATCTGCGCCGGGCCCGGGACCTGGCGGCGCGCGCCCAGGATCCCGACCGCGAGGGGGACGTCCTGGCCACGCTCGGGGTGGCGCTCATCCATTCCGGGCGCACCCGGCAGGGCCTGGAGGCGCTGGAGCGGGGTGTCCTCGTCAGCAGCGGGCACAACCGCGCCCGGGTGCTGTACCGGCGGGCGTACGCGTCCTGGGTGCTGGGCCGGCACCGTGAGTCGTTGGAGGACGTACGGCGGGCGATTCCCGTGCTGCGGCAGGCGGAGGACGTCATCTGGACGGCGCGGGCGCTGACCCTGCGGGCCACCGTGCATCTGGCGGTGGGCGCGGTGGACCGGGCGGACGCCGACTTCGCGGCCGCCGAGGCGCTGTGGGACACCACCGGTCAGGAGCACGAGAAGGCGGACATCGTGGAGAGCCGTGGCCTGGCCGCCTTCCAGCAGGGGGATGTGCCGGTCGCGCTGCGGCTGTTCGACGAGGCCGAGGAGCAGTACGCCAAGCTCGGCACTCCGTCCTTCATGCTCTACATCCGGCGCTGCGGGGTCCTGATGGCGGCCGGCCTCGCCTCGGAGGCGCTCGCCGAGGCGGACGCGGCGATCGGCGTGCTCGACGGGATCGGCGGGCAGCCCACGCGCAAGGCGGAGCTGCTGCTGGTGGCCGCCCGGGCGGCCCGGCTGGCGAACGATCCGCACACGGCGATCGCGCGCGCGGCGCTGGCGGTGCGGCTGTTCGCCGGGCAGCGGCGCCCCTGGTGGGAGGCGCACGCACGCCTGGTGCTGATCGAGGCGCGGCTCGCCGCGGGGCGTGGTTCGGGGCGGCTGGTGGCGGACGCGGCCGCGGTGGCCGAGAAGCTGGCGTCCTTCGGCGCGCCGGCCGCACCGGAGGCCTCACTCCTGGCGGGGCGGATCGCGCTGGGCCTAGGCTGGACCGCGGACGCCGAGCGGCATCTGGCGGTGGCCGCGCGCAGTCGGCACAGCGGGCCGCCGCTGGCCCGGATGACCGGCTGGGCCGCGCAGGCGCTGCGGGCCCGGGCCGCCGGTTCGGGGCGGGGTGTGCTGGAGGCGTGCCGGCGCGGGCTGGACGTGCTCGACGACCACCGGATGACGCTGGGCGCCTCGGAGTTGCGGGCCCGAGCGACCGCGCAGGGCGCGGAGCTGGCGGCGCTGGCCCAGCAGGCCAGTCTGGACTCGGGCGGCCCTCGGCGGCTGCTGATGTGGAGCGAGCGCTGGCGGGCCACGGTGCTGTCCGCGCCGCCGACCCGGCCGCCCGCCGACCCGGCGCTGCTCGGCAGCCTGACCGCGTTCCGGGAGATCGCGCGCCGAGCGGCCGAGGCGCGCAGCGACGGGCGCCCGATCCCCGCCCTTGAGCGTGAACAGCGGCGCCTGGAACGGGAGATCCGCTCCCGCACCCTGCACATCCGCGGCGACGCGCCCGGCGCCGAGGACCACTTCGACGTGGGCCACCTGCTGTCCCGCCTCGGCGAGGTGCGGCTCGTCGAACTCGCCGTGCTGGACGGGCGGGTGCAGGTGCTGCTGTGCGGCGGTGGGCGGGTACGGCGCTTCGAGGCGGGGCTGCTCGCGGACGCGGAGGTCGAGGCGGAGCACGTACAGGCCGGGTTGCGGCGGCTGGCTCATCCCGGGGCGGAGGCGCGGCTGCCCCTGGTGGAGGAGATGGGGCGTCGGCTGGAGGAGTTGCTGCTCGGACCGGCGGCCGCGCAGTTGGGCTCAGGGCCGGTGGTGGTCGTACCGCCGGGGCGGCTGCACAGTGTGCCGTGGGCCTTGCTGCCGTCGTTGCGCGAGCGGGTGCTCAGTGTGTCGCCGTCGGCGAGCAGCTGGCTGCGGGCGCGGGAGACCGAGCCGCCGCGGGGCAACCGGCATGTGCTGGTGCGCGGTCCGGGCCTCGCGACGGGTGGCGCGGAGGTGCCCGAACTGGCCGGGCTGTACGGCGGGCCGGCCGTGCCGACGCTGCTGGAGCACGAGGACGCGCGCGTGCCGCGCGTGCTGGAGGAGATCGACGGGGCGACGCTGGCGCACATCGCCGCGCACGGCACGTTCCGCGCCGACAGCCCCCTGTTCTCCTCTCTCCGGATGGCCGACGGCCCGCTGATCGTGCACGACTTCGAGCGCCTGGACCGCAGCCCGTACCGGATCATCCTGTCCAGCTGCGACACCGCCCGGCTCGCCTCGGTCGGTGCGGACGAACTGCTCGGCCTGGTCACCGCGTTGCTGCCGCTGGGTACGGCGGGGGTGGTGGCGAGCAGTGCGCCGGTCAACGACCATGCCGTGGTCCCGCTGATGCTGGCGCTGCACAAGGGGCTGAGCGCGGGTCTCTCCCTGGCCGAGGCGTTGCGCGACGCACGCGCGGCGCTCCCGGGTGACGCGCTGCATCAGGCGACGGGGTGGGCGTTCACGGCGTTCGGGGCGGCATGACCTGGGGCACCATGATCGTGTGACATACGCGGTGACTGTGGACGTGCAACTGCCGGAAGGCGCCCGGGAGCTCGACGAGCTGCAGCGGGAGGGCGTCATCTTCCTGCTGCGCAAGGGCCTCGACTCGGTCGAGGCGATCGAGGGGCCCGACGGGATGGAGGTCGACCTGACGGACGACGTCATCGCCGTCCATCCCGGCGGGGCGATCCTGAAACTCTTCGTGGACGCGCCGGCGCTGGAGTTCGCCGAGGAGGCGGCCGGTGAGGTCGTCGCCGAGCTGCTGGAGCGGAGCGAGTTGCTCGCCGAGTGGGAGATCGCGCGCTGCGAGGTGGATCTCCATCCCGATCTGCTCCAGGAGAGCCTGGACGCGGCCGACGGGCCGGACGCGCCGCCGGCCGACCTCGCCGAGCGCGCGCGGCGCCACGCGGCGGGGCCGCCCACCGCGGCGCCGCATCGCCTCGACCGCTCCGAGGTGGAGGCGATGCGGTACCGACTGCGGTCGCTGGCACCGGAGTTGAAGGCCTTCCCGTTGGAGTCCTTCGGCCACACGGACGCCGAGCAGGAGCCGGCGGTCGGCCGGGAGGCGGCGGAAGTGGCGGCCGGGGCGGTCGTGTACGCCATCGACCTCCTCGTCGACGGACTCTTCACGGACCTCGCCGGACTGGAGGAGGACGGGCCCACCGTCGCGGACAGCGACGCGGCGTTCATGATCCTCGACGACCTGCCGCCCCAGTTCGCCCCGCAGTACACGGCCCTGTTCGCCCGCCGTCTGACCGCCACGGCGGTGACCATGACGGCCCGTCTCACCCAGCCGCGCTTCGGCGGCCTGAGCTGTGTGGCCGAGGAACTCCTGATGCAGTTCCTCCTGGCCCAGGCCGAGGTCACGACGGACCTGTACGGCCTCCTGACGGAGGAGGTCAGCGCGGCCCTGGAGGCCTTCGCCGACACCCTGTACGAGGACACGGAACACGAAGCCAAGGCAGAGGACTGGTTCACGCCGTTCGACGCGGGGCGGTATGTGCATCCTTACGCGGCCAACGACGACTAGGGGCGCGGGAGGGGCGGTCCGAATCGGCACCAACAGGTGACAGTCACAAACCGATCACCTATTGCGCCCGCCCGACATCCGCCCGCTCCACCGGCGCAAGCGGGTGTGGCTGGGCGGGGCGGGGCTGCTGCTCGCGGGGGCGCTCATAGCCTCGCCGGGGACGGTGGGAAGCAGCCCGTCGAGGCCAAGGTCCTGCCCGCGTCGACCGTCACCGCGACGGTGACGGCCGCTCCCGAGCCCGGCCCGACCGTCACGAAGACCGTCAAGGCCAAGCCCGGCCCCACGGTCACCGTCACCAGGACCGCTGCCGCGCAGGCCGCCGGCACGAACAGTGGCGGTCAGGACAGCACCGGTACCTGCTCGATCGTCTCCAACTCGGGGAACTGCTACTCGGCGGGGCAGTTCTGCCGGAACAGTGACCACGGGGCTGTGACGACCACCGCGGGCGGCTCGACGATCAAGTGCGTGTACAGCTCCAGCCGTTGGCGCTGGACCTACGCCTGATCGGCGTCCGACGGGCACGTCGCCCGGGTCGGCGGCCTGACCCCTCCCCCGAATACTGGGGGTCAGACCGCCGGTTCTTGGGTGGCTCAGGCCGGTTGGGCCGTCGGGGGGTCCATGAGCCAGGGGAGGGATGCGCGGTCGCTGGCGCCGAGGCGGGCGTAGGCGCTGTAGAGGTGGTTGCCCACCGTGCGGATGGACAGGGTCAGTTGCTCGGCGATCTGGCGGTTGCTCAGGCCCGCCGCCGCCAGGGTGACGATCTGGCGCTGGCGGGCGGTGAGTTCGCCCAGGACCAGGCCGGAGAGGGCCGGGGTGCGGGCGCCCTGGCAGCGGCGGGCGAGGGCCACGGCACGCGTGCGTGACGTGCGGGCGGCGTGCGGCTCGCGGTGCGCCCGTACCGCCTGCGCGTGCGCCTCCGCGGCGAACAGGAGGAAGCCCCGCTCCTCCAGCGCCTCGGCCGCCCGATCCAGCGCCGGGCCGTCCGACCGGGCGAGCGCATCGGCGTGCAGGGCGAACACTCCCCCGACCGGCAGGCGCGCGGCGACCTTCTCGGGCGCCCCGAGGCGTACGGCGTCGTACAGGGCGTACGCCCCTGTCGCCTCGAAGGTCTCCAGAATCGCCCCCTCCACATCCCCGCACGCCACCGCCTGCCAGACGGCGGCCTCACCGGAGAGCGCGTCCACCATGCCGGTGTCCCCCGACTGCGCGGCGGCCAGGGCGAGTTCGGTGCGGCAGGGTGCGTCCCCCGGCGCGTGCCGCAAGCCCTCCCTCGCCCAGGCCGCCGCCTCCCGCAGCTCCCCCCGAAGCCGCGAGTAGCGGGCACGTACGGCCGCGTACTCGGCCGGTACCGGTGCCCCTTCCTGTGCCGGGCCGTCCCCCACGGGTGCCGGCAGTGCACGTACGTCGGCATGGTCGATCCGCGCGGTCAGTACGGCCGCCTCCGCGGCGAGGGCCGCGCGGTACTGGTCCGGTGTGCGCGCCAGCCGCCGCGCCCGCAGCCGGCCCGCCGCGGCCCGCAGCACCGGGCCGTGCAGGGGGTGGGCGAGGCGGACGGCGCCGTCGTCGTCGATGCGGATCAGGTCGTCGGCCTCAAGGCTTTCGAGGACGCGCAGGTCCCCCAGGGCGTCCATGTCCAGTGGCAGGGGCTCCGAGAAGGCCAGGCGTTCCAGGGTCGTCCGCTCCTCGCGGTGGGGGCGGTCGAGGGCCTCGGCGGCGCGTGCGCGGAGCGCCGGGGCCATGGGGACCTGACCCCGCCATGCCCACGCGTCCGTGTCCCGGTCCCGGGTGAGCAGTCCGCGCTCGCGCACCGCGTCCACCAGGTCGCGCAGCAGCCGCAGATCGCCGCGGGAGAGGTGGAGCAGGCGGTTCAGGGTGAGGGGTTCGACGGGGCCGCCGAGGGCGGTGGTGAGCAGCTGCTCCGTGTCCTCGCGCGGCAACGGCTCCAGGGCCAGGCGCGGGAGTAGTTCGCCGGTCCAGAGGCGGGAGACCGCGCCGGGGACCGGGGCGCCGTCGGCCGCGACGACGATCAGGCGCGTACGGCCGTGCACGGCGAGCTGGTGGACGAGGGCGGCCGAGGCGTCGTCGAGCAGCTGGGCGTCGTCGATCAGCAGCAGCCGTACACCCGAAAGGAGCTGGACCGCCCGGTGCAGGGAGACCGTCTCGGGCAGCAGGTGGGTGAACGCGGCGAAGGGTATGTGACGGGTCTCCGGCGTGCCGGCCGCGCGGGCGCGGTCGCCGCCGCGGACCGCCTCCATGGCCAGCCGGGTCTTGCCGCAGCCCGCCGGGCCGGTGACCACGATGCCGTGGTGGCCTGCGGTCAGGGACCGGCGGATCAGCTCGAGCTCGTCCTCACGTCCGGTGAACGGCCAGGGCAGTTCAAGGGTCTTCGCGTCGCGTTCGAAGGTCGTCACGGGAGTATGAGTGCGAGTACTCACTCCTGATACAGGGTGACTTGAGTAGACCCCGACTCAGGCGCCTGTGACCCCGCTCACGGCAGTCTGTTCGCATGACCGGACGCTACTGCAGCCTCGCGCAGCAGTCGGCCCCCGCTTTCACACCGGGGCTGACCGCCGACCGGCTCAGTGCGCTCATCTCGGGAAACCGGATGTGGGTCAACGGCACGGTGCTGCACTACCACTTCTTCGACGGCGACACCGACGCGTCGGTCATCCCCGTACCGGGGACGGGGTCGGTGCGGCGGGTGTCGTGGGTCGGCGCCAAGGAGCAGCGCGACGTGGTCCGCGAGGGCTTCCGGGAGTGGCAGGACCTCGGCATCGGTGTCACGTTCGTCGAGGTCGGCGACGGCTCGGAGGCCGACCTGCGGATCGGCTTCCAGCTCGGCGACGGCTCCTGGTCGGCGGTGGGGCGGGACGCGCTCCGGGCCGGGCAGAACGAGCGCACGATGAACTTCGGCTGGGACCTGACCGCGCCCGGGGAGCGCGGGACGGCCCTGCACGAGATCGGCCACGCGCTCGGCATGCTGCACGAGCACCAGAGCCCGTTCGCGGGCATCCACTGGGACGACGAGGCCGTGTACGCGGATCTGGCGGGCCCGCCGAACTTCTGGAGCCGGGACCGGACGTTCTTCAACATCCTGCGCAAGCTGGACCCGGACGAGGTGAACGGCTCCGTCTGGGACCCGCAGTCGATCATGGAGTACGCGTTCCCGGGCGAACTCATCCTGGAGCCGGAGCAGTTCCGCGGCGGCCTGAACCCGCCGGGCACGCTGTCACCGGCCGACAAGGAGTTCGTGCTCCGCTGGTACCCGCCGGCCGACGCCTCGCAGCCTCCGGGTCTGGTCCCGTTCCGGTCCGTGCCGCTGGGTCTCGGGCCGGGCGAGCAGGCCGACTTCGTGATCGACCCGCCGGAGACCCGCGAGTACACCATCGGGACCTTCGGCGCGAGCGACACCGTCCTGGTGGTCTTCGAGGAGCGGAACGGGGAGCCCCGCTACCTCGCCGGCCGGGACGACGGGGGGCAACCGCACAACGCCACGATGAAGGCCCGGCTGGTCAAGGGCCGCCGCTACTACGTCCGGGTACGTCTCTACTCCGCGTGGGGTCCGGGGGAAACAGCGGTCATGTGCTGGTGACGGCACAGGACCGCCCCACGCGGTCGGCTGGACCACAGTCCGGCGCCGGGGGAAGGTCGGGAACACATCACCTTCGGGGGAGGGAGATGTGTTCCCGACCCACGGCGTGCTCCCCTCGGGGACAACGGTTTCCGGACGCCGGGAGGCCACTCATGCGAAGGATCCTTCGGCGCCTGCGGGTGCCACTGCTCGCGCTCGTCCTCCTCACCGGCGGTTTCGCGGCCCTCGCGCCGTACACCGGGGGCGGCTGACCACCAACCGGCCGTCAGCCGTAACGCTCCGCCGTGCGGCGGGCCGTCTCCGCCAACTCCGCCCGTACCTCGGCCGGTTCGAGCACCTCGAGGTCCGGTCCGAAGCCCAGCAGGCGACGGCAGGCCGCCCGAGGCGAGTCGAAGTGAAGGGTCAGGCGGTGCCAGTCGCCGAACTCCGGGTCTGCGGTTGCGTGGGCGGCCGAGGTGGTGTCGCCCAGGACTTCGGGAAGCGCGGCCAAGCCGTCCGGTGACAGCCGTACCGTGACCGCGAGTTGGTCCAGGCCGGTCTCGAACTCCGTTGTCCAGGTGGCCCAGAACGCCCCGAGATCGAAGTCGGTGGGGCGGGTGAACTCGCCGGGGAGCAGCTCGGCTTGGCTGATGCGGGACGCGCGGTGGGCGCGGATGCCGGAGTCCGTCCGGGCCACGAGGTACCAGATGCCCGCCTTCGCCACGAGGCCGAGTGGGTCCACGGACCTCGTGGTGGTACGGCCGTCCCGGCGCCGGTGTGTGAGGCGCAGGCGGTTGTCCTGGCGTACGGCGTCGACCAACTCCGCGAGACACGGCACCGGTTCGGGAGGCTTGAACCAGGCCTGCGAGTCGATGTGGAAGCGGGCGGCCGCCGCGTTGGTGCGGTCGCGGCCGGACGGCGGAAGTGACGCCAGTAGTTTCAGGCGGGCCTGGGAGAGGGCGTCGCCCAGCGCGATCCGTGCCAGCGGGCCGCCCGCCGACACCGCGAGGAGGGCCGTCGCCTCCTCCGCGCTGATGCCGAGCAGCGGACTGCGCCAGCCCTCCAGCAGGCGGCAACCGCCACCGGGGCCGCCGCTCGTCACGACCGGCACCCCGGCCGCGCCCAGCGCCTCCAGGTCCCGGTAGACGGTACGGACCGACACCTCAAGCTCGTCGGCGAGTTGACGTGCCGTCAACTGCCCACGGGACTGGAGGCGCAGGAGCAAGGACAGCAGCCGGTCCGCTCGCATCGGGCGATCACTTCCTCACCGTATGACTGACACAGGATGTCAGGCACGGGCCCCTAGGGTCTGCGCATGATCAAGGGATACGTCATCGGTGAAAGCCTGCGCTCCGGCGCCGAGTTCCGGCCGGCGGGCCTGCGGCTGCTCAAGGTCGGGCGCGTCGACGTCTCGGGGAGCGCCGCCGGTGCCCAGCCGTCGTACTGGACGCTCGTCGAGTGGGAGGCCGACGGGGACGATGTCGACGGGCTGGCCCAGGCGCTCGCCGATGTGCTGGAGCCGGCCGACGGCTGGTACGCCGACTTCGTCGCCGGGGAGGAACGGGTGGTCGTATTCGCCGGGAAGGTGTTTCGGTACCGGCGTGGGGACGCGGCCGGGCGGGCGGCGGCGCAGGCGTACGGGCGGGCGGCGGGCACGCCCGAGCATCAGCTCGACTGGGAGGAGTGAAGAGGGGCGCTGGGGCGTGCGTCTTCAGCGCGTCGGGTGCTGCTGTCTGATGCGCTGCGCGACCTCGCTGTTCTCGGTCTCCCACCACGGGCGTACGAGATCCGGCGACTGTCCGGAGCCGTCCGCGGGCGCCGCGGGGACCAGTTCCGTGGCCAGTCGGCGGTCCAGGGCGACCGTCTCCTTGCGTTCCGTGCGGGCCCACTGGACCAGGATCGCGAGCAGGAAGGGCAGCGCCACCAGCTCCGCGATGCCGACCATCGCGCCACCGCCGAGCTGCTGGTCGTGCTGGACGTCGGTCGACCAGGACGGGTGGTGGTGCAGGTACCAGGCGCCGGCGATCAGGGTGCCGTGGGTCATGACGACGATGCCGGGTACGGCGTCGATGATGCCGTCGAGGAACACCAGCGCCGCCCGGACCGGGTGGGTGCACCAGCGCGGCAGCGTCTCCTCGCGGGTGAGCACCGGCACCACGAACAGACTGCCCGCGAGCAGCAGGTGGAGATACATCAGCTCGTGCAGCCAGCCCACCCGCAGGGCGGTACCGAAGTACGGCGTGAAGTAGACCGTCAGCTCGGTCGTCAGCACCAGGGCCGTGCTGACCAGAGGGAAGGTGAGGAGGCGGACCAGGCGACCGGTCATCGCCCGCTGCACGCGCGCGGCGGAACGTTCGGGCAGGGCGCGGGCGGCCAGGCGCAGTGGGTCGCCGAGGGCCAGGCCGAGCGGTGCGATCAGGTCGAGGAGGATGTTCTGGACCGCGGCCGGCCAGAACAGGACGTGATCGTAGACGGCGAGCGCGGACATGGTGGCCACGACGATCGCACCGAGGCCGAGCACGGCGAAGGCGGCGCTGCGCGGTACCGGCCAGTGTTCGCCTCTGCGCCGCAGCCGCACCACGCCCCAGCCGTACAGGCCGCCGAGGAGGGCGACCAGCAGCAACGCGGGCACGTCGGGCTGCCAGGAGGAGAACAGTCGCTCCACCGTGAACTCCGGCGGACTCGACATCACGCACTCCTTCCACCGCACCGGACCGGACCCGGCCAGGCACTCTACGCCGCAGGTGACCGGGCGGACGGCGCCGGGCCCGGCCTTCGCGCCCGGTCACACCGATCTCATGCCGAACCCTTACCAAGACCGATCGGGTGATCGTTTTCGGCCAGACGTCGGCTACGCTGTCGGCCGACCTCAGGGGGAGACATGTTCATGGCACGTCGGTTGCTGGTCGCCGGGGTGACGGCGGTCCTCATGGCCGGACTCGGCGCATGCGGTGGCGGAGGGGACGACTCCGCGGCGCACGGCAGCACCACCGCCGAGGAAGCCCGGCCGAGCCCGGAGACCGTCTCCGGACTCCGGGACTCCGTCCGCCACCTCGCCCGGAAGACCGTCTCCGACACCCGGGCGCACCTGGTGCGCAAGTGCACCCCCGCCACCAAGCGGGTCAGGCACACGACCAGCTCCGGCACCGGCAGCCGCAGGACGACCCGCGTCTGGTACACCACCGAGCACTACCGGAGCTGCAAGAAGGTCCGGCAGGGCACGGAGCGGTACCGGCGGGTCGTCCGCCCGGAGCGGTGGTGCGTGAGCCTCGACGACGTCAACGGGGTCAAGTCGCAGGACGACGTCTGGTATCGGGTCACCCGCCAGACCTACGACGAGGTCCTCGCAGCGGACGAGCACGCGCGCGTGAGGTTCGTCCCGGCCGGCTCAGGCTGCTGACGGTCGGCGTCACCGGGCCGGCCGCGCGGAACCTCACGACGCCACCCGCTCCTCGGACACCTCGTCCGGGTGGGCCAGGCCCAGGTGGTCGCGGAGGGTCGGGCCTTCGTAGTCGGTGCGGAAGACACCCTGCTCCTGGAGGAGCGGGACGACCTTGTCGGCGAAGACGTCGAGGCCGCCGGGGGTGATGTGCGGGACGAGGATGAACCCGTCGCCGGCGTCGGCCTGGACGTACTCGTTGATGGTCTTCGCGACGGTCTGCGGGGAGCCGACGAAGGTCTGGCGGTTGCCGGTGTTGATGACCAGGTCGCGGATGGACCAGTTGTTGGCGGCGGCGAGCTCGCGCCACTCGCGGGCGGTGGCCAACGGGTCGCGGTACATGCGGACTTGGGCACGCCCCTTGGAGATGTGGTTCTCGCTCACGTCCGGGTCGACGTCGGGCAGCGGGCCCTCGGGGTCGTACGAGGAGAGGTCCCGGTTCCAGACGAACTCCAGGTGCTTGATGGCGGTCGCGCCGCTGACCTGCCGGCGGCGCACCTCGCGGGCGAGTTCCTCGGCCTCCGCGTCGGTGTCGCCGAGTGCGAAGCTCGCGGCGGGCAGGATCAACAACTGGTCGTGCCGACGGCCGTACTTGGCGAGGCGGTTCTTGACGTCCGTGTAGAACGCCTGACCCTCCGCCAGGGCCGCGTACCGGCTGAAGATGGCGTCGGCGCCCGCGGCGGCGAACTCGCGGCCCTCCTCGGAGTCGCCGGCCTGGAAGATCACCGGGCGGCCCTGCGGGGAGCGCGGGACGTTGAACTGGCCCTGGATGTCGAAGTGTTGGCCCTGGTGGACGAAGGCGCCCGCCTTCGCGTCAGTCAGGAAGACACCCGTCGCCTGGTCGGCCACGATCTCGTCGCCGTGCCAGGAGTCGAAGAGTTCGTGCGTGGTGGCGAGGAACTCCTTGGCGCGGGAGTAGCGCTCGTCCTGCGGGAGGAAGCCGCCGCGGCGGAAGTTCTCGCCGGTGAAGGCGTCCCAGGAGGTGACGACGTTCCAGGCGGAGCGGCCGCCGGAGAGGTGGTCGAGGCTGGCGAACTGGCGGGCCACCTCGTAGGGCTCGTTGAAGGTGGAGTTGATGGTGCCGGTCAGGCCCAGGTGCTCGGTGACGGCGGCGAGCGCGGCGAGGATCGTGAAGGTGTCGGGGCGGCCGACGACGTCCAAGTCGTAGATCTTGCCGCCCTGTTCGCGCAGCCGGAGCCCCTCGGCGAGGAACAGGAAGTCGAACTTGGCGCGTTCGGCGGTCCGCGCGAAGTGCGCGAAGGAGCTGAACTCGATGTGGCTGCCGGCCTCCGGGTCGCTCCACACGGTGGTGTTGTTGACGCCCGGGAAGTGCGCGGCCAGGTGGATCTGCTTCAGCGGCTTGCTCATGTCGGTGCGGTGTCCTTCCGGCTTCAGGCGGTCGCGGCGGCTGCGTAGCGGTTGGCGGGGCGGGGCAGGCCCAGCAGGCCGCGCAGGGTGTCGGCTTCGTAGGCGGTGCGGAAGGCGCCGCGGCGCTGGAGTTCGGGGACCAGGCCCCGGGAGACGGCCGGCAGGTCGTGCCCGGCGACGGCGGGCCGCAGCCGGAATCCGCTCAGCCCCTCCGCCGCCAACTCCTGGAGCAGATCGGCGAGTTGGACGGGCGTACCGGCGAAGATCCGGGCGTCGCTGGTGTACGGCTCCCCCGCGAGGGCGTCCAGACGGGCACGTCGGTCCTCCGCCGCGGCCTGGTCGTCGTCGAGGAAGACCACCAAGTCGCCGAACACATGCAGGAGTTCACCGGCGCGTCCGGCCGCCTCCTGCTCGGCGCGGATCTCGGCGACGATCGCGCGGGCCTGGTCGGCGTCGTGCGGGGTGACGTAGCCGACGTCGGTCTGGCGGGCGATCAGCCGGTACGGGACCGTCTGGTGGCCGAGGGAGGTGACGAGCGGCTGGCCCTGCGGCGGACGCGGGGTGATGGACGGCCCCTTGACGCTGAACCGCCTGCCCTCGAAGTCGATGTAGTGCAGCTTGTCGCGGTCGACGAAACGGCCGGTGGCGACGTCCCGGATCTCCGCGTCGTCCTCCCAGCTGTCCCAGAGCCGGCGCACGACCTCGACGTAGTCGGCGGCCTCGTCGAAGTGCTCGGCGAGCCGCTCCTGTCCGGCGGGGCTCTGGAGTTCCGCCAGGTCGATCGGCGGGAAGGTACGGCGCCCGAAGTGCTCGGCCTCGTGCGGGCGGGCGCTGATCTGCACGCGCAGACCGGCGCGGCCGGTGCTGACGTAGTCGAGGGTGGCGATCGCCTTGGAGATGTGGAAGGGCTCCGTGTGGGTGGCGATCACGGTCGGCACCAGGCCGATGTGCCGGGTGAGCGGTGCGATGCGGGACGCGATCAGTACGGCGTCCAGGCGGCCGCGGACTTGGTCGGTACGGCCGTCCGACTGGCCGTAGTACGAGGACTGGAGGCCGAGTCCGTCCTCGAAGGTGACGAAGTCGAGCAGGCCGCGCTCGGCCTCGGCGACCTGGTCGGCCCAGTATCCGGCGGTGAACAGGTCCCGGGGACGGGCCACTTGCTCACGCCAGGAGGCGGGGTGCCAGCCGGTGCCGTCCAGGGCGACGGCAAGGTGCAGATGGGAAGCGGGGGTCGAGGACACGAGGGTGCCTTTCCTGGAGGTCCGTACGAGATCACGCCGGCCCGCTGAGAGGGGCGTACGGCGGGTGAGAAACGGGTCAGGAACAACAGAGCGCGCCGGCCACGCGCAGAAGGTCGATATGGGGCCGGGAGTGGAGGCGCACGCGGCGGCCGAGGGCACGTGTCACGTCCCGCACCTCCACCGCTGCTCGATGAGTCGCCTTCGACAGGGACAACGGCACGGCTATGCCGTTTCTTCCAGGACGGCGGCACCGGTCCACCGTACGAGCGCGAAGACAGTACGGCGGCGGAGGGTGAAGCCGATGGACTCGTAGAGGCGGATCGCGTTCGCGTTGGTGGCGGCGGCGTGCAGGAAGGGGTGCTCGCCGCGTTCCCTGATGCCGGCCGCGACCGCGCGGACCAGGCGGGTGGCCAGGCCCCGGCCGCGGTGGTCGGGGTCGGTGCAGACGGCGCTGATCTCGGTCCAGCCGGGCGGACGGAGGCGCTCGCCGGCCAGGGCGACGAGCCGGCCGTGGTGGCGGATGCCGAGGTAGGTGCCCATCTCGACGGTGCGGGGCAGGTAGGGGCCGGGCTCGGTGCGGGCGACCAGGTCGAGGATCTCGGGCACGTCCTCGGGGTCGAGGCGTACGGCTTCGGGGTCGGGCTCGGCGCGCAGGCCGGTGTCGACGAGTTGGACGCCGCGGCCGGTGCGGACGAGCTCCCAGCCGGGCGGCGGCTCGGTCACACCGCGCACGGAGGCGGTGCCACCGGGGCCGACGAGTGCCGCCAGGTCGGCCCAGGCGCACGGGTCGTCGAGGTCGGCGACGGCGTGGAAAGGGGCCACGTCGACGGGGTAGCGGGCGGCACGGCCGACGCGTTGGGCGAAGTGGGCGTGCGGGCCGGTGAGCGCGGCCCAGGCGGGGTTGTCGAGGATGTGGGCGGACGTGGCGTCGATGCTGACGATGGACATCGTGTGACGGTCTCCGGGGTGGGACTCCGCCGCGGGGCGGCGGCGGAGTCCCGGCGCGTGGGGGCGGGTCAGGAGTTGTCGAGCGGCAGGCCGGGCGGGTTGATCTCCGACTTGGTGACCGCGTCGCTGGAGAGGTTCCAGGCCTTGAGCCACTGGGCGTACTGGCCGTGCTCGATCAGGTAGTTGATCGCCTCGGACAGGGGCTTGGCAAGGCCGCTGTCCTTCTTGGCGGTCGCGGCGATCAGGCCCTGGAGGGTGGCTCCCGCGCCGGAGAACTGGCCCGAGAGCTTCGTCGGGCTGGGCGTGCTCGCGGTCTGGGTGACGTGGTACGCGAGGTTGGGGCTGGGGCCCAGGTACGCGTCGATCTTGCCGCTGTTGAGGGCCAGGTAGATGCTGGGGCTGTCCTGGAAGTACTTGACGGTGAGCTTCTTGCCCTCCTTCTCCAGCTTGCTCTTCCACTCCAGCAGGATGCGCTCCTGGTTGGTGCCGGCGCCGACCGAGACGGTCTTGCCCGCGAGGGCCTCGTAGTCGCCGTCGAAGGCGAACTTCGAGGTCTTGAGGGTCTCGAAGGCGAGGTCGTCCTTGCGGTAGGAGGCGAACTCGTACTTCTGCTTGCGCTCCTCGGTGTCGGTGATGTTCGAGAAGCCGACGTTCACCTTGCCGCTGTCGATGCCGACGAAGAGGTTCTCCCAGGTGAACCGCTTGACCTCGGGCTTCAGGCCGAACACGGCGGCGACCAGGCGGGCCAGGTCGACCTCGGAGCCGGTGAGCGTCTTCTGGTCGCTGCCCACGTATCCGAGCGGCGGGGAGCCGGAGGGCAGGGTGCCGGAGCCGATCACCAGCTTGCCGCTCTTTCTGATCGCGGCCGGCAGTGCGGCGCTGATGGACTTGACCTCGGAGACCTTGAGGGTGGCCTCCTTGGCGGCGCCGTTGGACACGAGACCCACGGTGACCGCACCGGTGGTGTCGGAGGTCCTGGTCGCGGCGTCGCTGTCCCCACCGCAGGCGGCGAGCCCGGTGGCGAGGGTGGCGACGGTGGTCGCCGCGGTGATGCCGCGTATCAGGCTGCGTCGGGAGATGTGGGTGAGCATGGCTGTCCTTAGGAGTTGAGAGGAACGGTGGTGCGGGAAAAGAAGGTTGACGGTGGCTCAGAGGACTTTGCCGAGGAAGTCCCTGGTCCGTTCGTGCCGCGGCCTGTCGAGCACCTGGGAGGGCGGGCCCTGTTCGACGATGCGGCCGTCGTCGATGAAGACGACCCGGTCGGCGATCTCGCGGGCGAAGCCGATCTCATGGGTGACGATGACGAGGGTGGTGCCACTGGTCGCCAAGTCCTTGATGACGGAGAGGACTTCGCCGACGAGTTCGGGGTCGAGGGCGGAGGTCGGCTCGTCGAAGAGGATGACGCCGGGGCGCAGGGCGAGGGCCCGGGCGATGGCGACGCGCTGCTGCTGGCCGCCGGACAACTGCCGTGGATACGCACCGGCCTTGTCGGCGAGACCGACCCGGCCGAGGAGTTCGCGGGCCAGCTCCAGGGCCTCGTGCCTGCCGAGCTTCCCGGTGGCGACCGGGGCGGCGGCCACGTTGTCGAGGACGGTCAGGTGCGGGAAGAGGTTGAAGTTCTGGAAGACGAACCCGATCCGGCTGCGCTGCGCCAGGATGGCCCGTTCGCTCAGCTCCTTGAGCCGCTCCCCCTGCCGCCGTACGCCGATCAGTTCGCCGTTGAGGCTGACGTGGCCGATCTCGGGCTTCTCCAGATGGTTGACGACCCGCAGCAGGGTGGACTTCCCGGAGCCCGAGGGGCCGAGGATCACGGTGACCTCGCCGGGGCGGACGGTCAGGTCGACGCCGTTGAGGACGCGGTGGGTGCCGTACCACTTGTGCACGTCGTGCACTTCGACGGTGGCGGCCGCGGTACCGAGCGCGGTGGCGGTCATACGGCGGCCTCCCGGCGGACGCGGTCGCGCAGGTCGGCGAGGCCGGCCCGCAGCTTCTGGAGCGGGGTCGGCGGCAGGGAGCGGGTGGCGCCCCGGGCGTAGTACCGCTCGACGTAGAACTGGACGACGGAGACGACGCTGGTCAGGATCAGGTACCAGACGGTCACGACCAGCAGCAGCGGGACGACGTCGCCGGGGTAGGTGGCGCCCATGGACTGGGCGACGCCGAACAGGTCGAGCAGCGACACGTAGAAGACCAGCGAGCTGCTCTTGATCAGGCCGATCAGCTGGTTGACGTAGTTCGGGGTGATCGACCGCAGGGCCTGCGGGAAGACGATCTTCCTGAACTGGTAGCCCTTGGGCAGTCCGAGCGCGGCGGCCGCCTCGTGCTGGCCCTGGTCGACGGAGAGGATGCCGCCGCGGACCACCTCGGCCGCGTAGGCCGCCTCGTTGAGGCTGAGGCCGATGACGGCGATGGCCATGTCGGTGGCGAGCTTCGACTCGTCGAAGGAGAAGAAGGCCGGTCCGAAGGGGACGCCGATGCTCAACGTCTTGTACAGGGCGGAGAAGTTGTAGAGGAAGAGCAGGACCACGATGAGCGGTATGGAGCGCAACGCCCACACGTAGGTCCAGCTGACCGCGCGCAGCACCGGGCTCTTCGAGAGCCGGGCCAGGGCGAGCAGGATGCCGCCGAGGAGGCCCAACACCGCGCTGTAGGCGGTGACTTCGAGGGTGATGAGCAGTCCGTCGAGGATGGACGGGCGCAGGAACCAGTAGCCGAAGCGGTCCCACTGGTAGAAGGGGTTGGTCGCCAGGCCGTGCACGAACTGGGCCGCCAGGACCAGGACGACGGCGGTGGCGATCCACCGCCCGGGCCGCCGCAACGGCAGAACGCGCTGTGCTGCCAAGGGCTTTGACGGTGTGCCAGTGGGTGGCGGCGCCTCGGTCAGGGACACGGCGGCGCCTGAAGGTTCGCTCATGGAGGGCTCCGGCGGAGTCGGTTCACCCCCGGACACGGCGAAGTCGGCGCACTACGAGTGCGGGACGCGACGCACGGGCACCGGGAGCTGGGCGGACAACGGCACACCGCGGGCGCGGTGTTCGTCAGGAACGCGGGGGCTGGGAGAAGTCGTCAGCCCCGACAGCGGGCACGGCCCGGTGCGGTACACAGTGCACTGCTCACCCGGAGCAGATCCACGCTCCGGTCCGCGACGAGCACCTTCGCGTACGGCTGTACGCAGCCCGGGGAGCGGCGCGTGGCCGTCCTGGAAGCTGCGTACATGTCCGTCACCGTGCTCTTCCGGCCGCTGGGGCCCTCGCACTTACCGAAACGTCATCAAGCCATTCGGCCGAACCAATGTCAATGGTCGTCCACTTGGTGGACGGACTCAGACTCCTTCGACCTGCGATCGAGCGCCATTTCCATCCGCCGCATGGGTGGCCCAGTCCAGGATCTGGACAGCCGCTCCGGCGGCCTCCAGGCCCTGGCAGCGGGCGTGGTGGCGGCGCTCGATGCCGTCGAGGTCGAGGCTGCCGCCGAAGGCCGGGTGCGCGGCCAGCCGGCGGGCGTAGGCCCACAGGGCGGGATGGTCGGCGATGCGCTGCACCGCGGCGGCGTCGAGGTGGTTGCGGTGCACGGTGTCCAGCTGGACCAGGGCGACCCACAACTCGACGTCGGCGGCGGTGACTTCGTCGCGGATCATGTAGGTGCGGCCGTCCAGCCAGCGGTCGAGGGCGCCGAGGGTTTCCAGCAGTGTGCCCAGTGCTATGTCACATACCACTGGATCGCCACCGGCCGACCCGGCCCGCTGCGCCGCCTCCTCGATCCCCTCCGCGCACATCCGCTCCACGGCCTCGATCTCCGACTCCGCCCCGCACGGATACAGCGACAGCCGGTCGCTCCCGAACCGCCGGGCCAGGTCCCGCATGATGTCCGGCGCGTGCGTGCTGACGATCCGCCCGGACCAGCCGTCGCTCAGCACCGGCCCGACGGCCGCCCCGGTGTACCGGTGGGCGGTGGCCTCGTACAGCGGACGAAGGGCCCAGTAGCCGCCCTCGGGACAGTCGGGGACGGCGGGCAGGACGGTCGCCGGACAGACGGTGCCCAGGCCGAGCAGGCAGTGGGTGACGGCGATGCGCAGGCCGTCGGGACACGCGGTCGACAGATGGAGCCGGTAGCGGCCCGGCACGGCGTAGTGGCCGCTGCGCGCGTCCCGGCCGATCCGGCCCCGGAAGGCGGGCGCGGGCCGGTCGGAGGCGTGGGCGGCCAGTGGTGTGACGGTCATGACTCTCCCCGGGAGCGGGCGCGGACGTACGCGCGGCGGTTGCGACGACAGGACCCCTGGGAACAGGGCTCACCTTGACACGCCGGCCCGGACGGGGCGTCCGTCGGCGTGGGATGGGCGTGGCTCAGCCCTGGAGGTCGATCGCGCTGCAGACGCGTTGCAGATCGATGTGGCGGCGGGAGGTCAGAAGAGGCGAACGGCTCACTGCGACGGTGACCGGCAGCTCAAGGCGCCTCATGTTTCCCTACCTATTCACTAGGATTCCTCTCTGGGAGTGTCGATCGCGCCGGGGACGACGTCAAGAGGGCCGTCCCGCATCGCGGACACACGGCTGGACACCTGGATGGACCCACGCCTGGACGCCCGGCTTCTCGGACCACAGCAGTCACATCGTTCCCCGTGCAACCATTCGCGGTCAGAGGCTGTCTGTTGTTGCGGAACTCCCGTTCCCCCGTAGTTGGTACGCCCGACGCCGACGCTTCACCTCAGAGGACCCCCCATGCCCCAGAGCTCCCCCGGCCTCCGTCCGCTCCGACAGACCGCCGGCGCCCTCGGCGCCGTCGCCTTGCTGGCGCTGGGTGCCGCGCCGGCCGTCGCCGACGACTCCACGGCCGAGGTGACCCTGGGCAAGATCCCCGCGATCGACGGCGTCAAGCCGGGCAGCGACTTCCAGGTGCCCGTCACCTTCACCAATACGGGCACCGCGGCGGCGGACAAGGTCTGGCTCACGTACTCCGTCACGCGCGGGCTGAGCCACACCGAGCTGCCCGCCAACTGCCTTCGCTACGAGGTCCCTTCGTACGACGAGGCACCGAGCAAGTCCCAGGCGATCTGCGAGTTCGACCAGACCGTGAAGCCCGGTGCCGTCTACGCGCCCGAGAAGGCGCTGACGCTCAAGGCCCTGGACAGTGCGCTGTACGATCGGCTGCGCGTGACGGTGGAGACCAGCGAGCCCTCCCCCGACGAGAACGCGAGCGGGCCGGTGCGTGGAACCGGCCCCGAGGTCAAGCTCGTTGAGCAGCCCGACGCCACCCCGGCCCAGCCCCGCGACGACTACCACCCCGACTGGGACGCGGCCGACGTGAAGGTGACCGCGGACAACACCGCCGACTTCCAGGTGACGGGCGCGGACCTGAAGGGCGCCGTCGGGGACACGGTCCCGTTCACCGTGAAGTTCACCAACGCGGGGCCCGCCTGGGTGCTGCGGGACGGGGACGTTCCGGTGACCAAGGTGGACATCAGGATGCCCGCCGGCACGACGGTGACCAAGGCCCACGACTTCTGCCACAAGGTGGCCACGGGCAGCTACTCCTGCGGCACCAGCCAGGCCTGGGAGAACGAGGGCGGCGGGGAGACGTACACCTTCAAGTTGCGGATCGACAAGGCGGTTTCGGGCGCCAAGGGCTCCGTCGCGCTCGCCGGCCTGCCGCGGCCGTTCGACACCGACAAGGCGAACGACACGGCCGACATCACCCTCGACGTCACCGGCGGCGGATCGACGGGCGGCAGTGGCTCGACCGGCGGTGACGGCTCCTCGACCTCCGGCGGAAGCACCGGCGGCTCGTCCACCAGCGGCACCACGGGCGGCACCTCCACGACGGGCGGCTCCACGACCGGCGGCTCCTCAGCCTCCGGCAGCACGGTCGCCACCGCCGACGGCGACCTGGCGAGCACCGGTTCCGGCTCGACCCTGCCGATCGCGGGCGCGGCCGTCGCGGCCCTCGGCCTCGGCACGGGAGCGGTCCTGGTCACGCGCCGCCGCCGCGCGGCCCGCCGATAGGGCCACGGCCGTACGGCCCACCGGCAGGCCGCAGTTGTACGACAGCGACGGCGAGCAGGCCGGCCGGGGAGGCGGACTCCCCGGCCGGCCCGTCCTACGTCAGCCGGTGCTGACCCCCACGGTCAGCGTCGCCGTGTATCCGTCGGAGACGCTGGAGCCGAGCGCGGTCAGGGTGAGCAGGCCGGAGGAGGCGCCGCCACCGTCGTAGATGCCGTCGTCGTCGAGTTGGGTCTCCTGGGTGGTGTTGTCGGAGTACGGCGAGAGGACCTGGACCTCGGCGTTGATGTCCGGGTCGAAGAAGAGCTGCCCGGTGTGGATGATCTCGCCGCCGGTGTACGAGTCGTCGGTGAGCGTGACGTCCGTGTGGACCCTCATGTGGATGTGCACGCAGCGGCCGGTGTAGTGCCCCGGCCAGATCGAGACGAGGCTCACCTGGCCGTTGGAGTCGGTCATCTGACCACCCCTCAGGAACGTGCCGTCGTCCTCCTCGGTGTGGCCGTTGCCGCCGACGAAGCCCGAGTACTCACCGAGCGCGTCGCAATGCCACAGCTCCACGAGCGCGTCGGCGAGGGGTGCGCAGTCGTTGTCCTGGTCGACGACGGTGAAGGTGAACTGGACCTCCACGCCTTCCTTGTCCTCGCGGATGTCCTCGCGGACGAGGGCACCTTCGAGGGAGTAGGGGCCTTCGGTGACCTCGGCGGTGAGGGTGCACACGCTGCTGCTCGTGATCGAGGAGCCGGACACCGAGGTACGGCTCCGACTCTCGACCGCCTTCGTCTCCGGTGCCGCCGTCGCCGTGGCCGCGAGGCCCAGGCCGGCGACCGCCGCCACCGCGCCGCCCGCGGCGATGACACGACGACGGTTCACCGTGCCGTTGACCCTGTCCTTCGCTTCGTCCTGCCGCTCTGCAGGAAGGTTGTTTGTCATGGTCGCGAGAACGTAGGAACGACCCCTGTGAGGGGCATGGCACCGGACTGTCATTTCAATAAGCGTTGCCTGCCAACTGTCGACAGGATAGCCCTCATTCACATCTCCACGCCTCTTGACCGGGCCATAGTGCCGACACTAGGAAGGTAGGGCGAGCCGCGCCGCGGTCTCGTACGGCTGGCTCGAGAAGGGGGTCCACGTGACCGGCAGGCTTTCCGGGAAGGTCGCACTCGTCACCGGCGCGGGCGCCGGGATCGGCCAGAGGTGCGCGCTGCTCTTCGCCGAGCAGGGCGCGACCGTCGTCGGCTGCGACATCGACCCGGCGGCGGCCGAGCGCACCCGCAAGGCGGCCGCCGACAGGGGGCTTTCGGTGGAGGTGCTCGCGCCGCTCGACATGACCGTCCCGGCCGACGCCCGGCGTTTCACGGACGGGGCGTTCGAGCGGCACGGCCGCGTCGACGTGCTGGTCACCGCGGGTGCGATCGCCCCGCACATGGCGACGGCCGCGGAGATGGACTTCGCCGGCCAGTGGACGCCGACCATGCGCGGCGAGGTCGACGTGGTCTTCCTGCCCGTGCAGGCCGCGTGGCCGCACCTGGCGGCCTCCGGGGGCGGCTCGATCGTCAACTTCGCCTCGGTGAACGCCTTCCGGGGCAGCGGGACCTTCGGCATGGTCGCGCACTGCGCGGGCAAGTCGGCCGTGCTCGGCCTGACCCGCCAACTCGCCGTGGAGGGCGGGCCGTCGGGAATCCGGGCCAACACCATCTCGCCCGGCATGGTGCGCACGCCCGCGACCGAATCGGCGGGCGCCCACGAAGGCGCGGCGCAGCAAGCCCTCCTGGCGCGTATCCCGTTGGGCCGCGTCGGCACCCCGGAGGACATCGCCTGGTGCGCGGTCTATCTGGCCTCGGACGAGTCGGCGTGGGTGACCGGCGGCAACTTCCCGGTCGACGGCGGAGTCCTGGCCAAGTGACCTGTCCGCAGCGCGTGTTACGAGGCGATCCGGCGCCGGCGCGCGGGTTTGCGGCCCTCCGTGTCCTGCTCCAGTTGCTCCTCCACCGCGCGCTGCGCCCGCACCGTCGCACCCGCGATCAGCGCGGAGGCCAGCTCACCGTCGCGCTCCTCCACGGCCTGGAGCAGCCGCTCCTGGTCGTCGATGCTGTAGGCGAGCCGACCGGCGCGGGTCAGGCTCAGGTGCCGCAGCATCAGGGTGCGCAGGGCGAGGGAGTCGAGGATCTGCTTCAGGGTGGCGTTGCCGACGATCTCGGTCATCCGCTCCTGGAGCAGCACATGGCTCCAGAAGTACGCGTCCACGTCATCGTCGTCGGCCAGTTTCCGCATCCGCTCGACCCGGGTGCGCAGCTCGGTCAGCTCCGCTTCGCCCGCCCGCTCCACCAGCAGGCCCGCGAGCATCGCCAGGAGCTGCTTGCGCACCTGGTAGATGTCCCGGATGTCCTGGAGGGAAGGCGCGGCCACGCGGGGCCGGCGGCGAGCCTTCATCTCGACCAGGCCCTCCTGTTCGAGCAGCATCAGCGCCTCGCGCACGGGCGTACGGCTGGTGTCGAACCGGCGTGACAGATCAACGCTGTTGAGGTCCTGCCCCGGCTCGAGCCGCCCCTCGATGATGCCGGCGCCCACCCATTCGGCGATCTGCGCGACCAGCGGCTCGCGCCGGTCCCGCAGCCGCAGCAGGCGCTCCAGTACGAGATGCGTGTCCTGATCGGTCATGGGGCACTTCTCCTGACTGGTCCTGGCTCACAGCCGACGCAACGGTGTCGACACTAGCGCAGTACGCGGCAGGCGAACATCGTGCACTCCCCCTTGCTGTCGACAGCACACCAAATTCTCATGGAGGACACATGCACCAGGACCAGACCGTCCCGGCCGTCGGCAGACGCACCGTCGTCGGCGGCGCCCTCGCGGCGCTCATGGCGACCGGCGTGAGCGGCACGAGCGCCCGGGCCTCGACCGCCGAGGGCTCGTCCACCGAGGCCCCGTGGGAGCCCGTTCCGGTCCCCGGCCAGGTGCCGGTGACCGAGTACCAGGTGCCCGTCTCCGGCGGCGGGAGCCTGTGGGCCTGGGACACCGGCGGCGACGGGGAGGCCGTGGTCCTGCTTCATCCGGGCTCGGGCAGCGGCGAGAGCTGGCCCTACCAGCAGCCGGTGCTGGCCGCCGCCGGCTTCCGGGTCGTCGCATACTCGCGGCGCGGTGCCTACAGGTCGGTGGCGGGCACCAAGGCGGAGGCCGACACCGCGTCCGGCGACCTCGACACCCTCGCCGACCACCTGGGCCTGGACCGCTTCCATCTCTCCGGCTCGGCGGCGGGCGGCCCGGTGGCGATCGACTACGCGCTCTCGCACCCCGACCGCCTGCGCGGTCTCACCGTCTCCGGCAGTGTCATGGGCGTCATGGACACGGAGTACCAGGAGCTGACCGCAGCGCTCCAGCCCGACCCCTTCGGTGAACTCCCGGTCGACTTCAAGGAGTTGGGTCCCTCATACCGCGGCGGCGACCGGGACGGCGTGGCGGCCTGGCTGGAGATCAACGCCCGCGCCCGGACCTCGGACGCCTTCGCCCAGTCCCTCGCCCACACCATCACCTGGTCGGCCCTCGAAACGCTGGCGATCCCCGTCCAACTCATCACCGGGGACGCGGACTTGTACAGCCCGCCGTCCGTCATGCGCCTCAACGCGCAACACGTGCCGGACGTGCGGACGCACGTGGTGCGGGAGGCGGGCCACAACCCGCACTGGGAGCAGCCCGCCGCCTGGAACCGCCTCCTGATCGGCTTCCTCCGACAGCACGGCGGGCGCCGTCCCTAGAGGACGTCGAGCGCGACCAGAAAGCGGGACACCATGTTGTACGCCGCCACGGTCGCCGTCAGCTCGACGAGTTCGGCGTCGGTGAAGTCCTCGCGGAGGGCGTCGAACAGCCCGTCCGGCACCTGGACGTCGCGGGTCATCGCATCGGTGTAGGCGATGACCCGTCGGCGTCGGTCGTCGAACTCCGGCTTCTCCTGGTGGAGTTCGGCCAGTTCGGCGTCGCCGAGTCCGGCGCGCCTCGCGTCGGGTTCGTGGGCCGTCCACTCGTACGGGGCCTTGTTCAGCACAGCGATCCGCAGAATGGCCAACTCGCGTATGTCCGGTGGCAGTTGGAGCCGCCCCCTAATGGCACCGAGGAGGCTGTTCCAGCCGTCGGCGAGCTCGGGGCTGTGCAGCAGCATGCGGTCGAGGGGGTGCAGGGTGCCGCCCCGCCGGGCGCGGATGCGCTGGGCGATCTCGTCGGTGCCGTCGGCGTCGGGGAGTCGTGCCACGTGGGGTCCTCTCGGGAGCAGCAAGAAGTCACAGGGGTCGGGGGCAGCGGGCCAGCAGGCCCATCGCCTCGGGGCGTTCGACGGTCCCCGCCGCCACCTGGTCGCCGAAGACCATGACCTCGGTGCCGGTGAAGGCGGGCCAGTGGGGCAGTGTGCCCCCGTTCGGGTCGGCGGAAGCGACGAAGCGGGCCCAGGTGTCGGCCATGGTCCGCGCGAGTTCGCGGTCGGCCTCGGCCCAGGGCCAGGGGCGGCAGTCCAAGTTGTCGAGGGCGTAGGGGAGTTCGGCGGTGTGGTGGACGCCGTAACCCGGTAGTCCGTCCTTCGGGGGTGCGAGGTCGATGTGTTCCGGGAGTGGGGGTGTGCGGGTGAAGCGGTACAGCCAGGTCGGGGCCTGTTCTTGGTGGGCGGTGGCCCATCGCCAGACGGGGTGGGTGAAGCGGCTCTCGCCCGTGAAGCGGCGTGCGGTGCGGCGGGCCTCGGTGGTGTCCCGGACGGGGTACAGCTCGTCCGTGCCGGGTTCGACCGGGAGTCGGCGCAGGGCGTCGAGGGTGGCGTACACCGAGCCCTCGTCGGTGTTGGTGCCGACGAGCAGCGGTACGGCGTGCTGTCGTCCGGCCGCGAAGACCTCGTCGCTGGGCTCGGTCAGTATCCGGCCGTCGGCCACGGGCCCGAAGTGGCCGCGGAGGACGAGCTCGACGCCGTCCAGCCGCCGTAGTCCGGCGATGTCCCGGTCGCCGAACTCCCCGGCCCAGCGCAGCCCTTGCTTCTGTGCGGCGGCCTGATCAGGGAGGGGGCCTTCGGCGCGGCCGATGCCCGAGGCGCTCTGGCCGAGGGCCGCGCGGAAGAGCGGTCGGGCTGCCGGTGCGGCCATGAGGTGGCAGATGTGGGCGGCTCCGGCGGAGTTGCCGGCGAGGGTGACGCGGGCGGGGTCGCCGCCGAAGGCCGCGATGTTCTCCTGGACCCAGCCGAGGGCGGCGACGATGTCGAGCAGTCCGTAGTTGCCGGACGCGCCCAGGTCGTCCTCGGCGGCCAGGCCGGGGTGGGCGAGGAAGCCGAGGGCGCCGAGCCGGTGGTTGAGGGTGACGACGACCAGGCCTCGGCGGGCGAGAGCGCGGCCGTCGTGGATCTCCTGGCCGCCGTGGCCGTAACGGTTGCCGCCGCCGTGGACCCAGACCATGACGGGCAGTCCGGCGGAGCGCCCCGGGTCCGGTGTCCAGACGTTGAGGTAGAGGCAGTCCTCGCTCATCACCAGCGCGCGCCGGTCGGCGAAGTTGGTGTGGTACATGATCGAGTCGCGGGGCGGCTGCGGCTGGAGCGGTGCGGGTCCGAAGTCGTACGCCCGTCGCTCGCCGTCCCAGCGGGCGGCGGGCCGGGGCGGCCGCCAGCGCAGTTCGCCGACGGGCGGCTCGGCGAAGGGGATGCCCCGGAACACGGCCACCGCCCCGTCCCGCTCCCCCACCAGGCGGCCGGCGGCCGTTCGGGCCCGGATCACGCCCGGGCCTTGTGCAGCTTGCCGTCCTTCATGATCGCCGCCAGTCGTGCGGGGTCCTGGAGGATGGCGATCTCCGCCAGCGGGTCGCCGTCGACGAGGACGAGGTCGGCGAGGAACCCCGGCCGGACCAGGCCGAGTTGGTCCGCCATGCCCATCACCTCACCGCCGTACCGGGTCGCCGCGCGCAGCGCCTCGGCCGGGGTGAAGCCGAACCAGTCGACGAAGAGTTCGAGGTCGCGGAGGTTGCGGCCGACGGGGTTCCAGGCGAAGCCGTAGTCGCCGCCGGGGACGACCCGGACGCCGCGCCGGACGAGTTCGGGCACCACTTCGCGTACGGCCTCGGCGGTGGCCTCGACCTCCATGCCGGGCTCCGGCTCACTCCCGGCCTCGTGCAGGTTGGCGTGGATGATGCCGGGGGTCGGGGCGACGAAGACGTGGTCGCGGGCGGCCTCCAGGAGGTCGAGGGCCTCCTCGTCGGCGAAGGTGCAGTGGTAGATGGCGCGGACGCCGTGCCGTACGGCCATCTTGATGGCCTCGGCCGCGTGGGCGTGCGCGGTGAGCCAGACGCCGTGCTTGTCGGCCGCGTGGGCCGCGGCGGCTACCTCGTCGTCCGTGAACTGCACGATCCGTGACGTGCCTTGTACGACCGCGCTCTCGCCGGAGAGGGACAACTTCACGATGTCGACGCCGAGTTCGGCCATGTCGGTGACGAAGCGGGACACCGAGTCGGGGTCGGAGGCGCGGCCGTCGACACCCGGGAAGTCGTAGACGCCGGGCTCGACCATGCCCGCGCTGCCCTCCCAGGAGGCCGCCTTGAGGCGCGGTCCGGGCATCCAGCCCTCGGCGAAGGCCTTGCGGGCGGCGACCTCGGTGCGGGGCAGCCGGTTGCCGCCGGAGTAGGCGCTGGTGATGCCGTGGTCGAGCAGCACGCGTCCGGCGTGCGCGACGAGCAGCGCCTTCTCCTCCTCGGGTTCGTCGCGCCGGCGCGAGACGTGCTCGACGGTGGAACCGAAGCCCAGGTGGGCGTGGGCGTCGACCAGCCCGGGGAGCAGGGTGCCGCCGCCTCCGTCGATCACGCGGGCGTCGGTGCGCAGGTCGCGGTCGATGCGGGCGGCGACGGCGGTGATGCGGTTGCCGTCGACCAACACCTGGGCCGGGAAGGGGTCGTGTCCGGTGCCGTCGAAGATCTGGACGTCGGTGAACAGGGTGCGGGTCATGGCGTCCTCCTCCGGAAGCGGTGCCGCATCTCGCCGACTCCCCCGATACGGCTGACCAGTTGGTCGTCGGGAGTCAGGAACCGTTGCGGGGTGCGCCGGTTGCCGACGCCGGCCGGGGTGCCGGTGAAGACGAGGTCGCCGGGCAGCAGGGTGCAGAAGTCGCTCAGGTAGGAGATGAGCTGCGGGATCGGGAAGATCATGTTGGCGGTGCGGTCGTACTGGACGATCTCGCCGTTCAGTTCGCAGGTCAGCTCCAGGTCGTCGCGGTCGGGGACCTCGTCGAGGCTGACCAGGGCGGGGCCGACCGGGCCGAAGCCGGGGTGGGACTTGGCGAGGGAGAACTGGGCGGGGCGGCCCGCGAGTTGGGCGACCCGCTCGGACAGGTCCTGCCCGACGGTGAGGGCGACGACCGGGTCCCAGCCCTTCTCCACCGGCACCCGGCGGGCCTCCCGGCCGATCACCGCGACCAGCTCCAGCTCCCAGTCGACGTGCCCGGGCGGCAGCTCGACGGTGGTGTACGGGCCGGTCAGGCAGGTCGGGAACTTGGTGAAGACCAGGGGTGCTTCGGGTTCCTCGTATCCCGCCTCTGCCGTGTGGGGGCGGTAGTTGAGGGCTACGGCCAAGATCTGGCGGGGTGCGGGGACGGGGGCTTCGAGTTCGGCCTCGTCGTAGGGGCGGCCGCCGGTGGCCGTCCGCGACCAGTCGAGCAGTTCGTCCCACCGTTCGAAGACCCGTCCCTCGCAGTCGGCCGGCACGTCGACCGCGCCGCCTTCCGGGGTCAACAGCACCGTGCGGCCAGCGAGTTGTGCGATGCGCATACGCCGATCACACCCACTGCTCTGCGGGCGGCTCTTCGCTGCCGTGGGCGTTCCGCCAGGAGACGACCGGGTTGCGCAGCACGCCGATGCCCTCGATCTCGGCCTCGACGACGTCGCCGGGCTTGAGGTAGTTGGCGAAGGGGTCGGCGGTGCTCGCGGCGACGCCGGCGATGGTGCCGGTGGTGATGAGGTCGCCGGCGCTGTAGGTCTGCGGCGAGTGGTAGGCGACCAGTTGGGGGATCGACACCGACATCCGGGCGGTGTTGGACTTCTGCCGGACGTCCCCGTTGACCCTGAGCTCCATGTCGAGGTCGTGCGGGTCGTCGATCTCGTCGGCGGTCACGATGTACGGGCCGATCGGGCAGAACGTCTCGATCGCCTTGGAGAAGGAGAAGACCCCGGACTCCATCTCCCTGCGCTGGATGTCGCGGGCGGTGATGTCGTTGAAGACCAGGTAGCCCGCGATGTGCTCGGCTGCCTGGTCGGCGGAGAAGAACCGCCCCGGTTTGCCTATCACCACGGCGAGTTCGAGTTCGTAGTCGAGTTCCCGGGTCAGGTTCGCCGGGTACACGATCGGCTCCTCGGGGCCGATGATCGCGTCGACGTTCTGGAAGAAGACGATGCCCTTGTTGACCGGGTGGGACCAGTCGACCCGGACCAGGTCCTCGTGGTGCTCGCGGAAGTTTCCCGCCGTGTGGAAGAACTTCTTCGGCACGATCGGCGCCCGCAGCCGGACGTCGGCGAGCGCGAACGTCCGCCCCGTCTCGGCAACTTGCGCCTCCCGTTCGAAGAACTCCCTGGTCGAGGGCACCTCCAGCGCCACGACGGTCTCCCCGTCGAGCCGCCCCACCAGCCCCGCCTCGGGTCCCGCGTCGAACGTCACCAGCTTCATCAGACCTCCCTAACTGTCGACACTCAGCCTGCCCAGCAGGCCGATCATCGTCAATACCTGCGCAAAGTGTGGACAGAAATTAAGAGAGTGGCTTACGGTCCAGGCCATGCGCACAACGTGGGACTTCGCGGGTACCCGCGCCCTGGTCGCCGGAGTCGGCGGCATCGGCGCGACGGTGGCCCGGGCACTCGCCGGATCGGGCGCGGACGTGGTCGTACTCGACGTGGACAAGGACAGACTCGACGGCATCGCTGACGGGGTCACCGGCATCGCGGCCGACCTCACCTCCGCCGAGGCCTGCCACGGCGCGGTCGCGGAGGCGGTCCAACTCCTCGGCGGACTGGACGTGTTCGTGCACGCGGTGGGCGTCAACGACCGCAGGCCGGTCCTCGACACACCGGACGAGGTGTGGGAGCGGTTGATCGCCGTGAACCTCAACAGCGCGTTCTGGCTGGGCAGGGCGGTGGGAGCGGTGATGGTGCCGGGTGGTTACGGCCGGATCGTCTACCTGTCCTCCGTCTCGGGCCTGTTGGCCCACCGCGACCACGCCCCGTACGCGGCGAGCAAGGGCGGAGTGAACCAGCTGATGCGGGTGATGGCCCGCGAGTGGGCGGCCGACGGAGTCACCGTCAACGCGGTCGCGCCCGGCTACACGGAGACCGACCTGACCAGCGCCTACCTCGCCCGCCCGGGCGTCCGCGACGCCCTGAAGGCACTGGTCCCGGCCGAGCGGCTCGGCCGCCCCGACGACCTGATCGGGCCGACCCTGTTCCTCGCCTCCGCCGAGTCCGGATTCGTCACCGGGCAGGTGCTGTACGCCGACGGGGGGCGCACCCTCGTATGAACGCCCTTGGAAAACACGCGACTTCACGAACGGAGCCCGTATGACCCCCGTCCCCGAACGCTTCGTCGGCAAGACCGTCCTCGTCACGGGGGCGGGCACCGGCTATGGAGCCGAGATCGCCGTGCGGGCGGCGCAGGAGGGTGCCGACGTCGCCGTCCACTACCGCAGTTCACGGGAGGGCGCGGAGACGACGGCCGAGCGGATCACGGCCCTGGGGCGCAAGGCCGTGCTCGTCCAGGGCGACATCTCCGTCCACCAGGACGTCATCCGCATGGCCGAGGAGGTGTTCGGCCACTTCGGTGTCCTCGACGTGCTGGTCAACAACGTGGGCGACGTCGCGGGCGACCAGATGTCCTGGCGGGACCTCACCGAGGAGTCGATCGACCATGTGCTCGCCGTGGACGTCAAGGGAACCATGCTGTGCGTCCACGAGTTCGGGTCCCTGATGCTCGACCAGGGCCACGGCGCGATCGTCAACATCGGCTCGACCGTGATCGTGCGCGGCAGCGCGCGGGCCCCTCAGTACGCCGCCGCGAAGTACGGCATCCTCGGCATCACCAAGTCCTACGCGCAGGCCTTCGCACCCGTGGTGCGGGTGAACACGTTCGCGCCCGGCTTCATCGAGACCGAGACCCTGCTGAACCGGGCCGACTGGAAGTCCGGCCGCCGGGAGGACATGATCTCCAAGACGCCGATGGGACGTATCCCGGGGCCGTCCGAGGTCGCGGGGACGGCCCTGTTCCTGGCCACGGACGACGCCTCGCACATGACGGGCGTCTATCTGAACGCCGACGGCGGCTTCAACATGATCGGAGCCTAGTAGTTCCCCTCAAACGCCGGCCCCCGGGATCTGGTTCGCATCCCGGGGGCCGGTTCTTCTGTTGTTGTTACGACACCGTCAGGGTCAGGGCGCCCGTGTAGGTGCTGCCCGCCTTGATCGCCGTGGTCGTGCCGTCGACCGTCAGGGTCACCGTCTTGCCGGAGGGAGCCGTCACCGACGCGTCCGAGGCGAGGGTGAGCGAGCTCAGGTACGAGGTTCCGGTGACCGTCCATGTCGAGCCCGCGCCCAGCGTCACGAGCACGCCGTTGTTGACCACCGCGCTCGGCGTGTTGGTGACCTCGCTGATCTCGCGGTACTCCGTCGAGGTGATCGTGGAGACGCTGTGCTTGGCGGTGCTGGCCGAGATGACGCCCTCGACCGTGGAGCCGGTGAAGCTGAGGGTCAGGTTCTGGCCCTGGAGGCTCGCGTTGCCGCCGCCCCAGACCGAGTTGTAGAAGTCGCCGGTCAGGTCGATGTCGGTGAAGGTGCCCTTGGCGTCGGTGGACTGCGTGGCCGTGGTCACCCAGCTGGACGACTTCGACGGCGAGCCGGTGGGCTCGGTGTACGTGCCGATCGTCTCGGAGCTCCACGGCTCGCCGGACACCGTGACGCTGCTCGGCCGGTCGGTGTCCATCAGCTGGAAGAGGACGCCGGTGCCCGAGCTGATCGACGCGCCGTCGGAGCCGTCGACGGTGACCGTGCCCGCCACCGCCTTGCACATGAAGGTGGTCTCGCCCGTGTTGACCTGCGTACCGCCGTCGATGGTGACCGACCCGGCGGCGTACCACAGGACCATGAACCGGCCCGCGTCGATGGTGGTCGACTGCTCCGGCAGCGCGCTCAGTTCCGCGCTGGTCAGGCCGATGTCGAGGGAGTCGTTGAGGTCCGCGACGGCGTCCGCGGTGCTGTCGCCGTAGTGCGCCGAGGCGCCCCAGTGGATGAGGGCGTAGTCGCCGACGTCGAAGGTGCAGCCGAGGAAGTGCTCGGTGACGTTGCCGATGGCGTACGAGCCGTAGCCCTGGCCGCCGGTGTTGGCGATCGTGCTGTTGATGGCGGTCAGCGTGCAGTAGCTGCCGCCGTCGACCGACAGCGCGCCCCATTTCTCCGAGGAGATCGAGGAGTTGACGTACGAGGCCTTGGTGCTCGTGCCGAGCAGGTTGGTGGCGCGGACGTTGCCGGAGATGCCCAGCATCCAGGGGACGGTGATCATGTAGCGGGTGTCGCCGGTGCCGGAGGCCGGGTACTCGTCGGGCACGGTGCCGTCGGCGCAGTGGATCGTGGAGTTCTTGACGATGACGTTCGCGGTGGCGTCGGCGATCACCGCCGTGCGTACGACGCCCTCGTTGCTGATGGTGGCGCCGTCGATGACGAGAGTCGTCCCGGAGCCGGTGCCGACGATCGAGGCGCCGTAACCGACGAAGTCGCAGCGGCCGTTGCCGTCGAAGGCGATCGTGGGGTCGGTGAGCGTGTAGGTGCCGCCGTCCGCGACGTAGACCCCGTTGAACGCCTCGCCGTCGGAGGTGAGCGTGATGCCGGTCGCGGCGCTGTCGGTGACGGTGCCGCCGAGGACGGCGGAGGGGACCGACTTGGACTCGTCCACGCCGTCGGAGTCGACGTAGAGCGCCTGGCGGAAGGGGAAGGTGAGGGTGCTGTAGGTGACGTCGGTGGCTTCGGCGACGTCCAGGACGATGGTGCCCGAGTAGGTGCCGGCCGCGATGGCGGTGGCCACTCCGCCGTTGCCGTCGGTGAGCGCGGCGAGTTCGCTGCCGGTCTCCACGCCGTTGACGGTGAGGGTGAGGCTGTAGCCGTCGGGGACGGCGATGACGCCGCCCTCCTCGATGGTCAGGCTGGTCGCGGTGGTGGTCTCGGTGAGGGTGAGGGTCTCGCCCGAGGCGACGGTGATGCTCTTTCCGGCCTTGACCTTCGTCTTCTTGGCGGACGCCGCGTGCGCGGCCGCGGGGGCGACCAGCGTCGGTGCCATGGCGGCGGCGACGGCCACGAGGAGGGCGCGGGGACGGGCCCGGTAGGTGACCTCGGGGCCGGTCCTGCTGGGGTGTGTCACAGGGAACTCCTTTGTTCTCGGGGGATTTCGGGCATGCCTGACCGGCAGGGGGCGTCGGTCAGGGTGAGCCGGCAAAGGGGGTGCCGGCCCGGTGGACCAACAGGGGGGTGCCGGCCCGGTGAAGGAGAAAAGCGGTTCGCCGCCGACTGGCTCAGGCGGCGCGGTCGATCAGTTCGAGGAGGTTGCCGTACGGGTCGGACACGAAGGCCATCCGGGCACCGGTCCGCGGCGAGGGCCGCGGGCTCATCCGGATGCCCGCACCCGCGGCGACGAGCCGGGCGAACTCGGTGTCGACCTCGCCCGGCGTGTCGACGGCGAGGCAGAGGTGGCCGTAGCCGAGCGTGCCCGCCGCCTGCACCGGGCCGTCGGGGGTCGGGCCCGCTGCGGCGTTCGGTCGGTGGAGCAACTCGACGCGGTAGCCGCTGTAGTGACGGAGCATCACCCCGCGCAGATCGGTGCCGGGGACGGCGAAGGTGTGCTCCTCGGTGAGGTGCAGCGCCTCCCGGTACCAGCGGACGGCCGCTTCGAGGTCGGGTACGGAGATGCCGGCGTGGTCGAACCTCGCGGTCACCGTCGGGCCGCCTCCGGATCTGCGGCCGGCATCCGCTCGCCGCGGATCAACGCCAGGACCCGGGTGCGGAGTTCGGCGAAGCGGGGGTCGGCCCGGGTCGTCAGCTGGTCGCGTTCGGTCCCCAGCGGGATGGCGAGGTTGTCGAGGACGGCCGTGGGCTTTCCGCCCAGGACGATGACGCGGTCGCCGAGGTAGACGGCCTCGTCGATGTCGTGGGTGACCACCACGACGGTGATGCCGAGTCGCCGGCGCAGTTGGAGGGTGAGGTCCTCCAGGTCGAAGCGGGACTGCGCGTCGACCGACCCGAACGGCTCGTCCATCAGCAACACCGGGGCGTCGTAGGCCAGTCCGCGTGCGATGGCCACCCGCTGCTGCATCCCGCCGGAGAGCTGCCACGGATACTTCTCACCCACGTCCGGGAGGCCGACCGCCTCCAGGCACTCCAGTGCACGCCGTTTGCGTACGGCCTTCTTGACGCCCCGCCCCTGGAGCGGGAAGGCGACGTTGTCCCAGACCCGCAGCCAGGGCAGCAGCGAGCCGCGGTAGTCCTGGGAGACCACGGCGATGTCGCCGTGCGGCTCGGTCAACGGGCTCTCCCCGTACCGCACCCGGCCGGAGGAAGGTCGGGTGAGTCCGGCGAGGCAGCGCAGCAGCGTCGTCTTGCCCGCGCCGGACGGGCCGACGATGCACACCGCCTCGCCCGGGTCCACGCGCAGGGTCAGGCCGTCGAGGACCCGGTGTTCCTCGGCACCCTGGCCGAAGCTCATGCCGAGGTCCTCGACGTGCAGGCTCGATCCGCGTTTCATACGGCGACTCCGTTGCTCTTGACGCTCTCGGTGCTGCCGGTCCGGACCGGCCGTGGGGAGCGGACACGGGGGGCGCGCTGGTGGTACCAGCCCAGCAGGCGGTGCTCGACGAGCAGGAGCAGCACGCTCAGGCCGTAGCCGAGGATGCCGATGAGGATGGTGCCGGCCCAGGTCTCGGCGACATGGAAGCTGGAGCCGCTCTGCAGGATGAAGTTGCCGAGCCCGACCGGGGATCCGTAGATCTCGCTGACCACCATGAGGACCACGGCGACGGACAGGGCGACCCGGATGCCGGCCAGGATCTGCGGCAGGGCGCCGGGCAGGATCACCCGGCGCAGCCGCAGCGGCCACGGGATGCGGTAGCCGTGCGCGGTCTCGTGGACGGCCGGGTTGATCGCCTGTACGCCGCTGACGGTGTTGAGCAGGATCGGCCACACCGAGCCCAGGAAGATCAGGAAGACCTTCGGTCCGGAGCCGATGCCCAGGGTGAGGATGATGACGGGCACGAAGCCGACCGTGGGGGTGGCGCGGGCGAAGTCGAGGAGCGGGCCGGTCGCCAGGCGCAGGGTGCGGATCTCCCCGATGACGAGTCCGGCGCCGACCCCGACCACGGTGGCGAGGGCCAGTCCGAGCACGATGTTGCGCAGGGAGAACAGCAGGTCGCCGACGAGTCCGCCGTGCAGCAACTCCCGCCAGAGCGCGGCCAGTACGTCGGTCAGCGGCGGGAAGTAGAAGCTGGTGCTGCCCGCGGTCGCGAGCAGCAGGACCACGAACACCAGGGCGGGCAGCCAGAGTTGGCGCAGGATCGGTTTCCAGGGGAGCACGCCGTTACTCCTTTCCCGCCTGCGCCGGCGGGCGCCAGCGCAGCAGGCGGTGCTCGGCGTACTGCGCGAGCAGGGTGATCGTGTACCCGATGGTCCCGGCGGTCAGGATGTACGCGTAGGCCCGCGCCGAGGCGCCCGCCTGCTGCGACTCCATGATCATGTGGCCGATGCCGGGCAGGGTGGTGAGGACCTCGACTCCGATGGCCACCAGGACCGATGTCGTCGCCGCCAGCCGCAGCCCCGTCATGATCGAGGGGGCTGCGGCCGGCAGGACCACCCGGCGCAGTTGCAGCAACCGCGGGATGCGGTAACCGCGCACGGTCTCGTGCACGGCTTGACTCACGCTGCGCGCTCCGTACTGGGCCTGGAGCAGCACCGGGAAGACACAGGCGACGAAGACGACGGTCGCCTTCATGCCGGGGGTGGAACCGAGGACGAGCAGGAAGACCGGGAGCAGGGCGATCACCGGGAAGGAGCGGAGGATCTCCATCAGCAGCCGGGAGGACTCCTCGGCCGCCGCGTACACGCCGGTCAGCAGGCCGACCGGGATGCCCACGCCGATCGCCACGAGCAGGCCGGTGACCGCGCCGCGCAGGGTCTCCCCCACCGCCTGCCAGAAGCCGCCGCTGCCGAGGAGGTCACCGAGGGCGACGGCCACGGCGCGCGGCCCGGGCAGCGCGGTCGCGCTCACCACGCCCACCGCGGCGACGAGCGCCCACAGCGCCAACACGGCGGCGAGTGCGCTGAGTTGGAGCAGTCGGACCTTGGCCATCGCTAGTCACCGGCCGAGGTGGGTGCCTGGTCCCAGTAGACGTCGGCGTCCTTGGGCTCGTTGTCGAGCAGCTTGAACTCGTGCATCTTCGTGATCACCGTGCGCATCACGGTGGTGTTGAGCGTGGTGTCGTAGTAGGCGGTGGCCTGCTTGTCGATGAAGGCGGCGTCCAGCTGCGTGTACTTCTTGTCGATGGCGCGTACGGCGTCGGGGTGCTCGTTGGCGTAGGTGATCGCCTTGGCGACCGCCTCGATGAACTTCTTCGCCGTGGCGCCGTTGGCGGCGAGGTACTTCTGGCTGGAGAAGAGCAACCCCTGGACCATGCCGGGGAGTTCGTTCATACCCTTGCCGATGACCCGCAGCTTGGCATTGGTCTTGGCGGCGGCGAAGAAGGCACCGAAGGAGTAGACGGCGTCCGTCTTGCCCGACGTCACCGCGTCGGTGAGCGAAGTCGTCGGCAGGGCGACGAACTTGACCTTGGTGGGGTCGCCGCCGTCCTTCTGGACCAGGTACTCGACGATGAACTGGATGGTGCCGCCGAGCGCGGACAGCCCGACCGTCTTGCCCTCCAGGTCGGCGAAGGACGTGATGCCGCTGCTCTTCTTGACCAGGAGCCCGTCGGTGGGATCGGTCTTGGTCGTCGCGGACTGAAGACCGGTCACGATCCGGATGCCCATGCCCTGCGCGGCGCCCTTGAGGAAGCCGGAGCTGTCCGTCATGGCGAACTGGGCCTCGTTGTTGAGGACCGAGGGCGCGTTCTGCGAGGTGTCCTGGGCGCCCGCCTTGATGGTGACGTCGAGGCCCGCGGCCTTGAAGTACCCCTGCTGCTGGGCGATGTAGAGGGGCTCGAAGATGGCGCCGTTGGAGCGCAGGACGGTCACCTCGGCCTTGCCGTCCGAGGTGCTGGCCGTGGCGGACTCGCCGCCGCAGGCGGTGGCGGTGAGGGACCCGGTGACGGCCAGGGCGGTCAGCAGGATGACGGTACGACGCCGCGGGTTTCTCGAAGTCTCCATGAAACGGCTCTCCTTGAGCTTCCTTGGTACGAACTGGCGCCGGGTACGAACTAGTGCGTCCGCGCGTGTCCCGCGGCGGCGTATGCGGTGGTGGATTCCCGAGGGGCCATGAAGGAGCGGAAGCGCCCCTCGGGGTCGTACACGGCCCGGATCTCCTCCAGGCGTGCCGAGTTGGCGGGGCTGAGCCCGTGGTCGAAGCGGTCGGCGAGGTTGTTGTCGGAGAACTGAAGGCCCTTCGACAGGTGCTGCATGTCGGCGAGCCGTCCGTGCGCCCAGTCCTCGTGGGCCAGGTCCTCGGCGGGGTCGGTCCAGCCGGCGTTCGGCGAGAGGTACAGCTTGGCCTGGCTGGACCAGCACGAGTTCGCGCGCTCGGGGTGCCCGCCCCACAGCATCCACAGCACATGGCTGGTGGTGTCCGGGATGGAGTCGAAGAGCGGGCGGGCCGCGTCGAGGACCTTGTCGACGGGTTCGTCGGTCCAGATCCCGTCGAGCGCCCAGCGCATACCGGCCGGGGTCATCCGGTCCGCGTAGTCGTACAGCTCCGCCATGTCCGTCTCCTGCGAGACCACCGCGCGGATCGCCCGGTCCCGGAAGGGCGCGTCCTCCAGGGGTGCCAGGAGGTCCTCCTCGGTGTCGCAGAAGGCGGTGGCCGTGACGGAGACCGTGGGTTGCCGCAGCCAGGGTGAGAAGCCCACCTTCGCCGAGAACTCGACCGCGGGCGCGAGGAGTTCGAGGGTGTCGTACGACCAGGCGAGCACCTCGTCCCGCATCTCCATGGGGTAGCTGTGCGCGGTCCGCAGGATGCGGCGGGGCAGGTCGTGCAGGGCGAGGTGGAAGCGGGTGACGACGCCGAAGAAGCCGGGGCCGCTGCCGCGCGCCGCCCACAGCAGCTCGGGGTGGGAGCTGTCGGTGGCGTGCACGAGGGTGGCGCCCGCGAGGACGACGTCGACGGCCTCGATGCTCAGGCAGGCCGGGCCGAGGCGGCGCGAGTCCCAGCCGTAGCCGCCGCCGAGGATGAAACCGCCGATGCCGACGGTGGGGGCGTGTCCGGTGGGGAAGAACAGTCCGTGTGGAGCGAGCTGTTCGAGCAGGGCCGGGCCCTTGACCGCGGGACCGACTGCGGCCGTGCGCGCCGCCGGGTCGACGGTGACGTCCCGCAGCCGCGAGAGGTCGAGCAGCATGCCGCCGTCCCGCACCCCGTTGCCGACCCAGCTGTGGCCGCCGGAGCGGATGCCGACGGCCAGGCCCTCGGCGCGGGCGAGCCGCACGGCGGCCACGACGTCCTGCTCGCTCTCGGCGAGCACGATGACGTCGGGGTACCGCTCGGGCTTGCGCTCGTTCCACACTGCGTCGAGGCGCGCCTGCTCGTACGCGGGCTCGCCGCGCCTGAGCAGGCGGTCCGGGTACAGATCGGCCATGGCCGTTCTCCTCACACGGGGTTTCGAGTCGGGACACTACTGTCGACACTTGGCGGCATTCAAGGGATGTGACGGGGAAATACCTGCCATCTCTGCCGACACTAGTGAGTTGACGGAAAGTCGAAGAGCTCGGCCGGGTTGTCCACCATCAGCCGGCGCAGGTGCGCGGGGTCGGGTGCGATGCGTTCGATGAGGTCGACGAGCAGGCCGTCGTCGGGCGCCTCACCGGCGATGTTGACGTGCGGATAGTCGGTGCCCCACACCACGCGCTCGGGTGCGTGGGCGACCAGATCGGCGGCCAGCGCCACCGCGTCGGCGTACGGCGGCCCCTGCCGCGAGACACGGTCCACCCCGCTGACCTTCACCCACACCTGCCCGCCGTCGAGCAGGGCACGCAGCGCGCGCGGGGCGGGTCCGTCGCGCCCGTCGGCGAGGTCGACCCTGCCGATGTGGTCGACGACCACCCGGCCGGGCAGGAGACGCACGAGACCCTCCAGAGCCTCGAACTCCTCCCCCCGGACATGGAGTTGAGCGGCCCAGCCGAGTCCGTCGACCCGTTCGAGCACCGAGTCGATCTCGGCCCGGGTGGGCGGGGTGCGCAGATGGGGCAGGAAGTTGAGCCGGAACGCCCGTACTCCTGCCCGGTGCAGTTCCTCGACCTCGTCCCGGGTGGTCGTCTCCCCGATCAGGGCCACCCCGCGCAGCCGTCCACAGCCGCCTCTCAGCGCGTCCAGCAGTACGGAGTGGTCGTTCCCGTGACAGGAGGACTGCACGACCACGGCACGCGTGAGGCCCAAGTGGGCGTGCAGCGCGCGGAGTTGCTCCTTGGGTGCGTCGATCGGGGTGAAGGTGCGGTCCGGGGCGTACGGGAACACGTCCGCGGGCCCGAAGACGTGACAATGCGCGTCGCAGCTGTCGCGCGGGAGCGCCAGGGACGGGGTGCGCGGGGCCGGATGCGGGGGCGGGCAGCCCGGGGAGGGCGTCGACTCCGTCTCGTGTACGGCGGGTTCAGTCACAGCGGGCCGTCATTCCGCCGTCGACGACGATCTCCGTACCGGTCACGAAGCGGGCCTCCTCGGAGGCGAGGAAGAGCGCCGCGTACGCCGTGTCGCGGCCGTCGCCCATGAAGCCGAGCGGGATCCGCGCCTGCCGCTGGGCGAGCAGCTTCGCCACGTCACCGTCCGCCCGCTGCCCGGCGAGCCGGGCCTCGACCATCGGCGTGTGCAGCTGCCCCGGCACGACGGTGTTGACCCGGATGTTGTCCGGTGCGTACTCGACGGCCGTGACCCGTGAGAGCTGGATGACGGCCGCCTTGGCCGCCGCGTATCCGACCTGCGCGGCACCCGTCCAGCGCAGCCCCGATGCCGAGGCCGTGTTGACGATCGCGCCCCCGCCGCCGCGCCGCATGACCGGGACGACGTGTTTGCAGGCCAGGAAGACGCTGGTGAGATTGGTGTCGAGCTGGCTCTCCCAGTCGTCGGGACTGAGGTCGACCACGCCTCCGGCGCGGGAGCCGCCGACGTTGTTGACAAGGATGTCGATGCGGCCCGCGAGGCGCTCGCACTCGGCGAAGTAGTCACGTACGGCGTCCGGTTGGGTCACGTCCAGCACGGCGGTGTGCGCCGTACCGCCCTCCTCCCGGATCTGCCGGGCGGTGACCTCCAGGGACTCCTTGTCCCGGTCGGCCAGGAAGACGGTGGCGCCCTCCCGGGCGAAGATCACGGCGGTGGCACGGCCGTTGCCCCAGCCGGGGCCGACGCTGCCGGCACCTCCGATCACGGCGATCCGGTCGGCGAGACGGCCCGGCGGTCGGCCGGGCAGGTGTTGGTTCACGGGGTCTCCCTCCCACGGGGGTTGGCGAAACTGTCGACAGTTCTAGCCATGTGTCGACAGAAAGTAAACATCATGGCTCACAGCACAGAGATATTGCCTTTAGTGTCGACACCGGGTTTGGATGGGTCGTATGAAGAAGCCGCCCGTGTTCACGCCCGAGGAGATCGCCCGCTTCCGCACCGAGCTGGCGGAGCGCCGTGCACCGGGTGCCTACGAGCCCGGCCGCTGGTCGGTCAGCCCGCTCAACCGGCGTACGGACGTGGTGGGTTCACTCCCCCCGTGGGTCCGGCTGCGGGACGCGACCCTGCGCTCGGTGGAGACCCTGCCGGGCGTCGTGGCCTCGACGGAGGCCAAGGAGGCGTTCCTGCGGCGACTCGTCGGCAGCGGAGTCCCCGAGGTCGTCACGGCGGGCCTCGGCGGCCGGACCGAAGCCGCACTCAAGTCCGAGGTGGCGCTGGTCAAGGGCGAGAGCCCGGACTGCCGGGTGGTGTGCCCGCTGATGCGCTCCCCCGAGGACATCGACCGCGCGGCCTCGGCCGGTTACGACGCCGTACAGGTGTGGGTGCAGGGCTTCGGCGAGACCTCGCTGATCTACCAGGCGCCGGTCTACGGGCGGGCCTGGCGCGGCGAGGAGTGGCGCACCGCCGAAACGCCGCGCGACCGCGCGGCCGTACTGGCTCGGGCCGCGCGCCTGGTGTCGTACGCACGCGAACGCGGCCTCGACGCGATCGTGCCACTGCTGATGGTGTCGTACGCGACCGAGGAGAGCCACGAGGAGTCGGTCACGCTGCTCGCCGCGGCGGGGGCCACCGAACTGACCCTCTTCGACGGGCCGGGGGCGATGAGCCCGGAGGCGTACGGGTATCTGGTACGGCAGACCCGTGCCCTCGCTCCGCACGTCGAGGTCGGCCTCCATCCGCACAACACCTATGGCCTGGCCGTCGGTTGCGCGGTGGCCGCGGTCCGGGCGGGCGCGGTGGCCGTCGAGCTGTCCGTCAACGGCTACTGCGGCGGCCCCGGCAACGCCGACCTCGCGGCGACCGCGCTCGCCTTCGAGTCGCTGTACGGGGTGCAGACCGGCATCAGGACCGAGCGCCTCACTGAACTGGCCCGCGCGGGGCAGGAACTGACGGGCTATCACACCGCCTGGAACCACCCGGTGACCGGCACGCACGCCTTCTGCTGGGGCGGCATGGACCTCATCACCCAGGAGACGGAGATCGACCCGCTCCTGCACAACTGCCTGGAGCCGACACTCGTCGGCAACACCCGCACGGTCCCCTTCACCCCGGACAGCGGCCCGTACACCCTGGTCGACAAGCTGACGGCCCTGGGCATCGAGCTGGGCCACGAGCAGGTGGACGACCTCCTCGTCCGGGCCCGGGAACTGATGGCGCGCGAGGGCCGGCTGCTGACGGACGAGGACCTGGCCACCCTCGCCGAAGAGGTCCGGTGAGCGGAGGAGGCCCTGTAAGCGGAGTCCGGGGCGTTTGTTACGCTCCGGGAGCCTCCCGTGGGAGAAGTCCGGTGAGAGTCCGGCGCTGACCCGCAACGGTGTGCGCGGCGAACCTCGGTCCGTCGCGCGAGCCCGATCGCCTGTGGGTGGCGCGACCCGTTGACTGCTCGCCGTGGACTGCGAGAGGGGACCGCGCGGCCCCGGTGCCGTACGGGCCGTCTCCTTGCGTGAGATTCCGCAGGCGGCCCTAGGCGAAGGACCGCCCACACCGTGCGCCGAAGTCCGACACCCGTACTGCCCTTGGCACTTGGGCTCGCGCTCCTCCTGCTCGCGTCCCTGGTGTGCGGCGTCGGGCTCGGCGCGGCCGGGATCGGCTGGGGGCCCGTCCTCCGGTTCCTGTGGGCCGGGCTCACCGGCGGGACCGTCCACGCGGGTGACGTCGCCGCGTACACCATCGTCTGGGAGATCCGGCTGCCCCGAGTCGTGCTCGGCGCGGTCGTGGGCGCCGGACTCGCCTCCGTCGGAGTGGCCGTGCAGGCGATGGTCCGCAACGCGCTCGCCGATCCGTTCGTGCTGGGCATCTCCTCGGGCGCGGCGGTCGGCGCCAACGCCGTGATCCTGCTGGGGGCGTTCGCGGGGCTGGGCGTGTGGGCGCTGTCGGTGTCGGCGTTCGCCTCGGCGCTCGCGGCCATGGCACTGGTGTACGCGGTGGCCCGCTCACCGCACGGGCTGACTCCGCTGCGGCTGATCCTCAGCGGGACGGCACTGGCGTACGGCTTCGAGGCGGTCACCACCGTGATGGTGTTCGGCGCGGCCCGCGGCGAGGCGGCCCGCTCGGCGATGATGTGGCTGCTCGGCAGCCTGGGCGGTGCGACCTGGGCGCAGGTGCCGCTCGCGGCGGTGACCGTGGCGGCCGGGTGGGGCTGGCTGCGTCGGCGGGCCGAGTCGCTGAACGCCCTCGCCATGGGGGATGAGACAGCCGCCGCGCTGGGTGTCCAACCCGCCCGGCTGCGGCGGGAGTTGTTCCTCGTCACCGCCGCGGTGACCGGGACCGTGGTCGCCGTCAGCGGGGCCATCGGCTTCGTCGGGCTGATGGTGCCGCATGTCGTACGGATGCTCGTGGGCGCCGAACACCGCCGGGTACTGGCCGTCGCCCCGCTCGCCGGAGCCGTGCTCCTGGTGTGGGCGGACGTACTGTCCCGGCTGCTGCTCGCGCCCGCCGAGCTGCCGGTCGGAGTGATCACCGCGGTGGTCGGGGTGCCCGCCTTGCTGCTGCTGATGCGGCGCGGCGGCTACGCGTTCGGGGGCCGCTGACGATGAGACTCGACATCGACGGCGTGACGGTCGAGGCGGCCGGGGCCCGGATCGTCGACGAGATCCGGCTGAGTGTCGACAGTGGCACGGTCGTGGGGCTCGTCGGGCCGAACGGCAGCGGCAAGTCGACACTTCTGCGGTGCGTGTACCGGGCGCTGCGGCCGGCCGGGGGTGTCGTACGCCTCGACGGGGACGACGTACACGCCATGGATCCGCGGGCGGCGGCGCGGGCGCTGGCGGCCCTGCCGCAGGAGTCGTCGGCCGAGTTCGACTTCACGGTCGCCGAGGTGGTGGCGATGGGGCGGCTGCCGCACCGGGACCGTACGGCCGCGCGGGACCGGGCGGTGTGCGCGGAGGCCATGGCCCGCACCGGCGTGGCACACCTCGCCGAGCGCGGCTTCCTCGCCCTGTCCGGCGGCGAGAAGCAGCGCGTCCTGATCGCCCGTGCGCTGGCCCAGCAGCCGCGGGTGCTGGTCCTCGACGAACCGACCAACCACCTTGACATCGCCCACCAGTTGGACGTCCTGTCCCTGGTCCGTGACAGCGGCCTGACCGTCCTCGCGGCCCTGCACGACCTCAACCTGGCCGCCGCGCACTGCGACGTCCTGTATGTGATCGCGGACGGCCGGATCGCCGCCTCCGGCCCGCCGCACGAGGTGCTTCGACCCGGCCTGCTCGCCGAGGTGTTCGGGGTGCGTGCGCATCTCGTACGGCATCCGGAGACGGGTGCGCTCCAGCTTCTGTTCGACCTGCTCCCGACCATTCCCTGAAGGACCCCCATGCGCAAGTTCCTTGCCGCCGCCCTGTGTCTGGCCGCTACCGCCACCGGATGCGGTGCGTCGGTCGAGACCCCGGCCAAGGACGCCAAGTCGTCCGCGATCACCCTCACCAACTGCGGCCGGAAGGTCACCTACGACAAGGTCCCGCGGCGCGTCGTCACCAACGACGTCGGGATCACCGAGCTGATGTTCGCGCTCGGTCTGGAGAACCGGATGGCCGGGTTCGCCATGCCCGACGACAAGGGCGATCTGAGCAACGTCCCCTGGAAGGACGGCTACGACAAGGTCAAGTGGCTCTCCAAGGACCAACTCACCAAGGAGAACGTCCTCGACGCCCGCGCAGACCTGGTCTTCGCCGGCTGGAACTACGGCTTCCGCGAGGACAGCGGGTTCACGCCGGACGCTCTGAAGAAGCTCGGCGTCCCCTCGTACATCCTCACGGAGTCGTGCCGCAACGGCCGTACCGACACCTCGCGCGGCATCATGCCGCCGCTCGACGCGCTCTACACCGATCTCACCAACCTGGGGCGGCTGTTCGGCGTCGAGAAGCGGGCCGCGAAGCTGATCGCCGGGTTCAGGAAGCAGATCGCCGGAGTGGCGGCCGAGGCGCCGAAGGGGGACGCCCGGCCGAAGGTGTTCCTGTACGACAGCGGGCAGGATCAGCCCTTCACCTCCGGCCGTTATGCGGCGCCGGACCAGATCATCAGTGCGGCGGGCGGCGTCAATGTCATGCACGATGTCGACGATTCCTGGACCACGGTGGGCTGGGAGAGCGTCGTGGAGCGGGATCCGGACGTCATCGTGATCTGCAACTACGGGGATGTGAGTGCCGAGCAGAAGAGGAAGTTCCTGTTGTCGTACGCGCCGTTGCGGAATGTGTCGGCGGTGAAGCACCGGCGGATCTTCGTGCTGGATTACGTGGATCTGGTCGAAAGTCCCCGTAATCCTTCGGCGATTGCGCGGCTGGCAGCCTATTTGCACCCATAGTCACCTGATCGGAATCGCCAGGTACTGGTGGTCCAGGAATTCGTCGATCCCGAGGCGGCCGCCCTCCCTCCCCAGTCCCGACTGCTTGACGCCGCCGAAGGGGGCCGCCGGGTTGGAGACCAGGCCCGTGTTCAGGCCGACCATGCCGACCTCCATGCCTTCGCTGACCCTCAGGGCCCGGTCCAGGTTCTGTGTGAACAGGTAGCCGACCAGGCCCCAGGGCGTGTCGTTGGCCCGGGCGAGCACCTCGTCCTCCTCCTCGAAGGTGAGGATCGCCGCCACCGGGCCGAAGATCTCGGTCCCCATCAGGTCGCTGTCCGGGGCCACGTCCGTGAGGACCGTCGGTGGGTAGAAGCAGCCGGGGCCCTCGGGGGTGTGGCCGCCGACCAGCACGCGGGCGCCCCGGTCCACCGCGTCCTCGACCAGTTGCGCCACCTTCGCGCGGCCCGCCGCGTCGATCAGCGGACCGACGTCGACGCCGTCCCGCGTGCCCGGCCCCACGACCAGCGCGCCCATGCGCTCGGCCAGCCGCCGCGCGAACTCCTCCGCCACCGAGCGGTGGACGAAGAAGCGGTTCGCGGCCGTGCACGTCTCCCCCATGTTGCGCATCTTGGCGGTCATCGCACTGTCCACGGCCACACCCAGGTCGGCGTCGTCGAAGACGATGAACGGCGCGTTGCCGCCGAGCTCCATCGAGGTGCGTACGACCGCGTCGGCGCACTGGGCGAGGAGGAGCCTGCCGACGGCCGTGGAGCCGGTGAAGGAGAGCTTGCGGATACGGCCGCCGCGCAGGAGGGGTTCACAGACCTCGCCGGCGCGGGAGGTGGTGACGACGTTCAGCACGCCGTCGGGCAGGCCGGCCTCCCGCAGGATCGCGGTCAGGGCGAGGGTGGAGAGGGGGGTCTGCGGGGCCGGCTTCAGAACCATCGTGCAGCCCGCCGCGATCGCCGGGCCGACCTTGCGGGCGCCCATCGCGAGGGGGAAGTTCCAGGGGGTCACGAGGAGACAGGGGCCGACCGGGCGGCGGGAGAGGAGCATGCGGTTGCGGCCGTCGGGGAGGGTGCCGTAGTCGCCGCCGATCCGGACCGCCTCCTCGGAGAACCAGCGGAAGAACTCGGCCGCGTACGCCACTTCGCCCCGCGCCTCGGCCAGCGGCTTCCCCATCTCGGACGTCATCACAAGGGCGAGTTCGTCGGTGCGGGCGAGGAGGATCTCGTAGGCGCGGCGCAGGATCTCGCTGCGGGCCCTGGGTGCCGTACGCCCCCACTCCCGCTGTGCCGCGACGGCGGCGTCCTCCGCGAGCCGGGCGTCCTTGGGGCCCGCGTCGGCGACATGGCAGAGGATCTCGCCGGTCGCGGGGTCGTCGACGGGCATCGTCATACCGTCCGCGGCGTCCTGCCAGGTGCCGCCGATGAACAGTTGCCTGGGTACGTCAGCAAGGGAGGTCATGCCGGTTCTCCTTCCCCGGAAACGCCGTTCTCCACCGCGGCGGCCCAGGCCCGCAGTCCCGTGTCGACGCCCGCCTCGTCGATCACCAGCGCGGGGATCATCCGAATGACCTGGTTCCAGGCCCCGCACGTCCCCGATGCGCGGCGTCCGCTCCACCACCGCCCACAGGCCCTCCCGCAGCCGCGCACCCATCGCCTCGGCGTTCTCCACGAGCTTCCGTCGCGGACGACATCGAGGGTGGCGCAGGCCACGGCGTTGGCGCCGGAACTCTCCGAGCCGCCCGCTTCTTCCGTGCGCCGGCCCGGGTGGCCGAGGCCGCGGTACCCGGCCTGCCGCTCCCGGACGGCCGTTCCTTCCACGAACTCTCCGACGTCGGACTGCGCCAACTCCTGTACGCCCTGCGCGAGGACACCCGCATCAGGAGTACGCGGAACGCCGGCTGGGCCGCCTCGTCGACCACCACACCCGGCACGGCACGGACCTCCTCACGCACGTGGCCCTGACGGTGTCGGACGTGTCACGGAGGCGTTGACCCCGGGTGCCGGATCCGAGGACCCCTCGGGTCGAAATCCCGGCCCCGTATCCTGCCGCCGTGGCCGAGACCGAACCGATGCGGCTTCCCGACATGCCGCTGCACGATCCCTTCGTCGTCGCCGACGAGGAGACCCGCACCTACCACCTCTACACCTCCAACGACCCGTCCGTGTCAGGCGTGGACGGCGTCGGCACGATGGTCTACCGCAGCCGTGACCTGCGCGACTGGACACGCCCGGCCGTGGTGTTCCGGGCCGCCGAGCAGACGGGGATCTGGGCGACCGACGGCGGTTGGGCCCCGGAGGTGCACAAGTGGCGTGGCAGGTACTACCTGTTCACCACCCTGCACGACGAGGACAGGGCGCTCCCGGTGCCGCCGCCCGGCCGCTGGGGGACGCCGTTCCAGCTCCCGAACCACATGCGCGGCACGATCACCGCCGTGGCCGACTCCCTCCTCGGCCCCTTCACCGCCGTCGACCCAGCCCGCCCCACCCCGCCCGGGCACCTCATGACCCTCGACGGCACGCTCCACGTCGACCGGGCCGGGCAGCCGTGGATGGTGTACGCGCACGAATGGCTCCAGACCGTCGACGGAACCATGGAGGCGATCCGGCTCACCCCCGACCTGACCGGCACGACCGGCGACCCGGTCCTCCTCTTCAAGGCCTCCGACGCACCCTGGCTCACCGAGCAGATCCCCGCCGGCGTCCCGCACCAGCTCGCGCCGTACATCACCGACGGACCGCAGTTGTACGACACCCCCGACGGGTCGCTCCTGATGCTGTGGTCGACGTACGAGAAGAACCTGGCCGGGCAGGACGGCACGATCAGCGGCGGCTATGTGCAGACCTACGCGGTCTCCAGATCCGGTGACATCAGGGGACCTTGGGAACAGCGCCGCCCCCTGGTCCGGGACGACAGCGGACACGGCATGCTGTTCCGCACCTTCGACGGCACCCTGCTGCTGATCCTCCACCGCCCCTTCGAGAACGCCCGCGGCAAGCTGTACGAGATGCGGCTCGACGGCCATGAGCTACGCGTGCTCCGCCGGCGTGACGACCTCGACGGCGGCGGCTGACCTGCGATTCCGGCCGGCGCACCCACCGTAAGCGCCTGTCGTATCGTTGATCCCCGACCTGAGGGGACACGCATGGGCACCGGCCACGACACGGACTCCCCCGACGACGGGACGAAGGCGTTCATCGCGGCGCGTCCGCAGCTCTTCGGGATCGCGTACCGGGTGCTCGGCAGTGCGGCGGAGGCCGAGGACGTACTACAGGATGCGTGGCTGCGATGGCAGGGCACCGATCGCGCCGCCGTCCGGGAGCCCACGGCGTTCCTGGCCACGGTGACCGCCCGGCTGGCGATCAACGTCGCCCAGTCCGCCAGGGTGCGGCGTGAGTCGTACGTCGGTCCCTGGCTCCCGGAGCCGGTCGACACCCGGGCGGATCCGCAGCTGGGCGCGGAGCGGGCCGAGGCGCTCGACCTGGCGGTGCTCTTCCTGCTGGAGAAGCTGAACCCCGTGGAGCGGGCCGCGTACGTGCTCCGGGAGGCCTTCGACTACCCGTACCAGCAGATCGCGGAGATGCTGGAGACGAGCGAGGCCAACACGCGCCAGTTGGTGAGCCGCGCCCGCAAGCGCCTCTCCTCGGATCGCCGGCAGCCCGTGGACCCCGACGCCCACCGGCGGCTGATGGAGGTCTTCCTGGCCGCGGCGCAACACGGCGATCTGTCCGTGCTGGAGAACGTGCTCACCGAGGACGTGGTCAGCTACACCGACGGCGGAGGGATCCGCGGCGCGTCGAGGATCCCGGTGGTCGGACGCCTGCACGTCTCCAGGTACTTCGCCGCCTTCGCCCCGCGCTTCTGGCCCGGCAAGGCCATCCGATGGGTGGAGGCGAACAGCGGTCCGGCCGCCCTCGTGCTGGCCGACGGGCAGGCCGTGGCGCTGCTCTCCGTCGAAACCTCGGAGCGCGGCATCGAGCGGCTCCTGTGGGTCATGAACCCGGAGAAACTCGCACGCTACGTGGCTTCGCTGGACGGCTGACCGCCGGGTGTCACAGATCGCGGGGCCGTCCGGTCGTACTGGATGAGGACCCAGTCGATCGGAGTGGACCATGGCCATCACAGAGCAACGCATCGCCACCATGGTGCTGGTGATCGGCACCGGAGGTGCCGGTCTGCGGGCGGCGATCGAGCTGGCCGAGGCCGGGATCGACGTCCTCGCCGTCGGCAAACGCCCCAAGGAGGACGCCCACACGGCGCTCGCGGCCGGCGGCATCAACGCGGCGCTGGCCACCATGGACCCCGAGGACAGCTGGCAGCAGCACGCCGCGGACACCCTCAAGGAGAGCTACCTCCTCGCCGACCCGCGCACCGTGGAGACCGTCACCCGGGGCGCCGCCCGGGGCATCGACGACCTGGAGCGCTACGGCATGGCCTTCGCCAGGGAGGAGGACGGCCGTATCTCGCAGCGCTTCTTCGGCGCGCACAAGTTCCGGCGGACCGCCTTCGCCGGCGACTACACGGGCCTGGAGATCCAGCGCACGCTGGTCCGGCGGGCGGAACAGCTCGCCGTCCCCGTGCTGGACGGGGTCTACATCACCCGGCTCCTGGTGCACGAGGGCGCCGTCTTCGGGGCGTACGGCTTCGACCTGACGAACGGCAGGCGGTACCTGATCCAGGCCGACGCCGTGATCCTGGCCGCGGGCGGTCACACCCGTATCTGGCGGCGTACGTCCTCGCGGCGGGACGAGAACACCGGCGACTCCTTCCGGCTGGCCGTGGAGGCCGGGGCCCGGCTGCGGGACGCCGAGCTGGTGCAGTTCCACCCGTCCGGGATCATCGAGCCGGAGAACGCGGCCGGCACCCTGGTCAGCGAGGCCGCCCGGGGCGAGGGCGGGATCCTGCGCAACGCTCTCGGCGAGCGCTTCATGAGCCGCTACGACCCCGAGCGCATGGAGCTGTCCACCCGCGACCGCGTGGCCCTGGCCTCGTACACGGAGATCAAGGAGGGCCGCGGCACCCCGAAGGGCGGCGTCTGGCTGGACGTCTCGCACCTGCCCCGGCAGACGATCATGACGCGGCTGCCCCGCGTCTACCAGACCCTGCTGGACCTTCAGATGCTGGACATCACCCGGGACCCGATCGAGATCGCGCCCACCGCGCACTACTCGATGGGCGGGGTGTGGGTGCGGCCCGAGGACCACAGCACGGACGTGCGCGGGCTGTACGCCATCGGCGAGGCGTCGAGCGGACTGCACGGGGCCAACCGGCTCGGCGGGAACAGTCTCATCGAGCTCCTGGTCTACGGCCGTCTCACCGGGCAGGCCGCGGCCGCGTACTCGCAGGCCCTCACCGCCCAGCCGCGGTCCGCGGCGGCCGTCGCGCAGGCCCGCGCGGAGGTCGACGAGCTGCTCGCGGCCGACGGGCGGGAGAACGTCCGCGCGCTGCAACGTGCCATCCGCAACACCATGACCGAGCACGCCGGAGTCGTCCGCGACGAGGAGGGCCTGCGCGCCGGGCTGGCGGAGCTCGCGGAGATCGAGAAGCGGATGGAGGACGTCGGCGTCCACCCGGACATCGCCGGCTATCAGGACCTCGCGCACGCCTTCGACCTCAAGTCGTCGGCGCTCGCGGCCCGGGCCACCCTCGAGTCGGCGCTGGAGCGGCGTGAGACGCGCGGCTGCCACAACCGCAGCGACTTTCCCGAGCAGGATGCCGCTCTCCGGGTGAATCTCGTGTGGTCCCCGGTCACCGGTATCACCCGCGAAAGCATTCCGGCCGTCCCCGACGAGATTTCCGCGCTGATGCACGAGATCTCGACCGAAGGAAAACTCGTCGAGTGAATCGGTGTCACAAGCCGACTCCGTGTTCGGTCTCTTCTATGGCAGGCACAGAAAATCAGAAAGTCCCTGAGAGGAATTCCGTTATGAAGGTCGTAGTGATCGGCGGCACCGGGCTCATCGGCTCGAAGGTGGTCGCCAGGCTCGGCGAGCACGGGCACGAGGCGATCGCGGCCTCGCCCAACACCGGCGTCAACACGCTGACGGGCGAGGGTCTGGCCGAGGTCCTCCAGGGCGCTGAGGTCGTGGTCGACGTGTCCAACTCCCCGTCGTTCGCGGACGAGGACGTCATGGAGTTCTTCCGCACCTCCACCACCAACCTGCTGAAGGCGGAGGCCGAGGCCGGTGTGCCGCATCATGTGGCGCTGTCCGTGGTCGGCACCGACCGCCTCCAGGGCAGCGGGTACTTCCGGGCCAAGCAGGTCCAGGAGGACCTGATCAAGGCGTCCGGTCTCCCCTACTCCATCGTCCACGCGACCCAGTTCTTCGAGTTCGCGAAGGGGCTCGCCGACGGTGTCACCGTGGGCGACACCGTGCACCTGCCCGACGCCAAGATCCAGCCCATGGTCTCGGACGACGTGGCCGCGGCCGTCGCCCGCGCCTCGGTCGGCGCACCGGTCAACGGCACGGTGGAGGTGGGCGGCCCCGAGGCGTTCCAGCTGGAGGAGTTCATCCGCATGGGCCTCTCCGCCACGGACGACCCGCGCAAGATCGTCACGGACCCGGAGGCGACGTACTGGGGCGCCCCGCTGGAGGAGAACACGCTCCTGCCCGGCGCGGGCGCGCACATCGCGGAGACCAGGTTCGCGGACTGGCTGGCGCAGCAGAAGTAGTCCTCGCGCTCCGGGTGGCCCTCTCCTTCCGAACGTTCGGAAAAGGAGAGGGCCACCGCGTACTCGGGCATGCGAGAGGGGGCTGCGGTATGGAGCACGGCGATGCGGTGTCGATCGCGGAGCTGCTGGAGGAGCGCCGGTTCCTGCTGGAGTTCGCCCGGTGGATGCCGGGCGGCCCGGCTGCTGCGGAGGGCGTCGTCGACGAGACCTACCGCCGGTGGTACGCGCTGTCCGACGCCGCGCGCCGGCGGATCGCCGTTCCCCGGTGGTGGCTGACGAGGACCGCGGCCGGGATCTGTCTCGGCATGACCCCGGCCCCGGTCGCCGACCCCGTCGCCCGCACGGAGCCGGAGACAGCCGAGCTCTCCGAGCGCGCCGGGCAGTGGCTGCGGTCGCAGCGCTCCCGCCCCACGACCCGGCAGCAGCACGACGCCGTCGCCCAGGCCGTCGGCCGCGCGTGCCGCACCGAGGACGGCGACCTGCTCACGTCGTTGCTGTGCCCGGACGTCATCGCGTTCTTCGACGGCGGCGGCAAGGTGCGGACGCTGACCTGCCCGGTGCACGGCAGCCGGCAGGTCGCCGACACCCTGCTGACCCTTCTGGCCCACCGCCCACGGACCACTCTCACCACGCATTCCGTGAACGGCCGTACCGGCCTCGTCGTCCGCTACGACGACCAGGTCGCCGCCGTCATCGTCCTCCACGTCGCCGACGACCGGGCCGCCCTGGTCTGGGTCACCCTCAACCCCGACAAGCTGCGGTCCTGGAACCAGCGCAGACGAGGGAGAACTTCTTCAGCGTGACGACGCCAGGACCACGACGACGCACGTGATCATCGACAGCGTGACGAGGACCATCGCGATGAGCGTCCCTCGTAGCCACTGCCGGATCCGGATCTGGTGCTGCTGTTCCACGCCGCTGACGGAGTCGGCGATGTGCTCGGTCACCATGCGGGCCACGTACCGCTGCTCGTCGAGGTACCACTGCTCGATCTCCAGCTTCTGCTCCGGACTCAGCTCCCCCGCCCGCGCGGTGAACTCCGCCACCCGCCGACGCGCCGCTTCCAGATGAGCGTTCCGGTACAGGTACCCCTCGATGTCGATCAGACCGCGCGCGGCCTCGTCCCGTGCGTCCATGGCGTACTCCCCGATGCGAACGAGAAACCCACCTACGCCATAAAGACTGCCCAGAAGCGTGGAATGTGACATGTGGAGCGGCGGATCCAGCGACCCCTTGGCCCTTGGCCGCGCTACGCGGGGGATGCGGGAGTACCCGTCGAGCGTGCCGTAGTGGTAGAAGGCGTCGCCGGCGTGCGGCAGCTACCGGTCGCCGGCGTCGATCGCGTCGAGTTCGCGGGCGGCGACGAACCCACGTGGCGGCGTCAGAGCAGGGAGCGGATCGTGGTCTCGAAGCGTTTCACGTGCTCGGCGGCCAGGTCCGCGGCGCCTGCCGCGTCTCCGGCCAGCACCGCGCGGATGAGCGGACCGTGCTCGCCGACGTGACCGCCCAGCCCGGGCAGCCGGTCGAGGAAGAGGCACCAGATGCGCGTGGCCAGGTTGTCGTAGCGCACGAGTGTGTCGGAGAGGAAGGGGTTCGCGGTGGCCGCGTACAGCGCCCGGTGCAGCCTGAGGTCCAGTTCGATGAGCTCCCCGACCTCTCCCCCGTCGGCCGCGTCCAACTCCGCGAGCAGTCCGGTCAGTACGGCCCGGTCCAGCGCGGTCGCCCGGCGAGCGGCACAGTCGGCGGCCAGCGGCTCCAGCCGGAGGCGCACCTCGGTGAGGTGGCCCAGGTCCGTGATCTGTACTTCGGAGGCGAAGGTGCCGCGTCGGGGAAAGGCCACCACGAGCCGGTCGGCCTCCAGACGTTTGAGGGCTTCGCGCACCGGCGTACGCCCCACTCCCAGCTCCGCCGCGACCTGCTCGTCGTTGATGGGCGTACCGGGCGCGATCCGCAGGGTCACCAAGCGGTCGCACAGGACCTCATAGGCCTGTTCGGCCAGAGACAGCCGACTCTCGGACGCCGCGACTGACATGCACACCCTCCTCGCCAGGGTTCCACCACCCTTCACCCTAGCCCAACAATTGATATATCAGCCGCGCTCGGGCTCGGCCGACGTCGGAGGACGGCTGCGCCCAATGACGGCGCGGTCGCCCATCCACACCCGGCTGCCCGTTCTGAGCGGGACGTCGGGGTCGAGACCTCTTGACGTTCGAGTCGACTTGCGCCTACAACTGATATATCAGTCGTACGCATCTAGTCTTCCAAGGGGACTGCATGAGCCTCGACGTCACGGAGGAACGCCCGGCCGGTGCCGCCGCAAGCGCCCTCTCCCAGCCGTTGGCCCAGTTCGACCCGGAGGTGGCCGCGGCGGTCAACGCGGAACTGGAGCGCCAGCAGTCGACGCTGGAGATGATCGCCAGCGAGAACTTCGCGCCGCTGGCGGTGATGGAGGCCCAGGGGTCGGTACTGACCAACAAGTACGCCGAGGGCTACCCCGGAAAGCGCTACTACGGCGGCTGCGAACACGTCGACGTCGTCGAGCGGCTGGCGATCGAGCGGATCACGGCCCTGTTCGGCGCCGAGGCGGCCAACGTCCAGCCGCACTCCGGCGCCCAGGCCAACGCCGCCGCGATGTTCGCCCTCCTCCAGCCCGGCGACACGATCCTCGGCCTGGACCTGGCGCACGGCGGGCACCTCACCCACGGCATGCGGCTGAACTACTCCGGCAAGCTCTACAACGTCGTGCCGTACCACGTACGCGAGTCCGACCTGCGTATCGACATGGACGAGGTGGAGCAGCTCGCCCTCGCCCACCGGCCGAAGCTGATCGTGGCCGGCTGGTCGGCCCACCCCGGCAGCTGGACTTCGCCGAGTTCCGCCGGATCGCCGACAGCGTGGGCGCGTACCTGATGGTGGACATGGCGCACTTCGCCGGTCTGGTGGCCGCCGGACTCCACCCGAGCCCCGTGCCGTACGCGGACGTGGTGACGACGACCACGCACAAGACCCTGGGCGGTCCCCGCGGCGGCGTGATCCTCAGCAAGGCGGAGCTGGCCAAGAAGATCAACTCGGCGGTGTTCCCGGGACAGCAGGGCGGGCCCCTCGAGCACGTGATCGCGGCCAAGGCGGTCGCCTTCAAGATGGCCGCGAGCGAGGAGTTCCGCGAGCGGCAGCGGCGCACGCTGAAGGGCGCGAAGATCCTCGCCGGGCGGCTGCTGGCCGACGACGTGGCGGAAGCGGGCATCACGGTGCTGACCGGGGGCACGGAGGTGCATCTCATCCTGGTGGACCTGCGCAACAGCCCGCTCGACGGCCGCCAGGCCGAGGACCGGCTGCACTCGGTCGGCATCACCGTCAACCGCAACGCCGTCCCCTTCGACCCACGCCCGCCCATGGTGTCGTCCGGGCTGCGCATCGGCACCCCCGCCCTGGCCACCCGGGGCTTCGGCGACGTGGAGTTCCGCGAGGTCGCCGACATCATCGCCCAGACGCTCAAGCCCGAGCAGCTCTCCGCCGAACAGGCCGAGGAACTGCGCGCCCGGGTGACGAAGCTTGCCTCCGCGTTCCCCCTGTACCCCCAGCTGAACGGAGAGGCGGCATGACCGGCACCCCGCTCCCGGACCACCCGGACTTCCTCTGGCGCAACCCCGACCCCAAGCCGTCGTACGACGTGGTGATCGTCGGTGGCGGCGGGCACGGTCTGGCCACCGCCTACTACCTGGCGAAGAACCACGGCATCACCAACATCGCCGTGCTGGAGAAGGGGTGGCTGGCGGGCGGCAACATGGCCCGCAACACCACGATCATCCGCTCCAACTACCTGTGGGACGAGAGCTCCGGCATCTACGAGCACTCCCTGAAGCTGTGGGAGACCCTCGAAGAGGACCTCGACTACCCGATCCTCTTCAGCCAGCGCGGTGTGCTCAACCTCGCCCACACCCTCCAGGACATCCGCGACAGCAAGCGCCGCGTCTACGCCAACCAGCTCAACGGCATCGACGCCGAGTGGCTGGAGCCGGACGAGGTCGCCAAGGTCTGCCCGATCGTCAACATCGACCCGGACGTGCGCTATCCGGTGCTCGGCGCGACCTACCAGCCGCGCGCCGGCATCGCCAAGCACGACTACGTCGCCTGGGGCTTCGCGCGGAAGGCCGACGCGTACGGCATCGACCTGATCCAGAACTGCGAGGTCACCGGCATCGACGTCGAGGGCGGGCGGGTGACCGGCGTACGGACCACCCGTGGCCGTATCGCCGCCGGAAAGGTGGCCCTCGCCGGCGCCGGGCACACCTCGGTGCTCGCCGCCATGGTGGGCCTGCGACTCCCGCTCCAGAGCCACCCGTTGCAGGCGCTCGTGTCGGAGCTGCTGGAGCCGGTGCACCCGACGGTCGTCATGTCCAACGCCGTGCACGTCTACGTGTCGCAGGCGCACAAGGGCGAGTTGGTCATGGGCGCGGGCATCGACAGCTACAACGGGTACGGCCAGCGCGGCGCGTTCCACATCATCGAGCGGCAGATGGCGGCCGCCCTGGAGCTGTTCCCGGTGTTCGCCCGCGCGCACATGCTGCGCACCTGGGCCGGCATCGTCGACACCACCCCGGACGCCTCCCCCATCGTCGGGCTCACCCCGGTCCAGAACCTCTACCTCAACTGCGGCTGGGGAACGGGCGGTTTCAAGGCCACCCCGGGTGTCGGCTGGTGCTACGCGCACACGATCGCCCACGACGAACCCCACCCGTACAACGCGCCGTTCACCCTGAACCGGTTCGTCACCGGCGCGCTGGTCGACGAGCACGGCGCGGCCGCCGTCGCCCACTGAGCACCCTCCGGAGACCCCGATGCAACTGATCGCCTGCCCCTGGTGCGGCGAGCGCGAGGAAGCCGAGTTCCACTACGGCGGCCAGGCGCACGTCCCCTACCCCGAGCGGCCCGCCGAGCTCGACGACGAGCAGTGGGCGCACTACGTCTTCTTCCGCGACAACCCCAAGGGCGAGTTCGCGGAGCGGTGGATGCACTCGGCGGGCTGCCGCCGCTGGTTCAACGCCGTGCGCGACACCGGCACCCACGAGTTCCTCGCCGTGTACCGACCGGGTGAGGAGGCCCGCGCATGAGCAGCACGTTCCGTGTCGACGGCCTCGGCTCCGTGGACCGCGCGAAGACCCTGTCGTTCACCTTCGACGGCCGCGCGTACACCGGCCACCCCGGCGACACCCTCGCCTCCGCCCTGCTGGCCAACGGGGTCCACCACGTGGCCACCGGCATCAAGTACGGGCGGCCGCGCGGCATCATGACCGCCGGGGTCGAGGAGCCCAACGCCCTGGTGCAGATCGAGGCCCCCTTCCCCGAGCCGATGCTCACGGCCACCACCGTCGAGTTGTACGACGGTCTCGTCGCCCGCGGCCTCAGCGGTCAGGGCCGACTCGGCTCCGAGCCCGACCCGGCCCGGTACGACACGATGCACGCCCACTGCGAGGTGCTGGTCGTCGGCGCCGGTCCGGCCGGACTGGCCGCCGCGCTGACCGCCGCACGCTCCGGTGTCCGGGTCGTCCTGGTCGACGAACTCCCCTCCCCCGGCGGCTCGTTGCTCGGCAGCCGGGACGGCCTCGACGACTGGCTCACCGAAGCCACCGCCGAACTCGCGGCCAACGCCGACGTCCGCCACCTCCAGCGCACCACCGCCGTCGGCTACTACGACGACGGTCTCGTCCTCGCCCTGGAGAAGCGCACCGACCACCTCGGCGCCGACGCGCCCGCGCATGTCTCCCGGCAGCGGATCTGGCGCATCCGGGCCAAGCAGGTCGTCTTCGCGACCGGCGCCTACGAGCGGCCGATCGCCTTCGACGACAACGACCGCCCCGGCATCATGCTGGCGAACTCCGCCCGCACCTACCTCAACCGCTTCGGCGTCCTGCCGGGCCGTGAGATCGCCGTGTTCACCACGAACGACAGCGCCTACCGCGCGGCGACCGAACTCGCCGACGCGGGCGCCGAGATCGTCGCGGTGATCGACGTACGCGAGAACGTGCCCGCGCACTGGCGCGAGGCGTGTGCCGCGCGGGGCATCGAGATGCGCACCGGGCAGGTGGTCACCGGCACGACCGGCACCGAGCGGATCACCGGCGTCAAGGTCGGCTCCGAGGAACTCGGCTGCGACCTGCTGCTCGTGTCGGGCGGCTGGAACCCGGCCGTGGCACTGTTCAGCCAGGCCCGTGGCGCGCTGCGCTATGACGCCGACCTGGGCTCCTTCGTACCCGCTGCCGCTCTGGACACCGTGCGGGCGGCGGGTGCCGCCAACGGCGCCCTCACGCCGTCCGGGGTTCTCGCGGACGGCGCCGAGACGGCCGTAGAAGCGCTGTCGGCGCTTGGTCGGACCGCGCAGCCGGTCGCTCTCCCGGCCGTCGCCGACGAGCCCGCCGGCGAACAGGGCGCGGTGCTGTGGCGCGTCTCCGGGGGCTCCGGAGACGTCCAGTTCGTGGACCTCCAGCGCGACGGGACCGTCACGGACGTGCTCCGGGCCACCGGGGCCGGTCTGCGCTCGGTGGAGCACGTCAAGCGGTACACCACCATCGGCACCGCCCACGACCAGGGCCGTACCTCGGGCGTGCTGACCTCCGGGATCATCGCCGAGGCGCTGGGGCTGGACATCGCCGAGCTGGGCACCCCGAAGCTGCGGCCGCCGACGGTGCCGGTGTCGTTCGCCGCGTTCGCCGGCCGCAACCGGGGCGAGCTGTTCGACCCGGTCCGGATCACCGCCGTACACCCGTGGCATGTCGCGCACGGGGCGCTGTTCGAGAACGTGGGGCAGTGGAAGCGGCCGTGGTACTACCCCCTCGACGGGGAGACCATGGACGAGGCCGTGCTGCGGGAGTGCCGGGCGACCCGTGAGGGCGTCGGCATGATGGACGGCTCCACGCTCGGCAAGATCAGCGTCCAGGGACCGGACTCCGGCATCCTGCTGGACCGGCTCTACACCAACCTGATGAGCTCGCTGAAGGTCGGCCGGGTCCGCTACGGCGTGATGTGCGGCTTCGACGGCATGGCACTCGACGACGGCACCGTGCTGCGGATCGCCGACGAGGAGTTCCTGGTCACCACGACCACCGGCAACGCCGCCAAGGTCCTTGACTGGATGGAGGAGTTCCTCCAGACGGAGTGGCCGGACCTCAGGGTCCACCTCGCCTCCGTCACCGAGCACTGGGCGACGATCCCGCTGGTCGGACCCCGCTCGCGGGACGTGCTGGCGCTGGTCGCGCCCACCCTGGACGTGAGCAACGACGCGTTCGGGTTCATGACCTGGCAGGACACCGTCGTCGCGGACGTCCCCGCCCGGGTGGCCCGGATCAGCTTCTCCGGTGAGCTCGCCTACGAGATCAACGTGCCCGCCTGGTACGCCCGTTCGGTGTGGGAGGCCGTGTACGCGGCGGGCGGTCCGTTCGGCATCACGCCGTACGGCACCGAGACCATGCACGTGCTGCGCGCGGAGAAGGCCTACCCGATCATCGGGCAGGACACCGACGGCACGATCACCCCGCAGGACCTGGGGATGTCGTGGGTGGTGTCCAAGAAGAAGGACGACTTCATCGGCAAGCGGTCCTTCGGCCGGGCCGAGAACCAGCGCACCGACCGCAAGCAGCTGGTCGCCCTGCTGCCCGTCGACGAGCAGACCCTGCTGCCGGAGGGCGCCCAGATCATCGCGACCGAGACGGTGCCCGCGCCGCCGGTCCCGATGCTCGGGCACGTCACCTCCAGCTACCGCAGCGACGCCCTGCGGCGCACCTTCGCCCTCGCCCTGCTGCGCGGTGGCACCGGCCGTGTCGGCGAGACCCTCTACGTCCCGCTGGCAGGACGCACCGTACCGGTGCTCGTGACCGACCCCGTGGTCTTCGACAAGGAGGGAACCCGCCGTGACGGTTGACACCCCCGCCCGTTTCAGCCCGCTCGGCGACTGGCAGGAGGCCTTCGGGCGGCTGCCCGCCGGCTTCCAGGTCCAGGAACTGCCCTTCCTCACCCAGCTCACCCTGCGGGTGGCGCCGGACAGTCCGGCGGCGAGGGCCGTCGAGTCGGTCCTGGGCTTCCCGCTGCCGTCCGCCTCGCATGCGGAACTGTCCGGTGAGGTCAAGGCCCTGTGGCTGGGTCCCGACGAGTGGCTGCTGGTCGCCCCGGCGGACACCGCCGAGGCGCTGGCCGAGAAGCTGCGGTCGGCGATCGGCGAGGAGTTCGCCACCGTCACCGACGTCTCCGCGCAGCGCACCGTGCTGTCCCTGCGGGGCAGCCTCACCCGCGAGATCCTCGCCCAGGGCTGCGCCATCGACCTGGATCCCAGGGTGTCCCCCGTCGGGTCCTGCTACACCACCCTCCTCGCGCAGACAGGCATCACCCTGGTCGTCCGCGAGGAGGCGGCCTCCGGCGTGTGGCTGCTGGTCCGCTCCTCCTTCGCCCCGTACGCGGCGGCCTGGCTGGTCGACGCGGCCTCGGAGTACGGCGGAGGCACCGGATGACCCTCAGCGTCTTCGACATGTTCAAGGTGGGCATCGGACCGTCCAGTTCGCACACGGTCGGCCCGATGCGGGCCGCGAACTCCTTCGCGCTCGCCCTCGAACAGGAAGGACTGCTGGAGGACACGTACGGCGTCCATGTCGAGCTGTTCGGCTCGCTGGGCGCCACCGGACACGGGCACGGCAGCGTCAAGGCGGTCGTGCTCGGTCTGGAGGGCCACGCCCCCGAGACGGTGGACCCCGCCCTGGCCGAACCGACCATGGACCGGGTCCGTACGACGGGCAGCCTGCGCCTGCTCGACAAGCACCCCCTCGCCTTCCGTGTTGACGACGACATCGTCCTGCACCGCGGCAAGCGGCTGGAGTTCCACTCCAACGCCATGACCTTCGAGGCGGTCGACAGCGCCGGCCGTCGCGTGTCACTGCGGACCTACTACTCCGTCGGCGGCGGCTTCGTCCTGGACGAGGACCAGGCGAACGGCCCGCAGATCGTCCCGGACACCACTGCGGTGCCCTATCCGTTCACCACCGGCGCACAGCTGCTGGCGCACACCGAGGCCACCGGCCTGTCGATCAGCTCGATCATGATGGCGAACGAGACGGCCTGGCGCAGCGAGGCCGCGGTCCGGGCCGGGCTGCTGCACATCTGGTCCGTCATGCAGGAGTGCGTCCGGCAGGGGTGCGCCACCGACGGTGTGCTGCCCGGCGGCCTGAAGGTGCGCCGCCGGGCCGCCGCGCTGCACCACCGGCTCCTCAACGCGGACGACGACGCGGAGACCGACTCCCTGCACGCCATGGAGTGGGTGACGCTGTACGCGCTGGCCGTGAACGAGGAGAACGCGGCCGGCGGCCGGGTCGTCACCGCCCCGACCAACGGCGCCGCCGGAATCATCCCCGCCGTACTGCACTACTACGAGCGGTTCGTGCGCGGCGCGAACGCGGACGGCATCGTGCGGTTCCTGCTGACCGCGGCGGCCGTCGGTGTGCTGTTCAAGGAGAACGCCTCGATCTCCGGGGCCGAGGTCGGCTGCCAGGGCGAGGTCGGATCGGCCTGCTCGATGGCGGCCGCCGGGCTGGCCGAGGTCATCGGCGGCACCCCCGAACAGGTCGAGAACGCCGCCGAGATCGGCATCGAGCACAATCTCGGCCTCACCTGCGACCCCGTCGGCGGGCTCGTGCAGATCCCCTGCATCGAGCGCAACGCCGTCGCCTCGCTGAAGGCGATCACCGCCGCGCGGATGGCCATCCACGGCGACGGCACCCATCACGTCTCCCTCGACAAGGCGATCAAGACCATGCGGGAGACCGGGGCCGACATGAAGGACAAGTACAAGGAGACCGCGCGTGGCGGTCTCGCCCTCAACGTGGTCGAGTGCTGAGGAGACAGCCATGAGCACCCAGTTCGTATTGACCCTGAGCTGCCCCGAGCGCCCCGGCATCGTCAACGCCGTGACCAGCTTCCTCGTCCGGCACAGCTGCGACATCACCGAGCACCAGCAGTTCGACGACCCCGACCACGAACTCGTCTTCCTGCGCACCGAGTTCAGGACCGCCGACGAGACGATCACCCTCGCCGGCCTCAAGGAGGCCTTCGCCACCGTCGCGGACACCTACGGGATGCAGTGGGAGCTGCGGGACGCGTCGGTGCAGCCCCGCGTCCTGGTGATGGTGTCGAAGTTCGACCACTGCCTGGCCGACCTGCTCTACCGCTTCAAGAGCGGCACCCTCGACGCCGACATCGCGCTCGTCGTCTCCAACCACGCCGATCTCAAGCCCATGGCGGACGCGGCCGGCATCCCCTTCGAGCACGTCCCGGTCAGCGCGGCGACCAAGCCGCAGTCCGAGGCCCGGCTGCTGGAACTCGTGGCCGAGCACGACATCGACCTTGTGGTGCTCGCCCGGTACATGCAGATCCTCTCGGACGACCTGTGCAAGAGCCTCGAAGGCCGGGCGATCAACATCCACCACTCGTTCCTGCCGAGCTTCGTGGGTGCCAAGCCCTACCACCAGGCCTACCAGCGCGGCGTGAAGCACGTCGGCGCCACCGCGCACTACGTCACGGCGGACCTGGACGAAGGGCCGATCATCGAGCAGGAGGTCATCCGGGTCGACCACCGGCTCTCCGCGGACCAACTCGTCCTGGTCGGCCGGGACGCCGAGCGCACCGCCCTGGCACGGGCGGTCAACTGGCACTGCCAGAACCGCGTTCTGCTGCACGGCAACCGCACGGTCATCTTCAGCTGACATCACGTTCTCAGCCGACATCACGCTTCACGACGGAAGGTGTGCCCCCTTGTCCACCGCGACCGTTCTCTCCGGCTCCGCAGCCGCGGCAGACATCAAGCGTGAACTCGCCGACCGGGTCGCCGCGTTGCGGACCCGCGGCATCGTCCCCGGGCTCGGCACGATCCTCGTCGGCGACGACCCCGGCAGCCGTTCCTACGTGGGCGGCAAGCACCGGGACTGCGCCGAGGTCGGCATCGCCTCGCTGCGCGTCGAGCTGCCGGCCACCGCGACGCAGGCCGACGTCGAGGCGGCCGTGCTGCGCCTGAACGCCGACCCGGCGTGCACCGGCTTCATCGTCCAACTCCCGTTGCCCGCGCACCTCGACATGCACGCGGTGCTGGAGCTGGTCGACCCGGCCAAGGACGCCGACGGGCTGCACCCGACCAACCTGGGCCGTCTGGTGCTCGGGACCCCCGCGCCCCTGCCGTGCACACCCCGGGGCATCCTCGATCTGCTCCGGCGCCATCAAGTCCCCATCACCGGCGCCCAGTTCTGTGTCATCGGCTGCGGTGTGACGGTCGGCCGACCCCTCGGGCTGATGCTCACCCGGCGCACCGAACACGCCACGGTCACCCTGTGTCACGAGGCGACCCGCGACATCGCCGCCCACACCAGCGCCGCGGACGTCGTGGTCGCCGCCGCCGGGGTGGCCCATCTGGTGCAGCCCGACTGGATCAAGCCGGGCGCGACCGTGCTGTCCGTGGGCCTCACCCGGACCGTGGAGGGCATCCTCGGCGACGTCCACCCCGACGTCGACCGGATCGCCGGGAGCCTCGCTCCCCCGATCGGCGGCGTCGGACCGATGACCCGCGCCATGCTGATCACGAACATCGTGGAGGCGGCGGAGCGCCGGACTGCCGTCGAGGCTTCCTGAAGGGTGCCGCGCGAGGCTGTTTCATATCCCGATACTGACCGCTTTCGCCGAGTGCGAGCAGCCGTTGATCACGGGGACATCGATGGGCCCTTTACGGCTGCCCGTCGACCCGGCGCTGCTGGTCTGGGAACCACTGACAGGGTCTGCCCGGGGCGGCGGCACCGCCGAGAATGATGAACGGGCGGCTTCGGATTCCTCCGAAACCGCCCCTCACCTGCGACTCCATCGAGTCGGGACGACAGGATTTGAACCTGCGACCCCTTGACCCCCAGTCAAGTGCGCTACCAAGCTGCGCCACGTCCCGGTGCCTCTCGCGCGGTGAACCGCGTGATCGTGCAGGTCAACCTTACCGTACAGGCACGGGTGTTCCGGCGGACCCGATGGGCGCGAGCGGGCGGTGGGGCCGGCCCGGCGTCCGGGCCGGCCCCTGTTCGTCAGCCGCGTGTGCCGGTCGTGACCGCTTCCGGCTCGCCGTCGGCCACCCGCGTCGTACCGGTGAGCCGTCCCGCCCGGGCCACCGGCACCAGCAGCGCAGCCAGCGCGGCGGCCAGGCAGGCCACCGCCAGCAGGGTGAAGCCGTGGGTGTAGCCGGAGGCGTACGGCAGGCCCGAGGGCTGGAGCCGGCCGGTGACCAGGACGCTGGTCAGGGCGGCGCCTATGGAACCGCCGATGGTGCGGATGTTGGCGTTCATGCCGGTCGCGGCGCCGGTCTGGGAGGCCGGGACGCTGCCGACGATGAGGTTGGCCATGGAGGCGAAGGCTAGTCCGATGCCGAGGCCGAACACGCCGGAGACCAGGGCTACTTGCCACTGCTCCTCGTGCCAGGCGGCGAGCATCCCGAGGGCCAGGGCGCCGAGTGCGGCGCCGGCGGTCAGCAGGGCCTTGGCGCCCACGACGGGCTGGAGCCGGCCGCTGAGGATGCCCGAGAAGAACATCGTCACCAGCATGGGCAGCATCAGCAGCCCGGAGGCGGTGACGCTCGCGCCGAAGCCGTATCCCGCGGAGCTCGGCGTCTGCACGAAGCCGGGCAGGAAGGACCACAGCCCGTACATGCCCGCGCCGAACAGCAGGGCCACGGTGTTGGTGGTCCACACGGCGGGCAGCCGCATCACACGCAGGTCGATCAGCGGGGTGCGGGAGCGGGCCTCCGTCAGCAGCCACACCGCGAACAGCACGACCGCGGCGGCGAACAGACCGATCACCTTCGGCGAGCCCCAGCCCCACACGCTCGCCTGGCTCAGCGGCAGCAGCAGCGCCACCAGCCAGGCCGACAGCAGGCCGGCGCCGAGCCAACTGACGCTCCCCTCCGCCCGGTTGGGCGACTCGGGGACGTAACGCAGGGCGATGAGGACGGTGGCCGCGACGACGCCGACCGGGATCCAGAACAGCCAGCGGTAGTCGAGGGCCGACACGATCGGGCCGGCCGCGACGATGCCGACGCCGCCGCCCGCGGCGATCACGGCGGACAGGTTGCTGATGCTGCCGCTGACCTGCGACGGGGCGAACTCGTCCCGGATGATGCCGAACGACAGCGGGAACAGGGCACCGCCCACGCCCTGGAGGACCCGGGCGACGATCAGTACGCCGATGTTCGGGGCGAGCGCGGCCAGCAGACAGCCGGCCATCACGACGAGCAGGACGGAGACGAGGGTGCGCTTCTTGCCGGCCAGGTCGCCGACGCGGCCGAGGATCGGCGTGAAGACGGAGGCGGACAGCAGATAGGCCGTCATCACCCAGGTCGCCGTGGACTGGGAGGTGTGCAGCGCGTGCTGCACGGTCGGCAGCGCCGGTGCGATCAGCGACTGCAGCATGGAGAAGACACCGGCACCGGTCGCGAGGACGGCGAAGGTGAGACGGGTGGACTTGCGGGGCATGGAGGGCCTCTCCGAACGAACGGGGTGCGGCCGAGGTTCTCGGGCCATGGCTGTACGGGCCCTGAGCGCGGGGGCGTGCACACCCACACTGCTAAAGTGGAGGTACGCCTCCACTGTAGCGGAGGCACACCTCCGGTTCAACCGAGTCCTTCCCGGGAGGCAGCAGTGACGGCCCAGCCGTACCCCGTCCGTGAACTCGTGGCGTCCCGCCGCCCGCATCGCAAGGACGCCGCGCGCAACTACGACGCCCTGCTGGCGGCTGCCCGGGAGGCGTTCGCCGAGCACGGGGCGGAGGCCTCGCTGGAGGACATCGCGAAGCGCGCGGGTGTGGGGATCGGCACGCTGTACCGGAACTTCCCGTCCCGCCGCGAGCTCTTCGAGAGCGTGTACGCGGACGAGGTCAACGAGCTCGTCAGGGTGGCCGAGGAGGTCGCCGTCCTGGAGCCGTGGGAGGCGCTCACCTCCTGGCTGACCCGGTTCACGGGCTACATGGTGACCAAGCGGGCCGTGCGCGAGGCGCTCGACGACGAGTCCGAGATCTTCGACGCCTGCCGCGAGTCGATGTTCGCGGCCGGCGGCCCGCTGTTCGAGCGGGCTCAGGAGGCGGGCGTGGCCCGCACGGACATGGACTTCGGCGACCTGCTCCGCCTGGTCGCCGGCATCACCGCCACGGTCTTCGTCGACGACGCCCAGCGCGACCGGGTGCTGTCCATCGCCCTGGACGGGGTCCGCGCCACCGCCGGCTGAGCGCGGCGCCCACCGTCAGAACAACGTCACGCCCGCTGCCAGAACAGCGGCACGCCCACTGTCAGATCAGCGGCGCCTCTCCCCCGTACCACCCGTGCTCGCGCAGCGGTCCGACGGACAGTCCCCGGTCCTCGCAGGTGTCGAGGATCCTCGGGAGCGCGCCCAGGGCCGAGCGCCAGGCGCCCGGGGCCGAGGTGCAGTCGGAGTCGTGGAGCAGGATCGTGCCGCCGCCGTGCAGGTCCCCGGTGACCGTGCGGTGGACGGACTCCGGTGTGGCGCGGGCCGTCCAGTCCTCGCCCCAGCTGGTCCACAGCACGGGAGTGAGGCCGAGGCGGCGGGCCGCGAGGTGGGCGGCGGTGGACATCACGCCGTAGGGCGGCCGGAAGAGCGCGGGCGGGCGCCCGGCGAGGTCGCCGACCGTGTCCCTGGCGCGGGCGAAGTCGTCGTACGTGGCACGCGGGCCGCGCAGCAGCAGGGGCCGGTGGTGCCAGCCGTGGATCCCGATCTCGTGGCCCGCGTCGGCGATCTCGCGGACCAGGCCGGGCGAGCGGCGCGCCTGGCGGCCGAGCAGGAAGAAGGTGGCCGTGACCTTCCGCTCCGCCAGGGCCCGCAGGAAGAACGGGGTGGACAGCGGGTCGGGTCCGTCGTCGAAGGTCAGGGCGACGTGGTCGGCGCGGCCGCGGCCGGCCAGGCGGGGCATGGTCCGGTTGCGCAGCGGGCCGAAGGTCGACACCACGGGTGCCGCGTGCGCGGCGGCGAGGACCGGGAGGGCGACCAGGACGGTCGTACGGAGCAGGCGCGCGGCGGTCACGAGTGGTGCTCCGGGTGGTGCGGGCCGTCGGGGTGCGGCGGGTCGTCGAGGTCGAGGCTGCGGCCGATGGCGTGCATGACGCCGGTGCCGCTGCCGGTGGTGGCGACCGCGGTGCCGACGGCGCCGGCCCAGACCGTGCAGGCCACGGCCGCCGTGGCGACGAGGCGCCGTACGACCGATCGGGGCCTGGTCCGTCGTACGACCGGAACGGGCGGTACGGGGAGGGGGCCCGCGTTCCGGCAGGCCCTCGCTATCTCGTCCGCGGGGCCCTGACCGGCGCTCGCGAAGAGTCCGAACCCCGCCTCGCGCTGGAGCAGGCCGCGTGGTCCGTCGATCAAGTCGCAGAGGACGTCCTTGAGTTCGGCGGGGTCCTGGGTCCAGGCCGCCACGCCCGCCTCGTCGAGCGCGGCGGAGTTGGTCAGCCCGTGGCCGGGTATGCAGCGATAGCTGAGGACGGGCAGCCCCGCGGCGAAGGCCTCCAGGGAGGTCAGGCCTCCGGCGTTCTGCACCAGAACATCGGCCGCGTGCATCAGGCCGGGCATGTCGTCGACCCAGCCGTGGACGTGCTCGATGCCGTCCGCGCGCAGCTGCTGGGCCAGCACCTCGTTGCGCCCGCAGACGACGACCGGTACGGCCGCGCCGCACTCGCGCAGCTCCAGCGCCACCTGCCGGACCGGTCCGACACCCCAGGAACCGGCCACCAGCAGCGCCAGCGGGGCGCTGTCGGGCAGCCCGAACCGGGCCCGCGCGGCGCTCCGTTCGGCCGCCCGTGCGGGGCGGAATCGGGGGTCGACGACCGGCCCCGCCACCCGGACGTCGTGCGCGCCGAGGGCCCGGGCCTGGGCGGCGGGCACGGCGTGGGCGGCGAGGTGGACGTCCACGCCGTCGGCCACCCAGAGAGGGTGCACGGAGAAGTCGGTGAGGTAGGTGAGCACCGGCACGTCGAGGCGGCCGGCCAGCCGGAGCCGGCCCAGCACCCGGCTGGCCCCGGGGTAGGTGGAGACGACGGCGCCGGTGTCCGCGGGCAGAGCGCGCAGCATCCGGTCCTCGGCGGTGCGCAGCAGCGCGCGGGCCAGCGGGCCGCCGCCACCGGAGCGCTCGGTGCTGTTGTAGATGCGCTGGTAGGCCCAGGGCGCCCGGACGAGCATCCGGTGGTAGCCGTCGCGGACGGCCCGGCCGATCCGGGCGGGCAGCAGGTCGAGCAGGTCGAAGCGGTCGACCGTGACGCCGGATGCCAGGAGCCGGCGATGCAGCTCGTGCGCGGCACCGTCGTGGCCGGCTCCGATGCTGGCGGAGACAATCACGACGCGCTCGCCCGGGGCCGTACGGCGGGGCGGCGGCGCGGGCCGGGCACCCAGGGTGGCGGCCGCGAGGGCGCGCAGATGCACCGTACTTCCGAGGTGGGGCATGGGCTTGTTCCTCCGCAGGTGGAGTGAGGCGGCGAAACTCTACAACATGTAGTAGGTAAGCTCGTACAACATGTAGTAGCCCAATGGGTAAGCTGTGCGGCCGAGCGACGAAGGACGGTGAGGTTCGGTGCACGACCAGGAGGGCGAGGCGGCCGGCAGGCGGGCGCGCGGTGAGCTGGAGAGCGGTGTGCTCGCCACGCTGTGGGCGGCCGACGAGCCGCTGACCGCACGGCAGGTCCTGGGCCGGCTGCCCGGCGACCTCGCCTACACGACCGTGCTGACGATCCTGTCGCGGCTGTACGACAAGGGCATGCTCGTCCGGCACCGCGCGGGCCGCGGCTACGCCTACGCGCCCGTCCGGGACGAGGCCTCGCACACGGCCGAGCAGATGCACGCGCTGCTGGAACACGGCTCCGACCGCGAGGCGGTGCTCAGCCGTTTCGTCTCCGAACTGTCGCGCGAGGACGAGGAGTTGCTGCAGCGACTGCTCACCGACCACGAGCCCGGCCAGGGCTCCGGACCGGACTCCGGACCGGACTCCGGTCCCGACGGCAAGGAGCCGTGAGCCGGTGCGGATCAGTGTCTACGTCCCCCTCCTGGTCACCGTCGTCCTCGCGGTGCTCGCGCCCCGTCCGGCGCGGCGGCTGGCCCCGCGTCCCGCCGCCTGGGCGCTGGCCTGCGCCGCGCTGGTGACGGCGCTCGGCTGGCTGGGGTCGCTGGCCCTGCTGGCCTTCGCCGGGTTCGCCCGGATCCCCGAGGTCGCCGAGGAGGGCGAGTGGTCGGTGGCGGCGCTGCGGGCCGACGACCCGGTGTACCTGACCGTCGCGACGGTCGCGGCGCTCGCCCTGGCCGCGTCCTGCGTGGGGCTCGGGGTGGCCGCCGTACGGCAGGCGCGGCACCTGCGGTGGGCGCGCCGGGAGTGCCGGCTGCTGCCGGGCGACACCGAACTCGCCGTCCTCGACGACGCGTCGCCGGCCGCCTTCGCGCTGCCGGGTGCGCCCGGGCGGATCGTGGTGTCCCGGGGCATGCTGCGGTGTCTCGGCGACGGGGAGCGCGAGGCGCTGCTGGCCCATGAGCGGGCCCATCTGAGGGGTCGGCACCATCTGTTCCAGACCGTCTGGCGGCTGACGGCGGCCGTGACGCCGCTGCTGCGGCCGGTGGCCGACACGGGCGGCTTCATTCTGGAGCGGTGGGCCGACGAGGAGGCGGCGGCGTGTGTCGGTGACCGGCGGGTCGTGGCGCGGTCGGTGGGCCGGGCGGCGCTCGCGTCCGTCGCGCCGGTCCCTGGCCGGCTGGCCGCGACCGGAGGTGCGGTGCCTCAGCGGGTGCGGGCGTTGTTGGCGCCGCCGCCTCGGCGGCGGGCTCTGCCGTTCGTCGGGGGTGCGTTGTTGCTCGTGCTGTGTTGTACGAGTCTTGCCAACGCCGCGTCCGACAGTGAGGACATGATCGAGAGTGCTCAGCGGGCCGCGTGTCTGGCGGAGCACGGGCATGTGCCTTGCTGTCTGCCCGGGGCACATCGGGAAGGTCGCTGACAGCGCGGTTCCCCGCGCCCCTGAAGAAGGGGCGCGGGGGTGAACCGGCATATCAAGCAGACGTCTGCGGCAGCTCCACACCCAGCTTCTCCGCCTGTTCCGTCAGGTCTCGCCAGACCTTGGGGGCCACGGGGATGCCCTGCTCTCCCCGCTTCTCCGCCACCGTCGCGCTGCGCTCGCCCGGGTAGTACACGCCGTCCGCGTCGTCCGCCACCGGCAGGCCCTTCAGGGTGCTCAGGGTCGCGTCGACGTCCTCGGTGAACGCGTCCGTGCCGCCGAAGGCCGCCGGGTCCACGGCGATCAGGAGGGCGTTCTGGCGGTGCTTGCGGCCTGCCGGGTCGTCCGAGTGGAAGGACGCGAAGATCGGCGCGCCGACCAGGACGCTCGTCAGGAGTTCGAAGGCCAGGGACATGCCCGAGCCCTTCGCGCCGCCCAGCGGCAGCGGCATGACCGCCTTCTCCGGGTCGGTCGTGGGGGTGCCGTCCTCCGTTGCCGCCGCGCCCTCCGGCAGCGGGGTGCCGCTCGCCTTCGCCTGGCGGATCTTGCCGAGGGCGATGGTGGCGGTGGCCATGTCGAGGAGCAGCGGGGCGTGTTCGCCCGCCGGTACGGCGATGGCGAGGGGGCTGGTGGCGACCGCGGCGCCCTTGACGCCGGTGTACCCCATGTTCGGCATGCCGGCCACGAAGCCGATGCCGACCAGGCCCTGCTCGGCGATCCGGGAGACGTAGTACCCGATGGCGCCGGTGTGCACGGTCCGCCGTACACCCACGGAGGCGATGCCCGTCTCGCGGGCCCGCCGTACGGCCTCGTCGGCGGCGGCGGTCAGCGCGACCGGGCCGGGGGCGCGGTCGGCGTCGATCACCGCGGCGGCCGGGGTCGTCGACTCGACCCTGATGTCGGCGCCGGCGTTGGCGACACCCTTCGCGAGCAGCTCCAGGTAGGCGGGGACGCGGGCGATGCCGTGCGAGTCGACGCCGCGCAGGGCGGCCCAGACGAACACGTCGGCGGTGGTGGCCGCGTGCTCGGGGCTCAGCCCGCCCTTCTCGAGGAGTGCCGCGGAGAAAGTGCGCAGGTCGTCGGCGGGGACCAGGACCTTCTTGGGGGGTGTGGTGGACATGGATGTCTCCTGGATCATCGGGTGACGAGGACGTCGACGACGGCGGTGGTTCCCTCGGCCACGGCCTTGAGGGCACGCTCCAGCGCGGGGGCGAGCGCGTCCCGGGTGTCGACGGTCTCGGTGTGCATGCCGAACGGCTCGGCGAAGGAGGCCAGTCGGGGCAGCCGGTGCAGGTCGGTGCCGAGCCACTCCCCGGTCTCGGCCGCCGCGCCCTCGGGGTAGAAGCGGCGGTGGTTGAGGTTCATCGACTTGTAGACGCGGTTGTTGAACACCACGATCAGCAGCGGGAGTTCGTACGCCTTCGACGCGTCGTACGACGGGATGACCGGGTTGTAGGTGAACGCGCCGTCGCCGATCGTGAGCACCACCGGGCGTTCCCGCGCGGCGAGTTTGACGCCGAGCGCGACCGCGATGCCCTGGCCGAGGCCGCCCTGCACGTAGAAGTACGAGTCGGGGTCGGCGGTCTGGACGTGCCGCTTGACGACGCGGCTGTGGGTGATGGTCTCGTCGACGACGATGCCGTCCGTGCCGTCGAGCAGCTTGCGCAGGGTCGCGGCGACGAGGACGGGGTCGATGCCCTCCGCGGCGGCCGCCTTGGTCTCGGCAGCGGCGATCGCGGCCTGCTCCTCGGCGTGCCGCTCCTCCTGAGCCGCGCGGCGAGCGGTCACCGCGGTCTCGTCGAGGTCCTTCGCCCGCTTGGTCAGCTGGCGCAGGGTGTTGGCGACGTTTCCTTCCAGGTACCGGTCGGCGAACAGTACTTGGTAGACCACATGCGGGCGTTGGGGCACCTCATCGATGACCACGACCTTCGCCTTGGAGGGGCGGCGCGACGGCGGGTAGAAGGGCGCGCGGCAGTTGACCAGGAGGATCAGGTCCGCCTCGTCCATCCACGGGCCGATGTCGCTGCCGGCGTGCAGGGGGTGCGTGCGCGGGAAGTTGCCGCAGACCGCCGAGTCGGGCTCGACGACCGGGATGTTCCAGGCCTCGGCGAAGGCGACGAGGGCCTCGAAGCCGCCGGCCTCGCGGCCCGCCGTCTCCGTGACGATCACGGGGTTGGCGGCCTCGCGGATCAGCTGGGCGACCGGGTCGACCTCTTCGGGCGAGCTGTGCGTGGAGCCCGGGGCGACGACGGGCTTGGCCTCGCGGCCGTCCCAGTCCTCGAGGAGGATCTCCAGCGGGATGTTCAGGTACGCCGGTCCGGCCGGGGCCCGCCAGGCCAGCTCCGCCGCGCGGGCGACCATGGTCGGCAGCGTGTGGACGCTGGCCGCCTCGGTGGACCACTTGGTGAACGGCTGCGCCACCTGGTGCGGGCCGCCCACGATGGAGAGGTTGCGGTACCACTGGCCGCCCGGGTCCTGGCCGGGACCGTCGCCGTACGTGGTCGACTCGGACGAGGAGACCACCATCGGGACGCCGGCGAGGAGCGCGCCGTGCACCGCCATGGAGCCCTGGAGCAGGCCGGGGGCGGCGTGCAGCAGGACGCCCTGGGGGCGGCGCCGGACGAGGCCGTAGCCGGTGGCCATGCCGACCGCGACGGTCTCGTGGGTGAGGTCCAGGTACTCGGGACAGGGCAGCCCGTCCCGGTGGCGCCGGGCCAGGGACTCCCACACGGGGGCCCACTCGGACCCCGACGAGCAGAAGATGTAGTCGGCGCCGACGGCGTTGAAGGCGGTTACGAGAGCGTCGCCGCCGTCGGCGCCTGGGGTGTTGCGGGTGTCGGTCATCTCTCGTGCTTCCTCAGCCCTCGATCGGCCAGTTCAGGACCTCGGAGATACCGCGGCCCATGATCCATTCAAGCTCCTCGGGCGTGAAGTCCCAGTGCTTGGTGAACTGCTCGATCGTGTCGGTGTAGGTGATGCCGTGGCCGAGCAGGCGGGTGATGTCGGTGCCGTAGAAGCAGCGCTGCGGGCCCATCTTGTCGACCATCTCGCGCACGTACTTCTGGATGTTGTTGTTCGGGAAGGGCTGGGTGGAGTAGCCCGGCAGCGCCGACACCTTGACGTAGATGTTGGGGTGGACGGCCAGGTCGGCGGTCTCCTGGACCCAGTATCCGATCGCGTCGTCCACGCAGCGGGCCATGATGCCCATGTGGTCGATGATGATCTTCAGCTCGGGGTGCTTGGCGGCGATCTCGCCGAGCTCACGCTTCCAGATCGGGGCGTGGACCATGGTCGGGACGCGCAGCTCCTCGGCGATCGGCCAGTACCAGTCGTTGGTGCCGTCGATCATCCAGTTGCGGTCCTGGGGCCGGTGGAAGGTCAGGCGCGTGCCCTTGACGTGCGGGTTCTGCGCGAAGTCCTTGAGCATCGCCTTGCCCTCTTCGGGCTTGTTCTGCGGGATGCGGGCCATGATGCCGAAGCGGTCGGGGTGCGCCTCGCACGCCTCCAGGGCGTAGTCGATGCGGTCGCCCTCCCAGGACGGCGGCAGGATCAACGCGCGGTTGACGCCGGCCTCGTCCATCAGCTCCAGGGCCTCCTCGTAGGAGAAGGGGTCCTCGCGGTGGCCGTTGAGGCGGATGCGCTCCCGCGCGCCGGGGACCCAGGGGCGGTCCGCGGACTCTTCCAGCCAGATGTGGATCTGGGTGTCGACAACGAACATGTCCTCAACTCTCTCTGTGGTACGAGGTGACGGGGTGCTGCGGAGGGAACGCTAGGCGGGTCGCGGGGCCTTGCTAAGCCCCTGGGAGCGCAACCACTTGTTGCGCGTGACCGCCCTGTGAGCAGGGCATTCTCAGGTTGCGGCGGACGCGCCGAAGACGGCGTCCACGATGTGTTCGGCGATCGCCAGGGAGGCGGTCGCGGCGGGCGAGGGGGCGTTGCGCACGGCGGTGATCCGGCCGGTCTGGTGGATGCGGAAGTCGTCCACGAGGGTGCCGTCGCGGTCCAGCGCCTGGGCGCGGACGCCCGCTCCGCCGCGTACCACGTCCTTGGCGCCGACACCGGGGACGTACAACCCCGCGTCCTTCATGAAGGCGGAGGCGGACAGCGAGCCGCGGTACTCCTTGACGCCGGTGCGCCAGTGCTGGGCGGCCATCCGCCAGGCGCCCGGGTAGGCGGCGAGCCCGAGGAGGTCCTTCGGCGAGATCCTGGTGAGCTTGTAGCCCTCCCTGGCCAGGGCCAGGACGGCGTTGGGGCCGACCTCGACGGAGCCGTCGACGCGAGGGGTGAAGTGCACGCCGAGGAAGGGGTAGCGCGGATCGGGCACCGGGTACACGAGGCCGCGTACGAGATGCGTCCGGTCCGGCTTGAGGAGCATGTACTCGCCTCGGAACGGGACGATCCGCGGCTCCTGCTTGTCCTGCGCGAGCCGGGCCACGGAGTCCGACTGGAGGCCGGCGCAGAGGATCAGCCGGTCGACGCGGACACGGTTCTGTCCCGAGGCGACCTCGATGCCGTTCGGGACGTTGGTGATCGAGGTGACCGGGAAGCCGAGTCTGACCTCGCCGCCCGAGTCCTCGATGTCCTTGGCGAACTCGCGGGCGATCGCCGGGTAGTCGGTGATCGCGGTGCGCGGGGAGTGCAGGGCCGCGATGCCGCCGGCGTGCGGCTCGAGCTCCCTGATCTCCTCCTTGGAGACCTTGCGCAGCTCGGGCACGTGGTTGTTCCGGGCCCGCTCGTAGAGGTTCTCCATCCGGCCGAGTTCGTCCGGCCGTACGGCCACCACGAGCTTGCCGATCTCGTCGTACGGCAGTCCGCGTTCCCCGCAGTACTCGCGCAGCAGGGACACGCCCCGCACGCACAGGTCGGCCTTGAGGCTGCCCGGCGCGTAGTAGATGCCGGCGTGCACGACGCCCGAGTTGTGGCCGGTCTGGTGGACGGCGACCTCGTGCTCCTTCTCCAGGACCACGACCCGGGTGCCGGGGCGGCGCAGGGCGATCTCGCGGGCCGTGGCCAGGCCCACGATGCCGGCGCCGACGATGCCGATGGTCTCGTCAGCCACGGGCCTGCTCCGGAGCGCCGAGGTTGATCGCCACGGTCTTGACCCGGGTGGAGAACTTCAGGACTTCCTCGCCCTGCTCCTTGTAGCCGGTGCCGGAGTCGCGGAAGCCGCCGAAGGGCAGGTGCACGTCCCAGCCGGGGGTGGTCGTGTTGACCGCGATCTGGCCGCACTCGGCCTCCTCGGCGAAGCGGTACGCGCTCGCCAGGTCGCGGGTGAACACGGCGGCGGCGAGCCCGAAGTCCGAGTCGTTGACCGCTTCCACGGCGGACGCGAAGTCCTCGACCGCGAGGAGGGCGATGACCGGCCCGAAGACCTCCTCGCGCCAGATCGCCGTCTCGGGAGTGATGCCGGCCAGGACGGTGGGCTGGACGTAGCAGCCGTGCGCCCGCTCGCCCTCGGTGTCGGCCTTGCCGCCGGTGAGGACGGTGGCGCCCTGCCGGCTCGCCTTGTCCAGGTCGGCGAGGACGGAGTCGCGCTGCTTGGGGCTGGACAGCGGGCAGAGCGTGGTCGCGGGGTCGGTGCCCGGGCCGACCTTGAGCTCCTCGACCTCGGTGACCAGGAGCCGGGTGAACTCCTCGTACACCGGCTGCTCGACGATGACGCGGCTGGTGGCGGTGCAGCGCTGGCCGGCCTGTCCGAAGGAGGCGGCTACGACGGCCTTGGCGGCGGCAGGCAGATCGGCGTCGCGCAGGACCACGGAGGCGTTCTTGCCGCCGAGTTCGCCCTGGAAGCGGACGTTGCGGTCGGCGAGGCGGCGGCGGATGCGGTTGCCGACCTCGTTGGAGCCGGTGAAGGTGATGCCGACGATGCGCGGGTCGTCTAGGAGGGCCTCCTCGATCTCGGCCGTGCGGCCCGTGACGACGTTGAGGACACCGGCGGGCAGGCCCGCGTCGTGCAGGGCGCGGGCGAAGTGCAGTCCCGACAACGGTGTCTCGGTGGCCGGCTTGAACACGGCCGCGTTGCCGGCGGCGAGCAGCGGGGCCAGCTTGCGGGCCGGGGTGATCAGCGGGTCGTTCCAGGGGCTGATCACCAGGATCACGCCGATGGGCTCACGCTGGGTGTGCGTACGGTGGTTGGGGCGTACGTCGTGCAGGAGGGTGCCGTAGCCCTGGCGGGCCAGGCCCGCGTAGTACTCCAGGAAGTCGGCGGCCTTGAGGGTCTCGCCGGTGGCCTCGGCCAGCGTCTTGCCGTTCTCGGCGGTGACGTCCGCGGCGATGTCCTCGACGCGCTCCCGGATCAGCCGGGCCGCCTCGGTGAAGACGCGGGCCCGCTCGAAGGGGCTGGTGCGCTTCCAGACGGCGAAGCCGCGCTCGGCGTGGTCGTAGGCCCGGGTGACGTCCTTGGCGGCGAGGGCGGGGATACGGGCGATCGGGGTGCGGACGTCGGCGGGGTTCTGGACGCCGATCCACTCGCCGGTCGCGACCCACTCGCCGCCGGAGAGGGTTTCGAGGGTACGCATGGAGATCACTTCCTTGGTCGTCCGCGCGGCGCGGATCGTGCGGGCCGGATGTGACAACACACCATGTGGGGGCGGTGCCACCAGGCCCGTGGGGGCAGGCATTGCTTGCACCGTGCGCGGGTGGGCGGGCGCATGATCCGTGCTGGAATCGGCTGGCCGGACCAGTTATGAGGAGAAACAGATGGCCTACACAGTTGTCGCCCACTACCGCTGTGCGCCTGCCGACTCGGAGGCTGTGCGGGACGCGCTGCTGAAGGCTCGGGAAGCGACGCTCACCGAGCCCGCGAATCTCGGGTACGAAGTGCATGCCGTGGTGGGTGAGCCCGGGGGGTTCCTGCTGTACGAGCGGTATGCCGATCAGGACGGGTTCGAGGCGCACAAGGCGGCCGAGCACTTCAAGGAGGTCGTCGTGGGGACTGTGTGGCCGTTGCTCACCGACCGCTCCGTCACCTTCGCCGAGTCCCTCTGAGACAAGAAGGGGCCGGGATTCCCCGGCCCCTGAACATCAGAACTCGTTGCCCCAGACGTACCGGGCGATGGTCTCGACCAACACCAGCTTCCTGTGCTGGTTGTCGGCCGTCAGCAGCGGGCTGTTCGCCACGTCCGCGAAGCCCCTCGACGGGGACACGGCGCCGTCCTCCAGGTCCTTGAACTCGCCCACCGCGTCGATACGGGCCATCACCGCGTCGATGTCCTCCAGTTCGGGCGTCGTCGCGTCGACCACGCCCAGGCAGAAGTCCCGGTCCTCCGGCAGGGCCTTGACCAGGGCCAGTTCGGCCGGGGTGCCCTGGTCGAAGGGGAGGATCCAGCGGTCGGCCGGGATTCCGGCGTAGAGCTGCTCCGCGCGGGCCGGGTCGACGGTGTCGGGGGCCGTCCAGCCCGGAGACACCGCGATCCGTACGCCCTCGGGGCGCTCGTCCAGGCGTACCGCCAAAGCATCGACGGCCAGCGCGTCCTCGAAGGACAGGGCCCCCGTGGCGGCGTCCAGCAGCAGCGGGTTGTTGAGCTGGATCAGACGTACGCCCTTGGAGACCAGCAGTTCGATCTCGGCCTGGATGATCTCGGCCAGGGACTCGCCCAACTCGCGGGCGGAGGACGGGCCGAGGCCTTCCTGGTAGGTGGTGGCCGCGAGGTACGCCGGCGACGGCAGCGAGACCTTCGGCGCGATCACCGTCAGCGAGGCGAGCCGCTCCGCCCACTCCGCGACGAGCGGGCCGTTGGCCTTGGGCAGCGACTCGGCGACCCATCGCGTGAGCCCGTCCGCGTCCTTCTCGTCCGTACGACGGAATCCTGACACTCCGTCAAGAACGGCGCTGCGGAAGTCCTCCCGGGGGAAGTCGCCGTCGGTGACGACCGTCGAGCGCAGCTTGCGCTGGTAGACGACGGCGTCCTGGACCGCCTGGTCGACGCCGACGGTCGCGAGGTCGTTCGGGCGTACCAGGCTTCCGTGGTGGTCGATGCGGTAGTTGAAGGTGTCCGCCATGGTTCACGCGTCCTTTCCAGAAGGCTTGCCGGAAACGCCCCACGCGGCGAACTCCAGTTCGTAGCCGAGGGATTGGAGGACCTCCTCGGCGATCTGCTGGTCCTCGTCGGCGGTGCCGCCGGCGATGCCGAGGCCGCCGATGATCTCGCCGTCCTTCTTGATGGTGACGCTGCCCTCGGTGGCCATGATCGGCATGGCGGCGCCGGGGAGCTGGGAGAGCTGGGAGAAGAAGACGGGCTGGCTCTCCTGCCACTTCTTCAGCATCTTGCCGGGGCGCTGCATGATCGCCGCGGTGTACGCCTTGGCGCGGGCGATGTCGGGGGTGAGCGGGCGGGCGCCGTCGGGGCGGCGGATGGCGATCGGGAAGCCGCCGGCGTCCACGACCGCGACGCTCACCGCCTTGCCGATCGCCTGGGCGCGCTTGTGGGCGGCGTCGATGAGCTCCTCGGCGGCGTCCAGGGTGAGGCTGGTCATGCGGCTTCCTTCGGTGCGGTGAGGGTGTGGCGCAGACGGGCGAGCGCCGCGTTGTACTTGTCGGGCGTCTCCCAGTACATGGAGTGCGGGGCGCCCTCGACGATCTCCAGGTGCGAGCCGGGGAGGAGTTCGTGGGCGCGGGTGACGGTCTTCACGCTGAGCACCGCGTCCTTCTCGCCGGCCAGGAAGGCGACCTTGACGCCGGAGGCCTGGATCTCCTCCAGGGAGGGGCCGTTGGTGTCGAGGTTGCGCAGGTCCTGCATCTTGGCGACGTTGAAGGTGCCCATCTGCTGGAACAGGAAGGTGAGATCGGCGCGGCCGGTCTGGAACTCCTTGGTCAGCAGGCGGTCGATGACGGGCAGCTTGACGGCCTCGGCGCGGTCGGCGGCGGCCAGTTCCTTGAGCTCGGGATGGCTGATGCCGCCGAGGGAGTGGCCGAGGACGACCGAGGAGACGCGCTCGGGGCGGAGCAGTCCGGCGCGCAGGGCGGCGACCGAGCCGATGGACTGGCCGACGAGCATCGCATCGGTGATGTCCTCCTGGTCGAGGACGGCGACGACGTCACCGGGGAAGTCCTGGCCGTCGAACTCGTCCATCGACGAGTCGGACTTGCCGAAGCCGCGCAGGTCCACGGTGACGACCGTGAACTCCTCGCGCAGTGCGGCCACTTGCTGCCACCAGGCGGCGTGATGACCACCGCTGCCGTGCACGAACAGGATCGCCGGACCGCTGCCGTGGCGCTCGTAGTAGATGGAGGTGCCGTCGGAGTCGGCAATAGGCATGAGGGTGAACTCCCGTACGTGCAGACTTAGTTGGGGCGCTTGCCGTGCCAGACCAGCTCGATCATGGTGTGGTCGGGGTCGTGGATGTAGCAGAACTTCGACTGGTTCTCGGGGCGTTCGATCGGCCGGGTGTGCCGGATGCCCAGCTCCGTGATGTGGGCGAGGAACTCGTCCCAGTCGTCGACCTCGACCGCGAAGTGGTAGGGCGCCATGCGCTCCATCTCCTCGACCGGCGTGAAGTGCAGGTCGAAGTTGCCCCGGGTCATCAGCACCACTTTGGTGTTGGACTTGGGCTGGATGCGCTTCATCCCGAAGACCTTGGTGTACCACTCGGCGGTGCGGTCGGGGTCGGTGGTGGGGAAGTTGACGTGGTGGATGTAGCGGGGTGCCTTGCTCATGGCTGGTTCCCTTCGAGTTGTACGGGGTTGGACAGCACGCCGATGCCGCTGATCTCGACGTCCACGGTGTCGCCCGGCTCGATCTGGCAGACGGACTCGGCGCCCATCCACAGCACGTCGCCGGGGTGCACGGTGAGGTGTCTGGTCATCTCGACGAGGTAGTCGAAGGGGTCGAACACCATGTCACCGGTGGGGAATTCGGACCGGACCTCGCCGTTGACCCGCAGTGTGGTGGTCTGGGCGAGGGCGTCGACGTCGGTGTCGATCCAGGGCCCCATCGGCTTGAACGTGTCGCTGTTCTTGCTGCGCCAGAAGGTGCGGTCCTGGTGCTGCCAGGCGCGGGCGCTGACGTCGTTGCCGATCGTCCAGCCGAAGACGGCCTTGCGGGCCTCCTCGTAGGTGGCGTGCCGCAGCGTACGGCCTATGACGGCGACGAGTTCGGGCTCGGCCTCGAAGCGGCCCTCGACCTCGGCGGGCTTCACGATCGGCGAACCGTGCCCGGTCAGCGCGTTGTTGGCCCGATAGCCGATCTCGGGGCGGGCCGGGGTCTCGACGCCGGCGTGCGCGATGTGCCGCGGGTAGTTCATGCCGACCGCGTAGAAGACGGGCGGCACGACCGGCGGCAGCCATACGGCGGTCGGGCGGGCGACCGCGCCGACGACCTCCGGTTCGCCCTCGACAGGGGAACCGGACAGCAGCTCCACGTCCTCCTCCCCGACCCGGCCCCACACCGGCCGGCCGTCGATCAGGACTCGCGCGTACCTCATGGCACCAGCAGGTGGGAGACGCGCTTGGTGACCAGGTAGGCGTCCAGGGCCTCGGGCCCGCCCTCGCGGCCGTAACCGCTCTCCTTCACCCCGCCGGACGGCGCCTCGTGGACCGAGCCGCCGCAGTGGTTGAGGGAGAGGATGCCGGCCTCCAGCTCGTCCGAGAGGCGCTCGGCGGTGGCGGCGGACCTGGTGAAGCCGTAGGCGGCGAGGCCGTACGGCAGCTCGTTCGCGGTCTTCAGGGCCTCGTCGAGGTCGGTGAAGGGGACGATCGGGGCGAGCGGCCCGAAGGGCTCCTCGTGCAGGAGGTCGGCGTCCGCCGGTACGTCGGTCAGGACGGTCGGCGTGAAGAAGTAGCCGGGGCGGTCCGGGCGTTCGCCGCCGGTGAGCACCTTGGCGCCCTTGGCGACGGCGTCCTCGACCAGGCGGATCATGGCCTCGAGGCGGCGCTCGTTGGCCAGTGGGCCCATCTTCGTGCCCTCGGCCAGTCCGTCGCCGACGACGACGGCCTCGGCGGCCTTCACGAACTCGGCGGTGAACTCCTCGACCAGGTTCTCGTGGACCAGGAAGCGGCTGGGCGAGGTGCACACCTGTCCGGCGTTCACGAACTTCGCCTGCGCGGCACGGCGGGCCGCCATGGCCGGGTCGGCGTCGGCGCACACGATCACCGGGGCGTGGCCGCCCAGCTCCATGAGCGAGGGCTTCATGACCTTGCCCGCCTCGGCGGCCAGCAGCTTGCCGACGGGGACCGAGCCGGTGAAGGCGATCAGACGCGTGATCGGGGAGGCGATGAGGTGGGCGGAGACCTCGGCCGGCTCGCCGAAGACGAGGTTGAGGACACCGGCCGGCAGGCCCGCGTCCGCGAAGCAGGCGACCAGCGCGGCAGCCGTCGCCGGGGTCTCCTCGGAAGCCTTGATCACGATCGAGCAGCCCGCGGTCAGCGCGGAGGAGATCTTCCGCATGGGACCGCCGGCCGGGAAGTTCCACGGCACGAACGCGGCGACGGGGCCGACCGGTTCGCGGCGCACGGTGAGCACGGTGCCGGGGGCCGAGGGGATGATACGGCCGTAGGCGCGGCGGGCGTCCTCGATGTGCCAGCGCAGGGTGTCGGCGACCCGGCGGGCCTCGCCGGTGGCCTCCGCGAGGGGCTTGCCCTGCTCCAGGGTCATGACCCGGCCCACCTCGGCGGCGCGCTCGGTGAGCAGGTCGGCGGCGGCGTGCAGGATCTGGGTCCGCTTGGCGACGGAGGTGTTGCGCCAGGTGCGGAAGCCCTGGTCGGCGGCCTGGAGGGCGCGGTCCAGGTCGGCGGTGGTGGCGAGGGGTACTGCCCCGATCACCTCCTCGGTGGCGGGGTTCACGATGGGGGCGGTGCGTCCGGTGCCGCCCTGGCACCACTCGCCCGCTATGTACATGCGGACGGCGGGGTAGCCGTGGTCGGTCGTCATGGGTGGGTGCCCTCTCAAGAGGCTTCGTTGTCGCGGTTGGTGCGCAGGGCCCAGATGTGATGGGGCGGGGTCGTCTCGTGGTGCCGTGTCTCGTAGCTGTCGTCGACCCGGTCCATGTCGGCGGCGTACTCGACCCGGCCGCCGCACGGGGCGTGCACGAAGCGGAAGACGTTGGAGCCGACCGTGTGCCGGCCCAGTCGGCGCGCCTCCCGCCACCCCTTCTCGATCATGTGGTTGCCGCCCTCGATCACGTCGTCGAAGCCCGGCACCTCGTAGGCGATGTGGTTGACCCCGGCCCGGTCGGGGCGGTGGCAGAGCAGCATGGTGTGCTGGTCCTGGTCGCCCGGGGCCTGCATGAACACGCCCATCGGCTCGACGACGTCGGTCGGGCGGAAGCCGAGGAGGCCGGTGTAGAAGGCGACCGCCTCGTCCTTGCCCGGCTTGGGGATGTTCAGGGCCACGTGGCACATGCGCAGCGGGCGGACCCGCTCGATGGCCTCCAGGGCGGTGTTCCAGCGGGTCACGTTGCCGAGCGCGTTGGCGGGGCGGGGGGTGACGGGGGCCGGCTTGGGGCGGGCCAGGGTGAGGCCGACGCCGAAGCCGGTCTCGTCGACGGCGTGGTGGACGCCGTCGGCGCTCTCGCGGACCTCGTGGTCCTTGGCGACGGCGGCCACCAGCCGCTCCAACTCCTCCGGTGTGTCGACGCCCCACACGACCTCGCGCAGGGTCGGCCCGGCCTCCACCGGCGGCGGCAGCAGCGGGCCGGGGAGGGTGTCCAGGTGGAGCGTCTGCCCGGTGAGCGTCTCGAAGACGGCGTGCTCGTCGGTCCGCTCCACCGGGAACAGCCCGAAGTCGTCGAAGAAGCGGACGCATTCGTCGAGGTCGTCGACACCGTAGGTGACCGATTCGATCCTCTGGATTCCCATGGATTCCTCTTTTCGCGGGTCGCCTGTGAGCCTAGATTTCCGCAGGCCGCAGGCTCAACGGAGCGGACGGGTCGGAATCCGCAATCGTTTCTTGCGGCCCGCGCCCGTCCGCGGATCACGACGGCCGCGCCCGCGGTCCGCCGCACCGGACCTAGTGGTCGATCGCGGGGATGGGGTTCCGCGAGAACCAGTCGGTGAGGAAGTCCAGGAACACGCTGATCTTGCGCGGGGTGCCCTGACCGGGACCGTAGATCGCGTACAGCGGGCGGTCGGGCACCGCGAGGTCGGGCAGCAGCACCCGCAGTGCTCCGGAGACGAGGTCGTCGTAGGCCGGACGCTGTGGCAGCAGCGCGATGCCGCGGCCGTGCACGGCCGCCTTCTGCAGGGCGAGGTAGGAGTTCGACGAGAAGGCGATGTTGCGGATCTTGTGCAGGGTGGAGGCATGGCCGTGGCCCAGGCGCCAGACCGGGTCGTTCACATGGACCAGGCAGTCGTGGTTGGCGAGGGCGTTGGGTTCCTCCAGCGGGCCCTCGCGGTTCAGGTACTCCTCGGAGGCGCACAGCACGAACGGCAGCGAGGCGATCTTCTTGAGTCGCACGCTGGAGTCCCTGAGGTCCCGGGTGTGGAAGGCGACGTCGAATCCGCCGTCCAGGAAATCGTAGGTGCGGTCGGACATTCCGCCGAGTTCGAATCTGACCTGGATTTTCGGGTGGGCCGCGGAAAAGGCGGCGATGGCGTCTCCGAGATCGAGGCTGCCTATCCATTTGGGGCAGATGATGCTGAGGGTGCCTTCCGGCCGGTCGTGCAGATGGGCGATCCCGGCGTCCTCGGCCTCGATCTCGTTCAGAATGCGTTCGGCGAATTCCGCATAGCGCCGACCTGGTTCGGTGAGACTCACCGAGCGGGCCGTACGGTTGACCAGCCGTACGCCCACCTGCCGCTCCAGCTCCGCCACGTGCCGTGACACCAGCGAGCCCGACGAGCCCAGCTTCTTGGCGGCACCACTGAAGCTGCCGACCTGTGCGACGGTGACGAAGCTGTGCATCAGGAGCAAGCGATCCATTTTTTCCTCCGGCCCTCCCGCTCACCTCGTCGTGAGGGGGGTGTCTTACTTGGGGCAGTACTGAGGCGCTTCGCTCAGGTTGTCCTTGGTCACCAAGACAAGAGGAATGTTGGCAATCTTGTCAACCTTCTTCTTGGCCAGTAGACCGACGGCGTTCTTCACCGCGGTGTCCCCGATCGTCATGGCCGAATTCGCCACGGTCGCGGAGAACTCTCCGCTCTTCACGGCCGCGAGACCCTCGTCGGTGCCGTTCGCGGTGACGATCTTGACGTCCTTCTTGCCGGCCGCGTCGAAGGCCTTGCGGACGGCGAAGGCCATGTCCTCGTTTGCCACAAAAGCGTAGTCCAGGTCCGGGTGGGCCTCGATCATGTTCTCGGCGACGTCCTGGGCCTTGGCCGGGTTGAACATGCCGGGCTGGTTGGCGACCACCTTGGCGTTGGCCGGCAGGGCGCTCTTGAAGCCGCCCACCATCAGGTCGGAGGCGGCACCCGGGGCGCCGGCCACGATGCCGACCTTGACGTCCTTGCTGCCCGCGTCCTTCGCGATCCAGCCGGCGTCCAGGCTGCCGAGCTTCTTCAGGTCGACGACGGCCGCGCCGAGGATGTCGTCGACGTCGCTGGTGGCGACGGACGTCAGGTAGATCGGGATGCCCGCGGCCTTCGCCTTGGCTATGTCGCCCTTGAGGGAGTCGACGTTGACCGTCTGCACGATCAGCGCGCTCACGTTGCGGGAGATCATGTCCTCGATGTTGGACAGCTCGGTGCCGGCGTTCTGGTGCGAGTTCGCGGTGTAGACCTTGGCGCTCTGGGTCTTGGCGGTCTGCTCGACGGCCTTCTGCAGGCAGGTGTGGAAGCTGGTGTCGCCGCCGTTCACGAAGCCGAGGGTCACATCGCCGGAAGAGGCGCTGTCACTGCCTTTGTCGCTGCCACAGCCGCTCAGTACGAGGGTGGAGGTCACGGCCGTGGCGAACAGCGCGCTGCGGGAGCGGGCGGAAAATCTCATGAGGTGCCGCCTTTCATAGGAGGAGCAGGTCACATCGCAGGGGAATTACGGGAATTCAGTGCCGGGAAGCGGAGCGCGCCTTGTGCATCTCATTGGCGATCGCCGCGACGAGCAGGACCGCGCCGACCGACACGGGCTGGTAATTGCTGGAGAAATCCAGGAGGTTGAGCGCGTTGGCGACCACACCGAGCAGCACCAGGCCGAGGGCGGTGCCGACGACGGTTCCGTAGCCACCCGCGAGGGAGGTGCCGCCGATGACGACCGCCGCGACGACGGCGAGCTGGAGCGAGAGCCCCGCGGTGCCGCCGGGGCTGGAGGAGCCGAGGCGGGAGAGGAGCATCAGTCCGGCGAGGCCCGAGAGGGTGCCGGTCAGGCCGTACAGAGTGAGTTTCCGGACCGTGACGTCGATGCCGCTGAGGCGGGCGACGTGCTCGTTGCCGCCGATCGCGAAGGCGTCGCGGCCGAACACGGTGAACCGCATGACCAGCGCCGTCGCGACCAGCACCAGGACCGCCACGATCAGCAGGTACGGCACACCGAGGACCTTGTCGTTGCCGAGGGCGAACATCCGGGTGCCGATGGAGATGGTGTTGCCGTCGTGCACCAGCAGCGCGACGCCGTCCAGCAGCGTGGCCGAGGCCAGGGTCGCCACGAACGGCGCCACCTTGGTGAAGGTCACCACCAGCCCGTTGACCAGCCCGATCGCGGTGCCCAGGAGCAGCGCGACCACCACCGCGTACGTCGTGGCGTGTCCGCCGGCAAGGAGTTTCGCGGCCACGGCGGCCGTCACGGCGACGTTGGAGCCCATGGAGAAGTCCATGCCGCCCGCGGTCATCAGCAGCGTGAGCCCGGCGGCCAGCACCGCGTTGACGCTGATCTGGCCGAGCACGTTGATGATGTTGCGGTCGGTGGCGAAGGTGTCGCTCTGGACGGCGGTGAAGACCACGACCAGGGCGAGGACCACGATCAGCCCGGCGTGCGGGATGTCGCGCAACCCGCCTATGGACATACGGGACTTGGGCGGGTCGGAGACGCCGGGGGCATCGGGAAGTGTCTTGACGCTCACTGCGGTTCGCCTCCGAGGGCCGTGGCGACGAGTTCGTCGCGGGTGATGGCGGTGATGTCGTGCTCGGCGACCGTGCGGCCGGCGCTCACGACGACGACCCGGTCGGCCAGGCGCATGACCTCCTCGGCGGAGGAGGAGGCGAGCAGTACGGCCACGCCCCGGGAGGCGAGGTCGTCGACGAGGGCGTGGATGTCGGCCATGGCGGCGATGTCCACGCCGTTGGTGGGGTCCTCCAGGAAGCAGGCGGCGGGCGAGGTCTCCAGCCACTTGCCTAGCAGCACCTTCTGCTGGTTGCCGCCGGACAACGCGCTCACCGGCGGGTTGCCGGCGAGGGCCTTCACGCCGTAGCTACGCCTCAACGGGGCGGCGCGGCGGGCGAGTTCGGTACGGCGGTGCAGACGCCGGCGCGCGAAGCGGTCGTCGGCAAGCATCAGGTTCTCGTCCAGAGAGAGCTCCGGGACGAGGCCCAGGGCACGGCGGTCGCCGGTGACACAGCGCAGGCCGCTGCCGAGCGAGGCGGCGATGCGGCCGAAGGGCACCGTCCGTCCCTCGACGTGGAGTTCGCCGGTGTCGGGGCGCTGCCGTCCCGAGAGCAGGTCGAACAGGCGGGACTGGGCGTCCCCGGCGGGCCCGAGGACGGCGACGATCTCGCCCTTCCTGACCTCGACGGTGAAGTCCCGGATGGCCCGGCCGTGGGTCAACCCCCTTACGGACAGGCCCACTTCGTCCTTGGGGGCGGGGCGTTCGGGTCGGGTGGAGACCACGTCCCGGCCCACCATGGCCCGTACCAGCTCCACATGGTCCATCTCGGTGGCGGGTGCCGTGCGCACCACTCCCCCGTCCCGCAGGACGGTGAGGCGGTCGGCGACGGCCATGACCTCGTCGATGTAGTGCGAGATGTAGACGACGGCGACGCCCTCGTCCCGCAACTTCCGTACCAGGTCCCGGATCTGGTTGGCCGCCTCGGCGCTGAGGCAGGCGGTCGGCTCGTCCAGGATCAGGATGCGGCCGCCGCGGCGGACCTCGCGGGCCACCTCGACCATGGTCTGTTCGGCAACGCTGAGCGAACCGGCGGTGCGCTCCACGTCGATGTCGATGCCGAGCGCGTGCAGGGCCTCGCGCGCCGCGTCCCGCACCGCCTTCCAGTGGACGGTGCGGGCGCGGGTGGGCAGGTCGCCGAGGAGGACGTTCTCGGCCACGGTCAGGCCCATCGCGAGTTCGCGGCGCTGCGGGACCGAGGCGATGCCGAGGCGGCGGGCCCTGCGCACGGTCAGCCCGTGCTGCACGTGTCCGTCGACCTCGACCGTGCCGCCGTCGGCCTGGTGGACCCCGGAGAGGATCTGCACCAGGGTCGACTTGCCGGCGCCGTTCATGCCCATCAGGGCGTGGATCTCACCCGGGTACAGGTCGAGGTCGACGCCTTTGAGGGCGGCCGCTCCGCCGAAGCTCTTGGTGACGCCCCGGACGCGGAGCACCGCCGCGGGCAGCGCGTCGCTCGTCGGTGTCACGACGGTGCCTCCCTGTCTGGCCGGGTCGGTCATGGCTGCGTACGGTCGTCGCCGTCCGGCGCGACCCGGCCGTAGCCGCGGATGTCGGGGAACGGGGGCTCCTTGTCGGCCTGCAGGTCCACCTGGAAGGTGTTCAGGCACATACCGAGCATGGTGAAGTTGCCGAGCGCGCCGATGGTGTCGACCAGGCCCTTGGAGCCGAAGTGCGCCAGCGCCGCGGCGAAGGTCTCGTCGGTGACGAAGTGCTCGTCGAGGATCTCCCGGCAGAACTGGTAGAAGGCCTGGTCGGCCTCGTTGTCGAAGACCGCCTCGCGCTTCTCGGCGATGGCCTTGACCGCGGCCTCCGGGATGCCGGCCTCGATCGCCTGGTGCACATGCGCGTTCCAGGAGTACTGCGCGTCCCAGTTCCGGGCGGCCATCAGCAGCGTCAGCTCGCGCAGGTGCTTGGGGAGGCTGCAGTCGAAGCGGGCGAAGGCGCCCAGGGACTCGGCGCGCTCGCACATCTCGGGGCTGTGCAGCCAGACGCGGAACGGGCCGCGGACGGCACCGCGCCGGCCGGCGATGCGGGCGGCCAGCTCCTGCTGCCGCGCATCCATTTCCTCTTCGCTGAGAACGGGGAGCCTCATCTGGCCGATACCTGCCTTTTCTTTCCGGCGCGTTACTGGCACGGAAACGGGAAGCCGTGCGACGCCAGCCGACCGTACAGCCGGGTTCCGGCAGCTCAGCCCCCCTCGGACTGCAACGTAAAGGTGCACGCTGGAGGGCACCCAACAGAGGGGACGCCGCCTAACGTCGGTCGACGCAACATCCCGAAGTGGAGAGGAACTCCGGATGACCACGATCATCAAGGTCGCGTCGGTCCCGCTGCTGGACCGAGGGGGCGCCGTCGTCACGACGCCGCTGATCACCACGCCGTCGGCGAACGGCGAGAACAGGATCACCAGCGGGATGAGCGTCTACCCGGTCGGCTCCGGAGCCCCGCTGCACTCGCACAACTGCGACGAGCACGTGACGATCCTGGAGGGCGAGGCGGAGGTGTGGGTCGACGGCGAGGTGACCAAGCTGGAGCAGTTCGACACCACCTATATTCCGTCACCCATCCCCCACCTGTTCCGGAACGTCGGGGACACTCCCCTGCGCATCCTGTGGGTGTACTCCTCGGGCCATGTGACGCGGACGTTCACCGAGACCGGGAAGACGGTGGAGCACCTGTCCGCCGAGGACCAGATGGGCAAGGACTGACCCGACGAGGTCGACGTACCGGATCTCGTCGTCGAGCTCTGACAGCCTCAGCGAGAGGCGATCGCGTCCACGATCACATCCGCGACGCGGGCGGGCTGCTCGACCAGGAGCATGTGCCCGGCGTCGGGCACCGTGACCATGCGGACGTGCGGGCAGGCCTCCAGGTCCCGGCGTTCGCCGTCCGTCAGGCCGATCTCGTCGTGGTCGCCGCGCACCACCCAGGCCGGGACGGCGGCCTGGCACAGCCGCGGGACCAGTGAGGGATACCGGTCCAGGTACTCGTAGTAGCGCCGTACGATCCTTCGGCAGACCGCCCAGTCGTTGCCCGCCATGTCGGCCGACAGCGTCTCGGCCCGGTCGGCCGGCATCTCGCGCTTCATCGCCCTGGGCAGCACCTTGAGCATGCCCGCCCAGGCCGCGCCGCCGAGCCCCGGCGCCTTCCCCAGCGTGTTCATCACCGCCAGGAACTTCGCCTCGTCGCCGCGCGAGAAGGTCGGTGACAGCAGCACCAGCGGGCCCTTGAACAGCCCGGCGGCGGCCATCTCGATCGCCACGTTCGCGCCGAGGCTGTGGCCGACCAGCACATCGCAGCCGGTGTCGTCCGCGAAGCGTGCCATCAGCTCCGCGTAGTGCTCCATGCTCACGTCCTCGGGCGGGGCGGTCCCGGCGAACCCGGGCTGGGTCACCGCCACGAGGCTCAGGCCGGCGAGGGCGGGCTCGGCCATCACATCGGCGTAGAACTCGGTCGAGCACAGCCCGCCGGGGATCATCAGCACCCGGTGCGCGGCCTCGGCGGGGCCGGCGCGACGGACGTCCCAACGCTCGCTCATACACCGAGCGTGACCCCGTCACCGGCTGATCGCATCCGCTGCGCACGCCGGACGCCGGCCCCCGCGTCCCCTGCGGTGGCCGGCGTCCGTCCTGGTCCCCGGTGAGCGGTCAGTGAGCGGCGACCAGCTCCTGGTCGGCGTCGGCCGGGGCGCCCTTCTTCGGGCTGCGCAGGGCCGCGATCCCGATGAAGACCATGGACGACAGACCGGCGATGGCGAAGGCGGTGAAGCCCCAGTCGCCGTTGCCCGCGGCGAGCAGCTGGCCGCCGAGCCACGGGCCGAAGACGGCGCCGAAGCGGCCCATGCCGGAGGTCCAGCCGACGCTGGTGGCGCGGTTCTCCGGGGTGGAGCGGATCGAGACGGTCGCGTAGATCATCGTCTGGGCGCTGTTGAGGAAGACACCGGTGAGGAAGACGACGATCATCGTGACGGTCTGCGCCATGTGGACGCTGAGCAGGAAGACTCCCGCGGCGGTCAGCGCGAACCACAGGGCGGAGATGCGCGGGGCGCCGAAGCGGTCGGCGGCCCGGCCGGCGACCAGCATGCCCACGATGCCGCCCAGGTTGAAGACGACCACGAAGGACAGGGCGTCGCCGAGCGCGTAGCCCTCGGTGCGCATCAGGGTGGGCAGCCAGGTGGCGACGCCGTAGACCAGGAGCAGGCCGCCGAAGGAGGCGCACCAGTACAGCAGGGTCTGGACCCACTCGCCGCCGCGGAACAGGTTCTGCAGCGCGTCCCAGCGGTCGGCGGCCGTCTTCTTGCCGGCCGCGGCGGGCAGCTCGACGTCGTAGCGGGCGGCCAGCGAGGCGGCCTCCTCGGTCCGTCCCTTGGCGACCAGGAAGCTCAGCGACTCGGGCAGGAACTTGGCCAGTACCGGGGCGAAGACCAGCGGGGCCACGCAGACCCAGAAGGCGGCGCGCCAGCCGACCGGGTCTATCAGCCACTTCGCGACGTAGGCGGAGAGGATGCCGCCCGCGTGGTGCGCGGTCATCAGCATGCCGATGACGATGGCGGTGCGGCCGCGCGGGGCGTAGTCGGAGACCATGCTGATCGCGGTCGGCAGCAGACCGCCGAGGCCGACGCCCGCGAGGGTGCGGCCCAGGCCGAAGACCTCGACGCTGCCGGCGACCGCGCAGATCGCCGAAGCCAGCGAGAAGATCGTCACGCAGACGACCAGTAGCTTCTTGCGGCCGATCCGGTCGGCGACCGTGCCCGCCGTCAGCGCGCCGACCAGCATGCCGAAGGTGGCGTAGGAGCCCAGGTCGCCGGCCATGTCGGGGGTGAGGCCGAAGGTCTTGGTCTCCAGCAGGTGCGGCAGCACCGAGCCGTAGATGAACATGTCGAGGCCGTCGAAGAGCACGGCCAGCCAGCACAGTCCGATGACCAGGAAGGCCAGTCTGCTGACGCGAGCGGACGCGGTCGGGGAGGGGGAGGAAGACATCGTTGGTTACCTCTCGTACTTGGTGCGCTAGACGCTAGGGAGCCACCCGCCGAGAGTCAACATTTTTGTCAACAATCTCATCGACAATCCTGGCGAGTGGCCCCGAGGCCGGTTCAGCCGACCGGCGGCGTCCCGTGCGTGTGGAACGACTCGATGGTCTTCAGGCCCCAGGCCTGCCCCTTCTTGCGCTCCTCCTCGGTCCAGGTGATCAGCGGCCAGTCGGGCGCCAGGACGAGGCGGGTGAGCGGGTTGCACAGCTCGATGCGGTTGCCGCCCGGCTCGTAGACGTACAGGAAGAACGTCTGCTGGATGGCGTGCTTGTGCGGCCCCGTCTCGATGAACACGCCGGTGTCGATGGCGAGATCGGCGGCGCGCAGGATGTCCTCGCGGGTGTCGGTCGCGAAGGCGATGTGATGCAGCCGCCCTTCGGAACCGGTCCAGTCCTCGGTGTAGACGACGTCGTACGACTTGTTGGTGTACGTCAGCCAACGCGCGGCGATCCGCCCGGAGTCGAGCTGGATCTGCTCGGTGGGCCGGGCGCCGAGGACCTGTTGCTGGAACTCGGCGTTGGCCAGTACGTCGGCGGCGAGGAAGTTGATGTGGTCGAGCCGTCGTACGCCGACTCCCTTGTTGGGCTTGGCCTGCGGCTGGTTCTTGAGCGCGGGCCTGAGTCCCTCGGGGGCCTGGTAGTGCTCGCTCTCCCAGTACAGGGCGTGCTCGTGCCCGTCCGGGTCGGTGGTCAGGTACAGCCTGCCGAGGCCGGGTTCGTCCTCGACCCACTTACCGCTGCCGCCCGCGTCCTCGACCGCCTTGATACGGCGATGGAGCGCGTCCTCACTGGAGGTGCGCAGGGCGAGCCGGCCGAGGCCGGGCTGTTCGCGGGCGGTGAGGACCAGGCTGTGGTGCTCGTAGTCGTCAAAGGTCCGCAGGTAGACCGTGTCGCCGTCCTGGCCGTTGACCGTGAGGCCGAGGTAGTCGGTGAAGAAGGCGACGCTGGCGTCCAGGTCCGGGGTGTAGAGCTGGGCGTGGCCGATGTGCGCGATGTCGCCGAGCGGCGGAGTCATCGGTGACCTCCTTGGGGTTGCGGGGGGATCGGTGCCGTCTCGGCGGACCGCGGGAAGACGGTGCCGTCGAAGATCTTGCGGGCCGTGCGGACCACGGCGGTGCGGCGGGCGGCGGGGCGGCCGTCGGGGGTGGCTCCGAGGCTACTTTCGATGTCCAGGAATCCCGTGGGATGTTCTATGCGAATTCGGTCACTATCGGGATTGATCTCCGAGAGCTCAGCACCCACGCTGCCCTCGATCCGCAGCCCGGCGGCCACGCTGGCCGCGCCGAGCACGCCGATCGAGGTGTGGCAGCGGACCGGGATGAAGGTGCGGGTGGTGACCGCTCCCCCGTCCCGGGGCGCGGCGAGCAGCGTCAGCTTGGGCACGGTGGTGTCGGAGACATCGCCGAGGCCCATCAGCCGGCCGGCCTCCAGGCGGATCTCGTGCAGCCGGTCGGCGAGCGCGAGGTCCTCCTCCAGGTCCTTGGGCGTCTCGTAGCCGGTGACCTTGACGGACGTGGCCTCGACGAGGACGGTCGGCATGCCGTTGTCCACGCAGGTCACCCAGACGCCGGCGATCTCGTCGCGGACGTTGCCGGTGGGCAGCAACTGCCCCGCTCCGGCCGGGAATTCGATGACGACGGGCGCTGCCGTACCGGGCACGCCCGAGATCTCGGCGTCTCCCGCGTAGTCGACGCGGCCGCCCGGGGTCGGGAAGGTCGCCGTCGCGTGGTCGCCGGTGTTGACCATGCGGATGCGGACGGAGGTCTCCTCCTCCCCCGCCGGGACCAGCCCGCGTTCGACGGCGAACGGGCCGATGCCGGCGAGGATGTTCCCGCAGTTCTGACGGTCGCTCACCTCGGCCCGGTCGACGGCCACTTGGAGGAAGAGGTAGTCGACGTCGGCGTCCGGGTCGTCCGATGGCGACACCACGGCCACCTTGCTGGTGAGCGGGTGCGCGCCGCCCAGGCCGTCGATCTGCCGTTCGTCCGGGCTGCCCATGATCCTGAGCAACAGGTCGTCACGCAGGGCCGGTTCGGCGGGCAGGTCGGCGGCGAGGAAGTAGGCGCCCTTGGAGGTGCCGCCCCGCATCAGCAGGCAGCGCACCTCCTCGGGCCCGCCGGTCACGGCGACTCCTCCGTGTACTCCTCGTAGGTCCGGTACTCGACGCCGAGTCGCACCAGGGTCTCCCGCAACCCGTAGCGGTCCAGGCCGAGTTGGCCGTTGATGAAGGCGGCGCGAGTGGCGGCCTCCTTGGCCTCGCGGGCCTCCGACCTCTCCGCCGTCTCACGGGCGCGCTCACGCGGTACGACCACGACACCGTCGTCGTCGGCGAGGATCACGTCACCCGGGCGGATCACCTGGCCGTCGATGGCGATCGGCACGTTGACCGAACCGCCGGTGGCCTTGACCGTGCCCTGCGAGGAGACGGCCCGGGACCAGGCGGCGAAGCCCATGTCGCGCAGCTCCTGGGTGTCGCGGATGCCCGTGTTCAGCACGACGCCACGAACGCCGCGCGTCTGGAGGGCGGTGGCGAACAGCTCGCCGAACAGGCCGTCGGTACAGGGCGAGGTGGTGGTGACGACCAGGATGTCGCCCTCGCCGCACTGCTCGACGGCCGCGTGGATCATGAGGTTGTCGCCGGGCCAGCCGATCACGGTGACGGCGGTGCCCGCGACCCGTACACCCTGCTGGACGGGACGGATCTCGGGGCCGAGCAGGCCGGTGCGGCCCATCGCCTCGCTCACCGTCGCCACCCCGAAGCCGGCGAGCGCCTCGACGTCCTTCGGCTCCGTCTTCGGCGGGTTGGTGACGATCACGCCGCTCATGCCAGCTCCTTCGCGATCTGCGGGAACGGCCGCATGAACGCCTCGGCCATGGTGTTGTGCGCGAGGCCCAGGTTCGGGCCGGCGTTCCGCTTGAGCTGGACGCCACGGCGGACGGCGAGGTCGGTGTAGTAGGCCCACAGGTGCTGCTGGGCGCCGAGGCACTCCATGGCCTTGCGCTTGGTGTCCCAGACCTCGGTGATGTCGAGCAGCACCTCGGGCCTGAAGCCGCTCATCTCGGGCTGGTGCGGTTCGAAGTAGAAGACCGGCGGGGCGCCGATGATGTCGCCCTCGCCCGGGTAGCCGATGGCCTGCGCGAGGATACGGGCCTCCAGGGCCATCCGGTTGGCGGCCGGGTGGTCGCCGTTGTACGGGTCCTCGACGGGGTGGGTGAGCACGACGTCCGGCTGGGTGTCGCGGTAGACGGCGACGAGCTGGTCGGTCAGCTCGGCGGTGGCGATCAGCGGGTAGTCACCGGCGTCGAAGAAGCGGACCTCGGCGCCGAGGGTGTCGGCGGCCTTCTCCGCCTCCTCCCTGCGTATCGCCTTGATCTCCTCCAGTTTCTTGCCCTCGCGCCACGCCTTGGCGGACTCGCCGCGCTCGCCGAAGGTCAGACACGCGATGGTGACCTTCTCGCCGCGGGAGGCGGCCAGGGCGATGGCGCCGCCCGCCCGCCACACGAAGTCCCCGGCATGGGCGGTGACCACGAGGGTGGAGCGTGGGGTGGCGGGCGCGTTGGCCTCGGTCATGCTGAATTCTCCTTGATGACAGGTGGGCACCCGCCTCCCCCGCGTCCGGTACGCGTCGCGTCAGTCGCGCAGCGCCTCGATCACGCTGGTGAGGTGGGCACGGACGGCCGCCTCGGCCGCCTGCGGGTCCCTGGACCTGATCGTCTCGATCATCGCCAGATGCTCGTTCAGGGAGTGCTGCGGCCGTCCCGGTCGCAGCGCCAACTGGAAGCGGTGGCGCACCAGTTGGGCGTTGAGCCGCTCCAGCAGGTCCACTGCGGTGCGCTGGCCGGAGTACTCACGCACCTTGGCGTGCAGCTCCTGGTTGAGCTCGGAGTAGGTCACCGGCTCACCGTCGGCCACGGCCTTGGTCATCGCCGTGCCCAGCTCGGTCAGCTCGGCGAGCTGCTCGTCGCTGGCCAGCGTCGCCGCCTTGGCCGCGCACAGTCCTTCGAGGACCATCCGGCACTCGGTGATGGCGACCGCCTCCTCGACGGTCACCACCCGCACCCGCGAGCCGCGGTTGCGGATCCGCTCGACGAGGCCCTGGGCCTCCAGATCGATGAGTGCCGCACGGATGCTGGCCCGTGTCACACCGAACTGCTCGGCGAGCTCGTTCTCCACCAGCCGCTGCGCCGGTGCCATCTCGCCGTGCAGGATCGCCTGCCGCAGCTGCGCGAGCGCATGCTGTTTGGCCTGCTCCCCGGTGCTCGGACGGGCTTCTTTCGGCATCGCTGCCCTCCCTGAGTGAGTGCCTGTCGAACCTAAATCTAGCCAAACAAGATTGTCAACAATTTTGTCCGCCGTGTTGCCCGGGCAGGTCAGGTGTCGAGGATGCGGTCGACGCCCAGTGGCACCTCGTGCAGCACCAGTCGACTGCGCAGCTCCCGCACCCCGAGTTCGGCCTTCAGCCGGTCGATCACCGCCTCGAACTCGCGCGCGTCGACGCAGCTCATCCTCAGCTGGAAGTCGTAGTCGCCGGTGAGTCTCATGGCGCCGATCACCTGCGGCACGTCGTTCAACTGCGCCTCGAAGGCCTTGCGGTCCATCCGCTCGCCCAGGCGGATGTCGCTGATCATCTGCATACCGCGCCCGAACGCCTCCAGGTTCAGGTCGGCACGGTAACCGCGGATGACTCCGACCGCCCGGAGTCGACGCACCCGGTCGGCCACCGTGTTGGCCGACAGTCGCACCTGACGACCCAGTTCCTGGTAGGTCGCCCGGCCGTCCTGAAGGAGCAGGGCGAGGAGCTCGCGATCGATACGGTCCATGCCCCCCAGGCTACAGATCATCGGCGAATCTCTGCCTTCATCGAGATTTACGCGGCCCTTGAGCCGCAATCGCCGATAACTCCGAGCCAAAATCGGCGATATCGCTGCCAGCATCGCAGACATGGAAAACCTGCTGCTCCGGGTCGCTCTGACCCCATGTCTGGTGTTGGCCGTCTCCGTCGCCGCCCGTCGGCTCGGACCGCATCGGGGCGGCCTGCTGATCGGAGCGCCGACGAGCACGGGGCCGTTCCTGCTGCTGATGTGCTCCACCTACGGACCCCGAACCGCGGCGCGCGCCGCGCACGGCTGTGTGACGGGAACCCTGGTAGTGGCCTGCTTCGGCTTCGCCTACGCGCACTTCGCCCGGGCCCTGCGGCCGGCCTGGACACTGCCGTCGGCCCTGGCGGGCGCGGCCACCGCCGGCCTGGCCGGCACCCTGCTCGGCAACACCCTGGCGACCGCCGGCCTGACCGCGGCGGTGATCCTCGCCGGTCTGGCGACATGCCCTCCCGGCGACCGGGGCCACCGGCCGCCGAGCCGGTCCCGGGCCTGGGAGATACCGCTGCGGATGGCGATGGCGACCACGATGGTCCTCACCGCCGCGGCCGCCGCCCGCACACTCGGTTCCTTCGTCGGCGGCATGCTGTCCGCACTGCCGATCCTGCTGGCCATCATGGGCACGGCGCTGCACCGCACGGCCGGAGCGCCCGTCGCGACCGACCTGATGCGAGGGGCGCTGAGCGCCACGACCGGGACACTCTGCTTCCTGCTGGTGCTCGGCGCCACGCTGGTGCCGCTCGGCCCGGCCCTCGCCTTCCCGCTCGGCCTGGCCGCACTGACAGCGGCCCAGTCGCTGGTACGACTCCCCCTGGCCCGCCCGGCCACGACCTGACGGACGGAAGCCCGGGCGGCCGGGACCGTGGGCGTCAGCCGGCCGGCGTCACGGGCAGCGAATCCTCCGCATGGGCCACGAAGTCGTCGACCAGTCGGTGGAAAAGCGCGGCGAGCTGTTCCAGGTCGCCCTCCGACCACTCGGCCAGGGCCATCTCCAGACCCTTGCGGCTGACCTCGCGGATCCGTTCGACCGCCGCGATGCCGAGGTCCGTGAGCTGGACGCGCTGGGCTCTCCGGTCGTCCGGGTCGGCGATCCGGACGACGTAGCCGCCCTGCTCCAACTGCCGCAGCTGACGGGTGACATGGGAGGCCTCCACCGAGAGGCGGACCGCCAGCACGCCGGGGCGCATCGGCTCGCTCTCGGCGATGTGCCGCAGGATGGCGACGGCGGCCCGGTCGAGCGGCAGCTCGGCCATGGCCATCAGACGCTCATGCTGCCGGGCCCGTCCGGCCAGGTAGGTGACACGCGTGAGCGCCTGCTCGATGTCGGTCACGTTCGCCGGAACGGAAGCCGAGGCGGATCGTTGTGCGGGCATGCACACCAGCGTAAATCTACTTGCCTAACTTAAGCAATATGCAGATGGTTGCTTGACTTAAGTAATGCGACTGTGCTTGCCTAAGTCAAGCAAGCCCATGCAGACCGGGCCGCAACTGAGCGGAGGCGGCCCCTGCGCGCCGGTTCCGTGGGGACGGGAACGGCGCAGTCACCGGGCCCGGCCCGTCGGAGCACTCCCCCCTTCCGACGCCGGGCCCGGTGGCACCCCCACTCCCGCACCTCCAGAAAGCGAGTCCTTCCATGGCCACGATGAAGTCCGTCACGACCGGCGCCGAGAACAAGATCGACGTCGTCGACATCGAGCGTCCCGTGCCGGGGCCGAAGGACGTGCTGATGAAGATCCGCGCGTGCGGCATCTGCGGTACCGACACGTTCTTCCTGCACATCGGCGGGATGCCGGCCGGCGCCGACGGATCGATGCGGCCCATTCCGCTGGGCCACGAGCCGGCCGGCGAGATCGTGGAGGTGGGGGCCGAGGTCACCGAGCTGAAGGTCGGGGACCGCGTGGTGGTCAACCCGCAGGGCGTGCCCTCGGGGATCATCGGGTGCGGCGGCGAGCACGGCGCGATGAGCGAGTACCTGCTGCTCGAGGACGCGGAGATCGGCAAGACCGTCGCGGTCTTCCCGGACACCGTGCCCTTCGACGTGGCCTCGCTGAACGAGCCGATGGCGGTCGCCCGCCACTGCGTCAACCGGTCCGAGGCCAAGCCGGCCGACAAGGTGGTGGTCTTCGGCGCCGGGCCCATCGGCCTCGGCGCCACCATCTGGCTGAAGCTGCGGGGTGTCGAGCACGTGGTCGTCGCCGACGTCATTCCCGAGCGCCTCGAGACCGCGCTGGCGGTGGGGGCGGACGCCGTCATCAACTCCGCCACCGAGGACGTCACCGCCCGGCTGACCGAGCTGCACGGCGAGGCGACCAACGCGCTGGGGCAGCCGCGGGCCGGGACCGACATCTACATCGACGCGGCGGGTGTCGCCGCCGTGTTCAACGCGACCGTGGACGCGGCCAAGTGGGGCGCCAAGCTGGTGATGGTCGCCGTGCAGAAGAAGGGCGCCGACATCGACCTCGGCGGGATGCTGCGCAGTGAGCTGACGCTGGTCGCCTCGCAGGGGTACCCGACGGAGATCTTCGAGGTCACGCCGGAGATCGTGGAGCACCACGAGCGGTTCGCGAAGCTGATCAGCCACCGGGTGCCGTTCACGGAGGCCGAGCGGGCGTTCGAGCTCGCCATGACGCCGGGCGCTGCGGAGAAGGTCGTCGTCACCTTCGATTCGTAGGCCTTCTGATCCGGGGCGTGGCGGGTTGTCGGGTGGCTGCGGGTTCGTCGTGGCTGGTCGCGCAGTTCCCCGCGCCCCTTACGGGGCGCTTTCCCCACGGCGTTTCTGACAGGAACCCCACTTCCATGATCGACCATCTGATACGTCCGTCCCGTACCCGGCCCCGACCCGTTGACGCCGTCGTCGCGGGCACGCTCTTCGCCTGCTCGTTTCCCGGCAGTCTGATCACCGTTCCCGGGCGGAACCTCGGGGTTTCCTGGTGGCCGGGTGTGCTGTTGGCCGGGGTGTCCTGTGTCGCGCTGCTGTGGCGGCACGGTCGGCCGCGGGCCACCGTCGTCGTCACCCTCTTCTGCGCCACCGTCGCGTCCGTGCTCGGTTATCTCCTCACCGTGCTGTTGCTCGCGCCACTCATGGTCGCGCTGTACTCGCTGGCCGTCGGGACCGACCGCAGGACCGCCAACACCTTCACCGTCACCGGCATCGCCGTACTCGTCGGCTCGGGACTGCTCGCCGGCTCCTCGGGCGAGCCCCTGGTGCTCAAGCTGCTCGGGCCCGCCGCCTGGCTGCTGCTGCCGACCTCGCTCGGCACGGTGAGCCGGCTGCGCGCCGCCTACCTGGACGCCGTACAGGCGCGGGCCGAGCATGCCGAGCGCACCCGGGAGGAGGAGGCCCGGCGGCGGGTCACGGAGGAGCGGATGCGGATCGCCCGGGACCTGCACGACGTCGTGGCCCATCACCTCATCCTGGCCAATCTCCAAGCCGGTGCGGTGGTACGGCAGTTGCCGGGGCGCCCCGAGGAAGCGGCGCGGCTCGCCTCGGAGTTGAGCGGTACCACCGCCTCCGCCGTCCGGGAGCTCAAGGCCACCGTCGGGCTCCTGCGGCACAACGGCGACGCCGAGGAACCGCTGCAACCCACGCCGGGCTTGGCCCAACTGCCCGCGCTGGCCGCCTCCTTCGAGCACGCCGGGCTCGCGGTCAGGGTCAGCACCGAGGGTGAGCCCGGTCCGCTCTCCGCCGGTGCGGATCTCACGGCGTACCGGATCGTCCAGGAAGCACTGACCAACGTCACCAAGCATGCCGCAACCCGCGAGGCCGAGGTGCGGCTCGTCTACTCCGCCGGGACCCTCGCGGTCACCGTCGCCAACGAGGGGACGGGCGCGCCGGTCGTGCCCGCTCCCCCGGGCGGTGGGTACGGCGTGATGGGCATGCGTGAACGGGCCCGCTCGGTTGGCGGGCGGCTGCGCGTGGGGCCCCGCCCCCGGGGCGGCTTCGAGGTCGTCACCGAGCTGCCGCTCGGCTGAGAGACCCACCCGCAAAGTTCCACTTGCTTAAGTCAATCAATTCTGTATATGCTTGCGTAAGTCAAGCAATGAACCCCTTGCTGGAGGCCCAGCCATGTCCGACGCCCTGACCCGACCCGCCGACGCGGGGACATCAGCCCCGCCGAAGCCGAACGCCGTGGTGGCGGTGCTGGCCCTGGCCGGAATCGTCGTCTCCCTGATGCAGACCCTGGTCATCCCGATCGTCCCGGAGCTGCCCACCCTGCTGAACGCCTCGGCCTCGAACACCGCCTGGGCCGTCACCGCCACCCTGCTCGCGGCCGCCGTGGCCACCCCGGTCGTCGGACGCCTCGGCGACATGATCGGCAAGCGGCGGATGCTGCTGGTCAGCATCGTGCTGCTGGTCTCCGGCTCCGTGGTCTGCGCCCTCTCCGACTCCCTGGTGCCGATGATCATCGGCCGTACCCTCCAGGGTCTCGCCGCCGCCGTGGTGCCGCTGGGCATCAGCATCATGCGGGACGCGCTGCCGGCCGACCGGCTGGCCGGGTCCACCGCGCTGATGAGCGCCTCGCTGGGTGTGGGTGGTGCGCTGGGTCTGCCGGCCGCCGCGTTCATCGCCGACAAGTGGGACTGGCACATCCTGTTCTGGGTCTCGGCCACGCTGGGTGCCGTCGCCTTCGCGCTGGTGCTGATGATCGTCCCCGAGTCCAAGGTCCGCACCGGTGGCCGCTTCGACGGGGTCGGCGCGCTCGGTCTGTCCGCCGGTCTGGTCTCCCTGCTGCTGGCCGTCTCCAAGGGCGGTGACTGGGGCTGGACGTCCGGCAGCACGCTGGGTCTGGGCGCCGCCGCCGTCGTGATCCTGCTGAGCTGGGGCTTCTGGGAGCTGAGGGCCAAGCAGCCGCTGGTGGACCTCCGTACCACCGCCAAGCCGCAGGTGCTGTTCACCAACCTCGCCTCGATCGCCCTCGGCTTCTCGATGTTCGCGATGTCCCTGGTGCTGCCGCAGCTGCTCCAGCTGCCCACTCAGACCGGCTACGGCCTCGGCAAGTCCATGCTGACGGTCGGCCTGGTGCTCGCCCCGCAGGGCCTGGTCATGATGGTCATGTCCGCTGCCTCCGCGAAGGTCACCCAGGCGAAGGGCCCGAAGGTCACCCTGATGATCGGCGCGTTGATCGTGGCTGCCGGCTACTCGCTGAACATCGTGCTCATGAGCGAGGTCTGGCACCTGATCCTGGTCTCCTGCATCATCGGCGCCGGTGTCGGCTTCACCTACGGCGCGCTGCCGGCCCTGATCATGGGTGCGGTCGACCCCTCGCAGACGGGTGCCGCGAACAGCCTCAACACCCTGATGCGCTCCCTGGGCACCAGCTTCGCCAGCGCCCTGGCCGGTGTGATCCTGGCCCAGATGACCACCGACTTCGGCGGTCACGCGCTGCCCGCGGAGAACGGCTTCAAGGTCGTGATGGCCATCGGCGCCGGAGCCGCCCTGCTGGCCTTCCTGGTCGCCTCCTTCATCCCGCGCCGCCGGACCCCGGCCGCGGTGGAGGCCGAGACGGACAAGCAGCCCGAGGAGGTCGCCGCCAAGGCCTGACGCCCCGTCAAGCGCCGTACAGACGGCCGTCGTTCCGCTTCGGCGGGGTGGCGGCCGTCCGGCGTTCGCGATACCGGTTCAGGGCGCCGGGAACTCCGGTTCCACGCCCTCGTACGCCGCCCGCAGCACCGCGAGCGCCCCGTCCGCCGTGACGGCGCGGGGGTTGGCGTAGGCCTGGCCCGCGGTCTCGGTGGCGGCCTGGGTCAAGTCGGTCTCCTTCAGACCGAGTTCGGCGAGTGAGCGGGGGGCGCCCAGGCGGACGGCGAGGTCGCGGAGGGCTCGGGGGACGTCGGTCGTGTCCAGGGCGCGGGCCAGCGTGGCCACGGCGTCCGGGACCGCGGGGGCGTTGAAGGCAAGGGCGTAGGGCAGGACCACGGTGTGGGTGTCGGCGTGCGGGAGGCCGAAGGTGCCGCCGAGGACGTGGCAGAGCTTGTGGTGCAGGCCCATCGTGGTGGCGCCGAGGCAGGAGCCGCACAGCCAGGCGCCGTAGAGGGCTTGCCCTCGGGCCGCCGGGGAGTCGGGGGCGTCGGCCACCGCGGGCAGGGCGGTCGCCATGGCCCGTACGCCTTCCGCCGCCATCAGGGCGATCAGGGGGGAGGTGTCGGGGGCGTACAGCGCCTCGACGGCGTGCGCGATCGCGTTGACACCGCTGGTCACGGAGAGCGGTACCGGGAGGGAGAGGGTGAGCTCGGGGTCGTAGACGACCGCGCGCGGGAGTACGACGGGGTCGCGGCCGGTGCGTTTGGCGCCGTGCTCGGTCAGGCCCCAGACCGGGGTCATCTCCGAGCCCGAGTAGGTGGAGGGCACGGCGATCAGCGGGAGGCCGGTGCGCAGGGCGATCGCCTTGCCGAGGCCGATCGAGGAGCCGCCGCCGACCGCGACGCAGCCGTCGGCACCGGCCGCGCGGGCCGCCTCGACGGCCCGGTCGGCGACCTCGACCGGGACGTGCATCCGGGCCCCGTCGTGCAGGCCCGCGCAGGCGGGCCCGAGCGAGTCGGCGACCGCCCGCGCGGTGGCCGCCCCGTGGCTGCCGCAGACCACAAGGAGCCGGCGCAGGCCGAGCCCGGCGGCCTCGCCGGCGGTCGCGGTGGTGGCCGCGCCGGGGCGGAAGACGACCCGGACCTGCCGGGATTCATGGGTGAAGTCGAGGAGGTCCTTCACGAGCGCTCCAGTACGAGGTCGAAGCGGGCGTGCCGGAACGGGTTCGGGATGCCGAACTCCCGCGCCAGGGACGGGTCGTCGGTCTCGGTGAAGTCCTGGACCAGGCTTTCCTTGACGGCGAACACGGCGTCCGAGTCGAGGTAGTCGGTGCCCGCGACGAAGATGTGCGTGGTGACCGGCGCGTGTCCTTCGGCCGAGGCGATGAAGTGGATGTGGGCCGGGCGGTAGGGGTGACGGCCGGTGGCCTGGAGGAGGTCGCCGACCGGGCCGTCGGTGGGGATGGGGTAGGGGCTCGGCACGCAGGTGCGGAACCAGAAACGGCCCTCGGCGTCGGCCGTGAACAACCCGCGCCCGTTGCCCGGCGGCTGAACCTCCGGCTGCTGGACGTCGTAGAAGCCGTTCCCGTCGGCCTGCCAGACGTCGACTGCCGCGCCCGGCAAGGGAGTTCCGTCCCGGGACAGGACCCGGCCGCTGACCACGCAGGGCTCGCCGCCGCCCACCAGGTCGATGTCCGCGCCGAGTCGGCGGGCCGGGGACTCGGTCATGTGGAAGGGGCCCAGGACCGTCGACTCGGTGGCGCCGGGGGCGCGGTCGCCGTTGATCGTCTCGACGAGCATCGAGAGGCCGAGCACGTCGGAGAGGAGGATGAACTCCTGCCGGGTGTCCGTACAGGTCTGCCCGGTCGCGGTGAGGAAGCCGATCGCCCGCTCCCACTCCCCCTGCGTCAGCCGGGTCTCGCGGGCGAAGGCGTGCAGATGGCGGATCAGGCCGGTGAGCAGCTCGTGCAGGCGTGGGTCGGTGGTGCCGGCCAGGCTGGTCACGGCCTCGTCCGTGACCGTCCGGTCCGTGGCGTCCGTGGTCATGTCGGCTCCCTTCCGCGGTGTGCGTGGATTCCGCGGTGTGCGTGGCTCAACCGAACCAGACGAGAAGCCGCACGTGCTCGTCGCCGTACCCGGCCGCCAGCTCCCGCATGGTGCGCCACACGTGCGCCCAGCATCCCCCGTCCGGTGGGGCGAGCATCCGCGCGGTGGGTACGACGGGCCGGTAGACGGCGCCGTCGAGGTGCACCTCGCTGCCGGGCGGCCACTCGGGCGGGGCCAGCAGGAGGTCCCCGCCGAAGGTACGGGCGGCGGCCTCGCGCAGGCCCGGTGTCACCCGTACGAGATCCTGGCCTTCACGGTCTTGCCGCAGCGCCCGGTTCCAGGCGGGGCCGGCGGCGAGCGGCTCGTCCCAGTCGACGGCGGCCACCTCGGGCCAGGTCGCGTACGTATGACTGTGCTGCCAGTCGCCGACGGCCGCCTCCCGCGAGGCCTCCGAGACGTCCGGCGGCAGTCCGCGGGCGGCCCACAGCGGCCGCTGTACGTCGCCCGTGCCGCGGACGCCGAAGAGGCACTCCCAGGCGTCGTAGTCGCGCGGCGGCCGGAAGTCCAGCAGATCGGCCTCCAACTGCCAGTGCCCGTCGGCCGATCGGCATTCGATGACGCCGTCGATGTCGGTCCCCACGGCGCACGACCCTACGGCACGTCGGGCCGCCTCGGGCACGATCACTTGATGATCGCGTTCGCGATGACCACGACGACCCCGAGCAGGGCGTCCACCGCGCCGATGAGCAGGGCGACCGGCCAGGTGCGGCGGGACCAGCGGGCGGTGACCAGGCCGAGGGTGAACAGCAGAACGATGTTCAGGGCGAACGCCACGTACTCCACCCCTTTGGGCGGCCACCAGCCCCAGCCGGCCCCCGCGAGCAGCAGCACGGTCGGCAGCACCGCCGTGACCAGGGGCCACTCGTCGGCGAGGGTGTGCAGGGCGTCCCAGCGGCGGTGCGGTTCGCGCTCGGCGATGTAGTGGGCGTAGCCGTGGGCGAGGGCCGAGGCCAGCGCGGTGACCAGGAGCCAGAGCGCGTCGTAGCGGCGGCTGGCGCGGGAGGTCTCGCCGTACTGGGTGAGCGCGGCGACCATCGAGCAGGCGAGGACGGAGCCGTAGACCCCGCCGAAGAGCACGGCCTCCCGGGTGTCGTGCTGCCGTGGCTCGCGGACGGCCGTGGTGGTCTGCGCCATGCCTTCCACGATCACCCGGCTCCGGCCGGGCCGCCAGTCGCGACGAAGTGTCCTCCCACCTGCGCCGATACCGCACACAGTGTCCACGCCCGGCGGCCCGTCGATCTCGGTAGGGTCGGCCCATGACCCACAGCTTCGTAGTGCACGTCCCGGACGCCGAGCTCGAACCGGAGCCCCTCGCGCCGGAGCAGATCGTCTCCGGGACGCCGGAGGTGACCGGGAAGGTCGTCTGGGAGTCGGCGGACGGGAAGCAGATCCGGGGCGTCTGGCAGATCACGCCGGGCGTGGTCACGGACACCGAGGCGGACGAGCTGTTCGTGGTGATCAGCGGGTCGGCGACCATCGAGGTGGCGGGCGGGCCGACGCTGACGGTCGGGCCCGGGGACCTGGCGGTGCTGCGTGAGGGCGACCGTACGACGTGGACGGTGCACGAGACCCTGCGGAAGGCGTACGCCATCAATCTGTAAGCAGCCCAACGCCTTTGGCGAGCGCGTCGACGACGGACTGCGGTGGCTCGTCGGGGACGCCGGGTCGCCAACCCGGCCGCCGGGTGCGGGCGGTGAGCGGGAGTTCCACCTGGACTCCCCCGCCGCGGGTCAGGTTGACCGGGTTCCTGGAGTGCAGGCCGCGCAGGGCGACGGGGATCTCCTCCAGGTCCGTGACCGCGTGGAACTCCGGGTGCAGGGCGGCCAGTCCGGAGGCCAGCAGGTGCGCGGCGGGGCGGTTGGCGCCGCCGAGGAAGATGGACCGGGGTGTCGCCCGGCGCATGTGGCCGTGCAGGGAGACCGTGACGGCCACGTGGGACAGGAAGTCCCGCAGCAGTTCGCAGTGTTCGACGGCCATCCGCGGGGACGGGATGTGCACCGGCTCGGGCTTGCCGGGCTGGGTGAAGACCAGGCTGGTGGCGCCGCAGCGCCCGGCCACGGAGCGCGCGAGTTCGGCCGTACCGCCCTCGTTGCTGCCGTGCAGGGCCAGCAGGCCGACCTCGCCGCCCGTGGTCAGGGTGGCGAGGATCCGTACCCCTTCGATCTCCACCTCTTCGGTCCTCGTCGTCACTCGGCGTCCCCTCAACTCGTCGCCTGCGGTGGCATGTTGTACGGCGTCACCACTTGGATCGCCGACGGCAGGGTGGGTCCCGCGGGCGGCAGGGCGCCGTGTGCGCGCATGACGATGTGGCAGGCCTCGCGCATGTCCTGGCGCAGGTCGTGGTGGAGGACGGCGGAGAGGCGGTGCTCGCGCAGCAGGCGGGTGTTGTCGTGGTCGAGGTCGTGCGCGACGAACACCGCGCACTCCCGGCCGAGGTCCTCGAAGGCGCGCAGAGTGGCGATGTTGCCGCCGCCGATGGAGTAGACGGCGCGGATCGCCGGGTCGCGTTCGAGGGCGGCGCGGACGAGTTCGTACTGGGTGGCGTCCAGGCCCTGGCCCTCGGCTATCTCGACCAGCGTGCGCTCCGGGTGCAGGGTGCGCATGGCGCTGCGGAAGCCCATCTCGCGCTCCTCCTCGTTGCGGAAGAAGCCGCTGCTGAGGCTGGTCAGCACGTTGCCGGGGCGGTCGCCGAGCCACTGGCCCATGAGGTACGCGGCGGTCGCGCCGGCGGCCCGGTTGTCGATGCCGACATAGCCGAGGCGCGGGGTCGCGGGCAGGTCGGTGACCAGGGTGACGACCGGGATGCCCGCGTCGGCGAGGCGGCCGACGGCGGCGGTGACCTCGGGGACGTCCGGGGCCTTGAGGATCACACCCTGGGAGCCGCGCCGGGCGATCCGGTCCAGGCTCCTGGTCAGCTCCGGCACCGGGCCGGTCTCCCGGAAGTGGAAGCGGGAACGCACGACGGCCGGGTGCAGGGACGGCAGCTCCGCCTCCAGGGCCGCCCGCACGGCGGTGGAGAACCGCTCGGGCGTCTGCATCACGATGTCGATCATGAACGTGCGGCCGACCAGCCGGACCTGGGTGCGCTGCCGGTCCAGGTCGGCGATGGCCTGCTGGACCTCCCGCGCCGTGCTGGCGCGGACCCCGCCCCTGCCGTTGAGCACCCGGTCGACGGTGGCCTCGCTCAGGCCCGCCTGACGTGCGATCTCCCGGATCGGGAAGGGGTGCCCCATGGGCCGGCTCCTTGAGGGGTTTTTGATGGCCGCCTGCTGGTTGTTCGACGGGTTTGTACTGACAAGAATGACAGCGCGGCCCCGACCTGTCACCGGTGCCGCTGGCCCCTCCCCCAGAAGGGACGACGATGTCCTTCACCTCCGTACGACACCGTGCGTGGCTGTCCGAGCGGGACTGCGACCTCGACGGCTTCCGTGAACTCGTCGAGCGGACCACCGACCTCGCGGACTACCCGTACGCCTCCGCGGTGGAGCGCAACGTCCTGGTCTACGACAGCGAGCGGCTCCTGAAGGCCGAGCGGCGGGCGGTGCAGGCCGAGCTCGCGCGGGCCCTCGGCGACGGGCCCGGCATCGTCGTCTTCCAGGGCGCCTTCCCCGACCACTCGGTCGTCGACCGGCTCAGCGCCGTGTTCGACGCCCTGATCGCCGAGCAGCGCGCCTCGGGCGCGGGCGCCGGGGACCACTTCGCCAAGCCCGGCGCCAACGACCGGGTGTGGAACGCGCTGGAGAAGGCGGCCCTGTACGACCCCGAGGCGTTCGCCGACTACTACGCGAGCGACATCCTGGCGCTGGTCTCGGAGGCCTGGCTCGGCCCCGGCTACCAGGTCACCTCGCAGGTCAACGTGGTCAACCCGGGCGGCCAGGCGCAGACCGTGCACCGGGACTACCACCTCGGCTTCCTCACCAACGAGGTCGCCGCCGCCTACCCGGCCCACGTCCACGTCCTCTCCCCCGTGCTCACCCTCCAGGGCGCCGTCGCGCACTGCGACATGCCCGTGGAGTCCGGGCCGACGATGTACCTCCCGCACTCGCAGAAGTACGAGCCCGGCTACCTCGCCTGGCGACTGCCCGAATTCCAGGCCTACTTCGAGGCCGAGCACGTCCAGCTCCCCCTCGCCAAGGGCGACGCGGCCTTCTTCAACCCGGCGCTGTTCCACGCGGCCGGCACCAACCGCTCCGCGGACATCCGGCGGATGGCCAACCTGCTCCAGGTGTCCTCCGCCTTCGGGCGGGCCATGGAGACGGTGGACCGCGAGGCGGTCGCGAACGCCGTCTTCCCGACCCTCCTCAGGCGCAGTTCCGAGGGCGTCGGCGAAGAGTGGCTGGAGCACGTGATCGCCGCGAGCGCCGAGGGCTACCCCTTCCCCACCAACCTCGACAGCGACCCGCCGGTCGACGGACTCGCCCCGCCCTCCCAGGCGGACGTGGTCCGGCGCGCGCTCGCCGAGAACCGGACTCCCGAGGCCCTCCGGGCCGAGCTGCGGGCCGGCGCCGAACGCCGGGAAAGCTGAAAGGACGTTCTGCAGTCATGGGACTTCTCGACGACAAGGTCGTTCTCGTCAACGGCGGCAGTCAGGGTGTCGGCGCCGCCATCGCGCGGGCGGCGGTCCGCGAAGGCGCGATCGTCTCCGTGACCGGCCGGCGGCCGGCGCCGGGCGAGGAGCTGGTGGCCGAGCTGACGGCGTCCGGCGGCAAGGCGATGTTCATCCGCGCCGACCTCTCGGACGCCGAGCAGGCGCGGACCGCCGTGGGTGACGTGGTCGCCGCGTACGGGCGGATCGACTGCCTGGTCAACTCCGCCGGACTCACCTCCCGGGGCACCCTGCTCGACACCACGCCCCAGCTCTTCGACCAGCACATCGCGATCAACCTGAAGGCGCCCTTCTTCGCCATGCAGGCCGCCGTCGCGGACATGGTCTCCCGCAAGTCACCGGGCACCATCGTCAACATCATCACCTCCTCGGCGCACGGCGGGCAGCCCTTCCTCGCCCCGTACGTCGCCGCGAAGGCGGGCCTGATCGGCCTGACCCGCAACGCCGCGCACGCCCACCGCTGGGACCGGGTCCGGATCAACGGCCTCAACATCGGCTGGACGGCCACCGAGGGCGAGGACGCCACCCAGAAGACCTTCCACGGCGCCGACGACGACTGGCGCGAGGAGGCCGCGGCCAAGCTGCCGATGGGCAAGCTGGGCCAGCCGGACGAGATCGCCGACTTCGTGGTCTTCCTGCTGTCGGAGCGATCGGGCGTGGTGACCGGATCGGTGATCGACTGGGACCAGAACGTCCTCGGCGGCCTCGACTAAGACCCCCCTCGGCAAACCCGCACCCTGCAAGGAGCAACACCCCATGCGTATCGGAATCCTCGGCCTCGGCCGCATCGGCGCCTTCCACGCCGAGACCCTGTCCGGACTCGACGCGGTCGAGTCGCTGGTGCTCACCGACCCGTTCGCGGACGCCGCCAAGTCGGCCGCGGAGCGGTTCGGCGGCGAGGTCGTGGACTCGCCGGAGGCCCTGTTGGCCGCCGGTGTGGACGGCATCGTGATCGCGGCCGCCACGGACGCCCACCCCGGGCTGATCCTGGCCGGCGTCGAGGCCGGCATCCCCGTCTTCTGCGAGAAGCCCGTCGCCAAGACCATGACCGAGGGCGTGCAGGTCCTCAAGGCCGTCCAGGGCTCGGACGTGCCGATCCAGATCGGCTACAACCGCCGCTTCGACGCCGGCTTCGTCGCCGCCCGCGCGGCCGTGCAGGCCGGCGAGCTGGGCAAGCTGCACACCGTCCGCTCCACCACCCTGGACCCGGCTCCCCCGCCGGCCGCGTACATCGCCGCCTCCGGCGGCATCTTCCGCGACTGCTCGGTGCACGACTTCGACATCATCCGCTGGGTGACCGGCCGCGAGGTCGTCGAGGTGTACGCCGTCGGCGGCAACCGGGGCGCGGACTACATCAAGGAGGCGGGCGACGCCGACACCACCGGCGCGATCCTCACCCTCGACGACGGCACCATCGCGGTGGTCTCCAACTCCCGCCACAACGCCCGGGGTTACGACGTCCGCATGGAGATCCACGGCTTCACGGACTCCATCGCGGTCGGCCTGGAGGACAAGCTCCCGCTGCGCTCGGTCGAGCCCGGCGTGACCTTCCCGGCCGGCACCCCGCACGACTTCTTCATGGACCGGTTCACCGCGGCCTACCGCGCCGAACTCACCGCGTTCACCGAGGTCGTGGCCGGGCAGCGCCCCTCGCCCTGCACGATCGAGGACGCGCTGGAGGCGGGCTGGATCGCCGACGCGTGCACGCTGTCGCTGCACGAGCACCGGCCGGTGACCATCGCCGAGGTCCGCAGCGCCTGACGGGCGCCCACGGTTCTCGTGTTCCGGGCACGGAACGGCCTCCGGTGCCCGGAACACGAGTGTGCGAACGGTCACGTTGCCCCAGTCGGTCACGCCCAGGCGATCTCCGGGTACGAGCATGAGATCCCGCCGGCCGGACCGACCGAGGAGCGATGCGCATGACCGAACAGACCTTCACTTCAAGGGAGTTACGTCCCCGCACGGTCGCCGTCATCGGCGCGGGCCCCAGCGGTCTCGCCGTCGCCCGGGAGCTGGAGCGGGCCGGGCACCGGGTGACCGTCCTCGAAGAGCGGGACACGGTCGCCGGGAAGTGCGAGAGCGTGGACGTCGACGGCCGGGCCTACGACCTCGGCGGACACATCTGCACCACCCGGTACGAGCGGATCGCGGAGCTGGTGACCGAACTGGACGTGGAGACGGAGCGCACCAGCCGGTACCGCGTCCTCGACGTCGAGGGGCGCGCGGCGACCCGGCAGGCGATGTCGTTCCTGCGCGAGGAATCCTTCCTGCGCTACCTGGCGCTGCGCGAACGGGAGTTCCCGCACATCGCCGACCCCGGCCTCGCCCACTCCGCGCGGGCACTGGCCGCCCCGGTCACGCAGTGGCTCGCCGAGCACGACCTCCAGTCCCTGGCCGAGTCCTTCGGCACGGGTTACACGGCGGCCGGATACGGCTACCTCGACGACGACGTACCGGCCCTGTACCTCGTCAAGTACGCCGAGATGACGGGCCTGTTGGCCGGTCCGCCCGAACTCCTGGGCCACACGGGCGCGTTCACGGTCGTGGGCGGGTTCGGCGCGCTGTGGCGGCGGGTCGCCGAGGAGCTGAAGGACGTGCGCTGTGGGGTGCGGGTGGAGTCGGTCGAGCGGCGGGCGGAGGGGGTACGGGTGCACACGGACGTCGGCCCCGTGGAGGCGGACGACCTGGTGCTCGCCGTCGCCCTCGACCGCGTCCTGCCGGTCCTGGACGCCACCGAGGAGGAGCGCGACCTGGCCTCCCGGATCCGCGCCAACGCCTACCACACCACCCTCGCCACCGCGTCCGGCCTGCCGGCGGACGCCTTCTACTTCCTCGACGCCCACACCGCGAGCCGCGAGTCGAAGGGCCACTGCGTCTCGTACCACCACCGCTACCCGGACAGCGACGTGCGGACCTTCTACTCCTACGGACACCCCGAGGACGTCGGCGCGCGGCTGCGGGAGGACGTGGCCGGGCTCGGCGGGCGGCTGGAGGCGGTGCATCTGGAGCGCGAGTGGGCGTTCATGCCGCACTTCGCCTCCGGCGACCTCGCGGACGGCGCCCTGGACCGGCTGGACGCGCTCCAGGGCCGTAACCACACCTACCACGTGGGCGGTCTGCCCGCGTTCGAACTGATCGAGTGCGCCGTCGCCCACGCCCAGGACCTCGCCCGCCGCCGCTTCCCGCCGGCGGGCGGCACACTGACACTGCCGTAACGGATCAAGGAGGAACCGACGTCATGAGCGAGACGAGCCGGGAACCACTGCGCATCGGAGTACTGGGCGCCGCGCGGATCACCGGGCGCGCCCTGATCGAGCCGGCCCGGGCGACCGGGCACCGCGTCGTCGCGGTGGCCGCCCGCGACCGGTCCCGTGCCGAGGCCTTCGCCGCCGAGCACGGCGTGGAGCGGGTCGCCGGCTCGTACGCCGAACTGCTGGCCGACCCCGAGGTGGAGGTCGTCTACAACCCGCTCGCCAACGGGCTGCACGGCCCCTGGAACCTCGCCGCGCTCGCGGCCGGCAAGCACGTCCTGTCGGAGAAGCCGTCGGCGAGCAACGCCGAGGAGGCGGCCGAGGTACGGGAGGTGGCGGCCAAGGCCGGCACGGTCTTCATGGAGGGCTTCCACTACCTCTTCCACCCGGTCACGCGGCGGCTGCACGAACTCCTCGACAGCGGTGAACTGGGCGACCTGCAACGGGTGGAGACGATGGTCGCGATCGGCGCCCCGGAGGACACCGACCCGCGCTGGTCCCTCCCCCTCGCCGGCGGCGCCATGATGGACCTCGGCTGCTACGGCCTGCACGCCCAGCGCATGCTGGCTCCCTGGACGGGCGGCGCCCCGAGCCTCGTCTCCGCACAGGGTGGCGAACGGGCCGGCACCCCGGGCGTCGACGAATGGCTGGACGCCGAACTCGCCTTCCCCAGCGGCGTCACCGGCTCCGCCCGCTGCCACATGGCCTACGACGGACTGGACATGGGCTGCCGGATCGTGGGCACGAAGGGCGAGGCCCTCGCCCCGAACTTCGTCCTCCCCCACCTCGACGACCGTGTCGTGGTCCGTACGGCGGAGGGCGAGCGGACGGAACGGCTCGGCACCCGGTCCTCGTACACGTACCAGCTGGAGGCGTTCGCGGCGCGGGTCCGCGAGGGCGCTCCGCTGGCGCTGGACGCGGACGACGCGCTGGCGACGATGACGCTGATCGACGAGTGCTACCGGGCCGCGGGGTTCGAGCCGCGGCCACGGACGACGATCGGGAGCTGAACGGCTAGATTCTCGCGGCGAGTTGGCGAACGACGGCGTCGAAGGCCGGGTCCGCGTAGTAGGCGCTGTGGCCGAGCATGGGGGTGGCGGGGGCGTTGTCGGACGCTACGACGGTGCGGGGGTCCCGGAGTTGGTATTCGGGACCCAGCTTGCGCCACCAGCAGCCTTGCGGTGGGCTGTCGGGGTCGGACTCGACCTGCACTTCGGTGATCGTCCGCCATTTGGTGACCGGCAGCACCGGGTCGACCGTCCCCGAGGCGGGATACGCGAGCACCGGCCCGCCGATGGGGTCGGTCCAGCGGTGCAGGTTGTACCAGCGTTCGGGCAGCTTGACCGCGTACAGGTCCGTGAGGGTGCCGTAGCCGATGTACGCCGGGAACAACCGGGAGTACGCCCACATCAGTTGGGAGCCGTAGGTGAGCAGGGCGAGCCGCTCGCGGGCTTTCTCGGTCGTGGCGAGGGCCGCCGCCGCGCAGATCAGGCTGCCCTGGCTGTGCCCGGACAGCACCACCTTGCCGCCGGCCGCGGTCCTGTCCTCCACCCGCTTGACCAGCCCGAGCACCGCGCGCCCTCCGTACGGCGGCGGCACGATCGGGTGGGTCCAGCGGGGCCAGAAGGCGAGCAGGTCCCAGATGATGCCCACGGAGCGGCGCCAGGCGGGGCTGCGGAAGGCCCGCATGCCGAGGAAGGCCAGGCCGGCGGCGAGGGCTGTCAGGGTCCAGGTGCCGAGTGCCTCGTCGGCGAAGGAGAAGACCGTGCGGGACGCGCGCCCGCCGTACAGGTGGTCGTCCAGCCACCCGGGGACGGGGTCCCGTCCGGGGAGCACCGCCACGACGCCTGCCACCCCCTGCGTGACGGCAGCGGCGCAGCCGACGGCACCGATGGCGCACAGCCAAGTCGGCAACCGGTACTTCAGGCGGGCGCGTTGCCACGCTTTGCGGATGAGGGTGACGGTGCGAGCTTCCGGCCGTGCGTCGTCCGGGTACTCCTGCACGATTCGCCCTGGGAACGACACCCCCTCGGGCCACCGGGGGCGCACCGCACGCCAGACGAGGGCGGCGGCCGCCATCGCGACGAGCGGCACGATGAACAGGCCCCACAGCAGGGTCGTCACGTGGAAGAGGTCGGGCAGGTCCAGGGACTGGTGGGTTTCCGTGAGCCGGTCGCGGTGGCCCAGCAGACGGGCCGTCTGCAGGATCAGGCCGGAGGTGAAGCCGGTGGCGAGCAGTACGGCGAAGCCGGTCAGGACGGTGCAGGTCATACCGCCCCACAGCCGCCGGTACGGCTCGGGTACCTCGGTGGGCTTGTACCCCCGTACCAGGATCAGGTTCGTCAGCCCGAGCGCCACCAACAGCACTGCCGCGTAGGCGTAGTACGCCTGGAAGGCCCAGTCGAAGCCGGTCAGCCATACCGGCAGCCCTCCCGTGCGCCGTACCACCCGGCCGCCCCAGAAGGCACCGGTGACCGCCGCGGCCACGAAGACCGCCCAGACGAGCCCGTACAGGATGTTGTAGAGCCGCGGGACGGCGTTGGGATCGTCAACGGCGTCCACCTTCTTCGCCCTTGGCGCGCGTCCGGCAGCAGTGACGACGAAACACCAGGCGGCGATGGCGGCCGCGACCCAGAACAGCGCCCACAGCAGGCACCAGGACCAGCCCATGGCGGCGTTCAGGCCGTACACGTAGTGCGTGGACAGGTGGGCGATCAGCATCGCGACCACGGCGAGGGAGGCGGTCAGGTGCAGGCGGCGCAGCAGCGCGGTGCGCGGCTTGGGTGCCCAGAAGTCCTTGCGCCCGAGGTCGCGGCCCGGTTCGGCGGTCGGCTTCAGGTCTCCGGGACGGGCGGGCGGCGGGTACAGGTAGACCTTGGAGCTGATCCTGTCGAGCACCAGGACCACGATCGCGGGCACCGCCGTCGCGACCAGCAGCCTCAGATGCCAGCCCACGCGCGCGTCGGTCAGGAAAAGCAACTTCTTCGCGCAGTTGGTGTCCCCGCCGCACTGCCAAGCCGCCTGGTCCACCGCCACGAAGGTCACGGCGGTGACCAGCAACAGGGTCATGCCCAGGGCGAGCAGCCGCAGCAGCGCCTCGGCCACCCCGAGGGCATGCTTCTGCCCCTTCTTCCCGGCCGGCGCAGGCAGCGTGAACCCGGCCAGGTTGATCACCCCGAGCGGAGCCATCAGCAGCCATACGGCCTTGGAGACCGAGCCCGAGGTCATGGCGCCCCAGCGGAACGCCTCGCAGCGGACGTCCGACTCCGGCGGGGTCTCGGGGAGGCGGTAGAACCCCGCCAGGTCGTCGCCGTCGACCTGACGGACGTCACTGATCTCCAGCAGGCTCTCCACGGGCGTCCCGCTGACGCCGTGCACGCGGATCTCCACGGTCTCCGCGGATACAGCCGCGGCAGGAAGGGTTTCGGTCACGGCGACAGGGTTCCGCGGCGCGCGGCGCCGGTCCATCACGCAATCGGGCGAAATTCCAAGGCCGTTGGGCCGTCAGCGGTACAGCGCCGGCCTCTCGGCCAGCTCCACCTCCACCCGGCCGCCCTCCGTCAGCGCCCGCACCCCCGCCTCGCACACCGCCGCCACCGCGTAGCCGTCCCACACGCTGGGGCCGGTGACCTCGCCCCGGCGGGTGGCGTCGACCCAGGCCTGCACCTCGCGGTCGTAGGCGTCGGCGAAGCGTTCGACGAAGTCCTGGGCGATGGTGCCGCCCCAGCGGCCGGCCATGGTGGTGACCATGGCGTGACCGTCGCCGATGCGCGCGGTGCCGCGTTCGCAGACCACCTCGGCCTGGACCTGGTAGCCGAAGCCGCAGTTGACGAAGATCTCGACGTCGACGATCGCGCCGCCGTCGGTCTCGAAGACCACGAACTGGGGGTCCTGCATCCCGCCCGGCGCGTTCGTGGACGGTGTCGGGCACAGCACCGTGACGGCGGTGATCTCCTGGTCGAGCAGCCAGCGGGTCACGTCCATCTCGTGCACGACGGAGTCGTTGATGAGCATCCCGCTGTGCCAGCCCGGCGGGGAGGCGACGTTGCGATGCCGGTTGTGCAGCATCAGCGGTCGGCCCAACTGGCCTGTGTTCAGGAGGGACTTGAGTCTCATGTACTCGGCGTCGTAGCGCCGCATGAAGCCGACCTGCACCCGGCGCCGCCCCAGCCGCTGCTCGGCCTCCATGACGCGCAGGGCGGAGGCCGCGTCGGGGGTGAGCGGCTTCTCGCACAGCACGGGCAGACCGTGCTCGAACGCCGCCAGCAGGGCCGCCTCGTGAGCGGGCCCCGGGGAGGCGATCAGTACGGCGTCCACGTCGACCGCCGCCATCGCGGCGGCCGGGTCGGTGTAGGCGGTGCAGCCGTCGACGCGGGCCGCCACGGCCTTGGCGCGTTCCGCGTCGACGTCCACGACCGCGGTGACTCTGGCCCCGCTGATGACCTCCTGGATGCGGCGGACATGGTCGGCGCCCATCTTTCCGGTGCCGACGACGGCGACTTGCAGCGTTCCCGGCCGAGCCATGGTCGTCCCCCTCGGTTGGTCAGGCGCCGCAGGACCTCAGGAACTTGCGGGTGCGCTCCGCGATCGGCAGCGGCTTGTCGGGCTCGCAGGGGTACATGTCCTGCTCGACGATCGCGAACAGCTCCACGCCGAGCCCCTGCGCCGCCTCCAGGACCGGCCCCAACTCCGGTACACCGGACGGAGGTTCGCACATCACGCCCTGCGCCACCGCGGGGCCGAACGGCGTCCCCTTCGCCCGCACGTCGGCCAGGATCCCCGGATCGACCTGCTTGAGGTGCAGATAGCCGATCCGCTCGCCGTACGTCTCGATCAGCTTGACGCTGTCGCCGCCGCAGTAGGCGTAGTGGCCGGTGTCCAGGCAGAGGTTGACCAGCTCGGTGTCGGTCGAGTCGAGGAAGCGCTCGACGTGGTCCTCGGTGTCGATGTGCGTGTCCGCGTGCGGGTGCACCACGAGTTCGAGGCCGTACGCCTCCTTCACCTCGTGCCCGAGCCGTTCCATGCCCTTGGTGAGGTGGGCCCACTGCTCGCCGGTCAGCTCGGCCGGCTCCAGGATCTCGGCCGTCTTGTCGTCCCGCCAGAAGGACGGGATGACGACGAGGTGCCGGGCGCCCATGGCCTGGGTGAGCGCGGCCACCTGACTCACGTGCTCCCAGGTGGACTCCCAGACGGACGGGCCGCGGTGCATGCCGGTGAAGACCGTACCGGCCGAGACCTTGAGGTCGCGCTTGGCGATCTCGTCGGTGAGCCGGGCCGGGTCGGTCGGCAGATAGCCGTACGGACCCAGCTCGATCCACGAGTAGCCGGCCCCGGCGACCTCGTCCAGGAAGCGTTCCCAGGGCACCTGCCTGGGGTCGTCCGGGAACCAGACGCCCCAGGAGTCCGGGGCCGAGCCGACTCGGATTCGGTCGAGGGCGTTCGCCATGTCAAGAGGCCCCTTCCGAGGAAGCGACGGGTGCGGTGAGGTCCTTCTCCTCGGGGAGTTCCTCGGTGTCGACGCCGCGGACTTGGGCCAGCTCGTGTTTGAGGGCGGCGAGTTCGGCGCCGCCGGCCATGTGGTTGGTCAGCTCGTCGAGGCTGACCTCGCTGCGGGAGGCGGACAGTTCCAGGGTGCCCAGGCGCAGGACGCTGAAGTGGTCGCCGACCATGTAGGCGTGGTGCGGGTTGTGGGTGATGAAGATGACGCCGAGGCCGCGGTCGCGGGCGGCGGCGATGTACTTGAGCACGACCCCGGACTGCTTGACGCCGAGGGCGGCGGTGGGCTCGTCCAGGATGAGGACCCGGGCGCCGAAGTAGACGGCGCGGGCGATGGCCACGCACTGGCGCTGGCCGCCGGACAGTGTGCCGATGGGCTGTTCCAGGTCGTCGAGGACGATGCCCATCTCGCGCAGTTCGTGGTCGGCGGTCTTCTTCATCTTCTCGATGTCGAGGCGGCGCAGGGGCCAGGGGCCCTTGGTCATCTCGGAGCCGAGGAAGAAGTTGCGCCACACCGGCATCAGGGGGACGACCGCGAGGTCCTGATAGACCGTCGCGATCCCGCAGTCCAATGCCTCACGGGGGCTGGAGAAGCGCACCGGGGCGCCGTCGACGAGGAATTCGCCTTCTGTGTGCTGGTGCAGCCCGGAGATGATTTTGATGAGCGTGGACTTGCCGGCGCCGTTGTCGCCCAGCACGCAGGTGACCTGGCTGGGGTGGACCTGGAGGTTCACCCCGTGCAGGGCGCGGATGTTCCCGTACGCCTTGCCCGCGTTGCGCAGTTCGACGATCGGGCCGCCCTCGCCCTCGGGTTCGACGTCCTGGAGGATGGCTCCGTGAGTTCCGGATTCGTTCTTGGTCATCGGGTCACCTCCTGGTCGCCGACTGGCGGACCCACAGATTGATCAGGACGGCGCCGAGCAGCATGACGCCCAGGAAGGCCTTGAACCAGTCCGGGTTCCAGCCGGCGAACACGATGCCCTGGTTGACCATGCCGAACATGAACGCACCGAAGACCGGACCGATCGCCGAGCCATAACCACCGGTCAGCAGACAGCCGCCGATGACCGCCGCGGCGATGTAGATCAGCTCCTGGCCCACTCCTTCGCCGGACTGAACGGTGTTGAACGTGAACAGCTGGTGCATGCCCAGGAACCAGGCGCCCAGGCCGACGAGCATGAACAGGGAGATCTTCGTGAAGGTCACCGGCACACCGACGGCCCGCGCGGACTCCTTGTTGCCGCCCACCGCGAAGATCCAGTTGCCGTACTTCGTGCGCAGCAGCACCCAGGTGGCGATGGCCGCGAAGACCAGCCAGTAGAAGACCGTGATCTTCACCTGGACGCCACCGATGTCGAACGAGGACGCGAAGACCTTACGGGCCTGGTCGAAGCCGTCCATGTTGCTGATGTCGTCGGTGGCGACGTTGGTGGTGACCAGCTTGGTCACCGCGAGGTTGGCGCCCTGGAGGATCAGGAAGGTGCCCAGGGTGACCAGGAAGCTGGGCAGGCCGGTCTTGACGACCATCCAGCCGTTGAAGAAACCGACGGCCAGCGAGACCAGGAGGGCGGCGAACACGCCGACCCACACGTTCACGGTCAACTGGTAGGCGAGCATGCTCGCGGTCAGCGCCGAGGTGATCACCGCGACGCCGGAGGAGAGGTCGAACTCGCCGCCGATCATCAACAGCGCGACCGGGAGGGCCATGATGCCGATGGTCGACGACTGGTAGAGCACGGTGGCCATCGAGCTGCCGTCCCGCACCGGCGGGGCGGCGATCAGGAAGAACACGTACACCGCGGCGGCACCGAGGAAGACACCCACCTCGGGGCGGGCCAACAGCCGAAGGGCCAGGGGCCGTTCAGCAGTCCGCCCGTCGGTCTCCTTCGGGCCGGGGGCCGGCGGTGTGGTCACCGCCGGCTCGGCATGCTGGGTCATACGGATCACCGAGTGCCCTTCGCGGCGAACGCGGCCACCGTCTCGACGTTCGACTTGTCGACGAAGGCCGGACCGGTCAGCACGGGCTGCTCACCGCCGCCGCTGTAGTTGCCGTTGTTCTTGTAGAGCCACAGCGAGTCCACCGCGAGGTAGCCCTGGAGGTAGGGCTGCTGGTCCACCGCGAACTGGATGGTGCCCTTGCTGATGGCGCTGGTGAGGTCCTTGTTCAGGTCGAAGGTCGCGATCTTCGCCTTGCTGCCCGCGTCGGACACCGACTGCACGGCCGTGAGGGCGAACGGGGCGCCCAGCGTGGCGATGTAGTCGATCGAGGAGTCCTGCTTGAGCTTGGCGGTGATCGTCGACTTCACGGACGGCATGTCGGTGCCGTTGACGTTGAGCACCTCGGTCTTGCCGGAGAAGGTGCTCTTGAGGCCGTCGCAGCGCTGGGTGAGGCCGACGTTGCCCTGCTCCTGCACGACACAGACGGCGTGCTTGGCACCGAGGGAGTTCAGCTTCTTGCCGAACGCCTCGCCGGCCACCGTCTCGTCCTGGCCGAAGAACTCCATCAGGCCGAGCTTCTTCCAGTCGCTCAGACCGGAGTTGAGGCCCACGACCGGGATGTTGGCCGACTTCGCCTTGCCGATGACCGTCTTCATGGCGTCCGGCTTTGCGAGAGTGACGGCGATGCCGTCGACCTTCTGGTCGATCGCGTTCTGCACCAGGGTGGCCTGGTTGCCCGCGTTCGGGTCGGCGGAGTAGATCAGCTTGATGTTGTCCTTGGCGGCAGCGGCCTCGGCACCCTTGCGGACGATGTCCCAGAAGGTGTCGCCGGGCGACTGGTGGGTGACCAGCGCGACGGTCATCCGGGGCGTGCTGGCCTTGCCCGCGGAGGCGGCGGCGCCGCTCTCCTCGGACTTCTTGCCCCCGGAACTGCTGGAGCAGCCGGCGAGGGTCAGGGCAGCAACCGCAGCCACCGCGACGACGGGGGCGAGTCTGCGGGAGCGGGGCTTTGAAGAGCGGTCCATCTTTCCTGGCACCTCACTGTGCTTTGCGGGGGAAAGGGAGAAAGGGATCCGAAGATCCAGGGCCCGGGATCTTGGCATGTCCGGGTCGTCTGCCGCAAATGCGGCGGTTGCGCTGGGACGGGATCCAATCCCTTGGCGCGCTCGCTGTCAATACTTTGTTAAGACATCATTTCACAAGCAGGTCCGAATGTAAGTACAAACTATTGACATTGCCGGTCCCGAGGCCTACACCTGTGACATGCCCGAGCCAGCGCAGTCCCTCGACTTGATCACTATGGGCCGTATCGGAGTGGACATCTACCCTCTTCAGTCCGGCGTTCCTCTGGCGAAGGTGGAGACCTTCGGCAAGTTCCTCGGTGGTTCGGCGGCCAACGTCGCGGTCGCGGCGGCCCGGCTCGGCCGGTCCACCGCGGTGATCACCCGCACCGGCGACGACCCCTTCGGCGCCTATCTCCATCAGGCGCTCAAGGAGTTCGGCGTCGACGACCGCTGGGTCACGCCGGTCGCCTCCTACCCGACACCGGTGACCTTCTGCGAGATCTTCCCGCCGGACGACTTCCCTCTGTACTTCTACCGGCAGCCTAAGGCTCCTGACCTGGAGATTCACACCGAGGACCTGGACTACTTCGCCATTCGGGCGACCAGGGTCTTCTGGATCACCGGCACCGGCCTGAGCGAGGAGCCCAGCCGCTCCACCACGCTCGCCGCCCTGAAGGCGCGCGACAAGGCGGGTACGACGGTCTTCGACCTCGACTGGCGCCCGATGTTCTGGCGGGACCCGGAGGAGGCGCGCCCGTACTACGCGGAGGCCCTCCGGCACGCCACCGTCGCGGTCGGCAACCTCGACGAGTGCGAGGTCGCCACCGGCGTCCGCGAGCCGCAGGCCTGCGCCGAGGCGCTGCTGGAGGCGGGCGTGGAGCTGGCCGTCGTCAAGCAGGGCCCAAGGGTGTCCTGGCGGTGCACCGCGACGGCAGCAGCGCGGAGGTCCCGCCGGTGCCGGTCGAGGTGGCCAACGGACTGGGCGCGGGCGACGCCTTCGGCGGCGCGCTGGTGCACGGGCTGCTTTCGGGCTGGGATTTGGCCGAAACCATGCGGTACGCCAATGCGGCCGGCGCCCTCGTCGCCTCCCGTCTCGCCTGCTCCTCCGCGATGCCCACCACGGCCGAGGTCGACGGCCTCCTCGCGCGCGCCACCCCCTGAAACGGAGCCTCGACTTGTCCCTCAGCATCTCCGACCTCGTCTCGGTCCGGGCCCGGCACCCGGAGGCCGTGGCCGAGGCGGCCGCCCGGCGCTCGCGTCGTCCGCTCGTCGGCGGCTCCGGCCGGCTGATGATCGTGGCCGCCGACCACCCGGCCCGCGGCGCGCTCGGCGTCGGCGGCCGCGGCCTCGCCATGGCCAACAGGGCCGACCTGCTGGAACGTCTCTGCATCGCGCTGTCGCGGCCCGGCGTGGACGGGGTGCTGGCCACCGCCGACATCCTGGAGGACCTCCTCCTGCTCGGCGTGCTGGAGGACAAGGTCGTCATGGGGTCCATGAACCGCGGGGGCCTGGCGGGCGCGCGCTTCGAGATGGACGACCGCTTCACCGGCCACCGCGCCCAGGACATCGCCCGCCTCCGCTTCGACGCGGGCAAGCTGTTGCTCCGTATCGACTACGACGACCCGGGCTCGTTGACCACCCTGGAGTCCACGGCACGAGCGATCGACGACATGGCGGCGCACCGTCTCCCGCTGTTCGTCGAGCCCTTCCTCTCCCGTCGGATCGACGGGAAGGTCAGGAACGACCTGTCCGCGGAGGCCGTCACCAAGTCCATCGCCATCGCCTCCGGGCTCGGCGGCACCTCCGCCCACACCTGGCTGAAGCTGCCGGTCACCGAGGACCCGGACGACATGGCCGAGGTCATGGAGACGTCCACGCTGCCCGCCGTGCTCCTGGGCGGGGAGGTCGGGGGCTCCGCAGAGGAGCAAGCCGGAGCGTACGAGCGCTGGCGCAAGGCGCTGCGGCTGCCCACCGTCATGGGCATGGTCGTCGGCAGGTCGCTGCTCTACCCGGCGGAGGGCAGTGTGGAGACGGCGGTCGACACGGCCGTCGGGCTGCTGTGACGCGCCTGTCATGACACGGACGAGGAGTGCTATATGACATACCACCTTCCCGCCGGCAAGGCCCTCGGCGGCCCCTACGTCGTCGACGTCACCCCGGAGAAGGCCGGCTGGGGCTACTCCAGCCTGCGCGTGCTGGAGCTGCCGCCCGGCGGCACGCACACCTTCGACACCGGCGAGAGCGAGTGGATCGTGCTGCCGCTGAGCGGCGGCTGCACGGTGTCGGCCGCCGACGACTTCGGCCACGACACCTTCGAACTCGCCGGCCGCGAGGGCGTGTTCAGCGGCGTCAGCGACTTCGCGTACGTACCGCGTGATGCCCGTACGACCGTCACGTCCGACGGCGGCGGACGGTTCGCGCTCACCGGCGCCCGCTGCGCCCGCCGGCTGCCCGCCCGTTACGGACCGGCCTCCTCGGTCCCGGTCGAGCTGCGCGGCACCGGCAACTCCTCCCGGCAGGTCAACAACTTCGGCGCGGCGGGCGTGTTCGAGTGCGACAAGCTCATCGCGGTGGAGGTGATCACGCCCGGCGGCAACTGGTCGTCCTTCCCGCCGCACAAGCACGACGAGCACCGGCCCGGCGAGGAGTCGGTCCTCGAAGAGGTCTACTACTTCGAGTTCGCCGACCACGACGGCACCCCGGGCCTCGGCTACCAGCGCGTGTCGCCCTCCGGTCACGGCCGCAACACCGACGTACTGGCCGAAGTACGCGGCGGAGACGTCGTGTTGATCCCCGACGGCTGGCACGGGCCCTCGATGGCGGTGCCGGGCCATCACATGTACTACCTGAACGTCATGGCGGGCCCCGAGCCCGAGCGCGCCTGGCTGATCTGCGACCACCCGGACCACGCCTGGGTCCGCGGCACCTGGCCGGACCAGCCGGTCGACCCCCGACTCCCCCTCTACACGGCCCCGGAGAAGTCCTGATGAGCACGACCCCACCCGCCGCCTGACCGTCGCCCAGGCCCTGGTGCGCTTTCTGTCCGTCCAGTACACCGAGCGCGACGGGGTCCGCAGGCGGCTGATCGCCGGCACCTGGGGCATCTTCGGCCATGGCAACGTCGCCGGACTCGGCCAGGCCCTCCTGGAGGCGGGCGAGGACGCGATGCCGTTCCACCAGGGCCGCAACGAGCAGGCCATGGTGCACGCGGCCGTCGGCTACGCCCGCCAGCTGGACCGGCTCTCCGCGCAGGCGGTCACCACCTCCATCGGGCCGGGCGCGACGAACCTCGTCACGGGTGCCGCCCTCGCCACCATCAACCGCCTGCCCGTGCTGCTCCTCCCCGGCGACTACTTCGCGACCCGCGTCGCCGATCCGCTGCTCCAGCAGCTGGAGCACCCGGTCGAGGCGGACCTGTCGGTGAACGACACCCTGCGCCCGGTGTCGCGGTACTTCGACCGCGTCACCCGCCCCGAGGCCCTGATCCCCTCGGCCCTGAACGCCATGCGCGTTCTCGCCGACCCCGCCGAGACCGGCGCCGTCACCCTGGCCCTCCCCCAGGACGTGCAGGCCGAGGCCTACGACTGGCCGGAGGAGTTCTTCGCCGAGCGGGTGTGGCATGTACGGCGTCCCGCTCCCGACCCCTACGAGCTGGCGGAAGCGGTGGCGGCGATCCGGGCCGCCGAGCGCCCGCTGATCGTGGCGGGCGGCGGCATCCACCACAGCCGGGCCGAGGAGGCGCTGAAGGCCCTGGTAGAAGCCACCGGCATCCCGGTCGCCTCGACCCAGGCGGGCAAGGGCTCGCTCCGCCACGACCACCCCGCCGACCTCGGCGGCATCGGGCACACCGGCACGGCGGTCTGCGACGACATCGCGCGTACGGCGGATCTGATCATCGGCGTCGGCACCCGGTACACGGACTTCACCACGGCCTCCAACACGCTCTTCCAGCAGCCGGACGTCCGGTTCGTCAACCTCAACATCGCGGCCTTCGACGCCCACAAGCTGGCGGCGCGGACGGTGGTCTGCGACGCGCGTGCGGGGCTCACGGCCTTGGCGGAGGGATTGGCCGGTCACCGTGTGAGCTCGGTCTACGAGGCCGAGTACCGCGAGGGCAAGCAGCGCTGGGAGCAGGTCGTCGACGCCGCCTACACGGCCGCCGACGAGAACGCCGTCCCCACCCAGACCCAGGTGCTCGGTGCCCTGGACGCGGTCGTCGGCGACGACGACGTGGTGATCAACGCGGCCGGCTCGCTCCCCGGCGACCTGCACAAGCTGTGGCGGGCCCGCAGCCCCCGCCAGTACCACCTGGAGTACGGCTACTCCTGCATGGGCTACGAGATCCCGGCCGGCATCGGCGTCCAGCAGGCCGCCCCCGACACCCCCGTCTGGTCCCTGGTCGGCGACGGCACCTACCTGATGATGCCGACCGAGATCGTCACGGCCGTCCAGGAGGGCCTCCCGGTCAACCTGGTCCTCATCCAGAACCACGGCTACGCCTCCATCGGCGGCCTCTCCGAGTCGGTCGGCGGCGAGCGCTTCGGCACCGCGTACCGCTACCGGGCCGCCGACGGCACCTTCTCCGGCGCCCCGCTCCCCGTCGACCTGGCCGCCAACGCGGCCAGCCTCGGCATGGACGTGCTGCGCGCCAAGACGATCCGCGAACTGCGCGAGGCGCTCGCCGCGGCCCGCGCCTCCGACCGCCCGACCTGCGTGTACGTCGAGACCGACACCGCCGGCCCGGCCGCTCCCCCGGCCGAGGCCTGGTGGGACGTGCCGGTGGCCGCGACCGCCGCCCGCGAGGCCGCCGTACAGGCCCGTGAGGAGTACGACCGCCAGGTCGCCGGGCAGCGTCGCCACCTCTGAACCACCGCTCTGTGAAAGGCCCTTGCACCATGAAGACCATCACCCACTGGATCGGCGGCAAGCCCGTCGAGTCCGCCTCCGGCCGTTTTGGCGCGGTGTACGACCCGGCGACGGGCACGCAGGAGAAGCAGGTCGGCTTCGCGACCGTCGACGAGGTGGACGCCGCCGTCGCCTCCGCGAAGTCGGCCTTCGAGACCTGGGGTGTCTCCTCGCTGGCCAGGCGCACCGCGATCCTCTTCAAGTACCGCGAGCTCCTCGACGCCCACCGCGACGAGATCGCCGAGCTGATCACGGCCGAGCACGGCAAGGTGCACAGCGATGCGCTGGGCGAGGTCGCGCGGGGGATGGAGATCGTCGAGCTGGCGTGCGGGATCAGCGTGCAGCTGAAGGGTGAGCTGTCGACGCAGGTGTCGACCCGGGTCGACGTCGCCTCGATCCGGCAGCCGCTCGGCGTGGTCGCGGGCATCACGCCCTTCAACTTCCCGGCCATGGTGCCGATGTGGATGTTCCCGCTGGCCATCGCGTGCGGCAACACCTTCGTGCTGAAGCCGTCCGAGAAGGACCCGTCGGCCTCCTTCCGGCTGGCCGAACTGGCCGCCGAAGCGGGCCTGCCCGACGGTGTGTTGAACATCGTGCAGGGCGACAAGACCGCCGTGGACCGCCTGTTGGAGCACCCGGACATCGAGGCGGTCTCCTTCGTCGGCTCAACGCCGATCGCAAAGTACATCCAGCTCAAGGCAGTTGAGCACGGCAAGCGGGTCCAGGCGCTCGGCGGCGCCAAGAACCACATGCTCGTACTCCCGGACGCGGATCTGGACTTCGCGGCCGACCAGGCGATCAACGCGGCCTACGGTTCGGCGGGCGAGCGCTGCATGGCCGTGTCGGTGGTCGTGGCGGTCGGCGACACCGGCGACGAACTGGTGGCGAAGATCGCCGAGCGCGCGAAGAACCTGCGGATCGGCCCCGGCAACGACCCGGCGTCCGAGATGGGCCCGCTGATCACCCGCGAGCACCGCGACAAGGTGGCCTCGTACGTCACTTCGGCGGCCGCCCAGGGCGCCGAGGTCGTGGTGGACGGCACCGGCTGCACGGTGGACGGCCACGAAGACGGTTTCTTCCTCGGCGTCTCCCTCCTCGACAAGGTACCGCTGACGGCGGACGCGTACCGGGACGAGATCTTCGGTCCCGTGCTGGCTGTGGTCCGTGCGGAGTCGTACGACGAGGCCATCAAGCTGATCAACGACTCCCGTTGGGGCAACGGCACCGCGATCTTCACCCGTGACGGCGGCGCGGCCCGCCGCTTCCAGCTGGAGGTCAAGGCGGGCATGGTCGGCGTCAACGTGCCGATCCCGGTACCGGTCGGCTACCACTCCTTCGGCGGCTGGAAGGACTCCCTCTTCGGGGACCTGCATGTCTACGGCAACGACGGCGTCGCCTTCTACACCCAGGGGAAGGTGATCACCACGCGCTGGCCGGACCCGGCCGACGCGGGCATCAACCTCGGTTTCCCCAGCCACTCCTGACGTCACGTCAGCTCTCATCGGAGGGAGGTACGTCCATGGCGAAGACCCGCACGACCCGTGCCGCGAACGCCCCCGCGCTCGACTCCCTGGACTTCGCCCTGGACCGGGGCAGTCCGGTACCGCTGTACTACCAGCTCGCCCAGCAGCTGGAGGCGGCGATCGAGCACGGGGCGCTCGCCCCGGGAAACCTCCTGGGCAACGAGATCGACCTGTCGACGCGCCTGGGCCTGTCCAGGCCCACGGTCCGCCAGGCGATCCAGTCCCTGGTCGACAAGGGGCTGCTGGTGCGCCGCCGGGGCGTGGGCACCCAGGTGGTCCACAGCCAGGTCAAACGCCCCCTGGAACTCTCCAGCCTCTACGACGACCTGGAGGCGGCCGGCCAGGGCCCGACCACGCAGGTGGTGCGCAACGAGCGCGAGCAGGCGTCCCCCGACGTCGCCGCCGCGCTCGGCATCGCCGAGGGCAGCGAGGTGATCGCCCTGGAACGCCTGCGCCTCACCCACGCCCAGCCGGTGGCCCTGCTCTCCAACTACCTCCCGGCGAACCTCCTCGACCTCGACTCGGCCCGCCTGGAGTCGACCGGCCTGTACCGGATGATGCGCACGGCCGGAATCACCCTGCACAGCGCCCGCCAGACCATCGGCGCCCGCTCCGCCACCGCCGAGGAGGCGGCCCGCCTGGACGAACAGGCGGGCGCCGCGCTGCTGACCATGCAGCGCACGGCGTACGACGACACGGGGCGCCCGGTCGAGTACGGCACCCACATCTACCGGGCGTCCCGGTACGCCTTCGACTTCCAGCTGCTGGTCCGGCCCTGACCCGCGCCCCTCTCCCCCTCGGCTCCGGCTTGACTCAGGGGGGCAAGGGGCGCAGAGTCGTACATATACGTCGTAAACATACGGCGTCAAACCGCCAGGACCGGTGAGGCACCGTGGATCATGAGCGGCGAGCACGGGCGCGCCAGGGGGCGGGTTCCCCGTGGGCGCCGTCCACCGTCCTGGTCACCGGCGGCGCCGGCTTCATCGGCAGCCACGCCTGCGTGGAGCTCCTCGACCACGGTTACGAGGTGATCGTGGTCGACGACTACGCCAACAGCACGCCCCAGGTCTTCGCCCGGGTCGAGCGGATCGCGGGCCGTTTCGTCGGCGCCGTCTACGAGCTCGACATCCGGGACCGGCGTGCCCTGTCGGCCGTCTTCGACCGCCACCCGGTGGACGCGGTGATGCACTTCGCCGCGCTCAAGTACGTGAGCCGGTCGGTCGGAAGGCCCGTCGAGTACTACGACACCAACGTGGGCGGCACCACAGCCCTGCTCCGCACGATGCACGAGCACGGGGTGCACCGGCTCGTCTTCTCCTCCTCCGGCTCGGTCTACGGCGAGGCGGGCCCGGGGCTCCTCGACGAGACCACCCCGGCCCGGCCGACCAACCCGTACGCGGCCTCGAAGTGGATCTGCGAACAGATCCTGGCCGACGTGTGCCGCCGCTGCCCCGAGTACACGGTGCTGTGCCTGCGCTACTTCAACCCGGCCGGCGCGCACGCCAGCGGCCTGCTCGGCGAGGCCCCGCGGGGCGTGCCCGAGAACCTCATGCCGTACGTGGCACAGGTCGCCGGCGGCCGCAGGGAGCGGCTACGCGTCTTCGGCGGCGACTATCCGACCCCCGACGGCACCGCGATCCGCGACTACATCCACGTGATGGACACGGTGGAGGCGCACCGGGTCGCGCTCGACCACCTGGTCGACGCACCGGGCATGCGGGTGTTCAACCTCGGCCTGGGGCAGGGCAGTTCGGTCCTTGACGTGGTCGCCGTGTTCGCCGAGACGAGCGGCCGCCCGGTGCCGTACGAGATCGGACCACGCCGCCCTGGTGACGTAGCCGCGCTCGTCTCCGACCCGAGTGCGGTGACGCGGGCCTGGGGTTGGCGGCCGACGCGGGATCTCGCGGACATGTGCCGGGACGCCTGGCGCTTCCAGCAGCTCAACCCGCACGGGTACGCCGGTGCCGGGCGCCGCCCGAACTCGGAGCACCCAGAGTGAAGGCGGTCTCCACCAGGGCGAGGTGGCTGAACGCCTGTGGTGCGTTGCCCAGTTGACGCCCGGCGTCCGGATCCCACTGCTGGGCGAGCAGTCCGACGTCGTTGCGGACGCCCAGCACCCGCTCGAAGACCTCCCGGGCCTCGTCGAGCCGACCGGTGGCGGCCAGCGCGTCTGCGTACCAGAGGGAGCAGGAGACGAACACGCCCTCCGAGCCCGACTCCCCTCCCCGTCCGGCGCGTACCGCCTCAGGAACCCCCCGTGCCGCAGCCGACGCATCGCACTGACCGTGCCACGCACCCGCTCGTCCCGGGCCGGCAGGAAGCCGAGCCGCGGCATGAGCAGCGCGGAGGCGTCGAGGGCGCAGGAGCCGTACGACTGGACGAAGGACCGCTGGCGGGCGTCCCAGCCCTCCCGGCACACCTGGCGGTGCACCTCGTCCCGCATGGCCCGCCACTCGCCCGTGGAGCCGTTACGGCCGAGCAGCCGCCCCATCTCCAGCGCGCGGTCGGCGGCCACCCAGGCCATGACCTTGGAGTGGACGAACTGCCGTCCCGGCCCTCGCACTTGCCACAGACCCTGGTCCGGCTCCCGCCAGTGCCGCAGCAGATGGCCCATCATCGCCTCGACGAGGTCCCACACATGGGCGGGCATGGGAATCCCGGCGCGCAGCGACAGACAGAAGGCGTCGAGGACTTCGCCGTAGACGTCCAACTGGAACTGTTTCACGGCGGAGTTGCCGAACCGCACGGGCCGGGAGCCCTCGTAGCCGGACAGCCACGGGGCCTCGGTCTCCGGCAGCAGCCGCTGCCCGCCGACGCCGTAGACGGCCTGAAGATCGGCGGGGTCGCCGGCGATGGCCCGCACCAGCCAGTCCAGCCAGGCGGTCGCCTCGTCGCGGTAGCCGCTGCGCAGTAGACAGGACAGGGTGAGCGTGGAGTCGCGCAGCCAGCAGTAACGGTGGTCCCAGTTGCGCTCCCCGCCGATGCGCTCGGGCAGCGAGGTGGTGGGCGCGGCGACGATGCCGCCGGTGGGCGCGTAGGTGAGGGCCTTGAGCGTGATGAGCGACCGCATCACGGCGTCCCGCCATGGCCCTTCGTACCGACATTGCCCGGCCCACCGCCGCCAGAGGTCGACGGTCTCCTTGAGCAGCGTCTCGGCCGGGACGCCGAGCGGCGTGGGCGGGTCGGGCAGATGGGAGGGCGACCAGACGAGGGTGAAGGCGAGGCGGCGTCCGGCGGCCACGGTGAACTCATGGACCGTGTCCTCCGCGCCCCCCAGCCCCTCCACGGGCCCGTCGACCCCCAGCCAGACGGCGTCCGGGCCGGCGACCGCCACCGCGCACCGGTCGACGGCCCGGATCCAGGGCACGACCCGGCCCTGGTGGAAGCGCAGCCGCAGCTCGCTGCGCATCCGCACCTCCCCCGAGAGCCCTTCGACGACCCGCACGAGGCACGGCAGTCCGCCGCGGGGCGGCATGAAGTCCACGACCTTCACGACCCCGGACGCCGTCTCCCAGCGCGACTCCAGCACCAAGGTGTCCGGCCGGTACGCCCGCCGCGCACAGGACCGCCCACGCTCGACGGGCGCGACCCTCCAGAACCCGTTCTCCCCCGTCCCCAACAGCCCGGCCAGACACGCGGGCGAGTCGAACCGCGGCAGACACAGCCAGTCGACGGATCCGTCGCGACCGACCATGGCGGCGGTTTCGAGATCGCCGAGAAGGGCGTAGTCCTCGATGGGCGCACTCATGACCGGAGGACCCCCCTCACGGGGCCGGGCGGGCCCAGCGCCGACGGGGGCGGCAGCTCCACCGTCGGCGCCGGTTGCGGGGACATCCGGTTCCGCATCACCCATCACCACTGGTCGGGGAGAAAAGGTATGTTTACGTCGTATACGTACATCATCGACCCCCGAGGTATCGGGGTCAAGTCCTTGGCAGCCGTGCCGAACGGGTGGGACGGGACGGCAAACGGTGGGGCGCCGACGAAGGGGATGATTTATGCCGTATACGTACATGGCGGCAATGCATAAAGTCATGGGGAACGGCACCCGCACGGGCTGATCGACTGGAGGCGGCACATGGCCAAGGAGCGGACCCAGGCGCCCCGGAAGAACACAGAGGCCGGCCCCGCCCGCCGGGCCGGGGACCGCGGGCGCTACGGCCGGCTGAGCCGGGAACGCGTGCTGGCCAGCGCCCTGCAGCTGGTGGACCGGGAAGGGCTCTCGGCGCTGAGCATGCGCCGACTGGGGGCCGAACTCGAAGTCGAGGCGATGGCGCTGTATCGATACGCGGCCAGCAAGGAATCCCTTCTGGACGGCCTGGTGGAAGCGCTGTATCTCGAACTCGAAGAGCGTCTGCCGACCACCGCCGGACCTGCCACCGAAGGCCCCGAATGGCGGGCCACGCTCCACCGGAACGCCCTGGCGACCTACGAGGTCTGCGTCGCCCATCCCCATGCGGTGCCGCTGCTCTCGACACGCATGCTGGCGGTCCCGCTGGCCAGGCGACCGCTCGCCGTCCTCAAGGACCACGAGAGGGTGATCGCCGCACTCCAGGAAGCCCGGCTGGACGGGACCCGGACCTCCGCCGCGTTCCGCGCCTACACCGCATGGCTGCTGGGCTACATCTCCGTGGAGCTGCAGCCCATGGTGGACAACCCCGAGGAACCCGATCCGGCATTCCGCCTGGGCCTGCACCGCATGCCACCCCAGGTCCTGCCCGGACTCCGAGAGAGCGCACCGGCCCTTGCCGTCCCGGGCGGACCGGAGCGGCTGGCCGCCGGGCTGGATGCCCTGCTCGACCGTTTCACCCGGGCCGAGTGAGCCTCACTGCCGCCGGACCGCGCGCGGGACGCGGCCGAAGTCGCGCTCAGCGATGCGCCGTTCGCTACATATGACCGAATTATTCCCGGCTGTGTCGGACATCACGCTATGAGGCCCAGCCGGTCAACTCCGCGCTGAAACAAGAAATTCCGGGCCGCCGGCACGCTTCGCCATGGAACAGGCTCTTGCGGATCGAATTCGCCTCGCGCAGAGTCCAGGGTCATTCAGTCCGCCATTACCCCGTACACAAGCGTGGCTCAACTGCCGAGTGTGGGGCGAAAGGTCACGCCGTACATGCCAAAACACATGCCTGCAATTCCGCGACACCGTCGCACCCGCACCAGGACCAAAAGGGTCGGTGCCCTTGTTCTCGCCGCTGCCGCCCTCGCCGGTGGTGCCGTAACCCAGGCCGACAGCGCGGAAGCCTCGACGCCGAACGTCGTCGTCGATTCCCTGTCCCTTTCGGCGACACCGAACGGGCAACTCAGAGCGACCGCGAAGGTCCACGCCTCGAGAACGATCAGAGTGCAGGCGCTGACCGTGGAAGCGCGATCTTCCGGCGGCGGCGCCTACGACTTTCCCGGATCCACCGCAACCGTCCTGGGAACTCAACCCACCAGCTACACCTCAGGAAGTCGCGCATTCCCCGCGGGCACCTACAGGTATTTCGTCGCCTACAAGCTGTACAACCGCTGGCACAGCCTTTCCCCGGTGAAGTCCTTCACCTCCGGCGAGGGCTCCACGCCTACGCCTACGCCTACGCCTACGCCTACGCCTACAGCAACGACCACACCATCAGCGCCGACGCCGACGCCCACTCCCGCAGACTCGCCCTCCGCGTCCCCGACAGCCGCCGACGCGCCGGTCGGAATTCCCGGGTCGTGGCACGCGGTGTTCAGCGACGAATTCAGTGGCACCGGCCTTGACGGCTCCAAGTGGAACTCGAACTGGTTCGGATGCTCCGGGTGCGTGACCAAGCCCCCAACAGCGCCGAAGAGTCCGCCTATTCCCCGTCACAGGTAAGCGTCAGTGACGGGTATCTCCACCTCAAGGCCGTCCAGCAGCCGACCACCGTCGGCGGCAAGACCTACCCGTACCTCTCCGGCCTGGTGAGCAGCAACGGCAAGGCCCAGTTCACCTACGGTGCCTTCGAAGCCCGCATCTACACGCCTTCGTCCGCCACGCAGATCGCCAACTGGCCCTCGTTCTGGGCGGATGGGCAGAACTGGCCGACGGACGGCGAGATGGACGTGCTGGAAGGCCTGAGCGGCTCCGCCTGTTACCACTTCCACTCCACGGCAGGCGGCCCGGGAGGCTGCGCCTCGGGCTCTTACACCGGATGGCACACCTTCGGCGCCGAATGGAAGCAGGGGTCGGTCACGTATTACTACGACGGCAGGCAAGTCGGCCAGATCACTTCCGGGATCACTTCCGCTCCGATGTATCTGATCCTCAACCACGCCATCAGTTCGAGTTACGGCGGCCCCACTGTGGTCCCGGCCGACATGATGGTCGACTACGTGAGGGTCTGGCAGCACTGATCCGGCCGTCTCGCAGCGGGTGCGGTGGTTCAGACGGGCCGAGCCACCGCGGCTTGTTGCGACGTTCGACCGAATGTCCCTGACTGTGTGGCGAACCAGTCCGCGGTGTACCGCAGCCCTTCCTCCAACGGCACCCGCGGCTGCCACCCGAGCCTTTCCCGGGCCCGGGTTATGACCGGGCGCCGGCGGACAGGATCGTCGACGGGCAGCGGGAGATGGCGCAGCTCGCTGTTCGATTCGGTGATCAGCCTGACCAGCTCCGCCAGTTCCCGCACCGTCCGCTCCTCCGGATTGCCCAGGTTGAACGGGCCCGGCTCATGTGAATCGAGCATGGCCACCAGGCCGCGGACCAGGTCGTCGACGTAGCAGAAACTCCGCGTCTGGCTGCCGTCCCCGAATATGGTCAGTGGTTCTCCCTGGAGAGCCTGTCGGATGAAACTGGAGATCACCCGCCCGTCATGGGCGCGCATATGAGGTCCGTACGTGTTGAAGATCCGCACGATCCCGACATCGGTCCCCCGGCTGCGCCGGTAAGCCATCGAAATCGCCTCGGCGAACCGCTTGGCCTCGTCGTAGACGCTGCGCGGGCCGATGGGGTTGACGTTGCCCCAGTAGTCCTCGTCCTGTGGATGCACCGCGGGATCGCCGTAGACCTCACTGGTGGACGCCAGGACGAAACGCGCTCCCCGACGCTCCGCCAGCCGCAGCGTGTTCTCCGTTCCCCGGCTGCCCACCGCCAGTGTCTCCAGCGGGTGCTGACCGTAGTCGACCGGGGACGCGGGGGACGCGAGGTGCACCACCGCGTCGATCCCCCGGGAGCCCGGAACGGCTCCGTGACGTCGCACGGGATGAGGTGGAAGCCTGGCTCGTCCAGCAGTTGGGCGATGTTGACGGACCTGCCCGAGGAGAAGTTGTCCAGGCAGCAGACGGAGTCTCCTCTTCGGAGCAGCGCCGCGCAGAGATGCGAGCCGAGAAAACCGCCGCCGCCCGACACCACGACACGCATGGCTTCCTCCTTCCGGTCGGCCCGGTCAGTCGAGTCCCGGACGCCCCAGGGCCCGCAGGGTCCATCCCGCCGAGCGCCAGGGCAGGGGGTCGAGTGTGTTGCGTGCGTCGACCAGGGCCGGGGTGCGCACCACCGTGGCCAGAGCCTCGGGGTCCAGCTGCCGGTACTCGGGCCATTCGGTGAGGTGCAGGACGACATCGGCCCGCTCGCAGGCCTTGGCCACATCCAGGGCGAACTGAAGCTCGGGGGACGCGGCCCGGGCGTTGTCGACCGCCTCGGGGTCGTGTACCCGGACCGTGGCACCACGCGACCGGACCATCTCGGCGACGGCCAGCGCCGGCGAGTCGCGGATGTCGTCGCTGAACGGCTTGAAGGCGGCGCCCAGTACCGCGACGTTCCGATCCGCGAAGGACCCGCCCAGGAGCCGCTTGGCGAGTTCGACCGTGCGCTTCCTCTGTCGCGTGTTGATCTCGTCCACCTGGCGGAGGAAGCCCACCGACCGGCCGAGCCCGAGTTCCTCGGCCCGCGCGGTGAAGGCCCGGATGTCCTTGGGGAGGCAGCTGCCTCCGAAGCCGAGACCGGGAGCCAGGAAGCGCGGGCCGATACGGGAGTCCTGGCCCATTGCATGGGCCAACGTGAGCACGTCGGCGCCGGTCGCGTCGCAGACCTCCGCCATGGCGTTGATGAACGAGATCTTCGTCGCCAGGAAGGCGTTCGACGCCATCTTGACCAGTTCGGCGGTGGCGAGGTCGGTGCTGACGAAGGGAGCGCCCGCGTCGAGAAGGGGCGCGTATACGGCCCTCAGCCGTGCCTCGGCGTGTTCCGTGCGGACACCGGCCACGACGCGTTCGGGTCGCAGGGTGTCCTGGACCGCGCATCCCTCGCGGAGGAACTCCGGGTTCCATGCGACATCGGCCGCCGGAGACACTGCCCCCAACCGCCGAGCCAGTCGCGCCGCCGTACCCACCGGCACGGTGGACTTGCCGACCATCAGCACCTCGTCGTGAGCACTGCCGTCCAGGCAACCGGCGAGTTCGTCGACGACCGAGTGCAGGTACCTCAGATCCGCGACTCCCGAGGCTGGATCCTGCGGGGTGCCGACGCAGACGAAGTGCGTGTCGCCGAACCGGACGGCCTCGGCAAGGCTGGTGGTGAAGCCCAGCCTCCCCGCGTTCACCGCTTTCACGAGCATCTGGGAGAGACCGGGCTCGAAGAACGGGACCCTGCCTCCTGCCAGCGCGGTCACCCTCTCCCGGTCGATGTCGACGCCGAGGACCTCGTGTCCGATCTCCGCCATGCAGGCGGCGTGAACTGCTCCCACGTATCCGGTGCCGATGACTGTCAGACGCATGTCGATCTCCCTGGGCGCAACCTTTCAAGTGTATATTTACGACGTATACGGACATGGTCACCCTGGCGAGAGCTCAGGTCAACACGATGACGGGAAACGTATTCCAGAGCGAGAAGATCATTCGACTGCGCCACCTGGGCCGATCGTTCATGACCGATCCACGGGAGGCGGTTCGGCTGGTGCCGGAAGGACTCGCCAGCTACTTCGAACATGCCGTCGACTACGACATCGACAAGGGCTGGGAACCCCGGTTGCATGAATGGCTCGGCGCCCCGTGGCCCTGCCCCGAGCTGGAGCGGGGCCAGGAGCTGTGGGAGTCCACGGGAGAGGAACTTGAGGCCCACGGACTGTCGTTCGGACGCCACACCTACGGGCAGTACAGCGACGCCGATGCCGCGCTGGGACGGGCCGTGTGGTGCGTGGTGCTCCATCTGCATCCCGCCGTGGTGGTCGAGACGGGGGTTGCCCGGGGAATCACCAGCCGAGTGGTACTCGAGGCCCTGGAGCACAACGGCGAGGGGCACCTGTGGAGCGTGGACCTTCCGCACCCCTTCGAGCCCGGCATCAGGGCCCAGACAGGAGTCGCCGTACCTCCGGACCGCCGGTCGAGATGGTCGTACGTCGAGGGGTCCAGCAGACGGAGGCTGCCGCCGCTGCTGCGCAGGCTCGGCCGGGTGGACGTCTTCGTGCACGACAGTCTGCACACAGCCCGGAACACACGGTTCGAGATGGAGTGCGTCGGACGCGTGCTGACCCCGGGGGGCGTCATGCTGGTCGACGACATCAGCACCCACCAGGGCTTCGACGACTGGACGCGCAGGACTGCGGGGACCCGCAGGCTGATCTGTCCGTCCGCCGACAGCGAGGGCCTGTTCGGCATCGTGGACATGTGCCCCGGCGCACGGCCGACCGCCCCGTCCTGACCCGGTCAGGGCCCGTCGGACGGAGGGTGGTCCGGTCGGGCTCGCGCACTTCGCGCCAGACGGCGTGCCACGAGTCCCATGAACCGCATCGCCTCGATCACGGCCGGCGCAGGGTCGTCCCTGCTCAACCATGCCCGCTCCGTGGCCCGCTCGTGCAGCAGATCGGGCGGCAGCCGTCGCTCCGTGCGCAGCCACGCGGCCGCCGACGCGAAGTCCAGCTGGCCGGCCACGAAGACCCGTCCCTCGACCTGCGGACCGACGGGCACCTCGCGGCCGGTCAGATCCAGGTACATGGCACGTACGACGTCGACTCCATGGACGTTCTCGAAGAGGCGGAACTGGGCGCCCGTACGCGGATTGAAATCGACCAGCTTGTACCGGCCGTCCCGCCGGTCGTAGCGCCAGTCGAGGTCCCCCACTCCGCTGTAGCCGATCCGCCCGCACAGCCGGGCCGCCAGCTCGGCCAGTTGCGGATTGCGCAGCGCCACGGCCCGGGTGGTCACCCCTGCGTAAGGCGGCCACGAGCGCAGTTTCAGTCCGGTGAACAACACCCGCGGCCGACCGCCCGGACCGCAGTAGAAGTGGGTGATCCAGTCCTCCGCCTGCTGTCTGGGTATGTACTCCTGCACCAGGAGCGGCGGCAGTGTGTCGGTCGGAAACCGGCCGAGCAGCTCCCGCTCGTCCCGCACCTTGGTCGTACTGGCCACAGCCGGTGCGCGGAGCCGGCTGAACGGCTCCAGGTTCTTGAGCACCAGCGGAAAGCCGAGTTCCCGGCCCGCGTCGACCAGTTCGCCTCGGTCGGCGGGTGCCAGCGAGCGCGGCGAGGGCACACCGGCGTCGGCGCAGATGCGATGCATGCTCGCCTTCCCCGCCAGGACACGCGGCAGGTCCGCAGGCACCGGCGGCAGCAGAAAACACTCCGCCAGCCGATCGGCATGCTCGGCCAGCAGGATCGCCGCCTCGTCATCGGTCGGCACCGCCACGCACCGCCTGCCCACGGACCGGCCGATGGACAGCAGGGCGTCGGCGAGCCGTCCCGGATCCTCCCGTCCGGTCGTCGGCCAGACGACTCCGCGGGTCAGATGACGTGAGACCGCGACCGGAGTGAAACGGTCCTCGACGATGGCGTGGACGGGGACACCCAGCCGTCCGAGCGTGCGTACGACTCCCAGACTGCCGTGATGCTGCGGGTAGTTGCCGATTCTGGTGAGGAGCACGGGAACTGGTTCGTCGAGCTCGGAGCTCATCCGCTCTCCCCTCGGAATGAACGAACACGGGCATGGTTCTAGAATCGAAGAGAAGTAATTCGCGGCTTATATCCCATTGTCTCGCGCATCACAGGTCGCGCCTGCGGACGACCTGACGAGGACCGATATGAAGCCTCCCGCGCCGACGGGCCCCGCCACCGATGCCGAGGCCGGATCCGGCGTCGCGGAAACGGACACGTCCCGCCCGAGGGCGGGTGCAGCACGCCGCTGGGCGGCCCGAGCGCTGCTCCCGGCCGCCCTCGCTCTGTGGTTGTTCTCGCTGCGCGACGTGCGTCTGCGCGGCATGCGGGACCTCGGCCTCCTCCAGGTGCTCCCGGTCTCCTTCTGGATCGCACTCGCCCTGCTCACCCTGGGCTTCTGCTTGGCGCTCGGAGACCGGCGGACGTCGAGTGCGTGGCTCGGCGCCCATGCGCTGGGCCTGATCGCCGTTCTTCACGCCACCCCCGCGCTTCTCTATCCGACCTTGCGGTACCCCTGGGCCTGGAAACACGTCGCGGTCGTCGATGCCGTGCTCCGCCACAACGGCAGTGTCCCGGCGGCCGAGGGATTCGCCATCTACAACGACTGGCCGGGGTTCTTCCAGCTCAACGCGTTGTTCGTGCGAGCGACCGGCCTGCACTCCGCCCTCGGGTACGCGAGCTGGGCCCCGCCGGTCAGCAACGCCCTCCTGCTGGGCCCCCTGCTGTTGCTGTACCGGGCGGTGGTCCAGGACCGGCGACTCGTCTGGGGAGCGGTGTGGATCTACTACTCCTGTTCATGGGTGGGGCAGGACTACTTCGCACCGCAGACCTTCGCGTTCCTGCTCTTCGTGACGGTCATCGCCCTGGTGCTGCGGCAGTTGCCGTCCTCGGCGCTGCCTCGATCCGGGGGCAGGCGCTGGGGAGCATGGCCGCCCGGCCCCCTGCTCGCCGTACTGATCATGGAAGTCACCATCGCGTCCTCACATCCGCTCACTCCGTTGATGCTGATCAGCGCGTTGCTGGCCCTTTCACTGCCCCGCCGCAACCGGAAGGTGACACTCCCGGTTCTGGCGGCGGCGGTGCTCGTCACCGCCGCCTGGGACGCCACCGTGGCCCGGCCGTACCTCTCGGCCCATCTGGACGGCCTCCTGGGGGCCCTGGCCCAGCCGGTCACCAACATCGCGTCGGCGGGCGTGGTGGGTCTGAGCAGTGCCGCCCCCGGCGAGGTCCTGCTGTCCTGGGCCGACCGGGGCCTGACGGGCGCCGTCGTCCTTCTGGCGGTGATCGGTTTCGTACGCCGTCCCTGGACGCGCCGTACCGGACTCCCGCTCCTCGCCGTCTCTCCGCTGGTGGCGCTCATCGCCAACAACTACGGCGGAGAGATGATCTTCCGGGCCTATCTCTTCGCGCTTCCCGCGACGGCTTTCCTGATCTCCGCGCTCCTGTTGGAACGCGGCACCCACAGCCGGCGGCGGCGCGAGCCGTTGGTCGTCCTCCCGATTCTGCTCGCCCTCCTCGGCGGCCTGGTCTTCGGCTACTACGGCAAGGAGGCCGTGAACCACGTGACCCGCGAGGAAGTCGCCGCCGCCCGCTTCGTGACCGCCGACACCCCACCGGGCGCCCGGCTCGTCACGCTCACGACCGAGGTCGCGGGTGCCGACATGTACTACGACCGCCACCCGCGGATCCGGCTGGCAGGACAGGACATCGACGTCAGGCGACGGCTGGTGAAGGACCCGGTGGCGGCCGTGCAGCCGTTCGTGGCACGGGCCACCGCGCGCAGACCTGCCTATGTCCTCCTCACCCGCGCGCAGGCCATGGAGTGCTATCTCACCGGCGTCCTGCCCGCCGACACGATGCGTCGCATGGAGCAGTCGCTGTCGAAGGCGCCCGGCTACAGCGTCGTCTACCGCAATCGTGACGCGGTCGTGTTCCGGTATGTGCCCCCCGCGACCGGAGGTGGGCGATGAGGGTGCTGAACTGGGGACTCGCCGTATTCGGCTGGATCGCCCTCGCGGCCACGGCCCTCCCGGCCGGGCATGCCCTGCGAGTGACCGCCGTGGCCCTCTTCCTGATCGTGTGTCCGGGACTGGCGTTCGTGACGCTGATCGCCCGCGGGGTGCGGCCGCCACGGAGCGGCCCGTACGCGCTGGTGGAGGCCGCGGTGCTGGGCGTCGTGCTCAGCCTGGCCATGTCGCTGCTGGTGACCGAGGCGCTGTGCCTCGGTGACCGGCTCACGAGTACCCGGGCGCTGATCGTCCTGGCGACGCTCACCTCTGGTCTGGCCTTGCCGTCCCTGATCCGGCGACGCGGCTGAACGCGTCTCGCATGGCTGATCGCCCGATACGGATGCAACCTGAAGGAAGAGTCTTTTGTCGGCCTTGAGGAGGGATGAGCATGCCCGGGAAGACCGGCTTCGCCGCCCGGCACCGAGCGGCCAGGGACAAGGCGACCAGCGGCTCCCACCGGCGGGCCCCCACCGTCGTGATCGGTGCCGGCCCGTACGGGCTTGCGACAGCCGCCTGGTTGAGCGCGGCAGGGGTCACACGACGTGTGTTCGGCGAGCCGATGGAGGGCTGGCGGACGCACATGCCGAAAGGCATGTATCTGAAGTCGGTCCCCACGGCTTCCTCGATCTCCACACCGGAATCCGGCTACCGGTTCGCGGACTTCCGCGCCGCCCAGGGGCTCGGCCCCGTGGGCGACAAGTATCCGATTCCCATCGAGGAGTTCATCTCCTACGGACAGTGGTTCCAGGACCGTCGTGTGCCCGGGTTGGAACGGCAGAAGGTGCGAACCGTCGCGGCGGTCGACGGCCGATTCGGTGTCACCCTGGACTCCGGTGAGGAGTTCCTCGCCGAGAACGTGGTGGTGGCCACCGGTCTGGTTCCTTTCGCCCACGAACCCTCGGAGCTTCGCGGCCAGGCTCTCGACGGCCTGGTCTCGCACACCTCCCAGCACCGTGATCTGGCCCAGTTCGCGGGACAGCGGGTGGCCGTTCTCGGCGCCGGTCAGTCGGCGCTGGAGAGTGCGGCGCTGCTCCACGAGGCAGGTGCCAGTCCCACCCTGATCGCTCGCGCTCCGTCCGTCGCCTTCGCCGTTCCGCCGACCACGGACCGGCCTGCCGACCGCTCCCGCACGACCCGGATCGCCAAGCCCGGTTCACCACTGGGTCCCGGTTGGTCCCTGCTGGCGTGCAGTTACGGCGGCGATGCCTACCGCCATCTGCCGCTGCGCGTGCGGACGCGGCTTCTGCACGACGTGCTGGGGCCGTGCGGTGCCTGGTGGCTGCGCCACCGCGTGGAGGACCACGTCTCGGTACGGAGCGGCCTTGCCGTGCGCTCTGCACGGCCCGAGAACGGGGCCCTGCGCCTGGAGCTGGCGGCCGCCGAGGGCCGGACGGAAGTACTGACGACCGACCATCTGATGCTCGCCACCGGCTACCGGGTGGACATCGACCGGCTCGGACTGCTGGCACCGGAGATCCGCCGAGCGGTGCGGACCTCCCGTGGCGCCCCCCGGCTGTCCGCCGGATTCGAATCCTCGGTGCCCGGCCTGTACTTCACCGGGCTCGCCGCGGCTCCCACATTCGGCCCGGTGCTGCGCTTCGTCGCCGGAACCGGATTCGCCGCACGAAAGGTCGCCGGCTCCGTGGTGACGGGCCCCCGGCACGAGCCGTGACCGCAAGACGTGCGCACCGCACGGCCCTCGGCATCCTGATGATGCTGATCGCGGCCTGCGCGGGCGGCACGCGTCCTGGTGCTCCGGCGTCCCCGCCTCCCACTCAGGCGAAGTCCTCCGTGCCTCCCGCTCCGGGAAACTGGAAACTCGTCTTCCATGACGACTTCGACGGCGCGCGTCTCGACACATCCCGCTGGGCCACGTGTTACGACTGGAACCGGAACGGCTGCACCATCGGCACCAGCAAGGAACTGGAGTGGTACAGACCCGGCCAGGTGTCGGTGGGCGGAGGGAAACTGACCCTTACGGCCACACGCCGCCCCACGAACGGCAGCGACGGACGTGTCCACTCCTGGACCTCCGGCATGATCTCAACCGGCCGCGACAACTGGTACGCCCAGCCCCGGCACACCTTCACCTACGGCTACTTCGAAGCGGCGATCCGCATTCCGTCGGAGAACGGGATGAGCCCGCAGTTCTGGATGATGCCCGCCTCTCGCCACACCCCGCCCGAGATCGACATCATGGAGTTCCTCTCCACCACCCACGAGCTCTCCATGTACATCCACTTCCGTGGCCCGAAGGGCACCGACAAGCATCGGGGGGCGCACTTCAAGTCGCCCGGCTTTCCCGACGGCTACCACGTGTTCGCGCTGCTGTGGGACGTCCGCAAACTGGTCTGGTACGTGGACGGGGTCGAGCGGTGGCGGGTGACCGACCCGGCGGAGGTGCCGAAGGTTCCCATGGAGGTCATCGTCAACCTCGCCGTGGGCCTTCCCCACCCTCCGCCCCGCTCGGTCGACTCCGCGCGGATGAGTGTGGACTGGGTCCGTGTCTGGCAGCGCTGACACCCGCGGCGGCCGGGAGGTAGCTGTACGGCCTTCCTGCCATCGCCCTCAGCCTGCGGTACGCCCGCCAGCCCCGGGTGCGGAACGCCTCGCCGAACGGCGCCACCGGAGCGCCCTCGCCCCGTGTCCAGAGCTCGAAGCGCTCCCTGCCGTGGTCGGCACGCACCATGAGCCGGGCGATCCGCAGCGGGTCGTCCCCGGGTGAGCTCAAAGCCGCTCCGCCCCTCGGACAGCGGCGGCCGACGTCCAGCCCGCCTCCCCCACCAGCGCCCGGACTCCGCGGCTGGAAAAGCCGTACGGGTACGCGAACGAGAGGACGCGATGGCCGAGGGCGTCCTCGAGTTGGCGCTTGCAGACTCCGACCTCGTCCCGCACCGTCCTCCGGGGCACGGTGTCCAGCTGTGCATGGGTCCTGCTGTGTCCGCCGATCTCGATGCCCGCTCGGTCGAGTTCGCCCACCTGGGCCCAGCTCAGCATCACGACGTCCGGGAAGGCGTTCCCGCCGGTCCGTGTGCACCGACCGCTCAGCGCGTCCGTGGTGACGTACACGGTGGCGGGAAGCCCCCGGGAGGCGAGCAACGGAGCCACCGTGGAGGCGAAGTCCGCGTATCCGTCGTCGAAGGTCAGCACGGCGGAACGGGCCGGAAGGGGGCTGCCGCCGTGCAGTGCGGCCACCAGTTGCCGCAGCGGGATCACCTTCAGACCGCTGTCGGCGATCATGTCCAGGTGCTCGACGAAAGTTCGTGGGGCGACGGTGAGCGGCGCGAGCCATGACGGCGGGTCGTCGGACACCGCGTGATACAGGAACACGGGTACGGCTCTCATCGGCGGCCCTCCGCCGCCGGCGGCCCCGATGTCTCCCTGCTCCAGGAGCCTTCGAGCCCCAACGGCCTGATCCACCCCGCGACATAGCCCACGACGGTGGCGCACACACCCACGGAAAGCGCCCCGACGGTACGCAGCGCGCCGGGGCGCCCGGGCCGGCGCAGATTCCGGGCGAACGCCCTGGGGATGGTGGACCGCAGATAGGTCCCCTCACTGGCCAGGGACGGTCTGCTTCCGATGTACCGGGCCACGAGAGCCTTCGACAACCCCTCCGCGAAGCAGCGGGCGCGGAAGTAGGACCAGTGGGTACGGCGCTCGGGAACGTGGTGGCGCACCTCCGCGGCCGGCTCGTAGAGCAGCACGGCGCCCGGGTTGCGGGCCGTGATCCGCAGGCACAGCTCCGTCTCGTCGCAACCCACCGGCGGCCAGGCACCGACACGGGCCAGTTCGTCGCGGAAGCCACCGCTGGTCACCACTGCCGACCTGCGGAAAGACATGTTGGCGCCGATGAAGTTGCGAACCGGCGCGACCGTCGTGGGCAGTCCCGGGTAGGAGCAGCCCACGACCCAGTCGAACTCCGGCGGGAACCAGACGGGCCGCGCGGTGGACCATCGTGGCAGGATCCGTCCGCCGACCCCGACCACCCGGGGATCGTCGTACCGCGCCAGCAGCCGGGCCGTCCATCCGGGCTCCGCGGCCGCGTCGTCGTCGAGGAAGGCGATCACCTCACCGTGCGCGGCCCCCACCCCGGTGTTGCGTGCGGCCGACACTCCTCGGCGCCCATGGCTGTGCATGACCCGGACGCCCGGGAACTCGGCCGAGGCTCGTTCGTAGAGGCCCTGACAGTGGTCGATGACCACGACGACCTCGTCGGCGGGGCGGTCCTGGGACAGCACCGAAACGACCGCGGACCGGAGGTCGTCCCACCGGTCGAGGGTGTAGGCGCAGATGACGACCGACAGGGTCCTCGTGCGGGGAGCGGCGGAGATTGCGTTGTTCATGATGACCTCTCTGCTGCCGGAACCAACCAGCGCGACCTGCATGCCAGCAGGGGGACTGCGATGAGGATCTCTGTGGCGAGCCAGGCAACACCCGCCCCGGTGACGCCGAGCCTCGGCAACAGCACCTCCGTGAGCCCGAGCACCCCGACGCACAGCGCCATCTGCAGGCCGATGGCCCAGCGCAGTCGCCGGCGTGCCCGGGCGACGTCGATCGCCACGCTCACCGCGAGATTCGGCAGTGCGGACAGCGCCAGCAGCCTCAGCGTCGTGGTGGCCTCGGCCGCGTAGGAGGAACCGAAGAGCGCCAGGATCTGCGGGGCCAGGGCGATCAGCAGGGCGCTGATCCCGGCCAGCAGCAGAATCGAGTGGCGAAGTACGCGAAGGCCGTGCTCGACCAGCCGTTCAGGCCTGCGCACCGACTCCACCACCAAGGACGTTCCCATGTTGCAGGCGAGCAGATACGGCACGTAGCCGATGGTCCACGCCAGTGAGAAGTAGGCGCTCTGCTCGGCACCCAGACTCTGCAGCACCATGAGCGGGACCAGGGTGTACGCGGCCAGTCGAAACAGCGAGCCGAACCAGTCGGCCGCCGCATACCCCAGCAGCCGGGGCGGCGGTGTCATCGCCCGGGTGTCCCGCTCGTGCCGCGGGACGGCCCGGCGCAGCAGGACGGCGTTGGCCACGAGCAGGGAGACGACGAGGGCTCCAGCCCACGACAGCAGAATCCCGGAGAAGAGTGCCAGCGCGGCCCCCAGGGCGAGCAACAGAATCTTCGCGCAGGCGAAGATCACGTTCTCGGCCACGACCCAGCCGGGTCGGCGCACGGCGGTGAGGGCGCCGTCCTGCATCACGAAGACGGCGTATCCGGCGGTGGCCAGCACGAAGCAGGCGCCGGTCACCGGTGTCAGCAGGAAGTCCAGCCGGGGCACGGCCACCGGCACCAGCGCCAGGAACACCGCGGCGGCCAACAGGCTGCAGGACACGCTCACCGCGTAGCAGGTGAGCACCAGTCTGCGGGTACGCAGCCCGGCGGTCGGCACGAACCGCACCAGGAACTCGTTGAGGTTGAGCTGCCCGATCCCTGCCAGCAGCAGGGACGCGGAGAGCGCCGCGTAGCTCAGGCCCACCACGTGCGCGTCGTACCAGTGCGTGGCGCACAGCCAGAAGACCGCGCCCAGGCCCGAGTTGACGAGTGAACTGACGGCGAGGAGATGTCCCGTACGCAGCAGGGGTTCGCCCGGAAGGACGGCGGCGATGCCCGCCCGCACCACTGCGCGGAGGGAGCGGTGCTCCGCACGGTCGGCACTCTCGGCGGGGGTGAGTGCCCGTGTGGTGTCCACGCGCTCACCTCAGAGTCCGGCGCGGTCGCGAGTCAGGCGTCCACGCAGATAGCCGCACGGTCCGTAGGCCATTCCCCTCACTTCCAGCAGGGCGAGGCGCCGGGACCAGTCGGCCTGCGGATCGGCGCTGCGGGCGCGCGATCGGGTCACGGCGTACCGGATCCCGCCGGGGAGCCGACGCACCAGGGCGGGCAGCCGACGGGGATGGCGCGCCAGGGCGCCGGTGAGATAGGCGCTGAGCCCGGCACCGTAGCCGAACACCTGCGCCGCCAGGGCTTCCTGCTGACGACGGTGGTGATGCCAGATGATGGCAGCCGGCTGGTAGGCGAGAGTGTGACCGGCGGTCAGGACTTCGAAGAAGGAGAGCAGATCGTCCCCGCCCAGGGCCGGGGTGCCGGCACCCGTGGCGTCGTCGAAACCGCCCAGCGAGCGGAGCACATCCGTCCGGAAAGCCATGTTCGCACCGGAGCCGAAGCGCCCGGCGGTGAAGGGGAACAGCGGGTCCGTCGGCGGATCGGACAGTGACCAGGTGCGGGGCGCGTATCCCTTGGCGAAGTCACCGTGCCGGTCGAGCGCGATCTGGGCCGGTGTCTCCAACTCCGCGGGAACGATCAATCCGGTGACGCAGCCGATGCGCGCGTCGGACGCGAACGTCTCGGCCAGCGCGGACAGCCATGAGGCGTCGACGAGGGTGTCGTCGTCCGTGAAGGCGACCGTGCGACCCCGCACGCGGGTCATTCCTCGGTTGTGGGCGCGCGCCAGGCCGGCGACGGGTTCGCGGACATAGCCGACCTGTCCGCCGAAGACTTCGCGGACCAGTGTCTCGGCCGCGCCGTCCGCCGGGGCGCTGTCGACCACGATGACCTCGAACTCGGGGTAGTCGGACCGCAGCAGAGAGCGCAGACAGCGGCGCAGTTGCTCCGGCCGGTCGCGGGTGGCCACGATCACGCTGATCAGCGGAGTATCCCTGAGGGCGCTGCGCCCGGTTGTCCGGCAAGGCCGTCCGTCGGGGCCGCCGTCCACGGTCCACTTCCGGTCCGCGGCGAGATGCCGTTCGAGGTCGCTTGCCAGCTGGACACGGGCGGCTTCGGCAATCGCCCGCCAGAGGTCGTCGGGCCCGGAGACCTCCGTGGCACCGACCATGCCCAGTGGGAGTCCGTGCAGCCGCACGAGCGCGCGCACCTGCCCCTGCGGCACGATCAGCCGCCGATCCCCCGGTCCCCGGAACTCGCCCGGGCGGGCCAGGTCGATGTCGACCACCCGGACCGGTGCTCGGACGCGGGCGGGACGCGCGGCGACGGAGCTCATGACGCGCTCGGCCGGCTCGGCGTGGCGGACCTCGCACCCGGCCGTTCCGAGAGCAGAGTGCGCAGCACCCTGCGTCCGTCGGAGATGGCGTGGAGATTGGAACGACCGCTGCGCCGGGGCAGTTCGAGGCTGGGGACCTCGGCGATCCGCAGCCCGGAGCGCAGGGCGTGCACGACCATCTCGGCCTCGATCTCGAAGCCCGCGGCATGCAGGTCCAGCTGGTCCAGGAAGCTTCGCCGGAAGGCGCAGAAGCCGTAGCAGAGGTCGGTCAGGGACGCGTGGTAGAGCCGGTTGGCGGTCATCAGAAGGGCCCGGTTCCCCATCCGCCGGAAGTGGGTGATGTCCAGGGAGCCACCGCCCTCGACGAATCTGGAGCCCTTGACGAAGTCGTAGCCGTTCTGGAGGAAGTGCAGGAAGTGGGGGATCTCGGCCGGAGACATGCTGCCGTCCGCATCCATCATCACCACGTAGTCCCCGGTCGCCGAGAGGAAGCCGGTACGCAGTGCGTTGCCCTTTCCGGGGCCGCTCTGGCGTACGTGGCGCACCGTGGGCAGGCACTCCATGGCCACCGGAACCGTCGCGTCGACGGAGTCGCCGTCGACGAGGATCACCTCGTCCACACACGTCGGGATCTGTTCGAAGACCCAAGGGATGTTCCGTGCCTCATTGCGCGCCGGCACGACCAGGCTCACGGTGCCACGCGGCCCACCGTTCGCCTCGCTGCCGGTGATCGGGTCGCTGCTGGTGATCGGGTCGCTGTACATGGCCACATGCCTCCACGACTACGGCATATGTTTACGGTGTATATCTACACTTTCGCCCGATCTGCCCTTTACGTCAAGAAGAGCCGGCTCAGGGAGCAAACGAAAAGGGCCCCCACAGGCTCTCGCCTGCGAAGACCCTTCGCACCGTCGGGACGACAGGATTTGAACCTGCGACCCCTTGACCCCCAGTCAAGTGCGCTACCAAGCTGCGCCACGTCCCGGTGCGATCGCCGCGGTGAACCGCGTGATCGCGCGAACAGCACTTTACCCCACGCCGGAGGCCCGACCGCAGCGGGGAGCCGGGGCGCGGGACAATCGGTGCATGGCCAGCACATCCTCAGGACGAACGCCGGGCACACAGGGACGGGACGACAAGGGCGGGGCGCGCGACGCGCGGGACCGGGACGGCGAGGGCGGGGCAAGTGGCACGCGGGACCGGGACGGCGACGGCCGGGCGCGCAACGCGCGTCCGCGGGACGGGCTGGGGCGGCCTCTGCCGTACGGCGCGCAGGGTGTCTCCCGGCAGCCCGAGGGCGTCGTACGCACCCCGGAACAGACCGTGACCGAGGCGCAGAAGCTGCTGGACGCCGGGAAGCCCTTCCACGCGCACGAGGTGTTCGAGGACGCCTGGAAGTCGGGTCCGGCGGCGGAACGGGAACTGTGGCGCGGGATGGCTCAGCTGGCCGTGGGGCTCACGCATGCCGCCCGGGGGAACGTCACGGGAGGCGCGCGGCTGCTGCGGCGAGGAGCCGGGGCGGTGGAGCAGTGGGCGATGGAAACAGGAGAACCCCAGCCGTACGGGATGGATCTGGCAGGGGTCGTCGCCTGGGCTCGGGGGCTGGCGGGCGAGGTGGAGCGGGACGGCGGGGACGGCCAGGGCGTGGATGCGGGGGCGCGGGCGCCGAGACTCAGAGGGCGGCCGGGACCGGGGGCAGATGCCGGGGAGCGGTAGGGCGGCAGGCGGCAGGCTCAACCCTGCGAGGCAGGGCCCGCCCACCAGCCCCGACGCGGTGTCCCCGTTGTCAGTGCCGTGCGGCAGACTCGAGGGGTGCGAAAGATTCATGTCATCGGTATCGGTGCGGGCGACCCCGAGCAGCTCACCCTGCAGGCCGTCAAGGCACTGCGGAGTACGGACGTGTTCTTCATCCTCGAGAAAGGTGAGGTGAAGAGCGATCTCACCCAGCTCCGCAGGGACATGCTCGACGCGCACATACCGGAGGGGCAGCCGTACCGGGTGGTGGAGGCGACCGACCCCGAGCGGGACCGGAAGGCGGGCGGGGCCGGGTACTCCCGGCCGTCGGGGACTGGCGGAGTGCCCGGGCCGGGATCTACGAGCGGTTGATCGCCGAGGAGTTGGGGGACGGGGAGAGCGGCGCGTTTCTGGTGTGGGGGGACCCGGCGCTCTACGACAGCACGATCGGGATTCTCGACGAGGTGCGGGAGCGCGGGGGCGTCGAGTTCGAGTACGTCGTCGTGCCCGGCATCAGCAGCGTCTCGGCGCTCGTCGCCCGCCACCGGACCGGGCTGAACCGCGTCGCCCGCCCCGTGCAGATCACCACCGGGCGGCGCCTCGCCGAGGGGTTCCCGGAAGGGGTGGACGATGTCGTGGTGATGCTGGACGCGCAGCAGACCTTCCGGCAGTACGCCGACCAGGACATCGACATCTACTGGGGCGCCTACATAGGCACGCCGGACGAGATCCTCGCGTCCGGGCCGATCGCCGAGGCCGCCCCGCGGATCGAGCGGCTGCGGTCCGAGGCCCGTGAGCGCAAGGGCTGGATCATGGATACGTATCTGCTACGCAGGCACCCCGAGGAGCGCTAGCCCGAGCCGCGGACCTGGGCTTACGCCACCCAAGCGGACCGCCTCCGCAGGCGCCGCTGGGCCGTCGGTGTGATCGTGACCTCGTGACAGTGACCGACGACACCGCCCCGTCCGTGGCCGCGCAGCCACCCGTGCTGGACTCGCGGCGCCGCAACGTCGTCTTCGTGACGATCATGCTCGGCATGCTGCTCGCGGCCCTGGACCAGACGATCGTGGGCACCGCCTTGCCCACGATCGTGTCGGACCTCGGCGGTGCCGCGCACATGTCGTGGGTGGTGACGTCGTACCTGCTCGCGGAGACCGTCTCGACCGTGCTGGTCGGCAAGTTCGGCGACCTGTTCGGCCGCAAGGTGGTCTTCCAGGTGTCGGCGATCGTGTTCATCACCGGCTCGTTCCTGTGCGGTCTGGCCACCAACATGTCGTTGCTGATCGCCTGGCGGGCGATGCAGGGCATCGGCGCCGGCGGGCTGATGGTGACGGCGATGGCGCTGATCGCCGACGTCATCCCGCTGCGGGAGCGCGGCAAGTACCAGGGCGCGATCGGCGCGGTGTTCGGCGTGGCGACGGTCATCGGACCGCTGCTCGGCGGGCTGTTCACCGACCATCTGTCCTGGCGCTGGGCGTTCTACGTCAACGTACCGATCGCGATCCTGGTGGTCGTCGCGGCCGCCCGCACCATCCCGGTGGTGAAGTCGGCCTCCCGGCCCGTCATCGACTACCTGGGCATCGCGCTGGTCGCGGTCGGCGCGAGCGCCCTGATCCTGGCGACCAGTTGGGGCGGCAACGAGTACGCGTGGGGTTCCGGCGTCATCATCGGCCTCTTCGTCGGGGGCGCGATCGCGCTCGCACTGTTCTGCTGGACGGAGACCCGGGCCCGCGAACCGATGCTGCCCATGCGGCTGTTCGGGAACCCGGTGTTCACGGTCTGCTCGATCCTCAGCTTCATCGTCGGCTTCGCGATGCTCGGCGCGATGACGTATCTGCCGAGCTATCTCCAGTACGTCGACGGCGACTCGGCCACGGTCTCCGGCGTGCGGACGCTGCCGATGGTGATCGGCCTGCTCATCGCGTCGGTCTTCAGCGGCAACGTGGTCAGCAAGACCGGCCAGTACCGGGTCTTCCCGATCGTCGGTTCCCTGGTGATGGGCCTCGGGCTGTATCTGATGTCCCTGATGGGGCCGGGTACCGGGGCGTGGCTGGAGTCGCTGTACATGTTCGTGCTGGGCACCGGTATCGGCCTGTGCATGCAGGTGCTGACGATCGCCGTACAGAACACCGTCGAGTACGCCGACCTCGGCACCGCGACCTCCGGCGTCACCTTCTTCCGTACGCTGGGCAGTTCCTTCGGCACCGCGGTCTTCGGGACGATCTACACCAACTCGCTCAAGCCGAACCTCACCGACGGGATCGCCGCCGCCGTGAAGACCGGCGCCGCGGCCCCCGCCGTGATCTCCAAGGCGGCGACCAGTCCGGAGGGGCTGCACAAGCTGCCGTCGGCGGCCGCCGCGCCGATCATCGACGCCTACGCGGACACCATCCAGACCGTCTTCCTGTGGACCGTGCCGGTCGCGGCGATCGGCTTCCTGGTCTCGCTCTTCCTGAAGCAGGTCGAACTGCGCGACAGCGCCCGCAAGGGTTCCACCGACATGGGCGAGGGCTTCGCCTCCCCGCACGGCGCGGACTCGCAGCGGCTGCTCGAAACGGCCGTGGGGAAGATCATCGGCAGCACCGACCTGGACACCGCGCGCCGGATCATGGCGGAGTCCGACACCCGCCTCGACATCGCCGGTGCCTGGGCCGTGATGCAGGTCGAGCTGTTCACTCGGCTGGTCGGCCACGCCAGCCTCGGACTGATCGCGGCACGCCGGCACATGCCGCCCGAGGTGCTGCTGCCGGTCTTCGACCGCATGGTCGAGGAGGGCTATCTCACCCGCGACGGCTATCTGCTCTCCCACACCGAGGCGGGCGAGCGCGAGGCCGGCGTCATCGGCAAGGCCTGGGGCAGGTGGCTGGAGGAGCGGGTGCAGCAGGACATCGGCCGTCCCTCGGGCACCGACCTGCGCGCCGCGGTGGACACGATCGCGAAGCGACTGCTGGTCGAGGACCTGACCACCGGACTGCCGCAGAGCCGACAGGCCGAACTGGCCGACGCCCACTAGGCCCTGCTCTGAGAGTGGCTCAGTTGAGAGAAGCCGATGGTCGTCGGCCGGCACGGCCAGAGGCGGCGGTCACCTGTGTGACATCTCGTAAGCCTCGCGGATGGATGCGGGGATGCGCCCACGATCGTTCACGGGATAGCCGTTGGCGCGTGCCCACAGGCGTATCGGCTCGTCCTCCGGACGGGGATCGGGCTCTCGGGGTTCAGCCGGCCGGCCGGGGCCCCTCCAATCTCCCGAGGACGCACCTTCCAGCCGGTCCGCCGTCTCCTGGAAGAAGGCGGACAACGAGGCGTACACGCCCTCTTCGGGACCGTGTGCCTCGTCCCAGAATCCGATGGTGCCGCGGATCGCGTCCAGAAACGTCCCGTAGAGACCATCGCGCTCCGCGGCGACGGGTATCCACTCACGGCGCCAGAACGGGTAGTCGGAGTCCGGCGACGGTTCCATCTCCTCCAGGCCCATCCGGCTGAGGTAGACCCGCTGAATATCTGTCAGCCCGAGCAGGAGATGCCCGCCAGGGATGTCCAGCTCGCACCCCAGCGCCACCAGAGACGACCGATCGTCGGGTTGTCCGCCGGCGTCGATGTCGTTCGTCAGCAGCCACAGCCGCAGTTCCTCCGGCAGGGCCAGCCCCATACGCAGTTCGGCTTCCCGGACGGCCTCATGACTCCCCGGGCCGCCGAGCGCCGCGAGAGTCTCGGGGTCGTTGCGGGCAAGCCACACGGTCACCCGACCCCACGCCGCCCGCACGTCTCCCGTCCCGTACCGCGGAGTTCCACTCATATCCGATCTCCACCCCGCCAGAGCCACCACAGGGCCCCCGCCACGTCCGACACCACCTGCGTGCCGTCCGGCAACGACGGCCGTCGTACGACCACCACCGGCACCCCCAGCCCACGCGCGGCCGTCAGCTTCGCCGCCGTGGCCGCTCCCCCGCTGTCCTTCGTCACCATGACGTCGACCAGGTACTCGCGCAGCAGCGTCGTCTCGTCGTCCACGCTGAACGGCCCGCGCCCGAGCAGCACTTCGGTGTGCGGGGGCATCGGCGGCTCGGGGGGCTCCACGGATCGTACGACGAAGTGGTGGTCCGAGAGATGGGCGAAGGCCGCGAGGCCCAGGCGGCCGGTGGTCAGGAACACGCGGGGGCCGAAGCGGTGCAGCGCGTCGGCCGCGGCGGACAGGGACGCGACCTGGTGCCAGCGGTCCTCGGGACCGGGCTGCCAGCCCGGGCGGCGCAGCACCACCGATGGGACGCCGGTGGCCGCCGCGGCCCGGGCCGCGTTCGCCGTGATCGCCTCGGCGAAGGGGTGGGTGGCGTCGACCAGGGCGTCGACCCGTTCGGCGAGCAGCCAGGCCGCGAGTCCGTCCGCGCCGCCGAAGCCGCCGACCCGGACGTCGCCCGCCAGCGCGCCCGGCCGGGACACGCGCCCGGCGAGGGAGGTGGTGACGCGCACGTCCGGGCGGGCCGCGAGGGCGGCGGCCAGTTCGCGGGCCTCGGTGGTGCCGCCGAGGATCAGGACGTGGTGGGGCATGCGAGGAGCCTACGAGGTGCGGGGCGACGGCCCGACGTCGCGCCCGGGTGCTGCGCGGGGCGAACAGTATGAACACAACGATCAAGACCATGGCCCCGGCTCACAGCCCGTTCCTAGCATCGCCGCCGACGGCGCGACGGAGCGTCGACGAGGTCGAGGAGCAGCGTCTTGGACAGGTCGGGAACGCGTGCACGGATCCGCAGAGCCAGCCGCCGCACGGGGTTGATCGTCGCACTGACGGCGGTGGTCGCCGCGCTCGCGGGCGGCCCTCCCGCCCAGGCGGCCGAACCCCCGCCGGCCGCCGTCGGCTGCCCGGCCGAACTCGCCGCGAAGGCCACCTGTTACACCGGCAAGGACTCCAACGGCGCCTACTACGCCATCGCCGTCCCGAAGGCCTGGAACGGCTCCCTCGTCGTGCACGCCCACGGTGGTCCCGACCTCGGTGCCGGTTCGGATCCGCAGCGCAGCCTCGACGATCTCGCGCGGTGGTCGGTGATGGTGAAGGAGGGGTACGCCTGGGCGGGATCCTCGTACCGGCGCGGCGGTTACGGCACCCGGATGGCGGCCGCGGACACCGAGAACGTACGCCGGTTGTTCGTCGGGGAGTTCGGGAAGCCGCGGCGGACGTATGTGCACGGGCAGTCGTGGGGCGGGGACGTGGCCGCCAAGGTGGTGGAGACCTACGGTCGCCAACACGGGCCGTACGACGGGGCGTTGCTCACCAGCGGCGTCCTCGCGGGCGGGTCCCGGGGATACGACTACCGTGTCGACCTGCGCGTCGTCTACCAGTACTACTGCCGCAACCACCCCGGCCCGCCGAGCCTCAGTACCCGCTCTGGCAGGGGCTGCGGGCCGACTCGACGATGACCGCCACCGGGCTGCGCGCCCGGCTCCAGGAGTGCACGGGGTACGCCTCGCCGCCGCAGGAGCGGACCGCGCTGCAACAGCGCGACCTCGACGACATCCTCGCCGTCACCGGTATCCCCGAGCGCACCCTGGAGTCGCATCTGCGGTTCGCGACCTTCACCTTCCGCGACATCGTGCGCGACCGGCTCGGCGGGCGAAATCCCTTCTCCAACCAGGGAGTTCGATACGCCGGTTCACACGACGACGAGGCGCTCAACGCGGGCGTCGAGCGCTTCGCCGCCGACCCGACCGCCGTACGGGATCTGTCCTACGACAGCGATCTCACCGGCAAGGTGGCGATCCCCGTGCTCACGCTCCACGCGATCGACGACCCGACGGCGTTCGTGGAGCACGAGGCCGCGTATCGGGCGACGCTCCAAGGGGCCAACCGGGAGCGGTACTTGGCGCAGACGTTCACCCGGGAGGCCGAGCACAGTGAGCTCAGCGACTCCGAGTACGCCAACTCCATTGCCGCACTGGACACTTGGGTGCGCAGCGGGAAGAGGCCGACTCCACGGTCGGTCACGGACTCGTGCGCACGCTTCGACCGGACGTACGGCACGGGCTGTTTCTACGACGCCGGCTTCCACCCCTCCTCCTACGCCTCCCGGGTGCGGCCGCGGCCGGGCGGGCTGCGCTGGCCCGCCATGACCGCGGCGCAGGAGAAGGCGTGGGGCAGGGTCGACGGGGTCGGGATCGTGCCCTGACGCAGACACGGGCGGCCCCCGCAGGTGGGGGGCCGCCCGGTACCCGTATCGCCGTCAGCCCTGGCGGGCCTTGAAGCGCGGGTCCCTCTTGTTGATCACGTAGACCACGCCGCGCCTGCGGACCACCTGGGCGCCGGGCCTGGACTTCAGCGAGCGCAAGGACTTGCGCACCTTCATGGTTCTGCTCTCCTAGTCGCGCGTGCCGGCACGGCCGTAGCGGCGCTCGAAGCGCTCCACTCGGCCCGCGGTGTCCACGACCCGCGTGTTGCCGGTGTAGAAGGGGTGGGACGCCGAGGAGATCTCGACGTCGATCACGGGGTATGTGCGGCCGTCCTCCCACTCGACCGTCTTCGACGAGTCGGCGGTGGAGCGGGTCAAGAAGGCGGTGTCCGCGGCACGGTCGCGGAAGACGACGAGCCGGGTGTCGGGATGAATGCGGGGCTTCACGGGGTTTCCTTCCTGGGGAGGCGGTGCGGTACGGCGATGTTCAGCGGGTTTCGCGGAACTCGACGTGGGCCGCGGCCACCGGGTCGTACTTGCGCAGGACCAGCCGGTCAGGGTGGTTCTGGCGGTTCTTGCGGGTCACGTAGGTGACGCCGGTTCCGGCCGTCGACCTCAGCGTTACGACGGGGCGCGCCTTGCTGCGTGCCATCGGGTCCTCCCTTCGCCCACGCCACGGATTCTCGATCCGAGCATGTCAATCACAGCCGGTTCAACAACGCCTCCCGCCGTCGCATTCCCGTGTCCTGCGGGCGGGTCCGGCTATCGTCCGCACATGGATTCCGTACGTGCCGTGCTGATCGACATCGACGGAGTGCTCACCGTCTCCTGGCAGCCGCTGCCGGGGGCCGTGGCGGCGCTGCGGGAGATCCGGGAGGCCGGGCTCGGTGTCGCGCTGGTGACCAACACGACCTCACGGACGCGGGCGTCGATCGCCGGGACGCTGCGGGCGGCGGGGTTCGAGGTCGACGCGGAGGACATCCTCACGGCTCCGGTCGCCACCGCCGCGTATCTCGCCGAGCGCTGGCCGGGGGCGCGGTGCGCGCTGCTGAACAGCGGGGACATCCGGGAGGACCTGGTCGGCGTCGACCTCGTCGAGCCGGGCGACCTTGCGGACGGGGCCGTTCCGGATCTGGTCGTCGTCGGAGGTGCCGGTCCGGAGTTCGACTACGACACGCTCAACCGGGTCTTCGGTTGTCTACAGCGCGGGGCGCGACTGGTGGCCGTACACCGGAATCTGTACTGGCGTACGGACCAGGGGTTGCAGCTCGACTCCGGTGCGTTTCTCGCCGGGCTGGAACGGGCGGCTCGGGTCGAGGCCGAGGTCACCGGGAAGCCCGCGGCCGCGTTCTTCGAGGCGGCGCTGGCGCGGCTCGGGGTGGGGGCCGACGAGGCGGTGATGGTCGGGGACGACGTCGAGTCGGACGTGCTGGCCGCGCAGCGCGCCGGGGTCACCGGGGTGCTGGTCAGGACGGGGAAGTACCTGCCGGAGACGGAGCGGGCGGCGAGTGGCGGACCCGATCATGTGATCGACTCGTTCGCGGACCTGCCGGGGCTGCTGCGGGGTTCAGCGCAGAAGTAGTTGCAGGCCGCCGACGATCGTCGCCGCGATCACGAGTTGCTCGAAGAGGCGCTGGTTGATTCGGTTCACAGCCCATTTGCCGAACAGCGCGCCGGGGACGACGAACACCACGAGAGCCGCGTCGAGGAGGAGGGAGTGGCCGTCGATCAGGCCGAGGCCGGCGCTGAAGGGCACCTTCGACACGTTCACGATCAGGAAGAAGAACGCCGAGGTGCCGAGGAAGCCGAGCTTCCGGAAGCCGGCCGACAGGAGGTACATCGACATCACGGGGCCGCCCGCGTTCGCCACCATGGTGGTGAAGCCGCCGAGGACGCCGTACGAGCGGGCCTTGATCCGGCCGGAGCGGGTGGTCACCGAGTCCGGTTCCTCGTCGGCCTCCGCCTTGCGCCGGCGCCATATCGTCACCGCCGCCATGAGGAGCAGGATCGCGCCGATCGACGTCCGTACGACCGCGTCGTCGGCCCACACCAGGAAGAGTGTGCCGACGACCACCCCCGCCGCGACCGCCGGGAACAGTCGCCACAGGGTGGGCCAGTGGGCGTGGCGGCGGTACGTGATCACGGCGAGGACGTCGCCGGCGATCAGAATCGGCAGGAGGACGCCGGTGGAGGCGCGGGCGGGCAGGATCGCCGCGAAGATGGCGAGGCTGACCGTGTTGGCCCCGCTCACGGCGGTCTTGGAGAAGCCTACGAGGAGGGCTGCGCAGGCCAGGGCCGCGAATTCCCAGGTGGTTATGTGCCAGAGCGTCATCGTGTCCATGCGGGGACCGATGCTATGTGCAGGCAACGGTGTGTGTAAGTACCGTCTCGCTGGTTGGCGCCCGGCGTTCGGATGCGCCGGATGTGCCGACCCGCACTGGGAAGATCCCGGAGACGACCTTCCGCCGAAGCAACTGGAGGACAAATGCCGGACGTCCGCGAGCACGTGCTCCCGGGAACCCGTGGTGCCGTCGTCGTGCGCGAGTGGCCTGCGGAGCGGCCGCGGTACGTGGCTCTCGTGGTGCACGGTTACGGCGAACACGTCGGCCGCTACGAGGAGGTGGCCGGGGTCCTGGTGGGGCATGGCGCGGTCGTCTTCGGGCCCGATCACATGGGGCACGGGAAGTCGGACGGCGAGCGGGTGCTGATCGAGGACTTCGAGGAGGTCGTCGCCGATGTCCACGCCGTGGTCGGGCTGGCGGGATCCCTGCACCCAGGGCTGCCGGTCGTCCTCGTCGGGCACTCCATGGGCGGGCTGATCTCCGCGCGGTACGCCCAGCGGTACGGCGACGGGCTCGCCGCGCTGGTGCTGTCCGGGCCGGTGATCGGGGCCTGGGAGCTGCCGGGGCGACTGCTCGCGCTGGACGAGATCCCGGACACGCCGATCAGCCCGGCCTCGCTCTCCCGGGACCCGGCGGTCGGGGCGGCGTACGCGGCGGATCCGCTGGTCTGGCACGGGCCGATGAAGCGGCCGACGCTGGAGGCGTTCGCGCGGACCCTGGAGACCGTGGCCAAGGGCGGGGACGTCGGGCCGCTGCCGCTGTTGTGGCTGCACGGCGACGACGACCGGCTGGTGCCGCTCGCCGGGAGCCGGGTCGGCATCGAGCAGCTGAGGGGCCGGTGGCTCACCGAGCGGATCTATGCAGGCGCCCGGCACGAGGTCTTCCACGAGACGAACAAGGCGGAGGTGTTCGCGCACCTCGTTCGCTTCCTGGACGACAGGCTCAGGGACTGAGACGGCGCCGCGAGCCGGCAGACCGTCACGTCTGCCCTCCTTTCGCCCTGGGCACCCGCGCGTCCACGGACGACAAGGAGGAGCAACCCCATGACCGTGGTGAAGAGCACGCTTCCCGAGCCGGCCCGCGAGGTCGCCGGGGAGGCACTTCAGAGCACGCTCGTACGCCGACACGGTGGCGGAGCGGTCGGCGGCGCTGGGCCTGCCGCCGGACGGCCGGCTGCGGTGGGGGTGCCCCCTCTGGGGGAGGATCGCCGCGACCGACGAGCCGGATCCGGTCACCCAGGACCTGCTGATCTCGCTCACCGCGGAGCTGGAGAGGGAGCGGTGGATGTTCGACGCCGAGAACTGGCCGCGCGGCAACTGACCGACACCGGGCGAGGGCTACGTCGGGGTGGGTGGGCGTGCCAGACTGCTCGCGCGTGACTTCGGGTACGCCGAGCAGAGGAGCAGTGCGTGACCGCGACCGGGCCGGGCCTCTCCCGGATCGACACGAGCAGGCCGCACCCGGCCCGTGTCTACGACTGGTTCCTCGGCGGCAAGGACAACTATCCCGTCGACGAGCAGCTCGGGCGGCAGATCATGGCCATCGAGCCCGCCGCGGCGAGGGCCGCGCGTGCCAACCGCGGCTTCATGCGGCGGGCCACGCGGCTGCTGGCCGAGCAGTCGGGGATCCGCCAGTTCCTCGACATCGGCACGGGGATCCCTACCGAGCCCAACCTCCACCAGGTCGCCCAGGGTGTCGCACCGGACGCGCGCGTCGTCTACGTCGACAACGACCCGATCGTGCTGGCCCACGCGGGCGCGCTGCTGCGCGGCACGCCGGAAGGTGTCACGGAGTATGTGCAGGCGGACGCCCGCGATCCCCGCTCGATCCTCGAACAGGCGGGCCGCGTACTCGACTTCGGCCGGCCGGTCGCACTCTCACTGATCGCCCTGCTGCACTTCGTCGCGGACGAGGACGGCGCCCACGACCTGGTGGACACCCTCGTCGACGCGCTGGCGCCAGGGAGTTGTCTCGTCCTCTCGGCGATGACCGCCGACTTCGAGCCGGAGAACGTACGGCGGAGCATCGAGGCGTACTCGGCGGGCGGAGTGACGCTGGTGGCCCGTTCGCAGGCCGAGATGGGCAGGTTCTTCAAGGGACTTGAGGTGATCGAGCCGGGGATCGTGTGTGTGGTGGACTGGCGGCCGTCGGAGGTCGGTGGGGAGGGCGAGGAGCCCGTGGCTCTTTATGCGGGAGTCGGTGTCAAGGGCTGACTACGGACCTCCGGGGACACGGCCTCGGAGGAACTCCGCGATCGCGCTCAGGTCCCGGTCGGCCAGACCGCCGTCCATGGCCTCACCCACCAACTGTCGGTTGGTGGCGGCCTGTTGCATGGGTGCGCCCACCCGTTCCGCGAGGGACAGGGCCAGGTCGAGATCCTTGGCGACCAGTTCGAGGGTGAAGGCGACCACGGCTCGGTCGGGGTGCAGATACGCGTCCCGCTTGTACTGCACGAACGGCGCCCCCGCGGCGCCCGACGCGAACACCTCGTACGCCGACTCGCGGGACACCCCCGCCCGCTCGGCCAGGACGAGGGCTTCGGCGAGGGCCTGATTCAGGCCCAGGAGAAGGGAGTTGACCGCCAGTTTCATCGCGGCGCCGGCGCCGGCCGGGCCGAGGTGGACGACGTGCGCGGCCAGGACGTCCAGCACGGGGCGGGCCCGCTCCAGTGCGGTGGCGTCTCCGCCGACCATGACGGTGAGCCTGCCCTGCTCCACGAAGACGACGCTGCCGGAGACGGGGGCGTCCAGGAGGGTGGCGCCCGTCTTCTCGACGAGCGGGCTCAGCGCGGTCACCGTCTCGGGGGCGACGGTACTCGTGTCCAGGACCACCGTGCCGGGACGCAGGCCGGCGGCGATCCCGTCGGCCCCGCCGTACGCCTGGGTCACGGCGCGGTCGTCGGCCAGCGAGACGAGGACGACGTCCGCCGCCGCGACGGCCTCCCGGGCCGAGTCCGCGACGACGGCACCGGTGGCCTCGGCCTTCGCCCGGGTGCGGTTGTACGCCGTCACCTGGAACCCGGCCTCGCGCAGCCGTACCGCCATCGCGGCACCCATCCGCCCGGCCCCGATCACCGCCACGCACGCCTTGCCTCCACTCACGGTCGCTTCGCTCACCCCAACAGCCACCCCCCGTCCACGCTCAACTCCACCGCATTGACAGACCTGTTGCGCAGCAGGAAGTCCACCGCGTCCACCACATCCGCCATCGTGGCGAGCCGTCCGGTCGGGGTCCGGGCTCGCAGGGCCGCCAGCACCTCCGCCGGCTTGGCCTGCCAGTACGGGCTGTCGCCCACGACGCCCGGGTGGACGGCATTGACACGGACCGGCGCCAGCTCGACGGCCAGGGTGTTCACCAGGCCCCGTACTCCCGCGTTGACCGTCGCCACCGTCGTCGCCCCGGGATACGGCCGCTCCTTGGCCTGGCCACCGAAGACGACGATCGCGCTCTCGTCGGTCATGCGGGGCCGCAGCACGTGCACGACCTCGGTGTAGCCGACGAGTTTGAGGGTGACGAGGGCGAGGGCGCCGTCGATGTCGTAGTCGGCGGCGCGGTTCTCGTCGCGGGAGACGCCCGCGAGGACCAGGTGGTCGACGCGGCCGACGTCTGCCAACGCCCCTGCGATCGACCGGGGTTGGGAGAGGTCCAGGGCGAGGCCGCGGGCACCGACCTCCTTGGCGACGGCCGCGGCACGGTCGGCGTCGCGGCCGGTCAGCACGACCTCGTCGCCCGACTCCGCGCGGACCCGGGCGAGTTCGCGGCCGATGCCCGACGTGCCGCCGACGACCAGGACACTGCTCATGGCTCCAGGGCCTCCCTCAGGTACTCCCAGTCGCGGGTGAAGCGGTACGAGTGGCGCGGCGGCGGCTGCGGGGCCTGGGTCTCCAGCCAACGCAGCGGTCCGTTACCGGCGTTGGCGAAGCCGTGCACGCAACCGGCGCCCGCCCAGGCGCAGTCGCCGGGCCCCAGGCGGTAGCGCTCACCGTCGAAGACCGCGTCGGCCTCGCCTTCGAGGAAGTAGTACGTCTCCTCGAAGGGGTGGTCGTGGGTGCCGGCGACACCGTCGGGCGCGTACTGGACCATGAACATGGTCGAGGCGACCGCGCCGAGGTCGCCGTCGACCATCATCTTCACCGTGATGCCGCTGTAGACGAGCAGCGCGGTGCGCATGCTCGCGGAGACCGCGAGGAGGTCCTGGGACTGCTTGCCCGGGTCCATCTGGGCGGGCTCGAAGTGGCCGAAGGACCTGGTGCGCGGGTCACGGACGTCGATACGGACGGGCGTGCGCGACGGCAGGTCCGGGACCGACTGGGTGTCGTGTCCGTAGCGGGCCCGCGGTACCGGCGCGAGCATGTCCGCCCAGCGGGCCGCCGTGTCCCCGGCGCCGCGCCAGGCGTGCGGGACGCCGGTCGGGAGGATGCCGTAGTCGCCCTCCTCCAACAGGAAGGCGCCCTCCGGCATTTCGAGGATCACCGTCCCGTCGAGGACGTGGAAGCTCTCCTCGTACGAGTGCACATGCGCGGGGACCGCGCCGTCCGGCCGCAGTTCGCAGACGCCGAAGCCGGTGTGCGCGCTGCCGTCGCCCTCGCCGACCAACTCCCGCCTGTAATAGCCGAGTTGGTCGTACGGCGGCTCGGTTGCGTCGGCGGCCCGGCGCACCAGGTGTCGAGTCATGCGGTCGGCTTCGCCTCCTTCGCCGCGAGGAGCCGGTCACGGGACTCCTCGACCAGCCGCCGGGCCCGCGCCACGTCGGCCGTCAGCTTCCCGTCGCGCTTGTGTACCACGCCGTCGACGATGACCGTCTCGACGTTGGAAACGTCGGCGGACAGGGTGACCGCGGCGGCCGCGTCGTGCACCGGCGCCACGTTCAGGGCGGTGGCGTCGAGGGCGACGATGTCGGCGCGCTTGCCGGGGGTCAGGGAACCGGTGCGGTGCTCCAGTCCCGCGACATGCGCGCCGTTGCTCGTGGCGATCCCCAGCATCTGACGTGCCGTCAACATCGTTTCGGGGACCGGCACATCGGCCTGCCAGCACTCGGCGTTGACGCGGGCCCGCTCGGCGCCGAAGGCCGCGCGGATCTGGGTGAACATGTCGCCGGGGACGGTGGTGACGACGTCGATGCTGAGGGACGGTCGCAGCCCGTACTCGATCGCCTTCATCACGGGCGGCCAGCCGTGCCCCATCTGCGTCTCGACCTGCGGCGCGATGGACACCGTACCGCCGCTGTCGGCGACCATCCGCCACTCCTCCTCGCTGAAGTAGCAGCAGTGGATGTAGGTGGTGTCCGGGCCGAGGAGACCGAGGTCGCCCAGCTGCTTCACCATGCCGAAGCGGCCGGCCATCCGGCCCATCGCCACGTGCACGGTGATCGGGATGCCGAGTTCGCGGGCGAGGGCCCATTCGGCGGTGACGACGTCGTTGACGCAGAAACCGGGGCCGCGGGTGGCGAGCCCCATGGTCAGCAGGCCGTCGTCGGAGGCGAAGTACCTGTCGCGGATACGGCGGACGTCGTCGCCCGGGATCGCGATCTTGCTCTCGAACCAGTAGTCGGCGAGGGAGGTGTTGGCGCTGCCGTACGCGTACTGCGCGCGGATGCCGGTCTCGCCGAGCGCCTGGATCGCCGCGTCCGGATGCTCGGGCGTGTTGTTGATGTGGGACCAGTCGACGACCGTGGTGATGCCGGCGTTGAGGCATTCGAGGGCGCCGGCGAGGTTGGCCGCGTACACGTCCTCGGGCGTGTAGAGCGGGGCGAAGGTGTCGAGGATGTCGACGAAGTAGTCGTCCAGGGTGGCGTCGGGGGCGACGCCGCGGATGGACGCCTCCCAGGTGTGGCGGTGGGTGTCGACGAAGCCGGGGACGACGATCCGGCCGGTCATGTCGAGTACTTCGGCGTCGGCACTGATCTCCGGCTGTACGGCCGTGATCTGCCCGTCCTCGATCAGGACGTCACCCCTCGGCAGGTCCCCGATGGCGGGGTCCATGGAGACGACGTGCCCGGCGCGAAGGAGTGTCCGATCGGTCATCGCGCTTCCTCCTAGCGGGTGTTCAGTACGCGGCGAGACTCCGGACGGCCGCCACGACCTTGTCTGTGGTGGGGATGACCTGCTCCTCCAGCGTGTCGGCGAACGGAAGCGGGACGCACTCCCCCGCGATCCGCCGCACCGGCGCGTCCAGCAGACCGAACCCCTCGTCGGCGACGACCGACACGAGCGTGCCGCCCCAGCCGCCCTGGTACGGGTTCTCCTCGACGGTCACGAGTCTCGAGGTCTTCGCGAGGGAGGCGAGGACCGTCGCGGTGTCCAGCGGGACCAGGGAGCGCAGGTCGACCACCTCGACGCCGACGCCCTCCTCGGCCAGCCGCCCGGCGGCCTCCAGCGCCAGCGGCACCATCGAGGCGAGCGCCACCAGCGTCACGTCGGCGCCCTCGCGGACGACGGCGGCCCGGCCCAGCTCGACCACGTGGTCCGGGGGGCGGGCGCGCCCTTGCTCGCCAGCAGTCCCTTGTGTTCGAAGAAGACGACGGGGTCGTCGCTGCGGATGGCGGCGGCCATCATGCCGACCACGTCGGAGGGGGTGGCGGGCGCGGCGATCTTCAGTCCCGGTACGGTCAGCGCCCAGTTCTCGGTGGCCTGCGAGTGCTGGGCGCCGAAGCCGAGACCGCCGCCGTTGGCGGTGCGCACGACGAGCGGAACGGTGACCTGACCACCCGTCATGTACCGCACTTTCGGTATCTCGTTGGCGAGGTAGTCCCAGCAACAGGCAAGGAAGTCACTGAACATGATCTCGGCGACCGGCCGCATCCCGGTCATCGCGGCGCCCATCGCCGCGCCCACGATGGCCTGTTCGGAGATCGGCGTGTCCCACACCCGGTCCGGCCCGAACTCCTTGAACAGCCCGGCGGTCGTCTTGAACACCCCGCCCGCCTCGCCGATGTCCTCGCCCAGGCACACGACGGACGGATCGCGCCGCATCTCACGCGCGATGCCCTCGGCGACCGCCTCCCGATAGGTGATCACGTCCGCCATGCCGCACCTCCGTCCGCCCATACGTCGGTCAGCGCCTCGCGCGGATCCGGCGGCGGGGCGTTCCTGGCCGCCTCGACCGCTTTCTGTACGAGGTCACGGGTGCGCTCGTCGGCGGCGGTGACCGTCTCCTCGGGCACCCCCATCTCGACCAGCCGGCCGCGTGCGAGGTCCAACGGGTCGTGCTTGAGCCAGCGTTCGACCTCCTCGGCCGGGCGGTAGGTGGCCGGGTCGGCGCGGCTGTGCCCGAAGTGGCGGTAGGTCTCGGCCTCCAGCACAGCGGGCCCGTCTCCTGCGCGGGCCCGCCGGGCCAGCCCGGCGACCGCCTCCCGGACGGCGACGACGTCGTTGCCGTCGACGGTCTCGCCGGGGATGCCGTACGCCGGCGCCCGGTCGGCCGCGGGGCGGGCGACGGCCGTGACGTCGGCGATCGGCGTGTACTCCATGTACAGGTTGTTCTCGCAGACGAACAGCACCGGCAGCTTCCATACGGCGGCCAGGTTGAGCGCCTCGTGGAAGGCGCCGATGTTGGTGGCGCCGTCTCCGAAGAAGGCCACGGCGATCTGTTGCGTGCCCCGCAGCCGGGCGGACCAGGCGGCGCCGACCGCCATCGGGAGGTGGGCGCCGACGATGGCGTACGAGCCGAGCATGAAGGCGTCGGCCTTGGTGAGGTGCATCGAGCCGCCCTTGGCCTTGCACAACCCCGTTGCGCGGCTCATGAGTTCGGCGAGGCACTCCTCGGGGGTGGCGCCGCGGGCCATGGCGTGGTGGTGGCCGCGATAGGTGGCGAAGACGTAGTCGTCGGGGCGCAGGGCGGCGCTCGCGCCGACGGCGATCGCCTCGTGGCCTGCGGCGAGGTGGGTGGTGCCCTTGACCAGGCCGGACAGGAACAGGTCGTGGGCGGCCTTCTCGGTACGGCGGATGACGGCCATCTGCTCGTACAGGGCGAGGAGTTCGGTCGCTTCCATCAGCGGTTCCCGGTGTTCGGGTGGGACTGACGGCCACCGTTCCCGGTGTTGAGATGGGACTGCGCTTCCCGCCGGGTGTTCAACTCGCCGCCGACCGTCCAGTACTTGCGGCCCGCGACCAGCAGTTCCTCGGCCGGGAACTTGGTGATGACCTCGCAGCCGTCGGCGGTGACGACCAGCTCCTCCTCGATGCGGGCCGCTGACCAGCCGTCGGCAGCCGGCCAGTAGGTCTCCAGGGCGAACACCATGCCCTCTTCGAGGACTTCGGGGTGGTCCAGGGAGACCAGGCGGCTGAAGATGGGCTTCTCCCAGATCGACAGGCCGACCCCGTGGCCGTACTGCAGCGCGAATGCCGCGGTCTCGTCGGCGAAGCCGAACTCCTCGGCGCGCGGCCAGACTTGGACGATGTCGGCGGTCGTCGCGCCGGGCCGGACGAGGGAGATGGCCTCGTCCATGTACTCGCGGCAGCGGACGTAGGCGTCCCGTTGGGCGCCGGAGGCGCTGCCGACGGCGAAGGTGCGGTAGTAGCAGGTGCGGTAGCCGAGGTGACTGTGCAGGATGTCGAAGAAGGCGGGGTCGCCGGGGCGGATCAGGCGGTCGCTGTAGACGTGCGGGTGGGGTGAACAGCGTTCGCCGGAGATGGCGTTGACGCCTTCGACGTACTCGCTGCCGAGGTCGTAGAGGACCTTGCTGACCAGGCCGACGCACTCGTTCTCGCGGACGCCCGGGCGGAGGTGGCTGTACAGCTCCTCGTAGGCCGCGTCGACCATCGCGCAGGCCTGGGTGAGCAGGGAGATCTCGTCGTGGGTCTTGGTGCGGCGGGCCTCCAGGAAGACCTGCTGGCCGTCGACGACGTCGATGCCCTCGGCGCGCAGGGCGGCGAGGATCGGCATCTCGGCGACGTCGATGCCGAGCGGCTCGCCGGCGAGGCCGTGTTCGCGCAGTTCGCCGGCTATCTTGCGGGCCACGTCCGCGGCGATCCCGGCGTCCGGGTGGAAGGCGCCGCGGAGCGTGGAGATGCCGGCCCGGGCCCCGGTGGGCGGGCCGCCCTTGCCGTCGCTGTAGTCCAGCCAGGGGTTGTAGAGCTGGTGGTGGCGGGCGGCGGAGCCGAAGTCCCAGATGATCGGCTCACCGCCGCGCACCAGCAGGGCGAAGCGGATCAGCTTGTCCATCGCCCAGGTGCCGATGTGCGTGGCGGTCATGTAGCGGATGTTGGCGAAGTCGAAGCTCAGCACCGCGCCGAGCGACGACGCGTTGAGCTTCTCGTGGAGCCTGGCCAGGCGCTCTCGGCGCAGCCGGTCCAGGTCGACGCGCTCTTCCCAGTCGACGGCGTTGGGTCCATATGTGCGGATCGCCACGGCGACCACCCCCACTTCGGAGTAGACGACCGCCGCGCCCGAGTGTCAAGTACTACTGAACACCCTGGCTGAACACGAACCAGACGCCGACGGCCGGCTCGGCTCCATCATTCCGGTAGCGGTGCGGGGTCGTCGACTCGAAGCAGACGGCGTCGCCGGGACCGAGCGTGTACTCGTCGAAACCGAGGGTGAGGACGAGTTCGCCGGAGGTCAGGTAGCCGTACTCGGTACCGGCGTGCCGCATCAGGCCGCCGGAGCTGGAGGAGGAGCCGCCCGGCCGGTAGGTCACCCGCAGGAAGTCGACGTCGGTGCCGGGGACGTGGCCGAGCCGCTCCCACAGCACGCCCGAGTCCAGCTCCAGCGTCTCGTGCGCACCGGCCGCGACCAGCGGCCCGATACGGCGGCCCGGGTCGGCGGCGAAGGCGGCGAGGGCGTGCAGGACGGTGGCGGGGGCGGCGGACGCGGTCACCACCGGCGCCGCGGCGACCTCCTCCTCGTACCCGTCGAAGAGCGACTCCACGGAGATCGACAGCGCGGTGGTGATGGCGTACAGGGTGCTCACCGAGGGCTGGCTCTTGCCGGTCTCGATCTGGGAGACCAGGCTCGCGGAGACGCCGATCTCCCGCGCGAGGGCGCGCAGGCTCACGCCCTTGGCGAGGCGTGCCTGCCGGATGCGCGCGCCCACGGGCGGCACGGCGGCGGGGGACACGGCGGCTCCCTTCTCCGCGGACATGTGCAGCACCATTGAACAGCGGAGGTGGGTCGCCGCACCAGGGGCACCGGTCTCGGCGGGGTGGCGGGCTGGTCGCAGCGTGGAGCCGGATGCCGCCCCGCGGGGCCCAACCTCCGTATCCTCAGGCCCTGTTCACCGGAAACCGTGCCCGCAGCCGCCAGCCGCCGCCGTCCCTCGGCCCCGCCTCGAGTTCGCCGCCGAGCGCGGTCACCCGTTCCTTCAGGCCGACCAGGCCGAAGCCGCCGCCGTGGGCCGCGGCCGGAAGCTGGGTGCCGCCGCGGCCGTCGTCGGCGACCGAGACCGACAGGTGGGTGGCGTCGAACGACAGCGCGACCGTGATCTCCGTGGCGTCGGCCGCGTGGCGGCGGACGTTCGTCAGCGCCTCCTGGACGACCCGGAAGGCGGCCGCCTGGACCTCGTGCGGGAGGTCGGCGGGGACGGCCGGGGCGCAGTGCAGGGTCACCTTCTGGACCGGGCTCGCGAAGCCCTCCGTGAGTTCGGTGATGCCGGCGAGGTCGCCGACCGGGCGGCGGTCGGCCTCGTCCGTGTCGCGCAGGACGCCGACCGTGCGGCGCATCGAGGCGAGGGCCTCGGTCGAGGCGCGTTCGATGCCGGCCAGCACCGGATCGAGGCCTTCCTGCCCGGCGTTCGCCATCATGCGGGCCACCTGGGTCTGCACCAGGATCCCGGTGACGTGGTGGGCGACGAAGTCGTGCAGGTCGGCCGCGATCGCCACGCGCTCCTCGCGCCGCGTCTCGGTGACGGCCACGGTACGGCGGTAGTCCAGGGCACGGAGGTAGGCGGCGAGGCCGGCGACCAGGCCGATCAGGACCAGGGCGCCCACCATGAAGCCGAGGGTCTCGCCGTCGAAGGAGCCGGAGTAGCGGACCGGCATGAACACCAGGGCGGCGCCGGCCGACACGCCGCACACGACGGTCCAGCGGGGCGGGCAGTGCCGTACCGCGATGAAGACCAGGGAGAGGAGGATCGCGATCTCGCCGGGGCCGAAGAGGGCCTCCGAGCCCTCCAGGACCGCGCCGGCCGTGTAGATCCCGGAGAGCAGGGCGGGTACGGCGGTGCGCAGTTGCGGGGTGAACCAGGCGGGCCGGTGCGCGACCGGCCAGAGCAGGGCGGTGAGTCCGGCCAGGAGCACCACGACGGTCGGCCCGACGGGCCGGCCGTCGGCGGCCGCGATCAGGACGTCTGCGACGCCCGCGGCGAGCAGGACGCCGACGGCGATGCCATGGACACAGCCCCGGCCGGAGATGGAGGTCATGCGGATCACCGTAGGTCAGACGGCGGGGCGCCCGGATCGGCCGAAAGGCCGAGGGCCGGCGGCCGGGTCATGGCCGTATGGCCGAGGCGTGCGCCCGTGCCCGCGGGCGAGTGTGGAGCCGCTTCCTCTCCCCTTGCCCCTCGGGGCCCTCAGTCATCAGGAGCACGTGATGCAGCTCAACAAGTTCCTAGTGGGCGCCGTCGGCGGGGCGACCGCCGTGGTCGCCCTGGGCGGCCTCGGCACGTATCTGCTCTCCGGGACGGAGTCCACCTCCGAGCTCGACCACTACAGCACGGCCGAAGTGGACGGTCACAAGGCGCTGGCGGCCCGCATCGTCGAGGGGCGGACGCAGAGCAAGTACCACCCGCTGCCCTGGGTCGGGCGGAAGGTCACCGACGTCAGCTGCCCCACCGGCCTGAAGGCGGTCGCCGGGGCCTCCGTCACCTGCGTCGGCAGGACCGGCGACGGGAAGTCCGTGACCATCCCGGTCTCCGTGGTCAAGGCGACGGACTCCTCCGTCACCTGGAAGTTCGAGCGCTGAGAGAGGCACGGGACACGATCGTGAGCACTGTTCTGGCCGGACTCGGCCTGGTGAAGAAGTACGGCTCCACCACCGCCCTGGACGGCGTCGACGTGGAGGTCCGCGAGCGGGACTCGCTGGCGGTCATGGGCCCTTCCGGCTCGGGGAAGTCGACGCTGCTGCACACCCTCGCCGGGATCATCCGCCCCGACGCCGGCACCGTGCTGCTGCGCGGCCAGGCCATCGACGGGCTGAGCGAGAACCGGCTCAGCGCCCTGCGCCGCAAGCGGTTCGGGTTCGTCTTCCAGTTCGGCCAGCTGCTGCCGGAGCTGCCCGCCGAGGAGAACGTCGCGCTGCCGCTGATGCTGGAGGGCATGGCGCGGAGGCAGGCCGTCCAGCAGGCGCGCCGCTGGTTCGCGCCGCTCGGCCTCGACGGCCTTGAGCACCGGAGGCCCGGGCAGCTCTCCGGCGGCCAGGCCCAGCGCGTCGCGATCGCCCGCGCCCTGGTCGTCCAGCCGGACGTGGTCTTCGCCGACGAGCCGACCGGCGCCCTGGACCAGCGCACCAGCGAGGAGGTCGTACGCCTGCTCACCTCCGTGACCCGCGAGCAGGGCGCCGCCCTGGTGATGGTCACCCACGACGCCGACGTCGCCGCCCACTGCGACCGCGTCCTCCAGGTCCGGGACGGCCGGATCAGCAACTACAGCCAGTACACGGTCAGTTGACCCGCCCGCCCTCCTGGAGCCCCGCCATGCGTTCCCCCGTCCTGCCCCTGACCTGGCATCTGACCAGGTCCGCCGGCCGCCGAGGCCTGCAGAGCCAACTGCTGGCGGCCGGCGCCGCCGCCGTCGGCGCCTTCGTGATGCTGGTGATCGTCGCCGCCACACTCGGCGCCGGCACCCGCGCCGACCACACCAAGTGGCGTACGCCCGACGCCGTTTCGTCCGGGCGGGCCACCGCCGTCCAGGCCCTCGCCACCACCTGGGTCCGCCACGACCCGGTCACCGTCGTCTCCCTCGCCCAACTGCCGGGCCGCGCACGGACTCCCGCGCCGCCGGGCCTGGACTCCTTCCCGAAACAGGGCGAGGTGTACGTCTCCCCCGCCTTGGCCGACCTGCTGCACAAGCTGCCCGCGAGCCAACTCGCCGACCGTTTCCCGAAGGTGAGGTCCTACGGCACGATCGGTGACGCCGGTCTCGCCTCCCCGGACGAGCTGGTCGCCGTCGTCGGCCGGGCGCCGACCGATGCGGCCCTGGCGAAGTCGGCCGCGGACGACAGCCGTTCCTGGTTCGACATCGGGCAGTTGGACCGCGCCGGGATCTCCGGCTTCCGCGGCGACACGGCCAGCATGTTCACCGCGGGCGACCAGGGCATCGCCGCCCTGGGGGTCGTCCTGCTCGCGCTGCCCGTGACCGTGCTCTCGGCCGCCGCCGGGCGGCTCGGCGCGGCCCGGCGCGAGCAGCGGCTGGCCGCGCTGCGCCTCGCGGGGGCGACCCCGCGGCAGATCATCGCCATGACCGCGGCGGAGGCGGCCGTGCTCGGCGCGGGCGGGGCGGTGACGGGTGCGCTCGCCTACGTGCTGTCGCTGCCGGTGCTCGCGCAGGTGCCGTTCGGGGTGGGCACCTGGTTCGTCGGCACTCTGTGGGTCGGGCTGCCCTGGCTGGCGGCGGTCGTGGCCGGGGTCACGGTGCTCATCACCGTCAGCGCGGTCTCGATGCTGCGCCAGGTCGCCAGTTCGCCCCTGGGCGTGGCCCAGCAGGCCGACCCGCGGCGCACCCGCATGATCCGCCTCGCCTTCTTCGTGGCGGCGCTGGCCGTCATCTTCCTGTTCAGCGGCGGAGGCATGAGCTCGAAACAGGCCCTCGCCCTTCTCCTCCTCTTCTACGGCGCGTTCTGGCTGTTCGGGCCCTGGGTGGTGGACCGGCTCGGCCGCCTGGTGAGTCGTTTCGCCAAGCGTCCGGCGACCCTGCTCGCGGGTCGGCGGCTCAGCGACGATCCGCGCGGGGCCTGGCGCACCGTCAGCGGGCTGGTGCTGGCCGGGTTCGCGGCGGGGTTCTTCTCGGTCAGCATGCTCGGCTCCGACACCAGCCAGTACCAGGGCCAGGTCGCGGTGAGCACGGCCAGTGCGGCCGACGCCCGGTCCGCGGCCGTCGAGGCGCGCACGCTGCTGCGCGGGGCGGGCGTCACGGCGACGGTCGCGGCGGGCCGTACCGACGACTACGAGAACCTCCTCGGCGGCAACCCCGGCGTCATCGCCCACGTCAGGGGCGACCAGGTCCAGATCGACACCGCGACCACGGCACTCACGCCGCTCGTGGCGGGCCGGTTTCCCTTCGGCCAGGACTACGCGGGCGGCTCGGACAAGGCCACGTTCGACCGCCTGGACGCCGTCACGATCGGCACGTTGGCGTTGAGCTTCCTGCTGGCCGCGTCCTCCGCGGGGCTGACCGCGGCGGCGAACGTCCTCGACCGGCGGCGGGTGTACGGGCTGTTGCGGTTGGCGGGGACGCCGTTGCGGGTGCTGGACCGGGCACGGGTGCGGGAGACCGTCATCCCGCTGGTCGTGCTGGCCGGCGGTACGACCGCGATGGGGGCCTACGGCTCGTACCAGCTCAACAAGACGGCCGGGGCGACGATCAACACCTCCGGGGTGATCGAGCTCATGGTCTGTGTGGTCATCGGTGCGGTCGCCGTGTTCGCGGCGATCTCCGGGAGCAGGCCGCTGTTGCGGAAGGTGACGACGGATCCGGCCCAGACCGCGGAGTGACCGTCGGGGAACGTTCGGAGAACGTAAGGCATGATCGAGACATGAACGTCCCCGTCCCGTCCGGTGCGCCCATCCGCGTTCTGATCGCCGATGACCAGGACATGGTCCGTACCGGGTTCCGGTTCTTTCTGGATGCTCAGCCGGACATCACCGTCGTCGCGGAGGCGGCCGACGGGGAGGAGGCGGTGGCGCTCGCTCGGCGGCTGCGGCCCGACGTGTGTCTGCTGGACATCCGGATGCCGAAGCTGGACGGGCTGGAGGCCACCCGGCTGTTGGCGGGGCCCGACGTGACGGAGCCGATGCGGGTGGTCGTCGTGACCACCTTCGATCTCGACGAGTACGTGTACGGGGCGCTGCGCGGCGGTGCGTGCGGGTTTCTGCTGAAGGACTCGGGTCCGACGCTGCTCGCGGAGGCGGTGCGGGCCGCCGCGGCCGGTGACTCGCTGGTCTCGCCGTCCGTCACCGTGCGGCTGCTCAAGCACGTCACCGCGGAGCCTCGGCCCGCCGCTGCCCGCCGGGGCGCGCCGCCGGCGGAGGCTCTCACCGACCGGGAACTCGACGTCGTCAGGCTGGTCGCGCTCGGCCGGACCAACGCCGAGATCGCCGCCGAGCTCTACGTCTCCCTCTCCACGGTCAAGACCCACCTCTCCAGCGTCCAGCTCAAGATCGCCGCCCGGAACCGCGTCGAGATCGCGGCCTGGGCCTGGCAGAACGGGTACGCGCAGCCGGGTACCTGACCGGTCCGGGGCATCAGCCGTTCGAGCGGATCAGCCCGGTCAGGTACCGCCACAGCGACGACCGCCGCCTGTTGGCCCGCTCACGCTCCTCCGGTACGTCCGCCGCGGCCGACGTCGCCTCGACCGGGTCCGGCAACTCCGGTACCGGTCCGGCGAGTTCGTACCGCACCGGCAGGGAGCGCAGGCCGCGCATGAACGGTGAGGAACGCCATGGGAGTTGGTCGACCGGGAGGGCCAGTTCCAGGTGGGCGAAGCGTTCGAAGACGCGGCTGACGCCGGCCGCCGCGATGGTCGAGGCGAGTTCGCGGGCGGGGCACTGGCGGGGTCCGGCGCCCCAGGACAGGTGGGCCCGGCTGCTGATGCTGGAGCCCGTGGTCATCTGGCCGGCGAAGAGCGGGTCGGCATGCGCCGCGGCGGATGAGACCCACACCGGGTCGCCGGCCCGGATGGTGTAGTTGCCGAGCTCGGTGTCCTCGGCGGCGAACCTCGGCACGAAGTTGACCAGCGGCGGCTTGCGCATGACCACGCGGTTCATGGTCTCGCGGACCATCCCGGCGGACAGCGCGGTGCGCACACCGCCCTCGGCCTCCCCGGAGATGACCTCGACGACGGTGTTGGAGATCAGGATGCCGACGTGGTCGGAGGTCATGCCGAGCAGCATGAACAGCTCGCGGGCGAGCGCGTCGACCGGCAGGTCGGGGTGGGCGGCGAGGAGGTGGGAGGGGAAGTCGTCACCCGGCTTGGCGATCTTCGCGGCGGCGAGCTCCGAGAGGGTCACCAACAGGCGGGCCAGGGCGGGTTCGGCGTCGGGGCCGGCGTCCAGCACCCGCCACATGTCCATCAGGGCGTCGTCGCCCTGCGAGCCGGGGAAGCCGAGCAGGTGGCTGGCGGCCATCAGCGGGAGGGGCCGGGAGAACTGCGCGGAGAGGTCGGCGAGTCCGGTGCCGCCGCCCTGTGCGAGGAGGGTGATCAGCTCGTCGGCGTAGCCGGTGACGGCGGACTTCAGCCGCCTGGCCTGCGGGTTGCGCGGGTCCTGGAAGGGGCGCAGGGCGGCGTCCCAGGCGGTGCGCAGGGTGCGGTAGGAGGGCCCGCCCTGGATCAGGACGTGGTTGACCTCCAGGGAGGGGGCGAGAGGCCAGTCGGCGGGGACCCGGCCCTCGGTGCGGGCCCGCCAGTTCTCCAGGCCCTTGGGCCAGCCGGCGTCGTCCTGGAGCACCTGGAGCGACTCGCGGTAGCCGAGCACCAGCCAGGCGGGGACGCCGAGCAGGTCGACCGGCGCGACCGGGCCGTGGCGTTCGCGCAGCCGCTCGTAGACCAGCGCGGGACGCGTCTCGTAGTCCCGGGTCAGCAGCGGCTGCGGGTCCAGGGCCTCCAGACGCCTGTCGTCCGCCGCCTTGTCCCCTCCGTCGACCAGGTGGGATTCCATGGTTCCGTCGCCCCCATCCGACACTGCCCGTAGTGGCCCGCAGGCTGTCCGTGCCTGTGGACCGCTGGGACTTTACCCCAGGGGTCACTCCTGGCACACGGTGGGGTACTCGCGAGTAGCGGGAGGATGCCTCCGGTCTCAGTCCCGCCCGTCCTTCCCCGCCACCATCCGCTCCAGCCGGTCGAAGCGCTCGTGCAGAGCGCGGGCCGTCTCCTCGCCCAACTCCCGGGCTCCGGGCCCGAGACGGTGCCGGCGTCGCTGTTCCCGGCCGACGAACCAGGTGGCCAGGGCGGCGGTGACCATGCCGTACGTGGTGATGCCGACGACCATCACGACCGCGCCGATGATCCGGCCGCCCAGGGTGACCGGGTAGAAGTCGCCGTATCCGACGGTCGTCGCGGTCTCGATCGACCACCACAGGGCCTGCGGGTACGTCCTCAGGTTGGCGCCCCGCGCGCCGTCCTCGACGGCGACGACCGCCCAGGAGCCGAGGAGCATGACGACCGCGAGGAGGGCCGTCGCGCCGCCCGCCGCCTTGAGGTGCAGTGAGCGGCCCTCGCGGCCGAGCAGCGACTCGATCGTCCTGGCGAGGAATCCGGGCAGCACGGTCACTCCTTCGCGGGCGTCGGCATGGGGTCAGTGTCGGTGTGGGGGCCGCGGCCCGCCTGCCGGGCGGCGCGTTCGAGTTGCCGTACGACCTGCGGTGTTGCGCCTGCGGGGCTCACCCGTACGGCTCAGTGGCGCTGGTGGGCGGGGGAGGTCGGTGGTGCGCTGGGGGAAACCACGACTTCTGCTTCGGAGGCTTCCGCGATGAGCCGTCGTCCCTCGCCACCCCGGCGCCCGAAGGGCAGGGGAGGCATCCCTCCCGTCCGTGTGCTCGCCTGTGCCCTCACCGCGAGCGCGCTGCTGGCCACCGCGGCCTGTTCGAACGACGGCGACGACGACGGCGGCTCGTCCTCGGCTTCCGACATCGCCGCCTCCCCGCTCGCCGAGGAGTCCGCGACCCCGGCCCGGCTCACCGAGGCCGGGGCGCGGGCCGCGCTGATCACGCCGGCGGACATCGAGGACGACTGGACGCAGGTGAAGGACGCGGCGACCTGGCGCGACAGCCTGCTCGTCGGCAGCGTCGACGTGGCGGACCTCCTCACCGCGAAGACGAACGCCGCCGACTGCCAGAGACTCCTCGACTCGCTGTACAGCGACGACCTGCTGGGCAAGCCGTCCGGCGCGTCCGCGCTGACCGGCTTCGAGGAGGGGCAGTCCCGACTCCTCTATCAGGTCGCCGCCTATCAACGCGCCGACCTGGACGCCTCGTTGGCCTGGCTGAAGTCCCTGCCGGTCAAGTGCGACCAGTTCACCGCGACCGACTCCAAGGGCGGCAGGCGGACCGTCCAGGTGATCGACTCCCCGCCCCCGGAGGCCGGCGACGCCCGGCAGGGGCTGCGGGTGACGGTGAAGAGCACGACGAGCACGCTCACCCTGGACGTGGCCGCCGTCCGCGTCGGCACCGACGCGATCACCGTCACCGCCGGTGGTCTGGACGGCGGCGAGACCGACTCGGCCGAGCAGGCGGTGAAGCAGGGAACGCAGCGGCTCAAGGACGTCCAGGCCGGCAGGACGCCGACGGCGAATCCCGGCCAGTTCGACTGACGGGCCGACAGGCACATTTCTCGCACAACCGGTCGCCCGAATCCCGGGACAGCGTGATCACCCGGCGGCACAATGGCGACGACCGCAGGGTGCGAGAAGGAGCTGAGTCGTGAGGGAGAGCCACACCCCGGGCGGGTCGGCACGGCTGAACACCGCGGTAGCGCACAACGCGCGCGTGTGGAACTACTGGATCGGCGGCAGCGACAACTACGGCGTCGACCAGCGGGTCGGCGAGCACGTCGCCGGGATGTTCCCGGTGATCCGGGAGATCGCCCGCGCGGACCGCTGGTTCCTGGGCCGGGTGGTGCGGTTCCTCGCCGAGGAGCACGGGATACGGCAGTTCCTGGACATCGGGACCGGGCTGCCGACGGCGGAGAACACCCATGAGATCGCCCAGCGGATCACGCCGGACGCGCGGATCGTCTACGTCGACAACGACCCCATCGTGCTCGCCCACGCCCGCGCCCTGCTCACCGGCACCCGTGAGGGCGTCACCGACTACGTCGACGCCGACGTGCACGACCCCGACGCCATCCTCCGAAGTGCCGCCCGCAGCCTGGACTTCACCGAGCCGGTCGCGATCCTGATGCTCGGCATCCTCAACTTCGTCCTCGACACCGAGGAGGCGCGGCGGATCGTACGGCGGCTGACGGCCGCGGTGCCCTCCGGCAGCTTCCTGGCGCTGACCCACCCCACCACCGACGCCGATCTGGGCGGCGGGGCCAGATACCGGCCATGTGGTTCTGGAACGAGAACGCCACTCCCCCGATCACCGCCCGTCCCGGCACGGACATCGCCTCCTTCCTCGAGGGCCTCGACCTCCTCGAACCGGGCCTGGTCTCGTGTTCGCGCTGGCGGTCGGGTTCCGAATCGCCCGCCGTGGTACCGCAGTTCGGCGCGGTGGCCGTGAAACCCTGACGCACGGCACTTCCTGTGCCGACCCCGTCGAGGAGGACGTATGACCACCCTTGCCGACCCCGTTCCCGGCGGCCGCCCCGGCGACGTCGAACGGGCCACCGCGCTGAGCGACGAGCTGTCCGACCGGGGCGTGCACGGCATCGTCCTGTCGTACGTCGACACCGCGGGCGTGGGCAGGGTGAAGACGATCCCGACCGCGAAGCTGGCCTCGGCCGCGGCCTGGGGCGTCGGTATGTCACCGGTGTTCGACACCTTTCTGGCGAACGACTCCATCGTCGCCACCGACGTCCTCGGTTCCCCGGACGGCGACCTGCGCCTGTACCCCGACCTCGACCGACTCGCCGTGCTGGCCGGGCAGCCCGGCTGGGCGTGGGCGCCGGTCGACCGGATCACGCAGGAGGGCGAGCGGCACCCGGGGTGCAGCCGGACCGTCCTGCGCCGGATCGTCGCGGAGGCGGCCGAGCGGCACGGTCTGACCTTCAAGGCGGCCGTCGAGATCGAGTGGGCGGTGGGTCAAGGGGCGGCGGCGGACGGCGAGTTCGTGCCGGCGACCACCGGGCCCGCCTACAGCGCCACGCGCCAGGTGGAGTTGAGCGCATACGGCGTCGATCTGCTGGCCGCGCTGGCGGCGCAGGACGTGGACGTCGAGCAGCTCCATCCCGAGTACGCGGCCGGGCAGTTCGAGGTCTCGGTGGGCGCGCTCGACCCGGTGGCGGCGGCCGACCGGAGCGTGCTGGTCCGGCAGACGATCCGGGCGGTGGCCGCGCGGCACGGGCTGGTGGTGTCGTTCGCGCCGGCGGTCTTCGCGCAGGGCGTCGGCAACGGCGGTCATGTCCATCTCTCCGCCTGGCGCGACGGCGTCAACCTGCACTCCGGCGGCGACGGCCGGCACGGCATGACGGCCGGGGCGGAGTCGTTCGCGGCCGGGATCCTGGATCATCTGCCCGCGCTGACGGCGGTGACCGCGCCGAGCCCGGCGAGCTATCTGCGGCTCAAGCCCTCCCAGTGGGCCGGGGTGTTCACCGCCTGGGGCCGGGAGACCCGCGAGGCGGCGGTGCGGATCGTCACCGGCACCGCGGGCCTGCACGACCGGTCCGCGAACCTGGAGGTGAAGCCGGTCGACCTGGCCGCCAACCCCTATCTCGCCCTCGCCTGTCTGATCGCGGCCGGCCTGGACGGCCTCACGTCCGGCACTCCCCTGCCGGAGGAGATCACCGGTGACCCGGCCCGCCTCGACCCCGCCGACGCGGCGGCCCACGGCGTCCGCCGACTGCCGACCTCCCTTCCCGAGGCCGTGGCGGAGTTCCGCAAGGACGAGCGGCTGCGGTCCGCGCTCGGGCCGGTCCTCGCGGACGCGGTGATCGCCGTACGGCAGGGGGAGAGCGCGGCGGTCGAGGGGCTGGACGACGAGCGGGTGGCGGCCGCCTACCGCTGGAAGTACTGACGTGGGCGCGGTCCAAGAGGCGCTCGACGCACTGAAGTTGACGGACCATCACTGCCACGGCGTGGTCACCGCGGACCTGTCGCGGGAGGAGTTCGAGCCGCTGCTCACCGAGGGCGGTGCCTGGCCCGGCTTCTCCACCTTCGACACCCCGGTCGGCGTGGCCGTCCGCCGCCACTGCGCTCCCCTGCTGGACCTGCCCCGCCACGCGCCCGCCGACGAGTACGTGGCCCGGCGGGCGGCACTCGGCGGGCGCGAGGTGAACCGCCGTTTCCTCACGGCCGCCGGAGCGGACACCTTCTGCGTCGACACCGGCTACGCCCCGGACCGCCTCACCACGCCCGCCGAACTGGCGGCGGGCGCGGGCGGAACGGCGTACGAGATCGTGCGGCTGGAAAGCGTCGCGGAGGCGGTGGCGGCGCAGGGGGTCGAGGCCGGCGAGTACGCGGCCGCCTTCCGCGCGGCCGCCGAGGAGGCGGTACGGCGGGCGGGCGTGGTCGGCGTCAAGTCGGTCGCCGCCTACCGCACCGGCTTCGGCCTCGACCCGGCCCGCCCCTCGGCCGCGGAGGTCACCGAGGCGGCCCGGCGCTGGCTCGCGGCCGGTGGTGTCCGGCTGGCGGAACCGGTTCTCGTACGCCATCTGCTGTGGACCGCCGTAGACCTGGGGCACCCCCTCCAACTGCACGTCGGGCTCGGCGACAACGACATCCGGCTGCACCGCTCGGACCCGGCCCAGCTGACCGACTGGCTGCACCTGACCGCCGGCACGATCCCGGTCCTGCTGCTGCACTGCTGGCCGTACCAGCGCCAGGCCGCCTATCTGGCCGCGGTGTTCGAGCACGTCTACCTGGACGTGGGCCTCGCGCTGCACCACGTCGGCCCCGCGCGGTCGCGGGCCGTGCTGGAGGAGGCCCTGGAGATCACCCCGTACCGCAAACTGCTGTACAGCTCCGACGCCTATGGTGTGGCCGAGTTCCACCACCTGGGCGCCCTGTCGTTCCGCCGGGCGCTGGCCGGTCTGCTGCAGGACCGGGTGGACGCCGACGAGATGGCCCTGTCGGACGCGCTGCGGTTCGCGGAGTGGGCGGGAGCACATAATGCGCGTCGGGTCTACCGCCTTCCCAGCCCCTCCTGAAAGTATGATCAAGCAATGTCTGACATGACCGAAACCACGCCCGGCTGGCTCTCCCCCGACGAGCTGGAGCTGGCGCGCGCCCGCATGCCGATCCTGTACGTCGAGGCCGTGCCCGTGCGTGTCGACGACAGCGGTGAAGTCACCAGCGTCGGCCTGCTGCTGCGCATCGGGCCGGACGGGACGGTCAGCCGGACCCTGGTCTCCGGCCGGGTCCTGCACCACGAGCGGGTGCGGGACGCCCTGCTGCGCCACCTGGAGAAGGACCTCGGCCCGGTGGCGCTGCCCCGGATCCCGGCCTCGCTCCAGCCCTTCACGGTCGCCGAGTACTTCCCGACCCTGGGCATGACGCCCTACCACGACCCGCGCCAGCACGCGGTGTCGCTGGCCTACGTGGTGCCGGTCACCGGCGACTGCCGGCCCCGGCAGGACGCGCTGGACCTGGTGTGGTTCAGCCCGCAGGAGGCCGTGTCGGAGGCGGTGCAGAGCGAGATGCCGGGCGGGCACGGGGTGCTGCTGCGGCAGGCGCTGGCCCACGTGGGCTGCTCGGTCTGAGGGAGGCGGCCCGCGTATGGACCTCGAGCCGTACCGGGCCGAACTGGTGGCCTACTGCTACCGCATGCTGGGCTCCTTCCACGAGGCCGAGGATCTGGTGCAGGAGACGATGCTGCGGGCCTGGAAGGCCCGTGAGCGGTACGACTCCTCGCGTGCGTCGGTGCGGACCTGGCTGTACCGGATCGCGACCAATGTGTGCCTGACCGCGCTCGAGAGGCGGGCGCGCCGGCCGTTGCCGTCGGGGCTGGGGGCGCCGAGCGAGGATCCGGGGGCGCCGCTGACGCCGGCCTTCGACATTCCGTGGCTCCAGCCGTTCCCCGACGCCCGTTACGACGTCGAGGCGCGGGGCGATCTGCGGCTGGCGCTGGTGGCCGCGATGCAGGTGCTGCCGGCGCGGCAGCGGGCGGTGCTGGTGCTGCGGGAGGTGCTGGAGTTCAGCGCGGCCGAGGTGGCGGAGCAGTTGGGGACGACGGTCGCGGCCGTCAACAGTGCGCTCCAGCGGGCGCGGGTGGCGCTTGCCGGCGTGGGCGATCCGGGCGAGGTGGCCGAGCCGGCGGACGCGGGGGCGCGGGAGGTCGTGGCGCGGTATGCGCGGGCCTTCGAGGCGGGCGATGTGCCCGGCCTGGTGCGGCTGCTCACGGACGAGGCCGTGCTGGAGATGCCGCCGGTGCCGTTGTGGTACCGCGGGAGCCGGGACTACGGGCTGTTCATGGAGCGTGTGTTCGCGCTGCGCGGGACCGGGTGGCTCACCCGGGCGTGCGAGGCGGGCGGGCAGCCCGCGTTCGCGGCGTACGCGCCGGTGCCGGAGGGCGGGTTCAGGCTGCACACGCTTCAGGTGTTCACGGTGGTCGGCGGGCGGGTCGCGCGGAACGTGGTGTTCGCGGATCCGCAGGTCTTCGCCGCCTTCCGGCTGCCCCCGGAGATTTCTTCCGACTGATGTCGCGGGCCGCGATGAGCCGGGGCGGTGGCGCCGGTATGTACCGGTGAGCATCGAACGATTCGAGAGGACCACGGCCATGAGCGTCATCGTCATCGAGTTCATCACCCTGGACGGGATCGTCACCGACCCGGACGGCTCCTCGGGTACGCCGGGCGGCGGCTGGGCGTTCCGGCACGGGCGGGAGGAGGTCGCCGGGGACAAGTTCCGGCTCGGGGCCACCCTCGACGAGGGGGTGCTGCTGCTGGGCCGCAGCACGTGGGAGCTGTTCTCGCGGCTGTGGCCGATGCGGGACGATCCCTTCGCCGCGCGCATGAACGCCGTACCGAAGCTGGTCGCCACACGCACCCTCACCGACGTCGCGGCCTGGGGCAACTCGCGGGTCCTGGACGGCGAGCTGGTGGACGCGGTCAAGCGGGAGCGGCGGGATGTCGTCGTCTCCGGCAGCGTGAGCGTCGTGCACGCCCTGACGGCCGAGGACCTGGTGGACGAGTACCGGCTGCTGACCTTCCCCACCGTCGTCGGCACCGGCACCCGGCTCTTCCCGGCCGGCGGCCCGCCCGTGCACCTGGAGTGCCGGTCGGCCGAGCGGACCGGGGCGGCGGTACTCGCGAGCTACGGGCGGGCGGCGCGGGGCGGGATCTGAAGCCGGGCCGGGCCCGAGGTCAGGCGGGGTCCTCGTCCGGCTTGCGCTGGACCGTGCCGGGTTCGCCGGTGTCGCGGTGCCATTCGACGACGAGTTCGTCCTTGGTGCCGAAGCGGACCAGGTGGCGGCCCACGACGTCCTCCAGCAGGTCGAGGTTGCCGGCCTCCGTGTCGACCGACAGCAGCAGGGCGCCGTCGGTCGCGGTGAGCGAGCCGGTGCCGTTCTGGAAGACGATGCTGCCCTCGCCCTTCTCCTCGTCCCAGCTGGTCTGGCTGCGCCGGCCCAGGTGGGAGGCGAGTTGCTTGGCGTAGCGGTGCGGTCGGTCGGTGGAGACGCGGGCTTCGGAGCGGGCCATGGGCACTCCCGGGGTGCGGTGGGCGGGACTTACTCGATGGTGCCGTAGGGACGGACCCTGTGCGCGCGTCCTTCGCCTTCGCGCCCCGCAAGTTATGGATGCGGTCCGATGCCCCGCAGGGCCTGCGCGCGCCACAGCTGGGGGCTCGGGGGCTCCGGCAGCGGGGTGACCGCGCGCAGGTCCGGCAGCGCGGGCTGCCGGGTGGCCGGCCACCAGCGGACGCGGCCGTGCAGCAGGCCCAGGACGATCGCGGCGGCGACCGCGATCAGGTGCTCGCGGCCGGCCAGGTTGGGGACGGCGATCGACTCCCAGACCATCGAGCCGCCGGTGAGCGCGAAGACGACGGGGGCGCGGCGGACGACCGAGATGTAGGTGAAGAGGCCCACGACCGCGGCGGACGGGCCGGTGTCGAGGACCTGGCCGATCTCGGGCGGCAGGCCCACGCCGTGCCGGCCGGGACCGATCGCGAGCATCACCCGCACGGTGAGAGTGCCGGCCAGGGTGGTGGCGTAGGAGATGGCGAGGGTGCGGGCCCGGCCCAGCGTGAGTTCGGCCAGCGCGAACGCCAGGAAGAGCTGGGTGATGCCCGCCCACACCGGCAGGTCCAGGGCGGGCACGTACAGCGAGACCGGGGTGCGCAGCAGGGCCAGCCACAGCGGCAGGTCGGCGTAGACCCCGCCGAGCAGCCGTACGGCCACCGCGCCGCTCGGGTGCTGGGCGATCGCGTGGAAGAAGATGACGCCGAAGGCGGCCAGGAACGCCAGGAACAGCGCGGACGGGCCGCGTCGGCGCAGTTGCCGCACCGGTTCGACGATGATGCCGTACCACTCGCCGCGCAGTGTGCGCCCGACGAACAGCAGCAGCCGCCACAGCACCTCACGCGGCCCCGTGCGCCGCTGTTCGTGAAACAAGGTTCCCCCGTCGGTCGCCCACTGCCCCACCGCCCTTGGCCGGGTACGGTGCGGCTCGCCCCCATTTGTGAGACGACCGCACAGCACAAAGCGTTCACCAACCGAAGGTGAATTCTCAGCTTCCGACAGGTGTACAACCATTCCCGAGCAGCTTGTGTCTCACTGGCGAACAACGGCACCGCCGCTTGTACTTCTGGGGGGAAGTCTTGTCCGTCATGATCCGTTGGCTCTGTGCTGCCCTGCGCGTGCGTGGCAGGGCCGACCTGCTGCTGGTTCTCCTGTTCGCCGCCGGCTTCGCCGCGCTGCCCGTCTTCGCGCTGCTGCCGTCCCTGTGGGGCTTCGCCGCCGCGTCCGCCGTGAGCTACGTCGCGGACGAGGCCCTGCACGTCCGGGCGCCGCACTTCGTCCGCCGGCTGGCGGCGCTGCAACTGGACCGCACGCTGCGGTTCGCCTTCCGGACGCTGATGCTGCTCGCGCTGGCCCAGCGGCTGGACGCCCCGGACCGGGTGCTGGTCGCCGGACTGGCCGTGTTCGGCGCCCACTTCGCGCTGGTGATGCTGTACTCGGCGGTGCACCACGCGATCCGCCGGCGCCGGCTGCTGCCGGTGGCCGTGCGCAACCTCGACATGAGCGGGGCCGGCATCCCGGCGGCCCCGCCCGCCTACCTGTACCGGCGTTTCCTGCGCAAGCTGCTCCACCTCGACCTGCCCGCCCACGCGGGCCTGGTGGCGGCGCTCGCGGCCGGATCCTGGTATCCGGCGGTCGTGGGATACGCGCTGACGGCCGGCCTGGCCGTGGCGGCCGTACTGGCGCTGCTGGTGCAGTTCCGCAGGGCCCGCCGGATGCCGGGGCGGGACGGGGTGATCGCCGAGGTCAACCGGCAACTGGCCGGGTACCGGCCGGAGGTGGCGCTGTACTTCAGCTTCGCCGCGGTGTCCCGGGACTTCATGTACCAGGTGAACATGTGGATCGAGACGCTGGAGAGCCTCGACCGACGGCCGGTGATCATCCTGCGCGAGCAGGCCTCGTTCCGGTATCTGAGCCGCACCCGGCTCCCGGTCATCTGCGTACCCAGGGCCGACGACCTGGCCGAGCTGGAGCTGCCCGAGGTCCGGGTCGTCCTGTATCCGGGCAACGCCGGAAAGAACGTGCACATGCTGCGCGTCGCCGAGGCCAAGCACGTCTTCATCGGCCACGGCGACAGCGACAAGCTCGCCAGCAGCAACCGGGTCAGCAAGGTGTACGACGAGATCTGGGTCGCCGGACGGGCCGGGCGCGACCGGTACCAGCGGGTGCGGCACGCGATCAGCGACGAGGCGATCGTCGAGGTGGGCCGCCCGCAGCTGTCGTCGATCCGGCTGCACGCCGACCACGTGCCGGGCCCGCTGCCGGTCGTCCTGTACGCGCCGACCTGGGAGGGCTGGAGCGACGACGACTGCCACACCTCGCTGATCCCGATGGGCGTACGCCTGGTCGAGAAGCTGCTGGCCGAGGGTGTACGGGTCCTGTACAAGCCGCATCCGCTCACCGGCCGCCGCTCGGCCGAGGCGGCGGCCGCGGACCGGGCCGTGCGGGAGCTGCTGGCCGCGGCGGAAGCCCCGGCACCGCTCTCCTCTGTGGAGCCGAGGCTCGCGGAGATCCGGGCCCGGCTCGACGAGCTCGCCGGACGGGAGAAGGGCGACCCCGCCGAGCAGACCCGGCTGGCGCGGCCGGCCGACCGCGGGGACGCGGACGAATGGCACGCGCTGGTCGCCGAGTGGCACCGGATCTTCCGGGCGGGTCGGGCTGCCGTCCGGCACCACGTCATCGAGGGTCAACTGCCCACGCTGTACGAGTGCTTCGACCAGGCGGACATGCTCATCAGTGACGTCTCGTCGGTGGTCGCCGACTTCGTCGCGAGCCTCAAGCCGTACGTGCTGACCAACGCGCACGGCCTGTCCGACGAGGAGTTCCGGGCCGCATACACCACCGCGGGCGGCGCGTATCTGGTCGACCGGGAGTGCGCGCGGCTGCCGGAGATCCTGCGGTCGGTGCGCGAGCCGCGGCACGATCCGATGGCCGAGCACCGCCGCGCCCTCAAGGAGTACGTGCTGGGTCCGGACCACCCCACCTCCATGGAGCGGTTCAACGCGGCGGTCAACTCGCTGGCCTGCGAGGGTCAGTTGGCCGAGTCGAGCCGGGCCCGCTGATCCGCCGTCAGTTCCAGGTCGATCCCGGCGAGGTTCTCCTCCAACTGGGCCACCGAGGAGGCGCCGGCCAGCGGGATGATCGGCAGTTCGCCGCCCGACTGCCAGGCCAGGACGACCTGGTTGACGGTCGCGCCGGTCTCCCGCGCCACCTCGTGCAGTACGGCGAGGCGGGGCGGGGTGCCGGGGTGGTCGAAGTCCGCGGGCAGCCGGTCCGGGTCGGTGTAGGCGCCCTTGAGCAGCGGTGAGTAGGCGACCAGGGTCAGGGCGGGCTCGGCGCGCAGATAGCCGAGCAGTTCGGGCCCCGCGTGGCCGAGGCTGCCGTCGGGGAACATGGCGTCGGGCACGTCGAGGCGGGGCCGCAGGTGGCTGTGGGCGTACTGGAGCACCTCGTAGCCGGGCAGTCCGGCGGCGGCCGCGATCGTGCGGGCCCGCTCGACCCGCCAGATGGCCTGGTTGCTCACGCCGAGGAGGCCGACGGTGCCCTCGGCGACGAGCTCGGCGAAACCCTCGACGGTCTCGCGCTGGGGGACGGTGGGGTCGTCGATGTGGGCGTAGAGGAGGTCCAGCCTGTCGACGCCGAGGCGTTCGCGGCTGCGTTCGGCGGACTCACGGATGACCTTGGCGGAGAGGCCCTCGGGGTTGTCGATGTAGCCGGTGCCGGGGGCGAGGGGGCGGGCGCCGAGCTTGGTGGCGATGAAGATCTCGTCGCCGATGCCGCGGCTGCGCCGCCAGCGGCCGAGGAGTTCCTCGCTCTGGCCGCCCTGGCCGCCGTCCTCCCAGAAGGCGTAGTTGTCGGACGTGTCGATGAAGTTGCCGCCGGCCTCGACGTACCGGTCGAGGATGGCGAAGGAGGTCTCCTCGTCGGTGCGGGAGCCGAACAGCATGGCGCCGAGGGCGAGCACGCTGACCTCGCGGCGGTGTTCCGGGGTGGTTCCGATGGTGCGGTACTTCATGGGTGTCCCTCCCGTTCGCGCCCGGGTTTTCCGGGCACGAACGGGAGTCTTCATCCTGAAGCGCGCTCCAAGTCAACCCCTCGCGAAGGGTCCCTCCAGGGCGGCCCACTGGAGCAGCATGATGGTCTTGGCGTCGTTGATCTCCCCGGTCCGGACCATCTCCAGGGCCCGGCGGAAGGGCAGTTCGACGATCTCGATGTCCTCGCCCTCCTCGTCCAGGCCGCCGCCCTCGTGGGTGCGGGTCGAGGGCCCGTAGGCGGCGGCGTAGAAGCTGACCCGTTCGGTGACGGAGCCGGGGCTCATGTAGACGTCGAAGACGTGGTGGACCTCGCCGATGGTGTGCCCGGTCTCCTCCACCACCTCGCGCCGCACGGCGAGTTCGGGGTGCTCGTCATCGTCGTCGAGGAGTCCGCCGGGCGTCTCGATCAGCATGCCGTCGGGGTGGCCGTTGACGTAGACCGGGTAGCGGAACTGGCGGGTGAGCAGCACGGTTGCGCGTTCGGCGTCGTAGAGGAGCATGGTCGCGCCGTTGCCGCGGTCGTGCGTCTCGCGCTGCTGGGTGGACCAGGTGCCGTCGGCCTGCTGGAGGTCGAAGGTGGTGGCGCGCTCCACGTACCAGTGGCTGGAGAGGAGCTTCACCTCCCGCACCTTCACTCGGGGGTTGCCGGTCAGGTCGAGGCCGGTGCGGTCCAGGCCGGTGCGGCCGCGGCGGTCCGGGGTGTCGGCGCCGGCGGTCATCGGGGGCCGCCGGCCGTCTGTGCGTAGGTCATGGTCGCTGTCTACCACGGCCGTCTTTCAGGTCAGGGTCAGTACGTGGGACTGCCGGGCCGGCAGGTCGACGTAGAGGCCGGGCGTGAGCAGGGTGTCGCCGTCGCGGTCGTACGTCCGGTCGGTGAGCAGGTCGGTGAGGCGGTGGGGGCGTCCGGCGAGGTCGGGCCAGGGCAGCGGGATCTGTCCCTGGGCCGGGGTGTCGGAGTCGTTGACGATCACCACGTGGCGGGTGTCGGTGCCGGTCCAGCTCCAGGCGAGCAGGCCCCGGTGGGTGTCGTTGTCCGGCCAGCCGGAGGTGGCGAGCAGGTGCCAGTCGCCGTCGCGCACGGTGGCGGCGGCCGGGAGCAACTGCTCGTAGAACACGCGGAGTTGTTTGTCGGCAGGTTCCTGGGGGCGGCGGGCGAGGAAGACCGGTGGGCGGACCTTGCGGCCCTCGAACTGGCCTTCGTGCCAGAGGGTGGCGCCGGGCAGGGTGGCGATGGTGACGGCAGCTGCGCACTCCCGGTCGCCGGGGAGGGTGGCGGCGGCGCGGGGTTCGTCGTGGTTCTCCAGGAAGCGGACCAGGCCGCGCTGGTAGGCGAGGTCGGCCCGGAGGTGGGCGCGGGTCGAGTCGGCGTCCTCGTGCAGGAGGCGGTCGTAGAGGCGCTTGTCGTAGCAGTGGTCGAAGCCCTGGTGCTGGAGGGCCCATTCGAGGTCCCAGTAGGCCTCCGCGACGAAGAGGAGGCCGGGGTGGCGTTCGCGGACGCGGGGGATCACGAACGGCCAGAACTCCTCGGCGGGCGGCGGACCCGCCCGGTCGCCCCAGGTCTTGGCGAACACGTCGTTCATCAGCAGCATCGCCATGTCGCAGCGCACGCCGTCGGCCTGGTCGCCGATGGCGACGAGGGTGTCCACGGCCGCGGTGCGCAGGTCGTCGTCGAAGGCGTTGAGCTGGACGACGTCCGGCCAGGGGGCGAAGTACGGGTCGCGGCCGTTGGCGAAGACCCGTCCGCCGACCTCGACGAAGGCCGCCGGTGAGCGTGCCAGGTCGTCCTGGTCGCCCTGGATCAGGCGGTCGGGGTGGTCGGTGAGCCAGGGGTGGTCGGGGGCCACGTGGTTGGGGACGTAGTCGAGGATCAACCGCAGGCCGCGCGCGGCGAGTCGGGCCCGTGCCTCGGCCAGGCCGTCCGGTCCGCCGAGGGTGGCGTCGACCACGTAGTTCCGTACGCAGTACGGCGATCCGGCGATGTCCGCCTCGGTGAGGTCGGGCAGGGCGGCGCGGAAGGAGGCGAGCAACTCCTCGTTGCGCAGGGCGATTTCGAGTCCGGCGGGGCTGCGCTCCCAGACGCCCATCAGCCAGACCGTGTCGATGCCGGGCCGGGCGACCTCGTCCCAGACCTCGCCGGGGATGTCACCGAGGGTCACCCGGCGGCCGTATCGCCCGCTCAACTCCCCCAGCCAGACCAGGGTGTTGATCTCGTAGATCACCGTCATGAGAAGGGCTCCTGCTCATCGACCGTGAAGTGCTCGTCGGCCACCGGCTGCCGGTCGGTGGCGGGCCGCAGCGAGTCCCGGCCGCCGCGATGCCAGTCGTCGGCGCTGATGGTGTGGAACACGGTCGCGGTGGCCGCCACCAGGCCCGTCCAGCCGGTCTGGTGGGAGGCGCCGAGGCCGGCGCCGTTGTCGCCGTGGAAGTACTCGTAGAAGAGGATCAGGTCCTTCCAGTGCGGGTCCTTGGCGAACTTGGGCTGCGCCCCGTGCACCGGGCGGTGGCCGTCCTCCCCGGTCAGGAAGGTGGCGGTGAGCCGGTCGGAGATCTCGCGGGCGACCTCGTAGAGGTTCAGGTGCCGTCCCGAGCCGGTGGGGCACTCCACGGTGAAGTCGGGGCCGTGGTAGCCGTGCAGGTTCAGCAGGGCGCGGATCAGGAGCAGGTTCATCGGGAACCACACCGGGCCGCGCCAGTTGGAGTTGCCGCCGAACATGCCGGAGTCGGACTCGGCGGGCAGATAGCCGACGCCGTACGTCTCGCCGTGCACCTCGAAGGTGTACGGGTGGGCCGCGTGGTGGCGGGAGAGGGAGCGGATGCCGTGCGGGCCGAGGAACTCCTCCTCGTCGAGCATGCGGGCCAGGACGCGGCGCAGCCGGTCCTCGCCGAACAGGGCGAACAGGTAGCGGCCGTCGTGCGTCGGGTCGGCGTTGAGGTGCTGGGTGACGACCGCCTCGACGGCCGGGTGTCGCCTGATGAACTCCCTTGCACCCTCCGCGAGTTCGGGGAAGCTGCGGTCCGCCCGGCCGCCGATCACGCTGGTCGCCGCCAGCGGTATCAGGCCGACCATCGACCGCACCTTGAGCCGGGCCGCGCTGCCGTCGGGCAGCCGCAGGACGTCGTAGAAGAAGCCGTCCTCCTCGTCCCAGAGGCTGGCGTTGTCCTTGCCCATGCGGTTCATCGCGACCGCGATCCACGCGAAGTGCTCGAAGAGCATCTGCGCCTGCTCGATGTACACCGGGTTGTCGACGGCGAGTTCGACGGCGATGTCGAGGAGGTTCTGGCAGTACAGCGCCATCCACGCGGTGCCGTCGGCCTGGTCGATGTGGCCGCCGGTGGGCAGCGGGGCGCTGCGGTCGAAGACGCCGATGTTGTCGAGGCCGAGGAAGCCGCCCTGGAAGACGTTGTTGCCGTCGACGTCCTTGCGGTTGAGCCACCAGGTGAAGTTCTTCGTCAGCTTCTGGAAGGCGTTCTCCAGGAAGGCCCGGTCGGCGTGGCCGGTGCGGTGCTTCTCCAGCTCGTAGACGAAGAGGGTGGCCCAGGCGTGCACGGGCGGGTTGACGTCGCCGAAGTTCCATTCGTACGCCGGGATCTGGCCGTTGGGATGCAGGTACAGGCGGCGCAGCAGCAGCTCCAGCTGGGACTTGGCGAAGCCGATGTCGACCATCGCGAGGGCGATGGTGTGGAAGGCGAGGTCCCAGGCCGCGAACCAGGGGTACTCCCAGGTGTCCGGCATCGACATGATCTCGTCGTTGACCATGTGGTACCAGGCGCTGTTGCGGATGCCGGGGTCGGCGGCGAGGGGGTCGACGCCGTGCTCGGCGAGCCAGCGCTCGACGTCGAGGTGGTAGTACTGCTTGCTCCACAGCATCCCGGCGAGCGCCTGCCGGACGACCCGGCGCTCGTCCTCGCCCATGCCGTCCGGGACGACGGCCTCGAAGAACTCGTCGGCCTCGGTGCGGCGGACGTCCATCGTCGCGCCGAACTCGCCCCAGGGGTCGGCGAGTTCGGTGTCGCTGAGCCTGAGCCGGACGGTCACGCTCTCACCCGCCGGGACGGTCCTGGTGTCGTGCAGGGACGCCTTGGTGCCGGTCTGCGCGGGGTTGACGGCCGCGGTGTCGCCGTGGACCACGCAGCGGTCGATGCCGTCCTTGACGTACGGGGTGGGGTTCGGGCTGCCGAAGATGCGCTCGTTGTCGGTGTCGTTCTCGGTGAAGAGGGCGGGGGCGTCGGTGTCGCAGTACAGCCAGCGCGGGCCGAGTTCCTCGTGGTCGGCGCGGACGGCGTCCGGCGTTTTGGTGAGGCTCGGTACGGCGGTGCCGCCGGCCCAGGACCAGGTGTGCCGGAACCAGAGGGTCGGCAGCAGGTGCAGGGTCGCCGGATCGGGGCCGCGGTTGTGTGCGGTGATCTCGATGAGGAGGTCCTCGGGGCCGGCCTTGGCGTACTCGACGAAGACGTCGAAGTAGCGGTCCTCGTCGAAGATGCCGGTGTCGAGGAGCTCGTACTCGAAGTCGCGTCGGGTGCGGGCCCGGTTGGTGTCCACGAGGTCGGCGTAGGGGAACTCGCCCTGCGGGTACTTGTAGAGGTACTTCATGTAGGAGTGGGTGGGCGTGCAGTCGAGGTGGAAGTAGTACTCCTTGACGTCCTCGCCGTGGTTGCCCTCCTGGTTGGTCAGGCCGAACATCCGCTCCTTGAGGATCGGGTCGCGGCCGTTCCACAGAGCCAGCGAGAAGCAGAGCCGCTGCTTGTCGTCGCTGACGCCGGCGATGCCGTCCTCGCCCCACCGGTAGGCGCGGGAGCGGGCCTGGTCGTGGGTGAAGTACGACCAGGCGTCGCCGTTCGCGCTGTAGTCCTCCCGGACGGTCCCCCACTGGCGTTCGCTGAGGTAGGGGCCCCAGCGCCGCCAGTCCGCCCGGGCCGCGTCGGCTTCCGCGAGCCGTTGCTGTTCGGCGCCCGTCGCACCGCTGTCCGCCACCATCGCCGCCTCCTCGTCGCCGGGCACTGCTCCAGACTCGGACGCCTGCCACGGACCCGCAATGGCTGGGTGGCGGAGGGGCTACTTCCCTATCCGGCGGCGACGGGCGCGGGTGCCGCTTCGGGGCCCGCGGGGTGGGCGAGGTCGTAGGCGCTCTCGGCGTGCAGGTGCACGTCGACGCCGCCCGCCTCGACCTCGGGGCGGACCCGCAGACCCATGGTCCGGTCGAGGACCTTCGCGATGACCCAGGTGACGCCGAACGAGTACAGGAGGACGGCGAAGGCACCCACGGCCTGCTTGCCGAGCAGGCCGAGCCCGCCGCCGTAGAGGAGGCCGTCCACGCCGTTGGGCGCGTCGGCGGTGGCCAGCACGCCCACGAGCAGGGTGCCGGTGATACCGCCGACCAGGTGGATGCCGACGACGTCGAGCGAGTCGTCGTAACCCAGCTTGTACTTCAGGCCGACGGCCAGGGCGCAGACCGCGCCGCCGATCGCGCCGAGGGCGAGGGCGCCCAGCGGGGAGACCGCGCCGCAGGAGGGGGTGATGGCCACCAGGCCGGCGATCGCGCCGGACGCGGCGCCGAGGCTGGTCGCGTGGCCGTCGCGGACCTTCTCCACCACGAGCCAGCCGAGCATCGCGGAGCAGGTGGCGGTGAAGGTGTTCAGTACGACGACGGAGGCCGCGTTGGACGAGGTGAGCGCGGAGCCGCCGTTGAAGCCGAACCAGCCGAACCAGAGCAGGCCGGCGCCGAGCATCACCAGGGGGAGGTTGTGGGGGCGCTCCGCGCCACCCTCCTTCTTCCAGCCGATGCGCTTGCCGAGGACCAGGATGACCGCGAGGGCCGCCGCGCCGGAGTTGATGTGGACGGCCGTACCGCCCGCGAAGTCGATGGCGCCGAGCTTGTTGACGATCCAGCCGCCCACGACACCCTTGCCGTCGAAGGCGAACACCCAGTGGGCGACCGGCAGATAGACCAGGGTCACCCAGATTCCGGTGAAGGTCATCCAGGCGCCGAACTTGATGCGGTCGGAGATCGCGCCGCAGATCAGGGCGGCGGTGAGGGCCGCGAACAGGGCCTGGAAGGCGGCGAAGACGGACAGCGGGATGACCGCCTTGGGGTCGTCCTTCATCACGCCGCTCATACCGAAGAACTCGGTCACGTCACCGAGGATTCCGGCGCCGCCGATCGAGTCGCCGAAGGAGGCGGAGAAGCCGTAGACGACCCAGATGCAGCCGACGAGGGCGACGGAGCCGAAGGTCATCATGATCATGTTGAGGACGCTCTTGGCGGCGACCATGCCGCCGTAGAAGAGGGCGAGGCCCGGCACCATCAGACAGACGAGTGCCGTGCTCGCGAGCATCCAAGCGGTACTTCCGGTGTCCATGCGCACACTCCGAAGAGAGGTCCAACCCAGGGAAACGGTGTTTCACCGCAGTAGACCGAAGGTGCGTTACAGGACACTTCCATGGCCGATTAAGGCCGGGTTTCAGTGGTGCGGGCTGTCCCCGAAGGACGTCACCGTGAGGAAGCGGATGGGGAGTTCGATCAGGGTCTCCGGGCCGTGCGGGGCCTCGCCGTCGAACTGGAGGGCATCGCCCGGGCGCAGGGTGTAGCTGGACTTGCCGTGGCCGTAGACCATCTCGCCCTCCAGCATGTAGATGATCTCGGTGCCGGCGTGCTGGAAGAGCGGGAAGACCTCGCTGGACTCGGTGAGGGTGACCAGGAGGGCGTCCATCCGCTTGTGGGCGCCCCGGAGCGAGCCGAGCTGGGCGTACTCGTGGCCCACCTTGGTGCCGCGCCGCACGATCCGCGCGCCGTGGCCGGCGGGCACGAAGACCGCCTCGCGTTCGTCGTCCATGCCCCGGAAGAGGGCGGTGACCGGGACGTCCAGGCCGCGGGCGAGCCGGGAGAGCGTGGTGAGGCTGCACGCGGTCTGGGCGTTCTCGATCTTCGACAGCATGGCCTTGGAGATGCCGACGCGCTGTGCCATCTCGCCGACCGAGAGCCCGGCCGCCTGCCGGTACTCGCGGGCCCGGACGGCGATGATCCGCTCCAGGGCCTTGTCGTCGTCCGCTGTGTGCTGCTCGGTCACCGACGCATCCTATGCCGGGCGTTTCAGCCGGAAGGGCTCACGGGGCTCGGCGCGGCCGGTGGCGAGGTCTGCGGCCATCGCACCGATGAGGGGGGTGAACTTGGCGCCCTGGCCGGAGCACGGGGAGACGATGACGAGGGGGCCGTGCCGGTCCAGTACGAAGTCGTCGTTCGGGGCGGTGGTGTAGAGGCAGGTCGCCTCCGCGACCGGGGCGGGGTCGAGGCCCGGGAGGCGGTCCCGGACGAAGTCGCTCACGCGGGTGCGCGAGGCCGGGTCGACGCGGCCCGTCCGGGTACTGGCCGTGGTGGGGGTGCCCTCGCCGTGCTCGGCGACCTTGACGGCGGGCAGTGGGCCGCCGTCGCTGCCGGACGGCAGGCCGTACGCCTGGAGGGCCCCCTCCTTGAAGACCAGGGTCGGCCACTGGACGGACGGCTCCCGCTGCCGGAAGTGGAAGACCTGCTGCTGGGTCACCTCCAGCTCTGGCAGCGATACCGGGAGCCCGAGCTCGGGCAGCCAGGCTCCGGCGGCGACCACCACCGTGTCGGCGGTGAGTTCGCGGCCGTCGTCGGTGCGCAGCAGCACCTTCTCGCCGACGTCGAAGCCGGTGACGCGGACGCCGGTCCACGCGTCCGCCCCATGGTCGACGGCCCGCCGCACACACGCCGCGACCGTCCGGTCGGCATCGATCACTCCCGCGTCCGGTTGGTACAGGACCGGTCCGTCGAAGGTGATGTACGGCCAGCGCTCCGACGCGGCCTCGGCGCCCAGGAGTTCACAGGTCACCCCGGCCTCGCCCAGCACTTCGGACAAGCCCTTCGGGTCGCGCCCCGCCCCGAAGTCGAGCCCACCGACCGTACGCAGCAAGGGAGTCGAGCTGTCGTGCTCCAGCTCACGCCACAGCTCGTGGGCCTGCCCGGTCAGGTCGACGTAGAGCTTCTCGCCGTACACCCGCCGGAAGATCCGTGAACTGCCGTGCGAGCTGCCGTGCTTGTGGCCGATCCCGTACGCCTCGATCAGCGTGACCTCGTGGCCCTGACGGGCCAGTTGCCAGGCGGTGGCCGCGCCCATCAGTCCGGCACCCACGACTGCGATCACAGGCCCTCCCCGGGGATCCAGTTGGTGCCCGCGAGGGGGACGCGGGCCATGGCCGCCGACTCGATGGTAAGGGCGACCAGGTCCTCCGGCTCCAGGTGCAGCAGGTGCGCCTTTCCGCAGGCCCGGGCCAGGGTCTGGGCCTCCATGGTCATCACGCGCAGGTAGTTCGCGAGGCGGCGCCCGGCCTCCACCGGGTCGAGGCGGGCGGCGAGTTCCTCGTCCTGGGTGGAGATACCGGCCGGGTCGCGACCGTCCTGGTAGTCGTCGAAGTAGCCCGCCGCGGAGCCCAGTCGGCGGTACTCGGCGTCGTACTTGGGGTGGTTGTCGCCGAGGGCGATCAGCGCCGCCGTGCCGATGGCGACCGCGTCCGCGCCCAGGGCCAGCGCCTTGGCCATGTCGGCGCCGCCGCGGATTCCGCCGGAGACGACCAGCTGGACCTCCCGGTGCACCCCCAACTCCTGGAGCGCCCGCACGGCTTGGGGCAGCGCGGCCAGGGTCGGGATCCCGACGTGCTCGATGAAGACATCCTGGGTGGCGGCCGTACCGCCCTGCATGCCGTCGACGACCACGACATCGGCACCGGCGTGCACGGCCAGCTTCACGTCGTAGTACGTGCGGGTCGCGCCGACCTTCACATAGATCGGCTTCTCCCAGTCCGTGATCTCCCGCAGCTCCAGGATCTTGATGGCGAGGTCGTCGGGGCCGGTCCAGTCGGGGTGGCGGCAGGCGCTGCGCTGGTCGATGCCGACGGGGAGGGTGCGCATGCCGGCGACCCGTTCGGTGATCTTCTGCCCGAGCAGCATGCCCCCGCCGCCGGGCTTGGCGCCCTGGCCGAGGACGACCTCGATGGCGTCGGCCTTGCGCAGGTCGTCGGGGTTCATGCCGTAGCGGGACGGGAGGTACTGGTAGACGAGGTGCTTGGAGTGGCCGCGCTCCTCGGGGGTCATCCCGCCGTCGCCGGTGGTGGTGGAGGTCCCGACCTCGCTGGCACCCCGGCCGAGCGCCTCCTTGGCCTGGGCGGAGAGGGCGCCGAAGCTCATGCCGGCGATGGTGACGGGGGTGGCGAGCCGCAGGGGGTGCTTGGCGTGCCGGGTGCCGAGGACGACGTCGGTGTCGCAGCGCTCGCGGTAACCCTCCAGCGGGTAGCGGGACATGGAGGCGCCGAGCAGCAACAGGTCGTCGAAGTGCGGGAGCCGGCGCTTGGCGCCCCAGCCGCGGATGTCGTAGATGCCGGTCTCGGCGGCGCGCTGGATGGCGTGGATGGTGGCACGGTCGAAGGTCGACGACTCGCGCAGGCCGTGGGATGCGGGTTCCATGGTCTTTACAACTCCCTCAGTACGCAGTCGTGTTGTCGACCTTGAAGTGGTACAGCTCGCGGGCCGAGCCGTAGCGGCGGAAGTCCACCGGGTCCTCGTCCCGCTCGGCCGCCTTCAGCAACTCGGCCAGCTCGGCGAGGTGTTCGGGGCGCATCTCCTTCTCCACGCAGTCCGCGCCGAGGGACTTGACCGTGCCGCGGACGTAGATGCGGGCCTCGTAGAGGGAGTCACCGAGGGCGTCCCCCGCGTCGCCGCACACGACCAGCCGCCCGGCCTGACCCATGAACGCGCTCATGTGGCCGACGTTTCCGCCGACGACGATGTCGACCCCCTTCATGGAGATCCCGCACCGCGCCGACGCGTCGCCGTCGATCACCAACAGGCCCCCGTGGGCGGTCGCGCCGGCCGACTGGGAGGCGTTGCCGCGCACCCGTACCGTGCCGGACATCATGTTCTCGGCGACCCCGGTGCCCGCGTTGCCGTGTACGGTCACCGTGGCGCGCTGGTTCATGCCGGCGCAGTAGTAGCCGACGTGCCCCTCGACGTCCACGGCGAGGTCCTCCCGGATCCCGCAGGCCACGGCGTGCGCCCCGCGCGGGTTGAGGACGCGCCAGGCGGTGGACGTCGGCTGGTGCAGGGCCTGGTTCAGCTCCCGTACCGGCGTCTCGGCAAGGTCGATCAGCGTCGCCATACGTACACCTCTTCCGGCTCGGGTTCGAAGATGCGGGCGTTCTCGATGCCCGGCAGGACGTCCAGCGCCCGGTACTCGGAGGCCATCGCCACCCACTCCCGGGTCTCCGCGACCAGCGCCGGCTTGCAGGCGATGGCGTCCCGGACGACCGCGAAGGAGTCGTTGGTGGACACCAGCAGCGTGTAGAAGCCGTCGAAGCGCTCGCAGAGCAGTCGCAGCGCCTTCTCCAGGTCGGCTCCCTGCGCCAGTTGGTGCGCGATGAAACGCGCGCCGACCTCGGAGTCGTTCTCGCTGTCGAACTCGACGCCCTGGGCGCGCAGTTCGCGGCGGATGGTGGCGTGGTTGGCGAAGGAGCCGTTGTGCACGAGGCACTGACCGGGGCCGACCGAGAAGGGGTGGGCGCCCTCGGGCGTCACGGCCGACTCGGTGGCCATCCGGGTGTGTCCGACGCCCTGCCGGCCGGTGACGGAGGCGAGTCCGAAGGACTCCGCCAACCGCACCGGGTTTCCGGTCCCTTTGAGTACGGCCATGTCGGTGCCGGAGCCGATGACGGTGGCGTGGGGCAGCGCTTCGGCCACCGCGGCGAGCAGGCCGGTGTCCGCGTGGACGACCGTCGTCGCGTCCGCCGCGACCGCCACCGCGCCGGGCAGCGCCGCCTCCGCCTCGGCCGGGGTGACCCCGAGCAGCGAGACGACCTCGCGTCCCGGCGGTGACAGGCGCGGGTCGCCGTAGACCGCGACCCCCGCGGAGTCGGGCCCGCGCTCCACGACCTGTCCGAGCATCGCGGTGAGCAGTTCACCGAGCCGTGGTTCCAGTGAGGGCTCGCGCAGATGCAGCCCCACGATTCCGCACATCCCAAGTCCCTTCAGAATGCGGTCAGATAGCGGTCGAGCTCCCAGGGGCCGACCGTGGCGTGCCAGTCGAAGAACTCCTCGCGTTTGAGGTCGGCGAAGTAGCCGCTCACTCCGGTGCCGACCGCGTCCAGGGCGCCGCTGATCACGTCGTCGGCCTGGAGTGCCTCGACCGCGTGGAGCAGGGTCGGCGGGAGTTCCGGGCCCTTGCCGGCGGCGCCGGGTTCGCCCGGGTCGAGGCCGCGTTCGATGCCGTCGAGACCGGCGGCGAGGGCGGCGGCCGCGGCGAGGTAGGGGTTGGCGGCGCCGTCCCCGCCGCGCAGTTCGATGCGGTTGCCGTCGGGGACGCGGACGAAGTGGGTGCGGTCGTTGCCGCCGTAACTCGCGATACGCGGCGACCAGGTGGCGCCGGAGCGGGTGGAGACGGCGCCGGTGCGCTTGTAGGAGTTGACCGTCGGCGCGATCACGGCCTGTAGCGCACGCGCGTGCTCGACGATCCCGGCGACGAAGGAGTAGGCGAGCGGGGAGAGGCCGAGGCCGCGCTGGTCGGTGGCGTCGGGGAAGGCGGGTTCCGCGCCGCGCCAGAGCGACATGTGCATGTGCATGCCGGTGCCGGTGCGGTCGGTGAACGGCTTCGGCATGAACGTGGCGGTCATGCCGCGCTGTTCGGCGAGGACCGACACCAGGTACCGCATGGTGATGACCCGGTCGGCGGTGGTGAGGGCGTCGGCGTGCTGGAAGTTCTGCTCGAACTGGCCGTTGCCGTCCTCGTGGTCGTTGGCGTAGTTGCCCCAGCCGAGGGAGTTCATGGCGCTGGAGACGGCGGTGAGGTGGTCGTACATCCGGGTCAGCCCGCGGGCGTCGTAACAGGGTTGAGCAGCCGTGTCCTTGGCGTCGGCGACGCGGAGCACACCGTGCTCGTCCCGGTTGACCAGGAAGTACTCGACCTCGGCGCCGACGGAGAGCGAGAGCCCCCGGTCCGCGGCCCGCTCCAGCAGCCGTCGCAGGATCACGCGCGGGGCGTACGGCCAGGGCTCGCCCTCCACGTACGGGTCGCAGTGCACGAGGGCGAGGCCGGGTTTGACGAACGGGAGCGGTGTGTACGAACGGGCGTCCGGCCGGGCGATGACGTCCGGGTCGCTGGGCTGCTGGCCGAGCGCGCCGGCCGCGTACCCGGCGAACCCGACGCCCTCGTCCCGGAGTTCCTCGACGGCCTGGGCCGGTACGAGCTTGGCGCACGGCTTGCCGGTCAGGTCGACGAAGACGGCGAGGACGAACTCGATGCCGTCGGCCCGGACCAGCTCGGCCAGGTCGGTCGTCATGGGGGCCTCCCGAGAGGTGTCCACTGACATGAATCACTGTTGCACACCAGTAGACACGGCATGCGTTACGGGGGGATTTCCGTGCGGGAAGCTCCGGGTAAGCCGAAGGGCCGGACACCAGCGGGCGTCCGGCCCCGACACAACTCTGATGTACCGTCAGGAGACGGCCACCGACGGCTCGTCGGCGGCCCGGTCCGCCGATGACTCTCGTATCCAAAGGGGCTTGAGGCGGTACGTCAGCAGATACAGCACCGCTCCCGCGCCGGCCGCGACGAACATGCTCAGGTCGCCCGCGCCCGGGAAGGCCTTCGAGAACGGTCCGGTGTAGAAGCTGGACTGCCAGAACGGCACCGAGGCGGCCACGCCCCCGGCCCAGGCGACGAAGCCCCAGTCGAGGACCCGGCGCCGGTCGTAGAGCTCGGCGATGCGGGACGGGTCGGAGCGGCCGCCCAGGTAGAAGTCGAGGAGGAGAACGGCAGCGAAGGGGGCGATGAAGTACGCGGTCAGGTTGAGGAAGACCTTGAACTTGGCCTCCGTGCCCGACTCGCCCCACAGGCTGATCGCGTAGGCGAGCAGACAGATGACGGTGACCGCCTGGGAGCGGGAGACCGGGATCTTCAGGGTCTGTACGGAGATGGCGCCGCCGTAGACGTTGAGGAAGTTCTGTGCGAGGGCGGACAGGCCGACGGCGAGCAGGGCGGGGATCGCGAAGGGGCCGGCCAGTTCGTGCAGGGCGGTGATCGAGTCGGAGCTGCTCGCGCTGCCGCCGACGACCACGCCGAGGATGCCCAGCCAGGCGATGGTGACGAAGTTGCCGAGGCCGGTGTACCAGGCGGTGCGGCCGACGATGTCCGGGGTGTCGGGCAGATAGCGGGAGTAGTCCGAGGCGAAGGGCGCCCAGGCCACCAGGAAGGACAGGAACCAGCCGCCGAAGGTGATCCAGCCGCCGGTGGAGCCGATGTATCCGGACGCCTTCGGGTCGGCGTGGAAGAAGCTGCCGCCGCGCACCACCGCGACCACCGTGATCATCAGGAACAGCGGGGTGAGGATGTAGGTCAGCACCTTCTGGAGGTAGTTGATCATGTTGTAGCCGTAGATCGACACCACCAGCTCGATCGCGGTCAGCACGGCACCGCACAGCCAGTACGGCAGATGCGTCAGCTCCGCGAACGCCTTGCCGCCGAGGATGACCGTGACCGCCGCCCAGCCGACGCCGGCGAACACGTTGATGTACGCCACGGGCAGGAAGTTGCCGAAGAAGCCGAGCGGGCCGCGGGCCTGGATCTGCTGCGGCACTCCGAGCCGTACGCCCATCTTGGACATCACGGCCATCAGCACCGAGCCCACGGCCGCGCCGATGACGATGGCGGCGACGGCCGCCCCGAAGCTCAGCCCGAACCAGGCCGCGCTGAAGCCGAGCAGGATGATCGGGAAGTTGAGACCGGCCGCGAACCAGACGAAGAACTGCGAACTCGGCTTGCCGTGACGCTCGTTGTCGGGGATGTGGTCGACACCGAAGGGTTCGACCTTGGTGACCGCGCTGCCGTAGACCGGCGCCGGTGTTCCTTCTGTCATGCGGTGCTCCTGGGGACGGGGAGGGTCACCACGGCAACGGCGCCGTGTGCGAGATGTCGAAGAAGCCGCCGCCGCTGTAGACCAGCGGGGCGAGGTCGTCGTGGCGGGCGGTGACCACCCGGCCGGTGAACACGGTGTGGCTGCCGGCTTCGAGCCGTTCGCCGATCTCCACCTCCAGCTGGGCGCAGGAGCCGTCGATCAGCGGGGCGCCGAAGTCCCCCGGTGTCCAGCTGACCTGCGCGAACTTGTCGTCGCCCTTGGAGGCGAAGGTCTTCGCCACGTCGAGCTGGTCCGCGGCCAGGATGCTGATGCCGAGGTGGCTCGCCCGGTGCAGCGCCGGATGGGTGCTGGAGCTGTGCTGCACGCAGACCAGGACCATCGGCGGGTCGAGCGAGATGCTGGAGAAGGCGTTGACCGCGAGGCCGCGCGGTGTGCCGCCGTCGTCCGTGGTCACCACCGTGACACCGGTGATGAACTTGCGGTGCACCCCGCGCACGAGGTCGGGGTCCACGGCCGCCTGCTTGGCGGTGGTGATGATCCCGAGCGCCTCCAGGAGCTGCCGGGAGTCGAAGGTGACCCACTCCTCGGCGACCGCCGGCCCGTCGAAGCGGGCGAAGGTCGCGCCGGACACCTCGACGGGCCGGCCGGTGGGCGGCACGCCCAGGAAGGCGCCGGTGTGCCGGCCGGTGCTGCGCCAGCGGATCGCCAGCCGGTCGCCGTTCTCGACGATGTCGTCGATCTCGGTGCGCAGGTCGGGGAAGGCCTCGCGCATGGCGCGGATGGAGTCCTTGAGCTGGTCGCGGTCCTGCGCGGTGGACGCGGGCCCGCGGCGGCGGACGTAGGTCGGGCTGAGCAGGTCGTCCAGGGCCTCGACGTGGCCCTGGTCCCAGGCGGCGCGCCACGCGGAGCGGATCCGGGCGGTGCGGTCGGCGGGGCCGGCGGTGCGGTCAAGAGTGTGGGTCATGACGTTTCCCTCAGTCAGCTCTTGTATGGCAGAGGACGGTAGGGAGGGGGTAGGTCGGTGTCAACACCTCGCTCGGAAATGCCTGGTGATTCCTGGAGCGTCGATCAAATACACAGGTCAGACTTGTTTCGATGCGGTTACCCCTTGACGACCCAGATACGGACTCCTAGCCTCACTGCCATGGCACAGAGCGAGAGGGAAGGTCACGGGATGCGGTTCTCGATATTCCACAACCTCGGAGCGCCCGGACGGCTCGGCGAGTACGCCCAAGTCATGGACGAGGCCCGCGAGTTCGCGATCGCGGCGGATCGGGCCGGGTTCTGGTCCACCTGGTACACCGAGCACCACTTCGGCCACGAGGCGATCGAGATCACCCCGAACCCGGTCCTGATGGGCGCGGACATCGCCGCCCGCACGGAGCGCATCCGGATCGGCCAGGCGGCCTCCATCGCCACGTTCTGGCATCCGCTGCGCCTCGCCGAGGACATCGCGATGCTCGACCAGCTCTCCGGCGGCCGGGTCGAGGTCGGCCTCGGCCGCGGTCTGTACGGCCGCGAGGCGCTCAACCTGAACGCGGCGGCCGACCCGCGCGACCAGGAGCAGAACCGGGCGCTGTACGACGAGACGCTGGAGATCCTGCGCAAGGCCTGGAGCGGCGAGTTCTTCTCCCACAAGGGGCGCTTCTACGAGTTCCCGGCCCCCGGCGTGAAGTGGAACCACCCGCTCTCCCCCGCCACGGACGACTACACGACCGCCGGCGTGATCACGAAGATGCAGGTCACGCCCTTCCCGTTGCAGCGCCCTCACCCGCCCCTGTGGCAGGTCATCGACAGCCCGCGCTCCATCGCGGCGGCAGCGGCGGACGGCGTACAGGGCATGTTCTGGCTCCCGCCGGTCTCCGCCCTGAAGGACCGCTTCGAGCTGTACCGCTCCACGGCGAGCCAGGCCCAGGGCCACCCGTACGCGCTCGGCGAGGGCATCGGCCTGGTCCGGGACGTGTACGTCGCCGACACCATGGAGCAGGCCCGCGCCGACTTCGAGGAGGCGCTGATGACGACGTACCGTTGGATCATGCACTGGCGGGGCCTGTCCAACCTCATGGAGGCGGGCGAGGAGCTCACCGACGCGCACGAGCTGTCCTTCGACTTCCTGATGGACCGCAATCTGCTGGTCGGCACGCCCGAGTACGTCGCCGAGAAGATCGCCGAACTGCGCGACGAGGTCGGCCTCGAACACCTCCTCCTGTGGACCACCCACCCGGGCCTGGAGCATCGCAGGGCGATGCGCAGCCTGGAGCTGTTCGCGGAGAAGGTCATGCCGGAGTTCACCGCATGAGCCGCGCTTCCTGCGACATCCGGAAGGTCGTGACCGTCGTCGACGAGGTGCTGCTGGAGCTCGGCCGCCCGGTGGCCACTCCGGTACGCCGGGTCGCGGCGGCCGCGGTCGTCCGCAACCCCTGGGCGGGCCGCGGTTTCGTGGCCGACCTCCAGCCCGAAGTCGAGGCGGTGGCACCGGAGTTGGCACAGATCCTCACCGGTCGGCTGATCGAGACACTGGGCGGCGTCGACCGCGTGGAGGCCTTCGGCAAGGCGGCGGTCGTGGGCCTGAACGGCGAGATCGAGCACGGCGGCGCACTGATCCACACCCCGTACTTCGGCAACGTCCTGCGGGAGTTGACCGAGGGCACGTCGATCATCGTCTTCAGCGACGACCGCCTGCCGGCCGGCGAGCCGCTCACCGTCCCGCTGTGGCACAAGACGGCGGCCGCGACCCGCTCGCACTACCAGACGGTGCAGATCCGGATCCCGGACGCGCCCCGCCCCGACGAGCTCGTCGTGATCGCCGCCGCCTCGTCCGGCCCCCGCCCCAACGCCCGTATCGGAGACCGCCGTACGGACCCCGCCGTACGTCTCGCCGACCTGGAGAAGCTGGAGAGCGCCCGATGAACGTCCGAAAGATCATCACCTTCACGGAGGACATCCACACCGAGGGCGGCCGCCCGGTCGACCCGCCGGCCCGTACGGCGGTGGTCCTCGCCGTGATCGAGAACCCGTGGGCCGGCCGGGACTTCGTCGACGACCTGCTCCCCGGCATCGACGAAGTGGCCCCGAAGCTGGGCGAGTTGCTGGCGCCGCGGGTGGTAGAGGCGCTCGGCGCACCGGTGGAGGCCTATGGCAAGGCGGCGATCGTCGGCCTGGACGGCGAGATCGAGCACGGCTCGGCCCTGATCCACACGCTGAAGTTCGGCGACCACTTCCGCAGGGCGGCCGAGGCGACGACCCTGCTCCCCGCCGTGGAGAAGCGAGCGGCCGCCGGAACGGTCTTCGACATCCCCCTGAAGCACATCACGGACGCGACGATCCGCTCCCACCACCAGACGATCGAGGCCCGTGTCCCGGACGGCCCCCGCGCCGACGAGATCGTCATCGGCCTGGCAGCGGCGGCCCAGGGACGCCCGCAGGCCCGGCTGGCGCCGCTGTCGACGGAACGATGACCGAGGCAGTGTCCCTGGCCCACGAGGTCCACGGCACCGGCCCCGACCTCGTGCTGCTGCACGGGGTGGGGCTGGACCGCAGCATGTGGTCGCGCTGCCTGCCCGCGCTGGCGGAACGACACCGGGTGACTGTCGTCGACCTGCGCGGCCACGGCACCTCGCCGGCCGCGGCGCCCGGGGTGTCCCTGCGGGAACTGGCGGCCGACGTCTCGGCGCTCCTGGAGGGTCCCGCACACCTGGTGGGCTTCTCACTGGGCGCCTTGGTGGCCCAGCAACTCGCCGTCGAGCGGCCCGAGTCGGTGTCTTCACTCACGCTGGTCAGCTCGGTCGCCGGACGATCCCAGGAGGAGCGGACCGCGGTGCTACGACGCCGGGACCGGGCCCGGGACGACTTCGCGGCCTCGGCACACGCGGCCGTCGAGCGCTGGTTCTCCCCGGAATGGCGGGCACGGGAACCCGAGTTGGCGTGGTCGGTCCTCGAGACGCTGCTGGACAACGACCGGACGTCGTACCTGTCCTGCTACGAGATCTTCGCCACGGCCGACGCGGACCTGTGGCCCCACCTGCCGGAGATCAAGGCCCAGACGCTGGTGATGACGGGCGAGGACGACCCGGGTTCGACCCCGGCGATGACCAAGCTTCTGGCGGACCGGATCCCCAACGCCCGAGCTCTGATAGTGCCGGGAACACGCCACCTACTCCCCCTGGAACGCCCCGAGCAGCTGATAGAAGCGGTGCTGAAAGCGCCCCATTAGGGGCGCGGGGCTGTTTCGATATGCGGCTACCGCCGCGTGCGCGCGAGCAACCACACACGACCCGCAGCCGAGGAGCTACCGTCATGACCCCCCTCCCCCGCCACCAGCACTACATAGCCGGCGAATGGACAGCCCCCACCTCCGGCGAGTACTTCGAAAGCGTCAACCCCACCACCGGCCAACCCTGGTACGAGGCAGCAAACGGCTCCGCCGAAGACATAGACCGCGCGGTCAAAGCAGCCCGCACCGCCTTCGAAGACCCCAGCTGGCGCGACCTCAGCCAGACCAGGCGAGGCCGCCTCCTGCGCAACCTCGCCGACCTCATCGGCGAACACGCAGAAGAACTCGCCCGCACCGAGACCCTCGACAACGGCAAACTCCTCCGCGAGATGCGCGCCCAACTCGCGGGCCTCCCCGAGTACTTCCACTACTACGCCGGCCTCGCCGACAAGATCCACGGCGAGGTCATCCCCGGCCCGAGCCGCGACCTCCTCAACTACACCCTCCGTGAACCGGTCGGAGTCGTAGGCGCGATCACCCCCTGGAACTCCCCCCTCCTCCTCACCGCCACCAAACTCGCCCCCGCCCTCGCGGCGGGCAACACCGTGGTGGTCAAGCCGTCCGAACACACCTCGGCCTCCCTCCTCGCCCTCGCCCCCCTCTTCGAAGAGGCCGGCTTCCCCCCAGGCGTCGTCAACGTCGTCACCGGATTCGGCGCAACCGCCGGAGGCCCCCTCACCGAGCACCCCCACGTCGCCAAGGTGACCTTCACCGGCTCCACCGAGACCGGCCGCCGTATCGCCCGGACCTGCGCCGACCGCTTCGTCCGCTGCACCCTCGAACTCGGCGGCAAGTCCCCCAACATCGTCTTCCCGGACGCCGACCTCGCCTCCGCCTCCATGGGTGTGATCGCCGGCATCTTCGCCGCCGCGGGCCAGACCTGCGTGGCGGGCAGCCGCGTACTCGTGCATCAGGACGTCTACGAGGAGGTCCTGGAGCGGGTGACGGCCCGCGCCGCGACCATCCGTATCGGGGACCCGCTGGAGGAGACGACCGAGCTGGGCCCGCTCGCCCTGGCGGACCAGTTGGTGAAGGTCGAGTCGTACGTGGACCTGGGCTTGTCGGAGGGCGGCAAGGTGGTGGTGGGCGGTGCCCGCCCGGACACCGGTCTCGACGGCTTCTTCTACTCCCCCACCGTCTTCACCGGCACGGACAACTCGATGCGCATCTGCCAGGAGGAGATCTTCGGGCCGGTGGCCACGGTCATGCCGTTCGCGTCGGAGGAGGAGGCCCTCGCCATCGCCAACGACTCGGTGTACGGCCTGGCCGCGGGCGTGTGGACCCGGGACGTCAACCGCGTCCACCGTATGGCGGCGCGCCTGGAGGCGGGCACGGTCTGGGCCAACACGTACCGGTCGATGTCGCCGATGTCGCCGCGCTCCGGCTTCGGCAACAGCGGCACGGGCGTCGAGCACGGCACGGAGGTCATCCGGGAGTACACGCGGCTCAAGAGCGTGTGGGTGAACACCAGCGAGGAACCGGTCGGCGACCCGTTCGTCCTGCGGTCATGAGCTGCCTTGCATGGCAGGCGGAGACGCCGGTGAGTGTTGACGCCGGTCGGGCCCGCGCATTACGTTCACGTACCATGCAAGAACCCACGGGACGAGCGCGGAAGCCGCTGGTGCAGACCAGCATGCAGGCCAGGGTCGCCGAAGAGCTGCGCCAGATGATCATCAGCGGCGAGCTGGCGCCGCGTTCCAGCCTGTCCGAGATGGCGCTGTCGGAGACCTTCGGCGTCAGCCGCACCCCCATCCGCGAGGCCCTCAAGCAGTTGCAGATCGAGGGCCTGGTGGAGGTGCGGCCGAGGGTCGGCACCTTCGTCGCCGTACCGTCGCGGCGGGAGATCACCGAGCTGTTCCAGATGAAGGAGCTGCTGGAGGGCGCGGCGGCCCGGCTGCTGGCGTTCCGGGGGAACGTGCCCGAGGTGGAGCGGCTGGCCGACAACATGCGCGAGGCCGACGAGGCGGTGCGGGCCGGGGACGCCGAGCGGTACGCGAAGCTGGTGCACGAGTTCCACGACCTGCTCGTCGTCGGCGCCGACAACTCCAAGCTGGAGGCGCACTACCGCACGCTCATGAACCAGCTGGCGTACGCGCGCCTGGTGCGGACGTCCCTCGCCCAGCCGGGCCGCCTCAGCGAGTCCGACCACGAGCACCACCGCGTCCTCGACCTGATCCTCGCCAAGGACGGCGACGGCGCGGAGCGGGTGATGCGCGAGCATGTCCGCCGTAGCCACCAGGCCCTGATGGCCGGCATGGACGACCGGCGGCAACCGGACTGAGCCGAACGGCAGTCGACCGTCAGGAGGCCGGCACCGGGAACAGCATGCAGCTGCTGGTGGCGTGCGCGAGGAGGCGGTCGGCCGGGTCGAACAGCTTCGCCTCGGCCAATGCCGTACGCCTGCCGCTGTTGAGGACGCTGCCGACGGCGCGGACCTTGCCCGTATCGGCCGTGATCGGGCGCAGGAACTTCACGGTGAGGTCGAGCGAGGTGTAGCCCATGCCCTGCGGCAGGATCGACTGGACCGCGCAGCCGGTCGCCGAGTCGAGCATCGTCGCGTAGATCCCGCCGTGGACGCTGCCGATGGGGTTGTAGTGCTCCTCACCGGGTTCCAGGGAGAACACCGCGTGGCCGTGGTCCACCTCCTGCAGCGCCATGCCCAGGGTGGCGGCGATCGGCGGGGCGGGCAGTCGGCCGGCGACGATCTCCCGGAGGAAGTGCAGGCCGGAGCCCTGCCCGACGGCGGCCGCCGAGATGCCGGGGTCGTCCCACTCGTACGTACGAGACCGTTCCATGCGCCTGCATCACTCCCTGAGGTACTCCCTGGCTATTTTTTACGAAGCTAGCCTTGGACGAAGCTGACTGTCAATGACAAAGCCAGGCCCCTTCCCTACCATGGCGGCATGAAGTGGCTCGAGATGAGCACCGAGAACTGCACGGTCCAGCGCGCCCTCGAACTGGTCGGCGAGAAGTGGACGCTGCTGCTCCTGCGCGACGCCTTCAACGGCGTGCGTCGCTTCGACGACTTCCGCCGCCATGTGGGGCTCTCCGAGGCCGTCCTCGCCGACCGGCTGCGGAAGCTGGTCGCGGCCGGGATCCTGCGGACGGTCCCCTATCAGGAGCACGGCAGCCGGACCCGCTACGAGTACCGCCTCACCCCCAAGGGCCGCGATCTGTGGCCGGTCATCGTGGCGCTGCGGCAGTGGGGGGAGGCGTACGCCGGCGATCCCGAGGGTCCGGTCCTGGACATCCGGCACAGCGACTGCGGCGCACCGGTGCGGGTCGTGGTCGAGTGCGCCGAGGAGCATGCCGCGCTCTCGCCGCGGGAGGTCACGGTGCGGCCGGGGCCTGCGGCGCGGGTGCGGACGCGGGGCTGAGCTGCCTCTTTACGGTCCGAGGTGCGCCGCGCGGGTCCAGGCCGCCTCCCGCAGCAGCCGCAGCCCGTTGAGGCCGACGAGGACCGTCGAACCCTCGTGTCCGGCGACGCCGAGCGGCAGGGGCAGAGTGCCGGCGAGGTCCCAGGCGACGAGGCCGGCGATGAACACCCCGGCGAGCACGAGGTTCTGCACGACCAGGCGCCGGGCGCGGCGGGAGAGGGCGATCACGGCGGGCACGGTGGCGAGCTCGTCGCGGACGATCACCGCGTCGGCGGTCTCCAGCGCCAGGTCGGAGCCCGCGCGGCCCATGGCGACGCCGGTGTGGGCGGCGGCGAGGGCCGGGGCGTCGTTCACGCCGTCCCCGACGACCATGACCTTTCGCCCCGCACGCTCCAGCGCCGTCACGGCGCCCACCTTGTCCTGGGGCAGCAGCCCGGCCCCGACGTCCTCGATCCCGGCCTCGGCGGCGAGGTGTTCGGCGGCGCGCGGGTTGTCGCCGGTCAGCAGTACAGGGGTACGACCGGTCAACGCCGCCAGAGAAGCGACGGTGGCGGCGGCATCCGGGCGCAACCGGTCGGCCAGGCCCAGGAGTCCGACGGGGGCACCGTCGACGACGACGAGGACGGCAGTACGACCGGACTCCTCCAACTCGGCGGCGAGGGCGGCGGCGTGGGCCGCGGCGGGGTCGGCCGGGACCCCGAGGACGTCGCCGGGGGTGGCGGCCGCTTGCGCGGCGCCGACATCGACGCCGTCGAGGAGCCGGGCGTTGGCGTCGACCGATTGGGCAGGTCCGGCATCCTCGCCTTCGCCAAGTCCGCCCGGTCCGGCGGCCGTTCGCGCGCCTCCCATCACATCGTCACCGAGGAGCCGGCCCGGCGCGCCGACCGTCACCCGCAGTCCGTCGACCGTGGCCGTCACTCCCATGCCCGGTGTGGACTCGAAGTCCCGGGCCGGCGGCAGGGGTAGCCCCCGCTCCCGGGCCGCCGTCACCAGGGCCCGTGCCAGCGGATGCTCGCTGGGGTGCTCGGCCGCCGCCGCGAGCATCGTCAACTCCCGCTCCCCCAGGCCGGATCCGGGCAGCGGTCGTACATCCGTCACTCTCGGCACGCCCTCCGTCAGGGTGCCGGTCTTGTCCAGGGCCACCGCGTCGACCTGGCCGAGCCGCTCCATCACCACCGCCGACTTGACCAGCACGCCGTGCCGGCCGGCGTTGGCGATGGCCGACAGGAGCGGGGGCATGGTGGCCAGCACGACGGCGCAGGGTGAGGCCACGATCATGAAGGTCATCGCCCGTAGCAGCGAGGCCGTCAGCTCCTCGCCGAACACCAGCGGCACCAGGAACACGGCGAGCGTCGCCGCCACCATGCCCAGTGAGTAACGCTGTTCGACCTTCTCGACGAACAGCTGCGTGGGCGCCTTGGTCTCCGAGGCCTCCTCGACCATGCGGACGATCCGGGCGATCACCGAGTCGGAGGCGTCCCGTTCGACGCGGACGCGCAGCGCGCCCGTGCCGTTGACGGTCCCCGCGAACACCTCGTCGCCGGGCTCCTTGGCGACGGGCAGCGGCTCGCCGGTGATGGTCGCCTGGTCGACCTCGCTCGCCCCGTCCAGCACCCGCCCGTCGGCGCCGACGCGCTCACCCGGCCGTACGAGAATCGTGTCGCCGACCGCCAACTCCTCGACCGGCACGGCCTGTTCGGAGCCGTCCGGGGCCGGTCGGCTCGCCGTGGCCGGGGCCAGGTCGAGCAGGCCGCGTACCGAGTCGGCGGTACGTGCCGTGGCCAGCGCCTCCAGGGCACCCGAGGTCGCGAAGATGACGATCAGCAGGGCGCCGTCCATGACCTGCCCGATGGCGGCGGCGCCGAGCGCGGCGACGACCATCAGGAGGTCGACGTCGAGAGTGCGGCCGGCCAGCGCCTTCAGGCCCTCCCAGCCCGGCTCCCAGCCCCCGGTGACGTACGCGAGTGCGTACAGCGGTCCCCAGAGCCAGGCCGGCTGACCGGTCAGGTGCAGCGGCAGCGCCGGCAGGAAGCAGGCGGTGGCCGCGGCGGCCCAGCGCACCTCGGGCAGCGCGCGCATCCGGGTGCGGCGGCGGGGCGCGCGGGCGCCTCCGGCGGGTGCGGAGGGGTCGGCGAGGGGTGGGGTGAGCGTCGAGAGCACCGGCTCACCATACAGGAACACATGAAGACTCATTCATCTCTTCATTGGTCCTTGGCCACCCATGGGGTGCGGGGAGTTCCTAGGGCGCCGAGCCCTTCTTGGTGCTCGCCGCCGCGTACGCCTGGGCCGGGGTCATCGCCACGCCGTTGATCTGCACGGTCTTGTACGGGCTGACCTTCGCGCAGGTCTTGGCCTTGTCGGCGGTCTGCGCATGGGCGTCGGAGACGGCCGCGTGGGTGTCGGCGGGCGCGGCCGAGGAGGTACCGGAGGAGCCGAAGGTCGTACCGCTCGGCCAGTCGGAGCCGATGACGAGGGTGAGCCCGCTGCTGCTGCCCTGGGTGAGGTGGGAGGCAGGCAGACCGAGGGCGGCGGCCGCCGTCTGGGCCTCGGCCTTCTCGCCTGGGCCGTAGGTGAGCTCGGTGGTCGTCGCCTGCCGCGGGGCGTTGCCGGACGTGGTGCCCGAGCCGAAGCCCTTGGCGAGCAGGGCGTCGGCGACGGCCGAGGCGCGGCCGCCGGTCGTGGTGCCGTTCTCGACCTGGACGTCGACCGTGGAGGGTGCGACGGTCGCCGTAGCGGACGCGGACGGGGACGCGGAGGACTTCTTGCCGCTGCCCGAACTGAGCGACTGGTCGCCCGCGATGGCGGCGAACAACGCCTTGGCGGCGGCCGCGGGGACGACCCGGTTGGCGTTGGTGGGGTCGGCGCCGGTCTGCATCGTGGTGAACGTCATCCGCTTCGACGGCACCTTGTTCAGGTCGGTCGCGAGGTCGACGAGTTTGCTGACGCTGCCCAGGCCGGTGTCCACGGTCAGTGCCTTGGTGGCCGCGTCGGCGAGGGAGTAGACCTTGGCGGGGTCGGCGAGGGTGCCCGCGCTCTTGAACTTGCGGATCATGGCGCTGAGGAAGAGGTGCTGGGAGACGGTGCGGCCCAGGTCGCTGCCGTCGCCGAAGCCGTGCCGGGAGCGGACGAACTCCAGCGCCGCGTCGCCCTTGAGGGTGTGGGTGCCCTTGGACAGCTTGAGGTGCGAGTAGGTGTCGTAGACGTTGTCGCTGACGCACACCGAGACGCCGCCCACCGCGTCGGACATCTTCACGACCCCGGAGAAGTCGAGCATCACGAAGTGGTCGATGGTGATGCCGGTGAGCTGGTGGACGGTCTTGACCTGGCAGGCGGGGCCGTACTGGAGCGCGCTGTTGATCTGGCCGTAGTAGCCGGTCGTCGACTGCTTGCTGTCCGGGTCGGTGCAGGCGGGGACCTGGGTCATGGTGTCGCGCGGCACGCTCATCACGGTGGCGTTGGAGCGGTCGGCGGAGACGTGCACCACCATCTCGACGTCGGCGTTGTGCCCGACGGTCGAAGTCGCCGAGCCGCAGCCGCCGCCCAGCTTGCAGTCGGCGGCGTTGTTCCGGCCGTCGGAGCCGATGACCAGGATGTTGATCGGGGTCCGGCCGAAGGCGTCGGCCTTCTCCTTGCCGCCGGCGCCGTCGTCGATCGCGACGCTCTTGATGTTGCCGTTGAGGTGCTCGTACAGCCACAGGCCGCCGCCCGCGGTGACCAGGATCAGCGCGGAGACGGTGAACAGGGCTATGCGGGCGATCCGTTTGCGGCGCGCGACCGGCTTGGCGCGGCGGCCGCCCGCCCGGCGCCCCTGGGAGCGTGCGGCCTGCCGGGCCGCCGCCCGGCCGCCCGGCGCGGGGCGGCCCGGTCCGTCGTCCGTCTCGCGCTGACGTGGCACTCCGGCCCGGCGATCCCGCGTGGTCGCACGGCCGCGGGTCTCGCCCCAGGGGTCGCTCAACTCCCACTCCCTACGCTGTGGCCGACGCCAACCATCGGCGCGACGGCGCACCACTCGGGTTGGATGATTGCGCAATATAGCAACTGACGTACTTGTCGAACGATCACACCTCGGGAGAGACTTCTACAGCGCTGTAGATCATTTGTGGATCGCTGGTTCCCGGGAGAAAGCAGACCTGATGTTCGGCTTGAGCGAACTCGCCCTGATCCTGCTCGTCGTCGTGGCCGTCCTGGGCTTCAAGAAGCTCCCGGAGCTGACCCGCTCGGCGGGCCGGGCGGCCCGGATCTTCAAGAGCGAGGCCAGGGCCCTCAAGGATCAGGACGCGCCGGGTGCCGGGAAGGTGATCCCCGGCACCGTCGTCGAACGGGACAAGCCCTCTCAGCGCCCCTGAGTCGCCTCCGTGGCGTTCTCGTCCTTCATGGCCTTCGCCTCGCTCTTGAGGATGCGCATGGACTTGCCCAGCGCCCGAGCGGTGTCCGGCAGCTTCCGCGAGCCGAACAGCACGATGATGACGATCGCCACGATCAGCAGGTGCCAGGGTTCCAGTCCGTTGCGCAGCATCCCGCCCGCCCCTTCCGCTTCGATGATTGCTACATTGCGCAACTGTACAACCAGGGGGTGGGGGCGGTCGCCATCCGAGTCCCACGGTGATCGGCAAAGCCCTGTCCAAGGCTCTCTATACGATGGGGACATGGCGAAACCGGATCCGCGCCCCCAGCGCCGCGCGCAAGGCGAGTTGGAGACGCAGGTGCTCGGTGCCCTGCAGAAGGCCGACGGCCCGGTGACCGCGGCGTGGGTGCAGGAGCGGCTCGGCGGCGGTCTCGCGTACACGACCGTGATGACGGTACTGAGCCGGCTGCTGGAGAAGCAGGCGGTGACCCGGAAACGGGAGGGGCGCTCGTTCGTCTGGTCGGCGGCCGCGGACGAGGCCGGTCTGGCCGCGCTGAAGATGCACAAGGTGCTGGACCGCGAGCGGGACCGCAGGGCGGTGCTGGCCCGCTTCATCACCGCTCTGCCGGAGGGCGACGAGCAGTTGCTGCGGGATCTGCTGGACCGGGCCGCCGACGAGCCGGCGGACTGACGGCCGGTGGGCGTCTTCGTCTTCCTGCCGCTCGTCCTGCCGTTGACCGCGTGGCCGATAGCCCGGGCGGCCACCCAGCACCTCCATCCGCGCGCCGCCACAAGGCTGTTGACCGGTCTGGCCGCGGTCATGGCGCTGTGCAGCACCCTGTGCCTGGCCCTGCTGATGGTGGTCGGCACCGCCCAACTGCCGGGCAATCCCCTGCCGGACGGCTGGTCGGACCCCGAGGTACGGCAGAGCGTGCCGCACGACGAGATCGCGGGGAAGGCGGCGATTCCCGTGCTCCTGGCGGTCGTTGCGGGGTGCGCTCGGGCCCTCTGGCATCACCACCGCATCCGGCGGCGGGCGCACGCGGCCCTCGCCGGCCTGCGCGACACCGCGGTCGCGGTCCTTCCCGACGGGGAGCCGTACGCGTACGCGCTGCCCGGCGGCCGGCGCGACCGGATCGTGGTGTCCACCGGGCTGCTCGACTGCCTGGAGCCGCGGGAGCGCCGCGCCCTGTTCGCCCATGAGCGGGCCCATCTCGCCGCCCGGCACCACCGGCACCTGCTGATCGTCCGACTGGCGGCCCGCGCCAACCCGTTCCTGCTGCCGCTGCGCACGGCCGTCTCGTACGTCACGGAGCGCTGGGCCGACGAGGAGGCCGCCCAGCACGTCGGCAGCCGCCGGACCGTCGCCCGGGCGATCGGCAAGGCGGCCCTGGTCTCGCGCGCCGCCCCGGCGCCGACGCTCGCCGCCCTCGCGGCCCCGGGCCCGCTCCCCCGCCGGGTCGCCGCCCTGCTGGCCCCGCCGCCCGCGGCCCGCGCCTGGCCGCCGCTGTTCACCACCGTCGGCCTCGCCCTGTGGAGCGCGACGGCGGGCACCGCCCTGTCCGCCATGTTCTCGGCGAACTCCGCGGTGACCCTGCTGCTCCTGCTGCACGCGGCAACGCCCTTGTAGAGGTGGAGCGTCAGGGGTCAGCGGCCCCGTTCCGACGCTCGGGGGTCGTCGAGCTCGCGCAACAGGAACGGCACCATGCCCCGCTCCAGCAGCGCGAGCTCCCAGTCCTCCCGCGCCCGTGCGTCCGCGTCGGAGCGACCGCGGGCCGACGTGGTGAAGAACCAGGCGGCGTCGCCGACCGCCGCGCCGGCCGCCATCGCGCCGACGATCAGCCCGGCCGTGATCAGGCCCTCGCCGATGTAGGGCCGTCCGTCGAGCGTGATCATGCTGAAGCCGAGGATGAGGAAGAAGGCCGCGGTGACGGCGGGCACGCCCGGCACGAGCATCGCCCGCACGGACAGGAAGCGGCAGGCGTCCCGCGCGGGCTCTTCGCGGTGGTCGACGCCGGCCGCCGCGGCGATGGCGGACCGCGCCTGGAGCGCCTGGGCGCGCAGCCGCTCCCGGGCGGGGGTACCGCCGGAGCGGTCCAGCGCCTCCTTGACCTGCCCCGAGCCCAGGGCTCGGTCCAGGACCTGCTCGAACGCGGTACCGGCGTCGGCCCCTGTGCCGTCAGGATCCGGCATGTTTCTCCCCCGATGGACGAAGGCCGCGGCGGCCGGAGCCGGCCGCGCCCACGTGAGCTGTGTGGGGTGGCGAGTGTAATGGTTCTTCGCTTGCGCAAGCATGCGGGTCTTCTGTTCGATTTTGTCGGCGGTCCGGCGAACCGCTCGCCTGGCTGAATCGTCCCTGGTGTTAGGCCCCTGCTACTGGTGGGTCTATCGTCGGAAACATGGGCCAACGCGTGGGAGGTCGGCCGGTGATACCGCAGGACGAAGCCGTGATCGGCTGCACGGGGAAGGTACTCGTCGGAACCCGGGGAGCAGCCGGCCCTGGCGAGATTCTGGTGCGCGTCAGAGGCGGCTCCGAGACCTTCATCGCATGGTCCGAGGATCCCCTGCCGACGGGGGCGACGGTACTCGTGATCGAGTCACGTGGATGTCGTGAGGTCGGCGTCATCGAGTGGGTGGATCCACTGGCCGCGCTCGGCTACTTCGCCGAGGCAGATTAGGAGAAGCAGAATGTTCGGTTACCGCGTTCCCGCTCCCGACGAGGCGATGTTGATCTCGGGCGGGCGGCGGGGACTGGGGGGCGCGCCGTTCCGGGTGGTGACGGGGCACGGCAAGTTCGTGGTCCCGTTCTTTCGCAAGACCCGCTTCCTGACCCTGTCGATGAACGAGGCGGAGGTCACGGAGACCTGTGTCACCCGACAGGGCATCGCGCTGAGCGTCCGCGCGGTGATCGCGTTCAAGGTCGGCAACGACAGCGAGAGCATCATCAACGCAGGCCAGCGCTTCCTCTCCGACCAGGAGCAGATGTCGGTGCTGACGGGGCGCATCTTCGCGGGCCACCTGCGCGCGATCATCGGTTCGATGACGGTCGAGGAGATCGTCACCGAGCGGCAGAAGCTCGCCGCCGAGGTGCTGGACACCTCCAAGACGGAGATGGCGAAGATCGGTCTGATCGTGGACTCGCTCCAGATCCAGTCGATCGACGACGGCGACGCCGGCTACATCGACGCGATGTCCGCGCCGCACCGGGCGGCCATCCAGCGGCAGGCCCAGATCGCCCAGGCCCAGGCCACCCAGACCGCGGCGGAGGCACAGCAGGAGGCGGCCCGTAAGCAGGCCGAGTACGAGCGGCAGACCGCGGTCGTCAAGGCGGAGTACTCGGCCGAGGTGGACCGCGCCCAGGCGCAGGCCGCGCAGGCCGGACCGCTGGCGCAGGCGCACGCCCAGCAGGAGGTGCTCGCCGCGCAGACCGAACTGGCCCAGCGGCAGGCGAAGTTGCGTCAGGAGCAGCTGGTCGCCGAGATCGTGAAGCCCGCCGAGGCGGAGGCCGAGCGGATCCGGCTGCTCGCCAACGCGGACGCGCAGCGGATGAAGATCCAGGCCGAGGCGGCGGCCTCGTACGACCGGGTCGCGCTGGACCGGATGCTGATCGACCAGCTCCCGCAGATCGTGAAGGAGGCCGCGGGCGGTCTCTCCGGCGCCAACGTCAACGTCCTCAACGGCGCGGACGGCCTCGGCGAGATCGCGGCCGGCCTGGTCTCGCAGGGCCTGACGATCCTGGACTCGGTCCGGGCGAACCTCGGCAACCAGGACTCCGAGAGCCGCCCGCCGGCCGGCAACGGCGTACTCGAACTGCGCGCGAAGGACGACCGGAAGTCGAACGACGGCCCGGTGGACGTCGACTGACCCCAGCCCCTCGGGCCCCGAACCCGGGGCCGGACACCCGTGTCCGGCCCCGGGTTTCCTGTTGTCACGAGTGACGACTGCGCCTGCGCGACGGCGCGCCGGCCCTACTCTGACTGCCATGGGCGACAGCGACTTCACCGACCTGCGCGGTACGGAGTTCGAGCGTGCGGACCTGACGGGGGCGCGTTTCACCACGGTGAGCCTCAACCGGGCCTCGCTGCGGGACTGTGCCCTCAAGGGCGTCAGGATGCGCGGTGTCGAGGTCTCCGGCACCACCATCGACGGCGAGATCGAGAGCCTCGTCGTCAACGGCGTGGACGTGGCACCGCTGGTCGAGGCCGAACTGGACCGCCGGCACCCCGAGCGCCCCAGCTTCCGGCCGACGACCGCCGAGGGCTTCCGCGAGGCCTGGACCCTGAACGAACGGCTGTGGGCGACGACCGTGGAGCGGGCTCGCCGGCTGTCCCCCGAGCTGCTGCACGAGTCGGTCGACGGCGAGTGGTCCTTCGTCCAGACCCTGCGCCACCTCGCCTTCGCGACCCAGGCCTGGGTCGACCGCGGCATCCTGGGCGACCCCGCGCCCTGGCATCCGCTGTCCCTCCCCTGGGACCAGATGGACCCCCGCCCCGGCGTCCCGCACGACCTCGCGGCCCGCCCGCCCCTCGACGAGGCGCTCGCCCTGCGCCTTACGGCGATGGCGACGGTACGACGGGTCGTCGCCGAACTCGCCGACGAACAGCTCGACTTGGTGACCGAGCCGCTGGAGGGACCCGGCTGGCCGGACGAGGGCGCCTGCTTCGCCGTACGACAGTGCCTGCTGGTCGTCCTCAACGAGGAGTGGTGGCACCGCAGTTACGCCGAGCGGGACCTGGCCGTCCTGGAAGAACGGAGCTGAGCCGAGTGGAACTCGCCTTCACCGGCCGGGTGATCGAGTGGCGCGGGCCGGCGCCGTACTACTTCGTCCCCGTGCCCGACCAGGAGTCCGCCGACATCCGCGAGGTGGCCGCACTGGCCACGTACGGCTGGGGCGTGATCCCGGTCGAGGCCAAGATCGGCGAACTCGCCTTCGCCACCTCGCTGTTCCCCAAGGACGGCGGCTATCTGCTCCCGCTGAAGAACGCGGTGCGGGGGCCGCAGGGGCTTTCGGCGGGGGACGACGTGGCGGTGCGGATGACGGTACGGCTCTAGGTCGTGTCTTCAGGTGACCCTCGCCGATCTCGCCGATCTCGCCGACCACCCGATCGCCCTCAACACCGTGTCCGGCACTACCACGATGGACCTGTGGCCGACGGGGGCCCGGCCCGTCGCGAGCATCGAGGTGGCCACCACCGACGAGTGGCTGGTGGCCATCGCCGCGGGGCGGGCCGTCGGCATCTCCACGACGGCCACCCCGGGCAACCACACCCACCCCGCGTCGGCTTTCCGCCCGCTTGCCGACGCACCGGCCGTCCCGGTCCTCCTCGCCTGGCGGGAGGGCCCGGTCATCCCGCCCTGCCGGATCTGCCGGCTCTCGCGCGTGAGGTGGTGGCGGGCGCGGGAGCGTAGCGGCGGGGCTCACCTGACGAGCCGCGCGGGCCGGGTGGCCGTGTGCAGCAGGTACTCCAGCGGGCCCCGGCGGAAGTGGCGCGTCCAGGTCGTCGCGAAGAGCATGGCGGCCAGGGTGAAGAGGAGGAGGGACAGCAGGGCCGGGCCCGTCGCGTCCTCCATGCCCACGACCCTGATGGCGAGGATGTGCAGAACGTAGGCGGTCAGGGCGGTCATGCCGACCGCGGTGACCGGGGTGGCCGGGCGGAGCAGGCGCGGCATGCGGGCGGCTGCGCCGCATGCCGCCACGACGACGAGCGCCACCCCTGTGTTACCGAGGATCGAGAACGTCGTCTGGCTGTGCGGCGCGGCCACCAGCAGCCAGTCGGCGGGGGTGCCGTCGGTGACGTCGCCGACCGTGTCCGACCACCAGGCGGAGCCGGCCGAGCCGCCGTCCGTCGCGGCCGCGACCGTGGTGAGGGCGTGCGGGACCAGGTGCAGGGCCAGCCAGGAGCCGCCGTAGCCGAGCAGTGCCAACGCGCCGCCGGTGCAGGAGAGTTGGGTGAACGTGCGGCCCCGGGCGAGGTCCAGGCGGGCGACCGCCATGCCCGCGACCATGAACGACATCCAGGTGAGCACCGGGTATTCGCCCGTGAACAGCAGCTCCATGAAGCCGTCCGTGCCGGTGATCCGGGCCAGTGGGTCCGCGGCGACGACGGCGTCCGCCCAGTCGCCGCCCTCGACCGACTGCCGTACCACGTACAGGACTTGGGGCAGGATCAGCGCGCCCGCTGCGGCGATGCAGGCGAGCGTTCGCGCGCTCAGGCGGTACAGCGGGAGGACCAGGAGGAAGAGGAGGCCGTAGAAGGAGAGGATCACGTCGACGTCCGTGTCCAGGGCGGTGAGCGCGAAGCCCAGTGCCATCAGGACGAGGGCGCGGAGGACGATCCGGCACATCGCCTGCCGGCCCGCGCGTCCCGTGCGCGGGTGCGGGCGGCCGGTGATGAGGACCAGGGAGAAGCCGGCGAGGAGGGCGAACAGCGCGGAGGCGCGGCCTCGTGGCAGCTCCAGGAGGAAGCCGAGGGGGCCGCCGACGGTGGGGTCGGGGCCGACGTGGGCGGCGTACATGCCGAGGACCGCGAGGCCGCGGGCCAGGTCGATGCCGACGAGGCGGCCGGTCGACGGCGGGCGGGGGCGGTGCGCGGGTCGTTCCGTGGCCGGGAGGGCGGGCATCCGGGTCGCTTCTTGCGTCATGGTCCCCAGAGTTGGGGTCGGTGGGGCTGCTGCCCATCCGGCGGGTGACGGGTGTCGCCCCCGCCGACCGGCGGGGCGCGCACCGCCGGTGCGGGGGCGCCCCGCCCAGGAACCGGTCGGCGGTCCGGGGCGTCGTAGCGGTTCAGCGGTGGTCCGGCGGCGAACGGAGCACAGATGATCCGGGTTCTGGTGGTCGACGACGAGGCCATGATCCGTACGGGTTTCCGGCACATCCTCGACACCGCCGACGACATCGAGGTCGTGGCGGCGGTGCACGGCGGCCAGGCGGTGCGGACCGCGCGTCAGGCGCGTCCGGACGTGGTGCTGCTCGACATCCGGATGCCGGACGTGGACGGGCTGACCGTACTGGCCGAGCTGCGCCGGATGGAGCCGCCGCCGGTGGTGGCGATGCTGACGACCTTCGACATGGACGAGTACGTCGCGGCCGCGCTGCGGTCCGGAGCCGCCGGTTTCCTGCTGAAGGACACGGATCCCGAGCAACTGCCGTATCTCATACGTTCCCTGGCCGACGGCGGGGTCGTCCTGTCGGCGAAGGTCACCCGTACCGTCGTCGACGGCTATCTGGACGCCGGTCCCCACAACCCGGCCGCCCTCGGCGTCGACCGGCTGACCGAGCGTGAACGGGACGTGCTCGTCCTGGTGGCCGAGGGGCTGTCCAACTCCGGCATCGCGGGCCGGATGCACCTCAGCTCGGCGACGGTGAAGGACCATGTGAGCGCCATCCTCACCAAGTTGAAGGTGGGCGGCCGGGTGCAGGCGGCGCTGCTCGCGGAGCGGGCGGGGCTGCTCAGGACGGTGCGGGGCGAGGAGGACGGATGACCGCCCGGCGTCCGCCCGCCGCCGCCCTCGACGTGGCCGTCGTCCTGGCGGCCCTGCTGGACGTGAAGGTCCATGTGCACACGCACGACGAAGTGCCCCTGGCCGTCGCCCTGTTGGCGGCCTTCGCACTCGTCCTGCGGCGGCGGCACCCGTTGCTCACCTATCTGCTCGCGTTCCCCACCACCCTCGTCACGGACGCGGTGTTCGCCACCCTGGCCGCGCTGTACACACTGGCCTCGCTGAGCCGTCGGCGCGTGCTGCTGGCCGGCTGCGCCCTGGCCTTCGCCGCCGGCGACACCACCGTATGGTCGTGGCCCGCGCCGGAGTTCGCCGACCTGACCGACCCCACGGCCCTGATCAAGGTGACCTACAGTCTGGCGACCGCCACCGCGCCCGTCTTCCTCGGGCAGTTGGTCCAGGCCCGGCGTGAACTCGCCCTGCGGCTCGCGGAGATCACCCGGGCGCGGGAGAGCGAACGGCAGTTGCTGGCGCAGAGCGTACTGGCCAAGGAACGCGCCCAGCTGGCCCGGGAGATGCACGACGTCGTCTCCCACCAGGTCAGTCTGATCGCGGTGCGGGCCGGCGCGCTCCAGGTGGGCACGCGGGACCCGGAGACGAAGAAGGCCGCGGCCGACATCCGGCGGCTCGGTGTGCAGACGCTGGACGAACTGCGGCACATGGTCGGCGTGCTGCGCGCCGCGGGCAGCCGCCCCACCGAACTGACCCCGCAGCCCTCACTCGACCGCCTGCCCCAACTGGTGGAGGGCAGCGGCATCGAGGCCGACCTCGACACCGACCTGCCCGCGGACCTCCCGCCCGCGGTGCAGCGAGCCGTCTACCGCACCGTCCAGGAGGCGCTGACCAACGCCCGCAAGCACGCGCCCGGCACCAAGGCATCGATCCGCCTGGGGCACACGGACGAGATCGTGACCGTCGTGGTGACCAACTCGGCCCCCGACCGCCCCGCCCTACCCCTCCCCGGCGCCCACCACGGCCTGGCCGGCCTGCGCCAGCGCGCGGAGCTGCTCGGCGGCGGCGTCACGGCGGGGCCGACGGCCGACGGGGGCTACGAGCTGCGGCTGGAGCTTCCGGTCCGGGAGACGTCCTGATCCGTCTGGTCCGTCTGGTCCGTCTGGTCCGTCCAAGCGGAGCATGAGCACAAAGGCCTTCCACGACGACCATCCCCACTTCGGCGACGCCACACAGGTGGGGGCGGGCCAGCGGCACAGCCGCGTCTTGTACGGCGACGCGCTGCACTCGGCCCGCCCCTGAACGGCGGCTAGCCCAATGTGCCCCGCCCCGCCAGCGCCCCCGCGAGCCGAGGCGCCGCGAAAGCCGTCCCGCAGGTGAACCGCATCAGCGGTCCGAAGGTGGCCGCCGCCTGGATGCCGGTGAAGTACAGGCCGGGTACGGAGGACTGGAACCCCGCGTCGAGATGCGGGGAGCCTCCGGTGCGGGTGAGGCCGGCGCGGAGCTCCGGGGCCAGGAAGTCCATGCCGTCCACGCGGACCCGGTAGCCGGTGGCCGCCAGGACGTGTTCCGCCGCCAGGGAGTGGGGCCGTCCTTCCACGTCCCTGGTCGTGATGAGCACTCCGCCGTCCTGTCGCCGCGCATCCGTGATGTGCTCGCCCAGCCGCACGGGGACGACCCCGTCGAGCCGCGGCTTGAGCCACCACGCGCCGAACGGGCCGAGCACCCGCTTCACCAGTCGCAGCCGCGTGGCCGTGGGCAGGTAGCGGAAGGCGGCGGCCTGGTGGACGACTCCGTAGAGGCCCCAGGAGCGGCCCAGCGGAGTGTCCGGCTGCCAGTGCGGCGGCGGGGTCGGCGCCGCACCGAACACCAACTTCCTTGCCCGTACGAGCAGTTGGACCCGCGCTCCGGACTCCTGCAACAGCGCCGCGCTCTCCTGCGCCGACTGCCCCGCGCCCACCACGACCACCTCACGGCCGGCGAAGACCTTGAGGTCGGCGTGGTGCGAGGTGTGCGAGACGAGACCCTCGGGCACGAACTCGGCGAGCGGTTCCGGGACGTGCGCGAAGCCGTCCATGCCGCTGGCCACGACCACGGCCGCCGCACCGAGCTCCTCGCCCGAGGCGAGCTTGAGCCGGAACCCGTCGGCCTGCCGGTCGACGGCGAGGACTCGGACCCGTTCCACCTCGGGCACCAACTCCTCGGCGAACCAGCGCCCGTAGCGCACGAACATCCCCACGGGCACCGGCTCGTGCCCGGTCAGCCGGGGCTCGCCGGTCCGCCGGGCGTAGTCGTCCAGGGTGAACCCCGGACGCGGTGCGGACAGCATCGACGCGCTCGGCGGCGACTTCAGCAGCATGCCCGCGGGCATGTTCTCGGCCCAGCTCGCCATCGGCGAACCGAACACCCGGACACTCAGGCCGCGCGCCTTCAGATGCGCGGCGGTGGACAGGCCGTACGGGCCCGCCCCGATGACGACAACGGTCTCGGACATGAATTCTCCCCTGGCGCGGCGCAGTTGGGGCAGCCCGCGCCCCGGTGTTGTGAGGCAGGTGGGAATGGAGCTTTCAGATGCACACCGAGAGCCGCCGCGAGCGCGGCAGCGGGGAGGGGGAAGGGGGTCCGCGTCGGACGACCGCGTCCGCGAGGAGCGCCGGGCGGGGCACCCCGGGCACGGGCCCCGCATGCGCGCGCCGCCGGGCACCGGGAGACACGGTCAGGTCGGCGGGCGCGTGCACCGGGGTGAACAGCCCGCGCAGCACCTCACGCAGGTGCAGCCACTTGCAGCCCGCCACGTACAGCACGCGCCGACGGGAGTTGTCCACGCCGCGCAGCAGCACCGCGGACAGCACGGTCAGCAGCACATGTCCGACGACGACCGGCCAGCCCGCGTGCACGGAGGACGGCCACATCGCATGCGGCGGTACGGAGATCGCGCCGTCGGCCCGTACGAACCAGTAGCCGACGAGCACCTGCGCGCCGGCCGCGAGCACCAACTGCCGTACCAGCGGCTTGTCGTGGCCCGCGCCGGGCAGCGCGACGCCGAACAGCACGAGGGCCGCGAGCCCCCGCACCAGCAAGGAGGGGCTGGAGTCGAAGGCCAGATGGTGCACCGTGGCCGCGACCGCCGTACCCAGGAGGGAGAACAGCCCCGCCCGGGCAGCCGCCACCGGCACCACACGCGGCATCCGACCACGGTGGCGCACACGGGACACATGCACCGAACCCCCCATTACCCCACCATGATGGGGCGTGGGCCGGGCCCGTGTCACCACCGCATCCGGCCCAAGGCCACGACGTCTGCCTGGCGCACCCAGTAGCCGGTACATCTCCCGGAGACCGATCTGCAGGTTCTGGAGGGCCAGTTGGTGGCCCTGACGCTGGACACCCTGACCGGTTCCTGACCGGCCGTCCGTCAGGCTCTGGCCAACGGCGTGGTCGGTGCAGACGATCAGGAGGAGAGCACCCCGACACGGCCGCGGTGAGGGAGAGCCCGATGAAGGCCATCGTCCAGGACGTCTACGGTTCCGCCGACCGCCTGCGGCTGCGGGACATCGACCCACCGGTCCCCGGCGACGAGGAGGTCCTGGTGCGGGTGCGGGCCGCCGGCGTCGACCCGAGCGTCTGGCATCTCATGACCGGGCGGCCGTACTTCGCCCGCCTCAACCGGCAGATCGGCCTGCGGAAGCCCGCCCACCGGGTGCGGGGATGGGACGCGGCGGGGGTGGTCGAGGCGGTCGGCGCGAAGGTGACCTCGCTCAAGCCCGGTGACGAGGTGTTCGGCCAATGCAACGGCTCCTTCGCCGAGTTCGCGTGCGGCAAGGCCGAGCAGCTCGTCCCGAAACCGACGGGCCTCAGCTTCGAGCAGGCCGCCGCCCTCCCCGTCTCCGCCGTGACCGCCCTCCAGGGGCTGGACCTGGCGCGTCCCAAGCCGGGGCAGGAGGTGCTGGTGATCGGCGCCTCCGGCGGCGTGGGCACGTACGCCGTCCAGCTCGCCGTCCACTACGGCGCCCGGGTCACCGGGGTCTGCGGACCCACCGGCGCCGAACTCGTCCGGTCCCTCGGCGCCGACGACGTCATCGACTACACGCGCGAGGACATCACCGACCGGCCCGTGCGCTACGACTTCGTCCTCGACTCCGCCGGTAACCGCAGCCTCTCCCACCTGCGACGCGTCCTCACCCCGCGCGGCACCGTCGTCTTCGTCGGCGGCGAGGACGGCGGCCCGGTGTTCGGCGGCACCGACCGCTGGATACGCGGCCTGGCGCTCTCCGCCTTCGTCGGGCAGAAGCTCCGGCCGGTCATCGCGGTCACCCGGCAGCAGGACCTGCTGAAGCTTGCCGAACTCGCGGAGGCCGGGACGGTGGTTCCGGTCATCGACCGCACCTATCCACTGACGGAGGCCGCCACGGCCGTAAGGCATCTGGAGTCGGGGCACCCCCGGGGGAAGCTGGTCGTCACCGTCTGAGCGGCGCACTCGCTCAGAGCGTCCGGCAGAGGCGGGCCACATCCAGCATCGCCGCACGGACGGAGGCCGGTGCGCTGTCCCGGCCGACCAGTGCGCTGGCGCCGATCATGGTCAGCCCGTCGCCGCCCCGCGCCTTCTCGACGTGATGGGCGCGGTGGCGGTTCTTGGGCAGGCCGTCCTCGTTCCAAGGGGGTCAGCGTCCGTGGTTGTGCATGACGTGCTTGGTGCGGGAGTAGTCGTCCAGTGCGTAGACCGACAGGTCCCGGCCGTAGCCGGAGCCCTTGAAGCCGCCCCAGGGGACCTCACTGGCCAGCACCAGATGGGAGTTGACCCAGACGGTGCCGAAGTCGAGGCGCGCGGCGATGTCGTGGCTGCGGCGCGCGTCCTCGGTCCACACCGACGCCGACAGACCGAAGGGGACGTCGCCTGCCCGCCGTACCGCTTCCTCCTCCTCGGTGAAGGTCTCGACGGTGATCACCGGGCCGAAGATCTCCTCGCGGGCCGCTTCGGCGCCTTCGGGGACGTCGACCAGGACGGTGGGCGCGATGAAGTAGCCGGGCCCGTCGAGGGCTTCGCCGCCGGTCGCCGCGCGGATGCCGGCCTTCCGGGCGCGCTCCAGGTAGCCGGAGACACGGTCGAAGTGGGCCTTCGAGACCATCGGGCCGACCTCGACGTCCTCGCCGGCCTGCGGATCCCCGACGACCAACTGGCTCACCTCGTCCACGAGTTGCCGGACGAACTCCTCCGCGACGGACTCGTGTACGAGGACCCGGCAGGCCGCCCCGCACTCCTGGCCCGAGTTCCAGAAACCGGCGACGCGCAACGCCTGTGCGGCGGCGGTCAGGTCGGCGTCCGGGAAGACCAGGACCGGTGCCTTGCCGCCGAGTTCGAGGTGCACCCGCTTGAGGGTGTCGGCGGCGGCCCGGGCGACGGCCCGGCCGCTGCCCACCGAGCCGGTCAGGGCGATCATGTCGAGGTCCGGGTGCTCGGCGAGCCGGGCGCCGACGACGGGGCCGTAACCGTTGACCACGTTCAGCACGCCCGGCGGCAGGAGGTCGGCGACGAGTTCGGCGAACTTCAGGGTGGTCAGGGGGGTCTGCTCGGAGGGCTTGAGGACCAGGGTGTTGCCGGCGGCGAGGATCGGCGCGATCTTCCAGGCGGCCATGAGGAGGGGGTAGTTCCAGGGGGTGACCACGCCGATCACGCCGAGCGGTTCACGCAGGATGACCGAGAGGTGGTTCTCGGCGTAGTCGCCGGCGGCGAGGGCGGTGGTGGCGCGGACCGCGCCGGCCATGAAGCGGAAGGTGTCGACGGTCTGGGCGACGTCGTCCCGGGAGACGGAGAGCGGCTTGCCGGTGTTGGCGGACTCCAACCCGGCGAGCAGCTCGGCGTGTTCGGCCACGCGGTCGGCGATCGAGTGCAGTACCTCCGAGCGCTCCCGGGGCAGCCGCCTCGCCCACTCGCCCTTGGCCCTGAGGGCGGCGGACACCGCGCGGTCCACGTCCTCGGTGGTGCCTTCGGGGATCCGGGCGACGACCTTCTCCGTACAGGGGTCGACCACGTCGATGAGGCCTCCGGTGACCGGCTCGACGAAGGTCCCGTCCATGAAGTGGGCGGCCGGGGGAAGGTCGGTCTCGGCGATCAGGGGCGCTGCGTCCACCGCTCGTCGGGCTGTGGTCATGTCATTGACTCCTTGTCTGGGGTGTGGTGCCTGCGGACGTCCGCCGGTGGATGCTCCAGGCCGCCGCCGCGTCCTGGACGCCGATGCCGACGCTGAGGTAGGTCACGATGTCCTCGTCGTTACGGCGTCCGGTCGCGTCGCCGGTAAGGACGTGGCCGAGTTCGACGACCGTCGGTGTACCGGCGGCGATGAGCGGTCCGCAGTTCTGCCGCGCCGTGGGCTCGTGGTCGACGACGACCCGTTCGCTGGCGTGCAGGACGTCGGGGCCGATCTCGCAGCGGTGCCGGTCGAAGGAGCCGACGGTGACGACGGTCGTACCGGGCTTCAACTCACGGGCGGAGAACAGTGGTTCGGTGGCCGAGGTGGCGCAGACGATGACGTCCGCCTCGGCGATCGCCTCGTGCGGCGACTCCAGCGCCTCGACGTCGTGGCCCTCCTCGCGCAGCCGGCCGACGGACGCGTTCAGCGAAGGGCGGCGCGGCGACCACATGCCGGTCCAGGCGTACGTCCCGTTGTGCCGCAGGGCCTCGACGTGCGCGCGTCCCTGCACGCCGGAGCCCAGGACGAGGAGGCGGGTCGCGCCCTTCCTCGCCAGCGCCTCGACCGCGACGGCGCTCGCGGCGGCCGTGCGCAGGGTGGTGATCGCCGTGCCGTCCATGAAGGCCAGGGGGGCGCCGGTGTGCGGGTCGAGCACGGCGACCACGGCGTGGTGGGTCGGCAGACCCGCCGCCGCGTTGCCGGGGTTGACGCTCCCGAACTTGCAGACCGGGCCGCTGGTGCGGTCGAGGCGGGCGGCGTAACAGAACACGGTGTCGGGGTCGTCGGCGTGGCCGCCCAGGATCTTCTCGGGCTGCCACGCCTCGCCCCGCGCGAGGGCGGTGAAGGCCGTCCGCTGGGAAGCGATCGCGGTGTCGAGGTCGAACACTGAGCGGACTTCTTGTTCGTCGAGGAAGCGCATGGCTCAGTGTGTGGCCGGTTGCGGCAGCTTCTGGACGAGGGAGGCGATCCGGGCGGTGGTGTCGGCGTCGAGCGGAAGCAGCGGTTCACGGGGCCCGCCGACGGGGATTCCGACCGCGTCCAGGGCCGCCTTGACCGCCTGGATGAACGGCGCGGACATGATCGCGTCCATCAGCGGGTGGATTCGTGCCCATTCGGCCTGCGCACGGGCGAGGTCGCCGGCGCGCAACGCCCGGTGGATCGAGACGAGTTCGGCGGGCATCACGTTCGCGGTTCCGGCCATGACGCCGGCGGCGCCCTCGGCGAGCGCCTGGAGCAGCAGGCTGTCCCAGCCGACGAAGGTGGAGACGACGTCGCCGTAGCGGTGGATCAGCTGTCCGGCCTGGGCCATGTCGGCGCTGGTGTCCTTGATGTACTGGATGTTGTCGACCTCGCGGGCGAGCCGGCCGACGGTGTCCGGGTCGAGGTTGACTCCGGTGGCGCCGGGGAGGTTGTAGAGCATGATCGGGATGTCCACGGCGTCGGCGACGGTGCGCAGGTAGTGCAGCGTCTCGTCGAGGGTGAGCGGCTCGTAGTACGGGGTGACCACCATCAGGACCGAGGCTCCGGCGGCCTGTGCGTGGCGGGAGAGGTCGACCGCTTCCCGGGTGCTGACGGCTCCGGTCTGGGCGACGACCGGGACCCGTCCGGCCGCCTGGTCGACGACCGTCTCGACGATCAGACGTCGTTCCGCCGCGCTCATCGCGGCGAACTCGCCGGTCGATCCGCAGGCCACGACGCCGTCGACGCCCCCGTCGACGCTGCGGTCGACCAGGCGCCGCAGGGTCTTCTCGTCGATCCGCCCGTCCGACGCGAACGGTGTGGCCAGTGCGGTCAGGACACCGCTCAGCTGTGACGACATTTCTCGAACTCCTCGGGTGAAGCGGGGGGATGGGGGTCTACGACGCCGCGTGCAGCGGCGTCAGGCCGTGCGGCGCCCTGTGCCGGTCGGTGGCCAGCAGGCTCTGCGCCTCCTGCGCGGCGGACAGGCCGGACGAGATCGCGGTCTCGGTGTAGAGGGTGCCGAGGTAGTCGCCGGCCAGGAGCACCCTGCCGCTGCGGCGGGTCAGCGTCTGCTGGAGCTTTCCGCGACCGGGGAAGCAGTACGGGGCACCCGTGGGCCAGCGCTGTACCTCGGCCTCGACCACGTGGTTCGCGAAGCCGGGCAGCACCTGGTCCAGGTCCTCGAGGTAGATCCGGCGGATCTTGTCGTCGTCGTGCTCCAGCAGCTCCCGCGCCAGGCTGCCCGGCGAGAAGGTCATGATGCTGCTGCCGGGCCGGCGCTCGGACTCGTAACCGTGCACGACGTTCGACATGTTGAGGGCGACGTTGAAGGACCGCTTCGGGGTGGCGATGCCGTAGGCGTCGTCCCAGACCTGGCGTCCCGTCTCGTCGGAGAGGAACGCCGCGCTCACGTACGGGCCGTAGACGATCTTCGACAGGGCCTCGCGTACGGCGGGGTCGAGGTCGACGGCGATGCGGTGGCTGACGGTCGCCGGGGTGGCGAGGACCACGCAGCGGGCCTCGACCTCCTGTGCCACGCCGTCCTGCCGGTAACGGACCACGACGGAACCGTTCTTCTGGACGATCTCGTCGACGGCCGCGTTCAGCCGCACCCGGTCGCCGAGGGCCGTGGCGATGGACTCGGTGAGGGTGGAGGGGCCGCCGAGGATGCTCTGCGAGAGTCCGGCGCCGATGTTCCACACGAGGCTGAAGTAGCCGACGCCCGCGCCTGCCGACAGCTGGTCGATGTCGGCGGCGGAGCGGGTCACCGTCGGCTTGAACAGTGCCTCGGCGTCCTCCGGCAGATCGCCGATGAAGTCCTTGAAGGAACGGTCGTTCATGAAGTCGTAGACCCGCTGCTGGCGTTGGGCCTCGGTCTCGCCCCGCCGCCGCTGCACGATCCGGGCGTAGCGGGCCACCTGCACCGCGACCTTGGCGCCTGCCCTGACCATGCCGACGCGCGCCGACATGGGCATCGGGATGCGGAACGGGTACGTCTCCACCCGGCCCTTGAGCAGCAGCTTGCCGTTCATGGAAAGACCGGCCAGCGAGCCGGGTACCGGCACCGAGTCGATTCCCGTGCTGTTCAGCAGCCACGAGGTGGCCGAGTCCCCGCCGGCGTAGACGTGCCCGCCCCAGTTGAGCCAGTACGGCCCGCGGCGCTCGGAACGGATGCGCCCGCCGATCCGTCCTTCCGACTCGAGCAGGAGAGTGTCCCAGTGGCGCAGCCGCCAGCCGGCGGCCAGTCCGGCGATGCCGCCACCAACGATCACTACGTCTTTCATCAGTGCCCTCCGGCAGAAATACGGGTGCGGGTTTGACAGTTCGGGGCGGTGCCCGACCGGTCGGCTCAGACGCGCGCGGGGTGACCGACGGACTCTGAGGTCCGGGGTTTGAGTGCGGCGGCCTCGTGCAGGGCCAGGCCGCGGGTCTCGGGCGCCCAGAAGACGGAGACGACGGCGCCGACGGCGTTGATGGCGGCGGCCGCGAGCATGGTGCCGCCGACGCCCCAGCCGGTCAGGGCCATGGGGACGAGGTAGGTGCCGACCGCGGCGCCGATGCGGCTGGCGGAGGAGGCCAGGCCCACGGCGGAGCCGCGCACCTCGGTCGGGAAGAGCTCGTTCGGATAGACCCACTGAAGGATCTGCGTGCCGCCGATGATGATCGCGTACAGCGCGAACAGGGTCATGATCACGCCCGAGGGGGCGTCGGGGAAGATCCCGAGCAGCAGCAGGGCCAGGCCCGACCAGACGAAGCTGTGGATGACCAGGGGACGCCGGCCCATGCGGTTCACGAAGAGCAGGGCGACCACACAGCCGATCAGGAACATCACGGTGATCATCGCCTCGCCGATGTTGGCGAGGCCGCCCTTGAGCTGGAGCGCGTCCAGGATCTTCGGGCCGAAGGCGTAGATGGCGAAGAGCGGGATGATCGAACAGGTCCAGAAGACGGTGATGTAGAGCATCCGGCCGCCGTACCCGGAGCGCAGGATCGCCTTGATGTCGACGTTCTCGCGCTCCTCCGCCTCGTCGGGCAGGTCGGCGATCGTCACGTCGGAGCCGTAGACCTTCTTGAGGACGGCCTCGGCCTCCTCGGTGCGGCCCTTGTTGGCAAGCCAGCGCGGGGACTCCGGCGTTCCGTGGCGCAGCAGCACGATGATCGTGGCGGGCAGTGCGGCGCTCGCGAGCATCCAGCGCCAGCCGTCGTCACCGGTCCGCAGCAGGATCTCGCCGACGATGTACGCCGCCGCCGCGCCCACGAACCACATGACGACCAGGCCGCCCAGCAGCGGACCGCGGTAGCGGCGCGGGGTGAACTCGGCCAGCAGGGAGGTGGCGATGGGGTAGTCCGCGCCGACCGCGACACCGATCAGCAGCCGAAGGACGAACAGCCACACCGGGTCGTCGGCCCAGAACTGGGCGACCGAACAGGCGATGATGGCGATCAGGTCGATGGTGTAGAGGAGCTGGCGGCCGAACCTGTCGGTCAGCCGGCCGCCGACGAACGCGCCGAGGAAGATCCCGATCAGCGCGGACGCGCCTATGAGGCCCTGGGCGGAGTCGGACAGGTTCTGCTGGTCGCTGATCTGCACCATGGCGACGCCGATGACGCTGAGGACGTAGCCGTCTATGAACGGGCCTCCCGAGGAGTACAGCGCCAGTTTCTTGTGGAAGCGCGACAGGGGCGCGTCGTCCAGTCGGTTTCCTGCGTTTGCGGTCATCACAGCCTCCGGGAGCGGATCCCGGACTCACCGCCCGAGGGGGAGTTCCGGTTTCATCCGGGTTGCCCGCCACCATAAGATGTGATCACAGATCACACAATGGGTTGGAGTGGAGTTCAGGTGGAGTTTTCGAAGGCGGTCGCCCCTCGGGCGGGCCGACCGTCGGGGCCACTGCCGTGATCGTTCGTCGAACCACTGCCGCCGACCAGGGTGTTTATGATTCAGTCGTGCGTATGTCCAAACGTGTCGAGCCGGCGCGCTCCCTCACCGACCAGGTGTACGCGGTACTGCACGAGGCGATCACGAGCGGCGAGTACCCGGCCGGCTATCGGCTGCGCATCCGCGACATCGCCGCCGAGGTCGGAACCAGCGTCATGCCGGTACGCGAGGCCATCCGGCGCCTGGAGGAGGCCGGGTTCGCCGAACGCGTCCAGCACAAGGGCTCGGTGGTGAAGGGCCAGCACCTCGCGGAGCTGCTCCACATCTACGACACTCGCCAGATCCTGGAGGTCGAGGCCGCACGCCGAGGTGTCGCGCGGATCGACGAGCCGGCGGTCGCCCGCATGCGTGAGGAATTCGAGCTGATGCGGCGCGCGATCACCGAGGGCGAGGTCGTCGCCTACCTGGACCACGACGAGGCCCTGCTCACGATCCTCTACGAGGCGGCCGGCAACCCCGTGCTGGTCAACACCATCCGAACCCTCTGGGAGCACTGCCGCGCCTACAAGATCGTCGGCGCCCGTGCGTCCCTCGACACCCCCGGCGACGATTCGCTGTGGCGGTACCAGGAGCAGCTGCTCAAGGCCGCCCATGGGCGCGACGCCGAGGCGGCGGCCCGGATCAACACCGAGTCGTTGGCCAACGCCACCGACCGCATCAAGGCGCAGCTGGTTTCGCCGTAGCCCTTCCGCATGAGCGAGGCGCCCGCGATCGCCCCCGCTAGCACTGGTCCAATTCGTTACTGAAGCATTTTCCCAGCTCAGAGCGGGTCGCATAGCACTCTGGACCAAAAAGATCTGTGATCACATCTTGTCAGACCTCCCCGAAGGTGCGAAGTTACCTGCCATCACCGAGGGCTGAAGACTTCCGAAACAGGCCCTATGTCGTGATTAATCCGCTCGGGCATTTCAGCCACAGGGAGAGTCATGAAGCGTCTTCGCGATTCACGTCTGGTTCGCTTCGGGGCGATCGCCGGATCCGTGGCCCTGGTCGGGTCGACGGCGGCGTGCGGTTCGTCCGACAGCGGTTCGTCCACCGCCGCGGCGGACAGCACCGTGTCGAAGAAGGTCGCCTCGATCGCCGCCCTGGTTCCCAAGTCGATCGCCGACAAGGGGACCCTGACGATCGCCGCCGCCACGTATCCGCCCGCCGTGATCGAACCGGCCGACGGCGCGACTCCCACCGGCTGGGACGTCGAGAACGTACGCCGGATCGCCGCCGTGCTGGGCCTGAAGGTCCAGATCAAGATAGCCCCGTTCAACGGCATCATCGCCGGTCTCCAGGCAGGCCGTTACGACGGAGCGACCGGGGAGATCTACGCGACGGCCGAGCGCACGAAGACCGTCACGTTCGTGACCAACCACGCGTCGGCCGACGCCCTCATGGTGCCGGTCGGCAGCAAGATCACCAGTGCGGCCACCGACACGGCACTCTGCGGTCGCACGCTTGCGGCGTCGCTCGGCTCCGCCGAGGCGGCGCTGGCCGACAAGCTCGCAGGCAAGTGCAAGAGCGCCGGCAAGAGCGCGATCACCGTCAAGACCTTCGAGTCGCAGGCCGAGGTCAACCTCGCCCTGCGGGGCGGCCGGGTCGACGCGGCGGTGAGCAGCGCGAGCCAGGTAGCCTATGTGATGAGCCAGGCCAAGGGCCAGTTCAAGCTGGTCGAGCTGCCGTGGGCCCCCAAGTACAAGACCGGCTTCATCCTCCCCCGCAACAGCGACAGCGCGAAGTTCGCCAAGGCGGTCCAGGCGGCCACCGACCACCTGATCGAGAACGGTGAACTGCAGCAGATCCTCGACAAGTTCAACGCCGGCCAGGGTCTGATCGAGAAGGCCGAGATCCTCCCGTCCACCGGGAGCAACTGATGAAATCAGCCCCCGTCCTGGACTCCACCCGCGTGGCTCCGTCGGCCACCCCGCCCTCGGACCTCGTGCCGATGCGGCATCCCGGCCGGCGCCTGTCCGCCCTGCTCGTTCTCCTCGTGGCGGCGAGTCTGGGCTACTCGGCGATCACCAACCACAACTTCGAATGGCCGGTCGTCCGGGACTACCTGTTCCACCCCAAGATCATGGCGGGCCTTCGCACCACCCTGGTGCTCACCGCGGTCTCCATGTCCCTGGGCATCGTGCTCGGCGTAGTCCTGGCCGCGTGCCGGATGTCGGAGAACCGGGTGCTCTCCACGCTCTCGGGCGCCTACCTGTGGTTCTTCCGGGGAACGCCGCTCCTCGTCCAGCTGATCTTCTGGTTCAACCTGTCGGCCCTGTACCCGCGGTTGTCGCTCAGCGTGCCGTTCGGCGGACCCGAGATCGTCGGCGCGTCCACCAACAGCGTGCTGAGCCTTTGGGCCGTCGCCATCATCGGACTGACCCTCAACGAGTCGGCCTACATGGCCGAGATCGTGCGCGGTGGCCTTCTCTCGGTGCCCAAGCACCAGGGCGAGGCGGCCGTGGCGCTCGGGATGAACCGGTGGCAGACCTTCAGCCGGGTCGTCCTGCCCCAGGCCCTGCGGGTGATCGTCCCGCCGACCGGCAACCAGGTCATCGGCATGCTGAAGCACTCCTCGCTGGTGAGCATCATCGCCCTCTCCGACCTGCTGTACTCGGCCCAGCTGATCTACTCGCAGAACTTCCGCACCATCCCGCTGCTGGTCGTGATCTCGATCTGGTACCTGGTGTGCACGACCGTGCTGTCCTACGCCCAGAGCCACATCGAGCGGCACTACGGGCGCGGTGTCCACGTGGGCCCGCAGCCGACGGGCGGAATCGCGAGACTCCGTGCGCTCGGATCCCGCCTCGCACAGCGGTCCCAGCCGAACGACAACCCCAATCCGGCGTAACGAAAGGACCGGTGAAGATCCGATGAGCGCACCGACATCCGCGCCCGGCGGCACCGACACCGCCACGGCCGATCCGATCGTCCGGATCATCGACCTGCACAAGAATTTCGGACCGGTCGAGGTCCTCAAGGGCGTCGACCTGGAGGTGCACCGCGGGCAGGTGGTCGTCATCCTCGGGCGGTCCGGCTCGGGCAAGAGCACCATGCTGCGATGCGTCAACCACCTCGAACGCCCCTCCAAAGGCACGGTCGTCGTGGACGGAGAGGTGATCGGTTACCGCATCAAGGGCGACAAGCTGCACGAACTGCCGCCTTCCGCCATCGCGAAGCAGCGCACCAAGACCGGCATGGTCTTCCAGGCGTACAACCTCTTTCCGCACATGACGGTGCTGGAGAACCTCATCGAGGCGCCGCGCCGGGTCAAGGGCGTGAGCAGGGCCGAGGCCGTGGCCGACGCGATGCAGGCGCTGGAGGAGGTGGGGATGGCCCACAAGGCCGACGTCTACCCCAGCACCCTCTCCGGCGGTCAGCAGCAGCGCGTGGCGATCGCGCGTGCGCTGGTCATGAAGCCCAGCGTCATGCTCTTCGACGAGCCGACCTCGGCGCTGGACCCCGAGCTGGTCGGCGAGGTGCTGAACGTCATGAAGCGCCTCGCGACCAGCGGCATGACGATGATGGTGGTCACCCACGAGATCGGCTTCGCCCGCGGGGTCGCCGACGAAGTGGTGTTCATGTCCGAGGGCAGGCTCGTCGAGAAGGGCCCGCCGTCCCAGGTCATCGACGCGCCTGTGCACGAGTCCACTCGGACGTTCATCGACAGCATCCTGTGACCACCGGGCCGGTCACGGATGGCGCGGTAGGCGCACCGCCAGCAGCCCACCCCGGGGCCGTCCGGGCCGCCGCTGTTACGACAGCGGCCCGCGTCAGCCGACCGGGGTCACTGTCGCCTGGTAGGTGAGGATCTCGGTGCCGTTGCCCTCGTCGCCGTTGTCGGGAGCGGCCCACATCGTGATCCTGTCGCCGTCGGCGGACAGCTTGAGGGGGTTGCGGGTGGCCACGTGGCCGGCGGTCGACCACTGCTGGAAGGGCACGTCGCGCACGACCTGGTGGGTGCGCAGGTCGATCAGGGCCATGCCGCCGAGTTCGTAGACGGCACTCGTGCCGCCCGCGGCCGTGGTCTGGGGCAGGTTCGTGACACCGCCGCAGAGCATCTTGCGGTCCGGCACGTACTGGCAGTCCTGGTAGTCGACGAAGTAGTCGGGGTTGTCCCACTCGGCGACGAGCCGCCCCCGCGCGTTCCACTCGTAGAAGTGGCGCGAGCCCCAGTTGTTGCCGATGAGGTGACCGGTGACCTTGTCGCGGACAATGCCACCGATGTGGTCCTTGACCTCGAACTCCTTGTGTACGGCAAGGGTCTTGAGGTCGATGCGGTAGATGATGGCGCTGCTGTTCGGACGGTACTGGGCCACCGGGACCCACACCGAACTGCCGTCGGAGTCGATGCCCCCGGGGTGGTACATGTCCCCCTCGCCCAGGACGATGTCGCGCTGGAGGTGGCCGTCCTCGTCCATCACGAAGACGTGGCCGATCCCGCGTCCGGGAGTGCGGTCGTAACCACCCACCGGGGTGGGGTACTTGACCGTGGGTTCGATGATCTGGACCGCGGACAGGAAGATGTGACCGCCGGCCCGGACCATGCCCTCGGTGTGGTACGTCGTGAAGTCGAGCTTGAGCTTGCCGGTGAGCTGCCAGGCGGTGTTGCGGTCGACGGCCTCGAAGGCGCGGGCGAGAGCGCCGTCCGGCCGGCTCGTCCTGGCGACGGCGCTCGTCGCGGGCGAGTCGGTGTGCCGGTTGGAGTCGGCCGCCACCGCCACACCCCCCGCGGCGAGACACGCGGAGAGTGCCGCGGTGGCGGCGATACGACCGGTAGCCATGATCTTCATGCACACCCCTGCGGTTCCGTAGGTCCCCGAGATCGGAGTGAAGCTACGAGGCGGAAGTGAATCCACAGACCAATGGCAGACGACGGACAGCGAAATGACCGGTCAAGGATTGCGCGTCACGGCTTGGGCGTCACGGATTGAGCGTCACGTCCATGCGGGCGAAGCCTCGGGTCACCAGCTGGTCCCGGAAGGTGGGCGGGTCCGCGAGGGCCAGGCGTGGGAAGTGTCGGAGCAGGATCGGCACGGCTACCTCGACCTGCATTCGGGCGAAGGCTGCGCCCAGGCAGTAGTGCGGGCCCAGGCCGAAGGAGAGCGGCCGGTTGTCCTTCCGGGCCACGTCGAAGGTCGCCGGGTCGGCGAACCGGCGGGGATCGCGGTTGGCAGCGGCCAGGACGAGGAGCGCCCTGCTGCCCGCGGCGACGCGATGACCGTAGAAGTCGATGTCGGTCTCGGCGGCCCGGGTCAGCACGTGATTCGGTGTGTCGTACCGCAGGCTCTCGGTGACGAAGGCGGGGACGAGGTCGTCGTCGGCGGTCATCTCCCGGCTCTCGGCGGGGTGTTGCAGTGCGAGGCGCACGGTGTTGCCGATCGCGTCGCTGGGGCTCTGCACGCCGGCGATCAGGAACATCACCAGGCTGGCGACGAGTTCCTCCTCGCTCAGCTCCGCGCCCGCGTCGCGGTCCCGGACCATCGCGCCGGCCAGGTCGTCGCCCGGTCGGCGGCGGCGCTCCCGGACGAGGTCGGCGAGATAGCCGACCAGTACGTCCATCCCCGCGTCGGCGGGCAGCAGTTCGTCGCGGTCGAAGACGGGCTCGAACGCGGTCGTGGTCGCGGTGATGGCGGAGCGCAGCCCCATCTGGTCCGCCTCGGGGATGCCGAGCAGCTCACCGGTGACGGATATCGGCACGCGGACGGCGAAGTTCTCGACGAGGTCGACCGGGCCGCCCTCGTCGAGCTCGGCGAGCCGAGTCGCCCAGTGCTCCGCCCACTTGGCCGCCAGCTGTCGCCGCTCGGTGACCTCGCGGGGTGAGTAGGCCCAGCCCGCGAAGCGTCGCATGCGTTCGTGGTCGGGTGAGTTGCTGAACATCATGATCTTCGTGAAGCACTGCCACGAGGAGTGTTCGTTCATGCCGGTCGTCCGGTGCACATCGGCGTCCGTGACCAGGAAACGGGGGTCGCGGAGGGCGGTGCAGACCTCGTCGTAGCCGAGCACGAGCGTGCCGGAAGGGCCGAGGGGGATCACCGGCCCGAGTTCCCACAGCGCGTCGTAGAGGGGGTAGGGATTGTGCTTCCCGGCCGGGGTGAACAGCTCCGAGAGGGCCTCGGACGGGCCCATGACCCGCTCGGCCGACTGGTGGTCGATCGCTGTCACGACGTTGCCTCCGTCTGCTTCTTCGCCGCCTCGAAGCCGGTGTAGAAGCCCGCCTCCGTGTCGTACAGGTGCAGGCCGCGCAGGATCCGCCACAGCCGGCCGAGACTCAGCCGCTCCTCCCGGACCATCCCCGGATGGGCTTCCTTCAGAGCGAGTTGGGCCTTGGGGAGGTTGTAGAACGGGATCGCCGGGGCCACGTGGTGCGCGGTGTGGGTGGAGATGTTGTGGGTCAGGAACGACAGCGCCTTCGGATACGCGTAGTCCGTGGTCAGCAGCAGCCGGCCGGCGTTGCGGGTCCAGTACTGCGAGGTCAGGAAGGGGACGTCCTCCGCGCTGTGGTGCATGAGGGTCGTGGCGCTGAACCACAGGTGCGTCATCAGCCACGGCAGGACGAAGTAGCTCAGGAGGCCGTGTACGCCGGTGAACACGACGAGCGCCGACAGGCCCACGACGGCGACCGGCCCGGTGAAGGCGATGGACCGCCGGACGTCGCGCCGCATCGACCGCTTGGGGAAGTAGCCCGGCCGGAACCCCGACACGAACCAGTAGCGGACGGTACCGCCCCAGAAGGCCCAGGTGCGGGTGCCCGCGTAGACGGCCTTGGCCAGCGGGGACAGGCGCTGGTAGGCGGCCGGCGGCAACGGCCGCCAGTCGGTGTCGAGTTCGAGGTTGTTGGTGTGCGAGTGATGCAGATTGTGCACATGCCGCCAGGAGTGGTACGGGTACAGCAGCGGGAGCAGCGCGAGGCTTCCGGCGACGGTGTTCAGCCGACGCGACCGGGAGAACGAGCCGTGCCCGCAGTCGTGCGCGATGCAGTGCATGCCCCAGCCCCCGAGGCCGGCCACGAACCACAGCGGGATGTCGAGCAGCCAGGACGGGGAGAACGCGACCCCGGCGATCGCCCCCGCGTAGAGCGCGAGACTCACGGCGAGCCCGAGTACCCCGCGGGCCGTGCGCGGAGTGAAGTACTCGCGCGGGATCGACTGCGTCAGCTGCCGCCCTTCCAGCGCACGGGACTTGTCCAGGAACTCCTCGAACCGCCGGTCCGGGTTGGTCGGTATGCCGTTCATGGTCGCGGTGTCCTCGCTCTCAGTGCCCGCTCTCCTCGGCGAGCTGCCGGCCGAGATAGGTGACGACGGCGTCGATGGACCCGTGCTCGTACAACAGGGCGGGCGACAGCCGGAGTTCGACGAACTTCTCCAGTTTTCCGCACATCTGGATCCCGGTGCGGGAGTCGAGTCCGTAGTCCTCGAAGGACCGGGAGGTGTCGACCGTGGCGGGGTCGACGGACAGCTTGTTCACCATGTAGTCGACCATCCAGGCACGGATGGCCTCCTCGGTGACCGGTCCGTCGGTCGTGGACTCGTTCTTGTTACGCCGAAACACGGTCAACTCCTGTTGTTCTCTGTCGCTTCTGGGCGATGCGTGCGGATGAGGGTTCGCGCAGGCTCCAGACGATGTGCAGCCTGCCGAGGACGGTCAGCACCCAGCCGCTGGCGTCGGGCTCCCACCACCGGGTGGCGTGGCGGTAGGACCCGGGAAAGGCGTGGTGGTTGTTCTGGAGGCCCTCGCCGAAGGTCAGGACGGCGACCCACCAGTTGTTGGTGCTCTTGTCCCCGTTGTCGAACGGCCTGCTGCCGAAGGCGTGGCAGATGGAACCGACGCACCACGCGGCCTGGTTGGCGACGAAGATCCGGGCGAGGCCGCCGAAGACCAGACCCGAGAGGGCGGACATGGCCGTGTGCCCGACGGCGAAGCCGATCGCTGCCGGGAGGACGAGTCCGGCCGACACCCAGGTCGGGTACAGCCGGTGATGCAGGATCAGGCGCCGGTCGCGCAGGATGTCCGGCGCGTAGACGGACCACTTCGACGACTCCTCGCTGAGCATCCACGGCATGTGCGCGTACCACAGGCCGCGCATCCGGGCCCGGAGGCCGGTGCCGTGCAGGTTCGGCGAGTGCGGGTCGCCCTCCTGGTCGGCGAACTTGTGGTGCCGCCGGTGGGTCGCCACCCAGAACAGCAGCGGACCCTGCGCGGCCATGGAACCGGCGGCCATCAGGACGTCCTGGAACCACGGCGAGGTCTTGAACGCCTTGTGGGCGAGGTACCGGTGCAGCCCGATGGTGACTCCACCGAGATGCACGCAGTAGAACACACCGAACAGGACCAGGTCCGTGACCGTGAACTGCCCGGTCGCCAGCAGGTATACGGCCGCGCCGGTGCCGATGAGTGGAAGGGTCATGGTGGTCAGCGCGGAGAACCGCTTGATCCGCAGGCTTCTGGGGTCGAGCCGGACGATGCCCGCCGGGGCACTGGGAGCCGACATGGTCGGGTCTGCCTCCTGTCAGGTTTCGCGGGCCGCGGTCGTACGTCCGGGATAACGCACCTCGGACACCAGTCCCGCCCGGTCCAGGAGGCCGATCACCCCGCCGGTGATGTCGAGTTGCCACCAGCGGTGCCGGTTGTGCGCCAGCGACGGCTGGGAGTGGTGGTTGTTGTGCCAGGACCCGCCCACCGAGACCGGCGCGAGCACGGCGAGGTTCTGGCTGGAGTCCCGGGTGTCGTACGGGCGGCGGCCGAGCGTGTGCCCCAGCGAGTTGACGGTCCAGGTCACATGGTCGAGGACGAACATCCGGGCGAACCCACCCCACAGCAGCCCGCCGAGGGCGTCCACCGGCCGCCCGGTCACCGCCCAGCCCACCGCCGCCGGCAGGGCCAGTCCCAGGCCGATCCACCAGACGTAGAAGCGGTCGATCGTGACGACGTGGCGATTGCGCAGCAGATCGGGGACGAGCTTGGCCCAGCCCTCCCGCCGGACGCCGAACAGCCAGCCGACGTGGCCGTGCCACAGTCCGCGCAGCACCGCCAGCCGCCCCTCGCCCCGCGGGCGTGGCGAGTGCGGATCGCCGTCCCGGTCGGCGAAGGCGTGGTGCTTGCGGTGCACCGACACCCAGAACATGATCGGCCCCTGGGCCGCCATGCTGCCCGCGACGCCCCAGAGGAAGGTGAGCACCGGGCCGGAGTCGAACGAGCGGTGGGAGAAGAACCGGTGCAGCCCGCCCTCGACACCCAGTGACGTGACCAGGTACATGCCGAGGAACAGCCCGAAGTGCAGCCAGGACCAGCCGTGTCGGGCGGTGAAGACGATCGCGGCCACGAAGCCGACGGTGGATCCGCCGACCGTGGCGCAGGCGAGCACGAGCGCGGAGCGGTCCCGCGGTGGCGCGGCGGTGGCTTCAGCGGTCACGGCCGGACTCCCCCACGAGATCACCGGGCACGAGCGCCCTGCCCAGGGTGCCTTCCAGATACGCCGTCCGCGCTGCCCCCCGGCGGATCTTCCCGCTGGTGGTCATCGGGATGGTGCCTACCCGCACGAGGTGTACGTCGGCGGGCCGGACCCCGTGTTCGGCGGCGACCGCCGCGAGCAGGCTGTCCCGCAGGGCGTCGAGTCCGGCCCGGGTCGGGCGGCTCTCGCGCACCTCGGCGACGAGGACGACCTGTTCCTCGGACGCGCCCCGCTGCCCGAAGGCGACCGACCGGCGTACGGCCGGGTGGGCACGGTCGGCGGTGCGCTCGATGTCCTGCGGGTAGAGGTTACGGCCGGCCACGACGAGCAGACCGCTCATCCGGCCGGTGACGAACAGTTCGCCGTCGCGCAGAAAGCCGAGGTCACCGGTGCGCAGATACTTCCGCGGACCTGCCCGGCCGACGGGCGTCGCGCCGAACGTCGGCCCGGTGAGCTCGGGTCGGCGGTGGTAGCCGGCGGCAACGCCCGGCCCGTGCGCCCAGATCTCCCCGACCTCGCCATCGGCCGCCACCCGGCCGGAGTCCGGATCGACGACCAGCACCTCGTGCCCCTCCGGCGGGCCCCCGCAGCCGACCAGGGGCACGGTGTCGCCCTCCGTGTCCACGATCCGGCCGCGCGACAGCTCCTCCCGGTCCGCCCACGCGACGCCGAGGGGCGTCCCGGGCGCCTTGGCCGTCACGAGCAGCGTGGCCTCGGCGAGTCCGTAACACGGGATCAGGGTCTGCTCCCGGTAACCGTGGGCCGCGAACCGCTCCCGGAAGGCGTTGAGTGTGTCGAGCACGATCGGCTCGGAGCCGCAGAAGACGTGCCGCAGCGACGACAGGTCCACGCCGTCCAGATCCTCCTCGTCGACCGCGTCCGTGCAGAGCTGGAAGGCGAAGTTCGGCGCGACGGTGATGGTCACCCGGTGCTCGGTGATCGCCCGGAGCCAGCGGGCCGGGTCCTGGACGAAGTGCTCCGGCGTCATCATGAGCAACGGCCAGCCACCGTGCAGCGCCAGCATGATCGTCCCGATGAGCCCCATGTCGTGGTACGGCGGCAACCAGCTCAGCCCGACGCGATCTTCCTCCGCGCCGATGTGCCGGCCTATGGCCTCGCAGTTGCTCATCAGGTTGGCGTGGGTCAGCTCCACGCCCTTCGGATCGCCCGTCGAGCCGGACGAGTACTGGATCAGAGCGGTGTCGGCCGACCGTACGGATTCCTGCGGGGCTGTCCGGGCCTCCGTCGAGGGAGATTCGTCGTCGTCCAGCGCGATCAGTCGCGGCAGGATGTCTCCGTCGGCCGCCAGCCCGGCGAACCGCCGCTCGTGGCGGGAGTCGGCGAGGATCGCGCCGGGTGCGCAGTCGGCCAGGATCGAACGCAGCCGGGTCACGGCCCGCCGGTTGGTCGGAGGGAACGCCGGGACGGCCGTCGCACCCGCCTGAAGAATGCCCATGAGCCCCGCCACGAACCCCAGTCCGGGCTGCCCGGCCAGCACCACGCGGTCGCCCTGGTGCCCACCGGATGCCAACCGCGCCGCCACGGCGTCGGAGTGACGTTTCAGCTCGCTGTAGGTCCACGAATCGACGCGGTCGCTCGTGCCATCGGCAAGGAAGCGGAACGCGGGGCGGTGGGGCGTTGATCGGGCCCGGACATCGAGGACGTCGGTGAGCGTCACGGCCTCCTGCTCCACCGAACCCCCTCCCGGAGCCACCGAGTTGGGCGCTCCCGCTACTCAGGTAGAACTCGTGGAGCCCGCTGAGTCGATCACTGGGGGCACACTGTAGCTTCTTCAACTTCCGCTCGACCAGACGGTCACGGAAACGCATCCAGCGGGCCTGCCATAATCGGCAGACCCGCTGTGAACACCGTCGGGACGACAGGATTTGAACCTGCGACCCCTTGACCCCCAGTCAAGTGCGCTACCAAGCTGCGCCACGTCCCGGTGCCTGTCTGACCTGGGGTTTCCCCCGGCAGAAGGTGCATGGAAACCATACCGCACTCGGGTCGGTGGTCGCGCACGCCTTTATCCGGGGTCGACAGTGCTGCCCGCCCGGGGTTCCGGGCGGGTTTTCCCGGGCGCGGGTGCGGGCGGCGTCGCGTCGGCCCGGATCAGGTCGCGCACCGCCGGTACCGAGAGCAGGGCGATCGGGATGACGAAGCTGACCGCCCCGGCGACGAGGAGTACCTGGTCGGCGCCGAGGGCCGAGGCGGCCGGGCCGGCGAGTGCCTGGCCGACCGGCATCATCGCGAGGGAGCCGGCCACGTCGTACGCGTGGATGCGGTTGAGGACGTCGGGCGGGACCTGGGTCTGCACGCTGGTCGCCCACATGACGCCCCAGAACGACATCCCGGCCCCGGCGACCGCGGCCCCGGCCGCCATGACCGGCACGCTCAGGCCCGCGCCGACGGTTGCCGGGAACCCCGCGAACACGAACAGGGACACCGCGCCGGCGCGCAGCATGCGGCGGGGGCGCAGGCGCAGCGCGAGGAAGCCGCCGACGACCGTGCCGGCGCCGAGGGCGGAGTTGATCAGGCCGTAGGCGCGTGCGCCGTGCTGCTGCACCACCTCCGTCGCCACCAGCGGGACGGACGGCCCCCAGACGCCGATCATGTACACGCACCAGACGACGATCACCGCCCAGAGCCAGGTACGGGATCTGAACTCCCGCCAGCCCTCTACGAGATCGGCCCGGAAGGTGCCACTCCCGTGTCCCGTCGCCCCGTCCCCGGGAACGACCGGGACAGGCGGAGCAGCAGGAGGCACAGGGCGCTCACCGCGTATGTGGCGGCGTGGGCCGCGAAGACTCCGCCGGCCGAGGCGAACCCGACCAGGACACCGGCGATGGCGGGGCCGCCGAGCTGGGCGGCGGACTCGGCTATGCGTATCGCGCCGTTGGCGCCCTGGATGTCGGTGGCGAGCCGGGGCACGGTGCTGGCCACGCCCGGTTGGAAGACGGCGCCCGCCACACCGTTGGCGAAGCCGATGACGCAGATCTCCCAGAGCACGACGTGCCCCGAGTAGAAGAGGACGGCGGCGAGGGACTGGGTGCCGAGGCGCACCAGGTCGGCGCCGATCATCAGCTTCCGGGTGCTGAAGCGGTCGGCGATGACCCCGCCGAAGACGACGAGACCGGCGAAGGCGACGGACGTCGCGGCCATGGCGAGACCGACCGCTCCCGCCCCGTACCCGTGCTGGAGCAGGCCGGCGGCGAGGGCGACGGGCAGCATGGTGTCACCGAGCCGGGCCACCGCCCGCGCCACGAAGAACAACGCGAAGTCCCGCGACCACACGGGCCGCACGCCGTCGCTCACGCCCGCTGGATCCCCGCCGGTCACCCCTCGCCCCCCTTCCCGTCCCCTCACCTCCGGATCATGCCACCCGGCACTGACAACGCCCGAGCGAGTTTCGGTCCGCCGGGTTTCAGTCCGCGGCCGGGAGCCCCAACTCCGGGTAGGCGTCGAGCAGTCGGGGCGGGGCCGTCTGGCGCCAGGAGTCGGCCAGGATGTCCCGCAGCTCGTCCTCGTCCTCGATCTCCGAGAGACGGGCCCGCACCCAGGCGAACTGCGCCTCGTGCCCGGCGATCCAGAACTTCTCCGGCTCGGCCAGCACCAGTTCGTCGCGCTCCTCCTTGGGGCAGCGCACGGCGATGGAGGTCTCGTCCTCGGGCAGCGTGGCGAACATCTTCCCCGCGACCCGGAACGTGGGCATGCTCCAGGCGACCTTCTCCGTCGTGTCCGGCAGAGCAAGGGCGATACGGCGTACGTCTTCGGCATCCGGCATGCATCGCACGGTAGCGCCAGGCACTGACAATCACCTGGTGAGAGCGGTCACTCGACTACCCGGTGAGAGCGCTCACCCCAGCCGCTTGTAGTAGAGGGTCGTCGGCCGCAGCACCCCGGTCGGGTCGGCCGCGTAGTCGGGAATGACACCGGCCCGGGTCCACCCGGTGGAGTCGTAGAGGCGTTCGGCGGGGCTGTCGGTCTCGGTGTCCAGATGGAGAAGGGTGATCCCGGTCCCGACGGCCGCCTCCTCCGCGGCACCGAGCAGCCGCCGCCCGAGACCCTGCCCGCGCGCGTCCCGGTGCACCATCAACTTCACCAGCTCCGCCCGGTGCCGGCTGTTGGGCTTCGCGGGAAACGCGAGGCTGACGGTGCCCACGACCCGTCGCCCGTCATGCGCGGCCCACACCGCCCACCGTCCCGCGGCCACCTCGGCCGCGCGCTCCTTCCACCAGGCGACGGCCGCGGCCCGATCCATCGGCGAGAGGAATCCGATGGAGGCACCCCCGTCCACGGTGTCCACCAACAGCTGCGCCAACTCACCAACCCAGCCGCCGAGTTGGACCTCGTCCAAGCGAGTGACGATCATGGCAGCACCACCGCCAGCACGTAACGCGCCTCGCCGGGCCCCAGGCACCGGAACCTCGTCGGCCCCCACACCCGCAGCCGCAGGCAGTCCCCGGCATCGAGACGATGCCCGGCATCCTGCGCCGTCACCTCCAGCACCCCCTCCAGCACCCAGATGTGCTGCTCCAGCCCGGGCACGGGCGGCCGGTCGTACGCGATGTCGGCGCCCGCGGCCAGCCGCCCCTCGACGAGCTCGCCGCGCAACCCGGGATGCGGCGGCGACACGGACCGCCGTACGAAACCGGAGGCCCGGTCCTCCCAGACCGTCTGCTCGGCGGCCGGCACGAGCAGTGCGGGCTCGGCCTCCACCTCGCTGAGCAGCTGTGACATCGTCCGCCCGTAGACGTGGCACAGGCGGTTCAGGAGCGAGGCAGTGGGGCTGATCTCCGCGCGCTCGGCACGGGACAGCGTCGACCTGCTCACCCCGCTCCGCTCCGCCAACTCCCCCAGCGACCAGCCGCGTTCGGCCCGCAGCGCGGCGAGACGGGCGCCGAGGCGGGTGTCGACGGGATCGGGGCGGGCTTCAACTTCTTCGCGTTTCACATTCGGGACGCTATCCCAGATATGCAACGCCCGCCTTAGCAATCAAGAGAGGACCGAGACGTCGGACATCGGCATCCACGTCGACGTCGACGTCGACGGAAACAGCGCCGCACACGAGTCCCTGTAGGACTGACTGCGGCAGGAACCAGGACTCCGGGACCATGTGCGGCATGTGGCCCCTCTCGCCGCCCCCAGGACGATGGGTTCGCTCGCCGCGTGGTTGCAGCAGCGCAGATCCCGGGGCGACTCCCCCGCGTCCATCGTCGTCACGACCGCCGACGGCCAGAGCCTGCGCCTCGACGCCCAGTCGGCGGCCGAGACCGAACGGCTGCTGCGACTCGGCCTGCGGGCGTCCGCCCCGCAGGCGGCCGAGGAGGTTGACGATGCGACTGCCCGACCCTCGGCGGTCGTACGCGGTCCTCATCGGTGCCAGCACGTACCGGTCCGACGCGGTCGCCGATCTGCCGGCCGTGCGCAACAACCTCTACTACCTGGCCGCCGTACTCACCCATCCGGGGCTGGGCGGACTGCCCGTCGAACGGTGTGTGGTGGTGCCGGATCCGACGGATGTACGTGCCGTCTACCGCACCCTGCGGAGCTGCGCGAGCGCCGCCGAGGACACGCTGCTCGTGTACTTCGCCGGGCACGGGCAGACAGGGCCGCGCGACGAGCTGTTCCTGGTCCTCGCCGACACGGATCCCTCCGAACTCCGGTTCAGCGCCCTGCCGTTCGACGTCATCCGCGAGGTGATCGCCGACAGCCCCGCGGCCGACCGGGTCGTGATCCTGGACTGTTGCTTCAGCGGACGGGCCGTCCAGGACATGGGGTCGGGCACGGAGACCCCGCTGGGCCAGGTGGGCATCGAGGGCACATACGTCCTGACCTCCGCACCGGTCAACACGGTGGCGCCGGCGCCGGTCGGCGCGACGTACACGTCCTTCACGGGCAAACTGCTGGCGTTCCTGACGGGCGGGGTGCCGGGCGGGCCCGCCCTGCTGACCTTCGGCGAGATCTACCGACGGCTGCTTCGGACGGCGACAGCGAAGGGGCTGCCGGTGCCTGGTCAGCGCGGCACTGGGACCGTCGACATGCCGGGCCTGACACGGAACCCGGCGGCCACGGAGCCAGGAGCCCCGGCGCCTGCAGCGGGTGCCGCGGAGGGACGCGCTACCGGATCCGTCCTGAGCGGCACCTGGCCCTCCCTGAAAGTCCGGCGCCGACTGGGGATCCCGCTGATGCTGCTGGGCGTCACCCTCCCTGTGTTGGCCTGGTCGACGCCCACCCCCACACGGAGTCTGGTCGCCGTACCGATCGTGGGCGCGGTGCTCTGCGCTGCCGGAGTCACGCTGCGGAAGCGGCCGTATCGCACTCTCGCCATTGCGGCCTACGTGCTCTAGCCCTACACCCCCGCCGCCTCCCCCAACGCCTCCAACACCGGCCGGATCAACGGATGCCCCTCCGCCCCCTGCCGAACCGCCGCGAACACCCGCCGAGTGGGCGCCACCCCGTCCACCGGCCGTACCACCACCCCCGCCAGATCCACCCCCCGCAGCGCCGACCGCGGCACCAGCGCAACCCCCGCGCCCGCCGACGCCAGTGCGATCACCGCGTGGAAGTCGTCCGAGGAGTGTTCGAGACGGGGTTGGAAGCCCGCGTTCTCGCAGGCCAGGACCACCACGTCGTGGCAGGGGTTGCCCGGATACGGGCCGATCCACGGGTCCTTGGCCAGCTCCGCGAGCGGCACCTCGGACGAGTCCGCCAGCCGATGGCCCACTGGGACGACCGCCTCGAACGGCTCGGCGTACAGCGGGACATGGGTCAGGCGAGGGTCGTCCGCCGGGGGCGCTCCCCGGTATTCCACCGCCACCGCGACATCGACCTGCCGGTCCAGCACCATCGGCAGGCTCGCGTCGCCTTCCGCGTCCTGTACCCGGATCCGGATGCCGGGCGAGGTCGAGGCGAGCCGGGCCACCGCGGGCGCCACGACCAGCGCGATGCCCGTCGCGAAGGAGGCGACCGTGACCACGCCCGCCGCGCCCGAGCCGTACGCCGCCAGTTCCGCCTCCGCCCGCTCCAGCTGGGCCAGGACCGCGTTGGTGTGCCCGAGCAGGATCTCGCCGGCCGGAGTCAGCCGTACGCCCTTGGCGCCGCGCTCCACCAGGCGGTGGCCCGTCTCCTGTTCAAGGGCCGTGAGCTGCTGCGAGACCGCGGAAGGGGTGAGGTACAGCGCGGCGGCAGCCGCCGTCACCGTGCGATGGTCCGCCACCGCCCGGAGGATGTGCAGCCGCCGCGCTTCGATCATGGGATCGATTGTCTCAAATGCGCCGTCCGCGGAAGCCCGGGCCTCAGCCTGTCGGCTCCAGCTCCGCCCGCGCCGCTACGAAGGCCTCCACGGCCCGGTCGACGTCGTCCGTGGAGTGCGCGGCCGACAGCTGGACCCGGATACGGGCCTGGCCCTGCGGCACGACCGGGTAGGAGAAGCCGATCACGTACACGCCCCGCTCCAGCAGCAGCTCCGCGAGCCGCCCGGCGACCGCCGCGTCGCCGATCATGACCGGTGCGATGGCGTGGTCGCCGGGGAGGATCTCGAAGCCCTCCTCCGTCATACGGCGCCGGAACAGCGCGGTGTTCTCGCGCAACCGCACCCGCAGGTCGTCCGCCGACTCGAGCAGGTCCAGCACCTTCAGGGAGGCCGCCGCGATCACCGGCGCGAGCGTGTTCGAGAAGAGGTACGGGCGGGAGCGCTGGCGCAGCAGGGCGACGATCTCGGCGCGGGCCGCCACGTAGCCGCCGGACGCGCCGCCGAGGGCCTTGCCGAGGGTGCCGGTGATGATGTCGACGCGGTCCATGACGCCGTGCAGCTCGGGGGTGCCCCGGCCGCCGGGCCCGACGAAGCCGACCGCATGGGAGTCGTCGACCATGACCATGGCGTCGTAGCGCTCGGCGAGGTCGCAGATGTCCCGCAGAGGCGCCACGTAGCCGTCCATGGAGAACACGCCGTCCGTGACGATCAGCCGGCGCCGGGCGTCGGACGCGTCCTTCAACTGCCGTTCCAGGTCGGCCATGTCGCGGTTGGCGTAGCGGAAGCGGCGGGCCTTGGAGAGGCGGATGCCGTCGATGATCGAGGCGTGGTTGAGGGCGTCGGAGATCACCGCGTCCTCGGGCCCGAGCAGCGTCTCGAAGACACCGCCGTTGGCGTCGAAGCAGGAGGAGTAGAGGATCGTGTCCTCCTGGCCGAGGAACGTCGACAGGCGGGCCTCAAGCTCCTTGTGCACCTCCTGCGTACCGCAGATGAAGCGCACGGACGCCATGCCGTAGCCCCAGCGGTCCAGGGCCTCGTGGGCGGCGGCGACCACTTCCGGGTGGTCGGCGAGGCCGAGGTAGTTGTTGGCGCAGAAGTTGAGGACCGCGCCGGGGCGGCCGCCCGTGGTGACGTTCACGGTCGCCGACTGCGGGGTGCCGATCACGCGCTCGGGCTTGTGCAGGCCGGCGGCGCGGATCTCGTCGAGGGTGGCGCGCAGGTCGTCGCGCACGGAGTCGAACATCGTTGATCCCTAAGTCAGTTGGTCCAGTCGAGGATGACCTTGCCGCCACGGCCGCTCGCCGCGTCGGCGAAGGCCGCCTCGAAGTCGCGGTGGCCGTACCGGCCGGTGATCACGGGCGAGAGGTCGAGGCCGCCCTCCAGCAGCACCGACATCGCGTACCAGGTCTCGAACATCTCACGGCCGTAGATGCCCTTGATGGTGATCATGGAGGTGACGACGCGGGCCCAGTCGACCGGGAACTCGGCGGCCGGCAGACCGAGCATGGCGATACGGCCGCCATGGGTCATGTTGGCGATCATGTCGCGCATCGCCTCGGGCCGTCCGGACATCTCCAGGCCGATGTCGAAGCCCTCGCGCAGCCCCAACTCCCGCTGCCCGTCGGCGATCCGATGCTCCGCCACGTTCAGCGCCAGACTCACGCCGATCTTGCGCGCGAGCTCCAGCCGCTCCTCGCTCACGTCGGTGATCACGACGTTGCGGGCACCCGCGTGCCGGGCGACGGCGGCGGCCATGAGCCCGATCGGCCCGGCGCCGGTGATCAGTACGTCCTCGCCGACCAGCGGGAAGGAGAGGGCGGTGTGCACGGCGTTGCCGAACGGGTCGAAGATCGCCGCGACGTCGAGGTCCACGGGGACGCGGTGCACCCACACATTGGACGCGGGCAGGGCGACGTACTCCGCGAAGGCCCCGTCCCGGCCGACGCCGAGTCCGACCGTGGCCCGACAGAGGTGGCGGCGCCCGGCGAGGCAGTTGCGGCACTTCCCGCAGACCAGGTGGCCCTCGCCGCTGACCCGGTCGCCGACGGCGATGTCGGCGACGTCCCGCCCGGTCCCGACGACCTCGCCGACGAACTCGTGCCCGATCACCAGCGGCGCGCTGATCGCCTGCCGCGCCCAGCCGTCCCAGGCCCGGATGTGCAGGTCGGTGCCGCAGATGCCGGTGCGCAGCACCTTGATGAGTACGTCGCCCGGTCCGACGGCGGGCTCCGGGACGTCCGCGAGCCACAGCCCGGGTTCCGCCTTCTCCTTGACCAGCGCCTTCAACGCTACGGCTCCTGTGCGTGAGGTCCCGGACGCGGGCACGCCGTGGCGGCCCGCGTCCGGGGAGGGGGGTGGAATCGGAAAGCAATCTGCCGTACGGCACCACCCCGGGTCCATCGAGCTTTTCTTAACCCACGCCGCAGCTCCGCTTCACACCTGCCCGGGCGGCTGATCCAGCCGGGACACCTGGTAGTGGGCGATCGCCCAGTCCTCCTCCGTCCGCCGCACCAGGACGGCGAGCTTGACGGCGAGCGTGGGCCGGTCGGTGAACGTGAAGTCGACGTCGAGGTAGCCGAGGACCAGGTCGTCCGCGAGCCGTCGGGTTTCGAGGATGCGGTACGCCGCTTTCATGCCCAGCGGCTGGGAGTCGTAGTACGCGGCGACGCCCTGCCGTCCGACGCTGTAGGGGTGCAGCCCCTGGAAGATCGCGTCCTCGGTGAACCGGGCGGCGACACGCTCGGGTTGGTGTGCGTCGACGCCGGCCCGCCACTCGTCCAGTACCGAGTTCAGGATCGCCTTGTCGTCGGTCGTGGTGGTCATGTCCGCTCCCTGGTGGGTGATGTGACGATCCGTCAATGTCCGGCGCTCATACCGCCGTCGACGTGCAGGATCTCGCCGGTGACGAACGGGGCCGTCTCCAGGAACAGCACCGCGTCGACGATGTCGCTCACCTCGCCCATCCGGCCGACCGGGTGCAGGGCGGCGAGGAAGTCGTGGGTCTCCGCCGGGTGCATAGGGGTCTTGATGGTGCCGGGCGAGACGGCGTTGACGCGGACGCCGCGGGTGGCGTACTCGATGGCGAGGGACTTGGTCGCCGACTGCAGGCCGCCCTTGGTGAGCGAGGCGAGGACGGAGGGGACGCGGGAGTCCGCGGCGTCGACCAGGCTGGTGGTGACGCTGACGACGTGTCCGCCGCCCTGGGCGAGCAACTGCGGCAGCGCCTGCTGGGTGAGGTGGAAGAAGCCGGCGACATTGATGCCGGTGACGGCGGCGAAGTCCTCGGCCGTGTAGTCCGTGAAGGGCTTCGCGACGAAGACGCCCGCGTTGTTGACCACGGTGTCGATACGGCCGAAACGGTCGACGGCGGCCGCGACGACCCGCTCGGCGGTCGCCGGGTCGGCGATGTCGCCCTGGACGGTGAGGACGTCGGCGTCGTCGACGGGCGCGATGGTGCGCGAGGTGGCGACGACGGCGTAGCCGAGCTTGCGGTAGCCCTCGACGAGGGCGGCACCGATGCCCTGCGAGGCGCCGGTGACGATCGCGACCTTCTGGTTCTGCGTGCTCATGGTGACCTTCTCCGGGTGAGTGACCGGCTACTAGCCGACCGGTCGACTATCTGGAAGGTAGGTCGGGCCGGGCTGGGACGGAAGGACGGGCTTTCTCCGGCCTGAGAGGCGCAGCCTCCCAGGGAAGGTCAGGCCCGGTTCGCGTACGGATCGTCGGCCGGCAGCCAGGCGTCCGGGGCGTGGATGCCGAGGTCGCCGACGCCGTCGCTCAGGGCGTCCACGGCGGCGAGAACGCCGGGGCGGTCCTCGCTGGCGCGCCAGACCAGGGACCAGGTCCAGTAGATCTTCGGCTCGACGATCTCGCGGCGGACCAGGTCGGACGGGAGCGGACTGGTCTGTCCCTTGGGCGAGTTGAGGACCGGGCGGGTGCAGCGGCGGACGTGGTCGAAGTAGGCGGGGCCGGTGACGGCACCGTCGGAGATGCGCACCTCGCGGGCGCCGGTGACCTTGGTGACCTCTTCGGCGTACACGTTCCAGGACGCCCAGGAGGTGATGTCGTCGTCGATGAGGACGTCGGTCTCGCGGGCCGGGATGTCGCTCGTGTCCTTGCCCTTGGCCACGGCGTAGAGCCGGTCGGCGCCGATCAGCCGGGCCCGCAGCCCGAGCCGGGCGAGGTCCTCGTTGCGCAGCCAGCACACCGCGATGTCCAGACTGCCGTCGGCGACCCGGGCGGCCTGGGTGTGGGAGGGCGCGACCCAGGCGTCGATGTGCACCTGGGCCACCGCGGCCGTACGCGAAGTCAGGTCGGGCGGCAGCCAGTTGACGTAGCCGAGCCGCACGGACTGCGAGCCGGAGAGCCGGCTCGCCCGGCGTTTGAGGTCGTCGGCACGCTCCAGCAGCGCGCGGGTGTGCGGGAGCAGGGAGGCGCCGGCCGGGGTGAGGGAGACCGAGCGGCGGTCGCGGTCGAAGAGCCGGACGCCCAGGTCCCGTTCGAGTGCCTTGATCTGCTGGGAGAGCGAGGGGCCCGCGATGAGCAGCCGCTCGGCGGCCCGCCCGAAGTTGAGCTCCTCGGCGACCGCGACGAAGTACCGCAGCTGACGCAGTTCCACGGGCGCCATGGTACGCGCGCTGGGAGGCCGGGCCTATCAGCAGCTAGGCAGCCGGTCGTGGCATCCCAGCTGGTGACGGGCGCACGATGGGGGCACCGAACGACGAATGGAGCGCGTCATGCGAGAGTTCCTGGTCGAGATCGTCACCACCGTCCCCGAGGGCACCGGCCAGGACGAGGTCGACCGGCGCCGGGCCGCCGAGGCCGAGCGCGCCAAGGAGCTGGCCGCCTCCGGACACCTGGCCCGACTGTGGCGCCCCGTGGGCGAGTTGCGCAGCATCGGCGTCTGGCGGGCCGCCGACGAGGAGGAGCTGCACGCGAAGGTGCTCGGCACGCTGCCGCTGCGCCCCTGGATGACGCTCACCGTCACCCCGCTGGAGTCCCACCCGAACGATCCGGGCGAGAAGTGACCGCTCCCTCCCCTTGGACGCATGTCGCCAGGGCCGCCGCCGCGCTCGCCGCGGGCATGGGCGTCGGCCGCTTCGTCTACACCCCGATCCTGCCCCTGATGCACACCCGGGCGGGCCTGTCCGCGGGCGCCGGTGCGAACCTCGCGACCGCCAACTACGTCGGCTATCTCGCCGGGGCGCTCGCAGGCATCATGGCGCCCGCCCTGATCCGCTCGCGCACAGTCCTGCGCGGCTCCCTGCTTCTCCTGACGGCCACGCTCGCCGCGATGCCCCTCACCCACAGCGTGGTGGTCTGGGGCGGGCTGCGGTTGCTTGCCGGGGCGGCCAGCGCGCTGGTCTTCGTCGTCGCGGCCGGTTCTCTCCTGCACCACTTGCGGGAACATCCGCCGCACCTGTCCGGCTGGGCGTTCGGTGGGGTGGGCGGCGGCATCGCGCTGTCGGGCCTGCTGGTCCTGGCGCTGCGTTCCGCCGGCGACTGGCGGGCTGCCTGGTGGGCCTCGGCCGCGCTGGCGGCGCTGCTCACGGCCGGTTCCTGGAACCTGCGCCCGGAGGCCGCGCCCGCCTCCACTCCTCCCGGGACCACCGAGAAGCCCCGCACCCACCGCTGGTTCGGCGCGCTGTTCGTCAGCTACACCCTGGAGGGCGTCGGCTACATCGTCGCGGGCACCTTCCTGGTCGCGGCGATCGGGCAGGGCTCCCCCGGCTGGATCGGCGGCGGCGCCTGGGTGCTCGTGGGGCTGGCCGCCGTACCCTCGTCGGCGCTGTGGGCCCGGCTGGGGCGCCGCTGGTCGCGCCCCGGACTGCTGCTCACCGCGCTGGTGGTGCAGGCGGCCGGGATCGCGCTGCCCGCGCTCGGCGGCGGGACGGCCGCCGCGCTGGTCTCCGCGGTGCTGTTCGGCGCCACGTTCCTGGGCGTGAGCACGCTGGCCCTGGCCACCGGCGCGCACCTGCGTTTCCCCCGCTCGGTCGCCCTGCTGACCGCCGGGTACTCCGTGGGCCAGATCCTCGGCCCGCTGGTGGTGGCTCCGCTCATCCGCCACGGCTACCACGGGGCCCTGCTCCTCGCCGCCCTGCTGGTCCTGGCCGCGGCCGCGGCCGCCGCGGTACTGCGGATCGGCTTCCCGCACCACATGGTCGTAGTACGACACACGAAGCCCGAAAGGCGGCGAGAATCGAGCGAGGGCGCCGACGCGCTCGCCCCGCACTCGGCCAACTGACGTGGAGCCGCTCATGACCACCGCACGGGACCTCGCGATCGTCGCCCTGGACACGGCGACCGGCAAGCCGGTGGAGCAGGGCGACCTGTCGCTCGCGCTCGCCGGGGCCGAGGTGTTCGACCTCATCGAGGCCCGGGCCCTCGTCCTCGACGGCGACCGCATCGTGCCGAGCGCCCAAGCACCCACGGGCGACCGCCTGTTGGACGAGGCCGCCGGAGCGCTCGTACGACAGGAGCCGTACGAGCCGGTGGAGGAGTGGCTGTGGCGCCGCGGGCGGGGACTGGCCTCGGCCTACGTCGACGACCTGGAGCGGATCGGGCTGACGGGCCGGCCGCGGGGGCGCCGCATCCCGCTGCTGAGCGGCCGGACGGAACTGGTCGACTCGCCGGCCCGCCGCGCGGCCGAGGACCGGTGGACGGCCGCCGAACCCGTCCTCACCGCCCTGGCTGCCGCCGCCGGCATCGGCGACGAGCCGCCCGAGGGCAGCGAGGAACTCGCCACCGACACGGCCGCGACCGTGCTGGCGGCGGTCGGTGACGCGGTGATGGAGCTGGAGGCCGTACGCCAGCGGAAGGTGATCGAGGACGCCGCCTTCGACAACGTCTGGCGCGGTTACTAGGAAGCGCCCAGCAGAGCGCGGCAGTTGTCCCAGAGGGGGCCGAGGCGCTGCGGGCTGTTGTAGAGCTTGGCGAACATCACCTGGCCCTCCAATTGGGCCACCACCGCCCGCGCCGCCTCCCGCGCGTCCGCGACCCTGACCTCGCCGCGCTCCCGGGCCTCCGCGACGACCGACTCGACCATGTCGACCTGCGCGCCGAAGATCTCCTGGAGTCGTTCGCGGACGGCCTCGGTCTGGTTGCTCAGCTCCAGGGTGAGGTTGCCGAACAGACAGCCCGACACCGTGCCACAGCCTTCCTGGACCGCCCGCTGCCCGGCCTCCGTCTCCACGAACAACTGCCTTAGCCGCTCCAGGGGTTCGGCGTCCGCGCCAAGGACCCGCGCCCAGTCGCGCCGCTGTGCCGTCCAGTGCTCGTCGACGACCGCGAGGGCGAGGGACTCCTTGGACTCGAAGAAGTAGTAGAAGCTCCCCTTCGGCACCCCGGCCGCCTTGCAGATCTCGGCCACGCCCAGCGCCGAGTAGCCGCGCCCCTCGATCAGCGAGCGCGCGGCATCGAGGATCTTCTCCTTGGCGTTACTGGTTCGTCCCACACGACGAGTGTACGTAGGTACTAGACCGGTCGGCTAGCAACGTGGCGCCGTCCGCCGTCAGAGCAACGGCAGCCCGTCCGCCTCCCGTCGCTCCAGCCGGGCCACCAGCTCCGCCGCCGACGCCTTGATGGTCTCCAGACCGGCCTTGCCCCAGGGCCGCGGTTCCACATCGGTCACGCACACCGTGCCCAGCGCCATCCCCGTGCTGTCGATCAGCGGGGCGCCCAGGTAGGAGCGGATACCGAACTCGTCGACGACCGGATTGCCCGCGAACCGCGGGTAGTCGCACACGTCCTCCAGGACCAGCGCCTTGCGCCGGACCACGACATGGGGGCAGAAGCCGTGGTCGCGGGCGAGTTCCCGGCCCAGCACCGGAGTGGTGCCGTCGGGCTTCACGACGGGCGGTGCGACGTCGGGAAGGTGCAGGCCCGCGAAGAACTGCCGGTTCTCGTCGATGAAGTTGACCATGGCGTACGGCGCACAGGTCAGCTCGGCGAGCCGGTCCGCGTAGGCGTCCAGGTCCGGGTCCGGGCGTTCGCCCAGGTGCAGTTGGCCGAGTCGTCGAGTGCGGGCGGGTGCCTCCTTGTCCTCGGGGGTGAGCAGCAGTCGACCGGCCGGGCGCGCGGGGTCGTACCTCATCGGCGGTCACTGTGGACGTCGGTCATATATCAACTCCATGGCGGGTGTTCGGGGATCACATGTGGGCGCCGTGGCTCGGCGCATGCGCCGGGGCGTGGGCGATGAGGTGCCGTACGAGGGTCAGCAGGGTCTGGACGCCGGAGCTGGAGATCCGGGCGTCGCAGCGCACGACCGGGATCGCCGGATCGAGGTCGATGGCGGCGCGGACCTCCTCGGGGTCGTAGCGGTACGAGCCGTCGAACTCGTTGATGGCGACGATGAACCCGAGGCCACGCTGCTCGAAGAAGTCGACGGCGGCGAAGCACTCCTCCAGGCGCCGGGTGTCGGCGAGGATGACCGCGCCGAGCGCACCCTCGGAAAGCTCGTCCCACATGAACCAGAACCGCTCCTGTCCGGGCGTGCCGAACAGGTACAGCACATGTTCCGGATCCAGGGTGATGCGGCCGAAGTCCATGGCCACCGTCGTCTCGACCTTGTTCTCGATCCCGTCGAGACTGTCGGTCGCGGCGCTGACCGTGGTGAGCAGCTCCTCCGTGCTGAGCGGCGCGATCTCGCTGACCGCGCCCACGAAGGTCGTCTTGCCTACTCCGAAGCCTCCCGCGACCAGGATCTTGAGTGCGGTGGGGAAGGGGTCAGAGCTGTCGTCGTAGTCCATCGAGCACTGCCTCCAGTAGGGCCCGGTCAGTCGGGTTGTGGTGGAACTCGGGTGGCTTGGTGGTGAGCGCCCCGCAGTCGACGAGGTCCGACAGCAGCACCTTGGTGACCACGGCCGGCAGCTTCAGATGGGCGGCGACCTCGGCGACCGAGACGGGCGCGCGGCACAGGTCGAGCGCCTGCGCGTGCTCCGGTCCGAGGTAGCCGAGGGGGGTGGCTCCGGTGGCCATCACGTGCGACAGGAGGTCGAGCGCGATGGTGGGCCGGGTGCGGCCGTTGCTGACCGTGAAGGGGCGCACCAGCCGACCGGCCGCGTCGTCGAGCCAGGGCCCGTCGCCGACCGCCGCCACGCTCAAGGCCTCATCGCCGTGGGTTCGACGGCGTGCTGCCGGGGCGCGGTGACCAGGTAGGGGCGGACGCTCTTGACCAGCATGGCCATCTCGTAGCCGAGGACGGCCGCGTCGGCCTCGCGGCCGGCCAGCACGGCGAGACAGGTGCCGGAGCCGGCGGTGGTCACGAACAGCAGGGTCGAGTCGAGTTCGACGACGACCTGGCGGACGTCCCCGCCGTCGCCGAACCGGACGCCGGCGCTGCGACCGAGGGAGTACAGGCCGGAGGCCAGCGCGGCCATGTGGTCGGCGCTGTCCGCATCGAGGCCGTGGACCGACTTCACGAGCCCGTCGCAGGACAGGAGTACCGCGCTGGTCGTGTGCGGTACGCGCTGCACGAGGCCGCTCATCAGCCAGTCGAGATCGGATACATGGCCGGTCGGCGCTTCGCTCGCCATGGTGGATCGACTCCTTGGGGTACGAAGGTCTGCGGGAGCGGTGGGGGCGGGGCGGGGGTGCGGACGGGGATGCGGGCGGGGGTGGTGACTGGGCTGCTCATCCGGCTGGTGCGCTCCCGTCGTGCCGGTTGGGATGATCGATGCCGCGCGCGGCCGCGGGGCGCGCCTCGGCTATGTGCGCCGGATCCATGGGGGTTACGTCCATGCCGTGCGGCGGGGTGTGGGCGGTGACGTCCGTGTGGAGAGCGTCCAGGTGGGGGGTCGGGATCCTGGGGAGGGAGCCTGTGTGGGCCGGATCCATGGGGGTGCGGTCGGGGTGGGACGGGGTGGACATGTGGAGCAGGTCAGTGTGGAGCGACTCCATGTGGAGCGACTCCGTGTGGCTCGACGACATGTGAGGGGATGACATGTGGGGGGACGCTGTGTCGGGCGAGGCCATGTGGGGCGACGGCATATCCGTGGCCCGATCCAAGGGGCCGGACGCCATGTGTCCCGGATCCGTGTGCCCCAACTCCATGTGCCCCAGGCCCACATGGCCCACGTCCATGTGCCCTGACTCCATGGGCGCCGCGGAGGTGTGTGCGGTCGGCGTCTCCGCGGTCAGTTCGCCCTCCGCCTCCAGGTGCTGCTGGGCCTCCGCCAGGCCGATGCCACGCTGGAATGCCGCCATCAGGCCGGGGTCGTGGCCGGCGGGGTACTCGGAGTCCTGGCGGGGCACCGGGCCGTCGCGCAGCTGGGGTGCGATGTGTTCCTGGGCACGGCGCCGGGGCAGTTGGGGCTTGCCCATGGTGCCGCGGACCGGGCCGGTGCGGGGCGTGGGCGGGGTGGCCGCGTTCTCGACGGCGAGCCGCCGGTCGTCGGGCCGGATACCAGGCAGAGCCTCGGCCGGATTGGCCCGCTCCTCGTGGTGACCACGCACGGGAAGTGGGGCCGGCGCACCGCCGTCGGCCGTCCTGCCCGCGCCGCCTCCAAAGGCACCGCCGCCCGTCATGGCTCCGCCGGGCATGGAGCCCCCCGGTACGGCCGCGTCCGGCGAGCTGCCATTCGGCAGGCCGCCGTTGGGTACCGCGCCATCAGGCACCGGGCCGTTGGACGCACCGCCACCCGGCAGGCCGCCGTTGGGCAGCGCGCCGCCCCGTACCGTCCCGTTGGACGGAGCGCCGCTCGGCACCGTGCCGCCGCCTGCCGTGCCATGGGGCGCACCGCCACCCGGCCTGCCGCCGTTCGACACCCTGCCGCCCCGTGCGACCCCGTTGGGCGCAGCGCCGCCCGGGATGCCGCCGTTCGGCACCGCGCCACCCCGTACCGCCCCGTTGGGAGAGGCGCCGGCTCCGTTCGGTGTCGGAGCGCCGTGTCGGGTGTCCTCCCATCGCTCGCCTCGGCGCGGCGCGGATGGTGGGGGCGCCACGCGTCGCCCGCTCAGCGTCTCGGGGCCGGGTCCGGCCGGGGCCTGGGGGCGCGGCCGGCCTACCGGTGCCGCCACGCCCTGCGGCTGCGGTGCGCCGCCGGGGACGCCCGGCGTCGAGCCCAGCAGCCCCTGCGGGACGACGAGCACCGCCTGGACCCCGCCGTAGATGTTGGTCTGCAGCCGGACGTTGATGCCGTGCCGCCGGGCGAGCTGCGAGACCACGAACAGTCCGATACGGCCGTCCGCCAGCAGGCTCGCGACGTTGACCTGGTCGGGGTCGGCGAGCAGGGCGTTCATCTTCTTCTGCTCGGCGACGGGCATACCGAGTCCCCGGTCCTCGACCTCGACCGCGAGCCCCGAGGTGACCAGGTTGGCGCGGAGCAGGACCTGGGTGTGCGGGGCGGAGAACACCGTGGCGTTCTCGACGAGTTCGGCCAGCAGGTGGATGACGTCGGCCACGGCGTGGCCGCGCAGGGTGCCGTCGATCGGCGGCACCAGCTTGACCCGCGAGTACTGCTCGACCTCGGCGATCGCGGACCGCAGCACCTCGGTCATGGAGACGGGGTGGCTCCACTGCCGACGGGAGACGGCCCCGCCGAGCACGGCGAGGTTCTCGGCGTGGCGGCGGATGCGGGTGGCGAGGTGGTCGACGTGGAAGAGGCCCTTGAGCAGGTCCGGGTCCTCGATCTCGTTCTCCAGCTCGTCGAGGATCGAGATCTCCCGGTGCACCAGGGACTGCAGCCGTCGGGCGAGGTTGACGAAGACCTCCAGCTTCTGCTCGCTGCCCGCCTGGCTGGAGAGCTGGGAGGCTTGTACGACGGCGGTGACGGCGCCGTCGTGCGCGCGGGCCAGGTCGGCCGCGAGCAGCTCGAAGTCGTCCGCGCCCTCGGGCGGCCCGCTGCGCGGCTTGCGCTGGGGCGGGGCCTCGCCCTGGCGCAGGGCGTCGACGAGGGCACGCAGGTCGGCCTCGCCGCGGGCGCTGCTGCGGCGCAGGGCACCGACGCGGTCGCTCACGGTCTTGGCGGCGCGGTCGGCGGCCACGGCCGCGATCACGATGCCGGCCAGGGCCACCGAGAAGGCGCCGGCGAGCACGCCCCACAGGATGAGGCCGGGCCGCGCTCCGGTGGAGCGAACCGTGAACAGCACGGCGGCGCTGGCGCTCAGGGCGACCGCGATGGGCGGCAGCACGGCGAGCCGCAGCAGCTGGGGCCGTATGTGGGCCTCGGGCAGCGAGGGAACGGTGCGGACGACCGGCCGTCCGTGCCGTCCGCCCTCGCGGCGGTCTGCGCGTGCGGCCGGTGCGCGGAGGTGAGACATCGGTGTCCTCGTCGTACTGGTCCGTCGGTGCCTGGGGCGCGGGCTGCGCGGTTCGGGCAGGCGTTGCCCGATGGACACTCACAGTAGTCGCCAACGCATCATGTGCGGTGGGCAGTTGACAAAGTCCCACGCACAGCGTCCCGCTCTGGTATGAGGCGTCGTACGACAGACCGATAAACCCAGCGGACGACCGGTCCCGCTGGACAAAAGAACGATCAGAGCTGGTCGGAAGCGGTCACCCGAAAACGCCGAGGGCCGGGGAGCCATTGCTCCCCGGCCCTCGGCGGATGCCGATATCCGTCCGGTCCACACTCTCTCGTGACCGTTTCGGACCCTCTCGCGCCCTCCGGAGTCATCCCCCGAACGTCACTTTCCGTGTCAACCGCGAAGCCCGTCTCACGCCTTCGGCTGGGTGAAGCGGATGCTGTTGCCGAAGGGGTCGCGCAGCGCGCAGTCGATTCCGTACGGCCGCTCGGTGGGCTCCTCGGTGAACTCGACGCCCTTGGCCTTGAGGGCCTCGTACGTCTTGCGGCAGTCGTCGGTGCCGAGGATGAGGTAGCCGCCCGTCGCGCCCTTGGTGAGCAGTTCGCGGACCTGCTGCGCGGTCTCCTCGGACAGCCGCGGCGGTCCGGGGCGCTCCAGCAGGACCTCGCGGTCGGGGTGGCCGGGGACGCTGACGGTGAGCCAGCGCATGATGCCGAGGTCGGCGTCGGTGTTGACCTCCAGGCCGAGCTTGCCGACGTAGAAGTCGAGTGCCTCGTCCTGGTCGAGGACGTAGATCTGCGAGTGCGTGATGGCTGTGAACATGCTCATCACGCTACGGCCCGAGCCCTGCGAAAACTTATCCAAAACTGCTCTGTCGGGTGGCCGTCAGGCGCCCGGCCGCAGCCACGCCATGGTGAAGCAGGTGGGCACGTCCACGGGCACGGCCTCCTTGCGGTAGTCGCGGGGCGAACGGCCGACGATGTCGCGGAAGGTGCGGCTGAAGGTGCCCGGGCTGCCGAAACCGACGTCGAAGCAGATGTCCGTAACGCTGCGGTCGGTCTCCCGCAGCAGGAACATCGCACGCTCGACCCGGCGGCGCTGGAGGTAGCGGTGCGGGGTCTCGCCGAAGGTGGCGCGGAAGGTGCGGGTGAAGTGGGCCGGGGAGACGTGCGCGATCCGCGCCAGGGCCGGCACGTCCAGCGGCTGGGCGTAGGCACGGTCCATGGCGTCCCGGGCCCGGAGCATACGGCGGTTGCTCTCCTCTGCGGCACGGCTCACGGCGCCATCACATCACGGATCCCTGCTGGTGGTGAGGGATCACGGCTAGCCTGGTGGGGAGTGGAAGGAGCCGTCATGGACCCTCGACACGACGAGGTCGCCGTCGCCCGTCCCGGGGACCGCAGGCCCGGGCCGAGCACGCCGGGCATGAACCGGCAGGAGGCGTTCGCGACCGAGGGCACGTGGTCGGGGTTCGTCCGCACCGAGGCCGGGGCGGTCTCCGGCTGGCACCACCACGGCGAGTACGAGTCGGTGATCTACGTCCTGACCGGGTCCCTGCGGATGGAGTTCGGCCCGGACGGCGCACGCACGCTGGACGCCGGCCCCGGCGACTTCGTGTACGTCCCGAAGGGCGCCGTGCACCGCGAGGGGAACCCCACGTCCGGGCCGGCCGACATCATCGTCATGCGGTCGGGGACCGGGCAGTCCACCTTCAATGTGGACGGTCCCCAGGCGCTCTGAGTACCGCGAGGTCCCCGGTCGGCAGATGGATCCAGCCCTCCTGTCCGGCCGCCGAGCGCTCGCCCGCCGTCTGCGGCCACCGCGTGTTCCTGACCATGACGGCTCGGGCGACCAGGGCGCAGACCAGGGCGTCCAGGTGGTCGTGGCTGTCGACGCACCGGTCGCGCACGGGCTCGGTCAGGGGCAGTCCGAGGCCCGCCTCGATCGCCCCGACGATGTGCTCGCGCACTTCGCGGGCTTCGGGTGCGGCGTTCTTGTAGCTGCGGGCCGGACGGATCCCCCACAACCGCAGGGCGGCCGCGGGATACACCTCGGCGACCGGCCCGGACCCGTCCCGGGGCACCTCGACGCCGGTCGCCTCCAGGACGTCCAGGAGCCGGGCCGCGCGCAGGGCGACCACGCCCAGCAGGTCCGTGGAGACCGACAGTGGCGGCCGCATGGCGGTCGCCTTCCAGGTGAGGTCGTCGGTCAGCCGGAACCGCAGCGGGTCGAGCCCGGCCCTGCCGTCCGCCCGCCCCTCGAACCGCTCCGGAACCGGCAGCCGTACACCCTGGTGGTGGGCCAGCACGGTCGCCACGAAGCCGGACGGCCACCCGAGCGGACAGTCGAGCCCCGTCTTGTCGGCGTCCCGGACGAGCGCCAGCAGCTCCTCGTCCCCGTCCGGCACGGGAAACTCCACGGCCAGGCCGCCCTCGTCACCCCAGACCGCCCGGCACACAGCGGTACGCCGTGCACTCGCGGCCAGATCGACGCCGACGGTGACGGCCTGCCCCAGTCCCATGGCAACCTTCGTCTACGAGGCCTCAGCCCGCGGAAACCGTCTCCGGCCCCCCGTCCGATCCACCGTGGCTCGAAGGGCTCTCCCGCGCAGGGTACAGCGATGTGGGAGCCGGTCGCGTGGGCGGCCGCGACCGTGCCCTCGCCGGGCTCCGCCCAGGGGTGGGTCGCCTGTTTGAAGGTCGCCCAGTGGATCGGCATCATCACGCCGTGCGGCCGCCCGCCCTGGAGGTCGAGGTGCCCTCGCCGGGCTCCGCCCATCGAAACAGGCTTGGACAGTGGGCTCGTCCAGTGCTGGTGGGAGGAATTGACGATGGTGACCTGCACCGCAGCATGGGAAATCCTCTTATGAGAGCCATCCGCCCCTCTGTCAACACACTCCGCATCTCGGGCGAACCTCACACCGAGGCCATGGCCGTCGAGTGCGCGCATCGTCTGAAGTGCCTGGCCAAAACGGACGGCTGGGCGGTCTCCCCTCACTCCTCGTCGATCACCAGGCCCTTCGCCGCCAGGAGCGGTGTCAGCTTGCAGATGTCGATGACGGTGCTGCCCGCTCGGTAGGCGGATATGTAGCCCTCCTCGGCGTCGACTCGCTCCTGGGACGCCACCGCTACTTCCGCGGCGTCCTCTCGGCGTACGACGACGACACCGTCGGCGTCCGCGCGGATCACGTCGCCGGGGCGGACGAGCTGGCCGCCGACGGTGACGGGCTCGCACATCGGGCCGACGGTCTCCTTCACCGTGCCCTTGATGCAGACGCTGTAGGAGAAGACCGGGAAGCCCAAGGCCCGCAGGTCCTCGGTGTCCCGGACGCCGGTGTCGGTGACCAGGCCCGCGATCTCCTTGGCCTGGCAGGCGTTGGCGAGGACGTCGCCGAAGGATCCGGCCTCCCGGTAGGCGCCGGCGGAGACGACGATGACATCGCCAGGGCGGGCGTAGGCGATGGCGGTCTGGAGCATGAGGTTGTCGCGGGGCGCGCACTGGACCGTGAAGGCGGGGCCGCAGACGGACATGCTGTGGTCCACCGGCTTGATGGTCGAGTCCAGCGCTCCCAGCCTGCCCTGGGCCTCGTGGATGGTCGCCGAGGAGTACGCGCCGAGGCGCTCGACGAGCTCCGGGGCGGGGCGGTCGAACTTGGTGCTGACTCGGATCATGACGGCCTCTCGGACAGGGTGGCGCAGGCGGCGGTGATCCGTGCGCAGGCTTCGGTGAGGATCTCCGTGGAAGTGGCGAACGAGATGCGGAAGTAGCCGGGGGCGCCGTACGCGGAGCCGTGGATCACCGCCACCTGCTGGTCCTCCAGGAGGTGGCCGGTGAAGTCCTCGTCGTTCTCGATCCGGGTGCCCGCCGGGGTGAACCTGCCTATGTACGGCTGACAGTTGACCAGGAGATAGAAGGCGCCGCTCGGAGTGGTGCAGCTCAACCCCGGTGTCTCGCCGATGAGTTTGACGGTGGTGTCACGTCGGGCGCGGTATACCTCGACGGTCTCCCGGACGAAGTCCTGCGGGCCCGCCAGCGCGGCGGCGGCAGCGGCCTGGCTGACGGAGGACGGGCAGGAGGAGAGCTGCGACTGGAGGGTGTTGATCGCGGCCACCAGGTCGGCGGGGCCCACGCCGTAGCCGATGCGCCAGCCGGTCATGGCGTACGTCTTGGACACGCCGTTGGTGAGGAACACCCGGTCGGCCAGGCGGGGTTCGACGGCTGCCAGCGAGGGGTGGGCGCAGTCGTCGTACCAGATCTCGTCGTAGATCTCGTCGGTGAGGACGCTGACGTGCGGGTGGTCGAGCAACACCTCGGCGAGGGCCCGGAGTTCGCCGGTGGTGTAAGCCGACCCGGTGGGGTTTCCCGGGGTGTTGAGGACGACCCAGCGGGTGCGGTCGGTGAGGGCCGCGCACAGGCGGTCCGGGGTCAGTCTGAAGCCGTCCGACTCCGGGCAGTCGACGATGACGGGCGTGCCGTCGTTGGCGCGGACCATGTCGGGATACGACACCCAGTACGGGGCCGGGATCACGACCTCGTCGCCCTCGTCCAGCGTGGCCGTCAGGGCGAGGAAGATGACCTGCTTGGCCCCGCCGCCGACGGTGATCTGCGCGTCGGTGTACGCGAGGCCGTGGCGGCGCCGGAGCCGGTCGATGATCGCGGTGCGCAGGGCCGGAGTGCCGTTGACCGGGGTGTACTTGGTCTCGCCCGTCTCGATGGCCCGGATCGCGGCGGCCTTCACGTGCTCGGGGTGTCGAAGTCGGGCTCGCCGACGGTCAGGTCGAGGATGCGCAGGCCCTGGGCCTTGAGTTCGCGGACGCGTTGGGCCGCCGCGACGCTCGGCGAGGGGCTGATCCGGCGGACCCTCTTGGCCGTGGTCGTGCCCATCAGCCCTCCCGGCGTTCGAAGTTGAGGCCGCCGGGGACCTGGAAAGTGGGCAGGATCTCGATGTGGCCGATGTTGACGTGCCGGGGCGAGTCGACGGCGAACTCGATGGCGTCGGCGATGTCCTCGGGCTTGAGGGACTCGTAGCCGTCGTAGAACTGCCGCTGCGCTTCCTCCATGTCGCCGAGGAGCCGGCCGAAGATCTCCGTCTCCACGCGGCCGGGGCAGATCTCGGTGACGCGGAGCCGCTTGCCGTAGCCGTCGACCCGGAGCTGGCGGGAGAGGGTGTGCACGGCCGCCTTGGTGGCGTGGTAGATCGTGTTGCCGCCGAAGTTGTAGACCCCGGCGATGGAGCTGATGTTGACGATGTGGCCGAGGTCGCGCTCCACCATGCCGGGCATGAGCAGACGGACGAGGTGCAGGACGGCCTGGATGTTGACGGCGATCTGCTCGTCGACGGCGAACTCGTCGGCGGTGAGGATGTTGCCGGTGCGGGAGACGCCCGCGTTGTTGACGAGCACGTCGATCTCCAGGCCGTCCAGTACGGCGGTCAGCGCCTCGGTGTCGGTGATGTCGACGGCGTGCGGGACGCAGCCGGTGGCGTCGGCGAGGGCCTGGAGTCGTTCGGCGTTGCGGGCCACGGCGTGGACTTCGAGTCCACGCTTGGCCAGGCGTTCCACGACCACGGCTCCGATTCCGGTGGACGCTCCCGTGACGAGAGCGGTCCTGTAGTCGGAGATGGGCATGCGGGTGCTCCTTGGTTTCCGAAGGGGGTGTGGGGGGCTTTGTGTGCGGGCGGTCAGGCGTCGCGCAGGGGCAGGTGGGCGCGGTCCGTGATCCGTGAGACGGCGAGGAGGGTGCCGAGCGCGGTCAGGACGGCGTAGTAGGCCGGCATGTGGACGTCGCCGGTGCGGTCGATGAGGTAGGTCATCAGCAGCGGGGCGGTGCCGCCGAAGAGGGCGGCGGAGACGTTGTAGCCGAGGCCGTAGGCGGAGTAGCGGACCCGGGTCGGGAAGAGTTCGACGAGCAGGATGTGGATGACGCCGGTGTGTCCGGCGAACACGGCCGCCATGAGGCAGGCACCGAGGACGGCGAGCGGGACGCTGCCGGTGCCGATCAGCAGGTAGCAGGGGACGGCGACGGCGGCCATGCCGATCGCGGCACCGGCGATGACCTTCTTGCGGCCGAGGCGGTCGGAGAGGCGGCCCATGTACGGGATGGCCAGACAGATGACGACCAGGCTGGAGGCGGTGACGAGGAGGCCCTGGACCTTGCTGAAGCCCAGCTCGGTGCTCATGAAGGTGGGCATGTAGCTGAACAGGACGTAGTAGCCGGAGCCGTTCATCAGGGGGATGAACAGGGCCAGCAGCATCGCGCGGCGGTGTTCGGCGGAGGAGAAGGCCTCCTTGAGGGGGTTCTTCGACAGACCGCCCTCTTCCTGGAGGCGCGTGAAGTTGGGGGTGTCGCTGATGCGCTTGCGGATGTAGATGCCGGTGACGCCGAGCGGGACGGCGAGCAGGAACGGGATGCGCCAGCCCCAGGACTCCATGCGCTCGGCGCCGAGCCCGCTGGTCATGGCGGCGGCGATCAGAGTGCCGGTGAGCAGGGAGAGGAAGGAGGCGATCTGGGCGTAGCTGGTGTAGAGGCCGCGCCGGCCCTCGGGGGCGTGTTCGGCGAGGAAGCTCATCGCGCCGGAGGCCTCGCCGCCGACGGAAAAGCCCTGGGCGACGCGGAGCAGGATGAGGAGTGCGGGGGCGGCTATGCCGATGCTGGCGTAGGTGGGGAGGATGCCGATGCACGCGGTGGCGGCGCTGATCAGCAGGATGACGAAGACCAGCATCCGCTGGCGTCCGATGCGGTCGCCGAGGTGGCCGCAGATAACGCCGCCGAGGGGGCGGAAGAAGAACGACACGGCGTAGCCGAGGAAGACGAGCTGGACGGCGTTCTCGGAGCCGGGGAAGAAGACGGCGGCGAGTGTGCCGGCCATGAAGCCGAAGATGCCGTTGTCGTAGAGCTCGGCGAAGATGCCGACGCAGCCGGCGAGGGTGATCTTCCGGGCTGTTCTGGGGTCGACGGTGTTGGGAACGGGTTGAGCGGCGGCCACGGTGCTCATGGCGTCTCCTGACGTGTGCAGGGCGGGGATGAGGGGGCTCGGCTCGGTGCGGGCGGGCCTTTTTCGGGGAGGCGGCTGGGCTTCAGCTGCCGACGGGGACGGGAATGCGGAGGGTGACGAAGGCGGTGCGGACGCGGACCGCGAGGGCGTCGATCGCGGTGCGCCGGGCGCGGTGGGCGGCGACCGCCTGGCCGAGGGTGCGGTGGCGGAAGCGGACGGTCTGGCCGGGCCGGACCTGGCCGAGGGCGGCGAGTCCGGTGGCGGTGACCACGGCGAGGACGGGGTAGCCGGCCGTGACGCCCCGGCCGCGGTGCAGGACGAGGAGTTCGTCCCCGGTGGGCACTTCGACGGCGCCGACGGGCACCCCGCGGGAGAGGACCTCGCCGCCGGTGGTGCGGCGGGGCAGCGGGGTGTCGGTGCGCAGCCGCAGGCCGATGTGGTTGCTCTGCGGGCTCACCGTGTACGGGGTGTCGTACAGGCGGGAGGCGCTGTCGCCGAACTCGGCCCGGTCGGGGCCGTCGGTGACGTCGATGGTCCAGCCGTCGGTGAACGGGGCGGCCGGGGCCCGCAGCCGGAAGAGCGGGATGCGGGAGTAGGGGTGGTCCAGCGGCGGGCAGGCCGTGCGCAGGGTGAGGGTGTCACCGGCGCGCAGGGCGGGGCCGAAGCCCAGGACGGTGTCCGGGGCGCAGCTGCCCTGGAGGTAGTCGGCGTCGAAGGAGCCGAGCACGGCGAGGTAGACGCGCAGCCCGACGCGGATGTCGGTGACGCGGAGCGTCTCCCCGGCCCGGACGGAGACCGGCTCCCACTGGGAGCGGGCGCTGCCGTTGACGGTCAGTCGCGCGGGTGCCCCGGTGACGGCGACGAGGATGTCAGCGGAGGGGGTGCAGGCGAAGTCGAGGGCGGTGATTTCCAGCAGCGGGACGCGTTCGTCGTTGCCGCACAGGACGTTGGCGACGCGTGCCGAGTACTGGTCGAGGGCTCCGTTGACGGGCAGGCCGTGCTGGGAGCGGCCGACGCGGCCGAGGTCCTGCACGGTGACGTGGCCCGCGGTGCGGATGGTGAGGGTGTCAGCCATGGCAGGCCGCCAGGGGCACGTCCACGAGGTCGTCCCACTGGTCCGGGGCGATGGGCACGAAGCGGAAGGTGTCGCCGGGCCGGTACGGGGTGAGCGGGTCGTCGTGCAGGTCGAGGACGCGGACCGGGGTCCGGCCGAGGAGTGGCCAGCCGCCGGGCGAGGGCATCGGGCAGATCACCGCCTGCCGGCCGGCGACGGCGACCGCACCGGCGTCGACCCGGGTGCGGGGCGAGGCCAGGCGCGGCACGGGTGCCGGGAAGGGCGGTCCGTCCATCATGGGCGACCCGGCGGGCGCGCCGAGGCAGCGCACGGTGAGATCGGACCCGGAGTGCAGCTCGACCACCTCGCGCTCGGTCAGGCCGAGTTGGGCGGCGACCTCGGGCAGATCGGGGCCGAACGCGCCGCCGTAGACGACGGGGACGAGGAAGCGCCGGGGCTCTACGGCCGTCGTGGGGTGGGTGCCGAGGCGGCGGGCCTCGTGCCACAGGACGCGGCGGACGGTGTCGTGGTCGATGTCGGCGCAGTCGAACTCCACGAGCAGGGCGTCGTAGGTGGGCACCAGGCCGTGCACACCGTGGAGCCTTACGGCGTCCAGGGCGTCGGCCAAGCCGTGGACGAGCCGCCAGGAACGCTCGGCGTCGAGGCCCACTGCCCGTGCGACGAGGGCGGAGTCGCCGCAGTCGGTGAGGGTGAGGTGGGCATTCACCCGCGGACCCCCTCGCCGCTCACTACGTCGTCCAGCCGGGCGAACTCGACGCCTGCCGCGAGGAGTTGCTCGCGGACCCGGCGGGCCAGCGCGAGCGCTCCGGGGGTGTCCCCGTGCAGGAGGACGGTGTCGCAGGCAATCGGTACGTCCGTTCCGTCCACGCTGCGGATGACGCCTTCGGTGACCATCCGTACGGTCCGCAGGGCGATCTCGTCCGGGTCGTGGATGACGGCGCCGGGTTCGGAGCGCGGCACGAGGGTGCCGTCCGCGCGGTAGGCGCGGTCGGCGATGCCCACAATGCCCACGCGCAGTCCTCGCTTGCGTGCGGCGTCGGCGAGTTCGCCGTCCTGCGCGAGGACGATCAGCGACTCGTCCAGCGCGGCGACGGCGTCCACGACGGCTTCCGCGTAGTCGGCGCGTACGGCGACCAGGTTGCCCAGGCGGCCGTGCGGGGCGACATGCCGCACCCGGGTGCCGTGCGCGACGGCGAACGCCTGGAGCGCGCCGACCTGGTACAGCACGTCCGTGCGAACCTCGTCCGGCGTCAGGTCCATCGCGCGGCGGCCGAAGCCGGCGAGGTCGGGAAAGCTGGGATGGGCGCCGACGGCCACCCGCTTCTCGACGCAGGTCCGGACGGTGGCGTCCATGATGCGCGGATCGCCCGCGTGGAATCCGCAGGCGACATTGGCGGAGGTCAGCAATTCCAGGAGCGCTTCGTCGTCGCCCATCGTGTAGGCACCGAATCCCTCGCCGAGATCGGCCACGAGATCGACCAAGCGCGTCATGACGCCCTCCAGGAAAGGGAGATTCGAAAGGAAAAGGACCACCGGCGTCTTCGCTGGGTTTCCCACAACGTAGTGCGCCGCTCATCCGGCCACCAATACGGGTTCGCTGTGGCGTTATCGCGGACCGCTATGACACCGCTCGCGCCCGTGGCTCCCTACGATGAGGCTCCGCTCGACCGGAGGGCCCGCGCATGGACACCAGACGTCTCTACTCCTTCATCAAGATCGTCGACGCGGGGAGCATCACGCGCGCGGCCGACATCCTGCACATCGCGCAGCCCGCCCTGAGCCAGCAACTGTCGGCGCTGGAGGCGCAGTTCGGTCAGCAGCTGCTGATCCGCAGCAAGCGCGGGGTCGCCCCGACGGAGGCCGGGCGGGCGCTGTACCGGCATGCCCAGTTGATCCTGAGGCAGGTGGACCTGGCGCACGCCGCCGTGGAGGTCTCGGGCCGGGCCCCCGCGGGCGGCGTGTCGGTGGGGCTCGCGCCGTACAGCATGGGCGCGGCGCTCGCGTTGCCGCTGCTCAAGAGCGTGCGCGAGCGGTATCCGGACATCCTGCTGCACGTCAACGAGAACTTCGGCGGTGTGATCAGTGAGGCGATCATGACCGGGCGGATGGACATGGCGTTCATCTACGGTGCCGGTCCGCTGCGGGGTGTGCAGTTCGAACCGGTGCGTTCGGAGGACCTGTTCCTGATCGGCGCGCCCGGTGGCGCGGTGCCGGACGGGGAGGGCGAGGTGAGTCTGGAGGAGCTCGCGGAGGTGCCGTTGCTGCTGCCGAGCCGGATCCACACGGTCCGGCAGGTGGTGGACTCCGCCTTCCGGCAGGCCTCGCTCAGGCCGCGGGTGGTCGGTGAGGTGGAGTCCGCCCTGACCCTGGTGAACGCCGTGGACGCGGATCTCGGGGCGACCGTGCTGCCCTGGTCGGCGGCGCGGGCGATCCTCGATCTGCGCTCGCTGGTGGTGCGGCGGATCGTGGATCCGGTGATCCGGGTACAGCTTTCCATGGTGACCTCGGACAACCAGCCGCTTTCCGAACCCGCGCTGGCCGTGCACGATCTTTTCCTGGAACTGGTCACCGCATTCGAGGCGCCCGCCCGAAACGGGCCGGACGATAAACAGAATCAATAACGTCACATCGAACCGCTATTTGTTGCCGTCGCGTGTCGTGATTACCGTCCTCTGCATGAATATCCGCGTGAATAAGCGTGTACTCCTCACCCGTGGGAATCTGCCGGGTCACGGCCCGGCCCGGCTGTCCGAGGCGGCGGACGTGGCCGCCTGGACGGGGAGCGACAAGCCCACCCCCACCGAACTCGCCGGGCTGGCAACGGGCGTCGACGCGATCCTGGCCCTGGGCAACGACCCCGTCGACGCCGCGCTGATGGACGCCGTCGGTCCCGCACTGGAGGTCGTCGCGCTGGCGAGCATGGGTTTCGACAACGTCGACCGGGCCGCCGCGGCCGAGCGCGGCATCGTGGTCACCCACACCCCGGGGGTGCTCGCGGAGACCACCGCCGACCTCACGTTCGCCCTGATCCTGGCCGCCCGCCGCCGTCTCCCGGCCGCGGGCGCGAGTCTCGCCGCGGGCTCCTGGGACGTCTTCCGGATGGACGACTACCTGGGCTTCGACGTCCATGGCGCCACCCTCGGCCTGATCGGCTACGGCCAGATCGGCCGCGCGGTGGCCCGCCGCGCCCGGGGTTTCGGCATGCGCGTGCTGCACCACGACCCGTACGCCATCGCCGACGACGACCTGTCCACGGCGGTGGGCCTGGCGACACTGCTGGCCGAGTCGGACGTTGTCTCGCTGCACGTACCACTCACCGAGGAGACCCGACACCTCGTCTCCGTACGGGAGTTGGCCGCCATGAAGCCCACGGCCACCCTCGTCAGCACCGCCCGCGGCGGTGTCGTCGACGAGGCGGCCCTGCTGGACGCCGTGCGGTCGGGCCGGCTGCACTCCGCCGGGCTCGACGTGTACGAACGCGAGCCGATGGGACGGGAATTGTCCCCGCTGGTGGCGGAGGAACACATCGTGACGCTCCCCCACATCGGCTCGGCGACAGAGTCCACCCGGGCCGCCATGGTCGACCTCGCTGTCGATAACATCCTGGACGTCCTGTCCGGCCACCCCGCCCGCACCCCGCTGCCCGGCACCCCGGCCTCCCCCGCGAAGGTACGCGTATGAGCCACCGCCTCTTCGACATCTCCGGGACACCACGGCCCTCGAAACGGCCCGCCAGGAACTCGCCGCCGGCTTCGGGGACTTGGTCCGCACGACCGCCTTCGACGTCACCGACTCGGCGGAGGTCTCCGCGGGCGTCGCACGCGTCGAGGACGAGGTCGGCCCGATCGACATCCTCGTGAACAACACCGGCGTCCAACACCGCGCCCCGCTCCTCGACTTCGCCGACGAGGACTGGCATCGGCTGCTCGCCACCAACCTCACCAGCGCGTTCCTCGTCGGCCGCGAGGTCGCCCGGCGGATGGCGCCCCGCGGCCACGGCAAGATCGTCAACATCTGCTCGCTCCAGAGCGAGGCGGTCCGCCCCGGCATCGCCCCCTACTCGGCCACCAAGGGCGGCCTGAAGATGCTCACCAAGGGCATGTGCGCCGACCTCGGCCCGCTCGGCATCCAGGTCAACGACATCGGCCCCGGCTACTTCGACACCGAACCTCGGCGCTCGTCGCCGACGACGAGTTCAGCGCCTGGGTCCGGGGTCGGACCGGCCGGGCGCTGGGGCGAGGTCGGCGACCTCGTCGGCGCGCTGATCTTCCTCACCTCCCCCGCCTCCGACTTCGTGGGCGGACAGGTGCTGTCCGTCGACGGCGGCATGCTCTCCGTCCTGTGACTGTGAACCCACCCTGCGACCTCTAGGAACCCCATGTAGGCGTGTGTCGTCCACGGACCCGCGATCTACGGATCGAGGAGCGGCCGTACGACGATCCCGGCGCCGGTGAGATCGCGGTCACCGTCGCCCTCGGCGGGATCCGCAAATCCGACCTGCACTACTACCGCCACGGCCGGGTCGGTGACTTCGCCGTCCGTGAGCCGATGGTCCTCGGCCACGAGATCGTCGGCCCCGTCGCCGCCCTCGGGCCGGACACCTCGGGACCCGCTGTGGCACTTCGGTGGCCGTCCATCCGGCCGCCCCGTGCGACCGGTGCGCCGAGTGCTCCGCGGGCCGGCGCAACATCTGCGCACACCCGCTACCTCGGCAGTGCCGCCCGCACCCCGCATGTCCAGGGCGGCTTCGCCCGGACCGTCACCGCGCCCGCCGCGCGGATTCGCGTGCTGCCGCCCGGACTCGCCCTGGACCGGGCGGTGTTGGCCGAGCCGCTGTCGGTGACCCTGCATGCCGTGCGGCGGGCCGGTGGCGTGGGGGCAAGCGGGTGCTGGTAACCGAGGCCGGGCAGATCGGCTGCCTGGTGACCGCGGTCCTGCGTCACCAGGGCGCCGCCGAGATGGTCGTAGGCGACCTTCTCGATGCCCCGCTGCGCATCGCCGCGGCTTCGGGGGCCACCACCACGGCCCGCGCCGACAAGCCCGCCAACGCCGATTGGACGGACCCGCTCGACATCGCCGTCGAGGCGTCCGGCACGCCGGCGAGCCTGCGGGCCTGTGTCGAGCGGGTGCGCCGTGGCGGCACGGTCGTCCTCCTCGGCCTGCTGCCTCCCAGCAAGAGGTACTGGCCCGCCCATGCGGTCCTGGGTCCAGGGCCGTCCGGGCTCACGCAGACTGCCCCGGACTCGCCCTCTGGCGACAGGATTCACAGCCCGTGCCGGTCGAGGAGGGTCATCAGCTTGCGCCTGCGCTTCAGCTCCGCCCGCAGCTCTGCGAGATACGCGCTGAACTCGTCCTCGGTCCCCAGGGCCTGGTGGCAGGCGCGGGCATCGAGCAACAGCCGCGCCATCCGCTCGTAGACCCGATCCCCTGTCGGCTCCTTCAAGGGCTCGACCAGCCGCAAGTAAACCGCGAGCGCATCCGCCGGGCGGATCTCACGCAAGTGGTCCGCGAGCTGCTGCCACTGCCGGTCGTCGGCACCATCGGCCGCCTCCCGCCAGGCGGCGTCCAGGTCGCCGTCGTCGAGCAGAGCGTCGATCAGCACGGGCCCGCCGTACCAGCCGCCGTGCTCCCGGTGAGCACCCTCGCGCAGGACGGCCAGCGCCGCGTCCCGCTCGGTCTCCCAGCAGTCCGCCGTCCGCGCGGCGGCACGCAACTGCTGGTAGGCGGCGAGAGACCGCTCGGCCAGGAGCCGGTCCCGGCGGACCGCGACCGCCTCGGCCATCCGGCCCGCCGACTTGTAGCGGGCATACACGTAATCGGCCAAGCGGCCGTCGACATGCGCCTCCTCGGCGGTGTCCCGCAGTCCGCGCTCCGCCCACGCAAGCGCCTCGTCCGCGCGGTCCGCGGCCTCGAGTTCCTCGGCGATGCGCACATGCGTGGCGCCGGAGGGGACCAGGTCCTTCGCATACAGGGCGACCAGCGCGTCCACGTCGCCCTCCGCCTTGACCAGGCGTTCCAAAAGGTATTGCTCCGCCCAACCGTTCGGGCTGCGCCGGCGCGCCTCGGCCGCCAGGTGCCGCAGGCGGGCCAGCCCGGCCGACCCCAGCACGTGGGCGTAGTCGAGCGGATCGAAGTCCGTCGCATCGTTCCCGTCACCGAGCAGCTGACCGACCAGCCATTGGGCCAGCCGCTCCGGATCCGGCCGCGCCGCTTGGCACGCCTCCAGGTGGGCCTCGGCCACCGCGGTGGCGGCCTGCCCGACCACGCCATCCGAGTCGTCGATCTCCCCATATGCCTCACCGAGCACCCGGATCGCTTCCTCGGCCAGATCGACCGCCTGCGCCGCATGCTTGCCGGAGGCCAGGGCTCGCAGCGCGTCCGCCGCCTCCTCGACCTGCCGCGCATACCCGAGGGCGTCCGCGTACCCGACGTACCCGTACCGGGCGAAGGACCGCGGATCGACCAGTGCCAGGACCCGCTCCCGGATCGTGCCCAGGTCCGAATGCGCGGCCGCTGCCCGCAGCTCCAGACGCCGACGCAGCTCCCGGTCCCCGGCAATCTGCTCCCGTACCAGCGCGACAAGCTCATCACGGGACAGCCCCTCCAGCCACTCCTCCAGCCCCACGGCCCGGGCCCTGGCAGCGGCCCGCCGGCGCGGGATCGCCTCCGCTTGCCGCAGAACGGTCAGCCCCACCGCCACGCAGTGCTTGCAGAAGTTGCCTTCCTGCCCGTACGGGCAGTCGCACCACCCGGAGATCCCGGCGCCCCCGCCAAGGGCGAGCTCCACCTCGTAGACATCGGTGCCGTGCACGACGGCGGTGACCGAGGTGTCCCCCACCTCCAGACCAGTCACTGCGTCCAGATACCCCAGCCCCCGCTCGAAGGACCGGGCTCCGGCCAGCGTCCGCAGATCGCCCTCGCCGAATCCCGCCACTTTCCGTGCCACACCGGTATTCAACCGCTTCCGCAGAGTGAGGGACGCCAGATCCGTCGACCTCACCGGAGCACCGAGTGCTACAGGGTGGCACCCCGTAGCACAGGACGGCTCCAAAGAGATCATGGACGCCGTCCAAAGCGGCCGGTCCTTCACCGTCACCCGCGACGGTCACCGCATCGGCGAGCTGATCCCTCTGCGCGGCCGTAGGCGCTTTGTCCCGCGCGGGGAGTTCGCCGCCATGTCCCGCTCTGCCCCCGACGTCTCCCTGGACGCCTCCGCGCCGACCAGGACGCCACCGCCAAGCAGGAGAAGGCGTACCGCTATGCCCGGTGAGCACCAGCCCGTCGCGTACCAGCAGGGGCTCCTCGACACCAACATCATGATCCTGCGCAAGTGGCTCGACCCAGAGGAGTTGCCCGCCGAGCCGGCCATCACCGCTGTCACCCTGAACACGCCGAGCGCGCCCGTTGCACGGACATCCTCCAGCGCGCCGAGAACGAGTTCGATCCCATCCCCTTCGACGCGGAAGCCGCCCGCGTCTACGGCCGCGTCTGCGCCGCCGTCGTCAGCGCCGGAGGCCTGCCTCGGCACCGCATCGCCGACCTGATGATCGCCTCGATCGCCGTCGCGGAACCTGCCCCTGTTCACCACCAACCCCGACGGCTTCAAGGGCCTGGACGACCTGCTCACCGTGGTCCCCGTCGCCCGCCCGAAGGTGCTGCACGACCGGTAGGCCGCCACCACACCAGCCGCACACGACGTCCATGAGCAGAGGTGAGCGGCATGTCAGGCCTCCCAGATCTCAGCCCGGAGCCTCCCCCGGGTCGGCACGTCCATACCCCGTTCGCGGGCCCCAGGCTCGTACCTCAGCCACCCCCGTCCCCGGAGCCACCGGCCGGCCGGGAGGCCTCCGCCCTGCCGCTCAGAGAGCCGGCAGGGCGAGGGACCGCCGGGTGTGCCTCATGAGGGCCCTAGGCGCTACAAGCCGTTCACCTTCACTCGCACGCTCACGCCAGTACGCACCATGGAGGGCAGTGGCCGGTACTCCGATGCCTCCTCCTGTGTCTGTCGACGTGATGCCCCGTAGATGGCTCGAAGTGCCCGCTTCCGCTCAGCCTCCGGCGTGACGGCAAAAACATCCGTCACACGCCTCAGCACATCCACTCTCAGACCTCAGCCCGCGGGAACCGTCTCCGGCTCCCCCGTCCCCTCCGCTGTCTTCCCCGGCACCTCACCGGCCTCAGCCACCGCAGCCGTCGTCGCCTTCGGCGGGGCGTCGTGCGTCGGCCAGCCACCCTGGGGCGCCTGGGCCGCCGCCCGCCACCACGGGTCCGTCGGCAGTGTCTCCGCCGTCGGCTCGAAGGGTTCTCCCGGGCGGGGTACGGCGAAGCGGGAGCCGGTCGCGTGGGCTGCGGCGACCGTGCCCTCGCCGGGCTCTGCCCAGGGGTGGGTCGCCAGGTTGAAGGTCGCCCAGTGGATCGGCATCATCACGCCGTGGGGCTGCCCGCCCTGGAGGTCGAGGTGGGCGCGCATGCCCTCCTCGGGCGTCATGTGGATGTCCGGCCAGAAGTCGGAGTACGCGCCGATCTGGATCATCGTGGCGTCGAACGGCCCGTGCTCGGCGCCGATGTCCTGGAAGCCCTCGAAGTACCCGGTGTCGCCGCTGTGGAAGATCCGGTGCTCGTCGCCGGCGACGGACCAGGAGGCCCAGAGCGTGTGCTGGGTGTTGCGCAGCCCGCGGCCGCAGAAGTGGCGGGCCGGGGTGGCGGTCAGGGTCAGACCGCCGACCTTGGTCGCCTCGTGCCAGTCCAGCTCGCGGATCCGGTCGGCGGAGACACCCCAGAGTTCGAGGTGCTCGCCCACTCCGAGCGGCACGGCGAACAGGGTGTCCGTGCCGGCCAGCGCCTTGATCGTCGGCAGGTCCAGGTGGTCGTAGTGGTCGTGCGAGATGACCACTACGTCGACCGGTCCGAGCGCGGCGAGCGGCACCGGCACCGGGTGCAGCCGCTTGGGCCCGACGAAGGAGAACGGGGAGCAGCGCTCGCCCCACACCGGGTCGAAGAGCACCCGCTGTCCGTCGATCTCCGCGAGCACGCTGGAGTGCCCCATCCAGGTCAGCCGCAGCCCGGTGACGGGCGGCTTCGCGATGTCGGCGAGCGTGGTGGCGTGCACGGGGATGTTGCCCTTGGGCGCACGCCGCGGCCGCTCGTCCTTGTCGAAGAAGACCTTCGCGAAGTCCAGCATCGAACCGGCGGGCCGGGTCCGGGCGGTGCCGCCGGGGTTCTGGAAGACCCCGTCCTTGAAGTGCGGTGATCTGCGGATACGGGCGAGGCGCTCACCGCTCGGGTCCGCGCCGAAGGCCGCGGGCTGCAGCGCGCGGAGCCCGGAGCTCAGGGAACGGAAACCGGACACGGTACCTCCAGGTGGAGTCGTCGAGGCGTTCCATTATGGTCCGCTCCTCTGACAACACCGCGGTCGTCCGAGTCCTGCCGGACGCTTTCCAAAGAAAACCCAAAGAAACGCGCTCGCGCGTCGGTGGGTACTGATGATCCGTTCAGCACGTTGACAGCGGGCCGGACCGCTTTCGATACTGACTGACGATTCAGTAATCGTCTGCCGGTGATCATCCCCCGCGGCCTGTTGGAGGCACCATGTCCGACCTCCCCACCGAGCTGGTCCCGCTCAGCCAGGAGCAGCGCGACATCATCGATCTCACGCGTGCGTTCGCGCGCGAGGAGATACGGCCACGCGCGCGTGCCGTCGACGAGGCGGACGTCGAGACGCCGTGGGACCTGTGGCGCAGGGCCGCCAAGGTGGGCATCACCGGCTTCATGCTGCCGGCGGAGTACGGCGGGGGCGGCTTCACCGACGTGTTCACGCAGTGCCTGGTGCAGGAGGAGCTGTGCGTCGGGGACCTCGGCATCGGGAACCTGCTGTGCTCGAACGGCTTCTTCGCCGACCCGGTGCTGGAGCTGGGCACGGCGGAGCAGAAGCGGGAGTGGCTGACCCCGCTGACCGGCCCGGACACGCCGATGACAGCCCTGGCGACCACCGAGCCGGGCGCGGGCTCCGACGCCGCGTCGATCGTCACGACGGCGCACCGCGTCGAGGGGGGCTACCGGCTCAATGGGCAGAAGGTCTGGATCTCCAACGCGGGCGAGGCCGAGCAGTACGTCGTCTTCGCCAAGACCGACCCGGCGCAGCGCTCGCGCGGGGTGAGCGCGTTCCTTCTGCGCAAGGACACCGCGGGCGTCTCCTTCGGTGAGCCGATGAAGAAGATGGGCCAGCGCGCGATCGTCTGCCGGGAGATCTTCTTCCAGGACGCCTTCGTCCCCGAGGAGGACCGGCTCGGCGCGGAGGGACAGGGCTTCCACGGGTTGATGCGGACCTTCGACATCTCCCGCGCGGTGTTGGGCGCGGCCGCGACGGGCGTGGCGCGGGCGGCGTACGAGTACGCGCGCGACTACGCACGCGAACGGCAGCAGTTCGGCAGGCCGATCGTCGAGCACCAGGCGGTCGCCTTCCGCCTCGCCGACATGCGCACGCGCGTGGAGCAGTCCCGGCTGATGACCTGGCGGGCCGCGCGGCGCCTGGACGCCGGTCTGGACGCGACCGCCGAGGCGGCCATGGCGAAGCTGACGGCGTCCGAGACCGCCGCGTACTGCACCTGGGCGGCCGTGCAGACGCTGGGCGGCTGGGGCTACTCGCGTGAGTTCCCGGTGGAGCAGTGGATGCGGGACGCCAAGCTGGAGGAGATCGAGGAAGGCACCTCGGACATCATGCGGCTCGTGATCTCGCGGAGCCTGTGATGGTGAGTACGGGTCCCTTCAAGAGCCTCGCGAGAGGCGGTCTCCTCACCGGCGGCGAGGCCCTGGTTCGCGCTCTGTGCGGCCATGGTGTGACCCAGGTCTTCGGCATCCCGGGCACGCACAACCTGGAGGTCTACCGGCACCTCGCGGCCTACGGGATACGGCATGTGACGCCCCGTCACGAACAGGGCGCGGGTTACGCCGCCGACGGGTACGCGCGCGTGACGGGCCGCCCCGGCGTCGTCCTCACCACGACCGGCCCCGCCCTGCTCAACGCGGCGGCCGCCGTCGGGCAGGCCTACTCGGACAGCGTCCCCCTCCTCGTGGTCTCCCCGGGCATGCCGCTGCGCCATCCGCGCCTGTCGACGGGACTGTTGCACGAGATGCGCAGCCAGACGGAGGCGCTGCGGGGCGTGGCCGCGTTCAGCCACCGGGTCTCCTCGGTCGCCGAGATCGACGCGGCGGTGGCACGAGCGTTCACCCTGTTCCGTACGGGTCGGCCGCGGCCCGCGCACATCGAGGTCCCGCTGGATCTCCTGGAGGCCGCGGAGCCGCTGGGGCCCGTCCGCCTGGCGCCGCCGGTCCCGCCACCGGTCCCGTCGGTACGGGAGGCCGCCACGGCCCTCTCCGGGGCTTGTCGACCGGCGCTGGTGCTCGGGGGCGGCGCGCGCACCGCCGGGCCCGCCTGCCTGGCCCTCGCCGAGAGACTGGGCGCCCCCGTCGTCACCACGGCGAACGGCAAGGGAGTCGTCCCCGAGACGCATCCGCTGTCGCTCGGGGTCTCGCTGCACAGCCCGGCGGTGCAGAAGTGGCTCGCCACCCGGGACGTCGTCCTCGCAGTCGGCACCGAACTGGCCGAGTCCGATTTCTGGACCGTCCCGCCCCCGCTCGACGGCACGCTGGTCAGGATCGACGTCGACCCGGACCAGATGTACGCGGGCACACCGGCGGACGTAGCCCTCGTCGGGGACGCACGGGCCGTCCTGGAGGCGCTGCTGCCCGAACTGCCGCCCCACGCGCGCGTGCCGGACGACATCACCACCCTCCGGGCCGCCCGCGACGCCGAGACCGCCGCGCGCGACGCCCGCTGGATCCCGTACCTGAAGGCGATGCGTTCCGTGCTCGCCGGGGACGCGGTGGTCACCTCCGACAGCGCCCAGTGCTGCTACTACGGCGCGCTCCCCCACCTCCCGATCGGCTCCACGGGCCGCTACCTCCACCCCACCGGCTTCGGCACCCTCGGCTACGCCCTGCCCGCCGCGATCGGCGCCAGGACGGCGCGGCCCGACCGGCAGGTGGTGGCGCTCAGCGGCGACGGCGGCCTCCAGTTCACGGTGCAGGAACTGGCGACCGCGGTGCAGCTGCGACTCCCGTTGCCCATAGTGGTGTTCGACAACGGCGGTTACGGCGAGATCCGCGACGAGATGAGGGCGCGCGGCGACACGCCGACCGCGGTCGACCTGCCGGCCGTCGATCTGCCGGCCCTGGCCCGTGCCTACGGCGGACACGGCACGCGCGCGTGCAGCCCGGCGGAGCTCCGCCACGCCCTCGCCGAGGCCCTCGACCGGCCCGGCCCCACCCTGATCGTCATCCCCGAGGAGACCGCATGACCGCCCCCCTGATGTCGCTCACCTGGACCGACCACCTGACCGGCCGCCAGGGCTTCCTGGTCGTCGACCGGCTGGTGCGCGGGGTCTCCAGTGGCGGCCTGCGGATGCGCGAGGGCTGCACGCTCGACGAGGTCGCCGGGCTCGCCCGCGGGATGACCATGAAGGAGGCGCTGCACTACAACCCGGAGGGCCGCTACATCCCGCTGGGCGGCGCCAAGGGCGGCATCGACTGCGATCCCCAGGACCCGGGGGCGTACGGGCTCCTGGTGCGTTATCTGCGTGCCATGAAGCCGTACATCGAGAGTTTCTGGACCACCGGCGAGGACCTCGGGCTCACCCAGGACCTGGTGGACCGGGCGGCGGCGGAGGCGGGGCTCGTGTCGTCGATCCAGGCCGTGTATCCGCTGCTCGACGACGAGGCGACGGCCCGGCGGCGGCTCGCGGACGCGTTCGCCGTCGAGGTGGACGGCATCGGGCTCGACGAGCTGGCCGGCGGCTGCGGGGTGGCCGAGTCGGCGCTGGCGGCCCTGGACCGGGCCGGTGTGCCGTACGAGGGCACGCGGGTCGCGGTGCAGGGGCTGGGCACCATGGGCGGGGCGACGGCGCGCTTCCTCACGCACGCGGGTCTCACGGTGGTCGCCGTCGCCGACGTCAAGGGCACGATCGCCAACCCGGCCGGCCTGGACGTCGAGGCGCTGCTCGCCGCGCGCGACGCGTACGGCACCGTGGACCGTGCCGCGCTGCGTCCCGGGGACCGTGAACTGCCCGGTGACGCCTGGCTGTCGGCCGAGGCGGAGGTGCTGGTGCCGGCCGCCGTCTCGTACGCGATCGACGCCGCCAACCAGGGGCGGATCAGGGCGCGTTGGATCGTCGAGGCGGCCAACATGCCGGTGCTGCCGGAGGCGGAGGAGCTGCTGGCAGCGCGGGGCGTCACCGTGCTGCCCGACGTGGTCGTCAACTCCGGGACGAACGCGTGGTGGTGGTGGACCCTCTTCGGCGACATCGGCCCGGACGCGGACGAGGCCTTCGCCCACACGCGCCGCTCGATGCGGGCCCTGATCGAACAGATGCTGGCCCGGGCGGAGGCCGACGGAACGACCCCGAGGGCGGCCGCACACGCGATCGTCGCGGACCGACTGTCGGTGATCGCGGAGCGGTTCGGGTGGTACCGGTGAGGGAGACGGGGGAAACGGGGGCGGGGGAAACGGGGGCGGGGGACTTGGGGGCGGGGGACTTGGGCGTTCGGGAAACGCAGGCTGGGGATCACGGGGCCGGGGAAACGGCCGCCGGGAAATCGGGGGCCTGGGAGCCGGCGGCGGGGGAATCCAGCGCCTGGAAGACGCCGGTCGGGGAACCACGCGCAGGGCAGCCGAACACCCGGGAAGCAGCAGCCAATACGCTCCCCCTGCCCGATGCCTTGTTCGACCCCCGCTCCGTGGCCGTCGTCGGTGCCTCCGACAACCCCGAGAAGTGGGGGTACTGGCTCGCCAAGGGTGCCCTCGCCGGACGTGACCGGCGGGCCGTGCACCTGGTCAACCGGCGGGGTGGCGGCCTCGACGGGGTTCCCTTCCGTACCGGCCTCGACGGCCTGTCCTGCGAGCACGTCGTCGTCGCCGTGCCGCCCGCTCAGGTACGTCCCGTGGTGGCCGAGGGCCTCGCGGCGGGCGCGCGCTGCGTCACCGTCATCACCGCGGGCAGTGACCCGGCCGAGGAGCGGGCGCTCACGGCTCTGGTGACCGGTGCCGGGGCCCGGCTGCTCGGCCCCAACTGCATGGGCCTGGTCGACACGACCACCCAACTCCGGCTCAGCTGGGGCGACTTCCCCGCGGGCGAGGTCGGCCTGGTGTCCCAGAGCGGCAACCTGGCCCTGGAGATCGGGCGCCTCCTCGCCCGCGCGGGACAGGGATTCTCCCGCTTCGTCTCCCTCGGGAACCAGCGCGACATCGACGCGGCGGACGCCCTGGAGGCCCTGGTCGCCCACGCACCGACCCGGGTGATCGCCGCGTACATCGAGGACTTCCGCGACGGCCGCCGCCTGGCCCGCACCCTCACCGCGGCGCACGCCGCCGGCAAGCCGGTACTCCTCCTGACGGTCGGCCGCAGCCCCGCCTCCACGGGAGCCGCGGCGTCCCACACGGGCGCCCTGGTGAGCCCGTACGCCACGGTGGCCGCGGTGTGCCGGGACAGCGGGGCGCTGCTGCTGGAGTCGGCCGGGGAACTGGTGGACACGGCGGTGTGCCTGCTGGCGGCGCCGAAGACCGGCAACTCTCCGACGCCCAAGGACCTTCGACCGCCCTCCCTGCATCGGACCACCCAAGACGCTCAGGCGCCCCCTCTGCACCCGACCAGTCACGACACTCCGGCGCCCTCCCTGCAACCGTCCACCCAACACACCCCGGCGAGCTCCCTACCCCCGACCACCCAACACACCCCGGCGCCCTCCCCGCACCCAACCGCCCAACACACCCCAGGCCCCACTCCCGAAGACGCCCACGCGCCCTCGCCCCCGGCGCCCGTCTCCCCCCACCCCCTCCGCATCGCGATAGTCGGCGACAGCGGCGGTCAAGGCGCCCTCGCCGCCGACGCGTTCACCGTGCGCGGCGCCGACGTGCCCGCGCTTCCGCCGCACGCCGTGTCCCGTCTCGCAGCGCTGCTGCCGCCCGGCGCCGGCTGTCGCAACCCGGTCGACCTGGCCGGTGCCGGTGAGGCCGATCTCGATGTCTACGCGCGCGTGGCGGGCGAGTTGCTGGCCGGCGGCCAGGTGGACGCCGTCGTCCTCACCGGCTACTTCGGGGACTACGCCACCGCCAACCCCGCCCAGACCGCCCGCGAGTGCGAGGTCGCAGGCCGACTCGCGGACACCGCCCTCGCCTCCGGCCGCAGACTCGTCGTGCACACCATGGCCCGCGACACGCCCGCCCTCGCCGTCCTGCGCGAGCGCCGCATCCCGGTCTACGAGCGCATCGAGCAGGCCGCCACGGCGCTCACCGGCGCCGCACGCCTCGCCGCCCTCACCGGAGCCGCCCGCCTCGCCGCCACGCCTCCGCACACCCCACCACCGGCGACGACCGCGCCGTACCGCCTCCGCGACGGCGGCTACGAGACCGTCCGTGAACTCCTCGCCTCCTACGGACTCGCCTTCCCCGCCGCCGAGTTCGTGACCGACGCCGACCAGGCCGCGGAGGCCGCGCACCGCGTCGGCCACCCTCTGGCGCTCAAGGCTATGGGCCTCGCCCACAAGACCGAGGCCGGCGGAGTGGCCCTGCACCTGGCCGACGGGGCGGCCCTCCGTGCCGCCTTCCGCCGTATGCGCGTGGCGACCGGCGCCGAGCGCTACGCCGTGGAGGCCATGGCGACACCGCCGTACGCCCATGAACTGATCGTCGGCGTCCGCCGCGACCCCGCCTTCGGTCCCGTCGCCCTGGTCGGCATCGGTGGCGTCACCGCCGAGCTGCTCGCCGACACGGCCCTCGCCCTGGCCCCGCTGACACACGCACGCGCGCGTGCCCTGCTCCTCGAACTGCGCCACGCGCCGCTGCTGACGGGCTGGCGCGGCGCCCCGCCCGTCCATCTGGACGCGGCGGCCGCCGCCCTGTGCGCGGTGGCCCGGGCCGCCGCCGAGCATCCGGAGCTCGCCGAACTGGAGGTGAATCCCCTCCTGGTGCATCCCGGCGGCGCGCTCGCCCTGGACGCGCACGCCGTACTGCGGGACCCGAACGCGTCATACCCTGCCGGGAATTGAGACCGCGGACCCGCGGCACGAGAGTCGAGGGCATACAGAGCTCACCGCACACGAGGAGCACCATGCCCGCCATCGACGCGCAGGACCTGGCCGACCGCTACATCGCCCTGTGGAACGACCCCGACCCGGAGACCCGCCGCAAGACCGTGCACGAACTGTGGGCGGAGGACGGGGAGCACATCCTGCTGCCGCCCCAGGAGATGCACGACCGGGCGGTGGCCCTCGGTTTCGGGACCGCCGCCCTGGAGGCCCGCGGCCATGACGAGCTCCACGCGCGCGTGACGCGTGCCTACGAGGAGTTCGTCGCGCCGGGAACGTACGTCTTCCGTATCCAGGAGACGCCCCGGCAGGTGCGGGACGTGATCTCCTTCCGCTGGGAGGCCTTCCAGCGGGAGGAGGGTCGAGTGACCGGAGGCGGCCGGGACTTCCTGGTCCTGGACCAGGCCGGCCGCATCCGGTTCGACTACCAGTTCCCGGACTGACCCCGGCCCGCTATCCCTTCTCCCGGCGCGTCCGCGCCCCGAGCGCATAGAACACGAGCCCCAGCCCCACGAAGGCCACGAGCGGCACCACCTGGCTGAGCGTGTACTGGACTCGCTGCCCCGCGAACGACTCGGGCAGCGAGTCCGCCGCGCTGCCCGCCGTCCCGAACCAGCCGACGCCGAAGCCGGGCCAGATCAGGACGACGACGGTGAAGGCGACGAGGGCGGTGGCGAGGCCGCTGACCAGGCGGGCGCCCAGGAGCCCGCCCGGCACCGCGTACGGGCGCGGCACCTCCGGATACCTGCGGCGCAGCACCGCGAGGCTAGGGAAGGTGATGACGTACGAGATGAAGGTCGTGCAGATGGTCAGGCCGAGGCCCGCCGCGAAGTACTTCTCGCCGTCGCCGCCGGTGAGGTTGAGCGCGATGACGAACAGCGCGGAGGCGAGGACGGCGGAGAGGAGGTTCACGCGCACCGGCGTGCCGTGCTTCTCCGAGATACGGCCCAGCCAGGCCGGTCCCGCGCCGTCCGCGCAGGCCACCGCCTGGGCGCGGTGGGCGCCCATCGCCCAGGTGACGCCCGAGGTCAGCAGGCCGATGATGAGCCCGGCCGCCGCGATGCCGCCGCACACCGCGCCGAAGCCGGTCAGCGTGACCGTGCCGTCGGCCGCGATCGAGCCGCCGTACACCGTGAAGACGGCCTTGCAGGCGTCGATGAAGCCGCCGAGGCTGCCGATCCGGTCGCCCGGGAGCACGAACAGGATGCCGAGGATCGGGCCGCCGTACAGGAGCAGGGCGGCGAGGCCGGAGCGGAGGATGGAGAGGGGGATGTCGCGGCGCGGGTTGCGCATCTCCTCGGCGGCGGAGCTGGGAAGTTCGAAGCCCACGTAGTTGAAGATCAGGACGGGGACGAGGGCCACGAAGCCCGCGTAGGTGGGCGCGAAGCCGCCCGCGGGGAGGGCGTGGACTCCGTTGCGTATCGCGTAGACGACGACCGAGACGAGGAAGAAGCCGAGCAGCACGATCCGGGCGACGGCCCCGGCGATCGGCACCCACTTGCCGATGCGGACCGACTGGACGACCGCCAGCGCGCCGCCCCAGATGAAGACCAGTCCGGCCGCGTACTTCCAGACGCCCGGCAGCGGGGTGAAGAACTCCTCCCAGGTCGTCAACGCGATGATGCACAGGCTGCCGCCCACCCACACAGGGTTGGAGATCCAGTAGAGGAGCTGGTTGACGCCGGCGGTGAGGCGGCCGAAGGCGAGCCGGGTCCAGACGTACGGGCCGCCCTGGACCGGGAAGGCGGCGCCGAGTTCGGCGACCAGCAGGCCGTACGGCAGGAAGAAGGCGAGCGCCAGGATCGCCATCCAGGTCAGGCCCTGTGGGCCCTGGGCCGCGACCGAGCCGATGGTGTCGAGGCCGACGAGCGTGCAGATCAGGAAGAACAGCACGTCCAGCCGGCGCAGGTCCTTGCGGAGCAGGGTGCGCTGCTCGCCCCAGCCCGCGGAGAGATCGGGGCCGTCGGGCTCCTGCCGGTGGACGGATGTGGTCGGTGCTTGGGTCACGGGCGGACTCCTACTGGCGGACGTCTGCTGAGGGCTGGTGAGGACTGCTGACGACTGCTACTGACTGAACGAGCAGTCAGTAGTGCGGGGAGTGTGGCCTCGGCCACAGGGCAGTGTCAAGAGGTCCGCACCCGGTCCGGAACCGGACAAGTGGGGGCCTCGACCGGCACCGCGGGCGGTGACCGAATAGGGTGACGGCGTGGCGAGAGTGCGGTTGAGCGTGGCGGAGCGGCGTGAGGAGTTGCTGCGGGCCGCGATCCAGCAGATCGAGGTGCGGGGCGTGGCGGCGGTGCGGATCGCCGACGTGGCCTCGGCACTCGGCGTGAGCAACGCGCTGGTGCTGTACCACTTCTCGACGAAGGAGAAGCTGGTCGCCGCCGCGTTCACCTACGCCGCCGAGGACGACCTCGCCCATCTGCGCAAGCTGCTCGGCCGCCGTACGACGGCGCTACGGCGGCTGCGTTCGGCGGTGCGCTGGTACGCGCCGACCGGGCAGGCCAAGGGCTGGCGGCTGTGGATCGAGGGCTGGGCGGCGGCGCTGCGCGAGCCCGCGCTGCGGGAGGTCACCCGGGACCTCGACCGGCAGTGGAAGGCGGCGCTCGCCGAGGTCATCGCGGAGGGCGTGGCCGCGGACGAGTTCCGCTGCCCGGACCCGAATGGCACGGCCCTGCGTCTGACGGCCCTGCTCGACGGTCTCGCCGTACAGCTGACCTCGTACGCGGGAGCCGTGCCGCGGGCGCGGGCCCAGGAGTGGGTCGACGAGGCGCTGGCACGTGAACTGGGTCTGGAGCGCGAGGCGTTGACCGCGTCAGAGCGGTGAGCCCGTCTCCCGGCGCCGCGGCACGCGCGCGTGGGCCGCGCCGGGCAGGCACGGCCCACACCACCACTCGGTCCGCTCTCAGGCCACCGGAGGTCAGGCCACGGGGGCGATCCGGCTCCTGATGTCCTCCGGCGACAGCGCGCCCTTCGCCGTGACGTGGTCGCCCGAGGACTCGCCGCGCAGCCGACGCCCGATCCACGGCACCAGGTACTCGCGCGCCCAGTGCACGTCGTCCCGCCGGACGTCGAGGGTGCCGCGCGGCGGGAGCGGCGGCCAGGCCTGGTCGGGGTCGGCCGGGACCTCCAGGCCGAGGACCTGTCCGGCGCGCAGCGCCACGCGCGTGTGCCCCTCGGGAGAGAGGTGCAGCCGGTCACCGTCCCAGGCCCTGCGGTCCTGGACCGTCTTCAGGGACCACAGGTCGAGCACGGGGCAGCCATGCCGGTCGGCGATGGCCCGTACATGCCCGTTGTAGGTGGCGATCTTGCCGCGCAGGTGCTTGAGCACGGGTACGCCACGGGTGTCGAACCCGGTGGTCACCATGACGGTGCCGGCGACCTCGGTAAGCCGTACGACGGCCCGCTCGAAGCGCTCGGCGACCTCGTCGGGGTCGGTGCCGGGCCGGATGATGTCGTTGCCGCCCGCACAGAAGGAGACCAGATCCGGCGCCAGCTCGAGAGCCTGCGGGACCTGGTCCGCCACGATCTGGTCGAGCAGCTTGCCGCGCACGGCGAGGTTGTTGTAGCCGAAGTCGCCCTCGGGCCGGCGGTCCGCCAGGAGCACCGCGAACCGGTCGGCCCAGCCGACGAACGCCCCGTCGGGCCCGGGGTCGCCGACGCCCTCGGTGAAGCTGTCCCCCACCGCAACGTACGACCCGATCACTGATCTGCTGTCACTCTTCGAATCGTCTGCCACGTGGTTCATGATTCACCTTCGAATGTGACCTACGCGACCGTAAGAAAGGGTTGACGAGCGGTGAGATAAGCCACTCCTAAAGGGTTCACCAAGCCAGGAATAACCCTCCGATCAGGGACGTTGACGGGTCGATCGCCGGACCTCGAAGCCGCTGATCCGGAAATGGCTCCAGGTCGTCCGGAAACCGAAGTGCCCACTGGTGTACGGCTCCGGGTCGTCGTAGTCGAAGACGAGCCGCCCGTTGTTCCACCAGCGCACCGCCGATCCGTCGGAGACGATCCGCACCCGGTTGGACTCGTTCGCGACCAGCAGCGGCTCGGTGTAGTCGTAGATCAGCGGCCGCACTCCGGCCTCGCCGACGTAACGGCGCAGCCGGGTGGTGGTGTTCGTGTTGGCGCCGTAGCCGACGTAGTACGTCTTCAGGTAGTCGTACTCGGCCAGCGCCCCGCCCCGCGGCGTGGCGAAGATGTCGTCCGGGGACCGCACGTCGGTGGCGTTCCAGAAGTTGTTGAGGTCGGAGACGCGGTCATTGACCCCGCCCTCGGAGACGGCCGTGGCGGTGTACTCGATGACGTAGGGCCCTTCGAGCCGCTGCTTGAACCAGACGGTCGCGCCGGCGGGTACGTCCACCTCCAGCGTCCCGCGCGAGGAGGTGACCGTTCCGCCGTTCTCCAGCTCGACGGCCCATTTGGTCAGGCCGTGCCGGAAGTCGTCGTGGGCGATGAGGCGGCCCCTGCGGCGGGGCGCGGCGCTCGCGGCGCCGGCGGGGGTGAGGGCGGACAGGGCGGCTCCGGCGGCCAGGGTGGCGAAGGCTCTGCGGGTGGGCGTCACGTCGGGCGGGCTCCTCGGCATGTGGAAAGCGCTTGCACATCGGACGGGGATCACTGTGTCCCGAGCGCTCCGCCTTGTCGACACCGCCTGACGGGCCGCCACACGACCGCAACACCGAAGGCCGGACCCGGGGATCGGGGTCCGGCCTTCGGCGGCGTGTCGGGCTGCGGGTCCCCCGCTCGAGCGAAGCCGAGAGTGGGGGAGGTCGGTGGGGGTCAGCCGACCGCAACGCCCTTGGAACGGAGGTAGGCGACCGGGTCCACGTCGGAGCCGTAGTCCGGCGTGGTGCGGATCTCGAAGTGCAGGTGCGGGCCGGTGACGTTGCCGGTCGCGCCGGAGAGGCCGATCTGCTGGCCCTCGGTCACGGTCTGGCCGGCCGAGACGGAGAGCTGGGAGAGGTGGCCGTACTGCGCGTAGTAGCCGTCGGCGAGCTTGATGACGACCTGGTTGCCGTACGCGCCTCCCCAGCCCGCGGAGACGACGGTGCCCGCGCCGACGGCCTTGAGGGCGGTGCCGGTCGGGACGACGAAGTCGACGCCGGTGTGGTAGCCGCTGGACCACATGCTGCCGGCCACGTGGTAGCCGGTGCCGATGGTGGCGCCGGTGACCGGGAGGGTGAAGCCGGTGGCGGTGCTGGTGGTCTCGGCGGCCTTGGTGGCGGTCGTCTTCGAGGAGGAGGACGACTTCGACTCGGCCGAAGAGGAGGACGAGGTCGAGGACTTGGCCGAGGACTTGGTGGTGCCCGTCGTGGCCTGCTTGCCGATGCTGAGCTTCAGGCCGGGGTGGATCAGCGACGGGTCGTCGCCGACGGCCTGGCGGTTGTCCGCGTAGAGCTTCTTCCAGCCGCCGGTGACGTTCTGCTCGTCGGCGATCTTCGCGAGATAGTCGCCGGTCCGCACCGAATAGGTGCGCACGCCCGCGTTGTTGGCGGCGCTCTTCTTCTCGGCGGCCTTCTTCTCGGTGACCGGAAGGGACTGGACGGCCTTTTCGGAAACCGACTGGGAAGCGGACTGCGTGGTGGCCGCATGGGCGCCGGTGGCCCCCATGAGCGGGAGGGCGAGAGCGGCGCCACCGGTTCCGGCGACGGCGATCGAGCGGGAAAGACGCGGGGACTTCGGGCGGCGGTGCTTACCCTTCGCGGGCATGGCGAATTCCTCTCCGGCGCCTGCGAGGTGAGCTGTCGGGTGCGGACTGGAGATGCCCGGCCGCGCGGTGAAACGCGGCTTTACCCCTAGCCGTTCCGGAGACCGGAACAGGCGGTTGTACCTGTGGGTCCCCCGCTCCTGCCGTTCACGGGTGAGTTGTGCGGTCCCCGGGCGGCGGCAGGATTGGGCGTCCGTCCGGATTGGTGTGGAACGTAAGCGACCAAGACGCAAAGGGACAAGTGACGGTTCCCTGTGAATACGTTTCCCTTGATCCCTTTCCGGAATTCCCGGTTACTGTCCGTTAACCGGGAAGGCGCGCCGGAACCCAAAGCCCCATGAGAAGCACCTGAATTACGTGAACATGACGGGGCACACACCGTCACGGATATGACGCTCCTCACGTGACTGTGCTCCAGCTTTCCTTATTCCAGAGCGAGTTGGAATGAAGACGCCAATTCGGACAGAAGGCTCAGATGCGGCGCAGACGGAGGACTGCCGCATCAAGGTCGCCGCGAAGTCCGGTCCGAAGTCCGTGATGCAGCAATACGGCACCCCTGTGCACTTCGCCCGTTTCAAGGCATTCGTACGAGGCTGTCGGGTCGAGGCCGCGCAGGCGCAGCGCCGGCACCGGTTCGCCGTAACTCTGCGCCTGGAGCCAGGCGAGGACGACCGCCTCGCCGCCGCGCACGTACTGGACGGCGCTCAGGCCGCCCGTGGGAGGCCGCAGCCGGTACAGGTCCCCGTGCTGCACGAGGGGCCGGATCTCCTTGTAGAGGGCCACCCAGTCACCCGCCTCGGCGAGCTCCTCCTCGGTCCACTCGGTGAGGTCCCCGCCGACCCCGAGCACGCCGGCCATGGAGCTGACGAACCGGAAGCGCAGCGAGCTGACCCGCCCGTTGAGCTGGGTGTTGGGGCTGTCGGTGACCCAGGCGGCCATCACGCGCGCGGGGTGGATCTGGCTGAAGCCGTGCTGGATGGCGAGCCGGTCGAGCGGGTCGGTGTTGTCGGAGGTCCACACCTGGTCGGTACGGCTCATGACGCCGAGGTCGATCCGGCCGCCGCCGCCCGAGCAGGACTCGAAGGCGACGCCGGGGTGCGCGGCCCGCAAACGGTCCAACAGGGCGTACAGGGCGCGCACATGGTCGATCCAGAGGCGCTGCGGGTAGCCGTCGCCGGGCCAGCCGGCGTCGGTGAAGCAGCGGTTGAAGTCCCACTTGACGTAGTCGATCGGGGCGCTGGCCAGGAGCGTGTCGAGCCGCTCCCAGAGGTACTCCTGGACGTCCTCGCGGGCGAGGTTCAGCACGAGCTGATTGCGGAATTCCGTCCGCTTTCGTCCTGGTTGGAACTGGACCCAGTCGGGGTGTGCGCGGTAGAGGTCGCTGTCCGGATTGACCATTTCCGGCTCCACCCAGATGCCGAACTGCATGCCGAGTGCGTGCACGTAGTCGGCGAGCGGCTTGAGGCCCTTGGGGAAGCGGTCCGGGTTGGGCGTCCAGTCGCCGAGCCCGGCCCGGTCGCTGGTGCGCTTGCCGAACCAGCCGTCGTCGACGACGAAGAGCTCGACGCCGATCGCCGCGGCCCGCCGGGCGAGGGTGCCCTGCTGCTCCTCGGAGATGTCGAACTCGGTGGCCTCCCAGGAGTTGAACAGCACCGGACGGTCCCGCTCGGCGTCCGGGATCACGTACGCGCGCTGGTACGCGTGCCAGGCCCGGCTGGCGCCCCCGAAACCGCCGTCGCTCCACAGTCCGGCGAAGACGGGGCTGGTGTACGACTCCCCCGCCTCCAGCCGCAGCAGCCCGGAGTCGTCGTATCCTGCGCCGCCGGTGATCTGCACGCGCGCGTCCGGGAGTTGCGCCACCGCGATGCGCCAGGAGCCGGACCAGCCGAGGGCGCAGCCGTAGACCTCGCCGCGCTCCTCGGTGGCGTCGGTGTCGAGGGCGACCCAGGGCAGGTGCTGGTGTCCGGTGTGGCCGCGGCGGCTGCCGATGATCTTCTCGCCGTAGGTCAGCGGGGCGGCGGTGAGCAGGGACTCGGCGGCCCAGCGGCCGTGCAGCTGGGACAGCCGCCAGCCCTCGCGGTCGGGCAGGGTCCAGGCGGCGGGGTCGGCCCGCAGCAGCTCCAGGGCGGGCCCCTCGTTGCCGAGCTCGACCCAGCGCTCCACGACGTCGTGGCGCATCCGGTAGTGCAGGGTGACGGCCAGCCCGCCGTCCCGGAAGCGCAGCCGCAGCTGGTCGCCCTCCGCCTCGTACGCCTCGAAGGTCCACTCGGTGCCGCGCCGCTCCTCGGTGCGCACGGAGAGGGCCGGGCGGACGAAGCGGGGGCCGCCCTCGACCGGGTACTCCTCGCGGCCGTCGAGCTGCGACTCGAAGGGCCAGTAGTCGGGCAGCGGACGCACGGCGAGCGCCTCGGCGTCGGCGAGCGCGATCCGCGGCCCCCAGTGCAGGTGCAGCAGCTCGTCGCCCTCGGTGAGGTGGACGGCGTAACTGCTGGTCGGCCCGGAAAGAACCCAGGTACGGCCGTGGTCGGAGATCTCCAGCATCAAGCCCTCACACATTCGAACAGGTGCGATCAATCAGCAACATCATCAAGGGCCGTGGGGTCGGACTGCAACGCCTGTGGACAACTCATTGCCTCAGGAATCCATGTCGTATGGTCGAGAGCGTGCCCGTCGGCGAGCGGCGACGGCGGGCGGAGTGGGAGGAGCCCCCGTGACGCAGCAGATACCGTCGACCGAGCCCGAGCTGTCCGGTGTCCGCAATTTCCGTGACGTGGGCGGGCTGCCGACGGTGGACGGACGGCGGGTGCGGCACGGCGTGCTGTTCCGCAGCGGCCATCTCGCGCACGCGACGGAGGACGACGCCGCCTTCCTCTCCTCCCTTGGGCTGCACACGATCTTCGACTTCCGCAACGCGGCGGACCAGAAGCTGGAGGGCCCGGACGTCGAGCTGCCGGGCGTGCGGAACGTGAACCTGCCGCTGTCGGACCCGGCGGACGGCTCCGAGTTCTGGAAGATGGTCCGGGACGGGGAGATCGAGCAGCTGCGGGAGATCCTCGGCGAGGGCAAGGGCGCGAATCGCATGATCGTCTCGTACCGCTCGATCATCAAGGAGCGCACGGGCGAGCACGCGCGCGTACTGCGCTCGCTGGCCGAGGACAGCGTGCCGGCGCTGATGCACTGCGCGGCGGGCAAGGACCGCGCGGGCCTGTCCATCGCCGTGACGCTGCTCGCGGTCGGCGTGGAGCGCGAGGCGATCGTCGCCGACTACCTGGAGTCCAACGCCAAGCACCGCCGCTACCAGGTGCGCCGCAGCGGCTCCTCCGCCGCGGGCTACTCCCCCGAGGTCATGGAACTCCTCAGCCCCCTCTTCGAGGCCCGCGCCGAGTACCTGACGGCGGCCTTCGAGACCATCGAGGAGACCTGGGGCAGCGTGGACACCTACCTGGAGCAGGGTCTGGGAGCCACCCCGGAGGTCCGGGAGCGGCTGCGGGAGCGACTGCTCGACTAGGGCGGGTCGGGGTCGGAAACACAGGGCCGGTCGTGCCGCGGAGAGGATGCCGCGGTGGGGCCGGCTCCGTCATGTGAGGCCTCTGACACATGGTCACAGACCCACTGGACCCACAGATTTAACCGCAGGCCCCTTGTGTCGTCATTTTCTACGCGCGTAACCTCAGCCGATCGCATGGATCCCACCGGCAATAGCACCTCATGTGCCGTTTCTCCGGCGGACGTTGAAGGAGTCATCCTCGTGCAGATTCACAGACCCGGCGCCTCGCGCGCAGCCGGCGCCGCGTTCATAGCCGCGACCGCCACCGCGGCCGTCATCGCCGCGCCGCTGCCGGCCGCGTTCGCCACCCCGTCGGCGAGTGCCGTCATCTCGGAGGCGTACGGCGGCGGAGGCAACTCCGGGGCGACGCTCACCAACGACTTCGTGGAGCTGGCCAACCGCTCGACGGCGGCCTACCCGCTGGACGGCTACAGCCTGCAGTACCTCCCGGCCTCCGCCTCCGCGAGCTCCCTGTGGCAGGTCACCCCGCTCACCGGCTCGCTCCCGGCCGGCGGTGACTACCTGGTCTCCGAGGGCGCGGGCGCCGGCGGCACCACCGCGCTGCCGACCGCCGACGCGAGCGGCAGCATCGCGATGGCCGCCGGCAGCGGCACCGTGGCCCTGGTCAAGGGCACCACGGCACTGACCTGCAAGACCATCGCCGACTGCACCGGCGACGCCAACGTCGTGGACCTCCTCGGCTACGGCACCGCGGTCGTCCGCGAGGGCACCGCCGCGCCGACGGCGAGCAACACCACCTCCGTGTCCCGGGCCGCCTCGCTGGCCGACACCGACGACAACTCGGCGGACTTCACGGCCGGTACGCCCACCCCGACCAACAGTGCGGGCGACACCGCGAGCGGCGGGAGCAGCGGCGGCGGGACGGGCGGTCCGACCGCGCCCGGTCCGTTCCGTATCCACGACATCCAGGGCACCACCCGTATCTCGCCCCTCAAGGGCCAGAGCGTGGTGGGCGTCCCCGGCATCGTCACCGCCGTCCGCACCACCGGCAGCAAGGGCTACTGGATCCAGGACCCCAACCCGGACTCCGACCCCGCCACCAGCGAGGGCCTGTTCGTCTACACCGGCTCCGCCGCCCCCACCGTCTCGGTCGGCGACTCGGTGCTGGTCAGCGGCAAGGTCTCGGAGTACTACCCGGCCTCCACCGCCCAGTCGGTCACCGAACTCGGCAGCCCGGTCTCCACCACCCTCTCCACCGGCAACGCCCTCCCGGACGCGGTCGCCCTGAACGACTCGACCATCCCGGACGCGTACACGCCGACGAACGACGGCGGCAGCATCGAGGCGCTGACCCTCCAACCGACCGTCTACTCGCAGGACTTCTACGAGTCCATCGAGGGCATGCGCGCCTCGGTCACCGACGCGCGGGTGACCGGCCCGACCAACAGCTACGGCGAGATGTTCGTCACCGCCAAGCCCGGCGAGAACCCCACCAAGCGCGGTGGCACCATCTACGGCGGTTACGACCAGCAGAACACCGGCCGTATCGAGATCGTGTCGGCCGACGGCACCACGCCCGTCCTCAACGTCGGCGACGAGCTGTCCGGCACCACCACCGGCCCGGTCGACTACTCCGACTACGGCGGCTACCTGCTGGCCCCGTCCTCCGCCACCACCGGCACGGCCGTCGACAACGGGCTCAAGCAGGAGGTGACGCGCCGGCAGAAGGGCGACGAACTGGCGCTGGCCACCTACAACGTCGAGAACCTCGACCCGACCGACAGCGACGACAAGTTCGCCCGGCTGGCCAAGGGCATCGTGACGAACCTGTCCTCGCCGGACGTGGTCACCCTGGAGGAGATCCAGGACGACAACGGCGCCACCGACGACGGCACCGTCTCCGCCGAGGCGACGCTGACGAAGTTCACCGACGCCATCGTGGCGGCCGGCGGCCCGAAGTACTCGTGGCGCTATATCAACCCCGTCAACGACCAGGACGGCGGCGAGCCCGGCGGCAACATCCGCCAGGTCTTCCTCTTCAACACCAAGCGTGTCTCCTTCGTGGACCGCGCCTCCACCGGTGACGCCTCCACCACGGCCGTGTCGGTGGTCAAGGACCGGAAGGGCGCGGCCCACCTGTCCGCCTCCCCGGGCCGCATCGACCCCACCAGCAGCGCCTGGAACAGCAGCCGCAAGCCCCTGGTCGGCGAGTTCAGGTTCCAGGGCAAGACCGTCTTCGTCATCGCCAACCACTTCAACTCCAAGGGTGGCGACCAGCCGATGCACGGCCGGTACCAGGAGCCGACCCGCTCGTCCGAGACGCAGCGCAAGCTCCAGGCCGAGGAGGAGAACGCCTTCGTCGACACCCTCCTCGCGGCCGACCCCAAGGCCCAGATCGTGGCTCTCGGCGACCTGAACGACTACGAGTTCTCGGACGCCGTGAAGACCCTCACGGACGACGGTGACGTCCTCACGGACCTCATCACCACCCTCCCGGCGGCCGAGCGCTACAGCTACGTCTACGACGGCAACAGCCAGACCCTGGACCACATCCTGACCAGCCCCTCCATCACCCACTACGACTACGACGTCGTCCACATCAACTCCGAGTTCGCCGACCAGGCGAGCGACCACGACCCGCAGGTCGTCCGGATCGACGTGAAGGACTGCGGCTTCAAGGCCCACCAGCCCAAGCCGCACAAGTAGACGACGCGGGAAAGGGCCCTGGTGCTTGTCGAGTGCCGGGGCCCTTCGCCGTTCCCGGCCTGCACGGGCACCCGGGCCCGCTCAGGCCCGCCTGCGTCGCACATGGAGGTCGGATGTCAGGAGGCTCATGAGCGCGAGGGCTCCGGTCACCGCCGCGCAGACCGCCGCCAGGATCCACGCCCACACGGGTCTGCCGTCGAACAGCACACCTTCCAGGACCAGTCCGACCGCGGCGCCGGGGAAGCAGTAGAACCCGAGCAACGAGGGGCTCCACCAGCGGATGCGCAGCCTACGGACGTACCCGAGCGCCACGACGGCGGCGGCCCCCAGGGCGAACCACGCGCCCGCAAGCCACGCCAGCGGCGTCCAGCGCACGCCGAAATAGGGATCGAGCCGCTCGGTGTGGCCCCGCACGGTGAGCCGGACCACCTCGCCGTGCCAGACGAGCAGTTCGGCGCGGTCACCACGCCCGGCGCGACGGTAGGTGTCGGCTCCCACGTGGAGCGACTCGGTGCGCCGCTCCCCGGCGAACCGCATGTCGAGCCGCAGGCGGTGGCCCCTGGTGCAGCTGTCGGGGGCGACATCCCCGTAGGAGTCGCAGCGCGTCCAGGACGTCTTGCCGGTGACCTGCCCGGTCCCGGGCACCAGACAGTCGGCCCGCTTCCCCGCACTCCCCTGCCCGCCCGGGCAGACCGAGGCGTGCCGGTACGTCTGTCGCTCGTGGTACTCGTCGGCCACCGGCACGGCGAGCCCCCCGGCCAGGCACAGCAACGCGATCGTTCCCAGTGCTCGTGCCCACTGCATCAGCCGTCGCTTCCCCCCTCATCGCGGCACCCCTCGGCGACCACGAGCATCCCGCCCCCAACGGTTCCCTACGGCTACTTCGCGCCCACCGAGAACAGCAGATAGACGAAGGCCGCGAAGAGATGTCCGACAGCGATGTAGATGATCAGCCGCACCCAGAGGGCGCGAGGGAACTTCTCCTCCATGTTCCGTTCGCTCATGGCGTGTCTCCGGTGATCGGGCCCAGGCACAGTGTGGCCGTGGGGCTCTGTAGCAGGGTGTGGACGAACAGGAGCTCGACGCCGTCGGGATCCTGGGCGGCGATGCGGTGCGGGGTCAGCGAGTCGAAGTGCGCGCTGTCGCCCGGACCGAGCCGGTGCGTGGTGTCGCCGAGCCGCAGCCGCAGCCGTCCGCGCAGGACGTACAGCCACTCCTCGCCGGGGTGCACGCGCACGATGTCGCCCTGGGAGCCGTGCGGTACGTGGACGCGCAGAGCCTGCATCCCGCGGCCGGGCGCGCCGGCCTGGAAGTAGGTCCAGCCGCCCGCGGCCGTCGGTTCCATGTCGGCGGCCCGCACGACCGCGTCCCGGTCGGCGACCGTCTCGCCGAGCAGCTCCGAGACCGTCGTACCGTAGATACGGGCGAGGGCGAGCAGCATCGGCAGCGAAGGCTGGCGTCGTCCGGTCTCCAGGCGGGAGAGATGGGCCGGTGACAGCCCGGCGGCGCCGGCCGCGGCCTCCAGGGTGAGGGAGGCGCGACGGCGCAGGGCGCGCAGTTGTGGCGCGACGACGGGCAGGTCCGGTCCGGCGGGCGGCTCGGACTCGGCTTCCGGAGAGCTCATGCTCTCCATTCAGCCGGACCCTTGCCTCTGCGGCAAATTTCTTGCCTCAGAGGCAAAAGCCCGACCGCGTCGCTAGCGGTTGGCGACCGCCTGCTTCACCAGCGTCTTGCTGAAGTCCCACATCAGCCCGCCACCACTGTGCGCGTCGTCCATGACGGCCGTGAAGGCGTCCACGAACCGGTCCACGTCCTGCTCGCCGACGACCAGCGGCGGGATCAGCTTGATCACCTCCAGGTGGTCGCCGGAGACCTGGGTGAGGATCCGGTGCCGCTGAAGCAGGGGCACGACGACCATCTGCGCGAACAGGCCCTTCCGCGCGGCCTGAAGCATGGTCCAACGGCTGCGCAGCTTCAGTGACTTGGGCCTGCCGAACTCGATGCCGATCATCAGGCCGCGGCCACGCACGTCGGCGAGCAGCTCGTACTTGTCGATCAGCGCGGCGAGCCGGGACTTCAACTGCTCGCCGGTGGCACGGGCGTTGGCCACGATCTGTTCGTTCTCCATGACCGACAGGACCGCGAGCCCGGCCGCCATGGCCTGGGCGTTGGCCCCGAAACTCGCCGAGTGGACCAGGACCCGGTCCATCGACGAGTAGACCTTCTTGAAGATCCAGTCCTTGCCGAGCGTGGCGCCGACCGGGACATAGCCGCCAGACAACGCCTTGGCCACGCACACCAGGTCCGGCTCGACACCCTCCTCGTGCTGGTAGGCGTAGAAGTCGCCGGTCCGGCCGAGGCCCGTCTGCACCTCGTCGGCGATCAGCAACGCCTTGTGCCTGCGCAGCAGTTCCTGGGCAGCGCGGAGATAGCCGGGCGGGGCCTCGTGCACGCCCTTGCCCTGGATCGGCTCGACGATCAGCGCGGCGACGTCGCCCTTCTTCAACTCCCTTGCCAGGGCGTCGAGATCGCCGAGCGGTACGGCCGTGTCGGGCAGCAGCGGGGCGAAGCCGTCGCGGAAGCCGTCCTCGCCGTTGACCGACAGGGAGCCGGTGGTCAGGCCGTGGAAGGCGTGGTCGCAGTAGAGGACCCTGGGCCTGCCGGTGGCGTACCGGGCGAACTTCAGCGCCGTCTCCACAGCCTCCGTACCGCTGTTGCCGAAGAACACGCGGTCCAGGTGCGGGCTGTACGTCAGGAGCTTCTCGGCCAGCAGCCCGGGCAGGGGCTGGCAGTCGAAGCGCGTGAGGTCGGCGAGGTCGGCGTCGAGGACGTCGTGCAGCGCCTTGCGGACGACGGGGTGGTGGCGTCCCAGGCCCATCACCCCGAACCCGGCGAGCATGTCCAGGTAGTCGTTGCCGTCCGCGTCCCAGAAGTGGGCGCCCTCGGCGCGCTCGTAGACCTTGTCGAAGCCGATCGTGTGGAGCATGCGCGGGAGTTGGTGGTTCAGGTACTTCCCGTGCAGCTCGTAGCGCTCGGCTCCGCGCTCGGCCAGGAGTGCGCCGAGGTCGAACTCCTTGGTCATTCAGCCTTCTCCTTGAGGGTGCCGTCCACCTGTTCCTCGACCGCGAGCGTGTCTTCGGCCTCCTTGACGGCCAGGCTCGCGCCGATCCGCCCGGCCACCTCGACGGGCGTGAGCCCGATGTCGGCCAGCACCTCCCCGCGCTTGGCGTGCGCGAGGAACTGCTCCGGGATGCCGAACCGCCGTACCGGGACGTCGACTTCGGCGTCTCCGAGAGCCAGCGCCACCGCGGCTCCCACGCCACTCGCGCGGCTGTTGTCCTCGACGACGGCCACCAGGCGGTGTTCGGCGGCGAGGCCCGGGAGCGCCGGGTCGACGGGCTTGACCCAGCGGGGGTCGACGACCGTGCAGGAGATGCCGCGCGCCTCCAGCAGCTCGGCGGCCTGGAGGCAGACCGGCGCCATCACGCCGACGGCCACGAGCAGCACCTCGGGCATGTCCGCGCCGCGGTGCAGGACGTCGAGGCCGCCCACGCGGTCGATCGCCGGGATCTCGGGCCCGACCGACTCCTTCGGGAAGCGCACCAGCGTCGGCGCGTCGTCCACGGCGACGGCTTCCCGCAGCTGCGCCCGCAGTTGGTCGGCGTCGCGCGGCGCGGCGATCCTGAGCCCCGGTACGACCTGGAGGATCGACATGTCCCACATGCCGTTGTGGGAGGCCCCGTCGACGCCGGTGACGCCGGCCCGGTCCAGGACGAACGTCACTCCGCAGCGGTGCAGGGCCACGTCCATCAGGAGCTGGTCGAAGGCACGGTTGAGGAAGGTGGCGTAGACGGCGACGACGGGGTGCAGCCCGCCGGTCGCGAGGCCGGCCGCGGACACGGCGGCGTGCTGCTCCGCGATGCCCACGTCCCACACCCGGTCCGGGAACCGGGCCGCGAACTTGCCGAGCCCCACCGGGTGCAGCATGGCCGCCGTGATCGCCACGACGTCGTCCCGCTCCTCCCCGATCGCGACGATCTCGTCGCCGAACACCGAGGTCCAGGAAGGCCCGTTGGAGGGCGCGAGGGGCTCGCAGGTGAGCGGGTCCATCACGCCGACGGTGTGGAAGTGGTCCTCCTCGTGGGCGATGGCGGGCTCGTAGCCGCGGCCCTTCTCCGTGAGGCAGTGGATCAGCACCGGGCCGTGGAAACGTTTCGCGCGCCGCAGCGCCGACTCGACCGCGCCGATGTCATGTCCGTCGATCGGGCCGACGTACTTCAGCCCCAGGTCCTCGAACATGCCCTGCGGGGCGAACGCGTCCTTGAAGCCCTTCTTGGCGCCGTGCAGCGACTCGTAGACGGTGTTGCCGATGACCGGGGTGCGCAGCAGCACGCCCTTGCCCCAGGCGAGCACCTTCTCGTACGAGTCCGTGGTGCGCAGGGTGGCCAGGTGGTTGGCGAGCCCTCCGATGGTCGGCGCGTACGAGCGCTCGTTGTCGTTGACGACGATGATCAGCGGCCGGTCCTTGGCGGCCGCGATGTTGTTGAGCGCCTCCCAGGCCATGCCGCCGGTCAGCGCGCCGTCGCCGATCACGGCGACCACGTGGCCCTTCTCGCCTTGGACCTGGCGGGCCTTGGCCAGCCCGTCGGCCCAGCCGAGCGCCGTGGAGGCGTGGCTGTTCTCGACGATGTCGTGCTCGGACTCCTCGCGCGAGGGGTAGCCGGAGAGGCCGCCCTTGCCGCGCAGCTTGGAGAAGTCCTGACGGCCCGTCAGCAACTTGTGCACATAGCTCTGATGGCCGGTGTCCCACACGATGCGGTCGACCGGCGACTCGAAGACCCGGTGGAGGGCGATGGAGAGTTCCACCACCCCCAGGTTGGGCCCGAGGTGTCCGCCGGTCCTGGCCACCGCGTGCACCAGGAACTCCCTGATCTCTTCGGACAGTTCGCGAAGTTCCGTTTCGGACAGCGCCTTCAGGTCGCGTGGTCCCCGGATGTTCTCCAGAATCGTCACGCTCGGGCCCCCTTCGGTCCGTGCTGATCAACTCACGGTGACGGCCGGCTCCCCCGACACGACGCCGTCCTGCTCCATCTGTTCGGCGATCTTCATCGCCTCCTCGATCAGGGTCTCCACGATCTTCGACTCCGGGACGGTCTTGATGACCTCGCCCTTCACGAAGATCTGCCCCTTACCGTTTCCGGAGGCGACACCGAGGTCCGCCTCCCGCGCCTCGCCCGGGCCGTTGACCACACAGCCCATCACGGCCACCCGCAACGGGACTTCCATGCCGGTGAGGCCCGCCGTGACCTCGTCGGCCAGCCTGTAGACGTCGACCTGGGCGCGCCCGCAGGACGGGCACGACACGATCTCCAGCCGCCGCTGCTTGAGGTTGAGCGACTCCAGGATCTGGAGGCCGACCTTGACCTCCTCGGCGGGAGGCGCGGACAGCGAGACCCGGATCGTGTCGCCGATGCCCTGCGAGAGCAGCGCCCCGAAGGCGACGGCCGACTTGATCGTGCCTTGGAAGGCCGGGCCGGCTTCGGTCACGCCGAGGTGCAGCGGGTAGTCGCACTGGGCCGCGAGCTGCTTGTACGCCTCGATCATCACGACCGGGTCGTTGTGCTTCACCGAGATCTTGATGTCCCGGAAGTCGTGCTCCTCGAAGAGCGACGCCTCCCACAGCGCGCTCTCGACGAGGGCCTCAGGGGTCGCCTTGCCGTACTTCTGGAGCAGGCGGCGGTCCAGCGAGCCGGCGTTGACCCCGATGCGGATCGGGGTGCCGTGCTCCTTGGCGGCCCGCGCGATCTCCTTCACCTTGTCGTCGAACTGCTTGATGTTGCCCGGGTTCACGCGGACCGCCGCACACCCGGCCTCGATCGCGGCGAACACGTACTTCGGCTGGAAATGGATGTCCGCGATCACCGGGATCTGGGACTTGCGCGCGATGGTCGCCAGCGCGTCCGCGTCGTCCTGTGTGGGGCAGGCGACGCGGACGATCTGGCAGCCGGACGCGGTGAGTTCGGCGATCTGCTGAAGGGTCGCGCCGATGTCCGACGTACGGGTCGTCGTCATCGACTGCACCGACACCGGCGCCCCGCCGCCGACCGCCACCGGCCCGACCTGGATCTGCCGGGACACGCGCCGCTCGGCGACCGGCCGGGCCGGAACCTCGGGGACGCCCAGGGAAATGGCGGTCACGACGTCACTCCCGGTTCCCGGAGACCGTCTCGCGCATCGCGCGCAGGGACTCCTTCAGCGACCCCATGGTGGCGAGGACGGCGGTGGGCTCGTAGCCGCAGTGCGCCATGCAGTTGGCGCAGCGCGGGTCCTTGCCACGGCCGTACTTGTCCCAGTCGGTCTCCTCGATCAGTTCGCGGTACGTCGGCACGTACCCGTCGCTCATCAGGTAGCAGGGGCGCTGCCAGCCGAAGAGCGAGTAGTTGGGGATCGCCCAGGCGGTGCACGGGAAGTCGACCTTGCCCTCGAGGAAGTCGAGGAACAGGGGCGAGTGGTTGAGCCGCCACTTCTTGCGGTTGCCGCCCGCGAAGGCCTTCTTGAACAGTTCGCGGGTCTGCTCGACGCCGAGGAAGTGCTCCTGGTCGGGGGCCTTCTCGTAGGCGTAGGCGGGCGAGATCATCATCTCGTCCACGTGCAGGTCGTCATTGAGGAAGTTGAGCACCTCGATGATCGTCTGCGGGGTGTCCGTGTTGAAGAAGGTCGAGTTGGTGGTGACCCGGAAGCCGCGCCGCTTGGCCTCCTTGATCGCCTCCACGGCCTCGTCGAACACGCCCTCCTTCGCGACGGACTCGTCGTGCCGCTCGCGCAGCCCGTCGATGTGCACCGCGAAGGCGAAGTACGGGGAGGGCTTGAACTTGTCCATCTTCTTGCGCAGCAGCATGGCGTTGGTGCAGAGGAAGACGTACTTCTTCTTCGCCACCAACTGCCGCACGATCTCGTCGATCTGAGGGTGCATCAGGGGCTCACCGCCCGCGATGGACACCATCGGCGCACCGGACTCGAGGACCGCCCCGACGGCCTGCGCCACCGGCATGCGCTGCTTGAGCACGCCCGCCGGATGCTGGATCTTGCCGCAGCCCTCGCACTTGAGGTTGCATGCGAAGAGAGGTTCCAGCTCCACGATCAGCGGGAACTTGTCCCGCTTGCGGAGCTTCTGTTCGGCCAAGTATGTAGCGACCTTGATGGACTGACGCAGCGGCATGGCCATCTGGCTCACCTCCTGGGGAGCAGCAAAGAACGGTGCCATTCGAAGAAAGCTGGAAGTACGGAACGAAGGACGCGGAAGGCTGATATTCCACCGCGGACCGTGCCGATCCGGACGAGTTCATGTTCAGGAGCGTCCACGACCACCCGTACGGCCGCAACGGGGCGCTCACCGGTGCGTACGGCGCTCAGGAGCGTCGCCGCGGATTCCATGTCGACCGCGATTGCGCCGGTCGCGAGCAGGTCCGACCGTTCCTGACCGCGGACGACGTGATCGGAGCCGGTGAGCGGTCCGGTGTGCACGGTGCGCCCGGGCACGGCCCGTACCAGCTCCTTGACGAGTAGGTCGGTTCCCACGCACGGAACGGTTCCGTCCGGGTCCCGGGTCTCCTCGGCGACCACGAGGTCGCCGGGGTGCATGCCGGGGGCGAGTCCCGCGCAGAAGCCGGTGGCCAGCACGGCGGCCTCGTGCAGCGCGGGGTCGGCGAGGACCCGGGTGACCGAGCGCTCGGCCGCCCTGGGCCCCATGCCGGTGCGGAGCACGGTGACGGGCCCGCCGGCACCGCCGCGGTCGCCGGTGCGCAGGGCGAGGTGCTCGATGCCGAGCGCGCAGGCGATCAGCAGCGGGGCCGGGGCGGGCTGGGTATTCATCAGCCCTCCTTGACCTCGGCGAGGGGCTTCGCCTTCGTGGCGAAGGGCTCGCCGTTGACGTACCGGCCCAGCGCGGTGAGCGGGAACACCTGCCGGTAGAGGTGGTAGTTGATCGAGAAGTCCCAGGGGAAGCCGGTGCCGGTGAAGTACGGCTCGTCCCAGGAGCCGTCCTCGAGCTGGGTGGCCGCGAGCCACTCGACGCCGCGCTCGACGGCCTTGGAGTCCTTCTCCCCGGCCGCAAGCAGCGCCATCAGCGCCCACGCGGTCTGCGAGGCGGTGGAGGCGCCCTTGCCGCTCCACTGCTTGACGTCCTTGTAGGAGCGCAGGTCCTCGCCCCAGCCGCCGTCGTCGTTCTGGACCGACTCCAGCCAGCTGACGGCCCGCCGGATCGCCGGGTGCGAGCCGGGGAATCCGGCCGCGACGAGGGCGGGTACGACGGATCCGGTGCCGTAGACGTAGTTGACGCCCCAGCGTCCGAACCACGAGCCGTCCGGCTCCTGTTCGGCAAGGAGCCACTCGATGCCGCGCCGGGTGCGCGGGTCGTGCGAGAGGCCCTCGACGGCCAGCATCTCCACCACGTGTGCCGTCACGTCGGCGGACGGCGGGTCGATGACCTCGCCGAAGTCGCAGAACGGCAGCCGGTTGGGGAAGGGGCTGGTGTTGTCGACGTCGAAGGCGCCCCAGGCCCCGTTCTTCGACTGCATGCCGAGGTTCCAGCGCACCCCGCGCCCGATCGCGTTGTCCACCCGCTCCGGGTCGTGGTGCCTGACCCGGCGCAGCGCGAGGACGACCTCGGCGGTGTCGTCGATGTCGGGGTAGTTGTCGTTGTGGAATTCGAACGCCCAGCCACCAGGTGGCAGTTGGGGCCGCTTCACGGCCCAGTCGCCGGGCCGGACGATCTCCTCCCCGAGCATCCAGTCCGCCGCCTTGACGAGCTGCGGATGGTCGGCGGGCACTCCCGCGTCGACGAGCGCGATGGTCGCCAGGCACGTGTCCCACACGGGCGACTGACAGGCCTCGATCATCCGGGACCCGTCCTCGCGCCACACGGCGAAACGGTCCAGCGAGGCCAACCCCTCGCGCATGACCGGGTGTTCGAGGTCGTAGCCCAGCAGGTACAGCGCGATCACCGAGTACACGGCAGGCGGCTGGATGCCGCCCCAGCAGCCGTCGTTCTCCTGTCGCTCGATGATCCAGCGGGCCGCGGAGTTCATCGCCGACCTGCGCAACCTGCGTGGTACGACCTTGCGCAGCTGGTGCAGTGCCTTGTCGAGACGCTGGAAGGCGCCGTCCCAACTGGCCGCCGGGGCAAGGGGCTTGGGCGGATTCGGGTTGTCCGGGTCGGTGTGCAGCTCGTCGAGCGGGAAGGGTGCGGGCCGCACCGGCCGCTTCGCGGAGACGATCGTCAGCGGGACGATGGTCTGCCGGGCCCAGCACCCGAAGTCGTAGATGTTGAGCGGGACCCACTTGGGGAAGTAGATGAGCTCCGGCGGGAGTTCGGGCAGGTCCTCCCACTTCCACCAGCCGAACAGCGCGAGCCAGATCCGGGTGAAGACACGTGCCGAGGCGATGCCGCCCCGCTCGCGGATCCACGCCGAGGCCTTCGCCATGTGCGGGGCGTCCGGCTCGTCGCCGGCCAGCCGCAGGGCGACGTACGCCTCGATGGTGGTGGAGAGTTCGCCCGGGCCGCCGTAGAAACTGGCCCAGGTCCCGTCCTCGCGCTGCCGGCCGCGGATGAACAGCGCGGCGCCCTGCGCGGTGGTCTCGTCGAGGATGCCCAGGAACTGCCGCAGCAGCAGGTCCTCGGCGTCCATGGTGACGTTGGTTTCGAGGTCGCCCTTCCACCAGCCCTGGGCGTCCTGCCGCGACAGCAGGAATTCGGTGGAGCGTCGTGCTGCGCGTACGGCGGCGTCGTGCACCCCCGCCGCCACGGGGCTCGTGCTGTCGGTTTCGCTGGCCGCGGCAGCCCGGGGCGGCAGGGCCCCGGTGCTTCCGTCGGTCGTCGCTGTCATGGCTTCCCCTTAGTGCAGTCGTGCGAGTCGTGCTGCTGTGGGTCCGCCGTCGGCCGGTGCTCGTGTTCCCGCGACACCGGCCGGCGACTACGCGAGGGCTATTCGACCGATAGTGATCATCTCTTTCGTACGACGACGAAGTCGGCGAGCGCCGCGAACTGAGCCCGCACCCGGTCGGGCATGTCGATGGCGTCGAGGGCCTCGATGGCGATGGTGTGCTGACGGCGCGCTTCCCCGGCCGTCCATTCGCGGCCGCCCGCCTTCTCGATGAGGGCGGCGCGGGCCGCGAACTCCTCCTCGGAGAAGTTCTCGAAGTCGCTGCTCTCGGCGTCGGCGGCGAGGAGCTCGCCGAGCCGCTCGGCGGCGGGACCGTCCGCCGCGAGCGCGGCCACGACCGGCAGGGACTTCTTGCGCTGGCGCAGGTCGCTCCAGGTCTGCTTGCCGGTGGAGACCGGGTCGCCCCAGATGCCGAGGAGGTCGTCGACGGCCTGGAAGGCCAGGCCCAGGTGGTAGCCGTACTTCTCCAGGGTGTCGGCGGTGCGGTCGTCCGCGCCGCCGAGGACCGCGCCGATGGAGGAGGCGCAGGCGAGCAGGGCGCCGGTCTTGTTGCCCTCCATCTCCAGGCACTCCTCGACGCTGACGCGGTCGCGGTGCTCGTAGGAGATGTCCTGCGCCTGGCCGTCGATCAAGGCGCGGGTGGCGCTGGTCAGCCGGCGGGTGGCACGGCCGGCCTCGACCGACCCGAGCTCCAGGAGCACCTCGTTGGCCAGGGCGAACAGGGCGTCGCCGACCAGGATCGCCTGGGCGGGGCCGTGCACCTTCCAGACGGTGTCACGGTGGCGGCGCTGTTCGTCGCCGTCCATCAGGTCGTCGTGCAGCAGGGAGAAGTTGTGGACGAGCTCGACGGCTACGGCGCCCGGGATGCCGACCTCGGGGGCGGCGCCGGTGACCTCGGCGGACAGGACCGCGAGGGCGGGGCGCACGGCCTTGCCGCCGTCACCGGCGGCGGGGTTGCCCTCGGCGTCGATCCAGCCGAAGTGGTAGGCGGAAACGGTGTCCATGGGAGGGGCCAGGCGGTCGACGGCCGCCCGCAGTACCGGTGTGGCAAGGGTCCGGCCGCGCTCCAGGAGCGCGGTCACGTCCACCGCGTCGGCAGCCGTCTCGGCCGGGGGCACAGTGGGCACAGTCTCTCCTCTTGTTGCGGTACCGGGGGTGCGGGGGCCTTCCGCGTGCTGATCGAGCATCACGCCGCCTCCTCGAAGTCGAAGAGGTGACTCGGGCGGGGCCGGCCCAGGGCGCTCAGCGCGGCGTCCGCCGCACTCACACCACTGCGGACCGCACTCTCCATGGTCGCGGGCCACCCTGTGGCGGTCCACGCTCCGGCCAGGTAGAGGCCGGGGGCTTTCGTACGGGCGCCGGGCCGCAGCCGTCCGACGCCGGGGGTCGGAGCGAACGTCGCCGTGCGCTCCCTGGTCACGAAGAAGTCCTTCACCTCGGCACCGCGCGTGCCCGGCAGCAGCCGCTCCAGCTCGGGCAGATAGCGCTCGCGCAGCGCGGCGACCGGCTCGTCGATCTCGTCATGGGCGGCCGACTGGGACAGCGCCAGGTACTGGCCCGCACGCAGGCCGGAGGCGTCGGTGCGGTCGAAAACCCACTGGACCGGGGTTCCGAGAGCCGCGAAGAACGGTTTGTCCAACACCTTGCGGTCGTAGACGACATGGACGTTGAGGATCGGCGCGGTACCGATCTCCAGAAGATTTTCGGGGGCGTCGAGCGCACCGTCCGGCAGCAGGTCGTGGGCCTCGCGCTGGGGTACGGCGAGCACCACGGCGTCCGCGGCGAGGGTCTCGCCGGGAACCTGAACGGTCCAACGCCCGTTTTCGTCAGTAGAGATGGAGGTGACGCGTGTACGGACCTCGGTACGCACGCCCACGGAGTCGAGCGCCTTGCGGGCGAGCCGGTCATGCAGTTCACCCAGCGGGACGTGCGCCCATCCGATGTCGGCCGCGCCCGGGTCGGACAGCAGACCGGTCTTGAACACCATCGCGGCGAGCCCCAGCGAGGAGTCGCCCGCGACCGCGTTGAGGGTGGCGACCCCGACCAGGTCCCACAGGGCCTCGACGGCACGCGCCGACTGACCGTGCGCGGTCAGCCAGCTGCCGAAGTCCTGCGTGTCCAGGTTCGGATCGGCGAGGTCCAGGCCCTTGAGCGCGAGCGCGGCACGCCCCACCTTGGCCCGCTCGGCGAGCGAGAGGTGCGGATACGTGGCGAGGCTGCGTCCCAGGTGCAGCGGCACCGGCAGCGCGTCGCGCCGCAGGCGTCCAAGGCGCCGCCCCTCGGGCTTGTCGACGTCGAGAACGGGCACGTCGAGACGATCCTGCAGCGGCGCCAGCGCCGTCCCCTCGATGCGGTCGAGGAACCAGCGGTAGGCGGTGCAGCAGCGCAGGTACACGTGCTGACCGTTGTCGACGGTCAGTTCGCCGCGCTGGAAGGAGAAGGCGAGGCCACCCAGTCTCGGCCTGCCCTCGATCAGGGTGACGCGGACGCCCGCGTCGGCGAGCGCGAGTGCCGCGGTGATGCCGGCGAGCCCGCCGCCGATCACGACGGCGTCCCGCCCGCCTCGTCCCGGGACGTCGGCGGCCGGTCCCTCCGACTGTGTGCCGTCGCTCATCGTGCGCCCTCCCCTGCGCGACCGCCGTGGTTGAACCGTGCACGGCAGGCCGTTGCAGTCAGGGACGCGGTCTCCGGGCGGAGGGTTGCGTGCCGCATTTCGGCAGTGGAATCACCTTGGACCCTTTTGTCCAATCGGCAAGCGTCCATCGGGCCCGCGTCCATCAGGCGCGCCTCCTGACGGTCCTCCGCGTCACATGCCGGGTGTCGAGGCCGGACAGGCCGCGGACGGCGACGTACGCCTTCTCCCGCCCGGGCAGTGAGACCCGGCCGCGCAGCACGGCCTCGGGGTCGCGCTCGATGCGGTCGAGCAGGCGACGGTAGATGCCGGCCATGGCGGCGACGCAGGCGCCACTGCGCCGGTCGAGCATGGGGAGCAGCCGGTAGCCCTCGGCGAAAAGGGCGCGGGCCCGTCGCACTTCGAAGTGCACGAGGCCCGCGAAGTCGGAGCCCTCCGGTGGGGTCGGGCCGTTGAAGCCGGCCGAGCACCCGAATTTCGCCAGGTCGTCGGAGGGCAGATAGGTGCGGCCGCCCTCGGCGTCCTCGCGGACGTCTCTGAGGATGTTGGTGAGCTGGAGCGCGAGCCCGAGGGTGTCGGCGTACTCGGAGGCGCGCTCGGCGCCGCGGGCCCCCGGTTCCGTGCCGAACACGCCGAGCGAGAGGCGTCCGATGGCGCCCGCGACACAGCGGCAGTAGACCTTCAGGTCGTCCCAGGTTTCATAGGTCTCGCCGCGGACGTCCATCAGCACGCCGTCGATCAGCTCGTCCAGGCCGCCGAGCGGGATCGGGAAGACCTCCGCGGCATGGGCGAGGGCGACCGCGACGGGATCGATGTCGTCCTCGGCGACCGCGCCCTCGCGCACACGGGTCAGCAGCGCCCGGGTGTCCTCGAGTCTCGCGGCCTTGACCTCGTCCGCCAGCGCGCCGTCGCCGATGTCGTCGACACGCCTGGAGAACGCGTAGAGCGCCGACATGGCCCGGCGCTTGGGCGTCGGCAGCAGTCTGATGCCGTACGCGAAGTTACGGGCCTGCTGTCCGGTGACGGCCTCGCAGTAGCTGTAGGCGGCGAGTACCGGTGCGGACACATGTTGTTCCGACTCCACGGTCCGGATCACCCCTCTCCTCGCAGAGTCACGCCCACCTCGCGCAGCAACTGGATCCTGCCGGGCTTGGGCGGGCCGGGAAGTACGTCGTATTCGGCGGCGGCGATTGCACGGATCGCCGCCCTTCCCCCCGCCACGAATCCCGCGAGCAGCAGCTTCAACCTGCCGTGGACGCTACCCACCAGGGGGGCGCCTTCATTCAGGAGATTGCGGGCTCGTTCTGATTCGTATGCAACCAGTGCGCGCACCGATGCGCCCGTGGTTTTCGTGGCGAGATCCGCCTCTTGAACATGGAACTGTTTCATGTCCTCGGCGGGCAGGTAGATACGGTCGCGGCCGAGGTCCTCGGCCACGTCCTGAAGGTGTTCGACGATCTGGAGTGCCGTGCAGACCGCGTCGGAGAGCCGGATCCGCTCGGGGGTCGAGGTGCCGGTCACGGAGAGGACCAGGCGGCCGACCGGGTTGGCGGAGAGTTCGCAGTAGGCAAGCAGGTCGTCGTAGGTCTCGTAGCGGCTGACGACCTGGTCCTGGCGGTTGGCGGCGATCAGGCCCAGGAAGGGCTCGGGGGTGAGTGAGCGGCGGCGGACCGTCGGCTGGAGACGGCGCAGCAGCGGGTGCCGGGGCCGGCCGGAGAAGACCCTGTTCAGGTCGGTCTCGAAGGCGTCCAGCATGAGCAGCCGGTCATCGGCGTCCTGGGGCGACACGCCGAGCAGCCCGGCGTCGGCGCCGCCGGGGGCCAGGTCGCCGTCGCCGATGTCGTCGACGAGGCGGGCGAAGCCGTACACGGCCATGAGGTCGTCGCGCCAGGCTTTGGGCAGGAAGAAGGGTGCCACGGGGAAGTTCTCGCTCGCGGCCTTGTCGAGCGTGCCGCGCTCCGGATCACCGGCGCGCGACGTACCGGTTCCCGTCACCGCCGGCCGCCCGCGGCAAGGACGGCACAGGCAGCTGCGCTGAGCTGGGGAGTTTCCGTAGCCATTGCCGTCACATCTCCCGTTCTACACCGCAGACCCAATACACACTATTTCGGACACGCCGCCCGGCCGTCCGCACGGCTGTCCCGCTTGTGGGTGTCGCGCATTATCGCCCCACTTTGCCGCGTTTCGGGACCGGTACAGCTTACGTTGTACAACGCAGCGAGCTCCCCTGGGGTGTCCTGCACATCACAACAACACACCGATTGGCGTCAAGATTCCTAAGGGCAAGCCGAGTTGACGTTTCCTTTGCAGACGCGGGGCCCCGCCGCGAAGGTTGCGGCGGGGCCCTGCGATCCGGCCTGGCAGTTGCGTCCAGGGCCGGGTGGACTACTTGCCCGTGAACTTCTCGTACTCCTTGAGGACCTCTTCGGTAGGCCCGTCCAGGCGCAGCTCGCCGCGTTCCAGCCAAAGGACGCGGTCACAGGTGTCCCGGATCGACTTGTTGCTGTGACTGACGAGAAACACCGTGCCGGCCTCCTTGCGCAGCTCACGGATGCGCTCCTCGGAGCGGATCTGGAACTTGCGGTCACCGGTGGCCAGCGCCTCGTCGATCATCAGGACGTCGTGGTCCTTGGCGGCGGCGATGGAGAAGCGGAGGCGGGCCGCCATGCCGGAGGAGTAGGTACGCATGGGGAGGGTGATGAAGTCGCCCTTCTCGTTGATGCCGGAGAAGTCGACGATCGACTGATAGCGCTCCCTGACCTGCTCGCGGGTCATACCCATGGCGAGCCCGCCCAGGATGACGTTCCGCTCGCCCGTGAGGTCGTTCATGAGGGCCGCGTTGACGCCGAGCAGGGACGGCTGGCCGTTGGTGTAGACGCGGCCGCTCTCCGCCGGGAGCAGCCCGGCGATGGCGCGCAGCAGGGTCGACTTGCCGGAGCCGTTGGAGCCGATGAGGCCGATGGCCTCGCCGCGGTAGGCGACGAAGGAGACGCCCCTGACGGCGTGCACCTTGCGGACGCCCCGCTCGTCGCCGCGCTTGACGATGCGGCTGAGGGCGGACGTGGCGCTGCCCTTGCCGGTCTTGGCGCCGTGCACGCGGTAGACGATGTGCAGTTCGTCGGCGATGACCGTCGGGATGCGTTCCTCCTGCGGCTCAGCCACGGCCGTACCTCTCCTCCGCCTTCCAGAAGTACACGAAGCCGCCGAGGGCGATCAGCAGCGCCCAGCCGATCGCGACCGCCCAGGCGTGGTCGGGAAGGTTCTCGGAGCCGTAGCCCTCGATGAGGGCGAAGCGCATCAGGTCCATGTAGATGGCGGCCGGGTTCAGCTGCAGGACGTTCGCCAGCCACTGCGGCTTGTCGGCCAGGAAGATCGGGATGGAGAACATCACGCCCGACGCGTACATCCAGGTACGCATCACGAACGGCATCAGCTGGGCGAGGTCCGGGGTCTTGGAGCCGGCGCGGGCGAAGATCAGCGCGAGACCGGTGTTGAACAGGAACTGCAGGGTGAGCGCCGGGACGATCAGCAGCCAGGACAGGTCCGGGTAGCTGCCGAAGGCGGCGGCCACCGCGAACAGCACGATCATCGAGTACAGCAGCTGCTGGAGCTGCTGGAGCGCGAAGGAGATCGGCAGCGAGGCGCGCGGGAAGTGCAGCGCGCGGACCAGGCCGAGGTTGCCGGAGATCGCGCGGACGCCGGCCATCACCGAGCTCTGCGTGAAGGTGAACACGAAGACGCCGGTGACCAGGAACGGGATGTAGACGTCGTGGTCCAGGCCGCGGTTCGCCTTGAGGATCATGCCGAAGATGAAGAAGTACACGGCCGCGTTGAGCAGCGGGGTGGCCACCTGCCACAGCTGGCCGAGCTTCGCCTGGCTGTACTGGGCGGTCAGCTTCGCCCGGGAGAAGGCGAGGATGAAGTGACGCCGGTCCCAGAGCTGGCGGACGTACTCGACGAGGGAGGGGCGGGCGCCGCTCACGGTCAGGCCGTAACGGGCGGCGAGCCCGCCCGCCGTAAGACCCTCGTCGGGCGACAGGCCGACGCCGGGGGCGACGGTGCCGTCGTGGGTTGTCTCACTCACTGATGAAAACTTTCTTCCGGCTCACAGGAACGAGCTTGTCAGATCACAGGAGGTCGGCCCAGTCGGGTAAGCCGCCACACCGTACGCCACTTCATGGGCCGTCGCGGGCCGCACGGAGTGGTCCAGCCCTCCCGGAACCCGCCGAACCACGCCCGGAGGGCGGACCGCGAGGGGCGCCGGACGAGGGTGAGCAGCAGCCAGACCCCGAGGTAGACCGGGACCAGGAGCGCGGGGAGGTTGCGGCGGGCCAGCCAGACCCGGTTGCGGGCGACCATGCGGTGGTAGACCGCGTGCCGCGAGGGCGCGGTGGTGGGGTGGAACAGCACCATGTCGGACCGGTAGTCGATCATCCAGCCCGCGTCGAGGGCCCGCCAGGCCAGGTCGGTTTCCTCATGGGCGTAGAAGAACTCGTCCGGGAGCCCGCCGACTTCGGCGAAGACCTGGGTGCGTACGGCGTTGGCGCCGCCGAGGAAGGTGGTGACCCGGGAGGAGCGCATCGGGTCCTTGGCGCGCAGGCGCGGGACGTGGCGGCGCTGGGTGACCCCGGTGTCGGGGTCGGCGATGCGGAAGCTGACGATGCCGAGCTTCGGGTCGGCCTCGAAGGCCTTGCGGCACAGCTCGGCGGTGTCGTGCCCGGCGAGGAGTCCGTCGTCGTCGAGGAACATCAATATGTCGACGTCGCGGCCGCTGGGGCCGAAGGCCTCGATGCCGACGTTGCGGCCGCCGGGGATGCCGAGGTTCTCGGGCAGCTCGATCGTGCGGACGCCGTCGGGGACGTCCGGGACCGGCGAGCCGTTGCCGACCACGACCACCTCGACGCGGTCGCCCTCCTGCTTGGCGACCGAGTCGAGAAGGGCGCGGAGTTCGTCGGGGCGGTTGCCCATGGTGATGATCACCGCGCCGACCTTCATGCCGGTCACTTCAGCCTGCTCGACGCGAGGATGGAGACCAGGTGCAGCAGCGTCTGGAGCAGCGCGATGCCGGCCAGCACGGCGACGCCGAGGCGGGAGAAGAACAGGTCGCCACGGGCGTTGTCGACCACGGCAAGGACCAGGATCAGCAGGGACGCCTCGATGCCGAGGATCAGCCGGTGGAACTTCAGCAGGGACGCGGCCTTGCGGGCCAGCGCCATGCCGGAGGAGCGCATCTCGGAGGCGGACTCCTGCACGGGCGGCTTGCCGGCCTGGTGCCGGGCGACGCCCACCAGGTCGGTCTCGGCCTTGATCAGGATCGCGCCGAGCGCGGCGAGGGTGCCGAGGAAGGCCCACAGCCAGTCGATACGGCCGCTGCCGAACAGGTCGGCGGCGCGCAGGCCGAAGCCGACGAGCACGGCGGCGTCGGTGAGGTAGGCGCCGACCCGGTCCAGGTAGACGCCGTTGAGCGAGTACTGCTTCTTCCAGCGCGCGATCTCGCCGTCGACACAGTCCAGCAGCAGGTACATCTGGACGCACACCACGCCGAGCACGGCGCCCGGGATCCCCGGCACGAGCAGTGCCGGGGCCGCGAGCACGCCGAATACGGTCATCAGGTACGTGAGCTGGTTGGGCGTGACCCTGGTGTTCACCAGGTAGCGGTCGACCCGCAGGGACACCTCACGCATGTAGAGGCGCCCCATCCAGTGCTCACCGCTGCGCCGGTCCTTGACCCCTGCGGGGTGGACGACCGGGCGGAGTTCAGCTACCGATGGCCTTGACATAGTCGGCGTATGTGTCCTTGATCTGGTCGGTTTTCAGGTCGAGGTGTTCGAGGATCGTGTAGCGGCCGGGGCGGGTCTCCGGAGCGAACTCCACGGCGCGGACGAACTCGTCCACGGTGAAGCCGATCTCCTCGGGCAGCACCGGCAGCCCGTGCCGGCGCAGCACGTCGGCCATGTTCGCGGCCTCCTCGTGCGCCCCGCGCAGGTACATCGCGAAGGCCGCGCCCAGGCCGCACTGCTCGCCGTGGGCGGCCGCGCGCTTGGGGTAGAGCAGGTCGAAGGCGTGGTTGATCTCGTGGCAGGCGCCGGAGGACGGGCGGGAGTCGCCCGACACGGACATGGCGATACCGGTGAGGACCAGGGCCTCGGCGAGGACCTGGAGGAAGCCGTCGTCGCCGACGCCGCCCGGGTGCCGCAGCACCGCCTCGCCGGCCTGGCGGGCCATGGCCGCCGCGAGGCCGTCGATCTTCTCTCCCTTGACGCGGTTGGCCAGCTCCCAGTCGGCGACCGCCGAGATGTTGGAGATGGCGTCGCCGATGCCGGAGCGCACGAAGCGGACCGGCGCCTCCCGGATCACGTCGAGGTCGATGACCACCGCGATCGGGTTCGGCACACCGTACGAGCCGCGGCCCGCGTCGTTGTCCAGCGTCGCGACCGGCGAACACAGGCCGTCGTGCGCCAGGTTGGTGGCGACGGCGACCAGCGGGAGGCCGACCCGTGCCGCCGCGAACTTGGCGCAGTCGATGATCTTGCCGCCGCCGAGCCCGACGACCGCGTCGAAGTGGCCGGCCTTTATGTCGCCGGCCAGCTGCACCGCGTCGTCGATGGTGCCGCCGCCGACCTCGTACCAGGTCGCCCCGGGCAGGGTGGGCTCGAGGCGGGCGCGCAGCCGCGCACCGGAGCCGCCGCTGACCGCGATGGCGAGCTTGCCGGAGTGCGAGATGCGCTCGTCGGCGAGCACACAGGCCAGGTCGTCGAGAGCACCCGGGCGGATGTCCACGACGACCGGGGACGGAATCAGCCTCGTCAGTACTGGCACGCGATCTCCCGTCCGCGGGCGAGGTCGTCGTGGTTGTCGATCTCGACCCACTTGACGTCGCCGATCGGCGCCACGTCGATCCGGAAGCCGCGGTTCACGAGTTCCTGGTACCCGTGCTCGTAGAACTGCTGCGGGTCGGTCTCCCAGACGGCCTTGAGGGCGTCGGCCAGCTCGGGGGTGGCGTCGCCCTCGATCAGTGTCACGCCGATGTACTCGCCCGTCGCCTCGGCGGGGTCCATCAGCTTGGTGATCTTCGTCATCCCCCGCTCGGGGTCGACGACGACCTTCATCTCCTCGTCGGCGAGGTTCTTCACGGTGTCCAGGGCCAGGATGATGCGCCTGCCCTCGCCGCGCGCGGCGAGCAGCGTCCGCTCCACGGAGACCGGGTGCACGGTGTCGCCGTTGGCGAGGATCACGCCGTCCTTGAGGGCGTCACGGCCGCACCACAGGGAGTAGGCGTTGTTCCACTCCTCGGCCTTGTCGTTGTCGATGAGGGTGAGCTTGAGGCCGTACTTCTGCTCCAGGGCCGCCTTGCGCTCGTAGACGGCCTCCTTGCGGTAGCCGACGATGATCGCGACCTCGGTCAGACCAATCTCGGCGAAGTTGCCGAGCGTCAGGTCCAGAACCGTGGGTTCGCCCTCTATGCCCGCGGGCCCCACCGGCACCAGAGCCTTGGGAAGGCTGTCGGTGTAGGGGCGCAGACGCCGCCCGGCGCCCGCCGCCAGCACGAGGCCGATCATGCGGTTTCTCCTTCGTCGTGTACGGCGGGTGCCCCTGCGGACACCCAGAAGCGGATGCTCTCGACGAGCACCACCAGGGCGACGGCCACGGCGAGCACCGTGAGCGCGACCTTGAACTGCGAGGCAGTGAGCGCGGCGGCCAGGACCGCGACGAGCAGCGTCCGCCCTTCCTGCCCCCGACGGCGCGCACCAGCCAGGCCGGGGGCGCTCCGGCGTTGCCGCGGATGCGGTACACCGTGTCGTAGTGATGGTAGGCGACAGCGGCCACCAGGCCGAAAGCCGCAGGAAGCGCTCCGTTTACCTCCGCTTTGGCCGCGAGGATCAGGACGGTGCCGTATTCGGCGGCGCGGAAGAAGGGCGGGACGAGCCAGTCGAGGGCGCCCTTGAGCGGGCGGGCGACGGCCAGGCCCGAGGTGACGGCGTAGACGACCGCGCCGACCGCGGCCCACGGACCGCCGAAGCCGGGCTGCGAGGCGAGGCCGACGAGAACGAGACCACCGAGGAGGGCCAGGGCGGGGGCGGCGAAGCCGGCCAGACGCCGCGCGAAGCCCTTGGAAACGCCCGCGACGCCCTGCGCGAGCGGACCCGAGTCCGCCAGGTCCGCCAGCGCCTGCGCGGCACGGTCGGTACGCCGCGCCTTCCGCGTCAGCGACCGCAGGACGCGGCCCGCAGTGGTGTAAGTCGCCGCGAGCGCACACCCGATGAGCAGCACGTAGAAGGTGATCCGGGGCGTCGTGACCGCCGTCAGCACGGCGATCATCGCCCAGCGCTCGCCGATCGGCAGCACGATCATGCGCCGCACCCACACCGTCCAGCCGACGCTGTCCAGCTTGTCCGAAAGGGCCGCCGTGGGGCTGGTGTTGGCGGTGGCGTCGTGGTTCGCCTCGTTGAAGGAGAAGTCGACGACGTGCCGGCACGTCTGCAGGATCATCGCGCCGAGCGCCAACGCCCATACGTCGTCGCCGCCTTGGGCCGCACCCAGGGCCAACCCCGCGTAGTAGGCGTACTCCTTGATGCGGTCGAAGGTGGCGTCCAGCCAGGCGCCGAGCGTGGAGTACTGGAGGGAGTAGCGGGCCAACTGGCCGTCGGTGCAGTCCAGTACGAAGGACGCGATGAGCAGGACACCGGCCGCGACGAAGCCGCCGCGGGTGCCGGTGGCCGCGCAGGCCGCCGCGATCAGCGCGGTGAGCAGGGACGCGGTGGTCACCTGGTTCGGGGTGAGGCCGCGGCGGGCGCACCAGCGGGCGATGTAGCGGGAGTACGGGCTGATGAAGAAGGTGGTGAAGAAGCCGTCGCGGGACTTCACGGCCGACTTCAGGCGTACGGCCTCGTCGTCGACGTTCGCCACGGCCTGCCGTGCCTCGTTGCGGGCCTGCGGGTCGGCCGGGACCTCGGCGACCAGGCTGCCGAGCTCGGGACGGTGGACGCCCGCCTCCTCCCCGTCCAGCGCGGTGACGACGCGGTCGGCGAGGCTGTCCACAGCGACGGCCGTACCGCCACCCGCCGAGTTCTCGCGGGCCAGTGCGCGGGTGAGCGCCACCCGGCCCTCGGGCTGTGCGGTGACGGCGCCGGCGATCGCGGCGAGCGGGAAGCGCGGGTCGGTCAGGCCGAGGCGCAGTGCGTGCAGGTGGCCGACGAAGCGGGCGTCGACGAGGGCGACCCGCCGGTCGCAGGGTGCCTCGGCGACCAGCCGTTCGGCGTCGGCGGCGTCGACTGCGACCTGTACGTCGAAGCCGAGGGACCGCAGATCGCCCTCGATCGACGATCCGGGGACCGGCTGACCGGTGAGGATGGCGGTCGACAACCGAACTCACTCCCTGGGTGCCGACGCCCTGGCGCCGGTCATGTGCATGGTGGGGGCGCCCCTTGGACGCTCCAGGCGGGCGGCATGTCGGCAGAGGCTATCGGATGCCCGGAGGCCCGCGTTCACCGGCCGTTCACGGGCTGATCAACGCACTCTCCACTGGCCTTTGCCGCGATCATCATCGGTGATCCGGGGCTCCGCCCACAAACCGCGCCTCCCAGACCGGGCATCCGGGACATTGGGTGACGTGCGGAGATGTCGACATAGGGTGGGCGACCATGACATGGCTGATCACAGGCGGAGCGGGATACATCGGGGCCCATGTGGCACGGGCCATGACGGAGGCCGGGGAGCACGTCGTGGCGCTGGACGACCTCTCCGCCGGGTACCCCGCACGGCTGCCGGCGACCGTCCCGCTGGTCCAGGGTTCGTCGCTCGACGGCGGCCTGCTCAAGCGGGTGTTCGCCGAGTACGGCGTGACCGGCGTCGTCCATCTCGCGGCGCGCAAGCAGGTCGCCGAGTCCGTGGCACAGCCCACCCGTTACTACCGGGAGAACGTCGGCGGTCTCGCGACGCTGCTCGAGGCGGTGGCCGAGGCCGGCGTCGGGAGGTTCCTGTTCTCGTCCTCGGCGGCCGTGTACGGCAACCCCGACGTGGACCTCATCACGGAGGACACCCACTGCGCCCCGGTGAACCCGTACGGCGAGACCAAGCTCACCGGCGAGTGGCTGGTCCGGGCGGCGGGCCGGGCGCACGGCATCTCGACGGTGTGCCTGCGCTACTTCAACGTGGCGGGCGCGGCCGCGCCCGAGCTGGCCGACACCGGTGTCTTCAACATCGTCCCGATGGTCTTCGACCGGCTCACCCGTGACGAGGCCCCGCGGATCTTCGGTGCCGACTACCCGACCCCGGACGGCACCTGCATCCGCGACTACATCCATGTCGCGGACCTCGCCGAGGCCCATCTGGCGGCGGCCCGGCGGCTCGGCGACCGGGACGGCGACCTCACGGTGAACATCGGCCGGGGCGAGGGCGTCTCCGTGAGCGAGCTGATCACGGTGATCGGCGAGGTGACCGGCGACCGCCGTACGCCCGTGGTGGAGGACCGGCGTCCCGGCGACGCGCCACGGGCCGTCGCCGCCGCCGCGCGGGCCGCCGAGGAACTCGGCTGGACCGCCCGGCGCGGGGTGCGCGAGATGGTCGAGTCCGCCTGGCGGGGCTGGCAGCTGCACCACGGCAAGTGAACTTAGGCTGCCCTGACCTGCGGTTTGTTTGCGCAGGTCAGGGCACATGACAACGGTGTTCAGTGCCGCGTTGCCCGATACCCCCCACCCGTAGTTCACTGTGATCCTTGGACGGAGACAGGAGGGTGTCTGCCATGGGGGCTGGGCACGATCACGGACACGGGCACTCGCACGCGCCGCCCACCGGTACGGCGGCCGCCGCGTACCGCGGACGGCTGCGCGTCGCGCTGTCGATCACGCTCACCGTCATGGTGGTCGAGATCGTCGGCGGTCTGCTCGCGGACTCGCTCGCGCTGATCGCGGACGCGGCCCATATGGCGACCGACGCCCTCGGGCTCGGCATGGCGCTGCTGGCCATCCACTTCGCCAACCGCCCGCCGGCCGGCAACCGCACCTTCGGGTTCGCCCGCGCCGAGATCCTCGCCGCGCTCGCCAACTGTCTGCTGCTGCTCGGGGTCGGCGGTTACGTCCTGTACGAGGCGATCCAGCGGTTCGTCACGCCGGCCGACACCGAGGGCGGGCTGACCATCGTGTTCGGTGTGATCGGTCTGGTCGCGAACATGATCTCGCTGACGCTCCTCGTGCGCGGTCAGTCGGAGAGCCTGAACGTGCGGGGCGCGTTCCTGGAGGTCGCCGCGGACGCCCTCGGTTCGCTCGCGGTGATCGTCTCCGCGCTGGTGATCCTGGCCACGGGCTGGCAGGCGGCCGACCCGATCGCCTCGCTGGTGATCGGCCTGATGATCGTGCCGCGCACCCTGAAGCTGCTGCGCGAGACCCTGGACGTACTGCTGGAGGCGGCGCCCAGGGACGTCGACATGGCGGAGGTGCGGGCCCACATCCTCGACCTGGACGGCGTCGAGGACGTCCACGACCTGCACGCCTGGACGATCACCTCGGGCATGCCGGTGCTGTCCGCGCACGTGGTCGTGCGCTCCGAGGTGCTCAGCGCGATCGGCCACGAGAAGATGCTGCACGAGCTCCAGGAGTGCCTGGGCGACCACTTCGACGTTGCGCACTGCACCTTCCAGCTGGAACCGGGCGGGCATGCGGAACACGAGGCGAAGCTCTGCCATTGAGGCAGGTGAGGTGCCCCACGGGCGGAATGCAGCGATCCGCCGCCCGGCTGCGTCCTGAGTCCCACAACCCCGCCCCGGACGGTTCCCCGGCCGCCGCGCCGGGCACGATCAACTGCCGGGAGTGCCGGATTCGTACGGCACACTTGGGGCGCGAAGACCGATGCGAAGGATGGGTATGCCGATCACACCTGCCACCGCGACGCACAGTCCGTCGAACGGCACCGCAGACGCGATTTTGCTGGAGCTCGTCGACGAGGACGGCGTCACGATCGGCACCGCGGAGAAGCTCGCCGCCCACCAGGCGCCGGGGCAGCTGCACCGCGCCTTCTCCGTCTTCCTCTTCGACGAGCAGGGCCGGCTGCTGCTCCAGCAGCGGGCGCTGGGCAAGTACCACTCCCCCGGTGTGTGGTCCAACACCTGCTGCGGCCACCCCTACCCCGGCGAGGCCCCCTTCGCGGCCGCGGCCCGCCGGACGTACGAGGAACTGGGCGTCTCCCCCTCGCTGCTCGCCGAGGCGGGCACGGTGCGCTACAACCACCCGGACCCGGACTCGGGCCTGGTCGAGCAGGAGTACAACCACCTGTTCGTCGGGATGGTGCAGTCGCCGCTGCGCCCCGACCCGGAGGAGGTCGGCGACACCGCCTACGTGACGCCCGCGGAGCTCGCCGAACGCCACGCGAAGGACACCTTCTCGTCCTGGTTCATGACGGTGCTCGACGCGGCCCGCCCCGCGGTCCGGGAGCTGACGGGCCCGTCGGCCGGCTGGTGAGGCTCAGAGCACCCGCACCGGTTTGAGCGGCAGGGCGGCCCAGATCACCTTGCCGCCGCTCGCCGTGTGCTCGACGTCGCACACCCCGCCCGCCTCCCGGGTGACCTCGCTGACCAGCAGCAGCCCCCGGCCGCCCTCGCCGCCGTGGTCGGCCTCCAGGGCGGTCGGGCGGTAGGGGTGGTTGTCCTCCACGGACACCCGCACCCACTCGGCGCCCACGGCCACCTCCACGGCGAGCATCGGCGAAAGCAGCGCCGCGTGCTTCACGGCGTTCGTGGCCAGCTCCGAGACGATCAGTAGGAGGCCGTGGACCAGTTCGTCGGAGACGGGCACTCCCTGGCGGTACAGCAGGTCCCGTACGGCGTGCCGGGCCTGCGGGACCGAGGCGTCCACGGCGGGGGCGGTGAACCGCCAGACGCCTTCGTACGGCAGCGGATCCGCGGGCCTCGGGTCGAGGGGCTCGTCCTCCGGGCCCCCTTCTGGGCGTGGGCCGGACCCGCGCCCGTGGTTCTCCATCGTCCGGTCGCCACCCTTGCGCTCGATTGTCACCACACGTCGAGTGTTGATAACGACCCGCTCCGCTCCGGATGACTGAACAGAAGTCAGCAGGTATCGAGCACTTGTGACCGTTGTCTTGTGACTGGGTGAGTTGCGGGACCGCTCTTGTCCCGCTTCAGCGGGCTTCGCGAACTATTCGGGTTGTACGGGTTTGACGGCGGCCTGGACTGATTCCTCCCCTTCGCCCTCTCCCGCGAGCCGTTCGGAGACCATACCGACGATGCGACGGCCGCCGTAGCCGGTGGCGATCAGTCCGAGTCCGTCGAAGAGCAGCGCGGCGAACATGGTCAGCGCCTCGGCGGCGGCCTCGGGACGCCGGAGGACGACGACGCCGGCCGCGATGTTCAGGGCGGCGACCACGACCCCGAGCCAGAAGAAGTTGGTGCCGCGGGCCTGGATCGCGTGCAGCAGGCCGACCGCGCCCCCGATCAGCAGCAGCCAGCCGAACAGGAGCATCGAGGTGAGGGTGGCGACGCCGGTGTAGACCAGCCCGACGAGCCCGGCCAGGACCAGGACGACGCCGAGGGCGGCAAGCCAGCCGAAGCCGCGGCTGAGCTTGGCGGTCTCCTGCGTTCGTGCGGCCATGCGGGGCCTCCTCGGGCTGCGGCCCCTCCTTGATCGTACGGTCGCGGGGTGCGGCTAGCATCCGGCTCATGGAGCCCCAGCTGCTGCACACCGTCACCGACTCCGTCGCCACCGTCGTGGTGCACAACCCCGCCAAGCGCAATGCCATGACGGCCGCGATGTGGGCGGCCGTGCCGCCGCTGCTCGGCACCCTCGCGGCCGACGCGGAGGTACGGGCGCTGGTGCTGACCGGGGAGGGCGGGACCTTCTGCGCCGGGGCCGACATCTCCACGCTGCGCGGGTCGCCGGAGGAGGCGCAGCGGCTCGCGGTGGAGGCCGAGGAGGCCCTCGCCGCCTTTCCGAAGCCGACGCTGGCCGCGATCCGGGGGCACTGCGTGGGCGGCGGGTCGCAGCTGGCGGCGGCCTGCGATCTGCGCTTCGCGGAGGAGGGAGCGCTGTTCGGGGTGACGCCGGCGAAGCTCGGGATCGTGTATCCGGCCTCGTCCACGCGGCGGTTGGTGTCGCTGGTGGGACCGGCGGCCGCCAAGTACCTGCTGTTCTCCGGGGAGTTGGTCGACGCGGAGCGCTCGCTGCGCACCGGGCTCGTGGACGAGGTGCTGCCGGAGGGCGAACTCGCCGAGCGGGTGGCCGAGTTCACCCGGATCCTGGTCTCCCGTTCGCAGCTGACGCAGGCCGCGGCGAAGGAGTTCGCGAACGGCCGGACCGACCGGGACGCGTACTGGACGGAGCAGGCGCGCGGCAGCGGCGACACCGCCGAGGGGGTCGCCGCGTTCCTGGAGCGCCGTCAGGCGCGGTTCACGTGGGCTGTTCCCGACCGAGGATGAACCGGCTGCGTGAGCGCAGGAATTCCGTGACGTCCGCCGGAGCCTTCTCCGGTGCCCCCGCGCCGTAGGGCGGCTGCGGGTCGTACTCGATGCCGAGTTGTACGGCCTGTGCCACGAAGTCCCCGGAGATCCGGCCCAGCAGCGCGAGGCCCATGTCGATGCCGGAGGAGACGCCGGCCGCGGTGACGTACTTGCCGTCGAGGACGACCCGCTCCCCCGTCGGTTCGGCGCCGTACTTCTTCAGCTCGTCGAGGGCCAGCCAGTGCGAGGTCGCCCGGCGGCCTTCGAGGAGGCCCGCGGCGGCGAGCAGCAGGGAGCCGGTGCACACGGACGTGGTCCAGGTGCTGGTGGCGTCGGCGGCGCGGATCCAGTCGAGGAGGGCCCGGTTCTCCATCTGCGGGGTCTGGCCGGGGCCGCCCGGGACGACCACGACGTCCGGGCTCGGCACCTCGGCCAGGGTCCGGTCGGCGGTCAGCGCGAGGTTCCCGTTGTCGTTGCGGACCGGGCCGGTGTGCTCGGCGACGAAGACGGTCTCGGCGTCCGGGAGCCGGCCCAGGGTCTCGTACGGTCCGACCGTGTCGAGGGCGGTGAAACGGTCGTAGAGGACGATGGCGATCTGCACGGGAGTCCTTTCAGTGGGTGGTCGCCGGGCGGAACCGGCGGCGGTACTCGGCCGGTGCCGCGCCGAGCGTGCGGACGAAGGAGCGGCGCATCGCCTCCGGGGTGCCGTAGCCGCAGGCGCGGGAGATCTCCTCGACGCCGTCGGCGGTGTCCTCGAGGAGGCGGCGGGCGTGTTCGAGGCGGACCCGGTCGACGTAGCGGCCCGGGGTCATGCCGGTCTCGGTCTGGAAGGCGCGGGCGAAGTGGCGGGGCGAGAGCCGGGCGCGGGCCGCGAGGGTGTCCACCGACAGGTCCGCGCCCGGATGCTCGGTGATCCACTGCTGCACCTCGCGCAGCGGCTCGCGCCGGGCCGTCTGCGCGGCGAGCTGGGCGCTGAACTGGGCCTGGTTTCCCGGTCGGCGCAGGAAGACGACCAGGTGCCGGGCGACGGACAGGGCGACCTCCCGGTCCAGATCCTCCTCGACCAGCGCGAGGGCGAGATCGATGCCGGAGATGACGCCGGCCGAGGTGGAGAGGCGCCCGTCGCGGATGAAGATGGGGTCCGGGTCGACCTCGACGTCCGGGTACTCGCGGGCGAGCTTCTCGCACACCGACCAGTGGCTGGTCGCCCGGTGGCCGTCCAGCAGGCCCGCCGCGGCCAGCAGCAGCGCTCCGCTGCACACCGAGACCAGGCGGTCGGCCCGCGGGCCGTGCTCGCGCAGCCAGGCCACCACGCGCGGATCGGGGCGCCGGGTGCCGGCCCCGCCCGGGACCAGCAGGGTGTCCGCGGGCGGGGCGTCGGCGAAGGAGTGGTCCGGGACCAGGGTGAGGCCGCTGGAGGTGCGCACCGGCCGGCCGTCGGGGGACGCGGTGCGGATCCGGTAAGTGCCCGGGCGGTGGAGCTCGGCGCCGTTGAGGACCTCCACCGGGCCGGTGACGTCGAGGCTCTGCACGTTGTCGAAGAGGACGACCAGGACGGTTTCCATGGCTTCGATTCTTGGCGGCCCGGACGATGGCCGCAATGACGGGCTCCCCACCATTCCTGCCATCCGGGACCTGCCTCTGGAGGCCGTACCAACCAGTCGGTAACCTGCCGGGCATGACTACCGTCACCCTCGAACCGCGCGCGGGCCGTCAGTGCCACAACGCGCTCAACTCCCTGCACGCGACGCTCTACTTCTCGCCCGATCTCGGCAAGGAGATGGCCTCGATCGGCATCACGCACCCCAGGGCGGTCAACTTCGCCGTGCGGGCGGCCGCGATGGGCCGGGTGGGGGCGGGCACGGTGGCGGCGGCCTTCTACAACTACAAGTACGAGCTGGTGGCCCGGCATGTGCCGGCCGTGTGGTCGGTCGCCGGGCCGGGAGACGTTCTGGCGGCACGCGCGCGTGCGATCGACACGACCCTGCGGCGGCTCCTGGGCGACGAGGCGGTGGGGTCCGCGGAGATGGCGGAGGCGGCGGGGCTCGCGCTGCGCGCCACCGAGGCGTGCTCGCGGTCCGCGCGCCCGCTGTATGCCGCGCACGCCGATCTGCCGGTGTCCGACGAGCCGCATCTGGCGTACTTCCATGCCGCCACGCTGCTGCGCGAGCACCGGGGTGACGGGCACCTCGCCGTACTGATGTCGGCCGGGCTCGACGGCCTGGAGGCCGTGGTGTCGCACACCGCGACCGGGAAGGGCATGGCCCCCAAGTGGGTGTTCGGCAGCCGCGGTTGGAGCCAGGAGGACTGGGACGCGGCGAGCCTGCGGCTGCGGGAGCGCGGGGCGCTGGACGCGGACGGCGAGCTGACGGAAGCCGGCGTCGCCCTGCGCGCGGAGATCGAGGCGGAGACGGACCGGCTGGACCGGGGGCCGTACGAACATCTGGGTGCGGCGGGCGTCGCACGGCTGACGGAGCTGGGGCGGCTGTTCGCCGGCGCCGCGCTGGCGGCGGGGGCATACCCGGCGGATCTCCTCGGCAAGCGCTGAGGAACTCCGGGCTCGGAGCCCGATTCCGCCGCCCCGGCCCGCCCGGTGCCGCCCTGATCCACGATTGTCGGTGCCACCTGCCACAATTGCGGCGCAACCTCAGTGAGAAGGCGGTACGGGATCGTGACGACACCCCTCGTAAGCTCCATCGAAGGCAGGATCGCCGAGGAGCTCGGCGTACGGGAGCGGCAGGTCAGGGCCGCCGTGGAGCTGCTCGACGGCGGTTCGACGGTGCCCTTCATCGCCCGCTACCGCAAGGAAGCGACCGAGATGCTCGACGACGCGCAGCTGCGCACGATCGAGGAGCGGCTGCGGTATCTGCGGGAGCTGGAGGAGCGGCGGGCGGCGATCCTCGACTCGGTGCGCGAGCAGGGCAAGCTCACCGAGGAGTTGGAGGCGCAGATCCGGGGTGCCGAGACCAAGGCGCGCCTGGAGGACATCTACCTGCCGTACAAGCCGAAGCGGCGCACCAAGGCGCAGATCGCGCGCGAGGCGGGCCTGGAGCCGCTCGCCGAGGGGCTGCTGGGCGACCCGAGCGTGGATCCGCTCGCCGCGGCCGCCGCGTTCGTCGACGCCGACAAGGGTGTCGCCGATCCGCAGGCCGCGCTGGACGGCGCGCGGGCGATCCTCACCGAGCGGTTCTCCGAGGACGCCGACCTGATCGGCGAGCTGCGCGAGCGCATGTGGGTGCGCGGGCGGCTGGCGGCCAAGGTGCGGGACGGCAAGGAGGAGGCGGGCGCCAAGTTCGCCGACTACTTCGACTTCGCCGAGCCGTTCAAGGAGCTGCCCTCGCACCGCGTCCTGGCGATGCTCCGCGGCGAGAAGGAGGAGGTTCTCGACCTCGCCCTGGAGCCGGAGGAGGCGACCGACGGGCCTTCGTCGTACGAGGGGATCGTCGCCCACAAGTTCGAGATCACCGACCGCGGGCGGCCCGCCGACAAGTGGCTGAAGGACACGGTCCGTTGGGCCTGGCGCACCCGCATCCTGGTGCACCTCGGCATCGACCTGCGCCTCAGGCTGCGTACGGCCGCCGAGGACGAGGCCGTGCAGGTCTTCGCCGCCAACCTGCGCGACCTGCTGCTCGCCGCCCCCGCCGGCACGCGCGCGACGCTGGGCCTGGACCCCGGTTTCCGCACGGGTGTGAAGGTCGCCGTCATCGACGCCACCGGCAAGGTGGTCGCGACGGACGTCATCTACCCGCACGTACCGGCCAACAAGTGGGACGAGGCGATCGCCAAGCTGGCCCGCCTCTCGCAGGAGCACAAGGTCGACCTGGTCGCGATCGGCAACGGCACGGCGTCCCGCGAGACCGACAAGCTCGCCGGTGAACTCATCACCAAGCACCCGGAGTTGAAGCTCACCAAGGTGATGGTGTCCGAGGCCGGCGCGTCCGTGTACTCGGCCTCCGCGTTCGCCTCGCAGGAGCTGCCCGACATGGACGTCTCGCTGCGCGGCGCCGTGTCGATCGCCCGTCGCCTCCAGGACCCGCTGGCCGAGCTGGTGAAGATCGACCCCAAGTCGATCGGTGTCGGCCAGTACCAGCACGACCTGTCCGAGGTGAAGCTGTCGCGTTCGCTGGACGCGGTGGTGGAGGACTGTGTGAACGGCGTGGGCGTGGACGTCAACACGGCGTCGGCCCCGCTCCTCGCGCGCGTGTCCGGCATCACCTCGGGTCTCGCCGAGAACATCGTGGCGCACCGGGACGCCAACGGCCCGTTCAAGTCGCGCGGCCAGCTGAAGAACGTGGCACGGCTCGGCCCGAAGGCGTACGAGCAGTGCGCGGGCTTCCTGCGGATCCGCGGCGGCGACGACCCGCTGGACGCGTCCAGCGTGCACCCGGAGGCGTACCCCGTCGTCCGGCGGATGGTGAAGACGTCCGGCCAGGAGGTGGCGTCGCTGGTCGGCAACACGGGTGTGCTGCGCTCGCTTCGGCCGCAGGACTTCGTGGACGAGACGTTCGGTCTGCCGACCGTGACCGACATCCTCAAGGAGCTGGAGAAGCCGGGGCGCGACCCGCGTCCGGCCTTCAAGACGGCCACCTTCAAGGAGGGCGTCGAGAAGATCTCCGACCTGGTGTCGGGGATGGTGCTGGAGGGTGTCGTGACGAACGTGGCCGCGTTCGGGGCGTTCATCGACGTGGGTGTCCATCAGGACGGGCTTGCGCATGTGTCGGCGCTGTCGAAGACGTTCGTGAAGGATCCTCGGGATGTCGTCAAGCCCGGGGACATCGTCAAGGTGAAGGTGCTGGACGTCGATATTCCGCGGAAGCGGATCTCGTTGACGCTGCGGCTCGATGACGAGGCGCAGGCCTCCGGCGGGGAGCGGCGACAGCAGCGGGGTGGGCGTCCGCCCCAGCAGCGGCAGCAGCAGCCCCGTCAGGGCGGGCGTGGCGGTCAGGGGGCGGGGCTCGTCAGGCGGCGCCGCCTGCGAACAGTGCGATGGCCGATGCTCTTCGCAAGGCCGGGTTGGTGGATCCGAAGAACAAGGGGCGGTAGCGGTAGGCGGGGAGCTGCGGGTCCGTTGTGGCTGGTCGCGCAGTTCCCCGCGCCCCTATCGGGGCGCTTTAGTGGCCCTCGTTCATACGAGCCCGGTTCTCTTTCAGTAGCTCCTGGACTCGGTGTTCTACCTCTACCGGGTCGACCCCCAACGCCCTGCCCATGTGGACCGCCCAGACCTCCGAGCGGACGTTTGTCTCGAAGTCCAGGTCCGCTCGGACGTTTTCGCGGGCTGCCTGACGGTTCTGGCTCACCATGACGAAGGTCGAGAGGAAGATCGCCTCCAGGCTGACGATCATGGTGAGCAGGCCGAAGGGGTACGGGTCCCAGATCGCACCCTTGCCGAACACGCCCTCGTTGCACGCGATCCACACCGCGAACCACAGGGCGTGGAGGTACACGAACGTCATCGTCCCGGAGAACGCGGTGATGGCGTCCGCGATGCGGTCCTGGGTGCCGCGCATGCGAACGACCACGTCCTGTTCGTGCGTGATCTTCACGGACGGACGTTTCGCCGATGAGCCCATCGTCTCTCCCTGGTCGAGCCGCTAGCGTTCCGTCACCTTGCCCGCCGCCACTTCCAGGCGGCGGTTCACGTGGACCGCGTCCAGCATCCGGCGGTCGTGGGTGACCAGGAGGAGGGTGCCTTCGTAGGCGTCGAGGGCCGACTCCAGCTGTTCGATGGCCGGCAGGTCGAGGTGGTTCGTCGGCTCGTCGAGGACGAGGAGGTTGACGCCTCGTCCCTGGAGGAGGGCCAGGGCCGCCCGCGTGCGCTCGCCCGGGGACAGGCTGGTCGCGGAGCGCAGGACGTGGTCCGACTTGAGGCCGAACTTGGCCAGCAGGGTGCGGACTTCGGCCGGTTCGGTGTCGGGTACGACGGCGCAGAACGCGTCCAGCAGGGACTCCTCGCCGTGGAACAGCTTGCGGGCCTGGTCGACCTCGCCGACCAGGACGCCGGAGCCCAGGGAGGCCGCGCCCGCGTCCAGGGGGATACGGCCCAGGAGCGCGCCCAGCAGGGTGGACTTGCCCGCGCCGTTCGCGCCGGTCACCGCCACCCGGTCCGCCCAGTCGATCTGGAGTGAGACCGGGCCGAAGCTGAAGTCGCCGCGCCGCACCTCGGCGTCCCGCAGGGTGGCGACCACGGCGCCCGAGCGCGGGGCCGACGCGATCTCCATGCGCAGCTCCCACTCCTTGCGGGGCTCCTCGACCACCTCGAGGCGTTCGATCATGCGCTGCGTCTGGCGAGCCTTCGCGGCCTGCTTCTCGCTGGCCTCGCTGCGGAACTTGCGGCCGATCTTGTCGTTGTCGTTGGACGCCTTGCGGCGCGCGTTCTTGACGCCCTTGTCCATCCAGGAGCGCTGCGTCTGGGCCCGGTCCTGGAGGGCCGCCTTCTTGTCGGCGTACTCCTCGTAGTCGTCGCGTGCGTGCCGGCGGGCGACGTCCCGTTCCTCCAGGTAGGCCTCGTAGCCGCCGCCGTAGAGGTTGATCTGCCGCTGGGCGAGGTCGAGTTCGAGGACCTTGGTGACCGTCCGGGTGAGGAACTCGCGGTCGTGGCTGACGACGACGGTGCCGGCCCGGAGGCTCTTCACGAACCGTTCCAGGCGCTCCAGGCCGTCCAGGTCGAGGTCGTTGGTGGGCTCGTCGAGGAGGAAGACGTCGTAGCGGGAGAGCAGGAGGGAGGCGAGACCGGCGCGGGCCGCCTGGCCGCCGGAGAGGGAGGTCATCGGCTGGTCCAGGTCGACGGCGAGGCCCAGGGAGTCGGCGACCTCCTCGGCCCGCTCGTCCAGGTCGGCGCCGCCCAGGTCGAGCCAGCGCTCCAGGCTCGTCGCGTACGCGTCGTCGGCGCCGGGCGCCCCGTCGACCAGGGCCTGAGTGGCCTCGTCCATGACTCGCTGGGCCTCGGCGACGCCGGTACGGCGGGCGAGGAAGGCACGGACCGTCTCGCCGGCCCGCCGCTCCGGCTCCTGCGGAAGGTGCCCGACGGTCGCCGTCGGCGGCGAGAGCCTGAGCTCCCCCTCCTCCGGCGCGAGCAGCCCCGCGAACATCCTGAGCAGCGTGGACTTGCCGGCACCATTGGCTCCGACCAGCCCGATCACGTCCCCGGGCGCGACGACGAGGTCGAGCCCCGAGAAGAGGGACCGGTCACCGTGTCCGGCGGCAAGATTCTTGGCGACGAGGGTTGCACTCACAGGGAGCGATCCTAATGGGCGGGGCTGAGCGGAGCGCTACCGTGCCATCGCCTCCACCAGCACACTCCCCGAGGTCCGTGCCACCACGAAGGACTCCCCCTTCACCGCCCTCGCGTCGAGAGCGATCCGGTGGCGCCCCGGTTCGAGAACACCGTCGAAGACCTCGTTGGCGTGGGTCCGGTACAGCCGGTCCAGCCGGTACGCGGTCAGCCGCACCCGGCACGGCGAGGTGACCTCGACCCCCGCCTCCCCGTCGGCGGCGACCAGACGGGTCAGCCGGCGCTGTTCCACCGGACTGCGATCCAGGGCGTGCTCGATCTGGGCGACGAGGAGGGGCACTATCGGCGCGAGCCCCTCGACATAGGCGACGTCGAGGCCGGCCTGCTCGAAGGCGCGGCGCACGGCGGCACGTTCCTCCTGAGTGACGGCACGGCCGAAGGCGACCGCACCGTAGGCGGCCAACTCGTCCGCGGGGACGCCGTTCGCGTCGTGGGCGATGTCCGCACCGATGCCGATAGTGCGCAGAGCGGCGGCGAGCTTGGCGAGCAGAGCGACACGCGCGCCGATGAGCAGAACCCGCCGACGGGTCGACCGGGACTCGCCGTCGAGCAGCCCGGCAAGCGCCTCGCGGTACTCGGTGCCGTGGAAGCGGAACGGCCCTATGCCGTGGTAGCCGTTGAGGTCGAGGTCGGCGTGTTCCTCGGTCTGCCAGGCGAAGTCGCGCCAGATGTAGTCGTCGCCGTCCCGCTCGATCACCGTGGTGACGGCACCGCACGCGAGGTCGGCGCACTCGGGGCAGCCGTAGATGACGTAACGGCCGTCCGGAAGCGGGGGCTCCGCCTCCAGCAGGAGGCTGCGGACCTGTTCGGTGAAGATCGCGGGTGGGACGTCGGAGGCGAGCGGAGAGACGGCGTCGAGGTCGGAGAGCTGGAACAGCAGCGGGCGCCCGTCGACGATGAAGTCCACGAAGTCCCGGTGCACCTGGTAGTCACCGTTGGCGAGGACTCCACCGGCACGCATCGCCGGTGCCAGGCCGAAGGTCGCGTACTCGACAGACATGCTGTGAGTATCCCCAGAGTGGCTGCGGTCTGAGCACGGGATGGGACATTCCGCTACGGTCCGGACGTGGAGAGCGATTCGAACAACGATGTCATCGTGGTCGGCGGCGGGATCATCGGCCTCACGACCGCCGTCGTCCTCGCCGAGCGTGGCGTACGGGTGCGGGTGTGGACGCGGGATCCCGTCGAGCGGACCACCTCGGCGGTTGCCGGGGCGCTCTGGTGGCCGTACCGGATCCGGCCGACAGCTCGGGCACGCGCGTGGGCGCTCAAGTCCCTGGACGTGTACGAGGAGTTGGCGGACCGGCCCGAGGTGACCGGCGTACGCATGGTCGAAGGGGTACTGGGCGAGGCGGATGCGGACTCGGCCGAAGGGTGGGCGGCCGCCCGGGTGCGGGGGCTGCGGGCGTCGACGGCCGAGGAGTACGGCGGGACCGGTTTGTGGGCGCGGCTGCCTTTGGTGGACATGGCGGCTCATCTGCCGTGGCTGAGGGAGCGGTTGCTGGCGGCGGGCGGGATGGTCGAGGAGCGCACGGTGGCGGACTTCGCGGAGGTGGGTGCGCCGGTGGTGGTCAACTGCACGGGGCTGGCTGCCCGTTCGCTCGTGCCGGATCCGGGTGTACGTCCCGTGCGGGGGCAGTTGGTCGTCGTGGAGAACCCCGGCATCCGCACGTGGCTCACCTCCACCGGGGCCGACGGGGAGATGGCGTACTTCTTTCCGCAGCCGGGGCGATTGATCCTGGGCGGCACGGCCGTGGAGGACGACTGGTCGCTGGAGCCGGATCCGGTGGTGGCTGGGGCGATCGTACGGCGGTGTGCGGCACTGCGGCCGGAGATCGCGGGGGCGCGGGTGTTGGAGCACCGGGTGGGGTTGCGGCCGGCGCGGGACGCTGTGCGGCTGGAACGGGAAGGTCTGGCTGGTGGGCGGGTGTTGGTGCACAACTACGGGCATGGTGGGGCGGGTGTGACCGTGGCGTGGGGGTGTGCGGAGGAGGCGGCCGGGCTGGTTCGTCCGGCCGCCTAGCGCTCCGCGGGGGTGCGGCGTTCTCGTCTGCGGCGCCGTTGTGGCTGGTCGCGCCCCGCGGTGGAGCCGCGGATCGACACAGCCCCGCGCCCCTCAACGACGATGTTGCGCGCCCCTGTTCAGCCGATCGGGACGCGGTGGGCGGCGCTCGGGTCGCGTACCCCCTTCAGGGTCGTTGCCGTGGGTGCGGCCGCCGACTCGCCTGACGTGGCGTTGGCGAAGGCCTTCGCGCCGCCAACCAGCGGGACTCGGGCCGACGTGCGGGTCAGGTCCAGGGTGAGGGTCGGCTTGTCGGCCGGCGGGTCGATGAGGTCCTTGTCGGTGCCCGCGATGATCAGGGCCAGGCGGTGGCCGGCCGGGACGACATGGTCGGTGGCCGCCAGGGACAGGGTGATGGTGTACGCCTTGCCCGGGGTGAGCGGGACGCCCTTGAGGTCGGAGGCGTAGTTGCCGAGGTCGGCCCAGCCGCGGCTGAACACCGTGTAGTCGACGTCGGCCTTCGTGGCCGCGGTGTTCTTGAAGCAGGCGCTGTCGCCCGCGGTGCTCGCTCCCCAGCAGCTGCGGTCGGTGAGGGTGGTGATGCCCTCGCCCGCGGCGGCGTAGTCGCGGATGGTGTCGGGGCCGAGGTCGACCAGGACGGCGGAGAGGTGGGCCGTCGGGGTGGTCGGGGTCGCGGTGATCGTCACCTTGGAGGAGCCGGACAGGCGCAGGTCGTGGGTGAGGGGGTTCGTCACGAAGCCCGCCTTGTCGGGGGTCGACGTGTCGATCTGGGCGGCCCAGTCGGTCTCGCTCTGCGACGGGTCGTCGGTGAAGGTCTCGGTGCCCTTGCCCTTGGTGAGGCCGAGGGTGCCGACGCCCGTCTGGGTGCCGGTGGCCGGGCGCAGGGTCGTGGTGCTGGTGCCGGTGGGCGGCCAGACCTTGGAGGTGACCCACTGGTCGGGGTGGCGCTCGATGTCGGCCATCGGCTCGCGGTCGATGCCGTTGTCGTAGCCGAGGAGTTCGTGGTCGAACCAGCGGTGCAGGGTGTCCACCCAGGTGGCGCGGCGGAAGTCGAAGGGGTCGACGTGGCCGGTCTGGGAGAGCCAGATCTTGCGCTCGACCCCGTTCTTGGCGAGGGCGTCCCACCACTGGCCGAAGTGCTTGGTGCGGACGTTGAGGTCCTGCATGCCGTGGACCAGGAAGACGCTGGCCTTCACCTTGCTCGCGTCCTTGACGTAGTCGCGCTCGGTCCAGAACGGCGTCCAGTCGCCGGTGCGCGGGGCGCCGTCGACGATCTTCTGCTGTACGGCGGCGCACTTGGCCTGGGCGTCGGGGCTGTCGACGTAGTTGGAGAGCCAGTCGGGGCCGGAGTCGTAGAGCGGGGCGCCCTGCTGGAAGTAGTAGTCGTACCAGGAGGAGATGCCGCTGATCGGGACGATGGTCTTCAGGCCCTTGACGCCGGTCGCGGCGACGCCGTTGGCGATGGTGGCGTCCCAGCTCTTGCCGATCATTCCGGTCGTGCCGTTGGTCCAGCTCGCCCTGGCGGTCGCCGTGCCGGTGCGGGTGGTGTACGCCTTGGCGCGGCCGTTCAGCCAGTCGACGACGGCCTTCGCGGACTGGATGTCGGAGCGGCCGCCGACGTCCACACAGCCGTCGGAGCGGTTGGTGCCGGCGAGGTCGACGCCGACGAAGGCGTAGCCGCGGGGCACGAAGTAGTTGTCGTAGAAGAGCGGCATCTGGACGACGTTGCCGTTCGCGTCGTACGTCTTCAGCTGGCTCTCGTTGCCGCGGCCGCAGCAGGAGTAGTAGGGGCTGGCGTCCATGATGACGGGCACTTTGCGGCCCTGCTGGGCGGGTTCGCGGGGGCGGACGATGTCGACGGCGACGCGGTCGGTCTTTCCGTCGCCGTCCCCGTCGAGTCCGGTGTCCACCCAGACGGCCTCGCGGATGGCGTTGTCGTAGGAGTAGACGGGCCGGCTCTCCCTCGTCTTCTGCGGGGCACCGTGGGCCGCGGCCGGGGTGAGGAAGGCGGCCATGAGGACGGCGATCGCCGCCGTCGCGAGCGGTCTCCAGGTCGTGAAGCGCATGCGTATCGGCATGCGCGGACGTTACAACGGTCAACTCCGGTGCAGAAGAGGGCAGTCGGCCGAATGAAGTTCATGTGACACGTGGGGCCGTGGACAGACCTGCGCACACAGGGACTCAATAGGCTCCGCACATCCGAACAGACTTCGTGCCCCCACCACTTGGAGCCTTTCGTGCATCGCAGACTCATCGCCCCGGGCGCACTCGCCGCGGCCTCCCTGATGCTGGCGATCCCGGCGTCGGCGGCGACCCTCTCCCCCGGCGCGCCCGGCATCGGCGACCCCTACTATCCGGACTACGGCAACGGCGGATACGACGTCTCCCACTACGACCTGCGGCTCAAATACCAGCCCTCGACCGACGAGTTGGCGGGTACGGCGACGATCCTCGCGAGGACCACGGAGGATCTGTCGAGCTTCGACCTGGACTTCCTGCTGGACGTCGGCGAGGTGCGGGTCAACGGCGCCAAGGCCTCCTTCGCGAGCTCGGGTCAGCACGAGCTGGTGGTGACGCCGAAGACGCCCCTGGCCAAGGGGACGGCGATCACCGTGGTGGTGCGCTACAGCGGGGTGCCGTCCTCGAAGAGCGCGTACGGCTTCAACACCTGGCACCGGACGCCGGACGGGGCCGTCGCCGCGGACGAGCCCGAGGCGGCGTGGTGGTGGTTCCCGAGCAACGACCATCCGCTGGACAAGGCGACGTACGACGTATCGGTGGCCGTTCCGGACGGGACGCAGGTCATCTCCAACGGGCTGCTCCAGTCGACGAGTTCACAGCTCGGGTGGACCCGCTACAACTGGCGGGAGAACAAGCCGCAGGCCACGTATCTGGCCACGCTGGCGGTCGGGAAGTTCGACATCACGAGGAGCACCTCCGAGGGCGGGGTGCCGGTGATCAACGCCTACAGCAGGGACCTCGGGGACAACGACGGGGCGGCGCGGGCGAGCGTGGAGCGGACCGGGGAGCTGGTCGACTGGCTGAGCGGCTACTTCGGGCCGTATCCGTTCAGTGCGGCGGGTGGATACGTCCCCAACACGACCACCGGGTACGCGCTGGAGACGCAGACGCGGGTGTACTACAGCCAGCGGCAGTTCGCGAACGGGGCCAACGCGTCCGTGGTCGTGCACGAGTTGGCGCATCAGTGGTACGGGGACTCCGTGTCGCTCAAGGGCTGGAAGGACATCTGGATCAACGAGGGGTTCGCCCGGTACGCGCAGTGGTTGTGGTCCGAGCACGAGGGCGAGGGGACGGCGCAGGAACTCGCCGACTACGTGTACGCCTCGCATCCGGCCGACGACGCTTTCTGGACCGTCGAGCCGGGGGATCCCGGGCCGGACGACCAGTTCGACATCGCCGTGTACGACCGCGGGGCGCTGGCCGTGCAGGCGCTGCGGAACGCGGTAGGGGGCGATACGTTCTTCGCCATCCTGAAGGGGTGGCCTCAGGAGCATGCGTACGGGAACGCTTCGGTGGCGGACTTCGAAGCCTATGCCGAGCGGGTTTCGGGCAGGTCGCTGAGCTCGCTGTTCGATGCGTGGCTGTTCCAGCCGAGCAAGCCTTCGGCGGCCGCGGTGAAGGGGACGGCGGTGAAGGGGGCGACGGTCCCGGTGCAGCCCAAGTCGTGGATGAAGATCGAGGCTACGAACGACCTGCACTGACCGCCAGGAGCTCCTCGCGGGTCATCGACTCCGCCTCCGTCGACGGGACCGTGCAGGCGTGGGCGCCTGCGATCGCGCCGTAGTGGGCGGCACGTTGGGGGTCTCCCGGTTCAGCCAGCCGTAGAGGAAGGCCGCGGCGAAGGCGTCGCCCGCCCCGTTGGTGTCCACCACCGGCGCGGGTGGCGTCGCCGGGGGTATGTGGGTCAGTTCGTCGTCGGTCAGTACGTAGGCGCCCTTCGCGCCTGCCGTGGCTACGACCACCTCGGCTCTGCCCCGTCCGGTGATACGGCGCATCGTGCGCTCGGGGTTGGGCAGCGCGGTCGTGGAAAGGAAGACCACGTCCGCCTCGTACGCGAACGGTTCGTGGTACGGGTTCTCGCCGTCCCAGTCGTGCAGGTCGGTGGAGACGGTGGTGCCCGACTCGCGCAGGAGCGGGAGGGTGTGGGTGGCGGGTTGGGTGATGGCGACGTGGACGTGCCGGCTCGCCTCGGCCAGGGTGCGGACCGTGGCCTCCGGGAAGCGGTCGTCCGGGTGGGAGCGGCTCACGTCGTACAGGGAAAGTCGTCTGCCGTCGGGGCCGACGAGGTTCACGGCGCGCTTCGTGCCCGCGGGCTGGGGGATCGCCGTGAGGGCGATGCCCTTCTCGTCGTGCAGGGCGCGGACCAGGTCGCCCTCGGGGTCGTCGCCGAGGAGGTCGAGGTGGTGGACGCGGAGGCCGAGGGCGGCGAGGCCCAGTGCCACGAAGTCGCCGGTCTGGCCGGCACGGGTGCGGATACCCTGCTCGATCATGTAGCTGTCGGCGTACCGAAGCGGCAGTTCCGGCACGTACACGATGGTGTCGACGCCCGCGCCGCCCAGCACGAGCACGTCGATGTCGCGCCTCAACACCCGTCCCCCATCACCGCTGCCGTGCCTCAACTCACAGCCTCCCCATGGTCGTACACCGTGACCTTGACGCCCCGTTTCACCAGCCGATCGCTGATCAGCGGTTCGACGCGCGACCACTTGCCGCCCGCCAGTCCGCACCCTATCCGGGGCATGTGGACGGAGGCATTCAGCTCCAGCGCCTTGTCGGCCAGCCTGCCGAGGGCCGTGTCGATGGCCTCGTAGCGCACCGGGACGCCCTTGCTGCCGGTCCTGGTCCCGCGCTGGCCGATCATGTTGGCCACCCACAGGTACTTCTCGACCTGGACGAACTGGGCCGCGCCCAGCCCGAAGTCGTTCGCCGCGCGGTCGCGGTGCCACGCGCGGTACGCCGCCTCCGGCTCCGGCCAGCGGCGAGATATCGCCAGCACGAAGCCCTTCCCCCATCCCCCGCTGTCGTTGCAGACATGGGCGATCACCTTGACGCCCTTCACCGACGGTGTGGTGGCGTCACCCCTGACATGGATGATCTCCGACATGACGCCACCGTACGGCCAGCCACTGACAACGGGGCTCCCGAGGTTTCGCAGTACTGGTGTGACAGCGATACTGCTGCACATGACGACCGACACCGGCAGCGACATCGGGGAGCCGACGCTCACGATCGACGAGCTGGCCGCGCGGGCCGGGATCACGGTTCGTACGGTCCGGTTCTACGGGACCAAGGGGCTGCTGCCGCCGCCGGTGATCGGTCCGCGGCGGGTGGGGCGGTACGGGCAGCAGCACGTGGCCCGGCTGGCGCTGATCGAGGAGCTCCAGCACCAGGGCATGACGCTGGCGGCGATCGAGCGGTACATGGAGCAGTTGCCGGCCGACCTCAGCCATCACGACCTGGCCATCCATCGGGCCGTGGTGGCCTCCTGGGCGCCGGACACGGTGGAGACGGTGTCGGCGGAGGAGTTGCAGCGGCGGGCGGGGCGGCGGCTGGGCGAGGACGACGTCGAGCGGCTCACCGCCATGGGCGTGGTCAGGCCGGAGGGGGACGGGTTTCGGATCGATGCCGGGCTGCTCCGGCTCGCCGTGCAGCTGCTCGACGTACCGCTGTCGCAGGACGCGATCCTCGCCGCGCGGAAGGTACTCGTCGCGCATTCGCGGGCCGCCGCGCACGAGCTGTCGCAGCTGTTCCGGGGCGAGGTGTCCGAGCGGGCCGAGGAGGACGTGAAGTCGCTGTCGGCGCACATGCAGCCCATCGTCGTGCAGGCGCTGCTGACCACCTTCCAGCGGTCGCTCAAGGAAGAGGTCCACGCATGGCTGACGGAGTCGGAGTCCCGGTCAGAGGAAGGCTGATCCTCCTGACACGTTGAGGGTCTGGCCGGTCAGGAAGCCGCTGCCCTCGTCGACCACGTAGAGGAGAGTGGAGACCAGGTCGGAGGGGGACTGGGTGCGCTTGACGACCTGGCCGGTGCGGACCGCGTCGAAGCCTCCGTCGGCGCCGACCGTGCGCTCGGCGGTGGTGGTGCGGACCATGGTGGGCGCGATCGCGTTGACGGTGATGTCGTACGGGCCGAGGGCGGACGCGAGGGCCCGGGTGAAGCCGATCAGACCGGCCTTCGAGGCGACGTAAGGGACCATCGTCGGCGGCGCCGTGAAGACGGCGGCGGAGACGATGTTGACGACCCGGCCCCAGCCGGCCGCCTTCAGATAAGGCAGCGCGGCCTGGGTGACCAGGAAGGGTGCTTCGAGGTTGACGCGCATGATCCGGCGCCAGTCCTCGATCGTCGTCTCCTCGAAGGGTTTCGCGGGGTAGACGCCGGCGTTGTTGACCACGACGTGCAGCGTGCCGAACTGGTCGATCACCCGTTCCAGCGCCTCCCGCACCTGCTCCTCGTCGGTGACGTCGCCGACCAGCTCCACGTAGTCCAGGACCCTCCCGGCGGTCTCCGGCTGCGGAAAGAGATCCAGGCCGGCGACCCGGTACCCGCGCCCGGCGAGCGCGACGGCGAACTCCTGCCCGAGGCCCTGTGCCGCTCCGGTCACCAGTGCGGTCCGCGTCTCCATGGCCCGAGTGTGATGACCCGTCAGTCCCCCGGCAAGAGCGCATTCCACTCGCTGAAACGCCCTTGTTGCCGCCCGCGCCCGGGGGATCGACGCTGCCTGCGACGCCAGCACCAGCCGTACGGGAGCCGTGCCCGATGACCGAGACCGAGCGTGCCGTGGACGACGCCGAGCGCGCCCGCGATCAGGGTGGCGGGCGGAGACGGTTCGGGCCGCTGTCCCGGCGGCTGGTGCGGGACGAGCTGGGTGTGCTGGTGGTGCTGGCGCTGCTGATCGCCGCCATCGGCATCCCCTATCCGGACTTCCTCGACACCGGCAACCTGCTCTCCACGGCCCACAACTCGGTCTACATCTCGCTGATGGCGTGCGGGATGGTGTTCGCGCTCTCGATGCGCGAGGTCGACCTGTCGGTGGGCGGCACCTACGCGATGTGCCTGGTCGTGGGCGCGCTGCTGGTGCGGGACGGGCTGAACCCGTGGCTGGCGGTGCCGGTGATGCTCTTGACCGGGATCGTGCTCGGCGTCTTCAACGCGCTGGTGACGACGCTGCTCGCGCTGCCGTCGTTCATCGTCACGCTGGGCACGCTGATGCTGTACCGGGGTGTCGGGCTCGCGCTCGCGGACGGCAAGCAGATCACCGATCTGCCGCTGGGCAACTCGTTCTTCACCTTCGCGGGCGGCGATCCGGGCGGGGTGCCGTTCGCGCTGTGGGTGCTGCTCGCGGTGGTCGTCGTACTCGCCGTGGTGCTCGCCCGCTCCCGTTTCGGGGCCCGGGTGCGGGCGATCGGCTCCAATCCCGAGGCCGCCGCGTTCAGCGGAATTCCCGTTGTCCGCACCCGAGTTCAGGCTCTCGCACTGTCCGGCCTGACCACGGCCTGCGCGGCCTCGCTCGCCCTCGCCTTCTACGGCGCCGGCGATCCGACCCTCGGCCAGGGTTACGAACTCCAGGCCATCGCCGCCTGCATCATCGGCGGGACCCCGCTGGCCGGCGGACGCGGTTCGGTCGTCGGCGCGGTGGCGGGGGCGATGATCCTGTCGGTCGTGGCCTCGGGGCTCGTGTTCTTCGAAGTACCCATCAACTGGACGTCGTTCGCGACCGGCGGGGTCATCCTCGTCGCGGTCGCGGCCGACAGCGCGCTGCGGCGCACCGGACGCCGACGCAAGTGAAGACCCAGCCTGCGCAAGGCTCTTGGAGGCCGTGATGCGTGCCCGACTCCGTACGACCGCCGCCGTGCTCGGCGCCCTGGTGCTGCTCGGCGCCGCCGGCTGCGGGGACAACAGCCCCGGCGGCAAGGGCGGCAAGCTGAAGATGGGCATCGCGGTCGCCAACATCTCGCTCAATTTCGCCCACGAGATGGTGCTCGGCGCCGAGAGCGCCGCGAGCCATGCGGGGGACGTCGACTTCAAGGCGGTGGGCCCGCCCAACACCGACGGGCCGGCCGAGGCGCAGCTCTTCCAGAACCTCACCGCGACCGCGAAGGACGGCATCGTCCTGGAGAACCTGGACCCGCCGATCTTCACCCGCCCGGCCGCGCAGGCCGTCGACAAGGGCATCCCCATCGTCGCCCTGGACACCTCCCCCACCGACGGCAGCAAGGTCGACTTCTATGTGGGCAACGACAATTACGCGCTCGGCGAGCTGATGGCGAAGGAGGCGCTCAAGCGGCTCGGCTCCGACCCGAAGGGCGAGATCGTCATCGGCGTGCCCAACCCTGGGACGCCGGTGCTGGACAACCGGGCGAAGGGCATCTCCGACACGTTCAAGAAGGAGGCGCCGGACGTGAAGGTGCTCGGCCCCTTCCAGACGTACAGCGATCCCGGGCAGAACTACAGCTCCTGGTCGGCGCAGGTGAACGCGCACCCGGACGCGCTGGCCTTCCTGGGCGTGGGCGACGCGGACAGCTACAACCTCGCCAAGATCAAGAAGGCGCAGAACGGGAAGTGGCTGACCGCCGGCTTCGACGTCGACCCGAAGACGCTGGAGGCGGTCAAGGACGGCTCGAACTTCGTCACCATCGACCCGCAGCACTTCCTCAAGGGCTATCTGTCCACGGCGATCCTGATCGACTCGGTCCGCAACAAGGACGGCAAGCTGCCCGAGGGCTGGTTCCTCTCCCCCGGCGGGGTCGTCGACTCCTCCAACATCGACGACATCATCGCCCGCCAGAAGTCCTCGACAGCGGCCTACGACTGGTACAAGCCGACGATCGACAAGCTCCTCGGCGACCAGAAGGCGAACATCAAGCCCCTGAAGGACGCCCGCTGAGATGACGTACGGCGACATCCTCGTGGCGCAGGGACTGGTCAAGTCGTACGGCGGCGTACGGGCGTTGGACGGGGTCGGCATCCGGCTGCGGGGCGGCGAGGTGCACGCGCTGGTCGGGGAGAACGGCGCGGGCAAGTCGACGCTGGTGCGGATCCTGTCGGGAAAGCTGACGCCGGACGCGGGGGCGGTGCGGGCCGGCAAGGACGCCCGAATCGCCGTCGTCTCCCAGGAGTTGAGCCTGTTCCCGGACCTCACCGTGCGCGAGAACCTCTTCCCTCTCGGCCCCCCGCGCCGCCTCGGCCTGCTGGACCGGGCCGCCATGGACCGGGCCGCCCGCCCGGTTCTCGCCGAACTCGGCCTGGACGTCGACCCGCGCACCGAGCTCGGTGAACTTCCCCTCGCCGACCAGCAGTTGACGGAGATCGCCCGAGCCCTGCTCCGCGACCCCCGAGTGCTGATCCTCGACGAGCCCACCTCCGCGCTCCCGGCCGCCGCCGTCGACCGCCTTGAACGCGTCCTGCGCACCCTCACCGGCCGGGGTATCGCGGTCCTTTACGTCACCCACTTCCTGGACGAGGTGATGCGTTTCGCGCAGCGCGTGACGGTCCTCCGGGACGGGCAGGTCGCGCTGGCCGGGGTGCGCCGGGCGGATGTCGACGTGCCCGAGCTGGTCACCGCGATGCTGGGCGGACGCCCGCCGCAGCCGGCGCGCCGCACACGGACCGTGGTGGACCTGCCGCCTCCCGTGGTGCTGTCCGAGGTGAACGTGCCCGGCGAGCTGACCGACGTGACCTTCACGGTGCGCGCGGGTGAAGTGGTCGGGGTCGCCGGGCTGCAAGGGGCGGGCCATCTCAGCGCGTTGGAGGTGGTGTGCGGGCGTACGGCGATCTCGTCGGGGCGGGTGGACATCGCGGGCCATGGGCTGCCGCGCTCCCTCCGGGAGGCGGTGCGGGCGGGGGTCGCCTTCGTGCCGAGCGACCGCAAACGGTACGGGCTGATGGTGGACCGCGCGGTCTGGGAGAACACGACGACGGTCAGCTGGCTGGCGCTGGGCCGCGGCGGAGTGCTCCCCTCCCGCTCCGAACTGGTGCGCCGCACGGCCGACTTGACGGAACGGCTGCGACTGCGGGGCGGGCCGTACGACATCGTGGCCCGTCTCTCCGGCGGCAACCAGCAGAAGGTCGTCTTCGCCAAGTGGCTGGCGACGGAACCCAAGATCGTGGTGCTGGACGATCCGACGCGGGGCGTCGACGTCGGCGTACGGGCCGAAATGCACCGCATCGTCGGCGAGTTGGCGGCGGGCGGTGCGGCGGTCCTGCTCGCGTCGACGGACCTCGCGGAACTGACGGAGATGTGCGACCGGGTGCTGGTGTTCGTGCGGGGCCGGGTCACCGGCGAGGTGCACGGGGAGCGGCTCACCGAGCATGCGCTGGCGGTGGCCATGCAGCAGACGGTGCCGGAATCCGGGTGACGGGTCAGGCCGACAGCTTGCGTGTCAGCGCCTTCGCCACCGCGCACACCCGTGCGCCCACCCTGTCCACGTCGAGCCGGCGCGTGCCGCCCGTGACGGAGATCGCGGCGATCGGGCGGGGCCCGTGTTCGTGGGCGTAGATCGGAGCGGCCACGGCCGAGACGCCGACCTCGGCCTCCTCCAGGTTGACGCCGTAGCCGCGGGCCCGGGTGAGGGCGAGGTCGCGGGCGAGTTGGCCGGGCAGGACGAGGGTGCGCGGGGTCAGACGGGGCAGGGTGCGGCGCGGCGGGGAGGGGTCCTCGGCGAGGAAGACCTTGCCGGTGGCCGTGCAGTGCGCGGGGAGCCGGCCACCGGTGCGGGAGACGATCGGGGTGGCGCGGCGGCCGGTGACCTTCTCCAGGAAGAGGGTGTCGGTGCCGTCGGGGACGGCCAGGTGCACGTTCTCCTGCGTCGCCTCGTACAGATCGCCGAGATACGGCAGCGCCGCGTCCCGCAGCTCGCGCACGGTCGGCGCGGACTGCCCCAGCACGAACAACCCCAGCCCTATCCGGTAACTGCCCTCCGCGGTCCGCTCGACCAGCCCGAGCCGCACCAGCTCCCCGACCAGCCGGTGCGCGGTCGGCTTCGGCAGCCCCGTGCGCAGCGCCAGCTCGGCGAGGCTGAGTGCGGCGTCGGACTCCCCGCAGGCACGCAGCAGCAGCGCCCCGCGCGCGAGCACGGACTTCGGGGGCTGACCGTCCGTCATGGACCGATGGTGGTGGCTGGCGCGGGCGGGTGACAAGGCGTGCGGCACTGTGAATCGGACGCGTCGATCACCGCCGTACGGAATCGGTTGTTCATTCCCGCAGCGGTACGTCCACCAGCAGCGGACGGGTCAACGTGCCTGCCCCCGCGACCAGTTCCCGCAGATGGTCCGCGCTGTCCGCCCGTACCGCGTCGACCCCGAAGAAGCGGGCCGCCTGGGTGAAGTCCAGTGGGCCGAGTTCGGTGCCGGGGCACACCCCCTGGTTGCCCATGGCCTCGTAGGTGTCCTGGAGGGTGCGGTAGGCGCCGTTGTTCATCACCACGAAGAGGACGGGGGCGGGTTGGCGGGCGGCGGACCAGAGGCCCTGGAGGCCGAAGAGGGTGCAGCCGTCGCCCAGGACGGCGACGACCGGGCGGCCGGGTTCGGCGAGGGCGCGGCCGACGGCGGCGCCGATGCCCCAGCCCAGGCCGCCGCCGACGGTGTGGGTGTAGCTGCCGGGGCGGTCGAGGCGGACGAAGCGGCGGAGCAACAGGCCCACGGTGATGGCCTCTTCGACGACCACGGCGTCCTCGGGGAGCCCGCGGGCCACGGCGTGGGCGGCGGCCCAGGGGGCGAGGGGGCCGGGGAGTAGGCGGCGCGGGCGGCGGACTCGGCGCGGTCGCGATCGGCGGTGTGGCGTTCGCCGGCGCGAAGGGCGCGGCCCTTGGCGGTGTGGGCGGGGACCCGCTCGCGCAGGAGCTCGGCGAGGCGGTGCAGGGAGGGGGCGAGTGCGCCCACCAGGCCGGTCGTCGCGGGGAAGTTGCGGCCGATCTCGTGCGGGTCGGAGTCGAGCTGGACGACGGTGAGGTCGGGGGGCAGTGCGGGGCCGGGGCTGTAGTGGTGGGGCGTGAAGGCGTGCGCTCCGGCGATCAGGACGGTGTCGTACGCGGCGAGAGCGGCGCGGATGGCGTCGTGCCGGGGCGGCAGCATTCCGGCGTAAAGGGGGTGCGTGGTGGGGAAGTCGAGGCAGTCGGCCATCGGCTGGTGGTGGACGACGGCACCGCATGCCTCCGCCGTGCGGACGAGCGCGGCCAGGGCGTCCTCGCGGCCCACTCCGTCCCCGGCGACGATCGCCGGGCGGGCCGCGGCGCCGAGCAGGAAGGCGGCACGTTCGAGGCCGGCGGCCGGGGCGGGCGGGGGTGCGGGGGTACGGGCGGGGACCTCGACCTCGGTGGGCTCGCCGAGCAGGTCCATGGGGACGGAGAGGAACACCGGCCCGGCAGGCGGTCGTACGGCCAGGGCGAAGGCGCGGCGGAGGGCGAGTGGCAGGTCGTGGGCGTGCTGGACGTCGTATGCAGCCTTCACCGCGGGAGTGGCGAGGCCGATCAGGTCGCCGGAGAGCATCGGGTCCTGCTGGAGGTGGCGGCGGTCCTGCTGGCCGGCGGTGACGACGAGGGGGGTACGGGAGCGGCGGGCGTTGAGCAGGCCGATCAGGCCGTTGGCGAGGCCGGCGGCGATGTGCAGGCTGACGAAGGCGGGGCGGCCGGTGCCACGGGCGTAGCCGTCGGCCATGGCGACGACGGCCCCCTCGTGGACACCGAGGACGTACTCGGGGGCGTCGTGCGCATCGGCGAGGGCGGCCAGGAACGGGAGCTCGGTGGTGCCGGGGTTGCCGAAGACGCGGTCCACACCCTCGCCGCGCAGGATGTCCAGGACGGCGAGGGCGGGACGGTATCCCATGGGGGGCTCCTCGTGGGGACGGCGACCGTGCGGAGCGTTCGCAGGTCAGCGTGGGACGCCCGGGAGCGATGGGCAAGGGGGCCGTGTCGCTCAGCGGTACGAGGTCCAGTGGTACGAGGTTCGGCGTTACGGCGGCGGGCGCTTCCCGCGTCGGACGGTCAGGAGGACACACGCGGCGGCGCCGAGTGCCACGGTGGCGAGGCCCGAGCCGCCGAGGGTCGCCCGTGGGCCCAGTACCGCGGTGAGCGGGCCGCCCAGGGCCGTGCCGAGCGGGGCCGCGGTGAGCAGCGCCGCGCTGTTGGCCGCGAACATCGCCGCCAGGTGCTGCGGTGGTGCCTTCGCCTGCATGAGGGTGGCCGAGAGTGCGACGAACGGACCGTAGATCGCGCCGCCGAGCGTGAAGCACACGACGGAGACGGCGGTCGGCGCGCCGAGTCCGAAGGGCAGCAGCGTCAGGCCCCAGCCGATCACGATGGCGACCGTGACCGGCCACAGCGGCAGCCGGCGCAGCGCTCCGACCGCGAGTCCGCCGGTCACCGCGCCGACGCCGAACAGCGCCCAGTAGAGGCCGAGCAACGTGCCCGGCGCATGGAGGTCGTCGGTGACGTGCAGTGGCAGGGCGACCTCGAGCGGGCCGTACAGGAAGTTGAAGAACCAGGTGAGGGTCAGCAGCCCGAGCAGTTCGGGGCGGGAGCGCAGGAGCGCGAAACCGCCGCGGGCGGCCTCGTGGTCGACGGCCTCGACGTGGCCCGACTCCGGCAGCCGGGTCCGCGCGATCAGCACGGCGAGGAACACGTACGTCAGCGCGTCCAGACCGATCACCCACGCGGAGCCGGTGTACGTGACGAGCACACCGGCGATCGCGGGCCCGGCGATGGTGGCGGCGAAGTTGATCGTGCTGACCAGCGTGTTCCCGGCGAGCCGCTGCTCCTCGGGAAGCAGCTCGGCCAGCAGCGTGTACTTGCCGGCGCTGCCCCAGGCGTGCAGCAGCGAGGAGACGGCGAGCAGGACGACGTACAGCTGCGGCGTGAGCAGCCCCATGAGCGAGGCCAGCGGGACGACGCCCAGGAACACTCCGCGCACCACGTTGTCGGCGAGCAGGAGTTGCCTGGCCGGAACCCGGCGCAGCCACCGCCCGAAGGCGAGCGCGCCGATCACGCCCGGCAGGGTGTACGCGGCCACCGCGCCGCCGACCCACAGCCCCGCGTGCGCCGCCGGCGCGAGCTCGATGGCGAGCCACGCGACGGCGACGAAGCTCATGCCGTCGCCGAGGTAGGAGACGGCGAAGCCGAGGATCAGCCGCCGGAGGACCCGGTGGGCGAGCACCGGGCGGTAGGCGGAGGGGACGAGACGTCCCGGCGTCAGCAGCACCTCGGCAGACTGCACCAGCCGACGCAGGGAGGTCCAGGGGCCCACGGCCCCCTGAGCACGTCAGGCGTCCGTGAAGCGCTCCCCCTTCTCGGCCTTCTCGACCAGCAGAGCGGGCGGCTCGAAGCGCGCCCCGTACCGCTCGGCGAGCTCACGCGCGCGTGCCACGAATCCCGGGAGTCCACCCTCGTAGCCATTGATGTACTGGAGGACACCGCCGGTCCAGCCCGGGAAGCCGATGCCGAAGATGGAGCCGATGTTGGCGTCGGCGACGGAGGTCAGGACGCCCTCCTCGATGAGCTTCACGGTGTCGAGCGCCTCGGAGAAGAGCATGCGTTCCTGCATGTCCCGGAAGGGGATCTCGTGGCCGGGCTTGGTGAAGTGCTCGCGCAGGCCGGGCCACAGGGCCGCCCGCCTGCCGGACTCGTCGTAGTCGTAGAAGCCCGCTCCCCCGCTGCGGCCGGGGCGTCCGAACTCGTCGACCATGCGGTCGATGACGGCCTCGGCGGGGTGCGTCGGCCAGGTGCCGCCCGCCTCCTCGACGGCCCGCTTCGACTCGTTGCGGATCTTGCGCGGGAGGGTGAGGGTCAGTTCGTCCATGAGGGAGAGGACCTTGGCCGGGTAGCCGGCCTGGGCCGCCGCCTGCTCGACGGACGCGGGCTCGATGCCCTCGCCGACCATGGCGACGCCCTCGTTGATGAAGTGGCCGATGACGCGGGAGGTGAAGAAGCCGCGGGAGTCGTTGACGACGATCGGGGTCTTCTTGATCTGCCGGACCAGGTCGAAGGCGCGCGCGAGGGCCTCCTCGCCGGTGCGCTCGCCCTTGATGATCTCGACCAGCGGCATCTTGTCGACCGGCGAGAAGAAGTGCAGTCCGATGAAGTCGGCCTGGCGCTCGACGCCTTCGGCGAGGGCGGTGATCGGGAGGGTGGAGGTGTTGGAGCAGAGCAGCGCGTCCGGCTCGACGATGTGCTGGATCTCCTGGAAGACCTTGTGCTTCAGCTCGGGGTTCTCGAACACGGCCTCGATGACCGCGTCGCAGCCCGCCACGTCCTGGGGGTCGCCCGTCGGCGTGATGCGGGCGAGCAGTTCGTCGGCCTTCTCCTGGGTGCTACGGCCGCGGGAGACGGCCTTGGCGCACAGCTTCTCGGAGTAGGCCTTGCCCTTGGCAGCGGCTTCTGGCGACACGTCCTTCAGGACGACGTCGATGCCCGCGCGGGCGCACGAGTAGGCGATGCCCGCGCCCATCATCCCGGCGCCCAGGACGGCGACCTTGCGGACCTTGCGCGGCTCGACGCCCCCCGGGCGGTTGGCGCCGGAGTTGACGGCCTGGAGGTCGAAGAAGAAGGCCTGGATCATGTTCTTGGACGTCTGGCCGGCCGCCAGCTCCACGAAGTAGCGGGCCTCGATGACCTGGGCGGTCTCGAAGTCGACCTGGGAGCCCTCGACGGCGGCCGCGAGGATGTTGCGCGGGGCCGGGTAGGGCGCGCCGCCCGTCTGCTTGCGCAGGCCGGCCGGGAAGGCGGGCAGGTTGGCCGCGAACTTGGGGTTGGCGGGGGTGCCGCCGGGGATGCGGTGGCCGGGCTTGTCCCAGGGCTGCGCGGACTCGGGGTTGGCGTCGATGAAGGCGCGGGCCCGAGCGAGCAACTCGTCCTCGGTGGCCACGACTTCGTCGATCAGGCCGTTCTGGAGGGCGCGCTGCGGGTTGTACTGGGTGCCCTGGAGGAGGACCTTCAGGAGCGCGTCGGCGATGCCCAGGAGGCGGACCGTGCGGGCGACGCCGCCGCCTCCGGGGAGCAGGCCGAGGGTGACCTCGGGGCAGCCGATCTTGGAGCCGGGCGCGTCGAGGGCGATGCGGTGGTGGCAGGCGAGGGCGAGCTCGTAACCGCCGCCCAGGGCCGCGCCGTTGATGGCGGCGACGACCGGCTTGCCGAGGGTCTCGATGCGGCGCAGGTTGCGCTTGATGGCCATGCCGCCGTCGAAGAGGTCCTGCGCGGTCTCCGGGGTGACCCGGATGAGGTCGCGCAGGTCGCCGCCCGCGAAGAAGGTCTTCTTGGCGGAGGTGAAGACGATGCCGCGGATGGAGTCCTTCTCGGCCTCCAGGCGGTCGGTGACGACGGCGAGGGAGTCGCGGAACGCCTGGTTCATGGTGTTCGCGGACTGGTTCGGGTCGTCGAGGACGAGGGTGACGACGCCGGTGCGGTCCTGTTCCCAGCGGATGGTGGTGCTCTGAGTCATGGGGAGGGTCTCCGTAGAAGTCTCTGAAGTCTCTTGGTTCCGCGGGGATTTCAGATGCGCTCGACGATCGTGGCGATGCCCATGCCGCCGCCGACGCAGAGGGTCGCGAGGCCGTACCGCTTGTCCTGGCGCTCCAGTTCGTCGACCAGGCTGCCCAGGATCATCGCGCCGGTCGCGCCGAGCGGGTGGCCGAGGGCGATCGCGCCGCCGTTGACGTTGACCTTGTCGAGGGACAGGCCCATGTCCTTGACGAAGCGCAGGACGACGGCCGCGAAGGCCTCGTTGATCTCGACGAGGTCGATGTCGTCGATGGTCAGCCCGGCCTTCGCGAGGGCCTTGCGGGTGGCGGGGGCGGGGCCGGTGAGCATGATGGTCGGCTCGGAGCCGGAGACGGCCGCGGAGACGATCCGCGCGCGGGGCGTGAGGCCGCCCCGCTCACCGACCTCCTTGTTGCCGATGGCGACCAGGGAGGCGCCGTCGACGATGCCGGAGGAGTTGCCCGCGTGGTGGACGTGGTCGATCTTCTCGACCCAGTGGTACTTCTGCAGGGCCACCGCGTCGAAGCCGCCGAGGTCGCCGATGTCCGCGAAGGACGCCTTGAGCTTGGCCAGGGAGTCGGCGGTGGTGCCGGGGCGCATGTGCTCGTCGTGGTCGAGGACGGTCAGGCCGCTGCGGTCCTTGACCGGCACGACGGAGCGGTCGAAGCGGCCCTCCTTCCAGGCCGTCGCCGCGCGCTCCTGCGACAGCGCCGCGTACTCGTCGACGTCACGCCGCGAGAATCCCTCGATGGTGGCGATGAGGTCGGCGCCGATGCCCTGCGGCACGAAGTTGACGGCCAGGTTGGTCATCGGGTCGTTGAACCAGGCGCCGCCGTCCGAGGCCATCGGCACCCGGGACATGGACTCGACGCCGCCCGCGAGGACGAGGTCCTCGAAGCCCGAACGGACCTTGGCGGCGGCCATGTTGACGGCCTCGAGACCCGAGGCGCAGAAGCGGTTCTCCTGCACGCCCGCGACCGTGTCCGGCAGCCCGGCCGCGATCGCGGCGATCCGGGCGATGTCGGAGCCCTGGTCGCCGACCGGTCCGACGACGCCGAGCACGATGTCGTCGATCGCGGCCGGGTCGAGCCCCGGGAAGCGGTCGCGGAGCTCGTGGATGAGGCCGACTACCAGGTCGATGGGCTTGGTGCCGTGCAGGGCGCCGTTCGCCTTGCCGCGGCCGCGCGGGGTGCGGATCGCGTCGTACACGTACGCTTCGGTGCTCACTGGAAAGCCTTTCAAGGAGGGTTGGCCGAGCGGGGGGCTTCAGCCGAGCAGGGAACGGCCGATGATCTCCTTCATGATCTCGGTGGTTCCGCCGTAGATGGTCTGGATACGGCCGTCGGTGAAGGCCTTGGCGACGGGGTACTCGCTCATGTAGCCGTAGCCGCCGTGCAGTTGGAGGCAGCGGTCGGCGACGCGCTTCTGCAGCTCGGTCGCCCACCACTTGGCCATGGAGGCGTGCACGGCATCGAGGGTGCCGTCCGTGTGGTCGACGATGCAGCGGTCGAGGAAGGTGCGGGTGACGGCGCACTCGGTGGCCATCTCGGCTATCTCGAACCGGATGTGCTGCTTGGTCGCGAGGGGCCGCCCGAAGGCCTCGCGCTCCTTGACGTAATCAGTCGTGATCTCCAGCAGGTGCTCGGCGGCGGCGATCGCGGAGACGGCGATGCTGAGGCGCTCCTGCGCGAGGTTCGTCATCAGGTGGACGAAGGCGCCGTTGAGCTCGCCGAGCAGGTTCTCCTTGGGTACGCGCACGTCCGTGAAGAACAGCTCGGCCGTGTCCTGGGCCTTCTGGCCGATCTTGTCGAGGTTGCGGCCGCGCTCGAAGCCGTCCGCGCCCCGCTCGACGACGAGCAGCGACAGCCCGCGCGCGCCGCCCTCCGGTGTCGTCTTCGCGACCACGATCACCAGGTCGGCGAGGATGCCGTTGGAGATGAACGTCTTGGACCCGTTGAGCACCCAGTGGTCGCCCCGGTCCTCGGCGTGCGTCCCGATGCCCTGGAGGTCGGAGCCGGCGCCGGGTTCGGTCATGGCGATGGCGGTGATGATCGAGCCGTCGCAGAAGCCGGGCAGCCAGCGCCGCTTCTGCTCCTCGGTGGCGAGCGAGGTGAGGTACGGGCCGATGATGTCGTTGTGCAGGCCGAGCGCGAGCCCGGGGGCACCCGCGCGCGTGAACTCCTCGGCCAGTACGGCGCTGTAGCGGAAGTCGGCCGTGCCACCGCCGCCGTACTCCTCGTCCACGGCGAGCCCCAGCAGGCCCTGCTTGCCGGCCGCCCGCCAGGCGTCGCGGGAGACGATGCCGTCCTTCTCCCACTGCTCGTAGAACGGCAGCACCTCCCTGGTCAGGAAGGCGCGCACCGTCTCGCGGAACGCGTCGTGCTCGGGGGCGAAGATCTGCCGCTTCATTCGGGGCCCTTCGTGAGTTCCTGGTCCTTCATGAAGTGGGTTCCTGGTCCTTCAGAAGGTCGGGTACGTCCCAGTCGCGCGCCACGTCGGCGGTGTCCGCGCCGGGCTGTGCCGGGCCGGTGCGGACGGCGGTGGGCGTGGCGGAGAACCGGGGTGCGGGGGCCGGCTGGGTGATGCCGCCGTGGTCGGTGAAGGTGCCGCGGGCGGCGAGGTGCGGGTGGCCGGGTGCCTCGTGCAGCGTCAGTACGGGCGCCACGCAGGCGTCGGAGCCCTCGAAGACGGTGGTCCACTCGTCGCGGGTACGGGACCTGAAGCGGGCCGCGACCGCCTCGCGCAGCTCGCCCCAGCGGGCCCAGTCCTTGCGGGCGTCGGCATGCTCGGGGATGCCGAGCAGGGTGACGAACTCGTCGTAGAACTGCGGCTCCAGGGAGCCCACCGCCATGTACCCGCCGTCGGCGGTCTCGTAGGTGCCGTAGTACGGGCAGCCGCCGTCCAGGAGGTTGGCGCCGCGCCGGTCCTGCCAGCCGCCGGCGGCGAGCATGCCGTGGATCATCGCGGAGAGGTGGGAGGTGCCGTCCACGATGGCCGCGTCGACGACCTGGCCGGTGCCGTGCACGCGCGCGTGGTGGAGCGCGGCGAGGACGCCGACGACCAGGTAGAGGGAGCCGCCCGCGTAGTCGCCGAGGAGGTTGGCGGGGACCGCCGGCGGTCGGCCGGGTTCGCCGATCATGCCGAGGGTGCCGGTGAGGGCGATGTAGGCGATGTCGTGGCCGGCGCGCCGGGCGAGGGGGCCGTCCTGGCCCCAGCCGGTCATCCGGCCGTAGACGAGCGCGGGGTTGCGGGCGTGGCAGGCCTCGGGGCCGACGCCGAGGCGCTCGGCGACGCCGGGGCGGTAGCCCTCGACGAGGATGTCGGCGCGTTCGACGAGGTCGAGCACGCGGGCGTGGCCGTCCTCGGACTTCAGGTCGACGATCACCGAGCGCTTGTTGCGGTTGGTGACGTCGTACGCCGGGTTGATCGCGAGTCCGACGCCGCCGGGGCGGTCCACGCGGACGACGTCGGCGCCCAGGTCGGCGAGGAGCATCGCGGCGAACGGGCCGGGCCCGATGCCGGCCAGCTCGACCACGCGCACGCCGCTCAGCGGCCCCTGTCCTGGCGTCGTCGCCATCCAGCCCCCAGAAGTCATGACCACGGGTATGACACAACTGATGTAACACCAGTGATGCTATGAACGGGTCCCACCGAGCACAAGACCCGGGCGAGCAAGCGCTTAGACAATTATCGGGCGGCAGCCGCGATCGGCACCTGCGCTCGACGGCTCAGCGCTCGCCCAGCTCCGCTATCAGCCGTTTCGGGGCGATCACGCGGTAGCTCTCCTCGACCCAGTCGCACAGCAGCTCCGCCGCCGGGGCACCCTTCCCGGCCAGCGGGATGCGGACCCAGCCGGCCTTTCCGAGCCCGTAACCGGCGGGTTCGGCGCCCGGGGAGGTGAGGGCGTGGGCGTGCGCCGCCTCGTCCTTGAGCTTCACGGTGACGCCGAGCGGGTAGCTGCCGTCCTCGACGCCGAGGAAGACGAACACCTTCTTGTTGACCTTGGCGACGCTCTCGCCCCACGGGAACTCCTCCACGGCACCAGGCATGCCGAGGGCGAACTCGCGCACTTTCTCCCATTTCTTCCGGTCGTTCCTCGGCACGGTCACCGCGCCACCTCCGGGCTCGTCGTCGGGCTCCGCACTCCTCACGCTAGCCTCGGCCACCGACAAGGGCGCGTGCTGCGGAGCGAGGGGTGTCATGAGCAGGCTTAACGGGACGGACCGTCCGTACGACATCGTGCTCTTCGGAGCCACGGGCTTCGTGGGGACGCTCACCGCGGAGTACCTGGCCGCGCACGCGCCCGAGGGGCTGCGCTGGGCGATCGCGGGCCGCAGCGAGCGGAAGCTGGCGGAGCTGCGTGAGCGGCTGCCGGGCGGCGACAAGGTCGCGGCGCTGCGGGCGGACGTGGCCGAGCCGGGCTCGCTGCGCGAACTCGCCGAGCACGCGCGCGTGGTGGCCACGACCGTGGGGCCGTACGTGACGTACGGCGAGGAGCTGGTGGCCGCCTGCGCGGACAGCGGGGCGGACTATCTCGACCTCACCGGTGAGCCGGAGTTCGTGGACCTCACCTACGTCCGGCACGACGCACGCGCGCGTGAGACGGGGGCGCGGCTGGTGCACGCGTGTGGTTTCGACTCGATTCCGCATGACCTGGGTGCGTACTTCACGGTCAAGCAGCTGCCGGAGGACGTGCCCCTCAAGGTCGACGGGTTCGTCACCGCCGACGCCACCTTCTCGGGCGGGACGTTCGCGTCGGCGCTCAACCAGTTCGCGCGCGTGCGGCCGATGCTGGCCGCCGAGCGGGACCGCAGGCGGCACGAGCCGCGGCTGGTGGGGCGGCGGGCCGCCGCGCCGACGGGGGCGCCGCGGTTCGCGAAGGAGGTCGGCGCATGGGCGCTGCCGCTGCCGACCATCGACCCGCAGATCGTGGCCCGTTCGGCGAAGGCCCTGCCGCGCTACGGTCCCGATTTCCGCTACCGCCACTACGCGGCCGTACGCCACCTGCCGGTCGCGATGGGCGGGGTGGCGGCCATGGGTGCGCTGGTCACCGTGGCCCAACTCCCGCCCGCCCGGCGCTGGTTGTCGGACCGGCTCAAGCCAGGGGAGGGGCCGGGCGCGGAGAAGCGTGCGAAGAGCTGGTTCTCGGTCCGCTTCGTCGGCGAGGGCGGCGGCCGACGGGTCTTCACGGAGGTGTCCGGCGGCGACCCCGGCTACGACGAGACGGCGAAGATGTTCGCCGAGTCGGCTCTCTCCCTGGCCTTCGACGAACTCCCGGCCACGTCCGGTCAGGTCACCACGGCGGTGGCGATGGGCGACGCGCTGACGGACCGTCTGCGCAGGGCAGGCATCACGTTCCGCGTCGCCGCGACGGGTTGACCTCTGCCCTACAGCGTCCACCCGGCGACGGTGTAGATCATCCCGCCGATCCACCCGAGCCCCGCCAGCACGGCAAGCACGAGCACGGCCGTCACGGCCCGCTCGACGGGCCGGTTCGGGTCGGCAAGGGGCTTGGGGGAACGGTGGCTGGCCACACGGTGCGTCGTCATGCGGGCAAGCCTGCCGAGCGGGGGCATGCGGCCACATCCGTACAGGTACTCAGACCGGGTACTCAGATCAGGTGCCGGAAGGGCCCGTCTCGGGCCCCTCGCCGGGATGGTCGGGCGGCCGCTCCCCCAGCGCGTCGGTGATCCGCGCCCGCATGTCGGGATCATCGGTGACAGTGGCGAGACGCCAGGCGAGGGGGCCGATCTGCCAGCCGGCGTGGTGGTCGAAGAACGGCGGCGGCCCAGCCGCGTTGTGGGCCAACTTGCCCACCAGCTCCGCGAGTCGGAACGGGATCCGGCCCGACTCGGCCGGCTGTTCCTCGGCCACCGCCCCCGCGCCTCGGACCAGCTCGAACACCTCACGCCCGCGCTCCCACGCGTCGCGATCGCCCGCCAATTCCAACGCGGCCTGGATCGCCGGTGCCCGAACCGGCCGACCCGCCGCCGCGGCCAGCACGCGGCCCGCCCAGGTCACCGGATCTCGCTGACGCTCGAACAAGGTGCGGCCCCACGATCGCGTCGGGTCCGCCGCGGCTGCGTCGGCGAGGGGCTTCCTCGGGAGAACCGCCTCCCGCAACGCCCTCCGGCACAGCGAGTCCGCTCTGCGGGTCGTCTCCGGGAGGCGGAACTTCGGGGTCAGGGTGAGGACATGGGCGCAGGCGTTGTCGAGGGCGGTGCGGTGGCCGGCGGAGACGAAGACCGGCTTGACGGCGTCCTGGGTGCGCAGGGCGCGGCCGACCTCCTCGGTGGCCGCGAGGAGCGGTGACGTGCTGCCGCGCGGGGTGGGCGGGTCGTCGTACGAGAAGGTGAAGGGGTTCTTCGCGACGCCGATCGTGGGGTGGCCGGTGAGGACGCCCAGGTGGCTGACCAGGCCGAAGCGGCGTGGGTGGGCGCGGCCGTAGCCGTCGCAGACGATCAGGCCGGGCGGGACGGTGAGGGCGTCGAGGGCGGCCAGGACCGTGGGGATCTCGCGGAAGGCGAGCAGGCCGGGGACGTAGGGGAAGGAGATGCGGCCGACGGCCGTGGATTCCGCGACCACCTGGAGCGTCGCGGCGTCGAGGACCACCGCCCCGGCCGCCACGACGTCCAGCTCGTCGTCGTAGGCCACGTCGACGCCCGTCACGTGCCCCGTGCCGGGCGGCGGGCCCGCTTCGTCGAGGACCACCCGCGCCCGCAACTCGTCCTGCACGGCACGGGCCTGCTCCTCGGTCACGGGCCAGCCCGCGGGGATCTTCACGGTCGTCATGATGGGGCGAGCGTAACGGCGGGGTGCGGGACCGCCCGAACTCACCCGCGGTCAGCTCTTCTTGCCGCCCAGCCCCTGGGAGCCTCTGCCGGACCGGGCGCGTTCCTTGTTGACCGTCCGCGCGGCGATCTCCTCGGCACGCTTCGTGCATGGTCGGCGAACCGATTACCCGTATTCCGGCCCGTACGTCACCGCTCCAGCCGCGCCACCCGTCCCTGCTCCCCCGCCGCCCAGCAGCCGAGGTCCGCGGCGCAGTCCACGGTGTCGTAGGAGCCCGTGTCGACGGTCCGCCAGGTGCGGCCCGCGTCGGTGGTGAGATCGGTGCCGGTCGGGCCGACCGCGAGGGCCGTGGTGCGGCTGTGCGGGAGCCAGGCGGCGCCGGAGCGGTAGGCGGGCGGGGGTGTGGCGGCGGGCTGCCAGCTGCGGCCCGCGTCGGAGGTGCGGGCGGCGGCCTGCGGGGAGGCCTGGTCGGCCCGGTAGTCGCCGCCGACGGCGAGCCCGTGGGTGCGGTCGCGGAAGGCGAGCGCGAAGACACCCTTGGCCGGGTCGCCCGCCGGGATCGGCGTGTCGGCGGCCATCCAGGTCAGGCCGCGGTCGGCGGAGTGCAGTACACGCGCGCGTGCCCCGCCGCCGGTCGCCAGCCAGACGTCCGACGGGCCCGAGGCGACCAGGCACTGCCCGCTCGCCGCGAAGCCCGCCTCGCCGTCCAGCGCGGCCGGCATGCCCTTGCTCGGGAGCACCTTCCAGGAGCGGCCGCCGTCACTGGTCGACAGGATGCGGAACTTTCCGTCCACCGGGTCGCTCATCGCCAGGCCGTGGCGGTGGTCGAAGAAGGTGAGGCAGTCGTAGAAGGCCTTGGCGTCGGTGTTGCGGAAGGACTCGGTCCAGGTCGCGCCCCCGTCCTCGGTGCGGTAGACGCGGGACGCCTCGCCCTCGCCGATGGCCAGCACCACGGCCCGCCGCGCGTCGAACGCCTCGATGTCCCGGAACTGGAGATCGGCGGCACCGGGCGGCGAGACGTTCCGCCAGCTCCCGCCGGCGTCGGTGGTGCGCAGCACGGTACCGCCGGTTCCGGCCACCCACGCGGTGTCCCGGCTCACCGCCGACAGCCCGCGGAAACGCACCTCGGGCGTGCCGGTCGCCTTGACCTCCCAGTGCGGCACCCCGCGCTCCCGCTCCCCCGCCTGCGCGGGTACGGCGGTCAGGGCGGCCAGCGCCGTCGAGCACACCGCCCCCGCGACCACCATGCGAAACGTCCGTCTCATCCCTCGCGTGTTCCCCAAACGCCTCATGGCGGGCGAAGCTAGCCGACCGCCCGGACGCCGTCCAGAGGCCCTCGACCACCACAACCGGCCATCCGGGCACGCGAGATGAACCCCGTCACTTCTGTGAATGAACGCGGTGACGCAGGTCACTCGAATTTCATGTGCACGGATTGGCCGATTCCGACGTCTCTAGCAGTGCCCGGACCGATCCGCCCGGCAGCCCGTACAGCCGTCACAAGGGAGCAAGGCGTTGTCCACCGTCATCGAGCAGCCCGTCGAGGCTCGCCTCGTCGCCGCCGCACCGCGGATGCCGAGCATCCCAGCCAAGCTGCACTACGACCGTAGTGACCCGTTCGCGATCCGCATGACCTTCCCGGCCCCGGCCACCCTGGAGGGCGTGGAGGTCTGCTGGACCTTCTCTCGCGAACTCCTCGCGGCCGGCCTGGAGCGGGCCGAGGGCCACGGCGACGTACGCGTGCGGCCGTACGGCTACGACCGCACCGTCCTGGAGTTCCACGCCCCCGAGGGCACCGCCGTGGTGCACGTCCGCTCCGGCGAGCTGCGACGCTTCCTGGAGGCCACGGGCCGGCTGGTCCCCGTCGGCATGGAGCACCTGCATCTGGACCTGGACCACGACCTGGCGGAGCTGATGCGGGACGCCTGCTAGCGCGTCCGCCCCAGCACGGCGTTGAGCTCGCCGTAGTCGAGCCCGTCGGCCAGCGTGTCGTACGTCCCCGCGCCCAGCAGCTCCCGCGCGGCCCGGCGGACCACCGCGTGCGCGGCCTGCGCGATGCCCGAACCGACGCTCACCCGCGCCACCCCGAGCGCGGCCAGCTCGGCGACCGTCGGCGCACCGGGATGGGCCATGGCGTTGAACGGCCCGTCGATCCCGTCGACGAGGAGCTTGAGCGCCCCCGGCTCGACGGCCCCGGGGACGAAGATCCCGTCGGCGCCCGCGGCCAGGAACGCGGCCGCCCGCTCCAGAGTGAGGTCCACGTCTCCGTCGCCCCGGAGGAACGTGTCGATCCGGGCGTTGACGAACAGCGGCACTCCTTGCGCGTCCGCGGCCTCCCGGGCGGCGGCGATCCGCTCCGCCTGCTCCTCGACGGAACGCAACGGGCCCGTTCCGGCCTCGTACAGCGCGTCCTCGATGTTCACCCCGACCGCACCCGCCGCGATCACCGCGCGGATGGTGTCACCGACGCCCGCCGCGTCCTCCGCGTAGCCGGTCTCCACGTCGGCGCTGACGGGCACCTCGACCGCGGCGGCGATGCGGGCGACGGCGTCGAGGGCCGTGGCCCGGTCCAGCCGGTCGCCGTCCGCGGCGCCCAGGGCCCAGGACAGGCCCGCGCTCGTGGTGGCGACGGCGGCGGCACCCGCGTCCTCGACGATGCGGGCGCTGGAGGTGTCCCAGGCGTTGGGCAGGACGAGCGGGGTGCCCGGGACGTGCAGGGAACGGAAGGCTTCGGCGCGATCACGCTGAGAGGTCATGCGCCTCACTCAACCAGCGGCGGCGCGGGCGCGGCTGGCAGGAATCCGACATCAATGTGGCGCGGTCTCCAGGGCCGAGCACAGCTCGCTCAGGACCTCCCGCACTCCGGTGCGGTCGATCAGCTCCTCGACCCGCTCCTTGTGCCGCTCGCGGTCCCCGTCGGGCAGCAGCGCGGGCAGCCCGGCGGCGACGGCGAGCGCCACGACGGCCGCGTCCCGCTCGGAGACCTCGGCGACCGGCACGGGCCCCTCCAGAGCCTGCCGCGCCTCGTCCCGGAGCGCGTCGACGACGGCCGTGCCCTCCAGTACGTGGTCCACGCTCGGGAAGACCCCGAGGACCCGCTTCTTCTCCGCCCGCAGATGCCCCTCGGCGGTCAGCTGCTCCCGTACGGCGTCCGAGGTCACGCGCGCGTGCAGGGTCACCCAGGCCCGCCAGTGGTGCGGCCGGGACTCCCGGACCAGCTCCAGGAGGCCGTCGAGGACGGCGTCCCCGGTGAGGGCGTCCATGTCGGCGGGCGTGGCGACGCCGTCCTGGTCGGTGAGCAGGCCGCCGCGGGCCAGTTCGGTGAGGGCACCGGCCCGCACCAGGTGGGCGGGGCCGTTGACCTCGGGCGTGGTGTCCCAGGCCAGCAGGCAGAGCCGGGCCGGGAGCGAGAGCGAACCGTGGGGCACGAGGTCTCCTTGGTGCGGCGCGATCAGGTTTCACGTTAATGCGTTGACAGCCACCCACGCCCCTCCTACGGTGTACAGCGGTTCTGTTGCCGTCGATCGGAGAAGGACGTTGCTCGTCTGAGGTCTTGAGACACCGCGTCACACACCTGAGGTGTGTGCGCCGCGTGCGACCTCGGCATTCGAGCCGTCCCGACGGGGCAGGGCCTTTCCTTGTGCCTCGCCGTCCCCTCCGGGCTCTTCGGTCGCAGGTGTCTCGATACGCGTTTGCCCACATCCGCATCGAGCAACCGCGAGGCGCCTTATGTCTACTTCCATCACCTGCACGTCCCTCTCCTTCGCCTGGCCCGACGGCACCCCCGTCTTCGAGGGCCTGGACGTCGCCTTCGGCCCCGGCCGGACCGGGCTCGTCGGCGTCAACGGGTCCGGGAAGTCGACCCTGTTGAAGCTGGTCGCCGGTGAACTCGCCCCGGCCGACGGCGCCGTGCGTGTCGCCGGCGAGGTCGGGTACCTCCCGCAGAACGTCACGCTCGACACGCGCCTGCGCGTCGACGAGGCGCTCGGCATCGCCGCGAAACGGGCCGCGCTGCACGCCATCGAGGGCGGTGACGTGGCCGAGGAGCACTTCGAGGCGGTCGGCGACGACTGGGACGTGGAGGAGCGCGCCCTCGCCACGCTCGGCGAACTCGGGCTCGGCCGGATCCAGTTGGACCGCACCATCGGGGAGGTGTCCGGCGGTGAGTCGGTGCTGCTGCGGCTGGCCGCCCTGTTGCTGCGCCGCCCGGACGTCCTGCTCCTGGACGAGCCGACCAACAACCTGGACCTGTATGCGCGCAGGCGGCTGTACACGGCCGTCTCCTCCTGGCCGGGAGTGATGGTCGTGGTCAGCCACGACCGCGAACTCCTGGAACTCGTCGACCAGATCGCCGATCTGCGCTCCGGGGAGGTCACCTGGTACGGCGGCAACTACTCGGCGTACGAGGAGGCGCTGGCCACCGAGCAGGAGGCGGCCGAGCGCATGGTGCGGGTCGCCGAGGCCGACTTCCGCAAGCAGAAGCGCGAACTGGCCGACGCACAGGTCAAGTTGGCCCGCCGCAAGCGGTACGGGCAGAAGATGTTCGAGCAGAAGCGCGAGCCGAAGATCGTCATGGGGGCGCGCAAGCGCTCGGCGCAGGAGTCGGCGGGCAAGCACCGCATCATGCACGAGGAGAAGCTCACCGAGGCGAAGAACCGGCTCGACGAGGCGGTGGAGGCCGTACGGGACGACGACGAGATCCGCGTCGACCTGCCGCACACGGCCGTACCGCCGGGCCGTACCGTGCTCACCCTGCTGGACCTCCAGCTCGCGTACGGCGCGCGGATGGCGGGCGGGCTCGATCTGCGGGGTCCGGAGCGGGTCGCGCTGGTCGGGCGGAACGGCGCGGGCAAGACGACGCTGCTGCGGACCGTCGCCGGGGAGCTGGCGCCGGTCGCGGGCGAGGCGCACGCGTACGTGCCGCTGCGTTTCCTGCCGCAGCGCCTGGACGTGCTGGACGGCGAGCGCTCGGTCGTCGAGAACGTGGCCCGGTTCGCGCCGGGCGCCACCAACAACCGGATCCGGGCGCGCCTGGCCCGCTTCCTGTTCCGGGGCGCCCGCGCCGACCAGAAGGCGGCGACGCTGTCCGGCGGCGAACGCTTCCGGGCGGCCCTGGCGATGCTGATGCTGGCCGAGCCGGCCCCGCAGCTGCTGATGCTCGACGAGCCGACGAACAACCTCGACATGGCGAGCGTCCGGCAGCTCACCACGGCCCTGGAGTCGTACGAAGGAGCACTGATCGTGGCCTCCCACGACCTGCCGTTCCTGGAGTCCATCGGCATCACACGCTGGTTGCTGCTCGACGGCGAGCTGCGGGAAACCACGCCGGAGGAGGTGGGATAGCGCATTGCAGGAGGGGCACAGCCTGGCAACAGGGGTTTTGCCTCGGACGGTCCGCGCTGCATGATGGCGGACCGGGCCCACTCCACGGGCGCCGGTCCGCTGTCCCGCCGTTACGGAGTCCCCAGTGCCCAGCAAGAAGGCCCTCGTCCGCCGCCCCAGCCCGCGCCTCGCCGAAGGTCTGGTGACGCACATCGAGCGGGAGAAGGTCGATGCCGATCTTGCCGTGGAGCAGTGGGAGGCGTACGTCGAGGCCCTGCGCGAGCACGGCTGGGAGACCATCGAGGTGGATCCGGCCGACGACAACCCGGACTCGGTGTTCGTCGAGGACACCGTCGTCATGTACAAGAACGTGGCGCTGATCGCCCGCTCCGGCGCCGAGTCCCGGCGCGAGGAGACCATCGGCGTCGAGGAGGCCGTGGCCCGGCTCGGCTGCTCGGTGAACTGGATCTGGGAGCCGGGCACCCTCGACGGCGGCGACGTCCTGAAGATCGGCGACACGATCTACGTCGGCCGGGGCGGGCGCACCAACGCGGCCGGCGTCCAGCAGCTGCGGGCGGCCTTCGAACCGCTCGGCGCCCAGGTGGTCGCCGTACCCGTGAGCAAGGTGCTGCACCTGAAGTCGGCGGTCACCGCGCTGCCCGACGGGACGGTCGTCGGACACATCCCGAAGGTGGACCGGCCCTCGCTGTTCCCGCGCTTCCTGTCGGTGCCCGAGGAGGCCGGCTCGCATGTGGTGCTGCTCGGCGGCGGCAAGCTGCTGATGGCGGCGAGCGCGCCGAAGACGGCGGAGCTGCTGGGCGACCTCGGCTTCGAGCCGGTCCTGGTGGACATCAGCGAGTTCGAGAAGCTCGAGGGCTGTGTGACCTGCCTCTCGGTCCGGATGCGGGAGCTGTACGCCTGACGGGTGAACGCCTCACTCTTCCAGCCCTGGGACCTGCGGGTCCTGGAGCTTTTTGGCATGCCCTCGGAAGCCAGGCGCAGCAGGCCTGATCAGGGGTCTTTACAACGCGCTTAACCTACGGTTTCGTAACCTACGGTTTCGTAGCCTACGATCCCGTAAGTTCCGGCGCCGCCCGCCGATCCGTCCCCTTCGCTGTGCGTCCCCCTGGAGTCCCCGTGACGATCACTTCCCCGCACCTCGGCAGCCCCGCAGTCTGGACCGACGCCAAGCTGCTGTACGCGTTGGAGGAAGTCGTCGAGAAGGAGCTCAACCGGCACCTGAAGGTCACCAAGGACTGGATGCCGCACGAGTACGTGCCGTGGAGCGACGCCCGTAACTTCCCCGGCTTCTTCGAGGACGGCGAGGCCTGGGGCAAGGAGCAGTCCAAGGTCACCGAGATCGGCCGGATCGCCCTCGTGGTGAACCTCCTCACCGAGGACAACCTCCCCAGCTACCACCACGAGATCGCGTCCCTCTTCGGACGGGACGGCGCCTGGGGCACCTGGGTGCACCGCTGGACGGCGGAGGAGGGCCGGCACGGCATCGTGATGCGCGACTATCTGCTCGCCTCGCGCGCGGTCGACCCGGACAAGCTGGAAGCGTTCCGCATGCAGCACATGAGCGAGGGCTTCGAGTCGGACAACCGGCACTCGATGCTGCACTCCGTCGCGTACGTCGCCTTCCAGGAGCTGGCCACGCGGGTCTCGCACCGCAACACCGGCCACCAGTCGGGCGACCCGGTCTGCGACCGCATGCTGGCGCGCATCGCGACCGACGAGAACCTGCACATGGTCTTCTACCGCAACCTCCTGAAGGCCGCGTTCGAGCTGGCCCCCGACCTCACCATGCAGGCCGTGCGGGACGTCCTCGTCAACTTCCGGATGCCCGGTCACGGCATGCCCGGCTTCGAGCGGTTCGCCGCGCAGATGGCCATCGGCGAGGTCTACAACCTGCGTATCCACCACGACGACGTCATCCAGCCCGTGCTGCGCTTCCTGAAGGTCATGGACGTCGACGGTCTCGGCCCCGAGGGACAGCGGGCGCAGGAGGAGATCGGCCTCTACATGGGCGGACTGGACTCCGAGGCCGCCAAGTTCGACGAGAAGCTGGCGGCGCGCAAGGCGCGGATGGCGGCGCGGGCGGCCGGCTGAGGCCACCCCCACCGCGACCGGTCTACTCGAACGCCGTCGTCTCCTCCAGCGCCGCGTCGCGTACGTCGGCCCAGGGATGGCGGCGCAGCTCCCGCAGCCGCTCACGCCAGGGGGCCGGCCAGTCGGTACGGCCGCCGAGCGCCTGGACGACGGCGACGGCGAGCAGCCCCTCGGTGTGACCACCGTGCCCGGTCAGCCGTACCGCCTCGGCCAACAGGGCCTCAGGGTCCGGCAGTTGCTTCTCCCGGTACTCCAGGCGCTGCCGCAGCGACGTGGCGACCTCGGCGGCGAGCACGGGCCGCCCACTGCCCACGGCGGCGGCCAACCGGTCCAGGTCCAGGGGTACGGCGGCCAGGTCCAGGTGGGTGACGGCGAGCGCGGCGGCCTGCGGGACGTGTGCGTCGTACTCCCCAGGAGCTCGCTCGCGGCGAGCGCGGCGGGACGGACGGCCGCCGGAGCCGAGTGGGCGTCCTGCTCCAGGCAGGACACGAGGAACCTGATGCGCTGGCGGGCGGGCCGGTCGCGCCGTTCCTGGGCGTCGGGTTCGGCGTCGGCCGGGGTCTCGGCCAGGGTCCGCAGCGCCTCGCGCAGCCCGAGGGCGCCCTCGGGGGTGGCCACCGCGGCCGTGACCAGTCCCCGGGCCGCGGCCTGCCAGTTCGCGCGTTCCGTCAGATCGGTCGCGGCCCGGGCCAGGACTCCGGAGGCCTCGGAGGACCACGGGGTCCAGTGGGCCAGGGCCGCGAAGGCGAGGTCCGCGGTCTCCTGGTCGTCCGTGCCGCTGACCTCGCGCACCAGGTCGGCGTAGCGCTCCCGCCAGGGTTCGGGCAGGTCGAGCGGGAAGACACGCAGCACCGCGGCACGCAGGACTGGTTCGGCGCCGGCTGCGTCCCGCAGCAGTTCCCAGACCTCCTCGTGGGCCAGCAGCCCGCCGGCGAAGGCGACACAGGCCGCGCGCACGTCCGGGTGGGCCCCCACGCGCGCGTAGGTCTCGGTGAGCACACGCGCGGCCTGCGGTGCGGGCAGCCGTGACGCGGCGAGCCGTACGGCCTCCTTGCGGCTGGTCACCTTGGCGTCCGGCGCGGTGAGCACGTCCGTCAGCTGCGCGGCCAGGCGGGACGGCGCCGCGTAACGGGACGCGCGCGTGGCCGCGTAGACGGCGACCCGAGCCCGGTCGCCACCGGCGTGGGCCAGCAGCCCGGGCAGTTCGTCGGCGGGACGGGCGGTGCGGGACAGCGCGGCGAGGGCCGTCTCCGCCAGGACGACGTCGGACGACCCGGTCCAGCGCCGGACCAGGTCGCCGCCGCCGTCCGGTACGAGCGCGGCCTGTGCGACGGCGTTCGCCCGCCGGTACACCGGGAGGCCGGCGTCATCGGCCAGTGCCCCCAACTGCCGCAGCAGAGCGGCCTGTTGACGCGGCACCCAGCGGCGTACGTGCGGATTGACCGGTACGGACCACAGGGTACGCCTGGTCAGGAAACGGCCGTAGGGCGGGGTCTCGGCGAGCAGCTGGTCGAGGAGGTCGGTGCGGCGTCCGACGACGGTGTGCAGCACCGTCGGCAGTGCGGCGGCCGAGGGTTCCTGGGCGAGGATGCGCGCCACCCGCTCGTCGCGGGTGGCATGCGGTGCCAGCCACAGCTGGACGGCCGTCTGCACGGTGGAGTCGTTGCCGTACCGGATGGCCTGCCACAGCAGGTCCTGGAGCTCGGTCATGCCGGCGGCGCGCCGGTCCACGGCCCGGGCGAGGGCGAAGGCGAGGCCGTAGTCCGACTTCTCCGCGCCCGCTTCGATCCACGGCCGCAGCGCCTCGTACACCTGGTGCTCCTGGCCGCGCCGCAGCGTGTGGTCGAGGCGTCCGAGGTCCGCGCCACCGGTGTTGCCGGAGATCCGGACCACGGTGCGCAGCGCCCAGCTCACCAACTCCCTCGATCCGCCCGCCGCGTGCTCGCGCAGCACGGCGACGGCGAGCGAGCTCAGCCGCCGCCGGGTCTCCGGCGAGGAGTCACGGGCCTCGACGGCATGGCCGGCGATCCGGTCCAGGTGGGGTTCGGCGTCCTCGGTGAACAGGGCCGCCCGAGTCTCGGCGAGGGCGCGCAGCGCGGCCGACCGTACGGGGTCCTGTTCGTTGCGCAGCCGCTCCATGTCCGCGAGTACGGTGGTGACGGCGGCCGGGTCGCCCCAGCGCGCGGCGTTGCGGATCAGCAGCCGCCAGGCCTCGGCACGGTCCTCGGCGGCGGGCCGCCGGGTGGCCGCCAGCAGCCGCTCGCGCACCTCGGCGACGGGCAGATAGGACTCGGCAAGGAGCACCACGTTCCACCGGGCGCCCCTTTCGCGGGCCCGGTCGGCCAACTCGCGTGCCTCATCGGCGGCATGACGGCGGGTCAGGACGTCGAGCACGGCGGTGTCCAGCACGTCGGAGCCGCCACGCCCTTCCTGAACGGCGGTGTAGAGCGCGCGTCTCCGGGCGGGCGGGAGCGCCGTCAGCAGCGTCGGCAGACCGCCGTGGGGCAGCAAGGACCTGCCGTACTCGACGAGTTCGGGCCCGTCGACGGCGGCGAGCCTGCGCAGGGTGGCCCGGCTCATCGAGCGGATCCCCACCACGTCGGCCCAAGCGGGCGTGAGCAGGAGCCGCAGCACCCGGCCCGGGTCCACGGCGGCGAACCTCCGCACCTGGTCGCGGAGTTCGTACGGCAGCCGGGCCGGCCCCAGCCGGTCCAGGAGCCCGAGCACGCGCACCGGCTCGGCTGGCGTCACGGCGGCCACAGCATGCCCGTAACGCGACCACCAGGTCTCGCGCAGCGCCGGCGGCAGGGCGGCCAACTGGCCCTCCAGCGTGTCGAGCACGACCGTCGGATGCCGCCTGGCCAAGGCCGTCCACGCCCCGACGCCGTGCAGGAGCTCGGGCAGCAGCCGCGCCACCGTCCCTGCCGTGCAGCCGGGCAGCAGCCGGGCCGCCTCGGTGTCGCCCCAGTCGCCGCGCAGCGCGTCGACGAGCCGGTCCGCGAGCGCGGTGCGCCCGCCGACGACCACGGCACCCAGCAGGTCCCGGCGCACGACCTCGCAGGCATCGGCGAGTCCCGCCACGAAGGCCTCGTCGGAGACCCCGAGACTCTCCGCCACGCGCAGCGCGTGGCCGCGCACGAAGGAGTCGGGATCGGCGATCCGGACGGCGATCCACTCGGTGTCGCCCCCGACGGACGCGGCGACGACGGCGAGCTGCCGACCATGGGTCCCGCGCCCCTCCAGCTCCTCCAGAACAGGCCGCAGGGGCGTCATCGCCCGTACGCGCACGGCGAGTTCCCGCATGCGCTGCGGGTGGGAGAGCGGATCGAGGGCGTTCAGCAGGCTGTCGACCTGCTGCTGCGGACTGATGCTGACCATGCGGGGATTGTGCCTGCACACGCGCGTGCGCCGGGCGGAATTTCACTCAGTGCGGGGTACGGCGGAGCTCCAGCCGCTCCTTCTCCGACAGCCCGCCCCACACTCCGAAGCGCTCGTCGTTCTGCATCGCGTACTCCAGACAGGTCGGCCGCATCTCGCACATGCCGCAGATGCGCTTCGCCTCACGCACCGAGCTGCCCGGCTCGGGAAAGAAGAAGTCCGCCCCGGTCTGCGCGCACAGCGCCTGGGCCTGCCAGGCGAGGTCGGCCGGGGTGATCGTGTCGATGTGCATGGACGGAATCGTGCCGGGCGGCGAAAAACGTTCGATCAACGCCCGATCAACGACGCCGTTCACGGCCCCCGGCCACCCTGATGGTGGCGTGCCGACACACCGCCGCGCACGGCGGCGCGCGGAAGCGATTGTCAGTGGGCGGTGCGAGACTCGGCAGTGCAGAGAACGGGACCCTTCCGAGGAGGGCGATGATGCTCACCACCCGTTTCGTCAACGGCGCTCCGAACTGGATCGATGTCGGCACCTCCGACATCGACGGCGCCACTTCCTTCTACGGCGGTCTCTTCGGCTGGCGCTTCCAGTCGGCGGGACCGGACTCCGGCGGTTACGGCTTCTTCCAGTTGGACGGGAAGACCGCGGCCGGCGGCATGCAGACCACGCCCGAGCAGGGCCCGCCCTCCTGGACCGTCTACTTCCAGACCGCCGACGCCGAGGCCACCGCGAAGGCGGCCGAGCAGGCGCACGGCAGTGTGCTGATGCAGCCGATGGACGTGATGGGCGAGGGCCACATGGCGATCCTCGCGGACAAGGCGAGCGTGCCCTTCGGCATCTGGCAGCCGGGCCGCACCAAGGGCGTCGACGTGGCGAACGAGCCCGGTTCGCTGTCCTGGGTCGAGCTGTACACCCCGGACATCGCCGCGGCCGCCTGGTTCTACCACGAGACCCTGGGCCTGGAGACCGAGGCGGTGCCCTTCCCGGGCGGCACGTACACCACCTTCAACCCCGCCGGAGGCGGCGCGGACTCCATGTTCGGCGGCGTCGTACCACTGGCCGACGACCCGTCGGAGGACACCGCGTACTGGCTCCCGTACTTCGAGGTCATGGACACAGACGCCACAGCGGCCAAGGCCCAGGAACTGGGCGGCACGGTCCGCGTCCCGCCCACGGACATCGAGGGCGTGGGCCGCTTCGCCAAACTCACGGACCCCTACGGAGCCCGCTTCGCGGTGATCAAGAGCGCACCGCCCCAGACGTAACCTGTTCACGCCCTGTGGGGACGCGCCCCGACAGGGGCGCGGGGAACCGCGCGACCAGCCCCCACCGGCCCGCACTTCGCCACGGTTCCGGCCGAGCGTCACGCGGAGACGCGCCGTACCAACGTCGTCGGCAGCACGACACTGGACGGCGCGTCCCCAACCCCCTGCTCCCCGCCGCGGGCACCGCCACGCAGCAACAGCCGAGCCATCAGCCGCCCCATCCCCTCGATGTCCTGCCGAACCGTGGTAAGCGCCGGATCCGTCTGCTCAGCCACCGGCACCATGTCATCGAACCCGATCACGGCAACGTCCTCAGGCACCCGCCGCCCACCCTCCCGCAGCACCCGCAGAGCACCCGCCGCACTGAGGTCGTTCGCGGCGAAAACGGCGTCCAGATCAGGCTGCCGCTCAAGAAGCTCCCGCATCGCCCGCTCACCCCCCGCCGGAGTGAAGTCACTCTCCACGACCAGCCCCAGATCACCGTCGCCCATGACGTCCCGATACCCGTCGAGCCGATCCGCCGCGGACGTCTGGTCCAGCGGCCCAGTGATGTGCGCGATGCGCCTGCGCCCGAGCCCGACAAGGTGGCGCACGGCCTCCCGCGCCCCGCCCCGGTTGTCACTGTCGACGTACACCGCGCCCCCGCTGCCCTCACTCCAGCCGGGCCGCCCGCCGAACACGGTGGGCACCCCGGCGTGCTGGATCAGCCCGGGCAGCGGGTCGTCGAGATGCAACGAGAAGACGAGCGCACCGTCGACATGACCACCGGCGAGATACCGCCCGACGCGCGCATGGTCGTCGCGCCCTTCCGTGAGCAGCAGCACGAGCTGGTTGTCGTGAGCGGTCAACTCCTTGCTGATTCCGCGGAGTTGCAGTGCGAAGAAGGGATCGGCGAAGACCCGCGTCTCCGGTTCGGCGATGACCACGGCGACGGCGTCGTGCCGCCGCGTCACCAGGCTGCGCGCGGCCTGGTTGGGCACGTACCCGAGTTCTTCCACTGCGCGCCGCACCCGCGCCACGAGGGGTTCCCGCACCCCGTCCCCGCCGTTCACCACCCGCGACACGGTGGCCCGGGACACCCCGGCCCGGGCGGCCACGGCCTCCAGAGTGGGACGCGGCGCTGTGTCGGTCACTTCGGGACTCCTCATCGGCGGGTGCCGATCAGGATAACTCCGGGCAGCAGCGGGGTGAGAGCGCTCTCGGAGCGACTGGCGCCCAGCCGTGATCCGTCACTCCTCCCGCGCAGCGCCCCCGTGCTCGTGCGGCTCGTATCCCGGAATCGTGCCGTCCGGCTTCTTCACCAGGAACAGCCCCACCATCCCCATGTCCGAGTGGCTCTGGACATGGCAGTGGTACATCCACGCCCCGGCCCCGATGCCCTCCCCTGCGACGACCTGGAAACCGAAGGAGTCGGCCGGCCCCACGATCCTGTTGTCGATCACCTGGCTGGGATCGTCGGGCCCGGTGAGCATCCCGGTCCTGTTGTCCGCCCAGCGATGACCGTGCATATGGAGGGTGTGGTAGTACTCGCCGTGCGTGATCATCACGAACTCGACCCGATCACCCACCGTGGCCTCGAAGTCGGGCCCCGAGTGCGCCGGCCGGTTGTTGATCGACACGTCGTTGAAGACGATGGTGTACGTCTCGAACGGCTGGGATCATCCGGTCAGTTGGTGCCGGGACTACGACGGCGGGCGGTCGTTCTACACCGGGATGGGCGGCACGGTCTCGTCGTACGACGAGACGGACTTCCGCGATCATCTGCGCGGTGCGCTGCGGGACGACGCCCCGGGCTCCGGGAACGCCAACTCCGGTGTGTTCGTGCGCTTCCCGTGGGTCCACGACCATCCCGAGGAGTCACGGCCGGAGTGGGTCGCCATCAAGTACGGGCACGAGGTGCAGGTGCTGGACCGGCCCGACGGCGACATGTACAAGACCGGTTCGGTCTACGGCTTCGACCGGGTGGGGCTCGCCGGTGCGGGCGTCACCCGGAAGGGCACCTGGAACGACTACGAGATCCGGGTGGTCGACCAGCACTACTCGGTCTACCGCAACGGCGTGCTGATCAACGAGTTCGACAACACCGGCGGCCAGGTCTTCTACCCGCCGCGCTCGGACGACCCGGGCACGGACGGGCGGCGGTTCGCCTCCGGCTACATCGGGCTACAGGTGCACAGCACGACGGACGTGATCTCGTACCGGGACATCCGGATCAAGGATTTGTAGCGTCCCCGGGAGGCGCCTCCGACGGGGGCGCCTCCGCCTCGGCAACCTTCTTCGCCCGGCTCGGCTGCACCCGCTTCGGCTCCCCCGGCATCTTCGGATACTCCGGCGGGTACGGCAGATCTCCCAGCCCGTGGTCGTGTTCGTCGCGGCGGGCGAGCTCCAGCAGTGCGTCCAGCGAATAACGACGGTCGTCCATGTCCGCGTGCACATCGCCGAGTTCGGCGAAGCGCGCGGGCATGGTCGCGAGGTCGAAGTCCTGGGGACGCACGTCCCCGACCTCGTCCCAGCGCAGCGGCGCCGAGACGGGGGCGTGCGGGCGGGGCCGTACCGAATAGGCGGAAGCGATGGTGCGGTCGCGGGCCGTCTGGTTGTAGTCGACGAAGATCTTCTCGCCCCGCTCCTCCTTCCACCACTTGATCGTCACCTGGTCCGGCATCCGGCGCTCCAGCTCCCGGCCCACGGCGATGGCGGCCCGTCGCACCTGGGTGAAGGTCCAGCGTGGCTCGATGGGCACGAAGACGTGCAGGCCGCGGCCGCCGGAGGTCTTGGGGAAGCCGCGCAGACCGCCGAACTCCTCCAGTACGCCCCGGAGTTCGAAGGCCGCGCGCACCGCGTCGCCGAAGTCGGTGCCGGGCTGCGGGTCGAGGTCGATACGGAGTTCGTCGGGGCTGTCGACGTCGTCACGGCGTACCGGCCAGGGGTGGAAGGTGAGCGTGCCGTACTGGGCGGCCCACAGGACGGCGGCCTCCTCGGTCGGGCACATCTCGTCCGCGCTGCGGCCGCTGGGAAAGGTGATGTGGGCCCGTGGGATCCAGTCGGGCATGTTCTTGGGCGCCCGCTTCTGGAAGAAGTTCTCGCCGGTCACGCCGTCGGGATAGCGCTCCAGGGTGGTGGGCCGGTTGCGCAGGGCGCGGAGGATGCCGGGGCCGACGGCGATGTAGTACCGGGCGAGGTCCAGCTTGGTGAAGCCGCGCTCCGGGAAGAAGATCTTGTCCGGGCTGGAGAGCCGGACGGTGCGCCCGCCCGCTTCCAGTTCCACCGCTTCGCCCATGCGGCCACGGTAGGCGCACCTCGCAAAGCTCGCACACCGGGCGACAGCGGACGTATGCGAGCAGAATCGGAGCATGGATCTGCCGGTGATGCCGCCCGTGAAACCGATGCTCGCCAAGTCGGTGGCGAGGATCCCGCCGGGCATGCAGTACGAGGCGAAGTGGGACGGGTTCCGGGCGATCGTGTTCCGGGACGGGGACGAGGTCGAGCTCGGCAGCCGTACCGGAAAACCGCTGACCAGGTACTTTCCCGAGCTGGTGGCGGCACTCGAGGAACGGGTGCCCGAGCGGTGCGTGCTGGACGGCGAGATCGTCATCGCGCGGGACGGTCGGCTCGACTTCGACGCGCTCACCGAGCGTATCCACCCGGCGGACTCCCGGGTGCGGACGCTCGCCGAGCGGACCCCGGCGTCCTTCGTGGCCTTCGACCTGCTGGCACTGCACGACGAGTCACTGGAGGACGTGGAGCTGACCGACCGGCGCGCACTGCTGAGCCGGGCGCTGGACGGCGTGACCGCGCCGGTGCACCTGGCGCCCGCGACGACCGATGTCGACGTGGCGCAGAGCTGGTTCGAGCAGTACGAAGGGGCGGGCCTGGACGGCGTCATCGCCAAGCCGCTCACCCTGCGCTACCTCCAGAACGAGCGCGCGATGTTCAAGATCAAGCACGAGCGCACGGCGGACGTCGTGGTCGCGGGCTACCGCTTCCACAAGAGCGGACCGATCGTCGGCTCCCTGCTGCTCGGGCTCCACGACGACCAGGGACGCCTGCAACACGTGGGCGTGTCGGCCGCGTTCGCCATGAAGAAGCGCGCCGAGCTGGTCGAGGAACTGGAGCCGCTCCGGATGGCCGACGTCGCCGGGCATCCCTGGGCGGCCTGGTCCGACGAGGCAGCGCACGAGACGGCCCGGCTGCCCGGCGCGCCGAGCCGTTGGTCCGGCAAGAAGGACCTGTCCTGGGTGCCGCTGCGGCCGGAGCGGGTGGTCGAGGTCGCCTACGACCACATGGAGAACGGCGCGCGCTTCCGGCACACGGCCCGCTTCCGCCGCTGGCGCCCGGACCGGACCCCGGAGAGCTGCACCTACGCACAGCTGGAGGAGCCGGTGCGTTACGACCTGAGCGAGATCCTCGGCTGACTCACCCTCGTTCACGTCCAATCGGCGTATTCAACGCGCACAATCAGAACAGATCGGGTATGGCCACCAATGAACTTATAAGCGCACAATCAACCGACACAGGATGTGGTGGCCGCGGTGAGTACGGGACGACCGGCACGCGGAAGACGTGCTACGACGACGGTGGCGCTGCTGGCCGCCACGGTGACCGCCGCGCTGGCGGCGGGCTGCACGGGGCAGCACCACCCGGTGGACGACGGCCGTGGGCACACGCAGCCGCCCGCCTCCCCGACCCCCTCCCCTGATCAGAGCGCCGCCGCCGGCGCCCCCGTGCTCGCCGTGAAGATCGACAACGTACCCGCGGCCCGCCCGCAGACCGGACTGGGCGCCGCGGACGTCGTCTACGCCGAGCAGGTCGAGGGCGGACTGAGCCGCCTGATGGCGGTGTACGCGAGCAAGCTGCCCGAGTCCGTCGGGCCGGTCCGTAGCGCCCGTGAGTCCGATCTCGAACTGCTGCGCCAGTACGACGACCCGACGCTCGCCTTCTCCGGCGCCCAGCACAAACTCCTGCCGCTGATCGACAAGGCCCCGCTGACCGCCGAACCCCCCGGCAGGATCGCCGACGCCTACTCCCGTGGCACCGACAAACCCTCACCCCACAACCTCTACGTGCACCCCGCCCGCCTGCTGCCCTCGGCACCGGGCCCGGACGCGCTGACCAACGGCTTCCGCTACGGCGCTGCTCCGGCCGGTGGCAGGCCGGACACCTCGGCGACCGTCCGCTACCCGTCCGCCCGCTTCGACTTCACCTGGTCGGAGAGGAGCGACCGCTGGCTGGTCTCGATGGACGGCACACCCACCGTGACTACCGACGGGAAGCGGGTGGCACCGGCGACGGTCGTCGTGCAGTACGTGAAGGTGCGCAAGTCCCGCTTCCACGACTTCCTCGGCAACAACACGCCGTACACCGAGACCGTTGGCTCCGGGAAGGCGACGGTGCTGCGCGACGGCAAGGCCTACGACGTCGACTGGAAGCGCGCGACGGCCGCCAACGGCACGGACTTCACGACCGGGGACGGCTCGCCCATGAACTTCGCGGAGGGCCAGGTGTGGGTGGTCTTCGCCAAGGCGACCTCCTGACCGCTGCCGTCGTTCAGCGCTGCGCGACGAGGGGTTCCGCGGGGTTGCGGAGCCCTTCGGCCGCGTCCGCGACCCGCTGGATGAGCTCGAAGAAGAGCACCTGTTCATCGCCCGAGAGCGGGGCCAGGAAGACCTGGTTCATCCGGGCCGTGCGCACGGTCAGCTTGCGGTGGGTGCGCAGGCCCTCGTCCGTCAGCCGCAGCAGGAAGCGGCGGCCGTCCTGCGGATCGCGCACCTTGTCGACCAGGCCGCGCTTGCCGAGCCGGCTGATCACCTCGGCGATCGTCGACCGGTCCAGCCCCACCCGCTCCCCCACCGTGCGCTGGTCCAGGCCCGGCTCGGCGACGAGCGCGTTGAGGACCGCGAACTGCGGCGAGGTGATCTCCTCCGAGACCATCGTGTTCCACAGCAGGTAGTGGGCCTGCTGGAGCCGCCGGGCCAGATGCCCGGGGTGGGTGGTGAGGTCCACCGCGGCCATGTGCGCTCCCCGAGGTCGAATTCGTTGGTGCACTGAACGATACCCGCCGTACACGTGACTGTCTGTAGACCGGAACGCATCGCTGACCTCACACTTCTCCTGGGTCTTGACGGCGGTCCGTTCCGGTGGCAGCGTGAAGGAAACTTCACGGAAATACTCAGTGCCCTGATTAATTCACGGCCGGGCGCTCGACCGGGATGGAGCTTCACGGATGGACAAGGTGGTCGCCACAGCCGCCGAGGCGGTGGCCGATGTGCCGGACGGCGCCACACTCGCCGTCGGCGGGTTCGGGCTGAGCGGGGTGCCGAACGTGCTGATCCAGGCCCTGTACGAGCGCGGGGTCGGCGGTCTGGGCGTGGTGTCGAACAACTGCGGCGCGATGGAGTCCGGCCTGGCGGTGCTGCTGGCGGCCGGGCGGATCGCCCGGGTGACCGGCTCCTACATCGGGGCGAACAAGGAGTTCGCGCGGCAGTACCTGGCCGGTGAGCTGGAGGTGGAGCTGATCCCGCAGGGCACCCTCGCGGAGCGGCTGCGGGCGGGCGGCGCCGGGATCCCCGCCTTCTACACCCCCGCGGGTGTCGGGACGCAGGTCGCCGAGGGCGGACTGCCGTGGCGTTACGACGGTGAGGGCGGCGTCTCGCTGGCGTCGCCGCCGAAGGAAGTGCGGGAGTTCGACGGCACCGAGTACGTGCTGGAGCGCGGTATCCGTACCGACTTCGCGCTGGTGCGGGCGGCCCGGGGCGACCGGCACGGGAACCTGGTGTTCAACAAGTCCACTCGCAACTTCAACCCGCTGGCCGCGATGGCCGGGCGCGTGACGGTCGCCGAGGTCGAGGAGCTCGTGGAGCCCGGCGAGATCGACCCGGACGCGGTGCATCTGCCGGGCATCTTCGTGCAGCGGGTGGTCGCCCTGACGCCCGAGCAGGCCGGGGACAAGAAGATCGAGCAGCGGACGGTGAGCAGCTGATGGCCTGGACTCGTGAGCAGATGGCCGCGCGGGCCGCGCGGGAGCTGGCGGACGGGCAGTACGTCAACCTCGGCATCGGTCTGCCGACGCTGATCCCGAACTACCTCCCGGAGGGTGTGGAGGTGATCCTGGAGTCGGAGAACGGCATCCTGGGCACCGGCCCCTATCCGACCGACGAAGCGGTCGACCCGGATCTGATCAACGCCGGCAAGGAGACCGTCACGGTCCTGCCGGGCGCCTCCTTCTTCGACTCGGCGCTGTCCTTCTCGATGATCCGGGGCGGGCACATCGACGTCGCCGTGCTGGGCGCGATGCAGGTCTCCGCCTCCGGTGACCTGGCGAACTGGGCCATCCCCGGCAAGCTGATCACCGGTATCGGCGGGGCGATGGACCTGGTCCACGGCGCCCGTACGGTCATCGTGGTGATGACGCACAACGCCAAGGACGGCTCGGCGAAGATCCTGGCGGAGTGCGCGCTGCCGCTCACCGGCAAGGCGTGTGTGAACCGGGTCATCACCGACCTCGGGGTGATCGACGTGACACCGGACGGGCTCGTGTTGACCGAGGTCGCCCCGGGTGTGAGCGTCGAAGACGTCATCGCCAGGACCGACGCGAAGCTGACCGTTGCGGAGGAGCTGCTGTGAACACGGTTTATCTCGTCGACGCGGTCCGCACCCCGATCGGCCGCTACAACGGCGGCCTGGCCTCGGTGCGCCCGGACGACCTGGGCGCCCACGCCATCCGCGAACTCCTCGCCCGTACGCCCGGCCTGGACCCGGCGAGGATCGAGGACGTCTACTTCGGCAACGCCAACGGCGCGGGGGAGGAGAACCGGAACGTAGGCCGCATGGCCGCGCTGCTCGCCGGGCTGCCCACCTCGGTGCCGGGCGTGACCGTCAACCGGCTGTGCGCGTCGGGACTGGAGGCGGTGATCCAGGCGGCCCGCGCGATCGCGGTGGGCGACGCCCACATCGCCGTGGCCGGTGGTGTGGAATCGATGACCCGGGCGCCGTACGTGCTGCCCAAGAACGACAAGCCCTTCCCCGCCGCGCACACCGAGCTGTACTCGACCACCCTCGGCTGGCGCATGGTCAACCCGAAGATGGACCCGCAGTGGACGATCCCGCTGGGCGAGTCCGCCGAACTCATCGCCGAGAAGCACAAGATCAGCCGTGAGCAGCAGGACGAGTTCGCGCTGGCCTCGCACCGGAAGGCGGCCGAAGCTCAGCAACAGGGCCTGTTCGATGCCGAGTTGGCGCCGGTGTCGATCCCCCAGCGCAAGGGCGACCCGGTCGTCCTCGCCGCCGACGAGTCGGTCCGCGCGGACGCCTCCCTCGCGGCGATGGCCAGGCTGAAGCCGTCCTTCCGCACCGAGAACGGCACGGTGACGGCCGGCAACGCGTCGCCGTTGAACGACGGCGCCGCGGCACTGCTGCTGGTCGACGAGGAGGGGCTGAAGGCGGTCGGCCGCGAGCCGCTGGCCCGCGTCTCCGCGACCGGTGTACACGCCCTCGACCCCGACTACTTCGGACTCGCCCCCGTCGAGGCCGTCAACCGCGCTCTCGCCAAGGCGGGCAAGACCTTCGCCGACCTGGACGTGCTGGAGCTCAACGAGGCCTTCGCCGCCCAGGTACTCGGCTGCGTCGCCGAGTGGCCCGAGTTCGACCCGGCGATCCTCAACCCGCAGGGCGGTGCCATCGCGCTGGGCCATCCGCTCGGCGCCTCCGGTGCCCGCCTGGCCGGCACCGTCGCCCACCAACTCGCCCGCAAGGGCACCGGCGTCGGCGTCGCCACCCTCTGCATCGGCGTCGGCCAAGGCCTCGCCCTCGTCCTCGAACGCTGAGACCTCCCGAGGAAAATCCCCATGACTCTCACCCAGCACGACATCGACCAGGAGATCGCGGCCGAGCACGCCGCGTACGAGAAGCGGGTCGCCGACGGCGCCCCCGTCGAGCACCACCCGCGGCGCGAGTACGCGCCGTACCGCTCCTCGACCCTGCGCCACCCCAAGCAGCCACCGATCGCCATCGACGTGACCAAGGACCCGGAGCTGGTGGAGCTGCACTCCCCCGCCTTCGGCGAGCGGGACATCACCGAGATCGACAACGACCTGACCCGGCAGCACACCGGAGAGCCGATCGGTGAGCGCATCACCGTCTCCGGGCGGCTCCTGGACCGCGCCGGCCGCCCGGTCCGCGGTCAGCTCGTGGAGATCTGGCAGGCCAACTCGGCCGGCCGCTACGCCCACCAGCGCGAGCAGCACGACGCCCCGCTGGACCCGAACTTCACCGGCGTCGGCCGTACGATCACCGACACCGAGGGCCGCTACCACTTCACGACCGTCCAGCCCGGCCCCTACCCCTGGCGCAACCACGTCAACGCCTGGCGACCGGCGCACATCCACTTCTCGATGTTCGGCACGGCGTTCACCCAGCGGCTGGTGACACAGATGTACTTCCCGGCCGACCCGCTGTTCCCGTACGACCCGATCATCCAGTCGGTCACGGACGACGCGGCGCGCCAGCGCCTGGTCGCGACCTACGACCACGGACTGTCCGTGCCGGAGTTCTCGATGGGCTACCACTGGGACATCGTGCTGGACGGCCCGAACGCCACCTGGCTCGAAGAAGGGCGCTGACCAGCCATGACGAAGATCGACACGAGCAGCCCCGAGAGCGTGCTGCCCACCCCTCGCACACGGTGGGTCCCTTCTACGGCTACGCGCTGCCCTTCCGCGGCGGCGAGGACATCGCCCCGCTCGGCCACCCGGACACGATCACCGTGCACGGCTACATCCTGGACGGCGAGGGCAGGCCGCTGCCGGACGCGTTCGTGGAGCTGTGGGGCGCCGACCCCGACGGGAACGTGTCCACGACCGACGGTTCGATACGGCGCGACCCGGCCTCCGGCGACTATCTGGGCCGCAACGGCGTGGAGTTCACCGGCTGGGGGCGCATCCAGACCGACGCCGACGGCCACTGGTACGCGCGGACGCTGCGGCCGGGCGCGCGCGGGCGCAGCGCGCCGTACATCAGCGCGTGCGTGTTCGCGCGCGGGCTGCTTGTGCACCTTTTCACCCGGATCTACCTGCCCGGCGACGAGGCGGCGCACGCGACCGACCCGCTGCTCGCGCAGCTGGACGAGGCGCGACGCGGCACGCTGGTCGCGGCGGACGAGGGCCGTGGCACATACCGTTTCGACATCCGCCTTCAGGGCGAAGGCGAGACGGTCTTCCTGGAGTTCCAGTGACTTCTGTCGATCCCGACGACACCGGCCTGCTCGCCCCCGGGTGGGCAGGCTCCCCCGCCGCGTCGGCCACCACCGACACGGCTTACCTGCAAGCCCTCCTCGACGCCGAAGCGGCCATCACAAGGGCCCAGGCCACGCTCGGCCTCGCTCCCGCCGAGGCGGCCACCGCCGTGGCCGACGCGGCGGTCGCCGACCGCTTCGACGTACGCTCCCTCGCCGAGCGCGCCCGCGGCGGCGGCAACCCGGTCATCCCGCTGGTCGCCGACCTCACCAAGGCCGTCGGCGAGGAGCACGGCCCGTACGTCCACCGGGGCGCCACCAGCCAGGACATCATGGACACGGCGACGATGCTGGTCGCCGCCCGCGCCCTGGCCCTGATCCTGGCCGACCTCGCCCGCACCGAGCGCGCGCTGGCCCGGCTTGCCGCGGAACACCGCGACACCGCCATGCCCGCGCGGACGCTCACCCAGCACGCCGTACCGACGACCTTCGGGCTGAAGGCGGCCGGCTGGCGGTCGCTGGTCCTCGACGCCCGGGACAGGATCGAGGCGGTACGAGGCGGTCTGCCCGCCCAACTCGGCGGTGCCGCCGGGACTTTGGCGGCCTTCACGGCGTACGGCGCCCGGTACCCACAGGCACTCGTGGCGGCCTACGCGCGCGGACTCGACCTCCGGGAACCCCTCCTCCCCTGGCACACCCTGCGCACTCCGATCGCCGATCTCGCCGGCTGTCTGGCCTTCGCGGCCGGGGCGCTGGGCAAGGTGGCCGCCGATGTGCTGGCCCTCGGCCGGACCGAGATCGCGGAGGTCGCGGAGGGCAGCGGTGGCGGTTCGTCCGCGATGCCGCACAAGGCGAATCCGGTACGGTCCACGCTGATCGCCGCCGCCGCGCGCCGGGCGCCGCAGCTGGCGGCAACGCTGTACGGCTCCCTGGCCGCCGAGGACGAGCGGCCCGCCGGGGCCTGGCACGCCGAGTGGGAGCCGCTGCGGGATCTGCTGCGGCTGGTCGGCGGGGCCGCCCGGGACGCGGCCGAACTGGCCGAGGGGCTGCGGGTGAACGCGGACGCGATGCGTGAACACCTCGGTCTCACCCACGGTTTGATCGTCTCGGAGCGGCTGTCCGCCGAGCTGGCCACGGTGCTGGGCCGGGCCCGCGCCAAGGTCCTGCTCACGGAGCTCGCCAGGCGGACCTACGCCGAGGGCCGTCCGCTCGCCGAACTCCTCGCCGAGGAGCCCGAGTTGAAGGACGTGGACCTCGACGAGCTGACCGACCCCGCCCGTTACACGGGTGCAGCCGCAAGCCTCACCGACCGTGCTCTGGAGCGACGTTGACCGAGAAACTCCTCAACCACCGTGCCGAAGGGCCCATTTCCGCTCCCCCGCTGCTGCTCGGGCCCTCCCTCGGGACCTCGTACGCCCTCTGGGACAAGGTGGCGCCGGAGCTGTCCATCACCCACCGGGTGATCCGCTGGGACCTGCCGGGGCACGGCGGGTCTGCGGCCGGGCTGATCGGGCCGGGCGCGACCGTCGGTGACCTGGCCGACCTGGTGCTGGCGCTCGCCGACTCGCTCGGGATCGAGCGGTTCGCGTACGCGGGGGTGTCGTTGGGCGGGGCCGTCGGCCTGCATCTCGCCGTGCACCACCCGGAGCGCGTCGAGTCGCTGGCGGTGATCTGCTCCTCGGCCCACTTCAACGGTTCGAAGCCGTGGGAGGAGCGGGCCGAGCGGGTCCGGCGGGAGGGGCTGGAGTGGCTGCTCGAAAGCGCCGACGCCCGTTGGTTCGCCGGGGACTTCACCGTGCCCGAGCTCGTCCGCGACCATGCCGAGGCCGACCCGGAGGCGTACGCGCTGTGCTGTGACGCGCTGGCCGCCTTCGACCTGCGCGACCGGCTGGGCGAGATCGGTGCGCGCACGCTGCTCGTCGCCGGCCGACAGGACCCGGCGACGCCGCCGGCCCATCTGCGGGAGATCGCGGACGCCGTACCCGGTGCGGCGCTCGTCGAGATCCCGGGTGCCTCGCATCTGGCTCCCGCGCAGTGCCCCGAGGCGGTGCTGACGGCGCTGCGCGCGCACCTCGACGGGGCCGCCAAGCGCGGTATGGAGGTACGGCGGGAGGTGCTCGGGGACACGCACGTGGACCGGGCGCAGGCCCGGCAGACGCCCTTCACCGCCCGTTTCCAGGACTTCATCTCGCGCTACGCGTGGGGCGAGATCTGGACCGACCCGACGCTCTCGCGCCGGGAGCGCAGCATGATCACGCTGACCGCGCTGGTGGCGCACGGGCACTACGACGAGCTGGCCATGCATGTGCGGGCCGCCCGGCGCAACGGGCTCACACCCGAGGAGATCGGGGCGGTGCTGCTCCAGACGGCCGTGTACTGCGGGGTTCCGGCGGCGAACTCGGCGTTCGCGGCGGCCCAGCGGGTGCTGGCGGAGGAAGACGCGGAAAACCCAGGGTGACACTCGTGGTCGTAGCTTCAGCAGCACCTCGCACATGCCTGGGCCGCATGCCTACGGTGGAGGCATGTCCACCATCCTGATCACCGGTGCCACCTCCGGCCTCGGCCGTTACGTCGCCTTCGAGCTGGTCCGCTCGGGTCACGTCGTCCTCGCCCACGGCCGCGACCCGGGCCGCACGGAGCAGCTGGTCGCGGAGTTGCGCGCCGAGGGCGACGCGGAGGCCTTCGTCGCCGACCTGGCCTCGCTGACGCAGGTCCGCGAGCTGGGCGCGCATGTCGCGGACGCGCATCCCGACCTGGACGTCCTGATCAACAACGCGGGCGTCGGCGCCGGCGCGCCCGGCGCGGGCCGCGAGCTGAGTGCCGACGGCCATGAACTGCGCCTCGCCGTCAACTACTTGGCCCCCGTGGTGCTGAGCCGCGCGCTCCTCCCGGTGCTGCGGGCGAACGCCCCCGCCCGGATCGTCAACGTCGGCTCGGTGGGCCAGGAACCCGTCGACTTCGACGACATCGAGTTCCGCCGCGGCTACGACGGCTTCGCCGCCTACTGCCGGGCCAAGTTCGCGCTGGCGGCCCACACCTTCGCCCTGGCCGAGGAGTTGCGGGACACCGGCGTCGCGGTGAACGTCCTGCACCCCGCGACCTTCATGGACACCGCGATGGTCCGCGAGGGCGGAGTCGCCCCCTGGAACACGGTGGCGGACGGCGCCCCCGGCGTACTGGCCCTGGCCACCCGGGAGTTGGGCACGGGCCGCTACTTCGATGGCACCGCCCCGGCGCGGGCGCACGAGTCGACGTACGACCGCGACGTACAGAAACGCCTGTCGGCGGTGACGGACCAGCTGCTGTCGCTCTAGCGCAGCCCCCGCCCCGTCTCCAGCACCTCCCTGGCCTGCGTCACCAGCCCGTCCGCCCCGCATGAACGGGCAAGCGCCAGGCCCCGGTTGATCTCGGACACCGAGCGCGCGGCGATCCCGTACTCCACCCGGGCCGCCGCGTGCTCGTACTGGCAGGGGGACGACTCCAGATAGGCGACGGCCTGGGCGGAGAGGCGGACCGCGCGCTGGCCGGTCTCCAGCGCGGCCGCGCAGCGCAGGGCCTCGCCGATGGCCGTGTCCGTGCCGAAGCGCTCGGCGTGCCGGCGGGCGTCCGAGGCGAGCTGTGCGGCCCGGGCCGGGTCCTCCTTGGCGAGGGCCCGCGCGAGGTCCAGCGCCCAGGGCACGACCACGGGGTTGCGGTGACCACGCGTGGCCGCCGCCTTCTCGGCGGCCTCCAGTTCGTTGATGCCGTCCTCCGTGCGGCCGACGGCGAGCAGCAGCCGGCCTCGGACCGAACGCATGTCCGGCATGATGATCGTGGACGGGTAGGGCGGGGCGAAGTCGTACTCCTCGGCGATCTCCCAGGCCTCGGCGACATGGCCGCGGGCGAGCAGGGTGTCGACGAGGTTGGAGGTCACGGTCCAGTACACCGGCAGCCCGCGGCCCACCCGTTCGGCGAGCCGCAGCGACTCGCGCAGGGACGCCTCGGCCTCCCGCAGCCGGCCGCGCCGACGGTGCGTGAGCCCGACGTAGGCATGGGCCAGGACGAGATGGCCGCCGCTCCAGCCGGCCGTCTCATAGGCCCGCAGGGCCTCGGTGCACAGGCTTTCGGCGCGGTCGAGGCGGTCGGCGTGGGCGTAGGAGCTGGTCAGCATGATCAGCAGTTCGACGCCCCACTCGGTGTCGGTCCAGCCGAGACCGGGGGCCAGGCGGCCGTTGACGAGGGAGCGGTCGCAGTACTCGACGACCTCCTCGGCGTTCTCGCCGTGGATGAGGGCGTCGAACCCGCGCAGGATGAGCAGGGCGCGCTCGGGGTTGTCGCGGCCCGTGCAGGTACTGGCGAGCGCGGCCAGCCGCTCGGAGCGGTCCGGGTAGACGGCCTCCTCGGAGATGCCCTCCCACATGAACTGGACCGCCTGTAGGCGCAGTCTCGCCGGACCCTCCTCGTGCCGCGCCGCCTCCGCCTCGACCGTGCGGACGGCTTCCTCCAGCTGGTTGTTGTGGAGGAGCGCCTGGGAGAGGCGGAAGACGGCGTCCACGCGCTTGTCGCCGTCGAGGCCGGGCATGCCGAGGGCGGACTGGAGGTGGTCGATGGTGGTGGCGGGCGCGGTGAGCAGGGTGGCGCAGCCCAGTTCGTAGAGCACTTCCGCGTGGACCTCGGGGAGGGGCGGTTCCAGCAGGGCGCGTTCGAGACAGCGGCGGGCCGCGTCGGGGGCGCCGACGAGCAGGTGTTCGCGGGCGGCCTCGCGCAGCTGCTCGACGAGTTCCTCGTCGTCGTCCGGGTGTACCCGGAGCAGATGCCGGGAGGCCATGGCGGCGCCACGCCCGGAGTCGGTGATGACCTGGGCGGCGATGCCGTGCATGGCGGTGCGCAGGGCGTCCGGAATGGAGTTGTAGACGGCGGACGCGATCAGCGGGTGGACGAACTCCAGGTCGCCGTCGCCCAGTTGGGCGCTCGTCCGGTCGTGTTCGGTGAGGATGCGGGCGCCCTGGAGCAGTACGGCGCAGCGCTCCGCGTCGTCGTAGCCCATGGTGGCCAGGCGGGCGACCAGATCGACGGAGATGTCGTTGCCGAGGATGGCGGCCGCCCAGGCGAACCTGGTGGCGTCGACGCCGAGTTCCTCCAGGCGGGCGACGAGGCCGCCGCCGCGGGCCGAGCGGTTGAGGGCGCGCAGCTCGACGGCATTGCCCTCGGTCGGCTCCAGCTCGCTGTCGCCCACCTTGGCGAGGAGTTCGACGGTCTCGTACGGGTTGCCGCCGGTGACGGCCCACACCTCGCGGCAGAACGGGGCGTCGGCGTGCGCGCCGAGCCTGGCGCGGGTGAGCTCGGCCGTGGCGCCGGGGGTGAGGGCGTCCAGGGTGGTGACGGGGCGGCCGGAGGCGGCGGCGACCGCGTCGAGGTAGCGGGCGCTCTCGCCGCTCACCTCGCCGGGGCGGCGGGCGACCACGACCAGGACGGAGAGGTCGTCGAGCCGCTCGGCGAAGGCGGCGAGCCAGCGCAGGGTCTCCTGGTCGGCCCAGTGCGCGTCGTCGATCAGCAGCACCAGCGGCCAGTCGCGCCGCGCCAGCCTGCTCACGGCGGCGACCAGGCCGTCGCACACACCCTGCGGGTCGGCCTGGCGCTCGCCCGGCTCGGCGATGCCGAGGGCGGGGCCGGCGACGTCGTACCAGTCACCGAGGTATTCGCGGGCCTCCTCCGGCATCAGCGAGACCAGCGCGGGTTGCAGCAGCTGCCGGACCACGTTGAAGGGGACGGACCTGAGGGTCTCGCCGCCGCGGGCCGACCAGACCCGGCAGCGGCGCGCCTCCGCCATGCGGCGGATTTCGGTCATCAGTGCCGTCTTGCCGAGTCCCGCTTCGCCCCGGATCACCAGCAGGCTGCCCGAGGACGAGTGGTCGGCGCGCAGAGTGGCGATCGCCTGCTCGACCACGGCGACTTCCTCTTCGCGCTCCCACAGGGAGTCCGAGGCGGCCTCCGCGGGCCGTACCTCCGTCATCCCGATACCTCCCCAAGTCGCCCGAACGACGTACAGACCTTGAGCGTAGCCGTCCGATTGCTGCTGTGGAGGCTGGTCGGGGCAGCTGTTCCCGTGATGGGTGACAACGAATTCGGCCGGTCGACGCGTACCGTCTGTGACCTGCCTGTGCGAAGCCAACGGACAGTCAAAAGGCGCTGAAATGACGCTGTTTTTCGGACAACGGCGGGACACCCGGAACCCGTCTGCGCTAAGGGCCCTGGCCGCGGGGTCCGTGGGCAACTTCGTCGAGTGGTACGAGTTCGGGGTCTACGGCTGTTTCGCGACCGTCGTCGCCGCACGCTTCTTCACCCCGGAGGGCGGCGGCGAGGCCGAGGCGCTGGTGCGGACGTACGCGTCGTTCGCGCTGGCGTTCTTCTTCCGGCCGGTCGGGGCGGCCCTGTTCGGCCGGCTGGGTGACCGGATCGGCCGGCGTCCGGTGCTGATCCTCGTCATCGTGCTGATGACGGCGGCCACGACGCTGATCGGTGCGCTGCCGACGTACGCGACGGTCGGGGCGCTCGCCCCGTGGCTGCTGACCTTTCTGAGGGTGCTTCAGGGGCTGTCCGCAGGCGGGGAGTTCGGGGGTGCGGTCGCGGTGATGACCGAGTTCGCGCCGCCGGGCCGACGCGGGTTGTACGGGTCGTGGCAGTCGTTCACCGTGGCGCTGGGGCTGCTCGGCGGCGCGGGGGTGGCGGCGGTGCTGGGCTCGCTGCTGACGGAGGATCAGCTGGGCGACTGGGGCTGGAGGTTGCCTTTCCTGCTGACCCTGCCGTTGGGGCTGGCGGCGCTGTGGCTGAGGCTGCGGCTGGACGAGACGCCGGCGTTCCGGGAGGAGGCGGCGGTCGTACGGCCGCCCGCGCGCGAGGTCGTGGGCGCGATCGCGCTGGGTGCCGCGCGGATCATGGGCTGGGCGGCGGCCGGGTACACCTTCCTGGTCGTGCTGCCGGCCTATCTGCAGAGCACCTTGAACGCGAGCTTCCAGCAGGCCCTGGTCGCGACCGCGCTGGCCAACCTGGGCTTCGCGCTCACGATCGTCCCGGCGGGCCTGCTCAGCGACCGGATCGGGCGTCGGCCGGTGATGCTGACGGGCGCCCTGCTCGTCGCGCTGCTCGCGCTGCCGCTCCTCAACCTCCTTCAGGACGGCGGGACTTCGAACACCGTGAAGGGCGTGGCGGTGTTCGGCGCGGGCGCGGTGGTGGGGCTGCTGGCGGGCCCGGGACCCGCGATGCTCGCAGAGCTCTTCCCCACGAACGTCCGTTACACCGGGCTGGGACTCGCCTACGCCCTGTCGAATGCCGTGTTCTCGGGCTGCGCCGGGCTCATCATCACGGAAACCGTGCGGCGGACGGAGAACGTCGACATCCCCGGGTACTACGCGGCGGCGACCTGCGCGGTGAGCGTGCTCGCGCTGGCCAAGACACCGAAACGGAAGGCGAGTTGAGCGGATGCGGGTGATCGGCCTGATGTCGGGCACGTCGTACGACGCGATCGACGCGGCGGCGGCCGGGCTGAGCCTGGCCGGCGACAGTCTCGTACTGGAGCCGCTGGGGATGGTGAGCGAGGTGTACGACGAGGAGCTGCGGGCGGCACTGGCAGCCGCGCTGCCACCGGCGGCCACCTCGCTCGGCGAGGTGTGCCGGCTCGACACGCGGATCGGGCGGGCCTTCGCGGCGGCGGCCGTCCGGGCGGACCGTGAACTGTGCGGCGGGGAGGGCGAGTTGGTGGCCTCGCACGGGCAGACCGTCTACCACTGGGCGGAGGGCGGGAAGGTGCACGGCACGCTCCAGCTCGGCCAGCCCGCCTGGATCGCCGAGGCGACCGGGCTGCCCGTGGTCGCCGACTTCCGGCCCCGCGACATCACGGCCGGCGGCCAGGGCGCACCGCTGGTCAGCCTGGTCGACCTGCTGTGGCTGCGCGGCCGCCCGGGGACGCCGGTCGCCCTGAACCTCGGCGGCATCGCCAACCTCACCGCACCCGACGGCACGGCCTTCGACACGGGGCCCGCGTGCGCGTTGATCGACGCGGCCGCGAGCGGGTTCAGCGGCGGGCGGTTCGCGTACGACGTCGACGGGGCGCTGGCCGGTCGGGGCAGCGTCCACGAGCCCCTGCTGGAGCGGCTGCTGGCGGAGCCGTACTACGCGCTGCCCGCGCCGAAGACGACCGGCAAGGAGCTGTTCCACCTCGGGTATCTGCGGGACGCGCTGGCCGGGTTCGGGACGCTGCGGGCCGAGGACGTCGTCGCCACGCTCACCGTGCTCACCGCCCGGACGGTCGCCGACGCCGTGCTCGCGCTGGGCGCGACGGAGGTGATCGCGTCCGGCGGCGGGACCCGGAATCCGGTGCTCATGCGGATGCTGGCCGGGCTGCTGGCGGGGATCGCGGTGCGCACGTCCGACGAGCTGGGCCTGGCCTCGGACGCGAAGGAGGCGTACGCCTTCGCCGTGCTGGGGTTCCTGACCTGGCACGGGCTGGCCGGCACCGAGCCCGCGAGCACGGGGGCGCGGCATGCCAGTGTGCTCGGTTCGATCACGCCGGGGCGGGACGGGCTGCGGCTGCCGGCGCCGGGTGCGCGGCCGCCGGCTCGGCTGGTCGTGGCCTGAAGTCCGGATCCTCTCATCCCGCTTTCACCGACGCCTCATACGGTGGGGGCATGACGCAGGTGACTCCTCCCGGGTGGTATCCCGACCCCGGGCAGACAAGTGAGGGTCCCGCCACCGAGCGCTGGTGGGACGGCAAGGCATGGACGGACCAGACCCGCCCCGCGGGCTCGGCCGCCGTATGGGGTCCCCCGGCGCAGTCGCCGACGGCCGGCGCGGACGGCGCGGATCCGGCGTACTCGGCGTTTCCCGCCTATCCGGCGTTCCCCGCCGAGCCGCCCGCCGCCCCGCGGCGCGGGCTGCGGACGGGCATAGCCGTGGCCGCGGCCGTGGCGGTGCTGGCGAGCATCGGCGTGGGCGTGTGGGCGCTGACCGGTGACGGCGGTTCGAGCGGCAACACCAACTCCCAGCAGGGGCCGGGCGGTCAGGGCGGGCAGGGCGGCCAGAACGGCGGCGGTCAGGGCGGCCCGTTCGGCGGCAACGGCGGGCCCTCGGGCGCTCCGTCGGGCGCGCCCGGCGGTTCGGGCGGTTCCGGTGGCTCGGGCGGCACCGAGTCGCCCGCACCGGGCCAGTCGGAGGCGCCGAAGATCGAGAGCGGTTCGGTGTCCGATCCGATCAGCGGCATCAGCCTGCCGATCCCGGACGACTGGTACGGCCAGCAGATCACCGTGGGCGCGCAGGTCACGTCCAACGACTCCTACAAGTGCCCCGGCGAGACCTCGCAGACCTGCACGAAGGGCGGCGCGTACTCGGCACCCTCCACGGTCCTCAAGACCGCGGGCACCACGGCCGAGGCGGTCGCCAAGGCCGACATCGAGGCGAACGCCGAGGAGTCCTACGGCGGCAAGACCTACGGCTCGATCACCTCGCACCAGGTGCTCGCCTCCAAGGCGGTCACCGTGGCCGGACAGAAGGGCTACCTGGTCCGCTGGAAGGCGGTCACCAGCAAGGGCGCCGACGGCTATGTCGAGTCGCTCGCCTTCCCGTCCCCGGCCAACGCCTCGGAGATCGTGGTGGTCCGCTTCGGCGTCGACGTCGGCGAGAAGCAGTCGGTGATCGACGAGATCACCAAGGGCATCAAGGTCTCGACCGCGAGCGGCGACGGCCAGAAGATCTGACCCGCGCGGAAGGCGGTAGGCCGGGTGGAGCGCCCCTCCGCTCAAGGGGAGCCCCACCCGGCCGGGGGGTGCGCGCCGCCCCCGTCCCCACGGTGCGGCGCGAGCAGGTCACCGTCCAGTCATCCCGTGGACGGCGGCCTGGTTCTCAGGTGAGGCCGAGCGCCGGCAGCACGGCGGCCTCCACGAAGCGGACCAGGTAGTCGGGATCGGCGTACTCGCCCTCCAGGATGGGCCGGGCGCGCATGACACCGAACACCTGCGCGGGCACATACGGCAGCGCCGGGTGGTCCGCGGCGATCTCGCCGCGCTCGACACCCCGCCGGAGGATGTCCTGCATCGCGCAGATCTCGGGGTCGATCAGCGCCTCGCGCAGGGCCTGCTGGAGCTTGGGGTCCTGCATGATCGCGTGGCCGAGCGCCTGGTGCAGGGCGGTGTCCTTGCGCCCCCACTGGGCGGCGACCCGCGCGGCCTGACGGAGATCCTCGGCCAGTGACCCGGTGTCGATGCCGCCGAAGCGGACCTGCCGCGCGGACCTCAGCGCGGCCGCCACGAACTGCGGTTTCGTCTTCCACTGCCGGTAGAGGGTCGACTTGCTGCACCGTGTGCTGGCGGCGACCCCCTCCATGGTCACGGCCTCGTACCCGCACTCTCTGATCTGCTCCAGCACGGCGTCGAAGAACTCCTGCTCACGCTCCGGCGTGATCTTGGAGCGGCGCGAGGCGGCGACCGTCTCCGGTCCGTCCGCGGCCTGCGACGTCATGCGCTCTTCCCCTTCGCTGCGAGTGTCGGCCTTATCCCGGCTTTATTCCCCGAAGCCAGTGTGTCGTACCTCAATCGATACGCCAGTGTACCGGAACGCCTGCGTATCGGTACACTCTCGTATCGGAACGCATTCGTTTCGGGACGGACGCGTACCGATGAGTTCGGGCTCCGGCCCGAGTCTCACCACGTACCACCACTAGCACCACGTGAGCGAAGGGGCCGGGGGATGAATGCCCGCACCGAGCCTGCAGAAGGAGAGACCGGCGCGATAGCGCGGCCTCCTGTCGTCCGTGAGCTCCTGCTCGTCGCAGGGCTCTTCCTCGTCTACAAGTTCGGCCGCCAACTGGCGACCGGCCACACCGGCGAAGCCCTGCGCAACGCGCACCGCGTGTGGGACCTGGAACGGACGCTCCATCTGCCCGGCGAGGGCGCGGTGCAGTCGGTGCTGCTGCACAGCGACACCCTGGTGCGCGTCGCGAACACCTACTACGCGACCGTCCACTTCCCGGCCACGCTGACCTTCCTGGTCTGGCTCTACCTTCGGCGCCCCGCGCACTACGTCTGGGCCCGCCGGGTCCTGGCCGTCCTCACCTCGGCGGCCCTGGTGCTGCCCTTCGTCCTCCCGCTGGCGCCGCCCCGGATGCTGGCCGCCACGGGACTCGTCGACACCGCGCACGTGTACGGGCCTTCGGTGTACGGCCCGCCCTCCTCGGACCACCTCTCGAACCAGTTCGCGGCGATGCCCTCGCTGCACTTCGGCTGGGCCCTGATGGTGGCGATCGGCCTGATCGCGGCGACCCGCTCCCGCTGGCGCTGGCTGTGGCTGCTGCATCCGCTGGTCACCCTGGTGGTGATCGTGGGCACGGCGAACCACTACTGGCTGGACGCGATCGTGGCCACCGCCATGCTGGGCGCCGCGCTCGCGGTCATCCACCGCCCGCAGCGCACGGTCAGCACGGCCGGGCGGGCCGGCGAACAGCTCGCGCCCGCCGCCGACGACCACGTCCTGGTCGGAGCGGGCCGATGACCGCCACCCTCGTCGCCGTCGCCCTGTCGCTGGTCTCCGCCGTCGCCTACGCGGCCGCGGCGGTGGCCCAGGAGCGGCTCGCCGCCCGCAGCGCCGACACCGGTGTGCTGCGGCTGCTGGGCGCGGGCGCCTGGTGGGCGTCGGTCGGGCTGAACGCCGGCGCGGCCCTGCTGCACGTCGTGGCCCTCAAGTACGGCACGCTCACCGTCGTACAACCTCTTGGTGCGCTCACGCTCGTCGCCGCGGTGCCGATGGGAGCGCGGGTGGCCGGACGGAAGGTCACCGCGACCGAGTGGCGCGGCACGGCGCTCACGCTGGCCGGACTGGCCGCGCTTCTGGTCACCGCGTCCGGGTCGTCGCCCGACCAGGTCCTGACCCTGACCGAGGCGCTCACGGTGGCGGGTACGACGGCCGCGCTGATCGGTCTGCTGTCCCGTCCGGGCGCCAAGCCGGGCCTGCGCCACGCCACCGCGTCCGGATTCGCCTCGGGCGTGGCCTCGGCCCTCACCCAGACGGTGACGGTGGCCGCGACCGACCGCTCGGGACCGGCACTCAGCCTCCAGGTCGTCCTGGTCGCGGTCCTGGTGGCCGCCTTCGCGGTCGGCGGACTGCTCCTGTCGCAGACGGCGTACAAGGGCGGCCTCGGCGCCCCGCTCGCGGTGGTGACCCTGTCCAACCCGCTGGCCGCCGCGGCGATCGGCCTCACCCTGCTCGGACAGGGCCTGCGCGGCGGCGCGGCGGGAGTGCTGCTGGCCCTCGCGGGCGGGGCGGTCGCGTCGTGGGGTGTCGTACTGCTGACGCGGGTGACACCCCCCGCCGTCGTGGACGGGATCGACGAGGAACACCCGGTGGCCGCGGTGCTGGCCCTCAAGCCGGAAACGGCGACCCCGGAACCGGCGTTGGTGCCCCGGCAGCCGTCCGACCCGGGGCACCTCACGCCGCTCTGATCACTCCAGGGGGCTCGGCCCACCGGCCGCGGCGGGCGTTCGGCCCACCGGCTCACGCTCGCACTCGGGCGAGGGCGAGGGCGAGGGCGACAGCGACGGCGTGCCGGCCCAGCGGCGCAGGGCGGCTTCGAGGCCGGTGGCGTCGGTGCCGTCGGAGGCCCAGGCCACCACTCCGTCGGGGCGCACCAGCATCCCGGTCGGGGTCCGGTGGTCGTCGGTCGTCCCAGCGGATGTAGCGGGGCTGTCGGTCACCGTGGTCACCCGGCCCGTCCAGCCCGCGGCGAGGTCGGCGAACCCGCCCTCCGCCGTGCGGTCCAGCAGCAGGAAGCCGCCGCCGTGGCCGTGGTCGGCCAGGCGGGAGCCGTCGGCCAGCCACAGGTCGGGGACATGGCGCCCGATCAGCGGATGGTCGCCGGGGAGGTCGATGCGCTGTGTGACGCCGGAGATCTTCTTGACCGCGTGGGTGGCGCCGTCGCGGGTGGCCAGCAGATCGGCGACGACCTCCCGGAGCGCGGCCGACTTGGCGTCCCCGCGCAGCACTCCGATCTGGGCCCGCGTCCAGTCCAGCACCCAGGCACCGAGGGGTCGGCGCTCGGCGTCGTAGGTGTCGAGCAGTTCTTCGGACGCCCGGCCGGCGATGACCGCGCCGAGCTTCCAGCCGAGGTTCATCGCGTCGCCGAAGCCGAGGTTGAGCCCCTGGCCGCCGAACGGCGAGTGCACGTGCGCGGCGTCGCCGGCCAGCAGTACCCGGCCCGAGCGGTAGGCCGCGGCCTGGCGGGCGTTGTCGGACCAGCGGGTCGCGGGGCCGTGCAGCGCGGTGAGCGTGACGTCCGTGCCCGAGACCCGGCGCAGACTGCTCTGCACCTCCTCCAGAGTGAGCGGCGCGTGCCTGTCCGCGGGCGGGGCCTCGAACTCCACGGTGACGATCCGGCCGGGCTGCGGCCCGTAGCGGTACGCGCCCCGGCTCGACCAGGTCCAGCCGTCCGCGAGCCGCTCCGGGTCGGCGATGTCGGCGACCGCCAGCTGCCCGGTGAGTTCGGGGTCGGTGCCCGGGAAGTCGATGCCCGCGAGGCGGCGCACGGTACTGCGTCCGCCGTCACAGCCGACCAGCCAACCGGTGTGCACCGGGCCGGCGGTGATGCCCACGAGGACGCCGTCGCCGGTGTCCTCGAGCGAGGTGACCTCCACACCTCGACACACCGGGACGCCGAGTCGTACGGCGTGGTCGGCCAGCAGCGCCTCCAGCTCGCGCTGCGGCACCATGCGCGCCCCGTCGACGGTGGTGTGTGCGGCGAGGTCGGCATCGGACCAGTCCACGAGGCCGGGTTCGAGGACCAGGCCCGCGAAGTGTCCGGTGAACCGTGACACGGGCGCCGTCCGGTCGCCACCGCCACCGCCACCGCCACCGCCACCGAACGATCCCACCTTTTCGAGGATCTCCCGCTGCACCTGTTCGGCGGCGGGCAGCAGGCCGCGGCGGTCGAGTGCCTCGGCCGTCGGGACGTTGATCGACCCCGCCTTCATCGACCGGTCCGGCTCGGCCAGCCGTTCGAGCACCTGCACGGTCGCCCCGGCCAGCGCCAGCTCCGCGGCGAGCATCAGACCCACCGGTCCGGCTCCGACGACGGTCACATCCATGTACGGGTTCATGTTGGCGTTCACGAACACTGTTCTACTTACGAACACTGTTCGCGTCAAGTTATGATGTGCCCGTGAACCCGAGAGAGCGACGCGCGGCGCGCCACCTGCCCCCGAGCCCCGAGACCGGAACGGACCCCAGGCCGCGGCGCCGCACAGCTCCCATCACCGTGGACCAGGTCGTCGAGACCGCGCTCGACGTCATCGCCGGTGAGGGCTACGAGGCGCTGACCATGCGGCGGCTCGCGGGCGCGCTCGACACCGGGCCCGCCTCGCTCTACGCGCACGTGGTGAACAAGGCCGACCTCGACGAACTGCTCATAGGGCGGCTGTGCGCCGGGCTGGACCTTCCCGAGTCCGACCCGGCGGCCTGGCGGGAGCAGATCCGTGGCGTGTGCGGCCAACTGCGCGACCAGTACCTGAAGTACCCCGGCGTCTCCCGGGCCGCGCTCGCCATGGCGCCGACCGACCGGGAGACCCTGCGCGTCAGCGAGGGAATGCTGGCGATCCTGCTGGCCGGCGGCGTCGCCCCGCAGGCCGCCGCGTGGGCCGTCGACGCCCTTCTCCTGTACGTGGCCGCCTACTGCCTGGAGAGGTCCATCGCGCACCGGCGCTCAGCGGACGACGACACCGAATGGGTCGTAGACCGCGAAGAGTTGCTGCGCCGGTTCGCCGCGCTGCCCGCCGAGACCTTCCCGCACACCACCCGCCACGCCGCCGAACTCACCGCCGGCGAGGGCCACGACCGCTTCGACTTCACCCTCGGCCTGATGGTCGACGGCCTCGCGCGTCGCTAGCGCTCGAGACCGCGCCGGAATGCGAACGGCCGACCGCGCACAAGCGCGACCGGCCGACGTCGAACCCGGGGAACGTACTAGCCCAGGCCGCGCGAGTCCTGCTTCAGAGCCGTGTCGACCGTCAGCGCGGTCGCCACGACGAGGCTCAGCAGCGGTTCGGGCAGCTGGAAGTGGATCTGGAGGACGTAGTTGTCCGCCGTGGTGAACATCGTCTTGGCGAGGCCCTCCCACGTCTTCGTGATCCGCGCGACCTCGTTCTCCGCGTGGTCGACGATCGCGAAGTTCCACGCCCGCCAGTTCTCCGCCTTGATGGCCCCGACCTGCTGGCCGTTGACGTTCATCGCGAAGTTGATCTTCCCGATCATGTTCTGCTGGACGATCTCACCGACCGGCGAGCCGTCCGGACGGGACACGACCACCCGGGACTTGAGGAACTTCGCGGGCCGGGTCAGCAGCAACTGCGGCTGCCCGTACGCGTCCCGGATCTCCAGCCGGTGCGTCATGAACTGGTCGAGGCTGGAGACGAACCGGAGCACCTTCTTCAGCGCGCTCTGTCCGACCTCGGTGACCGAGCCGATCTGGTTGCCGTTCTGATCCATGACCTTGTACTCGTTGGTCAGCTCGATCAGCTTGGCCTTCTGGTTGACCACCAGGACCGGCTCGGTGAACAGGCTGCCGCCGCCGGGGCCGCTGGGCGCGACCCCGGCCTGCTGCTGCACCTGGTGCTGAACCCGCTGGTCGGGCCCGGCGGGCTGCTGGGGCACCTGCTGCTGGGCACCTGCCTGCTGTTGGCTGCTGTTGGTGTGCTCGGTCCACTGGGCGCCGTCCCAGTAGCGAAGGGTCTGCGGCGCTCCGTGCGGATCCGGGTACCAACCTGCAGGAGTGTTCGATTGCGTGGTCACCGGGGCACACTACCCCGCTTCCCCAGTCGACCCACCAGTCCCGGCAACACCGTATGAATCAGCCTTTACCCTGCGATGATCGCCGGGTCGCTGACACCCGCCCGCCCGTTCTCGACATGTCCGGCGAATCGCCGCAGGAACGAGGCGTCGGCCTCCGACGTGACGGTGAGGTCGTACCAGCGACGGCTCTTGGCGAGGTCGACCGTGTGCCTGACCGTCGCTCCGGCACGCACCGTGATGGTCTGCGGCTTGCAGCCGTAGCCACCCTTCAGCCTCAACCGCACCGTCCCGGAGCCCTTGTTGGTGAAGGTGAGCTCGACGTCGTCGCCGTGGTGGCGGGCGGTGACCTCGGGACCGGCGGTCTTGTTCGGGCCCTTGAAGACGCGCAGGAACCCGTTGGGGCCGTGCACGGTCAGGTCGTACGAGCCGTTCGAGTACGCCGAGTTCCAGGTGTCCGCGACGGACTTGCCGGCCTCGGTGGTGTAACTCCAGGGGCCGTCGGTGCGGTTGGCGGAGGTGACCAGGAAGGCGGCGCCCGCCTTCGCCCCCGAGGCGAAGGTGAGCGTGAACTTCCCGGCGGCCGCGTCGACCGAACCGTCCACGTACGGGGCGTACTTGAGCGGGCGGGCCGGGCGCAGGCCGCGCTCCTGCTTGGGCAGCACCGGGTTGGCGGGCGGCGTCGGCTTGTAGTCGGGGTGGCGGTCCCTGTCCGGCGGCTGGTAGCCGTCGGTGTCGGGCAGGGCGACCGGCCGGGTGTCCTTGCGGGAGAAGTCGAAGGCGGCGGTCAGGTCGCCGCAGACGGCGCGCCGCCAGGGCGAGATGTTCGGCTCGTGGACGCCGAAGCGGGCCTCCATGAACCGGATGATGGAGGTGTGGTCGAGCGTCTCGGAGCAGACGTAACCGCCCTTGCTCCAGGGCGAGACGACGAGCATCGGCACGCGCTGGCCGAGGCCGTAGGGACCGGCCGGGTGGCTGCTGTCGCCCTTGAACAGGTCGAGCGTCGGGTCGACCGTGGACTTGCCCTGCGCGGCGGAGCCGGCCGGGAACGGCGGGATCAGGTGGTCGAAGAAGCCGTCGTTCTCGTCGTAGGTGATGAACAGCGCCGTCTTGGCCCACACCTTCGGGTCCGAGGTCAGCGCGTCGAGCACCTGGGCGACGTACCAAGCACCGTAGTTGGCGGGCCAGTTGGGGTGCTCGGTGAAGGCCTCGGGGGCGACGACCCAGGAGATCCGCGGCAGCTCGCCGCCCTTGACGTCGGCCTTGAGCTGGTCGAAGAAGCCCTCGCCCTTGGTGGCGTCGGTGCCGGTGCGGGCCTTGTCGTACAGCGGGTCGCCGGGCTTGGCGTCGCGGTACTGGTTGAAGTAGAGCAGCGAGTTGTCGCCGTAGTTGCCACGGTAGGCGTCGTTGATCCAGCCCCAGCCGCCGGCCGCGTCCAGGCCGTCGCCGACGTCCTGGTAGATCTTCCAGGAGACGCCCGCCTTCTCCAGCCGCTCGGGGTACGTGGTCCAGCCGTAGCCCACCTCGTCGTTGCCGAGGACCGGCCCGCCGCCCTGGCCGTCGTTGCCCGTGTAACCGGTCCACATGTAGTAGCGGTTCGGGTCGGTGGAACCGATGAACGAGCAGTGGTACGCGTCGCAGATGGTGAAGGAGTCGGCGAGCGCGTAGTGGAACGGGATGTCCTCGCGGGTCAGGTACGCCATCGTCGTGGAGCCCTTGTTGGGGACCCACTTGTCGTACTTCGCCCCGTTGAACGCGGCGTGTCCGTCGTTCCAGCCGTGCGGGAGGTCCTGGATGAAGGCCATGCCCAGGTCGTCCGCGTCGGGGTGGAAGGGGAGGATGTCCTTGGTGCCGTCCGACTGGTACCAGACCGGCTTTCCGTCCTGCCGGGTCACCACCGGGCGCGGGTCGCCGAAGCCGCGGACGCCCCGGAGCGTGCCGAAGTAGTGGTCGAACGAACGGTTCTCCTGCATCAGGACGACGATGTGCTCGACGTCCTCGATGGATCCCGTGCGGTGGTTCGCCGGGAGCGCGGCGGCGCGCTCGATGCTGTTGCTCAGCGCGGTGAAGGCGGTGGTCGCGCCCGCGAGTTGGAGGAATCTGCGCCGGTTGACTTCGGGCATGGGTTGCTGCCTCTCATCCTTGGGTGCGGATGGCCGGAACGTGACGGAATCTGCGCGGTGCGAGTGTTCCAAGAGCAGCAAACGTCAGGGAAGGGTGCGGTGGCGTCCATGTGAAAGTCGCAGGTACGTGGGGTGTGCGACGGTGGGTGTGACGTGCCGGTCGGGCGGGGTGCGGGGCGTCGGCGACGGCAACTCGGCATCGGACAGCCGGACTTCGACGTCCGCCCCGGTCCTCCCGCCCGGGGAGGTTCGGGGCGAACGCCTCAGGCGTCCGCCACCCGGGGTTCCGGTGGCTTGCGTGCCGCCACCGTCTCGCGGAGCCGTCTGCGGGCGGCGCTCGGGGCCCCCGCGGTCTCCAAGGCCTCGGTGAGGGCGCCCGCGACCGGGGGGACGTCGAGCACCAGAGGGCGGGCCAGCGGGGCCTCGGTGGACAGGCCGGTGCGGATGTGTTCGGGCAGGAGCACGTGGTCGTTCTGGAGTGTGCCGCCGCCCAGGACTACCGGGGTGGGGGTGCGCAGCAGGCGGAGCCGGCGCAGCAGGGCGGTCACCATGGCGACGATCTCGTCGCCGAGGCGCTCGACGATGCCCCGTGCCACGGCGTCCCCCTCGGCGGCGCTCGCGAAGACCAGCGGGGCCAGGCCGTGCAGTGCGATGACCGGGATGTCGCCGCCGCTGACGGCCAGCGCGACCGACTCCACGCTGTCCAGGCCGAAGTGGGCCGGCAGGTCCTGCCGCAGTCGGGTCGCCGGGCCCCTGCCGTCGCCGGCGCGGACGGCGGCGCCCAGCCCCGCCCGGGCCACGGCGAGGCCGCCGCCCCAGTCGCCGGTGATGTCACCGAGGGAGAGGAACCGGGCCGAGCGGCCGCCCGGGTGGACGGCCGCCGCGTTGATGCCGGCGCCCGACACCACCGCCACGCCCCAGCCGTCCGGCGCGCCGGCCCGCAGCACGGCGAGGGTGTCGTTGCGCACGACGGTCCGCGCGGCCACGCCGAGCTGGGTCAACTGCCTTAGCGCCAGCCGCTCTTGGGCCCGGCGGTCGACATTGGCGAGGAAGTACGCGCCGACCGCGACCCGGGTCGTCCCGGGCAGGCCGGCCTCCGCCAGGGCACGCCGGGCGAGGCGGGCGAGGCGATCGGTGGTGGCCTCCATGCCCTCGGTGTGCGGGCGGGTACCGGCGCCGCGCACCCAGGACAGCAGCCGTCCTTCGGTGTCCGCGAGGACGAGGTCGGTCTTGGAGTTCCCGCCGTCCACGCCCACCACGAGGTCAGGCATCGGCGGCCTCGCTCGCGAAGAACCGGGGCAGATGGCGGCGGTTGGCCTCCAGCAGGGCGTCGAGGAGCTCCGCCGCGAGCCCCCATTCGCGCACGAGGGGGTTGGCCACCAGCGCCCGTCGGGCCACCTTGCGGTCCCCGGTCAGCGCGGCCTCGATCGTCAGCGTCTCGTACGCCGTGACCGCCTGGACCAGCCCCAGCATCTCGGGCGGCAGGGGCGGTACGGGGACGGGTCGGGGGCCCGCGGTGTCGACGTCGGCCCCCACCTCGACCACGGCCTCGTCCGGCAGTCCGGGCAGCAGTCCGCCGTTGCGGACGTTGACGTAGTGGTGGGCGCCGTCTCCGGTGAGCAGGCTCGTGACCAGGGCGGCCGCGGCCTCGCTGTAGTAGGCCCCGCCCCGCCGCTCCAGCAGGCCGGGCTTGTGGTCGAGGGCGGGGTCGGCGTAGAGCGTGAGCAACTCCCGCTCGATGGCGAGGACCTGCTCCGCCCGGTGATTGCCCGCCTGCTGGGTCCGGATCTCCTCGTCGGTGCAGTAGAAGTAGTGGAGGTAGTACGAGGGGATGGCCCCGAGATCGCGCAACGCACCGGCGGGGAGGCGGACTTGGGCGGCGATCTCGTCGAGGGCGTCTGAGCCCAGGAGTTCCGGCAGGCGGTCCGTCCCGTCGACCGTGACCGAGCGGATCCAGGACAGGTGGTTGAGGCCGGCGTGGCCGAGCCGTACCCGTTCGGGATCGGTGCCGAGGCGGGCGGCCAGCTGCCGCTGGAACTTGATCGCCACGTTGCACAGGCCGACCGCGCGGTGTCCGGCGTCCAGCAGGGCGCGGGTGACGATGCCGACCGGGTTGGTGAAGTCGACGATCCAGGCGCCGGGTTGGGCCCGGCGCCGTACCTCCTCCGCGATGTCGAGCACCACCGGCACCGTGCGCAGGGCCTTGGCGAAGCCGCCGGGGCCGGTGGTCTCCTGGCCGAGCAGGCCGAACCTTCCCGGCAGGGTCTCGTCGACCAGCCGGGCGGCCTGGCCGCCCACCCGGAGCTGGACGAGGACCGCGGCGGCTCCGTCCACGGCTTCGCCGAGGTCGGTCGTCGTGGTCAGGCGGCCGGCAAAGCCCTGGCGGGCGAGGATACGGCGGGCCAAGTCGCCGATGACGGAGAGGCGTTCGGCATCGATGTCCTGGAGGACGAGTTCGTCGACCGGCAGCACGTCGGTGCGCCGGGCGAAGCCCTCGATGAGTTCGGGCGTGTAGGTACTGCCACCGCCGACAACGGTGATCTTCATCGTGCTCCCATGAGATGTGGGGGGTCAGCCCTTGACGCCGGTCAGCGCGATGCCCTCGACGAAGACCTTCTGGGCCAGGAAGAACAGCACCAGGACCGGCAGCAGGAACATCAGCGAGGCGGCCATCTGGAGCTGGTAGGCGTTCTGGTGCCCGTTCTTGGCGAGCTGGCTGAGGGCCACCGCGAGGGTCTGGCCGGTGTCGCTGTTGCCCGTGTAGAGCAGCGGGTTGTAGAAGTCGTTCCAGGCGTAGAGGAAGGCGAACAGGCCGACGGCGGCGATCGCCGGGCGGGCCATCGGGATCAACACCCGCCACAGGATGCGCAGTTCGCCCGCGCCGTCCACCCGGGCCGCCTCGGTGAACTCCTCCGGGATGGTGAGGAAGAACTGGCGCAGCAGGAAGATGCTGAACGCGTCACCGAAGAAGGACGGCACGATGAGCGGCTTGAGGGTGCCCACCCAGCCGGCGTGCGCGTACATGACGTACAGCGGCAGGCTGGTGACCTGGGCCGGGATCATCATCGCGGCGAGGACGACCAGGAAGACCGCCTCCCGGCCACGCCACTTCAGCCGGGCCAGCGCGTACGCCACGGGCACGGAGGAGACGACGACGCCGATCGTGGACAGTCCGGCGTACAGCATGGTGTTGAGGAGGTCGCGGCCGAACGGCATGGCCTTGAAGACCTCGCCGAAGTTGCCGAACTCCCAGGGCGAGGGCCACAACGAGCCGGTACCGGCCTGGTGTTGGGTCATGAACGCGGTGAGCACGCCGATCGTCAGCGGGAGCAGGAAGCAGAGCGCGACGGCGATGGCGGGCGCGTGTTCGGCGACGAGGTACAGGGCGCGGCGCCCGGCGCGCGGCTTGGTGAGGGTCACGGTGCTCATCGGCCACCGCCCGAGTAGTGCACGAAGCGGCACGAGGCGCGGATGAAGACCACCGTCGCCGCGAAGATGACCAGGAACAGCAGCCAGGCCATGGCCGAGGCGTAGCCGGTCTTGAAGTAGGCGAAGCCCTGCCGGTACAGCTCGGTCGAGTAGAACAGCAGCGAGTTGGCCGGGTAACCGATCAGGTCGTTGCTGGAGGAGGTGGCGTTGGCGGAGCTGGAGGCGACGAAGGCCTCGGTGAAGTACTGGAACGTGTAGATCATGCCGGTGAGCAGCGCGAAGAAGATCACCGGGGAGATCGCCGGGAGGGTGACGCTGCGGAACTTCTGGAGTGTGCCCGCGCCGTCGAGTTCGGCGGCCTCGTACAGCTCGCGCGGTACGTCGAGCATGGCGGCGGAGAAGATGACCATGACGTTGCCGCTCGCCCACAGGGCCATCAGGACGAGGCTGGGCTTGGACCAGGCGGGGTCCGAGAACCAGCCGGGGCCGTTGATTCCGACCCAGGCGAGGAGTCGGTTGAGCGGGCCGACCGGGTTGAGCAGCACGATGAACGACAGGGCCGCGGCCACCACCGGCACCATCGACGGCAGGAAGAACAGCGTGCGGTAGACGGCCCGGCCGCGCTTGACGCGGATGATCACCCAGGCGGTGAGCATGGCCCAGGCGGTGCGCAGCGGCACCATGACGACGACCATCCACAGGGTGTTGCGCACGGCCACCCAGAAGGTGTCGGACTGGCTGAAGAGGGCGCGGTAGTTGCGCAGTCCGACGAACCGCACCGGGCGGTAGGAGCCGGCCTGGAAGTCGGTGAGGGAGTAGTAGAGGGTGGCGATCACCGGGTAGAGCACGAAGACGCAGAACCCGATGACGAACGGGGACAGGAAGGCGAGGACGACCCACCAGCGGGCCTTGCTCGGGCGGCGCCGCCCGCCCCGGGCGGTGCGCGTGCGCGCGGTGCCCGGGGCCTCGCCGACGGGGGCGAGTACGGTCGTCATCTCTACTGCCCGCTCTGGGAGTTGAGGTCGTCGATCTTCTTCCCGACGCCGGCGAGCCCGCTCGCGGCGCTCTTCACCTTGCCCTGCTCGTAGTCGAGGAGGAACGCCCGCCAGGTGTCCATGTCCTCGATGCCCGCCGGGGTGAGCGTCTTGTAGGTGGAGTTCTCGTTCTCGAAGACGTCGACGAACGGCTTCCAGTGCGGGTCGTCCCGCTTGTCCCAGGCCTTGAGCGCAGCGAACGTGGTCGGGATGTTGTAGACCGTGTCCGCGAGGGTGTTCAGGAACGTGGTGTCGGTGGTGAGCTGCTGGAGCGCGAAGAACGCCTCCTGCTTGTGCTTCGAGCCCGCCGACAGGTAGGCGACGGTGCCGAGGGTGCTGCCGGCGCCGTACGTGGCCGACGAGTTGTCCAGCACCGGCATCGGGACGACGCCGTAGTCGAAGTCCTTCTTCTCCGAGGCGATCTCGCCGACGTGCCACTCGCCGTCGTACTCCATGGCCGCGGCTCCGGTCAGCAGCGGGTTGCCGGCGTCGTCGGCGTGCGGCTGGTAACGGCCCACGAACTTCTGGACGTTGGCCTCGCCGTAGTAGTCGATGAGGTCCTGGTCCCACTTCAGCAGCTGCTGCCACTTGGCGTCCGAGGCGAAGGTGGTCTTGCCGTCCTTGCCGTAGAACTCGGTGCCGCTGTGCGCGCCGGTGAAGAGATACCGGTTGACGTCGTAGTCGGAGCGGGGCACGAAGCCGTAGGTCTTGATCGAGCCGTCGGCGTTCTTGACGGTCAACTTCTTGGCGTCGGCCGTCAGTTCGGCGAGGGTGGTGGGCGGCTTGGTGATGCCGGCCGCCTTGAACATCTGCTTGTTGTAGTAGAGCGCGAAGGCGTCGGTCAGCAGCGGCAGTGCGCACTGCTTGCCCTGGTAACGGGTGTAGGCGAGGGTCGCGGCCGGGAAGGTCTTCGCCGTGTCGATCTTGGCGGAGGACAGGTAGGGGCCGATGTCGGCGACCGTGCCGTTGTAGCAGAACTTCGCCACGTTGTCGGGCGCGGAGCTGATGAAGACGTCGGGCGGATCGCCCGCGGCGACCGCCTTGGCGTAGGCGGCGTCGTCCTTGTTGGGGACGAACTTCACGGTCAGCCAGGGGTACTTGGTGTGCAGCCGGTTCAGGGTCGCCCTGAACGCGGCCACCTCGTTCGGGAGGTGGTTGAAGGTCCAGACGGTGACGGTGGTGGGCGCGTGCGAGGCGCCCGCGGATATGGCGGTGTCGGGTTCTGACGACGAGGGTCCGGTGGATGTGCAGCCGGCCAGCAGCAGCACTCCGGCGGCCGTGACGGACACAGCCCCGGCGACGGGCCCGGTGATAGGTTTGAACACTGATCGTCCTTCCTCGGAGACGGGATTCCCTGGGTGACGGATCGGTCGTCGGTCGACGGGCACGGCAATGCCCGGCGACCTGGAGCGGCGGCGCTGTCCGGCAAGACGGCGTCGCCGCGGTTGTTCCTCAGGACAGGGCCGAGGGCTCGTCCTGCGGCACGGGAGTGGTGGCGGCGGCGAAGGCGGCCTCGCGGGCCAGCTCCGCCGACCTGGTGGTCGCCCCGGTGAGTACGGCGTCCTGGCCGAGCCCGGAGGCGACGATCGGCGGCCGGAACGTACTGAAGTCGGCCAGATGGCGGGCGACCGGTTCGAGCAGCAGGTCGCCGTTGGCGCCGATGGCGCCGCCCAGCACGATGAGCGCCGGGTCGATGAGGGGGACGACGCAGGCCACCACGTAGGCGACGCTGCGCGCGGTGTCGTCCACGATCTCCAGCGCGCCCGGGTCGCCGGCGCGAGCGAGCTCGAAGACCGAACGGGGGCTGCCGTCACCGGGCAGTCCGAGCCGGGCCGCCTCGGCGCTGATGTAGCGGGCGCCGAGGTGCTCCTGCACGAGGTCCCTGCGCTCTCCGGCCGGCGCGATCATCCGGTCGCTGGGGAGGTAGCCGGCCTCACCGGCGACGCCCGTGGCGCCCCGGCGGACCCGTCCGTCCACCACGAGTCCGAGACCGAGTCCGACGCCGAGACTGACCAGCACGAAGTCGTCGGTGTCGGCGCCGCGGCCGTGGGTGCGCTCGGCGAGCGCGGCGAGGTTGACGTCGTTCTCCAGGAGCAGCGGCGCGGGGATCGCCCGGCCGAGTGCCTCGCCGAGCCCCTCTCCCGCGTCGGGCAGGCCCGTGGTGTACGACAGTTGGCGTCCGTCCGGGCCGACGGCGGCCGGCAGCCCGGCGACGACCTGGGTGATCTCGTCGAGCCGCCGCCCGACCTGCCCGGCCAGCCCGACGCACATGTCGAGGACCTGCCCGACGAAGGCCGCGGTGCCCTGTTCCCCGTGCTGCTCCGACTCGACCCGCGCCCGCACCCGGCCCGTGACGTCGGCGACCGCGGCCCGGATCCTGCGGTGCCCGACGTCCACACCGATCGCGAAGGCACAGTCGGCGTTGACCCGGTACTGCGCCGGCGCCGGGCCCTTGCGGCCGGTCGCGGGGCCGACCTCGGTGATCACCCCGCGCTCCAGCAGCAGCCCGACGGCGGCGGCCACGGTGGGCCGCGACAACGGGATCCGCCCCGCCAGGTCGGTGGTCGTGACGGGGCCCGCCTCGTCGATCGCCTCCAGCACGGCACGACCGTTGAGCGAACGCAGCAATCGCTGGGGGCCTGCTGGATATCGGCGGGTCACGGTGGCCTCTTCTCACTGTCGGCGCACTGTAAGAAAGAAAGTTGCTTATTTATACGCGGGCACCTGGCCGGAATCAACCCTCCGGAGCCCTGCCGCCTGACGGAACAGCCCTTGTCTCCCTGTGGCCGCCGTCACGAATCTGAGTGCAACCACGGCAAGCGGGGCGAGGGCGTCGACGACGGACGGGCCGGGGTTGGTCTCCTTGCCGCGCTCCAGGCGTGTGTAGTAGTCGATGCTGACCCCGGCGAGGGTGGCCAGTTCCTCCCTGCGCAGGCCAGGAGTGCGCCGCAGGCCTGGCCCGACCGGCACGGATGGAACCAGAGGGGCCCTGTCACGCCCCGGAACACCGCTCCCCTGCACAGCACGGCCTGCCGCCCGGGGCGTGCGGCGCGCACGCTGGACACCGTTCCGGAAGACCGCCTCTGTCCCAGGAGAACCCGTGTCCAGTCCCGCCGCGCCCACCCGGCGATCACCTTCCACGGACGCCGACCGTGCTAGCGGTACAGGTGCCCGGTGGGCGCTGGCGGCCGCGCTGCTCGGCTTCTTCGTGATGACGCTCGACGCGTTGATCGTCAATGTCGCCCTGCCCGAGATCGGCCGGGATTTCGACAGCGGTATCACCGGGCTGCAGTGGGTGGTCGACGGCTACACGCTGATGTTCGCCGCGCTGCTCCTGTCGGCGGGATCCGTGACCGACCGGATCGGCGCGCGCCAGGCGTTCGGGGCGGGGCTCGTCGTGTTCACCGTCGCATCGGCGGCCTGCGGCTTCGCCCCGAACCTGGGGGTACTGGTCGGGGCACGGCTGGTGCAGGGCGCGGGCGCCGCGGTGATCGTGCCGGCTTCGCTGGCTCTGCTCCGCGAGGCGTTCCCGGACTCCGCGCGGCGGGCCCGGGCGATCTCCATCTGGGCGATGGGCGGTTCGGTGGGCGGCGCGGCCGGACCGGTGCTGGGCGGTCTGCTGAGTGAGATCAGCTGGCGGATGATCTTCTTCGTCAATCTGCCGGTCGGCCTGCTGGCCCTGTTCCTACTCAGCCGCACGCGCCGCTCCCCGCGCCGCGCGGACACCCCGTTCGACTGGACCGGGCAGCTCAGCGCGGTGGCGGCGATGGGCGGGCTGACGTTCGCCGCGATCGAGACCGGCGCGGTCGGCCTGGCCGCGCCCCGGGTGCTGTTGGCCCTGCTGGTGGCTGTCGTCGCGGGTGCGGTCTTCTTCATCTCCCAGGCTCGTGGTCGGAACCCGATGGTGCCGCTGTCGCTGCTCCGCGAACGCACCATGGCGATCTCGGCGTCGATCGGCTTCGCCCTCAACGTCGGCTTCTACGGCATGATCTTCCTGCTCAGTCTCTACCTTCAGCAGGAGCAGGGGCTGTCGCCGCTGGCCACCGGGCTCGCCTTCCTGCCGATGACCCTGCTGACCGCCTTCGTCAGCCCCACGGCTGCCTGGTCGGCTCGGAAGTTCGGCCCGCGTGTGCCCATCATCACCGGGCAGCTAGCCATGGCCACGGGCCTCGTGTTGTTGTGCGTCCCGCAGGCTTCGGCGCCCACCTGGCTGATGGTGCTGCTAATGATCCCGGTCGGCACGGGCGGCGGTCTCGCCGTCCCGGCGGTGACCTCCCTGCTCCTCGATCGCGTCCCGGCCGAGCGCGCCGGTACCGCCAGCGGTGTCCTGAACACCGCCCGCCAGGTCGGCGGGGCTCTGGCCGTGGCCGTGTTCGGCGCCCTGGTGGCCCAGCACGCGACCTTCTTTCACGGCCTGCGCACCAGCCTCCTGACCGCCGCCGCCCTGGTCCTCGTCACCACCGCGGCCAGTCTGCTGCTCAGGCCCGCCCGGCAGCGGTGACCACCCACCGGACCTCACGCAAGGAGCCCCCCCCATGGGCACCACGACGAACTGGACATCGCCTCCCTGCACCCCAGCGACGTGCTGAGCAGCCGGCGCACCATCTGGGCGGTCCGTCTCGGCGACACCATCCACGTCCGCTCCGTCCACGGCTCCGGCTCCGGCTCCGGCTCCGACTGGTACCGCGGCACCCGCGCCCGCCAAGAGGGCCGTATCGAGGCGGGCGGTTTAGCCAAGGACGTCGCCTTCCTCGACGTCGCCGACGAGGCCGATGCGGACGAGATCAACGATGCCGTAGACGCCGCGTACATCATCCAGGCCATCACCAGCGAAGAGGCGAATTCGACGACCATGCAGCTCGTTCCCCGCTGACCACACCCCCCTCCTCCCCCAGGGGAGAACCGTGCTTACCGCAAACGCATTCGCCGCCACCTCCGCGACCGAACCGCTCACTCCGACTACGATCGAGCGGCGTGAAGTCGGCCCGCGGGACGTCCTCATCGACATCGAGTACTGCGGTATCTGCCACTCCGACATCCACCACGCCCGCGACGACTGGGGCGGACAGGTCTATCCGGTCGTTCCGGGGCACGAGATCGCCGGAGTGGCTGCCGCGAGTGCGAGTACTGCCTGGCCGGACGCGAGCAGTACTGCGTCCAGGGCGGCGGCACCCTCACCTTCGGCGACACCGACAAGTACGGCCAGGTCACCCAGGGCGGCTGTGCCAGCCGTATGACGGTGGACGAGGACTTCGTCCTGAACCTGCCCGACAACATCGGTCTCACCAACGCCGCGCCGCTGTTGTGCGCGGGCATCACCACGTACTCGCCGCTCAAGCGGTTCGGCGCCGGCCCTGGCAAGAAGGTCGCCGTCCTCTCGCAGTCGCTGAAGAACCAGGGACGACGGCAGGAAGCCGGGCGCCGACCACTGTCACGCCACCAGCGAGCCGGAGACCTTCGAGGAGCTGGCCGGCACCCTGGTCAGCGTAGGTGCCCCGGCCGAGCCGCTGTCGGTCAACGTCTTGTCCCTGCTGAGGAAGGGCCGCACCTTCGCTGGTTCCCTCATCGGCGGCCTGCCGGAGACCCAACGAGGCGTACGACCGCGTCCTCGCCTCCGACGTCCGCTACCGCTTCGTCATCGACACCACGACGCCGGCCTGATCCACGGCCCGCGCCCCGAAAACACCCCGTACGGGGGCCGGCTCCCCCGCAACGCCCCCGTACGGGGCCCCACCTCCCTCTCGCACACGGACGCACCATGACCACCATCGCCATCATCGGAGCCGCCGTCGCCCACCGCTTCGGCCGCGCGGGCCACGAGGTCGCCCTCATCGCCCGCGACCAGGCCCGTCTCGATGCCCTCGCCGCCGCCCTCGGCGCCGAGGGCATCACAGCGCGCGGCTTCGCCGCCGACGTGCACGACACCAAGTCGCTCCAGGCCGCGCTCGACTCGGTGCACGCCACGCTCGGACCGGTCGAGATCCTTCAGTACAGCCCCGTCCCGCGTGGCGACTTCATGCGGCCGGTCCTGGAGACGACGCCGACGGACCTGACCGGTCCCGTGGAGTTCTCGCTCTACGGGCCGGTCACCGCCGTGCAGCAGGTGCTGCACGGCATGCGTGGCCTCGGCCGCGGCACGATCCTGTTCGTCAACGGCGGCAGCGCGGTCGTCCCGCACCCCGAGCGAGCCGGCACGTCGATCGCTTTCGCCGCTCAGAGCGCGTACGGCCGGATGCTGCACGACACCCTCGCCGCCGGGGGCATTCATGTCGGCCGGCTCGTCATTCCCGGTGCAATCGTCCCGGGCCACCATCGCAAGGATCCGAACGTGCTGGCGGAGACGTTGTGGTCGATGCACGTCGACCGGCACGGCTTCCGCCACTTCGCCGACGACCTGGACTCCTGACCACAACCGAACACTCCTGAACCGACAGGGAGAATCACCGTGCTCGGCCTCGAACTGATCGTGGTCCTGGGGCTTGCCCTCCTGCTGGGGGAGGGCATCGGACACCGGCTGCGCGTCGCACCGCCCGTGCTGCTGCTCGTCATCGGTGCTCTGCTGGGCTTCGTCCCCGCGCTGCATGAGGTCCAACTGCCGCCCGAGGCCGTCCTGTTGCTGTTCCTGTCGGCGTTGCTGTACTGGGAGAGCATCACTACCTCGCCCGCGGTGGTCCGCTGGGCTCGCCGCGCTCGCGGAGGCGGCCGTAGAAGTCCATGGGGCCCAGCCGGACGGCCCGCAGCTGGCCGTCGATGCTCACCGCGGCCGGTCCCGAGCGTTCCAGGGGGTGCAGGCCGACGGGCTCGTCGGGGGCGGTGACGACCGAGCGGTCGAAGGCCATGTGCGGGGCGACCGGCGTGAAGGAGAGTGCCTCCGCGCGCGGCGAGACGACGGGTCCGCCGGCGGCGAAGCTGTAGGCCGTCGAGCCGGTCGGGGTGGCGACGACGAGCGCGTCGGCCGAGTAGGAGGCCAGGAGCCGGCCGGAGACGTAGACGCCGACGGACACCTGCCGGTCCCTCACCAGCTTCTCCAGGACGATGTCGTTGAGCACGGTCACGTCCAGCGGGATGCCCCGGTCCTTGTCGACCTCGCAGTCCGGCCGCACCCGCGGAGGCGACAGGAGCGGACCGCGGCCGTACTCGATGAGGGACTCCATGCCCGACGGGACCTCCAACCGGCGCGAGGCACGCAGGGCAAGGAGCATGCGGGTGTCGATGTCGAACCGGTCCTCGCGCACCGCGTCCAGTGCCGAGCGCACCGCGGAGGCCGACACCTCCGTCAGGAAACCCACCCGGCCCAGGTCGATACCCAGGACCAGGGCGTCGTTCGCGGCGGCCAGCCGGGCGCCGCGCAGGAAAGTGCCGTCGCCGCCGAGGGTGACCACGAGGTCGGGGTCGCCCGCGGCCTCGACCTCCTCACGGGCGCTGCGCCGCCCGCCGTCGTGCCACACGCCGATGTCCGCGCACCGCTCGCCGCGTTCCTCGCACCACGCGCGCACGTGACCGGCCGCTTCCACGGCCTCCGGGCGTCCGCCGTGCACGACCAGGCCCAGCCCGGGTCACTGTCACATCCGCCTCCGGACGGTCTCGGTCACCAGGTGGTGGCCTTGGTGCGCAGCACGACCCACGTGTCGCTGCGGCGGGCGTAGTCGGTGGCGAGTTGCAGCCGCCAGTCCCACCGGGTGCCGTACACGGTGGCGTCCGTGACGGTCCGGACGACCAGGTGTGCCGTGTCGCCGTCGACGTCGAGGGTCGTGCTCTTCTCGTCGATGGTGTGGTAGACGAACTGGCCTTGTCTCATCTGTGCCAGCCATTCGGCCTTCGGCTGCACGTACCCCGTCATGTGGGTGAGGGTGGATTCGTCGTCGAGCAGGGCGTCGAGGGCCGAGGTGTCGCCCTCGTGCATGGCCTTCAGAAAGGCGCGGTGGGCGTCGAGGATCTCCTCGCGGGCGGACGGGTCTGCTGTGGGCCGCACGATGGCTCCAGGGGTGGGTTCCGGCTTGGTGTGTGGGGCTGTCACCGGCCGAGGAGGCGCATGCCGGCCTCGTCGTGGTGGTCACCGGCGGCCGCGGGCAGGTTGTCGAGCTTCTCGATCTGCTCGGCGGTCAGCACGATGCCGTCGGCGGCGGTGTTCTCCTCGACCCGCTCGACCCGCTTGGTGCCGGGGATGGGAGCGATGTCGTCGCCCTGGGCGAGCAGCCAGGCCAGGGCGATCTGCGCGGGTGTTCCGCCGGCTTCGTCGGCTACGGCCCTGACCTCGTCGGCCAGGCGCAGGTTGCGCTGGAAGTTCTCACCGGTGAAGCGGGGGTTGTTCTTGCGCCAGTCGGTGTCGTCGAAGTCGTCGGTGGAGCGGATCTGGCCGGTGAGGAAGCCGTGGCCCAGCGGTGAGTAGGGCACGAAGCCGATGCCGAGCTCGCGCAGGAGCGGCAGCACCTCCGGCTCCGGATCACGGGTCCACAGGGAGTACTCCGACTGCAGAGCCGCCACTGGGTGGACGGCGTGCGCACGGCGGATGCTGTCCACGCCCGCCTCGGACAGCCCGATGTGGCGGATCTTGCCCTCGGCGACCAGTTCCGCGAGGGCTCCGACGGTGTCCTCGATCGGCGTGTCCGGGTCGACACGGTGCTGATAGTAGAGATCGATGCAGTCCGTGCCGAGGCGCTTGAGCGAGCCTTCGACGGCGATGCGGATGTTCGCCGGACTGCTGTCGATGCCGCCCTCACGACCGGTGTGCGACAGGAAGCCGAACTTCGTGGCCAGTACGACACCTTCGCGGCGGCCCTTCAGCGCGCGGCCGACGAGTTCCTCGTTGGCGTACGGACCGTAGACCTCGGCGGTGTCGATCAAGGTGACGCCCAGGTCGAGAGCCCGGTGGATCGTGCGGATCGACTCCGCGTCATCGGTGCCGGCCCCCGTGTAGGCGTGAGACATCGACATCGCGCCCAGACCGATGCGGGAGACCTCCAGGTCTCCCAGCTTGATGCGCTTCATCGTTCGCTCCTTGTCCTTCGGATTTCCGGGCCGTCTGTCAGCCTGCTGCTGATCCGCAAGGCCTGGCAGACCGCGCTGTGCCGGGGAGCGGCGTTCCAGGGTGTGACAGGGCCCCTCTGACGGCCTTCACCCTGGTCACACGGCTGCCAGACTGGATCGCATGGCACGTGAGCAGCGCAGCGGCAAGAACGGTGGCAGTGAGCTGGGGCACTTTCTGCGGGCCCGCCGCGCCCGGGTCACCCCCGCCGACGTGGACCTCCCGGAGGGGGCGGGCCTGCGCCGTACGCCGGGCCTGCGCCGGGAGGAACTCGCCACCCTGGCCGGGGTGAGCATCGACTACTACACCCGGCTGGAGCGCGGCCGGGAGACCAACCCCAGCCCCTCGGTCGTCGACGCGCTCGCCTCCGCTCTGCTGCTGGAGGAGGCCGAGCTCCTGCACCTGCGCGAGCTCGCCGCGTGCGCCGCACGGGGCAGAGGGGCGGAGCAGTCGGCGGCGGTGCTCGGGCAGACCGTGGACGCGGGCCTGCAACTGCTTCTGGAGGGCATGCGCCCGTATCCCGCGCACATCGTCAGCCGCACCATGGACCTGCTCGCGACCAACCCCGGCGGGCTGCGGCTGCTGGCCGGTCTGGAGGATTGGCCGGAGGGGCGGCGCAACATCGTGCGCTACGTCTTCCTGCACCCCACCGCCCGTGTCCTGTTCGAGGACTGGGAGAACCAGATCCGCGGCTGCGTCGCCCGCCTGCGCGCCCTCTCGGGCGTCGAACCGGACGCCCCCGACCTCACCGGCCTCGTCGACGAACTCCTCGCCAAGAGCCCGGACTTCGTCCGCCTGTGGGAGCGGTACGACGTGAAGGGCCACCACCACGGCACCAAGACGTTCCATCACCCCGAGGCCGGAACCTTCGCTTTCAGCTACCACTCGCTCCAGCCCGAGGGATGCTTCGGCCAACGCCTGGTCGCGTATCACGCCGCGCCAGGGACACCGGAGTACGACGTGATGCTCCGGCTGGACAAGGAGCCGGTCCTCACGACTTGACGAGGACCTTCAGGGCCTCGCGGTCGGCCATGGCCCGGTAGCCGTCAGGGACTTCATCGATGCCCACGGTGCGGTCGAAGACGCGGCCCGGTTCGATCCGGCCCTCCAGGATGTCGGGCAGCAGTTCCTCGATGTAGGCGCGCGCCGGGGCGACACCGCCGGTGAGGGTGATGTTGTTCATGAACTCCGGGAAGCCCAGCGGGACTTCGGGATACTGCGGGGCGCCGACCCGGCTGATGGTGCCGCCGGGGCGGACCGTGCCGATCGACATGTGCAGGGCGGGCAGGGTGCCGACGCATTCGAGGACCGTGTGCGTGCCGTGGCCGCCGGTCAGTTCGCGCACGCGCTCGACGCCTTCGTCGCCGCGCTCGGCCACGACGTCGGTGGCGCCGAAGTCCCTGCCGAGGTCGGTGCGGTCCTTGTGCCGGCCCATGAGGATGATCCGCTCGGCGCCGAGCCGTTTGGCCGCGAGGACGGCGGACAGGCCGACCGCGCCGTCGCCGACGACGGTGACGGTCGTGCGGGGGCCGACGCCGGCGGTGACCGCACAGTGATGGCCGGTGCAGAGGACGTCGGACAGAGTCAGAAGGGACGGCAGCAGGGCGGAGTCCTCGCCGACCGGCAGCTTGACCAGTGTGCCCTGGGCCTGCGGGACGCGTACCGCTTCGCCCTGGCCGCCGTCGACTCCGTCGCGCGCCCACTGCCCGCCGTGCAGACACGACGTGTGCAGGCCCTCGCGGCAGAACTCACAGGTGTTGTCGGCCCAGACGAACGGTGCGACCACCACATCGCCCGCCTTGAGGGCCGAGACGCCGGAGCCGGTCTCCTCGACGACGCCGAGGAACTCGTGGCCCATGCGCTGGCCGTGGTCGGTCGCGGGCATCGACCCGTAGGGCCACAGGTCGCTGCCGCAGACGCAGGAGCGCAGGACACGCACGATCGCGTCGGTCGGCTGGTGGATCTTCGGGTCGGGGACGTTCTCGACGCGGACGTCGCCGGCGCCGTACATGAGGGTTGCTCGCATGGTCTGTTTCCCTGTTCGGGTGGTCGCGGAGGGTGTCAGCGGGTGCGGCTGCGCGGTGCTCCGTACTCCGCGTCGTCGACCTTCTCCAGCCAGGTGGTCTCCGGGCCGCCGTCGGGTCCGGTGCCCTCCCACAAGGCCAGGTGGGTCATGAAGCGGTCGGAGGTGGCGCCGTGCCAGTGCTCCTCACCTGGCGGGGTGTGGATCGTGTCACCGGGGTGTGCCTCGATGACGGTGCCGTCCCGGGTTCCGATCAGTGCGACGCCGGAGACGATGTGCAGGGTCTGGCCCGTGGCGTGGGAGTGCCAGTCGGTGCGGGCGCACGGGGAGAAGCGCACCATGTTGGCGCGCATCCGGGACGGTTCCTCGCCCGCGTACAGGACGTCGAACCAGACGTCGCCGGTGAACCAGTCGGCGGGAGCCTTGGTGGTGGGCTGGTGCTTGAGGAGTTCCATGGTTCTCTTTCCGGGTGTTCCGTTTCCGGGATGCGGGGCGTGCGCCAGGCCGGGTGGCCCGGCTTCTCGACGATGGCCTTGAGCTGGGTGATCCCGCTCAGGGCACGGGGCCATCCGGCGTAGAACGGACGAGGCGGCCGTCACCGTCCGGGCGGCGTCGCAAGGGCATCCAGGTCGTCGCGGACCCGCTGAGGCTCCCGCTCCAGCGGCATGTTGGCCTCGTCGCGGACCGCGTCCAGGGCGCCGGGCGCGTCCTCGTCCAGCGCGGCGAACAGCGGGGTCGGGTCGCCGGGGGCGGGGCCCTGTTCCGCGACGAGTTCGAAGGTGCGGCGCACCGCCTCCGGAGTAGCGACGGCCGCCACCAGCACCTGGGCGATCCGGTGGCGCGAGACGGCACCGTCGGCGGGACCGCCGGAGCGCCGCGTGTCGCCCTGCAGGAAGACCGGGCGCTGCTCGTCGGGGTCGTTCATGTCGAACCAGCCCGGCCGCACGACCGTGTAGGGCAGGCCGCTCGCCCGGACCAGGCGTTCGGAGCGGCGCTTCCACTCGAGCAGATGGTTGTACGCGCTGCTGCGGGCGGTGACGCCGATGGCGGTCATCAGCACGATGTGAGGCTTCTGCCCGTCCAGGGCTGCCAGGACGTTGCGGACTCCGCCGTAGTCGACTGTCTCCGGCGCGGACATGGAGCCGTGCGTGAGCACGATGGCGTCGACATCGGCCACGGCCCCGGGCAGCGTGTCGGGCTGCGTGATGTCGCCCACGGCGAGCTGTACCTCGGCGGGGAGCACGCGCCGGGCTTTGCCAATGTCGCGTACCAGGGCGCGGGTGGTGTGTCCCCGCGCGATGGCCTCGGCTACGACGAGGCGTCCGATGCTGCCGGTCGCGCCGACCACCAGCACGGTCATGGGTGCAGTCGTCATGGTCTTTCCTTGTTCGAAAGGGTGCGGGAAGGGGTTCGGGTTCGTGGCCGGTCAGGGGAGCGTCAGTTCTCCGGTGCGCAGCGCCGCGGTTACGCCGCCGTCCATGAGGAGGTCGGCGCCGGTGATGAAGCCGGCCTGGCGGCCGAGGAGGAAGGCGGCCGCGTCGGCGACCTCGTCGGGGGTGCCGAAGCGTCCGGCGGACGACACCTTGCGTACCTGCTCGAACCACTCCTGCCGGGGCCCGGACAGCTCGTCCAGGGCGAGCGGCGTGATGATGACGCCGGGGCTGACGGCGTTGACGCGGGCTCCTCGCCTGCCCCAGGCGACGGCGGCGGTCTGCACGCGCAGCGAGTTGGCCCGCTTGGAGAGCGCGTAGGCGTGGACGGTGGAGCCGACCTGGTCGGGCTGGAGGAACGGCAGCTCCAGCAGGCTCGCGGTGTCGGTGGTGGCGAGGGCGTGCTCGATCTCGGGCGGGTAGGGGCTCTCCCGGTGGCCGGCCATGCTGGCGATCACGATGCCGGCCCCGCCCGGGGCGACGACGCGGGCGAACGCGTCCAGCACCATCGCGGTGCCGACCAGGTCGACGTGCAGGATCCGCTCGATGCTTGCCTGGGTGGGGGAAACGCCGGCGGTGTGCACCACCTGGGTGACCGGCCCCAGGGCGGCGGCCGCGGCGGCAAGGGCCTCCACGGCATCGCGGTCGGAGACGTCGGTGACGCGGGTGGTCACGTCGTGTCCCTCGCCGCGCAGGCGTTCGGCGGCCGCCCCGGCCGCCTTGTCGCTGTAGTCGGCGAGCAGCACGGTACGGCCGGCACCGACGCGACGCGCGATGGCGAGGCCGATGCTTCCGGAACCGATGACGACGACTACTTCCCTCGTGTCCTCGCTCATGTCTCCAACCCCTTCGCTCTGCGCTGTCGCGCCCGCTGACGGGTGCGGCGAGTGCACCGCGGGCGCCGTCCGGTGCGCGTGCTCACAGATGTCATGGACGTGGTCTCGACGACGGCGAATTCTGTCGGCGAGCTGCTTTCACCACCGGGATCCAGCCTGCGGCAGGGGCATGCGGAGTGGCAGGCCGTGCCGTGCCGGGGAGCGCCGTTCGGGGGAGCGACAGGGCCCCTCATTCGCCTCCCGCGCAGGTCACGGCGTGCTGACACTGGAGGACATGACACGTGAGCACTCCGCCGGCGGTGGCACCGAGCTCGGGCGGTTCCTGCGTGCCCGCCGCACTCGGCTGACGCCCGCCGAGGCCGGGCTCGCGGCAGGCTCCGGGCCGCGGCGCACGCCCGGGCTGCGCCGCGAAGAGCTGGCCACTCTCGCCGGAATCAGCATCGACTACTACACCCGCCTCGAACGCGGCAAGGAGACCCGGCCCAGCCCGTCCGTCGTCGACTCCCTAGCCCGCGCCCTGCAGCTGGACGACGCCGAGCACGAGCACCTGCGCACCCTCGCGAGCAAGGCCGCCCGCAGCGTCCCCGAACCCAGGACCACTCCGTCACGGGCAGTGCGGCCGGGCGTCAAACTGCTGCTGGAGGGCATCCGGCCCTACCCCGCGCACATCGTCAGCCGCACCACCGACGTGCTCGCGCACAATCCGGGCGGACTGCGCCTGCTGGCCGGGATGGAGCAGTGGCCGGTCAAGGACCGCAACATCGCCCGGTACGTCTTCCTCCACCCCGCGGCCCACGACCTGTTCGACGACTGGGGCAACCAGGTCCGCGGCTGCGTCGCCCGCCTCCGCGCCCTCGCGGGCACCGACCCCGACGCTCCCGACCTCACCCGCCTGGCCGGTGAACTCCTCGTCAAGAGCCCGGACTTCGCCCGCCTGTGGGAACGCTACGACGTCAAGGCCCCTGCACACGGCCGCAAGACGTTCCACCACCCCGAGGTCGGGGACCTCACCCTCGGCTACCAGTCCATGGAGCTCGAAGGCACCCCCGGCCACCGCCTCATCGCCTACTTCGCCGAACCGAACACGCCCGAGTACGACGCCCTGGTCCTGCTGGACATGCTCGGCTCCGAGCCGTCACCGGCCCGCGCCACGTCCGCACACGAGCCTTCCCGCAGGTCATGCCCTTGATCCGGGCGGCCTGACACACTGTGCGTATGGCACGTGAGCGGCACGACGGCAACGGGGGCACGGCACTGGGAACGTTCCTACGGGCCCACCGTGCCCGGGTGACTCCGGCGGACGTCGGACTGCCGACCGGGCGGGGAGTACGGCGCACGCCCGGGCTGCGCCGCGAGGAGCTGGCCACGCTCGCAGGAGTCAGCGTGGACTACTACGTCCGTCTGGAGCGCGGCAAGGAGTCCAACCCGAGCCCCTCCGTCGTCGACGCGCTCGCCCGCGCGCTCCGGCTGCACCCAGCCGAACACGACCACCTGCGTGTCCTCGTCGCCCGCGCGGCAGGCGCCTCGGCACTGGACCCTCCGGCCTCGGGCACGGAGTCGGTCCTGCCGGGGATCGAACTGCTCCTGGAGAAGCTGAGGCCCTTCCCGGCCTACGTCCTCACCCGCACCATGGACGTCCTCGCCTGCACCCCGTCCGGACTGCGGCTGTTCCACGGGCTGGCGGACTGGCCGGTGCAGAAGCGCAACGTGGTGCGCTACGTCTTCCTGCACCCGGCGGCACCCAAGCTGTTCGACGACTGGCACGACCAGATCCGCGCCGCCGTCGGCCGCCTGCGCTCGCTGCACAGCCTGGAGCCCGACGCCCCCGGCCTGGCTGCGCTCGTCGACGAACTGCTGGGTGCGAGCGCGGAGTTCACCGACTTGTGGGAGCGGTACGACGTGCGGTTGCACACCCACGGCAGCAAGACCTTCCACCACCCCGACGTCGGCGACCTCACCCCCGGCTACCAGAAGATGCAGATCGAAGGCACCCGCACCCAACGGCTCGTCGTCTACTACGCCGAGCCCGGCACCCCCGACCACGACAAGCTGGTCCTCCTGGACATGGCAGGGGGCGACCAGAAGGCGGCGCCTTCCGGCGAGGGCAGGCGCGAGGGGACGCGCTGAGCCCGGGAGCGCGGCTCCTGGCAGTGACACGGCCCCCCTGCCATGTAGCGCCCCCTGATCTTCCGCTGTCAGACTGAAATCCGGCGGTCGGCCAAGAGAGCAAGCACCCAATCGAGTCGCTTGTTCCAGCCGCCGCAATCCGGCCCTCGGCGCCCGTCAGGGCGCCCCTCGCCGAGTCTCCCGCATGCCACTTCACGGCTCCTGCCTGCCCTTCAGGCTGGGCAGGTGTCGGCAACGCAAGGAATCTCCATGTCTGCCAGCTCGATCCCCCTGAAGAGAAGAATCCGCACGGCCGCGATCGCGACCGCGGCCTCGGCGGTCCTCGTGTCCGTCCCCTCCGCCGTAGCCGCCGCCACTCCGACACCTCAGCCGCAGCGCGTCATCACCGACGTGAGGACCGTGGCCGCGTTCGACTACGCCGCCGGTGAGATCCCGGAGAACATCACCGTCAACCCGGACCGTTCCGTGACGCTGTCGATGATCGGTGCCGCCGCCGGCAAGGCGCCCGCGCTGGTACGCGTCTCGCCCTCCGGCCACCGCACCGTCCTCGCCACCTCCGCCCAGGGCGACGGCATCACCGGCAACATCCGCGGCAAGGACGGCACGGTCTACTACAACGTCTGGTCCTCCAGCGCGGCGCGCGCCGGGGTCTGGAAGATCGCGCCCGGCAAGAGCCCCGTGCGTCTCGCGGCGCTGCCCACCGACGGGCTCCCCAACGGCATGGCCCTCGACGCCTCCGGACGCACGATCTACGTCGCCGACAGCCTCAAGAGCACCGTGTGGGCCGTACCCGTCGCGGGCGGACCGGCGAAGGCCTGGCTGACCAACCCGGCCCTGGCCCCCGTCACCTCCGAGGCCGTGCCCTTCGGCGCCAACGGCCTGCGCTTCCACAAGGGAGCCGTCTGGGTCTCCAACCTCGCCCAGGACAGCCTGCTGCGCATCCCGGTCACCGGGAACGGCAAGCCCGGCAGCATCCGTGTCGTCACCAGGAACATCGACGGTGTGGACGACTTCAGCTTCCTGAGCGACCGCTCCGACGTGGTCTTCGCCGCGCAGAACGCCCCCGACAAGGTGTCCGTGGTCTATCCGGGCGGCACGGTGAAGACGGTACTGACCGGCGCCGACGGCCTGGCCTCCCCCAGCGCCACCGCTGTCAGTGACGGCCGCCTGTACGTCACCGACGGCGGCCTGAACGCCCCGCACGACGCTCAGCTGCAGCGCGGAAAGATCAACGCATCCGCGCTGTACCCCCACGCGAGCTCGTGATCCGGCTCTGACCGGGGGCGTCGGCCGACGCCCCCGGCAGGCGCGCTCCCGCACTCAGGTGCGCACCGTGTGGCGCAACTCCGCGAACCACCAGGTCTCGACGGCCGCGAGCACCGCGAGGATGACGACCACACCCGTCAGGGCGGCCAACGGAGGCAGGGCGGCCGCCGCCGGTGTCCAAGCGGCCATCACGACCAGGGCCACCAAGCGGAACGGCCCCCACGCGTTCACCGCCAGCCGCCCGAACAGCAGCAACCCGGCCAGGTAGAGCGCCACTCCCCCACACAGCGCGCCGGCCGAGAACCATCCGAGCCCGTGACCGCTGTCCGAATGACCGACGACCCCTTCGATACCCAGCGCGGTGAGGACGACGCCCGCGACGACCGGGAAGTGCCCGACGCCGTAGGCACCGGCCGCGAGAGCCAACCGGGCCTCCGTGGCCGCCTCGTGCAGTCGGCGCCGCGCCACCAAGGTCACCACGTCGAAGTACAGCCACCACATCGCCATGGCCGCCCCCACCCCCAGGGCGGCCACCGCCAGCAGCGACAGACTGACCGGCAACTCGGCGGCGCCCACGCCCAGGGCGGTCAGCGACTCGCCGATGGCGATGATGACGAACAACTCGTACCGCTCGGCGAAGTACTCGGCGCTGTGGATACGCCAACTGCCCCTGCGGGACGTCGCGTACACGACCCCCCAGTCCACCGCGATCGCCGCGGCGAACAGCGTCGTCTGCACTCCCCCTCCGACAGCCGCGCCCGCCAGCAGCAGGCCTGCCCCGGCAAGCACCGGCGGCCAGGAGAGGACGACCTGCCGCACCAGTGCCCGGTCCTCGCGGGCGAGCAGGCCGTAGACCACCAGGTGCACGCAGCGCACGAACAGATACGCGCTGGCCAGTACGAGGGGACCATCCAGGCCGCCGGGCGCGTCGTGCCACGCCTCCGGGACGGCGAGCGCCACGACGAAGATCCCGGCCATCGCCAGCCCCATGCCGGCACGCAGGATCCCCAGATCGGCCCGGGCCTGGTTGCCGAGCCAGGCGTACGCCGACCACGACCACCACAGCAGCGCCAGCAGCAACAGCCCCTGCAGTACGCCCATACCGCTGTGCGCGTGCGCCATGAAGGCGGTGACCTGGGTGAGCGCGAAGACGTACACCAAGTCGAAGAACAACTCGAAAGTCGTCACCCGCTGATCCGTGGTCAACGCGTGTACCACCGTCGACGGTCTGTGCTGCCGTCGCTGCTCGTCCGGTCCGGCCACGGTCCTCATCTCTCCTTCGCACCCGTCGGTGCTTCAAAGGGCGCGCGGGGACAACCGCTCTTCAGCCTGGATCAAGGCTGCTGATCCCGCGCGTCGGATGGCAGGCCGCACCGTGCCGGGGAGTGGTGTTCAGGGGTGCGACAGGGCCCCCCTTCTGGCTGGCAGGCAGGTCACCCGGCTCACAGACTGGATTGCATGACTGATCCACGGCAGCGCAGCACACTCACCCTCAACAACGGCGTCACTCTGCCGGTCCTCGGCTTCGGCGTCTTCCAGAGCCCCGCGGAGGAAACGGCCGCGGCGGTGGAGACGGCACTTCGCACCGGGTACCGGCACATCGACACGGCGGCGGCCTACTTCAACGAGCGCCAGGTCGGTGAAGGTCTGCGCCGCTCCGGGGTGGACCGCGCCGAGGTGTTCATCGAGACCAAGGTCTGGGTCACGGACTACGGCTACGACGAGACGCTGCACGCCTTCGAGAAGAGCACCCGCAAGCTCGGGGTGGACCAGCTCGACCTGCTGCTCCTGCACCAGCCGGTACCGGAGCGGTTCGAGACCACGGTGGCCGCGTACAACGCGCTGGAGAAGCTCTACGAGGAGGGGAAGGTCCGCGCGATCGGCGTCAGCAACTTCATGCCGCACCACCTCTCGGAACTGGTGGAGCGCGCCAGCGTCGTCCCGGCCGTGAACCAGGTCGAGCTGCACCCCTACTTCACCCAGCCCGAGGTCCAGAAGGCCGACGCCGAGCACGGCGTCCTCACCCAGGCGTGGTCCCCCATCGGCGGGATCACTTTCTACTGGGACAAGGACGGCACCGGACGCAGCACGCTCCAGGACCCGACCGTCCAGACGATCGCGCAGGCCCACAACAAGACGCCCGCGCAGGTGCTGTTGCGCTGGCACATCCAGCAGGGCCGCAGCACCATCCCCAAGTCCACCAACCCGGCCCGGATCGCCGAGAACTTCGACGTGTTCGACTTCCAGTTGAGCTCCGACGAACTCGCCTCCCTGGACGCACTCGACACCGGCGTCCGCGGCGGCCCGGACCCCAACGTCACCAGCCCCGAGCGGTTCAAGGTCGTCATCCCCGAGGACTGACAAGGGAGTTGGAACACCAGCTGAATGCGCCCAGGCCTGCGGTGACCGCCGTACGTGCCGGGGAGCGCCGTTCCAGGGAGTGACAGGGCCCCTCGCAGGCCCCCTTCGCAGGTCAGGAGGTGGTCACACTGGATTCCATGAGACGTGAGCACGCCGCCGCGAGCGGGGGCACCGACCTGGGGCGCTTCCTGCGCGCCCGCCGCGCCGAGCTCGATCCCGCCGAGGCCGGCCTGGTGGTGCAGCCCGGGCGGCGGCGCACGCCGGGGCTGCGCCGCGAGGAACTGGCGACCCTGGCGGGCATCAGCATCGACTACTACACCCGTCTGGAGCAGGGCCGGGAGACACGGCCCAGTCCGGCCGTGGTCGACGCTCTGGCCCGGGCACTGCAGCTGGAGCAGGCGGAACACGAGCACCTGCGCAGCCTCGCCGAGCGCGCCGCCCGCCGCGGTGCCGAGACGCAGACGGCTCCCTCCCGCGCGGTACGGCGGGGCGTCCAGCTCCTGCTGGAGAACCTGCGGCCGGGTCCCGCGTACGTCGTCAGCCGCGCCAATGACCTCCTGGCCTGTAATCCGAGCGGGCTGCGCCTGCTGGCCGGTATCGAGGACTGGCCCGCCGACCAGCGGAACCTCACGCGCTACGTCTTCCTCCACCCCGCCGCCCAGGATCTCTTCGCCGAGGACTGGGACAACCAGATCCGCGGCGGCGTGGCGCAGTTGCGCGCCCTGGCCGGCACCCACCCCGACGCCCCGGACCTGACCCGGCTGATCGGTGAACTGCTCCTCAAGAGCCCCGAGTTCGCCCGCATGTGGGACCGGTACGAGGTCAGGGTCCGCACACACGGCCGCAAGACCTTCCACCACCCCGAGGTCGGAGCCCTCACGCTCGGTTTCCAGAACATGGAGCTGGAAGGAACACCGGGCCATCGCCTGCTCGTGTACTACGCCGAACAGGGCACCCCGGACCATGACGCGCTCGTCCTGCTCGACATGGCCGCCCAGGAGCGTTCCGCCGCGCCCCGAGGAGCACAACCGGGCCAGGGCGACCCGGCATCTCCAACCCTCTGACCTAGGCGGACATCCAATGGGGGGCCGTGGTACACCCCGGAGCAGCGCTCCCCGGATCAGTGCGGCCTGGAACACGCGATGGGCATTGCGCAGGCAGACAGTCCCGCACCTCGGCGGCAGACCTGCCCCCTTCTCCCCCGCACGACCAGCACCAATGGAGACACCGTGCCCACCGTCAACGCCTACGGCGCCGCATCCGTGGCCGAACCGCTCGTCCCGATGACCATCGACCGTCGAGAGGTCGGCCCGCACGACGTCCTGATCGAGATCGCCTACTGCGGAATCTGCCACTCGGACATCCACTTCGCCCGCGGCGAATTCGGCGGCATCCCCACCCCCCTCGTCCCCGGCCACGAGATCGTCGGCACGGTCACGCAGGTCGGCCCGGAGGTCACCAAGCACGCCGTCGGTGACCGCGTGGGGGTGGGCTGCATGGCCGACTCCTGCCGCGAGTGCGCCAACTGCCAGCAGGGCGAGGAGCAGTACTGCCTCAACGGCCACACCCTCGTGTTCGGCAGCGCCGGCCGGGACGGCCGGATCACCCAGGGCGGCTACTCCACCCACATCGTGGTGACCGAGGACTTCGTCCTGCAGATCCCCGACGGCCTCCCGCTCGACGCCGCCGCACCCCTGCTGTGCGCCGGCATCACCACGCACTCGCCACTGCGCCACTGGGGCGCGGGCCCCGGCAAGAAGGTCGCAGTCGTGGGCCTGGGCGCCGACCAGTACTACGCCACCGGCGATCCCGCGACCTTCGAGAGCCTCGCCGGAAGCTTCGACATCGTCCTGAACACGATCAGCGCCAAAATCGATGTCGACGTCTACCTCTCGCTGCTCGCCCTCGACGGCGCCCTGATCAACCTGGGCGCCCCCAGCGAGCCGCTGCCGGTGAACGTGCCTTCCCTGTTCGCCAACCGGCGCTCCTATGCCGGATCACTGTTCGGCGGCATCCGTGAGACCCAGGAGATGCTCAACTTCTGCGCCGAGCACGGCATCGGCGCCGAGATCGAGCTCATCCCGGCCGAGAAGATCAACGAGGCGTTCGACCGTGTCCTCGCCTCCGATGTGCGGTACCGGTTCGTGGTGGACGCCTCCACGCTGGCCTGACCCGCGGGACGCCCCAACCAGCGCCTCAGCGGCCGGTACTTCCCTGTGCGGCCGCGACGAGATTGGGCTGGAGGCGGCGGGCGACGTCGACGAGGTCCGAGCGCACAGACACTCCTAGCCCAGCGATGCAGACACAGTGCCGCGTGTCGGCCCGAGCCCATCCCGACTATTGAGGCGCGGTGACGCCCTTCCGGACGATGTCGCCATCACCCAACGACGGGAGCCGCAGCCATGCCGCACACGACGACATTCGCCAGGAACCAGTGGGTCTGCTGCACGATCGGGTGACATCTTGGCCTGCCCCACGGTTTGGGTTCCAGCTGCGGTGGTGCTGAGTGGCGCCGCTGTCGGTTGTGGAAGACCCACCATCGCACCGACCGGGTAGGGCGGCCTGTTCGGTACACGCCTCCCTCCAGGGTAGGGAGCCTCCATGCGCGAGCAATGGTCAGCGCTGCCTTGAAACTCCAGGCTATGCGGGCTCGAACGTCGGGAATCGGGGCGGGCCGGCCAGTTCGGCCCAGACCGTCTTGCCGTGGCGGGCGTGGCGTGTGCCCCAGCGTTCGGCGAGTTGGGCGACCAGGAGCAGGCCTCGGCCGCCCTCGTCGTAGGTGCGGGCGCGGCGTTGGTGCGGGGTGGTGCTACTGGCGTCAGCGACCTCGCACAGGAGGGCGCGGCTGGGAGCGCCCACCGGTCTCCGCGAGGGCTCGGGGAGGATGAGGCGCAGTTCGATGGGGGGTCTGCCGTAGCGGATGGCGTTGGTGACGAGTTCACTGACCACCAGTTCGGTGGTGAAGTCGAGTTCCTCCAGGCCCCAGGTACTCAGCTGCCGGGAGACGCTCAACCGGGCCCCGGCGACCGCGGCCGGGTCGGGTTCCAGGTCCCAACTGGCGACCTGGCGGCTTCCGAGAGCGCGTGTGCGAGCCAGAAGCAGGGCCACGTCGTCGTCCGGGCGGGTCGGCAGGAGGGTTTCGAGCACCGCGTCACAAGTGGCCTCCAGGGAGGGGGCCGGCTCGGCGAGTGCCTGGCGCAACAGAGTGAGGCCGGCGTCGATGTCGTGCTCTCGGGCTTCGAGCAGGCCGTCCGTATAGAGGGCGAGGGTGCTGCCTTCGGGCAGAACGATCTCCGCCGCTTCGAAGGGCAGGCCGCCCAGTCCGAGAGGCGGGCCCGCCGGCAGGTCGAGGAGGTCGACCGTGCCGTCCCGGCTCACCAAGACGGGCAGGACGTGCCCGGCGCGGGCGAGGGTGCAGCGGCTGCTGACAGGGTCGTAGACCGCGTAGAGGCAGGTGGCACCCGTGTCCGCGGTCGTGGTCCCCGGATCGCTGGAGGTCTCGGCGGAAAGGTGGAGGACGACGTCGTCCAGGTGTGTGAGGAGTTCGTCGGGGGCAGATCGATGTCGGCCAGGGTGCGTACGGCGGTCCGCAGCCGCCCCATGGTGGCGGCGGCGTGGATGCCGTGGCCGACCACGTCGCCGACCACGAGCGCGACCCGTGCGCCGGACAGCGGGATCACGTCGTACCAGTCCCCGCCCACGCCGATCTCCGTGCCGGCGGGCAGATAGCGGCAGGCCACGTCCACGGCCGACTGCTCCGCGGTGTGCTCTGGGAGCAGGCTGCGCTGGAGGCTGAGAGCGGTGGCGCGGGCGTGCGCGTAGCGGCGGGCGTTGTCGACGGCGACGGCGGCCCGGGCGGTGATCTCCTGGGCGAGGAGGAGGTCTTCGTCGTCGTAGTGGCCTGGAGTGCGGTGGCGGGAGAATTGCGCGAGGCCGAGGGTGATGTCACGGGCGCGTATGGGCACGATCAGTGTGGAGTGGATCGCCGCCGGGCTCGCGTTGTGATGTTTCGAGGCTTCTCCGGTGGTCAGGGCTCGGTCCGGCGGCGATCCGTCCGGGTAGGTGTGGAGCTGCTGCGGGGTGACCTCGGCCGCGGATCCGTCCTCGGGCAGCGGCTGCTCGGCGAACCGGCGCAGTACGAACGGTTTGTCCGGCGGGCCGTCGCGGCCATGGAGCACGGAGTCGAGCAGATCCACGGTGACGGCGTCGGCGAAGCGCTCGGTTGCCACTTCCGCCAGCTCCTGGGCCGTGTGGGCGACGTCCAGGCTGGTGCCGATGCGCGAGCCGGCCTCGTTCACCAGCGACAGCCGCCATCGCAGACGATGGTCCCGCTCAGCTTGGAAGGCGAGGACGCCTTGCTCGGAGGTCTGGTCCACATAGCCGGTCGTCAACGCGATCAGATTGCGGGCCGCGGCGCTGATCAGCTCGGGGTCATTCGTCAGCCGGGGCAGCTCCTCGATCAGTTCGTCCAGGGCTATTCCCTGGGCGAGCCGGTGTGCCCGGAGCATCGCGGTGACGGGAATCCCATGCTGGGCCAGTCTGCGTGCGCGATGGACGTCGGCGGCCGGTGGTTCGATACTGCCCGGGGCGATGCCGAGTTCGATGCCGGCCAGAGCGGCCACGACATGCTCGGCGATGTTCTCCGACGTCATGCGGGCGATGCCCGAGTCCTCCCACAGTTGGGGAACCTCGCTCCGCAGGCATCGCTGCACTTCGGCGACCAGCCTGTCCGCGGTGACGTCCACAGGAACGACGTTACGCCGATCGAGCAGGTCCGTATCGCCGGGTGGCACGGAAAGGGCCGGCCTCTCTCCCAGGCCTGTCGGCGACACCTCTGAAGCGTCAGCACTCGCGCCTTCAGCGCCTACGGCCGTAGACGTCCGTTCTTGCGCCCGGGGAATTTCGTCGCCGAAGGTCAGCCCTGGTGCCGTGCGACGCCCCCAAGCCCGAGGCGCGATTCTCAAACGTCTTTTCACGGTTTCGCAGCTCAGAGCTCGTGTCGCCGAAGGCGGACAGGCAGCCTCACGCAGCGCGCGGCCGACATGCAACGGCAGAGGGCTTCAACTGCCTTTGCGCAGTGCACGGGACAGCCCCAGTGCTGCCGTCCGTACGGCGGGCGCCAGCTGAGCCGGGCTGAACCGTTCGCGCGGGACGGCCACCGAGAGGGCGGCCGTCATCGTGCCGTGCGCGAAGACAGGGGCGGCGATGCAGCTGACGCCCAGGGCGGCCTCCTGCTCCTCGTAGGCGAGGCCGGAGACCCGGATCTTCTCCAGGGCCAGGCGCAGCCGTGCCGGGTCGGTGATCGAGTACGGCGTGAGGCTCGGCAGCGGCCCGGACAGGACCTCCTCGGCCAGCTCGGCATCGGAGAAGGCGAGCAGGGCCTTGCCGACGCCGGTGCAGCTCAGCGGCAGGGTGCCGCCGATACGGGAGGGCAGCGCGAGGGCCTCGTGGCCGTGGATGCGTTCCAGGTAGACCACGTCCATGCCCTCGCGAACGCCGAGGTGGACGGTCTCCCGGGTGGCCTCGAACAGGTCCTGGAGAAACGGCAGGGCCGTCTCCCGCAGATCGACCCGGTGCGGCACCAGCGAGCCCAGCTCGAACAGCTTCGCTCCGAGCCGGTACTGCGGGCCCGAACGCTCCAGCCAACCCAGCCGGACGAGGTCACCCGCGAGCCGATGGACCGTCGGTTTAGGCAGGCCGGTCCGCGCAGACAGTTCCGCCAGCCGGAACTCCTCACCGTCCGGGATAAAGCAGTCCAGGATGAACGCGGCCTTCTCCAGCATGTTGCCGCTAGTTCCGTTCCGTGTCATGGAACAGAGTTTGCTCCCAGCCAGGAGCGATGTCTATATCGGTCCCGTACCCGCACCCGCTGCTCACGAGGAGGCACCCCATGCCGAGCGAGCCCCCACAGGTGGCCAAGGCCGCCGATCTACTGGCGGAAGCCACCCGTACCGGGATCGCCTGCCCGCCGGTGCGGACGCTGATCGACGACGTCGACGAGGCCTACGCCGTGCAGCAGCTGGGCGTCCGGCGCGGACTCGACGCCGGGCGCCGGATCGTCGGCCGCAAGATCGGTCTGACGTCCCCGGCCGTGCAGCGCCAACTCGGCGTGGCCCAACCGGACTTCGGGGCACTGTTCGCGGACATGGCGGTGCCGGACGGCGGCGAGGTCCCCGCCGGGCGGCTGCTGCAGCCGAAGGTGGAGGCCGAGGTCGCCCTGGTGCTGGGCCGCGATCTGCCCGACCCCCGGTGCACGGTCGTCGACGTCCTGCGCGCGGTCGACTTCGCTCTGCCGGCGCTGGAGATCGTGGACAGCCGTATCGCGGACTGGGACATCTCCCTGGTCGACACCGTCGCCGACAACGCCTCCTGCGGCCTGTACGTCCTGGGTGCGACCCCCGTACCACTCACCGCCGTCGACCTGCGGACGGTGACGATGGGCATGACGCGGGGCGGCGAGACCGTTTCCGAGGGCTCCGGCGCCGCCTGTCTCGGCAGCCCCCTCAACGCGGCCGTGTGGCTGGCCTCCACGCTCGCCGAGCGCGGCGATCCACTGCGCGCGGGCGACCTGGTGCTGACGGGCGCGCTCGGCTCGATGGCTCCCGCGGCCGCAGGAGACGTGTTCGAGGCCCGGATCTCCGGTCTCGGTTCCGTGCGGGTCGGCTTCGCGCAGGAAGGGAGCGAGGTATGAGCACCAAGGTCGCCGTCATCGGCTCCGGCAACATCGGTACCGACCTCATGATCAAGGTCCTGCGGCTCTCAGAGAGCCTGGAGATAGCCGCCCTGGCCGGTATCGACCCGGACTCCGACGGCCTGGCCCGCGCCCGCCGCCTCAAGGTGGCCACGACCCACGAGGGCGTCGAAGGGCTGGTGAAACTGGACGAGTTCGCCGACGTCGACATCGTCTTCGACGCCACCTCGGCCGGCGCCCACCGCCACCACGATGAGGTGCTCCGCCCACTCGGCCGCACCCTCGTCGACCTCACCCCGGCCGCCATCGGCCCGTACGTCGTCCCGCCGGTCAACGGCGACGCCCACCTCGACGCCGGAAACGTCAACATGGTCACCTGCGGCGGCCAGGCCACGATCCCGATCGTCGCCGCGATCAACGCCGTCTCGCCGGTCCACTACGGCGAGATCGTCGCGTCCATCGCCTCCCGCTCGGCCGGTCCCGGCACCCGGGCGAACATCGACGAGTTCACCGAGACCACGTCGTCGGCCATCGAGCGGGTCGGCGGGGCCGCGCGCGGCAAGGCGATCATCGTCCTCAACCCGGCGGAACCCCCGCTGATCATGCGGGACACCGTGCACTGCCTCGTCTCCGAGTGCGCGACCGAGGCTGTCACGGCGTCGGTCGAGGAGATGGTCGGCCGCGTCCAGGCGTACGTGCCCGGCTACCGCCTCAAGCAGAAAGTGCAGTACGAGAAGGTCGCCGCCGACGACCCGCTGCGCACCCTGGCCAACGGTGGCGACCTCCTGAAGGTCTCCGTCTTCCTGGAGGTCGAGGGTGCCGCCCACTACCTCCCGGCCTACGCCGGAAACCTCGACATCATGACCTCGGCCGCGCTGCGCACCGCGGAACGCATGGCCGCCCACAGCAGGGAGGCAGCCAAGTGACCCGTCTGTACATCCAGGACGTCACCCTGCGGGACGGCATGCACGCCGTCCGGCACCGCTACACCACCGACCAGGCCCGCACCATCGCCGCCGCGCTCGACGCTGCCGGCGTGGCCGCCATCGAGATCGCCCACGGCGACGGCCTGGCCGGCTCCAGCATCAACTACGGCATCGGCGCGCACACCGACTGGGAGTGGATCGAGGCCGTCACCGATGTCGCCTTCCACGCCGTACCCACCACCCTGCTCCTGCCGGGAATCGGCACCCTGCACGACCTCCGCCAGGCGCACCGCCTCGGCATCCGCTCGGTACGCGTCGCCACCCACTGCACCGAGGCCGACATCTCCGCCCAACACATCGCCGCCGCACGTGAGTTGGGCATGGACGTGGCCGGGTTCCTGATGATGTCCCACATGGCCGAACCAGCCGAACTGGCCCGTCAGGCCAAGCTGATGGAGTCGTACGGCGCCCACTGCGTGTACGTCACCGACTCCGGCGGCCGTCTCACCATGGACGGCGTCCGCGACCGCTTCCGCGCCTACCGTGAAGTCCTGGACCCGGCGACGGAGTTGGGCATCCACGCCCACCACAACCTCGGGCTGGGCGTGGCCAACAGCGTGGTCGCCGTGGAGAGCGGCGCGGTCCGTGTCGACGCCTCGCTCGCGGGTCAGGGCGCCGGCGCGGGCAACTGCCCCCTGGAGGCTTTCATCGCGGTCGCCGACCTGATGGGCTGGGAGCACGCCTGCGAGCTGTTCCCGCTCATGGACGCCGCCGACGATCTCGTACGACCGCTCCAGGACCGCGAGGTACGGGTGGACCGCGAGACCCTCAGCCTCGGGTACGCGGGCGTGTACTCCAGCTTCCTGCGGCACGCCGAGACCGCCGCCGCGCGCTACGGGCTCGACACCCGCGGCATCCTCGTCGAGGTCGGCCGTCGGGGCATGGTCGGCGGCCAGGAGGACATGATCACCGACATCGCGCTGGACCTGGTGGCCCGCGCGGAGGTGTGATCCCGGGAAACAGCTCAAGGGGCCCGGTACGGGTAGGCGTACCGGGCCCGTTCGTGCATGCCACCTCGGTCAGTCGTCCCTACCTTGTTGATCGGGCTGAGCGAGCCATTCGTTGGGTTGGCTCACCCAGGGGTGCCGGGGGGTGGCTTTCAGTCGTCTGCCGCGTCTGTGACTTGCTCCGATTCGCCACCCGGCACCCCACGACGACTCGGCTGCTCATGAGGAATTGCGGCACTGATCGCTCAGTAGGGACTCGACAGCGCGGTCATCCGTGGTACCCGTACGAACACGACCCGCGGAGAAGCACGTGACAGCGACCTGGGCCGGTATCGACGCCGGGAAGACCCACCACCACTGCGTGGTGATCGATGACACCGGCAAGCGGCTGCTGTCCCGGCGCGTCGCCAACGACGAGAGTGAACTGTTCAAGCTGCTCGGGGACGTTCGCGCTCTGGGCGACGAAGCGGTTTGGGGCATTGACCTGACGGACGGCGGGGCCGCCCTGGTCATCGCGGTCCTGCTCAACCACGCCCAGCAGCTCCTCTACATCCCCGGACGGGCGGTCAACCGGGCCTCCGAGGGCTACCGGGGCGACGGCAAGACCGACGTCAAGGACGCGGCGGTCATCGCCGACCAAACCCGAATCCGGCGCGACCTCAGCAACGACCGCACCCGAACCATCAACCGGCTCCGCGGCCACCTCACCCCGGCCGCCATACACCGCCCCGGCCGACGACGCCTGGCCACCTGGCTGCGCCACCGCAAGGTCCACAGCGAGGACATGCGCCCACGTCGTGCACTCCCTGACCAGGGAGGTGATGGCCCTCAACGAGAAGATCGCGGAGACCGACAAACTCATCGAGGGCCGGTTTCGCCGCCACCGCAACACGGAAGTGATCAGCAGCATGCCCGGCATCGGCGTCCTGCTGGGCGCCCCTGTGGGCACTCCTGCGCGACGGACGGTGCTACGACCCCATACCGCCCGTCACGCCGGCCGCTTGACAACTCCATTAGGAATCGGGGATGCCCGCGCCGCTGAGCGCGGGGACCGTGTCCTCCCGGCGGGCGAGGGAGAGGCCCCCGAGGCGGAACTGCTCCAGTTTGTCGACGATCGTCTGGCCGACCGGGGTGTGGCCCCAGATGCTGATGCCCTGGTGGGTGCTGGGCTGCCAGGTGGTCTCGTCGACGATGATCGGGTTCCAGCCGACCTCCCACTCGAAGCCGGAGGGAGTGCGGGCGTAGTAGGAGAGTTCCTTGTCGTTGGTGTGCTGGCCGACGGACAGGGCCATCTCGAAGCCGAGTTCGTGGACGCGCTGGTAGCTGCGGGCCACGTCGTCCAGCGTGGCCGCCTGGATGTTGAGGTGCTGCACGCGGGTGCGGACCGGGTCGATCGGCAGGCCTCGGACAGCGGCGACGGCGATGGAGTGGTGGCGTTCGTTGACCCGCAGGAAGCGGATCCTGAGCTTGACGCCGCTGATGGTCTCGTCGATGTAGTCGGTGAGGCGGGCGTCGAAGACGGTGTTGAAGTAGCCGCGCAGCTGAGCCGGTTTGGTGGACGTGATCGCGACATGGCCCATGCCGGAGTCACCGGTGACGAAGCCCGAGGCGAGCATCCGCAGGGGCTCGGCCGACTTCACCGAGGTGGTGTAGATCTCCTGGGTGATGCCCTTGGGTCCGGGGAAGCACAACAGCCTTTCGACGCCGCGCAGTTGGGCCTCCTCGGCGCTGCCCTCGACACAGGGGACGCCGTGGGCGCGTATCCGGGCCTCGATCCGTTCGAAGGAGGCGTGGTCGTCGATGTGCCAGCCGGTGGCGACGACGTCCTCGGCGGGACCGCGCCGGAGCAGGAAGCGGCACTCCTGGTCGTCGAGGCGGAAGCGCATCAGGTCGCGGGAGACGGGGTCGTGGTGCATGCCGATGGCGTCGGTGCCGAAGCGGCACCAGTCGGCGAAGCGGTTGGTCTCGATGACGACGTAACCGAGGTGCACCGCGCCGAAGACGGAGGTGGGGGTCATCGCCGGCCCGCCAGGAAGTCGGCGCACAGGCTGTTGAAGAGGTCCGCACGCTCCCACTGCACCCAGTGCCCGGTGTTGGCGACCGTGTAGAGGTCGCAGTTGGGCAGTCGGTCGGCGAGCATCCGGCCGCCGGAGGGCCGGTTGACCTTGTCTGCCGCGCCCCACAGCACCAGGGTCGGCACCGGCAGCCGGGACAGCCGCGCGTCCCGGGTGAAGTCCATCTTCCACAGGGCCTTGAGCGACTTCGGCCGCCGCAGCGGCGGTGCCGCGACGACCTCGGGGTCGACGCTGTCCCGGTAGCGCGCGTCGATGACGCTGTCGGGGACGTCGGCGGCGTTGAAGACGAGGTACTGGCGGACGAACTTCTCCAGCTTCAGCCGCGAGGGCCCGTCCCCGTTGTAGTAGTCGAGCAGGGAGTTGAGGCCGGGCGTGGGCAGTCCGCGGGTGGTGCCGATGCCGCCGGGGCCCATGAGGACCATGCGGTCGACCCGGTCGGGGGTGTCCAGGGCGAGGCGCAGGGCACAGGAGCCGCCGTAGGAGTTGCCGACGAAGTGCGCCCTCTCCAGGCCGAGTCGGTCCAGTACGCCGCGAATGCCGACGGCGAGGGCGCCGAACGGGTCGGCGCGGTCGATGCCCTTGCTGCTGCGGCCGTAACCGGGCAGGTCGGGGACGATGACCCGGTACTCCTTGGCCAACTCGGCAATGTTGCGGGAGTAGTTGGAGACGCCCGAGGCCCCGGGGCCGCCGCCGTGCAGGAGGAGGACGGGTGTGGCGTCGGCTGGTCCGGTCTCGGCGACGAAGATCTGCCGGCCGCCGACGTCGAGGAGTGACTCATGCATGGGCGGGGTGTCGGTGTGTGTGGTCATGGTGGTCCTCACAGGGTGATCGAGGCGGTCGCGCGCGGTGCGGGGGTGAATCCGGCCGGGGGCGGCGGGAGTTGGGCCCCGGCTGGCGCGGCGGCGTAGACGTAGCCGTCCGGGCGCAGGGCGACGGCGGCCGCGCGGCGTCGGGACAGCCAGGGCAGGAGGACACCGTCGCTGTCGACGACCGCGCCCTCGGCCGGGCGTGAGCCCTCTGGAAGAACGGCCAGCGACTCGACGCCCTGGCGGGCCCAGGCGTGCTGCGGGGTGGGCGGGCCGAGGTGCAGCAGCAGCCAGCGGCTCTTGAGCACGTCGTCCAGGCGCACCCGTTCACCGTCGGCGCCGGTCACCCGGGGCTGCGGTATCTGGTGGCCGGTCGCCTTGGTGCGGGGGCGGGCCTGGAGGCCGTCGGCGTAGTGGGCGACGGGTATCCAGTTGGCGTCCTGGAGCCACTGGCTGAACCCCGGCAGGCGGTTGAGCGTCGGCATCACCGCGTCGCGGACCCGGGTGACCGCGCGCCGCCGCTCGGTGATGATCCGGCCGACGAACACCGCCCGCTTGGTGACCTCCTTGACGTGCGGTTTGCGTTCGGCCTCGTAGCTGTCGAGCACCGAGTCGGGCAGTTCGCCGCGCAGGACTGCGTCGAGCTTCCAGCACAGGTTGGCCGCGTCCCGCACGCCGGCCGCCATGCCCTGTCCGATCCACGGCGGCATGGCGTGCGCGGCGTCCCCGGCGAGGAAGACCCGGCCCACCCGGAAGCGGGCGGCGAAGCGGACGTGGTGGCTGTAGACCGTGGCCCGCAGGATCCTGATCTGGTCCCGGGCGATCCCGTATTTGGACACCATCGAGTAGATCGCGTCATCGGTGACCAGGTACTGCTCGTCGTCGCCGGGCAGGATCGGGAACTCCCAGCGGTGGTGGCCGAGCGGGGTCGGACAGTCGACCGCCGGGCGGGCCGGGTCGCAGCGGAAGCGGAGCCGGTCGTGGTCGGGCCAGGGCTTGAGCATCTCGGTGTCGATGACCACCCAGCGGTCCTCGTACGTCCGTCCCTCGTAACCGACGTTCAGCTGGGCGCGAATCAGGCTGGAGCCGCCGTCGGCCGCGATCACGTACTTCGCGCGCAGACGCCGTACCGAATCCTCGGCGTCCACCACGGTCAGCCCGACGCCGTCCGCGTCCTGCCGGAGCCGCAGGCACTCGTGCCGCAGCAGGACCTCGACGTTCGGGTAGCGGTCGACGCCCTCGCGCAGGACCTGCTCCAGGGCCGGCTGGTAGATGAACATCTGCGGCGGATGGCCGTGGCCGCGCGGACTGGGGTGCGCGCTGATGAAGGCCCGGCCGCGCGCGTCGACGAAGTCCAGCGGGCGCTCGGCCAGCATGTCCCGTTTCAGCCGGTCGGCGAGGCCGGTGCGCTGCCAGATCCGCATGACCTCCTCGTCGGTCGAGATCGCCCGCGCCCGGGAGAACACCTCCGCGTCCCGCTCCAGCACGACCACCCGGAGGCCCAGCGCGCCCAGCAGGTTCGCCGCGGTCACGCCCGTCGGCCCGTAGCCGATCACGGCCACGTCGTACACGTTGTCCGCGGCTCCGTCTCCGGCACGGATCTCACTCACCGGACCACCTCACTGTCGTCCCTGACGGCTCTGTTTCCCGCTTGCTGTATCAATCACTCCAATTGGAGTGTCCGTTACGGTAAGCTGGGCACCGAGAACGGTCAAGGGCCGGCGCGACAGGAAGGGCACCCTCATGACCAAGTCGCAGACCGCGCGCAAGAAGCGTGCGAACGGGCTGGAGTCGCGGCTGCGGATCCTCGACGCCACGGTGGAGATCGCGGGCGAGCGCGGGTACGAGGGCACGTCGATCGCGGCGGTCAGCGCCAAGTGCGGGCTGCCCGCCAGCTCGATCTACTGGCACTTCAAGGACAAGGACGACCTGATCGCCGCGGTCATCGAGCGCAGCTTCGAGACCTGGCTCGCAGCCGTCGAGCTCCCGGGGAAGGAGGCAGGAACGCCTCTGGAACGGGTCACGGCCATGGCGGCGAACGTGGCGAAGTCGCTGGTCGACGCGCCGGACTTCCTGCGCCTCGGCCTCATGCTCGCCCTGGAACGCCGCCCCACCGAACCCCGGGGCCGGACCGTGTTCCTCCAGGTCCGCGACATCGCGAGCCAGAAGATCACCGAGGTCATGCGCACACTGTTCCCGGACCTCGACGAGGCCGCCGTACGCACCCTCACCACCTACGCCGTCGCCGGCGCCGACGGCCTGTTCGTCCACCGGGAGATCAACGGCGACGCCGTCGACCTCGTGGCCATGTTCGAACTGCACGCACGCCTCGTCTACGCGGCCGCCACGCGCATGTGATCGAGTACCGCGCCGCACACGGTTCCCTCATACCGTCTGGGGAAGCTCGCCTTCCACCGCCGCGGACTCGTCCTCGCGTGCTGGGCCGTGGTGATCGCCGCGGTGGTGGCAGGCCTCGCGGTCGCCGGCGAGGACACGGACGACACGTTCACGATCCCGGGCTCGGAGTCCCAACAGGCTCTCGACACCCTCGGCCGGGTGTATCCGGCGGCCGGCGGCACCAGCGCCCAGATCGTCTTCACCGCCCCCGAGGGGCAGAAGATCACCGCGCGGAAGTATCAGGCGGGGATCGCCGCGACCCTCAAGGAGGCCGCCGACGCCCCGCAGGTGAGCGCGGTTCTCTCACCCTCCCAGACCCAGGCCGTTTCCAAGGACGGCCGTGCCGCCCTCGCCCAGGTCCAGTACTCCGCCTCCAACGCCGAGCTCAAAGACGGTTCTCTGGACGCTCTTGAGGACACAATCCGCCGGGCCGAGCAGGCCGGACTCACGGTGTCGGTTGGCGGTCAGGCCTACAACAGCACCGGCGTTGACGTCAGCGCCAAGGAGATCGTCGGTGTCGTCATCGCCCTGATCATCCTGGTGATCACGTTCGGCTCGCTGCTCGCGGCCGGGATGCCGGTGCTCACCGCCGTCATCGGCGTGGCAATCGGCGCCGGTGGACTCCTCTTGGTGAGCCACCTGACCGCGATCTCCTCCACGGCGCTGACCCTCACGATCATGCTGGGCCTCGCGGTCGGCATCGACTACACCCTGTTCATCCTGTCCCGCCACAGGGACCAGCTCAAGGCCGGCATGGCCACCGACGAATCGCCGGCCCGCGCGATCGGCACCTCGGGCAGCGCGGTCGCCTTTGCGGCGCTCACCGTGATCATCGCGATGGTCGGGCTCTGCGTCGTGGGCATCCCCTTCCTGACCGCGATGGGACTGGCCGGCGCGGGCGGTGTGGCCATCGCCGCGCTCGTCGCTCTCACCCTGCTCCCCGCGCTGCTGGGCTTCGCGGGAGACCGGCTCAGGCCCAGGCCGAAGAAGACGACGCCCGGGCGCGGCGACCCGGCCGAGCCGAAGCAGACGCTCGGCGCCCGGTGGGTGCGGGCGGTGACTCGCGTACCCGCCCTCACCGTCGTCCTCGTCACCGCGGGACTCCTGGTCGTCGCCTGGCCTGCCCGCGACCCCCAGCTCGCACTGCCCGACAACGGCAGCGCCGCGAAGTCCACCACCCAGCGCAAGACCTACGACACGATCACCGAGGAGTTCGGCCCCGGCCTCAACGGCCCACTGCTGATCCTCATGAAGACCAGCGACGCCAAAGCGACCTCCGCCAAGGAGCTGACCGCCGAGCTCAGCACCGTGCGCCAGGACCTGGCCGACACCGACGCGTCGCCCTTGCCACGGCGGCCCAGCAGCTCGACTCCGAGTACGCGCTGCTGTCCGCGATTCCGACCACCAACTCCGGGGACGAGGCCACCAGCGACCTCGTCAAGGCGCTGCGGGACAAAGAATCCTCGATCCGCTCCGACACCGGGATCTCGTTCCAGGTCACCGGCCAGACCGCCGTCAACGTCGACGTGTCCCGGAAACTCAGCGACTCGCTGCTGACCTTCGCGATCGTGGTCGTGAGCCTGTGCCTGCTGATCCTGCTGGTCGTCTTCCGTTCCCTCGTGGTCCCGGTCAAAGCGACGGTCGGCTTCCTGCTCTCCGTCGCGGCCTCCTTCGGCGCCGTGGTCGCGGTCTTCCAATGGGGCTGGGCCGCGGACGTCATCGACGTCGCACGGACCGGCCCGGGCCGGTCGTGTCCTTCCTGCCGATCATCCTCATGGCCGTGCTCTTCGGACTCGCCATGGACTACGCGGTGTTCGTCGTCTCCAGCATCCACGAGGAGTACGCCCACGGCGGTGACGCACGCCGGGCCGTCCTGAAGGGCTCGCCCCTGGCGTTTCGCGTGGTCACGGCCGCCGCGCTGATCATGGTGGCGGTCTTCGCCGGGTTCGTCACGATGCAGGACGCGATCGTGAAGCCGATCGCCTTCGCCCTGGCCTTCGGGGTTCTGGTCGACGCCTTCCTCATCCGCATGACGTTCGTGCCCGCGGTGCTCATGTGGGTGGGCCGGGCCGGCTGGTGGCTGCCCCGTCGGCTACAGAGGATCCTGCCGAACGTGGACATCGAAGGACGCGATCTGCCCGCACCGGCGACACAGCGGGACGAGACACCCGCCGAGGTCGCGCGGCGCGACTGAAGCGAGCCGGGCGCGGGGCTGTGTCGGACGTGCGGCTACCGCCGCGACGGACGACGGCACATCGCGGCGTCTCCAGCGGAGCACTCGGCACGTCCGGGGCCTGTCGAGCCAGTCACCTCGCAGGCCCCGGACGTCGTCGCGGGCCGCCCCGGCCCGGAAGGGAGGGGGAGGCCGGTGTGCGTGGCGGCCCGCGGGGAACCGGGGGAAGGGCACCCGCCACCCTCACAGGGGCTGCCCACGCCCGGCCCGTACAAGGAGACACGTCAGCCGGCGGCCACCGCCGTCGCCGCGTGTGCCACAGTGATCAGGGCCAGTACGGCAGCCGGGACCGCGCGAGCGGGCGGGTCGCCGTGGCGCAGGTGGGCCACGGCCGCTCCGGCCATGAGCAGGGCGAGGCCCGTGGCGGCGGCCACGCCCAGCGGCGTCCAGGTCAGCCCGAGGAGCAGCCCGGCGGCCCCGGCCACCTCCAGCGCGCCGACGACGCGGTAGAAGCCGACGGACATATCGAGGTGGGCCGCCGCCTGGCGCATGAACGGCACCGCGGCGATCTTCGCCAGGCCCAGCGGGAGGAAGACCAGGGACATGACGGCGGCGAGCACGGTCGTCATCCGCCGACCCTGCCCTTGCGGCGCTCGGCGCCCAGGCGGGCGAAGAGGTCGATGAGGTCGGGAGCGTCCACCACCGCCGGATTCACGACCTGCTCGACCGGAGCGCCCTGGAGCAGCCGCTTGACCGGGATCTCCAGCTTCTTGCCGGTACGGGTGTGCGGGATGCCCGGCACTTCGATGACCTCGTCGGGGACGTGACGAGGTGAGGCACCGGCACGGATGGCGTCCTTGATCGTCTCGCGCAGGGCGTCGTCCAGGGTCACACCGGCGGCGGGGACCACGAACAGCGGCATCCAGTAGCCGCCGTCCGGCTCCTCGGCGCCGATGACCAGGGCCTCGGCGATCTCGGGGAGGCGTTCGACGACGTCGTGGATGTCGGCGCTGCCCAGCCGTACGCCGTTGCGGTTCAACGTGCTGTCGGAGCGCCCGTGGACGATCACCGAGCCATGGCCCGTGACCGTGATCCAGTCGCCGTGCCGCCAGACACCCGCATAAGAGGAGAAGTAGGCGTCCCGGTAGCGGGTGCCCGCGGGGTCGTTCCAGAAGTACAGCGGCATGGAGGGCATCGGGCGGGTGACGACCAGTTCGCCCACCTGGTCGACGACCGGCATGCCCTCGGTGTCGTACGCGGCCAGCGCCACGCCCAGGTGTGGTGCGGACAGCTCCCCTGCCCAGACCGGGGTGTTCGGGGCACTGCCCGCGAAGCCCGAGACGATGTCGGTGCCGCCACTGATCGACGCCAGCAGCACCCCCTCGCCCACGTGGTCGCGGACCCACGGGTAGGCGGAGGCAGGCAGGGCGGAGCCGGTGCAGCCGACGACACGGATCGACGAGAGGTCGTGCGCGGAGGGGTCGATGCCGAACTTGGCCATGCCCAGGAGGTATTGGGGGCTGGTGCCGAAGACGGTGACCCGGTGGCGCGCAGCCAGTTCCCACAGCATGTCGAGTTTGGCGAAGGGGGCCGGGCTGCCGTCGTAGGTGCATGTCGTGGCGCCGGTCAGGAGGGTGGAGGCGACCAGGTTCCACATCATCCAGTGGGTGGTGGTGTACCAGAGCAGGCGGTCACCCGGGCCGAGATCGGAGTGCAGGCCCAGGGTCTTGAGGTGCTCCAGCAGGACGCCGCCGTGGCCGTGGACGATGCCCTTGGGCAGACCGGTGGTGCCGGAGGAGAAGACGACCCACAGGGGGTGGTCGAACGGCACGGGTGTGCAGGCGAGTTCCTCGGTTCGGGTCGAGGCGTCCTCCCAGGGGACGACCAGCGACGGGTACGGCTGCGACGGCCAGGGCAGGCCAACGTGGTCCACCAGCAGGGTCGCCTTCAACGTCGGGAGCGCGCGGGCGAGTTCGAGCACAGCGTCGCGGCGGTCGTGGGTGGTGCCGTTGAAGAGGTAGCCGTCGGCGGCGATCAGGACGGTGGGTTCGAGCTGGGCGAAGCGGTCCGCGGCGGCCTTGGGCGCGTAGTCCTGTCCGCACACCGACCAGACGGCGCCCAGGCTCGCGGCGGCCAGGAAGGAGACGATCGCGTGCGGAGTGTTGGGGAGGTAGCCCACCACCCGGTCGCCCTGGCCGACGCCCAGGTCGCGCAGGGTCGCAGCGACGGAAGCGACTTGGGCGCGCAGCCGCTCGCCGGTCACCCCGTACCCGGAGCCGGTCTCGTCGAGGGCGATGATCGCCACGTCGTCGTCCCGGACCTTGCGCAGGGCGTGGTGGGTGTAGTTGAGGGCGGCGCCGGAGAACCAGCGGGCGCCGGGCATTCGTTCCTCGGCCAGTACCTGTTCGTACGGGGTGTCGGAGTCGATGGCGAAGTAGTCCCACACCGCGCCCCAGAAGCCCTCCAGGTCGGTGGTCGACCAGCGGTGCAGGGCGGCGTAGTCGTCGGGGTCGATGCCCTGGCGTCGGGCGAACTCCGCGATGCGACTGGCGGCCGCCGTCTCCGGGTCGGGAGTGAAGAAGGGCGTGCTCGTCACGTCGTACTCCTCAACAGGCTTTTCGAGGGGGCCTGTTCGGACGGAACAGGGCTTCGTGTGGTGTGCAGCAGGGACGCCCACGCGGGGGTCGACGTGAAGTCCCGGCCGCCCGAGGGGACGACGTCCATCACGATCCGGTCGGGCCGCAGCAGGACCGCGTCCGCGCGCCCGGCGCTCAGCCAGGCGGCGAGGGTGCCGTCGTCGCCGAGGTCGGTCACCGGAATCGCCTGTACGCCGAGACCACGGAAGAGCGCGGTCAGCGAGGGGCCGGGGTCGGCGGCGGTCAGGACGGCGAAGGAGTCGCCGAGCACCTCGTCGAGACGGGTGCGCCGTCCGCCGACGCTCACCCACGGTTGTGGACAGTGCGTGCCCGCCAGGCCGCGTCGGACACCGCGCCGCACCAGCGGTCCGGCGGTCAGGGGCGGGCTGAGGTCGCGGCCGGCCCGTTCGGCCAGGCCGGGTATCCGGCAGGCGGCGGCCAGCGCCCTGCGGCGGAGCGCGGCGGCGCCGTCCTGGCCGCCGGTCATGGCCCAGCCCATCGCGACCGCGAGCCGGACCACGTGCCGGGCGTGCGGTCGGCGTTCGCTCTCGTAGGTGTCCAACAGCCCTTCCTCGCCGCCCTGTTGGAGGACCCGCGCGAGCTTCCAGGCGAGGTTGCGGGCATCCCGCAGCCCCGAGCACAGCCCCTGTCCGACGAACGGCGGGGTGAGGTGGGCCGCGTCGCCGAGCAGGAAGACCCGTCCGCTGCGCCAGCGGTCGGCGACGCGTGCCCGGAAGGTGTACTGCGTCTCACGGACGACCTCGAAGTCCCCGTCGTACGACGGGGGCAGCCACGGGGCGATCAGCTCGCGGACCGTCTCCTGGCCTTCCCACTGCCGGAACTCCCAGCGGTAGCGGGTCTCGTTCACCCGCATGAAGGTTCCCGGCCGCTGCGGGTCGCAGACCTGGTCGACGCCCTCCCAGCAGCGGACCGGGCCCGTCGTCTCGGCGTCTATGACCGTCCACTTCTCCTCGAAGTGCAGGTCCTCCCAGACACCCCCGATGGCTTCGCGGGTGAGGCTGTTGGCGCCGTCGCAGCCGAGGACCGCCTCGGCCCACAGCTCGTGCTCGCCGGTGTCGTCGCGGTAGGTCACCCGGACGGGGCCGGTGGTGTCCGGGCCGACCGCGGTGACCTCCACGCCACCGCGCAGTTCGCATTCGGGGTGCCGGGCCAGCTCGGCGCGCAGCACCTGCTCCAGCTCGGGCTGGTCGAACATGCTGGACTGCGGATAGCCGTGATGGCCTTGCCGGGAGCGCCGGAACTCGGCCATCACCCGATGCCGGGCGTCGAGGAGCCGCAGCCCGCCCGCCGGGCGGGAGATCGCGGTGAACTCCTCGCCGACGCCGGCGGCCTGGAGGATCCGGTGGATCTCGTCGTCGTTGGCGACTGCGCGCGGGAGGGGGTAGACGTCCCGGTGGCGTTCGAGGACGACGCTGCGGACGCCGTGCCGGGCCAGCAGGAGGGCGGCGGTCACGCCCACCGGTCCGGCCCCGACGATCACGACGGGCACACGTGCGGCTTCGTCGACGTTCATGTGCGGCTCACCTCGGGTGTCAGTTCGCGTCAGCGACGGGCGTGCGCTGCTCGCCGAGGTCGATCCGGCCGTCCGGGGTCGCGATCGTCGCCGTGATCACGTCCCCGGTGTGCAGGTAGTGCGGGTTCTTCGCCTGGCTCTTGAAGAAGGCGTTCCACTTCACCGCGGGCGGCAGCAGCGCGCCGATCTTCTCCACCGCCTTGGGCGGGGCCTTCAGCGCCGTGCCGCCGGGGGTGCCGGTGAGCAGCAGGTCGCCGGCGTCGAGGGTCTGGAAGCGGGCCAGCAGGGTGAGCGCCTGGGCCGGGCGGACGATCATGTCGGCGAGGGTGCGGTCCTGGCGCAGCTCGCCGTTGACGCTCAACTTCAGCCGCAGGTCGAGGAGATGGGCGAAGTCCTCCGGGTCCAGCAGCGTGAGGTGCGGGCCGGTGGGCGTGAAAGTGGGGTACGACTTGCTCTCGTAGAACTGGGTCTTGGTCAGCTGTACCTCGCGGGCGCTGACGTCGTTGGTGATCACCAGTCCGGCGACGTACGCCGGCAGGTCCCGCTCCTCGACCACGGTGCCGACGGGCAGGGGCGCGCCCATGACGAGCCCGAGTTCGATCTCGTAGTCGAGGAACCTCACGTGGGCGGGGCGCACGACGGCCTCCCCGGGGCCGCTGACCGAGCCGGACGCCTTGCGGAAGAAGGCGGGCGGGATGTCGCCCTTGAAGCCGGAATCGCGGGCGTGACTGCGGTAGTTGACCATCTGGGCGACGACCCGGCAGGGCGTGGTGACCGGCGAGAGCGCGACCAGGTCGGCGACGGGCGTGCCCGCTTCGCCGGAGGCGGCGGCCTCCCGTACGGCGGCCCGGTCGGCCAGCAGCTCGGCGGTGGTGACGGCCTTGGTCTCGACGCGGACGGCGCGCGCGTCGCGCACCACCCACCAACCGTCGGCGGTACGCAGGACGTTGGTACTCATCTCGGTGCCTTCTTCAGAGGTGCGGGTCAGGAGTTCGCGGCCTTCAGCAGACCGAAGAGTCGCGCCGGGTCCATCTCGTTGTCGCCGCGCAGGGCCTCGATGACATCGCGGACCCGTTGCGGGGAGGGGCTCGCGCCGAGGAAGTCGCGGGTGGCGGGCGGGCCCCACTGGGCCAGGCCGCTGGTCGACATGGGCGCCCAGCCGGGCTCGACGTCGCAGGAGAACAGGTCGCCGTCGGCGAAGTGCTCCAGCATGAAGTGGTCGGGATCGCGCCAGTAGTCGAAGAGCTGGCTGCCCTGGATGTGCCGACCGATGCCCCAACTGCGCTTGTAGCCGCGCTCCTTGAGGTACTCACCACCGGCGGCGATCGAGTCCAGGTCGGTGACCTGGTAGGCCGAGTGGACGTAACCCGTGCCCGGCCCCAGGTGCATGGCCAAGGTGTGGTGGTCGGCCGGCACGCCGCCCAGGTCGCAGCGGATGAACGCCATCGTCGGGCCGCGGCCGCGCTGCCCGTCGAGGAACAGGAAGTCCGACACGATCATCCCGAGGGTGTCCAGATACCAGTCCAGGGCCCGGCCGAACACGCGGGTCTCCAGGACCACATGGCCCAGCCGCTGGATACGGGACGGCTCGCGCGGTGGACGCTGGGTTGCGTTCGTACGGCGGTGATCCGTGCCGAAGTTGAGGAGCAGCGGCTGCTGTTCCGGCAGCTCGGGAAGCTGCTCGCCGCAGTGCACGACCCGCACCGGGAAGCCCGAGGGATCGAGCAGGTCGACCACCTTGCCGCCGCCGGGTACGTCGGCATCCCGTACGTCCCGGCCCGTCGCCCGGGCCAGCCGGTCGAGGTCGGCCCGCTCGGTGGCCCGGAACGCGGGGCCGATGAAGCGGGATGTACGCCCCTTGCGGATCACCATGCAGGGCGAGCCGGCGAAGGTGCCGCGCAGCCACAGCTCCCGCTCGGTGCGGGCGGCGATCCCGAACCCGAAGTCGCGGGCGAAGACCTCCGCGCGGTCCAGGTCGGGCTTCTCGAACTCCAGCCAGGCCAGGTCGGCGACCTTGATGACGGGGTTCCGGGAGCGGCCGGGGTGTTCGCCGCGCAGGGCGCCTTGCTCGCCGTGGAGGTCTTGGTGGGCCGTGATGACGTCGGCCCCGTTGACGCGGGTTTCAGACATGGTGCCCTCCGAGCAACATTGCCGTAATGAGGAAATCATCAACTGTGACAGTTCCGTCGTCAAGATGTTCGCGGCAGGAAATGATGAATTCATCAGCACTGCGACCGTCATCGTCCGTCCGGTTACACTCTGCGCATGTCTACGTCGGCCCCGCCCAGCAACCGGTTCGAGCGTCGTCGCGCGGAAACCCGCCGGGCTCTTGTGCGCGCGGCCCGGCAGATACTCGCCGAGAGCGGTGACACCAGCGCCAGCATCCAGGCGATCGCCGAGCGCGCGGACGTGGGATTCGGCTCCTTCTACAACCACTTCGACTCCAAGGCGGAGTTGTTCGAGGCGGCGGTGGTGGACGCGCTGGAGGAGTTCGGCCAGAACTTCGACGAGCGCCTGGCCGGGATCGACGACCCGGCGGAACTGGTCGCGGCCGGCTTCCGGCTCAGTGCCCGGATGGCCGATTCCCACCCGGAGCTGATGCAGGTCCTGCGCCGCCGGGGCCTGGGGCACATCCACTCGGACAACGGACTGGCCCGCCGGGCGCTGCGCGATCTCCAGGTCGGCATCGCCTCCGGCCGATTCACCACCCTCGACCCGGTGGTCGCCCTGTCGGCACTGGGCGGAACCCTGCTGTCCCTGGTGGAGCTGCGATTCGCCCGCCCCGAGGTGGACGGAGACGAGGCCGCGGTGAACCTCGCCGAGATGGTTCTGCGCATGCTCGGCCTGACACCGGACGAGGCTCACGACGTCGCCCGGCGCCCCCTCCCCGACCTCGACTGACCGCCCCGCCCTGCCCCGCCCCTACGCGCTCGACGACGAGTCCGGGCGGAAGGTGACCGAGCGGCCGGTGAAGCGGGCGTCGATCCCGTTCTCCGTCGTGGTGACCGACCGCAGATGGAGTCCCGTGGGAACGTTCTGCAGCGGAATGGGCTCGTCCAGAGCCTTGTCGATCAGCGACTTGAGCGGAGGCAGCAGTTCACCCTGCTCGGCGCGGACGTCCGTGAAGGCGATGCGGTTGCCGCTCGCCGCCGAGACGGCCGCGCTCACGGTCACGTCGCCGACGAGCGGCAGGCTGGCGGTCGCGTTGACCCGGCCCCGCTCGTCGCCCTGCGAGACCTCCACGCCGAGCGCGCTCGACACGTCTGTGTAGGACAGGAACGCCGTCGCCTCGACCTTGCCGGCGTGCGCCTCGTCGGCGCTCCCCGAGGTCTTCAGCCCGTCCATCCCGACCGTCAGCCTCGTCACCGGCAGGGGCCGGGTCGTGCCGTTCGCGGGTATGTCGTGGGCGGTGAGGTCGACGTGGTCCAGACGGCCCTCGGCCAGCTGGGTCAGCACGGGAAAGCCGCTGACGTGCACCGATGGCCGATCGGCGGTTCCCATGCCGTCCTGGAAGGCCTTGGCCGTACGGCTCTCCGCACGGGCCGCGGCGATCCGGTCGACCGCGACGGCGCCGACCAGCAATGCCGCCAGGGACGCGGCGACGATGATCAGGCGCCGCCTGGTCCGGGTCGGGGGGCTCACATACACGGAGCCGTCGCCGTAGTAGGGCTCGCCGACGTACTCCTCGTCGAGGTGGGGCTGGTACATGGTTCTCCTCTTCGGGTGGTGTTTCGGTAAGGGCGGCTAAGCGCCGTCGCCCTGGACGAGGGCCGGCTTGCGGACGCAGGAGGCGGCGCGGTCGGCGTCCACGCCCATCGCGATCAGGGCGGCGGTCGCGGTGCCGGTGCCGTCGTCGCTCCAGGCACCGCCGTTCACGCAGTCCAGAAGCCCCAGGAGGTGCCCCTCCAGCGCCCGGGTCAGCACGGCCGGCGGAACGACGGTCTGGAAGACCCCCTGCCGCTGCCCCCGGCCGATGATCGCCTCCGCCATGTCGCGTGCGGGGGCGAGGAGTTCGGCGACTCGTTCGGGCCCGAGGTCCTGGGGGGCGAGGCGGAGCAGGATGCGGTAGCGGTCGCCGACGGGCCACACGGCGAGGACGAAGCGGGCCAGTTCCATGACGGCGTTCGCCGCGGGAGCCCGCGGGGTCGCGAGCGCCTGTCGCAGCGCCTGTGCGGCGTCCTCCACCAGCCCCTCCACGAGCGCGGCTCTGCCGTTGAAGTGGCCGTAGACCGTACGGCGCACCACTCCTGCCGCCTCGGCGATGTCGCCGAGGCTGCTGTCGGGATCGCGGCCGAGTTCCTGCCGGGCCGCTTCGAGGATGCGGGCCCGCGTGAGCAGGGTTCGGCTGCGTTCCGAGGTGGCCGTGACGGGTGCGTGGGTCATGTCGGACCTCCGGTCGACGAGGGAGGGCGACTCGATATTTGCACATCGACGGGCAATAAACTAGTCTGCACATCGGCGGGCAATTAACTGCCCTGGCGTCAGGCCTCCTCTTGGCCTCGCCTGTGCCACTCCCATCGATCCGCACCCCGAAGCCACCGCTTCACCTCCTGCCGAGGAGCCTGACGATGCCGCTCTTTGTGAAGACACCCGTCGAGAAGATGACCGAGCCCTATCCGCGACGCTGGTGGGCCCTGCTGGTCCTGTGCCTGAGCCTGCTGATCGTCGTCATGGCGAACACGTCACTGATCGTGGCCGCCCCCGACATGACGAAGGACCTGGGCCTGAGCAGCAGTGACCTGCAGTGGGTCATCGACGGCTACACCGTCCCGTACGCCGCGCTGATGCTCGTGCTCGGCGCGATAGGCGACAAGTACAGCCGTCGCGGCGCCCTGGTTCTGGGTCTGCTGATCTTCATCGGCGGTTCGGTGATGGGCGGCCTGGTCGACGGGACGAGCCTGGTCATCACGGCCCGCGCGATCATGGGTGTCGGTGCCGCCGTCGTCATGCCGGCCACGCTCTCGCTGCTGGTCGCCATCTTCCCGCGCGCCGAGCGCGCCAAGGCGATCACCGCCTGGTCCGCCACCTCCGGCCTGGCCATCGCCGCCGGGCCGCTGGCCGCGGGCTGGCTGCTGGAGAACCACGCCTGGGGCTCGACCTTCCTGATGAACGTCCCCGTCGCCGTCCTCGGCGTCGTCGGCGCACTGCTGCTGGTCCCGCCGTCGAAGGCGGAGGGCATGGGCCGGATCGACTACGTCGGCGGCCTGCTGTCGATCGTGTCGGTCGGCTCCCTGGTCTACGCGACCATCGAGGGCCCGCACTTCGGCTGGGGCGTCGGCCCGATCACCGCCGCCGTGGTCGCGGGCGTGGGCCTGCTGGCCTTCGTGGCCTGGGAGTTGAAGCACCCGAACCCGATGCTGGATGTCCGCAAGTTCACCGAGCGCCCCTTCAGCGGTTCGATGCTCGCGGTGCTGTTCTTCTTCTTCGGCACCTTCGGCTCGATCTACTACTCCACCCAGTTCCTGCAGTTCGTCCTCGGCTACGACGCCCTGGAGACCGGCATCCGCCTGCTGCCCCTGGCCGGCGCGGTCTTCGTCGGCGCCGCGGTCACCGCCAAGCTGGCTCCGAAGCTGGGCGTGAAGCTGGTGGTCGGCACCGGCATGGTGATCGGCACGGCGGGCGTCTTCCTGCTCACACAGATCGAGTCGGGCTCCACTTACACCGACTTCCTGGCGCCCCTACTGCTGCTCGGCTTCGCGATCGGCCTGAGTCTGTCGCCGGCCACCGACACCATCATGGGCTCCTTCCCGGAGGACGAGCTGGGCGTCGGCGGCGGCGCCAACGACACCGCGCTGGAACTCGGCTGCGCCCTGGGCATCGCGATCCTCGGCTCCCTGCTGGCCACGTCCTACAAGGACAAGCTCACCGACATGGTCGGCGGACACCTCCCGGCCGCCGCGCTGGACACCGCCAAGGACTCGGTCGGCGGCGGCGTGGCGGTCGCCGAGCAGGTCGCCAAGAACCCCCAGGGCGGCGCCGAACAGGCCCAGACCCTGCTGGGAGCGGTGCACGAATCCTTCGCCCACGCCATCGCCCACACCAGCCTCGTCGGCGGCATCATCATGGCCGCCGGAACCCTGATCGTCATCGCCGTCCTGCCCAGCCGCAAGCACACCACGAAGCCCGGTCAGGAAGCAGCGGCCGAGACGACCGCGGAGCAGACCGAGACCGTGGGCGCCTGAGCCCCGCACACCGGAGGCCGGAACCCCGATTCCAGCCTCCTCCACCCCCAGGACGGGCCGTGCCTTGAGCGGCGCACGGCCCCGGACGGTGCCGGGAGGGGACACCCGGCACCGTCCCCTTTTTTCGTCGTCCGCACCGAGGACGCCGACACCGTCCCGGACACACCGATCACCATCACGCCTGATCACCGGGTGAGACGATGACCGGTGCCCGACCGGTGGGTGGCGGCCGGGCCGGGGAGGGCAAGTGACTGGGGTCGAAAGCCGGGCGCTGGTGGATGCCGGCTGGGCTGTGGCGGATCTACTGCGGGGCAGCATGCCGGCCAGTCATTACGGCAACATAATCCTCCCGTTCACCCTGCTGCGCCGGATGGACTGCCTGCGCCGGCATGAGTCGGCCCTGCGGCAGAGGGCGACAGCCGCTCGTGGGAAAACGGTCTCGCGGCCACTTCCGCAGAAGCAGCGACGGCCGGATCGGACGGAGCCGGCGGCGCTCCGGACACTCGGGACGGCCTCGGCGCATTGCTCGCGACGGTTGACGAGACGTCATCGGATGCGGAGTCGCTGCTCGCCGAGGCATTGGGGCACTTTGTTCAGGTGCTCTCCGCGGAGGCCGTCGAAGTACTGGACTCCTTCGAATTCGCCACCTCGGTAAGGCAATTGGCAAGCGCGCGGGTGCTGCGTCGCGTGGTGTCCCGGTTCGCCGAGCTCGATCTGAGCCCTGATGTCGTCTCCGACCAGGAGATGGGGTGGGCGTACGAGGAGTTGGTTTGGCGTCTCATCGATGTGGTGCCGGAGATATCGGGCGACCACACGAGCCCCCGGGACGTGACCACGCTGGCCATCAGACTGCTGCTTGGCCCAGATGCAGCGACGCTGGACGGGGCGGGCCCGCCGATCACCGTCTATGACCCGTGCTGCGGCACTGGAGGCATGTTCACCGCCGTCGAGGACTTCCTGCGTGGCCTGGACAATCCCCCTGAGGTGACGGCCTTCGGCCAGGAAGACAACCCGGCGAGTTATGCGATCGCCCGTTCTGCCCGCCTGATGGAAGGCGCGGACCCGACGGGCATCCTGTCCGGGAACGTCCTCAGCAACGACCGGTACCCAGGCAAGACGTTCGACTACCTGCTGTTGCATCTTCCATGGGCCCTTGATTGGCGGCAAGCGCGCGACGTAGTCAAGCGCGAGGCAGAGGAGTTGGGCCATGCCGGCCGCTTCGGGGCGGGACTGCCCCGCACAAGTGACGGTACGTGGCTCTTGCAGAACGACCTGCTGGAGGGTGTGGTCGCCCTGCCCACGTACCTCTTCATCAACACCGGTTTGCCCGCGTGTCTGTGGCTGTTGTCCAACCGCAAGCCGCCCCAACTGCGGGGCAAAGTGCTTGCGTTGGATGCCCGGGGGCACTTCGCGACCCTGCGCGGGATGCTGGGCCGTAAACGGCACTACCTGAGCGACCAGCACATAGACCACCTCGCCGAGTGCTACGAGGCCGCATACACCGGTAGCTCGAGGGAGAGGCAAGAAGTCGACGGTAAGGACGGGGTGTTGCTGCTCGACGTCGATGACTTCGGCTACCAGGAGGTTACGGTCGAGCAGCCCCTGCGGCAGTACTTCGGGGTGACCGCCGATACCGTCACCGATGCCGCGTCCTGGTCAGCGCCGGCACGTTTCGCAGGAATGGATGCCCTGGTGGGTGCTCTCCGCGCGCTGAAAGGGCAGAACTGGAGCACCTGGGACACGTTCGAGGGCGCCTTGTCCACGGCGCTGAAGAACGAGGGTCTGTCGGTGGAACTCCCGCGCGGGTTGTCGCGCCGAGTAAGACACGCAGTGGCCGTGTCGGCTCCGGACGGTGAGCTCCAGAAGGACGCGCGGGGGCGTCCGCTGCCGGATCCCGAGCTGCGGCACAAGGTGCGGGTACCCGTGGGGCAGGACGTGGGCGAGTTCATCGAGCGGGAGATCGCGCCTGAGTACCCGGACCTGTTGCGCGACCAGATCGGCGTCGAGATCGGCTACGCGTTGCCCCAGGCCCCCTTCCTGTCCGGTGGGCCCGGTACGGGCTTCGGGCCGCTGTCCACGGTGGCACGGCGCGTGGGAACCGGCTCAGCCGGCAGGCGGGCCACGGGCCTACCTCTTCTGAGCGGCAGAGAACTCCAGACGGTGGCGACCTCGGCGGAACTCAACGGAGACTCCCCGGCCAGGGCAACCGCTGGCCGTCTGTACCGGCGGTGACGTGGTGGGACTCGCGGGCAACTGGCGTCTGCTACCAGTGGAGTTCGGAGAAGCCGTGACCGGTCTGACCGTGCTGCGCCCGATCGGCAACCACGGGCGGGCTCTGTGCGAATGGATGCGGACTCGGGCGAGCGAGGAGGACGGCCCTTACTCGCGCGTGTCCATGAACTCGCCCGTGCCCGTCGAGCTCATCAAGGACCCTGAGTTCAACGCGCATCTGGACGACCTCGATCACGGCAAGGCGGCGCTCGCCGTCACGACCTCGAGGATTCTGCCGAACATGTTCCAAGGCCTGCAGGCCGGTCTCGGCGAGATGCGCCGTGCCGCCAAGGCCTCCGCATACGAGGCACGCATCATAGAAGAGCTTGTCCAGCCGCTCGGGGACCCGGTCCGACGGGCCGAGTGGACCTACCCGTACCACGTGGCGGCACTGGCCCGGCAGTACCGCATCGCCACGACGCTGGCCCGCCGCAAGGACGCTCTCCTGAAACTCGCGGAAGGCGTGGCTCGCTGTGTCGGGGTGCTTGCCGTCGCGGTCCAGATCCACCGGGACCCGGGCTACGTCGACACTCTTCGCAGGAACAGATCCCTCACGGGCGGCGCAACCTTCGGAACATGGGAGAAACAGATCGAAGCGCTGGTCAAGGCTGGTCTCATTCCCGAACTGCCGGAACTGGAAGGAGCCCTGGACCCGGGCGGGGTGCTCGGAACGCTGCGTGAACTGCGCGGGATGCGAAACGACTCCAGCCACGCCAGCAGAGTGCAGCCGGAACACAAACTGGAGCGGGAGGTCGACGCTCTGCAGCCGCTGGTCGACACCTGTGCGTATGCCGGCAACGGCGGATTCACCCTGATCGGGCGGCGTCTCCAAGGAAGCCATCCTGACTGGGAGCCCTTCGAGCGCTCATTCCCCGACACCCTCGACCCGGACCCCATCTACGTGGAAGGCCCCTCTTCCTCGCGGCCGCTGCCGTTGTGGCCCGTCGCGAGGGTCGAGGTCTGCGAGGACTGCGACGCACGGGAGCTGTTCCTGTTCCACAAGTTCGACAAGTTCGACAAGTTCGACAAGACGAGCGGGGACATCACACTGCGCTGCGGCAGGGACCACAAGTTCCCCCGGGACGACTCCTGAGGGTTGGCACCCCGGGTCCAGTCATCGACTGAGTGACGTCTCACTGGCCGCCGGTCGCCGACGCCGGTGTCGTCGCCGTGTCGTCGGCCGGTGTCCCGTCGTCCGACGATGTGTCCTGGGCCTCCTGGGTGACGACGACCACAGTGCTGCCCGCCTCGACCTCGCTCCCGGCCTGCGGGGTGCTCGACGTGACCACGGCGTCGGAGGCCTGGGAGTCCCCGGAGGCGACGGTCACCTGCAGGCCGAGGCCGCCCAGCTCGTTCTGGACCTCGTCAAGCGTCTTGCCGACGATGTCCGTCGGGATCTGCACGGTCTGCACCGACTTGGCGACCTGGACGTCGACCGAGGTACCGGGCTCGACCTCCTGTCCCGCGGTGGCGCTCTGTTCGATGACGGTCCCGGCCTCGGCGTCGCTCTCCACCTCGGTCGTGTCACCCAGTTCGAGACCGTGCTCCGCGAGCAGCTTGCGGGCCTCGCTCACAGTGCTGCCGGTGAGGTCGGGCACCGTGGCCTTCTCGGCCTCCTTGGCCACCGTGAGGGTGATCTCGGTGCCCTTCTCGACGCTCTCGCCGCCAGCGGGGTCCTGTCTCAGGACGGTTCCGGCGTCTTCGGTGGACACCTTGTGCCGGAGCTTCACCTTGAAGCCCTTGTCCTCCAGGATCCGGGACGCGTCGTCCTCGTCCTTGTCCGTGACGTCCGGCACCTCGACCTTCGGAGCACCGGTGGAGACGGTGACCGAGACCGCGTCCCCCTTGTCGAGCCTGCCGTCCAGCGGGGTCTGCGCGCAGACGTGGCCCTTGGGCTGGTCCGCGCAGGGTTCGTTCTTGGTGACGGTGAGGGTGAGTCCGACGTTGTCCGCCGTGCTCCTGGCCTCCGGCAGGGTCTGCCCCACGAGATCGGGTACGTCCGCCTTGCCGTCGTCGGCCGTACCGCGCCCGAACATGAACCAACCGAGCACGAGCGCCACGACGACGACCGCGACGCCCGCGGCGATCAGCACGACATGCCCTCTACGACGGCCGCTCTCTTCCCTGTCTCCGCCGTCGAGGTCCTCGTAGCCGCCGTCGGACACCTCATCCAGGACGTCCCGCGTCCCTAGGCACGCCTCGACGTCGGCGAGCATCTCCTCCGCGGACCGGTAGCGATACGCGCGGTCCTTGGTCAGCGCCCGCAGGACGACCGTGTCGACCTGCGGACCGACCTCGGGGTTGTAGAGGCTCGGCGGCCGCGGCTCCTCCTGGACGTGCTGGTACATCACCGCCATCGGCGAGTCACCGGTGAACGGCGTGCGGAGGGTGAGCAGTTCGTACAGCAGGCAGCCCACCGAGTACAGGTCGGAGCGGGCGTCGATGTCCTGCCCCAGCGCCTGCTCCGGGGAGAGGTACTGCGCGGTGCCGATCACGATGGAGGTCTGGGTCATGCCGACGTCCCGCGCGTCACGGGCGATGCCGAAGTCCATGACCTTGACCTGACCGGACCAGGTGACCATGACGTTGGCCGGCTTGATGTCCCGGTGCACGATGCCGTGCTGGTGGGAATGGGCGAGCGCCTCCAGGACTCCGGCCGTCATCTGCAGGGCGCGTTCGACGGTCAGCGGCGGCCCGGAGTACAGGGCGTCGCGCAGGGTCGTGCCGTCGACGTACTCCATCACCAGGTACGGCAACTGCGCCCCGTATGCCAGGTGTTCACCCGTGTCGTAGACGGCGGCGATGGCCGGGTGGTTGAGCGAGGCGGTGGACTGCGCCTCCCGCCGGAACCGCTCCTGGAGTGCCGGATCGTGGGCGAGGTCGGTGCGCAGCGTCTTCACCGCCACGCCGCGGTCGAGTCGGAGGTCGTGCGCGAGATGCACCTCGGCCATGCCTCCGGAGCCGAGCAGCAGGCGCAGTTCGTACCGGCCGCCGAGGACCGCCACCGGCGCGGGGTGGGAGTAGGCCAGATCGTCTGGTCCGCCGAAGTTCATGCGCAAGATAATTGCACACCTCGGGGTAACTAATGAAGTGGGGGCGGACACCGAAAGACCCCGGCGCCTTCGCACCGGGGTCACGTCGGACTGCGCGTGGGCGGCCTCAGCTCTCGGCGCGGGTCACCTCGTCGACGACGGCCCGCGCCCGCTTCTCCGGCACACCGGCCGCGATGAGCGTGGTGAGGGCCACCCGGGTGCCGTCGTCCTCCAGAGCCCCGGAGTTGACCTCTTCCAGCAGGGCGACCGTCATCGCCTCCAGGCCGGCGCTCAGCACCGGGGCCGGCAGGTGGGAGTGGAAGACGCCGTCCCGCTGCCCCCGCTCGACGATGGCCGTGACCCGGACCCGGGCGGGCTCCAGGATCCCGGCGACCCGGTCCATGCCGAGGTCCCGCCGGGCCAGCGCCAGGAGCATGCGGTACCGGTCGCCCACGGGCCAGAGCGACAACGAGAACTGCGCGAGCGCCCGATCGGCCGGTTCCGACGCCTCCTCTTCGACCGCCACGGCGGCTTGGAGCGCCTCGGCGGCCTCCTCGGCCAGCGCGTCCAGGAGTGCCGCCCGTCCGGGGAAGTGCCCGAACAGAGTGCGCCGTACGACACCGGAGGCGCGGGCGATCTCCTCCAGGGTGATGTCGGGATTCCGGCCGAGCTCCTGGCGTGCGGTGGCCAGGATGCGTGCCCGGTTGGACCGTGCGTTGCGTCGCTGGGGCACACGGCCGACGGGCTGGGACACGGAAGGACCTCGACAAGCCAGGACGGGGAACGGACCTCTCCATTCTGGCACGCGGGCCCCGACCGATCCGCGGCCGCATCCGGGATCGGTCGGGGCCTGTTCAGGCGGGAAGCTCCTTGACGTCGGACGGCTCCTGCGGCTCGATGCCGTTGAAACCGTGGCGAAAGTCGCTGGAGGCGGGGTACGCGGCGCGACGCGAGCGCATGATCGAGCCGAGCGGGCGGTGAGCCTCCAGGGCGTGCCAGGGGCTGAAGGAGAGGACGTCGTCGGCGTAGCGGCGGCGGGCGTCGCTGTAGGCGTCCTGGGCGGGCAGGTGCAGCACGGCCACGGTGCGGTGGGGTGACAGTTCCTCGGGCCACAGGACCGAGGCGTCCTCCACCGGCATCCGGTCGACGTCCGTGCACAGCTGGGCGCGGATGTCGTACTCGGCGCTGTTGTGCGCGAAGAAGTCGATGACGAGGTCGCGCAGGGCCGATTCTCCGGCCTTCCTGTCGACGTGGCTGCCGGTCAGGGCCTTGACGTTCGCCGAGCGGGGGGCGGCGGACATCTTGACGACGTGGTCGCCGTAGCGCAGCGCGGCCATGGAGTGGAAGGTCTCACCGAGGATGTGGTCGTTGGCGGCGGCCAGGGTCTCGACGGCGGGCGGTAGCGGACGTCCGACGCGGGTGAGTGCCTTGGCGGCGACGCGTGCTGCCGCACCGGTGAGCTGGAGCTGCTGGTCGCTCTGGCGGGGCTGTTTCTCCAGCAGGTCCTGGAGTTTGGCGTACTCGGCGATGTTGCCGAAGGGCAGGGTGGGGTGGTTGACGAGGAGGAAGTCCTGCGTGGTGAAGCCGTCGTCGAGGGCGCGGGGCCCGGGAGCGCCGATCACCTTCATCGCGAGGCCGCGCTGGACGGGCACCTGGTCGGAGCGCAGGTCGCCGGGGGCGGAGGAGAAGCGGACGATCACCGGATAGGTGGCCGGTTCGGCGAAGAGGCCCTGGGCGAGGTGGGCGGGGAGGTCGGGCTGGACGCGCAGCTCACCCGCGAGGACGCCGTGGCTCTTGGCGTGGGCGTCGCGCAGGCCGTGGCGGTGTTTGTCGGCGACCTGCTGGTTGGCCTTGCCCATGGCCGCGACGACCTGGCGGACCAGTTCGTCCTCGTTCGGAAAGGGCTGTTCGAGGTCGGGACGGTAGCGGACGTACGAGGTCGTCAGTACGTGCCGGGCTGCAGCCTTCAGTGCCGCCTCGAGGTCACGGATATCGGCCGGGCGCCGCGTCTCGGAACACAAGAGCAGTAAGGCCTGTTGGCAGGCCTCTGCCGCAGTGGCGGGCAGAGTCCCGTTGACCCGGTGGTATTCGAGCAGTTGCAGGAGGGTGACGGGGGGCTTGGACAATTGCGTCAGGCCCCGCTCGCGCAACACGGCGCAGAAGGCATCGGTATCCAAACCGTAGTCTCCGGCAGCGACGGCGACATCGTCGTCGCTGAGCGGGGCGAGGATCATCGTCGGCGCCACCTTCGGCTCCCCCGGGCACGAACCGCACAGCAGCACCACCCGGCGCTCCACTCTGGCGACTAGGGGCTGATAGAACAGGGCTCTGACCAGCCTCTGACCAGCCCCTTTACAGAAGTTCTTCCGCCTGGCAGAAGCCGTCTTGCCGAGCCGACGCAGGCTTCACGACCCTGATTTCAACCACGGCACGCGGGGCGACGACGCCCCGCCGACAGGGACGGGAACTGCCATGCCGCACATCACCGCATTCGCCAGGAACCAGTGGTACGTCGCCGCCTACAGCCACGAGGTGGGGCGCGAGGAGTTGCTCGGCCGGACGGTCCTTGGTGAACCCCTCGTCTTCTACCGGACGGAGGAGGACGGGTCGCCCGTCGCGCTCGCCGACCGTTGTGTGCACCGCCGGTTCCCGCTGCACGAGAAGCCCAGCCGGCTGGACGGCGACCGCCTGGTGTGCGGGTACCACGGGTTCACCTACGACACCTCGGGCACCTGCGTGTACGTGCCCGGTCAGAAGCGCATACCGCGGACCGCCCGGGTCGCCTCCTACCCCGTGGTCGAGCTGGACTCCCTGGTGTGGGTGTGGATCGGCGACCCGGCGCTCGCGGACGCGGACACCATCCCGCGGGCCCGGCACCTCGACTCCCCCGGCTGGACCACCGTCCGCGGCATGGAGCCCATCGACGCCGACTACGGCCTCCTCGTCGACAACCTCCTCGACCTCTCCCACGAGACCTATCTGCACGGCGGTTACATCGGCACCCCCGAGGTCGCCGAGACGCCGATCACCACCGAGGTCGACGAGGGCGCGGGCATCGTGCGGGTCAGCCGGCACATGGACGACGCCGAATGCCCGCCGTTCTACGCCAGGTCGACCGGCATCGAGGGCCGGATCACCCGCTGGCAGGACATCGAGTACCACGCCCCGTGCCTGTATCTGCTGCACAGCCGGATCGCGCCGGTGGGCGTGCTCCCGGAGGCCGACGGCAGCGACCCGAACGCCTTCCACACCGAGATCACGTACGCGATCACGCCGTCCGCCGACGGCAAGGTGTACGACTTCTGGGCCGTCTCGCGCGACTGGGCGACGGAGGACGACGAGGTCACCGAGTTCCTGCGGGCCAACAACCACACCGTCGTCATGCAGGACGTCGACGCGCTCAACCTCCTTCAGCGGACGCTGGGTTCGGAACGCGCGGGCTACCAGGAGCTGAGCATCAACATCGACACCGGCGGCCTGGCCGCCCGCCGTATCCTCGCCCGGCTGGTCGAGGAGGGCGACAAGCCCGTGGAGAAGGTCCTGTGAGCAACAGCCCCACCGGGGAGATCTACCGGATCGACTGGCTGCCGGGCACCGACGTCCTGCACGGCACCTGCCACTGCGGTGCCGAGCACGCCGCCCAGGACCCGATCGAGATGTGGGAGTGGATGCTCGGCCACCCCGAAGGACACCGACCACAGGGTCACGAACCGCGAGGTAGCGATTCATGAGCGACGTGTACGAAGCCGAACTCGTCGTCGGCCACAGGGAGTTCGCGGCCGACGGCGTGCTCGCCCTCACCCTGCGCCACCCGCTGGGCGAGAAGCTGCCGGCCTGGGAGCCGGGCGCCCATGTCGACGTGCTGCTCGGCCCTGAGCTGGAGCGCCAGTACTCGCTGTGCGGCGACCCCGCGGACCGTTCGGCCTGGCGCATCGCCGTGCTGCGGGAGCCGTCCGGACGCGGCGGGTCCGCCCATGTGCACGAGCAGTTGGGGCAGGGCGGCAAGGTGCGGGTGCGCGGCCCGCGCAACCACTTCCGCCTGGAGCCCGCACCGGGCTACCGCTTCATCGCGGGCGGCATCGGCATCACACCGATCATGCCGATGCTGGCCGCGGCGGAGGCGGCGGGCGCGGAGTGGACGCTGTTGTACGGCGGTCGCACTCGCAACTCCATCGCGTTCACCGAGGAGTTGGGGCGGTACGGCGACCGGGTGACCGTCGCCCCGCAGGACGAGACGGGTCTGCTGGACCTCACCTCCGTGCTGGACGGCCTGCCCGAGGGGACGCTCGTCTACTGCTGTGGTCCCGGCCCGCTCCTCGACGCGGTCGAGGAGCTCTGCCCGGCCGACCGGCTGCATGTGGAGCGGTTCGCGCCGAAGGCCCAAGAGGCGGGCGAGAACAGTGAGTTCGACGTCGAGCTGGCGCAGAGCGGCCGCACCGTGACGGTCGCGCCGGACGTCTCCGTGCTCGACGCCGTGCGTGCCGCCGGTGTCGAGGTGCTGTTCTCCTGCACCGAGGGGACCTGCGGCACCTGCGAGACCGACGTCCTCGAAGGGACGCCGGAGCACCGGGACTCGGTGCTCACGGACGCGGAGCGGGAGAGCGGGGAGACGATGATGATCTGTGTGTCCCGCTGCCGTGGGAAGCGGCTCGTGCTGGACCTGTGATCCCGAGGTCGGCGTCGATCCGGGCGACCGTCGCGAGCAGCGGCGGCAACAGGTCCCGCCGTATCGACTCGACGGTGTTGCGACCGGCCGGCACGGCGATGTTCACGGCCGCGACCACTTCGCCGCTCCGGTCCCGCACCGGGGCGGCGATCGACCGGAGCCCCTCCTCCAGCTCCTGGTCGACGACCGCGTACCCCTGGCCGCGCACCCGGCGCAGTTCGGCGCGGAGTTCGCGCGCCGACACGATGGTGAACTCGGTCAGGGGGCGCAGCTGTGTGCGCGCGAGCCGGGCGTCTATCTCCTCGTCCGGCAGATGGGCGAGGACGACCCGGCCCACCGAGGTGACGTGTGCCGGGAAGCGGGTGCCCACCGTGATGGTCGCGGACATGATGCGGCGGGTCGGGACCCGGGCGACGTACACGATGTCGTCGCCGTCCAGGACACAGAGTGACGAGGACTCCTTGACCTGGGCGACGAGTCGCTCCAGATGCGGTTCGGCGATCTGCGGCAGGGTGACGCTGGAGAGGTAGGAGTAGCCGAGCTCCAACACCCTTGGCGTGAGCCGGAATTGGCGCCCCTCCTGGTGGACGTAGCCCAGGTCGACGAGGGTGAGCAGGAGTCGGCGGGCGGCGGCGCGGGTCAGGTCGCAGCTGTCGGCGACCTCACTCAGGGTGCGGGCGGGATGCTCGGCGTCGAAGGAGCGGATGACGGCGAGACCGCGCTCGAAGGACCTCACGAAGTGTGGTGCACGGGCTCCCGCTGGCATCCCGCCTCCAAAAGTGTCAACAATGTTGTCGGCGAACCCATTGACCGGACTCGATTGCGGCTTCTACCTTCCCGCTGAGCAAGTCCGCGCACTACTGTGCGCCTTGCGCACAACCTGTCGGAACACCGCTGCACCGTTCTCTGCACAGGAGGAGCCATGCGCCGTCTGATCGCCGGTCTCACCACCGGCGCCTTCCTGCTCGTCGCGACGGCCTGTGGCTCGTCGGGCGGCGGTTCGCCCAGCGGGAGCACGTCGTCCGGGGGCACCACCACCGTCAAGGTGGGGCTGATCCCCATCGTCGACGTAGCGCCTCTCTATCTCGGTGAGAAGAAGGGCTTCTACGCGAAGCAGGGCCTGAAACTGTCGCCGACGCTCGCTTCCGGCGGGGCCGCCATCGTGCCCGCGGTGGCCTCGGGCCAGTACCAGTTCGGGTTCTCCAACGTGTTCTCCCTGATGGTCGCCCAGTCCAACGGCGTCTCCCTGAAGGCGATATCCAACGGCGTCGCCTCAACGGGCGTGCAGGGCAAGGACTTCGGGGCCGCCGTGGTCAAGAAGGACAGCCCGATCAAGACGATGAAGGACCTCGAGGGCAAGAAGGTCGCCGTCAACACCCTCAAGAACATCAACGAGTTGGTGGTGCGGGAGTCGGTGACGAAGGCGGGCGGTGACCCGGACAAGGTGAAGTTCGTCGAGCTCCCCTTCGACCAGATGCCCGCCGCGCTCGACAAGGGGCAGGTCGACGCGGCCATGGCCGTCGAGCCCGCACTGACCACCATGAAGGAGCAGGGCGCCCGCGAGATCGCCTCGCCGCTGGTCGACATGGCGGCGAACCTCACCGTCGCCATGTACTTCACGTCGACTGCGTACGCGCAGAAGAACCCCGAGATCGTGAAGAAGTTCCAGACGGCCACCGCCGAGTCGCTCGCCTACGCGGACGCCCACCCGGACGAGGTCCGCCAGATCGTCACCACGTACACCCAGGTCCCCGCGGCGGTGCTGGCCAAGGTCACCCTGCCCAAGTGGCCGGCCGAGGCGAACCGCGCCTCGATCGAGACGCAGGCGAAGCTGGGCGAGCAGTACGGCTTCTTCAAGAAGTCGCCCGACCTGGACGCGCTGCTGCCGTGAGGGTTACGAACGCCGCGCTGGGCGCGGCCGGGCTCGCGGCCTTCCTCGCCCTGGGCGAGGCGGTGCCGCGGCTCGGCCTCGTCAAGGAGGCCTATTTCCCGCCGACCAGCCGTATCGCCTCCGCGCTGTGGGACGAGCTCTCCGACGGCGGCTTCTGGTCGGCGCTCGGCGACACCCTCACCGGCTGGGCGATCGGTCTGGCGATCGCGGTCGGCGCGGGTGTCGTCGTGGGCGTGCTGGTCTCGATCGTGCCGTACCTGCGCGAGGCGACGGCCTCGACGATCGAGTTCCTCCGCCCGATCCCGTCGGTCGCGCTGATCCCCCTCGCCGTGCTGCTGTACGGCACCGAACTCAAGTCGGTGCTGCTGCTCGTCGTGTACGCGTCCTTCTGGCAGGTGCTCATCCAGACCCTGTACGGCGTCCAGGACGTCGACCCGGTCGCCGAGGAGACGGCACGGTCGTACGGCCTGGGCACCTGGGCCCGCGTCCGCCATGTGCTGTGGCCGACCGCGCTGCCGTATGTCATGACCGGCGTGCGGCTCGCCGCGGCGGTCGCGCTGATCCTCGCCATCACGGCCGAACTCGTCATCGGGGCACCGGGGTTGGGCCAGCAGATCGCGGTCGCGCAGACCTCGCAGGCGGTGCCGGAGATGTACGCGCTGGTCGTGGTCACCGGTCTGCTGGGGCTGATCATCAACGTCGGCGCGCGTGCCGTGGAGCGGCGGGCCCTGGCCTGGCACCAGTCGGTGCGCGGGGAGGTGGCGGTGTGAGGCGCGTCCTGCTCCGGTTGTTCTTCGTGGTGGCGCTGCCCGTGGTGCTGGTCGCCGGGTGGTGGGCCGCGTCGAACGGCAGCACGGACCCGTTCTGGCCGCCGCTGCGGACGATCGCCAAGACCTTCCCCGACGTCTGGACGGCCGACCGGCTGCGCACCGACGTACTGCCCAGCATCCTGCGCCTCGCGGCGGGTTACGCGCTGGCGGCCGTGGGCGGCGTCGTACTCGGCACCGTGATCGGCTCCTACCGGCGGGTGCGGGCGGTGTGCGAGCCGGTCCTGGAGTTCCTGCGCGCGGTCCCGCCACCCGTGCTGGTCCCGATCATCACGCTGTTCGCGGGCATCGGCGACTCGATGAAGATCGTGGTGATCGCGAGCGGCTGCGTCTGGCCGATCCTGCTCAACACGGTCGAGGGGGTACGCGCGGTCGACTCGGTGATGCTGGAGACGGCCCGTTCGTACGGCATCACGGGCGTGGCGCGGCTGCGGAACCTGGTCCTGCGCTCGGCGAGCCCGCAGATCTTCGCGGGCCTGCGCCAGGCGCTGTCAATCGGCATCATCCTGATGGTCATCAGCGAGATGGTCGCGGCCAGCAACGGCATCGGCTTCACCATCGTCCAGTTCCAACGCAGCTTCGCCATCCCGGACATGTGGACCGGGATCCTGGTCCTCGGGCTGCTCGGTTTCCTTCTCTCCGTCGTCTTCCGGCTGGTCGAGCGGCGGGTGCTCGGCTGGTACCACGGACTCCGCGCATCCACCCGGCGGTCCCCGTGAACCTCGTGAAAGGGCGGTCCATGCTCGACGTACGCGGCCTGAAGAAGGTCTACGAGGGGTCCGGCCGCCGTGTCGAGGCGGTGCGGGACCTCACCTTCACGGTGGAGGCGGGCGAACTCGTCTGTCTGGTCGGCCCGTCGGGCTGCGGCAAGACGACCCTCCTCAAGTGCGTGGGCGGCCTGCTCACGCCGACGGCCGGCCAGGTGACACTCGCGGACAGTCCGGTGAGCGGGCCGCCGCCCGGGATGGCGTTCGTCTTCCAGGAGTACGGCCGCAGTCTGTTCCCCTGGATGCGGGTCGCCGAGAACATCGAACTCCCCCTGAAGCAGAAGGACTTGACCAGGGCCCGGCGCAGGGAACTGGTCGCCGACGCACTGGAGTCGGTCGGCCTCACCGACGCCGCCGGCGCCTACCCGTGGCAGCTGTCCGGCGGTATGCAGCAGCGCGTCGCCATCGCCCGCGCACTCGCCTACGAACCCGACGTCCTGCTGATGGACGAGCCGTTCGCGGCGGTCGACGCCCAGACCCGTGCCGATCTGGAGGACCTGGTACGGCGGTTGTGGCGGGAGCGCGCGATGACGATCCTGTTCGTCACCCACGACATCGACGAGGCGGTGTACCTGGGCGAGCGGGTGGTCGTCCTGTCCGCCTCCCCCACCGTCGTACAGGAGCAGCTGAAGGTCGATCTGCCGGACGAGCGCGACCAGTTGCACACCCGGGTCGCCCCGCGCTTCGCCGAGCTGCGGACCCATGTGTACGAGCAGATCCAGGCGGCGAAGCGCGGGGTCCCGCAGGACGCGGTCACGAAGTCGGATACGCCTCCACCTCACTGAACTGCCCTGCGGGCCAGCCGGTGTTGGCGCTGACGGACAGCCGCAGATAGCGGAGATTCGTGCTGCTCGGCAGCGCGACCGTGGCGGTGTTGCCGGTGGCCGGGTCGAAGCGGTAGCCGGAAGAGCCCACCACCGTCGAGTAGTTGGAGCCGTCGGTGCTGCCCAGCACGGTGATGGTCTGGGTACGCGCACCCCACGCCGTCGACGGGGGCAGCTTCAGCACCAGTCGCCGTACCACGTAGGACGAGCCCAGGTCGACCGTCCAGGACTGCGGGAAGGCGTTGTTGGTGGACTCCCAGTAGCTGCCCGCGTCACCGTCGACCGCCTTGCCGGGCGTGTAGACGTCCTGTGAGCCGGTGGCGGTGGCCGGGCGACCCTTGGCGAGGTTGCGGTTCGGGTCCGGGTCGGGGTTGCCCTGGCCGGGTTGCGGCCAGGTCGAGCAGTCCGACCAGGTGCTGCTCCAGCCGGAGTTGCCGCCGCCGTCGGTGAGCGTGAAGGTGCCGGAGCTCGCCGGGTAGGGGCAGTTGTAGATGCCGGCCGCGCCCACCGAAGTGGCCGTGACATTGCGGAAGGTGGCCGCCCCCTGCGCCTCGGCCTGGACGACCACCGTCCCGGTGTTGCGCACGGTCGCGCCGTCCAAGGTGACATTGCGGACGGGATAGCCCTGCCCGCCGCCCGACACGAACTCGAAGGCGCTGTACGGGCTGTCGGTGACCGTCGTGTCGGTGATGCTGACGTCGGCGTTGATGGCGCTGTCGTACGAGTCGACGCGCAGCGCACCCATCGGGTGGTTCCAGTTGGGGTTCATCGCCCCTGCGCGGACGAGGGTGTTGCCGTCGACCGTGATCGTCCCGGCCAGCGGGGAGAAGGGGTCGAGGAACTTCTGGTTGGAGATCGCGATACCGCTGCCGAGGGCGTTGGTGTCGGAGACCAGGTTGTTCTTCACGGCGATGTCCGTACCGCCGTAGATCGCGATGCCGTTGGCGAGGTTGGGCTGCGAGATGGTGTTGTTCTCGAAGCTGGAGTTGGTGTCCGCCGAGTACAGCGACCACATGGCGAGGGAGTCGTCGCCCTGGTTGCGCAGGAAGTTGTTGCGGACGCGGACCCCGCGGGCGTTGCCGTTGAGGTTGAGGCCGTCGGCGGTGGTGTCGAGGATGCGGTTGTTCTCGACGACCAGGTTGTCGTTGTTGCCCATCAGCCAGAGGCCGACCTTGAGGTGCTGGAGCCACATGCCGGAGACCGAACTGTTCGGCCCCAGCGAGCCGTTGACGAAGTTGTCCGGGTTGGAGTCGACGCGCTCGGTGACCTCTCCGATGACAGCGAAGTCCTTGATGTGCACGCCCCCGGAGGAGCTGGACTGGTCGATGAAGCGGGAGCCGTGCACGACCGAGTACCAGCTGCCCGCGCCCTGGAGCGTCACGTTCTGCACGCCGCTCAGGGACGAGGTCAGCTTGTAGTCGCCCGGCGGGATCCACACCACTCCCCCTTGGGCGGCGGAGATCGCATCCCGGAAGGCCTGGGTGGAGTCGCCGTTGCCGCTGGGATCGGCGCCCTTCGAGGTGACCGAGACCGAGCCGGCCGGCTGTGAGGCGGCGGCGTCGACCTGCTCGAAGTCGGCGACGTCCACGGTGACTTGGGTGCCCGTGGACTGGAAGGCGACCTTGTCGCCGGACTGGAGGTTCTGCCCGAGGAGCAGCCGGGCGTTGTCGAAGAAGTGGTGCTGCTTGGCGCCCGGGATCCAACTGGTCTCGATGTACGAGTACTTGGAGGTCACCGCCAGCGTCTTGCTGATCTTCGTGCCGTTGACGTACACGTCGAGGGAGCCGGACTGGCCGTCCGGGACGCTGTAGGCGAGGTTCACGGCGTTGGCCGCGCGCGGCACGGTGAACTCGACGCGCTGCCCCGCAGTGACGCGCACGGCCTGGCGGCCGGAGGCCTCGGAGGCGAGGGTGCCCTGGGTGTAGTCGGGGCCGATCCTCGTGCCGGTGGAGGTGGCGGACTCGGCCTCGACCGAGGTGAAGGGCAGGGTGGCGCCGGAGGCCGCGTGGGCGGCGGGGACGGTGGCGGTGAGCAGTCCGGCGGAGAGGGCGACCACGGCACCCATTGCTGGCATGCGCCTGACAGATCTGGACCTGTGCATGTGCTGATCCCTTCGGGGTGGGGGTGCGGGGATAGCGGCTGCGGTCGGCTGCGGCTCAGGCGCTCAGCCAGACCGCGGTGTCCTTCGGCAGTCGGCCGTCGGTGGTCAACGGACCGCTGGCCAGAAGAAGTTGCAGCTGGGCAGGCAGTTCGGCGGGGATGTCGGCGAGGTTCACCACGCACCTGGCGCGGCCTTCCGCGCGGGCGAAGGCGAGGACGCCCTCGGGTGCGGGCAGCCAGCTGAGCGGGCCGTCCCCGAACACGGACCGCAGCCCGATCGCCGCGCGGTACAGGGCGAGCATCGAGCCGGGGTCCGCGGCCTGGCGGTCGGCGGCGTACGTTGCCCAGTCCGCGGGCTGCGGCAGCCACGGCTCCTGCTGCGAACCGAAGCCCGCGTACGGCGCCTCGGCGGCCCACGGCAACGGCACCCGGCACCCGTCGCGCCCCGGGTCGGTGCCGCCGGAGCGGAGGTACATCGGGTCCTCGATGCGGTCGCGCGGGACCTCGGCCTCGGGCAGGCCCAGTTCCTCGCCCTGGTAGACGTAGACGGATCCCGGCAGCGCCAGCGACAGCAAGGCGGCCGCGCGGGCGCGCCGGGTACCGAGGGCGAGGTCGGTGGAGGTGCCGAAGGCCTTGGCGGCGAAGTCGAAGCCGGTGTCGGTACGGCCGTAGCGGCTGACGGTCCGCGTCACGTCGTGGTTGCACAGGACCCAGGTGGCGGGGGCGCCCACCGGGGCGTGCTCGGCGAGCGTGGTGTCGATCGATGTACGGAGCCGGTCCGCGTCCCAAGGGCAGGACAGGAAGGAGAAGTTGAAGGCGGTGTGCAGTTCGTCGGGGCGGAGGTAGCGGGCGAAGCGCTCCGCGTCGGGCAGCCACACCTCTCCGACGAAGACGCCGTCGTACTCGTCGGCCACCGCGCGCCACGAGCGGTAGATGTCGTGGAGTTCGTCGCGGTCGACGAAGGGGTTGGGGTCGCGGCCCTCGACGTAGTCGGGCAGCTCCGGGTCCTTGGCGAGCAGGGCGGCCGAGTCGATGCGGACGCCGGCGACGCCTCGCTCGAACCAGAAGCGCAGGATGTCCTCGTGCTCCTGACGGACCGCCGGATGGGCCCAGTTGAGGTCCGGCTGCTCGGGAGTGAACAGATGCAGGTACCAGTCGCCGTCGGGCAGCCGGGTCCACACGGGCTCGGTGGAGCCGAGGAACTGGGACGGCCAGTCGTTGGGCGGGAGTTGGCCGTCGGGGCCGCGTCCAAGGCGGAAGTGGAACAGCTCGCGCTCGGGGCTGCCGGGCCCGGCGGCGAGCGCGGCACGGAACCAGGGGTGCTGGTCGGACACGTGGTTGGGCACGATGTCGACGATGGTGCGGATGCCGAGTTCCCGCGCCTCGGCGATCAGCTTCTCGGCCTCGGCGAGCGTGCCGAAGGCCGGGTCGATCACGCGGTAGTCGGCGACGTCGTAACCCCCGTCCTTCTTCGGCGAGAGGTACCAGGGGCTGAACCACAGCGCGTCCACGCCGAGTTCGGCGAGATACGGCAGCTTCGAGCGGACGCCCGCGAGGTCACCGGTGCCGTCTCCGTCGCCGTCGGCGAAGCTGCGGACGTACACCTGGTAGATGACGGCGGAGCGCCACCACTCCTGCTGGGCATGGCGGGGCTGTCCCACTGTGCTTGCCTTTCGGTCGGAGGGAGGGCGTCAGCCCTTGGTGCCGCCCGCGCTGATGCCCGCGATGATGTGCCGCTGGAAGAGCAGGAACAGGGCGACCATCGGGATGCTCGCGATGACCATCGCGGCGATGAGCACGGTCAGTTGGATGTTTTGCGACAGCTGCACGAGTGCCACGCTGATGGGCTGCTTGTCGGTGTCGGAGAAGACCATCAGCGGCCACAGGAAGTCCTGCCACACGGCGACCAGCGCGAAGATCGACACGACTCCGAGGACCGGCCGGGACATGGGCAGCACGATCGACCAGAGGGTGCGCAGCTTTCCGGCGCCGTCCATCTCGGCGGCCTCCAGGACATCGCGCGGGAGTTGGTCGAAGAACCGTTTGAGGAGGTACAGGTTGAATGCGTTGGCGGCGGCCGGGAGCCAGATGGCCAGGGGGTCGTTGAGGAGGCCCAGGTCCGCCACGGTCAGGTACTTCGGTACGACGAGCGCCTGGGCCGGGACCATCAGCGTGGCGAGGATGCCGCCGAGGATCACCTTGCCGAAGACCGGCCGGAGCCGGGACAGGGCGTAGGCGGCGGCCGTGCACAGGACCAGCTGGAACGCCCAGGCGCCGGCCGCCTGGACGACCGTGTTCCACAGGTGCCGCGGGAGCTGCATCAGGTCCCAGGCGTCGGTGTAGCCGCTGAGGTGCCAGTGGGTCGGGACGAGCGTGGGCGGGGTCTCGGCGATCTCGTCCGGGGACTTCGTCGCGCCGGTCACCATCCAGTAGACCGGGAAGAGGAAGGCGAGGGCGAAGATCAGGACGACGGTGGTGAAGACGGCCCAGTAGACGGCTTTGCCGCGCGGGCGGGCCAGGGTCGCCGGGGAGATCAGGGTGCGGGTGCTCACAGGTCCCCCTCTCCGGAGCGGGTCAGCCGCAGGTATACGGCGGAGAAGGCGCCGAGCAGCACGAGGAGCATGACGCTGAGTGCGCAGGCGCCGCCGAAGTCGTTGTAGAGGAAGGCGTATTTGTAGATCAGGTAGAGGACGGTGACCGTGGCGTTCTCCGGGCCGCCGCCAGTGATGACGAAGGGCTCCGTGAACACCTGCATCGTGGCGATGATCTGAAGGAGCATCAGCATGAGGATGACGAAACGAGTCTGAGGGATCGTCACATGGCGGATGCGCTGGAGGAGGTTCGCGCCGTCCAGCTCCGCCGCCTCGTACAGCTCGCCCGGGATGGACTGGAGGGCGGCCAGGTAGATCAGGACGGTGCCGCCCATGTTGGCCCAAGTGGCCACGATGACAAGGGAGATGAGCGCGGTGTCGGCGCCGTTGGACCAGTTCGAGGTGGGCAGGTGCAGGAAGCGGAGCGTCTCGTTGGCGAGGCCGGCTCCGGGGTCGTAGAACCACTTCCACAGCAGGGCGCTGACCACCGGCGGGATCATCACCGGGAGGTAGACCACCACCCTGAAGAAGGCCTTGGCGTGCCGGAGTTCGTTCAGGACGAGGGCCATCACGAAGGGGATCGCGAAGCCGATCAGCAGGGCGAGCAGGGTGAAGGTGAGGGTGTTGCGCCAGGCGGCGGTGAACTCCGGGTCGTGCCAGACGCGGGTGAAGTTCGCGGTGCCGACCCACTCCGGCGGTGAGCCCGGCGTGTACTTCTGGAAGGCGATCACGACCGCGCGGATCGCCGGGTACCAGGAGAACAGGGCGAAGCAGGCGAGGCCGCCGAGGAGGAACGCGTAGGCGCGGACCTGGTCGGCGAGGCGGCGCCGCCTCCGCTCCCCTGCCGGAGGCGACGCCTGGACCGGGTGGACGGCGGCCGTCTCGACCGGTCGCCGCTCGGCCGTCTTCGTCATGCCCGTCAGCCTCGCGCCAGGATGCCGTCGATCTTGCCGGAGGCGTCCTTGAGGAGCTGGTCGATGTCGGCGTCCTTCTTGGTGAGGACGGCGGAGACGACGGAGTCGAGGACGGAGTAGAGCTGCTGGGCGTCCGGTGGTTCGATCTTCAGCTGGAGGCTGTGGTTGCCGTCGAGGAAGGCCTGGTAGTTCTCCACCGGCACATTGGCGTTGGCCTTCTTCACCTGCTGGTCCTTGGCGTCGGCGGCGCCGGTGAACAGGCGCGGCTCAGGCAGGCCGACCGGGGCGTCCGCCTTCTTGGCGCGGGCGTAGTCGCCGAGGAAGCCGGTGCCGGGGGTGAGGAACATGTGGTCCAGCCACTTCAGGCCGGCCCTGATCTGGGCGGGCGTGTCGTGCTTGTTGAACATGTAGCCGTCGCCGCCGATGAGCGTGCCCTTCCCGCCGGGCATGGGCGCGAGGGCGAGGTCCTTGTAGCTGCCGCCCTTCTCCTTGACCAGGATCGGGATGTTGTCCGGCGCGGAGAGATACATGCCGAGCCTGCCCGAACCCATCATCTGCTGCACGTCGTTGATGACCAGGAGCTGCTTGCTGCCCATCGAGTCGTCGGTCCAGCGCATGTCGTGCAGGTTCTGCAGCACGGCGTGGCCCTCGGGGGTGTCGATGGTGGCCTGCTTGCCGTCGGCGCTCACGACGTCGCCGCCCTGCGAGTACAGCTCGGCGGTGAAGTGCCAACCGCCTTGGTTCTGGGCGCTGTAGTCGGCGTATCCGACGGTGCCGCCGCCGAGCGCGGCGATCTTCTTGGCGTCGGCGCGGACCTCTTCCCAGGTGGCCGGCGGCCGGTCGGGGTCGAGGCCGGCCTTCTCGAAGAGCCTGCGGTTGTAGATCAGGCCCATCGAGTAGCCGGTGCGCGGGATGCCGTAGATCTTCCCGTCGACTGTGTAGATGTCGCGCAGTTGCTGCTGGATGGTGGCGTAACTCTTCAACTCCTTGATGTACGGGGTGAGATCGGCCGCCTGTTTGATGTCGACGACGTGCTTGGCGTCGGTGAAGTACGTGTAGAAGACGTCCTCCATCTGCCCGCCGGCGAGCTTGGCGTCGAAGGTCTTGGGGTCCTGGCAGGGGAACGCGTCGTGCGCGACGACGTCGATGTCCGGGTTCTGCTTCTCGAAGGCGGAGACGTCCTGCTCGAAGAAGCCGCGGTCGACCTTGGCGCTCTTGGGCGGCTCGCAGTTGACCGTGATGCGTGTCTTGCCGCTCGCCGAGCCGTCGCCGCCGGACCCGCAGCCGGACGCGGCGAGGGCGAGGGAACAGACACTGAGCGCGACGAACGTACGGCGGAACCCGGTGCTTCTCATCGGTGGACCCCTCGTGGCAGGAGCGGTGGGCGGGGCACACTCAAGCACCGCCAACATCTGTCCGCAAGATGTCGCGCGAAATTTGAAATTATTGGACAGCCGAGCGGATCTCAGTCACGAGGCGCTTGCGCGGTCGACCCCCGGACCACCAGCTCGGGCTCGAACAGCAGCTCGTCCGGTGCTACGGAGTTGCCGTTGACCTGCGCGTTCAGCAGCTCCACGGCTGCCCTTCCCATGGCCTCGATGGGCTGGCGAACGGTGGTCAGCGGGGGTTCGGTGCAGTTCATGAGGGCCGAGTCGTCGTAGCCGACGACCGAGACCCGGCCCGGCACGTCGAGCCCCTTGCGGCGGGCGGCCCTGACGACTCCGAGGGCGAGGGGGTCGCTGGCGCAGATGAAGCCGGTGACGCCACGGTCGAGAAGCCGGGTGGCGGCCGCGTGCCCGCCCTCGATCGAGAACATGGCGCGGGCGACGTGCTCGTCCGGGAGTTCACCCATGGCCCGTGCGGCGGCGAGCTTGCGGGCCGACGGCACATGGTCGCCGGGCCCGAGCACCAGCCCGATCCGCTCGTGCCCGAGGGAGGCGAGGTGCCGCCAGGCCTGCTCCACCGCGACGGCGTCGTCGCAGGAGACGCCGGGGAAGCCGAGGTCGTCGATGGACGCGTTGACCAGCACGACCGGGATGTTGCGCTCGGCGAGCCGCCGGTAGTGGTCGTGCGGGGCGTCTGCCTGGGCGTACAGCCCGCCGGCGAAGACGACGCCGGAGACCTGCTGTTGCAGCAGCAGGTCCACGTAGTCCGCCTCGGAGACGCCGCCCTTGGTCTGGGTGCACAGCACCGGCGTCAGTCCGAGCTGCGCGAGCGCCCCGCCGATCACCTCGGCGAACGCCGGGAAGATGGGGTTCTGCAGCTCGGGCAGGACGAGCCCGACGAGCCGGGCCCGCTCACCGCGCAGTTGCGTGGGCCGCTCGTAACCGAGCACGTCCAGCGCGCTCAGCACCGCCTGCCGGGTGGCATCGGAGACCCCGGGCTTGCCGTTGAGCACCCGGCTGACCGTGGCCTCGCTGACCCCGACCTTCTTCGCCACCTCGGCAAGTCGTCGCGTCATGCGCGCAAGAATAGCGCAAGGAACGCAAGCCGTTTGCGTGAATCTGCCGGCGGTCCTCGCCTCAGTGGTCCTCGCCGCGCGCGGCCCACAGCCCGCGGACGTGGCCGAGGTGCCGGGTCATGACCTCCCGCGTCTTCTCGGCGTCGCGGGCGAGCAGTGCGTCGAGGAGTTCGAGGTGCTCGCGGGCGGAGGCCTCCAGTCGGCCCGACTCGACCAGTGCGGTCAGCCCGTACAGGCGGGAACGGCGGCGCAAGTCCCGTACCACCTCGACGAGATGCTCGTTGCCCGCCAGCGCCAGCAGCCCGAGGTGGAAGTTCAGGTCCGCCTCGACGTAGGCGATGAGGTCGCCCTTCCCGGCGGAGGTGACGCACTCCATGGCGGTGGCGCGGAGTGCTTTCAGGTCGGCGGGGTCGGCGGTGGCCGCGAGGCCGACGGTGGTGGGGATCTCGATCAGGGAGCGGATGTGGGTGTACTCGTCGAGCTGCTGCTCGGAGAGGACGGAGACCCGGAAGCCCTTGTTCGGGACGATCTCGACCATGCCCTCCTTGACCAGCTCCAGCATGGCCTCGCGGACCGGGGTCGCGGAGACGCCGAGGCGGGGCGCGAGGGCGGGCGCCGAATAGACCTGGCCGGGGCGCAGTTCACCGGAGATCAGCGCCGCCCGCAGCACGTCCACGACCCGTTCCCGGTAGTTGGGGCTCCTGCCGCCGAGGGCGGGCACGGCGGGGCGCTTCTTCGGGGTCATGGTGATCGTCCTCCTTGGGTCACCGGACATTATCGGGTCCTCTAGAGCACGAACCCGGCCGGGAAGGGGTCCTCCGGATCCAGCAGGTACTGGGCGGTTCCGGTGATCCAGGCGCGGCCGGTGAAGCTGGGCAGGACGGCCGGGCGGCCCGCGACCTCGGTCTCGCCCAGGAGGCGGCCGGTGAAGCGGGTGCCGATGAAGGACTCGTTGACGAACTCGGTGTGCAGCGGGAGTTCGCCGCGTGCGGCCAGCTGCGCCATGCGCGCGCTGGTGCCGGTGCCGCAGGGCGAGCGGTCGAACCAGCCCGGGTGGATCGCCATGGCGTGGCGGGAGTGGCGGGCGGTGGAGCCGGGGGCGATCAGGTGGACGTGGTGGCAGCCGCGGATGGACGGGTCCTCGGGGTGGACGGGCTCGTCCTCGGCGTTGATGGCGTCCATGAGCGCGAGGGCGGCGTTGAGGATGTCGTCCTTGCGGGAGCGGTCGAAGGGGAGGGCGAGGCGGTCGATGGGGAGGATGGCGTAGAAGTTCCCGCCGTATGCCATGTCATATATTACTGACGAACCGTCAGCCAACGCCACCTTCCGGTCCAGCCCCACCGAGAACGACGGCACGTTCCGCAGCGTCACCGCCTTCGCCGCGCCGCCCTCCACCGCCACCTCGGCGACGACGAGCCCCGCCGGGGTGTCCAGCCGGATCGTTGTCACCGGCTCGACGACCTCGACCATGCCGGTCTCGACGAGCACGGTCGCCACGCCGATCGTGCCGTGTCCGCACATCGGGAGGTAGCCGGAGACCTCGATGTAGACGACGCCCCAGTCGCAGTCGGGGCGGGTCGGCGGCTGGAGGATCGCGCCGCTCATGGCGGAGTGGCCGCGCGGCTCGTTCATCAGCAACTGCTTGATGTCGTCGCGGTGTTCGCGGAAGTACAGGCGCCGCTCGTTCATGGTCGCGCCGGGGATGGTGCCGATGCCGCCGGTGATCACGCGGGTGGGCATGCCCTCGGTGTGCGAGTCGACGGCGTGCAGGACGAGTCTGCTGCGCATGGTCCTTACGCCAATCCGGCCGCGACGGCCTGCTCGGTGGCGGCCCGGACGGCGGCCGCCTGCTCGGGAAGCAACGGAACTCGGGGCGGACGGCAGATCCCACCGTGCCGGCCGACGATGTCCATGGACAACTTGATGGCCTGCACGAACTCGACCCTCGAGTCCCAGCGCAGCAGCGGGTGCAGCTGTTCATACAGCTTCTTGGCGGTGGCCAGGTCGCCGTCGACGGCCGCGTGGTACAGGGCGGCGCTCGCGGCGGGCAGGGCGTTCGGGTAGCCGGCCACCCAGCCCTTCGCACCCGCGATCGCGAGCTCGAGCAGGACGTCGTCGGCGCCGATCAACAGGTCCAGTTCCGGGGCGAGTTCGGCCAGCCGCCAGGCGCGGCGGACATCGCCGGAGAACTCCTTGACGGCGTGGATGTGTCCTTCGGCGTGCAGCTCGGCGAGCAGCTCCGGTACCAGGTCGACCTTGGTGTCGATCGGGTTGTTGTACGCCACGACCGGCACGCCCGCCTTCGCCACCTCGGCGTAGTGCGCGAGCACCGAACGCCCGTCGGCGCGGTAGGCGTTGGGCGGCAGCAGCATCACCGACGCGCACCCCGCGTCGCGCGCCTGCTCGGCCCAGCGGCGGGCCTCGGCGGAGCCGTAGGCGGCGACGCCGGGCATGACGCGCTGCCCGCCGATCGCGGCGACGGCCGTCTCCACGACCTTGGCGCGCTCCTCGGGCGTGAGCACCTGGTACTCGCCGAGGGAGCCGTTGGGGACGACTCCGTCGCAGCCGTTCTCGACGAGCCAGGCACAGTGCTCGGCGTACCTGTCGTAGTTCACGGAGAGGTCGTCGTTCAGCGGGAGTGCGGTGGCGACGAGGACGCCGCGCCAGGGGCGGTGGTCGGTCATGAGGATCCTCTCTCGGTGGGCTGGTCGGGCTCCTGAGCGAGTACGCCGAGCGGCACGGGCCGGGCGAACGGCCGCCGGGACGGGACGAGTTGACAGCCGGTCAGACCGGCGACGGCAGGCCCGCACATTCGGCCCTGACACCACCCCATGCCGGCCCGGGTCAGCAGCTTCACGGTGCGGAGATCGCCCGCGCCGAGCTCGTCGACGGCTTCGCGTACGGTCCCGGCGGTCACCTCCTCGCACCGGCAGACGACGGTGTCGTCGGTGACCCGTTCGCTCCAGTGCGCGGGCGGCCGGTAGACGCGGTCGAGGGCGGCGGCGAACTCCCGTTCTCTCGTACGGGACTTGGCGACCGTCGCCCACTCCCCCGGGTCGGGCTCGGTACCGCGCAGGCGTGCCGCGGCGGAGCTGCCCGCGATGTGCCCCTCGGCGAGTGCGAGGGCCGAGCCGCCGATGCCGGTGGTCTCCCCCGCGGCCCAGACACCGGGGACGTCGGTGCGCTGTTCGTCGTCGACGTGGACGTCCAGGCCGTCGAGGCGGCAACCGAGGCTCTCCGCAAGGTCGGTGTGCGGCAGCATGCCGTGGCTGACCGCAAGGGTGTCGCAGGTGATACGGCGTCCGGTGCCCGGCCTGGCCCGGCCGTCGGCGTCGAGTGCGGCGACCGTCACCGACTCGACGCGCTCGGTGCCGTGGGCTTCGACGACGGTGTGCCGGAAGAGGGTGCGCACCCGGTGCCGGAGCAACCGGCCCGCGTACGCGGCCCCTTCGCCCAGCTTGCCGGGCTGGGCGGCGAGCGCGCGGGACTGCCGTACGAAGGCCCGTGGTTCGGCGGACTCGACGAGGGCCGCCAACTCCGCTCCGGCCGCGGCGAGTCCGGTCGCGACCGGCAGGAGCAGTGGCCCGGTTCCGGCTACGACGGCGGTGCGGCTGGGCAGCGTGAGGGTTCCCTTGAGCATGGCCTGGGCGCCGCCTGCCGTGAGAACACCCGGGAGGGTCCAGCCGGGGAAGGGCAGGACGTGCTCGTACCCGCCGGTGGCGAGGAGCACGGCGTCGGCGCGGACGGTCGCCGGGTCATCCTGCTCGGGGCCGAGGAGTGCGTGGACGGTGAAGCCGTCGGGCAGGCGCTCGACGAACCAGACGTGATGGTCCGTCAAGTGGCGTACGGCGCCTGCCGTTACGTGATCGTTCAGCCCGTCCCTCAGGCGCTCCCAGGTCCGCCATTGGTGGTGCAGGGCCTGCGGGCGGCGGGCGCGGAGTTCGGTGGCGGGCTGCCGGTAGAACTGCCCGCCGGCTGCCGCGGCCGAGTCGATGAGCGTGACCCGTACTCCGCGTTCGGCGGCCGCGAGGGCCGCGGCGAGGCCCGCCGGTCCGGCTCCGATCACCGCCAGCCGCGGTCGTTCACTCATCCCACCCGGTCCCCTCCTGTGTGCGGATCACGTCACCCGGGGCCACCGGAACCAGGCAAGCCCGTTGGTTGGGGCGATCGTTGACGGTGACGAGGCAGTCGAAGCAGACGCCGATGCCGCAGAAGACGCCGCGTGGGCGGCCTTCGCCCCGGCTGGCGCGCCAGGAGGTGACCCCTGCCGTCCACAGTGCGGCGGCGACGGTCTGGCCGGGCAGCGCCTCGATCTCCCGGCCGTCCAGGGTGACCGTGAAGGCCGGCCCCGGGTGGGCGTCGGCGAGGTCGAGCGGCGAGATCACACGGCCTCCTCGGCGAAGCGGTCGGGGCGGAACGGCGTCAGGTCCAGATCGGGTGTCTTCGCGGCCAGGAGTTGCGCGAGCAGGTGCCCGGTGCCGGCGGAGAGGCCGATGCCGGCGCCCTCGTGGCCGCAGGCGTGGTAGAGGCCGGGGACGCGGGGGTCGGGGCCGATGGCGGGCAGGTGGTCCGGCATGTACGGGCGGAAGCCGACGTAGGAACGGATCGCGTGGACGTCGGCCAGGAAGGGAAACAGCCTGGTCGCGCCCGCGGCGAGGGCACGCAGGGCCGGGAGCGAGAACGACCGGTCGAAGCCGACGCGTTCACGGCTCGCGCCGATCAGGATCGGCCCGGCGGCGGTGCCCTCCACGACGGACGAGGTCTGCAACGCGGCCGAGTCGCTGGCCACGTCGGCCACGTAGTCGGCGGCGTACACCTTGTGGCGGACCATGCGCGGCAGGGGTTCGGTGACGAGGACGTAGCCGCGGCGCGGGAGGATCGGGAGGGTGGCACCCGCGAGAGCGGCGAGGTCGCCGCCCCAGGTGCCGGCCGCGTTGACGAGCGCGGGAGCGTGGATGTCGCCCTGGTCGGTTCGCACGCCGAGCACGGCCCCCGCGGAGTCGCGCAGTACGTCCGTCACGGTGCGGCCGGTGAACAGGCGGGCGCCGGACGCCCGCAGCAGATGGGCGGCGGCCAGGGCGGGCATCACCTGGCTGTCCTGCGGATAGTGCATGCCGCCGGGGAGGCCATGGGCGAGGTGGGGTTCGAGGGCGTAGAGGGCGTCGCCCGCGACGGGTTCGGCGGCGACTCCGGCGGCCCGCTGCTCGGCGGCGAGTCCCTCCAGCGCGGTGAGGCCGCCCGGGGAAGTGGCCACGACCACGCCACCCTTGGCCTCGTACTCGATGAACTCCCCGAATTCCTGCGCGAGTTGATCCCAGAGTCGCCCCGACAGCAGCGCGAGGTCCAGCTCGGGACCCGGCGCCTTGTCGGAGACCAGGAGGTTCCCCTCCCCGGCGCCGGTCGTACCGCCGGCCACCGGGCCACGGTCCACCACGACGACGTCCAGGCCGGCACGAGCCGCGTACAGCGCGCAGGCGGCACCTACCATTCCGGCGCCGACCACCACGACATCGCAGGTCAGCGGCTGACTCACGCCAGTACTATGTCACATACCACTGGAGCTGGGAACAGTGCCGACGTGACCCCGAAGCGCCCTGCCCCTAGACCCGACTCCCACTCGCCGTATCCGCGGACAACCGCTGAGCCACGTAGATCGGAACCACCGACAGCAGCACCAGCACCGCCGCCACGACATTCACCACCGGTGCCTGCTGCGGTCGTGTCATGTTGTTGAAGATCCAGATCGGCAGCGTCTCGATCCCCGGCCCCGCCGTGAAGGTCGTCACCACGATCTCGTCGAAGGACAGCGCGAAGGCCAGCAGGCCGCCGGCGAACAGCGCCGAACGGACCAGCGGGAACGTGACGTCGACGAAGGCCCGGAAGGTGTTCGCCCCCAGATCCATCGCCGCCTCCTCGTACGACCCCGATGTGCGCCGAAGCCTCGCCACCACGTTGTTGAAGACCACGACGATGCAGAAGGTCGCGTGTCCGACGATCACCGTGAACAGTCCGAGGCCCACGCCCAGCGGCTCGAGTACCGTACCGAAGGCCGAGTTGAGGGCGATGCCCGTGACGATGCCGGGCAGGGCGATCGGCAGGACGACCACGAAAGAGATGGCGTCCCGGCCGAAGAAGCGGTGCCGGGCGACGGCGAAGGCGATGAGCGTGCCCAGCACGAGGGCGATGGCGGTGGCGCCCAGACCCGCCTTGACGGAGACCCAAAGTGCCTCCCGCGCGCCGGAGTTCTGCCACGCCACCGACCACCAGCGCAGCGTCAGGCGCGGTGGGGGCCAGCTCGCGCTGCGGTCCGGGTTGAGGGAGTTGACGAGGACCAGCAGCAACGGGAGGTAGATCACGGCGAATCCGAGCCCGGCGGCGACGCGCAGCGCGATGCGCGCGGAACGGGAGAGTTGCACGGCGAGCTCCTCTACAGGCTGCTGAGCGCGCCCGTGCGGCGCATCGCCAGCAGGTACACGACGATGACGACGACCGGGACGGTGCCGAGCGCGGCGGCCATCGGCAGGTTGAGTTCGATGTTGGAGTAGACGAGGTTGCCGATGAGCTGGGTCTTGCCGCCGACGATCTGCACAGTGATGTAGTCGCCGAGGCTCAGCGAGAAGGTGAAGACCGACCCGGCGACGACGGACGGCAGCACCATCGGCAGTACGACGGAACGGAAGGTCCGCCAGGACCGTGCCCCCAGGTCCGCGGACGCGTCGAGCAGGTTGGCGGGCAGCTGCTCAAGCGCCGTGTGGATCGGCAGGATCATGTACGGCAGCCAGAGGTACGTCAGGGTCAGTACGGCGGCGGGAAGGCCGAAGCCCGGTCCGCTCAGGCCGAACGGCTTCAGCATCCAGTCGGCCAGTCCGCCCTCGGACAGGATCAGCCGCCAGGCGTACACCTTGACCAGGTAACTCGCCCACAGGGGCGTCAGGATGGCGACGACCAGCAGCGGGCGCCACCTCGGCTTCGCCACCCGCGCGGTGTAGAAGGCGACCGGGGAGGCGATCACCACGCACAGGGCGGTGACCGCGAGGGCCACGCCGATGCTGCGGAGGATCACCTGGCGGTAGACGGGCGTGGTGAACAGCGCGTGGAAGTTGTCGGTCGACCAGACCTTCACCACCTCGGAGGTGAAGGAGTCGGTGGTCCAGAACGCGGAGGCGAACAGGACGGCGAGCGAGCCGAGGTAGAGCACGGCCAGCCACAGCAGCGGCGCGGTCAGCAGCAGGGCCAGCCGGAGCCGGGGGCGCCGGTGCAGCGCCCCCGCCGTCCGGGTCAGTACGGTCACGTGTTCAGCCCTTGATCTCGGTCCAGGCCTGGACCCACTTGGCGTAGGGCACGCACTTCACGTCCGTACGGCCGTCCAGGCACTGCTCGATGGGCGTGTTCCAGAAGGCGATGTTCTTCCAGTAGCTCTCTTCCGAGGCGTGGTAGGTCGTGCAGAAGGTCTTGTCGCTGGTGTAGTCGCAGGCCTTGGAGTTGGCCGGGGCCTCGCCGAAGTACTCGGCGACCTGGGCGTTGACCTTCGGGGAGACGATCCAGTTCATCCACTGGTAGGCGCAGTTGGGGTGCTTGGCCTTGGAGTAGAGCATCCAGGTGTCGGACCAGCCGGTCGAACCCTCCTTGGGCACGAAGGCCTTGACCTTGACGCCCTCGTCGGCGGTGAGGTTGGCGATCACCTGCCAGGTGGTGCCGACAACGGAGTCACCGCTCTTGAAGGCGGAGATCTCCTTGAGGTAGTCGCTCCAGTACTCGCCGATGTCGGCGTTCTGCTTCTTCAGCAGCGCGACGGCCGCGTCGAACTGCTTCTGGTCGAGGGCGTACGGGTCCTTGATCTTCAACTCGGGCTTGGTGGCCTTGAGATACAGCGCCGCGTCCGCGATGTAGATCGGGGAGTCGTACGCCGTCACATGGCCCTTGTACTTCGAGGCGTCGTCGAACACCGCGGACCAGGAGGTGGGGGCCGGGCTGACCTTCTGGGTGTTGTACATCAGCAGGTTGGCGCCCCGGCCGTGCGGGATGCCGTACATCTGGCCCTTGACGGAGTTCCAGCTGCCGTTCTTCAACCCGCTGAAGATGTCGGCGTAGTTGGGGACCAGCTTGGTGTTCACGGGGGCCGCGTCGCCGGACGCGATGAGGCGCAGGGAGGCGTCGCCGGAGGCGGAGACGGCGTCGTACTGGCCGGTCTTCATCAGCTTGACCATCTCGTCGGAGCTGGCGGCGACCTTGGAGTTGACCTTGCAGCCGGTCTGCTTCTCGAAGGGGGTGACCCAGTCGACCTCGGGGTCGTTGGAGCCGTCCTCGACGTAGCCGGCCCAGGCTATGAGGTTGACCTGGCCCTCGGACGTGCCGAGCTTCGACTGGGCTTTGAGGTCAGGGGGGTTGAGGCCGGTGGCCGAGGAGCTGCCGGAGTCGGAGGATCCGCAGGCGGTGGCCGCGACGAGCAGCGCGGCGGCGGCCGCCACCTGGAACGTTCGGGTGATGCGCACGACGTTCTCCATAACCGTGAGGGGGCTTCAGCGGGTGTCGGGGACCTGGATCGTGTGGCGGTGGTGCCACTGAAGGCGGACCCTGGTGCCGCGGTAGGCGGCGACGTCCTCGGCGGAGGTCTCCAGGTTCTGCTGGAGCGCGGTGAGGCGGCCGCCGGCGTCGAGGTCGACCAGGAAGCGGGTCGCGTCCCCCAGGTAGACGACCTCGGCGACGGTGCCGACGGCGGTCGTGTGGTCCGGCTCGTCGGTCTCGGCCGACTCCTTGAGGATCCGGATCTTCTCGGGCCGGACGCTGTAGACGCCGGGGGTGCCGACGACGCGCTGCGCGGACTCGCCCTCCAGCAGGTTGGAGGTGCCGACGAAGGACGCCACGAAGGGGGTCGCGGGGCGTTCGTAGATCTCGGCGGGGGTGCCGACCTGCTGGATGCGGCCCTGGTCGAAGACGGCGATGCGGTCGCTCATCGTCAGGGCCTCCTCCTGGTCGTGGGTGACGAAGACGAAGGTGATGCCGACCTCGCGTTGCAGGGCCTTGAGCTCGACCTGCATCTGCTCGCGCAGCTTGAGGTCGAGGGCGCCGAGTGGTTCGTCCAGCAGCAGTACGCGGGGGCGGCCGACGAGGGCGCGGGCGAGGGCCACGCGCTGACGCTGGCCGCCGGACAGCTGGGCGGGCCTGCGCTTGCCGTAACCCTCCAGGCGTACCTCTGCAAGGGCCTTGCGGGCGCGCACCAGCCGTTCCGCCTTGGGGACCTTGCGGACCCTGAGGGGGTAGGCGACGTTCTGCTCGACGGTCATGTGCGGGAAGAGGGCGTAGTCCTGGAAGACGGTGTGCACGTCCCGTTCGAAGGGGGCGAGGCCGGTGACCTCCTGCCCGGCGAGCTCGATCCGTCCCTCCGTCGGTGTCTCGAACCCGGCGATCATGCGCAGCACGGTGGTCTTGCCCGAGCCCGAGGGGCCGAGCATGGAGAAGAACTCCCCGTCCCTGATCTCCAGGTCGATCCCGGCCACCGCGGTCGTCTCCCCGAACGACTTCCGCAGTTCCTCCAGCCGGATCGCAATCCCCTCCATGGGCGGGAACCTTTCTGGCGCTCTCTTACGTTAAGCGGAAAGATATGAAGTCATAGTTCAAAGCTCAAGGCCCCCTTAGGGTAAAGCTTGAGTCAACGCACAAGGTGGTGGCCGTGAAGCAGCAGCAGATGAACGGCGGCGCCCGCAGAGCCGTCTTCACCCCGGTGGACAACCGCGCCCGCGTCGACGCGGTGGTCCGCCGCATCGGCGACGCCATCGAGCTCGGCCTGCTCGCCGACGGGGAGCAGCTGCCCGGCGAGAGCGAGCTGGCGGGCCAGCTCGGTGTGTCCACCGTGACCCTGCGGGAGGCTCTGATGGCCCTGCGCCAGCAGGGTCTGGTCACCACCCGGCGGGGCCGCGGCGGCGGCTCCTTCGTCTCCCTCCCGGAAGTGCCCGGCGAGGAGCGCCTCAAGGTCCGGCTGCGTGGCTGGAGCCCCGAGGAGCTGCGCGACCTGGGCGACCACTGGGCCGCCCTGTCCGGTATGGCGGCCCGGCTCGCCGCGGAGCGCACGGAGCCGGACGACCTCGTACAACTACGGCGTACGGCCGAGGAGTTGGGCCAGGCCGAGGACGCGGCGGCGCGCAGTCGCGTATACGGCCGCTTCCATGTGGAGCTGGCCGCGGCCGCCCAGTCGGCCCGGCTGACCCGTGAACAGGTGGCTCTCCAGACGGAGGTCGGGGCGCTGCTCTGCCTTGTGCTCGGGGACGACGAATATCGTGAAGAGGTGGCGGACCGTCACCGGTCCGTAATCTCGGCCGTGCAGGATGGGGCCCACACATCGGCCAGGGAGCTGGCCGAGCGGTGCGTCCAGGAGTCGACGGCACGGCTGATCGCGTTGCGCCTCGCCCTCTGAAGCCGCGCCGCGCCCGGTCCCGTCCGCTGGAGGGCGCCATGAGCAGCAGCCCCGGCCTGGTCAGCGCGGCGGCCACGACGCTCGGCGCGTCCGTCGAGGAGCAGGTGGCGGCACAGGTCGGCGGTGCGCTCGAGGCGGTGTTCGGGGCCGTCGCCGAGACCCGGGCCGATACGGCGGCCCTGCTCGCGCGGGTGGCCGCGGAGCACCGCCGGCCCGCGACCGTGGACCTCGCCGCACTGCGCCCCGGCCTCCATCTGCGGCTGAACCGGCAGGAGTTGGTGTCCGGCGTGGGCTTCGTCGCCGCGCCGGGGCTGCTGGCCGACGTACCGGCGTGGCTGGAGTGGTGGCAGAGCACCGCCGAGGGCGACGTACGGCCGCTGCTGCTGGACCTGGACCCGAACCAGTCGGCGTACTCGGACTACACGCACTGGGACTGGTTCGCGCTGCCCCGGGACACCGGTGAGCGGGCGGTGGCGGGGCCGTACGTCGACTACCTCTGCTCGGACGAGTACAGCCTCACCCTGTCCGCGCCGGTCGAGGTGGCGGGCCGGTTCGCGGGCGTGGCTGCGGCGGACATCTACCTGCGCCACTTCGAGGCGGCCGCGCTGCCGCTGCTGCGCCGGCTGCCCGGGCGCACCCGCCTGGTGAACGCCCGTGGCCGGGTGGCGGCTTCGGCCGACCCGGCGCACCTCGCCGGCTCCCTCACCAAGGGACCGGACTTCGGCGCCGTACTGGAGCGGGGGCGGCCCGCCCGGCACGACGGGATGCGGCTGATCCCCTGCCGGGGCGTCCCGCTCGTCCTGGTGACGTCCGCGCGCTGACCGCCGGTTTGCTGACATGGCACCGTCGGCGACCTGAACGCCGGCGGGGCCAGGTCAGGCCTCGGAGGCCGGCACCACCCTGAGGTGTGCGCCCGCGAGGCGTGCCGAGCGGGCCCGAGGCCGCTCACGGCGGGCCTCCCGCAGCACCAGCGTCATCCGCGTGTATCCCATGTCCCGCAGCGTCCGCGGCGTCTCGTCCACGACCCGGCACTCGGTGGCACCCCACCGCGGATCGGGATGCACCAGAGACCGTACGGCGCCGTCGTGTTCCACCGCCCGCTCGCCCATCACCCGGATCCAGTGCGGCAGGCCCTGCCGGTAGGCGGCCTCCATGATCGGGTCCTGGGCGATCTCCCGCCGGATGGCCTGGAGCCCGTGGTCGTGGCCGTACCGCTCGACGGCGGCGGCGAAGTGGGCCAGCATCGGCAGGCACCAGCTCGACTCGTGCTCGCCGAGCACGGTCCCCGCGTCCGGGTGGAACAGCACGAATCTGAGGAAGTTCTCGCCGGGCATGGCCGTCGGATGCGGGCCCATCGCGCTGAAAAGTGACGCGAAAGCGTTGTTGGAGAGAACGACGTCCCAGCGGTGGTCGATGACTACGGACGGGAAGGGGACGGCCTCCAGGAGGGCGGCGTAGTCCTGTAGGTACGCCTGGGCCTCGGGACTCTCGGGGACGGGCCGCGGTGCCGGCCGCTGCCCTCCTGCCTGAAACGCCATCGGGAGGTCACCCCTCTTGCCTATGCGGCCACGCGCGTGGCGCCTTGATCCTGGGGCCCGGACGCGAGTTGTGTCAACTATCGTGGCATTCCATGCCGGTTGACGGCTGAAATTGGCCACAGTTGTGGCGACGTCTGGATGTGAGTTCGAACCACCCGGTAATCTCCGTCGAGTTCACGGCAACCGCTTGTGAGAAGCCTGTGAGAAACGTAGGAGATCTGTCGGTGACGGATGGCTTCGAGAGTCCGGGCACCACGGCGACGAACGCGGCGCTGTCGGCCGCCGTCGCTCGCGTCACCACGCTCGCCGGTCGCCTGGGCGTGCCGAACGCGGAGGTCTTCGACACGGTCCGGCTGTCGGTCGCCTCGGGCGTCCCGGAACCGGTCGTCAAGGCGCTGCTGCGCGGCCACCCCGCCGGTGAGCCCGACGTGCAGGCCCGCTTCCTCCAGCGCCTCGACCTGCTCCGCCGTACCCGCCTGAAGCCCAACGGCCGCAAGTACACCCAGCAGGAGATCGCCGACGGCGCGGGCATGTCCCGCCAGCAGGCCGGCGCCCTGATCAACGGCGACCGGCGGCCCACGATGGAGCACTGTGACGCCATCCAGCGCTTCTTCCGCGTGCACGCGGGCTTCCTGACGGCCGCGGACCCCGAGGCCCTCACCGGCACCCTCCAGGGCACCGAGCAGGAGCTGCTGCAGAAGCTCGCCGAGCGGGAGCAGGCCGGGGCGGCCGAGGACCCGCTGGAGAAGCTGCTTCAGGACCACGGCGTCCGGGGCATCGCCTGGCGGGCCGCCCAGCTGCCCACCGACCAGCACCGCGACAAGGTGGCGGAGTGGCTGGACATGCTTCTGGAGAGCGTCAAGCGGCCCGAGTCGTGAGCCGAGGGAGAACTGTGGGGATCGGCAGGGAAATGCGCCGCCTGTGCGGCGAGTTGGTCGCGGAACTCACGCTCCCGGTGCCGGCCTCGCCCACGGACCTGTACGGCGCCCTGTGCGCGGCCATGAGCAGACGCCGAGCCCGCCCGGTCCACTTCCGTACGGCCGCCTTCCCGCCGGACACGGCCAGCGGCCTGTGGCTCGACATGACCGACCAGGACCTCGTCGTGATCGAGGAACGCACCGCCCCCGACCACCAGTTGGTGATCCTGGGCCACGAGCTGTGGCACATGCAGGCGGGGCACTGCGGCCGGCACGTCGAGGGCACCAAGGTCGCGGCCCGCCTCCTGGACGACGAGGCCGACCTGCGGGCCACCCTCCGCGCGGTCGCCGCCCGCACCCACTTCGACCTCGCCGAGGAGAAGGAGGCCGAGGCCTTCGGCCTGCTGCTGGCGAGCAAGTGCCGTACGTGGCTTGCCGGTTCGGGGCACCGGGGGCCGGTGCCGCGCGACCATCTGGCGGGGCGCATCGAGGCGTCGCTGGGGTATCTGGGACCGCAGGGCTAGCCGCCTGCCTCAGGTGGCGCTGCGCTCGCTGGCCTCTCTGAGGTCTCGTTCCACCGGTCGGCCGCGGGCCGTGTCGCGTCCCTCCACGAGCAGGTCTCGCCAGTGTTCCCGGCTCCAGTCCGCCGGGTCGGTGGTGGCCGTGAACTCCTCGACCAGGGAGACGAAGCGGGCCGGATCGGAGTGGAAGGGGAAGTGTCCCGCCCCTTCGAAGATCTCCAGCCGGCTGCCCGGCATCGCCTCGTGCGCCCCGAACGCGTGCCGTACCGGCACCACGCTGTCCCGGTCGCCCCACAGCAGCATGGTCGGCATGCCCTCGGTCAGATAGCAGCGGTCCAGCATGGTGACGACCTGCCCGCGCCAGTCGACGACGGCACGCAGGGTGCGGATGAAGGCGTTGCGGGAGGTCTCGTCCGGCAGGGCGTCCACCAGGTTGACCAACTCGGGGGCGTCCTGGCCGAGGTCGGTGTCCAGGAGCCTCATCAGCCGCACCGCGAGCCCCACCTGTGACCGCATCCCCGGCAACCGCAGCGCGGACAGCATCAGATGGGCCCCGGGCAGCGACACCAGCCGCAGTACGGGGTTCACCTCTCGTCCCACCCCGCCCGCGCTGACCAGGATGAGCCGCTCGGTGCGCTCGGGGAACTGGTAGGCGAACTGCATCGCCACTCCCCCGCCCAGCGAGTGCCCGACCAGGGTCGCGGACTCGATGCCGAGCGTGGTGAGCAGGTCCCGCACGCCGTTGGCGTACGCGGCCACCGAGTAGTCGGCGCGCGGCTTGTCGGAGTGGCCGTGGCCGAGCAGGTCGGGCGCGATGACGGTGTGCGTGCGGGCGAGGTCGGGGATCAGCTCGGCCCAGGTAGCGGACGAGTCACCGATGCCGTGGATGAGCACCAGGGCGGGGCCCTCGCCGGCCATGCGGAAGGCACGCCGGTAGCCGTGCACCATGCGGTACTGCAACTCCAGTTCGCCGTCGGCCACCGAGCGAAGCCGTACGGCCCGCACCGGGCGTCGCCGAGGTCCTTCGACCACGCTCGCCTCCCCGTTCCAGGGCCGCTCCAAGGCGGCCGAAAGCCCTTCCACTCCAGCGTAGGACGGCTTTCCCACAAGGGATTTCGAGGACGTTTCGCCTCCGCTAAGCGGGCGAAAGGGCCGGTGCCCGGACCCGATTGTCAGTGGTGGACGGCAAGCTGGAGTTGCGCCCCTCTGCGCGGGGCGCGACCGAGCAGCCGACGCGGGGAGAGCCGACCGATGCACACTGCCGTACTGACCGACCGCGAGCGCACCGCCGTGCAGGCCTACCTGCGGCTCTTGCACACCGTACGAGCCGCTTTCGACGGTCCGCCCGGCGCGTCCCGACCACCGCTCGTGCCGCCCTCCGTGCTGGCGGAGGCGGAGCAGGCGCTGGCGGCCGCGGGGCTGACGGGGAACGAGGAGGAGTTCTTCCGGCTGCTCCAGAGCTGGTGCCCGGAGCCGTGAGCCGGGGTCCGGCCGGGGGCGTCAGGGGATGTGCGGCACGCTGACCGCCGTCGCCACCAGCCCCCGCTGGACCGTCCAGCGCCCCTCGAAGTGCCCGAGCCGACGGCCGCCCACCATCGGTCCGGGTACGAGGAGTTCGGCGCGGAAGGAGCCGTGCAGGCGCTCGCCGGGGTCGACCGTGACCTCGATGTCGGCCTCGGTGAACTCCAGCCACTGGCCGGTGAGCGGGAACCACGCCTTGTAGACCGACTCCTTGGCGCTGAACAGGAGCCGGTCCCAGTGCACCTCGGGGTGGTCCGCGGCGAGCCGGCGCAGCCTCGCCCCCTCGTCGGGCAGGGACACGGCGTCCAGGACGCCGTCCGGGAGCGGGCCGTGGGGTTCGGCGTCGATGCCGAGGGAGACCAGGTCACGGGCGCGGACCAGGGCGGCGGCGCAGTAGCCGTCGCAGTGGGTCATGCTGCCGGCCAGACCGGCGGGCCAGCCGGGTGCGCCGCGCTCGCCGGGCAGCAGGGGCTGCGGGGGCACGCCGAGCTTCTCCATGGCTCGGCGGGCGCAGGCACGCACGAGGGCGAACTCGCGGCGCCGCTTCTCGACAGCCTGCGCGACGACCTCGGCCTCCTCGGGGTACAGCGGCGCGGGCTCGGTCCCGTCGTCGCCGTGCACCTCGACGGCCACCACCTCGTGCGGCAGCAGCTCCTCGATCACCCGTCCCCGACCTCCTTCGGCAGGATGCGACGCAGTCTTCCCGGCGGCTGCGGGCGCTTGCTCCACTCGCGCGGGTAGCCGACGGACACCTCCTCGAAGCGGACGCCCTCGTGCCAGGTGGTCCGCGGGATGTGGAGGTGGCCGTAGACCATGGTCTCCACCCGGAAGCGGCGGTGCCAGTCGGCGGTCAGCTCGGTGCCGCACCACATGGCGAACTCGGGGTGCCACAGGACGTCACAGGGATGCCGGTCCAGGGGGTAGTGGTTGACCAGGACGGTCGGCAGGTCCTCGGGCAGGGCGGCGAGCCGGCGCTCGGTCTCGGCGACCCGGGCGCGGCACCAGGACTCGCGGGACGGGTAGGGGTCGGGGTGCAGCAGGTACTCGTCGTTGCAGACGATTCCGGTGCCGTGGGCGTACTCCAGTCCCTGCGCCTTGGTGACGAAGCCGGACGGCAGGAACGAGTAGTCGTAGAGGAGGAAGAGCGGGGCGACGACCACCGGGCCACCGGGGCCGTCCCAGATCGGATACGGGTCCTCGGGTGTGACGACGCCCAGGTCGCGGCACATGTCGACGAGGTGTTCGTAGCGGGCGACACCGCGCAGGGTGACGGGGTCCTTGGGATGGGTCCACAGTTCGTGGTTGCCGGGCACCCAGATCACCTTGGCGAAGCGGCCGGCGAGGGTCTTGAGGGCCCAGCGGATGTCGGAGACGGTCTCCGAGACGTCACCGGCGACGAGCAGCCAGTCGTCGTCCGTCTCCGGCTGCATCGCCTCGACGAGAGCGCGGTTCTCGGCGTATCCGATGTGGAGGTCGCTGATGGCCAGCAGCTGTCCGGCACCACCGGCCGTCGACGTCACCTGTCGCCCCCTCCGCACTCCCACGCGCACCCGAACGGCACCACGACAACATATCCGCGCCGCCCGGACAAGGCGGCACCGGACGGGCGTCGCGGGGCGGGCACCGGATGGCGGGGAATCCGTAACACGTACGTTGCACGCGGGGCCCCTTGAAAGCCGTATGATCGCCCCAACACCACCGCTACGAGCCCCCTTCACAGGGGCTTTTTGGCGACCCTCCAACTCCCCTGCCCGGGCACGGGCTTGGTTTGTCGTGCCCGCGAACCTGAAAGGACGGCCCTGCATGGTCTCTCGCGTACGCGTCTGGCTCAACCGCACGTACGCGGAGAACGTGTTCTTCATGGATCAGCTACGGCGAAATCCCAGTGATCGCGCGGTAGAGATCCATGCGACGCACGGAGACGCGGACTCCCCCGTGTTGGCCGCCGCCGACACCGCCGAGCTGGAGCCGGAGGGTCTTTCCCCGGCCGCCTACGTGGAGTTCGCGCTCGACCAGTGCGAGCGGCGCCGGATCGACGTGTTCGTGCCGCGCCTGCACCAGGCGGCGATCGTGGCGCACCGGGCCGACTTCGAGGCGGTCGGTACGGCGCTGCTGGCGCCGCCGCCGGAGGGTGTCGCCGTCTTCGAGGACAAGGTGATCGCCTACGAGGCCGTGCAGGCGATCGGGGTGCCGGTGCCGTCGTGGTGGCGGGTGCGGTCCGCCGACGAACTCGTCGCCGCCGTCGAGGAGTTGGAGGCCGACGGGCACAAGGCGTGCTTCAAGCCGGCGTCCGGTGCGGGCGGGGTGGGCTTCCGAGTGATCACGCGCGCCCCCTTCTCGATGGTGCACCTCAACGGGTTCCCCAGCCCGTACGTACCGATGGATCTGGTGCTGGCCGCGCTCAAGGAGAGCGACGAGCCGGTCGACTGGATCGTGATGCCGCGCCTCGAGCAGCCGGAGGTGTCCGTCGACTGCCTCACCGGGCCCGACAATCGCGTGCGCCTGGCCGTGGGGCGGACCAAGAACGGGCGGCGGCGCGGGTTCACGCTGCACGAGCAGTGGCTGGAGCCGGCCCGGCGGATCGCCGAGGAGTTCGGGCTGCACTACCTGTCCAACATCCAGTTCCGGATGTTCGGGGACACGCCCGTGCTGATGGACGTCAACACGCGACCCGCGGGCGGGTTGCACCAGCTGTCCCTGTGCGGGGTCAACGCGCCTTGGGCCGCTGTGCAGTTGGCGCTCGGCGAGGACCCGGGCGAGATGGCGCCGCCGTTCCTGGGGCAGGACTACACGGTCGTGTCCGGGCCGCGGCCCCTTCGTGCCGTTTCCCTTCCGCAGCAGCGGATCGAGGAGACCGAGCCCTTGCTGCCGGCCGTTCCGGCGCCGGCACCGACCGACTCCGTCGAGGTCGCGGCTCAGGTACTGCCGCTTTAGGGAAGCCAGTTCACTCACCGGTATGGACCAATTCCGTCGTTCACCTTGACAGGCGGATTGGTCCATACCAACTTGGTTGCGCACCCCTCTGCACTTCTCTCTGCACTCCCGAACACCCCCATTCCTTCAGGGAGATCGCGTGCGCAACACACTCAGACGTTCCAGACGTCGGCTTCTCGCACTGCTCGGCTCCGCCGCTCTCGCGCTTGCCGGAGCCATCGCCCTTCCGGGTACCGCCCAAGCGGCCAACATCCTCACCAATCCCGGCTTCGAGTCGGGCAGCCTCTCCCCCTGGACCTGCACCGGGAACCTCGGCTCCGTCGTCTCCTCGCCCGTGCACGGCGGGTCCAAGGCCCTTCAGGGGGCGGCGAGTTCGAGTGACAACGCGCAGTGCACCCAGACCGTCGCCGTGCAGCCGAACACCACGTACTCGCTCAGCGGGTGGGTGCGCGGTTCGTACGTGTACCTCGGCGTGAACGGCGGTGCGTCGACCTGGACCACCTCCCCGTCGGCGTACAGCCAGCTGACGGTGTCCTTCACGACCGGGGCCTCGCAGACCAGCGCCACCATCTACGTCCACGGGTGGTACGCCCAGGGGACCTACTACGCCGACGACATCAGCCTCGACGGGCCGGGCGGCGGCGGTGGCGGCTCCGACACCCAGGCGCCCACCACGCCCACCGGGCTGACGTCCACCGGGAAGACCTCGTCGAGCGTGTCGCTGTCGTGGAACGCCTCCACGGACAACGTGGGTGTCACGGCGTACGACGTCTACAGCGGCTCGAACAACGTGCTGAGCGTCTCCGGTACGTCCGCCACGGTCAGCGGGCTCTCGCCCAGCACCGCGTACACCTTCACCGTGAAGGCGCGGGACGCGGCCGGGAACACCTCCGGGGCCTCCAACTCCGTGTCCGTGACCACCGATGCGGGCAGTGGCGGCGGGACCGGGTTCAAGCAGGCCGCGCCCTACCTCTACGAGGGCTGGGGCGATCCGCCGAGCCCGAGCACCGTGATGAGCGCGACCGGCATCAAGTGGTTCACGATGGCCTTCGTGCTGGACTCCGGCGGCTGCACGCCCGCCTGGGACGGCAGCCGGGCGCTGACCGGCGGCGTCGACCAGACCGCCATCAACCAGATCCGCTCGGCCGGCGGTGACATCGTGCCGTCGTTCGGCGGCTGGCAGGGCAGCAAGCTGGGCGCCAACTGCTCCTCGGCGAGCGCGCTGGCCGGGGCGCTCCAGAAGGTGATCGACGCCTACTCGCTCAAGGCGATCGACATGGACATCGAGAACACGGACGAGTTCGAGAACGAGGCCGTGCAGGCGAAGATCCTGACCGCGCTGAAGACGGTCAAGGCCAACAACCCCGGCCTGAAGACCATCGTCACCTTCGGCACGTCCACCACCGGTCCGACGTACTACGGCAACCGGCTCATCGAGCAGGCCCAGTCGCTCGGCGCCAACATCGACGTCTTCACCATCATGCCGTTCGACTTCGGCGGCGGCTCGGACATGTACGGCAACACCGTGAACGCGGCCGAGGGCCTGAAGACCAAGCTCAAGTCGACGTTCGGGTGGGACGACGCCACCGCGTACTCCCACATCGGCATCTCCGGCATGAACGGCCTGTCCGATCAGCAGGAGACGACGACTCCGGCGATCTGGACCCAGATCAAGGACTGGAGCAACAGCCACCACATCGCGCGGCTCGCCTTCTGGTCGGTCAACCGTGACCGGCCGTGCGCGGGCGGGGGCGTGGTGAGCAACTGCTCCGGCATCAGCCAGAACAACTGGCAGTTCACCTCGATCACGGCCGGCTTCACCGGCTGAGCCGTACGACGGTCGCAGGGCGTGGGGCCACTCAGACCGGGTAGCCCCACGCCTTCGCCAACTCCGCGAGACGGGGCGGGAGTTCGGCGGTCTCGTCGGCGGCACGGGCGGGCTGGACGCGCCCCGACTTGAGGTTGCTCGACCAGTCGCCGAGCTGCGGCCGGAAGGTGCCGTGGTCCTTGGAGCCGTAGTCGAGCATCGTGGGCTCCCAGTCGACGCCCAGGTAGGCACAGAGGTCGCGGGTGGTGCGCTCGGGGTCGGCGGTGAGGTCCTCGTAGGTGACCACGTGGACGTCCAGGCTCTGCCGGGCCTCCTCCAGCTTCTCGGCATAGCGCAGGACTTCGGCGCGGATCGCCTCGTGGTCGGGGTCCTTGCGGCGGTCGGTCAGGGAGGCGATGACCGCGCCCGGGTGACGCAGCAGCAGGACGTAGCGGGCGCTGGGCCAACATCGGTGCAGGCGCGGCCAGATGAGGGTGTTGGGCGGCGTCTTGTCGACGATGACGTCCTTGCCGCTGCGGGTGAGCTCCAGGTGCAGCACCCGGTCCCACAGCATGTGCTCCAGCTCGTTCTTGTCGAGTTCGAGCGCCTCCATGGCGGCCGTCGTGAACGAGCGGGACAGGTCCACGTGCAGGGTGCGCAGGTGCATCTCGTGCGGGGCGCGGATACGGCTGTGGCTGTTCAGCAGGACCCGCAGCAGCGTCGAGCCGGAGCGCACGGAGGACAGCACGAAGACCGGCGACTCCACCAGCCGCGGGGCGGGCGGGGCGGCGTACGACGACTTCGACCCGCCGCGCGACGGCTTGACCGTCCGCGGCGACGGTACGGCGTCCAGCGTGCGGCGCGGCGGGCTCACCGCCTGGGCCATGAGCCTCCCCCGACGCTTCAGTCCCTTGCCGATCGCGGATATACGCGGCTCACGCACGTTGGCACCTTTCTCCGGTCTTTCGCCCGCATCCCAGGGGTGGAAGACGAACTCCAGGTGTCGGGAAAGAGAACGCCCCTGGCCGCGGCCGCCCGGAACCGGGCCGCGACCAGGGGACTTACCGTTTTCTTAATTCTCGATGGGAATCGGGCGACTGTGAGATGCCTCAGAACCGGCCGGCTCCCCGGTACAGCTCCAGCTCTCCGGCCAGCTCGACCTTGAGGACGGTCGCGTACGGGTCGAGGTCCGCCTGGGCCGGCGGGTCGATCCACACCACGCCCACCGCCTCGTGCAGGCCGCCCACGACCCGGTGGGCGAGCTCCGTGCCGCTGCCTAGCACACTCACCCGGCGGACCTTCGTGGCCAGGCCCCGCACCCCGATCTCGGCGCGCGGGGCGTCGAACAGGGTGAGGTAGAGCGTGCGCCGGTCGGCGGAGAGGGTGCTCGGCCCGTAGTGGTGCCCGGCCGGCAGCCCGCGCACCGTCCCGTACACGGCCTCCGCGTGCTTGCGGATCCACTCCCCCAGGCCCTCCAGGCGCTCGACCTGCGGCTGCGGGATGGTGCCGTCCTCCGTCGGGCCGACGTCCAGCAGCAGGTTGCCGCCTCCGCCGATGGTCTCGGTGAAGTACCGGATCAGCTGCGCGAGCGACTTGTGGTTGTGGTCGTGGTGCTGGTACCCCCACGAGTCGTTGATCGTCAGGCACAGCTCCCAGGGGCCGTCCGGCGGCACGACGGGGGCACCCTGCTCGGGAGTGGCGTAGTCGCCCTCGCTGAGCATGCGGGCGTTGAAGACGACGTCCGGCACGGAGGACCGGATGAGCGCGGCGAGTTCGGGGATGCGCCACTGCTCCTCGCTGCGGTCCCACTCGCCGTCGAACCACATCAGGTCGGGCCGGTAGCGGGAGGCCAACTCCCGGATCTGGCCGTCCCGGTAGGCGATGAACCGCTCCCAGGCGTCCAGGTCCTCGTCCTCGGCGGCCACCTCGGAGTAGCGGTTGTCCTCCTGCTCCGGCGGGCGGCCCGGCTTGCGCGTGGAGGCGTAGTCGGGGTGGTTCCAGTCGGAGTGGGAGTAGTAGAAGCCGACCTTGAGGTCCTGCTCCCGCAGCGCCTCGGCGTACGGACCGATGTAGTCCTTGCCAAAGTTGAGGTCGCCGTACTCCGTGTCCCACAGGGCCACACCGTCGTGGTGACGGGTCGTCAGCACCGCGTACTTCGCGCCGGCGCGGGCGAACAGGTCCGCCCACGCCCGCGGGTCGTACTCGGCGCCCGTGAAGCGGGCCAGCTGGGACATGTACTGCTCGTGCGGCACGATGTCGTCGTAGAACGACCAGGACTCCTGGACGCCGTCGACGGCGTAGATGCCCCAGTGGACGAAGATCCCCAACTTGGCGTCGGTGAACCAGGGTTGCATCGCCATCTGGTCAGCCCCTCCGCAGCCGGACCGTCAGGATCTGGAAGGGCCGCAGCTCGACCCGGACACCGCCGTCGGCGAGCTCCGCGTCCGCCAGCGGGCGCTCGAGGAGGTCGGTCACCTGGGCACCGGCCAGGGCGAAGCCCGTACGCAGCACGCCCGTTGCCCGGCCGCCGCTGGACTCGTAGAGCCGTACGACGACATCGCCCGAGGCGTCGTCCGCGAGCTTGACCGCCTCGACGGTCACGCCCTCGCCGTCCACGGAGACGACCGGTTCCGGCGCGCCCGCCGAATCGGCCACCCGCAGCGGGAGATTGAGGGCGTAGCCCTCGGCGACCGCGTCCTCGATGCTCGCGCCGGGCAGCAGCGAGTAGGTGAAGCGGTGCCGGCCCTGGTCGGCCCCGGGGTCCGGGACGCGCGGGGCGCGGACCAGGCTGAGGCGGACCGTGGTGGTCGTACCGCCGTCCTCGCGGACCGTGCGGGAGATGTCGTGGCCGTACGTCGAGTCGTTGATGACGGCGACACCGTAGCCGGGCTCGGCGAGGTGCACCCAGCGGTGGCCGGAGACCTCGAAACGGGCCGCCTCCCAGCTGGTGTTGGTGTGCGTGGGCCGCTGGATGTGGCCGAACTGGATCTCCGCCGAGGAGTGCGCGGCGCGGATGTCCACCGGGAAGCCGGCCTTGAGGAACTTCTCCGCCTCGTGCCAGTCGATGTCCGTCTCGAAGTCGATCCGGGAGCTGCCCGCCCGGACGGTGATCGTCTGGGTGATCTTCGAGCCCTTGCCGAAGGAGCGCGTGACGCGGATCGAGCCGAGCAGCGGGTCCTCGTCGACGACCGTGATCTCCGAGGCGTCCAGCAGGTCGGTGTAGCGGTTCTTGTAGTGCTTGTCGACGTCCCAGGCGTCCCAGTAGTTCGGGAGGTCGGTGTGCAGCCGGAGCAGGTTGCCCTTGTCGGCGAGGACCTCACGGCCGCCGGCCCGCAGGTCGCGGACGGAGGAGAGCGTGCCGTCCTCGGCCACCTCGACACGTACGAGACCGTTGTCGAGGACGCGGCCGCTCACCGTCACCGGCGTCGGGACCGCCTCGGCGGCGACCACCGCGCTGCCGTTCGCGGGCACCTCGACGTACATCGGGACACCGGTCGCCGTACGGATGACCTCGGAGCGGTCGAAGGGGCTGGTGTTGAAGACGCGGGTCGTGCCACCGCCCAGCGCCGCCACCGCCTCGGCGGTCAGCTCCTCCAACTCCTTTGCCACTCGGGCGTATTCGGCCTCCGCCTCGCGGTGCACCCAGGCGATCGAGGAGCCGGGCAGGATGTCGTGGAACTGGTGCAGCAGGACCGTCTTCCAGAGGCGGTCGAGCTTCTCGTACGGGTAGGCGTAGTCCGGCGCGTGCAGTGCGGCCGTGGTGGCCCACAACTCGGCCTCGCGCAGGCGGTGTTCGGAGCGCCGGTTGCCCTGCTTGGTGCGGGCCTGCGAAGTGTAGGTGGCGCGGTGCAGCTCCAGGTAGAGCTCGCCGACCCAGACGGGCGCGTCCTCGTACTCGGCGCGGGCCTTGGCGAAGAACTCGTCGGGGTGCTCGACGACGACCTTGGGCGAGCCCTCCAGGTCGGCCAGCCGGCGCGCCCGTTCCATGATCTCGCGGGTGGGGCCGCCACCGCCGTCGCCCCAGCCGAAGGGGGCCAGCGAGCGGGTGGCGTTGCCCTTCTCCGCGTAGTTGCGGACCGCGCGGGACATCTCCTCGCCGCTGAAGCGGGCGTTGTAGGTGTCGACCGGCGGGAAGTGGGTGAAGATGCGGGTGCCGTCGATGCCCTCCCACCAGAAGGTGTGGTGCGGGAAGGTGTTGGTCTGGTTCCAGGAGATCTTCTGGGTGAGGAACCACTCGTTGCCGGCGAGCTTGGCCAGCTGCGGGTAGGCCGCGTTGTAGCCGAAGGAGTCCGGCAGCCACACGCCCTTGGTCTCGATGCCGAAGTTCTCGATGAAGAACCGCTTGCCGTGGACCAGCTGGCGGGCGATGGCCTCGCCGCCCGGCAGGTTGCCGTCGGACTCGACCCACATGCCGCCGACCGGCGCCCACTGGCCCTTCTCGACCGACTTCTTGATGCGCTCCCACACCTGCGGGTAGTTGTCGCGCACCCACTCGTACTGCTGGGCCTGCGAGCAGGCGAAGACGAACTCCTCGTACTCGTCGGCGAGCGAGGTCACGTTCGAGAAGGTGCGGGAGGTCTTGCGCTTGGTCTCGCGGATCGGCCACAGCCACGCCGAGTCGATGTGCGCGTGGCCGACGCCGGAGATGATGTGCGCGCTGGCGTTGGCGGGCTTGGCGAGCACCGGGCGCAGGGCCTCGCGCACGGCGGTGGCCGAGCCGGAGACGTCGTCCAGGTCCAGCAGGTCCAGGGCACGGTCCAGGGCGTGCAGGATCTCGTGCCGGCGCGGGTCGTGCTCGCCGAGCTCCACCATCAGCTCGCGGAGGACCTGGAGGTCGAGGTCGAGGTGCCAGACCTCCTCGTCGAGGACGGCGAGGTCGGCGCGCTTGAAGGTGTACAGCGGCTTGTCGCCCGCCGTGAGGACGTCGCCGAGCAGGGTCGGCGCCGCGAAGTCGTTGGCGAGGATGTCGGGGTTGGAGGCCGCCTCGACCAGGTAGTCGATCTGCTCGCCGCCCTCCGCGGGGTTGGCGATCGCCACGTACTGGTTGAGCGGGTTGACCGCCTTCAGCGGGGTCCCGTCGGTGAGGTGGACCAGGGCCTCGGCCTGGTTGCCGGGCCAGTCGCCCACGAAGCCGAGGTCGATGACGGCCTCGACCCGCTTGCCGGCCCACTCGGCGGGCACCTGCCCGCTCATCCGGAACCAGGTCGTGCCCCACGGCGGGCCCCAGGGGGTGTCCATCGCGAAGGGGGCGTACGCGGCGGCCGCGGCCTCCTCGAAGGAGACCGGCTCGCCCGGTGCCTGCCAGGCCTCGACCGTGAAGGGGCTGGTGGCCGCATAGATGGCGGGCTTGATGCGCTGGTTGTGGAGGCGCTCGGCGCGCTCCTCGATCCGGCGGCGTTCGTCGTGCATGAAAGTCTCCAGGAAGAGGCGGAGAGGGCGGCGGCTAGAGGGGCGGAAGGAAGGACGGAAAGCGCTTTCCGATGTCCGCCGGGAGCTTACTTCAGGTAGGCGAGGCCCGGGTGGGCGGCCGTGTAGCCCTCGACGAGGCGGCGGGCCACGTTCACCGAGTCGACCAGCGGATGCAGGGCGAAGGCCTTCACGGCCGTCGTACGGGATCCGGACTCGGCGGCGGCGAGCACCTCGCGCTCGACGGCCTTGACCGCGCAGACCAGGCCGGTGGCGTGGTCGGGCAGCGGGGCCACGGAGACCGGGTGGGCGCCGTTGGCGTCGACCAGGCACGGGACCTCGATGACGGCGTCCGTGTCCAGGACCGAGAGCGTGGTGCGGTTGCGGACGTTGAGGATCAGGGTGGTGCGCTCGTCGCGGGCGATGGCCCGCATCAGGGCGAGGGCGACCTTCTCGTAGCCGCCCGAGAGGTCGTCGGCGTCGCGCTCGCCGGCGCCGGCGGTCTCCCGGTTCTCGGCCATGTAGGTGGCCTCGCGCTCGGCGCGGGTGCGGTCCCAGGCGGTGAGGGCGCCGGCGTCGGGGGCGCGCATCTCCTCGTAGAAGTGCGCCTGCTGGTCGCGGAGGAAGGCGCCGCGGGTCTTCTCGGCCTGCTGGTAGGCGCGGACGGCCTCGCGGTTGAAGTAGTAGTAGTGCAGGTACTCGTTCGGGATCGCGCCGAGGGACTGGAGCCAGTCGACGCCGAAGAGCTTGCCCTCCTCGAAGGAGCCGAGCAGGTCGGGGTCGGCGAGCAGGCGCGGCAGCTCGTCCCGGCCGGCGATGTGCAGGCCGCGGACCCAGCCGAGGTGGTTGAGGCCGACGTAGTCGATCCAGGCCTCCTTGGGGTTCCCGCCGAGCACTCGGGCGATACGGCGGCCGAGGCCGACCGGCGAGTCGCAGATGCCGATGACGCGGTCGCCGAGGTGGCGGGACATGGCCTCGGTGACGAGACCGGCCGGGTTGGTGAAGTTGATGACCCAGGCGTCGGGGGCGAGGCGCGCGACCCGCCGGGCGATGTCGACAGCGACGGGGACCGTGCGCAGGCCGTAGGCGATACCGCCGGCGCCGACCGTCTCCTGGCCGAGGACGCCCTCCGCGAGGGCCACGCGCTCGTCGTTCGCCCGGCCCTCCAGGCCGCCGACGCGGATCGCGGAGAAGACGAAGTCGGCGCCGCGCAGCGCCTCGTCGAGGTCGGTGGTGGCGGTCACCGTCGGGGCGTCCACGGCCTGGGCGGCCTGCTCGGCGAGCACCCGGGTCACCGCGGAGAGCCGGCCGGCGTCGAGGTCGTGCAGCACGACCTCGGTGACTCTGCCCTCGCCGCGGTCCCCCAGCAGCGCCCCGTACACGAGCGGCACCCGGAACCCGCCGCCGCCCAGAATCGTCAGCTTCACCGGGTACCTCCGTGGCTGCCTCGGTCTTCAGGGCCCACAGTGATCCGGACGATCGGGCAGAGTCCGGACCGTGCGTTGCGAGAACCAAGCACGCACAAACTCCTTGTCTTTCAGGGCAACCGAGCTGGTTACAACCCGGCTGGTGTTGATCGCGCAAGACCCGGTTGTTCGCTGAGCGATCGGGCAGCGTGAGCCAGGAATCCTCCTCGTCCCCGAGGGGGATTATTCAAGTCTGTACCTTTCCTGCCACGACCACCTCGACGCCCGCCTCCTCCAGGGAGGACTTGGTCGCCGGGTCGACCGGCGTGTTCGTCACCACCACGTCCAGGTCCTCGGGACCGCAGACCTTCGCCATCCCCGTACCCGGGAACTTCGCCGCGTCGGCGAGCAGCACGACCTTCTCGCTCGCCTTGATCATGGCGCGCTTGACCGGCACCTCGACGACCGTCGTGTCCATCACCTGCCCGCCGGGGCGTATCCCACTGGTGCCGAGGAAGAGCCAGTCCGCGTGCAGCTGACGCAGATTGTCCTCGGTGAGGAAGCCGACCAGGGAGCGGTACTCGCGGCGGACCATGCCGCCGAGCAGCACCAGCTCGATGCCCTCGTCGTCGGCCAGCTCCTCGTAGACCACCAGGTTGCTGGTGATGACCGTGAGGCGGCGGCCGTGCAGCTGGCGGGCGAGGCGATAGGCCGTGGTGCCGATGTCGAGCAGCACGGACTGGCCGTCGGCCACCATGGCCGCGGCGTGCGCGGCTATCGCGTCCTTCTCGGCCACCCGGACCTCGGCGACCTCGGCGAAGGGCTGATCGCCCTCCTCGGCGCGCGCGCCACCGTGGACCCGGGTGAGCAGCCCGTCCTCCTCCAGCTTGACCAGGTCACGCCGGATGGTGGCGGGGCTCACACCGAGCTGCTCGGAGAGGTCGGTCACAGCCGCGGGGCCGCCCGAGCGCAGGGCCCGCAGGATGAGTTGGTGTCGTCGTTCTGCCAGCACGGCGTGAACACTACTCGTCATCTTCAATCATTTCCATGCTCAGTTCTGCTCGGGTATTGACCAATCGTGCGGAGCGGCGCACGATTCCGGTCATCGAAAATGACGAGTTTTGACGAGAGGCTGTGCGCGTGGACGACGACAGGCCCGACGTGCTCCTGACCGGGCTGCTCTTCTACGACCTCGTCCTCACGGGGCTCGGGAAGCCGCCGACGCCGGGCGAGGAGATCTGGACGGGCGGCATGGGCTGCGGCCCAGGCGGCATCGCGAACCTCGCGGTGGCCGCGTCCCGGTTCGGCCTCGGCACCTCGCTGGCCACGGTCTTCGGCGACGACTTCTACGGCGAGTACTGCCGGGACGTGCTGTGCGACCAGGAGGGCATCGACCTCTCGCTGTCCCGCACGGCGGACGGCTGGCCCACCCCGGTCACCGTCTCGATCGCCACCGGGCACGACCGGGCCCTGGTCACCCACGGCCAGGAACCCCCGTACTCGCAGGACGCGCTGATGGGCGACCCGCCCGAGGCGCGCACGGCCCTCGTGCACATCGAGGCCGAACCGCGCGAGTGGATCGCGAAGGCCGCCGCGAACGGCACGCACATCTACGCCGACGTCGGCTGGGACCCCACCCAGCAGTGGTCCACCGACCTCCTCGACCAGCTGAAGCTGTGCCACGCCTTCCTCCCGAACGAGACCGAGGCGATGGCCTACACCCGCACCGACAGCGCGGTGGCGGCCCTCGGCACGCTCGCCGAACTGGTCCCGGTGGCGGTCGTCACCCGGGGCGGGGACGGCGCGGTGGCCGTCGACCAGACGACCGGCGAGTACGCGGAGGTCCCGGCTCTGGACGTCGACGTCCTGGACGCGACGGGCGCCGGGGACGTCTTCGGCGCGAGCTTCGTCGCGGCCTCGCTCGGCGGCTGGCCGCTGGAGGAACGGCTGCGGTTCGCCGTACTGGCCGCCGGGCTCTCCGTCCAGCGGCACGGCGGGGCGCTGGCCGCCCCCGGCTGGTACGGCGTCGACCGCTGGTGGCGCTCGCTCGCCGACCCCGAGCTGAAGCGGGCGTACGGCTTCCTGACCGACCGGCTGCCCCCGGACCCCGGGCCGCCGGTCCACCTCGCCCCCGTGACCCCACCCGCACGGCCCCACTGACCCCCTGCACCACCCCTCCCCCACAAGCTCCTCGTATGCACGTCCCGAAAAGATCCGAAAGGCGGTGGGAGCTGTGCGGCTCTCACGAAGAGGCCTGCTCCGCGCGGGCCTGGGCGGTACAGCCGCCGCGGCACTCGGCGGCCTGGCGACCGGCTGTGCCGTTCCGTCCGGCTCGACCGGCCGGAACATGGTCCTGTGGTACTGGAGCGGCGGTCTGAGCGACACCGTCGTGAAGAACGCCAAGGCCCGCTACGACAGTTCGGTCGACCTGGAGGCCATCCAGATCGGCGGCCAGTACCGCTCCAAGCTCATCACCACCATCACCGGCCGGGCCCACATCCCCGACATCGCGGGGCTCAAGGGCGAGGACATGGCCGCCTACCTGCCGAACGCGGACCAGTTCATCGATCTGCGGACGCTGGGCGCGGACAAGTACAAGGACCAGTACCTGCCCTGGAAGTGGGACCAGGGGCTCGCCGACGACGGCACGATGGTCGGCTTCCCGATCGACTGCGGGCCGGTCGCGCACTTCTACCAGTACGAGGTGTTCCGCAAGGCGGGGCTGCCGTACGAGCCCGCGGACGTGTCGAAGGAGCTCGACACCTGGGAGAACTTCTTCGCGGCGGGCGAGCAGTTGGGGAAGCGGGTGCCGGGGGCCAGGCTGCTCACCGACGTCAACTCCGTCTTCGACAACGTCGTCAACCAGGGCAGCAAGCGGTTCGTCGACAAGGACCGCAACTTCATCGGTGACCAGCAACATGTCCGGGACGCCTGGGCGTTGGCGGTGGAGGCCAAGCGGCGCGGGATCATCTCGGACCTGGTGACCGGCACCCCGGACCAGCTGTCGGCCGTGCAGGACGGCAAGCTGCCGAGCCAACTGGGCGCTTCCTGGGCGACGTTCGACCTGAAGAACGGTGTGCCGAAGACCAAGGGCAAGTGGCGGATCGCGGACATGCCGGTGCGGCCGGCCAACAACGGCGGCTCGTTCCTGTCGATCACCAAGGAGTGCCGGGAGCCCGAGCAGGCCTTCCAGATCATCACCTGGATGCTCAACGCGGCCAACCAGGCCCAGGGTTACGTCGACGCGGGACTCTTCCCGTCCACGCCCGCCTCGTACGGCCTCAAGCAACTCCAGGAGGCCGACCCCTTCTTCGGCGGACAGGTCACCACCGACGTCTTCGGGCCCGCCGCGCAGAAGATCGTGGTCGCCTACAACAGCCCGTACGACATCGCCCTCGGGCAGCCCATCAAGGACGAGATCAAGAACGTCGGTGTCCTCGGCAAGGACCCCAAGAAGGCCTGGAGTGACGCCATGAGCAAGTGCCGTCGCATCGCGAAGCACCTGGGGGTGAGCTACTGATGGCCGTCCTCGAGCAGACCCCGCGCGCGGTGGCGAAGCCCTCGCCGACGAAGCCCGTCACGGGCTTCCGGAAGTACTGGCACCTGTACGCCGCGATCTCCCCCTTCTACCTCCTCTTCCTCGCCTTCGGCCTCTTCCCCGTCGGCTTCTCGCTCTACCTGTCCTTCCACCGCTGGGACGGCCTCGGCTCGATGGAGTGGGCCGGGCTCTCGCAGTACCAGTACCTGCTGAGCGACAGCGACTTCTGGAACTCGATCGGCAACACGATCATCATCTGGGCGCTGGCCACCTTCCCCATGATCTTCCTGGCGATGGTCACGGCCGTGATGCTCAACTCGGCGGTCCGCTTCAAGGGCCTGTACCGGGTCGCGTACTTCCTGCCGAACGTCACCTCGGTCGTCGCGATCGCGATCGTCTTCGGTTCGATCTTCTCCACCAACAACGGTGTGGTGAACGCCGTCCTGCATGGGTTCGGGATCGACCAGGTGGCCTGGCTGAACACGCCCTGGGGCATCAAGGTCACCATCGCCGCCCTGATGACCTGGCAGTGGACCGGCTACAACGCGATCATCTTCCTCGCCGGTCTCCAGACCATCCCGGGCGAACTGTACGAGGCGGCCCGGATGGACGGTGCCGGCCCGGTCCAGACCTTCTTCCGGATCACGCTGCCCCTGCTGCGGCCCACGCTGCTGTTCGTGCTCGTCGTCTCGACGGTCACCGGTCTGCAGAGCTTCTCCGAACCACAGGTGCTGCTCCAGACCTCGTCCAACGACTCGACGTTCGCGGGCGGTCCGGGCCACTCGGGCCAGACCATGGTCCTCTACTTCTTCCAGCAGACCTTCGACAACAACGACTTCGGGTACGGAGCCGCGGTGGCCTGGGGCATCTTCCTGGTCGTCGTGCTCTTCTCGATCATCAACTGGCGCCTCGTGCAGCGCCGGGGCGAGTAGGAGGAGCGCATCATGTCTTCCATCAAGGGATCCCGCCGCAGAGGGATCGCGCTGCACCTCCCGCTGATCATCGGCACCCTGATCTCGGCCTTCCCGTTCTACTGGGCCGTGATCATGTCGACGCACAGCTCGTCGGAGATCTTCTCCTACCCGCCCAAGCTGCTGCCGGGCACGCACTTCCTGGAGAACGTCCGCAACCTGTTCGACGCCATCGACTTCTTCGGGTCGATGTGGAACTCGCTGATCGTCGCGGTGTCGGTGACCTTCCTGGTCCTGCTCTTCGACTCGCTCGCGGCGTTCGTGTTCGCCAAGTTCGAGTTCCCCGGCAAGAACGTGCTGTTCGGGCTGCTCATGGTCATCTTCATGGTGCCGGCGCAGCTGTCGGTCATCCCGCAGTTCGTGGTCATGGCGAAGATCGGCTGGATCGGCTCGATGACCGCGCTGATCGTGCCGGCCGCGGCCAACGCCTTCGGCATCTTCTGGATGCGCCAGTACATGAAGTCCGCCATCCACGACGAACTGCTCGACGCCTCCAAGCTGGACGGCGCGAACTTCCTGCGCCAGTACTGGCACGTGGCGCTGCCCGTGGTCCGCCCCGGCCTCGCCTTCCTCGGCATCTTCACCTTCATGGGCCAGTGGAACGACTTCGCCTGGCCCCTGATCTCCCTGACCAACCCGAACAACGTGACCCTCCAGGTCGCCCTGTCCCAGCTCAACGGCACCCATGGCACCACCGACTACGGAATCGTGATGACCGGAGCACTGCTCGCCCTCATCCCCCTGCTGATCGTCTTCGCGATCGGCGCCAAGCAGATCATCGGCGACCTCGCGAAGGGAGCGGTTCGCGGATGACGAGCGATCCCCTGCTCGCCCTGCGCCCCTGGGAGTCACCCGAGGTGACCTCCTGGGGGCGTCTGCCCATGAACGCCGTCGACCGGCGCCCCGGCGCACTCCCCCTGGACGGCGACTGGCGCTTCCAGCTGCTGTCCGCGCCGGACGCGCCGGTCGGCGGTGACTGGGGGTCGTCGTACGTCCCCGGCGTCTGGACCATGCAGGGCACGGACGACCTGCCGCAGTACACCAACGTCCGGATGCCCTTCCCGGACTTCCCGCCCGGCTCGCCCGACGCCAACCCGACAGGGGTGTACGAGCGTGAGGTGGACGTGCCCACCGACTGGGCCGGACGCCGGATCGTGCTCCAGGTCGGGGCCGCCGAGAGCGTGCTGCTCGTGCACGTGGACGGGAAGCCCGCCGGCCTCTCCAAGGACTCCCATCTGGCCGCCGAGTTCGACCTGACGGACCTCGTGCGGCCCGGTGAGCGGTCGGTCCTGCGGCTCACCGTCGTCAAGTGGTCGGACGCCTCGCACATCGAGGACCAGGACCAGTGGTGGCACGGCGGGATCACCCGGTCCGTGCTGCTGTACGCGACCGAGCCGCTGCACCTCGCCGACGTGACCGTGCGGGCCCGGCAGAACGGCGAGCTGCGGATCGACTGCCAGGTGCGGGACACCCGCGGGGCGCTGCCCGCCGGGTGGTACGTCAGCGGTGAGCTGGAGGACCGACTCCTCACCCAGGACCGGGAGTTCGACCGGGTCAACATCGAGGACGACCGGGTCTCCGACTTCCTCGGCGAGGCCCGGCTGCACGCCACCGTGCCCGAGGTGCGCACCTGGAACGCCGAGACGCCCGAGCTCTACGACCTCACCGTACGGCTGCACCACTCCGACGGAACGGTCGCCGACACCTCGTACCACCGCGTCGGTTTCCGCGACGTCGAGATCGTCGGCCGGGACCTGCTGGTCAACGGCGAGCGCGTGTACATCCGGGGCGTGAACCGGCACGACTTCCATCCGCTGACCGGGCGGGCGGTGTCGTACGAGGACATGCGCGCGGACCTGGTGCTGCTGAAGCGATTCGGCTTCAACGCGATCCGCACCTCCCACTACCCGAACGACCCGACGCTGTACGACCTCGCGGACGAGCTCGGCTTCTACGTGGTCGACGAGGCGGACATCGAGTCGCACGACCACGCGCACGAGATCGCCGACGACCCGCGCTATCTGAACGCCTTCGTGGACCGGGTCTCGCGGATGGTCCTGCGGGACAAGAACCACCCGTCGATCATCATCTGGTCGCTGGGCAACGAGTCCGACTACGGCGCCAACCACGACGCGGCGGCCGGCTGGGTGCGGCGGCACGATCCGACGCGGCCGCTCCAGTACGAGGGAGCCGCCAAGCTCGACTGGGCGGCGACGGACGACGCCTCCGACATCGCCTGCCCGATGTACGCCCCGCTGGAGGACTGCGTCGCGCACGCGCTGTCCGGGCGGCAGACCAAGCCGCTCATCCAGTGCGAGTACTCGCACGCCATGGGCAACAGCAACGGCACGCTGGCGGACCATTGGGCCGCCATCGAGTCCACGCCAGGTCTTCAGGGCGGGTTCATCTGGGAGTTCTGGGACCACGGAATTCTGCAACGCGTGAGCGACGGCAGACCGGTCGGGCGCGCGGGCGCCGGACTGTATGACAACGGTGTCGCCGCGCCCGGACATCGTTGGGCGTACGGCGGCGACTTCGGCGAGACCATCCACGACGGCGCCTTCATCGCCGACGGCGTGGTCTTCCCGGACCGCACCCCCAAGCCCTCCCTGTACGAGCACCGGGAGATCGCGGCGCCGGTGCGCATCGAGGCCTTCAAGCACGAGGGCATCGTCCTCGGCAACCACCAGCACTTCCGGGGCCTGGACTGGCTGTCCGGCACCTGGGAGCTGGCGCTGGCCGACGGACGGACACTGACCGCGCCCGCCGCGCTGCCGGATCTGCGGCCCGGCGAGACGGCCGCGGTGCCGCTGCCCTTCGAGGTGCCGCGAGACGGTGGCGAGGTCTGGCTGACGCTGCGGGTGACCGTGGCGGAGGAGCAGCCGTGGGCGCCGGCCGGCACCGAGGTGTGCGTGCCGCAGATCCGGCTGCGCGGGCCCGCCGAGCGCGCGGACACCGTCGTGGACCGGCCCGTGGAGGTCGACGGCGAGGGTCTGCTGATCCACCCGTTGCTGACGGTCGCCCCGACGCTGTCCCTGTGGCGGGCGCCCACCGACAACGACGAGCTGGGCGGCATGGCGCTGCGCTGGCGGACCTGGGGGCTGGACTCGCTGGTCCGCAAGGTGGTGTCGGTACGGGAGGACGGCGGCCGGGTGACCGTGGTCGCCGAGTACGCCGGCACGACCGGGGTGGTGCGGCACCGGCAGGTGCTCACGCCCGTCGAGGGCGGGGTGCGGATCGACGAGGAGGCCGAGCTGCCGGCCGAGTTCGACGACGTGGCCCGGGTCGGGTCCGTGTTCGAGACGGTGCCGGGCCTGGACCTGCTGGACTGGTTCGGGCAGGGGCCCTGGGAGTCGTACCCCGACCGCGGCGCGGGTGCGCCGGTGGGCCATCACTCCCTCCCGGTCGACGAGTTGTTCACCCCTTATCTGCGTCCGCAGGAGAGCGGCGGGCGGCACGGTGTACGGCGGTTCACGCTGTCGGCGCCGGACGCCACCGGTCTCGCGGTCGAGCTGGACGCACCGCGTCAGGTCTCCGTCACCCGGCACCGCGCCGCGGATCTGACGGCCGTGACGCATCACGACGAGCTTGTGCCGCGTGCCGGGTGCGTGGTGCACCTGGACGCGGCGCACCGGGGCCTGGGCACGGCGTCCTGCGGCCCCGACACCTTCCCCGAGTACCGCATCGCGGCGGGCGTCCACCACTGGAGCTGGACCCTGCGCGTTCTGTAACCCCCCGCAACCCCCCGCGCCTTTCCCCGCTTACGCACCTCTCACGGAGAGCACACGTGTGTACTTCGCATGACCACAACCAGGGCGAGGCCGCGCAGGCCGGTGCCGGAAGACGCAGTTTCCTCCGGGCCACGGCGCTGCTCGGCGCCGCGGCCACGGCCGGGGTCGCCCTGCCGGCCGTGGCCGAGGCGGCGCCGGCGAGCGGCGGCTGGCGGCCGGACTCCACGAGCCGTACCTTCACGCTCGCGGTGATGCCCGACACCCAGTACCTCTTCGACGGGCCGAGCATCAACGCGGCGCCGATCGAGGCCTCGCTGCGCTATCTGTTGGAGCACGGCAAGGACGAGAACATCGTCTTCCTGTCCCACCTGGGCGACCTCACCCAGAACGGCGCCACCGCCGAATTCGCCGCGATCAGCGAGGCGTTCGAGCTCCTTGACCGCAAGGGCGTGGGCTACAGCGTGCTCGCCGGCAACCACGACGTGAAGTCGTCCACGACCGACCAGCGCGGCTCGACGCCGTACCTGGACGCGTTCGGGCCGCAGCGGTTCAAGGGTCAGAAGACCTTCGGCGGCGCGTCCGCCGACGGCTACAACACCTACCACCTGTTCCAGGCGGCCGGCCGCGAGTGGCTGGTGCTCGCGCTGGACTGGCGGCTGTCGGACAAGGGGTACGCCTGGGCCAAGGACGTCCTCGCGCAGCACCCGAAGACGCCGGTCATCCTGACCACGCACGAACTCGTCGTCGAGGAGGACCAGTTGTCGTCCTACGGCCAGCAGCTGTGGGACCAGCTGGTCGAGGACCACGACCAGATCTTCCTCACCCTCAACGGCCACTACTGGCCCGCCGGCCGGGCGACCCGCAAGAACGCGGCCGGCAACGACGTGCATCTGCACCTCACGAACTACCAGAACCGCTACTTCGGCGGCGCTGCGATGATCCGCCTCTACCGCTTCGACCTGGACCGGAACGTCATCGACGTCGAGACGGTCTCGCCGTGGATCCTCGGCCGGGCGAAGAAGGGCCTGAACGAGCTGGAGCGGCAGGAGATCGAGCTCAGCGGCGACGCCGACCGCTTCTCCGTCGACATCGACTTCGCGGACCGCTTCGCCGGCTTCGACCCGGTACCGGCGCGGGCCGCGCGCCCCGCCTCGCAGCTGCTGGTCCGGGGCACGGCCGCGTACTGGCGGTTCGACTCGGCCGTCTCCGGCACGGTCCGTGACCTGTCCGGCAACGGCAACGACCTCACGGTCGTCCCGGTGGGCGGCGGCACCCTCGGCTGGTCGGCGGACCACCACCCGGACCAACCCGGCCACGGCAGCCTGGAGTTCAGCGGCTACAAGTCGCCGCTGAAGGGCGCCTGTCTGCAGACCGTCGACAAGGCGCCGCTCAACTCGGCGGTGTTCAAGGACGGTTACACCATCGAGGTGTTCTACCGGATGCCCGCCGACTGGGACCCGGACCACAACGCCTGGGCGGGACTGGTCAGTCGGCGGGGCACGGGCGGCGCCGCGGGCAAGACCGGCGACGACCCCGACGAGCCGCTCGCCACGCTGTCGCTGTCCAACGACCGCGAGCCCCAGTGGGCCATGCGCCCGCTCAACCAGGAGGGCATCGCCACCAACTGGGGCCAGGAGACTCCGCTGGAGACCTGGTGGCACCTCGCCGTGGTCAACGACGGCAGGCACACCACGATGTACGTCCAGGGCTGCCCGGTGATCCGCAACCCGAAGGCGTCCACCGTCGGGATCGCCTCGGTCGGGGAACCCTGGCTGCTCGGCGGCTACACCTACGCCGACAAGATCGACCAGATCCTGCACGGCCGCCTCGGTGACGTGCGGATCGTCTCGCGGGCGCTGCCCGTCACCTCCTTCATGACCCACTGACGCCCTCGAAGAGGACCTTTAAAAGATCATGACCGAGCAGCAGCTGCCCACCTGGGCCGACCCGTCCGTCTCCCCCGCCGACCTCGACGCCCAGGGCGTCTCGCGTCGCCAACTCATGCGCCGCGCCGGTCTGTTCGGCGCCGCGTTCGCCCTCGGCTCGGCGGCCACGCCCGCTCTCGCCGCCTCCTCCGCCGACCGCCAGGGCTTCGGCGGCGACGACCCGCGCCTGGCCTACCTGGTCGGCGACCACCATGTGCACTCCGTCTACAGCCACGACGCCAAGTACACGTTCTCCCAGCAGGCGCAGGCCGCCGCCAAGTACGGCCTGGACTGGATGGTGTTCAACGAGCACTCCAACTTCGGACACGCCTACTACGGCGCGAAGATGGAGCACGCCGAGATCCTCAAGGCCCGCGCCGAGAACCCGCGTCAGCTGATCTTCCAGGGCCTGGAGTGGTACATCCCGGCCGCCGAGCACTGCACGATCTTCGCGGCCCCCGGCCCCAACGAGACCGACCTGCTCACGCAGTTCGAGCTCGCCTACGACGGCAAGCTCCTCAACTACACCGAGGGCTCGGCTGGCGCGACCGACACCGCCCGCAACGAGGCGCACGCCGTCAAGGCCATCAAGTGGCTCGCCGAGCAGCGCCGTTCGGGCTACGTCGACGACGTCCTCGTCCTGGCGAACCACCCCCTGCGCCTCGGCATCGACTCCCCGCACGAGATGCGCAACTGGCGGGACGCGGCCCCCGAGATCATGATCGGCATGGAGGGCGCACCGGGCGCCCAGGGCGCGGCGATCCCGGGCTGGGGCAGCTCCACCGCCATCCGCGGCGAGTACCAGAACAGCCAGTCGGCCCAGTCCTGGGCGGGCTTCCCGGCCGGCGCGTACGTCACGTACGGCGGCTTCGACTGGGCGACCGCGACCGTCGGCGGTCTGTGGGACTCGATGCTGGCCGAGGGCAGGCTCTTCTCGATCACCACCAACTCCGACAACCATCGCACGGTCTTCGACACCTGGAAGAACGGCGACTGGGCGGCCGGGCAGAACTTCGACAACACCGGCAAGCTGCCCGACCCGGTGAACACCACCACCACCCAGCCCGGCAGCGACTTCTGGCCGGGCGAGTTCAGCCGCACCCACGTCGGCGTGACCCGCTACGGCTACCGCGCCGTGATGGCGGGCATGCGCGCCGGCCGCGTCTGGCTCGACCACGGCCACCTGCTCGACGGACTCGACGTGCGGCTGAAGCGGGACTGCGACGCGGGCCGGGGCGTGACCCTCGGCGGGCGGCTGCGGGTCCGCAAGGGCGAGCGGATCACGCTGTACGTCACCGTCACGACCGCCTCGCGGGCCAACCCCCAGGGAATCCTGCCCGAGTTGGCGCACGTCGACGTCATCCGGGGTGCCGTGCGCGGCGCGGTGAGCGACCGGGACACCTGGAAGGCGCCCGACACCAAGGTCGTCCAGACGAAGGACGTGTCCGGGCGGAAGGGGACGTACACCCTGCGCATCCCGCTGACCGCCGGGGACGAGTCCTTCTACGTCCGGCTGCGCGGGAGCGACGGCAAGCGGCACGGGGCGGGCTACCTCGGCGCCTCGATCGACCCGAACGGGCCGATCCCGCACACGCCCGGCGACGGCGACCCGTGGGCCGACACCTGGTTCTACTCCAACCCGATCTTCGTGGATGTGGCGGGGTCTTGATAAAGCGTCAGATCACGGCCGCGGCGGCCCTGTTGGGCGCGCTCGTGCTCGGGGTCGGCACCGCGTCCGCCGCCGGGTGCCCGCGGTGGGCGGAGACGGGCACGGCGTACACCGACTCGCTCTACGGCGGGCAGGGGCTCGCCAGCCGGGCGGACGGCTCGCTGCTCTACCGGGGCGGTGGCTCCATCCCGGCCGAGGTCCGGGCCGAGGGCTGGACGCACGTGGGTGACCCGGACATCGCGCGCGGCTATGTGTTCGACGCCTACCAGGGCTCGGACACGGCCACGTCGAAGATGTTCGCGGTCACCACGCCGGCCGGGCAGCGCTACGAGTACGTCCATCGGCTCGACGCGGGCGAGAAGCTCAACAACTCCTTCGCGGCCGTCTCGCCCGACGGGCAGTGGCTGGTGTCGGGCGAGTGGGACGAGGAGACCCGGCTCCAGGTCTTCCCGACTCCCCGGCTCAACCGGTCCACGCCGGCCGAGGGCGGGGCGCTGCCGGAGGCCGGGCAGATCACCCTGGACAAGCCGGTGCGCGACATCCAGGGCTGCGACTTCGTGACGCCGACGCGGCTGGTGTGCGCGTCGGACGACGCCACGCAGACGCTGTTCCCGGAGATCCGGCCGCTGCTCCAGGTGGATCTGCCGCACCGGCTCGACGGGAAGCCCGTCACGGGCCGGGTGAAGGTCCTGTTCGCCCTGCCGCAGCGCAGCACCTGCACGGACGGCACCTTCGAGACGGAGGGCGTCGACTACGACGTCAGGAGCCGCACCCTGCGGGCGGAGGTCATTCCGCCCGGGGAGTGCGCGGTGACGACGACGGTCTACTCGTACCGAGAGAAGTAGTCAGGCGTAGAACCGCGACAGGCTCTGGAGGACGGCGGCGGGCTTCCCGCCGCCGTCGATCTCTATCGTGCCGTCCACGGTGATCTGCACCCCGCCCGGCACCTCCTCGACGTCCGCCAGCTTCCCGACCAGCCGGATGCGCGAGCCGACCTTCACCGGTGCGGGGAAACGCACCTTGTTCAGGCCGTAGTTGACCTTCGTCGCCACGCCCTGGACGTCCAGCAGCTCGGTGAAGAGGGGGATGAAGAGCGAGAGGGTGAGGTAGCCGTGGGCGATGGGGGCGCCGAACGGGCCCGCCGCCGCCTTCTCGGGGTCCACGTGGATCCACTGGTGGTCGCCCGTGGCGTCGGCGAACGTGTTGATGCGCTCCTGGGTGACCTCGATCCACTCGCTGGTGCCGAGGTCGCTGCCCGCGAGCTTCTTCAGTTCGTCGAGGCCGTTCACGGTGATGCTCATGGGGTTCCTTAACTGTTGCCGTAGCGCTTGCGCACCCGGGACTTGACGAGCTTTCCGGAGGCGGTGCGCGGGAGTTCGTCCGCGATCACCACCGATTTGGGGATCTTGTACTTGGCGAGCCGGCCGGACAGCGAGGCCAGCACCTCGTCGGGGTCGAGCGAGGCGCCCTCGCGCGGCACGACGACGGCGCGCGGCACCTCGCCCCACTTGTCGTCCGGCACGCCGATGACCGCGCACTCGACGATGTCCGGGTGGGCGAGGAGCAGGTCCTCGATCTCGGCGGGGTAGATGTTCTCCCCGCCGGAGATGATCATGTCCTTGATGCGGTCGACGATGAAGACGTAGCCGTCCTCGTCGATCCGGGCCGCGTCCCCGCTGCGGAACCAGCCGTCGGTGAAGGAGGCGGCCGTCTCCTCGGGCAGTCCCCAGTAGCCGGGCATCACGTGCGGGCCGCGGATCACCACCTCGCCGGTCTCGTCGGTGTCGACGGGCGCCAGGTCCGGCCGTACCACCCGGACGTCGCTGAAGAAGTGCGGGACGCCCGCCGAACCCGCCTTGCTGACGGAGTGCTCGGCGTCGAGGAGCAGGGTGCCGGGGGACGCCTCCGTCATGCCGTACCCCTGGAGGAAGGTGAGCCCCCGCTGCCCGAACGCGGTGATCAGCGAGGTCGGCACCGGGGAGCCGCCGCAGAACAGGATCCGCAGCGAGGACAGGTCCGCGTCCGCCCAGCGCGGGTGCCTCGCCACCTGCTCGAACATCGTCGGCACCCCGAACATGAAGGTGATCCGGTGCTGTTCGACGAGGTCGAAGGTGGCGTTCGGGTCGAAGGCCTCGACCAGGACGCAGGTGCCGCCCTTCAGCAGCACCGGCAGCGTCAGCATGTTCAGGCCGGCCGTGTGGAACAACGGGGCGGAGACCAGGGCGCGTTCGTCGGCGATCAGGTCGGAGTCGACGAGGACGTTGAGCGCGTTCCAGGTCAGGTTGCCGTGGGTGAGCATGGCGCCCTTGGGACGCCCGGTCGTGCCCGAGGTGTACATGATGATGCAGGTGTCGTCGGCGCCGACCGGCTCGTCGATCCGCTCGGTGGCGGCCGAGGTCAGCGACTCCTCGTATTCGGCGCCCACTTCGACGTACACCCGTACGTCGGTGTCGCCCGGCAGCCCGGCGACCAGCCCCGCGTGCGAGGGGCCGTAGACGAGTGCCTTCGCGCCCGAGTCGGAGAGCTGGAAGGCGATCTCCGGGCCGGCGAGGCGGGTGTTGAGCGGTACGAAGACCGCCCCGAGCGTGCCCGCCGCGAACAACGTCTCCAGGTAGGAGGGGTGGTTGGGGCCGAGGTAGGCGATGCGGTCGCCGCGCCGCACGCCCCGGGCGCGCAGGGCGTGGGCGAGGCGGGTGGTGCGGTCGTACAGCTGCGCGTACGTGAGCGAGGTGCCGCCGTGGATCAGGGCGGTGCGGTGCGGGGTCTTGCGGGCCCGGCGTGCGGGCCACGAACCCAGTCCCTCATTGCGCATCTACGGCCCCTTATGGCTTCGTCAGCCCGAGCAGGCGGGCGGCGTTCTCCTTGAGGATCCTCGGCTTGACCTCGTCCTTGATCGGCAGCTGCTCGAAGTCCTTGAGCCAGCGGTCGGGGGTCAGGACGGGGAAGTCGGAGCCGAAGAGGACCTTGTCCTTGAGCAGGGTGTTCGCGTACTGCACGAGCTGCGGCGGGAAGTACTTCGGCGACCAGCCGGACAGGTCGATGTGCACGCCCGGCTTGTGCGTGGCAACCGCGAGGGCCTCGTCCTGCCAGGGGAAGGACGGGTGCGCCAGGATGATCTTCAGGTGCGGGAAGTCGGCGGACACGTCGTCCACGTGCAGCGGGTTGGAGTACTTCAGCCTGATCCCGCCGCCGCCCGGGACGCCGGCGCCGATTCCCGTCTGGCCGGTGTGGAAGAGGGCGATGGTGCCCGTCTCCTCGATCACCTCGTAGAGGTCGTACGCCACCGAGCGGTCGTTGGGGAAGAAGCCCTGGATGCTCGGGTGGAACTTGAAGCCCTTGACACCGTACTCCTCGACCAGACGGCGGGCCTGCCTGACGCCGGCCTTCCCGCGGAAGGGGTCGATGGAGGCGAAGGGGATCAGGACGTCGGAGTTGGCGGCAGCCGCCTCGGCGACCTCCTCGTTCGGGACGGGCGCGGTGCCGGTCGCGGACTCGGCGTCCACCGTGAAGATCACGGCGGCCATCTTCCGCTCGCGGTAGTAGGCGGCCGTCTCCTCCAGGGTCGGCTTCCGCTTGCCCTCCACCTTGAAGTAGGCGGAGGAGGCGTCGTGCAGGTCGTCGTCGAGGGAGGAGTGACCCTTGGAGGAGACCTCCGCATGGGTGTGTACGTCGATGGCGACCAGCTCGTTGATGTCCATCAGGCCTCCGGGAACTTCGGCGCCGGGATACCGACCGACTGGAGCTCCGCGCCGACCGAGGTGGGGAAGGCGTCGGCCAGGGTGTCGGGGGTCCAGCCGCCGTCGGCGTACGCCGTCTTGATCTCCTGCGGGTGCGACCAGAGTGCCACCTTGTCGCCGCCGATGCCGATGGCCTGGCCGGTGATGCCCCGGGCGGCCTCGGAGGCGAGGAAGGGGACCAGGGCGGCACAGTCCTCGGGAGTGCCGAAGCCCTCGCCCTTGCGCAGGAAGTCCGGGAAGGCCTGCCCGTTCTTCAGCGCCTCGACGTACGGCGCGAAGGCGGGGATGGTCTCGGTCATCGCGGTCGCGGCGACCGGCACGATCGCGTTGACGGTGATGTTCGCGCGGCCCAGCTCCATCGACCAGGTACGGGCGAAGGCGGCGATGCCGGCCTTGGCGGCGGCGTAGTTCGTCTGCCCGAAGTTGCCGCGCTGCCCGGCCGGGGAGCCGACCAGGATCAGGGTGCCGCCCTCGCCCTGCTCGCGCATCCGCACGGCGGCGGCGCGGGCGCAGGTGAAGGTGCCCTTGAGGTGGGTGGTGATCACCGCGTCGAAGTCCTCGTCGGTCATCTTCCACAGCACCTTGTCACGCAGGATGCCGGCGTTGGTGACCAGGATGTCGAGCCGCCCGAACTCCTCCACCGCCCGGTTCACCAGCCGCTCGGCGGCCTCGGTGGTGCCGACCGGGACGACCTCGGCGACGGCCTTGCCGCCCGCCTCGGTGATGGACTTCACGGCCGCCTCGGCCACGGCCTCGTCCACGTCGTTGACGACCACGGACGCGCCGTGGGCGGCCAGGGCGTGCGCGTAGGCGAGGCCGAGGCCCCGGCCGCTGCCGGTGACGACGGCGACCTTGCCGGTGAGATCGATGCTGGGCACGGGTGGGTCCCTTCACGAGCTGATGCGGGTGGTGCGGCTTCGGGAAGCGTGCTGCGGCTTCGAGATCGAAGCTAAGAGCAATAATTGTTGACGTCAATAGTTGTTGGCGACCCGAAGGTGCGACATGCTGGAATCACCCACGACGAATCGAGAGCACCGGGAGCCCGCCATCACACGCCAGCACGTCACTCCGAACGCCATCGACGCGGGCGAACCGTGGATGCGCGGGCTGCACGCGGACACCGGCTATCTGCTGTACCGGCTGGGGCTGCGCTCGGGGCAGCTGTTCAACACGTTCCTCCAGGAGTCGGGGCTGCGGCTGCGCCACTACGCGGTGCTGCGCTTCCTGTCCGGCTCCGAGGGCGCCCTCCAGCGCGAGCTGAGCGCCCGGCTGGGTTACGACCCCAGCGCGATCGTCGGCCTGGTCGACGACCTGGAGAAGCTGGGCTTCGCCGAGCGGCGCCCCTCCCCCGACGACCGGCGCAGCCGCATCGTCGTACTGACCGGGGACGGCCGCGCCTTCCTTCGGGACACCGACGAGGCGGGCCTGCGGGTGACGAACGACCTGCTGGGCCCGCTGGACGCGACCGAGCGGCAGACGCTGCACACGCTGCTGCTGCGGCTCGCGGAGGACGGGCTGGGCTGACACCGCCATGACCACCCTGTCCGCTCCCGACCGGCTGCTGGCCGTGCTGGCCGCGTTCGACCACGAGCATCCGGCGCTGTCCCTGACGGACATCAGCCGGCGGGCCGGGCTGACCCTCACCACCGCGCACCGGCTGGTCGCCGCGCTGACCGAGTGGGGTGCGCTGGAGCGGGACGGGTCGGGCGTCTACCACGTGGGCCTGCGGCTGTGGGAGGTGGCCGCGCTCGCGCCGCGCGGGCTGGCCCTCCGCCAGATCGCGCTGCCGTATCTGGAGGACCTGTACGAGGCGACCCACGAGAACGTGCAGCTGGCGGTGCGGGACGGGGGCGAGGTCGTCTACATCGAGTGGATCTCGGGGCGTTCGGCGGTGGGCGTGCACATCCGGGTCGGGGCGCGCTGGCCGCTGCATGCGACGGGGGTGGGGCTGGCGCTGCTGGCGCACAGTGCCGCCGAGTCGCAGGAGGAGTACTGCGCGGGACCGCTGGCGTCCTTCACGCCGTACACCGTCACCGACCCCGGGCGGCTGCGCCGGATCCTGGCCGACGTGCGGCGCACGGGGGTCGCGGTGAGCAGCCGCCAGGTCACGGACGACGCGCTGTCGGTGGCGGCCCCGGTCCGCGGCCCGGGCGGCACCGTGGCCGCCGCGGTCTCGGTGGTGGTACCGCAGGCCGACGCCCAGGTACCGGTGCTGGTGCCGGCGGTACGGCTTGCGGCACTCGGGATATCGCGGGCGCTGGGGTGGCGGCCGGAGTAGGTGACGGGACGGTCAGCAGGCCTCTCTCTCCCCCCGGCTGCGGCGGCGGCCATGAACGTCAGCCGGTTGCGGCGGTGGCCGTGAAGGTCAGCCGACTGCGGCGGGGCCGGGCCGTGAGCGTCAGCCGATGCCAGCGGTGGCCGTGAACGTCACCTCGTCGTCCGCGAGTTGGGCCGTGGCCCGGCAGACGAGTGTCGTGGCCACCGCGACCCCGGGGTGGGTCACCTGCCAGCGGACGGTGACGCGATCACCCACCGGCAGGCGGACCGTGGCGAGCGGGTCGAGTGCGCGGATCAGCCAGCCGCTGGGCGTGGCGAGGGTGAGGCGGGGCGCGTCCCAGGGTCTGGCGGAGCCGTTGGCGAGAGTCGCGGTGACCGTGAACTCGGTTCCGGTGCCCGTGACTTCGAGGTCGAGACCGAAGGGCTTACGGGGATACACCGGCGCCCACGACGCGCGCATGAGACTCACCAGCTCGTCCGCCCGGGCGGGCTGGCCGGCCGCGAGGTCCTGTTCCTCGCCGGGGTCCTTGGCGAGGTCGTACAGCTCCACGTCCCACTGGTCGTCCGGGGCGCGGCGGTCCTGCCCCGGCGCGAACCGGATCGCCTTCAGGTCTCCGCGCCGCACCGCTTCGGCGAGGCGGTCGCCCCGGCCGTGGTCGACGGCGTTCTGGCGGGCGGTGACACCGTTGTGGTTGCGGTAGAAGTACAGGCTGTCGTGGCGGGCGGCGTCCCGGGAGCCGCGCAGCAGCGGGGCGATGGAGAGGCCGTCGACGTCCGTCGGGACGGGCGCGCCGGCGAGGTCGGCGAGGGTGGGCAGCAGGTCGGTGAGCGGGGTGGGGCGGTCCGTGGTGCCGGCCGGGACGTGCCGCGGGGACCAGGCGATGAAGGGGACGCGGATGCCACCCTCGTACAGGTTCCGCTTGAAACCGCGCAACGGACCGTTGCCGTCGAAGAGTTCGGGATCGGTGCCGGCCTCCTCGTGCGGTCCGTTGTCGCTGGTGACCAGGACGATGGTGTGCTCCGCGAGGCCCAGCGCGGTGAGCTTGTCGGTGACCTCGCCGACGAGGGTGTCGAAGGTGCTGACCTGGGCGGCGTGCCGCTTGTTGGGGCCGGTCCAGGGCCGGTCCGCGTACGCGCCGAGGTGCGGGTCCTTGCTGGGGGCGTGCGGCACGGTCGGGGCGAGGTAGAGCAGGAACGGCTCGCGCTGGTGGGTGTGGATGAAGGCGAGCGTGCGTTCGGAGATGAGGTCGGGGGCGTAGACCTGCTGGGCGCCGCCCTTGTTCCCGGGGATCTCCTCACGGGTGCCGTTGTGCCACAGGTAGTCGGGGAAGTAGTCGTGGGCGTGGTGGTGGGTGAGGTAGCCGTAGAACTCCTCGAAGCCACGGGCGTTGGGGTGGCTCGGGTTGGGGTGGCCGGGCCGGCCGGGGGCGTTGGGCCCGAAGCCCCATTTGCCGATCAGGCCGGTGCGGTAGCCGCGGGCCCGCAACGCCTCGGCGAAGGTGAAGTCCCTTTCGGTGAGGGCACCTTGGCCGCCCGGCCCCCAGGGGTTGTTCCGCACGGTCGCGTGCCCGCCGTGCAGCCCGGTCAGCAGCGAGCAGCGCGAGGGCGCGCACACCGGGGCGGGCGCGTAGGCGTCGGTGAAGCGCAGGCCCTCGGCCGCGAGGGCGTCCAGGCGCGGGGTGTGGATCAGTTTCTGGCCGTAGGAACCGAGTTCGCCGTAGCCGAGGTCGTCGGCGAGGATCACCACGAAGTTGAGCCGTCCGGACGACGAGCGGGCGGCGGGCAGGGCCGTGGCCCGCCGGTCGTCGGATGCGGGCCGGGCCTCGTCACCGGGGTCGCAGGCCGAGACAGCCGTGAGCGCGGCGGCGCCGGCGAGAAGGCTGCGGCGAGTGGGCATGCGGGGTCCCCCGGTACGGCGGCGGGTGCGGGCTGCTGGACCGATGATGATCAGTACCGTCGGTCCAGGACCATGCACACGCTGTGAACGCTCTGTTGCATCTCCTCAGAGGCACGCCCCGGGCCGGAGGTTCCCCCTCCACGGCAAAGAAAAGATCACGATCGGCGGCCCCATATCCCTCTCACCGGCGAGGCACCGCCCCGCGACCCTCGTGATACTGGAACGGCCCGTCCCCTTCAGGAGCCGCCCATGTCCCCGCCGCCCTGGTTCCCGCGGGTCGTCGCGCGGCTGCGTACGGCGAATCCGTACGTCGTCGACAGCGCCCTCGCCGCGCTCGTGCTCTTCGCCGTGTCGTTGCAGTGGATCTTCCCCGACGAGGGGGACGACCGGCTGACCTGGCAGGGCTGGCTGCTGGGCGCGGCGACGGCGGTACCACTGGTGTGGCGGCGCCGGGCGCCCTTCGCGACGGCGTGCGCGGTGTCGGTGGCGACGCCGGCGATGGCCGTCTACCACGCGCCACCGCCCGACGTGATGTACGGCGGTCTGGTCGTCCTCTACACGATGGCCGCCCGCGCCCTGCCCTGGCAGCGGCGGGTGATGCTGGTGGGCTGGGCGATCGGGGTCAGCGTCACCATGCAGCACAAGGAGCACGCCCAGCCCTTCGAGTACGCCTTCCACCTGCTGAGCATCGCCTGCGCGTACGCCCTCGGGAGCGTGGCGCGGGTGCAGCGCGCCTACACCGCGCAGTTGGAGGACCGGGCCGAACGGCTGGAGCGGGAGCGGGCCGCGGACACCGCGCGGGCCATCGCACAGGAACGTGCCCGGATCGCCCGGGACATGCACGACGTACTGGCGCACGCGGTGAGCCTGATGGTGGTGCAGGCGGAGGCCGGTCCGGTGGTGGTGCGTTCGGATCCGGACCGCGCGGAGGCCTCGTTCGACGCGATCGCGGCGGCCGGGCGGGACGCGATGGCGCAGCTGCGGAGGATCCTCGGCGTCCTCAAGGAGGAGCAGCGGAACGGGACTTCACCGCAGCCGAGGGTCGCGACGCTGCCCGCGCTCGTCCGCCGGGTGGGCGAATCCGCGGACCTGCGCGTGGAGTTGGTGTCCACGGGCGAGCCATACCCGCTGCCGCCGGACGCCGAGGTGGCCGCCTACCGGGTGGTGCAGGAGGCGCTGACGAACACCGTGAAGCATGCGTACGCTTCCTGCGCGATGGTCGAACTGGCCTGGACGGAGGAGGCGTTGACCCTGACGGTGACCGACGACGGACGGGGTCCGGTGGGTCCCGGCGGCGGGCAGGGGCTGATCGGCATCCGGGAGCGCGCGGGCGCCTGCGGGGGCAGCGCGGAGGCCGGTCCCGGACCGGACGGCGGCTTCCGGGTCGTCGTACGACTGCCCGCGGCTTCCGATCGGCAGGCGGCACCGGGATGAGCATCCGCGTGGTCGTCGCCGACGACCAGGAACTGGTCCGCAGCGGCTTCAGCATGATCCTGGAGGCGCAGCGGGACATCGAGGTGGTCGCCGAGGCCGGGGACGGCGCCGAGGCGGTGGCGGCGGTGCAGCGACACACGCCCGACGTGCTGCTCCTGGACATCCGGATGCCGGTGATGGACGGCCTCGAGGCGGCCCGGCGGGTGTGCGCGCAGTCCGGCTGCAAGGTGGTCATGCTGACCACCTTCGACCTGGACGAGTACGTGTACGAGGCCCTGTACGCGGGCGCCAGCGGCTTCCTGCTCAAGGACGTGCGCCGGGACGACCTGGTGCACGCGGTGCGCGTGGTCGCGGCCGGCGACTCGCTGCTCGCGCCGACGGTCACCCGGCGACTGGTCGCGGACATCGTGCGCCGCCGCCGGGAGGAGGCCGCCGCCGACGTCACCCCGCAGCGGCTGGACGCGCTGACCGCCCGCGAGGTGGAGACCCTGCGGATGCTGGCCCGCGGGCTGTCGAACGCCGAGATCGCCGCGGCCCTGTTCGTCAGCGAGCACACGGTCAAGACACACGTGAGCAACGTCCTGAGCAAGCTCGGCCTGCGGGACCGCGTACAGGCGGTGATCTGCGCCTACGAGACGGGCCTGGTGACGCCGGGAGCCCCCTAGAGGGTGTCCGGTCAGGGGGGTCCGGTCAGGGGGTGTCCAGTTCCTCGAAGAGGGTCAGCTGGAGGGCGCCCGGTGCCTCCAGCCTGGAGTTCAGGGAGTTCCAGGGGGTGCGGGTCGGCTCGGCGAGCACCTCGGCTCCGGCGGCGGCGAGCCGTGCCGTCGCGGTGGTGGAGTCGTCGACCTGGAAAGCGACCCGGATGCGCCCGGCGACGCGCTGCCCCACCTCGACCTGGTCGATGAAGTCGGCGTGGTTCGGATCGGTCAGCTCCAGCGTGGCCCGGCCCGCCTCCAGGATGGTGACCCGGCCGTCGGGCGACGAGAAGGCGGCGCGCTCGGGCAGGCCGAGGACGTCGCGGTAGAAGCGCAGGGCCTCGTCGTAGTCCTCGGCGGTGACGACCAGACGGAGTTCACGGACGACGGGCTGATCGGACATACGGGCTCCTTCAAGATCGCACGGACTGAATGGTCAACTCCCGTGCCCGCCGCGCGATTCCCGGTGCGCCGCCTCCCTCGCAAGAGTGAGCCGCACCCCCGCCTCCCCCGTAGGACCGAGGCCTCGAAACCGCTCCCTCCGGCGATCCGGGAACACCCCCGCCCGGCCGAGCCTGAGGGCGTTGGGATCCGACGACCTGCCGGGAGGCACCGTGCTCTCCACCCTCGCCCGGACGGCAACCCGCCGCCCGCTGACCGTCATCCTCCTCTGGCTGCTCTTCCTGCTCCTCGGTTTCGGGCTGGGCACGGGCGTCTTCGGGCGGCTGTCCGACAACGTGCCCGAGGTCCCCGGCACCGAGTCGGAGCGCGCCGCCCAGTACCTCGACCGCACCGACCCGACGGGCGAGTCGATCACCGGCGTCGTCGAGGGCGTCGCGGTCACCGACCCCGGCCTGCGCGGCCAGGTCGAGCGGGCCGTGGCCGACGTACGCGCGATCCCCGGGGTGGCCGCCGTACCGGATCCGTACACCACGCGCGGTCTGACCGCCGGGGACGGACGGGCGCTGATCGTCCCCGTCACCCTCGATGGCGGCCTCGACGACGCCGCCGAGGAACGGGCCGTGGACGCGGCAGCCGACCGCATCAAACGGATCGACGCACCCGAAGTCCACGTCAGCGGCGGCCCGTTGCTGGGCAAGCAGCTGGGCGAACGGGCCCAACAGGACGTGAAGAACGCGGAGTTGATCTCGTTGCCGGTCGTACTCGCCCTGCTGCTGGTGGTGTTCGGCGGACTGCGCGCCGCCGCACTGCCGCTCGTGATCGCGGTCAGCGGCATCGCGGGCGCGTTCCTGGCGCTGTTCGCGTTCAGCGAGGTCACCGACATCTCGGTGTACGCGATCCAGGTCACCACCATGCTGGGCCTCGGACTCGCCGTGGACTACGCCCTATTGATGCTGGTGCGCTTCCGCGAGGAACGCCGGCACACCGACGACGTCGTCGAGGCCGTGCACCGTACGGTCGCCGCGGCCGGCCGCACGGTCCTCTTCTCCGGCCTGACCGTGGCCGTCAGCCTGACCGGCCTGCTGGTCTTCCCGAGCGTGTTCCTGCGCAGCATGGGCCTGGCGGTGGCGGCGGTCGTGGTCATCGACATGCTGGCGGCGGTGACCCTGCTCCCCGCCCTGCTCACCAGGTTCGGCGGAAGGATCGCCCCGGCGAAGACGAAACCGGAGGCCGAGGAGGGCCGCTTCTTCGCCCGCGTGGCCCGCTTCTCGGCCCGCCGCCGGATCGCCGTCCTGACGACCGTCGTCCCGGCCCTGCTCGTCCTGGCCCTCCCGGTCACCGGCATGAAGATCGAGATCGGCGACGCCACCCAGCTCCCGTCGAGCACGGAGGCAAGGCAGTTGTACGACACCGTGGACGCCCACTTCCCGCCCGGCACCGGCGTCTCCCCCGTCACGGTCGTCCTCAAGCCGGGCACCGACCCGACGACGGCCGCCCGGATCCGCGCCCTCTCCCCCACGGCCCGGTCCCGCCAACTGCCGGGTGGCGCAACGGTCGTACAACTCCAGCCGTCAGGGAGGGTGGACGGCACCGCGGCCACCGACCTGGTCAAGCAGGTACGGGAGATCCGAGGCACCGCGCCCATCCAGGTGACCGGCCCGGCCGCCCGCCTGGTCGACTTCCGCGCGATGCTCTCGGACCGCGCACCTTGGGCGGCGCTGACCGTACTGGCCGGCATCTTCGCCCTCCTCTTCGCCTTCACCGGCTCGGTACTGATCCCCCTGCGCACGATCCTGACGACGCTCCTCAGCCTGGGCGCCGCGCTGGGCGTGGTGGTCTGGGTCTTCCAGGACGGCCACCTGGCCGGAGCCCTGGGCGCCGAGGGCCTTGGCGCACTCAGCCTCACGGCACCCCCGCTGATCGTCGCGATCGCCTTCGGGCTGGCCATGGACTACGAACTGTTCATCCTGGCCCGCATGCGAGAGGCCCGCGGCCGCACCGGCAACGACCAGGAGGCAGTGGTGGAGGGCCTACGCCGCTCCGGCCGAGTCGTCACCTGCGCGGCCCTCCTCCTGGCAGTGGTCTTCGGCGCCTTCATGACGGGCGGCTTTTCCCCGATCCTGCAGATAGGCCTGGGCCTGACGCTGGCGGTACTGATCGACGCGACGGTCGTACGGATGCTGCTGGTGCCGGCGACGATGGCGCTGCTGGGGAGGAGGGCATGGTGGGCACCCAGGCCGCTGCGGCGGGTGCATGAGCGGTTCGGGGTGACCGGGGAGGTGGGCAGTCGAGTTCGGGCCACGACGAGCGCATGAAGGTTCCTGACGTCCGCGGCGTGGTCCGCGGACGTCGCCCGTTCCCGTTGGCCGGTGCGCAGGCCGCCGTAAAATAGTGGTCACTTTCTGTCTTGCTATTCCCGATTCGCAGAACGGTCAGTACCGTGAAATCTCGCCTGGTGAGCGCTCGGGCCAGGAGGAATTCGGGGGGCAAGACGTGCGCGTTCTCGGGGGAATGCAACCGCGTGATGACTTCATACCATGCCATGAAGTCGACCAGGCGGTCACCGCGGACCTGCGCACCTTGCGCATCGTCGGCAACGATCTGCAATCTCGTTGCACAGCGCTCGGGAATCTCGCGATATCCCTCTACTCACGCTATCGGTGCCGGAGTGACCGGCGGGATCTCGACGCGGCGATCGAACATCTGCGCACTGTCCTGCGCCTGCTGCCGACGGGCCATCGCGAACAAGGAGCCGCACAGGGGAATCTGGCAATGATGCTCGCGGCACGACGGGGCCACGAGGACCTGGAGGACGCGGTCGGCCTGTGGCGCGCGAGCATTTCCCGCGTGCGGCCCGGGTCTCCGGACTGGGCCGTGGCCGCCGGTCAACTCGGCCAGGGGTTGTACGAGTTGTTCACCCTGACCTCGAAGGCCGAGACACTGGACGAGGCGGAGGCGCTACTGGAAGGTGCCACGCGGGTGCTACGGTCCGTGCGCACCGCACCGTCCAGCGCTCCTGCCGGCTTCATGGACACCCTCCTGGGCAACCACGCCGTAGTCCTCATGACCCGGCACCAGATCGTGCGGCCCGACCCGGAAGGGCTCGACCGGTCCATCGCCCTGCTGGACGACCTCGTAAAGCGGGCGAACGGATCACGCGATTCCGAGCGGGCGGACTGGGCCACCACACATCTCGCCCAGGCGCTGGTTCTGCGTTATACGGACCGCGGCGATCCCGCCGACCTCTCCCGGGCCGCCGGACCCGGGAAGGCCGCTGACGGGTTACTGCGGAATACCGACGACGCACCGTCCGGCGAATTCATCACGCCGGGATCCCGCGTGGCCGCGACAAAAGCGATCGGCTCGGACATCAGCGCGACCGTCGCCTTGTTCGAATATGTGGCCGACGCCCGTCAGGCGGATGTCGACCAATCCATTCATGATCAGCGTAATGCGCTCGGTCGATGCGGCGACGACCCTGTCCGACTCGGAATGCTCGTCATCAATCTGGCGCTCACGTTGACAGCACGGCACCATGCCCGCCGAGGCAGCGCCCAGGGCGGGACGACCGACCTCACCCAGGCCCTGGAACTGCTCCGGGAGCATGTCGACGACAGCGCGCCCGCCCAGTACAAGGCCGCGGCCGTCGCGCTCCGCGGCATGCTGCTGTTGGAGCGCCACGTTGCGGACCCTGAGCACCATGCCGGGGACGTCATCGCGGCCGAGGAACTGCTGCGACAGGCTCTCGACCACCCCGGACTCGACTACCGTTCGAGAAGCGCAGTGCTGCTGCGGCTCGCCTACTGTCGGCTCATCCACGGTCGGTCCACGGGCGAACCATCCGCCCTGAACACCGCGGCGGACACGGCGCGACGCTCGGTCGAGGAATTCCCCGCCGACTCGCCGCTGGGTGCCGCCGCGTCGGGTTGCCTGGCGGACATCCTGCTGGTACGCGCGGAACTGACCGGCCTGCCCGAGCACCAACGGGAGGCAACCGAGGAGAGCCGACGGATCTGCCGGGAGTCCGGTGCCCTGGACCGCATGGCAACCTTCCTGGCGGCACGCGGCTGGTTCGCGTCGGCCTGGCGGCGTGGGGCACTGGACGAGGTTGCCGAGGCCGGTCGGACCGCGCTCGGCCTGCTGCACGACATCACGGCGCTCCAACTGGGCCGTGACGACAAGTCCGTATCCCTGCGACAGGCCGAAGGACTGGCCGCAGGAACCGCGTTCGCCCTCGCCGCGACGGGCGCGGCGGGTGCGGCCGCTGCGGCCCTGGAGACCGGCCGGGCCGTGATGCTCACCGAGGTCATGCAGCGCGAACACCCCGACCTGCTGCGGCTGCTGTCGAGCGAGTACCGCAATCTGTCGGCCCGCTTCCGCGACGCGGCCGACGAACTGGCCGCGCTGGAACGGTCGTTGCTGACGGAACAGCAGGGATTGCCGATGGTCGACGCCCGGCGGGAGACGTACCGCGAGCGCCTGCGCGTGTGGGACGACGTCGTCCGCGACATTCGGCGACTGCCGGGTTACGCCTCTTTCCTGTACCCGCCCGCGGAACAGGACCTGTCCGCGGTGGCAGAGGTGTGCCGGAACACTTTGGTCTATCTCGCATCGACCGACCGCGGCGGGATCGCCGTGATCGTGCCCGCCGGCGACACAGGCGACGGGCGGATACGAGCCGTACAACTACCCGCGCTGACACCGGAGTTCGAGCAGAATGCGGTGACCGCACTGCGCCGCGCGGTCGAGTGCGACGACCTGGACCGAGCCGAGCAGAGCATGGACCGGCTGTGCGACGGGCTGTGGACGTCCGTGATGGCTCCCGTGGTCGGGGCCGTGGGAGAGCAGACCCCCACGGTCCTGATACCCGGCGGTCTCCTCGGCCTGCTGCCGCTGCATGCCGCCGCCCGCACCGACCCCAAGACACCCACGGGGCGCCGCCACGTCATCGACGACTTGCCCATCGCCATGGCGCCCAGTGCCCGCACACTGGGTGTCGCCGTGGCCCGCACCCATCGGTCCGAGGTGAACCGCCTGCTCGCGGTCCGCGACCCGGAGCCCTGCGCCGAGCCGCCGCTGCCCGGAGCAGTGACCGAGATCCAGCGCGTGCGGTCCGCGCTTCCCCCGCTGACCCAGGTTCGGGAACTGCACGGGTTGGCCGCCACGCGGCAGGAAGTGCGACAGGGTTTGCGGAGCGCGGACATCTGTCACTTCGCCTGCCATGCCCACGCGGGCCTCGACCGGCCGCTCGACGGCGGGCTCAGTCTCGCGAGCGGCGAGCGGCTGACGGTTCGCGACATGCTCGCGATGCCGTCCATCACAGCACGGCTCGCCGTGCTGTCCGCCTGCGACAGCGGGTATGTCGACGAAAGCCTCCCGGAGGAGGTCGTCGGTCTCGCCGCGGGATTCATGCAGGCCGGATTCGGCGCGGTGATCGCAGCCCAGTGGCCCGTGGAGGACGCTCCGGCCGCCGCACAGATGGCGCTGACCTATCGATACTGGCTGCGCGAGGGCGCGAGTCTGCCGGCCGCCGTCGCCCGTGCCATGGCGTGGCTGCGGGACAGCACCAATGAGGAGAAGCACAGGGCGTTTCCCGACCTCGCGGACTTCCAGCCCCGGGCCCCCATGACGTCCGGCGACCGTCAGTGGGTGGGCCTGAGAGAGCACAGCAGCCCTCTGGTCTGGGCCGCCTTCGGCTGCGTGGGGATCTGAAGGGGGAGGGCCATGGGGTCGTTCGAGGCGCTGCTCGCCACCCTGCTCGGCGTGGTGCCGGGGGCGCTGTACACCTGGGAACTGGAGAAGCAAGCGGGAGCCTGGGGTGTGAACCTGTCGGACCGGGTGCTGCGCTTCCTCGGGGTGTCGGTTCTGTTCCACCTGGTGCTGGCCCCGCTGACATGGTGGCTGATCAGGGAGAGTCGGCACGGACTGCCGCCGACGCATGTCTTCCCGTGGCTGCTGTGGCCGGTGGTCGCGGTCTACGCCCTCGTGCCCGCCTTGCTCGGCCATGTGGTCGGCGTCGGCACCCGGCGCAGGCGCCCATGGAGCCGGCGGCTGACCGGGCCGGCGCCCGCACCCAGGGCCTGGGACCAGGTCTTCTCGTACGAGGGCAGTTTCTGGCTGAGGATCCGGCTGAAGGACACCAGTGGCGGGGAGAACGGCTGGTTCGCCGGGGCCTTCTCCCCCGCGCGCCGCGGCCCGCACTCGTACGCTTCCGGTTTTCCGCACGACCAGGACATCTACCTGGCCGAGACGGTGGAGGTGGATCCGGTGTCCGGACGGATCCGCCTGGTGGAGGGGCGGCCCCAGTTCCGCGGTGTCGGGGTGCTGATGCGTTGGGAGGAGATCGCCTACGCCGAGGTGATGGCGGTCGACGGGGAGTGACGATCCAGGGGGATGAGGGAGATGAGCGACGAGAAGGCGCCGGGCGGACAGCCGGAAAACCCGGTACTGGAGCAGCCGGGGCAGGGCCCGCCGGCACCGGAGGGCGAACGTCCGCGGCGACGGCGCACGGTACGGCGCCGAGGCGGATACACACCACGCGGACCCGAGGCAACGGCCATGGCCCTGCCGCCGTCATCGGTCACCGTCTCCGACCCGCCGCCGACGCCGGAGCCGCGGGGCGACGTGAGCGACCTGGAGGCGGACCAATGACCCACGCATCCGAGGTGCACTCTCTGGCCAAGGGCTCCGCGCAGGACGTGACGGAAGCCCACGGCGGCCGGCGCGTCCCAGCCTGGCTACGCGAGACCCGCACCTGTTTCCTGACCAACCCGCAACTCGTCCTCTATGGCAACATCCGGGACAACTACCTGGTCCCCCAGGGCGAGACGTGGCAACTGCTTGACGTGCGGGAGGCCCTGTGGTGGCTCATGGAACCACTGGGCTACCGGTTCCTGCTCGTGGCCGACCCCGTCGACGGGCTCCATGTGCTGCCCGCGCACGACGAACAGACCCTGGAAACGGTATCGGCGCTGACGTCCGCCCCAATCGGGAACGGCCGACCGCCCAGTCTCGACACCCTGCTCGGCGTGCTGCGCGCCGTGGCGGGCAATCGTGAGGTCAGGGGCGCGGTGATGCTCGACTACGCCTCCCGGCTGGTTCGGGACGTCCGTCAGCTCTCGCCCGAGGAGCACTACTTCTTCGCCTCCTGCGAGAAGCTGGCCCACATCTCCAGGCCGGTGCGCGAGCGTGGGTCGACGCCGCGCTACAACCCTGTGTTGTGGGTCGCCAACAACGACCGGGACATCCCTGCCTGGCTGACCGCGGACTCGATGGCCGTACGCCGAATCGCCATCCCACTGCCCGACCTGGGCGACCGGAAACTGGCCGCCGAACTGCTCTCCCAGGGCATCAGCCCGCACCTGCTCGGCGAGGCCGACCGCAATGACGTCGCCTACCAGTTCGCGGAGCAGACCGAATCCCTCACGGTACGCAGCATGATGGAGATCATCCGGCTGGCGCGGACCCAGGAGGACGCCGTCGACTCGATCGAGGCAGCCGCCCGCTGCTACCGGGTGGGCATCTCGGACAACCCCTGGAGCAAGCCCTTCCTGAGGGAACGCCTCACCACGGCCGCCGAACGGATCCGTAACCGCGTTCGCGGCCAGAACGAGGCCATCGAGGCGTCGGTCGACATCATCATCCGCTCCGTCATGGGCCTGTCCGGCGCGCAAGCGGCCTCGAACGCCTCGCGTCCTCGAGGTGTGCTGTTCTTCGCCGGCCCCACCGGCGTCGGGAAGACCGAGTTGGCCAAGGCGCTGACCGAGCTCATCTTCGGCGACGAACGAGCGTACATCCGCTTCGACATGACGGAGTTCTCGGCCGAGCACTCCGCGGCCCGGCTGATCGGGGCGCCGCCCGGCTACATCGGGCACGACGCGGGCGGTGAGCTCACCAACTCCGTGCGGGAGAGGCCCTTCAGCCTGATCCTGTTCGACGAGATCGAGAAGGCGCACCCGCAGATCCTGGACAAGTTCCTGCAGATCCTCGACGACGGCCGGCTCACCGACAGCACCGGTTCGACCGTCTACTTCTCGGAGGCGGTGCTCGTCTTCACCTCCAACCTCGGGATGTCCTCGCTGGACGAGCGCGGCATGCCCGTGCAGAACGTCACCCCGGACAACACCCGGGAAGAGCTGGTCGATCTCATCACGACGGCCGTCCGCAGGCACATCGCCGAGGAACTCGACCGGCCGGAGCTGCTCAACCGGCTCGGCGACAACATCGTCGTCTTCAACTTCATCGGCCGGGCCGCGGCGGAGGAGATCTTCGACCAGTTGCTGAGGCGCATCCTCACTCTCGTCGAGAAGGAACGGAAGGTCGAGGTGACGCTCGCCCCCGACGCCCGGGAGACGCTGTTGAAGGTCGCCACCGCGGACATCACCTTCGGCGGGCGGGGCATCGGGTCGGTCCTGGAGACGACCCTCATCAACCCGCTGGCCCGCGCCCTGTTCGCCCAAGGGCATCAGCCAGCCGCCAAGCAGTGCGTGACCGATGTCAGGCACGAGGCAACGGGTTGGCAGGTGACTCTGCGATGACATCCCGGGACCCCGTCGACCCGCTCCGCACCCGCCTGGAACAGCCGTCCGACGCTCTGCGCACCCGTGTCGAGTCAAGAGACGCACCCGATACCGCTCCTTCCGCCGAGGCTGAGCCACGGGCTCAGGCCGCCGAGGTACTGACCGTCCTGCCGAAGCAACTCGCCTTCCGGTTCCGGCTGTTGAGCGAACTCCCGGCCGCGGGAGCGGAGGCCAACCTGCTGCTCGTCGCCGACGAGGACTCCCGGCAGCGCGTCGTGAAGCTCTACCGCCGGACCGGTCCCCAAGCCTCCCGCGAGGTGTGGGAGCAGCTTCCGAGGCTCAGCCACCCGCACGTCGTGCACATCCTCGAGACAGGACAGGCCGGTCAGCGCGACTACGAGCTCATGGAATACGTCCACGGTGGCAACCTCGCCCAGTTCGTGGGGGGCGGGACGGACGGGCCGGAGACCATGGTCACCGAGACCGTACGCCAGATCGCCTCGGCGCTGTCCGCCCTGCACGACGTCGGAATCATCCACCAGGACCTCAAACCCGAGAACGTGCTGGTCCGTTCCCGTCACCCCCTCGACCTCGCCCTGACCGACTTCGGCGTGAGCCGCGTCCTGGACCAGACCCGGGCAGCGGCCACGGCGGCCGGCACCCTGGCCTACCTGGCGCCGGAACTGCTCCTGAGCAGCGGCGGCCAGACGTCGCGTGCCCGGGACTGGTGGGCGCTGGGCATGATGGCCCGTGAACTCCTGCTCGGCCAGCGGCCGTTCGAGGACATGGGCCGACCCGCGATCGACGCCTCCGTCATGCTGCGCGGCATCGACCTCGAAGGAGTGACGGACGCACGACTGCGCATGCTGTGCGCAGGACTGCTCACCCGGGACCCGGAGGACCGATGGGCCGCGGAGGAGGTGACCGACTGGCTGGCCGGAGGTAGCCCCCGCGTCGCCACCCCCACCGCGTTGCCCAACGCCCCGGCGCCCGGCAAGGCCGTACAGCCGTTGACTCTGCTGTCCGTCCGCTATGCGGCTCCCGAGGAGCTGGCCTCCGCCCTCACCCAGCCTGTCATCTGGGAAGCCGCGGCCCGCAAGTACTTCACGGACATCGGCCCTGCCCACGACCCGTCCGAAGGCTGGCGTGCGCTGCGCAAGTGGTTGCGGCAGTTCGACGAGCCGGACACCTACGACGTCGAGGCGCTGCAGGAACTCGTCGACCACGAGCTCCACGCCCCGGGGCTCGGGCCCGACGCGCGCGTGGTGCGTCTGCTGCGCGTGCTGGCCCCGCAGGCGCCGGCCCAGTGCCGGGGCGTGCGCATCGACAGGGAGAACCTGCTCGCCGTCGCACGGCACGCCACCGCCGCGCAGAACTCCGCCGACGAGCACGTCCGGCTGATGGAGGCCCTGTGGCAGCAGAACCTGCTGCCGGAGCTAGCAAAGTGCCCCGGGGCGGCGGAGCTTCGCCGCATCGACGAGACGTGGCGTGCCGCCGCTACCCGCGTCCACGAACTCTCCGCATGGCTGCGTACACAGCTGCCACCACCTACACAGGAGGCCCTGTCCGCATCGCCCGCGGGCGACCGAACCGCCGCTTTCCTGCTGTGCCTGCTGCTGGACACCGGGACGGAGGGTGTCCGCCTGCGGCAACGGCTGGACCAGGTGTCTGCGCAGACCGCCGCCGTGCCGTGGTTCGGTGTCGTCCGCCACCAGCTCGGGGCCGACCCTGCGGCCCTGGCGGTGCTGCACGATCTGGCCCCGGTCGCACTGGCCGAGGCGCAGCAGGTGGCCCGCCGGACCGCGGCGGACCAGGCCGCCCACCAACAGAGTCTGGCTCGCTGGCAGCACATGGAGCAGCAGCGAGTCTCGCCGAGCGCGCTGACGGCGGCGTCCACGAGTGCGCTCGGACCGATGACCGCCTACGTGATGGTCATGGTCGTTCTCGCCTTGATCGGCTCCCGGATCGTCCACGAAAGGGGGCTCTCAATGGTCAGCCTGGTCGTCGGGCTGATCTGTGTCGGGGTGCAAGCGGGGCTGGAGGTCTCACTGGCCCGGAACATCGGCTCCGAGTACCGACGCGGGTACACCCTGTTCAGCCAGGCGGGCACCGGGTTCCAGCGGGCGGGCCGGCCGCGGGGTGCCGGCTGGGGATGCCTGATCCTCCTGGTGGCACCGTGCGCGCTCAGTGCCCTTCTGGCAGTCCCAGCCGTGGTGTACGTCGTGTTGCTGTTCGTTCACCTGCGGTCCCTCTCCCATCGCCGGACCATGTGGGCCCATCAGCACGCCGCCGCCCACGCCAGGACGGTGAGCGGCCGATGAGCGGAGGGTCGGCCATCGGGCTCGCCGCGCCACTCGCCGTCGGTGCCGTCCTGGGATACGCCGCGGGCGCGACCGTGTCACTCGCCGTGTCGGCTGGGCTCTCGGCCATCGGTTCGCAGCTTGAACGGCGGCGGGAGCACTGGGAGCGCGAGCGCTGCGCCGAAGCAGTGTGGGAGGAGGCCGCGGCCGAGGTCGTCGCCCGCAACGCCCGCATCGAGGTAACGCGCGCCGCACTCGGCGCTTACGGACGCTCGGCGGCGACGCTGCCGGAGCCTCTGGTACTGCTTCGCCAGGAACGCGCTGAGCTGCGGGCGTGGTGCGTGGCGGCGGACCAGGCTCTCGCGGCGGCCGAGAGCCTGCTACGTGAGCAGGACACACTCAGGGCCGCGGCTTGGCGGGCATCCGGGCCCACGCCCGGCGACAGGCCACGCCGTGCGACGCCCGGCCCTGTCTCCCGGCAGCGCGCGGCAGCACCGCGTCCCGCCCCGGACGACCTGTCGGCCGAACGGCAGGCAGCCGAACGGGCATTGCGCCGTCTGACACCCGCTGTCACCCACGAGGAACGGCTGCGGATCACGGCAGCCGCTGCGCGCGTAGGCGCCGCCGGATCGGTGACGGAGGCCCGTAACCGCGTCGACGACCTGCGCTCACGCGTGGACGGCGCACGCACCGCGGCGGACCACCGGATGGCCGACGCCCGCACCGCCGCCACTTTCCTCCAGGTGCTCGGCCATGTTGAGGACGAGACCGCCGCGCCGCTGCGCGAAACCCTGCAGGCCGTCGTCCGCGCCCAGCGCCCGCTCGAGCCCGCCGTTCGCGCCGAGGCTCTGAGATGGGCGGAGGCGGTGCGCGACGCGGCGGAGCGGCACCATGTTCGCGAGGTGCTGCTGAAGTCGCTGGAGGAGATGGGGTACGAGCTGTCCGGGGACTTCTCGACGGCCACCGTCGACCAAGGCGCGTTCTCGGTCGCCCATGGCTCCTGGCGGGAGCACGAGGTACGCATGGTCTACGACGAGGCCGAGCGGGAACTGCGCGCCGTCGTGGTGCGTACGGCCGGCGCTCAGGGCATGGAGGGGCGGCGCGCCGACACGGAGCGCGAGGAGCAGTGGTGCGGCACTCTCGACGAGCTGCGCGCCCAACTCACCGCCCAGGGGGTCGAGGTCGACGTCCACTCTCTGACCCAGCCCGGTGCCCGTCCGACCCCTGCGACCCGCGATGCCCGAACCGGGGACGAGGAAGAGTCCCGGGCACAACACGGCTCGCAGACAAGGCAGTTGGGACGTTGACATGACGAGGATCGCGGTGAACCGGCTGCACCACCCCGTCACCGTGCTCGGACACGGCGTCAGGGCCGGAGTGTGGCTACAGGGATGCACACTGGCCTGCCCGGGGTGCATGTCACGGGACACCTGGGCGCCTCGCGAGGGCTCCCAGGTGGACGTGGAAACCGTGCTGGCATGGATGGGACAGCTCCCCGGCCCCTTGGACGGGGTCACCGTCTCCGGCGGGGAACCTTTCCAGCAGACCGAAGGACTCACCCGGCTCCTCGCCGGTCTGCGTGAGTTCGGGGCCGGGACCGGTGTGCCGTTCGACCTGCTCGTGTTCTCCGGCTACGCCTGGTCCCGGCTGCGGGGCGCAGCCTCACACCGCCTGGCACTCGACCTGTGCGACGCCGTCGTCGCCGGGCCCTACGTGGACCGGCGCAACACCGGTGCCTCGCTCAGGGGCTCCGACAATCAGAAGGTGGTGCCCCTGACCCCCCTCGGGCACGAGCGCTACGGCGCCGAGGCGCTCACCCGGCACGAGGGCCGTCGAGTGCAGGTGACGACGGACGGACGTGCCCTGCACCTCATCGGCATACCCCGCCGGGCCGAGCTGAGCCAATGGCGGGCGGCCTCCGAAGCCGGGGGCGTGAACTGGGAGGACACGACATGGACCGCTTGACGTGCGACAGATGCGACACGGAGGTGGGCTCCGACGAGGTGGTGTGCCCCGAGTGCCGGGCCGTTCTCACCACGGACGGAGCGGTCCGAGTCGTCCGCGCCGAGGATCGTCCCGCACCGCCCCCAGCTCCCGCCACCGTCACCTCGCCGGTGACCGGTGGCACCTGCCCGCACTGCCGGGCCTCCGTCGACCCGGCCGATCTCGTCTGCATGAGATGTCTCCGGGAGCTGCCGTCCGATGACGGCGCCGCGCCACCTGGTGGCGATGCGCTGCGCACCACCCTGGAACGCCCAGTGACCTCCCTCAGGCTGAGCTTCGACACCGGAACGCTGGAGGTGCGGCCCGGGCAGGAGGTCGTCCTCGGGCGCCGCCCCGAGTACACGGAAAGTGCCCCGCTGCTGGCCGCTTACGACAACGTCTCCCGTATGCACGCCACCGTCGGCCTGGACTCCGACGGCTCCGCCTGGCTGCGTGACGAGCGCTCCGCCAACGGCACCTGGGCCGACGAGATCCCCGTACCGCAGGGTCAGGCGCGGCCGCTCCAGGACGGCAGTGTCATCCGCCTCGCTTCGAACGTCTCCGCGCGGGTCCGCCTACGCAACGAACGGCCCCGAGACTGAGCCGGCGACTCCTCACAGGAATCTCAGGAAGCGGCCCCGGTATTCAAAGGATCAACAAATCTGCGCGGCGCAGGATGCACCCGGAAAAGGTGGATATCCCAGGAAGGCCTGCCGTGGGCGTCTCGCACATATCGAACCGGTCTCAGCAGCAGTCGGAGCAGTGGTCCCGACGCGGGGTGCTGGGGGTGCTGGGCGTGGTGCCCGCCGCCGTCGCGCTGACCGGATGCAGCAGTTCCGCGGGCGCATCGGAGGGGACGACGAAGTCGGACGCGTCCGCGAAGGCGGCCGCCTCGAAGAAGCCCACCGTCTCGGTCACACCCGCCGACGGCACCAAGAAGGCCGACTTCGCGAGCCCGGTCGAGGTCACCGTGACCGACGGCACGTTCGCCTCGGTGAAGGTGACCGGAAACGACGGCTCCACGCTGGCCGGTTCGCTCAACGACGCCAAGACCAAGTGGACTTCGACGAGGAACCCGTACTCGGGTACGAAGTACACGGTCACGGCGACGCCGGAGGGCGCGGCCGCGCAGACCACGAGCTTCACCACCAAGTCGCCGGGCGAGACCTTCGTCGGCTACTTCACGCCCGAGGCGAACTCGACCTCCGGCGTCGGCATGCCCGTGTCGATCAACTTCACGCACGCGGTGACGGACCGGGCCGCCGTCCAGAAGGCGATCACCGTCACCGCCGAGCCGGCCGTCGAGGTGGTCGGCCACTGGTTCAGCGACACCCGCCTCGACTTCCGCCCGGAGACGTACTGGGCCTCCGGCACGAAGATCACGCTGAGTCTGAAGCTTAAGGACGTCGAGGGCCAGGACGGCGTCTACGGCGTGCAGCAGAAGGACGTCACCTTCCACATCGGCCGCGAGCAGATCAGCACTGTCGACCTGTCCACCAAGGAGATGGTGGTCAAGCGGGACGGCGCCACGTACGCCTCCTACCCCGTCTCCGGCGGCAACGCCCAGCACACCACCTGGTCCGGGATCATGGTGATCAGCGAGCGGTTCAAGCAGACCCGGATGGAGTCCTCGACGGTCGGGCTCGGCGACGAGTACGACATCTCCGACGTGCCGCACGCCCAGCGCCTGACCACGTCCGGCACCTTCGTGCACGGCAACTACTGGGCGTCCACCTCGGTCTTCGGCAGCCAGAACACCAGCCATGGCTGCGTCGGCCTGCACGACGCCAAGGGCGCCAACGACAGCTCGGTGGCCGGCTACAAGTTCTACGAGTCCTCGATGCTCGGCGACGTGGTGATCGTGAAGAACTCCGGCGACAAGACCGTGGAAGCGTCGAACGGACTCAACGGCTGGAACCTGTCCTGGGCCGACTGGAAGACGGGCAGCGCGGTTTAGCCCCTCTTTGCACCGTTCATGGCGTGAACTTGCCTGCCCCGAAAGGACTTTCCTTGCTTTAAGTCTTGACGGCCCTGGTACCGGAGAGCACATTGGGCCCACTTTGAGAGCGCTCTCAAACAGCGCTCCCAAAGGGCATCCGCAGCCCATCACCCCGTACCCGGGAGGCACCCCCATGAGTGCAACCTCCGGCATACCCAGACGGCGACGCGCGCTCGTCGCCGTACTCAGCACGCTCGGTCTGGCGGCCGCGCTCGCCACGGCCGCCACCCAGTCCGCCGACGCCTCCGCGCCCACCCCGCCGTCGGGCTGGAGCCAGGTCTTCGTCGACGACTTCAACGGCTCGGCAGGGACCGGCGTCAACACCTCCAACTGGCAGTACGACACCGGGACTTCGTATCCGGGCGGCCCCGCGAACTGGGGCACCGGCGAGGTCGAGACGATGACCAACAGCACCAGCAACGTCGCGCTCGACGGCAGCGGCAACCTGAAGATCACCCCGATCCGCGACTCGGCCGGCAACTGGACCTCGGGCCGTATCGAGACCACCCGCACCGACTTCCAGCCCCCGGCCGGCGGCAAGCTGCGCGTCGAGGCCCGGATCCAGATGCCGAACGTCACGGGCGACGCGGCCCTCGGCTACTGGCCCGCGTTCTGGATGCTGGGCGCGCCCTACCGCGGCAACTACCAGAACTGGCCGAGCGTCGGCGAGCTGGACGTCATGGAGAACGTCAACGGCATCAACAAGGTCTGGGCGACCATGCACTGCGGCACGGCCTCGGGCGGCCCCTGCAACGAGACCACGGGCCTGGGCAATTCGACCGCCTGCCCCAACACCACCTGCCAGTCGGGCTTCCACACCTACACCATGGAGTGGGACCGCTCGGTCAGCCCCGAGGCGATCCGCTTCTACGTCGACGGCACCAACTACCAGACGGTGACCGCCAATCAGGTGGACGCCACCACCTGGGCCAACGCCACCAACCACGGCTTCTTCGTGATCCTGAACGTGGCGATGGGCGGCGGCTTCCCGGCCGCGTTCGGAGGCGGCCCGACCAGCGCCACCGAGTCCGGGCACCCGATGGTCGTCGACTACGTCCAGGTCCTGTCGGCCAGTGGGAGCGGTACCACGACCCCGCCGACCGGCAGCCGGGACGCCTACAGCCCCATCCAGGCGGAGTCGTACGACAGCCAGTCCGGCGTCACCGCGGAGACCACCACGGACACCGGCGGCGGCCAGGACATCGGCTACGTCGCCAACGGCGACTGGGCCCTCTACAAGGGCGTCAACTTCGGTTCCACGGCGGCCACCCAGTTCTACGCCCGGGTGGCCAGCGGTGCGGCGAGCGGTGTGAGCGGGCTGGTCCAGGTCCGTCTGGACAGCGCCACGGCGACACCGATCGGCAGTTTCTCCATCGCCAACACGGGCGGCTGGCAGACCTGGCAGACGGTCCCGGCCAACATCAGCTCGGTGACGGGCACGCACGACGTGTATCTGACCTTCAGCAGCGGCCAGTCGGCGGACTTCGTGAACGTCAACTGGTTCGACTTCGGGCACTGAGCGGCACCTCCGGGGCGGGGTGCTAGGCATCCCCGCCCCCGGGGGAGATCAGTCCCGTCTCATAGGCCAGGACGACCGCCTGTACCCGGTCGCGCAGGTCCAGCTTCGACAGGATGCGGCCGATGTGCGTCTTGACCGTGGTGGGGCTGAGGACCAGGCGGTCCGCGAGTTCGGCGTTGCTCAGGCCCGTCGCGAGCAGCCGGAGCACCTCCAGTTCGCGCGGGGTCAGGCCGGACAGGTCCCGGTGCAGGGCGGCAGGGCGCGCCTCCTCGCGGTGTGTGAAGCGTTCGATCAGCCGGCGGGTGATCGCCGGCGCCAGCAGGGCGTCGCCGGCCTGGACGAGTCGTACGGCGGCGACCAGGTGCTCGGGGGTGACGTCCTTGAGCAGGAAGCCGCTGGCACCGGCCGTGAGCGCCGCGTAGACGTAGTGGTCGAGGTCGTACGTGGTCAGGATGACCACCCTGGTGCCGTCCGGGCCGCCGTCGGCGAGGATCCGCCGGGTCGCCTCGATGCCGTCCATCCGTGGCATCCGGATGTCCATCAGCACGATGTCGGGCCGGGTGCGCCGGACCGCGGCGACCGCCTCGGCCCCGTCGGCCGCCTCCGCCGTCACCTCGATGCCGTCCGCGGCCAGGATCATGCCGAAGCCGGTGCGTACGAGGGCCTGGTCGTCGGCGATCACTGCGCGCAGCGCCGGCGGGTTCATGCCGTCCGCCACGGGACTCGGGCGGTGATGCGGTAGCCGCCGGCCAGGGTGGGGCCGGCGGTGAGCTCGCCGCCGTAGACCGCGAGCCGTTCGCGCAGTCCGATCAGCCCGCGGCCGTTGCCCTCGGCCTCCGCCTCGGGCGGGTCGTGGGTGGCGCCGGTGTCGGTGACCTCTATCTCCAGGACGTCTCCGGTGTATCCGACGGTGACCGAGGCCTCGGCGCCGGGCGCGTGCCTGATGGTGTTGGTGAGCGCCTCCTGCACGACGCGGTAGGCGGCGAGTTCCACCCCGGGCGGCAGCGGCTCCGGTGGCAGGGACATCGCCACGGAGACCGGGGTGCCGGCGGCGCGGACCCGCTCGGTGAGGGCGTCCAGCTGGCCCAGGCCCGGCTGCGGTTCGAGGCCGTCGGCGGGGCTGTCGGGGCGGCCGGTGTCCGGGGCGGCCAACAGGCCCATCACATGGCGCAGTTCGGCCATCGCGGCCCGGCCGCCGGCCTCGACGGCCAGCAGGGCCTCCTTCGACCGCTCGGGTGCGCCGTCCATCACCTTGCGGGCCGCGCCCGCCTGGATGACCATCACGCTCACATTGTGGGTCACGACGTCGTGCAGTTCGGCGGCGATCCGGGCCCGCTCCTCCTCGACGGCCCGCCGCATGCCCTCCTCCTGGGCCTTCTGAAGCCGGGTGTAGCGGTCCCGGCTGTCCGCGAGGCGCCGCTGCCAGAAGCGGACGGTGACCGCCAGCACCGCTGCGACCAGCAGCACGACCGCGGGGCTCGACCAGCCCGGGAACGCCGGGTCGGTGTCCCGGAACGCGATGCCGGCCAGCACGGCGGCGAGCACCAGCCCGGCCGCCGCCCGCGCCCAGTAGCGGCTGTACATCGCGGCACTGTAGGCGCCGATGACGCAGGTCAGCACGTTGATCCAGGAGGCCTTGTCGCCGATGGCCAGAGCGGCGGCGAGGACCACCCCGAACACGGCCAGCGGATACCGGCGCCGGGCCGCCAGCGGCAGCGCTGACAGCACGATCAGCCACCAGGGGGCGAGGAGTTCACGCCCCTCCTCAACCCGCGCACCCAGTACGGGAGGCCTCGGCGGGACCGGCACCCCGTACTCGTCCTTCATGCTGACGCGGACCGGGCCGTCCCCGGGATAGCGCGCCGCCACGATCAGCGCGACGACGGTCAGCAGCACCGCCAGCACGACATCGGCGCGCAGCGCCCGTCGCGACAGCGGGGCGCTCTCCGGCTCCGGCCTCAGCGCGTCGCGCAACTGCCGGCGCCGGCCCGGTCGGTCCTCCGTCTCCATCGCCACATTGTGCGGCTGCCCGGCCCGCTCCCGCGTCCGCCTGCACGGCCAAGCGGCCGTCCTTCAGGCGTACTTCGCAGGGATGACCCCGTGCCCGCGTCCTCCGCGGGGACGCCCACAAGTCGGTGCCGCGGCCGACGCGCGCCACCCGGCCGCGCCCCTACGTTCGCCGAGCCGGCACAGACAACTCCCTTTCACCGCAAGGACGAAGGACGGACGACTCCCATGACTGACGTGATCGAACTGGCGGGCGTGGCGAAGCGCTACGACAACGCCGGCGCACCCGCACTCGGACCGCTCGACCTCGGTGTCGCCCAGGGCGAGGCGCTCGCCGTGACCGGTCCCTCGGGCAGCGGCAAGTCCACGCTGCTGAACCTGGTCGCCGGCCTCGACAAGCCGACCGAAGGCGCGGTGACCGTCGCCGGGGAGCGGATCGACCGGCTGAGCGAGCACGCGCTGGCCCGGTTCCGCCGCGAACGGATCGGCATGGTCTTCCAGTTCTTCAACCTGCTCGACGATCTCACCGTCGCCGACAACATCCGGCTCCCCGCCCAGCTGACCGGGGCCGCCCGGCGCAAGGCCGCGGCCCGCGCGGACGAGTTGATGGAACTGCTGGGCATCACCCGGCACGCCCGCGCCTACCCGGGCCGGCTGTCCGGCGGTGAGCGCCAACGCGTGGCGGTGGCCCGGGCGCTGGTCAACCGGCCCGCGCTGCTGCTCGCCGACGAGCCGACGGGCGCGCTCGACACCGCCTCGGGCCACGACGTACGGGAACTGCTGGTGGAACTGCACCGCGGCGGGCAGACCCTCGTGCTGGTCACGCACGACATGGCGCTGGCAGAGGCGTGCGCGAGCCGCACCATCCAGCTGGTCGACGGCCACCTCTCGCTCGACACGCGTGCGGAGGCGGTCCGATGAGCCTCCTCGGTACCGGCGCACTCGGCCGGGTCGTGCGTTCCGGGGTGGGCCGGCGCCGGGTGCAGACGGTGGTGATCGCCGTGGCCTGCATGATGGCCGTCGCGGCGGCCGTCATCGCCGGATCGCTCATGGTCGCCACGAACGCCCCCTTCGACCACGCCTTCGCCAAGCAGCACGGTGCGCACCTCACCGTCCAGTTCGATCCGGCCAAGGTGAGCGCGGCACAGCTCAAGGACACCGGGCGGCTGGACGGCGTCACCGCGAGCGCGGGGCCGTATCCGATCACGACCTTCAACCGGCTGACCCTGGTGGGGCGTTCCGGTCCACACGGCGATGTCGACGACCTGGACCTGCGGGCCGGGCGGTGGGCGACGAAGCCGGGCGAGATCGTCCTGTCCGCGTCCTTCATGGACTCCCCGCTCAGGATCGGCTCCGTCATGAGGGCCTCCGACTCGGCCGACAGCGAGGGCCTGACGGTCGTCGGCTTCGCGCTGTCGTCCGGCCGGACCGCCGACGCCTGGGCGACCCCCGGGCAGGTCCGCGCGCTGGCCTCGAAGGACTCACCGGTCACCAGCCAGATGCTCTACCGCTTCGAGTCGGCGGGTACGAAGGGACAACTCGCCGCCGACCGGAAGCGGCTCGCCGCCGCCGTGCCGTCCGGGTCCCTGCTGGCCACCCAGTCCTATCTGGACACCAAGCACTCCGCCGACCAGGGCGCGGCGGCGACCATCCCGTTCCTGGTGGCCTTCGGCGTGCTCGGCATCGTGATGTCGGTGATCATCGTCAGCAGTGTGATCAGCGGCGCGGTCGGCACCGGTCTGCGCAGGATCGGCATCCTGAAGGCCATCGGCTTCACCCCGCGCGAGGTCGTACGGGCCTATGTGGCCCAGGCGTTGATCCCGGCCGGCGCGGGCATCGTGCTCGGCGTCGTACTGGGCAATGTGCTGGCCCTGCCGCTGCTGGCCGACACCGCGCAGGTGTACGGCGGTGTCTCGCTGTCGGTGACCTGGTGGGTGGACGTCCTCGTGCCGGCCGTCGCACTGCTGATCGTCACGGTCGCGGCGCTGGTCCCCGCGCTGCGGGCCGGCCGGCTGCGCACCGTCGAGGCCATCGCGGTGGGCCGGGCGCCCCGCACCGGGCGTGGGCAGTGGGCGCACCGGGCGGCCGGGCGGCTGCCCCTGCCACGGGCGGTGACCTACGGCCTCGCCAGTCCCTTCACCCACCCGGTCCGCACCGCGGCGATGCTGCTGGCGGTGGCCTTCGGCACCGTCGCGGCGACCTTCGCGGTGGGCCTGACCTCGTCCCTGAACGCGGTCGGCGACTCGGACCCGACGAGCCGTGCCCAGGTCACCGCCGTCAGCGGCGGAGCCGTCGAGAACGGCGGGCCGCGCCCCTCGGGCGCCCACAGCCCTCCGTCCGCGGACCCGGCGAAAGTGAGCGCCGCCATCAAGGCGCAGTCCGGCACCGCCTCGTACTACGGCACGACCCAGACCGAGGTCACGGTGGCCGGGATCTCCGGCTCGGTCGAAGCCACCCTCTACCAGGGCGACTCGCGTTCCGGTAGCTACGAGATGATCTCCGGGCACTGGATCACCGGCGCGGGCCAGGCCGTCGTACCGACCCGGTTCCTGTCGCGGACCGGGACCAGGATCGGCGACACGGTCCGGGTGACGCTCGGGAAGGACACACGGACCCTGCGGATCGTCGGCGAGGCCTTCGACACCGACGACGACGGCCTGTCGGTCCACGTGGACATGGCCAGTTTCCCGGGAGCCGAGCCCCAGGTCTTCCAGATCCAGGTGAAGCCGGGCGTCTCCCCCACCGACTACGCGGCGAAGCTCGCCACCGTGGTGAAGCCGCTGGGCGCGGACGTCCTGGCCAACGCCAACTCGTCACAGGACACCATGATCGTCCTCCTGGACTCGATCGCGGCGCTGCTCACCCTGATGCTGGTCTCCGTCGCGGGTCTCGGTGTGCTCAACTCCGTGGTCCTCGACACCCGGGAGCGGGTGCACGACCTGGGCGTCTGCAAGGCGCTCGGCATGTCGCCGCGGCAGACCGTGGGCCTCGTGCTCGCCTCGGTGGCCGGGATCGGCGTCTTCGGCGGACTGATCGGAGTACCGCTCGGGTTCGCGCTGCACGACTATGTCCTGCCGGTGATGGGCCACGCGGCGGGCACCAACCTCCCGCCTTCGGTCCTCGACGTGTACGACGCCCCTGAACTCGTGCTGCTGGGGCTGGCCGGCATCGCCATCGCCCTCCTGGGCGCACTGCTCCCGTCCGGCTGGGCGGCCAGGGCCCGCACGGCGACGGCACTGCGCACGGAGTAGGGCGCCTAACGGAGTTCCGCCCGGAAGGCCGCCGGAGTCAGCTCCGTGTGCTGCTGGAAGAACTTCGAGAAGTTCGCCGCGTCCGGGAAGCCCACCGCCGCGCCCACCCGGCCGATCGGGATGTCCGTGTGGGCCAGCAGCCGCTTCGCCTCCAGGACCACCCGCTTGTCGATGAACCCCTTGGGCGTCTCCCCGGTGGCGGCGCGCACCGCGCGGACCAGGGTTCGGCGGGAGTAGCCGAGGGAGTCGGCGTAGGCGCTGACGCTGTGGTTGGTGGCGAAGCCCCTCTCCACCGCGTCACGGAACAGGGTGAACGTCGTGTCCGACTGGCGGCGGGCCGCCTCCGCCGAGCTCGCCGCCAGATGCGCGAGCCGGAGCAGGAACGCCGTCAGGGAGTGGCGCAGGACGGCGGTGTGCAGGCTCAGCGGGAGCGTGGCCGTGTCCTCGTACTCGCGCTCCAACTGGGCGAGGGCCGAGCGCAGGGCCGCCAGCTGCGGTCCGTCCGGGCGGAGCAGCGGCGGAAGGTCGTAGCGGTAGAGGCCCGTGGCCTCCACCGTGGCGCGGGGCAGGAAGCCGGGCTGCATGGTCAGGACGGTTCCGCGGTACTCGCTCGTCTCGGCGAAACGGTGGACCTGACCGGGGCGGATCCACAGCAGGTCGCCGGCCGTCGCCTCGTACTCGGCGAAATCGATCATGTGGCGGACGGGCCCGTCGTCGAAGAGCATCACGACATGGAAGTCGATGCGATGGACGCGGTGCAGCGGGGCGTCGGCGTGCCAGGTGCGGTCGGCGCCCATCGGGCCCACCTGCATGCCCACCCCGCACACACTCAGCTCGATCGGGAAGGGGAACGTTCTGATCCCGTCCACGCTGCCTTCACCGTCTCCGCCTTGGATGGTTCTGTCCGCCATGTCCCTCTCACGCCGCCCAGCTGGTGCTTCCGGTGTCCCACTTTCACCACAGGCTGGCACACGGCGACCTTCCCCCGTAAAAGTCAGACTTTTAAGGTTGAACGCAACGAGCCAGTAACACCGCTGCGATCGAGGACTTCTTGAAGATGAGTACGCAGACACCGGACAGCTTCGAATGGACCGAACTCGACCGGCGCGCCGTCGACACCGCCCGCCTGCTTGCGGCCGATGCCGTGCAGAAGGTCGGGAACGGGCACCCGGGCACCGCGATGAGCCTCGCCCCGGCCGCGTACACGATCTTTCAGAAAGTGATGCGTCACGATCCCGCCGATCCCGAGTGGACCGGGCGGGATCGTTTCGTTCTGTCCCCCGGGCACACCTCGCTGACCCTCTACACCCAGCTGTTCCTCGCGGGCTACGAGGTCGAGCTCGACGACCTGAAGGCCTTCCGGACGCACGGGTCCAAGACGCCGGGTCACCCCGAGTACGGGCACACCGCCGGTGTCGAGACCACCACCGGGCCGCTCGGCCAGGGTGTCGCGAACGCCGTCGGCATGGCGATGGCCGCCCGCTACGAGCGCGGCCTGTTCGACCCGGAGGCCCCGAGGGCACCTCCCCCTTCGACCACACCATCTGGGCGATCGTCTCCGACGGCGACCTGGAGGAGGGCGTCTCCGCCGAGGCCTCCTCCCTCGCAGGGCACCAGAAGCTCGGCAACCTGGTCTTCCTCTACGACGACAACCACATCTCCATCGAGGGCGACACCGCGACCGCGTTCTCCGAGGACGTCCTGAAGCGGTACGAGGCCTACGGCTGGCACGTGCAGCGCGTCGAGCCCGCGCTCGGCGGCGACATCGACGTACCCGCCCTCTACGCGGCCCTCAAGGCCGCCCAGGACGAGACCGAGCGCCCCTCGATCATCGCCATGCGCACGATCATCGCCTGGCCCGCCCCGAACGCGCAGAACACCGAGGCCTCCCACGGCTCCGCGCTCGGCGCCGACGAGATCGCCGCCACCAAGCGCATCCTCGGCTTCGACCCCGAGCAGTCCTTCCAGGTCGACGCCGACGTCCTCGCCCACGCCCGCGAGGCCCTGGACCGCGGTGCCGAGGCGCACGCAGCCTGGGACAAGCAGCTCGACAAGTGGCGCGGCGCGAACCCGGAGCGGGCCGAACTGTTCGACCGGATCGTCGCCGGGCAGCTGCCCGAGGGCTGGGAGTCGTCCATCCCGGTGTTCGAGGAGGGCAAGGCGGTCGCGACCCGTGCCGCCTCCGGCAAGGTGCTCCAGGCACTGGGGGCCGTGCTCCCCGAGCTGTGGGGCGGCTCCGCCGACCTGGCCGGCTCGAACAACACCACCATCGACAAGACCTCGTCCTTCCTGCCGAAGGGCAACCCGCTGCCCGAGGCCGACCCGTACGGCCGAACCGTCCACTTCGGCATCCGCGAGTTCTCGATGGCCGCCGAGATGAACGGCATCGCCCTGCACGGCAACACCCGCATCTACGGCGGCACCTTCCTGGTGTTCTCCGACTACATGCGCAACGCGGTGCGGATGTCGGCGCTCATGCAGCTCCCGGTGACGTACGTCTGGACCCACGACTCGATCGGCCTCGGCGAGGACGGCCCGACCCACCAGCCGGTCGAGCACCTGGCCGCCCTGCGCGCCATCCCGGGCCTGAACATCGTCCGCCCGGCCGACGCCAACGAGACCGCGATCGCCTGGGCCGAGATCCTCAAGCGGCACGCCACCCACCCGGCCCCGCACGGCCTCGCGCTCACCCGCCAGGGCGTGCCCACGTACGCGCCCGACCCCGATGCGGCGAAGGGCGGTTACGTCCTCGAGGAGTCCTCCACCGGGACCCCGGACGTCGTCCTGATCGCCACCGGCTCCGAGGTGCAGCTCGCCGTCGCCGCACGCGAGCAGCTGGAGGCCGAGGGGATCGGCACCCGGGTGGTGTCGATGCCGTCCGTGGAGTGGTTCGAGGAGCAGCCGCGCGACTACCGCGACCAGGTGCTTCCGCCGTCGGTGAAGGCGCGCGTCGCCGTCGAGGCGGGCATCGGCCTGACGTGGTACCGCTTCACAGGTGACGCAGGACGCATCGTCTCCCTCGAACACTTCGGCGCCTCCGCCGACGCCAAGACCCTGTTCGCCGAGTTCGGCTTCACCCCCGAGAACGTCGCCGCCGCAGCCAAGGAATCCTTGGCCGCCGCCCGCGGTTGATCCGATCGCCAGAAAGAAGATGATGAACGTGACCGAAGCAACCGCGTCCGCGGGAGCACTCAAGCGCCTCAGCGACGAAGGCGTCTCCATCTGGCTGGACGACCTGTCGCGCAGGCGGATCGAGTCCGGCAACCTCGCCGAACTCGTCGAGAACAAGAACGTGGTGGGCGTCACCACCAACCCCTCCATCTTCCAGGCCGCGATCGGCTCCGGCGAGGGTTACGAGGAGCAGCTCGCCGACCTCGCCGTGCGGGGCGTGACGGTCGACGAGGCCGTGCGGATGATGACCACCGCCGACGTCCGCGCCGCCGCCGACATCCTTCGTCCGGTGTACGACGCGACGGGCGGCCGGGACGGCCGGGTCTCCATCGAGGTCGACCCGCGGCTCGCGAACAACACGGCGGCCACCGTCGCCGAGGCCCGCCAGCTGTCCTGGCTTGTGGACCGTCCGAACGTCATGATCAAGATCCCGGCGACCAAGGCGGGCCTCCCGGCCATCACCGAGGTCATCGGCCAGGGCATCAGCGTCAACGTCACGCTGATCTTCTCCCTGGAGCGCTACCGCGAGGTGATGGACGCCTACCTGGCCGGCCTGGAGAAGGCCGCCGCCAAGGGCCTCGACCTCGCCACGATCCACTCCGTGGCCTCCTTCTTCGTCTCCCGCGTCGACTCCGAGATCGACAAGCGGCTGACGGTCATCGGTACGCAGGAGGCGCTCGCGCTCAAGGGCAGGGCGGCACTCGCCAACGCCCGCCTCGCGTACGAGGCTTACGAAGAGGTCTTCGCTTCCGCCCGCTGGACCGCCCTCTCCGGCGCCAAGGCCAACAGGCAGCGCCCGCTGTGGGCCTCGACCGGCGTCAAGGACCCGGCGTACAAGAGCACTCTGTACGTCGACGAGCTGGTCGCGCCCGGCACCGTCAACACCATGCCGGAGGCCACGCTCGACGCCACCGCCGCGCACGGCGAGATCACCGGCGACACCGTGACCGGCGGCTACGCCCAGGCCCGCGCCGACCTGACCGCCGTGGAGACGCTCGGCATCTCCTACGACGAGGTCGTGCAGCAGCTGGAGGACGAGGGCGTCGCCAAGTTCGAGGTGGCCTGGCAGGACCTGCTGGACGCCGTGACGAAGTCCCTGGACAGCAAGGGAGTTGACGCGGAATGACCATCGCCACCGACTGGGCCAACCCGCTCCGCGACGAGCGCGACCGACGGCTGCCCCGGATCGCCGGCCCGTCCGGGCTCGTCATCTTCGGTGTCACCGGTGACCTGTCCCGCAAGAAGCTGATGCCGGCCGTCTACGACCTCGCCAACCGCGGCATGCTCCCGCCGGGCTTCTCGCTCGTCGGGTTCGCCCGGCGGGACTGGGAGGACGAGGACTTCGCGCAGATCGTGCACGACTCGGTCCGCGACCACGCGCGCACCGAGTTCCGCGAGGAGGTCTGGCAGCAGCTCGCCGAGGGCATGCGGTTCATCCCGGGCGACTTCGACGACGACACGGCGTTCAAGCAGCTGAAGTCGGCCGTCGAGGAGCTGGACGCCTCCCGCGGCACCGGCGGCAACTTCGCCTTCTACCTCTCCGTACCGCCGAAGTTCTTCCCCAAGGTCGTCCAGCAGCTGAAGAAGCACGGGCTGGCGAGCGCGCCCGAGGGTTCCTGGCGGCGCGCGGTCATCGAGAAGCCGTTCGGCCGCGACCTGACGAGCGCCCGCGAGCTGAACGCCCTGGTGCACGACGTGTTCGAACCGGACCAGGTGTTCCGCATCGACCACTACCTCGGCAAGGAGACCGTCCAGAACATCCTGGCGCTCCGCTTCGCCAACCAGATGTACGAGCCCATCTGGAACCGGTCGTACGTCGACCACATCCAGATCACGATGGCCGAGGACATCGGCATCGGCGGCCGGGCCGGCTACTACGACGGCATCGGCGCCGCCCGTGACGTCATCCAGAACCACCTCCTCCAGCTCATGGCCCTTACGGCCATGGAGGAGCCCATCGCCTTCGACGCCGAGTCGCTCCTGACCGAGAAGCTCAAGGTGCTCAAGTCCGTGCGGCTGCCGGAGGAGCTGGGCCGGCACACGGTCCTCGGGCAGTACGCGGAGGGCTGGCAGGGCGGCGCGAAGGTGGCCGGGTACCTCCAGGAGGAGGGCATCGACCCCGAGTCGAAGACCGACACCTACGCGGCCATCAAGCTGGAGGTGGACAACCGCCGCTGGGCGGGCATCCCCTTCTACCTGCGCACCGGCAAGCGGCTCGGCCGCCGGGTCACCGAGATCGCGGTCGTCTTCAAGCGGGCGCCGCACTCCCCCTTCGACTCCACCGCCACGGAGGAGCTCGGCGAGAACGCGATCGTCATCCGCGTCCAGCCGGACGAGGGCATGACGGTCCGCTTCGGATCCAAGGTGCCGGGCACCTCGATGGAGATCCGGGACGTGTCGATGGACTTCGCCTACGGCGAGTCCTTCACCGAGTCCAGCCCCGAGGCGTACGAGCGGCTCATCCTGGACGTACTGCTCGGCGACGCCAACCTTTTCCCCCGTCACCAGGAAGTGGAAGAGTCCTGGAAGATCCTCGACCCGATCGAGGAGTACTGGGCGAAGAACGGCAAGCCGGCGCAGTACCCCTCGGGGAGCTGGGGACCCGGGGAAGCCGACGAGATGCTCGCACGAGACGGACGGAGCTGGCGCAGGCCATGAAGATCGACCTGACCGACACCACGGCAAGCAAGATCAACAAGGCGCTGGTGCAGGGTCGCCGCGCCATCGGGACCCCTGCCGTGGGCATGGTCCTGACGATGGTCATCGTCACGGACGAGGAGAACGCCTACGACGCGATCAAGGCGGCCGAGGAGGCCTCGCACGAGCACCCCTCGCGCACCCTGGTCGTCATCAAGCGGCACGCCCGCACCCCGCGCGACCGCATGGCGTCCAAGCTGGACGCCGAGGTGCGGGTCGGCGCCGACGCGGGCACCGGCGAGACGGTCATCCTGCGGACGTACGGCGAGGTGTCCGACCACGCCGACTCGGTCGTCCTGCCGCTGCTGCTGCCGGACGCGCCGGTCGTGGTGTGGTGGCCGGTGGACGCCCCCGAGGTGCCGTCGAAGGACCCGCTGGGCGCGCTCGCACAGCGCAGGATCACCGACCTGTACGCGGTCGAGAACCCCCTGGAGACGCTGGAGACCCGAGTCCGCTCCTACGCGCCCGGCGACACCGACCTCGCCTGGACCCGGCTGACGCCCTGGCGCTCGATGCTGGCGGCGGCCCTGGACCAGGCCCGGGCGCAGATCATCTCCGGGGCCGTGGAGGCCGAGGCGGAGAACCCGGCCGCCGAGCTGCTCGCGCGCTGGCTGGAGGCGCGGCTCAAGGTGAAGATCGACCGCGTGGTCACGGCAGGCCCGGTGGTCACGGCGGTCCGCCTCGGCACCGCCGACGGCGAGGTCGTCATCGACCGCCCCGAGGGCCCACTGGCCACGCTCACCCTCCCGGGCCAGCCCTCCCGCACCCTCGCCCTGAAGGTCCGCACCACCTCCGAACTCATCGCCGAGGAGCTCCGCCGCCTCGACGCCGACGAGATGTACGCCGTCGCCCTGCGGGGTGAGGGGGTGTCTGATGGATCAGGCCGGCCCTGACCGACTGCGCCCCGTCACCAACCCGAGCGGGGTCTGGTGCGTGCAGCTGCAAGGCGGAGGAGGGAGTCGACGCGGAGCGTCGGCGACCGACGACAACGCCGCAGATGTGCGTGCCAGACCCCGCGACGCCGGCAGGATCCATCAGACGCCCCCTCAGGGCACCAAGGAGACCCCTTCTCATGTCTGACTCTCCCAGGCTCAGTCACCGCCCCGAGTGGACGGCCCTGGACGACCACCGTGCGGAGGCGCTGCAACGGCCGCGGTTGCGTGAGCTGTTCGACGCGGATCCGTCTCGCGCCGAGCGGTATGTCGTGCGCGTCGGTGATCTGCGCATCGACTACTCCAAGCACCTGATCAACGACGAGACCCTCGCGCTGCTCCAGGAACTCGCCGTCGCCACCGACGTGTTCGGGCTGCGGGACGCCATGTTCCGCGGCGACAAGATCAACGTCACCGAGGACCGGGCGGTGCTGCACACCGCGCTGCGGGCGGCCCGTGACGCGGTGGTCGAGGTCGACGGCGAGAACGTCGTGCCCAAGGTGCACGCGGTCCTCGACAAGATGAGCGACTTCGCCGACCGGGTCCGCTCCGGCGCCTGGACCGGGCACACCGGCAAGCGGATCAAGAACGTCGTCAACATCGGCATCGGCGGCTCCGACCTCGGTCCGGCGATGGCGTACGAGGCGCTGCGCACCTTCACCGCACGGGAGTTGACGTTCCGCTTCGTGTCGAACGTCGACGGCGCCGACCTGCACGAAGCGGTCCGCGACCTGGACCCGGCGGAGACCCTGTTCATCGTCGCGTCGAAGACCTTCACCACGATCGAGACGATCACCAACGCCACCTCGGCCCGCACCTGGCTGCTCAACGGCCCGGACGGGCTCGGCGAGGACAAGGCGGTCGCCAGGCACTTCGTGGCGCTGTCCACGAACGCCGGCAAGGTCACCGAGTTCGGCATCGACCTGGACAACATGTTCGAGTTCTGGGACTGGGTCGGCGGCCGCTACTCCTTCGACTCGGCGATCGGTCTCTCCCTGATGATCGCCATCGGCCCGGACCGCTTCCGCGAGCTGCTCGACGGTTTCCGCATCGTCGACGAGCACTTCCGCACCGCGCCCGCCGAGTCCAACGCGCCGCTGATCCTGGGCCTGTTGGGCATCTGGTACGGCAACTTCTTCGGCGCCGAGTCGCACGCGGTACTGCCGTACAGCCACTACCTGTCGAAGTTCACCGCGTATCTCCAGCAGCTGGACATGGAGTCCAACGGCAAGTCGGTGGACCGCGACGGCCATGTGGTGGGCTGGGCGACCGGCCCGGTGGTGTGGGGCACGCCCGGCACCAACGGGCAGCACGCCTACTACCAGTTGATCCACCAGGGCACCCGGCTGATCCCCGCCGACCTGATCGGCTTCGCGCGTCCCGCGCCCGAGCTGAGCGACGAACTGGCGGCCCAGCACGACCTGTTGATGGCCAACCTGTTCGCGCAGGGCCAGGCGCTGGCCTTCGGCAAGACGGCGGACGAGGTGCGCGCCGAGGGGGTGCCGGAGGCCCAGGTGCCGCACCGCACGTTCCTCGGCAACCACCCCACGACGACGATCCTGGCCAAGGAGCTCACCCCCTCCGTCCTCGGCCAGTTGATCGCCCTCTACGAGCACAAGGTGTTCGTCCAGGGCGCCGTCTGGAACATCGACTCCTTCGACCAGTGGGGCGTCGAACTCGGCAAGGTCCTCGCCAAGCGCGTCGAACCCGCCCTGACCGAGGGCGCCGACGTCCCCGGCCTCGACCCCTCCACCGCAGCACTCGTGGCCGCCTACCGCGACCTCAAGGAAGGCAACTGAAATGACAGCGATGCAGCTGGGCCTCATCGGTCTCGGCAAGATGGGCGGCAACATGCGCGAGCGGATCCGCCGCGCCGGCCACACCGTCATCGGCTACGACCGCAACCCCGACCTCTCCGACGCGGCGAGCCTCGCCGAACTGGTCGACAAGCTCGAAGCGCCGCGCGTGGTCTGGGTGATGGTCCCGGCCGGCGCCGCCACCCAGTCCGTCGTCGACGAGCTGGGCGGGCTCCTGTCCCCCGGTGACACGGTCGTCGACGGCGGCAACTCCCGCTGGACGGACGACGAGAAGCACGCCGAGGAACTGGCCACCAAGGGCATCGGCTTCGTCGACGCCGGTGTCTCCGGCGGTGTGTGGGGTCTGCAGAACGGCTACGCCCTGATGGTCGGCGGCGAGAAGGAGCACGTCGAGCGGCTCCAGCCGATCTTCGAGGCGCTCAAGCCGGAGGGCCCGTACGGCTATGTCCACGCGGGCAAGGTCGGCGCCGGGCACTTCTCCAAGATGGTCCACAACGGCATCGAGTACGCCATGATGCAGGCCTACGCCGAGGGTTGGGAGCTGCTGGAGAAGGTCGACTCGGTGGACAGCGTCCGCGAGGTCTTCCGGTCCTGGCAGGAGGGCACGGTCATCCGCTCCTGGCTGCTCGACCTCGCGGTCAACGCCCTCGACGACGACGAGCACCTGGACAAGCTGAAGGGCTTCGCGCAGGACTCCGGCGAGGGCCGCTGGACCGTGGAGGCGGCCATCGACAACGCCGTCCCGCTGCCCACGATCACCGCCTCCCTCTTCGCGCGGTTCGCGTCCCGGCAGGACGACTCGCCGCAGATGAAGATGATCGCGGCGCTGCGCAACCAGTTCGGCGGGCACGCCGTCGAGTCGAAGTAGGCGCACCGTGGGGGACCTTCTCCTGGTCCGCCACGGCGAGACGGAGTGGAGCGTGTCGGGCCAGCACACCAGCTGGACCGACCTGCCCCTCACCGACCACGGTGAGCAGCAGGCCAAGTCGCTCGCTCCCCTCCTCTCGCAGCGGACCTACGCACTCGCCCTGACCAGCCCGCTCGGCCGGGCGATACGCACCGCCGAACTCGCCGGCATCGCCGGAACCGCCGTCGAACCCGACCTGCACGAGTGGGACTACGGCGCCTACGAGGGCGTCACCACCGTCGAGATCCACCGCACCCGCCCCGCCTGGGACCTGTGGCTGCACGGCGTCCCGCCGGGCACCGAGGGACACCCGGGCGAGTCGCCCGCCGAGGTCGGCGAGCGGGCCGACCGGGTGCTGGCCCGGGTCGACGCGGCCCTCGCCAACGGCGCGGGTGACGTGGTCCTCGTCGCCCACGCGCACTTCCTGCGCGTCCTGACGGCCCGCCGGCTGGGCCTGCCGCCCGCCGAGGGACGGCTGTTCCAGCTGTCGACGGGCACGGTCAGCCGGCTGTCGACCGAGCACGGGCGCCCGGTCATCGCCGAGTGGAACACCAGGGCGCAGGCCTAGACACCGGCCCGGGCTACAACACGTCACCGAACTCGCTCAACACCCCAGGTGGAGCAAGGGCGTTGACGTAGTGGCCCGGGCCGTGGTCGTCGAATGAGTACTTGAAGGGGATCGTGCGGGTCAGCGCCAGGCGGGTCGCGAAGAACGCCAGCGGGGCGACGACGGCCAGGCCCGCGAGGCTGTCCATCTGGGGGTAGTGCAGGCCCGGTTCCGAGACCTCCGTCCAGCCCTCCTCGCGGGGGCGCACCAGGGGTCGTACCGACCGCCGTACCCCTTCCGTGACCCGCACCAGCAGACCGCCCCAGTCCCGGTCGACGGCCGTGCGCAGGATGTCGCTCGGCAGGGTCAGGGCCTCGATCGCCGAGTCGGCGGCGAAGGTGAGCGCCGCGTCGGTGAGGCCGTGACGCCTGCGGTAGTGGAACTCACGGCCGAAGGGGGCGTACGGGCCGACCGGGCGGGGTGGCAGGGCCGGGACGACGTCGCGGTCGAAGATGTAGCGGAGCAGGCGGTCGCGCAGGACGTACGTGTCGAGCGGACCCGGCGCCTCCTCGCAGGCCCGCGCGAGGTCGGGGCCGCCGACCATGGGCTGGCCGAAGGTGTAGACGCCCTTGAGCTTCTCGGCGAGGTGCCGGTAGCGGGGCTCGTGGACGAGGGTGACGGCCATGATCGCGGCCATGGCGGCGCCCAGGCTGTGCCCGGTGATGTAGAGGGCCTCCAGGCCGTCGCCGCGGGTGCCGTCCTCGTCGGGGTTGACGGACTGGCCGCGCAGGGCGCGCTCCAGGGCCTGGACGACCAGGTGGCGGGTGGCGCGGACGTTGCGGTAGAAGCCGGCGTGGACCTCGTACTTGCGGCCCTCCAGTTCGACGGCGAGCGTCTCGGGGCGCACGTCGGCGTCGGTGAGGATGCTGATGATGTCCTCGGGCTGGGTGCCGCGGTAGCAGAGGATGGCGACCCTGCGGTCCCGGTCCTGGACCAGATAGGCGGCGGACGCGATGTACATGGCGTCCACGCGCTGCTCGAAGGCCCGGCAGTCGTTCTCCTCCAGACCCAGCCGCGCCATGATCATGGAGAGCGTCTCCACGTCGCTGTGCTGCTCGAATCCGGCGTACGAGTAGGCCGCAGAGGTAGCCATCACGTGCGGGACGACCCCGTCGGGGTCGGGCTGGTGCTTGTCCTCGACGAGCCGGTCGACCAGGTCGGGGTAGACCGGGAAGCTACTCGGATCGGTGTCCGGCTTGCAGGGCCGCAGCTCGGTGAAGCTCGGCCCCTTGACGTATGTGTCCCGCATGTGGGACCTCCCCCGGGACGTCGGCGGGTGGTGAGCACACCACCGGCGCCGGACGCCGTCAACCGAGCGGGAGTCGTTCCCCGGCCATGCCCGGTGTGGCCGGGTGGGGTTGCTGGGAAGCGGGGGCGCGCGTGAGGCGCGCACGGGAGGTTACGACCGTCTCACCGCCTCGGCTGACGTGCCCAAATGCCGCTCTGCGCATGATTGTTCACATGGGGCGCAAGGTGGCGCAGATCGGCGCGAACCATCGCTGCGGGCGCCGGGGGCCACGGGTAGCGTGCGGCCCCTGTCCCGTACGTATCCGTGACGTATCCGTACTTAAGGAAACGACCGATGACCGAGACCGGGCAGCAACAACCGCAGTACGAGCGGTACGAGGGCGGCAGTCCCGAGGCGGAGCGGCTCCTGTTCGAGCAGTTGGCCGCCGAGTTGATGAAGGTGCAGGTCAGGAACCGACGGGCCGGGGGCGGTGGCATCGCCCGGACCTTCCACGCGAAGGCGCCCGTGGCGGTGGAGAACGCGCGGCTGCGTTTCCACGACGATCTCCCGGCGGCGCTGCGGGTCGGGTTCGCCCAGCCGGGCGCCGAGTACGCGGCGACGGTACGGCTGTCCAACGCGAGCGGCATCCGGCAGGGCGACGGCTCGCCGGACCTGCGCGGGGCGGCGGTGCGCGTGCGGGTGTCGGAGGAGGAGAGCCACGACCTGCTGGCGACGAGCTATCCCGTGTCGCATGCCCGCAACGCGCGGGAGTTCGTGGCCTTCGCCAGGGCGATGGCGGGCGCCAGGAGCCCGGTGCAGAAAGCTTTCGGGCTGCTGGTGAAGCTGCCGCTGGCCGTGGGTCTCGGCACCGCGAACCGGATGCGCCGCAACGTCCAGGCCGCCACCCGGCACACCGTCGACTCCCTTGCCAACGAGACCTTCTGGAGCCGGGGCGCGATCCTGTGGGGCGACGCGGGACCGGTGCGGTTCCTGCTCCGGCCCGCGCCCGGCACCCCGGCCGCGCCGTCCGCCGACCGACGGGACCCGGAGCTGCTGCACCGGGAGTTCGCGCACCGGCTCGCGCAGTCGGACGTCAGCTACGACCTGTGCGTGCAGCGGTACGTCGACGAGCGGCGCACGCCGGTCGAGGACGCCTCGGTGGAGTGGAAGGACGGGGTCTCGCCCGCGATCGCGGTGGCCCGGCTGACCGTACCCAGCCAGGACCTGAACACCGCCGAGGCCCGGGCGACCGCCCGCCGCGTCGAGGACCTCGCCTTCAACCCCTGGTACACGACCGACGAGTTCCGCCCGCTCGGCAACATCAACCGGGCCCGCAAGGCGGCGTACCAGGCGGCGAGCGCGCACCGGCTCGGCCTGCGCTTCGTCACCGAGGAGCCGCTGCGCAACCGCGTCCTCGGCCGGCCGATGGAGGCGGTCTTCGCGCTCCTCAACCGCTATGTCCCGTGGCATCGGCTGCCGTTGCAGCTGAGCCTGCTGAACCTGGTGTTCCTGCGGAAGGTGCTGCGCCGCCGCAACCTGATCGACACCGAGCCGCGCGAGGCGCCCCCGAAGGCCCAGCGGGTGCCGGCGCCGATCCCGGAGCGACTGCGCGGCGAGCGGTCGTACGACGGGACGTACAACGATCTGTCGGCGCCGCGGATGGGCGCGGTGGGCGCGGCCTTCGGGCGCAACCTCGAGCCGGAGTACCGCCCGGACCTCTTCGACACCCCGAACCCGGTCACGGTCAGCCGCCAGCTCCTGTACCGGGAGAGCTTCGTGCCGGCGACCTCGCTCAACGTGCTGGCCGCCGCCTGGATCCAGTTCCAGGTGCACGACTGGGTCAACCACCGCCGTTTCAAGCCCGGTGAGCGCAGTGTCGAGGTGCCGTTGCCGCCCGGCAGCGGGCCCTGGCACAACACGCCCGGCGGGCCCGGCGAGAACGTGATGCGGTTCGCGGAGAACGAGGGCATCGAGGTGCCGGGCCGCCCGCCGATCCTGTTCGGCAACAACGCCTCGCACTGGTGGGACGGTTCCGAGGTGTACGGCGAGGACGAGCAGACCGCGCGCTTCCTGCGCGAGGCCGACGGCCGGGCCGAACTCCGGCTGGAGGACGGCCACTTGCCGGGCGGCGCCAACGGTCACATTCCGCTGACCGGGTTCAACGAGAGCTGGTGGATGGGTCTGAGCGCCATGCACACGCTCTTCGCCCGCGAGCACAACGCGGTGTGCGCCGCGCTGCGTTCCGAGTATCCGACGATGAGCGAGGAACGGATCTACCAGACGGCACGGCTGGTGGTCTCCGCGCTGATCGCGAAGATCCACACCGTGGAGTGGACGCCGGCGATCCTCGCCACCCCGGCGATCGACATCGCGCTGAAGACCAACTGGCAAGGCCCGCCGAGGAACTGGCTCAACGAGCTGGGCCTGTGGCTCCTGGAGGCGCACTCGCTGACCGGCATCCCGAAGACGCTGCCGGACCACCACACCGCGCCGTACTCGTTGACGGAGGACTTCGTCACCGTCTACCGGATGCACCCGTTGATCCCCGACGACTTCGAGCTGCGCGAGCACCACTTCGGGCAGCGCCTGGAAACGGTCGGCTTCCTGGACATCCAGGGCGGCGCGGCCGAGTCGCAGATCCGCAAGACGGGGCTGGCGAACACCCTGTACTCCTTCGGCATCGCCCATCCGGGCGCGATCACCCTGCACAACTACCCGCGCTCGCTCCAGCAGTTCGAGCGGGACGGGGAGATCATCGACCTGTCGGTGGTGGACCTCGCCCGCACCCGCAGGCGTGGTGTCCCGCGCTACAACGACTTCCGGGAGGGCCTGCACAAGCAGCGCATCCGCTCCTTCGAGGAGCTGACCGAGAACGCCGAGACGCTGGCCCGGCTGAAGGACGTCTACCGCTCGGTCGACGAGATCGACACGGTGGTGGGCCTGTTCGGGGAGAACCCGCCGACCGGGTTCGGGTTCAGCGACACGGCGTTCCGGATCTTCATCCTCATGGCGAGCCGGCGGTTGCAGTCGGACCGCTTCCTCAACGTCGACTACCGGCCCGAGGTGTACACCCCGCTGGGCATCGACTGGGTGGAGAAGAGCGGCATGAACTCCGTGATCCAGCGGCACTGCCCCGAGCTGGCGGCGCTGCTGCCGCGCGGGGCGAGCGCGTTCGCGCCGTGGCGGACGGTGCGGCCGACGAGCGACGGGAACGTGAACGGGGGCGTGAGTGACCATGGTTGACGGTCACCCGGGGCTGGCCGACCTGTTCGGCCGGCCCCTGCTCGACACCCTCTGGCACCGGCGCACGCACCGGGTCAGCCGGGGCGCCTCGGTGCCGGCCGGGTCGATGAGCTACCGCTCCCCGCACACCCAGCAGCCCCTGTCGGAGCTGGAGGAGGCGGTGCTGATCGCGATCACCGGCTGCTCGGGCCTCACCATGCCGGACCGCCCCTTCGAGGACCCGCGCGACGGCAAACCCATCATGGCCAAGCCCAACCTGACCATGGCGGGCCGCACCGCGGGCAGCCCCGACAACGCGCAGGGCACCCACTTCTTCATGATCAACGACACGGGCACGTACTACCTGCGCAAGCTGCCGCCGTCACCTCAAGAGCCCCTCGACGCCGAGACGTTGGCGGCCCGTGCCGCCCGGTCGAAGGTGAAGGTCCTCGACCACCGGCTCGACGTACCGCAGAACAGGCGGGACTTTCCGGCCTACTTGGACTCGAACCGCTTCCTGTCCAACCTGGCCGGGACGACCGTGTTCTTCCCGGTGGTGGACCTCTCCCACCAGTACATCAACGCGCTGATGTACCTGCTGACCCAACCGGACGGCGCCCGGCCCACGTTGGTCGACGACCGCAACTTCTACCGCCCGGCCGGGGTGAAGAAGTGGGTGCGCAACGGCTTCCTCAACGCCGACCTGAAGCTGCCGCTCGGCGCCCTCGGCCCGATGCGCACACAGATCGAGGCGGACCTGCTGCTGCAGAACCTGATGCTGACGGCTGAGGCGATGGGGCTCGGCGCCTGGATCCACGCGTCGATCAACCCCCAGATCGCTCTGGGAGACCCGAAGTTCTCGCGCGCGTACGGCAGGATGCTCGGCTTCACCTTCGTCACCCCGCGCTGGCGACTGGCGGATGTGTGGCGCTGGCACGTCCCACTGCCGAAGTACGCGACCCTGCGCTCGCACCCGGTCGGGCTGACGTCGAAGGACGGCGAGGCGCTCATCGCCGCCGCCTGCCCTCCCGCCCACAAGTCCATGTCGGACGCGGTCGATTCGGTGATCGCCTCGAAGTTCGGCACGGGCGGCGTCTACACCGACAAGGACGTCTTCACCCGCATCTACAAGGAAGACTACGGGCAGCGCTATCTCGCCGAGGCCAGCGAGTACGAGGAGCGGGTGATCGACTGCGCCCGCGACATCTGCGAGTACGTCATCCGCACGCACCGCCGCTTCCCGGCACACACGGACGCGATCCACGTACCGGGAATCTGGCTCCAGGCCCATCACGTGGAACGGGAGTACTACGAGCGGTACTTCGTGAACGGGCTGACGGCGACCCACCGGCGGCATCAGGAGTTGTGGGATTAGAGTCCCGGTCTGTGGAGATCAACGATCTGACGCCGGCCGAGCGGCGAGTGTGGCAGGCGTTTCCGACGGGGGCGGCGGTCGACTTCCGGGAGGCGGACGACGAGGACCTGGCCGAGGGTGCGCAGTGGGGGCCCGAACGGACCGTCCGGGCGGCCGTGTTGCGCTCCCTGCTGCTCAACGGTCCGCAGGAGCCGGGAGAGATCGCCGCTCTGAAGGTGTCCGGGGCGCGGATCACCGGCGTTTTCGACCTGCGGTACGGCTCGACGGAGTTCGCGGTACGGCTGAGCCACTGCCACTTCGACGAGACGCCGATGCTGTACGGCGCCCGGTTCCGCCAGCTCAACCTGAGCAACTCGGTGCTGCCGGGGCTGACGGCGGCCACCGTGCGGGTGGAGGGGGTGCTGCGGCTGACGGATACCCGGATCCTGGGGCCGGTGCGGCTGGGCGGGGCACAGATCTCCGGGGCCCTGTTCATGGAGCGGGCGCACTTCTCGGCGCAGGACGACTCGGAGCCGGTGCTCCAGCTCAACCATGCCGAGATCGGGGACGACCTGTGGGCGCCGAAGCTGCGGACGCACGGCCAGGTGCGGCTCGACGGGGCCGGTGTCACCGGCGCGGTGAACCTGGAGGAGGCCGAGTTCCACAACCCCGGGGCCACCGCCATCAGTGCCCTCAGCTTCGACACGGGCTCCGACCTGCGGATGAGGTTCGTGCGCACCCACGGCCGCGTCGACCTCCGCGGCTCCCGAGTCCCGGCCCGTTTCGACCTGACCCGCGCACAGCTGTCGAACCCCGGAGGCACCGCGCTCCGGATCAGCAGTTGCACGGTCGGTGAGCTCTGGCTGCTGAGGGGCGCCCTCGACGGCATCCTCAACCTGCGCCGCGCCCACCTCGAAGTCCTCTACCTGGACCCCGAGATGCTCCCGGACAAGGTGTTCCTCAGCGACCTCACCTACACGACGCTCACCCCGCACGAACCCGCCGAACGCCGTCTGCACATGCTGGAGCGCGACCCACGCTACGAGCCCCACTCCTACGAGCAGTTGACGGCCGCGTACCGCCGCATCGGCGACGACTACGCCGCCCGCCTGGTCCAACTCGCCAAGCAGCGCCGTCTGCGCTCGACCCGCGCCTGGTACGGGCGCCTGTGGGGGTACGCCCAGGACGCCACCGTCGGCTACGGCTTCCGCCCGCTGCGCGCGGCGGTGTGGCTGCTGTCCCTGCTCGCGATCGGCTCGACCGTGTACGCCCTGCACCACCCGCACGCCCTCAAGCCGTCGGAGGCCCCGCACTTCAACCCGGTCTTCTACACCCTCGACCTGCTCCTCCCGGTGATCTCCTTCGGCCAGGAGGAGGCCTTCGCGCCGGACGGCTGGTACCAGTACCTCTCCTACGGCCTGATCATCACCGGCTGGATCCTGGCCACCACGGTCGTCACCGGCGTGACCAGAACCGTCAGCCGCCAGTGAGGCGCCGGGCCGCGTGCTGGGCGGCCAAGCGGACGGGGGCGTTCTGGGCGCCGTAACCCCGGTAGCCGCCGTCCCGTTGGACGAGTTCGAAGAAGACGCGCCCGACGGTCCGGGTGTAGCAGTGCCGGAACTCCCCGTGCATGTCGCGGTCGTAGAGGATGCCGAGTCCGCGATACGTCTCCAACTCCCCGTCGGCGAACTCGAATCGGGCGGCGAGGTCGTCGTAGTAGTTCGCCGGCATCGGCAGCAGCAGCCCGCCCGCCGCCCGGAACCGACGCGCCGCCGCCACGACATCGTCCGTCGAGAGGGCGATGTGCTGGGCGTGGACCGTGTCGTCGGCCGGTGCCGCGCCGACCGACAGGGCGATGCGGACCTCGCCGTCGGCGCTGGTCACGGCGCGGCTGCGCAGCAGGCCGTAGGGGTCGGCGACGTCCACGCTCTCCTGTGCGGCGAGGCCCAGGACGCTGCGGTGGAAGAGGGTGGCCTCGTCGAAGTGGTGCCAGGGCTGGACCAGGGCGAGGTGGTCGATGCGCCGTACGCCCGCGGCCTCCGGCGTGTGCTCGACGTCCTCGAAGTCGGCGCGCCAGTTGGGCAGTTCGGGCCGGTCGGTGGCGCAGAAGAACAGCTCCGTGCCGTCGGGCGCGGCCACCGCGTCGAGCGGGGCGTCCTCGATCGCGCGGCGGCGCGGCAGCACGGGCGCGAGGAGGGCCTCGGCGCGGCGGGCGGCGCCGGACGGGTCAGGTGACTCGAGGCCGATCGCGGCGAGACCGGTGCCGTCCCGGCGGGCGGCCGGGCCGGTGTTGACGAGCACCCGGGCCTCCCCCGCCTGCCACAGGTCGACCGGCTTGCTGCGGTGGCGTGCGGTGCGCGCGAACCCGAGCGCACCGAGCACCTCGGACACCGGCTCGGCGTCCGGCGTGACCAGCTCGGCGAAGGCGACGCCGGTCGGAACGACGGGGGCGGGCAACTGGGCTACGCCCAGCGCCTCTTGGAGGACCAGGAGCGAGCGGTGGGCGTCCACGGCGGTCGGGCCCGCCTCGGCCTGGCGGAAGACGTCGTTGAAGACCTCGAGGGAGAGCGGACCGTCGTACCCCGCACGCAGCACATGCCCGACGAGCCCGGCGACGTCGAACCCGCCCTGCCCCGGGAAGCACCGGTAGTGCCGGCTCCACTGGAGCACGTCCATCGCGAGCAGCGGGGCGTCCGCGAGCTGGAGGAAGAAGATCTTCTCGCCGGGGATGTCCTCGACGCCCTTGGGGTCGGAGCCGCGGGAGAGGATGTGGAAGCTGTCGAGGCAGGTACCCAGGGCCGGATGCCCGGCGCTCTCGACGATCTGCCAGGCATGGTCGTACGTGCTGACGTGCCGCCCCCAGGCGAGCGCCTCGTAGGCCACCCGGATCCCGAACTCCCGCGCCAGATCGGCGAGTCGGCTCAGCTGGTCCGCGGCGAGGGCGTCGTCGTCGACGGCCAGCGGGTGCACGCTGGAACACACGAGCACGGTGTCCGCCCCGAGCCGCCGCATCACCTCGAACTTGTGCCGGGCCCGCCGCAGATTCCGCCCGAACTCCTCCTCGGGCACGGCCTCGATGTCCCGCATCGGCTGGTAGAGATCGATGCCGAGCCCGAGATCGGCACAGCGCGCGCGGACCTCCTCGGGCGTGAGCGGGCTGGCCAGCAGGTCGTTCTCGAAGATCTCGACGCCGTCGAACCCGGCCCGCGAGGCAGCGGTGAGCTTCTCGGTCAGGGACCCGCTGAGGGACACGGTGGCGATGGACGTACGCATGTCGGTACCTCTTCTTCCGGCGATGTCCGGGACTACTTCTGGACCCCTACGGCACCGGCCAGTTCGGAGATGTCGGTGAGCATCCGGGTCGCGTCGGGTTCCCGCCCGGTGAACAGCCGGAACGCGTCCACCGCCTGGAAGACCGCCATCCCGCCCCCGTCCAGGGTGGCGCAGCCGATCGCGCGGGCGGTGCGCAGCAGCTCCGTCTCAAGGGGGCGGTAGACCACTTCCGCGATCCACAGCCCGGGGTGGAGGAGTTCCGCGGCGAAAGGCAGCCCCGGGTGGGCGGCCATGCCGGTCGGCGTCGCGTGCACCACTCCGTCGGCCTCCGCGAGCAACCGCACCAGTTGGTCCGGGGTCGCCGCGGCGGCCCGCCCCTCCCCGAAGTGCCGGTTCAGCGAAGCCGCCAGATCCGCCGCCCGGTCAGCCAGCGCATCGACGATGGTGACCCGCCCGGCCCCCAGCGTCAGCGTGGCGTGGGCGACCGCCGCCCCCGCCCCACCCGCGCCCAGCTGCACCACCCGCTCCAACGGCACATCCGGCAGCCCCCGCGCGAACGACGCCGCGAACCCGGTCACGTCCGTGTTGTGGCCGATCGCCCGTCCGTCCTCGAAGACCACCGTGTTGACCGCGCCCAGCGCCTCGGCCTGCGGGGCGAGCGCGTCCAGGTGCTCGATGACCAGCTGCTTGCACGGGTGCGTGATGTTCAGCCCGTCGAAGCCGAGGTCCCCCGCGGCCCGCACCAGGTCGCCCACGGCCTCCGGCTCGACGCCGAGCACGTCGATGTCGATCAGCCGGTACAGATAGCGCAGCCCCTGCCGGTCGGCCTCCCGCTGGTGCAGGGCCGGGCTCAGCGACGGGCCGATACCGGAACCGATCAGTCCGACGAGATACGTGTCCTTGGCCACGGCGGCCCTCCTGAGCGGCTCACTAATGTACGAACTAGTACGTTAGTCATAGCAGGCCGATGCGGGACCGGGGAAGCCCCCGCCTGCTTCTAGAATCGCGGGCACGCGGCACAATCCCGCGCCCCTCGGCCCGAAGGAACCCGATGACCAGCGTCGACGAACCGGCACGACCCAACGGCCGCATCCGTGACGCCGTCCGCACCAGGGCCGAGATCCTCGACGTGGCGACCCACGAGTTCGCCCGGGCGGGCTTCGCCGGGGCCCGGGTGGACGAGATCGCCGCCCGCACCCGCACCACGAAGCGGATGATCTACTACTACTTCGGCGGCAAGGAGCAGCTGTTCACGGCCGTCCTGGAGCGGGCGTACGGCGTGATCCGGGAGGCCGAGCAGGAGCTGGACGTCGAGCACCTGGACCCGGTCGCGGCGATCCGGCGGCTCGCCGAGCTCACCTTCGACCACCACGAGCAGCACCCGGACTTCATCCGCCTGGTCAGCATCGAGAACATCCACGAGGCCGAGCACATCACCGCCTCCGAGAAGCTCGGGAAGATGGGCTCGCCGGCACTGGACGTGATCCGCCGGATCCTGGAGTCGGGCCGGGAGTCCGGGCTGTTCACGGCCGAGGTGGACGCCGTCGACCTGCACGCGATGATCAGTTCCTTCTGCTTCTTCCGGGTCGCCAACCGGCACACCTTCGGCGCCCTGTTCGGCCGCGACCTGGTGGACCCGGCCCAGCGCGAGCACTACCGGGCCATGCTCGGCGACATGGTGATCGCCTATCTGACGGCGGAGCGGGCGACCGACTGAGGTCGTACGGCGCCACCCCTTGACACGCGGGAAACCTGAGCGCAACATCCGTAGCCAACCACTACTAACTATCCAGTGGGTTAATTAGCCGGGTAGCACCCGGCGCGGCCGCCCCGTCACCCCAGGGTTCCGGCACCTTCCCCCTCCGCTCACTCCGCCTACGCTGGAGTTCCCCCGAAGGAGCACGCCCGTGTCCGTCCCCGCCGAAGCCGTCGGGCAGCCAAAAAAGGCGGCGACAGCCGCCTGGATCGGCAGCGCCCTGGAGTACTACGACTTCTTCATCTACGGCAGCGCGGCCGCGCTGATCTTCCCGAAGGTCTTCTTCGACGAGTCCGACCCGGCCACCGCGACCCTGCTGTCGCTGGCCACGTTCGGTGTCGCGTACGCGGCCCGGCCGGTCGGCGCGCTCTTCCTGGGGCACTTCGGCGACAAGGTCGGCCGCAAGAAGATCATGGTCTTCACGCTGATCCTGATGGGCCTGTCGACCTTCCTGATCGGCTGTCTGCCGACCCGCGCCCAGGTCGGCGGCCTCGCGCCGGTCCTGCTGGTGCTGTGCCGGATCCTCCAGGGCATCTCCGCGGCCGGTGAGCAGGCCAGCGCGAACTCCATGACGCTCGAACACGCGCCGCCGAACCGGCGCGGCTTCTTCACCAGCTTCACCCTCAGCGGCACCCAGGGCGGCCAGCTCATCGCCACCCTGGTCTTCCTCGCGGTCGCCCAGCTCCCCGACGACCAGCTGATGTCCTGGGGCTGGCGCGTCCCGTTCTGGGCCAGCGTCATCGTGGCGGTCGCCGGCTACGTCATCCGCCGCAAGCTCCAGGAGACCCCGGCCTTCGCCCAGCAGGCGGCGACCGACGGTGTCGTACGGCTGCCGCTGGTGGTGCTGCTCCGCGAGCACTGGGTGGACGTGCTGCGGGTGATCGGGGGCGCGCTGATCGCCTCGGTCTCCACGATCTTCACGGTGTGGGCCCTGGCCTACGCCACCAGCGACTCCGTCGGCATGTCCCGCTCCTCGATGCTGTGGGTGGGCGCGCTGGCCAACCTGGTCGCCCTCGGCGCGATCCCCGCGTGGGCCACGCTGTCGGACCGCATCGGGCGCCGTCCGGTGTACCTGATCGGCGCGGTCGGCAGCGCGATCACGATGTTCCTGTACCTCTGGGCGATCTCCACGGGGAACTACCCGCTGATCCTGATCCTGGGCATCGTCGCCTTCGGTGTCGTCTACAGCGCCGCGAACGGTGTGTGGCCTTCCTTCTACGGCGAGATGTTCTCGACCCGGGTGCGGCTGTCCGGGATGGCGATCGGCACGCAGATCGGCTTCGCCGTGGCCGGTTTCGCGGTCACCTTCGCCGCGCAGATCGCGGGTCCGGGCGGCGACGACTGGTCCTCGGTGGCCCTGTTCACCGCGGCCCTGTGCGTCCCGCCGGTGATCGCCGCGGTGTCGGCGCGCGAGACCCACAGGGTTCCGACGGAGGCGCTGGGTGAGCGTCCGGCGCGGGCGGCGTCGCAGCCGGAGACGGTTACGGCCTGACCATCGCGCCATCGCGCCATCGCACGAGTACCCCGGCTCCGGACGCCGTACAGGCTCCGGGGCCCGGGGTCCTCCCGGTTGTCAGCCGCCCTCAACCGTTGGACCAGCCGCGCTCGCACAACACCAGCCGATACCCGTCCGGGTCCTCGACCGTGACCCCCCACCGGTTCCAGTACGGGTTCGGCGACGGCACCCGCTTCCCCCCGTGCGCCTCCAGCCTCGTGACCAGATCCTCCGGCACGGGCCCGTCGACGTACACGACCAGCAGGTCTTCCGCGGTGGGCCGGGGCTCCACCGGTTGCGCCGGCTCGTGAACCAGCTCCAGATGCCACCCGGCATCAGGCCACCCGACCATCAACAGGTCGTGCTCCCCCGGCTCCGTACCCCCCTCGGTCCGCCACACCACACTCAGCCCGAGCCCCCGCACCCAGAACCGCTCGGCGACCCCGAGGTCGCGTGACGGGCGGGCGATCCGGACGTGGCTGCGGCCGTTGACGGGCATCATGACCCCTTCCTGAGCTGCGTGGTGTCTTTCCGCAGCCTAGGCAGTCCGTGATCGCCGAACCATCGGCCGTCCGCCCTGCACCCGTGGACCTAGGACCCGCGCGCTCCGACCCGGGACATCCGCCTCCGGCCGGATTCAGGGCAGTTATCGTTGCCCGATCACACGTACGGGTGGCGGGCGGCGCGAGAGGCGGGCGAGGGCGTGGCGGGGGCCGGGTGGATACGGGTGCCGGTCGGCGACGACGCGGCGCGGTGGGCCACGCGCGGGCACAGCCGCAAGGTGCTCCTCGTCGTCCACAACGTGACCGCGGCGACCCGGCTGCTGGACGTCCTGCCGCTGTTCCACGACGACTTCAGGGTGCAGCTGCTCGCGACCTGCCCGGGTTCCTCGGCGTTCCGGGCCGGCGTCGCGGAGCTGTTGGCCGACACGGGCATCCCGGTACTCCCGTGGGAGCAGGCGATCGCGACTCCGGTCACGCTTGCCGTCTCCGCGAGCTTCGGCGGTCAACTCCGGGCGCTTTCAGGACAGTTGACCATATTGTCCCACGGAATCGGATACACTAAAAAACTGGCGACACCCGACACCCGACACCCGACACCCGACACCCGACACCCGACACCCGACACCCGACACCCGACACCCGACACCCGACACCCGACACCCGACACCCGACACCCGACACCCGACACCGGGCGGCGGGCGGAAGGCGACAGATCCGGTCTTCGGGTTGTCACCGGAGTGGCTGCTCGACGCGGACGGCAGCCCGATCGCGGACGCCTTGGTCCTCTCCCACCCCGAGCAGTACGAGCGTCTGCGCGTCGCCTGCCCCGAGGCCGCGCCCACGGCCGTACTCGCCGGGGACCCCTGTTGGGACCGCCTGCTGGCGGCCCGGACCTACCGCGAGCGCTACCGCCGGGCCCTGGACGTGAGCCGAGGCAGCCGGCTGATCGTCCTGACCTCCACCTGGAACCCGGAGTCCCTCTTCGGCGACGGCGGCGGCGATGACGTACTCCCCTCCCTCCTCCCCCGTCTGACCTCGGAGTTCCCGGCCGACGAGTACCGTCTCGCGGCCGTCCTGCACCCCAACGTCTGGCACGGTCACGGCCCCGGCCAGATCCGCGCCTGGCTCGACCGCGCCCGCCGCGCCGGCCTGACCCTGATCGACCCGCTGGAGGGCTGGCGCCAGGCCTTGATCGCCGCGGACGCGGTGATCGGCGACCACGGCTCGGTCACGTACTACGCCGCGGCCCTGGGCACGCCGGTCCTGCTGGGCGCGGCTCCCCTGGACGGCCTCGCCCAGGAGGCACCGGTTTACGAATTCGTACGCAGCGCACCCCGTCTGGACCCCGCACACCCCCTGCGCCCACAGGTGGAGTCACTGCTCGCGGGCCATCAACCCGCCGCTGGACCGGCCAAGTTCACCAGCTCTCTGCCCGGCGAATCGGCCACCCGGCTGCGCCGCCTCTTCTACGACGCCCTCGACCTCCCCGAACCCCACGGGCCCGCACTCCTCGAACCGCTCCCGCTCCCGGCATACGTCCCCTCGAACCCGACCGTCCCCCTCCAGGTGCTGACCCGCCTGCCGGGCGCCGGCGAGATCACGGTCGCCCGGTACGCGGGGCCGCACCAGGCGCCGTACGAGGAGGGCGAGACACATCTGGCGGTGCACGAGGACACCCGTGAGACGGACCGACTCGCCCTGGCCGACGTGGTGTTGCGGCACGGGGACGCGGACGACCGGCGGTTCGGGTCGCCCGCCGAGTGGACGGCGGAGGTGCTGGGCAGACACCCGCACTGCGCGCTCGCGGCATACGTCACGGGGCCGGGGGCCTGTGTCGTGCGCACCCGCGCCGGTGCGCTGCTGCGGCTGACCGCCGCGGTCGGGGCCGCCGACGCCGATCCGGCCGTGTACGCGTCCGCGCTGCACGCGTGGGTGGCCTCGGGCAAGTCGCTGGAGGAGTTGGCCGGGCGGGGGATGGTGGTCCGCACGGGCCGGGTCACCCGCACGGTGACAGTCACCCCGGCCTGACCCCTCACTCCGGCGCGGTGCACCGCTCCCGCAACACCCGCAGCAACTCCACCTGGTACTCGGCCTTTTCGCCCTCCAACGCCACCAGCGCCGCGTCGATCAGCGGCGACGCGGCCTCGGGCCGGCCCGCGTCGAGGTGGATCTCGGCGAGATCGGTGAGGGTACGGGCCATGTTGTAGGGCTCGCGGTCCCGGAAGAAGTCCAGCGCGTGCCGGAGCCGCTCCAGCGCTTCCTCTCGGCGGCCCAGGCGGCCGAGGGCGCGGCCCCGATGGCGGTCCAACAGGGCACGGGCGCGCGGGAGATCGGCGGCACCCTCGTCCTCGGGGCCGATGCCGTCGAGGACGCGGTACGCCTCCTCGAAGCAGTCGTACGCCTCCTGGAACCGCCACTGTCGCAGGCGGAGCAGGCCGAGGAACTCGACCGCGGAGGCGTGGCCGCGGACATGTCCGGCCGCCTGTTCGTCCCGCGCGGCGGCGAGGGTCTCGGGCTCGGCCTCGGCCCAGCGACGCAACTCGGTGAGCGTGTGGGCGAGTTGGGCGTGCAGGGCGCCGGCGGTGCGGGTGCCCGGAAAGTGCTCGTCGGCCACGCGGGCGCCGGTGCGCAGGGCGGGCAGCAGGAGTTCGTGCCGGCCGGCCTTGAGCTGGAGCGGCCACAGTGCCTGGCAGAGCAGCACGACGGAGTCCGGGTCGCCGAACTCGTCCGCGGCGGCGATCGCCTCGACGAGGGTCGGCGCCTCGGCGGTCAGCGCGGCGACACCCGCGCCCTTGGACGCGAAGGTGACGGGCGAGTCGGCGGCGGGCACCCGCCAGCTCTCCGGCAGTGCGGCCCGGGCCGCACCGACGGCCAGGTCACGGCAGCCGTCGACGACCCGGGCGACGGCCGCCGAGCAGGCCGCGACACCGTCGACGGCGGCCGCGGTGCGCTCGGCGTGGGCACGGACGGAGGGGCGGTAGCGGTAGCGGCCGGAGCCGGTGCGCTGGAGGAGCAGCGCGTCCGCGAGCTCACCCAGGAGGCGGGCGGCCTCGGTCTCGTCGGCCCCGGTGGCCCACGCGGCCGCGGCTGCGTCGAGGGCGGGCCAGTCACGCAGGCCGGCCAGGCGGTAGAGGCGGGCCGCGTCGGGGGCGAGGTGACGGTAGGAGTCCTCGGTGGCGGCGCGGACGGGGTCGGTCTCGGGCCGGGTGGGGTTCTCCGGAGGCACGGCCGCACCTTCCGGGGCGCCGACGGCGTCCTCCCGAGGCCCGCGCCCCGTCGCGAGGTGGACGGCCGCGGCGCGCAGCGCGTACGGCGAGCCCGCGCAGCGGTCGAGGAGCGTGGGCAGGGTGGGGCGCGCGGCGGCGACCGCGTCCTCTCCCGCCACGCGCTTCAGCATCCGTACCGCGTCCCGCCGCGCGAGCGGGCCGATCGGGATCCGCAGGGCACCGAGCCCGACGAGCGGATGCCGGGCGACCACGATGGTGAACACTTCCGGCGCGGTGATCAGCAGTGGTTCGAGCTGCGCCGCCGAGGTGGCGTGGTCGAGGACGAGGAGCAGACGACGGTCGGCCGCGCAGCGCCGGAAGAGGTCGGCACGGGCATCGGCGGACGCGGGTATCTCCTCCTCCGCCAGGCCGAGTTGGCGCAGCAGATCACCGAGGGCGGCCTCGGGGGTGCGGGCGCGCAGGTCGACGTAGGGCTGGCCGTCGGGGTAGCGGTCGACCTGCCGCCAGCCCCAGTGGCAGGCGAGGGTGGTCGTGCCGATGCCCTCGGGGCCGTGCAGGAGGGCGAACCTGGGACGGCCCTCGAAGGGGCGGGTCGCCTCCTTGTCGAGGAGCTTCACGGCCTGCTCGCGGTCCGTGAAGAAGCGCGGGGCACCGGGCAGGCGGGGGTGCGCGAGCCGTTCGGGCACCCCGGGCACGGGTGCCGAGCGGGCGAACGAGGCCCAGGTGCGGGCGAGTTGCGGATCGGCCCGCACCCGCTCGTGCACCAGACGGGCCACGTCCTCGAGCTGGCCGGGCGTCGTGGGCGCGACCACCTCCCGCCCGGCGACACGCCGGACCGCTCCGCCCGCCGACTCCCAGGCCCACTTGCCGAATTCCCCGGCCATGCCGTTTCCGACCGCGCCGAGGACCGCACTGATCGCGCCCACCGAAAGGAGGTCCAGCATGCCCCTCGATCCCCCGTCCCTGAATCCGCGTCACTCTCAGTGGATCAACCCTAGCCGGATCAGGGGCGGGTGACGGGGCATCACCTGGGGATCCCGTAAGCCCGCTCCACCTTCAGCCGCACCACCAGCCGCCGGTCGCGGACCATCGCGGCGCGGTAGTCGTCCCAGTCGGGGTGCTCACCGAGGACTCCGCGGTAGTAGCGGACGAGCTCCTCGACCGTGTCGTCGTGCGGATCCCTGGCGACCGGCGTGAGTTCCGCGGTGCCCTCGACGACCGTGTAGGCCCGCCGGTCGGGGCTGGACAGGTGGTACGACGCGCGCGGGTCGCGGCGCAGGTTGCGGGTCTTGGCCCGGTCGTCCGTCACCGAGATCAGGAGGATCCGCTCGTCGGGGTCGTAGTGGTGGCTGACGTTCGACAGCTGGGGTCGTCCGTCGCGCTTGAGGGTGACCAGCACGCCGCCGTGGTGGTCGGAGAGCAGCTCCAGCAGTGTGTCCTGAGTCATATCTGGGTCAACCCGCGCGCCGGGCCACCGCATTCCCGGCACGGGTAGACACTGTCTACGGCCACCTGGTAGACAGTGTCTATGGATGAATCGGAGACAGGGCTCCGGACCCGGCTGGTCGACGTCGGCGTGGAGCTGGTCGCCCGCGAGGGCGCGCAGGCCCTCACCCTGCGGGAGATCGCACGCCGGGCCGGCGTCTCGCACGGAGCGCCGCGCCGCTACTTCCCGACCCACCTGGAGCTGCTCTCCGCCATCGCACGGCGCGGCTTCGCCCAGCTCGGCGAGAGGGTGACGGCGGCGGTCGGCGACGATACGGCACCGCCGCGCGAGCAGCTCGCGACGCTGGCGGACGTCTATCTGCGGTTCGCCCTCGACAACCCCGGCATGTATGAGCTGATGTTCCGTCACGACCTGCTGGAGAGCGGACACTTGAGGCTGCGGGACACCAGCCTGCCGCTGTTCGGCCGTCTGGTGGAACTGGTCGGCCGGGTCCGCCCCGACGTCGACGCCCGGCTGGTCGCGGGCGCGCTGTGGGCGAACCTGCACGGCATCGCGCAGCTGTGGGCCTGGGGCAGCCTCCAACTGGCCACCGGCGCCGACGACTTCGTACCGCTGCTGCAGTCGGCCCTCGACGCGCACCTGGGGGCCGGGGCATGACCACGCACCGATCCCTCACCCTCGCGAGCAGCGTGGTCGGCGCGATGATAGTCGCCCTCGACGGCACAGTCCTGACCGTCGTACAACCCACCCTGCAACGGGAGTTGAGCGCCTCCTTCGCGCAGGTCCAGTGGACCGGCACCGGGTATCTCATCGCGGTGGCCGGGTTGTTGGTGTTCTCCGGGCGGCTCGGGGACCGGTACGGGCATCAACGGGTCTTCGGCGTCGGGATGCTGGGCTTCGGGGCGGCCTCGGCGGGGATCGGGGTCGCGCCCGGGATCGGCTGGGTGATCGGACTGCGGGTCGCGCAGGGCGTGTTCGGGGCGCTGCTGCAACCGGCCACGCTCGGCATGCTGCGGGCCGCGTTCCCGCCGGACCGGCTGCGGATGCCGATCGCTCTGCGGATGAGCGCGATCGGGTTGGCGGCCGCGATGGGGCCGGTGCTGGGCGGGGCGCTGGTCTCCGGGCCGGGCTGGCGGGCCGTGTTCTTCCTCAACGTCGTACCGGCGCTGGTGTTCGGCACGCTCGCGCTCACCGTTCGCGGCAACACCGAGCAGGCACCCTCCGCCCAGCCCGGCGCCCGCCTCGGCACGGGCAGCGGCGGCACCGCGCGGCAGCCGTCCGGTCGACCCCACGCCGTCGGCGGCAGTGCCCAGGGGCAGCCCTCCGCCCGACCACACCCGGTCGGCACCGGCGCCGAGGAGCCGAGCCCGACCTCCCACGCGGTCAGCCGCCTGAATGCTCTCAGCGCCATCCTCCTGGCCCTGGCCCTCGCCGGCCTGGTCCACGCCCTGGTCACGCTGCCCGCCGACGGCCTCTCCCCCACTGCCTCGGCCGCCCTGCTCCTGACCCTGATCGCCGGCGTCGCCTTCGTCCGCCACGAGCGCCGTACCGCCAACCCCCTGGTGCCGCCGGACGTCGTCCGCTCCCCCGCCGTCACCCCCGCGCTCGGCATCCTGGTCGCCGCCTCCGCCACGCTCCAGGGCACGCTGTTCGTCGCCACCTTCCTGTTGCAGGACACCCTCGGCTTCGACCCCCTGCACATGGCGCTGCTCGGCCTCCCGCTCGCGGCCCTGGTCGTCGCCGCCGCGCCCGGGTCCGCCGTACTGCTGCGCCGGGCCGGAGCCCGCCGTACGACCGTGGTCGCGATGACCGTCCTGGCGGCCGGCGTGCTCGTGCTGGTCCGGGCCGAGGGCTCGCCCACTCTCTGTGCCGGGTTCGCGCTGCTCGGCGCCGGATACGGGACCGTGATGGTCGCCGCCACCCATGTCGTCGTACGACAGGCGCCCGTGGAGTCGGCCGGGGTGGCGGGCGGGTTGCAGCAGACCGCGATGAACGTCGGGCCGGTGCTGGGGGTGGCCGTGGCCACCACGCTCATGGGGCTGGGGCACGGTCACGCGCTGCCGCTGCTGGTGCTCGCGGGGGTGGCGGGGGCCGGGGCGCTGGTGGGACGGCGGCTGCCGAAACGTTCTGCCCTGGCGATCAATACCGGCCAAGAGGGGGACCCGGCCCGCGTTCCTGCGCGACGATGAGCTCTGAGGCCGGTTCGGTGACGTGTTCACCGGAGCGCAACCTCGACGAGTGCAAGTGGAGGAGAACGAGCGATGGCACAGCTGCGACAAGAGGTGGACCCGGGCGACGCCGGGCTGGACGCGAAGGCACTGGACCGCCTCGACCAGCACTTCGCCCACTACGTCGACGAGGGACGCCTGCCCGGCTATCTGGTGGCCGTGGCGCGCGGCGGACGCGTCGCCCACCTCACCGCGCACGGCCGGCGTGACATCGCCGCCGGTCTGCCCGTCGAGCCGGACACCCTGTGGCGGATCTACTCCATGACCAAGCCGGTCACCACGGTCGCCGCGCTGATACTCGTGGAGGAGGGCCGGCTCTCGCTCGACGACCCGGTCGCCCACCACCTCCCCGCCTTCGCCGACCCGCAGGTCTACGAGAGCGGCTCCGGCGCGGACGTCCGCACCCGTCCGGCCGCCCAACCCCCGCTGATACGACACCTGTTGACCCACACCGCGGGCCTGACCTTCGCCTTCTACCACTCCCACCCCGTCGACGCCCTGTACCGCGCGGCCAACCTTGAGTCGGCCGTGGTGCCGGGCTCGAACCTGGCCGAGACGGTGGAGGTGTACGCGAGCCTGCCGCTCCAGTTCGAGCCGGGCACCCAGTGGAACTACTCGGTGGCCACCAACGTGCTCGGCCGGGTCATCGAGGTCGTCTCCGGGCAGCCGCTCGACGAGTTCGTCGGCGAGCGCGTCCTCGGTCCGCTCGGCATGACCGACGCCGGATTCCGCGTGAGCGACCAACAGGCCGTCAGGCTCTCCGAGTTGTACGGCGAGACGGACACCGGCGGTATCGAGCCGGTCCCCGGGCTGCCGCTGCGCGGCGGACGGCCCCGCTTCCTGTCCGGCAGCGGCGGGCTCGCGGCCTCCGCGCACGACGTGCACCGCTTCATGGAGTTCCTGCGCCGTGGCGGAGAACTCGACGGCGTCCGGCTCCTCGCGCCCGGGACGGTGGACCTGATGACCAGGAACCACCTTCCGGGCGGCGCCGACCTGCGCGCCTTCGGCAGCCGCCCGGCCCAGGACCAGCCGGGCCACGACGGCGTCGGCTTCGGCCTGGGCGTCTCCGTCGTCGTCGACCCGGAGCGCACCCTGGCGCCCTCGGGCCCGGGCGCCTACGGCTGGAGCGGGGCGGCGACGACGACCTTCTGGGTCGACCCCGCCCACGATCTGACCGTGCAGTTCATGACCCAGGTCCGGCCGAAGACCTTCAAGCTCAACCCGGACCTCAAGCGCCTGGTGTACGAGGCGATCACCGACTGACGACACGCCCTAGGGGGCGGCGCGAAGGGTGAACTCCACTCCCTCACCGGCGAGTTCGCCCAGCCACTCCTCCGACCGGGCCGCCGTCTCCGCGGCCCGGTTCAGGCCCGCCGGCAGCGAACCGTCCAGGATGTGCCGGACCCCGAGGGCCAGCGGCCGGGAGACCAGCCGTGCCATCGCGCTCTCCTCCGCGTCACCCACCAGGTCGAGCAGGTAGGAACCCGACCAGTTCCGGCCCTCCTCGGCGCGCACGTCGAGCGACACGGCGAGGACGACACGGTCGCGGTCGGCCTCCGTCGTCGGGTACCGGTCCGCCAACTCCCTTGCCAGGGCGGCGATCCGGGCGTCGTCCCCGGCCCGGAGCTCCTCGAACACCGCGTCCCAGGCCCGCAGCCAGCCCTCCAGCCGCAGCGTGCCGCGCACGAACGACCGCGCCCGCCAGGCGGCCGGCAGCTCGTACTGCTCGACGAAGGGCACGCTGTCCCGGTTCGGGTACACCTCGAAGCTCTCGCCGTCGAGGACGTGCGGCCGGGTGACCTCCCAGGGACGGTCCGCCGTGGTCTCGGCGCCGTCCTCGATGTAACGGGCGGGCGAGCGAAGGGCGCCCAGGACACCGGCGGGCGCCCAGCTGAAGCGGTACCTGAAGTCGTTCGGCACCGCGGGGATGCCGCCGCAGTACGAGGTGAAGGTGTACGAGGCCGCCGTACCGTCCCCGACGGCCTCCCGGGCGCGGGCGACGAGGCTGTGGGCGAAGAGGTGGTCGATGCCCGGGTCGAGCCCGGCCTCGGTGAGGACGACCAGGCCGGCCTTGGCAGCCTCGGGCACCTGTTCGAGGACGGCGTCCGAGACATAGCTGGAGCAGGCGAAGTGGGCGCCGCCGGCGACGCAGGCGGCGAGGAGGCCGGCGTGTTCCGGAGCGGGCAGCATCGATACGACGACGTCGCCGGGGACCAGTTCGGCGGTGAGCGCGGGGAGCGTGTAGGCGCGGGGTTCGGCGCGCCCGGTGAGGCCCAGCCGGCCGAGGGCCTCGGCGGCCCGCTCCTCGGTGCGGTGCCACAGCCGTACCCGCCCGGCGCTCTCGCACAGCCGGGCCAGGCCGCTGCCCGTGGACAGTCCGGCGCCGATCCAGTGGACGGTGCCGCTCGCCGGGACGCGTTCAGACATTGCGGAACTCCCCTTCTGCGATGCCGAGTTCACGGCAGGCCTGGTGGAACCGGTCCAGGCAGCGGCCCCACGGTCCGCCGGTGCCGAACTCCAGCAGCTGGAGGACGAGGGCCGCCGAGAAGTCGGTGCTGGACTCCTGCGGGAGCAGGGAGGGCAGGTTGTCGATGGCGATGAGGTCCAGCGGGGGTTCCTTGCGCAGGCGGCGCGCGGGATCCGTCCAGTCCGTGGTGCGGTCGTAGACCGGCAGGACGTTCAGCGGCGAGCCGACGTCGCAGGTGACGTCGCACAGGGTGCGCAGGCGGCGGGCGGGGTCGTCGAGGTCCGCCTCGCGCAGGAAGGGCGGGACGGGGGTGGTGGCGAGGACCGCGTTCACCATGACGTCGTGCCCGAGCAGCGCGGGCCGGTCCAGGTCGCGGGTCTCGGCGAGATCCCAGCAGGTGGGCTCGACGCCGGCCATCTGGAGGGCGAGGCGCGCGCCGCGGCCGCTGCGGCCCAGGGCGCCGATCACCAGGGCGGTGAACTCCTCGTCCCCGTCGGCCCGTCGGAGGCGTTCGTCCAGTTCCTCCTTCGAGGTGGGCCTGAGCGGCGCGACGAGCCTGCCCCGCTGCTGGAGCACGGCGAGGGCGGCGCCCAGGTAGCCGGCCCAGAACCCGAAGGCGGCGAGACGGCGGCCGTGGTCGTCGACCAGGTACTCCAGGTCGAGGAGGGTGCCGCCGCCCGCCGCGAAGCGACGCAGCAAGGTTTCGGCGCCGGGCTGCCGCTTGTACGCGTGGCCGAAGAAGATGTGCCGGTTCGTCAGTTCGCCCGGCCCGTCCGGGAGTTCCTTCAGGCCCAGGATCACGGCGTCCTGCGGCGCCGACACCCACGAGCCCGCACGCGCGACATCGCAGCCGGCCGCCTCGTACTCCTCGATCGGGAAGATCCGCTGCGGGGACTCCTCCACGGTCAGCGTCACTCCGCTGTCCACGAGCCGCCGGGCGTCGGACGGCACGATCGGGGTGCGGCGTTCGGTCCTGCGGTCCTCGTGGCGCAGCCACAGGTGGAGCTCTGTCATACGAGGTTGGCCTCCGGGCGGTGGGCGTCGGCCGCGAAACGGTCGGCGCTCAAGGGGCTGACGTCCACGAAGGGTACGCGGCCCAGGCACAGGTCGCGGACGACCTCGCCGACGGCGGGTCCCTGGAGGAAACCGTGCCCGGAGAAGCCGGTGGCGTAGAGGAACCGGGAGACCGAAGTGGCCTCGCCGATCAGCGCGTTGTGGTCCGGGGTGACCTCGTACAGGCCCGCCCAGCCACCGGTGCGGCGCAGGTCGAGCAGGGCGGGTGCGCGGCGCTCCATGGCCGCGTACAGGCCGGGGATCCAACGGTCGTGGGTGTCGGTGGCGAAGCCGGGCCGCTCGTCCGGGTCGGACATGCCGAGGAGGAGGCCGGGGCCCTCGGCGTGGAAGTAGAGGCTGGTGGTGAAGTCGATGGTCATGGGGAGGTCGGGACGCAGCCCCTTGACCGGTTCCGTGACGGCGATCTGGCGGCGCAGCGGCACCACCGGCAGCTCCACGCCGGCCATCCTGCCGACCGCCCGCGACCAGGGGCCGGCCGTGCAGATGACCACGCCCGTGGCGATCCGGCCCAGGGTGGTCGAGACGGCGGTGATCGTGCTGCCGTGCAGCTCGATGCCGGTGACCTCGGTGTGCCGCAGGATGCGGACGCCGAGCGCGCGGGCCGCGGAGGCGTAGCCGTGGACCACGGCCTCGGGGGTGCAGTGGCCGTCGTCCGGCGAATAGGCGGCGGCGAGCAGACCGTCGGTGCTGATCAGCGGGGAGAGCTTGCGGGCCTCCTTCGGCGTGATCATGCGGCTGGGCACGCCGAGCGAGTTCTGGAGCCGGACGCTCTCCTCGAAGGAGGCGACCTCCTCGGGCGTGGAGAGGAGGAAGAGGTAGCCGACGCGGTGCAGCCCGATGTCGTACCCGATCTCCTCCTGGAACCGCCCGAAGGCCTCGAGACTGCGGGCCCCCAGATGGACGTTCAGCTCGTCGGAGAACTGCGCCCGCACTCCGCCCGCGGCCTTCGACGTGGACCCGGATGCCAGCTCGTCCCGCTCGACGAGTACGACGTCCCGGACACCGGCGGCGGCGAGGTGGTAGGCGATGCTCGTGCCCATCACCCCACCGCCGATGACTACGGCACTGGCTTGTGTCTGCACGCGGTCAGGATGACAGGTGTGCCACCGCGTCCAGGTGCGGCAGGACATGATCCAGCCGTTCCCGCTTCGTGCGCAGATAGGTGATGTTGCTCTCGCACGGCGGGATCAACAGCGGGACGGTTTCGGCGACTTCGATGCCGTGGTCCACCAACGCCTCGCGCTTGCGCGGGTTGTTGGAGAGCAGGCGTACGGACTTCACGCCCAGGTCGTGCAGCATCCCGGCGGCGACGCCGTAGTCGCGGGCGTCCACCGGCAGGCCGAGCGCGAGGTTGGCCTCCACCGTGTCCAGGCCCTCCGCCTGAAGGGCCATCGCGCGCAGCTTGGCGAGCAGGCCGATACCGCGGCCCTCGTGGCCCCTCAAGTACACGACTATGCCGCTGCCTTCGGCGACCACGGCCTTCAGCGCGGCGGCCAGCTGATCGCCGCACTCGCAGTGCTGGGAGCCGAACGCGTCACCGGTCAGGCACTCGGAATGCAACCGGGTCAGAACGTCGTCGGCGCCTATCTCACCGTAGACCAGGGCCACTTGTTCATCGCCGCGATCATGATCCATGTAACCCACGGCCCGGAATTGCCCGTACACCGTGGGCAGCGGTGCATTCACTATCCGTTCCACGCCCGTGCGCTGCGGGGTCTTCTTGCCGAGTACGCCGATTTTTTCTGTCATGATTCGATTCCTAAGCAGAGACGAAAGGCCGTGAAGAAATGAGTGGTTCGGGCGCGCGTACGGCGGCAGACGGACTGGTGCCGGCGGACACTACGGAAGAGGTACGGACCAGGGCGGCGGGTGTCTCAACACAGGTGGCCGTCCTTCCGGTGGGAAGCTTCGAACAACACGGTCCGTTTCTTCCGCTGGCGACCGACACGCTGGTCGCCTGTGCCGTGGCCCGGGAGATCGCCGCGGCGTACCCGGTGCACCTCCTCCCTCCGGTGACGATCTCCTGTTCGCACGAGCACGCGGCCTGGCCCGGGACCGTCAGCATCTCCTCGGTGACCCTTCACTCGGTGGTATGTGACATTGCACAGTCGCTCCGCCGCTCCGGCGTCGACGCCCTGGTGGTCGTCAACGGGCACGGCGGGAACTACGTACTGGGCAATGTCGTCCAGGAATCCTCCGCCCGTGGCGAGCGCATGGCGCTGTTCCCGGCCGCGGAGGACTGGGAAGCGGCGCGGCAGCGGGCGGGGGTGACCACCTCGCTGCTGACCGACATGCACGCGGGAGAAATCGAGACCTCCATCCTGCTGCACGCTCATCCGGAATTTCTCCGCCCCGGTTATGAGACCTCCGATTTCGTCGCGGACGACCGGCGTCATCTGCTCACCCTCGGTATGTCCGGCTATACCGATTCGGGTGTCATTGGACGTCCTTCGCTGGGTTCCGCGGAAAAGGGGAAGGAACTGCTGGCGAGCTTCGCGGATTCCTTCGGCGCGATTTTCTCGCTGCTGACCTCGGAGGAAGGACGCGCATAGGCGCCGTCGGGTTCCGGGGACGCCCCGGAACCCGCACGCAGGCCCGTGTACCAGCGGGCGACGAGGACGACGGCGCCCGGCAGGGCGGCCACGAAGCTCAGCACGCCGTACACCACGGCGACCGCGACACCGCTGCTCGCGCCGAGGCCGGCCGCGCCGAACGCCCAGGCGGTGACGCCCTCCCGGGGGCCGAACCCGCCGACGTTCAGCGGCAGTCCCATGGCGACCAGTGCGAGGACCGCGAGCGGCAGCAGGACGGCGACGGAGGCGCCGGAGCCGGCGACCCGGGCGGCCAGCACGAACATCCCGAGGTGGCCGGCCAGGATCAGCAGCGAGGAGAGGGTGACGCCGGGCCAGTTCCGACGGGACAGCAGCCCCTCGCGTGCCTCGGCGAGCGTCGAGCGCAGCCGCGTTCCGCGGCGGGACGGCGCCTTGTTCATGCGCAGCGCGGCGACGACGGCGAGCGCTCCCACGGCCGCCAGGCCGACCAGCGGCGCGAAGTGGCGTACCTCGCCGAGCACCGGTGACGGCATCGTCAGCAGCATCGCCGTACCGACGACCGTCAGCGCGATCTGGCCGGCGACCCGTTCGAGCACCACCGAACGCACACCGCGCCCGAGGTCACCGGCGCTCTGCCCGTGCCGGACCGCCCGGTGGACGTCGCCGAGGACACCGCCGGGCAGGGCGGCGTTGAGGAACAGCGCGCGGTAGTAGTCGGCGACGGCCGGTCCGAGCGGCAGGTCGATCTTCAGGCCGCGGGCCACCAGCGCCCAGCGCCAGGCGCTGAGCACGGTGGTGGCGACGCCGACCAGCAGGGCCACCACCAGCGTCGTCGCGTCGATGCTGCGCAGCCCGTCCAGCAGGACACCGGTGCCGAGGCGCCACAGCAGCGCGCCGAGGATGGCGACACCCACGACGGTGCCGAAGTGGGTGCGTACGGCACGGGAGTTGAGCCGGGACAGCACGGCACGCCACCCGGGCGTCCGCGCCCTGACCGACTCCGGCCGGGCAGAGGAGACGATCACGCCGATACGGGCCTTGGAGACGGCGGGCCCGGTGGGCGGGGCGGCGGCGAGCGCATCGGCCCGCGCCAGCAGAGCGGCATCCCGCGCGGCAAGACACGCCAGCCCGCCCTCCCACACCTCGACGGCGACGGTGGCAGCACCTGCGGCTGCCGGCCGATCGGCACCTTCGACCCGAGTCCCGCCACGAACACGCGTCGGCAGGGCAGCTCGCGCCTCGGCACCGCGCGGGGCCGACGAGCCGGTCGGCGTCTCAACACCGGCCTGCGCCTCAGCACCGCCCCCCGTCGGCGGGGCAGCCCGCCGCTCAGCCCCGCGCCGCCCCGGCAGAGCGCCCCGGGTCCCGGCCTCGACGCCCCCCGGCGCCCCGGACACCACATCCACACCCGCTCCGGCCACCACGGCCCCCCGCCGTTCCGCCCGCACCACGAGTGCCCGTACCGTCTCCACGCTCATGACGCCCCGCCCGTCGGCCGGGACAGCGCCAGCAGGTCGCTGTGGTGGACCGTGACGTGCAGCTCGCCGGCCTCGCAGGCCGCCAGGCGCTGCTGCAGATACCGTTCTGCACGCTGCTTCAGCTCGGGCCGCTGTTCGACGGCCGCGCCGACCCAGCCGCGCAGCCACTGGGCCGTGAGGGCGGCCTCGCCGGGGCCGAGCCGCCAGGCGCTCGGGTTGACCCGTACCGTGGCGCCCCGCTCCGAGAAGGCCTCGCAGGCGACGGTGATCGCGTCCGGACCGAGCAGGCCGTCACGCCGCTGGTGGGCGTTGAACGCCTCGGCGATCTCCTGGTCCATCGGGTCGGCCGGGGTGAGTTCGACGCGGCCGGCCACCGAGAGCGTCAGCAGCGCCGGGCAGCCCGCGCCCGTGCAGGCGGCGGCCAGGGTCTCGATCTCGGCGCGGGTGAGGACGTCGAGGAGCGCGGAGGCGGTCACCAGGGAGGCGCCGGCGAGGGCGTCCGGGGTGAGCCGGGCGACGTCGCCGCGCCGGGTCTCCACGGTGACCCGGCTGCCGTCGGCGGCCGAGCGCGGCGAGGCGACGGCAGCGAAGTGCAGCAGGTAGGGGTCGCGGTCGTGCAGGATCCAGTGCTGGGGACCGTCGAGGCGCGGGGCGAGCCAGCGGCCCATGGAGCCGGTGCCGCAGCCGAGGTCGTGGATGACGAGGCCGGCCTTGCCCGGCAGGTTCGCGAGCCGGATCCGCAGCGGGTCGAGCAGTTCGTGCGCCCGGGCGGCCGCGTCGGCGGGCTCGCGCAGCTCCAGCCACTCGGGGGCGTAGCGCGGCGGCTCGTCGGGCCCGGTCTCCCGCAGGCGTACGGTGGCCCGCTCGCCGGGGCGCGCGGCGGGGCCGGCGCCGGGGATCACCGAGCCCGGGGCGGGCGCGCTTTCGTGCTGGACGGCACCGGCCACGGAACCCACCTTCGTCTCCCTCGGCCCCGGCTGGGCCGGGATCTTCCCTGCGGACTTGGTCCTCGTCCTGCTGTTCACGTTCATGCCGCCCTCCTGGGTTCGCTCGGTAGCCGGCCCAGTACTCCGGCAAGGCTGCGGGCCGTCGTCGCCCAGCCGTCCAGGGCGGCCCGCCGGCCCCTGGCGGCGGCCTTCAGCCGACGTCGTACGTCCGCCTCGCCGAACCAGCCGCGCAGTTCGGCGGCGAGCGCGGCGGGGTCCTCCGGCGGTACGAGGATGCCGGGCACGCCACCGTCGGGGGCGCGGCCGACCGCCTCGGGCAGACCCCCGACGTCGGTCGCGAGCACCGGGATGCCGCGCGCGAGGGCCTCGGTGACCGCCATGCCGTACGTCTCCGCGTACGAGGTCAGGACCATCAGGTCGGCGGTGTGGTAGCTGGCGTCGAGCGCCGCGCCGGCCTGCGGGCCCGCCAGCTCGATGCGGTCCTGAAGGCCGAACTCCTTGATCAGCGCCCGCAGATGGCCGACGTACTCCGGGTCCTGGGTGAGCGCGCCGACGCACACGCAGTGCCACGGCAGGTCGACCGCGGCGGCCAGCGCCTGCACCAGCCGGTGCTGTCCCTTGCGCGGGGTCACCGCGGCCACGCACAGCAGCCGGGAGACGCCGTCGGTGCCGGAGGCGAGGGGCGCGATGTCGGCGCCGGGGGCGGCCACATGGACCCGCTCGGGGGCGAGGCCGTGGTGCGAGACCAGGCGTCGTACCGCCCAGTCGCTGGTGGCGATGACGGCGGGCACGGACCGCAGTACGTCCCGCTCCTTGGCGTCCAACTCGGCGGCCAGGGAGGGCTCCAGGCCCGTCTCGTCGCCGAGCGGGAGATGGACGAGGACGGCGAGGTTCAGCCGCTCGGTCTCCGGCACGATGATCTCGGGGACGCCGCAGGCGACCAGTCCGTCCAGCAGGACGACGGACCCGTCCGGCAACTCCCGCAGCGTGCGCGCGAGTTCCGCGCGGGCCGCGGAGTCGGGGCGGGGCCAGCTGCCGTCGACGGCGTGCTTGTGGACCTGCCAGCCGAAGCCCGCCAGGTCCAGACTCACGCGCCGGTCATAGGCGTTGCCGCCGCTCGGCACGGCCGGGTCGTCGACCCCGCCCGGCAGGACGAAGTGCACGGAGCGCAGGGACATGGGGATGATCTCGGCGTTCTTCAGTACGGAACTCTGCACCGGCACATAGTCGAGCGCCGGCTTCGCCGCCTTCTCCAGGGTCACGTCGGTCACAGGGCACGCTCGTAACTCGCCCAGGCGATGTGGGACTCGTGGAGCGTGACGGTGATCCCGGCGATGCCCCTGGCGCCCTCGCCGAGCGCGCCCTTCTCGATGCGCTCGGCGAGCCGGTCGGCGATGACCTTGGCCAGGAACTCCGTTGACGTGTTGATTCCGGCGAACTCGGACTCGTCGTCGAGGTTTCTGTAGTTCAGCTCGCTGACCACGGCGCCGAGTTCCTGGGTGGCCAGTCCGATGTCGACGACGATGTTGTCGTCGTCCAGCTGCTCGCGCCGGAAGGTGGCGTCCACCAGGAACGTGGCTCCATGCAGGCGCTGTGCGGGTCCGAAGACCTCGCCGCGAAAGCTGTGGGCGATCATGATGTGATCGCGGACAGTGACACTGAACAACGGACGACCCTCCAGGTGCGGCGCGTCTGGTCCCCCGGCTGATCCCTGCCGGGGGATGCCGTGTAGTACGGCTCTTCGCTTCCCCGTGTTCAGCCGCCTCTCACTCTTTTCTCAGGTCAGGCGGTCTTGCAAGCCCAGAGGTCGTCCCGGATTGAACGACTCTCAGGCCGTGTCCGCGTAACGGACCCGGTGACAGAGCGCCGGGATCTCCCCGGAGGCCAGGCGCGGCATGACGTCCGGGAGCTCCTCGAAGGCGGACTCTCCGGTGACGAGGGCGTCCAGCGCGGGGGCGGCGAGCAGGTCGAGGGCGAGGGCGAGCCGGTCCGCGTAGCTACGGCTGTCGCGGCGGGCCGGGGAGACGGTGCCGACCTGGCTGGAGCGGACGACGAGCCGGCGGGAGTGGAAGACCTCGCCGAGCGGGAGGGAGACCCGCCGGTCGCCGTACCAGCTCAGCTCCAGGACCGTGCCCTCGGATCTGAGCAGTTCCAGGGACCGGGCGAGGCCCTGTTCGGTGGCGCTCGCGTGCACGACGAGGTCGCGTTCGCCGAGGGCGTCGGCGGGCAGGGCGAAGTCGACGCCGAGGGCCTGGGCGACCTTGGCGCGGGCCGGATCGGCGTCGACCAGTTGCACTCGTACACCGGGAAAGCGGGCCAGCAGGGCGGCCACCGAGCAGCCCACCATGCCTCCCCCGACCACGGCGATGCGGTCGCCGACCAGGGGCGCGGCGTCCCAGAGGGCGTTGACGGCGGTCTCCACCGTCCCCGCGAGGACGGCGCGCTCGGCGGGCACGGTGTCCGGTACGACGGTGACCGCGGCGGCGGGAACGACGTACCGGGTCTGATGCGGATACAGACAGAAAACCGTCCGCCCCACCAGCTCCTCCACCCCCTCCTCCACCACGCCGACACTCAGGTAGCCGTACTTCACGGGGGCGGGGAACTCGCCCTCCTGGAAAGGCGCGCGCATGGCCGCGCGCTGGCTCTCCGGCACGCCCCCGCGAAACACGAGCGTTTCGGTCCCCCGGCTGACTCCGGAGAAGAGCGTGCGCACCAGAACGTCACTCTCCGTGGGTTCCGGCAGGTCTACGTCCCGTATCTCACCTTCACCCGGTTGGCGTAGCCAGAACGCTCGTGCGGAGCGGTTCATCGGCGTCCTCCTGAACGATCGGGAAGTGGTTCACGTACCGAGGTGTGCACAGGCCGCGCACAGTACGCGGCGTTGATCGACTCTGTCATATGGCCGGAGGGTGTGCGGTGGCCCTGAACAACACTTACGACGCAAGGCTGGTCCAGCAGGAGACCGCTGTGGGAGCGGGTCTGCAGATCCTGTTGCTTGCCCTGCTCGGTACGGCGATCGGCATGGGGCCGGCGGGCTGGCTGACCGGCCTCGCCTTCGCCGTCGCCAGCTGGGCGGTGCTCTCCAAAGCACTGCACCGCTCGCGCGTGCGCTCCTTCGGCCCGGCGAACCGGGTCACTCTCGGCCGGGCGACCCTGGTGGGCGGAGTGACGGCCCTGGTGGCCGACTCCTTCGAAAGCTCACCCCCGGTGACCCTCTTCGTGGGTCTGACGGCAGTCGCCCTCATCCTCGACGGAGTGGACGGCAAGGTGGCCCGCGCGACGGGCACTTCCACCCCCCTCGGCGCGCGCTTCGACATGGAGGTCGACGCGTTCCTGATCCTGGTCCTGAGCGTGTACGTCTCGATGCGGCTCGGCCCGTGGGTGCTGCTGATCGGCGGCATGCGCTACGCCTTCGTGGCGGCGGCCCGCGCCTACCCTTGGCTGAACGCCCCTCTCCCCCCGAGTACGGCCCGCAAGACGGTGGCGGCGATGCAGGGCATCTGCCTCCTCCTGGCTGCCTCGGACCTCTTCCCCTCCATCGCCTCCTTCGCGGTGACCGCCCTGGCCCTCACGTCCCTGACCTGGTCCTTCGGCCGAGACATCCACTGGCTGTACCGGACGTCGAGGGTCCAGGAGGGCGAGGTGGAGGAGATGCTGGAAAAGGAGGCGGAGCGGGAGTCGGTCGCGTCCTGAGCGGCGTTCACGCTGTCATCGGCTTCGTGGCAACAGCACCATCGCCACGGCCGGTACGGCCGCCAGGGCCAGCCACGGGACGCTCGGCGGCAGCCCCGTGTCGAGCAGTAGCCCCGTCGCCGAGCTGCCTGCCAGGACCATCAGGCCGGACACCGAGAACAGTGCGCCCGTGTAGAGACCGAGACGGCCGTCCTCCGCCAGGTCCGGGACCCAGGCCCGGGCGACCGGGGCGACCAGCATCTGGCCCAGGGTGAGCAGGACGACGAAGGTGGCGGACGGGAGGAGGCCCGGGGTGCCGGTCCAGGCCGCCGGGCGGGTCAGGGCGACCGCCGCGAACCCCGCCGTGATCAGGACCAGGCCCGCCAGCATCGAGTTGCGGAGGGTCAGCCGCTCACCGGCCCACCGCGTCAGCGGCAACTGCGCCGTCACCACCAGCAGCGACGACAGCGCGAACAGCCACGCCACCGGCGCCTGCGAACCCGCGGCACGCTCGACCTCCGCGGGCAGGGCCAGGTACAGCTGGTTGTAGGCCAGCAGATAGGCGCCGTACGCACAACACAGCGCCAGGAAGCGGCGGTTGTGGAGGAGCAGGCCCAGCCCGCCTTTCATGCGGGTCCGCGCCCGGCCCGGTACGTGCTGCGGCAGCAGCCACAGGTGCCCCGCGAGGACCAGGACGAAGATCCCGGCCCCTGCCAGGCACACCGCGCGGAAGTCCACCTCCAGCAGCAGCGCCCCCAGCAGCGGCCCGGCGAACGCCCCGGCCTGCCCGGCCACCGTGAACAACGCCAGCACGCGCGTCCGCGAGCCCCCGCCCGTCTCCTCCGACACCACTGCCTGCCGGGCGACTTCGGACTCCACGGCCGGCGAGAACAGCGCGGCCGCGAACCCGATCAGCAGCACGGCACCGATCACCGACCAGCTCTCGTCCGCGTACCCGAGCCAGGCGAACCCGGCGATCCGCAGCCCGCACCCCGCCAGCACCACCGGCCGTATCCCGTACCGGTCCGCCAGCGCCCCGCCCACCACGAACAGCCCCTGCTGACTGAAGGTCCGCAGCCCGAGCACGAATCCGACAAGCCAGCCCGCCATCCCCACGGCCTGCCCAAGATGCTCCGAGAGGAAGGGCAGCACCGCGAAGAAGCCGACGTTGAAGGCGAGCTGAGTGAGGATCAGGAGCCTGAGGAGGGGCGTGAGGTGGGTGTTCCCCGACGTTCGACGCAGGCGGGCCGACAGTGCGGCAGTCATTCCGCTCCCACCAACTCCCGTACGTGAGCGGGTCGTTCGACAGGCACTTCGACCGTACGGCTCCTCGGCCGCCGCCGTACTCCTCCCGCCGCACTCACCGCGAGCGCACCCAACAGGGCGAGTACGGCGGCCGGAGCCAGGACCGCCCAGGGGGCGCGCTCGGCGTAGGGCTGGTTCTCGGCGAGCAGCAGGCCCCACTCCGGGGACGGCGGCCGGGCGCCCAGGCCGAGGAAGGCGAGGGAGGCGAGCGCGAGGGCGATGCCGGGGAGGCGGAGGAGGGAGTGGCGGACGACGGGCGGGAGGACGGCGGGGAGGAGTTCGTGGCGGAGGAGGTACCAGCGTCCGGCGCCCAGGCCCCGGGTGGCGGTCACGTGCTGCGCGGCCCGTTCCTGCCGCAGCAGCGCCGAGGTGTGCGTGGCCAGCGGTGCCCAGGCCACGAGCGACACGGCCAACGCAGGCGTCACCGGCCCGCTGCCCGCGACGGCGGTGACGAGTAGCGCGCCGAGCACCGGCGGTACGGCGTTGACCGTGTCGACCAGCGGCCCGGACAGACGCGGCAGCAGCCCGAGCAGTACGCCGGTGAGCAGGGCCACGGCGCTGATCGCGAGGGCGAGCAGGAGCGTGTCGAGGGCGCCGTGCGCGACCCGCGCGAGGACGTCCCGGCCGAGGGCGTCCGTGCCGAACGGGTGGGCCGGGGAGGGTGGTTGGAGCCGTTCCCGTGTGTTCAGCGCCAGCGGGTCGCGGGGCAGGCCGAGCGCCACGACCGCGAGCAGGACACCGCCGTAGCAGAAAGGCTGGATCCCGCGGGCCGGCGGTGTCGGGCGGTGCAGGGACGGCAGGGCGCCGTCGCGCAGGGCGGGGCCGATCAGGAGGCGGGCGGTGAGGCGGGAGGCGCCGGTCGCCGCGGCCGCGAGGAGGACGAGGGCGAGGGTGCCGGCCTGGAGGACGGGGAGGTCCTGGGCGAGGGCGGCCTGGAGGGTGGTGCGGCCGAGCCCTGGGATGTCGAAGATCTGCTCCACGGCCACGGATCCGCCGGTCAGCCCGACCACGAACAGGCCGGTGTTGGGGAGCAGGGCGGGGACGCAACGGCGTACCGCCTGGCGGGCGATGGTACGGCGGGGCAGTCCGCGCGCTGCCGCCGCCCGCGCCCAGGGTTCGGCGAAGGCGCTGGGCAGCAGGTCGTCGAGGAGCCGCCCGAGCACCGCCCCGGCGGGCAGGCCGAGGGCGAGCGCGGGCAGTACCGTCCACCGGGGCCCGTACCAGCCGAGGGCCGGCAGCCAGCCGAGCTGCACGCCGACGACGGTGGCGAGTACGGACGCGGTGAGGAACTCGGGCAGCGCGGCGAGCACGGCGGAGCCGCTGCCGCTCGCGCGCGCCCCGCGTCCCTGCCGGTGCAGGGTGCGGGCGCACACGAGTGCGGTGGTGACCGCGGCCACCGCGAGTGCCACCGCCATCAACAGCAGGGAGACACCGAGGGCTTGGAGCACGGCGGGCGTGACCTCGGCGCCGGAGATCCACGACCGTCCCGCGTCCCCGCGCCACAGTCCGCCCGCCCAGTGTCCGAGCAGCCGCAACGGGCCGTCGTCCAGGTTGAGTTGGGCACGGACGTCGGCCAGCACCTCGGGTGTCGGGACCCGTTCGGCCGAGCGTGCCTTGAGTACGGTGAGCGCGGGGTCGGTGCGGGAGAGCCACGGGAGCAGGCCGATGTCGCAGATCAGGGTGATCGCGAGGCCGACGCGCCAGCACACTGCGGTCAGTCGGGGCCGCATGCGTCAGCGCCGGGTGCCGGTGGAGACGAGGGTGCGCTCGTACGGGTCGAGCAGTGCACCGCGGACCGAGGTGGCGACGCCGGTGATGACACGCTGGTGGACCAGCGGTACGACGGCGTCGGTGCCGAGGATCGCCGCCTCGGCGGCCATCGCCGCGTCCTGCCGCTTCGCCGTGTCGGCGATGCCCTCGGCCTTGGCCACGGCCCGGTCGACGCCCTGGTCGCACAGCAGCGCCAGGTTGTAGCCGCCGTCGCAGGTGAAGTCGCTCGCCAGCACGGCGACGGGGTCGCCGGTGTCGACCAGGGTGTTGCGGGCGAGCACGAAGGCGTCGAACTTGCCGGCCAGCGCGTCGCTCTCCAGCCGCGAGTACTCGCGCACCTCCAGCTCCACCCGGAACCCGGCCTTCTCCAGTTGCTGCTTCAACACCTGGGCGACTTCTGGGAGTTCGGGCCGGTTGTCGTACGTGGCGACGGTGACCCTCGTGCCGTCGGGCGCCGCCGCCCCGGCCCGCCCGGTCGGCTGCTGCCGCTTGCCCTCGGCCCAGGTCACGGCGGGTCCGTAGATGCCGGTGCCGGCGTCCGCGTGCCCTTCGTAGACACCGTCGGCGAGGGCGGAGGTGTCGACCGCCTGGCGGGCGGCGGCCCGTAGCGCCGGGTCCTTGAAGGGGCCCTTCCTGCTGTTGAGCAGCAGGCTGGTGGTGCGGGTGGTGGCCGTCTCCTTGCGGGTGGCCTTGTCGAGGGAGGCGGCCTGGGCGACCGGGATCGCCTCGGCGAGGTCGGTCTGTCCGGTGCGCAGGGCGGCGGCGCGGGCGGTGCCGTCGGCGATGAACTTCACGTCCACGCCCGAGGATTGGGCGCGGCCGCCCCAGTAGTCGTCGAAGCGGTCGAGGGTCGCGGAGCTGCTGCCGGTGACCTCGGTGAGCTCGAAGGGGCCGGTGGCGGTGCCGACCGGGTCGGCGGCGCCCTTCTTGTCGTAACCCTTCTCGGCGAGGATCGCGAGGCTCGGGCTGGACAGGCGGAGTGGGAGTACGGGGTCGGGGTTGCCGGTGGTGATCCGGACGCCCGTGCCGCCCTCGGGCTCGGCCTTGAGGGTGACGCCGGAGAGGGCGGCCGGGGCGGGCCTGGCCTCGGTGGCGTGGGTCAGGGAGGCGGCGACCGCGGCCGGGGTGACCTCGGTGCCGTCCTGGAAGATGGCCTCGCGCAGGGTGAACAGCCAGGTGCGGTCGTCCACTTGGCGCCAGGAGGCGGCGAGTGCGGGGGCGACGGCGCCGTTGGTGTCCAGCGCGGTGAGGCTTTCGGTGACGCCGAGGCGGCTGAGGATCGTGGCGTCGGCGCCGTACGGGGAGAGGTTCTCGGCGGGCGGGAAGGCGAGGGCGACCCGCAGCCGGGAGCCGGACTTCGCGTCACCGGACGAGGGGTCGGCACCGCCGGAGGCGAAGCAGCCGGTCAGGACCGGGGTGAGCAACAGGGCGAGGAGCAGTCGGAATCGGCGCACGGCGGCTATCGCCCCATCGGTATCTCGAAGTGGATGATCCCCTGCCCGCCGCCGGGCTCCTCGCGCTCGTCGAGTACGACCTTGCCGAGCGACCGCCAGAAGGTCTCGGCGCCGGTGACGGCCGGGTCGGTGTGCAGGTAGACGGCGCGGTAGCCGCCGTCCGCGGCGGCGAAGGCGAGCAGGTCGGCGACCAGGCGCCGGGCGAGGCCGCGGCGGCGGTGCTCGGGGCGGACGTAGATCCGGCGCAGCTGGGCGGTCTCACCGGAGGGGAAGCGGTCGGCGATGCGCCGCGGGTTCGGCGGGTGGGCGGGGCCCCGGGAGTCGAGGGCGCCGGTGGCGACGACGGTCCGGTCGGCCGGGTCGAGGGCGACGAGGAGGGTGTGGCGGGCCGGGGCGAGATAGGCGGCGGCCGGGTCGACGATGTCGCCGTGCCAGCGCGGCACGTAGCCGGTGCCGAATTCGCGGTGGACGGTGTCGAGCATCACGGCTCGCGCACCGTCGAGGTCGTCCGGGCCCGCCGCCCTTATGCAGTAATCAAGCACTTGCACATCATATGCATTAAGGGCCTCGGCTTGATCATCCCACTTGACCGCCACGCGTGATCACCTCGATTTGACAGGGCCGGAGAAGCTGCCTAAAACCTAGCGACATGACATTCATTTTCAAAATGAGCCCGGGGCGGACCCGGTAATGCGGGTCGCGTTCGTGGGCAAGGGCGGCAGCGGCAAGACCACCCTGTCGGCGCTCTTCTCCCGCCACCTGGCCCGCTCCGGCGCGCCGGTGCTCGCCATCGACGGCGACATCAACCAGCACCTGGCGGAGGCGCTGGGCCACGACGGCGAGTCCCCGGCCGCGCCACCGCTGGGCGCGCACCTGCCCGCCATCAAGGACTACCTGCGCGGTACGAACCCCCGGATCGTCTCCGCCGATTCCATGATCAAGACGACCCCGCCCGGCCGCGGCTCGCGCCTCCTGCGCCTGCTCGGCGAGGACGAGATCCACGCCCGGCACGTCCGCCGTGCGGGTGACGTGCCGCTGATGGTGACGGGCGAGTTCGACGAGAGCGATCTGGGGGTCGCCTGCTACCACTCCAAGCTCGGCGCGGTGGAGCTCTACCTCGGCCATCTGCTGGACGGCCCCGGCGAGTACGTCGTCGTCGACATGACGGCGGGCGCGGACGCCTTCGCGTCGGGCCTGTTCACCCGCTTCGACATCACGTTCCTGGTGGCGGAACCCACCCGCAAGGGCGTCTCGGTCTACCGCCAGTACCGCGACCACGCCCGGGAGTTCGGCATCCGGATCGCGGTCGTCGGCAACAAGGTGACCGGCGAGGACGACCTCCTCTTCCTCAAGGAACAGGTGGGCGACGATCTCCTGACCCACCTGGTCCACTCACCCTGGGTGCGCGCGGCCGAACAGGGCCGGGAACAAGGCGAGTTGGAGTCCCACAACCAGCACGCCCTGAACGTCCTGCGCGAGGCGGCCGACGCCCGCCCCAAGGACTGGGCCGGCCTCCGGCGCCACGCCGTCGAGTTCCATCTGCGCAACGCACGCGCGTGGGCGGACAAGGCGACGAGCGCCGACCTGTCCGCCCAGGTGGACCCGGGCTTCGTACCGGACCCGACGGCACACCCGTGAATCCGATGTGCCGACTCACCAACTCATAGAACGGATACGCCCCTTCATGTCTCTCGACGTCTCCCCGAAGCTCCTCGCCGAAGCCGAGTCCGGTGACATCCGCGAGGAGGACTTCGTGGACACCGTCCGCACGTCCCTCCCCTACGCCTACGACCTGATCGCCTCCCTGACCACCGAACTCAAGGACGGCAAGGCCGAGTTCACCGACAACCAGACCCCTCCCCCGTCCGAACAGGAACGCGGCCAGCTCCTCCGGGCCCTCGCGAGCGACGCCATCCGCGGCAGCCTGGAGCGCCACTTCGGCGTGGAACTGGCCTTCCAGAACTGCCACCGGGTGGCGGCCTTCCACCCGGGCGCGCGAAGCGGCGAGACGTACCGGCGCTTCACCTCGCGGCGCTCACAGATCCTGAACCAGTCACCGGAGTTCAGGGACTGCTAGCTCGGTGACCCCGCGCCCCTGCGGGCGTAGTACCACCAAGTGACCGCGATGCAGAGGTTGCGCCGGGCGACGCGCTGATGGCAGGTCAGGGTCCCAGGGCGGCAGTGCGGGCCGCCCTGGGACCCTGACCTCCATGGGCCCTCGGCCCTCGCTCAGGCGGCGTGCCGGGCCCGTCCGCGGTGCGCCCTGACGATGTCCGCGTACTGGTGTCCGGTGCCCTTGATCGTGCGCTTCTGGGTCTTGTAGTCGACGTGGACCAGGCCGAAGCGCTTGTCGTACCCGTACGCCCACTCGAAGTTGTCCAGCAGCGACCAGGCGAAGTAGCCGGCCAGCGGGGCGCCCTTGCGGGCGGCGGAGGCGCAGGCGGCGAGGTGGTCGATCAGGTACTGGCGGCGTTCGGGGTCGTCGATCGTTCCGTCTGGGCGTACGACGTCCGGGTAGGCGGAGCCGTTCTCGGTGACGTACAGGCGGCGGGCGCCGTACTCCTCGGTGAGGCGGAGCAGGAGCGTCTCGATGCCGCTCGCGTCGATCTCCCAGTCCATGCCGGTGCGCGGGACGCCGAGGCGGCGGACCGAGCGGACGCGGGGTGCGGGGGCGCTGGGGTCGTCGGCGACGGTGGCCGGCATGTAGTAGTTCAGGCCGAGCCAGTCGAGCGGCGTGGCGATGGTCGCCAAGTCGCCTTCCCGTTCCGGGAGTTCGACGCCGTACACCTCCCGCATGTCGGCCGGGAAGCCGCGGCCGTGGACGGGGTCCAGCCACCAGCGGTTGACGTGGCCGTCCATCCGGCGGGCGGCCCGGACGTCCTCCTCGCGGTCGGTGGCGGCGTGCACGGTGGAGAGGTTGGTGACGAGGCCGACTTCTGCGTTCGGGGCGGCGGCGCGGATCGCCCGGGCGGCGAGGCCGTGGCCCAGGAGGAGGTGGTACGACGCCCGGACGGCCGCGGTCAGGTCGGTGAGGCCGGGTGCCATCCGGCCTTCCAGGTGGCCGATCCAGGCCGAGCAGAGAGGCTCGTTGAGGGTGGCCCAGTGCGACACACGGTCGCCGAGACGCTCCGCGACGACCGAGGCGTACTCGGCGAACGCGAGGGCGGTGTGCCGCTCGGGCCAGCCGCCGCGGTCCTGGAGCGCCTGGGGCAGGTCCCAGTGGTAGAGAGTGACGGACGGGGTGATGCCCGCTTCCAGCAGGCCGTCGATCAACTGGTCGTAGAAGGCCAGGCCCTTGGGGTTGACCGGGCCGTCGCCGCCCGGCACGACCCTGGGCCAGGCGATCGACAACCGGTAGGCGTTGGTGCCGAGTTGACGCATCAGGCCGATGTCCTCGCGCCAGCGGTGGTAGTGGTCGCAGGCCACGTCGCCGTTGTCGTTGCCCGCGACCTTGCCGGGCGTGTGCGAGAAGGTGTCCCAGATCGACGGGGAGCGGCCGTCCTCGGCGACGGCTCCCTCGATCTGGTACGCCGCGGTGGCCGTGCCCCACAGGAAGTCGGGCGGGAAGGCGGCGAGGTCGATGCGGTCGGACACGGAAGTCCCTTCGGGATACGGGGAGTTGGTCACTTGACGGCACCCGCCGTCAGTCCGGCGACGAGATAGCGCTGGAGCAGCAGGAAGCCGGCCACCACGGGCACGCTGACCACCAGCGAGGCGGCCATGATCTGGTTCCAGTACACGTCGTTGAGCGTGGAGTAGCCCTGGAGGCCGACGGCGAGGGTGCGGGTGGCGTCGTTGGTCATGACGGAGGCGAAGAGCACCTCGCCCCAGGCCGTCATGAAGGCGTAGACGGCGACCGCGACGATGCCGGGGATCGCGGCGGGGACCACCACCCGGAAGAGCGCGCCGAGCGGGCCGCAGCCGTCCACGAGTGCCGCCTCGTCCAGGTCGCGCGGCACCGAGTCGAAGTACCCGATCAGCATCCAGATCGAGAACGGCAGGGAGAAGGTGAGATACGTCAGGATCAGGCCGCCGCGCGAGCCGAACAGGGCGATGCCGGTGGCGTTGCCGATGTTGACGTAGAGGAGGAACAGCGGGAGCAGGAAGAGGATGCCCGGGAACATCTGCGTGGACAGCACGGTGACCGTGAAGACGCGCTTGCCGCGGAAGGTGTAGCGGCTGACCGCGTAGGCGGCGAAGACCGCGACCACCACCGAGCAGACGGTCGCCGAGACCGACACGATCAGCGAGTTCACGAAGTACTTCGCGAGCGGGACGGTCGACCAGATGTCGATGTACGGGCGGATCGTCAGCCCGCTGGGCAGCCAGCGGAACTCGCCGGTGACGTCCGCGAGCGGCTTCAGCGAGCTGGAGACCATGACGTACACCGGGATCAGGACGAAGCCGGTGAGCAGGGTGAGGAAGACGCGCCGGGACCAGAGGAACGAACTCGGCGGCGCCATCGGGGACTTAGGCATCGGCGGCCCTCCGTCCGCGCGAGGTGAGGACCAGGTACACGCCGGTCACGACGAGCAGGAAGAGCAGCAGGAGTACGGACATCGCGGAGCCCGTGCCGAAGTTCCAGGTGACGAACGAGGCCTGGTAGATGTGGACCGAGATGAGGTCCGCGGCCTCGGGGGCGGCCTTGCCGAACAGGACGTACGGCGTGTTGAAGTCGTTGAAGGTCCACAGGAAGAGGACCAGGACCAGCACCTGGTTGACCGGGCGCAGGGACGGCAGCGTGATGCGGCGGATCTGCTGCCACCTGCCGGCGCCGTCCAACGCGGCTGCTTCGTAAAGCTCGCCCGGGATGTTCTGAAGTCCCGCCATGACGATGAGAAAGGCGAACGGCCAGCCCTTCCACACGGACACGGTCAGCAGCGCGTAGAAGCTGTTGTCGCCGATCAGCCAGAAGGACTGCTTGCCGGTGAGGTGCAGTTGGTCGTGCAGGACGTGGTTCACCAGGCCGTTGTCGTGCTGGAACATGAACACCCAGGTGATGACGGCCGCGTAGACCGGCAGGGCGTACGGCACCAGGAAGAGCGCGCGCAGCAGGCCTCGGCCGCGGAAGGTGTCCTGCAGGTAGATCGCGGCCGTCGTGCCGATCAGCCAGCAGAGGCCGACCGACAGCAGGGTGAAGCCGACGGTGACGTAGAAGGAGTGGAGGAGGGCTTCGCCGACGGGCGCGTCGAAGTCCACCGACACCTTGTAGTTGGAGAGGCCGGACCAGGGCGCGGTGCCCCAGTCGCGGATGTAGAACTGGGTGAGCTCCTTGAAGCTCATCACGATGCCGATCACCATCGGCACCAGGTGGACCAGGAGTTCGAGGAGCAGGGCGGGCAGCAGGAGCAGATACGGCAGTCCGATGCGGCGGATCCTCCCGGGGCTGCGGCGGGGCGCCTTCTCCGCCGTCCCGGGAGGGCTCTGGTGCACCGCGGACTCCGCGGGTGCGGTGGTCGTCATCGTGCTCACTTCGCCGGCATCTGCTGCTGGGCCTTCTCCAGCGCGGCCTTCACCGAGTCGGCGGTGACCGCGCGTCCGGCGGCCGCGTCGGCGAACAGGTTCTTGACCGCCGTACCCACCGCCGTCTCGAACTGCGACTCGTCCGCGACCTGCGGCAGCGCTGCGGCGCTCGTCGCGAGCGTCTGCTTCAGTACGGCGTTCGACACGGTGTTGAAGGCCGCGTCCTCCTGCGCGGCCTTGACCGGCGGGATGGAGCTGTAGGCCGTGTTGAGGACCTTCTGCTCGGCGTCACTCGTCATGAACTTCACGAACTTCGTCGCGCCGTCGAGGTTGTCCGTGTTCTTGAAGACGGCGAGGTTGATGCCCGCGACCATCGAGTTGACCTGGGCGCCGGTGCCGGGGGTACCGGACTGCACGGGCACGGGCGCGATGCCGTACGAACTCTCGCTCATCCCCTGGGACTTGAGGTTGGCGGAGGCGGACTGCCACAACAGCATCGCCTGCTTGCCCTTGGCGAAGTCGCTGACCGACTGGTTCTGCGCGTACTCGGCGTCGCCCACCGGGATGACCTTGTCCTTGGCCATCAGGTCGACGTACTGCTCGACCGCGGTGACCACGCCGTCGTTGGTGAAGTCGGCCTTGCCGTCGGCGGTGAAGAAGTCGGCGCCGTGCTGCTTGGCGAAGACGAAGACGTGATGGATGTTCTCCGAGAGGTTCGAACCCTCCGCGCCCAGCGGCGACTTGCCCTTCGCCTTGATCTTCTTGCCGTCGGCGATCAGCTCCGCCCAGGTCGCCGGGGGCTTGGTGATGCCGGCGTCGGCGAAGATCTCCTTGTTGTAGTAGAGGGCGTAGGCCATCGAATACAGCGGTACGGCGGCCGGGTCCTTGCCCTCGGCGCCCGTCGAGCCGAGCGCCGAGTCGACGAAGCGGTCCTCGCCGCCGATCTTCGCGAAGTTCTTGGCGTCCCAGGGCAGCAGCGCGCCGGTCGCCTGGAGGGAGGCGCTCCAGGTGTTGCCGATGTTCAGGACGTCGGGGCCCTGGCCGGAGGTGGTCGCGGTGAGGATCCGGTTCAGCAGATCGGACCAGGGCACGACCTCCAGCTTCACCTTGATGCCGGTCTGCTTCTCGAACTTGTCGAGTTCGGGCTGTAGGACCTTCTTGTCGACGGCGATGCTGGCGCCCTGGTTGGAGGCCCAGTAAGTGAGCGTCTTCGGCGAGTCGTTGGACCCGCCGCCGCTCGACGAACCGCCTCCGCAGGCCGAGGCGGCAAGGGCGAGTGACATGGTGACGGCGCCTACGGCCGCGGCTCGGATGCTGCGCATGGCTCCCGGGTCCCTTCAGGGATTGCACTCATGGCTTAATTTAGGACGTGAGTTAAACCTCAGGAGATGGCCTCGTCAAGGGGTACGGCAGCCTGGGCACGTTTCGAGGTGCGACAGCCGGGGCCGGTTTCACTTCCTGAACAGGAGCGCCGCAGAGGTGGCCCCCACCCATATGCAGGTGGGGGCCACCTCGGCCGCTAGGCCCGGGCCGCCGTCGCGGCCGGCGCCGGTGCGTACCCGGCGGGGTGGGTCGTGAACGTGCCTCGGCCCTGGGTTCGGCTGCGCAACCGGGTTGCGTAGCCGAAGAGTTCGGCCAGGGGCACGGTGGCGGTCACGACCGCCGTGGCACCCCGCGCCGTCGAGCCCGAGACGCGGCCGCGGCGGGCGGCGAGGTCGCCGAGGACCCCGCCGACGGCGTCCTCGGGCACGGTGACCGTGACCTCGACGACCGGTTCGAGGAGGACCATCACGCAGGCCCGCAGGGCTTCCCGGAGGCCGAGCTTGCCCGCCGTACGGAAGGCGGTCTCCGAGGAGTCCTTCACATGGGTCGCCCCGTCGGTCAGGGTGACGCGCAGTCCGGTCACCGGGTGGCCGCCGAGGGGGCCCTCGGCGAGGGCGTCCCGGCAGCCGGCCTCGACCGCACGGACGTACTCCTGCGGCACCCGCCCGCCGACGACCGTCGACCGGAACTCGAACCCGGCCTCCAGCGGCTCGACATCGAGGACGACATGGGCGAACTGCCCGGCCCCGCCGTCCTGTTTGACGTGCCGGAAGACCAGCCCCGCCACCCCGCGCCCGACCGTCTCGCGGTAACTCACCCTTGGTCGGCCGACGTTGACCTCGATCCCGTGGGCGAGCCGGAGCTTCTCCGCCGCGACCTCCAGGTGGAGTTCACCCATGCCGGACAGCACCGTCTGGCCGGTCTCGGGGTCCGTCCGCACGCCCAGCGAGGGATCCTCCTCGGCCAGCCGCGCGAGCGCCGAGGCCAGCCGGTCGGCGTCGGTGGTGCGCCGCGCCTCGACGGCCACGGAGACCACCGGCTCGGTGACGCCCGGCGGTTCCAGGACGAGCGGTTCCCCGGGCGCGCACAGGGTCGAGCCGGCGCGGGCCGACTTCAGCCCGACCACGGCGACGATGTCCCCGGCGACCGCGCGGTCCACGCGCGCGTGGCGGTCGGCCTGGACGCGCAGGATCCGCCCGATCCGCTCGGTGCGGCGCGTGCCCGCGTCCCACACGGTGTCTCCCTTCTCGATGGTGCCCGAATAGATCCGTACGTACGTCAGCCGTCCCGTCGGCGTGGCGTTCACCTTGAACGCCAGGGCCGCGAACGGCGCCGCCGGGTCGGCCGCGCGCCGCTGCTCCGTACCGTCGTACGTGCCTCGTACGGCGGCCACGTCCAGCGGCGAAGGCAGGTAGGCGACGACGGCGTCGAGCAGCGGCTCGACGCCGCGGTTGCGGTAGGCGGAGCCGCAGAGCACGACCACACCGTCGCCGCTGCGGGTCAGGTCCCGCAGGGCGGTGGCGAGGGTGTCGGCGGACAGCGTCTCCCGGTCGACGAACTCCTCGAGCGCGGCCGGGTGGAGCTCGGCGACGGCCTCCTCCAGCAGTCGTCGGCGTCGATGCGCCTCGTCCCGCAGTTCGTCGGGCACGCGCGCGTACTCGGCCGTTTCGCCGCCGTCGGCCCAGATCAGCGCACGCATGTGCACCAGGTCGACGACACCGGTGAAGCCGCCCTCCGTGCCGATGGGCAACTGCACGACCAGGGGGGCCGGATGCAGTCGCTCCCGGATGGAGGCGACGGCGGTGTCGAGGTCGGCGCCCGCGCGGTCCAGCTTGTTGACGAACGCGATCCTCGGCACGCCGTGCCGGTCCGCCTGCCGCCACACCGACTCGCTCTGCGGCTCCACACCCGCCACCGCGTCGAACACCGCGACCGCCCCGTCCAGCACCCGCAGCGACCGCTCGACCTCGTCGGCGAAGTCCACGTGCCCGGGGGTGTCGATCAGGTTGATCCGATGCCCGGCCCAGTCGCAGCTGACGGCCGCGGCGAAGATGGTGATGCCCCGGTCGCGCTCCTGCGGGTCGAAGTCGGTGACGGTGGTGCCGTCGTGGACCTCGCCGCGCCGGTGGATGGTGCCGGTGGCGTACAGGATCCGCTCGGTGACGGTGGTCTTGCCCGCGTCGACGTGGGCGAGGATGCCGAGGTTGCGGACGAGGGCGAGGGGGTTGGAGTTGGTGCGCACGGCCCGTTGGCCTTTCTGGTGATCTGCGGGATCGGGCAGCGCGATTCCCGGGCGGAACGGGCACGACCAGGGCACGCCGGTGAAGGCGGCGGGTCGCGTCAGACGTTCGCCACAGGCATCCGGTACCGGCCGCGCAGCGGGCACCGGACGGACCGGGACACGAGGATCACCTCGTACCGGGCGCGGGGGACGACGACATCGGTGCGGTACCGCACGGCCGTCCTCCCCTCACTGGTCCCGCACGTCACGGCGACGCACGGTGCGTGGCGAGTGTAGGGAGGCGGAACACGTGGAAGCACCCGGTTTTCCCACGACGGAGGCCGGCGATCGCTCCGTGAACTTTCTTGGAACGTCCGGAACTTATCCGCCCGGCCGCTAGTTTCTACGTTGTTGTAGTAGCCAATGTCCTTCGAAAATGTCCTTCGAACATCTGGAGTTCTCATGGCCCTGTGGGACCGCATCAAGGAATCCGCGACGACGATGCAGACCCAGCTCGTGGCGAAGAAGAACGACCTGAAGAGCGGCGCCTTCCGTGACGCCAGCATGGCGATGTGCGCCCTGGTCGCGGCCGCCGACGGCACCATCGACCCGGCCGAGCGGCAGCGCGTCGCCCAGTTGATCGCCACCAACGAGGTCCTGCAGAACTTCCCCGCCGACGACCTGCGCCGTCGCTTCGACGAGAACCTGAACAAGCTCACCGCCGACTTCGCGTTCGGCAAGGTCAGCGTGCTCCAGGAGATCGCCAAGGCGAAGAAGAAGCCCGCCGAGGCCCGTGCCGTCATCCAGATCGGCATCGTCATCGGCGGCGCCGACGGCGACTTCGACAAGACCGAGCAGGCCATCGTGCGGGAGGCGTGCTTCACCCTGGACCTGCCCCCGCACGAGTTCGACCTCTGACCGGTACCCGGCCGCCCGGTACGGGCCCCGGCGTCAACCGCTGAGTTCACGCCAGGACCCGTACGGGGTGGTTTACGCCCGCCCGAACCGGTGAGGCGGCTGGGATGTCCCAGCAGCAGATCACAGCCGAGGCTCCCGCACGCGCGCTACCGGAGCGAGGAGTTTCGCCGCCCGGTGCGCGGACCCAGGAGCGGGACTCGTACTTCGACAACGCGAAGTACCTGGCGATCGTGCTGGTGGCCGTCGGGCACGCCTGGGAGCCGCTGCGGGACGGCAGCCGTACCCTCACCGCGCTCTACACGCTCGTCTACGCCTTCCACATGCCGGCGTTCATCGTGGTCTCCGGCTACTTCTCACGCAGCTTCGACGCGAGCCCGGGCCGGATCAGACGTCTGGTGACCGGCGTGGCCGTGCCGTACATCGTGTTCGAGACGGCGTACACCCTCTTCACCCGCTGGACCGACCAGGAGCCGGACCGGCCCATCAGCCTGCTGGACCCGCTCTATCTGACCTGGTTCCTGGTGGCGCTGTTCGTCTGGCGGCTGACCACCCCGATCTGGCAGCGGGTGCGACGGCCGCTGCCGCTGGCCCTCGTGGTCGCCGCGCTGGCGACCCTCTCGCCGTCCATCGGCAACGACCTCGACCTGCAGCGGGTCCTGCAGTTCCTGCCGTACTTCGTGCTCGGCCTGTGTCTGCGGCCGGAGCACTTCCGGCTGGTACGGCGGTGGAGGGTCCGCCTCTTGGCGGTCCCGGTGTTCGCCGCCGCGCTGGCCGTCGCGTACTGGACGGTGCCGCGGATGACCGGGTCCTGGTTCTTCCACCGGGACAGCGCAGCAGAGCTGGGCGCGCCCGCCTGGTACGGGCCCCTGATGACGCTGGCCTCCTTCGGCTGTTCCCTGGTGCTCGTCGCCTGCTTCCTGGCCTGGGTGCCGGGGCGGCGGACGTGGTTCACCGCTCTGGGCGCGGGCACGCTGTACGGCTATCTGCTGCACGGCTTCGTGGCCCAGGGGTCCAAGTTCTGGGGCTGGTACTCGCCCGAGTGGATCCACCGGCCGCTCGGCGAGATCACGGTCACGGTGGCGGCCGCCGCGATCGTGACGGTTCTGTGCACACCGCCCGTCCGGCGGATCTTCCGGTTCGTGGTGGAGCCGACAATGGAGTGGGCGTTCCGACGCGACCCGCGGGGCGCGCCGGAACCGGCCCGTGAGCTGGGAACTCGGACCGGGGCACGGGCGTTGTCCTGATACCGACCAAGCATTGGAGGAGCCACCCGTTGTCCGCCAGACCGACGGACCCCCCGGGGCACAGTCCCCGACCGTCCCGCCACCGGAAGCCTGATCGCGGCACAAGGCGGGGTGGTGCCCTATGAGTGTCGCGAGTGCCCTCCTGGGCCTGCTGGCCGTGTTCGTGCTGACCGCGGGCACCGGCTATTTCGTGGCCCAGGAATTCGCCTACGTCTCCGCCGACCGCCTCGCCCTCGCCCGTGCGGCGGAGGCCGGTGACCGGAGGGCCGCCCGGGCGCTGAAGGTGCTGGAGCGGTTGTCGTTCATGCTGTCCGGCGCGCAGCTGGGCATCACCGTGACCGGTCTGGTGGTCGGCTTCATCGCCGAGCCGTCGGTCTCGGCACTGCTCAGGCCGGCCCTGTCCGGACTGGGCCTCCCGGATGCGGCAGTGAGTGGCATCTCCGTCGTGCTCGCCTTCGTGGGCGCCACGGTAGTGCAGATGGTGCTGGGCGAGCTGGCCCCGAAGAACCTCGCCATCGCCGTGCCCGAGCGCCTCGCCAAGGCGCTGGCCGGCTCGACGCTGGCGTATCTGAAGGTCGTCGGCCCGCTGGTGCACGTCTTCGACGGCGCGGCCAACAGGCTGCTGCGCCGGGTCGGCATCGAACCGGTCGAGGAGCTGCACCACGGCGCCACCCTGGAGGAACTCGGCCATCTCATCGGCGAGTCGCACGAGCAGGGCCGGCTGCCCAAGGACACCGCGGTCCTGCTGGACCACGCGCTGGAGTTCTCCGAGCGCACCCTGGACGAGGTGATGGTGCCGCGCGCGGACGCCGTCTTCGTCCGCAAGGACGCGAGCGCCGCCGAGACGGTCGACCTGATCGGCAAGCACGGCCACTCCAACTACCCCGTGCTCGGCGACCACCCCGACGACATCACCGGCGTCCTGGGCGTGCGCGAGCTGATGCGGCTGCCCGCCGGGCGACTCACCTCCACCACCGCCGGCGCCCTCGCCCGGCGCCCGCTCCTGCTGCCCGACACGCTTCCCCTCCCGGAGGCGGTCGAGCAGATGCGGGAGCGGGACGACGAGTTCGCGGTCGTCCTGGACGAGCACGGCGGCGTGGCCGGCATCGTCACCTACGAGGACATCGCCGAGGAGCTGGTGGGCGACATCGCCGACGAGTCCGACACCGTGACGGCGCCGGCGGTCGCCGAAGGGGAGGGCTGGCTGGTCGACGCGGGCCGCCGGCTGGACGAGGTGGCCGAGGCCACCGGCATCGAGCTGCCCGAGGAGGACGACTTCGACACGGTGGCCGGCCTGATCGTGGACCGCCTGGGGCGCTTCCCGGCGATCGGCGACCGCCTCGCGGTCGAGCTGCCCACCGGCGGGCGGGCGGCACTTGAGGTACGGAGCCTGGACCGGCACGTACCCGAGCGGGTCCGCTTGCGGCGCCTGCCCGAGCCGGACGCCACCCCTGCTGCCGAGGCCATCACCACCGACGTCGCACGCGAGGAGCAAGCATGAGTTTCCCGATGGCGCTCTTCGTGACCGTGTTGCTCCTGATCGGCAGCGGGTTCTTCGTCGCCGCCGAGTTCGCGCTGGTCGCGGCCAAGCGGCACCGTATCGAGAAGGCGGCGGCCGAGGGGCTGCGCGGGGCGAAGGCGGCCCTGTCCGGCATGCGCGAGCTGTCGCTGATGCTGGCCGGCGCCCAGCTCGGCATCACCATCTGCACCCTGGGCCTGGGCTCGGTCTCCAAGCCAGCGATCTCCCACGAACTCGACCCGCTGCTGCACAGGTTGGGCCTGCCCAGCGCGGTCAGCTACGGCATCGCGTTCGCCGTGGCGATGATCGTCGTGGTCTTCCTGCACATGGTGATCGGCGAGATGGCCCCCAAGTCCTGGGCCATCGCCCACCCGGAGCGCTCCGCGATGCTGCTCTCGCCGCCCTTCCGGGCGGTGGTGAAGGCCGTACGCCCCCTGATCTCCGTCCTCAACAGGATCAGCAACGCTCTGGTACGGCTGTGCCGGGTCGCCCCGCGCGACGAGCTGGCCTCGGTCCACAACCGGGAGCAGCTCACCCACCTCGTCGAGGAGTCGGAGCGGCTCGGCCTGATCAGCGAGGCCGACTCCGAGCTGCTGACCCGCTCGCTGACCGAGCCCGAGACGCCGGTGGGCGACCTCCAGGTCCCCGCCGCGCGGATCACCTCGGTCGACGGCGACGCCGGCATCGAGGAGGTGCTGCGGATCGCCGCCGACAGCGACCGCACCCGCCTGCTGGTCCGCGAGGGCGACACCGTCCTCGGCTCGGTCCACGCCCGCGACGCCCTGGTGGCCCGCGCCCGGGGCCGCGCCATAAGCGCCCGCCATCTGGCCCGTCCGGCACCGGAGTTGAGCGCGGACACCACGGTCGGTGACGCGATCGACGTGCTGCGCGGACGCCGCGCCTCCCTGGCCGTGGTCCGCGACGGGACCGGCCGCCTCACCGGCATGGTCACCCTGGACGACCTGCTGTCCCGCTTCCTGCAACCCCGGGCGGTCTGAGGTCCACCGTGCGGAAACGCAAAAGACCCCTGCTCAGCAGGGGTCTGTGTGGTGTCCGAGGGGGGACTTGAACCCCCACGCCCGATAAAGGGCACTAGCACCTCAAGCTAGCGCGTCTGCCATTCCGCCACCCGGACTAGGTGTCTGCCGCCTGACCGGGGCTGTTCCCCGCGGCGACATGGACAACAATACCAAGGTTTCGGAGCGCCTTTCACCTGCATATCCGTCACCCGAGGTGACCGGTCGACTACGACTTTCCGTCCGCGAGCAGGGCCCGAAGTGCTCGCACCAGACCCTCCGCCTCCCCCTCGTCCAGCGGCGCGAGAAAGCGCCGTTCGACGGCCCGGCGCGCCAGTTCCGCAGCGTGCAGACACTCCTCTCCGGCGGGTGTCAGCTCGACGATGTTCTTGCGCCGGTCCTGCGGGCTGCGCCGCCGGGTCACCAGGCCCTGGTCCTCCAGGCCGTCGATGAGCGACACCATCGTGGTCCGGTCCACCCCCAGCCGACCGGCCGCCTCGGCCTGCGACAGCGGCTCGTCACCGGACAGCACCACCAGCACGGCCAACTCATGACCGTCTATCCCGTACGGCGCGAGCGCCTCGGCGGACGCCCGGGCCAGCTTGGCCTGTGCGTGCTTGAGGAGGTAACCGAGCCGGAATTCGAGGGGCACGGGTCTCGCGTCTGCTGCCATGCCCAGACTGTAATCCCACCTGATCGTCAGCGCTCCTGATGATTGGGTAGGCTGACGAACATGACGATGACGACTGTGCGCTTCGGCATCAAGACCACCCCGATGCATGTGCCGTACGAGGACATCCGCCGCGTCTGGCTGGAGGCGGACGCGGTGCCGGAGATCGAGGACGCCTGGCTGTGGGACCACCTGCTGCCGGTCGCGGGACCGAAGGACGGGCAGATACACGAGGGCTGGACGCTGCTCAGCGCACTCGCCGCGCAGACCGGGCGACTGCGGCTGGGTCTGCTGGTGACGAGCGTCCGGATCCGCCCGCCGGCCCTGCTGGGCAAGATGGCGTCCACGGTGGACGTGATCTCGGGCGGACGGCTCGTGCTGGGGCTCGGCGTCGGAGGCACCCACCAGCCTCCCGGCGCGGGCGGGATCGCGGGGGCCAATCCCGCGATCGAGGAGTACGAGGCGTACGGGCTGACGCTGGTGCCGCCGGCCGAGGGCATCGCACGGCTCGCGGAGACCGTCGAGATCCTGAAGCTGATGTGGACGCGGGACGTCTTCGACCACGACGGCCGCCACTACCGGCTCAAGGGCACGCGCAACGAGCCCAAGCCGGTGCAGCACCCCGGTCCCCCGCTGCTGATCGGCGGCTGGGGCACCCGGCTGCTGCGGCTGGTCGCCCAGCACGCCGACGTGTGGAACATCCCCGGACCACCGCACAACAGCGTCGAGTTCGTCGCCGAACGGTCGCGGGTCCTGGACGCGCACTGCGCCGAACTGGGCCGCGACCCCGCCGAGATCACCCGGTCCGCACAGGTACTGGTGTCGTACGACGACCCGGCGGCGACGCGCGCGACGGTGGCCGCGCTGGTCGACGCCGGAGTGAACCACGTCGTACTGAGCCTGCCCCGCCCCTATCCGCGGGGCGTGGCACGGTGGTTGGCCGACGAGGTGATCGCCGGGTGGCGCCCCGGGGCACGGACCCGGGGGCGAACACAGGGGGCGCCGTCCGGCCGCCGGTCACGGCATGAGCCGCGCGACGGGATCCGTCACGGCATGAGGTGGTAGTCCGGGAAGTTCCCGGGCAGCCGCTCTCCCGTCGGGCCCTGCGTGACGGCGCGCACGAGGAGTTCACCGCCGACGAACGCGCCGCGCCAGGACGCGCCGAAGCCGCCGAACAGCTCGTCGCGGTCGCCACGGGAGCGGGGTTTCCCGTGACCGACCTTGAACGCCCGGATCTGCGGGGCCAGTCGGTCGAAGGTGGCCCGGTCGTCCGTGCACAGCGTGGCCACCAGCGCGCCGTTGGAGGCGTTCATGGCGGCCAGCAACTCCGCCTCGGTGTCGACCAGGACGATGGTGTCGACCGGGCCGAACGGCTCCGCGTGGTGGAGGGGGGAGGACGGCGGCGGGTTCAGGAGCGTGACCGGTTGGACGTACGCCGAGGTGTCCTGGCCGGGCAGGAAGCGTGCGTCGGTCTCGCTGCCGCGGTGCAGCGGGACGGCGCCGCGGTCGACGGCCTCGGCGACCTGGTCGCGCAGCTCCTTCGCCTTGGCGGCGTTGATGACCGGCCCGAAGTCCAGTACGGGGTACGGGTCTTCGGGCTGCTCGACGGCTAGGGGGTGGCCGACCCTGAGCGTGCGCACCGCCGGGAGGTACGCCGCCAGGAACTCGTCGAACAGCTGCCGCTGGACGACGAAGCGCGGGTACGCCGTGCAGCGCTGCTTGCCGTAGTCGAAGAGCTTGGGGACGACCGCCGTCAGCGCGTCCCAGTCCGAGTGGTTCCAGATGCCCCAGGTGTTGAGTCCTTCCTGTTCGAGTACGTGTCGCTTGCCCAGGTCGGCGACGGCGGTGGCCACCGCGGCGCCGGTGTCGCGGCCGCCGACGAAGGAGACGCAGCCGATCTCGGGCGCCCGCACCAGCGCCTCCGACAGCTCTCCCCCGCTGCCGCTGACGAGGGTGGCGGGAATCCCCTCGCGGGCGGCCAGCGCGCAGGCCAGGGTCAGACACGCGAGTCCGCCGTCGGTCGGGGTCTTGGCGATGACCGCATTGCCTGCCAGTGCCTGTACCAGCATTGCGTGAACGAGCACGCTCATCGGATAGTTCCAGCTCGCGATGTTGGACACCGGGCCGTCCAGCGGGGCCCGGCCGTCGAGCATGGGGTCGATTCCGTCGACGTACCAGCGCACTCCGTCGATGGCCCGGTCGACGTCGGCCTGCGCGAGCCGCCAGGGCTTGCCGATCTCCCAGACGAGCAGCAGGGCGAGGAGTTCACGGTGTTCGGTGAGCGCGTCGAGGGTGGCCGCGACGCGGGCCCGGCGTTCGTCGAGGGGGACGTGCCGCCAGGCGCGGTGCTGGTCGAGTGAGGCGCGGACGGCCTGGTGGGCGGTGTCCCGGTCCAGGCGGGGCGGGCCGGCGATGGGGCTGCCGTCGACGGGGCTGGTGGCGGGCAGGGCCCGGCCGTCGGCCCGCCAGGCGGAGCCCCAGAGGTTGAGGACGCGGTCGTCCTGGAAGGCCTCCGGGGCGACAGCGTGGCAGCGCTGCCACGCGTCGGACCAGGAAGTGCCTGATTTGAGGGTGAGGGTGGGGGTCTTGCCGGGGTTGAGGTCGGTTGCCATCGGGTTGCTCCGCTCTCGGTGCACAGTCGGGGGCGGGGATTGCATGGCTCACATCAACTATGAGTGTCGGCGAACCCTGCTTCGAGACAGGCCAGCACGAGTTTCGCCGTCTCGGTCGATGTGGATCCCACCCTCACTCCGACCGCCTCCAGCGCCTCCTTCTTCGCCTGCGCGGTGCCGGAGGAACCGGACACGATCGCGCCAGCGTGCCCCATCGTCCTGCCCTCGGGGGCGGTGAAACCGGCGATGTAGCCGACCACGGGCTTGGTGACGTGCTCGCGGACGTACGCGGCCGCGCGCTCCTCCGCGTCGCCGCCGATCTCCCCGATGAGGACGATCAGATCGGTGTCGGGGTCGTCCTGGAAGGCGGCGAGGCAGTCGATGTGCGTGGTGCCGACGACGGGGTCGCCGCCGATGCCCACGCAGGTCGAGAAGCCGATGTCGCGGAGTTCGTACATGAGTTGGTAGGTGAGTGTGCCGGACTTGGACACCAGGCCGATGCGGCCCGGCTTGGTGATGTCGGCCGGGATGATGCCGGCGTTGGACTGGCCGGGGGTGATCAGGCCGGGGCAGTTGGGGCCGATGATGCGGGTGCCCTTCGACTTGGCGTACGCGTGGAAGGCGACGGAGTCGTGGACGGGGATGCCCTCGGTGATGACGACCGCGAGCCCGATGCCGGCGTCGGCGGCCTCGATGACGGCGGCCTTCGCGAAGGCGGGCGGGACGAAGACGACCGTCACGTCCGCGCCGGTCGCGTGGATGCCCTCGGCGACCGATCCGAAGACGGGGACGGCCATGGGGGCACCTCCCAGGCCGTTCAGGCGCTGGGGGACGTCGAAGTCGACGGTCTGTCCGGCCTTGCGCGGGTTGACGCCGCCCACGACGTTCGTGCCGGCCGCGAGCATGCGCCGGGTGTGCTTCATGCCCTCGCCGCCGGTCATGCCCTGGACCAGGACCTTGCTCTCCTTGGTGAGGTAGATGGCCATGTCGGGCTCCTTCAGCCGGCGGTGGCGAGTTGGGCGGCACGGCGGGCGGCGCCGTCCATGGTGGTGGCCTGCTGGACCAGCGGGTGCGCGCGGCCGTCGAGGACGGCTCGGCCGCGGGCCGCGTTGTTGCCGTCGAGCCGCACGACCAGCGGCTTGGTCAACCGCACGGATTCCAGGGCCTGCACGATGCCGTCCGCGACCGCGTCGCAGGCGGTGATCCCGCCGAAGACGTTGACGAAGACCGACTTCACGGCCGGGTCTGAGAGGATCACGGACAGGCCGTCGGCCATGACCTGGGCGGAGGCTCCGCCGCCGATGTCTAGGAAGTTGGCGGGGCGGGCGCCGCAGCCCGCGACCACGTCCAGGGTCGACATGACGAGCCCGGCGCCGTTGCCGATGATGCCGACCTCGCCGTCGAGCTTGACGTAGTTGAGGCCCTTCGACGCGGCCACCGCCTCCAGCTCGTCGTCGTGCTCCACGTCCTCGGCACCCCAACGCGCCTGCCGGAAGCGGGCGTTGTCGTCGAGGGTGACCTTGCCGTCGAGGGCGAGGATCTGCCCCTGCTGCGTGCGCACGAGCGGGTTCACCTCGACGAGCACGGCATCCTCGCGGACCAGCACCTCCCACAGTCGTACGAGAACGTCGACCGTCTGCGGCGGGAGCCCGGCCGCCTCGGCGATCTCGCCCGCCTTGGCCGAGGTGACGCCCTCGGCCGGGTCGATGTGGATGCGCGCCACCGCCTCGGGCCTGGTGGCCGCGACCTCCTCGATCTCCATGCCGCCCTCGGCGGACGCGATCGCGAGGAAGGTGCCCGCCGCGCGGTCGAGCACATAGGAGACGTAGAACTCGCTCTCGATGTCCACGGGTTGGGCCAGCATCACCTTGCCGACCGTGTGGCCCTTGATGTCCATGCCGAGGATCTGGCGCGCCGTGAGCTCCGCGGCGGCCGGGTCGGCGGCGAGTTTCACGCCGCCCGCCTTGCCCCGCCCACCCGTCTTGACCTGAGCCTTCACTACTACGCGCCCGCCGAGTGCGCGGGCTGCTTCACGGGCCTTCTTGGGAGAATCGGTCACCTCGGCCCTCGGCACCAGAATGCCGTGTTCTTCGAAAAGTTCCCTTGCCTGGTGTTCGTACAGGTCCATTCCGGCTCCTGACTCAAAAGTGCCGCACGCCCCCTGGACACCACCCACCGGATGCGGGATAACAAGCTTCATACAGTATTCGTCGACTGTATGCAATGTACCGCGAGAGCGTTCCAACCCCCTACGAAGGGACAGGACTTCGCCATGCCCGACGACACCCAGGACGTGATTTCCGGTGGTCATCTCGTTGCCAAGGCGCTCAAGGCAGAGGGAGTCGACCGCATCTACACGTTGTGCGGCGGCCACATCATCGACATCTACGACGGCTGCGTCGACGAGGGCATAGAGGTCGTCGACGTCCGCCACGAGCAGGTCGCCGCCCACGCCGCCGACGGTTACGCGCGCATCACCGGCAGGCCCGGCTGCGCGGTCGTCACCGCGGGCCCGGGGACGACCGACGCCGTCACCGGTGTCGCCAACGCCTTCCGCGCGGAGTCGCCGATGCTGCTGATCGGCGGTCAGGGGGCCCTCACCCAGCACAAGATGGGGTCCCTCCAGGACCTCCCGCACGTCGACATGATGACGCCGATCACAAAGTTCGCGGCGGCCGTGCCGGACACGGCCCGCGCCGCCGACATGGTGTCCATGGCGTTCCGCGAGTGCTACCACGGCGCGCCCGGTCCCTCCTTCCTGGAGATCCCGCGCGACGTGCTGGACGCCAAGGTGCCGGTGAGCAGGGCGCGGGTGCCGAAGGAGGGCGCCTACCGCGCCTCGACCCGCTCGGCCGGCGACCCGGAGGCGATCGAGAAGCTCGCCGACCTGCTCGTGCACGCCGAGAAGCCGGCCATCCTGCTCGGCAGCCAGGTGTGGACGACCCGCGGCACCGAGGCGGCCATCGACCTCGTACGCACCCTCAACATCCCCGCGTACATGAACGGCGCCGGACGCGGCACCCTCCCGCCGGGAGACCCGCACCACTTCCAGCTGTCGCGTCGGTACGCCTTCTCCAACGCCGACGTCATCGTCATCGTCGGCACGCCCTTCGACTTCCGCATGGGCTACGGCAAGCGGCTGTCGCCTGACGCGACCGTCGTGCAGATCGACCTCGACTACCGCACGGTGGGCAAGAACCGCGACATCGACCTCGGGATCGTCGGCGACGCGGGTCTGGTGCTGACGTCGGTGGCCGAGGCGGCCTCCGGACGCATCAACGGCGGGGCGTTGAAGCGCAAGGAGTGGCTCGACGAGCTGCGCGCCGCCGAGCAGACCGCCATCGAGAAGCGGCTGCCGAGCCTGAAGTCGGACGCCTCGCCGATCCACCCGTACCGCCTGGTCAGCGAGATCAACGACTTCCTCACCGAGGACTCCATCTACATCGGCGACGGCGGCGACATCGTCACCTTCTCCGGTCAGGTCGTCCAGCCCAAGTCGCCCGGGCACTGGATGGACCCGGGCCCGCTGGGCACCCTCGGCGTCGGCGTCCCCTTCGTGCTCGCGGCCAAGCAGGCACGGCCCGACAAGGAGGTCGTCGCCCTCTTCGGGGACGGCGCCTTCTCCCTCACCGGCTGGGACTTCGAGACCCTCGTCCGCTACGACCTCCCGTTCGTCGGCATCGTCGGCAACAACTCCTCGATGAACCAGATCCGTTACGGCCAGGCCCAGAAGTACGGCCTGGAGCGCGAGCGGATCGGCAACACCCTCGGCGACGTCCACTACGACAAGTTCGCGCAGATGCTGGGCGGTTACGGCGAGGAGGTCCGCGACCCCGCCGACATCGGCCCGGCCCTGCGGCGCGCCCGTGAGTCGGGCAAGCCGTCGCTGATCAACGTCTGGGTCGACCCGGACGCGTACGCCCCCGGAACCATGAACCAGACCATGTACAAGTGAGGTGGCCCGCATGACTGGAACGCCCACCCAAGCACTCGCCGGTGTCCGTGTCCTCGACATGACCCACGTCCAGTCCGGGCCCTCGGCCACCCAACTGCTGGCCTGGCTCGGCGCGGACGTCGTCAAGCTGGAGGCGCCGACCGGTGACATCACACGCAAGCAGCTGCGCGACCTCCCGGACGTCGACTCCCTCTACTTCACGATGCTCAACTGCAACAAGCGGAGCATCACCCTCAACACCAAGACCGAGCGCGGCAAGGAGATCCTCACCGAGCTGATCCGGCGCTCGGACGTCATGGTCGAGAACTTCGGACCGGGCGCGGTCGACCGCATGGGCTTCACCTGGGACCGCATCCAGGAGATCAATCCGCGGATCGTCTATGCCTCCATCAAGGGGTTCGGCGAGGGCCCGTACACCAACTTCAAGGCGTACGAGGTCGTCGCGCAGGCCATGGGCGGGTCGATGTCGACCACAGGTTTCGAGGACGGGCCGCCGCTGGCGACGGGGGCCCAGATCGGGGACTCGGGCACGGGCGTGCACGCCGTGGCGGGGATACTCGCCGCTCTGTTCCAGCGCGAGCACACCGGGCGCGGGCAGCGGGTGAACGTGGCCATGCAGCACGCTGTGCTCAACCTCTGCCGGGTGAAGCTGCGCGATCAGCAGCGCCTGGCACACGGTCCGCTCCGTGAATATCCCAACGAGGACTTCGGCACCGAGGTTCCCAGGTCCGGGAACGCGTCCGGCGGCGGCCAGCCCGGCTGGGCGGTCAAGTGCGCGCCGGGCGGCCCGAACGACTACGTGTACGTCATCGTGCAGCCCGTCGGCTGGCAGCCGCTCAGCGAGCTCATCGGCCGGCCGGAGCTCGCGGAAGATCCCGAGTGGGCGACGCCGGAGGCGCGCCTCCCGAAGCTCAACAAGATGTTCCAGCTGATCGAGGAGTGGTCCTCGACGCTGCCCAAGTGGGAGGTCCTTGAGCGGCTCAACGGCCACAACATCCCGTGCGGGCCGATCCTTTCGACCAAGGAGATCATCGAGGACGACTCCCTGGTCGCCAACGAGATGGTCGTCACCGTCCCGCACCCCGAGCGCGGCGAGTTCACCACCGTCGGCAGCCCGCTCAAGCTCTCCGACTCCCCCGTCGAGGTGACCAGTTCACCGCTGCTCGGCGAGCACAACGAAGAGGTGTACATCGGCGAGCTCGGCCTCGGCGACGAGGAGCTGCGCCTGCTCAAGTCGAACGGAGTGATCTGACGTGATGGCGGAAGACCGGGAGCTCAGGGTGCGCTCGCTCCTCGACACTGTGCGGGCCGAGGGGCGGACCGCGCTCACCGCACCCGAGGGCAAGGTGATCGCCGACGCGTACGGGATCGCCGTACCGGGAGAGGAGCTGGCGACCGACGTCGACGAGGCCGTGTCGTACGCGGCGCGGTTCGGCGGGCCCGTGGTGATGAAGATCGTCTCGCCGGACATCCTGCACAAGACCGATGCCAGCGGTGTGATCGTCGGCGTCGAGGGTGCGGCGGACGTACGGGCGGCGTTCCACAAGATCATCGAGAACGCGCGCGCGTACGACGCGAAGGCGCGCATAGAAGGCGTGCAGGTCCAGGAGTTGCTGCCGCAGGGGCAGGAGGTCATCGTCGGCGCGGTGACGGATCCGACCTTCGGGAAGGTCGTCGCCTTCGGGCTCGGCGGGGTGCTGGTCGAGGTCCTCAAGGACGTCACGTTCCGGCTGGCTCCGGTGAGCGCGGACGAGGCGCTGTCCATGCTGGAGTCGATTCGGTCGGCGGAGATCCTGCACGGGGTGCGCGGGCAGGCGGGCGTGGACCGGTGGGCGATCGCCGAGCAGATCCGGCGGGTCTCCCAACTGGTCGCGGACTTCCCGGAGATCGCGGAGGTGGACCTCAACCCGGTGATCGCGACGGCCGAGGGCGCGGTCGCGGCGGACATCCGCGTGATCCTCGCCGATTCCGTGCCGAAACCCCGGCGCACGTACACGCGCGAGGAGATCCTCACCTCGATGCGCCGTCTGATGCAACCCGCGTCGGTCGCCGTGATCGGTGCCTCCAACGAGCAGGGCAAGATCGGCAATTCGGTGATGCGCAACCTCATCGACGGTGGATTCGCCGGGGACATATTCCCGGTGAACCCCAAGGCCGATGACATTCTGGGCCGCAAGGCGTACAAGAGTGTCACGGACGTTCCCGGTGAGGTGGATGTGGCGGTCTTCGCGATCCCCGCCAAGTTCGTGGCCTCGGCCCTGGAGGAGGTGGGACGCAAGAACATCCCCAACGCCGTACTGATCCCCTCCGGCTTCGCGGAGACCGGCGAGCACGAGCTCCAGGAGGAGATCGTCGCCATCGGCGAGCGGTACGGCGTCCGCCTCCTCGGCCCGAACATCTACGGCTACTACTCGACGTGGCAGGACCTGTGCGCCACGTTCTGCACGCCGTACGACGTCAAGGGCGGAGTCGCGCTCACCTCGCAGTCCGGTGGCATCGGGATGGCCATCCTGGGCTTCGCCCGCACCACGAAGACGGGTGTGTCGGCGATCGTGGGCCTCGGCAACAAGTCGGACCTGGACGAGGACGACCTGCTGACCTGGTTCGGCGAGGACCCGCACACCGAGTGCATCGCGATGCACCTGGAGGACCTCAAGGACGGGCGCGCCTTCGTCGAGGCCGCGCGGGCGACCGTACCGAAGAAGCCGGTGGTGGTACTCAAGGCGGGCCGTACGGCGGCGGGTGCGAAGGCGGCCGGGTCGCACACCGGGGCGCTCGCGGGCGACGACGCCGTGTACGACGACATCCTGAAGCAGGCCGGGGTCATCCGGGCGCCCGGACTGAACGAAATGCTGGAGTACGCGCGCGCGTTGCCGGTGCTTCCCGCCCCCAAGGGCGACAACATCGTGATCATCACCGGCGCCGGCGGCAGTGGCGTACTGCTGTCGGACGCGGTGACCGACAACGGGCTGTCCCTCATGGAGATCCCGCCGGATCTCGACGAGGCCTTCCGCAAGTTCATCCCGCCCTTCGGGGCCGCGGGCAACCCGGTGGACATCACCGGGGGCGAGCCGCCGTCGACGTACGAGGCGACGATCCGGCTCGGTCTGCAGGACCCGCGCATCCACGCGCTCGTGCTCGGCTACTGGCACACGATCGTGACTCCCCCGATGGTCTTCGCGGAGCTCACCGCGCGCGTGGTGGCCGAGTTCCGGGAGCGCGGCATCGAGAAGCCCGTGGTGGCCTCGCTCGCGGGCGACGTCGAGGTCGAGGAGGCCTGCCAGTACCTCTACGAGCGCGGGGTCGTGGCGTACCCGTACACGACGGAGAAGCCGGTGGCCGCGCTCGGTGCGAAGTACCGCTGGGCCAGGGCGGCGGGACTGTTGGGGGGCGGCTCATGAGGTGAGTGGACACGGGGTCGGCCGACGGTGCGCGTCGGCCGACCCCGGGACCCGTGCGCGCACGAAAGGCATTGGACAGGGGGCGCTGGCCAGAACTTTCGACGCAAGGGGCTGCTGATTCATGACAACCACCGACTACCCGAGGTCCGTCCCCTACAGGGAGGTGACGGACCGCAACGGCCGCGTGTACCGCATCGGCGAAGCCGACGTCGACATCATGGGCCGCACACGCAAGTGGATGGTCATCCTGCCCTGGGTGGGCATGATGGGCATCAGTTCCGCCGAGTACGCGTTCACGTCGGCGGAGGACACGCTCCACGAGGCGCATCTGTGGAGCAGCGGACACATCTTCTGGCTGATGGGCGTCTGGGTGTTCTTCCAGGCGGCCGTGGCCTTCCCGGCCGGCCAGCTGCGGGAGAGCGGCCGACTGCCCGCCCGTACGGCCATGCTGATCGGCGCGGTCGGCACGATGCTCGGCTATCTGTCGCTGGCGTACGCACCGCATGTGACCGTCGCCTATATCGGCTTCGGCATGTTCAGCGGCATCGGCGCCGGTCTCGTCTACGCGACCTGCGTGAACATGGTCGGCAAGTGGTATCCGGAGCGCAAGGGCGGCAAGACGGGCTTCGTCAACGGCGGTTTCGCCTACGGGTCCGTGCCCTTCGTCTTCCTCTTCACCTCGTACATGGACCTGAGCAACTACCGGACCGTGCTGGCCTGCGTGGGCGTCGGACTGTGCCTGATGGTGGCCTCGGCCGGCTGGTTCTTCCGGGACCCGCCGAAGAACTGGTGGCCCTCCCATGTCGATCCGCTGCGGATGACCGACGACCCGAAGATCCGCCGGGCCCTGGAGAAGAACCCGCCCGCGGTCAAGCAGTACACCCCCAAGGAGGCCGCCCGTACGCCCGTCCTGTGGATGATGTGGTTCTGTCTGCTGTGCACGGCCGGCATCAACATCTTCGGCATCGCCTTCCAGGTGCCGTTCGGCAAGGACATGGGCTTCGCGGGCGGGATCGTGGCCACGGCGATGTCCCTGAAGGCCATCGTCAACGGCACCGGACGCGGCGTCATCGGCTGGATCTCCGACCGCTCCGGGCGCCGTAACACCCTGATCATCGTCTGCATCGTGCTGGGCACCGCACAGTTCGGCGTGCTGATCTCCGGCCAGATGGGCAGCATGCCGTTCTTCCTGTTCTGCTCCATGGTCTCAGGCTTCGGCGGCGGCGCGATCTTCCCGCTCTTCGCGGCCATGACGGCCGACTACTTCGGCGAGAACAACAACGCCACCAACTACGGCATGGTCTACAGCTCGAAGCTGATCTCCGGGCTCGTCGGCTCCGGCCTGGGCGCGGTCGTCGTCGGCGCCTGGGACTACCACGGCGCGTTCGTGCTGGCCGGCTCCATCGGCCTCGCCTCCGCGGTGCTGGCGCTCTTCCTGAAGTCCCCGGGCCGGCCGAAGGCCCGGCGCATCGTCCCCAACCCGCACCCGCTCGGCGAGGAGATGGCATAAGCATGACCGCAGATCCGCTCTCGGCCGACCCGGCAGCCGCACACCGTCCCTACCGCGAGGTGACCGACTCCCGAGGCCGCGTCTACCGCATCGGCGAGACCGACCGGGACATCCTCGGGCACTCCCGCAAGTTCATGGTGTATCTCCCGTGGATCGCCATGATGGCCATCAGCGTCTTCGAGTACGCGTACGGCTCCGCGGAGGACACGCTGTCCCACGCGCACGGCTGGACGCAGAGCAACACCTTCTGGATCCTCAGCATCTGGGTGTTCTTCCAGGCCGGCATCGCCTTCCCCGCGGGCTGGATGCGCGAGAAGGGCATCCTGACGGCCCGCAAGGCCATGTACGTGGGTTCCGGCATGTGCCTGGTCGGGTTCCTCGCCCTCTCGCACCTGAGCAACGTCCTGCTGGCGATCCTGGGCTTCGGCGTGATCGGCGGCATAGGCGCCGGCCTGGTCTACGCGACCTGCATCAACATGGTCGGCAAGTGGTTCCCCGAGCGCCGCGGCGCCCGCACCGGCTTCGTCAACGGCGGCTTCGCGTACGGGTCGCTGCCGTTCATCTTCATCTTCAACTACGCCTTCGACACCGGGAACTACCACCGCGTCCTGGACCTGATCGGCTGCTACATCATGATCGTGGTCTTCGGGTGCGCGTTCTTCTTCAAGGACCCGCCGAAGAACTGGTGGCCGGCGGACATCGACCCGCTGACGTTCTCCGGCAGCCAGAAGAACGCGGCGAGCCTCGCCAAGAACCCTCCGGCGGTGAAGCAGTACACGCCCAAGGAGGCCATCAGGACCGGCATGCTGCCCCTGATGTGGGTGGCCATCGTGATGACCGCCGGAGTGTCGATCTTCGGGATCTCCTTCCAGGTCGACTACGCCAAGGACGTCGGCTTCGGGCCGCTCGTGGCCGCGTCCTCCATGGGCGTGATGGCGGTCATCAACGGCGTCGGGCGCGGGGTCGTGGGCTGGCTGTCGGACAAGTGGGGCCGCAAGTCGACCCTGGTGTTCGTCATCGTCGTCCTGGGGCTCGCCCAGTTCGGGGTGATCCTGGCGGGCGAGATGAAGAGCGAGTGGCTCTTCCTGTTCTTCGCCTTCCTGTCCGGCTTCGGCGGCGGCGCCTTCTACCCGATGTTCGCGGCGCTGACCCCGGACTACTTCGGGGAGAACTTCAACGCCACCAACTACGGCCTGGTGTACAGCGGCAAGCTGATCAGCGGCCTGTTCGGCGGTGGCCTCGGCTCCATGGTGGTCGCGGCCTGGGGTTACAACGGGGCGTACGCGCTGGCCGGCGGTGTCTCCATGGTCGCGGCGGCGATCGCGCTGCTGCTGCGGCAGCCGGGGCGCAGCGGCTCGGACGTGCCGACCGTGCAGCCACAGCCCGCGAGTTGACGGGCACGCGCGCGTGAGGAGGCCCTCCCCGGGGATACGGGGAGGGCCTCCTCATGTCCGTCCTGTCAGGCTGGTCAGCACTTCTCGCGCAGGGAGTGCAGGTACTCGCTGGAGCGGCGCGCGAACGTGTAGGACTCGGTGGGCTGGTCGTGTTCGGTCTGCCAGTGGTGGGCGAGGCGTTCGCCGCGCAGCCGGGTCACGGCGGAGATGAACTTCTGGTAGTCGATGTCGCCGTCGCCGACGTCGACCATGCGGTAGCCGAACTGGTTCGTCGGGTCGCTGACGCCGTCCTTCACGTGGAAGAGCGGGTAGCGGTGCGGCTGCTTCAGCACGTAGTTCAGCGGCTCGAAGGGCGCGGCGGAACCGTCGGGCCGCTTGGAGAAGCGGAACTGGCCCGCGTACGCCCAGAAGATGTCCATCTCCAGGAACACCAGGTCGGGGTCGGTCTCGGCGAGCAGTACGTCGTAAAGGCGGACCTTGGGGTTGTCGGTGGCGAAGGAGAACTCGTCGGAGTGGTTGTGCTGGTAGAACTTCATGCCGCGCGCCCTGGCCGCCGCGCCGTAGGTGTTGAACTCCTCCGCGGCACGCTTCCACGCGTCGACGGTGGAGCCGTAGCGGAACGGTCCGGATGCGGTGCCGATGTGCTTGAGGCCGAGGGCCTGGGCGTCGTCGAGGACCTTGGTGAGGTTCTGGGCGAAGGTGTAGGCGTTCGGGTCGTCGGCGTAGTAGCCGACGTGGCTGCCGATCGGGGTCAGTCCGTGGTTCCGCGCCAGCCGCTTCAGCTGGGCGAGCGTGATGGGACCGGCCGAGCCCTGGGTGTATCCGGCGAACTCGACCTCGTCGTAGCCGTACTTCTCCAGCTCGGCGAAGACGGGGGCGAAGCCCAGCGTGGAGACCTTGTCGCGCAGGCTGTACAGCTGGATGCCGAGCCGGCCGGGGGGCAGCACGGGACGGCCGCGGCCGGCCGCGGAGGTCTCCGCCGCGGTGGCGGGAGCCGCCGCAGCGGAGAGCAGTGCGGCGGCGGTGGCGCCCGCGGCCACGCCGAGCATGCCTCGTCTGGTGAGGCGGTGGGTGAGTTCGGGATCGGTCCGGAAGCTGCGGCTCATGTCTGGAACTCCTCGGGATCGGAGGGCGTTGTCAGTGGTGAGTGCTTCACTTGTGACCAGTCGGAAGAGACAGGTCAGGAGGGACTGGCCGGTCCAGACCGGCCAGTTGGAGCAGGAGTGACTTCACGTCGGTGGCCGCGAGGCGGTCGCCGACAGCGCGGGGGGTGGAGCAGATGAGGAGCGGACCGTCGTCGTCGCTCGCCGGAAGGCGGCCGTGGCTGCCGCGAATAGGTGAGGGATCCAGAGGCACGACCGCCATGCGGTAGCGCATGCCGAGTTTCTTGCGCGCCAGCGCGGTGGCGGCCTTGACCTTGACGTAGGGGTCTTGGGGATCCATGAACAACTCGGCCGGGTCGTAGCCGGGTTTGCGGTGGATCTCGACGAGCTGCGCGAAGTCGGGCGCGCGGGCGTCGTCGAGCCAGTAGTAGTACGTGAACCAGGCGTCCGGCTCCGCGACGGCGACCAGCTCGCCGGAGCGCGGATGGTCGAGGTGGTGGGCCTTCTTGCCCTCGTCGTCGAGGAGTTGCTCGATGCCGGGCAGGTCGGCCAGGGCTGCCCTGGTCACGTCGAGGTCCTCGGGCCTGCGCACATGGACATGGGCGATCTGGTGGTCCGCGACCGCGAAGGCGCGGGAGGTCATCGGGTCGAGGTACTCCATGCCGTCCTGCGTGTGCACTTCGAGCAGTCCGGCGCGGCGCAGGGCCCGGTTGATGTCGACGGGACGGTCGACACGAGTGATGCCGTACTCGGACAGCGCGACGACGGTACGGCCCTCGGCGCGGGCGTCGTCCAGGAGCGGGGCCAGGGCGGCGTCCAGGTCGGCGGCCGCCCGCAGGGAGCGCGGGTCGTCGGGGCCGAAGCGCTGGAGGTCGTAGTCGAGGTGAGGGAGGTAGCAGAGGGTCAGGTCGGGGCGCCGGGTGCGCATGATGTGGCGGGTCGCGTCGATGATCCACTGGCTGGAGACCAGGTCCGCGCCGGGTCCCCAGAAGTGGAAGAGGGGGAAGGTGCCGAGCTTGTCGGTGAGTTCGTCGTGCAGGGCCGGTGGCCGGGTGTAGCAGTCGGGCTCCTTACGGCCGTCGGCGTAGTAGACCGGACGGGGGGTGACGGTGAAGTCGGTGTCGGCGCCCATGGCGTACCACCAGCAGATATTGGCCACCGTGTAGCCGGGGTGCGCCCGGCGCGCGGCGTCCCACAGCTTGTCTCCGGCGACCAGACCGTTGTGCTGCCGCCACAGGAGTACGTCGCCGAGCTCGCGGAAGTACCAGCCGTTGCCGACTATGCCGTGCTCGGACGGGTGGGTGCCGGTGAGGAAGGTGGACTGGGCGGCGCAGGTGACGGCGGGCAGGACCGTGCCGAGCGCGGCGCGGGAGCCGGACTGGGCGAGGGTCTTGAGGTGGGGCATGTGGTCGAGGAGACGGGGGGTGAGGCCGACTACGTCGAGGACGAGGAGGGGCGTGGGAGCGGGAGCGGTCCGTCCGGGGGCGGGGGGCGCCTGGTACGCGGCAGGGGCCGCCTGGTCTGCGGCGGGGATCGCGTGTCCGGCGCCCGGGGTGGCCTGTCCGGTGGCCGTGGACGGTCGGTGGGTGCCCATGGCCGGTCGGTCGGTGCTCATGGGAGTTCCTTCAGGCCGAGGTCGGTCAACAGGTCGCGGGCGAGGGTGAGTTCGGCGGCGATGCCGTCGGCGAGCTGGGATCGGCCGCGCGGGCGCAGCTCGGGTGGGAGGGCCTGCCAGGTGTAGGTCTCGACCTCCAGGTGGCGGGTGAGCGGGTGCGGGCCGCCGACCAGCCGGGACAGAGCCGCCTTGAGTACGGGGAGCGTGGAGGTGAGGGGCGCGGCGGGGGCCGCGTGGAGCGGGACGTGGAAGTGGGCGCGCCAGGGGGCCGCGTCGGGCAGGGCGTCGGCGGCGAGGGCCTCGCCGAGGTCGTCGGTGCCGCGCAGGCCGGCGGCGGTGGCCGTCCGGGTCTGGTGCAGGAAGCGGGGTTCGTCGAAGGCGGCGAGGGCTGCACGGACCTCGGGGAGATGGGGGTGTTCGGCGTGCAGGGCAGCCGACAGCTGGGACTTGACGACGGGGACGCGGGCTTCGGCAAGGGCGTCCAGGGCGGTGTGCGGGTCCTCGAAGGAGGTGGCGAGGTGGCAGGTGTCGAGGCAGATGCCGATGCGGTCGTGGGCGATCGCGGTGAGCGGGGCGAGGGCGTCGCCGGTGGTTTCGACGATGCAGCCGGGTTCGGGTTCCAGGCCGACACGGATGGAGCGGCCGGTCAACTCGTCGAGGGCGTCCAGGCGTTCGGCGAGCGTGCGCAGGGCGGTGCGGGCCTTCTCGGCGCGGTCCTGGTCGTAGGCGGTGCGCCAGGCCAGCGGCAGGGTCGAGATGGTGCCCTCGGTGACGTCGTCGGGGAGGAGTCCGGCGAGGACGCGGGCCAGGGCGGTGGTGTGGTCGAGGCGTTCGGGGTCGGCCCAGTCCGGCTTGTAGACGCGGTACTTGACCTCTTCGGCGCCGAAGCCCTCGTAAGGGAAACCGTTGAGGGTGACGACCTCGAGGCCGCGGCGGTCGAGTTCGGTGCGCAGGCCGCGCAGGGCGGAGGGGTCGCTGACGAGGGCGTGCGCCGCGTCCTTGGCGAGCCACAGCCCGATGCCGAGGCGGTCCCGGCCGAGGCGGCGGCGGACGGGCTCGCAGTGGTCGTGGAGCTGGGCGAGAACGCCGTCGAGGGTTTCGGCGGGGTGGACGTTGGTGCAGTAGGCGAGGTGGACGGTGGAGCCGTCGGGGTGGCGGAAGCGCATCGGTCACTCCCCGCCGCGCAGGACGGAGTTGCCCTCGTGGGTGGCCCGGGTGTCAGTGAGGGTGAGGTCGAGGCGGCCGCTGAGCCCGTAGAAGGCGACGGGGTTGCGCCACAGCACCTGGTCGACCTCGTCCTCGCTGAAGCCGTCGGCGAGCATCGCGTCCCCGACCCGCCGGGTCTTGAGCGGGTCGCTTCTCCCCCAGTCGGCGGCGGAGTTGACCAGGACCTGCTCGGGCCCGTACTCGCGCAGGATGGCGACCATCCGTTCCTCGTCCATCTTGGTGTCGGGATAGACGGAGAACCCGAGCCAGCAGCCACCGCCCTTGGCCTCTTTCACGGTGGTCTCGTTGAGGTGGTCGACGAGAACGCGGTCCGGGGCGAGCGCGGACTCGCGCACCACGTCGAGGGTGCGGCGCAGGCCGGCGAGCTTGTCGCGGTGCGGGGTGTGGACGAGCGCGGGGAGGCCGTGGTCGGCGGCGAGTTGGAGCTGGGCGGCGAGGGCGGTGTCCTCGGCGGGGGTCATCGAGTCGTAGCCGATCTCGCCGACAGCGACGACCTGGTCCTTGACGAGATAGCGGGGCAGTTCGTCGAGGACGGGCGTGCAGCGAGGGTCGTTCGCCTCCTTGGGGTTGAGGGCGAGGGTGCAGTGGTGGGCGATGCCGTACTGGGCGGCACGGAAGGGCTCCCAGCCCAGCAGGGAGTCGAAGTAGTCGAAGAAGGAGGCGGGCGAGGTGCGGGGCTGGCCGAGCCAGAAGGAGGGCTCGACGACGGCGCGGACGCCCCAGGCGTACATGGACTCGTAGTCGTCGGTGGTGCGGGAGGTCATGTGGATGTGGGGGTCGAAGATGCGCATCAGGACTCCTTGCCGTCGGTGCCGTCGGTGCCGCGGGGGCCTCGCTCGGCGGCCGGTGCGGGTGGGGTGGCCGTGGGGTCGGTCAGGGTCAGGACGCGGTGCAGGTCTTCGGGCACGGGACGGCCCGCGGCGGTGCGTTCGGCGGCGTAGTCGCCGAGCATGCGGGCGAGTTCGGCGTCGGCGCGGGCGCGGCGGTCCAGGTCCGCGACCTCGGCGACGGGAACACCGGTGAACAGGCACTTCAGGACGGCGTGCCGCCAGTGGTGCGGGGCGAGGTGGCGGGCGGCGTACGGGCCGACGGCGGCGGCGAGGAGCCGGGTGTCGTTGGTGCGCAGGGCGTCCTCGACGAGCGGGACGGCGTCGGGGCCCGGGACGAGGTGGGGCAACGCGTGCAGGACGGCGCGGCGTTCGGCGGCGGTGCCCTGGAAGTAGACGCGACCGAGGGCGCCGGTGTCGGCGCGGGCGGCGTGCAGGATCAGCACGCGGGCGGCATCAGCGTACTCGGGCCCGCAGCGGCGTCCGGCTTCGGCGAGGCGCAACTCCCATATGGAGATGGGCCCGTGCATGCCGGGGTGGGCGGCGGCTTCGACGAGCGCCTGGTCGAGCCAGGCACGGGCGGCACCGTGGAGGCGGGCGGCGAGGTGGGCGCGCAGGGCGTGTACCGAGGTGTGGGCGGGGGTGGGGATCTGGGGGGCGGTGGGGGCAGGTACGCCTGGTGCGGGGGTGGGGGTGTGAGCGGGGGTGGGGGCAGGTACGCCCGGTGCGAGGCTGGCGGTGTGAGCGGGAGTGGGGGCAGGTACGCCCGGTGCGAGGCTGCCGGTGTGAGCGGGGGTGGGGGCAGGTGCCCCTGGCGCGAGGGTGGGCGCGTGGCTGGCGGCCCCCGCGTCCGCCCCGCCGTCGGTGTTCGCGTTGCCCGCGGCCCCGGGGGCGTCCGGCTTGCCGTCGCCGTCCGCCGCCGGAAACAGCCCCGGGTCTGTGCTGCCGGACTCCCTTGCCCGAGATGGGCCGGGGATTGTGCCGTCGGCCTCCCTCTCGGGAATGGCGGCCGGGTCGGCCTCGCCGAGTTCTGCCGTGGGGGTGTCCCAGGTGGCGTGTGGGTGCTTCATGAGGTGCTGCTCCCTTCGGGGGTGGCGGAGGGATCGCCGTGGAGTGGGGCGGAATCGAGTGGGGTGACGGCCGTGGCCGCCGCGTCGCGGAGGAACGGGAGGGAGTGTTCGGCGAAGTGGGGGCCCGCGTGGGAGTGGCGGGGCAGTTCGACGACGGTCAGGCCCTGGTAGCCGGTGGCGGCGAGGGCCCCGAGGACGGACGGGAAGTCGATCTCGCCGTCACCGAGCGGGAGGTGTTCGTGGATGCCGCGGCACATGTCCTCGATCTGGACGTGCCGGAGCCAGGGGGCGGCGGCGCGTAGGCAGTCGGCGGGAGAGAGGGGTTCGAGGCACTGGCAGTGGCCGATGTCGAGGGTCAGGCCCAGGCCCTCGGGGTCGCCGAGGGTGCGGCGCAGGTGGTGGAAGTCGGCGAGGGTGGCGAGGAGGTGGCCGGGTTCGGGTTCGATGGCGAGGGGGACGCCGGCCGTGGCGGCGGCCTCGATGACGGGGGTGAGTGAGTCGGCCAGGCGTTTCCACGCCGTGTCCAGGTCGGTGCCGTCCGGGGTGATGCCGCTGAAGCAGTGGACGGCGTGGGCGCCGAGGTCGGCGGCGACCTGGACCGCGCGGATCAGGAGGCCGACTCGGCGGGAACGGTCGTCGGGGTCCGGGTCCAGCAGCGTGGGCCCGTGCTTGCGGCGCGGGTCGAGGACGTAGCGGGCGCCCGTCTCGACGGTGACGTCCAGGCCGAGAGTGCCCAGGCGCTCGGCGACATGGCGGGTGCGGGAGCCGAGGTCGGGTGCCTGGGGGTCGAGGTGCATGTGGTCGAGAGTCAGACCGACGCCGTCGTAGCCGAGGTCGGCGAGCAGGGCGAAGGCGTCGTCGAGACGAAGGTCGGTGAGGCCGTTGGTGCCGTAGCCGAAGTGGAGGGGGGTGTTGGGGCGGGGTCGGGTACGGAGGTCGCTCTGGGGGTTGCTGCTGGTTCGCCCGTCGCCGGTCGCACCGGTTGCGCCGCCGACCCGTCCCTCCATGCCGGTCGCACCGACCCGCCCCTCCACACCAGCCGCCCCGCTCGCCTCGCCACCCCAGCCCGCCGAACCGGTCGCCCCGCTCAACCCGCCGAGCCGGCCCACCGCCCCGGTCCGCCGCCCAAGTACCGAACCCCACCCGGTCGCCCGCCTCACCGCGGCCCCTCCAGCCGCCCCGCGAATCCCACCAGCGCCGCATACTGCTCCCCGAGCGCCGAAGGTCCGTCTCCCACCGGATCCTTGAAATAGAAGCCGAGTTCACCGAGCGGACCCGACAGACCCGCCTCCTGGGCCCGTGCGACCAGTCGCGCCAGATCGAGAACCAGTGGAGCCGCGAGGGACGAGTCGCAGCCCTGCCAGGTGGTTTGGAGGGTCATGCGGGTGCCGAGGAAACCGCCGAAGGCGATGTGGTCCCAGGCCGTCTTCCAGTCGCCGAGGGCGGGCACGTCGTCGATGTGGACCTCGCCCTCGGGGGTTGTGCCGAGGGTGTCGGACAGGACCCGTTCCTTGCCGGCGTTCTTGGCGGCCGCCGCTGCGGGGTCGGAGAGGGCCGCGCCGTCGCCGCCGCCGAGGAGGTTGGTGCCGGACCAGGCGCGGACGGTGAGGGCGCGTTGCGTGAACATCGGGCCGAGGACTGAACGCAGGAGTGTCTGGCCGGTCTTGCCGTCGCGGCCGGCGTACGGGAGGCCGCTCGCCTCGGCAGCGGCGGCCAGGGCGGGGTGGTGCAGGCCGGTCGAGGGGGTGAAGTTCACGTACGGGCAGCCGGCGCGCAGGGCCGCCGCCGCGTAGAGGGAGCTGGGCGGGAGGTCCGCGCCGGTGGCGTGGGGTTCGGTGGAAGCGACGTTCACGACGACCACGCGGGCCAGGTCGTGTCGCCGTACGAAGTCACGCATGTCCGCGGCGAACGCGGTGATCAGTTCGGCCTCGGCCCGGGTGTCGCCCGGCACCGGGCCGCCGGGCCTGATCTCCCGGTCGGCAGCGGCCAGTTCGGACGCGGCCGCCGTGGGGAGGCCGGGTGGAAGGACTCCCCCGGCGGCGAGGGCCTCCGCTCGTTTCGGCAGCGGGCAGTCCAGTGTGTCGTGCCCGCCGAAGACCAGTGAGGAGAGTGACGGCAGTCCGCTCCGTGCGAATGCCGGGGTCTCGGTGACCAGGCCAACCGGTGCGTGCAGGCCGGCGGTTACGGCGGCGCAGCCCGCGACCACGGTGGTGGCGACGGAGCCGCGGGCGCCGATCAGCCAAACACCGACGCGCTGCGGGGAGTTGGGGGCGGAATCGGGCGCGGGCATGGGCAGCCTCCTTGTCGAGCGCGTCGCGAGCAGGCCCGGGGACGACAGGGCGGAGACGGCGGGCGGAGGTCCGGCGTCCTCCGCCCACCGCCGCTCAATTGCCCTTGGCGGGCAGTTCCTTGAGCCGGATGTCACGGAAGGACACCTGGTCGTCGGCTCCGTGGTTCTGGATGCCGAGGTGTCCGTCGACGAGGCTCCGGGCCGGATCGGTGTTCGTGAAATCGTTGATCTTGACGCCGTTGAGCCAGACGCGGAGACGTTCACCCTCCACGCGGATCTCGTACGTGTTCCACTCCCCCGGCGGGTTCAGCGCACGGTCGCGCTTCTCCAGGTCGGCGGACCGGAAGCCGTAGACCGACCCGGTCGTCTTCTCGGGCACGTCCGTGGCGTCGATCTGGATCTCGTAACCGTTGTTCACGGCCGACCACGGGTCGTCCGAGGGCGGAAAGCCCACGAACACACCGGAGTTGTCGTCCCCGTCCGCGCCGGCCATCTTCCAGTCGAGCTTCAGGGAGTACGAGGTGAAGCCCGAAGTGGCATACCAGAGCAGGCCCATCCCGCCCGACGACGTCAGCGTGCCGTCGTCGGAGAGGGTGAAGGAGCCGGGGCCCGCCTGCTGCCAACCCTCCAGTGAGGTGCCGTCGAAGAGCGGGCGGTAGCCGTTCTCCGGTCGGCAGTCGGCCTGCGCGTCGCCGATCGTCCAGCGGATGCCGCCCAACAGGTGGGCGCGGAAGGCGGGTTCGGCGTACGACTCCTTGGTGTGGCCGAGGCCGGTGTAGAAGGCGCGGCCGCCCCGGTAGTTCTGGCACCAGGCGATCGGGTGGTCGCCGTTCATGGTGCCGCCGGTGTAGGACGACTCGTCCAGTGAGGCGAGCACATGGACTCGATCCCGTGGATTCGAGCGGTAGTTGTACCACTCGTCGGTGCGGTCCCAGGTCTGCGCCAGACCGGACGTCGAGGGATGGGCGCGGTCCTCGACGTCCACCGTGGCCGGCTGGATCGCCGGGTGCGACTGGAAGTAGGCACCGGCGAGGCCGCCGTAGAACGCCCAGTCGTACTCGGTGTCGGCGGCGGCATGGACACCGACGTAGCCACCGCCGTGCCGGATGTAGCCCTCGAACGCCGCCTGTTGGGCGTCGTTGAGGACATCGCCCGTCGTGGAGAGGAAGACGACGGCGTCGTAGCGTCGCAGGTTCTTCCCGGTGAACGCGCCCGCGTCCTCGGTCGCGTCGACCGTGAAGCCGCCGTTGGTGCCCAGTTGCTTCACCGCCTCCACGCCGGTCGGGATGGAGTCGTGCCGGAACGCGGCCGTCTTGGAGAAGACCAGCACCCGCTTCCCGGCCTGCCCGGGGTGCGAGGAGGCGGGACCCGAGACGCAGCCGAGGAGCAGCGCCGCGCCCACAACAGCGGTCGCCAGACGCGCAGTTGAACGCATCACGTGCCCTCCTCTCAGCCGGTCGTGAAGGTGAAGTCGTCCACGTCGAACAGCGCGCCCGTGCCGCCCTTGAAGACCAGGTAGAGCGTGGTCGTGCCGCGCGGTGCGCGGGACAGGTCGGCGCTGACGTCCTGGAAGGTCTCCCAGCCGCCGGTCACCGGGACGGTCGCCTTGCCGAGCAGGGTGCCGGTGGCCGAGCCGGCGCGGACCTCGAGGGTGCCGCCCGCGCCGCCGGAGGAGACGCGTGAAGTGATCTTCGTGGCGTTGCTCAGGACGTACGGCGTGAAGGAGATCCAGTCGCCGTTGTCGATGTCGCCGACGGTCTTGCCGCCGTGTGCGGTGCCCTTGGCGATCACCGAGACGCCGGAGCTGTTGCCGAAGTGCTCGGCCTGGCGGTGCCGCGGCTGGAGGACGTTCTGGTCGTGCGAGGTGAGCGCGGCCTGGCCGCCGCCTCCGCCGTCGGTGTACTCGGCGTCGAGCACGCCGAAGATGTTGGCGTCCTCATCGTGGCCGCCGTCGGCGGTGGTCTGGATGGTGCCGGTGCAGCCGTTGGCCGAGGTGATCGGGTGGCCGTGGGTGTCGTGGCCAAGGACGAAGGTGACCTTGACCTTGGCGCAGTCGATGTTCCGGCCGTCCTCCGGGTCGGTGACCTTAACCTTGAACGGAATGGCGTCGCCGAAGCCGAACAGCTGCCCGTCGCGCGGGAGTTCAAGCGTCACCGTGGGCGCGGTGTTGCCGACGACGATCTGCACGCTCGCGCTGCCGGTCCGGCCGGTGGTGTCCTTCGCGGTGAGCGTCGCGGTGTAGGTGCCGTTCTTCTTGTACCTGTAAGTCGGGTTCGCCGTCGTCGACTTGCCGCCGTCGCCGAAGTCCCAGCTGTACGTGAGCGCGTCGCCGTCCTGGTCCGAGGTCCCCGCGGAAGAGAACTGCACCTTCAGCGGCGCCTGCCCGGACGTCCTGCTCGCCGCGGCCTGTGGCACGGGCGAGTGGCCGTCGGTCGCGTTCTCGATCCGGTACAGCCCCGAGTTCTCGTCGCCGCCGAACCAGGCGGTGCCGTAGTCGAGGACGTACAGCGCCCCGTCGGGCCCGAAGGCCATGTCCATCACCTGAGTGCCGGTCCAGGGGAAGGAGTTGATGGACTGCACAGTGCCGCTCGAATCGCTCGCTATCCGCTTGATCCAGCGGCGGCCGAACTCACCGGCGAAGAAGTTCCCGTCGTACGCCTGCGGGAACTTGACCGGCGAGTCGAGCGAGGCGTCGTAGTGGTAGACCGGGCCGCCCATCGGAGATTCGGAGCCGTCGCCGAAGTCCGGTACGGACGGACCGTTGTACGGGATCCAGGCGGGCTGGGCCGGGGGGAGGTCCGTAAGTCCGGTGTTGTGGGGGGAGTTGTTCTTCGGGGCGTTGCAGTCGAAGGACGCGCCGGAGGTCTTGGTCGCGAAGTCGTAGTCCACGTAGGCGTCGTTGGCGCCGGTGCAGTAAGGCCAGCCGAAGTTTCCGGGGCCGGTGACGCGCGCGAACTCGACCTGGCCGGCGGGCCCTCGGGCCGGATCGGCGGCGCCGGCGTCGGGGCCGTAGTCACCGACGTACAGAATCCCGGTCTTCTTGTCGACGCTGAAGCGGAACGGGTTGCGGAAGCCCATGGCGTAGATCTCGGGGCGCGTCTTGTCGGTGCCGGGCGCGAAGAGGTTGCCGTCGGGGACGGTGTACGAGCCGTCGGCGCTCACCTTGACGCGCAGTATCTTGCCGCGCAGGTCGTTGGTATTGCCGGCCGAACGCTGCGCGTCGAAGGCGGGGTTGCGGTCGGCGCGCTCGTCGAGGGGGCTGTAGCCGTCGGACTGGAAGGGGTTGGTGTCGTCGCCGGTCGACAGGTACAGGTTGCCCGCCGCGTCGAAGTCGATGTCGCCGCCGACGTGGCAGCACAGGCCGCGGGAGGCCGGGACGTCGAGGACCTTCTTCTCGCTGGCCTTGTCAAGGGTGCCGTCGGCGTTCAGGACGAAGCGGGAGAGGCGGTTGACGCCGTCGAAGGGCGCGAAGTCGGCCGCGGTGCCGGTCTCGGGGGCGTCGCCGGCCGGGGTGTTCAACGGGGGTGCGTAGTAGAGGTAGATGGCGCGGTTGGTCGCGAAGTCCGGGTCCACGCCGACGCCTTGGAGGCCCTCCTCGTCGTGGGAGTAGACGTCGAGCTTGCCGATCAGCCGCGTGTTGCCGGCCGCGTCCGTGAGCCGGAGTTCGCCGTCGCGGGAGGTGTGCAGGACCGAGCGGTCCGGGAGGACCGCGAGGGACATGGGCTCGCCGACCTCCGCCTCGCCCTTGGCGAGGGTGACCTGCTGGAAGTCCTCCGCGGCGGCGGGTGCGGTGCCGGTGCCCGGGTCGGCGACGGCTGCGCCGGCCTGGGGTGCGGTGAGGGTGAGCGATGCGCCTGCGAGGAGCGCGGCGCCGAGAACGGCGACGGCTCTACGGAAGCGTCGTCTGTGGGTCTCGATTCTGTCGGTGCTGGTGGTGCGGTCGTTCCCGTGCACGAATGCCTCCAGTAAGGGGCTGGTTGTACGGGCGGGTGCGTACGCCGGGACGCGCCGTCGTCCCGGAGAGCTGATGAGCCGTCAGTTGAACGAAGCGGCGGCTCAGTTGCCGAACGCCGCGTCGAAGGAGGCCGACGGCGGCTCGAAATCGTAGGCCTTGAGGCGGGTCAGGGCCTCGGGTGCGCCCTGGAGCCGGTCCATCCCGGCGTCCTCCCACTCGACCGAGATGGGGCCCCGGTAGTCGATGGAACGCAGCATCCGGAAGACGTCCTCCCAGGGGACGTCGCCGTGACCTGCGGAGACGAAGTCCCAACCGCGGCGCGGGTCGCCCCAGGGGAGGTGGGAGCCGAGGCGGCCGTTGCGGCCGTCGAGGCGTTTGCGGGCCTCTTTGCAGTCGACGTGGTAGATCCGGTCACGGAAGTCCCACAGGAAGCCGACGGGGTCGAGGTCCTGCCAGACGAAGTGGGAGGGGTCGAAGTTCAGGCCGAAGGCGGGCCGATTGCCAACTGCCTCCAGGGCACGCTGTGTTGTCCAGTAGTCGTAGGCGATCTCACTCGGGTGCACCTCGTGCGCGAACCGCACGCCCACCTCGTCGAAGACGTCGAGGATCGGGTTCCAGCGCTCGGCGAAGTCCTCGTAGCCGCGCTCGATCATCGACTCGGGGGCGGGCGGGAACATCGCGACCAGGTGCCAGATGGCGGAGCCGGTGAAGCCGATGACGGTGTCGACGCCGAAGGCGGCGGCGGCGCGCGCGGTGTCCTTGATGCGCTCGGCCGCCCGTCGCCGTACGCCTTCCGGGTCGCCGCCGCCCCACACCTCGCCCGGCAGGATGGCCTGATGGCGTTCGTCGATGATGGCGTCGCAGACGGCCTGGCCGACCAGGTGGTTGGAGACGGCCCAGCACTTGAGGCCGTACTTGTCGAGCAAGGCGTGCCGGGAGTCCAGGTAGGACGGATCCGCGAGCGCCTTGTCGACCTCGAAGTGGTCGCCCCAGCAGGCGAGTTCGAGCCCGTCGTAGCCGAAGTCACGGGCGAGGCGGCAGACTTCCTCCAGCGGTAGGTCGGCCCACTGACCGGTGAAGAGCGTGAACTGGCGTGGCATTTCCCGAGCCCTCCTGGGACGGCGGTTCAGACGGCGATGGGCGTGTAGACGGAGTTCTTCTCGGCGCTCTCCTCGACCGCCGCGAGCACGCGCTGCACCTGCAGCCCGTCGGCGAAGGAGGGGTCGGGCCGGCGGCCCTCGGCGATCGCGTGGACAAGGTCGCGGGCCTGGTGGACGAAGGTGTGCTCGTAGCCGAGACCGTGGCCCGGCGGCCACCAGGCGTCCAGGTAGGGGTGATCGGGTTCGGTGACGAGGATGCGGCGGAAGCCGGCGTGCGTCCCGGGTTCCGTACCGTCGTGGTACGACAGCTCGTTGAGCCGCTCCAGGTCGAAGGCCAACGAGCCGCGCTCGCCGTTGAGTTCGATGCGCAGGGAGTTCTTGCGACCGGTCGCGTAGCGCGTCGCCTCGAAGGAGGCGAGGGCGCCCGAGGTGAAGCGGCCGGTGAACAGGGCCGCGTCGTCGACGGTGACCTGGCCGGTGCCGGACGACGAGATGGCGGACAGTCCGCTGGTGGCACCGACGGGCAACGGCCTTTCCCGTACGAAGGTTTCGGTCAGCGCGGACACCCCGGCCAGCCGCTCCCCCGCCAGGTACTGCGCGAGGTCGACGATGTGCGCGCCCAGGTCGCCGAGCGAGCCCGAGCCGGCCAGCTCCTTGCGCAGCCGCCAGGTGAGCGGGAACTCCGGGTCCACCAGCCAGTCCTGAAGGTACGTCACCCGTACGTGCCGTAGCGCTCCGAGCCTGCCCTCGGCCACCATCCGGCGGGCCAGCGCGGTCGCCGGCACCCGGCGGTAGTTGAAGCCGACCATCGCCAACTGCCCGCGGCCGTACGCCGCTTCGGCCGCCGCCGTCATCGCCACCGCCTCTTCGACCGTGTTCGCAAGGGGCTTCTCGCACAGCACGTGCTTGCCGGCGGCGAGGGCGGCCAGGGCGATCTCGGCATGGCTGTCGCCGGGGGTGCAGATGTCGACGAGGTCGATGTCGTCCCGTTCGATCAGGACCCGCCAGTCGGTCTCGGCCGCCGCCCAGCCGTGCCGGTCCGCGGCCTGGCGCACGGCGGCCGCGTCGCGCCCGCAGATGGCGGCGAGGACCGGGCTGCGCGGCAGGTCGAAGACGCGGCCCACGGTGCGCCAGCCCTGGGAGTGGGCGGCGCCCATGAACGCGTAGCCGACCATGCCGACCCGAAGCGGCGGCTTCGTGCCCTCCGGTCCGTCCGGCTGCTGGGGCTGTCCCATACGGATGTCCTCCTCGTCCTCGTCGTGATGGCGCCGCGGTCCTCGCGCGGCGGCGCCGTGGGGGGTGCGGGGCGGAACGGTCAGCGGAAGCCGGTGGGCATGTACTGGTCGACGTTGTCCTTGTCGACGACCGCCGAGTAGAGCGTCAGCGAGGCCGGGATCTCGAACTCGGCGAGTCCGCTGACGCCCTTGCCCTGGCCGAGCGCGCGGGCCAGGTCGATCGCCGAGGCGGCCATCGTCGGCGGGTACAGGACCGTCGCCTTGAGGACGCCGTTGTCCTGCTTGATGGCCTGGAAGGCGGAGAGCGCGCCCGCGCCGCCGACCATCAGGAAGCCCTCGCGCCCGGCCTGCTCGATGGCGCGCAGCGCGCCCACGCCCTGGTCGTCGTCGTGGTTCCACAGCGCGTCGAACTTGGGCTGCGCCTGGAGGAGTTGGGCCATCTTGGCCTGCCCGGACTCGACCGTGAACTCGGCCGCCTGCCGGGCCACCTTCTTGACGTTCGGGTAGTTCTTCAGGGCGTCGTCGAAGCCCTGGGTGCGCTGCTTGGTCAGCTCCAGGTTGTCCAGGCCGGCCAGCTCGATGACCTTGGCGTTCGACTTCCCCTTGAGCTTCTCGCCGATGTACGTACCGGCGTTGAGCCCCATGCCGTAGTTGTCGCCGCCGATCCAACAGCGGTACGCCTGCGGGGAGTTGAAGATCCGGTCCAGGTTGACGACCGGGATGCCGGCGCGCATCGCCTTGAGCCCGACCTGGGTGAGCGCCTTGCCGTCGGCGGGCAGGACGACCAGGACGTCGACCTTCTTGTTGATGAGGGTCTCTATCTGTCCGATCTGGGCGGCGGTGTCGTTGGAGCCCTCGGTGATCTCCAGGGTGACGTCGGAGTACTTCTTGGCGCGGCTCTTGGCGTTGTCGTTGATCGCGTTCAGCCAGCCGTGGTCGGCCTGCGGGCCGGCGAAGCCGATGGTGACGTGCTTGCCGGGCTTGTCGTCGGCGGCCGACTGGTCGTTGGCTGCCGGGCTCTCGTCCTTGGACTCGTTACTCGTGCAACCTGCGAGGAGGGCGCCGGTGGAGACGGCTGCGGCTCCGAAGAGGAGTCCTCTGCGGCTGGTGGTGGTATGTGACATAGCACTGCCAGTGGAATGTGACATATTACTGAAACCTTTCCTCAAGACTCGGGCTGTCCCGGACCCACGTCACGCCGGCCTCAGGTCGAACTAGCAGTACGCCGCTGCACCAGCACCGCGGCGACGATGATCGCGCCCTTGGCGATCTGCTGGACGTCGCTCTGCAGGTTGTTCAGGGCGAAGATGTTGGTGATCGTCGTGAAGATCAGCACTCCGAGCACCGAACCCGTGATGGTCCCGCGCCCCCCGCTCAGCAGCGTTCCGCCGATGATCGCGGCCGCGATGGCGTCGAGCTCGTACAGGTTGCCGTTGGTGTTCTGGCCCGAGCCGGACAGGATGATCAGCAGGAACGCGGCGATCCCGCAGCACAGCCCGGACAGCAGGTACAGGTACAGCCGCTGTCGGCGTACGTCGATGCCGGCGAGCCGGGCGGCCTCCGCGTTGCCGCCGACGGCGACCGTGCGCCGCCCGAACGTCGTGCGGTTCAGGATCAGCCAGCCGATGATCGTGACGACCGCGAACACCATCACCAGCGGCGGGATGCCGAGCACGTACGCGTCCCGCTCCCCCAGGTCGAGGATGCTCGGGATGCTGACGATCTGCGTCTTGCCGTCGGTGATCTGCAGCGCGAGCCCGCGGGCCGAGGCCAGCATCGCGAGCGTGGCGATGAACGGGACCATTCCGCCGAATGCGATGAGCAGTCCGTTCACCAGACCGCAGCCGACCCCCACGATCACCGCCGTGAAGAGGACACCCGCGAAGCCGTAGTCCTGGGTGGCCACGGTCGTCGCCCAGACCGAGGCGAGGGCGACGATCGCGCCGACCGAGAGGTCGATGCCGCCGGAAGTGATGACGAAGGTCATGCCGACAGTGACGACGCCGATCACGGAGGCCTGGGTGAGGACGAGTTGGAGGTTGCGGGTGTCCAGGAACTCGTCCGGTTTGGTGATGCCGCCGATCAGGATCAGCGCGGCGAGCACGCCGAGGAGGGAGAGTGTGCGGACGTCGGCCCGTGCCAACAGGCCGCGCCAGGAGGGGGGTTGGCCTACAGACGGCACCTTGTCGGTGTTGTCCCGTGGCGGGGAGGCGTGCTGCGTCATGACGCCGGGCTTCCTTCCATGACCAGGTCGAGTACGCGGTGTTCGTCGAGCTCCCGGGCGGGCGCCGTGTGGACGACGCGGCCCTCGCGGAGCACCAGGACGCGGTCGGCGAGGCCGAGGACCTCGGGGACCTCGCTGGAGACCAGCAGCACGGCGAGGCCCTCGTCGGCGAGGCGGCGGATTACCGCGTAGAGCTCGGCGCGGGCGCCGACGTCGACGCCGCGGGTGGGCTCGTCGAGCAGCAGGACACGGCAGCCGCGCAGCAGCCAGCGGGCCAGGACGGCCTTCTGCTGGTTGCCGCCGGAGAGGGTGCGAATCGGCACGCCTGGGTTGTCGGGGCGCAGCGACAGCTCGCGCGTCGCGGCCCGCGCCGCGCCCAGTTCGGCGCGCCGGTCGATCCAACCGCCGCGCGAGAAGCGGGACATGGAGGAGACGGAGACATTGCGGGTGACGGACTCCAGCATCAGCAGGGCCTGCGCCTTGCGCTCCTCGGGCGCGAGACCGAGCCCGGCCCGCACGGCCGCACGCACGCTCCCCGGCCGCAACACCCGCCCGTCGACCCGGACTTGGCCCGCACTCGGCTTGCGGGCGCCGTAGATCGTCTCCAGGATCTCGGACCGCCCGGACCCGACGAGCCCGGCCAGCCCGACGATCTCGCCGGGACGCACGGCCAGGTCCAGTGGCTCGAACTCCCCGTCCCGGGCCAGCCCTTGGACCTCCAGCACAGGTGCGTTCTCCAGCACAGGTGCGTTCTCCGGCACCACCACCGGCCGCTCCGGGAAGACGTACTCGACATTGCGCCCGGTCATCAGCGCGACCACCTCGCGAGTCGGTGTCGACTTCGCGGGCAGTCCGCCCGCCACCGCCCGCCCGTCCTTGAGGACGGTGACCCGGTCACCGATCCGCCTGATCTCCTCCAGCCGGTGCGAGATGTAGACGACGGCGACTCCGTCCGCGGTGAGGTCGCCGACGATGCGGAAGAGGTTGTCGACCTCGTCCGGGTCGAGGGCTGCGGACGGCTCGTCCATCACGATGAGCCGTACGTCGTGGGAGAGCGCGCGGGCCATGGACACGATCTGCTGCTGGGCCGCGGACAGCTCACCGACCAGCCGTGCCGGGTCGATCTCCGGATGGCCAAGTCGCTTGAGGAGAGCGGCAGTTGATGCTTTCGCCGCCTTTCCGCGTACGACGAAACCGGCGGCCGTGGGTTCATGGCCGAGGTGGACGTTCTCGGCGACCGAGAGGTGCTCCACCAGGTCGAGTTCCTGGTAGATGGTGGCGATGCCGAGGCGCATGGCGGCGATCGGCGAGCGGAGGGTGACCTCCTCGCCGCGCCAGCGGATGGTGCCGGTGTCGGGCTGGTGGGCGCCGGCCAGGACCTTGATCAGGGTGGACTTGCCGGCCCCGTTCTGGCCGAGCAGACAGTGCACTTCGCCGGCCTGGACGTCGAGGTCGACGCCGTCGAGGGCCTGGACTCCGGGGAACGACTTGGTGATGCCGGACATGGTGAGCAGCGGTGGTTCTGGTGCCATGCGGATTCCCCTTGGCGGGCGTGCGGGCCGGTTGCAGGGTGCGTGCGGGCAGGCTTGTTCGGGGCACGGCGGAACAGGTCGCCGTACTCGGTGAGCCGTGGTGGAGCGAGGGCTTACGCGGGCGAGAACAGGTGGTCGCTGATGAGGCGGGCCGCGCCGATGACTCCGGCGTTCTGCCCCAACTCCCCCAGCACGATGGGCAGGTTGCCCGTCGCGAGGGGCAGTGACTGGCGGTAGACCTGGGTGCGGATCGCGGCGAGCAGGGTGTGGCCGAGGCCGGTCACCCCGCCGCCGATCACCACCAGGCCGGGGTTGAAGAAGGAGACGAGTCCGGCGATGACCTGGCCGGTGCGGGTGCCGCCCTCGCGGATCAGGTCGAGGGCGGTGGCGTCGCCCGCGGCGGCAGCGGCGGCGACGTCGACGGCGGTCAGGGTGCCGTTCGCCTCCAGCCGGGCCGCGAGTTCCTCGGACCGCCCCTGCTCGACCGCCTCCACGGCGTCCCGGGCGAGGGCCGCCCCGCTGAAGTGGGCTTCCAGGCAGCCCCGGTTGCCGCAGGCGCACTGACGTCCGTCGGGCACGGCCTGGATGTGCCCGATGTCGCCCGCGCTGCCGGTCACCCCGCGGTGCACCTCACCGCCGACGACGATCCCGCAGCCGATACCGGTGCCGATCTTGACGCAGAGGAAGTCGCCCACGGAGCGTGCGACGCCGGCGTGCATCTCCCCCATCGCCATGAGGTTCACGTCGTTGTCGACCATGACGGGGCAGCCGAGTTCCTGGCTGAGCGCCTCCCGTACGGGGAAGCCGTCCCAGCCGGGCATGATCGGCGGAGCGACCGGCACGCCCTCGGGGAAGCGAACCGGTCCCGGGACGCCGATGCCGGCGCCGTCGAAACCCTCCGCGAGCCCCGAGGCCCTCAACTTCGCTGCCATGGACAGGACTTGCTCGAAGACCGCGACCGGTCCCTCGCGTACGTCCATGGGCTGGTTGAGGTGTCCGAGGACCTCCAGCTCGGCGTTGGTGACGGCGACGTCGACCGAGGTCGCGCCGATGTCGACGCCGAGGAAGCGCAGGGCGGGGGCGAGCCGGATGTTGTGGGAGCGTCGGCCGCCGCGGGATGCGGCGAGTCCGTCGGCCACGATCAGGCCCGTCTCAAGGAGCCGGTCCACCTCGACGGCCAGCTTGGACCGCGAGAGGTCGACCTGATCGCCCAGCTGCGCCCGGGAGTTGGGGCCGCCGTCGCGCAACAGCTTGAGCAGCTTGGCCTGATGAGCGTTCGCGGGTCGTGCCGTCATGCGTCTCACGAGCCCCTCCCCGCCTCAACCGGCCACCAGTGTTCGGGCTTTCGAGGGGAACGTAGCAGCGGGCGCCGAACCTGGGAAGAAGCTGTGCACGAATTGCCCACGACTTTCTCCACTGGCAGGACAAAGACCGGCGCCCTCGATATCCGCGCGCCGAGCTCCCCGCCGGGCCATACGATCTGGTCAGCGTCGGTTCAGGGGGACAGGACACGTGAACACAGCCGTGCAACAAGAGGGCCGCAGAGTCACCACCCTCGAGCTCTTCTTCGACCTGGTCTTCGTCTTCACCCTCACCCAGCTCACCGTGCTGCTCGCCGGCGATCTGACCTTCGCCACCGCGGGCCGAGTCGCGCTGATCTTCGTGGTGCTGTTCTGGATGTACGGCGCCTACGCCTACCTCACCAACCAGGTCCCGCCCGACCGCCCTTCGCGCCGGCTGCTGCTGATGCTGGGCATGGGCGCCTTCCTGGTCTGCGCGCTGGCGATCCCGCGCGTCTTCGACGACACCGGCGTGGTCTTCGGCCTCGGCTTCCTGGGCGTCGTGGTCGTACACACCGCGCTGTACACGCGCAGCCACGGCCGGGACTCGATCTGGTACGGCGTCCCGAACGGGCTGGCCGCGCTGTCGGTGACGGCCGCCGGCTTCTTCAACGGGCTTGCCGCGGACGGGCTTTGGCTGCTCGCGATCGCCCTGCAGTTCGTCACGCCGTTCATCGCCGAGCACGGGCCCGGGCGCGCGCACGGGAGGTCGAGCGACGTCATGCGGGTCCAGCTGGGCAGCCTGGATCCGGCGCACTTCGTGGAGCGGCACGGGCTGCTGCTGATCGTCGCGTTCGGCGAGTCCGTCATCGCGATCGGCACCGGGATCGGCGATCTGCCGCTGACGCCGGGCCTGTTCGGCGGCGCGTTCCTCTCGCTGACGCTGGCGATCGCCCTGTGGTGGACGTACTTCGTACGCGACGAGGAGGTCGCCGAGGCCGCGTTCCGGGCGACGCCGGCGCCGAAGCGCTGGCGTCTGGCGATGAACGCGTACTACTACGCCTTCCTGCCGATGCTGCTGGGCATCGCCTATCTGGCCACGGGTGTGAAGAAGACGCTCGGCCATCTCACCGAACACCTCCCCACCGGCCCGGCGTTGGCCCTGGCCGGCGGCGTGGCGCTGTTCCTCGTCGGGGATGCGGTGTTCCGCGCGGTCCTGCGCCTCTACCCCGTGCGCTTCCGCGCGACCGCCGCTCCGGTGGCCCTGGCGACGGCGCTGTTCGGCGTGCGGGTCTCGGCGATGGCCGAACTGCTCGCCCTGGTGGGCGTGTTGATGGCGATGCTGGCGGTGGAGAACCGCTGGTGCGGCAGCAGAACCGCGTCGGTTCAGGACTTCGCCCGGTCGTGATACGACCGTCGGGTGTGCTCGGTGTGTTCCCGCATCAGCTCGGTCGCCCGCTGTTCGTCGCGGTCGGAGATCGCGGCGATCAGGGCGCGGTGCTCGATCCAGGACTGCACGCCGCGCTGGCGGGCGATCGGCGTGTAGTACCAGCGCACCCGGCGGTCGACCTGGGCGGCCAGCTCGGCGAGGACCGCGTTGCCGGCCAGCTCCATGATCTTCGTGTGGAAGCGGGCGTTCATGGCGACGGCGCCGTCCACGTCGTCCGCGGCGACAGCCTTCTCGCCCTCCGCGCACAGCTCTTCGAGGACGGTGATGCCGACACTGCCCGCGTTGGCGGCGGCAAGCCGGGCGGCCTCGGCCTCCAGGAGGGTGCGGACGGTGAGGAGCTGGTCGGCCTCCTCCTCCGTCGGCTCGTGCACGAACGCGCCCTGGGCGGGCCGCAGATCGACCCAGCCCTCGGTGTTGAGGCGTTGCAGCGCCTCCCGCACCGGCTGACGCGACACGCCCAGGTGGCCTGCGAGTTCGCTCTCGACCAGGTGCTGGCCGGGCTGGAGGGCGCGGGTGGTGATGAGTTCGAGCAGCGCCTCGTAGACGCGGTCGCGCAACGGGCCGGGCCGTTCGAGCTTGGGCACCGCACCCTGCGGCAGTCCTGTCGACAACATCGGTCGGTCCCCCTCCTGGGGCAGCGCGGGGCAACTGCAGCCGGAAAGCCAGTATGGATTGTCTTTCGTCTACAGTCTACGGCGCACAGCGGCCAGGGGAACGGGGAGTTGGCTGTGTCACATCGGACGGTCCGCGCAGGTCACGGGCAGCGGACGACCTGGCCGGCGTAGGAGAGGTTGCCGCCGAAGCCGAACAGCAGGACGGGGTCGCCGGTGGAGATCGCGCCCTGTTCGACGAGTTTCGAGAACGCGAGCGGGATGCTGGCCGCGGAGGTGTTGCCGGACTCGGTGACGTCCCGGGCGACGACGGCGTTCACGGCGCCGATCTTTTCGGCGAGGGGCTCGATGATGCGCAGGTTGGCCTGGTGGAGGACGACCGCGGCGAGGTCGGCGGGGGTGAGTCCGGCGCGCTCGACGGCCTTGCGGGCGATGGGCGGCAGCTGGGTGGTGGCCCAGCGGTAGACGCTCTGCCCCTCCTGCGCGAACCGCGCGGGCGTCCCTTCGATGCGCACGGCGTGCCCCATCTCGGGCACCGATCCCCACAGCACCGGGCCGATGCCGGTCTCGTCCGCGGCCTCGACCACGGCGGCTCCCGCTCCGTCGCCGACGAGGACGCAGGTCGTACGGTCGCTCCAGTCGGTCACCGCGGACATCTCGTCGGCGCCGATGACCAGCGCCCGGGTCGAGCCGCCGGCCCGTACCGCGTGGTCGGCGGTGGCGAGGGCGTGGGTGAAGCCGGCGCACACGACGTTGACGTCCATCGCGGCGGGCGAGGGGATGCCGAGCCGGGCGGCGACCCGGGCGGCCATGTTGGGCGAGCGGTCGACGGCGGTGGAGGTGGCGACCAGGACCAGGTCGATGTCTCCGGGCGCGAGGCCGGCCGCCGCGAGCGCCTTGGCGGCGGCGTGCGCGGCGAGCTCGTCGACCGGCTCGTCGGGCCCCGCGATGTGTCGCGTACGGATCCCCACCCGGGACGTGATCCACTCGTCGCTCGTGTCCACCATCTCCGCCAGGTCCTCGTTGGTGAGTACCTTGGCGGGCTGGTAGTGGCCGACGGCGGCGATGCGCGAGCCGTTCATTGGGTGGTCCCCCTCGTAAGTACCTCGGGTAGCGGGATCCACCAGTCTGATCAGTGACTCACGAGTACGGCGGCAGGTAAGGCGACAGGAAACGGGCGCCCCAGTTGTCGGCTTCTGTCAGCCCCTAGGACGCCCGAACACCTGCCGAACACTCACCCGCTCGGCCTCACCCGCTGAAGAGCTTCGTCGCCTTCTGTACGAGCTCGTACAGCCCGTAGACGAGCGGTGCCCCCACCCACAGCCAGGCGAAGGCGATCAGGAGGCGCCGGTCCGGTGGACTCTGGCTGCTGTCGTCAGGCATCGACGGCCTCCTCCTTCGGGGCGGGGACATGGTGACGGGCGGCGACGGGCTTGACCAGCTCGTTGGCGACGAAGCCGACGACCAGCAGGCCGATCATGATGATGAAGGAGAGCGTGTACAGGGACGCGCCGGACTTGCCCTCGTCCTTCTGATGGTCGGCGATCCAGTTCACGATCAGCGGTCCGAGGACGCCGGCCGTGGACCAGGCGGTGAGCAGCCGCCCGTGGATGGCGCCGACCTGGTAGGCGCCGAAGAGGTCCTTGAGGTAGGCGGGGATGGTCGCGAAGCCGCCGCCGTAGAAGGAGAGGATCACCAGCGCGCACAGGATGAACAGCGGCTTCGAGGAGTCGCCGAACAGGGCTATCAGCGCGTACATGACGGCGCCGACACCGAGGTAGACGCGGTAGATGTTCTTGCGGCCGATCAGGTCGGAGGTGGACGACCAGCCGATCCGGCCCGCCATGTTGGCGGCGGACAGCAGCGCGACGAAGCCGGCCGCGGCCGACGCGGACACGGCCGCCGAGGAGTCCGCGAAGAAGTCCGTGATCATCGGCGCGGCCTTCTCCAGGATGCCGATGCCCGCGGTCACGTTCATGCAGAGCACCAGCCAGAGGCACCAGAACTGCGGGGTGCGCACCGCGCTGTTGGCGGAGACCTGCACGCCCTCGAAGGCGCTGGGCGCCTTCTCGACCGGCTTCTCCGTCCGCGGCACCCGCACCAGCAGCACACCGAGGGTCATGAAGACGGCGTACGACAGTCCGAGAACGAGGAAGGTCTGGGCGATCCCGGAGTGGTCGGTGCCGAAGGACTCCAGCATCTGCGCGGACCAGGGCGAGGCGATCAGCGCGCCGCCGCCGAAGCCCATGATGGCGATGCCGGTGGCCATGCCGGGCCGGTCCGGGAACCACTTGATCAGGGTCGACACGGGCGAGATGTAGCCGATGCCGAGGCCGATGCCGCCGACCACGCCGTAGCCGACCACGATCAGCCAGAACTGCTTGGTCTCGGCGCCCAGCGCGGACAGCAGCAGGCCGGAGGAGAAGCAGACCAGCGCCACGGTCATCGCCCAGCGCGGCCCGTTGCGTTCGACGAGCGTGCCGCCGAACGCGGCGGACAGGCCGAGCATCACGATGGCGAACTGGAAGGGCAGCGCGCTCTCGGTGCCGTCCAGGTTCAGCGCGGACTCGAGCGGCGGCTTGAAGACGCTCCAGGCGTAGGCCTGGCCGATGGAGAGGTGCACGGCGAGCGCGGCCGGGGGAACGAGCCAACGGCTCCAGCCGGGCGGTGCTACAGGGGGGCTCATGATCCCGAACCCTAGGAATCCGTAAAGGAGTTGGGAAGGACCGGGGAGGCAAAGCGTCGACCGTATGCGGTGAGCGGTATGCATCGCGCGACGAACGGTCGGTCCGGGTCGATGAACGGTCAACCACTGCGCGAAGCCTTGTCGCCTCCACTCCCATACTGTAGACAATATTCAGTCGACAGAGGTCGGCAGTTCGGCCATCTCCGCGGTATCCCTCGAACCGAACGGAGCTCCCCCGTCATGAAAGTCGCAGTTCTCGGCGCCGGTGCGATCGGCGCCTACGTCGGTGCCGCGCTCCACCGCGCCGGTGCCGATGTGCATCTCGTCGCCCGTGGACCGCATCTCGCGGCCATGAGGCAGCACGGAGTACGGGTGCTGAGCCCGCGCGGCGACTTCACCGCGCGCGCCCACGCCACCGACGACCCGGCCGAGATCGGCCCGGTCGACTACGTCTTCCTCGGCCTGAAGGCCAACTCGTACGCGGCGTGCGGGCCGCTGATCGAGCCCCTTCTGCACGACACCACTGCGGTGATCGCCGCCCAGAACGGCATCCCGTGGTGGTACTTCCACCGGCACGGCGGCCCCTACGACGGCCACCGCGTCGAAAGCGTGGACCCGGCCGGCGCGGTCAGTGCGGTGCTCGCGCCACAGCGGGCGATCGGCTGTGTCGTCTACGCGGCAACCGAGCTGGAAGGGCCGGGAGTTGTACGACATCTCGAAGGCACCCGGTTCTCGATCGGCGAGCCCGACCGCAGCGTCTCGGGGCGCTGTCTGGGCTTCGGCGAGGCGATGGTCGCCGGTGGCCTGAAGTGTCCGGTGGAGCCGGAGCTGCGCAACGACATCTGGCTCAAGCTGCTCGGCAACATCTCGTTCAACCCGATCAGCGCGCTGGCCCGCGCCACCATGCGGCAGATGTGTCTGCACGGCGGCACCCGCAAGGTCATCGAAACGATGATGGCCGAGACGCTCGCGGTCGCCGAGGCCCTCGGCTGCGAGGTGGGCGTCTCCATCGAACGCCGGCTCGCGGGCGCCGAGAAGGTCGGCGACCACCGCACCTCCACGCTCCAGGACCTGGAGCGCGGCAAGCCGCTCGAACTCGACGTACTCCTCGCGGCGGTCGTCGAGTTGGCGGAGATCACGGGCGTGCCGGTGCCCACCCTGCGCACCGTGCACGCCATCTCGGACCTGCTCGCGCTGAGGAGCGCCGCATGAGGAGTGTCGTATGAGGAAACGCGACCGGACCCCGAAGACCTACACCCGCCTCACCCACCCGCTGGTCCGCGACTCCCGCAACGAGCCCTTCCAACAGGCGAGTTGGGAAGAGGCCCTGGACCGCGCGGCCCGCGGCCTGGAGCGCAACCGGGACGCGTTCGGCATGTTCTCCTGCGCCCGCGCCACCAACGAGATGAACTACGTGGCGCAGAAGTTCGCACGGGTCGTCATGGGCACCAACAACGTCGACTCCTGCAACCGGACGTGTCACGCCCCGAGCGTCGCGGGCCTCTCCGCCGCCTTCGGCTCCGGCGGCGGGACCTCCTCGTACGAGGAGATCGAGCACACCGACGTCATCGTGATGTGGGGCTCCAACGCCCGCTTCGCGCACCCGATCTTCTTCCAGCACGTGCTGAAGGGGATCCGGAACGGCGCCCGGATGTACGCCGTCGACCCGCGGCGGACGAGCACCGCCGAGTGGGCGGAGAGCTGGCTCGGGCTCAACGTCGGCACGGACATTCCGATGGCACACGCGATCGGCCGGGAGATCATCCACGCGGGCCTGGCCAACGAGGCGTTCATCGAGCGGGCGACCTCCGGCTTCGAGGAGTACCGGAAGCTGGTCGAGCCCTGGACGCTGTCCCTCGCCGAGAAGGTGACGGGCGTACCGGCCCGTGCCATCGGGGAGTTGGCGCACGCCTACGCCCGCGCCGAGCGTGCCCAGCTGTGCTGGACCCTCGGCATCACCGAGCACCACAACGGCACCGACAACGTCCGCGCCCTCATCAACCTCTCCCTGCTGACCGGTCAAGTAGGCCGGTACGGCGCCGGGTTGCAGCCCCTGCGTGGCCAGAACAACGTGCAGGGCGGCGGTGACATGGGGGCCATCCCCAACCGCCTCCCCGGCTTCCAGGACATCCTCGACCCGGACACCCGGCTGAAGTTCGAGTCGGCCTGGGACACCGTCATCCAGCCCCACTACGGGCTGAACCTGACGGAGATGTTCGAGGCGATGGAGGAGGGCACGCTCAAGGCCGTCTACTGCATCGGCGAGAACCCGGCCCAGTCGGAGGCCGACAGCGAGCAGGCCGTACGGCGGATGCGCGAGCTGGACTTCCTGGTCGTCCAGGACATCTTCCTGACGAAGACGGCCGAGCTGGCGGACGTGGTCCTGCCCGCGACCGCCGGCTGGGCGGAGACCGACGGCACAACCACCAACAGCGAACGGCGAGTTCAGCGCGTCCGGCGTGCGGTCACCCCGCCCGGCGAGGCCCGCGAGGACATCGACATCATCTGCGAGCTGGCCACCCGCCTCGGCCACGACTGGAAGTACGCCGACTCGGAGGCCGTCTGGAACGAGCTGCGCTCGGTCTCGCCGGACCACTACGGGATGACGTACGACCGCCTGGAGGAGCACCAGGGCATCCAGTGGCCGTGCCCGAGCACCGACGCGCTCGAACCGACGTATCTGCACGGCCGGTTGTGGGAGAAGGACCCCGCGCGGCGGGGCATGCCGGCTCCCTTCGGGATCGTCCAGCACGATCCGCCGGTCGACCTCACCGACGACCGGTTCCCGATCCGGCTGACGACCGGGCGGCGGCTCGACTCCTACAACACCGGTGTGCAGAGCGGTGGTTACGCCTCCCCGCTGCGGCGCGGCGAGTACGTCGAGCTGTGCCCGGAGGACGCCGAGCGGTACGGGGTGGTGGTCGGCGAGGAGGTGCAGGTGTCCTCACGGCGCGGCTCCGTGGTGGCGCCCGTGTGGATCGACACCGCGCTGCGGCCCGGACTCGCCTTCATGACCATGCACTTTCCCGACGAGGTGGACACCAACCAGCTGACGATCGAGGCCAACTGCCCGATCGCGGGGACGGCGGAGTTCAAGGCGTCGGCGATCCGGATCGAGAAGCTCCCCGTCGCGACCATCGTGAGGTGACCTGGTGGACCTGCACTTCGGCGACAGCAAGCCGACGGACGACGAACGGGCTGCCGTGGACGCCCTGTTGGGCCCTCCGGAGTCCTCCTGGGAGGGTGCGGACCGGTCCGACGCCGACCTGAGGTGGGCCCGCGGCGGCCGCGAGGCCCGGGACCGCCGCGACCTGCTGCTGCCGGGGCTGCACGCGATCAACGACCGCATCGGCTGGATCAGCGGGGGCGCCCTCGACTACCTGTGCCGGCGGCTCACGGTGCCGCCGGCGGAGGCGTACGGGGTGGCGACCTTCTACGCGATGTTCTCGGTGAAGCCGCGCCCGGCGACCGTGCTGCACGTCTGCACGGACCTCGCCTGCGCGGCGGCGGGCGCCACCGACCTCTGCGCCGGGATCGAGGCACGGCTCGGCCCCGGTGCCTCGGTGGAGCGCAGCCCGTGCCTGGGCCTGTGCGAGAGGGCGCCCGCCGCGCTCGCGATCAAGGCGGGCGATCCGGTGCGTACGGCAGTGTCGGCGCCCGCGACCGCGCACGAAGCCGTCCGCGCCGCGAGCTCGCCCGACTCCGCGCCCGAGGAACCGGAAGCGGCGACGGCCGTACCGCAGGCGGGCGACGAGGGGCTGATCCTCCTCCGCCGTGTCGGCGTCGTGGACCCGTCGTCCCTCGACGACTACCGGGCCCACGGCGGCTACACCGCCCTGCGCCGGGCCTTCGAGCTCGGTCCCGCCGGAGTCATCCGCGAGGTCGCCGACTCCGGCCTGGTCGGGCGTGGCGGCGCCGCCTTCCCCACCGGCCGCAAATGGCAGGCCACGGCGTCCCAGCCCGACCACCCCCACTACCTGGTGTGCAACGCCGACGAGTCCGAGCCGGGCACCTTCAAGGACCGCGTGATCCTGGAGGGCGACCCGTACGCGCTGGTCGAGGCGATGACGATCGCGGGCTATGCGACAGGCGCGCACCAGGGGTACGTCTATCTGCGCGGCGAGTACCCCCGCGCCCTGCGGCGCCTGGAGCACGCGATCGCGCGGGCACGCGCGCGTGGCTTCCTCGGCGAGGACGTCCTCGGCCAGGGCTACGCCTTCGACATCGAGATCCGGCGCGGTGCGGGCGCCTACATCTGCGGCGAGGAGACCGCCCTCTTCAACTCCATCGAGGGCTACCGCGGCGAGCCGCGCGCCAAGCCGCCGTTCCCGGTCGAGAAGGGCCTGTTCGGCAGGCCGACGGTGGAGAACAACGTCGAGACGCTGGTCAACGTACTGCCGATCCTGCTGATGGGCGCACCGGCGTACGCGGCGATCGGCACGGAGCGGTCCACCGGGCCGAAGCTGTTCTGCGTGTCGGGCAGCGTGGACCGGCCCGGGATCTACGAGCTGCCGTTCGGCGCCACGCTGGGCGAGGTGCTCGCCCTCGCGGGCGTCCGGGAAAACCTCCGCGCGGTGCTTCTGGGCGGGGCCGCGGGCGGCTTCGTACGACCGGACGAAATGGACATCCCGCTCACCTTCGAAGGCACCCGGGAGGCGGGCACCACGCTCGGTTCGGGGGTCGTGATGGCCTTCGACGACACGGTCCCGCTCCCCCGGCTGCTGCTCCGGATCGCCGAGTTCTTCCGGGACGAGTCCTGCGGGCAGTGCGTGCCGTGCCGGGTCGGGACCGTGCGGCAGGAGGAGGCGCTGCACCGGATCGTGGAACGGTCGGGCGCGGCGGCCGCCGGTGACATCGCGCTGCTCAGGGAGGTCGGCCGTGCGATGCGGGACGCCTCGATCTGCGGTCTGGGGCAGACCGCGTGGAACGCCGTGGAATCCGCCATCGACCGTCTGGGGGCGTACGAATGACCGTGACACCGCTGGGGATCCCGCGCCGGCTGCTGGAATTCACGATCGACGGCCAGGAGTCCCGGGTCCCGGAGGGCTCGACGATCCTCGACGCGTGCCGGGCGGCCGGGAAGGACGTGCCGACCCTCTGCGAGGGGGACACGCTCCGGCCGAAGAACGCCTGCCGGGTGTGCGTGGTCGAGGTGGAGGGGTCCCGGACCCTCGTCCCGGCCTGCTCGCGCAAGGCCGAGCCCGGCATGGTCGTACACACCGACACCGAGCGCGCCCGGCACAGCCGCAAGATCGTCCTCGAGCTGCTGGCCTCGTCGGTCGACTTGTCGACGACTCCACAAGTCGCTGAATGGATCAAGGAGTACGAGGCGAAGCCGGACCGCTTCGGCCCGGACGCGGCGCGACTGAACGAGGAACCCAAGGTCGACAACGATCTGTATGTGCGCGACTACGACAAGTGCATCCTCTGCTACAAGTGCGTCGACGCCTGCGGCGACCAGTGGCAGAACAGTTTCGCGATCTCTGTTTCCGGCCGCGGCTTCGACGCCCGGATCGCGGTCGAGCACGACGCCCCGCTGACCGACTCGGCCTGTGTGTACTGCGGGAACTGCATCGAGGTGTGCCCCACGGGGGCGCTGTCGTTCAAGTCGGAGTTCGACATGCGCGCGGCGGGTACGTGGAACGAGTCCGGGCAGACCGAGACGACCACGGTGTGCGCGTACTGCGGAGTGGGCTGCAACCTCACGCTGCACGTGCAGGACAATGAGATCGTGAAGGTCACCTCTCCGCACGACAACCCGGTGACCCACGGCAATCTCTGCATCAAGGGCCGCTTCGGCTACCAGCACGTACAGAACCGGGACTGAGGCACACATGGGACGAGTCACGGAACGACGCAAGGTGATCCGCATCCGGGACGGGGTGGTCTCGTCCCGCCCGGACACGCTGGTCGCCGAGGAACCGCTGGAGATCCGGCTGAACGGCAAGCCGCTCGCGATCACCATGCGCACCCCGGGCGACGACTTCGCGCTGGCCGCCGGCTTCCTGGTCAGCGAGGGCGTGCTGGCCGAGCAGGGCGATCTGCAGAACATCGTGTACTGCGCGGGCGCCACGGTGGACGGCTCGAACACGTACAACGTGGTCGACGTGCGGACCGCGCCCGGCGTGCAGATCCCCGACATCACCCTCGAACGGAACGTCTACACCACCTCGTCCTGCGGCCTGTGCGGCAAGGCGAGTCTCGACGCGGTGCGTACGACGGCCCGCTGGCCGATAGCCGACACTCCCCCGGTCCGAGTGGACCCCGAACTGCTCGCGAGCCTCCCCGACCGGCTCCGCGCGGCCCAGCGGGTGTTCGACCGGACCGGGGGTCTGCACGCGGCGGCGCTGTTCACCGAGGACGGCGAGCTGGTGGACATACGGGAGGACGTGGGCCGGCACAACGCGGTCGACAAGCTGGTGGGCCGCGCGCTTCAGAACGGCGACCTGCCCCTGTCCCGCACGATCCTGCTGGTCTCCGGCCGGGCCTCCTTCGAGCTGGCCCAGAAGGCGGTGATGGCCGGCATCCCGGTGCTGGCCGCCGTCTCCGCCCCGTCCTCGCTGGCCGTCGACCTCGCCGCCGAGACCGGGCTGACCCTGGTGGGCTTCCTGCGGGGCAGCTCCATGAACGTGTACGCGGGCGAGGACCGCATCGCCCTGCGGACCGCGGCCGCCCAGGCGTGACCGGGCTCGCCGCGACACGACGGCGGGACCCCTGGCGGCGGGGAGCGCCCCCTGCGCCGCGGGGGTCCCGCTGGGACGGCTTCTGAGGCTCAGCCGACGAACCTCACCTCGGACGCCCTCACCACCGTCCCCAGCCTCGGGAAGTCCAGTCGCACCGACGCGTCGTGCTCGGCTGCCGTGAACGCTGCCATCGCGTCCTCGACGAAGACCAGGTCGTAGCCGAGGTCGCCGGCCGCGCGGGCCGTCGACTCGACGCCCAGGTTGGTGGCGATCCCGGCGAACACCACGGTACCGACGCCCCGTTGGCGCAGGAGGTCGTCCAGGCCGGTGCCCTGGAAGCCGCCGATGGTGCGCTTGACGATCTCCAAGTCCCCTTCCTGGGCCAGGCCTGCCGCCAGTCCGCTGCCGGGCGGCTGTTCGGCGACGCCGGGGCGCTCCACCCGGACGAGCACGACGGTCGCGCCGGCCTTGCGGAAGGCGGTCGCCAACTCCTCGGCGGTGGACAGGACTTCGGTTCCCTTACGGGGCTCCAGGGGCAGCGCGACGATCCGGTCCATCAGATCGACGAGGACGAGGGCGCTGCGCGCGGGATCGAGGGCGAGGGGTGCGGTCATGACGGAACGTTATCCGTCGTCAGCCCTCCGTATCAGCCTTCCGCACCGGAAATCCGGATCAACAGGCCCATGAACTCGTCGCGTTCGGCCGTCGAGAGCGGCGCGAGCAGCTCGTCGTTGGCCGCGCGGGCCGCCTTCTCGCAGCGCTTCAGCAGCCGCGCGCCCTCCTGGGTGAGGGACACGGCGTTCTTACGGCGGTCCCTGCGGTCCGGCTCCCGCACGACCAGGCCCGCGGACTGAAGGTCGTTGAGGACGCCGACGAGGTCCTTCGGGTCGAGCCGCACGCTCCGGCCGAGGTCGGCCTGGGCGACGGGCGCGAGGTCGCGGACGGCGGACAGGACGACGTGATGCCACATCTTGAGCCCCTCCGCGGCCAGCGCCTCGGCGACCAGGCCGCGCCCCCGGGCGGCGGCACGGCCGAGCAGCCAGCTGGGGAGGGAGCGGATCGCGGCGAGGGGGGCTTCGGGCACGTGGACAGCATACCGAGAATTCATTGGACTTCCCAACGATCCCGCCATACCGTTGGGACTCCCAACGATTTCTGGAGGTGCCATGCGCCGCGTTCGGTACGAGTCCACCGGTGGCCCCCTGTTCCTGGAGGAGACCCCGGTCCCGGAGCCGGGCCCCGGCGAGCTCCTCGTCCGCTGCGAGGCCGTCGGCGTCACGCTCCCCGTCGTCCGCAAGGTCACCGAGGCGGTCGAGCCCATCCCACTGGGCGGGGAACTCGCCGGGGAGGTGGTCGCCGTCGGCGAGGGCGTCACCCGCTTCCACGCGGGCGAGCGCGTGACCGGGCTGTGCTTCGGACACGGCTACGCCGACTTCGCGCTGCTGCACGAGGCCATGGCCTCCCCGATCCCGGACACCGCCTCCGCCGTCGACGCGGTCGCCCTCGTACGGAGCGGACTGGTCGCGCTCGGCGCCCTGGAGGCCGCACGCCCGGAGCCGGGCGAGACGGCGCTGATCACGGCCGCGGCGAGCGGGGTCGGCCGGCTGGCGGTGCAGTTGGCGCGGGTGCGGGGCGCGGCGCGGGTGGTGGGTGCCGTGTCCGACCGGGCCAAGGCCGACTTCGTGCGCTCGCTCGGCGCGGACGAGGTGGTCGCATACGCCGACGAGAAGTGGGGCGAGCCCGTCGACTACGCCCTCGACGCGGTCGGCGGCGAGCTGCTCACCCCGGCGATCGGTGCGCTCGCGCCCGGCGGGCGGCTGGTGGCGTACAGCTCGGGCGGCGGGACGATACGGGCGTACGACCTGCTCGTGGGAGCGAAGTCGGTGATCGGTTTCCAGATGGCGCGGATCGCACGGGGGAAGCCGGAGTTGTACGAGCGGTGGCGGCTGGAGTTGTGGCGGCTGTTCGGGGAGGGCGCGTTGAAGCCCGCGGTGCACGGGGAGTTCGCACTGGCCGACGCGGCGCGGGCGCACGCGGTGATCGAGTCACGGAGCAATCGGGGCAAGGTGATACTCCGGCCCTGAAGTCTGCATTTATGCGTCACTCCTGACGCGCCGTCACCACCCGTCCGGCGTAGTGGTTCACCTTGGCACACCCCGTTGGCAAGTGGCTCGTTACTTGTGGTGAGTTCCACGGGTCGCGTCCTGTGCGGCCCGTCGTCCAAGTAGGAGGCAGTCACTTGGATGCCGGCACCACCCTGCTCGGCTCGTTACTGGCGGCCGCGGGCGTGCTGGGCGCAGCCGCCGTGGCCTATCTCGGCAAGCGCGGGGAGAACGCGCTCAGCGGCTACTCCAGCCTGACCGAGAAACTCCAGTCGGAGCGCGACCGGCTCGAACGGCAGGTCGCCGAACGGGACACGCGCATCGACGAGTTGTCCACGTTGCACACCGCCGATCAGTCGGAGATCGCGCGGCTCAGGCTCGACATCCACCGGCTCGGCGGTGCGCCGTGATCCGGCCCGACATCCAGCGGCCCGGAGGTGCGCCGTGAGGTCCCGATTCGAGCGGCTGCTCGCCACGCGCTGGCGCAGCGTCTTCCTGGTCTGCGTGCTGGTCGCGCTCTGCGGGGTCGCCGTGATCCTGTGGGCGCGCATCGACTCCGGCGACCGCCGCGCCGACCAGATGCAGGCCGAGGCCGACCGGCGCGGCAAGGCCCTGTCCACGCTGGCCCAGGACGTGCGCGCCCTGCGTGACCAGGTCCGGGCCAGCGGTGGCACCCCGGCCGCACCTGATCCTTCGGAGGCGGTCGACGACCTGCTGGACCGGATCAGGGTGCCCGCCGCGCTGCCCGGCGCGCCCGGCGCGAAGGGCGACAAGGGCGACCGGGGTGCGGGCGGAGCGGCCGGGGCCACCGGCGCCCAGGGCCCGCGCGGTGTGCCCGGCCCGTCCGGGTCCACGGGACCCGTGGGGCCCGAGGGCCCGGAGGGCTCGCCGGGTCCGTCCGGCCCGGCCGGAGATCCGGGCCCCGCGGGGGCCGACGGAACCGACGGCGCCTCCGGACCGTCGGGCGTGAACGGCACCCCGGGGACCCAGGGCGCCCAGGGCCCGAAGGGCGACAAGGGGGATCCCGGACCCAAGGGCGACCCCGGCCCCGCCTGCCCCAACGGCTACACCCTCCAGACCCCGGCGAGCGATCCGGACGCCCTGGTCTGCCGCAGAGCCGGCGCCGCTCCCGCGCCAAGTCCCAACCCCGCGGCCGTACTTCCCGTCCTGCCGATCCTGCGACGACGCGACCCCACCGAGTAGCCGCACGCTCCTGGTGAGGCCCCTGAGAACCCAACTAGCCTCTGTGAAACGGACATTGGGCGTGGGATGTCCAGATGTCCAGACCTCTGAAGGGTCAGACCTCTGAAGGGCAGGTTCGCACCACGCCGGATCGCGCGAACCACCGACGGCACGCTGATCGACGACGTCCACGTGTGGGACCGGGCGCTGAGCGAAGCGGAGTTGGCCGCGCCGGACGCCGCCGCGCGGTCGTTGAAGGACACCGTGCTGTGGCTGCCCATGGACCGGGTGAGCGGCAGCCACTAACGTCCCGTGGGTGCCCGAGGACGGACGAGCACGACAGCGGACGGGAACCGGGATCGGCCTGCTGCTGGCCCTGGTTCTCGGCGCCGTGCTGCTCACCGCCCTCCCCCACGGAGGCGAGCGGGAGGGCGGCGGCTGCACCCCGCGCAGGCTCGGTGCGGTGTCGGCCGACGCCGGTCTCACCGGCGAGTTCGCCCGGTACGGCGACGACGCGACCCGCACCGACGACTGGACCGGCGGCGACGGCACCCACTCGGTGCGGCTGCCGGACGGCCGGGTGCTGTGGCTGTTCTCGGACACCTATCTGGGCCAGGTGCACCGCCCGCCCAACCCGGTCGGCGAGTCCTACGCCTGGCGCGACACCTCGGCCCCGCTGGTCCGCAACTCGGCCGTGGTGATGGACACCAAGGGGCGGCTGGAGAGCACTCTGCCGGTCCCGCTCTTCCCGAACCCGGCCCCGGACCAGTGGCGTTGGCCGGTCGCGGCCCGCGTCGAACCCCGCTCCCCCGGCTCGGCCGAGTCGGTCGTGCGGGTGCTGCTGTGGGTGCGGACGGCCGGGCAGTCGCCGTGGATCTACGGGGTGCCGACCGCGACGGAGGTCGCCACGCTGTCGCTGCCCGACCTGAGGGTCGAGTCGGTCGTGAAGGTGCTCGACCAGAGCCTGGTGCCGGATCCGTCCCGGCGGCTGCTGTTCGGGACGACGCTGGTCGACAAGGGCGGCTTCACATACGTCTACGGCGGCGACGACGGTCAGGCGGTCTCGCGGCCGAACTCGTCGGCGTACGTGGCACGGGTGCCGGAGGGGCGGCTCGGGGAGCCGGCGGCCTGGCGGTACTGGGACGGGTCGGGGTGGGGGCTGAAGCCGCGGGCGCTGCGGGGGGCCGAGGTGGGCAGCGCGTTCTCGGTCGTTCAGGTCGAGGGTACGTATGTGCTGTTCACGATGGCGGCGGGTGCGGCGGGGCTGACCACCATGACCTCGTACTGGGCCTGCTCCCCCACCGGGCCCTGGCACGGGCCGACGAAGAGTTTCAGCCCGTCGCTGCCGAGCGCCGGGGTGGCCGCGTACAACCCGCAGGTGCACCCTCAACTCACAAGCGACGGACGGCTGGTGCTCAGCTACGACGTCAACTGGCTGGAGACGACCGGCGCTTCGGCGAGCATCAACGCGAACGTGAGCCTGTACCGACCGCGGTTCGTGACGGTGCGGCTGGAGCGGGCTTGACGATCTCGGTCTGCGGGTCGTGCGAGCGGCGCTTGGCGATCACCGCGCACACCATCAGCTGCATCTGGTGGAAGAGCATCAGCGGCAGTACCGCAAGGGAGGCGTGGGCGCCGAACAGGACGCTGGCCATGGGGAGTCCGGAGGCGAGGGACTTCTTGGAGCCGGCGAACTGGATGGCGATGCGGTCCTCGCGGTCGAAGCGCAGCGCCTTGCCGCCGTACCAGGTCAGGGCGAGCATCACGGCGAGGACGACGGCCTCGACGACGAGCAGGCCGCCCAGCTGGACGGGGCTGACCTGGTGCCAGATCCCCTGGACCATGCCCTCGCTGAACGCGGTGTAGACGACCAGCAGGATCGAGCCGCGGTCGACGAGGCCGAGGACCTTCTTGTGCCGGGTGACGAAGCCGCCGATCCAGCGGCGCAGCAGCTGTCCGGCGAGGAACGGCACCAGCAGCTGGAGCACGATCTGGACCAGCGAGTCGGCCGAGAAGCCCCCGGCGCTGCTGCCGAGCAGGGCCGCGGCGAGCAGCGGGGTGATGACGATGCCGACCAGGGAGGAGAAGGAACCGGCGCAGATCGCTGCCGGAACGTTCCCTCGCGCGATCGAGGTGAAGGCGATCGAGGACTGGATCGTGGAGGGGACCAGGGTGAGGAAGAGCAGGCCCTGGTAGAGCGGGTGGGTCAGCAGGACCGGGACGAGGCCGCGGGCGGCGAGGCCCAGCAGCGGGAAGATCACGAACGTACAGGCGAGGACCGTGCCGTGCAGCCGCCAGTGCTTGAGTCCGTCCAGCGCCTCACGGGTGGAGAGGCGGGCGCCGTACAGGAAGAAGAGGAAGGCGATCGCCGCCGTGGAGGCGCCCGAGGCGATGTCGGCCCCGGTCCCGCGCGCCGGGAACAGGGCCGCGAGGCCGACCGTCCCGAGCAGCAGCAGGATGTACGGGTCGATCGGCATCCAACTCGGCCATTGCAGGCGTTTCACGGTGCTCCACTTGCTCGTTGCTGTCGGCGTTCCGGTGGCTGTCCGGGGCCCGGAGGACCCCCGTTCATCGTCCTCCTCCACGAGCCGATCGGGAATCCGTCATACCGCACTGACTGTCATCGCCGATCGCGATAACCGGCTACCGTTGTCCCCATGTACGACCCCTCCCACCTGCGCACCTTCCTGGCGGTGGCGCAGACGCTGAGCTTCACGCAGGCCGCGCGGCGGCTCGGGCTGCGTCAGTCGACGGTCAGCCAGCATGTGCGGCGCCTTGAGGACGCGACCGGTCGGCAGTTGTTCTCCCGGGACACCCACTCCGTGGAACTGACCGAGGACGGCGAGGCGATGCTCGGTTTCGCACGCCGGATCCTGGAGGTGCACGACCAGGCGACGGCCTTCTTCACGGGCACGCGGCTGCGCGGCCGGCTGCGCTTCGGTGCTTCGGAGGACTTCGTGCTGACCCGGCTGCCGGAGATCCTGGAGGGTTTCCGGCACGACCATCCCGAGGTGGACCTGGAGCTGACGGTCGAGCTGTCCGGCACGCTGCACGAGCAGTTGGAGGCCGGGAAGCTGGACCTGGTGCTGGCCAAGCGGCGGCCCGAGGACCCGCGCGGCGAGCTGGTCTGGCACGACGAGCTGGTCTGGATCGGCGCGGAGCGGCTCCGCCTCGACCCGGACCGTCCGGTGCCGCTGATCGTGTTCCCGCCGCCGGGCATCACCCGCGCGCTGGCCCTGGAGTCCCTGGAGGGACAGGGCCGGGACTGGCACGTCGCGTGCACCAGCGGCAGCCTCAACGGCCTGATCGCGGCGGCCCGGGCGGGCCTCGGCGTGATGGCCCACTCGCGGGGCCTGATCCCTCCGGGCCTGGTCCGCGTCCCGGACCGCTTCGGCCTCCCGGAGCTCGGCCGCGTCGACTTCGTCCTGGTCCACGGCCGCCGCCACACCACCGCCCAGAGCGCGGCGGACGCCCTCGCGGCGGCAATCCTGGCGGGCGGCGACCGGCTGCAGCGGCGGCGACGCGGCTAGCGCACGGGCGGCGGGTACGTCAGCTGCTTGATGCGGCGTAGATACGGCACCGACTCCACGTGCTGGATGCCGTCGAGCCGCCCGAGAGGCCCGCTGAGGTACTCGTACAGCCCGGCGGTGTTCTTGAAGACCGCGCTGACCAGCAGGTTGGACTCGCCGGAGGTGGCGGTGACGTAGGCGGACTCGGCGTGTCCGGCGATGGCCTCGCCCACGGAGTGCAGGCGGGACGGCGCGGCGGTGATCCAGAGGGACGCGGAGAGTGGGTAGCCAAGGATCTCGGGGTGGTACTCGACGTCGAGGTACACCGCCCCGGAGGCGACGAGGGCGGCGAGGCGGCGTTTGACGGCGGACTCGGAGCGGCCGGTGGCGCGCTGGAGTTCGGGGTAGGTGGCCCGGGCGTCGCGTTCCAGGAGGTCGACGAGCGGCTCGTCCTCGGGGTCGATACGGGCGGGGCCCGTGACGGGCGCCGGATCGGGGCGCAGGGCGGCCTTCTGGTCGTCGGTGAGGGCGCGGAACTTCTGCAGCCAGCCGTCCGGGCCACCGAAGAAGCGGTGCAGCAGCTGGTGGGCGCGGATCTCGACGACGCTGGGGGTGCGCGGCAGCTTGCCGAGCAGCAGGTCGTCGCGGTCGTCGGGGCTGTGCGGCCGGGTTCCGCACAGCACCTCGGTGCCGCCGGCCGCGAGCGCGATCCAGTTGGTGTCGGGGCGCTTGGCGAGCGCCTGAGCGATCTTGAGCGCGGTGTCGGGGACGCAGCGCAGCCGCAGGTTCCACTGGTCGTGGCCGAGCAGTTCGGGGTCGCGCACCGCCACCACCCGCAGCCCGCCCTCGGCGCACAGCCTGCGGAAACGGCGGGCCACGGTCTGGTCGGAGACCCCGAGGACCGCGCCGATCCGGCTGAAGGAGGCCCGTGCGTTCGTCTCCAGCGCGGCCAGGATCTGGAGGTCGAGCCGGTCGAAGATCTCCGACTCCATGACCAGTGCGTTGGATTCCGTCGTCGGCATGCCCTCTCCTGTCGGGTTTCCGCGCCCGAAACCTCGACTCTACTGCGATCGGCCGCGCGGAGCTCATCGTACGGAGAGACACGCATCCGACCGAGAAGAAGCACAGGGAGCTGGGGACATGCGTACATGGGGGCCGCTCACGGCAGTGTGCCTGGGCACGTTCATGTTGTTGATCGACGTGACGATCGCGGTGGTCGCGCTGCCGGACATGGCGCGCTCGCTGCACGCCTCACTGAGCGATCTGCAGTGGGTGATGGACGGATACGCGCTGGCGCTGGCCGCGCTACTGCTCGGCATAGGGGCCGCGGCCGACATTCTGGGGCGGCGGCAGGTGCACGTCGTGGGCGTCGTGGTGTTCGCCGCGGCCTCGCTGGTGTGCGGGCTGGCGAGTGGGCCGGGGATGCTGGTCGCGGCGCGCGGGGTGCAGGGGCTGGGCGCGGCGGCGATGTTCGCGACCACGCTGCCGCTGCTGGGCTCCGTCTACCAGGGCAGGCAGCGGTCGGTTGCGCTCGGCGTGTGGGGCGCTGTGAGCGGGGCGGCGGCCGCGGTGGGGCCGGTGGTCGGCGGGCTGCTGACGGACGGGCCGGGCTGGCGGTGGATCTTCTACGTCAACCTGCCGGTGAGCGTGGCCGCGGTGTGGCTGACGCTGAAGGTCGTACCCGAGTCGCACGGCTCGCGCGAGCGGCGGGTCGACTGGGCGGGCACGGTGACCTTCGCGGCCTTCGCGGGGGCGCTGACGTACGGGGCGGTGCGGGCCGGACAGGAGGGCTGGGGCGACCCAGGCACCCTCGGCACCTTCGCGGCCGCCGTGGTGGCGCTGCTGTGCTTCCTCGTCGCCGAACAGCGCTCCGCCGACCCGCTGCTGGACCCGCGGCTGTTCCTGAAGCCGGCGTTCTCGGGGGTCATGGTGGGCGCGCTGGCCTTCAACGCGGCGGCGTTCAGTCTCATGGCGTACGACTCGATCTGGCTCCAGACGATGCTCGGGATGAGCCCGGTGCGCGGCGGGCTGGTGTTCCTGTGGCTGTCGCTGGCGTCCTTCGTGGTGGCGGCGGCCGGCGGGCGGCTGCTGCACGGGGTGCCGGCGCGGATCACGGTCGGGGGCGGGCTGCTGCTGATCGGCACGGGGCAGTTCTGCATGACGGGGCTGGACGCGGGCTCGACGGCGTCCGCGCTGGTGCCGGGGCTGATTCTGGTCGGCATCGGTACGGGTCTGGTGGCGCCCGGCATCGCGGGGGCCGCGCTGGCCGCCGTACCGCCGGAGCGGTCGGGGATGGCGGGCGGTGCGGTGAACACCTTCCGGCAGCTCGGGTATGCGCTGGGCATCGCCGGGTACGGGACCGTGGTGACCTCGCGGATGCAGGACACGCTGCCGCACGACGCGGCCCACGCGCTCGCGGGCGGCGCGGCCGGCGCCCTGCGCGGGACGTTCTCCGAGCACGCGCTGCGCACGGCGTTCGCCTCGGGGCTCGACTCGGCGGCGGTACTGGCCGGGCTGACCGCGACGGCCGCCGGAGCCCTGGTGGTCGCCCTGGTCAGGGCGCCGAAATCGGCCCCGAGCGGAGTGACGAATTCCGGCCCTGCGACGCTGAAGGAAGAGACGCCTGCGCACCACCGATGAGGCCGCTGACGTGCGGTCAAGGGCCGTAGTTGGCTCGTACAGATTCGGTGGAGATTACGGGACCGAAACTTACTCAACCGTCAGTTTTCTGTCCGACCCTTCCTGATGTGAGGGCATTTTCCGGCCTGTGACCTGGCTGTAAGTGAGGGTTGCTCCGATTCGGCCCCCCTCCCGTCCGGTCTCAGGGTGGGGTAGCTTTCACGGCGCTTGCGGAGTCTCGAAAACAGCGCTGAGGGAGCGGGGAGTGGGTTTGCGCGAGTTCACCAGCCCTCCGTTGACGTTGGCACCACCGGTGGGCGGTCTGGCCGATGTCGTGTTCCGGCGTGCCCAGGACGACCCGCTGCACATCGCGCTCGGCCGCAAGGACGACAACGGCCAGTGGCGCGATGTGACCTCGGCGGAGTTCCGTGACGAGGTACTGGCCCTCGCCAAGGGGCTGCTGGCCCGGGGCATCCGGTTCGGCGACCGGGTCGCGATCATGTCCCGCACCCGCTACGAGTGGACCCTGTTCGACTTCGCGCTGTGGGCGATCGGCTGCCAGGTGGTGCCGATCTACCCCACCTCCTCGGCCGAGCAGTGCTTCTGGATGCTCTACGACGCCGAGTGTTCGGCGGCGATCGTGGAGCACGAGGACCACGCGATGACGATCGCCACCGTCATCGACCGGCTGCCGCAGCTGCACCAGCTGTGGCAGCTGGACAACGACGCCGTGCAGGAGCTGTACGACGCCGGCGCGCACCTCGACGACGACCTGGTGCACCGGCACCGGCAGGCGATCACCCCGGACTCGATCGCGACGATCATCTACACCTCGGGCACGACGGGCCGTCCGAAGGGCTGTGTCATCACGCACGGCAGCTTCATGTACGAGGCGGACACGGTCGTCGAGAAGTTCGAGCCGGTGTTCCACTCCAAGAAGGGCGACGAGGCCGCGACGCTGCTGTTCCTGCCGCTCGCGCACGTCTTCGGGCGGATGGTGGAGGTCGCGGCGATCCGCAACGGGGTCCGCTTCGGCCACCAGCCGCAGCTGGCCGCCGCGGTGCTCCTGCCGGACCTTCAGGCGTTCAAGCCGACGTTCATCCTCGGGGTGCCGTACATCTTCGAGAAGGTCTTCAACGCCTCCCGCCGCAAGGCCGAGAAGGACGGGAAGGCCGGGCCGTTCGAGAAGGCCGTCGAGATCGCCGTGAAGCACGCGGACGCCGTCGAGGCGAAGGCCTGGGGCATCGGACCCGGCCCCTCGGCGGGCCTGCGCATGCAGCACCAGCTGTTCGACAAACTCGTCTTCTCCAAGGTGCGGGCCGCGATGGGCGGCCGTATCCGCAACGCCATCACGGGCGGCTCCGCGATGGACCGCCGGCTCGGCCTGTTCTTCGCGGGCGCGGGCGTGCAGATCTACGAGGGTTACGGCCTCACCGAGTCGACGGCGGCCGCCACCGCCAACCCGCCGGGGCGCACCCGGTACGGCACCGTCGGCCAGCCCATCCCGGGCGTCACCGTGCACATCGCGGACGATTCCGAGATCTGGCTGCACGGCCCGAACATCTTCCAGGGCTATCTGAACAACCAGAAGGCCACCGACGAGACCCTGCACGACGGCTGGCTCGCCACCGGCGACCTGGGCTCGCTGGACGAGGACGGCTACCTGACCATCACCGGCCGCAAGAAGGAGATCCTGGTGACCTCCGGCGGCAAGAGCGTCTCCCCCGGTGTGCTGGAGGAGCGGGTGCGTGACCATCCGCTGGTCAACCAGTGCATCGTCGTCGGCAACGACCGCCCGTACATCGCCGCCCTGGTCACCCTCGACCAGGAGGCCGTCGAGCACTGGCTGACGATGCGCGGCAAGCCGCAGATGTCCCCGGTCGAGCTGGTGCGCGACGCCGACCTGGAGACGGAGGTGCGGCGTGCGGTGGTCGCCGCCAACACCCTGGTCTCGCAGGCCGAGTCGATCCGCACGTTCCGGATACTGGCCCAGCCCTTCACCGAGGAACACGGCCTGCTGACCCCGTCGCTGAAGCTGAAGCGCAAGGCCATCGAGAACGCCTACGCCAACGAGGTCGAGGCGCTGTACCGGGCCTGACCGGCACAGCGCCCCTAACCAGTAGGACTCCTGACTGGTACGACTCCTGACTGGTACGACTCCTAACTGATGTTGACCCGGAAGATCTTGTCGGATCCGTCGGGCTCGTTGCCGTTGTTGTCGCTGTTGGTGGTCGACAGCCACAGCTGGTCGGCGCCCGGCACCTTGGTCACGGTCCGCAGACGGCCGTACGTGCCCACGTAGTACGCGGTCGGTGTGCCGACGCTCTCATTGTCGCCGTTGATCGGGATGCGCCACAGGCGTTCGCCGCGCAGGGAGGCCATGTAGACGACGTTGCGGACGATGGCGATGCCGCTCGGCGAGGCCTCCGAGACGTTCCAGGTGGCCTTGGGGTTCGTCATCCCGGCCGTACTGCAACTGCCTTCGCAGATCGGCCAGCCGTAGTTCGCACCGGGCTTGATGAGGTTCAGCTCGTCCTTGGAGCTGTTGCCGAACTCCGCCTCCCACAAACGGCCGCTGCGGTCGAAGGCGAGGCCCTGCGGGTTGCGGTGGCCGTAACTGTAGACATAGTTGCCGAACGGGTTGCCGGGGGCCGGCTTGCCGTCCGTGGTCATGCGCAGGATCTTTCCGTTCAGGGAGTCCTTGTCCTGCGCGAGGTCGGGCGTCTGGGCCTCGCCGGTGGAGACGTAGAGGTAGCCGTCGGGGCCGAAGGCGAGGCGGCCGCCGTTGTGGTAGCGGTTCTTCTTGATGCCCTGGAGCAGGATCTTGTAGTCGCTCAGCTTGGTGCCGTCGTAGGTCATGCGGACCACGCGGTTGCCCTCGGACGCGGTGTGCATGAAGTAGACGTAGTGGTTGCTCGCCCACTTGGGGTCGACGGCGACACCGAGCAGGCCGCCCTCGCCGTTGGTGGTGACGGCGTTGGGGACGGTGCCGACCTGGGTCCGGGTGCCGTCCTTGGTGACCTTCCAGACGCGGAAGTCGTCCCGCTCGGTGACCAGCGCGGTCTGCCCGTCGGGCATCCAGTAGGTGCCCCAGGGGATCGTCCAGCCGCTGGAGAGCGTGGCGATCGACGACGGGACTCCGCCGTCCGTCGCGCACGCCTTGGTCGTGAAGTTCACGGTGTTGCTCTGCTCGGAGACGTTGCCGGCCGCGTCACGGGCGACCACGTTCAGCGCGTACGGGCTGTCGCAGGCGAGGCCGGTGAGGGTCGTCGAGGTGCCGCTGGTGACGGACTTGTAGACGGTGGTGTCGCTGCGCACGTCGTAGGCGACGACCGCCTTGTCGTCCGTCGAGGCACCCCAGCTCAGGGCGGCGCTGTTGGCGGTGACGTCGGCGGCGGAGAGTGTGCCGGGCCTGGTCGGCGGGGTGGTGTCGGAGCTGGGCTTGGTGGTGCAGTCGACCACCGGGCTGGCCGAGGAGGTGTTGCCGGCCGCGTCGCGGGCGATCACGGTCAGGTTGTAGGTGGTGTTCGGGGTCAGGCCGGTGAGCGCCTTGGATGTCGAACTCCCGGGCGCCTCACCGATCTTGTTGCCGTGCTCGTAGAGGTCGTACGCCGTCACGCCTGTGTCGTCCGTCGAGGCGCCCCAGTTCAGCGTGAGGCCGTCCTCGCCGATGTCGGAGCAGCTCGGTTGGCCGGGGCGGGTCGGAGCCTGGGTGTCGGTCGGGGCGCCGATGCGGATGCGGTCGAGGTTGGGGCCGCCGTTGGCCGTGGTGGCGGTCGCGCGGATCTTGTTGGAGCCGGCCTTCAGAGTGACGTTCACCGTCTTCTCGGCCCAGGTGTTCCAGTCGGCGGTGGCCGGGAAGGAGAGGGCGGGCGATACGACCGTGCCGTTGACGGAGATGTCCATCGGGCGGTCGGTGGTGGTTCCGTTGGCGTAGCGCAGGGTGAGGGCGGCGGGGCCGGCGGAGGCGGCGCTCACCGTGAACTCCACGTAGGAGCCCTTGACGTTGGTGTAGTCGACGAAGCCGGTGCCCGTGTAACCGGTGTGGTTCGTCGCCACCGCGCCCTGGGTGATGGCCGCGTCCTCGGCCTGGTAGTCGGTGGCCGCCTGGGCCGTGCTCGCGCCGGTGAGGCCGGCGAGCGGGACGGCGAGGGCCAGGGAGAGGCCCCAGGTGAGAGCTCTGTTGTGTTTCATTACTGTCCCCTCAGGGCGCCGTTGACAGGGTTCACCCGGATCAGGCGTGTTTCGCCCGGCCGCAGCGTCGCGCTGTACGAGTCGGTGATCACACCTTTGTGGGAGCCGGACCAGAGGTCCGTGACGTCGCCGGAGCCGGTGAATCCCACCTGCGACCAGTTCACGGAGACCGAGGTGCTGCCGGACGTGCCGGTGTTGAACAGCGCGACCACATAGGCGCCGCTGCTCTCGCGTTTGCTCCAGACCTGCTTGACGCCGCTGCTCACGACCCGTTTCGCGGCGACCCCGTCCTGGTCGACGCCGATCAGCCGGTCGTTGGTCAGCATCGCCTTGTCGACGGTGTCGAGGTGGGTGAGGTCGGTACCGAGCAGCAGCGGGGAGGCCGCCATCGCCCAGAGGGTGAAGTGGGAGCGGCGCTGGTCGGCGGTGAGGCCCACCTGGTCGCCGTTGCCGATTTCCAGCGAGTCCAGGTCGTTCCAGCCGCCCGGACCGGCGTACTGCTGCCAGTTGGCGGCCGAGGTGAAGCGGCCGGAGACGTGCGACCAGTCGGTGAGGGGGTAGCCGCTGCCGTTGTCGCCCGGTCCGCAGTAGCACTCGACGTCGCCCTGGGTGCGCCAGCTGTTGGCGAGCTGCCGCCAGGTGGCGGCTTCGGCGATCGGCAGGTTGTTGGACAGGGCGAAGTTGATGGGCCGTCCGGAGGCCCGCAGCGCCTTCTCCCAGGCCTGGACGTCGGGGATGTCCTGGCTGCCCACTCCGTCGATCTTCAGGTAGTCGACTCCCCAGGAGGCGAACTGCTTCGCCCACGAGTTCACGAACTCCTGGGCGCCCGGCTTCCCGTAGTCGATGTAGTACATGTTCTTGCAGTTGTAGTTCTTCTCGGTCTTCGAGGTGTCCGCGATGTCCTTCGCGTGGTACGAGGTCCCCTCGATGGGCGTGTTCCTGGTGACGGCGTTCTTGGCGATGCCGGGCGTCACATAGAAGCCGAACTTCAGCCCCTTGGAGTGGACGTAGTCCGCCAACGCCTTGATCCCGGACGGGAATTTGGCGCTGTCCACGGTCCAACGGCCGTACGAGTCGACGACGAATCCGTTGGAATCGCACTTCTGCCAGAAGTCGTCGAGGTTGACGTACACGAACCCGTGGTCCTTCAGTCCGCTCGCCGCCAGGGCGTCGGCCTGCGCCTTGATCTTGGCTTCAGTCGGCGACCGGCGTACGAAGCTCCAGCTGCTCCAGCCCATGGCGGGGCGCAGGGACTGGCCGTTGTCCGACATGGGGCCGTAGGCCGCCGCCGGGGTGGCGTACGAGGTGCCGATCCAGGCCTCGTCGATCCGCTGCCGCTTGTAGCGGGTGGAGTCGCTGGAGGCGGCCCAGGTGGTGTCGACCTGGAGGCGGACGTAGCGGGCGTTGGCCGCGGTGAGGTCGATGCCCTGGATGCCTCGCCTGCTGGGCAGCTGACCGGTCTTGACCGGGCTCCCCCAGTTCGAACCGTCGTCGCTCAGATAGACCTTGTAGTCCTTGATCCGTGCCGACTGCTCGGTGTCGGAGCGGGCGTAGGCGACGGAGTCCTCGCGCTGGTTGAGGCCGATGTACTGGACCTTCTTCGCCGAACCGAGGTCGAAGGTCAGGCTGACCGGCAGGGTCTTGTTGCTGTCCCAGTAGGTGAGGTAGTCGCCGTCACCGGCGGCTGTCGCGGGGTGCCCGCTCGCCGCGGCGGTCGCGGTGACCTTGACGCCGGTGAGGATGCCCTGGCGGCCGGCGGTGGTGACCTTGAAGACGGTGTCGTACGGGTCCCAGGCGCCGAGCCCGGTCAGGGTGAGCACCCCGCCCGACTGCGACCACGAAACCGCCGCTCCGGTACGGAGGTTGGTGACGGAGGCGATGCGGTAGCCGTTGTCGCGGATGCGCAGGGTGCTGGTGCTCGGTGGGGTCAGGACATGGATGTACTGCCGGTTCGGGTCACCCTTGGCGATGGTCGTGACACCGTGGGCGCCGTCGTTCCAGAAGCCGGGCTTGAGGCCGCCGTACATGTAGCCGCCGCCCTCGGTGCCGTGCAGGGACTCCCAGATGGGGTCGAGGTAGGAGTCGGCGAAGGTGTTGAAGGACGACTGGTTGGAAGGGAACTTGCCATTCACCTGGGCGGTCTCGGCCATCAGGGCCTTCACCGAGGCACCCGCGTTGGTGATCAGCCGGCCCAGGGTGAGCTTCCTGTCGACGGACGGGGTGGAGCCGTCGTACCACCAGGCGCCTGTCGAGGGCAGTTTGAAGTCGGCCTCGGTCAGGCGGGGTTGGGCCGTGTAGACGGCCTGGGGGTAGTCGTAGGCGGGCGTCATGCCCGTCTTCTGCTCGTTGCTGATCATGTCCATGATCGGCGCGTCTTCGTTGTTGTTGCTGAGCGTGTAGTTCGGGCGCTTCTGGTAGATCTGCTGGTAGAGGTCGTGGCTCTCCCAGTACGCGTTGTCGTTGTCGATCCAGAAGCCGCCGAGGTCGGGATAGCGGTCCATGACCTCGAAGAAGTTGTCGTAACTGAACTGCCCGAAGCCGTCGTTGGAGGTCAGGTCGACGTTCTTGCCCTTGTACGCGGAGTAGGCGGCCGAGTCGAGCCACTCGTGGCCGCCCTCGTCGTGCCACTGGGGGTCGTTGGTCATGTAGAGGACGACCTTCATGCCCTTGGCCTTCGCGGCGGTGATCAGCTCGCCCAGGAAGTCGCGCTTGGTGGCGCAGGAGCCGGGGATCTTCGAGGGCCAGGGGCGGGCGTAGCCGAGGCGGCTGTGGAAGGTGGCGAGGACCAGGTACTGGGTGTGCAGCTTCTGGGCCTCGTTGACCCAGTAGTCCGGGGTCCAGCCGCCGTTGGTGACGTCGTTCTCCCAGGCGGTGCAGCTGGTGTGGGCAGGCGCGGTGCGCAGCCCCCAGTGCAGGAAGAGGCCGCCGACGGAGCTGCGGAGGAAGTCCTGGCGGGGGTTGTCCAGGTCGAGCAGCCTGACGGCCGTGGCGCAGTTCTGGGCGCCCGAGACCCGCAGGGCACCGCCGGATGTGTTGTGACTGTCCGTCAGACAGCCGCCGGTGACGTCCTGGAAGCCGACGTCGAAGGGTGAGTCGCCGCCCTTCTGGGCGGTGAACCGGGTGAAACGGATGCCGCTCGCCGCGTTCGCGACGACCGCCGGGCGGCCGTCGTCGGCCGCGAACTTGACGGAGCTGTCGGTGAACTGGATGTCGTCGGCGTTGTGCAGGTACCAGCCGTAGGCCGGCCGGGTGCCGATGGCTTTGGGGTTGTAGTCGTTCGGATCGTTGCTCGGCACGGCGGTGGACATGGTGCCGTTGCCGCCCGGGACCGTGATGTTGACGTTGTCGAACGTCACCCCGTGGATTCGGTGACCGGTCTCGCCCCACAAGGTCGGGCTGAAGGAAGGAGTGTTGCCGGTCGCCGTGATGTTGTCGTACGTGATGTCGCTGATCGATCCGATGCCGGGGTTGTTGCCGCAGCGCTTGCGGGTGCCGATCTTCTGCATGATCGGCGAGTGGACGCCCGTCATGGTGATGTCGCGGTAGTGGACGTCGGAGATCTTCGCGCCGTCCATGGAGACCATGCCGAGGCCGGACTTGTCGGCGCCCTCGATCCGGATCTTCTCGAACTGGTAGTCCGAGAAGTCGCCGCAGGTCTCGGAGCCGAACATCAGGGCGTTGCAGCAGCGGGCCGAGAGATACGTATCGCTCACACGGACATGGCCGTTGGGGAGCTTGGCGCCGAGCGCGTAGTCGCTCTTGAAGACGAGCGCGTCGTCGTTGGCCTTGATGTTCGCGTTGGTCACCGTGACGTTCGTGGTGGAGATGACGTTCCAGCCGTCGCGGTCGCTCGCGGTGTCGATGGTCAGGTGGTCGGAGGTCACGTTCGTGCAGCCGTTGATGAGGGCCGCGAAGTGGCCGCCCCGGCGCAGGGTCAGACCGTCGCCGATGCGCAGTCCGTCGCACCGGGTCAGGGAGATGATCTTGTCGGCTTCGCCGGACTTTGGATTGCCGGTGATGAGGTTGCCCGCGCCGTCGATGACCCCGCCGCCGACGAAGCCGATGTTGGTCAGCCGGTCGCCGTAGATCATCGCGTTGTGGAAGTGGCTGTGTCCGTAGTCCTGGTACTTGTCGTCGGGGTTGGACTCGGGCGGGTCGTACGTGTCCGCGCTGGAGCCCTGGATCGTGGCGCCCGTGTCGACCTGGAGCGTCACGTTGCTCTTCATGTGGATGGTGTTCTTGGACTTGTACTTGCCGGCGGGGAAGCGGACGGTGCCGCCGCCCGCCGAATTGGCCGCCGTGATCGCCTTGTTGACGGCCGGGGTGTCGTTCGCGGAGCCGTCGCCCTTGGCGCCGTAGTCGCGCACGTTGTAGACGGCTGCGGGATGCGGGGCTGCGTGCGGTGCCGCGAGGGCGGCGGGGTGCGCGAGTCCGAGGACTACGGCGACGACGAACAGGACGACGGCTGCCGCTCTGCGTCGTGGGGTGGGGGGTTTCATTCTGACGGCTCCTCAGACCAGTTGGTAGCCGCGGAGGTTGGTGAGCAGGAGGTAGGTGTCCTGCAGGGAACCGGAGGTGTCGCCGAGGGAGCGGTAGATGCCCCACTTCGGGCGGACCCGGTCGGCCAGGAAGGTGTCGACGCCGGTCTTGGACACGTCGATCACGGTCGAGCCGCCGGACTTGAGGATCCAGCGGACCGAGCCCGCCGAGCCGTTGCCGACCTTGATCTGGAAGTCGACGTCGGTCCACTTGTCGTGCAACGGGTCGAGGTCGGCGCGGCCGACGAGGACGCCGTCCACGGGTAGTTGGAGCTCGATGGTCTGCTTGCCGTTCACCCGGCGCAGCGACTGCACGACGATGGGCGAGGTGCCGTTGCCCGGCTGCTTCATCTGCATGATGTGCGTGAAGGTGGTGGTCGCCTTCAGCGAGCTCGGGATGTACATCGAGTACGTCACCCGCCAGGTCTGGCCCTCGTTCCACTTCAGGTAGCTGCTGCTGCCGGTGCGCAGGCCGGTGACCTCCTGGCGCTGCCGGTCGGTCGAGGTGTCGCGGTCGACGGTGTGCATGTTGAAGCGCCAGTTGTTGCCGGTGGCGAAGATGTGCGGGTGCCCGGCGGGGTGCGAATCGGCGCGGTCGTCCTCGATGGTCTCGAAGGCACCGAGGCCGTCACTGCTCGCCGAGGGGGCCCACTTCTGCTGCCAGGAAGCGGCGTGGGCCGGGGTGACGCCGGAGAGTCCAACCGCGGCCCCGGCGATGGCGGCACCGAGGACCGCCCTTCTGGACGTGCTCATGACACTAATCTCCTCGAAGTTGTTCGTTCATGATCAGGAAGGCGCCCAGGCCGTGGAAGTCGTTGGTGGCCCGGGTGCGGTCGACGTAGTACGCGTAGTCGCCGACGTTCGTGCCGATGGAGATGTCGGCGAGGTTGGTCCGCCCGTCGGAGCCGACCGACAGCTTGGCCAGCACGCCCTCGTAGCCGCGGTGGGCGACGGCGGCGAAGTGCTTGTCGACATAGCCCTGTTGGGCTCCGCGGGAGAGGGCGTAGGTGAACATGCTGGAGCAGGAGGTCTCGGTCCAGTTGTCGGAGCGGTCGCCCTTGTCGATCACCTGGAACCAGCGGCCGGTCGCGGGGTCCTGATACCTCTCCAGGCCGGCCGCCAACTTCCGGAATATGGAGAGGAGTTGGGGTCGGCGGGGCTGATTCGCCGGGATGGCGTCGAGGACGTTGACGATCGCCATCGAGTACCAGCCGACCGCCCGGCACCAGTGCTCGGGAGCGAGCCCGGTCTGCGGGTCCGCCCAGCTCACCGACTTCGACTCGTCGTAGGCGTGCTTCAACAGCCCGTTCGCGACCTGTAGATGGCCGCCGTAGACGGCGAGCTGCTTGGCCGCCTCGTCGTTCGTGTAGGCGCTGTCGCCGAACTCCTTGCCGTACTCGACCAGGAAGGGGTTCACCATGTAGACGCCGTCCGCCCAGAGTTGGTGCGCGCGGCTGCTGGTGTCGGCGTGCCAGAAGCCCCCGTCACCGGTGCGCGGGTAGGTGTTCAGGCGGTCGCGGATCTTCTTCGCCGCCTTGCGGTAGCGGTCCTGGCCGGTCTCGTGGTGCAGGATCACCAGCAGGCGGCCGGCCTGCATGCTGTCGAGGCTGTTGAAGGACTGGTCGATGGACCCGTCGCTCTTCACGAACCGGTCGACGTAGCTCTTGATGTAGGTGAGGTAGCGGGCGTCGTGGGTGCGGCGGTAGGTGAGGTACTGGCCGTAGAGGTAGAGGCCGACGGGGTAGGACCAGCCGCCGATGGTGCTCGGGGTGTAGCGGGCCATGGTGGAGTCGATCATCGCCACGGACCAGTCGGGGGCGGCGGCCGGGCGGCTCGCGACGGTCGGGGCCGTGGCGGCCGGTGGTGGGGCGGCCGCGGGCAGGGTGGCGAGGGTGGCGGTGGCGAGCGCCAGGGTGGTCAGTGCCGTCGGCAGGCGTCGTCGTCTCATGGGGCTCCCTCTCGGTGGGCGTACACGAGGCCGGTGCGTGGCCCGTCCACCGGATCGCTTACGAGGTGGTGGTCGGGGGCGTGCCGGCAGGCGGGGTCGGTGCGGCCGGCGTCGCCGGTCAGGGCGTGGGCCTGGCAGCGGCAGCCGCCGTGGTCGACGGAGCGCAGAGCACAGCCGCGGCAGGGCTCGGGCATCCAGGACTCGCCGCGGTAGGCGTTGAAGGCCTTCGACTCCCGCCAGATCCAGGCGAGTTGGTGCTCACGCACGTTCGGTGGGTCGAGGCCGGGAAGGGCGGACGCGGCGGGGCAGGGCAGGACCGTGCCGTCGGGGGCGACGGTGAGCGAGACGGCGCCCCAGCCGCCCATGCAGGGTTTCGCGACGGCGTCCATCCAGTCGGGCGCCACCCACACCAACTCGACCGCTCCGTCGAGGAGTTCGCGGCGGCGGACCACCACGGCCCGGGCCCGTTCGACCTGTTCGCGGGTGGGCAGCAGGGCCGCGCGGTTGCGCAGCGCCCAGCCGTGGAACTGGGTGTGGGCGAGTTCGATCCGGTCGGCGCCCCAGGCCAGGCCGAGGTCGATCAGCTCGTCCAGGGCGTCGAGGTTGGCGCGGTGCAGGACGATGTTGAGGCCGAAGGGGAGACCGGAGGCACGGATCAGTCGGGCGGCGCGTTCCTTGGCGGCGAAGGAGCGGGCTCCGGCCACGCGTTCGGAGGTGGCGGGGTCGGCATGCTGGACGGAGAGCTGGACACTGCGCAGGCCCGCCCCGACGAGCTCCGCCATCCGTCGGTCGCCCAGGCCGACTCCGCTGGTGACCAGCTGGGTGTAGAGGCCGGCGGAGTCGGCGGCGGTGACGATACGGGGCAGGTCGCGGCGCAACAGGGGCTCGCCGCCGGAGATATGGGTCTGGACGACGCCCAGACCGGCGGCCTGGCGGAAGACGTCGGACCACTGGTCGGCGTCCAACTCCCTTGACCGACCGATCAGTTCGACGGGGTTGGAGCAGTACCCGCAGCGCAGCGGGCAGGCATGGGTGAGTTCGGCGAGCAGCGCCCAGGGCGGATCCACGGTCACCGGAGCCAGCCCTCCTTCCGCAACGCGGCGAGGAACTGGGGGACTTCACGGGGAACGGGGGCGCCGGGAAACCGCGCGCCGAGCTCGGCGACGATGTCGTCCACGGCTCGGCTCCCGTCGCACAGGCCAAGGACGCGACCGGCGCTGCCGCGCAGCACGACCACTCGCTCGGGGAGCAGGAGGAGGTCGATACCGCGCACCCGGTCGTGCCGGAGGACGACGGAACGGTGGAGGACGGGGTGCCAGGTCATGGGCGGCCTCCGTCCAGGGCGTCCGGCGCGGCGGCCGTTGCGACGGCGTCCCGCGGGCCCGCGCCATCAGAGACGTCCCGCGAGCCCGCGCCACCGGAGACGGCCCGCAGGCCCTCCCCGTCGGAGACGGCCCGCGAGCCCGCCCCGTCCAGCGCCCGCGCCCCGGCCCCGGCCCCGGCCCCGGCCCCGGCTGCAGCCTCCCTCTCATCCTCCCCGTCCACCGCATCCAGCAGCGCCCACAGCACATCGCACTTGAACTCCAGTGCCGCGACGGCCCGTTCCTGTGCGGCGCGGGTGTGGGCGCGGTCGAGGACCAGGGCGAGGGCCTCGGCGCCGTCGCGGGCGCCCTGGCCGATGCGGGTGCGGAAGTAGGCCAGGCCGGCGGGGTCGATCCAGCGGTAGTGGCGCTCGAAGGCGGCGATGCGGGTGCGCATCAGGTCGGGCGCGGACAACTCCGTCAAGGAGGCGGCGACCGCGTCGAGCGCCGGACTGAGGCGGCAGAAGTTGACGTAACCGTCGACCGCGAGGCGCACACCGGGCGGCACCCGGGAGCCGCTCCACAGCTCCTCGCGGTGCAGTCCGGCCGCCTCGCCGAGCCGCAGCCAGCGCTCGATGCCGCCCTCGCCGGCGGCCGTGCCGTCGTGGTCCTGGATGCGGCGCAGCCAGGAGCGGCGCAGCTCGGGCCGGTCCAACTTGGCGAGGATCAGGGCGTCCTTGACGGGGATGTGCCGTTGGTAGTGGAAGCGGGCGGCGATCCAGCGGCGCAGCTCGCGCGGGGTGAGCTCGCCGGCGTGCATCCGGAGGTTGAAGGGGTGGTGGTCGTGGTAGCGCTCCGCGGTGACGGCGCGCAGCCGCTCGGTGAACTCGTCGGCTCCCCAGGCGGCGGCGCGCTCGACCCGCGCGCGTGTCGCGGTCATCGTGCGGTGCCCGCAGGGCCGGTCAGCGGTCGCCGAGGGCGTACGCGGTCACTTCCAGAGCGGTCTCCACAACCGCATAACCGGGGCTTTGCCAGACCTTTTCATCCGATGTCTGCTCCGCCTCCGGGAGGGGCTGTTCCATCCGGAGGGCGTGCGGAAGCGTCTCGTTCATGCGGCTGTACCTGCTTTCCTGAGGGGTGGGGGGTCTCAGATGCCCAGACAGGCGCGAGGCGTTCACATGCTTGCACCGAGTTCACGAACTCGTTCGGTGGTGCGATCCAGAGTTACGGGGAGGACGGGCCGCGGTCAATGGTCCGGACCGAAGACGTCGGATGCATTTCCGGCCAATGTCGGGCTCCCGACACTGACTCGGCGGTCAGTTGTGGTGGATTTCCCCGTCAGGAATGCATCACGGCCCGTGATCGTTGACGATGTGGAGTACCACTTGACGGACAACCGTAAGGATCAAGAGCTCGTGAGCAGCAAGGTCCCCCGATCATCCTCAACAACGGTGTCGAGATGCCCCAGCTGGGCTTCGGCGTCTGGCAGGTGCCGGACGACGAGGCGGAGCGGGCCGTCGCCACCGCGCTGGAGGCCGGGTACCGCAGCATCGACACAGCGGCGATCTACGGCAATGAAGAGGGCACCGGCAAGGCCATCGCCGCCTCCGGTGTCTCCCGCGAGGACGTCTTCGTCACCACCAAGCTCTGGAACAGCGACCAGGGGTACGACGCCACGCTGCGCGCCTTCGACACGTCGTTGGAGAAGCTCGGCCTGGATTACGTTGACCTGTACCTGATCCACTGGCCCACTCCTCGGCGCGACAAGTACGTCGACACGTACAAGGCGTTCGAGAAGCTGCACGCCGACGGCCGCGTCCGCGCGATCGGCGTCTCCAACTTCGAGCCGCCCCACCTGGAGCGGCTGATCGCCGAGACGTCCGTCATCCCGGCCGTCGACCAGATCGAGTTGCACCCGCATCTCCAGCAGCGCGCGGCCCGCGAGTTCCACGCCGAGCAGGGCATCGCCACCGAGGCCTGGTCCCCGCTCGGCTCGGGCAAGGGCCTCCTGGAGGTCCCGGCGATCGTCGCGATCGCCCAGAAGCACGGCCGCACCCCGGCCCAGGTGGTGCTGCGCTGGCACCTCCAGCTCGGCAACGTGGTGATCCCCAAGTCCGTGACCCCGTCCCGGATCAAGGAGAACATCGAGGTGTTCGACTTCAGCCTGGACACCGAGGACCTGGCCGCGATCAGCGCACTCAACGAGGACCGGCGGCTGGGCCCGGACCCGGAGACCTTCAACGCGGGCTGACGTCCGTCGCCGGGGGTGCGGTCGCTTTGTGACGGCACCCCCGGGCTCGGGCGATGCCCTGGCCCTGATGCGTGTGGGAGCAGGGCGGATTGGGCTCACGGCAGCAGTTCACACAGTCGTCGAACGCGTCGTCGGCAAAGTAGTCCGAGTGACCGAGCGGACGCTGGAAGCTCGGGTCTCCGGCCTGCTTCGCGAAGTGGGCGGGGTCGAGCAGTTGGCGATCCAGGACGTCGAGCGGGTTCGCCGACGGCTGCGGGAGCGAGACGTCGTGCACGATCCAGCCGCCGATCGGGTCGCTGAGGCGGTACAGGTTGCGCCAGCGGGTTCCCTCTTCGATCTTCGGCGTCTTCTTGGGCTCGGGCAGGTTCCCGCCTGTGTTCGCCAGGATCTGCCCGAGCCGGTCCAGGGTCTTGGCGTTGAAGTACGCCGGGAAGAACCGGACGTAGAGCCGGGTGAGCGGACAGCCGTACGTCAGGAAACAGGTCCGGGCGCTCGCCACCGTCTTGGCCTGCATCAGAACCGCCGCACCGATGACCGTGCCCTGTGAGTGGCAGGACAGGATGACCTGGCCGCGGTCGTCCGGTTTCCCCTGCGAACCCGGTTCCGGCTTCGGCTCCGGATCGGTGAGGTACTCCAACCGCTGCAACAGGTCGGGGACGGTCCGCTCGGCGTAGCAGGGCGGGGCGAAGGGGTGCGTCGCGCGCGGCCAGAAGGTGCCGATGTCCCAGAGCACGCCGACGGTACGGCGGAAGCTCGGGCTGCGATACGCCTGCCGGCCGGCCCAGAGCAGGGCGAGGACGAGGCCGGTGAGGACGAGGTTGGCGGTGGTGGTCAGCCAGCGGGCGCCGTCGGTGACCAGCCGGGTTCCGTAGGCGAGGTCCAAGGCGATGCCGGTCACCGTGATCGCGGTCGCGGCCATGATCAGCAGTCCGAGTCCGGTCGCGGCGGCACGGTCGAGACCTTGGGCCAGGGCCCAGTCGTGCGCGATGCCGTTACCGCGTTTCCTCGACGTGTCCTTGGTGATCTCCCGCCATGGGTAGGCGCCTTCCACCCGCAGCACGAAGTCGGCCCGGCTGCGGCGGATGCGACACCAGAGGACGACGCCTACGACCAGTGCCACAGCGGTGAACGCGAGGGCGCAAACCGCAGCCCAGAAGTACGCGGTGGGCACCACCAACGGCCGCTGCCCGCCTGTCCCGTGCCCAGGAACCGTGGGTGCGCCCAGCATCTCCGCCATACGGAGCGTGACTCCCGCCGCCAGACCCGTCGCCAGCGCTGTCGCCAGCAGGGCGACACCGGTCATGGTCATACCGCCCCAGGCCGGGCGTGGGAAGCAGGGGTTGTCGAAGGGAGGGGCGGGGTCGCGGCGCTTCTCCTCCTTCCGGGACGCGAGTGTCTTCAGCAGCGTTCGTACGGCATGTGAGATCACCAGCGCCGACAGCAACGACCCCTGTGCGATCAGCAGCCCCCGGGTCGCCGGAACCTGCCAGGGCAGCTCGGCGGATGCGGGTGCCGTGTTGCCGTCCGCCGAACCCCAGAAGGCCACGGTCAACGCGCCTGCCACCAGCACCAGCACGACCCAGCGCGACACCAGGATGTAGGGCCGGTCGGCAGGAAGGGAAACATCGCTTTCCTTCGGAGTCTGTCGGCCGCCCAGAACGGCCGTGCACACCACGACCACGAGGAGCACGAGCAGCAGAAGGCCGAGCAGCAGGTTGCGCAGGAACGGTGTCCACAGGTGCCACGTGTCGCCCGCCCTGAGCTCCGTGATGTCCCCGGCGGGCAGCAAGGGCGCGAGCACGAGCACGCCGACCAGGGCGAGCGCCGCCATGACGTGCAGGGCACGCAGCTGTCGTACCGGCCCGCGGCCGTTCCACAACTGCCGGTCTTCGAGGAGCAGTTGGATGCTCGGTTCGCCCTCGATCTGCGGAACCTGACGGCTCTCCAGACCGGCCCACGTCTTGTTCGCGAGCCACCACAGCACCCCGATCAGGGCCAGCGGAACCAGCGCTGCGACCGCGAGATGACGTCCGGTCGAGCCGAGCCAGGTGTAGTGCAGCCAGCCCAGCCAGATGCCGCTGCCCCGGCACGCGGGCTGCCGCTGCCCTCCCCTGCCGCACTGCCAGGCGACAAGGTCCATCGACACCGAGGTCGCGGCCAGCACGTACGTCCCGGTGAGGGAGAGCGCGAGCAGCCGTTGCAGCCAGCTCCGTTCCCGTACGACCTGTGCTCTGTCGTCCTTCACATGATGGCCCGGATCCATGTAGTGGGCCAGGTTGAGCAGCATGAACGGCAGCAGGAGCAGCCACAGCGCACGGGAGTTGTCTCCCGAGGTCAGCCCGCCCCAGGAATAACCCTCGCGCCGGAACTCCGGGTTGTCCGGCGCCCCCGCCCGGCTCTCCCAGAACCGGCGATAGAACCCTGCCTGCTTGTCCCCCGCCACCAGCCGCACCGCGGGATGCCCGAGCTCGGACTCCGATGGGGTTCCCGATACTCCGTGGACCCTCAACTCGGTCCAGCCGAGCTTGCCTTGATTGAAATAACGGTCCATGACCGCCCCCGTTCCCCCGAACAGACATGTTCAGGATGACGGGTTCCAGCCTGTTTGCACCCGCTTCACAGCCCGGCAGTTCAGGTTTCCCGGTCGCTGCTCAGTCGCCGCGCACATCCGTGAAGACCACCTCGAACTCCTCGAGCCCGACCACGGTCACATGTGCCTTGGCCGCACCCTCGTGCCGGACCGCCGCCTGCGCTCCGCGGGACGCGACCAGCGACTGCCGGTCGGTGAAGAGGGCCCCGACCAGGCCGCGTCCGCGCTCCCGGTCGACCAGCAGCGAGGTCCTGGCCAGCCCCGGCAGGGTCTCGGCGCGGGGTACGACCGAGGCGCGGAAGGTGTCGGCGAGCAGATCCGTGTCCATCGGGTCGAACTCCAGCCGGGTGAGCCTGAGTCCACCGCCCGCCGCGGGCTGCCGGACCGGATGGAAGACCAGCACCTCGTAGTTGTCGACCGCGGTCGTAGCCGCGAACGGCTCCAGCAGTGGGCCGCGCCTCTCCCGCATGACCTCGTCGCTGTTGCGCCTGGCCTCCTCCGTCTCCCACCAGCTCACCGCCAGGAGTTTGCCCAGCTCCCGGTCGACGAAGATGCCGGCCCCGCGATACCCGGGGCGCTCTTCGAGCAGCTCCCGCCCCTGCGCGTTCAAAGCCCGCACGGCGCTGTCGATCTTCGCGGGATCGCCGGTCGCGTACACGGTGCGAACGAACATGACGCCTCGCCTCCCAGAAGCCGGGCGGATTTCCGGAATGTTCGCTATCGCCAGTCTTCTCCTGCGCGGGAGCGGCCGCAATCAGAGCCGGGGAACGGAAAGTCCGTACCAGAGGGGTTGACGGGGCCATGCAAAGAGGACCACCTTGTACGGCACCCGGTCAGGAAACTTTCCTAACAGAAGGGTCCCCCACAGTGCGCATACGAACACTGACCCTCGCCGCGGCCTCCGGGGCCGCGTTGCTCGCCGCCGGAGTGCTCCCCGCCAGCGCCTCCGGTTCCGGTTCCGTGGGACCGGCGTCCGCCCAGGAGGGCTCGGTCAGCGCGGCCGACCTGCTCGCCAAGGTGACGTCCTGTTCCCAGATATCCAACGGCAAGTACAAGACCGACGACGAGACGTCGGCCTCCATCCCCGTGTGCGGCAAGAACGGCGCGGTGTTCTGGAAGGCCGACATGGACATCGACTGCGACGGACAGCGCACGTCGAAGTGCAGTGAGGACACCGACCCCTGGTACCAGGACGACACGGCGTTCCACCAGTCCAACGGCAAGCCGCTGAAGGCGGATTCGCTGCCGTACGTGGTCGTGCCCAGCTCCAGCAGCATCTGGAAGTTCTCCAGCTACGGCATCAAGGGCGGCGGCGTGGTCGCGGTGATCTACGACAACAAGGTCGAGTACGCCGTCGTCGGCGACACCGGCCCCACGAAGATCATCGGTGAGGCCTCGTACGCCACCGCCAAGGCGCTCGGCATCGACCCCGACCCGGAGAACGGCGGTACCGACTCCGGCGTGACCTACATCCTGTTCAAGAACTCCCAGGTGTCCCCCATCGAGAGCCACAGCGCGGCGGTCACGCTGGGGGACAAGCTGGCGAAGCAGTTCCTGCAGAACAACTGACCGACAGGTCGACCGACAGGAAGGGCAACAGTGGTGTCGGGCGGTCCGGCGGGCCTTTGCGGGAAGGTCAGTTGGGCTGCCCGACGGGTCGTAGGACCACCGTGTTGACGTCGACCCCGGCGGGCTGCCGGATGGCCCGGACACTCGGCGACCGAGTCGTGGGTGGCGGAGCCGGCGTTGGCGACGACGGTGTCCAGCCGCCCGAACGCCCCACAGCCGCTCCTCGCGGCGACCGGTGACGGCCAGGTGGACATGGTTGCCCCCTGTGTTTCCGTCCGGGTGGTTCCGTCGGACGGAAGGGAGGAAATCAGTTGAAGCACTCTCGAAGTCAAGTGCGGCAGCTGTCGCGGTAGGGCACCGACGGCAGGTACTTGCGCCACTCGGCCGCCGTGGCCCCGCCCTCGGCCCGCGCACATACCTCAGCCGCGGCCAGGTCCGGCTCCAACGGGCGCACCCGGTCGGCCAGATGCGGGGTGGCGATGTGCAACTCCCGTGCTCCGGCGTCGATTCCGACGGCGAGGACCGGCCCGTCCCCGGCCGGCACGGTCGCCGCGGGCAGCCGGGGCCGGGCCGTCTCCCACACCTGTACGGAGCGGATCCGCCGGTGCGTGCACACGTCCCACTGCACGGCCCGGTCGTGCGCCACGGACGTCAGCACCCGGCCGTCGTCGCTCAGCCAGGAAGGCGCGTTGAGGGCACGGCCGCCCTCCTCGGGCCGGCTGAACACGTCCTGCTCGCTCTGGGCCGCGGCCGTGCGCAGACCGGCCCGCGTCTCAGGCAGGTCGGCGGTGCGCACGTGGATCCCGACACGGCGGACGCCCGGATCTTCGAGGAACGCGACCGCAGGATCGTCGCGCGGCTCGCCGCCGGGCGGACAGCCGTCGCCGAATCCACGAACGTCACTCCACAGGCGCGTACCCGCCTGGTCGCCATCGCCCGGCGCTTCGACGCCCCGGTGACCATGCTGCGGTTCACCCCGAGCCTCGACGTCCTCCTCCAGCAGCACGCGGGACGCGGTCGCGCCGACCTCACCGCCGCGGACATCCGCGACTACGCGGCGGTCATGGCCCGCGACGCCGGGGCCGACCGACTGCGCTCCGAGGGCGCGAACGCCGTGCACGACGTCCCCGGACGCGGCCAAGGGGCCACGCCCGCCGAGGCCGCGGCCCGCTTCTCGTTCACCTGACGAGCCGACGCATCCGGCCTGGCCGGCTCCCGCGCCCCACCGGAGGAAGGGCGGGCTCAGGCGCCCCGTACCGCCGTGTGCACCGTGTGGGCGGCCAGGACGAACACGTCCGGGCGGTGGTGGACGCTCGCCTTGTCGTCGGGGTCGATCAGGCGGTCGAGGGTGGTGCGGTCGTCGGCGTCGAGGTGGTCGCCGAAGGCGTCGCGGAGGCGGGTGAGGGAGGTGGCGACGTAGGCGCGGGCGCGGTCCTTGGCCGGGGCCGGCAGGTCGAGCAGGAAGGTGCGGGTGCCGGTCGGCCTGAGGCCCGCCGAGCTCATCAGCGCGGGCCAGTCCTCGGTCTCGGCCACGCTGCCGGGCAGGCTCGCCCGCATCTCGGCGAACCACTCCTCCTCCAGCACGTCGAGCCGGGACTGGAGGCCGGGGCGGCCGATGCCGATGTCGCGCGGCAGGAACCGGGCGGGAAGTCCGCCCTCCATGAGGGCCAGGGTGCCGCCGGGGGCGAGCCGTTCGGCGAAGGCGGCGAGGGCGGCCCGCTGGTCGCCGAGGTGGTGCAGGCTGCGGCTGGCCCACAGCAGATCGGCCGGGTAGTCCAACTGGCCCAGCGCGTCCGGCAGTTCACCGGTGATGGTGTCGAAGCGGTCGCCCACGCCGAGCCGCTCGGCCCGGGCGCGGGCCCGCTCGAGAAGCGGCTCGGAGCCGTCGACGGCCACGACCCGCGCCCCCGGGAAGGCTTCGGCGAGCAGACACGCGACGACGCCGGGCCCGCTGCCCGCGTCGACGACCAGACCGGGTTCGGTCTGCTTGTCGGTCAGCCAGGCGAGGGCCCGCTCGTAGAGGGAGGTGAACAGCTCCGCCTGCGATTCGAGATGCGGGGCCATCTCGGCCCAGTCGATGTCGGTGTGGTCGTGGGTGCCATGCCGGTGGGTGCCGTGGTCGTGGTGTCCGTGGTCGTGGTGTCCGTGCGCCATGCTGGTCAGCCTCTCGTCCGGGTACGCCCCAGCCTGCTCCGACGCGCCACGGACCGGCAAGCAGTGTTGCCGAGGCGGCAAAACCGGCGGCGGAAGTAGTGGCAAAACCGGCGGCGAAAGTGGCGGCCGAAAATCGGATGCGCCGGGTAAGGCCGCTCGCCGACGATGGCCCGATGGACGACAGGACGATGGTCGAGACGTTCCTCGATGACGGGTTCGTCAAGATCGAGGGGGCGTTCCCGCAGCGGGTCGCCGAGGACTGCGCGCGACTGCTGTGGAAGGAGACGGGGTACGACCCCGAGGCCCCCGGCACCTGGAAGGACCCGGTCGTCTGGGTGGGCGACATGCCCCAGGGCCCCTTCGCGGCGGCGGTCAACTCCCCTGTCCTGCATGAGGCGTTCGACCTGCTGGTGGGCGAGGGCCAGTGGATGCCCCGCTACTCACTGGGCAGCTTCCCCCTGCGCTTCCCGCACACGGAGGAACCGGACGACGCGGGCTGGCACATCGAAGGCGGGTACCTCCCGGAGAGCGAGAGCCGGTACTTCACCAACCTCCACTCGAAGGGCCGCGCCCTCCTGATGCTGTTCCTCTTCTCCGAGGTCACCGAGGAGAACGCCCCGACCCGCATCCGCGTCGGCTCGCACCTGGACGTGCCTGCGGTGCTGGAGCCGTACGGCGAGGAAGGGGCCTCGTTCATGGAGCTCGGACCGAAGGTCGCGGAGGCCTCGGCCGCCCGCCCGCTCGCCTACGCCACCGGCCGCCCCGGCGACGTCTACCTCTGCCACCCGTTCCTGGTCCACGCGGCCCAACCCCACCACGGCACCCGCCCGCGCTTCATGGCCCAGCCGCCTCTCATGCCGGCGGTCCCGTACGACCTGAACCGCGCGGACGGCAACTATTCGGCGGTGGAGTTCGCGATACGCCGGGGCCTGGCCGGGAAGGGCTGACCCCCGCGCCCTGTTTCCAGGGGCGCGGGGAACTGCGCGACCAGCCACAAACGGCCCGCAGTCAAAACTCGGCGCAACCGGCGGAGCCTAGAGCGGCGGGTACGCGTTCGTCATCAGCTGCTGGAACTGCGCCGAGAACCAGTGCCCCGACAGCGGAGCGTTCGGCAGGGCACCCGACATGCTGTTCCCGTTCCGCGCGTTACCCGTATAAGTCGGGTCGCACATCTGGTCGAACCCCTTGCCCTCGTCGTTCGGGATCGCGGAGCTGGACCCGTCCGACTCCCCCGGCGGCTTCATCCACACATACGCGTCGATCCCGGTGGCCGGACTGGCCTGCGGCCGCTCGCCAAGTCCCGCCCCGGACTGGTTGCACCAGTTCCCGACATGGATCCGCCGGTCGTACCGCCCACCGTCGACGTACGTGTCCACACTGGTCGTCGCACCGGGCCCCGCGGGCCGAGCGGTACCGCCCCACCCGTTCCGGGAGGTGTCGATCAGCATGCCGATCCCGGAGTTGAAGCCCACCGACACCAACTGGCTGCGGAAGGCCTGGGCATACGACAGCTCGTCCACGTACCGGTTCCAGTCCACCCACTTCGACTGACGCACGGACGTGCCGTTCACCGTGTCGTTGATGGTGAAGTTGTTCTCCTTCAGGGCGCTGTAGTTCGCCGTGTTGGTGATGAACCCCTGCACGTCGTCGACGGTCGCGCCTTCACTCGTCGCCGCCTGCTTGAACAGCGTGGCCGCGGGCCCGAAGTTGTCGTCCCAGCCGAGCCAGCCGTGGTGTCCGGCGTCGATGTAGTTGTAGACGTTGGGAATCGCGCCGAGCTTGGCGAGCGCGTAGCCGACGCCCTTCACGTAGTTGCCGTTGGCGAGCATGGTGTCGCACGCGGCCGTGGCGGTGGCCCGACTGCCCGTGTTGGTCACGAGGTTGGGCAGCGAGTCGATCTCGATCGTCGTCACGATCCGCAGCGAGCTGTACTTGCTGTCGGCGAGGATCGCCGCGATCGGGTCGATGAACTGCGTCTTGTACTTGTCGATCTCCGTCGGGCCGAGCTCGCCGTTGGAGGCGAGGGCCGCGCAGTCACGTCCGGGCAGGTCGTAGACGACCAGCTGGACGACTTCCTCCCCGCTGCCCTTCTGCGCGAGGGCCGCGTCGAGGTGGGCGCGCAGACCCATCCCGCCGCTCACGCCGTTGATCGCGGCGATACGGTCGAGCCAGACGCCGGTGGGCTGGTTGGAGACGCGCGAGCCGCCCGGTTCGGCGGCGGCCTTCGCGGACCACTCGGGGTTCACGTACACCTTGGCGCCGGCGTACGGGTTGTCGACGCGGGTGCCCGTGCCGCCTCCCCCGCCCCCACCGCCGCCGCTGCTTCCGTCATCGACGTTGCAGGTCACGCCGTCGAGCGTGAAGGTGGTCGGGATGGCGTTGGTGCCGCTGTAGGTGCCCTGGAAGCCGAAGCTGGCCGAACCGCCGGTCGCCAGCGTCCCGTTGTAGGTCTCGTTGTTGGCGGTGACGGCGGTCCCGCTCTGGGTGAGCTTGGTGTTCCAGTAGTTGGTGACCTTCTGGTTGCCTGCGTACGACCACTTCACCGACCAACTGCTCTTGGCGGCGCTGTTGTTGGTGACCGTCACGGCGGCGGTGAAGCCGGTGCCCCAGTCGTTCTGCACCTTGTAGTCGACGGTGCAGGGGACGGCCTCGATGCCCACGTCCGCGGGGACCATGGCCGTCGCGGTCCCGGCGGCCGAGGCGACCAGCACCAGGGCGGCGAGTATCGCTGTTCTCGTACGTCTCATCAGTGCGGGTTCCTTCTCCGTTGCGGTGATTACGGGTTGACGGCGCGCAGGTGATCGCGCAGCCCGATGCCGTACGACGTGGGGGTTCCGTCGTAGTTGGAGATCAGGGACGGTCCGGAGGAGCAGTCCCAGGTGTTCCAGGTCCAGCCCAGATAGGACAGGCTCCGGTCGTCGAACCACTTCATGACCTGGTCGACGAAGGAGTGCCCGCAGGTGTTCTCGCCGATCTCCCCGGCCACCAGCGGCACTTGGGCCGCGACCGGGGCGAGCGTGGAGTTCCAGCAGCTCTCGTTCGCGCAGGTGTTGAAGTTGTAGACGTGGTACGCGGCGACGAGATTGCCCGTCGGATCACTGGGCTTGTACGTCAGCCACTGGCTCAGGTCGTTCGAGTACGCCAGTCCGCCGGCCATGACGACGTTCTTGGCGCCCGTGCCGCGTACGGCGTCGACCAGGTCCTGCATGCCGGCGACCTCGTAGCCGATGCCCGGGCAGGTGCCGCCGTCCTTCCAGCACTGCCAGGCCTGGGTGGTCGTGGAGGTCGCCCGGTCCGGGTACGGCTCGTTGAACAGGTCGAACACCACGGCCTGGTCGGACTTGAAGGTGCTCGCCACCGAGGACCAGAACGACGGCGTGTACTGCGCGTCCGGCATCGGCTTCTGGCAGCTCGCGTGCACGTCGGAGCAGCCGGCCGAGTTGCCCGTGTACTGCCCGTAGGTCCAGTGCAGTTCGACGATCGGCGTCAGGCCGTGCGCCTCGACGCGGGCCACCAGGTCCTTGACGGCGTTGACGTAGTTGGCGCCGCCGTACTCGGGCTTGATGTTCGAAAGCCCCAGCCAGCACTCCTCGTTGAGCGGAATGCGGACCGTGTTCGCCTTCCAGTCGGCGATTGCCCCGATCGCGGCGTCGTCGACCGGACCGTCCCAGATGCCGTAGCCCTGCACGCACATGAACTCGCCGCCGGACCGGTTCACGCCGAGCAGCCGGCGTGTCGCGCCCCCGGCGTCCACGAGCTTGTTGCCCAAGACGTGCAGTGCGGGCGCCGTACCCGTCGCGGGCGGCTCCGTCGGGGTGGGCGACGGGTCCGAATCGACGTTGCACGTCGTCCCGTTGAGCTTGAACGACGTCGGTACGGCATTGCTCCCCGACCAGGAGCCGATGAACCCGGCGCTGACGCTCGCGCCGGTGGCCAGCGAGCCGTTGTAGCTCTCGTTGGCCGCGGTCACCGTCGTACCGGACTGGGACCACTTGGCGTTCCAGCCCTGGGTGGCTTTCTGACCGTTCGCGAAGTCGAAGCTCAGACTCCAACTGCTCACGGCCGCCGTGTTGTTGGTGATCTTCACTGCACCCTGGAAGCCGCTGTCCCACTGGCTCGTGACCGAGTACTCCACCGAGCAGGCGGGCGCGGCTCCCTGCGCCGTGACGACCGGAATGGTCATGGACCCGACAAGACCGATCGCGCCGGCGACGACTAAAAGCATTGAACGCGGGGGGTGTCGCATGAGCGACTCCTTGCAGCTCAGGCGCGTCGTGACGGACGCGTCGACTGATGGAATCGCTCCCACTGGTGTCAACGAAGCTAGCGCCAAGTGACAGCAAAGGACAGGGGGGTCACAGACTTTCGCTGACTTTCCCTCAGCTAAAACGCGTCGAATCTTTTCGACTCTTCAAGCACCTTGACCGCCCCTACCCCCGTCCCCACTATGGGAGCGCTCCCACTGGTTCAAGGCTTGTTGCTCCTCCCCTCCCCCCACTTCTTGTCCCGAGCCGCAAGGAGGAACCAGCACATGCATCCCCGAAGGAGACGCAGAGCCGTGCGGCGGTTCTGGACCGCCGTCGTGGCGGCCCTGGCACTTCCGCTCACCATGCTCGGCACCGGTACAACTCCCGCGCAGGCGGCGGCGCTTCAGTGCAGCGTCGACTACAAGACGAACGACTGGGGTTCCGGCTTCACCGCGGACCTGACCATCACCAACCGCGGCACCGACGTGATCGACGGCTGGACGCTGACGTACGGCTACTCGGGCAACCAGAAGCTGACCAACGGCTGGAACGGGACCTGGTCCCAGTCCGGTACGGCGATCAGCGTGAAGGACGCCGGGTACAACGCGAAGATCGCCGCGGGCGCCGCCGTGTCCACCGGCGCGCAGTTCACCTACAGCGGCACGAACACCGCGCCCACGAGTTTCGCGATCAACGGCACCACCTGCACCGGCGCCCACCAGCCGCCGGTCGCCGTGCTGACCAGCCCGACGGCGGGCGCGGTCTACACGCAGGGCGACGCGGTTCCGCTCGCGGCCACCGCGGCGGCGGCCGACAACGCGACGATCAGCAAGGTCGAGTTCTACGACGACACGACCCTGCTGGGTACGGACACGAGCTCGCCGTACACCCTGTCCGCCTCCGGGTTGACCGTGGGCAGTCATTCGCTGGTGGCGAAGGCCTACGACAGTCTGGGCGCGTCGGCGGAGTCGACGCCGGTCGGCATCACGGTGGCCTCCGGTCCCGCGGTGGTCGCCTCGCCGACCCAACTCGGCGTCCAGCAGGGCAAGGCGGGCACGTACGCGGTGAAGCTGTCGACGCAGCCTTCGGCCAACGTGACCGTGACGACGGCCCGGGCGAGCGGCAACAGCGGCCTCACGGTCACCGGCGGCGCGACGCTCACCTTCACGCCGTCCAACTGGAGCACCGCGCAGAACGTGACGATCACCGCGGACTCCTCCGGCACCGGTTCGGCGTCCTTCGAGTCGACGGCCACTGGCTTCACCAAGGCGGCGGTCACCGTCACCGAGCTGGCGGCCTCGAAGGCGTACGACGCCCGTTTCCTGGACCTCTACGGGAAGATCACCAACCCGGCGAGCGGCTACTTCTCGCCCGAGGGCATCCCCTACCACTCGGTCGAGACACTGATCGTCGAGGCCCCGGACCAGGGCCACGAGACCACGTCGGAGGCCTACAGCTACCTTCTCTGGCTACAGGCGATGTACGGCAAGGTCACCGGTGACTGGTCCAAGTTCAACGGCGCGTGGGCCCTCATGGAGAAGTACATGATCCCCACCCACGCCGACCAGCCGACCAACTCCTTCTACAACGCGTCGAAACCGGCGACCTACGCGCCCGAGCTGGACACCCCGAACGAGTACCCGGCGAAGCTCGACACGTCGGTGTCGGTCGGGTCCGATCCGATCGCGGGCGAACTGAAGAGCGCGTACGGCACGGACGACGTGTACGGCATGCACTGGCTTCAGGACGTCGACAACGTCTACGGCTACGGCGACACGCCAGGCGGCGGCTGCGAGGCCGGTCCGGCCGCGGACGGCCCGTCGTACATCAACACCTTCCAGCGCGGCGCGCAGGAGTCGGTGTGGGAGACGGTGCCGCAGCCGACCTGCGACGCCTTCAAGTACGGTGGTACGAACGGGTACTTGGACCTCTTCACCGGCGACTCGTCCTACGCGAAGCAGTGGAAGTACACCGACGCCCCGGACGCCGACGCGCGTGCGGTGCAGGCCGCGTACTGGGCCGACGTGTGGGCCAAGGCGCAGGGCAAGGGCAGCGATGTGTCGGCCACCGTCGGCAAGGCGGCGAAGATGGGCGACTATCTGCGCTACGCCATGTACGACAAGTACTTCAAGAAGATCGGCAACTGCGTCGGCCCGTCGACCTGTGCGGCCGGCACCGGGAAGGACGCCTCGTCCTATCTGCTGTCCTGGTACTACGCGTGGGGCGGTGCGACCGACACGAGTGCGGGCTGGGCCTGGCGGATCGGGTCGAGCCATGTGCACGGCGGATACCAGAACCCCCTCGCCGCCTACGCGTTGAGCTCGTACGCCGACCTGAAGCCCAAGTCGTCGACGGGCGCGGCTGATTGGGGTACCTCGCTCACCCGGCAGCTGGAGTTCTACCGCTGGCTGCAGTCGAACGAGGGCGCCATCGCGGGTGGTGCGACGAACAGTTGGGCGGGCCGTTACGCGACTCCGCCGACCGGTACGTCGACCTTCTACGGCATGTACTACGACCAGCAGCCCGTCTACCACGACCCGCCGTCCAACCAGTGGTTCGGGTTCCAGGCGTGGTCGATGGAGCGGGTCGCCGAGTACTACCAGCAGACGGGGAACGCGCAGGCCAAGGCGGTCCTCGACAAGTGGGTCGACTGGGCGCTGTCCAAGACCACGATCAACCCGGACGGCACGTATCTGATCCCCTCCACGCTCCAGTGGTCGGGGCAGCCCGACACCTGGAACGCGTCAAGTCCCGGCCCCAACAGCGGACTTCACGTCACCGTCGCCGACTACACCAACGACGTCGGAGTGGCCGCCGCGTACGCCAAGACACTGACGTACTACGCCGCCAAGTCCGGTGACACGGAGGCGAAGACGACGGCGAAGGCGCTCCTCGACGGCATGTGGGGCAACTACCAGGACGGCCTGGGCATCGCCGTCCCGGAGACCCGCGCCGACTACAACCGCTTCGACGACAGCGTGTACGTCCCGAGCGGGTGGACCGGCAAGATGCCGAACGGCGACACGGTCAACTCGTCGTCGACCTTCACCTCGCTGCGCTCCTTCTACAAGAACGACCCGGCGTGGTCGAAGATCGAGGCGTATCTGGCGGGCGGCGCGGCACCTTCGTTCACGTACCACCGCTTCTGGGCCCAGGCGGACATCGCCCTGGCCATGGGCTCGTACGCGGAGCTTCTCGAATAAGTCCCCGCTAAGGCTCCGCGTACCGCGACGGGCGGTCCCCACCCGCACTGGGGGCCGCCCGGTCGTCGCGTGTTCTCCCCGAGGAAGGACATCCCCACCATGCGAAGAACCCGCATCCTCACGGCCGTGCTGGCTCTCGCGGCCGGCCTGCTCGCGGGCACGCCGCCCGCATTGGCCGCCGACAGCGCGGCCGAGGTGACGGTCGCCGCCGACACGTACACCTGGAAGAACGCCCGGATCGACGGTGGTGGCTTCGTGCCCGGCATCGTCTTCAACCGGAGCGAGAAGAACCTCGCCTACGCCCGCACCGACATCGGTGGCGCCTACCGCTGGCAGGAGTCGACCAAGACCTGGACGCCGCTCACCGACTCCGTCGGCTGGGCGGACTGGGGGCACACCGGGGTCGTCAGTCTCGCCTCCGACTCCGTCGATCCGAACAAGGTGTACGCGGCTGTCGGGACGTACACCAACAGCTGGGACCCGACGAACGGGGCCGTGCTCAGGTCCGCCGACCGGGGCGCCAGCTGGCAGAAGACCGACCTGCCCTTCAAGTTGGGCGGCAACATGCCGGGGCGGGGCATGGGCGAGCGGCTCGCCGTCGACCCGAACAAGGACAGCGTGCTGTACCTCGGCGCGCCCAGCGGGAAGGGGCTGTGGCGGTCGACCGACTCCGGGGTCACCTGGTCGCAGGTGACCAACTTCCCCAACGTCGGTGACTACGTGCAGGATTCGACCGACACCAGCGGGTACGCCTCCGACAACCAGGGCATCGTCTGGGTCACCTTCGACGAGTCGACGGGCACCTCGGGCAGCGCCACCAAGACCGTCTACGTCGGGGTCGCCGACAAGGACAACGCGGTGTACCGGTCGACCGACGCGGGCGCGACCTGGACGCGGCTGGCCGGGCAGCCGACCGGATACCTGGCCCACAAAGGGGTGTTGGACGCCAGGAACGGCTACCTCTACCTCGCCTACAGCGACAAGGGCGGCCCGTACGACGGCGGCAAGGGCCAGCTGTGGCGGTACGCGACGGCGACCGGCACCTGGACGAACATCAGCCCGGTGGCCGAGGCCGACACCTACTACGGCTTCAGCGGTCTGACCGTCGACCGACAGCACCCGGGCACGGTGATGACGACGGCGTACAGCTCGTGGTGGCCGGACACCCAGATCTTCCGCTCGACGGACAGCGGCGGTACCTGGACGAAGGCGTGGGACTACACGTCGTACCCCAACCGCTCGAACCGCTACACGATCGACGTCTCGTCCTCCCCGTGGCTGACCTTCGGCGCGAACCCGTCGCCGCCCGAACAGACCCCGAAACTGGGGTGGATGACCGAGTCGCTGGAGATCGACCCGTTCGACTCCGACCGCATGATGTACGGGACGGGCGCGACGCTCTACGGCACCGAGGACCTCACCAAGTGGGACAGCGGCGGCCAGTTCACCGTGAAGCCCATGGTGCAGGGCCTGGAGGAGACGGCGGTGAACGACCTGGCGTCCCCGCCGAGCGGCGCCACGCTACTGAGCGCCCTGGGTGACATCGGCGGCTTCCGCCACACGGATCTCACCAAGGTCCCGTCGATGATGTTCACTTCACCGACGTTCACGACCACGACCAGTCTGGACTTCGCCGAGACGAACCCCAACACCGTCGTACGGGTGGGCAATCTGGACTCCGGCCCGCACATCGCGTTCTCGACGGACAACGGCGCCAACTGGTTCGCGGGCACCGACCCTTCGGGCGTGAGCGGTGGTGGGACGGTGGCCGCCGCGGCGGACGGCAGCCGCTTCGTCTGGAGTCCGGCGGGCACCGGCGTCCAGTACACGACGGGCTTCGGTTCCTCGTGGTCGGCGTCGAGCGGCATCCCGTCGGGCGCGATCGTGGAGTCGGACAGGGTCGACCCCAAGACCTTCTACGGCTTCAAGTCGGGCAAGTTCTACGTCAGTTCGGACGGCGGAGCGACCTTCACCGCGTCCTCCGCGAGCGGCCTGCCGAGCGGCGACAGCGTGCGCTTCAAGTCGCTGCCCGGCACGAAGGGCGACGTGTGGCTGGCGGGCGGGGCTTCCGACGGCGCGTACGGCCTGTGGCACTCGACCGACTCCGGCGCGACCTTCACCAAGCTCGCGGGCGTCGAGCAGGCCGACACGATCGGCTTCGGCAAGGCGGCGACGGGGGCCTCGTACCAGACCCTGTACACCAGCGCGAAGATCGGCGGCATCCGCGGCATCTTCCGCTCGACCGACAAGGGCGCCACCTGGACCCGCATCAACGACGATGCCCACCAGTGGGGTTGGACGGGTGCGGCGATCACCGGTGACCCGCGGGTCTACGGCCGGGTGTACGTATCGACCAACGGCCGCGGGGTCATCTACGGCGACACCTCCGACAGCAGTGGAGGAGGAGGCGACGGCGGTGGCGGAGGCGGCACGGACCCGACACCCACGGGCGCCTGCACGGTGACGTACAAGATCACCAATCAGTGGACGGGCGGCTTCCAGGCGGACGTCCAGCTCGGCAACACGGGCTCAACCGCCTGGACCGGTTGGTCACTTGGCTGGTCCTTCGCGGACGGCCAGCAGATCACCCAGCTCTGGAACGCCGACTACAGCCAGTCGGGCACGGCGGTGACCGCGAAGAACGTGACCTGGAACGCCAATGTGGCAGCGGGCTCGTCCGTGAGCTTCGGCTTCACGGGCAGTTGGTCGGGCTCGAACACGAAACCGACGTCGTTCAAGCTGGGTGATCAGAGCTGTACGGTCGCCTGAACCGCTTCGAGGGCGCGTGCCGGGCACGCGCCCTCTTCGTTCGTTACGGCGTGTACACCGCCGGCCGAGGTGCCGTGGCCATCCCGTCGCCGATGAAGAAGCTCGGGTGCGGGGGCTGGTTGTAGGCGGTGTTCTGCCAGGCCAGGGCCGTGCGGTACTGGGTGTCGTGGAGGAGGGTCGTGATCCTCGTCGTCGTTTCGTACGGCGTGGAGTAGATGCGCAGGGCCGTGTTGTCCGTCGTCGGCCAGACGACCTCTTCCCGCCAGTCGCCCAGGATGTCCCCGGACAGCGACGGCGTCGCCTTGGTGCTGTTGTTGGAGTGGACGCCCGAGCCGGTCAGGAGGCGGGTGTCCGCGGACGTGCCGTACTTGTCGATGTGGGTGTCGTCGAGGAGTTCGCGGACCGTGTCGCCGTCCCACCAGGACAGGAAGTTGATGCTGGAGGGCTTGCGGGTGGCGACGACCGTGCCCTGCGGGTTGCGGATGCCGTCCGCGTGCGAGGACCAGGACTCGGCGCCCGCGCTGCCCGCCCAGATGTCGCCGGCGACGCCCCGGCCGTTGTCGCCGTTGGCAGCCGTGGACCAGAGGATCTGGCCCGTCCTCGCGTCCGCCATCCAGGACGCCGGCTTCGAGCTGTCCTCGTCGACCTTGAACTCCTCCAGGCCCGCGCGGGACGGGTCGAGGTCGCCGACGTGCATGGCGTCGCCGTGGCCGTTCTTCGTGGTCCACAGACCGTTGCCGTTGTCGTCCACGGCCATCGAGCCGTACACGATCTCGTCCTTGCCGTCCCCGTCGACGTCGGCCACCGACAGCTGGTGGTTGCCCTGGCCGTCGTACCCCTTGCCGGAGTTGGTCGAGGAGTTGGTGTCGAAGGTCCAGCGGCGGGCGAAGGCGCCGTTCCGCCAGTCCCAGGCCGCGATCACGGTACGGGTGTAGTAGCCGCGGGCCATGACCAGGGAGGGGCGGGAGCCGTCGAGGTAGGCCGTCCCGGCGAGGAAGCGGTCGACGCGGTTGCCGTACGAGTCGCCCCAGGAGGACACCGTGCCGCGCGCCGGCACGTAGTCGACGGTCTGCATCGCCTTGCCGGTCTGGCCGTTGAACATCGTCAGGTACTCCGGGCCGGAGAGCACGTAGCCCGACGAGTTGCGGTAGTCGGCGGACGAGCTGCCGATCACGGCCCCCGTCCCGTCGACCGTGCCGTCCGCCGTCTTCATCGCGACCTCGGCCTTGCCGTCGCCGTCGTAGTCGTACACCTGGAACTGTGTGTAGTGCGCGCCGGAACGGATGTTGCGGCCCAGGTCGATGCGCCAGAGGCGGGTGCCGTCGAGCTTGACGCCGTCGACGATCGTGTTTCCGGTGTAGCCGGACTGGGAGTTGTCCTTGGCGTTGGTCGGCTGCCACTTGAGGACGAAGTCGAGCTGGCCGTCGCCGTCGAGGTCGCCGACGGAGGCGTCGTTCGCCTCGTAGGTGTAGGCGACGCCGTCGGGGGTCGTGCCGCCGGCGGGCGGGGTGATCGGGACGTCCTTGTAGCCCGTGCGGAACTGGATCGCGTGGACCGAGTCCGCCTGCTCGACACCGCCCACGATCGCGCGGACCGTGTAGTCGGCCTGGGCGGGGGCGCCGGCGTGGAAGTAGTTCGTGGAGCCGGTGATCGGGGTCGAGTTGACCTTCGTACCGGCGCGGTAGACGTTGAAGGAGACGTCGTTCGGGTCGGTGCCGAGCCAGCGCCAGCTGACCAGGTTGCCGCTGTCGGTGTGGACGCTGACCACGCCCCGGTCGAGCTTCTCGACCTGGCGGGCGGTGGCGGCCTCGGCAGTGCCGGTGGTGGTGAGCGCGGTGAGCCCGGCGGCGACCAGGGCCGCGGCCGTGGTCACCGCCGAGAGGAGGGCTCGGCGTCTGCGGTGCGGGTGCGGGTGCTGCACGTGACGAACCTCCAGAGAGGACGGACGGGTTCCGTACCGTCGGTCGCCGCCGGGTCAGGTCAAGTTGCCGTATATTCCGGCCAGTTCGGCGACCGTGCGGGTGATCCGTTCGCGCAGCTCAGCGGGTTGCAGCACCTCGATGTCCGCGCCTAGCCGCAGGAATTCGCCATGCGCGTGCTCGATCGACTCAATGGGGACGGTCGCGACGGTCCAACCATCCTCGTCAGTAAGGCCGTTGACGGCCCTCGGCAACCGCACACCCGGTGCCAGGCGGACAACCGCCTCACCCCGGTACAGCCGCTCCTGGAAGTCCCGCTGATACGCCGTCCAGTACGCGGCCAGGTCGAAGTCGTCGGGCCGGGTGAACTCTTCGTCGGAGGCGGCGAGTTCGAGGATCTGGTCGACGCGGAAGGTACGCGGTCCGGGACCTGCGACGACGTACCAGCGGCCCGCCTTCAGGACGAGTCCGTACGGCTCCAACCGGCGTTCCACGTCGGTCGGTTCGGCCCAGCGGCGGTACAGGACGTGCAGCACCCGGCTGTTCCACACCGCGTCCGCCACCGCCGGGAGGTACGGCGCCTCCTGCGCGTCCGCGTACCAGCCGGGCGCGTCCAGGTGGAAGCGGCCGCTGATCCGGTCGGCGTGGGCGCGCAGCTCCGGTGGGAGGGCGGCGCGGACCTTGAGCTGGGCGGCGGCCAAGACGGAGCCGAGGCCGAGCTGGGCGGCGGGGCCGGGGGCGCCGGCCAGGAAGAGGGCCTCGGCCTCGCCGGCGGTGAGGCCGGTCAGGCGGGTGCGGTAGCCGTCGAGCAGCCGGTAGCCGCCGGCGTGGCCCGCGTCGCCGTACAGCGGGACGCCCGCCGCGCTCAGCGCCTCCACGTCCCGGTAGACCGTGCGCACCGAGACCTCCAGCTCCTCGGCCAGCTGGGCGGCGGTCATCCGGCCCCTGGTCTGGAGCAGGAGCAGGATCGAGACGAGGCGGCTGGACTTCACTCCTCCAGAGTTCACCGCTCCAGAATTACAGACTCCACTGACAGAGGGTGTCAGTGAAGCCGTCTTAGCGTCCCTTCATGGCCTTCACGGAGAAACTCCTGACCGTGCCGCCGCCGATCGAGGTGGCGGGGCGGCGCATCAAGCGCTACCACGTCACCGCCGACCCGGCGGGCATCGCGCCGGACGTCGAGAAGGCGGCGTACGAGATCCTCCCGGAGCTGCTGCCGGAGGCGGACGGCACTCCGCCCGCGACGTTCGTCGTCGTTCACCGGGGAAACGACGACGGCGCCTACATCAACGCCTATAGCTGGGTGTGGGACAACGTGCTCCACTTCCGAGGCGCCGCCGCCGGGCAGCCGGCGCTCTGGTGCCCGGACGCCGACCCGACGAACTTCATCAAGCCCGCCCTGCCGTGGATCGGTTGCGTCTGGGAGCTGCCGCCGATCACGCACGAACGGGACGCCTGGGTGCGGCACATGCTCGCGCCCGAAGTCCCGGACATCGAGGCCTACTTGGCCGACTCCCTGCCCGCAGGAACCACTGGAGACCGCTCATGAGCAGCCCGCACGACTTCGACTTCTTCCACGGCGAGTGGGACGTCGTCAACCACCGCCGCACCGACTTCCTCGACCCGGACAGCGACTGGGTGGAGTTCCCGGGCACGAGCCGCTGCTGGCCGCTGTTCGACGGGGCCGCGAACCTCGACGAGATCGACATGCCGCAGCTGGGCGCGAAGGGCGCGACCCTGCGGCTGTTCGACCACGAGACCCGGCAGTGGTCCCTGAGCTGGGCCGCGAGCCGCACCGGCACGCTCTTCCCGCCGGTGTTCGGCCGGTTCGACGGCGACCGCGGGGAGTTCTACGGCGACGACACCCACGACGGGAAGGACGTGAAGGTGCGGTTCGTCTGGACCGGGATGTCCCCCACGTCCGCCCATTGGGAGCAGGCGTTCTCGGTCGACGACGGGCAGACCTGGGTCACCAACTGGACCATGGACTTCAGCCGGCCGACGGCTTCCTGAAGGCCCGCAGGGTGAACTCCGGGTCGGGGCGCGGCCGTTCCTGGTCGGGCAGGGTCGCGAGGCGCTCGGCGAACCGTTCGGTCCGCGGGTCGCCCGGCGGCAGCTGGGTGAACCAGCCGCGGCGCAGGTCGGCCGCGGTGCGCCGGGGGCTGCGGCCCTGACCCCGGCCCGGGAACCGGGTCTGTCCGGCCGGATGCAGGCGGTGCGCGGCGGCGTACGCGGCCACCAGCGGGCCGGCGTCCGGTGCCGGGCGGCGCGGACGGGCCGCGAGGACGGCGTCGATGTCGCTGCCCACGTCGTGCGCGGCGGCCTTGTCGACGGTGGTGACGTACATGCCACCCGGCTTCAGGACGCGGGCGCACTCGGCGACGGCGGCCCGTACGTCCTCGGGGTCGTCGAGGAGGTGCAGCAGCCAGACGCTGGTCACGGCGTCGAAGGCCGAGTCCGGGAAGGGCAGCGCGCGGCTGTCGGCCAGGACGATCGCGCCGGGCAGGCGGGCCGCGGCCATCCGGGCCATGCCGTACGTCAGGTCGGCGCCCGTCACCCGGGCGGCGGGGAGCCCGGCCGCGAGGCGCCGGGTCACGATGCCGGTGCCGCAGCCGACGTCGAGGAGGCGGCCGGCATCGGCCGGGAGCAGGCCGAGTACGGCGTCGGCGGCCGCGGCGGCCCTGGGTTCGCCGCCGCGGGTGGCGTCGTAGGCGGCGGCTTCCTTGTCGTAGTCGAGCACGCGCGTCAGTGTGCCCCGTGCCCCTGTGCGAGCTCCGTCACGCGCTGTGCGAGCTCGAAGTCCTTCGAGGTGAGGGCGCCGCCCGCACTGTGCGTGTGCACGGACAGCGCCACCGTGTTGTAGCCGAGGGTGAGGTCGGAGTGGTGGTTCAGCTCCTCCTGGACCTGGGCGACGTGCACGACCATCGCAGTCGCGGCGAAGTGCGAGCCGAGGCGGTAGGTACGGGTGAGGCGGCCGTCGTCGACGGACCAGCCCGGCAGCTCGGCCAACCGGTCCTCGATCTCCTTCTGGGACAGCGGTTCGACGGGCATGACCGCGCTCCTTCCTGGATGTCGGGTACACCTCCAGACTCCCACAGCCGGGCCGCATCGGCCCAGGTCAGTGAGGGGAGACCCGATGACCGGGCCGGCCCGTGCGCACTCCTCGACTACCGTCGTACGTATGACCACTGCCGCAACCGAGAAGTCCGCCTCCCCCGGCCAGGGCGTCGGCCCGCTGCTGCGGGCCTGGCGGGAGCGACGGCGGGTCAGCCAGCTGGAGTTGGCGCTGCGGGCGGACTCCTCGGCCCGGCACATCAGCTTCGTCGAGACGGGCCGCTCCCGGCCGAGCGAGGAGATGGTCCTGAAGCTGGCCGAGCACCTGGACGTACCGGTGCGCGAGCGCAACTCCCTTCTCCTGGCCGCCGGTTACGCCCCGCGCTACCCGGAGACCCCGCTGGACGACCCGGCCCTGGACGCGCTGCGCGAGGGCATCGAGCGTCTGATCCAGGGCTACGAGCCGTATCCGGCGCTGGTGGTCGACGCGACGTACGACGTGGTGGCCGCGAACCGGGGCATCGCGATGCTCCTGGACGGCGTACCGGAGCACCTGCTGCAACCGCCTCTGAACGCGATGCGGTTGACCCTCCACCCGGAGGGCCTGGCCCCCCGCATCCGCAACCTGCGCGAGTGGCGCGGCCACCTCCTCGACCAGATGGAACGCCAGATCGCCCTCCAACGCTCCGAGCCACTGCGGACGTTGTACGAGGAGGTCGCCGCGTACCCGTTCCCCGACGCGCCCGCGGACGACGAACCACTGCACCCCGTACCGCACTTCGCCCTCCCGATGCGCATCGACCACGAGGGCCGCACCCTCTCCTTCATCTCGTCCATCTCCACCTTCAACACCCCCATGGACGTGACGGTCGCCGAGCTGGCGATCGAGACCTTCCTCCCCGCCGACCCGGCGACGGTCAAGTACCTCCGGTCGCTGCTCCCGTGAGCCACCTGGCGCGCGTGGCGAGCGCATCACCTCCGACCCCGTGAGACTGACAGCGGAACATGACACACTGCTTCGCGCAGACTTCGGTGGCGCGCAGGGGAGGCGGGCACGTGAGTGAGCGGCGTCCCGCGCCCACCGTGGGGCAGGTAGTGCTGGGCAAGCGCTTGCAGGAGCTGCGGGAAGCGGCCGGGCTCAAGCGCGAGGAGGCCGCGCGGGTGCTGCGGGTGGCCCCGGCGACCGTGCGGCGGATGGAGATGGCCGAGGTCTCGCTGAAGATCCCGTACGTCCAGGTGCTGCTGGAGACGTACGGCGTCCAGGAGGACGAGGCGGCCGCGTTCGTCGCACTGGCCGAGGAGGCGAACCAGCCGGGCTGGTGGCAGCGGTTCCACGACGTGCTGCCGGACTGGTTCAGCCTGTACGTCAGCCTCGAGGGTGCCGCCCGCCTGGTCCGCTCCTACGAGCCGCACTTCGTGCCCGGGCTGCTCCAGACCGAGGAGTACGCGCGTGCCGTCATGGAAGCAGGAACGATCGGCCAGACCGGTCCCGACCTCATCGAACGGCACGTCTCCCTGCGGATGGCCCGGCAGTCCCTGCTGGACCGCCCGGACCCGCCCCACCTGTGGGTGATCATGGACGAGACGGTGCTGAAGCGGCCGGTGAGCATCCGCGGCGAGGTGATGCGGGACCAGCTGGACAAGCTCCTCGACTTCGCCGAGCGGGACCGGGTCACGCTCCAGGTCGCCGAGTTCAGGGACGGCCCCCACCCGGGGACGTACGCGCCCTTCACACTGTTCCGCTTCGGCGAGCCGGAACTGCCCGACATGGTCTTCACCGAGTACCTGACCGGGGCGCTGTACCTCGACTCGCGCACGGAGGTCTCCGCACATCTGGAGGTCCTCGACCACATGACCGCGCGGGCCGCGTCGGCCCAGCGCACGAAGAAGATCCTGCGGGAGTACCGCGAGGACTTCTGAGCAGGGCGCCGCACCTTGTCCATCTGGAGGGGAAGACACGCATGACCGGATCCGACGCCGCACCGCAGATCGACACCAGCCGCCCGCACCCCGCCCGGGTGTACGACTGGTGGCTGGGCGGCAAGGACAACTACCCGGTGGACGAGGAACTCGCCCGCCGGATCCTGGCGGCGGACGGCACCGCGGTGCGCGGGGCGCGCGCCAACCGCCGATTCATGCACCGGGCCGTCCGGGCCGCGGCCGAGGCGGGCATCCGGCAGTTCCTGGACATCGGCACGGGCATCCCCACCGAGCCCAACCTGCACCAGGTGGCCCAGGCCGCGGCGCCGGAGTCGAGGGTCGTGTACGCCGACAACGACCCGATCGTGCTGCGGCACGCCGAGGCTCTGCTGAACAGCTCCGCGGAGGGCAGCACCGACTACATCCACGCCGACGTCCGCGACCCCGAGACGATCCTGCGCCTGGCCGGCGAGTCCCTGGACCTCGGACAGCCGGTCTCGCTGTCCCTGGTCGCGCTCACCCACTACCTGGGCGAGGCGGAGGACGACGTGTACGGCCTGGTCAGGCGGTACGTCGACGTACTCGCCCCGGGCAGCTTCCTGATCCTGTCCCAGGTCACCCAGGACCTCAGCCCCGAGGGCGTGGCCAAGGCGAAGGAACTCTTCGCGAGAAGCGGCACCCCCTTCTACCCCCGCCCGCTCCCCGAGTTCTACCGCTTCTTCGACGGCCTGGAACTCCTCGGCCCCGGCGTGATCCCGGTATCCGGCTGGCGCCCGGACCCGGAGGACGTGGCAGTGCAGTCGGAGGGCATCGTGCCGGTGTACGCGGGGGTCGCGCGCAAGGTGTGACACCACCCGTACGGCCCCCTGAACAGGTGCTTCCCCCTGCTCACCCCTAGCGTCGAAGCACAGGGTGAGCAAGGGAGCGCCGGACGTGACCGACACACGGATACCGCCCACCGAGCCGGGAGCGGCGCTGTTGCGCGCCGGGAAGTTCTTTCGCTCCGGTACGGCGGCCCCCGACATGCACAGCATCGGGAAGGTCGGCGGGCGTGAGGCGGACGCCTTCTACCGGGACCGCTGGAGCCACGACAAGGTCGTGAACTCCACGCACGGCGTGAACTGCACGGGTTCCTGCCGCTGGAAGGTGTACGTCAAGGACGGCATCATCACCTGGGAGACCCAGCAGACGGACTATCCCAGCGTCGGTCCCGACCGGCCCGAGTACGAGCCGCGCGGCTGCCCGCGTGGGGCCGCCTTCTCCTGGTACACGTACTCCCCGACCCGGGTGCGCTACCCGTACGTCCGCGGCGTCCTGCTCGAGTTGTACCGCGAGGCTCTCGCCCGCACCGGCGACCCCGTCCTCGCCTGGGCCGACATCCAGAACGACCCCGAGCGCCGCCGCCGTTACCAGCAGGCGCGCGGCAAGGGCGGTCTGGTGAGGGCGAGTTGGGACGAGGCGATCGAGATCGTCGCCGCCGCCCACGTCCACACCATCAAGACGTACGGTCCCGACCGCATCGCCGGCTTCTCCCCCATCCCCGCGATGTCGATGGTGTCGCACGCGGCCGGAGCGCGTTTCCATTCGCTGATCGGCGCTCCGATGCTCTCCTTCTACGACTGGTACGCCGACCTCCCCGTCGCCTCCCCGCAGGTCTTCGGCGACCAGACCGACGTACCGGAGTCGGGCGACTGGTGGGACGCCGCGTATCTGATGATGTGGGGCTCGAACGTCCCGGTGACCCGCACCCCGGACGCCCACTGGATGGCGGAGGCCCGCTACCGCGGCCAGAAGGTGGTCGTGGTCGCCCCCGACTACGCGGACAACGCCAAGTTCGCCGACGAGTGGCTCCACCCGCACCCCGGCACGGACGGAGCGCTGGCCCTCGCGATGGGGCATGTGATCCTCAAGGAGTTCTTCGTCGACCGCGAGACCCCGTTCTTCGCGGACTACGTACGGAAGTTCACCGACCTGCCCTTCCTGGTCACGCTCACCGAGAAGGACGGCTCCCACGTCCCGTCGAAGTTCCTGCGCGCCACCGACCTCGGCCAGACCGGCGAGGGCGCCGAGTGGAAGACGGTCGTCCTGGACGGGGTGAGCGGTCGCGCGGTCGTCCCGAACGGCTCCCTCGGCTTCCGCTGGACCGACTCCGGCAAGGGCCGCTGGAACCTCGAACTCGGCCCGATCGACCCGCAGTTGAGCCTGTACGGCCATGAGGCGTCCGGCCCGGTCGAGGTGCTGCTCCCCCGCTTCGACACCGAGGGCGGCGAGCACGGCCAGGGCCGCGGCGACGTGGTCCGGCGCGGCGTCCCGGCGACCCGGCTCGGCGGCGCGGGCGGCCCGCTGGTGACGACCGTCTTCGACCTGCTCCTCGCCCAGTACGGCGTCGCCCGCGACGGCCTCCCGGGCGGCTGGCCCACCTCCTACGAGGACTCCGAGGCGCCCGGCACGCCCGCCTGGCAGGAGACGCACACGTCCGTCCCCGCCGCCAAGTGCGTAAAGATCGCAAGGGAGTTCGCGCGGACCGCGGAGCGGTCCAAGGGCCGCTGCATGATCCTGATGGGCGCGGGCACCAACCACTGGTTCCACTCCGAGACCATCTACCGCTCCTTCCTTGCCCTGCTCCAGCTCACCGGCTGCCAGGGCCGCAACGGCGGCGGCTGGGCACACTACGTCGGCCAGGAGAAGTGCCGCCCGGTGACCGGCTGGGCGACGCTGGCTGCCGGGTCCGACTGGTCGCGTCCACCGCGCCAGATGATCGGGGCGGCCTACTGGTTCCTCAACACCGACCAGTGGCGCTACGACCGGTTCACGGCCGAGGTGCTCGCCTCGCCGCTCGGCGAGGGCCGGTTCAAGGGCATGACCGGCGCGGACTGCCTCGCCCTGTCGGCCCGTTCGGGCTGGATGCCCTCCTACCCGACCTTCGACCGCAATCCGCTGGAGCTGGGTGAGGCATTCGGCGATCCGGTGGCGAAGGCGGTGGCCGAACTGCGCGCGGGGACACTGAAGTTCGCCTGCGAGGACCCCGACGCCCCGGAGAACTGGCCGCGCGTGCTGACGCTGTGGCGAGCCAACCTGCTCGGTTCCTCGGCGAAGGGCGCCGAGTACTTCACCAGGCATCTCCTGGGCACACACTCGTCGTTGAGCGCCCAGGAGGCCGAGCCCGACGAGCGCCCTCGTGACGTCACCTGGCGGGACGAGGCCCCCGAGGGCAAGCTCGACCTGCTGCTGTCCCTGGACTTCCGGCAGACCTCGTCGACGCTCCTGTCGGACGTCGTCCTCCCCGCCGCGACCTGGTACGAGAAGCACGACCTGTCCTCCACCGACATGCACCCCTACGTGCACTCCTTCACCCCGGCCGTGGACCCGCCGTGGCAGGCGCGCACCGACTTCGACACCTTCAAGGTGCTGGCGGAGCGGCTGAGCGAGCTGGCCGTCGACCATCTCGGCGTGCGCAAGGACCTGGTCGCGGCCCCGCTCCAGCACGACACCCCGGGCGAGATCGCCCAGCCGGGCGGCGTGGTCCTGGACTGGAAGCGCGGCGAGTGCGAGGCGGTGCCCGGCAAGACGATGCCGAACCTGGTGGTCGTGGAGCGGGACTACACCGCGATCGGCGCGAAGTTCACCGCGCTCGGACCGCTGGTGGAGCAACTCGGCCTGCCCGCCAAGGGAATCGCCCTCAGACCGGACGAAGAGGTCGAGCATCTACGGCAGTTGAACGGCACCGCGTACCAGGGCCGCCCTTCCCTCGACACGGCCGTGAAGGCGGCGAACACCATCCTCGCCCTGTCCGGCACGACCAACGGCCGCCTCGCCACCCAGGGCTTCCACACCCTGGAGGAGCGCACCGGGCAGGAGATGGCCCACCTGGCGGCCGAGCACGAGGGCAAGCGGATCACGTACGCCGACACCCAGGCGGCCCCAGTGCCGGTCATCACCTCGCCCGAGTGGTCGGGCAGCGAGTCCGGTGGCCGCCGCTACACCGCTTTCACGCTCAACACCGAGCATCTGAAGCCCTGGCACACGCTCACCGGCCGCCAGCACTTCTTCCTGGACCACGACTGGATCCACGAGCTGGGCGAGGCACTCCCCGTCTACCGGCCGCCGCTCGACATGAACAAGCTCTTCGGCGAACCACAGCTCGGGCCGGACGGGCAACGGGAAGTGACGGTCCGTTACCTCACACCGCACAACAAGTGGTCCATCCACTCCGAGTACCAGGACAACCTGTTCATGCTCGCCCTCTCCCGCGGCGGCCAGAGCATCTGGATGTCCCCGCAGGACGCGGACGCGATCGGGGTGGCGGACAACGACTGGATCGAGGCGGTCAACCGCAACGGCGTGGTCGTGGCCCGCGCGGTCGTCTCGCACCGCATGCCGGCCGGCACGGTCTACATGCACCACGCGCAGGAGCGCACGGTCAACGTCCCCAGGACGGAGACCACCGGCAAGCGCGGCGGCATCCACAACTCACTCACCCGCCTGATCCTCAAACCGTCCCATCTCGTGGGCGGCTACGCCCAGTTGAGCTGGGCCTTCAACTACCTGGGCCCCACGGGCAACCAGCGCGACGAGGTGACGGTCATCCGCCGTCGCAGCCAGGAGGTCGAGTACTGATATGCGCGTCATGGCTCAAGTCGCGATGGTCATGAACCTCGACAAGTGCATCGGCTGCCACACCTGCTCGGTCACCTGCAAGCAGGCGTGGACCAACCGGCAGGGCATGGAGTACGTCTGGTTCAACAACGTCGAGACCCGCCCCGGCCAGGGCTACCCGCGCCGCTACGAGGACCAGGAGAAGTGGCGCGGCGGCTGGGAGCTCAACAAGCGTGGCCGGCTGAAGCTCAAGGCCGGCGGCCGCCTGCACAAGCTCGCCGGGATCTTCTCCAACCCCAGGCTCCCGGAGATCAAGGACTACTACGAGCCCTGGACCTACGACTACAAGAACCTCACCGACGCCCCGCTCGGCGACGACTACCCGGTGGCCCGTCCGGTCTCCCAGCTCGACGGCAAGCCGATGAAGATCGAGTGGTCCTCGAACTGGGACGACAACCTCGCCGGCGCCCCCGCGTACGGCGACCTCGACCCGATGGTCGAGCGCACTCGCCAACAGGCCTCGGACAAGGTGAAGTTCGAGTTCGAGCAGACCTTCATGTTCTATCTGCCGCGGATCTGCGAGCACTGCCTCAACCCGGCCTGCGTGGCGTCCTGTCCGTCCGGCGCGATGTACAAGCGCGCCGAGGACGGGATCGTGCTGGTCGACCAGGACCAGTGCCGGGGCTGGCGGATGTGCGTGACGGGATGCCCGTACAAGAAGGTGTACTTCAACCACTCCACCGGCAAGGCCGAGAAGTGCACGATGTGCTATCCGCGGGTGGAGGTCGGGCTGCCGACGGTGTGCTCGGAGACCTGCGTCGGGCGGCTGCGCTATCTCGGGGTCGTCCTCTACGACGCCGACAAGGTGACGGCGGCGGCCTCGGTCCAGGACGAAGAGGCGCTGTACGAGGCCCAGTTGGGCGTCTTCCTCGACCCCGAGGACCGTGCGGTGCAGCGGGCGGCCGAGGCGGCGGGGATCCCGTACGACTGGGTGGAGGCGGCCCGGCGCTCGCCCGTGCACGCGCTGATCAGCAAGTACAGGGTGGCGCTGCCGCTGCATCCCGAGTACCGCACCATGCCGATGGTCTGGTACATCCCGCCGCTCTCGCCGGTGGTGGACGCGCTGACCGAGACCGGGCACGACGGTGAGGACGCGCAGAACCTCTTCGGCGCGATCGACACGCTCCGCATCCCGCTGGAGTACCTGGCGGAGGTGTTCACCGCCGGTGACGTGGAGCCGGTGCGGGCCTCGCTGGAGAAGCTCGCCGCGATGCGGGCCCATATGCGGGCGATCAATCTCGGCGAGGAGCCCGACCGGTCGGTCACCGACGCCGTCGGTATGAAGCCCGAGGAGATCGAGGCGATGTACCGGCTGCTGGCGATCGCCAAGTACGAGGACCGGTACGTGATTCCGACCGCGGCCGTCGGTGACGCGCGGCGCCTGGAGGAGTCCGCGCTGCCGGAGGGGTGCAGCCTCGACTACGAGGGCGGTCCCGGCATGGGCGGCGACGGGCCGTTCGGCCAGGACTCGGGGCGCAAGCACCTGCCGCTGGTGTCGGTGGAGAACTTCCACGGGCTGCGCAGACGGCAGACCTCCGACGACCCCGCCGACACCGAGGAGGCCTGATGCCATCGGACGCCGTGCTGTACCAGGCTGCCGCGCTCTGTCTGACGTACCCCGACGAGGACTTCCGCGCGCGGCTGCCGCTGCTGCGTGAAGCCGCCCCGCAGCTGCGGGAGTTCGTGGACCACGCGGCGGTCACTCCGCCGCAGGAACTGGCCGCGCACTACGTCCAGGTCTTCGACTTCAAGAACCGGCACAGCCTCTACCTCAGCTGGTGGCAGGACGGCGACACCCGGCGGCGCGGTATGTCGCTGGTCCGCTTCAAGGACGTCTACCGGGCCGCCGGCCTGGAGTTCAGCGGCGAGGAGCTGCCCGACTTCCTGCCCGCGGTGCTGGAGTTCGCGGCCCGCACCGGCGACACGGACCTGCTCACCGAGCACCGCGCCGGGCTCGAACAACTCCGGTCCCGGCTGACCGCTTTCGGTACGCCATACGCGTCCGTGCTGGACGCCGTGTGCGCGGCGCTGCCGACCGCCCGCATCGGAGCCCGCTCATGAGCACACTCCTCTGGGGCGTCCTGCCGTACGTCGCCCTCGCGTTGCTGATCGCCGGTCTGGTCTGGCGCTACCGCTACGACAAGTACGGCTGGACGACCCGTTCGTCCCAGGTCTACGAGTCGAAGCTCCTCAACATCGCCTCCCCCGCCTTCCACTACGGCATCCTCTTCGTACTCGCGGGCCACCTCGTGGGTCTGTTCGTCCCGATGTCCTGGACGGACAAGGCCGGCGTCAGCGAGCACACGTACCACCTGTTCTCGCTGTACGGCGGCACGGCGGCGGGTGTCCTGGCGGTGGCCGGCATCCTGCTCCTCGTCTACCGACGGCGCACGAAGGCCCCCGTCTTCCGGGCGACCACGGTCAACGACAAGCTGATGTACCTCGTCCTGCTGGCCGCGATCGCGATGGGCATGATCGCCAAACTGACCCACGCCTCCGGCGACGGCTACAACTACCGTGATTCCATTGCCCCTTGGGCCCGCAGCCTGTTCACTCTCCAGCCGAAGACGGACCTGATGGAGGGCGTCCCGGTCCTCTACCAGATCCACGCGGTGATCGGCATGGCCCTGATCGCGCTGGTCCCGTACACCCGCCTGGTCCACATGTTCAGCGCACCGGTGCAGTACCTGTTCCGGCCCTACGTGGTGTACCGCAGCCGCGACCCCGGACAGCTGGGGCCGCGGCCGGAGCGGCGAGGCTGGGAGAAGACGGGGGCCTAGGCCGCTCCGCCCTTCTGGTCCTTCTCGTCGTCGACGATCTCGGCGTCCACCACGCCCTCTTCGTCCTGCGGTGAGGTGTGCTGTTCGGTTCCCGTACCGGTCGGCTGTTCGGCCTGGGCGTACATCGCCTGCCCCATCTTCTGGCTGACGGTGGCGAGTTTCTCGACGCCGGTGCGCAACTCGTTCGTCTCCGCGTTCTGTTCGAGGAGCGTCTTCAGCTCCGCGGCCGCCGCCTCCACCTCCGACTTGGTCTCCGCCGGCACGCGGTCCTCGTTGTCGCGGATGAACTTCTCGGTCTGGTAGACGAGTTGCTCGGCCTGGTTGCGCGTCTCGGCGGCCTCCCGGCGCTTGCGGTCGTCGTCGGCGTACTGCTCGGCCTCCCGCATCATGCGGTCGATGTCGTCCTTGGGAAGCGCGGAACCGCCCGTCACCGTCATCTTCTGCTCGCGGCCCGTCGCGAGGTCCTTCGCCGACACGTGCATGATCCCGTTCGCGTCGATGTCGAAGGCGACCTCGATCTGCGGAATCCCGCGCGGCGCGGGCGGCAGGCCGGTGAGGTCGAAGACGCCCAGCTTCTTGTTGTACGCGGCGATCTCCCGTTCGCCCTGGTAGACCTGGATGCCGACCGAGGGCTGGTTGTCGGTGGCCGTCGTGAAGATCTCCGAACGCCGGGTCGGAATCGTGGTGTTGCGCTCGATGAGCTTCGTCATGATGCCGCCCTTGGTCTCGATGCCCAGGGACAGCGGAGTGACGTCGAGCAGCAGCACATCCTTGACGTCGCCGCGGATCACGCCCGCCTGGAGCGCCGCGCCGACGGCCACCACCTCGTCCGGGTTGACGCCCTTGTGCGGGTCCTTGCCGGTGAGTTCCTTGACCAGGTCGGTGACGGCGGGCATCCGGGTCGAACCGCCGACGAGGATCACGTGGTCGACCGCCGAGAGCTTGATGCCGGCGTCCTTGACCGCCTGGTGGAAGGGGTCTTGCAGCGGTCGAGCAGATCGGCGGTGAGCTCCTGGAACTGGGCCCGGGTCATCTTCTCGTCGAGGTGCAGCGGCCCCTCGGCGGAGGCGGTGATGTAGGGAAGGTTGATCGTCGTCTCGGACGAGCTGGACAGCTCGATCTTGGCCTTCTCGGCACCCTCGCGCAGCCGCTGGACCGCCATCTTGTCCTTGCCGAGGTCGATGCCGTACTGCCCCTGGAACTTCTTCACCAGGTACTCGACGATCCGCTGGTCCCAGTCGTCACCGCCGAGACGCGTGTCGCCGTTGGTGGCCTTGACCTCGATGACGCCGTCCCCGATCTCCAGCAGGGACACGTCGAAGGTGCCGCCGCCGAGGTCGAAGACGAGGACCGTCTGTTCCTCGCCGCGGTCGAGGCCGTAGGCGAGGGCCGCGGCCGTGGGCTCGTTGATGATCCGCAGCACCTTCAGGCCGGCGATCTCCCCGGCCTCCTTGGTCGCCTGCCGCTGCGAGTCGTCGAAGTACGCCGGTACGGTGATCACCGCGTCCGTGACGTCCTCGCCGAGGTAGGACTCGGCGTCCCGCTTCAGCTTCTGCAGCACTCGCGCGGACAGCTCCTGTGCCCGGTAGCGGGTCCCGTCGATGCTGCCCTGCTCCGGGAAGTGCCAGCTCGTGTCGCCCATGTGCCGCTTCACCGAGCGGGCCGTCCGCTCCACGTTGGTCACGGCCTGCCGCTTGGCGACCTCGCCGACCAGCACCTCCCCGTTCTTGGCGAAGGCCACGACCGACGGTGTGGTCCTGGCTCCCTCCGCATTGGCGACGACGGTGGCTTCGCCGCCCTCCAGCACGGCGACCACCGAGTTCGTGGTCCCGAGATCGATCCCGACCGCTCGTGCCATCTCCGTCCCCTTCCGCCAGGGCACTTCCCAGACTCCAGCACAAAACTTGAGTGCGCTGTTGTCAATGCCGCGTGCCTGGAAACGAGGTGCCGCGCACCCGTACGCGGGGCGCGGCACCGAGGGACGTACAGCTGTGCGATTCAGGCCAGCTTGGCCGAGAGGGTGATCGTCGTGCCGGTCAGCGCCTGGCTGACCGGGCAGTTCTTCTTGGCGTCCTCGGCCGCGGCGACGAAGGTCTCGTCGTCGATGCCGGGGACCGTGCCCTCGACGGTGAGGTGGATGCCGGTGATGCCCTCACCCGGCTGGAAGTTCACGTCGGCCGAGGTGACGAGCTTGGTGGGCGGGGTGCCGGCGCCGTTCAGGGCGTGCGACAGGGCCATGGAGAAGCAGCTGGAGTGCGCGGCGGCGATCAGCTCCTCGGGGCTGGTCTTGCCGTTCGCGTCCTGGGAGCGCGAGGCCCAGGTGACCGGCTGCGCCGCGATGGCACCGGAGGAGTCGAAGTTGACGACACCGCTGCCCTCGATCAGGTTGCCTTCCCAGACGGTGTGTGCGGAGCGCGTGGTTGCCACGGTGAATCCTTCCGAATCCTGATTGTTCCTTGGGATCCCATCCGATCACATTCCGGCTCACTGCACCCGGAAGACCGGCCCACGTGCGGTGAACGGCAGCCTGGCCCCCTGCGGGAGCAGATACGCGTGCTCACGGCGGACCCGGAGCACATCGCACCAGCCGTCGGTGATGACGAGGACGGGAGCGCCCGGCGGGAAGTCGTCCGCACGGTGAAGTACGTCGATGCCGGGCTGAAGGATCGTGCCGCCGCGGCCGTGCACCCGTACCCGCCCGGCGATCTCCGTGACCGGGACGTACCCGGCGTCGTGCGCCGCCGTGTCGCAGAAGACCACGCGGGCGGCGGGTACGTCACGGGCCTCGGCGTACGAGGCGATCGCGCCCAGCGCCTTGCCGAGCAGCGTGTGGCTCATGGAGCCGGAGGTGTCCAGGACGACGCCGAAGGTGCAGCGGGCGATCTCCTCGGGCGGGAAGTACCGGCCCGCGCGCGGGATGTCGGGCGTGGAGGACTGGCGGCGCGAGGGGCGCGCGTACGTCCGTACCGGCTGCGGGCTGGGCACGAACTCGTCGAACCAGCGGGCGAGTCGGGCGTCCCAGGGCAGCGGCGGGTGACTGAGCGCGCGGATCTCCTCGATCAGGCCGCCCGGGAGGAAGCCGCGCTCCTGCCCCTGGTGCACCTCCAGGCCCTGGCACAGGCCCCGCCGGTAGAACTCGTCGAGGTCGACGTAGTCGCCGGGCGGGCCCAGCGGGAAGCCGAGCACGTCGCCGACGCCCTTGCCGCGCAGGGTGGCCAGGCGGCGCATCCGGCGCAGGTCGCCGGCGATCCGGTCGTAGACCTCCTCGGAGGAGAGACCGGCGAGCTCGGGGTCGTACAGCAGACCCTGCGGCATGGTGCCGACCTGCATCTCGGTCAGCCAGCCGTTGATGACGTAGTCGCAGGCGATGTTGAAGAGGTAGGGGTCGCGGGTGCCGCAGCGGTCGCCGTGGCGGAGGGCGGCGTGCAGCATCTCGTGGGCGAGGATGAACCGCCATTCCTCGTCGTCGAAGGTGCGCAGCGGGTTGACGTAGATCTCACCGGCTTCCGCGCTCACCGCGGCCACGGAGATGCCGTGGGCGCGGGCGAGTTCGGCGTCGGCGACCAGTCTGATGCCGGCCGCGATGCCGCCGAGCAGCGGGTACGAGGTGATGAACCAGCTCAGGGCCTTCTCCCAGGGCCGCTGCGGGGCGAGTTGACCGCTGAGCGAGTCCCGTCGCCCACCCGCCATGTCCATCGCCGCGGACACGGTTCGGGTGAGGGCGGTGGCGAACGCCAGCTGGTGGTCCGGGGGTCCGGCGTACCAGCCGTTCCAGCGCAGGAGCAGTTGGTCGGGTTCCTCGCCCGCGGTACCGCAGTGCTCGTACACGGGCGGGAGCCCGTCCCGCCGCCAGCGCGCGGCGAGTTGCTCCTCGTCGCCGTCCGGGTAGGAGGCAGGGAGTTCCTCCGGGGTCTCGCCGATGGTGAAGTTGAGCAGGAAGCGGTTGACGACGACGCAGCGTGCGGCGAGGTCGAAGCGGTCCGGCTGGGTGCGCTCGTCCTTCGCCGCGGGGACGTGCCCGAAGCCCAGGTGCAGCACGGCGTGCGCCAACGCCCAGGCCCAGGTGGCGGGTTCGGCGAGCCGGGTCGGGTGGACGTGCAGGTCGGCGTCGGAGTCGACGACCACGAGCCCGTCGCGGGGCGCGAACCGGCATTCCTCGTTCCGGCAGACGTCGAACTTCACTGCCGCGAGCGCCGGGTTGGCCTTCACCAGCCGCATCCCCTCGGCGAAGGCCTCGGCCGCGAGGTCCCGCTTCTTCTCCCCCTTGCCCTTGGTACGGCTCACCGCCGCGCCTCCACCAGCCGCGGCATGTCCCGGGCCGCCTCGATCAGGAACCACGACGGCAGTACGGGATTGCCGTCGGCGTCCGAGGCGATGACGGTCTGGGCCACCTCCACCGAGATCTCCGCGAGCTGCACGAGCAGCGACTTGGCGCGGTAGGCGGTCTGCCGACCGTTCGCCGACATGTGCTCCTTGCTGACCGGGAGTTCCTTGATCAGCCGCCCGCGGAAGGACTCGGCGAGGTAGTAGAGCAGGTCGCGGTCCTCGAGGCGGTTCGGCCAGCGGGCGTCCCCCTTGACGATCGCCTCGATGCCGAACTGGCTGCGCACGATCTTGACGTAACCGCAGAACGCGGTCGCATGTCTCGGCGTGAGCGTCCCGTGCGTGAGCACCTTCAGCGTCTCCTCGTCGAGGTCGCGCCCGAAGGAGTGCAGCGCGTCGGAGAGCATGTGCCAGGAACGGGGCGTGGAGAAGGGTTCCTCGGTCTTCGGCGGCTTGGACCACAGGTGGTCGGGCCGGTCGGTGAGGTGGTCGAGGATCCAGGGGTGGATGTCGTTGTTCGCGGCCCAGGTCAGCCAGTCCTTCGCCGAGGCCTCCAGATGGACGTGGGCGAGGCGGTTGACGAGGGCGGAGGCGATGGGCCGGGCGAGCGCGTTGTCGGTGGCCCGGTTGCCGGCGCCGATGACGATCGAGCCCTTGGGCAGCTCGTAGTTCCCGATACGGCGGTCGAGGATCAGCGAGTAGAACGCCTTCTGCACATCCGGAGTGGCCGCGTTCAGCTCGTCCAGGAACAGGCAGTACGGCTCGTCCCGGGCGATCGCCTCCGGCGGACAGAACACGGACCGCCCCTCCCGGATCTGCGGCACCCCGATCAGGTCCTCGGGCGCGAGCTGAGTACCGAGCAGACTGACGCACTCCAGCCCCAGGGATTCCGCGAACTCCCTTACCAGGGAGGACTTTCCGATGCCGGGAGCGCCCCAGATGAACACGGGCCGCACGGTGGCGAGACCGAGAAGCAGTTCGGGTATGCGGGCGGGAGTGACGGTGACGGCAGCCTGCAAGAAGCGGCTCCTTCGGGATGTTCGAGAGGTTTGCGACTCGAACAGTGTGTGCGTACGTCCCCGTCGGCGCAGCCGATTTTCAGGCGGCCCGGTCCTGCTCGATCGGCACCTGCGGTCCGTCCGTCTCCCTCAGCCACCGCCGCAGGACCCGATGGACCTGCTCCGCCCCGACCAGTTCCCGCCCTTCCTCGACCGGCTCGGAGAACACCACCGGCGACAACAGGAACGGCCTGCCCTGCGCCCCGCCGAGCCCACCGTGGGATCCGATCTGCTCCTCGAAGGCGAGCACTTCTCCGTCGGCGGGGTCGTGGAAGGAGTTGACCATGATGTCGGCCGTGTGCGGGAACGAGTGCGTGCGCCGCACCGCGTCCGCGGCCCCCGGCCCGAAGGCCTCCAACGGCCCCCGCTTGTCGTCGAGTTCGTCGACCGGGATCTCCGCCCCGTACGCCCCGAGCACCACTCCGCCGTGCTCCTCGCTCCGCACCAGCAGGAACCCGATCCCGGGATGGTTGGCCAGCGTCGTCAGCAGCGCGGGATGGCGGGCGTCGATCTCCTCCTTGCTCATCCGGTGCGGCACGTCCGGGAAGGACACCAGCCCGAGGTTGCCGGAGGCCAGGACCATCGGCTCGGAGCGCCGCCCGGAGAGGCCCTTCTCCTGGACCGGCCGCCGCAGCGCCGCCCGCACGGCGGCCCGCGCCTCCGCGCCACTGTGGGTGCGCTGCGCCTTCCGCGGCACCGGCAGCCCGCAGCCAGCCCGCACCAGTTCCCCCAGACCGAGCCCGTAGCGGGCCCGGAAGGTCTCGCCGGGGCTCTGCCCGTGGTCCGACAGGACGACGATCCGGTACGGCCGCGGGGCGTGCTCGGCGACGTTCACGATCAGCGCGAGCGCGCGGTCGAGGCGCTCCAGGACCTTCCCGGCGTCGCGGCTCGTCGGCCCGGAGTGGTGCGCCACCTCGTCGTACGCCACCAGGTCGGCGTAGACGGCGGTGCGCCCGGCGAGCATGTCGCCCATCACGGCGGCGACCACGACGTCCCGTTCGACGACGGTCGCGAAGGCGCGGACGAAGGGGTAGAGGCCGCCGCGGGAGACACGCGGGCGCTGCTTCCTGATCAGGGCGTGGGTGGACTGGCCCATCTCGCGGCCGACCTCGGCGAAGAAGGACATGGCGGTACGGACGGCGTTGGCCGGGTCGGAGAAGTAGGCGAAGTAGCCGGCCCGGGAGCGGTTCTCGCGGCCGCGCCTGCGCGTGGCGATGGACAGGACGAGGGCCTGCTCGTCGGCGCCGCCGCCGAAGAGGTTGCCGCGGCTGGCGCCGTCGACGGTGAGCAGACCGCCGTCGCCCGTGAACTCGACTGCGCGGCGCTGGAGTTCGGCCGCGCTGGTCGGTCGGTTGCAGACCATCACCTCGCGGCTGTCCTTGTCGTACCAGCGGAACGCGGGGATGTCGTGGTTGGTGCCGTGCAGGATGCCGAGCTGGCTGGCGCCGGTCTGGCTGGACCAGTCGGTGCGCCAGGGGGTGAGCCGGTGGGTGCCGTTCTCCAGGAAGCGGGCGACGGTGGGCATCAGGCCCTTGTCGACGGCGGCGGTCAGGACGTCGTGGCCGACGCCGTCGAGCTGGAGGAAGACGGTGCCGGGGGTGGAGGGTCCGGCGGGCAGGCGTCTGCGGCGGCGGTCGGCGAGGCGGTAGAGGCGGCGGCGGTAGGCGTCGTCGTCGCGGACGGCCAGGGCACCGCCGGTGGCGGAGGCGACGGCGGACATCACGGCGGCGACGACCACGGCGGTCTCGGGGGCGGCCTCGGCGCTGCTGGCCGGGTTCAGGCGGAGGGCGACCAGCAGCAGCGACCCGTTGAGGACGAAGACGAGCAGGCCCAGCACGAGCGCGGGGACCAGCAGCAACAGCCGTACCAGCAGCGGCCAGACGAGCGCCGACAGGACACCGAAGGCACCGGCGCCGACCGCGGCCGTGACCGCGATGTGGGTGGCGCTCTCGCCGTCGGGAGACTGGAGCCGGAAGTCGGGCAGGATCCCGGCGAGCACGAGCATGGTCACCGTGGAGACCGCCCACACGGTGACGCTCCGCCCCATCTGACTGACGACCCGCCGCCAACGCACGCCACGCACGCCCGCACACCTCACGTCCCGGCCCGTCGTCGCTGCGGGCTCACACACAGACTGTCACAAAGGTCGGACAACGGGTTCCGCCACCGGCGGCAGGGCCGCTCAGCGCCCGTCGTATCCCGCCGTCGGCATCGACAGGCGCCGGTGCACCCGGGCCTTCATCTGGGCGTCGTAGCAGGGTTCCTCGAAGCCGACCGTCTCGACCCGCACCCCGCGCCGCGCGCACTCCGCGGTGAACTCCTCGACGGACGAAAGGGCGCTCTCCAGGACCCGTCGGCTGGGGGCCACGAAGAGGTCGACGCCCGGCCGGACCCCGTCCCACAGGACACAGTGGTCGGACCGCAGCCCTCGTACCAGAAGCTCCCGCGCGACGATGTACCCGCGCTCCGCGGCCCACCGCGCGCACATCGCGTGCTGGCTGCGGGAGTCCACCAGGAAGGGATCGGCGTCCAGCTCCTCGAGCGGCGTCAGACTCGCGATCGCAGTGACGCGCACCGGTCCCATGGCGTCCCCCTCACCTCCGGGTTTCGCCGCCGACCCTACTCCAGCCCGTAGGCTTCGGGGAGTCGCGCGAAGGAGGCAAAGAAGGTGCCGGTGGAGATCACCTGGTGGGGTCACGCCACCTGCACGATCGCGGACTCGAACGTACGTGTCCTCACCGACCCCTTGTTCGCCCGCCGCCTCGCCCATCTGCGCCGGCGCCGGGGCGCGCTCCCCCCGCCCGGCGCCCGCCGTGCCGACCTCGCGCTCGTGTCGCATCTGCACGCCGACCACCTGCACGTTCCCTCGCTGGCGGGGCTCGCCGAGGGCACCCGTCTGCTGGTGCCCCGGGGCGCGCCCCGGGCGGTGCCGGGGCTGCGCCGGCTCAGCCACCTCACGGTGACCGAGGTGACCGCCGGGGACGAGGTGAAGGTCGGCGATCTCGTCGTACGGGCCGTGCCCGCGCGGCACGACGGGCGGCGGCTGCCGGTCGGACCGCACCGCGCCCCCGCCCTCGGTTACGTCGTGGAGGGCGAGGCCAGGACGTACTTCGCCGGGGACACCGGGCTGTTCGACGAGATGGCCGAGGAGGTCGGACCGGTCGACGTGGCGCTGCTGCCGGTCGGCGGCTGGGGGCCGTATCTCGGGGACGGGCATCTGGACGCGGGGCGGGCGGCCGAGGCGCTGGCCCGGCTGGCGCCGCGCAGTGCCGTGCCGGTGCACTACGGCACGTACTGGCCGATCGGGATGGACGCCGTGCGCCCCCATGAATTCCACGCGCCGGGCGAGGAGTTCGTGCGCCTGGCGGCCGAGCGGGCGCCGGCGGTCGCGGTGCACCGGCTCGGGCACGGGGAGAGTGTGCGGCTGGAGGTCGCGAAGTGACGTGGCTGGCCGCCACGGCGACGACGGTGGCGCCGGAGTCGACCCAGCAGGCGATCGGCTACCCGACGCTGTTCCTGCTGGTGCTGCTCGGGGCGCTGGTGCCGGTGATTCCCACGGGGGCGCTGGTGAGTACGGCGGCGGTGGTGGCGTTCCACCAGACCTCGCCGTTCTCGCTGCTGCTGGTGTTCGTGACGGCGTCGCTGGCCGCGTTCCTCGGGGACGGAGCGCTGTACTGGCTGGGGCGGCGGGGCATGGGCTCCAAGAACGGTTCGCGCTGGCTGGAGGCGATCCGGGCGCGGGCGCCGGAGGACAGGCTGACCCGGGCGCAGGAGAAGCTGGCCGAGCACGGGGTGGCGGTCCTGGTGCTGTCGCGGCTGGTGCCGGCGGGGCGGATTCCGGTGATGCTGGCGTGCCTGATGGCCAGGTGGCCGATCCGGCGGTTCGCGCGCGGCAACCTTCCGGCGTGCCTCGCCTGGGCGGCGACGTACCAGGTGATCGGGATCCTGGGCGGTTCGCTGTTCAAGGAGCCCTGGGAGGGCGTGGTGGCGGCGGTCGCGCTGACCGTGTTGATCAGCGCGGCGCCGAGCCTCTGGCGACGAATTCGGCGTACGACGGCTGCCTAGTCCAGCACCCGCGAGCCTCCTACCGGCAGGTCCCACAGGTCGTCGCGGTCCCGTCCCGCCTTCTCCCAGGCCGCCCGCACTCGCGTGAGCGGTTCCAGGACGGGTTCCGCCGACAGGACGAACGTGCCCCAGTGCATCGGGGCCATCCGGCGCGCTCCCAGGTCCTGTGCCGCCCTTACCGCCTCCTCCGGGTCGCAGTGGACGTCGCTGAGCCACCAGCGGGGGTTGTACGCGCCGATGGGGAGGATGGCCAGGTCGATGCCGGGGTAGCGGTGGCCGATGCGGGAGAACCAGTGGCCGTAGCCCGTGTCGCCGGCGAAGTACACGCGCTGTCCGTCGGGGGCCGTGAGGACCCAGCCGCCCCAGAGGCTGCGGCAGGTGTCGGTGAGGGTGCGCTTGGACCAGTGGTGGGCGGGGACGAAGTCGAAGCGGACGCCGTTCAGTTCGGCCGCCTCCCACCAGTCCAGCTCCGTGATGCCGGTGAAGCGTCGGCGGCGGAACCAGGCGCCGAGTCCGGCCGGTACGAACACCGGGGTGTCGCGCGGGAGTCGGCGCAGGGTGGGGGCGTCCAGGTGGTCGTAGTGGTTGTGGCTGATGACGACCGCGTCGACGCGGGGCAGCGACTCCCAGGGGACGCCGACCGGGGTGATGCGGGCCGGGGTGCCGAGGATGCGGCGGGACCAGACCGGGTCGGTGAGGACGGTCAGGCCGCCGATCCGGACGACCCAACTGGCGTGTCCCGCCCAGGAGACGGCGACCGTGCGGGCGTCGACGCGGGGCAGCGGGGCGGGGGCGAAGGGGAGCCTGGGGATGTCGGCGAGGCCCTCGCGGCCCGGTCGGACGGAGCCCTCGCGGGCGAACCGGGCCATGGCCTTCAGGTCGGGCAGCGGCGCGGTCAGGCGGTCGTGGAAGGACCGCGGCCACACCCGGCGCTCACCCGGCGGGCGGGGTTCGGCGAGCGGCGGGAACGGGGGCGCGAGGGGGGACAGTTGTGAGGTGGACGCCGGATCATCGGCTTCCCGGGTGGTCGTACTCGTGCTCGTGGTGGTGGTCGACTCGGACTGCTGCGTCATCGAGGAGGCTCCCATCGCTGAGCGTCGTCGCGTAGATCGTCGAAGACCGACTTCACATGGTTCAACGCGCGTTGCACGTGTGGCAGTTCCAACGTCACGGGTGACCTGAGACATTCCGCGCGTTCCTGGTCCGTTCGGCCCAGCAGCGGGCCGGTGGACAGGCGGACGCGCAGCGCGCCGAGTTCGTCGCCGAAGCGGTGGCCGCCGGGGGCGGGCATGCCGAGCCGGGCGGCGAGGAATTCCTCCAGGTCCTGTGCGTCGCCGACGCCGTGCGCGGTGAGGGCGGTGCGCAGCGGGCCGAGGTCGGCGTAGAGGTGACGACCGGCCTGCGGGGGCCGGGACAGGGGGCCCGCGCCGACGACCGCGGCGTGCAGGGCGGCGGCCACGCGCGCGTGCAGGCGTACGGCGGCCGCCACGCGCGCGGTGACCGGCTCGGGTTCCGCCAGCGCGTAGCCGGCGGGCGCGGCGAGGGGCCCGGCGATGCGGGCGCCGAGCGCGGTGAGCACGTCGAGCACACGCGCGTGCAGGGCGCGGCCGGCCCGGTCCGCCGGGAAGCGGGCCACCGCGGCGGGCCAGCCGGGCGGCAGCAGCGCGCCGGCCAGGTCGGTGACGACGGTGACCCGGTCGGGCAGCATCTCGGCCGGGCTGACCAGCACGGTGTCACGGGGGTCGTGCAGGGTGTCGCGCCAGGTCTCGTCGCTGACCAGGTGCAGCCCCTCCCCCGCGGCGGCCTCCACGCACGCGTGCAGCAGTTCGGGCGGGGCCACGGTGGCGGTCGGGTCGTCGGCGACGGACAGCACGAGCAGCCGCGGGTCACCGCCCTCGGCACGCACCCGGCGCACGGTCTCCAGCAGGGCGTACGGGTCCGGCACGCCACCGCTCTCGGCGGGCGTGCCGACATGGAAGACGGGTCTTCCCAACAGCCGTGCGTACGGCGCCCACCAGGCCGCGCAGGGCCGGGGCACCAGGACGTCGCCGCCGATCGCGGCGGTCAGCGCGAGCAGCAGCGCGGGGGCGCCGGGGCCGGCGGCCACCCGGTCGGGTTCGGCGGCGAGTCCGCGCCGGTCCCAGTAGCCGCAGGCGGCCTCGACGAGTGCGGGTCCGCCGCCGATGGGCTCCCCGTCGGCGCGGGCGGCGGCCGCGGCGAGCACGGCGGTCAGTTCGGGCAGCACGGGCAGCCCGTCCTCGGGCAGCGGTGGCCCGTAACGGACGGGGCCGTGGCCTTCCGGGTCCGTCCGCGGCATCGCTACCTCCGTTGTGGACTGCCTGCTGCGCCTTGGCGTCGGCGTTCGCGTACCGGGTGCCGGTGCCTGCAGCTGCCCGGTGCGTGCGGCAAGGGTCGTACCCCTGCGCTCGGTGGGGGGAACCTCTGCGCTCTCCGTACCCGGTGCGCCGCCGCCCCATGGGGCCCGCCCGGGTTACGCCCGTCGCTCGCGCGGCGGTCCGGACGGTCAGGCGTCGTTCGTGAAGCCGCGTCGGCGCAGCCGGTGGGCGGCGGCGCCGAGCGCGCCCGCGATGAGCACACCGCCGCCGACCAGAGCGGGCACGGAGTCGGTGAAGGTGCCGCCCTCGCCGGCCCGTACGCCGCGCTGGACCGTGGCGGCGGCGCAGGTGTCGGTGCGCGGCTCGTTGCAGGGGCGGCCGCCGTCACGGCCTCCGCCGGCGCGGTCCACCTGGAACGTGGCGCTCCATGCCTTGCCCTGCCCCCCGGGCGCCGCCGGGCAGGTGCCGTCGACGGTCCAGGCGGAGTCGCGGGTCACGGCGTTCGGGCCGTCGGCCTCGAAGTCGGCGGCGGGGGCGATGCGCGCGGTGCCGCGGTAGGCGGGGCCGGCGATCCGGTCGTCGTTGCCGGGGACCCGCTGGAGCTGGACGGTGCCCTCGTCGAAGGCCTGCGAGGAGGCGTCGAGGGTGGCGGGCGCCTGTCCGTCCATGGCGTCGCAGGTGACCGAGACGGTGACGCTGCCGCCGGGTTGGACGGTGCTGGGGCTGACCTCCGCGGCCGGGTCCGCGAAGGCGGCCGCGGCGGAGATGCCGACCGCGGCACCGGCCAGGGCCGCGGCGGACAGGACACGGGCGGTGCGGCGCATGGTGCGGGCTCCTTCGAGCGACGGCTGCGGTCGGGACACGGACCCCGTGCCCCGAACCCATCACAGCCCGCCCGCCGCCGCCCCGCGCGCGGCCGGACCCCATTCGCGGGACGCGAGGGGCCGACCGGGTGACCGGCACGTCTCTTCGCCGCAGGTCTACGCGACGTCCCTCAGCACCTGCTCGCGCACGCGCCCGCAGCAGCGGCTGATCAGCCGGGAGACGTGCATCTGCGAGATGCCCAGCTGCTCGGCGATCCGGCTCTGCGTCATGTCGTCGAAGAACCGCATGTACAGGATGGCCCGCTCCCGCTCCGGCAACGCGGCCAGCCGGGGTGCGACGGCCTCGCGGTCGACGACGATGTCGAGCGCCGGGTCGGCCGAGCCGAGGGCGTCGCTCAGCGAGTAGCCGTCCTCGCTGCCGGGGAGTTCCGCGTCGAGCGAGAGCGCGGTGAAGCTCTCCAGCGCCTCCAGGCCGACCCTGACGTCCTCCTCGCTCATGCCCGCGTGCTCGGCGATCTCGGCGACGGTGGGCCGTCGGCCGGAGATCGTCCGGGCGAGGTCCTGGGTGGCGAACCGGACGCGGTTGCGCAGGTCCTGGACCCGGCGCGGGACGTGCAGGGTCCACATGTGGTCGCGGAAGTGGCGTTTGATCTCGCCGGTGATGGTGGGGACGGCGTAGCTCTCGAAGGCGTTGCCGCGCTCGGGGTCGTACCGGTCGACGGCCTTGACCAGGCCGAGCGCCGCGACCTGGCGCAGGTCCTCGTAGTTCTCGCCGCGGCTGCGGAACCGTCCCGCGAGCCGTTCGGCCATCGGCAGCCAGGCCTCCACGACCCGCTCGCGCAGTGTGTCGCGCTGCTGTCCCGGGGGGAGCGCGGCGAGCCGGCGGAAGGCTTCGGCGGTGTCGGGGGCGTCGTCGTGCGGGTGGTGCTTCGCGCTCACTCGTGTGGGCATGTGCGTCGCAACTCCCTTGGTGGTGCTCTGGGTTGGACGGTCACCGTGGGAGTGCGGCCGTGCCTCGGAACAGGCGCGACCGGGGCGGCTCGGAGCCGTTCCCACGGACGTGCCTCCTGTCCGAAGCACTGACACTGCGCCTGCCCCGGGCCGTCCCCGGCAAACACCACCGCCGCCGCCTTCTCCGCGCGCGGGCAGCGGGAACTCTTCGTAGCGGCCCAGTGCCGGCACCACGCCGAGCATGCGGAGCGGGATGAACACGGCGAGAAGCACCATGGCCAGGCCGGCGCGATGACGGTGCGGGCGGGGCCGTCAGGTGCGGGGAGTGACCGACTCGCCGCTCCGGCGTTCGCGGGCGCCTTCCCGGGTGCGGCCCGCGGCCACCATGCGCCGCGGGTTGCGGCGCAGGTACTCGCCCTCCAGCTGGGCCATGCGATCGTTGTGGGCCCGCAGCGCGTCGGTCGAGCCGTAGAGCAGCGTGTCGTGACGCGTGCGGTGGATCGTCTCCAGCTCCTTCATGAGCTGCTGGTCGTCCAGCCTGGTGGGGTCGACTCCGGCCATGGTGGTACCCCGCTCGTCGTGACTGTCTCCTGCATCCACTCTACGAACATCCGGGGCACGGGGCCTACCGCGCCCGCTCGACCCGCCGCTCGTCCCACACCGGCTCCGCGGTCTCCCGTACCCGCCCGTCACTCCCGAAGACCAGATAGCGGTCGAACGAACGCGCGAACCACCGGTCGTGCGTCACCGAGAGCACCGTTCCGTCGAAGGCCTCAAGCCCCTCCTGGAGCGCCTCCGCGGACTCCAGGTCGAGGTTGTCGGTCGGCTCGTCGAGGAGCAGGGCGGTGACACCCTCCAGTTCCAGGAGCAGGATCTGGAAGCGGGCCTGCTGGCCGCCGGAGAGCCGGTCGAAGGCCTGCTCGGCCTGGTTCGTCAGCTCGTAGCGGCGCAGCCGGGACATGGCCGCGCCGCGGTCCTGGGAGTGCTCCTGCCACAGGATGTCGAGCAGGATGCGGCCCGTCAGCTCCGGGTGGGCGTGGGTCTGCGCGAAGTGCCCGGGCACGACCCGCGCCCCCAGCTTCCACTCCCCCGTGTGCGCCACGTCGTCGCCGGCCAGCAGCCGCAGGAAGTGCGACTTGCCGGAGCCGTTGGAGCCGAGGACGGCGACCCGTTCGCCGTAGAAGATCTCCAGGTCGAAGGGTTTCATCAGGCCGGTGAGTTCAAGTCCCTTGCAGGTGACGGCCCTTACGCCGGTACGTCCGCCCTTGAGCCGCATCCTGATGTCCTGCTCGCGCGGCGGCTCCGGCGGCGGGCCGGCCTCCTCGAACTTGCGCAGCCGGGTCTGGGCGGCCTGGTAGCGGGAGGACAACTCGTGGCTGATGCTGGCCGCCTGACGGAGATTCAGCACCAGCTTCTTCAGCTGGGCGTGCTTCTCGTCCCAGCGCCTGCGCAACTCCTCGAAGCGCGCGAAGCGTTCGCGCCGGGCGTCGTGGTAGGTGGCGAACCCGCCGCCGTGCACCCACGCGTCGGCACCGGCGGGACTGGGCTCCACGGAGACGATCTTCTCCGCGGCCCGGGCGAGGAGTTCGCGGTCGTGGGAGACGAAGAGGACCGTCTTGCGGGTCTCCTTGAGCCGCTCCTCCAGCCAGCGCTTGCCGGGCACGTCCAGGTAGTTGTCCGGCTCGTCGAGCAGCAGCACCTCGTCGGTGCCCCGCAGCAGCGCCTCCAGCACCAGCCGCTTCTGCTCACCGCCGGACAGCGTGCGCACCTCACGGAACTGCGCCTTCTCGTACGGCACCCCGAGCGCGGCCGTGGTGCACATGTCCCACAGCGTCTCCGCCTCGTACCCGCGCGCCTCGGCCCAGTCGGAGAGCGCCTGCGCGTACTGAAGCTGGGCGGCCTCGTCGTCGACGGTCATGATCAGGTGCTCGGCCTTGTCGACGGCCTGCGCGGCCTCGCGGATCCGCGGCGGCGCCACGGACACGAGCAGATCCCGTACGGTCGTCTCGTCCCGTACGGAGCCGACGAACTGCCGCATCACCCCGAGCCCGCCACCGACGGTGACGGTCCCGCCGTGCGGCTTCAGCTCCCCCGAGATCAGCCGCAGCAGGGTCGTCTTCCCGGCGCCGTTCGGCCCGACGAGCGCGACGACGGCTCCTTCTCCCACCCGGAACGACACATCGCCGAGCAGCGCCCTCCCGTCGGGAAGGTAGTACTCGAGGTGCGCGGCTTCCAGATGTCCCATGAGGACGCATTCTGCGGTCGGCCCGGGGGCTCGGGCAAACTCTTATGCGATCCGGTGGGGGCTCATTCCACTTCGTCCAGCGGGCGTCCCGCAGGCCCGCTGTCGCGGCTGGGGCTCACGACCGCCCCCGCCCAGGACACCGCCTTCCAGCCGTCCGCGGGCGAGCCCTCCAGGATCACCACACCGGTGTTGTCGAGCGGCCGGGCCGCGGCGAAGGGCACGTCGACGTTGTCGGCGCGGGCGGCGGTCCACATCCGGATCGCCGCACCATGGCTGATCATGGCCACCGTCCCGGCCCCGCTGTCGGCCGCCTCGGCCACCACGGAGTCGTAGCGGGCGAGCGCCTCCGCCCCGCTCTCGCCGCCCGGCATCCGCAGCGCCGTGTCCCCGTCCGCCCAGGCGAACACCGTCTTCATGTAGAGCAACCCCTGCTCGGAGTCGCCGGGCAGCATCTCCAGGTCCCCCGCGGACAGCTCGCGGATGCCGTCGCGCACCAGCACCTCGAGGCCCCGGGCGGCCGCCAGCGGCGCCGCGGTGAGCTGTGTGCGGACGAGCGTGGAGGCGTACAGGGCCTCGATGTCCTCGTCGGCCAGGGCCGCGGGCAGCGCGGCGGCCTGCTGCTCGCCGAGCGCGGTCAGGCCCGCCCCGGGCACGGCCGTGTCGAGCAGGAAGGCGACGTTGGAGGGAGTCTGGCCGTGGCGTACGAGGAGCAGACGCATGCGGGGACCCTCCGGGTCTCGGTCGCCGCCTCCTGGCAGCGAACGGGCTCCTCAGGGTACCCGGCACACCATGAGCCACTGCCTGACAACCCGTCAGTCCACATGTCAAAACGCAGGTCTCATCATTCGACATGCGGGCGTAGCGTGTGGCGTACCGACAGGACGTCGAACAGGGGAGTTCAGCCATGTCGAAGCCGCAGGAGACCGCCGTCTACACGCACGGGCACCACGAGTCGGTGCTGCGCTCGCACACCTGGCGGACCGCCGCCAACTCCGCGGCCTATCTGCTCGGCTCACTGAAGCCCCACATGAAGATCCTGGACATCGGCTGCGGACCGGGCACCATCACCGCCGACCTGGCGGCGCTGGTCCCGGACGGGCACGTCACCGGCGTCGACCACGCGCCGGGGATCCTGGACCAGGCCCGCGCCACCGCCGCCGAACGGGGCCTGGCCAACGTGGACTTCGCGGTCGCGGACATCCACGCCCTGGACCATCCCGACGACACCTTCTGCGTGGTCCACGCCCACCAGGTGCTCCAGCACGTCGGCGACCCGGTGCAGGCGCTGCGCGAGATGCGGCGGGTGACGAAGCCAGGCGGGTTCATCGCCGTCCGCGACTCGGACTACGCGGCCATGACCTGGTACCCGGCGTCCCGGGGAATGGACGACTGGGCGGACCTGTACCGACGGGTGGCCCGCGCCAACGGGGGCGAGCCGGACGCCGGGCGCCGGCTGAAGTCCTGGGCGCTGCGGGCCGGGCTGACCGACATCACGGCCACCTCCGGCACCTGGACCTTCGCGACGCCGGAGGAGCGGGCCTGGTGGAGCGGGCTGTGGGCGGACCGGACGCTGGCCTCGGCGTACGCGGAGCGGGCCACCGAGGGCGGACATGCCACGACGGAGCAGCTGCGCGCCGTGTCGGAGGCCTGGCGGGAATGGGGCCGGCAGGAGGACGGCTGGTTCAGTGTGCTGCACGGGGAGATTCTGTGCCGTAAGGACGCCTGAATCCCCTTTTCCGGGTTACCCGGAGAGCAGGAGGTTGGAGAATGGTTGCTGTCCTGCTCGTATTGCTTCTGGCGCTCATTCTGTTCGGCGCCGGATTCGCGCTCAAGGCGCTTTGGTGGATTGCACTGGTCGTACTCGTGGTGTGGCTGCTGGGATTCCTGGTACGCGGCACGACTGCGGCCGGAGGCAGGGGCCGCTGGTATCGGTGGTGAGCGATATCGACGGATCGACGGATCGACGGTGAGCTGAATCAGACTGAGTCGAATCAGACCGAGTCAGAGCAGCCGCCCCGGCGGCCCGAGGTCCGGATCGAGGTCCTCGGGCCGCAGTCCGTACCCGTCACGGCTCCTCCCCGGCGAAAGAGTAGGCGGCCCAGGGGCCGGTGAGTTCGACGCGGAGTTCCGGCGTGGTCCCCGACACGTCGTCCTTGGTGCGGTCGACGAGTTCCACGAATTCCTCACAGTCCTCTCGCGGGACCAGATAGGCACCGTTGAGCACATTCCGTCCGGATGCGCCGGAGAGCGCGGAATTCTGCGGGGCGTGCAGCCGGTTGTCCTCGGCGAAGGAGGAGAGTTCCGCGTGCAGTCGGCTCGCGAATTCCTCGGCCTTCGCCCAGAGGTCCTCGTGCGCTTTCGCGCGCGTGCGCCGTTGCGGTAGACAATCCTGGCCGGAAGACGCTTTCTCCGCTGGCCGCTCCGTTTCCACGGGCTCGGCCTCGGTTTCGGTTTCGGTGTACACCTTGACGCCCCATTCCACCCGTCCCGCCAGCCGGTCGAGGGTGCGCCGGAAGTCGGCCTCGCGGGCCTCCAGCATCACCCGTACGCCGCTGTCGTCCCGGAAGACGGTGCCGAGCCGCAGCGGCAGCGGCGTGGTGACGGCGGTGAGGGCGTCGATCACGCCCTGGTGGGCGCGCGCGGTGCCGGTCAGCCAGTCCAGGTCCGCCAGATGCCGGCGGAGCGGCTCCTCGGCGAAGTCCCGCTCCGGCACATGGCTCACCACAGCGACGAGGCCGTGGTGGCCGAGCAGTCTGGGCGGGTCGCCCGCCACCCCGGTCAGCTGGGCCTGGAGGGCCGCGCCGAAGGGGTGACAGACGGCGTAGACGTACCGCAGTCCGGTCATAGGGCCTCCTCCTGGGCACGGCCCGGCTCCAGTTGGGCCGGCTTCGCGCGCAACTCGGCGCTCTCACCGACGAGTTCCTGGCGCCGGGCGCCGGAGGAGAGCGCCGGGTACGTCTCCCACCAGTCGATACCCATCTCCCGCGCCTTGTCCACGGAGGCGACGATGAGCCGGAGTTCGACGGTGAGGAGTTCGAAGTCGAGGAGGTCGATGTCGTCGGCGCGGCACTCGATGACGACGGTGGGCTTCTTCCCGGCGCCGCCCTTGCGTTTGCCCTTGCCGGTGCGTTTGCCCTTGCCCTTGCCCACGGCGACCTCGTTCAACTTCATTGTGGTCTCGCCGAGTTCGCGGCCGACGCCCATCAGTAGGCGCGTGGCCTGTGCGGCGAGGAACTCCTGGAGTTCGGCCTTGAGCCGGTCGGCGGCCTCGCCGTGCGCGAGGTCGGTCACCTTGTCGGTCGTGTCCTTCGCGCCGCGCGCCGCCGAGGTCGCGGATCCGAGCGTCTCGGCCATCGCTCGTCGCCTCCCTTCGGCAGCCGGTCCTCGCGCTCCGGGGGCTCCTCCTCGGCCTCCGGCACGTCGTCCGTCGGCTCCTCGGCCTCCTCCCGCGGTTCCTCCTCCTCAGTGTCCTCCGGCTCCCCGCCGTCGTCCTGCTCGCCGGCGTCGAGGCCGGTCGCCCTGCCCGCGACGCCCGTGATCTGGTCGCAGACCTCGGCGGTACGGCCGTGCAGCCGGTCGGCGAGGGAGTCGATCTGCCGCTCCACCATCGCCCGAGAGCTGGGGCCGCGCGGTCGAACGCGACCTGGCCCGGGTCCGCACGGCCCGCCAAGTGATCGGCCCCGACGCGGAGTTGTACGTCGACGCGAACGGCGCGTACACCCGCAAACAGGCGATCCGGGTCGGTCACGGCCGGCGCATACGGCTACGACCTCCCTTACTTCGCCCGCATGATCACCACAGGCGCGGTCGACTGCCTCCAGGTGGACGCCACCCACCGCGGCGGCATCACGGAACTCCTGCGCGCCGCACGCCCACGCGGCCGCCGCGATCCCCAACTTCCGCCACGCCGACCCGACGGGCGGCTCGATACGCCCCCTGACGGGCCTCGGCCACGGCCTGACACCGCGCGCGGAGGAGGTGGAGGAGTACCTGGTCGCGGGGCCTAGCCGACCCCCATGTCGTCCAGCACGGCGGACAGACCGACCCTCAGCATCCTGCGCCGGACATGCCCCAGGATCTGGGCCGTCAGGAACCCGCCCGTACCGGTGAAGCCCGTGTGGTCGTAGGTGAAGCGCGTCCCCGTCCCATGGGGCTCGATGCGGTAGGCGACCTCGGTGGTCTCGCCGCCCCCGTGGTCGGTCCACGAGTAGCGCAGCAGCCGGGGCTCGTCCGCCTCCAGTACGACGCAGTCGACGATGCCGCTCCAGCCGGGCTTGGGCTTGGCGATGAACTGGAACCGCGACCCGACGGTGGTGGTGAAGCCCTCCGGGCGGGCCCCGGCCCCGGTGGCCGTCCACAGCGGTATGAGCCGGGGGTCGGTGACGGCGTGCCAGACCTTGGCGGGGGCGTGCGGGTAGTCGCGGACGATGTGGATGGCGCTCATGGGGCTCCCCAGGCGGTCGGCCGAAGAAACGGAACAAACATACAGTCACTGAAAATTTACAGTAGCAGTAAATATTCTGCCGCTGTACTACTCTGCCGCCATGAGCACGGTGGACTGGACGGCATGGCGCCCGCAGACCGGGGCACCCGAGGCCGAGGGGCTGCGGGAGCAGAAGAAGCGCCTGTTGCGGCAACGCCTGTCCGACACGGCGACCGAACTGTTCCTGGAGCGCGGCTTCGACGCCGTCCGGGTGGCGGAGATCGCCCAGGCCTGCGGGGTCTCGGAGAAGACGGTCTTCAACCACTTCCCCACCAAGGAGTCCCTGATCCTTGACCGGGGCGAGGCCACGACGGCCGCGCTGCGGGCCGGCCTGGCCAACCCGGACCACTCCGCGGTCGAGGCGACGCTGCGGATCCTCTCCGCCGAGTTGCGCGCCCTGACCTCCTGGATCGCCGCGCAGGACGACCCCCACCAGGCCGCCGCCCAGATCCGCCGCTTCGGCGCGCTCACCAGGTCCACGCCCTCACTGAGGGCCTACCACCGGGACATGACCGACCGACTCGTCACCGTCGCGGCCGAGGCACTGGCCCGACGCACCCGCGGCAACCCGGACGACCCGGAACCGCAGATCGCGGCGACCGCCCTGCTCGGACTGTGGTCGATCCAGTTCCGAAGCCTCGGAAAACACCTGGACGGCACCCGCACGGCGGCACAGATCCATGATGCGGTGACCGCCGACGTCCGCCGCGCGGCCGAACTCATCGACACCGGCCTGGCCGCATTCGAGGGCACGGCGGCGAACGCGGCGGATTGTGTGACCCGACGCTCCGCCCCTGAGTCGCCCGCCCCTTGGAAACCGTGACGATCATGCGAAACGATCTCCTCTTCCGGCCGCCCCAACTAGGCTCGTCCGTATGGACATTCTGGGAGCCACGCTGCGCGTCTGCGTCGACGACCTGGAGGCCGCCGTCCCCTTCTACGAACGGCTCGCGGGCGGCACGGCGCTGCGTTTCGAGCGCGGTGGCGTCCAGGTGGCCGCGGTCGGCTGTTTCCTGCTGATGAGCGGGCCGGAGGCCGAGTTGGAGGTACTACGCAAGGTCGCCGCGACGATCGCCGTCAAGGACGTCGAGGAGGCCAACCGCGTGCTCACCGAACTCGGCGCCCACGTGATCGCGGGCCCGGTGTCGACACCGGCGGGCCGCAACCTGATCGCGATGCATCCGGACGGCGTGGTGTACGAGTACGTGGACCGCAATCCGTAATCCGTGGTCCGTGGTCCGCAATCCGTGGTCCGGTCACCGCTCTTTCGCGATCGCGCGCGCCAATCCCCTTGCCGACGGACGCAGTTCGCGCTCCACGGCCTTCGCCGTCCGTGCGTCGAGTTCGACCTTCGCCGCGGACGGGCCGCGCCGGTCGAGGAGTTCGATGCGCAGGTGCGTCGGCGGATGGGTAGCGTCCTGCTGATGCCACTCCAACGCGCTGACCCTGCGCAGGCGTTCACGCTCGCGCGGCGGTACGGCGGCCAGGTGCTCGGCGAGCCGCGGCCACAGCGTCTCGTCGGGCCGCGGGAGGGCGGCGAGCCGGTGCAGTTCGTCGTCGATGCGCCGGGCGTACAGCAGCGTCTCCATCAGGTCCCGGGCCCCTTCGGTGGACGCGACCTCGGCCGCCAGGTCGTCGGCCAGGTACTCGCGGCGCGGGAACCCTCGTAGCGAAACCCGCTCCAGCAGGCTCAGCGCGCTCTGCGCCGCGAAGTACGGGAGCGTGAGCGGGGCCGCCACCAGCACGCGGGTGAACCGCCCGCTCCAGCGCTCGGGCCTGAGCACCTCCACCCACAGCCGAAGCGTGTGCAGAGCGCTGCCCACCACGCTGCCGTGCCGGGTGTCGCCGCCCGCGAAGTGGCCGAGCTCGTGACCGAGCAGGGCGACCTTCTGCTGCGGGGTGAGTACGGCCCACAGCCCGAGCCCGAGGTGCAGCACGCGCTGCCGCAGCCCGTAGGTGAGGACACTCGCGTTGACCCGGCCGTCCACCACCATCACGTCGACGCCCCGCGTGCCCACTTCGCGGGCGACCCGGTCGACCAGCCCGAACAGCCGTGGCGCGTCCGCCCGTTCCAGCCGGGGCACCCCGGAGCCCAGCCGCGGGAAGTGCGGCAGCAGGACCAGGAACAGCAGCACCAGAGCCCCGCCCACCACCCAGGCGACCGGGTTGCCGCCGCCCGCCACGAGCAGCCCGACTCCCGCCCCCAGCAGCGCGAGCGACAGCCCGTGCACCGTGAAGGCCAGGAGGTACGACAGGACGTACGAGGCCGTCAGCCAGGCCCGGCGCCGCTGCGTGCCCTCGCGGGCCAGTTCCTCGAAGGTCCCCTCGGCATGCCGTCCGGCGAGTTCGCGCCGGCGCGCGGCGGTGCCGCCGAGGCCGTAGACGAAGAGCTCGGGGGCGACGTTCCACTCGCAGCCCGTGCACCACACGGGATAGCCCTCGTCGACGGGCATGTCAGCCCCGCACTGCGGACAGGTCTGTTCGGTCGTCTGCTCGGCCATGCGTGCCCACCCCCGTTGCCGCCGTGTCCTCGTGTGCGGCGACGAGGGCGGGCCCCGCTCCGGTTCGGCCGGGGCGGGGCCGACTTCGCTACGTCTCAGGACTCGGTCGGACGCATACGGAAGTCGTAGTGCGGCGGCAGCGGTTCGTCGGTGATCCGGGACCACAGCCGGCCGAGGGCCTCCGCGCCCTCCCGCAGGTCGGCCACCTCGAAGCCGGCCCGGAACACGTCGAGCGCCTCCTCGTCCCGCCCTTCCGCGCGCAGCAGCCCGACCTCGATCAGCCGGAACCGGCCACGCTCGCGTGTGGCGGGGTGCAGCCGCTGCCACACGCCCCGCGCCTGCGCGGTGCGTCCCACGGCGAGCAGCGCCTCGATCGTCTCGCGACCCAGCGCGGCCGTGGCCGCGGTCCAGGACTCGCCGTTGTCGCGCCGCTCGTGGCACAGGTCGTCGAAGGCGTCGGCGTAGCGGACGGCGGCCCGCTCGTGGTTGCCGCTCTCCTGGTCGGCGACGGCGAGGCAGCGCAGCAACGGCCAGAGGGACGGGGCGAGTTCGAGCGCCCGCTCCCAGCTGCGCACCGCCTGCGCCCGGTCGCCGGCGTGCCACTGGGCGACGCCCAGGTGGTACTCGGTGAGCGGGGTGGCCGGCGCGGTCTCCAGCATGTCCCGCCAGTGCGGGGCGACCAGCGTCTGTCCGGGCGGCCGCACCCGGCGCGGCTCGGGAAAGGAACCGGCCCGCAGCAGTTGTACCCACGGTTCCTGTTCCTCGCCGAGCGTGTCCTCGTCGAAGGGGGTGCCGGGCAACTTCCAGTCGGCGCGCAGCACTTCGAGCGCGCCCCAGCCGGAGCCGGCGGCCAGAACCTCGCCCGGTTCGGTGTCGGCATACGGCTTCCAGGCGCTGTACGCGGCGTCCAGTTCGGCGCGCGGCAGGGCCGCCTCCAACCTGACCTCGGCGCCTCGCAGCACGGCCGCCCACTCCCCCTCGGGGTGTGCGTCGAGCGGCCCGTACGCCTCCAGCCAGCTCAGCTCGCTCTCCGGTTCCAGCCGGACGTGCTCCAACTGCGTGCGGGCGAGCCCCGCCTGGATCTCGCAGTAGCCGCCGGTGCCCGGTTCGGTGAGCCACTCCTGCCAGCGCCGCCCGCCGTCCCCGTTGCCCCACACGAACAGCTTGCGGCCACGCAGTACGTCGGTGGACGTCTGCACGAGCCCGTGCCCGTCGGCGTCGAGGGCGGCGATCCAGCGCCGCCGGTCGTCGTCGATCTCGTAGAAGTAGTCGGCGGCGTAAGGGCTGTTGAGCGGGTATGTGCGGTCGATTCCGTCGTACGTCGGCACGGGCACCCGGCGCAGCCGCCGCTCGTACCCGAAGTGCCAGGCCTCGTCGGCGGGCGCCAGCACCCGGCACTCCTCGGGTACGGCGATGTTGGACCACCAGTAGGTCGGCACGGGCCGCTCCTGCGGATTGCGGACGCGGACGCCGACGTAGAGGAAGTCGGAGCCGTCCGGCAGCCACAGGTCGATCTGGAACGGGAGGTCGCGCAGCCGGTCCCACTCCCACAGGCGGAGCATTTCGCCGCCGTCCGGGGCGGGGACGCGGGCTGCGTGCAGGGGCGCGCAGGAGAGGGGGGTGTGGCCGGTGGCGCCGATGTTCCACTCGATGCCGCCGGAGAACCAGGCGCCGTTCAGGGCGAAGTTCGCGGGCTGGAACACCGGGTTGCGGTACAGGAGTTCGCGTCCGGTGGGCTTGTGGAGGAGGGAGGCGACGCGGCCGCCGAGGCCGGGCAGGACGGTGGCCTTCAGCCGGTCGTTCTCGATCACCAGGGTGTCGATCTCACGGGGTTCGCGGGTACGCCCGTACCCGTCCCGGACCCGCACGGGCAGCAGGCTGCGCAGGCGCTCGTACCCGACCTGCCGCGCCATCTCGCGCGGCAGTTCCTCGCGGTCCCGGTCGTCGATGCGGTGGACTTCGTGGAGCAGGCGCAGCGGGGGCAGCGGGTTGTCCGGGCCCAACTCCGCTGCGGGCAACGTCAGTACCTCACGTCGGATCGTCGTCACGATCACCATGGAAGCCGCTCTCCGATGAGCTGACCAGGGGAGGTACCGGTCAGGTTTCCGCAAAGGCGGACCCGACGGCGCGGCGGAGAACCGACGCCCCGTCGCGGCACTTACCGCGAAGCGCCCCGCATCTCGGCGGTGAGCGCCCAGCGCTCGTGATCCCGCCAGGCCCCGTCGATGAAGATCATGGCCGGGGAGAAGCCTTCGAGGCGGAAGCCGCACGAGCGGGCCAGGGCGATCGACGCGGCGTTCCGGGGCTGTACGTTGATCTCCAGCCGGTGCAGCCGCATCGCACCGAACGCGTACCCCACCACCAGGTCCAGCCCCTCCCGCATCAGCCCCCGTCCGGCCGCGTGCGCGAACGCGCCGTATCCGAGCGCGCCGCACTGGAAGCCGCCCTCGACGATGTTGTTGATGTTGACGAACCCGGCGATGGCCCCCTCGGCAGCCCCGTCGCCGTGCTCACCCGCCTTCTCGCAGACCATGAACCCCGCCTTGGTCCGGTCCTCGATCAGTCGGGCCGCGTACGCCGCGTACCCGTCGGCGGTGTCCGGCGGGAACAGCCAGGGATGGTGCAGGTCCTTGCTCTCCCGGGCCCGGGCGGTGAACTCGGCACCGTCCGCATAGGCGAAGTGACGTATCCCCACCCGGGGACCTTCGGCGAGGTAGCGGGAAGCATGCGGCATCCCGCCACCCTAACGGCGTACTAGCTTCGCCGTTTCATGAAGTACGCCCCGCACAGGGCGCCGATGACCCCCGTGGCCAGCAGTGCCATCCACAGCGGCATCGTGACCTCGGGGATCAGCAGGCGGATCCTGGTGGCGCGGGTGTTCTCGAAGATGAAGATCAGGGCGAGGACGCCGAGGAGCAGCACGATGATCCGCGACGGGGTCATCAGCTGCCGGCCCCGGCCCCCGCTCTTGGCGCCGCTCTCGGCGGTCTTCGGGCTCATACCGCCAGGCTGGGCCCGAGGGCCCCCGCTCACACAGCAGGAGCCGCCGTCCGGGTGACGGAGCCGGTCAGTCCCGGACCACGGGCAGCTCCAGCACCCCGGCGTCCCCCGGCGCGCTGACCACGGTCACCGGCTTGCCCCCCCGGTTCCCGAAGTACGCGTCGTCGCTCGCCGCGATCACGAACCGCAGCCGGTGCCCCTTCTCGTACCGGTGCACGATGCCCGGCAGGGTCACCGTGAAGCTCTTGGTCACGTCCGGCACCCGCACCGGCGCGACCAGTCGGTGCACCAGCGTCCTGGTGCCGTCGGGCGCGATGTCGTACAGCTTGGCGAACAGGACGAGCTTGTCGGCCGCGTTCCCGGAGCCCTGCGCCTGCGCGGCCTTCGGGGACACGACCGTCAGCCTGGCCCTGGGCGCGCCGACGACGTCCGTGGTGCGGGCGAGGGGTTCGCTGGTCCAGCCGAGGTAGGTGCCCTCGGTGTCGTACGGCGCCGGGTAGGGCAGCCCGAGGATCCCGTACAGCGAGCTCTCCGAATGGCTGGTGGGGACAGGCCAGTTGCTGTACGTACGGCTGCCCCGCGCCACCTTGTTGCGGTTGTCGACGCGAAAGGTGCGGTGAGTGCGGCGCCGAGGGCGAGGACGAGGGGTGCTCGGAATCTGGGCACACGTCGGGACACGGAGACCTCCACACTGAGGCACGCTGCGGACAACCCTGCTTACCGACCGGTAAGTACCGGTCGGTTGACATGGTGTGACACGTGTCAGGCGAGGCCAATCGCCGGTACGGGAGTTTCTTGACAGGAATTCAGCAACCGGGAGGTCAGCGCAGGGCGGGCCGGTCGAGCGTCAACGTGCCCGCGTCGGCGTCGAGTTCGGCGGTGACGCCGAAGGGTATGGTCAACGCCCCCGCGCAGTGCCCGAACCCGAACTCCTCGGCCACCGGCACCCCGAGGCCGCCGAGCCGGTCGACGAGCAGCGCACGCACCTTCTCGTACGGACCGCAGTCGTGCCACGACCCGAGCAGCACCCCTCGCACGCCCTCGAACCAGCCCGCGCGCAGGAGTTGGGTGAGGTAGCGGTCGAGGCGGTACGTCTCCTCGCCCACGTCCTCCAGGCAGAGCAGTCCGCCGCGCGCACCGGGCCGGGCGTGCGGTGTGCCCAGGTCGGCGGCGAGCAGGGACAGACAGCCGCCGAGGGTCACACCGCGGGCCCGGCCGGGGACGAGGGCGGTACCGCCGGAGGTGATCGTGCGGACCGTCTCCGGTGCGAAGAGGGTGGCCTTGAGGTGTTCCTGCGCCCGGGCGTTCTTGATGAAGTCGATCCCGGCGGCCATCGGTCCGTGCAGGGTGACGAGGCCGAGCCGGGCGGCGAAGGCCTCGTGCAGCGCGGTGATGTCGCTGAAGCCGACGAAGACCTTGGGGCCGGCGGCCCGCATCGCCTCCCAGTCGAGCAGCTCGACCATGCGCTGGACGCCGTAGCCGCCCCGCGCGCACAGCACGGCGTCCACGGACGGGTCGCACCAGGCGGCCTGGAGGTCGGCCGCGCGATCGGCGTCCGCGCCCGCCAGGTAGTTGAACTCACCGTGCCGGTCCAGGACATGAGGTGCCGTCACCGGGTCGAGGTCCCACCCCCGCAGCACGTCAAGGCCGGCCTGCAGCCGCTCCTCCGGCACCGGCCCGCTGGGCGCGACGACGGCGACCCGGGCGCCGGGCGCGAGCCGGGACGGGCGGACGAGTTCGCGTACCTCTTCAGTCACTTGGACAGCTCCAGGGTCGGCACGTCACGCGGGTTGAGGCCGAACACCTGGGCGTAGAGGGAGAGTTCGGACTCCAGGACGCGGATCATGGTCTCCGCCCGGCGGAAGCCGTGGCCCTCGCCCTCGAAGGCGATGTACGCGTGCGGTACCCGCCGCCCCGCGATCCGCTCCAGGAACCGCTCGCACTGGGCGGGCGGGCAGATCACGTCGTCCAGGCCCTGGAGCAGCAGGAAGGGCGCGGTGATCCGGTCGGCGTGCTCGGTGGGCGAGCGCTCCACGTACCGGGCCGGCACCTCCGCGAGCGGTCCGACCAGGGTCTCCAGGTACTGCGACTCGAAGTCGTGGGTCTCCCCCGCGCCCCAGCCGGCCAGGTCGAGGACGGGGTAGATGATCGTGCCGCAGGCGTAGACGTCGGTGCTGGTGAGCGAGGCGGCCGTGGTCCAGCCGCCCGCGCTGCCACCGCGGATCGCCAGCCGGTCGCGGTCTGCGGTGCCCTCGTCGGCGAGGGCGAGCGCGACGGCCGCGCAGTCCTCGACGTCGACGACACCCCACTGCTCGCGCAGCCGGTTCCGGTACTCGCGCCCGTGCCCGGTCGAGCCGCCGTAGTTGACCTCGGCGACGCCGATGCCCCGGGAGGTGAAGTAGGCGATCTCCAGGTCGAGGACGAGGGGCGCCCGGCTGGTGGGGCCGCCGTGCGCCCGGACGACGTAGGGCGGCAGTTCGTCGCCGGGCGGAACGCAACCCGGGTTGTGCGGCGGGTAGATGTGCGCGTGGACGTCGCGCCCGGCGGGGCCGGTGAAGGTGCGGATCTGCGGCTCGGGGTAGTGGGCGGGGTCGACGGCGTCGTCGTGCTCGGCGCCGATGACGCGGGCCCGGCCGATGGGGGCGCCCCCGCGCGAGTCCGTTCGAGCGTGGCGGAGGGTGTTCAGCTCGACGACCTCGTAGGCGCTGCGCGGGCTCGCGCCGACGGCCACGACCCGCTCGCCGTGCACCGCGAGGGTGGGCGCGAACTCGGTCCAGGGGCCTGCCGCGTCGACGATCTCGCCGGTCTCCGGGTCCAGTATCCCGAGGGCGGTGGCGCCGCGGCCGTGCACGACGGCGATCAGGCCGCTGTCCAGCGGGGCGAACCAGCGCTGGCCGAGCTTCCACAGCGGTCCGGCGAACTCCTCCTCGCGCGGGCAGAGCGGGGTGCCGTCGCGGTAGAGGTTCCACCAGCCGGTGCGGTCGCTCGCGTAGAGGAGGGAACCGTCGGCAGCCCAGTCGACCTGCGCGATCGACTCCCGGGGCCCGCCGGCCACGGTCCGCTGCCGCCGGAGAGTGCCGTCCTCCGCCACCCCGGCGACGACCAGTTCGGTGCCGTCCCACGGCATCCGCGGATGGTCCCAGGCCAGCCAGGCGGCGCTGCGCCCGTCCGGCGAGAGACGGGGGCCGGTGACGAACCGGTGCCGCGCGTCGGCGAGTTCGCGTACCGCGTCCCGGTCCTGCGCGGCCGAGCCGTCCAGCGGTACGGCGGCCGGCACCCGGCGCACATCGGTGGGCCCGTCGCCGGTGAACTCCTCCAGGACACACCACACTTCACCACGGTCGAGCACCAACCGCGGTTCCGCCCAGCGCAGTCCGCCGCCCACGAGGGACACGGGGGTCAACGGCTGCGGCTCGCCGTCGAGTTCGTACCGGTAGAGCCGCTGGTCGGCGAAGTCGACGAACACCACGAGCGGCCGGCCGTCCACGATCGCACCGGCCCAGGGGTGGCCGCCGTACTCGATGACCCGGCTGCGGACGTTCCACGGCGCGGGCAGCACCGACTCCTCCCGGCCGCCGACGCGTCGCCGCACGAGGGTGCGCCGGCCGCCCTCGGTGGGCCGTGGCTCGGTCCACCACGCCTCGTCGCCGACGAAGCCGACGTACTCGGGATGCCCGTCGTGCGCGGCCGCCAGGGCCGCGTCGATGGGCGAGGGCCAGGAACCGTACGGCAGGGTCTCCACGTTCTTCCTCAACTCGCCTGGGTCGTGCGCAGGAAGCGGTCCAGTACGCGTACCCCGAAGTGCAGGGCCTCGACCGGGACGCGCTCGTCCACGCCGTGGAACATCGCCTGGTAGTCGTAGCCCTCGGGCAGCTTCAGCGGGGTGAAGCCGTAGCCGGTGATGCCGAGGCGCGAGAACTCCTTGGCGTCGGTGCCGCCGGACATGCAGTACGGGACGACATGTCCTTCGGGCGCGAACTCCTCGACGGCGGCCCGCATGTGCGCGTACGTGGGCGAGTCCAGGGGTGCCTGGAGGGCGATCGACCGGTGGTGGTACTCCCAGTCGACGTCGGGTCCGGTGAGCTCGTCGAGGGTGGCGCGGAACTCGTCCTCGGCGTCGAAGAGATGACGTCCGTCGACGTACGCGACGGCCTCCCCGGGAATGACGTTGACCTTGTAACCGGCCTCCAGCATGGTCGGGTTGGCGCTGTTGCGCACGGTCGACTCGACGAGCTTGGCGGCCGGGCCGAGCTTGTTCAGCAGACCGTCGACGTCGTCCAGGTCGCTCTCCACGCCGTAGAGCAGGGCGAGTTCGGTCAGTGCGGCCCGCACGGTCGGGGTGAGCCGCGGCGGCCACTCGTACTCGCCGATCCGCGTGATCGCGGCGGACAGCCGGGTGACGGCGTTCTCCTTGTTGACCTTGGAGCCGTGCCCGGCGCGCCCGCGCGCGGTCAGCTTGAGCCAGCCCGTACCGCGTTCACCTGCCGCGATGGGATAGAGCTGGCGCCCGGCGCCGTCGTGGAAGGTGAAGGCCCCCGACTCGCTGACGCCCTCGGTGCAGCCCTCGAAGAGCCCCGCGTGCTCTCGGGCCAGGAATTCGGAGCCGTCCCGGGCGCTGTCCTCCTCGTCCGCGGTGAAGGCGACGACGACGTCCCGCCGGGGCCTGACCCCCTCGCGCGCCCAACTCCGCACCACCGCAAGGATCATCGCGTCCATGTTCTTCATGTCGACTGCGCCGCGCCCCCAGACGACCCCGTCGCGGATCTCCCCGGAGAAGGGGTGCACGGTCCAGTCCTCGGCCCGGGCGGGTACGACGTCCAGATGACCGTGGACCAGCAGCGCGTCGGCGGACGGGTCGGTGCCCTCGATGCGGGCGACGACGTTGGTCCGCCCCTCGGTCCGCTCCAGCAGGACGGGCTCCAGGCCCGCCCCGGCCAGCTGCTCGGCCGCGTACTCGGCGGCGGGCCGCTCCCGGCAGTCACCGCCGCCGCGGTTCGTCGTGTCGATGCGGATGAGGTCGGAGGTGAACCGCACGACCTCGTCCAGCGCCTGCTCGTCAGCCATACTGCTCCTCCACGGCGGCCGAGACGATCGTGGTGACCGCCTTGAAGGTACGGATCCCCTCGTACATCGTCCCGCTGGTGTACGCCACCTTCCGCTCCCCGATCCGGGCCACGCCCGGCACCACCGTGGCGGCCATGGCGAGATGCTCGGCGTCGAACTCGACCGCGACGGTGAACGGCCCTGCCTGCACCGGTTGTTGACGGACCGCCAGTTGCGCGGCCTCCTTGGCGGCGGCCCGGATGTCGGCGGCGGTGCGGGCCGGGGTACGGCACACGGCCGCGTACCGCGAGACATGGTCCTTGACGGCGACCTTCAAGGCCTCGGGCGCATACCCGAGCGCGTCCTCGCAGGCCACGTCGTCGCCGGTGACGAGGACGACCGGGACCCCGTACTCGGCGACGACGTGCGCGTTGAGCAGTCCCTCGCTGGCGCGTACGTCATTGAGCCACACGCCGGTGATGGAGTTGGCGAGGTAGGTGTGGGCGAGCACGCCCTCCATCCCGGCGCCGGCGTGATAGCCGACGAACGCGATGCCGTCGACGTCCCCGTGCTGCACGCCCTCCACCATGGACAGCGACTTGTGCCGCCCGGTGAGCATCCGCGTCCGCTCGTCGAGCCGTTCGAGGAGCAGGTTGCGCATCGTCCAGTGGGCCTCGTTGACGAGCACCTCGTCCGCGCCGCCGTCGAAGAACCCCAGCACGGCCGCGTTCACGTCCGAGGTGAACATCGACCGGCACCGCTCCCACTGCGGCGTCCCGGGCAGCACGTCGGCCGGCCAGGTCACCCCCGTGGCACCCTCCATGTCGGCGCTGATCAGGATCTTCATGGTGCGTCACGTTACGCGCCACGGGGGCGACGGGCCAGGAAGCGACGGGCGGGAGCGCGCCGGTCGTCGGCGGATCAGAGGGTACGGCCGAACAGCTCCAGCAACGCCGTCCAGTGCCGGTCGGTCGCCTCGGCGCCGTACATCGCCGTGTCGGCCTGGGTGAAGCCGTGGTGGGCGCCCTCGTAGACCTCGCTGCGATGCCGTACCCCGGCCGCGGTCAGGGACTTCTCCAGGCGGTCGATCTGCTCCGCCGGGTTGGTGGAGTCCTGGTCGGCGTGGCCGAAGTACAGCTCGGCCGTGATGCGGTCGGCGAGCAGGTGCGGGCTGTCCGGCGCGTCGGTCGCGAGGTAGGCGCCGTGGAAGCCGGCCGCGGCGGCGACGCGGTCCGCGTGGGTGCCGGCGGTGCGCAGGGCGAGAGCCGCACCCATGCAGTAGCCGGTGACGCCGACCGGGCCGTCGGTGGTCAGTGGGGAGGCGGCCAGCCAGTCCAGGTGGACGGCGGCGTCCCGCATCGCGCCCTCGGGCGTGAGGGTGCGCGCGGCCGGGCCCAACTGCCCGATGATCTCCGGGCGTTCGGCCGGGTTGATGAACTCGGGGAGCTCGACCACGGGCGCCGGACCGAACCGGTAGAAGACGTTGGGGACCAGGACCGTGTAGCCGGCCGAGGCCAGCCGGTCGGCCATGGACCGCAGGTGCGGGCGCAGGCCGAAGGCGTCCATGTAGAACAGGACGGCCGGGCGCGGGGTGCTGTCGTCGGGGGCGGCGAGGTAGGCGTCGACGGTTCCGTCGGAGGTCGTGATCTCGACGGAGGTGCCCTGTACGGCGTTCATGTGCGCTCTCTCAGTTCTCGCGGGTCGCGGAGTCGGTCAGTTCCTTCACACGGGCGGCGGGGACGGACACGCCCGGCGACTGGAAGAACCAGCGCTGCGCCTCCTCCTGGCTCAGCCCCTCCGGCCGCTCCCCCATGTACGGCTGTACATAGGCGGGCTTCCCGGGCGCGAGCCGCCAGCTGTCGGCGAGGCGGCCGGCGTCGACGGCGTCGTACCCGAAGGCGTCCAGCAGCTCGACGACCTGCGCCTTGGCCGCCGGGTCGTCACCGGCGACGGGCAGCGCGCTGCGGTCGGCGGCGCCCGCGGGCCGGGCCAGCGTGACCAGGTGGTGGAAGTCGATGGTCGCGAAGGTCTTCACCACCCGCGAGTCCGCCAGGTGCCGCTGCACCAGCGCGCTGGAGGTCAGCTCCCCCGTGCCGAGTCCGGCGAGGTCACCGTCGCGCTGCGGGTGGAAGACCATCGCGTCGACGACCGTCTTGCCCGCGAGGTCGGCGGCCGGCAGCGCGCCGTACGCCTTCAGCGGTACGGCCGCCACGACCAGGTCACCGGCCCGCGCGGCCTCGGCAGGGGTGGCCGCGCGGGCCCGCGGGCCGAGCTCGCCGACGAGGTCGGCGAGGGTCTCGGGGCCGCGCGAGTTGCTCAGCACGACGTCCAGGCCGGCGGCGACTGCCAGCCGGGCGACCGCACCGCCGATCATGCCGCCGCCGATGATTCCGATGGTCTTGCTCACTCTGGCGCTCCTCCGCGTCGCATGTGAAACTCAGTGTCACGCTAGCCACTGAGTTTCGACTCTGCAAGCGAGGATCGACACGGGAGATAGGATCGCGGGGTGACCGGAGCCATGCGTACGAACACGAGGGACATCGCCCGGGCCGCCGTTCGGGCCGAACTGGCCCAGGTGGCCTTCGAGTTGTTCCGCCGAGACGGGTTCGACAAGGTCACCCTGGACGACCTCGCGTCGGCCGCGGGCGTCTCCCGCTCGACCTTCCTGCGCTACTTCGGCACCAAGGAGGACGCCGTCCTGGGCGCCTTCGACGGGCACGACCGGCGGGTCGCCGACGCCCTGCTCGCCCGTCCGTCCGGCGAGGACGAGTGGACGGCGCTGCGGCGCGCCCTGGACACGGTGATCGAGCGGTACCACGTGGACCCGGCCGGCTCCCTGGAGACGACCCGGCTGGTCAGGGACACCCCGGCGCTCTGCGCCCGGCACCTGGAGAAGCAGTACAGCTGGCGCCCGGCCCTGTCCGAGGCCCTCGCCGAGCGGGCGGGCGCCGAGCGGCCGACGCTCACCCAGTCCGTCCGGGCGGCGGCCGCCCTGGACTGCCTGAACGTCGCCCTGGACCACTGGCTCGCCTCCGACGGCGACCAGAACCTGGTCACCCTACTGGACGAGGCCTTCGCGGCCTTCACCACCGACTGATCCCACACCCGCCCCAACCCCTCTCCCATTGCACGGAGTTGGGGTTCTTTGCCGTGCGTTGACAAAAGCCGGGAGCTTGTACTTAGGTTTGCCTTACCTAAGTTTCACCTGTTTTCGAGAAGGGTGCCCTTCCGCATGAGAGCCGTTCCGTCCGCCCGTACCGCCGCCCGCGCGGGCCTCGCCGCCGTCGCCGCCACCGCGCTCACCCTGGGCCTGGCCACCTCCGCCTCCGCCGCCACCTCGACCCGCACGGTCACCGACTCGGGCACCACCTACAACCTGTCGCTGACCGCGCCCGACACCGCGACGGCGTCCGGCCAGACCATCACCGTCTCCGGGTCGGGCTACAACACGAGCCAGGGCGTCTACGTCGGTCTGTGCGTGGTCGAGGGCGCGCAGGGCGCGAACAAGCCGAGCCCCTGCCTCGGCGGCCAGGACGAGTCGGGCACCACCGGCGCCTCGCACTGGGTCAACAACACCTTCGGCGGACTCTTCGCCAACAGCTCCAAGTTCGGCACCGGCGGCACCTTCAGCGTGCAGATCTACGTGAAGGCGACGCTCGACGACGGCAGCGTCTGCGGCGAGGACGTCACCTGTGCGGTGGTCACCCGTGCCGACCACTTCGACAGCGACGACCGCAACTACGACGTCCACGTCCCGATCACCTTCCAGTGAACCGCGTCCATCACACCGGCCCGGCGGCGCTCCTCGGCGCCGCCGCGCTCGTCACCGCCTCCTTCGCGGCGGGCTCGACGGCCCTGGCGGCCGAAACCCCGGCGACCGGGGTCGGCCAGGCGGGCCAGCGGCTCACCGTCTCCGCCACCCACGACCTGGACCCCGCGGGCGAGACGATCCGCGTCACGGGCGAGAAGTACGACGAGACCAAGGGTATCTACGTCGCCCTGTGCAAGGACAACGGCGACGACCGCATCCCCGGCCCGTGTCTCGGCGGCGCCGACACCAGCGGCGCCGCGAGCGCCTCGAAGTGGATCGTCCCGAAGGGCGACCCGAACGAGGGCGAGCTCGCGCTCGCGTACGGCGCCGGCGGCACCTTCGACGTGGAGCTCTCGGTCACCGCCAAGGACGGCAACGTCGACTGCGCGCAGGTCTCCTGCTCGGTCGTCACCCGAGTCGACCACCGCGGCACCGGGGACCGCTCGCAGGACGTCCGCGTCCCGGTCACCTTCACAGGCGCGACCCCGGGCGGCGGCGACGGCGTCGACGTACCCGCTGGGACCGTCAGCTACGTACGCACGGCCGAGTTCACCACCGCGGGCCGGCCGCAGGACCTCCTGCTGCATCCCGACTCCGGGAAGCTGTACGTCGGTTCGGCTGACATCCCCGACACGGCGGACGTCAACGAGCGCGGCCTGTACGCCCTCGACCCGGCGGACGGCAGGGTGCTCTCCCACGTCGCGCAGGCCCCCGGCTCCACCGGCGCCCTGGCCGCCCGCAACGTCCCGCTCCTGATCGGCCCGCTCGCCGGTGACGGCGTCGTCTTCCACTACCCGCTGCGCGGTATCGGCACCGCCAAGGACGGCGACGCGTCCGCGCAAGGCGTCTGGCTGACCGGCGCCACGGTCACCGGCGCCGGACCCGGCACCGACGCCGCCACCGTGCTGGTCGCCCAGGGCCCGGCCCTCTCCGAGATCGAGACCGCCACCGGAACCGTCCGGCGCACGGTCACCCTCGACGGCGGCTCCGTCCTCGGCGTGGACAACGCACACGGCGCGGCCTGGTCCGCGGGCGCCACGGGCGGCCAACTGCGCCGCGTCGACACGGGCTCCTTCACCGTGACGGCCACGGCCCAACTCCCGGACGGATACGTCACCTTCCTCGAAGCCGACCCGACAACGGGCAACGTCTGGGTGGGCAGCGGGACTTCGGTGCTCGTCTTCGACCGTGACGCCAAGCTGCTGGCCACCCTGGAGGGCCAGGACCGGCCCACCGCGGCGGCCTTCGACGCCACCACCGGAGAGGCGTTCGTCCTGCGGGAGGACTACGGCAACGCCGACAACGGCGCGGACAACGTCGGTTCCCTGGAGGTCCACGACACGACCACCTTCCAGCCGGCGGCCGAACCGGTCGCGATGCCGGGCAGCCGCGCCGACGCCTACGCCGGGGTCGCGGTCACACCCGGCGGCGGTTCGGTGTACGTCACCGACCAGGCCGAGAGCAAGGTCGTACGGCTCGACAGGCGGATGTCCCCGAAGGTCGTGCAGTCACCTGCCGACCTGTCCGTCGAACCGGGTGCGGAGGTCACGCTCACGGCCACCGCCGAGGGCACCCCGGAGCCGACCGTGCACTGGCAGGTCAGCACCGACGGCGGACAGACCTGGTCGGCGATCGAGGGCGCGACGGACACCACGTACGCCTTCACCGCCCAGTCCTCGCACGACGGCCACCGCTACCGCGCGGAGTTCACCAACTCCGCCGGTACCACCCGGACTTCGCCGGTGACGCTGACGGTCACCGAGGCGGGGAGCGGGGACACGGGTGGGGACGACAGCGGGGGCGGGAGCGGTGGGGACGCCACCGGCGGTGACGACGGCGGCGGGACCGGTCGGAGCACCGACCCGGCGGAGGGCGACGACACCGCGGGCTCCACGGGCGGCGCCTCCGGCGACTCCGGCGGCACCGGCGGATCCGACGTCTCGCCGTCCGGAACCGCCGGGACCGGCACCACCGACACGGCCACCGCGGGCGGCAGCCTCGCGTCCACCGGCGTCGGCGCACTGTCCGTCGCCGCACTGGCGGCCGCCCTGACGGGCGCGGGCTGGGCCGCCTATCGTCGCGGACGCTCCGTCAACTGAGCCTTCCCCAGCCCGAGTTCGCCCAGCGGCAGCAGCTCCACGCCGCGGGGCGGACTCGACCCGTCGGGCAGGGTCAGAGGGACACGGCCACCGCGTTGAACGTCGTCTCCGGCGTCTGCGGGCTGGTGAAGCGGGCGTTGACCAGGTACAGCCGGTTGCCGAACTGTGCCGCGGTCGTCGGGACGTCGAAGCGCGGGTCGGTGATCGTGTCGCGCAGGGTGGCGGTCGTGGCCTTGGCGTCGAGGTCGAACACGCTGATCAGGTTGAGGCGGTTCTGCACGACGTACAGGGTGCGGCCGGTACGCCACAGCCCGTCGCCGCCCGCCACGTCGGCCGCGCCGGACAGGGCTATCTCGGTGGCGTACCCCGTCTTGAGGCTGACGTTGTACAGCTTGCCGGGCGTGCTGCTGACGACGATCAGACCGCGGCCGTCCGGCGTGCCGACGATGCCGTTGGCGTTGTTCACGTCCGGGGTCTGCACCCAGTCGCCGGTCAGCGTCAGGGCCCGCACCTCACCGTCACGCCCGCGTGGGACGCCGTACAGGGCGGCGGCGCGCGAGTCGGTGAACCAGGCGCGGTCGCCGAGCAGGGTGACGTCGTTGATGAAATGGCCGGTGGCTTCGGTTAGTTGATACGTCGTCAGGAGCTCGCCGGTGCGGGAGTCGTGGACGCGGGCGACTCCCGTGCTGCCGGCGACGTAGAGCAGTCCGTCGCGGTCCAGCTTGAGGCCGACGGCGACCTGGCCGGTCGCGCCCGCGTAGAGGACGCCGCCCTCGCCGGTGCGCAGGTCGGTGCGGTAGATGGCGCCGTTCGCACGCGAGCCCATGTACGCGTACGGCCTGCGCCCGATGGTGATGCCCTCGGGGAGCCAGCCGTCGGGGAGCGGGAACTCGGTGGGCCACGCCGCATTAGGGCTCGCGTTCGCGGCGCCGGCGCCGGCCGTCACCGCGAGGGCGGCCAGCGCCGCACCGCCGAGTAAGGCGCGCCGGGTCGGGTGGGGGTGGGTCGGGGTCATGAGTGGGGGCCTCCATGGCATCGGCTTCGTTGACAACTTCTGCACCAACTACGCTGACAATTAGGCGAGTTGACAACGATCCAACGCCTCAGTGGGTTCCCGGGACCCCGACCTCCCCGCCTGTCACACCGCGCGCCCTGCCACCAGCCACTTCGAGGGCAGCTCGATCCGGGTGCCGTCGGGCGTGGACTCCGTCGTGGTGAGCGGGAGTTCGCCACGGGCCAGGACGGTCAGACCGGCCGCGCGCAGGTATCCGGGCACGGCGTCGTCGGCCACCTCGCCGGGGGCGATGCCGTGCTGGAAGATCGGGGCGAGCTTGGGCGGCGGACCGGCGGGGCTCTGCGCCAGGCCCAGCAGGACGGGCTTGGCGGCCTCGGAGAGCTCGACGAGGAATACCCGCCCCCGGTCACCGACAAGAGCGGCGATCCCGTCCACCATGGGTTGCCGGTCGTCGGGTTCGGCCTGATGGAGGACGCCGCGCATGTAGACGTTGGCATCGCCGAGCTCCGCGTGCAGCGACTCCGTCTCGTTCTTCTCGACGGCGTCCAGCACCCGGTAGGTCGCCTGCCCGGCCGGGTCGGCGTGCCGGGCGTGCTCGATCGCGGCGGCGGACAGGTCGGCGCCCACGACGTGCCGGAAGCGGTCGGCGAGGAAACGGGTCTGGGTGCCGTTGCCGCAGCCGAGGTCGACCATCGCGAGGCCGGGATCGGCGAGTTGCGGCTCGAACAGGGCCAGATGGAGCCCGGCGGTCAGCGCCGGCTCCGCGTCCCAGAAGACGGCCCCCGGTTCCTCCGGGGCATCGCGCCAGAAGCCCTCCCAGGCCTCCCGGTACCGACTCGTCACGCTCATGGCCAACTCCCCAGGGTGCGCCGCGTTCCCGCCTCAAGTGACGGGCGAGTACGGTCTATCGCGCCGTGGTCACGGCTACAAGCGCGTCGCGCATTCCTTCACGCCGCATTCGACCCGCGTCCGCCCCTGTGCGCCCCTCGCGCCCCTCGCGCCCCTGTGGTGCGGCCGGTTCAGCGCCGCCGCGGCAGGGTCAGTTCGAACCAGACGGACTTGCCGGCCTTCGTACGGCTGGTGCCCCACTCGCGGGCGAGGGTGCTGACCACCCGCAGGCCGCGCCCGAATTCGTCGGTCGGTTCGGCGCTGAGCAGGGTCGGCAGCTCGTGGTCGTCGTCGTCCACCTCGCACAGCAGCGTGTCGCCGCGGACCAGGCGCAGCTCGACCGGCCGGCTGTGGGAGTGCCGTACGGCATTGGTGACGAGCTCACTGACCATCAGTTCGGCACTGTCGGCGAGTTTCGCGAGCCCCCAGTCGTGCAGTTGTTCGCGGACCACGGCACGCGCGCGTGGGACCTCGACCGGGTCGAGGGTGATGCGCCATTCGGCGACGTCGTCCACCTCGATGCCGTTCAGGCGAGCCATCAGCAGGGCGACGTCGTCCTTGCGGCCGCCGCGGGTGTTGAGGGCGCGGATGATGGAGTCGCAGGCGTCGTCCATGGAGGCGGCCGGGTGGGCGGCGGACTCGCTGAGGGTAGCAAGGCCCACGCCGATGTCCTCGCCACGCACCTCGACCAGCCCGTCGGTGCACATCACCAGGCGGTCGCCGGGCTCCACGCGCACGCGTACCGCCTCGAAAGGAACTCCGCCGACCCCGATGGGCGCCCCGGTCGGCAGGTCGAGCAGCTCACTGCGCCCGTCCTCGGCACGCACCAACACCGGCGGGATGTGGCCCGCGTTGGCGATGTGCAGCTCGCTCGCGATCGGGTCGTAGACCGCGTACACACAGGTCGCGAGGTAGTTGTCGCCGAGGCGCTGGGCGAGGTCGTCGAGGTTGCGCAGCAGCTGGGCCGGCGGCAGGTCGAGCGCTGCCATGGTCTGCACGGCCGTACGCAGCTGGCCCATCATGGCGGCCGAGTTGAGGCCGTGGCCCATGACGTCGCCGACGACCAGGGCGGTGCGGGCGCCGGGGAGCTTCACGGAGTCGAACCAGTCGCCGCCGACGCGGCCGAGGAGGGTGCCCGGCAGGTAGCGGGTGGCGATGTCGCAGCCCGCCATGCGCGGCGGGATGTGCGGCAGCATGCTGTCCTGGAGGGTCTCGGCGACGCTCTCCTGGTAGGTGTACATGCGCGCGTTGTCGAGCACCAGGCCCGCGCGGGCGGCGAGTTCGGCGCCGGTGACTCGGTCCATGTCGTTGAAGACAGGCCGCTCCGGGTGGCGGAGCAGGATCATGAAGCCGAGCACGACGTTCCGTGCCTTCAGGGGTACGACCAGCATGGAGCGGCCGGTGATGAGGGGCCGGATGTCGCGCTTCTCGAACTGCGAGGCGATGGCGTGGCCCATCTCCACGGTGATGCGCGGCACCAGGACGGGTTCGCCGCTGGTCATGCACTGGAAGAAGGGCGTGTGGGCCGGGAACGGCATGGCCTCGCCGACCGGCACCACGTCGTCCCAGCGGCCCGGTTCGTCGGTGTGCTCCAGGGCGACCCGGTGCCACATGGTGGTGGTGTCGGGCACGCCGTCCGGGAACCCCTCGCCCGCGACGACCTGTTCGCGCAGATAGGTGCCGGCGACGTCGGTGAAGCGCGGCACGACGGCCCTGCTGACCTCGATGATGGTCCGCGAGAGGTCGAGGGAGGTGCCGATGCGTCCGCTGACCTCGTTGAGGAACTCCAGGTGCTCGCGGACGGCCGCGTACTCCAGGTCCTCGGCCTCGTCGGCGGCCTCCTGCGGCACCGGCAGGCCCTCGGCCGCAGCGCGGGCGGCCCGCTCACGGCGTGCCTTGCGCTCGGCACGCCGGGGCACTCCCCAGTCGGGGGTCACGGGCACCCGGTCGTTCTGGCTGAACTCCAGGACGGGGTAGCCCAGTTCGAGGACCTGCGAGACGATGCGGGCGCTCTCCTCGACGCTCATGCTGGGCAGGATCTCGGGCAACCGGCGAGCCAGTTCCTCGGCGCCGGGGAAGTCGGTGTGCAGGGCGAAGCCCGGGGCGATCCGCTCGAACGCCATGTCCCCGTCGACGCCGTCGGGTTCGTCCTGGCGCAGCCCCGCGGTGTCGGCGGCGAGCACCAGCAGCCGCTCGTAGCCCGGGCCGACCAGGGGGTACGCCCACCACAGCACGTCGACGCGATCGCGCTCGGGGACGGTGAGGCGGGCGCGGCCCGCGGCCGGGTAGGAGAGCCTGCCGCCGAGGGACGATTCGAGGTCGGGGCCGAGTCCGTCGTAGTCCGCGAAGGTCCCGTACGGCGGGGTCTCGTCCTCCTCGGGCAGGGCGCCGGAGACGGGCAGCAGGTCGACGGCCGGGTGCCCGATCGCCTCGTCCTTGGGGACGCCGAAGAGCCGGCGCGCACCGGTGCTCCAGTGCGAGACGAGCCCGTCGCGGTCCACCACGACCACCGCCAGCGGGACACGGCCGGCCCCGGCGTGCCCGGCCGGCACACCGTTCCCAGCAGGGCTGGGAGGTGCGTCCCTCTCGGTGCCACGTTCCATGGCCCAGGCCCTCTCTCCGCACGGCTCCGCAAGATCTGTGTAGCCCAGTCCACCGTACGGCTCCCGCCGATGGTGATGTGCGGCAACGCGGGAATTGGTGCGCGGCGGGCGGGGGGCGCGCGCCGGAGTGGTTCAGTCCTCGTGGCCCAGCTGCAGGTCCCGCTCGGTGCGCCCGCCGCCCGCCATCCGGAGCACGGTGGCGACCGGCGGGTAACCGGCGGCGATGACGGTGTACTCGCCGGACGACAGGTCGACGAACCGGAACGTTCCGTCGGGCCCGGTGGTGAGCGTGTCCACGACGTTGCCGGCCGCGTCGAGCAGTGTCACGCGCGCGTCCTCGACGGGCCTTCCGCCGCCGGCCCGCACGGTCCCGCGCAGCACGGCGCCGCCTGCGAGTTCGACGTCCTGGCGGGTCTCGCGGGCGGCCTGGACGGTGACAGGGAGAGCGGCCGGGCGGAACGCGGGCGCGCTGGCCGCGAGGGTGTACTCGCCGGCGACCAGCTCGCTGATGACGTAACCGCCCTCGCGCCCGCTGCGGGTGGTGGCGACGACCTCGCCGTGCACGTTCGTCAGCGTGACAGTGGCATCGCGCACCATGGTGCCGTCTCCGGTGACCACACTGCCGGCGAGGCGGCCGGCGCCGCCGAGGACGATGTCCAGCTCGACCGGGCGCTCGCCGACGGTGACGGAGACGGCCTGCGGCTGGTGGCCGCCCGCGGCGGCGATGAGCACGTACGACCCCGAACCGGGCGTGGACAGCGCGTACCGCCCGTCCTCACCGCTCGCGCCCCGCCCGATCTGCTGCCCGGCCACGTCGATGAGCGTGAGCGCCGCCCGCGGCACCACGGTCTGGTCGGGGTGCTGCACCGTGCCGCAGACGGGGACTCCGGCGGCGTACGGCGAGCGAAGCGAGATGGGGGTCCCCCCGGCCGAAGGCTGGGGGCGCGCCTGCGGGATGGGGGCGTTGACGGGCGCGGGCTCGGTCTCGGCGGCGTTGTGGGACACCAGCGGTTTCTCCTTGAGGAAGAAGGCGATCAGCAGGCCGAGGGCGAGCACCGGCACCAGGTAGAGGAAGATCCGGGGCATGGCGTCGGCGTACGCCCGGATGTAGCTCTCGCGCAGCGGCGCGGGCAGGGCGTGGACCAGCTGCGGGGTGATGGACTCCGGGTCGGGCAGGCGGGCACCCGCGCGCGTGGGCAGCCGTCTCGCGAGGGCGTCGGCCAGTCGGTCGGAGAAGAGGGTGCCGAAGATCGCGGCACCGACGCTGCCGCCGATCTGCCGGAAGTAGTTGTTGGCGCTGGTGGCCGTGCCGAGGTCGGCGGGGCGCACGGAGTTCTGCACGGCGAGGACCAGCACCGGCATCACCATGCCGATCCCGGCGCCGAGTACGGCCATCCAGACGCTGTAGTGCAGCCGGGGCGTGTCGACTTCGAGGCGGGACAGCAGCCACATGCCGAGGACGGAGAGGGCGCTGCCGAGCAGGGGGTAGATCTTGTAGCGCCCGGTGTGGCTGATGAGCTGCCCGGAGACGATCGAGGCGCCGACGATCCCGCCCATCATGGGCAGCATCAGCAGCCCGGACTCCGTGGCGGAGACGCCGTCGACCATCTGCAGGAAGGTCGGCAGATAGCTGGCGGCCCCGAAGAGCGCGACGCCGATCACCAGGCCCACCAGGCCGGTGACGTTGAAGACGGAGTCCCTGAACAGCCGCAGCGGGATGAGGGGTTCGGCGGCGAAGCGCTCGGCGACCACGAAGAGCGCGGCGGCGGCCGCGGCTCCGGCACCGAGTCCGAGGATCACCCGCGAGCCCCACGGGTACTCGGTGCCGCCCCAACTGGTCAGCAGGACCAGGCACGTCGAAGCGGCGGCGAGCAGCAGCGCACCGAGGATGTCGAGGCGCGGCCTGGTCCGCGGCTTCGGCAGTTTCAGTACGACGGTGACGACGGCCAGGGTGAGCAGGCCGAAGGGGACGTTGAAGTAGAAGCACCACCGCCAGGAGAGGTGGTCCGTGAAGTAGCCGCCGAGCAGCGGTCCGGCGACGGAGGCGAGGCCGAAGGCGGCGCCGATCAGCCCCATGAAGCGGCCGCGCTGCCGGGGCGGCACGATGTCCGCGATGATCGCCTGGACGCCGATCATGAGCCCGCCCGCACCGACGCCCTGGACGGCGCGGAAGGCGATCAGCTGGTCCATGGACTGCGCGCGCCCGGCGAGCGCGGAGCCGATCACGAAGACGACGATGGCGAACTGGAAGACGCCCTTGCGGCCGAGGAGGTCGCCGAGCTTGCCGTAGACCGGCAGGCCGACGGTGGCCGTGAGCAGGTAGGCGGTGATCGCCCAGGACATCCGGTCGAGGCCGTGCAGCTCGCCGACGATCTTCGGCAGCGCGGTGGCGACGATCATCTGCTCCAGCGCGGCGAGCAGCAGCGCGAGCATCAGTCCGAGGAAGACCAACCGCACCCGGCGCGGGCCCAGTTCGGCCGGCGCCGCGGGTGCGGCTGCGGCGGCCTGCGGGGGCGCCGGCGCCGCTTCCTCGTGCACCAGGGTGATCCCGCCCACGTACCGCTCCCCTCGTCGCGCTGCCTCACAATTCCCGCCTTAGGCGACAACTCCGAGCAAGCGCGACGAGTTACGGCAGATCGGTGTAACACACCGAGATCCACTCGATCCGGTGAGGGAGGCCAACACCCCCCGCTCACCGGGGACTTGCGCAGGGGCCTACTTCTCGACCTCGGTCGCCAGGTTGGCGAGCAGGGCGTCGTAGATCCGGCCGAGACCCTTGGGCGCGAAGGTCTTCTCGAAGAAGCCGCCGATGCCGCCGGCGCCGTTCCAGACAGTGCTGACGACGACGCGGGACTTGCCCTCGCCGGCCGGGGTGACCGTCCAGGTGGTGACCATGGAGGAGTTGCGGTCCTTCTCGACGAGCTGTCCGTCGGTGGGCTCGGACACCTCCAGGAGGCAGTCACGGACGCGCTTGCTGGTGGCCTGGAGCTTCCAGTGGACGAGGGTGCCCTCGCCGTCGCCGCCCTCGCGCACCTCGTACTCGCTGAAGTGCTCGGGCAGCAGCCGCTGCCGGGTGCCGCTGTAGTCGGCGAGGGCGTCGAACACCTTCTCCGCGTCCGCCGCGACGACCCGCTCCGTAGTGGCCTCGACCTGCGCCATCGATTTCCTCCAGGACTTGCTCTCTCGGGGTTGGGGCAAGCCAACCACCCCCGCCCAGGAGCGCCCAAATCGGGGTGCCCGAGGGGGTCGGAAGCGATCAGAAAGAGCACTTGCCCAGTAATTCGAACACGTGTTTCACTCTGGGGGCAGCGCTACCGAGGAGGCGTCATGCGCTGGGAGAACCTGACAGTGGAATCCGGCGGTCACAGCCGGGCGGCCGACGCCGCGTTGTTCGGCGCGGACGCGGTCGTGAGCAGGACCTTCGACACGCCCGAGTTCCGGGGCATCACCTTTCACGAGGTGCGGGCCCGCTCGATCATCAACCGGGTGCCGGGCGCCTCGCGCATGCCCTTCGAGTGGACGGTCAACCCGTACCGCGGCTGCTCGCACGCGTGCGTGTACTGCTTCGCCCGCAAGACACACACCTATCTGGACCTCGACTCGGGGCTCGACTTCGACTCGCAGATCGTGGTCAAGGTCAACGCCCCGGACCTGCTGCGCCGCCAGCTGGGCTCGCGCCGCTGGCTGGGCGACCACATAGCGATGGGCACCAACGTCGACTGCTACCAGCGCGCCGAGGGCCGCTACCGGCTGATGCCGGGCATCCTGGCCGCCCTGCGCGACCACGCGAACCCCTTCTCGATCCTGACGAAGGGGACGCTGATCCTGCGCGACCTCGACATCCTGGTGCAGGCCTCGCAGGTGACGGACGTCGGTATCTCCGTCTCGGTCGGCTTCACCGACCCCGAGCTGTGGCGCACCGTGGAGCCGGGCACGCCGGCGCCGGAGCGCCGCCTGGAGGTCGTGCGCACCCTGGCCGGGCACGGCATCGGCTGCGGCGTCCTGATGGCCCCGGTGCTCCCCTTCCTGAGCGACCACCCCGCCCAACTGCGCGCCACCGTGCGGGCCATAGCGGCCGCGGGCGCCACCTCGGTCACACCCCTGGTGCTGCACCTGCGTCCGGGCGCCCGCGAATGGTTCATGGCCTGGCTGGCCCAGCACCGTCCGCACCTGGTGCGTCGTTACGAGCGGCTGTACGCGGACGGCTCGTACGCGCCGAAGTGGTACCAGCGCCGGATCACCCGTCAGGTCCACGACCTGGCACAGGAGTACGGGATCGGCCCCACCCGCGCGGACATGCCGCGCCGGATCCCGCCGCCGGAGCAGGTCGAGCCGGCCGTGTCCGAACCGACCCAACTCTCGCTGATTTGAGAGCGTTCGAGCGCATCCCTCGACCCGATTGGGTCAAGTAATGCCAGAACACGTTCTTCCGGTGCCGCTTTCCGGGACGATGCGGCGAGGACCGTGAGACTCACGGCCCGAAGCCCCTCCGTCCTGGGAGGACTCCATGAGAAAACGCGCAGCCGTGCTGTGCGGCGCCGCAGTCGTCGTGGCCGGGACCGTCACGGCCGTCCCCGCCGACGCGAGCGCCCCGAGCAGCGCGGAAACCGCTCACGCCGCGAAGCTCACCTGGAAGAGCTGCGGCACCACCGACTACCCGACGCTCCAGTGCGCGTCCCTCAAGGTGCCGCTCGACCACCGGAACCCGTACGGCAAGCAGATCACGCTCGCGCTCTCGCGCGTGCCGCACACCGCCAAGAAGTCCCAGGGTCCGCTGCTGGTCAACCCCGGCGGCCCCGGCGGCAGCGGACTCTCGCTCGCCGGGTTCGTCGCGACCTCGCTGCCGAAGGCGGTCGCGTCGCAGTACGACGTCATCGGCTTCGACCCACGCGGGGTGGGCAAGAGCACGCCCGCCCTGGACTGCAAGCCGGGCTACTTCAACCCGGTGCGCCCGGACTCCGTGCCGAGCACCCCGGCGATCGAGAAGGCCAACCTGGAGCGCGCCAAGTCCTTCGCCGCCGCCTGCGGCAAGAAGTACGCGAGCGTGCTGCCGTACATCAACACCATCCAGGCCGTGCAGGACATGGACTCGATCCGTGCGGCCACGGGCTACAAGAAGACCAGCTACTTCGGTTACTCCTACGGCACCTACCTGGGCGCGGTCTACGCCAAGCTCTTCCCGCAGCGCGTCAAGCGCCTGGTCCTGGACTCGATCGTCGACCCGACGGGCGTCTGGTACGACGACAACATCGGGCAGGACTACGCCTTCGACGGCCGCCAGAAGGCACTGATGTCCTGGATCGCCAAGTACAACTCGACGTACAAACTGGGCACCGACCCGGCCAAGATCGAGGCCAAGTGGTACGCGATGCGCAAGGCGCTCGCCAAGAAGCCCGCCGGCGGCAAGGTGGGGGCCTCCGAACTGGAGGACACCTTCATCCCGGGCGGCTACTACAACGGCTACTGGCCCTACCTCGCCGAGGCGTTCGCGGCCTACGTGAACAACAAGAACGCCGACCCGCTGGTCGAGGCCTACGAGAACTTCGCCGCCATCGACGCGTCCGGGGACAACGGCTACAGCATCTACACCTCGGTGCAGTGCCGTGACGCCTCCTGGCCGCGCGACTGGAACCAGTGGCGCAAGGACAACTGGGCGGTCTACGACAAGGCACCGTTCATGGCCTGGAACAACGCCTGGTACAACGCGCCGTGCGCGTTCTGGCCGACCGACTCGCTGCGGCCGATCAACGTCGCCAACGGCAAGCTGCCGCCGACGCTGCTGTTCCAGGCGACCAACGACGCGGCCACCCCGTACCAGGGCGGCGCGACGGTCCATGAGCTGCTGGCCGGTTCGAGCTTCGTGGTGGAGCAGGGTGGCGGGAACCACGGCATCACGCTGAGCGGGAACGCCTGCCTGGACAAGTACCTCGCGAAGTACCTGACCGACGGCACGGTGCCGCGCAGCGGTGGCGAGATCGACGCGGTCTGCCCGAAGCTGCCGGACCCGAAGCCGCTGGCCACGGCGGCGGCGTCGGCCTCCGAACGCGGCTCGACCCTGCACGGCCTGCTCGGCTTCCGCGGCTGAGCAGTTGACGATCCGTCGGGGGCGGGCATTGTCAGACCCGTGGTCCACCATGGACGCATGAGTGAGCTGACCCGGATCCCCGCCCCCGACGGCGTCTTCCCCGCCGCCCAGTACAGCCATGTCGTCATGGCCACGGGCCGTCTCGTCGCGATCGCCGGCCAGGTCGCCCTCGACGAGGACGGCAAGCTCGTCGGGGAGGGCGACCCCGAGGCCCAGGCCCGCCAGGTCTTCGAGAACCTGCGACGCTGCCTGGCCGCCGCCGGCGCGACCTTCGACGACGTCGTCAAACTCACCTTCTTCGTCACGGACATGGCCCACCTGCCGGCGATCCGCACGGCCCGCTCCGAGCACATACCGGACAACCGCCTGCCGGCTGCCTCGGCCGTGCAGGTGTCCGCGCTGGTACGGCCCGAGTTCCTCCTGGAGGTCGAGGTGTTCGCGGTCGTCGGCACATGAGCGCCGCCGCGGCCGCTTCCGGAAAGGCAACCCGGACGTGGTGAACCTGATCGCCGAGCAGAACGGCCACACCCTCGGCTGGGCCTGCCACGGCCCGTATCGGGACGGTGAAGTGCCCGCCGGGGGCGTGGAGTTGTACGCGATCTACGTCGACGCGGAGCGGTATGGCGGGGGCGTCGGACAGGCCCTCATCGCCGAGTCGATACGACGCTGCACCGACGCCGGACACACCCGGATGTACCTGTGGGTGCTGGAGGGCAACGCGCGCGCCCGCCGCTTCTACGAGCGCTCCGGCTTCCGCCCGGACGGCGCCGTGGAGCCCTTCGAGGTGGACGGCGTCCTGGTGCCGGAAGTGCGCTACGTCATGGACCTCACCGTCTGACGCCGCCTCACCGCTGCTTCGGGATCCGCGCCAGCGCCCGTACCGCCGCCTCCGCCAGTGCCGGATGCGCGAGGGCCTCGTTCAGTACGGGTCTGGCGCGGGCGTCCTCCAGACTGCCGAGCCCCTCCACGCAGGCGAGGGCGACGCGGCGGTAGGGGTCGTGCGGGCGCAGTCTCCGCTCCAGGGTGGTGATGAGCGCGGGCACGGACTCGGGGGCGCGCAGCCCGGCCAGGAGGCGGACCGGGTGCAGGGCGTAGGCGACGCGCAGCTCGTTCGTGGCGAGGGCCGCCGCCGCGCGGGCGGTGCGCGGGTCGCCGAGCCGGGCGAGCGCGTACTCCGCGGAGGCGCAGCGCTGCGGATCACGGTGGTTCAGGAACAGGACGAGGGACTCGAAGGCCCGCCGGTCGCCCGCGAGCCCCAGCCGGAACGCGGCCAGCTCCCTGGCCCAGAGCGGCTGTCCGGGCTCGGTGAGCACGCCGGCCAGCGCGTCGGGGTCCTCGGTCGCCACGAGACGGTCGCACGCGGCGCTCCCTCCGGACTCCGCCCGTAAACGCTCCGTGAGTGATCGCAACTCTTCGTCCATGGCACCGAGATTAGGGGCCCGCCGGATCTCCCGGGACCTACATCACAAACACGGGGACTGGCGCGCTCGTTACCCACCGGTTAAGCTCAATCGAGCGAGTTACCCACTCGCACCTGCTTGCGACGGCCTGGTGACGCAGCCGCCGTAAGAGAAGTCGGTTCGGTACTTCAGGTACCGCCAGCACGACCCGGCCTCGGGACAGGGCCGGTCGGTTTCCCACCGTTCGCTCCACGGCGTGTGCACGCCCGCGAGACGACGGCACCGGGCGTGTGCGCCTGCAGCCCGGCAACACCCGCATCCCTTTCACGCACCCGGTGCGCCAGTGGTCCGGCCGCGAGACGGCCGACCTCCCGCGCACCCGGGGGCGATCCCAGTCGTCACCCTCATTCCTGGAGTCCCGCGATGGCCACTCCCCTGTCCGACACCCCTCTGTCCCCGCTGAAGACCATTGCCGTCGTCGGTCTCGGCACCATGGGCACCGGTATCACCGAGGTCCTCGCCAAGGCCGGTCGCGAGGTCGTCGGCATCGACATCAGCGAGGCCGCGGCCGCCCAGGCCGTTGCCACCCTGGAGGCCGCCACCGCCCGCGCCGTGGAGAAGGGCCGGCTCACCGAGCAGGACCGCGCCGACCTGCTGGCCCGCGTGACCACCTCCACCGACCTGCGGGCGGCGGCCGACGCCGACCTGGTCATCGAGGTGGCTCCGGAGTCGTACGAGATCAAGCACCAGATCTTCCGTGAACTCGACGGGATCGTGCGCCCGGAGACGATCCTGGCGACCGGCACCAACGCCCTGTCCGTGACCCGCCTGGCCGCCGACTCGGCCCGCCCGGAGCGCGTGCTCGGCCTGCACTTCTTCAACCCGGCGCCGGCCATGAAGCTGGTCGAGGTCGTCTCCTCGGTGCTGACCGCGCCGGGTGCCGTCTCCGCGGTCACCAACCTCGCCCTCGACCTCGGCAAGGAGCCCGTCGCCGTCGGCGACCGGCCCGGTTTCGTCGCCGACGGCCTGCTGTTCGGCTACCTCAACCAGGCCGCCGCGATGTACGAGGCCAAGTACGCCTCCCGCGAGGACATCGACGCGGCGATGCGGCTCGGCTGCGGTCTGCCGATGGGCCCGCTGGCGCTGCTCGACCTGATCGGCGTCGACACGGCCCGTACGGTCCTGGAGGCCATGTACGCCGAGTCCCACGACCGGCTGCACGCCCCCGCGCCGATCCTCAAGCAGCTCAGCGAGGCCGGTCTGACGGGCCGTAAGTCGGGCCGCGGCTTCTACAGTTACGAGGCTCCCGGCAGCGCCACCGTCGTGCCGGACGCGCTGACGCCCCTGACCGGCGCCGTGCGGGCCCCGGGCCGCGAGATCCGCTCGGTCGGTGTCGCCGGCTCCGGCACCATGGCCTCCGGGATCGCCGAGGTCTTCGCCAAGGGCGGCTACGAGGTGGTGCTCGCCGCCCGCAGCGAGGAGAAGGCACAGGCCGCCAAGGCCCGTATCGGCAAGTCCCTCTCCCGCTCCGTCGACAAGGGGCGGATGACGGCCGAGGCCGCCGCCCAGACCCTGGACCGGATCACCGCGGCCGGCTCCTACGACGCCTTCGCGGACGTCGACCTCGCCGTCGAGGCGGTCGCCGAGGACCTGGAGATCAAGCAGCAGCTGTTCCAGGCGCTGGACAAGGTCTGCAAGCCGGGCGCGGTCCTGGCCACCACGACCTCCTCGCTGCCCGTCGTCGCCTGCGCCCGCGCCACCTCGCGTCCGCAGGACGTGATCGGCATGCACTTCTTCAACCCGGCGCCGGCGATGAAGCTGGTCGAGGTCGTCCGTACGGTGTTGACCGCAGAGGACGTCCACTCAACTGTTCACGAGGTGTGTGGACGGATCAAGAAGCACGCGGTCGACTGTGGGGACCGTGCAGGCTTCATCGTGAACGCATTGCTTTTCCCGTACCTCAACAACGCGATCAAGATGGTGCAGGAACACTATGCATCTCTTGACGACATTGACGCGGCGATGAAGCTGGGCGGCGGCTACCCGATGGGCCCGTTCGAGCTCCTGGACGTGGTCGGACTCGACGTCTCGCTTGCGATCGAGAAGGTCCTGCACCGCGAGTTCCGCGACCCGGGCCTCGCTCCGGCCCCGCTCCTGGAGCACCTGGTGGCCGCGGGCTGCCTCGGCCGCAAGACGGGCCGTGGCTTCCGCGAATATGCCCGCCGCTGACGGCGCCGGCGACTGGTTCAGAGGCGGCGAGGACTGGGGCGGACTGCTCGACCCGGGCAGTCTTCCCCCGTCCGCGGGACCCGGCGCTCCCCCGCCCGCTCCGGGCGGGGGAAGCCCCGTACATGCGCAGCAAGCTGCGCACATGCAGTACGTTCGGGTCATGTCCCAGCCCGCCAAGTCCTCACGTACACCAGCTACGCCCGACGCGCCGGAAAGTGCCGCAGGCAGTCGCGCGGCCGCCCAGCGGCTCAAGATGCGCCGAGAACTGGCGGCCGCGGCGATGGAGCTGTTCTCGACCAAGGGGTACGAGGCGACCACCGTCGACGAGATCGCGGCCGCGGCCGGAGTGGCCCGCCGCACCTTCTTCCGGCACTTCCGCTCCAAGGAAGAGGCGATCTTCCCCGATCACGACGACACGTTGATCCGCGCCGAGGCCGTGCTCAACGCGGCCCCGCCGCACGAGCACCCGCTCGACACGGTGTGCCGCGGCATCAAGGAAGTCATGCGGATGTACGCGGCCCGGCCGGAGATCTCGGTCGCCCGCTACAAGCTCACGCGTGAGGTGCCCACCCTGCGCGAGGCGGAGATCGCGTCGGTGGCCCGTTACGAGCGTCTCTTCACCCGCTACCTGCTGGGGCACTTCGACGAGCACGCGCACGACGACGACGCCAACGACGACCCGTTGCTGGCCGAGGTCGCCGCGTCCGCGGTCGTCACCGCCCACAACCACGTCCTCAGGCGCTGGCTGCGGGCCGGCGGCCAGGGCGACGTGGAGACGCAGCTGGACCACGCCTTCGCGATCGTGCGCAAGACCTTCGGGACGGGCATCGGGGCGGGGCGCACGACGCCCCCGAAGCCGGCCGCACCCGCGACCGTCTCCACCCAGGGCGAGGTCCTGGTCACGGTCGCCCGCACCGACGCCCCGCTGGACGAGGTCATGCGGACCATCGAGCAGGCACTCAAGGACCGCTGAGGGCTACCGAGGACCGCTGAGAACCTCCTTCACCGCTGTGATGACGGCCACCCTTCGGGGTGGCCGTTTTGGCATGTCAGAGCACCTTTTCGAGCAGATTCCAGGGCCCGTTCGATCGATCATCGCTCATTTGTTACGTAAAGATTTCACCTGAGAGGAATCTCTGGCACTCAGTGCCTTGCACGGTGGCACGCGGTGTCTTACGTTGAAGGAGTCCGGGCGGCCGGCGTGCAGAGACCATACGCACGTCGGCTGTCCCCTCAAGCCAATGGCTCGAGCGCCCGGACGCCTGCGTCACAGGCACCCTCCCGCGCCACAAAGCGCTGCCGAAGCACCACCAGCCGAACCGACGGCACTTCCCAAAAAACCCTCAGCAGCACCGACGTAACCCTCAGCACCCCTCCCTCAGGGTGCGTATCGCCGGAGGCAACACCGTGACCACGAAGGACATCCTGGACGCGATCCAGTCGCCGGACTCGACGCCGGCCGACTTCGCCGCCCTGCCGCTCCCCGAGTCGTACCGCGCGATCACCGTGCACAAGGACGAGACGGAGATGTTCGCGGGCCTGGAGACCCGCGACAAGGACCCGCGCAAGTCGATCCACCTCGACGAGGTGGCCCTGCCGGAGCTCGGCCCGGGCGAGGCCCTGGTCGCCGTCATGGCATCGAGTGTCAACTACAACTCGGTGTGGACCTCGATCTTCGAGCCGCTGTCGACCTTCGGGTTCCTGGAGCGCTACGGCAAGCTCTCCGAGCTGACCAAGCGGCACGACCTGCCGTACCACATCATCGGCTCCGACCTCGCGGGCGTCGTCCTGCGCACCGGCCCGGGCGTCAACGCCTGGAAGCCCGGTGACGAGGTCGTGGCGCACTGCCTGAGCGTGGAGCTGGAGAGCTCCGACGGGCACAACGACACGATGCTCGACCCCGAGCAGCGCATCTGGGGCTTCGAGACCAACTTCGGCGGCCTGGCAGAGATCGCACTTGTCAAGTCCAACCAGCTGATGCCGAAGCCGGGCCACCTCAGCTGGGAGGAGGCCGCCGCCCCGGGGCTCGTGAACTCGACCGCGTACCGGCAGCTGGTCTCCCGCAACGGCGCCGGCATGAAGCAGGGCGACAACGTCCTCATCTGGGGCGCGAGCGGCGGACTCGGCTCGTACGCCACCCAGTTCGCGCTGGCCGGTGGCGCCAACCCGATCTGTGTCGTCTCCAGCCCCCAGAAGGCGGACATCTGCCGGGCGATGGGCGCGGAGGCGATCATCGACCGCAACGCCGAGGGCTACAAGTTCTGGAAGGACGAGAGCACCCAGGACCCGAAGGAGTGGAAGCGCTTCGGCAAGCGCATCCGCGAGTTCACCGGCGGCGAGGACATCGACATCGTCTTCGAGCACCCCGGCCGCGAGACCTTCGGCGCGAGCGTCTTCGTCACGCGCAAGGGCGGCACCATCACCACCTGCGCCTCGACCTCGGGCTACATGCACGAGTACGACAACCGCTACCTGTGGATGTCCCTGAAGCGGATCATCGGCTCGCACTTCGCCAACTACCGCGAGGCCTGGGAGGCCAACCGGCTGATCGCGAAGGGCAAGATCCACCCGACGCTGTCGAAGACCTACGCCCTGGAGGAGACCGGGCAGGCCGCCTACGACGTGCACCGCAACCTCCACCAGGGCAAGGTCGGCGTGCTGTGCCTGGCCCCCGAGGAGGGTCTCGGCGTGCGCGACGAGGAGATGCGCGCCAAGCACCTCGACGCCATCAACCGCTTCCGCAACATCTGAGACACCCGGGGTCATAGATGACTGAGCGTCAGCCCGCCGAAGGCAAGCGGGAGAAGGACCGGCCGTGGCTCATGCGCACGTACGCCGGCCACTCCACGGCCGAGGCGTCCAACGAGCTGTACCGCCGCAACCTCGCCAAGGGGCAGACGGGCCTCTCCGTGGCCTTCGACCTGCCGACGCAGACCGGCTACGACTCCGACCACATCCTCGCCCGCGGCGAGGTCGGCCGGGTCGGCGTGCCGATCGCACACCTCGGTGACATGCGCCGGCTGTTCCAGGACATCCCCCTGGAGCAGATGAACACCTCGATGACGATCAACGCCACCGCCATGTGGCTGCTGGCGCTCTACCAGGTCGTCGCCGAGGAGCAGGGCGCGGACATCACCAAGCTCCAGGGCACGACCCAGAACGACATCGTGAAGGAGTACCTGTCGCGGGGCACGCACGTGTTCCCGCCGGGTCCCTCCCTCCGTCTGACGACGGACATGATCGCGTACACGGTCTCCCACATCCCGAAGTGGAACCCGATCAACATCTGCAGCTACCACCTGCAGGAGGCGGGCGCCACGCCGGTCCAGGAGATCGCGTACGCGATGTCCACGGCGATCGCGGTCCTGGACGCCGTCCGGGACTCCGGTCAGGTGCCGGCCGAGAAGTTCGGCGACGTCGTCGCGCGCATCTCCTTCTTCGTCAACGCCGGCGTGCGGTTCGTCGAGGAGATGTGCAAGATGCGCGCCTTCGGCCGCATCTGGGACAAGGTCACCCGCGAGCGGTACGGCATCGAGAACGCCAAGCAGCGCCGTTTCCGGTACGGCGTCCAGGTCAACTCCCTCGGGCTGACCGAGGCGCAGCCGGAGAACAACGTCCAGCGGATCGTCCTTGAGATGCTCGCCGTGACCCTCTCGAAGGACGCACGCGCGCGTGCCGTGCAACTCCCGGCCTGGAACGAGGCCCTGGGCCTCCCCCGGCCCTGGGACCAGCAGTGGTCGCTGCGCATCCAGCAGGTCCTCGCCCACGAGAGCGACCTGCTGGAGTACGAGGACATCTTCGAGGGCTCGCACGTCATCGAGGCGAAGGTCGCGAAGCTCGTCGAGGAGTCGCTCGCGGAGATCGAGCGGATCCAGGAGATGGGCGGCGCGATGGCCGCCGTCGAGTCCGGCTACCTCAAGTCGCAGCTCGTCTCCTCGCACGCGGAGCGGCGCGCTCGTATTGAGTCCGGTCAAGAGAAGATCGTGGGCGTCAACATCTTCAACACGACCGAGCCGAATCCGTTGACGGCCGATCTCGACACAGCGATCCAGACAGTCGATCCAGCTGTCGAGGCCCGGGTCATCCAGTCCTTGCGGACCTGGCGCGACACGCGCTACCAGCCGCCCTTCAACCACCCGCGCCCGTGCAAGGCGCTGGAGAAGCTGAAGGAGGCGGCCAAGGGCACCGGCAACCTCATGGAGGCCACCCTGGAGTGCGCCCGTGCGGGGGCCACGACCGGTGAGTGGGCCGGTGCCCTGCGCGAGGTGTTCGGCGAGTTCCGCGCCCCGACGGGCGTCTCGTCGGCGCCGGTGGCGGTTCCCGCCGAGGAGGGCTCGGCCATGTCCGAGGTCCGCCGCAAGGTCGACCTGACGGCCAAGGACCTGGGCGTCGGCAAGCTCCGCTTCCTGGTCGGCAAGCCGGGCCTGGACGGGCACTCCAATGGCGCCGAGCAGATCGCCGTGCGGGCCCGTGATGCCGGGTTCGAGGTGGTCTACCAGGGCATCCGGCTGACGCCCGAGCAGATCGTGGACGCGGCCCTCGCCGAGGACGTGCACGCGGTGGGCCTGTCCATCCTCTCCGGCTCGCACGCCCAACTGGTCCCCGACGTGCTCGAACGGCTGCGTGTGGCCGGTGCCACAGACATCCCCGTCATCGCCGGTGGGATCATCCCCAATGGAGATGCCGAGCAGCTCAGGGCCGCGGGTGTGGCCGCGGTCTTCACCCCGAAGGACTTCGACATCACCGGAATCATCGGCCGCATCGTCGACGAGATCCGGACAGCGAACAAGCTCGACCCCCTGGAGGTCCCCGCATGACCACGCCCGTCAACCGTCTGCGTCCGCGACGCTCCTGCCTCGCGGTCCCCGGAAGCAACCCCCGCTTCCTGGAGAAGGCGCAGGGCCTCCCCGCCGACCAGGTCTTCCTCGACCTGGAGGACGCGTGCGCCCCGCTCGCCAAGCCCGAGGCGCGGCACACGATCGTCAAGTTCCTCAACGAGGGTGACTGGACCGGCAAGACGAGGGTCGTGCGCGTCAACGACTGGACGACCGAGTGGACGTACCGGGACGTCGTCACGGTCGTCGAGGGGGCCGGCCAGAACCTCGACTGCATCATGCTGCCGAAGGTGCAGACCGCCCAGCAGGTCGTCGCCCTCGACCTCCTGCTGACCCAGATCGAGAAGACGATGGGCTTCGAGGTCGGCAAGATCGGCATCGAGGCGCAGATCGAGAACGCCCAGGGCCTCAACAACGTCAACGAGATCGCGACGGCCTCCCAGCGCGTCGAGACGATCATCTTCGGCCCGGCCGACTTCATGGCGTCGATCAACATGAAGTCGCTGGTCGTGGGCGAGCAGCCGCCCGGCTACCCGGCGGACGCCTACCACTACATCCTGATGAAGATCCTGATGGCGGCCCGCGCCAACGACCTCCAGGCGATCGACGGCCCCTACCTCCAGATCCGCAACATCGACGGCTACCGCGAGGTCGCCCAGCGCGCCGCGGCCCTCGGCTTCGACGGCAAGTGGGTGCTGCACCCGGGACAGGTCGAGGCGTCCAACGAGATCTTCTCGCCCTCGCAGGAGGACTTCGACCACGCCGAGCTGATCCTGGACGCGTACGACTACTGCACCTCCGAGGCGGGCGGCAAGAAGGGCTCGGCGATGCTCGGCGACGAGATGATCGACGAGGCCAGCCGCAAGATGGCGCTGGTCATCTCCGGCAAGGGTCGTGCGGCCGGTATGCAGCGCACGTCGAAGTTCGAGATCGCGGAGGCCTGAGCGCGATGCAGTTCGGACGCACCTACGAGGAGTTCGAGGTCGGGGCGGTCTACAAGCACTGGCCCGGGAAGACGGTCACGGAGTACGACGACCACCTCTTCTGTCTCCTGACGATGAACCACCACCCGCTCCACATGGACGCCAACTATGCGGAGAACACGACGGACTTCGGCAAGAACGTCGTAGTGGGGAACTACATCTACTCGCTGCTGCTGGGCATGTCCGTGCCGGACGTGTCGGGCAAGGCGATCGCCAACCTGGAGATCGAGTCGCTCCGGCACGTGGCGCCGACCTTCCACGGCGACACGATCTACGGCGAGACGACGGTCCTCGACAAGACGCCCTCGAAGTCGAAGAACGACCGCGGGATCGTCTACGTCGAGACCAAGGGCTACAAGCAGGACGGCACGCTGGTCTGCGTGTTCCGCCGCAAGGTGATGGTGCCGACCGAGACGTACATCAAGGAGCGCGGCGGCGAGCAGCCCGGCCGCCCCGAGCTCAAGTCGCAGGAGAAGTAAGCCATGGCCCGTCTCGCCCAGACCGCCGGTCTGACCGACGTCCAGCAGGAGATCCTGTCCACCGTCCGCGACTTCGTGGACAAGGAGATCATCCCGGTCGCCACCGAGCTGGAGCACCGCGACGAGTACCCGCAGCAGATCGTCGACGGGCTCAGGGAGTTGGGCCTGTTCGGCCTGATGATCCCGGAGGAGTACGGGGGTCTGGGCGAGTCGCTCCTCACCTACGCCCTGTGCGTCGAGGAGATCGCCCGCGGCTGGATGTCGGTCTCCGGCATCATCAACACCCACTTCATCGTTGCGTACATGCTCAAGCAGCACGGCACGCAGGAGCAGAAGGACCACTTCCTGCCGCGCATGGCGGCCGGCGACATTCGCGGCGCCTTCTCGATGTCGGAGCCGGGCCTCGGCTCGGACGTGTCCGCCATCACCTCCAAGGCGGTCAAGGACGGTGACGAATACGTCCTCAACGGCCAGAAGATGTGGCTGACGAACGGCGGAACGTCAAGTCTGGTCGCCGTACTCGTCCGAAGTGATGAAGGACACCCCGAGGGGACCGCGCCCCACAAGTCGATGACGACCTTCCTGGTCGAGAAGGAGCCCGGTTTCGGAGAGGTCCGGCCCGGCCTCACCATCCCCGGGAAGATCGACAAGATGGGCTACAAGGGCGTCGACACCACCGAGTTGATCATGGATGGCCTGCGGATTCCGGCCAACCGTGTGCTCGGCGGCGAGACCGGCCGAGGTTTTTACCAAATGATGGACGGCGTCGAGGTCGGCCGCGTCAACGTGGCGGCGCGTGGCTGCGGCGTCGCTCAGCGTGCCTTCGAACTCGGCGTCCAGTACGCCCAGCAGCGGCACACTTTCGGCAAGGCGATCGCCCAGCACCAGGCCATCCAGTTCAAGCTGGCCGAGATGGCCACCAAGGTCGAGGCCGCCCATGCGATGATGGTGAACGCCGCACGCAAAAAGGACTCCGGCGAACGAAACGACCTCGAGGCAGGGATGGCGAAGTACCTCGCCTCCGAGTACTGCAAGGAGGTCGTGGAGGACGCGTTCCGGATCCACGGTGGCTACGGCTTCTCCAAGGAGTACGAGATCGAGCGCCTCTACCGCGAGGCGCCGATGCTGCTCATCGGTGAAGGCACCGCCGAGATCCAGAAGATGATCATCGGTCGCAGGCTGCTCGAAGAGTATCGATTCCAGGGCTAGATGTCCGGATACGGGGTGTTTTCTTGGAGAAGAAGATCACACCCCGTCAGCACTCTTCAGCCGCCGACTCGGCTTCCTGGCTTGCCCAGTTGTGGCCGTCGACCGGTACGATCCCCGGAAAGCCGCCGTCCCCCGTTCCAGCGCGGCATCATCCGCTACGAAGGTCATCCATGCCCCACAGCCAAACCTCTGCACCACGCGACAGCCTGGCAGGCGTACGTCTTGCGCGCGGAGCATCGCCGTGGCTTCTGCCGACCGTCGCCACCGCAGCCCTCAGCCTGGCCCGTGCGCGCCGCTCCGGCGTCGCCAAGGCCGTGGCCGTGCCCGCCACCGCGCTCGCGGCGGGCATGCTGTGGTTCTTCCGCGACCCCGAGCGCGAGATCGCCGCGGGCCGGGTCATCTCGCCCGCCGACGGTGTGGTGCAGAGCATCATGCCGTGGAAGGACGGACGGACCCGCGTCGCGATCTTCATGAGCCCGCTCAACGTCCACGTCAACCGCGCGCCCCTCTCCGGCCAGGTGACGTCGGTCGAGCACATCCCCGGTGGGTTCGTTCCGGCGTTCAACAAGGAGAGCGAGAACAACGAGCGCGTAGTCTGGCATTTCGACACCGAACTCGGCGACATCGAGATGATCCAGATCGCCGGTGCGGTGGCCCGCCGCATCGTCCCCTACATCCCGCAGGGCACGAAGGTCGAGCAGGGTGACCGTATCGGCCTGATCCGTTTCGGGTCGCGCGTCGACATCTACCTGCCCGAGGGCGTGGAGGTCGCGGTCGAGGTCGGTCAGAAGACCGTGGCTGGGGTGACTCGCATTGACCGTGATTGATCCTGATACCCAGGCGGGCTGGGTGCCCGAGGCCGAAGAGGTCGACGAAGAGGAGGAGATGCCTCTTTCTCTCCGCCTCTCAATAGCGGACACCCTCACCCTCGGTAACGCGACGTGCGGCTTCATGGCGGTGTACTTCACCACCACCGGCATCCTGATCCCGCACCTGACCGACAGCCAGGAATCCGGCATGGCCCGCAACAGCGCGGCCACCGCGGTCATCCTGATGCTGTGCGCGGCGGTCTTCGACCTGTTCGACGGCCTGGTGGCGCGCAAGCTCCGCTCCTCCCCCATGGGCGCGGAACTGGACAACCTCTCCGACCTGATCAGCTTCGGCCTCGCGCCGGCGTACTTCGTGCTGGTCTACGGCATGGTCGCCGACGACGCGTACCAGAAGGTGGCGGCGGTCGGGGCAATCGTGGTGCTCCTGGCCGTGGTCCTGCGTCTGGCGAGATTCTCGTGCGTGACACCGACGAACGGCATGTTCCAGGGCATGCCGTCCCCGTTCGGCGCGCTGACGGTCGTCTCGATCGTGCTCCTGGAGCTGCCGTTCTTCGCGACGCTCCTGGCGATCCTGGGCACGGCCTGGCTGATGGTGAGCCGGGTCGAGTACCCGAAGCCGCGCGGTCGCAGCGCGGCGGCGATGCTCACCTGGATCGTGCTGAGCATGGGCCTCCTGGCGGCGTGGGCCTTCGACGCCCCGAGCGGCCAGCTGCTCCTCCAGACGGGCTGCGCACTGCAGCTGGTCATGGGCGCGGTCATCCCGCTGTTCGCCACGGCCCGCCGGGTGAACAACTTCCGCGACAACCGCCGCGAGGCGCGGGCGGCACAGCCGTAGCGGATCCTCTACGACGGTGAAGGGCCCCGAGTCGGTCGACTCGGGGCCCTTTGTCGTGCCGGCCGTGCCGGCTGTCGTCGTACCGGCCATACCGGCCGCCTCAGGTCAGGAAGTCCCGCGCGATCTGCTCGGCCACCCGCTCCAGGATCGGCCCCGCCTCCGCGATGCACTTGGCGACGTCCGGCTCGACGCCGGTCAGCGGGTACGCCCGGCGGATCCCGGCCCGGCCCAGCGCCTCCGGGGGCAGGGCGAGGCGGCCGCAGACCGCGACGACCTCCTTGTCGGCGGCGCGGGCCGCGGCGGCGACGCCTGCGGGGGCCTTGCCGTGCAGGGTCTGCTCGTCCAGGGAGCCCTCGCCGGTGATCACCAGCTCCGCGCGCTCCAGGGCGGGCGCGAAGCCCAGGACGTCGAGCATGACCTCGATGCCGGGGCGGAAGCGTGCGCCGACCAGGAGGGCGCCGTAGCCGATGCCACCGGCCGCGCCGGCGCCGGGCGAGGCGGCGTGCTCGGCGGCCTCGGCGCCGATCGCCTCCTCCAGCACCTTGGCGTAGTGCGCGAGGGCCGAGTCCAGGGCCTCCACGTCGTCCGGGGAGGCGCCCTTCTGCGGGCCGTACACGGCCGGGGCGCCCTTGGGGCCGGTGAGGGGGTTGTCGACGTCGCTGGCGAGGACCAGCTCGACGGAGCCGAGGCGCGGGTCCAGGCCGGACAGGTCGGCCGAGGCGAGTTCGCTCAGGCCGCCGCCACCCGGCGGGACGGGCTCGCCCTCGGCGTCCAGGAAACGGGCGCCCAGGGCGGACAGCATTCCGGCGCCGCCGTCGGTCGTGGCGCTGCCGCCGACGCCGAACACGATGGTCCGCGCGCCCGCGTCGAGAGCGGCCCGCAGCACTTCGCCGGAGCCGTAGGTGGAGGCCGTGAGGGGCGCGAAGACGCCCGCGGGGAGCCGCTGGAGGCCGCTGGCCTCGGCCATCTCGACGACCGCCGTGTCGCCGCGCAGCGCGAAGGCCGCCGTGACCTCGTTCCCGAGCGGTCCGGCGACCTGGACCTCGCGCCGCTCGAAGCCTGCCGCGACGGCCGCGTCCACGGTGCCGTCGCCGCCGTCGGCGACGGGCAGCGAGGCCACCTCGACAGCCGGTACGACTCTGCGCAGCCCGGCCGTCACCCGCTCGGCGACCTGCACGGCCGTCAGCGATCCCTTGAACTTGTCCGCGGCGATGAGCACGCGCTGTGTCACCTGTATCCCCTTGCTCTCCGGGCCTCGCGCACGTCAAGGCCAGTCGCGCCGTTGCGACCTTAACCGGAGACCGCCCCCGCCGTCATGCGCCGCCCGGACCCTGAGAAGGGCGTGGGCACAACGTACGAGCGCCGTGAGAGGCGCCTGTGCGGACGGCCAAAACCCGAGCGGGCGCCCCCGGAATTGGGTAAACCGGTCCTATGACCCCTGTGGGCACCGCACCAGAGCTCGCCGACCGCGTCCTCGGGGGCTGGCTGGGCCGGATCGCGGGCAACATGCTCGGGAAGCCGGTCGAGCAGGGCGACCTGTGGACGCGGGACCGTATCGACCGCTATCTCCGGCAGGCCGCCGCCCTGCCGCTGACCGACTACCTCCCCGAGCCCGCCGACGAGAGCGACGGCTTCGAGCTGCGCCCCGAGTGGCGCGAGTGCGTGCGCGGCCGCATCCACGGCAGCTGCCGGGACGACGACGTCGACTACGCGATCCTCGGCCTCGACCTCCTCGAGACCCACGGCTTCGGCTTCAGCACCGAGCAGGTCGGCGACCTGTGGCTGCTGAGACTGCCGTACCTCCAGACCTTCACGGCGGAACGGGCGGCGTACCGCAATCTCGCGAACGGTCTGAAGCCGCCGCTGACCGCCACCTACGACAACCCCTACCAGGAGTGGATCGGCGCCCTGATCCGCGCCGACATCTACGGCTGGACCTGCCCCGGCGTCCCGCGCCGGGCCGCCTCGCTGGCCCGCCGGGACGCGGTGCTGTCGCACACCGGGAACGGGGTGTACGGCGCGATGTGGGCGGCCGCGCTGATCGCGGCGGCGTTCACGGCGCCCACCGTCCGGCACGCCATGGACCAGGCGCTGTCCGTCATCCCCGCCTCCAGCCGCCTGGCCCGCACCGTACGACGGGTCGTCTCGCTCCACGACACCCGGATGACCTGGGAGGACACGCTCACCACGGTCGCCGAGGAGACCGCCGGGCTCGGCTGGATCCACACCATCCCGAACGCCGCCGTCCTCACGGCGGGCCTGCTGTACGGCGACGGAGACTTCACCCGCACCATCACCCTCACCGTCCGCGGTGGCCTGGACACCGACTCCAACGGGGCGACCGCGGGCTCCGTGGCCGGCGTACTGACGGGTGCGGAGGCGATCCCGGTGCAGTGGAAGGAGCCGCTGGAGGACACGGTCCGCAGCGCGGTGTTCGGCTTCGACGGGGCGCACATCAGCGAGCTGGCGGAGCGGACGCTGCAACTCGCGGGATCAGAGAGCTGAGGCCCGGCCGACGGGTGGCACAGCCTCGGCGAACACCCCGGGCCGTATTCCCAGCGCGCGCAGCACGAGGCGGTCGCGCAGTCCGTCGGGCAGGAACCGGAGCAGGGCGAGGGCGCGGCCGTCGCGGCCGGTGGTGTGGAGAGTGGCGGGGCGGCGCGCGGTGAGAGCGCGTACGACGGCGTGTACGGCCGGGTCGACGGGCCCGGGTGTCTGGCGGGCGGCCGTGGCGCGTACGGCGTCCAGGGCCGCGGCGTAGTGGTGCCGGACCTCTTCCGAACCCGCCCACCCGAGCTCCGCGCTCGCCTTGTCGGCGGTCGCGAAGATGGCGGTGTCCATGGCGCCCGGTTCGACGAGGGAGACCTTGACGCCCTGGTGGTGCAGTTCCGCGCGCAGGGACCCGGTGAGTGCCGAGAAGGCCGCCTTGGACGCGGCGATCGGGCCGAAGAAGGGCGGCGGGACGCGGGCGGAGACGGCCCCGATGTTCACGATGCGGCCGGCCGCCGTCCGCAGGGCGGGCAGGAAGGCGCGGATCACGGCGGCCTGCCCGATGACGTTGATCTCGAACTGGCGCCGCCAGGCTTCGGCGGGCGTCAGCTCGACGGGGCCCTGTCCCATGATGGCCGCGCTGTTCACGAGCCCGTCGAGGCGTGGCCCGACCGCCTCGGCGGCGGCGAGGACGGACTCCTCGTCGGTCAGGTCCAGCGGGACGGGAGTGAGGCCGGCCGCGCGCAGCGCCTGCGCGTCCGCAGGCCGGCGGTGGGCGGCGTACACGATCCAGCCGTCGGCATGCAGCCTGCGCGCCACGGCGGAGCCGACGCCGCCGGTGGCACCGGTGACGAAGGCTGTTCGGGGAGGGGTCAGCTCAGCCACAAGGGCCGCCTTTCACAAGGGAGTTCGCTGTCCCATCCACCCTCCGCCGGAGCGCGGGCCGGGTGAAGAGTGCAGAATTTACTGGTGGCAGTGACACCACCACCGGAGGCGAGGCATCAGCCGCGCAGGGCGCTGGGTGCCTTCCTGCGCTCCCGCCGCGAGCGCGCCGACCCCGCGGGGACCGGGCTGCCGCCCGGCGGCCGGCGCCGTACGCCGGGCCTGCGCCGCGAGGAGGTCTCGCTGCTGTCCGGCGTCAGCCTGACCTGGTACACGTGGCTCGAGCAGGGCCGCGACATCAATGTCTCGCCGCAGATCCTGCTGGCCCTGTCCCGCGCCCTCCGGCTGGACGAGGTGGAGCGTGCCCATCTGTTCCGGCTGTCGGGACTGCCGGTACCGGAGCCGGCCGAGCGGTCCCCGGACGTCCCGGACGCGGTCCGTACGTTCCTGGACACCCTGCTGCCCAACCCGGCGTTCGTGATCGACCGCTGCTTCGACGTGCTGGCCTGGAACCGGGCGCAGGAGCAGATTCTGGGCAGCGCCCTGGTCGACCGCGGGCCGGGCGAGCTGAACAGTGTCTGGATGCTCTTCCGCGAGCCCCTGCTGCGCACGTTGATGCCCGATTGGGAGGCGGAGGCCCGCTGGCTGACCGGGCTGCTGCGCCAGCAGGCGGCGTACGAACTCGACAACCCCCGTTTCACCGAGCTGATCGACGGGCTCCTCGCCACCAGCCCGGAGTTCGCCGCGCTGTGGCCGGAGCACGATGTCGTGGAGTTCCGCTCCTCCGTCCGCCGCTACCGGCACCCGGAGGTCGGGGACCTCAAGCTGTCGTACGTACGCATGGCGCCGGCGGAGGCTCCCTGGCTGAGTCTGGTCTGCCACTTCCCCGAGCCGGGCAGCGAGGACGAGAAGCGGTTGCGCAGGCTGGTTACCCTTCCTGAATGACCAGCTCAGAAGAATTCGCCGCGTACGTCGCGGGTCTGCCCCGCATCATCTCCGGTGCCGCCGCGCTTTTCCGTGACGCGGAGGGCCGGGTGCTGCTCGTCGAGCCCAACTACCGTGAGGGGTGGGCGCTTCCGGGCGGCACGATCGAGTCCGACGGTGGTGAGACCCCGCGGCAGGGCGCCCACCGCGAGACGCTGGAGGAGATCGGCCTCGACCGCCCGCTCGGCCGCCTCCTCGCGGTGGACTGGATCTACCGCCCGGGCTGGCCGCCGCTGGTGGCGTACCTCTACGACGGCGGAGTCCTCACGGAGGACGAGTTCAAGGCGATCCGCCTCCAGGAGGAGGAGTTGCTGTCCTGGCGGCTGGTGGCCCGCGAGGACATCACGGACTACCTCCCCGGCCCCTTCGGCCGCCGCGTCCTGGTGGCACTGGACGTCCTGGCGGAGGGCTCGGGCACGGCGGAGCTGGAGAACGGGCGCCGGGTGGAAGCGGACCTCTGAGCACCCGCCACCCGCAATATCCACTCGCCCCACCGGCCGGCCCCGCCCTACCCTCGGCCCCATGAACAGGCCTCTCGTCGCCATTCTCAGTGGTGCCGGTATCTCGACCGACTCGGGCATCCCCGACTACCGCGGCCCCAACGGGCTGTGGCGGAAGGATCCCGAGGCCGAGAAGCTCGTGACGTACGAGTACTACATGGGGGATCCGGAGATCCGGCGGCGGTCGTGGCAGATGCGGCGGAAGAACCGGACGCTGCACGCCGAGCCGAATGCCGCGCACCTCGCCGTGGCCGGGCTGGAGAAGGCCGGGGTGCCCGTGCGGGTCATCACGCAGAACGTCGACGGGCTGCACCAGCTCGCCGGGATGCCCGCCCGCAAGGTGCTCGAACTGCACGGCAGCGCACGGAGTTTCGTGTGCACCGGGTGCCAGGCACGCGGGCCGATGGAGGACGCCCTCGCCCGCGTCGAGGCCGGGGAGGACGATCCGCCGTGCCTGGAGTGCGGCGGGATCCTCAAGTCGGCGACCGTCATGTTCGGGGAACGGCTGGACCCCGTCGTGCTCGGCGAGGCCGTCGCCATCAGCAAGGCCTGCCAGGTGTTCATCGCCGTCGGCAGCAGCCTGCAGGTGCAGCCCGCCGCGGGGCTCGCCGGGATCGCCGCCGACCACGGGGCCCGGCTCGTCATCGTCAACGCAGAGCCGACGCCGTACGACGACCGGGCCGACGAAGTCGTCCGCGAGCCGATCGGGACTGCCCTACCCAGGCTCATGGAAGAGTTGAGCGCGGGGAAGAACGCCTAGACTCCGGCGGGAGGCCGCCGCGCTGCTCGGGAGTTCCGGCACAGGAAGGCGGCAGTAGCCGCGGGCCGACACTTCTGGAACCGGCGCCTCCAGAAGAGGGTGGCCGCGCTCAGAACAGGGCCGCCGCGCTTTCGAAGTCCAGCAGGCGCTGCTTGCGGTCCAGGCCGCCGCCGTAACCCGTGAGGCTGCCGTTCGCGCCGACCACCCGGTGGCAGGGCACGATGATGCCGATCGGGTTCTTGCCGTTGGCGAGGCCCACGGCGCGGGAGGCTGCGGGTTTGCCCAGGGCGTCGGCGAGTTGGCCGTAGCTGCGGGTCTCGCCGTAGGGGATCCGGCACAGCTGGTCCCAGACCGTGCGCTGGAACGGGGTTCCGTTCAGACGGAGTTCGAGGGTGAACTCCTTCAACTCGCCCTTGAAATAGGCCTCCAGCTGTTCCTCGGCCTCGGCGAAGAGGCTCTCGTTCCGCCCGCCGAAGGACTCCTCCGGTGGACGGTGCCGCTGTTCGGTCATGTAGAGACCACACAGGACTCCGTCCTCGGCGACGAGGGTGAGGGGTCCGTACGGGCTGTCGATCACAGTGTGCTGTTTCACCGGATTTCCCTGGTTCTGCTCGGTTTTCCTCATACGGGCAGGAAGTTGATGGGGTGGTCGTCCGTCGCCCACAGGTACTGGACCGCGTACGCCCGCCAGGGGCGCCAGGCCGACGCGCGGGACGTGAGGGCGGCCGGGGTGGAGGGCAGGCCCAACTCCTGGGCGGCGCGGCGGATTCCGAGGTCGGTGGGGAGGAAGGCGTCGGGGTCGCCGAGGGCGCGCATGGCGATGACGTCGACCGTCCAGGGTCCGAAGCCGGGGAGGGCGAGGAGTTGGGCGCGGGTTTCCGCCCAGTCGCTCTCGACGCCCAAGTTGACGGTGCCGTCGGCGAGTTGGCGTACGAGTGTGGTGAAGGTGGTGCGGCGGGTGCGGGGCATCGCCAGGGACTCGGGGTCGACGGCGGCGAGGGCCTCGGGCGTCGGGAAGAGGTGGGTGAGGCCGCCCTCCGGGTCGTCGATCGGGTCGCCGTGCGCTGCGACCAGGCGGGCCGCGTGGGTGCGGGCCGCGGCCGTGGAGACCTGCTGGCCGAGGACGGCCCGTACGGCGAACTCCGCCTCGTCGACCGTGCGCGGGACGCGTCGGCCGGGGGCCTTGTCGACCAGCGGGGCGAGGAGGGGGTCCGTGCGGAGCTGGTCGTCGATGGCGACCGGATCGGCGTCCAGGTCGAGCATGCGGCGGCAGCGGCTGATGGCGACGGGCAGGTCGCGCAGGTCGCTGAGGGTGAGCCGGCAGGCGATGTGGTCGGACCTGGGGGTGAGGGTCGCGATGCCATGGCCGTAGGGGAGGCGGAGGGTGCGGCGGTAGGAGCCGTCGCGCCACTCCTCCACGCCGGGTACGGCGGTGGCGGCGAGGTGGCCGAAGAGGTTGTCGGGGTTGAGGGGGCTGCGGAAGGGGAGGCGGAGGGTGAGCGTGCCGGGGGTGCCGGCGGTCGTGAGCGCCTTCGCCTTCGGCAGGCGGGCGCGCAGTTCGCTCGGGGTGAGGGCGAAGACCTCGCGGACGGTGTCGTTGAAGGTGCGGATCGAGGAGAAGCCGGCGGCGAAGGCGATCTCCGCCATGGGCAGTGGGGTCGTCTCGATCAACAGGCGTGCGGTCTGGGCGCGTTGGGCGCGGGCCAGGGCGAGCGGGCCGGCACCGAGTTCGGCGAGCAGCTGGCGTTCGACCTGCCGGGAGCTGTAGCCGAGGCGGGCGGCGAGGCCGGGTACGCCCTCGCGGTCGACCACGCCGTCGGCGATCAGGCGCATCGCGCGGGCCACCAGGTCGGCGCGCTGGTTCCACTCCGGGGAGCCGGGGCTGGTGTCGGGGCGGCAGCGCTTGCAGGCGCGGAAACCGGCCTGCTGACAGGCGGCCGCGCTCGGGTAGAAGGTCATGTTCTCGGGCTTGGGCGGTACGACCGGGCAGCTGGGCCGGCAGTAGATCCGGGTGGTCAGGACCGCCGTGAAGAACCAGCCGTCGAAGCGGGCGTCCTTGGACTGGACGGCGCGCACGCAGCGCTCTCGGTCGGTGTGCATCCCGTTCTGCATGGGTCCAGCATCGACGATCGGCAGGGTGCGGGCTGGCGGGAATCCGACATCAACCTCGTGTGGGCTGGGGCGGCGCGGATCACCTGCCGAAACGTCCGACACTCAGGTCACATGAACAATCGTTCATACGTTCCTGTACGCTGGGTAGGATGCCCTCATGGGTCATGGAGCCGTCACCGCAGCGCAGGATGCCACCGAGCGCGTACGTCTGGACGCGGGCAATGTCGCCAAGGTGGCCACCACGCTGCAGGCCCTGTCGACGCCGTCCCGACTGCTGATCCTCGCGCGGCTGCGTGAAGGGCCGTTGCCCGCCACGGAGTTGGCGGCCGAGGTGGGCATGGAGCAGTCGGCGTGCTCGCATCAGCTGCGGCTGCTGCGCAATCTGGGTCTTGTCACGGGCGAGCGGCACGGGCGGTCGGTGGTCTACACGCTGCACGACCACCATGTCGCCGAGCTCCTGGACCAGGCCGTGTACCACGTCGAGCATCTGCGGCTGGGGATCAGTGACGCCGGGGACTGAGCGGTCCGTCGCCTCGCGAAGGCAGATGTGGCCCTTGTACGCCGCCGGTTTCACCACGGCCTTCGGTGCGCACGGCATCGCCGCGAACCTCGGGGGCGCCGGGCGGGACACGGTCACCTCGCTGCTCGTCCTGGGCGGGCTGCTCGCGCTCTACGACGGTGCCGAGGTGCTGCTGAAGCCGGTGTTCGGGACACTGGCCGACCGGGTCGGGGCGCGGCCGGTGCTGCTGGGCGGTCTGGTGGCGTTCGCGGTCGCGTCCGCGCTCTACGTGCTCGCGGACAGCCCGGGGTGGCTGTGGGCGGCGCGACTGGGACAGGGAGCCGCGGCCTCCGCGTTCTCGCCGTCGGCGTCCGCGCTGGTGTCCCGGCTGAATCCGGCGGCCGAACAGGGCCGTGCGTTTGGGAGTTACGGCTTCTACAAGTCGATCGGCTACACGCTCGGTCCGCTGCTCGGCGGGGTGCTGGTGTGGGAGGGCGGGCTGCGGCTGCTGTTCGCGGTGCTGGCGGTGCTCGGGGCGGGCGTGGCGGTCTGGGCGCTGGCCGCCGTACCCGCCGTACCGCCGCTCCCCCGGGCCCGGCAGACGGTGCTGGACCTGGCACGGCGGCTGGCGGACCCGGCGTTCCTCGGACCGACGGCGGCACTCGCGGGGGCGACGGCCGCACTGTCGGTCGGGGTGGGCTTCCTGCCGGTGTCGGGCCGGGCGGCGGGGCTCGGCACGGTGGCGACGGGCGCTGCGGTGTCGGTGCTGGCCGCCTGCGCGGCGGTCGTACAGCCGCGTGCGGGGCGGGCGTTGGACGCCGGGCGGCTCACCGCGCGCGCCGGGCTCACGGCCGGGCTGCTGCTCGCGGCGGCCGGGCTGGCCTGCGCGATGCTCCCGGGGCTGACCGGCGTCCTGCTCGCTGCGGCCCTCATCGGCGCCGGCACCGGCCTGATCACCCCGCTCGGCTTCGCGGCCCTGGCCTCCTCGACCCCGAAGGAACGGCTCGGCCAGACCATGGGCGCGGCGGAACTCGGCCGTGAACTCGGGGACGCGGGCGGCCCGTTGCTGGTGGCCGCGGTCGCCGCGGCGGCCACACTGACGTACGGGTACGCGACGCTGGCACTGGTGCTGGCCGGCGGGACGGCACTGGTGGCGGCGGCGCGGGCGCGAGGTGGGGAGCGGGCGTGAACCAGCCCGGAGGCGGGGCTCGTGCGTGAACCCTCCGCGAGGCGACATCGCAGGTGAACCCACCGCGCGACGGCTTCGCACGTGAACCCTCGGGGACGAGGCTTCGCACGTGAACCCTTGGGGACGAGGCTTCGCACGTGAACCCTCGGGGACGTGGCTTCGGACGCGAACCCTCGGCGAGGCGACTTCGGACGCGAACGCTCGGCGGGGCGACTTCGCACGTGGGCCCTCGGCGGGGCCACTTCGGACGCGAGAGGCGGGGCCACTTCGCGCGTGGCCCCTCGGCGAGGCGGCTTCGCCCGTGAACCCCGTTCACGCCATCCGTCGGCCCGACGCCTCCTGCTCGGAGGCCAGCGCCCAGATCACGAACACGTCGATCGCCATCATGATCACGGACCAGACCGGTGCGTACGGCAGGAACAGGAACTGGGCGATCAGGCTGAGCGAGGCGAGCAGGATGCCGGCGAAGCGGGCCCAGGCGGCGGCCTTGAGCACGCCGTATCCGGTGGCGGCGACGAGGGCGCCGAGGACGACGTGGATCCAGCCCCAGCCGGTGAGGTCGAGCTCGTAGACGTAGCTGCCGACACGGCCGTACACGTCGTCGTCGGCGATCGCGGCGATGCCCTGGAGGATGGCGAGGATGCCGTTGCAGAGCATCAGCACGCCGGCGAACACGGCGCCGCCGGACACCCAGCCGTCGCCGGGTTCCCTCCGGGCGGCCGGGCGGTCGGCCGACCAGGGCTCGCCGATCTCGCTCTGCGGGGTTCCGGGCTTGTGCGGTGCGTCGTGGCTCATGAGCGGTGATCCCTTCAGCGGCCCCCCGTCGTCGGCTCAGTCCGAGCCTTCGGGCGGGCGACGGATACCGCCCTTCGGGGTACTCCGAACGGGTGAGGCCGCGGTCGGCACGGTGCCCGCGGTGAGCAGCGGGGACAGCGGCAGCGGGGTGTGGACGTCGGCCCTCATCTCCCGCCTCCCGCCTGCCGGTCGGGGCCGTGGCCCGTCACGCGCCGCCCTCGCCGAGCAGTTCGCGCAGGGCCTTCTCCTCCTCGGGGCTCAGGCCGGTGACGAAGTGCTGTAGGGCGGCGATCGGATCAGGGCCCCGGTCCAGGGCGTGGTGCATGGCCTCGGCGGTCATCTGCGCCGCGTTCTTCGCCGGGCGGTAGGCGCCGCGCCGGCCGTCCGCGTCCCGCAGCACGAGGCTCTTGTCGTGCAGCCGCCGCAGGATGGTGTGCACGGTGTTGTAGGCGAGGTCGCCGCCGAGTTCGGCCTGGATCTCGGCCGGCGTGAGCGCCCGGTCCGTCGCCCAGAGGGTGGCCAGGACCTCGCTCTCCAACTCGCCCGGGCTGCGTCGCTCGGCCCTGCCACGAGGAGTCCTGCCTGCCATGGCCACCACCTTACGGTGCGTAGGGTCCGTCGGTCACCGACTCGCACCTCCCCCTTACCCGCCTCCGACCTCCGTCCGACCTACAGGTTGTAGTGTGCCGACAGACCCTACAACCTGTAGGGCCGGAGGGATGGACGATGGTACGAGCCTCCGACGCCGTGGCCGCGCTCGCACGGGCGCGGACCCCCGCCCGCCCCGCACCGCACGCGCCGCCCCCGGCCGCCCGCCCGGACGCGCGCCTGCTCCTGGCCGTGCCGGCCGCCTTCACCCTCCTCCAACTCGCCCTGGTGCGGACCGGAATGGGCCTCGGCTGGGACGAGTCGGTGTACGTCAGCCAGGTGAGCGGACACGCACCGGCGGCGTTCTTCAGCGCGCCGCGCGCCCGCGGCATCACCCTGCTGGTCGCCCCGATCGCCTCCTGGTCCTCGTCGACCCCACTCCTGCGGGTGTACCTCGCGATCCTGTCCGGCCTCGGCCTGTACTGGGCCCTGCGGGCCTGGCGAGGCCTGTTCCCGACCCGGGTGCTCGCGGCCGGCGGCGCACTGTTCGCCTCCTTGTGGATCACTCTCTTCTACGGTCCCCAGGCCATGCCCAACTACTGGGTGGCCGTGGGTGCCCTGGCCGCCGTCGGCTTCCTCCTCCACGCCCGCCGCGACCCCACCCGGCGCGGCCCCCTGTGGGGCCTGGCCACGGGCGCGGCGCTCATGGCATGGATGCGCCCCACGGACGCCGTCTGGGTCGCCCTCCCCCTGCTCGCCCTCTGCCTCCGGGACCGCCGCCCGCGCCCGCTGCTCGTCCTCCTCGGCGGTCTGGCGGCGGGTGCGGTCGAGTGGATCGTCGAGGCGTACGTCCGGTACGGCGGCCTCGGCGCCCGGCTGTCCGCCGGTTCCCGCATCCAGGGTGGCCTGGGCCTGCACGACGCCGTGGCCGACCAGCTGCGCAGCCTGGGCGGACGGGCACTGTGCCGGCCGTGCACCGGGGCGGTGCCGAGCGCGCCGGTGATCGCCTGGTGGTTCGTCCTGCCGCTGCTCGGGGCCGCCGCGCTGGTGATCGCGGTACGTGGCCGCCGTACCACCGCCACGGCGCTGCCACTGGCCTGCGCCGTGACCGCGGCCGTGCCCTACCTGTTCCTCATCGGCTACGCGGCGCCCCGCTTCCTGCTGCCCGCCTACGCCCTGCTCGCGATCCCGGTCGCGGACGCCCTCACCCACCTCGTGACCGCGCCGAGGGGGTGGTGGCGGCTGGTCGCGGTGACGCTGGTGGCCGTCGGGGTGGCCGGTCATCTGGCCGTACAGGCCGCGGTGTTGGAGACCACGGTGTCGCGTACGACGGCCGCGCACCGCGTCTGGGCCCGCACGGCCACGCAGCTGCACCGCCTGGGTGTGCGCCCGCCCTGTCTGCTCACCGGGGGCGACTCGGTCCCCGTCGCCTTCGCCGCCGGGTGCGCCTCGGCCTACACCGGCGGCCACGACGCCAGCACCACCGCCGCTGGCCTCGCCCGCACCGCGCGGCGCACGCCGGTCGCCTACCTGACCACCGGCGCCGCCCGTCCGCCGTCGTACGCGCGGGGCTGGCAGCGGTACCGGGTGGCCGACGGGTACGTGTACGTGGCGGAACACCGGCCCGCGTGAGGGCGGTCGGGACGGTCAGGATGTGTTCAGGTTTCCGGTGACAGCGTCGGCCGTATGACATCGGATACGACAACGGAGACGTCCGCGCCCTCGCGCCGACGGCCCCTTCCCGGCTGGAACAAGGTTCCCGAGGTCACCGTCTACTTCTGGGTGATCAAGGTGCTGTGCACCACCGTGGGTGAAACGGCGGCCGACCTGCTGAACGAGAAGGCCGGGCTCGGCCTGACCGGTGTGTCGCTGCTGATGAGCGTGCTGCTGGCGGTGGTGCTGGTGCTCCAGTTCCGTACGGACGCCTACCGGGCCGGTGTGTACTGGCTCGCCGTCGCCCTGATCAGCGTCGTCGGCACCCTGGTCAGCGACAACCTCACCGACAACATGGGGGTCCCGCTGACGACCAGCACCTCGGTGTTCGCGGTGCTCCTTGCGGTGGTGTTCGCCGCCTGGTACCGCAGCGAGCGCACCCTCTCCATCCACGCCGTCGACACCCCGCGCCGGGAGTCCTTCTACTGGCTGGCCGTCCTGTTCACCTTCGCCCTGGGCACCGCGGCCGGGGACCTCGTCTCGGAGCGGATGGATCTCGGGTACTGGCTGTCCGCCGTGCTGTTCGGGACGGCGATCGCCGCGGTCGCCCTCGCGCACTTCCGGCTCGGTCTCGACGCGGTGTGGAGCTTCTGGATCGCCTACGTCCTGACCCGCCCGCTGGGCGCCTCGGTCGGCGACTGGCTCTCGCAGCCGACCGGGGACGGCGGCCTGGGCCTGGGCACCGTGGTGACCAGCGCGCTGTTCCTCACCGTGATCCTCGGCCTGGTCGTCTTCCTCGCGATCACCCGCAAGGACGTCATCGACGCCGGACGGCCGGAGCGGGCGGCTGCATGACCGGGTCATGCTCGGCGAGGCGAACGGGCGACCTGAGCCCGTCGCCAAGGGCGGTCCCGATCACGGTGCGGCGGGTGCGTCGACCGTGCTGTCGGCCGTGCCGGTCGGGCTGACGGGGTACGCCCAGGCCCGGGAGCGTCGCGTTCGGGGCGCCGTCAGCACGACGGCAGCCTGACCACGAAGCGGGCGCCCGGGGCGAGTTCGGGGTCGTGGCTGACCTCGCCCCCGGCGGAGCGGGCCAGGCGTCGCGCGAGCGGCAGGCCGAGGCCCGCTCCGTCGTGTCCGTCCTGCGGGTCGGCGCGGCGGCCGGGCTGGAAGAGCTGTCCGGCGAAGTGCGGCGGTACGCCCGGGCCGTCGTCGGTGACGCGGACCCGCACGCCGTGTGCGTCACGGTCCGCGTGCAGGATGACGGTCGACTCGGCGTACCGGAGGGCGTTGGCGAGGAGTGGGCCGACGATGCGTTCCAGGAGGGCCGACTGGACGCCGACCGCCAACCTGTCGTCGGCGCAGTCGACTTGGACCGTCACCCGGCCGGGGTTGTCCAGCTGGTCGGCGAGCCGGCGGAGAGTGGGCAGGACCGGGGCGGTGCCCGCGGCGGTGGCCGCGTCCTCGCGGGCCGTGGTGAGCAGGGTGTCGCAGATGGTGCGCATCGACTCGGCGGCCTCGGCGATGCTCGCGTGGACCGCCCGGGTCTGGGCGGGGGTTCGGGAGCGGGCGCCGTACCAGTCCAGTTCGGCGACGATACGGCTGAGCGGGGTGCGCAGCTCGTGGGACAGCTCGCCGGTGAGCTGCCGCTCGTGCCGGAGCACGGCGCGGATGCGGTCCAGGAGGGCGTCCAACGAGGCGCCCAGTCGGGCCAGTTCGGCCGGGCGGTCGGCGCCGCCGAACCGTTCCTCGGAGGCGATCGCGCTCCACTGGGTGGCCTGGTCGGTCATCGTGGCGACCGGGCGCAGCGCGCGGCCGACGGCCAGCCGGGTCAGGGCGTAGGTGCAGACGAGCATCACCGCGTCCAGCACGAAGGAGCCCAGGAGGAGGGTGTCGGCCGAACTCCGGTACGGGGACAGGTCCAGGGCGGTGACCACGGTGGCGGGGTGCCGGGTGAAGGTTTGCTGGGTGGCGGTGTGCCGGGTGCCGGGGAGGGGCTCCGCGCACAGCCGCACGGGGGTCTGGCCGTGGCCGCCCGCGTCCACGCACCGACGGTCGCCGCGGCGGGCCAGGCCATCGGCGACACGGGTCAACCGGCCTGCGGAGGGCGGCTGTTCGAGCAGCCGGGAGCCGGCGTAGATCCACACGTTCGCGTCCAGCAGACGGTCGTTGACGGTCTCCAGCACGTGCACGCCGGGGCCGCTCGTGTCGACGGTGGTGGCGACGGCCGCGGCCCTGGCGCGCAGTTCGTCGTCTGCCTGGCGCCTGAGGTGTTGGCGGACGGCGGTGTTGAAGACGACGGTGAGGATCAGCATGAGGAGCGCGGCGGTGGTGAGGGCGACGAGGGAGAGGCGGCCGCGGAGGGTGCGGGGGGTGAGGCGGGTGAGGGCGGGCGTCATGTCAGGCGGTGTCCGACGCCGCGGGCCGTGCCGATCGTCAGGGCGCTGCCCGCGGTGCGCAGCTTGCGGCGCAGCCGGGTCAGGTACTGGTCGAGGGTGTTGTCGCTGACCTGCGCGCCCTCCGGCCAGCCGGCCCGCACCAGGTCACGGCGGCTGACGAGCTCGCCGGGCGCCGCCATGAGCGTGGCCAGCAGCCGGAACTCCGTCGGTGTCAGGTCGGTCTCGCGGCCGCGCACGGCGAGCCGGTGGCGGACGGCGTCCAGCATCAGGTCGCCGGCGGTGGCGCGGGGCGGGGGCGCGGCCCGTTTGAGTGCGGCGCGCAGTCGGGCGGCGAGTTCGGCGAGGTGGAAGGGCTTGGGGAGGTAGTCGTCGCCGCCCGCGGAGAAGCCGGAGAGCCGGTCGGTCAGGCAGTGCCGGGCGGTCAGGAACACGACGGGGTAGGTGAGGCCGTTCGCCCGCAGCGCCTGACACACGTCCCGCCCGTCGGCGTCCGGCAGCCCGACGTCGAGCACGGCAGCATCGACGCCGTCCCCGGCCAGCCGCAACGCGGTCGCCCCGTCGGCGGCAGGCACGCCGGCGAACCCTTCGTCACGCAGACCACGCATCAGCACGTCCCGCAGGGCGTGGTCGTCTTCCACGACGAGGATCCGGCGGAGGGTCATGGGGCTCCGTTGGTGGATGGGCCGAAGGCGGGGGCCGGGCCGAAGGAGACGTCGGGCCACGGTCCATCGCCTCCCGGCAGATGGGGTCCCGACGCACCGCCTCCGGGCGGATCGGGTCTGAGCGCACCGCCTCCCGGCGAGTCGGACCTCGCAACACCGCCTCCCGCCGCGTCGGGCCTCACCTCACCTCCGGCCGCCGGATCGAGCCGCGCCGCACCTCCACCCATCACGTCAGACCTCGCCACACCGCCACCCACCGGATCGGACCCCGCCGCGCAGCCACCCGCCGAACCAAACCTCGCCGCACCTCCACCCATCACGTCAGACCTCGCCACACCGCCACCCACCGGATCGGACCCCGCCGCGCAGCCACCCGCCGAACCAAACCTCGCCGCACCTCCACCCATCACGTCAGACCTCGCCACACCTCCACCCACCGGATCGGACCCCGGCTCACCGCCACCCGCCGAACCGGGTCCCAGCGCACCACCACCCGCCAAGCCGAGTCGCAGCAGTCCCGCCAGCCCCCACCCGCACAGGCCCAGCCAGGTCGCCGCCAGTAGCCAGCCCGCGACGACGTCGCTGGCCCAGTGCACCCCTAGGTACACCCGCGTCGCACCGACGGCGGCCGCCCAGCACACGGCGAGTGCGCAGGTCGTGCGGGCGAGGGCCGGGCGGGTGTGGCGGGTGATCGCCCAGCACAGGAGGCCCGCGCTGAGGGCGGAGGTGGTGGCGTGGCCGGACGGGAAGGCGAAGCCGGACGCGTGCGTCGCCCAGTCGGTGCGGTCCGGGCGGGCGCGGGCGAACAGCTCCATGAACCCGCCGCGTACCAGTTGCCCGGCGAAGAGCACGGCCAGGGCGCAGCCGACTGCTCTCAGCCGGCCGGCGGCACCCCTTCCCGCGAGCAGCCCGGCCGTCACGGCGATCAGATACGGCCAGGGCCCCGTCCCCGTCGCGGTGATCCCGCGCGCGAGCGCCTCCGCGACCGGCGGCCGATGCCGTAGCGCCCACGCATGGGCCGCCCCGTCCCCCGGCAGCGGAGCCCCGTGCCGTACGCCCACGGCGGTCGCGAGGGCGGCGAACAGCAGGGCGCAGACGAGGACGAGCGTCGGCGGCCGGCGCCGTACCGGCCCCGTCGGCCCTCCCCCGTCGACCAGCACTCGCCTCACGCGCTCGACACCAGCCCCCCGAACCGGGTGGCGGCCGGCCGCCCCACCGATGCGCCGCCGAAGGCCGGCCCGGTCACGACGAGGCCTCCGGAGAGGCCCGGCGGGCACGGGCGCGACGGGCCTCCAGGGCGATGGGGGTGAGGGACGCGAGGACGACCACGGCGACCAGGGGCAGCAGGTAGCGGTCGACGTTCGGGATCGAGGAGCCGAGTGCGTAGCCGCCCAGGGTGAGGCCGGTCGTCCAGAGGAGGCCGCCGGTCACCTGCCACAGGGTGAAGACCCGCGTGGGTACGTCGAGCGCGCCGGCCAGCGGGTTCAGTACCGTGCGCACCACCGGGACGAAGCGGGCCAGCACCACCGCTTTCGCATGGCCGTAGCGGGTGAGGAGTTCCTCGGCGCGGGCCGCGCCCTCGTGCAGCTTCTTTCTGCGGCTGCGGGCCAGCAGGGCCCGGCCGCCGCGACGCCCCGCCCAGTACCCGAACTGCGCTCCCGCCAGTGCTCCCACCGCCGCGGCGACCAGCACCTGCGGTAGGGACAGGTGTACGGAGCCGGCGGCGCCGTCCGCGCACAGCAGACCGGCCGTGAACAGGAGGGAGTCGCCGGGCAGGAAGAACCCGACCAGCAGGCCGGTCTCGGCGAACAGTACGACGGCGATGCCGAGCGCGCCGTAGGCGGAGAGCAGGGATCGGGCATCCAGGACGTTCACCGCCTGGGCGACGGCGAACTGTGCGGCTGCCATGGGGCGGCCCCTCTCATACTGGGACGTGGACGGAGCGGGCACGGACCCGCACCGAGCGACTACAGTCACGTAGACCGTCTACCGAACTGTAGACGACTGAGAGCCGAGGAGCGTTCCCATGCCCGAGGGGCAGATCGACGAGTCGGGCGACGAGCGGGCGGACCGCCGGCCGGCCGGCGAGCTGGAGGCCGGCGTGCTGGCCGCGCTGTGGGCCGCCGACGGCCCGCTCACGCCCGGCGCGGTCCAGCTGGAGCTCGGCGGCGGCCTCGCCCGCACCACCGTGACGACGATCCTCACCCGGCTGCACGCCAAGGGCGTGGTCAGCCGGGCGCGGTCGGGGCGCGGGTACGCCTACGCCCCGGTCCAGGACTCGCACGGCCTCACCGCCCGCCGTATGCACGCCGAACTCGACAAGGACGAGGACCGCCGCACCGTGCTGGCCCGTTTCGTCTCCGACCTGAGCGCCGAGGACGAGGAGTTGCTGCGATCGCTTCTGGAGGGCGGCCCGGGGGCGGACGAGACCCGGTGAACGATCTCCCGTTGTCGGTGGCGCCTCGTACGCTGGTCGACGACGGACCGGCAGCGCTTGGAGGAACACCGTGATCTACGCCGTGTGGCTCCCGCTGCTGGTGCCGCTGCTCGCCGTGCCGTCGGCCCGGCGCGGCGCCGAGTCGCTGCCGCCCCGGACGGCCGCCTGGGCACTGACCGGCCTCGCCCTGGTCCTCGCCCTGTCCAGTACGGCGGCTCTGACGCTGCTCGCTCTCGACGGCGCCCTGCGCCTGCCCTTCGTCGCGGCGCTGGGCCATCTCTCCCCGAACCTGCTGGGCGACGGTTCGCCCGCCACCGTGCCGGGCGCGATCCTGGCCGCGCTCACGCTCGCCGGGCTCGTCGGCCTGGTGCTGCACCGGGGCCGCCGTCATGTGCGTGAACTGCGCGCCGCCTACGGGCAGTTGAGCGACGGGGCGAGCGCGGGTGACCTGACCGTACGACAGGACGAGTGTCCCGACGCGTACGCGCTGCCCGGGCGGCCGGGCCGCATCGTGGTGACCACCGGCATGCTGCGGGCGCTCAGCGCGCGCGAGCGCGAAGTGCTGTTCGCCCATGAGCGCGCCCATCTCGCCGGGCGCCACCATGTCTTCCTCGCCGCCGCCGAGTTCGCCGCCGCCCTGCACCCGGCGCTGCGCGGCCTGCGCGCGCCGCTGTCGTACGCGCTGGAGCGCTGGGCCGACGAGTCCGCCGCGCGTGTGACGGGCGACCGCGCGCTCACCGCCAGGGCGGTCGGCCGCGCCGCGCTCGCCGTGAGCGCGACGGGTCCACGGCGCCGTCCCGGCCTGTCGCTCACGGCCACCGCGGGCCCGGTCCCCCGCCGTGTCTCGGCCCTCCTGGCCCCGCCCCGGGCCACATCCCGCACTCACCGCCTCCTCCCTCGCGCCCTGGCAGCCCTGCTCCTCGCCTCCGCGGCCCTGTCGGTGACGGCGGCCCTGGAAGCGGCCACCGACATGCACGCCGGCATCGAGTTCGCCCAGGGCGAGAGCGGACACGGCTTCGGTCGAGCCGACGGCGACTGAGCGGTCGTAGCCGCAACAGGCCTCTCCCTGTCCGGCCCCTCGCGCGGAACACCCCCCTTCGCACCAGCTCTTATGGCATGCTCCGGTCAACCGATACACGCAGCCCACGACCGCCCCCGGCGCACCCAGTCCGGACGGCGGTCGCCGAGCAGGCCGGAATCCCGGCCGCCCCAAAGGAGTTTCGCGTGAGAAAGACCCCCCACAGATCCATCGCCGCGCGCCTACTGACCGTCGCCGCGCTGGCGGCGGTCGCGCTCCCCGCCCTCCCGGCGTCCGCCGCCCCGGACGCCGCGGCGGCCTGCACGCCGGCCCAGGTGGTCGGCAACGGCGGCTTCGAGAGCGGGACTTCGCCGTGGACGCAGTCCTCGACGAGCGTCATCACCAGTCGCTCCGGGCAGAGCGCGCACGGCGGGACCTCGTTCGCCTGGCTGGACGGCGTCGGCAGCACGCACACCGACACGCTCTCGCAGAGCGTCACCATCCCGTCCGGGTGCAGCAAGGCGACCCTGTCCTTCTGGTTGCACATCGACACCGCCGAGACGACCTCGTCGACGGCGTACGACAAGCTGACGGCGAAGATCGGCAGCACCACGCTGGCCACGTACTCGAACCTCAACAAGGCCACCGGGTATGTGCAGAAGTCGATCGACGTGTCGTCGTTCGCGGGCCAGACCGTGAGCCTCGCCTTCACCGGCACCGAGGACTCCAGCCTCCAGACCAGCTTCGTCCTGGACGACATCGCCCTCGACACGTCCGGGGACACCACTCCCCCGGCGGACTCGACACGGACGCCGGCCGCGCCCTCGTACACCGTGAATCTGAGCAGCAACACCGACGGCACCGTGTGGACCGGTCACGAGAGCGCGACCTTCACCAACGCCTCTTCCACCGCGCTCAGCGAGGTGTATCTGCGGCTGTGGGACAACTACCACGGCACCTGCTCGGCGATGCCGATCACGGTCACGAACGTCAGTGGCGGTACGGCCGGTGCGCTGTCCGTCGCCTGCACGGCGCTGCAGATCTCCCTGCCCACACCCCTGGCGCAGGGCCAGAGCGCCACGATCGGCTTCGACCTGGGCATCACCGTGCCCAGCGGCGCCGACCGGTTCGGCCACGACGGGGCGTTCAACAACATCGGCAACGCGCTGCCCGTGCTGGCGGTCAAGGACGGCTCCGGCTGGCACCTGGACCCGTACACGAACAACGGCGAGTCCTTCTACTCCCTGGCCGCCGACTTCAAGGTGACCCTCGACCACCCGAGCGGCCTGCTGGTCCCGGCCACGGGCACCTCGGTGGACACGCCCGGCACCAGCGGACGTACCGTGACCACGGCGACCGCGTCCAAGGTGCGTGACTTCGCCTGGGCGGCCGGGCCGTTCAGCAAGATCTCCGGCACCTCGACGGCCGGGACGGCCATCAACATCTACTCCGTCTCGGGCATCAGCTCCTCCGACGCGCAGTCGATGCTCTCCACCGCCAAGACGGCAGTCGACGCCCACGCGGGTCGCTTCGGCGCCTACCCGTACGGCGAGTTGGACGCGGTGATCGACAACAACTACTGGTTCGGCGGCATGGAGTACCCGGGCTTCGTCCTCGACCTCGTCAGCACGACCGCGCTCACGCACGAGATCGGCCACCAGTGGTGGTACGGGATCGTCGGCGACGACGAGTACAACAGCCCCTGGCTGGACGAGGCGTTCACCGACTACTCCACCGACCTCGCCCTCGGCAAGACCGGCACCAGCTGCTGGAACAGCGTCTCCTGGGCCTCCTCGGCGGAGAAGATCACCAACTCCATGGCCTACTGGGACACCCACTCGTCCCGCTACTCCACCGTCGTCTACGGCTACGGCAAGTGCGCCCTGCACGACCTGCGCCGCCTCATCGGCGACACGGCGATGACCAAACTCCTGAAGGACTACGCGAGTTCGCACTGGTACGGCGTCTCGACCACGGCCGAGTTCAAGGCGGCCGCGCAGGCCGCCACGACCACGGACCTGACGTCCTTCTGGAGCACGCACCGCATCGACGGCTGATCGGGTTCGATCAGCGATTCGGCGATTCGGCGTTTCAGCGGGTCTGCGCGGCGAAGGCCTCGTAGGCCCGCTGGTCGAACAGCACGAACCTGACCTCCTCGACCGAGGTGTCCGCCGCCCGCACCGTCTCCACGGCGATGCGGGCGCCGTCGTCCAGCGGCCAGCCGTAGATGCCGGTGGAGACGGCGGGGAACGCGACGGTCTTCGCGCCGAGTTCGTCGGCGACCCGCAGTGACTCCCGGTAGCAGGACGCGAGTTGCTCCGACCGGTCCTCGCTGCGGCTGTACACCGGGCCGACGGTGTGGATCACCCACTGTGCGTCCAGTTTCCCTGCGGTGGTGGCGACCGCCCGGCCGGTGGGCAGGCCCTTCCCGTAGTGGGCGGCGCGCAGCCTGCGGCAGTCGGCCAGGATCTCCGGGCCGCCCCGGCGGTGGATGGCGCCGTCCACGCCTCCGCCGCCGAGCAGCGAGGAGTTCGCCGCGTTGACGATGGCGTCGACGGACTGCTGGGTGATGTCGCCCTGGACGAGGGTGATGCCGGTCATGGCTGCCTCCATACCCGTCTGCCCGCCGCTCCGCTACCAGGTTACGGGCAGTGACCGCAGGCCGTGGATCGCGGACCGGGACAGTGCCTGGCCCTCCGGCGCCGCCGCGAGCCGCAGTCCCGGAAGCCGCTCGAAGAGGGCCGGCAGTCCGATCTGGAGCTCGGCGCGGGCGAGAGACTGGCCGATGCACTGGTGGAGCCCGTGGCCGAAGGCCAGGTGTCCCCCGGCCGGGTCGCGGCGGACGTCGAACGCGTCGGGGTCCCGGCGGACCGCCGGATCCCGGTTGGCCGCCTGGAGCGCCACGACCACGCCGTCGCCGGCCCGGATCCGTACGCCGCTGACCTCGACGTCCTCCGTCGCGATGCGCCGCATCCCCGAGTGCGCCACGGTCAGATACCGCAGCAGCTCCTCGACCGCGTCCGGCCACCGTCCGGGGTCCGCCCGCAGAACGGCGAGCTGTTCGGGATGGCGCAGCAGGGCGACCACCGCGAGCGGGATCATGTTGGCCGTGGTCTCCTGGCCCGCGATCAGCAGCAGGGCGGCGACCCCCACGGCCTCCTCCACCGTGATCTCGCCGGTGGCCACCCGCTCGGTCGCGAGACGCGAGACCAGGTCGTCGGCGGGCTCCCGGGTGCGTGCGGCGAGCAGGTCGCCGAGGTAGCCGTAGAGAGCCTGCCGGGCCGCGAGCATGTCCTGCGGGCGGCCGGAGGCGAAGTCGGTGAGCGTGCGCACCTGTTGGTGGAAGAAGCCGTGGTCCGCGTACGGGACGCCGAGCAGCTCGCAGATCACGTGCGTCGGCTGTGGCAGGGCGTACGCCGCCACCAGGTCCGCCTCGGTGGCGCCCTCGGCCGTCATCGCGTCGAGGAGGTCGGCACAGATGGCGGCGATGGCGGGGCGCAGTTGCTCGATGCGGCGGAAGGTGAAGTCGGGGATCAGCGTGCGCCGCAGCCGGGTGTGGTCGGGCGGATCCATCACGAAGAACTGCCCGGGACCACGCGGCGGCACGAACGGGCTCAGGCCGGGGAAGCCCTCCCGTGTCGCGTCGGCGCTGAAGCGCGGGTCGGCCAGGACGGCACGCGCGTCCTCGTGGCGGGTGATCAGCCACGGACTGTTGTCGCCCCACACGGTGACCCGGCGGATCGGCTCGGCCGCCTGCCACTTGGCGTATTCGGGCGCCGGGTCGAGAAGGGGGCGTTCGCCGGGCAGGGACGGGTAGGTCATGTGCTCGGTGCTCCTTCGTTCAGTCCGGCCAGGCCGAGCAGCAGCGACTTGACCTCCGTCGCCGGGTACGCGTCGCGCGTCAACTCCGGTTCGGAGCACAGGAGTACGGGGGTGTGGTCCGGGTCGTCCGGGAGGCGGCCGTGGCTGCCGCGGATGCCCGAGGGGTCCAGCGGGACCGTGCGGATGCGGTACCGGAAACCGGCCTTCTTGCGCAGGACCGAGCCGACGGCGCGGAGTTTCACCGCGGGGACGGTCTCGTCGTAGAGCAACTCGGCCGGGTCGTAACCCGGTTTGCGGTGGATCTCGACCTGGCGGGCGAAGTCGGGGGCGCGGGTGTCGTCGAGCCAGTAGTAGTACGTGAACCAGGCGTCGGGGTCGGCGAGCGCGACCAGTTCGCCGGAGCGCTCGTGGTCGAGTCCGTGGGCCGCCTTGCCGTCGGCGTCCAACACCCGCTCCACGCCGTCGAGTTCACCGACGAGCTTGGCGACCGTCTCCGTGTCCGCCGGGTCCTTCACGTACACGTGGGCGATCTGGTGGTCGGCGACGGCGAAGGCGCGGGAGGTCCAGGGGTCGAGGTACTCCATGCCGTCCTGGGTGTGGACCTCCAGGAGGCCGGCCCGGCGCAGTGCGCGGTTGATGTCGACGGGGCGGGCAGCGGGGGCGATGCCGTACTCGCTGAGCACGACCACGGTGGCGCCGGCGCGCTCGAAGTGGTCGATCAACGGGCTCAGGGCGTCGTCGAGTTGGCGGGCGGCGCGGGCGGTCTCGGGCGAGTTCGGGCCGGTGCGCTGGGGCTCGTAGTCGAGGTGGGGACATAGACGAGGGTCAGGTCGGGGTCGTGTTCGTCGAAGACCTGGCGGGCGGCGCCGAGGATCCACTGCGTGGAGGGCAGGCCGGCGTTCGGGCCCCAGTAGGTGAAGAGGGGGAACGGGCCCAGGCGGTCGGTGAGTTCGTCGTGCAGGGACGGCGGCCAGGTGTAGCAGTCGGGTTCCTTGGCGCCGTCGGAGTAGTAGATCGGGCGCGGGGTGACGGTGAGGTCGACGTCGGCGCCCATGGCGTACCACCAGCAGATGTTGGCGACCTTGTAGCCGGGGACGGTCCTCCGGGCGGTCTCCCAGATCTTCTCGCCGCCGACGAGGGCGTTGTGCTGGCGCCACAGCAGTACGTCGCCGAGCTCGCGGAAGTACCAGCCGTTGCCCACCACGCCGTGCTCGGAGGGGAGTTCGCCGGTGAGAAGGGTCGACTGGACGGTGCAGGTGACGGCCGGGAGGACGGTGTCGAGTCGGGCCCGGGAGCCGCGTTCGCCGAGGGCGGCGACGGCGGGCATGTGCTTCAGCAGGTTGGGGGTGAGGCCCACGATGTCGAGGACGACGAGGCGTTTCATGACGGGTCCTCCTTGAGGCCGACACCGGTCAACCGGTCGCGGGCCCAGGCGAGTTCGGCGGCGATGCCGCCGGGGAGGTCGGTGGGGGGTTCGGGGAGGACGGACCAGGTGTAGGTCTCGACCTCGATGTGGTCGCAGCGGGGGGTGGGGCCGCCGAGGAGCCCGGTGAGTACGTCGGCGAGATGGCCGGCGGTCGTCCGGAGGGGTGGCTCGGGGGCGGCGTGGAGGGGGGCGTGGAAGTGGGTCCGCCAGGGGCGGCCGGGAGCGCAGGGCAGGCCGCCGTCGAGGGCGTCGGCGAGGTCGTCGGTGCCGAGCACGGGGGCGTCGGTGCCGGGCGGGCCGGCGGGGGTGGGAGCGCCGGGCCCGCGAGCCTCGCCACCCGGCGCCGGGGGCGTGGCCGGCATGCCGCTCGGGCTCTCCGCGCCCCGCGGAGTCCGCGTCTGGTGCAGGAAGCGGGGTTCGGCGAGTCGGCGCAGGGCGGCTCGGGCCGCGGGGTCGGTGGGGTCGGCCGCCTCGACGGCGCAGGAGGCCTGGAGTTTCACGACCGGGAGGCCGGCCTTGGCGAGGCGGTCCAGGGCGGCCGCCGGTTCCTCGAAGCCGACGGCGAGATGGCAGGCGTCCAGGCAGATGCCGAGCCGGTCCGGGTCGAGGCCACCGAGGTGCCGTACCGCCTGGGCGGTCGTCTCCACGACGCAGCCCGGCTCCGGTTCGAAGCCGACGCGGATACGGCGGCCGGTCTCGACCTCGATCGTGGCGAGCCCGGCGGCCAGCCGGTCCAGGGCGTGCCGGGCCGCGTCGGCCCGTTCCGTCGGCCAGGGCTCGCGCCAGGCCAGCGGCAGGGTGGAGACGCTGCCGCGCTCGGCGTCCTCGGGCAGCAGCGCGGTGAGCACGCGGGCGCAGTCGAGGGTGTAGCGCAGCCGGGCCTCGTCCGCCCAGTCGGGGAGGTAGACGTCCTTCTTGACGACCTCGCGGTGGAACCCGGCGTACGGGAAGGCGTTGAGGGTGACGGTCTCCAGTCCCCGGGCGGCGAGTTCGTCGCTCAGCCGCCTCAACGCCCGCTCGTCACCGACGAGTTCGGAGACGACGTCTCGGGCCAGCCACAGCCCCACGCCCAGCCGGTCGACGCCCAGCCGCTGCCGTACCGGCTCGGCGTACCGGGCGAGTTGGGAGACCACGCCGTCCAGGTCCTCGGCCTGGTGGACGTTGCTGCAGTAGCCGAGGTGGACGGTCGTACCGTCCGGGTGGCGGAAGCGCATGCCCGGCTCACTCTCCCCCGCGCCGGATGGAGTTGCCCTGGAAGCTGGACGCGTCGTCGGGCTTGGGCTCGTCGAGGTCGAGGCGGCCGCTCTGACCGTAGAAGGCGACGGGGTTGCGCCACATCACCCGGTCCACCGTGTCCTCGTCGAACCCGGCCGCGAGCATCGCGTCGGCGGTCTTACGGGTCTTGAGCGGGTCCGAACTCCCCCAGTCGGCGGCCGAGTTGACGAGCACGCGTTCGGTGCCGTGCGCCTGGAGGATCTCGACCATGCGGTCCTCGCTCATCTTGGTCTTCGGGTAGATCGAGAACCCGGCCCAGCAGCCGCTGTCGAGGGCCATGCCGACGGTGAGTTCGTTGAGGTGGTCGAGGAGGACGAGTTCCGGGGCGATGCCGGACTCCCGTACGACGTCGAGGGTCCTCCTGGTCCCGGCGGCCTTGTCGCGGTGCGGGGTGTGGACGAGGGCGGGCAGGCCGTGCTCTACGGCGAGTTGGAGTTGGCGGGCGAGCGCCTCATCCTCCTCGGGGGTCATCGAGTCGTAGCCGATCTCACCTACGGCGACGACCCGGTCCTTGGCGAGATAGCGGTCGAGCTGGTCCAACACCGGTGTGCAGCGCGGGTCGTTGGCCTCCTTGGGATTGAGAGCGATCGTGCAGAAGTGCTGGATGCCGAACTGGGCGGCCCGGTACGGCTCCCAGCCGAGCAGCGCGTCGAAGTAGTCGTAGAAGCTCTCGGGCGAGGTGCGGGGCTGGCCCAGCCAGAAGGCGGGTTCGACGACGGCGCGCACTCCGGCGGCGTGCATGGCCTGGTAGTCGTCGGTGGTGCGGGACGTCATGTGGATGTGTGGGTCGAAGATGCGCATGATCAGGCCTTTTCCTGGGGTTGTTCGAGCGCCGGGTGCACGCCGAGCGCGGCCAGGGCACGGGCGGCGGACTCGGGGCGGGCGGGTGCCAGGGAGCGGGCCTGGGCGGCGAGGGTGTCCGCGATGTCGGGGAAGGCGCGGACCAGGGGCCAGATGTCGGGGGGTACGTCCCCGTCCGGCGGCGATGCGTTCATGGGCGAAGTCGGCCAGCATGCGGGCGAGTTCGTGGTCGGCGCGGGTGTCGAGGCCGGTCACCCGGGTGAGCGGGATGTCGAGGAACACGCACTTGAGGACGGCCTGCCGGTACTCGGCGTCCGGGAGCCGCGCGGCGGCGTACGGGCCGAGGGCGGCCGCGACGACGGTGGTGTCGTTGCCGCGGAGGGCCTCACGGACGAGGGCGAGGCCGGTGTCGTCGAGATCGCGGAGCAGGGGCAACGCCCATAGCACCGCCCGTTGTTCGGCCGGGTCGCCGTGCCGGTACAGGCCCGCGACCTCCTCGGCGAGCGCGGAGCCGTGCAGGGGCAGGGCGGTGAGCAGGACGGCTCGGGCGACCTCGTCCGTCGTCCGGTGCTCGTCCAACGGGGCCTGACCGCAGCGTCTTCGCGCCGCGGGGAACAGGGCCCGGATCGCGGTGGGTTGGGCGTTGATGCGGGCGGTGGCCTCGTCGAGCCAGGCGCGGGCCGCCGGGGACAGGGCGTCGGGAGTGGGGTGGGGGCCGGGGGAGCCGAGGGAAGCGGGGGCGTGGAGGGCATGACGGGCCGAGCCTCCTGTGGGGTCGGAGGAGTTGGGTTCGGTGAGGGAGGGTTACGCCGCCGCGGCGCGCAGGAACTCGATGGAGCGGCGGGCGACTTCGGGGGCGTCCAGGGTGCCGCCCTGGATCTCCACCGAGACCAGACCGTCGTGCCGGAGGGCGCGCAGGGCCGCCAGCACCGGCGGGAAGTCGATCTCGCCGGTGCCGGGTTCGAGGTGCTGGTGGATGCCGCGCCGCATGTCCTCGATCTGCACGTTCAGCAGGCGCGGCGCCGCCAGCCGGACGCACTCCAGCAGGGGCCGCTCCTCCACGCAGTGGGCGTGCCCGATGTCCAGCGTGATGCCGAACAGCTCGTGTCCGCCGAGGAGTTCGGCCAGCCGAAGGCACTTGTCCACGGTGTCGACGAACATGTACGGCTCCGGCTCGAAGGCCAGCGCGACGCCGTACCGCTCCGCCGTCTCCAGCACCGGCCCGAGCCCGGCCGCGAGCCGCTTGAACGCGTCCGCCTCCGACAGCCCCTCCGGCGCGGGGCCGCTGCAGAGGTGGACGGTGGGCGATCCGAGGTCGGCCGCGATGTGAACGGCCCGACGCAGCAGGTCGGTTCGCCGCCCGTCGTCGTCCGCCATCAGCGTGGGCAGGTGCTTGCCGCGGGGGTCGAGGAGATAGGGCGCTCCGGTCTCCACGGTCAGATCGAGGCCGTAGCGGTTGAGGGACCGGGCCAGGGCGGTGAGGCGCTGGGACAGGTCGTCGGCGTACGGGTCGAGGTGGATGTGGTCGAGGGTGAGGGCTACACCGTCGTAGCCGAGGTCGGCGAGGATACCGAGGACGGCGTCCAGCCGGTGCTGGGTGAAGCCGTTGGTGCCGTAGCCGAATCTGAGGGGGGTGGGGGGCGGTTCCATGCGGGGGTTCCTCACACAGAGGTCAGGTGGGGGATATGCGCCGGGCGAGCCGTCGCGCGAGGGGGTGGGCGACGCCGAGGACCGTGGCCGCGACCGGGGCGCCGGCGCGGGCGGTCAGCGCCGCCTGTAGAGGCATGAGGGAGAGGATCCCGGCCCCGACGGCCCGCCGGACGTTGTCGCCGGAGGGCTTGCGTACGGCCTTGAGCTGGGCGGTTCCGTAGGTTCCGAGGTAGGCGAGCGCGGCACCTGCGGTGACGAGGGCGCGGGGTGTGGGGCGTTGGGTGCTTCGGGCGGCGGGCGACTGGCGTTCCCCGGCGAGGCGCGGTGCGCTTCGGGCGACCTCGCGCAGGGCCGGGGCCGCGGCCGCCAGTGCCGTCGCCGTCGAGGCCGCCAGCGTCGCCGCCGGCAACCGGGCCGGCGCGCCCTGGATCTCGTGGCGGCTCAGGGCCATCAGCGTGTACGTGTGGGCGCCGACCAGGGCGGCCGGGCCCGCTCCCCTGCGCAGCGCGGTACCGACCGGCTGTCCGGGGCTCGCCGCCAGTGCGCCCGTCAGGACGTCCAGGCCGCGGGCGCCCGCCATGGCCGCCGCTCCCGCCGGTGTCGCCTTGAGGCCCAGGTCGTACGCCCAGACCAGGCCGGTCAGCGGCAGCGCGGCCAGCAGGCTGCGGCGTCCGCCCGAGACGGCGGCAAGTCCGAGGCCGGCCGCGGTCAGTCCGCCGGCCACGGCGAGCGCGGTGCGGCGGGGCACCCGGCCCGACGGCACCGGCCGCTCGGGGCGTTCGACGGCGTCGATCGTGGCGTCCGCGTAGTCGTTGAGCGCCATGCCCGCCCAGTAGAGGCAGACGGACGACCCCATCACGCCGAACGTCCGGATGGTCAGTCGGTCTCCAGCGGCCGCCGCCCCCGCGAGCACGTCGCCCGGCACACTCAACGCGGCCGGCGCCCGTACGAGAAGCGCGAGGTCGGAGAGGCGCGCCCTCCGGTCTTTCATAGGCGCACAGTACTCAACACACTTGAACTTTCACACTGTTCTCTTGTCTGAGTTGTAGTGACAAAGGGAACACAGAGTTCCCTTTCCGCATCCTCAACTCTGTGAGCAGAAAAGGCGTCCGGGGTCGGTGGACGCTAACCCTGCTGCCGCAGACGGCGCCAGACGGCCTTCGCCGCGTTGTGCCCGGACATGCCGTGCACTCCGGGGCCAGGCGGGGTGGCCGAGGAGCAGATGAAGACGGCCGGGTGCGGGGTGGTGTACGGCGACAGGCTGAGCTTGGGACGCAGCATGACCTGGAGGCCGCTCACCGCGCCGGAACCGATGTCGCCGCCGACGTAGTTGGCGTTGCGGGCGGCGAGTTCGGCCGGTCCGGCGGTGGCGCGGGCGAGGACGCGGTCGCGGAACCCCGGTGCGAAACGCTCCAGTTGGCGCTCCATGGCGTCGGTGAGGTCGCCGGTCCAGCCGCTCGGGACATGGCCGTAGGCCCAGAACACCTGCTTGCCCTCGGGCGCGCGGGTGGGGTCGACGACACCGGGCTGCACCGTGATCATGAACGGTCTGTCGGGCGCCCGCCCGTCACGGGAGGCGTTGCGCAGGGCGGTGCCGATCTCCGTGCTGTCGGCGCCGATCTGCACGGTACCGGCCCGACGGGCCTCCTCGGCGGTCCACGGCACCGGGCCGTCGAGCGCGTAGTCCACCTTGAACACACCGGGGCCGTACTTGTAGTTCTCGTAGTAGCGGCCGAAGCCGGCGATGCGCGCCAGGGCGGTGGGCGAGGTGTCGAAGACGTACGCGCGGGCCGGCGGCAGGTCGTCGAGGCGCTTGACCTCGTAGTCGGTGTGCACCAGGCCGCCGAGGTCCTTCAGATACGCGGTCAGCGCGTCCGAGATGGACTGCGAGCCACCGCGGGCCACCGGCCAGCCGCGGGCGTGCGCGGCGAGGGCGAAGACCAGGCCGATGGCGCCGGTGGCGAAGCCGCTCAGCGGCGCCATGACGTGTGCGACGAGGCCGGCGAACAGGGTCTTGGCCCGCTCGTCGTGGAAGCGGCGGGTCAGCCAGGTCGACGGCGGCAGGCCGACCAGGCCGAAGCGGGCGAGGGTCACCGGGTCGCGCGGGAGCGCGGTGCGCGGCAGGGACATGAAGTCCCGGGCCAGGACGTCCCACTTGGGCAGGAAGGGCTCGACCAGCCTGCGGTACGAGCCCGCGTCGCGGGGGCCGAAGGAGGCGGCCGTCTCGGCGACGGAACGGGCCAGCACCGCGGCCGTGCCGTCGGTGAAGGGGTGGGCCATCGGGAGTTCGGGGTGCAGCCACTCCAGGCCGTACCGCTCCAGGGGCAGGGCGCGGAACGCCGGGGAGTTGATGCCGAGGGGGTGGGCCGCGGAGCACGGGTCGTGCAGGAAGCCGGGGAGGGTGAGCTCTTCGGTGCGGGCTCCTCCGCCGACGGTGTCCTTGGCTTCGAAGACGGCCACGGAGAAGCCGCGGCGGGCCAGCTCCACGGCGGCCGTCAGTCCGTTCGGCCCCGCACCCACTACGACAGCATCGAGCATCGACGGCACCCTTGACCCCTTCGTCAGCCGGTCATGGGGTCAGGATATGCCGGGTGGGTTGTTGTCCTGGCGGGGACCTCCTGCCACGGGGTGTGATCTTCGCCCGAGATCAGATCGGCCCCTGCCGCAGAAGTTCCGCCACCCTGCCCGCCGTCTCCGCATCTCGGGCCGTTGTGAAGGGGAGGGCGTTGCCGCCGGTGATGCGGAACGGCTCTCCGCTCAGCGTGAGGTGGGCGCCTCCCGCTTCCTCGACCAACAGGATGCCTGCTGCGTGATCCCATGCGGCTTCCCAGCTGAAAGCAGTCGCATCCAATTCACCACGGGCTATGGCGAGATACTCCAGACCGGCCGAGCCGCACGCGCGCGTGGAGACTCCGTCGGCCCACAGGCCCAGCAGGGCTCTCTTCTGGGCGTCCGTCGTGTAGTCCGGGTGGGACGTGGCCACTTCGAGGTCGCGGCCGGGGGTGGGCGAGCCGGCGTGCAGGCGCTTGCCGTCGAGGTAGGCACCCTGGCCCCTTATGGCGATGGCGAGTTGGTCGCGGGCCGGGGCGTAGGTCCAGGAGGCGAGCAGGACTCCGCGGTGTGCCAGGGTGACCAGCGTGGCGAAGCCGGACTCGCCGCGTACGAACTGGCGGGTGCCGTCGACCGGGTCGACTATCCAGACCGGCGCTTCTTCCTGTATCGCCTCGTACGTCGCCGGATCGGCGTGCACCGCCTCCTCGCCGACCACGACGGAACCGGGCAGCAGGGCGCCGAGCGCCTCGGTGAGATGCCGCTCGGCGAGGCGGTCGGCGTCGGTGACCAGGTCGTGCGGGCCGCTCTTCTGGTCGACCTCGTGCGCGGCGAGCCGACGGAAGCGGGGCAGGATCTCGGCCGCGGCGGCCTTGCGGACCGCCTCCTCGACGTCGGCCGCGTGCTGGGCCAGAAACTCCTCGATGGTTTCCGTGTCTACGATCATGGCTCCATGAGAGCACGCCCCACTGACAATCCCCGCCGGCTGGGTGGACTCCCGGTGGAATCGGCATGAAATCGGGGCGCGCGGCCGACTGCCCGGAACGCCCCGGTCAGCGGCCCACCGCGTACCCCTGCATGCCCCGTGGGTTCGCGGCCGCCGACAGCACGCCCGTCTCCGGGTCCCGTGCCACCGCGCACAGCCGCCCCTCCGACCAGGAGTCGCCGACGGTCACGTCGTGGCCGCGCCGCCGCAGCTCCTCGATCACGTCCGTGCCGATACGGGACTCGACCGTGACGCTCCCGGGCCGCATTCCGCGCGGGTAGAACGAGCCCGGGAAGCCGTCGTTGTGCCAGTTCGGGGCGTCGATCGCACCCTGGAGGTCGAGGCCGCCGCGCACCTCGGCGCGCAGCGCGACGGCCAGGAGGAAGTGCAGCTGCCACTGGTCCTGCTGGTCGCCGCCGGGCGTGCCGAAGGCCATGACCGGGACGCCGTCCCGCAGGGCGATCGAGGGGGTCAGGGTGGTGCGGGGGCGGCGGCCGGGGGTGAGCGAGTTCGGCAGGCCCTCCTCCAGCCAGGTCATCTGGAGCCGGGTGCCGAGCGGGAAGCCCAGCTCGGGCACGACGGGGTTGGACTGGAGCCAGCCGCCGCTGGGGGTGGCGGCGATCATGTTGCCCCAGCGGTCGACGACGTCGAGATGGCAGGTGTCGCCACGGGTGGCGCCGTCGGCACGGACATCGGGCTCGCCGGTACGCGCGCGCGGCGCACCGCTCCCCTCCGGCCTGGCCACCGTCGGCTCGCCCGCGCCCATCGGGTCGAACCCCGGCTCGTCCGCGACGACCACGTGCGCGTGCGCGCTGAGTCGCGGGGTGCGGCCGCCCGGACCGCCGGGGCGCAGTTCGTACGAGGCCTTGGCGCCGACGAGTGCGCGCCGGGCCGCGTTGTAGTCGGCCGACAGCAGGTCCTCCAGCGGAACCTCGGCGGCGTCCCCGTACCAGGCCTCCCGGTCGGCCATGGCGAGCTTGCAGCCCTCGATCAGCAGGTGGACGTAGTCCGCGGAGCCGTACCGGGGCAACTCGGCCGGGAGCAGCGCGAGTTGCTGGAGCAGAGCCGGGCCCTGGCTCCAGGCGCCGGCCTTGCACACGGTCCAGCCGTTCCAGTCGTACGTGGCCGGGCTCTCGTAGGTCGCGGACCAGCCGGCGAGGTCGGCGGCCGTGAGGGTCCCGGTGTGGCGCTCGCCGCTGGTGTCCATGGTGGGGCGCCGGGCCTGCCGTACCAGGGCGTCGGCGATGAAGCCGGAGCGCCAGACCTCGCGCGCGGCCTCGATCTGCGCGACCCGGTCACCGGCCTGGGCGACCTCGGTAAGAAGGCGTTTCCAGGTGGCGGCGAGGGCGGGGTTGCGGAACAGTTCGCCGGGCCGCGGGGCCCGCCCGCCGGGCAGGTACACGTCAGCCGACGAGGTCCACTCCGTCTCGAACAGCTCCCGTACGGTCTCGACGGTCGCGCCGACGTTCTCCACGGGCGCGTGGCCGTCCTCGGCGTACCCGATGGCGTACTTGAGGACGTCGGCGAGGGTCTTCGTGCCGTGGTCGCGGAGGAGCAGCATCCAGGCGTCGAAGGCACCGGGGACGGCCGCCGCGAGCGGTCCCGTACCGGGTACGAGATCCAGACCGAGTCCCTTGTAGTGCGCCACCGTCGCCCCGGCGGGCGCGACCCCTTGGCCGCACAGCACCCGTATGTCGCCGTCCGCCGGGGCGAGGACGATGGGCACCTCGCCGGCGGGTCCGTTGAGGTGCGGTTCCACGACGTGCAGCACGAAGGCGCCGGCGACGGCCGCGTCGTACGCGTTGCCGCCGTCCTCCAGGACGGCCATCGCCGACTGCGAGGCCAGCCAGTGGGTGGAGGACACCATGCCGAAGGTGCCCTGGAGTGTGGGTCGCGTCGTGAACTGCATCTCTCACCTCGGTGTTCGAGTGCGTCGGTCGACCCATCCAACATCAGAACGGTCCCGGGCGGCCGGGTTCAGGTGGTGCGCAGCCAGGCCGTGGTGTCCGGGGGAAGGAGGCCGTCGTCGTCCAGGGGCCCGGAGGCGAGGAGCAGGTCTCCGTGGGTGGCGGGGAGGGCGAGCGACCGGTGGGAGAGGTTGACGGCGCACAGGAGGCGGTGGCCGCGGGCGAACAGGAGTGTGCCGTCGGGGCTGTCGAGCCAGTGGATGTCCTTGCCGTCGAAGCCCGGTTCGGTGCGGCGCAGGCGCAGGGCGTCCCGGTAGAGGTGGAGCATGGAGGTGGGGTCGGCCCGATTGGCCTCGGCGGTACGGGACTTCCAGTCCTCGGGCTGGGGCAGCCAGGGGGTGGAGCCGGGCGGGCCGAAGCCGAAGGGCGGGGTGTCGCCGCTCCAGGGCAGGGGGACCCGGCAGCCGTCGCGGCCCCGGGCCGTGTGGCCGGAGCGTTCCCAGGTCGGGTCCTGGAGGACCTCGTCGGGGAGGTCCTCGACTTCGGGGAGGCCGAGTTCCTCGCCCTGGTAGATGTAGGCGCCGCCGGGCAGGGCCAGCATGAGCAGGGCCGCGGCGCGGGCCCGGCGGGTGCCGAGAGCGAGGTCGGTGGGCTGGGCGTGGTCGCGCAGTGCGGTGGTCACGCCGGTGCGGGCGCGGCCGTAGCGGGTGAGGTGGCGGGTCTCGTCGTGGTTGGACAGGACCCAGGTGGCGGGGGCGCCGACGGTGGCGAGGTCGCTGATCGTGCGGTCGATGACCTCGCGCAACCGGCCTGCTTCCAAGGGGCACTTGAGGAAGTCGAAGTTGAAGGCCGTGTGGAGTTCGTCCGGGCGGACGTAGCGAGCCAGGCGGCCGGGGCGGACATGGGCCTCGGCGACGAAGACGCGCGGGTCGGCGTAACTGTCGGCGACGGCACGGAACTCGCGGAAGATGGCGTGGACGCCGTCGCGGTCCCAGTGCGGGTGGTTCTCCTGGCCTTCGTGGGCGATGACGCGGAACTCCGGCAGGCCGAGGTCGGGTAGGTCGGGGTCCTTGGCCATGCCGTGGGCGACGTCGATGCGGAAGCCGTCGACGCCGAGGTCGAACCAGAAGCGCAGGATCGACGCGAACTCGGCGCGGACCTCGGGGTTGTCCCAGTTCAGGTCGGGCTGTTCGGGGGCGAACAGGTGCAGGTACCACTGGCCGTCGCCGGTGCGGGTCCAGGCGGGGCCGCCGAAGGCCGCGTGCCAGTCGTTCGGGGGCAGTGAACCGTCCTCGCCCTTGCCCTCGCGGAAGACATACCGCTCCCGCTCGGGTGATCCGGGGCCGGCCGCCAGCGCCTCCTGGAACCAGATGTGCTGGTCGGAGGTGTGGTTGGGGACGACGTCCAGGATGACGCGCAGGCCGAGTCCGTGGGCCTCGGCGATGAGGTGCCGGGCTTCGTCGAGGGTGCCGTAGGAGGGGTCGATGTCCCGGTGGTCGGAGACGTCGTAGCCGCCGTCGACCAGGGGTGACGGGTACCAGGGGTTGATCCAGATCGCGTCGACACCGAGGTCGGCCAGGTAGGGCAGGCGGGAGCGGAGGCCGGCGAGGTCGCCGCAGCCGTCGCCGTCGCCGTCGGCGAAGCTGCGTATGTAGACCTGGTAGATCACGGCGGAACGCCACCAGGGGGCGGGTGTTGTGCTCATGGTGGTGTCAGCCCTTGACGGCGCCGCTGGTGAGGCCGCGGACGAAGTACCGCTGGAGGAGCAGGAAGATCCCGAGCGGTACGAGCATGGAGAACAGGCCGCCCGCCGTGACGAGTTCCCAGCCGTTGCCCTGCTGGGACAGCAGGTTGTTGACCGCCATGGTGATCGGCTGCTTGTCGCCGGGGCCCACGAAGACCAGGGCGACCAGGAGGTCGTTCCACACCCAGAGGAACTGGAAGATCGCGAAGGAGGCCAGCGCCGGGGCCGACATGGGCAGGATCAGCCGGTAGAAGGTCTGGAAGTGGCTCGCGCCGTCGATCTTGGCGGACTCGATGACGTCCCGGGGCAGGGTCGACATGTAGTTGCGCAGCAGGTAGACGGCGAGCGACATGCCGAAGCCGATGTGCGCGAGCCAGGCGGCCGGGAAGGTCCCGTTGAGGTGCACGGAGGCGTACAGCTTGATGATCGGGACGAACGCGACGTAGTTCGGCACGACCAGCAGGCTCACGATGACGATGAACAGCGTGTCGCGGCCCTTGAACGTCATGAAGGTGAAGGCGTACGCGGCGAAGGCGGCGATGAGCAGCGGCAGGAACACCGCGGGGAGGGTGATGGCCACGCTGTTGAGGAACGCCGAGCCCAGGTCGGCCTGTTCGATGGCCCTGGAGTAGTTGCCGCCGGTGAGGTGGGTGAAGCCGCCGGGGTGGGCGAACAGGGTCCACCAGCCGCTGGAGTTGGCGTCGTCGAGGCTGCGGAAGGACGTGAGGACCACCCCGAGGGTGGGTACGGTCCACAGGGCGCACACCAGGAGCACGCTCAGCTTGGTCGGCAGCCGGCGCCCGCCCCTTCCCCTCCTGGGGGATGCCTGGGTGCGGCTCGGTCGCACCGTCGGGGAGACCTTCTGCGTTGTCTGCGTGGTCATGCCGACTCCTCCGCCCTGAAGTGGCGAATCTGGTAGATCATGATCGGCACGATGGCGATGAGCAGCATGACGACGATCGCCGACGCGTAGCCGTAGTTGTAGTTCGTGTAGAGCTGGTTGAAGAACTCCAGGCCCACGACGTTGGTGTTGAAGGACCCGTTGGTCATCACGTAGACCACGTCGAAGACCTTCATCACGGTGATGAGGACCGTGACGAACACGGTGATGATCGTTCCGCGGATCTGCGGGATGATGATCCGCCAGAAGAGCCGTCCCTCGCCCGCACCGTCCAGGCGGGCCGCCTCCAGGGTCTCCTGCGGGACGCCCTTGATCGCGGCGGACAGCAGCACCATGGCGAAGCCGGCCTGTCCCCACAGCAGCATCAGCATGAGCAGCATGCTGTTGGCGTGCAGGCCGCTCTGCTGGAGCCAGGGCACGGGGTCGTGGCCGAAGGCGGTGACGATGCCGTTCAGGAGGCCGGTCTGGTCGGTGCCGGCGGGCTGGGTGGCGTACATGAAGCGCCAGACGGTCGCCGAGCCCACGGCGCTGATGGCCATGGGCAGGAAGACGATGGTCTTGGCCGCCTTCTCCGCCGAGGAGGTCAGGCGGTCGGCGAGTACGGCGACGAACAGGCCCACCACGATGCAGGCGGCGGGGACGAGGGCGATCCACAGCAGCGAGTTGAGCAGGGTCTGCCGAAAGGCCGGGGTGCCGAGGAGGCCGGTGAAGTTGTCCAGTCCGACGAAGCGGCTGCCGTCGCTGCTCTTGAGGCTGTCCAGGACGGTGACGACCGTGGGGTAGACCAGGTAGACGCCGATCGCCGCGACGGCCGGCGCGATGTAGAGGTAGGGCTTGATCCGGTCTTCCCAGCGTCCCGGGAGGACTTCGGCGAGTTTGTTGAGCACCCAGTAGACGGCCAGGGCGGCGGCGATGCCGGCCAGCACCGTGAGCGCCGTCGAGAGTACTTGGCTGACCACGTCGGTTCCTTCCTCGAACACGTGGGGTATCGGGCCGGGCGGTGGGCCGCCGGGAGCGCGTCCCGGCGGCCCGCCGTGCGTGATCAGCTGGCGGGCCAGCTGGCGTCGATGTTCTTCAGGGCGGTGTCCAGCGACTCCTCGCCCGAGATCCAGGCCGTCATGTCCTTCCAGAAGGTGCCGGTGCCGACCGCCGTGGGCATCGCGTCGGAGCCGTCGAAGACGAAGCCCGTGGAGTCGTAGGCGACCTTGGCGACCGACTGGGTCGTCTTGAGCGGGTAGGCCGAGAGCGGGAAGTCCTTGTGCGGGGAGATGAAGGACGAGCCGTTGCCCGCGGCGGTGGTGCCGAGGTCGGTGGCCGCGAGCAGCTTCATGACCGTGCGGGCGGCCGGGCTGTCCTGGTAGATGGAGGCGGTGTCGCCGCCGCCCTCGACGGGGTTCTCACCGCCCGCGATGGCCGCCGGCAGGCCGAAGACGCCGACCTCGGAGTCCAGGTTCTTCTGGACCGTCTTCGGGAAGAAGCCGGTGATGAAGCTGCCCTGCTGGTACATGTAGCAGCCGGGCGTGCTCTTGAACATCGCGTTGCCGGCCGTGCCGAAGGCGTTGCTGGCGATGGCCTTGCGGCCGCCGAGCACGTTGCCGTTGGTGAAGGCGATCTTCTCGAACTCGGCGGCGGCCTTGCGGACCAGCGGCGAGTCGAACTTGACCTTGTGCGACACCCATTCGTTGTACTTGTCGACGCCGCCGTACTTCATGACCAGGTTCTCCAGCCAGTCCGTGGCGGGCCAGCCGGTCGCCGTGCCGGACTCGATACCCAGACACCACGGGGTGTTCCCGTCGGCCTTGATCTTCGCCGTGAGGGTGTTGAGCTCGTCGAGGGAGGTCGGCACGGTGTAACCGGCCTTCTCGAACGCCTTCTTCGGATAGAAGACCAGGCCCTTGACGTTCATGCTGACCATCAGGCCGTAGGTCTTGCCGTTGACCTTGGCGACGTCCAGCGTGCCCGCCGTCATGCTCGTCTTCAGCGAGGCGAGGTCGAGGACGTCGTCCAGCGGGGTGATCTTGCCCTTGCCCGCGAGGTCCTTGATGATGCCCGGCTGCGGCAGCAGGGCGATGTCCGGCGCGTCGCCCGCCTGCACCTTCTGCACGAGCAGCTGGTTGATGTTGTCGACCCGGCGCCACTGGACGGTGATGCCCTTGGCCTTGGCCTCGGGCGCCAGCTTGGCCTTCAGACCGTCGATGATCGGCTGGTCCATGCCGGTCCAGATCGTGATGGTCTTCTTGTCGCTCGCGCTGCTGCCGGAACCGGACGAGCAGCCGGTGGCGAGCAGTGCGAGCGCGCTGAGCGCACTGACACCCACAACCAGTTTCCGTGTGGACATGCGTTCCTCCTTGGCGGGTGCGCCGGCGGGCGGGGAGCCGCCGTCACGCACCTGAGGTGACCTGGTCTGCCGGGGCGGGTCTTGCACCAGGCCACCGCGGCGGGTTACTAATTCGGGTTAGTGGCCGAAAGCTAGCCGCCCCCTGTTTCTGGCGTCAAGGACTTGTTACGAGGGAGTTATCCGTGGATGACCACGTGTGTCCGCGGGGCCTGTCCGGCTCAGGCCCGTCCGGCGCCGCCCGCGGGCGGCGCCGTCGAAGCGCGCAGCACGAGCGGGCAGTGCACCAGGGTGCGCCCGGCCTGCAGGGCGGGCCCGCCCTCGGACAGGCCCTCGGCGGCCAGCCGCCCCATCACGTCGTAGGGCAGTCGTACGGTGCTCAGCGCCGGATGGATCTCCGCCGCGAGCTGGAACTGGTCGTCGTACCCCAAGACCGAGATGTCCTCGGGCACCCGGATCCCCGCCTCCAGAAGCGCCAGGAGTGCGCCGAACGCCATCCGGTCGTTGCCGCACATGATCGCGGTCGGCCTGGGGCCGCGCTTCAGCAGTTTCCGCGCCAGCTCGTAGCCGGAGTCCGCGTGGTAGTTCCCGGGCAGCACGGTGTGCCCACCGGGGTCGCGCCCGGCACCGCGCAGCGCCTCACGGAATCCGCGCAGTCGGGCCTTGGTGGCCCAGGCGCTGACCGTACCGGTGAGGTAGGCGATGTCCCGGTGGCCGAGGTCGAGCAGCGCCTGGGTGGCCTCCCGGCCGCCGCGCACCTCGTCCGGCAGGATCGACGGGACGGGGTCCCCCGGCACGAAACAGTTCAGCAGGACCGTCGGGACCCGTTCGGCACCCTCCGGGAGCGTCACCGACCTGGTGCCGGCCCCGGCGAGGATCAGGGCGTCCACCTGCCGGTCGAGGAGGTCGCCGACCAGCTGTGCGGCCTGGCGGTTCGAACCGCCGGTGTTGACCAGGAGCAGCAGGTTGCCGTGGCGTATCGACGCCTCGTGCGCACCCTTGATCGCGGCGGCCGCGAACACACCGAAGTCGACGTCGTGGCTGACGAAGCCGATGGTCGAACTGCGTCCCTGCCGCAGCCCCTGCGCGGCCCGGTTGGGGCGGTAGTCGAGTTCGGCGACCGCCTGGAGAACCCGCTGCCGGGTCTCGTCGCTGATCGTCTGTCCGGCCGTCCGGTTCAGGACGAAGGAGACGGTCGCCGGGGAGACACCGGCCAGCCGCGCGACATCGGTCCGGCGGGCCCGTCTGCCGTTCGAAGGGTGATCTTCATGGGTTGACACGCGGCAAGAGTACGAGATGGCTGCGCATCCGAGAGCCGGTCACGACACCCGTGCATCTCATGCGTTTGATCACACTTTCACCCGTTAGAGGAAAGGCGCGACCTTGTCCACACACCGCACCGACCCCCATCGCCCCGCCGTGCACCTGCGTCCGCCCCGGGGCTGGATCAACGACCCCAACGGACTGGTCTTCCACGACGGCCACTACCACGTCTTCTTCCAGCACAACCCGCACGGCACCCGCCACGAGAACGTCCACTGGGGCCACTTCCGCAGCCCCGACCTGGTCCACTGGCAGCTCCTCCCGCTCGCCCTCACCCCCACTCCCGGCGGGTACGACGCCGACGGCTGCTTCTCCGGCAACGCGGTCGGCGACGGCGAACGCCTCGTGGCCTTCTACTCCGCGCACCGCGCCGACCGCTGGTGGCAGCCGATCGCCGCCGCGGACTCCCTTGACGGCGGCCTGAGTTGGACCAAGCGTCCGGAGCTGGTCGTCCCCGAGCCGCCGAGCGGCAGCACGATGTGGCGCGACCCCTATGTGTGGCGGCAGGACGGCGGCTGGCGGATGCTGGTCGGCGCCGCCCTGGCGGACGGCCGGGGCGCGGCCTTCCTGTACACGTCGGACGACCTGGAGCAGTGGACGTACCAGGGCCCCTTCCTGACCAGCGAACCCGAGGAGCGCTCCCGCCCCGACACCGGGTGGGAGTGCCCGCAGTACGCCGACTTCGGGGCGCTCGGCGGCGCGCTGATCGTCAGCGACTGGAGCCCGCAGGACGGCCCCCGCGGCACCCAGGTCCTCACCGGCCGGGACCGGTTCGCGGCACCCGTACCGCTGGACCACGGCCCCGACTTCTACGCCCCCGCCCTGCTGCCCGCCCCCGACGGCCGCCGGCTGCTGTGGGGTTGGGCCCGGGAAGCGCGGGACGCCGACTGGGCCGACGAGTCCGGCTGGGCCGGAGTCCTCACCGTCCCCCGCGAGTTGACCCTCACCGAGGACGGCACGCTCCGGCAGGAGCCCGCCCGCGAACTCCTCGCCCTGCGCGGCCCGCAGGCGGTGAAGTCCGCCGGCCTGAGCACCGCGGAGGACGGCCCGGCCGAGCTCGGCCCGGTCGGCCGCTGCTTCGACCTGACCGCCCGCCTGGCAGTGTCCGGAACCGGTGACGCGTCCTTGCGGCTGGTCACCTCCGCCGACGGCAGCGAACGTCTCGACATCCGGCTTGATGTGACGAACCATCAACTGGTCGTCGACCGCGGCCACGCCTCCCTGGACCCGCGGGCGCACGGCGGCTCGGCCACGATGCCTTGTCCTGCGGGGCCCATCGAACTGCGCCTGGTGGTCGACCACTCCATCGCCGAGCTGTACCTGTCCACCGGGCAGACCCTGACCCTGCGGTTCTACCCCACGGGCGACGCCCCTTGGCGCATCCAGGCCGGCGGGGATCTCGAATACGCCGTCGAGGCGTGGGAGTTGCTGCCGATGCCGGTGGACTCGACGGAGGGCGGCCAGGAGTGAGGGGGGCGGCCTTCTGGTGGGCCTACGAAGATTTTGCGATTCCGCGGGCACCCCATGAACCGGCCCCCACCTGCACGAACTCCCTTTTGTCCGGCTGCGCTTCCGGCCGGTAATCCCCAGTTCACCATCGTCCTCTTCCTCCTGGTCTACGCGCGTGGTGTCATGCCCACGCTCACCACCCCCCACGTGGGCATCAACCCGACTAGGAGTCACGCATGTTGTGGAAGGTCATCGGCCGCGCAGGTGTCGCCCTGGCGGCCGGCGCCGCCATGCTCGCCACCGCGTCCCCCGCGAACGCCGCGAGCTACTCAGCCTTCGCCTTCTCGCTGAGCAGCAGCGAGCCCACGATCTACGACTTCATCAACTCGGCCACCTCGTCGCTCGACATGACCATGTACGAGCTGGAGGACACCACGGCCGTCAACGACCTCGTCGCCCTGGAGAACAAGGGCGTCACCGTGCGGGTGGTTCTCGACCAGGCGCACAAGTCCGCCAACAACTCGGCGTACACCGCCCTGACCAACGCCGGTGTGGGGGTGGTGTGGTCGCCGTCGAGCTTCGTCTACACCCACCAGAAGACGATCACGGTGGACGCCACCAAGTCGCTGGTCCTGACCGGGAACCTGACCTCGCAGTACTACTCGACGGGGCGGGACTACGGTGTCTTCACCGACGACACCCGCGATGTCGCCGCGATCGAGAAGGTGTTCAACGCGGACTACGCCGGTACGTCGATCACTCCGACCGACGGCGACCATCTGCTCTGGTCGCCGACCGACTCCCGCAGTCGGCTGCTGACCGTCATCAACGCCGCCACCAAGACGCTCGACGTCGAGGAGCTGGAGTTCAGTGACAGCACGGTCGTCAACGCGATCGTGGCGCGGGCGAAGGCGGGGGTGACCGTGCGGGTGGTGCTGGAGAGTCCGTCCAGTTACTCCAGCCAGGTCTCGGCGGTCAAGGCGGCGGGTGGCACGGTCGTGGGGTACTCCGACCCGGACGGGTTCTACATCCACGCCAAGGCCATGGTCGCGGACTATGGGCTGTCCACGCAGGAAGTGGAGGCGGGGTCCATGAACATCAGCAGCAACTCGCTGTCCAACAACCGGGAGTTGGGGATCATTCTCACGGGGACGGGGGTGGCTCAGTCGGTGGCTACGACTATTGAGACGACCTTCAACAGCGACTATGCGGGTGGGACGGCCGCGTAGGTGATGTGTTCGGTGTGGTCCCGGACTGCGGTCACCGGCGATTTCCTGGGGCCGTCTGCCTGTTGTGAGCAGGTGGCCGCTTGCTCCCAGGAGGGTTGGCTCGGACTCGATGCGGCGGGTGGCGGCCAGGACGATCTCGCGGCGTTCGGGATCGTCCAGCCAGTTCTCGATCCCGCCCATCAGCCAGGCCAGGCCCTCCAGGCCGTACTCGCCCTCTACGGTGAGGCCCGCGTCTGTGAACTCGGCCGGTACCTCGGCAGGTTGGGCGAAGTAGGCGACCGTGAACAGGTCGCCCCCGCCGTCGTGGCGGCCGGTGGTGCTCGCCGCGTCCGTGCGGGCTCGCTGGGGCGGGTCGAAGTAGCGTTCCTCGCGGAGCAGGTCGTGCAGGCCCGCGTAGCGGTTGATGGTGGCCGCGATCACGGGCCCGCCCGGCTTCACCACCCGGCGTTCTTCTGCCAACGCCCGTACGCGGTCGGTCCGTTCGGGTAGGTGGTACAGCGGGCCGAGCAGTAGTACCGCGTCGTAGGAGGCGTCCGCGTCCGGGAGGGAGCGGGCGTCACCGGGCCTCGCCGTCACGCCGGGGAGGCGTGACGCCTGTTCGACGTGGAGTGGTACGGGGTCGACGAGTTCGACCTCGTAGCCGTCCTCCGCCAGCCACTGCGCGTGCACGCCGCTGCCGCCGCCGACGTCCAGTACGCGGGCGGGGGCCGGGGGCAGGACGCGTCGTAGTACGTCCTGGGTGCGCCAGAACTCCAGGCGGCCTGCAGGTGCGCCGCCCTCTCTGAGGCGGGCGTCCTCCTTGCCGCGGGCGTAGTAGCCGAGAATCTGCTCATGGACGGCCGGGCTCTGTGTGCGTGTCGTCTCGGTCATCGCTCAAGGCTGCTGATCCGTCAGCGTTCCGTGCAACGGGTTATGTGCGGCGTGGGGCCACCAGCCCCGACTCGTAGGCGAAGACAACCAGTTGGGCCCGGTCCCGGGCCCCTAGCTTCGTCATCGCGCGGCTGATGTGGGTCTTGGCCGTGAAGGGGCTGATGACCATGTGCGCGGCGATCTCCTCGTTGGTGAGGCCGTGGGCGGCCAGGGCCGTCACCTCGCGTTCGCGGCGGGTGAGGCAGTCCAGGCCCGGGGGCGTGGCCCGGTCCGGCGGGCGGGCGACGAACTCGCCGATCAGGGTGCGGGTGACCGACGGGGAGAGCAGAGCCTGGCCGCGGGCCACGACCTCGATGGCCTGGAGGAGGTCGGCCGGTTCGGTGTCCTTCAGCAGGAAGCCGCTCGCGCCGGCACGGAGGGCCTCGAAGACGTACTCGTCCAGGCCGTAGTTGGTGAGGATCACGACCCGGACGGTGGACAGGGCGGGGTCGGCGGCGATCCGGCGGGTCGCCTCGATGCCCGTCATGACCGGCATCTGTACGTCGATCAGCGCGATGTCGGGGACGTGTGCGCGGACGAGGGCCAGGCCCAGTTCGCCGTTGGCCGCCTCACCGACCACCTCGATGCCGTCCTCGGCCTCCAGCAACGCCCGGAACCCGGCCCGCATCAGCGCCTGGTCGTCGACGAGGGCGACCCTGATCATCCCGCCTCCCCCAGCGGCAGCGACGCCCGTACCGCGAAGCCGCCCTCCTTCCGTGGGGCCGCGTGCAAGGTGCCGCCGAGGGCCGTGACGCGTTCGCGCATACCGGTGAGGCCTGCGCCCGGGGTGGTCGGGCTGGTCGGGTCGGCGGTGCCGTCGTCCTCCACGCGGATCGTCAAGTCGGCGTCTGCGTAGGCGAGTTCGACGCTGACCTTGGCGGGGCCCGCGTGCCGGGCCGCGTTGGTGAGGGCCTCCTGGACGATGCGGTACACCGCCCGGTCGACCGTGGCGGCCAGTGGGCGTTCGTCGCCGGTCACCGTGAGGTCGACGGAGAGGCCCGCCGCGCAGGCCCGCTCCACCAGCAGCGCGGGCGTGCCGGTCGGTTCGTCGCCGCGCAGCAGCTCCAGGGTGGACCGCAGTTCGCGCATCGCCTCGCCGCTCGCGTCCTGGATGGCGAGCAGCGCGGGCGGTATCTCCTCACCGCGCTTACGGGCGAGGTGTACGGCGACGCCCGCCTGGAGCTTGACGATGGAGATGCTGTGGGTGAGGGAGTCGTGCAACTCGCGGGCTATGCGCAGGCGTTCCTCGCCCGCGCGGCGCAGCGCCGCCTCCTCCCGGGTCCGCTCCGCCTCCAGCGCACGCTGCTCCGTCTGGCGCAGGTACGCCTGCCAGTTGCGGTCGGCGAGACCCGTGACCAGCGCGCACAGGAACCAGCCCATGAGCAGCACGGTCCGCTCGACCACCTCCTGGGTCGTCGGCCCGGTGGTGATGAACGCGGCCAGGAACACCCCGCTCGCCGCGGCCGCCCAGCCCCGGTGTCCCACGCGGGCCGCCGTGTGCACGGCGGCGAAGACGGGCAGGGCGGAGACCGGGCCCGGGTGGGCGTGCAGCACGTACGCCGAGCCGCTCGCGGTGGCGACGGCCAGCACGGCCCGCGGCGCCGCGCGGTAGAAGGCGAGCGCGGCCGAACCGAGCGCGATGAGCGCGTAGTCGACCGGTCTCGTGTCCGCGTCGAAGGCGGCCGTGGTCACGACGAGGGCGCCGACGACGACCGCGAGGGCCGCGTCGGCGAGCCGCCTGCCTGTCACGAAATGCCCGCTCATGCACGCACAGTAGACGCCCGCACCGACAACGGCGTCAGACCTGTGGACGGCTCCCCGACTACTCCCCACGCAGTACTGGACGGCCCCCGCAGACTCCTCGTCGTACTGCCGACAACCTCCATGCGTACGACGACCGGACCCACCCCGGCCACGCATGCTCGACTCATGTCCACACCCTTCCGTCACACCCAGCCTCCGTCGCCCAAGTCGGCCACCGGCCGCGTCGCCCAGGTCTACGAGCAGATCTCCGTCGACTTCGGCATCGACCGGCCGCCCACCTTCGTAGTGCTGTCCTCCGCCCCCGAACTCCTCGCGCCCGCCTGGGCGTTGATGCGCGAGTCACTCATCGCCGGCCCCGGCAGCCGTACCGGCAAGGAGCTCGCGGCGCTCGGGGTGTCGCTCGCCAACCGGTGTCCGTTCTGCGTGGACGCGCACACCGTGCTGCTGCACGCGACCGGCGAGCACGCCCTCGCCGAGCAGCTGGCCCGCGAGGAGGACCCGGCGAGCGCGGAGCACGAGCGTCTGCTCGACTGGGGCCTCGCCACCCGGGTGCCGGGCGCCGACCTGCGGCCGTACCCCTTCCCGGACGAGCACGCGCCCGCCTATCTGGGCACCGCCCTCGCCTTCCACTTCATCAACCGCGTCGTCTCCGCGCTGCTCACCGAGCAACTGCTGCCGGGCGGTCTCCAGCGGTTCCGTGCGGTACGCAGCATCGCGGGCCGCGCGCTGGCCCGGACCGTGCGCCGCAGCCCCGAGCCCGGCGCGGCGCTGGCCCTGCTGGACGCCCCCGGCGCCGGTCCGGAGTGGGCCGCCGGTACCCCCGTCGGCCCCGCCTACGCCGCCCTGCGCACGGCCGCCCGGGCGGGCGCCGGCCTGCTCGACGCCGACGACCTGGCCCTCGTACACACGACTCTGCGGGACTGGGACGGCGAGCACCCGTCGGCCGTCCTGCGCGGGTTCCCACGGCGGCACGACCGGCCGGGGGCGCGTCTCGCGCTGCTGGCCGCGCTGGCGCCGTACCGCATCACGGACGAGGACGTGGCTGCCTGGCGACGGCCCGAGCACACCGACCACTGCCTGGTCCACCTCGTCGCCTACGGCGCCTTCGCGGCCGTGGACCGCATCGAGAGCGCGTTCGCCCTGCCCGCCGTCCAGGAGACGTCATGAGCGCGACGACCGCGAGCCCGGCGGGCCACGACGTCCTCCTGCACGACGCGCTGATCGCGGCGCGCGGCCATGTCGTCGGCGCCGACGTCCCGGCGCCGCTGCTGCGCCGCGCCCGCGAGCGCACCGCGTCCGAAAAGCGAAGGAATGTCGCGTACGTAGAGGCGGATGTCGAGGTATATCCGTTTCCGCCCGCCGGGTTCGACGCGTTCGTGTGCCCGCGGGCGGCCGCGCTGAGGGGTTGTCAGTCGTGAGGGCTCAGTGACCGCACAGGCACGGAGCGAGTTTCCACTTCCGTCTCACAGGGACTCGTGTGAAACTGGCGCCCCGTCCGCAGTGCGGACTGCTCCGCACACCGTCCCCCACCGAAAAGTGTGCCCGTGCGCGAATATCCTCTGCCGGTCGCCCTGACGGCACGCCTGTCCCCGGTCGTCGTGCTCGCCGCGGTGGGCTGGGCACTGTCGTCGGGTCCCGCGACACCGGCCGACGAGCACAACACCGCACAGAAGACGGGCACTTCCTCGCCCTCCGCGCCGTCCACGACGGCCGTGTCCAAGTCGTACAACACCTCTCCCGCCCCCTGCGGCGGCGTCGCCACGGCGACGGTCAAGTCGCTGGTGCCGGGCGCCAAGACGGCCGGCAAGGAGATCCAGTCGACGGACTCGAAGCTGCGCCGCACCTGCTCCTGGAACGCGCTCAAGGGGTACGACTACCGCTGGCTCGACGTCTCCTACGAGGTCCTCGACTCGGACGAAGCGGCACAGAAGGAATACAAGGAACGACTTGCGGAGAAGAGCGGCGGAGGGGATGTTCCGGGCCTCGGTGACGCGGGTTACTCCGTCGTGAACCTCACCACCGAGGACAAGCAGCAGACCCGTGAGGGCGTGGTGATCTCGCGGGTCTCCAACGTCCTGGTGGTCATCACGTACAACGGCAGCGATTTCGAGTCGAAGAAGGCGCCGAGCACGAGCGTGATCAACACGGGCGCGATCAAGGCGGCGAAGGACGCGGTGAACGCGCTGAAGGGCAGCCAGAGCCAGTAGCGCCGGCTGCCCTTCGAGTACTTCCACCGGGGGCTCAGGCCTCCAGGCGGTTCTTGCCGCGCAGCAGCATCAGGGCCAGATACACGACCATCGAGGTGCCGAGGCCGACCGCCCAGCCGTAGTCCGCGAGGGACTCCAGGGCCGGGATGGGGCGGCCGTCGAACAGCGGCTTGAAGCTCGCGCCGCCGATCGCGAGGACTCCGCCCGCGGCGAAGGCGGCGACGGCCCGCCAGTTCCAGCCGCCCTCGTACCAGTAGCGGCCGCCCGCGCGGTACAGGTCGACCAGGTCGAGCTTGCCGCGGCGCAGGATCCAGTAGTCGGCGATGAGGATGCCGGCGACCGTGCCGAGCAGACCGCCGACCAGGCCGAGCCAGGTGAAGATGTAGCCCTGCGGGTCGGAGTACAGCTTCCAGGGGAAGATCAGCACGCCGATGACGCAGGTGGCGAGGGCGCCGGTCCGGAAACTGATCTTCCGGGGAGCGATGTTGGAGAAGTCGAAGGCCGGGGAGACCAGGTTGGCCGCGATGTTCACGGACAGGGTCGCCACCAGCACGGTCACCAGCGCGTACAGCAGACCGAGGACGTTGTCGGTCTTGGCGGCGAGCTGGACCGGGTCCCAGATCGTCTGGCCGTACACCGCCTGCGAACCGGAGGTGACGAGCACGGACAGGAGCGCGAAGAGCGTCATGGTGGTGGGCAGGCCGAGGGCCTGGCCCCAGGTCTGCGCCTTCTGGCTCCTGCCGTAGCGGGTGAAGTCGGGGATGTTCAGCGACAGCGTGGACCAGAAGCCGATCATGCCCATCAGGGACGGCCAGAACAGCTTCCAGAAGCCGCCGCCCCAGCCGAGCTTGGAGGGCTGGTCGAGCAGCGGGCCGAAGCCGCCGGCCTTGTTGCTCATCCAGATCAGCATCACGACCGCGCCGACGATCACGAAGGGCGCGGCCCAGTTCTCGAAGCGGCGGATCGTCTCCATGCCCCGGTAGATGATGGCCACCTGGATCGCCCAGAAGATCGCGAACGACAGCCACATCGTCCAGGCGTACCCGCCGACCTTGCCGGCGTCGCTCCAGCCGTTCCCGATCAGCTTCCCGGCGAGGAAGTAGATCGCCTCGCCGCCGATCCAGGTCTGGATGCCGAACCAGCCGCAGGCCACCAACGCCCGTACGACGGCGGGGAGGTTGGCGCCGCGGATACCGAAGGAGGCCCGTGCGAAGACCGGGAAGGGGATGCCGTACTTGGGTCCCGCGTGCCCGGTGAGCAGCATCGGGACCAGCACGATCACGTTGGCCAGGGCGATGGTGAACACCGCCTGCTTCCAGTCCATGCCGACGGCGATCAGACCGGAGGCCAGGGTCCAGGAGGCCGTGTTGTGGGCCATGCCGACCCACAGCGCGGAGAAGTTGTACGTGGTCCAGGTGCGCTTCTCGATCGGGACCGGGAGCAGGTCCTCGTTCGCGTACGGACCGCTGGGCATGGGGGACCCCGGCGCGATCTCCACGCGCCCGTCGTCGAGGGTGACTTGAGCGGTCGGCGGTATGGCCGTGGGAGCGGTGTCGGTCATGGGCAGGCCAATCAATGAGGGGCGGGCGGAAAGGCCGTGCGGGTCGGCGGGCCGGGGAGGTGCGGGCGGTTTCCCGCGCCGCCCCTCCCCCGCGACCCCCTCCCCGGGGAGGTGGGGAGGGGAGAACGGGAGTGGGGGGACGGTAAGTTGAGCGCTGCTGCTGGTCAGGCGTTGACGGCCGGGATGACCTTCGTCCCGTACGCGTCGATGACGGTCTCCTGCGCGTCGTGCATGTCGTACACGGCGAACTGGTCGACGCCCAGCTCGCGCAGGGCGTTCAGCTTCTCGATGTGCTTCTCGACCGGGCCGATCAGGCAGAACCGGTCGACGATCTCGTCGGGGACGAACTGGGTGTCGGGGTTGTCCGCGCGGCCGTGGTGAGAGTAGTCGTACCCCTCGCGGGCCTTGATGTAGTCGGTGAGTTCCTCGGGGACCTGGGCCGAGTGCTCGCCGTACTTCGAGACCAGGTCGGCGACATGGTTGCCGACCATGCCGCCGAACCAGCGGCACTGGTCCCGGGCGTGGGCGAGGGCCTCGGGCGAGTCGTCCTCGGTGACGTAGGCGGGGGCGGCGACGCAGATCTTGACGTCGGAGGGGTCACGGCCGGCGGCGACGGCCGCGTCCTTCACGGCCTTGACCATGTACTCGGTGAGGTAGAGGTCGGCCAGCTGGAGGATGAAGCCGTCGGCCTCCTCGCCGGTCATCTTCAGGGCCTTGGGGCCGTACGCCGCCATCCAGACGGGGAGTTCGGCGCCGGGCTTGATCCACGGGAACTTGATCACCGTGCCGCCGAGGTCGGCCTCCTCGCCGCGGCCCAGCGCCCTGATGACCTTCATCGCCCCGCTGATCCGGGCCAGGGTGTTGGGGGTACGGCCCGCGACGCGCATGGCGGAGTCGCCGCGGCCGATGCCGCAGACGGTGCGGTTGCCGAACATGTCGTTGAGGGTGGCGAAGGTGGAGGCGGTGACCTCCCAGGTGCGGGTGCCCGGGTTGGTGACCATCGGGCCGACCGTCAACCTCGTTGTGTTCGACAGGATCTGACTGTAGATCACGAACGGTTCCTGCCAGAGCACGGCCGAGTCGAAGGTCCAGCCGTAGGTGAAGCCGTTGCGCTCGGCGCGCTTCATCAGGCTGACGACCTTCGAGGCCGGCGGGTCGGTCTGCAGGACGAGTCCGAAGTCCATGTGCGCCACTCCTAGTTGAGGTACTGACAGGTGGAGCGCGGGGTGTAGACGCCGTGCCCCGCGTGGCCGGTGTACTCCCGCTCGGTGATGACGAGTTCGCCGCGCGAGAGCACCGTCTCGACCCGGCCGGTGAGGCGCTTGCCCTCGTACGCCGAGTAGTCGACGTTCATGTGGTGCGTCTCGGCGGACACGATCTGCTCGGCGTGCGGGTCGTAGATGACGACGTCGGCGTCGGCGCCCGGGGCGATGGTGCCCTTCTTCGGGTACATGCCGAACATCCGGGCCGGAGTGGCGCAGGCGATCTCGATCCAGCGGCGGCGGGAGATGTGTCCGTCGACGACGGCCTGGTGGAGCAGGTCCATGCGGTTCTCGACGCCAGGCAGGCCGTTGGGGATCTTGGAGAAGTCGCCGCGGCCGAGCTCCTTCTGGCCGACGAAGCAGAAGGGGCAGTGATCGGTGGAGACGACCTGGAGGTCGTTGGTCCTGAGCCCCTGCCAGAGCTTGGCCTGGTGCTCCTTGGGCCTCAGCGGCGTGCTGCACACGTACTTCGAGCCCTCGAAGTCGGGCTCGGCGAGGTTGTCGGTGGACAGGAAGAGGTACTGCGGACAGGTCTCGCCGAAGACCGGGAGCCCCTCGTCACGCGCGCGTGCCAGCTCGGCGACCGCCTCCATGGCCGAGACGTGCACGACGTAGAGCGGAGCCCCCGCGACCTGCGCGAGCTTGATGGCGCGATGGGTGGCCTCGGCCTCCAGCAGCGCCTTGCGGACCTCACCGTGGTAGCGCGGGTCGGTCTCCCCGCGCGCCAGCGCCTGCTCCACCAGCACGTCGATCGCGATGCCGTTCTCGGCGTGCATCATGATCAGGCCGCCGTTCTCGGCGGAGCGCTGCATGGCGCGCAGGATCTGGCCGTCGTCGGAGTAGAAGACGCCCGGGTAGGCCATGAACTGCTTGAAGGAGGTCACCCCCTCCTCCACCAGCAGGTCCATCTCCTTCAGCGTCTCCTGGTTCACATCGGAGACGATCATGTGGAAGCCGTAGTCGATCGCGCAGTTGCCCTCGGCCTTGGCGTGCCAGGCATCGAGGCCCTCGCGCAGGGAGTGGCCGACGCTCTGCACGGCGAAGTCGACGATCGTGGTCGTGCCACCCCAGGCGGCCGCCCGGGTGCCGGTCTCGAAGGTGTCGGAGGCGAAGGTGCCGCCGAACGGCAGCTCCATGTGAGTGTGGGCGTCGACGCCACCGGGGATGACGTACTTTCCGGTGGCGTCGATGACCCGCTCGGCGTTCCAGGCTTCGGCGGCCGGGGTGCCGGAGGCGGCGAGGGCGGCGATGCGGCCGTCCTCGATCAGGACGTCGGCGTGGATCTCGTCGGATGCGGTGATGACGAGACCGCCGCGGATGAGGGTGCGGCCGGTCATGGGGTCACGCTCCGTTCGGTTGTCTCGAAGGTGCGGGTCGTAGGGGGCTGGTCGCGCAGTTCCCCGCGCCCCTGACGGGGCGCGGGTGTTCCCGTCGGTTCTATGGAGCCGTCAGCGGCTCGTACGCGTCCGGGCGGCGGTCGCGGTAGAACTGCCAGCGGTCGCGGACCTCGCGCAGCTTGGCCATGTCCAGGTCGCGCACTACGAGTTCGGTCTCCTTGTCCGAAGCGACCTCCCCTACGAACTGGGCCTCCGGGTCGACGAAGTACGTCGTGCCGTAGAAGTCGTTGTCGCCCAGCTCCTCGACGCCCACCCGGTTGATCGCGCCGACGAAGTACTCGTTGGCGACGGCCGCCGCCGGCTGCTCCAGCTGCCAGAGGTAGGCCGAGAGTCCGCGCGAGGTGGCCGACGGGTTGAAGACGATCTCGGCGCCCGCGAGGCCCAACGCCCGCCAGCCCTCCGGAAAGTGGCGGTCGTAGCAGATGTAGACGCCGATCTTCCCGACCTTCGTGTCGAAGATCGGCCACCCGAGGTTGCCGGGACGGAAGTAGAACTTCTCCCAGAATCCCGGGACTTGGGGGATGTGGTGCTTGCGGTACTTGCCGAGGTACGAGCCGTCCGCGTCGATCACGGCGGCGGTGTTGTAGAGGACTCCGGGCTGCTCCTCCTCGTACATCGGCAGGATCAGGACGATGCCCAACTCCTTGGCCAGCGACTGGAATCGCTTGACGATAGGGCCGTCCGGGATCTGCTCGGCGTACTCGTAGAACGCCTTGTCCTGGACCTGGCAGAAGTACGGTCCGTAGAACAGTTCCTGGAAGCACATGACTTGAGCGCCCTGGGCCGCGGCGTCGCGCACCGCCTGCTCGTGTACCTGGATCATCGACTCCTTGTCGCCCGTCCACGCGGTCTGGAAGAGGGCGGCACGAATCACTCTGCTCATCGGGACCTCCGGTCGCTCGGTGTGCGAGAAGACTAGGAAGTCCGAAAAGCAGCTTTGAGTTGCACGGTGTCACGTCTGAAGGCGTGCGGCGTGCCACGGTGTCACCCTGCCGCGATCCCATGTTTCACCGCCGTTTTCCCAGGTCGTCGCATGTTTCACCCCTGTTGCGCGTCATGCGCGAGGAGCGCGATGTGCACCGAGGCGGCCTGTTCGAAGTCGTCGAGGTCGACGCCGAGCCGGCCCTGTATGGCCTCCAGCCGGCGATAGAGCGCGGGCCGGGAGACGTGGTGGAGCTGGGCGGTGCGCGACTTGTTCCGGCCGGTGGCGAGGTAGGTCCGCAGCACGGACAGCAGGTCCTCGTCGGCCGCGCACAGCAGCCCGTCCAGCTCCCGCTCGGCGAAGGACTGTACGTGCGGGTCGTCCCGCAGCAGCCGGATCAGGCCGCGCAGGTGTACGTCCCTGAGCCGTACGACGGCCGGGAGGTCGAGGGCGTGCGCGGAGTCCGCCACGGCGTCGGCGACGTGCTGTGCCTCGCGCAGTCCGGCCGGTACGTCGTCCCAGGCGATCCGGGGATCGGCCGCGGCGACGACCGTGCGGGCGGCCTCGGAGCGCAGCCGGGCGGCAAAGTTCGCCACGAGCACGGAGGCGTCCTGGTCGCGGGCGAGGCTCAGCAGTACGGCGGTGGCCTCTTCGGCGAGTTCGGCGACCAGCCCCGGCAGCCCCAACATCCGCAGCACGCGCTCCAGTTGGGCGGGTTCGCCGTCCCGCACGACCAGTGGCACGAAGGTGCGCCGGTTGACCGGCAGCCCGGCGGCACGCGCGCGCGGCAGCAGCTGCCTTGCCGGTACGACACCGCTCACCAGGTCGGTGAGCAGGCTCTGCGCCGACTGCTCCTCCCAGGTGTGGGCGGAGTTGCCGCCGAGCATGCGGTGCAGGACGAGGGCCTCGGCGGCCCGGTCGGCGAGGAGCCGTCCGGTGGCGGTGTCCCCGCGGTGACCGCACAGCACGATCTGGCCCCAGCGCTCCCCGCGTCCGCCCAGCTCGGCCCGGATCCAGCCGTCGCCCTCGCTGCCGCCGGCCTGCCGGGAGATCCGCTCCCAGTCGCGCAGCACGTCGTCCACCGCGGACCGCTCCCCCGCCGTGGCGAGGACGCGGTGGGCGAGGTTGGTGACCACGACCGGGCAGGCGCTGTGCTGGGCGACCTCGTCCAGGAGGCTCTGGAGCGGGGCGCCCGCGGTGATGAGCCCGGTGAGGGCGGTCCGTACCGACTCCGAGAGGCTGACGGCGGCGAACTTCCGCCGTACCAGCCGGGCTTGGACCTCCTCGGTCAACTCCGCGAAGGGGAAGGGCCGGTGGAGGACCACCATCGGCAGCCCGCAGCGCTCGGCGGCCCGGCGCATCACGTCCGGGGGTGCCGGGAAGGCACGCCCGAGCCCCAGCACCACGGCCGCCGCCTCCGCGCGGTGCAGGGACTGGATGTACTCGGCCTGCTTCTCCTCGTCGCCGGCCAGCAGCACGCCGGTGGTGAGGACCATCTCGCCGCCGGTGAGCATCACGCCCACGTCCGGCGCCTCGGCGACGTGCACCCAGCGCACCGGGCGGTCGAGTTGGGCGGCTCCGGCCACCACCTCGGGCTCCCCGGCGAGGACCCGTTCCATGGTCAGCACCTGGCGCACGGACAGCGCCGGTTCGAGGCTCCCGAAGGTGGTGGTCATGACGGCAGTTCCCTTGCTCAGTCCACTACTGCGACAGGCTCCGCAGAGCGCGTTCGAGGATCGCGGCGCCCTCCTCGGCCTCCGCGACCGTGAGGGAGAGGGGCGGGGCGATGCGCAGGGCGCTGGTGTTGTGGCCGCCGCCCTTGCCGATGAGCAGCCCGTCGGCGCGGGTCGCCTCGAGCACGGCTGACGCGGCCTGCAAATCGGCCTCGTCGGTGCCCGGTTTCACCAGCTCGACGCCGAGCATCAGACCCCGGCCGCGCACCTCCCGTACGTGCGGAACCTGCGCGGCGACGGCCCGCAGCCGCTCGACGAGCAGCCCGCCGACCCGCCGGGCGTTGCCCTGGAGGTCGTGCTCCAGCAGGTAGTTGAGGTTGGCGAGACCGGCGGCCATGGTGATCTGGGTGCCGCCGAAGGTCGAGATGCTGTTGGAGTCGAGGCAGTTCATGATGTCGGCGCGGGCGACGACTCCGCCGATGGAGCTGCCGTTGCCGATGCCCTTGGCGAAGGTGAGGATGTCCGGCGGGCCGCTCTGACCGTGCGCCTGCCAGCCCCAGAAGTTGTCGCCGGTGCGGCCCCAGCCGGTCTGCACCTCGTCGGCGATCCAGAGGATCCCGCGCTCGGCGAGGACGTCACGGAAGGCGGCGTACAGGCCGTCGGGCGGCGAGGTGAAGCCGCCGACGCCCTGGATCGGTTCGGCGATCAGGGCCGCGGGCGGACGGGTGTGGCCGAGCAGGTCCGTCAGGTCGTCGACGCAGGCCGCGATGAAGGCGTCGTCGCTGAGGTCGGCGTACGGGCCGCGGGTGCGGACGCCGCCGTGGACGTACAGCGTCTGGAGCGGGGACAGCGAGGTCGGGGACCAGCCGCGGTTGCCGGTGATGCCGACCGCGCTGAAGGAGCGGCCGTGGTAGCTGTTGCGCATCGCCAGGATGGTGTTGCTCCGCCGGTACGTCGTGGCGAGCAGCAGGGCGGTGTCGTTGGCCTCGGTGCCGGAGGTGGTGAAGAAGACGCGGGCGTCCGGGATGCCGCTCAACTGGGCGATGCGCTCGGCGAGTTCGACCATGGGCCGGTTGAGGTACAGGGTCGAGGAGTGGAGGATCCGTCCGGCCTGCTCGCTCACCGCCTTCGTCACCTCGGGCAGGGCGTGCGCGGTCATCGTGGTGAGGATGCCGCCGAAGAAGTCGAGGTACTTGTTGCCGTGCGAGTCCCAGACGTACCGGCCCTCGCCGTGCGTGATCTCCAGCGGGTCCTCGTAGTAGAGGGCCAGCCAGTCCGGGAGGACGGACTTGTGTCGTGCGTACAGGTCGCTCACGGCTGCACCAGCCCCTCGTAGGCGTCGGGTCGTCGGTCTCGGTAGAACGCCCACTGCTGGCGTACTTCCTCGATCAGGTCGAAGTCGAGGTCGCGGACGACGAGTTCCTCGGCCTTGTCGCTGGCGGCCTCACCCACGAACTGGCCGCGCGGGTCGACGAAGTAGGAGGTCCCGTAGAAGTCGTTGTCGCCGTACTCCTCCTGGCCGACGCGGTTGATGGCGGCGATGAAGTACTCGTTGGCGACGGCCGCGGCCGGCTGCTCCAGCTGCCACAGGTAGGCGGAGAGGCCGCGCGAGGTGGCGGACGGGTTGTACACCAACTGGGCGCCGTTGAGGCCGAGTTGCCGCCAGCCCTCGGGGAAGTGGCGGTCGTAGCAGATGTAGACGCCGACCTTGCCCACCGCGGTGTCGAAGACGGGCCAGCCGACGTTTCCGGGCTTGAAGTAGTACTTCTCCCAGAAGCCCTTGACCTGCGGGATGTGGTGCTTGCGGTACTTGCCGAGGTAGCTGCCGTCGGCGTCGATCACGGCCGCGGTGTTGTAGTAGAAGCCGGACTGCTCGACCTCGAAGACCGGGACGACGATCACCATGCCGGTCTCGCGGGCGAGCTCCTGCATACGAACGACGGTCGGGCCGTCGGGCACCGGCTCGGCCCAGTTGTAGTGCTCGGGTTCCTGGACCTGACAGAAGTAGGGGGCGTTGAACACTTCCTGGAAGCCGATGATCTTCGCACCCCGGCGGGCCGCCTCGCGGGCGTGCTCCACGTGTTTCGCCACCATGGACTCGGTGTCGCCGGTCCAGGTGGCCTGGACCAGAGCGGCACGTACGACGTTGGCCATGAGCTGCTCCTTCGGCGGGTCGTCAGCGCCTCTACGCCCGTAGACACAGGCCGTAGAGGGATGAACGTAAGCCTCCGGGAGAGCCTTGCCAAGACCATCGCCGTTAACCCGCGGAGTCGATCACGTTTCGCACTCCTGTGGGTGAGCGGAGTGGCCGGTGGGAGGGGGTCGGGGACTGTGGGGGCGTGCTGTCAGGCGGCGAAACCGGCGACCCGGAGGGCGTGCACCAGATCCCAGTGTCGCTCTTCCGAGACTCCGCGCGCGGCTTCGAGCAGCAGCGGTACGAGCGCCTGCGGGTCCGGCTCGGCGCTGCGGGCGGCCTCCTCGGGGGTGCGGACCCTGACGTAGGCGTCGAGCAGCGAGCGCACCTCGCGCCGGCGCCCCTCGCCGGCCAGCTCCAGCACGGCCCGGCCGATCTCACCGGCGGGGCGGGCGACGCCCTGCCGCAGGATCTGCTCGCCGTCGGCCCCGCGCCCGGCGGCGACCAGCGCGTCGGCGGCCGCCACGAGACGCCCTGCGGGCAGCGAGGCGGCCTCCCACAGCAGGGTCGCCCAGTCGGCGCCCAGCCCCGCCCGCTGTAGCTCGACGGCGAGCAGCGGGAAGCGGGCGGCGCCCCAGTAGGCGGCCTCGACGAGCAGCGCATGCGCCTCGCCACTACGCCCCTCGGCCCGCAGCCGCACCAGCCGCTCGACGGCCCCGGCGACCTCCCGGGCCCCCTCGGCGTCCAGGACCTCGACCACCGGCTCGGCCCGCTCGGTCGCCTCCGCGGCCCCGGCGAACCGGGCACCACGAGGAGTACGACCGTTGTCGGCAGCGGGCGCGGGCAGGACCGGCCCGGCGGTCGGCGGTACGACGACGGGGGCGACGTCCTCCTCGACCATCCCGGCGAAACGGGCACTGCCTCGGCGCTTGCGTTTCTTGGGGGCGGGGGGTTCGGGGGCGGGGACGGCGGTGTGGTGCGGCGCGGGACCGGTCGGTGCCGGTTGCCCGAGCGTTGTCGACGCCTGGTGCGCGGGCGATGTCGATGCCTGTCGCACCGGGGTTGTCGGGGCCGGGTCGGGGTACTGCTGTGCGGGCCGGGTCTGTGCCGGATGCCCGGGGATTGCCGACCCCGGCTGCACGGGTGCCGTCCGGGCCGCGGCGGGGTGCTGCTGTGCGGGGGCGGACGGGTGGAGGGTGCGGCCGGAAGCCGTGGCCTGGGAGGTGCCCTGGAACTCGGGGGCGACGGGCTGGTGTGGGCTCGGGGCCGCCGTCTCGAAGGGGCCGCGCCACGCGGCCGAGGGCTCCTGCCCGCGCCGCGCATCCGCCGCGTCATGGCCGTACGAGTCATACGAGTCAACAGGCGCGCGCGACTCCCGGCCCCCCGCCTCGTACCCGCCGCGCGCCCCCTGCATGACCGCCGGGTCGTACGAACCGCCCCGCTGTGCGAAGCCGGCGTCGTGGCCGCCCGGGCGGGCCGGCTCCGCGGCGCCCCCGCCGCTCCGGCCCGGTCCCGTGCCGCCCGGCGGTGCCTCGGTCTCCGCGTACTCCCGGTCGATCCGGTACACCGCCCCCTCGCTGAGGCGCCCCCGGCGGATCGCCGTCGCCTGATCGCCCGAAGCCCTGCGGTCCAACCCGGCTATTCGGCCACGGAGTTCCGCGCAGCGGGCCGTGGCTCGTTCGTGGTCGTCGTGGGCCCAGGCGAGGTCGAGGCGGATGGTGTCGGCCTCGTGCCGGGTGGTCGCGGTGGTGAGCATGCGGGCCAGTTCCGCCTGGCGTTCGGCGGCGTAGCGCTGTTCGCGGAGCATCACGTCGAGCCGGTCGCCGAGGGCGTCACGGGCGCCGGGGCGGGCGTCGTACGCGGTGAGCGCGGCCGCGTGGAGGGCGCGGGCCCGGTTCGGTTCCTCGGTGACGGCGGCCGGACCGTATTCCGCGGTGAGGTCCTGCAGCAGCGCCTCCACCACGTCCCAGGGCGGCACTTCACGCCCTTCGAGGCAGGCCCGCATCCCGTCGGGGTCGCGCTGCCAGAACACCGCGCACCAGCCGCCGCCCTGGTCCAGACGCGCCACCAGGCCGTTCAGATAGTTCGCGAACTCCCGCACCCGACCCGGGAGTTGATCCACAGCCATCGCCCAACTCCCGCCAGACCGGAGCACTCCGGTTCCGTAGGCAACACCAATCGTGTTACGAGGGTGCTACGGGGAGTTTTCGACGGGCGCGCAGACACGTCATTGCGCGATCTTGACCGATGTGCGGCGGATCCGGTCAGCCGCGCGTCAGGAAAGCAGCAGCGCGCAGCGCTCCACGAGGTCGTCCATCGACAGGCCGAGCGTCCGGGCGAGCGCGGCCACCGTGAAGAAGGCCGGGGTCGGAGCCCGCCCGGTCTCGATCTTGCGCAGCGTCTCCGCGGAGATGCCCGCCGCGGCCGCCACGTCGGTCATGCTCCGCCCGCCGCGGGCCTCACGCAGCAGCCGCCCGAGCTGCTCGCCGCGTTCACGCTCTTCAGGGGTGAGAGGGGTGCGCACCATGCCGTCATTCTAATCCCGGATTTCAATCCGGTCTAACAAGCCGGTATATTAATTGGCATGGTGGAACTGAAGACGGACACATCGATCGACGCCATGTACGCGGCGGGCCAGGTGCTCGGGCGTGCTCTCACAGCGGTACGGCAGGCCGCTGACGTGGGCGTTTCCCTGCTGGAGCTGGACGAGGTGGCGCGCGGGGTGCTGCGGGAGGCGGGGGCGGGCTCGCCGTTCCTCGGTTACCGCCCCTCCTTCGCGCCGACCGCCTTCCCGGCCGTCATCTGCGCCTCGGTGAACGACGCGATCGTGCACGGCATCCCGACCCGCTACCGGCTGCGCGACGGCGACCTGGTCTCCATCGACGGCGGCGCCGAACTGGACGGCTGGGTCGGCGACTCGGCGATCAGCTTCACCGTCGGCGAGCCGCGCCCCGCGGACGTACGGCTCATCGAGACGGCGGAGCGGGCACTCGCGGCCGGCATCGAGGCGGCGGTCGTCGGCAACCGCATCGGCGACATCGCGCACGCCATCGGCACGGTGTGCCGGGACGGGGGCTACGGCATCCCGGAGGGCTTCGGCGGGCATGGCATCGGCCGCCGTATGCACGAGGACCCGGGGGTCCCCAACGAGGGCCGCCCGGGCCGGGGTTACCCGCTCCGGCACGGCATGGCCCTCGCGATCGAGCCGATGCTGATCGCGAGCGGGCGGGACGGCTATCACGCGGCGGCGGACGGCTGGACGCTCAGGACGGACGACGGCTCGCGGGCGGCGCACGTGGAGCACACGGTGGCGATCACGGACTCGGGGCCGAGGATCCTCACGGCGCGCTGTTAGCCTGCCCTCCTGATCATCGCGGGCTCGGGGAGGGGCGCACGTGGGGTTCAAGCGGCTGTTCGGGGCGGGGGATCCGGGCGGGGCGGTCGAGGTGGACACGCAGATCCTGGGGCCGGGGCAGCCGGGTGGGGAGCTGCGGGGCGAGATCCTCCTGAGGGGTGCGGGACGCGACACGTACGTCGACCACGTGTATCTGCGGATCCAGGTCCGGTGCACGGGCCACGACGGCGGCGACGAGACCTACGAGGTCGAGACCTGCTGTGCCGACCCCGAGCGCTTCACCCTCCACAAGGGGCGGGAGCAGCGGCTCACCTTCGCGCGGCGGCTCTCGTGGGAGACACCGGTCAGCGAGCTCGGCGGGCGGGCCCTGGGCGTCGTGCTCTCCGTGAAGAGCGAGCTCCATCTCGACGACAGCGGCCAGGGGGCCGACGTCGACGACGACCTGCTGCACGTGTCCGCCCTGCCGCTGCACGAGGCCGTCCTGGACGCGTTCGCGGAGGAGGGGTACCTCTGCGACTCGGCGTTCGTCGTCGAGGGCGACCTCCCGGACGCGGAGCAGCACCTGGGTGTCCACCAGACCTTCCTCCTGACCGGCCACGGTCCCGGGCAGGGGCGACCGGAACAGCTCGAAGTCACCTTCCAGACCAATGCCGTCGGCGCCATGGTCCATGTCCGGCGCGCCGCTCCCCACGAGCGGTACTGGGACGACAAGCCCGCAACCCGCCGCTTCCCCGCCGCCCACCACGAGGTCGGCCAGGTCGACTGGCGGCCCCGGGTACGCAAGGTGCTGGACGAGCTCGTACTCATCGAATCCCTTTGACGGACGGGCCCGCCCGCTGGAGGTGCCGCCCCGCGGGGTTCGTGCGAAGGTGTTCTACGAGCCCGTCACAGGTGTAACCGGAGTACGTCCGGGCACCCACGTCCGCACCGGCACGTCGATCAGCGAGCGCGTCCCGGGCCGCGCGCGTCGGGACGCCGGAACGGAAGGCCATGACCAGCGGCTTCAGTGGTCCTGAGGGCTACGACCCCTTCGGTGAATTCCTCGCCCGCTTCTTCGGTGGACCGCGCCCCGGGCCGCGGCAGATAGACATCGGACGGCTGCTCAGTCAGCCCGCACGGGAACTCGTGCGCGGCGCCGCCCAGTACGCCGCCGAGCACGGCAGTCGCGACCTGGACACCCAGCACCTGCTGCGGGCCGCCCTGACGAGCGAGCCGACCCGGAGTCTGCTCAGCCGGGCGGGCGCGGACCCGGACTCGCTGGCGTCGGAGATCGACGAGCGCTCCGGCCCGGTCCAGCACACGCCGGAGGAGGCGCCCCCGCCCACCTCGCTCTCGCTCACCCCGGCCGTCAAGCGCGCCCTGCTGGACGCGCACGACCTGGCGCGGGCGAGCGGCGCCGGCTACATCGGCCCGGAGCACGTCCTCAGCGCCCTGGCCTCCAACCCCGACTCGGCCGCCGGGCACATCCTCAACTCGGCCCACTTCGCGCCGACCGGTCTGCCGCCCGAGCCCCCGGACACCGCGCCGGGCGGCCGTCCCGAGCAGTCCCGGGCCACGGGAACGCCCACCCTCGACAAGTACGGCCGTGATCTCACCGAGCTGGCCCGGCAAGGCCGGATCGACCCGGTGATCGGCCGGGACGACGAGATCGAGCAGACCATCGAGGTGCTCTCCCGCCGCGGCAAGAACAACCCGGTGCTGATCGGGGACGCGGGTGTCGGCAAGACCGCCATCGTGGAGGGGCTGGCCCAGCGGATCGCCGACGGGGACGTGCCCGACGTACTGACCGGGCGGCGCGTGGTCGCGCTCGACCTGACCGGCGTGGTCGCGGGCACCCGCTACCGCGGCGACTTCGAGGAGCGGCTCAACAACATCGTCGGCGAGATCCGCGCCCACTCCGACCAACTCATCGTCTTCATCGACGAGTTGCACACCGTCGTCGGCGCGGGTGGCGGCGGCGAGGGCGGTGCGATGGACGCCGGGAACATCCTCAAGCCGGCCCTCGCCCGCGGCGAACTGCACATCGTCGGCGCCACCACCCTTGAGGAGTTCCGCCGTATCGAGAAGGACGCGGCGCTCGCCCGGCGCTTCCAGCCGATCCTCGTCCCCGAGCCGTCCGTCCCCGACACCATCGAGATCCTGCGCGGGCTGCGCGACCGCTACGAGGCCCATCACCAGGTCCGCTACACCGACGAGGCCCTGGTCGCCGCCGTCGAACTCTCCGACCGCTACCTCACCGACCGCCGCCTCCCCGACAAGGCCATCGACCTGATCGACCAGGCGGGCGCCCGGGTCCGGCTGCGGGCGCGGACCAAGGGCACGGACGTACGGGCCATGGAGCGCGAGATCGGGCAGCTGACCTGCGACAAGGACCAGGCGGTCGCCGACGAGCAGTACGAGAAGGCCACCCAACTGCGGGACCAGATCGCCGAGTTGAAGCAGCGCATCGCGGCGACCGGCGGGGAGGACAAGGCCGACGAGGGCCAGGACCTGGAGGTCACCGCGGAGGCGATCGCCGAGGTGGTCTCGCGGCAGACCGGCATCCCGGTCGCCAGCCTCACCCAGGAGGAGAAGGAGAAGCTGCTCGGCCTGGAGGAGCATCTGCACGAGCGGGTCGTCGGGCAGGACGAGGCCGTCAGCGTGGTCTCCGAGGCGGTCCTGCGCTCCCGCGCCGGGCTCGCCAGCCCCGACCGGCCGATCGGCAGCTTCCTCTTCCTCGGCCCGACCGGCGTCGGCAAGACGGAACTGGCCCGCGCCCTCGCCGAGGCCCTGTTCGGCAGCGAGGAGCGCATGGTCCGCCTGGACATGAGCGAGTACCAGGAACGCCACACCGTCAGCCGCCTGGTCGGCGCACCGCCCGGATACGTGGGCCACGAGGAGGCGGGCCAGCTGACCGAGGTGGTCCGCCGTCACCCGTACTCGCTGCTCCTCCTGGACGAGGTCGAGAAGGCCCACCCGGACGTCTTCAACATCCTGCTCCAGGTCCTGGACGACGGCCGCCTGACCGACTCCCAGGGCCGCACGGTCGACTTCACCAACACGGTGATCGTCATGACCAGCAACCTCGGCTCGGAGGCAATCACCCGCCGTGGCGCGGGCATCGGCTTCGGCCCGGGCGGCACGGACGCGGACGAGGAGGCCCGCCGCGAGCAGATCCTCCGGCCGCTGCGCGAGCACTTCCGCCCGGAGTTCCTCAACCGCATCGACGAGATCGTCGTCTTCCGCCAGCTGACGACGGATCAACTGCGCCGGATCACCGACCTGTTGCTGGAAAGGACCCGCCGTCTGCTGCACGCCCAGGGCATCACGGTCGAGTTCACGGCCCCGGCGGTGGACTGGCTGGCCGAGCGGGGCTTCCAACCGGAGTACGGCGCACGTCCCCTGCGCCGCACCATCCAGCGGGAGGTGGACAACCAACTGTCCCGACAACTGCTGGACGGCACGATCGCGGAGGGCGGCACGGTGACGGTGGACGTGGAGGAGGGGCGCCTGGTCTTCAGGGCATAGGTTTCCCGTGTTTCAGGGCGTGGGGTTCACGACCATCGCCGAGCCCCCGCCCCGCCGCACGGTCTCGGCGGCCGCCAGCCACTTCCCACCCGGCAGCCGCTGCACACCGGTCGCCGCCCCGATCTCGGGATTCAGCGAGAACGAATGCCCGATCGCCTCCAGCTGAGCCCTCAGATCACTGTTGTACAGCCCGGGTTCGAGCTCGGTCCTGGCCGCGTTGCGCTGGCTGGCCCGCGGCGCGGCGATCGCGTCCACCAGCGGCAGATGACGGTCCAGGAACTCGGTCAGCACCTGCAGCACGGTCGTGATGATGGTCGCCCCACCCGGCGAACCGACCGCCACCACGGGCTGGTTGTGCCTGTCCAGCACGATCGTCGGCGAGATCGACGACCGGGGCCGCTTCCCGGGTCCCGGCAGGTTCGGGTCGTGCACGGCGGGGTTCGCCGGCGTGAACGAGAAGTCCGTCAGCTCGTTGTTGAGCAGGAACCCACGTCCCGGCACGGTGATCGCACTGCCGCCGGTCTGCTCGATGGTCAGCGTGTAGGAGACGACGTTCCCCCACTTGTCGGCCACCGTCAGATGGGTGGTGTTCTCGCCCTCGTACGTCGTCGGAGCCGCCGTGCCCCCGGCCCCGCACGCCGCCGGATCGCGCGGATCCCCCGGCGCCACCGGACTCGTCAGCACCGCGTCGTCCTTGATCAGGCAGGCCCGCGAGTCGGCGTACTTCTGCGAGAGGAGTTCCTTCGTCGGTACGTCCTCGAAGGCGGGGTCCCCGACCCAGCGCCCGCGGTCCGCGAACGCGATCCGGCTGGCCTCGATGTAGTGGTGCAGGTACTGGACCTCGCTCGCCTTCGAAAGGTCCGTGTTCTCAAGGATGTTGAGCGCTTCACCGACGGTCGTGCCACCGGACGAGGAGGGCGCGATGGAGTACACCTTCAGACCGCGGTACGCCGTCTCGGTGGGCGCCTGGAGCTTCGCCCGGTAGGCCGCCAGGTCCGCGTCGGACAGCTTGCCCGGCCGCGCGTTCCAGCCCGAACTCGCGTCCACCGGCGGGTTGTTCACCGTATTCACGATGTCGTCGCCGAGGTCACCGCGGTAGATCTCGCCGACGCCCTTCTTGCCCAACTCCTCATACGTGCGGGCGAGATCGGGGTTCTTGAAGGTCGATCCCACCACCGGCAGCTGCCCGCCCGGCAGGAACAGTTTCGCCGTGTCCGGGAAGTACCGGAACCGTGTCTCGTTCGACGCGGTCTGGGTGCGGAAGGTGTCGTCGACGGTGAAGCCGTCGCGGGCGATGCGCTCGGCGGGCTTCAGCACCGAACCGAGTCTCCTGCTCCCCCACTTGTCGAGCGCCGTCTGCCAGGTGGCGGGCGTGCCCGGTGTGCCGACGCTCAGCCCGCTGCTGACGGCGTCGGCGAAGGCGAGCGGCTTGCCGTTCTCCACGAAGAGGTTGGAGTCGGCGGTGAGCGGCGCGGTCTCGCGGCCGTCGATCGTGTGCACCGTACGGGACTTGGCGTCGTAGTAGACGAAGTAGCCGCCGCCTCCGATGCCGGAGGAGTAGGGCTCGGTGACGCCCAGGGCGGCCGCGGTGGCGACGGCGGCGTCGACCGCGTTGCCGCCCTTCCTCAGCACCTCGATGCCGGCGGCGGAGGCGTCCGCGTCGACGCTGGCGACCGCGCCGCCGTAGCCGACGGCAACCGGCACCTTCTGGACCGCCGTAGTCGCCGACGAGGGCGAAGAGGCCGACGACGGTGGCGCCGCCGCCCCCACCGAAACCACGGCGGCCGAGACCGCCAGGACCGACAGTTTCCGCGCGACAGGGCGACGCATCCGTACCTCCAGTCCGGGACCGTCCGCGCAGCGTAACCACAGTGCCCGGGCCCCGACAGCCCCAATCCGGGCAGCTGTCACACGAAAGCCACACGTCGAACACCGGTACGTACCAGCAACCTCGGCCCGCTAGCATGCGCGCCCATGAATGACGACGTGCGCAACATCGTCCTGGGCGTGGTCGCGGCCGGCCTCAGCGCCGCCCTCGGCTGGCTGGCCCGTACGTACCTCTGGCGGCGGAAGCTCCGCCGCAAGCAGGCGTTCTTCGGGCTGCCCGACAACTCCGAGTCGCTGCTCGTCGTCAACCGCGACGCGGGCAGCGCCGATCTCGCGGTGCACCGCTTCGACGTGTTCGCGCTGCTCGAGCTCTCGGCCCTCATCAAGGACTGCGGCGCGCATGCCGAGGTGATCACCCAGGACGCGGCCCGGCAGGGCTTCGGGGAGCGCACGGAGTTCTGTGTGGGCGGGCCGAGTTCGAACCGGCGCATGGCCGCCCATATGCACGCCATGCTGCCGGGGGTGCGGGTCAACAACGACCCGGAACCGGGCCCGGACCGGCTGGCCTTCCAGATCGGCAGCGAGCGCTACCGCATGGAGAAGGGACTCTCCGAGCACGTACTGCTGGCGCGGCTCACGGCGGGGCAACCCGGCCTGACCCGGCCGGTGTTCCTGTTCTGCGGCCAGACCGCGATCACCAACCAGGCCGCGACCCGCTATCTCGCCCGCAACCACGAGCGGCTGGCCCGCAAGTACGGCAACAACGCCTTCGTGCTGCTGCTGAAGGTGGTCAACTCGCAGGCGTACGGCCCGGATGTCGCCGAGCTGGTCGCGGACGTGACCCGGGCGGCACAGACCCCGTTGCCGGCGTCGGCGGCTCCCCGTAACTCCCACCGCGCGTCCTGAATTCATTCACACGACAACAATCGTTACTGGCACGTAACTTACTCACGGGTTACCTACGGTAAGGAAAGAGGTTACCGTCTGGTCACTTTGCACTGACACGAGTGAGGACGGCCCGTGGGACACCATCGCAATCCCCTGCGTACGACCGCCGTGGGCGTCGTCTCCGCGACCCTGATCGCCGGTGGCGCCTTCGGGCTCCCCCACGCCCAGGCGGCGGACGCGGTCCGCTTCGTCGACATCGCCGGCGACGGCGGCACCGTCCTCAAGGCGAACGTCACCACGCCCGCGGGCGCCGACGGCACCCGCCGCTACCCGCTCGTCGTGCTCCCCACGAGCTGGGGCTTCCCCCAGGCCCAGTATCTGGTCCAGGCCCAGAAACTCGCGAACTCCGGCTACATCGTGGTCGGTTACAACGTGCGGGGCTTCTGGCAGTCCGGCGGCGAGATAGAGGTGGCGGGGCCGTCCGACATGGCCGACGCCTCCAAGGTCATCGACTGGGCGCTCGCCAACACCCCGGCGGACTCTAAGCACATCGGGATGGCGGGGGTCTCGTACGGCGCCGGCATCAGCCTGCTCGCCGCCGCGCACGACAAGCGCATCAAGGCGGTCGCGTCCCTCAGCGGCTGGGCCGACCTGATCGGCTCCATCTACTCCGGCCGCACCCAGCACGTCCAGGCTGCCGCGCTGCTGGACGGCGTGAGCCTGGTGACCGGCCGCCAGAGCCCCGAGTCCCGCCAGGTCTTCAACGACTTCTACGCCTCCGACCTGTCCAAGGAACAGGAGATCATCGACTGGGGGAAGAAACGTTCGGCCGCTACCTACCTGGACCAACTCAACAAGAACGGCGCCGCGGTCATGATGGCCGGCGCCTGGGGCGACACGATCTTCCCGCCCAACCAGAACGCGGACTTCTACGAGAAGCTGACCGGCCCGAAGCGACTGGAGTTCCGCCCCGGCGACCACGCGACCGCCGAGCTGACCGGCCTGTTCGGGCTGCCCAACGACGTGTGGACGGACACCGAGCGCTGGTTCGACCACTACCTCAAGGGCGAGGACAACGGCATCGACCGCGAGGAGCCGGTCCAGCTCAAGTCCCGTTCCGGTGGCGGCTACGAGGGCTACCCGGACTGGAAGTCGGTCGGCGCGACCCGCAAGAAGCTCGCCCTCGCCGACACCACCACGATCCACACCAACGTCGACTCCGGAGCCGACGGCGGGATCGTCTTCCTGTCCAGCATCCTGGATCAGGTCGCCCAGCTGCCCCCGGTCGCCTCGATCCCCCTGCTCCCCCGCCGCTGGGCCGCCGTATGGCAGTCGGAGAAGTACGGCACGGCCCAACAGGTGCGCGGTACCGCGAAGTTGCACACCACGCTCACCCCTACCAAGGAGAGCGGCACCCTCGTCGCCTATTTGTACGACGTGGGGCCGCTCGGCCTCGGCAAGCTGGTCAGCAACGCGCCGTACACCTTCCACGGGCGTACGCCCGGAGAGCCGTTCGACGTCGACCTGGAGCTGAACTCCACGGCCTACGACGTCCCGGCAGGGCACCGACTCGCCCTGGTCGTCGACACGGTCGACCCGCTCTACATCGAGCACAACCCGTCCGGCGCGCAGCTGACCTTCTCCTCACCGGCGAACGACCCGTCGTACGTGTCGATTCCGCTGCGCGAGCAGTGATCTCCGGCTGCCGCCGGGCGGGTACGGCTCTGTGACCGCCGCCCCCTACGACCCTGGGGCCGTGGGGGATCCCCCTCCCCCACTCAGTGTCTGAGGATCTTGGACAGGAAGTCCTCGGCGCGCTCGCTGCGCGGGGCCGTGAAGACCTCCAGGACCTCGTTGGTCATCTCCGGGTCGAGCGCGGAGGTCGGCTCGTCGAACAGCAGCGCCTCGGGCTCCACGGCCAGGCCGATGACGGCGACCACCTCCCCCTTGCCGACGGTGAGGTCGCCGTCCTGGAGGACATGCGGCTCCCCGTAGTACTTGTTGACGTCACGCAGCTCGATCAACGGATCGACGGCCATACGCAGCCCCACTCACTCTCAGCTGTGTCGTGGTTGCCGCAAACTATCCAGACAAGAGTGGAGTTAATACACGACACGCACTTTTCGGGCATTAGCCGTATTTACCGTCGGATCATGAGTCACACAAGGCCCACCGGTCACGCCTCGGCGACCTCGGCATAGAGCTGCGAGAGCTCGGGGACGCCACTCTCGGCCCACTCGTGGCCGGAGGTCACGACGTCGAACTCGCGCCCCGACGCGAGCCTGACGACGGGCTGACCGTCCGGCCAGATCTCCCACGCGGCGCCCGGCACGGTCCGCACGATCACGGTCCCCAGATACAGACCGGCGTCGTTGCCCAGCCAGTGCACCACCTCCTCGTCGCCGCGCCAGCGCGGCAGCAGCTGGTCGAGCCCCTCCAACGAAGCTGCGGTGTCGTCGAGTTGGACGCCGTCGCGGCCGGCCTGCGAGCGCAGCAGCTCGCACTCGGAGAGGAGTTCGGCGATGCCCTCCGCGTCACGCACCGGGGGGCTGTCGCGACGCTTGCCGAGGAAAGGGATGTTCATACCTTCAGCGTCGCATCGACCCCCACCCTCGCACCACAGGCGCGCGCAAGCCCTTGCCAAGGTTATTCATCCTCCGTAGAGTTCATCGGGTCATGAGTTCAACGTCTGTTGACTTCAGCGCGGAGAGGCAGGGACTCGTGCAGAAGATCCCCTTCCAGGTGAACGAGGGCGGGCTCGTCGCGCTGCTGCCGAACGGCCACGTCGAGTTCCTGGCGGCTGCGGCGCGGGAGCTGATCCTGCGGCACAACTCCGGACTGCCGGTGTCCGCCGACGAGTTGATGACGTACGCGGTAGACGACCCGCTGGTGACGCTGGACCGCTTCCATCTGCCGGCGCCGGCGATCGCCTTCGTCGAGACGACGAACCTGTGCAACCTGCGCTGCAAGCACTGCTACGCGGACTCCGCGCTGAAGCGGCCGGACGAGCTGTCCACGCCCGCGATCAAGGCGCTGCTCGACGACTTCGCCGAACTGGGCGTTCTCCAGGTGTTCCTGACGGGTGGTGAGATCTTCTCGCACCGGGACGCGGTCGAGATCATCCGGCATGCCCGGAGCAAGCCGTTCAGCACGCAGATCTTCACCAACGGGCTGCTGGTGACCGAGGAGCGGCTGGCGGCGATCCCGCCCGGGCAGTCGTTCTTCATCAGCTTCGACACGGCCGACCCGGAGCGGACGGTGCGCGGCCGGATGGACTTCCCCAAGCTGGAGCGCGCCTTCGAGGCGATGCGCCGGCACGGGCATGTGTTCCGGACGGCGATCTCTGTGCACCGGGGCAACATCCGGGACGCCGAGGAGATCTTCGACTGGTGCGCCGAGCGCGGGTATCCGCGGCCGCAGTGGCTGGAGACGCATCCGGTGGGCCGGGCGCTGCTGCACCCGGACATGCTGCTGCGGCCGGAGGACGTGGACGAGGTCTTCGAGGTGTACCGGCGCTGCATGGAGCGATACTCCAGCGCGCCGGGCGACCTGGCAGCGGAGGCGGCGGAGAGCGCCGGGCCGCCGGCCGCGCGGGCCGCCGACGAGATCCGCGGGGTGGACACCATCCAGTTCTGCCAGCGGCTGGAACGGGCCGTCGGCCAGGAGAAGTGCGGGCGTTCGGTCGTCTACGTCAACAGCCGCGGGGACGTGTACCCGTGCAGCAACTGCATGTCCGGACAGCTGTACCAGGCCGGGAACATCACCCGGCGGCCCTTCGCGGAGATCTGGGAGTCCGGGTTCGACGAGTTCCGTGACTTCCGCTTCGAGGACCACTCGGTGTGCGGGAGCTGCCCGGTGGCGCGGGAGGACATCTGGTGCCAGTTCCGGTGCCCGCCGCTGGCCCGCAATCTCACCGGTGACCCGAAGGGGTGCGGAGCCACCGAGTACCTCCAGGAGTTCATGCTGCGCGCCGGCCGTTACTGGCGCGAGCGCAAGCAGAAGGACGTACGCCTGACGCTCACCCCGCGTTAGGCGCCACCCCCGCCCGGCGAACCGGCCGGGCCCCAACGCCCCCGCTCCCGACGAAGTGAGCGGGCCCCCTACCCGGGTGGCGGCGCAGGCCGTCGCCCCTCAGTGAAGGGAACACCGTCATGCCGGAAGAGAAGAAGGTCATCCGCATCCACCTGGAGCCGGGGCAGGAGGGCGTGACCCTGAGCGCCGTCGGCGCCGCCTCCGCCACCGCGCCCGCCGAGACGCTCGTGGAGGCCACCAACATCACCGAGGCCACGGTCATCGAGGTCGAGGTCTGACCCACGCCCCTGGCGACAGGAACCGGAGCGGAGCACCACCTCCTGGGCCCGTAGAGGGACGGGCCCGTGGAGTGCGCGGTCTGCACGAGCCCCCGGATGAGGCGAGCAGATTGCCGCACGGCCTTCCCGGCCCGTGAGGGACGGGCCGGGAAGGGCCGAGCCCGATCAGGTGTGAGGAGACGAGGTCGCGATGAGCAAGACGGTTGCTTCAGCCGGCACCACCGCCGTGCGCCCCGGCACGGGGCTCGCGCGGCTGCTCCGGGAGAACCCCGCGCTGCGGATCGGCCAGGACGACTACAACATCAACGTGACGGCCAACTACGGCGAGCGGCTCACGCCCGAGGAGGTCGGCGAGGCCCTGCGCGGCCACCCGGGAGCGGGCCGGCCCGCGCATCTCTACTTCCATGTGCCGCTGTGCGCGTACATCTGCCACTTCTGCAACTACGTCAAGCGCAAGGTGCCGGGCGGCGCGGAGGGCGAGCGGGCCCCCGGGCTCTGGACCGACTTGCTGCTCGACGAGTCGGGCCGCCGGCTGGCGCACGAGCCCTGGCTCGCGGACGCCTCGGTCGAGTCCGTCTACCTCGGCGGCGGGACTGCCTCGTTACTCGGCAGCGAGCAACTGGCGCGCCTGGTACGGCATATGAGGGAGCGTTACACGCTCACCGGGGACTGCGAGATCTCGCTCGAAGGAAACCCCGACAACTTCCAGCACGACGAGCTCGCCGAGGCCTGCGAGATCGGCTTCAACCGGTTCAGCGTCGGCGTCCAGTCGCTCCAGAGCGAGGTCAACGCGTTCGCGGGGCGCGGCCACGACGCGGCCATGTCGATCCGGGCCATCGAGAAACTCCGCGCCACCGGGAAGCCGTTCAACGTCGACATGATGTTCGGGCTGCCCCACCAGACGCCCGCGAAGGTCGCCGACGACATTCGGCGCCTCGTCGACCACGAGGTCCCCACCATCACCATCTACCGGCTGCGCAACGCCGACCGGGCGAAGATGGGCATCGGCAACCGGGCCCTGTGGAACGTGGAGAGCGTCCGCGACCGACTGCGCGAGGAACACCGCTTCCCCGGTCTGGACGAGACCTACGCGATGCGCGAGGCCATCGTCGAACTGCTCCTCGACGCCGGCTACCACCCCAGCCCGTGCGGCTGGTGGAACCGGCCCGGCGTCTACCCCGACGGCAACATCCCGCGGGTCTCCCGCAACAAGTGGCAGCGCCACGACTCGATGATCGCCTACGGCCCCGGGGCGTACGGCTGGCTCACCCGCGACGACGACACGGTGATCCAGACCCACAACATCGCCGACATCAGCGGCTATGCCCGCCGGTTGCAGGAGGGGCCGGGGCTGCCGCTGGCCTTCGGGCGCCGACTGGCCGGCCTGGAGGCGATCGGCCTTGTGCTGGGCTTCAACTTCAAGGCCAACCAGCCCATCGACGCGGGCCGGTTCCGCCGCCGCTTCGGGGTCGAGCTGTTCCGCGACGAGCCGTTCGCGCCGGTCTTCGCCGAACTCCTGGAGCGCGGGCTGGTCGAACCCGTGCCCGGGGCGCCGGAGAGCGTGATACCGACGCTGGACGGCGAGGCGCTGCACGAGGAGATCATCAGCGTCTACTTCCACCAGCGCGTCGGCAGTTTCGCCGACGCCGTCTGCCGGAGGTGAGCCGGTGACCACCGTCCACCGCCACCTCCGTTGGCACAAGGACCGGGGCGGGACCGCCTACCGCACGAGGCGGTCCTTCCCCGCGGCGCCCGCGAACGCCACCGTGCTGCTCGCGGGCCCCGGAAGCGTCTCGGCCCTCGACGGCGGGGGCCGGGACGACCGGCTTCTCGGGCAGCTGACGGAGCGTCTGGTCGCGGACGGGGCACAGGTCCTGGACTGCGACCTGCCGCCCCGCGACCCCAAGTCGCCCGCCACCGAGGAGGACCAGCGGGTACGCGCCGAGCGACTGGGCCAACTCCTGTCCAGCAGCCGTCACTTGGCCACCGGCCCGCTCTCCCTGGTCGGGTTCTCGCTCGGCGGCCAGTCCCTGCTCCGACTCCTGGAGGACGGCGCCCCGCCGCGCGCCGACCGGGTGGTCCTGGTGGGCACGGTGGTCGAGGAGGACGTCTTCCTGACCTCCCGGATCCCGGCCGTCGAGCTCGTCTACGGCGGTCACGACCTGGTCGGCTACCTCGCCGACGCCACCGACGACAAGCTGCCGCCCGCCGTCTTCGACCCGGGCATGTACGCCGACTGGTCCGCCCGCCATGTCATCGGCACCCACACCCCCGCCGTCCGGGTCCATGTGCTCGACGGGCTCGGCCACACCCTCCACCCCTGCGGTACAGGTCCGGCCCGGGACCCACTCGCGGCGCTCACCTCACTGGTGGGCGCCGAATGGTGACGGTCCGTCAGTAACACCCGCCCAGTCCGTCCGCCGTCCGCCGTCCACCGTCCGCCAGCCATCCAGCCATCCAGCCATCCAGCCATCCAGCCATCCAGCCATCCAGCAGTATCCGCCCAGCCTTGTCGCCCGAAGGAAAGAGGACCACATGTCCGCCAGCGAGACGCTCTCCAGCCGGCGTTTCGACAAGATCGCCGACAACTTCGCCACCAGCGAGGTGCACCGGTCGAGCCCGACGATGGAGGCGCTGCACGAGACGCTGGGCCCGCAGACGGGCGCCGCGATCTGCGACGTCGCCTGCGGCGCGGGCCATCTCGCGCTGTCCTTCGCCGACGAGCACCCGTCCCGGCTCGTCGGCGTGGACCCCGCGCCGTCCATGCTGGAGTCCTTCCGCGGGCTCGCCGCCGAGCGGTCGGCCACAGTGGAGACCGCGCAGGCCGTCGCCGAGGAACTCCCCTTCCCCGACGGCTCGTTCGACCTGGTCGTCTCCCGGCTCGCGCCCCACCACTTCCAGGACATGCCCCAGGCGGTCGGCGAGATGGCGCGGCTGCTGCGCCCCGGCGGCCGGCTCGCCGTCATCGACCTGGAGGGGCACGAGGACCCGGAGACCGACGCGCTCAACCACGAGCTGGAGGTCCTGCACGACCCGACCCACGTACGCAGCTACACCCTCGCGGAATGGATCGCCTTCCTCCAGGGCGCCGGGCTGAACGTCCCGGTGGCCCGCGGCTCGCAGTCCGAGAGCCGTACCGGTGTGCCGGTGAAGCGGTGGTGCGAGATCGCCTCGTCCGGCGCCGAGGCCGAGCGGGCCATCCGCCGCCGGCTGACCGAGGCACCCGAGGAGCGGCGCGCGGCGCTGGGCATCCGGCAGGAGGGCGAGGAGTTCTTCATCCCCGTGCGCACCTGCATGCTGATCGGCGTCAAGCCGCTGGGCGGGGTGCGCTGAGATGCCGGTGATCAGGCTCTACTCCCCCGCCGAGAGCCCCGGCGCCACCGCCCTGGCCCAACTGGCGGACGCGGTCACGGAGTTGCTCGGCCTGCCCGCCGAGCAGTGCTGGGTGTGGTGGCAGCAGCTCAGGCCCGGCACCTACCACCGCCCCGAGTGGCGCGGCGACTCCGAGCACCCGGCGCCGGTCGGGCTCGTCATCTGCAAGGAGAGCTACGGCACGGACCAGGTCGGGGCGCTGTTGCGGGTGTTGCAGGAGCGGCTCGCCGAACTCCTCGGCGTACGGCGGGAGGAGATCTATCTGACGGTGCAGCGCGCCACCGCGGGCGAACTCCTCGTACGGGACGAAGTGTGGTCGCCCGACGCCGGGCGGCGGCCCACGCCGGAGGCGGTCGCGGACCTCGTGCCGGTGGCGTACGTGCACAACGAGCGGCGTGAACTCACCGACGACCACTGGGGAGACGTGGCCTCGGTGATCCGGCTGGACGCGGATCGCTTCACTCCCGAGGCGCTGCTCTCGCTGGACTCCTTCTCGCATCTCGAGGTCGTCTTCCACTTCCACCGGGTGCCGCCGGAGAAGATCCAGACGGCCGCCCGGCATCCGCGCAACAACCCCGAGTGGCCCCGTGCCGGGATCTTCGCCCAGCGCGGCAAGAACCGGCCCAACCGCATCGGTGTCTCGCGCTGCCGGCTGCTGAAGGTGGACGGGCTCGACGTGCACGTCCTGGGGCTCGACGCGGTGGACGGCACGCCGGTGCTCGACATCAAGCCGTACCTGAGGCAGTTCGGGCCGCGCGAGGAGGTCGTACAGCCGGAGTGGGTGGACGACCTGATGCGGGACTACTACTCCGGGTCGCCCGAGCCCGAACTCCCCTGAACTCCCTTGGACGGAGGCCGACATGAAGCGTCCCGCCGAGCGGGGGCGGCTGCCGGGAACGGCGCTCGCCCTGCTCGCCGCCGTGTTCGTCGACGCCCTCGGCAGCGGGCTCTACATGTCGGTCTCCGTCGTCTTCCTCACCCGGTATCTGGGCCTGGGCGACGGACAGGTGGGCGTCGGACTGTCCGTCGCGGGCGCGCTGTCGTTCGCGCTGCTGGTGCCGACGGGGATCCTGGCGGACCGGGCCGGGGCGCGCTGCACGCTGATGGCAGCGCACCTGGTGCGGGCCGCGCTGCTGACCGTGTATCCGCTCGCCTCCGGCTTCGTGCCGTTCCTGTGCGTGGTGTCCCTGCTCGCCGTCGCCGACCGCGCGGCCTCGCCGCTGCTGCAGGGCTTGTTCGGTACGGCCGTCGAGGGCTCGGAACGGGTGCGGGCGATGGGGCGGGCGCGGTCGCTTCAGAACCTGGGGCTCGCGCTCGGGGGGCTGGTGGCCGGGGCTGTGCTGGTGGCGGACAGCGATGCCGTGTATCTGGGCGTCGTATACGCGAATGCGGTGTCGTTCGTGGTGGCCGCGGTGCTGGTCGCGCGGCTGCGGACCGGAGCGGGCGACGGGCCGGCCGGTGCTCGGCCGCTGCCGTGGCGGGAGCGGCTCGGGGTCTTCCGGGACCGCCGGTTCGCCGCGCTCGCCGCGCTCAACTCCCTTGTCAGTCTGCATGTGACGGTGCTGACGGCGGGCGTACCGCTGTGGGTGCTGGCACATCCTTCCGTCCTCCCCCGCGCCGTCATCGCCTGGGCGGTGGTGCTCAACACCGTGGTCGTGGTGCTGTTCCAGGTGCGGGCGACCCGCGCGACGGAGACCGCGGCGGACGGCGGGCGGGCGCTGGGGCTGAGCGGGATGCTGCTGGCGGTGGGCTGCGGTGCGCTGGCCATCACCGGGGCGCTGCCCACGCCGTACGCCGTCGCGGTGCTGCTCGCCGCGGTGGCCTTCCAGGCGTTCGCCGAGATGCACCAGCAGGCGGGGGCCTGGGCGATCTCGTACGAACTCGCCCCCGAGGACCGCCGGCAGGTCTATCTCGCCTTCTTCAGCCTGGGCAACGCCGCACGCAACACCTACGGGCCGCTGGTCGTCACCTTCCTCGTGGTGCGGCAGGGCGCCCTGGGCTGGCTGCTGCTCGGGGCCCTCGTCCTCGGCGCCGGGGCGTGGGCGGCGCGGTGCAGCCGACCGGCCACCGCGAACGGCGCCACGCCCGCACCGGCCGCACCGCTCACCGACGTCCAAGGAGGAACCCATGGCCAACGCGCCTGAGCAGTCCGTCATCGTCGTCGGGGCCGGACCCACCGGACTCGCGCTGGCCTGTGAACTGGCCGCCGCCGGAGTGTCCTGCACCGTCCTGGAACGCCGTACCACCACGTCCGAACAGTCCCGGGCCATGGGCCTGTACAGCAGGACGATGGAGGTGCTCGACCTGCGCGGACACGCCGACGCGCTGACCGCGGTCGGGCGGCCCGTCGGGCGCATGGTGCCCGCGCGGGGCGCGGTGCTCGACTTCACGGAACTCGACACACGCTTCCCCGCACTGCACGTCATCCCGCAGAGCCGGACCGAGGAGGTGCTCCAGCGGCACGCCCTCGACCTCGGGGTCATCGTCCAGCGCGGGGCCGAGGTGTTCGGGCTGGAGCAGGACGGCTCGGGTGTGGTGCTCCAGGTGCGCGCCGAGAGCGGGGAGTGGGAGGAGAGCGCCGACTACGTCGTGGGGTGCGACGGTGCCCACAGCGCGGTGCGGGAGCTGGCCGGCATCGCGTTTCGCGGTCGTACGTACGACATCGCGCCGGTCCTCGCGGATGTGCGGCTGCGCAAGCCGCCGCCGGACGATGTGCTGGTGCTGTCCGGGGGCGGCGGGGTGATGGTCTCGGTGCCCTACGGCGACGGGCTGTACCGGATCGCGGTGGCGCGGCGGGATCGGCCGTGGACTCGGGAGCCGGTGACGCTGGAGGAGCTGAGCGAACTGCTGCGGCTTTCGCTGGGGTTCGATCCGGGGCCGTACGACGCCGAGTGGCTGGCGCGGTTCAAGATCCATCAGCGGATCGCGGACAGCTATCGGACGGGGCGGGTGCTGCTCGCCGGGGATGCGGCGCATCTCCACTCGCCGCTCGGGGGTCAGGGTCTCAACCTGGGTATCCAGGACGCCGTGAATCTGGGGTGGAAGCTGGCGGCCGCGGTGCAGGGGTGGGCGCCGGCGGGACTGCTCGACTCCTACGAGACGGAACGGCGGCCGCAGGCGGAACGGATTCTGCGGGCCACGGATCGGGCGACTTCGCTGGCGACCAGTCCTTCGGGGGTGGTCACGGCGGCTCGGCGGGTGGTGCTGGCGGGGGTGCTCGGGCGACGGCGGGGGCGGCGGATCGCCGGGGAGGCGATCTCGGGGTTGCGGGCGGGGTATTCGGGGCGGGGTGAGCGGGGGCTGCGGCGTGGCCGGGGAGGTGCGGTGCGGGTTGGGCGGCGGGTGCCTGATGTGACGGTGCCGCGGCCTGGGGCTGCGCCGGTTCGGTTGTACGAGTTGATGCGGGACGGGCGGTTCGTGTTGCTCGATCTCACGGTGGACGGGCTGGGTGCCGGGGTCGCTGAGGCCTGGGGGTCGCGGGTGTGTCCTGTGGTGGTCGCCGGGCCGGTGGGTGAACTCGGGGGTGTGGCCGGGGTGTTGGTTCGGCCGGATGGATATGCGGCTTGGGTGGACGCGGACGGGGACGGGGACGGGGATGGTTCGGGGTTCGAGGGGCGGGTTCGGGAGGCGTTGCTTCGGTGGTGTGGGGCGGAGGGGCCGGTGGCTCGGCGGGGGGTCGAGGTGGGGGCGGTGACGGTTTCGGGGGAGCAACGTGAGTCCGAGTCGGCGGTGGAACCCGCGGAGATCGAACAGGCCTGACGTGGCCCTGCCCAGGGGGCTCCGCCCCCTGGACCCCCGTGTCATCCGAAAGGCCTCGTGCCCTCGTCATCCGAAAGGCCTCGCGCCATGACCCACCCCACGTCACCTCGCTCCCTCCGTACCCGTGAGGCGATCCTGCGGGCTGCTCGGGTGCGTTTTGCCGCCGACGGGTATCAGCGGGCGACCATACGGGCCATCGCTGCCGGCGCTTCCATAGATCCGTCGATGGTGATGCGTTACTTCGGCAGCAAGGAGCAGCTCTTCGACGCGGCTCTCGACGTCGATCTGGGGTTGCCCGATCTCACGGGGACGGAGCCGGATCGGCTTCCGCAGACGCTCGTCGTTCACTTCCTCGCGCCTTGGGAGGACGACTCCGACGAGGGCTCGTTGCGGTTGTTGCTGCGCTGCGCGGCGACCAATGAACGCGCCGCCGAGCATCTGCGCCACATGCTGCACGAGCAGTTCACCAGCAGCCTGACCGGCGTACTCGGGCGGGAGCGGGCCGCCGCCGGGAGCGGGCTGCTGGCCGCGCAGCTGCTGGGGGTCGCGTTCACCCGGTACATGCTGCGTCTGCGCCCCATCGCCGACCTCTCCGTGCCGGCCCTCGCCGAACTCGTCGCCCCGTCGATGCGGACCGCCCTGGCGCTGCACGTACCCTCGCCTCTGTGATCTGGGCAACGGGCGCCCTGCGTTGCTCAGTTGCGCCAGCTCACCGGCGAGCGGTACGGGAGGGCGGGGGCGGCCGCCGGGCCCGTGCGTTCCCAGAGCGGGACGACCCGTACCTCCTCCTCGTCGGCCGCGATCGCTTCCTCCGCCTCTGCCGTCGTCGCCGCTCGCGCCAGCAACACCGCGGTCAGGGCCGCGAGTTCGTCCGGGGCCGGCTCCCCGCCCCGCAGGATGCGGACCAGGGGCTGTGTCTCCGGCTCCGGCTGCGTTTCCGTCTCCGTCTCCGTCTCCGATGTCGCCATCCGGCGCTCCTTCACGTCGTCCAAGTCGTCTGTCACTGCGGCGGGTTGCCGTGCTTGCGGGCCGCCAGGTCGGCGTGTTTCGTGCGCAGCATGCGGAGGGACTCGACCAGGACGCGGCGGGTGTCCGCCGGGTCCAGGACGTCGTCCAGGAGGCCGCGTTCGGCGGCGTAGTACGGGTGCATCAGCTCGGCCTGGTACTCCTTGACCAGTTGGCGCCGGGTCGCGTCGGGGTCGTCGGCCGCCTTGATCCGGCGGCGGAAGATGACGTTGGCGGCGCCCTCCGCGCCCATCACCGCGATCTCGTTGGTGGGCCAGGCGTAGGAGAGGTCCGCGCCGACCGAGCGGGAGTCCATGACGATGTACGCGCCGCCGTAGGCCTTGCGGAGGATCAGGGAGATCCGGGGGACCGTGGCGTTGCAGTAGGCGTAGAGCAGCTTCGCGCCCCGGCGGATGATGCCGTTGTGTTCCTGGGCGACCCCGGGGAGGAAGCCCGGTACGTCGACCAGTGTCACCAGCGGGATGTTGAAGGCGTCGCACATCTGCACGAAGCGGGCCGCCTTCTCGCTGGCGTCGATGTCGAGGACGCCGGCCTGGACCAGGGGCTGGTTGGCGACGATTCCGACGACCTGGCCGCCGAGGCGGGCCAGCGCGCAGATCACGTTGGCCGCCCAGCGTTCGTGGATCTCCAGGAACTCGCCGTCGTCGACCAGTTCCTCGACCACGCGGCGCATGTCGTAGGGGCGGTTGCCGTCTGCGGGGACCAGGTCCAGGAGGGCTTCGCAGCTGCGGTCCGCCGGGTCGTCCAGGGGGACGGTCGGCGGGGTCTCCCGGTTGTTGCGCGGGAGCAGGGAGAGGAGGTAGCGGACCTCCTCCAGGCAGGTCTCCTCGTCGTCGTACGCGAAGTGCGCGACCCCCGACACCTCGGCGTGCACATCGGCGCCGCCGAGGCCGCCGAGCGAGACCCGCTCCCCCGTGACCGCCTGGACCACGTCCGGGCCGGTGATGAACATCTGCGAGGTCTCGCGGACCATGAAGACGAAGTCGGTGAGGGCGGGCGAGTAGGCGGCGCCGCCCGCGCACGGGCCCAGCATCACGCTGATCTGCGGGATCACTCCGGAGGCCCGGGCGTTGCGGGTGAAGATGCCGCCGTAGCCGGCGAGGGCCGTGACACCCTCCTGGATGCGGGCGCCGGCGCCGTCGTTGAGTGAGACGAGGGGCGCGCCGGCGGCCACCGCCCGGTCCATGATGCGGTGGATCTTCTCGGCGTGGGCCTCGCCGAGGGCGCCGCCGAAGATGCGGAAGTCGTGGGCGTAGACGAAGACGGTGCGGCCGTGGACCGTGCCCCAGCCGGTGATCACGCCGTCGGTGTGCGGCCTCTTGTCCTCCAGGCCGAAGCCGGACGCGCGGTGCCTGCGCAGTTGCTCCGCCTCGTGGAAGCTGCCCTCGTCGAGGAGGAGCGCGATGCGTTCGCGGGCGGTGAGCTTGCCCTTGGCGTGCTGGGCCGCGGTGGACTTCTCGTCCGGGCCCTGTGCTATCTCGTCCTTGAGGGCGCGCAGGGCGGCGGCGCGGCCGTGGATGCCCGTCGCGGGCGCGTTCCCGGGCGTGCCCGGCTCGCGGGGGCTCATGAGGCGACCGGCGAGAACGGCTCGCCCGCGGTGAGGAGTTCGGGGAACGTGCCGTCCACGGCCGGGCGGGCCGGCGCGCCGCCGAGCGTCCACTCCAGCAGTGCCGTACCGACGCTCATCCCGCCGCCGAACGCGGCCAGCACCACCAGCTCGCCGGGGGCGACCGCGCCGGCGCGGTCGATCTCGGCCAGGGTGACCGGCACGGAGGCGGCGCCCGTGTTGGCGTACCGCTCCAGCGTGAGGTGGAGGGCGGCGCGGTGCAGTCCGAGGTCGGGCCAGAGCTCGGCGAGCATGATGCCGTTGGCCTGGTGGGGCACGAAGTGGCGTACGGCGTCCGGGAGTACGGCCGCTCCGCGCAGCAGACGCCCGATCTCGTACGGCAGGTTCTGCTGGACGAAGGAGCGCACGCCGCGTCCGTCCATGCGGAAGTAGTGGCCGCCCTCGGCGACCGTGCTCGGCGAGGCCGGTTGTCGGCTGCCGCCGGCCTCGACCCGGATCAGGCCGTGGGCGTCGCCGCGGGAGACCAGGGAGACGTGCTTCAGGCCCTGCCCTGCGGGGACGGGGCCGAGGACCACCGCGCCCGCGCCGTCGCCGAAGAGGGCGGCCGTGCGGCGGTCGGAGTAGTCGAGGATGCGGGAGTAGATGTCGGCGCCGATGACGAGGGCGTGGCGCGGCTCGCCCGGGGCGGCCCCGGCGAGCAGCCGCTCGGCCGTCTTGAGGGCGTAGACGAAGCCGCTGCACACCGCGTTGACGTCGAAGGCGGCGGCCCGGCGGGCGCCGATGCGGTCCTGGACCAGGGCGGCGGTGGCGGGCTGGGGGTGGTCGGGGGTGGAGGTGGCGACCACGATGTACGCGAGTTGACCGGCCGTCAGACCCGCGCGGTCCAGGGCGCGTTGGGCGGCCACGGCGGCCAGGTCCGAGGTGGCCTCGTGGGGAGCGGCGCGGCGCCGCTCGCGGATGCCGGTCTTGCGGACGATCCACTCGTCGGTCACGCCGGCGCCGTGCCCGATCTCCGCGTTGCTGATGACCGTCTCGGGCAGGTACGAGCCCACTCCGGTGATGCCGATGGACTGCACGATTCCTCCTCGGGCAGCGGCGAGCCTCTAACTCACCATGCGTTGAAATCATCGCAGAGCCGCTTGACTAATTCAACACGGAGAGAGTTCACTTAAGAATGAATTATCGTGCGGCGCGTCCGGCGCCGTCCCGACGTTCACCCAACGGGAGATGCTCACCATGACCGCCTCCACCACAGCGACCGCCGGGGAGGACACCCGGGCCGAGGCGACCCAGACCCTGATCTCGGCGGGCCGCGCCCTGTTCGCCGAACGCGGCTACCGACAGACCGACTTCGCGGACCTCGCCGCGACGGCCGGCCTGGAACCCGGATACGCGCGTGAGCTGCTGCCCGACAAGGCGGCGGTCTTCGGCGCGCTGGTCGAGCGGACGGTCCGGGTCGCCGGGCTGCTCGGGCCCGCACTCGCGGAGGGCGTGGACGAGGACCTGCCGGCCCGGCTCGCCCGCACCTTCCTGGCCCTGTGGGAGCCCGGCGAGGACGGGGAGTCGCCGCTGATCGAGGTGTTCCGCATCGCCCTCTCCGACCGGGAGGCCTCCGCGGTCTGGCGCGAGCGCATCGCCGAGGTGCTCAACGGCTCGGTCGACCGTGAACTCCCCGGCGAGGAGGCGGTGTTGCGCACGACCCTGTTCGGCGCCCAGCTCGGCGGCACGGTGGTCGCCCGGCATCTGACGGGGACGACTGCAATCGCCTCCGCGGACGTCGAGACGGTGATACAAATCATCACCCCGGGGCTGCGGCGTACGCTGCTGGGACCGGCAGACGCACGGTAGGCCGGCGAACGGAAGGGCGAAGACCACCCGACGGACGGGCGTCCGGCGCGCCAACGGCCGGAAACGGACAGGGCTTTCCTGAGCGGCGCCTGTGGATGGATTCCGTACGTCCGGCCTGCTACGATGTTTTCACTGTGCAGTGAATTACTCGTTGGCAAGCCCCCATGAAGTGCAGTGATTCCATGACATCCAGGCGCGCGGACGGTTCCGCCACTCCTGCCCGAAAGTCCACCTCGACCTCGCGGACGGGGGCTTCCCCTGCGAAGAAGCCCCGCCCGCAGCGTGCCCGCAGCGGGCGCCGGCCCGGCGACAGCGGCACGCGTGAGCAGATTCTGGAATCGGCGCTCCACCTTTTCGCCGAGCGCGGCTACGCACGGACGACGATCCGCGCGATCGCGGAGGACGCGGAGGTGGATCCCGCGCTGGTCCACCACTTCTTCAGCAACAAGGAAGGCGTCTTCGACGCGGCGGTCAACTCCTCGCTGAGTGTCTCGGGCGTCTTCGAGGGCGAGGGATCGGCGACGATGTCCGACGCCGAGTGGCTGACCCGCTCGTACCTGACCTTCTGGGAGAACCCCGACACCCGGTACGCGATGACGGCCATCTACCGTGCCGGCCTCGCCGACAACGCCACCTCGGACGTGCTGCGGGCCAGGATCGAGACCAGCATCGGCAACTGGGCCAACCGCCCCAACTACAAGGACCACCCGGACGCGGAGATCCGCACCGGCCTGGCCTCCGGCCACCTCGCCGGCCTCGCGATCCTGCGCTACGTACTGCATGTCGAGCCGCTCGCCTCGATGGACTTCGAGGAGTTCGTGAACTGGGTGACCCCCGCCCTCGAACTGCGGCTGACCACCCTGGATCCGCGCGCCTGACCGGCGCGCGGAAGAGGGGCCGGGCCAGAGCCCCGACGGCTTTCTACATCGCGTGCCACACGCACTTGAGGGCGTACAGGCACACTCCGGGGCCGACGCCGAGCAGGACGCCCCCCTCCCCGTCGGCGGGGGGCTTGGCGTAGGTCCGCTCCAGTACGTCGAGCACGGAGACCGCACCCGTGTTGCCGAGGTCGCGCAGCGAGTCGCGGGCGGCGTCCATCACCCTCGGGTCACAGCCCAGGCCCTGGACCATGGCGTCCATGATCCGCGGACCCCCGTTGTGGGACACCACGAAACCGGGCACGGGATCGGCGCCCGCGGGCGCGGTGAGCTCCAGCCAGCGGGCCAGTTTCGCGGCCAGCTCCGGAATCACGCCGAGCAGTCGCGGCGCGTTGTGGAGATGCAGGCCCGTGCCGTCGACGGTCGTGCCGACGATGTCGTAACTCCCGGGCTGTACGTACTCGAAGGACCGGGTCAGTTCCATCCTGGGGCCGTCGGACTGCGGCCGCACCACACAGGCGCCGGCCGCGTCGCCCATCAGCCCCTTGAAGATCATCCCGTCCATGCCCGTGTCGGCGGGATGCAGGTAGTGGCTGAACATGTCCGAGCACACCACGAGATACGTCGATCCCGGCCGGGCCTGCACCAGCTCGAACGCCTTGGCGAGGGCGAACGCGCCACCGCCGCAGCCGATCTGGGTCACCGGCACCCGGCGCACGGACGCGGACAGGCCGAGGCGCTCGATCAGCGGGATGTCGATCCCCGGCATGGCGTAGCCGGTGGTGCTGGTGACGACCAGCCCGTCCACGTCGAGGGGGTCGAGGGCGGACTCCAGGAGCGCCTGGCGGGCCGCCCGCTCCGCGAGGTCCAGGGAGTCGCGGAAGTGCTCGCGCATGCGCCGGGCGGCCGACATCCGGGGGTCGAACTGCCGGGCCGGCGGCCTCGAGTACCAGCGGGTGCGTACGGTCGAGGCGGTGATGGCCTTGCGCACGCTCGGCATCCGGGGATGGTCCGGGTACCGCTCCGCGAGCATGCCGAGGATTTCATCGGTGGTCACCTGATGGCGTGGCAGAACCACGACGGGCGCGCTGACGACTGGCACGACGTCTCCAAAGCTGTGGAAAGCCTGCTGGGAAGTGCGGGTCGGTCACACCCGCCCGGGCCGCCCGCGCCGCGGCGACGGCCGGTGCCGTCGCCCGGCGGCTCTCGCCGCGGAAGTCTGCGCACGCCGAACACCCCCCGGTGTCTGACAGTGCTCCCCCCGTTGGGAGCGCCTTTGCAGCGCGGAAATGCAGAACGCAGAGCTGGGATCGCTGTTCGCAGCGGCACCTGACGACCCGGAGCATGCTCGTGGGGGAGCTCCGGGGTCTGGAATACGTGCCGTCTCCAACGTGACCGTACGGCAGAGGAGTTGACTCCGGCAAGAGCGAATTTCAACGCTTGTGGAATCCATGGGACGAGCGCCGTTCGTCCAGCTCTCAACCACATTTGCGCCTCGGGCAACCACCATCCGCCACAGATGTCAACACGCATTGAAATCATTGCTTGTTGAGTTTACTCTGAGCGAAGGATCCGTCCATCGCCCGACGAGAGAGGGCCGACCGCCATGTACGCACCGGCGCGCCACCGCGCGGACCCCGACCCCTGGGTGGAACGAGCGGCCTGCCGTGCCGTCGACCCCGAGACCTTCTTCCCGCCGGCCGGTGGCGCGGAGGCCTCCGACCGGGAGGCGGCCGCCAAACGGCTGTGCGCGCGCTGCCCGGTGACCAGGGAGTGTCTGCGCGAGGCGCTTCAGCACGAGGAGGGCACCGGGATCTGGGGCGGCCTCAGCGTGCGGGAGCGGCGTGAAGTGCTGCGGGTCGCCGGGACCTTGGAGGAGATCGCCGACGAACTCGCCGCGTTCCTCGCGAACGGCGGGCGGCGGATCAGCGCGCCGGTGCGGGAGCGGCCCGCGTACGTGTGGTTCCTGCGCCGGCACGGCTGGGCCCCCGGCCGGATCGCCGGCGCGCTGGGGCTGACGTTCGGGCAGGTCCAACAGGCCTGGCGGGCGGCGGAGTACGCGTTCGTCTGCACGCGGGGGCCGGTGAGCCGGATGCCGGAGTTCTGCTTGCCGACGCCCCGGGTGGGGGGTGGGCGGGGGGCCAAGTCCTGTGCGCCCGACGGGCGTTCGCAGCGCGTGCAGCCGACCGTCGTCGAAGTGGCGCGGGCGTCATGAGCGTTGCCGTCGTGGGCGGGCCGCGGAGCGCGGCCCGTACCGTCGTCACCGATGACGGTGCCGAGATCGCCGTGTACACGCGGGGGCGGGCCGATGCCCCGGCCACCGTGGTGCTGTGTCACGGGTGGACCATGACCGCGCGTGACTGGCGGCCGCACGTCGACGCCCTGGCCCGGCCCCGGGCCGGCTTTCCGGTGCTGCGGGTGGTCGGCTACGACCAGCGGGGGCACGGGCGTTCCACCCGGGGCGGGGCCGTGCTCGACATGGCGCTGCTCGGGCGGGATCTCGGGCGGGTGCTGGACTCGGTCGTGGACGGGGGCGACGGACCGGTGGTGCTGGTCGGGCACTCCATGGGCGGGATGGCGATCCAGCAGCTCGCGGTCGAGCGTCCCGAGCTCTTCGGGAGCCGGGTGACCGCCGTCGGGCTCTTCTCGACCTGCCTCGACGAGGTGGGGGCGGTCGCGCCCGACGCCCCGCCCGCGCGACGGCGGGCGCACGCCGGCTGGCGGGCGGTGGTCGCCGGCTTACTGCGCTCGCCGGGGTGGGCCAAGGCCGTGCACCGGCTGCTCACCGGGCCGCTGTCCCACCCGTCGACGGCCCCTGTGTGGCGCGTTCTGTTCGGTGCGCGGCACGGCGGGGACACGGCGCGTACGGATGCCCGTGCGCTGCGCGCGGTCCCACCGCTGGCCGTCGCCGAGTTCTACGCCGCCCTCACCACCCACGACTGCGCGGGGCGCCTGACCGCACTCGGCCGGGTGCCCACCCGGGTCCTGGTCGGCGCCCGCGACTACTACACCCCGCCCGAACAGGCCGCCCGGCTGGCCGGCGACATACCGGGCGCGGTCGTGCAGACGGTGCCGCAACAGGGCCACGATCTGCCGTACGAGCGCCCGGTGTTGGTGCTGGAGACGGTGCATGCGCTGCTGCGGGAGATGGCGGGGAGTGGGGGCAAGGTGGCTGGAGCAGCCGGTTGGGCGGCCGGGACGACCGGCTCGGCAGCCGGGACGGTCGGCTCGGCCGTCTGGGCAGGTGCGGAGGCGGCCGGGTCGGTAGGGCGCGCGGCGGTCGGCGCCGGCGCGGAGGCGGCTGGACTGGCAGGCGGCACAGCGGTCGGCACCAGCGCGAAGGCAGCCCAACCGGTAAGCGGCACGGCAGCTGACGCCGGGTCGGTAGGGCGCGCGGCGGTCGGCGCCAGCGCGGAGGCGGCTGGACTGGCAGGCGGCACAGCGGTCGACACCAGCGCGAAGGCAGCCCAACCGGTAAGCGGCACGGCAGCTGACGCCGGGTCGGTAGGGCGCGCGGCGGTCGGCGCCGGCGCGGAGGCGGCTGGAGCGGCCGGTGGCACAGCGGTCGACACCAGCGGGAACGCAGCCGGACCAGAAAGCAGCGCAGCAGTCGGCGGCGCGCAAGCAGCCGAACCGGTAAGCGGCACGACAGCTGACGCCGGCTCGACCGCAGCCAAACCGGTGAGTGGCACAGCGGTCGACACCAGCGCGAACGCGGCCGGACCAGTAGGCGGCAGCACCGATGGTCCGGCGAGCGGGAACCGTGAGGCGGACCGCGGGCTTCGGCCCGGGGCCGTTCGTTCCGTTACGGCAGCCCGGTGAACCCGGCTTCCGCGCACCGCGCGACCGGTGCCGAACCACCCTTGCGTGACGAGGTGTTGACGGCACGTCGGATCGTGGTGAAGGTCGGGTCGTCCTCGCTGACGACGGCCGTCGGCGGGCTCGACTCGGACCGGGTGGACGCGCTGGTGGATGTGCTGGCGCGGGCGCGGGGTGCCGGTGCCGAGGTCGTGCTGGTGTCGTCCGGGGCGATCGCCGCGGGGCTCGCGCCGCTGGGGCTGACCGAACGGCCCGGGGATCTGGCCCGGCAGCAGGCGGCCGCCTGTGTCGGGCAGGGGCTGCTGGTGGCGCGGTACACCGCCTCGTTCGCCCGGCACGGGCTGCGGGTGGGCCAAGTGCTGCTGACCGCCGACGACATGGGGCGCCGGGCGCACTACCGCAACGCCTATCGCGCCCTCTCCCAGGTCCTCGCCATGGGCGCCGTACCGGTCGTCAACGAGAACGACACCGTGGCCACCGCGGAGATCCGGTTCGGCGACAACGACCGGCTCGCCGCGCTCGTCGCGCATCTGGTGCGGGCCGATCTGCTGGTCCTGCTCTCGGACATCGACGGCCTCTACGACGGCGATCCGCGCCGCCCCGGGGCCCGGCTGCTGCGCGAGGTCCGCGGACCGCAGGACCTGCGGGGCGTGGAGATAGGCGGCGCGGGCGGTGCCGGAGTCGGTACCGGCGGCATGGTGACCAAGGTGGAGGCGGCGCGGATGGCGACCGCCGCGGGCGTTCCCGTCGTCCTGACGGCCGCCCCGCATGCCGCGGACGCCCTGGCCGGGCGGGAGACGGGCACGTTCTTCCACCGCACCGGGGACCGGGGCGCGGACCATCTGCTGTGGCTGGAGCATGCGAGCAGCCCGCGTGGGACGGTGCAGTTGACCGGGCGGGCCGTGCACGACCTCGCGCAGGGCCGCGGTCCGCTGCCCGCCGAGGACGTGACGCGGGTGGAGGGCCACTTCGTGGCCGGCGACCCCGTGGAGCTGGTGGACGAGGAAGGGCGTCTGGTCGGCCGTGGGCTGGCCTCGCTCGCCGTCCAGGAACTCGCCCTGATCCGCGGCCGCTCGGGCCGCGCGGTGGTGCACCAGGACGACCTGGTCCTGCTGCCGACGGCCGCTCGCGCCGGGCTTCCGAGCCAGGTGCGGCGCCGGGTGAGCGTGCGGATCCGACCGGCGAACGAGGTCGGGCAACCACCCTCACCCGTCGAGGAGTTGCAGCGGCCGTCGGCCGGATGAGCTCCGCAACGCGAAGGCGGCGGCCACCTGATGGGTGGCCGCCGCCTCGCTGTCGCAGTCCCGCGGCCCTGCTCCGCTCTGCTCTGCCGGGCTAGTCGATGCCGCGGACGATGTGGAGTTCGCGGGGATCCTCCTCGACTCCGGCCAGGCCCAGCCAGGGAGTCGACGCCGGTGCCTGGCGATCGCGGCGCGCCTCCTCCTCGTACAAGAGCCAGCCCGTCGGCCTCGTCTCCGTGATGATGCGTATGTACATGAACCGGCCTCCCGTCTACGGCAGCGGGGCGGCGGCTCCGCCCCGGATGTGACCGTCGCCCACCAGGACGTACTTGGTGGTGGTCAGCGCGGCCAGTCCCATGGGGCCGCGCGCGTGGAGTTTCTGAGTGGAGATGCCGAGTTCGGCGCCGAGGCCGAGCTCGCCGCCGTCGGCGAAGCGGGTGGAGGCGTTGACCGCGACGACCGCGGTGTCCAGCGCGGCGACGAAGCGCCGGGCAGCGGCCTGGGATTCGGTGACGACGGCCTCCGTATGGCCGGTGCCGTGCCGGCGGATGTGGTCGACGGCCTCGTCCAGGGAGCCGACGACGGCGGCCGAGAGTTCCAGGGCGAGGTACTCGCAGTCCCAGTCGTCGGCGGTGGCGGGCACGACCGTCTCGTGGAAGGCCCGCACCTGCTCGTCGCCGTGTACCAGGACGCCCCGCCCGGCCAGTTCCTTCAGCGCGCGGGGCAGGAAGTCGGCGGCGACGGACTCGTGGACCAGCAGCGACTCGGCGGCGTTGCACACGGACGGCCGCTGGGTCTTGGCGTTCAGCAGGATGGCCAACGCCTTGTCCAGGTCCGCGTGTTGGTCGACGTAGACGTGGCAGTTGCCGACGCCCGTCTCGATCACGGGGACCGCGGACTCGCGGACCGTGGTGCGGATCAGTTCGGCGCCGCCGCGGGGGACGAGGACGTCCACCAGGCCGCGCAGGGACATGAGTTCGCGCACCGAGTCGTGGGTGACGCCGGGGACGAGTTGTACGGCGTCGACCGGGACCGCGGTGTCCGCGAGGGCCTCGCGGAGGGCGGCGACCAGGGCGGCATTGGTGTGCCGGGCGGTCGAAGAGCCGCGCAGGAGGGCGGAGTTGGCGCTCTTGAGGCAGAGGGCGGCGGCGTCGACGGTGACGTTCGGGCGCCCTTCGTAGATCATGCCGACCACGCCGAGGGGCACGCTGACCCGCCGTACCTCGAGCCCGTTGGGCATGACGGAACCGCTCACCACCTCGCCGACCGGGTCGGGTTCGTCGGCGAGGGCACGCACCGTCCGCGCGAGCCCGTCGAGTTGCTCCCGGGTCAGCCGCAGCCGGTCGAGCACGGTCCCCGACCGCCCGGCCGCCCGCGCCTCGGTCACGTCCCGCTCGTTGGCGGCCAGGATCCCGGCGGGGTCGAGTGACAACATCCGGGCCACCGCCACGAGCGCGGCATTGCGCTCGGCACCTGTGGTGAGGGCGAGTTGGCGGGCGGCGGCCCGGGCGGCGACGGCGACCCCGCGCACGGAGGGGGTGTCGGGGGCGGTCGCGGAGCCAGGGACCGGCCCACCCATGGCGCCGCCCGCGGTCTCCGCCGTCCCGTCCGCGGTCTGCCTGTGCGTGCTCACAGGTGGTCCTCCTCCGGTGCTCGGCCCGTGGGCGGTGGCAGTACGTCGGCCGGTGTCGTCGACGGCGGGTAGCCGATCAGGTCGATCAGGAGGGACCAGGCGAGGGCGTCGGCCTCGGCGGCGTGGGTGGTGGGGGCGGGGTCCGTGTTGGTCATGGCGTTGTCCTCCTCGGGGCTTTGGCGCGGGCGTCGGAGCCTGTGTCTCAGCCGTAGACGCGGAAGCCGGCGCCCGTCTTGCGGCCCGAGCGGCCCGCCGCCACGAGGTGGCCCAGCAGGGGGGCCGGCCTGGTGCCGGGGCGGCCGTCGGCGTCGTGCAGGACGCGCTGGATGCTCAGGGACACGTCGAGGCCGATGACGTCTAGCAGTTCGAACGGCCCGAGCGGGTATCCGCACCCGAGCTTCATCACCGCGTCGATCTCGTCGGCCCCCGCGTAGTGGCTCTCGGCCAGCCGCACCGCCCCGTTGAGGTAGGGGAAGAGCAGCGCGTTGACGATGAAGCCCGGCCGGTCCATGCACTGCACGGGGTGTTTGCCGAGCCGCCGGCACACCTCGCGTGCCGTGTCGACGTGCCGGGTCGCGGTCTCCAGCGAGGGGATCACCTCGACCAGCCGCATCACCGGCGCCGGGTTGAAGAAGTGCATCCCGATGACGTCCTCGGGCCGTCCGGAGGCGAGCCCGCACTCGATCACGGGGAGGCTGGAGGTGGTGGTCGCGAGCAGCGCGCCCGGCCGGCAGACCTCGCCGAGACGGGCGAACAGCTGCTTCTTGAGCGGGAGTTCCTCCGCGATCGCCTCGACGACCAGGTCGCAGTCGGCGAGCCGGTCCAGGTCGCTGCTCGGGTCGAGCCGCTCCAGCGCGGCCGTCTGGTCGGCCTCGGTCAGCTTCCCCCGCCGTACCGCCCGGCCGGTCGAGGCGGCGACCGCCTCCCACGCCGACTTGGCACGGGCGTCGGTCCGGCCGACCAGCAGCGTGTCGATGCCGCCCTTGGCGAAGACCTCGGCGATGCCGGTGGCCATGGTGCCCGTACCGACGATGCCCACCCGGCGCACCAGCGAGGCGCCCCGGGAGCGGCGGACCGGTGCCGCGGCACCGCCGTCGCCCTGCACCCGGTAGTCGTAGAAGCCTCGTCCGGACTTACGGCCGAGCAGGCCCGCGAGGGCCATGTGGCGCAGTCGGCGGGCCGGTCGGAGGGCGGGCTCGTCGTGGCGGACGGCCAGGGCGTCGAGGATGTCGCAGGCGGTGTCCGTGCCGATGACGTCGAGGAGTTCGAACGGCCCCAGGGGCAGGCCACAGCCGAAGCGCATGGCGGCGTCGATGTCGTCGCGGCCCGCGGCCCGCTGGTCGTACATGGTGACGGCCTGGTTGAGGAAGCCGAAGAGCAGCGAGGCCGAGACCAGGCCGGCCCGGTCGCCGACGGTGACCGTCTCCAGGCCGAGGACGCGGACCAGTTCGCGCACGCGGGCCACGGCGGAGGCGTCGGCGATGACGGTACGGGCGATCTCCGCGAGGCCCGCCGCGGGCAGCGGCAGATGCAGGCCGACGACCCGTCCCGGCCGGCCCGAGGCCGCCGCGAGGTCGGTCAGCGAGAGCGCCGACGCGGTGGTGGCCAGGACGGTGTCGGGCGGACAGACGCGGTCGAGCTCGCGCAGCACCTCGGCCTTGACGTCCCGCCGCTCGGGCACGGCCTCCACGACCACGCGCGCGGACCCGAACTCCGCCCAGTTCCGCGCGACCCGGATGTGCCGCGAGGCGGCCCGGGCCTGCTCGGCCGTCTCCCACAACCCGTCGAGTACGGCGGCCAGATCGGGCCGCGTATCCCGTACGACCACGACATGCCCGGCGAGCACGGCCCGCCGCACGATCGCCCCGCCGATGACACCGACCCCCACGACGCCCAGGGCGCCGTCGCCGACCTCGGCGTGGACCGGCCCGGAACCGCCGGTCAGCCGTGCCCCGTTGACGCCGGAGCCGTTCGCGCCGGCAGTCGCCCCGCCGCCGGTCTCGCGGGCCGTCACGCCGCCACTCCGCTCAACCGAACGCCCGCCGCCCGCTCCGCCGCCACCCGGAACCGGTTGATCGCCGGCTCGTGGCGGGCGCGGAGCTCCGGGTCGCGTACGCCCAGGCCCTCCGTCGGGGACAGGCACAGCACGCCCACCTTGCCGTGGTGTTGGTTGCGGTGGATCGACTCGACCGCCTCGGCCACGTTCTCGAGGGCGTACGTGCGGGACAGCGTGGGGTGGATGCGGGCCTTGGTTATCAGGCGGTTGGCCTGCCAGGCCTCTCGGTAGTTGGCGCAGTGGGAGCCGACGATGCGCTTCAGGGACATCCAGAGGTACCGGTTGTCGTACTCGTGGACATAGCCCGCCGTCGACGCGCAGGTGACGATCGTGCCGCCCTTGCGGGTGACGTAGACCGAGGCGCCGAAGGTCTCCCGGCCGGGGTGCTCGAAGACGATGTCCACGTCCTCGCCGCCGGTCAACTCCCGGATGCGGGAGCCGAACCGGCGCCATTCCTTGGGGTCCTGGGTCTGCGGGTCGCGCCAGAAGCGGTACCCCTCTGCGTTCCGGTCGATGATCAGCTCTGCGCCCAATTCCCGTGCCAGCGCGGCCTTTTCGGGCGAGGAGACGACACAGACCGGGTTCGCCCCGCCGGCCAGCGCGAGCTGGGTGGCGTACGAGCCGAGTCCGCCGACGGAGCCCCAGATCAGGACGTTGTCGCCCTGCTTCATGCCGGCCCCGTTGGGGGTGACCAGCTGCCGGTAGGCGGTGGAGTTGACGAGCCCGGGCGCCGCGGCCTCCTCCCAGGTGAGGTGCTCCGCCTTGGGCAGCAGCTGGGTGGCCTTGACCAGGGCGAAGTCGGCGAGCCCGCCGTAGTTGGTCTCGTACCCCCAGATGCGCTGCTCGGGGTCGAGCATGGGGTCGCCGTGACCCTCCGCGTCCTCCAGTTCGACGGAGACGCAGTGCGCCACGACCCGGTCGCCGATGCCCCAACGCCGCACCCCGGCACCGCACTTGACGACGACGCCGGACAGGTCGGAGCCGATGACGTGGAACGGCTGGTCGTGCCGCGCGGCGAGACCGCCGAGGCGGGCGTACCGCTCCAGGAGGGTGAAGGTCGGAACGGGCGAGAACAGCGCGCTCCACACGGTGTTGTAGTTCACGGCGCTGGCCATGACCGCCACCAGGACCTCGCCGGGGCCCGGTTCGGGTGTCGGCACCTCCTCGATGTGCACGGAGTCGGCGGGCCGCCGCTCGCGCAGCGGCACCCCCTCGAACCGCCCGACGTCCTCCTTGTGCAGCACGGCGGCCCGGAAGGAGCCGGGCACCCCCAGGGCCGCCACATCGGCCGGCACCGAGTCCGAGGACTCGATCACTTCCACCAGTTCGCGCATCACCGGGCACCGCCTTCCACGGTCTTCCACGGGCAAATAACTCAACAAAGAATGAACTCAACAGGCAAGGAGTTTTACATGAAGGCAGGGCCCCGGCAAGCCCCGTCAGGGCCGTCGGACAACCCGCCGGGCACCCGACGCCCCTTGTCCGCACATCACCCGGCATGCAAAACTCATCACCGGTTGAGTTCTCTACTCGTTGAATTTTGTTCGAGATTCAGATCCGGGCGCCCAAGGGAGAAGCCGTGACGCCGCATCAGCTCGAATCGCTGCAAGCAACCGCCATCGCCGGCATCGCCGGCATCCTGATCGCGGGCACGGCCCTCGCCCATCTGGCCCGCAAGGTGCGCCAGCCCGCCGTCATCGGCGAGATCACCGCCGGCATCCTGCTCGGCCCGAGCCTGCTCGGCCTCTTCCCCGGCGACCTGACGCACCGTCTCTTCCCGGACAACGTCCGGCCCTTACTCTCCATGGTGGCCCAACTCGGCCTGCTGCTCTTCATGTTCACGGTCGGCTGGGAGCTGGACTGGGCCTCGATGCGCCGCCGCAAGAGCTCCGTGGTCGGGGTGACCGCCGGCAGCATGCTGGCCCCGCTGCTGCTCGGCATGGGCGTCGCCGCCCTCCTCTACCACAACCACTCGGTGGTGAACGGCGAGAAGGTGCCGATGCACTCCTTCACGCTCTACCTGGGCGTCAGCATGTCGATCACCGCCTTCCCGGTGCTGGCCCGCATCCTCAAGGACAACGGCCTCAGCCGCACCGGGATAGGCGCCCTGGCCCTGACCAGCGCCGCCTTCGGGGACGTACTCGCCTGGTGCCTGCTGGCCGCGGTGGTCGCGGTGGTCACCGCGTCCGGCCCCACGGGGTTCACCGACACGCTGTGGATGTCGGCCGGTTACGGCGCCGCGATGATCGTCGTGATCCGCCCGCTGCTCGCGAAGGCCGTGGCCCGGATCGCCCGCAAGGGCACCGGCGTCCATCTCGCGACACTGGTCACCGCGGGTTTACTGCTCTCCGCGTACACCACCTCGAAGATCGGCATCCACCCCATCTTCGGCGCCTTCGCCTTCGGTCTGGTCATGCCCCGCAAGCCGCAGGTGCTGCTCGAGGAGCGGATGCTGAAGCCGTTGCAGCACGCCGGGGAGCTGATGCTGCCCGTCTACTTCATCATCACCGGCCTCTCGGTCGACGTGGCCGCGATGACGCTCACCGGCTGGGGCGAACTGGGCCTCATCCTGGCCGCCGCCGTCAGCGGCAAGATCCTCGGCGCCGGGCTGCCCGCCAAGTCGTTCGGGCTGAGCTGGCGGGAGTCGACGGGTGTCGGCGTGCTGATGAACACCCGCGGGCTGACCGAGCTGATCATCCTCGGCGTCGGCCTGAGCCTCGGGGTGCTGGACGACGCCCTGTTCACCGAGATGGTCCTGATGGCCCTGATCACCACGGCCATGACCGGCCCGCTCCTCCCCCACCTCTTCCCCTCGGTACGGATGGGCCTGGTCAGCTCGCGCCCCTCGGCCTCCGTGGTCCGCATGCCGGAGCCGGCGGACCAGGCCACCGACCTGGCCGGCTGAAGCGACGCACAGACAAGGAGATGGTCAGGTGCACCCCGTCATCAGCACGCTGTCCCGGGTCTTCGACATGCCGTCGGAGTTCATCGGCGACGAGATGCAGCTCCGTGCCGTGGCCAGCTGGGACGACCTCACCGCCGTGGAGCTCCAGGTCCATCTGGAACACGAGTTGGGCACCACCCTCGACGACCGCCTCATCGAACGCATCGAGTCCGTCGGCCAGTTGCGCGCGTTCTACGACGAACGGCTGGCCCAGCTCACCGGGGTGAAGGCCCCTCCCGACGCCTCCGCGATCGCGCCTCCGCTGCCCGGACCGGGGCTGGAGGCGACAGAGGACGCCTCCGAGGTGGTGTTCGGCGAGACCGGCATCTCCGAGGTGGACGCCGTGCGCGGCCGGCTCTCCTACCGGGGCTATCCCATCGAGGAGCTGATCGGCCGGGTGACCTTCGAGGAGGTCGTCCATCTGCTGACCCGGGGCTGGCTGCCCGACCCGGACGAGCTGGCCGGCTTCCGCGCCCGGCTCGCCGCGGCCCGCGAACTGCCCGCCATGGTCGCCACCAACCTGGTGCTCAACGCCGGGTGCAGTACCTCCTCCGTACTGCGCACCGCGGTCTCCGCGCTCGCGGTCGCGGCGGAGGCGGATGCCGATCCGGCCGCCCACATCGACCTCGGGGAGCGCATCATCGCGCGCATCCCGACCATCTTCGCGACCCAGCAGGCGGCCCGGTCGGGACGTAAACTCCCGCGCCCGGAGCCGGAGTTGTCGCACGCCGAGAACATCCTGCACATGCTGGGCCTGCCCCGCGACCCGGAGCGGGTACGGCTGGTCGACCTGTGCCTGGTGCTACAGGCCGAGCACGGCTGCAACGCCTCGGCGTTCGCCGCCCGGGTCGCGGCCGGCACCGGCGCCGACACCTTCGCCACCATGTCCGTCGCGCTGGCCACCTTCACCGGCCCGCTGCACGGCGGCGCCGCCCACCAGGTGATCGACCTGGCCCGCGAGGAGAACAACCCCAACACGGCCGCCGCCTATCTGCGCGGCCGGGTCGACCAGGTGCGCGCCGCCCGCGCCCGCCAGGTCTCCTCCGCCGAGGAGGACCCGCGGGTCCGGCCGCTGCGCGAGGCCGCCCGCAGCTTCCGCGGCGGCCCGGACCACGAGCACGTGCTGCGGGTCCTGGACGCCGTGCGGGCCGCGGCCCACCCGTCCAAGGGACCCCGCCCCTACCTCACGGTGGACTGCTACGCCGCCGCGATCTACCACATGCTCGGCATGCCCTCCGACCTGTTCGTCCCGATGTTCGCCGCCGCCCGGGTCCCCGGCTGGCTCGCGCACGTCGCCGAGCAGCGGGCCCAGCAGGGAGGCATCCATCCGCGGCTGCGCTACGTCGGCCCGCGGAACCTGCGCCTCCCCTCGCCCGACCAGAACTGACAGCGACCGCAGGCGGGAGGGCGCCCCCTTCCCCGTACCCCAGGAGAAGACGTGGAGTTCGGCTGGAACGAAGACCAACAGGCCCGCTACGAGGACGTGTTGACGGCGACCCGGGCCGCCTTCCTGGCGCCGCCCGGCGGCGGGTTCTACAGCCGCAAGGACTGGCTGCTGCTCGGCGAGATCGGCCTGCTCGGGGCCTGTCTGCCCGAGGAGTACGGCGGGCAGGGCCTCGGCGCCCTCGACACGGCCCGGGTGGTGGAGGCGGTGGGCCGCGGCTGCGCCGACACCGGGCTGGTGTTCGGCGCCGCGGCGCACACCTTCGCCTGCGCGGTGCCGATCGCCGAGTTCGGCACCCCGGAGGTACGGCGCCGGCTGCTGCCCGAGCTGGCCGCGGGCCGGCTGATCGCCGGGAACGCGATGACGGAGCCGGAGGCCGGCTCGGACTCCTCGCGGCTGTCCACGACGGCCACGCCCGTCGACGGCGGGTACCTCCTCAACGGCACCAAGAGCTTCGTGAGCAACGGTCCGGCGGCCGACGTGTACGTGACGTACGGGACCGTGAACCCGAAGGCCGGCTTCCTCGGCCTGACCGGCTTCGTCGTCGACCGCGCCGCCGAAGGGGTCGTGGTCGGACAGCCGTACGAGAAGATGGGCATGCACTCCTGCCCGGCCGGGGCCGTCACCTTCGAGGACTGCTTCGTGCCCGAGGAGCAGGTGCTCGGCGGGGCCGGCGCGGGCGCGGCGATCTTCCAGCACTCCATGGGCTGGGAGCGCGCCTGTCTGTTCGCCCTCTATCTCGGGCTCCTCGACCGGCTCCTCGAACAGTGCGTCACGCACGCCAGGGAGCGGCGTCAATTCGGGCGCCGTATAGGCGAGTTCCAGTCCGTCTCCAACCGCATCGCCGACATCAAGCTGCGCCTGGAGAGCGCCCGGCTGCTGCTCTACCGGGCCTGCTGGTCGATGGACCGGGGTGAGCCGTCCGTGCTGGAGATCGCACTGTCGAAGCTGGCCGTCTCCGAAGGGGTACTGGCCTCGGCCGCCGACGCGGTCCGCGTCTTCGGCGGGCGCGGCTATCTGCGCGAGGACGGCATCGAGGCCGCCCTGCGGGACGCGGTGCCCAGCACGATCTTCTCCGGAACCTCCGACATCCAGCGACAACTGATAGTGAAGGAGATAGGGCTGTGAGGCTCCACCGACTCGTCATCGACTCGGCCCGGCGCGCCCCGGACGCGCCGGCCGTGCGCACCTCCCAAGGGGTGCACAGCTACCGGGAACTCGACGAACTCGCCGACCGGTACGCCGCCGCCCTGCACCGGCGCGGGGTGCGGCCCGGCGACCGGGTGGTGCTGTGGACCCACAAGAGCATCGACGCCGTGGCCCTGATGCAGGGCGCGCTGCGCGTCGGCGCGGTGTACGTCCCGGTCAGCGCCAACAACCCGGCCGCGCGGGTGCGCCGTATCGCCGCGGGCTGCACCCCGGCCCTGGTGGTGGCCGACGCCGACGGCATCCGGCGCGCCGCCGACACCGACTGGCCGGGCGAACTGCCGCTGGCCGCCTTCGACGACGTACGCCGGGAGGCGCCCGCGGCGGACGCGCCCGCGGTGCACGAGAACGGGCCGGACGATCCGGCGTACATCCTCTACACCTCGGGTTCCACGGGCGAGCCCAAGGGCGTCTGCATCAGCCACCGCAACGCGCTGGCCTTCGTGGACTGGGCGGTCGCCGAGACCGGCGTCACCTCGTCCGACCGGCTCTCCAACCACGCGCCCTTCAACTTCGACCTCTCCGTCTTCGACCTCTACGCCGCCTTCAAGGCGGGCGCCTCGGTCTTCCTGATACCGGAGGGGCTCGCCTACGACCCCGCCCAGCTCGGCGCGCTGCTGCGCGAGCAGCGGATCAGCGTCTGGTACTCGGTGCCCTCGGCGCTGATCCTGATGATGCAGCGCGGCGACCTGCTGGCCGGCGATCCGCCCGAGGCGCTGCGGGTGTGCGTCTTCGCGGGCGAGCCCTTCCCGATCCAGCAGGTGCACGAACTGCGCAAGGCCTGGCCGGACGTGCGGATGTTCAACTGGTACGGGCCCACCGAGACCAACGTCTGCACGAGTTACGAGGTGACGGAGCGCGATCTCGGCTCCACCCGTGCGCTGCCGATCGGCGCACCGGCCTCCGGTGACCGCATCCGGATCCATCCGCCGCGCTCGCGCGAGGGCGAGATCGTGGTCGCGGGTCCGACGGTGATGCTCGGCTACTGGGGCCGCGAGCCGCAGCAGGGCGCCTACTTCACCGGGGACATCGGCCGGATGGGACCCGACGGGATGGTGGAGTACGTCGGCCGGCGCGACCAGATGGTGAAGGTGCGCGGCCACCGGATCGAGCTCGGCGACGTGGAGTCCGTGGTCGCCGCGCACCCGAAGGTGTCCGCGGCGGCCTGCGTGGTCGTGGGCGGCGGGCTGGACGCCAGGATCCACGCCGTGGTGGTGCCCCAGGGCCCCGGGGCGCCCGGTCTGCTGGAACTCAAGCGGGACTGCGCGGACCGGCTCCCGCTGTACATGGTGGTCGACGCGGTACACGTCGTCGACGAACTCCCGCTGACCGCCAACGGCAAGACGGACCGTCAGGAACTAGTGGAGCGGATCACTGCTGATGACTGAACAACTCCGGCCCGTCGAGAGCCTGTTGGACCAGGTGGACCTGAACACGTTCCGTTCGGTGATGGGTTCGCTGCCCACCGGGGTGAGCGTGGTCACCAGCATCACCTCCGAGGGTGAGCCGCGCGGTCTGACGTGCAGCGCGGTGTGCAGCGTCTCGGCCTCGCCGCCGCTGCTGCTGGTCTGCGTCAAGCATCCCAGCGCCACGCTCGAGGCCATCCACGAGAGCTCGGTCTTCGCGGTGAACTTCCTGTCCTCCGGGATGGCCGACGTCGCCAAGACCTTCGCCTCCCCGGTGCCCGAGCGCTTCGAGGGGGTCCCCTGGACCCAGGGCAAGCGCATCGCCGCGCCGGTGCTGCATGCCACGGTGGCCACCGCCGAGTGCATTCTGACCAGCAGCTATCTGGCGGGCGACCACCAGATCCTGGTCGGCCGGCTGGTACACGGCGACGTGAGCCCGGTGCACACGCCGCTGGCGTACTGGAGGGCTCAGTTCTCGGAGGTGACGTCCCACTCGGCCGCCTGAGCCACCCGTCCGTACGACGCCTTCGGCCTTCACCTCACAGCTGGGGGAAGGCCGACGGCGTCGTACGCGCGTGTCAGCGGCCGCCGGTACGCACCGGCAGCGCGCGCAACACACCGGCCACGTACGCGTGGAACGCCGGGTCGTCGAGCAGGAAGTGCCCGCCTGGCAGCCACTCGATCCGTACGTCGCCCGAGCCGTGGTTCTCCCAGTCGCGCAGTCCCGCGTCGTCCACCATCGGGTCGTCGGTCCCCGCGCTCACCCACAACGGGCCGGCCAACGGCGGTCCGGGCAGCGCCTCGTACGTCTCGGAGAGGGTGAAGTCGGCGCGCAGCACCGGCGTGAACAGCTCGATCAGCTCGGGCCGTTCGAAGAGCTGCGGCGGGGTGCCACCGAGCCGGCGCACGGCGTCCAGGAACGCGGGAACGGCCAGCCGGTGGATGTCCGGGAACGGCCGGCGCGCGGTGGGCCCGTTCCGCCCGACGACGAGCACGGCGGCGGGCGGCCGCCCCAACGCGGCCCAGTGCCGCCCGAGTTCGTAGGCGAAGGCGGCGCCCATGCTGTGCCCGAGCAGGACGTAACGCCCGGTGGTGTGCGGCGCTGAGCCACGGACCAGATCGTCGAGTACGTCACCGAAGTCGTCGCGCACGGGTTCGGTCATCCGGGTGCCGTGCCCGGGCAGTTCGAGCAGCACGGTACGGGCGGCGCCGGAGACGGACTCCCGCAGGCTCGCGAAGGCCCGCGCGGCGCCGCCGGCGTGCGGCAGGCAGAGCAGGGTGGGCGCGTCCGCAGGCGCGGCGGTGGCTGTGGCGGTCGGTCCGGGTGAGCTCAGGGACATGTCGGTTCTCCTTGTGATCGGGGCGTCGGCCGCGAGGTGGTGCCGGTCGGCGCCGGAGGGGTGCTGGGGCACTGTTCCGGAGGACGTCGTCGTACGAGCGGCAGCGGCGGACGGATGGGAGCTCAGGGCGGCGCGCCCAGCACCCGTACCACCCCGCCCCCACCCGCGACCGCGACCGCCGCCCTGAACTCCCTCCCGACGTCGACGAGTTGCAGCCGCCAGGTCCGCGAGGCGCCACCCGGCACCCGATGCAGTTCCACCGGCCCCCCGCGCCGCTCCCCCGGCGTCACCCAGACCGCCGTGAGGTCGCCCGCGAGGCCGCTGCCCAGTGCCTTCAGGACCGCTTCCTTGCAGGCCCAGCGGGTGAAGAGGCCGTCGTGCAGGGCCGTCGACGTCGAAGGGCCGGACCGGGCGTCGCTCTCGGGCGCAGGCCACCGTTCCGCCTCCCACGGCGAGAGGATCTGCCGGCGCAGCCCGGCCGGGTCCCGCAGTGGCCGGACGCGTTCCACGTCGACGCCCACCGGCCCGTCCCGGCTGACCGCGACCAGAGCCAGGCCCTCCGTGTGGGAGAGGCTGATCCGCAGGCCGGGGTCGCCGGAGACGTAGGGCTTGCCGAACTTCCCGGCGACAAAGGCCACTTGGGAAGCGTGCCGGCCGCCGTAGAGCGCCGTCACCGCCCGCAGCGCCGCGTGCGAGCAGGCGTACAGCACCCGCGCGCCCGGCACGATACGGCCCCAGCGCCGCCGTTCCTCCGGCGACAGCAGCCCGGCGCAGCGCCCCACGAGCGCCTCCCGCCGGGGTCCGGCGACCGGCTCGGGAATCACCCAGACATGCACTTCACCCGGCGGCGGCCCACCGGCCACGCCATACCGCGCTGCACTCATCACGCCTCCAACCTCGGGTTCATCGCGAACAGTTGGCCCCTTGACGCGGAACTCAACACTAGTAGAGTTCATCAGGAAATGACATCATCAGGCGTTGAAATCAACGAGTGTTGAGCTCTTTGCCGGCACCCGCCCCTCAACGCGTCACAAGGAGGCACGGCGTGGCCAGTGACCGCGAAGAACTGCTCACCCAGCTCACCGAGTTCATCCAGGAGCGACTGCTCTCCGAGCCCGACCCGCAGGGCCTCGCGCCGGACACTCCGCTCCTGGAGTGGGGGATTCTCACCTCGATGAACACGGCCCAGCTGCTCACCTTCATCCGGGACGACCTGGGCACCAACATCCCGCCGACCGAGCTGACCGGCACCAACTTCCAGAACCTGGACAGCATCACGGACCTGGTGCTGACCCTCCGCTGACCCGCGCCCGTACGGCCGGCAAGCGCTGTGCGGCCGCCGCGGAACACCGCCCGACACCACATCACGACAGGAGAGCACCTTGTCCGAGGCATCCGAGAACCAGGCGTCCTACGACTACGACATCGGCATCATCGGTGGCGGCCCGGCCGGTTCCACCGCCGCCTCCTACCTCGCCAAGGAGGGCCTGTCGGTGGTGGTCTTCGAGTCGGAGACCTTTCCGCGCGAGCACGTCGGCGAGTCCCTGGTGCCGGCCACCACCCCGGTGCTGATCGAGACCGGCGCGATGGAGAAGGTCGACGCCGCCGGCTTCCCCAAGAAGTACGGTGCCGCCTGGACCTCCGCGGAGGACCGGGACATCGACCACATGGGCTTCACCGGCCTGCACCACGACTTCCGCGCCGCCGAGGTGCTGTTCAGCGAGCGCGACCAGGCCGGCGTCGACCGCGACCACACCTTCCACGTGGACCGCGGCAAGTTCGACCAGATCCTGCTCCAGCACGCCGAGAGCCTGGGCGCGAAGGTCTACCACGGCGTGCGTGTCAACCGCGTCGACTTCACCGACCGCGACCGCCCGGTCATCCAGGCCAAGGTCGGCAACCAGTCGGTGGGCGTGCCGGTCCGCATGGTGATCGACGCCAGCGGCCGCCGCACGATGATGGGTTCCCAGCTCAAGGTCAAGGAGCCGGACCCGGTCTTCAACCAGTACGCGGTGCACACCTGGTTCGACGACTTCGACCGCAAGGCGCTCGCGGTCGACAAGGACCAGGCGGACTACATCTTCATCCACTTCCTCCCGCTGGAGGACACGTGGGTGTGGCAGATCCCGATCACCGACACCATCACTTCCATAGGCGTCGTGACCCAGAAGGCCCGGTTCAAGGAGGCCAAGAACGACCTGGAGACCTTCTTCTGGGACACCATCGGCAGCCGGCCGGCCCTCCAGGACGCGCTGAAGAACGCCAAGCGGGTCAAGGAGTTCAAGGCCGAGGGCGACTACAGCTACGCCCTCACCAAGATCGCCGACGACTCGCTGGTGATGATCGGCGACGCGGCCCGGTTCGTGGACCCGATCTTCTCCAGCGGCGTGAGCGTGGCGCTCAACAGCGCGCGCCTCGCCGCCGCGGACATCATCGCCGCCCACAAGGCCGGCGACTTCCGCAAGGAGCGCTTCGACGGGTACGTCGACACGCTCCGCGGCGCGGTCAACAACTGGTACGAGTTCATCTCGATCTACTACCGCCTGAACATCCTGTTCACGGCGTTCGTCCAGGACCCGCGCTACCGCCTGGACGTCCTGAAGATGCTCCAGGGCGATGTGTACGACGGTGAGCCCAAGGCCCTCGCGGCGATGCGGGACATCGTCGAGGCGGTGGAGGCCGACCCGACCCACCTCTGGCACAAGTACCTGGGCACGCTCAAGGCGCCGTCGGCCGCGGCCAAGTTCTAGCCCGCACACGGCCGTTACCGGGTGGCGCGGCGCGCACCTCGCGTCACCCGGCCCTCCCCTTCCCTCTCCTCCCCTTCTCTCTCCTCACCACGACCCGCCCGTTCGCCCGTTCGCTCCGGAACAAGGGGGATCCATGCCCGCCCGCAACGCTGCCAGTACCGACCCGGCCATCGCTCTCGTCGGCATCGGGTGCCGTTACCCGGGCGGTGTGGTCGACCCCGAGTCGTTCTGGCGCGTGCTGCGCGACGGAGTCGACGTCATCGGGGAGATCCCGCCCGAGCGATGGGGCCCCGAGTACATCAGCGAGGACGGCGCCGCGCCCGGCACCGGCTACTGCCGCTGGGCCGGCGTACTGCCCGGACTCGACGAGTTCGACGCGGACTTCTTCGGCATCTCCTTCCGCGAGGCCCGCGAGATGGACCCGCAGCAGCGGCTCCTGCTCGAGGTCTCCTGGGAGGCCCTGGAGCACGCGGGCCAGACGAAACCGCGCCTTGCCGGATCCCGTACCGGGGTCTTCTTCGGCATGCTCGGCATGGACTACACGCTGCTGCACTCCAAGACGCGCGGTGTGCGGGCCATCGACCCCTACTACGCCAGCGGCAAGGAGTTCAGCTTCGCGCCCGGCCGGGTCGCCTACACCCTGGGCCTGCACGGGCCGGCGCTCGCCGTGAACACCGCGTGCTCCTCGTCCCTGGTCGCCGTCCACCTGGCCTGCCGCAGCCTGGCCAGTGGCGAGGCGGACACGGCGCTCGCGGGTGGCGTCAACGTGCTGGCCGCGCCCGAGCTGTCCATCTTCATGAGCAAGGTCCAGGCCCTCTCCCCCACCGGCCGCTGCAAGCCGTTCTCGGCCGCGGCGGACGGGATCGTACGGGGTGAGGGCTGCGGAGTCGTCGTACTGAAGCGGCTCGACGACGCCCTCGCCGACGGCGACCGGGTGCTCGCGGTGATCCGGGGCAGCGCCTTCAACCACGACGGCCGCAGCGCCGGTCTGACCGTGCCGAACGCGGGTGCGCAGGAGTCCCTGCTGCGGGACGCGCTCGCGCGGGCGGGCGCCTCGCCGGAGCAGGTCGCGTTCGTGGAGACCCACGGCACCGGGACCCCGCTCGGCGATCCGATCGAGGCGTACGCGCTCCAGCAGGTCTTCGGCCCGGGCCGCGGGGACAGGCTGCACATCGGCTCGCACAAGGCCAACTTCGGGCACACGGACGCCGCGGCGGGCGTGGCGGCGCTCATCAAGACCGCGCTGACGGCACGGCACCGGCTCGTTCCGCCGCAGCTGCACCTCGGGACGCCCAACCCCGCGATCCCTTGGGGCGACGGGCCGTTGAGCATCTCCGCCGAGCCCGTGCCGGTCGACGGCGCGACCGAGGAGACCCTGTTCGGCGTGAGCGCCTTCGGGCTCAGCGGCACCAACGCGCACCTCCTGCTCTCCGCACCGGCCACCGAGACCGAGCCGGTCGTTCGTCAACAGCCGGGCCCCCAGGTCCTGTTGCTGTCCGGCTCCAGCGAGCAGGCGCTCCAGCAGCGGGCCCGGGATCTGGCCGAGACCCTGGACGGCGACGAGCTCCCGCTGTCCGATGTGCTGCACACCGCGGCGGTACGGCGATCCCACCACGAGGCGCGAGCCACGGTGATCGGCGCCGATGTGGACGAACTGCGGGCCTCACTGCGGGAGTTGGCCGGGGGAGAGCCCGACGAGCGGACCGTCACCGGTACCGCCGAGCCGCGACGCCGGCACCGGACCGTGTTCGTCTTCTCCGGGCAGGGCTCGCAGTGGCGCGGTATGGGCCTGGACCTGTGGGACCGGGAGCCGGTCGCCGCCGCCTCGCTGGAGCGCAGTGACGAGGTGCTGCGGGGCGCCGGGCTGCCGACGCTGCGGGAGCTGCTCGGGGAGAGCGACCTCACGGCGACCGAGCTGGCCCAACCTGCCGTCGTGGCAATCCAGTTGGCGCTCGCCGAGGTGTGGCGGGCGCGCGGGGTGGAGCCGACCGACGTGGTCGGGCACAGCCTCGGCGAGATCTCCGCGGCCTGCTTCACCGGCGCGCTCGACCTGCCCACCGCGCTGGACCTCGCCGTGCGGCGCGGGCGCATCATGAGCGCGTCGGCGGGTACCGGGCGGATGCTCGCCGTCGCCCTGTCCGAGGAGGACGCGGTGCAGGCCGCGGCCGGTACCGGGCGGGCGGTCACCGTGGCGACGGTCAACGGGCCGACCGCCACCGTGCTCGCCGGGTCCGAGGAGGACCTGACGGCCATCGCCGCGCTGCTGCGCGAGCGGTCGGTCTCGGCTCGCTTCGTCCCCGGCGACTACGCCTTCCACAGCCCGGCGATGGCCCCGTACGCCGAACAACTCCGCGCGGAACTGGCCGACTTGGCACCGAGCCCGCGCCCGGACACCTTCGTCTCCACGGTCTCGCCGGACGAACCGCCGGCCGTCCTGGACGCGGACTACTGGGCGGCCAACGTGCTGCGCCCGGTCCGCTTCTGGCCCGCCGTACGGAACCTGATCGCGAACCAGGGCGCCGACTTCATCGAGATCGGCCCGCATCCGACGCTCGTACGACCGCTGAACGACGGTCTCGCCTCCCTGCGCCGGCAGGGCATCGCGGTCGGGTCGCTGCGCCGGGACACGGACGGCAGTGCGACCCTGCTCGCCTCCCTCGCCGAACTCCACTGCGCGGGCGCGGACGTCCGCTGGGACGAGCTGCTGCCCGGGCGGCTGACCGACCTGCCCCGGCATCCGTGGCAGCACGAGTCGTTCTGGCTGCCCGAGGTGACGCCCGGCATGCAGTACGCAGCGGGGGCGAGGCCCGAGGCGGGCGTACGCCCGGCCCGGCTGGCGGTGCAGCTGATCGACGAGTCGGGCAGGCCGCTGGGCCCGGCCCGGCAGCTCGACCTGGCCGGTGACGCGAGCGACGGTTCGCTCCCGGCCGCCGGTCCCACAGCTCCCGCGGAGACTCCCCCCTCCGCCGGTGACTCCCCGGTCACGGCCCCCACCCCCCTCGGGGCCGACCGGGAAGTCGATCAGTCCGCCGCCGCCCCCGCGAGGAGGCGGAGCGGGGCGGCGGCGGACATCAGGCCGGGGGACGATGCCGAGGCCGACGTTTCGCCGGCCGGCGGCATCCGAGCGGGCGGCCCGGCGGCGAACGGCTCCCCGGCGGGCGGCACGGACCGGCTGCGCAGGTCGCTCATGCGGCGCACCTCCGACGTACTCGCCGGGGTGCTCGGGCAGGACCCGGGCCGACGGATCCCGCCGCGGCGCGGCTTCGCCGATCTCGGTCTGGACTCGCTGACCATCGTGGAGTTCGTGGACCGGCTCGGTCTGGAACTCGGCCTGGACATCCCGTTGTCCACCCCGTTCGAGCGGCCTTGCCTGGACGAGCTGGTGGACCATCTGCTGCCGCAGGTGGTGGAGCGGGAGGCGATGGCCGGTACCGCCGAGGAGGCGCGGTCCGCCGCAGCGGCTCCGGGGGCGGGACTCGCCGTATCCGAAGCGGTTCCCGGTGCCGAACCCGCCGTATCCCAACCGCCGTTGCCCGAGGCTCCGCCCGCACCCTCCCCCGCCGACGACCCCATAGCCGTCGTGGGCATGAGCTGCCGTTTCCCCGGCAGCCCCTCCGTCGGTGACTACTGGCAGCTGCTGCTGGACGGCCTCGTAGTCATCCGGGACGTGCCCTCCGACCGTTGGGACGGGCAGGCCTTCCTGGCCGACGGTCCCTGGACACCCGGCACGATCACCTCCCTGCGCGGCGGGTATCTCGACGACGTCCGCGGCTTCGACGCGGCCTTCTTCCGGGTCTCCCCGCGTGAGGCCCGCAGCCTCGACCCGCAGCACCGGCTCTTCCTGGAGGTCGCCTACGAGGCGCTGGAGGACGCCGGGGCGACCCGGGACCGGCTGCGCGGTTCGGCGACCGGCGTGTTCGTCGGAATGAACAGCTCCGACCACTCCCAGCAGGTCGCGGGCCGCCTCCAGGACGTCGACCTCTACTACGGCACCGGCAACTCCTTCGCCGGAGCGGCCGGACGGCTGTCGTACTTCCTCGGTCTGACCGGCCCCAGCATGGCGGTGGACACCGCGTGCTCCTCCTCGCTGACCGCGGTGCACCTGGCGATCCAGAGCCTGCGCTCCGGCGAGAGCGACCTCGCGGTCGCCGGCGGTGTCAACGTCATCCTCAGCCCGGTCATCCCGGTCTCGGTCTCGGCCGGCGGCGCCCTGTCCCCGTCCGGCCAGTGCCGCACCTTCGACGAGGCCGCCGACGGCTATCTGCGCGGCGAGGGGTCCGGAGCCGTCGTACTGAAGCGCCTTTCGGCCGCGCTCGCCGACGGTGACCGGGTCTACGCCGTGCTGCCCGGCAGTGCGGTGAACCAGGACGGCGCGAGCAGCGGACTGACCGTGCCGAACGGCACGGCGCAGCGGGCGCTGATCCAACAGGCCCTGGAACAGGCCGGGTTGGAGGGTCCCGAGGTCGGCTACGCGGAGGCGCACGGCACCGGGACGCCGCTCGGGGATCCCATCGAACTGCGGGCGCTGGCCCAGTCGTTGCGGCCGCAGGGCGCCGATGACACCGCCCCGCTGCTGGTCGGTTCGGCCAAGCCCAACATCGGGCACCTGGAGGCATCCGCGGGCATGGCGGGCCTGATCAAAGCCGTGCTGGCGGTGCACCACGGGCGGATCCCGCGGCACGTCGGTGTCACGACCCGTCCGACCCCCCAAGTCCCTTGGGAGCGGCTGGGGTTGGCGCTGGCGGAAGGCGGCGACGGCTGGCCCGAGCCGGAGCGTCGGCGTATCGCGGGCGTGAGCTCTTTCGGCTTCACCGGCACGAACGCGCACATCCTGGTGGCCGAAGCACCCATGGCAGCGGCCGAACAGGCGGCGCCCCGGGCCCGTTTCGCCCTCCCGCTCTCCACGGCCCACGAGTCCGCCCTGCCCGGCGCCGCCCGCCAGTACCTCGACCTCCTGGAGTCGGCCGACGCGCACGCGCTCGCCGACCTGGCGTACACCGCGGGCGCGCGCCGCAGTCACCTCGACCATCGTGCGGTCGCCGTCGGCCGGGACCTGGTCTCGGTGCGCTCGGCCCTGCGTGCCCTCGCCAAGGGCAACGAGCACCCCGGGGTGCTCACCGGCACCGCGGACGCCCCCCGCTCCTGCGTGTTCGTGTTCTCCGGCTTCGGCTCCCAGTGGGCCGGCATGGGCCGTCAACTCCTCGACAGCGAACCGGTGTTCCGAGCCGCGGTGCTGGCCTGCGAGGAGGAGATGGGCAAGTGGATCGCCTGGTCGCCGCTGGCCTCGCTGCGCGGGGAGCCGGACAGCCGGCCCTTCGACGAGGGCATCCCGCAGGAGCTGATCTTCACGGTGCAGGTGGGGCTGGTCGAGCTGTGGCGCAGCTGGGGTGTGGAGCCGGCCGCGGTGGTCGGGCACAGCATGGGCGAGGTCGCCGCGGCCTGGGCGGCCGGGGCGCTGACGCTGGCGCAGGCCGCGGAGATCCTCTGCCTGCGCTCGCGGTTGCTGGACACGCTGGTCGGGACCGGCGGGTCGATCGTGGTCGGGCTCGGCCGCGAGGAGCTGGCGCCCTATCTGGTCCTGTACGAGGACAAGTTGGGCATCGCCACGATCAACGGCCCGCGCACCACGGTGGTAGCCGGTGACGTGGACGCGCTGGAGGAGCTGACCGAGGAACTGGCCGAGGCGAACGTCTTCGTCCGCCGGGTCAAGGTCCCCGTCGCCCCGCACTCGCCCCTCATGGAACCGCTGCGCGAGCGCCTGGTGTCCGGTCTCGCGCACCTCACGCCCGCCGAGGCCCAAGTCCCGCTGTATTCAGGGGTGATGGGCGGCGAGGTGTCCGGCCTCGACCTGAACGCCGCCTACTGGGGCCGCAATCTGCGTGACACGGTCCGCTTCCAGGACGCGGTGAGCGCGGTCGAGGACGCGGCCGACCGGGTCTTCGTGGAGGTGTCACCGCATCCCGTGCTGGTCTCCGGCACCGAGGAGTCGCTGGCCGCGGCAGGCGCCGGACGCCCGCCGGTGCTGCCCTCGCTGGTCCGGGACGAGGACGAGGTGGGCGCGCTGCTGACGACGCTGGGCGCGCTGCACGCGCACGGGGTGCACGTCGACTGGGCCGCGTTCGCCGGACCGGGCCGCGGCGTGGTCGACCTTCCCGCCTACCCCTGGCAGCGCAAGGAGCATCGCCTCCCGGACCTGCCGGTGGACCGCACGGCCGCCACGGGCACGCTGGTGGGCCCCCCGGTCCGCCCGGCGAACGCCCCCTGGACGGCCCTGGTCCCGGTGACGGTCGACGGCACGCGCAGCCCCTGGCAGACGACGGGCGAGGGCTCTCGTACGACGGTGTCGGCGCCGGCCCTCCTGGAGGCGGCGCTCGCGACGGCCGCGGCCACCGGCTCCGCGACCCCGACCCTGACCGACGTACGCTTCGGCACCCCGCCGCGCACGGACGCCGAGAGCCGGGCGACGCTCCAGGCGGTGGCCGACACCCGCCGGTCCACGCTGGTCCTGCGCTCGTCGGCGGAGGACGCCCCGCTCGACCCCGCGCTGAGCGCGACGGTCGGGTCCGCGGAGGACTTCGCGCAGGACGGCTCGGACACGGCGGTGAGCTGGGCGGACCTCTCTACAAGGCATGGGATCACGTCGGATCCGGTGGCTCCTGCCACCCTCGGCCCACTCGCCGACGACGAGCCCCTCCGGGCCACGCTCGCCGACGCCTTCCCGACGCTCGGGGTGGAGTCGGCGGGCAGTGGCCGGGGGCTGGCGGAGGTCTTCGTGCGGATGCCGGACGCGGCGGCGCGGCACCGGCTGCCCGCCGAACTGCTGCGGCTGGCCCTTCGGTTGACCGCCGACGGCACGGCCGAACGGGCGGCGGAACCGCGCGTCGCGAGCATCGGGTCGGTGCGGGTGAAGGCCGCGGTCGACGGCACCGTACGACTGCTGCGTGGACCGGTGCGCGCCGGTGCCGACGGGGCGCCGGAAGCGGATCTGACCGTGTTCGACGCGGCGGGCCGGGCCGTGCTGGAGCTGACCGGGCTGCGAGTGGCCGTCCCCGAGGCGCCCGTGGCCGCGGACGCCGGGCAAGACCGGCTGGAGAGCCTGCTGTACCGGATGGTGTGGACGCCGGCCGGGCAGCGCCCGGCCCCGGCGGAGCAGGACGGGACCGCCGCGCCCGCGACCCGCTGGCTGGTGTGCGGCGACACGGAGCACCTGGCGGGAGCGGTGACCGAGCAGCTGCGGGCGGCCGGGTGCGATGTACGCCGGGTGCGTTCGCGGGCGGCGGCGGTCCCGTCCGTCGGCGACCCCCGCGACCTCACCCTCGACCCCGCCGACCGCGACGCCTGGAACACGCTCCTCGCCGTCCACGCCAACGAACCCACCACCGGTATCTGCGACCTGTGGCCGCTGGAGGACCTCGACTCCCGGCCCGCCGGCTGGCACGCGACGGTCGCGCTGACCGCCGCCCTCGCCGACGCCGAGGGACCGACGGCCCGGCTCTGGCTGGTCACCCGGCACGCGCTGCTGCCGACCGGGCACGCCGGTTACCCCGACGGGAACCAGGGCGCGCACGCCGGACTCGGCCGCACGCTGGCGATGACCCGCCCGGACGCGTGGGGCGGGCACGTCGACCTGACGCACGGCAGTTCCGAGGAGTTGCGCACGCTGGTGACCCGGTTGCTGGGCGCGCCCGGGGACGAGCACGTCCGGATCGAGCACTCGGCGGTCCAGGTCGGCTCCCTGGTGCGCGGCGCGCCACCGCAGCGGACCGCACGCCGCGCCCTGCCCGCCGACCGCTGGCACCTGGTCACCGGCGCGGGCGGCGCCCTGGCGCCCTGCGCGGTGGACTGGCTGATCGGCGCGGGCGCCCGGCGGATCGTGCTGGTCGACACGGAGCCGAGCCCGACGGCGGGTACCGCTCCCGAACGTGTGGCCGCGTGGCGGGACCTCGGCGTCGAGATCCGCACCGCCGCCACCCACGGCTCACGAGCCGAACTCGCCTCCCTGGTCGAGGAGTTGCGTGCCGAGTGCGGGATCGCGTCCGTCGTGTGTGCCGGGTCGCCCGGCGCTGCCGTACCGCTGGAGGAGACCACCGAGGCTCTCCTGCGGGGCGAGTTGAACCGGGCGCGGACCGCGGAGGTGTTGCACCGGCTCACCGCCAAGGATCCGGTGCGGCTGTTCGTGCTGCTCGGTTCGGTGCCCGGCACCTGGGGCGGTGCCGTCACGGGTGCCTCCGCGCCCTCCGACTGGTCGCTGCGCGCGCTCGCGGCGCGGCGCCGGGCAGCCGGGCTGCCGGTGACGCATCTGGAGCTGATGCCGCTCGTGGGCAGTGAACTCCTCGACGAGCGGACGACGTTACTGCTGAAGACCAGCGGTATCGGCCCGCTGGAGGAGCCGGACCTGGTCGGTGCCCTCGATCTGTTGGCCTGGGACGACTCGGTGCACTGGGCGGTCGCGGACGTCGACTGGCAGCAGTTCCGCACCGCGCTCGCCGACGCCCCGCACCGGCGGCTGTTCGCCGAGGTGCTGGGTGGGGCGCAGCGCGCGGACGGCACCGGTTTCGTGGCCGGGCTCGACGCCCTCGACCCGGAGCAGCGCCGGGACCGGACGCTGGACTGGGTGTGCGGGCAGGTGGCCGCGGTGCTCGGGCTGCCGGAGGACGAACTCCGCGCGGACCAGGGCTTCTTCGACCTCGGTATGGACTCGGTGATGTCCCTGACGCTGCGGCTGCGGCTGGCCCGCGAGCTGGACGTCGAGCTGTCCTCGACGGTCGCCTTCGAGCACCCCACCGCCCTCGCGCTCACCGCCCACCTGCTGGAGCGCCTCGGCTATCCGGCCGACGCCCGGAGGCGACCGGCCAGGACGACGGGACCGCGGAGGCTCCCGCCGACGAGGCCCTCGACGATCTCGACGACGACGAACTGCTACGCCAGTTGGAGGCGGAGATCTCCGACTCACAGAACTTCGGGTTTGAGGAGAACTGATGACGAAGAGCCACGCCGAGCAGCCGAGCCAGGACGTCCTGCGCGGCCGGCTGAAGGACTCGCTCGGCACGATCCGCAGCCTGCGCGCCCGCGTCCAGGAGCTGCAACGGGCCCAGCCGCTCGCGGTGATCGGCATGTCCTGCCGGCTGCCGGGCGGCGCGAGCCCCGAGGAGTTCTGGCAGTCCCTGACCGACGGCCGCTCCCTGACGTCGCAGTTCCCGGAGGAGCGGCACTCCGTCGCCGGTTTCTACCACCCGGACCCGGACAACCCGGGTACGGCGTACACCCTGTCCGGGAACTTCCTCGACGGTCCGGTGGACGCCTTCGACCCGACGGTGTTCGGTATCTCGCCGCGCGAGGCGGCGGGCATGGACCCGCAGCAGCGCCTGGTGCTCGAACTGGCCTGGGAGGCCATGGAGAACGCCTGTCTGCCGCCCGCCGAGCTGGAGGGCAGCCGGGTCGGTGTCTTCCTCGGCGCCAGTACGAGCGACTACGTCCGGATGCGGCAGCAGAAGGGCGCGATGGCGGACGTAGACGCCTACCAGCTGATCGGCGAGCCGAGCTTCCTGGCCGGCCGGGTCTCGTACACCTTCGGTTTCCAGGGCCCCAGCATGGTGATCGACACGGCCTGCTCGTCCTCGCTGGTGGCGCTGGAGCAGGCGGTGCAGAGCCTGCGTTCGCGGGCCTGCGACACCGCGCTGGTGGGCGGTGTGAACCTGATGCTGTCGCCGTACGGCTTCGTGCTGGTCAGCAAGTTGCGGGCGCTGGCGCCCGACGGCCGCTGCAAGACCTTCGACGCCTCCGCCGACGGCTATGCGCGCGGTGAGGGCGGCGCGCTGTTCGTGCTGAAGCGGCTGAGCGACGCCGAGGCGGCCGGGGACCGGATCCTGGCCGTGGTGCGGGGAGTCGCCACCGAGCACGACGGCCGCAGCAGCGGTCTCACGGTGCCGAACCCGGCCGCCCAGCAGAACGTCATCACCTCGGCGCTGAAGAACGCCGAAGTCTCCGCGGAGGACCTCTCCTACGTCGAGGCGCACGGCACCGGCACCCAGCTGGGCGACCCGATCGAGCTTCAGGCGCTCAACGCGATCACCAGCGTCAATCGCCCCACCGACCGTCCCCTGCTGGTCGGTTCGGTGAAGACGAACATCGGTCACCTGGAGCCGGCGGCGGGCGCGGCGGGCATGCTCAAGGTCGTCCTGGCGCTCCAGCACGACACGCTGCCGAAGCATCTGCACCTCAACGACCCCAATCCGCAGATCCCTTGGGACCTCCTCAACGTGAAGGTCACCAGCGTCGACACCCCGTGGCCCGAGGGCCCGCGGCTGGCCGGTGTCAGCAGCTTCGGCGCGAGCGGCACCAACGCGCACGCGGTCCTCGGCGAGGCCCCCGGCCCGCGCCCCGGGAGGGCACACCGCGCGAGGTGGGCCTGCTGACCCTCAGCGCCAACAGCCCCGAGGCACTGCGGGCGATGGCGCGGGCTTACGAGGCCTCGGTGCGGAAGGCCGATCCGCGCACCCTGTCGGACGTCTGCTACTCGACGCACGTCGGCCGCGCGCGGATGAAGCACGGGCTGACCGTGACCGGCGACCGGGCGCAACTCACCGCAGGGCTGGCCGCGTTCGCGGCGGGCGAGCGGGCCGAGCAGGTGGCGGTGCACGGGCCGGCCGGCGCCAAGGCGCGCCGGGTGGGCTGGCTGTTCACCGGCCAGGGCTCGCAGTACGCGGGGATGGCGGCCGAACTCGCCGCCGCGGAGCCGGTGTTCGCCGAGGCGCTCGCCGAGTGCGTGGCGGCCCTGGACCAGCACCTCGACGAGCCGCTCGGTCCGGTCCTCGCGGGCGCCGGCGACGACGAGCGCATCAACCGCACGGGCTTCACGCAGCCCGCGCTGTTCGCCGTGGAGTACGCGCTGGCCCGCATGTGGGAGGCGTGGGGCGTGCGGCCCGGCGCGCTGATCGGGCACAGCCTGGGCGAGATCACCGCGGCCTGCGTGGCCGGCGTGCACTCGCTGGAGGACGCGGCCCGGCTGGTCACCGCGCGGGCCCGGCTGATGGAGGCGCTGCCCGCGGGCGGGGTGATGGAGACCCTGGTCTGCGACGAGGAGACGGTACGAGCCGCGCTCGCGGAGGCGGGCCCGCTGCCGGGCACCTCCGTGGCCGCCGTGAACGGGCCGACGGACGTGGTCCTGTCCGGGCCGCAGGAGGAGATCAGCCGGGTGGTCGACGTACTGGCCGGGCGGGGTGTCAAGCACCGCCGACTGAACGTCTCGCACGCCTTCCACTCCCCCCTGATGGCCCCGATGCTGGACGAATTCCGGTCCGTCACCGAGACCCTGACGTTCCATCAGCCGAAGTATCCGATCATCTCGAACGTGACGGGCCGCGAGTGGGGTCCCGAGCAGCTGCGCCCGGCCTACTGGTCGGAGCACGTGCTGGCGCCGGTGCGCTTCTACCAGGGCGTCACCCGCCTGTACGAGACGGGCTGCCGCACCTTCCTGGAGCTCGGCCCGGCCCCGGTCCTGCTCGGCCTCGGCGCCCGCTGCCTGCCCGAGGACGGGGTGGCCTGGATCCCCTCGCTGCGCCGGGACCGCGAGGACGCGCACATCGTCGGCCAGGCCCTGGGCGCCCTGCACCACCGGGGTGTCGTCGTCGACTGGCCGGCCGTGCACGCCGCCGAGCAGCCCCGCCGTACCGCCATGCCCAGCTACCCGTGGCAGCGCGAGCGCTACTGGTTCAACGACGGCGACCCGTCCGGCGAGACGTCGGCGCTGCCCGCCGACGAGGGGCCGGGCGCGCTCTTCGAGGGCCATCTGCTGTCCGGGCCGCCCACCTTCTCGCCCCGACTCGACCAGCTGTCCGAGGTGTTCGTGCAGACCGGCCCGGACGGCCGCCGGCAGGTGTCGGCGGGCGGGTTCTGCAACTGGGCGCTGGCCGGCGCGGCCAAGCTGCCCGGCGCACAGCCCCGCCTCGTGGACCGGTTCGTGGTGGGCGAGCCGCTGCTGCTCGACCCGGAGCACCGGCCCGCGAAGATACGGGTGTACGTGCTGCCGCAGGACGACGAGGGCCGTTCGCTGTTCCTCTGCTTCTCGCGGCAGGGCGTCGAGTCCGCGGAGTCGGGCAGCTGGCGGCTGCACGCCCGCGGGGTACTGGTGCGCCGGCCGCCCACCGACACGGGCGGCGACCTGGAGTCCATCCGGGCCCGCTGCGCGCCGGTCGACCCGGCCGGGATCAGCGTGCCGGTCTGGGCCGAGCCGGTCGTCAACGAGATCTACCAGGGGCCCGGCGAGGTCCTCGCCGAGGTCAACCAGGAGGCCGAGAAGCTGCCCCGCGGCGCCCTGCTCGACCTGACCCTGGGCCTGCTGCGCCAGTCGGAGAACGCCCCGGAGCCGGGCGCCGCCCCGCAGCCCACCGCGGTCCCGACGGGCACCCGCCGCTACATCCACGGCTGGCTCGCCTCCACCCCCGGCGAGGGCGGACTCCGCGGCGGCCTGGAGATCCTGGGCGCCGACGGCAGTGTGCTGATCGCCATGCGGGACGTGCACCTGCGCCCGGCGGCCGAGCCCGCCGCGCCCGAACCGGTCCGCGGCGAGCGCGCGGAGACGGTGTGGGAGGAGGTCTGGAGGCCCGCCGACCCGGCCCGCTTCACCGGGCGGAGCCTGCGGGGTGAACGGGTGCTGCTCCTTGGCGGCGGCCTGCTCGCCGAGGACGCCACCAAGCAGCTGGTGCTGCGCGGCGCCGACGTGACCCGCGCGGACTCCGCCGCCGACACGGCCGTACTCGCCCTGAAGCTGAACGGGACGTACGAGCACGTCGTCCTGCTCGGTGCGCTGGAGCTGCCGGTGTCCGGGTTCGACGCCGACTCGGTGCGGCAGGCCCGGGAGAGTGTCGAGCACGTGTTCCTCGCCGTGGCGCGGACGCTGGCCGAGCGGGAGGCGCCGACGCGGATGTGGGCGGTGACCCGGGGCGCCCAGTGGACCGGGACCGGACAGCGTGAACTGTGCGTGCCCGCAGGGCCGTTGTGGGGTCTGGGGAAGGTGGCCGCGCTGGAGCACCCGGAGTTGTGGGGCGGTCTGCTGGACCTGGATCCGCGGGGTGCGGTGGACGAGCCGGAGCAGATCGCTGCGTTGCTCGCCACCTCGACCGCCGAGGACCTCACGGCCCGGCGCGGCGGCGAGACCCTGGTGCCCCGGCTGGTCCCGGTCGCGGCGGCCGAGCAGCGCCCGGCCCTGCGGCTGAGCGACCTCGGCAGCTATCTCGTCACCGGCGGTCTCGGCAGCCTCGGCCTGCTGGTCGGCGAGTGGCTGGCCCGCTCCGGCGCCGGCACGGTCGTCCTCATCGGCCGTACCGGCCTGCCGGACCGGTCCCGCTGGGAGGCGGCCGACCTGGACGACGCGACCGCCGCGAAGATCGCGGGTGTACGGCGGATCGAGGCGCAGGGCGCGGAGGTGCGGGTCGAGGCGATCGACGTCTGCGACGAGATCGCGCTGCGCTCGCTGACCGACCAACTAGGCCTGGCGGGACGTCCGTTGCGGGGTGTCGTGCACGCGGCCGGGCTGTCCGAGCCGCAGTTCCTGCGGGAGAGCGACCCGGGGACGTACGACCGCTGCCTGCAACCGAAGGCGGACGGCACCTGGGCGCTGCACAACGCGACCGTCGACCAGGACCTGGACCTGTTCGTGTCCTTCTCCTCGATCGCCTCGGTGTGGGGCTCGCAGCATCTGGCGGGCTACTCGGCCGCCAACGCCTTCCTGGACTCCTTCGCACACTTCCGCAGGCTGCGGGGCCTGGCCGCCACGACCGTGAGCTGGGGTCCGTGGGGCGCGCGGTCGGGTCTCGCGGACGACTCGGTGATGGCGTTCCTGCGCTCCATCGGGCTCGTCCAGCTCGACCCGGAGCACGCCCTTGAGCTGCTCGGCGAGGCGATCGCCGACGGGGTCGCGCACCGCACGGTGTGCGCCGCGGACTGGGCGCTGTTCCGGGACCTGATGGAGGCGCGCCGGGAGCGGCCGATCCTCGCCGAGATCCGCAGCGCGCCCGTGGCCACCGGTGCCGGAGACGACCCCGAACTGGGGCCGCTGACCGCCAAGTTGGTCGGCCTGGGCCACGCCGAGCGGCTCGCCGAGCTCAACGAGTACATCCGCGTGCAGCTCTCCGCGATCCTGCGCCTCGAACTGGACATCCTCACCGAGGACACCCGCCTCGCCGACATGGGCCTGGACAGCCTGATGGTGATGGAGCTGATCAGCCGCTGCCGGGACGACCTGCGCCTCGAGATCAGCAGCCGCGACTTCTTCGCCTGCCCCGGCATCCACTGGGGCGCCCATCTGCTGGAGCTGGTCGAGGCCGAGTACCCCGCGCCCGCGACCCAGGCGTGACCGCCCCGCATTCCGCCCCGACCACTGGAGGAACGAGCATCATGCAGCCACTGCCCGCGTCCGGACCGTCCGGCCCGGCGGACTACGACGTCGCCGTCCTCGGCGCCGGCATCGCCGGTTCCGTCCTCGCCGCCATCCTGTCGCGCAACGGCGTGAAGACCGTCCTGATCGACGCGGGCACCCACCCGCGCTTCGCGGTGGGCGAGTCGACGATCCCGTACACCTCGGTGATGCTGCGCATTCTCGCCGCCCGCTACCGGGTGCCGGAGATCGCGCACCTGAGCCACTTCTCCACGATGCGTTCCAAGGTGTCGTCCAACTCCGGCCAGAAGCGCAACTTCGGCTTCGTCTACCACCGCGAGGGCGAGTCTCAAGACCCGCACGAGATCAACCAGTTCGTGATCCCGGTGGCCCTGTCCACCGAGTCGCACATGTTCCGCCAGGACGTCGACGCCTACATGTACAACGTGGCGCTGAAGTACGGCGCCACCGGCCGCCTCGGCACCCGGGTGAGCGACGTCGACATCGACGGCTCCGGCGTCACCCTCGCGGCGGAGAACGGTCCGGACATCCGGGCCCGCTACATCGTGGACGCCGGCGGCCACAACTCGCCGCTGGCACGGAAGTTCGGCCTGCGCGACGAGGTCCCGCAGCAGCGCACCCACTCGCGCACCGTCTTCACGCACATGATCGGGGTGCGTCCCTACGACGACTGCCCCGCCGCCCGCTCGCACGACAACCCGAGCCCCTGGCACCAGGGCACGCTGCACCACATCTTCGACGGCGGCTGGGTGTGGGTCATCCCGTTCGACAACCACAAGGGCGCCACCAACCGGCTGTGCAGCGTGGGTCTGACCCTCGACCCACGCCGGCACCCGAAGACGGACGAGCCGCCGGAGCGGGAGTTCGCGCGGTTCCTGGAGCGCTTCCCGGACATCGCCCCGCAGTTCAGGCACGCGAAGGCGGCCCGCCCGTGGGTCTCCACCGGGCGGCTCCAGTACTCCTCCAAGCAGGTGGTGGGCGACCGCTTCTGCCTGACCTCGCACGCCGCGGGCTTCGTGGACGCGCTGTACTCGCGCGGTCTGACCAACACCACGGACGTGGTCAACTCCCTTGCCTGGCGGCTGATCGAGGCCGTCAAAGACGACGACTTCTCGGCGGAGCGCTTCTCCCATGTGGAGACCCTCCAGCAGGGCCTGGTCCGCGCCCACGACGACGTCGTCGCCTCCTCCTTCACCTCCTTCCGCGACTACGACATGTGGAACGCGACGTTTCGGATGTGGGCCCTGGGCACGGTGCTCGGCACGCTCAACGCCCAGGACGCCCTCACCCGCTTCCGGAGCACCGACGACCCCATGATCTGGCGGGAGTTGGAGGCTCAGCCGCACCCCGGCGCGCTCTTCCCGGCGAGCGTCGGCTTCAACAAGATCACCGATGCGGCCTGGTCTGCCTGCCGGGACGTGGAGGCCGGGCTGATGACCCCCGACCGGGCCACGGGCGAGCTCTTCGACCTCCTCCAGGACGACGCCTACGCCCCGCCGCCGTTCGGCCTGCACGACCCGGCGAACCGCTTCTACAACCCCAACCCACCCCGCATGCTGCGCACCATGCACTGGGCCAAACGCGGCTCGGCGGCTCCCGACACGGGCCCCGTCGTGGCCAGCGCCCTGGCCGGCTTCCTGCGCTCCCGTTTCCACAAGCCCGCGTGAGCGAGAAGGAGGACACGACGATGCCCAGCGACGAAGGGGCACCGAGGCCCGCGGCAGCGACCGGGCCGACGCCGCCCGAAGCCACCACGGCGCCGACGTCCACCAGGAAGCCGCGCCGGACGGCGACACCGAAGGACCTGCGGGAGCGACGGGCGTCCCCACCGGAGACGGACGCCAACCCCGCACCGACGACCGGTAGTTGGCTCGACGGAGCCGATGCCGTGGGAGCGGCGGAGTCGGCCCTGCCGGACGAACCGGTGGAGCAGGAGGACGCGTCCGCCACCCTGCCCGTGCCCGACCGCGACATCCCCCGCCACAAGGTCGCCGTCCTCGGCGCCCACCTCGGCGGTTCCATGCTCGCCGCGATCCTCGCCCGGGCCGGCGTCGACGTCGTGCTCGTCGACTCGCGGCACGACTCCGAGATCCCCGCCGGTGAGACGACCGTGCCGTACACCGCCGAGGTCTTCGAGCTGCTCTCCCGCCGCTACGACGTCCCCGAGCTGGCCGCGCTGGGGCACTTCGGGCAGCTGCCCGAGCAGGTGCGCCGGACGTCCGGGCTCAAGTCGAGCATCGGTTTCGTCTACGCCCGCCCCGGCGCCCGCGTCCGCCCGCACCAGGTGCTTCAGTTCAACGTCCCGAGCGAGCACGGCGAGTCGCACCTGTACCGCCCGGACGTGGACGCCTGGGTGCACCGCGTCGCCGTCGGCCACGGCGCCCGGGTGCCCGTCAACCGTCCCGCACTGAGCGAAGTCCGGGGCGACGCGGGCGACTTCACCGTCGAGCTCACCGACGGCACCGCCGTCGCAGCCGAGTTCGTCGTCGACATGTCCGGCCCCGACGCCCCGATGCTGTCCCGCCTCGGCGCCGGCCCGGCCCTGCGCCCACTACGCCACTCCTCGCGCGTGCTCACCGCCCATCTGCGGGGTGTACGCCCGCTGGAGCGGCGCGTCGACCCGGGCACCGGGGGCTCGCCCTGGACGGGCGGCACGACCCAGGTCGTCTTTCCCGGCGGCTGGATCCAGCTCGTGCCGTTCGGCGAGGACCGCACCGGCGAGGGGGCCCTCACCAGCGTGTCGGTCAGCCTCGACACCAAGCTGTGGCCGCAGGGCTCGGCTTCCGCGGAGGAGGACTTCCAGCACCTGGTCGCCCAATTCCCCGACCTCGCCTGGCAGTTCGCGGACGCGACCGTGGTCCGCCCCTGGACGAGCGCGGAGGGCTGGCAGTACGCGGCCACCGCGACCACCGGCCCCGGCTTCCTCGTCCTCGACCGCTCCGCCGTCCGCTGCGACTTCACGCTCTCCCGTGACGTGACGCTCACCGCGGAGCTCGTCCACGCGGCGGCCGCCCACCTCATCGCGGCGCAGGAGGACGGCGACTGGTCCGAGGCCCGCTTCAGCGGCCTGGCATCCCTCCAGTCGTCCCTGGTCGAGCACAGCGAACGCCTGCTCGGCACCGCGCTCACGGCGACCACCGACTTCCGGCTCTGGAACGCCTTCTGCCGGGTGTGGCTGCTGCACTCGATGTTCGCCGCCCTCTCCCTGAAGCGGGCCCGCAACGACGCCCTGGCCAGCGCCGGGGTCCCGGGACAGTGGCGGGAGGTGGACCGACACCGGGGCGCCGGCCTGTGGTTCCCGGTGTACGCCGGGTTCGTCGCCCTGTTCGACGACACGGACCGCCTGCTGCGGCAGGTCGCCGACCAGCGGCTCGCGCCGGGCACCGCGGCCGAGCGGATCTTCGGCCAATTGCGGGACGCCTCGTTCGTACCGCCGCTGTTCGCCTTCGGCGACCCGACCGACCGCTACTACAACTTCACCCCGTTGAAGCGGATCAAGGTCCTGCTCTGGGCCAAACGCCGCGCCCCGTACGCGGTGCGCCGGGTCCTGACCCCGGCGCCACCGTCCTGCCCAGCGTCGAACGGTGACCCACCGACGCCGGACTCCCTGAAGGGCGGCAGGGAAGGAGCCGCCGTCCCGTGCTCCCCGGGCGAGGAGCGCGGGACGGCGGCTCGGCGCTGCCGTTCGCCATGCCGCGGCCGCCCGTCCGACTCCCCTTCGGCCGGGGGCTGTTCGGATCCGGCCAGACTCCCACCGGGGCGCGGGGGGTGGCTGGACACCGCGCGCGCGTATCGGAATGCTCCCTACCGGGGAGTCCTTGCATGTGGAATGCTGGTAACGTTGATTTCCACAGCCCATGAATTAACGACGGAGGGGGCAATGAGCAACGGAGCCGGAAGCCCCTGCCCGAACAGCACCGGCGTGCCGCGCGGCCCCGGGGCCCGTGCGAAGCGTGCCGCGCGCGGTGGTGGCCGGCGGCCGGGCCAGAGCGGCACCAGGGACCAGATCCTCACCGCCGCGCTCCAACTCTTCGCCGACAAGGGGTACTCGGGGACGACGATGCGCGGCATCGCCCAGCAGGCCCAGGTGGACCCGGCGCTCATCCACCACTTCTTCAACAACAAGGACGGCCTGTTCCAGGACGCGGTCTCCTCGCGGATCGACATGTCCGCCCTCTTCGACTCCCTCACGGACGACGAGGTGACGGCCGGGCTGAAGAACCGCGGCGAGTGGATCGCCCGTACCTTCCTGTCCTTCTGGGAGGACGAGTCGACGCGGCCCGCACTGGTCGCCGTATACCGCACGAGCCTGTCGGACGAGGCGACCGCCCGAACTTTCCGCGACCAGATCGAGTCGGCCTTCGAGGCCTGTCTGCGCCGGATCGTCCCCGAACACACCGAGGCCACACCGGCGTTCGCGTCCCTGGTCTCCGCCCAGCTCGCGGGCCTGGTGATGCTCCGCTACGTCCTCGCCGTGGAGCCCCTCGCCTCACTCGACTTCGAGGAACTCATGGAGTGGCTCGCCCCCGCCATCGAGGTCCACTTCGAGCGGGTGGCTCAGCGGTAGGGGACGGGGAACGGCGGGCGAGGCGGCGGCACCTCGAAGGAGGGCTCTCCTTTCCGCCGCGTCAACGCCCTTCCCGGCCTGCGCTTTCTCCCGCGCGCCGCCGCCCTCCGCCCGCGCCAGCAGGAACACGCCCCGCCCGGCGGCACAGGCGGCGGCGATTCCGGCCAGCGCATTCGGCGCGCCCGTCGGATACCGGTCGTCCAGCACCACGATCCCGATGACCGCGGCGAACACCGGGTTGACCAGCGTGACGGTGGCCAGTGGCGCCTCCAGGCCACCCCTGTAGGCGAGTTGACAGAGCATCAGCCCGGCTGGAGCAAGGAGGAGGGTGCCGGCGGCGACCAGGGCGGCGGAGCCGGTTCGCCCCAGGCCCTGCCCGGTCAGCTCCAGTACCGCTGTCTGGGCGAGCGCGGAGGCCGCGGCAAAGGCGACCCCGGCGGCGGCCGCGTAGGCCAGACTCGCCGTCGACGCCCACCGGACCGAGGCCGCGTCCGGCAGACTCGCGGCGGCCGCACGCCGGGCCGAGGCCACACCCGGCAGACTCACGGCAGCCGCACGCCGGAGCGAGGCCACACCCGGCAGACTCACGGCAGCCGCACGCCGGAGCGAGGCCACACCCGGCAGACTCACGGCAGCCGCACGCCGGAGCGAGGCCACGTCCGCCGGACTCGCGGCCTGCGCCCGCCGGGCCGCGGCCGCCAGCGCGACCGGCACCCCTAGCGCGACGGCCGTCAGGCTCAGCACGCCCGCCAGTTCGGGCCCGTCCAGCGGGCGGCCGGCCCCGGCCGCCGGGACCAGGATCAGCATTCCGACCACGCCGGCGACCGTCAGCGCCGTACCCGACCACTGCGCGGAGGTCATACGGCGTCCCAGCACGAGGGCCGACAGCAGCGGTGCCGCGACCAGGGTGAGCACGCCGAGCATCTGTACGGCGACCAGCGAGCCGTAGCGCAGGCCCGCGGTGTGCAGCAGTGCGCCCAGCGCGTTGAGCAGGACGGATATCCACCACGCGGCCGAGCGTCCGAGGGACCGGCCGCCCGCCCCGGCGGCCCGCACCGCCGCCACGCGCTGGGCGACGGCCGCGGCGGCGTACACCAGGGCCGAGCCCGCGCCGAGCGCCAGAACCGGAAACACGGTGTCCACGTCGTCCTTTCGCCCTGCGGGGCACGGCAGTTGGGAGAGAAGGCACCGGGCCGGGGTGCCGCGTCGACCGTGCGGTACCCCGGCCCGGAAGGGGTGGATCCGAGGCTCACGCTCCGCCCGGCACGTCCTGGACGTCCTCGGGGCGGATCCGCGGCAGGGCGAGCACCAGCAGGCAGGACAGGCCGAAGCAGCCGATCTGCCAGTAGACGACCTGCTCGAAGCTGTCGCCGAAGTTGGCCTTGCGCGCCTCGGGCAGAGCCTTGCCGAGGACCGCCGATTTCACCTGCTGCTTGACCTCCTGCGGCAGCGGGCTGCTCGCCATCTCCCGCTGGATCTTCGCGCAGCTGGCAGGTGTGTCGGTGAGGTCCTTCTGGTTCATCTTGTCGTGGAAGCAGGTCTGGAAGGCCGTGCTGATCTGCGTCTGCTGGGCCTCGGCGACGCCGGCCGCAGCGAGGTCGGAGCGCAGTTGCGGCACGGCCGAGGAGCTGGCCTCGTCGGCGTTGGTCCCGAGCAGCCCGTAGAAGAGGATGCCCGCGACCGCGATGCCGATGGCGATGCCCACCTGCTGGACGGTGGCGAGCATGCCGGACGCGGAACCGGCGTTGCTGGACCGGATACCGGCCAGGATGATGCCGGTGCACGGGGCGAGGAAGAACCCGCCGCCGAGGCCGGCCACCATCAGGGACGGGACCAGCTGGTAGCCGTGCAGGTCGGAGCCGGCCCAGTGCAAGGTGCCGATCACGCCGGCCATGCCGACCAGGAGCAGTCCGGTGCCCAGCGCGAGCGTCTTGGTGCCGAGCTTCTTGACCACCGCGGCCGAGCGCGCCGAGCCGACCGCGATGAGCGCGGCGAAGCCGAGGCTGACCAGACCGGCCGAGATCGGCGTGTAGTCGAAGCCGATCTGGAGGCTCATGAAGAACGTCATGAAGAAGGACGGGATGCCCGCGAAGAAGACGACGCTGATGATGAGCCCGACGGTGAACGACCGCTCCTTGAAGAGCCCGCTGGGCACGAGTGGTGAGCGGTCGACGAGTTTCGTGAGCTTGTTCTCGTAGACGAAGAACTCTGCCAGCAGCAGCGGACTGAGCACCAGCAGCACCAGGCTCCAGCCCGGCCAGTCGTGCTCACGGCCGATGACCAGCGGCAGGATCAGGCTGAACAGTCCGGCGGTGAGGATGACCGCGCCGGTCACGTCGAGCCGCTGCGCGCCCGGCGCCGAGGACTCGGGGATCTTCGCCATGCCCAGGCACAGGGCGATCAGACCGATGGGCAGGTTGACGTAGAAGATCGCCCGCCAGTCGGTGCTCAGGATGTCCAGGTCGATCAGCCAGCCGCCGAGGACCGGGCCGAGCACGGTGCCCAGGCCCACCGAAGCGCCGTACATGGCAAGGGCCTTGGGCCGCTCCTGGGTCGAGAAGGTGACCTGGATGATGGACAGGACCTGGGGGAACATCAGGCCCGAGCACATCCCCTGGAGGATCCGGGAGGCGATCAGGAAGGTCGAGTCGGGGGCCGCACCACAGAGCGCCGAGGCGATGGTGAAGCCCAGCATGCCGATCAGGAAGACCTTCTTGCGGCCGTGGATGTCACCGAGCCGGCCGCCGGTCACCAGGGTGCAGGCGAAGGCCAACGAGTAGACGGCGACGACCAGTTGGATCTCGGCGAAGGTCGCGCCGAGATCGCTCTGGAGCGACGGCAGGGCGACCATCGTGATGGTCGTGTCCAGCATCTGCATGAAGATCGCGGACAGGGTGACCGCGAGGATCACCCAGCGTGCCGGGTTGCCGGTGGCGGACGGTGCGGGCGCGGCGCCGGGCGGCGCGGCCGCCGGGATGCCGGTGTCGATGGATTCCATGTTTCCTCCCTGGGTCCACTGCCTGCCCGACAGCGCCCTCCAATATTTCACTCTCCAATGAAGTCTACGAGTACTGAATTCTTTGGCGCAACCGCCGCGACCGCGATCCGGACACCCACCGTCCGCCCAATGACACACAGCGCCACCACAGTTGGACCTGCGAGGACGCGCACGAAGAGCAACGGGCGGGCCCGCGCGGGGCGCTTGCGGGGCGCGAAGAATGCGGCGCGTCGAACGTCGTGGCGAAGGGTGAGCGGCGTCGAGGTCAACAGGCGCCGAACGGGAGGGGGTTCAGGAGGCGCCGCGCACCGGGGCGCCGTCGCGCACCGGGGCGCCGTCACGAGCCGGGGCGCCGTCACGAGCCGGGGCGCCGTCACGAGCCGGGGCGCCGTCACGAGCCGGGGCGCCGTCACGAGCCGGGGCGCCGTCACGAGCCGGGGCGCCCGCGAGATAGGAGGCGACCACGGGCGCGAGGGCGCTCACGAGTTCTTCACCACCGTCACCCTCCGCCAACTCCACCGGCAGCAGACCCATGTGACGGGACGTCATCACGCCGATGAACAGGCTGCTGATCAGCCACACGCGGACCTCGTCCGGGCCGCCGTCCGGAACCCCCTCGGACAGCAGGGACTGGCTCAAACGCTCCCTCGCCGCGGGCAGATCGGAGGCGGAGCGGAGCACTCCGAGGATGCGGCGGCGCTGCACCGGGTCGTTCCAGTCGGCGACGGCATGGCGCAGCAGCCACTCCGCCGCGCCCAGGTCACCCCGCTCCAGCGCCTCGCGGATCACCTCGGCCGGCCGTACCGTCTCCTCGACGACGGCGCGATAGAGCGCCTCCTTCGAGGCGAAGTAGTGCGTGACCAGCGCCGGATCACAGCCGGCGGCCGCGGCCACGGCACGCATCGAGGTGTTGCCGAAGCCGAGTTCCGCGAAGAGATCCGCCGCGGAGCGCATGATCGCGTGGCGGGTTCCGGATGAGCCTCTGGCCTTTGCCACGGCGGCACTTCCTCTCGATCCCGAGTCCCCCGTAGGACGCGCGACACTAATTCATGTTGGCGTGAAGTCTACGGTCAGTGATTTCTCAGGTCAAAGCTTCTCCGTGTCGGAGTGGTGACACCGCGTCAAAGCGCAGGCCAGAGCGGGGGCCGACGCCCGAGAGTGACCCGCGACTCAATTCAACGCCCATTGAAATCATCGGTTGTTGAGCTTACGCTCGCGGCGAGGCGCCGGGGACACACCCACCCTCGTCCGTGCGACACGCGCATTTCCGCCCAGGGAGAGGCACTTGCCGGTGACGTATCAAACAGAGCAGCTCGACCGGGTCGTCATTCGCTTCTCGGGCGACTCCGGCGACGGCATGCAACTGACAGGTGATCTGTTCACCTCGGAGACGGCGTCGTTCGGGAACGACCTGGCGACCCTGCCGAACTTCCCCGCCGAGATCCGAGCCCCCGCAGGCACCCTGCCGGGCGTCTCGTCCTTCCAGCTGCACTTCGCCGACCACGACATCCTGACCCCGGGCGACGCGCCGAACGTCCTGGTCGCCATGAATCCGGCGGCTCTCAAGGCCAACATCGGCGACCTGCCGCGCGGTGGTGAAGTCATCGTCAACACCGACGAGTTCACCCGGCGCGCGCTGCAGAAGGTCGGCTACGAGGCGTCCCCCTGGAGGACGGCTCCCTCGACGCCTACCGCGTGCACGCCGTCCCCCTCACGACGCTGACGGTCGAGGCGCTCAAGGGCTTCGAGCTGTCCCGCAAGGAGGCCGAGCGCAGCAAGAACATGTTCGCGCTGGGGCTGTTGAGCTGGATGTACCACCGGCCGACGGAGGGCACGGAGAGGTTCCTGCGGGCCAAGTTCGCCAAGAAACCGCAGATCGCCGAGGCGAACCTCGCCGCTTTCAGGGCGGGTTGGAACTTCGGCGAGACGACGGAGGACTTCGCGGTCTCGTACGAGGTCGCCCCGGCGACGACCGCCTTCCCGCCCGGCGTGTACCGCAACATCTCCGGCAACCTCGCCCTGGCGTACGGCCTGATCGCCGCCTCCCGCCAGGCCGACCTTCCCCTCTTCCTGGGCTCGTACCCGATCACCCCGGCCTCGGACATCCTTCACGAGCTCAGCAAGCACAAGAACTTCGGTGTACGGACCTTCCAGGCCGAGGACGAGATCGCCGCGGTGGGCGCCGCACTCGGCGCGGCCTTCGGCGGTTCGCTCGCGGTCACCACGACCTCGGGCCCTGGCGTCACCATCAAGCAGGAGACGATCGGGCTGGCCGTGTCGTTGGAGTTGCCGCTGCTCGTCATCGACATCCAGCGCGGCGGCCCCTCCACCGGTCTTCCCACCAAGACCGAGCAGGCCGACCTGCTGCTGGCGATGTACGGCCGCAACGGCGAGGCCCCGGTCCCGGTCGTCGCCCCGCGCACCTCCGCCGACTGCTTCGACGCGGCCCTGGAGGCGGCGCGCATCGCGCTGACGTACCGCACGCCCGTCTTCCTCCTCTCCGACGGCTATCTGGCGAACGGCTCCGAGCCCTGGCGAGTCCCGTCCGTCGACGACCTCCCGGACCTGACCGTGCAGTTCGCGCAGGGTCCGAACCACACCCTGGCCGACGGGACCGAGGTCTTCTGGCCCTACAAACGCGACCCGCGCACTCTGGCCCGCCCCTGGGCGGTCCCCGGCACCCCCGGCCTGGAACACCGCGTCGGCGGCATCGAGAAACAGGACGGCACCGGCAACATCTCCTACGACCCCGCCAACCACGACTTCATGGTCCGCACCCGGCAGGCCAAGATCGACGGCATCGACATACCGGACCTGGAGGTCGACGACCCTCATGGCGCCAACACCCTGGTTCTGGGCTGGGGTTCGACGTACGGACCGATCACGGCGGCGGTACGGCGGCTGCGCGCGGCCGGCGATTCCGTCGCGCAGGCCCATCTCCGGCACCTCAACCCGTTCCCGAGGAACCTCGGCAGCGTCCTGCGCTCCTACCGGCGCGTACTGATCCCCGAGATGAACCTCGGCCAGCTCGCCCGGCTGATCCGGGCCGAGTTCGCGATCGACGCCGAGTCGCACACCCAGGTCAACGGCATGCCGTTCAAGGCGGAACAGCTCGCGCAGGCCCTGAAGGAGGCCATCCATGCCCACTGAGGCAATCCCCCTGATACCGAGGAGCGAACTCGCCCTGACGGCAAAGGACTTCAAGTCCGACCAGGAAGTCCGCTGGTGCCCCGGCTGCGGTGACTACGCGATCCTGGCGGCCGTCCAGGGCTTCATGCCCGAACTCGGCCTGGCCAGGGAGAACATCGTCTTCGTCTCCGGCATCGGCTGCTCCTCCCGCTTCCCGTACTACATGAACACGTACGGCATGCACTCCATTCACGGCCGCGCCCCGGCGATCGCGACCGGACTCGCCTCCAGCAGGCGGGACTTGAGCGTCTGGGTGATCACGGGCGACGGCGACGCGCTGTCGATCGGCGGCAACCACCTCATCCACGCCCTGCGCCGCAACGTCAACCTGAAGATCCTCCTCTTCAACAACCGCATCTACGGCCTCACCAAAGGCCAGTACTCCCCGACCTCCGAGGTCGGCAAGATCACCAAGTCGACACCGATGGGCTCCCTGGACGCCCCCTTCAACCCGGTGTCCCTGGCCATCGGCGCGGAAGCATCCTTCGTCGCCCGCACCATCGACTCCGACCGCAAGCACCTCACGTCGGTCCTGCGGGAGGCGGCCGCCCACCGCGGCACGGCCCTGGTCGAGATCTACCAGAACTGCAACATCTTCAACGACGGCGCCTACGACGTCCTCAAGGACAAGCAGCAGGACCAGGTCATCCGCTTGGAGCACGGGCAGCCCATCCGTTTCGGCGGCTCCCGCGGTGTGGTCCGCGACCGGGCCACCGGCGATCTGAAGGTGGTCGACGTGACGCCGGACAACGAGTCGGACATCGTGATCCACGACGCCCACTCCCCCTCCCCCACCACCGCCTTCGCCCTCTCCCGCCTCGCCGATCCGCACACCCTGCACCACACCCCGATCGGCGTGTTCCGCTCCGTCGACCGGCCCGTCTACGACAGGCAGATGGCCGACCAGCTCGACACCGCGATCGAACAGAACGGGAAGGGCGACCTGGCCGTCCTCCTCGCCGGCAACGACACCTGGACCGTGGGGAGTTCCTCATGACGTACGTCATCGCCCAGCCCTGCGTCGACATCAAGGACAAGGCCTGTGTCGACGAGTGCCCCGTGGACTGCATCTACGAGGGGCCGCGCAAGATGTACATCAACCCGGAGGAGTGCGTCGACTGCGGCGCCTGCGAGCCGGTCTGCCCGGTCGAAGCGATCTTCTTCGAGGACGACGTCCCGCAGGAGTGGTCGGCGTTCCGGGCGGCGGACACCGAGTTCTTCGCCGAGCTGGGCTCCCCGGGCGGGGCGAGCGACCACGGTCCCGCCGACCAGGACCACCCCGTGGTCGCGGGGCAGCCCATGCCCACGAGCTGAGCCCCCCGGTTGGCCTGAGTGTCTCCGGCGCTCCGCCCTGACCTGTGCTTACTGTCGACACGTCAGTTTCCGCGGTGAGCAGGGAGACAGGACGTGCGGGTACGAGGGGTGCTTGTCGTCGTGGCCGTGCTGCTCGCCGCGCCGACGGTGACCGTACCCGCGCATGCGGCGCAGGCGAAGGAGCCGCTCCCGCTGGAGCGGCTCTTCGACAACACGGCCGTCAGCGCCGACTCCCTCCCGGCCTCGGCGGACTTCGACGGTTCCGGCGCCTCGCTGTCGGCGCGGGACCTGACGGCCGCGGGCTGGGTGCCGGGGCGGGCACTCACCGTCCAGGGCGCCCGGCTCACCTGGCCGCGCCGACAGCCGGGCGAGCCGGACAACGTCCGGGCCGACGGACAGTCCGTCCGCCTCGGCGGTCGCGGTGACGCACTCGCCTTCCTGGTGGCCGGCACGGGCGGCGCCGACGCGACGGGCACAGGCTCGGTGTCGTACCGGAACGGCAGTCGCTCGTCGTACCGGCTCACCGCGCCCGACTGGCGCACCGGTCCGCTCGCCACGAAGGCGGTGGCGCTGCCGCACGTCAACACGCCGACCGGCCAACTCGCCGAGCAGGCAAGGCTGTACGTCGTGACAGTGCCGCTGCTGGCCGAGCGCGAGGTCTCCTCGGTGCGGCTGCCGCGGGCGGCCGGGCTGCATGTGTTCGCGGTGGGGGTACGGGCGTCGGGCCGGGGCTGGAGCGGGAGTTGGGGCGTGTCGACTTCCGGGTATCCGGCCGCGGGGCCGTGGAGCGACCGGACCCTGCGGCTGGTGGTGCACACCTCGGTGGGCGGGGCGCGGGTGCGGCTGCGGTTCGAGAACACCTTCGCGGCGGCGCCGGTGCGGATCGGGAGCGCGACGGTGGCGGTGCAGCGGGCGGGGGCGACACCGTTGGAGGCGCCGGTGCCGGTGTCCTTCGGGGGCGTGGCGGGGGTCGAAGTCCCCGCGGGGGCGCAGGCGTTCAGTGATCCGCTGGACTTCCTCGTGCCCGGCGACGCCAATCTGCTGGTGAGTTTCCATCTGCCGGAGCCTGTGGCGGCGGCGCCCGTGCACCGGCTCGCGGTGCAGCGGTCGTATCTGAGCGAACCCGGCGACCACTCGGCGGACGGCTCCGCGACGGCGTATCCGACGGTCCTGACGAACTGGCCGTTGCTGACCGGTGTGGACGTGGCCGGCGGGCCGGGGTCCGTGGTGGCGCTCGGGGACTCGATCACCGACGGCGACCGGTCGACGACGGACGCCAACCGGCGCTGGCCCGATGTGCTGGCCGCCCGGCTGTCGGAGCAGGACGTGGTCCCGCGCTACGGGGTGCTGAACCAGGGGATCTCGGGCAACCGGGTGGTCTCCGACCGCTATCCCGGCGACGGGGTCTCGACGGACTCGGCCGGTGTGAGCGCCCTGCACCGGTTCGACCGGGACGTCCTCGCGCAGACCTCGGTCCGCAGCGTGATCGTCTTCGAGGGCATCAACGATCTGCTGGCAAATGCCACCGCCGGGCAGGTGACCGCGGGGCTGCGGGAGCTCGCGGACCGGGCACATGCGCGGGGGTTGCGCGTGCTGGCGGCGACGATCCTGCCCTGCGGGGGCCGGTCGGGCTGCACGGCCGAGGTGGACGTCGAGCGGAGCGCCGTCAACGACTGGCTCAGGTCAACCGGTGTGTTCGACGGCGTGCTGGACTTCGACGCGGTGATCCGCGACCCCGGCCTGCCGACGCGCATGCTGCCCGCGTACGACAGCGGGGACCATCTCCATCCGGGGGACGCGGGGCTGGCCGCGCTCGCCCGGTCCGTCGACCTGAGCCTGCTGTAGCCGGTCGGCCCGAATCTGCCCCAGGCGTCAGACGTCCAGGTCGACCACCACCGGCGCATGGTCCGACGCGCCCTTGCCCTTGCGCTCCTCCCGGTCCACGTACGCGTCGGTGACGGCCTTGCTGAAGGGCTCGTTGGCGTACACCAGGTCGATGCGCATGCCGCGGTTCTTGGGGAAGGCGAGCTGGCGGTAGTCCCAGTACGTGTACGGGTGGTCGTACTTGAGGGGCCGCGGGACCACGTCGGAGAGGCCGGCCTCGCGCAGGGCGGCCAGGGCGGCGCGCTCGGCCGGGGTGACATGGGTGAGGCCCTCGAAGGCGACCACGTCGAAGACGTCGTCGTCCGTCGGCGCCACGTTGTAGTCGCCCAGCACCGCGAAGGGGCGGCTGCCCTGCGCGTCACCGGCGACGGCCGCCTTCAGGGCCTCGAACCACCGGAGCTTGTAGGCGTAGTGGGGGTGGTCCACCTCACGGCCGTTCGGCACGTACACCGACCAGACGCGGACCGGGCCGCAGGTCGCCGAGATGGCCCGGGGCTCCTCGGCGCCGTCGTAGCCGGGATCGCCGGGCAGGCCCTTGACGACGTCCTCCAGGCCGAGCCGGGAGATGACCGCCACGCCGTTCCACCGGCCGGTCGCGTTCACCGCCGCCTCGTAACCCGCCGCGCGCAGCTCGTCGTACGGGAACTGCTCCTCGGCGAGCTTGGCCTCCTGGAGGCACAGCACGTCGGTGCCGCTGCTCTCCAGCCAGGCCAGGAGCCTGGGCAGGCGGGCGGTGATCGAGTTCACGTTCCAGGTCGCGATGCGCATGCCTCACAACCTACCGGGCAGGACTGACAACGCCGTCGCCCCGCCCGGTGCGCTCGGTCAGACCTCCGCGGAGTCGCCCGGGGTGAGCCGCAGGTGCTCGGAGCCGCCCAGGGCGCCGATCTGGCGGTCGTAGATGGGGCGGGCCAGGTCGGTGAGCAGGGCGTCGTGGATGTCGTACGCGCGTTGCGGCTTGACCTCGCGGACGTAGTCGATGACCTCGGAGATCTTGCTCCAGGGGGCCATGACGGGGAGCATCAGCGTCTCGACGGGGTGGTCGGGGACGGTGAGGGCGTCGCCGGGGTGGAAGAGCCTGCCGCCGTCGATCAGGTAGCCGACGTTGGTGATGCGCGGGATGTCCGGGTGGATGACGGCGTGCAGTTCGCCGTGGACCTGGACGTCGAAGCCGGCCGCGGTGAAGGTGTCGCCGTGGCCGACGGTGTGCACGCGGCCCGGGAAGGCGGCCGCGAGCTGCTCCGCCACGGAGGCGAGGGTCCAGATCTCCGCGGCCGGGTTCGCCTCCATGGCCGCCCGCAGCCGCTCCTCGCTGAAGTGGTCGGGGTGCTCGTGCGTGACGAGGATCGCGTCCGCGCCGGTCGCGGCGTCCTCCTCGCTGAACATGCCCGGGTCGAGGACGAGCGTCCGACCGTCCTTTTCGAGGCGTACGCACGAGTGGGACTTCTTCGTGAGCTTCATGGCTCCCATCCTGCCGCGTTCCGCACGCTCCGGGGCGGCTGAGCCTGGTGCTTCCGCCACCGGCCTGAAGATCACTCCTCGGGAGTGGTCTCCTCCCTTATGACCTGCTGCGCCACCTTGAACGCGCTGTTCGCCGCCGGTACGCCGCAGTAGACGGCCGCCTGTAGCAGCACTTCCTTGATCTCGACCGGGGTGAGGCCGTTACGCAGGGCGGCGCGCACGTGGAAGGCGAGCTCCTCCAGGTGGCCGCCCGCGACCAGGGCGGTGAGGGTGACGCAGCTGCGCGAGCGCCGGTCCAGGCCGGGCCGGTCCCAGATCTCGCCCCAGGCGTAGCGGGTGATGAACTCCTGGAAGTCCCCGGAGAACTCGTCGGCCTGCGCCAGCGCCCGGTCGACATGCGCGTCGCCGAGCACCTCGCGGCGGACCTTGATGCCGGCGTCGTAGGGGTCGGGCCGTCCGTTGGACTGCGGGGGCACCACGACCGCGGGGGCGATCTCGGCGATCGGCCCGGACTGCGGAGGCTGCTGGGGCGCGGCGGCCAGGACCGGCTTGACGGGCGCCGCCGGGATGGCGATCTGGCCGGTGGAGGACTCGACGTAGCCGGGCTGCCAGGCGGTGGAGAAGTGCCGTACCAGCAGTTCGGTGACGGCGGCGGGCTGCTCGACCGGCACCAGGTGGGAGGCGCCGGGGACGACGGCGAGGCGGGCGTCGGGGATCCCGGCGACCAGGGTGCGGGCCTCGGCGGGACCGGTGACCTTGTCGTCGGAGCCGACCAGGACGAGCGTAGGCACACCGACCCGGCCCAGCTCGGCCCGTACGTCGAACGCGGCCAGCGCCTCGCACGCGGTGATGTAGCAACCGGGGTCGGTGGTGCGCACCATCTGCACGGCCCAGTCGGTGATCGCGGGCTGCGTGGACGCGAAGCCGTTGGTGAACCAGCGGTCGGGGGAGGTACGGGCGATCGGGTCGAGCCCGTTCGTCCGCACGATCACCCCGCGCTGCCGGAACTCGTCCGCCGTCCCGAACCGGGGCGAGGCGGAGATCACCGCGAGCGAGGCGAGCCGCTCCGGGTGGCGCAGGGCGAGTTCGACGCCGATCGCGCCGCCGAGCGCACAGCCCGCGTAGCCGAAGCGCTGCACGCCGAAGGAGTCGAGGGTGGCCAGGAGTCGGGCGGTGAGTTCGGCGACCGAGCCCGCGGGGTACGCGGGTGCGCCGCCGTGTCCCGGCAGGTCGAACCGGAAGACGCGCCACTGCTTGATCAGCTCGGGCACCTGCCGGTCCCACATGTGCCATGTCGTACCCAGTGAGGGACCCAAGATCAGGACAGGTGCGTCTTCTGGCCCGTCAAAGCGGTATTGCAGGGTGTTCGTCGGTGTCTCACTCACGCCCTGCACGCTCTCACATCTCACGTTTTCGCACGCGTGGGGGTCGCAACCCCGTGCAAGCCGTCCCACACTGTGGCGACTCCGCGAAGATCCTCCGCACACGGCTTCACGTACCACTTCCGCCGCGGCCGGCACTACTCGCGGCTGCGCCTGCGTCCCTTGGGTCGGCGGGGGTAGGGGAAGAGCCGTGGGCGGCGTTTGGCCGCGACGTCCTCGATCCAGCCGAAGAGGACGATGGCCGTGCAGATCAGCGGGACGGCGAGGAACAGTGGGGTCCACTGACTCGACAGCAGCCACTGGGCGTGGGCGTAGAAGAAGGTGTTGCTCCACAGGGGGTCGATCAGGGGCTCGGTCAGGACCAGGGCGAAGGAGTGCCACAGGTAGACCGTGACCGCGCGGGAGTTGAGGAGGCTGATGACGCCGTTGAAGCGTTCCAGCGGCTTGGGCCACTGCTCCCAGGAGGGGCTCAGGTGGAGCAGGAGCAGCACCGCGCCGAACGACCAGATCGCCTGGGCGACCGGTACCGCCTCCAGGTCGTGGCCGATCCGGGGGTTGTCCACCGGTGACCGCAGCAGCCACCACAGGCCGAACATGAGTACCAGCGGCGCGAGGGACGGCACGACGTACTGCGGGATCCTGCGGAGCAGCCCCTCCTGGTGGGCCATGCCGAGCAGCCAGCAGGAGCCGAAGGTGGTGAAGTCGGTGGCGGCCTCCATCAGCCGCCCTGACTGGTCGACCAGTCCGGAGTTGATGAAGAACGCGAGCGCCAGCGGCACCAGGAGGGTGACCCAGGGCAGCTTCCGCATCGCCTTGAGCATCAGCGGCGAGAGCAGGACGTACCAGAGGTAGGCGCGCAGGTACCACAGCGGTACGGAGATCTGCTCGGCCCAGGAGGCGGGCAGATGTCCGCCGAAGGTGTGCAGCGAGGCCCCGAACGGCGGCTCGCTGAGCGGCAGCACCCAGAAGGCCATCTCGGCCCACCACCAGTGCGGGTGGTGGTTGTAGTGCGGGCCCCAGCCCTCCAGGATCATCAGCGGCACCACGACCGCGCCGAACAGCCACATCGGCGGCAGCAGTCGGCGCAGCCGGCCGCGGATCACGCTCAGCGCCGGTCTGTTGAGGGATCGCGCCATCAGGGACCCCGCCAGCGCGAACATGACGCCCATGGAGGGGAAGACGATCGGCAGCCAGGTCCAGCTGAAGTTGTGGTAGATCACCACGCGGACCAGGGCGAGCGCCCGCAGCAGGTCGAGGTAGCGGTCGCGGCCGGGCTTGCGGGCGGGCGCCGGAGCCTCCTCCTCCGGCTCCGGGTCGCGCGGCTCGGTGAACACGCTGGGGACCAGCACCCGCAGGGCCATGGTCTCGGACGGATCCTGGACGCCGCGGGCAGCCCGTTCCGACGTACTCATGAAGACATCTCCCCCGTTGCGACGTCGAGCCCCACCTCGCCGGTGCGCTTCAGCTTCTGCCAGCGCAGCCGGCCCCCGGTCATCGCGGTGATGGCGGACTGCATCAGCACCATGTACATGAGCACCCGGTAGACCACCTGCTGGGCCGGGAGCGTGATCAGGTGCCATGCCTTCTCCCGGTCCAGGTGGAAGGACCACCAGGCGCAGACGGCCTGAAGGGCCATCACCGCGAACCAGGCCGCGAGGGTCTTGTACGCGTCGACGAAGACCACGCCGTAGACCATGCCGATGTCGAAGGCGGGTGCGAGCAGCGGGGTGACCACCATGAACAGGGCGACGAACGGCAGCCCCACCCGGCCGAAGTGGCCGGCCGGGCCGCGCTCCAGCACCGCGTGCCGGTGCTTCCACATCGCCTGCATGGTGCCGTAGCTCCAGCGGTACCGCTGCGACCACAGCTGCTTCATGCTGACCGGCGCCTCGGTCCAGGCGCGGGCGTCCTCGGCGTAGACGACCTTCCAGCCGGCCCGGTGCAGGGCCATGGTCACGTCGGTGTCCTCGGCGAGGGTGTCGTCGCTCATGCCTCCCGCCTGCTGAAGCGCGTCCCGGCGGAAGGCGCCGATGGCGCCGGGGATGGTCGGCATGCAGTCGAGTACGTCGTACATCCGGCGGTCGAGGTTGAAGCCCATCACGTACTCGAGGTGCTGCCAGGCGCCGATCAGTGTGTCGCGGTTGCCGACCTTGGCGTTGCCGGCCACCGCGCCGACGCGCGGGTCGGCGAAGGGCTGCACCAGTTCCCGGACGGTGGCGGGTTCGAAGACCGTGTCGCCGTCCATCATGACGATGAGGGCGTGCGAGGCGGCGGCCACACCGGTGTTGAGGGCGGCGGGCTTTCCGCTGTTGCGCTGGCGGATCAGCCGCACCATCGGCAGGTCGAGCTCCTCCACGATGGCGGCCGTGTCGTCGCTCGATCCGTCGTCGACCACGATCACCTCGATGGGGTGGTCGCTTCTGGCCAGGGAGAGCAGGGTGTTGGTGATGCACTCCTGCTCGTTGTACGCGGGCACCACCACGGTGACCGGTTCGGTGACGGGAGCGCCCCAGGAGAAGCCCTTCTTACGCACGCGCCGCACATGGATGGAGGAGAGCACCAGCATCAGTGCGAACCGTGCCATGACCAGCACGCCGACGACCGCGAGCAGGCCGACCAGCCAGGGCATCAGTCCCACCGAGAAGGTGGTGCACCACAGGAACGCCGTGCCGAGCCACAGGCTGTAGCCGCTGACCTTGGTGTTGGCGGATCCGGAGCCGATCGCCTCGCCGGTGGTCCTGAAGGTGTAGCCCTGGGCCTTGAGCTTGTCGATGATGACCGGCAGCGCGGCCAGCGTCTGCGAGCGGTTGCCGCCCGCGTCGTGCAGCAGGATCATCTCGCCCTGGCCCGGGAGGTCGGGCATGGCGGCCTTGACGATGGAGTCGACGCCGGGGCGCTTCCAGTCGTCGGTGTCCTTGTTGATGAAGGCGGTCAGGTACCCCTCCGCCCCGGCCTGCTTGGTCACCGGCCAGGACCAGTCGTCGAGCGCGTCCGCGGTGGAGGAGTAGGGCGGGCGGAACAGGCTGGAGTGGATGCCCGCGACACCGGCCAGCGCGAGCTGGGTCTCACCCAGCTCCCAGGTCAACCGGGAGCCGGAGTGCAGCGCGAGGTCGGGGTGGGTGAAGGTGTGCACCCCGATCTCGTGGCCGTCGGCCACGATCCGGCGGATCAGCGCCGGGTTGCGGGTGACCATCGAACCGGTGACGAAGAAGTCCGCGCGGACGTCCTTCTCCCTCAGTATTTCGAGGATCTTCGGCGTCCACTGGGGGGACGGCCCGTCGTCGAAGGAGAGCACGACCGTCTTGTCCGGGATCGTGTAGCTGACGGGCTTGCTGTTCTTGTCGCCTCGCGCGTCGACGACCGGGCCGCCCTCCAGCACGCTGGTGGGGACGGTGTTCTTGTCCACCGAGACGGCGATGCGCTCGTCATGGAAGACCTCGTTGTTCGCCATGCCCCGGAGCACCATCAGCGCGAGCAGGGTGGCCAGCACGGTGACCGGCAGGAAGAAACGCAGAGGGGGCGCGGCGAGTCGGCGCGGCCGCGCGAGGGACTGCCGTGAACGGTGACGGCGGGAGCGGGACATGGACTTCCTGGTTGTTCGCGTCTGGCTACTGCGCGGCGGCGGTCACGGGGCTCGACGCCGCCGTGCCGTCCGTCGGCGTCGCGATGACCGACGCGGTGGCGTCGGGGCTGGCCGTGGTGGTGTCGGGGTCGGCCGTGGCGGTGCTGTCGGCGGACCCGGCGACGCCGGGAGCCGCGGGCACCGGCGCGTTCAGGTACTGGCTGGGCGGTGTGGTGTCCGCACTGCCCGGGACACGGAGCGCGGGCGCCTGCGACTGGGTTCCGACCAGGCCGGAGATCATCGCCACCACGAACCCGGTACAGACGACGCCGACCAGCCAGCCGAGACCGCGCAGACGGCGGCCTCGCTGACCGGTCTGGTCCACAAAGACGGGAGCCGGCTCGACCTCCGTGGAGGTACTGGTCATCGGAAGCCTCGAGCCTTCCTCATGGGACAACTGCCGGTTCGGCGCCGCCGAAAGCAGTAAGTGGTGCGGAAAACCAATAAATGCGGCAGGTGAGAGACATGATCCGACCCGCCCCGATCATCCGTAGAGTAATATGCAGATTCCGTGAATGTCACGCGGGTCCCGTGGAAGTCGGCGACTCGGCTTCTTCCTGCCCGATGGGACCTGACGCATGGTCATACCCCGCCGTCGCAGCCGCCTTTCGGTCGCCGCGGCCCTCATGACCGCCGTCGCCTTCCTGGTGGGATCCTGCGGCGGAGCGGGAAGTGCGGGCAGCGCCACGGCGGACACGGCAACCGCCCCGGCCGCGCGCTTCAAGGTCTCGTCCATGCTCAAGCCGTCCGGCCGCGCACTGGGCGTAGTCGACGACAAGACCCCCTGGCAGTACGGAATCGTCACGAAGTTCACCGAAGAGGCGGGCCGGGCGCCCGACATCCGCGAGTACTACGGCAACTGGGGCGACGACTTCGACACGGAGGGCAACGCCTTCCTGTGGCAGCACGACCGGCTGCCCATGATGGCGCTGGTGCCCTCGGACACTCCGCTCGCCGACATCGCCGCGGGCAAGGACGACGCCTACATCCGCCGTCTCGCCAAACAGATCGCCGCCTACGACGGACCGCTGGTCCTCTCCTTCGCCGGTGAGATGAACGGCCCGTGGAACTCCTGGGGCCCCGAGCACGCCAAGCCCGCCGACTTCGTCGCGGCCTGGCGGCACATGCACGACATGTTCACCGCCCAGGGCGTCACCAACGTGATCTGGACCTGGACTCCGCACGTGATCGACTCGGGCACCACCGCGAAACTGCGGCCTTACTACCCGGGCAACTCGTACGTCGACTGGGTCGGCCTCATCGGCTACTACGGCCCCCTCGACGGTGTCGCGTTCTCCAGCCTGTTCACCCCGACCCTGCGCCGGATCGCGGAGTTCTCCGACAAACCGGCACTGATCGCGGAGACCGGGGTGGCGCAGAGCAAGAGCAAGGAGGCGCACATCCGTGACCTGTTCCAAGGCGCCGCCAAGGCCGGTGTCATCGGGATCGTCTGGTACGACCAGCGCAAGGACTGGCCGGGCAGCAAACAGCTGATGGACTGGCGGATCAGCTCCTCGCTGGGTGCGCTGGCCGCGTTCAAGGTGGAGTCGTCCCGGAGCGGCTTCGGCCACTCGTTCAAGGACGGTTGATCCCGCGTCATCGTGGGAGTTCGGGCCGCGGCCCGCGACAGACAGCACTTATCGGGGCGCATCATCGCGGCTGACGCCTGCGGCTGCCCGAACAGAAGAGAGCACGGAGATGACGACGGAATCGTCGCCGGGACAGGGCGCTCCGCAGGAAGAGCCCGGCTGGGCGTTCCGGCCCCGTGAGTCGGCCGCCCGGCCGCAGCCGTACGGGGACCGGCGGCGGCAGGCGGAGGCCGACACGTCGGCGGACGGTCGGTCGTCCGCAGGGCAGGGCCGGCGCCGCCCCGCCTCCGGCCCCCGGTTCGACGCCACCATGCCGCTACGGGTCCCCGAGCCCCGCTCCGACGCCCACGAGGCAATACGCGGGCCGGGTGACCGAATACCCCCGTACACCCGGCCCGGCGCCGACCCCGCGGACCAGGAGCGTCGGCACCGCTCGGCAGCGGCCCCAGACCTCGGACGGGAGTTCCCCCCTTCCCCCGGGCCGGTCGCCGCGCAGCCTGCCACGGGCAGGCGCGGACAAAGGCCCGGGAAGGCCAGGCAGACAGGCCGGATCGCGCTCGTTCTCGCCGTCCTCGCCGCCGCAGGCGGCTCCGCCGCGGTCCTGCTCAAGCAGCAGGAGGCCGCCGCGGTCGCTTCGAAGAACCTGACGCAGGTGTGGCAGACACCGGCGCCCGCCCGCGACGACACGCTCATCGGCAGCTGGCTCACCCAAAAGCTGCTCGTCGTGGCCGGCACACGGGGCGGCCTGCGGGCCTACGACATCAGCGACGGCACACGGCTGTGGAGCACCGTCTCCTCCGCGGCCGCCGCCAAGCGCGGCACGGTCCCCTGCGCGATGTCGCCGACGCTGAGCGCGAAGGGCGTCGGCACGGTCGCCTTCGGCAAGGACGGCAGCACCTGCACCTGGCTGGCCGGCGTCAAGGCGTCCACCGGGAAGATCCTCTGGTCCATGCCGTTGACCAACACCAAGCACCCGTCGACAGTGACCGCTTCGACCTATGTGCAGGGCGACGTCGCCACGATCGTCAGCGACAACTTCCTCGGCGGCGTGAACATCCGTACCGGCAGCCGCGTCTGGGGCTACAAGCCCCGCGGCCGCTACTGCAACGCCTACGGCTGGGGCACCGATGGCACCGTGCTGGTGGACGACTACTGCCTCGACAAGAAGACCAAGTTCACCCTCACCGCGTACGACGCGAAGACCGGGAAGGTGATCTGGCGGAAGGCCGAGAGCGCCCACTCGGACGTCACACACATCCTGTCCGGCTCACCGCTGGTAGCCGCCGTCCACACGGCCCGCCAGGATGCCGTGCGGGTCCTCGACGCCCATGGCAACGGCCGCAAGCTGGCCGTCGGCGACGACGAGCTCACCAGCGGCAACACCTCCGAGGCCGACCACTCCGCCCGGCTCTACGGCACCGTCCTGGCCACCCCGGCCACGACCGCCGGCCGCACCGCCGTCGACGGCTTCGACACCACCACCGGCGCCAAGCTCTGGACCCACCCGTCCACCGCGCTCGCCGTCCCGCCGTCCGACGGACACAAGACGGTGTACGCCGTCACCACCTCCGGCACCCCGCAGCTCATCACCATCGACCGACGCACAGGACACACCACTCCGGTCGCGGGCTTGCCGAGGGGGAGCGGGGCATGGAACTTCACTGCCGGGACGGTATACGTCACGCCGAACGGCGGCGTACTGGAACTCAGCTCCCTCGGTTCCAACGGCGGCGTGCGCTTCTACCACTAGTCGATGATCGGGGCGCGACGGCACACGGAGTGCGTGGCGCCCACCGGCGCACCGCGTTACCCCGCAGGAATACGAAACTCGAATTCGGGACGGTCCCACGGCACGGCGGGCGGGTTCGCGAACGCGGTCCCGGTCCGCACCGCACCGACGCGGTGGTAGAAGTCCTCGGCGGGAAGGTGCGACACGACCTTGAGACGGTCGATCCCGGCGGCACGGGCCTCGGACTGCATGTGCGCGACGAGCAGCCGTCCAATGCCCCGTCCCTGCACGTCGTCGGCGACGAACAACAGGTCGAGCTCCGGCGGAGCGAGGACGAGCGAGTAGAACCCGAGTACCCGGCCTCCCTGCTCGCCTGTGCCGACGGCCACAAAGGTGCGGTGGGCCTCGATGTAATCAGGACCGACTCGGTAGCCGGCGACTGCGGATGCGTACTTGCCCTCGTAGGCGCCCGACCCACGCACGAGCCGCGTGAGCCGTTTGGCATCCCGCGCGACGGCCCTCCGTATCGTGATCGGCTGGCTGGTCGAGGAGGTGCGTGAATTCACCGGGCGAGTATTTCGCACCGGGGAGTGCCATCGTGCGGCGGGTCGGCTGCTCTCGCAGGCGTTCCTGCACGGCTCCCTGAGCTCATGGTGTCGCTGGAAAGACCGCGGTCGTATCGGTGGGCGCGTCGGTCTGTCCCCAGTGCCTGGCGCTGGACGGGTCGACGACACGGCCGGCTACGCGTTCCGGACTGTCGTCGGCGGGTGACCAGCCCTGGACGCCGACGTACTCACGTGCCGCACCGACTCTGCCGCACAGCCCATGTCGTCACCGCCTCACTCCTCCGCGTCCCCGGCGGCGACTCTGTCCGCGGTCTCAGAGGTCGTTCGGGGTGCCCAGGCCGGTGAGGGCGCCCACCGGGTCCAGGTCGGGGGTGCCGCGTGGCCACCAGTCGTCGTGGCCCGGTTCCGACTCGTAGGCGTACCAGAGGCCGTCGCGGCCGAAGCGGAGCTGGACGTGGCCGCGGGGGTGGGTGAGGTGGTTGCGGCGGGGTCGGAAGGCGGGCAGGTCGGCGGCGAGGAGCAGGGGGCGGGCCCGGTCGAAGCGGCCGGCCGGCGGGTCCCAGGGCTCTTCCAGTACCGCGAGCCCTTCCAGGCCGCCCTGCCGCCACGCGGCGACCGCGCGTGCCAGCTCGGACGGGGTGCGGTCGGCGGCGGAGGCCAGCGAGGCGTAGAGCGCGCGGGTGCCGGCGGTGAGGCCGGAACCGGGGCGGGCGGCAGCGAGCCGGACCGCGTCCTGCCACAGCGTCAGCTCGCCGACCGGGTCACGGCCGGTGATGAGCAGGGCGTGGGCGCGGGCGGCGGCGTCGGTGGCCAGCTGGTCCAACGCGAAGGGGTCGGGGCCGCCCGGTGCGGCCGGGTAGGCCGGAGGCTGCCCGGGGTGCGGAGGCGCGGGCAATGGCGGTGGTAGGGGCGGGAGTCGGCGGGACGCGAGGGCTTCGGCGGCGCGTACGCCGGGCAGCGGGGCGGGCTCCCGCTCCTGCGCGGCGCGGGCCGCCCGGGCGGCGTTGAGCCGGGAGAGGGCGTCCAGCAACTCGCGTTCACCGCGGCCGCGGAGGAGCAGCAGTACGAAGGGGTCGGCGTCGAGGAGCCTGGCCGTCTGGTAGCAGAGGGCTGCGGCGTGCTTGCAGGGGTGACCGCGGTCGGGACAACTGCACTGCGGGACGAGGTCACGCGGGTCCGGCAGCAGCGGCACCCCGCAGTCGGCGAGCGAATGCGGCAACTCCCGGTCCAGCAACGCGGCGATATGCCCCGGCCGCTCGACGGCGACGTCCAGGAACCGCGCCCAGTCGGAGTCCTCCAGCGTCCGAAGCCGCACCTGGACGCGGTAGGGGCGGGGGCGGCTCCCCTGCACGTAGGCGAGCACGACACCGGGGGTCACGGTGATGGCGTCCACGTGCCCCTGCTCGGCATAACTCCGGCCGCGGGCAAGGCGCTTGGGATCCAGGGCCCCTTGTTCCAGTGCGGTGATCCAGGCGTTTCCCCACCAGGTTTCCGCGAATTGGGGGGAGGCCGGGGGTTCGGAGGCGGGCGTTGTGGGGTTGGCAGGGGTGGTGGGAGAGGTGGGAGAGGTGCGGGCGGTACGGGACGAGAACGCCGGGAAGGTGCGGCGCAGTTCTCCGTCGCGGGAGGGGGCGGCCATGGAGTGAGGGACGCGTGGGAGGTCCTCGGCAGGTACGAGGCTGTCCTCCGCCCAGTCGTTCGAAGCGGAGGCCGATCCATGCGAAATCCCCTGCGTCGCCGAGTCGGTGTCGTCGTCGACCCCCTCGCCGGGCTCGTCCGTCCCCGGGGGCAACCGAAACGCATCCGCCAGCAATTCGCGCAGCTCACGGGCGCGCCCTCCGGCCTCCCGACCCCGCACACCACCACGCGCCCGCCGACGTTCCGCTCCGGCCCGCCCCGCCCCACGCCGACCCTCGACGTCCGCCGCCCCGCCACCGGCCGCCTCCTGCCCCGCCGCCCCGCCACCGGCCGCCTCCTGCCCCGCCGCCCCGCCACCGGCCGCCTCCTGCCCCGCCGCCCCACGCGCGGCCCGCAACGCCTCCCGCGCGGCATCCCCAGGACGCGAGTCGGCCGCGGCGCGCGCCCGCTCCGACCCCACGCCAGAGTCGCCGGGCGATTCGTCCCGCCCCGAGTCAGCCGTGGGGTCACCGGAGACCACGCCACGCCTCGCGGACAACGCCTGCCTCAGCGCCGCCCGAGCGGCATCAGCGGGCCGCGCCTCACGCCGCTGGGGCTCCGCAGCACCCCGCGCCGACGCCGCGGACTCCCGCTCCGACACCACGGGCTCCCCCGAAGCCGACTCAGGTCCTGCCGAGGCCGACTCCCGTCCCGCCCATGCCGACTCCCGTCCCACCGAAGCCGTTTGCTCCCCTCCCGACACCGACACCCGCTCCCCCGAAGCCGGCGCTTCCCCCGTCGAACCCGGACTCTTCGCCGTCGAAGCCAGCCACTCCCCCGTCGCACCCGGCCTCTCCCCCGCTGCCGAAGCAGAGTCCTCCCCCACCGCAGACGAAGCCGCTTCTGCCCTCGGCTCCCCACGCCCCACCGGAGCAGACACATGCTCCGCCGACGCGGACTCCTGCCCCGGCGTAGAGAACCCCTCCCCCGCCGATCCCCGCCCCGCCGTAGGAAGCCCGTCCCCCACTGGCCCCTGCCCCGTCGCAGTCGCCCCCTGCCCCGCGCGCGCCGGCCGTTCCTCCGCCGAAACCTCCGCCTCCGCGCTCCCCACGCCGCCCGCGCCCCCGGCCCCCCGCCGTTCCCGAGCCTCCCGCAGCGCACGCCGGGCCTCGTCCGCCGGTCGCGCCGTCATGTCGGCCTCCGTAGCGACACCAAGTCGGACAGTTCGCGGTCCGTGAGTTCCGTCAGGGCCGACTCGCCGCTGCCCAGGATCGCGTCGGCCAACGCCCGCTTCGCTTCGAGCATTTCGGCGATGCGGTCCTCGACCGTGCCCTCGGTGATGAGGCGATGGACCTGGACGGGCTGGGTCTGGCCGATGCGGTAGGCGCGGTCGGTGGCCTGTTCCTCGACCGCCGGGTTCCACCAGCGGTCGAAGTGGATGACATGGCCCGCTCGGGTGAGGTTCAGGCCGGTGCCGGCCGCCTTGAGGGACAGCACCAGGACCGGCGTCGCGCCGCTCTGGAAGCGGTCCACCATGCGCTCCCGCTCCGGGACCGGTGTGCCGCCGTGGAGCAGGTCGACCGGGACCGCCCTGGCCGCCAGGTGCGCGGTGATGAGGCGGGCCATCCCGACGTACTGCGTGAAGACCAGCGCCGAGCCGTCCTCCGACAGGAGGGTGTCCAACAGCTCGTCCAGGAGCGCGAGTTTGCCGGAGCGGGCGAGGGCGCGTGCGTCGGTGACCGGGTCCTCCTTGAGGTACAGCGCCGGGTGGTCGCAGATCTGCTTCAGCGCGCCCAGGAGTTTCAGCACCAGGCCCCGGCGCGCGATCCCCTGCGAGGTCTCGATGGCCAGCATCGACTCCCGCACCACCGCCTCGTACAGCGCCGCCTGTTCGCGGGTGAGCGGCACCGGGTGGTCCGTCTCGGTCTTGGGCGGCAGCTCGGGCACGATCCCCGGGTCGGACTTCTTGCGGCGCAGCAGGAACGGTCGGACCAGCCGGGCCAGTCGCTGCACCGCCTCCTCGTCCTCACCGTTTTCGACAGCGCGTGCATGGCGGGCCCGGAAGGACTTCAGGGGGCCGAGGAGTCCGGGGGTCGTCCAATCCAGCAGGGCCCAGAGTTCGGAGAGGTTGTTCTCCACCGGGGTGCCGGTGAGGGCGACGCGCGCGGGGGACGGGATCGTGCGCAGGGCCTTCGCCGTCGCCGAGTACGGGTTCTTGACGTGCTGTGCCTCGTCCGCGACGACCATGCCCCACCGCTGCTCGGCCAACTGCGCCGCCGCCGACCGCATCGTGCCGTATGTCGTCAGGACGAAGCCGCCGTCGAGGCCTCCGAGGGTGCGGTCCGGGCCGTGGAAGCGGCGCACGGGGACGCCGGGGGCGAAACGGGTGATCTCCCGCTGCCAGTTGCCGAGGAGGGAGGCCGGGCAGACCACCAGCGTCGGCTCGCTGCGGGCGCGCTTCAGGTGGAGGGCGATGAGCGTGATCGTCTTGCCGAGGCCCATGTCGTCGGCCAGGCAGCCGCCGAGGCCGAGGCTGGTCATGAGGTCCAGCCAGGCCAGGCCGCGGAGTTGGTAGTCGCGCAGGGTCGCGTGCAGCCCCGGGGGTGGGGCGGCCGGCCGTACTCCCGTCGTCAGGCGGTCGCGCAGGGCGGCCAGGGCTCCGACCGGTACCGCCTCGACCGTCTCGCCGTCGACCTCGGCGCTGCCGCTGAGGGCGACGGAGAGCGCGTCGACCGGGTCGAGCAGACCCAGTTCGCGTTTGCGGGCCTTGCGGACGAGGGCGGGGTCGACCAGGACCCAGCTGTCCCGCAGCCGTACGACCGGACGGTGGGCCTCGGCGAGGGCGTCCATCTCGGCCTCGCTGAGCGGATCGCCGCCGATCGCCAACTGCCAGCGGAACTGGAGCAGTTCCTCGCTCTCGAAGAAGCCGGTGCCGTCCGTCGCCGAGCCCGGCGCGGGCCGTACGATCGCGGCCGCGGTCAGGTCCTGGGCCAGGTCCCGGGGCCAGTGCACGGCCACCCCGGCCGCCGCGAGCCGGGTCGCCGCGACGCCGAGCAGGTCGCCCAGCTCCTCGTCGGACAGCGCCAGTACGTCGGGCACGTCCTGCTCGGCCAGCCGGTCGAGCGGCGGCCAGATCCGGGCCGCGCGGCGCACCGCGAGGGCCGCGTCCACGCGCGCGCGTGGACCGAACACCGCGTCCGCCTGGCCCGTCCACAGGGCCGCCGCGTCGGCCACCAGCGTGGGGTCGGCGAGGCTGTGCACCTGGACGATGGCGGCGCCCGCGGTGCGCACGCCCTCCTCGCCGTCGAACAGTTCGTACGCCGACAGGTCGAGCCGGAGCGAGATGCGCACGCCCGCGTCCATGCCGGCGGCGACCTCCGCGGCCCAGTCGTGGGCGGCGGGCAGCCGCTGCGGGCGGCGGTCGGCGAAGGGCTTCCCGGAGGCGTGCGGTGCGGCCGGTGTGCGGGGCAGGGTGTCCGCGACCGCGTCCAGGAAGGAGCGCATCAGCGCCTCCGGCTCGGGCAGCCGGAGCGGGCCCGGACCGGGCAGCGGGACGGCGTGGCCCTCGTACGGCAGGGCGGCGGCGACCGACCGGATGTGCGCGATGTCGTCCGGGTCCAGCGGGCCGGCCCGCCAGGCGTCGTGGCCGGTGGCCGTCAGACCCGGGAGCAGGCGGCCCCGGGCGACGAGTCGCAGCGCGTGCAGCGCGGCGGCTCCCCAGCAGGCGGTGGCGGGGTGGGCGGCCGGGTCGCGCCGGGCCCGGACGAGGAGGGGCAGTGCCTCGCCGACCGGGAGGGTGAGGGCGGGGGCGGTCCTGCGCCGTGCTCCCGCGCCGTGCGGTCGTACGACTGTGAGCTCGGTGTGCTCGGCGGGCAGCTCCCCGCCGTCGGGGTCCCAGAAGGCGACCCGGCCGTCCCTGGGCAGGGGCGCGGGCAGGAAGACAGCCGCGAGCCGGACCGGGACGGACTCCCCCGCTCCCGGCTCCCGCTCGGCCACCACGGCCGTGCCGCCGCTCATACGACCTGTCACCTCCCACCCGTGTGTCGGATCATGCGTCTTCGACTCTACGGGCGGGGTCTGACAATCGGCCCCGGCGACGGCGCGCCGGGGTCCGCCTGTCACGGAACGGTGCGGGAGACGACGTAGAAGAACGGGTTGTTCGGGTCGGCGAGGCTCACCACCACGTCCTGCGTCGGCTTCGGGTTCTTCTGCTTGTGGACCAGGCCGTACCAGGGGCCGGGGCCGTCGAACTTCCAGCCGGTGATCTTCTGGTCGCGGGCGCTGATGGTGATGTCGCCCTTCTTCAGATCGCTCCGGCTGACGCCCATGTCGTCGAGGAACACGTCGAGGTTCCGCAGGGGCGTCTGGAACTGGACGTAGAGGCGGCTGGTCTTCCAGTTGTTGGTCTCGTACGCCGCGACCTTGCCCGAGGGGTGCGGCATCGGCACCTGGTAGAGGCGGCGCTGCACCTTCGACGGCCAGCCCTTGGTGAGGCCTGTCGCCGCGTACTTGGCCTCCTTGTCCTTGCCGCTGTCGCGGCTCTGGGCGGCGGAGATCACCAGGTAGCCGGCCGGGACGCCGATGAGCAGGCCGATGATGAGCAGGGTGATGGCCCGGCGGCGGATCTTGTGGCGGCGGTCCTCGGTGGGGTGCCGTGGTTCGTCCGGGGGCGCGGCCTGGCGCGGGAGCGATGCCGTCATGCGGTGTCCTGGGTGCCGCGGCCCGTGTAGCGCGCGTAACGCTCGTAGCGCTCCACCCGGCGACGGTTGGCGCGGCGGAAGCGGCGGGCGACCAGGCGGGCCAGGTCGGCGGCGCCCACCATGCCGGCCTCGGGGCCGAGCTGGGCGCGGACGATACGGGCCTCGGGGCGGTAGCCGCGGCCGGTGAGCTGGCGCTTGAAGGCGTCGCGCGCGGGGGCGATCAGCAGTTCGTCGGCCGCGGAGACCCCACCGCCGATGACGAAGCAGGACGGGTCGAGGGCGGCCGCGAGGTTGGCGATGCCGACGCCGAGCCACTGGCCGATGTCCTGGAGCAGCTCGATGCACATCGCGTCGCCCTCGCGGGCCAGCTCCGTGATCATCGGGCCGGTGATGTCGCCGATCTGCCCCTTGACGTGCTCGATGATCCCGTACGCCACCGGAGAGTCGGCCGCGGCGAGCTCCTTGGCCTCTCTGACCAGGGCGTTCCCGGAGCTGTACTGCTCCCAGCAGCCCCGGTTGCCGCACGGGCAGCGGTGGCCGCCGGGCACGACCTGCATATGGCCGAACTCGCCGGCGACGCCGTACTTGCCGCGCTTGACCTGGCCGTCCTCCAGTATGGCGCCGCCGATACCGGTGCCCAACGTGATCATGACCAGGTGGTCCTCGCCACGGCCCGCGCCGAAGCGCCACTCGGCCCAGGCGGCGGAGTTGGCGTCGTTGTCCACCAGGACGGGCACGGCGAGGCGGCCGGCCAGGCGGTCGCGGAGCGGCTCGTTGCGCCAGGAGAGGTGAGGGGCGAACAGGACGCGGTTGCGGTCGGCGTCGACCCAGCCGGCCGCGCCGATCCCGACCGCGTGCACGTCGTGGCGGTCGGACAGGTCCAGGACCAGTTCGACGATGGTGTCCTCGACGACCTTGGGGCTCTTGGACTTGTCCGGCGTCTCCGTGCGGAGCTTCTCCAGGATGTTGCCGTCGGCGTCGACGACGCCTGCCATCACCTTCGTGCCGCCGATGTCGATGCCGACGGTGGGGACACGGGGGGCGGTCAGGTGTGACCGGCGCTCCCGGGTGCCGACCGTTCGCAGTGCGGGCGCGCGACGGGAGCCTATGGGGGCCGTGAAGTTGCCGTAGGTGCTCATCAAGGCCCGATTCTGCCTCACTGTGGGTAAGGGCGCTGTGCGGGGGAGGAAAGGGTCCCCTCAATTGTCGTTACATTACGACTAGACCGACTTCGGGCCACACATCCTTTACGTGCGCACCAGCAGCTGGAATTCGAACGAGTACCGCGTCGGGCGGTACGTATGTGTGCCGAATTCGACTGCTCGGCCCGTGTCGTCGAAGGTGACCCGCTGCATGGTGAGGAGGGGGGCGCCCTCCGGCTCGGCCAGGCGTTCGGCCTCCGCGGCCGTGGCGCCGCGCGCGCCGATCGTCTGGCGGGCGCTGTGGAGGGTGATGCCCGCCGCGCGCATCATGCGGTACAGGCCCGTCGCCTCCAGTTGGGCCGTGTTCAGGTCGAGCAGGCCCGGGGGGATGAAGTTGCAGAGATACGCCATCGGCTCGCCGTGGGCCAGGCGCAGGCGCTCGACCCGGTGGACGTCGCCGTCCTCGGGCACGCCCAGGGCCGCGGCCACCTCCGCGGTCGCCGGGACGAGCTGGTTGACCAGCACCTTCGTCGCGGGGCGCTGGCCCGCCGCCTCCAGGTCGTCGTAGAGGCTGGAGAGCTCCAGCGGGCGCTTGACCTGGCTGTGCACCACCTGCGTACCGACGCCCCGGCGGCGCACCAGGAGGCCCTTGTCGACCAGGGACTGGATGGCCTGGCGGACGGTGGGCCTGGACAGGCCGAGCCGCGCGGCGAGCTCGATCTCGTTGCCCAGCAGGCTGCCGGGCGTGAGCGCTCCGTGCTCGATCGCCGCCTCCAGCTGCTGCGACAGCTGGAAGTACAAGGGCACGGGCGAGCTCCGGTCCACGCTGAGCTCGAGCGACACGGTCGGGTCCACTTCTGGTTTCGGCACGCGCCGAGCGTAGCTCCACGAGTTGTTGACGGGAAGTTGTGTAGTTCGATTGTCAGGACATACGCATTGACAGCGCCCACACCGAACCCCCACTTTGTTTTCATGCGCATCGGGGTCATCGGTACGGGGCGGATCGGCACCATTCATGCGAACACGCTCAGTCGTAACCGCGAGGTCGGGTCGCTGATCCTCACGGACGCGGATCCGGCGCGGGCCCAGGAGCTCGCGAACCGGCTCGGCGAGACCGCGGCGCCCGGGGTGGACGAGATCTTCAAGTGGGGCGTGGACGCCGTAGTGATCACGACGGCCACGGCGGCCCACGCCGAACTGATCGGTCGGGCAGCGCGCTCGGGTCTGCCGGTGTTCTGCGAGAAGCCCATCGCCCTCGATCTGCCCGGCACGCTGCACGCGATCGCCGAGGTCGAAACTGCCGGGACGATTCTGCAGATGGGGTTCCAGCGCCGTTTCGACACGGGTTACATCGGCGCCCGGGAGGCGGTGCGCTCGGGCCGGCTCGGCCGGCTGCACACCGTGCGGGCGCTGACCTCCGACCAGGCCCCGCCCCCGCCCACCTGGCTGCCGCTGTCCGGCGGGCTGTACCGGGACACCCTGATCCACGACTTCGACGTGCTGCGCTGGGTGACGGGGCGCGAGATCGTCGACGTGTACGCGGCCGGGTCGGACGCCGGTCCCCCGATGTTCCGGGAGGCGGGCGACGTCGACACGGGTGCCGCGCTGCTCACCCTGGACGACGGCACGCTCGCGACGGCCACCGCGACGCGGATGAACGGCGCCGGGTACGACGTCCGTATGGAGCTCGCCGGGGAGCTCGACCAGATCGTCGTCGGCCTGGACGACCGTACGCCCATCGCGTCCACCGAGCCGACCGGGCCGCCGGCCGCCGACAAGCCCTGGTCCGGCTTCCTGGAGCGCTTCGGGCCCTCCTACGAGGCCGAGCTGGCCGCGTTCGTCGAGGTCGTGCTCGGCCGGCGGGCCAACCCCTGCGACGGCCGCGAGGCCCTGCAGGCGCTGCGGATCGCCGAGGCCTGCGAGACGTCCAGACGCGAGCGCAGACCGGTGGCGCTCATCGAGATCCCGGGCGGGGTCGAGTCGGCGTTCCGGTGAGCTGGTGAGCCGGCGAGCTGGCGTTCCGGTGAGCCGGTGAACCCGTGTCACCACCGCACCGGCAGACTCCGCACCCCCCTCAGCAACATCCCCGGCAGCCACTCCCCCGGCGGGCCGTCCAGGGCCAGATCCGGCGCCCGCTCCAGCAGCGCCCGTATCGCCGTGCGTGCTTCGAGGCGGGCCAGCGGGGCGCCCAGGCAGTAGTGGATGCCGTGGCCGAAGGCGAGGTGGCCGCGGGTGTCGCGGTGGAGGTCGAAGCGGTCCGGGGACGGGTAGCGCGCCGCGTCGCGGTCCGCCGCGGCGAGGCCGATCATCACCGCGTCGCCGCGCACGATCTTCGTGCCGGCTATCTCCAGGGTCTCCGCGGCGAAGCGGAACGTCGCGTTCTCCACCGGCCCCTCATAGCGCAGCGCCTCCTCCACCGTGGCGTCCACGAGGCTCATGTCGGCGCGCAGGGCGGCGAGTTGGTCCGGGTGGGTGAGCAGGGCGTGGACGGCGCCGGTGATGAGGTTGACCGTCGTCTCGTGTCCGGCGATCAGCAACACGAAGGCCATGCCGCGCAGTTCGCCCGCGGAGAGCCGGTCGCCGTCCTCCGCGGTCGTCCGGATCAGGTCGCTCAGCAGGTCGCCGCTCGGACCGGCGCAGCGCTTGTCCTCGATCAGCTCGGTGAGGTACTCGGCGAGCCGCACGAACGCGTCGTACTCGCTGCCCGAGCCGGTCGGAGCGACGGCCTCCGTGGACATCTTCCGGAACGCCGTGCGGTCCATCTCGGGCACGCCGAGCAGTTCGCAGATCACGGTGATCGGCAGCGGGTAGGCGAAGGAGTCGACGAGGTCGGCGCGGCCGAGCGGCAGCATCGCGTCGAGCAGCTCGCCGGTGATCTGCTCGATCCTGGGCCGCAGTTCCTCCACCCGGCGCATGGTGAAGGCGCGGGAGACCAGGGCGCGCAGACGGGTGTGCTGGGGCGGGTCGGTGGTCAGCAGGTGGTTGCCGATCAGCTCCTCGTCCAGGAAGTTCACGCCGATCCTGCTGCCGTCCTTGGCCAGGCGCGGGTCGGCGAGGGCGGCGCGCGCCTCCTCGTACCCGACGACGAGCCAGGTCTCGTACCGGCCCTCGGTCCGCTCGCCGTCGAACCCGGGTACCAGGACCCGGTGCACGGGCCCGAGTTCGCGCAGTCGCGCGTACACGGGATGCGGATCCGTGCGGAAGCCGTCGCCGAACTCCGCCAGGTCGATCAGTTCCGCCATGCTCCACCCGCCCTCCCCCGTCCCCCGTCCGGTTCTCCTCCCGGTAACACGGACAACGCCCGGGGCGGTCGGTTAGTGCCCGCCCCCCTCCGATTCCTCCAGCAGCCCCGCGTCGTACGCCAACAGGGCGATCTGCACACGGTTGTTGAGGTCGAGCTTGGCCAGGATGCGGGAGACATGGGTCTTGACGGTGGCGACGCTCATGAAGAGCCCGGTGGCGATCTCGGCGTTGGCGAGGCCGCGGCCGACCGCGACGGCGACCTCGCGTTCGCGGTCGTTGAGGGCGTCGATGCGCTCACGCGCGCGTGCCCGGCGGGTGTCGCCGGCGCTGCCGACGGCGTGTTCCATCAACTGCCGGGTGACGGTGGGCGACAGCACGGGGTCGCCCACCGCGACCCGGCGCACGGCGTCGACGATCTCGGCGGGCGGGGTGTCCTTGAGGACGAAGCCGGCCGCGCCCGCGCGCAGGGCGCGCAGCACCTGTTCGTCGGCGTGGAAAGTGGTGAGCACGACGACCTGCGGCGGGTTCTTGCGGGCCCGCAGCCGCTCCGTGGCCGTGAGGCCGTCCACCGACGGCATCCGGATGTCCATGAGGACGACGTCCGGGCGCGTGCGGTCGACGAGGGCCTCGACCTCGGCCCCGTCGGCGGCCTCGCCGACGATCTCGATGTCGTCCGCGCCACCCATCATCAGGGACAGGCCGGCCCGCACCAGGGGATCGTCGTCGACGAGGAGCAGTCTGATCGCAGTCATGGGGTTACGTAATCACGGTTGCGGCAACGGGAGATGCCCCGTCGGCCACTCCGGGCCCCCCCGCCGGGCACGCGCGCGTGCTCACCCCCAGGGCAGCCGGGCCCGCACCCGGAAACCGCCGTCCGCCTCCGCGCCGTGCTCCAGCCGGCCCCCGGCCAGCGTCGCCCGCTCGGTCAGCCCGATCAGGCCCTGCCCGGAGCCGGGGACGGGCGTCACGTCACCCTCGGGAGCGGGGTTCCGTACCGTCATCACCAGGCCGTCGCCGGGGCTGCCCTCGACGGTCACCGTGACCTCCGTGCCGGGGGCGTGCTTGCGGGCGTTGGTGAGGGCCTCCTGGGCGACGCGGTAGGCGGTGCGGCCGACGGAGGCGGGGACGGCGGCGGGGTCGCTCACGCGGTTGACGAGGGTGACCTTCATGCCGGCCTCGCGGGACTCGGCGACCAGCGCGTCCAGGGCCGCCAGGGTCGGCTGGGGCCGGCCCGCGTCGTCCGGCTCGCCCGCCCGCAGTACGCCGATGATCTCCCGCAGGTCCTGGAGCGCCTCGTGCGCGCTCTCCCGGATGACGCCGGCCGCCCGCGCGACCTCCTCCCGGGGCGCGTCGGGCCGGAACTCCAGGGCGCCCGCGTGCACGCTGAGCAGGGTCAGCCGGTGGGCGAGGACGTCGTGCATCTCCCGGGCGATGGCCTCACGGGCGAGCCGCTGCGCCTGTTCGGCCCGCAGTCGCGCCTCCGTCTCGGCGCGCCGGGCGCGGTCCCGCAGGCTCACCATCAGCTGCCGCTTGGAGCGTACGAACATGCCCCAGCCGATGACCGTGACGCTGAACAGCTCGGTGAACGCGACGGCTCCCGCGTACGGCAGGTCCGGGTCGGGGCGCATCCAGTAGAACAGCGGGATCAGCGCGACCTGGATGCCGCCGATCCAGGCGACGTACCGGAACGGCCGGTGCACGGCCAGGGTGAAGACGGCGATCATGGCGGCGCCGCCCGCCGTGTTCGACAGGAAGCCGACGGGGATCATGGCGACGGCGAGCCCGAGCGGCCAGCGGCGGCGCAGCCAGACCGCGGCGCAGGCCAGCGCGCCGAGCAACTGGTCGAGGACGGCGAGGGAGTCCGGGGTGTGCGGGTCGTTGTTGAGGGTGTCGGCGGCCGCCAGGCCGATCACCACGGCCAGCACGAAGCAGGTGAAGTCGACGATCCAGTCCCGCGCGGTGCGGCGGGGACGCCCCGACCGGCCGGTGTCGGGGTCGAGTTCGTGGAGCACGGCGGACGGAAACAGCCACCTGCGCCCCACGGTCCCCGGCACGGCAGGCAGCGGCTCGTCATCGTTCACGGTCGACAAATCTATGCGGTGACGGCGCCCGGGACCTCTCCTCGCGCGGGATCCCCGACCAAAGTCGCGGCATCGCAGACTTTCGGCGCGCGGCCGCCCGGGAAGCGGGACTTCCGTCGGACATGCCTCGCCCCGCGGCCGATGTGGGGGGCCGCGGGGCGAGGGTCGTGCCATGAAGCGGTTGCTGGAGCTACTCGGTTTCCTCGACGGCTACGGGGTCTGTGCGAGCGTCGCCCTGGTGGTGCCGGCGTGCGCGCTGTTCGCCGCCGCGGAGAGCCGGAAGTCCGGCTGAACGCGGACCGGACTTCCGGCCGGTCGCACCTTTCCTCGCCGACCTGTGGCTTCGAGCGGGGGAAGTCGCTCAGCAGCCGAAGTCGATCAGGTCGAAGGTCGCGTAGTGGTCCGCGGTGTAGTAGTCCTCCTCGTACTCCTCACCGGTGACGATCCGACGCGCTCCGCGCGTAGAACTGCCAGGCGTCTTGACCGTGTACTCGTGGTAGTAGCCGGACGGCTGGGAGGGCAGGACGCCTTCCTGGTTGCGGAAGACGACGCCGTCCTGCGAGTACGGGAAGGGGCCGTTCGACGCGATCAGGTCGAGCGTGTCGTACGCCTGGGACGGCAGGTCGCTGTAGCAGATGCTGCCGACGGCGGCCGACGCCGGAGTGGCCGCGACGGTACCGCCCACGAGCAGGGCGGACAGGACGGCGGCTGCGGCGCCGACGCGAGTGATGCGTGGGGGGAATCTCATGCCCAACATGATGACGCGCGTAGACAGTGGCATGTCAATGACAACTCCGGAGATTTTCCCGTCAAGTCCGATGAGTTTTCCGGAAGTTAACGTGGGGCCGCGCGACCGTACACGGCCCCCACCGGGGCTCCCGTCAGGGGTTCTCCGGGAGCTCGTACGAGCCGTAGTCGGGCCGTCCGGCCAGGTCGTACGTCTGGATGGAGACCCCGCCCGCGGTGACCCTGCCGTCCGTGTGGCGGAACTTGGTCGGTACGGCGCCCTCCGTGAAGAAGCGGCGGCCGGAACCGAGCACCACGGGGAACGTCGCCAGGTGCAGGGTGTCGACGAGGCCGAGCGCCAGCAGGGACTGGACCAGGGCTCCGCTGCCGTGGACCTGGAGCTCGCCGTCGGTGCGCTCCTTGAGGGCAGTGACCTCCTTGGCGAGGTCGCCGCTGATCACGGAGGTGCCGGCCCACTCGGGGTCGGTGAGGGTGGACGAGGCGACGTACTTCGGCAGCGCGTTCAGCCGGCCGGCGATCCGGTTGTCCGGGTCGGTGATCTTCGGCCAGTACGAGGCGAAGATGTCGTAGGTACGGCGGCCGAGGAGGAAGGCGGCGGGGTGTTCGAAGACCTCGGCGACGAACCGGCCGAAGTCCTCGTCGCCGTAGACGAAACTCCAGCCGCCGTGCTCGAAGCCGCCCCTGGTGTCCTCCTCGGGGCCACCGGGGGCCTGGTAGACGCCGTCGAGGGTGACGAAGATCGTGGAGACGAGCTTGCCCATGGTGGGTGCCTGCTTCCTGGTGCGGGGTCTGTTGTCATCAGCTCAGACCCTGCGGGCACCCGCAACTCATCGGTTCACCCGGCGTCGGTCACCCGGCATGCGTGGAGAACAGTCCTCCCGTCGGGCCCTGCTTGTCGCCGCCCTGGGCCTTCTTCAGGGCGTTGGCCAGGCTCTCGATGGTGAGGGACTGGAGGATGACGCGGCCGTTGCCCTCCAGGGTGGCCAGGGAGAGGCCCTCGCCGCCGAAGACGGCGTTCATCATGCCCTGGCGGTTGAGGCCGCCGATGCGCTGGACGCCGTACTGGATGCCCTCCTCGAAGGCGACCACGCAGCCCGTGTCGACCTCGATGCGGCCGCCGAAGTCGGCCGGGTTGAGGTCGATGAAGTTGCCGGCGCCCGCGATGATCACCGTGCCGTGGCCGGTGAACTTCTCCAGGACGAAGCCCTCGCCGCCGCTCATGCCGGTGCGGCCGCCCTGGAAGGCGATGCCGAAGTCGACGGTGGACTCGGCGGCCACGAAGGCGTCCTTCTCGGCGAACCACGCGCGCGTGCCGTCGAGCTCCAGGGCGCGCATCTCGCCGGGGAGCACGCCCGCGAAGCCGACGGTGCCTTCGCCGCCCTGTGCGCTGAAGTACTGGAACGCCAGCGACTCGCCCGCGAGCATGCGCTGACCGGCCTGCATGGCGGTGCCCATGGCCTGGCGCAGCATGCCGCCCATGCCGCCGCTTCCGCCGGCGCCCTGCTGCCGGCCGCCGCCGTTCGACGGGCCGGACAGGCGTGTCTCCATGGTGACGTTCACCGTCTTGAACAGGAACTTCCCCGCCTCGCAGTACACGGTCTGGCCGGGGCGCAGGTTGACGACCGCCATCTGCATGGCGTTGCCGACGATCTCTTGCTGAAGGGTCACGTGGAGAAGAACGCGGGAGGCGGACCGGAGAGTTCCGGCCACGCCTCCCAGATGTGTGATCCTGCGCTCAGCCGCCCAGTTCCTGGTGCCGGGCGGCCAGCCCCGTCGCGCCCGCCTCCGTCAGGGAGCCGTACAGCCGCAGCCGTGAGATGCCGCCGTCCGGGAAGATGTCCACGCGCGCGTGCGTGCCGACCGCCGGGGTCGGGAGGACGAAGCGGTGGTTGGTGTCGGGCTGGAGGCGGGTGCGCGGGAGGATCTCCGTCCAGTCGCCGGTCTCGCCGTCCTTCACCGACACCGATGCCCAGCCCGCGCTGTTGCCCTTCAGGTACGCCGTGTCGATCTCGATCGCGCGGATCCGGGACTGGGCCGCGAGGCGGTAGCGGATCCAGTCGTTGCCCTGGTCGCGGCGGCGGCGCGTCTCCCAGCCGTCGTCCATCTTGCGGGAGCGGCCCGGCTGGATGGTGTTGGTCGCCGGGGAGTAGAAGAGGTTCGAGGCGTCCTCGACCCGGCCGCCGTTCTCCAGGGCCACGACGTCGAAGGTGCCCAGGGTCGCCAGCCACTCGGGGTCGGGGACCACCTCGCCGTACACCCGCAGGCGCGCGATGCCGCCGTCGGGGTGCTGGTTGACGCGCAGGTGGGTGAAACGCTGCTCGACGGCGATGGAGAAACCATTCGCCGCGTGGCCGCCGACCGGGGTGCGCGGGACGAGGGGCGTCCACTTCACGTCGTCGCCGAGGAGTTCCTCGGGGGACGGGGAGCCGGGTACGGACGCGCCCTCGACCGACACGGCCTGCGGGTAGTTGCCGCGGAAGTGGGCCGTGTCGACGACGATCCCGCGGATCACGCCGGGCGCGCCGAGGCGGACCAGCGCCCAGTCGTGGTCCTCGGCGGCCGGCCACGGGTGCTCGGCGGAGACACCGCGGCGGCGGCGCGTCTCCCAGCCGTCCATGATCTTGCCCTTGTGCCCGAAGTGCTCCGGGTCGAACTCGGCGGCCCCGGGCACCAGCAGGTTCTCCCGCTGGGCGAAGAACTCGTCGCCCGCGGCGATGACACCGGCGCCGAGCTGCCGGTCGGCGAGGTTGGCGTGCTGGGTGAAGGGGAAGTCGGCGGTGCGGTAGTCCGCGTACGGGTCGCCGCCTCCGTAGGGGTTCGCGTCGCCGGTGAAGCGAGCCAGACCAAATTGATGCTGCGCCGTCACGGGTATGTGCCTTTCGGGAGTTGGCCGCTGCGGGTGCGGTGGTGAAGTCAGGGGGTGCGGGTGAGGAGTCGGCCCTTCGGCTCGGTGAACTCGCCGTCCGCGACGATCCGTTCGCCGCGCAGCCAGGTCGACTTCACGACTCCGTAGAGGGTCTTGCCCGCGTAGGCCGTGACGCGGTTGCGGTGCTGGAGCTCCGCCGGGTCCACGGTGAAGGTCTCGTCGGGTGCGAGGACCGCGAAGTCGGCGTCGCGGCCGGCCTCGATGGCGCCCTTCCGGTCCAGGCCGACCAGTTCGGAGGTCCGCGAGGACATCCAGCGGACGACGTCCTCCAGGCCGTGGCCCCGCCTGCGGGCCTCGGTCCAGACCGCGGCCAGGCTCAGCTGGAGGCCGGAGATGCCGCCCCAGGCAGTCGCGAAGTCGTCGGTCTTCAGGTCGGCCGTGGACGGGGAGTGGTCGGTGACCACGCAGTCGATCGTGCCGTCGGCCAGCGCCTGCCAGAGCAGGTCCTGGTTGGCGGACTCGCGGATGGGCGGGCAGCACTTGAACTCGCTTGCGCCGTCCGGGACTTCCTCGGCGGTCAGGGTGAGGTAGTGCGGGCAGGTCTCGACGGTCAGCCGGACGCCCTCCGCCTTGGCCGAGGCGATCAGCGGCAGCGCGTCGGACGACGACAGGTGCAGCACGTGCACGCGCGCATCGAGGCGCTTCGCCTGGGCGATCAGCTGGGCGATCGCCGTGTCCTCGGCGTCCCGCGGGCGGGAGGCCAGGAAGTCGGCGTACCTGGGGCCGCCGTGCTGCGGGGCCGCGTCCAGGTGGTGCGGGTCCTCGGCGTGCACGATCAGCAGGCCACCGAAGGAGGCGATCTCGGCCAGCGACTGGGCGAGCTGGTCCTGGCCGAGGTGCGGGAACTCGTCCACTCCCGACGGGGACAGGAACGCCTTGAAACCGAAGACGCCGGACTCGTGCAGCGGGCGCAGGTCCTTGACGTTGTCGGGCAGGGCGCCGCCCCAGAAGCCGACGTCGATGTGCGCCTTGTCGGCGGCGACGTCCTGCTTGGTACGGAGGTGGTCGACCGTCGTGGTCGGCGGGAGGGAGTTGAGCGGCATGTCGACGAGGGTGGTGATGCCGCCGGCCGCCGCCGCGCGCGTGGCGGTCCAGAAGCCCTCCCACTCGGTGCGGCCGGGGTCGTTCACATGCACGTGCGTGTCGACCAGGCCGGGCAGCAGGACGTCGTCGCCGAGGTCCTCCAGCCGCGCGCCCGCCGGGACGGGAGCGTCGTAAGGCTGTACGGCCGTGATCCTGCCGTCGGCGACCGCGGCCGAGGCCGCTCGCGTCCCCTCGGGAGTGATGACGCGCGTCGAGCGCAGCACCAGTTCTACGTCGGACACCCCGACCCCTCTCTCTGCCGCCGTTGCTTCCGAGACACGGGATTTACTTCCACGTAACGGAATTCAACGTTCTGTTGAAGGAGTCTTCACTCCCGCTTCCGCGCCGTCAAGGGCACACTTCTCCAGAGTGCGCCTTACGCCTCCACTCTGGACGTTTCCACAAAGCGGAATTAGAATTCCGTCAAGCAGAACGTAGCTACGCACAACCGGGGAGTCAACCGACCGCCGGGTAGGCTTCTGCCCTTCCTGTCCGCCCCGAAAGGAACGCGCCGTGCCGACGTCCAGCGCCAGCACCACCGACTCCGCCAAGTCCGCCAGCGGCGGGGTCCAGTCCCTCGAGCGCGCCTTCGACCTGCTGGAGCGGATGGCCGACGCGGGCGGCGAGGTCGGCCTGAGCGAGCTGTCCGCGAGCAGCGGGCTGCCGTTGCCGACGATCCACCGCCTGATGCGCACGCTGGTGGCCTGCGGTTACGTCCGTCAGCAGCCGAACCGGCGGTATGCGCTCGGACCGCGGCTGATCCGGCTCGGGGAGTCCTCGTCCCGGCTGCTGGGCACCTGGGCCCGGCCCTATCTGGCGCGACTCGTCGAGGAGACCGGGGAGACGGCGAACATGGCGCTGCTCGACGGGGACGAGATCGTCTACGTGGCGCAGGTGCCGTCGAAGCACTCCATGCGGATGTTCACGGAGGTCGGCCGACGGGTGCTGCCGCACTCGACCGGGGTGGGCAAGGCGCTGCTGGCGAACACGCCGGATGCCGAGGTGCGGGCGCTGCTGTCCCGGACCGGGATGCCGGCCGCCACGGAGAAGACGATCACCACGGCGGACGGGTTTCTGGCGGCGTTGGCGGATGTGCGGCGGCAGGGGTATGCCGTGGACGACAACGAGCAGGAGATCGGGGTGCGGTGCCTTGCGGTTTCCGTGCCCAACTCGCCCACGGCGGCGGCTATTTCGATTTCGGGGCCGGCCGGGCGGGTGACGGAGGCTGCGACGGAGCACATTGTGCCGGTGTTGCAGCAGGTTGCCGTTGAGCTTTCTGAGGCGCTGGCGAGTTCTGGGGCCTAAGGGGAGGGACCGCGGAGCGTGCGCGGCTGCGGGTGCGTTGTGGCTGGTCGCGCGGTTCCCCGCGCCCCCAGAGGTTGGCACAATCCCCCGCGTTATTGGCTTCGCGGTGGCTCTCCGAACAGTTCCACCGCGCTTCTTACGTCCGACAGGCCCCGGGAGAGTGCGCTCATCGAGCCGATCGCGCCTGCGATCAGGAGTAGGGAGCGGCGCAGGCGGGGATCTCGGGGGCGCCGTCCATGGTCATCGCGGCCAGGGCCGCCAGTTCGTCCTCGGCGATGCCGCGGTCGGGGAACTCCGCGGGGTGCGCGGCGAGTTCGCGGCGCAGGCGGGAGACCGCCGTCCGCAGTTCCGCCACTCTCGGATCCTCGTCGCTGCCGGTCACTGGCCTCTGCCCCAAGCTCCGCAACACAGCTCTCCCCCTCGCACGTCGTCGTGCCGAACGGTCCCGTGGCGGTGGTCGGGCGCCGGGGGACGCGGGTCAGTAAACGCCACCCGAGGCCGGGTGCGCCACCGTGCGGACCGAAATTCAGCCCCCTGAAACCGGGCACTCGCCTCCACGTCAGGTATGCAGGACGCATGACGCAGAACGAACAGCAGGTGGCCGGGTTGGTGCTCGCCGCGGGCGGTGGCCGACGGCTCGGCGGGCGGCCCAAGGCGCTGCTCGAACACCGCGGCCGACCGCTCGTCGAGTACGCCGTCGGCGTGCTGCGCGCGGCCGGCTGCACCCGCGTCCACGTCGTCCTGGGGGCGCGCGCCGCCGATGTACGGGAACGGGCACGGTTGGACGGGTGCGTGGTCGTGGAGAACCCGGCGTGGGAGGCGGGGATGGGGTCCTCGCTGCGGGCCGGGCTGGACTCTCTGGCCGGGACCGGGGCCACGGCTGTTCTGGTGTCGCTCGTCGATCAGCCGGGGATCGGGGCGGCGGCCGCGCGGCGGGTGGTCGGCGCCTTCGAGGGCGAGTCCTCGCTCGTGTCCGCCGCCTATGACGGCGTACGGGGGCATCCCGTGTTGTTCGGGGCCGCGCACTGGGAGGGGATCGCCGCGAGTGCGACCGGGGACCGGGGGGCGCGGGCCTACCTCAAGGCGTATGCCGACGCGGTCACGCTCGTCGAGTGCGGGGACGTGGCAGAGCCGTACGACATCGACACCGAAGCAGACTTGGTCCACCTTGAGTGAACGGGGTGGCACTCAGCGCCACGTTGCCTCGACCCGGAGAATCTCGATATCAACAAACCATTGAAGTTCCACGATGAGGAAACTAGTATCCACTGTTCAGAAGCGCCCTACCGCGCCCAAACGCTCTGAGGGCGTCCCTCGCCGTACCCGGTTCGACTGGCACCCGGTGCCACCGCTGAAGGAAGTGACAGCTCATGTCCGCACCAGCGCCGTCCCCGCTGGCCATCGTCGACGCCGAGCCCCTGCCCCGGCAGGAGGAGGTCCTCACCGACGCGGCGCTCGCCTTCGTGGCCGAGCTGCACCGGCGGTTCACGCCCCGGCGTGAGGAGCTTCTCGCCCGCCGAGCGGAGCGCCGCGCCGAGATCGCCCGCACCTCCACGCTCGACTTCCTCCCGGAGACGGCCGCCGTCCGCGCCGACGACTCCTGGAAGGTGGCCCCCTCCCCCGCCGCCCTGAACGACCGCCGCGTCGAGATCACCGGCCCCACCGACCGCAAGATGACCATCAACGCCCTCAACTCCGGCGCCAAGATCTGGCTCGCGGACTTCGAGGACGCCTCGGCGCCCACCTGGGAGAACGTCGTCCTCGGTCAGGTCAACCTGGCCGACGCGTACACCCGCGACATCGACTTCACGGACCCGGCGAGCGGCAAGTCGTACGCCCTCAAGGCCGATGAGGAACTGGCCACGGTCGTCATGCGGCCGCGCGGCTGGCACCTGAACGAACGGCACCTGGTCGACGCCGACGGGTCCCAGGTCCCGGGCGCCTTCGTCGACTTCGGGCTCTACTTCTTCCACAACGCCCAGCGGCTGCTCGACCTCGGCAAGGGCCCGTACTTCTATCTCCCGAAGACCGAGTCGCACCTCGAAGCCCGCCTGTGGAACGACGTGTTCGTCTTCGCGCAGGACTACGTCGGCATCCCGCAGGGCACCATCCGCGCCACCGTCCTGATCGAGACGATCACGGCGGCGTACGAGATGGAGGAGATCCTCTACGAACTCCGCGACCACGCCTCGGGGTTGAACGCCGGCCGCTGGGACTACCTGTTCTCCATCGTGAAGAACTTCCGTGACGGCGGCGCCAAGTTCGTCCTCCCGGACCGCAACGCGGTGACGATGACCGCCCCGTTCATGCGGGCGTACACCGAACTCCTCGTCCGCACCTGCCACAAGCGCGGCGCGCACGCGATCGGCGGCATGGCGGCCTTCATCCCCTCGCGCCGGGACGCCGAGGTCAACAAGGTGGCCTTCGAGAAGGTCCGCGCCGACAAGGACCGCGAGGCCGGCGACGGCTTCGACGGCTCCTGGGTCGCCCACCCCGACCTGGTGCCGATCGCCATGGAGTCCTTCGACCGGGTCCTCGGCGACCGGCCGAACCAGAAGGACCGGCGGCGCGAGGACGTGCACGTCGAGGCGGCCGACCTGATCGCCGTCGACTCGCTGGAGGCGAAGCCGACTTACAACGGACTGGTCAACGCCGTCCAGGTGGGCATCCGTTACATCGAGGCCTGGCTGCGCGGACTCGGTGCGGTCGCCATCTTCAACCTCATGGAGGACGCGGCCACCGCCGAGATCTCCCGCTCGCAGATCTGGCAGTGGATCAACGCGGGCGTCGAGTTCGAGAACGGCGAACTCGCCACCCCGGAGCTGGCCCGCAAGGTCGCCGCCGAGGAGCTCTCCGACATCCGCCAGGAGATCGGCGAGGAGGCCTTCGCGGCCGGCCACTGGCAGCAGGCCCACGACCTGCTGCTCCAGGTCTCCCTCGACGACGACTACGCGGACTTCCTGACGCTGCCCGCGTACGAGCAGCTCAAGGGCTGACGTCCCCCGGAGAAACCTTGTCCGAGTGGCCCAGGGACCTTCCCGGGGCCACTCGGTCGCGTACGGCCTGCTTGACCGCCGTGGGCTCCGGGAAGCCCTGCTCCTTGCGGTCCCAGACGACCTCGTCGTCGACCCGCACCACGAACACCCCACCCGTGCCGGGCTTGAGCGACAGCTCGCCCAGCTCCGTCTCGAAGGTGGTGAGCAGTTCCTGCGCGAGCCAGGCCGCGCGCGGCAGCCAGCGGCACTGGGTGCAGTACTCGATCTGTACGACGGGGCTCATCCGAGGTGCACCGACCAATCCTGTTCAGCGGCCGGTTTGCCGTGCAGGTCGGGGACCCGCTTGAGCCAATTCGGCCGTCCTTTTTCCGTCCGCGCCGCCCGCAGGGCCTGCTCGGCGGCGAGCTCGTCCCGGGTGGGGAAGTCGGTGGGGAGCCAGACGGCGGAGGCCCGCACGCGCGCGTACAGGTAGTCGACGTACGCCTGACGCATCTCGGCGGGCGTACCGAAGTCCGTCAGCCAGGCGTCCGGGACCTCGGCGACGACCTCGCGCAGCAGCTCCTCCGTCACCTTCGGCGCCAGTTCGGCGTCGGCCGCCCGTACGTCGGGGCCGTAGTGGCCGAGGGCGTGGTGGCGGAAGTCGTATGCCTTGGCGGGGTCGGAGCCGTCCCAGCGGTGGTGGAAGACGAGGGCCGCGCCGTGGTCGATCAGCCACAGCCGCGGGGGTGCGACGCCGAGCGTCGGCCAGACCATCAGGTTGGAGCTGTGCACCGTGCGGTCGACGTTCACGGTCAGCGCGTCGAGCCAGACGATCCGGCCCGCCTCCAGGGGGTCGACGGGGAAGTGCTCGGCGAGCTCGGGGGTGAAGTCCGCGGCGCCCGACAGGTAGTCCATGCCGAGGTTGAGCCCCTGGCTCGCGGCATGCAGCTCACGGACCTCCTGGTGGGGCTCGCTGTCGGCGATCGCCGGGTCGAAGTGGACGAGGACCAGCTCGGGGAAGCGCAGGCCGAGGGCGCGGGCCAGTTCACCGACGATCACCTCGGCGACCAGCGCCTTGCGGCCCTGCGCGGAGCCGGTGAACTTGACGACGTAGGTGCCCAGGTCGTCGGCCTCCACGACGCCGGGGACGGAGCCGCCGGAGCGCAGGGGTGCGACGTAGCGGGTCGCGGTCACCTCTCTCATCATTTCCTCAGGCCACCGCCTCTTCGCCCTTGCAATCCACGGCCGGCCCGGGGGAGGTCATACAGACGGATGTGGTCCGTCAGTCCATCGATGACCGCCCGCTCCCTACATCCGGCCTCCGGCATGAAGTGAGCCTAACCGAAGGTGATCGACGACGAGATCGAGATACCCGATGGCTGGGTCGCCCGCCGAGATCGACGGACTCCGAGCCTCCCGTACGTACCGAGGCAGCCGGGCTTGAACAAGCGGCTACGGGCTGCGTTGACACCGACCTCTGGTTCGACAACCACTGGATCATCGACTCGACCCTGGTGGAGTGCGGCGGCTGATCGAATCGGTGAGCGACACCCTCAAGGGCCGGCTCGACCTGGAACAGCACGGCGGCCGGATCTTCGAGGGCGTCGCTACCCGGGTCGCTCAGCGCGTCCTCGCGCCGGCGGCGGCGATCTGGCACAACCACACGACCGGACAGTCGGTCATGCGATCTCTGATTGCCCACGACCACTGATCACATCGGAATGACTCGTCCAGCCGGGCATCCCCGACGACATCACTCTCTGGGGCCTGCTCGCGACGAAGTCCTACGGCATCGTCCACACCATGCCGTTCTGGGACGAGGTCGTCGCGAGCACCGCCGCCGCACACCCGGAGCTGTCGTTGCGCAGCGTGCTCATCGACGCGCTCGCCGCGGAACTCGTGCTGCGTCCCCAGCGGTTCGACGTCATCGTCGCCTCCGGCCTGTTCGGGGACATCAATCCGGAACGGCGCCATCCGTCGATGTTCGAGCCGGTGCACGGGTCGGCCCCGGACATCGTCGGCAAGGGGATCGCGAACCCGCTGGCCCAGGTCGACTCTGCGGCGATGCGGTACAGGACACGCTTACGGCCGGTGTCGTCACCCCCGACCTGGGCGGAACGGCCAGTGCCGAGGACGTGGAGAAGCACCTGCTGTCGCTGCTGTAGGTCCGGGTGCGGGGCTCGCAGTGCCAGGACGCGGCCCACCCCCGGGCAGGCGAGTTCAGCGGGCGAGGAGTCGCCAGACGACGACGGCGACCGAGGCCCGCACCCGGCCCTGCTGGTCTTCGAGACCGAAACCCAGAGCTTTCTCGATCTGGTCGATCCGGTACCGGAGAGTGCTCTGGTGGACGAACATCGCGGCGGCCGCCTGCCGGACGGAGTCGTGGACGAGGAACGTCTCCAAGGTCTGAAGTGCCTGGTGTCCCCGGCGGCTCTCGGCGAGTTCGCCGAGCCTGCGGACGTCGCCGTCCGCCGCGGCGAGGTCCGGTGCGAGCCCCGCCAGCAGTCCGAGCGCCCCGAGGTTCCGGTGATCCACCATGGGGCCGAAGCCGAGCATCCTCCCGAAGCGGGCCGCCGTGTTGGCCTTGCGCCAGCCCTCCGACAGATCCGCGGTGGGGCAGCCGAGCAGGAGGCCGATGCGTGCCCGGCAGTCCACCGGCAGCGAGCAGGGAGCGCTCTCGTCCTTCCGGACGGCCGACTGCGTGATGACCGCTCCGACGTTGCCGATCACGGCGCAGGCCGTCGGCTCGCCGGCCTGTCCCGATGAGGCGACGGCGTCGCGCACCATGGTGAGCTGTTCGGAGAGGGTCACCACGTCGTCAGCCACGACCGCCGCGAGGTCGATGGGCCGCGAAGGATTGAATCCGAGGCGCTGAAGTGCCCGTTCGCGGACTTCGGGGGCGACTTCGCCCGAGAACAGGCTCTGCAGCAGGGAGCCGATGCTCCTGGCCGCTCGCGGACTGCGCCGCCACAGGGCTCCGGCCGCACGGGCGAACCGCTCCAGGATCAGTTCGTCGAGTTCCTCCGGCGGCCCCGGGCGTTCCAGCCAGACCTCGCCGACGACCGACGTCTCGACGCGCACGGCCTGCTTCATCGACGGGACCGACTCGCCCTCGACGGCCAGGCCGGACGCGTTGAACCGCACCGACCACGACGACTCCAGGTCGCGCAGGCCAACGACGCACCTGCTCAGAGTCCCGGAAGCCCGGGTGCATGCTTCCAGGGTCGCCGCATGCTCCACCAGCGTGTCGTAGTACTCGATGACCTTGAGCGCACCCTCGGTGTGCGGATCGAGCGCCGAGACCTGCACCATGAGTGTCCGCATTTCGCCAAAGTAACAGGAATCCGCCATTCGGCTAGATGTGTGACCGGATTCTCCGCCACCTGCCGGATGTAGGGGCGTTCCGGACGAACCTATGCTCCGGGAACACCGCTCGACCGGAGGTGAAGACCATGAGGTACCCGTACGACGCAGAGCTCGCGGCAGCGCTGGCCCTGAGCGCGAGCTACTCGATCCAGCAGCTCGAAGAGGCACGCCTCGAACACGAACGGTATCTCGCGGCCTCCCAGCCTCACGTGGACGGAGCCGACCAGCTGCGGATCACGGACAGCGAGGTACCGGCGGGCAGCCACGGACCGGCGGTGGGAGTACGGGTGTTCACGCCCTTCCTGCTGGAGCCGCCCGTCCCGGCGGCGCTCTTCATCCACGGTGGCGGATTCGTGCTCGGCAGCATCCAGAGCGAGCAGGGGTTCGCCGCGGCGGCCGCTGTCGAGGCGGAGGCCGTCGTCGTCTCGGTCGAGTACCGTCTCGCACCCGAGAACCGGTACCCGGCAGGGGTGGAGGACTGTTACGCCGCGTTTCGCTGGATGGTCGAGAACGCCGCGGAGCTGGGGATCGATCCCGACCGCATCGGTATCACCGGATCGAGCGCCGGCGGTGGACTGGCCGCGGCCGTCGCCCTCATGGCCCGCGACCGGGGCGGTCCGCAGCCGTGTTTCCAACTGCTCAACATGCCGGTGCTCGACGACCGCCTCGACACCCCCTCGATGGTCGCCTTCACCGACACCCCCATCTGGAACCGCGACAGCGCGGAAGCCAGTTGGCGCTACTACCTCGACGCCCGGACAGCCGGAACACCGGACGTCCCCTACTACGCCGCCCCAGCGCGCGCTGACGACCTGAGCCGTCTGCCCGCGGCATACATCGCGACGGCCGAATTCGATCCACTGCGGGACGAAGGACTCCTCTACGCGCTCCGCCTCCTGCAAGCCGGGGTCAGCGTGGAAGTCCACAACTTCCCCGGCACCTTTCACGGGTCCGACGTCATCCAATGCGCCGAACTCTCCCGGCTTCAGCTCGCCGAGAATCACGCGGCCCTTCGCCGGGGCCTCCGGAGCCCGCGGCTCACGATGATCACCGACTAGACCCCCGCCGCAGTCGACCGAACCCGCATGAAATGACCGCCCAGGGCGGTCCTCAGTCGAACCGGAAATCCGCACCGGTCGCCTTCCCGTCCCCCAGCGAATTCGACTGTCAACAGAAAGTAACCCGCTCGACAGATGCACTCAGGTGTCCTCGGCATGCCCTCACCGAAGACGCACGAAGGAGAAATCCAATGAACAACCACCCGCAATCCGACATATCAAGACGTGACGCGTTGCGACGTAGCGCATGGGCGCTGGGTGCGGCCATCGCGGCCCCGTCGTTCCTCAGCGCGTGCGCCAACTCCACCGGGAGCGGAGCATCCGCCTCCGCATCCTCGGGCGGGGCTTCCTCGTCCGCCGGCACCAAACTCACGGCCTTCGACCCCAAGGCACCCGCGGGGAAGGCCCCGGACCTTCCGAAGCGCCTCGCTCTGGCCAACGCGGGAAACGTGCCGCTCTTCCTCAACGTGGCCAAGTACATGAAGCAGGCCTGCGAGGACCGCGGACTGGAGTTCCTGACGGCCATCTACAACTTCGACGCCGGAAAGCAGGTGTCCCAGACGGACGCCTTCTTCCAGCGCGGGATCGGCGCTCTGGTCGAGGAACCGGTGAACATCGAGGCCTCCAACCCCCAGATGATCAAAGCGCTCGACATGGGGATGTGCTCGATAGGCGTCCAGCGGCCGTACTCGCACTGCCAGATCGCGGTCAACCAGTACGGGTCGGGCTACGGCCAGGGCATCGCCGCCGTCGAGTGGATCAAGAAGAATCTCGGGGGAAGGCGCAGGTCGTCTATTTCAACAACAAGAACAACGCGCCGGCGATCCAGCAAAGGGACCACGGCGGGCTGGCGGCCCTGAAGACGGGCGGGCCGGGGATCCAGGTGGTGAGCAACATCACCAATCCGCAGGACAACGGCAAAATGGCCAACGTCATGGGCTCGATCCTCCAGGCGCATCCGGGTGCCAACGTCGTTCTGGGCGCCACCAGCACGATGCTCGGCGTGCTGTCCGCCTTCCAGGCGATCGGGCGCGCTCATGATCCCGACGTCTACGTCTCCAGCACCGCAGGTGTCGAAGCCGACTACGACGCGATCGAGGCGGGGACGGTCTACCGGGCGACGAGCGCCGAGCCGTGGAACATGTGGGCCTACTGCATCGGGCAGTTCGCCGCCGACTGGCTCGAGGGCAAGTCCATACCTCGCGGGTTGGGGGCCGGCACGGTGAAGGACAAGGGCGTGGAGCCGATGCTGACCACGGTGCAGGCGGTGAAGAAGTTCCGGTCCTACATGGCCGATCCGCGCGGGCTGTGGGAGAGGCCGAGCGAACTCGCGAAGGTGGTCTCGTTCTACGGAAACATCAGCTATGCGACCCGGGAGAACTGGTGGCGGCAGGAATGGACCCCGTGAGCCGGGCATCAGGAGGGGAGCCGACCATGGGCAACCAGCGAATCATCGAAGTGATCAGTTCCGCGTATCGCAGGCACAATCGCCGCGTCCCCGGTGAAGCAAGCGGCCGACTGGGCCTGGGAGTTCTGGCTCTGGCGCTCTTCGGCGCACTGTCGCTGCAGTTCGGCCACGACTTCTACGGCATCAGCGACGTCCTCACCATCCTCATGTCCGTGTCGTCCATTCTCATCGCGGTGACCGGCTCGATGGCGTTGCTGATATCGGGCAACGTGGACCTCTCGGTCGGCAGCATGTACGCACTTGTCGCCATCATCGTGGGAGAAGTCGCGATACACACGCAGTCCGCACTGCTGGCCGTCCTTACCGGCCTGCTGTCCGGCGCGTTCCTGGGGGCCGTGAACGGCTGCCTCGTACGGCTGCTGAAACTGTCCCCGCTGATCGTCACCATCGCCACCCTGACGATCTACGCCGGAATCGCCTTCGCGATCACGGGTGCCGTGCCGCTCTACGGCTTCCCGTCCTCGTTCACGGAGATCGGCCAGGGTTCGCTCGCCGGCCTCCACTACCCGATCCTGGTGGCCGCGGTGGTCTTCCTCGTCGGCGGCTTCGTGCTGGTCAGGACGAAGGCGGGGCTCCGGGTCTACGCGATCGGAGGAAACAGCCAGTCCGCCGGACTCGCGGGCATCGCGGTCGGCCGCACGACGGTCGTCCTCTACACGATCAACGGCATGCTGGTCGGGCTGGTCGCGATCCTCGCCTCGGCCCGCCTGGGCACCGCGGATCCGAACCTGGGCGCGAACTTCGAGTTCGACGTGCTGACGGCCGCGATCCTCGGCGGAGTGGCGTTCGCCGGCGGCGGCGGAAGGCCATTGGGCGTGTTCCTCGGTGTCACGGTGATCGCCCTCGTCAATGCCGGGGTCATCTTCGAAGGGCTCCAGTCCTACTGGCAGCAGATCGTCCAGGGCGGGCTGCTGCTCGTCGCCCTGGCCGCGGACCAACTGCTCCTCCGCTGGAAGACGACGCGGTCCCCCAAAGCCGTACCGGATACACCCGTCGCTCCGCCCGAAAGCGTGCCGGACGCCCTGGAGGAGCAGCTCGACACCGGCGGCCGGCAAGCGGCCGGGGACGGGCGGATCGTGCTGGAGGCCCGGCACCTCGGCAAGCGGTACGGGCCCGTGGTCGCGGTGGAGGACGTCAGCCTGACCGTCCGCGCGGGTGAGGTGCTGTGCCTCCTCGGGGACAACGGCGCCGGGAAGTCGACTCTCATCAAGATGCTCTCAGGAGCGGTGCAGCCGGACTCCGGAAGCATCCTCGTAGACGACACGGAGACTCCGCTCACCAACCCGAAGCTGGCCCGCGAGGCGGGAATCCAGACCGTCTACCAGGACCTGGCCGTCTGCGGCAATCTGAGCGTGGCCCACAACCTCGTGCTGGGCGACGAGCCCACCCGCCGCATCGCGGGCCTGGTCCCCGTCCGCGACGACGCACGGGCGCGGGAGCTCGCCGCCTCCCGGCTGCGAACGCTCGGAGTCGTGCTCGGCGACTACGACACCCCGATCCAGAACCTGTCCGGCGGACAACGGCAGTCGGTCGCGATCGCGAAGGTCCTGGACCCGGACGTCAAGGTCGCCATCCTGGACGAACCGACGGCGGCGCTGGGCGTACGGCAGACCGAGAACGTCATGCGGCTCGTCCGTTCCGTGGCGGCCCGGGGCTGCGGGGTCGTGCTCATCACGCACGACATCGGAGTCGTGATGGAGGTCGGTGACTCGGTCACCGTGCTCCGGCTGGGATCGGTCGTCCACAACGGGCCGGTCAGCGAGCTCGACGAGATCGCGCTGCTTCAGATGATGGCCGGACTGCACCACGGCGACGGGGCCGCACGGGTCCGCCAGGAGAGTGCGCGATAGCGATGCCGGGGCACGGCGCTCGGCCGAGCCGAGCGCCGTCCGCGACAGACACGATCATCGAAAGGAAATGCCGCATGGAAGCGGAACCTCGCCGTGTACTCGTCTACGGTGACTCCCTCACCTTCGGTGCCGTACCGGTCGAACGCGTGATCCCCACCACGCGCTACCCCCGTGACCAGCGCTGGACGGGCGTCCTGGGCGCACAGCTGGGTCCGGGCTACGAGATCGTCGAGGAGGGGCTGGGCGGCAGGACGACGGACGTCGACGACCCGCTCGACCCGGTACGCCTGAACGGGGCGGCGCACCTGCCCACCATCCTCGCCTCGCACATCCCGCTCGACCTCGTCGTCATCATGCTGGGCACGAACGACTTCAAGTGGTACTTCCACCGGGAGCCCGAGGACATCGCGCTCGGCGTCGGCCGCCTGATCGACATCTGCGCGTCCTCGGACCGCATCGTCGGCACCCTGTACCCGGCGCCCCAGGTCCTCCTCGTCGCCCCTCCCCCGCTCGGGGACATCACCAACCCCTGGGCGGCACGGCTCTTCGAAGGCGGGCTGGAGAAGTCCAGGGGCTACGCCCAGGCACTGCGCGATCTCGCGTCGTTCCTCGGGATACGCATGGTCGACGCGGGTGAGTTCTTCACCACGGACGGCGCCGACGGCATCCACTTCACCGCGGAGAACAACCTCGCGCTGGGCAAGGCGGTCGCGGCGGCGGTACGGGAGATCCTCCCGGTCCGGGAAGCCCTGCCGGTCCCTTAGGCCGACGGCGTCGGGTCGTACCGCATGAGCCGGACCTCCGCGAGGTTGGTGAAGCCGCCGTGGCCGTCGTAGATCCGCAGCAGGGGCGTCTGCGTACGCTGGGGCAGCTTGAACGTGTACCAGTCCTGGTCACTGGTCATGCCGGTGATCGTCACCAGGGTCTTCCAGGTCTGACCGCCGTCGGTGGAGCTCTGGACCAGCGTTCCGTTGCCCCGGCCGACGAAGTTCGCCCTCGGGCGGACCATGACCGCGTCCACGGTCAGCGGGGAACCGTCGGTCGGCGCCACGCTCACCCAGCCGTTGCCCGAGGTGGTGTCGGTGGCGGTGGTGAGGTCGCCGTCGAACATCCGCCAGCCGTTGGCCGCCGTCGTACCGGTCCCCGGGAACTGCGGGCTGGACGCGTCCACCCAGCTCTTGTCGACGTCCACCGGCGTCACATGGGTGTTCCACAGTTGCAGGGAGGAACCGTCGGTCGTGTCGGTGAGCGTGGTGCCGGTGCGGCCGTCGGCCGTCGTGTAGTCGACCGAGAAGCGCAGTGCGCGGCCGAAGTCGACGTCGTCGGGCAGTACGGCGGTGGCCTGCCAGTGCTTGTCGTCGGTGTGGGTGACCTTCGCGGTGACGCCCTCGATGACGGCGTCCACGCCGGCCAGGGGTTCGGTGGCCACGAGGTCGAGCTTCACGGTGTCGCCGTTGACCGCCTTGCCGGAGTCCGCGTCGTCGGAGGAGACCGAGACCGACGACACCGCCCGGGCGGTCTCCACCCGTTCGCCGCCGATCCGGAACTCGCTGAACGACGACAGGCCGGGGTAGTTCGGGTCGGTCGGGATGCCCGGGTCGTCGACCTGGACCTTGAGGTACCGGAACGACTCGTCCTTGACCTGCTCGCGGACCGGGATGGTCTCCATCGGGAACTTCGGTGTGGTGTTCGTGGTCTCCCATGAGGTCAGCAGGGTCCAGGTGCGGCCGTCGTTGGAGCCGTAGACGTCGGCGCCCTGGGAGCGGTTGGCGAAGTTGTACCGGGCCCGCAGTCCGAAGGCGTCGGCCCGTACCCGGAATCCGGCGCCGAAGTCCATCGTGAACGGGGCGGTCAGATCGCCGGAGAAGGTGTTGACGTCGTCGTCGGTCAGGTTCCACACGTTCGTGGCCGACAGGGACGAGGTCACCGCTCCGTTGTAGTCGAGCGTGCCGTCGGCGAGCTTCGGGTTCAGCGGCGCCAGCCCCGCCACCGCCTTCTGCACCTCGGCCAGCGCGGTGAGGAAGCCGGTGTCGTCGGCCGTGCCGACGGCCGCCTCGGCCGAGGACACCGCGTCCTCGTACGCCTGGCGGGCTCCGGTCGTGTAGGTGGTCCCGGAGTCGAAGCCGTCCTCGGCCAGCGCGACCGCCTCCCGCCGGTCGCCGGCCACCTTCAGCGTGACGGCCAGGACGGTGTCGACCTTGCCGGCGGAGGCCACGACACTCGTACGGAACGTGCCCGTCTGCTTCTTCGTGGGCGTCCACTCGAACGCCCCGTCGGCCTTGCCGACGGTCGCGCCGCCCGGCAGGCCCGGCGCCGTGTAGCCGAGGGTCTCGCCGCTGGAACTCGTCGCGGCCAGGGAACGGCGGAGCGTTTCGCCCGCCACGCCGATCAGCGTGGTCCGCTGCCCCTGGGCGAAGGCCGGGATGCCGAGCTGCGCCTTGGCCTGGAGGTTGACGCTGTCGACGTCGACCGTCACGTCGGAGGCGCCGACGACGGTGTAGTACGCCAGGTTCTCGCCGCCGGTGCTGCCGGGGACGACGGCGTAGTCCATGTCGTAGGTGACGTACCACCAACTGCCGTGCGTGTCCGGCAGGTTGACGGTGTGGTAGGGCGCCGGCGACATGTTCTTGCGCAGTTGCAGGATGGCCGGACCCGTCGTGCGCACCAGCACGCCCACCGGGCTGTACCCGTCGCGGCTGTCGTACATCAGGGTGCGTACGGCGATCGTGGTGCCCTTCTTCGACGCCCGCATCCGGACCACCTCGTGCCCGTCCGCCTCGTGGAGCTTGGAGCGACCGTCCAGGGCGATGCTGCGCTGTGCCACCGACACCAGCGGGGTGGTCTGCTGCGGCCGGGTCTCGCCGGCCACCTGCCGGGGCAGCGACAGCCAGTAGTCGGGGTTGTAGTCGGGGTTGCTGTTCCAGGAGTTGTAGGCGCCGGTGCCCCAGTAGAACGTCGGTCCGTCGGCCTGCCGGTGCACCTGGGCCACGCTGGGCGCCCGCTTCTCGACGTCCACGCCGAAGTCGTACTCGTAGATGTCGTAGAGCTCGTCGATCGGGTCGAACAACCGTCCCCGGTAGGCCTCCGAGACACTGCCGGGACCTCCCGTGGTGTCGATCCAGGGGATCGAACGGCCCGTCTGGTGGGCGTAGAAGGCGTCGAGGCCGGCGAGCAGCCGGTCGCCGCCGAAGCGGTAGGGGGAGACGGCGTTCCGCTTGGTGGACACCGTTCCGGCGACCGGGTCCAGGCGGGTGCCCTGCACGGTGAGCAGCCGGGCGCTCTCGGCCAGCGCGTTGATCCCGTCCCAGGCGTGGGCCTGGTCGCGGCCCATCTCCTGCACCTGCACGAAGGAGCGGCCGTAGGGGTTGAGCGAGTCGTCCGCCTTGATCTGGCGGATCAGGGAGGTCAGGCCGCCGTTGGTGTTCTTGTCCGGGTTGGCGGAGTTGACCGAGAACCACTCGACCGTACGGTCGTAGCCGGCCCGGTCGTCCGTGAAGACGTAGCCGGCCAACTCCCCGACGACCGGGTAGGCCTGCTGGCTCATGAAGAACGTGTTGCCGTAGAGCAGGACCTTGATGACGGGCGTGACCAGGTTCTTCGTCAGGTTCGCGGTGTCCGCGTCGGTCCAGGCGGTGTCGTATCCGTCGCTGCCCGGGTTGACGCTGGAGTAGCGGAGGATCTCGGCCGCGGCGAGCATGCGCATCAGCGGGATGGCCGCGTGGATGTGATCGTCCGGGTAGTTCGCCACCTTGGCCGGGTCCATGTGGGACCAGGTACGGAGGATGTGCATCCCGTTCGCCCGGTACACCGGGTCACCCGTGATGAAGTACCGGATCGCCTGGGTGTAGGCACCGAACGCGTCCTCGATGAACTGGTACTCCACGCCTTGGGAGTTGAACGCGTCCGTCCCCGGGGTGTCCACCCCGACCCCTTGTTGACGGGGGCGAGCGTGCGGGACGCGTACTTCGTGTCCGCCATCGCCGCATAGTAGGAGGCCCACGGCTCGACACCGCCTTGCACCTGCCGACGCGCGAGTCCGAGGTTCGAGGCGCTCACCGCGATACCGGGGTGGGTGAACCCCGCGTCGCTGGTGACCTGTTGCAGGGAGACGGCGGGGAAGGCGTCCGACGCGTCGGACGCCGCCGCGCGTGCGGGCAGTGCCGGGAGCAGGGCCCCGAGCAGCACACAGAGCGCGGTCGCCATGAGCCGCCATCGGTCGGGTCTGTGGCCGCCGCGCCTCGTCGCTGGTTCCTGCCGCATGCAACTCTCCATCGAGTCAGGCGCTTCACACTATAGAAAGCGATTACTGCGAAGCTAGGAACAGCTTGTTCAGTTCCGCAAGAGTCGCGCGTTTTCGAATGTTTTCGGTGCCGTTGATGTGGCGGAAGAGAGGCAGCAGCAGGCATACCTTGGGGAATACTGACAGCAAACGATTACTTCCGCGGGATCGAACCAGCCGCGGTGCGGAACGCCGCGTGGCCGGTGAGGGCCTGTCCGACGACCAGGGTGTGCATCTCGCTCGTGCCTTCGTACGTCAGCACGGACTCCAGGTTGTTCGCGTGCCGCAGCGGCGAGTACTCCAGCGAGATACCGGCCGCGCCGAGGACGGTCCGGCACTCGCGGGCGATGGCGAGCGCCTCGCGCACGTTGTTGAGCTTGCCGGCGCTGATCTGCTCGGGGCGGATACGGCCCTGGTCCTTGAGGCGGCCGAGGTGTACGGCGAGCAGCGCCGCGCAGCCCAGGGAGACGCTCATGTCGGCGAGCTTCTGCTGGGTGAGCTGGAAGGCGCTGATCGGAGTGCCGAACTGGACGCGTGTGTCGGCGTATTCGATGGCCGTCCGGAGGCTGTCGCGGGCCGCGCCGACCGCGCCGAACAGGATGCCGAAGCGGGCCTCGTTCAAGCAGGACAGCGGGCCGCGCAGGCCTTCGGCGAGCGGCAGCCGCGCCGCGTCCGGCAGGCGCACGTGGTCGAAGTACAGCTCCGAGGTGACGGAAGCCCGCAGGGACATCTTCTGCCTGATGTCCCTGGTGGTGAAGCCGGGCGTGCCGCGCGGCACGAGGAAGCCGCGGATGCCGTCCTCGGTCCGCGCCCAGACGGTGGCCACGTCGGCGATGCCGCCGTTGGTGATCCACATCTTGGAGCCGTTCAGGATCCAGTCGCCGCCGTCCCGGACGGCCTTCGTGCGCATCCCGGCGGGGTCGCTGCCGAAGTCGGGCTCGGTCAGGCCGAAGCAGCCGATCGCCTCACCGGCGGCGAGCCGCGGCAGCCACTCCCGCTTCTGCTCCTCCGAGCCCCACTTCCGGATGGAGTACATGGAGAGCGAGCCCTGTACGGAGACGAAGCTGCGGAAGCCGGAGTCGGCCGCCTCCAGTTCCAGACAGGCGAGACCGTAGGACACGGCATTGGTGCCGGCGCAGCCGTAGCCGTCGAGATGCATGCCCAGGACGCCCAACTTGCCGAGTTCCGGGGCGAGTTCGCGGGCGAAGTGGGCGTTCTCGAACCACTCGCCGAGGTGTGGGCGGACCCGGTCGGCGAGGAACCTGGCGACGGTGGCCTGGATCTCGCGTTCCTCGCCCGTGAGGGTGGAGGCGAGGTCGAGCAGTTCGAGGGGGTCGGTCATCGGCTCGGCGCCGCTCATCGTGTGCTCCAAGGGGTGGTCGGGGCCGGGGTCCGGGAGTCCAGCCAGGCCGTGATCTCCTCGGTGTGCTCACCGAGTCGGGGCGGGTGGGTGTCGTAGCGGGGCGGAGTGCCGGAAAGGCCGATGGGGTTGGCGACCAGATCCATCGGTGTGCCGTCCGGTGCCGTGACCGTGGCGCGCGGGGCGAGGCCGAGCCGCTCGGCCAGGTCGAAGGCCTGGGCCAGGTCGTTCACCGGGCCGCAGGGCACGCCCAGCGGGGTGAGGCGGTCGTACCAGTCTGCGGCGGTCCGGGTTCTCAGCAACTCCCCCAGTTGGAGGGCGAGTTCGTCGACATGGGCCACGCGGCCGGAGTTGGTGGCGAAACGGGGGTCGGCGGCCAGCTCGGGCGCGTCCAGCCCCTGGCACAGGGCGGTGAACTGCCGGTCGTTGCCGACCGCGACGACGAGCGGCCGGTCCTGGGCGCGGAACACCTCGTACGGCGCAATCGACGGATGCCGGTTGCCCAGGATGCCCGGCACCTTTCCGGCCAGGGTGTAGCCGGCGGCCTGGTTGACCATGCCGGACAGCAGACAGGAGAGCAGGTCGACCTGTACGTGCTGTCCCTCGCCGGTCGCGTCGCGATGACGCAGGGCGGCCAGGACGCCGACCGCCGCGTGCACTCCGGCCAGGACGTCGACGAGGGCCACGCCTGTTTTCACCGGCTCCCCCGGTGCCGTACCGGTCACGCTCATCAGGCCGCCGACGGCCTGGATCAGCAGGTCGTAGCCGGGGAGTGCGGCGCCCGCTCCCGGGCCGAAGCCGGTCACCGAGCAGTAGACGAGGCGCGGGTTGAGGGCGCGGGCCCGGTCGTAGCCCAGGCCGTACTTGTCCATGGTGCCGGGCCGGAAGTTCTCGAAGAGCACGTCGGCCCGGCGTACGAGTTCCGTCGCCCGGCGCCGGTCGGCTTCGGCGCGCAGGTCGAGGGTGAGGGAGCGTTTGTTGCGGTTGACCGACAGGTAGTACGTGGACTCACCGTGGGCGTGGGGCGGGCCCCAGGCGCGGGTGTCGTCGCCCGTCGCCGGATGCTCGACCTTGATGACGTCGGCGCCGAGGTCGGCGAGGAGCATCGTGGCGTACGGGGCGGCCAGGACGCGCCCGAAGTCGGCGACGAGCAGGCCGGACAGCGGCTCCGGCGCGGTCACCGCCCGGCTCCCGACGCCCGTACGTACACGGTCGTGGTCCGGGTGAAGAACTCGCGCGCGGCACGGCCCTGTTCCTTCGGCCCGTACGCGCTCTGCCTGGCGCCGCCGAAGGGGACGTGCGGATCGGCTCCAGCGGTCTCGGAGTTGATGTGGAGGACGCCGACGTCGAGTCTTTCCGTGGCGGCCGTCACCGCGCGCAGGTCGTCGGTGAAGACGGCCGCGGACAGGCCGAACTCGCCGTCGTCCGCCAGCCGGAGAGCCGCCCGCAGGTCGTGCGCGCGGCGGACGGAGAGCACGGGACCGAACAACTCCTCGCGCCACAGCGGGTCGTCACCGGCGAGGGCCACCACGGTGGGCGGCAGGAACGCGCCCGCCATGCGGTCGTCGTCGTAGGGACGGCCACCGGTGAGGATCTCGACGCCCGGGCGGGCCGCCGCGGCGTCCATCGCCCGCTGGATCTCGTCCCTCGCCCGCAGCGAGACCACCGGCCCCATGTCGGTGTCCTCGTCCAGAGGATCGCCGACGCGGAGGGCCAGGACCCGCTTGGTGAGCAGGGCGAGGAACTCGTCGGCCACCGGTTCCGCCACGACGAGCCGCGAAGTGGCGGTGCACTTCTGGCCGCTGGAGCGGAAGGCCCCGGCCAGTACCTCGCCCGCGGCCAGGTCGAGGTCTGCGTCGGCGAGGACGACCGCCGCGTTCTTGCCGCCCATCTCCGTCTGCGCGGGCCTGGCGAGCCGGCCGCAGGCGGCGATCAGGTTCCGGCCGACGATGGTCGACCCGGTGAAGGTCACCGCGTCCACACCAGGGTGCTCGACGAGTCGGCCGCCGAGTTCCCCGTCGCCGATGAGCAACGACAGTACGCCGCCTGGCAGTCCGGCTTCGACCAGCGCCTCGGTCAGTCGTACGGCGAGCAGTGGTACGGCGTCGGCGGGCTTCCAGACCACGGTGTTGCCGTAGCCGAGCGCGGGCGCGATCTTCCAGGCCGGGATCGCGATGGGGAAGTTGAACGGGGTCACGACCGCCACGACGCCGACCGGACGGTGCAGCACCTGGATGTGCTCGCCGGGCCGGGGCGAGGCGAACACCTCGCCCACCGGCCGGGAGGCCTCACCGGCGTGATAGCGGAAGATCTCCGCCGCCCGCCGCACCTCGCCGATGCCCTCGGCCCGGGTCTTGCCCTCCTCCCGGGAGAGTTCCTCACCCCATTGCCGGGCGTGCAGGTCGATGACGTCGGCGGCCCGGTCCAGGATCCCGGCGCGGACGTGGTGCGGGGTCGCCGCCCAGCGGGGAAAGGCGTCCCGTGCGGCGGCGACGGCCTCATCGAGGTCGCGGTCCGCGGCGAGCCGCCCGGCGGCGACCGCCTCGTGGGGACGTGCGGGGTTGACGTCGACCAGTTCCTCACCGTCGCCGGACCGCCACTCCCCCGCGACCAGGTGACGCAGGGAACGGACCGGTCTGTCGGTGCTGCTCTGTCGCATCGGCCTTCCTTTCAGCGAAGAGAGTCGTCCGTGGAGGCCGTCATTGTGGGGACGGCACGGACGCCGACGCACTGGACGGGATGTCCCGTGTCCGGGCCCACGGGCACGCCGATCTGTCCATGGCCCCGGGCCGGGGCGGGTGCTTGGCTCAGGCTCCCCAACCGTGCGCATCCCGATATCCCGGAGGACTTTCCATGCCCGGTGCATCCCGACCCGTCGGCGGTCCCGGTCTGCCGCAGGCGCGGCGGATCGTCAGCGAGATCCCCGGCCCGCGCTCGCGCGAACTGCTGGCCCGTCAGCGGACTTCGGTGCCGGCCGGGGTCGGCGCCGTGCTGCCCGTGTTCGTGGCGGCAGCGGGCGGCGGTGTGATCGTCGACGTGGACGGCAACTCGTTCATCGACTTCGGCAGCGGCATCGCCGTGACGACGGTCGGCAACTCCGCCCCGGCCGTGGTGGAGCGCGCCGCCGAGCAGCTGCGCCGGTTCACCCACACCTGTTTTCTGGTCAACCCGTACGAGTCCTACCTCGACGTGTGCGAGAGGCTCAACGAACTCTCGCCCGTTCCCGGCGAGAAGCGCACGATCCTGGTGAACTCCGGTGCCGAGGCCGTGGAGAACGCCGTCAAGATCGCGCGGGCCGCGACCGGCCGCCCCGGCATCGTCGTCTTCGACCACGCCTTCCACGGCCGCACGCTGCTGACGATGAGCCTGACGGCCAAGAACAAGCCGTACAAGCAGGGCTTCGGCCCGTTCGCGCCCGAGGTGCACCGGGCGCCCATGGCGTACCCCTACCGCTGGCCCACCGGCCCCGCCGACTGCGCCGAGGAGGCCGCGGACGCCCTGGAGGACCTGCTGGACCGGCAGGTGGGCGCGGAGAACGTGGCCGCCGTGCTGGTGGAGCCGATCCAGGGCGAGGGGGGTTTCGTCGTACCGGCTCCCGGGTTCCTGCCCCGGGTCGCGGAGATCTGCCGGGCCCGCGGCATTCTGCTGATCGTCGACGAGATCCAGGCGGGCATCGCGCGCACCGGGCGGATGTTCGCCTGCGAGTACGAGAACGTCCGGCCCGACCTGATCACCACGGCGAAGGGCCTCGCGGGCGGCCTGCCGCTGGGCGCGGTGACCGGGCGCGCCGAGCTGATGGACGCGGTGCCGGCGGGCGGCCTCGGCGGCACCTTCAGCGGCAACCCGGTGGCCTGCGAGGCCGCGCTCGGTGTCTTCGACGCGATCGAGACGGGCGGTCTGCTGGAACGGGCCCTGGAGCTCGGCGACACCATGCTCGCCCGGCTGGCCGAACTCGCCGACGCACACCCGGTGGTCGGGGATGTGCGCGGCCGGGGAGCCATGGTCGCGGTCGAGCTGGTGGAGCCGTTCGGCGACCGGGTCCCGGCCCCCGACCTGGCCGCCCGGATCGCCCGGCGCTGCCACACCGATGGACTACTGGTGCTCACGGCGGGCAGCTACGGCAACGTCCTGCGCTTCCTGCCACCGCTGTCGATCTCCGACGCGCTGCTGGACGAAGGGCTCACGATCCTCGCGGAGGCCGTCGCCAAGGAGGCCGCGTCCGCCGCCGTATGACCGGACCCCTGCCACACCGAGAGCGCCAGCAGGAGTTCGGCCCGGACATGGGCCGACTCCAGGTCCGTGTCGAGAAGGCCCTGAACACGCTCCATCCGGCTGCGCAGAGTGTGCCGGTGCACGCCCAGGACCGCCGAGGCCGCCTCCCACTGACCGTTGTGTTCGAGGAACGCCCGCAGGGAGGCGACCAGTTCGGTGCCCTGCCGGGCGTCGTACGCGGCGAGCGGGGACAGCCGGGCGGCGGCGAGCGCGTCGAGTGCCTCCCTCGCACCGGGGCTCGCGGCCAGCGTCCGCCCGGCCAGCGACTCGAAGGGGACGAGGTGGCCGGGGCAGCCGCGCGCCCGCGCCGCCGACGCGGCGTTCACGGCCTCGCGCAGAGCCGTCGGCACGTTCTCCGGAGCCTGTACGGTGCTCAGCCCGGCCCAGGTGCGGGAGCGCAGGCCTGCCAGGACGGCGTGTGCCGTCTCCGTGTGCCCGGCCGGCAAGAGGACCACCGCACACCCTTCGCGCAGGGTGCCGAACAGGGGCAGGCCGTGCCGGTCCAGTTCCGTGGCCGCCGACTCCAGGGCACGGCGCGGGTTCCCGCCCTCCACGGCCAGCACGCGTACGCCGTCCCGGACGGGGAAGCCCGCCTCGGCGAGATGGTCCACGGCAGCCGCCGCCGGGACGGCCCCGTCCAGCAGCATCCGCAGGAACATGCCGTTCACGCGGCCTTGTTCGTCGCGCAGCCGCAGGGGCTTCTCCGCCTCCAGCGCGATCAGCGAGGCCGCGTGCCCGAGCAGGAGATGGTCGACGGGCGTGAGCGGCCGGTCCGTGGCCAGGACGAGACGGCCGTGCACCCGTGGGCCGACGCGTACCTGCTGTACGGCCACCACACCGTCGGGGCCGGTGCTCACCGCCGCCGCGGCCCCGTCGGCGGGACCGAGCCGGACCGGCACGTTCGCGTCGGGCGGGTGGGACGCGCGCCTCGCACCATCCCGGTCCAGGAACAGCACGGACGTGGAAGTGGAGACGGCCAACTCCCGTACGACTGCCTGCGCACCCCCGTGCAGCGCGGCCCGGGTCATTCGGGGCTGGATCCGGGACGCCTGGACGACACCCTCGTACTGCTGCTCCGCCAGCCGCTCCATGACCGCCTTGGTGACGGCCACGAACGGTGTCGGCAGGGGCACTTCGAGGAGCGGCAGGCCCGTCTCCTCGGCCGCCTCGACCAGGGCGTCGGGCACGCGCGCGTGCGACAGTCCCACGCCGAAGCCGACGGCGGCCACCCCGGCCTTGGCCAGGTGCCGGATGTAGTCCCGCTGCTTCGGGTCCGAGGCGGGCAGCCTGAGCCCGGTCGTCAGCACGAGTTCGCCGCCACCGAGCCAGGGCACCGGGTCGGCGAGTTCGATGCTGTGGGCCCAGTCCACCTCACGGTCCAGGCCGTCATGCCCGGCCAGCACCTTCAGGCTCAGGTCCTGGCGGCGCAGGAGCCAGGTGAGTGGTACGCCCATGGTCGGCCTCACCTCGTGGGTTCGTGGATGGGACCCTCGCGTTCGGTCAGTCGCCGGGCCGTGCCGCCCCACCGTAGGGCAATCATCTCGGCCGCGATCGAGACGGCCGTCTCCTGCGGGGTCCGGGCGCCGAGGTCCAGGCCGATCGGGCTGGACACCCGGGCGATCTCCGCGTCCGTGAGGCCTCGTTCCCTCAGGCGCTCGATCCGGTCCGTGTGGGTGCGGCGGGAGCCCATCGCCCCGATGTACGCGACTTCGGGCAGGCGCAGCGCCACGTCGAGCAGGGGCACGTCGAACTTGGGGTCGTGGGTGAGCACGGCGAGGACCGTACGGCCGTCGATACGGCCCTCCTCGGCTTCGCGCGCGAGGTAGCGGTGCGGCCATTCCACGACGACCTCGTGTGCGCCGGGGAAGCGGTCGGCCGTGGCGAACACCGGGCGGGCGTCGCACACGGTGACCCGGTAGCCGAGGAAGTCGCCCAACTGCGCGACGGCGGCGGCGAAGTCGATCGCACCGAACACGATCATGCGGGGCGGCGGGGCGAGGGACTCGACGAAGACCGTCAGGTCGTCGTCGCACGGCAGGCCTTCGGCGCCGTAGGAGAGCGTGCCGGTGCGGCCGGCGGCGAGCAGGCCCCGCGCGTCTTTCTCCATGGCGCTGTCGAGGCGGTCCGAGCCCGTGCCGCCCTCGGTCCGGTCCTGCCACACGAGGAGCCGTCGGCCGAGGCGTTCGGGCGGCCCGGAGACGACTGTCGCGACGGCCACGGGGACGCCGTCCCGGACCGCCGCGGCGACCCGGCCGAACTCGGGGTAGGTGTCCGCCGAGACCTCCTCGACGAACACGTCGAGGATCCCGCCGCAGGTCAGCCCGACCGCGAAGGCGTCCTCGGCGGAGACGCCGTACCGCTCCAGGACGGGCCGTCCCTCGGCGAGGACCTGCGCACCGAGTTCGTAGACCGCGCCCTCCACGCACCCGCCCGACACGCTGCCCACGGCCTCCCCGCCCGGCCCGACCAGCATCGACGCGCCGGGCGGGCGGGGCGCGGACCGGAAGGTCGCGACGACCGTGGCACGGGCGACGCGTTCGCCGCCCGCCCACCACTTCTCCAGCGCGTCGATCACGTCCCGCACTTCAGTCCTCCCTCGTGATCCCGGCGGCGGCCTCCAGGAAGTCGGGCGGGGTCAGGACGTTGCCGCGCCAGTCGGGCACGATGTGGGCGAGTTCGACCTTGTCGAGGCCGTCGGCGAGGGCGCACACCGTGGGCGGGGTCAGCGGGATCCGGTTCATCGGCCCGCCGGTGGCGTCGGCGACCGCGCAGGCGACGGCGGCGGCCACGTTGAGGATGGGGACCTCGCCCGCGCCCTTGGCTCCGCGCGGGCCCATGGAGGGGGCGCCCTCGTAAAGGTCTACGTCGACGGCCACCGCGTCCCCGGCCAGCGGCACCCGGTACGTCTCGAACCCGGACTGGGCGACCTGGCCGTCCGCCGTGAAGGTCACCGTCTCGTGCAGGGCGTAGCCCAGGCCCTGGACGACACCACCCTGGATCTGGCCCCGGATCGCCCGGGGGTTGATGGCCCGTCCGACGTCCTGGACGACCCGGTAGGCGAGCACTCGGACGTGCCCGGTGTCGGGGTCCACGGCGACCTCGCAGTCGTGGACCGCGAACACGGGCAGGTCGACCGCCTCGATCATGTGCCCGGCCGCACAGCCGGGCAGCGCGGGCGTGCCGCGCCCGGTGAAGGATCCCGTCCCGGCCAGCGGACCCGTCAACGCCTGGGCGTGCGCGGCGACTTGGGCGAGCGTGACGGAGCGGGCGGAGTCCCCGGCCACCCGGATCGCGCCGGGTCCGATCCGGATGTCGTCGACATCGGCGCCGAGCAGGTCCGCCGCGACGCGGGCGACCTTCGCCTTCACGTCCTCGCAGGCCGCCGCGCTCGCGGCCCCGACCGACACCGTCGTACGACCGCCTCCGACACCCAGGTCGAAGCCCGCCGCGTCGGTGTCCGCCGCCCGCACCACGACGTCCTCGAAGGGGATACCGAGGGAGTCGGCGACGAGCTGCGGGATGGCCTGTTGGGTCGAGCCCGAGCCGATCTCGACGCCGGAGGTGACGAGGGTGGCGGTGCCGTCGGGGTTGACGTTCACGGTCGCGGCGGACGGGCCGACGAAGATGAACCAGGTGCCGACGGCCGTGGCGCGGCCGTACAGTTCGCCCGGCCGGGGGCGTGCGGAGGCGGGCCGGGCCGCGCGCAGGGCCCGCATGCGGTCGAGCATCGGGCCAAGGACATCGCCCTCGAACACCTGCCCCGTCGCGCCGAGATCGCCGTCGCCGAGGACCGCCCGCCGCCGGAACTCGTGCCGGTCCATGCCGATCGCGGCGCAGATCTCGTCGGTGTGCCGTTCGAGGGCGAAGGTGTTGTACGTGCCGTTGCAGGCGCGGAAGGCGCCGGTGGGGGCCGTGTTGGTGTAGACGGCCCGGCTGACCATGCGCACCGAGCCAAGCCGGTAGTTCGCGCCGAGGGTGTGCGCGGTCATGCTGGTCAGGAAGGTCTGCTCGCCGCCGTACGCTCCGCAGTCCATCAGTACGACGGCCTCCCGGCCGACGATCTCGCCGTCCCGGGTCACGGCGGAGCGCATCCAGATGTCGGCGTTCTCGCGGCTGAGCGCGGTGCGCATCTCCTCCTCGCGGCTCAGTTCCAGGCGTACGGGACGCCCGGACGCGCGGGCCAGCAGTGCGGCGACCGGCTCGATGGACAGCTCGAACTTCATGCCGAAGCCGCCGCCGACGGGCGGTACGACGACCCGGACGTCGGCCGGGCGGATGCCGAGCATCCGTGCGGTGCCGTTGCGGACGGCCCACGGGTTCTGCGTGGAGGTCTCGACGACGAGCCGGCCGTCCTCCGTCCAGACGGTGCACGCGCGCGGCTCCAGCGGGGTCTGGTTCTGCCGTCCGCTGGAGTACCTGCTCTCCACGACCACCACGTCCGCACGGGCGAACGCGGCATCGGTGTCGCCCCGGACGACGGTCGCCTCCCAGGCGACGTTCCCGCAGCGGGTGCCGCCCGCGACGAGTTCCTCGTACGACGCCCAGTCCGGGTGGATCTCGCGGGCTCCGGGGGCGAGGGCGTCGGCCATGGTCAAGTGGGCGGGCAGGGGCGTGAGTTCGACCTCGACGGCCGCCGCGGCGGCACGGGCCTGCGGGAGCGTCTCCGCCGCGACCGCAACCAGGGGCTCGCCGTGGTAGCGGACCACCCCGTCGGCGAACAGGGGGTGGTCGGCCACACCGACGCCGTAGAGACCCGGCGCGTCGGCGGCGGTGACGACGGCGTGGACGCCGGGCATGGCCCGCGCCGGGGCCGTGTCGATGCGGACGATCCGGGCGGCGGGCACGTCGGCGCGGCGGATCGCGGCGTACAGCATGCGCTTGTGGGCGCGGTCGACGGTGAACTGCGTCCAGCCGCGGATCTTGTCCTCCGCGTCACGTCGGGGGACGTCCGCGCCGACGACCGTCCCGGCGCCCGTCCGGGTCTCGGTGGGCGCGGTCACGGGGCCGCCTTCCGCGCGGCCAACAGCGCGGCCTCGACGATCCGTTCGTACCCGGTGCACCGGCAGATGTTGCCCGCCAGGTGCGCGCGTACGTCGTCCTCCGAGGGGTCGGGATCGCGGCGCAGCAGCGCCCCGATCGCCGTGGTCATGCCCGGGAAGCACATCCCGCACTGCACGGCGTCGGTGTCCTTGAACGCCTGCTGTACGGCGTCCAGCGGCTCGGCTGGTCCGACGCGGCCCTCGATCGTGCGGACGGTGGAGCCGTCGAGGAGTCCGACCGGGACCAGACAGGACGGTACGGCCTCGCCGTCGACGTCGACCTGGCAGGCTCCGCAGAAGCCCTCGCCGCACACGAGTTTCGTGCCGGTGAGGCCGAGGCGCTCGCGCAGGACGGTGGCCAGGGGGGTCATGGGCGGGTCGTCGACGGGACGGGTCTCGCCGTTCACGGTGAGGGTGACGGTCATGCGGCCCTCCGGGCGGTTTCTGGCTCCACTGCGGCGGTGACCGCCCGTGCGAGCAGGGTGGGCAGGACGCGTTCCCGGTACCAGCCGGGCGCGTCGACGCCGTCGCGGCCTCTGATGCTGCCCGCGCAGGCCACCGCGGCCTCCTTCGCCGCGGCCGGGGTCGAGGGCCGCCCCAGCAGGAGGCGTTCGGCCTCGGGCCACCTGCGTGGCACCGGCTCCACCGAGCCGACGGCGACCCGGGCCTCGCGGACCGTGCCGTCCTCCTCGGTCACGAGGGCGACGCTGACGATGGCCACGGGATAGTCACCGGCGCGGCGCAGGGGCAGGCGCGCGTGGCCGGTACGGGCGGTGGTCCGCGGCAGGACCACGCCGGTGACGAGTGAAGCGTCCCTGGAGGTGAGGTGGTCGGTGACGGATGCTTCCGTGCCGTCGGCCGCGACCACCCGTGCCTCAAGGCACAGCAGAGCAGTGACGAGGTCAGGGGCCGGGAATCGTACGGTGCTCAAGTTGCCGCCCAGCGTGGCGCGTTGGCGTATCCCGGGGTTCGCGGAGTGCGCGGCGGCCTGGTGCAGGGCGCGCAGGTCGGGGGCGGTCCGGGTCGCGTCGGCCGTCTCGGCGTGGGTGAGTCCGGCACCGAGCCGCAGCTCGGCGGTGCCGTGCTCGCGGATGCGCAGTTCCGGGAGGCCGGCGACGGCGACGTAGCCCTCCGCCCACGGCTCCGCGCGCAGCGGCGCGCGCATCACCCAGGTGCCGCCGGCGAGCGGGACGAGGGTGCCTCCCGAGAGCAGGCTCAGCGCCTCGTCGAGCGTGCGGGGCACGTGCAGTGTGCTGGTCATGTCCTCAACTCCCCTTCTGGACAAGAGGGTTCTGCGACGGAAGGCGCACCCGGCGTTGTCGGCCGCCGGGTGCGCCCGTGCCCCTGGCCCTCAGGCCGTGGTCGTGACCACGTCCGGCTCCGCCACCGGCGAGGTCTTCGTGCCGGTCACCGCGCGCAGTCCCGCGTAGACACCGGCGGCGCTGACGGCGGTGAGGATCGGCCCCCAGGTGCTCGCCCAGGCGAGACCGGTCTCCAGGACGGTCAGGCCGATCGCCGAGCCGACCACCCAGCCCGCCACGCCGGGCACGGACACCACTCCGGTCGTACGGGCCTCCGCCTCGGCGGGGTCGAGGCCCTGGCGCCGGTCCAGCGCGATGTGGGTGAGGGCGATGGCCACCCAGCCGGTGATCAGGACGCCCTGCCAGCTGAGGGCGGTGCCGATGTAGCTGAAGACGTTGGTCAGCATGATCGAGAACATGATCGCGCTGCCGACCAGGACCCACACCACCCGGGGCAGCCGCAGCCGCAGCACCGTGCGGCCGAGGATCTCCAGGTTGCTGGAGGCCAGGTAGTAGTTGGCGGTGTTGATCCGGGTCTGGCTGACGAACACCAGCAGCACGGCCCAGATACCCATGACGTGGGTGAGCGCGACCGCGACACCGCCCTCGCTGATGGTGCTGCCCGTGAAGCCGCGCAGCGCGTGCGAGAGGAAGATGCCGATCAGGCCGTTGACCAGGAAGGTCACCGTGTAGAAGACGTATCCGAAGGTCACGTTGCCGTGGAAGGCGCGGTCCTGCGGGCGGCCGAGCCGGGCGAAGTCGACCGTGTACATCATCAGGACGTACACGCCCATGTAGATGCCGAAGGCCATCAGCCAGCCGGGGCCGCCGGAGGCGAACGGGATGCCGTCCTGGGAGCCGAAGCCCGTCCACCCGGAGGGCTTGCCGGAGACCGCGGCCACGATCACGGCGGCGATCAGGCCCGCCGTGTACAGCGGCAGGAGCAGGCCGTTGAGCTTGTCGAGCCAGTTGCGGACGCCGCCGAAGACCAGCGGGGTCGCGTAGGCGACGACGACGAAGTACCAGACGTTCATCGACCAGCCGAGGCTGTCGCGGGTGTAGGCCTCCAGGGTGGCCGCGATGATCGAGCCCTCGAAGACGCCGTAGTAGAGGGCGGTTGCGGCGAAGACGAGGGTGGCGAGGGCGGAGCCGACCTTGCCGAAGAGGAGTTGGGAGAGGCGCTCGACGCCGAAGCCGGTGTCGATGGCGTACCCGGCGAGGACCTTGTTGACCACACCGTAGACGGCGACCGTGAGGAGGAGGCCGATGAGGGTGTTGACGAAGCCGACGTAGGACGCGACCAGTCCGGCGATGTAGAGGTAGAACATCGCGGAGACCAGCGACCACCAGCCCATCATCAGGGACAGGCGGGGAATTCTGCCGGTGGGTGAGCTTTCGGTGGGTGCAGCGGGCATGGCTGATCCTTCTCCGTTCCGGGGGTGGAGGACGTGCAGGGTGTGCGGCGGGGGGCGGTAAGCGGGATCCGTGCGGGGAAGTGGGCCCCGGGACCGGGGACTTGGTCACGCCCAGTGGGCGAGGGCGCGGTCGCGCAGGGTGGCGCGGAACTGTTCGGTGGTCTCGTGCAGGAGTTCGCCGGTGCCCCAGTCGACGATGACGCCGTAGCGGCGGATCATGTCGAGCATGTCGACCTCACCGGCGCGGTAGGCCTTGGCCAGTTCCCCGGCGTCCTGCACCAGCCAGCCGGCGCGTGAGGCCGCGATCTCGGTGCGCAGGGTGTCGGTGGCCTCCTGGTCGAGTTCGTACTCGTCCAGTTCCGGGCGTACGGGGCGGATCACCACGCCGTAGTCCTTGGCGGCACGTTCGAGGGAGACGTAGCCGTCGATGACGTCCTCGACGACGAGTGCGGGATCGCGTCGCAGCGGGTCGCCGTAGCCGCCGCCACCGGCCGAGGGGCGGGTGAAGGTGTCGCCGGACTCCACGGCGACGTTGGAGAAGACGCTGCCGAGGAAGCGCTCGTCCTCGGTGCCCTTGTTGAGCCAGACGCCGTGCGGGACGGACGGCAGGCCGCCCTCGATGCCCCAGGTGATGGAGCGGGCGCGGTCGCAGCAGTACGACATCACGGTCTTCTCGGCGTCGGTGAGCAGGCCGCCCTTCTCCACTCCGCAGCCGCCCCGGTACATCCCCGGGCCGCCGGAGTCGGGGTTGATGGTGTGGGTGGTGGTGATCACGGGGCACAGCCGCTCCTGGCCCTCCAGTGGCTGCACCGCGAGGCCGGGCCCGAACACCGGGGAGGTGGCGTTGGAGCCGTCCTTGGAGCGCCGGCCGCCCCAGCCGCCGGCCATCCAGTCGTACCACATGAAGTACGGCCGCTCCTCGGACCGGCCGTCACGGCCGCCGACCAGGAGGTATTCGAGGTTGAACGAGCAGGCCATGGCCCGCTCGGGCATGATCCGCGACCAGATCTCGATGATCGCGTTCATCAGCTTCTCGTAGGCGCCGGAACAGAACCCGGTGACGGCGATGGGCCAGCCGGCGTTCACCACCGATCCCTCGGGGCCGAGGTCGCCGAGGACCACGCGGTAGAAGCCGGAGTTGAGGGGGACGTCGGGGAAGAAGGTCTTCGTGCCCGCGTAGAGCGCCGAATACGTGGCGCCGTAACCGCTGTTGAGGAAGGTGGCGACGGCGGGGGCGCTGCCCGACAGGTCGTAGGTGACCGTGCCGCCCTCGATGGTCATCTTCACCCGGACCGGGACGAGGGCCTCCGTGCTGCCGGGGTCGGCGTCGAGGTGGTCGACGGCCTCCCAGGTGCCGTCGGGCAGGTCGCTGACCTTGCTGCGGACCAAGTCCTCGACGTAGTCCTGGACTTCGGCCATCGCGGCGACGATGGTGTCCTTGCCGTAGCGGTCGACGAGGCGCAGCAGCTCGCGCTCGCACACCGCGGTCGCCTCGGACTGGGCGTGCAGGTCGCCGAGGCCGACGAACGGGGAGCGGGTGTTCTGCACGATCAGCTGGGCGACGTCGTGGCGGAAGACGCCCCGGTCCCAGACCTTCAGCGCGGGGATGCGCAGGCCCTCCCCGAAGTGCTCCTTGGCGGTGACGTCGAAGGAGCCGGGGACGGTGCCGCCGACGTCGGCCCAGTGGCCCTTGTTCTGCGCGAACCCGATGATCTCGGCGCCGACGAAGATCGGCCGGATGAAGCTGATGTCGTTGAAGTGGGTGCCGCCGCGGTAGGGGTCGTTGATGGCGAAGACGTCACCGGGGTTGATGTCGTCGCCGAAGTACTCGATGACGGCCTTGCACTGGAAGTGCAGGGTGCCGACGTGCACCGCGATGTCCTGGCTGCCCTGCATGACGGTGTTGCCCTGCGCGTCGCACAGCGCGGAGGAGAAGTCGCGGCAGTAGATGACGAACGAGTAGCAGGTGCGCAGGATCTGCTCGCTCATCAGGTCGACCGAGGTGGCGAAGGCGTTCTTCAGGACCTCGAAGGTGACCGGGTCGAGCGTCCGCTCGTGGTGGACGACGGGGTGCGGTGGCTGCTCGGTGGTGCTCACGTCAGGCCTCCTGGAGGTGGATGCGGATGTTCAGCCAGGCGTCGATCTCGGCCTCGGAGCGGGGCGGTACGACGGTCGTGGAGTCCAGCTGCTCGACGATGACCGGGCCTTGGAGGCGGGTGCCGGCCGGGAGGTCGTCGCGGCGGTGGATGCCGGTCTCGACCCAGCCGGTGTCGGGGAACCAGACCTGCCGGGTCGACACCGGCTCGGGGGCCGGGCCGTCGGCGGGGTCGTGGGTGGCGAACGCGGGCTTCGGTGTGACGCCGGTCGCCTGGAGCCCCAACTGGTAGATCTCGACCGGGGTGTCGTCGCGGCGGAAGGCGAACTCCCGCTCGTGCTCCTCGTGGAACCGCTCCACCGCCTCCGCGAGCGCGCCGGGACCCGCACCGCAGGTGACGACGAGCGAGCGCCACTGGCCCTGGTAGCGCATGGAGGCGTTGCGCTGGAGCACCGCGTGCTCGGGCGCGACGCCCTCGTGGGCCAGGCGCTGCGAGGCCTCCCGCTCCAGTTCCTGGAAGCCGCGCTCGAACTCCTCCTCGTCGGCCTGGTGCGCCAGGCAGGAGAACATCGCGGACAGGTCGTGCCGGATGTCGACGAGGAGACAGCCGAGCGCGGAGGTGACGCCGGGGTTCGGCGGGACGATCACCGTCGGGATGCTGAGCTGGCGGGCCACCTCGGCGCCGTGCAGGGCGCCCGCGCCGCCGAACGCGACGAGCGCGAAGTCCCGGGGGTCGTAGCCGCGCCGGATGGAGACCAGCCGGACCGCGTCGGCCATGTTGGCGTTGGCCACCTCGACGATCGCGCCCGCGGCCTCGGCGAGTTCGAGGCCGAGCGGCTCGGCGATCTTCTTCACGGCCTTCTCCGCCAGTTCGGGCTGGAGCGACTTGGCGCCGCCCGCGAGGCTGGTGCCGAGCCTGCCCAGGTAGAGGTTGGCGTCGGTGTTGGTGGCCTCCTCTCCGCCCGCCGCGTAGCAGGCGGGGCCGGGGGTGGCGCCGGCCGACTGGGGGCCGTTGCGCAGCGAGTCCGCCTCGTCGATCCAGGCCAGCGAGCCGCCCCCGGCGCCGATGGTGAGCACCTCGATGCTGGGGAAGATGATCGGGTAGCCGTACTCGACGGCCCACTCCTTGGTGGTGCGCAGCTCGCCCTCGTGGACCAGGCAGATGTCGGTGCTGGTGCCGCCCATGTCGAGCCCGATCGCGTTCGGGTACCCGCACTGCGCGGCCACGTGCCGGGCCGCGATCGCCCCGGCCGCGATGCCGGAGGCGGCGAGGCGGACGGGGAACCGGCCCACCATGCGCGGGGTCATCGAGCCGCCGCCCGAGTGCAGCAGGAGCAGGTCGCCGCCGTAGCCGCCCGCGCCCAGCCGGTCGGCCAGGCGGTCGACGTAGCCGGTGACCAGCGGGGCGAGGACGGCGTTGGCGACGGTGGTGTTGAAGCGCTCGTACTCGAAGATCTCGGGGAGGATCGCCGCCGACGTGGACACGCTCGCCTCGGGCAGTTCCTCGGCGATGATCTGGGCCATCCGCTGTTCGTGGGCGCCGTTGGCGTAGGAGTTGACGAAGCAGACGGCGACCGTGGTCACCCCGCGCAGGGCCAGCAGGCGGGCGAGCTGGCGGGCCTCGTCCTCGTCGAGCGGAGTGACGATCCGGCCCTCGGCGTCGATGCGCTCGGAGACCTCGAAGCGGTCGCGGCGCCGGATGTAGGGGCGGGCGACGTCGGAGTAGGCGTCCCAGAGGTCGTCCTTCGTGCCGTCGCGGATCTCCAGCACGTCCCGGAAGCCCCGGGTCGTGACCATGGCGGCGGCCGGGAAGCGGCGGGTGATCAGCGCGTTGGTCGCGACGGTCGTGCCGTGCGAGAAGAGGCTGACGTCGGCGAGGTCGATGCCGGCCCGCTCGACTCCGGCGACGACCGCGCGCATCGGGTCGGCCGGGGTGGACGGGACCTTGGTCACGCGGGTCGCGTGTGCCTCCTCGTCGAAGACAAAGACGTCGGTGAAGGTGCCGCCGACATCGACGGCCACACGAAGTTTCGGCACAAGTGCTCCTGATGCTTCTGATGCTCCGGATGTGGTAAGCGCCGCGATTGCGGATTGGAGAACAGAATGGGGGAGCCTGGGGTGCGGGTCGACGTGCGATATACCAAGTTGGCGGCTCGATCTTGTGCTCCAGCACAAAATTTGGTTCGCTTCGCCCGTGCCACCGGCCCGAAACATCACCGTGCGACGCTTGCTCGCGGAGCGTCATCTCGGCCTCAAGACCGTCACCGAGGGTGACCTCGACCGCCGTGTCCGTGGTGCCCACTCGATGGAGATCGAGGGCGCCGGGCAGTGGCTGCGCCGGGACTGGCTGATGCTGACCACGGGCCTGCGTTTCGTGGGCCTGCCGGACGCCGACCTGCACCAGGCCACGCTGGTGGAGGAGCTCGTCCGGTGCGAGGCAGCAGCGCTGCTGTTCGGGGTGGGCGTCCACTTCAAGGAGGTCCCGCCCGCCCTGCGCGAGGCCGCCGAGGCCGCCGGACTGAACCTGCTGACGGTGGACCCGTCGGTGCCGTTCCTCCAGATCGAGCAGCACGTCTACGAGTCCGAGCTGTCCTCGGACGCCCACACCCTGCGCCAGCGCCTACGCATCCAGGAGGACCTGCTGGACGCGCTCGCCGCCGACCAGCCGGTCAAGGCCCTGGTGCACCGGATCGGCGCGCTCACCCACGGCGCGGCCATCCTCTACGAGGAGTCGGGGCGCGTGGTCGAATCCACCGGCCAGGGGCCGACGGTGCTGATCTGGAGCGCGGTGCGCGCGGGCAGCAGCGGGGGCGGGCGACAGGGCTTCACCGTCGGGCGCTGGCATGTGACGGCGCGGCCGGTGGCCCTGCGCGGGGTCGGCTACTGGATCGCCATCGCCTCGCGCCGCGAGCAGGTCATCGACGAACTCGGCCAGCCCATCCTGGACGCCACCCAGAAACTCCTTGGCGCGATGCGGGGGCTGCGCGCCCTGACGGCGGCCCAGTCCGTGACCGAGGCCGCCGAGATCCTCCGTACGATCCGCTCCGGCATGACCCCCGACACGGCCAGCCGCGTCTGGGACCGGCTGCGCTCGTTCCGCTTCGAGCGGGAACGGGCGATGCGGGCGTTCGTGGCCACCCCGAAGGGGGGTGAGGGCGCGTCGTCCACCGACTCCCCCGCGCCGACGCAACCCGACCGCCGGGACGTCGTCCTGGAACTCGCCCAGACCTACGGCCTGCCGCTCGTCCTGGAGGCCGACGAGACGGGCGGCTTCAGCGGGCTCGCCGGGGACCGTGTCGTCCTCGACGACTGGCTGCGGGAAGCGGCGCGCACCCACCACGTCGGCCTGAGCGAGCCGTTCGACGACCTCCATCTCGCCCGCGCGCGGACCAGGGACGCCGAACGGGCGCTCAGGGTGGCGCTGCGCCGTCGGCACTCCGCCGTCAAGGCGGGCACCACCGAGGAGAGCGAACGGCCGGGATCGGTCCTGCGGTTCGAGGACGTCGACCTGGTGACCTGGCTGCTCGCCAGCCGCTCCCCCGACGCCGTCACGGCCAAGGCCCGCCAGCAGCTCGGCGACCTGCTGGCCCGGGAGGACCTCACCGCGACGGTGGCCGCCTACCTGACCTGCAACCAGGACGTACGCGCCACCGCCCAGGCGATGTTCCTGCACCCCAACTCGGTGCGCTACCGCCTGCACCGCGTCGAGGAACTGCTCGGCGCGCCCATCACGTCGGCGGTCGTGGTCGCCAACCTCTACCTCGCCCTCCACGACCGGCTGGCGGAACCGCACCAGGGCGGACGGGACGACGACGGACCGTCCGGAGTCGAATCCGCGTAGGAAGGCGGCCCCTCCCGGGTCAGTTCCGGGCCGCGACGAAACGCCCGTAGGCGTCGTCGAATCGGGCCGCCTCGGCCGGGTCCGGTTCCAGGAGCCCCGCCCGGCCGACCGCCCGCGCGGTGAGGGCGTCGATGCCGTCGCGGCCGTCGGTCAGGCCGAGGTCGACGGCAGCGGTGAGTACGGCGCCGCGGGCGCCCGCCTCGGCCGTGTCGGGCAGGATCACCGGCAGGTTCGTCGCGTCGCTGATCGTCTGGCACCAGGCCGTGCTGCGCGCGCCGCCTCCGATGACCGCCAGTTCGTGCACGGGGCCGGTCGCGGCGAGGCAGTCACGCAGAGACAGGGTCAGACCGTCGAGGGTTGCGCGGGCGATGTCGGCACGGGTGTGGCGCACGGTGAGACCGAGGAGGCTCCCCCGGACACCGCTGTCGCGGAAGGGGCTGCGCTCCCCCGCAGGTGACAGGTACGGCAGCAGCAGGGGCTGGTCGCCGGGGTGTGCGGTGCCTGCCAGGGCCACGACCTCGGCGGCGTCGGCGAGGCCCATCAGCCGGGCCGTCCAGTCCAACACCTCCGTGCCGATCATGGTGGCGTTGGCGATCAGCCACCGGTCGTCGGCGCAGCCGGGCAGGGTCATTCCGTTGGGTGCCCGGGAGAGCAGGGGGTCCGAGGTGACGGCGGCTGCGCACAGCGTCGTGCCGAGTATCGCGAAGCCCTGGCCGGGACGGGTGACTCCGGCGCCGGTTGCACTCGCCACCACGTCGTAAGGGGCCAGGCCGATGGGGGTGCCCGGGGGCAGTCCGAGATCGGCGGCCACGTCCGCGCGCAGCGGGGCGATGCGGTCAGGGCCAGAGACGGTCCGGGGCAACAGCCGCCGGAGCTCGGTGAGTTCGAAGACTTCGAGCAGTTCGTCGTCGTAGCGGCGGGTGCGGGCGTCGAGAAAGGGGTTGGCCGCGTCGGAGACCTCCAGTACCGCGCGGCCGGTGAGCCGCCGGTAGACCCAACTGCCGCAGCTGAGAAGGGTGGACGCGCGCTTCAGGGTGTCGGGCTCGTGTTCCGTGAGCCAGCGCAGTTGGGCGTGGGCGACGCCGGAGGCGCCGTAGCTGCCGTTCGTGCGGAAGGCGCGTTCGAGGGTCCCGTCGGCTTCCCAGGCGTCGATGACGCCGCCGGCACGGGCGTCGTTCCAGAGGATGGCGTCCCGTACGGGCTCGCCGTCGGCGCCGACGAGCCAGCAGCCGTCGCCCTGCGCGGTGAGGGCGAGCAGCGCGACCGCGTCGGGCGAGCGGCGGGCGACCGCGCCGACCACGCGGGCGGCGGCGGCCCACACCTCGCGCATGTCCTGCTCGCTGTGGCCGCCGGACGTGCGTACGACCGTGTTCTCGGTCTCGCTGTCGACGGCCCGCCAGTCGTCGTCGAAGCGGACGGCCTTAACGGCCGAGGTGCCGAGGTCCAGCCCGATGGTGCTCATGTCCGGTGCCTCCCGTGGTCCTGCCACTGAGGGTTCGCGCAGTGGTCCAGTACACCGCTGTGCAGGAAGCCGGCCACCTCGGCGGTGACCCGCTCGACCGATTCGAGGGCGACCTGACGGGAGGCGCCCGCCAGGTGCGGGGTGAGGATCACGTCGGGCCGGGAGAGCAACGGGTCGGCGGGGTCCGGGGGTTCGGGGTCGAAGACGTCGAGGGCGGCTCCGGCGAGATGGCCGGATTCGAGGGCGGCGAGCAGGGCCGCCTGGTCGACGAGTTCGCCCCGGGCGGTGTTGATGAAGTGCGCTCCGGGTTTCATCGCGGCGAACGCCTCGGCGCCGAACATCTTGCGGGTGTCGTCGGTGAGCCGGGCGTGCGCGCTGACGATGTCGCTCGTGGCGTACAGGGTCGGCAGGGGGACGAGGTCGACCCCGGCCTTGTCGGCCGCTTCGGGGGTGGCGTACGGATCGTAGGCCAGGACCCGGGAGCCGAAGCCGCGCAACAACTCCGCGACCCGTGAGCCGACGGCGCCGAGGCCCACCAGGCCGACCGTGGCGGCCCGCAGTTCGAGTCCGGTCAGCTCGAAGCGGAAGTAGCGGGCGTCCCAGCGGCCCGCGGCCAGTTCGCGGGAGGCCACGCCGACACTGCGGGGCAGCGTGACCATCAGCCCGACGACGAACTCGGCGACCGCGCCCAGGTTCCGGCCCGGCAGGAAGACCACCGGTACGCCGTGCTCGGTGGCCGCGGCGAGGTCGACGTTGACGGGTCCGCCCCGGGTGACGCCGACGACCTTCAGGGAAGGCGCGGCCTCGAACACCGCGCGGGTGATCGGGGCGAGGTGGGTGAGGACGACCTCCGAATCGGCGGCCAGGGCGGCGAGTTCGGCCGGGTCGCCGGACGCCTCGCGCACGCCGTCCACCGCGCCGAAGGGCACGTCCGGCCAGGACGTCCGGTACTCGACCGCCCGGGTGCCGGGGCCGAACGCGCTCCGCGCGGCCTCGGCGAGCGAGGCGGCCGTGATGAAGCGGTCACCGGCGCACAGGACATGCGGCGCTGTGCCGCCGGCGACGCTGTCGGGGGTGCTGTCGAAGGTGGTCATCACGCCTGCCCGTGCGCGGCACGCGACTTGCGGGCCAGCGAGTCGACGGCGACGGCGAGTGCGAGCACGAATCCCGTGATGATGAAGCGGAACGAGGAGGAGAGGTTCAGCAGGGTCAGCCCGCTGGAGATCGACTGGATGACGATGACACCCAGCAGCGCGGAGTACGCGCTGCCCCGGCCGCCGAAGAGGCTGGTGCCGCCGATCACCGCGCCCGCGATCGCGTTGAGGTTGACGTCACCCGTGCCGGTGCTCTGGTTGGCCGAGCCCAGCCGGGCGGCGGCGAGGACACCGCCGAGGGCGGCCAGCGTGGTGCACAGCATGAAGGCCGACACGTACACGGCGCGCACGTTGATACCGGCGCGCCGGGCCGCTTCGGCGTTGCCGCCGACCGCGAACATCGACCGGCCCCAGGCGGTGCGGGTGAGCGCGTAGTTCATGACGACGACCAGGGCGGCGAACAGGACGAACATCCAGCCCACCCCCCGGCCCTGGTTCAGGTACCAGACGGCGGCCTCCAGGGCGACCAGCACCACCGCACTGCGCACCGCGAGGGCTTGGGTGGACGTGGCCGACAGTCCGATCCGTCGACGGGCGTCCGCCATCGCCCTGCCGCTGAGGAACACGCCGGCCGCGACGAGTGCGGCGAGCGCGTACGACACCGGGGCGGTCACGAAGTCGAGCTGGGCGAAGCCGACCAGGCCCGAGGTGAAGGGGATGTTGATCGAACCGGCGGAGCCCAGCACCCAGAGCTGGATGCCCAGGAACGCCAGCAGACCGGCCAGGGTGACCACGAAGCTGGGCATGCCGAGGCGGTTGAACACCTGGCCGTAGACGAAGCCGATCACCAGCCCGACCGCGAGCGCGGCCCCGATCGCGAGGGCGACCGGCCAGTGCTGGTTGACGAACAGGACCGCGGTGACGGCCGCGGCGAGGCCGCTGACCGAGCCCACGGACAGATCGATCTGGCCGACGAGCAGGACACAGACGACGCCCAGTGAGATGACTCCGACGGAGGAGCACTCCAGGGTGAGGTTGACCAGGTTGTCGGCGGACAGGAACACGGGGTTCAGGATCTGGAAGACCGTCCAGACGATCGCCAGGCCGACGATCACGGGAAGGGAGCCCAGGTCACCCGCGCGTACGCGCCGCGCGAAGGCGTCGACGGTGCCACGCAGGCCGGTCTGCTCGTGCAGCCGCTCGTCCTGGCGGTCGAGCTCGGTGCGTGGGGCACCTGCTGTGTCGGTCATGGTCACGACTCCTCCGGAATGCTGGAAACCTGGACGCGCCGGGCACGGCGCTCGGAGCGGCGGGTCACGGAGTTGTCCGACGCGCCGGTGATCGCGGCGACGATCTCCGCGGACGACACGGTGTCCACGTCGAACACCCCGTTGTTGCGCCCGAGGCGCAGGACGACGACTCGGTCGGCGACCGCTCGGACGTCCTCCATGTTGTGGCTGATCATGATCACGCCGAGGCCGCGGTCGCGCAGCCGCTCGATCAGGTCGAGCACCTCCGCGGTCTGGGCCACGCCCAGGGCCGCGGTGGGTTCGTCGAGGATGATGACCTTGGGGTCGCCGAGCAGCGACCGGGCGATCGCGACCGTCTGGCGCTGGCCTCCCGACAACGACGCGATCGGGATCCGTACCGTGGGGATCTTCGCGGAGAGTTCCCCGAGGAGTTCCCAGGAGCGGGCCTCCATCTGGACTTCCGCGAGCCGGTACGGGGACAGCTCCCGGCCGAGGAAGAGGTTCTGGACCACGTCGAGGTTCTCGCACAGCGCCAGGTCCTGGAAGACGGTGGCTATACCGAGGGAGAGGGCCGCGCTGGGGTCCGGGATCTCCACCTGTCCGTTCTGGAACACGATGGTGCCGGCGTCCGGACGGTGCACTCCGGCGAGGACCTTGACCAGGGTGGACTTGCCGGCCCCGTTGTCGCCGACGAGGGCCACCACCTCGCCGGCCGCGACGTCGAGATCGATGTCGGTCAGCGCTTGGACCGCGCCGAATGTCTTGCTGATGCCGCGCAGGCTCAGTACCGAGTCGCGCGTCTGGGACGGAGTCGCCGCTTTCACCGACGGCATGATGGGGCCCTCGCATCGATCAGTGGGATGGACGGGATGGGGGGTGGGGGGTGCGGGGTGAGGGGTGAGGGGTGAGGGGTGAGGGAATGCGCCGGTCAGGAGATGCCGAGCTTGGCGCAGGCCGCCGCGTAGGCCGTGGTGCACAGGTCGCCGGCCTTGAGGACTCCCTTGTCGACGATCTCCGCCTTGAGGTTGTCCTGGGTGATCACGGTGGGGTCGAACAGCTGGCTCGGCGTGTCGAACAGCGTGGTCTGGGCGGTGGGCTTCTCCCCGTTGAGGAACTGGACACTGACGTCTGCCGCGGCGGCGGCGACGATCTCGCTGGGCTTGTTGATGGTGTTGTACTGGTCCCCGGCGACGATCAGCTGCAGACCCGCCACGGTCGCGTCGTTGCCGGTCACCGGAGGCACGGGGTCGACGCCCGCGGCCTTGAACGCGGCGATGGCGCCACCGCCGGTGCCGTCGTTCGCGGCGACCACGCCGACGATCTTCGTGCCGAAGCGGGAGATCTGACCGCTCACCCAGGTCTGCGCCTTGGCGGGGTCCCATTCGGGGGTGTCGTACTCGGCCAGGGTCTTCACACCGCTGCCGGCGAGGCCCTCGTGGATGCCCTTCTTGATGAGACCGGCGGCGACGTCGGTGGGCGAACCGTTGACCTCCAGGACGCCGCTGCCTGCCGGGATCTTCCCCTTCTTGAGTTTCTGCACGAGGGACGCGGAGATGAGCTTGCCGATCTTCTCGTTGTCGAACGACACGTAGTAGTCGGCCTTCGCCTTCGAGACGGGGCGGTCGTAGGCGATCACCTTGACGTTCTGGGCGTGTGCGGCCTGGACCAGCGAGGCGGCGGCGGTCGAGTCGACCGGGTCCAGCACGATGACCTTCGCGCCCTGCGCCAGCGCCGAGTTGAACTGCTGCTGCTGCTTGGAGGCGTCACCGTTGGCGTTGTTGTAGAGCACGGAGCAGTCCGGGCACTTCTTCTTCATCTCGGCGACGAAGCCGGGGCGGTCGTGCTCCTCGTACCGGGTGGAGGCCTCGTCGGGCATCAGGAAGGCGACCTTCGCCTTGGCGGCGCCGCCGGACGAGGACGAGGAGGACGAGTCGCCGCTCTTCTGCGAGCAGGCGGTCAGGGCGCTTGCCAGCGTGAGAGCGGAGACGATCACGGTGGCGGTTCTGCGGGTGGTGGTGCGGTTCATGATGACGACTCCTTTGTCGTTTCCTTTGCGGAAGGGGAGGGACGGGAGGAGAGGGGACGGGAGACTTACTGGGAGCGGACGCACAGGCGCGAGTTCATCGACAGCAGCGACGCTGTCTGCTGCCGGTCGGCGGAGATGGTGATCTCGCTGACCTTCGCGTTGTCCAGCCGGGGGAAAGTGCTGCGGTAGTTCTTGACGGGCACGCCCAGCAAGGTGCACAGGCCGAGGCGCAGCAGGGTGTTGTGCGCGACGACGAGCACCCGGCGGCCGGGGTACTGTCCGGCGATCGCCCTCAGTGCCCGGGCGGAGCGCAGTGCGGCGTCCGCGGGTGACTCCGAACCGGGGAAGGGGTGGGCCACCGGATCGGCGCGAAAGCGGCGGACCATGTCCGGGTCGGCTCTGGCCAGTTCGTCGAGGGTGTGGCCCTCGGCGACGCCGAAGTCGACCTCGCGCAGTTCGTCGACCACGTGCAGCGGCACACCGACCGCCGCCGCGGACGGTGTCGCCGTCTCGACGGCCCGGCGCACCGGGGAACTGACGACGACCTCGGGCTCGTACTCCCGGGACCACGCGGCCAGTGCCACGGCCTGCTGACGGCCCCGTTCGGTCAGGTCGATGTCGCTGTGGCCGCCGGCGTATCGGTTCTCGGCGTGCCAGACGGTCTCGCCGTGCCGGGCGAGGGCGAGCCGGGTGACAGCCCGGTCTCCGGGGGTGCCGCGGGTGGGAGTGTCGGGGGTGCCGCTGGTGGGGGTCATCGCGTCGCTCCAGAGTCGGCCAGCACCCGCGCGGCGAGGTCGCCGTCGAGCCAGCCACGGTCGGTCAGTTCGTCGAGGAATCGTTCGTATCCAGGCCGCAGCGACCGCCCGCGTTCCTGATCGGGCGCGTACTCCTCGCGCACCCGCACCATCCGCTCCGCGGTCTCGGCCAGTCGTCCGGGCTCGGCCGCCGCGAGCACCGCCATCCCGGTCGCGGCCTGTACGGACTCCGGCAGGACGGTGGTCCGGCCGAGTACGTCGGTACGCAGCTGGTTCCACCAGGTGTTGCGCGCCGCACCGCCCGACAGGGACACCGGACCGGTCACGTCCGCGCCGAGGACGCCGAGCACGTCGTAGGCCAGTCGCTCGACGTAGGCCACCGACTGGCACAGCGCGGCGAAGCGGGCGGGCTGACTGACCGTCGCCTGCGCGGCGAGGAACCCGTGCGCCTTCGGGGCGACGAAGGGGAAGCGCTCTCCCGTCCCGTCCAGCGCGTAGGTCACGCCAGGCATCGGTACCAGGTGCCCCGCCTGCGCGGTCAGCGCGTCCAGCGCCTCGGGATTCCCGGGGAAGGTGCGGGCGATCACGCCGGCGCCCGTGCTGGAGGCCCCGCCCGGCAGCCAGCCGCCGTCCGGGTTGCGGTGGCAGTAGACGGCGCCGTGCCGGTCGTGGACGAGGGAGGGGGTCGAGCCCTTGATGGTGAGCGTGGTGCCCAGGGCGCTGCTCCAACTGCCGGGGCGCAGGGCGCGTGAGGCGATCTGCGCCGCGCAGCCGTCGGTCATCCCGGCACGTACGGGTGTGCCCTGCGATAGACCGGTGGCCTGCGCGGCCTCCGTCCCCACCGCGCCGATGACCGTGCCGGGCAGCACGACCCGCGGCAGTGCGGCGGCGTCCAGCCCCAGCTCCGCCAGGACGTCCGCCGGCCACTCGCCGGTGCGCAGGTCGACGCCGCTCTTCAGGGCGTGTGAGGTGTCGGTCGCCACGGCGGTGCCGACCAGCCGTCCCACCAGGTGGTCGGACTGGTGGACCAGGCGGTCTCCGGTGCCCACGGCGCCGCTCTCGGTCAACCACATGAGCTTGGGCAGCGCCCAGGACTCCTGCATCCGGTAGCCGAGTGCGTCCCACAGGTCCGCACCGGCCGCCCGTGCCCGCTCGGCCTGTGCCGAGGCACGGGCGTCGTCGTACATCAGCGCCGGTCCGCGGGCCGATCCGTCGGCATCCTGTACGAGCACCGTGCCCGAGGTCGCGTCCAGCGAGACCGCCTCGACCACGACGCCGGGGCCGGCCTGGTCGACGGCCGACCGGACCGCGGTGACGAGGGCCGTCCACCACCGGGCGGGGTCCTGTTCGTGCCGGGTGCCCTCGCGACGGCCGTCCGGGACGGCGGCACCGGCCGACGCGAGGTGCGTGCCCTCTCGTCCGAGGAGAACGGCGCGTACGCCCTGTGTCCCCACGTCGATACCGCAGTACGCCGTGATCTCACGGACGCCGGACGGTGCTGCCATCTGAGAAAACCTCCACACGCTGCGAAGACGCGCTGTTACGTCCCGGAAACCTGAGACGCGGCGAGTGGAATTTAACGCTCAGCGTGTGAAATTTAGCAAGCCCCCGAACGGAATCTCCTACCAAGCGTTACGGACCGTGATCGTCGGCAGGCAGGCGCCCACAACGCGAGCGCCCCCTCCACAGCTCGGGCTGCGAAGGGGGCGCTCGACAACCGGCCGACCGTCGGCGTCAGTCCCCGACCGGAGCGACACGGACGTCGGAGCAACTGGCACGCAGATCGGCCAGGGTCTCCGGATCGATGCCGTCATCGGTCACGACGATGTCGAACTCCGAGACGTCACAGAGCACATGAGCCGCGCGACGGCCGAACTTCGCGTGGTCGACGAGCAGCACACGACGCGAGGCGTGCGCCATGAACGCCTGACGCACCATCACCGTGGCCTCTGAACGGTGCAGGCACTTGCCGTCGCGAACGGCGGTGGTGGACATGAAGAAGATGTCCGCGTTCAGCAGGGCGATCGCCTCGATCGTCTGGCGCCCGAAACACGCCTCCTGCCGCGCGTGGTACTCGCCGCCCAGAAGCTGGATCTGGACCCCGGGCACCTCGCCGACCTCCGCGACCACCGGCAGGAAGTTCGTCGCGATGGTCATGGGCGGGTGGGAAACCAGTGCGGGGACGAGCCCGAGCGCCGTGGTGCTGTCATCGAGGAAGACCGTCTGCCCGCGAGTGATCAGCCGAGCGGCCACCGCCGTGATCGCCGCCTTCTGGGCGGACATCGCCGACGTCCGGTCCCGTACACCCGCCTCGACGAGAGCGGACGGATTGGCCGTCGCGGCACCACGCGTCTTGATCAGCCAGCCTTCCGCCTCCAGGGCGTCCACGTCACGGTGCATGGTCATCAGGCTGACGTCGAACAGCGTCGCCAACTCGTCCAACCGGGCGGACCCCTGCGCCAGCACCCGCGCCCGGACCTGCTCACGCCGGGCCCCGGGCCCCCGATCACGTATCGCACCTGCCTCTGGATTCTTCACGTTCCAACCATAAGGTCGCCGCTGCAGCGACCCCCGGACCGCCGACACGGCCAACGGCCGGAGCCGCGGGTGAAGCGCGCGTCCGAGCCGGGAGCCGTCAGGGCCCGGTCGGGTGCGCGGGCAGATCAGAGGGGTGGTTCCCGTGTCGCGGCCCGGCCTGCGAGCACGCGCAGGGCGCCCTCGGCGGGAGAGCCGACTGCGGCCGTGCAGGCCAGAAGCGCGAGGCCGGGGTCCGCGGCGAGGTCCCAGGCCTCGAAGGACAGGTCGAGAACGCCGGCCATCGGATGGTGCGGCCGCCTGGTGCCGGTGCGGTGGAAACGGACCTCGCAGGCTGCCCACCGGGGGCGGAAGTCCGCGCTGTGGACGGGGAGTTCACCGACGAGGGCGCTCAGCCCGGGGGCGCGGGGGTTGCCGCCGTTGGCAGTGTGCAGAATCGCGACCGCGTCGTCGGCCCCTTGGGTGGTCGTGCGGCTGCGCCCGGCGGGCGCTCAGTTCTTTGTGCCGACGCCTGATCCCGGAACCCCGTCACGGAGCCGGAACGGGCGCCGACCGTTCATCCCACGCTCTTCGCCCGGCGTTCGAAATCGTCGCGGTCGGCCTGGGGCCGCAGCTCGTTGAGCGCGTAGACGACGCAGAACTCCTTGCCGGCCGGATCCCGCATGATCACCCAGCAGCCGGGGTGATCGGCCCAACTGCGATCGACCATGGTCGCTCCGATCGCCTCCAGACGCTCGATCTCCGCGTCGAGGTCGTCGGTGTGAATGTCGAAGTGGACGCCCGCCGAACCCGAACCGACGTCCTGGACGACCACCCGGTTCTCCGGCAGGGCGTTTTCCAGAATGTGGTAGGGCATGTCGCCCCCGGCGTGCCTGGCCTGCGCACCCAGGGCTGACGACCAGAACGCCAGCGTCGGATCGTGCACGTCCGAAGGCACATCGATGATGAAGGTACTCAGAAGAATGCGATGCATACCGCTTCCGATCTGGCGCGCACACCGTGACTGGACGGAGACCACGGCGATACGCCTCTCCGAGGGTGGTCGACTTCGAGCGCCACGAATGTAGCCGAGCGGCAACATTGTGGCAACCGTGGACCGCGCATGAGATCCTCCAGGTGGCGGCAGGCGATTCCCGGCCGCCGGCCGGCGCAGTGGAGAGTGCGGTGAGTGGTCCGATCGGACGCTGGGGCGAGACGCGTCAACGGCTGGTGCAGGTCGCCCTCGACCTCTTCGCCGAACACGGGGTGAACGGCACGTCCCTGCAGATGGTCGCCGACCGCGTCGGAGTGACCAAAGCCGGCGTATACCGCCACTTCAAGGCCAAGGAAGACATCGTCGTGGCCGCCCTCGAACCGGTCTTCGCGCAGATGACCCGGTTCCTCGACACCGCCGCGGCAGAGCCCGATCCGCGCCGCCGCCCGGAAGTGGCGCTGGAGGGGCTCGTCGACCTCGTCATCGACCAAGGTCACCTCGCCGCCGTGCTACAGGGCGATCCCGTCGTACGGGCCGTGATCGCCGCCTCGCCGCCGTTCCTCGGAGAGCTCGACCGGTTGCACGCGGCCCTGTGCGGGCCCGCACCCACACCGGCGCGGCGCGTGGCCGTCACCATGGTCGGAGGAGGCCTGCTCCTGAGCGGCGTGTCCCGGCAGATCGAGGACATCCCGCCACAGCAACGGCGTGAGGATCTGCTGGCCGCGGCGCGCCGGCTGCTGGTCCCGAGCAGAGCCGACGACTGACACCACCGAATCCACCGGCCCCTCCCGAGGACTTCGATGCCGCACGATGCCGGCTCCGCACGGCGGGACGAGCCCTCGACAGGCATCAACAGGCATCAACACCGGTACCTTTTACCGGATTTATGCGCCATCCAAAGCATGTCTGCCGGTGACATCAGCCACTGCGGCCGGAGTCCGGTCGCTGACCGCCACAGGCAATCCCGTTGGTGCGCACAGGCACCGACGCCCGTTCCCTCGGTGAGCCACTTGTCGGGGCACTGGGAGCAGTCGCCGTCCTGGTGGAAGAACCGGCCGCAGGGCGTGGCACATCGGGGAGCACCACCGTCGTCGAGGTTGCCGGCGTAGATGTGCCCGGGTTGCCGGAGTCCCAGGTCCGGTCGAGTTGGGCCACGGTCGAATCGGAGTCGGGGCTAGCGTCCACGCCGTCGTGCAGGTCCTGCCATTGCGCTTGAAGGACGTGGGTGCGGCACCGGACCGCGAGCCGAGGAAGCCCGTACCGACCGTGACCCCGGTGGCCGGCGCGCCGTTCCATCCGGCGTTGCCGACCGTCACCGTGGTGCCGTTCCGCGATCGGTCGGCGTTCCAGCCCTGGATGGCCTTCTCACCACCGGCGAGTGTGAAGGTGAGCCGCCAACTGGTGAGCGGCTTGGCTGAGTTGGTGATCTCCACGGCTCACTGGAAGCCGTCGGCCCACTGGCCGGTGACACGGTGGTCCACCGAACAGGTGGCTGCCTCGTCACCGTTGGCGAGGAGGGGCACCAAGGCGCCGGTGCCCACCACCAGCGCGGCGGCGCCCCCAAGCGGGACGGCGCGCAGGAAGCGTCCGCGCAGGCGGTGGGTCGTACGGCTCGATCTCCTCGGGAAGATCCTTCGGATGTGCGCGGAGACGGTCGTCAGCTCTTGAGGTGGGCGATGGCGAGGGTGCTGGTGGTGGGCGACGAACCGGACAGCGGGGAGCCGTAGTCCGGGGTGGCCGCCGCGTAGGCCCAGGCCAGGCTGGAGTCGGGGAGGACGGCGATGTCACCGGCTATGTGGGCGTCCACTACCTCGTCGGGCATCACGGTGTTGCCGTTGTAGTCGATGACCCGCAGATGCGTGCCGCCGAACGTGCCGGTGCAGGTGCCGGACGCGCAGACGGCGCCGGTGACGTCCTCCCAGGAGACCAGGAGGTTCTTGCCGTAGGGCGCGATGTGGACGTTGACGTGGTCGGTCTTCGCGTCGTCAGTCAGCTGGACGGGGGCGCCGTCGGGGGTCGAGCCGTCCTTGAGGAAGGCGACGGTCACCTGGTGGGTGTCCGTCTTCGGGGTCACCGTCCAGCCTCGGCCGCTGGTGTCCTCGCTGTTCTTGACCGCCTTGGCGGCGCCGCGCGAGGCCCAGGCAGTGGCGTACCGGCCGGTGGCGGACTTGACCAGGTCACCGGAGCTGCTGGGGTAGGCGCCGCCGCAGTAGCCGGCCCAGCACTGCTCACGCTGCACGACCGGGGCGTCGTCGGCGGCGCCGATGCCGGTGCTGACCATCAGGCCGGAGCGCCAGTCGTCGAAGCACAGGGACGTGAACGCCCCGGAGGACTCGGGATGCAGGGCGATCCCCTCGTTGTGGCTGCAGCCCCAGTCCCAGCCGCCGCTCTGTACGGTGCCGGAGTCGTCGGCGTAGACGAGCTTGTCGCCGTAGTGGCCGTCGGCGAAGCCGCCCGCGCCGTGCACCACGAAGTAGGCGCCGTACTTGCTGCCGTTCCACTTCAACTGGCTGTCCAGCACCGGCGAGGTGTCGTTGCTCGCGGTGCCGGTGAGCTTCTTGCTGAAGGCGAGGGAGCCGTTCTTGTAGCGGACCAGGGCCGCCGCGGTGTCGTTCCACTTGTTGGTGTCGGCCACCCGGGTCAGCAGCGCGAAGCCGTCGTTCTGGGCGACCAGGCCGCCGACCTCCTTGGCGCCCGAGACCACGGTGTCGGCGCCGTCGCGCGCCAGCGCCGCGGTGAGCGGGGTGACATGGATGCCGTCGGCGGCCGGCCAGGCGACCTTCACCGTCCCGTCGGGGGCGGCCTCGGTGTCCACCCGGGTCCACAGCGCCTGCTGGTTGTATCCGGCCTCCAGGTACGGCAGCGGGGTGGAGAGCGCGACCTTGGAGACGCTCAGCCGGGAAGCGAGTGTCGTGCCGCTCCCGGCCGTCGCGGAGACTGTGGCGGAGGCTGTGGCGGACGCCGTCGCGGACGCGCTCGCCGACGCGCTCGCCGAGGGCTTGGCGGAGGCGCTCGGGGAGGCGGAGGCGGCCGGTGACGGTGACGCGCCGGCCGTGCCGGTGGTGCCGTCGTCGCAGGAGGCACCGTTGAGTTCGAAGGCCGACGGTGCGGTGTTGGAGCCGGACCAGGAACCCAGGAACCCGGCGGTGGCCGTGCCGCCGGTGGCGAGCGTGCCGTTCCACCCGGCGCTGCGGACCGTCACCGTGGTGCCGTTCTGCGACCAGTCGGCGTTCCAGCCCTGGGTGACCTTCTGCCCCGACGGGAAGTCGAAGGCCAGGGTCCAGTCGGTGACCGGCTTCCCCTTGTTGGTGACCGTGACGCTCCCCTGGAAGCCGCTGCTCCAGGAACCGTCCACGCTGTACTTCACACTGCACGTGGCTTCGCTCCCGTCGGCGAACACCGGGACCAGTGCACCGCCCACCGCGATGGCCAGGACGGCCGTCCCGACCGGGACGGGGCGCAACACCCGCCTCCTCAGCCCGTGCCTGGGTTCGGTCCCGGTTCTCTTGCGCATGTGCTGACTCCTCCTGTGCCAGGCCCGCCGGTGTCTTCGCGGGTCTCAGGCACAAGTGGCCGCCGACCGGGGCAAGGTTGCCGTCCCCGTCCCGCTGAAGCGGCGCCCTACGCCTCTCCTGATAGGCGCCGCCTATGCCTGGGATCGGATTTGGGTCGTGGCCCCCTTGAGTCGTGGCCCGGTTCACTGTGCCGGAGAGCTGACGCGCACCGATCGGGCTCGGCGCGCCTGGTCAGGGAGGTTGCAATGGCGCATACCCCAGACGACGGACGGGCCGAGCAGGCCGCGCGGATCACGGCGAAGCCGTGGTACCGGCAGCTGTACGTCCAGGTTCTGGTCGCGATCGTGATCGGCGTCGTACTGGGCTGGCGGTGGCCGGATCTCTCGCCGATCCGAAGAAGGTCGGCCGCACCGGGATCAAGGCACCGACCTACTTCCAGGTCGGCACGATCATCGCCCTGCTGACGGGCCTGGTGGCGATCAACGTCTTCCGGCTCGGCGACGGCGTGCACGCCGACCCCGCGACCCTGAAGACGTCCGGGGACGCGAGCCAGTACATCGCGACGGGCGAGCACCAGCGCTGGTGGGAGTTCCTGACCAACATCGTGCCGAACAGCTTCTTCGGCCCGTTCGTCGAGGGGAACATCCTCCAGGTCATCTTCCTGGCCGTCGTCTTCGGTATCGCGATCAAGATGGCCGCTGGGCGCCTTCGGCGCGATGTCGTACGCCATCGGGAAGTTCGGCCTGTCGACGCTGACCAGCCTCGGCTCGCTGATCCTGCTGTTCTACGTGACCACGGCGCTGTTCGTGGTCGTCGTGCTCGGCGGAGTGCTCGCCCTGTACGTGCGGCTGAACATCTTCCAGCTGTTCCGGTGCTTCAAGGAGGAGTTCCGGCTGATTGCGCAAGCTCCAGTTCATGGGGGCGGAACGGTCCACGGTCGGCCTGGTCGTGCCGACCGGGTACAGCTTCAATCTCGACGGCGCCGCGATCCACCTCTCGCGGGCGGCGGTTTCATCGCGCTCACGGCGACCCTGTCGACGGTCGGCTCGGTACCGGCCGCGGGCATCATGCTGATCTTCGGCATCGACAAGTTCAGCCCGAGTGCCGGGCGCTGGTGAACTTCTTCGGCAACGCCGTGGCCGCGGGCCAGTTCACCGACGTGGCGACCTCTCTCGGCATCTACCGAGGCTCCGCAGCTTGAGCACCTTGCATTCCACGGGCGACTCCCACCGCTTCGGGCGTGAAGTAGACATCACAGCCAAAGCAGGATGACTGAAATTCCGCATCCTCATTACACGCCTGGATACCGTCTGCGCACCAGGGCCGCCGACATCGGCGGCCAACGAGGCGGGTTCCTGGACAGCACCGTCGAACTCGAACCCGTCGACACCACGCCCCGGTCGCGGTTCCCGATCACCTGGCCGCCGCTGCCAACACGGCTACGACCTGCGACTTCTGAACATTTCCAGGCAAGGCGGCGAGGCAGTCCCGGCGACACGGACGGCGGCCATACCGGACGCGTGGCGCGCGACACCGAGCGGCCCGCGCGGGGGCCGCACATCAGGGAGCTGCGCAACATATTCCGACAGAGGCCAATTACGTATACTCTTCTTCGTTGTGGGCCTGATGCTACACAGAGTGACCGCGCGATATCGGGCCTGCGGAGCCGCAGCATCTTGTCGCGAAGGAGCGGAGATGAGCGCACTGCCCAGTGGTGACGCCGTCCCGAGTTCGGGGACGACGAGCAGCGATCGAGCGATCGCTGTCGGATCTCTTCCCCGCCAGGTCCTGGCGGGGAAGCCGGACGTCCGTCTCCCGGAGTTACCGACCGCACGGCCCGTCACGGGCTGACGTACCTCGAAGACATCGTTCTGCCGCAGCGCCTCGCACGGATGCCATCCGCAATCGGTGTGCGGCCCTCTTTTCACCCTCTCAGACGGCAGCGCGGCCGTGGCTCCGAGCCGCTGCGCCGCCGATCACTGATCGCTGTTCGCAGCGAGTGCCGGGCACTCGCCGACACTTCGGGAAGCAAACATGATTGAGTCGGTCAGACGCGTCTTCTCCTCCCCCCGGTCACGGGCATCGGCCGCTCTGGTCTCGACCGCGGTCCTGCTCGCCGGCTGCTCCGACGGCGGCGGTGGCTCCACCACCGCGAGCAGCACCGAGATACCGGCCGCGCTGGCGAGAGCGTTCCCGGGCACGAAGGCCACCGGCACGCCGGTCAAGATCGGCCTGATCACCAACGAGGGCGGCGCCGCCACCAGCCAGCCCGAGAACAGGGAGGCCGCCGAAGCGGCCCGGCAGTACGCCAATGCCAACCTCGGTGGGATCGCGGGCCGGCCGATCACCTTCGTGATCTGCAAGACCAAGGAGGAGCCGGCGACCGCACGGGACTGCGCGAACCAGATGGTCGAGCAGAAGGTCGACGCGGTCGTCCTGACGAGCAGCGGTCTGGGTGACTCGATGGTGCCGATCGTGACCAAGGCCGGTATTCCCTGGACCACGGCCGTGGGCGCCAGCAACTCCGAGGCCACCAGCGCCGACTCGTTCTCCTGGACGGGCGGTTTCGTGGCGAACATGACGGCGATGGCCTCGTACTCGAAGGAGCAGGGGTACAAGAAGGTCGCCGCTTTCGTGATCGACGTCCCGGCCGCGGTCAGCGGTATGCAGGCCATCGGCAAGCCGGTCTTCGCCAAGGCCGGCATCGACCTGCAGCTCGTGACGATCGCCGCGGGCACGCCGGACGCGTCGCCCCAGGTGAGTGCCGCGCTGGCGAAGAAACCCGATGGCGTCGCCGTCATCGGCGAGTCGACCGTGTGCACCTCGGTGCTCCAGGCGATGGGCACGCTCGGCGCCGGCATCCCGCGGGAGGTCGTCCAGTCGTGTGCGGCCCCAGAGGTGCTCAGCGCCGTGGGGGCGACCATGGACGGCGCGCAGGTGTTCAGCGGTTTCGACACGGCCAGCGACGACTACGAGGCCCAGCTCTACCGCCAGGTGATGAAGCGGTACAGCCCCGACACACCGACTCAGGGCTACGCGGCGGTCGGGTACCAGGGCGTGCTCGGTCTGGTGCGCGCGCTGCACGGTCTGACCGGCGAGGTCACGCCGAAGACGATCACCGCGGCCCTGCACGCGGCCAAGGACGTCCCGTTGCCCGCGGGCCACGGCACCAAGTTCACCTGTGACTCCAAGGCGGTACCGGGCATGATCGCGCCCTGCTCGGCGAACGTGGTCACCGGCACGATGGCCGGCGGCAAGCTGACCAAGGTGCGGGTCATCGATCCCGGTCCGTTGTTCTCGAAGTAGTCGGAGCAGCCGGAAGGAACGGTCTCGCCGATGAGCCAGTACATCGTGTTTCTGTTGCTGGGACTGGGGAACGGGGCGGTGTTCGGCGCGCTGGCGCTGGCGCTGACGCTGACCTATCGCAGTTCCGGAGTGGTCAACTTCGCGACCGGGGCGATCGCGCTGTACAGCGCGTACACCTACGCGTTCCTGCGTCAGGGTGAGTTGCTGGTACCGATACCGGGCCTGCCGACCACGGTCGGGCTCGGCGGACCGCTCGGGCTCTTCCCGGCGATGGCGATCTCGCTGGTGCTCGCCGCCGTGCTGGGGACGGTGCTGTACGGGCTGGTCTTCCGGCAGCTGCGATCGGCGCCGCCGGTGGCCAAAGCCGTCGCCTCGATCGGCGTGATGCTGGTGATCCAGGCCGTGCTCGCCGCGCGGGTGGGCACCGCGGCGGTGTCGGTCAAGGCCATCCTGCCGAACGACCCGGTCGACTGGGGCGGGACGCGTATCCCCGGCGACCGGCTGTGGTTCGCGGCCGTCATCGTCGCACTGACCGTCGCGCTGGCGCTGGTGTTCCGGCTGACCCGGTTCGGGCTGGCGGCCAGGGCGGCGGCGGAGTCGGAGAAGGGCGCGCTGGTCAGCGGATTGTCGCCGGAGCGGATCGCGGTGGCGAACTGGGCGCTGAGTTCGGCGATCGCCGGCCTGTCCGGCATTCTGATCGCGCCGATCGTGCCCCTGGTCCCGATCTCGTACACCCTGTTCATCGTGCCGGCCCTCGCGGCGGCGCTGGTCGGCAACTTCACCGCGCTGGTCCCCGCGGTGGGAGCCGGCCTGGTGATCGGGATGCTGCAGTCGGAGTTGCAGTTCCTGCAGGGAAAGTGGTCGTGGCTGCCGCAGACCGGTGTGGCCCAACTGGTGCCGCTGGCCGTGATCCTGGCCTACCTCGTGGCCCGCGGCAGGCCCCTGCCCACCCGCGGAGCACTGATCCAGCAAGCGCTCGGCCGTGCGCCGCGGCCCGACCGCGTCCTGGTCCCGACTGTGGTGAGCGCGGTTGCGGGTGTCGTCGTCCTCCTCGCCACCCACGGAAGCATCCGCGCCGCGGTGATCACTTCGTTGACCCTGGCGGTGATCTCGCTGTCGCTGGTGGTCGTCACCGGATTCGCCGGCCAGATATCGCTCGCCCAGCTGACCCTGGCCGGGGTGGGCGCGTTCAGCCTCAGCAAACTGAGTGCGGGGTGGGGGATCCCCTTCCCGTTCGCCCCACTGCTGGCGGCTCTGGTGGCCATGGTGATCGGCGTCGTGATCGGGCTCCCCGCCCTGCGGATCCGCGGACTGCCGGCCGCTGTGGTCACTGTCGCGCTGGCCGTGGCCCTCGAGGCCATCTGGTTCCGCAACACCGAACTCAACGGCGGCCTGGACGGCTCGAAGATCCCGTCACCGCACCTGTTCGGGATCGACCTCGGCATCGGCGCCGGCGAGGACTATCCACGCATCCCGTTCGCCCTGCTGTGTCTGGTGGTGCTGTTGCTCGTCGGCCTGGGCGTGGCCTGGCTGCGCCGCAGCCGGCTCGGTGCGGCCATGCTGGCCGTGCGCGCCAACGAGCGGTCGGCCGCCGCGGCGGGCATCGACGTCGCCCGTACGAAGATCGTCGCCTTCGCGATCGGAGCGTTCGTCGCCGGGCTCGGGGGTGCTCTGCTGGGCTACCAGCAGTCCGTCGCCGACGCCGAGATGTTCACCGCGATCGGCGGGCTGGGTCTGTTCGCCACCGCGTACCTGGCGGGCATCACCGCCCTGTCCGGCGGCATCCTGGCCGGAGTGATGGGGGCGGGGGCACTGCTGCCCGTACTGCTGGACCGGGCGCTGTCCATGGGCGAGTGGTACGGCGTGGTCATGGGCATCGGCCTGGTGGTCACCGTGATCACGAACCCGGAAGGCCTCGTCGGCCCGGCGCACGAACTGATGGACAGGCTGCGACAGCGGCGCAGGCCCGCCACCGACGCCGTCGACGACCAGGACACCGAGGCGCTGACCGGCGCGGCACCGCCCGCCCGTCCGCCCGTACCCGATCCGGGCGAGGTGGTGCTGGCGGTGCGCGATGTCTCCGTGCGCTACGGCGGTGTGGTGGCCGTCGACGCCGTCTCCTTCGACGTGCGCTCGGGTGAGATCGTCGGCGTGATCGGCCCGAACGGCGCCGGGAAGACCACGCTGTTGGACGCGATCAGCGGATACAACCGCAGTACGGGAACGGTCGAGTTCGACGGGCGGCCGATCTCGTCGCTGAAGCCGCATCAGCGGGGCCGGGCCGGCCTCGGGCGCACCTTCCAGGGCATCGAGCTGTACGAGGACCTCAGCGTGGAGGAGAACGTACTGGTCGGCGAGGCCGCGGCCCGGCACGGGGGCGACCATGTCGGCAGCATGCGGGGGCTGGAACTGCGGAACCGGCTGTTCGAGACGCTGCACCTGAGCCGGGTCCGGGCCCAGCCGGCGCGTGAACTGTCCCAGGGCAGGCGGCAGTTGGTGTCGATCGCCCGTGCTCTTGCCGGACGTCCCCGGATGCTGCTCCTCGACGAGCCGGCGGCCGGCCTGGACAGCTCCGAGAGCCGGTGGCTGGGCGACCGCCTGCGGGCCGTGCGCGCCGACGGTGTGACGGTCCTGCTGATCGACCACGACATGGGGTTGGTGCTCGACGTGTGCGACCGGATCGTCGTGCTGGACCTCGGAAAGGTGATAGCGGACGGAACTCCCGCCGAGATCAAGGCAGATCCAAGGGTGGCCACCGCCTACCTCGGCGCGGCCGGGGTCGATGAGCGCGAGGTACGTGGGGAGGTCGTCAAGTGACCGGGCGGGAACTACTGACATGTGAGGGCGTGGAAGCGGGCTACACCAAGGGACGGCCCGTGGTGCGCGCCTTCGACCTGAAGCTGCTCCCCGGCGAGATCACCGTCTTGCTGGGGCCCAACGGCGCGGGGAAGACGACCCTGTTGACGACACTGGCGGGCCTGCTGCCCCGGCTGGGCGGGTCGGTCACCCTGGACGGCCGGCAGACGCACGCCGGGCGGGCGCGTGAGGTCGCGCGAAGGGGGCTGGTCCTCGTACCCGACGACCGGGCACTCTTCACCCAGCTGACGGTGCGGGACAACCTGACGCTCGCCCGACGGCGCCGGGGCGGCACCTTGGACCAGGTGCTCGACTACTTCCCGGCGCTGGGCAAGCGGCTGAAGATCGCGGCCGGCATGCTCTCCGGCGGAGAACAGCAGATGCTCGCCCTGGGCCGTGCCATGATCCAGAACCCGCGGGTGCTGCTCATCGACGAACTCAGCATGGGGCTGGCGCCGGTGATCGTCGAGGAACTGCTGCCGATCGTCCGGCGGATCGCGGAGGACACCGGTGCCGCGGTCGTGCTCGTGGAGCAGCATGTCCGGCTGGCCCTGGACCTGGCGGACCGGGCGGTGGTCCTGGTGCATGGTGACACCCTCCTGAGCGGGTCGGCCGCGACGCTGGTGGCCGACCCCGGACTGCTGGAACGGGCGTATCTCGGCGAGCGGGCGGCGGAACCCGTTCCGTAGCGGGTGGTCGGGACGGACCGGCCGGCGTGCAGCAGCGGCTCACCCGGCCAGCGGGTTCGGCAGCGGCAGGTAGCGGGCGGCGGCGCCGTCCGCTCCGGTCCAGCGCAGGAGCAGGTTCGTCTTGCCGGGGAGGGTCGGGGAGGTGAGGAGTCCGGCGATCTCCGGAAGGTCGTGGCGGGCGAAGGCGCGGCGGGCCGCGGGCCACGGGTCGAGGCCGGGGTGGCGTTCGGCCAGGGCCGCGGCGACCTCGGTGAGGTGGTTGACGACCAGGCAGTACACCAGCCGCTCCCACCCGGCCGCCCGGTCCACCTCCGGCAGCAGCTTCACGCCCTCCGCGTCCCGGAACAGCGCCTGCACGGGCGTGCCCTCGGGATCCATCGCCACCAGCGTGTTCTGCAGGTGCGCTTCGAGTACGACGCCGTGGTCGGCGAAGGCCGCGAGAGCGGGGGGTACGACGGCCCTCAGATACGCCTGCCACCAGGCGTCCGGGTCCTCGGCACCGGCGAGCGGGCTGCCCTCGAACCCCTCCACCAGGCCCGCGGCCAGCAGCGGGGTCGCGCCGGGCAGGAGGTGGCCGCGCAGTCCGTCGCGGACCAGGACGGCGAGTTCCTCGAAGGCGAAGCCGGCGGTGCGGTAGCCGCGGTCGCTCAGCCAGGCGGCCGGTCCGGGGATCGCCGCGAAGGCCCCCGCCACCGCCGCGTCGGTCCGGCGCAGCCTCAGCAGGTCGTGGCGCCACAGGCGGCGGATGTCGTTGGTGATGCGGACGTCGAGGCTGAACTTCAGGAACAGGTCCTGCTCGGGGGCGTACAGCGTGCGGATCGCGGCCGTCGGCCAGACCTCGGAGCCGGTCGTGCCCAGCCGGATCAGACGGCCGTCGGCGAAGGCGTCCGTGAGGTCCAGGAGGTCGAGCTGCCAGGGGTGGGCCGGCAGCAGCCGGTAGCCGGGCGGTGCCTCGCCGAGGGTGTCGAGCGCGGAGGTGTCGCCCTCCTCGACGACCGTGTCCTCGCGCACCCCGAGCAGGGTGAGCGGGAAACGGCCGTGCGCCTCGGGGGCGTACGGCAGCCAGCCGGCGACCGGGCCGCCGCCGCGCGCCTTGGGGGCGGGGTGGTAGGGGTGGCCGGTGATGAGGGACTGCTCGGAGCGCAGATACGGGTCCTCGGGCGGCGTCGACCGGGCGCGCGCGGCGAGGATCGCGGCCACCGCGTCACGGCTGTCGATCATCTCGGCGGGGAGTTCGTGGTTGGACAGGCCGGTGGTGCGGCGCAGTTCCTCGGCGACGAGTTTCACCAGCTCGGTGTGGCCGATGTGGTGCCAGCGGCCCGCCGCGTACACCTCGGGGTCGCGCGGGCGCCGTCCGCCGCGCACCCGCAGCAGGCGGTCCACGCCGGGCAGCAGGTACCGGCCGCGTCCGGCGGGCTCCGCGACCTCGCGCAGCAGACAGTTGAGCAGCGGTGCGGCCGCGTAGGCGTCGGCGGCGTCGTCACCGGCTGGCGGGGGGATGAGTTCCACGCGATCCACTCGTTCTTCGATGTCCGTTCGGGCGGAGATGATCAGTATGTACGTCGTCACCTCCCGTTCGTGACGCCCTACTCGTACCCGAGGAGCCCGCCCGTGCACCGTCCCCACCCCGCGGAGGCCGAGGTCGCCGACGAGCTGGCCGCCGTACGCCCCGGCCTTCTGTCACGGTACGCGGCCGAACTGCCGGGCGCCCGGGCCGCGGTGCTGACCCGGCTGTGGCGGGCGCTCGCGCACGAGCCGCTGCCGTGGGTCACGGGCCGGGAGCGGGGCCGGGAGGGCCTCACGCTGCGGCTTCGGGACGGGCGGCGGCTGCACGGGCCGGCCGCGGATCCTTACGCGACCGCCGCGTACGTCACCGTCGTCCGGCTCGACGAGGTGGCGTACGACCATCCGGCGCGGCTGATGACCGACCTCGCCGTACCGCACTGCGTGGGGTTCGCGGCCGAACTCGGGCACAGTGTCGCCTCGTTGGCGCTGTCCCGGGCCGGGCAGGAGGACCGCTCGAAAGAGTGGCCCGGGGAGGAGTGGGAGTGGGAGCAGCGGGTGGTCGACGGCCATCCGTACCACCCGGGCTGCCGCTCCCGGCCCGGGTTCTCGGTGGCCGAGCAGCTGGCGTACGGGCCCGAGCACCGTCCGGTCGTGGAGCTGGGGTCGGTGCCGGTGCAGGCGGAGGAGTGCCTGCTGACGGGGGTGTGGCCGGACGAACTGCGGGACGGGGGGCGGCTGTTGCTGCCGGTGCATCCGTGGCAGGCGGCGCATGTGCTGAAGGGAGCGGGCGTCGAGGCCGGGCTCGCGGCGCATCCGCTGATGTCCCTGCGCACGCTCGCCCTGCCCGGCGGGCCGCACGTCAAGACCGCGCTCAGCGCCCGGTTGACGTCCTCGGTGCGGGACATCTCGGCCTACTCGATCGGCCTGTCGGCGACCCTGTCGGCGTTCGCGGAGTCCCTCTCCGCGCGCTCGGAGGGGCTGTTGCACGTCACGCGTACGCTGGGCGCGGCCACGGTCGGCTCCCCCGACCTGGCCGCCGTACTGCGGGAGTCGCCGCAGACGTACGCGGCGACCGAGCGCGGCGAACGGGTCGTACCGGTGGCCGCGCTCGCCACCACCGAGCTGTCCGAATCCCCCGGCTGGCTCGCCGACTTCACCCGCCTCACCCTCACCGTCGGCCTGCGCCTGCTGGAGCTCGGTGTGGCTCTCGAGGCGCACGGCCAGAACCTCCTGGTCGTCCTGTCGGACACGGGTGCCCCGCTGCGGCTGGTCTACCGCGACCTCGCCGACATCCGGGTCAGCCCGGTCCGGCTGGCCCGACACGGCATCCCCGTCCCCGAGTTGACCGGCCGGATCGTCACGGACGACGTACCGACCCTGCGGCGCAAGCTGTTCGGGTCCCTGGTCGCGGGCGCTCTGGCGGGTACGGCGGGTTCGGCGCCGGCGCTGGGGGCGGCTCTGGAGACGGTCGTACGAGACCTGCCGCGCACCCCCGACCTGGTCGCGCTGCTCGAAGAACCGTTGCCGGCAAAGGCGTTGACGCTGATGCGGATGTCGCCCGGGACGCCCGGCGACCAGTGGACGGCTCTGCCCAATCCCCTGCGCCGACCACCCGTTTTGGAGCCCGGCGCATGTGATCAATAAGATCCGCCGATGATCAGAACACAACGGCTGGCGGCAGGAGTGTGTGCCCTGCTCGCCGCCCTGGCGGCCGGGCTCGCGTTCCCGGCCGCGGCGAGCGCCGGCGAACCCACGGGCGACGCCACCCCGAAGGTCGACCTCGTACTCGATGTCAGCGGTTCCATGCGGGCCAAGGACATCGACGGCGGGACCAGGATGGCGGCGGCGAAGCAGGCGTTCAACGAGGTCCTCGACGCGACGCCCGAGGAGGTCCAGCTCGGCATCCGCACGCTGGGCGCCAACTACGCGGGCGACGACCAGAAGACGGGCTGCAAGGACACCGCGCAGCTCTACCCGGTCAGCACCCTGGACCGCACCGAGGCGAAGACCGCGGTGGCCACGCTGTCGCCGACCGGCTGGACGCCGATCGGGCCCGCCCTGCTGAAGGCGGCCGACGACCTCGGCAGCGGCGAGGGTTCCAAGCGCATCGTCCTGATCACCGACGGCGAGGACACCTGCGCGCCGCTCGACCCGTGCGAGGTGGCCCGCGAGATCGCCGCGAAGGGCATCGGCACCACCATCGACACCCTCGGCCTGGTGCCCAGCACCAAGCTGAGCAAGCAGCTCAGCTGTATCGCCGAGGCGACCGGCGGCACGTACACCTCGGTCGAGCACACCGACGAACTCACCGACAAGGTCAACCAGTTGGTGGACCGCGCGGCCGACCCGGTGGTGACGCCGGTGGCCACCGAGGGCGCCGCCCAGTGCACCGACGCGCCGCTGCTCAAGTCCGGTCTGTACACCGACCGCGAGGAGTTCGGGCAGGAGCGCTGGTACCGCGTGGAGGTCCAGGCGGGCCAGGAACTGCGCGCCTCGGTCAGCGTGTCGGCCGACCGGGCCGTCGGCCCCGACTACGGGACGCTGCTGCGGGCCGTCACCCTGCACGGCCGTGAGATCGTGCGCGGCGAGGCCGCCGGAAACGGCCGAACGGACGTCATCTCCACGGGACTTCGCTATCCGAAGCCCGAACGGGACGACGACGACAGCGACAAGCCGGCCGCGGAGACGGTGTGCCTCCAGGTGACCAACTCCTTCTCGCCGGCCTCGGGCGTGAAGACCACGCCGGGTCTGCCCCTGGAGCTGACGGTCGACGTCGTGGACGGCCCCTCGAACTCCGGCGACGTGGCCTCCTTCGGCCTCGGGCGCGGCTGGTGGCTGCTCGGGCTGCTGGTGCTGGTCGGGTTCCTCGCGGGTCTGGTCTGGGGCTGGGTGTCGCGCTGGCGGGTCGCGGTCTGGAGGACCAACTGATGCGGATCACAAGCATGTTGAGCGCCGCCCTGCTGACGCTCGGACTGGCGGCGGCCCCGGCGGCGGCCGACTCCTCGCCGTCCCCCTCGGCCTCCTCGGACGACAGCGCACCCACCTCGGCGGGCACGTCCTTCCGTACGGCGACCGAGTTCGAGCAGGGCCAGGAGGCCACGGCGAGCGCGTCCACGGGCGACTACCTGTACTGGTCGTTCCCCGCGGACGCCGGCCAACGCCCCACCGTCAAGGCGACGGTGAAGCTGCCGGACTCGCACGCGGCCCAGACCTGGCAGATCGACGTGTACGACGGACTGCGGCGCCGCCAGGCCTGCCAGTACGGGGCGCAGACGCACACCGCGGCGGCCGGCTCGGCCACCGTCGAGCTGGCCTGCGTGCTGCGCACGGTCCGCGCCTGGTCCGAGCCGTGGTCCGACGACCCGCTGCCGGGCACGTACTACCTCCGGCTGACCACGGTGAACCTGACGACGGCCGACCTCGGCCAGCCGGTCGACGCCTCGGTCCGGGTCGACTCCAAGGACATCGGCGGCTCGGCGGCGGTGGACGGCTCGCTGGCGAAGCCGCTGGTGCCGGGGATCGCGGTGACCTCAGAGTCCGCCTCCGACTCCGAGGCCGGCGACGGGGATTCGGCGAAGTCGGCGGTGCTGTCCAGCATCGAGCCCGATGACGGCTGGGCGTCCGGCTGGTGGTCGGACCGCTGGGTGTGGACCGCGATCGGCGGTGTGCTGGCCGCGCTCGCGGGCGTCGGCGGCTACGCCCTGACCCGCGGCTCGGGACGGCCCCGGCAGATGCCGCCGGGCGCCTGACGGTACGTCAAGAGGCCCGCCACTCCCCGGAGTCGGCGGGCCTCTCCCATGCCTCACCCACGGGCCCCTCATGCCTCCCGCAGCGCCTTGGCCAGCGTGCCGTCACCGGCCACCTCGACCCGCCCGGCCCGCACCGCCTCGACGAGGCCCAACTCCCCCCGGCTGACGGCCTCGCACGTCCCGGCGTCCAGAACCAGCCGGGCGTCGGCCTCGCCGGGAGCGGGCCCGTCGCCGTACACCGGCCCCTCCTCGGCACCGACGTACAGGTGGAAGTCCCCTTCGTCCAGCCGCACTTCGACGAGCCCCTCCCCCTCCGACACCGCCTCCAGCGAGCGCAGCAGCGGCAGTGCGAACCAGTGCGCCCGTACGGCGTCGGTGGGCCGACGCTCGCCCAGCTCGGCCCGCCCCCACACACTCAGCGCCTCGAGCACGGGCAGCAACTCCCGCCCCCGGGCGGTGAGTTCGTAGACGTACGCGGCACCGGGCGGAGGCAGCCGACGCCTGGTCGTCAGCCCGTCCCGTTCCATGTCCTTCAGCCGTGAGGCGAGTACGTCCGTGCTCACGCCGGGCAGGTCCGCGTGCAGGTCCGTGTAGCGGCGGGGGCCGGCCAGCAGCTCGCGGACGATCAGCAGGGTCCAGCGGTCGCCGACGAGGTCGAGGGCGCGGGCTGCGGAACAGTACTGGTCGTAGCTTCGGCGTGGTGACATGCGACGCAGTCTAGACATGTTGTTGGACTTTCCAAGCTCGAACTTGGTAAAACCAAGCAACACATGAAAGCGGAGGGGCGAGCGAGCATGGAGTTCCGGCAGTCGAACAAGCTCAGCGAGGTCTGCTACGAGATCCGCGGCCCGGTGATCGAGCACGCCAACGCACTGGAGGAGGCGGGCCACAGCGTGCTGCGCCTGAACACGGGCAACCCCGCGGTGTTCGGCTTCGAGGCGCCGGAGGAGATCCTCCAGGACATGATCCGGATGCTCCCGCAGGCCCACGGCTACACGGACTCACGCGGCATCCTCTCCGCCCGCCGCGCGGTCGCCCAGCGCTACCAGACGCTCGGCCTGGAGGTGGACGTCGACGACGTCTTCCTCGGCAACGGCGTCTCCGAGCTGGTCTCGATGGCCGTACAGGCGCTGGTGGAAGACGGCGACGAAATCCTCATCCCCGCCCCGGACTTCCCCCTCTGGACGGCGGTCACGACCCTCGCCGGGGGCAAGGCCGTCCACTACCTCTGCGACGAACAGGCCGACTGGTACCCGGACCTGGACGACATGGCGGCCAAGATCACGGATCGCACCAAGGCCGTCGTCATCATCAACCCCAACAACCCGACCGGCGCGGTCTACCCGAAGGAGATCGTCGAGGGCATCCTCGACCTGGCCCGCCGCCACGGCCTGATGGTCTTCGCCGACGAGATCTACGACCAGATCCTGTACGACGACGCGGTCCACCACTCGGCCGCGGCCCTCGCCCCCGACCTGGTCGTCCTGACCTTCTGCGGCCTCTCGAAGACGTACCGGGTGGCCGGCTTCCGCTCGGGCTGGCTGGTGGTGACCGGCCCGAAACAGCACGCGAAGAGCTACCTGGAGGGCCTGACCATGCTGGCCTCCATGCGGCTGTGCGCCAACGCGCCCGCCCAGTACGCCATCCAGGCCGCGCTCGGCGGCCGCCAGTCCATCCGCGAACTGACGACCCCGGGCGGGCGCCTGTACGAACAGCGCACGGTGGCCTGGGAGAAGCTCAACGAGATCCCCGGCGTCTCCTGCGTGAAGCCGAAGGGCGCGCTGTACGCGTTCCCGCGCCTGGACCCCAAGGTCCACAAGATCCACGACGACGAGAAGTTCGTCCTGGACCTCCTCCTCCGGGAGAAGATCCAGGTCGTCCAGGGCACGGGCTTCAACTGGCCGACCCCGGACCACTTCCGCATCCTCACCCTCCCCCACGCGGAGGACCTGGAGGCGGCGATCGGGCGGATCGGGCGGTTCCTGAGCGGGTACCGGCAGTAGCGCCACCGGGCGCCGGGCCCGCCGGGCTCGTAGCCTCTGACCCATGGGTGATCTCTTCCTCGTCCGGCACGGTGAGACCGAGTGGTCGCGGTCCGGGCGGCATACCGGGTGGACCGACGTTCCGCTGACCGAGCGGGGGCGGGAGGAGGCGCGGCGGCTGGTGCCGCTGATCCGGTCGCACCGGATCGGGGCCGCGTTCGTCAGCCCCTTGCAGCGGGCGCGGGAGACGGCGGAGCTGATCGGGCTGCGGGACGTGCGGGTCGACGTGGACATGCGGGAGTGGGACTACGGCGGCTACGAGGGGATCACCACCGTCGAGATCCAGCGCACCCGCCCGGGCTGGTTCCTGTTCACGGACGGGGTCGCGCCCGGGCCGCCGGAGCATCCAGGGGAGACGCCGGAGCAGGTCGGCGAGCGGGCGGACCGGATGCTGGCCAAGGTGGACGCGGCCTTCGCGAACACCGAGGGGTGCGTGGTGCTGGTGGCCCACGGTCATTTTCTACGGGTGCTCACCGCCCGGCGGCTCGGGCTGCCGCCGTCGGACGGGGCGCTCTTCCAGCTGGCGACCGGGACGGTGTGCCGGCTGGGGACGGAGCACGGGCGGCCGGTGATCGCGGGGTGGAATGCGCGGGCCTGAGCGCCCCCGGGCCGGTTGTCAGACCCTCGTCGTAGCCTTCGAAGCAGGTGGGAGCAGTAGGCCCAGCGCCGGAAGGAGTACGCCGTGACACGACCGCCGACCGCCGCCCAGCGGCGTGTCATCGACGCCGCCGACCCCGTCACCGGGCGGCTGAGGGGGACGGATGCGCAGCTCGCGGCGCTGGTGAAGCACGGGCTGGCCTTTCGGCATTCACGGCCGCCGCACGACCACTTTCTGACGCCGGCGGGGCATCGAATACGGGAGGCCGAGGGGGTCGCGACACCCGTCGAAACGCGCGCACAGGAGCCGGCGACGGACGGTGCCGGCGGGGTGTTCGCCGCGCGTGTCGGTGGGGAGGAGCCGGCACCGGCCGCCGGGCCCGCCCGCGTCCGTGAGGTGCACAGCGCCTGGCAGGGGCTCCTCGAGCTGCGCCGGATGACCAATCCCGACCGGGCCACCGACCGGCCCTGCGGCTGGGAGCGTACGCATCTGGTGCAGGCCGCCGCGCTGGCGCTGGAGGCGGCGGGGCACCCGCCGGAAACGGGGGGCTCGCCCGGCTACCGGGTGCGCGCGACCCCGCAACCGGAGGCCGTCGCCGTGCACGCGGAGGCGCTGCGGACCTGCGCGATCACTCTGGAGGAGGCGGGCTGGCAGGCCGGGGAGTACACCGAGCCGCGGACCAGGGTCCGGTATCTACTGGCGTCACCACGTCGGTTGTAGCGGGCACATGCCAGGATCGGGTCTTCAACTGCCGTGGTCCGAGAGGGGATTGACGTGGCTGAGCCGTTTTCCGTACCGGTGGCCGTCCGCGGGTACGAGACGGATGTGCAGGGGCACCTCAACCAGAGCGTGTACATCAACTACGCGGAGCACGCCCGTTGGTCGATGCTCAGGGCGGCGGGGATCTCGCAGGCCGCGCTCATCGGCACCGGAGTGGGACCGGTCGCGCTGGAGACGACCATCCGCTATCAGCGGGAGCTGGTCGCCGGCGACGAGGTGGAGGTGTCCTGCGGCTTCGAGTGGAGCGAGGGCAAGACGTTCCGAATACAGCAGACGATCCGCAAGAAGGACGGCACCGTGGCGGCCGAGATCACGGCCGTGGGCGGGCTGATGGACCTCAAGGCGCGGCGCCTGGTCGCGAATCCCGGCGCCGTCTTCAAGGAACTGGCCTCCGACCCGAGCCTGTTCGGGTTCTAGGGCCTGTCGTCAAGTTCCCGTCTGCCCCGCCCTTCGGGCGACGACGGGAACTTGACGGCAGGCCCTAGGCCTCGCCGCTCAGGCGGACTCCGGGTCCCGCTCGCCGTCGTAGGCCGCCCGCGCCTCGGCGATGTAGACCCTGTTGCGCTCGGCCCAGTCGGTCAGCCGCAGCAGGGTTTCGTGCAACTCGCGGGCCACCGGCGTCAGTTCGTACTCGACCTTCGGCGGGACGGTCGGGTGGACGGTGCGGGTGACGAGGCCGTCGCGCTCCAGGTTGCGCAGGGTGAGGGTCAGCATGCGGCGGCTGATGCCCTCGATGCCGCGCTCCAACTCGGTGAAGCGGATGGGTCCGTGGGCGGCGGCCACCAGGATCTGCACGCTCCATTTGCCGGAGACCCTGTCAAGAACTTCGCGGACCGGGCAGGCGTGCGCGTTCACGACCTGGACGGTTACACCGGTGTTCCTCCGGGACATCGGACTGCCTCCTTACGACGCCCTTCATGGTCACTCACGATGTACCCCGTTACAAGTCGTGCACCATGGAGCATACGGAGGCCACGCCGCCATGACGGCCCTCATCGAGTCCTCGACGCGGACACCGCGCCGCAGGCGAACGTACTCCCCCTGGGCGTCCCTCGTCGTGCTGTGCGCGGGGACGCTGATGACGATCCTGGACGGCAATATCGTCACGGTCGCCATGCCGGCCATCCAGAACGACCTCGGTTTCTCCGCGCCGGGGCTGGCGTGGGTGGTGAACGCGTATCTCATCCCGTTCGGCGGGCTGTTGCTGCTGGTCGGCCGGCTCGGCGACCTGCTGGGCCGCAAGCGGATGTTCGCGGCCGGGCTGGCCGTGTTCACGGTGGCGTCCCTGCTGTGCGGGGTGGCCGACAGCCAGGGCATGCTGATCGCGGCGCGTGCCGTGCAGGGCGTCGGCGGGGCGATGACCTCGGCGGTCGTGCTCGGCATGCTGGTGGCGTTGTTCCCCGAGCCCGGCGAACAGGCCCGTGCCATCGCGGTGTTCAGCGCGGTCGGCGCGGCGGGCGGGGCGCTGGGCACGTTCCTCGGAGGGGCGCTGACCCAGGCCCTGAGCTGGCACTGGATCTTCCTGATCAACCTGCCGATCGGCGCGGTCGCCCTGTTCGCGGCCATCCGGGTGCTCGCCCCCGAGCCGGGCGCGGGCCTCGGCAAGGGCGCCGACTGTCCGGGGGCGGCGCTCGTCACGGGCGCGCTGATGCTGGGCGTGTACGTGATCGTCGGTTCCGGCGACCGCTCCCTCACCGTCACGCTCCTCCTGGCCGTCCTCACCCTCACCCTGTTCGCGGCGTTCACCCTCCGCCAGGCCCGGGCCGCCCGCCCGCTGCTCCGGCTGCGTCTGTTCCGCTCGCGTCTGCTGAGCGGTGCCAACGGCGTGCAGATCGCGATGATCGCGACGATGTACGGTTTCCAGTTCATCGGCGCGCTCTACGTCCAACGCGTGCTGGGATACGGCGAGTTGCTCACCGGCACGGCGTTCCTGCCGGCGCCGGTCGCGATCGGGGTGCTGATGCTGGGGCTGTCGGCGCGGACCATCGGCCGGTTCGGCGCGTATCGCGTACTGCTGGCGGGGCTGACGCTCATCGTCGCCGGGATGGCGCTGCTGGGCCGGGCACCCGCCGACGGTTCGTACGTCACGGACGTACTGCCGCCCCTCCTCCTGCTCGCCACCGGCTTCGCAGCGGCGATGCCCGCGCTGACAGGGCTGGCCATGTCGGGGGCGCGGGAGGAGGACGCGGGGCTGGCGTCCGGGTTGTTCAACACGACGCAGGTGGTGGGGGGTTCGCTGGGCCTGGCGGTGCTCTCGGTCCTCGCGGCGAACCGCACGGACGGACTGCTCGCGAGGGGCGATGCGCTGGTCGAGGCCACGGCCGCGGGGTACCGGCTGGCGTTCGGGGTCGGGACCGTGATCGCGGTGGGGGCGCTGGGGCTGGCGGCGGCGGTACTGCGGCCGCGTCACGGGTGACCTCGGGTCGGCCGGCACCCCCACACCTCAGGCGAACGCCTCCTTGTGGTCCTCGGCCCACTCCCGATACGTCCGCGCCGGCCGCCCCAGCACCTCCGCCACGTCCCCGGTCACCACGTCGTTGCCGCCCTCGTGGATGAACCGGGCCGTCACCATCAACCCGTCCGCGTACGTCTCGCTCAGGCCGGAAGCGAGAAGCTGCGCCCGGCGCTCCTCCGGGGACAGGTCCTGGAGCGGCACCGGGCGACCGAGGACCTCGGCGAGGACGGCGGCCTGTTCGTGGGCGCTGAGGGTCTCCGGGCCGGTCAGGGTGTACGTGCGGCCCGCGTGCCGTGGGTCGAGCAGCGCGGCCACCGCGATCTCGGCCACGTCCCGCGGGTCCACGACGCCCTGTCTGCCGCCGCCCATCATGTTGGGCGCGGGGGTGCCCTCCCGGACGGCCGTCGCCCAGCTCAGCGTGTTGGAGGCGAAGGCGGAGGGACGCAGGATCGTCCACTCCAGGCCGCTCGCGCGGGCCGCCTCCTCGCCGTGCAGATGCCAGGTTCCGAACCGGCCCAGCCGGGGGTCGCCGGTGCCGATCGCACCGAGTTTCACGATCCGCCCCACTCCCCCGGAGGAGGCACCCCCAGCCGCCTTCGCCGCCTCGACGAGACCCCGGTCGTTCTCGGCGTCGTCCGGGCCGAACACGCCCACCAGGAAGGCGGCCCGCACGCCCGCCATGGCCGCCTCCACCGAGGCCCGGTCGCGGTGGTGGCCCGGTGCGGTCTCCACCCCGGCCGGTACCCGGGCCTTCGCCGGGTCCCGGCTCAGCGCGCGGACCTTCTCGCCGCGCGCCGCGAGCTGTCGTACGACTTCACTGCCGATGGTGCCCGTGGCACCGGTCACGAGGATCATGTCCACCACGGTGGGCGGTGCGGGTGCCGGAACTCTTGGAAATTCCGGCACGGTTCCGGGGCCCGGGCGGCCGTGCGGCCCGCTTACGGTGGAGGGGTGACGAACGCCGTGTCCCGAGAGGTCCTGCCCACGCCCGAGGCGCTGCGCCCGTGGGTCGCGGGCGTCGGGTCCGTGTCGGTGGGCGAGGTGCCGACGGAGCCGTTCATCCATCTTCCGGAGGCCGCGACCAAGGTGGTCGTCCGTACCGGGGAGCACGGCAGCCGCAGCACGCTGGTCGTCGGCCCGCGGGCCCGGGCCTCGTACCACCGCGGCAAACGCCGTGCGTCCTGCGTGGAGCTGCGGCTCGCGCCCGGCACCGTCCGCCCGCTGCTCGGCATCCCGGCGGTGGAACTGGCCGGCCGCGCGGTGCGCCTGGGGGATCTGCCCGGCGCGACCGCCCGCCAACTGGCCGCGGAGTTGCGGTGGTTGACGCCGGAGGAGGCGCTGGCCCGGCTCGCGGAGGTGCTCCCGGAGCGGCTCGCGGCCACGGCGGACCGTTCACGCACGGAGCTGGTGCGAGCGGGCGTCGACGCGCTGTCGGTCCGTACCGGCCGCTCCCCGGCCCAGGTTGCGGACGTGGCCCGTGAACTCGCCGTCAGCGAGCGGCAGTTGCGCAACCTCTTCGCCGAGGACGTCGGCCTCTCCCCCAAGCACTACGCCCGAATCAACCGCGTCCGCACGGTACTCGACCACGCGGCCACCCGCCCCTGGGCCGAGCTCGCCGCCACCACCGGCTACTACGACCAGTCCCACATGACGTCCGACTTCCGCACGCTGATGGGCGTACCGCCCCGCTCGTACTTCACCGGCCGCCTCCCGGAGGCGACCCCGTGCCAGGTGATCCGTCGCGCCTGACCGCCGGTCGGCGGCCGAATTCGGATAGGCCGGCCCCCGCCCGCCTGCGATGCTCCGGACTCACGTCCGCACGACGCGTCCGCCTTTCTCTACTGGTGTCTGATCCGGTTCACCGGGGAGAGTCCGTTCGGACACCCCGGCTGTCCGGACATGAAGACGCTGTACGCGGCGAAGGCGAGGCTGCCGCTGGGCCGGGCCGGCACCGGTACCTGGTTGGAGCCGTAGTACAGGGCGTTCATGGCGCATTCCCCCGTGCTTCCCCGTGGTCGCCGTCGACTCACAGTGACTTCCTACCGTCGGCCCACGGCTTTCCCAAGTTGCCGCGCCAGTCTCGACTGCCGTTCACAGCGCCCGCATTGGAGACAGACGTGCCGATCCTGCACAGAAAAGCCGCCCGCCGCAGCCTGCTCGCCGCGATCGGGACCGCACTGCTGACCAGCACGCAGTGGCCTTCGGCCGAGGCCGCCGCCGCGACCGGCCTCGCCGCCCCGCCAAGAAGGACCTCGCGATGCGGCTGGTGAGCAGCGCGGAGAACTCCTCTCTGGACTGGAAGGCCCAGTACAAGTACATCGAGGACATCGGCGACGGGCGCGGCTACACCGCCGGCATCATCGGTTTCTGCTCCGGTACGGGCGACATGCTGGCGCTGGTCGAGCTGTACACGAAGCAATACGCAGACAACACAGACAACCCGCTGGCCGCCTATCTGCCCGCGCTGCGGGCGGTCGACGGCACCGACTCGCACAAGGGGCTGGCCGGCTTCCCCGCCGCCTGGCGGCGCGCCGCGCGGACCGCCGCCTTCCGCAAGGCCCAGCGCGACGAGCGGGACCGGGTGTACTTCGACCCGGCGGTCGCGCGTGCCAAGAGGGACGGTCTCGGCACGCTCGGCCAGTTCGTCTACTACGACGCCATGGTCATGCACGGCCCGGGCACGGACGCCGTCTGCTTCGGCGGCATCCGCAGACGCGCGCTGAAGCACGCGCACACCCCGGCGGCCGGCGGCGACGAGACGACGTATCTGAACGCCTACCTCGACGCCCGGGTCTGGGCGATGAGGCAGGAGGCGGCCCACAGTGACGTGAGCCGGGTCGAGACGGCCCAGCGGGTGTTCCTGCACGCGGGCAATCTCGACCTCGACACACCGCTCAAGTGGAAGGTGTACGGGGACAGTTACGAGATCGACTGAGCGGGGACGGCCTCCATCGGATGGGTCACGTCCTGGGCGTCCGGGTTCCGGCCGAGGTGGTTGAAGACCAGGTTGAGCAGCACCGCCGCCACACAGCCGGTCGAGATGCCGGAGTCCAGGACGATCCGCGCCGTCTCGGGGAAGGAGTGGTAGAACTCCGGCGCGGTGATCGGGATGATGCCGACGGCCAGTGAGACGGCGACGATCAGGACGTTGTTGTCCTTTTCCAGGCCCGCCCTGACCAGGGTCTGGATGCCGCTCGCGGCGACCGAGCCGAAGAGGACCACGCCCGCGCCGCCGAGCACCGGTCGCGGTACGACGGCGATCAGCGAGGCGGCCATCGGGCACAGGCCCATCAGCACCAGGAAGCCGCCGCCGGTCGCGACGACGTACCGGCTGCGGATCCGTGTCATCGCCACCAGGCCGATGTTCTGCGCGAAGGCGCTGCACATGAAGCCGTTGAAGAGCGGGCTGAGGGCGGATCCGAGGGTGTCGGCGCGCAGGCCGGCCGCGATGGTCCGCTCGTCGGCCGGGCGCCCGACGATCTCGCCCAGGGCCAGCATGTCCGCGGTCGACTCGGTCATCGAGACCACCATCACCACGATCATCGACACGATCGCGGCGACCTGGAACTGCGGTGCGCCGAAGTGGAACGGCGTCGGGAAGCCGATCACGTCCGCGTCCGCGACCGGGCTGAAGTCGGTGGCGCCGAACGGGATCGCGACCAGCGTGCCGGCGACCAGGCCGAGCAGCACGGCGATCTGCTTGACGAAGCCGCGGGTGAAGCGGCGAAGTACCAGCACGATCAGGAGAGTTGCGGCCGCCAGGCCCAGGTTCGTCGTCGAACCGTAGTCGTGTGCCGCGGGGTTGGGGCCCTGTGCCCAGCCGAAGGCGACCGGCAGGAGCGAGACGCCGATGAGCGTGATCACCGTGCCGGTGACGACCGGCGGGAAGAAGCGGACCGCCTTGCTGAAGAAGGGGGCGGCGATGAAGCCGAGAAGTCCGGCCACCATGACGGCGCCGAAGATGACCGGCAGCGCGTCGGACTTGTCCTTGGTGGAGGCGACCACCGCGGTCATGGGGGCGACACCGGCGAAGGTGACGCCGTTGACGAAGGGGAGACGGGCGCCGATCTTCCAGATGCCGAGCGTCTGGAGGAAGGTCGCGAGGCCGGCGGTGAAGAGACAGGCGCCGGTGAGGAAGGTGAGTTCGGTACCGGAGAGGCCGATGGCCGCCCCGACTATCAAAGGCGGGGCGACGACCCCCGCGTACATGGCGGCCACGTGTTGGAGGCCCGTGGTGGCCATTTTCAGCGCGGGGAGTTTTTCGTCGACGGGGTGGGCGGTCACGGCGGTTCCTCCGGGTCAGCTAACACGTCGGCTCTGACGTGGTTTTCTTGGAGGTGGTGCGCGGTCGTGCGGGACCGGGGGGACGGATCCCATCAAAAGGGATTACGGAGACCGTTCCGGGGCGCACACGTCCATGCGCGCCCCGGAGACGGTCGCCGTGGGCCCTGCTCGGATCCACGGCCACCGGTCGAGGGCCGTCCCCCTCGACCGGAGATCAGGTGCCTTACGAGGCTCAGTGACCGGCGATCTTCGCCAGCCGCTGTGCCTCGGCCCGCGTGGAGCGGGCGATGGCGTCCTCGTCGACGGTCAGCAGGCGGTTGTTCTCGACGATCTGCGTGCCGCCCACGAAGGAGGCGGTGACCGGCGCCGCCGCGCCGAAGACGAGCGCGGTGACCGGGTCGGCGATGGAGGCGTGGGCCAGGGTGTCCAGCTTCCACAGCACCAGGTCGGCGAGCTTGCCGGGCTCCAGGGAGCCGATCTCGCTTGCGCGGCCCAGGACTTGGGCGCCGCCATAGGTGCCGAGGCGCAGCGCCTGGCGGGCGTTGAGGGCGGCCTCGCGGTGGGCGCCGAGGCGGTTGATGAGGAGGGCGTTGCGCAGTTCGGTGTGGAGTTCGCCGGACTCGTTGGAGGCGGTGCCGTCGACGCCGAGGCCGACCGGGACGCCGGCGGCGAGCATGTCGGGGACGCGGGCGATGCCGGCCGCGAGGCGGGCGTTGGACGAGGGACAGTGGGCGACACCGGTCTTCGTACGGCCGAAGGCGGCGATGTCGGAGTCGTTCATATGGACGCAGTGCGCCATCCACACGTCCTCGCCGAGCCAGCCGGTGGACTCGAAGTAGTCGGTCGGGCCCATGCCGAACAGTTCCTTGCAGAACTGCTCCTCCTCGACGGTCTCCGAGCCGTGGGTGTGCAGGCGCACCCCGAGGCGGCGCGCCAACTCGGCGCCCTCATGCAGGAGTTCGGTGGAGACGGAGAAGGGCGAGCAGGGGGCGACGGCGACCTGGGTCATCGCGTCGAAGGAGGCGTCGTGGTGCTCCTTGACGGTGGCCTCGGTCGCGGAGAGGGCGCCTTCCAGGGTCTCGACGGCGAAGTCCGGGGGCAGGCCGCCGTCCTTCTCGCTGCGGTCCATGGAGCCGCGGGCGAGGGTGAAGCGGACGCCCATCTCGCGGGCGGCGCGGATGATCGCGCCGGACAGGTCGCCGGAGCCGGCCGGGAAGACGTAGTGGTGGTCCATGGCCGTCGTCACGCCACCGCGGGCCATCATCGCGAGGGAGCCCTGCGCGGCCGCGGACACCATCGGCTCGTCGATGCGCGCCCAGGTCGGGTACAGCGCGACGAGCCAGTTGAAGAGGTTGTGGTCGGTGGCCAGGCCCCGGGTGATCCACTGGTAGTAGTGGTGGTGGGTGTTGACCAGGCCGGGGGTCACCAGATGGCCGGAGGCGTCGATTCGGCGTACGACGTTCTCCAGGCCATCGGGGGCCCTGCCCGCGCCGAGGGACTCGATGCGGTTGCCGACGATGACGACATGTCCGCTCGCGTACTCGGTGTCGTTCGCGTCGACGGTCGCGATCGAACAGTTCTCGATGACGATGCGCCGGTCTGCTGCCATGATTCGTCCTTTGCGCTGGGTGGAGAGGGCACGGCAGGACCCGGGGATTTGAGTACCGGGCCGGGGAGCGGGACTCCCCGGCCACGGGTGCCGCAAATGGAGTTGGTCAGAGGTTGGTGAGGTCCACCGGGATCTTCGGCTCGCAGCCGTCCCGCAGGATCGTCGCCTCGATCAGGCCGTAGGGCCGGTCGGCCGCGAAGTACACCTCGTTGTCGTTCTTCAGCCCGAAGGGCTCCAGGTCGACGAGGAAGTGGTGCTTGTTCGGCAGCGAGAAGCGGACCTCGTCGATCTCGCTCCGGTTGTTGATGATGCGCGAACCCATTTGGTAGAGGGTCTGCTGGAGCGAGAGCGAGTACGTCTCGGCGAAGGCCTGGAGCATGTGCTTCTTGGTCTGCTCGTAGGACTTCTCCCAGTTGGGCATCCGCTGCTCGTCGTCGGTCCAGTTGAACCGCCAGCGGGCCGAGACCTGGGTGGCCAGGATGCGGTCGTACGCCTCCTGGAGCGTCGTGTACTTGTCCTTGACGTAGCCCCAGAACTCGGAGTTCGTCGAGTTCATCACGACGAGGTCCTTCAGGCCGGAGACGACCTCCCACGACGAACCGTCGTAGGTGATCTGCGTGACCCGGGTCTCCTGGCCCTTGCGCACGAAGGAGTGCTTGACCTCGTCCGCCCCGATGAACCGGGAGTTGGCGTCGGAGGCGGCGATGCGCTCCCAGGCGTACTCCTCGATCCGGATGCGCGCCGTGTGGATCGGCTCCTGACTCGTCACGAAGTGACGGGCGAGGTGGATGCCGAACTGCTCGGCCGACTCGATGCCGTGCTCCTTGGCGAACGCGTACACCGTGTTCTTGGTGGTGTCGGTCGGCAGCACGTTGGCGTTGGAGCCGGAGTAGTGGACCTCGTCCATGTCGCCGCTCAGCGCCACGGATACGTTGAGGTCCTTGATGTGGTGGGTGGCGCCGTCCCGCGTGATCTTTACGACTCGGTTCTCGGCCTTGCCGTACTGGTTCTGTCCCAGGATGGTGGGCATAGCTAGCTCCCTCGGTAAACGGAGTAGCCGAACGGGTTGAGCAGCAGCGGTACGTGATAGTGCTCCCCGGGCTTCACGGCGAAGGTGATCGCCACCTCCGGGAAGAACACGGCACCGCTGTCCCGATTCGCGGGGGCGTCCTGCTGCGCATCGGCTTGCTTCTTCTCGAAATACGGCTCCACGGCGAAGTCGAGCCGTACATGTGTGGTGCCCTCCGGCAGGCCCGGAAGGTCCTTGCACCGCCCGTCCGCGTCGGTCGCGGACCCGCCGAGCGCCTGCCAGTCGGCGTCCCGGCCGCCGCGGGCGGAGAGCTCGACGGCGACGCCCTCGGCGGGGCGGCCGAGGCTGGTGTCCAGGATGTGCGTGGACACGGATGCGGTGGTGCTCGTACTCATTCTCAGACGTCCTCATCGACGATGCGGGCGAGCCGGATACGGTTGATCTTCCCCAGCTCGGTGCGGACGATCTCCCGCTCCTGCTCCGGCGAGTTGCCGATCCGCTCCTTGACCGCGTCGCGCATCTGCTCGCCGGTCCGGCCGGTGGCGCAGATCAGGAAGACATGGCCGAACCTGTCCTGGTAGGCCAGGTTCAGTTCGAGCATCTCGGCCTTGAGGTCCGCCCCGGCACCCGACATGCCGGCCTGCTCCCTGGCCGAGGTCGGGTCGCCCTCCTTGGGGCGGCCGATGGGCGGGTGGCCGGCCATCGCCTCTTCCAGATCCGCGGTGGTCAGCTCGGCCATGGCGGCGTCACTGGCGGCACAGAGGTCGTCGGCGGTGGCGTACGGGCGGGCGGCCAGCAGCCGCTTCGCCCAGGTCACGGAGGCACACGCCTCGTGGAGGGCGGCGTACGCCGCGTGCTCCTCCAGGGCGTTGAACCGGGCCAGACCAGGGGACGCGGAAGTCGAAGTCACGGGGGTCAGCTAACGCCTCCACGCAACACCCCGTCAACACTTTGTTGAAAATTCGGGGTAACAAACCCCATCGGCGCAGCCCTGGAGACGCTCAACTCTCCTTCTCACGGTTCAGGTAGTTGTAAACCGTGAACCGGCTGACGCCCAGCGCGCCCGCGACGGTCTCCACGCCGTGCCGCACGGCGAAGGCGCCACGGGCCTCGAGTATCCGTACGACCTCCTGCTTGGCCTTGCGGTCCAGCTCGGCCAGCGGCTTGCCCTGCTTGCGCTCCATGGCGGCCAGGATGTGGTCGAGGGAGTCCGCGAGCTGCGGCAGGCGTACGGCTACGGCGTCGACGCCCTCCCAGGTGAGCACGACGTCGTCGGGGCCGGCCTCGTCGGGCGGCAGCATCTCCCCGCCCATGGCGTCGACCAGCGGCTTCACGGCCGTGATGAACGGCTCGTCCCCGGTGCCGGTCACTCGGCGCCCTCCCCGATCACGTTGACCTGCAGCGAGATGCGGGTGGCACCGGCGGCCAGGGACCTGCGCAACAGGGCGTCCACGGCGGTCAGGACCGCGTCCGCGCCGCCCTCCGCCGTGTTGCCGAAGGGCCCGACGTCCACCGCGTCCAGCTCGGCCGACTCGACGACCTCGCGGGCGACCAGGGCGTGCGCGGGGGCCTCGTCGAGATCGAACGGTTCGGTCGTGAACTCCACTCTCAATCGCACGAGGCGACCCTAGCCGACGGGGGCATGCCACCGCCCTGCCCGGAACCCGGGAGCTGTCGTCGGGCGGGCGCCGCGATGGTCAAGAGTGCGTCATGTGCCGTCGGCGGCTGAGAGAGCGGGAGCCGGCCGACGTACAGAGGGGGCGAGAAGACGCGACTCCCGACGAAGGACGACTCCTTGATCCCGCGACGCATCGCCCTGCCCCTCGTGGGGCTCGCCTCCGCGCTCCTGCTGGCGGCCTGCGGCTCCTCGGACGGCGACGGCGGCACCGGCGCGGTCGCCCCGGCCACGTCGGCTCCCGTGACCTCCGCACCGGACACCTCCGCGCCGGAGACCTCCGCACCGGCCGCCGGCGGCACCCCGAGCGGCGCCCAGACGGAGACGACCACTCTCGTGGCGGCCAAGGCGATGCAGGGCATGGGCAATGTGGTCACGGACGACAAAGGGCTGACCCTCTACCGCTTCGACAACGACGAGCCGAATCCCTCCAAGTGGACGTGTTCCGGTACGTGCACCAAGACCTGGCTGCCGGTCATCGTGCAGGAGGACTCCGTCCCGGCCGAGGGAGTCGACCAGAGCCTGCTCGGCGTGGTGCACCGCAACGGCGAGCGGCAGGTCACCCTCGGCGGCTGGCCGCTCTACCGGTACGTGGGCGACACGGCCGCCGGCCAGGCGAACGGCCAGGGCAAGGACGCGAAGTGGTACGCCGTGGCCCCGTCGGGGCAGAAGGCCGCCGCGACGGGCTGACGCAGCTGATCCCCCTCACCGCCCGCCCTTCCGCAGAAAGCCCCGCAGCCTGCGCTCCGGCCAGGTGTTGATCACGTCGTCCGCCGTCAGCCAGCCGCGCTGGGCGGTCCCGATGCCGTAGCGCATGTTGGCCAGGTGCGGGACCGCGTGCGCGTCGCTGTTCACGGCGAACTTCACGCCGTACCGCCGGGCCCGCAGGATGTCCTCGTCGCGCAGGTCGAGGCGGTCGGGGTGGGCGTTGATCTCCAGGGCCGTGCCGGTGCGGGCGCAGGCGGCGAAGACCTCGTCGAGATCGGCGTCGATGGCGGGCCGCCTGCCGATGAGCCGGGTCGTGGGGTGGCCGATGATGTTGACACAGGGGTTCTCGCAGGCCCGCACGAGCCGCCGGGTGAGGGCCTCGCGCCCCTGGTTGAAGTGCGAGTGCACGGAGGCCACGCACAGGTCGAACCCGGCGAGGAAGTCCTCCGGCCAGTCCACCTCGCCCTCGGGCCCGATGTTCAACTCGGCCCCGTGCAGCAGCCGCAGCCCACCGCGCCGCCCTTTGGTGGGATACGTCCCGTCCAGCTCGCGCACCCGTTCCCGCTGGGCCAGCATCCGCTCGTCGGTCATGCGCTGCATGGCCAGGTCGGGCCCGTGGTCGGTGATCGCGTAGTAGGCGTAACCGCGCCCGGCGGCCGCCTCGGCCATCTCCTCCAGCGGGGCGAGCCCGTCGGTGAGGTCGGTGTGGGTGTGCAGATCGCCGCGCAGGTCGGCCTCGGCGACCAGGCCGGGCAGCTCGTCCCGCAGCCCGGCCTCGATCTCCCCGCGGTCCTCGCGCAGGGTGGGCGGGATCCAGGGCAGCCCGAGCCGGTCGTACACCTCCTCCTCGGTCTCGGAGACGATCTTCTCGCCGCTCTCGACGTCGAAGAGCCCGTACTCGGAGAGCTTCAGCTTCTGGTGCACGGCCCGCTCGCGGGTGCGGATGTTGTGCGCCTTGGAGCCGGTGAAGTACTGGAGGGCCGCGCCCCAGGAGTCCGGCGGTACGACGCGCAGGTCGACGTTGAGGCCCTTGCCGGTGCGCACGGACGTCTTCTTCTCGCCTGTGCCGATCACCTCGGTGACGTACGGCAGTTCGGTGAAGGCGCGCATGATCGGCGCGGGCTTCGTGGACGCGGCGAGGATGTCGATGTCGCCGATGGTCTCGCGGCCCCGGCGCAGCGAACCGGCGTAGGTGCACCGCTTGCAGCCGGTCACCGCGGAGAGCGCGGCCACGATGTCGTCGGCCAGATCCATGGCTACGTCGATCCGGACCCGGCCGCCCGAGGACCTCAGCAGCTCGATGCCGTGGAGGATGTTCTCCTCCGTCCTGGGGCCGAAGCCCTTGAGGTCGCGGAGGCGCTCCTCCCGGATGGCGTCGGCGAGTTCGTCGACCGACGAGACGCCCAGCTCCTCGTAGACCGCCATCGCCTTCCTGGGGCCGAGCGTCGGGATGGCCGTCAGCCGTCGCACCCCGGCGGGGATCCTCGCCCGTAGCTCCTCGACGGCGGCCACACTGCCGCCGTCGAAGTACTCGCGGACCTTCTGGGCGATGGACTTCCCGACGTTCGGGATCTCCTGGAGGCCCTTGAGATCGAGGGTCGACACGTCGGCGTGGTGGCCGCCGACGGCGCGTGCGGCCTTCTCGTAGACGCGCGCCTTGAAGGCGTCTCCGCCGGTGATCGAGATGAGGTCCGCGTACTCCTGGAGCAGCGCGGCGACCTCGTCGTTGGACCGGGCCACCACCTCAGAGTACTTGACAGCCCCGCCCCACCACAGGCAGTCTTCCGTTAAGCAGAAAGAAACTTCCGCAATACGGAATCACTCGACACGGAAGGGAGCGCCGACCCAGATGGGCTTCGCAGAGCAGCGCTTCAACGTCAACCTGTCGATCCTCTTCACGGAACTCCCGCTCCTGGAGCGCCCCGCGGCCGCCGCCGCGGCGGGCTTCACCGCGGTCGAGCTGTGGTGGCCCTGGGTCGACTCCCCCACCCCCGAGCAGTCCGAGCTCGACGCCCTGAAGAAGGCGATCGAGGACGCGGGCGTCCAGCTCACGGGCCTGAACTTCTACGCCGGTCAGCTGCCCGGCCCCGACCGCGGCGCCCTTTCGATCCCGGGCGAGGAGTCGGAGCGGTTCCGCGCCAATATCGACGTGGCCGCCGACTTCGCCGCCTCCCTCGGCTGCAAGGCGCTCAACGCCCTGTACGGCAACCGCGTCGAGGGCGTGGACCCGGCGGAGCAGGACGCGCTGGCCCTGGAGAACCTGGTCCTGGCCGCCCGGGCCGCCGACCGGATCGGCGCGATCCTGCTGATCGAGACCCTCAACAAGCCGGAGTCACCGCTCTACCCGCTGGTGACCGCCCCGGCCGGCGTCGGCGTCGTCGACAAGGTCAACGAGGCGACGGGACTGGGCAACGCGAAGTTCCTCATGGACCTCTACCACCTGTCCATGAACGGCGAGGACCTGCCGTCGGTGATCGAGCGGTACGCCGAGAAGACCGGCCACGTGCAGATCGCCGACAACCCCGGCCGCGGCGCCCCGGGCACCGGCTCGCTCCCGCTGGAGGAGCTCCTCGACCAGCTGAAGAAGGCCGGTTACGACGGCTGGGTGGGCCTGGAGTACAAGCCGGGCGACCGCTCGAGCGCCGAGGCCTTCGACTGGCTGTCCCGCTGACCCCCTGTATTCGAGAGGCACCCTCATGAGCAACCTTCCCAAGATCGCCTGGATAGGCCTCGGCATCATGGGCTCCCCCATGTCCGAGAACCTCATCAAGGCGGGTTACGACGTCACCGGCTTCACCCTGGAGCAGGACAAGCTGGACCGCCTGGCTGCCGCCGGCGGCAGCGTGGCCGGGTCCATCGCCGAGGCCGTGCGCGACGCCGACGTGATCGTCACGATGGTGCCCGCGTCCCCGCAGGTCGAGGCCATCTCCTACGGCCCCGCCGGCATCCTGGAGAACGCGAAGTCCGGCGCACTGCTGATCGACATGTCCTCGATCACCCCGCAGACCTCCGTCGACCTCGCGAAGGCCGCCCAGGACAAGGGCATCCGCGTCCTGGACGCGCCCGTGTCCGGCGGCGAGGCCGGTGCCATCGAGGCCGTGCTGTCCATCATGGTCGGCGGCGAGCAGGCCGACTTCGACGCGGCGCTGCCGATCCTGGAGGCCCTCGGCAAGACCATCGTGCTGTGCGGTCCGCACGGCTCGGGTCAGACCGTGAAGGCGGCCAACCAGCTGATCGTCGCCGTGAACATCCAGGCGTGCGCCGAGGCCGTGGTCTTCCTGGAGAAGTCGGGCGTGGACCTCAAGGCAGCGCTGGACGTCCTCAACGGCGGCCTGGCGGGCTCGACCGTGCTGACGCGCAAGAAGGACAACTTCCTCAACCGCGACTTCAAGCCGGGCTTCCGCATCGACCTGCACCACAAGGACATGGGCATCGTCACCGACGCCGCCCGCAACGTCGGCGCGGCCCTGCCGGTCGGCGCGGTGGTCGCCCAGCTGGTCGCGAGCCTGCGCGCCCAGGGCGACGGCGGCCTGGACCACTCCGCCCTGCTGCGGGCCGTGGAGCGCCTGTCCGGCGCCCAGGTCTGACGCACCTCGAGACCCCGGGCGGCGCCGCTGCTGACATCTGTCCTGTCGCGCCCAGGCGGCGGCGCCGCCCGGAATCCACTTCAACAAACTGTTGACGCTCCAGTCCTCCACTTCTAGGCTCCACGAAGCGGAAATGAATTTCCGCTGACACCGTACGGAAGGTCCAGATGTCGAAGCGCGTGCTCACCACCGAGTCCGGCGCCCCGGTCGCCGACAACCAGAACTCAGCCTCCGCCGGCGTCGGCGGCCCGCTCCTCCTCCAGGACCAGCACCTCCTGGAGAAGCTCGCCCGCTTCAACCGCGAGCGCATCCCGGAGCGTGTGGTGCACGCCCGCGGTTCCGGCGCCTACGGCTACTTCGAGGTGACGGACGACGTCACCGGTTTCACGTACGCCGACTTCCTGAGCACCGTGGGCAAGCGCACCGAGCTGTTCCTGCGCTTCTCGACCGTGGCCGACTCGCTCGGCGGCGCGGACGCGGTCCGCGACCCGCGCGGCTTCGCCGTCAAGTTCTATACCGAAGAGGGCAATTACGACCTCGTCGGGAACAACACCCCGGTCTTCTTCATCAAGGACCCGATCAAGTTCCCGGACTTCATCCACTCGCAGAAGCGCGACCCGTTCACCGGGAAGCAGGAGCCGGACAACGTCTGGGACTTCTGGGCGCACGCCCCCGAGGCCACGCACCAGGTGACCTGGCTGATGGGCGACCGCGGCATCCCGGCGTCGTACCGCCACATGAACGGTTACGGGTCCCACACGTACCAGTGGACGAACGCCGAGGGCGAGGCCTTCTTCGTCAAGTACCACTTCAAGACCAACCAGGGTGTCCGCAGCCTCTCCGCAGAGCAGGGCGCGGAGCTCGCGGGCAAGGACGCCAACTCGCACCAGACCGACCTGCTCCAGGCGATCGAGCGGGGCGTGAACCCGTCCTGGACCCTCTACGTCCAGATCATGCCCGCGGCCGAGGCGGCGGAGTACCGCTTCAACCCCTTCGACCTCACCAAGGTGTGGCCGCACAAGGACTTCCCGCTGCGGCGGGTGGGCCGCCTGGTCCTCGACCGCAACCCGGACAACGTGTTCGCCGAGGTCGAGCAGGCCGCGTTCGCCCCGAACAACTTCGTGCCCGGCATCGGTCCTTCGCCGGACAAGATGCTCCAGGGCCGCCTGTTCGCCTACGCGGACGCCCACCGCTACCGCCTGGGCGTCAACCACACCCTGCTCGCCGTCAACGCCCCGAAGGCGACGACCGCGCAGAACTACGGCCGCGACGGTCTCATGGCGACCAACTCCCAGGGCCGCGCGGCGAAGAACTACGAGCCGAACTCCTACGACGGACCGGCCGAGACGGGTCGCGCCCTGTCGGCCCCGCTGGCGGTCAGCGGCTGGACCGGCACCCACGAGGCCGCGCAGCACACCAAGGACGACGACTTCTTCCAGGCGGGCGAGCTGTACCGCCTGATGTCCGAGGACGAGCGGTCCCGGCTGGTCGCCAACATCGCCGGCGGCCTCTCCCAGGTCTCCCGCGACGACGTGATCGAGAAGAACCTGGCCCACTTCCACGCCGCCGACCCGGAGTACGGCAGGCGCGTGGAGGAGGCGGTCCGCGCCCTGCGCGAGGACTGACACGGACGGCCCGCGTCTGCCGAACGGCCCGGATGAGGGGTGGCCGGTCGGCGGCACGCGGGCGAGGCAAGGACCGCGGCGGTGTGCGAGCCAGTGCGGTGGTGAAGGTCCGGGCGCTTCCTCTTCGACCTGAGGGAGGAGGCGCCGCGGTTCCGTCGCAGCCGCCGCGGTCCCAGCCACAACAGAAGACCTCACCGGGCGGAAGGCGCCGGATGCGGAACGGTCCCGCATCCGGCGCCTTTCGTTGCGTACGGGGTGCGTCCACGCCCCTTCGGCAGGACGCTGAAGGCATGGCACATCCAACCGAGCATCCGCACATCGTGGTGCACTCGCCGGCGCTGGACGGCTCCCGGCGGGTGACCGACGGAGACGAGACCCTGGGCGTCGCCACGCACGTGGACGACGTCGGCGAGATCCTGCGCCTCGCCGACCTCTACGTCACCGACGTGGAGGGCAGCGAGCTGATCGAATGGCAGGGCGGCGGCCCGGACGACTGGCCGGGCCTGTCGGAGCACCACGAGCAGCCGTGACGGCGTACTACGCGCGTACACCTGGGGACGTAGGACGTCTACGCAATCCTCAAATCCAGCTCTGAATCTGATTCAAGAGGCTTCAACCGCCCCCCTGGGCGGGCACATTCTCGTAGCGCGGGGCCCGCCGACACGGGGGCGGCGGGCCTCGCCACGGGAACGGGGGACAGAAGAGGGCGGCCCAACCATCCGGTCGGGCCGCCCTCTTGGTCTACGGGTGTCAGACCTTCAGCGTCCTGATGGAGGTCGGCGCGTGCGCCGGCTCCGTCGCGAGCTCCTCGAACTCCACCACGTTGGAGATGTCGTTGGTGGTCGACATCGCGATGTTGGTGACGCGCTCCAGGATCGCCTCGACGACGACCGGGACCTGGTACTCGGCGGCGAGCTTCTTCGCCTGCTCCAGGGCCGCGCCCAGCTCCGCCGGGTCGGTCACGCGGATCGCCTTGCAGCCGAGGCCCTCGGCGACCTTGACGTGGTCGACGCCGTAGACGCCCAGCTCGGGCGAGTTGATGTTCTCGAACTCCAGGTTGACCTGGAAGTCGATCTCGAACGCCCGCTGCGCCTGCCGGATCAGGCCCAGGTAGGCGTTGTTCACCAGGACGTGCACGTACGGGATCCTGTGCTGCGCGCCGACCGCCAGCTCCTCGATCATGAACTGGAAGTCGTAGTCCCCGGACAGGGCGACGACCTGCGCCTCAGGGTCGGCCTTGGCGACGCCCAACGCGGCCGGGACGGTCCAGCCGAGGGGGCCCGCCTGGCCGCAGTTGATCCAGTGCCGCGGCTTGAAGACGTGCAGCATCTGGGCGCCGGCGATCTGTGAGAGGCCGATGGTGGAGACGTACCGGGTCTCCGGGCCGAAGGCCTTGTTCATCTCCTCGTAGACACGCTGCGGCTTGATCGGGATGTCGTCGAAGTGCGTACGGCGCTGGAGGCTCGCCTTCTTCTCCTGCGCGGACGCGGCCCAGGCGCTGCGGTCGGGGAGCCTGCCCGCCGCCTTCAACTCCCTTGCCACCTCGACGAAGAGCTCAAGGGCGGCCTTGGCGTCGGAGGCGATGCCGTAGTCCGGGGCGAAGATCTTGCCGATCTGGGTCGGCTCGACGTCGACGTGCACGAACTTGCGGCCGGCCGTGTACACGTCCAGCTTGCCGGTGTGGCGGTTGGCCCAGCGGTTGCCGATGCCGAGGACGAAGTCGGACTCCAGGAAGGTCGCGTTGCCGTAGCGGTGCGAGGTCTGGAGGCCGACCATGCCGGCGTTCAGCTCGTGGTCGTCGGGGAGCAGGCCCCAGCCCATCAGCGTCGGGACGACCGGGGTGCCGGTCAACTCGGCGAACTCGACGAGGAGTTCGGCCGCGTCGGCGTTGATGACACCGCCGCCGGCGACGATCAGCGGGCGCTCGGACGCGTTCAGCATCCCGATCGCCTTCTCGATCTGGGCGCGGCTCGCGGCCGGCTTGTAGACCGGGAGCGGCTCGTACGTCTCCGGGTCGAACTCGATCTCGGTGAGCTGGACGTCGATCGGCAGGTCGATCAGGACCGGCCCGGGACGGCCGGACCGCATCAGGTGGAAGGCCTGCTGGAAGACGCCGGGAACCTGCGCCGCCTCCAGCACCGTGACCGCCATTTTGGTGACCGGCTTGGCGATCGAGGCGATGTCGACGGCCTGGAAGTCCTCTTTGTGGATCACGGCGGTCGGCGCCTGGCCCGTGATGCACAGGATCGGGATCGAGTCGCCGATCGCGGAGTACAGGCCCGTGATCATGTCGGTGCCGGCGGGACCGGAGGTGCCGATGCAGACACCGATGTTGCCCGCGTGGGTCCTCGTGTACCCCTCGGCCATGTGCGAGGCGCCCTCGACATGGCGGGCGAGGGTGTGATTGATCCCGCCGGAGGCCTTGAGCGCCGCGTAGAAGGGGTTGATCGCCGCGCCCGGCACACCGAACGCGTCGCCGACACCTTCACGCTTGAGGATCTCAACTGCCGCGCGGGCAGCGGTCATACGTGCCATCGAGTACTCCTGCCTCGGCTGTCGGACCAGCACCCCCGTCGCGCCCCGCGGTGAGCTTTTCCGTATTGTGGAAACTATTTTCTACTATCTGGAAGCAATGTAGGCCGGTGGGTGAAGGCAGTCAAGAGAGGGACAAGCGGGGGTCCGCTGGAGGACGATGTGGGCCATGTCCGAGAGCGTCTCGGTGCGCTGTCCGGCCTGCCGGCGGGAGCACCTCTACTCGGCGCCGTCGTATCCGTGCGTGTGCGGGGCGCCGGTCGCCCCACCGCTGGACCGGCACGGCACGGCGACGGCCGTCACCCATCCCGTCTGGGAAGAGGACTGGATCACCCTGCGCTGCACCTCCTGCGGCCGCAGCGACCAGTGGCCCCGCCCGGAACTGGGCTGCCCGTGCGGGACGCTGCTGCGGGTGCCGGTGGCGAAGGAGGCCGAGCCGGACGGCGCGGACGAGGCGAGCGCCGAGACCTGGCCGTGGGCGGAGCCGGCCCCCGCTCCGAAACCGGCCCGCGCCCGCGAGCCGCAAGGCCGGCGCCCCCGCTTCCAGCCCGTCACCATCCGCACCGCACGGGACGCCGTGACGGCCGCCGCGCTGTATCTGCGCTGGCTCGGGTACCGGGACATCCGGCGGGCCGACCAGCGGCCGCCGTCGGGCATCGGCATCGCCGCGCGCGGGCTGCTGGCGCAGGTCGACCCGACGGTGCGCCCGGCCTCGTCACGGGACGTGGAGTGCCTGTGGCTGACCGCCATGACGGAGTCGGCGACCTGCGTCTACTTCTCCCTCGCGGGTTACGCCGGCGAAGCCCGCGCCCGCGCCGACTCCCTCGGCGTCCCTCTGTTCGTGCTGGACCTCACGGGCACGCCACAGCCGGTGAACGACCTGGCCGACGACATGGATACGCGAGGCGTGTGAGCATCTGCGGGCCCCTTACGGGGCGCTGTACTTCTCCCGCAATTCGATCTTCCGCACCTTCCCCGACACCGTCATGGGGAAGGCCTCCAGGATCTGCACCCGGCTCGGCACCTTGTAGTGCGCCAGCCGCCCCTCGCAGTACGCCCGCAGCTCCGCCGGCGTCGGCGGGTCCGCCGGGTCGCGCGGGATGACGCAGGCCAGGACCTCCTCGCCGTACTTCTCGTGGGGTACGCCGACCACCTGGACGTCCGCGATCTTCGGATGGCCGTAGAGGAACTCCTCGATCTCGCGCGGGTAGATGTTCTCGCCGCCCCGGATGATCATGTCCTTGATCCGGCCGACGATCTCGACGTAACCGTCGTCGCGCATCATGGCGAGGTCGCCCGTGTGCATCCAGCGGCCGGGGTCGACGGCCTCGGCGGTCTTCTCGGGCTCGTTCCAGTAGCCGAGCATCACGCTGTAGCCTCGGGTGCACAACTCGCCCGCCTCGCCCCGGGGTTGGGTCACTCCCGTGGCCGGGTCGACGACCTTCACCTCGATGTGCGGCAGGACCCGGCCGACCGTCCCCGTGCGGTGCTCCAGGTCGTCCTCCATCCGCGTCTGGAGCGAGACCGGGGACGTCTCCGTCATGCCGTAGCAGATGGAGACCTGCTCCATGTGCATCTCGGCGACCACCCGCTTCATCACCTCCACCGGGCACGGCGAGCCCGCCATGATGCCGGTGCGCAGCGACGACAGGTCGTACGTCGCGAAGTCGGGGAGGTTCAACTCCGCGATGAACATGGTCGGGACGCCGTACAACGACGTGCACCGCTCCTGCTGGACCGCCTCCAGCGTGGCCTTCGGCTCGAAGGACGGGGCCGGGATGACCATGCAGGCGCCGTGCGAGGTGGCCGCCAGGTTGCCCATCACCATGCCGAAGCAGTGGTAGAAGGGCACCGGGACACAGATCCGGTCCTGCTCGGTGTAGGCGATCAACTCCCCGACGAAATAACCGTTGTTGAGGATGTTGTGGTGGGAGAGGGTGGCGCCCTTCGGGAAGCCCGTGGTGCCCGAGGTGTACTGGATGTTGACGGGGTCGTCGCAGGAGAGTGGTTCGTACGCGGCCTCGGGCGCCGCGCGCCCCAGCAGTGCCGCCCAGCTCGGGTCGCCGATGTACACGACCTCACGCAACTCGGCGCACCTGCCCCGCACTTGGTCGACCATCGCCCGGTAGTCGCTGGTCTTGTGACTGAGCGAGGCGAAGAGCAGGGAGATGCCGGCCTGGTTGAGGACGTACTCGACCTCGTGGGTGCGGTAGGCCGGGTTGATGTTCACCATGATCGCGCCGATGCGCGCGGTGGCGTACTGGACCAGCACCCACTCGGGGCAGTTGATCGCCCAGATGCCGACCCGGTCGCCCTTCGCCACCCCGCTCGCGACCAGCGCCCGCGCCAACTCGTCGACGTCCGCGCCGAACTGGGCGTAGGTCCAGCGCCGCCCCGACGGCACGTCGACCAGTGCCTCGCGCTCCGGCCACCGCGCCACGGCCCGGTCCAGGTTGGCGCCGATGGTGTCGCCGAGCAGGGTCGTGTCGCTGGTTCCGTGTGTGTACGACGACTGAGAGGTCACCGGAAGTCCTCCTCGCGGTACTCGTCGGCCGAGCCGGCCGCCGTGGCCTCACGCAGCTCGATCCGGCGGATCTTGCCGGAGACGGTCTTGGGCAGCGCGCCGAACTCGAGGCGGCGGATGCGCTTGTACGGCGCCAGGACCTCGCGGGAGTGCTCGAAGAGCACCTTGGCGGTGTCGGGGCCGGGCTGCCAGCCCTCGGCGAGCACGATGTACGCCTTGGGCACGGCGAGCCGCAGCTCGTCCGGTGCGGGCACGACGGCGGCCTCGGCCACGGCCTCGTGCTCCAGCAGGGCGCTCTCCAGCTCGAACGGGGAGATCTTGTAGTCGGACGCCTTGAAGACGTCGTCGGCCCGGCCGACGTACGTGATGTAGCCGTCCTCGTCCCGCGAGCCGATGTCGCCGGTGCGGTAGTAGCCGCCGGCCATCGACTCCGCCGTACGGTCGGGGTCGCCGTGGTAGCCGGTCATCAGGCCGACCGGCCGGGCGGACAGGTCGAGGGCGATCTCGCCCTCGGCGGCGCCGGGCGCGCCGGTCACCGGGTCGAGGAGCTCGACCTTGTACCCGGGGCTGGGCCGCCCCATCGAGCCGGTCTTCAGCGCCTGCCCCGGGCTGTTGGCGACCTGCACGGCGGTCTCGGTCTGTCCGAAGCCGTCCCGGATGGTGACGCCCCAGGCCCGCCGGACCTGCTCGATGACCTCGGGGTTGAGGGGCTCACCGGCAGCCACGGCCTCGCGCGGCTTGGTGCGCAGCTGGGTCAGGTCGGCCTGGATGAGCATGCGCCACACGGTCGGCGGGGCGCAGAAGGTCGTCACCCCCGCGCGGTCCATCTCGGCCATCAGGCGGCCCGCGTCGAAGCGGGTGTAGTTGTGGATGAAGACCGTCGCCTCCGCGTTCCACGGCGCGAAGAGGTTGGACCAGGCGTGCTTGGCCCAGCCGGGCGAGGAGATGTTCAGGTGCACGTCACCGGGCTTGAGGCCGACCCAGTACATCGTCGCGAGATGGCCGACCGGGTACGAGGTGTGGGTGTGCTCGACCAGCTTGGGGCGGGCGGTCGTGCCCGAGGTGAAGTACAGCATCAGCGGGTCGTCGGCCATCGTCGGCCCGTCCGGCGTGAAGTCGGCGGAGGCGCTGTACGCCTCCTCGTACGCCCGCCACTCCCCCTGCCCGCCGCCGACCGCGGTACGGGTGTAGCGGCCGGGCACCTCGTCGAACTTGCCGATGTCCGCCGCCCGTACCAGCACGTGCTTCACGCGCCCCCGCTCGACCCGGTCGCGCAGGTCGGCGGGGCCGAGCAGCGGGGTGGCCGGGATGACGACGGCCCGCAGCTTCATCGCGGCCAGCGCGGTCTCCCACAGCTCGACCTGGTTGCCGAGCATCACGAGGATGCGGTCCTCGGGGCGGACACCGCGCCCGCGCAGCCAGTTCGCCACCCGGTCGGAACGCTCGGCCATCTCCGCGAAGGAGACCCGGACCTCGGTGCCGTCCTCCTCGACGATGTGCAGGGCGGTCCCGTCGTTTCCGGCGGCGATGACGTCGAACCAGTCGAGCGCCCAGTTGAAGCGCTCGGGCCGGGGCCAGGCGAAGCCCTCGTAGGCCTTCGCGTACTCCTCGCGGTGCTCCAGCAGGAAGTCCCGCGCCCTCCGGAAGTCCTCCGTCGCCGTAGTCATCGTGCTTCCTCCTCTGACCGGACCATTGCCGGGCGGCTCTCTGCCATCGTGTAATCCGTGATGCAGGTCTCACTACCCCCGAACGGGGGTGCGTCGTGGGAAAGGGGCCCCGAACAGGGGATCCCACTGCGGGGAAAGGTTGAGCAGGTGACAGCAGACGCGGCCGGGGCGGTCGAGATACGCAGTGCGCTGGTACGGCTGCGGCGCACCACGGGGCTCCCGGTCGCCTTCGGCGGCCTGGTGGAGCCGGGCAGCCGGCACGTGCGGATCAGCGAGCTCAACGGCAACGCCACCCCCGCGCTCAGCGGCCTCCCGGTGACCTCCGGCAACGGCCTCGGCGGCCGGGCGGTCGCCCTCGCCCGCCCGTGCGCGGTGACCGACTACTCCTCGTCGCGGCAGATCAGCCACGAGTACGACATCCCGGTCGCGACCGAGGGGCTCCGCTCGATCCTGGCGGTCCCGGTGGTGGTACGGCGCCGGGTGCGCGGTGTCCTGTACGGCGCCCTGCGCACACCCCAGCCGCTGGGCGACCGCACCCTGGACGCGGCGATGGAGGCGGCGCGGGACGTCGAGCAGACGCTGGCCGTGCAGGACCAGGTGCGGGGGCTGCTCGGGCAGGCGATCCGTACCGAGTCGGCCCGCGACCCCGGCACAGGCGCCGTCTGGGAGCAGGTGCGCGAGGCCCACGCGGCGCTGCGCGCACTGGCCCCGCGGATCGCCGACCCGGCGCTGCGTGCGGAACTCCTCGACGCCTGTGAGCTGCTGACACCGGGGGTGGCGGCGCCCCTCGCCCCGCGTCCGTCCGGGGTCCGGCTCACCCCCCGTGAGCTGGACGTCCTGGCCTGTCTGGCGGCCGGGGCGACGAACGCCGCCGCCTCGGAGCGGCTGGGGCTGCGCCCGGAGACGGTGAAGAGCTACCTGCGTTCGGCGATGCGCAAACTGGGCGCCCACACCCGGGGCGAGGCGGTCGCCGCGGCGCGCCGGACGGGGCTGCTTCCGTAGCTCCCGGCAACCGGTTGGTCGGGTCGCTATTCATGCGGCGGGGCTTTGAATTTCCGTGTGCTGCACCATTGTTATATCCCTCACCACCCCGTCCGTCCGAATTTCAAAGAGACATTGCCTAGAATTTGGTCCGGACACGACACACGGAGGGGAGCGGTGACCGTGCGAGGGGACTTCAAGGAGCCTGCCAGATGCCGCCCCGACCTGGTCATCGGCCGGGAGGAGCTGATCGGTGCCGCGCGTGAGCAGCTCGCGCGCGGCGGCAGTGTGCTGCTCCACGGCCCCGCCGGAATAGGAAAGTCGACCGTCCTGCGGGCATTGGCATCCGAATATGGGACAGCCGACCGCACCGTGTTGCGCTGCTCGGCGACCGAGTCCGAATCGCACCTCCCGTTCCTGGCCCTCGCCGACCTGCTCGGCCTGGTCCTCGACGAGGTCTCCGAGAAGCTGCCCGCGGCCCAGCGCACGGCACTGGAGTCGGCGCTCACCGGACGCGAGTCCACCCTCCAGCGCGACGCCCTCGCCCTGCGCCTCGCGGTGCTGTCCGCGCTGCGCGCACTCGCCGCCGAGGGCCCCGTCCTGATCGTCGCCGACGACCTCCAGTGGCTCGACTCGGCCAGCGCCGAACTCCTCGGCTTCGCCGCCCGCCGCCTCGGCGACACCCCGGTGCAACTGCTGTGCGCGGTGCGCACGGAGGGCCAGGAGTACGACCGCCACCTACGCGCGTCACCCCCGGACACCCTCGCCGTACGGCTCGGCGCGTTCTCCCGCGCCCAGGTCTCCGTCCTGCTCGACCACCGCGGCTACACCGGCCTGCCCCGCTCCACGGTCCGCGACATCCACCGCACCAGCGCCGGCAACCCGCTCTTCGCCCTGGAGCTCGGCCGCGCCCTGGCGGAGAACCCGACCCCGCCGAGACCCGGCGAGCCCCTGCCGGTGCCGACCTCGCTGCGCGCCCTCGTCCTCAACCGTCTGGAGATGCTCTCCGCCGAGGCCCGCCGCACCCTCCTGGTGGCCAGCGCCGGCGCCCGCCCCACGGTGGCGCTGCTGCACGCGGCCGGCCGGGAGAACGCCGAGGCGGAGACGGCCCAGGCGGCCGAACTCGGGCTCCTCGCCACGGAGCCCGAGGGTCCCGCCGTACGCTTCGCGCATCCGCTGATCTCGGCCGCGCTGTACGCGGAGGCGCCCGCGCAGGAGCGGCGGGCCGCGCATGCCGCGCTGTCCACGGCCGCCTCCGACCCGATCGAGCGGGCCCGTCACCTCGCCCTCGCGACCACCGGCACCGACCCGGAGGCCGCCGCCCGGCTCGCCGAGGCCGCCGCGCTGGCCCGGGACCGCGGGGCACCCTCGGTCGCCGCGTCGCTCGGCCTGCTCGCCGCCCGGCACACCCCGGCCGACCACGACCCGGGCCCGGACGAGCGCCGGCTCCAGGCCGCCGAGGACGCGATCACCGCGGGCGAGGTGGACCTGGCCCGGGACATCGCCCGCGAGGTGCTGACCCGGGCGACCGCGCCGGCCGACCGGGTGCGGGCCTGGATGGTGGTGATCGAGGCGGCCGGGCAGGCGCTCGGCGAGGTCGACACCGTCTACCCGCAGGTGCTGGCCGACGCCGGCGACGACCCGCGGCTGCTCGCCCTGGTCCACTACCAGCTGGCCTGGCGGGCCCTGGTCGTGGAGGGCGACTTCGCCGAGGGTCGTCAGGAGGCGGCGCACGCGGCGGAGCTGGCGGCCCGGGCCGGTGACCGGCGCACCGAGCTGCTCGCGCTCTCGTTCCAGGCGCAGACCGAGATCCTGATGGGCCACCCGGAGGGTCCCGCGACCATCAAGCGCGCGCTGAAGGAACCTCAGCTCCCCGAGGTGGCCTGCCATCACAACGGCGCGGGCGCGACCCGCTTCCGCTGGCTGATCATGAGCGACCAGCTGCCCGAGGCCCGCTCCACGGTCAGCGCGCTGCTGCGCGAGGTGCGGCGGCGCGGCATGGTCGAGAGCGAGGTGCACTTCGTGCGCCTGCTGGCCGAGACCGAACTGCGCTCCGGGCACTGCGGACGCGCCCTCGACCTGGCCCGGGAGTCCATGCGGCTGGCCCGCGACTCCGGGATCGGCGAGGTGCCCTCCGCCGTGCTCGCCTCCCTCGCCGAGGCCGCGGGCGGGGACGTGGACCGGGCGCTGGCGCTCGGCCGGGAGGCGGTCGACCTGGCCGAGCAGGCCGGCGACCAGATGTACATCTCGCGAGGGCTGACCGCGCTCGGGCACGCCCAGCTGGTCGCCCGGGACGCCGAGGGGGCGGTGCACTCGCTTCGCCGGGTACGGGAGTTGGAGCACGGGCTCGGCATCAACGACCCGGCCCGCGGCCGCTGGCACGGCGACCTCGCCGAGGCCCTGGTCCGGATCGGCGAGGTCGACGAGGCGCAGGAGCTCGTCGCCGGGGCCCGGGCGCACGCGCTGCGGCTCGGCCGGGAGAGCGTGCTGGCCGTGCTCGACCGGGCCGAGGCGCTCGTACGGGCCGCGCGTGGGGAGCAGGAGGCCGCGCTCGCCCAGCTGACGTCCGTTCAGGACCGGCTGGCCAAGCTGGGATACGGCCTGGAGGAGGCGCGGGCCGCGTTCGCGCTGGCCTCGCTGCGCGGCGGCCGGTCCGGACCGACGTCGTACGACGAGGCGGCCCGGCTCTTCCGGCGGTGCCGGGCGCTGCCGTGGCTGCGGCAGGTGGAGGCGGCGGCCGCCGAGACCCCGGTGGAACCGAATGCCCCCTCCGACGCGTCGGAGGGCTCGGACGGTCTGGCGGGCCTGGAGGGTCTCGCCTCGATGGAACGTCAGGTCGCCGCGCTGGTCATGGAGGGCGCGACCAACCGGGAGATCGCGGCACGTCTGTTCATCAGCGTGAAGACCGTCGAGGCGACCCTGACACGGGTCTACCGCAAGCTCGGCATCCGCTCTCGGGTGGATATCGTCCGACTGGCGGCGGGGCGCCGTACCAAGTGAGGTCTGTCGGTCTACTGTGCGGGCGACCGAGGGTTTTCCCTGCCCAACTCCCCTAGGGGGTTCCCTCATTGGGGTGAGGGCGCACCGGGTTCTAGCTTAAGGGCGTGCCGCTCGCCCGGGCATACGGGGGTCGGTCCCGCGACCCCCGTGCACCACCCCCACACCCGCGCGACCCCCACCGGCAACCCCCACTGAGGAGACTCATGTTCGGGCTCAACCGCGCCAAGAAGACCGCCGCCGTCGTCGCGGCGACCGCTGCCGCCGCAGCCACGGCCCTGCTCAGCGCCCCCACCGCTGTCGCAGCCCCCCAGCCCATCGTCGGCGGTTCGACGACCACGACGACGTCGTACCCGTTCATGATGCAGATCACGGACGCCTCCCAGAACCAGTTCTGCGGCGGCACCCTGGTCTCGGCGACCAAGGTGGTGACGGCGGCCCACTGTATGGTCGGCGAGACCACCAGCAGCGTGAGAGTCGTCGGCGGGCGCACCTACCTGAACGGCACCAACGGCACGGTCAGCAAGGTCAGCAAGATCTGGATCAACCCGAGCTACACGGACGCCACCAACGGCGACGACGTGGCCGTCCTCACCCTCTCGACGTCGATGTCGTACACCCCGGCGTCGTACGTCTCCTCCTCCCAGACCAGCGTGTACGCGGCCGGCACCACCGCCCGCATCCTCGGCTGGGGCACCACCTCGGAGAACGGCAGCTCCTCCAACCAGCTGCGGACCGCGACCGTCCCGATCGTGTCCGACTCCAGCTGCAAGAGCTCCTACGGTTCGGACTTCATCGCGTCCGACATGGTTTGCGCCGGATACACGTCCGGCGGCGTAGACACCTGCCAGGGCGACAGCGGCGGTCCCCTGCTCATCGGGGGCGTCCTGGCAGGGATCACTTCTTGGGGCGAGGGCTGCGCGGAGGCCGGTTACCCGGGTGTCTACACCCGGCTGACCACCTTCTCCAGCCTGGTGACCGCACAGGTCAACTCGTAACCGAGAAAGGTCTCCTGAGTACCCCTCAGGTATGAGACCAGGGGGCGTTGCGGGCTACCACGAGCAGCCCGCAACGCCCCCTGTCCATGTGCGCGGAAACCCGCTACTTGTCCGCGGTGAGCTTTCCCGCGGCGCCCCAGCTGTCCGTCGGGACCTCGTGGATCCAGACCTGCACGGTCTCCGCCGGGATCCGGTACGCGTCCACGAACGCGTCGGTGATGCGCTTGACGAGGTCCCGCTTGAGCTCGGTGTCCCGGGGCCCCTGCTGGACGGTGACGATCGGCATGACTGAACTCCCTTGATCGGGGGTGCTTTTCGGTGGGTCCAGTCCATCGCTTCCGGCCTCCGCGACCAAGAAGCAGACCGCGACCGCAGCGATCAGCTCTCGTGATCGCCGCAGGCCAGGAGCAGGGTGTCCAGGTGCGGGGGCGGGGTGGCGGACACGGCGAGGCCGGTCGGGAGGGCCAGGCCCGGCGCCCGGAACGGCACGAAGGCCACCCGGGGGCTGCGCAGCACGCGCGCGTGGGAGGCGTACACCACCGTCCACAGGGGCCGGCTGCCGATGGTGGCGAGGATGTCCTGGAGGGAGCCGCTCGCCGGTCCGGGCACCGGTTCGAAGCCGGCCTCGTGACAGGCGCCGAGGACCAGGTCGACCAGGGCGGGGTTGTTGCGCCGCTCGGTGAGGGAGAGGGGCAGCCCGGCCAGCTCCTCGACGCCGATCTCGGGACGCCCGGCGAGCGGGTGGGTGGCCGGGAGGGCGACCACCAGGGGGTCGGGCCACAGCGGCAGCACCCGCACGCCCGGCACCGGCTCGACGGCCCGTACGAACGCGGCGTCCAGCTGCCCGCCCGCGACCCTGGCGAGGCGCTCGGCGACCGGGAGCGAGAACAGCTCCACCGGCACGTCCGGCGCGCGGCGGGCGAACGCGGTGAGCACCCGGTCGAGGTGTGCGCCGAGCCCCGTACTGGTCCCGATCCGCAGCCCGGCCGGCGGCGCGACGGCCGCCCGTGCCCGTTCCGCCGCGGCCAGCACGGCCCGCGCCTCGGGCAACAGCCGCTCCCCGGCACCCGTCAGCCGCACCCGCCGGGGAGTCCGGTCGAACAGTTCGGCGCCCAACTCCCGTTCCAGGCGCTGTATCTGCATGCTCACCGCGGACTGCACGATGTGCAGCCGCTCGGCCGCCCGCCCGAAGTGCAGCTCCTCGGCCACCGCCACGAAATAGCCGAGCTGCCGGAGTTCCATGGGACCGACTCTAGAGGGCGGTGGCGGACGGCTGTTTCAATGAGCGTCGCCCGACGGGAGTGATAGCCATGGTGTCCACCGACCGTTTCCTCGCCTTCGCCGCGATGTCCCTGCTGGTCATCGTGATTCCGGGGCCGAGCGTGCTGTTCGTGATCGGACGGGCGCTGGCGCACGGCCGTCGTACTGCCGTGGCGACCGCCATCGGCAATGTCTTCGGCTCGTATCTGCTGGTGGTGGCGGTGGCGGTCGGGATCGGCTCGCTGGTGGAACGGTCGGTGACCGTGTACCTGGTGGTGAAGCTGGCCGGCGCGGCCTACCTCGTCTACCTCGGCGTCCAGGCCTTCCGGCACCGCAGGCAGCTGACGGCCTCGGCGATCAGCACCCGGCCCACGCAGCCGGCGCGCGGCGACCTGCGGACCGTCCTTGACGGGGTCCTGGTCGGCCTCACCAACCCCAAGGGCGTCGTGTTCTTCGCCGCCGTGCTCCCCCAGTTCGTGAACCACTCGGCCGGCCACGCCCCCGCCCAGATGCTCCTGCTCGGCCTGATCCCCATCTCGATCGGCCTGGTCACGGACACCCTCTGGGGCCTCACCGCCTCGGCGGCCCGCACCTGGTTCGCCCGCTCAGACCGCCGCCTGTCGATGATCGGCGGGGCGGGCGGCTTCACGATGATCGGGCTGGGCCTGACGGTGGCGGTGACGGGGCGGGCGGACTGAGGGTTACGGCAGCGGCAGCTCCAGGGTCTACGGGAGCACGGTCCCGAAGCGGACGTCGTACGAGGCTCCCGGGTGCATGGTGTCGAGCATCCGCGCGCCCTCCGTCACGGCGTCCGCGCGCTGGGCCTTGGTGAGCCTGCCGAAGGGCTGGACGACGAGGGCGTCGTCGGTCAGCTTCCACACGCCGGCGAGGAAGCCGTCGACGAGGAACGTGCAGTAGGCGATGTTGCCGACCCAGCTGCGGCCCCAGTACTCGGGCGGTACGACGCGGGTGCGGTCGGCGTGGGAGAGCAGCAGGTTGTCGAACTCGGGGAGGAAGCGGGGCGGGGCCGGGGTGTCGGCGTCGGGGCGGGGCGCGTCGGGCAGGTCGAAGAGCTCGACGCCGTTCTCGTCACGGAAGGTGACCAGCTGGGGACGGAGCCGCTCGAAGGCGTCCCGCAGACGGGTCAGACCGGCCCAGGCCTGCATGTCCTTGACGGAGGCGGGACCGAAGGCGGCGAGGTAGCGGAGGACGGTGGGGTCGGGGGACGGGGCGGGTGCCGCGGGCGTCGAGGCCGGGGTGCCCGGCGTCGGAGAGGCGGCGGCTGCGGGCGTCGAGGCCGGGGCGTCCGGCGTCGGGGAGGCGGCTGCGGTGGGCGTCGAGGCCGGCGTGCCCGGCGCGGGGGCGGTCGTGGTTGGGGCGGTCGGTCGGCCTGTCCGGTTGCGGCCCAGCCAGTGTTCCGCGGTGGTGAGGGCGACCTGGCCGCTCTGTCCCCACAGGCCGCGCGGGGTGACCTGGACGAGGGGGAGTCTGCAGCGGGCGGCGATGGCGAGGGACTGGGGGTCGGCGGTCGGCCACTCAGTCAGGAGGGCCTCGCGGAGCTGCTTCATGGTGCGCGGCTCGGTCTCGACCAGCTCGCGGGCGAGGGTGGCGAGGCGGTCGAGGTCCACGCCCTCAAGTCCCTTGCGGAAGTTGGTGAGTTCGCGGTCGCGGGCGGGCTGGACCAGTGGGCGCAGGGTGAGGCAGTCGGCCGCGGTGTGGGTGTGGATGGTCGAGCGCATGGTGACGATGCGGACGACCTCGCGATCGGCCATCAGCCGGGACAGCCGCTCGGGCGCGAACCCGTCGAGACGGGCGGCGAGCGCGTAGTACGGCGGCTTGACGTTCTGCGCCTGGAGGCCGAGGAGGTGCTCGATCGCGGCCTCGGCGGTGAGCGGCGACCGCTCCAGGAGCAGCTGACGTGCGAGGGTGGCCCGGTTGAGGGCGCACGTGCCGAGAACGGGAGCCGTGGCTGCGGTCGTCTTCGTCATACCCCGCACGCTAACGAGGCTTGCGGACACATGCTGTCCGCAACTCTCACCGAATCGCGGCGCCCCGGGCCACCCCGGTGTCGTTTGCCCCGTATATCCTGCCCGGGATCACGCAGCCGCAGGTTCGACCCGGGAGGCAGCCGCATGTCCGAGCGACGCGCCCGTCCCGCCGCGAAGAGCGCCATGAGATCGGTCTGGCGCCGAGCGCTGACACCCCCGCAGCCACCCGCGCCCGACACCGCCCCGCCGAGCCCCGACCCGGAACCGGCCGAGCCCTCCGAGGTGGCCAGCGTCGTCCAGGCCGCCCTCTACAGCGACGGCGTCCGCGTCTCCTCCCCCGCCACGCTCACCGAGACCTTCCGCGAACTGCGCGAGACACCGTCCGGCATGGCCTGGATCGGCCTCGCCCGCCCCACGGAGGCCGAACTCCTCTCCCTGGCCGCCGAGTTCGACCTCCACCCGCTGTCGGTCGAGGACGCGATGGAGGCCCACCAGCGCCCGAAGCTGGAGCGTTACGGCGAGACGCTCTTCGTCGTGCTGCGCGCGGCCCGCTATCTGGACGCCCCGGAGGAGGTCGACTTCGGCGAGCTGCATGTGTTCGTCGGCCCCGACTTCGTGATCACGGTCCGGCACGGCGCGGCCCCCGACCTCTCCGCGGTCCGCCGCCGTATGGAGGAGTCACCGGAACTGCTGAAGCTGGGCCCGGAGGCGGTGCTGTACGCCATCCTCGACGCGGTGGTCGACGGTTACGCACCGGTCGTGGCCGGCGTCCAGAACGACATCGACGAGATCGAGACGGAGGTCTTCCGCGGCGACCCGGAGGTCTCCCGCCGTATCTACGAACTCTCCCGCGAAATGGTCGAGTTCCAGCGCGCCACCCGCCCCCTGGTCGGCATGCTGCACGGCCTGATCGCCGGCTTCTCCAAGTACGGCACGGACGACGAACTCCAGCGCTACCTGCGCGACGTCGCCGACCACGTCACCCACACCAGCGAACGCGTCGACGGCTTCCGCCAGGCCCTCACCGACATCCTCACGGTGAACGCGACCCTGGTGACCCAGCAACAGAACGCGGAGATGCGGGCGTTGGCGGAGGCGGGGTTCGAGCAGAACGAGGAGATCAAGCGCATCTCCTCGTGGGCCGCCATTCTCTTCGCTCCCACGCTGGTCGGGACGATCTACGGCATGAACTTCCGCAACATGCCGGAGCTGCACTGGGCACTCGGCTACCCCTTCGCCATCGCCCTGATGGCGATCGTGTGCATCAGCCTGTACGTGATCTTCAAGCGCAAGGACTGGCTCTGAGCAATCAGAAGGAAACGCGCTTCACGCCGGCCGGTCCTTCCCCGCGAGAACGAAGGCCACGCCGCCTCGCCGTGACCCTCGACATCCCGGTCGCCACCGGCGAGACGCTCCTGGGCCTCTCCCTCAGCGAACAGGCCGCCGCCCGGACCACGGCCTCGGAGGTCTTCGGCAACGTCTCCTGAACGTCCGCTCCTCCGGCCGGCCCGGGAGCCTCACGCCGGGCCGGCCTTTGCACGAAAGTCTTTCGTAACCGACGGATTTCTCCTCCTTGTCCTGGCTGTGAAGGGCGTGTCAGTGTCCCGATCCAGCAGGCAGGCCACCCGCGGTGAAATCGCCGAAAGCTTTTCGTGTGAGCGTGCCGAGAGAAAGAGAGACAGAACATGCACGGATTCCCGGCACCCGGCCGTTCAGCCGGCCACGCATTTCCCAAAGCGCGACGCGCGGGCGTGGCGGCGGTCACCGCGACGGCGGCATTGAGCCTCCTCACCGCGTGCGGAACGTCCGGGCCGTCCTCCGCCTCCTCGTCCAAGGGTCTGACGATGTGGGCGCTGACGGACCAGACAATCCTCAAGGAGTCCGTGGACGCCTACAACAAGGACCACCCGGACGAGAAGATCACCCTGCGGCTGTTCGCCAACGACGACTACAAGCAGAAGCTGCGCGTGGCCTTCGGCGCGAACCAGGCCCCGGATCTCTTCTTCAACTGGGGCGGCGGCGTCCTCGACGACTACGTCAAGGCGGGCAAGGTGTCCGCGGTCACCGACGCCCAGGTGGACCTGCTGCGGTTCACGCCCAGCGTGATGCGGAGCGCCACCTTCGACGACAGGGTCTACGGCGTCCCGGCCAACGGCCTCGCCCCCGTCGTCCTCTACTACAACAAGAAGGTCCTCAAGGCGGCGGGCGTCGAGGCTCCGAAGACTTACGCCGAACTCCTCGCCGCCGTAAAGAAGTTGAAGGGCGACGGGGTCACCCCGATGTCCCTCGCCGCGAACTCCAAGTGGCCGACGCTGATGTACCTGGAGTACCTGCTCGACCGTGAGGGCGGCTCGCAGGTGTTCGACACGATCGCCGGCGGAGACGTGTCCGGCTGGAAGGACGCAGCCGTCACCAAGGCGAACCAGGACCTCCAGGACCTGGCGAAGGCGGGCGCCTTCGGCGACAACGCCTCCTCCGTGAGCTACGACCAGGGCGCCTCCACCGCCCTGCTCTACACCGGCAAGGCCGGCATGGAGCTGATGGGCACCTGGGAGTACGCCAACATCGTCAAGGCCGCCCCGGACTTCGCCAAGAAGGACCTCGGCTACGTCGCCTTCCCGTCCCTCTCCGGCGGCAAGGGCGACCCGAAGTCCATCGTCGGCAACCCCTCCAACTTCCTGTCGCTGAACTCGAAGAGCAAGAACAAGTCGGCGGCGCTGACGTACCTGAAGAAGTACGTCATGAACAGCGACCAGATCGACGCCTACCTGTCCTCCGGAAGCGTCCCGCCGGTCAACTCGCTGGACTCGAAGCTGGCGAACGTGAAGTCGGACGACAAGAAGTGGCTGACCTTCGTCTACCAGCTGGTGCAGAACTCCCCGGACTTCACGCTCTCCTGGGACCAGGCCCTGCCCTCCGACCAGGCCGACCCTCTGCTGACCAACGTGGACAAGTCCTTCCTGCGGCAGATCAAGCCCGAGGAGTTCGGTACGAACATGAGCGAGGCGGCGCAGTAATGACCGCCGTGGTCCGTACGTCCCGTCCGGCCGCGTCCCACCGGGCGCGACCGGGCACAGCGCCCGCCCGAAGGCGCCACCGCTACAGCGGCCTGCTGATGGCCGCGCCCGCCCTGCTGCTGTTCGGCCTGTTCGGTCTGGTCCCCCTGGTCGGTGTGCTGGTGCTCAGCCTGGCCCGCTGGGACGGTCTCGGCAGCGTCGGCTGGGCCGGGCTCGGCAACTGGACCGGTGTCCTGACCGACTCCGCGACCTGGCAGGCGCTGTGGCTCACCCTCAAGGTGATGGTGGTCAGCTGGCTGGTGCAGACGCCGCTCGCGCTGGCCCTCGGGGTCTTCCAGGCCCCGCGCGGCCGACTGCGCGCGCTGTTCGCGGTGCTCTGGTTCCTGCCGCTGCTGCTGTCCGCGGTGGCGATCGGCCTGACCTGGCAGGCGCTGCTCGATCCGTCCTTCGGCATCGGCGCGGCCCCCGGCCTGCACTGGCTGGCGAAGCCCCTGCTCGGTTCGCCCGAACTCGCCCTGTACACGGTCATCTTCGTGATCGCGTGGCAGTTCGTGCCGTTCCACGCGCTGCTCTACCAAGCCGGCCTGAGGCAGATCCCGGTATCCCTGTACGAGGCCGCCGAGATCGACGGCGCCGGACCGGTGACCCGCTTCCTGCACATCACCCTGCCGCAACTGAAGTACACCTTCGTCACCTCCAGCACGCTCATGCTGGTCGGCTCGCTCACCTACTTCGACCTGATCTACGTCCTGTCCGGCGGCACCGGAGGCCCCGGCACCGCGACCCGAGTCCTGCCGCTCGCCATGTACATCACCGGCTTCCAGGCCCATGACATGGGCCGCGCCAGCGCGATGGCCACGCTGCTGGTCGTCTTCGGCCTCGGGCTGTCGCTGCTCACCACCCGCCTGTCCGGCTTCACCCGGATGGACAGCCAGCAGGAGGGCATGTGAACATCGCGCGCCGGACCCTGACCGGCGGTGCCGCCCTGCTGTGGACCGCGCTGGTCGTCGTACCCCTGTACTGGGTGCTGGTGACCAGCCTCCGCGGCCGTACGGACTTCACCACCGCCGACCCGCTGGCCCTCCCGGGCCACCCCACCCTGGACAACTACAAGACGGTCCTCGACGGCGACTTCACGACCTACCTGGTCAACAGCGTGATCGTCACCGCCGCGACCGTCGCGGTGACCCTGGCCGTGGCGCTGATGGCCGCGTTCTCGATCGTCCGGTACGCGAACCGCTGGTCCCGGCTCACCTTCCGGCTGTATCTGCTCGGGCTGGCGATCCCGTTGCAGGCCGTGATCATCCCGGTGTACCTGCTGATCATCCGGATGAACATGTACGACAGCCTGCTCGCGATCGTGCTGCCCTCGGCGGCGTTCGCGCTGCCGGTGACGGTGATGATCCTGGTCAGCTTCCTGCGGGACGTGCCGCGTTCGCTGTTCGAGGCGATGGTCGTGGACGGTGCGGGCGACTGGCGGATGCTGTTCTCGCTCGCGGCGCCGATGGCCCGTCCCGCGCTGGTGACGGTCGCGGTGTACGACGGACTCCAGGTCTGGAACGGCTTCCTCTTCCCGCTGATCCTCACCCAGAGCGGCGACAAGGCCGTCCTGCCGCTCGCGCTGACCCTGTTCCGGGGGCAGTTCGGCATCGACGTGCCCGCGACCATGGCCGCGGTGGTGCTATCCACCCTTCCCATGCTGGTGGTGTTCGTCCTCGCCAGGCGGCAGTTGGTCGCCGGACTGACCGCCGGATTCTCCAAGTAGCTCCTCGCCGCAGGGAGTAGGCCGACGCGCCACGAGAGCGTCGGCCCTCCTCGGCATGCCCCAGAACGGAGTCGTGCGTTGACGACCACCCTGCCCGGCCAGACCGGCCTCACCCCCGCACACCCCTGGACCGACCCGAGCCTGCCCGTCGACGAACGCGTCGAGGCGCTGCTCGCCCGCCTCTCCCTGGAGGAGAAGGTCGCCCAACTGAGCAGCACCTGGGACGACATCGAGGCCGACGGCCCCGAAGTGGCCCCGGGCAGCAACCACTTCGGCAGAGTCGGTGACCTGGACCAGGTCGCCCGGCACGGCCTGGGACAGCTGACCCGCCCGTACGGCACCCTCCCCCGGCCCGCGCTGGAGCACGCCCGCCTCCTCGCCGAACGGCAACGGCAGGTCATGGCGCAGAGCCGGTTCGGCATCCCGGCCATGGCCCACGACGAGTGCCTGACCGGCTTCACCGCGTACGGTGCCACCATCTACCCCACCTCCCTGGCCATGGCGGCCACCTTCGACCCGGCCCTGATCCGCCGGGTCGGCGCGGCCATCGGCACCGACATGGCCGAGGCCGGCGTCCACCAGGGCCTCGCCCCGGTCGTCGACGTCATCCGCGACTACCGGTGGGGACGCTGCGAGGAGACATACGGCGAAGACCCGTATCTGGTCGGCGAGATGGGCGAGGCGTATGTCAACGGGCTCCAGAGTGCAGGGGTGTTCGCGACCCTCAAGCACTTCGCCGGGTACTCCGCCTCGATGGGCGGTCGCAACCACGCGCCCGTGGGCATCGGCCGCCGCGAGCTGTACGACGTGATCCTGCCGCCGTTCGAGCGCGTCGTCGCCGCCGGGGTGGGGTCTGTCATGAACTCGTACGCCGAGATCGACGGCGAGGCCCCCGCCGCGAGCCGCTGGCTGCTGACCGAAGTGCTGCGCGAACAGTGGGGCTTCGAGGGCACCGTCGTATCCGACTACTGGTCGCTGCCCTTTCTGGTGAACGCGCACCGGGTAGCCGCCGACCTGCCGGACGCCGGGGCGCTGGCGCTCAGGGCGGGCCTGGACGTGGAGCTGCCCGACCAGCGCGGCTTCGGCGACGCGCTGGTCGAGGCCGTACGCGAAGGACGGGCGACCGAGGCCGACGTCGACCGGGCGGTGCGCCGGGTGCTGCGCCAGAAGGTCGCGCTCGGGCTGCTGGACGCCGACTGGGATCCCGAGCCGCCCGCCCTGCGCGCGGGCGAACTCGACCTGGACAAGCCAGCCAGCCGTCAACTGGCGCACGCCGTCGCCCAGTCCAGCGCCGTGCTTCTGTCGAACGACGGCGGGCTGCCTCTCCCCGCCACCGGCCGGATCGCCCTGATCGGGCCGTGCGCCGACGACGTACGCACCATGTTCGGCTGCTACAGCTTCCCCAACCACGTCCTCGCCGACCGCGACGACCTCGGCAACGGTGTCGAGGCGGCGCCCCTGAGGGAGGCGCTCGCCGCCGAACTGCCGGGTGTGGAATGGGAGTTCGCGCCAGGCTGCCCGATCCGGGACGAGGACGCGTCGGGCATACCTGCCGCCGTGGAGGCGAGCCACCGGGCCGACCTGACCGTCCTGGTCGTCGGCGACAAGGCGGGTATGTTCGGGGTCGGTACCTCCGGCGAGGGCTGCGACGTGGAGGATCTGCGGCTGCCCGGAGTGCAGGAGGAGCTGGTCGAGGCGGTGCTGGCGGGTGGGAAGCCGGTCGTTCTCGTGGTCAACAGCGGGCGGCCGTACGCCGTGGGGCGGTTCGCGGCCGGTACGGCGGCCATGGTGCAGGTGTTCCTGCCCGGCGAGGAGGGCGGTCGTGCGGTCGCCGAACTCCTCTCCGGTGCCGCGAACTTCAGCGGCAAACTGCCGGTGCAGATCCCCAACTCCCCCGCCGGGCAGCCGTACACCTATCTCCACCCGCCGCTGGGCGACCGGCAGAGCTGGCTCTCCAACCTCGACCCGACGCCCGCCTTCCCCTTCGGGCACGGGCTGTCGTACACGACGTTCTCCGTGGACGGTCTGCGCCTGGACCGTGAACAAGTGCCCACGGACGGGGAGTTCGAGGTCTTCGTCCGGGTGCGGAACACCGGTGCCGTACGCGGTGCCGAGACCGTCCAGCTCTACTTCACCGACCCCGTCGCCCAGGTCACCCGGCCGGTGCGGGCGCTACTCGCCTTCACCAAGGTCGAGTTGGAGCCCGGCGAGGAGACGATCGTGCGGTTCGCGGTGCACACCGACCGGTTCGCCTTCACCGGGGTTGAGGGGCATCGGATCGTGGAGCCGGGCGAGATCCTGCTCCACGCGGGCTCGTCCAGCGGGGACACTCCCAACGAGGCCGTGCTGCGGCTCACCGGCGGACAGCGGAACCTGTAGAGGTCCGCAGCACCAGTTCCGTCGCCAGTTCGATGCGCGGCGAGGCCGGCGGGCGGCCCTCGGCCACCTGGAGCAGAATCCGGGTGGCCTCGCGGCCCAGCTCCTCGAAGGGCTGGCGCACCGCGCTCAGCGGCGGGCTGGCCATCGCCGCCACCAGGGTGTCGTCGAAGGACATCACCGCGAGGTCGTCCGGCACGCGCAGTCCGTGCTGCCGGGCGGCCTCCAGCACGCCCAGGGCCTGGGCGTCGCTGGCCGCGAAGACGGCCGTGGGCGGCTGTGCACCCCGCAGGATCTTGAGGGTGGCGGCGAGCGCCTCGTCGTAGTCGAAGTCGGTGGAGCGGACGATCGCGGAGTCGTAGTCGATGCCCGCCTCTTCCAGCGCGGCACGGTAGCCGTGCAGGCGGGCCGCCCCGGCCAGGGAGTGGGAGCGACCCGCGACCATGCCGATCCGGGTGTGGCCGAGGCCGAGCAGATGCTGTACCGCGTCCCTGGCCCCGCTCCAGTTCGTGACGCCGATGCTCGGGATGTCCGAGGACGGCGCGCTGAGTGGGTCCACCAGCACCACCGGCAGCTTCTGCTCGACGATCCGCCGCTGGTCCTCCTCGGAGAGCATCGAGATCACGATGACCAGGCCGGTGGCACCGAGGGTCACGCACTCCTGGAGCCACTGGGAGATGGAGCGGCGACTGGTGGTGCCGGTGACCACGTCGACTCCCAGTTCGCCCGCCGCCTCCACGATGCCGCGGACCACCTCCAGGGTGTAGGGGCCCGACAGGTCCCGGAAGACGGTGATGATCTGCCTGGGCGCCTCGGCCTCCCGCTCCCAGGAGCGGACGTACCCGTACCGGGCCAGGAGTTCCTCGACCCTGGCCCGGGTGGTGGCGCCGACGTCGCGGCGCCGGTGGACGACCTTGGACACGGTGCTGAGCGAGACGCCGACCTCCTGGGCGATGCTCGTCAGCAGTCCGTACTGCGCGTCCAGCTGTCCCTTGTCCTGAACGGTCACCGTGCGATTATCCCCGGGTCCATCCCTGCGTGGCATTGCCCAGGGGGGTCCAGAGCTGGAGCTTGGACCCGTTGGCCGTACCCCAGCCGGTGACGTCGAGGGCGAGACCGTTGGAGCGGTTGGCGATGGTCCCGTCGACGCGGAACCACCACTGCTGGCTGGTCTTGCCGTTGCAGGCCCACAGGATGACCTTGGTGCCCGCGGTGGTGCCGTCGCCGTCCGCGGCCAGGCACTTGCCGGAGACCCGGAGCTCGCCCGCGGTGGTCTGGGTGATCGTCTGGTTGGCGTTGCCGGAGCAGGTGTAGATCTGCACCTGGACGCCGGTGCTGCCGTTCGGCACGTCGAGGCACTTGCCGGAGTAGGTGCCCTTCAGGGTGAAGGTGGCGTCCGTCGGCAGGGGGTCCTGGACCGGCAGCCACTCCTGGGAGCCGTCGGTCGTGGCGGCCTGAAGGGTGACGGCGCCGCCGGCGGTCGCGCCCGTCGCGTAGAGGCTGGTGTTCCGGACCGAGCGCAGCTTGTAGTAGCCGTCGGTCGTGGCGACCATGGTCCACTGCTTGTCGGTGGCGCCGTCGTCGACCCACTGGGTGAGCTGCTGCCCGGCCGTGGCACTGCCGGTCCATATGGCCATCGCACGTCCGCCGGCCTTGTTGAGCAGGGTGACGTCGGAACCCTTCGCCGTGAGGTGCCAGCGCTGGGTGAGATCCGTGGAACTCGCGGCGGCGGTGACGAGGTCGGCGGTGTTCCCGGTGAGGTTGGCGTCCTGCGTCTTGCCGCCGGACGGGCTCAGGACCTGGCCGGTCAGCCGGTTGACGAGGCTGTAGTAGGCGCCGTCGGAGCGGCCGAGGTCGACCTCGGCGTACTTCACGGGACCGACGCTGGTGCCGCTCCAGGAGGCCTGGAGGATCAGGACGCGGCCGGTGCCGTCGACGTACTGGAGGTGGCGGCTGTACCCGGCCGCGACCGGTGTCTGGTACTGCTTCCAGGTGCCGGTGCTGAGCCCCGACTCGTTCACCCACACACTCCCGCTGCCGGACGCGTTGTAGACGATCCGCCCGTCGGGCATGGGGAGGAGGACCGGGCTGCCGCCGGTGGAGAGGGTGCTGCCGCCCGAGGGCACGGGCAGCGAGGTGATCGCTCCGTCGGTTCCGGCGTAGAACTTCAGTGGATCGTCGGCGATCCGGTAGCGGACGTTCGTGCCGCCGCCCCAGTACTCGTACGTCATCAGCCACTTGCCGTCGGTCGTCGGGGCGACCGTGGTCATGCCGGGACGGCCGCCGCCGATCTCCGTCTTTCCGCTTCCCATGCTCACGGTCGAGCCCGGGACGTCGACGACCGGGCTGCTCCAGGACGTGCCGCTGGTGCCGTTCCACGTGCGGTGCACAAGGATCTGGCCGCCGGAGTCCGTCGCCGTGTCGTTGGCGGAGTCGAGGGTCGGGACGCCGCTGGAGGTGTCGTAACCGGTGTAGTCGTTCTCGTCGGAGTAGTAGGCGATCAACTGTCCGTTGTGGGCGAGCAGATGCGGCTCCCAGACCGGGTCGACCTGCTTGTTCGTGTTGGCCGTCGAGGTGCGGCCGATGCTGCCCGCGCTGCCGCCCTGCCAGCTGCCGGCCGCGATGATGTTCTTGAAGCTCCAGGTCGCGCCGTCATCGGTGCTCGCGTAGAGGGCCAGCGCCACGTCCTTGCGGTCGCCGTCACTGGTCGGCGTCCAGGACGAGTTCGCGGCCTTCTGCTCCTCGTAGTAGTAGTCGTCGCCCGAGACGACGCTCGCCAGCAGCAGGGTGCCCGCGCTCAGGGAGCCGACGTCCTGCGGGAGCACGTAGAGGTAGGGGTTGGTCCAGTTGCTCGTGTACTTCGCGTACGACGAGTCGCTGGAGAGGTAGGCGGGGGCCTTGACGTCGGTCAGCTTCGACCAGGTCGTGCCGTCGTCGTCGCTCTTGTAGACGGGCAGCGTCTGACCCACCGGGGCACTCTCGCTGTCCTCGAAGGTCGCCACGAGCCGGCCGCTCGGCAGCTGGGCCGACTTCGGGTAGAGGACGCACGGGCTCTTGTTGCAGGCGGCCGAATTCGTCGCCGTATAAAGGTTGGTGGAGCTCGGCTGATATGCCGACGCGGTGGATATGGAAGCGACGGCGAATGCCACGCCGATGCCTGTGGCTGTCGCCGCGGCGAGAGCCCTTCTTGCCCATGTGTACATGATTCCGGAAACCCTTTCGCGCCCCGCGACGCAGGGAATGGAAAGGCGGCTCAAGGTGCCCTGCGGCGGCTGGAGTCAGTATTGGGACGCGGTCCCGTCATGTCACTGGGACGTTTCCGAAAGTGTTTCGCGAGCCTGACCGGCCCGGGAGTTGACACGTTCTCCCGGGCCGGTCCGCTCAGGCCGGGTTGCGGCCGATGAAGAACTCGCGGAACGGGTCCATGCTCGGTTCGAGTCCGGCGTCGATCAGGCCCTTGCGGAGGGCGTTCATCTGGGCGTCGTGGATGCGCTGGGTGGGCTGGCGGAGCGGGCCGCCGTTGTAGCCCTGGAGCCAGCCCTGGAACTTCCACGCCTGCCGGTTGATGAAGGCACCGCCGTGCAGGGCCGGGGCGAGGCCCGCCTTGATCTTGCGGGCGGGGTGGAGCTGCCAGTAGACGTCCGTGGCCTCGTCGTGCCTGCCCTCGCGGAGGAGTTGGAAGACGCGCGGGATCATCGGGCCGTAGTACTCGTGGTCGCTGGTCGCGGAGAACCGCAACGGCATCACCTGGGCCAGCGGGATCAACTCGCCCTCGATCGGCATGGAGATGACCACCTCGTCGCCGAACTGGCGGTGGCACTCGATGACGCTCTGGATGCCCGGGAAGCCGCCCTCGGCCTTGATGGCGACGATGTTGGGGCAGTCGTCGATCAGGCGCCGGATGAGGCGGACGGGGATGTCGGAGGGGTGGATGCGGGGGCTGAAGCCCCACAGGAACATGGGGAAGAGCATGACCGCGAGGTTCGTCGCGTCGCAGACGGCCTTGGTGTAGTCGTAGATGTCCTGTTCCGACTCGGGGTAGAAGTTCGGCGGGTAGGACAGCAGGACCAGTTCGGCGCCGGCGTCCTCGGCTCCGCGTACGGCCTCGATGTTCTGCGCCAGGGTGCTCCAACTGCCGTGGTGCACAAGAAGGAAGCGGTCGCCCGCCTCGTCTTTGACGATCCGCAGGAAGTCGAGGTACTCGGGGAGCTGGATCGCGACCTCCGAGACACCGAGGGTGCCCATGAAGCCGTGCTCGATGGCGAGGCTGGTGTCGTGGCGGATCGCCTTCTCGTTGATGTGCCTCAGGTCGCCGGTGAAGGACGGGATCGTGCAGTTGACGACACCGACGAGGTTCTCGCGTGCCCAGTCGCGGGCTTCGGTGCGGGTGTAGCGGGCCATGGCCGCTCCTTTCAGTGGGCGCCTTCCCAGGCGGGTCAGTGGGCGCCTTCGCAGGCGAGGTACTTGAGTTCGAGGTACTCCTCGATGCCGTGGACCGAGCCCTCGCGGCTGATGCCGGACTGCTTGACGCCGCCGAACGGGGCGACCTCGTTCGAGATCAGGCGGTGTTGACGCCGACCATGCCCGCTTCCAGAGCGGCGCCGACCCGCCAGATGCGCTCGGCGTCGCGGGCGAACAGGTAGGCGGTGACGCCGGTGAGGACGGTCGGCTCGTAGCAGGGGCCGCTGATCGGCCGTCACCGACGACCAGTGCGGCCACCCGCACGGCGAGCTTCGCGGCGAACTCCTCGTAGACGCCGTCCTGTACGACCGTCGCCGCCGACTGGGCGAGCAGGAGTCTGCCGACCTCGGTGGAGCCGGTGAAGGTCGCTTTGCGGACCAGGGGGTTGGCGGTCAGTTCGGGGCCGATCTCGCGCGGGTCGCCGGTGACCACCTTGAACACCCCGGCGGGCTCCTTGAGGACGACGATCCGCCGGGACGCCTCGGGAGCCGCCATGACGTCCCCGCGCACCCGCCTGGCCTCCTCGGCGAACCACTCCAGGAAAGAGGCCGCGTAGGCGACTTCGCCGAGCGCTTCGGCGTACGGCTTGCCTTCCTCCAGGACGATCAGCCGGGCGAGGTCGCGCGCGTGCTCGGTGACGAGGTCGTACCAGCGGCGCAGGATCCGGGAGCGCTCCTTTGCCGCGCGTGCCCGCCACGCCGGGAGCGCCCGGTGTGCCGCCTCGATCGCCGCCGCGGTCTGCGCGCGGTCCAACAGGGGTGGTTCGGCGAGGAGTACGCCGGTGGAGGGGTTGCGTACGGCGAAGGTGGCGCCGGACTTCACCCAGGTGCCGTTCACGTAGGCGGCGTTCTTCAGCAGGGACGGGTCGTCGAGTCGACCGGGCGCAGGGGTGCTCACTTCGCTACCGGGCAGACGGTGACCGGCAAGGTGGTGCCGAGGGACAGTTCGGCCGCGCGCCGGGCGCACATCGCGGCGACCGCGAGGTCCTGGACGGCCGAGCCGACGGACTTGTAGACCACGACGGCGTCGGCATCCGGTGGGCTCACTCGGCCGGAGACGACGTCGGCGAGCGCCACCAGCTTCCCGGCGAAGTCGATGCCCGCCTCCTTGGCCGCGATCAAGTCCCCCGTCTCATGGGCCACTTCATGGACCATGTCCGCGACGATCAGCTCGGCGTTCCGGATCACCTCGGTGTCCAGTTCGCGCTGCTCGGGCAGGGTGGAGCCGATCGAGACGACCGTGGTACCCGGCGGCACCTCGCGCAGGGTCGGGCTCTCGTCCCGGGACCGGGCCGCGCACAGCACCAGCCGGGCGCCTTCGACGGCGGCGGATGCGCTGTCGGCGGTGTGCAACGGCGGCCCCAGAGAGCCGAGTTGTTCCGTGAACCGGGTGCGGCTTGCCGGGTTCGGGCTGTGGACGGTGACCGAGGAGAGCTCGCGTATCGCCGCCAGCGCGCGGACGTGATGCTGCGCCTCGAAGCCGGAGCCGATCACCGCGACCCGCAGCGGGCCGACGGGAGCGAGCGCGTCGGCGGCCAGCGCCGAGGTGGCCGCCGTACGGAACCCGGTGATCGAGTTGCCGTCCAGGAGCGTGCGCAGTTCGACGGTCTCCTGGTCGAAGAGCGGGATCAGATACGAGGCGCGTCGGTTGCGGGGCGAGGCGGCGATCAGCTTGGCGCCCATCGGCGAGCCGTCGCCCGGTACCCCGCTGAGGGTGCGCAGCCACAGCCCTTCTCCCCTGGCCATGGTGCGGGGTGGGAACCGGGCCTCGTCCGGTGGTGCGGCGTAGGCGGAGCGCAGGGCCGCGATGGCTTCCCGCCAGTCGAAGACGGCTCGGACGTCGGCGTCGGTAAGGAAGGTGGTCACGGCGGCACCTCAGATGGTCCAGAAATCCAATGTGCTGGACATTGAACATTGGATATTCTGTACAGACAAGACGGTCCGGCTAAGTTGTTCGCGACCGAAGACGAAGAACGAAGGGGCGGATGAACGACATGCCCAGCATCCAGCGACGCGCTGCCGACCTGGTGTTCGAGCACCTCCAGGAGCGCATCGTCTCCGGCGAACTGGCCCCCGGGGACCGGCTCGATCCCACCGAGATCGCCGCGAGCCTGGGCGTGAGCCGGACCCCGGTCCGCGAGGCCCTGCTCCAGCTGGACAGCGCCGGACTGGTACAGCGCCTGCCCTACCGGGGTGTGGTGGTGGCCGAACTCGACGTCCGGCTCGCGGAGGAGGTGGCCGCGCTCCGCATCCACCTGGAGACGCTGGCCGTCCGTATCGCCGTACCGAGACTGCTGGACGAGGACTTGGCGGCCATGCGGGAGGCGCACGAGCGGCTCGGTGCGGCGCTCGCCGGCGACCACACGCAGCGGGACTTCAACGAGCTCAACCGCCGCTTCCACATGGCCCTTTACCGGCGGGCCGAGTCCCCGGTGCTGCTGCGCGAGATCGAGAGCCTGGCCGGTCAGGCCGAACGTATCCGCATGCACTTCGACCTGCGCCACGGCCCGGCCGAACAGCACCACGCGATCATTCTGGACGCGTGCGAGCGACGGGACACGGAGGCGGTGGCCGTGGCCACCCTCGACCACATCCTGACCGCGCACCGGCTGATGATGGGCGCGGAGTACGTGATGCAGCCCGATTCAGCGCTGGCCGCGGTGCTGGCCGCCGCGGGGGTGACGGACCTGTCCGGCACGGCCCCGTAGAGAACCTTTGGCGGTTGGCGCGCCGGACGGAACGGAATTCGCCCTTCCAGTCGTCTCACTCAGGACTCCCGCACCCCGGCAGACGACATCCCCCCACCGAAACTCCCCCCGCCGAACGGCGTTTCGGGCGAAAGGCGCACCCCGTGGCCAGACCCACCCCGCACCGCTCACCGGGGCACCTCCCGGCCACCTCGGTTCCGCCCGCTCTCCTCGAGCGGCTGCGGGACGAACTCCCTTCCGTGGCCGCCGAGGTGGAGGCCGAGGTCCAGAGACAGGTACCCGAGTACGCACAGACCGGGAGCTCCGTCGACGACCGGCTGCGTACCGGGGTGGTGCAGGCGCTGACCCTCTTCGTCGACCATGTCGCCGATCCGCCGGGCCGGGGTGACGCGATCGCGGCGACGTACTACGAACTGGGGTGGCACACCGCGCTGGCCGGGCGGAGCCTGGAAGCGCTGCAATCCGCGCTGCGGGTCGGCGGCATGCACGCCTGGCGGTGCCTGGGCCGTACCGCTGAGGGGCTAGGACTGGACTCGGCCGTCATGGCGGCGTTGGGCGAGTTGGCGTTCCAGACCGTCCACGAGGTCGCGGAGGCGGCGGCAGCCGGATTCGGGGAGGCCCGGCTGCGCGACTCCGACGAGTTGGAGCGCCGTCGCCGTCGCCTGCTCGATCTCCTGCTCGGCGAGCAGCCCGCGTCCCCGGACGCCGTGCGGGAGCTGGCGCACGGCGCGCGCTGGGCCGTACCGGAGCAGGTCGCCGTCGTGGTGCTCGCGGCCGGTTCGGACGGTTGCGGCGACGAGCTGCCGCCGACGCCGGTGGGTGCCCTCGCCGACCTGGACGCGCGACCGCCGCGGTTGCTGCTTCCCGACCCCGACGGCTCCGGGCGCTTCGGCGACCGGGCGCTCACGCTGGCATTGCGCGGCCGCCCGGCGGCGATGGGCCCGACCGTGCCGCTCGCCGAAGCCGCGCTGTCGCTGCGCTGGGCGTCCCGCGCGCTGCGTCTCGTGGAGCGCGGTGTCCTGCCCCGGCAGCAGTTGGTGCGCAGCGCCGACCATCTCCCGGTCCTCCTGCTGCACGGCGACGAACAGCTCCTGGCGCTGCTGGCTGCGCGTGCCCTCGAACCGCTGGAGGCGATCGCGGAGCCACACCGCACCCGGCTGCACGAGACGCTGCTGGTCTGGCTGCTCAGCGGGTCGAGCGTGCCTGACACGGCGGCGCGGCTGCACGTCCACCCGCAGACCGTCCGTTACCGGCTGCGGCAGCTGGAGAAGCTCTTCGGCGACCAACTGCACGACCTGGACGGTCGGCTGGAGCTTCTGCTGGCTCTCCAGGCCGCGGTGTCGGTTGAGTGACCCGCACAAGGAGTACGTCGGCCTTTGTACCTGGATGACAAGTGAGAGCCGGGAGCGTCCTTCACCTCGCCTCAAAGGGGGCCGCCGTTCCCTTGGCCTGCGCCCTTAACGCTCCGTCACAGGCCGCCCATAGGTTGAGGGAAACGTTTCCCCAGGTGCACCACGCGCCTCGTACGCAAAGGACTCCCCTTGCGCAACCGTCCCCATGACGCCGCCCCCACGCCCGCCTCCCCCCGGCCGGCCCGCCATCGCCGTACCGGTGGCCGTCGCGCCAAGTGGGCGACGGCTGCCGTCGCCGCGGCCGGACTCACCGTGGGCGGCACACTCTACGCACAGGCCGCCACCACGACCGCCACGGCCACTTCGACGGACTGCCCCGACGTCGACGTGTCCTTCGCCCGGGGCACCGGCGAGCTCTCCGGGGTGGGTGTCGTCGGCAGCCCGTTCACCAAGGCCGTCGCCGCCGATCTGCCCGGCAGGACCGTGACGACGTACGCCGTCGACTACGCCGCCGACTACGCCCAGGCGAGCGCGGGGGCCGGGGCGACGGACATGAGCGAGCACGTCACCTCGCTGGCCGCGCAGTGCCCCGACACGCTCTTCGTCGTGGGCGGTTACTCCCAGGGCGCCACCGTCACCGACATCGCGGTCGGCATCAGGACCAGCCTCGGCTCCGGTACGGCGATCCCGGCCTCGCTCGCCCCGCGCGTCGCCGCCGTCGTGACCTTCGGCAACCCGATCCACCTCACCGGCCAGGACATCGAGACCGCGAGTCCCACCTACGCGCCCAAGTGAGCCGACTTCTGCGCCTCCGGCGACCCTGTCTGCAACGGCGGGTTCAACGGCGTGTCCCATATCGCCTACCTCACCAACGGCGACACCGACAAGGGCGCGAAGTTCGCCGCCGAGCACGTCCTCGCGCTCGTGAAGTGACCCCGCGCCGTCGGCCCGGGCACTCCTGCCGGGCCGACGGCGACAGTCGTGCGGAAGCCCGGCGGCCGACTCCGCCGAGGCCGATGGTCCACCCGAGAAGCGGAAGGCACGTATGAACCCTCGGCGGCCCTTTCCCAGTCGTCGCTGTCACAGGCCATGCGGGCGTTGATCGATCCCGCCCGGGAAGCCGTGCGCAGTGTGCGGACGGCGCGGGCGAGTGTCGCGGCCGTCCACGGACTGCGGGAGGGGTGCCTGGCCGTAGCCTCGACGCCGTCTCCGGCGCTGGAACCGTTGACCACCCTGGTACGTGCCTTCACTCACCGCTACCCCGGTGTGTCCGTGGTCGTGAAGGCGGCCCCCACCTCGGGCGAGGCCCCGTGTCCCACAAGGAGGTCGTGTCGCATGCGCTGGGGCAACGGCGTTTCATCCTGGTGGTGCCGCCCGGCGGTCCCTTCGCCGACCGCCCCGTGGTGGAGTGCCGGGAACTCGCCGGACAGCGGCTGATCGTCGGGCAGCGGGGTACCGGGACGCGCGCCTACGTCGACGCGCTGTACGAGCAGGGCACCCGGTTCACCGTGGCCGCCGAGACCGGCACCGGGTGACGCTGCTACCCCTGGTACTGGCCGGGGTGGGGCTCGCCCTGGTCAGCCGGCGGGAGGGCCTGTCTCCCGCGGCGACCGCCTTCGTCGCGCTGACGGCTCAGCCCGACGGCGCCGGCGATGTCCTCCTACGAGGATGCTCCCCGGCGGAGGAGAGGCAGCGTGCCGAGCGCCACCGCGGTCGAAGCGAGGCCGACGATGCTCACGGCGGTGGCGAGATCGGCGGTGACGGATTTCAGGCCGATCATGACGAGCGGGCAGAGGAACTGGCCGAGGAAGAACGACGCGGTCCACAGGCCGGTGCCGCGGCCGCGGTTGGCGTAGCGCAGCCCGGACATCGCCCAGGTGAGCAGCGTGGGCAGCAGAAGACCGGTCCCGATGCAGTTGACGAACGCGCCGAGGAGCAGGACCGCCACGTTCTGGGCCAGGCCGATCATCACGAAGCCGATCCCGCACAGCAGGAAGATCGCGAACAGCCTGCGCTCAGGCCTGCCGACCATCGAGGCGAAGACGACGCTTCCCGTGATCGTGGCCGCGCTGGCGATCGCGGTGACCATGCCGATGAGACCGCTGGACTCGATGCCCAGGTCGTTCATGAGATACGCCGTCTCCACGGGCACCACGTAGAAGACGATGCCGCCGAACACCGTCAGCAGGCAGATGCCCGCCGGCCGGAGCCCGCCGCCCGGCCGCCGCCCGCCACGTCCTCGGCGGTGCGCCGCACGCGCTTGGGCAGGAAGAGCGCCATCGCGGGGGCGAGGAGCAGCCCGACGGCGTACAGCCGGACCGGGGCACGCCAGTCCGTGTCTCCCATGGCACCGCCGAGTATGAGGAAGACGGTGGCGGCGGTGGTGGCGCAGACCGTCTGGAGGGCCAGGTACCGGTCGCGTGCCCGCCCGCCGTAGAAGTCGCCCAGCAGGGTGGTGCAGGAGGTGATGATGCAGGCCTCGGCGGCACCGAGGAGGGCACGGCTGATCAAGAGGGCGTCGAACGAGTCGAGCCACAGGGGTGCGGTGCCGAACACCGCGTACAGGACGGTCGCGACCACCAACAGGCGCTTGCGTCCCAGGCGGTCGATGACGACGCCCGCGAAGGGGGCGAACAGGGCGAGCGTGAGCGCGGGGATCGTCAGGATCATCGGGACGAGGGCGGCCACCTCGGGAACGGATCCGAACCGTTCCTGGAGGTCCGGCAGCACCGGGGCGAGCAGCACCGCGCCGAGCACCGGCAGACAGCTGCCGGCCATCAGGAGCGTCAGGTGGAGACGGCCACCGCCTTGGGGTACGGGATCGGTGCCCTGAGCGGGGACACCTTCAGCGGACGCAGGCGGCGGAGCGTAACCGTACATACGAGACCTTTGTTGCAGCGGCAACGAGGGCTCGCAGCGAGCTGACGCCGTGGCCACACCACACCACGGAGCACCTTTGCGCCGAAGGGAGAACACCCTTGAGCGGAAAGGGCGTCAGGACTTGCACGACTATGGGCCCACATGCTTCCCCACGTCTCCCCTCGGCATCATGCACCTCGCGGATTACGCCTATCCACGCGATGAATGGGCCGATGCTCGTAGACGTATCGGCGTCCGGAGAGGACGCGCTCATTGCTCGTCGTCGATCACCAGGCCCTTCGCCGCGAGGAGCGGCGCGAGTCTGCACATCCCGATGGCGGTCCTGCCGGCCCGGTACGCGGAGATGACCCGAAGGCATTCGCCGGGTTCATGGCGGACCGCTCGGCCGTGGAGCGCTTCCGCTCGCAGGTCGAGTTGTACCTCGGCCGGCCCACTCACACCCGCCCGGCTCATCCACGGCATGGATGAGCCGGATACGGGATTCGGATCGCGTGAAGGATGGCGGCGAGGGCCCCGAACCGCCCATAGTCGTCCCTACCCGCACGCCGCTGTCCGGACCAGCCGCCGCCGTGCGGACGTCCCCAGCAGCATGCCGGGCGCCGTCGGCGCCGGCGAAAGGCATGCCAGCTCCCGTATCCCGCCCCTTGGAGTCGCCATGCCCGGTGCAGTGCCCCCGTCCCCCGCCGCGGTGGACGACGCCGCTCCGTCCCCCGTCGCCGTCTCGGGCCCGGCCCATCGGCTGCGCGTGACCCTGCTCATGGCGGGCAGCTGTCTGCCGATCCTCGGCGCCGTGCTGATCGCCCCGGTGCTGCCGAAGATGCAGGACCACTTCGAATCCGTCCCAGGGGCGAAGGCGCTGGTGCCGCTCGCCCTGACCGTCCCGGCGCTGGCGCTCGCACTCCTGGCCCCCTTCGCCGGTGTGATCGTGGACCGGCTCGGCCGCAAGCGGCTGTTGATCGTGGCGACGCTGCTGTACGCCGTGTTCGGTACGGCCCCGTTGTGGCTGGAGTCCCTGGGCGTGATCATCGCCAGCCGGGCCCTGGTCGGGGTCACCGAGGCCGCGATCATGACCTGCTGCACCACGCTGATCGGCGACTACTACTCAGGGCAGCGACGGGTGAAGTACCTGGCCCTGCAGACCATGTGCGCCTCCGCGTCGGCCACCGTCTTCTTCGTGCTCGGCGGGGCCGCCGGATCCGCGGGCTGGCGGGTGCCGTTCTGGGTGTACGCCGTGAGTCTGGTCCTCGCTCCGCTGATGGTCTCGGCGCTGCCGAGCCCGGCCACCACGGGCGCTCCCGCGTCCCCGTCGCAGACCCGACGCCCCTTCCCGGTACGGCAGTTGGCGGGCATCTGCGCGCTCACCTTCTTCGGCGCGATGGTCTTCTACACGGTCCCGGTCGAGATGGCGTACCTTCTCGACGACCTCGGCGTGGAGAACTCCGGTGTGATCGGCCTGTCCACGGCCGTCGCCAGCGCCGCGACGGTGGGCGGCGCGATCACCTTCGCCCGCCTCAAGCGCTCCCCGGACCCGATGCTGCCCGCCGTGTTCGCGGTGTGCGCGGTCGGCTTCGGGCTGATGTTCCTCGCGGGCAGCGCTCCGCTGCTGGTCGTCGGCGCGGTCGTCAACTGCGTGGGCACCGGCATGCTGCTGCCCGCCCTGCTGACCAGCGCGATGTCCCGCCTGGCGTTCGAGGACCGCGGCCGGGGAACAGGGCTGTGGATGGCGGCCTTCTTCGGCGGCGAGTTCGTGTGCCCGCTGATCCTGCTGGCGCTGGAGTCGGCGGTGGGCACGCTCGCCGGTGCGGTGGGGGTGCTGGGGCTGGCGACGGCGCTCGTGGCGGGAGTCCTGGCGAGGGTCCGCCGGCGTGCGGGTGCGGCCGATCCGCGACCGCTGCCCGAACAACTGGCCTGAGGACAACGCCCCCAGGGGCGCGGGGCTGTGTCGAATTGCGGCTCCGCCGCGGGGCGCGATCGACCACGAACAAGCCGCACTCGCCATAGTGCCGACTGCGGCACTCGCGGCTGCGGCTTCGTCGTGGCTGGTCGCGCCCCGCGGCGGAGCCGCCAATCGACACAGCCCCGCGCCCCTCAGGGCGTTTCGGCCAGGGACGTTCCCACCTCCGCCGCCTTACGGCGGAGCCAGATGTGCGCCGCGTCCTGCGCGTGCACCGGGTGCCACCACATGCCCTGCCGGACCGGCACCGCCTCGAACGGGCACGGCAGCACCCGCACCCCCGCGGAGCGGACCGCCCGCCGCGCCAGCCGTTCCTGGATCATCGCGATCCGGCGCGTGCCCTCGACCATGTACGGCAGCAGCTGGAAGGTCTGCACGGAGACCTCCACCCGGGGGCTGATCCCGAGCATGCTGAGCTGCCGGGCCACGGGGGCGTCGTACGGCCGCTGGTAGACCGCCCAGGGCAGTCGCGCGAGGTCGTCGAGGGTGAGTTCGTGGCCGACGTCGGGGTGGTCGTCGGCGACCAGGCACAGCCAACGGTCCTGGTAGAGGTCGACCAAGGGGAAGCCGTCGATGACGCCGTGCGGCATCAGCAGGCCGTCGACGGTGCTGAGCACCGTCGCGGTGTTCTCGGTGACCGAGGGCGCCGGATGCTGGAACGTGAGCCGGACGCCGGGCGCCTCCTGGTGCATCGCGCGGGCCAGGGCGGAGCCGAAGACGGCGGCGCCGTAGTCGGAGGCGAGCAGCGTGAACTCGCGGGTCTCGGCCGCCGGGTCGAAGTCGGCCTGGCTGGAGAACAGCCGCTCCAGCAGGTCGCACGCGCTGGCGCTGCGGTCGCGCAGGGCGGCGCCGAGCGGGGTCAGCTCGTACGAGTTTCCGGTCCGGGCGAGCAACTCGTCGCCGAAATGGCGGCGCAGCCTGGACAGGGCCGCGCTCATCGCGGGCTGGCTCAGCCCGATCCGCTCGCCGGCCCTGGTGACATTGCGTTCGTCCAGCAGGGCGCGCAGGGCGACGACCAGGTTGAGGTCGAGTCGGGACAGGTTCACCGGATACCACCTGGGGACTGAGGGCCGTCCATGGCCATCCATGACGTGGATGAGGCGCATTCACAGGATCTATTTCCGTGATTCGCCGATCAGGGCCAGAGTAGACCGCAACCCAGCAGGAGGAAATCTCATGGCAACGCTCGCGCAACCTGCCGGCCCGCTTCCGCAGCCCGCCGGCCCGTTCGCGCTCGGCACGTTCTCCGACCCGGACGCCACGGACCGGGGCCCGTTCCCCGGTCTTCTGGCCGACGGTCGGGTGCTCGACCTGGGCCGGGCCCTGGAGTGGGCCCCGGCCGACGTGCGGGCCGTGGTGGAGCGCTGGGAGGAGGCCCTCCCCGTCCTGCACTCCCTCGCGGAGGATCCGGCCCTCGACCGGCGTCCGCTGGAGGGCCTGCGGGTGCACGCCCCGCTGGAGCCCCGGCAGATCTTCCAGTCCGGCGCCAACTACCGGCAGCACGTGATCGACCTGGAGGTCGCCCACCGCTCCCCCGACGACCCCCGCACGGTCGAGGAGGCGCGCGCGGAGATCGCCGCGGTGATGGACCGGCGGGCCGCCGAGGATCTGCCGTACGTCTTCATCGGCCTGCCCACCACGATCGCGGGCCCGTACGACGATGTCGTGCTCCCCGCCTGGGCGAGGCAGCCGGACTGGGAGCTGGAGCTGGCGGCCGTGATCGCCAAGCCCGCGTACCGGGTCTCGGTGGAGGCGGCCCTGGAGTACGTCGCCGGGTACACGATCGCCAACGACCTCACCGACCGCGCCACCGTGTTCCGCCGGGACATGAAGGCCATCGGCACCGACTGGCTGCGCTGCAAGAACGCGCCCGGCTTCACTCCGCTCGGGCCCTGGCTGGTGCCGGCCGAGTCGATCGCGGACCCGGGCGATCTGCGGGTGACGCTCAAGCTCAACGGCGACACCATGCAGGACGAGTCCACCAAGGACATGCTCTTCGGGATCGCCCGTCTGGTGTCGTACATCTCGCAGACGGCTCGACTCCTCCCCGGTGACCTTGTGTTGACCGGCAGCCCGGCCGGCAACGGTATGCACTGGGGCCGCCTCCTGCGGGACGGCGACGTCATGGAGGGGTCCGTCACCGGGCTCGGCGTGCAGCGCACCCGATGTGTCGAGGAGGACGCCTCGTGAACCGCAGCGACCCCGAGGGCGCGATCGCCGAGGCCGCCAAGAAGTACTCCAACTGGGGGCGTTGGGGCGAGGACGACGTACTCGGCACCCTCAACCTCCTCGACGAGGCCAAGCGGCGTGAGGGCGCGGCCCTCGTGCGCCGGGGCGTGAGCTTCTCGCTCTCCCAGCGCTTCGACATGAAAGGCCCCCAGAAGGGCTGGCGTCGGCGGACCAACCCCGTGCACACCATGCTGGACACCGGCACCGACGCGGCCCTCGGCAACCAGGGCTTCCCGCACGGTATCGGCGGCGCCGACGACGTGATCGCGATGCCGCTCCAGTGCTCGACCCAGTGGGACGGGCTCGGGCACATCTTCGACCACGGGTTCGCGTGGAACGGGCGCCGGGCCGACAAGGTGGTCACCTCCGACGGCGACCTGGTCACCGGCATCGAGCACATGGCGCCGTACGTCGCCGGGCGTGGCGTGCTGCTGGACGTGGCCCAAGTACTGGGCACGGACGGCGAGTTGCCCGACGGGTTCGCCATCACCGAGGGGCACCTGCGCGCGACGGCCGAAGCCCACGGCGTCGGCATCGGCCGCGGCGACATCGTCCTCGTACGCACGGGACACCTCGCGCGCGCCAAGCGCGACGGCTGGGGCGACTACGCGGGCGGCCCGGCACCCGGCCTCTCCTTCAGCACCGCCGGCTGGCTGCACGGCACCGAGATCGCCGCGATCGCCACCGACACCTGGGGTTTCGAGGTGCGGCCGAACGAGTTCGAGAACGCCTTCCAGCCGCTGCACCAGGTCGTCATCCCCAACGTCGGTCTGCTGATCGGCGAGATGTGGGATCTCGACGGTCTGGCCGCGGACTGCGCCGAGGACGGCGTGTACGAGTTCTGGCTCACCGCCGCGCCACTGCCGATCACCGGCGCGGTCGGCTCGCCGGTGAACCCGATCGCCGTCAAATAGCCCACCTCGTACCCCTTTTGAGCCGCATCCCGCCGCCCGAAGTCGCGCGGCCCCATCCCGGGAGGTATCCCCGACATGGCTGACAGCCCCATTCGATCCGTCCTCGTCATCGGCGGAGGCACCTCCGGAAACGCCCTGACGATCCTGCTGCGCAGGGCCGGGATCGCCGTCGACCTCGTCGAGGCGAGCCCCGACTGGAAGGCGGCCGCCGGCTCCGGCATCACGCTCCAGGGCAACGCGCTGCGGGTGCTGCGCGAGGTCGGTGTCCTCGACGGTGTCGAGAAGGACGGGTACGCCGCCGAGGGCGTCGCCATCCTCGCCCCGAACGGCATGGTCGTGGGCGAACCCAAGGAGATCCACACCGGAGGCGACGACCTGCCCGCCCACATCGGCATGCAGCGCCCCCGGCTCCAGCAGCTGCTCATCGAGCAGGTGCACGCCTCGGGCGCCGACGTCCGCCTCGGCACCACGGCCACCGCGTTCGCGCAGGACGACGAGGGCGTGGACGTGACCTTCTCGGACGGCACGGACCGCCGCTACGACCTGGTGGTCGGCGCCGACGGCCTGAGCTCCGCCACCCGCCGCATGATCGGCATCACCGACGCCCCCGAGCCCACCGGCATGGGCATCTGGCGGGCCCCCGCGCCCCGCCCGGCCGGGGTCACCCGCACCGAGATGATCTACGGCGGCCGTTGCTTCATCGCGGGCTACTGCCCGACCAGCGAGGACACCGTCTACACGTACCTCGTGGAGCCGGCCCGCGACCGCGCCTCCATCGACCCGGCGTCCTACGCCGAAGAGATGCGGGCGCTCAGCGAGGGCTACGGCGGCGCGTGGGAGGAGCTGCGTGCCGCGTTCACCGACCCCAAGGCCGTCAACTACACCTGGTTCGACCGGCACTTGGTGGAGGGCCCCTGGCACCGCGGCAAGGTCGTGCTCGTCGGTGACGCCGTGCACGCCTGCCCGCCCACCTTCGCCCAGGGCGCCGCGATGTCCCTGGAGGACGTCCTGGTCCTGGCCGAGCTGCTGACGGCCCGGGACGCCTGGGACGACCAGCTCCTCACCGACTACCACGCCCGACGACTCCCCCGGGTCCGCATGGTCGTCGACGCCTCGGTCCAGCTCGCCCAGTGGCTGCTGGAGGGCCGGCGCGACGCGGACGTGCCCGGACTGATGCACCGCACCCTGAGCGCGCTGAAGGAACTCCCGTGACCGACCTCCCGTCGATTCCCACGATCGACGTCCACGCCCACCTCCTGCTCCCGGAGGTCGAGGAGGCCGTCGCCGGTCGTCCCGGCCTCGCGGAGGCCCGTGCCCTGGACGCCCGCCGCAACGGCCCGGCGGCCATGGCGGTGAACGGGCCGATGGTCGGCGCGCGCATCCCGAAGCTGACCGATGTCGAGGTGCGTCTGGCGTCGATGGACGACCAGGGTGTGGACCTACAGCTGGTCAGCCCGTCGCCGTCGCACTACCACTACTGGGCGGAGCCGGAACTGGCCGAGCGGGTCTGCCGGTTGGCCAACGAGGGCACCGCGGCGCACTGCGCGAAGGCGCCCGACAGGCTGCACGGCCTCGGTCTTGTGCCACTGCAACACCCGTCCCTGATGGTCGAGTTGCTGGACCACGCCCTCGAACAGGGCCTGCGGGGCGTAGAGATCTCCTCGCACGCACCCGCCCGTGAGCTGTCGGACCCCGCGTACGAGCCCTTCTGGTCCCGGGCCGAGGAGACGGGTGCCCTGCTCTTCCTGCACCCTTTCGGCTGCACGCTCGACGAGCGCCTTGACCAGTGGTACCTGTCCAACACCGTCGGCCAGCCCGCCGAGAACGCCGTCGCGCTCTCGCAGCTGATCTTCTCCGGCGTCCTCGACCGGCACCCGGGCCTGAAGGTGATCGCGGCGCACGGCGGCGGCTATCTGCCGACCCACATCGGCCGCTCCGACCACGCCTGGCGGGCCCGCCCGGACGCACAGGGCTGCGCACGGGAGCCGAGCAGCTACCTCCCCCGGCTGTACTTCGACTCCCTGGTGCACGACCCCGAGGTGCTGCACGCGCTGATCGGCGCCGCCGGTGCCGACCGCGTCCTGCTCGGCTCCGACTTCCCGTTCGACATGGGCACCGCGGACCCGATCGCCGCCCTGCGCGCGGCGCGGCTGCCCGACCACGACTTCCACGCGGTGCGGGGCGGCAACGCCGCCGCCCTGCTGAACCTCTCCTGAGGAGGAGCCCCCCATGAGCAACCGCCTGCTCACCCATCTGCGGCACGTGGACCTCGCCGTGCCCGACTACGACAAGCAGCTCGACTTCTACGCCGGTGTCTGGGGCCTGACCAAGGTCGAGGAGGAGTCCGGGATCTCCTTCCTGGCCGCCGAGGGCAGCCCCGAGCGCTATGTCATCCGGCTGCGCAAGGCCGACGAGAAGCGCCTCGACCTCGTCTCCTACGGCGCCGGCAGCGCGGCGGACGTGGACACGCTCGCCGAGCAACTCCTCTCCCAGGGCGTCCAGTTGATCACCCGGCCGGGCAAGGTCGACACCCCCGGCGGCGGTTACGGCTTCCGCTTCTTCGACGTCGACGGACGCACCGTCGAGGTCTCCTCCGACGTGGAGGTCCGTCAGCACCGCAAGATCGAGGAGAAGGAGTCGATCCCGGTCAAGCTGTCCCACGTCGTGCTCAACTCCCCCGACCTCGACAGGACCCGCCAGTGGTACGAGACCCACCTCGGCTTCCGGCTCTCCGACACCCTCAGCTCGCCGCACATGGGCGAGGTCATGCACTTCATGCGCATCTCCAACCAGCACCACTCCATGGCGCTCGCCAAGGGCCCGCACACCTCCCTGCACCACGTCTCCTTCGAGATGCGCGGCATCGACGAGTACATGCGCGGCTCCGGCCGGGTGATGCGCTCCGGCGCCCGCAAGGTCTGGGGTCCCGGCCGGCACATGGCGGGCGACAACACGTTCACGTACTTCCTCGACCCGCACGGCAACACCGTCGAGTACACGACGGAGCTGGAGGAGCTGGACGAGGACAGCTGGCACCCGCACGTCTACGACTTCTCCCGGCCCGAGGTCACCGACCAGTGGGGCACGGCGAACCCGATGAACGAACTGGTCGCCAAGGAGTCCTTCAACGACGTCGACCGCGGCTGCTTCGTCGCCCCGCCGGTGTGAGGCCCGCATGCGCATAGCGACCTATCTCCATGAGGGCCGCCGACGGCACGGGATCGTCGAGGGCGAGACGGTACGCGCGCTCCCCGGGGGCGTCTCTCCCCTGGACGCCCTCGGGGTGATCCCCCCGGGACCGGCGGTCCCCCTGTCCGACGTACGACTCCTGGCACCGCTGGAGCCGCGTACCGTCCGGGACTTCGTGACCTTCGAGGAACACGTCGAGGGCGTACGCCGCTCCGTGGACGCCGCCAACGGGGTCCCCGAGGCCTGGTACGACGCCCCGACCTTCTACTTCACCAACCCGTACGCGATCGTGGGCCCGTACGACGTCGTCCCCATGCCGCCCGGATCACGTGTCCTGGACTTCGAGTTGGAGGTCGCCGCCGTGATCGGGAAGGAGGGACGCGATCTCACCCCCGAGCAGGCGCGTGAGCACATCGTCGGTTACACGGTCTTCAACGACTGGTCCGCACGTGACCTCCAGTCGGCGGAGATGAAGGTCGGTCTCGGCCCGTGCAAGGGCAAGGACACAGCCGCCACGCTGGGCCCCTACCTGGTCACCGCCGACGAGTTGGAGCCCTACCGGGACGCCGACGGCTTCCTGCGGCTCGCGCTGACCGCCGAGATCAACGGCGAGGTGATCGGCAAGGACCTGCTGTCCAACATGAGTTGGACGTTCGAGGAGATGGTCGCCTACGCCTCGCGCGGCACCTGGGTGCGCCCTGGTGACGTGCTCGGTTCGGGAACCTGCGGCAACGGCGGTTGTCTGGCAGAACTCTGGGGCGTGCGAGGCCGTCAGGACCCGGCGCCAATGAAGCCCGGCGACACCGTCACGCTCACCGTCGAGGGCATCGGCACGGTCTCCAACACGGTGGTCGCCGGTGCCGACCCCGTACCGCTGCCGACGGCCCGCCGGCGCAGCCGGGAGCGGCCGTGAAGCGGCTCCTCGGCAAGGTGGTCGTCGTCACGGGCGCCGCGCGTGGGCAGGGTGCCGCCGAGGCGGAGACCCTGACCCGCGAGGGCGCCCGGGTGATCGCCACGGACGTCGTCGACGCCCCCGGCTGTCGCCGCCTCGACGTCACCAGCGAGAAGGAGTGGGCCGAACTCGCCGCCGAACTCGGGGAGTCGTACGGGCGGATCCACGGTCTGCTCAACAACGCGGGCATCACCTGGCGCGCCCGCCTCGACGACGTACGCCCCGAGGACTTCGCGCGCGTCCACGCCGTGAACGTCACCGGTCCGCTGCTCGGCATGCAGCACCTCGCCCCGCTGATGCGGCCGGGCGCCTCCGTGGTCAACGTCGGCTCCACCGCCGCGCTCACCGGGCACTATCCGGTGGCGTACACGGCGAGCAAGTGGGCGCTGCGGGGCCTGTCGAAGGCGGCGGCGCTCGAACTGGGCCCGCACGGTGTTCGGGTCAACACGATCCATCCCGGGTTCATCGAGACGGAGATGACCGCGTCCGCCGCGCCCGCGTTCCGCGAGGCCAACATCCGCGAGACGCCGCTCGGCCGCACCGGGACCGTCGACGAGATCGCCTCGCTCGTCGTGTTCCTCCTCTCGGACGAGGCGTCCTTCATCACCGGTGCGGAGATCCCGGTCGACGGCGGCCTCACCGCGCACGGCGGGGTCAAGTCGATCTCGGACGCAGTCCAGCAGTAACTGCCTGCGGTGCAGCAGAAACAGCGGTAACACCAGAAAGGCCCCCATGGACAAGGTCCTCGCGAGCGCCGCAGCGGCGGTCGCCGACATCCCCGACGGCGCGTCGCTGGCCGTCGGCGGCTTCGGTCTCAGCGGCGTTCCCGACGTACTCATCCAGGCGCTGCACGCGCAGGGCGCGACCGGTCTGGAGGTCGTGTCGAACAACTGCGGTGTGGACGGGCGGGGGTTGGGCGTCCTGCTGGCCGACGGCCGGATCGCCCGGGTGACCGGCAGCTATGTGGGCGAGAACAAGGAGTTCGCCCGGCAGTACCTGTCCGGTGAGCTGGAGGTGGAGCTGGTTCCGCAGGGCACGCTGGCCGAGCGCCTGCGGGCCGGTGGCGCCGGCATCCCGGCCTTCTACACGCCCGCGGGTGTGGGCACCCAGGTCGCGAACGGCGGACTGCCCTGGCGGTACGCCGCCGACGGCTCGGTGGCCGTGGCCTCCCCGGCGAAGGAGATCCGCGCCTTCGCCGGCCGCCGCCACGTCCTGGAACACGGCATCACCACCGACTTCGCCCTCGTACGGGCCTGGCGCGGCGACCGCCACGGAAACCTGGTGTTCCGCAAGTCGGCCGCCAACTTCAACCCGTTGGCCGCGACAGCGGGCCGGGTCACGATCGCCGAGGTCGAAGAGCTGGTGGAACCCGGCGAGTTGAGCCCCGACCAGGTGCATGTGCCGGGAATCTTCGTGCAGCGGGTGGTGGAGCTGACGGCCGTGGAGGCGGCCGACAAGCGCATGGAGAAGAGGACCGTACGAGCATGAGCTGGACCCGCGACCAGATGGCCGCCCGCGCCGCCGCCGAACTCACCGACGGCTCCTACGTCAACCTCGGCATCGGTCTTCCGACCCTGATCCCCGGCCACCTCCCGCCGGACGTCCATGTCGTCCTGCACTCGGAGAACGGCATCCTTGGCACCGGCCCGTACCCGACGGAGGACGAGGTCGACCCGGACCTGATCAACGCGGGCAAGGAGACGGTGACGGTCCTGCCGGGGGCGTCCTTCTTCGACTCGGCGTCGTCCTTCGGCATGATCCGGGGCGGCCACATCAACACCGCCGTGCTGGGCGCCATGCAGGTGTCGGAGAGCGGCGACCTGGCCAACTGGATGATCCCCGGCAAGATGGTCAAGGGCATGGGCGGGGCGATGGACCTGGTCCACGGTGCCCGTCGGGTCGTCGTGCTGATGGAGCACACCGCCAAGGACGGCACCCCGAAGATCGTCAAGGAGTGCACGCTCCCGCTCACGGGCGAGACCTGCGTCCACCGGATCATCACCGACCTCGGCGTCCTCGACGTCACGCCGGACGGGCTCGTGCTGGTGGCATGCGCGCCGGACGTGACCTTCCAGGACATCGTCGACCACACCGACGCGCCCGTCATCCGCTGACTGAACGAACCGAGCACAACGCCCGTGGCGGCGGGCCGCAAGGAGGAGCTGATCAACCGTGGTGGCGAGAAGTTCAGCGCGGAGGAGGTCGGAGAACCCGATCCTCACCCATCCCGATGTCGTCGACGCGGCGTACGTACCCGTCCCCGACCGGGTGCTCCGCCTGGACGGCCCGGACCGCCGCAACGTGCTGTCGCCGCGGATGGTGCGAGACCTGGCCGACGCCGTCGAGACGTGCGAGCGGGACGAGACGGTCGGCGCGATCTTCCTCACGGGTGCGGGCCCGGCCATCTGCGCGGGCGCCGAACTGGGCAAGCTGCTGGCCGCCGACCGTCGCCGCGGTCAACGGCCCGGCGGTCGGTCAACGTCGGTCCTGTATACGTGGTGGGCCGCGAACATGCAGTCGGGCGGCACCCGGACGGTGGCCCGCAGCGCGTACGGAATCGTCGCCCAAGCGGGCCAGTGGTAGGTCACGGGATGCCGCCGCCGGCGGACGTCAGCGCGCCGGTCCGCCCGAACCGGGCCAGTTGCTCCGCGTCCTGTCGCACGGTGGTGAGGTCGATGTGGGCGAGGCGCGCGTGACGGGTGTGGACGCCGCCTGCGGCTTCCGGCTCCTGGCCGACATCACGGTCCGAGCGCTGTCCCCCGCGGTCAACGACCCCACCACGGCGGTCCAGGCGCTGGACCAGATCGAGGACGCACTGCTCCGCCTGTCCGACCGCCCCCTGGGCCCCGCCGTGCTGCTCGACCGGGTCCGGGCCCCCGCCTGCCGTCCACCGTGCCGGAGGACCGCAGCCCACCACTCACGAACGCCGGGAGGCACTGGCCCGGATGTCCACGGCCGCACTGCCGGACGCCCTGCTGAACCGGGTGGCATCCCGCCCGGACGCGCGGGGACCGGGGGAACGCAGACGGGGTGACGTCGTGGGGAGCCGACGAGCCGTGGTAGGCAGGGCCTGTGATCAGCCGACTCCCTCTCGACCGGCAACTCGACTCCCTGCGTGCGGTGTTGTCCCGGAACGACGTGCTGGTGGACGTGCTGGCCCGGGCCGCGACGACGGACCTGCCCGGCTGGTACGTGACGGCGGGGTGCCTGTTCCAGACGGTCTGGAACGTGGTCACCGACAGTTCGGCATCCCGTGTCCCCCGTACGAATCGACCGAGGCGGCCATCGACAGCTTCGCCGCGTCCACCTGCTGTCTGGGCGTGCGCCTGGAGAGCGACGGCAGTTGGCAGGTGTACGCGCCCCATGGGCTGTCGGACGTGTTCAATCTCGTCGTCCGGCCCAATCCCGTGCTCGCCCCGCGGTCGGTCTACGAGGCGAAGGCCGCGCGTTGGCGGCGGGAGTGGCCCGAGTTGACCGTGCTGGAGTGGCCCGGCACGGGTCGGGCGGTCAGGGCGTAGGGATGCCCGCCGGGCGGGACGGGCGACCGAAGCGGGCCGGGACTCCGGGTGAGTAGAGGACGCTCACCGGGGGACCGGAGCAGGTGGAGAGGCCGGCTGCCGTTACCAAGTCCTCCTCGCATCCGAGGAGTTCGGCTCGGTGCAGGGGCCAGCGGGGGTGGGTGTTGGGCAGGTACAGGCGGCGGCCGAAGAACGTGCCGTGCATGCCCCAGCGGGCGGTGAGGAAGTGTTCCAACTCCGTTGGTTCGGCGACCTGTTCGCCGACTCTGACGGCGATACGGCTGTGCGCTCCCCGTGGGCCGGGCCAGCGGCGGCAGCTGGTGTACGTGACCGTGTCGCCGTCCGTGCGGACGCTCATCCGGGACCACAGGTACGGCATCCCGAAGCCGAGCCGGCCCACGGCCACCGGGATCAGACGTGAGGCGTCGAGGGAACGGAAGACCACTCCGCGCCGACCGTGCTCGTCGACCGAGTACAGGCGCACGTTCGTCTCCGGGAACGTCCCCAGGTAGGGCACGCCCGGGAGGCGCAGCCAGCCGACGCGGTGCATCCGGAAGGCGACCAGGCCCACGTACGTGACGCCGTCCAGGGTGTCCGGGACCGTGCCGGGCGGCAGCAGGCCCGCCACGTCGGCCGGGTCCGCCGCCCAGTGCAGGAACGCGAGGTCGAGCCAGGACTGGGTGAGGAGCGGGCGCGCGATGGTCGTGGGCGCGTCGGCGGTTATGGGCTCCGGGGTCGACGTGGTCTTCGGCGGCATGCGCTACACGGTAGCCAGGGACGAGGGCGGCGTGAGCCTCCGCGCCGCGAGGGTCTTCGCCTCGTCCAGCGGGGTCGTGCCCTTGGCACGGGAGCGGTCCAGGAGCAGTCGTACGGTGTCGCCGATGCCCGACACCCGTCGTATAGCCGCCTCTTGGGTCAGCCCGTCGACCTCGCGGCCCAGGGTGTACACGACCCCGCCCGCGCTCGCGACGAAGTCGGGGACCCACACGATGTCCCGTCCGGCCAGCAGGGCGGCCACCGAGTCGTCGGTGAGCTGGTTGTTGGCGGGGCCCACGACCAGGCGTACGTCGAGCCCGGCCACGGTCTCAGGGCTCAGCACTCCCCCGACGGCGGCCGGGACCAGGACGTCCGCCGGGGTGCCGGGGACCTGCTCGGGGGCCAGCCAGGTGAGACCCGGCCGCAGAGCGGCCCGCTTCGACTCGTCCACGTCGGAGACCAGTACCCGCGCGCCGTCCGCGACCAGCCCCGCGGCGATGCGGCTGCCGACGGAGCCGTAGCCGCTGACGATCACCGTCCGGCCGGCGAGGGAGGCCGTGTCGAAGGTGTGGTCGGCGCCGGCGCGGAGGGCGGCGAGGACGCCGGTGGCCGTCGGGGTGCCGGAGTCGCCCGTGCCGCCGTGCTCCTCGGGCAGGCAGAAGACGTACGGCGAGGAGTGGCGCAGCACCACCATGTCGTCGGGGGTCGTGCCCACGTCCGGTCCGGCGAGGTAGCCGCCCTCGAAGGAGGCGATGAGTTCGCCCAGGTCGGCCAGCGCCGCCGCACGCAACTCCGGTGTGAGGTCGGTGTGTTCGTCGAGGGCGATCACCGTCTTGCCACCGCCGAAGTCCAGGCCGGACACGGCGCACTTGTAGGTCATCGCCTCGGACAGCCGCAGTGCGTCCGCGACTCCCTCGCGCCAACTCCCGTACCGGCGAAGGCGGATACCGCCGACCGCCGGGCCCAGGGCACGCGAGTGGATCGCGATGACCAGCGGCAGTCCCGAACGGGAGCCGCGGTGGACGGTCACCTCTTCGTGTTCGAGTGTTTGCGTCATGGCCGGGAGGTTAGGCGGATGTTCAGGGCCAGGACGGGGATCCCGAACGAAATTCGGGACCGAGCGCGAGAGGCGACCGTGGACGAACTTGATACGGCGATCCTGCGGCATCTCCAGGAGGATGCGCGGCAGCCGAACCGGACCATCGCACAGAAGGTGGGCGTCGCGCCCTCGACCTGTCTGGAGCGCATCCGGCTGCTGCGGCAGCGCGGGGTGATCCGCGGCTATCACGCCGAGGTCGCGTTGCCCGCCCTCAACCGGGGCGTGCAGGCGATGGTGGCGGCGACGGTCCGGCCGCTCAGCCGGCAGGTGGTGGCGGGCTTCGAGCAGTCGGTCTCCCGGCTGCCCGAAGTCCTGTCGGTCTACACGATGGCCGGCAACGACGACTTCCTGGTCCATGTGGCGGTCCAGGACATCGACCATCTGCACGCGTTCCTGCTGGACCGGTTCACCAACCGCCGGGAGATCCTCAGCTTCCGGACGATGATCATCTACCAGCACCTGACCAACCAGGTGCCGGCCCCGCTGCCGTCGGCCAACGAGGTCACACGCTGAGCGCCGCCCGGACCGTCTGTTCGGAGTCGGCACCGCCGTCCCCGGACGAGGTGACGCGGCCGGCTTCGAGGACGTAATAACGGTCGGCCGCGCGCATCGCGAACCCGACGTGCTGCTCGACGAGGAGGACGGACAGTCCGCCGCGCCGGGCCAGTGCCAGGATCGTCTCCTCGATCTCGGCGACCACCGACGGCTGGATGCCCTCGGTGGGTTCGTCGAGCAGCAGCAGCCGCGGGCGGGTCACCAGGGCCCGGGCGATGGCGAGTTGCTGCCGCTGGCCGCCGCTGAGCAACCCGGCCCGGCGGCCGGAGAGTTCACGCAGGGCGGGGAAGAGGTCGAGCGCCTCGGCGATCGCCTCCCTGCCGTCCGCCCGTCCGTCGGCGACGAGTTGGAGGTTCTCGGCGGTGGTCAGGTGCGGGAAGGACTGCTGGCCCTGCGGGACGTAGGCCATACCGCGGGCCACCCGCTGGTGCGGGGCGAGCCGGGTGATGTCCTCGCCGTCCAGCCGGATCGTGCCGCCCTTGGGCCTGATGAGCCCCATGGCGGTGCGGAGCAGCGTGCTCTTCCCGGCGCCGTTGTGACCGAGGACCGCGGCGACATCGTCCTTCGGAACGGACACGGTCACGCCGTGCAGGACGGGTGAACGGTCGTAGCCCGCACGGACGTTGCTCAGTTCCAGCATCGGTGTCACGCCTCCTCGGGCACGGGGACGGCAGCGGGTTCGGCGGCGCGGCCGAGGTAGACCTCCTGCACCTTGGCGTCGGCCTGCACCTCGGCCACGGTGCCCTCGCTGAGCACCCTGCCGGCGTGCAGGACGCTGACGCTGCGGGCGTAGGAGCGCATGAAGTCCATGTCGTGCTCGATGACGACGACCGTGCGGTCCTCGGCGACGCGTTGCAGCAGCTCGCCGGTGGCCTCGCGCTCCTCGTGGCTCATGCCGGCCACCGGCTCGTCCAGGAGCAGGAGTCGGACGTCCTGCACGAGCAGCATGCCGATCTCCAACCACTGCTTCTGCCCGTGCGCGAGGGCACCGGCCGGCCGGTCGTGCAGGTCGGTGAGGCCGGTGGTCTCCAGTGCCGTGGTCACCGACTCCGGTACGGACTTGCGGCGACGGAGCATGGTGAGCGGCCCGCGTCCGGCACCGGCCGCGATGTCCAGGTTCTGAAGGACCGTCAACTCCTCGAAGACGGTGGCCGTCTGGAAGGTCCGCCCGATGCCGAGCCGTGCGATCCGGTGCACCGGCCTGCCGAGCAGTTCCTGCCCGCCGAACCGCACCGAGCCGCTCGACTTCACCAGACCGGTCACGGCATCCACCAGGGTGGTCTTCCCGGCGCCGTTCGGCCCGATGAGGAACCGCAGGTCCCCGGGGCTGATGTCGAGGTCCACGCCGTCGACCGCGGTGAAGCCGTCGAAGGTGACCCGCAGGTCGCGGACGGTGAGCCCTTCGCCGCTCATGCCGCCTCCCCCGCCATGACAACCACCGTTTCCTCCTTGGGAGTTGCAGGGGTACGACGCCTGCGCAGGACCGCCCCCAGCGAGGCGAGCCCGCCCGGCAGGAAACCGACCGCCAGCACGAAGAGCAGGCCCTGGAGGTACGTCCACGCGGCCGGGAACTCGTCGGACAGGGTGCTCTGCGCCCAGGCCACGGCGATCGCCCCGAGCACCGCGCCGACCAGCGAGGCCCGTCCGCCGACCGCGGCGCCGATCACGAAGCCGATGGACGGCACGATCCCGATCAGTGCCGGGGAGATGATGCCGACGGCCGGCACGAACAGCGCGCCCGCGAGGCCCGCCATGCCCGCGGCGACGACGTAGGCGACGAGCTTGACGTTGGCCGGGTCGTACCCGAGGAAGCGCACCCGTTCCTCCGAGTCCCGTACGGCGACCAGGAGTTCGCCGTACCGGCTGACGAACAGCTGGCGGGCCAGGGCCATCAGCAGGAGCAGCACGGCGGCGATGACGAAGTACACCATCCGCTGGTTGACGGGGTCGTCCAGCGAGTAGCCGAAGAAGCCCTGGATGTCGGTGAGTCCGTTGGTGCCGCCCGTGGTGGCCTGCTGGCCGATCAGCCAGATCGACAGCGCGGCGGCCAGCGCCTGGCTGAGGATCGCGAAGTACGCGCCCTTCACCCGGCGGCGGAAGACGAAGAAGCCGAGCAGCGCGGCGACCGCCATCGGCAGCAGCACGGTCATGGCGAGTGCGAAGAACGGGTTGGCGAACGGCTTCCACCACCAGGGCAGGGCGTCCGAAGTGCCGTACAACTGCATGAAGTCGGGGAGTTTCTCGCCGGTGTCGGCCGCGTCGGCGAGCTTGAGGTGCATGGCCATCGCGTAGCCGCCGAGGCCGAAGAAGACGCCCTGGCCGAGGACCATCAGGCCGCCGCGGCCCCAGGCGAGGCTGACGCCGACCGCGACGATGGCGTAGCAGAGGTACTTGGCGAGGAGGGAGAGGCGGAAGTCGGAGAGGGCGACGGGGGCGATCCCCAGGAGCAGGACCGCGCCGAGGAGGAAGGCGCCGGGGACGCGGAGGCGTTCGGTGATCGTCGTCATGCCAGGCTCCGGGTGCGCAGGGTGTACAGGCCCTGGGGCCGCCACTGGAGGAAGGCGACGATCGCCACGAGCACGCCGACCTTGGCGACGCTGACCGTCGTCGAGTATTCGAGGACCGACTGGAGGACGCCGAGGGCGAACGCCGTGATGACCGCGCCCCTCAGTTGTCCGATGCCGCCCACGACCACGACCAGGAAGGCGTCGACGATGTAGTTGGTGCCCATCGTCGGGCCGATAGGCCCGACTAGGGTGAGCGCGACGCCGGCCACGCCCGCGAGGCCGGAGCCGATGAAGAAGGTGATCCGGTCGACCTGTCCGGTCGCGATCCCGGAGACCTCGGCGAGGTCGCGGTTCTGCACGACGGCCCGGATCCGGCGGCCGAGCGGGGTGAACCGCAGGACCAGGGTCAGACCGAGGACACAGAGCAGCGCCAACCCCAGTATGAACAGGCGGTTGTTGGCGAAGGTGACCCCGCCGAGGGAGATGTTGCCGGTCAGCAGATCCGGCGCGGCGGTCTGCACGTTCGGGGCGCCGAAGACGTCCCGGGCGAGTTGCTGGAGCATCAGCGAGACGCCCCAGGTGACCAGCAGGGTGTCCAGCGGACGGGTGTACAGGCGGCGGATGAGCAGCCATTCAAGGAGCGCGCCCATGGCTCCCGCGACCAGGAAGGCCAGCGGCAGGGCGACCAGGAGGGAGACGCCCGCGCTGCTGATGGACTTCTGGAGGACGTACGTCGTGTAGGCACCGGCCATGATGAACTCGCCGTGCGCCATGTTGATCACGCCCATCTGCCCGAAGGTGAGGGTCAGACCGAGGGCGATGAGCAGCAGGACGGCACCGATGCTGATGCCGGTGAAGGACTGGTTGAGGACGACCGTCATGAAGCGGCTCCGATCGGCTCCGGATGGAGGTGACGGGGGGTCAGGACAGGCCGGAGGCCCAGGAGTAGCCCTTCAGGTACGGGTCCGGCTTGATCGGCTTGCCCGAGTTCCAGACCTCCTCGATGAGGCCGTCGGAGCCGACCTTGCCGATCCGGGCCGTCTTGTAGACGTGCTGGGAGGCGCCGTCGACCGTGACCGTGCCCTCGGGGGCGTCGAAGGTGATGCCGTCGCTCGCCGCCTTGACCTTGGCGACGTCGAAGGAGCCGGCCTTCTCGACCATCTCCTTCCACAGGTACACGGAGATGTAGGCGGCCTCCATCGGGTCGGAGGTCGGCTTGTCCTTGCCGTAGGCGGCCTGGTAGGCGGCGACGAACTTCTTGTTCGCGGCGCCCGGAGTCGTCTCGTAGTAGTTCCAGGCGGTCAACTGGCCTTCCAGGTACTGCGTTCCGATGCTCTTGACCTCCTCCTCGGCGATGGAGACGGAGAGCACCGGCAGGCTCTTGGCGGTCAGGCCCGCGGACTTGTACTCCTTGAAGAAGGCCACGTTGCTGTCGCCGTTGAGGGTGTTGAACACGGCGTCCGCGCCGGCGCCCTTGACCTTGTTGACGATGGTGCCGAACTCCGTGGAGCCGAGCGGCGCGTAGTCCTCGCCGACCACCTTCATGCCCTTGGCCTCCGCGTACGCCTTGATGATCTTGTTGGCGGTGCGCGGGAAGACGTAGTCGCTGCCGACGAGGTAGAGGCGGGTCAGGCCCTGCTTCTTGAGGTAGTCGAGGGCGGGCACGATCTGCTGGTTGGTCGTGGCGCCGATGTAGAAGATGTACGGCGACTCCTCCAGCCCCTCGTACTGGACGGGGTAGTAGAGCAGCGACTTGTAGCGCTCGAAGACCGGCTTGACGGCCTTGCGGCTGGCGGAGGTCCAGCAGCCGAAGGTGGCGACGACCTTGTCGTCCTTGATCAGGGCCTCCGCCTTCTCGGCGAAGGTCGGCCAGTCGGAGGCGCCGTCCTGGCTGACGGGGTTCAGCTTCTTGCCCAGCACGCCGCCGGCCGCGTTGATCTCCTTCACGGCGAGCAACAGCGAGTTGTGGACGGTGACTTCACTGATCGCCATGGTGCCGGAGAGCGAGTTCAGCAGGCCCACCTTGACGGTGCTGCCGGAGGTGTCCGCCTTGGCGCCGGCGTCGGACGAGGTGCTGGTGCCGGTCTTGGCGCCGCACGCGGTGAGCGCCGCGGACGCGCCGAAGGCCGAGGCGCCGTACAGGAGACCACGTCTGCTGATGCTGAGCCCGGACATGCGAATACCTCCTTGCCCGAAGGCAAAAAATGAAAAGGAACCGTGAATTCGGGAGGGGAAATACGGGGACGCACGCGGCGGTTGAGCTGCGGAAGCGCGGTCCACAGACTGCGCCGGGCCTGTTTCCGTCGCGTTTCACGGCGATTGATGAACAGTTGCGATTACTTCCCAGCGGAAGGATTAATTACGGCTTCGGGTGATCGCGGGTACGCTGTCGAAGACCCCACCGTCGACCGGCTGTTGTGAGGAGTGCGATGGCGATCCGGCCCCAGGAACTGCTTCTGCTGCTCACCCGGGCCGAGCGTCTCTCCGCCCGCCGGGTGCAGCAGACGCTGGAGGAGTTCGGCTGCTCGGTGGAGGAGTGGCGGGTGCTTGCGCTGCTCTCCGACGGCGAGGGGCACAACATGACGGCGATCGCCGACTGTGTCTTTCTGCCGCCGCCGAGTCTGACCAAGCTGATGGACCACCTGGTCGACCGGAACTGGGTCTACCGGCGCACCGATCCGGCCGACCGTCGCCGCATCCTCGCCCAACTCACCCCGCGCGGGCAGGAGTTCTGGCAGCGGATCGACCGCCGGGTCCGCGCGGAGCTGGCGCCGCTGCTGGAGCCGGAGGACGGCGAGCAGCTGCGGGCGCTCCTGGAGCGGTTCGCCGACACGCTGGACGGCGAGGAAACCACGGTCACAACAGGTCGTGCGGGGAACGGAGTTGGGCGAGCACGGTGAAGTCGAGGCCGTCGGCCTGGGCAAGGTAGATGCGCTGGCGGGCGTGCCGGCCGTCGAGGCCGATCAGTCCGCGCGGACCCTCGTAGGAGACGTTCTCGGCGGCCGCGCCGATCGCTCCCACGTCCAGGGTGCGGGCCCGTTCGACGAGTGCGGCGAGGAGCAGCACGCCCTCGTAGCAGGACTCGCCGAGGCTGCCGGGGACGGGCGCGTCGGCGCCGTACCGGTCGGCGTAACTGCCGTGGAAGTCCATGCTGTTGCGGTCGGCGAGCGAGGTGAAGAAGCCGGCCGTGCTGAACAGGTCGGCGGTGGCGTCGGGGCCGCTGCCCAGCAGCATGTTCTCGTCCATGAGGGTGCTGAGCCGGAGGCAGCGCTGGTCGAGGCCCGCGGCGGCGAAGGCGCGGTTGAAGCGGACGCCGTCGCTGCCGACCAGCAGCATGAGGACGGCGTCGGCGTCCGTGTGCTCGATACGGCGCAGGACCTCGCCGAACTCCTCGGTGCCCAGCGGCAGATAGGCCTCGCCGCAGACCCGGCCCCCGCACTCGCGGACGTAACGGCGGGCCGCGTGGGCGCTGCGCCGCGGCCACACGTAGTCGTTGCCGACGACGAACCAGCGCCGCACCCGCCTCGCCTCGGCCAACAGCCGCATGGCGGGCAGGAGTTGCCAGGCCGGCGTCTCGCTGGTCAGGTAGACGCCCTCGGTGTTCTCGCCGCCCTCGTACAGGGCCGTGTAGACGTACGGCACCCGGTGCGCGATCCGCGGCGCGACGGCCTGCCGTACGGACGAGATGTGCCAGCCGGTGACGCCCTGCACGACACCCGTCTCGACCAACGCCTCCACCTGCGCGGCGACTTCTCCGGGCGGCGCACCCCCGTCCACCTCCACCAGCCGCAGCTCCCGCCCCAGCACCCCGCCCGCCTTGTTGACCTCCTCGACGGCGAGCCGGGCACAGGCCTCGCAGGTGGGGCCGAAGATGCCGCCGGGCCCCTGCATCGGGTACACGAGCGCGATGTTCAGCGCCGAGTCGTCGGCCGTGAACCAGTCGGGGGCGGACAGGCGGGGCGGCGGCCGGTGCATGCGCACATGATGGCAGGGGCGGCGCGGTCAGACGGTGCGTGGTCTCGCCGCCAGGATGGCGATGTCGTCGTGGGTCGGGCCGGTCGTGACGTGGGCCAGGATCTCGTCGAGTATCTCGTCCAGGCTGCCGCCGGGCGGCAGGCGGACCTGGGTGAGGCGGTGGAGCGAGGTGTCGATGTCCTCGTCGCGGCGTTCCACCAGGCCGTCGGTGTAGAGGAGGAGGGTGCCGCCGGGGATGCCGGGGCGGGTGACCGTCTCGTAGCTGCCGAGGCCCGTGCCGAGCGGTGGGCCGGCCGCCAGCGGCACCAGTTCCACCCGGCCCTCGGGGGTCACCCGGAGCGGCGGGAGGTGGCCGGCGTTGGCGTAGCTGATGGTGCCGGCGGCGGGGTCGCCCAGCGCGAGCAGGCAGGTGGCGACGCGTTCGAAGCCGGCGGCGGCGACCATCCGGTCGGCCTGGGTGAGCATCTCGTGCAGGGGCAGCCCGGAGCCGGCCAGGGCGCGCAGCATCGAGCGGTAGTTGCTCATCGCGACGGCGGCCTCCACGCCGTGGCCCATCACGTCGCCGATGACCAGGAGGTTGCGGCCGTGCGGCAGGGCCAGCGAGTCGAACCAGTCGCCGCCGACCACCGAGGCGTCGTCGGCAGGCAGGTAGCGGGAGGCGGTCTCCAGGTCCGGGTGCGGCAGGCTCGGTTCGCTGAGCAGCGCCCGCTGGAGCTCCAGGGCCATGGTGTGCTCTTTGACGTAGTGCAGGGCGCGTTCGAGGGCGCGTGACGCCCGGCCCGCCAGCTCCTGCGCGACCACGGCGTCCTCGGCGCGGAACGCCGGTGCGGGGGCCGTGCGCAGCAGGGCGAGCGCGCCCAGCGGACGGGTCTCGTTCGACAGGGGTACGACGAGCAGGGAGTGCACGCCGGCCGCCCGGAACGCGGCCCACCGCTCGGCGTACGGCCCGCCCGCGGGCCCCTCCGGCGGCAGCTTCTTCATCAGGGGCCGTCCGAGCTCCAGACACCGCCGTACGGGCGATCCCGGCCCGTGGTCGGTCAGGACGCGCTCCTCCAGGAGGGCACGGAAGGTGTCCTCGAGGCCGGGCCGGGCGCGTACGGCCGCGCGGCGCAGCCGGGTGACGCCCGGGGGCGGGCAGCCGAGGTGCGCCGGCTCGTGATCGACAACGAGTTCGACCGAGGCTCCGTCGGCGAGGCCGGCGACCACGAAGTCGGCGAGTTCCGCGGAGGTGGTGTCGAGGTCGAGGGTGGTGCCGATGCTGACGGCCGCGGTGTTCAGCAGCGTCATGTGGGCGTGCGCCCGCTCCAGCTCGGTGACGTAGCGGCGCGGCTCGGTGACCTCGATCCCGATGCCGACCAGGCCGGCGACCTCGCCCTGCTCGTCGTAGACGCGGTGGTACGTGCTGTGCCACTCGCGCCGGGTGCCGTCCGGGCCGGTGTCCGCGGAGACGACGAGGGCGCGCGGGTTGCCGTCGCGCAGGACGGCGACCAGCGCACCGTCGGGCCGGTGCGCGCCCGGCACGATCTCGGGGAGCGTGCGGCCGAGGTGCGCCTCGGCGGGGACACCGTTGGCGCGGGCCATGTGCGGGTTGACGTACAGGTAGCGCAGCCGGGTGTCGAGCACGGCGAGCCCGACCGCGCCGCCCTCCACGATCTGCCGCAGCAGCCGGTACTCACGCCCCAGCGCCGGGTCCGCGCCCGCCAGCAGGGCGTCGACGTCCGCGGACAGCAGCGGGCGCGGCGAGGGGTCCGGCGAGTCGGGCCGCACTGGGTTCCTCCTGTCCCGCCCAGGGCTGGAAACCCATGATCCGGCGCGGGCGCCCGGCGCGCATGTCGCGCGGAAAGAACCGTTTGCGGTGCCCGCCCCACTGAACGGTGTGAAAATGAGACATGGCCGGATTCCGCGGCCGCCTGCGCTCCGTGCTGGGCGCACGCACCCTGGCCCGAGAGGTCTTCGTGCTTCAGGCGGCGATCGTGGTGCTCCTGGTCGTCGCCGCGGTGGTCGCCGTGCTGCTGCAGGTGGGGTCCGACAGCGAGCGCGAAGCCCGCAACCGGTCCCTCGCGGTCGCCCAGACCTTCGCGAACGCGCCGGGCATCGCAGAGGCTCTCGCGCGCCCGGATCCGTCCACCGCACTGCAGCCCCGCGCCGAGGCGGCCCGCAAGGCGTCCGGCGTCGACTTCGTGGTCGTGATGACGAAGGACGGCGTCCGCTACACCCACCCGAACCCGGCCCAGATCGGCAAGCACTACATCGGCACCATCGACGAGGCCGCCGCGGGCGGGGTCGTGAGGGAGACCTTCAAGGGCACGCTGGGCCGCTCGGTGCGGGCCGTCGTCCCGGTGACCGGCCCGGACGGCCAGGTCGTCGGGCTCGTCGCGGCCGGAGTGACGCTGGCGAGCGTGCGCGGGGCGATCGAGCACCAGCTGCCCGTGCTCGCCGTCTCCGCGGTGGTCGCGCTGGCCGTCGCCACCGCCGGAACCGCCCTGGTCAGCAGGCGGCTGCGGAACCAGACACGCGGACTGGAGCCGGCCGAGATGACACGGATGTACGACCACCACGACGCCGTACTGCACACCGTGCGGGAGGGCGTGCTGATCCTGGACGGCGAGGGCCGGCTGGCGCTGGCCAACGACGAGGCGCGCCGGCTGCTCGGCCTGGGGCCGGACGCGGAGGGGCGGTCGATCCGCGAGCTGGGCATCACCCCGGACCTGGCGCGGCTGTTCGCCTCCGGGCGCAACGCCACCGACGAGGTGCACCTGGCGCGGGGCCGGCTGCTCGCCGTGAGCCAGCGGGCGACCGATCTGGAGGGCGGGCCGTCCGGCAGCGTCGCCACCCTGCGGGACACCACCGAGCTCCAGGCCCTCACCGGCCGGGCGGACGTGGCGCAGGAGCGGCTGAAGCTGCTGTACGACGCCGGTCTGGAGATCGGCACCCGGCTCGACGTGCGCCTCACCTGCCAGGAGCTGGCCGACTTCGCGGTGCCGCGGTTCGCCGACTTCGTCACCGTGGATCTGGCGGATCCCGTGTTGCGGGGTGAGGAGCCGCGGGAGGACGCCACGGACATGCGGCGGGTGGCGTTCCACGGGGTGCGGCAGGGCAGCCCCTTCTACCCGGCCGGCCGGCTGATCCACTTCGTGCCGGCCACCCCGCAGGCCTCCGGGTACACGGCCGGCGAGAGCGTCCTGGAGGCGGACATGGGCGCCTTCTCCGGCTGGCAGGCGCAGGATCCCGAACGGGCCCGCAAACTCGTGGAGTTCGGGATCCACTCGATGATCGCGGTGCCGCTGCCGGCCCGCGGGGCCGTCATGGGCGTGGCCACCTTCTGGCGCGCCGACGAGCCCACGCCCTTCCAGCGCGAGGACGTCTCCCTCGCCGAGGAACTGGTCGCCCGCGCCGCCGTCAGCATCGACAACGCCCGCCGCTACACCCGTGAGCACACCATGGCCGCCACGCTCCAACGCAGCCTGCTGCCACGGGCGTTGCCCGAGCAGAGTGCCCTGGACGTGGCCTACCGCTATCTGCCCGCGCAGGCGGCGCAGGGCGGGGTCGGCGGGGACTGGTTCGACGTGATCCCGCTGCCCGGGGCGCGGGTGGCGCTGGTGGTCGGGGACGTCGTCGGGCACGGACTGCACGCGGCGGCCACCATGGGCCGGCTGCGCACCGCCGTGCACAACTTCTCGACGCTGGACCTGCCGCCCGACGAACTCCTGTGGCGGCTCGACGAGTTGGTCGCCCGCATCGACCAGGACGAGAGCGACGACGAGACGGCCGCGCCGGTCACCGGGGCCACCTGCCTGTACGCCGTCTACGACCCCGGCACCGGCCTGTGCACCCTCTCCCGCGCGGGCCACCTCGAACCCGCCCTCGTCCACCCCGACGGCGGCGTCGAGTTCCCCGGCATCCCCGGCGGACCCCCGCTGGGCCTGGGCGGCAGCCTGCCCTTCGAAGCCACCGAGCTGCGGCTGCCCGAGGGCAGCGGCCTGGTGCTGTACACCGACGGGCTGGTCGAGGACCACGGCCGGGACATCGACGAAGGTCTCGAGCTGCTGCGCGGCGCGCTGGCACACGGGGACCGCGGCCCGGAGGCGACCTGCCGGGCGGTGCTCGCGGCCCTGGTGCCGGAGCGGCCCCGCGACGACATCGCGCTGGTGGTGGCCCGCACCCGCCGGCTCGACGCGGACCGCAGCGTGACCTGGGACGTGCCGACCGACCCGTCGGAGGTCGGCCGGGTGCGCGCGGCGGCCGCCCGCACGCTGGCCGAATGGGGCCTGGCGGACGAGGCGTTCACCACCGAGCTGATCCTCAGCGAGCTGGTCACCAACGCCATCCGGCACGCGAACGGCCCGGTCCGGGTACGGCTGATCCGCGACCGCGCGCTGATCTGCGAGGTCTCCGACGGCAGCAGCACCGCGCCACACCTGCGCCGCGCGGCCGGCACCGACGAGGGCGGCCGGGGTCTGTTCCTGGTCGCCCAGTTCGCCGAGCGCTGGGGCACCCGCTACACGACCGACGGCAAGGTCATCTGGACCGAGCAGCCGCTGGGTCCGGGAGCCAAGCGCGAGTAAAGCGGACGCGACGCAACCGTTGACGGGAGCATGACGCCCCTTTTATCTTCTGGCCGGAATCACGAACTACGTTCGAAATTACGGACAATGGGACGGTCTCGTATGCCTCGGACCCACTTCAGGGCGCGCCGCGGATCTCTGCTCCTCGGCGTGCTCGCCGTACTCCTCGCCCTCGTGGCGGCGCCCCAGCCCGCCGCCGCGGCGGACGGGCGCCCCTACACCAATCCGCTCAAGTCGTCGAAGGGCGCCGATCCCTGGCTGGAGTACTACGACGGCAACTACTACCTGGTCACCACGACGTTCACCGGCATCCTCGGCATGCGGAAGTCGCCGACCCTGGCGGGGCTCGCCACCGCGCCGAACGTCCAGGTGTGGTCGGACACCACCTCGACGCGGAACACCAACATCTGGGCGCCGGAGATCCACTTCGTCGACGGCCACTGGTACCTGTACTACTCGGCCGGCCAGAGCGGCGTGGCCTGCTGCGACTCCCAGCGCACGCACGTGCTGGAGAGCGCCGGGACCGATCCGCTCGGCCCGTACACGTACAAGAACACGCTCACCGGCTCCAACCTCTCCCCGAGCGGCTGGCTGATCGACGCGAGCGTGCTCCAGACCGGCGGCAAGCTGTATCTCGTCGGCAGCGGGTTCGTGAACGGCAGTGCGCAGAGCCTGGTCATCGCGCCGATGAGCAACCCGTACACCCTCTCCAGCAGCACTTTCTCGGTCATCTCCAGCCCCACGCTGAGCTGGGAGACCTCGGGCGGCGCGGTCAACGAGGGGCCCGAGCCGCTGTACCACGACGGCCGCACCTTCCTGACGTACTCGGCGAGCTTCTGCGGGACGGCCGACTACAAGCTGGGCCAGCTGGAGTTGACGGGTTCGGACCCGCTCAGCGCCTCGTCCTGGACCAAGAAGTCGACGCCGGTCTTCCAGCGCAGCGACGCAGGCGGGGTCTACGGGCCCGGCCACAACGGCTTCTTCACCTCGCCGGACGGCACCGAGAACTGGATCGTCTACCACGCCAACTCCTCATCCTCCGGCGGCTGCGGCAACGGACGGACCACCCGCGCCCAGAAGTTCACCTGGAACGCCGACGGCACCCCGGACTTCGGCACCCCGGTCGCCCTCGGCAGCACACTCCCCGGCCCGTCCGGCGAGACGGCGGCGACCCCGACCTCGTACACCCTGGTGAACCGCAACAGCGGCAAGTGCCTTGACGTGGACGGCGGCAGCACGGCCGACGGGGCGAACGTCTTCCAGTGGACCTGCAACGGCGGCTCCAACCAGAAGTGGAAGGTCGAGGACCTGGCCGACGACACCAACCGGCTGGTGAACGTGGCCACCGGCAAGGTGCTGGACACCGCCGACTGCTCGACCGCCGACGGGGCCGACATCCGGCAGTGGTCCTGGCTGAACAACAAGTGCCAGCGCTCCCGGCTCGTGTTCACGGCCACCGGTGACTACGTCCGGATCGTCAACGAGAACAGCGGCAAGGTCGCCGACGTGGCCGACTGCGGCACCGCGAACGGCACCGACGTACGGCAGTGGACCTGGCTGGACAACACCTGCCAGCAGTGGCGCCTCGTCCCGACGACCTGACCCGGAGAACTCCCTTGAGACGCACAGTCGTACGACTGCTGACGGCCGTCCTCGCCGCCGTCCTGATCGGCGTGGGCGTACCGGCCCACGCGGCCGCCCCGGACTCCCCCGCCGTGACGTACACCAACCCGATCGCGGAGAAGCGCGCCGACCCGCACATCATCAAACACACCGACGGCTACTACTACTTCACCGCGACCGTCCCCGAGTACGACCGCATCGTGCTGCGCCGGGCCACCACCATCCAGGGCCTCTCGACGGCCGCCGAGACCACCATCTGGACCAAGCACAGCAGCGGGATCATGGGCGCGCACATCTGGGCGCCGGAGATCCACTTCATCGACGGCAAGTGGTACGTCTACTTCGCCGCCGGATCCACCAGTGACGTGTGGGCGATCCGGATGTACGTCCTCGAAGGCACCGGCGCCAACCCGCTGACCGCGACCTGGACCGAGAAGGGACAGATCACGACCACGTGGGAGAGCTTCTCGCTGGACGCGACGACCTTCGTCGTGAACGGCGTGCGCTATCTGGCGTGGGCCCAGCGCAACCCGTCGGAGGACAACAACACCAGCCTGTTCATGGCGAAGTTGGCCAACCCGTGGACGATCAGCGGGACTCCGACCGAGATCTCACAGCCGACGCTCTCCTGGGAGACCGTCGGCTACAAGGTCAACGAGGGCCCGGCGGTGATCCAGCACGGCGGCAAGGTCTTCCTGACGTACTCGGCGAGCGCCACGGACGCCAACTACTGCCTGGGGATGCTGACCGCGTCCGCGACGGCGGATCTCACCGACTCGGCTTCCTGGTCGAAGAGTTCGACGCCGGTGTTCCAGACCAGCGCCGCGACCTCGCAGTACGGTCCGGGCCACAACTCGTTCACCACGTCCGAGGACGGCAAGTCGGACATCCTCGTCTACCACGACCGCAGCTACAAGGACATCACCGGCGACCCGCTCAACGACCCCAACCGCCGCACCCGGGTCCAGAAGGTCTACTGGAAGGCCGACGGAACTCCGGACTTCGGCATCCCGGTGGCCGACGGGGTCACGCCGCAGCGCTTCTCGTCGTACAACTACCCGGACCGTTTCGTTCGGCACTGGGAGTACCGGGCGAAGATCGAAGCGAACGTCTCACCGCTCGCGGACTCGCAGTTCAGGGTGGTCACGGGTCTCGCCGGCACCGGGACGGTCTCGCTGGAGTCGGCGAACTTCCCCGGCTACTACCTGCGCCACAAGAACTTCGAGGTGTGGCTGGAGAAGAACGACGGGACGACGACCTTCGCCTCGGACGCGAGCTTCTACCAGCGGGCCGGGCTCGCGGACTCGGCGGGCGTCTCCTACGAGTCGTACAACTACGCGGGCCGCTACATCCGGCACTACGACTACCTGCTCTACGTGCAGACCCCCGGCACGACGACCGACAAGGGGGACGCCACCTTCTACGGACAGTAACTATAAACAGCATGTATAATCGCTGTGTATAGTCCCGGCATGCCTTCTCTGACCAGGAAGATGAAGAAAACGGGGACCGGGTTGCGTGCCGTCGCGATGATCGCGGCGGCCGCCTCCCTGGCGCTGACCGGCTGCGCCGAGGTCGACGCGACCGCGCCCAGCGCCGCGCGTGCCCATGTCTCGACGCAGGCCCGCTTCGGGACCGTCGACTGCCGTGAGGCCAAGTGCGTGGCGCTGACCTTCGACGCGGGACCGAGCGAGAACTCCGCCCGGCTGCTGGACATCCTGAAGGAGAAGCAGGTCCCGGCGACCTTCTTCCTCCTCGGCAAACGGCACATCGAGAAGTACCCGGAGCTCGTCAGACGGATGGCGGCCGAGGGGCACGAGGTGGCCAGCCACACCTGGGACCACAAGATCCTGACCCGAATAGGTCCCGAGCGGATACGCGAGGAGCTGGAGCGCCCGAACGCGGCGATAGAGCGCCTCACCGGCCACCGGCCCACCCTGATGCGCCCGCCCCAGGGCCGCACCGACGCCACCGTGCACGACATCTGCCGCGAGCTGGGCATGTCCGAGGTGCTGTGGAGCGTGACCGCCAAGGACTACACGACCACCGACTCCGACCTGATCACCGAGCGCGTCCTCGCCCAGGTCTCCCGGGACGGGATCATCCTGCTGCACGACATCTACCAGGGGACCGTGCCCGCCGTGCCGGGCATCATCGACGCGCTCAAGTCGCGGGGGTACGTGTTCGTGACCGTGCCGCAGCTGCTCGCGCCCGGGAAGGCGGAGCCGGGGAAGGTGTACCGGTGAGGTCCGCCCGCTCCGGGCTCACCAGGTGAGGCGCAGGGCCTCAGGGGAGCGGTGGATCATCGTCGGACGCATGGTGACCGGGTGATCGTCCGCGAGCCTGAGGCCCGGCAGCCGACGGGTCAACTCCTCAAGGGTGAGCCGGAGTTGCTCGCGGGCCAGCTGGGAGCCGGGGCAGCCGTGCACGCCCAGGCCGAAGGCGAGGTGGCGTTCGGGGGTGCGGGTGATGTCGAACTCGTCGGGGTTCGGGTGGCGGCCGGGGTCGCGGTTGGCGGCTCCGAAGGCGAGGAACAGGCTGGAGCCGGGCGGCAGTTCGGTGCCGGCCAGGGTGACCGGGCCGGTGGTGACCCGGCGGAAGCCCTGGAGGGCGCCGTCGTAGCGGGCGGCCTCCTCGACGGCCGCCGGGATCCGCTCCGGCTCGGCGCACAGCAGCTCCCACTGGCGGGGGTGCCGGAGCAGGTGCAGCACGGTCGTGCCGATCAGCGCGGTGCTGGTCAGGTGCCCGGCGATCAGCAGGTTCTGGAGGTGGGCGACGAGCTCGTGCCGGTGTTCCAGGGTGAGTTCGCCCTCGTTCTCGTCGGCGACCGACCTGACCAGTTCGGTGCACAGATCCTCGCGGGGCTCGGCGTGACGCTCGCGCGCGTACCGGTCCAGGGTGTGCTGCATCGCGACGACGTCCTCGGCCGCGGCGACCTGCTCGGCCTCCTCCATCGGGCGGAACAGCAGCTGCTCGGCGCGGTGGCCGCCGTGCACGACGGCGGGGACGTCCGCCGGGTCGAGGCCGACGATGCGGCCGATGACCTCGCCGGGGAGCTTCCCGGCGTACGCCGACATCAGCTCGACCCGGCCGTCCTTCACGAAGCCGTCGACCAGGGCGGCGGCCCGCTCGGCGGCGTACGGCAGCACCGCCGCGACCCGGGCCGGCGAGAGCCCGCGGACGATCGGCGCCCGTAACCGCTGGTGCTGGGAGCCGTCGGTGGTGACGACGACCGGCCGCCCGCCGAAGCCGCCGCCGAGGACGGCCAGGGCGGCGGGCGCGGGCATGACGTCCGGGATCAGGGCGTTCGCCGAGGAAAAGTCCTGCGGCCGGCGCAGGACTTCCCGTACGTCGGCGTCCCGGGCGACCAGCCAGGCGTCGAGTTCGGGGACGAACGTGAACCCCTCGGCCTGCCGGGCGCGCTCGTAGTGCGGGTACGGATCGCGCTGCAACTCGTCGCGTCTGCCCAGCAGTTCACGGTCCACGGGACACCCTCCGGCCGGCGGTGGTGCGGTCGCGCTCATGGTGCCGTACAGGTGTGCGGGTGCGGTAGGTGTTCTACGGGCTTCGTCAGAACACCACCGTCCACCCCTCCCGGGACGCCTGCTCGGCGGTGTACGACACGCCGTGCACCTTCAGGCCCGCCCGGTCGAGGAGGGTGATCTCCCCGCCTCGGTTGCCGAGTTGGGCGCCGCCGGCCAGCGGCACGGTCAGGCAGCCGCCGGGGGCGAGCGGGCCCGCCGGCACCACCGCGGAGGACTGGCCGATGCGGTCCACGATCCGCCAGCCGGCGAGGTCGACGCCCGCCGGTGAGGCGTTGATCAGGGTGACCGTCTCCGCCTCGGGCGCCGGGCCGGGCGGGTTGACGAACGCGGCGACGATCCGGACGGGCTGGGTGCCCGGTTCGGGCTTGCCGGGCTCGACGTTGCCGAGGGCGTGCCCGGTAGCGTCGTCCGTGTGCCAGGCCTGGCTCTGGAAGGCGAGGAAGATGCCGACCCAGCGGCCGTCGGCGGGGAAGTGGATGAGGATCCCGCCGTCCTGCCACACCCCGTCGTCGCCCTGGAACTTCCGGCTGTTGCCCTGGTTCATGTGGATGTCGTGCACGCCGTTGCCGGGCAGGAAGTCGAACACCTTGTCCTTGACGGTGGGTTCGGGCCCGAAGCGCTCACCGAAGACGTACAGCCGGGCCTGCTGGTCGTCGACCGCGCGCCGGACGTAGTGGTCGAGGAGGTCGGCCAGGTCGTTGTCCGGCCCGGAGCGGTCCGGCGGCAGGGTGCGCAGCTTCGCCGGGTCGAACAGGTTGCCGCGGACGAAGTCGAGGTTGGGTCCGCCGGGCCCGGGCGGCAGCGTGTTCCAGCCGCTCGGCAGGCCTTCCAGACGGGCCGTGACGGGGTGCCGGAAGTCCTCGTCGACCAGGTAGAGCAGCTCGGAGGGGCGCTCCTGGGAGAGGACGTTGACGGCGGCCCGGAAGTGCGTGCCGGCGTCGTCGGTGAGGTGGATCTGGTAGTGCGGCGTGTCCTTGGCGCCCTCGCGGCGGGTGTCGATCGCGCGTGTGATGAGTACGCCGTAGGCCTTGAGCGGCATGACGTCCAACTTCCCCCGGGGGCAGGCGGATTGCCCGCCCATGGAGGGAATCGTAACGGGATGGCACTTATGTCACCCAGGTGTTGCGTCATTCCGTCGGCATCGTCCTGTCTACGCCGTTCGCCGATGACATCGCTGGGCCAAGTGCGTGACGCGTCGGTGAACAGCGCTCTGAGCAGCCGGAATTCCCTACGATTCGTATCGTGGTGAACTTCCTCCTCGAACGCACGGCACCGCTTCCCCTCCCGGAGGCCTGGCGCCGCCTCACGGAGTGGCCCCGCCACGGCGAGGTGGTCCCGCTGACCCGGGTCGCGGTGTCCCCTCCCCCGCCGACCGGCGTGGGCACCCTCGTCGTGGCCCGCTCCGGGCTCGGTCCGCTCTCCTTCGACGACCCGATGGAGGTCACGGTGTGGCAGCCGCCGACGGAGGACACGCCCGGCCGCTGCCGACTGGAGAAGCGCGGCCGGGTGGTGCGGGGGTGGGCCGAGATCGAGGTACGGCCGGGACCCGGGGGCCGTAGCCGGATCGTCTGGCGGGAGGAGCTGGCGGTGCGATGGCTGCCGGGGCTCTTCGACCCGCTGCTGCGGGGTGCGGCGGTGTACGTGTTCGGGCGGGCGGCGAATCGGTTGCTCAGGATGGAGTGACCGCGGACTTCAGGCCGTGCCACCCAGCAACCGCCCCGCCTCCCCCACCACCACCGGCAGCACGGCCTCCGGATCCTCCGCGCGGGCCAGCAGCATGCCGCCCTCGCACAGGGCGCCGAAGACGAGTTGGCAGCGGGCCGTGAGGGCGGTGTCCGTGGTGCCGCCCTCGGCGCGGACCGCGTCCTCCATCGCCGCCCGCAGGACACGCAGGGCATGGCCGTACTCGATCTCGCGGACCTCCTCCCAGCCGAGCACGGACGGTCCGTCGAGCAGGACGACGCGCCGGAAGGCCGGGTCCAGGCAGTGCTCCAGGAAGGTGCGGGCGCCCGCCAGGAGCGCGCCGCGCGGGTCGGGTGCGGCGGCGCCGGCCGCGGTGAGGGCCTCGGTGAGGCGTTCCTGGTGGCGTACGAAGACCGCCCTGAACAGGGCCGCCTTGCCGCCCGGGAAGTGATGGTAGGCGGCGCCCTTGGTGACCCCGGCCGCCGCCGCGACGGCGTCGAGGGACGCGCCGGCGTAGCCGTACCGCCCGAACAACTCCTCGGCCGCCTCGACCAGTTGGGCGGTGGTGGCGCCGGAGCGCTCGGCCTGGGTGCGCCGGACCATGTGACTCTCAATTCCCTTGACAGGCATACCGGGGGTACGTAACTTAGCCGATCCGGTTACATACCCTCGGTATGGAAGTGAGCCGAGCCATGACGGCACAGGCATCGCACCACGAGTCCCGGAACACACCTCTCTTCGCGGTCTACGGTGCCAACGGGCACACCGGGCGGCTGGTCGCCGCCGAACTCCACTCCCGTGGCGAGGAGTTGATCCTCGCCGGCCGCAACGAGCAGGCGCTGCGCGCCCTCGCGGGCGAGCTGGGCGGCGAGCGCGTCCGCGTCCACCCGGCCACGGTCGACGACCGCCCCGCGCTGCGCGCACTCGCCGAGAGCGCGGACGTGATCATCCACTGCGCGGGCCCGTTCACCACCACCGCCGAGCCGGTGGCCACCGCTGCCGCCGAGACCGGCACGGCCTACGTCGACCACGCGATCGAGCCCCACCCGGTCAAGCATCTCTTCGACGACCTCCAGGCCACCGCCGAACGCACCGGCGCCGTCCTCATCCCCCAGCTGAGCTTCTACGGCGGCCTCGGCGACCTTCTCGCCGCGGTCGCCGCCGCCGGTCTCCCCGCCGTCGACAAGGTCACCGTCGGCTACGCGGTCACCGGCTGGCGGATGACGCAGGGCGCGGTGAACACGGCGAACCTGCTGATCGGCGAGATCGACCGGATCGGCTTCCGCGACGGCGCCCAGGTCGTCGGGCCGGTGGAGATCCGCAACGCGGTGTTCCCCTTCCCGCCCCCGGTGGGCCCGCGCACGACGATCGTGCCGTTCCCCTCGGGCGAGGTCGTCACCATCCCCCGGCACGTCCCCGCCCGCACGGTCGAAGTCCAGCTCACCGCCTCGACGTTCGAGGAGGAGCAGATCTTCACGAGTGTCGACGCGAGCCCCGAGGAGCGGGCCCGCACCGAGTTCACGGTCGCGGTCCAGGTGACGGCCGCCGGTGGCGGCGGGCGCAACGCGCACGTGCGCGGGCGGGACATCTGGCGGGCGGGCGCGGTGGCCTCGGTGGAGGCGGCGCTGCGGCTGGCACGCGGCGAAGGGCCGGGGAAGACAGGGGTGTTGAGCGCGGCGGAGGCCTTCCCTGCCCGGCCCTTCCTGGAACGGCTGGCGGAGCTGGGGACGTTCACGGCCACGCTGCCGCCGGAGTCGTCCTGACCGTTCCGGCGCCCACGGCCGGTGACCGGTGTTCGCCATGGTGAACCGACGCCTTACTCTGATGCCCCTGAACGGCCCTGGCGGGCACGGGTACGCGGAAAGGTGACCGGCGCATGTCGCTGAGCTCCGGGGACGGCGAGTCCATAGGCGGCTATACGCTGATCGACCGGCTCGGCAGCGGTGGGATGGGCGTCGTACATCTCGGGCTGTCGGCTTCCGGGCGGCAGGTGGCGATCAAGGTCGTGCACGCCCAGTACGCGCTGGACGAGGAGTTCCGGGCCCGCTTCCGGCAGGAGGTCGCGGCCGCGCGGCGGGTGAGCGGGGCGTTCACGGCACCGGTGGTCGACGCCGACCCGGACGCCGAACTGCCGTGGATGGCAACGCTGTACGTGCCCGGGCCCACCCTGTCCGAGGCGATCGCCGAGAAGGGGCCGTTGAGCGGGCGCGCGCTGCGGACGCTCGCGCTCGGGCTCGTCGAGGCGCTGCGGGACATCCACCGGGCGGGCATGGTGCACCGGGATCTCAAGCCGAGCAATGTGCTGATGGCGGAGGACGGTCCGCGGGTCATCGACTTCGGGATCTCGCGGGCCGCCGACAACGAGGACCTGACCGTGACCGGGCGGCTGATCGGCACCCCGCCCTTCATGTCGCCGGAGCAGTTCGCCGCGCCGAAGGACGTGACCGGCGCCTCGGACGTGTTCTCGCTGGGCTCGCTGCTCGTGTACGCGGCGACCGGGAACCGGCCCTTCGACGGCGGCAGCCCGTACCTGACCGGCTACCAGGTGATGTACGAGGCGCCCCGGCTGGACGGGGTCGCGGAGCCGCTGCGGAGCATCGCCGCGCGCTGCCTGGACAAGGACCCGGACGCGCGGCCCCGACTGGCCGAACTGCACGACCTGTTGCGGAGGCTGCCGGACGGGGCGAGCACCCTCGCCGTGCCGGAGTACGCGAGCGCCCACACGGTGCCGGACTTCACGGGCGGCCGGTCCCCGGCGGATCCGACGGTCGCTCCGAGGCCCGCCGGGGCGAGGGGCGCCGGCGGCCGTCGCGTACGGCGGATCCTCCTCGGCGTCGGCACGGTGCTGGTGGTGGGCGTGGCCGGGCTCACGGCGATGCACATGACGGCGGATCCGCAGCCGGCCGGCGACTCGGCCGCCCCCGGGTCCTCGGCGACCGGCTCTCCCGTGGCCGCGCTGCCCGCGGGCTGGCAGCCCTGGCGGGCGGAGCTGCGTATCGCGAAGAAGGGCGACCCGCTGGAATTCCTGCAGTCCGGCTGTGTGCCGGGCGGCTCCACCGCCCTGTACTGCGCGGGCACCGGCTCCACGGTGACCAGGCTCGACGCCGCGTCCGGCCGGGTCGTGTGGCGGCACGGCACCAACCCGGAGACCTCGCTCCCGATCGGGGTCCGGGACGGCCGCGTCTACACCTACCGCAATCCGGACCCGACCGACAGGTACGTCACCCTTCAGCTGGTCGCGCTGGACGCGAACACCGGGGCCGAGCTGTGGAACCACCCGGTCGCCGAGAGCCAGCCGGCCCGCCTGTTCAGCCGGGGCATCCTGACGATGGACGCCACCCGGACCGACCTCGTCGCCTACGACGCGACGGGCCGCCGGCTGTGGAGCACGCCCGCGAAGTCGGCCTCCGGGAACGCCTGTACGCCTACGGTGCTGAACGGCGCCCCGTACGCGCTGTGCATCCCGGCGGACGATCCGAGCGGCGGGGACGTCGGCCTGCTGCGGCTCGACCCGGCCGACGGAACGTCGACCGAGATCGCCACGCTGCCCAAGGGGACGGTGCCGCTGGGCGTCCTCGACGGCCGGCTGCTGTTCGCCGTACCCAAGCTGGGCGTGGGCCAGTTCGGCAGCACCGACGACCAGCGGTACAGCGCCCTGATGTCGGTGAGTCCGAGCACCGGCACCGTCGACCGGGTCCCGCTGCCGGACCTGCCGCGCGGCACGCCGACCCTCCTCGAGGGCGCCATCGACTTCGTGCGCCCCGGCGGAACGGTCACCGCCGTGGGCGCGGCCGACGGCAAGCGGCTGTGGCAGCGGTCGACGAAGTTCGAGAACCTTTCTGCGCCGGTCTACTCAGCCAAGTACGACGCGCTGTACCTCGCCGACCGGGCCGGCCGCCTGCTGGCCCTGGACCCCGGCACCGGGACGGTCCGCTGGCGCACGGCCGCGATCGGCGATCCGGGAACCACCGCACAGACCACCAGGGCGTATGTGAGCCTCGTCAAGGACGCGATCGTGGCCGCCGCGGGCGACACGGTCTTCTCGGTACGACCGGACCGGCCCTCGGTGGCGGCCTCGTCGGGGTCGAACACGTCCGGGAAGACGCCGAGCCCAGCGACCGTGATGCCGACGCCGGCCCCGACCGAGGCCTCGGGCTGAGGGTCGTCCCTCAGGCCACCGAGCCGATGCGCCGCGCCGGCAGCGAGGTCGGGTCGTGGTGGATCGGTGTGTGCGCGCCGGTGAGTGAGATCCCGCTGCCGCCCCGCCTGTTCGCGACGATCTCCGAGGCGATCGACAGGGCCGTCTCCTCGGGGGTACGGGCGCCGAGGTCGAGGCCGATCGGGGAGCGCAGGCGGGCCAACTCGAGTTCCGTGACGCCGACTTCGCGCAGGCGGTCGTTGCGCTCCAGGTGGGTGCGGCGGGAGCCCATCGCTCCGACGTAGGCGACGGGCAGGCGCAACGCCAGCTGGAGCAACGGGACGTCGAACTTGGCGTCGTGGGTGAGGACGCACAGCACGGTCCGGCCGTCGACCTGCGTGCGCTCCAGGTACTTGTGGGGCCACTCGACGACGATCTCGTCGGCCTCCGGGAAGCGGGTCTTGGTGGCGAACACCGGGCGGGCGTCGCACACCGTCACCCGGTAGCCCAGGAACTTGCCGATCCGGACCAGCGCCGAGGCGAAGTCGATCGCGCCGAAGACGATCATCCGGGGCGGCGGCACCGAGGACTCGACCAGGACCGTGAGCGGTGCTCCGCAGCGAGAGCCCTGCTCTCCGATCTCCAGGGTGCCGGTGCGGCCCGCGTCCAGGAAGGCGGACGCCTCGGCGGCGACCGTGCGGTCCAGCTCCGGATGGGCGCCGAAGCCGCCCTCGTACAGACCGTCGTACGAGCCGTCGTAGGAACCCTTGGAGTTCACCAGCAGGGCGCAGCCGAGGAGTTCGGCCGGTCCGGAGACGATCCGCGCCACCGCCGCCGCCTCCCCACGAGCGGCGGCGGACAGCGCGGACGCGAGCACCGGGCGGGCCGGATCGGCGGCCCGTACCGGGGTGACGAGGATGTCGATGATGCCGCCGCAGGTCAGGCCAACGGCGAAGGCGTCCTCGTCGCTGTAGCCGAACCTCTCCAGGACGGTTTCGCCGTCCGCGAGGGCCTGTCGGCACAGCTCGTACACGGCACCCTCCACACAGCCGCCGGAGACCGAGCCGATCGCCGTGCCGTCGGCGTCCACCGCGAGGGCGGCGCCGGGCTGGCGAGGGGCGCTGCCGCCGACGGCCACCACGGTGGCCACGGCGAAGTCGCGTCCCTGCTCGACCCACCGGTTCAGCTCCTCGGCGATGTCCAGCATCTCTCGGTCTCCTTAACAGCGGTTGCGGGGAGGGTACTTGGGCGGGCGGCTAGTGCACGCCCAGCCAGCTCTCAATGGGATTGAGGGCGAAATAGACCAGGAAGATCACTGTCAGGCCCCACATGAAGGCGCCGATCTCCCGGGCCTTGCCCTGGGCGGCCTTGATGGCGACGTAGGAGATGACTCCGGCCGCGACGCCCGCCGTGATCGAGTACGTGAACGGCATGATCACGACGGTCAGGAAGACCGGGATCGCGGTGGCGCGGTCGGCCCAGTCCACGTGCCGGGCGTTCATCAGCATCATCGAGCCGATGACCACCAGGGCGGCGGAGGCGACCTCCTGCGGCACGATCGCGGTGAGCGGGGTGAAGAAGAGACAGGCCGCGAAGAACAGGCCGGTCACCACCGAGGCGAGTCCGGTACGGGCGCCCTCGCCGACGCCGGTGGCCGACTCGATGAAGACGGTCTGGCCCGAGCCGCCGGCCACACCGCCGATCGCGCCGCCCGCGCCGTCGATGAACAGCGCCTTGGAGAGGCCCGGCATCCGGCCCTTGTCGTCGGCCAGCTCGGCCTCGGTGCCGACGCCGATGATGGTGGCCATCGCGTCGAAGAACCCGGCGAGCACCAGGGTGAAGACGATCATGCCGACCGTCATGGCGCCGACCTTGCCCCAGCCGCCGAACTCGACGTCGCCCATGAGCGAGAAGTCGGGCATGGAGACCGCGCTGCCGTGCAGCTCGGGGGCGCCGCCGGCCCACTGCTCGGGGTCGATGGCGCCGGCCGCGTTCAGGATCGCGGCGACGACCGTGCCGGTGACGATGCCGATGAGGATGGCGCCAGGGAAGTTGCGGGCCTGAAGCATGAAGATCAGGAGCAGGGTGCCGGCGAACAACAGGACCGGCCAGCCGGCGAGTTCGCCCGCCGGGCCGAGGGTGACGGGGGTGGCCTTGCCCTGGTGCACGAAGCCGGACTTGTAGAAGCCGATCAGGGCGATGAACAGGCCGATGCCCATCGTGATCCCGTGCTTGAGGGCGAGCGGGATCGCGTTCATGATCATCTCGCGCAGGCCGGTGACGACGAGAAGCATGATGACGACGCCGTACATCACGCACATGCCCATGGCCTGCGGCCAGGTCATCTGGGGCGCGACCTGCGAGGAGAGCACTCCGGAGACGGAGAGGCCGGCGGCGAGGGCGAGGGGCACCTTGCCGAAGAAGCCCATCAGCAGCGTGGTGAAGGCCGCCGCGAACGCGGTCGCGGTGATGAGTGCCTTCTGTCCGAGCGTGTCCCCGGCCACGTCCTTGCCGGACAGGATCAGGGGGTTGAGCAGGAGGATGTACGCCATCGCCATGAAGGTCGTGACGCCGCCGCGCACCTCGCGCGCGACGGTGGATCCTCGCTGGGATATGTGGAAGTACCGGTCGAGCCACGAACGTCCGGCGGGGATACGGCTGCCCGTACCCGCTTCCTCCGAGACGGTCTGCGGCTCCAGTGACTGCTGGGTCATGTGGGCCTACTCCCAAGGTTCAAAGGGGCACCCGCGAACTGCTTCGAAAGGTGCGGGATTTGGGAAGGTGCTTCGGCCGCACGACCCGGGGGACGGCCCGAGACGAACGAACTGGCTGCTCCGGGCGGCACATCGAAGTGTGACGTTCCCTGTACCGCCCGGAGGGACTTGGCTACGCCTTGCCCGTGAGGTGCTCCGGGCGTACCGGCGTCCTGTTCAGCTCCAGGCCGGTCGCTTCGCGGATCGCCGCGAGGACAGCGGGAGTCGACGACAGGGTGGGTGCCTCACCGATGCCGCGCAGCCCGTACGGGGCGTGCTCGTCGGCGAGTTCGAGGACGTCGACCGGGATGATCGGCGTGTCGAGGATGGTCGGGAGCAGGTAGTCCGTGAAGGACGGGTTCCTGACCTTGGCGGTCTTGGGGTCGACGATGATCTCCTCCATCACCGCGATGCCCATGCCCTGGAGGGTGCCGCCCTGGATCTGGCCGAGGACGGAGAGCGGGTTGAGCGCCTTGCCGACGTCCTGGGCGCAGGCCAGCTCGATCACCTTGACCAGGCCGAGCTCGGTGTCGACCTCGACGACGGCGCGGTGCGCGGCGAAGGAGTACTGGACATGGCCGTTGCCCTGGCCGGTGCGCAGGTCGAAGGCCTCGGTCGGGCGGTGCCGCCACTCCTCCTCCAGCTCTACGACCTCGCCCTCCAGGACGTCCGCCAGGTCGACGAGGACCTCCCCGCCGTCCGTGACGACCTTGCCGCCCTCCAGGAGCAGTTCGGCGGTGGCCCAGGCGGGGTGGTAGGTGCCGAACTTGCGCCGGCCGATCTCCAGCACCCGCTCCCGGACGAGTTCGCAGGCGTTCTTCACGGCGCCACCGGTGACGTACGTCTGACGCGACGCGGAGGTCGAACCGGCGCTGCCCACCTGGGTGTCGGCGGGGTGGATGGTCACCTGGGCGACGCCCAGCTCGGTGCGGGCGATCTGCGCGTGGACGGTGACGCCGCCCTGGCCGACCTCCGCCATCGCGGTGTGCACGGTCGCGACGGCCTCGCCGCCCACGACCTCCATGCGCACCTTGGCCGTCGAGTAGTCGTCGAAGCCCTCGGAGAAGCCGACGTTCTTGATGCCGACCGCGTAGCCGACACCCCGTACGACGCCTTCGCCGTGGGTGGTGTTGGACAGACCGCCGGGCAGCTGCCGTACGTCCGCGCCCTCGCTGGACTCCCACTGGCGCTCCGGCGGCAGCGGCATCGACCTGACGCGGCGCAGGAGTTCGGCGACGGGCGCGGGCGAGTCCACCGGCTGCCCGGTCGGCATGATCGTGCCCTGCTCCATGGCGTTGAGCTGCCGGAACTCCACCGGGTCCATGCCGAGCTTCTTCGCCAGCCTGTCCATCTGCGCCTCGTAGGCGAAGCACGCCTGGACCGCGCCGAAGCCGCGCATGGCGCCGCAGGGCGGGTTGTTGGAGTAGAGGGCGATGGCCTCGATGTCGACGTCGTCGATGACGTACGGGCCGACGCTCAGGGAGGAGGCGTTGCCGACGACCGCGGGGGACGCCGACGCGTAGGCGCCGCCGTCGAGCACGATCCGGCACTTCATGTGGGTGAGCTTGCCGTCCTTGGTCGCCCCGTGCTCGTAGTAGAGCTTGGCCGGGTGGCGGTGGACGTGCCCGAAGAAGGACTCGAAGCGGTTGTAGACGATCTTGACGGGCTTGCCGGTGCGCATGGCCAGCAGACAGGCGTGGATCTGCATCGACAGGTCCTCGCGGCCGCCGAACGCGCCGCCGACGCCGGCCAGCGTCATCCGTACCTTCTCCTCGGGCAGGCCGAGGACGGGCGCGATCTGGCGCAGGTCGGAGTGGAGCCACTGGGTGGCGATGTAGAGGTGGACGCCGCCGTCCTCCTCGGGCACGGCGAGGCCGGACTCGGGGCCGAGGAAGGCCTGGTCCTGCATGCCGAAGGTGTACTCGCCCTCGACGACGACATCGGCGCGCTTGCGGGCCTCGGTCACGTCGCCGCGGACGATCGGCTGGCGGTGCACGATGTTCGGGTGCGGGACGTGCCCGATGTGGTGGTCGTCGCGGCCCTCGTGGACGAGGATCGCGTCCGGGGCGGTCGCGGAGGCCTCGTCGGTGATGACGGGCAGCTCGCGGTACTCGACCTTGATCTTGGCGGCCGCGCGGCGGGCCGTCTCCGGGTGGTCGGCGGCGACGATCGCGACGGGCTCGCCGTGGTGGCGTACCTTGCCGTGCGCGAGGACCGGGGTGTCCTGGATCTCCAGGCCGTAGTTCTTCACCTCGGTCGGCAGGTCGTCGTACGTCATGACGGCGTAGACGCCCGCGGTCTTCAGCGCCTCGCTGGTGTCGATCGAGACGATCTCGGCGTGCGCGACGGTGGACCGGAGGATCTGGCCCCAGAGCATGTCCTCGTGCCACATGTCGGACGAGTACGCGAACTCGCCGGTGACCTTGAGGGTGCCGTCCGGGCGGAGCGTGGACTCGCCGATGCCGCCCTTGGTCTGGGAACCCTGGGTGACCTTGGTGGGAGTACCGATGGGAGCGCCGTTGGTAGGCACGGTCAGACCGCCTCTCCCTGCCGGGCGGCCGCCAGGCGGACCGCGTCCATGATCTTCTCGTAGCCCGTGCAGCGGCACAGGTTGCCCGAGAGCGCCTCGCGGATGTCCGCGTCGCTCGGGCTGGGGTTGCGCTCCAGCATCTCGTCGGCGGCGACCAGCAGACCCGGGGTGCAGAAGCCGCACTGGACGGCGCCGGCGTCGATGAACGCCTGCTGGATGGGGGCGAGTTCGGTGCCCTCGCCGGTCTGCGAGTCCGCCGCCCGTGGGCGGAGCCCACTATCGGACGGGCGTGCCTCCCACCGCTTGGCCGAGTCGAGCGACGTACCGCAGGCGCCGGTGGCGCAGCCGCCGTGCTCCTCGCGCTGCTTGGCGTACTCCGCGAGGCCCTCGACGGTCACGACCTCGCGGCCCTCGACCTGCCCGGCGGCGACCAGACACGAACAGACCGGGACGCCGTCCAGGCGGACCGTGCAGGAACCGCACTCGCCCTGCTCGCAGGCGTTCTTGGAGCCGGGAAGGCCGAGGCGCTCCCGCAGCACGTACAGCAGGGACTCGCCCTCCCACACGTCGTCGGCTTCCTGCGGACGGCCATTGACAGTGAAGTTGACGCGCATCAGGCGACTCCCTCCGTGCGAGCGGCGGTGCCGCGGTACGACTCCCAGGTCCAGGTGAGCGTCCGGCGGGCCATGACGCCGACCGCGTGGCGGCGGTAGCTCGCGGTGCCCCGGACGTCGTCGATCGGGTTGCAGGCTGCGGAGCACAGGTCCGCGAACTGCTTGGCGACCGACGGGGTGATGATCTTTCCGTTGTCCCAGAAGCCGCCCTCTTCCAGCGCGGCGTTCAGGAACTCCTCCGCGGCCTTCGCCCGGACCGGGGTCGGGGCGGCCGAGCCGATGCCGGTGCGGACCGTGCGGGTCTCGGGGTGCAGCGCGAGGCCGAAGGCGCACACGGCGATGACCATCGCGTTGCGGGTGCCGACCTTGGAGTACTGCTGCGGGCCGTCCGCCTTCTTGATGTGGACGGCGCGGATCAGCTCGTCGGGCCGGAGCGCGTTGCGCTTGACGCCCGTGTAGAACTCGTCGATCGGGATCAGCCGGGTGCCGCGGGCCGCGGACTCCACCTCGACGTCGGCGCCGGCCGCGAGGAGCGCGGGGTGCGCGTCACCGGCGGGCGAGGCGGTGCCGAGGTTGCCGCCGACGCCGCCGCGGTTGCGGATCTGCGGGGAGGCGACCGTGTGCGAGGCGAGCGCGAGGCCCGGCAGCTCGGCACGGAGGTTGTCCATGATGGCGGTGTACGGGACGGAGGCCCCGAGCCGTACCGTGTCCTCGCCGGTCTCCCACTCGGTGAGGTCGCCGATCCGGTTCAGGTCGAGCAGGTACTCGGGCCGGCGGTGGTCGAAGTTGATCTCGACCATCACATCGGTGCCGCCCGCAATGGGCACAGCGGTGGGGTGCTCAGCCTTGGCGGCGAGCGCCTCCTCCCAGCTGGCGGGGCGAAGGAAGTCCATGACCGGCTCTCTTCTTCGTCTCGTGGGTGGCTCGTTCACGTGCTGTTTACGTGGAGTGGGGTCAGTACACAGCGGCGTACTCCGCCTCGGTCAGTCACGGAAACCATGAAGGAGTTGGCTGGCCAGGGCGGGCATCTTGTAGATTCGTATGAACGGAGGCCATCAGTAACCTCCCTGTCTTCCTGTAGAAACGCAGGAAACAGCCACATCCACCCTCCAACCCTCATCGTAGATTTCGAGACAAAGATCGGCGGCGACGAGATGCGGCTGCGCGCACTGCTGGACACCGATGCGCTGGGCCTCAGGCTGCTCGGCGGCGAGGACGAGCTGGACCGCGCCGTGCGGGGTGTGATGACCACCGACCTCCGCGACCCCAGCCGCTACCTCTCGGGCGGCGAGCTGGTGCTCACGGGCCTGGCCTGGCGCCGGGACGCCGACGACTCGGAGCCGTTCGTACGGATCCTGGCGCAGGCCGGCGTGACCGCGCTGGCCGCGGGCGAGGCGGAGCTCGGGGACATCCCGGACGACCTGGTGCTGGCCTGCGCCCGGCACCGGCTGCCGCTGTTCGCGGTGCACGAGTCGGTGGCGTTCGCGACGATCACCGAGCATGTCGTCCGGCAGGTCAGCGGCGAGCGCGCGGGCGATCTCGCGGCCGTCGTCGACCGGCACCGGCGGATGATGACCTCGGGCCCGGCGGGCGGCGGCCCGGACGTGGTCCTGGACCTGCTCGGCTCCGACCTGGACCTGCGGGCCTGGGTGCTGTCCCCCACCGGACGGCTGATCGCCGGCACCAAGGTCGCGGGCTCCGGGCTGCCCGCCGACGTCTGCGCCCGGCTGGCCGCCGAGCAGCTCGCCGCCGCCCGCACGGGCCGCCGCGGACCGCACCGGGTGACGCTCGGACCGTCGACGTACAGCCTCTTCCCGATCCGCAGCTGGGGGCACCGCCCAGCGGTAGCTGGGGGAGGCCGCGCCGCACAGGCCTCCCGGGACGTGCGCGAGACGGTGCTGTCGGACTGGCTGCTGGCCGTCGAGGCGGACGCGGGCGACTGGCCGGCCGAGCGCCTCGACCTGCTCCAGGGCGTCACCCAGCTGATCTCCGTCGAGCGGGACCGCCGGGACGCCTCCCGGACGGTCCGGCGGCGGCTCGCCCAGGAGGTCCTGGAGCTGGTCCAGACGGGCGCGGCGCCCGCCGAGATCGCCGCGCGCCTGAGGGTGGCCGCCCCGGTGCTGCTGCCCGGCCTGGGGGCCGCCCCGCACTGGCAGGTCGTGGTGGCCCGGGTGGACTGGGCGGGCAGTGACATCGAGGCCGGTCCGGTCGCCCAGGCGCTCCTGGAGGAGATCCTGGTCGACCCGCTGGCCACCGGCCCCGAGCCCTCGGACCGGATCGCGGTGGCCCACACCGGGGACGAGGCGATCGCCCTCGTACCGCTGCCGGCCGTCTCCGCGGAGCACGACGGCTCCGAGTCCGGGATCCTCGCCGACGCGCTGCTCGAGTCCGTACGGGATCCGCTGTCGGCCGGGCTCGACGACGACGGGCAGGTCACGCTGGGCGTCAGCGCGGCCGTGCACTCGGCGGAGGGGCTGCGCGGGGCGCTGGAGGAGGCGCGGCACGCGCGGCGGGTGGCGGCGGCGCGGCCCGGGCGGGTGTGCGCGGCGGGGCACCAGGAGCTGGCCTCGCATGTACTGCTGCTGCCGTTCGTGCCGGACGACGTGCGGCGCGCCTTCACCGCGCGGCTGCTCGACCCGCTGCGGGACTACGACCGCCGGCACCGCGCCGAGCTGATCCCGACCCTGGAGGCCTTCCTCGACTGCGACGGCTCCTGGACGCGCTGTGCGACCCGGTTGCACCTGCACGTCAACACGCTGCGCTATCGCGTGGGGCGGATCGAGCAGTTGACGAGTCGTGACCTTTCCCGACTGGAGGACAAGCTCGATTTCTTCTTGGCATTGCGGATGAGTTGAGCCCACCGGGCCGTCGGACCGGGTGGCACCAAGTGCCGTCCGGGTCGCACGACTTTGTGAAATCCTTCACCCACCCCCTTGGCCCCGCGCTGATATTCGTGCTGAGATGCGGCCACCACTCAAAGCTCGACGGCGCGCTCGGGGAGGGCAACGTGGCGCATTCCGCCATGTCTGGTACCGGAACGACCGAAGGTGACGATCCCCTCCAGACCGCGGTATGGCGGCTGCGCTCGCGCGCCTGCTGGACCGACGCGGCGGCGCTGCTGCACCCGGTGGACGCCGCGTCCGCGCTGCAACGGACCTCGCTGCTGGTGGAGAAGTGCCTCTACACCGAGCAGGGGTGGGAGGAGGCCGAGGACGCGCTGCGGACCGCGGAGGCCCTCGCCCACACCGACGACGAGCGCGGGGCGGCCGCTTGTGAACGCGGGCAACTTGCGTACGCGGCGACCCTGCACTCAGTGCGCGACCGGGCCGACGAGGCGCGGGCCGCGCTGGGGCGGGCGGCGGCGCTGATCCCGCCGGGGGCGCCGGGGCGGGCGGTGCTGGACTTCCGGCGCGGGCTGCTGGCGGAGAACCTGGCCCGCTCCCCGCAGGCCGCGCGGGCCGCGTACCGCCGGGCACACGCGGCCGCCACGGCCCACTCGGATCCGCTGCTGCTCTCCTTCACCTGGCGCCACCTGGCCGGACTCGCCCTGCGGGACGGGGAGTTGGCGGAGGCGCGGCACGGGTTCGCCGAATCGCTGCGGATCCGCGAGGAGTTGGGCTACCTGGTCGGCACGGCGCCCGCGCTGGCCTCGCTGGCCGACGCGGAGGTGGAGCCGGAGGCGTCGAGGCTGCGCGAGGAGGCCCGCCGGCTGTTCCGGCTGCTGGGCGGCGTACCGACTTGGCTGGCACGGCAGTTGGCGCCGCCGGCGCCGGGGGCGGCGACGGCCTGAGGGCGCTCCTGGAGGGCCGCGCCGACTCAGAGGAACCTGAGAAGTTCCTGTGCGAGGCTGGCGCGCCCCACCCCCTTGGAGGATCTACCGATGAGCCTTGTCAACGGCTTGCCCGCGCATGTCCTGTTGGTCCATTTCGTCGTCGTACTGGTGCCGCTGACCGCGTTGGCGCTGGTGACCGCGGCGCTGTGGCCGCGGGCCGCCCGCCGGATGGGCGTCGTGCTGCCGCTGCTGGCCCTGGTGACGCTGGCGAGCGTGCCGCTGACCACGAGCGCCGGTGAGTGGCTGGAGGAGCATGTGCCCGAGAACTCGCTCGTCGAGCAGCACGCGGAGCTGGGAGACGGGCTGCTCCCGTGGGCGCTGGGCCTGTTCGTGCTGGCGACGGCCGTGTGGTGGACGGTCCGCCGGACGCCCGCCCCGGAGGCCGCCGGCGCGTCCGGCACCCGTACGGCCTCGGTCGTCCGGGTCGCGGCCGCCGTGCTGTCCTTCGCGGTCGCGGCGGGCGCCGTCGTCGACGTCTACCGGATCGGCGACTCCGGCGCGAAGGCCGCCTGGCAGAACGGCTACTCGAAGTCGGCGACGAACTCGCGCGACGGCGACTGAGGCCTCACCCGGTCTCAGCCGTTCTGGATCCGCGCCAGCAGATGCTGGATCGACCCCAGTATCGAGTCGCGCAGCGCGGTGTCCTTGGCGAGGACGACGACCACGGCGACCAGGACCAGGAACGAGAGGAGGCCACCGCCCCGGCCGCCCCGGTACGCCCCGGGGCTCGGTGCGGGCGGCGGCCGGTGGCCGTTGCGGATGGCGTGGTCGACGGCCCGCTGATGGGCCCGCATGGCCTGCTGGTGCGCCTGCTGGCTGGCCTGCTGCGACTGCTGCTGGGCCTGCTGGGCGGCCTGCTGGGCGTAGAAGGACGGATCGGGCATCGGTCTCACCTCCGGCGGCGGCACTCTCCGTGCCGTGTGCGGGGTGTCACGCCGGTCGCGGGCCGGTGAGTTCCCGGGGTCGCGAACCGTCACGTGGAGCCGACGATTCTGTGACGCCGGTCACGACCTCAGGACGCACCGCCGAAGTGTTCGACCACCAGCGCCCGCACCAGGTCCGGGTCCCGGGCGATCAACGCGTCCAGCAGCGCGGTGTGTTGGGCCGCGTCCGCCATCAGGTCGGCCCGGCCCCGGGCGGCCGGGGCGGCGCCCACCAGGGGCCACTGGGCGCGGCGGTGGAGGTCGTCGGAGATCCGGACCAGCTGCTCGTTGCCCGAGAGGGCGAGGACCGCCCGGTGGAAGGTGCGGTCGGACTCGGCGTACGTGGCCCGGCAGCCGGAGGCGGCGGCGCGGACCGTGGCCTCGGCGAGCGGGCGCAGTTCCGCCCAGCGCTCCACCGGCACCGCGCGGGCCAGCCGGAGCACGACCGGGACCTCGATCAGGGCGCGCACCTCGGCCAGTTCGGCCAGTTCGCGGGTGCCGCGCTCGACGACGCGGAAGCCCCGGTTGGGGACGACCTCGACGGCGCCTTCGAGGGCCAGCTGCTGCATGGCCTCCCGGACGGGCGTCGCGGAGACCCCGAACCGCTCGCCCAGCGCCGGCGCCGAGTACACCTCGCCCGGCGTCAGCTCGCCCGCGACCAGCGCGGTGCGCAGCGCGTCGAGTATCTGGCCGCGCACGGAGGCCCGCTGGACCAGCCGCGGGCGGGGGATCGGCGGCTCGCTGTGGGTGTGCTCACCGCGCGTAGCACCGGCGGCGACACCCCGCTCCCGGTCCACGTCCGCGGCCAGCGGCTGCGACGGCACCCGGGGCACACCGGTCGCCCGGACCTCCGGAATTCCCGTCTCCGCGGAGCCCTGCGTGCTCTGCCTCACGGGTCCTCCTCGGGACGTGTCGGTACTTGGGGAGATTACGGGGGGTTGTTACTCGTCCGTCAAGCACCATAAGCGCACAAGCCGCCAGTTCAAAGATTGAAGATCTTGGGTAAGGTAAGGCTTACCTTCAGTCGACCCGGATCGGCGGTTCCCGTATGTCCGTGCACATACCCGCGCCCCGCTCGGCCCTCACGGAGTCCTACACCCGTCTGACCGAGGTCTTTCCGGGGCTGGAGATCACGGAGCTCGGCACCGCGGAACCCACCCCGCACGGCGACGGCTGGGTCACCGCGGACTCGCTCGCCGAGGGCGGGACCGGACTGGACGCGTTCCTCGCCTGGGACGACGCACAGGTGCTGCGGGACTACGGTCAGCGGGCACGCGCGGACGTCGTCGCCGGCTTCGGACTGCACCGGTACGCCTGGCCCGCCTGCCTCCTGATCACCGTGCCGTGGTTCCTGGAGCGCCGGGTGCCCCGCTTCCCCGCGACCCACGTCTCGTACGACCGGACCGTGCCCGGCCTCTCCATCGGCCGCCTGGCCGTGCGCCCGGCCGGCTTCGCCTGTCTGCCCGGCGATTCGGCCGCCGCACTGCCCGGCGCCCGGGTGGTCGACGGCGAGGAGGCGCTGCGGGCCGAGGTGCGGGCCGCGGTCGCCGAGCACCTGGAGCCCGTGCTCACCGGGTTCGGGCCGCGGATGCGGCGGCGCGGGCGGGCGTTGTGGGGCATGGCGACCGACGAGGTGGTGGAAGGCCTCTGGTACGTCGCCCATCTGCTCGGTGAACAGGAGCGGGCGATGCGCGAGTTGGAGCTGCTGCTGCCGGGCGCGACCCTGCCGTACGTCGGCTCGGCGGCCTTCCGCGAGCTGACCGGGCCGGACGGCGAGTCGCTGCCCACCCGGGACCGGGCGAGCTGCTGCATGTTCTACACCCTGCGCCCCGAGGACACCTGCGCCACCTGCCCCCGGACCTGCGACGCGGACCGGGTGACCAAGCTGCTGGCCGCCGCCGCCAGTTGAGGCACCCTCAGGCACGGGCCCGCCGAGCCGTCCCGTAAGATCACCGGCGAAGAGGTCGCCCGTATGGTTACAGGTGGTTCACAACTTCCTCACTTGTCGCAGGAACTTTCCGTGGAACCACCCGTACGGGTAGTCTTATTCGAACTCAACTCCCGCCCCTCAAGCGGCAGTTCGAGCAGAACGCCGCCCTGGGCATCCCCTTGCACTTCCTTGGCGGCCTCTTGCCCCGAAACCCCCTGAGGGCCGTTGGGATTGGGCCACTATGGCGGGCGTTACGCCCTATCCCAATGCAAGGGACCCCTAGATGAGACTGACCGACATATCGCTGAACTGGCTGCTTCCCGGCGCCGTACTGCTCCTGGGCATGCTGGCGGCGGTGGCGGTGCTCGCGCGCAGCAAGCGGTCCGGCGGGGAGCACGCGAAGGACGACACGTGGGAGCGCAGCGAGGAGCGCCGTAGGCGCAAGGAGGCCATATACGGCACCGCCTCCTATCTCCTCCTGTTCTGCTGCGCGGCGGTGGCCGCCGCACTCTCCTTCCACGGACTGGTTGGCTTCGGCGAACAGAACCTCGGCCTCACCGACGGCTGGGAGTACCTCGTTCCGTTCGGCCTGGACGGTGCGGCCATGTTCTGCTCCGTACTCGCGGTGCGTGAGGCCAGCCACGGTGACGCGGCGCTCGGCTCCCGGATACTGGTGTGGACGTTCGCGGGCGCCGCGGCCTGGTTCAACTGGGTGCACGCGCCCCGGGGCATCGACCACGCGGGCGCACCGCAGTTCTTCTCCGGAATGTCGCTGTCCGCGGCCGTCCTGTTCGACCGGGCGCTGAAGCAGACCCGCCGGGCCGCCCTGCGCGAGCAGGGTCTGGTGCCGCGGCCGCTGCCGCAGATCCGTATCGTCCGCTGGCTGCGGGCCCCGCGCGAGACCTACAAGGCCTGGTCGCTCATGCTGCTCGAGAACGTGCGCAGCCTGGACGAGGCGGTCGACGAGGTGCGCGAGGACCAGCGGCAGAAGGAGCAGAACCGGCTGCGCCGGCGCGAGGCGGACCGTCTGGAGCGGGCCCAGCTCAAGGCGATCAGCCGGGGTCACCGCGGGTTCATCGGCCGCGGCCGACCGGAGCCGCAGGCCCTGGAGCGGGCGTCGGGACCGGCCACCGCGGAGCCTGCCATATCCTCCGCGGAGCCGCTGCCCGTGCGCCAGCGCCCTTCGCTGCAGCCCGTCCGCAAAGGCGGTTCCGACTCGATGACGGTCGATCTCACCGCGGAGGACGACACAATGGCCCTCCCGCGGCTCGACTCCCTGGAGCGCAAGCTCAAGGACCTCGAGCAGCAGTTCGGCTGAGCACAGTCGACGACCGGCCGTGAAGGCGACCGGCCGTGCACACGGGAAGGGGGCGTGACCCGCACGGGCCACGCCCCCTTCCCGTTGTCCCGTCTCAGGCGCCTTGGGCATCCAGCTCGAACCACACCGCCTTCCCCACCCCGTGCGCCCGTACGCCCCACGCGTCCGCGAGGGACTGCACCAGGACGAGGCCTCTGCCGTGCGTACCGTCGTCGGCGTTCGGTACGCGCAGTCTGGGCCTTCGGGCCACGAAGTCCCGTACCTCCACCCGCAGTCCACGGGGTCCTATGGTCGCGATCAGGACCGCGTCGTGGTCGGTGTGGACGAGTGCGTTGGTGACGAGTTCGCTGGTCAGCAGCTCCGCTATCTCCGATCGTCCGGGCCTGCCCCAGTGCGTGAGCAGCTCGCGCAGCGCCCGGCGTGCCTCGGGCACCGCCTTCAGGTCCGCCCGCCCGAGTCTCTGCCGTAGTTGGGACGGCTGCGCCTGTGTGCCGCCGTCGGCCTTTTCCTCCACTGTTTTCGCCGAGGAGGCCCCGATCGCAACGGGACCGCCTCCTCGCGCCTGCCTCTTCATGACCCCCGCCCGCGTGCCGATGTCGGTTCCCCTCCTTGTCGAACACGTTCACGGGGATCCATGCCCTCGCGGTTCACACGCCAGTCATGTCGAATCGTCAACGACCGGGTGTTCGGCCACGGATGCGGGCCGCGCGGCCGGGTAGATGAGACCGTGGACCGTGCCGTCCGAGCCCCGAGGGAGCCGCCGTGCACGACGACCGAACGCTGGTGGAAGCCCGCCTGGAACGTGCCATGGGCCAGTTCGTACGCCCCGTGCGGTACGGGGCGCGCGTGCCCCTTGCCCTGTCCGTGTGGCATGTGCCGGGCGAGCCGGTGCCGGTGGACCGGGCACTGCGGGCCGCCTACGAGCCGTTCACCACCGGCACCGCCTGGGGAAAGCCCTGGTCGACGAGTTGGTTCCGCTTGGAGGGGCGGGTCCCCGAGGAGTGGGCCGGCCACCGCGTGGAGGCGGTGATCGACCCCGGGTTCACCGGTGACGGCCCCGGCTTCCAGGCCGAGGGACTCCTGTACGACGCCTCGGGCGTCCCCCTCAAGGGCGTTCACCCCCGCAACCGCCACCTGACCCTGGGGGCGCCGGCGAGCGGAGGCGAACCGGTGCGGCTGCTCCTGGAGGCGGCCGCCAATCCGGCCGTGCTGCACGGTTTCACGCCTACGCGCCTGGGTGACGTGCTGACCGCAGGGGATCGGCCCGTCTACCGATTCCGCTCTGCCGACCTCGCCGTACTCGACGAAGCCGTGTGGCGGCTGGAGCTGGACGTGGAGGTGTTGTCGGAGCTGATGCACGAGCTGCCGATGGACCGGCCGCGGCGGCACGAGATCCTGCGCGCGCTGGAGGACATGCTCGACGCCCTGGACCTGCACGACGTGCCCGGGACGGCCGCTCAGGCACGGGCCGCGCTCACGGACGTCCTCTCCCGTCCCGCCTCGGCGAGCGCGCACCGGGTGTTCGCGACCGGACACGCCCACATCGACTCGGCCTGGCTGTGGCCGCTGCGCGAGACGGTCCGCAAGGCCTCCCGTACGTTCGCCAACGTCACCGCGCTCGCCGCCGACTACCCGGAGCTGGTGTTCTCCTGCTCGCAGGCGCAGCAGTACGCCTGGGTGAAGGAGCACCAGCCGCACATCTGGGAGCGGATCAAGAAGGCGGTACGGGACGGCAACTGGGCGCCCGTCGGGTCGATGTGGGTGGAGTCGGACGCGAACATGCCGGGCGGCGAGGCGCTGGCCCGGCAACTGGTGCACGGGAAGCGGTTCTTCGCCGAGGAGCTCGGCGTGGAGACCGAGGAGGTCTGGCTGCCGGACTCCTTCGGCTACACGGCGGCCTTCCCGCAGCTCGCGAAACTGGCCGGAATCCGCTGGTTCCTGACCCAGAAACTGAGCTGGAACCAGTCGAACAAGATGCCTCACCACACCTTCTGGTGGGAGGGCCTCGACGGCACCCGCGTCTTCACCCACTTCCCGCCCGTCGACACCTACAACTCCCAGCTGCACGGCCGCGAACTCGCCCACGCGGAACGCAACTTCGCCGACAAGGGCCGGGCGACGGGCTCCCTGGTGCCGTTCGGCTGGGGTGACGGGGGCGGCGGCCCGACCCGCGAAATGCTGGAGAAGGCCCGCCGGTTGCGCTCCCTGGAGGGCTCACCGACGGTCGAGGTCGTCAAGCCGTCCGCGTTCTTCGCGGCCGCCGAGGAGGAGTACGGCGGCCAGGCGCCCGTGTGGTCGGGCGAGCTGTACCTGGAGCTGCACCGGGCCACCTACACCACCCAGGCCAAGACCAAGCAGGGCAACCGGCGCTCGGAACACGCCCTGCGGGAGGCGGAGTTGTGGTGCGCGACGGCGGCGGTACGGAATCCGTCGTACACCTACCCCCATGACGACCTGGACCGGCTGTGGAAGACGGTGCTGCTGCATCAGTTCCACGACATCCTGCCCGGGTCCTCGATCGCCTGGGTGCACCGGGAGGCCAGGGAGACCTACGCGCGCGTGCTGACGGAGATCGAGGAGCTGACGGCGGGGGCGGTGGCCGCGCTGGGGTCCGGCGGGCCCACAGTCCTCAACGCGTCGCCGTACCAGCGGACCGAAGTCGTCGGGGACGCGCTGGTGACCGTGCCGGGGCTGGGGGCGGCGGCGCTCACGGACAACTCTTCCGAGGAGACCGCCCGCGCCCAACAGGACGGCGACACCATCCTGTTGGAGAACTCACGGCTCCGGGTGACCGTCGACGCGAACGGCCTGCTCTCCTCCGTCCACGACCTGCACGCCGACCGCGAGGTCCTGTGCGGCCCCGGCAACCTCCTCCAGCTCCACCCCGACCATCCCAACGCATGGGACGCCTGGGACATCGACCGGCACTACCGGCGCCGGCACACCGACCTCACGGACGTCGAGTCGGTGGAGCTGGTGGAGAGCGGTCCGCTGCGCTCGGCGGTGCGGGTCACCCGGGTCTTCGGCAAGTCCCGTATCACCCAGGAGATCGGGCTCGCGGCCGGGAGCCGGCGGGTCGACATCGTCACGGACGTCGACTGGCAGGAGTCCGAGAAGGTGCTGAAGGCCGCCTTCCCGGTGGACGTGCACGCCGAACGCTCCGCCGCGGAGATCCAGTTCGGGCACGTGCACCGGCCCACCCACGCCAACACCAGCTGGGACGCGGCCCGTTTCGAGATCTGCGCGCACCGCTGGCTGCGGGTCGCGGAGGAGGGGTACGGCGTCGCGGTCCTTAACGACTCGACGTACGGCCACGACGTGACCCGCACCCCGTACGAGGGCGGCCTCGGCACGACCGTACGACTGACCCTGCTGCGCGCCCCGCACAGCCCGGACCCCGAGACGGACCTGGGCACGCACCGCTTCACCTACGCCCTGCTGCCCGGCGGGGACGTGGTGCACGCGGTCGCCGAGGGGCTGGCGCTCAACCTGCCGCTGCGGGTGGCCGGGGCGCCGGTGGTGGAGCCGCTGGTGCGGGTGGACCATCCGGCGGTGACCGTGGAGTCGGTGAAGCTGGCGGAGGACCGCAGCGGGGACGTGGTGGTACGGCTGTACGAGTCCCGGGGCGGCCGGGCGCGGGCCCGGCTGACGCCGGGGTTCCCGGTGGCCCGGGCCGAGGTGACGGACCTGCTGGAACGGCCGCAGCGGGAAACCGACTTGGGCTTCGAGCTGCGGCCGTTCCAGATCCTCACGCTGCGGCTGCGACCTGAGTGACCCGACCCGGTGACTACTTGGCGCCGAGGCTCTTCTCCGCGATGCGGTAGATCTCGCGGCTGTCGCGCTTCATGTCGACGTACAGCTTGGTGCTGCTGTTCTTGCTCCAGGTGAGGGTGACGACGGCCTCGGTGCGCTTCGCGGTGGAACCGTTGTCGGTGACCTTCCAGGCGAGCGGGACGTTCTGGGCACGCAGGACACCGTCGGCGTGCTCCCGGTCCTCCCAGGCGGACAGGGCCTTCTGGTAGGCGGGCGTGAGGTAGTGGGCGCGCAGCGCGGTGCCGAGGTCGCCGCTGCCCTCGTCGGTCACCGCGTCGATGTAGGCGCCGTAGAAGTCGGCGATCCGGCTGACGTTGTCGGACGGCTTGCCGCTGACGCTGTGCGGGGTGCCGGCCGAGGCCGTGGCGGTGGCGCCGAGGCCGAGGGCGACGGCGAGGACGCCGGCGGTCAGGACGGTGCGGGTCTTGCTGGTCATGTGTGTTTCCCCGTTTTCGTTTCTCTGGTGCTGCTCTGGTGATGTGATGTGCGGGCCGCCCTCCCCACCCCCGCGGCGGAGGGCGGCCCCGGTCGTGCGGTCAGTGGAGCTTGTTCACGGCCGTGACGGTCGTCTTCTTGAAGGCCTTCACCGGGGCGCCCTTGAGGTCGCCCAGCTGACCCCAGTTCACGACGGTGACGGTGCGGCCGTCGCGGCCGACGGACAGCAGACGGGCGTCGCTCGCGCCCCCGGAGGTCTCGGTGTGGACGCCGTAGACATGGGCGCCCTCCTCGACGGAGACCTTCCCGTAGTCCTTGCCGGTCGCCTCGGTGTCCGCGTCCTTCTGCTCGAGCCGGGCCGGGCAGGATTTGAAGTCCTTGTTCAGCCAGGAGGTCAGCTGCTTAGCCGAGCGGGTGTCGGGCAGCACGACCGTGAGCTGCCGGGCGTTCGTGTCCAGGTCGGTGCGGAAGTCGCGGTGCCAGGCGGACTCGTGACCGGGCAGCGCCCGCAGGCAGATGTCCCAGTCGACGTCGTCGGGGATGCCGCCGGTGACCTTGCCGGCCGTCCAGGACGAGCTCGGGTGCGGCGGCAGGTCCTTGGCCGCGAGGAAGCCGGGCGCCTTCGGTACGGCGACGGCCGGTCCGGCGAGCGCCACGGCGAGGCCGGTGACGGCGACCGCGAGCAGCGCGCCTGCTCTGGTGCGCTTGGGCATGGATGTCCCCCGTTGTGGTGAGTGCATGGGTGTGGTCGTCGCCCGACGCCGGTTGGTCGGTCCGGCCCTGGTCGGTGCGACACCAAGAGCATCGGCGGTCCCGGGAGTCCGGCGCAACGACTGGCGCCCTTTTGGCTGCGGTGGAACCATCCCAGCCCATCTGACGTGCAGGTATATGGAGTGCCTGGGATGCGGGATCCGGCGGACGACGGGGGAACGGTGTCGACTGGGGACGAGGTCGAGGAGTTCGCGGCGCTGCTGCGCCGGCTGAAGGACCGCACGGACCGGAGCTACGGCTCGCTGGCCCGGCGCCTCAACATGAACACCTCCACGCTGCACCGCTACTGCGCGGGCGAGGCGGTCCCGCAGGAGTACGCGCCCGTCGAGCGGCTCGCCGCCTTCTGCGAGGCGACCCCGGAAGAGCGCCTCGAACTCCACCGGCTGTGGCTGCTCGCGGTGGCGGCCCGGCAGCGACCGCGGGCCGCCGAGGAGGCCGTGGAGCCGTCGGAGACCGAACCGGCACCGACTCCGAGCCCGGCAAGCCCGGTGGTGCGGGCGCCCTGGTTCCGGCGTCGGCGGACACTCCTCGGCGCGGCGGTGGCGACCGTGCTGCTGGTCACGCTGGGCAGCCTGTCGGCACTGTCGGCGGACCGCTCCCCGGACGACTCGGCGCGGACGCCCGGACAGTCCCGTACCGGAACCGGCGCCTCGCACCACCCCTCGGCCTCGGCGACCGGCCCGTCCCCGTCCCGCTCCTCGGCCTCACCGTCGTCAGGTGTACGGGACCCGGCGAGCCCTGCGCCGAAGGACGACCCGTCGGCGACCGCGAAGAGCGACGCGCCCGTGGCCACCGGTGTCCCCCTCGCCTGGACCTCCGACTCACAGGTCTGGGACGGGGGCTGCGCACACGACTACGTCATCGACAAGGAGCCGTCCCAGGTGCCCCCACCGCCGGATCCGCAGGACGCCGCGGTGTGGGCGGCGACGCAGGGGGCGGTGCACGGGCGGCAGACGATGGTGCGGATCTCGGTGCAGGGGAAGTCCTCCACCGCCGTGGTCCTGGAGGCCCTCCGGGTCCGCGTGGCCGGCCGCGGCACGCCGCTCAAGGGCACCACGTACGACATGGCACAGGGCTGCGGCGGCGGCCTCGGCCCCCGCTACTTCGACGTGAACCTGGACATCAACCGCCCCATCGCCCGCGCGGTGTCGGGCGCCGACGCCAACGGAAACCCAGCCCCCGCCGTGCAGTTCCCCTACCGCGTCTCCGCCCAGGACCCGGAGGTGCTCCTGGTCACGGCCACGACCGAGATGTACGCCTGCGACTGGTACCTGGAGCTCGACTGGTCCTCCCAGGGCCGCACCGGCACGGTCCGCATCGACGACCACGGCCACCCGTTCCGCACCAGCTCCATCAAGGGCCTGCCCCGCTACTGGTACGGCACGAACGGCCACGGCGTACGGCAGTGGGTGCCGGCGGACTCCTAGCAGAGGCGCTAAGGCCGGGGCACGTTGCGGATGTTGGAGCGGGCCATCTGGAGCATCCGGCCGACCCCGCCGTCCAGCACGATCTTCGAGGCGGAGAGGGCGAAGCCGGTCACCATCTCGGCGCTGATCTTCGGCGGGATGGACAGCGCGTTGGGGTCGGTGACGACGTCGACGAGGGCCGGGCCCTTGTGCTTGAACGCCGATTTCAGCGCACCCGCGAGGTCCTTGGGCTTCTCGACCCGCACTCCGTGGGCACCGCAGGCGCGGGCGACGGCGGCGAAGTCGGGGTTCTTGTTGGTGGTGCCGTAGGACGGCAGCCCGGCGACCAGCATCTCCAACTCCACCATCCCCAGCGAGGAGTTGTTGAAGAGGACGACCTTCACCGGCAGGTCGTACTGCACCAGCGTCAGGAAGTCGCCCATCAGCATGGAGAACCCGCCGTCCCCGGACATCGACACGACCTGCCGCCCGCGGTCGGTGAACTGGGCGCCGATCGCCATCGGCAGCGCGTTCGCCATCGAGCCGTGCGAGAACGAACCGATCACCCGGCGGCGGCCGTTGGGAGTGATGTAACGCGCGGCCCACACATTGCACATCCCGGTGTCGACGGTGAACACCGCGTCCTCGTCGGCGAGTTCGTCGAGGACGGAGGCCACGTACTCGGGATGGATGGGGACGTGCTTGTCGACCTTCCTCGTGTACGCCTTCACCACCCCCTCCAGCGCGTCCGCGTGCTTCTTGAGCATCCGGTCGAGGAAGCGCCGGTTCTCCTTGGGCCGCACCCGCGGGATGAGACAGCGCAGGGTCTCCTTCACGTCGCCCCACACCGCGAGGTCCAACTTCGAGCGGCGGCCGAGGTGTTCGGGCCGGATGTCGACCTGGACGATCCGCACGTCGTCGGGGAGGAAGGCGTTGTACGGGAAGTCGGTGCCGAGCAGGATCAGCAGGTCGCACTCGTGGGTGGCCTCGTAGGCGGCGCCGTACCCGAGGAGACCGCTCATGCCGACGTCGAACTTGTTGTCGTACTGAATGTGCTCCTTCCCCCGAAGGGCGTGCCCCACAGGGGACTTGACCTTCTCCGCGAACTCCATGACCTCGGCGTGCGCGCCCGCCGTGCCGCTGCCGCAGAAGAGGGTCACCTTCTCGGCCTCGTCGATCATCCGGACGAGCCGGTCGATCTCGGCGTCGCCGGGGCGGACGGTGGGCCGGGAGGTGACGAGGGCGGTCTCGACGGCCCTGTCCGGGGCGGGCTGGTCGGCGATGTCGCCGGGCAGCGACACCACGCTCACCCCGCTCTGCCCGACGGCGTGCTGGATGGCGGTCTGGAGCAGCCGCGGCATCTGCTTGGGGTTGGAGATGAGTTCGCTGTAGTGGCTGCACTCGCGGAACAGCTGGTCGGGGTGGGTCTCCTGGAAGTAGCCCAGGCCGATCTCGCTGGAGGGGATGTGCGAGGCGAGGGCGAGGACCGGGGCCATGGAGCGGTGGGCGTCGTACAGGCCGTTGATGAGGTGCAGGTTGCCCGGCCCGCAGGAACCGGCGCAGGCGGCCAGCTTGCCGGTGATCTGGGCCTCGGCGCCCGCGGCGAAGGCGGCGGTCTCCTCGTGCCGGACGTGCACCCAGTCGATGGCGGCGTTGCGGCGGACGGCGTCCACGACCGGGTTGAGGCTGTCGCCGACGACGCCGTAGAGGCGTTCGACCCCGGCGCGGACGAGGATGTCGACGAACTGCTCGGCGACGTTCTGCTTGGCCATGGCGCACTCATGCCCTTCGGTCTCCGCGGATCCCTGTGGGTCCATGAATTCACACGCCGGGCGCTCACGCCTCCCAAACGGCGGCGGCCGTACGGTCGTCGGCGTATCCCTTGACCCGGACCTGGGTGTCGGCGAGGAACGCGGCGAGGCCGGGCGGGGTGGGACCCGACCACCGGCCGGTCAGGTAGCGGCACAGGTCGGGTTCACCGCGCAGCGGCTCGGCGAGGCCGCCGGTGCACATCAGCAGCGTGTCACCCGGGTGGGCCACCGAGGCACGGAAGCGGAAGGGTTCCCGGGGCGGCTCGGGGGCGGGCTCGTACGGGCTCGGGGGTGTCGGGATGCCGAGGTCCATGGTGAGGCGGTCGCCCTCGGGCGTCTCGGCAGGCAGCGAGCCGAAGCCGACGACGGGTTCGCCGGTGACGTCGGTGACCCGCGGCTCGATGTCCTGCCAGGCGCCCTCCCTGAGCCGGAACAGTCCGCCGGCGCCCACGCCGAAGAAGACGCGGGTACGGCACTCCGGGTCGGCCGGGAGCAGCAGGCAGCGCAGGGTGGCCGAGTACTCCTCGGGGTCGATGCCCTGTTCGGCGGCGCTGGCGCGGAGCTTGCCCAGGCTGCGGTCGGTGAGGCGGTGCAGGCCGGACTTGAGGTCGCCGCGCCGGGCGGCCCTGAGGTCCTCGGCGAGCCGGGCGTGGCTGCGGCCGATGGCCCGGCCGATCCAGTGGCAGGCCTCGGCGGCGGCACGGTGGGCACCGGGCGTGGCACGGGCGCCGGTGGCCATGGCGACGAGGATCAGGGTGTGCTCGGCGGTGCCGAAGCGGGCGGTGAGGAGGGAGTCCCGGCGGGGCTCGCCCCGGTAGCGGGCCGAGTCCCCGCGCACGGAGGCGGCGCGGAGGGTGCAGGAGCCGTACTTGGCGCCGTCCAGCACGGTGTCGGCGACCAGGTCGTCGAGGTCGTCGGGGTCGGCGGGCGGGAGGGCGGTGGGTTCGGCGTCGTAGGTGGGCGGGCCGGAGCCGACGTAGTCGACGGGGGGCGGGGGGAGGGTGGGGAGGTCCAGGTGGGTGGTGGTGCGGAGGGGGTGTGCGGCGGGTGGAGCGTCCTGGAGGAGGTCGGCTTCGGTGACCTGCGGCGCGGGGATGGTGCCGGTCGGCGCCGGCGGGGTGCCCTCCCCCTTCGGGACGGGCGCCGCGCCAGGGCGCTGTGCGGGCACCGTCGTACCCACCGCACGCTCCCCCGCCTCCGCGTCCGACCCCTTGCCCACCGCTCCCGCCGCGGAGGCGAAGCGGTCGTCCAGGGAGTCGGGCGCGGGTGCGGGGCCCGCGTCCTCGGCGGAGTCGTCGTCGTACAGCTGTCCCCACCAGTCGTCCGAATGACCGGTGGGCCTTCCCCCCTGCTGGCTCATGCCCCTAATTGTCCACCGCACGGGCCGGATGAAAACGGGGCATCGGGAAAAACCGGCACGGCACTCCCCGTCGAACGGCGTGTCGGGTGACCTCTCGAACGGCGGTGCGCGAGAAGTCGCCGGGCGGCTCCACCCCCCACGGGAGAACCGCCCGGCGACAGCTGAGTGACCCGGGCCCGGATCCCCTTGGTACCGCCGGGTGCGTCGACGGCACGCCACGGGCCCGGATCACATTCCGGATGACCGAAACACGTCCAGAAATGGCTGATGGGGACTGCGGAGTTCGGCCAGGGCCTGAGTGTGACCGGTCTTCTTAGCGATCAGCTGTGATTTCCGGCCGAGCGCTCCCCGAGGCGGGAGGCGGTTGACACTGCGGTGGCGCCACCTTGGCAGAGTGACGGGTGGTACGGCGATGATGTTGGGCGGCGGGTTTGCGCCGTGGCTGTTTTCCGCCATGAGCCGTGGGAGGGCGAGGCCTGATGCTGGGAGCGCTGGGGCTGGACGAGACGCACGAGTCGGCGTACCGGGCGCTGGTGTCCGTGGGCGCCGCCGACGTGCCCGATCTGGCGCGCCGGCTGCTGCTCGGCGAGCACGACACGGAGCGCGCGCTGCGCCGGCTGGAGCGGCACGGGCTCGCGGCCCAGTCGCCGGCCCGCCCGGGACGGTGGGTCGCGGCGCCGCCCGGCGTGGCGCTGGGCGCGCTGCTCACCCAGCAGCGGCACGAGCTGGAGAAGGCCGAGCTGGCCGCCGCGCTGCTGGCCGAGGAGTACCGGGCGGCCGCCGCCGAACCCGCCGTGCACGACCTCGTCGAGGTGGTGACCGGCGCGGCCGCCGTGTCCCAGCGTTTCCTCCAGCTCCAGCTCGGGGCGAGCGAGGAGGTGTGCGCGCTGGTCACCGGCAATCCCACGGTGGTCTCCGGCATGGAGAACGACGCCGAGGAGCAGGCCGCCGACCGCGGGGTCCGCTACCGGGTGGTGGTCGAGCGCTCGGTCCTGGACCTGCCGCACGGCATGACCGAGCTGTCCGCCGCGCTCGGCCGGGACGAGCAGGTGCGGGTGGTGGACCGGGTGCCGACCAAGCTGGTGGTGGCCGACCGTTCGCTCGCCCTGGTGCCGCTGACCTCGCAGACCGCGGAACCGGCCGCGCTGGTGGTGCACGCGAGCGGGCTGCTCGAGCTGCTGTCCGGGCTGTTCGAGTCGGTGTGGCGGGACGCGCTGCCGCTGCGGATCGGTGCGGACGGGGTGAGCGAGCAGGAACCGGACGGACCCGACAGCACGGACCTGGAGGTGCTGTCCCTGCTGCTGGCCGGCCTGACCGACGCGAGCGTCGCGAAACAGCTGGACCTGGGCCTGCGGACGGTGCAGCGCCGCGTCAAGCACCTCATGGAACTGACCGGCGTGACGACCCGCCTCCAGCTGGGCTGGCACGCCTACGAACGCGGCTGGGTGTCCCGCGACCGGGAACTCGGTTGATCATCACTGCCCTGCGTGTTCTCCCGCCCTCCGGCACTCTTGGCACATGGGAGTGTGGGACCTCCTGCTGGTCGGCCTGGTCCTCCTGCTCGGCCTGTGCGGAGTACTGGTGCCCGGCGTGCCGGGATCGTGGCTGGTGTGGGCCGCGGTCCTGTGGTGGGCGCTGAAGGACCCGCGGCCGGTCGCCTGGTGGGTCCTGGTCGGCGCGACCGTCGCGCTGTTCCTCTCCCAGGTGGTGCGCTGGGCCCTCCCGCCCCGCCGGCTGCGGGCGAGCGGAGCCACACCCCGCATGGGGTTGTACGCGGGTGTCGGCGCCCTTCTCGGCTTCCTCCTGCTCCCCGTCCTGGGCGCGATCCCCGGCTTCATGGCCGGCATCTACCTCGGCGAACGTCTCCGCCTGGGCCGGCACGCCGAGGCGCGGGCGGCACTCAGGACGGCGATGCGCTCGGGCGGCTCCAGCGTGCTGGCGGAGCTCTTCACCTGCCTGCTCATCGCGGGCGCGTGGCTGGGTGCGGTGATCTGGGGCTGACGTGAAGCCGGACGTAGGGCCAGGGGACTAGGGCGGGGATCCGATGCGCGGGGTGGGGCGGCGGTGCTTGGCTGAGGGGCATGAGCGAATTCAGTGAGGCCGAGCGCGCGTATCTGAGGTCGCAGCGGCTGGGGCGGCTGGCCACCGTCGACCCGCACGGGCAGCCGCAGGCGAACCCGGTCGGCTTCTTCCCGCAGGACGACGGCACGATCCTGATCGGCGGCCTGGCGATGGGCCGCACCAAGAAGTGGCGCAACCTCCAGAAGAACCCGAAGGTCGCCCTGGTCGTCGACGACATCGTCAGCCTGCGCCCGTGGCGGGTGCGCGGCATCGACATCCGCGGCGAGGCCGAACTCCTCACCGGCCCGCACGAGTTGGGCCCGCACTTCAGCGAGGAGGTGATCCGCGTCCATCCGCGCCGGATCCACAGCTGGGGTCTGGAGGAGGAGTGACTCAGTCCCGGAGGACACCCTCCAGGGTCAGCAGCCGCACCTTCCGCTCCAGGCCACCGGCGTAACCGGTCATCGAACCGTCCGCGCCGATCACCCGGTGACAGGGCCGGACGATCAGCAAGGGGTTGGCGCCGATCGCGCCGCCCACGGCCCGGACGGCGGCCCGGGAGGCGCCGATGCGCGCTGCGATCTCGCCGTAGGTCGTGGTCGCCCCGTACGGCACGGAGTCGAGGGCGGCCCACACCTTCTCCCGGAAGTCGGTCCCCGCGGTACGGAACTCCAGCTGGAATTCCTTGAGTTCACCGGCGAAGTAGGCGGCGAGCTGCTCCTCGGCCGCCGCGAAAGGACCGGCGTCCTCTCGCCAACCCACCTCCACCACCCGGCCGTTCTTCTGCCCGGGCACCGAGACGGAGGTCAGTGCGCCGGTGGCGTCGGCGGTGAGGAGGAGCGGGCCGACGGGGCTGTCGACGCGGGTCCACAGGGTGGTGGTCATGGGAGGTCAGTCCAACTCTCCTGCGGTACGCAGGTGTTGCAGGGCGTAGGAGCGCCAGGGGCGCCAGCTGTCGGGAACGTCCAGGCCGGGCGGGGCGACGTCGGGGTCGCCGAGGGCGCGGGTGCGGATGACGGCGACCGTGCCCGCGTCCATGCCGGGCAGCGCGAGCAGCGCGGCCTCGGCGTCGTCACGGTCGGCGCCCGGGTCGAGTCGTACGGTGCCGTCGGCGAGCGCGGCGGTGAGCGCGCCCAGGGTGCCGTGGGGTTCGGCCCCGGCGAGGACGGCGGGCTCGGGGAAGAGGTGGGTGAGGCTGCCGGAGGGCGCGTCGAGCGCCTTGCCGTACCGCCGTACCAGCCGCTCGGCCGCCGCCTTCCCCACCAGTGCCCGCACGGCGAGCTCCTCCGCGTCGGCGGCACCGGGCGACCGCAGCCCCGGCCGCTCGGCCACCAGCGGAGCCAGCCGCCGGTCGGTGCCGAGCCGCTCGTCGACGGCGTACGGATCGGCGTCGAGATCGAGGAGCCGCCGCAGCCTGCCCACGGCGGTGGTCAGGTCGCGGGGGTCGGTGAGGTGCAGCCGGGCGTCCAGCCAGCCGCCCGGGTTGGCGCCGGACGCGGACTTCACGGTGCCGGCCCGCTCGTCGACGGCGACGACACCGGTCCCGTGCGGAAGCCGGAGGGTACGGCGGTACGTCCGCCGCCCACGCTCCCCGCTCAGCTCCTCGACGCCGGGTACGGCCTGGTCGGCGAGCAGATCGAAGACGGCACCGGACTGGTAGGGGCCGCGATGGGCGAGCCGCAGCGGGATGCCCGCGCCGGGAGTCGCCGGCCGCCGCCCGGCCCGGCCGCCGTCCGGCGCTGCGGTGCGCAGCTCGGTCGGCGTCGAGGCGTACACCTCCCGGATGGTGTCGTTGAACTGGCGCACGCTGGCGAAGCCGGACGCGAACGCGATCTCCGTGATCGGCAGCTCGGTCGTCTGCACCAGCACCCGCGCGGTGTGCGCCCGCTGGGCCCGGGCCAGGGCGACGGGCCCGGCGCCGAGCTCGGCGGTGAGCTGGCGCTGGACCTGGCGGGCGCTGTAGCCGAGCCGCGTGGCGAGCCCGGCGACACCCTCACGGTCCACGACGCCGTCCCCGATGAGCCGCATGGCCCGCCCCACGACATCGGCACGGACGTTCCAGTCGGCGGAACCGGGCACCGCGTCCGGCCGGCACCGCCGACAGGCCCGGAACCCGGACCCCTGGGCGGCGGCGGCCGTCTGGAAGAAACGGACGTTGTGCCGGCGCGGGGTCACCGCGGGACAACTGGGCCGGCAGTAGATACCGGTGGTCCGGACGGCGAAGAAGAACTCGCCGTCGAACCGGGCGTCGCGGCTGCGCACGGCTTCGTACCTGGTGTCTTCGTCCATCACGCCATCAAGTGTCCGTCGGGAGGGAGTGCCGGGCTAGCGGAAATCGGACGGCGAGCTGCTGTGCAGCCCGTCCTGGCGTTTGAGGACGAGGCCGTTCAGGCCGAAGCGGGGGCCTGGGGGCGGCAGCCCCCGGAGACGACGCCCGCCCCGGCCCCGGGCGCCTACCGCCAACGCCCCCGCTTCGCCTCCATCGCCGCCTTCCCCTCGGCCCCCTTCCGCTTCCAGTCCCGCCGAAGCTCCGCCCGGACCCGCGCATCGGTCTTCGCCACGATCCACTGGTTCTCCCGCACCAGCTTCCGGTAGCTCTCCAGCCGCCGCACCGCCAGCTCACCGGCGTCGACCGCGGCGAGCACCGCGCATCCCGGCTCGGCGGTGTGCGCACAGTCGTGGAAGCGGCAGCGTTCCGCCAGTTCCTCGATCTCGGCGAAGACCTGGCCCACACCCGTCCCGGCGTCCCAGAGCCCGACGCCCCGCAGCCCGGGGGTGTCGATGAGGACGCCACCGCCCGGGAGGGCGAGGAGGTTGCGGGTGGTCGTCGTATGCCGGCCCTTGCCGTCGACGTCCCGCGCGGCCTGCACCTCCATCACCTCCTCGCCGAGGAGCGCGTTGGCGAGGGTGGACTTGCCCGCACCGGACTGGCCGAGCAGGACGGACGTACCGCCGGAGACGAGGGCGACCAGGACGTCGAGCCCGTCGCCGTCCACGGCGCTGACCGGCAGCACGGTGACCCCGGGTGCCGACAGCTCCACGTCCTGGACGAGGTGGGCCCGCGTGACCTCGTCCGGCACGAGGTCGGCCTTGGTCAGCACGACCAGCGGCTGGGCGCCGGACTCCCAGGCGAGGGCCAGGAAGCGCTCGATACGGCCGAGTTCCAGCTCGACGGCGAGGGACACGGCGACGATCGCGTGGTCGACGTTGGCGGCGAGGATCTGCCCCTCGGACCGCTTGGAGGAGGTGGAACGGACGAAGGCGGTACGGCGCGGCAGACACGTCCGTACATAGCGCGGGTTCCCGCCCGGTTCGAGGGCGACCCAGTCGCCGGTGCACACGACCCGCAGCGGGTCGTTCGGGGTGACGAGCGCGGTGTCGGCCCGCACCGTCCCGCCGGCGGTGACCACGTCGCACTGACCGCGGTCGACCCGGATCACCCGCCCGGGCAGGAGTCCTTCGGTGTCGTAGGGGGCGAACGCGTCCGCCCATGCGTCGTCCCAGCCGTAGGGAGCGAGCGCGGGGAAAACGGAGGAAGCAGCAGAGCTGGAAGTCAACGGAGACCCTTCAAAGGGCGGCCCCGGCAACGGAGTTGAGGTAGGTCAGCCGGCGGCCACGGAGGTGGACTTGATGATCTGGATGCGAGCAGCGCTCATCGCAGTGACAGCCATCGGTCGACACCTCCTCGGTACTCCACAGGTCCGGCGATCCGCTCACCGGACGACCGCCGCAACAGTAGCCCGTCGCGGCGGAGTCGCGTCAACTTCTTTTCCGGGTCAGGACTTCGCGCAGCTGTGCCCGTTCAGCGTGAAGTCGTACGGCGGGGCGTTCTTGCCCTGCCAGGAGGCCAGGAAGCCGAAGGAGAGGGTGCCTCCCGCGGCCACGGTCTTGTTGTAGTCGGCGGCCGTGGCGGTGACGCGGGAGCCGTTCTGGGCGAAGCTCGCGTCCCACATCTGGCCGACCTTCTGGCCGTCCTTGAAGGACCAGCCGACCTGCCAGCCACCGATGGCGTCGGTGGTGGTGACGGAGACGGTGGCCTGGAAGCCGTCGGGCCATTCGTTGACCAGGTCGTAGGAGACCTTGCAGGTGGCCGGGTCACTGTCGGCGGGGTCCGGCGCCGAGGAGGCCGTGGAGGAGTGGGTGCCCTGGGGTTCCGGGTCGGAGTTCTTGTCCTCGCCGGCCCTGGAGGCGGTCGCGGACGGCGTCGGGGACGCGGCGGCGGACGAGGAGCCGATGGACGACCCGTTGGGGAGGGACGGGCGCGGGGCGGCCACGGGGCTGCTGTCGGTCGGGGCGTCACCGGCGGCGGCATCGTTGTCGCCGCCGAACGGCATCATCGACACGGCCAGCGCGAGCAGCGAGACCAGGACGGCGGCGACGAGGAGGCCGTTGCGGACGGCGCGGGCGCGGCCGGCGCCGGCTCTGGGGACGCCGCCCTCCCCCTCCGGCAGCTCCGGGCGTCCGACGCCGAGGCGGACCTCGGCGGCGCGGCGGCGGCGCTCCAGATAGGCGAGTCCGCCCCAGCCGATCACACCGCCGGCCAGCGCGGCGGGCAGTCCGCCGCCGTGCGGGCGCAGACAGGCGGCGGCCTCGGCGCAGTCCACGCAGGTGGCGAGGTGGCGCGAGAGGTCGCCGGGGATGTCGGCGGCGGGCGAGCGGGTGACCGCGTCGAGCAGACGGGCGTAGCTGCGGCACTGCGCGGCCATCGGCGTGTCGAGGTGGGCGCGGTGGCAGCGGTCCCGGAACAGGCCGCGCACCTGGGCGAGTTCCTCGCCGGCGACGGCCGGGTCGAGCCCGAGTTTGCGGGCGACGACGGACAGCGGCAGCGCCTCCACCTCGGCGAGCCACAGCAGCGTGGCGTCCGCCTCCTGGAGGTCACGCAGTCCGCGCAGCGCGAGCGGGCGCCGCAGCGGCGGCCCGGTGAAACGGGCGGCCTTCTCGGAGTTGAGCCACAACCGCAGGTCGGGGTCGAGGTCGTGGCCCTGTCCCGCGGTCTCCCAGGCCGCCGCAGTGGTGCGTACGGCGGTCAACAGCAGCGGGATCACGGGGAGTCGGGGCGCGCGGCGGCCGGTGCTCCGGGCGGGGCCGGTATCGGCGGCGCGGGCCTCACGTATGCCGAGTGCGAACGCCTCCGTGGCCAGCTGAGTGGCCGCCGAGGCGCCGGCGGTGCACAGGTCGGCGTAGGAAAGCACCGTGTCCCAGCACTCGGAGAAGAGCGCGGCCTCGGCCGCGTCCTTCGGGGTCGGCAGGTCGGGCATGAGTCTCCTGCATCCGGATACGAGGTCAACTCGCCTTATTGGCAACGGAGTTGTGGGGAACCTCGCGGCAGGGCCAGAGCTTTTCACGGTTTCCGCACAACTGACAAGCGCCCTATTCAAATTCGGTTACCGGCGGTCGCGCGACGGCGACCGCCGGTGGCCGCCGTTCCACTCCTCGTTGTTACGAGAGTTGTGGAGTTATACGGAAGGAACGCCTGGAAGTATCAGCCGAAGGTCTCGCCGCCCCGGATGCAGTGGCAGCGGCCACCCCTACACCTTGCTCGACTCCTCCTCGGCCGAACTGTCCTACGCCGGAAGGCTGTCCATGAAGGAGCTGACGGAGAAGACGGCGCGGCCGGGTCCGGGCTCGCCGTAGCCGGGCGGGGAGGAGAGTCCGAAGTCCTCCATGGTCTGGCGGTAGGCCTGGAGCAGCCGGATGTGGTACTCGAGCGGCGCGCCCGCCGGGTTGGCCTTGCCGAGCGGGGTGGTGGGCTCCGGGCACCAGGTGGTGAAGCGGGGCGTGATGCCGTTCGACATGAAGAAGCGCAGGCCCTCGGTGGTCGACGCGATCGCCTCGTCGACCGTCTTGAAGCCGAACGGCTCGGCCATCTCCACACCGGCGACGAAGTTGGGGATCACGTTGCGCGCGCCGAAGACGTCCGCCGAGTCGAGGATCCGCTTGTGCCACTCGTCGCGGCCGACGTACCGCTCCTTGCCCGGGCAGTACATCTTGAAGAGGTACTCGTCCCACACCTCGTAGTTGGGGTGGTAGATCTGCACGCCGTAGTCCTTGAACCGCTGCACGTCGTCCTTGGGCAGCGCCTGCGCGACGACCTTGCCGATCCAGCGGTCCGGGAAGTGCTCCTCGATGGCCTTGGCGTACATGCCGTAGAAGTCGGCCTCGTCACGCCCCTGGAGCTTGGAGGTGATCGCGCCGCCGGTGAGGGTGTAGGCGGTGGAGGCCTTGGCGGTGTCGTACCGGTTGATGATGTCGAGCGCCTCGAGGACCTCGTCCACGTCCTTGACGCCCGTGTACGGCCGCCCGGCCGCCTTGTGCTGGCGCCAGTTGTGGTTGATGTCGCAGTACTGGCACTCCTCCTTGGCGCCGAAGTACTGGCAGACCCGGAAGACGGTCAGATAGATGAGGTAGCCCCACTGGATGGTCGGGGCGACCTCCATGACGGACTTCCCGTTGCTGAGCTTGTGCCGGTAGTACTCCGGCATCGGCGGCACCCCGACGTCGGCGATGCGCCTGCCGTCGAGGTAGAGGCCGAGCATGCCCGAGTCGTCGGCGGCGACACGGTACGGCGAGGACGGGTTCACCCGCACCGAGACGACGGTCCGCCGCAGGTCGTACGGCCCACCGGTGAGGATGATCTCCTCCGGCGGGCGGCGCAGCGCGGCCTCGCCGAGCTCCGGCAGGGTCCCGTGGTCGAAGGAGAAGATGAAGTAGGACTTCGGCTTCACCTCGCCGCTCTCGTTGTCGCTGAGGGCGGACGGGTCGAAGGCCACGCCACCTCGCAGCAGGTCCTCCTTGAAGACGGCTTCCCGCGGTACCTCGGGGAACCGCTCCATCAGATCCTCGACCAGCGCGGTACGGCTGCCCATCCCGATCTCTCCTCCCGGCTCGACTTCGACTCCTCACGGTATGCCTTCGCTCTGACATCAGCCGTGCCGGGTCCCCTCCCGACGCGCGATGTGTCCTGGTATGGGGGTGTCCGAAGGCAGCAGCGGGTCGGGAACCGGGGCACCCCAGGCCGAGGTCAGCGGCAGGACGCCCGCCCACAGGCCCAGTGCCGCGTCGGGGCCGTCGCCGTCGTCGGGGGCGCCGGTGCGGATCTTGACCGAGGCCTCTTCGAGGGAGAGCGCGAGGAGGGTGGTGGCCGCGAGTTCCTTGCGGCTGGGCTGCCGGGCGTACGACCACTGCCCGGGCGTCGCGTGCTCGGTGAGCAGGCGCAGCCCGGCCAGCTTCTCCTCCGGGTCGGTGACCTTGCGGGCCTCGCCGTGGATCATCGCGCTGCGGTAGTTCACGCCGTGCTCGAAGACGGAACGGGCGAGGACGAGGCCGTCGACATGGGTGACCGTGACACAGACCGGCGTACCGCCGGCGAGGCTGCGGCTGGCGACGGACCCGTGGAGGTAGAGCTGCCGCTCGTCCCGCCCGTAGACGGTGGGCACGACCACCGGCCGCCCCTCCACCACGACCCCCAGATGACAGACGAACCCGGCGTCGAGGATCGCGTCCAGGTCGGCCCGGTCGAGGCTGCCCTGCTCGCGGAGGCGGCGATGGCGGGTGCGGTCGGTGTCGGGGAGGGTCGCGGGCAGGGGCTCAGGGGTCATGAACAGCGAGGTTACTGAACCCGCGGTTCAGGCCTCCCGCTCCAGCGCCGCCGGATCGACCCCGTATGCCAGCTCCCCGCCGGCCACGAACCGCGCCGCCTCCTCGGCGACCACACCCCCGAGTCGCGCCACCTCGTTGCCCTGCGAGCCCGCGAGGTGCGGTGTGACGAAGGCGTTCGGGAGGGCGTACAGCGGCGAGTCGACCGGCAGCGGTTCCGGGTCCGTGACGTCGAGGATCGCCGTCAGGCGCCCGGTGCGGACTTCGGCGACCAGGGCCTCGTGGTCGACCAGACCACCCCGCGCGGTGTTGATCAGTACCGCCCCGTCGGGCATCAGCGCGAGCTCGCGCCGGCCGATCATGTGCCGTGTCTCGGGGGTCTCCGGGGCATGCACGGTCACGATGTCCGACGTACGCAGAAGCTCGTCCAGCGGCAGCAGCGGTACGCCGAGCCCGGCGGCCTGCGCCTCGGTGACGTACGGGTCGGTCAGGCTCGGCCGCAGGTCGAAGGGGCGCAGCAGCTCGAGCAGGCGGCGGCCGATGCGGGACGCCCCGATCACGCCGACCCGGCGGCCGTGGTTGCCGATGCCGGGGACGAACTCCCAGCCGGGGAAGGGGCGTCCGGCACGCAGCCGCTCCCGGGCGGCGAAGACGTCCTTCCCGGCCAGCAGGATCATCGCGAGGGTGTACTCGGCGACCGGGACCGCGTTGGCGACCGCCGCCGAGGAGACCGCGATGCCGCGCCGCCAGACCTCGGGTGTGACGAAGCCCTTGACCGAACCCGCCGAGTGCAGGATCGCCCGCAACTCGGGCGCCGCGTCGAGGGCGGCCGCGTCCAGCCGGGGGCAGCCCCAGCCGGTGACCAGGACCTCCGTGCGTGCGAGGATCTCCCGGATCCCGGGGGCCGTGAAATCCTCGGCCACCGGAGCGGGATCGATGTCCACGGACTCACGCAGCCGGGCCAGCACCTCCGGCGGGAACACCTGCGGAAGGTTCTCCGCGGTCAGGGCGAACAGAGCCTGGGGACGCTCGGGCAACGAAACGGCCCTCCCGATCAGCAGTATGGGGACAGCAGTATGCGCACACACTCCGTGGAGGGACGGCAGGGATGACGGACACGGTCACCAACTGGGCAGGCAACATCACCTACACCGCCAAGGAGCTCCGGCGCCCGCACTCGCTCGACGCGCTCAGGAGTCTGGTGGCCGGCAGTGCGAAGGTGCGGGTCCTGGGCAGCGGGCACTCCTTCAACGAGATCGCCGAGCCGGGCCCGGAGGGCGTGCTGCTGTCGATCGCGGGGCTGCCGCCGCAGATCGACGTGGACACGACGGCCCGTACGGTACGGGTCTCGGGCGGCGTCCGGTACGCGGAGCTGGCCGGCGTGGTGCACGCGCACGGGCTCGCGCTGCCCAACATGGCCTCTCTGCCGCACATCTCGGTGGCCGGCTCGGTCGCGACCGGCACGCACGGCTCGGGCGTCACCAACGGCTCGCTCGCGTCGCCCGTGCGCGAGGTGGAGATCGTCACGGCGGACGGGTCGACGGTGACCGTCGGGCGGGGCGACGACCGGTTCGACGGTGCCGTGACCTCGCTGGGCGCCCTGGGTGTCGTAACGACTCTGACCCTGGACCTGGAGCCGGCCTTCGAGGTCGAGCAGCATCTGTTCACCGAACTGCCCCTCGCGGGGCTGGACTCGGCGACTTACGAGACGATCGCCGGGGCGGCCTACAGCGTGAGCCTGTTCACCGACTGGCGGGAGCCGGGGTTCCGGCAGGTGTGGCTGAAGCGGCGTACGGACCAGCCGCTGCCCGACTTCCCGTGGGCCGCGCCCGCGACCGAGAAGCTGCACCCGGTGCCGGGGATGCCGGCCGAGAACTGCACCGAGCAGTTCGGGGTGCCCGGGCCCTGGCACGAGCGACTGCCGCACTTCCGGGCGGAGTTCACGCCGAGCAGCGGTGACGAGCTCCAGTCGGAGTACCTGCTGCCGAGGTCGGCCGCGGTGGACGCGCTGACCGCGCTCGACGGCATCCGGGAGACCGTCGCGCCGGTGCTGCAGACCTGCGAGGTGCGTACGATCGCCGCCGATCCGCAGTGGCTCGGTCCGGCGTACGGGCGGGACTCGGTCGCGCTGCACTTCACCTGGACCGACGACACGGCGTCGGTGCTGCCGGTGGTGGGGCGGGTGGAGGAGGCGCTGGACGCGTTCGAGCCGCGGCCGCACTGGGGGAAGGTGTTCACCGTGCCGGCGTCGGTCGTCCGTGATCGCTACCCCCGGCTGGACGACTTCCGTACCCTGGTCCGGGCGCTTGATCCACAGCGGAAGTTCGCCAACGCCTTCGTGCGGGATGTGCTGGGCACCTGACTTTATAAAGCCCCTTTCCTAACCCCTTGTCGAAAGTCCCCGCGAGCCCATAGCCTTACGCCGCGCCGGTGCCGACGTGCCCGGTCGGCCTGAGCTGAAGGGACGGGGGCACACCCTGTGAAGCGCACCTCACGTGACATCCGCACCGCGAACCGCTACGAGGTGCTGCGCCAGATCATCGCCGAGTCTCCCACCTCGCGGCAGGAGCTGGCGGCCGCCACCGGGCTGAGCCTCGCCACGGTCGCCACGCTGGTGGGCGAGCTGCTCGACCTGCGGATGATCACGGAGGTCGGCTTCGAGGACTCGGCGGGCGGCCGCCCCCGGGGCCTCGTCGCCGTCAACGCGTCGGGGGGCGCGTTGATCGGTGTCGACATCGCGGAGACGTACGTCCATGTCGAGCTGTTCGACCTCGCGCTGAACGTGCTGGCCCGCGCCGACGAGGACATGCGCCCCGGCGAGTCCCTGCCCGAGCAGGTGGTCAGCCATGTGGCCGCCGCCGTCGGCTCGGTGGTCGCGCAGGCCGGGATCGAGGGCGCGCGGGTGCTGGGCGTCGGGGTCAGCGTGCCGGGGCAGGTGGACCGGGACACCGGCATCTCGGAGTACGCGCCCAACTGGGACTGGCACGACGTACCCCTGCTCGACCTGCTCTCCGAGGTCATCGCCTACCCCCTCTACCTGGACAACCCGCTGCGGGCCGGCGCGGTCGCCGAGATGTGGTTCGGGGCGGCGCGCGGACGCGGGGACGCGGTCGTGGTCAACCTCGGCACGGGCGTCGGCGCCGGGCTCGCGCTCGGCGGCGGGCTCTACCGGGGCGTGAGCAACAGCGCCGGCGAATGGGGTCATACGACGCTCGTCCTGGACGGACGGCTGTGCCGCTGCGGCAACCACGGCTGCGTGGAGGCCTATGTCGGCGCGCCCGGAATCATGCTGAACCTAAGGGAGTTGAGCCCGCAGAGCCCGCTCCTGCACCCCGAGGACCAGACCGCCACCATCGACGCGCTGGCCCGCGCCGTGACCGCCGGCGACCCCGTGGCCGTCAAGGTCGTACGGGAGACCGCCCGTTACGTCGGCGCCGGCATCGCGAACCTGGTCAACGTCCTCAACCCCGAAATCGTCGTGCTCAGCAGCTGGGTCGCCCGCAGTCTCGGCGAACCGCTGCTGCACGAGGTGCGCGAGGCCGTCGGCCGGCACGCGCTGCCGCGGCCGATGGCCGCCACCCGGATCGTCCTCTCCCCGATCCCCACCGACCCGGCCTGCCTGGGCGCGGCGACGTTCGCGCTCGAAGGCGCGCTCCAGTCGGTGAGCCAGAGGACCGGCAAACGCACCACCCCCGCAAGGAGCCGTACCGCACCACCTTCATGACGACGGAAGGGATGCACGTGCCCCACCCCCACCGCAGTAGATCCCTCCTGCTGACGGCCGCAGCCGCGCTGGCCGTCACCGGGCCCCTCATATCCGCCCCGACCGCCTCGGCCGCCACCCCCACGGCGGCCGAGGTCTCCCCGCACGCCGCCCAGACCATCGACGACATCGGCGCGTCCGGCGCCTGGTGGGTCAACGACCTCCAGTACTTCAAGCCCGAAGTCCAGGCCAGGGTCTCGAAGTTGCTGTTCTCGAAGCAGGGCCTGGACCTGTCCTCCTACCGCTACAACATCGGCGGTGGCGGCACCGCGGTCACCACACCCGCCCGCGCCGCCGAGGACTTCCTCGAGGCCGACGGCTCGTACGACTGGAGCGCGGACAAGGGCGGGCGGACCTTCCTCAAGGCAGCGGCCCGCTACGGCGTCAAGGACCTGATCGGCTTCGTCAACAGCGCGCCCGCGCAGTGGACGACCAACGGGCAGGCCTGCGGCGGGCAGTTGAAGCAGGAGAACGAGGGCGACTACGCCAAGTACGTCGCCGACGTCACCGACCACTTCGCCCGCCAAGGCGTGAAGCTGGACTACATCAGCCCCTTCAACGAGCCTGACAACGACTTCGGTTCGTGCGGCCAGGAGGGCATGAAGGTCACGGTCGACCAACGCGACGACATCGTGCGGGCGTTGGGCGTCGAGCAGAAGGCCCGGAAGCAGAAGACGTCGATCATCGCCGACGAGTCCAGCCAGACCACGCAGTTCGTCTCCGAACTCCCGCAGTGGATCTCACAGCCGGACACCCGGCAGTACGTCTCCGCGCTGGCCCACCACACGTACAACAACCCGAACGACGGCCAACTCGCCAACGTCTACGAGACGTCGAGGACCGTCGGCCAGAAGTCCTGGGCCACCGAGATCTGCTGCTTCGGCAAGGGCTCGACCGGCTGGAACCAGGAGTACGACCCGACCATCGACAACGCCCTGCTGATGTCGAGGATCATCTACAAGGACTTCGCGAGCGCCCACGACTCGGCCTTCCAGTGGTGGGTGGCGCTCGCGAGCGGATACGGCAGCTCCCCCACCGAGAAGAACGACGTGGGCTGGAACGACGGCCTGATCTACTACGACCCCGACTACGCGACGAACGGCAACCAGCAGCTGTACTTCACCAAGCGGTACTACGCGCTCGGCCAGTACAGCAAGTTCGTCCGGCCGGGCTCGGTCGCGCACAACGTGACGGGCGCACCGGACGGTGTCGAGGTGTCGACGTACGACAAGGACGGCAAGTGGGTGGTCGTGGTCAACAACCACAACTCCACGGACACACCGCTGAGTCTGCACTTCAACAGCAAGTCGCCGGTACGGGCCGCACAGGCCGTGCGCACGTCGGCCACCGAGGACTGGGCGAAGGTCGCCAGGCCGACGGTGAGTTCGGGAACCGTCTCCGCCACCCTCGCCGCCCGCTCGGTCACGACGTACGTCTTCGACCAGAAGGGCCACGGGAGTACGGCGGTCACGGGAGCGCTGGCCGGGAAGCAGTCCGGCAAGTGCCTGACCGCGGGTGCCTCCGGGGCCGCGATCAGCACCTGCACGGGTGGCGAGGAGCAGTCCTGGTCGTACGACGCCAAGGGTGCCCTGAAGGGCGTGAACGGCTATCTGACGGCCGGGAGTTCGGGGCTGACCACATCCTCCGACTTCACCGGTGACGTGAGCCAGCGCTGGCTGCTGAACGCCAACGGGCAGATCCTCAGCGAGGCGTCCGGCAAGTGCCTGGACGTCAGCGGACAGGCCACCGCGGACGGCAGCAAGGTGATCCTCTACAGCTGCAACGGCGGCACCAACGAGGCGTGGTCCAGGCAGTGACGCCGTAGCGATCCCTCCGTAGGAACCCCTCCGACCGAGGGCCGCCGGCCATCCCTGACCCGGCGGCCCTCAACCCCCTTGCCCCACACCCTTGTTCGTCATTCCGAACCGGATTTAACGCTTCGAACAGACTTCGTCCAACCCCTTGCCGAAGCCTTAGCCGAAGGTTAACGTCCCGCACCGCAGAGCAATTCGAGCCACGTAGCGCTGAAGCCGTGGAGCCGCAGCCGCAATCGAGACAAGGACGTCAGCATGTCGGCAATGAGCAACAGCAACATCTCCCGCCGATCGATCTTCCGGGCCGCCGCCGGCATGGCCGCCGCCGGCACGCTGGCGGCGTGCGGGAGCAACAACGGGCGCGGGGGCGGGTCCGGTTCGGGCAAGCAGCTGGTCCAGTACTTCCACGCGTACGGCGAGGCGGGGACCGAGCAGGCGATCAAGCGGTACGCGGCGGCCTACAAGGACGCCAACGTGACCACCAACTGGATCACCGGCAACAACTTCGAGGCCAAGCTCTTCTCGGCGCTGCTCACCAAGCAGGCCCCGGACGTCTTCGAGTTCCACCCGCAGCTCCAGCTGGTCAAGAGCGGTCAGGTGGCCGACCTGAGCGACCTCATCGACCCGGTCAAGGACGACTTCAACCCGGCCGACATCAAGTCGCACACGGTGGACGGCAAGATCTACGGCATCCGGATGATCGACGACCCGCAGTTCTTCTACTACCGCAAGTCGATGCTGGAGAAGGCCAAGGTCGAGGTCCCGACCACGCTGGACGAGCTGCTGGAGGCGGCCGCCAAGCTGACCACCGACAAGGTCAAGGGCGTCTTCCTCGGCAACGACTTCACGGCGATCCAGAACAACCTGATCTTCTCGGCCGGCGCCGAGACCCTCGACGCGAACAACAAGATCGGCTACCACACGGACGGCGTCGTCGAGGGCCTGAAGAAGCTCCGGACCCTGTTCACCAGCGGCCACGTGCTGCTCGACGCCCCGACCGACTTCTGGGACCCGTCCTCGCTCGACCAGGGCCTGTGTGCCATCCAGTGGGGCGGCATGTGGTCCATGCCGGCCATGCAGAAGGCGCTCGGCGACGACCTCGGCATCTTCCCGTTCCCGAAGATCGGCAGCGCCGGCAAGCTGTCGGTCTACAACGGCGGCTGGTCGATCTACGTCAACGCCAAGGGCAAGAACGTCGACGCGGCCAAGGAGTACGTCAAGTGGCTGTGGATCGACCAGAAGAAGTACCAGGAGGACTGGGCGCTGTCCTACGGCTTCCACATCCCGCCGCGCACCTCGATAGCCCAGTCCGCCACCAAGCTCAAGTCGGGCCTGCCCGCCGAGGCGGTCAAGCTCTTCACCGACTACGGCCACTTCGACAACATCGGCTTCGACCAGGTGATGATCACCGCGTTCAACGACGTGATCGCGTCCTCCGTCCGTAAGAACGGCGACCCGGAGAAGGCACTCGACACCTGCGACAAGAAGGTCGACGTCGAACTCAAGAAGCTGTTCGGATAGGCCGCCGGGAAGACAACGACATGTCGACCACCACCACGCGCGGGGTCGCCCAGCCCGCCCCGGCCAAGGCCTCCCAGGCCCGGCCGCGGCGGGGCCTGCGGGGCAACCCGACACTCAACTTCTGGCTCTTCACCGGCCCCTTCCTCATCGGCCTGGTGATCTTCGTCTTCGTGCCGATCGGCTGGTCCGTCTGGCTCAGCTTCTTCGACGCCCGCTACACCGTCACGCCGAGCAACTTCATCGGCTTCGACAACTACAAGCAGATCCTGACCAACAGCAACTTCCCCGACTCGCTGTGGACGTTCAGCGTGTTCGCCGCCTTCATCGTGCCGACGACCTGGGCGCTGTCCCTGGGGCTGGCGCTGCTGGTGAACCAGCTGCGGTTCATGCGGGCCTTCTTCCGGTCGGTGTTCTTCCTGCCGACCGCCGTGTCGTACGTCGCCGCCGCGCTGATCTGGAAGATGTCCATCTTCAGCGGCGTCCGCTTCGGTCTGATGAACACCGTCCTCGGCTGGTTCGGCGTCGACAACATCGCCTACCTGGCCGACCCCACCCCGCCCTGGTACTGGCTGGTCATCGTGACCCTGCGCCTGTGGATCCAGTCCGGGTTCTACATGATCCTGTTCCTGGCCGCGCTCCAGAACATCCCGGCCGAGCTCTACGAGGCCGCCGCCATCGACGGCGCCAAGAAGGGCTGGCAGACCTTCCGGTACATCACGCTGCCGCAGCTGCGGGCCACCTCGACCGCGGTGATCCTGCTGCTGCTCATCGCCGCGTACCAGGCGTTCGACGAGTTCTTCAACATCATCGGAACCAAGGCGACCTGGGCGCAGACACCGCTCATGGAGCTCTACAAGGCAGCCCTCGGCACCAACCAGGACTACGGAGCGGGCAGCGCGGGCGCGGTCATCCTGTCGCTGCTCATCTGCCTCGTCACCCTGGTCCAGGGCAAGTTCATGGGCTTCGGAAGGGGGGAGGAGTCCAAGTGACCACCACCGCACCTCACCCGGGCAAGCAGCGCAAGAAGGCCCGGGGCGTCCTCGGCAACACCGGACTGTATGTCGCCGTCGGCGTCGCCGCCCTCCTCTTCCTGGTCCCGTTCTACCTGATCACCCGCAACGCGCTCTCCACGGACCCGGAGATCACGGGCGAGAACTGGAAGCTGCTGCCCTCCTTCCAGTGGGGCAACATCTCCGAGCTGTTCGACGACCCCACGGTCGAGTTCGGCCGCTCCATGGTGAACTCGCTGGTCGTCGCCGTGTCGACCACCCTCGGCACCCTCCTGGTCTGTTCCCTGGCCGGCTACGGCCTGGCCCGTATCCCGTACAAGCACGCCAACAAGGTCTTCTACGCCGTCCTCGCGACCCTGATGGTCCCGACAGCGGTCACCTTCGTGCCCAGCTTCGTGCTGGTGTCGTCCCTCGGCTGGGTGGACACCTACCGCGGCCTGATCATCCCGGGCCTGTTCAGTGGTTTCACCTGCTTCCTTTTCCGGCAGTACTTCCTGGGATTCCCGAAGGAGCTGGAGGAGGCGGCGCGGGTGGACGGGCTCGGCTACTGGGGCGCGTACTGGCGGATCGTCGTACCGAACTCGCTGAACTTCTTCGCCGCGATCGCCACGATCACCTTCATCAGCGCCTGGAACTCCTTCCTGTGGCCGCTGGTGATCGGCCAGGACCCGAGTTCGTGGACGGTCCAGATCGCGCTCTCGTCCTTCATGACCAACCAGACCGTCAACTTCCACCTGATCTTCATGGCCACCGCCGTGTCGATCCTGCCTCTCATCTTCGTGTTCCTCTTCCTCCAGCGCTGGCTGGTACAGGGCATCGCGCAGACTGGGATCAAGGGCTGACGCCACTCTTTTCACGACCTGGAGACCGATGTCTTTCCGCACGACCACGGCCATCGACTACGTCGAGGACGTCGCACCCGGCAGCGGGGCCCTTCCGCCCCGCGCCTGGTACGCGGCCTCCGACGCCAAGTCCTTCTCACTCAACGGCAGTTGGCGGCTGCGCGTCTCGCCGACCGCCGACGCCGAGGACGACTCGTTCGCCGAGCCCGGGTTCGACGCCGGGAACTGGGCCGAGGTCACGGTCCCGGGCCACTGGGTCCTCCAGGGCGACGGCGCCTTCGGCCTGCCCATCTACACCAACCACCTCTACCCCTTCCCGGTCGACCCGCCGCACGTCCCGACGGAGAACCCGACCGGCGACCACGTCCGCGTCTTCGACCTGCCGGCCGACTGGCCCGGTGACGGCGGCGCCGTCATCCGTTTCGACGGCGTCGAGTCCTGCGCCCGCGTCTGGCTCAACGGCACGGACATCGGCGAGTTCAAGGGCTCCCGTCTCGCCCACGAGTTCGCCGTCGGGCACCTGCTCAAGCCCAGCGGCAACGTCCTCGCCGTCCGCGTCCACCAGTGGTCGGCCGGCTCCTACCTGGAGGACCAGGACCAGTGGTGGCTCCCGGGCATCTTCCGTGACGTGACCCTGCTGCACCGCCCGGCCGGCAGCGCGCTCGACTTCTTCGTGCACGCCTCCTACGACCACCGCACGGGCGAGGGCACCCTGCGCGTCGACTCCGACGTCGACGGGCGGGTGTCCGTGCCCGCCCTGGACATCGATGTCGCGACGGGCGAATCGGTGACGGTCCCGGTCGAGGCGTGGACGGCCGAGACACCGAAGTTGTACGACGGTGTACTCGCGACCGAGGGCGAGCGGGTGCCCCTGCGCATCGGTTTCCGGACCGTGGAGCTCGCCGACGGGCTCATCAAGGTCAACGGGAAGCCGATCCTCTTCAAGGGCGTCAACCGGCACGAGTGGCACCCGGAGAAGGGCCGCGCCCTCGACCTGGAGACCATGCGCGAGGACGTGCTGCTGATGAAGCGGCACAACCTCAACGCCGTCCGCACCTCCCACTACCCGCCGCACCCGGCCTTCCTGGACCTGTGCGACGAGTACGGGCTGTGGGTCATCGACGAGTGCGACCTGGAGACCCACGGCTTCACCGAGCAGGCCTGGCGGGACAACCCCGTCGACGACGACCGCTGGACCCCGGCCCTCCTCGACCGCGCCGAGCGTATGGTCGAGCGCGACAAGAACCACCCGTCGGTGGTCATCTGGTCGCTGGGCAACGAGGCCGGCACCGGTCGCGGGCTCACGGCCATGGCCGAGTGGATCCACGGCCGTGACTCCTCGCGCCTCGTGCACTACGAGGGCGACTGGAACTGCCGTGACACGGACATGTACTCGCGGATGTACGCCAACCACGCCGAGGTCGAGCAGATCGGCCAGGAGCTGGACGGCGGCACGCACAAGCGGCGCGAACTCCCGTTCATCCTCTGCGAGTACGGGCACGCCATGGGCAACGGCCCGGGTGGCATCGCCGACTACCAGGAGCTGTTCGAGAAGTACGACCGGCTCCAGGGCGGCTTCATCTGGGAGTGGATCGACCACGGCGTCAAGCACGCGGAACTGGGCTTCGCCTACGGCGGTGACTTCGGTGAGGAGCTGCACGACGGGAACTTCGTCTGCGACGGTCTGATTTTCCCGGACCGGCGACCCTCCCCGGGCCTGCTGGAGTTCAAGAAGGTCATCGAGCCGGTCTCGGTCGACGGTGTCGACGGCACCGTACGGGTCACGAACAAGCAGGACTTCGCCGACCTGTCCGCTTTTGCCTTCGAGTGGTCCTACCAAGTGGACGGCGAGACCGTCGAGTCGGGCTCCCTGTCCGTACCCGCGCTCGCCCCGGGCGAGTCGGCGGACGTCAAGCTGCCCGAGCCGTCGGCCGACCACGGTGGCGCCGAGACCCGGTGGACGGTACAGGCGCTGCTGGCGGCCGACACCGACTGGGCGCCGCAGGGTCACGAGGTCGCCTGGGGCCAGGTCCCGGTCACCGCACGGCCGTTGCCGTCGGTCGCCGCGACCGACGGGCCGGTCGTCGCCGACGGTGTGATCACGCTCGGTCCGGCCTCCTTCGACGCCCGCACGGGCGCGCTGAAGTCGGTCGGCGGGGTCGCGGTCGAGGGTCTGCGCCTGGACGTGTGGCGGGCGACCACGGACAACGACGAGGGCGCCGACTGGGTGACCGGTCTCCGCTCCGCCGAACTGTGGCGCAAGTACGGCCTGCACCGCATGCGGCACCGGCTGGCCTCGGTCGAGCTCGACCGGGACGCGCTGACGGTGCGGACCCGAGTCGCCCCGGCCGCCTGGGAGTTCGGGCTCGCCGCGGTCTACCGCTGGACCTCGGACGGCGGCCGTCTCAAGCTGACCGTCTCCGTGGGGCCGGAGGGCGAGTGGCCGGTGCCGCTGCCGCGCCTCGGTGTGCGCTTCGGGCTCGCGCAGGCCGACGCCGTGAAGTGGTACGGCGGCGGTCCCGGCGAGGGCTACCCCGACACCAAGTCGGCCTCGAAGATCGGCCGCTGGGAGTCCACGGTCGACGGGCTCCAGACCCCGTATCTCCGTCCGCAGGAGAACGGCGCCCGTGCCGACGTCCGTTGGGCCGAGCTCGGCGGGCTGCGTATCGACGGCGACCCGGAGTTCTTCCTCACCGCCCGGCGCTGGACCACCGAGCAGCTGGACGCGGCCACCCACCTCACCGACCTCACGGCCTCAGAGACGGTCTGGGTGAACCTCGACCACGCCCTGCACGGCATCGGCACCGGCTCCTGCGGTCCCGGCGTGCTGCCGCAGTACCAACTGCGTGCCGAGCCCGTCGAGTTCTCCTTCGTGTTCTCGGAGGTCAGTTGAGCGACACGGTCCTGAGGACCCCCGCGGCCGACCGGCTCTTCAGCCGGTCGGCCGCGGTCGCGTCCTGCGTCGGTTTCGTCCTCATCGGCATGCTCCAGGCGCTCTACGGCCCCGCGGTACCGGGTCTGCGCGCGGAGTTCGGCCTGTCCCCGTCGGGCGCGGGCCTCGGTCTGAGCCTGCACTTCACGGGTGGCGTCGCGGGCGTGCTCGCCTTCAACGCGATCCACTCCCGAATAAGCAACAGGGCGCTGCTGGCGGCGAGTTACGCGCTGATGGCGCTCGGCGGCGCGGGCTTCGCGCTCGCCCCGAACTGGCCCCTTGCCCTGTCCGCCGCCTTCCTCGCCGGCCTCGGCTTCGGCGGCATCGACTACGGCCTCAACCAGCTGTTCGCGGCGGGCTTCGGCAACCGCTCCACGGCCATGCTGAACGTCCTCAACGCCCACTTCGGCATCGGCGCGGTGCTCGGCCCGGCGGTGGTCGCCTGGCTGGGGCCGGACCAGTACGCGTACGCCTTCGGGGCCTGTGCGGCACTGGCGGCCGTGCTGGTGGTCATGGGCTCGAGTGGCGTGCGGACAAAGCCTGTTGGCCAAGGGCGTGAGCAGAGTGCGGGCTCGTTGGGCCTGCCCCGCGTCCTCGTCGGCTTCCTCGTCCTCTACATCCTGAACGTCGGCGTCGAGGCCGGTGTCGGCGGCTGGGAGCCCACGCATCTGGAGACCGTCGGCTACAGCGCGACCGTGGCCGCCTCGGCGACCTCCGTGTACTGGCTGATGATGACGGCGGGGCGCTTCCTCGTCGTACCGATCACCCTGAAGTACTCCCCCGAGCGCATCCTGACGATCTGCGCGGCCGGTATGACCGTGTGTCTGCTGCTGGCACGTGTAAAAGGAGTGGCGCCGGTTGCCTACGCCGGTGTTGGGTTGTTCATCGCGCCGGTCTTTCCGACCGGACTGCCCTGGCTGAACAGGGCGCTTCCCCAGGCGAGGCGCGCCGGTGCCTGGGTCATCGCCGCGTCGATGGTCGGCGGAGTGGCGGCTCCCCCACTGCTGGGGGTGGGCATCGAGGCCTCGGGCATCCACGCGGTCCCCTGGCTGCTCACCGCGCTCTCCGCCGCCTCGCTGGTGGCGACCGTCTGGTTGATCCGACTCACCCGGAGGTCTCTCGATTGATCGGCAGCATCGAGGTCCGCGGCCTGTCCCGCACCTTCCACACCACGGTCCGCCGTCCCGGTTTCGCGGGTGCGCTGCGGTCCCTCGTCAACCCGGAGCGGGCGGTCAAGCACGCCGTCTCCGACATCAGCTTCGACGTCGGTTCCGGCGAACTCCTCGCCCTGCTGGGCCCGAACGGTGCCGGCAAGTCGACCACCATCAAGATCCTCACCGGCATCCTCACGCCGACCTCGGGCGAGGCCCGGGTCGCGGGCGTGGTCCCCTACCAGGACCGGGAGCGCAACGCCCGTAACATCGGCGCGGTGTTCGGGCAGCGCACCCAGCTGTGGTGGGACCTGCCGGTGCGGGAGTCGTTCTCGATCCTGCGGGACATCTACGACGTGCCCAAGGACGAACACGCGGCCAGACTGCGGGAGTTCGACGACATCCTCGAACTGTCCGCGTTCTGGGACACCCGCGTCCGCCATCTCTCCCTCGGCCAGCGGGTGCGCTGCGACCTGGCCGCCGCGCTGCTGCACGATCCGCCGGTCGTCTTCCTCGACGAGCCGACCATCGGCATGGACGTGGTGGTCAAGGAACAGGTGCGGGAGTTCCTGCGGCACCAGGTCGAACAGCGGGGCCGTACCGTCCTGTTGACCACGCACGACATGACCGAGGTCGAGCGGCTCGCCGAGCGGGTGGTGCTGATCAACCACGGGCGGCTGGTGCTCGACGGCACACTCGACGAGATCCGCCGCAAGTACGGCTCGACCTGGCAGGTGCGGGCGACGCTCGCCGACGCGCACACCGGCGTCGTACCACCGCCGCCGGGGATCGTGCTGCTGCGGCAGGACGGGCCGCAGGTCGTGTTCGGGCCGGACGGGGCCGAGGCGCCGACCGTGCACCAGGCGCTCAAGGCCGTCATCGAGCGGTACGAGGTGACGGGCGTCGCCATCGACGAGGCCGACCTGGAGGACGTCATGCGGGCCGCGTACGTCCACGCGGGCCCGGCCGCCGAAGGGGCCTGAGATGGCCGTCCTGCACGCCTGGCGCGCCGCCCGCGTCACCCCGCTCGGCGAGCTGCACGCCCCGCCCCGGATGACCGCCGTCCTGATCCGGCTGACCGTCCAGGTGGTGCTGGTCGCCTCGCTGTGGAGCGGCCTGTACGCCAACACGAACGTGACCGCCGGGATGAGCCGCGAACAGGCGATCACGTACGCCGTGCTGGCCGTACTCGCCTCCCGGCTGCGGGAGTTGGACCAGTACGCGGGCCGGGACACGGTCATCCAGCACATGCACTTCGGCACCATCGTCTACTGGTACCTGCGCCCGCTGCCGCCCGCCCGCTACCACGCCCTGCGCGCCCTCGGCGAGCAGGTGTACGGGGCCGCGTGGGCGCTCGCCGGATATGTGGTGTGCCTGGCCACCGGGGTGATCGAACCGCCCCGATCGGCCGCCGTGGCAGGTGTGTTCGTGGTGAGCCTGGTGCTCGGACAGCTGGTCCTCTACTTCGTGATGCTCCTGCTGGACCAGATGTGCTTCTGGACCATCCGCAACAACTCGGCGATGCTCATCCTGATCTTCGCGCAGAACCTGCTGTCCGGGGTGTACGCCCCGCTGTGGTTCTTCCCCGACTGGTTCCGGACGATGAGCGTCTTCCTCCCGTTCCAGGCGACGCTGAACGTGCCGCTGTCCCTGTACATCGGCCGCATCCGACTGGCCGACGCGGGCGGGCAGTTGGCCATCCAGGCGGTCTGGGTCGTACTGCTCTTCCTCCTCACCCGTTTCCTGTGGCGGCGCGCCGCCCGCCGTGTCATCGCCCAAGGAGGCTGATGCCTATGAATGCCGTCCGGATCGCCTGGCGCATCACGCGCCTCAACATCCGTGCCCAGATGGAGTACCGGGTCGAGTTCCTGCTGAACATCGCGATCGGCGCGATCTGGCAGGTGTCGGTGATCGTGTTCGCGACCGTGCTGCTGTCCCGGTTCACCGGGATGGGCGGCTGGGACAGCTCGGAGGTGCTGCTGATCCCGGCGACGCGGATGCTGGCGCACGGTCTGTTCGTGCTGTTCCTGGGCCGGCTGCACGGCATCGGCCGGTTCATCCAGGAGGGCCTGATCGACGTCTACCTGCTCCGGCCGCTGCCGGTCCACCGCCAGGTGCAGCTGCAGTACTTCCCCACCAACGCGATCGGCGACCTCACGGTGGCCGCGGGCCTGATGGTGGGTGCGCTGAGCCGCAGCCAACTCGACTGGAACGCGGGCCGGATCACGTACCTCATCGCCTGTCTGCTCGGCGGCATGCTGCTGGAGGCCGCCCTGTTCACGGCGGTCGCCTGTGCCTCGCTGCGCTTCCCGGCGGCCGACTACTGGGGCCGCTGGCTCGAGGAGCTGCTCGGCACCTTCGGCAGCTACCCGCTCAACGTCCTCCCCAAGGCGGTCGGCGGCTTCCTCACCTTCGGCCTCCCGCTCGCGTTCGTCGCCTACTTCCCGGCCGCGGTCCTCACCGGCCACGGCCACGACACCGGTGTCCCGTACTGGCTCGCGGCCGCCTCTCCGCTGCTCGGTCTGCTCGCCTATCTGGGGGCGCGGCTGCTGTGGCGGTGGAGCCTGAACCACTACACGGGGGTGAACGGATGACGGCCCCCGCGGCCGCATCCGCCGACTTACGCACCCGCCTCGCGGTCCGTCTGGTGTTCGTCGTCCTCGGCGGCACGCAGGGCGGCTGGATGGCCCGGATCCCCGCGATCCGGGACCAGGTGGGCGTCGACACGGCCCGCTGGGGAGTGCTGAGCAGCTCCTCGGCGGCCGGGGACGTCGTCGCGATCGTGCTGATCACGGTCCTCATCGGCCGGGTGAGCACCCGCCTGCTGGCCCTCGCGGGCTCCGCGGTCGTCCTCCTCAACGCGCCGGTGCTGGCCGGGGCCGGATCCGTCCCGGCCCTGGTGCTCGGCCTGACGGTGTGGGGAGTCGGCGCGACCTTCCTCGCCACCCCGGTCAACGCGCTCGCGGTGGCGGTGGAACGCGCCCAGGGCCGCCCCCTGATGTCCGGCTTCCACGCGAGTTACAGCGTCGGCGTCCTGGCGGGCGGCGCCCTGGGCACGCTCGCGGCGGCCACGGGCGTCTCGCCGGGGGTCCAGATGGCGGCGAGCAGCTGCGTCCTCGGGGCGCTGCTGCTCCTCCTCGGCACCGGGTTGCCGCAGGACGCCCCGGTCGCGAAGGAACAACGGCGGCCGGTACGACACCGGTTCACACCCCAGCTGGTCCTGCTGGGCGGCATCGCGTTCCTGGGCGCCTTCGCCGAAGGGGCCGCTTCCCAGTGGAGTTCGGTCTACACGGCCGACTACCTGGACGAAGGCGCGGCCCTCGGCGCGGCGACCTACACGGGCTTCTCCATCTCGATCCTGGTGTGCCGGCTGCTCGGCGACCGGCTCGTGGCCCGCCTCGGCCGCCGGGGCTTCCTGCGCGTCTCGCTCCTCACCCTCGCGGCCGGCGTCGCCGTGGTCGTCGTACACCCCACCCTCTGGACGGCCCTCGCCGGTTTCGTGGTCGTCGGCCTGGGCATCGCCTGCGTACTCCCGGCGGCCATCGCCCTGGCCGGCCGCCAACCCGGCGTCCCACCCGGCGAGGGCGTCTCGGTCATCACCATCGGCCAATGGCCGGGCTTCCTGCTGGCGGGCCCCGCGGTGGGCCTCCTCGCGGGGGCGACGAGCCTGCGCGTGGCGTTGGCGGCGCTGATCGTGGCGGGGGTCGCGGGTGCCGTGCTGGGGAGGTGGGTCGTGCTTCCGCCCGGCGGCGACTGACCGTGGCGCCGGCTCCCTGCTCAGGAGGCGCGACCCGACCGTCGTATCGGCGTGAACAGCGCCACCACCGCGATCAGTACGCAGCAGCCGCCGGCGATCAGGCCCACCGGGGCCGTGCCGTGGTGTTCCGCGGTCCAGGTGAGGACCGCCGCGCCGATGGGGGCCGCCGCGTACTGGAGGGTCCAGAAGGCTGAGGTCACGCGGCCGAGGAGGGGTTCGGGGGTGATCTCCTGGCGCAGGGACATGGAGCAGGTGCCCGCGACGGCCACGGAGGCGAGGAAGGCCGCGCTCAGGGCGGCGACCACGGGGACCTCGTGGGTCCAGCCGAGGCCCGCGAAGGCCAGGCCGCTCAGGGCGACCGCGCCGGGCCAGGTGCGGCCGAGGCCGAGGCGGCGGCGGATGCGGGCGACCAGGAGGGAGCCGGCGATCGTGCCGAGCGCGCCGCAGGCCATGACCGTGCCGACCGTGCCGTCGTCGTGGCCGAGGTCGTGCTTGAGGTGGTAGATGACCAGGTCGGTCAGGCCGAGGGTGAGGAAGCTGAAGACGAAGAGGAGGGCGGTGAGGGAGCGCAGGACCGGGTGGGCGTAGAGGAAGGAGACGCCTGTGCGCAGGTCCTGCCAGAGGCCGGTGCGCTGTGCCGGACGGTCGGTGTCGTCGTCCGCGGGGCGGGCGCGGAAGCGGACGAGGAGCATGCAGGCGGCGGAGACGGCGAAGCTCGCCGCGTTCACGCCGACGGCCGCGGCCGGGCCCGCCGCCGCGGCCAGCAGGCCCGCGCACACCGGGCCGAGTACGCCGGCCGCGGCGGCGGTCGCGTTCAGGCGTCCGTTGGCCTCCGTCAGCTGCTCGGTGCCGACCAGGCCGCGGACGACGGTGACATAGCCGACGGCGAAGAGCATGCCGACGGCCTCGCACAGCGGCAGCACGACGTACAGCAGCCAGATCCGCGGGCCGAACAGCCACACCACCGGGATCACTCCGTACAGGACCATACGGACGAGATCGCAGCCGATGAGGAGACGGCGGCGGTCGGCCCGGTCGACCAGCGCTCCGGCGAAGACCGCGGCCAGCACGGAGGCCGCTCCGCCGACCGCGGTCAGCAGGCCCATGCGGGCGAGGGAGCCGGTGGCCTGGAGGACCAGGAGCGGCAGCGCGATCAGGGCGAATGAGTCGCCGAGGACGGAGAGGGTCTGGGCGGTCCAGAAGACGCCGAAGTCCCTTTGCCGCCAGAGCGGTTGGCGGGCGGGGGGTGCGGGGTCGCGGGTGCGCCTGCCGGGCTCGCCCTGCCGCCGTGTCTCGCGTGTCACTCGTCTCCCTCGGGTCGGTCTCCCCCGTGGATTCTTTTACGAAGGGAGCCTTCCGCCTACTGGTTTATCGCCGGGGTCGCAGGCACGCGGTCGAGGAGTTCGGCCGCCGTCCGGATACGGGGTATCGCCGACGGCAGCAGCCACAGCACCGACAGCGCGCCGCCGACTCCGGCGACGACGAAGGTCGCCCTGAGGCCGAGGGTCTCCGCGAGGACGCCTCCGACGACGGCACCGAGCGGACGTATGCCGTAGTTGACCGTGCTGTAGGCGCCGGTGACGCGGGCCCGTAGGGCGTCCGGAGTGACCGCGGACTGAAGGGAGTTGAGGTTGACGTCGAACAGCATGACGCCGAGGCCGATGAGGAACTGGGCACCGCCCAGGACACCGACGCGCAGCCAGACGGGCCCGCCGGCCAGGGCCGCCGCGGCGAAGGGCGCGGGGAAGAGCACGGCGCCGACGACGACACACCGACCCGAGCCGATGCGGCGGGCGAGCCACGGGGCGGTGAGCGCGCCGAGGAGGGAGCCGGTCGCGCCGACACCGAGCGTCAACCCTATGACTCCGGGCCGGAGTTGGAGGACACGGTCGGCGAAGAGCACCACCAGGCCCGTGCCCGTGAGGAAGGTGAAGAAGTTGAGGGTCGTCGTGCAGGCGAGGCCCGCACGGAGCACTGGTTCGCGGCGCACGAAGTCGAGGCCTTCGCGGGCGCCGCGCAGCAACGACCCTTTCACGGCGCCGAGTTGGGCGTCGGATGGCGGGGCGTCGAGCGCGACCCCGCGGAGCAGCAGCGCCGAGACGAGGAACGAGACCGCGTCGGCGACGACCGCGACCGGCGCCGTCAACACCTGCACCAGCCCGCCGCCCAGCGCGGGCCCGGCCACGAAGGACGCCGAACGGGCCGCGCCGAACTTGCTGTTGGCGTCGACGTAGGACGAACTCGGCACCAGGCGCGCGAAGAAGGGCGACCAGGCGCAGCCGGCCACCACACCGGCGAAGCCGACGGCGAGCGTCACGGCGTACAGCTGGCCGAGGGCGAGCGTGCCGCAGAGGTAGGCGGCGGGGACGGTCAGCAGCACGGCCGCGCGGATGACGTCCGTGACGATCAACAGCCGTCGCTTTGCGGCTCGTTGATCCACCCACACGCCGAGCACGGTCGCGAGGAGGTTCGGCGCCCAGGCCAGCGCGGTCAGCCAGGCCACCTGTCCGGCGGAGGCGTGCAGCACACCGACCGCGACCAACGGCACGGCCACCTCGGAGACCCGGTCCCCGAACTGCGACACGGCGCTGCCGGCCCAGCAGCGGACGAAGCGGCGGTCACGCCAGAGCGATGCCGGGGAGCTTCGAGGGCGCCTCACGCGCCGGCGCCTGAACCGTCGGCATCCGACCCGCCGACGCCGGGACCCTCGGCATCCGACTCGCCGCTGCCGGACCCCTCAGCGGCCGACTCGCCCGCCCCATCGGGCAACAGGTACCGCAGCACCCGTACATCCCGCGCCCCCTGCGGCCGTTGCCCCGCCGCCCGTGTCACGTACGGCGCGAGCACCGCCTCCATGGCGTCCTCGATCTCCGCGAGTTCGTCGGCCGAGACCACGATCCGGGTGTTGGCCAGCATGGCGACACGGCGCCACCGCGGCTCGAGGCTCGGCTCGATCTCCGTCGCCCACCGCTCGGGCACCTCCGCGACCTGCGCGAACATCTCCCAGAACAGCGCCCGCGCGGCCGAGACCCCGTCCTCGTCCTCCGGTATCTCGAAACGGAACCCCCGCCCCACGGCCTCCCATCGCCGCTCGCGCCGGTCCGCCGACCCTTCCGCGTCCCGGACGAGGCCGAAGCCGGCGAGATGCCGCAGATGCCAGCTGGTGACGGACGGGGTGGCACCGACGTGCGGGGAGAGCTGGGTCGCGGTGGCGGGACCGTACCGCTGCAGGCGCTCCAGGATGGCGAGCCGGACGGGGTGGGCGAGGGCGCGCATGGCCTTCGGGTCGGTGATCTCGACGTCGCCGAGCCGGTTGCCGTTGCGACTGCCGTCGCCTTTGCCTTTGCCGCTGGTGGAGCCACCGGAATCCATGACGTGAGAGTGTCCTCTCACAATGCATGAGAGTCAACTCTCACGTCTGCACCGGGAAATTGATGGAGTCGGAGGAGAGGCGCTGATGCAGGATGGCCTGCATGAACACACCCTTCGACCACCCCGAGCCGCGCCAGGTGGAGCCCGGCGAGTACCCCGCGCTCGACGAGGCGCTGGCCCTGCTCAACCGTGACGTGGCCGCGACCCTGCCGGCGGAGGGTCCGCTCGGGCTGATGGCCCTGCCGCACTGGGAGGACGGCGAGCCGGAGAACGTGTACGTCACCCGGGCCAACGGCGAATGGTGGGGCAACCCCGTCTGGCGGGGCGAGGACGACAGCGCCGGGGCGACCCTCTCCTCGGTGGCCGACGCGGCCCAGGACACGATCACCGAACGCCTGTGGCAGGCCTGGCCGGTCTGCACGCTGCACGGCCTCGGCATGCACCTGAGCAGCGCGGAGGACGGCAGTCCGGCATGGCTGTGCGTCGGCAAGGGCGGGGACCCCGAACACGTACGAGCGCTGGTCGGTGAACTCGACACGATCCACCGCCCCCATCGCCCGAACCGCAAGCGGAAGGGAAAGAGCAAGGGCTAGGCCGCCGTCATTCGAGCGCGGGCAACTCCGCCAGCCCCGTCCCCCGCATGATCCGCTCGACGGTCTCGACCAGCCCGCTCTCGGCGCCGATCACGCTCTCCACCCCACCCGGCAGCAGGTCCAACGGCCGGTACCAGTCCCGCAGTTCCGCCTCTCCGACCTCGTTCGCAATGGGCTTGGTCGCATGGCGCGCCAGGGTCTCCTCGAAGGGGACGTCCAGGTAGTAGCCGTGCGTCGGCCCGCGATGGTCGGCGCGGAGGCGGGCGAGCATCTCGCCGTAGTGGTCGGCGTAGAGGAGACCTTCGAGTACGACGTGGTAGCCGGCGTCCAGGGCGTACCGGGCGACCGTGTCGATCAGGCCGATGTTCGCCGCGCCCGGGCGGTCCCGTTCCCGAAGGACGACCCGGCGCAGGTTGTCCTGCCCGACGAGCGCCAGCCCCCTGCCGAACCGGTCCCGTATGCCCGCCGCGACCGACGACTTGCCCGAGGCGCTGTTGCCGCGCAGGACGATCAACCTGGTCTCTTCGCTGCCCACCATCACCCGGCCAAAATATCGGTCGCCTCCGACAACCTTGGTGGGATAGCTTTTTTCCTAGGGGGTCTAGGAAACGGGAGAAGGCTGAGGTCGTCGTCATGGTCAGAGCCGGGCTCACACCCGACCGCATCACCGCCGCCGCGGTCGATCTCGCCGACGAGGTCGGGTTCGAGAACGTCACGCTGTCCGCGCTGGCGCGCCACTTCGGCGTCAAGGACGCGAGCCTGTACTCGCACGTCAGGAATCTGCAGGACCTGCGGATCCGGATGGCCTTCCTGGCCGGCGGCGAGATGATCGACCGGATCGCGGCGGCGGTGGCGGGACGGGCCGGCAAGGACGCGCTCGCCGCCTTCGCGGGCGCCTACCGGGAGTTCGCGCTGGAGCGGCCGGGGCGGTACGCCGCCACCCAGATCCGGGTCGACCAGTCCCTCGTCGCCGCCTCCACCGCCCTCCTCCGCACCGCCGAGATCACCTACGGAATGCTCCGCGCCTACGGCCTCGAAGAGCCCGATCTCACCGACGCCGTACGCCTGTTGCGCAGCACCTTCCACGGCTTCTGCGCCCTGGAGGCGAGCGGCGGCTTCGGCGCGCCGCGCGATGTGCGGCGGTCCTGGGACAAGGCGATCGACGCCCTGCACATCACACTCCAGAACTGGCCGAGGGAAGGACAGCAGGACCATGACTGACCGTCATACCCGACTCGATACCGAACTCCATTACGACGTACGGGGCAGCGGGCCCGTACTCCTGATCGTCCCGGGCGGCGCGGGGCACCCGATGGGGCTGGAACCGGTGGTGGACACGCTGGTCGACCGGTTCACCGTGGTGACGTACGACCCGCTCGGCCTCGCCCACGGGCGGCTGGGCGAGCCGGTGGACGAGCAGCGGGTCGAGGCCTGGAGCGACGGCGCCCGGCGCGTGCTCGAAGAAGTGCTCCCCGAGGGCGAGTCGGCGTACGTCTTCGGCACCAGCTCCAGCGGGATCGCCGTACTCGACCTGCTCGCCCGGCATCCGGAGCGGCTGCGGCACGTCGTCGCGCACGAGCCGCCGTGCGTGGGGGTGCTGCCGGACGGGGAGCGGCAGCGGGCCATGTTCCGCGAGGTGTACGACACTTATCGCGCCGCGGGTCCCCAGGCGGCCGGCGCCCGGCTCGGCGCGGGGATGGCGGAGCAGGAGCCGACCGGTCCGCTCGACGGCCAACCGCTGTCCCGTGAGGCGGAGTTGGGCAACCCCATGGCCATCATGCTCGCCCACGTCCTGCGCCCGTTCACCTCGTACGACCTGGACGTCAAGGCACTGAGCGGTTCCGCGGCCCGGCTGACCCTGGCCGCGGGCGCCGACTCCCGCGGCCAACTCCTGTACCGCACGGCCGAGTTCCTCGCCGATCGGACCGGAAGCCGGTTCACGGAACTCCCCGGCGGGCACATCGGCGCCCTCGACCATCCGGTCGCCTTCGCCGAAGGACTCGCGGAGTCACTGGTCCCGAGCGGCGACTCACCGACGGGAAGCGGAGTCTCGGCGTAAGGCGCACACGCGGCTCTCAGGCCTCGCGCTCCCCCGCGCTGCGCTCCACGCAGAACTCGTTGCCCTCCAGGTCGGCGAGGACCACCCAGCCCATTCCGTCGCCGGTGCGCTGGTCGTCGACGAGGGTGGCGCCGAGGGCGAGCAGTCGGGTGACCTCCTCGTCGCGGGTGCGGTCCTGGGGCTGGAGGTCAAAGTGGATCCGGTTCTTGACGGTCTTGGCCTCCGGCACGGTGACGAAGAGCAGCCCCGCGCCCTCGATCAGCGCCTCCTCGTCGCCGGGCCGGTCGTCCTCGTGGAGGGGCAGGCCGAGGACCTGGGACCAGAAGTCGGCGAGTGCGTAGGCGTCGTTGGAGTCGAACGTGGTGTGCCGGATGGTGGAGGTCATGGGAGGGATTCTCGGGGCGCCGGAACTGTCCGGCAACCTTTGATCCGCCGGTGGCGACAAGGGGGCATGACATCAGCAAGACGCACGACGACTCACCGCCGGGTCCGGGCCGCCCGTAAGCCCGTCATCGCCGGACTCGCCGCGACCGCCGCGCTCGTCGGTGCCTGGTACGCCACGGCCGGCGCCTCGACGAGCACCGCCGCGCCGCTCACGGTCACGACCACCGCGGTGAGCCTGTCGGCCAAGTTCCCTTATCTGTCCGCCGGTTACAACAACGAGCGCGAGTGGACCCGGACTTCCACCGCGGTCGCCCCGAACGGCTCGCTGCGCGTGGCCTGGCCGGCCTCCGACGGCATCCATGTCACCCCGCTGACCGCCGCCGGGAAGCGCTCGGGCGCGGACACCGTCGTCAAGGGCGCGAAGGAGGTCGGCGGTCTGGTCGCGCACAACGACGGCTTCGCGCTGCTGACCCGGGTGGCCGACACCAACAAGTGGAAGGACACGGCGGCCGCGATCGTCCGTTACACCAACGGCAAGCAGACCTTCCGCACCAAGCTGACGAGCACCGCCACCCACGACACCTCCCCGGTCCTGGACGGCCAGCTCACCTGGAACGGCAGCAAGTACGGCGCGTACTTCGTCGTGCACGGCGCGGGCGGCTTCGCCGACGGGCACTACGGCGACAAGCTGTCGTACATCAGCGCCAAGGGCACCAAGCTGAGCGGCGGTTGGAGCTGGGGCTGCAGCCACAACGAGGGCATCGCGCTGCACGCCGAGAAGACCGGCGCCTTCGCCTCGGTCTGCTTCGACGACTGGCGTTCGGGCCTGTTCGTGTCGACGGGCATCGCCGCCCCGGACAACGCGCCGGTGGTGCAGCGCGAGCAGTGCTGGGCGGGCTACTGCGGTGGTACGTTCCCGGGCCGTACCGGCGACCTTGTCAGGTCCGCCACCGGCCGTTACGCGACCGCCTTCGCCTCCCGTGGCGCCGCCTCCGCCAAGAAGAACCCGGCCGACTCCTCCGGCCGCGGCTGGTCGGTGACCCCGAAGACCAGCACCCACCAGGTGGCGGTCGCCTTCATGAAGAACCGCAGCTCCGGCCCCGGCAAGGCGGTCTATCTCTCCTCCGCCAAGGGCACCGAGCACGTCAACGTGCACCTCGCCCCGTACGGGAAGAACCAGCTCCTGCTGTCCTGGGAGTCCCTGAAGAACGCAAAGTGCAAGGCGGGCACCTGCACCGGCACCTTCACGGGCACGCATCTGCGTCTCATCGACTGGAACGGCAAGTTCCAGAGTGCGGACAAGGTGGTCCAGGCGCGTATCACGGGTGACCTCGCCGTCTCCGCCGACGGGACTCTGACCTGGGCCTACGTGCCCGTCACACCGTCGTACGCGACCGCCCTGAACGGGGCTTCGCCGACGTCGAAGACGCTGCGGATCGCGCGTCTGACTCCGTGACGTCGGTGCCCCCGGGGTGCGCCTCCCGAGCAGGCCGGTCATGAGGCGCGGCGCCTCATGACCGAGCCGAGCGGGGTCCGGTGCGTGCCGCCACGAGGCGGAGGAGGCTGTGCCGTCGGCCGCCGTGTCGGCGGCGCCGTGATGAGGCCCCCGCGCGAGCGTGAGCGCGCGCGGGGGAGTCGGCGACCGACGACGACGCGGCCGGGCCCCTCCTCCGTGAGCGCGTACCGGACCCCGCGGCCCCGGGCCGGTCCGACGGGCCGGGGCTCAGCGCAGCTGCTCGGCCATCCAGCGCAGCACCTCTTCGGGCAGCGCCGGATGTTCGGCGGCCTCTCTTGCCAGTCCGGGGTCGAACAGCAGGCCGGCGAGGACCTGGGCGGGCAGGTCCGGGTGCCGGGCAGCCGCGGACCGGATGTGACCCACGGGGTCGCCGACCAGTCGTACGGCGGAAGCGACCGTCAGCCGTGGGTCCTTCGCGGCACGGTAGCGCACCTCGGTGTCGGGGTCGCGACTCATCCGCTCCACCAGTTCGGGCGTCGACTCCGGGTCGTCCAGGGCCAGTTGGCGCATTCGGGGGTCCAGGTCGTCGGCGTACCGGAGAAGTCCCACGCGGGGGAAGTTCGGATGGCCGCGCGGGCGGTCGGGGACCGTGAGACTTCCGGTCCACCACCGCCATACACCCAGCAGCATGTCGGCGGGCGCATCGTCGCAGGACTCGGCGAGGAAGAGGTGGACGATCCGGTCCTCGTCGCGGGCGAGGCGTTCGACGACGTCCGGCGGCAGGTGGCGGGCGCGGGCGACGCTGCGGCGCACGAGCGGGTGGGAGGAGGCGGCCAGGCGGCGCATCGCCTCGGGGTCGCGGTGCAGGGCCGCCACCCAGCCGAGCTCGTGGTAACGCCCGCCCGGGTCGAAGTCGACGGGAATCGCGGCGCGTTGTTCCTCGGTGAGGTCCGCGCGGACGGACACCGCCCAGCGGACTCCCGGCTCGGGATCCTCGGCGAGGAGGGCCACCAGGTCCGCGGGCAGACACGGGTTCCCGCCGAGGGAACGGCGCTCGTGCACGTCCCCGTGGCGAACGACGTGCTCGGCGAGTTCGCGCTCCAGCGGTTGGATGCCGAGCGGACCGGTGCCGAGGCCTTCGGCCGTGTACGTCTTCAGGGACAGCGGGTGCTCCTTGTGGTGCTCCCGCAGCGCCGCGAGCCGCACGTCTCTCGCGCCGTCCTCCAGGAGTGCCTGCCGCCGCGCCGGATCCAGGTGGGGCCAGGCCACCGGGCAGGCGGCGGTCCGGACCCTCGGCTCGGGGTCGGCGGTCAGTTCGACGGCCAGGTCGGCGGGGAGCCCGCGGAGGACGGCGGCCGCGGCGCGGATCCGGGCGGACGGGTCGGTGGCGAGCGTCCGGCAGGCGTCCTCGGTGATCTCGTCACGCCGGTCGCCGGCGACCATGGTGAGGCCCCATCGCCGGCGCTCGTCCTCCCCGCCCAGGATCAGCCGGGCCCACTGCTCGGGCGTCAGGGGCTGGAACTCGGCCACCATCGAGCGGACGTGCCACTCCGGGTGGGCGATGGCCGACTCCAGTACCTCGGGCGGAAGCGGGTTGTAGAACAGCCGCGGCGACCTGCCCAGCAGTCCGAACCGCACGTCGTCAGGTGTGGCGGGGTTGCCCACGAGTCCGTCCGCCCAGTCCTTTGCGAGCGACGCACCGGGCTCCGGCCGCTCGGACAGCGGCCGGTCGAGCGCCTCGCCGACGCCCGCGCCCCGCAACAGCGCCGCCCACACCTCGGCCCGCTCCTCGGCGGTCTCCCGCGCCGCCGCCAGCGCGGCCTGCTCGCGCCGCTCCAGGATCCGGTGGGCGGCGACCACCCGGACCGTGCCCGCCACGGCTTCGGCCCCCACGAGGGCGTCCCCGTCAGCCGAAACGGTGACGAAATCCGTGCCCAGAACTCCGGCGAGATCCCACTCCCCACCGAGCCGCACCCGCGTCCACAACCGCCCCGGCCACGTCCAGTCCCCGGGCACGTCGATCAGGAACACCCCGTCCCCGGCGAAGAACCCGGCCTCGTCCGCCAGCCGCCGCCAAGCGGCGTTCACCTCACCGACGGCCTCGCGGGACAGACCACCGCCGGCCTCGCAGTCCACGGTGACCTGCGGCTCCTCGGCCGCGGCCGCGAGCCAGGCGGATCCGGGCGCCAGCACGTACTCGAACCGCCACTCCCCCACGACCTCCAGCCCGGCCCGCCCGAACAACTCCGCGTACCCACGTCTCCCCCACACCATGAGACGTCATCCTGCCCGACGGTCCTCCGGTACGACGACCTGGACCCGGGGTCCGTCGATGAGCACCCGTGCCTGGCCCCTCGTGTCAGCGCACCATCAACTCCCCGAGCGGCAGGGGATCCATGAGCCATCACGGGCGGCGTCAATATCTCCGCCGCTCAGTTCCCGCCCATGGGACGGCGCAGCGCTGCGGAGATCGCCTGTCCTGTCTCCCGTGCGGTGAGGTAGGGACGGACGTCGTGGGCCTTGGCCCCGTTGTGAACAAGGACATCGGTGACACGGGCACCGAAGACGGGGGCCAGTTGCTTGGCCAGGGCCACGACATCGCCCCGGTCCGCGAGGTTGGTCCACCGCTTCACGGGGACCGGCCAACGGGCGCGACCGTCGTGGGGCGCCGGGACGAGGCGGTCGAGGACGAGCCCTCGCACGGCAAGCGGCGAACCCAGGGTGATCAGCGTCAGATCCGGCAGCTCGGGGTGGGCGCACAGGGCCTCGTACGCGACGACCGTGCCGAGTGAGTGAGCGACGATCACCTCGGTCCGGTGGGTCAGTTCGTCGAGGAGACGGGAACGGATCGCGGCACGTAGGTCAGGTTCGCTGAAGTACCGGCGCACCTGGCGGGCGTCGGAAATCAGCAAGCGCTCGCCGAGGCCGGCGAAGAACGCGGAGTGGCTGAGCGCGTCGAGGGCTCGCTGCACAAGGTGGGGAGTGCGGATACGGGCGGCCGCGTCGGGGCCGGGAACCTGGCTCTCCGCCTGCGCCGCCGCCTCCCACCAGGCCAACAGCAAGTCCTGTTCGAGACCCTCCTCGATGTCGGAGGCGTCCAGGTCGGGCTCGCCGAGGCCTCGGTGACCTGTCGGCCGGAACAGGTCGCCGTAGAAGGCCATCGCCACGTCCTGCCGGGGCAGCTCTGCGCGTGCGAGGGTTACGCCGTCGGCCATGGCTGGATACCAGTCGGCCAGGAGGGTTTGGGGACCCTTGTGCTGCTGGGCTATGCCGTGGACAAGGACGACGCGGCTCACTGGGGCCCTCCCCCGGTTTCCAGGGTGTCGCCGACATTGAGGCCGAGGACCACCACGCCCATGTCCGTGGCGAGGCAGACGTGACCGGAGGGGGCCGCGGCTACAGCGTTGATGCCTCCGCCCACGTCGAGTTCGGCGGTCCAAGCCGGGCGTCGGGTGTCCCAGACACGGACGAGACCGAAGTCGTCGCCGGCGATGAGTAAGGGGACGCCTTGGATGTCGGCTGCCCTGAGCGCCCGCGCCCGGGACGGGAACGGGTCCAGTTCGGGCCCCGCCATGGCCCCGGTGGCCAGGTCCCGAAAAATCAGCCGACCATCACCGCATCCCACTACGAGCAGATCGCTTCCGTGCCGGATGTGGTCCACGCTGCACGCGCCTCGCTCGTGCCCCGTCAACGGCTCGCCGACGGATTCGCCGGTGCGCAGGTCCCACAGCCGTACCGTGCCGTCCAGGGAAGCGCTGGCCAGGAGTTCTCTGTCGCCCAGCCGGACGGCACGAAGGTCGAGGACCCGGGATGTGTGGCCGGACATCGGCTGGCAGACGGGGGCCTGAGTGCGCGGGTCCCAAGCGTGCAGGGTGAAGTCGCCCGCGACGGACACCACCACCGCTGTGCCGTCGACCGCGTGCAAGGAGGCCCGCCAGGACGTACCGAACCGTTTCCCGAGGCGTCGGCGCGGCACCAGGGTCCAGGCGTCCGCCTCCGACCAACTGCTCGTCACGATCACCGTCTCGTCGTTCACACGAGCAGCGGCGGAGTGGAAGAGCTCGAAGTTGCCGGAGGTGATGTGCGGAGCGATCTGCGCTCCGGTGTCAAGATCGTGGAAGCGGACTCCTCCGAAGAGACTGCCGGTCACGACCATCGACCCGCCGTCGGATGCTGTGACGATGTCCGCAGCGGGCAGGTTGCGATCCACCCCGCACAGCGGCTCCCCCAACGGACTCATGGTGCCGATGTCCCAGACCCGCACCTCACGGGTGAAGGCGGTCACCACGACCGGTGCCCCGTCCACGGTGCCGAGGGCGGGCGAGGGGCGAAGCCTGGAGGCGTCGTTCGTCCTCGTCATGCCCTCCAGCGGTGGGTTCAGGGCAGAGGCGGTGTCCAGGTCCCACACCCGCACGGTGTCGTCGTAGGCGAGGGACGCCACGAGGGTGCGGCCAGCGATCCGGGCCAGGGTTGCGCGTTGCACTCCGCTGGTGTGTCCGACCATCGGGCCACCGGCCGACACACGCGTTGCGATGTCGTGGATGTGCACGCCGTTCTCCTCGCGCCTGGACAGAACCACGGGGCGGTCTCGGCAGAAGGCCACGCCCAACGCGCGGGTGTTCAACGAGAGTCTCTCCAGGTCGAGGTGAGTCTCCTGGGTGGGCGTTGTTCGGGGGTCGACACGCCAGACGTACGCATGGTCGAGATCGGTCGCGACCGCGATCTGAAGAGCGCGACCCACGCTGCGGACAGCGAGATACTCGACACCACCGATGTGGGTGTCCAAGGCCGGGAACAGCAGCCGGCCGGTGGCGTGCTGCCAGATGCGGACCGTTCCGTCCTCGCTGCCGCTCACCACGACGTCGGTTTGATCCAACATGCCGAGCGCGAGGCAGCGCACCGCGTTGGTGTGCCCGGTCAGTGCGGCTCCCGAGCGCCGGCCGGTGATCGGATCCCAGCACCTGACGTGGGTGTCCTCGCCTCCTGTGACGGCGACGGGCCGGCCGCACACCGCGCCCAGAGCCACTGCGAGCACTCGTCCCTGGTGTCCCTCCATCGGGCGGCCGATCTGCTCACGGGTCCGCAGGTCCCACAGCCTGGCGGTGCCGTCGGCTCCTCCCGTGAGCGCCAGAGGGTGGCCCCGGACCTCCTGGACGGCGACCGCGTCCACCTCGCCGCTGTGTCCCTCGTTCGGCTGGTCCGCGGACAGATCCCAGACGCGCGCAGTCCGGTCGCTACTGACGGTGACCGCCAGGGATGTGTCGCCCCGGCTGGTCAGGGCCGCCGCACAGATGTCATCCATGTGTCCGCGCAGCGGGGGCACGAGCTGGCGCAGACTCGGCAGCTTCCAGAGCCTCGTCTCCTGCCTACCGCAGGTCAGCGCCACGGTACGGCCGCCAAAGGTCCCCACTGTGGCGGACAGCACCCCGCTGCGGTCGAAGTATTGGTGAGCGACGACCGGTTCGCCAATCTGTCGACGCTCCGCAAGGTCCCACAAGCTCAGCATGCCGGTCATGTCCCCGACCAGCAGGACCGTACGGCCATCCACCTCCCCCGTGCTCACGGCTCTCACCCCACCCGCGGGCCCGATCAGCGCACTGCCGTCGATCCGCGCGTCACCACCATCCGGAACATCGCACAAGTCCCAGATCCGCACCGCCTTGTCGTCCCCGCCCGTGACTGCCAGGGCGCGTCCGTCGACCTTGGCCAGGACCGCGTCCCACACCGTGCGCTTGTGCCCGGACAGCGGCGCCCCGAGCTGCCGACGCTCGGCCAGGTCCCACAGCCGTGCCGTTCCGTCACCACCGGCCGTCAGCACCACCGTCCGGCCGCCCAGGGTGCAGACGCGGATAACCCGGATGACGTTGGTGTGACCGGTCAGCGGCGAGCCGTACGGCTGCCCGGCCGAGAGGTCCCAGACCTGAACCGTGCCATCGACTCCGCCGGCCAACACCACGGTGTAGTCCCCGAGTTCACCGATGGCGACCGCGCTCACGGCGACCCCCATGGCCAGTGGTTCGCCGATCTGCCGCTGTGTGGTGAGGTCCCAGACCCGCACAGTGCCGTCCCTGCTGCCCGTCACGGTGATGGGGCGTTCGTCGAGCTGTCCCACGGAGACGCAGTTGACGCTCCGCGTGTGGCCACTGAGCAGGCGATGCGCCCCGCTCGCCGACCACCACGCCCAGCGCGCGGTCCAGGGCAGGTCCACACCCAGATGCTCGACCCGGTCCGCCAGGCTGTTGGCCTCACAGCGCCGCGCCGACAACTGCAGGTCCGCGGCGCGAGCGCCGAGTGCGCGGTCAGGCATCAGGCGGTGCGCCACCTGCTCGTAGGCCGTACGGATGCGCCGTGAGGCATCCCCGTCGACGGACGTCAAAGCCCGCAGCAGGCCCAGGGGTTCACACGCCAGCAGGAATCCGGGGTCCTCGATGAGCCCGGCCAGCCGGCCGGCGGCCGCGGCGTGGGTGGCCAGGTGCTGGCGGACGTAGGGCGGCGCGGCGAACCAGTCCCTCCGGCCGTCGGCGACGACCGGGACGACCGACACCAGAGCGTCGACGACGGCCCGCTGGACCTCTGCCGTCGCCCGCCCCGCCGTGCGCCGCAGATGCTCGGCCAAGGCCTTGTGGTAGAGGCGGTACACCGACCTCCGGTCGTCGTCGACCACCTCCGCCACGTATGCCTCCGCCACGTCGAGGGCCCAGGAGACGTCCGCTTCGGTGCACTCGACGCCGGAGAGCACACTGCTGAGCGTGGTCCAGATGCGGCCGCGCGGCAGGCCCGTGCCCTCGGAGAAGGCGAGGGCCAGCAGCATCCGGCGGACGCGCGGCTCGTCGGGGCCGAAGCGGGCGAGGTAGTCGTCGAAGGCCTCGCCGATCTCGCTGGGCAACTCGTCGGCCCAGCCGGGGCGGAGGGTGTCGACGACGACGCGGTCCGAGCGCAGGGTGCGTGCGGTCGTGCGGGCGTAGAGGTACACCCCGGCGGCCCTCGCGGCGACGCCCGAGGCGACCGCCAGAGCGCGGTCGGGACGGTCGCGGTAGGGACTGCGAACTTCCGGCTCCTCCGTGGCGAGGAGCATCTTGGCGACGTATGCGGCCACGTCGTCCTGCTCGGCCCGGTAGCCGGGAAGATCGAGGTCGATGCAGTGGAAGGTGGGTCCGAGCGGCGTGACCAGTTCGTGTCGGGTGCCCACCAGCAGCCGTACACCCTGGATCTCGGCCATGGGCCGCAGCAGCTCACGGGTGATCCGGCGGGGCTCGCCATGGCCACCCGCGTCGGCGGCCGTGTCGGAGCCGGCCTCGTCGACCGCGTCGACGACGATGACGATGGGCTGGCCCTTGCGGCCGCGTCGGGTGAGCTCCTGCAGAAGGGCGGCGGAGCCGTCGACGGTCACGCCGAGGTTGTCCGCGATGCGTTCGACGATCTCGTCGAGCCGTTTGTGGCGGGCGTGCACCGCGGCTGTCACACAGCCCTCGGGCACGACCGTGGCAGGGTCGAGGGCCACGAGGTCGAACCGGGCCCGATACACGGGGTCGGACAGGGCGACCACCCGGCCCAGAACGGCCGACTTGCCGCAGCCCGGCCGGCCGGTGACGACGCGGCCCTGCCCGTCGCCCTCCGCCGCGGTGAGCCACGCGTTGAGTTCGGTCAAGACGCCGACCCGACCGCTGAAGTACAGGCCGTGCTCGGACTCGAACTCGACACCGCGGGAACGCGGCCCGAAGTGCTCGGCGAGGTCCTGTCCGGCGACGCGGCGCTGGATCTCCAGATCGGTGCCGATGGGCGGAAGCGCCTCTCGGTAACCGGAGTTCGGTAGGAACGGGGCCAGACCCGTCACCAGTCCGCTGGCGAGTTCGGCGCGCTGCCCGAGACCGTCCGCCTCGAACCGCTCGTTCACGGCCTTCACGAGTTCGGCGAGGTCGAGGTACTGCTGCCGCTGCCCGGTCCGGCCCGTGGTGACCTCCACGGCGGAGCGCAGCGCGGCGACGAACCGCCCTTCCTCGGCGATGTCCTTGCGACGGGCGGAAGCCAGGAACCACAGTCCGGTGGCGGAGCCCGCGCCCCCGTGCCGGTAGGCGATCGACTGCAGTGCGAGCGCGGCGGCCTCGGCCCCGCCCGCTCCGCCCGCGCAGGTGTCCAGGACCAGCAGCAGATGGCGCAGTTCTCCCCGGCACAGGATGCGTACGAGGTCTTCGGTGGCCAGAGCCGTGGTCGCGGCGTCCTCGTCGGCCGGGGAGTCCCAGCACAGCAGGTAGTGCCGGTCCCGGTCCTGGACCAGACCGTGTCCGGCGAAGTAGAGCACGACCACGTCATCGGGGGTGAGGGCGGCGTCGCTGGACCAGTGGCGCAGCTTCTGGCGGATCTGCTCCGCGGTGTCGTACTCGCCCAGGCCGGGCAGGACGGGCTGGTAACCGAGGCCGGCGAACAGCTCGCGCACCGCGCGAACGTCCGCGGGGACCTGTCCCAGCTGTTCGTGCGCCGGGAGGTGGCAGTAGCGGCCCACACCCAGCGCGAGGAAGAATCGCCGACCGACCCGCAGCGCCATCGTTCGCCCCCCGCAGCACTCCCGTCCACTGTAGCGGGACCGTCACGCTGCGGGACCACCCTTGGAAAATGCCCAACGGCCTTGCCACCCGGCCTTGTTCAGCCGTCGATCACAGCCCCGCCGGCTTCCAGTCGCACCCGCCGCAGAGGGCCGTCCGTCCAACGGACCACCAGTTCCCCGGCGTCGACGACTTCGACGGTGACCGCTTCCGCCAACGGCACCGGATCCGCCTCCGCGGTGAGCCTGGCCAGCACCACGAAAAGGCCGGGCTCGGCACCGACGGCACCGGTGAGTTCGGCCCCAGCCGCCGACAGCCCGGCGACCGGCAGGAGTTCGGAGCGGACACCGTCGCCCGCCGCCCAGCCCACGACCCGGACCGCCGTGCCCTCGGGCACGCCCACCACGCGGAACACCCGTACCTCCACAGCGCCCCGCACGAGGACAACGCTCGTCACCCGGCCGTCGGAACCACTCCGGTGCCGCGACGCCACCCACCCGTCCCCCACCCCCAACGGCTCGATCTCCGTCCGGCTCGCATCGCCCCCGACGATCACGCTGTTGTCGTACGACGAGGAGGGCCCCGTCACCGTCGAGTACGCCAGCCGCGTGTAGTAGGGGTCGTAACGGACGTCCTCGCTGCCGTGGTTGTGGAGGCGCACCACCCCGTCCGAACTCGTGGACTGCAACAGCCAGTTGGGGGGCGCGAGGGCCGTGACCTCGTCGTCGCGCTCGGCCGGGCCCGGTTCCTCCGGTGCCGTCCACACCGGGTGGTCCGGCGGAAGGAGCAGGCCCAGGAAGGCTTTGCTCGCCCAGTACGGGGAGGCGGGGCCCGAATAGCCTTGCAGGACCGCCGGGTCGGGGCCGTGCCAGCCGAGGGTGAGCAGGCCCTGGGGGTCCAGCGCGCCTCGCTCCAGGAAGTACTTCAGCGTCCCGGAGGCCAGCCGGCGGGTCTCCCCCGGCGGGAGCGGTGTACGGCCGGTCAGGGCGCCCAGCCACAGGGGGGCCGTCGTCGCGAAGCGGTACGTGAGGGAGCGGCCCTGGTGCATGGGGGCGCCGTCGGCGCCGAACAGGCGGGCGTAGTCCTCCAGATGGCGCGAGAGGCGGCCGCCGTACAGGTCCAGGAGCCGTTCGTCGGCGGCGAGCCAGGCGTGCAGCACCGGGTACAGGTGCATCGCCCAGCCGTTGTAGTAGTCGAATTTGCGGCCGTCGCCGTCGGTGTACCAGCCCTCGCCGACGTACCAGTCCTCGATGCGTTCCAGGCCGCGCCCGATCGCCTTGCGGGACGCCTCTGTCTCGTAACCGATTTCTTCGAGGAATCCGCCGACCGTGACCGGGAACAGCTCCCAGTTGCAGGGCCAGGCCTCGGCGGTCAGTGCGTCGCCGAGCCAGGCCGCGGCCCGCTGTCGTACGGCGTCGTCCAGGCGGTCCCAGAGCAGCGGGCGGGTCAGGCGCAGGGCGAGGGCGATGGAGGCCGCCTCGACCAGGGGCTGGCTGCGGTCCTCGATGCGTGGCCAGACGCCCGTGACGCCGGCCGCGAGACCGTCGGCGTAGCGCTGGAGGGCGGTCTCGTCGCGGCGGAAGGCCGCGAGGAGAAGCGTACGGGCGTAGCCCTCCAGGCCGTCCGACAGGCGGCCGGACCAGCTCGCCCGGTCCCCGGGGAAGTGGTAGAGCGCGCCGCCCTCCGCGGCGTACGGCTCCACCGCGGCGAGCAGCCCGTCGGCCGCCGCCTCCCAGTGGGCCCGGGTGTAACCGGTGTGCGGGCTGCGGGCACGGTCGGCGGGCGGCAGGTGCATCGGCGCTCTTTCGGGATTCACGGCGGCGGGGCGGACGGCCGCGGGGCTCACGGCATGGCGGAGAAGGTAGGACCTGGGGCGCCCCGGTTCCGGTCGAGACGCCCCAGGGGCTCAACCCGCCCGCACCTGGCTCCTGGGTACCAGATGCTGGGCGAGAAGTTCGTCGCGGACAAGACCCGCGTACACAGTCGCTCCGTGGACGGAGGTGTGGGTGTTGTCCTTCTTCTCGTTGTAGAGGTAGATCGCCTTGGAGCCCTCGACCCCCAGGGATTCCACCAACGTCTTCGTTTTCGCCGTGAGGTCGATCAGCGGCACGCCCTCGGCCGCTGCGACCGAGCGGATGACCGCGGGATGGTCCACGCCGAGGCCGTTGACCAGCAGCGCTGTGTTGTTGTTCAGGGTGCCGTCGGAGTTGAACCAGCGCCGCACGATGGGGGTGACCAGCACCGGACGTCCGCCTTTCTCCCGTACACCTGCCACCAGTGTCTCCAAATTGCCGCGATACGTCGCCTCGTCGGTGGTCTTGTCATTGTGGGCGAGCTGGATCAGCACGAGATCACCGGGGCGGATCAGCGGCTGAACGGTGGCCCAGAGCTGCGGATTCTGCAGATACGTCACCGTACTCTCCCCGGAATCAGCATAGTTGGCCACGGACACGCCCTTGCGGAGATACTGCGGCAGTTGCTGGCCCCAGCCGGAGTACGGGTCGCCGGGCTGGTCGCAGACAGTGGAGTCGCCGACCAGGAAGATCCGGCGCGTATGCCGGGCCGGGGTGACCCGGATGTCCGCCAGCGCCGGGGCCGTGCCGCCAAGTGCCAGGTCCAGGCCGGGAGTTCCGTCCGGGCCGGTCGGCTCGCCCTCCGGTGTGCGGACGTCCACGGTGAAGCTGCGGGCGGCCCGCTCGCCGGCCGCGACGGACGTCTCCGGGAGCAGGGAGCGCCGGGTCTCGCCGCTGATGCCGGTGCCGGAGTCGGCCTCGCCGCCGAGGAGGACCTTCACGTCGTACGTGCCGGGCGGGACGTCGAAGTGGCAGGCGGTGGCCGTGCAGTTCTCGAGGCCGAGCGGCGGTTGCCGGTCGTGGGCCTGGGCGGCGGGGGCGGCGGTCAGGCAGGTGCCGAGGACAACCGCCGCGAGCGCGGCGGTACAACCTGCGTTGAAACGTCTCACTCGGGACTCCTCCGTCATGGCGACATGGCCTGGCGGGGACCGTACCGCCACGGGCAAGCGCTTTCTAGCCTCTTGACCAGTTTCACAAGAATGCCAACTCCATGAAGGCGAAAGGCCTTTCGCGAAATCGATTCAACTGTCACTCTCACAGACACCCGCAACCCCGCCCCACCGAAGGAGGCACCCCCATGTCCGGATCCACCGGGAGACCGCTCGGACGCCGTACCTTCGTCCTCGGCAGCGCGGCCGCCGCCGGCACCGCGACCCTCGCCGGCACCGCCTCGGCGGCAGGCTTCGGCTGGAGCGACGACGGCTCGAACTACGTCGTCGACACCGGCGCGAGCCTCGTCTTCAAGGTCAGCAAGACGAACGGCGACCTGACCTCGCTGGTCTACAAAGGGACGGAGTATCAGGGCTACGGCGGCAAGAACTCGCACGTCGAATCCGGCCTGGGCACCTCGACGGTGACGATCGGTCAGTCGGGGACCACGATCCTCATCTCGGTCGCCTACGGCACGCTCAAGCACTACTACGCGGCCCGCAGCGGCGAGAACAACGTCTACCTGTGGACCAACAAGGCCGACGACTCGGTCAGCGCGACCCGGTACATCGTGCGCGTCAAGGCGGGCCTGTTCCTCAACGACGAGCCCGATTCCTACACTTACGCGCCCACCACCATCGAGGCCTCCGACGTCTTCGAGAAGTCCGACGGCCAGACCCGTTCCAAGCACTACGCGAAGAAGCGGGTCATCGACTACGACTACATCGGCTGGACCACGGGGAGCGTCGGCCTGTGGGTGGTCCGCTCCAACCACGAGAAGGCCTCCGGCGGGCCCTTCTACCGTTCCCTGCTGCGCCACCAGAGCGCCGACGGCGGTGGGTTGTACGAGATCCTCTACTACGGCGAGAACCAGACGGAGTCCCAGCGCTTCGGCCTCCAGGGTCCGTACGTCATCGCCCTCACGGACGGCGGGGCGCCCTCGTCCTCGCTGTACCACGCGGGCATCAGTACGTCCTGGGCGGATTCGCTCGGCATCTCGGGGTACGTCGCCGCGAGCGGGCGGGGCCGGGTCGCCGGGGTGGGGATCAGCGGGCGGGACACCGCGTACGCGTACACCGTGGGGCTTGCCAACTCGGCCGCGCAGTACTGGGGTTCGGCGCGATCCTCGGACGGGTACTTCTCGATCCCGGGCGTGCTGCCGGGGACGTACACGCTGACCGTCTTCAAGGACGAACTCGCCGTCTACACAAGCTCGGTGACGGTGACCGCGGGTGGCACGACCACGCTCAACACGATCGCGATCCCGTCCTCGAACGACCCGAGCAACGCGAGCGCGATCTGGCGGATCGGCAACTGGACCGGCTCGCCGAGCGGGTTCAAGAACGCGGACCTGATGACGTACGCGCATCCGTCGGACGTGCGGGCCGCCTCCTGGACCGGGAACGTGGTCGTCGGCAGCGGCAGTGAGACGTCCGCCTTCCCGTGCTATCTGTGGAAGGACGTCAACAGCGGGATCATCGTCTACTTCAAGCTGACCGCCGCCCAGGCAGCCGCCGCGCACACCCTGCGCATCGGCGTGACGACGGCCTACGCCAACGGCCGGCCGCAGGTCGTCGTCAACGACACCTGGACCTCCGCCGTCCCCTCGCCGCCGACCCAGCCGAGCACCCGGTCGCTGACCGTGGGCTCCTACCGGGGCAACAACTACACCTTCACCTACAGCGTGCCGGCGTCCGCCTGGCTGACCGACACCAGCGCCTACAACACGCTGAAGATCTACGTGGCGAGCGGCTCGGGGACGACGTCCTTCCTCAGCGCGGGCACCTCGGTCGACGCGATCGATCTGCTCGCCTGAGGGCGGCAACCTCCGGGCGGGGAGCGGCGACCAGAGAGCATGACTGAACCGAACGCACATCGCCGCTCCCCCTCCCGGCGCCGGGCCGTAGCCGTGGCGACGGGTGCCGCGGCCGCCCTCGGGCTGGCCGCGGTGCCGCTGGTGACCCAGGCGCGGGCCGCCACCGTCATCACCGTCGCCAAGGACGGTTCGGGCCAGTACACGACCGTGCAGGCCGCCGTGAACGCGGCGGCGGCCGGCGACACGATCTCCGTCGGCAAGGGCACGTACACCGAGATCGTCAACGTGCCCGTGAACAAGACCGGGTTGACCATCAAGGGCACCACCGGCAACGCCGAGGACGTCGTCATCACCTATGACCGCGCCGCCGGTTACACCAACTCGAGCGGCAACAAGTACGGGACGCTGGGCAGTTCGGTCGCGACCTTCTCGGCGAACAACCTCACGGTCACCGGGATCACCGTCCAGAACACCTTCGACAAGTCGGCGCACCCCGACATCACGGACACCCAGGCCGTCGCGATCACCGCGCAGGGCGACCGCCAGACATTCAGCAACGACCGCTTCATCAGCCGCCAGGACACGGTCCTCAACTGGTCGCCGTCCTCGACCGGGCAGTACCGGCAGTACTTCTACTCGTCCTTCATCTCCGGCGACGTGGACTTCATATTCGGCAACGCCACCGCCGTCTACGACCGGGTCAACATCCAGCTGCGCAACTCCGGCGCCGCCGCGGGCGGTCTCAACGGCTTCCTGTCGGCGCCCAACACCAGCTCCACCAAGAGCTACGGCATCCTCGTCACCGGCAGCTCGGTGACCAGCTCGGCCGCGGCCAACACGTACTACCTGGGCCGACCCTGGCATCCGACCTCGGACGCGGTGGGCCAACTCGTCATCCGTCAGACCTCGTTGCCCGCCGCCGTGAAGGTCGCCGGGCCCTGGACGGACATGAGCGGCTACTCGTGGAAGAACGCCCGCTTCTTCGAGTACAAGAACACGGGCGCGGGCGCCACGGTGAACTCCAACCGCCCGCAGCTCACCGACTCCCAGGCCGCGAACTACACGGCGCAGAAGTACCTGGCGGGCACGGACGGCTGGAACCCGGTCCGCTAGCAGGAGACAGCGGCGGTCAACTACCGCGCGTCCACTGCTGGTTGGTGCCTCCGTTGCAGGTGTACGTGATGATCGCGGCGGAGTTGGCGGTGGACGCGCCGGACACGTCCAGGCACTCGCCGGTGGTGCGGGCCTTGACCAGGACGTAGCTGCCGGAGGTGGTCAGGCTCCACTGCTGGGTGGTGGCGGCGGTGCAGTTCTCCTGGGTGACGTTGGTGTCGTTCTCCTGGAGGCAGAGCGAGCTGCCGCGGCCCATCAGCTCGTAGTAACCGGTTCCGAGGTCCTTGAACCACCACTTCTGGTTGTTGCCGCTGTTGCAGGTGTACTGGCTGATCGCGATCCCCTGCCACAGCGACTGGCTCGGGACGTCCGCGCACTTGCTGCTGTTGCGCGAGACCAGCGTGTTGTACGTGGCGCTGGTCCCGCTGACCGTGCCGGCGGCCGTGTCGACGGTGACCTCCGGGTACCAGGACATCGACATGGTGGTGGAACTCGGGAAGGTCAGCGGCAGCCACACGTAGCGGGAGTCGTTGACCGTGCCGCCGAAGGAGTTGCCCCAGCGGTCGCCCATGTAGAGGTACGCGGTGCCGGACGTGCCGGTGATCGGAAGGACGTACGCCGTCTGGGAGTTGTAGGCCGTGGAGTCACCGACGTTGGTCCAGGAGGTCCACGGGCCGGACAGCGAGGTCGCGGTGGCGTACTGCTGCTGGTTGGCGCTCCAGCCGGTCGCACCCGAGGTCAGCATGAAGTACACGCTGCCCCGCTTGAAGAGGGCCGGGGCCTCGCGGTGGCCGCCCGCCCAGGGGTTGGCCACCAGGCTGTCGATGGCGGTGTAGTCCGAGGTCAGCTTGTAGATGTGCAGGTCGTAGTTCTCGTTGGCGGCGGAGACCATGTAAGCGGTTCCGTCGGTGTCGACGTAGGTCGTGATGTCGCGGGACATGTACTGGCCGAGTGGCTGGAAGCTGCCCTGGTAGGTGTAGCTCCCGTCGACGGTGTCGGAGACGGCGACGGCCGCGCGGGCCTCGCTGTAGTCGACGCCGTTCTCCTTGTGCATCCACATCACGAACTTGCCGGTGGAAGCGTTGTAGATGACTTTCGGGCGCTCGATGTAGGCGGTGCCCAGCTCGGAGGCGGAGGACTGGGTCAGGACGTGGTTGCGGAACTCCCAGTTCTTCAGGTCGGTGGAGCGGTACGCGTCCACGTACTTGAAGGTGTTGTCGGAGTTGCGGTCCTCGCCGAACCAGTAGTAGTACGAGCCGACCTTGATGACCCCGCCGCCGTGGGCGTGCACGGCGTTGCCCGAAGTGTCGGTGAACTGGGTGCCGTTGGTGATGGTGTAGGCCGCCGCCTGGGCCGGGCCTGCGGTCGCGAGGGCGCCGAACAGGCCCAGGCAGAGCGCGAGCAGTACCGCGTACGCACGTCTCATGACGCAACCTCCGTGTCCGTGACGGTGTCCGCCACCGGTGTGCCGAAGTCCGGGGTGCCGTCCGCGTGCCAGCCGAGCTTCTGCACGCGGGTGTGCCGGTTGGGGTCGTTCAGCGGGTCGCCGACGATCTCCTTGTACTGGCGGGCGTGGTACACGAGGACGTCGCTGCGCCCGTCCTCGGCGACCGTGAAGCAGTTGTGGCCGGGGCCGTACTGCTTGGTGGTGTCGTTGCTGGTGAAGACCGGGGTCGGGGACTTGGACCAGTTCGCCGGGTCCATCAGGTCGGCGTCCGCGTCGATCGTCAGCAGGCCCATGCAGTAGTGGTGGTCGGTGGCGCTGGCGGAGTAGGACAGGAAGAGACGGCCGTTGCGGGCGAGGACGGCGGGGCCCTCGTTGACCTTGTAGCCGACGGTCTCCCAGTCGTACTCCGGTGTGGACAGGCGGACTTGAGGGCCCGTCAGGGTCCACGGGTTCGCCATCTTCGACAGCCACAGGGCGGTGTTGTTGTCCATGCCGGGCTCGTGCTGCGCCCAGACGAGATAGCGGATGCCGCGGTGGCTGAAGGTGGTGGCGTCCAGGGAGAAGGTCTCCCAGGCGGTCTTCACCTGACCCTTCTCCACCCAAGTGCCCTTGAGCGGATCGGGGTTGGCATTCTCCAGCACCCAGATGCGGATGTCCCACACACTCTCGGCGGGCGCGGAGGCGAAGTAGACGTACCACTTGCCGCCGATGCGGTGGATCTCCGGCGCCCAGATGTGCGCGCCCATGACACCGGTCGCGTGCTTGGTCCAGATGACCGATTCGGCGGCGGTGGCAAGGCCGTTGAGAGTGCGGGAGCGGCGCAGGACGATGCGGTCGTACTCGGGGACGGTGGCCGTGAAGTAGTAGTGGCCGTCGGCGTGCCGGTGGATGTAGGGGTCGGCGCGCTGCCGGACGAGCGGGTTCACGAACGGCGGCGACTTCGGCGCGGCGGTGGCTGCGGTCGGGGTGACTGCGGTCGGGGTGACTGCCAGGGCGCCCGCGGCCAGGGCACCTTTCAGCAGCAGTCGTCGATGAGGGACGTCGGGGGCGCGGCTCATGCGCACTGCCTCTCGGATGGGGGGTCCTGAGAGCGATGTTCGATATTGAGAACATCTGTTGTAAATGCGAACAGCCGAAAGGTAAGGCTGGGGAACGGGGAGGTCAACGGGTCTGGCGTGAGAAAAGAAGGCGCTTTCCCCAACCTCGGTTTTTCTGTTATCGGCCCTCGCCCCGCCCGTCTCCGATCATGTGCGCAGCCATTTCCACAAGACAGCAGCAGCCACCGGAGCCCTCGCGACGGTCGCCGCCCTGCTCGTAACCGCTTCCCCCGCGGTGGCGGCCGGCAGCCGTGACGTCACCGCGGACGTCCTCGCCGACCGGGACGTCACGCTGACCGGCGACACGGTGGTCACCGTGCCGTCCGGGACGACGACGTACGACGGAGTCCTCCGCGGCGAGGGCACTCTCACCGTGCGCGGCAGCGGGACGCTCGTCCTCACCAAGGACAGCGACTTCACGCTGCCCAGGTCCCGGCAGCGGCAGACGGTCAGGACGCAGGGCGGCAACCACCCGTACACCACGGTCACCAACCCCGACCCGCCCGCGATCACGGTCGCGCGCGGGGCGACGCTGCAGTACGGAACGGGCGGCGGCACCGGCCTGATCGGGCATTTCCCGTACAACACGCCCGGCTACCAGCTGAACCAGCTCAACGTCCGGGTCGACGGCACCCTGCGGCTGTCCCTGACCCGTACCTTCAACATCGGCACGATCAGCGGCTCGGGCCTGGTCACCCAGCCGCGCAACATGTGGGGCACCCTCGACCTGGCCGGGACGAACCCCTTCGCCGGCGTCATCGACAACGGCACCGGCATGGCGGTCGGCCGCCCCGAGTACCCGGTGGCGCTGCCCAACGCCCGGGCGATCCTCAACCAGGGTTCCTGGATCATCGACACCCCGCTGTACCAGACGATCACCCTGCGGCAGAACTTCTACCAGCGTGAATACGGCAGTGACGTCAACGTCCACACCCGGCCGGGCAGCAAGGTCGTGCTCACCGGGCAGTACAGCTACAGCGACCGGGGCGGCGACACGAACCCCTCGCTCGGCGACCCCGACCTCAACTGGCGTGCGATTCCCCACCAGTTGAACAAGCGGGGCACCAACATCGAGGGCGCGGACGTGCAGTGGGGCGACGGCACGACCCACCGGATCTTCATGCCGGGCACCAAGGACACCGTCTACATCAACCTGCACGAGGCGAGCGGCCGCCGCTCGAAACTGACCTTCGACTACGACGGTCCCGTCACCCTCGGCGCCCCCATCGGGGGCGGCCGCTACCACGACACGCTGGCCGCGCCCGGTGCCGGGGACGTCGTGATCGCGGGGACGCACGGGAACGACGTGACCTTCGCGGCGAAGCAGTACTACGACGGTTCGACGACCGTGGAGAAGGGGGCGGTGCTGCGGCTCGGGCTCGGATCGGGCGCGAGCGGCGACGGCTCCCTGATGACGGGGACGGACCGCCGCCGGGTGGTGAACGACGGCACGCTGGTCGTGCAGAACGCCTCGACTCCCGTGTCCCTGTCCCGGATCAGCGGCTCGGGGTCGCTCGTCCAGTCGGGTTCCGCCACGACGACACTGACGGGGAGCGCGGTGTCGTACACCGGGACCACGACCGTGAAGAAGGGCACGCTGGCCCTGCGCGGCGGGGCAACTCTCGTGCGCAGCAAGGGGATTCGGCTCACCTCGGCCGGGTCGCGACTGGACGCGGGGTCGGCCGAACTGCGGGTGACGGGCGGGCTGAGCGGCCAGGGCACGGTGAAGGGTTCCGTGGTCAACGAGGGTGTGGTCACGGGCGGGGTGACGGTCGCCGGTGACTACGCGCAGACCGCGGACGGCGAACTGGTCCTGCGGAAGAAGCCGTTGAAGGTGAGCGGGGCCGTACGGCTGGCCGGTGACCTCGACCTCGCGGCGGCCGGGACCTCGACCGCCCGCGAGCTCACCGTCCTCGATCACAGCGGCCGGGCAAGGACGACGGGTACGTTCGAGGGCCTCAAGGAGGGCGCCCGGGTGAAACTCGCCGACACGGCCTACCGGATCAGCTACAAGGGCGGCGACGGCAACGACGTCGTCCTCACGGCGACCACCGCGAGCAAGTCCCCGACGTCGGCTCATCCCCGTACGGCATCCGGCGCGACGGCCGCGACGGACCCACGCACCGCCAACACCGCGAGCAGCGGGCTGGGTTGGTGGCCCTATGCGCTCGCGGTGGGGCTGCTGATCGGGCTGGTGGTGCCGGCGTTGCGGTGGGGGCGGGGTGGGGGTCGGCGCAGGAGTGGCCGGCATTTGGCGTAGGGCCACGAAGGTGTCTGTTTTCGCACCCCGGCCACGAAGGCACGCCTCGTTACGTACAGTTGATCCGCCGTCACAGAACGAGGGGGATCCGTGGGCTCAGGTGCAGAATCGTCCGGCGTACCGGCCCTGCCGTTCTGGGTGTCGTACGACGATCAGGATGTGGGCGACGAGTCCGAGGGCGACTCCATGGGGCTGTTCGGGGGCCGCGACGACGAGGTGCGGCTGAGGAACGTGCCGCTGGGGCCCCTGCGCAGGAATCTCGCCGAGGCCGTGGACGCGCTGCAGGAGGTGTTCGCCGAGGCCGCGGCGCGCGGAGGGCCACTGCCGTTGCGCGAGGCGCATCTGTCCTTCCAGGTCACCGCGAGCGGCGGAGTGCAGTTCGTCGGCAGCGCGCAGGTCCAGCGCGGCCACGGCATCGCGCTGGTCTTCAAGCAGTGACCGGTGTCTGATGGCACGCCACAGAGCACTCCTCATCGGGGCGAGCGACTACGGGATGCGCGGTGTCCCGCCGCTTCGCTTCGTCCCCGACGACCTCGCCATTCTCGAATCGGCGCTCAGGAACCACGGCTTCGACGACGTCCAGGTCCTGACCGGACTCGGCGGCGGGCGGCAGGTGTCGCGGAACTTCGTGATCGGCGAAGTCAGCGGCTTCCTCAAACACGCCAGTACGGACGACACCCTGCTCATCCTGCTGAGCGGGCACGGAGTGCACGCCAGAGGGCGCGACTACCTTGTACCGGAGGACATTCACGAGCACACGCACCCCTTCGAGGCCGGGTGCGTGCCGATCGACTGGCATGCGGAACTCGACGAGACTCCGGCAAGTCGCGTCGTGTTCCTGATCGACGCGTGCCGGGAGGGCATCGAGCAGGAGTCGATGGGCCTAGCGGGCATCACGATGTGGAGCAAGCAGAAGGTCAGCGCCGCGCTGCGGCGCAAGGTGGCCTATGTGTACGCCTGCTCGCCGGGCCAGTACGCGCTGTTCGTCCGCCCGCCGGACGTCGCGTCGGACCCTGTGGCCCGTGTGCGGCCGGGCGACTCGTTCAGCATCTTCTCCCGGTCCGTGTCGGACGTCATCGCCGACCATCGTGGCACGACGGCACTCGACCTCGTCGGGTTCCGGGACGCCGTCCAGGAACGGATGAGGGAACTGCACCGCGCGTACCGAAAACGCGGTCGGCCGCAGGACCTGAAGATCGTCGCCGACCTGCCGTTCGACGGTTTCTCCTTCTCGGCGTCGTACTCGAGCGCCACGAGGAGTGTCGGGACCGCGGCGCCTGTGTCGAAGCGGGCGCGGCGCAGCTTCCGGCGGCCGGAACCGTGGGCGATCGCGCTGGTATTCCTCGGCATGCTCGGCGTCCTGGCCTGGACGCTCGTCACGCACGGCACCGGCGACACCGGCGACCGCGGTTCGGCCTCGGACAAGTCCGGGTCGAGCACCTCACCCACCTCGACTCCTTCCAAATCCTCCGGCCCGCCCACCGCCGAGCTCGGCTCCTCCCTGCCCAACTGCACGCCGGAAGCAGTGGAGTTGACGGTGCGCAGCAGCCGGAACACCTACGGCGGCGGGCAGAACCCCACCCTGCTGGTGACCGCGAAGAACTCCTCCGACAACGACTGCAAGGTCGACCTCGGGCCGAAGAAGGCGGTCGTGACGATCTCGTCCGCCCAGGCTTCTGGGAACTACTGGTCCTCCGCCGACTGCCCCGAACCGCCCAGCGGAAGCGTGCTGTATCGAGCGCCCGCCCACGACACCGTCACGTACACGGTGAAGTGGAACCGCAGACCGAGCGTCGCCCACTGCGCGTCGCCGCCGAAAGGATCAGCCGGCGCAGGGGCGTATCTGGCGGATTTGAAGGCGAAGGGCTTCGGAGAGGCAGAGACGTCGTTCGTCCTGGATTCGGACACCGAAAGCTGAACGTGTGCTTGCCCGAGCCTTGGGGTCAGGCGGCCGTCTCCTTCTGGCGCCCCCGCAGCCACACGTACACCGGAATCCCGGCGAACAGGAACAGCGTGCCCTGGTAGACGGCCGCGTATCCGGCGCCCGCGATCAGCCAGAAGGAGAACGCGAAGGAGAGGGCGGCCACCGTCAGGTCGCGGGCCAGGCCGGCCGGGTGGACTCGGTCGCGGGTGCCCTGGACCAGCCAGAAGAGCTGGGCCGCCGCCGACAGGAGGTATGGGACGCAGCCGGTGAACGTCGTGATCAGGACGAGGACGCGGAAGGTGGTGTCCGGGCCCGCCGTGTAGTTGAGGGCGATCAGGAGCGTGCCGAGGACGGCCACCGCCCAGACGCCGAAGGCGGGGACTCCGCCCTTGCCGACCTTGGAAAAGGGTTTCGGGAACAGGCCGTCGCGGGCGGCGGCGTACGGCATCTGCGCCGCCATGAGGATCCAGCCGTTGAGGCACCCGGTGATCGAGGCCACGGCGACCAGGGCGATGGCGGTGCCGCCCCAGGAGCTGCCCGTCATGGCGTTCACGGCGTCGGCGAAGGGGGCGCCGGAGTCGACCAGTCTGTCGTGCGGGACCAGGCCGAAGACGGCGACCGTGCCGAGGATGTAGACGAGGGCGGAGGCGAGCGTGCCGAGGACGCTCGCGCGGCCGACCGTACGCTCCGGGTCCGCCACCTCGCCCGCACTGACCGCGGCTGATTCGACGCCGAGGAAGCTGTAGAGGAGCAGGGCGGCCGCGGCGGCGATCGCGCCGGGCGCGCTCTGGCCGGAGGCGTTGAACGGGCCGAAGTTGTCGGTGTCGACGAAGAACAGGCCGATCGTGGCGACCAGGAGCAGCGGCACGAACTTCAGCACGGTGGACACGACTTGGACCGCGCCGACCCAGCGGGTGCCCGCGAAGTTCGCGGCGGCCGGCAGCCACAGCGCGGCCAGGGCGACGAGGCCTTCGAGGGCGTGATTGCCGTGCAGGGGGATCAGGACATCGACGTAACCGACGACCGCGACGGCGAGCGCGGCGATGCTGACCCAGCACATCGTCCAGTACGACCACGCCGACAGGAATCCCGCGAAGGGGCCGAAGGCGTCGCGCGGGTAGACGTACAGGCCGCCGGTGACGGGGCTGCGGCGGGCGAGCTTGCCGAAGAGCAGGGCGAGCAGTACGGCGGCGACCGACAGGACGACGAAGGCGACCAGGCTGACGGTGCCGTAGGGGGCGACGGCGGCGGGCAGCGCGAAGATGCCGCCGCCGATGATATTGCCCATCACGAGGGCGGTCGCGGCGGCCAGGCCGAAGGTGCGGCGGCCGGGGGCGGCTGCCGGGGTTCCGTCGGCGCCGGAGGGCTCGACGGCCGCGGGGGCCTCCGAGGACTTCGGCGGCTCGGACGGTTCGGTGGCCTCGGTGGGGCTGGGGGCAGTCATGGTGGTTCCCGTGCGGAGGGGTGGAGGAGCGGATGGGTGGAGATCCAGAGGTGGAGAGGGGGTGGAGAGGGGAGGGGGCGGAGGCAGGGAGGGCGTGGAGATGGGGAGGGCCGTGATCGTAACCCGGCGTCCCACATGCTGGGCGATCTGTTCATTTGCTGGACACAAACGGCCGCCCGGCGTCCCTTCGACTAGCGTCATGTCATGACCAGCAACGCCTCGGGAACCGCTTCCTCCCTCGCCGCAGCCCTCGCCGCCGGCACCGTCGTGCTCGACGGCGGTATGTCCAACCAGCTCGCGGCCGCCGGGCACGATCTGAGCGACGAGCTGTGGTCGGCCCGGCTGCTCGTGGAGCAGCCCGAGGCGATCACCGAGGCGCACCTCGCGTACTTCGAGGCGGGTGCGGACGTGGCGATCACCTCCAGCTACCAGGCCACGTTCGAGGGCTTCGCCAAACGGGGCGTGGGGCACGATCACGCGGCTGAACTCCTGTCGTCGAGCGTGGAGTTGGCTCGTGAGGCGGCTCGGCGGGCGCAGGCGGGTGGGGTCCCGCGGCCGCTGTGGGTGGCGGCCTCCGTCGGTCCGTACGGGGCGATGCTCGCGGACGGGTCCGAGTACCGGGGGCGGTATGGGTTGAGCGTCGCCGAGCTGGAGGCTTTTCATCGGCCGCGGATCGAGGTGCTGGCCGGGGCCGGGCCCGATGTGCTGGCGCTGGAGACGGTGCCGGACGCCGACGAGGCGGTTGCGCTGCTGCGGGCCGTGCGGGGTGTGGGGGTGCCGGTGTGGCTGTCGTACAGCGTCTCGGGGGACCGGACTCGGGCGGGGCAGCCGTTGGAGGAGGCGTTCGCCTTGGCCGCGGACGTGGACGAGGTGATCGCGGTGGGGGTGAACTGCTGCGTGCCCGAGGACGTCGTCGGTGCGGTGGAGATCGCCGCGCGGGTCACCGGGAAGCCGGTTGTCGTCTATCCCAACAGTGGGGAGACGTGGAACGCGTCGGCTCGGGCGTGGGAAGGGCGGTCTTCCTTCACCGCGGACGAGGTCGTGGGGTGGCGGGAGTCCGGGGCCCGGTTGATCGGTGGGTGCTGCCGGGTGGGGCCGGAGGCGATCTCGGGGATCGCGGGGGCTCTGACAGCTGGCTAGGCTGGTTCGCCTTTTCGCCGTAGGGGTTCTGATGGATCGCGGCCACTGGTCTCGTTGTGGTTGTTCGCGCAGTTCCCCGCGCCCCTGACGGGGCGCTAGTGTCGCCGTCCTGGAACCGGTTGCCGGGTGTGTTTCCACAGTTCCTTACGGGCGGGGGCCGAATGACGAGGAAGAGCGAGGACGCGACTCGTAGCACCATCCGGGACGTCGCGGCGCGGGCCGGGGTGTCCGCGTCGACCGTTTCTCGGGTGCTGGGCGGGGTGTATCCGGTCAGTTCCGCCACCCGGACCCGGGTGATGCGGGCCGTGCGGGAGATGGACTACGTCGCCGATGCCCGGGCCAAGGCCGTGGCCGGGGTGGGGACGCCCACGCTTGCCTTCGTGCTGGAGGACATCACCGGGCCGTCGTTCGCGCACATGGCCTATGGGGTGGAGCGGGAGGCCACTCGGCTCGGGCATCTGTGTCTGGTGTGCAGTACCGAGGGGGACGTCGAGCACGAGCTCGAATTCGTGGAGATGATGCGGGCCCAGCGGGCCGCCGCCGTGATCCTGGTGGGTGGTACCGCGGACACTCCCGAGTACCGCGAGCGGACCCGCCGTATCGCCGACTCGCTCGCCTCGGCCGGCTCCCGGCTGGTGCTGTGCGGGCGGCCGCCGCTCGGGCCGGGGGCGCCCGTCACCGTCATCGAGTACGACAACGAGGGCGGCGCCTTCGCGCTTGTCGCCCATGTCCTCGCCCAGGGGCATCGGCGTGTCCTGTTCCTCGGCGGGAAGCCCGACCACACCACGGCCCAGGGGCGCGAGCGGGGTTATCTCGCGGCGTACGGGGCGCGTGGTCTCGAACCCGACCCGACCCTGCTGCTGCACGGCGACTTCACCCGCGACTCCGGTCACCGTCTGATGCGTGAGGCGCTGGGCGCGGGGCTGGAGTTCACGGCCGTGGTCGCCGCGACCGACATGGTCGCGGCGGGTGCGCTGACCGCCCTGCACGAGGCCGGTCTGGACGTGCCGGGCGATGTTTCGCTGGCCGGTTACGACGACATTCCGTTCGCCCGGGACCTCCACCCCGCGCTCACCACGGTCCACGTCCCGTACGAGGAACTGGGCCGCCTCGCCGTCCGCACCGCCCTGGGTCGCACCCCGCACACGCCCGACGAGCATCTGCTCCTCGGCACGCATGTCGTCGTACGGGACTCGGTGACAGCCGTGAAGGAGTAGCGGGCTTCTTCGGGAGCCGCAGGTCTCTTCAGTGGCGCCGGTCCGTCGCCGAGCGGCGGAAGCGGCGGACCGCCGAGCGGAGTTCGAGGCCGAACAGGGGGGTGTCGTCGTCGGGGCCGGCCGGGGCGGGATCCCGGTTTGCGGGGGCAGGGGCCGTGGTCCACAGGGCGAGTGCGGCGTCACGTGGGCCGTATGCCATGTGCGGGGCGCCGGCGTCGAAGATGCGCACGGGGTGGCGGGGGTCCCACGGCTCCCAGCCGGGGTTCCCCTCGGCCGCGAACCGCACCCACGCCCCGTGCATCGCGTCGGCCAGCTCCCGCGGGGCACCCTCGCCCGCGAGCTTGCGGGACTCCGGGGTGTCGCCGCTGTCGAAGACGAAACCGAGTTCCAGGGCGTGGCAGGCGCCGAGGTCGGGGAGAGTGGAGGGCCAGGCGAACTCGTAGACGTACGAGGTGGCGGGGCGGGCGTCGGCGAGGCGTTGCAGCGGGCGGCGCAGCAGGTGGTCGGTGACCATCTGGCCGACGAGCTCGGCGGTGCCGGCCTCCGGGTGGAGGGTGCGGTAGCCGCGGGGTACCTCGGTGCCGCAGTGGCAGCGGGCCATCGCGCCGGCGAGGGCGACCGGGCCGAGCCGGTCGACGCGTTCCAGCAGGCCGCCGGGGACGAGCCAGAGGCGGTACTCCTCGCTGGTCCAGCCCAGCATCAGATCGACGTCCTTCGCCGCCGCGCCCTCGACGAGGGCCTCCAGCGGGTCGCGCGGCACGAGGTCGCCGTCGACGACGATCCCGAAGGACGGGCCGCCGAGCACGGGGCTGCTGAGCCTGCCCGCCTCGGCCTGGGCGCGCAGCAGCTGCTCACGGTCGACCTCGGCGAAGGCGGCCGCGGTGGCGGGGATCTTCAGCCGGGTGGCCATACGGCGCACCATCCGCCGTACCTTGTCCCGCTCGAACGCCTCCGGCGGCCCGCTCTGCAGGACCGCCCGCCGCACCAGCCCCTGCGCCTGAGGCGCGGCCAGCAGGGCGCCGATGCTGATCGCCCCCGCCGACTGTCCGGCCAGGGTGACGCGGTCCGGGTCGCCGCCGAAGGCCGCGACCGACTCGTGCACCCATCGCAGGGCGGCGAGCTGGTCGCGCAGGCCGGGGTTGGCGGGGGCGTCCGGGAACAGGCCGTAACCCTCCACGCCCAGGCGGTAGTTGACGGAGACGAGGACGACGCCGTCCCGGGCGAAGGTCGAGCCGTCGTACACCGGGACGGCGCTGGAGCCCCTGGTCAGGGCGCCGCCGTGGAACCACACCAGGACCGGCAGCCGGGCCGCGGGACCCGGCTCCGGCGTCCACACGTTCAGATTGAGGCAGTCGTCACCGGGGACGACCGGGTCGGACAGGTACTTCTCGAAGGCTTCGGAGTACGGCGGTTTCGGCGGCGTCGGCCCGAAGGAACCCGCGTCGCGCACCCCGTCCCAGGGCTCGGGCGGGACGGGCGGCCGGAAGCGGAGCGGGCCGAAGGGGGGCGCGGCGTAGGGGATGCCGCGGAACACCGCGATCCCCTGTTCGTACCGGCCGCGTACCGCTCCGTACGGCGTGCTCACCACGGGGCCCACGGGGTCCGTCCGGACTGCTGTCGTCATTCGCCCACCAGCCTCCTCACCGCGCTCGTGCACCGGTAACACCAGAGCACCACAGATCGCCGCGGTATTCCGGTGCAGAGCGCAGTTCGACGACTACTTGGCGTACATCAGCGTGCCGAAGCCGAGCTGGTCGTAGCCGCCGCTGGTGGAGCCGTAGTCCCCGCCGCCGCCCTCCGGGGCGACGAGGTCGTAGTACATCGCCGAGATGTACTTGTCGTCGAGGTACAGGCGGCGGTTGTAGTGGAAGTGGAGCATGGCCCACACGGGCCGGATCTGGCCGCGGGAGCCGGAGGCGATCACCGTCTGGGAGGACTGGGCGCAGCTCTGCCCGGTACCCCAGGTGTAGGTGGTGTAGGGGACGTCCTGGCCGAGGTTGTACTTGGCGACGTACTGGGCGGCCTTCATGAAGCGCCGGTCGTCGTACGAGTACAGGTCGTCGCCCTGGTTCCAGGCCATCTCGCAGATCGCGCCCATCTGGCCCATGCCCATCACGGTGTGCCCCTGGTCGCGACCGGACTCCTGCCACTGGCCGAGGGCGTAGCCGTCCGCGTCGGTGTACAGGTACGGCACCGCGTGCTCGATGGAACCGTTTCCCGCGCCCGACTTGAAGTAGGTGACGGCCTGGTCGTACTTGGCCGCGTTGTCGGTGAGGATCCCGATGGCCATGATCGAGGCCATGTTGCACAGGTCCCAGTTGGCCCAGTAGTTGGTGATGCAGGCGTCGTTGTGGTTGGTCAGGAAGCTGTTGTTGAGCGGGTAGAAGACGTTGACCATCATGTCCTGGAAGGCGGCGAGGTCGAACCCGCTGTAGCCGCGCATGAGTTCGGCGGCCTGGCAGAACTCCCAGCCGTAGATGCCGGCCGCGAGGAACCGGTCGGCGTTCCCGGTGACGGTGGTCAGGGTGGACGACCAGGCGTTGAGGATCTTCACGGCGGTGTCACCGTTGGCGGCGGTGCCGCCGACCTTCCAGCGCAGGGCGTTCTGGTAGGCGGCGGCGATGTCGTTGTAGAGCGTGCCGTAGTTCTCGCCCGTGCCGCCGCGGACGATGGTGGCCTGTGGGTTGGGTGTCCAGGTGGACTGCGAGTGGGAGTTGGCAGTCAGCTTGTTCCAGCCGGACAGCCAGGGGTCGGTGCCCGCCGCGACCCTGACCTTGGCGCGGTTGATGTCGCCGGCGTTGTGCAGCATGCCGGGGTGGGTGAAGGTCGAGGGCGCGGCGCCGGCGGTGCTGGCCGCCAGCGCGGCCGCCGACCCGCCGAGGGCGAGCGCGGCGCCGAGTCCGCCGGCGGTCCTCAGCAGACCGCGGCGGCTCAACTCGCTTGTTTCGGTGGGGTGGTGGGGGGATGTGCGGCTCATCGGTGCGACTCCAATCCGTGGGGGGGATCAGTCGGGGTTGATACTCACCTCGTCGAACTCGGTGGTGCCGAGGGCCAGGGGGTCGCGCGAGCAGACCACGAGGCCCACGTGGTAGGGGGCGTCACCGAAACCGGGGATCTCGCCGGCGGCGAGGTCGGTCCAGGTGGCGCCGTCATCGGTGGAGACGGCCGCGGCGAAGGCGGTCCCGGTGCGCTTCAGCCGTAGCAGCAGGGGCAGTTGGACGGTGCCGGTCGCCGTGCCGGAGAAGGCGGAGGCCCCGGCGACGGTCTTGCGCAGCATCAGCTGCGCGCTGGTCCCGCCGGTGACGATCACCCCGGCGGCCTGGTCGAAGGGTGACAGGGACTTGGCCATCAGCAGCCCGACCCGGTCGGCGGTGGCACCGGTACGGGAGACGAGCCGGGCGGTGACCGTGCAGTCGCCGCTGACGGGCTGTCGTACGAACTGGCCTGTCATTCCTTGGTTGTTGACGGTCAGATCAACCCCCGCGCCCCGCACGGTGAAGGTCCCGCTGTCGTACGACGTGCTGCCCGGTGTACGGATCGCGACCACGCCGAGCGTCCCGTAGGCGCGGTCGTCGAGGATCACGTCGCCGAGGTCGCCGTAGGTCCAGGGGGCGGGTGGGGGTGTGCCGACGGTGAGGGCGAGGGTGGCGGTGCCGTCGCCGGCCGCGTTGCCGGCGGTGGTGGTGACGGTGAACTCGCCGGTCTCGCGCGGGATTCCGGAGATCAGGCCGGTGCGCCTGTCGAGGCGCAGGCCGTCGGGGAGGCCGTCGGCCGTGAAGCGGACGGGCTCGTGCGTGGCGCGCAGGAGGTGCCGGAAGGGGATCTCCTTGTTCGCGAACGCCGTTGCCGAGGAGGTGAGTTGGGGTGCGGTGGGCGTCGGCATCTCGGCTTTCGCGGACTCCGAGAGCGGACCCCGCCCGCCGCTGTTCGTCTTCACGACGACGTAGTGGTACGTCGTCCCGGGCGTCCCGGTGGCATCCGCGTACCGCACGCGGGTGCCGAAGCCGACGGCGCCGATGCCCGCGGCGATGGTGTGGTACGGCCCGTCGGAGCCCTCGGCCCGGAGCACCTTGAAGCGGGCCGAGGGGTCGGGGTCGGTCCAGGCCAGCTCGACGGCGTCGGCGCCGGAGGCCGCGGTGAGGCCGACGGCGGCACCGGCGGGGCGCGGCACGGACCACACCTCCCCCGCGGACGAGGTCACGGTGACGTTGTCGAAGGCGCCGGTGCCGGTCTCGGCGTACTCCTCGTCGACGCCGAGGCAGGAGCTGAGGACCAGGCCCGCGTATGCCATACGCCCCAACTCGACCTCGGTGGAGCCGACTTCGGTCCAGCGGATGCCGTCCGAGGAGATGGCGCCCGTGCAGCGGCGGCCCTTGCGGGTGATCCGCACCCAGTACGGGGCACGGAGCCGGTAGCCGTCGCCCGCACCCTCGACGTACGGGGCCTCCAGCGGGGTCGCCGACTCGGGTAGGGCGCCGAGGCTCGAGATGGGGAAGGCCGCGTTCACGGTGATCGCGTCCTGCTGGGAGGGCGGGACCGGGGTGCTGCCGGTGGCCGAGATGTCCGCCCCGGCGGTCGGCCGTACGCTCCACACGCCGCTCCAGGTGTGCAGCGGCAGTCCCTGGATCAGCATGGCGGCGTGCGCCGCGTCGGCGTCGAGCGAGTCGCGCAGGGTCACGCCGATCTTGGAGTACTGGGAGCTGAGCGGCCACACGATCCGCGCGGTCACCGTGCCGTCGCCGCGCAGTGGCAGATGGGCGAGGCGGTAGGTGTCGGCGGTGCCGCTCGCCTCCAGGACGAAGCGTTCGCCGTCGAAGGCGGCCGAACCGGGGATCTGCACGTCGCCGAGGTCCTGGCCGGACCAGGGGGCGGGGAGACCGGCGGAGGCAGGTGTGCGGCTTGAATCCCCGCTGCTGCCAAGGGAGTTGGTGGCGGCCACCGTGTAGTGGTACGTCCGTCCCGGGCGCACGTCGCCGTCGGTGTACGTCGGCCTGTCGAGACCGCGGGCGATCTCCTCGTACGGGCCCTCGGGCCTGGTGGCCCGGCGGACGGTGTACGTGTCCGCCCAGGCGGACGGCAGCCAACTCACCGTCACGGCCTTGTCGTTGCCGAGCGCCGTGACGCCGCCCGGAGCGGTGGGCACGGTCGGGGCGGGGGCGGTGGTGCCGGCGTAGGCGAAGGTGCCCCAGCTGGGCAGGTCGTCGTTGCCGCCCTCGACGACGCGGGCGCCGGCGGTACCGCGGAAGACGGCGGCCTTGGTGTACGGGGTGTCCAGGCCACGGACGCCGGAGTAGTGGGCGTAGGCCATCTCGTAGATGGGGGGCAGGGTGCCGCGGCTGGTCGCGGAAACCGTCTTCTTGATGTACTTGCCGGTGCGGTCGAGGTCGGGGGTGAAGGGGACGTCGCCGCCGAGGTTGTAGCGGGCGGTGTACTCGAAGTTCGCGAGGATGCGGTCGTCGTCGAAGGCCCACAGGTCGACGCCCTGGTTCCAGGCGACCTGGGCGATGTCGCCGGTGAGGCCGACGGCGAGCTGTTCGTGTCCCTGGTCGCGGCCGGCCTCCTGGCCCTGGCCGGCGTCGGTGACGACGCGGTGCGGGACGCTGCCGTTGCCCGCGCCGGCCGCGGCGAAGCGCAGGGCGTCCTCGAACAGAACGGGCTCCTCGCAGAACACCCCGATGGCCAGGATGGTTTGAAGGGCCGTCAGATCCCAGTTGCCGTTGGCGTAGAGCATGTAGCCGGACACGGCCGGATACCAGACGTCGAGGAAGGACCGCTCGCAGCGGGCGATGTCGGCGTCCGCCCAGCCGTCGTAACCGGTGTGCCGGAGCAGCTCGGCCGCGTTGACGAACTTGAAGGCCTGGAGCCCGGCGCCGAGCGGCCCGTCGGCACCGGTGACCATGGTCAGCGAGGCCGACCAGGCGTTCAGGATGTCGCGGGCCTTGTCGGCGTTGGCCCGGTCGCCGGTGACGGCCCACATGAGGGCGTTCTGGTAGGCGGCGGCCGAGTCGGCGACGGCCTGGTTCTGGAAGTTGGTGGGCCCGCGGCCCCAGGAGGTGATCTGACCGGTGTTCTGCACAGCGTACGTCGACTGCGAGCGGGCGTGCGCGGCGAACGCCAGGTAGCCGTCGTAGACGGGTGACTGCTTGGCGGCGACAGCGGCCTTCATGCGCGCGATATCGGCCTCGGAATGCAGCAGGCCGGGGTGGGCGAAGGCCCTGAGACCGGTGTCGTAACCGTTCTCGGCGGCCTGTGCCCGGCCGGGCACGAGCAGTCCGCTCGCGCCCGCCGCCAGCAACAGGGCCGCCGTACCGCCGAGGAAGCCCCGGCGGCTGGGTGCTGGAGTGGTCATGACGCGGCGGCCGCCTCGGCCTCGGCGGTCGTGAGGAACTTCAGGTTCGTCACGTGCTCGTTGTAGAACCACTGGACGGCATCGGTGGTGTAGTACCAGGCAGGCTTCTTCATCGAGTCGGCGACGACCACGCCGTTGATCACCAGGTTCTCGAAGGTGACGTTGTTGATGGCGTGGTCGGCGTCGTAGCCGAGGAAGAGCGACGGGTTGGCGTGGGTGCCGGTGTAGCTGAGGTTCTTGACGTAAACGTCTTCGATACCGCGTCCGACCGAGGTGTTGTACTTCGGGTTGAACATCACCTTCATGTAGATGACCTGGCCCCAGCGGAAGTCCTCGATCCGGACGTCCTCGATGTGGACGTTCCTGATGAGGTTGGAGTCCCCGGGGTTGAGGGCGATGCAGCCCTGGTAGTTCATTTGGGGCTCGCGGTGGTCGAGGACGTCGATGTTCCTGATGACCAGGTTCTCCAGCGTCTCGGGGGCGTCGCTGTTGCCGTGCGTGCCGACGTTGATGGGGTGGGCGACGTCGGCCCACAGGGTGCAGTTCTGGATGGTGATGTCGTGGGTGTCGCCGTAGTAGTCCCAGCGGTGGCAGTAGATGGCGAAGCAGTCGTCGGAGTTGCGCATGAAACAGCCGTCGAAGGTGATCCCGGTCGAGGAGAAGACGTCGAAACCGTCTCCATTGCCCTTCGAGCTGAACGCCCGCGCCTTCTTCACATGGACGTTCTCGCTCATGCCGAACGTGCCGGCGTAGCCGTTCGGGTTCATGATGATGACGTCCTCGACGCGGATGTTCCTGCTGCCCTCGCACAGGATCGCGCCGGCGCCGCCGTTGATCATGCCGTGTCCCCTGAGCGCGGCCTTCTCCACGTTCTTGAAGAACACCTGCGCCTGTAGGACGGCACCGCCGGCGAGATAGACCGTCTTGCCGCTGGGGACGGTGAGGACGTTGCCGGTGACGGTGTGCACGCCCGGGCCGAAGTAGATGACGTCCGGGTCGTCGGCGCCGCAGGCGTGGCGCTCGATGTGGTTGGTGATGACGTGCAGACAGTCGAAGATCTCGTCGTTGATCTGGACGACGACGTCCTTCGGCTCGTCGAGGGTGAACACCAGGGTGTCGCCGCCGAGTTCGGGCTTGATGCCGTACGAGTCAGGTCTCACCCGGGCCTTGGTGGTGCCGCCCTTGAGGTAGGTGACCTCGATCTCGACGGAGCCCTGGAAGTCGAAGTAGACCATCGAGGAGTTGTAGACCTTGCCGGAGCCGGTGGTCGGGTTGATCTCCTCCAGCTGCGGCCGGTAGATGTCGAGCGTCTGCCAGTCCCCGCCGGGGGTGGTGCGCACCCGTACCTTGAAGCTGGTGTTGGTCGGCATGGTGGACGGCCGGGGGTAAGTGACCAGCCTGGGCGACGAGTTGGCGTCGTCGGCGTGGGCTGCCGTGGCGGTCAGGCCGCCCGAGAGACCGGCGGCGAGCACAGTGGCACCGGCGGCCTGCAGGGCGCTTCGGCGCGACAAGGGCGTGTTCATGGGTGACTCCTTGCAACAGGTCGTTGGGGAGGACTACTTGAGGCCGGACGTCGACATGCCGGCGACGAAGCCGCGCTGGGCGACGAGGAAGATGAGGAGGATCGGGACGACGTACATGACCGAGGCGGCGGCCTGCAGATTGGTGACCGGCGTGCCCGCCGAGGTGACGTACGTCGACATCACCGCGACGGCGAGGGTGGTGCGGTCGGTGGAGAGCAGCAGCTGTGGGGCGATGTAGTCGCCCCAGGTCCAGGTGAAGGCGATCACGAAGCTCGCGGAGAGGACCGGCCAGGACTGCGGGAGGAAGATCCGCCAGAAGATCCCGGCGTAGCCGCAGCCGTCGACGATCGCCGCCTCCTCCAGCTCGCGCGGCAGGCCGGCGAAGAACTGCCGGAAGAGGAAGACCAGATAGGGGGCGGACGACAGGCCCCACAGCACCCACGGCCAGTACGTGTCGACCATGCCGAGCTTGGCGAAGATCAGGTAGGTCGGCAGCAGGGTGATCATCTGCGGGAGCATCATCGAACCGAGCAGGATGCCGAACAGGGTCTTCTTGCCCGGGGCTTCGAGGCGGGCGAAGCCGAAGCCGACCCAGGCGGAGCTCAGGGTGACGAGGGTGGCGTAAATGAGCGCGATGACAAGGGAGTTGCGGGCGTAGCCGAGGAAGTCGATGAGGTTGAAGGCGTCGGCGAAGTCGTGCCACTGGAAGTGGGTGGGCAGCCAGTGCACGGGAGAGGCCGCGAGTTCGGCGGGGCTCTTGAGACCGGAGAGGACCAGCCAGCCGAAGGGGCCCAGGAACAGCCCGGTGATCACGACGAGGACCGTGTACAGGACGAGGCGGTTCACCCGTATCCGGGGCGCGGGCTTCGGGATCGGACTGACGGCGGTCACTTCTTCGCCTCCGGGTCGACGTTGTAGAACACCACGCCGGACGTGGCCCTGAAGATCAGTCCGGTCGCGACGAGGATCAGGACGAAGAGCACCCACAGCAGCGCGGAGGCGTAGCCGTAGCGGCCGAACGCGAAGTACTCCGCGAACACGTGCATCATGTAGAGGTAGTTGGACTGCGGGAGCGCGGTGATGCCGGCCGGGGTCGGGTCGGACGCCAGCAGCAGCGGCATGATGGTCTGCACCGAGGCGATGACACCGGTCACGGTCTGGAAGAGCAGCACCGGCGACAACAGCGGCACGGTGATACTGCGGAAACTCCGCCAGGCGCTCGCACCGTCGATACGGGCCGCCTCCAGCAGCTCCCGGGGAATGTCCTGGAGCCCGGCCAGCGAGATGATCATGATGTTCCCCGCTGTCCAGAGCACCGTCATGATCAGTACGTAACGGGCGTAGGGATCGGCGAGCCAGCCGAGAGCATCGATGCCGAAGAGGTTCAACACCCCGTTCGCCGCACCGGAGTTCTGGTCGAAGAGCTGCTTGAACGCGATACCCGCGCCCACCGGCGGCACCACCGCCGGCAGATAGAGCAGGGTGCGGAACAGCCCGCGCGCCTTGATCGGCCGGTTGACCAGCACGGCGAGCCCGAGCCCGGCGACGATCGACAGCGGCACCGAGGTGATCGCGAACAGGCCTGTACGCCCCAGGGACTGCCAGGTCTGCGAGTCGGCGAACAGCTCGCGGTAGTTGCCGAGCCCGACGTAGTGCCAGTTGGGCGAGATCCCGTCGAAGGTGGTGAGGCTCAGCCACAGCGCGTAGGCCATCGGCGCGACGGTCAGCAGCACGAACCCGGCGATCCAGGGCGAGGCGAACATGTAGAACGCCCGATGCCTGCGCGCGAGGATCGACGTCCGAGGCCCGGACCGCGCCCGCCCGGCCACCGGAGCGGAGCCCCGCCGATCCGCGACCGACGTCATCTGATCGACCGTCATCCCACCTGCTCCTTACCGCGCTTGAGCTGCTCGTTCATGGCCGAGTTCAGCCGCCGTGCGAGGGTGTCGACGGACATGTCGCCGTTCATGGCGGCCGGGGCGATCTGGTTGAAGAGCCCGAGGAGGGAGTCCGCGGAGGCGTACGGCGTGAAGGCGATCACCGAGTAGTGCTTCAGCTCGGCCTCCTGCACCTTCAACACCCGCTTCTGATAGGCCTTCTGAGAGGGCATCAGCGACCGCAGCGACTTGAGCGTCGGGATGCCCCACCCTCCGGAAGCACGCGCCTTCGCCGGCGCCTCGCCGAAGAACCACTCGAAGACCCGCCAGGCGGCGTCCTTGTTGTGGGACTTGCTCGGTATCCAGAAGCCGGTACCGGCCTGACACGGACTGACCCGCTCGCCGCCCTCGAAGAAGGGAGCAGGAGCGAGCCGCGACAACGGCGCCAGCTTCTTGTCGGCGTTGATCAGACCGCCGAGCCAGTACCCCGAGTTGGACATGGCCAGCCGGTTCGCCTGGAAGGTGGGCCCGTCCCAGGTGTTGGGGTCGGGCTGGATGATGCTGGGCCCGACCTTGGTCCGGCAGTAGTCGACGTACCAGCCGAGCGCCTTACGCGCCTCGGGACTGGTGAAGTCGACCCGGGAGAAGTCGTCGGTGAAGAGACTGCCACCTGCCGACACCGTAAGACTGGCCAGCAGGTTGGGCGTGGACACACCGTTGTAGCTGCCGCCGAAGACGGTCGTCTGCCCGTCCTTGCGCCGGGTCAACCGCTTCGCCCTGTCCAGCCACTCCTCGTACGTGACCGGCTCCAGCTCCGGCGGATAGTCGACGCCCGCCTGGTCGAACAGCGCGGTGTTGTACCAGAACATGGAGTCCTGGGAGAAGTCCTTCGCCATCCCGTACCGCGGTCCCTTGCCCTGGGTACGCCCGTCGTAACGCCACAGGTCGTTCACCGGATCCAGGTCGTCCACCCTGAGCACCGAACTGCTCGCGAAGTACGGGTCCAGGTCCTCCATCACCCCCCGGGCCGCGAAGTACGGGGCGTCCACGGCACCGATACCGCGCACCAGGTCGGGCGGGTTGCCGTTGGTCATCATCGCGATCAGCTTGCTGGTGCTGAACAGCACCGTGTTGATCTTTACCCCGATGTCCTTCTGGGCCTGCTTGATGAGCTCCGGTGAGAGGTCGTCGGCCTTGGCCATGACCGTGACGGTCTCGCCGGAGCCGCTCACCCCGCTCGACACCTGCATCGCACAGCCGCTCAGTGACGCCGCACCGGCCGCGGCACCCCCCGCCGAGAGGGCGAGGAACCGGCGACGGCTCAACGGAGCACCGGCCTGGGTGCGCATGAACTACCCACTCTCTTCGCTGAGTTGGATGACGGAACCAGGCACGCGGCGGTGGCTGGACGCGGCGTGCGAATGTTTCGGGAACCGGTTGCTACCGGTGGTGCAGGGAGCTTCCGTCCGAGAGCACCGCACGTCAAGGGGCCCGGCGAACTTTCGAAAACTGTGGGCCGACCGGGCGGAGGGGGCTCAAGTGGCTGCGGTGCTGGTCAGAACGGCAACCGGTTGCCGCGCGCGTCAGCCCTCACCCCCACCCCTCCCCAGAAACATCAGTAAGCGATTTCGCCCCGAGGCACCCAGGCGTGACCCCAACCCCTGCCACAGCCCTCCAACACCCCACCCACCCCACCTTCCACCTACCGATTGACCGTCACTTCCACACGGATCTACGGTAGAAGGCGCTTTCAGAAAACGTTTCTAAGACCGCTCCCACGCCCTTCCACCCAGCGAGCGCCAGGAGAGCCATGCCCAACCCCCATCGGCACCCGCACCCCCAGCCGCACCCCCAGCCGCACCCCCAGCCGCACCCCCACCCTCAGCCGCACGCCCAGCCACACCCGGCCCCTGACCACCCACGTGCCGTATTCGCGATGGACCCGGTGCACCTCCCCCTCCTCTTCCCGCCACCCCTGATGGCGCGGCTGAAGCAGGCGGCCGGCCTCGACCCGGCGCTGGTGGTACGGGACTTCACCGAGCCGGCCGCCGCCGAGGCCCTGGCCACCGCCGATGTACTGATCACCGGCTGGGGCTGCCCACGCCTGGACGCCGACGTCCTGGCGGCGGCCCCCCGCCTCCGCACCGTCCTGCACGCCGCCGGTTCGGTCCGGGCGCTGGTCGGCGAGGCCCTGTGGGAGCACGGCGTCAGAGTCTCCAGCGCGGTGACCGGAAACGCCCTGCCGGTCGCCGAGTACACGCTCGCGATGATCCTGCTCACCGGCAAGGACGCCTTCACCCACCGGGAACGCTTCCGCGTCACGCACGCCTACCCGACCCCCGCCGAGACCGCGGCCACGGGCAACATGGGCCGCCGTATCGGCGTGATCGGCGCCTCCCGAGTGGGCCGCAGGCTGCTCGACCTGCTCCGCCCCTTCGACTTCACGGTCCTGCTGCACGACCCCTACGTGACTCCCACCGAGGCGGCGGCCCTGGGCGCCGAACTCCTCCCCCTGGAGGACCTGTTGGGACACAGCGACATCGTGACCCTGCACGCCCCCGACATCCCCGAGACCTACCGCATGCTCGACGCCCCCCGCCTGGCCCTCATCCAGGACGGAGCCGTCCTGATCAACACCTCCCGGGGCGCCCTGATCGACCCGGAAGCACTCACGGACGAACTGGTCGCAGGCCGCCTGCACGCGATCCTGGACGTGACGGAACCCGAGCCCCTCCCCCCAGGTTCCCCTCTCTACCGCCTCCCCAACGTGTTCCTGACCCCCCACATCGCAGGCTCCCTGGGCACCGAACTGGAGCGCTTGGGCCACATAGTCGCCGACGAACTGGACCGACTGACGTCGGATCTCCCCCTACTCCACGAGGTACGGCACGCGGACATGGCCCATGTGGCGTAGGGCAAGGGCCCACCAACCCCACTGTCCCAAGGCCACCGGCGCGCCCCCGGAGGCGAAGGAGCCAGAAACTCAGCACGGCACCGCAGCACAGCACTGCGGCCCGCCTCCCTTGTCCACACCCCGCACCTGCGGAAAACAATCTGGGATACGGTTCCCCCACCCCACCCCGAGGAGCCCCGGTGAGTCAGCGCAAGACCGGCGACCCCACCCGCGCCACCATCCGCGACGTCGCGGAGCGCGCGGGCGTCTCCGTCGCGAGCGTCTCCCGCGTCCTCTCCGGCAACTACCCGGTGTCGGAGGATCTGCGCCGGCGGGTGATGAAGGTGGTCCGGGACCTGGACTACGTCACCAACGCCCACGCCCGTTCCCTGGCCGGCGGCGGTACGCCCACAGTCGCGATCCTCATCAACAACATCACCGGCGCGGCGTTCGCCCACGTCGCGAAGGGTGTGGAGGGTGCCGCGACGCTGCGCGGCTGGCTGTCACTGGTCGGCACGACCGGCGACGACCCCGAGCGCGAGCTGGCTCTGGTGAACCTCATGCGCCAGCAGGGCGTGGCGGCGGTCGTCCTCCTCGGCGGCGCCTACGACTACGACGAGTACCAGCTCCGTATGGCCCGCTTCGCCCGATCCCTCGACGCCGCGGGCTCCCACCTCGTGCTGGTCGGGCGGCCTCCGCTGGAGGGCGACGTCCCGGCCACGACCGTCGACTACGACAACGAGGGCGGCGCGTACGCCATGGCCAGCCACCTCCTGTCGGCCGGCCACCGCAGGGTCCTGGTGCTGCCCGGACCCGCCGAACTCACCACCGCGCAGGGCAGGTTGCGAGGTGCGCAGCGGGCGTTCGAGGCATACGGGGTGGAGTTCGATCCGGGGCTGGTGCGGCACGGGCCGTACGACGACGAGCACGGTTACGCGGCCGTGGAGACGGCCCTGCACGAGACGCCGGACTTCACGGCCGTCCTCGCCGGCACGGACGTCGTGGCGGCCGGCGCGATGCAGGCGCTGCGGGCCGCGGGTCTGCGCGTGCCCGACGACGTGTCCATCGTCGGCTACGACGACATCCCGCTCGCTTCCCAGCTCACGCCCCAGCTGACCACCGTGCACGTGCCGTACGAGGAGATGGGCCGGGTCGCCCTGCGCGCGGTGGCGGACCGCCGTGAGGGCGGCGCGAGCCGCCGCAAGGGCGCCGACGGCGACCATCTGATCCTGGGCACCCATGTGGTCGTACGCAACTCGGTACAGCCGCCACCGAGGCATTGACCGCATCCGGCACCAGCTGCGACCCGTATCCTCACACTCCCCTCGTCCTGCGCTGGTTTCGTAACCGTTTTCTCCCCCTCACCAGCGCATTTCCACGCGTGACGTAATTATTTCCGGCACACCCCTTGCCCAAGCCGGACAGAACCGCCTACCTTCACGGCAACCGCTTACTACACCTTCCGCTTGGCCGGTTCTCCGCAACCGCGTGCCGACCGGTCGTCCGGCCGCCGTTTCCGGCCTGCGCCCCGAGCCGCCGTCGTCCTCCCGTTCTGAGAGCCCCCGATCCCCGAAGGAACACGGTCTGATGAACTTCACCAGCCCCCGGAGAAGGTTCGCCCAAGCCGCCGTCGCCGGTCTCGCGCTGACGGGTCTGCTCACCGCCTGCGGTGGGTCGTCGGACTCGGGAGACGGCGCCAAGTCGTCCGGCCCGGTCACCCTCCCCTTCTGGGGCTGGGCCAACGGCCAGGAGGCGGTCGTCAAGGCGTTCAACGCCTCGCACAAGGACGTCAAGCTCAAGTACACCAAGGTCACCGACCAGTTGACCATGCAGAAGCAGCTGACCAACGCGGTCAAGGCGGGGAACGCGCCCTGCCTGGTGCAGAACACCGCGGAGTACGTGACGAGTTGGGTCTCGCAGGGCGCGCTCGCCGACATCAGCCAGTACGTCGACGCGAGCAAGGACAGGTTCAACGCGGGTTCGTGGGCGAGCGCGCAGGTGCAGGGCAAGAGCTACGGCGTCCCCACCAGCTCGGCCCCCAACTTCACGATCTACCGCACCGACATCTTCACCAAGTACGGCATCGAACCCCCCACCACCTGGGACGAGTTCATAGCCGCCGGCAAGACGCTGAAGAAGCACGGCATCAAGATCACCAACTATGCCGGTGAGGACCCCAGCACCCTGGAGGTGCTCGCCATGCAGGCCGGCGCGCACTGGTACGCGATCGACGGCAACTCCTGGAAGGTGGACTTCCAGGACGCGGGCACCCTGAAGGCCGCGAAGGTGATCCAGCAGATCATCGACAACGACCTCAACTCCAAGCTGTCGTTCGCCGACTACGCGGCCGTGCAGCGCAACTACGACAACGGCTCCACCGCGACCCGGCAGATCTCCACCTGGCAGATGGCCGGCATGGTGCAGAACTTCACCAAGTCCTTCGGTAAATGGGCGCTTTCGCCCTGGCCGACGTTCCAGGGCGAGGCGGCGAAGACGCCGGCCGGCACCAACCTGACGGGCAGCGTGACGCTCGTGACGAAGCAGTGCAAGTACACGCAGCAGGCCGCGGCGGCCGCCCTCTGGATGTCCACCGACACCGGTGCGGTCAAGACGATGGCGAGCCCGACCACCGGCAACGGTGTGATGCCGGCCCTCAAGGACAGCGGCTCCTACGTCACCGACGCGATCTCCGAGAAGCTGCTCGGCAAGAACTACGGGCCGGCCCAGAAGACCGTCACCGACAGCCTGGGCACCATCACCACGGACTGGACCTTCGGCCCGGACTGGACCGCCATGTTCACGGAGATGCAGGCCGGTTGGGCCAAGGTCGTCAACAAGCAGGAGAAGGTGACCGACCTGCTGGCGCACATGCAGGAGTGGACGGTCAAGGACCTGAAGTCCCGCGGCATCAGCGTCGAGGGCTAGAGGCCGGGGACCAGAACCGATGACCCGCTCCCTGCGCTGGAAGGGCGCCGCCTTCACGGTGCCCTTCCAGCTCGGCTTCGTCTTCCTGTACCTGCTTCCGATCGGGTACGCGGTCTACCAGTCCCTCTACCGTGAGCGGCAGTCCGGGCTCGGGCTCGGCGGCTCGACGGAGAAGTTCTCGGGGCTGGACAACTACCAACAGGGCCTGACCGACTCGGCGTTCATGGGCTCGGTGCTCCGGGTGGTGCTGTTCGCCTGCGTGCAGATCCCGGTGATGCTGCTGATCAGCCTCGCGCTCGCGCTGTTCCTGGACACGCTCGCCTCGAAGGTCGCGGGGCGGTTCCGCATCCTTCTCCTGGTGCCGTACATGATCCCCGGCGTGGTCGCCGCGCTGGTGTGGATCAACCTGTACAGCCCGGACGTCGGCCCGTTGACCCCGCTCGGCAAGGTCTTCGGCTTCGACTGGAACTTCTTCGCGCCGTCCATGGTGTGGCCGTCCATCGGCAATCTGCTCACCTGGCACGGGGTCGGCTACAACATGGTGATCATCTACTCGGCGCTCCAGGGCGTCCCGCGCGAGCTGTTCGAGGCCGCGCGGCTGGACGGGGCATCGGAGCGGCGGATCGCGCTCAGCATCAAAATTCCTTATGTGCGCGGTGCGTTGGTCCTCACCGGCATGCTGTCGATCATCCAGATGCTCCAGATCTTCAACGAGCCCGCGCTGTTCCGGAACATCACTCCGCAGACGGTCAGCGACAGCTTCACGCCCATCATGATCATCTACAACCAGGCCTTCAACGCCGGCAACTACCACTACGCGGCGGCCCTTTCGGTACTCCTCGCGCTGATCCTCGGCGTCGCCTCCTTCCTCTTCTACCGGCTGACTTCGAGGGAGGCCGACTGATGACTCTCACCGAGGAACGGGCCCGGACGGGCCAGGTCCACCGTCTCACCAGGCCGGATCCGGCGTCCCGCTCCCGCGGCGGCCAGCGTTTCCTGCTGGTCGGCCTGATCCTGGCGAGCATGTACAGCCTGTTCCCGGTGTGGTGGCTGATGGTCGCCTCGACCAAGGACCGCACCGGGCTCTACCAGTCGAACGGCCTCTGGTTCTCCGGCTGGCACCTGTGGGACAACCTGCGCGAGGTGTTCACCTACCAGGACCACATCTTCCTGCGCTGGACGGCCAACTCGCTGCTGTACGCGGGCGTCGGCTCGCTCGGCGGCACCCTGCTCGCCCTCGCCACCGGATACGGCCTGGCCCGCTTCTCCTTCCCGGGCCGCAACCTCGTCTTCGCCTGCGTCGTGGGCTCCTTCCTGATCCCGATCGCCCTGCTCACCCTCCCCCTGTATCTGCTGTTCTCGGAGATCGGCCTGGTCGACACCCCCTGGGCGATGCTGATCCCGTGCCTGATCAACCCGTTCAGCGTCTATCTGGCCAAGGTCTACACCGAGGCGACGATCCCGTACGAGCTCCTGGAGGCGGCCCGCATCGACGGCGCGGGCGAACTGCGCATCTTCTTCAGCATCGTGCTGCGGATGATGACGACGGGCGGCGCGACCGTCTTCCTGCTCGCCTTCGTCAACACCTGGAACGCCTTCTTCCTCCCGCTGACCGTGCTGCGCGGCAAGGAGAACTGGACCCTGAACATCGGCCTGTACAACTGGGCCGGTACCCGCATGGAGTCCGGCATCGACCTGACCGGGCTCGTGCTGACCGGCGCCCTCCTCTCCATCGTCCCGATGGCGATCATGATGGTCGCGATGCGCCGCTACTGGCGCACCGGCGTCACGCTCGGAGCCCTCAAGTGACCTATCCGGAAAGAGACTTGGCGTGACGCTGCTGCACAACCCCGTCATCCGCGGCTTCGCCCCCGACCCCTCGCTGGTCCGGGTCGGCGACTGGTACCACGTGGCGACGAGTTCCTTCGAGTGGTTCCCGACCATCCCGATCCACCGCTCCCGGGACCTGGCGCACTGGGAGTACGCGGGCCACGTCCGCGGCGCCGCCCCGGGCGGCTCGCTGGCCGGGGTGCCCGACTCGGGCGGCATCTGGGCGCCGTCGCTGAGCTGGGACGGCGAGCGGTTCTGGGTGGTGTACGCGGTCGTACGGTCGGTCGGGACGCCGTACTTCGACACGGACGTGTACGTCAGTACGGCGACCGACGTGAGCGGCGGGTGGACGGCACCGCGGCGGGTCGCGAGCCACGGCTTCGACCCCGCCCTCTTCCACCACGAAGGCCGACTGTGGCTGCTCAATTTACAGAACGACCACCGTCCGGACGGCGACCGTTTCGCGGGCATCGTCCTGACCGAACTGGACCGCGGGACCCTCGCCCCCGGTGGTGACACCCACCTCCTCCTCCAGCACGAACGGCTCATCGAGGGGCCGAAGTTGCTGGCCAAGGACGGCATGTTCTACCTGGTCCTCGCGGAGGGCGGCACCGGTTTCGAGCACGGCGTACGGGTCGCCCGCAGCCGTGCGCTCACCGGCCCGTACGAACTCGACGACCGCCCGCTGCTCACCTCACGGGACGATCCGTCGCAGCCCCTGCAGAAGGCCGGACACGCCGAGCTGGTCCAAACCCCTTCCGGTGACTGGGTGTTGAGCCACCTCACCGCCCGCCCGCTGCACACCCCGGCAGGCCCGCGCTGCACACTCGGCCGGGAGACCGCGATCCAGAAGGTCACCTGGGAACCGGACGGCTGGCCCAGACTGGCGCACGGCGGCCATCATCCGGCGGTCGAGGTCGACGTACCGACAACTCCGATGACACCGACGACACCCACGACACCGCCGACATCGCCCACACCACCCAAGCAAGCAGATGCCCAACCCCCCACTCCCCCGCAGCCGTTGAGCTGGCCATGGAGCACCCTGCGTTCGGCCCCCGACCCGTCCTGGGCCGACACCGGCGCCCGCCCCGGCTGGATCCGGCTGCGCGGCCGGCACGGTCCCGAGTCCCGGTGGGCGCACAGCCTCCTGGCCCAGCGGATCACCGAGCACCGTGCCGAGGCGGAGGTCACCGTCGAGGCCGGGCCCCGCACCTTCACCCAGGCCGCCGGACTGGTCCTCTGGTACAACACCGAGGCGTATCTGAGCCTCGACGTGACCTGGGCGGAGCCGGCCGGTGAGGGGCAGCACGGCCAGCAGTGGCGGGGCGGTGGACGCACCGTGCTCGCGCTGACGGAACGCGACGAGGACGGCACCCGGCAGGCGGCGCTCGTCGAGGTCGGCACCGACGTCCCGCTCACCCTGGGCGCGACGGTCGACGGCGCCGAGGCTCGGTTCTGGTACCTGCGGGACGGGGTGCGCACGCCCATCGGCCCGCCCCTCGACTTCGCCCGGCTCTCCGACGATCACGGGTCCAGGCTGCGCTTCACGGGGGCGATGGCCGGCATCCATGCCGTGGACCTGGTGGACGCCGGATTCCACGCCGACTTCACGGGGTTCCGGCTCATCTGCCGTTAGCGGCGCCCACGTTCGAAGTTTCGAAAGCTCCGGGCCGAACGAGCCTGCGAAGTCCGACCTCTTCCCGGCGCCCTGCGGTGAACCTAGGGTAGGAAGCGCTTACTGTTTCCGTGCTGGTCGAAACTTTCGACGGCCCTCGGGCGGGCCGGAGGGGTGGTTCTGATGGTTCGTACCGCGAGTGCGAGCGTGGCCGCCGGTCCGACGCTGGCCGTGGTGGCCCGTGAGGCCGGGGTGTCCGTGCCGACCGCGTCCAAGGTGGTCAACGGCCGGGAGGACGTGGCGCCGGAGACGCGGCGCCGGGTCACCGAGGCGCTGGACCGGCTCGGCTACGTCCGCAGACCCCGGTTCGACGCGGCGAAGGTGCCCGGCCTGGTGGACCTGGTCGTCCACTCGCTGGACAGCTCCTGGTCGGGGGCGGTGCTGCACGGGGTGGAGGCGGCGGCGCACGACGCGGGCCTGGAGGTCGTGGTGTCGGCCGGGCTGAACCGGACCCGGGGTGCGCGGCCGGAGCGGGGCTGGCTGGACAAGCTGATCGCGCGGGGCTCGTCCGGGGTGCTGTTCAACCTGGCCGAGCTGACGCCGTCCCAGTACGGCTGGCTGGACCAGCACCGCATCCCGTACGTCCTGATCGACCCGGTCCTGGAGCCGCCGCAGGGCGTGGTGTCGGTGGGCGCGGCGAACTGGCAGGGCGGGGTGACGGCGACCGAGCACCTGCTCGCCCTCGGCCACGAGCGGATAGCGGTCATCGCCGGCCATCAGCGCAAGATGTGCAGCAGCGCCCGGGTGGCCGGCTACCGCTCGGCGCTCGCGTCGGCGGGCGTCCGCCATCGCCCCGAATACGTCCGGCACGCCGGTTTCGACGAGTCCGTGGCCCACCGCCGCATGCTGGACCTGCTCGACCTGCGCGAGCCGCCGACGGCGGTGTTCGTCTGCTCGGACCACATGACGCTGGGGGTGTACGAGGCACTCGCCGAGCGAGGTCTACGAATCCCCCACGACATCAGCGTCGTCGGCTTCGACGACCTCCCGGAGTCCCGCTGGATCACCCCGGCCCTCACCACGGTCCGCCAGCCCCTCTCGGAGATGGCGGCGACGGCCCTCCACCTCCTGGTCCGCATGATGGACGGCGACCGCCCGGAAAGCACCCGCACGGAACTCTCGACCCGCCTGGTGGAACGCGCGAGCACCGACCGCCCGCGCGGCTAGACGTCCGGTTCGGTGGGGGCGAGCCCCGCCGCCCAGTTGATCCCGCCCAGCAGATGGGCCAGGAAGTCCGGGTCCGCGTAGGCCTCGTCGGCGTGGCCGAGGGCCGTGTAGAAGACACGGCCCACGCCCTGTTCGCGGCACCACACCAGGGGGTGGTCGTCACCCATGCCGCCGCCGTCGTAGGAGGTCTCGTCGGCCGAGGCCAACACCCGTACCGAACCACGGGGGTTGGTGCGGAAGTCGTACCACTCGTCGGTGAAGTGCCAGACGGCGGGCAGGTGGTGGGTGGCCGGGTGGGTGTGGTCCTCGATGATCACCTTGCCGGGCTGGTACGCGGGGTGGCGGTCGAAGCGGGCGCCCAACAGCTCGCCGTAGTAGGGCCATTCGTACTCCGTGCAGGCCGCCGCGTGTACGCCGACGAAGCCGCCGCCCGCCTCGACGTACCCGGCGAGCCGCTGCCGGCCCGCGGGGGTGAGGACCTCGCCGCTGGTGGAGAGGAAGAGGACGGCGGCGTAGGCGTCGAGGGGTGCTTCGAGGGCGGCCGGGTCCTCGGTGTGGTCGACGTCGAAGGAGCCCGGGAGGGTGCGGACGGCGGCGACCGCGGCCGGGATGGAGTCGTGGCGGTAGGCGGTGGTGCGGGTGTGGACCAGGAGTCGGGGGGACATGGGCGCCAGCCTATGCCGGGAGGGAGGGGCGCTCGGCGGGGCCCGCGCACCACTCAACAACACCTTTTGTTGGGCCGGTTCGGTCCCTCCCCACACCCTCGGCCGCCACAATGCGTGCATGGAAGATGACTGGCGGCAACAGATCGACGCGCTCCACGAGGAGTTGGTGCACCGGGACGACCCCACCGCCTGGGTGCGGGAGGCCGACGCGATGGAGGGGGCGCTGCGGTATCCCGACTTCGCGCTGCGCGGGCCGGTGTTCGGGGTCGCCGTACAGGATCCGGGGGCCGGGCCGGAGTGGCGGCTGCTGAAGCCGGTGACGGACGGGATGCCGCAGATGTCCCGGGACAGTCTCCAGTCGTACCTGTTCTTCACCGCGAAGGACGACACGGAGGACCGGGCCGTACGGCGTGAACTGATCGCCGCCGTCGAGGTGTTGACGCGCGAGGCGGTGGACGAGGTGGCGGCGTGCGGGGTGCGCTACCGGGTCGTGCGCGGGGACGAGTTCGCGCGGGGCGGGGCGGACGGTCTTGAGCCGCCCCGGCCCACCGATCCGGAGCCGGTCGAGCGGGCGTGGGGGCGCGGGACGCGGGACACCAAGTCCCGGGATCCCGGGTTCGTGCTCGATCCGGGGCGCGCGGACGGTCCGGCGGCGGGCGCGCTGAAGCTGGGCCTGCAGGACTTCGCGTACGCCGGCTCGCGCTTCCCGGCGGACGTGCGCGCGGACTCCGAGCGGGCGGTCGGCACGCATCCCGGGCTGGTGCTGCTGCCCACCGGTTTCGGTGTCGTCGAGCGTGGTGAGGGCGAGGGCTGGCGGCCGTGCGGCGCCCTGATGAACACCCCGCACGACGCCCGGCGGCTGCTCTACGACGGTCTGGCCGAGATGTGGGCGCTGCTGTACCGGCTCGACGACGCCACGAAGGCCCGGTACGCGAAGGCGGCCGAGGAGTTCCGGGCGCTCGGGCGCGCCGACGAGTTCCGCGTCGACGACCGGCTGTTCCGGGTCTGCCGGGTGGAGCGGATGCTGCGGATGGGGCCCGAGGGGCCGGAGTCCCCGCGCGCTTCGGACGTCGACACGTACGGGCCGATGAAGATGCACCCGACGATGGACGAGGACGGGAACCTCACCCGCGACGACTGACACCCGGGCATTTCACCCGCACAGGTGTTCCATCGGGGTGGCGGCGCCGCGTAGCCTCGGCCGGGATGAACGCCATTCCCGCACATCTGGACCACCTCGTCCTCGCAACGCCGGATCTGGCGGCGACGGTCGCCGACTTCACCCGGCGCACCGGTGTGGCGCCCGCGCCCGGCGGCGCCCATGTCGGGCTCGGTACCCGCAACTGCCTTGTGTCGCTGGGTGGTTCCAGCTATCTGGAGATCATCGGACCGGACCCGGAGCAGTCGGATCCGGTCGGCCCGCGCCCGTTCGCGGTCGACGAGCTGGCCGTCGCCCGCGCGGTGACCTGGGCGATCAGCCCACCCGACCTCGACACGGCGGTCGCCACGGCCCGGTCCCGGGGTTACGACCCGGGCGACGTACGCCCGATGAGCCGTCGCCGCCCCGATGGCACCCTGCTGGAGTGGCGGCTGACCGACGGCGACACCCAGCACCCCTCCGGCCTGGTCCCGTTCCTGATCGACTGGGGCTCGTCCGTCCACCCGACCGCCTCGGGCCTGCCGGTCACCCCGCTGCTGGAGCTGTCGGCGAGCGCCCCCGAACCCGAGGAGATCCGCCCGCTGCTGGCCGCGGTGGACGCCGAACTCGCCCTGTCCGAGGGCCCGGTGGCGCTCACGTTCACGGTGCGGACCCCGCGCGGACCGGTCACTTTCGGCTGAGCACAAGCCTGTCCCGCCCCCTGTCCGATTCCTTCAAGACCGCCCGCGGCCCCCCTGCCTACGGTGACCGTATGACTCCACGATTCGCCGTGATCGGCCTGGTCGCCTCCGACCTGGCTGCCTCGCTCGCCTTCTACCGCCGCCTCGGCCTCGTCTTCCCCGAGGGCGCCGAGGAGCAGCCGCACGTCGAGGCCGAACTGCCCGGCGGGCTGACCCTGGCCCTCGACACCGAGGAGACCATCCGCTCCTTCCACGCCGGGTGGCGTCCGCCGACGGGCGGCGGCAGGATCGCGCTCGCCTTCAGGTGCGCGTCGCCCGCCGAGGTCGATTCCGTGTACGAGGATCTCGTGGGCGCGGGTCACCACGGCGAGCTCAAGCCGTGGGACGCCTTCTGGGGCATGCGGTACGCGGTGGTGCACGACCCGGACGGCAACGGCGTCGACCTGTTCGCACAGCTACCCGAGTAGCCGCCCGAGCGGCACCCCCGCCAACTCCTTGACGTCCCGCGCCAGATGGGCCTGGTCGGCGAACCCGGCCCGGACCGCGGTCTCCGCGTACGGCACCCCGTCCCGGGCCAGCCCCAACGCCCGCTGGAGCCGCAGCACCCGGGCCAGCGTCTTGGGGCCGTAGCCGAAGGCGGCCAGGGAACGGCGGTGCAACTGGCGGGCGCCGAGGCCGAGTTCGTCGGCGGTGGCACCGACCGGGCGCCCTGAGTCGAGGGCCGCCACGAGGTGCCGTAGCAACGCATCGGGTGGATCGCTGTCCGCCGCCAGCCTCAACGCCAGCTCTTCGAGGGCGCGTTCGGGATCACCGGCGGCGTTCATGCGCGCGGTGAGCCGACGTACGTCGTCGGCCGGCCACAGATCGTCGAGTTCGACCCGCCGGTCACGCAACTCGTGCGCGGGCACGCCGAGCAGTGCGGGCGCGGTGCCGGGGTAGAAGCGGACGCCGACCCAGACATCGCCCGAGCCCTGGGTGACGTACGCACGGGTGTCGGGTCCGGCGACGAGCAGCCGCCCGTCGTTCCACAACAGGTCCATGCACCCGTCGGGCAGCACGCGCCCGACGCCACCCGCGGACGGCGCGTTCCGCCACACGACCGCACCGCTCAACCGGGACGGCCTTTCCCGGTACATCTAGCCCACCCGCACCCGGTGCTCCTGCGGACTGACGCCGTAAACCCTCTTGAACGCACTGGACAGGGCGAACGCGCTCCCGTACCCCACCTGCCGGGCAATCGCGTCCAACGTGGCGTCGGAGTCCCGCAGACGATCCGCGGCCAGGGCCAGCCGCCACCCCGTCAGATACGTCATCACCGGCTCCCCCACCAGGTCACTGAACCGCCGTGCCAAAGCCGCCCGGGACACCCCCGCCTTCGCCGCCAGCGAGGCGACCGTCCAAGGGTGTGCCGGATCATCCTGAACGAGCCGCAGCACCCGCCCGACCACCGGGTCCGCCATGGCTCGGTACCACGCGGGCGGCTCCGCCTCCGGGCGGGAGAACCAGGCCCTGAGCGCCGCGATGACCAGCAGGTCGAGGAGCCGGTCCAGGACGACCTCCTGGCCGGGCTCGTCGCGGACGACCTCCTCCATGAGCAGCGGGGTGAGCGGGCACTCCCACACGTCGGCGGTGAGCGTCAGCAGGGGCGGCAGCGCGTCCAGGAGCCGTCCGCTGATCTCGCCCTGCATGAGGTACGTGCCGATCAGCATCACGGTCGAGCCGCCGAGGCTGTCGCCCCAGGTGCGTACGCCCAGGTCCATGGAGCCCTTGAGGGACCGGCCGTCGGGGTGGAAGCACTGGGCGCCCGGCAGGATCAGTGCCTGCGGGGCCGTGTCGGGGTCGTCGCCGCAGGTGTACGGGTCCGGGCCGCGGGCGATCGCCAGGTCGCCGGCCCGCAGCAGCACCGGCTCTCCGGTCTCCGGCGTGATCCAGGTGTCGCCGCGCACCATGAGCATCACCGTGAGCGGGGCGCGGTCCTCGATGCGTACCGCCCAGGGCGGGTCGAAGCACGCACGGATCATGAAGGCGCCACGCGCGCGTGGGCCCTCCAGAAGGCCTGCAAGGGCGTCCATGCGACCAGCGTAGACGGGGGCGTATGGGAATGAGCCGTTCAGCGATGGTCCCTTGCCGGGCACGGCAGTTCACTGGCCGACATGACACAGAACACGCGGAACACGACGGTTGTGGTGACCGGGGCGACCGGTCGGACGGGGCGGCGCGTGGCCGATGCCGCGCGGGCCTCGGGGCTGACGGTGCGGGCGGCCTCGCGGGCACAGGGGTTCGACTGGGGGGACCGGTCGACGTGGGCGGACACGCTGCGGGGAGCGGACGCGGCGTATCTCGCGTACCCCTCGGACATCGGCGCGCCGGACGCGGCCCGGGACGTGGGACTGCTCGCGCAGGAGGCGGTCTCGCTCGGGGTGCGGCGGCTGGTGCTGCTGTCGTCGCGGGGCGAGGATCGGGCGCGGCCCGCCGAGGAGGCGCTGCGGGAGTCGGGGGCGGACTGGACGGTCGTACGGGCCGCGTGGTTCGCGCAGAACTTCAGCGAGGGCCCGCTGGTGGAAGGGTTCCGGCAGAGCGGGGAGCTGGTGTTCCCCGGGGGCGAGGTGCGCGAGCCGTTCGTCGACGTGCGGGACATCGCGGACGTGGTGGTGGGGGTGCTGGCGGCGGGTGAACGGTACGCGGGGCAGGCGGTCGCCGTCTCCGGGCCGCGGCTGCTCACCTGGGGGGAGGCGGTCGCGGAGATCGCGAAGGCGACGGGGCGGGAGCTGACGTACCGGGCCCTGTCGGCGCGGGAGTACGGGAAGAACCTGGCCGGGTTCGGGGTGCCGCCCGAGGAGGTCGAGTTCCTGGTCGAGCTGTTCGAGACGCTGCTCGACGGGCGGAACTCCTGTCTGTCGGACGGGGTCCGGCAGGTCCTGGGGCGCGAACCGCGCGACTTCACGGACTTCGCGCGGGAGGCGGCCGCCGCGGGCGCGTGGAAGGTCTAGGAGTTGTCCGGCTTGTGCGGGGGGTGCGTGCTCTTCACGTGGGTGCGCAGGCGTGAGGAGACGTCCTCCGGCGGCAGGAAGCGCGACCAGCGCTCGGGGAACTCCGAGGGCATGTCGGGGTCGTTGGGGTCGGATTCCTGGCTCGCGGCGGTGCGGGCCACGTGCTCGGCCAGCTGCGCCTCGCGCACCCGCTCGTTGGCGGCGCGGGCCGCGGCGGTCGCGGCGGCCGGCCACACCCGGTCGATCGCGGCGTTGACCGCGGCCCCGACGAGGACGGCGAACGCCGACACGCCGATCCACAGCAGCACGGCGACGGCGGCGGCGAGGGAGCCGTAGATGGTGGCGCCCTCGATGGTGTTGGTGATGTAGATGCGCAGCAGGGAGCTGCCGAGCACCCACATGGCCAGTGCCACCAGGGCGCCCGGCACGTCCTCGATCCAGGGCGAGCGCACCGGCACGGACACGTGGTAGAGCGTGGTCAGGAAGATCACGGACAGCAGGATCACCACGGGCCAGTACAGGACCTGCACCAGCGTCTCCGACCAGGGCACGATCCGTACCACCGCGTCCGGGCCCGCGACCATCAGCGGCAGCGCGATCGAGCCGATCAGCAGGCCCACGACGAACAGCAGGAACGACATCACCCGCGTCTTGACGATCCCGCGCACGCCGTCGAGGCCGTACATCACGGTGATGGTGTCGATGAAGACGTTCACGGCGCGGGAGCCCGACCACAGGGCGAACACGAAGCCCACCGAGATGACGTCGGGGCGGCCGCCCTTGACCACGTCGTGCAGGATCGGCTGCGCGATCTCGGTGACGCCCTTGTCGGACAGGACCGTGCGGGAGGCGTCCATGATGTTGCTCTGGAGGCTGCTGATGGTGTCGGTGCCGGTCCAGGAGTCCACGTAGCCGAGCAGGCCGATGAGACTCAACAGCAGGGGCGGCACGGACAGCAGCGTGAAGAACGCGGCCTCGGCGGCGAGACCCAGGATGCGGTACTCCATGCAGGAGTTCACGGTGTCCTTGAGCAGCAGCCAGGCGGTCCTGCGCTTCGAGACGTTCCTGTAGAGGGCACGCGCCCGATGGAGACGGCCGGAGGGCCGTTGCTGGGATTCACTTGCTGGCTGCACGACCTAAAGGTATCCGCCGCAGCTGAGTGCACTCATCCCCCGGCCCGGCAGCTGGTCCCATTTTTCTGTCATGTCCGCGTTGGCCGGATTGTTCTACAACCCATTTCTCCCTCTTTGTAAACAGCACACGTCGCGACCCTGATCACACATTCCGGGAGATCCAGAAATCGCCAATGAATGAAACGCCCTTGAACCGTTCATGAACTTTCCGAAAGAATTCGGACTGCATTCTTGCGCCCGCCGAGAACAGCTCAGGCGCAGATGACACGGGGGACTTCAGGGGACCACTCCCACAACTCTCACTCATTTCCGCACCATTTCGAATACCCGCGTGAACAGCGAGCGGGATTCGACCGTATTCCACTCGGGGGAATTCTCATGCCTGCTCCGCACCCGTTGACGCATACACCGTCACAGGCCCACCGAGGCGGCGCGGACTCGCCTGCGCCACGAATCGCCGGGGTGGACGCGGTCCGGGGTCTGGCGCTGCTCGGGATGTTCTCGGTCCATGTGTACGGGGCTTTCGCGGCGGACGGTTCGCCGACGCCGGCCTGGGTCTTCGCGGGCGGCCGTTCGGCGGCCGTGTTCGCGGTGACGGCCGGGGTGGGGCTCGCGTTCACGACGGGCGGGCGCCGGCCGGTGACCGACCGCGGCGCCTACGCGGCCGTGACGGCCCGCGCACTGCTCATCGGGTTCACGGGGCTGCTGCTCGGCCATGCCGCGAACGCCGCCGACCTGGACGTGGACGTGATCCTGGCGTTCTACGCCCTGCTCTTCCTGCTCGCCCTCCCCCTGCTGCGGCTGCGCCCACGCACCCTCGCCGGCCTCGCCCTGCTCTTCGCCGTCGCGGGTCCCGTCGTCCTGCACGCGCTGCACGGCGTGCTGCCCGCGCCGCCCTTCGACGGCGACCCGACGCTCGCCGACCTCGTCACGCACCCGGTCGGCGTGCTGTCCGACCTGCTGGTTCACGGCGACTATCCGGTGCTCGCGTGGCTGGCGTACCTGTGCGCCGGTCTCGCCGTGGGCCGGCTGGACCTGACCTCGAAGCGGGTCGCGCGGCGGCTGCTCGCGGGCGGTGTCGCGGTGGCGGCCGGGGCCTGGCTCGTCGCCACCCTGCTGCTGCGGGAGTTCGGCGGGCTGTGGCACCTGTGGCGGGCGGAGTTCTCGGACACGCCGTGGCGTGAGGCACGCAACGAGGTGCTGTGGGACACCCCGGACGGCTCGACCTGGTGGTCGCTGCTCTCCCGCGCCCCGCACTCGACCTCGCCGTTCGACCTGCTCCAGACCCTCGGCTCGGCGGCCGCCCTGCTCGGCGCGGCCCTGCTGCTGACCCGGTTCGCCCCCGCCCGGCGGGCCCTCGTCCCGCTCTCGGCCGCGGGCAGCATGCCGCTCACCCTGTACGTCGCCCACGTCCTGGTCCTCGCCACCGGGACCCTCGACGACTCCCCCGACCTCCTCTACGGCGCCCTGGTGACCGGGGCGCTGCTCTTCGCCGTCTGCTGGCGACGAATGGTGGGCCGGGGGCCATTGGAAATTCCTGTGGCGGCCGGGGCGAAACATGCGCGGCGGGTTGCGGAATGTCCGCGCGGTGCAACAACCGGGGGATCACCGCAACCGGGCAAGCCGCAAAACTCGTAAAGCCTGTAAAACCCGTAAGGAGTGCACGTGGTGGGAAAAATCGACACCGGCACCGAAAATGTCCTGGCCGAGGTCCTGGCCGGTGTGGTGAAGCAGGAAAGCATACCCGTCGACAGCCATTTCTTCGACGACCTCGGCGCCAACTCCCTGGTGATGGCCCACTTCTGTGCCCGGGTCAGGAAACGGCCGGATCTTCCCTCGGTCTCGATGAAGGACGTCTACGGCAACCCGACGATCCGGAGCCTCGCGGCGGCCCTCGACACGGCCCCGGCCCCCGCGCCGGCCCCCGCCGAGCCGCCGGCACCGGCACCCGAGCCCGGCAGCACCCCGCGCTATCTCCTGTGCGGCGCACTGCAGTTCCTGGTCTTCGCCGCCTACTGCGCGCTCGCCGGGATCGTCATGGGCCGGGGCTACGCGTGGATCTCCGCCGTGGACGGGGTCGTGGACGTCTACCTGCGGTCGCTGGTCTTCGGCGCCGCGGTGTTCGCCGGGGCCTGCGTGATCCCGATCGCCGCCAAGTGGCTGCTGGTCGGCCGCTGGAAGGAGACCGAGTTCCCGGTCTGGAGCCTCGCCTACTTCCGCTTCTGGACCGTCAAGGCGCTGCTGCACGCCAACCCGCTGCTGCTGTTCGCCGGCAGCCCGCTGTACGTGCTGTACCTGCGGGCCCTCGGCGCCCGGATCGGCAAGGGCGTCACGATCCTGTCGCACTCGGTGCCGGTCTGCACCGACCTGCTGACCGTCGGCGCCGGCTCGGTGATCCGCAAGGACACCTTCTTCCTCTGCTACCAGGCGCACGCGGGCCGCATCCGCACCGGCCGCGTGACGCTCGGGCGGGACGCGTACGTCGGTGAGAAGACCGTCCTCGACATCGGCACGACGATGGGCGACGGCTCCCAACTGGGCCACTCCTCCGCCCTGTACGGCGGCGCCTCGGTCCCGGCCGGACAGCGGTGGCACGGCTCGCCCGCCGTACGCACGGACGTCGACTACGTCCGCATCCCGCCGGCCCGCACCTCCACGCTGCGCCGGGCGCTGTACGGCCTCGGGGGGCTGCTGCAGATGCTGGTCGTGTACGTGCCCGTCGCGGTGGGCGGAACCTACCTGCTGCTGACGGTGGTCCCGGCCCTCGACACCCTCCTCGACCCGACCTCCGACGACCTCGGCTCGGCCGCCTTCTACGGCGAGGCGCTGGGCTTCTCCGTGGCCGCCTACGTCGGCTTCCTGCTCCTCGGCCTCGCCGCCGTGTCCGTGCTGCCGCGGCTGCTGAGCCCGCTGCTGCGCCCGGACCGGGTCTACCCGCTCTACGGCGTGCACTACTCGGTGCAGCGCGCCATCGCCCGGATCAGCAACGTGAAGTTCTTCAAGTGGCTGTGCGGCGACAGCTCGTACATCGTCCACTACCTCAGGTCCATCGGTTACGACCTCTCGCACGTCGAGCAGACCGGCTCCAACTTCGGCACCGAGGTGCAGCACGAGACGCCGCTGCTGGTGACCGTGGGCAGCGGCACGATGGTCGCCGACGGGCTTTCGGTCGTGAACGCCGACTTCTCCGGCACGTCCTTCCGGGTCTCGCGGGCGACGATCGGCGCGCACAGCTTCCTCGGCAACAACATCGCCTACCCGAGCGGCGGCCGCACCGGCGAGAACGTCCTGCTCGCGACGAAGGTGATGGTCCCGCTGGACGGCGAAGTCCGCTCGGGCGTGGGCCTGTTGGGCTCGCCGGCCTTCGAGATCCCGCGCTCGGTGGAGCGCGACAGCCGCTTCGACCACCTGCGCGAGGGCGACGAACTGCACGACCGGCTGGCCCGGAAGAACCGATACAACCTGCGCTCGATGGGCCTGTTCCTGTTCCTGCGCTGGCTGCACTGGTTCGCGCTCAGCGTGATCGGCTTCGCCGCCTTCGACCTGTACGGCGCCCATGGCACCCTCGGCGGTCTGCTGATCGGCGCGTCCCTGATCGTCGGCCTGGCGTTCTCCACCGGCTACTACGTGCTGGTGGAGCGGCTGATCACCCGCTTCCGGCCGCTCCGGCCGCGGCTGGTGTCGATCTACGACCCGCACTTCTGGTGGGTGGAGCGCCTGTGGAAGGTGCCGGACAACCACCTCGTGGTGTTCAACGGGACGCCGTTCAAGGCCTTCGTCTGGCGGCTGCTGGGCGTGCGGATGGGGCGCCGGGTCTTCGACGACGGCTGCTACATCACCGACCGGACGCTGGCCGCGATCGGCGACGACTGCACGCTCGCCGCGCACACCAAGGTGCAGGCCCACTCGCAGGAGGACGGCACCTTCAAGTCCGACCACATCACCATCGGCGCCGGCTGCACGCTCGGCACCGGATCGCTCGTGCACTACGGCGTCTCGATGGGCGACGGCGCCGTGCTCGCGCCCGACTCCTTCCTGATGAAGGGCGAGGAGATGCCGTCCGGGTCGCACTGGGGAGGCAACCCGGCGGTCGCACCGCGGCACGGCTGAACAGGAACAGAAAGAAACAGGGGGAAACTGATGGAAACGATCCCGCGGTGGACGCTCGATCCCGTACCGGGCGTCGCCGAGTACGAACTGCCGCTGCCCGAGGACCTGTCGAGGGAGCCGACCGCCCTCGCCGACGCGCACACCAAGGTCCTGGCCGCGCTGACCGGCGGGTACATGGCAGCCGCCGGTCTCGAGGACACCGGACTGCACGCCGAGTTCACCGACCACGGCACCCTGCGGCTGCGCTACCGCACCGATCTCCTGGACGCCGGGGCCGCGGCCCGGATCGCCGGCTACCACCTCACCGTGCTCACCGACCCGGACCGCGCGACCCTGCTCTCCGAGGAGGAACTCCGGTTCCAGCTGGACGACCTGGCGGGCCCGGACCGGGAACTGCCGGACCGACGGGTGCACGAGCTGTTCGAGGAGCGCGTGCTGCTGCACCCGGACGCCGTGGCCGCCGTGTCGGAGGCGGGGCAGTGGACGTACGCGGAGCTCAACTCCCGTGCGAACCGCATCGGCCGGGCGCTGCTCGCCCGCGGGCTGCGCCGCGAGGGCGTGGTCGCCGTGGTGATGGAACGCAACCTGGACTGGCTGGCGTCGGTGCTCGGCGTCCTCAAGGCGGGCGGTGTCTATCTGCCCGTGGAGCCGCACTTCCCGGCCGACCGGATCGCCCGGACCCTGGAGCGGGCCGAGTGCCGGCTGGTGCTCACCGAGCGGGGCAGCGACGAGCACCTGGGCGGAACGGTGCGCAAGCTGTTCGCGGACACCGCGTACGCCGAGGGCCATGCCGACCACGACCTCCGGCTGCCGGTCTGGCCCGACCAGCTCGCCTACATCTACTTCACCTCCGGCTCCACCGGTGAGCCCAAGGGCGCGATGTGCGAGCACGCGGGCTTCCTGAACCACGTCCTGGCGAAGATCTCCGACCTGGGGGTCGGCGCCGGGCGGACGGTCGCGCAGACGGCTCCGCAGTGCTTCGACATCTCCCTGTGGCAGCTGGTCTCGGCGCTGGTCGTGGGCGGGCGGACGCTGCTGGTGGACCAGGAGACGATCCTGGACGTGCCGCGGTTCGTGGACACGGTCGCGCGCGGCCGGGTGAACGTGCTCCAGATCGTGCCGTCGTATCTGGAGGCCGTGCTCGCCGAGTTGGGGCAGCGACCGCGCGAACTGCCCGACCTGCGCTGTGTGTCGGTGACCGGCGAGGCGGTGAAGAAGGAGCTGGTGCAGCGCTGGTTCGCCGCCCAGCCCGGCATCCGGCTCGTCAACGCCTATGGCCTGACCGAGACTTCGGACGACACCAACCACGAGGTCATGGACCGCGCGCCGGACGGCGACCGGGTGCCGCTGGGCCGGCCGGTCGCGAACGTCCGGGTGTACGTCGTCGACGAGGACCTGGTGCCCGTACCGCTGGGCGCGCCCGGCGAGATCGTCTTCTCCGGTGTCTGTGTCGGCCGCGGTTACGTGAACGACCCCGAGCGGACCAAGGCGGTCTTCACCGACGACCCGTACCGGCCCGGCGAGCGGCTGTACCGCAGCGGCGACCACGGGCGCTGGCTGCCGGACGGGAAGCTGGAGTTCCTGGGCCGGCGGGACAGCCAGGTCAAGGTGCGCGGTTTCCGGGTGGAGATCGGCGAGATCGAGAACGCGCTGCTGCGGGTGGCCGGGGTGCGCGACGGCGCGGTGGTCGTCGTACGCGGGACGCAGCTGGTGGCGTTCTGCACCGGTCCCGAGCCGGTGGGCGCCGACGCGGTGCGGGAACGGCTGGCCGTGTCGCTGCCCGAATACATGGTTCCGGCGGTCGTGCACTGGCGGGAGTCGCTGCCGCTGACCGCCAACGGCAAGACCGACCGCAAGACCCTCATCTCCCTTGCGGAGCAGCTGGATTCCGGGAGCTGTGGAGGTTCGGGCGAGCCCCGGACAGCCGGGGAGCGGCGGCTGGCCGGCGCCTGGGCCGAGGTGCTCGGCGTTCCGGTGGACCGCATCGGCCGCCTGGACCACTTCTTCGACCGCGGCGGCACCTCGCTGTCCGCGGTGAAGCTCGCGATCGCCCTGGACCGGGCGATCACGCTCAAGGACGTCACCCGCCATCCGGTCCTCGCCGAACTGGCGGACCTGCTCGACCAGCACAGTTGAAAGGAACCCGCACGATGTCGCACTCTCCGACCCTTCTTCCGGACGTGGAACCGGCCCCGGGCCGGCCACCTCTCCTGCACGCGAAGTCGGCCGACGACCCGGTGAGCTGGGCCGCCGAGCACCGCGACGCGCTGCGTGCCGCGGTCGCCGAGCACGGCAGCCTGCTGGTCCGCGGGCTGTCGCTGAACGAACCCACCGCCACGGAGGCCGTGTTCCGGCGGCTCACCGGCGGTCTGATGGCCGACCGGGAGCCCTTCGCACCCCGCCGCTCCTATGCGGACGGCGTGTACTCCTCCTCCAAGTGGCCGCCCAACCAGCAGATGTGCATGCACCACGAGCTGAGCTACTCCCTGGGCTTCCCGGGCCTGCTGCTCTTCGCGTGCCTGGTGGCGTCGGAGACCGGCGGCGCGACCGCGGTCGCCGACGCGCCGACCGTCCTCGAGGCGCTGCCGGCCGCGCTGGTCGAGCGGTTCGAGCGGGAGGGCTGGCTGCTGACCCGGACGTACAACGACGAGATCGGCGCCTCGGTCGCCGAGGCCTTCGGCACCGAGGACCGGGCGGCGGTCGAGCGCTACTGCCGTACCCACGCGATCGACTTCGCCTGGCAGGAGGACGGCTCGCTGCACACCCGGCAGCACCGCAGCGCGGTGGTCCGCCACCCGGTGACCGGGCGGCGCTGCTGGTTCAACCAGATCGCCTTCCTGAACGAGTGGACGATGGATCCCGAGGTGCGCGAGTACCTGGTCGACGTCTACGGCCCCGACGGGCTGCCCTTCAACACCCGTTTCGGGAACGGCGATCCGCTGGACGAGGGCATCGTCGCCGCGATCAACGAGGTGTACGAGGCGCACACCCTGCGCGAGCCGTGGCGCTCCGGTGACCTGCTGCTCGTCGACAACATCCGTACCGCGCACAGCCGCGAGCCCTTCGAGGGACCGCGCGAGGTGCTGGCCGCGCTCGGGGATCCCGTACGACTGACCGACTGCGCACCGACCGTCGAGGTGAGGACCGCATGACCGCAACTGCCGCACCGTCCTTCTCCGTTGTCTCCGGCGAACAGGTCGTCGAGGCCCTGCGGGGCCGCGAGCCGGAGATCGGTGAGCTCGTCAAGGCCGTGTACCGGCTGCACGGGGAGGGCGAGTCGGTGAACCCGCCGTCGTACTTCCTGCGCTTCCCGGACCGGCCCAGCTCGCGGATCATCGCGCTGCCCGCGTCGCTCGGCGGACCGCTGCGGGTGGACGGGCTGAAGTGGATCTCCAGTTTCCCGGAGAACACGAAGTCCGGTCTGCCGCGCGCCTCGGCCGTACTGATCCTCAACGACCCGGAAACCGGTTACCCGTACGCCTGTCTGGAGAGTTCGGTGATCAGCGCGACGCGCACGGCGTCCTCGGCGGCCCTCGCGGCCGACCGGCTGAGCCGCACGCGGACGCGTCCGACCCGGGTCGGCTTCATCGGCACGGGTCTGATCGCCCGCTACATCCACACCCATCTCGCGGCCACCGGCTGGGAGTTCGAGGAGACGGGCGTGCACGACCTGTCGTCGGAGAGCGCGGCGGGCTTCGGGTCCTACCTGGAGCGCACGGGGGCCGGGGGCAAGGTCACCGTGCACGACTCGCCCGAATCCCTGGTCCGGGCGAGCGACCTGATCGTGTTCGCGACGGTCGCGTCCGAGCCGTACATCCACGACCCGTCGTGGTTCGAGCACCACCCGCTGGTCCTGCACGTCTCGCTGCGCGACCTGGACCCGAAGATCCTGCTCGCGTCCGCGAACTACGTGGACGACGTCGAGCACTGTCTGAAGGCGCAGACCTCGCCGCACCTGGCCGAACAGCTCACCGGCGGGCGGGAGTTCCTCGACGGGACGCTCGACGACGTACTGACCGGGCGGTCCACCGTCCCGGCCGACCGGACGGTGGTCTTCTCGCCGTTCGGACTGGGGGTGCTCGACCTCGCGGTCGGCAGGTTCGTCCACGACGAAGTGGCCCGCAGGGGAGGGCTGCATGTCGTCGACGGGTTCTTCCACGAGCTGCGCCGGTACGGCTGACCGGCCGGGCATCGTGACGCATGAGGAGGGGGCAGCATGCCCGTCATTTCCGATCCCGTTCAATTCAACGAGAACGAGCTCTACGTCGACCTGAGGGCGGCGCTGGGGCTGCCGCTGTACCTGAAGTGTGAGGGCTTCAACTTCGCCGGCTCGATCAAGCTCAAGGCGGCCACCGAGATGGTGAACGCCGCCGAGCGGGACGGGCTGCTGCGGCCGGGTTCCGTCCTGGTCGAGTCCTCGTCCGGCAATCTCGGCGTGGCGCTCAGCGTGATCGCGGCGAGCCGGGGATACCGGTTTCTGTGCGTGACCGACGCGCGCTGCAACCAGCCGACGATACGGCTGATGGAGGCGCTCGGCAGCGAGGTGCACGTCATCGAGGAGCCGGACACGCGCGCGGGCTTCCTGGGGGCGCGGATGGCGTACGTGGCCGCACTGTGCGCGGCCGACGACAGATACGTCTGGCTCAACCAGTACACCAACCAGGGGAACTGGAAGGCGCACTACCGCACCACCGCGCCGGCGATCGCCCGCCGCTTCCCGGACCTGGACGTGCTGTTCGTCGGCGCGGGCACGACCGGGACGCTGATGGGCTGCGCGCGCTGGTTCTGGCAGTGGCGGCGCCGGGTGCGGATCGTGGCCGTCGACAGCGTCGGCTCGGTGAGCTTCGGCGGGGCGCCGGGGCGGCGGCTGATACCGGGGCTGGGCACGAGCGTGCCACCGGCGCTGCTGGACGAGTCCTACGTGGATGATCTGATCCGTGTGGACGAGACGGACGCGGTGCTGGCCTGCCGGCGGCTGGCGGCGCGGGGGTTCCTGTTCGGGGGGTCGACGGGGACGGTGGTCAGTGGGGCGGGGCAGTGGCTGGCGGAGCACGGCCATGAGGGGCTCGTGTCGGTGGCGATCGCTCCGGATCTCGGGGAGCGGTATCTGGACACGGTGTACCGGGAAGGGTGGCCGGCCGATGTGACGGAATCCGAGCCGACAACCGCGATGGCTCGGTCGGCCTGAGGTTCCGTTTCCAGGGGGCTCTGCCCCCTGGAACCCCGATCGGCCCTGAAGGGGCCTTGTCCTCGAACTCCCCCAAAGGGGGCACCCCCAGACGGGCTGAGTTGTGCCGACGGTCGCTGTGACGGGGTACGTTCGCGGCATGGCAGGCACCACGCATACCGTGACCAACCAGGCACCGCCCCTGGTCGGCTACGACGTCTACACCGCCGACCGGGTCCTCACCTCCGCCGTCGGACGGCACCTCCCCCCGGCCGTCCTCGACGAGGCGCGGGACGAGCTCGTCGCCCTGGGTCGGGCCTCCGGGTCCGCCCAGGTGCAGGAGTGGGGCGTTCAGGCCAATGAGCATCCGCCCCGGCTGCGGACCCATGACCGGTACGGCCATCGCGTCGACGAGGTGGACTTCCATCCCGCCTGGCACCGGCTGCTCGGCAAGGGTGTCGCCGCGGGGCTGACCGCCGCCTGGAACCGGCCCGGCGGGCATGTCCGCCGGGCGGCCGCGTTCCTGGTCTGGACGCAGGTCGAGGCCGGCAATCTGTGTCCGCTGTCGATGACCCACGCCGCCGTGCCCGCGCTGCGGACCGATCCCGTCCTCGCCGAGGAGTGGGGGCCTCGGCTGACCTCGGCCGTCTACGACCGTGGACTGCGGCCCGCGCGTCTCAAGGCGGGCGCCCTGTTCGGGATGGGCATGACGGAGAAGCAGGGCGGCAGTGACGTACGCGCCAACACGACGGCCGCGACGCCGCTGGCCGAGGCCGGTGCGTACACCCTGACCGGGCACAAGTGGTTCTGCTCGGCGCCCATGTCGGACGGTTTCCTGGTGCTCGCGCAGGCCGCGGACGGGCTGACCTGCTTCCTCGTCCCCCGTGTGCTGGACGACGGCTCCCGCAACGCCTTCCTCATCCAGCGCCTCAAGGACAAGCTCGGCAACCGCTCGAACGCCTCCGCCGAGGTCGAGTTCGCCGGCACCTGGGCCCGCCGGGTCGGCGAGGAGGGACGCGGGGTGCGCACCATCATCGACATGGTGGCGGCGACCCGGCTGGACTGCGTACTCGGTTCGGCGGGGCTGATGCGGCAGGCGGTCGCGCAGGCCGTGCACCACTGCACCCACCGGGAGGCCTTCGGCGCGAAGCTCGTCGACCAGCCGTTGATGCGCAACGTGCTGGCCGATCTGGCGGTGGAGTCCGAGGCGGCCACCACCCTCGCGCTGCGGCTCGCGGCCGCCTACGACGACGGCGGCGAAGAGGAGCGGGCGCTGCTGCGGATCGCCGTACCGACCGCCAAGTACTGGGTGACCAAGCGCTGTACACCGGTCGTGGTCGAGGCCGCGGAGTGCCTGGGCGGCAACGGGTACGTGGAGGAGTCGGGGCTGCCCCGGCTGGTGCGCGAGTCGCCGCTCAACTCGGTGTGGGAGGGTGCGGGCAACGTGCAGGCGCTGGATGTGCTGCGGGTGCTCCAGCGTGAGCCGCAGGCCCTCAACGCCTATCTGCGGGAGGTCGGGAAGGCGCGCGGTGCCGATCACCGGCTGGACGGCGCGATCAAGGGCCTGCTGACCGAACTGGCCGATCTGGAGGGCATCGAGGCGCGGGCCCGGCGGCTGACGGAGCGGCTGGCGCTGGTGCTCCAGGGCTCGCTGCTGGTCCGGTTCGCGCCATCCGAGGTCGCCGACGCGTTCTGCGCCGCGCGGCTCGGCGGCGACGGCGGCGCGGCCTTCGGCACGCTGCCGCACACCCTGGACCTGGCCTCCGTCGTGGAGCGGGCCCGGCCTTCCTGATCTGCGGACATGAAAGTGCGGGGGTGGTGCTGCGCCGACACGGCACCACCCCCGCCCACTGGCCCGTTCGAGGCCGCGAACGCCGCTCGGGACGGCGTTGCTCAATATTCAAACAAGCCGCGGGCGTTCACCAGGGTTGCAAGGGGTTGCAACTTGCTGCTGTCTGTGGCCGGACCATGCCCGTCCGTCAGGGACGAAAGGCACTATGAGACGGACAGTCAGGACGCACTCCGGCTCCCGTGTCCGAAACACGACGGGAAACGGTTGTCCCGAGCCCATCTTCCCGGGAGGTCCAGTGGCGCTCTCGCCGACGGACGTCACCCAGCTCGCCGCGGTCGACTCGGCGCGTGCGGCGCGGGTGCTCAGCGAGGTCCGGTCCGCCACCCTCGCGGGACAGCGCACCCCCGTCGCGCCGCGCCCGGTGATCGAGCAGTCCTGGGGCCGCATGCTGCGCAGCGGCATCGACCCCGAACGCGACCGGCGCTCGGGGCTGCTGCCCGACGACGAGGTGCGCAGGCGCCGGGACACCACCGAGCTGCGGCACGTCATGCCGGTGCTGCGCGAGGGACTCCTGTCGGTCGCGGACGTCGCCCACCACATCATGGTGGTCGCCGACGAGGACGGCCGGGTGCTGTGGCGGGAGGGCAGCCCGGCGGTGCTGCGCCGGGCCGACGGGCTGGGCTTCGAACTCGGCGCGGACTGGAGCGAGGACGTCGTCGGAACGAACGGCATCGGTACGCCGGCGGTGGTGCGCCGGCCCGTACAGGTCTTCGCCTCCGAGCACTTCGTCCGCTCGCAGACCACCTGGACCTGCACCGGCGCGCCCATCACGGACCCCCGGGACGGCCGGCTGCTCGGGGTGGTGGACGTCAGCGGACCGCTGGAGACGATGCACCCGGCGACCCTCGCCTGGGTCGACTCGGTGGCCAAGCTCGCCGAGGCCCGGCTGCGCGAGCTGCATCTGACCTCGCTGGAGCGGCTGCGCGCGGTGGCCGCCCCGGTGCTGTCCCGGCTGGGCGGCCGGGCGCTGGCGGTGGACCGGGACGGCTGGACGGCCGCGGTGACCGGGATGCCGTACACGAACCGGATGTCCCTGCCCAAGTCCCTGTCGGCGGGCCGCCGGTGGCTGCCGCCGCTCGGGCTGTGCTCGGTGGAGCCGCTGGGCGAGGGCTGGCTGGTCCGGGCCTCCGACGAACCGGTGCCGCGGGTCGCCGACCGGGTCGTCCTGGACCTGACCCAGCCGCGCCGCTGGTCGGTCACGGCGACCGGATACGCGGGTTCCTGGAGCCACGAACTGAGCCCCCGGCACGCCGAGTTGCTGTACCTGCTGGCCCTGCACCGGGACGGGCGCAGTGCGGCGGGCCTGGCCGAGGACGTGTTCGGCGACCCGGCCCGTACGGTGACCGTGCGCGCCGAGATGTCCCGAATACGGCGCTATCTCGGGGGGTTGCTGGAACACCGGCCCTACCGTTTCGCCGAGGCGGCGGAGATCGAGGTGCTGCTGCCGGCCGACCCGCACGACCTGCTGCCGCACTCGACGGCGCCCTCGGTGGTCAACGGGCGTCTGAGGGAGGAAAAGACGCCCCGAGCGTGTCCACCCCGTCTCTCCGAGTGACATCACGGGGCAAAGTCGCGCCATCTTCCGCATAATTGCAAGGTCTTCGTCCCCGTCCGCGCCGGACTGCCGTAGCATCCCTCTACGGGCCACCCCACCTGCTCCTTTGGTCAACACACGGACCAATGAACGCAGTTGGCTCGCCTCGGGAGGACGTATGAAGCAGCGTGGCAGGCACCGTCGGCAGAAGCGGGGCAAGGCGCTGCGCGCTTTCCTGGCCGGGACCGCCCTCGCACTCACCGCCGCGGCCACGATGATCAGCGCCTCGCAGGCCACGGGGAGCAAGGACGCCGACGGCGTGAAGGAGCTCGCCGGATCCGCCGCCGGATACCGGCTGCAGGAGCGGCTGGTTCCGCAGGCCACACTCGACCGGCTGTCCTCCGCCATGGGCAAGCCCGTCGGGGTGAGCGCGGTGCTCGACGACGCCGACCGCTCGCTGCGCGCCCCGGCCGACTGCACGACCGCCGACCGCTCGGTGCTGCCCGTCGTGCCGACCGCCACGCGCGCGTACTGCTGGGACGCCGCCGACACCCGCGGCTGGCAGGCCGGCGCGGTCACCACCTCCGGGGACGCCGACGACGACGGCCACTGGGGCGCGCACCGGGTGATCCTCTCCGGCTGGACCCACGACACCGGCCGGGCCTCCCGGACCGGCCTCGCCAAGGTCGCCTTCGTGAACGCCGACGACCCCACCCACCTCACCTACACCTGGGCGCTGCTCACCGTCCCGGTCGACGGCGGCCGCGACTACCGCGGGCTCGCCTCCCCCGTCTCCGGCATGGTCTGGTACCAGGGCAGGCTGCTGGTCACCACGGCCGACGGCCTGTACGTCTACGACCTGGACCGCATCCAGCGGGCCGGCGTGGACAGCGCCCGGGTCGGCAAGGTGCGCGGCGGCTGGTCGGCGTACGGCGCCCGGTATGTCCTTCCGGCCGTGGGCTCGTACCAGCTCACCGGCAAGACCCCGCGCCCGGCGGCGATCTCCCTGGACCGCAGCACCGCGCCCGACAGCCTGGTGGCGAGCGAGCGGGTGGCCGCGGACAGCGACCGGCACACCCGCCTGTGGCGCTACCCGTTCAGCAGCGACCCGGCCCGCGCCGGTCTGCTGGCCACGGACGCCTCCGGACGCGCGGTGGCGACCCAGGCGTACGAGACGAGGACGACCGACGTCAGCGGCGTCCTGTCCTACGGCCCCTACTGGTATCTGGACCGGGCGTCCGACACCCGGGACGGCCGCGGCACCCTCTGGCGGCAGAACGCGCGCGGCGCGCAGGCCACCGAGTGCGGCTCGGACGAGTCGAACCGCTGCTGGAGCGGTCAGGCGGGCTCCCTCTCCTACTGGGAGGAGTCCGGCGAGGTCTGGTCCCAGTCGGGGCGGATGCTCTACGCGCTGCCGCTCAGCTCGATCGACCGGTCCCTGGACGGCGAGGACTAGATCGCGATCGACAGACCTCCCGGGCGGATGATTCCCTGGCGGGCATGACCAACATCCCCGTGACCACCTGGTCCCTGGAGCAGACCGCGCCGACCGACGTGCTGCCGGCCGCCACGCCGGACGAGGCCGTGCGGATCGTCCGCTCCGAGGTCCCCTCCCCCGAGTTCAGCCGCTTCCTGTACGCCTCCGTCGGCGGCGACATCCGCTGGATCGACCGGCTGGGCTGGACGTACGCCCGGTGGGAGGAGCACCTCGCGCGGCCTGGCGTGGAGACGTGGGTGGCGTACGACCGGGGCACCCCCGCGGGATACGTGGAGCTGGAGCCGCAGGACGACGGGGTCGTGGAGATCGTCTACTTCGGACTGATCCCCGCCTTCCGGGGCCGCCGGATCGGCGGACACCTGCTGTCGTACGGTGCCGCCCGCGCCTGGGACCTCGCCGAGCGGTGGCCGGGGCTGGCCACGACCAAGCGGGTCTGGCTGCACACCTGCAGCCTGGACGGGGAGCACGCGATGGACAACTATCTGCGTCGGGGCTTCAAGCTCTTCGACACCAAGGTCGAGGAGGAGGCCGAGGTGGCCGCGCCCGGTCCCTGGCCCGGGGCATACCGCGCCTGACCTGCATGGACAAGACATGCGGCGACCAATGTGATCGACGACACCCTTGTCTCACATTCCGGGACAAGGATGTCCGCATCGTGGACGAAGCTGGACTGTGTCCAGATTGCCGTGCCACGCTTCCGTCATGTCTGGAACTGGAATTGCCTTGGTGAGTCGGCGGCACGTCGACCTCGGCCGCATGTCCAGCGCCATCTGTCCGGCGTGCTAGGAGCTCATTAGCGGCCTCCGGCCGCGGGGCCGCAGTACACCCGACATCTCCTGACATTCCCTCTCATCCCGCGCAACGCAGCGCATATCTACTCATGCGCCCGTACGCGCAGGTCAGAGCCGAATTTCCGCCTGTCCCGAAGGACGTAATCACCATGGCCGCCACCCCGCAGAACCCTGCCGCCGCAGCGCCCCGCCGCAAGGTGAGCCGTCACCGCGGTGAGGGACAGTGGGCGATGGGGCACTACACCCCGCTCAACGGCAACGAGCAGTTCAAGAAGGACGACGACGGTCTCAATGTGCGGACACGCATTGAGACGATCTACTCGAAGCGCGGGTTCGACTCGATCGACCCCAACGACCTTCGTGGACGTATGCGCTGGTGGGGCCTGTACACCCAGCGCAAGCCCGGGATCGACGGCGGCAAGACCGCGATCCTGGAGCCGGAGGAGCTGGACGACAAGTACTTCATGCTGCGGGTGCGGATCGACGGCGGCCGCCTCACCACTCAGCAGCTGCGCGTGATCGGCGAGATCTCCGAGGAGTTCGCGCGCGGCAGCGCGGACATCACCGACCGGCAGAACATCCAGCTGCACTGGATCCGCATCGAGGACGTCCCGGAGATCTGGAACCGCCTGGAGGCGGTCGGCCTGTCCACCACGGAGGCCTGCGGCGACTGTCCGCGCGTCGTGATCGGCTCGCCGGTCGCCGGTATCGCCGAGGACGAGATCGTCGACGGCAGCTGGGCCATCGACGAGATCAACAAGCGCTTCATCGGCAGCAAGGAGTTCTCCAACCTGCCGCGCAAGTTCAAGTCCGCGATCTCCGGCTCGCCGCTCCTGGACGTGGTCCACGAGATCAACGACATCGCCTTCGTCGGCGTCGAGCACCCCGAGCACGGCCCCGGCTTCGACCTGTGGGTCGGCGGCGGCCTCTCCACCAACCCGAAGATCGGCGTCCGGCTCGGCGCCTGGGTGCCCCTGGAGGAGGTCCCGGACGCCTGGGCCGGCGTGATCGGCATCTTCCGCGATTACGGCTACCGGCGCCTGCGCACCCGCGCCCGCCTGAAGTTCCTGGTCGCCGACTGGGGTCCGGAGAAGTTCCGCCAGATCCTCGAGGACGAATACCTGAAGCGAAAGCTGGTCGACGGCCCCGCGCCCGCCGAGCCCACCGAGCGCTGGCGCGACCACGTCGGCGTTCACCGACAGAAGGACGGCCGCTTCTACGTCGGTTTCGCCCCGCGCGTCGGCCGCGTCGACGGCGCCACGCTCACGAAGATCGCCGAGGTCGCCGAGGCCCACGGCTCGGGCCGGGTCCGTACCACCGTCGAGCAGAAGATGATCGTCCTCGACGTCGAGGAGGCGCAGGTCGAACCGCTCGTCGAGGCCCTGGAGGCGCTGGACCTGACGGCCAAGCCCTCCCCGTTCCGGCGCGGCACCATGGCCTGCACCGGCATCGAGTACTGCAAGCTCGCCATCGTCGAGACCAAGCAGCGCGGCTCCTCCCTGATCGACGAACTGGAGCGCCGTATCCCGGACTTCGACGAGCCGATCACCATCAACCTCAACGGCTGCCCGAACGCCTGCGCCCGTATCCAGGTCGCGGACATCGGTCTCAAGGGCCAGCTGGTCCTCAACGACCAGGGCGAGCAGGTCGAGGGCTACCAGGTGCACCTCGGCGGCGCGCTCGGGCTGGAGGCCGGGTTCGGCCGCAAGGTCCGTGGTCTGAAGGTCACCTCCGAGGAGCTGCCCGACTACGTCGAGCGGGTCCTGAAGCGTTTCCAGGCCGAGCGCGAGGAGGGCGAGCGGTTCGCCGCGTGGGCCTCCCGTGCGTCCGAGGAGGCCCTCTCATGAGCGAGCGGGCCGCCCCCTTCTACTGCCCCTACTGCGGCGACGAGGACCTCCGTCCCAGCGAGCAGGGCCACGGCGCGTGGGAATGCGCGGCGTGCAATCGGGCTTTTCAGCTGAAGTTCCTCGGGCTGCTCGCCCGTGGACTCCGGCATTCCGAAGCAGGGGGAGACCAGATATGACCGCGGTTCAGGAAGAGAAGGCGACCGAGGATCTCAAGGCGCTCGCCGAGCGTGCGGGCCAGGATCTCGAGGACGCCTCCGCCCTCGAGATCCTCCGATGGGCGGCCGACACCTTCGGCAAGCGCTTCTGCGTGACCTCGTCGATGGAGGACGCGGTCGTCGCCCACCTGGCCTCGCGCGCGATGCCCGGCGTGGACGTCGTGTTCCTCGACACCGGTTACCACTTCGAGGAGACCATCGGCACCCGGGACGCGGTCGAGGCCGTGATGGACGTCAACGTCATCACCCTCACCCCGCGGCAGACGGTCGCCGAGCAGGACGCGGAGTACGGCCCCAGGCTGCACGACCGCGACCCCGACCTGTGCTGCAGGCTGCGCAAGGTCGAGCCCCTGGAGCGGGGCCTGAAGAACTACGTGGCCTGGGCGACCGGTCTGCGCCGCGACGAGTCCCCGACCCGGGCGAACACCCCGGTGGTCGGCTGGGACGAGAAGCGGCAGAAGGTCAAGATCTCGCCGATCGCCCGCTGGACCCAGGACGACGTGGAAGCCTACGTCGCCGAACACGGCGTACTGACCAACCCGTTGCTGATGGACGGCTACGCGTCCGTCGGCTGCGCCCCCTGCACCCGCCGGGTGCTCGCGGGCGAGGACGCGCGGGCCGGCCGCTGGGCGGGCAACGCCAAGACCGAGTGCGGGCTGCACTGATGACGACCATCACCGAGAACACCGAGGAGTTGCACGTGACGACCGGAGCCACCGTCTGGCTCACGGGTCTGCCGAGTGCCGGCAAGACCACCATCGCGTACGAGCTGGCCGGCCGGCTGCGCGAGGAGGGCCACCTCGTCGAGGTGCTCGACGGCGACGAGATCCGCGAGTTCATCTCGGCGGGCCTCGGCTTCAGCCGCGAGGACCGGCACACGAACGTGCAGCGCATCGGCTTCCTCGCCGAGCTGCTCGCCCGCAACGGCGTCAAGGCGCTCGTCCCGGTGATCGCGCCCTACGCGGACAGCCGCGAGGCGGTGCGCAAGCGCCACCAGGAGGGCGGGGCGCCGTACATCGAGGTGCACGTGGCCACTCCGGTCGACGTGTGCTCCGTACGCGACGTGAAGGGTCTGTACGCCAAGCAGGCGGCCGGCGAGCTGTCCGGGCTGACCGGCGTGGACGACCCGTACGAGGAGCCCGAGTCGCCCGATCTGCGGATCGAGTCGCAGCACCAGACCGTCCAGGAGTCCGCGGCCGCGCTCCACGCGCTGCTCGCCGAAAGGGGACTGGCATGACGACGACCGTTGCCACCGTGGCGGAGGGCACGGCCGCGCCGTACGCCCTCTCCCACCTGGACGCGCTGGAGTCCGAAGCCGTCCACATCTTCCGTGAGGTGGCGGGCGAGTTCGAACGGCCGGTGATCCTGTTCTCCGGCGGCAAGGACTCCATCGTCATGCTGCACCTCGCGCTGAAGGCCTTCGCCCCGGCCGCGATCCCCTTCACGCTGCTGCACGTCGACACCGGGCACAACTTCCCCGAGGTACTCGACTACCGCGACCGTGTGGTCGCCGCACACGGACTGCGCCTCCATGTGGCCTCCGTACAGGACTACATCGACCGCGGTGTGCTGCGCGAACGCCCCGACGGGACACGTAACCCGCTCCAGACGCTGCCACTGACCGAGAAGATCCAGAGCGAGCGCTTCGACGCCGTCTTCGGCGGCGGACGCAGGGACGAGGAGAAGGCCCGGGCCAAGGAGCGGGTGTTCTCGCTGCGGGACGAGTTCTCGCAGTGGGACCCGCGCCGCCAGCGCCCCGAGCTGTGGAACCTCTACAACGGCCGGCACGCCCCCGGCGAACACGTCCGCGTCTTCCCGCTGTCCAACTGGACCGAACTGGACGTCTGGCAATACATCTCCCGCGAGGGCATCGAGCTGCCCGAGATCTACTTCGCGCACGAGCGTGAGGTGTTCGCCCGTAGCGGTATGTGGCTGACCGCAGGCGAGTGGGGCGGGCCCAAGGACGGCGAGACGGTCGAGAAGCGGCTCGTCCGGTACCGGACCGTCGGTGACATGTCCTGCACGGGCGCCGTCGACTCGGACGCCGTGACGCTGGAGCAGGTCATCAACGAGATCGCCGCATCCCGGCTCACCGAGCGCGGCGCCACCCGCGCCGACGACAAGATGTCCGAGGCCGCGATGGAAGACCGTAAGCGCGAGGGGTACTTCTAGACATGAGCAGCACCACCACGGAACTCGGCCTCACCGAGACCACGCTCCTGCGCTTCGCGACCGCGGGCTCCGTCGACGACGGCAAGTCGACCCTCGTCGGACGGCTGCTGCACGACTCCAAGTCGGTCCTGACCGACCAGTTGGAGGCCGTGGAGCGCGCCTCGGCCTCGCGCGGGCAGGACGCCCCCGACCTCGCGCTGCTCACCGACGGCCTGCGCGCCGAGCGCGAGCAGGGCATCACGATCGACGTGGCATACCGCTACTTCGCCACGCCCAAGCGGCGGTTCATCCTCGCCGACACCCCCGGGCACGTGCAGTACACCCGCAACATGGTCACCGGCGCCTCCACCGCCGAGCTCGCGATCATCCTGGTCGACGCCCGCAACGGCGTCGTCGAGCAGACCCGCCGGCACGCGGCCATCGCGGCTCTGCTGCGCGTCCCGCACGTGGTGCTGGCCGTCAACAAGATGGACCTGGTCGAGTACCAGGAGTCCGTCTTCGCCGCGATCGCCGAGGAGTTCACGGCGTACGCGCTCGAACTGGGCGTCCCCGAGATCACCGCGATCCCGATCTCGGCGCTGGCCGGCGACAACGTGGTGGACGCGTCCGCGAACATGGACTGGTACGGCGGCCCGACCTTCCTGGAGCACCTGGAGACGGTCCCGGTCACCCACGACCTGAGCCACTGCCACGCGCGCCTGCCCGTGCAGTACGTGATCCGGCCGCAGACCGCCGAGCACCCGGACTACCGGGGCTACGCGGGCCAGATCGCCGCGGGTTCCTTCCACGTCGGCGAGGCGGTGACGGTACTGCCGTCCGGCCGGGCCTCGAAGATCTCCGGCATCGACCTGCTCGGCGAGCCGGTCGACGTCGCCTGGACCACCCAGTCGGTGACGATCCTCCTGGAGGACGACATCGACATCTCGCGCGGCGACCTGATCGTGCCCAGCAAGGACGCCCCGGCGACCACGCAGGACATCGAGGCGACCGTCTGCCACGTCGCCGACCAGGCGCTCACCGTCGGCCACCGGGTGCTGCTCAAGCACGGCACCCGCACGGTCAAGGCGATCGTCAAGGACATCCCGTCCCGTCTCACGCTCGACGACCTGTCCCTGCACCCGCACCCGGGACAGCTCGTCGCCAACGACATCGGCCGCGTGAAGATCCGCACCGCGGAGCCGCTGCCGGTGGACTCCTACGCCGACTCGCGCCGCACGGGCTCGTTCATCCTGATCGACCCCAGCGACGGCACCACGCTCACCGCGGGCATGGTCGGCGAGTCGTTCGCGTCCCCGGAGCCCGTCAAGGACGAGGCCGAGGACGACGGGTGGGACTTCTGACATGAATTCCCTCGACTACTACTCCACGTTCGCGAAGGAGGGCGGCCGCGTAGGCAGCGGTGACCTCGGCAGCGGGCAGGGCGGAGTGGCGCGATGTGTGCGCTGACGTACGCGCACCGCTTGCGCGCCCTCGCCCCCCACCGCCGTAGACCTGCCGACCTCCCGGCCACGACCTGAGAGACCGTGACCGCCGGGCCTCCGAGAGGAACACCTCCCGTGCCTGTCAACCGCTCAACGTTCCTTCGCCGCGGCATAGCCGTGGTCGCCGCACTTCCGCTGCTCACGCTCGCCGCTTGCGGCTACGGGTCCAAGTCCACGGCCGACAACGCCAAGGAGAAGGTCGCCGCCGGGTCCTCGAAGATCGACGGGCTCTCCTCCGTCAAGATCGGCTACTTCGGCAACCTGACCCACGGCACCGCGCTCGTCGCCCGTCAGCAGGGCCTCTTCCAGAAGGAACTGGGCGCCACCAAGGCGGACTACCAGATCTTCAACGCGGGTCCGTCCGAGATCGAGGCCCTCAACTCCGGCTCGATCGACATCGGCTGGATCGGCCCGTCCCCGGCGATCAACGGCTACACCAAGTCGGGCGGCACCAACCTGAAGATCATCGGTGGTTCCGCGTCCGGCGGTGTGAAGCTGGTCGTCAACCCGAAGAAGATCAAGTCCCTGAAGGACGTCAAGGGCAAGAAGATCGCGACCCCGCAGCTCGGCAACACCCAGGACGTGGCGTTCCTGAACTGGATCGCCGACCAGGGCTGGAAGGTCGACGCGAACACCGGCAAGGGCGATGTGTCGGTGGTCCGCACCGACAACAAGATCACTCCGGACGCCTACAAGTCCGGTGCCATCGACGGTGCCTGGGTGCCGGAGCCGACCGCGTCCAAGCTGGTCGCCGAGGGCGGCAAGGTGCTGCTCGACGAGTCCACGCTGTGGCCCGACAAGAAGTTCGTGATCACGAACATCATCGTGTCGCAGAAGTTCCTCAAGGCCCACCCGAAGGCCGTCGAGGCCGTGCTGAAGGCCTCGGTCGAGGCCAACAAGTGGATCAACGCCAACCCGGACAAGGCGAAGGCGGCGGCGAACAAGCAGCTGGCGACGGACTCGGGCAAGGCGCTGCCGACGGACGTCCTGGACTCGGCCTGGTCGTCGATCCAGTTCACCGACGACCCGCTGGCCTCCACCCTCAACACCGAGGCGGAGCACGCGGTCAAGGCCGGCCTGCTGGAGAAGCCGAACCTGAAGGGCATCTACGACCTCACGCTCCTCAACAAGGTCCTCAAGGCCGACGGCGCGAGCACGGTCGACGACGCCGGTCTCGGCACCAGCTGATACCCGCCCGATGAGTTCCCAGGAGGTGACGACCATGGCAACGACCTTCGCCAAGGCCGAGGAGTCGGTGGAGTACGCCGCTCGCCTTGAGCATGTCTCGAAGTCCTTCGCAGGACCGGGCGGGCAGCAGCTCGTGCTGGACGACATCAGCATCGATGTCGCGCCCGGCGAGTTCGTCACCCTCCTGGGGGCCTCGGGCTGCGGCAAGTCCACGCTGCTGAACCTGGTGGCGGGCCTGGACAAGCCGACCGTCGGGTCCATCGCGACCGACGGCCGCCCGGCCCTGATGTTCCAGGAACACGCGCTGTTCCCGTGGCTGACGGCCGGCAAGAACATCGAACTCGCCCTCAAGCTCAGGGGAGTTCAGAAGAACGAGCGGCGCGAGAAGACCGAGGAACTGCTCGAACTCGTGCGGCTGAAGGGCGCGTACGGCAAACGCGTCCACGAACTGTCGGGCGGTATGCGGCAGCGTGTCGCGCTGGCCCGCGCGCTCGCCCAGGAGAGCAACCTGCTGCTGATGGACGAGCCGTTCGCGGCCCTCGACGCCATCACCCGGGACGTGCTGCACGACGAGCTGACCCGCATCTGGACCGAGACGGGCCTGTCCGTCCTCTTCGTCACGCACAACGTGCGCGAGGCGGTGCGGCTCGCCCAGCGCGTCATCCTGCTGTCGTCCCGGCCGGGGCGCATAGCGCGCGAGTGGACGGTCGACATCCCGCAGCCGCGTCGCATCGAGGACGCACCCGTGGCCGAACTGTCCCTTGAGATCACCGATGTACTGCGTGGGGAGATCCGCCGTCATGGCCAGCACTGAGACCACGCCGGCCCAGGACGCCGGAAGCGTAGAGGCGGGCCTCGACGCGCTGGAGACCACGGTCAGCGGCCGTACGCCCTTCAGCCAGACCTTCAAGAACAAGATCCTGCCGCCCCTCATCGCCATCGCCGTGGTGCTGGTGGCCTGGACCCTGCTCTACCCGGTCGTCGACGACCCGTCGAAGCTGCCCTCCCCCGCGGACGTGTGGGGCGAGGTCGAGGACCAGTGGCTCAAGGGCACCCTGCTCGACTACATCTGGGGCAGCGTCTCCCGCGGCCTGCTGGGCTTCCTGCTCGCGCTGGCCATCGGTACGCCGCTGGGCCTGGTGGTGGCGCGGGTGAAGTTCGTGCGCGCGGCGATCGGCCCGATCCTCTCCGGTCTGCAGTCGCTGCCCTCGGTCGCCTGGGTCGCGCCGGCGGTGATCTGGCTGGGACTGAACAACTCGGTGATGTTCACGGTCATCCTGCTCGGCGCCGTGCCCTCGATCGCCAACGGTCTGGTGTCGGGTGTCGACCAGGTGCCTCCGCTGTTCCTGCGCGCGGGCCGCACGCTCGGCGCGACGGGACTGCGCGGCACCTGGCACATCGTGATGCCGGCGGCGCTGCCCGGCTATGTGGCCGGTCTGAAGCAGGGCTGGGCGTTCTCCTGGCGGTCGCTGATGGCCGCCGAGATCATCGCCCAGTCGCCGGACATGGGCATGGGCCTGGGCCAGCTCCTGGAGGTGGGCCGCACCAACAGCAGCATGGCGACGGTCTTCCTCGCCATCCTCCTGATCCTGTTCGTCGGCATCGCCATCGACCTGCTGATCTTCAGCCCGCTGGAGCGGTGGGTGCTGCGCAGCCGCGGCCTGCTGGTGAAGAGCTGAAGTCCCATGCGCACCAAGCCGGTTCTCCTCGTCATCGCCCACGGCAGCCGCGATCCGCGGCACGCCGCGACGGTGCACGCCCTCGTCCGCCGGGTGCGCTCGCTGCGCCCGGACGTACGGGTGGAGACCGGCTTCCTGGACTTCAACATCCCTTCTGTGCAGGGGGTGTTGGAGTCCCTGGCGGCTGAGGACGTGCGTGACGTCGTAGCGTTGCCGCTGTTGTTGACGCGCGCGTTCCACGCGAAGGCGGACATCCCGGCGGTCCTGCGGGACGCGCCGCCGCAGCTGCGGATCCGCCAGGCGGAGGTGCTGGGCCCGTCCCCCCTCCTCCTGTCGGCCCTCGAACGCCGTTTGTACGAGGCCGGGTTGACGCCCGCCGACAAGTCCTCGACCGGGGTCGTACTGGCCTCGGCGGGATCCACCGACCCGGAGGCGATCGCAGTGATCGCAGAAATCGCGCGGGAGTGGCGGCACACCGGTTGGTGCGCCGTGCGACCTGCGTTCGCCTCCGCCGCCCTGCCCCGCACCGAGGACGCGGTACGGGAGCTGCGCGCACTCGGCTGCTCGAAGGTCGCCGTCGCCCCGTACGTCCTGGCCCCCGGCTTCCTCCCGGACCGCATCGCGCGGGGCGCGGCGGAGGCGGACGTGCTCGCCGACGTCCTGGGCCCGGCGCCGGAGGTGGCGCGGGTCCTGCTGGACCGGTACGACGCGGCCCGCACGCCGGTGCTGGCGGCGGTCGGCGCCTAGGCCCAATGCCGTTGCGTTAGCTCGTGGGCGTACGCTGCTGTGCAGTGGTCCCGGGGGTGGTTCGGGTGTCTGCAGATGTCGGCGAGTTATCGGGGTTAGGGCTGCTGACCTGGGTGTATCCGCCGGGGTTGGTGGATCGTGTGGTGGCTGCCTGTGGCCGTGTGGAGCATCGCAGGCGCCTGCTGCCGGCCCGGCTGGTGGTGTACTTCGTGCTCGCGCTGGCCCTGTTCTCGCCGGCTCCGTATCTGGAAGTGATGCGGCAGCTGGTCGAGGGCCTGCGAGGTGCGGGGTTGCTGGGTGAGTGGCATGCGCCGGCGAAGTCGTCGCTGTTTCGGGCCCGTCAGCGGCTGGGATCGGAGCCGCTGCGGGTGCTGTTTGCCACGACCGCGAAGCCGATGGGCACCGAGGCCACCCCGGGAGTGTTCTGGCGGGGGCTGCGGCTGCTGGCGGTGGACGGGACCTGCTGGGATGTCGCCGACAGTGCAGCCAACGAAGCCGCCTTCGGCCGTCCTGGCAACCCCCGCGGCCACGACAAGTCCTGCTTTCCCCAGGTGCGGATGGCCTGCCTGATCGAGGTGGGCACCCATCTCGTGCTGGACGCGGAACTGGCCGGCTGCCGCACCGGTGAGGTCACCCTGGTCGGCCGCCTGCCCCGTTCCTGCCAAGAGGGCCAGCTCGTCCTGGCGGACCGGGAGTTCCTCGGTGTTCCGTTGTGGCGGGCCTTCACTGACAGCGGGGCCGATCTGTTGTGGCGGGTGCCCGCCAACCGGATCCTGCCCGTGGAGCGGCAGTTGCGGGACGGATCCTGGCTCTCCCGCATCCACGCCACCGGCGACCGCGCCCACACCGATCCGGTCACGGTGCGGGTGGTGGCCTACCAGCTGCACGGCACCGGCCGGGCGGCCGAGGACTACCGGCTGGTGACCACCCTGCTCGACGCCTGCCGCTATCCCGCCCGCCAGTTGGCCGCGCTCTACCAAGAGCGCTGGGAGGCGGAAGCCGTCTTCGCCGAGCTCAAGACCCATCAACGCGGAGCCCGCGTCGTGCTCACCAGCAAGACCCCCGACGGCGTCCTGCAACAGATCTGGGCCCACCTGCTGGTCTACCACGCCCTGCGCGAACTGATGGTCAGAACCGCCGCCACCCGCGGCCTGGATGCCGACCGGATCTCCTTCACTGAAACCCTGCGCTCCGCCCGGCGCAGCGTCACCGTCACGCCGGGCAGCTTTTCCCCCTGACCTGCTGGTCAGAACACTCGTCCTGCTCCAACACGACCTGCTGGAACGCCTCCTGCCACACAGACGCCTGCGCAGCCAGCCCCGCGTCGTCAAACGCAAGATGTCCAACTACCGGCTCAAACGAGCCGAGCACCACGCCTGGCCCCAACCCACCCACACCGGCACCCGAGCAGTCCGCATCCAACGGCCCCAACCAGCAACTGCCTAACGCAACGGCATTGCGCCTAGGCCGTGTATCGAAAGTAGATCTTGGCCGTGCGATGATCTTGGTTCGCGGCGCGTAGAGATCTGACGGACAAGCAATGGGCCGTGCTGGAGCCGCTGTTGCCGAAGGGCAAGAAGCCCGCACGGCTGCCCATATGGAGCCGACGGCAGCTGATCGACGGCATACGTTTCCGGGTCCGCACCGGCATCCCGTGGCGGGACATACCCGAGAGGTACGGGCCGTGGGCCCGCGCGTACGACCTGTTCCGCCGTTGGCAGCGCAACGGCACCTGGCAGCGCATCTTCACCCGGCTCCAGGTCCGGGCCGATACGAATGGCCTCATCACCTGGGATCTCAACGCCGACTCCACTGTCTGCCGGGCCCACCAGCACGCCGCCGGAGCGCGGGAAAGAGGGAGCTGCAAAACCACCAAGCCGCACTTGGCCGTCGAACAGGGCCAGAAGCCCATGTCCGTCGTGATCACAGCCGGGCAGCGGGGCGACTCCGGTCGAGTGCGGCATCAACCGCCTCAAAAGGCACCGGGCCGTGGCCACCAGGTACGACAAGCTCGCGGTCCGCTACAAGGCGACGGTCCTCGTAGCGGCCATCAACGAGTGGCTGTGACCAGCGCCGCTAGGGCGGGGGCTACCACGACACGGGCTCGGGGGATGCCGCCCGGGCGTCGAACCGTTCCCGGGCGGCGAGGATCGGCTCAGTGTGCAGGTAGGACCATTCGGCGATGGCGTTGGTCAACCTTGCGATGTCGGAGCCGAGTTCGGTCAGCGCGTACTCCACGCGGGGTGGCACCGTCGGATAGACGGTACGGGCCACGAGTCCGTCCCGCTCCAGGGCCCGCAGGGTCTGGGTGAGCATCTTCTGCGTGATGCCGTCCAGCAGACGCCGCAGTTCGTTGAACCGCATGGACCCTTCGTTGCGCTGAAGGGCGCCAAGGACGTACAGAACCCACTTGTTGGCGAGCACCTCGATCACCGTGCGAGCGGGGCAATCCCGCATCTGCGCGGCGAACCACTGGGCGTCCGTGAGCCTGCCTACTGGCGCGACAGGGTCTGATGATCTGTACCCAGACCGCTTGGTGGTATCCATAAGGAACCTAGATATCAAAAAGGTGCCTACTTCACAAGAGGTACTGGTACGGGTGAGGATCGGACCGTGGCCACAAACCGCCGGGCGCTCTGCCCGGCGGTTCCACCAGCACTGAGAAACACGAGGACACACAGTGGCAACCGACCACGAGGACAAGACTGCGATCTCCGACGTCCTGGCCCGCTACTCGACCGCGATCGACCGCAAGGACTGGTCGCTGTACCGCACCTGCTTCACCGACGACGTCCAGGCCGACTTCCCCACGGGCACCTGGAAGAACCTGGAGGACCTCGCCTCCTTCATGGAGGAGTGGCACGCCGGCCTGGGCCTGACCGTGCACCACGTCAGCAACATCGTCATCACGGTGGATGGGGACACGGCCACCTCCCGGTGCTACGGCAACGCGAACATCCAGACCACCCCCGAGCACCCCGAGAAGGTCCTCAACCTCCACGGGTTCTACGACGACACCCTGGTACGCACCCCGGACGGCTGGAAGATCTCCCAGCGCACCACCAAGGTCGTGTCGGCCAAGATGGAGGAGTCCTCCGAACTGGCGCTCATCTCCAAGCTGTAGAGCCCCACCAGAAGTGATCCCGTACGGCCTTCCCAGCGTTTCAGCCGCCCGGAAGGCCGTAGACATCCACTTTCGATACACGCCCTAGTCTCCGAGCAGCGCGAGCAGGTAGTCCTCCAAGCGCTCAGTGAGCAGCGCCGGGGTCAGGTCGGTGCGCCCGAGTTCCCGCCATGGCACGGCGACCTTCTCCGCGTCCGGTGCATAGGCCAGCGCGTCCAGGATGCGCCAGTACAGGTGGGCCTCCGGGTCCTGGTCGAGCGTGCCGCCGGCCGCTCGGTAGTGGTCGGCGAAACGCAGTCCCGCGGGGACTCCGTACAGCAGGGTGAGTGCGGTGGAGCAGTGGGAGACGTCCAGGTCGGCCGGTCCCCAGGAGGTCTCCACCCAGTCGACGACGCCCGTGACGGCCAGATCCGCTCCCGCTCCCGTGAAGAGAACGTTTCCCGGGTGGAAGTCGCGGTGCAGGAAACAAGGTCGGTACGGCGGCGGAGGCTGCCGGATCACGTCCACGGCCCGCCGCCACAGCTCCGGCCGCGCGGTGTCCTGCGGCAGCCGCACCCGCTCGGGACTCGTCCACGCCTGGTACGTCCGCGGCCGGTCCGCCGCCGTCACCCGCAGCCCGTGGATCGCGGCCAACTGCCGTGCCAGCAGCACGCTTTGCCGCTCGACGTCCGCCTCGTGCACCCGCACGCCGCCCGGCAGCAGCGACATCACGAGCGACGGATGGTCGCAGTGCTCGCCCACCGCGTCGACGGCATGCAGCCGGGCCGCCGGCACCTCCGTCTCCACGAGCAGCCGCAGGATGTCCGCCTCCCGCGCGAGCAGCCCCTCCGCGGCCTTCAGATAGAAGGGACGGACGAAGGAGCGCAGTACGAGGGTGTACGGCTCCCCCGACGCGCCCTCGATGTCCAGGCGCCGCATCCGCGAGGTCCAGCCGCCGCGCAGGACGGTGACATCGCGGATGCGGTCGCCGGGGTGCAGGCTCTTCTCCACCCAGAGGCGGGTCCTGGACCAGTCCTCGGTCATGGGACAGGAGCCTACTGATCACCCTGCCGCTGTGTTCAGGAGGCGGCGGTCTTCGCCGTTACCGTCGCCACCGGCCCGGTGCCCGCCGCCGTCACCGCGGCGACGGTCAGCGTGTAGGACGTGCCCGGCTTCAGTCCGCCGATCACCCGGAACATGCCCTTGGCGGAGGGCTGGGTGACGAGGACGTCCCGGCCGGTGACGTCGATCGGGTCGCGGCCGTCGGAGACGGTCACCCGGTAGCCGACGATCTTCCCGTCCCCGGTCGCGGTCGGCGGGGTCCAGGCGAGGGTGGCCGCCGTGGTCGCCGTACGCAGCTTGGGACTTGTGGGCGCACCCGGCAGGACGTTCGCGGCGGTGGGCGTCAGCGGGAGGGAGGCCAGGGACTCGGCGCTGCTGCCGTACGCGTTGCTCGCAGTGACCGTCACGGTGAACGGCCCGCCGGTCGACGGCAGTCCGCCGATCCGCACCAGTGCCGTCCGCTTGAACTCGGCGGCAGACACGCCCTGTTGGGCGACCTGTCGTCCCGTCGCGTCGTACGCGCGTGCCGTGTAGGAGGTCACCGGCGAGCCGCCGTCCGCGAACGTCGGGTTGAAGGTGACGTACAGGGCGTCCGCGGCGGCTGTGCTCGTACCGACGCGGGACGGCGCCTCGGGGACGGATCCGGCTCCGACGCGGCGATCGAGGAGTCCGCGGTAGCGCGCCTCGAGTCCCGCGTTCTCGAGGATCTCTGACGGTACGTCGGACACCGCCGCCATGATCCTGTTGCCGGCCGTCACCAGCCCCTTGTTGTCGCCGTCGGCCGTGCCCTCCTCCCACCAGTTGTCCTTGACGAGGGTCGGGTCGTTGTTGCCGAGGGCGTCGCGGTAGTCGGTGTGCCGGGAGGCGACGTTGGCGTAGGAAGCGTTGTAGAGGACGTTTCCGTCGACGGTCTCGTAGGTGCAGCCGTTGTCGGTGTAGACGTTCTTGCCGAGGCCCCACTGGTCGTGGATGACGTTTCCGGTGACTTTCTCGCCGTCGGCCATGGACGTGCCGGTCAACCCTTGGGTGTAGATGCCGCCGCCGTCGTCGAGCATCTGCATGTAGTCGAAGATCAGGTTGTCGCGGACGGTGTTGTCGTGGCTCGGGTTCGGGGTGGCCGCGTCGCCGATCTTGTCCGGCCAGCCGCCCCAGCCCATCGAGACCGCGGAGTAGCCGACGTGGTCGATCTGGTTGTGGGCGATGGTGTTGTGCTGGGTGTAGCCGTTGAGGATGGCGACTCCACCGTGGTACTCGCGGGGGAGGCCGTAGAGGTGATTGTTCGTCACCTGGACGCCGGAGGCCGGGGCTTGGCCGTCCGCCGCCCCCACTCCCCCGATCTCCAGTCCGTTGCCGGAGATGTCGGTGAAGATGCTGCCGCGGACCGACGAGTCCGTGCTGCCCGTGCCCAACTCCAGCCCTGAGGCGCCGAGATGGGCGAAGACGTCGTCGGCGAACTCGATGCGCCGGCCGTAGGCGAAGGAGAGGTTGCCTGGCATCTTCGTCCAGGACGCGAAGGGACAGGTGCCACCCTCGACGTACTGGCACAGGCCCTGGGTGGCCCAGCCCTGGTCCCCGGTGATGGTGTAACCGGCCTGGATCTCGGAGAAGCCCTCCGGCCGGGACGGGGTCAGCCAGGTCGCGTAGCTGAACTGGATGCCACGGAAGGCGATGTCGTGGACGGGTGCGTCCGCCGTTCCCCGTCCGTCGACGAGCTTCTCGGCCGCTGCCGCCTCGACGTCGGCGCGGGCGAGGTTCTCGCCCTTGCGAGGGAGGTAGTAGACCTTGTGCGCGCTCTTGTCGAGGTACCACTCGCCGGGCTGGTCGAGGAGTTCGTAGGCGTTCTCGATGTACGTCGCCTTGCCGCTGTTCGTGAGATGTCCCGGGCCGACCATGCTGACCGTGCGGCCGGGGATGTCGGGGAACTCGACCCGCTTGTTGGAGTTGTCCCAGCAGGGCTGGACCATCGTGATCGTGGTGCCCTCGGCGGAGGCGATGCGGCAGCGCGGCTCGGTCCACTGGCCGAGGCCGTTGCGCTCGATGTTCCACAGGGCCTCGCCGCTGGTGTAGACGAACTCGGCGTCGGCGGGGTGCTTCCAGTGGGCGATGGTGTCCGAGGAGGCGGTGTAGCCGGTGGCCGTCTGGGTCAGGTCGACCGGAACGGCCCCGCGCGCTCGCTGGGCGCGCACCCCGTCGACGTACAACTGCCGTGTGTCGGTGAGCCCTTGGGGCGCCGGGGCGGACCACAGCCCCTTGCGGCCCGGGACCTGCTGCCAGCCGACGACCTGGCGGCCGCCGCTGACGACGGTGGCGCCGGTGCCCTGCCAGATCACCTTGTGGCCGCCCGTGCCGGAGTCGCGGGCGTCGAGGGTGAGCGGGCCCGACTGGCGGTAGGCGCCGGAGGCGAGGTGGACCGTGAGGTCGGACTTCAGGTCGGCGGCGCGGGCGCGGACCAGGTCGCGGGCGCGCCGCAGGGTGTGGACGGGATGTCGTGCGCTGCCGTCGGCGTGGTCGTCGCCGGCGGGTGAGACGTAGAGGTCGGAGGTCGCCGCCTGGGCGGGGGCCGCGAGGCCCGGGACGCCGAGGGCCAGCACGGCGGTGACGAGGGTGACCAGAGCGGCTCTTCGGTGCGTGGGCATGTACCCCTCCCGTGGGATCAGCCTGTACCCAACGCCGGGAAAGGTAGGAGCACTTGGGTGTCCTAGTCAATGAATGGGACAGAAACAGGTGCGGGTTGGCTCTATCTCCGCTTGATTCATCCGATCAGTGAAAGGTGAGTGATCCGGCGCGCTTGAGCTCGAAGTAGTCGGGGAGTTCGTTGCCCGTGTTGTGCAGGTAGAGGCTCACCGGGTGGGTCGGCGTCTCACCCTGATTCAGCGGTGCTTCACTGGCCCATTTTCGGATCCCGTCCGCTGGCGGCGAGCGCCCGGTCGAAGACGGGGGCGTCGTCGGGGACCGGCACCGGGGCGGCGAAGCCGTCGTACTGCCGGTAGAGGGCGCCGTGCTCCTCGACCACACCGAGTACGAAGCGGGCCGCGTCGTCCGAGATACGGAACCGCTGGCCGGTCGCGGCGGCGACGTCCCAGCCGTGGACGGCCATCTCCTTGACGACCATCGAGGCGATCTGGACGGCCGGCATCTTCGCCATGCCGAGGTCGACCTCGCCCTCCCACACCGCCGGGTCGGCCCAGGCCGCGACCGCGCGGTCCAGCTGGGCGGCGTAGGCGGCCGGCCAGTCCGGGTCGGCGGTGAAGTCGCGGGCGGTGAGCTCCTCGGGGAGCTGCTTGCGCAGCGCGCGGTGCTCCAAGCCGTGGGAGGTGTAGAGGACCCAGTGGTTGACCAGGGCGCGGACGTCCCAGTCGGGGCAGTGGGTGCGGTCGCCGAGCCGGTCCGCCGGGACGCCGCGCGCGACGCGGGCCGCCTCGGCGGCACACTCGGTCATGTACGGGTGCAGGTGCTGCGGGTCGTCGTACGTCATGCACCCCACGCTAGGAAGAAGCCGCTCAGGACTCTTGAACAAACGCGACAGCCTCGTCGGCCCGTCGCACCAGTTCCCCGATCGGCATCGAGCCGGCCTCGCGGTGCTCGCGCGCGAAGGTGTTGGCGAGCTGCTGGAGGAGGTCGTTGAGCGGGGTCGGTACGCCGTGCAGGCGGCCGAGGAGACCGATCTCGCCGTTGAGGTAGTCGGACTCGACGCTGCCGGTGCCCCGGCTCAGGGACTGCCAGGTGGAGCCGCCGCCGCGCGGGGCACCGGGCAGCGGGACCAGGTCCACCTTGTGCCCGCGCAGCGCCTGCTGCTCGGCGACGCTCGCGTACGGGATCCCGGCGGCCTCCAGCGCGGCCTCGCCCTCGGCCCGCACCCGGGCGCGCAGCGCGGCCCGGCTCTCCTGGCCACCGTCCTCGCCGCACAGCGCCTGGAGGGTGTTGCTGAGGTTGGTGAGCAGCTTGGCGTACTGCCAGCGGGACACGTCCGGCACGACCGGCGCCTCGAAGAACCCGGTCTTCTCCAGGTCGGCGGAGACCAGCCGGGCCGTCTCGTCGGTGCCCTCCGGACAGCGGCCGAGGTGGAGCATGCCGGTGAGCGGGGTGCCGCCCGCGGAGACGTGGCCGGGTTCGAGGTGGGTGGCGGGCAGCCAGACGCAGACGCCGTACACGTGCCGGAAGACGCGCAGGGCGAGGCGTTGCCCCTCGACGCCGTTCTGCGCGCAGAACACGGGCAGCCGCTCGGCCGCGGTGCCGCCACCGGCGACCGGCGCCCGGCCCCAGCTCCGCAGGGCGGCCACGGTGTCCTGCGTCTTGACGGCGAGGAGGAGCACGTCGTCGCGCCTCAACTCACCCAGCTCGTCGGGCCCTTCGACGGCCGGCAGCCGGTACTCGTGGTCCCCGTCCGGCACCTTCAGCCGCAGCCCGCCGTCGCGCAGCGCGGCGAGATGCGCGCCCCGCGCGACCAGAACGACCTCGTGCCCGGCTCCCGCGAGACGCCCGCCGATCGCACCGCCGACGGCGCCCGCTCCGATGATGATGTAGCGCATGCCCCGAGCCTCGCACACCTCTGTGCACGACACATTGACCTTGCCCATGGGTCAAGGCGGAGGTTCCGCACATGGACAGCTACCTGACGCAGACGCCGTACAGCGACCCGGGCGACCTGGACCCGACCGGACTGCCCGGTGACGCCGGTGAACTCGCCCATGTCGTAAGGAATCTGATCGTCCATCGGCTGGAGGGCGAGCGCCTCGGACACGAGATCCCGCAGGAACGGCTGCACCACGACGCCGAGTCGCGGTACGTCACCGGGATCCTGCGCCTCCTGGGCGAGCGGTCGGGCAAGCCGCTCACCGAACTCCGGCCGCCCGAGGAGCGGTTCGTCGGCACGTGCCGGGACTACGCGCTGCTGCACGTCTCCCTGCTGCGGGCCACCGGGACGCCGGCGCGGGTGCGGGGTGGGTTCGCCACGTACTTCGTGGACGGGTTCAACGAGGACCACTGGATCACCGAGTACCGCTCGCGGGACGGGAGTTGGCGGCTGGCCGATCCGCAGGTGCTGCATCCGGCGTACGACGTGGACTTCGATCCGCTGGACGTGCCGCGGGACCGGTTCGTGGTGGCGGGCGAGGCCTGGCGGGCCGTGCGTGGTGGGGCGGCGGATCCGGAGACGTTCGGGGTCTGGGGCGTCGAGGAGCTGCGGGGCGGGTGGTTCGTCCGGCACAGCCTCGTGCTCGACCTCGCCTGCCGCAACGGCGTCGAGACCCTCCCCTGGGACGGCTGGCCCCCGCTGGCCGGGGTCGAGGAGCCGGTCACTCCGGTGTCCGACGGCGACCTCGCCCTCCTCGACGCGGTCGCCGCCGCCTCCGAGGACGAGGCCCGGCGCCTGTACGCCGATCCGCGGCTGACCGCGCCCCGCGAGATCCTCTCCCGGGCCCCCTACCTGGGTCTCCGCGGCGTCACCCTGCCGTGAGTTCCACCAGCTTCAGCACCGTGTTCCAGTTGCGGGTGGTCGCGATCACGCCCTTGTTGATACGGGGCTTGGCGAGGTGCTCGGCGAGTTTGGAGCGGCCGAGGCCCACGGGGACGTAGAGGTACAACTCGCGTTCGCCGAGCCGGAATTCCTCCGGGAGATACGTCTCCCGGTCGATCTCCGCGAAGCGCTGCGCGTCCACCGGCTCGGAGAAGTAGGTGACGTGCAGCTGCTTGGGCTCCAGGTCGGCGGCCGGGAAGGGGCAGGCCTCGGCGACCGCCCTGAGGTAGGCGTGGTCGCGGACGATCACGTCGACGGCGAAGCCGAAGTGCTTCTCGATGGCCTGCGCGAGCTCGTCGGCCAGGGACGCCTCGTCGCCGCGGCCGGTGGCGAAGACCGCCTGACCGCTCTGGAGGTGGGTGCGTACGCCCTCGTGACCGAGGCCCTCCATGAGCTGCCGCAGCTCGGCCATCGGGAGCTTCTTCTTGCCGCCCACGTTGATCCCGCGCAGCAGCGCCGCATACGTCGTCGTCATGAGGGTCACCCTAAGTCGGCCGTCGTGCCCCGTGGGGGTGGGCACGACGGCCGGGGCCGCGCGCGGCGGACTGGGCGAAACTCTGGCCGATCGGCCCGCCCGGATCAACCGATACACGCAGCTGTGACTTGTTCAACAAGGTTTCGTAATCACAGAGCCCCGATCACTACCCCCGAGTAGCCCGGATAGATGTAAGGGGCCGCTGTCCTCCCCAGCGGTGAGACGCGGGGTCCGAGGGGATGAGTTCGGGCCGGAGCACTTCACCGGGGAGCACGACGAGACGGCCTTATCGCGCCCATACCTTCGAAACGAAAGGTGACGGCAGGGGGCTGTCACCGCATACAAGGGGGCAAGCCCGTCATGGGGAACGGAGATTCGCGGGTGCGGGGCATGGCCGCCCGGGCCGGTGGCTGGAGCGCCCGGCACCGATGGGCTGCCGTCGGCATCTGGGTACTGTTCGTCGTCCTGGCGATGGGGCTCGGCTCGGCCGCCGGCCGCGTCGACCTCAAGGACAGCGACCAGCTCAAGGGCGAGACGCACACCGCCGCAAAGATCATCGATGACGCGGGGATCACGGAGCCGGCCAGTGAGACGGTGCTGATCCAGGCGAAGGACGGCTCGCTGAAGGCCACGGACGCCGAGTTCAGGGCGGCCGTCGGCGCGGTCGTGAAGGCGGTCGACGGGACCGGCAAGGTCACGGACGTGAAGTCGCCGTACACCACGGACACCATCTCCAAGGACGGGCGCAGCGCGCTGGTGCAGTTCGACATGCGCGGCGACGCCGAGACCGCGGGCGACCGCGTGGCGCCCGTGCTGAAGGCCGTCGACGGGGTGCAGAAGGACCACGAGACGCTGCGGATCGAGGAGATCGGCAGCGCCAGCATGCAGAAGACCTTCGACGACGCGTTCGGGGACGACTTCAAGAAGGCCGAGCTCTCCGCGGTCCCGGTGGCCCTCGGCATTCTGCTGATCGCCTTCGGCGCGCTGGTGGCGGCGCTGCTGCCGGTAGCTCTGGCGATCACCGCGATCATGGCGACGATGGGCCTGATCGGCATCGTCAGCCATGTCCAGCCGATGACGGACACCGCCAACTCCGTGATGCTGCTGGTCGGTCTGGCCGTGGGCGTCGACTACTGCCTGTTCTATCTGCGCCGCGAGCGCGAGGAGCGGGCCGCGGGCCGGGACGGTCAGACGGCGCTGCGGATCGCCGCCGCCACCAGTGGCCGCGCGATCATCGTCTCCGGCATCACGGTGTGCGTGGCGATGGCGGGCATGCTGTTCACCGGGCTCGCCACGTTCCAGGGCATGGGCCTGGCCTCGCTGATGGTCGTCGCCGTCGCCATGGTCGGCTCGGTCACCGTGCTGCCCGCACTGCTCTCGCTGCTGGGCGAGCGGGTCGAGAAGGGCCGTATCCCCTTCCTCGCCAAGGCCATGGAGCGCCGGGCCGCCCGCACGAACGGGGAGAGCCGGTTCTGGACCGCCGTGCTGCGCGGTGTGCTCGCCAGGCCGCTGGTCTCCGTCCTGGTGGCGGCGGGCGTGCTGCTCGCCGTCGCGGCCCCCGCGGTCGGCATGAAGACCCAGAACCTCACGCTGGACCAGGAGTTCGGCGACTCGCTGCCGATCGTGCAGACGTACAACCGGGTCAACGACGCCTTCCCGGGCGGCTCCGAGCCGGCCGAGGTGGTCGTCAAGGCGAAGGACATCAACGCCCCCGCGGTGAAGTCCGCGCTCGCCGACTTCAAGGCGCGGGCGGTCAGTTCGGGCGCCTCGCGCGGCCCGGTCCAGATCACGCTGCACGACGCGCAGAACGTCGCCTACGTGTACGTCCCGCTGGTCGGCGGCTCCGACCTGGACAAGGCGGGCGCGAGCCTGGAGAAGCTGCGCGACGAGGTGCGGCCCGCGACGCTCGGCAAGGTGGACGGCGTGCAGGCGCCGATCACCGGCCAGGTCGCCGGCTCGCACGACTTCAACGACCAGCTCGGCGGCGCGGTGGTCCCGGTCTTCGCCTTCGTGGTGGTCTTCGCCTTCCTGCTGATGCTCCTCTCCTTCCGCTCGCTGACGATCGCGATCACGTCGATCGTGCTCAACCTCCTTTCGGTGGGCGCCGCTTACGGCATCCTCGTCGCCGTCTTCCAGCACGGCTGGGGCGCGTCGCTGGTCGGCGCGGAGGGCGTCGGCGCGATCATCACCTGGCTGCCGCTGTTCCTGTTCGTGATCCTGTTCGGCCTGTCGATGGACTACCACGTGTTCGTGGTCTCGCGGATCCGTGAGGCGCGGCTGCGCGGCCGTTCGACGCGGGACGCGATCCAGCACGGCGTGGTCACCACGGCCGGTGTCGTCACCAGCGCCGCGGTCATCATGGTCGCCGTGTTCGCGATCTTCGGGACGCTGTCCATGCAGTCCATGAAGCAGATGGGCGTGGGCCTGGCGGCCGCGGTGCTGATCGACGCGACGATCATCCGGGGCGTGCTGCTCCCGGCGGTGATGGCCCTGCTCGGCGAGCGCAACTGGTACCTGCCGAAGTGGCTGAACCGGCTGCCCGACCTCACGCACGACGAGTCGCCGGAGCTCGCCGCGCACGAACAGCCCCACCACGGTGAGCGTCTGAGGGTCTGACAGCTCCCTTGAACCGAGGGCCCGTTGGTCACAGGGGAACCAACGGGCCCTCACTCATGCGCTACGAACGGGCAGTTCGGCCTCGATGAGGTCAACTGCCCTTCTGGTACCGCCCTCCTGGGCCATCCCGGCCTGGATCTCCTTGAGCCGCAAGGCGACTTCGGGATCGTCGACCAGGGCGAGGGCCGCCTCGCGCAGGGTCTCGGCGGTGGCCTCCTCGGTGTCCAGCCGCCTGGCCACCCCGAGGCCCCGGAGCATGTCGGCGTTGCCGAACTGGTCGACCGCCTGCGGTACGGCGATCATCGGCGTGGCGGTCGCCAGCCCCTCCTGACTGCCGCCCGCCCCGGCATGCGTGACGAACAGATCGGCCTGCTGGAGGATCGCCAACTGCGGCACCCAGGAGCGTACTTCGACGTTCGGCGGTACGTCCCCGAGCTCGGCGGGCGCCACCTGCCCACCGATCTGCAGCACGAGATGCCAGCCCGGCAGCTCACCGAAGGCCCGCACGCACTCGCGGTAGAAACCGGGCTGGTTGGTGAAGGTCGAGCCCAGCGACACGAGCACCACCTTGCGGACGCCGTGCGGCCGCCGCCACTCCCCCTGAGCCGACCGGTCGCCCTGACAGGCGCCGACGAAGGTGTACGTCGTCTCGTCGACCCGGTCGGCGTTGGGCTGAAGCGCCTTGGGGATCAGGACGAGCGAGCGGTCGGGCCGCCCAGCGAACTCGTCGGGGTGCAGGGTGATCCCGTTCTCCTCCAACCAGCCCTGGAAGCGCGCGTAGTAGGCCTGCCCGCGCGCGGTGCGCTTCGGCTCCGCCCACATCGGCTCGGCCACCTCCTCCTCGTACCCCTCCCAGGCCACGAGGTTCGGCGAGAGCGAGATCGCGGGCACGCCCCAACGATGGGCGAGGACGCGCGCCGGGTACGCCGTGATGTCGTGCAGCACGAGATCCGGTACGTCCCCTTCGTACGCCTCGGCGAGCTGCGGCAACGCCTGCATCGCGTCGGCCAGGAACAGCTCGACGTGATCGAGGAGTTCGCTCCCCCACGCTTCCGGATCGGCACCCGGCCCCGGCAGCGTGGAGTCCCAGAGCTTCGGCTCGGCACCGGTCTCGGCGACCTTCTCGGCGAACAGCGGCGGGATGGCATACGTCACCCGATGCCCGCGCGCGACGAGCTCACGGATCACCTCCAGACTGGGGTTCACATGGCCGTGCGCGGCGACGGAGAACATGGCGATGTGGGCTCGGTAGGTCATGCCATCGACGCTAGGCGAGACGATGCGTCTCGTGCAACTTGAATACGGTCCCGGGCCGCGCTCAGCGCTGGTAGCGCGCCAGCACCAGGTTGCCGTCCCGCTCCAGGCGTCTACGCAGTTCGGCGAGGCCGATCGCGCCGCTGTAGTACTCCTGGAAGGCCGGGGTCGCCACCTTGTCCTTCCACTCGGGGTAGCCGCGGACGGACTGCGCCGGGGCGGAGCTGAGGTGGGTCGCGAGGGCGGTGCCGGTCGCCCAGCCGTTCCTGGCCGTGTGCAGGGCCGGGTCCTTCAGCGCCTCGGTGCCCGTCGGCAGCATCCAGTCCCCCAGGGCCAGCCGCACCATGTTCTTCGGCCGCAGCAGGAAGTCGACGAACTCGGCGGCCTCCTTCTTGTGCGGGCTGTCCGCGGCGATGGACAGCGTCTGCGGGCTGACGCCCTGGGTGAGGCCGTCGGCTCCGGCGGGTGCGGGCAGCACCTGCCAGTCGAAGCCCTTGGGCGCCTGCTGCGCGATCTGCTGGCGGTAGGAGAACCCGAGCGGGACCATCGCGTACCTGCCGCCGAAGAATCCGGGCAGGGTGTCCGAGCCACCGCTGCCCAGGGTCGTGGGCGAGGCGCTGTGATCGATGTCCGCCTGGTCGTGGATGGTGCGCGGCACCACCTGGTCGGCCGCCTCGAAACGGATCGTCACCTTGCCGTCGGAGCCTCGGTGGAACAGCTGACCGCCCGTCGAGAGGGAGAGGTTGAGGGTTGCGGAGACGGGTTCCTTCAACGGCCAGGCGACGCCGTACTTCCCCTTGCCGCTGAGCTGTCGCGTGACGGTCCTGAACTCCGGCCAGCTCCAGGGGTGTTCGGGAGTCGGGATCCGTGCACCCGACTGCTTCAGCCACTTCGCGTTGGCGACGATCACCCGCGGTTCCTGGAGGAAGGGCACGCCGTAGATGCCGTCGTCGAAGGTCGTCGTCTCCCAACTCCGCTGTGGGATATCGGACTTGAGGCGGGCGGGCAGCAGGTCCGTCAGGTCGGCGAGGTAGCCGCCGTAGGCGAAGTCCGCGAGGTCGTCGGAGGCGTCGTGGATGATGTCGGGGGCCTCGCCGCCCTCGAAGGAGGTGAGCAACTGGTCGTGGACGCTGTCCCAACTCCCCTGCACGTACTCGACCTTGATGCCGGGATGACCGGCGTTCCACTCCTGCACCAGCTCCTTGTTGGCCGCGACCGACTCCTCCTGCCAGGCGAGTGACTGGAAGCGGAGCGTGATGGGGCCGCCGCCCGCCGAGTCGCCGCCGCCGCTCGTGCAGCCGGCCAGCAGCAGGGCCAGGACGAGGAGGAAGAGCGTTCTGCGGCGCATCAGTTCTTCACCGCCCCGGTGAGCATGCCGCCGGTGATCCGCCGCTGGGTGACCGCGAAGACGACGAGGGAGGGCAGCGTCGCCAGGAACGCGGCGGCGGCCAAGGGGCCCAGGTCCGCGACGCCCTCCGCGCCGATGAAGTGGGTGAGCACGACGGGCAGGGTCTGGTGCTCAGGGGTCTTGAGCAGGACGAGCGCGAAGAAGAACTCGTTCCACGCGGTGACGAACGCGAACAGTCCGGTCGCCGTGATCCCGGGCGCGAGCAGCGGCGCCACCACCGACACCAGCGTCCGCACCCGCCCGGCCCCGTCGACCGCCGCCGCCTCCTCGACCTCGGCCGGCACGGCGCGGACGTATCCGACGAGCATCCACAGCGCGAACGGCAGCGCCCACACGACGTACACCAGCGTCAGCCCGAACAGCGAGTCGATCAGCCGCAGGTTCTTCAGCAGCAGGAACAGCGGGATGATCACCAGGACCAGCGGGAATGCCTGGCTGACCACCACCCATCCGATGGCGGCCCGGGTGAGCGGGGTGCGTCTGCGGGCCATGACGTAGGCGAGCGGGGTGGCGAGGAGTACGGCGACGACGGCGGCGCCGGCCGCGGCCAGCAGGGAGTTGAACGCGGCGTGCAGCAGGGGCTGTTCGTCGAAGGCCTGGCGGAAGTTGTCGAGGGTCGGGTGCCGGGGGATCCAGGTGGGGTGCAGACTGCCCAGCTCGCGTGGGGACTTGAACGCGGTGGACAGCAGCCACAGGAGCGGGAAGGCGAGGAAGACGAGGTACGCGAGGAGGGCCGCGTACTGGCCGATGCGGGTGCCGGTCCTGGTCCTCATGTCCCGTCGCCTCCCCTGAGACGGCCCACCAGGAAGAGGGCGAGCAGCACGGAGATCACCGCGACCATCACGCAGCCCATGGCCGCCGCGTACCCGAACTGGCCGTAGCGGAAGGCCTCTTCGTAGGCGAACAGCATCGGCAGGCGGGTGCGGCCGCCGGGGCCGCCGCTGGTCAGCACGTAGACCAGGGCGAAGGAGTTGAAGTTCCAGATGAGGTTGAGCGCGGTGATGGCGAGGGCGACCGGTCTGAGGGCGGGCCAGGTGACCGTGCGGAAGCGGCGCCAGGCGCCGGCGCCGTCGACCGCGGCGGCCTCGTGCAGTTCGCGCGGGGTGTTCTGGAGTCCGGCGAGCAGCGCGACGGTGGTCTGCGGCATGCCGGCCCAGACGCCGACGACGATCACCGCGGGCAGGGCGCTTCCCAGGCCGCTGAGCCAGTCCCGGCCGTAGCCGAGGCCGAGGTCGTGCAGGGTCTCGTTGAGGACGCCGGCGTCCGGGTTGTAGACGAGCCGCCACATGATGCCGACGACGACCTCGGGCATGGCCCACGGGACGATCGCGAGGGCGCGGGCCAGCCAGCGCAGCTTCAGGTCCTCGTTGAGCAGCAGGGCGAGGCCGAGCGCGAGCAGGAACTGCGGCAGGGTCACGCCGACCGCCCACACCAGGCCGATCCGGAACGACTCCCAGAACAGAGTGTCGTGCAGCAGGTCCTGGAAGTTGAGGCCGCCGATCCACCGGGTGGTCTGGGTGCGGCCCGACTGGGAGTCGGTGAAGGCCAGCAGGATCCCGTAGAGCAGCGGTCCGACACTGAGCACGAGGATGGGGATCAGCGCGGGCAGCACCAGGAACCAGGCCCCGCGGTCGGCGCGCGGCCGGTCCCCGACGGCGCGCGGCGCACCCCGCGCCGACCGCCTCGTCGCACTCGCCAGGGTCACGTGATCGGCTCCTTCGCACGCTCGTGACGGTGTGGTTCGTGACGTGGGTCCGGTCGGCCTCCGCCATGGTCGTGAAGGTGATCCGCCCCGTCAAGGCACCGCGCACTGGGTCCGACCTGTGCGAATGCGAGACTTGGCGCCGGGTGGCGGAATCTCGACGCCGGCCGACGACGGACATGCGTGGACATGGGAGGACGGCGATGGACGAGGCACGGGCGCGGCACGTACTGGCCGCGGCGGGGGTTCTGCCCGCTCCGGCGGCGGACGCGCGGCTCCTCGCCCTGGGCGAGAACGCGGTGTTCGCCGCGGGCGGCCTGGTCGTCAAGGTGGGCCGCGACGCCGAACTCCTGGACCGGGCCCGCCGCGAACTGGACATCGCCCTGTGGCTCGCCGAGGCGGGCGTGCCGGCGGTACGGGCGGCGCAGCCCGAACCGCTGCTGGTCGAGGGACACCCGGTGACGGTGTGGCACCGGATGCCGGATCCCGTACGGCCCGCGGAACCACGGGATTTGGCCGAACTCCTGCGGGTGGTCCACGCCCTGCCGACGCCTTCCTTCGGCCTGCCGCCGCGGGAACTTCTGGGGGGCGTGGAGCGGTGGCTGCGGCTGGCCGGCGACGCGATCGAGGCGGCGGACGCGGCCTACCTGCGCGAGCGCCGCGACGGCTTCGCGACGGCCGCCGCCGCACTGACGCCCCACCTGCCACCGGGCCCGATCCACGGCGACGCACTGCCCCGCAATGTGCATGTCGGCCCGGACGGGCCGGTCCTGGTCGATCTGGAGACCTTCTCCGCCGACCTGCGCGAGCACGACCTGGTGGTCATGGCCCTCTCCCGCGACCGCTACGGCCTGCCCGCCGAGGCCTACGACTCCTTCACCGAGGCCTACGGCTGGGACGTGCGCGAGTGGGACGGCTGCGGTGTGCTCCGCGGCGCCCGCGAGACGGCCAGCTGCGCGTGGGTGGCCCAGCACGCCCCGACCAACCCCAAGGCACTGGCGGAGTTCGAGCGCCGGGTGGCGTCCTTGCGGGAGGGGGACGAGTCGGTGCGGTGGTATCCCTTCTGACGGGCGGTATGACCTTCGCCAAGGCGGACACGCCTGACGCGTGCGGCGTCAGAAGTGCTCCCTGGCCCAGCGGAAGCTGTCGCGGACGGTCTGCTCATTGCTGATCGGCTGGAGGCCCAGATCACGGGTGGTGGCCGAGGTATCGGCGCGCAGGTGCGACGCTCCCGCATAGAGCCGGACGATCTCCGGCCTCATCATGGGCGGGCGGCGGGTCAGCCTGGAGGCCCAGGAAGAGGCTCGGGCGATCGGTTTGAGCACGGCCGGGGAGAGGGTCCGTGGGCTCTTGAGGCCCAGCTCCGGGTACATCTCCTGGGCGGTCCGCACCATCGCCGTGGTGGAGACGGGGGTGGTGTTGCTGATCAGGTAGCGGCCCTGGTCACGACCTCGGACGGCGGCCAGGTGACAGGCTTTGGCCACATCGCGGGCGTCGATCGCCAGCAGGTGGAGGCCGGGGTCGACGGTGAACCGCCCGGACAGGATGGTGGTGAAGAGCTCCGCACTCCCGGTAGGGGTGAAAAATCCGGGACCGAAGATCGCCGACGGCAGTATCGACACGAACTCGACGCCCGTGTCCGCGACCAGCCGGCGGGCCAGTTTCTCGGCCTGGGTCTTGGAGTGCTCGTAGGGATTGATGTTCAGCGGGTTCCATGTCTCGGCGCTGAGCGGCTGCACACTGGCGTCGACCGTGGTCATCGAGCTGACATGGACGATTTTGCGCACACCGGTTTCGAGGGCCGCCTCGACGAGATTGCGGGTGCCGTCGATGTTGACGCGCTCGATCTCGTTCTCCGGGTCCTTGGCCCAGGTACGGAAGGCGGCTGCGACCGAGTAGACGACCTCGACGCCCCGCATGGCGGCCACCAGCGAGGCGCGGTCCATCAGCTCGGCCCGCACCAGCTCGACGTCCAACGCGCGCACACGGTCCGACCGGGCGCCGGTGTCCCGGACCCCGGCGCGTACGGTCTCGCCCTGCGCGAGCAGGTACTGCACCAGATTGAAGCCCACGTGACCGGTCGCGCCGGTCACCAGGCTGATCTTGTCGTCGCTCATGGGCCCAGTGGATCCCGGGCCCTCCCCGGAAGGGAAAGACCCACCCGGTCTGTAGGCATACCCTGAAGGTATGGAGGACTTGGACCTGCGGGAACTGCGCTATTTCGTGGCGGTCGCAGAGGAGCTGAACTTCACTCGCGCTGCCGAGCGGCTCGGCATCGCCCAACCGCCGCTGTCCCGCACCATCCAGGCCATCGAAACCAAACTCGGTGTGCGCCTGCTCGACCGTGGCGCCCGCCCGCCGGCCCTCACCGACGCCGGACGGGTGCTGATGGAACAGGCACGCCCGGCTATCGCGGCCGTCGCCGCCGCCGGCCGTCGGGCCGCCCGGGCCGGCACGGAGCGTCCGCGGCTGGCCGTCGTGGTCAAGACGGGCAGCGCCCCGGCACTGCTGCGCGACATCGTCGCCCGCTACGACGGCCAGGGCACCTGGCCGCCCGCCGAGATCTCCATCGGCGGCTGGGGCGAGCCGACCGCGATGCTGCTGGACGGGCGGGCCGACGTCGCCCTGCTGCGCGGCCCCCTCTTCGAGCCCCTGCTGGACAGCGAGATCCTGCTCACCGAACCACGGATGGCCGTGCTGCCGGCCGGCCACCGCCTGGCCCGGCGCGAACGGCTGCGCCGGGTCGACCTGGACGGCGAGCCGGTACCGTACTGGCCCGGCGCGTCGGCGGAGCAGACCGCCTACAACGCGGCCACCGACACATGGACCGCCCAGCAGGTGCACGCACCGCGCGGCCCGCGGGTGGAGAACATGGACCAGATGCTCGACGCGGTCGTCCTCGGCCAGGCCGTGGCCTTCCTGCCCGCCTCCTACGCCGACTCCGCGGCCCATCGCGGCCTGTCCTACGTGCCGGTCTCCGACATCAGCCCCAGCACCGTCGTCGTGGCCTGGCCCCAGATCTGCCGCTCGCAAGCGGTGGCCGCCTTCGTGCGGGCCGCACTTGGCATGCCGGTGCCGACCGAAGTCGCCGAACCGACGTAGCCGAAGGGTTGGTTCAATCACCCGAACGCCCCGCCGCATACCGCCCTTTGAGAGGTACGTCGGTGTCGTCGGCGTCCGCTTCGGGCTACCCGGTGTCGCGGTCCTGAATCGTCCGTGCGGCGTGCCGCAGTTCCGTCAGGACCGTGCGGACCGCCTTTCGGGCCGTACGTTCCGGGCGGTACAGGGCGTCGATGTGGCGTCTGGCCCGTACTCCGCTCAGTGGTCTCAGGGCCAGATCCGGATGTGGGCGCATCGTCCAGCGCGGCATCAGGGCGAGGCCGCCCCCGGCTGCGACGACCTCCGCCACCACCGCGAACTCGTTGATGCGGTGGGCGAGACGGAGGCGTCGTCCGGACGCCGCTGCGATCGCCTCGATGGTCGCCATGACCGGGAAGCCGTCGTGCACGGTGATCCAGGGCTCGTCGGCGACGTCGCGTGGGGTCACTCGGCGCTTGGCGGCCAGGGGGTGGTCGGCGGGCATCGCCACGTCGAGGGGTTCACGCAGGAGCGTGGTCGTGGCCACCGTCTCCGGCCATGGCGGGGCGTGCTCCAGGCGGTGGGCCAGGACCAGGTCGTACTCGCGGGTGAGGCGGGGGAAGTCCTCCTGGGCCACGTCCTCGTCGGCCAGCCTCGCTACCGGGGCGCCTGGGCCGGCGAGCGCGCGGAGCAGGAGCGGGAAGAGCGTCGCGCCCGCGCTGTGGAACGCCGCCACCGACACCTCGCCGTCCGGCCGGCCCAGGAAGTCCTCGACCGAATGCCGGGCCCGCGTCAGCGCCGTCTCCACCTCGATCGCCGCGCCCGCCAGCGCCTGCCCGGCGTCGGTGAGCACCAGCCGTCGCCCCTGGCGCTCGGTGAGCGGCACCGGCATCGACCGCTGGAGCAGCCGTAGTTGCTGGGAGATCGCCGAGGGGGTGACCAGCAGCGCCTCGGCGACCGCGGTGACGCTGCCCAGTTCGCCGAGTTCACGCAGGATGCGCAGTTGCCGTTCGTCCACCTCCTCAGTGTAGGAGCACTAAAAGATCGTTGAAGAAACAGGTACTGGGCTTCATGGACGTTCCCGGTGCACGGTGGGCGGGTGTCCGACGTCCGACGTACCGATGCGGTACTCCTCCTGGTCGCCGTCGTCTGGGGTTCGAGCTATCTGTCCGCCCAGACGGCGACCTCCGCGCTGCCCGTCCTGCTGGTGCTGTTCGCCCGCTACGCCCTGTCCGCGCTCGCCTGTCTCGGACTGGTCGCCGGCCGTCGCGGGCCGCGCCGGTGGACCCGGGACGAGCTGCGGGCCGGGCTTCCGCTGGGGGTGACGCAGGCCGCGGTCCTGGTCGTGGAGACGTACGGCGTCGCCCACACCAGTGCCGCCAACGCGGGGCTGATCATCAGCCTCACCATCGTGCTCACCCCGCTCCTCGACCGCCCGAACGGCGGGCTGCCTCCCCTCTTCTTCGCCGCGGCCGCCGTGTGCGTCCTCGCCGTCGGCCTGCTGATGTCCGGCAACGGATTCCACGCCCCGCGCCTCGGTGACCTCCTGATGCTCGGCGCCGCGGTGGTGCGGGCGGGCCATGTCGCGCTCGTCGGACGGCTCACCGCCGGGCGCGCCATCCGCCCCCTGCATCTGACGGCCGTGCAGACCCTCGTCGGCACGGCCCTGTTCCTGCCGAGTGCCGTGGGTGGCCTGCCGACGCTCGCCCATGCCGGTACGGCGACCTGGACCCAGCTGCTCTATCTCGCCCTGTTCTGCAGCGTGTTCGCCTTCCTGGCACAGACGTGGGCCGTGCAGCGCACCTCCGCCAGCCGGGCCAGCCTGTTGCTGGGCACGGAACCGGTCTGGGCCGCCGCGGTGGGCATCGCCCTCGGCGGCGAGCGCCTCACTCCGCTCACCGCGCTCGGCGCGGCCCTGCTGGTGGCCGGTACCTACTGGGGCCAGGCGGTGGAACGCGCGCACCGGCAGAAGCGGCAGGAGCATCGCGAGTCGGAGGCGGGCGGCAGGGTCCTCGGCGCAGCCCGTCGCCCCGGTCCCCGTGCGCCGGTCCACCTCGCCCCGGAACGGGTCGCGAGCCCCGCCCAGGAGTGACCGCCGCTCGGGCCGTCAGACCGTCTCGTCCGCCGGCTCCCGCAAGGGCCAGGTGCCGTCCACCACCGCCGTCGCGTCCCCCTTGCGGCGCAGGAAGCTCTGGAAGTCCGCCGCCCACTCCGCGTACCACTCGATCTGGCGGCGGTGCAGTTCCGCCGGGCCGAGGGCCGCGATCTTGGGGTGGCGCTCGGCTATCGCGCAGGCCAGGCCGGCCGCGGCGAGGGCGTCGGCGGTCGCGTCGTGCGCGGACTCGAGCGGGACGCCGTACTCCGTGCAGACCGCTTCGAGGTTGCGCTTGCCACGGCGGTAGCGGTCGACCCAGCGGTCGATGGTGTACGGGTCGACGACCGGGGCGGGGTCGATGCCGCCCAGTCGGTCGCGGAGGGACGGCAGGCCGTACCGCCGTAGTTCGGCGGCGAGCAGGCTCAGGTCGAAGGCCGCGTTGTAGGCGACGACCGGCACGCCCGTGCGCCAGTACGTCACGAGCACGTCCGCGATGGCGTTCGCCACCTCGTCGGCCGGTCGGCCCTCCGCCGCCGCGCGCTCGTTGCTGATCCCGTGCACCGCCACCGCGTCCGCCGGGATCTCCACGCCCGGATCGGCCAGCCACTCCCGGCGCCCTATCGGCCGGCCGTCCCTGAACTCGATCACGGCACCCGTGACGATGCGCGCCTCGCGCGGATCGGTCCCGGTCGTCTCCAGGTCGAAGCCGATCAGCAGCTCCCGGTGCCAGGCCATGGACGGCCCCCCTTCTTGGTGGTGCTTTCCCCCAGTGGTCTCCACCTTCCCATGGGCCACTGACAATCAGAGGACCGCATTCCGCTTACCGTCCCGGACGGTTCAGGACACGGGCCGCGAATCCACCCAGGCCGTCTCGAACTCCTCGCGGTATGTCGGGAAGAGGCCGCTCTCGACCCCCTTGTCCATGTCGTCCGGCTTGACCACCCGGCCGCCGTTGCGCAGCACCAGCACCGGTGCCTCCATGCCGCGGGACCTGCGCAGGTAGGACTGCACGACGGCGACGCCGTCCGAGCCGTCGCCGTCCACGAGGTAGGCCGTGAAGCGCGGTGTCTCGTCGTAGACCTGGATCTGGAAGGCCGCCGGGTCGCGCAGCCGGGACCGCACCCGGCGCATGTGCAGGATGTTCATCTCGACCGCGCGGCTCAACTCACCGCGCTTCATGCCCAGTTCACGCTCGCGCCGCTTGACCGCGCTGGAGGCCGGGTTGAGGAACAGCAGCCGGACCCGGCAGCCGGCCTCGGCCAGGCGGATCAGGCGGCGGCCGGAGAAGTTCTGCACGAGCAGGTTGAGGCCGATGCCGATGGCGTCGACGCGGCGGGCGCCGCCGAAGATGTCCTCGGCGGGGAACTGGCGCAGCAGCCGCACCCGGTCGGGGTGGACGGCGACCACGTCGGCGTACCGGTCGCCGACCAGGTCCTCCACCGCGTCCACGGGCAGCCGGCGCGCCGACGGCACGTCGCCGCCCGCGCCGAGCTCGTCCAGGAGCTTCGCGGAGGCCCGCTCGGCCTGGTTGAGGACGGCCTCGGAGAGTGCCCGGTTACGGGAGACGACGTTGCGGGTCACCTCCAGCTCGTCCAGGGCGAGTTCGACGTCGCGGCGGTCGTCGACGTACGGCTCGAAGCACGGCCAGTGCTGCACCATCAGCTCGCGCAGCTGGGGCAGGGTGAGGAAGCTGAGGACGTTGTCGTCGGCCGGGTCGAGCAAGTAGCCCTTGCGGCGGCTCACTTCACGTACCGCGACCGCCCGCTGCACCCATTCCTGGCCGGCCGGCCCGGCCGCCGCGATCACCCACTCGTCGCCGTGGACGGGCTCGTAGATGGGACGCAGAACGGCGGCCACGACCGCGCGCAGCCGCTGCTCTACGAGGTTCAGCCAGATGTAGGCCCGTCCCGCCCGTTGGGCGCGCGTACGCACTTCGCGCCAGGCGTCGGCATCCCAGTCCAGCTCCGGCCCGATGGAACTCGTCGTCATGGGCCTGGCCAGGGACACCGTGCCGGGCGGGACGTCTGCGGAGTTCCCCTCGTGACCCTCGTCACCAGGGGGCAACTCCACCCCTCCCGACCCCACCCAAGCACCGCCTTCCGCTCCCCCGAGCTCTCCCCGTGCCAACGATCAAGGAAGGGTACTCCGGGAGCGGTCGGCGGTGCAGCCGGATGGACAGGTCGATTCTCAACTGGCTTAGTGCCAGTGGCCGTTCTGACCGGCCAGGTCCGCCGGAGTGAGCGGATTCATAGCCGTGACGTCACGCGGGGCGATGGAGAAGCCCTGCCAGTGGACCGGCATCGGCTGCTGGTCCTCGTCGCGGGCTATGTGGTGGAAGCCGACGTTCACCCAGACAATGGGGTGCGTCAGGGTCTGGCCGTTCACCCAGGTGTCCACGGACTTGCCGTGCCCGGCACCGCAGTTGAGCGGGTTGCCGCTGGCGTACTGCTCGCACTTGTTGTACTCGGTGAAGTACACGTCGTGCTTGGTGAAGGGGCGCCCCGGGTACTTGGCGGTCGGGCCCTGGACGATCTCGTACGAACGCGGGTGGTCGTCCTTGTTCTTGCCGGCCGTGCTGACCACGCGCCACCAGCGCATGTCCTTGGCGTCGCCCGCGAGTTCCTTGGTGACCTTGGTGAGGGTCGTCTTGTTGGTCGGCGCCTGCTGACCGTTGACCGGGGCGCTGACCTTCGAGTCGTACTGCTCGACCTTGGTCTTGGAGGAGCCGTCGAGGCCGAAGTCGAGCCGCCAGAAGATGTTGTGGCTGTGGCTGGTGGCATACGCCTTGGCGCCCTTGCCGAGCGGCCACCCGCGGCCGTCGCCCGCGTCGTAGTCGTCGGGCGAGAGGCTTCCGGTGGCGCCGGCGTTCATGCTCATGGTGCCGTCGTCCTGGAAGCGCCACTCGGTGATGTACTCGTACCAGCCGACCTTGTTGACCGTGTAGAGCAGCAGGTCCTTGCCCTGCGCCTGGTAGGTCTTGTTCGCGTCGGACAGCAGGTGGTAGGCGTGGCCGCGGGAACGCGTCGTGGCGCACAGGCCCTTGACGTCCGTCGAAGTCGAGTAGAACGGCTCGGGGACCTTGACCGTCTTGATGGTGCCGCCGGGGCACTCGGCGGGCGTGAGGTTGAGCAGGCCGTCGCCGAAGTTGTAGTCCGTGACGTCGTTGTACTCGACGCTGCCGTCGTCGTACGGCACGTCGATCTGCGCCAGCTTGGCGCTGTTGAGGACCTTGATCGGCTGGGACTCGCCGGGCGGCTGGTAGGAGATGTCGTCCAGCATGACGCCGGACCTGCTCTCGAAGCGCCAGCACATCCGCCAGGTGGTGCCGGAGGAGAGCTTCTGTTCGATCTGGTAGGCCGCGCTGCACGCGGGAGCGGCCGCGGCCGCCGCCTCCTTGTGCTCCGCGAAGGCCGGTGCCGCCGCCGTGCCGCCGAGGGCGAGCCCGACCGCCAGCGGGACCATCAGGGCCCGCCGGCGCAGCGCCCCGCTGCGGGCACGGCTGTTTCTGTTGACGCGCATGACGAAGTGACTCCCTTACAGGAGATACGGGTCTTACCGGAGATACGAGTTCGAGAAGTGGACGGACGCCGGCTCAGCCGAGCCTGACGACCTTGCGGGCGCTCAGGTCGATCACGAAGTCCCGGGTGTCGATCCACGCGCCGTTCTTGACCTTCGGGAACAGCCGGGTGCAGCGGTGCTCACCGCACTTGGCCAGCGCGGCCGGCCGGACGCCCGGCGTGGCGTGGAACACCATGCTGGTGAGCGTCAGTTGGTCCGGGGAGGTGAGCTCCTTGCCGGTGGCGTCCTTGTAGTCGGCCTTCAGGCCCGCGCCCAGCGGGTCGGCGATCAGCAGCCGGGCTGCCTCGGTCTGCTCGGCGATACTCAGCGGCGGCTGGACGTCGTGCTGGGTGCTGGTCTCCTCGACCTTGCCCGAGTCCAGGTTGACGGTCTTGGTGACGACGCTGTCGTCCCGGTAGTCGTAGAACGTCACGTCCGCGCGCCGGGGCGCGTTCGCGGTGTCCGGCGCGTCGGTGTCGGGCTCGGTCAGCTCGACGGTCAGCCGCTGCGGGCCGCGGGCGCCCTTGACGTTCTCAGCGGAGTTGAGCAACTGCCGGCTCAGCGCGATCTTCTCGACGCGCCTGGTCTCGTCGTCGGTCAGCGGGTCGAGGCCCTTGCCCTTCTCGCCCTCGGCCGGGGCCTGTTCGACGACGCCCGGTGCGGGCGTGCCGTTCGCCTGGGCCGCCTGCTGGGCCGTCTGCCCGCTCCCGGCCCCTCCCGACTCGTCGGCCCCCGCCGTCCCCGGCAGAGTGATTCCGATCATCACGGCCGTCCCGGCCACCGCGATGGCCGCACCCGCCACCATCTTGCCCAGATGGCGGTGCACTATCTCGCGCACATCTTCCCCCTACTCCCCCTCTGGTCACGGGAGTACGTGTTTGCCCCACTGGTTCGGCATACCGCGTATGCACTGGTCGATCGGTAAGAGGGACGTAAGTCATAGGTGGTTCCATCACTTTCGGGGAGACTCGGGGCGTAGGCGCCCCCGGGGCGTGCTCCAGCTGAAAGAGTCGTGTCCATGCAGGTCTGGCCTGGCGAGGCGTATCCGCTCGGTGCCACGTACGACGGCGCCGGCACCAATTTCGCGGTCTTCTCGGAGGCCGCGGACCGAGTAGAGCTGTGTCTGCTGCACGACGACGGCTCGGAGACGGCGGTGGAACTGCGCGAGAGCGACGCTTTCGTGCGGCACGCGTACGTGCCCGGCATCATGCCCGGACAGCGCTACGGCTTCCGGATGCACGGCCCGTACGACCCGGGGAGCGGCCGGCGCTGCAACTCGGCGAAGCTGCTGCTCGACCCGTACGCGCGCGCGATCAGCGGTTCGATCCGCTGGGGCGAGGAGGTGTACGGCTACCACTTCGACGCGCCCGACAAGCGCAACGACCTGGACTCGGCGCCGCACACCATGACGTCGGTCGTGGTCAACCCGTACTTCGACTGGGGCGACGACCGGCGGCCGCGGCGCGGCTACCACGAGACGGTGATCTACGAGGCCCACGTCAAGGGCCTCACGATGACCCACCCCGGGCTGCCCGAGGAACTGCGCGGCACCTATGCGGCGCTCGCCCATCCGACGATCATCGAGCACCTGGTCGAACTGGGCGTGACGACGCTGGAGCTGATGCCGGTCCACCAGTTCGTCAACGACCACCGCCTGGTCGACATGGGCCTCAACAACTACTGGGGCTACAACACGATCGGCTTCTTCGCCCCGCACAACGCGTACGCCTCCTGGGGCGACCGCGGCCAGCAGGTCCTGGAGTTCAAGTCGGCGATCAAGGCGCTGCACGAGGCCGGCATCGAGGTCATCCTCGACGTGGTCTACAACCACACGGCCGAGGGCAACCACCTGGGCCCGACGCTGTCCTTCAAGGGCATCGACAACTCGCAGTACTACCGCCTCACCGACGACCCGCGTTATTACATGGACACCACCGGCACCGGCAACTCCCTGCTGATGAGGTCCCCGCACGTCCTCCAGCTGATCATGGACTCGCTGCGCTACTGGGTCACCGAGATGCACGTCGACGGCTTCCGCTTCGACCTCGCGGCCACCCTGGCCCGCCAGTTCCACGAGGTGGACCGGCTGTCGTCGTTCTTCGACCTGGTACAGCAGGACCCGGTGGTCTCCCAGGTGAAGCTGATCGCCGAGCCCTGGGACGTCGGCGAGGGCGGCTACCAGGTGGGCAACTTCCCGCCGCTGTGGACCGAGTGGAACGGCAAGTACCGCGACACGGTGCGGGACATGTGGCGCGGCGAGCAGCGCGCGCTGGCGGAGTTCGCGTCCCGGCTGACCGGCTCCTCGGACCTCTACCAGGACGACGGCCGCCGCCCGCTGGCCTCGATCAACTTCGTCACCTGCCACGACGGTTTCACCCTGCACGACCTGGTCGCGTACAACGACAAGCACAACCAGGCCAACGGCGAGGACAACCGGGACGGCGAGAGCCACAACCGGTCCTGGAACTGCGGGGCGGAGGGCGAGACCGACGACCCCGAGGTGCTGGAGCTGCGGGCGCGCCAGATGCGGAACTTCGTCGCCACGCTGATGCTCTCCCAGGGCGTGCCGATGATCAGCCACGGCGACGAGTTCGCGCGCAGCCAGCGCGGCAACAACAACGCGTACTGCCAGGACAACGAGCTCGCCTGGGTGCCGTGGCCGGCCTCCGAGGAGGAGGACGGGGGTGGGCTGCCGGCCTTCACGCGCGCGATGGTGTGGCTGCGCAAGGACCACCCCGTCTTCCGCCGCCGCCGCTTCTTCCACGGGCGCCCGGTGGAGGGCACCCACGACGAGCTCTCGGACATCGCCTGGTTCACCCCCGAGGGCCGCGAAATGATCCAGCGGGACTGGGACTCCGCACCCGCCTCCGCACTCACCGTCTTCCTCAACGGCAACGCGATCTCCGAGCCCGGCTCCCGCGGGGAGCGGATCACCGACGACTCGTTCCTGCTGATGTTCAACGCCTCCCCGAAGACGCTGGAGTTCGTCGTCCCGGTCAACCACGGCCGCCAGTGGCAGGTGGTCGTCGACACGGCCCGCACGGACGGGGTCCCACCGGACACCGGCCCGAAGGTGGCGGCCGGCGACCGGCTGACCCTCCTGGACCGGAGCATGACGGTGTTGCAGCGACCGGTCTAGGCGCGTGTGCCCGGCCGCTTCCCGGGCACGCGCGCGTGGCGGGTGGTTTCGGTGGTGCGTCCGGTGTACGACGCCGGGCGCGCCGCGCATGCGATCGCGCAGGCGAGTGCGGCCGACGTGCTCGCCGCCGCGAAGGCCGCCACGGGGCCGTAGGACTCGGCGAGGCGGCCGGTGACGGCGACCGCGAGCGCCTGGCCGCCGACGATCGCACTGGTCGCGAACGCCATCGCCTCCGCGAGCCGGCTGGGCGGCACGGCGCGCTCGGTGAGCCCGAACACCGTGATGAGGTGCGGGGCGTAGGCGACCCCGAGGACGGTGACGACCAGATACAGGCCGGCCAGGCTGTCCGTCCACAGCAGGGGCAGGGACAGCACGAACGCGGCCGCGGTGGCCGTCCGCCAGCGGGTGGTGAGGGCGATACGGCCGGGCACGGCGGCCATGGAGAACCCCGCGACTGCGCTCATCACCCCCATGGCCGCGTACACGAGCCCGGCCTGGTCCGACTGCCCGAGGTTCTCGGTGAGCGCGGTGATGCCGGCCTGGCAGGCGCCGAACATGGCGCCTTGGAGGGCGAGGGCGGCAAGCAGGGCATGGACGGAGTGAGGCATACGGCTGCGGCCACGCACGGGGAGAACCTTGTGGCCGGCCGGCGTGGCCCTCAGCACCCTCGCTGTCGGATGCAGGGCGAAGCCCGTGCCACAGACCGCCACCAGCACCGCCGCGCCCGCCATGGCGTACGCCGGATGTGCCACCACCGCCGCCACGCCCACCAGTGCCGGCCCCAGGACGAACGAGATCTCGTCCAGCGTGCTCTCGAAGGACAGCGCCGCGCCGATCGTGGTGTCCGGGGCGTCGGCGCGGTGGGCCAGGGCGACGATGCGGGCGCGGCCGAGGGGGCCGATCAGCGGTACGGTCGCCCCCGCCGCCGCGCCCAGCAGTGTCAGCAGCGGTGTCGGCAGTCCGGCGAGCGCCCCTGCCACCAGCCCGGCGACCGCGACGGCGTTGGCGAGGGAGAAGGCGAGGACGACCGTCCGCTGACCGTGCCGGTCGGCGAGCCGGCCCACCAGCGGGCCGCAGGCCACCTGCCCGACCGCAAGGGCCCCGCCGGTCAGCCCCGCGGCACCCAGCGAACCACTGGTACGCGCGACCAGCAGCACGCTCCCGAACTGGATCGTGGCCGTCGGCAGCCGCCCCAGGAAGGACACGACCGGCAGCAGCGGCCCCGTCAGCCCGACGACCTGTCCGTACGTACGCCCCGTGCTCCCCATCGCTCGAAGCTAGCCACGCGCGCGTGCACCCGTGCAGGGGACGATGACACGAAGCGCGGCAGGGCGGGTACGTAGGTTTGCATGACACCTGAGCGATCCGAGCCCGTGGTGCCCACGGCCACCTACCGGCTGCAGTTGCAGCCCGACTTCCCGTTCGCCGCCGCCGCGGCCGCCGTCCCGTACCTGGCCTCGCTCGGCGTCTCGCATCTGCACCTGTCCCCCGTCCTGGAGGCCGTGCCCGGCTCGACGCACGGCTACGACGTCGTGGACCACGCGCGCGTGCGCGGGGAACTGGGCGGCGAGGAGGGGCTGCGCGCGCTGGCGCGCACCGCGCGGGAGCACGGGCTCGGCCTCGTGGTCGACATCGTGCCGAACCACATGGCGATGTCCCCGCGCCACAACCACGCCCTGTGGGAGGTGCTGCGGGAAGGCCCGAAGTCGCCGTACGCGCGCTGGTTCGACATCGACTGGGAGGCGCAGGGCGGCCAGGTGCTGCTGCCGGTGCTGGGAGGTCCGGTCGGCTCGGTGCTCGGGGACCTGCGGGTGGACGGCGAGGTGCTGCGCTACCACGACCATGCCTTCCCGCTGCGCGAGGGCACCGAGGAGCTGCCGTTGCCGCAGCTCCTGGACGCCCAGTGGTACCGCCCGGTGTGGTGGCGGCTGGCCCGGACCGAACTCAACTACCGGCGTTTCTTCAGCATTTCGGAGCTCATCGGGGTTCGGGTCGAGGATCCTGAGGTGTTCGAGGCCACGCACGCGAAGATCCTGGAGCTGCTGCACGAGGGCGTGGTCGACGGGCTGCGCGTCGACCATCCCGACGGCGTCGCCGACCCCGACGGCTATCTGCGGCGGCTGCACGAGGCGACCGGCGGCCGCTGGACGGTCGTGGAGAAGATCCTGTCCGACGGGGAGCCCCTGCCGGCGTCCTGGCCGGTCGCGGGCACCACCGGCTACGACGCCCTGCGGCACGTGGACGGGCTCTTCACCGACCCGGCCGGGTTCGGGGAACTCCTCGGCCGGTACCGGCGGTTCGCGGCCCCGCAGACGGACCGGGGCGGCGACTGGTCGGCGACGGTACGGCGGGCGGCGTACAAGGTGCTCACGCACGAACTGGCCGCCGAGGTGGACCGGCTGACCCGGGTGACCAGCCGGCTGTGCACGGCCGCGCCGGACCCCGCGCTGCGCGACCGCGCCCCCTGGGCGCTGCGCACGGCGCTGCAGGAGCTGCTCGTCCGCCTCGAGGTGTACCGGCCCTACGCGTCCGGTGACGCCTCCGCCGTGGTGACCGAGGAGGCGGCGGCCGAGGCCCGGCTCGCGTTCGTCGTCCCGGAGGAGGCCGGCGCGGTCGACGTGGTGCGCGCGCTGGTACTCGGGCGGGCCGGTGACGGGCCCGAGCAGCGGGAGTTCCGGACGCGGTTCGCACAGACGGCGTCCGCGCTGCGCGCCAAGTCCGTGGAGGACACTGCGTTCTACCGCTACGTCCCGCTGCTGTCGGCGACCGAGGTGGGCGGCAACCCGGGGAGCCCCGCGCTCTCCCCGGAGGACTTCCACGCCTACTGCGCGCGCGTGCAGCGTGACTGGCCGGCGACCGGGACCGCCGTGTCGACGCACGACACCAAGCGCAGTGCCGACGTACGGGCGGCGCTGGCCGTGCTCACCGAGTGCCCGGGGCGCTGGGCGGACGTCCTGGCCGACGTGACCCGCGACGGCGAGGGTGTGCCGGACCCGCAACTCGCGTGGGCGGCCTGGCAGACGGTGTTCGGGCTCGGCACCGCGGACCCGGGGCGCGTCCAGCCGGCCCTGCTGAAGCACGTGCGAGAGGCGGGCCTGTTCACCAGCTGGACCGAGCAGGAGCCCGCCTACGAGGAGGCGGTCGCCGCGTTCGTGGCGACGGGGCCGTGCGGGGCGCAGGGCGAGCACGTCGTCGCCCTGCGGAGGGCGTTGGAGCCGTACATCCGGGCCAATGTGCTCGGTACGGCCCTGGTCCATCTGACGATGCCGGGGGTGCCGGACGTCTACCAGGGCACGGAGGCCGAGTACCTGGCGCTCGTCGACCCGGACAACCGGCGCCCGGTGCCGTTCCCGCCCGAGGACCCCGGCGACAAGGGCGCCCTCACGGCGGCGGCGCTGCGGCTGCGCGCGCGGCGGCCGGGCGCCTTCGGGGACGCGGCGACGTACGCCCCCTTGGTCCCCGAGGGCCCGGCGGCGGCGCACTGTGCGGCGTTCGCGCGCTCCGGCGAGGTCGTGACGGCGGTGACGCGGCTGTCGCTGCGGCTGGCCGAGGCGGGCGGCTGGCGGGACACGCGGCTTCCGCTGCCGCCGGGGCGCTGGTCGGACGTACTCGCTCCGGAGCGGGAGTTCACCGGGCACGCGCGCGTGGAGGAACTTTTCGAGCGGCTGCCGGTGGCGCTGCTGGAGCGGGTCGACGCGGAGTGAGGCCCCGCCGGGGTCCTGGGCACGAGCGACTGACGCCGGCGTGCCCGGCTTCAGCCACGCCTCCGGCAGTCGGTCCACACGGCGGTACGGGGTTCGAAGCCGGCGCGTCCGCGGGCCCGAGTCCGCCGCCCAACGGGCGCACGCGCCCTCGTCGCGCGCCGTGCCGTCGTCCTCGCCACCGGCTCGCGGCCGCGCACGCTCCCGGGGCTCGTGCCGGACGGACGGCGTGTCGTGACGAGCGACGACGCACTCTTCGCGGACGCGCTCCCGGCGTCCGTGCCGGTGCTCGGCGGCGGTGCGATCGGCGTCGAAGCGGCGGTGCGATCGGCGTCGAACACGCGTCGTTCCACCGGTCCACCGGTCCGCCGGTCCTGAGACGTTCCTCAGACGGTCCTGACGCCGGCCGGGCGCGGACCGCACCAGCAGTGAGCCGGGGCCCGCGCCCCCGGCCGCCGCGAACCCTGCGCCCCCGCTGGCCGCAATGGCCGTTCCGGCTGGCGGTAAATGCATCTGGGCGCCCCCTGGAGCCTCCCCCTTGGTGACCTTGACAGTTCCCGGAGAGCGTGGGGTACTGCGGATTGCGAAGCCGCCGGGCGGACGTGACGGGGGTGAGTCTCCTGCTGCAGCTGCGCTACCCCACCGTGAGCCAACTCGTCGTATCGGCAAGGGCGTTGGCCGCCCACCGGCCTTCCCTCTGCACGCTGCGGCAAGTCGGCGTGTCCCGGGCCGGCAGGCCCCTGCATCTGCTGTCCGTGGGCCATGCCGGGCGCGCCGTCCTGGTGGTGGCCGGCGCCCATGCCAACGAGCCCACGGGCGGCTCCACGCTCCTGGCGCTCGCCGAACGGGTGGTGCGCGAAAGGGAGTTGCGCACCGACACCTCCTGGCACTTCTTCCTGTGCGCGGACCCGGACGGGGCGAGCCTGCACGTCACCCCGGCGCCGCGCTCCCTGCTCGACTACCACCTCGGCTTCTTCCGCCCGGCCGCCGAGGAGCAGCCGGAGTGGTCGCCCTCGGTGCTGCCGCCCGACCGGCTGCCGCCCGAGACGCTGGCGCTGACCAGCGTCATCGACGAGCTGCGCCCCTACCTCCAGGTGACCCTGCACGGGACCGATCTGGGCGGCAGCTGGGTGCAGTTGACCAAGGACATACCGGGGCTCGCCGAGCCGTTCGCCAAGTCCGCGGCCCAGTTGCACATCCCGGTGGAGACGGGCGCCTCGGACGCCGCGGGCTGGTCGGCGTCCGGGCCCGGGGTCCATGTGATGCCCTCGCCCGGCGCGGGCGCCGCCTACCCGAGCATGCCGGACGACGCCCGGCAGAGCACCTGGTACCGCACCCACCTCTACGGCGGCCTGACCGCGGTGGTGGAGGTGCCGATGTGGGCGAGCGACCTGGTGGACGACCCCGCCCCGCATCCCGCGCCCGCCGCGGCGATACGGCGGCTCGCCCGCCGGCTGCTGCGGGACGGCCTCGAGGTCGAACGGGTGCTCCGCGACGCGCAGTCGAGCCTGGAGGGCGTCGACGGACCGCTGCTGCGGGCCGCGAAGTGGGCCCTGGACCTGGTTCCGGGCCTGGCCGCGGACTGGATGCACACGCCGCCGGCCGACAACACGATGGCGTACGTCGGCAGCGTGGACGCGTTCGGGCGGCGGCTGCCGCTGCGGGCGGCGGCGATGCTGCTGCGGGTGCTCCAGGAGACCGACGACCGCGCGGCACCGCGGCTGGAGCGGCTGGTGGCGGCCTGGAGCAACGCCTTCGCGGAGCGCTTCCGGGCCCGCTGGGTGCCCTTGGAGCACCAGGTCGAGCACCAGTCCCGCACGGTGGTCCTGGCGGCCCTGCACGCGCGCGACCGGGCGGCCTGAGCAGCCGCCCTGCCCACGTCAGCCGTCGAGCGCGAACACCGACCCCGTACGCGCCGCCATGACACAGGAGTTGGAGTACGTCCGGGTGTAGTCGACCTTCCGGCCGCTCCACTCACCGCGTGCGGTGGCGGTCACCGGGGCGTAGATCATCGGGCAGAAGCCGTCCCTCGGCGGGAGCGCGTCGATGTCGCCGTCCACTGCCGCCAGCTGGGCACACGCCTCGGCGGCGTGTGAGTGTCCCTGAGGCGGGTCGCACAGCAGCAGGGTGCCGCGGGTGTCGCTGGAGCGGGCGTCGCCCTTGGTGACGGTGAGGTAGAGCCAGTTGCCGGGGAGGTGGTCCCGGGTCGTCGCCTGCGCCGGTGCCGCGCCGGCCAGGAGGAGGGCGGTGGCGACCAGGCCGCCCCGTACCGCTTTCGCCGTGATGCTGATCGTCATTCCCGATGCATCGGCACGGCGGCCTCGGAACCCCACCCCGACTCACCCGAACGGGAGCACGCGGGCGCGTACCGCGTGGCGAGTTCGAACGCGGCGAGCACCACCCGCGACTGGTACTCCACCTGGCGGGCGACCGGGATCCAGCGCGCCCCGCAGCCGTCGCGGTAGTCGCCGCACCACAGCTCGACGAGCCGGTCCAGGTCCGGCAGCACGCCGGCCGGGTCCTGCCCGGAGGCCGTGACGAGCTGGTGCAGCAGCCCGGCCGTGCGCAGGGCGAGCCGCCGCCCGGCGATCCGCAGGGCGGCCAGGTGGGCGGTGCTCATCGGCGGCAGCGGGCGCGCGCCATCGGCGACGTCGGGGTCCCACGCGTCGGCGAGCCCTGGGCAGACCAGTAAATAGTCGTCCACCGGGGCGAGCAGGCGTTCCGCGTCCGGAACGCCAGCGACATGCGGCCGGATCCGCGCCAGCAGCACCTCCAGGAGCCGCGCGTCACGGCGCAGCGTGTGGCTGACGGTGCGCAGCACGCCGGCCGCGTCGGCGGGCGGGGAGCCGTCCGCCACGGCGGCCACACCCCACATCGGCGCCTCCACCACCGCGGTCACCGTGCCGTACCGGTGCGGGTGGTACCAGGTCGACTCGACCGCGGCCTCCGTTATGGCCGCGGCCAGGTCACCGAGGCGGGGCGGCGGGATGCGGTAGACGGCGGGGCCGAGGTTGGGCCAGTACAGGGTGTCGTACGGGCCGAGTTCGCGCGGAATGCCGAGCCGGGCCGCGGTGTGGGCGACGCGCTGGGCGAGGCCGGGCAGGTCGTGGGTGAGTTCGACGAAGCCGCCGCCGACGTCGACGCCGTGCAGCGAGCACTGCAGGAAGGGCCGCAGCTCGTCCTGGAGCTCCAGCAGGGTGCGGGTCTCCGGGAGTACGACGCGGTCCGCGCCGTCGGGCAGCCACTCGGGCTGCTCCAGGAAGCCGGGGCGGAAGAAGTTCCTGAAGTACCGGCCGAGGGTGTACGGGCCGTGCAGCCAGCCCTCGTTGCGGCGCAGCCCGTCGGGGTCGAGGGAGAGCAGCAGGTTCCAGGTGGCGTCGGCACCCTCGGTGAACCGCGGGTCGGCCAGGGCGCGTTCGGCCAGCCGGAGCACGGTGGCGCCGCCGACGGGCTCGTTGGCGTGTGGACCGGCGACGACGAGGGCCTGGCGGCTGCCGTGACCGACGGAAAGCAGCCACAGGGGAGTTCCGCCGCGGGAGGTGCCCACGCGGCGCAGCCGGGCGTCCCTGGGGCGCCGCGCGACGAGTGCTGCCGCCCGCGCGCCGAGTTCGTCGACGGTCGGGTAGCGCAGGAGGGGCGGCAGGGCACACCTCCACAATGCGGTGCCGTCGGTTCACCTGACGTACATGGCGTACGCACAGTCAGTCACGACTTGGGTGGTACGTCAACACCGCGGAAGGGAAAGGGATTTGAGCCATCGCACCAGGTCAACGCCCTGTCATGCTCAGGCCAAAGCTAAGGTGTGACTCAGTCGACAGCGAGCCGGAAGGACATCCGCCCGAAGCCGATCTGGTCGCCCTCGCGCACCACCGCGGCACCGATGACCCGGCGTCCGTTCACCGTCGTGCCGTTGGTCGAGCCCAGGTCCCGCAGCACCCACATGCCGCCCTGGCGGCTGAGTTCGGCGTGCACCCGGGACACGGTCTCGTGGGTGAGGCGCAGTCCGTTGGCCGGATCGCGTCCGATGCGCAGCGGATGGCCGTTGCCCGGGTGCGGCAGCAGCAGCTTGGGCAGACGCTCGGCCTGCCAGGCCCGCCGCAGCCGTACCGTGAAGCCGGAGACCGCCTCCACCGTGCCGAAGACCACGCGCGCGAAGCGGCTCTCCTGGGGCAGGTCGGCGGTGAGCGCGGCGAGTTCGTCGGAGCGGCGGGCGGCGAGGGCCAGTTCCATCCGGCGGATGAACGTGTCGTGCGAGAGCCTTCCCATCGCGACGCCGTCACGGAGCACCTTCAGCGCCTTGTCGCGCTCCACGTCGGACAGCCGCGCGGGGTACGTGTTGAACTCGAAGGACGACGTCACGTTGGTGATTGTCGGTCAGTGAACCCCGGGTGTCCAGAAAACGAGAAAACGCCCGCCACGCGCGCGTACGTGACGACACCCGCTGCAAACGGGGTGATTCAAAGGCGGATTGATCTCGTTTCAAGCACGATGGACGGGCTACATCACGGTGAGCAGACGAAGGGGACCGTCCGTGCAGTTCGAGGTGTGGGCACCGCAGGCCGGCCGGGTGACGTTGCAGTGCGACGGCACCACCCGCGCGTTGGAACGCGATCCGGAGCGGGAGGGTTGGTGGCGGGCGGAGGCCGGGGCGCGGGACGGCTCGCGGTACGGGTTCGCGGTGGACGACGGTCCCGTGCTGCCCGATCCGCGCTCGCGCCGCCAGCCGGACGGCCCGGACGGGCTGAGCGCGGTCGTCGACCACGGGGAGTACGCGTGGCACGCCGAGTGGGCCGGCCGGGCGCTGCCGGGCGCGGTGCTGTACGAGCTGCACGTGGGCACGTACACGCCCGAGGGCACCCTGGACGCGGCCGCCGAGCGGCTCGGGCATCTCGTCGAACTGGGCGTCACACACGTCGAGTTGATGCCCCTGTGCCCGTTCCCCGGGCGGCACGGCTGGGGGTACGAGGGTGTGTCGCTGTGGGCCGTGCACGAGCCGTACGGCGGACCCGAGGGGCTGAAACGGTTCGTCGACCGGGCGCACGAACTCGGCCTGGGCGTGGTCCTGGACGTCGTGCACAACCATCTCGGGCCGTCGGGGAACTACCTCCCGGCGTTCGGGCCGTACTTCACGGACACGCACCACACGCCGTGGGGCTCCGCCGTGAACCTGGACGCGCCGGGGTCGGACGAGGTGCGGGCCTATCTGCGGGAGAGCGCGCTCGCGTGGCTGCGGGACTACCGGGTCGACGGGCTGCGGCTCGACGCGGTGCACGCGCTCGCGGACACGCGCGCGTGCCACTTCCTGGAGGAGCTGTCGACGGCCGTTGACGGGCTGGCGGCCGAGGTGGGCCGGCCGCTGTTCCTGATCGCCGAGTCCGACCTGAACGACCCGCGGCTCATCACACCCCGGGAGGAGGGCGGGCTCGGGCTGCACGCGCAGTGGAACGACGACTTCCACCACGCCCTGCACACCGCGCTGACCGGCGAGTCCCAGGGGTACTACGCCGACTTCGCGCGTGCCCCGTTCGGCGCGCTCGCCAGGACGCTCACCGGCGGCTACTTCCACGACGGCACGTACTCGAGCTTCCGGGGCCGCCACCACGGGCGCCCGCTCGACCGCACGCGCGTGGCGGCGCACCGTCTCCTCGGGTACGCCCAGACCCACGACCAGGTCGGCAACCGCGCCCAGGGGGACCGGCTTTCGGCGACCCTCTCCCCCGGCCTGCTCGCCTGCGCGGCCGCACTGACCCTCACGGCGCCCTTCACGCCGATGCTGTTCATGGGCGAGGAGTGGGCGGCGGGCACGCCCTGGCAGTTCTTCACCGACCACACCGATGTGGAGCTCGGGGAGGCGGTACGGCGGGGCAGACGGCGGGAGTTCGCGGCGCACGGGTGGGCCGAGGAGGACGTGCCCGACCCGCAGGACCCGGCGACCCGGGACCGTTCCTGCCTCGACTGGTCCGAGCCGGAGAGCGAGCCCCACGCGCGCGTACTCGCCTGGTACCGCCGCCTCATCGCCCTGCGCCAGGAACAGGCCGACCTCACCGACCCCGACCTCGCCGACACCAAGGTGGCCTACGACGAACAGGAACGGTGGCTGGCCTTCCGGCGCGGGGACGTCCGGGTCGCCGTGAACCTCGCCAAGTCACCGGCAACGATCCCGCTGGGACCGCGCCACGCGCGCGTACTCGCCGCATGGGAGCCGGTGGAGGCGCCGGGGGCGGACGGGGTACTGAACGTGCCCGGGGAGTCGGCGGTGGTACTGCTCCAGAGCTGAGGACGACGCCGGGCCGGCCGCGGCCACACCGGGGGGCGACCCCTGAGGCGGTTGCCGAACGCCCCGCACCCCGCACCCCGCATGAGTCTCGCGGCCACCGTCGACGGCCCCGCCGCCCCTACAGCTCCTCGTCGGCCTCCTCGTCCCGCAGTTCCGTCACCCGCTCCAGCAGGATCGCCTCCCAGGCGCGGCGGAGCTGCACTCGCAGGAGCGGGGGCGGGTCCGGGGTTCTGTCCTCCAGGCGTTCCGCCAGGCGGATCACCGTGTCGCAGCGGGCGAGCCACAGGCCGCGCAGACAGGGGCGGGCGCCGTAGCCGGCGAGGGTGGCGGCGCGGACGGCCGCCGGGGAGCCGACGGCGATCGCGAGGCCCGCGATGTCCTCGGCGGGGTCGCCGACGGCCGCGTCGGTCCAGTCGAGGATGCCGCGCACCCGGCCGTCGGCGCTGACGACGAGGTGCTCGCCCTTGAGGCCGTGGTGGACCAGGACGGCGGTGCCGGGCTGTGCCGCCAGCTGGACGGCGGCGGCCGGAGTGAGCTGGTGGAGGCGGGCGGCGTCGAACTCGTCGGCCGCGGCGAGCCGCCCGGCGGCGTGTTCGGCGGCCCGGCGCAGCGCCTCCAGGGAGCGCGGGGCGGTGCGCGGCAGACCCAGCGTCTCGGCCTGGCGGGCGGGCACCTCGCGCAGTCCGGTGAGCAGCCCGGCGAGGTCGGCCTCGCCGACCGCGGACACGTCGTGCTCCTCAGCCGAGCCGCCCGGCACCTTGGTGTCGAGCGTGTACGTCAGCCCGGGCGCCCACTCGCCGTGCGCCACGCTGGTCGGCACGGCGACCGGGAGGTGCGGGCGCACCAGGTCGCGCAGGCGCAGTTCGCGGCGCTGGCGCAGGGCGGCCTCGCGGTCGGGCGCGAGCCGCAGCACATGGCGGCCGCCGACCCACCAGGTGGAGTGCTCGCCGCCCTCGGCGACGGGCCGCACCTCGGGTCCGGCGGCGCCGCTCGCGCCGTCCTTGAGCAGGGAACTGACCAGCCGGCGGACGGTGTCCGCGGTGGGTGTCGGTGCCTGGGTCATGGTCGCGCCGTCGTCACTCGGGGGTGTTGGGGCTCCTGGTGGCTGCTTCAGTCCACTATGACCATCTCGCGGTCGGTGTTGTTGAGCCGGCGCCCGCCGTGCTCGGTGACCGTGACGATGTCCTCGATGCGCACCCCGAACCGCCCGGGCAGATAGACGCCGGGCTCCACGGAGAAGCACATGCCGGGCACGAGGGGCTGCCGTTCGCCCTCGATCATGTACGGCGGTTCGTGCGTGGTGACGCCGATGCCGTGCCCGGTGCGGTGGATGAAGTACTCGCCGTATCCGGCGTCCTCGATGACCGCGCGGGCGGCCCGGTCGACCTCCTGGCAGGCGACGCCGGGCCGCACCGCCTTGAAGCCCGCTTCCTGGGCCTCCCGGACCAGGTCGTGCACCCGGCGTTCCTCGTCGGTGGGTTCGCCGACGTGGACGGTGCGGGAGGTGTCGGAGCCGTAGCCGTCCTTGAGGCCGCCGAAGTCGAGGACGACCATGTCGCCGCGCTCGATGACGCGGTCGCCGACCTCGTGGTGCGGGTTGGCGCCGTTCGGCCCGGAGGCGACGATCGTGAAGTCGACCTGCGAGTGCCCGAACTGCCGCAGCAGGTCGGCGAGATCGGCACCGACCTCGGACTCCCGGCGGCCGCCGAAGGGAACCTTCCGGATCTCCTCGAACGTTGCGTCGGCGGCCGCTCCCGCGGCCGCCATCAGCTCGAGTTCGGCTTCGTCCTTGACGGCGCGGAGCATCGGCAGGGCATCGGTGAGGGAGGCGTACGAGGTGCCGGGCAGCGCCTGCTGCAGGCCCAGGAGGTGCATCGCCCAGGCGTTGTCGCTGATGCCGAACCGGCCGCTGACGTCGAGCAGGGCGGCGGTGGCGGCGTAGGGGTCCTTGCCGTCGGTCCAGTCGCGCAGGCTCAGGGCGGACGCCCCGGCCGCCATCGCGGCGTCCGGGGCCTCCAGGGTGGGGACGACGAGGACGGGGGCGCGGCCGACGGCGAGGACCAGCAGGGTGAGCCGTTCGGTGGCGGCGGTGGGCGCGTAGCCGGTGAGCCACACCAGGTCCGGCCCCGGCGCCACGAGGAGCCCCGCGAGCCCGGCGTCGGCGGCCGCGTGCGCCGCACGGTCCATCCGGGCCCGGTAGTCGTCGGCGGTGAAGGGCGCGAGCGTGCTGCCGGTCATCCGGGCCTCCCTGGGCGGGTGAAGGGACCACAAGGGACTACGGGCAGCATCCTGCCCGGACCGCGGGGCCCGCGCGACCGGTCTGCCGGTGTTCCGGGTCCTGTGCCGGTCATGGCGTCAGCTCTCCAGGGCGAGCCGCACACCGAGCAGGAGCAGCACACCGCCGGAGACCTGTTCCAGGCGCCGGCGCACCCCGGCGCGGGAGAGCACGGTGCGCATCCGGCCCACGAACCACACGTACAGGCCGTAGTAACCGACTTCGTAGACCGCCCAGAGCGCGGCGAGGCCCACCATGGCGGGCAGGTGCGGGGCGCCCCGCGGCACGAACTGCGGCAGGAAGGACATCGCGAAGACCGCGGCCTTGGGGTTGGCGAGGTTGAGCAGCAGCCCGCCCCGGTAGGCGGCCCAGCCCGTCCTGCCGCCGCTCTCCCGGCCGTCGGCGGCTTCCCCCTTGCCGCGCCGGGCCTGCCGCAGCGCCTGGACGCCGAAGCCGACCAGGACGACCGCGCCGACGATCCGCATCACGTCGTACGCCAGTTCGGAGGCCGCGAGCAGCGCGGTCAGGCCCAGGGCCGCGACGACGCCCCAGACGAACACCCCGGTCTCGTTGCCGAGCACGGTGAGGAGACCGGAGCGTCTGCTGTGCAGCGACTGCTTGATGATCAGCACCGTGCTGGGCCCGGGCGAGGCGGCGATCAGCGTGCAGGCGCCGAGGAAGGCGAGAAGGGTGCTCAGCATGGGCTCATGGTGGCCGGTGGCGCGGCGCCGGACCAGTGGTTTTCACGGTCCTGACCGCCAAGGGGCGAGCGGTCGTCGTTCACGGTCAGGTAATGATCCCCGGGACGACCGTCAACTGCTGGTAGCCGCCGCTGCGGTGACGGACCGTCAGGGTCACCTCGGTGCCGGGGCGGGTGTCGGCGACGGCTCGGGCGAGGTCCGCGGCCGAGTCGATACGGGTCCGGTCGAACGCCAGGAGTACGTCGCCGCGGACCAGGCCGGCCGTGTAGCCCGGGCCCGGCACGTGCACGCCGACGACCAGCGCGCCCACCTTGTCCGAGTCGACGGCCTCCAGGCCGAGGGTCGCCGTGCCGGGCGCCCGGGACGGGGAGGGCGACGCGGTGGAGGGCGCCGCCGACGGGCCGGGGCGGGCCGAGGGGTGGGTCTGGGCCTGTTGTCGCAGGTCGGCGAGTTTACTCAGGCCGATGACCGTGGCGCCGACGGTGCCGATGCCGACCCCGCACAGCACCAGGACCGTCCCGACGAACAGGCCGAAGAGCGCGGCCCGCAGCCGCCGGGCCCGCCGGCGCGCGGCATGCGGGCGCCGGGCCGGGGCGCCGCCGGACCTGGTGGTGCCAGGGTCCTGGCCGGGCATCGGCTTGGGACGCAACGCTGTCTGTTCCATGGATCGCCTCCGGCTGGATCGCTACCCGGAGCGCCGGCGCACGACGAGCCACGAACGAGTGAGACTGACCGGTGGTCAAAGCCGGGAAGCCATGCACCTTCCGGGGAGGAGCGCGAGGTCACCCGCGTGCGCCCAGCGCCTGCGCCAGCGCCGCGGCCGCTCCGCGGAGTGAGCCCGTGCACACCAGTTCCGTCCGGTGTACGACACGTGGGTGGGTGAGCGGGACGGCGACCGTGCCCGGCACTCCGGTGGCCGCGGGCTCCGGCAGCAGGGCGAGGCCGCGGCCTGCTGCGGCGAGGGCGGTGAGGGTGCGGACGTCGGTGCCCTCGTAGCGCAGGGCGGGACGGAAGCCGTGGCCGCCGTTCGCGGCGCGCAGCTGGGCCAGCGGGAGGCCCGCACCGGGGGCGTCGAGCCAGCGGGCGTCGGCGAGGTCGCCGAGGCGCAGACCGGCGCGGCGGGCCAGGGGATGCGCCGCGGGCAGGAGCACGCACACCGGCTCCTCCCCCACGCCGTGCGTGGTCAGCGGCGCCACGTCGGGCAGCCGCAGGGGGTCGCTGGGGGCGGCCAGGCCGTCGACCAGACCGAGGTCGGCCGTGCCGGTGGCGACGGCGGCCGGGACCTCGTCGCGGGGCAGGACGCGCAGAGTGACGCCGGCCGCCGGGAGCGCGACGACGGCCTGCGGGGTGAGCGCGGTGGGGGCGGCGGCGAGCGTCAGGCCGTGTTCGGGCGCGGAGGCCACCCGTACGACGTCCGCGCGGGCCGCGTCCAGGCGCAGCAGCAGCGGGCCCGCGTGTTCCAGCAGCCGTTCACCGGCCGGGGTCGGGGCGACCGGGCGGCGGGTGAGGAGGGGCGCGCCCAGGTCCTGTTCCAGGGTCGCGATGTGCTGGGACACCGCCGACTGGGTGTAGCCGAGCTCGCGGGCGGCCTCGGAGAAGGAGGCGAGGCGGGCGACGGTGACATAGGTGCGCAGGAGGTGCGGGTCCATGCCCATCAGGGTGCCATTAGGCGGGCTTATCGAGAGTGCAGAAATCATCGTTGGACGCGATTCAGGCGGGGCGCCCAGGATGAGGTCATGCCGAACAACGCAGCCCGTATCGCGAAGATCGCCCTGGTCGGGGACCGCTCCCCCAACGTCGTGGCGCACACGCGCATCCCCCTTCTGCTCGACGCCCTCGCCGAACGCGACCGCCTGGTCCTCGACGCCTACTGGATCCCGTCCGAGGACGCGGAGGCGGCGGACGCCGTGCGCGGGTTCGACGCGGTGTGGGTGGTGCCCGGCAGCCCGTACCGCAGCCAGGCGGGTGTGCTGTCGGCGATCCGCACGGCGCGCGAGGACGGCATCCCGTTCCTCGGCACCTGCGGCGGCTTCCAGCACGCCATGCTGGAGTTCGCCCACGATGTGTGCGGCCTGACCCGGGTGGCGCACGCGGAGAGCGACCCGGACGCCGAGGACCTGCTCATCGAACCGCTGGCCTGCTCGCTCGTCGGCCACGAGGGCGTGGTCGTGCTGGAGGCGGGCTCGCTCGCCCAGTCCGTGATCGGTTCGGAGCGCACGGTCGAGCGCTACTTCTGCAAGTACGGTCCCTCCCGTCATCTCGACACGCTGCGCGCGCACGGGATGCGCTTCTCCGGCCTCGACGAGGACGGCAACGTCCGGATGGCCGAACTCCCCGGCCACCCCTTCTTCCTGGCCTCCCTCTTCCAGCCGGAGCTGGCGGGCGACGGCTCGCGCCCGCACCCGATGGTCCGGGCGCTGGCGCGGGCCGCCGTGGAGCACGCGGCACGGGCGGAGCGTCAGCCGGTGTGACCCCCGTGGCCGCCGCCGTGCCCGGCACCGTGGTCGAACTTCATCGCCTCCGCGGGCATGACGACGAAGGGCCGCATCATGCCCATGTCCTCGTGTTCGAGGAGGTGGCAGTGGTACATGAACCGTCCGTACGCGCCGTCGAACTTCCCCATCACGCGCAGGACTTGCCCGCCCGGCACCCGGAACACGTCCTTGTGGCCGAGTTCGTTGGGCGCGAGCGGGATCTGCGTGCCCGGGTCGAACGCGATCGGCGTGCGTGTGCCGCCCACCGCCGGGTCGAAGCCCGAGACGTCGTAGGGGTCCCGGCCGAGGAGTTGGAAGTCGGCCAGGTGGATGTGCATCGGGTGGACGATCGGCGCGAGGTTGAGGAAGCTCCACTGCTCGTAGGAGCCCTCGGCGATGGTGAAGCCCAGGCCGTCGTTGAACGTCCTTGAGGTGCGCCGGTACGTCTTCGTCGTGCCGTCGGCTCCCTGCAGCTGGATGACGCCGTCGGTGGGGACCTGGAGGTCGCCGGGGTCGGTGACCTCGGTCATCTCCCAGATCTCCGGGTGCCCGCCGGCGCCCTTGGTGGCGGGCGGGGTGAGCACGATCAGGCGGTGGCCGTGCGGGATGTCGTGCGTGAGGCGGCGGAAGGAGCCGGAGAGCACCTCGGGCAGCTCGAAGGTGTCCGCCTGACCACAGGCGCCGACGCGGAACTCCAGTACGGCCGGGTAGCGCACGTCACCCGCCGGGTCGGGTACGCCCGCCGGCTGGTTGCGGCCCTTGTTGACCAGGCGCAGCTTCCTGCCCGCGAGGCCCCGGAAGTCGACGAGCAGGTCGAAGCGCTCGGCCGGGGCCGCGGTAAGCGTGGGCAGCGCGCCGTCGAAGTCGACCGGGACCGGGCGGGGCAGCAGCCCGCCGTCGCTGCCGATCTGGTGGACGACGCCCGGCACCGGGTTGCCGTCCTCGTCGACCAGGACGAGGTTGTAGATGCGCGCGTTGGACGCGTTGACCAGCCGGAAGCGGTACCAGGCGGCGTCCACCTCGGCGTACGGCCAGATGCGGCCGTTGACCGTGGTGTACGGGCCGGTGAAGGGGATGGTGACCGGCTTGCCCGTCTCCGGGTTCTGCTGCTGGACGATCACCGTCTTGTGCAGCAGCCGGCCGTTGAGGCGGCCGTCCTCGTCGGTGTCCAGGTTGCGGTCGGCGAGCAGCAGCGGGATCTCCCGCTCCCCGCAGGGGAGTTGGAGCGCGTCCTCCTCGTCGTCACGGACGAGGTAGGTGCCGTACAGGCCGGTGTGCACGTTCCACCGCGTGATGTTCATGGCGTGGTCGTGGTACCACCACTGCACCGCCTGGTGCTCGTTCGGGTACTCCGCCGGCTGGGCGTCGCCGAAGCCGACCGCGTTGTCGGCCCAGCCGTCGTTGCCGCCGCCCGTCTGCGCCCCGTGCAGGTGGGTCACCGACCAGGCGGGAAGGGCGGCGACGTCCTTGTTCGGCTCGACGCCGCCGCGGCCGGGCTCGGTGCTCGGTGGCGCGGAGCCCGGCGCGCCGAGCGGCACCTCCACCGAAGTGACCGGATACTCGCTGCCCCTGGGGATCCGGTTGGTCCAGGCGATCCGGACCCGCTGCCCCCGGCGCACCTCGATGGTCGGGCCCGGCACCTGGCCGTCGTATCCCCACATCAGGGTCGGCGGGAGCTGCGGGTGCAGCCGCACCCAGGTCGGGCGCAGGGCGATCTCCGTCTCGCGCAGGACGTCCCCGGAGCCGGGCCGCAGCACCGGCGGGACGGGCAACCGCGCCACGTACGGCGCCAGTTCGTCCGGAGCCGGTGCCGCGTCCCCCGCGTCGCCCTCGGTGATCCTCTCGATGATGTCGGTCAAGATCGAACACCCCCGTGTGTTCTGTGGTCTTGTTCCCTCACCTCGCATGACTAGCGGCGCATCACGGAAGTTCCGGGAATGCCCTGTTCCGCCCGAAAGGGTGAAAGATTCCGGACATCACAGGACGGGTACCGCGGGCGGCTGATCGGGCAGGAAGGTGTGCGTGCGGCGGCACAGGTAGGCCGACTTGTACCGGTCGACCTGCTGGTGCCAGTTGAGGATGCCCGCCATCCAGTTCTGGAGGTCCTTCACATAGTTCCGCATGACCTCGCGTGCTTCTTCCGGGAGGTCGAAGTCGTCGTAGACGACGGGCAGTTCGTTCTCGGCGACGTGCTGGAACTGCTGCATGCGCTGGGTCATGAGGTCGTGGACGACCGAGAGGGCGGTCGGGTAGTCGACGCCGAAGAAGTTCTGCACGACGAGGATCGCGTTGTGGATCTCGCCCTCGTACTCGATCTCCTTCTGGTACGAGAAGACGTCGTTGATCAGACAGCCGTAGTCGATCGCGGCGTTCTCCAGGGAGCGGACCGGGCCGCTGCGGTAGACCTCGGGCGGGACGGCGGGGCCGTGGCCCATGCGGCACAGGCTCAGGGTGAGGTCGGAGCCGAAGGTGGCGCGGCGCATCTCCAGGTAGTCGACGGGGTCGGGGATGCGGTTCTGCAGTTGGTTGGAGAGCTCCCACACCCAGCTCTCGGTCATCACGTTCACCGCGTCCTTGAGGGTGCGCCGTTCGTCCGGGGTCATGCCCGCCGTGGTCCGCGACCAGAGGTCGATGAGGCCGCGTTCCATGCCGTTGACCGGGACGAGGGTCTCCTCGCCGTCCACGGGCATGCAGTCCGACAGGCGCTGTGTGGTCAGCCGGGCGGCGGCGAGGTCGCGGCGGTTGCCGAAGACGAGCGGGTAGTAGTCGTCGCCGTAGGTGCCCCAGGCGAGCCAGTGGGCGCTCAGGTCGAGGGATTCGGGGGTGGCGTCCGGGTCGAGGCCCGCGGAGCAGAGCGCGAGGTCGCACGCGGCGAGCTTGTCCTCGTCCCAGACGCCCTCCTGGAGCATGCCCATGGCGTGCATCCAGGCGGTGAGCCGGGGCCGGGCGGCCTCCAGGTGGGAGCTGAGCTCCACCTCGAAGGGCATGTGGAAGTCGGGGAGCAGGGACGGGCCGACCTTCTGGAAGGGCACGTGCGTGTACGCGCGAAGGCGCTCGGCGCCGGCCGCCGCGAGCAGCGCGCCGACGTCGGCCGCGGAGGTGCCGGGGCCGGTCAGGCCGTGCCATGGATTCGTCGTACGCGCGCGTGCGTTCATGTACCGGCTGGAGCGCAGGTGCCATTCGTGGCCGCCGGACTGCCAGTCCTGGAGGCCCTGGGTGTACTTGGCGACGGCGGCCGCCTCGGGCGGGGTGAGACCTTTCTCCAGGGCGAGTGCGGGCACTTCGGTGAGCGCGGTGTGCTCGAACTGGTGCAGGCGTGAGGTCAGGATGTCGTTGACGGTGTCGGCGGCCTCCTGGGTGGTGCAGCCGAAGAAGGTCTCCAGGACGAGCACGCCGTTGCTGTTCTCGCCCTCGTCCTCGACCTCGCGCTGGTAGGAGAAGAGGTCGTTGCGCAGGTGGACGGCGTCGGAGAAGGTCTCCATCAGCACCCGCAGCGGCCTCGACTCCGCCACGGACGAGGGGACTTCGGCGGTCGCGTACTCCACCAGCCCCGCCGACCAGGGCGCGCCGCCCACCTTGCGGCGCATCTCGACGTACTCGACCGGGTTGGCGATCCGCCCCTCGTTGATGTTGGACAGCTCCCACAGGGACTCGTTGAGGAGGTGCTCGGTGGCCACGGCGAAGCGGCGGCGCCAGTCGGCGGACATGGACGGCACCGTGCGCGTCCACAGGTCCGCGAGGCCGGCCTCGACGGGGTTCTCGGGCTCGGGCATCGGGGTCGACAGGTCCATCGGCATGAACAGCGGCAGCCGGTCCAGGTAGGCCTTGCCGCCGGCGCGGTCCTGGGTGCGTTTGAAGATCTCCAGGAAGTGGTCGTCGAAGAAGAAGACCCACACGTACCAGTCGGTGATCAGCGAGAGCGCTGGGCCGTCGCACTCGGGGTGGGTGTAGGCGCAGAGCAGTCCGTAGTCGTGCGCGTCCAGGTCGGACTGCTCCCAGACCCCGGACCCCTCCAGCATGCCCATCTCCCGCGCCCACGCGGTCGAGTGGGCGCGCGCCTCGTCGACATGCGGGTTCAGCCGCGCCGGGTACGGCATGTAGAAGTGCGGGAGTTCGAAGGGCTGCTGAGTCATGGCCCGGGCCCTACCCAGGCCCTCGGAAGGGCATCCGCGGGCCGGGACATGATCACACCATCGCGTGAATCGAGGGTGAATCCGGGAGTTCTGACGGGCTCTTGTGGCGTTCATCTCTACGCGCGCAGACTACGGAAGTTCACGTGTCCCCCAGTCCTCGACATCCCGCTGTCTCGCAGGAACCGGAGCCCCGATGAACCACCACACCAGAAGCCTCTCCCGCCGTACCGCACTCGCCTCGCTCGCCGGGGCGGCGCTGGCAGGTACCGCGGCCCTGCCCGCCGCGGCGACCGAGCGCCACAGCCGTCCGGTCCGGTTCGCCACCTTCAACGCCTCGCTGAACCGTTCGACCCAGGGCGCGCTGATCACGGACCTGTCCACGCCGGACAACCAGCAGGCGAAGAACGTCGCGGAGACCATCCAGCGGGTCGACCCGGACGTGCTGCTGATCAACGAGTTCGACTACGACGACCAGGGCGCCGCGGTCCGGCTGTTCCTGAAGAACTACCTCGCCGTCGGGCAGAGCGGCGCCCGCCCGATCCACTTCCCGCACCACTTCACGGCACCGGTGAACACCGGCGTGCCCTCGGGCGTGGACTTCGACGGCAAGAACGGCGTCGTGACGACGCCCGGTTCGGACGCGTACGCGCAGGACTGCTTCGGCTACGGCTTCTTCCCGGGACAGTACGGCCTGGTGGTGCTCTCCAAGTTCCCGCTCGCCGCGCGGGCGGTGCGCACCTTCCAGAACTTCCTGTGGAAGGACATGCCTGGGAACGTGATCCCGCCCGGCTACTACAGCGACGCTGCCCTCGCGGTCTTCCGCCTCTCCTCCAAGAGCCACTGGGACGTGCCGGTGCACATCGGCCGCGAGACGGTGCACTTCCTGGTGTCGCATCCGACACCGCCCACGTTCGACGGCACCGAGGACCGCAACGGCCGGCGCAACCACGACGAGATCCGCCTCTGGGCCGACTACATCGGTGGCCGGCAGCACAGCGCCTACCTGTACGACGACAAGGGTGTGCGCGGTGGGCTGCGGCCCGGCGAGCGGTTCGTGATCGCGGGCGACCAGAACGCGGACCCGCTGGACGGCGACAGCTACGACAACGCCATCCGGCAGCTCCTGGAGCACCCCGCGGTGCGCCTGCCGGCCACCCCGCCGGCCAGCGCGGGCGGCGTGGAGGCGGCGCGGCTCCAGGGCGGCGCGAACATCGGCCAGAAGGGCAACCCGGCCTACGACACGGGCGACTTCAGCGACACCGCGCCGGGCAACCTGCGCGTGGACCACGTCCTGCCGTCGAAGGGCCTGGTCCCCGGTCGGAACGGCGTGTTCTGGCCGACCTCCGACGACCCGCTGTACCGCCTGGTCGGCGACGGCAGGACGGTGGTCACCTCGGACCACCGGATGGTGTGGCAGGAGATACGGCTGGGCTGACCGACGGCGCTACGAGCCCCGCACCGCCCGTCCCACCTCCGCCCTCAGCTCGACGAACTCCGGCAGGCCCCGGGTGCCTATCTGGTCGCGCTTGCCGGGGAGTTCGACGGGGAGGTCGAGGACGACGCGGGAGCCGGGGCCCGGGGAGAGGACGACGACGCGGTCACCGACGTAGACGCTCTCGTCGATGTCGTGGGTGACGAAGACGATGGTCGCGCCGTCGGTGCGGTGGACCTCCAGGAGGAGGTCCTCCAGGTCCTCGCGGGTCTGCGCGTCCAGGGAGCCGAAGGGTTCGTCCATGAGCAGCAGCGAGGGGCGGCAGACCAGGGCGCGGGCGATGGCGACGCGCTGCTGCATGCCGCCGGACAGCTGCCAGGGGTGGCGGCGGCCGGCGCCGTCGAGGCCGACACGCTCCAGGATGCGTTCGGCCTCGGCGCGGCGCTCGGCCCTGGCGAGGCCGCGGCGGCGCAGCGGGAGGGCGACGTTGTCGCGGACGGTGAGCCAGGGGAAGAGGGAGCGGCCGTAGTCCTGGAAGACGACGGCGAGTTGGTCGGGGACGCCGGTGACGGGGGTGCCGTCGACGGTGACCGTGCCCTCGCTCGCGGCCTGAAGGCCGGCGACGATGCGCAGGAGCGTGGACTTGCCGCAGCCGGACGGGCCGACGACGCACAGGAGTTGGCCGTCCGGGACGGTGAGGGTGATGTCGTTCAGGACGGAGTGGTCGCCGTAGCGCTGGCCGAGGGCGTCGAGGCGGAGGGTCACGGTGTCGTCCTTCCCCGTCCGATCAGGCGTCTTTCGACCGCCAGCAGAGCGGTGTTGAGCAGGTAACCGAGGACGCCGAGCAGGAGCAGGACGGCCCAGACGGTGAGCAGGTCGGAGCGGGACTGGGCGTCGGTGAGGGTGAAGCCGATGCCGCCCGCGGTGCCGGGCAGGAGTTCCGAGAAGACCATGAGGATGAGGGCGAGGGACAGGCTCAGGCGGAGGCCGGCGAAGATGCGGGGCAGCGCGGAGGGGAGCAGCAGGAAGCGGAGCCGTTCGAACGGGCCGAGGCGCAGGACGGCGGCGACGTCGATCCGGAGGGGGTCGGTGTTGCGCACGCCTTCCGCGGTGTTGATCAGAACCGGCCACACGGCGCTGAAGGCGATCGACGCGATCTGCATGGGCGTACCGAAGTCGAGGACGACGACGAAGACCGGCACGAGTGCCGGGGGCGGGACGGCGCGGGCGAACTGGAGCACCGGGTTGCACACGGCGTACGCCCACCGCGACCGCCCGACGACCACGCCGGCCGCGATCCCGCCGACGGCGGCGATCCCGAACCCGGCCGCCATCCGCCCGAGGCTCGGCAGTACGTCCTCGAAGGCGGCCGAGGTGAGGAACAGGTGTCGGACGGATCCGGAGAACCACAGTTCGTAGGCGCGGTGGGCGATACGGCTCGGAGGCGGGAAGTAGACGCTGCTGTGGGCTTGGGCGGCCAACTGCCATACGCCCAGGGCGAGTAGGAGAACCAGGAGGCGGAGGAGAAGGTGGTGGGGCGGGGAGCTGGGACCGCCGGAGGAGGAGGGCGCCGGTGGGACGGGAGACAGCCGCTCCTCCGCGTCGGCGCTCGGCGCCTGTTCCGTCGGCCCACGGCCGCCGGTCGACGCCGAATCCGCGTCCCCGGCCCGCAAAGCACCCGTCTCCCCCTCCGCTTCCCTACCCTCGCCCCCACTCATGTCCCCGCTCCCCGCCGTTCCGGCGTCCAGGGGAACAACCGCCGCTCGCACCACACCAGTACGCCGTTGATGACCAGCCCCAGCGCGCCCGCCCACACCACGCCCGCCAGGACGTCACGCGTGCCGTCGGTGGCCAGGCCCGCCTGGGCTATGAAGATGCCGAGGCCCTCACCGAAGCCGGAGAGGAGTTCCGTGGCCACCGCGAGGATGAGGGCGATCGCGGCCGAGATGCGGATGCCGGCGGCGATGAAGGGTGCCGTGGCGGGGAGTTCGACGCGGAGCAGGACCGAGAGGCGGCCGAAGCCGAAGGCGCGGAGGGTGTCCTTGGCCAGGGGGTCGGTCTCGCCGAGGCCGTAGACCGTGTTGAAGAGGACGGGCCAGACGGAGGCGTACGTGATCAGCGCGACCTTGGTCTCGGTGCCGGTGCCGAGGAGCAGGGAGACGAGGGGGATCAGCGCGACGGAGGGCAGCGGCCGCAGGAACTCGACGATCACGCGTACGGCCGAGTCGACGACCGGCACACTGCCGAGCAGCAGCCCGACGGGGACGGCGATCGCGACGGCCAGCCCCAGCCCGAGTGCCCAGGCGCGCAGGGTGGCACCGACACCGTCCAGGAAGGAACGGTCACCGGCCAACTCCACCGCACGGGCGACGACTTCGGAGGCGGGCGGGAGGTAGCTGCGGCGGACGACGCCGGCTCGCCCGACGACCTCACAGACCCCGAAGGCCAGCGTCACACCCAGCAGACCGAGCCCGAACTCCTGACGCCTCACTTGACCAACAAGGTCGCCGGATCGATCGCCGCCTTCAACAGCCCCTGTTCCTTCATGAGTTCCGTCAGCCGTCGCAGCTGTGCCGCGTCCGTCGACGTCGGATAGGTCGGCAGCCCGATCGTCTTCGCCTGGTCCGCCGTCACCTTGGTGTACTTGGGGAGTTCGTCCCGTACCGCCGTCGGGTCCGACGCCGCGATCTTCGACGCCGCCTCGATGGCACGCCGGAACGCTGCCGCCGCCTCCGGGTGGTACGCGGCGAACTTCTTCGTGGTGACGTATCCGCTGATCGGCAGCGACTGGACCGGCGCCGACCCGCCGTCCAGCAGCACCTTCGCCTTCAACTCCCCCTGGATCGCGCTGTCGAACGGCTCCACCGCATGCACCGCGTCCACCTGCCCCCGCTCCAGCGCGGGCCCCATCTGCGGGAAGGCGATCTGCCGGTAGACGGGCCGGCCGACGCCCTGCTTGTCGAGGATCGCGTTGAGGGTGAGGGACTGGATGTTGTTGAGGATGTTGACGGCGACCTTCTTGCCCGCGAGGTCGGCGACGGTCTTGATCTTCGAGTCCTTGGGGACGAGTACGTCCATCATGTGCGGGGCCGTTCGCACCCCCTCGGCGAGGATGCGCAGGTCGAGCGTGCCCTTCTCGTCGGCCTGAAGGAAGGTCACGTAGTTCGCGCTCGCGATCACGTCGACCTGCCCCTTGGCCAGCGCCGGCAGTGCCTGGATGCTCTGCTGGACGGGCTGGACGGTGACGTCGAGCCCCTCCTTCTTGAACAGCCCCCGGTCCCGTGCGATGTAGAGGGCCGCGGAGTCCGTCAGCGGCAGCGCGGCCACCTTGAGTTTCGTCTGCCCGCCGCCCGTGGAGCTGGAGGAGCCCCCGCCGTCCTCACCGCACGCGGTGAGGAGGAGTGTCAGGGCGGCCAGGACGACCGCCGGTTTTCCGATTCCCGGCCGCAATCGACGTAACGCCATACGGGCATGACTACCAGGAAATTGTCATGATCACCACAGATCGCTCGGCCGGGGCGTCAGTCTTTGGAGAAATACGAAAGGAGTTCCTCCGCCGCCCACGCGAGCCCGTCCGCGACCGCCTCCGCGGCGAGCGGCAGCCACAGCGAGCACGCCGAGAGCCCGCGTCGGCCGGCGTCACCAGCGGGTCCGGGGTCACCAGCGGGTCCGGGGTCACGCCGGTCTCGCCCGCCACGGCGTGGCCGCTCGCGAAGACGTGGTCGAAGCCCAGCGCCTCGGCGGTCCGGGCGGTTTCCAGGATGCCGCCGACCTCGTCCTCGCGGGCGGGCCACAGACGGTGCGGTGCCACTCCGATGCGCGGCATGTCGTTCGGTTTCCCGGCGTCCGGTGGTGCCGAGCGCGAACAGCTCCGGCAGTGGACGACACCCGGGTGCCGTCGTGCGTTCCCTTGCCCGGCCCGGGCCGCCGGGTCACCGTGGTCGCATGAACGTACGCGAGGCTCCGCCCGTCCCGGACGTCTTCGATCCGCGGCAGTACGCGGCCGGGGTGCCGCACGGCTCGTACCGTGTGCTGCGCGACCACCATCCCGTGGCCTGGCAGGAGGAGCCGGAGGTGCTGGGCTGGCCGGCCGGGTCCGGGTTCTGGGCGGTGACCCGGCACGCGGACGTCGTGCGGGTGCTCAAGGACTCGGCGACGTACTCCTCGTGTCTCGGCGCGACCCAGATCCGCGATCCCGCGCCCGAAGACCTGCCGTTCATCCGGCGCATGATGCTCAATCAGGATCCGCCGGGGCACGGGCGGTTGAGGCGGTTGGTCAGCCGGGCCTTCACGCCCGGGCGGATCGACCGGTTCACGGCGCCGGCGCGGGAGCGGGCCCGGACGCTGCTGGCCGAGGCCCGGCGCGAGGCCCGTGCCGGGGACGGGACCGTCGATCTGGTCACCGCGGTGACCGACGACTACGCCCTGCTCAACCTGGCCGACCTGCTCGGCGTCCCGGACGGCGACCGCGATCTGCTGCTGCACTGGACGCAGCGGGTCATCGGCTACCAGGACCCGGACGAGGCCGGACCGGCCGTACTCGACCCGACGGGAAAACCGGTCAACCCCCGCTCCCCCGCCGCCCTGCGGGACATGTTCGGCTACGCCCAGCAGCTCGCCGCGCACAAGCGCCGCCACCCCGCCGACGACGTGCTGACCGTCCTCGCCCAGGATCCCGAACTCGCCGACGCCGAACTGGAGATGTTCTTCTTCCTGCTCACGGTGGCGGGCAACGACACCGTGCGGAGTGCGGCACCGGGTGGACTGCTCGCTCTCGCGGAACATCCGGAGGCCTACGAGCAGCTCCGCAGTGGGAAGGCAGAACTCCCCTCGGCCGTAGACGAGTTGCTCCGCTGGCATCCACCCGTGCTCAGTTTCCGCCGTACCGCCACCGAGGACACGGAACTCGCGGGTCGGCACATCCGGGCCGGCGACAAGGTGGTCGTCTTCCACGCCTCCGCCAACCGTGACGAGCGCGCCTTCACCGACCCGGACCGCCTCGACCTCTCCCGCACTCCCAACCCGCACGTCTCCTTCGGGGACGGACCGCATGTGTGCCTCGGCGCGCACTTCGCGCGGTTGCAGTTGCGGGTGTTGTACGCGGAGGTGCTCGGCGCCCTGCCGACGTTGCGGACCGCGGGTCCGGCGAGGCGACTCGTGTCGAATTTCATCAACGGGATCAAGTCGCTGCCGGTGGAGGTGGATTGAGGGACAGTCAGGCCCGCACCTGGATCAGCGCGTGCGTGCCGCCGGTGCGCCAGCTCTGGCCCTCGGCCGCCACCAGCGCGGACTCGGTCTCCTCGGCCAGGCCCGTGATGACGTCGGACTTCAGGGTGCGCAGGGCGGCCACCGGGCCGGGGAGGTGTGCGGTGACGTCGGCGAAGGGGGTGGTCGGGGGCCAGCGGTGATCGCCCACCAGGCGGCGGTAGTTGAGGTCGCCCTTGACGATGGTGAGCGTGGCCGTGGCGAGGTCCGCGCGCAGGTCGGCGGGGAGGTCCGCGAAGGGCAGGGGCGCGGCGGTGAAGGGGTGGGCGCGGATCGTGAGGCGGCCGTCGGTCGCCGCCGACCAGAGCGTGCGGCCGTACGAGGCCGCGGCGCCCGGGGCCGAGGTGAGCCGGCGGAGGGCGTCGACCACGTCGGCGGTCGTGGCGTCGGAGACGTAGTACGGGTACGGCTTGACGTGCAGGACGGCCCGTTCGACGTGCCCGTGGTCCAGGAGGTGGGCGACGAGCAGCAGGTCGGGGACGAGTTCGCGGCCGGCGTTGTCGGCGATGAGGTGCAGGGTGGCTGTGCCGGCGGGCGGGAGCAGCGACCAGAGGGTGTCGCTGTCGTCGGCGACCAGGCCGGGAGCGGCCTCCTTGGTGTCGGCGCTCGCGTCGGAGAGGCGGAAGCCGAGGTCGGCGCGGTTGCCCCAGAGGGAGCCGTGCAGGAGAGCCCTGGCCCGGTCGGCGGCGGGCAGGTCGGTGAGGTCGTCGAGGGCTTTGAGTTCCTCGTCGGTCTCCGGGGCGTCCAGTTCGGCGAGTTTGAAGGGGCGGAACGGGTCGATGCCCTGCCAGGGACCGGGGGTGAAGTAGCCGACGGCATCGAGGAGTTGGCGGTAGAACCAGCTCTCCGACCAGAGCCAGGGGATGTCGTACCAGGAGCGGCCGGTGTACGCGGCGAGGCCCCACTCGGCCCATCGGTCCCGGTCGTGCGCGTCGGCGGGGAGCGGTTCGATCGTGCCCTTGGTGCAGTTCTCGAGGAGTGCGTCGAGCGCGCGGTGCCGGTCGGGGCCGTACGGGAAGGCCTCCCTGACCTGGCGGATGATCGCGGGGTGCCGCTCGGCGAGGACGCTGAACGGGAAGGAACCCGGCTCGTTGCCGAGGATCAGGGGCGCGGTCGGGGTGTGGGGCATGCGGCTCACGGTATCGCGGGCCTCCGCCGATTCCGATCTCCCGCGTATCGGAGGCGACAGCCGATCCGGTCCCCCGAGTACCGCGCGCGTCAGACCGTCCTGGTCTCCCGCTCCAGGTGGGCGGCGAGGCTCAGGTAGCGGGCGCGGCGGGTGACCGGGACCAGGCCGCGGATCATGACGTGCCACATCTCGGCGACCCGGCGGGGCTGGCGGGCGACCGGCTCCAGAGTGCGGCCGACGACGCGGGTGCCGACGAACCAGCTGACGAGGGCGTGCGCGGTGGCCTCTATGTCGATGTCCGGGTGGACGTCGGACTCCTTGACGGCACCGTGAAGTTTGCGGATGGCAATGTCCCGCCACTCGGTGAAGGGGTGGGCGAGCGGGGGCCGCACCTCCACGGTGCCGGTGGCGAGCCGGAGTCCGGCGCGCTGGATCGGGCCCTCGACGGAGAGCCGGGAGATGCCGAAGGTGAGTCGCATCAGCGTTTCGAGCGAGGAGTAGCCGCGGGCGTCCAGTTCGCTCGCCACCTCGCGCGAGGCGCGGGACTGGAGCTCCATGATCGCGTGCGCCAGGTCCTCCTTGGCCGCGAAGTGGAAGTACAGCGCGCCCTTGGTGACCTGGGCGTGCTCGACGATGTCACTCAGGCTGGTCGATTCGTAGCCGTGCCGGTCGAACAGGTCTGCTGCGGCTGTGATGATCGTCGCGCGGGTCTGCTCGGCGCGTAACTGCCTCGCCATCGACTGGACTCTCCTGTGACCGTAACCGAACACTCGTAGGAAGGAATTGAACCCTCCTGGACTGGAAAGAACGACCGATGCCGCTTGTTTCTCACTCCCCGTACACGATATCTCACCGTCCGGTGGCGCCGGGGGCGACCGCCGAAAACGCCCAAGCCCCTTGCGGAACAAGGGACTTGGGCGTGGTCGTCAAGGGCGCCGGTCGGCCGGGGAGGGAGGAGGACAGGACGCACGGTGACCGAGGACACGTGTAACCCTCCCTCCGCCCGGCAAGCGCAATTGACAGACCGGTCAGCTGCGTTGATCCGTACCCGTGTGCGTTAGCGTACGAGGCAACCGGTTGGCTTTCAATGCGACGTAGGTGACAGCGGGGGCGCGAAGGCCTTCCTCAGAAGGTGAGTTTCCAGTTGTTGAGGGTGCCGGTGTCCTGCGCCGCCGTGTCCTGGACCCGCAGCTTCCAGGTTCCGTTGGCGGTCTCGCTCGACGCGTCCACCGTGTAGGTGGTGCTGACGTTGTCGGCGGAGTCCGAGGAGCTGGCCGCCTTCAGGCGGTAGGTGGAGCCGTCCGGGGCCACCAGGTCGATCACCAGGTCACCGCGGTAGGTGTGGGTGATGTCGACGCCGACCTGAAGGGTCGCGGGCGCGTTGCCGCTGCGGCCGCTGACGGCGATGGAGGACTCGATCGCCGAGCCGTTGTCCGGGACGGCCACGGCGGTGGTGTTGGAGAAGGTGGTGCCGCCGGTCGTACCGCCGGAGGAGCTCACGGCCGCCACGGTCTTCGCCGCGTCGGCCAGGCCCGCGCCGCAGCCGCCCGAGCAACTGCCCGGCAGCGCGCGGGCGTTGTTCTTGATGGCGGTCTCGATCTGGGCCGGGGTGAGCGAGGAGTTGGCCGACTTCACCAGTGCGGCCAGGCCGGCGATGTGCGGGGTGGCCATGGAGGTGCCCTGGTAGTAGGCGTACGACTCCGCGGACGGCGTCTTGGTGCCGGAGTTCAGCGTGGACAGGATGCCGTTGGCGGTCCCGGTGCTGGTCTGGCCGCCGGGTGCCGAAATGTCGACCAGGGAACCGTAGTTGGAGTACGAGGCCTTCGCGCCGGAGCGGTTGGTGGCCGCCACCGAGATCACGTTGTTGCAGTTGCCCGGCGAGTGGTTGGCGACGTTGTCGTTGTCGTTGCCCGCGGCCACGACAACGGTCGTACCCCGGCCGACGGCGGCGTTGATGGCGCTCTGGGTCGCCGAGGTGCACGCCCCGTCGCCGCCCAGGCTCATGTTGATGACCTTGGCGACGTTGGAGTTTGCGGGCACACCGGAGACACTGCCGCCGGACGCCCAGGTGATGGCGTCGATGATGTCGGAGTCGTAGCCGCCGCACTTGCCGAGCACGCGCACCGGGGAGATCTTCGCGCCGTACGCGATGCCCGCGACGCCCTTGTTGTTGTTCGTGACGGCGGCGATGGTGCCGGCCACGTGGGTGCCGTGCCAGGAGGAGCCCGAGGCCGGGATGCCGGAGCCGCACTCGTTCGCGGCGTAGTAGTCGCCGGGGTCGGCGGGGTTGCCGTCGCGGCCGTCGCCGTCCACCGAGACGGCGGTGTCGGCGATGAAGTCGTAGCCGCCGACGATGTTCGCGGCGAGGTCGGAGTGGGTGACGTAACCGGTGTCGATGACCGCGACGGTCACGCCGGTGCCGGTGGAGGTCGGCCAGGCGGCGGGCACGTTCATGCCGGCCGTGGACTCGAAGAGGTCCCACTGCTTGGCGTACTCGGTGTCGTTCGGGTCGGCCTGCGGGGTGTTGAGGCGGTCCGGTACGACGTAGGCGACCTGCGGGTCGGCCCTGAACTCGGCGATCACGTCGGCGACTTGGGACCGGGACGCCTTGTCGCCGAGGTCGACGAGGGCGGCGCCGGTGCCGAGGCGGCGCGTGAAGTCGATGTCCGCGCCCTTGGCAGCGGCGTCGGCCTCGGCGGCCTTGTTCGACTTCGCCTCGGCGGCACCGGACTTGTAGCCGACGATGAGGCGCTCGGCCGGGGTGCCGGGGGCGGCCTCGGTGAGGGCGGCCGGGACGGCGGCCGCCCGGGGCGCGGGTTCCTGGGCGACGGCGACCGAGGCCGTCGCGGCGGTGATGAGAGCGGCGGAGACCGCGGCGACGGATATCAGCTTCCGTCCGCTGGGGGGTGTACGCACGGGGTGCCTTTCGTGGCCGGCTCCGGGCAGCGCGGAGCGGCGGGGAATCGCTTCGTCGTCGAAGCGGCGGGGGGGTGGGGGCGGAACGCGGCGCGTCGGCCGGCCAGGCGCGAGCCGGACCCGTTCGGGGTCACCTGTGGGTCGGCTGTGCTCGAACGATAGGCAAAGAGATGGTCATGCGAATACAGGGGAAACCCTAGATCCGGCCGGAAACTCCCCCTGCCGGACGGCCGGTTGACCTCGTATGCCCCGCTTCACGTCGAGTGTCACGCGGTGAACGCGTCGGACCCGCTTCCCGTACTCCACGGGAGCACCCCGTTCCCGCGCCGGCCGAGGAGACCTCCGGATGTCCCGGATGACCGCACACCGCACCGCCCTGGCGGCCGCCCTCGTCACCCCGTTCCTGCTGCCGCTGTGGGCGGCGGGTACCGCGCAGGCGCACGGCGCGCCGACGGATCCGGTCAGCCGGGCGTACGCCTGCTCGCCCGACGGCGGGGCGAACGCGAAGACGGCGGCCTGCCAGGCGGCGGTCGCCGCCAACGGCCAGCCCTTCACCTTCTGGGACAACATCCGGGTGCCGGACGTGAACGGCCGGGACCGGCAGACGATTCCGGACGGGAAGCTGTGCAGCGGCGGGCTGCCCGCCTACAAGGGCCTCGACCTCGCGCGCGCCGACTGGCCGACGACGAAACTGACCCCGGGCGCGACGCTGACCATGAAATACGCCTCGACGATCCCGCACGCCGGCACCTTCAGGCTGTATCTGACCAAGCCCGGCTACGACCCGACGAAGCCGCTGACCTGGTCCGAGCTGGCCACGCAGCCGTTCGCGTCGGTCAAGGACCCGGCGCTGACGAACGGCGCGTACCGCATCAGCGCGAAGCTCCCGTCGGACCGGACGGGACGGCACGTGCTCTACACGATCTGGCAGACCAGCAGCACGCCGGACACGTACTACTCCTGCTCGGACGTGGTGTTCCCGGCGGCCAAGGGCAGTGGCGCCAAGGCGTCCGCCTCCGCCACGGCGGGCGGCGCGAGGACCGCCGGCGGCACGCCCTCCCCGACGGCCGAGAAGAGCCGTACCCAGACCGCCTCTCCCGCGCAACAGACGACGGCGGAGGCGACTGCGGTGCCGTCGAATCCGGACAGCACCCCGGTCGCCTCCACCGAGAGCGCCGACTCGGGTCCGTCGGCGCCCGTGCTGGCGGGCGGCGCCGCCGCCGTGCTGGTGCTCACCGGCGGCGCCGCCCTGGCCCTGCGGTTGCGTCGACGCTGAACCGGATCAACCGGATCGTCGCCGAACTACCGGGCTACGAGGGTCAGTTGACGTAGACCGTCGCGCCGTTGTCGGTCACCGGGGCGTACTTCGCGGTGAAGTAGCCGGCGCTGAAGCAGAGCGAAGAGCCGGACGTCTTGGTGAACGCCTGGCTGGTGAAGTTGATGCTCGCGTCGTCGTTGCTGGCCGTGCCGGACAGGCTGGCGGCCTGGTAGACGCAGGTGATGCTGCCCAGCAGCGTGGTCAGCTTGACCGTGGTCTGGATGGTGGAACCGCTCGCCGGGGTGACCGTGAGGGTGCCGTCGGAGGCCACGGTGGTGGTGTACGGCAGGTTGTCGACCGTGATGCTGCTGACGCCGAGCACACCGACGACGTTGCTGGTGCAGCTGCTGCTGTCGAAGGTCTGCGCGCCGACCGACTCGGTGGCCGTGCCCGGCGCGGTCGGGTTGTCGGTGACGGTCGCGGTGAACGTCGAGGACGTGCACTTCACGCCACTGGTGCCGGTCGCGCTGGAGTAGAGGGTGGCGCTGGTGCCGCTGGACAGCGGGGCGGTCAGGACGTCGCCGACCGCGACCGCGGTGCCGCCGACCGAACCGGTGGTCAGGACCGGGGTGTCGGCCGCCGAGGCGGGGACGGCGGCGGGGATCGAGAGGGCGGCGACGGCGCCGACGAGGGTGATGAGGGTGCGAGTGCGCATGCGGGAGTACCTCTTTCGAAGTGGGGGGCCGAGGGTTGATGGAACTCGGGGGGCGCGAAAGGCGCGGGACGCCCGAGGGACGTCCGCCGTTGCCGGCCCGTGACGCCTTCTCCGTGCGTCACGGGCCGACGACGACGACCCGCCGGTGACCGGCCGCAGACCCGTGGGGGGAGCCGTCGGCAGGCCGGACGGGGCAGGCGGCCCGGCGCGGACCAGGGGGGAAGTGCCCGTGCCGGGCCGTGGAGGGTGTGTGACGAGCGGCGATGCGCCCGCGTCGGACAACAGGGGTCCGGGAGACGCGGACGGTGCCGCGTGGCTGGATCCGGCGCCACGGATCAGGGGGAAGCCAGAGGCAGTTCTAGACCTGAGTGTCCGTCAACGTCAAGGCATACAAAGGGAGTTGACGATCGTTCAAGAGATGAGGCCGCTGCCACCGCTGTGTTCGCGCCACAGCTGACACACAATCAACATCCTTTTTTCACAACTCCCTTGACCCCTAAAAGTAACCACGGGTAACTTCCCCCACGGCTACTGCTGAGTACGGAGAAAGCCCTTGCGTCCGCCGGGAGTTGCGAGGAGTCGTGCCGCCGCAGTTCCGCTGTCCGCGCCAGGACAACGTGCCGCTGATGCCCAACCCGCACTGACTATGCACATGGGAGCAGAAATGGCCTCGTCCGCCGACCAGACCCAAGGGAACCCGGAAAGCGGTTCCCCAGCCGACCCCGCCAGAGGTGGGCGGGTCCGGCTTCGCCGTGCCGCGGTGATGGCGGTGCCCGCCGTCGCCGTCGCCGCCGGCCTCGCGATCATGACCGCCGAGGGAGCGCTGGGCGTCTCCTTCTCGATCTCCGGGATGCCCTTCACCGTCACGGCGAAGTCGCTCGACGGCACCGGATTCGAGCAGTTCGGCGGGCTCGACAGCATGATCGACAACAGCCCGAACGCGGGTGACACCGGCGGCCAGGTGCTGGTCGTCACCTCCGCCATCAAGAGCGCCACGCTGGACAGCCTCTGCCAGAGCGTGGACCTCGGCGGCACCAACCTGCTCATCAAGGCCGGCAGCGGCTCGTCGAAGGTGCAGGCGACCGACCTGACCACCGACTCGACCGAGCTGACCGGTGACGCCTCGTTCAACAACATCGAGATCGGCAACGACGCGAGCACGCTCACCAAGGCGGGCGTCAAGGGGCCGAAGGGCGTCTTCAGCCAGCAGGCCGACACGGTGCACATCGACAACCTGCGGCAGACCAACTACGCGACCACCGCAGGGGTGTTCAAGCTTCCGGGTCTCAAACTCAGCTTCAGCGACTCGGGTTGCTGATGTCGGGCACCCCGAAGCAAGGCGTGCGGCCCGCCTTCCATGACTGGCGGGCCGTCCGGCCGTTCTGGGGCGGGCTGCTGCTCGCCCTCGGCGGGGCGGAGATCCTGGTCACCGAGAAGGCCTCGCTGAAGGTCATCATGCACATCGGCATGCAGGGCCTGGCCGGCTATCTGCTGCCGGTGGTGATGGTGCTGTGCGGGCTGCTGACGCTGTTCAGCCCCGGTCAGCGCATCTTCTACTCGATCATCGGTGTCCTCGCCTCCCTGGGCTCCTGGCTCACCTCCAACCTCGGCGGCTTCTTCATCGGCCTGCTCCTCGGCGCGGTCGGCAGCTGCCTGATCTTCGGCTGGCTCCCGGACCAGGCGCCGCGCGTCAGCCGAAGGCAGCGCAGGAAGGAAGCGCGGGCGGAGGCGGCCGAGACCGCGGAGCCGACGGAAAGCGCGGAGCCCACGGGGACCGCGGAGGCGGTTCAGCTGTAGCGGCGACGTTCGTGCCACGCCCTGGCCGCGACCAGCGCCAGGGCGTACAGGCCGAGGACCGCCGTGAGCAGCAGGTGGTACGCCGCGGGCAGGGCCGTCATGCCCAGCGCCGCGCCCAGCGGGGTCGCCGGGAGCAGCAGGCCGACGGTGGCGAGGGCGGCGGCCGCCCAGCCCAGCGGACCCGGCGCGCGACCCTCGGCGAGGCTGCGGCCGGTGCGCAGGAGCAGCATCACCAGCGCCTGGGTGAGCAGGTTCTCGGTGAACCAGGCGGAGTGGAACACGGACTCGTCGTCCACGGCGTCCGGCCCCCGCAGGGACAGCGCGAGAACGCCGAAGGTGGCGAGGTCGGCGATCGCGTTGAGCACGCCGAAGCCGCCGATGAACCTGAGGAACGCCCGCGGCCGCAGACCGGCCGGACGGCGCAGCGCCGCCGGGCCCGGGTGGTCGTAGGCGAAGGCGAGCTGCGCCGCGTCGAAGCACAGGTTCTGCACCAGCACCTGGGCCGGGAGCATCGGCAGGAAGGGCAGCAGCAGGCCGGCCAGGAGCATGGCGAGGACGTTGCCCAGGTTGGACGACAGGGTCACGCGCAGATACGAGGCGATGTTGCCGCTGCTGTAACGGCCGGCGGTGACCGCGTGCCCGATCGCGGTGAGGTCCTTGGCGGCGAGCACCACGTCAGCGCTCTCCCGGGCCGCGTCCACGGCCCCGCGCGGCGCGATGCCGACGTCGGCGGCCCGCAGCGCCGGGACGTCGTTGACGCCGTCCCCGAGAAAACCGACGGTGTGCCCGGCGGCCCGCAGCCCGGCGACGACCCGGGCCTTGTCCTCCGGTGTGCAGCGGGCGACGACGCTCGCTTCGAGCTCCCCCGGAGCACCGGCGACCCTCACCTCCCCCACTTCCATCCCCAGATCCCGGCAGGCCCGCGCGGCCGTCGCCGGGTGGTCGCCCGTGAGGATCTTCACCGTGACGCCGAGCGCGGTGAGCGTGCGCAGGGCCTCGGACGCGGTGGGGGCCGGGGTGTCGCTGAAGGTGATCAGGCCGCGGAAGGTGAGGCCGGACTCGTCGGCGGGCGTGCGGTCGCGCGGGTGGGCGACGGGGGTCCCCCCGGCCGAGCGCAGTCGAGGGCGGGGGCGTTCGGCGGTGGCGAGGGCGAGCAGCCGTAGACCGGATTCTGCTTCGCGGGCGGCGAGGGCGAGCAGGCGGTCCCGTTCCCCCGCCTCCACCGCACACCGTTCGAGTACGTCCTCCACGGCGCCCTTGACGACCACGGTGTGCGTGCCGAGGCCGGGGCCCCGGACCACCGCGGTGGCCAGACGCCGTACCGGGTCGAAGGGTGCGGCGCCCACCCCGTCGTACTCCTCCCCTACCGCTCCCGCCGCCTCCAACAGCGCCTCGTCGAGGGCGTCCGGGGCGGGCAGTTCGGCCAGTTGGAGGGTCCACCAGGCGCCGACGGCGGCCCAGCGCAGGACGTCCGGGTCGTCGTGGCCGGCCGGGTCGAGGGAGCGTACGACGACGGGCCGGTCCTGAGTGAGGGTGCCGGTCTTGTCGACGCACAGGACGTCGACCGCGCCGAGGTCGTGCAGGGCGGGGAGCCGTTTGACGATCACCTCGTGCCGGCGGGCGAGGCGGGTGGCGCCGCGAGCCAGACAGCTGGTGACGATCACGGGCAGCATCTCGGGCGTCAGCCCGACGGCCACCGCGACGGCGAACGGGAGGGTCTCCAGGCCACGCCCGCGCAACGCGGCACCGGCCATGAGGACGAGCGGCGGCGTGAGCAGCATGAACCGGATCAGCACCCAGGAGATCCCGTGCACGGAGTCGTCGAAGGCGCTGGTGCCCCGGCGCCGTCCGTCCGGGCGGCCCGTCGGCGGCCCGGGATGCGCGTACGCCGCGGCCAGTCGCGTCCGCGCACCTGTTTCCAGTACGACCGCGGTGGCGCTGCCCGTTGCGACGCCGCTGCCCTGGAAGCACAGGTGGGGCTGGGCGAAGGGGCCGTCGGCCGGGGTGTCGGGGGCGTCCGTGGCGGTCTTCGCGACCGGGGCCGTCTCTCCGGTCAGTGCGGCCTGGTGGACGGTGAGGCCGCGGGCGCGCAGCAGCCGTACGTCCGCCGGGACCAGGTCTCCCGGCCCGAGCCTGATGACGTCGCCCGGCACCAGTTCGGCGACCGGGATCTCCCGCGGGGTCTCGCCGGCCTCACCGCGCCGCAGCACCGTGGCCGTGCCGGCGACGAGTCCGCGCAGCGCCGCCATCGAACGGTCGGCCCGGTGCTCGCCGCTCGCCCGCAGCACACAGCTGACCGCGACCAGCGCGAGGATCACCGCGGCGGTGCCCCAGGAGGCGACGGCGGCGGAGACCAGGCCGAGGCAGAACAGGACGGCGGTGAAGGGGTCGCGCAGTCCGCGTACGCTGCGGCGGGCCCAGGACGGGGTACGCAGCTCGGGGAGGACGTTCTCGCCGAGCTCGCCCAGCCGGGCCGCGGCCTCGGCGTCGGTCAGCCCGCGGGGGCCCGTGTCGAGCCGCCGCAGCACCTGGAGGTGGGTGCCCCAGCCGTGCTCAGAGGCCACGGAGGCGGGGCGAGGGGATGGCGTCGGCATGGTCGGAGAGCCGGCCCACCATGAGCCGTACGACGTCCACGACGGCCGCCTGGTCGGCGGGGTCGACGAAGTACACCTGGCGGCGGCCCTCACGGCGGGCGCGGACCAGGCCGGCCAGCTTCAGCTTGGTCAGGTGCTGGCTGACCGCGGGCAGCGCGCCGCCGACCCGCTCGGCGAGGCCGGTGACGTCGCTCTCGCCCTGGGCCAGTGCCCAGACGATGTGCAGCCGGGCGGGCGAGGCGAGCAGCCCGAAGGCCGCGGCCGCGCGGTCGAGCACGTCGGCCGAGGGATCCTCGAAGCCACTGCCGGCTGCCGCCACGGTTGTCGCCCTCCTGTCCGAGCCGCCCGGACGCGCCGTCCCGGCACGCCGTCTGTACGGGTCGGACCAGTCTAAAGGGGGTGGAGGCGCACGATGGCGCCCACGCCTGGTGCCCGGACCCGCGAGGACGGGTGCACGCTCGACGTTCTCGACCGTGGTCCGATCCACGCGCCGCACATCGACGGCCGTGCGCCCTTCACCCGGATCGCCGGGGTGCCCGGTGTCTCGGCGCAGACCGTGGCGCGGCGGTACCGGCGGCTGCGGACCGACGCGGGGTTGCGGGTCGTCGGGCTGACGGACCCTCACCAGGCGGCTCGTACGCAGTGGTTGGGCGGCTGACGGCCACCGCGCGCTCGGCCCAGGACGCCGTCATCCACGCGCCGACGGACGGGCCCGCCAACTCCCTCCTCCTGCACGGCATTCGGCGACTTCTCAACTCTCTCTGGTTAGAAGGGAGTTGAGGATGGGATGGGAGATGCATGGAGAGAGACATCGACACCGGCACGGCGCACGCCGCGCGGATCTACGACTACATCCTCGGTGGCAAGGACTACTACCCCGCCGACCAGGAGGCCGGCGACGCCATGTGCCGGGAGTGGCCCGCGCTGCCCGTGCACATGCGGGCCAACCGGGACTGGATGAACCGGGCCGTGCGCTGGCTGGCCGAGGAGGCCGGGCTACGGCAGTTCCTCGACATCGGCTCCGGCATACCGACCTCGCCGAACATCCACGAGATCGCCCAGTCGGCGGCGCCCGAGGCGCGGGTCGTGTACGTCGACAACGACCCGCTCGTGCTCGCGCTGTCGGAGGGGCTGCTGAACAGCACGCCGGACGGCAGGACGGCGTACGCCGAGGCCGACATGCGCGATCCGGCCGCCATCCTGGACTCCCCGGCCTTCCGCGACACCCTCGACCTCGGCGAGCCCGTCGCGCTGACCGTCATCGCGATCGTGCACTTCCTGCTGGACGAGCACGACGCCGTCGGCATCGTCCGCCGGCTCCTCGAACCGCTGCCGTCGGGCAGTTACCTGGCGATGTCCATCGGCACGGCGGAGTTCGCGCCCGAGGAGGTCGGACGGGTCGCCCGCGAGTACGCGGCCCGTGACATGCCGATGCGGCTGCGCACCTTCGCGGAGGCCGAGGAGTTCTTCACGGGGCTCGAACTCGTCGGACCGGGGATCGTGCAGGTCCACAGGTGGCGTCCGGACGGCGGCCAGGAGGAGACGATCCGCGATGAGGACATCGCCATGTACGGGGCCGTGGCCCGGAAGCCATAAGTCTCCTTGTCGAGTCCGGACCCGTCCCGCTGATCGGAATCATCACGATGCGGGAGCAGTAACTCACTTAAAGTGGCTGCTCACTTGACTACCGGCGGTCACACACGATTGGCTCCGGCCAGCGAGAGTCACCCGGACGGCGTACGGTGCGTCGGACGTGGTCCGGGGGCTCGTCCGCGTCGTTCCGCCAGCTCGGCCGCACAGCGAGGTGCCGCACCCTCATGAACACTCCTCCCCCACCTGCCGCCTCCCGCAGACCCGCTCGGGCCGCGGCTCTCGCCGTGACCGGCGTGCTGCTCGTGGCGGCCTGCTCCGCGTCCGGCGACCGTTCGGACACCACCACGGACTCCCTCGGCAAGACGAGCGGGGCCCGGTACCGGATCGCGCTGGTCACGCACGGCGCGAAGGGCGACGCCTTCTGGGACCTGGTCCGCAAGGGCGCCGAGGCGGCCGCCGCCAAGGACGGCGTGCAACTGACCTACGCCAGCGACTCCGACGGGGCCGGGCAGGCGGAGCTGGTCCGGGACGCCGTCCGCGACAAGGTCGACGGGATCGCCGTGACCCTCGCCAAGCCGCAGGCCATGAAGGGGCCGATCGCGCAGGCCAGGGCCGCGGGCATCCCCGTGGTCGGGCTCAACTCCGGTATCGAGTCCTGGCAGTCCGAGGGGCTGCTCGAGTACTTCGGCCAGGACGAGAGCGTCGCCGGGCAGGCCGTCGGCGACAAGCTGGACGACCTCAAGGCCAAGCACGCCGTCTGTGTGATCCACGAGCGCGGCAACGTCGCCCTGGAGGCCCGCTGCGCCGGCGTGACGAAGACCTTCGGCGGTCAGACCGAGAACCTGTACGTGGAGGGCACCGACGCGGACGCGACCTCGGCCGCGATCACCGCCAAGCTGCGCCAGGACCCGACGATCGACGAAGTGGTCACCAACGGCGCGCAGTTCGCGCTGAGCGCGGTCAAGTCGGTGAAGGCGTCCCGCAGCACGGCCAAGGTCGCGACCTTCGACCTCAACAAGGACCTGGTCAAGGCGGTGCAGAGCGGCGCGGTGCAGTTCGCGGTGGATCAACAGCCGTATCTGCAGGGCTACCTGGCGGTGGACGGGCTGTGGCTGTACCGGACCAACGGCAACATCAGCGGCGGCGGGGTCTCCCCGGTGCTCACCGGCCCGGCCTTCGTGACGAAGACGAACGTGGCCGCGGTGGCCAGGTTCGCGGCGGGCGGGACCCGCTGAGCCGGCGCCGGGCGACACTTCGTCCATCACTGTCGCGAAAGAATCGATGACCCGTGGCACATGCGGTCACTTGTGCGGATAGCATCCTGTGCACCCCTTCTCTCCCCGCTCACGGTCACCCCCGTTCTCCCTTCTCCGCTCCGCTGATCGCGTACTAGGACGACGATGTCTCCACGGACAGGTGCCCGGCGCCGCCTCGGCTCCATACGTCTCTCGCTGATCCTGCTGGCCCTGGTTCCCAGCGTCACCCTCGCCGCCATGTGGGGCGTGACCACGACGCAGATCTTCACCGAGGGGCTACGGCTGCGCTCGCAGACCGAGCTGAGCCGGTCGACCGGTGCCATGGGCACGGACGCCACGCTCGCGCTCCAGCGGGAGCGCAGTCTGTCGGCGGCCTGGCTGGCCCACGACCAGCGCGGCTCCCGGGCGGCGCTGGAGGCGCAGCGCAAGGAGACGGACAAGGCGGTCGGCAAGCTGGTCGGGCAGTCCGACGCGATCGACAAGGCGCCCTCGCGCATCTCGGACCGGCTGTACTCGGTGCTCGGCTCGGTCGGCAGCCTGGAGTACTACCGCGGGCAGGTGGACGACCCGACCAACATCAGCGCGGCGCAGGCGCTCGGCCAGTACGGCTCGATCATCGACGACCAGATCCACGCCTTCGAGGAGCTCTCCCAGGTCGACGACGGCGACCTGACCTCGCAGGCGGGCCCGCTGGTCGCCCTGGAGCACGCGGCCGAGCTGGTCGCGCAGGAGGACGCGCAGCTCACCCTGGCCTGGCCGGCCGGGCAGTTGAGCGCGAAGGACTGGACGGCGTTCGCCCAGCTGGTCGCCACCCGGCGCTGGCTGCTCGAGGACCAGATCGTGCCCTCGCTTCAGGGCAGCGCCAAGACGCAGACCGAGCGGATCCTGCAGAGCCCCGAGTGGCAGAGCATCCAGAGCATCGAGGACCGGGTGCTCGCGGCCCGGCCGTCCGGCGCCGACGGCAAGGTCGTGCTGCCCGACCTGAGCAAGCAGTGGGCGACCGCCTTCGCGCAGGTCGGCGACGAGTACGGGCAGATGATCCAGGACCAGACCTCGGGCCTGCTCGACCGCAGCGCCGACAAGGCGCACAGCCTGCTGATCACGGCCGCGTCGCTGAGCGCGGGCGGGCTGATCGCCCTGCTGCTGTGCGTGGGCATGTCCTGGCGGATCACCCGCTCGCTGTCCCGGCGGCTGCGCGGCCTGCGCGAGGCCACCCTCAGCCTGGCCGAGGAGCGGCTGCCGGACGTGGTCGCCCGCCTCGACCGGGGCGAGAAGGTCGACGCGGACCTCGCGACCCCGCCCCTCGACTACGGCCGGGACGAACTCGGCCAGGTGGCAAGGGCGTTCAACAAGGCGCAGCGCACCGCCGTGCACACCGCGGTGGAACTCGCCGACACCCGGCGCGGTTTCCAGAAGGTCATCCTCGGCATCGCCCGGCAGAGCCAGAACCTGGTCAACCTCCAGCTCACCAAGCTGGACACGCTGGAGCGCGAGATCACCGACCCGGACGTCCTCAAGGGCCTGTACGAACTGGACTCCACGGCCAGCCAGTTGCGCCGGTACGAGGAGAACCTGGTCATCATCTCCGGTGAGCAGCCGCGGCGCAGCTGGCTGGAGCCGGTCGCGCTGATCGACATCCTGCGCAGCGCCGTCGGCGAGGTCGCCGAGTACGCGCGCGTGGAGGTGCACACCGACGAGGACGTGTACGTGTCGCCGCCCGCGGTGGCCGACGTGATCCATCTGCTGGCCGAGCTGATCGACAACGCGACCGCGTACTCGCCCTCGCCGGCCCCGGTCTCGGTGCGGGCCGCGCTGGTCGCCAGGGGTCTGGCCGTCGAGGTCGAGGACCGCGGGCTCGGCCTGACGGAGGAGGACTACGCGTCCTTCAACGCCCAGTTGGCGGTGGAGCCGCAGTTCGACGTGGTGGCGCTCGCCGACGACCTCAGGCTCGGCATGTTCGTCATCGCCCGCCTGGCCACCCGGCACGGCATCGCGGTGACGCTGCGCCCGTCGCCGTACGGCGGAACCTCGGCGATCGTGCTGCTGCCGCACGAGATCGTCGTACGAGAGGTTCCGGAGGTCGCCGACAACGCCCCGCGCACTCCGGACGGGCCCGCCCCGCGCGTGCGGGCCGACGAGCCGGCGCTCTCGGCCCTGGCGGCCCGGCTGCGGGACTCGCTCGAAGGCGACGAGCACGCCCGCGCGGAGGAGTCCGGCCGGGCGGGCCGCCACGCGGCGGTCGGACGTCCGCCGGGTCTCGCCCCGCTCCCACGCCGGGTCCCGCAGTCCAGCCTGGCCGCCGAGCTCCTCGAAGGCCCGCCGGGGACCGGCCAGGACGGTTACGACGACGGCTTCACCGCCGAGCGCGCCGCCTCCTCGCTGGGCGGGTTCCAGCGCGGCACGCTCCGGGCGCGTGACGAGGACGCCGAGGAGCAGTACGACCAGGAGGAAGCATCCGCACCCGACTACCCGGGCGCCCGGTATCCCGCCCCCGGCCCGGACTTCCCCGCCGCAGGCACCGCAGTCCCCTCGCCCCCGCCCGCCGACCGCTGACGAAGGACACCGCCATGACACGCCCCATCCCAGCCACCCATACCGCGTTGGATCAGCTGTTGACCGGACTGGTGGACCGGGTCGCCGAGGTGAACCACGCCGTGGTGCTCTCCGAGGACGGCCTGGTCGTCAGCAAGTCCACCGGGTTCCTACGGGACGACGCGGAACGGCTGGCCGCCACCGCGTCCGGGCTGATGAGCCTCAGCAAGGGCGTGAGCATGGACTTCCGCGGTGGTCCGGTGCGCCAGGCGCTGATCGAGATGGCCCACAGCTACCTGATCCTCACCTCGGCCGGCCCCGGCGCCCATCTGGTGGTGCTGACCAGCCAGGGCGCGGACGTGGGCGTGGTGGCGTACCAGATGAACATGCTGGTGAAGAAGATCGGCGAGCACCTGAGCGCGGCGCCGCGGGCCGGCATCGGCCCCACCGTCGATTCCGGCGCGTGAGGTGGGCGGAGGCGACACGGCAGGCCGTCTGGTACGGCCGTTCGCACTGACCGGCGGACGGACCCGGCCGAGCCGCGCCGACTTCACGCTCATCACGACTGTGACCGCGGTGGACCCGCCGCCGACCTGGGCCACCCGACCGCAGCCGGAGCACCAGCGCATCCTGCGCCGGTGTGCCGAGCCGATCGCCGTCGCGGAACTCGCCGCGCTGCTCGACCTGCCGGTGAGCGTGATCGTGATCATGCTCTGCGATCTGCTGGAAGCGGGCCGGATCACGCTCCGACCGCCCACTCCGGTGTCCCGGAACAAGGACCTGGACCTGTTGCAGAAAGTGAGGGACGGCCTTGGCCGACTCTGACACCATCACCCGGTCGGCGCCCGACACGGTCAAGATCCTGATCGCCGGCGGTTTCGGCGTGGGCAAGACCACCATGGTCGGCTCGGTGAGCGAGATCGCGCCGCTGCGCACCGAGGAACGGCTGACCTCGGCCGGCCTCGGCGTCGATGACCTGGAGGGCATCGAGCAGAAGACGGCCACCACGGTGGCCCTGGACTTCGGCCGGATCACCATCGGCCAGGACCTGGTGCTGTATCTCTTCGGGACCCGGGGCAGCAGCGGTTCTGGTTCATGTGGAACGACCTCGCCCTGGGCGCCCTGGGCGCGGTCGTCCTCATCGACGTGCGCCGCCCGGAGACCAGCTACGCGGCGATCGACTTCTTCGAACGCCGGGGCATCCCCTTCGTCGTCGGGGTCAACGGCTTCTACGGCGAACACCCCTACCCGCCCGAGGAGATCCGTGAGGCCCTGGCCCTCCCGGACCACGTCCAGGTCCTGCTCTGCGACGCCCGCGAACGCGGTTCGTGCCGGGACGTACTGATCGCGCTCCTCGACCAGTTGATCGCGGCCGCGGTCAAGTAGCCTCGTGCGGCTCGTTGGACGGCGCGACGATCCGCGCCGTCAGGTCCGGGTCCGGCATGTCCGGGTCGAAGGGGAACATGGGCCGGCTGATGCGGTGGTGGCCGAGCCTGGTCAGGTCCTGGTCGACGCCGCCGGGGGTGAGGGCCATTTTCCAGTCGGCGGCCATCGCGAAGAGCTCGGGTTCGAGATAGCCGATCTTGACGATCACGACGTCGGCCTGACGGGGACTCAGATCCAGGTCGGTGAAGTCGTGTTCATGGTGGTACGGCTTCCGCAGCCGGGTCAGGATCACGTGCACGGAGCCGACCCGCAGCACGACCTCCGTCCCGGCGTCGCGGTCGCCGTGCCGGATCGCGTGGACCACACCGGTGAGGGTGAGCGGGCCGGCGTGCCGGTCGTCGACCTCGGCGCCCGCGGTGACGGTGACGGTCGCACCGACGCCGGCCGCTACGGCGGTGTCGACGGCCGAAGGGCCCGGCAGCGAGGCGTAGATGACGGTGGGGCCGTCCTCGGCCTTGAACTCCGGGCGGGCCAGCACCTGTCGGAGTCCCCAGGTGACGTCTCCGGCGCCGCCCGCCGTCGGGTTGTCGCCGGTGTCGCTGACGAAGTAGGGGCGGGCGGTGGAGGCGAGGGCCTCGTCGAGGCAACCGTCCAGGGTGCCGGTCGGGGCGACGAAGGCGAAGTCGTGCCGGGCCGCCCAGAAGCCGTGCGCGAGGCGTTCGGCACCTGAGGTCACGGCTTCCCGGGAAGGTCCCGTCACGACGACCGCCGCCCGGTTGCGCGGCTCGTCCGCCCACGCGTAGCCGACCCAGATCGCCGCGTCCGTGACGCCCTCGGACGCCTCCACCTCGTCCACCGCCGCGTACACGCTCTTCGCCGGCTCGATGCGGGTGGAGGTCTGCTCGCCGGCCAGCAGCACGGGTACGGGGATCCAGGCCTTGACCGGGCGTTCCGCGTTGCCGGTGAGGAGGTCGACGAGGTTGCGGGCGGCTCGCTCCTTGGTGTCCATGGCGTCCTCGTGGGGGGCCATGCGGTAGCAGGTGATCAGGTCGCTCCGGTGGACGAGATCGTGGGAGACGTTGCCGTGCAGGTCCATGGAGGTGGATACGAGGGGCTCGGGGCCGATGACTTCCCGGATGCGGACGAGGAGTTGGGCCTCGGCGTCGTCGATGCCCTCGACCGTCATCGCTCCGTGGATGTCGTACCAGAGTCCGTCTATACGACCCAACTGCCCAAGTCTGTCGAGAAGTTCGGCGGCGAGTTCGGCGTAGGCGGCTGCGGTCACCGTACCGCCGGGGAGGGCCTTGCCGACGAGGGCTCCGCGCCAGTGGGCCTTCTTGCCCAAGTCGCTCTCGGGCGACAGGAACTGATAGCGGGTCAGGATCTCGTCGCCCCGGAGCGGGTGGAAGGCGGGGGCTTCGGTGCGGGCCGGGGAGAAGGTCGAGGACTCGATGCCGAGGCCCGCGACGGCGATTACGGGATGCTGTGGTGACAGGTCTGTCATCGTGTCCTCGATTGGTCGGTGGCCTTCTCCAGCGCGTCCGTGAGCGCTCGTTGCAAGGCGAACTGGCCTGCTCCGACCAGGCCCGCGTCGGCGCCCAGGCTCGCTCGTTCGATCACCAGGTGCTCGGTCACCAGGGGGTGGCAGCCCTCGTACAGCTGGCTGCGTACCGCGGCGACGAAGGGTTCGAGCGTGGACAGGATGCCGCCCAGGTATACGGCGTCCGGGTTGAAGAAGTTGACGTTGGCGGCGAGGACCTGGCCCAGGTAGCGGCCCGCCTGGCGGACGGCTCGGGTGGCCTCCGGGTCGGCGTCCGTCGCCAGGCGTACGACGTCCTCCGTGGACGTGACCTCCAGGCCGCGCTCGCGCAGGATGCGGACCAGGGCGGCGCCGGAGGCGACCGTTTCCAGGCAGCCCGTGTTGCCGCAGGAGCAGGGGATGTCGTGGCCCGCCTCGACGCGGACGTGGGTGATCTCGCCGGCGGCGCCGGAGCCGCCGCGGTAGAGGCGGCCGTCGGCGATGACGCCCGCGCCGATGCCGGAGCCGACCTTCACCATGATGGACTGGCGGTGCTCGGCGGGGCGGACGCTGTGCTCGCCGACGGCCATGCAGTTGGCGTCGTTCTCGATGGCCACCGGGACCGCGAAACGCTCCTCCATCCAGGCCCGTACGGGGAATCTGTTCCAGCCGGGCATCCGGGCGGGGAGTGTCACCAGGCCCGGTTCGACGTCGACCGGGCCGGGCAGGCACAGGCCGACGCCGCGCAGCAGGTGCCGTCCGTGGCGTCCGGCGAGCTCCGCGAGGGTCTCGGCCAGGCCCGGCAGCGCCGCCTCGGGGCCGTCGGCGGTCGGGAACCGGACCGTGGAGACGTCGGTGAGTCCGCCGCCGGGCAGTACGACGCCGACGTGGGCGTGCCGACCGCCCAGTTCGGCCGCGACCGCGAAGCCGTCACTGCCGCCGAGGCGCAGCACCTTCCGTGGCCGGCCGCCCGAGGAGGACACCGTGCCCTCCTCGGCGACCAGCCCGTGGTCGAGCAGCTGGCCCACCGTGAACGAGATCGTCGAGGGCGCGGCACCGAGCAGCCCGGCGAGCTCCGTGCGCGTCGTCGCCTGCCCGGAGGCGAGGAGTTCGAGGACGCGCTCGGCCAGCGAGGAGACTCCCGCGCCGTTCTTCCGGCGCGGCGGACTTTTTTCAGTCATGGACGAAGTAACTTCCGTCGGCGGCGTTCGGGACGATGAGCGTACGGCCCGTGGGCCGCCTGTGCGCTTTTTTCAGAACAGCAGAAACAGGCTTTTTACAGCAGCGCGTCTGTTTCTTCGAACAATCGGGTCGTTGACTGTCCTCACCCCGCTTCCACACCCCCTTTCTTCGAGGTGAGCCATGTCCCCTGCCCGCACGAGACTTCTCGCCGGTGCCGTCGTCTGTGCGGGCACGCTGCTGCTCGCCGGCTGCTCCGGGTCGAGCGGTACGTCGTCCGCGTCCAAGGACTCGATCAACTACGCGCTGCCCGCGAACTTCACGCCGAACTGGATCCTGCCGATCGGTACGGCCGCGCACCTGAACACCAACAACATCTCCATCGCGAACACGCTCTGGGAGCCGCTCATCGCGTACGACGGCTCGACCGGGAAGATCGGCTGGAACAAGGCCGGTTCGATCGCCACGGCCGCCGACTTCGCCGCCGACAACAAGAGCGTGAAGATCACGCTGGGCGACCGGCACTGGAGCGACGGCAAGCCGATCACCTCGAAGGACGTCGAGTTCTGGTTCGACCTGATCAAGGCGAACAAGGCGCAGTGGGCGGGCTACAACCCGGGCAAGGCACCGGACAACTGGACGTCCTTCAAGGCCGACGACGACCGCCACTTCACGATCACCTTCGACAAGGCCTACAACCCCCAGTGGATGCTGGCCAACGAGCTGAACTCCATCAACCCGCTCCCCCAGCACGTCTGGGACAAGGGCAGCCCGAAGGCGACCTGGACCTACCTCAACAACGCGGCCAAGAACATCGGGGGTTACGCCTCCAATCCCCTCTGGAAGACCATCAGCGGCCCGTACCAGGTGAAGTCCTTCTCCACGGCCGGCAAGGTAGTCCTGACCGCCAACAAGAAGTACGACGGCGGCGAGAAGCCGGGCATCCCCACGGTGAACCTCCTGCCCTTCACCACGGCGGACGCCGAGAAGAACGCGCTGCGTTCGGGCACGGTCGACTACGGCTACATCGAGGCGACCGACCTCGACCAGAAGGACAGCTTCACCGCGCGGGGCTACGAGGTGAAGCCGTGGTCCGGCTGGGCGATCACCTACATGCCGTACAACTTCAACAACCCCGCGATGGGCGCGGTGTTCAAGCAGCTGTACGCCCGGCAGGCGGTGCAGCGGTCGATCGACCAGACGACGCTCGCGAAGGTCGTCTTCAACGGGACGGCGGTGCCCGGCTACGGCCCGGTCCCGCAGGCCCAGACCTCCGACTTCCTCTCGCCGACGCAGAAGGACAACCCGTACCCCTTCGACACATCTGCCGCCAAGTCCCTTCTGACCAGCCATGGTTGGGCCGAGCAGGGCGGGGTGATGACGTGCACGGACGCCGCGAAGTGCGGTGAAGGCGTCGCCAAGGGGACGAAGTTCGAGATGGCCGTGCTGTCGCAGTCCGGCTCGACGGTCACCGACAACATGATGAGCGCGATCCAGTCCTCGTTCGCGAAGACCGGCATCAAGTTCTCCATCAAGACCGCGCCGGTCAACTCGGTGCTGTCGCAGACCCCGCAGTGCACGGCGAGCCAGTCCATCTGCAAGTGGCAGCTGTCCTTCTTCGGCACGGCGGGCAGCTGGTACTTCAACGCCTTCCCGACCGGCGACTCCCTCTTCCAGACCAAGGGCGGCTCGAACTTCGGCAACTACTCCGACGCGGCCGTCGACAAGCTCATCACCGCGTCCACGACGTCGAGTTCGAACCAGGCCGTCCAGGACTACAGCGCGGCCCTCGCCAAGGACCTGCCGGTGATCTGGCTGCCGGAGCCGGTCTACCAGATCTCCGTGATGAAGAAGGGCCTGGGCGGATTCTCCCAGGACTCGCTCGCCAACTTCCATCCCGCGCAGTGGAAGTGGACCAGCTGAGGCATGGAGACTCTCGCCTATCTCGCCCGGCGGACGGCCCAGGCGCTCGTGGTGATCCTCATCGTCACGGTCGTGGTCTTCTGTCTGCTGCACGCGCTGCCCGGGGGTCCCGCGCGCGGGATCCTCGGGCCGCAGGCGACGGCCCAGCAGATCGCCGCGTTCAACCACGAACAGGGCCTGGACCGGCCGTTGCCCGTCCAGTACGTCTACTACCTGCGGACCCTGCTCCACGGCGACCTCGGCACGTCGTACACCCTGAACGAGGCCGTCTCGCGGCTCATCGAGCAACGCCTCCCGAAAACCCTGGTGTTGACGGTCCTGTCCGCCGCCGTCGGGCTGCTCCTCGCGCTTCCGCTGGGGATGTGGCAGGCGGTACGGCGCAACAAGCCGGCGGACTACGTGATCACGACCCTGAGCTTCGTCGCCTACTCGACTCCGGTGTACTTCCTGGGGCTCGTCCTGGTGCTGGTCTTCACGCAGAAGCTGAACTGGTTCCCCTCGCAGGCGCCCCAAGGGGATACGCTGGCCCAGGTGTTCGCGGATCCGGTGGCGCTGGTACTGCCGGTGGTGACCGGGGCGGCCTCCATGGTGGCCGTGTTCAGCCGGTACATGCGGGCGGCGACCCTGGAGAACCTGTCCGAGGACTACGTCCGCACGGCTCGCGCGGGTGGCTCCCGGCAGGGGGCGATCCTCTTCCGGCACGTGTTCCGCAACTCGCTGACGCCGGTGATCGCGATGCTGGGCTACTACGTGCCGGTCCTCTTCGGGGGCGCGCTGGTCGTCGAGCAGCTCTTCAACTACCCGGGAATGGGGCTGCTGTTCTGGAGCGCCGCGCAGTCGTCGGACTATCCGGTGCTGCTGGGCTGCGTGCTGGTCATCTCGGTCGCGACGGTCGTGGGCACGCTGCTCGCCGACGTCGTCCAGCGGGTCGTCGATCCTCGGGTGAAAGCGGGGCAGGCATGACTGCCGTACTGCAGACCGCGCCGGTCGAGACCGTACCCAACTACTGGGTCTCGCTGCGGAAGTTCACGCGGAACAAGCTGGCTGTCGCCGGCCTCGCGGTGGTCCTCCTGTTCCTCCTCTTCTGCTTCGTCGGGCCTCTTCTGTACTCCACCGACCAGACCCACACCGACCTCGGCCAGGTCAACCTCGCCCCTGGCGGCGCGCATTGGCTCGGCACCGACGCCGTGGGGCACGACGAGCTCGGGCGGCTCATGTACGGCGGCAAGGTCTCGCTGCTCGTGGGGCTCGCGGCCGGGGTCCTCGCGACCGTCATCGGGACGCTGTGGGGTGCGGCCGCGGGGTACGCCGGCGGCTGGGTCGACGCGGTGATGATGCGGGTCGTGGACGCCGGGATCGCCATCCCCGCGCTGTTCATCCTGCTGGTCGTGTCCGCGATCACGACGCCGGACACGGTCGGGCTGATCCTCGTGCTCGGGCTGGTGTCGTGGCTCGTGCCGTCGCGGCTGGTGCGGGCGGAGACGCTGACGCTGAAGAGCCGTGACTACGTACTGACGCTGCGCGCGACCGGCGGCACGCACGGTCGGGCCATCACCCGGCACATCCTGCCCAACTCGGTCTCCACGATCGTAGTCGCGGCCACCTTCCAGGTCGCCGACGCGATCCTGCTCGTGGCCTACGTGTCGTATCTGGGCCTGGGCGTGCAGCCGCCGAAGACCGACTGGGGCGGGATGCTCTCCGCCGGTCTGACGGCCGCGTACTCCGGGCGCTGGTGGCTGATCGTTCCGCCGGGACTGGCGATCATCCTGGTGGTGTGCGCGTTCAACGCGATCGGGGACGGGTTGCGGGATGCCTTTGACGTGAGGGGGCGCGGGTGAGTGCCGTGGAAGAGGTTTTGGGGATCGAGAATCTGCGGGTCACGTTCGCTACGGACACCGGCGAGGTCCCAGCGGTATGTGACATATCACTGCACGTGCATACAGGTGAGACCCTAGCCCTGGTAGGCGAGTCCGGCTCCGGCAAGTCCACGGTCGCCCTGGCCGCCATGGGCCTGCTCCCCGGCAACGCCCGCGCGTCCGGCCGCGTCACCGTGGACGGCACCCAGGTCGTCGGCGCCGGCGAGGCCGAGCTCGCCCGGCTGCGCGGCCGTATCGCCTCGATGGTGTTCCAGGAGCCCGCCACCGCCCTCGACCCGCTCACCCGGGCCGGCGCCCAGATCGCCGAGGTCATACGGAACCACCGCCCGGTCGGCCGTGCCGAAGCCGCTCGTGAGGCCGTCGAACTCCTGCGGCGCGTCGGGATTCCCGAACCCGAGCAGCGGGCGCGGGCGTTCCCCTTCCAGCTCTCCGGCGGGCAGCGGCAGCGGGTCGTCATCGCGATGGCGATCGCCAACTCCCCGGGCCTGCTGATCGCGGACGAGCCGACGACCGCGCTCGACGTGACCGTGCAGGCCGAAATCCTCGATCTGCTGCGGGAGTTGGCGGCCGGCTCGGGTACGGGCGTGCTGCTCGTCACCCACAACATGGGCGTGGTCGCCGACTTCGCCGACCGGGTGGCCGTGATGCTGAACGGCGAGATCGTGGAGACCGGGCCGGTGGAGGAGGTGCTGCTGCGGCCGAAGCACGAGTACACGCGGAAGCTGTTGGCCGCGGTGCCGCGGCTGGTGTTCCACGGCGAGGACCCGGCTCCCAAGGAGGACGCTCCGGTGGTTGAACTCCGTGACGTACGTGTGCGGTTCGGGCGGGGGCCGCGAGCCGTACGGGCGCTGGACGGAGTCGGTCTCGACGTGCGCCCCGGTGAGACCGTCGGCCTCGTGGGCGAGTCCGGGTCCGGCAAGTCGACGGCGGCCCGGGTCGCGCTGGGCCTGATCCCACCGGAGTCCGGAACGGTGTCGCTCTTCGGCACCGACCTGGGGCGCTCCCGGGGCCGGAGGCGGCGAGAGCTGCTGTCGGGTGTGGGCGTGGTGCTCCAGGACCCGGTCGCCTCGCTCGACGCGCGTATGAGCGTGGCCGAGTGTGTCGCGGAGCCGCTGCGGATGCACCGGCGCGGGATGTCGGCGGCCGAGCGGCGGGGCAGGGTCGCCGAGGTGCTCGAACTGGTCCGGCTGCCCAAGGAGTTGATGGCGCGCGGGCCTCGGGAACTGTCCGGCGGTCAGCGGCAGCGGGTCAGTCTCGCCCGCGCCCTGGTCCTCGAACCGCGGCTGCTGGTCGCGGACGAACCGACGAGCGCGCTGGACGTCAGTGTGCAGCGCACGGTCCTGGAGGTGATCACCGAGTTGCAGCGCGAGCTGGGCTTCGGCTGCCTGTTCGTCTCCCACGACCTGGCCGTGGTGCAGCAGTTCGCGCACCGGGTCGTCGTCATGCGGGCGGGGCGGGTCGAGGAGCAGGGGCCCACGATGTCCACCCTGCTGCGTCCGCGCAGCGAGTACACCCGGCGGCTCATCGCGGCCGTGCCCGTGCCGGATCCGGTGGTGCAGCGCCGGCGGCGGGCCGGGGTCACCGTATGACGGCCCTCGTCGCGGGCGTCGACATCGGCGGCACGACCACTCAAGTGGTGCTGTGCGCGGACGACTTGACGGTCACCGACCGACTGGAGGTGCCGACCCCGGCGGCCGAGGGCGGGGCGGCGATGGTGGGCGTCGCGCTGGACGCCGTACGACTGCTGCTGGAACGTACTCCCGGGCGGCTGCTCGGGGTCGGGGTCGGGGCGGCCGGGGTGGTGGACGCGCGGGCCGGGCGGATCCTGGTGGCCAGCGACTCCTTCCGGGGGTGGGCCGGGTTCGCGGTGACGGCGGAGGTGGAACGGGCGCTGGGTGTGCCGGCGTTCCTGGACAACGACGTCAACGCGTTCCTGCGCGGCGAGGCGGCCGCCGGTGCGGTGGCGGGCGAGCCGGATGTGCTCGGTATGACGCTGGGCACCGGGGTCGGCGGGGCGTTGTGGCTGAAAGGCGCCCTTTACGAGGGGCCGCAGGGCGCGGCGGGCGAGATCGGGCATGTGCCCGGGTTCGGTGAGCTGCCGTGCACGTGTGGAGGGCGCGGGCACCTGGAGACGCTGGCCTCCGGGCGTGCGCTCGCCGCCCGTTACGGCGAGCGGACCGGGCGGACGGTCAGCGCACGGGAGGTCGCCGAGGCGGCCGGGCGGGGTGACGCCGACGCGGTCGCCGTGTACGAGGCGGCGGGCGCCGGAGTGGCCCGGGCGCTCCTGATCACGGCGGGGTTGCTGGATGTCACGACCTTCGTGATCGGCGGAGGCGTCAGCCGTTCCTGGGCGCTGGTCGAGCCGTCGATCCGGCGGACGCTGACCGCCGAACCGCCGGTCAGCGGACGTCCGTTGCGGGTGCTGGCGGCCGGGCTCGGCGGGGACGCGGTGGCCGTCGGGGCGGCGGCGCGGGTGCGGGCCGAGCTTGATCCACACAGGGGCACCAAAGGGGACGGCAAGGTGAATGACGAGAACCAGCCAAGCACGACCGTGTGATTGACGCGCTCCCGTCACATCTCTACCTTCTGATCGACTTACCGAACTTCGTTCGAAATATCGGTCATTGGGCATCCCCCGCACGCCCCTGGAGAGCACATGAACGACATCAACGCGAGACCGTCCCACCCCTTCCCCCGCCCCTCCCGCCGCTCCTTCCTCGGCATGGCGGCGACCGTCCCGCTGGCCGCCACCGGCGCGCTGACGCTCGGCGCCGGAACGGCCAGTGCCGCAACCAACTCGGCATACGTCATGTGCTACTTCACCGAGTCGCCGGACATGCTCGCCGCCAACTACGGCCTGCACCTGGCCGTCAGCACCGACGGGCTCCAGTGGACCCCGCTCAACCAGAACGACCCGGTCGCCACCCCGACCGAGGGCTCCCTCGGTCTGCGCGACCCCTTCATCCTGCGCAAGCAGGACGGCACGTTCGTGGTGCTCGCCACCGACCTGAACGGCACCGACTGGACGTACGTCAGCCAGTACATCCACGTCTGGGACTCCACCGACCTGCGCAGCTTCACCGGGTACCGGCGGATGAAGGTGCACAGCCTGGACACCCACGCCTGGGCGCCCGAGGCCTACTGGGACGCGAGCCGCGGCCAGTACGGGGTGATCTACTCGGCCGTGAACTCCAGCGGCCACAACGTGATCATGGTGAACTACACCAGCGACTTCGTGACCGCCGGCGACCCCCAGGTCTTCTTCGACCCCGGCTACGACGTGATCGACGGCGACCTGGCCGTCGGCGTGAACGGCGTCAACTACCTGTACTTCAAGAAGAACTCGACCCTGGTCGGCGCCAGGTCCACCTCACTGGACCCCGGCAGCTTCACCGAGTTCAGCACCGCCGTCTCGCACAACGGCACCGAGGCGCCGACGCTGGTCAAGTCCCTCACGTCCAGCTCGACCTGGTACCTCTGGGGCGACACCTGGTCGCCGAACGGCGTCTTCTACGCCTGGCAGACCAGCAGCCTGGCCGCCGGCACCTGGACGGCCCTGGACCAGAAGACCTACACGCAGCCGCTCAACTCCAAGCACTGCGGCATCCAGCCGATCACCTCGACCGAGTACAACAACCTGGTCGCCAAGTGGGGCACGCCGGCCTGGAACCGGCTCAAGTCCTACAACTACCCGGCGCGCTACGTCCGGCACAGCAACTTCGTGGGCCGGATCGACGAGTACGCCTTCGACCCGTACACCGACTCGCAGTGGAAGCTGGTGCCGGGTCTCGCGGACAGCAGCGGGGTGTCCTTCCAGTCGGTCAACTACCCGACCCGGTACCTGCGGCACTACAACTACGCGCTCCAGCTCGACGTGAACGACGGCACGTCGTCCTTCGCCGGGGACGCAACCTTCTACCGGACGGCGGGCCTGGCCGATTCCACCTGGTCGTCGTTCCGCTCGTACAACTACCCGACCCGGTACATCCGCCACTCGAACTACCTGCTGCGGATCGACCCGATCTCGACCAGCACGGAACAGCAGGACGCGACCTTCTACGTCGGCTACTGAGCACGGCCGGACGCGGGTGGCCCCTTCGCGAAGGGGCCACCCGCGTCGGTGTGTTCGGGGCGGGCGGTCAGCCCAGGCCGACCGACTTCAGCCAGGCCTTGGCGACGTCCAGCGGGTCCTTGTTGTCGAGCTGGACCTGGGAGTCCAGGTCCAGCAGGGCCTTGGTGTCGAGCTTGGCCGCGACCGCGTTCAGCGCGGCGACGCCGTCCGAGGAGAGGCCGCTCTTGTAGACGAGGGGCTGCACGTTCTCGAAGCCGAAGAGGTTCTTCGGGTCCTGGAGGACGACGTGCTTCTCCTTGGTGATGGTCGGGTCCGTGGTGAAGAGGTCCGCGGCCTGCACCGTGTTCTTCGTCAGCGCCGCCTGGGTCAGCGGGCCGCCCGCGTCCAGCGCCTTGAAGCCCTTGAACTCCAGGCCGTACACCGACTTCAGGCCCACCAGGCCCTGCTGCCGGGTCTGGAACTCCGGCGAGGCACCGATGGTCAGGTCCTTCGCGATGTCCTTGAGGTCCGCGATGGAGGACTCGGAGGTCAGCTTGTACTTGTCGGCGGTGGCCTTGTTGACCGTCACCGAGTCCTTGTCCTGCGCGGACGCCGGGTCGAGGAGCGTCAGCTTGGAGTCCAGCTTGGCCTCGATGGCCGCCGTGGTGGCCTCGACCGTCTTCGGCGTGGCCTTCGGGTCGAGGTAGGCCAGCAGCGCGCCGTTGTACTCCGGCAGCACGGTGATGGAGCCGTTCTTCAGCAGGCCGTACGTGGTCTCACGGCTGCCGATGTTCGGCTTGTAGGTGACCTTGATCCCCTTGGCCTTGAGGGCCTCGCCGTAGATGTCGGCGATCAGGATGGACTCGGCGAAGTTGTTGGAGCCGACGACGACGGTCTTGCCGTCGGACTTCCCACCACCCTGGAGCGGGTCGGAGGAGTTGCTGTCGTCGTTGGAGGAACCACATCCCGCCAGCAGGGCCGTGGTCGCGGCAAGCGCGACGGCCGTCGCGGAGTAGCTCTTGATGGACCTGCTGCGTGGGGCGTTGGAGTTCACGATTCCCGTTCCGGACTGAGGGGATTGATGAGAAGGAAGCTCTGGAACTGATCCAATCCAGCCTGTTCTTACTCAGTCAAGAGCAGCCCGGTCACCAATTGGCCTCAATGCGTGATCAGTTGTGAATGCAGTGTGAACAGACCGCGGTGGATACGGCCGCGCTTTGTAACGGATTCTTGACGTAGGGCGACGCCCTTGATCGTTCCATGAGGCGGTAGTCTCACCGCAGTTGGCGTCGGTCACAGCGGTGTGCGGGGGCCGCTTCGATGCCATCTCGCACCATTTTCAACGATATCTTCAGCGATCAGAATCGGTCACGCGCGGCGCCACGTCGCCGCGCACGATGAGATCACCTGTGAAGGAGGCCCGGTGTCCACGAACGAGGTGGACGCGACCGCCCGGCCGACCCCGCCGTCGCCACGGCGCGGCATACGGGGGTTCGCCGACCGGTGGCCGTTCAGGCGCAAGCTCAACCTTCTGGTCGGCGTACCGCTGGCCGTCGTGGCCGTCCTGCTCTCCTATCTCATCGCCGACCAGGTGAGCCAGGCGAGCAGCGCGTCCTCCGCGGCCGACCTGGTGCGCAACAGCGAGCAGGTCGCCTCCCTGGTCAACAAGGTGGAGAGCGAGCACCAGCTGGCGATCCTGCTCTCCGTGCGCTACGAGGCCGGCGGCCAGGGCACCGAGTCCACGCTCGCCGCCTACCGCCGGGCGCAGGAAGCGGTGGACGCGCAGATCACGAAGGTGCGTGCCGCCTTCGGCGACGAGCTGCCGGACAGCGAGGCGCAGGCGCTCAAGGAGGTCGAGGGCCTCACCAGCCTGCGCGGGACCGTCGAGCAGAGCTATCTGCCCGCGAGCAACATCGACCCCGCGTACGACAACGCTGCCAGGACCGTGATCGACGGCCTGGGCCTGGACCGCAACGCCGAGCTCGCGGCCACCTTCACCGGCAACCTCCTCGACTCGCTGCTGCGCGCCGACGCCGCGCACGGCTCCTTCGAGACGGGCGTGTTCTCCGCGACGACCGGTGACACCAACGCCCAGATCGAGTTCACGACCGCCGTCGGGGCGTACGAGCTCTACGAGAACCAGACCCAGCGCTTCGGCCGGTTCGCCACCGAGAAGCAGGGCGACGAGCTCAACGGCATCGAGCACACCAGCGCCATGCGGGACATCTCCGAGGCGTACGCCGAGCTCCAGGTCGCCCCCAGCACCCTCCAGGCCGAGACGCCGGCCGAGATCAAGGCCGCCTTCAAGGACGCGCTGGGCGACTACCCGGCCTATCCGGAGCAGGCGGCGTCCCGGCTGAAGATCACCTCGTCGCTCATCGCCCAGATCGCCGACCGCGCCGAGAGCACCCGCGCCGACGCCGCCTGGCGCGCCGGACTGCTGCTGAACATCGGTCTGCTCGGCTTCGCGCTCTGGATCGCCTTCTCGATCATCGTGCGCCGCTCGGTGGTCCGGCCCGTCATGGCCCTCACCGGTGCGGCCCGGGAGGTCGCCGACGTGGCCGGGCGCGAGCTGGCCCGGGTGGCCGACGACGACGCCGAGGACGACAGCCCGCCGATGCTGCGGGAGATGCCGGTCACCGCGCGCGACGAGATCGGCGCGCTGGCCGAGGTGTTCAACCGGGTGCAGACCACGGCGATCGCGCTGCTGGAGCGGCAGGTGCTCAGCCGGCGCAACGTGGCCGAGATGTTCGGCAACGTCGGCCGCCGCGTCAGCAACCTGACGACACGCCAGCTGGCCCTGATCGACGCGGTGGAGCGCGGCGAGACCGACCCCGCCCTGCTCGAACGCCTCTACTCCATCGACCACATCGCGGTACGTCTGCGCCGCAACGCCGACAGCCTGATGCTGCTGGCCGGCATCCGCGAGACGGTCCTCGACTCCGGGCCGACCGCGCTCACCAACGTCGTCCGGGCCGCGCTCGGCCAGATCGAGGGCTTCCAGCGGGTGCAGCTGCACGCGCGCACCGAGGTCATGGTGGAGCCCGACATCATCGGCGACCTGACCCTGATGGTGGCCGAACTCCTGGAGAACGCCGTGTCGTTCTCGCCGGTGGGCAGCCCCGTCGAGGTGTACGTCAAGGACTCCTCCGGCGAGGAGTCCCCGGGCGGCGCGACGATCGTGATCGCCGACCACGGTCTCGGCATGGGCGCCGAGCGGCTGGCCGAGGAGAACGCGCGCCTGATCCGCCGCGAGCGCCTGGACGTCGTACCGACGAAGGTGCTCGGTCTGTTCGTGGTCGGCACGCTGGCCCGCCGTTGGGACGTCGCGGTGCTGCTGTCCCGTACGCCGGGCGGCGGTGTGACGGCTGAGGTGACGGTGCCGTCGGGGCTGCTGCTGGCGATGAGTCCGGTGGGGGTCGCCGCCGGCGGCTCACCGCGTGCGCAGGCCTCCGGCGGTCCGGCGGTGGCGCGGACTCCCGGCCGGGCGACCACGCCCGCCTGGGCCGACAGCGGCGACAGCGCACCGGCCGACGCCTCGCCGGCACCGGCTGCCGCGTCGGGCCCCCGTCCGGCGGCGGCCGCCGGGGAGTACACCGGCTCGACGCACGACGGCCCGCGCACCGGCACGCCGAGCCCGCTCCCGCGCCGGGTGCCGCGCCGGGAATCGGACACGGACGCTACCCCGACGGCCCCGGACCCGATCGCAGACGTGACTCCGACAGCCCCGGACCCGATCGCGGGGGCGGCCTCGGCGGCCTCGGCGGGCCCCGGCGCGGCCCCGTCCGGTGCCGAGTCGGCGCCGTTCATCCCCCAGGCCCGTACCGAAGAAGCCGGCGTCGCCCACGCCCGGTCCGATGATTCAACCCCCGGGCGGACCGGCGGGCTTGCTCAGCCGGTATCGTCTTCCGAGGTCAGGGCTGGTGGGACAGTGCCGTCCGTCTCCTCCCCGACCGGAGCCGTGCCGCCCGGCGACGGCTCCGCCCGCCCGCTGCGCCGCCGGGTCCGCGGGGCCACCCTGCGGACCACCGTCGACGCCGCCCAGCAGGCGGCCCGGCAGGTCGCGAGGCCCGCCGACGCGGACGCCGTCCGGGACTCGCTCGACGAGTTCGAGGCGGCCGTGGCACGCGCCAACCGCGACAGCCGCGCGGCCGACGAGCACGGCCTCGGCGACGCGGCCCGCCGCCCCGGACCCGCCGCGACCGACGCGCACCCGACCACCCCCGACCCGCACGACCAGAACCACCTCCCGGAAGGAGCCGAGCAGTGAGTACGTCGACAGGTGACACTCCCCGCGCGGGGGCCACCACGCCGGCCGAACTGCAGGCCGCGGCAGCCGACTTCACCTGGCTGCTGAACCGTTTCGCGACCGAGACCGCGGGCGTCGTCGACGCCATCGCGGTGTCCTCCGACGGACTGCTCATCGCCGTGTCCGAACTGCGCGAGCACGCCGACTCCGAACGGCTGGCCGCGATCGTCTCCGGTATCACCAGCCTGGCCGCCGGCGCGTCCGGCAACTACGGCCTGGGCGGCCTCAACAAGGTCATCATCGACCTGGAGGGCGGCCATGTCCTGGTCTCCGCGATCGGCAGCGGCGCCGTGCTCGGCGTCGTCACCGACAAGGAGGCCAAGCTGGGCAACATCGCCTACGAGATGACGCTGTTCGCCAACCGGGCCGGCAGCGCGCTCAGCCCGCAGCTGGTGCTCGCGCTGAAGAACAGCGTCGGCTCCCCGACCGCGCTCTGACCGAGCGACCGAGAGACGGACAACCCTCATGGCGGACGGCTCCCCACCTCCGGGCCCGGACCCGGTCGGTCCCGCCCCCGCCGTACGGCCGTTCCTGGTCACCGCCGGCCGGGTGGCACCCACCGCGGCCGGCCGGCCGGTGCCCGTCGAGACCCAGGTGGTGGCCACCGCCGAGGGTCTCGCCGTGCTCGACGGGCTCTCCTTCGAGCAGCACGACATCGTCGCCGCCTGCCGGCAGCCGCAGTCCATCGCGGAACTCGCGGCCCGGCTGCGGCTGCACCTGAACGTCGTGCGGGTCCTCGCCGAGGACCTGCGCGCCACCGGGTACCTGGTGGTGCACGTTCCCGACTCCGGCGTCACGCACGACGCCACCGTCCTGCGCAGGGTCATCGACGCCCTGCGTGCCATACCCGACTCCCGAGGGGTACTCCGTGACTCCGACTGAACCGGCCGCCACCCTCGCGGCCGCTCCGGTGGCCGCCGTACGACCGCCGCTGCCGGTCAAAATGGTGATCGCGGGCGGCTTCGGCGTGGGCAAGACCACCGCCGTGGGCTCCATCTCCGAGATCGAGCCGCTGACCACCGAGGCCGCCATCACGGAGGTCGCGGCGGGGGTGGACGACCTCACCCACACGCCTCGCAAGACCACGACCACGGTGGCGATGGACTTCGGCTGCATCACCATCGACCCGACGCTGAAGCTGTATCTGTTCGGGACGCCCGGGCAGGAGCGGTTCGGGTTCATGTGGGACGACATCGTGGAAGGCGCGGTGGGAGGTCTCGTGATCGTCGACACGCGGCGGCTCGACGACTGTTATGCCGCGGTGGACTACTTCGAGCATCGGCAGATTCCGTTTGCCGTCGCCGTGAACGCGTTTGACGGGAAGGTCGAGCACACGCTGGAAGAGGTTCGGTGGGCGCTGGACGTCGCCGAGCGGGTGCCGGTGCTTGTGTTCGACGCGCGTGAGCGGGGGTCTGTGCGGGACGCTCTGTTGGTTGTGCTGGAGCTTGCGTTGGCTCGTAGCCAACGGTGACGGCGTGAACAAGCCCCCATCGGTCCGTTGTTGTCTGCGGGCCGGTGGGGGCTTGTCGCGCCCGCGCGGCGGTAGCCGCAAATCGAATGCAGCCCCGCGCCCCTTACGGGGCGCTTCGGCGTACCCCTGGTGACACTGTGAAGCGGGCTATCGCCCCGAAGAAGCCCAGGGTTACGAGAGCCAGGACGGCCACCAGTGTCGCCCCGCCCACCACCTTCTCGTAGTTACGTTGGTAGAGGCCGTCGACGATGTACCGACCGAGCCCGCCCAGCGAGACGTACGCCGCGATCGTCGCCGTCGACACGATCTGGATCGCTGCCGAGCGCAGGCCGCTGAAGATCAGGGGGAGCGCCACCGGGAGTTCGACCTGGAAGAGGACCCTCGACTCGGCCATGCCCATGCCGCGGGCCGCGTCCACGGGGGACGGGTCCACGGAACGTACCGCCTCGTAGGTGGTGACCAGGATCGGCGGGACCGCGAGGACGACCAGCGGGATCATCACCGGGGTGAGGCCCAGGCCGAGGAGGACGAACATCAGGACCAGGAGGCCGAAGCTCGGGAGGGCTCGGCCTGCCGTGGCGATGAAGGCGACCGTGTTGCCGCCGCGGCCGGTGTGGCCGGTGAGAAGGCCGATCGGGAGGCCTATGGCGGCGGCTATGGCGAGGGCGCCGAGCGAGTACTGGATGTGTTCGCGCAGGCGGGTGGGGATGCCGTCGTAGCCGTGCCAGTGGGCGCTGTCGCTGAAGAAGTTGTTGATGAAGTGGAGGACGTTCATCGGACGGCGTCCTCCAGTGCGGCCTGCGTCGGTTCGGGTTCGTCCACGGGACGGGGTTTGCGGTTGCCGCGGGGCATCCAGGGGGTGACCAGGACGCGGAGCAGGACCAGCAGGGCGTCGGCGGCGATGGCGAGGACCGCCGTGCCGATGACGGACAGCCAGACCAGGCGCGGCTGGTGGTAGATCATGCCGTCGTTCAGGAGGTTGCCGAGGCCGCCCTGGTTGCCGATCAGCATGCCGACGCTGACCAGGGAGATGCTGGAGACCGTCGCCACCCTCAGGCCGGCGATGATCGCCGGCGCGGCGATCGGCAACTGGACCTGGAAGTAACGGCGTACGGGGCCCAGGCCCATGGCCGTGGCCGCGTCGAGGGTCTCCTGCGGGACCGAGCGGACGCCGTCGACGATCGCCGGGACGAACACCACCAGGCTGTAGATGCCCAGCGGGATCATCACGGTCGTCTCGGTCTGGCCGGTGTAGTCGATGAGGACCACGAAGAAGGCCAGGGAGGGGATGGCGTAGAGGATCGTCGTGACCCAGAGGACGGGTGGGTACAACCAGCGCAGCCGGACGCACAGCTGGGCGATCGGGAGGGCCACCAGCAGGCCGACAACGACCGGGATCAGGGCCTCGCGCAGATGCAGGCCGACCAGACCCCAGTACGTGTTCTGCAGGTCGCTCGGTATGTCGAACAGGCCGCCGTTCATCCGGTCTCGACCTTCTCGTCGCTACGACCCTCCGCGTGCGCGGCGCGGATCGCCTCGCCGATGGTCTGCTGCGAGACCACGCCGGCCACCCGGCCGTCGGCGCCCACCGCGACCGCCCAGCCGGTGGGCGAGAGCACCGCGCCGTCGAGCGCGGCACGCAGCGACTCCTTGCCGTGCTCGAAGGGCCGCCCGTACGGCAGGAGCCGGGCCGGGTCGACGCTCCCCGCGGTCAGCCGCGCGGGCTCGCTCCAGCCGAGGGGCTTGCCGTTCACATCGGTTACGAGGAGGTAGGGCACGTCCTTCGCGGTGCGGGCGGCGATCTGCTCGGCGGTGGCGTCGACGGCCACGATCGGGGTGGTGAGCAGGTCGAGGCCGGCCGAGGAGAAGAAGGACAGCCGCCGGATGCCCCGGTCGGCGCCGAGGAAGTCCTCGACGAAGGCGTCCGCCGGGTCGGAGAGGAGTTCGGCGGGGGGCGCGAACTGGGCGAGATGGCCGCCGGTGCGCATCACCGCGACCATCGTGCCGATCTTCACCGCCTCGTCGATGTCGTGCGTGACGAAGACGATGGTCTTGCCCAACTCGTCTTGGATGCGCAGGAGTTCGTCCTGGAGCGTCTTGCGTACGACCGGGTCGACGGCGGAGAAGGGCTCGTCCATCAGCAGCACCGGCGGGTCGGCGGCGAGCGCCCGCGCCACACCGACGCGCTGCTGCTGGCCGCCGGAGAGCTGGTACGGGTACCGCTTGGCCATCGCGCCGTCGAGGCCGACCCGCTCCATCAACTCCCGCGCCCGCGCCCGGGCCTTCGCCTTGTCCCAGCCGAGCAGCCGGGGCACGGTCGCGATGTTGTCGACGATCGTGCGGTGCTGGAAGAGACCGGCGTTCTGGATGACGTAACCCATGGACCGCCGCAGGGTGTTCACCGGCTGCTGCGTGATGTCCTTGCCGTCGATGGTGATCGTGCCCTCGCTCGGCTCGATCATCCGGTTGATCATGCGCAGGGTCGTCGTCTTGCCACAGCCCGAGGGGCCGACGAAGACGGTGATCGAACGGTCGGGTATCTCCAGGGAGAGGTTGTCGACCGCGACCGTGCCGTCCGGGTACCGCTTCGTGACTGAATCTATCCGTATCAAAACGCCGAATACCCTTCGGGTCTGGACCGTTGGAGGCTGAGTCTAGACGGTTTTTGTTTCAATACTTCTTCCGGTGCATGGCCGGATTCAGGCGCCCCGCCGAACCGCCTTTCCGGCCCCCGGCCTGGGTGTCCGTCCTCAGTCTTCTGTGGCAACCCTGTGAGTCCGCTGATTCTCACTCCTCCTTCAGAACCCGCTCAGGGACCGCACAGGAACCGGCTCGATGGTCAGGGCCATGAGCGAAACGAACGCGGGAGGCGTCCGGCGCCGGTCGGTCGAGATCGTGGTGCCGGTCTACAACGAGGCGCACGTCCTCGCCGACAGCATCGGCCGTCTCCACGCATACCTCGAAGAGTCCTTCCCGTTCCCGTTCCGGATCACGATCGCGGACAACGCGAGCACGGACGGCACCTGGCAGGAGGCGACGGACCTGACCCTCCGCCTCCCGCACGTGCACGCCGTGCACCTGGCGGCCAAGGGCCGGGGCCGCGCCCTCAAGCAGGTGTGGTCCGAGTCCACCGCGGATGTCGTCGCCTACATGGACGTCGACCTCTCCACCGGTCTGGAGGGCTTCCTGCCGCTGGTCGCGCCGCTGCTGTCCGGGCACAGCGACCTCGCCATCGGCAGCCGGCTGCACCGGCAGTCGGAGGTGGCGCGCGGCGCCAAGCGGGAGTTCATCTCCCGCTCCTACAACCTGCTCCTCAAGCTCGGCCTGGCGGCCCGCTTCTCGGACGCGCAGTGCGGCTTCAAGGCCGTACGCACCGACGTCTTCCAGGCCCTCGCCCCGCACATCGAGGACACCGCCTGGTTCTTCGACACCGAACTGCTGGTGCTGGCCCAGCGCAACCGGCTCCGCATCCACGAGGTCCCGGTCGACTGGGTCGACGACCCCGACAGCCGGGTCGACATCGTCCGCACCGCCCTCGACGACCTCAAGGGCATGCGGCGGATGTTCCGGTCCACGATGACCGGCCGTACCCGCATCGCCGTACCCCGGCGGACCGGCGCTCCGCAGGTGCCGCCCGCCCGAACCACCGCTGACATCCTGCCCGTTGGGGCGAACGACTCTTCCCACCTGGAGTACGCGTCATGACGACCCTCGCCCCGCCGCCCGCGCCGCCCGCCCAGGAGGGCAGGCACCGGGCCGCCACCCCGCCGGTCTCCAAGGTCAGAAGGCTGTTCGCCGGCGCCCCGGAGGACCCGCGCTGGGCCCGCCCGACGCTGTGGGCGATTCTGGTCCTGGCCACCGCCCTGTACGCCTGGAACCTCTCCTCCATCACCGGCAACACCTTCTACAACGCGGCCGTCTACTCCGGCACCAAGAGCTGGAAGGCCTTCTTCTTCGGCGCGCTGGACTCCGGCAGCTTCATCACGGTCGACAAGCCGCCGTTCGCCCTGTGGGTGATGGGCCTCTCGGCCCGCGTGTTCGGTTACGGCACCTGGCAGTTGATGCTGCCGATGGTCGCGGTCGGCACCGGCTCGGTGGCCCTCCTCTACCGCCTGGTCAAGCGGGACTTCGGAGTCGTGGCGGGCACGATCGCCGCCCTCACGCTCACCCTCACCCCGATCACGGTCGCGATCAACCGGGACACCAACCCGGACCCGATCCTGGTCTTCCTGATGCTGCTCGGCGCGGCCGCCCTGCTGAAGGCCGTACGCACCGGCCGGCTGATGCCGCTGGTGTGGTCCGGCGTCGCCATCGGCTTCGCCTTCAACACGAAGATGATGCAGGCATACGTCGTCCTGCCCGCGTTCTTCCTGGTCTACCTGTGGGCGGCGAACGTCTCCCTCGGCCGTCGTATCCGCAACCTGGCCGTCGGCACGGTGGCGCTGATCGCCTCCAGCGCCTGGTGGATGGTGGTCGTCGACCTGATCCCGGCCTCCTCCCGCCCCTACATCGGCGGCTCCACCGACAACACCGTGTGGGACCTGGTCATCGGCTACAACGGCTTCGGCCGGATCTTCGGAGCCAGCTCCTCGGTCGGTTCGCAGGGCAACGGGGCGAGCTTCGGCGGCAGTTCGGGCTTCTACCGGATGTTCAACGACATCATGGGCGGCCAGATCTCCTGGCTGATCCCCTTCGCAGCGATCGCCCTGATCGGCGGACTGGTGCTGCGCGGCCGGGCGCCGCGCACCGACGCCAAGCGGGCGGCGCTGATGCTCTGGGGCGGCTGGTTCGTCCTGCACTACCTGACCTTCTCCCTCGCCGAGGGCACCTTCCACCCGTACTACGTCACGGCCATGGCCCCCGGTATCGCGGCTCTCGCCGGTGCGGGCGGGGTCGAGCTCTACCGCGCCTTCAAGGAGGGCTCGGCGGCCAAGTGGGCCTGGGTGCTCCCGGCGGCGATCGCGGTCAGCTCGGTCTGGGCGATCGTCCTGCTCCAGCGGGTCTCCGGCTCCGGGACGCTCTACACGGTCGCCGAGATCGTGGTCGGCGTCGCGGGTGCGGCAGCCGTTCTCGGTCTGCTGGCCGGGCGGTTCATGAAGCGGCAGAAGCTGGTCGGCTTCGCGGCCCTGGCGGCGATCGTGGCGCTGCTCGCCGGCCCGGCGGCCTACTCGGCCTCGGCGGCGACGAGCGCGAGCACCAACGGCACGAACCCGACGGCCGGACCGAACACCGGTGGCGGTATGGGCGGCGGTGGCGGTATGGGCGGCGGCCCGAGCGGCTCCGCAGGCAAGACGGGCACCAAGCCCAGCGGTTCGGCTCCCTCGGGCAGCGGCGGCCAGTCGACGGGCCAGGCGCCGTCCGGTACCGGCGAGAGCGGCACCGGGAGCAGCAGCGAGTCCCAGACCGGCTCTACCGCCGGAGGCACGGGCGGCGGTGGCATGGGCGGTGAGGTCAGCTCCGCGATGATCACGTACCTGAAGAAGCACCAGGACGGCGCCACCTGGCTGGTGGCGGTGGCCACCGACCAGACCGCGTCCTCGATCATCCTGGAGTCCGGCCAGCCGGTCATCTCCATGGGCGGCTGGTCCGGCAGCGACAACGCGATGACCCTGGCCAAGCTGAAGAGCCTCGTGAAGTCGGGCAAGCTGCACTACATCGTGGTCAGCAGCAGCGGCGGCCAGTCCACCAACTCCGAGATCTCGACCTGGGTCAAGAAGCACGGCACGGCCGTGAGCGCCTACAGCGGCCTGTACCGCCTGGACGCCTCCGACGTCAACTGACCCTCCTTACCCCCCACCCCAAGCGGGCGGGCCGCCGGACTCCCCTGCCGGCGGCCCGCCCTTCGTCATGCCCGGGTTTCAGCCCGCCGGCCCCGCTGAAACCGCCGTGAAGCCGCCCTGAATCCGGCCCCCGGCACGCTCTGCGGCATGAACCCGACGCACCCGAAGACACCGGCGATCGAAGCCACCGGACTCCGCAAGGCATACGGCGACAAGGTCGTCCTCGACGGCATCGACCTGCACGTCCCCCGAGGCACGGTCTTCTCGCTCCTCGGCCCGAACGGCGCCGGCAAGACCACCACCGTCCAGATCCTCTCCACCCTGATCCGCGCCGACGCCGGCACCGCCCGCGTCACCGGGCACGACCTCGCGGCCGACCCGCAGTCCGTGCGGGCCGCGATCGGCGTCACCGGCCAGTTCTCCGCCGTCGACAACCTGATCACCGGCGAGGAGAACATGGCGCTGATGGCGGACCTGCACCACCTGGACCGCCCCGAGGGCCGCCGTGTCATCGCCGGACTCCTCGAACGCTTCGACCTCGTGGACGCGGCGAAGAAGCCGGCCGCCGCCTACTCCGGCGGTATGCGGCGGCGCCTCGACATCGCGATGACGCTGATCGGCTCCCCCGAGGTGATCTTCCTCGACGAGCCGACGACCGGTCTCGACCCGCGCTCCCGGCACGCCGTGTGGCAGATCGTCCGCGAGCTCGTCGCCGACGGCGTCACGGTCTTCCTCACCACCCAGTACCTGGAGGAGGCCGACCAACTCGCCGACCGCATCGCGGTGTTGAACGGCGGCCGGATCGTAGCCGAGGGCACCCCGGACGAGCTCAAGCGGCTCGTCCCCGGCGGCCATGTCCGGCTCCGCTTCCTCGACCCGGCCGAACTCACCCGCGCCGCCGCCGTGTTGGGCGTGGGACAGCGGGACGACGAGGCGCTCACCCTCCAGGTCCCGGGCGACGGCAGCGTCCACACCCTGCGCGCCCTGCTGGACGCCCTGGACAACGCGTCCGTGGCCGTCGACTCCCTCACCGTCCACACCCCCGATCTCGACGACGTCTTCTTCGCGGTCACCGGCCGCCCCGAGCAGGAAAAGGTGCAGACCCGATGACCACGAACCCGACCACCGTCCGGAGCCTCCACCTGCGCGACTCCCGCACCATGCTCCGCCGCAACCTCCTCCACGCCCGCCGCTACCCCTCCATGACCCTCCAGGTCGCGATGATCCCCGTCTTCCTGCTGCTCCTCTTCGTGTACGTCTTCGGCTCCGCGCTCGGCGCCGGAATCGGCCAGGGCGGCGACCGCACCGCGTACCTCTCCTACCTCGTCCCCGGCATCCTGCTGATGACCGCGGGCGCCGGTTCCATCCCGACGGCGGTCGCCGTGTGCACGGACATGACCGAGGGCATCGTCGCCCGGTTCCGCACGATGGCGATCTCCCGGGCGTCGATCCTGGTCGGCCATGTGGTCGGCAGCGTCATCCAGACGGTCGTCAACCTGGTCCTGGTGACCGCGGTCGCCCTGGCCATCGGCTTCCGGCCCGACGCCAACCCCCTGGAGTGGCTGGCGGCCTGCGGACTGCTCCTCCTCTTCGTCCTCGGGCTGACCTGGCTCGCGGTCGCCCTGGGCCTGATCAGCAAGACCCCCGAGGGCGCGAGCAACGCCCCGCTGCCGATCTCCTTCCTGCTCCCCTTCGTCAGCAGCACCTTCGTGCCGGTCGACTCGATGCCGTCCTGGATCCGCTGGTTCGCCGAGTACCAGCCCTTCACCGCGGTCATCGAGACCGTGCGCGGCCTGCTGACCGGCACGGCCATCGGTCACTACGGCTGGATGGCGGTGGCCTGGAGCGCGGCGATCGTGGTCCTCGGCTTCGTCTGGTCGCTCCGCCTCTTCGACCGCGACACCCACTGAACACCCCATCCGCAGAAGGGCAGTTGCCATGACCGCCGGGCACCTCGCCCCCGAACTCGTCGAGCACCCCGCCGGCTCCTGCGCCGACCTCCGCTCCCGCCCCGGCCTCGCCCACGCCGTCCTGCCGGGCCTCGACGCCCCCGTCCGGTCGGCCACCCGCCACGAGGACGTGAAGGCGGCGCTCACCGAACCCCGCCTGGTCCGCGACCGCTCGTCGGTCCCCGACTCGGAAATGCCGGACCCTCAGGCCGAGTTGCTCGCCCAGCACCTCGGCGGCCTGCCGCCCGAGTACGCCCGGTACCTCTCCGGACACCTGGCCCTCTTCGACGGCGCCGAGCACACCCGCCGCCGTAACCCCCTCGCCGGGCACGAACAGGCCGATCTCCTGGGCGAGTTCGCGTACGGCGACGGCAGTCGGGTCCTCGAAGGGCGGGGCGGGATCGTGGAGTTCGCGTTGGACCTGGTCGCCCGGCGCCGCGGCGAGCCGGCCGGCGACCTGGTGTCGGCGCTGCTCGCGGACGGCGGTACGGGCGACGACGAGATCGTCACCGTCTTCTTCCTGCTGATCGACACCGGCATCACCCCGCCGGCCCTCTTCCTCGCCCGCGCGGTCCCCGAGCTCCTCCGGTACGGCACCCTCGTGCGCATGGGCGCCACCCTCCAGTGACCTGCTGAGCCTGCCGGTCAGGCTGTGACCTCGGTGCGGGCCGCGGCCCGCAGCCCCTCCCGGTCCAGGGCGGCGTACGTGGACATCGCGTCCTCGTAGGCCGCCTTGTCGGCGTTCTCGGCCGCTGCGCGGGCGTGGGCCGAGGACATCGTCGGCTGGAAGTTGCGCAGGGCGCGGAAGCGTTCGGCGAGGGCGGTCAGCCGGGCGCCGCGAGCGCCGTCGCCGTCGGCCAGGGCGACCGTGCCGAGGGCGAGCAGCAGCGCGCCGCAGACCGGGAAGTCGACGGTGGCGTGGTGCGGGGCCGCCGTGGGCCGGGTCAGCAGGGCGGTGAGCCGGGCGGGCAGCGCGGTGGCCAGCGGCGCCACCAGGTCCGTACGGCCGTGCCGGGCGTGTGCGGTCAGGGCGACCGACTGGAGTTCCAACACCCAGCCGTCCATGAGGAGTTGGTCGCCCATGGGCGCGGGTCTGTTCGCCAGGCGTTCCAGCGCCCGGCGCCACAGGCCCAGCCCCGTCTCGACGTCGCCTCGTGCGAGGGCCATCTCGGCGCGGGCGCCCAGGTCGGGGGTGAAGGCGTCGGGGGCGGTGGCCTCCGGCTGGTGGCGCAGGGCCTCCTCCAACCAGTGCTCGGCCGCGTCGAGTTCGCCGGTCTGCAGATGGGCGAGCATCAGACCCCAGCGCATACCGATCGTGTCGTTCCACTCGCCGAGGCTCTCCAGGGCGTCCAGCGCGCGCAGCATGTGCGGCAGGGCCTCGCCGCCCCGCTCGGTCTGCAGGCAGAGTTCGGCGAGGCGGGAGGCCGGCCAGATCCGCAGCACCGGGATGTCCGCGTCGGCGAGCGCCTCGGCCATGCGGCGGGCGGCGGCGAGCGCGAGGTCCGGCTGGTCCTCGCCCTCCCACACATAGGTGGCGACGCAGTTGGCTATGCCCGCGAGCAGCGGCTTCCCGCTCTCGCACAGGCGGGCCAGCGCGCCGTGGTCCGCGAGTACCTCCGGCAGGGCGCCCAGCACCGCGGCCAGGGCCCGGACCAGCGTGTCCGGCTCCGCGGGCGGCAGCCGGCGCAGGGCGGCCAAGGGGCGTACGGCGCCTGGTCCGACGCCCAGGAACAGGCTCGCGGTCAGCAGCGTGACCGCGGTGCGGGTGGGTTCGACGTACTCGGGTCCGGGCCGGTAGTGGGAGAGGGGCCGGGCGGTGTCCTCGGTGAGCGCGATCATGCGCGGGTAGTTGGTCTCGGTGGTCCACAGGGCGCCGAGTACGGCGGTGACCGCGGCGACGGTGTCGAGGTCGTCCCGGGCGAGCGCGAGCCGCAGCGCCTGGACGAGGTTGTCCTGCTCGGCGCGGATCAGCTGCCAGGACGCGAGGGGGTCGGCGCCGAAGGGCGCGTCGTGGTGGGCGACTCCGAACTCCCTTGCCCAGTCCAGGAATCGCGCCGTGACGGCCGCCTCGCGGTGCACGGCAGCGAACTCACGGATCGTCTCCAGCATGCGGAATCGCGAGCCGTAGGCGGTATCGGCGACCTTGAGCAGGGACTGGTCGACGAGCTCTTCCAGGATCTCCCAGGCGTCGTCGACGAGTCGGCCGGCCGCCTCCGCGGTGAACCCGGCGGGGAAGACGGACAGTGCGGCCAGGGCGGACCGCGTCGGTCCGTCCAGCAGGTTCCAGCTCCAGTCGACGACGGCGTGCAGGGTGCGATGCCGCTGCGGGGCGTCCCTGGGGCCGCCCCGCAGCAGTGCGAACCGGTCCTCCAGACGCCGGGCGAGCTCCGCGACGGACATCACCCGCACCCGGGCCGCGGCGAGTTCGACGGCCAGGGGCAGCCCGTCGAGGCGACGGCACAGGGCGGCCACCGTGGCGGCGGGCAGGTCGGTATCCGGGCGGGCGGCGCGGGCGCGCTGCTCGAACAACTCGACGGTGGTGACCGGGTCCAGCTCGGGCAGTGGGTAGACGGTCTCGGAGGACAGCCCGAGCGGCGCCCGGCTGGTGGTGAGGATCCGCAGGTCCCGGGTCCCCGACACAAGGGCCCGGACCAGGTCGGCGACGCCGCGCACCACGTGCTCGCAGTTGTCCAGGACGAGCAGCGCGGGCCCGGAGCCGAGGACGCCGAGGATGCCGGCGACCGGCTCGGGGCCGGAGGCATCCAGTGCGGAGGCGACCTCGGCGGCGACGTCGGCGTCGGCGCGGACGCCGGCCAGCGGTACCAGGTGCACGACCCGCTGCTCGGCGTCCCGGGCGACGGCGCTCGCGAGGCGGGTCTTGCCGAGGCCGCCGGGGCCGACGACCGAGGTGACACGGGCGCTGTGCAGCAGCCGGTGCACGGCGGCGACGTGGGCGTCCCGGCCCAGCAGGGGGTTGGGCTCGTGCGGGACGCCGCGTCGGACGACGGGGGCCTCGCCGCGCAGGAGTTCCTGGTGCAGTTCCTGAAGTGCGGGCGCGGGATCGGTGCCGAGTTCGTCGCGCAGTCGGCGACGATGGGTTTCGTACGTGGTGAGGGCGACGGTGGCCGTCTGACAGCGCATCAACTCCAGGAGGAGTTCCTCGTCATGAGGCCGGTCGGCGGCCAAGTCGCCCAGCGGGCCGACGGCTTGGTCGCGGCGGCCGGTGCGGGCCAGGGCGAGCGCGCGGGAGCGGGCCAGGGCGTGCCGGGTGACGGCGCGTTCGGCGCGCAACTCGCCCACGGGATCACCGAGTTCGGGTTCCTCGGGGGCTGCGGCACCGTCCCAGAGGGCGAGCCCCTCCGCCGCCTCGGCGAGGGCGCCCGAGTGGTCCCCCGCCCGTGCCTTCTCCGCGGCCGCGGCGGCGAACAGCAGGGCGGCGGAGACGTCGACCTGGTCCTCGCGCAGCGCGAGGCGATACCCGGCGGGGGTGCTGAGAATGACCTCGCCTCCGAGCTGCTTACGGGCCCGCGACACGAGGATCTGCAGCGCCTTGCCGGGATTCTCGGGCCGCTCGTCCGGCCACAGCCCGTCGACCAGCCGGGCCACACCGCACCCGCCCCGCAACTCCCCGGCCAGCAGCGCGAGCAGCCCCCGCAGCCGGGGCGCGGTGATCTCCTGCCCCCGGTAGGCGACGGAGGACAGCAGCGTCAGCTCGATGGTCACCGGGTCAGGGTAGTCAGGCGGCCGTCGAGGACTCCCCCGCCACCGGAAACCCTTCCGTCCGCAGCACCCGCCCCTCGCCGTCCACCGCGAACACCTCGCAGCCCGGCAGCGAAGCGGCCCACTGAACGCCCTCCGCCCCCATCGCGAAGGCCGCCGTGGCCACCGAGTCCGCCTCGGTCAGGGAGGCGGCCACCACCGTCAGGCTCAGCAGTCCCGTCGCCGGCAACCCCGTACGCCCGTCGATGATGTGGTCGCCGCGCTCGTAGCGGGCGGACGTCGCGACAGCCCCGTCCGTCAGCTCAAGCACCGTGCACAGCTTGTCGGCGTGTTCGGGGTGTCGTACCCCCACTCGCCAGGGCCCGCCGGAGGCGACCACGTCGCCCCCGGCGTTCAGCACGAACCGCCTAGCCCCGGCCGCCTTCAGGAGCTCCGCCGCGCGCTGTACCGACCAGCCCTTCACCACCGCGCACGGGTCGAGCCCGCGTCCCGGCAGCCGTGCGTCGAACGCGCCGCCCGTTGCGAGCCGGTAGTGCTCGCACAGGGCGAGGACCTCGGTGAGGTCCTCGCTGAGTTCGTGGGCCGCCAGCTCGCCCCGCCCGTGGCGGGACACCTCGCTGTCTTCCTTGAAGGGGCTGAAGCGGGCGTCGACCTCGCGCAGCCAGTCGAAGACCGCGTCCGCCGCCGACTCGGGCACGTCCTCGTCGTCGACGCGGAGCGATACCGGGAAGCCCATGACATGTTCGACGCGATGCATACGATCAGCCCTTCGCGTCGATCGCGGCCTGGAGGGACTCCTTGTAGCCGTCGCTGGTGATGGTCGCCCCGGACACCGTGGCGACGTCGGCGCTCTGTGCCTTCAGCGTCTCAGAGATCAGCACCGGCACGGCGGCCGTCGTCTGCGGGTGGTTCGGCTGCTGGAGCATCTTCACCGCGGTGATCTTGTCGCCCTCGAAGGTCACCGACACCTGCACCGGGCCCTTGTCGGTGTTCACCGTCGAGCCCGAGACCGTCTTCGAGGCCGCGGCCGAAGCGGAGGCGGAGGCGGAGGCGGAGGCGGAAGGAGAGGCGGTGGAGGCGGACTCGGCGTTCGAGTCGATGGCCGCCTGGAGGGACTTCTTGTAGGCGTCGCTGGTGATGGTCGCGCCGGACACCGTGTCGATGTCCGCGCTCTGTGCCTTCAGCGTCTCAGAGATCAGCACCGGCACGGCGGCCGTCGTCTGCGGGTGGTTCGGCTGCTGGAGCATCTTCACCGCGGTGATCTTGTCGCCGTCGAAGGTGACCTGCACCTGGACGGGGCCCTTCTCCGTCTGCAGGAGCGTCCCCTTGACGACCGTGCCGGAGGAGGAGCCCGAGCCCGCGGAGGCGGACGCGGAGGGCGTGGAGGCCGACTCGGTGGTGGACGTCGTACCGCCGATGGACGGCTCGTAGCGCCAGACGGGGACCAGGCCCGCGATGCTCAGGACGACGACGGGTATGGCTCGCTTCACGATGTCTTTCCCGTCTTCCTCAGCCGGCCAGGCTGAAGCGTTCGAAGTGGGTCTGCTGCTTGGGCACGCCCAGGTCGGCCAGGGTGCGCAGCACGGCGTTCATCATCGGCGGCGGCCCGCACAGGAAGACGTCGCGGTCGGCGATGTCCGGCACCAGCCGGATGAGTTCGCGCGGGGCCAGCTTGTCGGGGACCGGCGGGCCGGTGACCAGGTGCAGCTCGGCGCCCTTGGCGACGGCGAGGTCGCGCAGCTCGTCGTAGAGGACGGCGTCGCGTTCGCCGGCGACCCGGTAGATGACGACCGCGTGGCCCTCGATGTCCTCCAGGAGGGCGCGGATCGGGGTGACGCCGACGCCTCCCGCGATGAGCAGGGACTCGGGCTTGGTGCGGTGCAGGGTGGTGAAGGCGCCGTAGGGGCCCTCGGCGAAGACGCGCGTGCCGACCTTCACGTGCCGCAGGGCGGCGCTGCCCTCGCCGGCCGCCTTGGCGGTGAGGCGCAGGCTGCGGCCGTCGGGGGCGGCGGAGAGGGAGAAGGGGTTGGCCTGCCACCAGCGGTCGGCGGTCAGGAAGCGCCACAGGAAGAACTGGCCGGCCTGCGCGGGCAGCTTGTCGAGGTCCTTGCCGGTGATGTGGATCGAGACGACGTTGTCGGACTCGGGGACGACCGCGGAGACGCGGAACTGGTGGCGGGTGTTGCGCCAGAGGGGAAGGACCAGGCGGCCGAGGACGACCGCGCCGAGGGCGACGGCCCACACGCCGTACCAGTACGTCTTGGCGGCGGACGAGGAGGTGAACGTCGTACCGACCGCGACCTGGTGCGTGAAGGCGAGGACGACCGCCACGTACGTGTACAGGTGGATGAAGTGCCAGGTCTCGTAGGCGAGGCGGCGGCGGGCGTAGCGGGCCGAGACGGCGCCGACCACGAGGATGATGCCGAACGCGACGATCGCGCGCAGGACGCCCTCGGTGGTCTCGGCGAGGTCGACGAGCTCGCTGACCGGGCCGACCCCGGCCCCGTCGGCGTATCCGAAGGTGATGAAGACGGCGTGCCCGAGCAGCGTCCACAGCAGGGCGAAGCCGGTCCAGCGGTGCCAGGAGGTCAGCCGGTCCATGCCGATGCGGCGGTCGAGCCACGGCAGCCGGGCCACCAGGACCAGCTGGAAGGCCATGACGAGGGCGCCGTAGAGGCCGAGGAGGCGGCCGATGACGATCAGCGCGTTCGAGGCGGCGAAGCCCGGCTGGGCGAAGAAGTAGGCGACCACGGCCGCGTTCGCGGCGAGCACGGCGTACAGGCCCGTGCGGGCCACCACCCTGGGGCGTATCGCCGTGGGGGGCGCAGGGGGTGATTGGACGGTCGTCACGGGACGGCAGCTCCTTGATCGGGTCCGGGTAACCGAGCTTCGCCGGTGGGAGCTGTCGAGAACCTGTCGGACTACTTACAACTCATTATCGATGTGCTTGCTGTGAGCCCGGCCACCTGGTCGTGGCGGCGACGTGAAGCACTATGGGCGGGTGGAAAAAGTACGCCTCCTCGTCGTGGACGACGACCCGCCGATTGCCGATCTCGTCGCGACCGTCGCCCGTTACGAGGGCTGGGACGCGGTCACCGCGAACTCCGGTGAGGAGGCGCTGAGGCTGGCCGGCGAGTTCCACCCGGACATCGTGGTGCTCGACCTGATGCTCCCGGACGTGGACGGCTTCGGCGTCCTGGACCGGCTGCGGCGCTCGGGCACGATGGTGCCTGTGGTGTTCCTGACCGCGCGGGACGGGGTGGCCGACCGGGTGGCCGGGCTGACCCGGGGCGGCGACGACTACCTGGTCAAGCCGTTCGCGGTGGAGGAGCTGATGGCCCGGCTGCGGACCGTGCTGCGGCGCAGCGCGGGTCCGGGCTTCCAGCGGTCGGTCCTGCGGGTCGCGGACCTGACGATGGACGAGGACACCCGCGAGGTCCGCCGCGGCGACCGGCTGTTCACCCTCACCCCCACCGAGTACGAGGTGCTGCGCTTCCTGATGCGCAAGTCGCCGACCGTGATGACCAAGGCGCAGATCCTCGACCATGTGTGGGAGTACGGCTTCGGGGGCCGCTCGAACGTCGTGGAGCTGGTCGTCAGCCGGCTGCGCCGCAAGCTGGACGACACGGGCGAACCGCTGATCCAGACGGTACGGGGCTTCGGTTACGTCATCCGGCAGGCGGCGGAGTGATCGGGCGGCTGCGGCGGGCGTACCGCGGAATGCGGCTGGGCACCCGGCTGGCGCTCGGCCTGGGCGCGCTGGCCCTGGTGGTGTTCGCCGTGGTCGGCACGGCCCTGACGACGTACATGCGGGACTACCTGTCGGCGCAGCTCGACGACCAGCTGGGCCTCGCCCAGGTCGCCCAGTCCAAGTCCATCGCGGAGAACGGCACGCTCCAGGGCAAGAAGTACTACCGCTGGTACTACGCCGTGTACGACGTCTCGGGCGGTACGGCCGTGCTGCGCAAGCCCGAGGACAGCGGCGACCTGCCCACGGACATCGCCCCGCTGACCTCCCTGGCCAGGGCGCAGGCGGCCACGGAGAACGAGATGCTGCGCACCGCGCACATCACCGGCGAGGGCGAGTACCGGCTGCGGGCCTGCGAGGTCGAGCCCGGGGTGGTGCTGGTCAGCGGCGCTCCGACGGACGACATCGACGACACGGTACGACGGCTGATCACGGTCCAGGTCGTCGCCTTCGGGCTGGCCCTGCTCGCGCTGGTGGTGTTCGGCCGGCGAATGCTGCGCCGGGGCCTGAACCCGCTGAGCGACATGACCCACACCGCGCACGGCATCGCCTCGCACGACCTGACCGAGTCCGCGGCCCGGCTCCCGCTGCGCGCCGACGAGCGGGGCGGCGGGCCCGAGGTCGAGGAGCTGCGCACGGCCTTCAACACCATGCTGGAGCACATCGACAGCTCCCTCGCGGTCCGCGCGGAGGCCGAGCAGCGCCTGCGCCGCTTCGTCGCGGACGCCTCGCACGAGCTCCGTACCCCTCTGATGTCGGTACGGGGCTACGCGGACCTCTTCCAGTACGCCGCCGCCAACGCCCCCGAGGAACGGGACAAGCACCTGGCCCGGCTGCGTGCCGAGGCCGCGCGCATGGGCGTACTCCTGGACGACCTGCTGCTGCTCGCCCGCCTGGACGCGGCGGAGGTGGACGCGCCGCTGCGCCTCCAGGACGCGGACCTGGTGGAGCTGGCCGGGGAGGCGGCCGCCGCCTTCCGCGCGAGCCACCCGGACCGCCCGCTGACGGTCACACCCGGCCCGGCCGCGCTGAAGCTGCGCGTCGACCCGCACCGCGTCCGCCAGGTCCTGGACAACCTGCTGACCAACGCGGCCGTGCACACGCCGGCCGGTACGCCGGTGTCGCTGACGGTCACCCAGGAGGGCACCTCGGCCGTGGTGCGCGTCGAGGACGCCGGCCCCGGCATCCCGCCCGCCGACCGCGAACGCGTCTTCGACCGCTTCTACCGCGTGGACAAGGCCCGGAGCCGGGACCGGGGTGGCAGCGGGCTGGGGCTGGCGGTGGCGAGTTCGCTGATCGGCGCGCACGGGGGGACGATCGAGCTGAGCAGCGAGCCGGGGGCGACGGTGTTCACGGTGACGCTGCCGCTGTAGGGCGTGCGTGGAGCCCCGGTCACGAGTTCAGTGCTATGTCACATATCACTGGGCCTCGCCCCGGCTCACGGCAGCGGCTGCTCCGTCCAGATCACCTTGCCCTCAGGCGTGTACCGCGTCCCCCACCGCTCCGTCAGCTGGGCGACCAGGAACAGGCCCCGGCCGCCCTCGTCCTCGTTGCGGGCGCGGCGCAGGCGCGGGGAGGTGGCGGAGCCGTCGGAGACCTCGCAGATCAGGGCGCGGTCGCGGAGCAGGCGGAGCTGGACGGGGCCGGTGGCGTGGCGGATGGCGTTGGTGACGAGTTCGCTGGCGACCAGTTCGGTGGTGAAGGCCAGGTCGTCCAGGCCCCAGGCGGCGAGCTGTGCGGTGACCATGGTGCGGGCGCGGGAGACGACCGCCGGGTCGCTGGGCAGGTCCCACTGGGCGACCTGGTCCGGGCCGAGGACATGGGTGCGGGCGACGAGCAGCGCCACGTCGTCGGCCGGGCGGGCGGGCAGCAGCGCGTCGAGGACCGCCTCGCAGGTGTCCTCCGGGGCCCGGCCGGAGACGGCGAGGACGGTCCGCAGCCGGTCGAGTCCGTCGTCGATGTCCCGTACCCGGTCCTCCACCAACCCGTCGGTGTAGAGCACCAGTTGGCTGCCCTCGGCCAGCTCCAGCTCGACCGTCTCGAAGGGCATCCCGCCGAGGCCGAGCGGCGGTCCGGAGGGCAGGTCGACGAACTCGACGGTGCCGTCGGGCGCGACGACCGCGGGCAGCGGGTGCCCGGCGCGGGTGAGGGTGCAGCGCCGGGACACCGGATCGTAGACGGCGTACAGGCAGGTCGCGCCGACGATGCCGGAGTCGGCCTGGTTGCTGTCCACCGCCCAGCCCTCGCCCCGGTCGAGGCGGCCGACCAGGTCGTCGAGGTGGGTGAGGAGGTCGTCCGGGGGCAGGTCGAGGGAGCAGAAGTTGTGCACGGCGGTGCGCAGCCGGCCCATGGTGGCGGCGGCGTGCAACCCGTGTCCGACCACGTCCCCGACGACCAGTGCGACCCGGGCGCCGGACAGCGGGATCACGTCGAACCAGTCGCCGCCCACCCCGGCCTGCGCCGGCAGATAGCGGTAGGCGGCCTCGACCGCGTTCTGCTCCGCACGTCCCTTGGGCAGCAGGCTGCGTTGCAGGGCGAGGGCGGTGTTGTGTTCGCGGGTGTAGCGGCGGGCGTTGTCGATGCAGATCGCGGCGCGGCCCACCAGCTCCTGGGCGAGGGAGAGGTCGTCCTCCTCGAAGGGGGCGGGCTTCTCGGAACGGTAGAAGCTGACGACGCCGAGCGTGGTGCCGCGGGCCCGCAGCGGCACGGTGATCAGGGAGTGGACACCGGCGTCGAGGGTCCGTTCCAGCCGCGCCGGATCCTGCGCCCGCCACCCACCGGCCTCGGCCAGCACCGGCTCCAGCACGGACCGCCGCGCCTCCAGACCGCGCGCCTGGGGCGTGGTCGCCACGTACTGCACGGAGTCACCGACACCCCACAGATGCGAATCCTCGTGTACGGCGCCCAACGCGACCCGGCGCAACGGGGTTTCCGGCCCGAGCGGCCCCGGCTCCTCTCCGCGCAGCACCGCGTCGGGCAGGTCCACGGCGACGAAGTCCGCGAACCGGGCGACGCTCACCTCGGTCAACTCCTCGGCGGTACGCGTCACATCGAGCGTGGTCCCGATCCGCACCCCGGCATCGTGCAACAACTCCAGCCGCCGCCGCGCCAGCACGGCCAGCCGCCCGACCCCGGGCTCACCGACGAGCAACAGCCGACTCTCGTCCCCACCGAGGACATCGCCGACGGTTTCGGGGGGTTGGGGGGCGTGCGGCGGGGGCGGGACGACGGCCCGTACGACGAAGGGGGTTGCGGGGTGGGCGGCGGACGCGGGAGCGGGGGGCGGGGTGTCGACGGCAGCGGAACCAGGACCGACGGGAGCCGCGGCGACGGCAGCGGGGGCGGGTCCGGAGGGAGCCGACGGGACGCCGGCGGGGGCGAGGCCCGAGGGACCTGGGACAACCGCCGCCGGTGCGGAACCCGACGGAGCCGGGGCAACCGCGGAGGAGGCGGAACCGGAGGGAGCCGCGGCGACCGCCGCCGGTGCGGGTCCGGGCGGTGTCACGGAGACCGGCGCCGATGCAGGGCCGCCCGACAGGCCCGCCCCGGCCGCCGCTTCTTCCCCGACCACCGGCGCCGTCCCCGGCCTTCCGAGACCCCGTACCCTCGGTCCGCCCAGGATCCGTGCCTCGACCGCGACCCCCGACTCCCCTGCCGCGCCCATCACCTGACGGCGCAACAGGGTCGCCACCCGGCCACCCGGCAGAGCGACCTCGTCGAGGGTGCGGGTCGGGGAGGCGATCAGCTCCTCCGCCCGCTCCCGCAGCACCGCCAGGTCGATGCGCCCGAGTTCGCCGCCCTCACGCCCGTCGGGCTGCCGCCGCCCGGCCGGCTCCTGTCCGGCCCGCCGGTACGCGGCGAGCAGCGCCCGCTCCCGTTCCGTGGCCTGTTCCAGGATCCGCGCCTCGATCCGGTGCGCGGCCTCGCGGACCAGCCGCACCATCGCGGGGTCGCCGTCGTCGCGCAGACAGGTCAGGTCGAGCACGGCCTCGATGCGGCCGCTGAGCGGATTCCGCACCGGCGCGCCCGCACAGGCGAACGGCGACAGACAGTCGGCGAAGTGCTCCCGCCCGACGACGTACACGGGCCCGCGTTCGGCGAGCGCGGTGCCGACCCCGTTGGTGCCGACGACGGCCTCGGACGCGTCGAACCCCGGCGCGAAGCTCACCGCGTCGAGCCGGTCGAGGAGCCGCAGGTCCGCACCGAGCCGCCGGATCATCCGCCCCCGCGCGTCGCACAGCGCGATCGCCATGCCCACCTCGGCCAGCGAGGCGGCCAGCTCCCGCAGCACCGGATCGGCGGCGGTCAGGAAGCCGTCCTCGAGCGTCAGGTCCGGGGCATAGGGGACCAGCAGCTGATTCGGCTGGAGCCCGGCCGTGCGGCACCGCTTCCAGGACTCCAGTACCGAGCCACGGACATCCGCCTCGACCCGCGCACCGGCCAGAAAACGCTCATGGGCATCGACGAGCCCGCCGATGTCGTCCCAGGCGACGGACAACACGATCACTTCCCTCACCTGGAGCCGGCCCGGTCGCACGCCGCCACTCGACTGTCCCCGGCGCGGCTCCAAGCGTTTTCACCCTAGACCCGCCGTGACCCACACCACAACATCGAACACCTGTGGGGCTCCGACCTGCTCGACCCCGTTCGACGCACGCCCTCCGCCTCCTTCCGCACCCTTCCCAAAGATCCCGGCGGGGATCTATGTTACCGGTAACATAGATCCCTCGGCCGCCCGGAGAAGCCCCGATGACCCGACCGCACCACCTGCGCGTCCCCGCCCCCTCCGCGCCACCGCTCACCGGCCACCTCCCCTTCGCCGACGCCCCCGGCGTCCCCGACCCGATCGGGGTGACCAGCCGCTGGCTCACCCGCGGCGGCCGCCCCTGGTTCCCGGTCTCGGGCGAGTTCCACTACTCCCGCTTCCCGGCCGCCCGATGGGCGGAGGAACTGCTGAAGATGAAGGCGGCCGGAGTGACGGCGGTCGCGAGCTACGTCATCTGGATCCACCACGAGGAGACCGAGGGCCGTATCCGCTTCGACGGCGACCTCGACCTGCGCCGCTTCGCCGAACTCTGCGCCCGCCACGGCCTGGACTTCATCCCCCGCATCGGCCCCTGGGCCCACGCGGAGGTACGCAACGGCGGCTTCCCCGACTGGCTGCTGGCCCGCGACTGCACGCCCCGCACCGACGACCCCGCCTACCTCGCGCCCGTACGCACCTGGTTCGCGGCGATCGCCGAACAGCTCACCGGCCTCGACCGCGCCCACGGCGGCCCGATCGTCGCGATCCAGATCGAGAACGAGCTCTACGACCAGCCCGGCCATCTCCTCACCCTGAAGCGGATGGCGCAGGAGGCCGGGTTGAGCGCGCCCTTGTGGACGTCGACCGCGTGGGGCGGGGTCCGACTCCCGCCCGACGAACTGCTTCCGCTCTACGGCGGCTACACCGAGACGTTCTGGACCGAGGCGGACGGCGGCTGGCCCGACACCTGCCGCAAGCACTTCTTCTTCACCCACCAGCGGGACGACGAGGGCATCGGCGTGGATCTGCGGCCGACCACCGTGCGGGGCGGCGAGCCGGACGCCTTCGCGGACCGATTCCCTTGGGCCACCTGCGAGTTGGGCGGCGGGATGGCGGTCTCCTACCATCGGCGGCCGCGGGTGGAGGCCGCCGACATCGGGGCGCTCGGGCTGACGAAGATCGGCTGCGGGTCGGTGTGGCAGGGGTTCTACATGTTCCACGGCGGCACGAATCCGCGGGGCGGGCTGACCACGCTCCAGGAGTCGCACGCCACGGGCTGTCCCAACGACCTGCCTGTCCTGACGTACGACTTCCAGGCCCCGCTCGGCGAACATGGTCAGTACCGGCCCTCGTACCACGAACTCCGGTTGCAGCACCTGCTGTTGGCGGAGTACGGCCATGTCGTCGCGCCGATGGAGTCCGTCCTGCCCGAGCGGCAGCCGGACGGGCAGGGCGACCGGGAGACCCTGCGCTGGGCCGTGCGCTCCGACGGCACCTCGGGCTTCCTGTTCGTCAACAACCACCAGCCGCACGAGCCTCTGCCGGACCATCCGGCGACGTCGTTCACCATCGAACTGCCGGGTGCGGGTGGGGTGTTGAGCCTGCCGAGTTCTCCTGTCACCGTGCCGGCCGGTGCCTACTTCTGCTGGCCGCTGCGGCTCGATGTCGCGGGGCTGCGGCTGGAGTGGGCCACGGCTCAGCCCGTCTGCACGGTGGACGTGGACGGGCGGACCGTGCTGGTGCTGGCGGCCGCCGACGGTATCGATCCCGAACTGGCCCTGGATGAGCGGACGTTGACGTCGGTCACGGCGCCCACCGGGGAGGTCGGTCGCGCCGACGGCCGGGTCCTGGTCACCGGGCTGCGGCCCGGTACCGACGCGCTCGTCGAGGTCGGGACCGCGGACGGCGGGCGGGTCGGGCTGCTGGTGCTGGACGCGGCGACGGCACGCACGCTGTACCGGGGCGAGGCGTGGGGTGCCGAGCGGCTGGTGCTGTGCGCGGACGGTGTGGTCTTCGACCACGACGAGGTACGTGTGCACAGCCGCGCCGAGCGACCGTCGTTCGCCGTATGGCCCGCCCCGGAGCGGGAGTTGGCGGGGGCTGTGGCGGAGCGGGCGGACGGCGTCTTCCAGCGCTACACGGTCGAGGCCGACGGGATCGGCACGGTTCCGAAGGCGCGGGTGGAGCTCACTCGGGCTGCCGGGGCGGCGCCGGTGGCTGTGACCGGGGTGCTCGGGCGAGCCAGTGCGCCGGGCGACAAGGTCTTCGACACGGTGGCTGCGGAGTACCGGGTGGAGGTGCCGGAGGGGTTGCCGGACGGGGCGGTGTTGCGGGTGCGCTGGACCGGGGACGTGGCTCGGGCGTACGTGGGGGATGTGCTGGTTGCGGATCAGTTCTACTCGGGGCGGGTGTGGGACATCGGGCTTGGTGGGGTGCGGGGGGCTTCGCTGTTGCTGCGGGTGGTGCCGCTTGCGGGGGATGCGGCGGTGTATCTGCCGGAGGGGTTTCGGGAGGCGGCGGGGGTGGCGGCTGTGGTGGATGTCGAGTTGATCGTTGCGGGGAGTTGGGCGGTCCGATGAGGGTGCGGCGGTAGGCCGTGGGGGGCTGCGGGTGCGTTGTGGCTGGTCGCGCAGTTCCCCGCGCCCCTTTGGGGCGCGTTGTTCGGCCGTTGCTCAGAATGCCCCGTCCCTTGAGACTCGGCAGCTGGGCCTCGGCATATGCTGTGGGCCCCGCCACGACCCACCCAGGAAGCCGCTCCACCATGACCGCCACTCCCGCCGACGACCCCGCCCCCAGAGCGCGCCGCCGTCGGAATTTCGCGGGGGCCCGGCCCGTCATGGACGACGTGGCGCGGCTGGCCGGAGTCTCCAAGCAGACCGTCTCCAGGGTGCTCAACGATCACCCCTCCGTACGACCCGAAACCCGCGAAGCGGTCACCGTGGCCATGGCCTCGCTCGGGTATCGGCCCAGTCGTAGTGCGCGTTCGCTGGCCAGTGGGCGGACTCGGATGCTCGGGGTCATCTCCTTCGATGCCGCCCGGTACGGGCCCGCCTCCGTGCTGACCGCGATCAACACCGCTGCCCAGGACGCCGGTTACCTGGTCAGTTCCATCGCGCTGGACACGGCCGAGCAGGACACGGTGGTACGGGCGGTGGAGCGGCTGTCGGCCGAGGGGGCCGACGGGGTGATCGCGATCGCCCCGCAGCGCTGGGTGGGCCGGGCGCTCGCGGACGCGCGGCTCGACGCACCGCTGGTGGTGCTGGAGAACGACGTCGAGGGTGGGCCGTCCGTCGTCACCGCCGACTCGCGCACCGGCGCCCGCCTGGCCACCGGGCATCTGCTGGACCTCGGGCACCGCACCGTGCACCACATCGCCGGGCCGGCCGGCTGGACCTCCGCCGACCAGCGGCTGGCGAGCTGGCGGGAGACCCTTGCGGGGGCCGGTGCCGGGGTTCCGGACCCTCTCTTCGGTGACTGGAGCGCCGGTTCCGGGTACGGACTCGGCCGGGACCTGGCCCGCCGCCCGGACGTCACCGCGGTGTTCGCCTCCAACGACCAGATGGCCCTCGGCGTGCTGCACGCCTTCCACGAGGCCGGCCGCTCGGTGCCGGGCGAGGTCAGCGTCGTCGGCTACGACGACATCCCCGAGGCGGCGCATCTGCTGCCGCCGCTGACCACCGTGCGCACCGACTTCGCCGAGATCGGCGCGCGCTCGCTACGGCTCCTGCTCAACCTCGTGGAGGGCCACGACGAGCCGACACCGGTCGAGCCGCTCGTGCCGGTGGAGCTGGTGGTGCGCCGCAGCAGCGGGCCGGCGCCGAAGAACTGAGTCCCCGAGTCCGGCCGCCCGGAGCCGTACGCGCCATTGAATGATGCATTCAGCATCTCTAGCATCAACCGGTGGATACATTCACCCGCGGCACTCTCGGCTCAGGAGAATCCATGTCCCCAGCCAGACGTCCATGGCGGCTCACGGTCGCCGCCCTGCTGCTGACCGCCGGCCTCACCGTCCCCACCATGACCTCGGCGACGGCCGCCACGGCCACCGAGCCCCAGGTGTGGCCGACTCCCCGGCACATCGACACGAGACCCGGCCAACTGGCCATTCCCGAAAGGGTGGTTGAGGTCGTCGGCCCGAAGACCGATCCCTCCGCCCGCCACCTCGTCGAGTCCGTCCTCCGCTCCGCCGGAGCCACCCGCATCACCCGCGTGGACGCCGGCGAGCGCCCCCCGAAGGCCGACCTCACGGTCTACGTCGGCGGCCCCACGGAAAATCCGGCCACCGCCGGTGTGTTGAAATCCCTGCACGCCAAATCTCCGGCAGGCCTCCCCTCCGGCGGCTATGTCCTGGCGTCGGGCCACCGACTCCTCGCCCTGTCCGGCATCGACACCACCGGCACCTTCTACGCGGCCCAGACCCTGCGCCAACTGGTCACGCGACAAGGCCGGTTGCCGCAGGTCACCGTGCGCGACTGGCCCACCGCCGCCCTGCGCGGAGTCGTCGAGGGCTTCTACGGCACCCCGTGGACCCACGCCGAACGCCTCTCCCAGCTGGACTTCTACGGCCGTACGAAGCAGAACGTCTACGTCTACTCCCCGAAGGACGACCCCTACCTCCGCGCCCAGTGGCGCGACGAGTACCCGGCCGCCCAGCTGGCGCAGTTGACGGAGCTGGTCGACCGGGCCGACGCCAACCACGTCCGCTTCACCTACGCCCTCTCCCCCGGCCTCTCCGTCTGCTACTCCTCCGCGTCCGACATCGCGGCCCTCACCCGCAAGTTCGCCTCGCTGTACGACATCGGCGTGCGGTCGTTCGCGATCCCGCTGGACGACATCAGCTACACCAAGTGGAACTGCGAGGAGGACAAGGCGAGGTTCGGCACGGGCGGGGGCGCGGCCGGCGCCGCTCAGGCGTATCTGCTCAACCAGGTGTGGCAGGACCTCTCGGCCGATCACACCGGCCTCCAGCCCCTGGAGATGGTGCCCACCGAGTACTCCGACCTCGCCGACTCCCCGTACAAGAAGGCCCTGCGCGAGCAGTTGGACCCGTCGGTGGTCGTGGAGTGGACCGGCGTCGGTGTGATCGCGCCGACCATCACCACCGAGCAGGTGAAGCAGGCCCGCGCGGTGTACGGCCACCCGATCCTGGTCTGGGACAACTACCCGGTGAACGACTACGTCACCAGCCGCCTCCTGCTCGGGCCCTACACCGGCCGCGAGCCCGGAGTCGCGTCCGCCGCGACCGGTGTGACAGCCAACCCGATGGTCCAGGGCGAGGCCAGCCGTATCGCCCTGTTCACCTCGGCCGCGTACCTCTGGAACCCGGCCGCCTACGACCCCCGCACCGCCTTCCTCGCCTCCGTCCGCGATCTGGCGGGCCCCGCGGCGGCCAAGTGGCTCCGCGTCTTCGCCGAGAACAACTACTCCTCCCAGCTCGACCCGACCGAGTCCCCCACGCTCACGAAGCTCATCGCGGACTTCCGGAAGGCGTACGACGACGGCAGCGGCCTCGATCGCGCCTCCGCCGCGCTGTCCGCGTACTTCACCGACATGGCGGCGACACCGGAGCAGTTGCGCGCCCGCCTCTCCAACCCGGGCTTCCTGACGGAGACTTCGGCCTGGCTCGACAAGCTCGGCCGCTACGGCACCGCCGGTCGGACCGCCGTGGACCTGTTGCTGGCGAACAAGAAGGGCGACGCCGACGCGGTCACGACGTACTGGGCCCAACTCCAGTCGGAGCGCAAGGAATTGGACGCCATCCCGCAACAGGTCTCACCCGGCGTGATGGACCAGTTCCTCTACCGGACCCTCCTCGACACGGCCCCCGACCCGGGCGTCGACGCCTCCTTCACCCCGGCCTCCCTGACCCTCAAGCCGGGCGCGACCGACCAGCTCACCCTCGACCTCTCCGACGAACGCTCCACCACGGCCCGCACGGTGAGCTGGAAGCTGGACGCCCCCGAAGGCATCACCGCCACCCCGGCAGAGGGCACGGTCACGGTCCCCGCCGGCGGCAAAGCCTCCGCGACCATCACGGTCACCGCCGGGGACGACACCACCGCCCCCCACTCCCTGGTCCTCTCCGGCACCGGCATCCTCACCCGAGCGATCCCGGTCCGGATCGCCGACGGCACCGACACCCCGCATGCCCTGACCGCCAACTTCAGTGGTGCGTCGGTCAGTTCGATCGACCTGACGTCGGGCAGGAGCACGGACATCGCCGTGGGCGCCAACCCCGGCGAGGTGGTCGCCGACCCGGACGGCCGCACGGCCTACGCCGCCAACCAGGGCTCCAACACGGTCAGCGTCATCGACGTGACCACCGACAAGGTCACCGCCACGGTCCCCGTGGGCCAGGTCCCGGCCGGTCTGGCCCTCACGCCGGACGGCCGCACCCTCTGGGTCGCCAACTACACGGACGGCACGGTCCAGCCGGTGGACACGGGCACGTTGCGGGCCGGAACACCGGTGGCGGTCGGCTCGGGCCCGGAGAACATGGCGATCACACCGGACGGCAAGACCCTCTACGTGGCCAACATCCACGACAACACGGTCTCCCCCGTAGACCTGTCAACGGCCACCGCGGGCAAGGCGATCCCGGTCGGCCCGAACCCCTTCAACGTGGTCGCGTCCCCCGACGGCAAGACGGTCTACGTCTCCAACTCCGGCGGCTCCACGATCACCCCGATCAACACCACGACGAACGCCACGGAGCCGACCTACCTGGTCACCGGCCAGGCATACGGCCTGGCACTCTCCCCCGACGGCCGCACCCTGTGGACAAGCCCGAGCAACGGCAACACGGTGACCCCGGTCGACACCGTAACGGGAGCCCCGGGCAACCCGATCACCGTCGGCCGCTCGGCTTTCGACATAGCCCTGAACTGGAACGGCACAACGGCCTACGTAACGACGGCAGACGAAAATGAACTTGTACCCATCGATGTGGCGAGCGGGGCGACAGGCACACCCTTCCCAACGGGCGCCTATCCACTGGCGGCGACCCTAACCCCCTGAGGGGCGCGGGGAACTGCGCGACCAGCCCCCACCGACCGAAAGCCAAAAGCGGCTCTACCAACGGAGTTAACTCGCGGTACGTCGAATCCGCCCGGCGTACCGCTTCTCCAGTTCCAGATTCCCCTCGAACCCACCAGGCACATTGGCGGAGACATAGACCGGCGGACGCTCACCGACATCGAGCAGCAACCTGGACGCCTCGGCCACCACCATCTGCACCAACATCACCCCCGTCAACGTCGACAACGCGCACACCGCACCCCCACCCGGCAGCTCAAGCACCGCATCCCCCCGAGGCGCCCGATTGTCGAGCACCACGTCGGCAAGATCCGCCAGCTTCTTCCCGCTCGCATGCCCCGCAGGCACGGCCCGCGTATGGCTGACGGAGGTGATGGCCAGCACCCGATGCCCCCGCTCCTTCGCCCGCAGCGCCGTCTCCACGATCACGCTGTTCACCCCGGAGTTCGAGATGATCACGAAGAGATCCTGCGGCCGGGGCTCGGCCAGCGAGTAGATCCGCTCGGCCACCCCCGCCTTGCGCTCGAGCAGCGGATCGTCGAGGACACTCGGGTCGTCACCGCCGTAAAGAACGAGATCGGCGATGCTCAGCCGATTGGTCGGCACCAACCCGCCCGCCCGGCCCGCGAGTTCGAGGACGATCGCCTGGGAGTGACCGGTGCCGAAGGCCTGGATGACGCCGTCGGCGCGGACGCAGTCCGCGATCAGTGCGGCGGCGCGCGTCACCTCGTCCCGCGCCGACTCGGTGATGTCCTGAAGGACGGCCAGGCTCTCGCGCGCGAAGCCCTCGGCGCTCACAGACGAGACGGACACGCGACACTCCCCACTGGTGGATTGAACCACCCCATCTGACTCCCTAGGTGAATCAATAAATCACACGCTCGATGCGGCGAGCAATGCGCGAACATCGCTCGTGTTTGTGGTCCTGGTATTCAATCCGCACTCCGAAGGGTGGCTGATACCTTCTCCTCATGCCCTCCACGGACGTCACCACACTGATCCGGACCGAGCTGCCCCGGCTGGCCGGCTCCCTGCGGAAGGTCGGCGAGCTGATCCTGGAGGATCCGGCCGCCGTCACCCACTGCTCGGCCGCCGAGCTGGGCCGCCGCACCGGCACCTCGCAGGCCACGGTGACCCGCTTCTGCCGGGCCATCGGCCTCGACTCCTACCAGCATCTGCTGATCGAGCTGGCCCAGGAGCGCGGCCGCGGCGAGGTCTCCGACTGGGGTTCCGCCGAGATCGGCCCGGACATCTCGCCGGACGACAGCCTGGAGCGGGTCGTGCAGGTAGTCGGCAGCGCCGACCTGCGGGCGATCCAGCAGACGATCGACCGTATCGACCTGGACGCCCTGGAGCGCGCGGCGCAGACGCTGGCGAAGGCACGCCGTATCGACGTGTACGGCGTCGGCGGCTCCGGCGCGGTGGCGCAGGAGACGGAGACCCGGCTGTTCCGCATCGGCTGCCAGGTCCGCGGCTGGACCGAGGTGCACGGCGCGGCCACCTCCGCGGCGCTGCTCACCCCGGCCGACGTGGCGATCGGCATCTCGCACTCCGGTGCCACCCGCGAGACCCTCGAACCCTTCGAGATGGCCAAGGAGCGGGGCGCCACCACCATCGCCATCACCACGGACCCGCGCTCCCCGCTGGCCAAGGCCGCCGACATCCGGCTCATCTCGGCCACCTCGGAGACCAGCTTCCGCACCGGCAGCATCGGCGGCCGCCACTCCGTCCTGATGATCGTGGACTGCCTCTACGTCCGGGTCGGCCAGGTCGCCTACCAGCGGGCCAGCGCCTCCCTCGCGCTGACCGACCACATCACCCCGCAGCACGCCGTGAAGGCCCGCCGGGCGAGGTGATCTCGGCCGGTGTTGCATGGATGAACCACCGAGGAAACGTGAAGATGGTTGATTGAACCATCCGGGCGATGCCAGGATGGGGCTCCGCCGAGCATCCTCGTAGGAGACCCATGCGCGTCATCTCTGCCGAGTCGACCGAGCTCTTCGTCGGAACCGCGGAGCGTCCGCTCCAGGTGGTGGCCGCCGAGATCGAGCACCTCCCGGGCCGTACGGTCCTGCTGACCGCGGAGGGCCCGGGCGTCACCGGGGACACGGTCGTCACCACCGGCGACGACGGCACCGTGCGCGCCGAGATACCCGTGGGTGTCGAGGGTCTCGCCCCCGGCGACCGGCGCCAAGTCACACTCACGGCCGTCGACGGGGACCAGGTCACCCGGCACACGCTCGACTTCACGGCCGACGAGCCCGGCTGGACCATGTTCATGGTCAGCCACTTCCACTACGACCCCGTCTGGTGGAACACCCAGGGCGCCTACACCGAGACCTGGGACGTCGCCGACGACCCGGCCACGACCGGTCTGCCGGCCCGCACCTTCGACTCGCGCGGCCAGTCCGGGATGAGCCTGGTGCGCGCCCACTGCGATCTGGCCCGGCGCGATCCGGCCTACACCTTCGTGCTCGCGGAGGTCGACTACCTCAAGCCGTACTGGGACGCCTTCCCCGAGGAGCGCGCCTTTCTGCGCGAGCTGATGCGCACCGGCCGCATCGAGATCATGGGCGGCACCTACAACGAGCCCAACACCAACCTCACCGGCGCCGAGGCGACCGTACGCAACGCGCTGTACGGCGACGGGTTCCAGCGCGGGATCATGGGCGGATCGCCGGAAACCGCCTGGCAGTTGGACGCGTTCGGGCACGACCCGCAGTTCCCGGGGCTGATGGCGGACGCGGGGGTCAGCTCCAGTTCGTGGGCGCGGGGTCCCTTCCACCAGTGGGGGCCGACCCTCTCGGTCTTCGGCGAGGAACCGCGCGATCCCCAACGCATGCAGTTCCCGGCCGAGTTCAGCTGGATCGCCCCCTCCGGGCGCGGGCTGCTGACCGCCTACATGGTCAACCACTACGGCGCCGGCTGGGCGATCGACAACGCACCCACCCTCCCCGAGGCGGAGGCCGCCGCCCTCAAGCTCTTCAGGGGCCTCAAGAAGGTCGCACTCACCCGCAACGTCCTCCTCCCGGTCGGCGGCGACTACGCGCCCCCGTGCCGCTGGGTGATGGACATCCACCGGGACTGGAACGCCCGTTACCTCTGGCCGCGCTTCATCAGCGCCGTCCCGAGGGACTTCTTCGCCGCCGTACGGGGGCAGTTGGAGTCCGAGGGCCGCAAGGCCTCCCCGCAGACGCGGGACATGAACCCGGTCTACACGGGCAAGGACGTCTCCTACATCGACACCAAGCAGGCCCAGCGGTACGGCGAGACACTCCTCGCCGACGCCGAGGCCTGGGCGACGCTGGCCTCCCTGGTCACCGGGCACCCGTACCCGGACGCGGCCCTCGACAAGGCCTGGCGCCAACTGATCTACGGCGCCCACCACGACGCCATCACAGGCTCCGAGTCGGACCAGGTCTACATCGACCTGATGACCGGTTGGCGCGAGCTCCACGACCTGGCCCGGACGGTCCACGCGGACGCCACCCAGGCCCTCGCCGACCATGTGACGCCCGGCGACGGTCCCGACCTGGTGGTCTTCAACTCCGCGACCTGGGAACGCCGGGACGTCCTGACGGTCGACGACCCCGGCCTCGCACCTCTCGGCCTGCCCGCCGTGCGCGAGGACGGCCAACTGCACGTCGTGGTACCGGAGTTGCCCGGCATGGGCCTCAAAGCCCTCCCCCTCACCGAGGGTTCGGCCCCCGAGTGGGCCCCCGGCGAAGGCCTGACCATCCGCAACCAGTTCTACGAGGTGACGGTCGACCCGACCCGCGGCGGCGGAGTCAGCAGCCTGCGCGCGCTCACCGAGGGCGGCCGGGAGCTGCTGCGCCCCGGCGACATCGGCAACGAACTGGTCGTACAGGAGGAGTACCCGAGGCACCCGCGCTTCGGCGAGGGTCCCTGGCACCTCACGCCCACCGGCACCACGGCCGCCCGCAGCCGTGACGTGCGCGCCGACATCGATGTCGAGCACTCCCCGGCCGGCTCCCGCATCACCGTCCGCGCCGACCTCGGCCTCTTCCGCTACACGCAGCGCCTCACCCTCTGGACCGGCGTCCCGCGCGTCGACGCGACCACCACCATCGACGGGTACGACGGCGCGGACCGCCTGATCCGGGTCCGCTGGCCCTCCGACGTGCAGGGCGGGCTGCCGGTGCACGAGGTAGCGGACGCGGTGATCGGGCGCGGCTTCGGGTTCGCGGACGTGGACAGCGAGCAGTTCCCGTGGACGCTGGACAACCCGGCCAACACGTGGTTCGGCCTCGGATCGACGGCACGGGTCGAACTGCGGGACTCCGAAGGGGCGTTGATCGGCCGCCGGTCAATCGGTGTCGCCGAGCTGGTGTACCCCTCCTGGCACGAGGCCGGCGAACTCGGAACCCCGCTTGCGGCCGCCCTCGTCCGCACCGGCGTAACCGCCACCTCGACCATCGCCGGCGGACCGCGCTACGGCGACCTCGAGGTCGACTCCAACCTCCCCGACATCCGTGTCGCCGTCGGCGGCCCCGACCGCAACTCCGTGGTCGCCGAGGCGCTCGGCATGGACCCGGCCGCCGGGCGCGAGCTCCAGCGCCAACTGGCCGAGGAGGGCGTGGCGTCGGTGTGGGTCGCGCCGCGCGCCGGGCTGCGCGAGGAGTGGGTGCCCGGGGCCGACCTGCGCGACCTGGAGCGGCTGCCGCTGCTGGTGGTCGCGGGCGCCGACGCCGAGGGCGACGCGAAGGCGGTCGACGCGCTGATCGCCGACCTGGACGACGCGGTCGTCCGGGCCACGGCGGCGGGCGGCGGCGAGGCCCTCCCGCCGGGCGACGCCTGGGACGGCCGCGGCTTCGCCGTCCTCAACCGGGGCACCCCGGGCTGCGTGGTCACCTCCTCCGGCGACCTCTACATGTCCCTGATGCGCTCCTGCACCGGCTGGCCGTCCGGCATCTGGGTCGACCCACCCCGCCGCACGGCCCCCGACGGCTCGGCGTTCCAGCTCCAACGCTGGTCCCACACCTTCGAGTACGCGGTGGTGGCGGGCGAGGGCGACTGGCGGGAACAGCAACTCCCGCGCATCGGGCACGAGTTCAACCACCCCCTGACGGCGCGGGTGCGCGGCACGGTCGCCGAAGAAGCCACCCTCCCCCGGGAGTTGCCCCTGCTCACCCTCGAACCGGCCGGCGAGGTCCTCCTCGACGCCCTGAAGCCGACCGGCTCACCGCTCGCCCGCGGAAGCGTGGCGGCCGCGGACCCGGGGCGCGGTGTCGTCGTACGCATGCACGAGGTGAACGGGCGTCCGGTACGGGCACGGATCCGCGGCCCGAAGGACTGGGTGCGCGGCGCCCGTGCGGACGTACTGGAAACCCCCGGCGAGGCACTCGCCCCCGACGGACAGGGCGCACTCGACGTCGGCCTGACCGGCTTCGAGGTGGCGACGATCCTGGCCACCCCGCCGGAGGCCACCAGGCCGCCCTCCTACGCCCCGGGGGTCGCCGCCCACGAGCCCGCCCAGCCGGTCCACACCCGCTACTGGCTGCACAACTCCGGCCCCGCACCCCGAGGCAACATGCCCGTGGCCGCGTACCTCTCCCCGACGACAGTCACCACCTCGGACGGCCCGGTCACGGCGACACTCCGGGTCGCCTCGGAACTGACCGACGCCTCCGCCACCGGCACGGTCACGATCGAGGCCCCACCCGGCTGGACCGCCACCCCCGCCGAACTGCCGTACGCCCTCAGCCCGAACGGTTTCACCCTCGCCGAAATCACGGTCACCCCACCGCCCGACCCCACCCCCGGCCGCCACTGGCTGTCGGCCCGCCTGTCGTACGAGGGCCAGACCTTCGAGGACGTCGCGGCCCTGGACGTCCCGGGCACACCGCCCGGACCGACTCTCCTGGCCGATCTGGGAGTCGAGTGCATCTCCATCCACCGAGGCGAACGGACCAGGATCCCGGTAACCCTCACCAACACCACCCGGGGCCCCATCAACGGCACCCTGTGGGCGGTCTCCTCCTGGGGCACCTGGCCGGGAGTCACCCCGTCCTCCCAGGGCTTCACCGTGCCACCGGACGCCGAGCTGGAGTCCTACATCGACGTCGACGCCAACACCGTACCCCCGGGCTCGTACTGGCTCATGGCCAAAACCGCCTGGAACGGCCGAGTCGCCTACACGAGGGCCATACAGCTGGAGGTGGCCCCGTGACGGAACCCGCGGCCGTGGTACAAGGCACCCCCATTCCCAAGGAGCGCGTGGACGCCTTCTTGAGGAACGTTCGGGAGATGCCGGTAAGGGGCGCGGGGAACTGCGCGACAAGCCCCCACACAGCCGCACCCGCCGAACAACCCCACGAGCCACCCCCTTCGGCGTCCAGAACCCGCGCCGAAAGACAACGCCGCCGCTGGGCAACACAGGTAGTCGTAGCCGACGAACTCGCAAGACGAGCCTGCGCGGACCGCAACCTGCCACCCCCACCGGAGGTGTCCCTCGCCGTCGCCGAAACAGACGTAGCCGACCTCGGCAGCATCGTCGCCGCAGCCCTCGCCCACTCCCCCGCGGCCCGCACCCTCCTGGCCGACCTGGAGTCCAGACAGACCGTCCCGGAAGACGCCGTACGCGACTACTACGACCGCAACCGGGACCGCTATCTCACCCCGGACGCCCTCCGCCGCGGCATCGACCCCTTCGGCAGGACCGCCCCCGAGGACTTCGTGCCGTACGACCGGGCCCGCGAGCCCATCACACGCGAACTGCAACGCGCCGCAGGCCGCCGCGCGTTCTTCGCCTGGTTCGACCGCGCCCGGGCCGACGTCGAGTACGCCGCCGGCCATGAACACCCCGGCGACCCCGGCCACCCGGACCACGAACACCGGCACTGAATCAGCGAACCGATCCCGCACGTAAACGCGCGTTGATCACCGCCGGAACCGAAACGCAACACGGCAACCCATTGACCTCCGATGAATTCTGGTCCACCTTTTCATCAATCGGAGTCGAAGTTGGTTGATTGAACCAGCCCCTTCGGCTGGTCCCAGGAGGGTGGACATGCGCGCTGGAAGACTGACCGCATCCGTGGCGGGAATCATCGCCCTGACGCTGACGGCCGCGGGCTGCGGCCTGTCCGGCGGTGGATCCGACAGCGGTGGCGCCGCCGCCGGGGGCTGCAAGGTCGACAAGGGCAACGTCGGTTCGGGGAAGCTGACCGGTGAGGTCAAGGGCAACATCACCTTCCAGACCACCAACCTGAAGAAGGACTTCGGGGACTTCTTCAACGGGGTGATCAAGGCCTTCGAGAAGGCCCACCCCGGCACCAAGGTCAAGTGGATCGACGACCCGGGCGACAACACCTTCACCAGCCGGACCGTCGCCGACGCCCAGGCCTGCACGATGGCCGACGTCATCAACGTCAACGCGCCGACGGCGACCGCCCTCACCAAGGCCGGCTACCTGCTCGACCTCGGCACCAAGGACCCGGACGCCTCAAAGCCCTTCGTGCCGTCGTTCTGGAAGACCGCCACCTTCGCCGACGCCTCGGGCAAGGCGATCCACACCACGCTGCCCTGGTACACCGGCGGCGTCCTGCTGACGTACAACAAGGATCTGCTGGAGAAGGCCGGCGTCGACCCGGCGAAGCCGCCGACCAGCATCTTCGGGCTCTTCGCCGACTACGAGAAGGTCGCCAAGGCGGCCGACGGCAAGTACTTCGCGACGATGGCCAACCCGATCTGGCGCATCCCCGCCGACTTCGACCAGATGGGCATCAAGGTGCTCTCCACCGACGGCAAGTCCGCCGTCTTCGGCGACGACCCGCGCACCACGCAGTGGGTGGCGTGGATGGCGAAGCTGTACAAGGAGGGCGCGATGCCGAAGGACTCGCTGTCCTCCAGCAACGACCCGTCCACGCTCTACAGCCAGGGCAAGGTGGCCTACGGTTCGACGAACCCGAGCTTCGTGCGGTTCGTGAAGCAGAACAGCCCCTCGGTCTACGCCAAGACGGCCGTCGGCCAGCAGCCCTACGACGCGCTCGGCGTCGCCTCCGCCGGCGCCCCGCAGTACATCTCGGTCGCCGCGACCAGCAAGCACGCGCCGGTGGCGCTGTCGTTCGCGGAGTTCCTCACCAACGCCGAGAACCAGACGGCCTGGTGCAAGGACCCCAACGTGGTGATCTTCCCGACCACCACCGAGTCCCTTGACGACCCGTTCTTCCAGAACGTCACCGGCAGCGACCCGTTCTCCCAGGCCCGCAAGCTCGTCGCCGACCAGCTCAAGACGGCCTCCACCAACCAGACCAACCTCTCCCCGGCGGTGCAGAACGCCATCGTGGCCCAGGTGCAGCTGGCCATGCAGGGCAAGAAGAGCGCGGCGGACGCCGTGAAGGACGCCCAGGAGAAGGCGAACGAGCTGCTGAAGCAGGGCAGCTGACAGTGACGGCACAGATCCTGAAGCCGACGTCCGGCGCGGAGTCCCAGACCTCCGCGCCGGGCCCGGCCCCGTCCGCCTCCCGCCTCCGCCGCCTCGCCAGGGCCGTGCTGCCCGGCCCCGCTCCCGGGGCCAACGGAGCGGCCATGTACCGCCGTTGGTGGCTGCCGTGGCTGTGGACCGCGCCCGCGATCGTGTGCGCGGTGGTCTTCGGGGTGTTCCCGTTCCTCAACACGGTCATCCTGTCGTTCACCAACGCCAAACCCCTTGGCGGCGCCGCGAGTTTCGTCGGACTCGACAACTACACGCGGATGTTCCAGGACGACGACTTCTGGCTCGCCACCCGCAACAGCATCCTGTACGCGGTGATCGTGGTGCCGCTGATGGTGCTGCTGCCGCTGGTGCTGGCCGTCCTGGTGGAGAAGAACCTGCCCGGCATCGGCTTCTTCCGATCCGCCTTCTACACACCGGTGTTGGCCTCCAGTGTCGTCGTCGGTCTGAGCTGGCAGTGGCTGCTCGCCGACGACGGACTGGTCAACACCTGGCTGGAGAAAGCCCACTTGATCAAGTCGGCGATCCCCTTCCTCTCCGACTCCTGGCTGATCCTGCTCTCCGCGATGGGCCTGACCCTGTGGAAGGGCCTCGGCTGGTACATGGTCTTCTACCTGGCCGCCCTCGGGAACGTGCCCAAGGAACTGCACGAGGCCGCGCAGATGGACGGCGCCGGTGCCGTGCGCCGCTTCTGGCACATCACGGTCCCCGGCGTCCGGCAGGCCATGATGCTGGTCGGCACCCTCACCGGCATCGGCTCGCTCAGGGTCTTCACCGAGATCTACATGCTCGGCAGCTCCACCGGCGGCCCCGGCGGCGCCGACCGCACCCTGCCCTTCTACATCCGGGACGTCGGCCTGGACCCGATCACCGGCAACGCGGGATACGGCTCGGCCGTCAGCGTGGCCCTGTTCGCGCTGACGCTGGGGCTGACCCTGCTGGCGCAGCGTCTGACCAAGGAGGACGAGTCATGACGACGACCGTCGTCGAGGCCACCGTCGAGACCAAGCGCCGTCGCCTGATGCCGCGTTGGCGTGACTACGGCCGCCCGCGCGAGCTGGTCGTCCGCTATCTGCTCCTCTTCCTGGTGCTCGGCCTCACCGTGGGCCCGCTGCTGTGGCAGCTGCTGGCCTCCCTGAAGGGCACGAGCGAGGACGTCTTCGGCTCGAACGCCACCCTGCTGCCGCGCCACCCAACGCTGCGCGCCTACCGGACGGTCTTCGACCAGGTGCCGGTGTGGTCGTACATCAAGAACAGCCTGATCGTGGTCGCCCTGTCGATCACCAGCCAGCTGGTCTTCTCCACCACGGCCGGCTACATGCTCTCCAAGCCCGCCTGGAAGGGCCGCAAGGCGGTCTGGGTGGTGCTGGTCGCCTCGATGATGTTCCCCTTCGAGTCGATCATGGTGTCGCTGTTCATCAGCATCCGCGACCTGGGCCTGGTCGACAGCCTGGCCGGCGTCTGGCTGCCCGGCTTCGTCGGCGCCATCAACGTCCTGCTCATGCGCGGCGCGTTCCTCGCGGTCCCGCGCGAGATCGAGGACTCGGCGATGCTGGACGGCGCGAACGAGTGGCAGCGCTTCAAGTACCTGTATCTGCCGTCCGCTTGGGGCGCCATCATGGTGGTCGTCATCAACACGTTCATCAGCGCCTGGGACGACTTCCTCTGGCCGCTGATCGTGCTGCGCTCCGAGAGCCACATGACGCTGACGCTGGGTCTCTCACGCCTGCAGAGCTCTTCCTTCGGCTACGACCAGCGGATGGTCATGGCCGGTTCGGTGATCTCGGTGATCCCGGTGCTGGTGCTGTTCGTGATCACCCAGCGCTGGTTCTACAAGGGCGTCTCGTCGGGCGCCGTAAAGCTGTAACCCTCCGCGGCGAGCGCCTCCTCGGCCGACGCGGCGACCCTGATCTCGACGGTGCCGCCGAGGCCTTCGAGGGGCAGGGAAACCGTACGGCGCTCGCCCGGAGCCAGGCCGACACCCTCGAACGCACACAGTTCGAGGGTGCGCGGCCAGGTGGGGGTGATCAGGCGGCGCAGGTACACCTGGACGACCGAACGCCCGTACCGGGAGCCGGTGTTGGTGACGTCGACGGTCACCGTCCGGTCGGCGAACCGAGGTTCGCCGTACTCGAAACTCGTGTACGACAGCCCGTGCCCGAAGGAGTACCGCGGCTCCGCACTCTCGTCGACGTAGCCGCCGTACTCGGTGTCCTTGTGGTTGTAGTAGACGGGGAGTTGGGCCGCCGAGCGCGGGACGGAGACGGACAGCCGGCCCGCCGGTTCCGCGAGTCCGAGCAGCACCTCGGCGATCGCGTCGCCGCCCCAGGGGCCGGGATACCAGGCCGTGAGCAGGGCGGGCGCGGTGTCCGGCACGACGTGCGGGCGCCCCTGGACCAGGACGACCGCGGTGGGCGTGCCCGTGGCCACGACGGCGTCCAGCAGCGCGTACTGGGCCGCCCCCAGCCGCAGTTGCGCAAGGTCGACGCCTTCACCGCAAGTCATCTCGGACACGGCTCCGCGTGCGGCCCCGTTGGCGTCGAAGTCGGTCTCGGGGGTACGTGCGCTGCTGCCGCCCAGCACCAGCACGGCGAGGTCGGAACCGGCGGCCTCGGCGATCGCCGCCGGTATGCCGGAGAGGTCCGCGCCGGTGAGGGCGCAGCCGGGGGCGTGGCGGATGTCGAGGTGGGGCGGGGCGAGCCGACGCAGGGCGTCGAGGACGCTGCTGCCGGTGCCGGGGCGCTGCGGGGCCGTGTAGTCGCCCGACTGGTGGGCGGTGGTGGCGGATTGGGGGCCGAGCACGGCGATCCGGGAGACGTTCGCGCCGATGGGCAGTACGCCGTCGTTGCGCAGGAGGGTCACGGCGGCGCGGGCGACCTCCTTGCTGAGCTCCGCGCCACCGGTCGGCGCGGGAGCCTTCGCGTCCCGCCGCTCGAACAGCCCCAGCCGGAACTTGAGTCGAAGCACCCGGCCGACGGCCGCGTCGAGGGTCGCCTCGCTCACCAGGCCGCGCTCGACCGCCTCCGCCAGATGTGTGAAGCCCTCGTCCCAAAGGCTCAGGTCCACACCGGAGTTGAGGGCGAGGGCGCCTGCGGAGACCTTGTCGCCGGTGATGCGGGCCAGCCGGTCCACGGCGAGGCCGTCCGCCATGACGAGCCCCTCGAACCCCCATTCATCTCTGAGGAGTTCGGTGAGGAGGGCGCGATTTCCCGAGCAGGGCATCCCGTCGACCTCGTTGTACGCGGCCATGACGGCGGCGGCGCCCGCGCGGACGCCGGCCCGGGCGGCGGGCAGGTGGATCTCGTGCAGCTCGCGCCAACCGAGCTCGGACTCGGCGGAGTTGCGGCCGCCGACGGTGGCGCCCTGGCCGGCGAAGTGCTTGAGGACGACGGGGGCCTTGTCGGCGGCGAAGTACTCGGCGGGGGTGCCCTGCATGCCGCGGACGAGGGCTTCGGTGAGCTCGGCGGCAAGGTGGGGGTCCTCGCCGAAGCACTCCTCGGTGCGGCCCCAGCGGGGATCGCGGGCGATGTCCAGTGCGGAGACGAGGGCGACGTGGCCGCCGCGGGCGCGGAGTTCGGCGGCGGCGTGGGCGGCGGCGCGCTCGTGCAGGCCGGGGTCCCAGGTGGCGCCCACGGCGAGGTTGACGGGGAGGACGGTGCCGTCCAGGGCCATGTGGCCGTGCGGGACCTCTTCGACGAACAACGCGGGGATCCCGAGCCGACTCCGCTCGACGACATGCCGCTGCACGAGCTCGGCGAGGGCGGCACTGTCGTGGGCACCGGGACCGTTTCCGTGGTCGACCCCGGACCAGGCGTCGGCACGCATGAGGCCGTAGAGGGCGCCCAGGCCTTCGAAGCGGTCGGTCTCTCGGCGGAGGGCGTCGGTGAGTTCGTAACCGCCGTCAGGGGTACGGCGGTAGGCGTCCCAGCCGTACATGCGCTGGTTGAGCTGACCGACCTTCTCGCGGAGGGTCATGCGGGCGAGGAGGTCGGCTACGCGGGTGGGGAGGGGGGTGGTGGGGTCGCGGTAGAGGGGGGTGGCGGTGGCGGCCGGGTGGGGGCCGGTGGTGGGGCCGGCGGGCACGTGGTCGAGGGGAGCGGGGACGGGACCGGCGGCCTCGTGGTGAGGGGGGCCGTCCTGGCTGGTGCGTTCGGCGCGGGCGGCCGCGGGGTCGGGGGTCGGCATGCGGCCGGTCCTTTCGTGTGTGACGGCAGTAGGGCGCCGGCAGGTGACGGTCAGGCGAGGAGGCGGGCCAGCGAGACGGCTCCGCGGCAGCCGTCGGCCACCCAGTCGAGGGTGAGGCCGAGGGGTTGGAGGCGGGCCGTGAGGCGGGTGGTCAGGGGGCCTTCGGGGCCGAGGAGGCCGCCCGTGGCGACGACGCGTTCACCGGGGCGCGGCTCCAACGCCCGTACGGCGGACGTCAGATGGTCGGCGGCCCGGTCGAGGATCGCCTCGGCGACGGGGTCCTTCTCCCGTGCGGCCTCGGCCACCAGCGGAGCGAACCGGGCGAGCCGGATCGGCACGTCCGCCATGACGACGGGGAGCAGATGCCGACGGTAGGCCTCCCGGTCACCCCGGGCCCAGCCGGAGACGCCGGTGCCGCCGCCCGACGAGTCGCCCGCCCCGGAACGGGCGTACGACTCGTCGGACCGCACGGGACTGGAACCGTCACTCTGCCTGCCACCTGAAGCACCACCCGGCAGAACCCCCTCCGGCACCCCCAGCCCCCTCCCCACCGTCTCCACCAGAACCGTCGGTCCTCCCCTCCCGTCGGCCATCCGCAACGCGGCCCGTACCGCCTCGCGGCCGATCCAGAAGCCGCTGCCGTCGTCGCCGAGGAGCCAGCCGTCGCCGTCGACCGTGGTCGTCGCGCGTCGGCCGGCGATCCGCATCGCGACCGCACCCGTGCCCGCGACCAGGGCGAGCCCGTCGGCCGGGGCGCCCGGCGCGGACGCGAACGCGGCCTCGATGTCGCTGCTGATGCCGAGCGCGTCGGTGGAGATGCCGAGCTGCCGGAGTGCGGCCCGGAGCGCGGTCAGCGCATTGAGCCGCCCCGGCTCGTCCTCCGCCGCCCCCGTCGCCCCCGCGAACCCCCCGGCCACGGCGACGACCCGACCCCGCGCACCTTCCGGCACCGCCCGCGCCACAGCCTCTGCAAGGTTCTCGGTGAGCCGGTCCAGCGGGACGGTGAGCGCATTGCCCGGACCGGCCGCCCCCTCCCCGACGACGAGCCCGTCCGCCGCGGCGGCGGCCAACACGGCCCGGGTCCGCGTCCCACCGGCGTCGATCCCGACGACCAGCGCAGCCGCGTCCCCGGCCCCGGACTCCGCATCCGGCACGACCCCACCGAAAGCTTGGTTCAAATCGCTATTCATTACCGACCATGGTGGTTGATACATTCAGCGAGGACAAGCCCTGTTCCGAGCATTGGCCCCGCCCCGGCCCGAGGAGGATCCCATTCCGACGCTCCGCTTCGGCGTCAACTACACGCCCCGCCGCGGCTGGTTCCACTCCTGGCACGACTTCGACGCCGACCACGCCCGCGAGGACCTCGCCCAGATAGCCGGCCTCGGCCTGGACCACATCCGCGTCTTCCACCTGTGGCCGCTGCTCCAGCCGAACCGCACCTTCGTCCGCCCGGCTGCCGTGGCCCAGCTGGCGCACCTGGTCGACCTGGCCGCCGAGGCCGGTCTCGACGTCATGGTGGACGGCATCCAGGGCCACCTGTCGAGCTTCGACTTCTACCCGGAGTGGACCCGCAGCTGGCACCACCGCAACGTCTTCACCGACCCGGAGGCGATCGAGGCCCAGGCCCAGCTGCTGCGCACCCTCGCCCAGGCCCTGGCCGACCGCCCCAACCTCATCGGCCTCCAGCTGGGCAACGAGCTGAACAACCTGGTCGAGCACAACCCGGTGAAGGTGGCGGAGGTGGACCACTACCTCGACACGCTGCTGGCCGCGGCCCGGGAAGGGCTGCGGGCGGGGCAGCTGGCCACCCACTCCGCCTACGACGCCGCCTGGTACGGCGACGACCATCCGTTCACCCCGGAGGCCTCCGCCCGCAAGGGCGACGTCACGACCGTCCACCCCTGGGTGTTCTCGGCGAACTGCGCCGGCCGCTACGGCCCCGCCTCCCCCGAGGTCCTGCATCTCGCCGAGTACGGCACGGAACTCGCCAAGGCGTACGCCGACGACCCCGCCCGCCCGGTCTGGGTGCAGGAGACCGGCGCCCCCGAGCCGCACATCCCGGCAGCCGACGCGCCGCGCTTCGCCCGCGCCACCGTCCTCAACGCGGCCGAGTGCGAAGGGCTTTGGGGCGTGACCTGGTGGTGCTCGCACGACGTGGACCGCTCGCTCGCCGACTACCCGGAACTGGAATACACCCTGGGCCTGTTCGACGCGACGGGCCGCCCCAAGCCGATCGCCGAGGCCTTCGCGGAGACGATCGCCGAACTCCGCGCGAAGCCCGTCACGCCCCAACCCCGTCCCACCGCCCTGGTGTTGGACTGCACCCCGGCGACCCGCTCCGTCTCCGGCCCGGGCGGCGCGTACTTCGAGGAGTGGATGCGGCTGCGCAAGCAGGGCGAGCGCCCGGCGGTCGTGCTGGCCCAACGGGTGGACGACGCCGGGTACTTGGCGGCACGCGGGATCGAGACGACCGTACAACTGCCCTGATGTGACGGTCAGACGCCCGCCAGCACCTCGGCCACGGCCCGCAGATTGACCCGGCCGCGGCCGAAGGAGCACAGGTCGCCGTCCTCCGGCAGCCCGGTGTCCACGCGTACCGCGTCCGGGCGCCGGGCCAGCAGGGCGTCGCGCAGGTGGGCCTGCCAGGGGTGCAGGCCGGCGTCGCAAGTGGCCACGACGAGGGGCGAGTCGGCGGCTATGCGCAGGATGCCGTCGACGAGGGCCGCGGGGTCGGCCGGTTCGCCGCTGACCGCCGTACCGGCCGCCGTGGGGTCGAGGGAGCGCAGCTCGGTGAGGAGGTCCTCGCCGCCCCAGTTGAGGGCGGGGTGCGGGGGCGGGAAGAGGTCGACGACCTGGGCGCCGGGCACCGGGCGCGGCAGGGACCGGCCGCGTATCGCCCGGCGCGCCGCCTCCAGTCCGGCCCCGGAGTCCCAGGCGGCGACGGGTCCGGTGGCGGGGGTGGCGTACCGCTCGGCGAGCCGCCGTACCCGCCCCGCCGCCTCCCAGACCCGTTCCTGCGACAGCCGGCCGGAGGCCAGGGCGTCCAGGACGGCGTCCCGGCAGGCGAGCGTGACCTCCAGGTCCGGTACGGCGACGATGACCTGGTCGGCCCCCGCGGCGAGCGCGATGCGCGCGCCGGCCGCCTCGCCGTAGCGGTCGGCGATCGCCTTCATCTCCAGGGCGTCGCTGACCAGGACCCCGTCGAAGCCGAGGTCGAGCCGGAGCAGGTCGCCGAGGATGCGGCGGCTGAGGGTGGCGGGCCGGTTGGCGTCCAGCGCCGGGTAGACGACATGCGCGCTCATCAGCATCGGCACCCCGGCGGCGACGGCCGCGCGGAACGGTTCGAGATCGATCCGCAGTCGGTCGTACGACCGCGGGTCGACCGCCAGGTCGTGGTGGCTGTCGGTCTCGGTGCCGCCGTGGCCCGGGAAGTGCTTGGCGCAGGAGGCGATGCCGCGGGCCTCGGTGGCGTCGATCCAGGCGCGCAGATGGCGGCCGGCGAGCTCGGGGTCGGCGCCGAAGGAGCGAGTGCGGACGATCGGGTTGTCGGGGCGGTGCTGGAGGTCGGCGACGGGGGCGTACGAGGCGGTGATGCCGAGCGTCGCGAGGTGCCCGGCGAGCGCGTCGGCGCAGCGGGCGGTCAGGTTCGGGTCGTCGGCGACGCCGAGGGCGTAGGAGCCGGGGACCTCGGGGGCGCCGGCCGCGACGAGGTGGCCGATGCCGCCGCCCTCGTTGTCGATGGCGACGAGCAGATCGGGCCGGATGGCGCGCAGCGCGTCGGTCAGCTCGCGCACCTGTTCGGCGTCGCGGATGTTCCGGGTGAACAGGATGACGCCGCCCAGTCCGCGGTCGACGAGCCGCTTGAGCGTGTCGGGGAAGGTCGTGGTGCCCTCGAAACCGGCGACCAGACAGCGGTGGACCGCCTCGTCCAGGTCGGAGGAGACGGAGGACGGGGCAGCGGCAGGGCCGATGGGCGGGTGCACGGAGGTCACTCTCGGATGGTGCTGGTTTGCTCAGCCGGAAGTCAACCCTGGTATGGATGATTGATTCACCGATCGGGGGGCAAAAACTGGTAGGGACCAGCAGGGACGTCGTCCAGACGCCCGCGCCGCTTCGGCTTCCGGACACCACCGCGTCACACCGGACGGGAACGGTTCCGCCGTCCCCTCCAGCCTCGCCCCGTACCCGCCGCGCCCGCGCACCGCACGACAGCAATGCCCGGACGTGACGTGAAAGGACGACGTGCGCCGTGTCCCTGCTCCCCCTCGACGACGTCCCCGGCCCGCTCCCCTCGGCGATCCCCGCAACCGTCCCCGCCGCGGCCCTCGCCGGCCCGCCCGTATCCCCCGGCCGCCCCTCGCGCCCCTTCCGCCTCCCCTCCACCGCCCGCCTCGTGCTCCGCCGCACCCTCGTGCTGCTGCCCGTCCTCCTGCTCGGGATCTGGGCCGCCGTCGACTGGCGGACGGTCTACGAGGGCACCGCGCGGCTCGGCTCGGCCGACCCCTGGTGGATGCTGGCCGCGTTCTTCTTCACCTGCCTGACCTGGCTGTCCGCCGCGTGCGTACGGCAGGGCGCGCTGCCGGAGCGGCTGCCGACGGGGCTGCTGATCGCCTCGCAGTTCGCCGCCGGCGCGGCCAACCACGTGCTGCCGGCGAGCCTCGGCGCCCACGCCGTCACGCTGCGCTTCCTCCAGGGCCGCGGCATCCCGCTCGCCCGGGCCACCGCCTCGCTCGCCCTGTACTCCCTGGTGCGGCCGATCGCGAAGACGCTGGTGCTGATCGCCTTCCTGCTGGTCTCCCCGGAACTCCTGCACCTCGACGAACTCGTCCCGGACACAAGGACGTTGATCCTGGTCGCGGGCGGCGCGTCGGCCGGTCTCACCACGACCCTGGTGCTGGTGACGGCCGTACCCCCGCTCCGCCGCCCCGTCCTCGCCGGCGCCCGCGCCGCCCTGACGGACATACGGCTGCTGCACACGCGCCCGTCCCGCGTCATCGCCCTGTGGGGCGGCGCGGCCGCGGCCCCGGTGCTCCAGGCGACCGTGATCTACTGCGTCGGCGCCGCGCTGGGCCTCACCCTGAGCTGGGCGCAGGTCACCTTCGCGTTCCTGGCGGCGAGCACGGCGGTGGGCGCGGTCCCCGCGCCGGGCGGCATCGGCCCCGTGGACGCGGCGACCGTCTTCACCCTCGTCGCCCTCGGCGCCCCCGTGGAGCTCGCGGCGACGGCCGTCATCGGTTACCGCGTCCTGACGGTCTGGCTGCCGCTGCTGCCCGGGGCACTGGTGCTGTCGACGCTCGTGCAACGAAAGGTGTTGTAGGCACGAGGACTGCCTCCGGCACGGGGCGTCACCCGCCGAGTTCGCCGGAGGCGGCGCGGATCAGGCCGTCCAGCCAGGCCTGGTGGCCGTTGAGCATCGGGTTCGGGCGCTCGGCGGCGAGGGCGGCGGCGGGCTCGCCGAGCTGGGTCTCCTGGGTGAGGACGCGGACCCGGCCGCCGGGCAGGTCCTCGACCAGCCAGGCGTGCAGCACGTCGAGCCGCTCCGCGGGCGTGCCCTCCTGCCTGGCGGTCCAGGACAGCCGCCCCGGCGCGCCCTCCGCCGGGGCCCGGAACTCGACGACGTGCGCGTCCAGCGGCGGGAACCCGAAGGTACCGAAGCGGAAGAGGAGCCCGTCCTTCAGCTCGGGGCCGCCGCCCTCGGGGAAGGAGATGTCGGCGACGTTGTCGTAGTACGACTCCCAGGTCGAGGTGTCGATCAGGTACCGCCAGACCCGCGCCGCGCCGACGCCCCGGACGATCACCTCGTTGGAGACGAAGTTGTCGCCGGTGCCAGGCAGGTACTTCTCGGGCCAGTTGATCGCGTTCTGCGTGGTCATGTGAGTGGTCATGCCACGAAGCTAGCCAGCCACCCCATCGGAATACCAATAGGGGAACCGATATCTGCCATCGGCACTCCGATGTCGTACGGCACTACGCTGACCGTCATGAAGAACCGGACCCCCGCCACGGACGTGACCGAGCCGGACGGCCGGCAGCTCCCGGCGCACGCCGACCTGAATCTGCTGCGCACCTTCCTGGCCGTCTACCGCTCGGGTTCGCTGACCGCGGCGGCCCCGCGGCTGGGGCTCTCCCAGCCGACGGTGACCGCCCAGATCCGCACCCTGGAGCAGCAGACCGGCCGCGAACTGTTCACCCGCCTCCCCAGAGGCGTCGAGCCGACACCGCTCGCCCACGAGCTGGCCGGACAGGTGGCGCCCCCGCTGGACGCCCTCGCCGCGCTCGAAGGCGGCCCCGGCCCCCTGTCGGGCCACACCACCCCGGTCCACCTGGCCGGCCCCTCCGAGCTGCTGTGCGTCCGGGTCCTGCCGGCCCTCGCCCCGCTCGTCGCCCAAGGCGTCCGGCTCCGGGTCGCCCAGGGCCTGACCGACCCGCTCCTGGAGGAACTGCGCTCCGGCGGGCACGACCTGGTCATCGCCACCCGCCGCCCGCGAGGCCGTGCGCTCGCCTCGGCACCGCTGGCGGACGAGGAGTACGTCCTGGTCGCGGCGCCGATCTGGGCCCGGCGCGTCGAGGCGGACGCGGAGCCGGACGAGCTGTGCACCGCGCTCCGCGACATCCCCCTGGTCACCTACGCCGAAGACCTGCCCATCGTCCGGCGCTACTGGCGCACGGCCCTCGGCAAGCAGCTGACGACCCCCGCCGCGGTCACGGTCCCGAACCTCTACGCCGTCCTCTCGGCGGTCAACGCGGGCGCCGGCTACAGCGTCCTGCCCCGCTCCCTCTGCCAGGAGCACCTGGACGCCGGCCGCCTGACCCTCCTGCACAGCCCCGAGGAACCCCCGCTCAACACCCTCTTCCTGGTCCAGCGCCCGGGCGCCGACACCAACCCGTCCGTGATCCGCGTCCGGGACCACCTGCGGGAGGCGGCGCAGAGCTGGTAACGGGACACAAAAGTAACCGCCTTGACAGGTGACGAGCCTCCGTGGAACATTTTCGTCACCAGTCAGAGCGGTTACTTCTTCGTGAGGAAAGCCATGGCAGTCGTACGCTTCCACCTCGTCTCCACCCTCAGCCCGTCGGACGTGCTGGAGGTGCTGACCGACTTCGGCCCCGCGCGCTCCAAGGCCTGGCCCACGATCGACGCCGAACACTTCGAGGTGCACGGGCTCGGCGACACCTGGGCCGAGGTCACCGAGGGCACGGCCGCCGCGTGGGAGCGTGCGCGCTACGACTGGGAGCCGGGCGGCGACACCGTCACCGTCAGCACGCTGGACTCCAAGCTGTTCGGCGCCGGCGGCGGTTGGGTCTTCCGGATGACCCCGGACGGCGAAGGCACCCGCGTGGACGTCGAGTTGACGCGCGAGCCGAACACGCTCAAGGGCAGGATGCTCGCCGCCCTGCTCCCCCTCGCCGCCCCCGCGTCCCTGCGCAGGTCCTTCGCCGAGCCCCTGCGAGCCAAGTGACCGTTCGTTTCCAGTCGTGGTCGGCGGAGAGGGCGACGGGGCGCCACTCACCCACCTGCCGACCGCCGCGTTCCAGGACGGAGCCCTGGCCTACATCGAGTCGTTCGCCACGGAGCGCCGACCGGAGTCGGCAACGCGACGCAGATCTTCCGGCGGACCGCCGTACCCCTTCAGGGAAATGTCTCAGCTCGCCCGCTCGAGGGATGCCCGCCGGGACCGCGCCCGCGCCGTGAGCGGGAGGCCGGCGAAGGCCTGGTCGGCGACGCGCTCCAGCGCGACCACGTCCAGCCCGCCCTTGGCCAGCACTTCCATGCCCCGGTTGACCGCCATGAGCAGCCTGCCGATTCCGGGGGCGTCCGCCTCGGGATCGAGGTCGCCGTGTCGCTGCGCGGCCCGGACGCACCCGGTCAGTGAACCCTCGATCCTGCCGAGGGCCTGCCTGACGCGCGCCTCGGCCTGCGGATCGTGGTCGACCCCCTCGACCACGAAACCGGTCACCATGCAGCCGAGCCCGTCGGGGTCGTCGTGCACGAAGCGCGCCGACTTCACGAGATAGACGTGCAGCCGCTCCAGCGCGGAGTCGTCCGGGCCTTCGAGTACGGCCGCCCAGGCGGACTCGGCGCGGTCGCAGTACGCCTCCAGCGTCCGCAGGTACAGCTTGCTCTTGTCGCCGAACGCGGCATAGAGGCTGCCGCGCCCCAGCCCGGCGGTCCTGGCGATGTCGTCGACGCTCGTGCCGGCGTATCCGGAACGGCGGAACTGCCGCTCGACGGCCTGCACGACCTTGTCCCTGTCGAATCCTGGTGGACGCCCCATGAGGGCCAGCGTACAGGCCGCGCAGGCATTCTTGACATTCCGTTCCACAACTTCCTACGGTTCTTGACACAACGGTCCAGAACTCTGGTGCCCGTCGCTCACGGCACCCCGCGCATCGCGCAGAACGGATGAGACGTATGTCTTCGCAAGATCAGCTGGCCCCTCCACGGACGCAGCGGGGAGGCGGAGGCTCCTCGACCGCCCACCCGGCTCTCATCCTCACCGTGCTGGCCAGCGCGAGTTTCCTCAGCCAACTCGACGTCTGGATCACCAACGTCGGCCTGCCGGACATCGGGCGGGGTGTGGGCGCCACCTCACTGTCGGATCTGAGCTGGGTCCTCAACGGCTACGCGATCGTCTACGCGGCGCTTCTCGTCCCCGCGGGCCGGCTCGCCGACCGCTACGGACGCAAGGCCGGCTTCCTTCTCGGCATGGCCGTCTTCATGGCGGCGAGCCTCGGCGCGGGGCTGTCCGGCGACGTATGGACGCTCGTCGTCTTCCGCGCCGTCCAGGCGGTGGGCGCCGCCCTGCTGACCCCGGCCAGCCTGGGCCTGGTGCTGACGAGTGCTCCCGCGGAGAAGGTGGAGCAGTACGTCAAGATCTGGTTCACCGCGGGCTCGCTGTCCGGGGTGTGCGGCCCGATCTTCGGCGGGCTGCTGGTCCAGCTCTCCTGGCGGTGGCTGTTCCTGGTGAACATCCCGGTCGGGCTGCTCGCGATCGTGCTGGCCGCCCGGCTCGTGGCCAACGTCAGACACGACCAGGACACCCGCATGCCCGACCTGCTCGGCGGCGTGCTGCTGATCGTGGTGGTCGGCGCACTGGCTCTCGGCGTGGTCAAGGCGCCCGACTGGGGCTGGTCGGACACCCGTGTCGTCTCCTCGCTGGTCGTGGCCGGAGTCGGGGTGCTGGTGTTCCTGCTCCGCTCGGCACGTCACCCGGTGCCCGTGGTGGACCTCTCGCTCTTCCGCAACCGCATCTTCGCCGCGGCGAACCTCGCCGGCACCCTGCAGCTGGCCTCGTTCGCCGGCCTCTTGCTGTCGACGATCCTGTGGCTGCAGAACCACTGGCACTACTCCGCCATCAAGACCGGCTGCGCCACCCTTCCCGGACCCGTGGGCTTCGCCCTGGCCGCCGCTCTCGGCGAGACCCTCCAACGCCGGTTCCGGGTCCCGGCCGGCGTCGTCGCCGCGGCCGGCAGCGCCGTCGCCGCCGTCGGCGCCCTGCTCTTCGTCCTTCTGCTGCACAACGACCCGAGTTACGTCTCCGGGATCCTCCCGTGCTGGCTGGTCTTCGGGGTCGGCGCCGGGCTGGCGCTGCCGACGGCCGTCTCCTCCGCGACGGTCGGCCTGCACCCCGACCAGGCGGCCACCGGCAGCGCCATCGTGACCACGGCGATCCAGATCGGTTCGGTGGTCGGCATCAGCATCCTGGTCGCCATGCTCGGCACCGCCTCCGGTGGAGCCCCGCTGGAGACCTACCGGCACGCATGGTCCGTCGCCATGGGGCTCATGGCCGCGGCGGCCGTCGTATCGCTCGGGGTGTCGCAGAGGAGGGCGGTGACCGTCCGATGACGGTGCCCGTTCCCGCCCGGGCCGCCCACGCCCCGGCCCCCGTCGGCGGCCGGGCCCCCTGGCTCGGCCTGCTGGTGGTCTGCCTCGGCGTGATGATGGCCTTCGTCGACGTCACCTCAACCATCTCGGCCCTCGGCGCCATCCAGAGTGACCTGCACATCACCGCGAGCACGCTGGTGTGGATCACCAGCGCGTACAGCCTCGCGGTCGTCAGCTTCGTGATGTCCGCCGGAACCCTCGGCGACCTGGTGGGGCGGCGACGCGTGTTCCGGCTGGGTGCCGCGGTCTTCCTGGCCGGCAGCCTGGTCGCCGTCTTCGCCGACAGCGCCGGCACGCTCATCGCCGCACAGGCCATCGCGGGCATCGGCGGCGCGGCCGTACTGCCGACCAGCCTGGCGATCGTCAGCGCCACCTTCACCGACCCGCACGAGCGCACCGCCGCGATCGGCATCTGGGCCGCGTGCTCAGGAGTGGGCCTGGCCGTCGGCCCGATCCTCGCCGGAGCCCTGCTGGAGCACTTCTCCTGGCACGCCGTCTACATCTCCAACCTCGTCATCGCGGGCACGGCCCTCCTCCTGACCCCGGTCTTCGTCGCCGAGTCCAGGCACCCCACGCGCAAGCTCGATGCCGCGGGCCTGGTCCTGGGCACGGTGATGACGGCCTCGGCCACCTACGCGATCATCCAGGGCGGCGCGACGGGGTACACAAAGGCGCCGATCATCACGATGTACGTCGTCTTCGCCGTATCCCTGTTGGTGTTCGTACGGGTGGAACTCCGCCACCCCGACCCCATGCTGGACCTGCGGCTCTTCCGGAGCGCCTCCTTCTCCGCCGTCATGGGCGTGGCCGCGGTCAGCGTCTTCGGACTGGTCGGTGTCGCCCTGCTCAGCGTGCTCTACATGGAGCGTGTGGGACAGAACAGCCCCCTCCACGTGGGTGTGCGGCTGCTGCCGCTGTTCGCGACGTTCCTCCTGGTCACCGTGGTGGCCGCCCGGGTGCTGGTACGCCGGGTCGGCCTGACGCCCCTGATCACCGCGGGCCTGGTCCTCATCGGAGCCGGCTCCCTCGCGCTGCTCGCGACCGACGCCTCGGGAGGGTACGGGGCGATGTGGCCCGGACTGCTCGTGGCCGGCGTCGGAGCGGGCCTGCTGACGGCGCCCTCGACGGCCGCCGCGGTCAACAGCGTCCCGCCGGAGCAGGCGGGCATGGCGTCGGCAGCCGTGAACATGTCCCGTCAACTGGGCACCGTACTCGGCCCCAGCGTCCTCGGCACCGCCGTCACCGGTCGCTTCCCCCGCAACCTGCACGACCGTCTGGTCGAGGCGGGCGTCCCCGCACCGCAGGCGGACAGGGTCGTGGCGGGCGTATCGCACGGCGGCGGCGCGAGCGGCCTCCCCTCGTCCCTGGCGCGCGTGGTGGGAACGGCGGTACCGAGGGCGTTCACCGACGCCCTCCATGTGGGCAACGCCATGGGCGGAGTCGTACTGATCGTCATGGCCGTCCCCGCGGCCTTGTTCGTCCGCCAGCAAACTCACGGCCCCCGGACGGCCGACGCCGATCGCTGAGCACGCCCCGCTCCGTCCCGGTCCGCACCGTGAACGCAAGGACCGGGACGGAGAAGAAGGGTTACGGCTCTCGGCCGCACCCGAAGCTCGAAGCGCCGGCCGGATCGGGGTGGCCGGCAGCGTCTTCGGCACCTTGCCGCGCTCGAGAGGCGGTAGAAGTACGCGGGACCCCGGCCGTAGTTCCCGTCGACGACCTCCTTGCCGACGATCGACGCCTCGTGCCGGGAGCGGGAGGCGAAGTTCCCGCCTTGGCGTGGTCGCCGTCGCCGGAGTGGATGAGGGTGACCGTCACCTCGCAGTACGCCGGGACCGAGGACGGTGCCGCACTGCACCGGAGGCGGGAGGCGCGTGAGCACCGGTTCAAACCGTGACGCTTCTTGCATCCGAGCAGAGTCACCTGTCAAGATGGTGATGTGAATCTTGACCATGTATTCGTGTGCGGCCACCCGGCCCTCGACTTCGCGGCCACCCTCCGAGCCCGGCGCTCGACCCGGTTCGAGATGTTCGTGACGCCGGAGCGGCTGAATGCCTGGTACCTGGAGTCCGGGCTGGTGGACACGATCACCCCCGGCAAGGAGGACGACGTCTGGGCGGCGGTGGAGCTGCGCGAGGCGCTCTACCGGCTCGTCACCGACCGCCGGCTCGGCGAAGAGCTCGACCGGGAGGCGCTCGCCGTGCTCAACGCCGGCGCACGCAGGACCCCCGTGACCCCACAGCTCACCCTGACCGGCCGACACACCGAGGCGACGCCCGAACAGGCGCTGGCGACCGTCGCCCGGCAGGCGGTGGAACTGCTCAGCGGCCCGGACGTCCCCTTGATCAAGGAGTGCGGCAACCCCGAGTGCACCCGGGTCTACATCGACCGCTCCCGGGGCATGCGGCGCCAGTGGTGCGGCATGGAGTCCTGCGGCAACAAGATCAAGGCGGCGGCTTACCGCGCCCGCAAGAAGACGACACCGGCGGCGACCGCGCACTGACTTTCCAGCGTCAAGAGGGCCCTCGCGAAAGGTGGTTCGCGGGGGCTTCTGTTCGATGACCCGACTTCAGGCAGCCGCGGCCGCGTCGATGGTGACCGGGATGTTGTCGCGGGTGGCCTTGGAGTACGGGCAGATCCGGTGGGCCGCGTGCGCGAGCTCCTCGGCGGTGGCCCGGTCGACGCCGCCCAGCACGGGGCTGAGCACCGCGGAGAGCGAGAACTCGCCGTCGTCGCCGTGCGTGAGCGTGATCTCGGCGGTGATGGCGGTGCTGGTCAGCCGGATCCCGCGGGAGGTGGCCGCACGGCGGAGGGCACCGAGGAAACAGGCGGCCCAGCCGGCGGCCAGCAGCTGCTCGGGGTTGGTCGCGGTGCCCGCGCCGCCCAGCTCCTTGGGGAGCGCGAGGCCGGTCTCCAACAGACCGTCGGAGGAGCGGACACGACCGCCGTTCCGGCCTTCTCCGTCGACGTCCACAACTGCGGTGTAGCTGACTGCCATGACTGATGCTCCCCGTCCGGGTCGAAGGGTGTTCGGACGCCCATCCGGCCAGAAGACTCCACACGTCACCGGTTTAGGCAGTGACGAAATCATGGCAGCCGCCTCCGTCACCCGTCAAGACGGTGACCAGCCCGGGCATCCGCCTGCCCTCGACCTGAATCAGACGGTGATCGTCTTGTACTCGGTGTACGTACCGAGCCCGACCGCCCCGTACTCGCGCCCGACACCGCTCGCCTTGAAGCCGCCGAACGGGCCGTCGAAGGCGATGGACGCGCCGTTGACCGTGACGGTGCCGGTGCGGATACGGCGGGCGACGGCCAGGGCGTGCTCCTCGTCGGCGGACCAGACGCCGCCGGAGAGGCCGTACTCGGAGTCGTTGGCGATACGGACCGCGTCGTCCTCGTCGTCGTAGGCGATGACCACCAGGACCGGGCCGAAGATCTCCTCCTGCGCGATCCGCATGGAGTTTTCGACGTCGGCGAAGACGGTGGGCGTGACGTAGTTGCCCTTCTCCAGCCCCTCCGGGACCTGCGGCCCGCCGGCGACCAGCCGGGCACCCTCCTCCATACCGAGCCGGACGTAGTCCCGTACCCGCTCCTGCTGGTCGGGGCGGATCATCGGGCCGACGAAAGTGTCGGGGTCGTTCGGGTCGCCGACCTTCAGCGACTCCACCAGCTGCTTCAGCGCGGCGACGATCTCCTCGTAACGGCCGCGCGGGGCCAGGATCCTGGTCTGGGCGATGCAGGACTCGCCGTTGTTGAGCAGCGAGCCGAACCGTACGCTCGCGACGGCCTTCTCGAGGTCGGCGTCGGGCAGGATGATCGCGGCCGACTTGCCGCCCAACTCCAGGCTGACCCGCTTGAGTTGCCCGCCGGCGATCGACGCGATGCGGCGGCCGGCCCGCGTGGAGCCCGTGAAGGCGATCTTGTCGACCTCCCTGTGCGACACCAGGTACTCGCTGGTCTCCCGGTCGGCGGGCAGGACGCTGATCACACCCTCGGGCAGGCCCAGTTGCTCAAGCAGCTCGGCCAGGAAGCCCATGCTGAGGGAGTTCTCCGGAGACACCTTGAGGACCACGGAGTTGCCGGCGAGCAGCGCGGGGATGATCTTCGCGGTGGCCGAGGAGAAGGGCGAGTTCCACGGGATCACGGCGGCCACGACGCCGACCGCCTCCCGGCGCACCACGCTGCGCACCGGGGACGCCGGGTCGGAGGGCGCGAGCGTCTCCTCCCAGCCGAACTCCTCCGCCGCTTTGAGGTAGGCGTTCGCCTGCCGGGTCAGGCCGGGCTGCCCGGCGCGGGTGAACCAGCCTGCCGAGCCGCTCTCCAGCGAGATCAACTCCGCAATCCTCTCCGCGTTCTGCTCGCGCAGGGCGTTGAACTCCCGCAGGACGGCGATCCGTTCGGCGGGCGGGGTGAGCCGCCACTCGCCCGCCTCGAAGGACGCCCGGGCCGCGGCGACCGCACGGTCGACGTCCGCCGGCAGCGCCTGCGCGGCACGGCCGACCACCGACCGGTCGTGCGGCGAGGCGATGTCCAGCAGCTCCGGACCGCTCGGCTCGACCCAGGAACCACCGATGAAAAGCCGGTCGTAGGTAATCATGCGTGAGCCCCTTCTCTGCTTAACTGTCACTTCAATGTAGCACTTACGTGCCGCCACTCCGAGATAGTCACCGGTTTGACAGGTGACGAATGCTGTGCGACGGTCATCCCGCCAGGAACCGCGGTGGAGACACATGACGGAGGATTCAGATGATCGACAGGCGTACCTTCGGCAAGGCCGTCGGGCTGGGCACCGGCGCGGCCGCGGTCTCGATGGCCGGCTTCCAGACCAGCGCCACCGCCGCGACCACCGCGACCGCGCCGGGTGCCGGGTTCGGCACGATCAAGCAGGTCAAGGCGGGTGTCCTGGACATCGGTTACGCCGAGGCCGGCCCCGCCCACGGCCCGGTGGTCCTGCTCCTGCACGGATGGCCGTACGACATCCACAGCTTCGTCGACGTCGCCCCGATCCTCGCCGAGCAGGGCTATCGCGTGATCGTTCCGTATCTGCGCGGCCACGGCAGCACGCGTTTCCTGTCCCGCCGCACTCCGCGCACCGCCGAGCAGTCCGCGGTCGCGCTGGACATCGTCGCCCTCATGGACGCCCTCAAGATCGAGAAGGCCGTGCTCGCCGGCTTCGACTGGGGCTCGCGCACCGCCGACATCATCGCCGCACTGTGGCCCGAGCGCGTCAAGTCCCTTGTCTCGACCAGCGGTTACGTCATCACCAACCGTAAGGCGCAGCTGGAGCCCGCCCTTCCGGCGGTCGAGCACAACTGGTGGTACCAGTGGTACTTCGCCACCGAGCGCGGCAGGAAGACCATGGAGAACGAGAAGGAGCGCATCGCGCTGTGCCGCTACGTATGGACGCTCGTCTCACCCAACTGGAACTTCGACGACGCCACCTTCGAGCGCACCGCCGAGGCCTTCAAGAACCCCGACTACGCGGCCGTGGTGCTCTTCAACTACCGCTGGCGGATCGGCCTCGTCGAGAGTGAACACCGTTACGACCGCTACGAGAAGCTGCTCGCGGCCCAGCCGCCGATCGCCGTCCCCACCATCACCCTCGACCCGGCGCTCGACCCCTTCACCCCGGCCGGCGACGGCTCCACCTACCGCGACCACTTCACCGGCCCGTACGAGCACCGCACGATCGCTGACATCGGCCACAACCTCCCGCAGGAGGCGCCCGCCGTCTTCGCCCGGGCCGTGATCGACGCCGACCACCTCCACCGATAAGCCATCAGCCATCAGCCGGAGCACGTACGTGAAAACGCGGCCGGGAAGAGATCACCCTTCCCGGCCGCGCCGCTTCTTCTCAGGCCTCGCTGCGCCTGGGCAGGCGCCAGTTGGGGCGCGGGAAGTGGCAGGTGTAGCCGTCCGGGTAGCGCTGGAGGTAGTCCTGGTGCTCCGGCTCGGCCTCCCAGAACGGGCCCGCCGGCACCACCTCGGTCACCACCGGCCCCGGCCACAGCCTGCTCGCGTCCACGTCGGCGATGGTGTCCTCGGCGACGCTGCGCTGCTTGTCGTCGAAGTAGTAGATCGCCGAGCGGTAGCTGGCCCCGATGTCGTTGCCCTGCCGGTTCCGGGTGCTCGGGTCGTGGATCTGGAAGAAGTACTCCAGGATCGTGCGGTAGTCGGTGACCGTGGGGTCGAAGACGATCTCGATCGCCTCCGCGTGGTTCCCGTGGTCGCGATACGTGGCGTTGGGCTTGCTGTCGTCGCCGCTGTAGCCCACCCGGGTGCGCACCACACCGGGCAGCGCCCGGATCAGTTCCTGCATGCCCCAGAAGCAGCCACCCGCCAGTAGCGCCTTCTCCTCGGCGTCACTCATGGCACCTCCCTTTCCGTCCCTGTCCAACCGTCCGCGTGTCCGCGCAGGCTCCAGCCTCGCACGTCGGCCGTGAAACCGAGTTTACCAGTCGTCACCATCTTGACAGGTGACGTACCCCACTGGACAGATTCATCACCAGTAATCGATACAGGCCTTGACACCCCGGACACCGGCGGGCAGCGCAAGCCCCCTCCCTCGTTAACCGTCTCAATAATGTAGCAATTCTTGAAATAAGGTCTCCTCCTAAGAGGTGTTAGATGTCTCAGCCTTCACAGTGAGCCACTAGAGTGGGTGCGGTGAGAGCCGACGCAGCGCGCAATCTGGAAGCTGTTCTGACCACGGGAGCACGCATGCTCGCCACCGATCCCGGCGCGAGCATCGCGAGCATCGCCGCCGAGGCGGGCGTGGACCGGCGCACCGTCTACCGCCGCTTCGCCTCCCGCGAGGAACTCCTCGCCGCGATCTACGAGTCCCGGCTCACGGCCGTCGAGCACGCCATCGAGGACGCGCGGCTGCGCGAGGCGCCCGTCGCCGTCGCCCTGCACCGCTACGTCGAGAACATCATCGTCGTGAACCGCACCTGGCCCGTCGACCTGGCCCGCATGCTCGCCGACGACAGCGTCCGCGCGCGCCGCGACACCTCCGTCCGCGAGGTCGACGTGTTCCTCCAACGCGCCACCGACGAAGGCCTCCTGCGCTCCGGCCTCCCGGCGGGATGGGCGAGCGGGCTGCTGCCCCAACTCATGCACCTCGTCACCCGCCAACTGCCCGAACTGAGCCCCGGGCAGGCGGCGGACGTGGTCGTGGACACCCTGCTCAACGGGCTCGGAACGTGAACCTTTCGGGCTGACACCTACGTTGCTGGGGCGACACGGGTGTGGCCAAGTCGAATGACCTGACCGAGGGGCGAGCCGAGCGCTGGAGGGGAAATCCCTCCACACGGTTCACACAGGACGGAAGGTTGAACGTGTGATCATCCACACCTGCTCCACGATTGCGCCTCCTGCTCCGGCACGGCAGAGTGTTCCAACTGCCGGGGCCGGCAGGCGAGTTGCCTGCGCCACTCAACAGCACGGCCCTTCGGACGAACCGGAAGGAAAGCGCGTGAGCCCGATATCCGTGCGGGGATTAGCGGCAGCCTCCGCCACCGCGGTCACCGCGGTCGGCAGCGTCGTCGGCGTCGCCTCCAGCAGCACCGCGCAGCCCCATGACGCCGAGGCGACGGCGGCCGACGCCACGCTCCTCGCGGACATTCCGGCGGGCCAGCAGGCCCGGGTGCAGACCGCGTCCCTGACGCAGCAGGCCGACGTCCAGGCCGTCCAGGCGGACGCGAGCGCACGCAAGGACGCGGAGGAGGCGGCTCGCAAGGCTGCCGCCAGGACCGCGACGCAGAAGAAGGAAGCGGCGGAGAAGGCGAAGCAGGAGGCCGAGGCCAAGTCCGCGCAGTCCTCCTCGGGCTCCACGCGCGTCTCGCTCCAGCCCTCGTACACCACCGCGCAGATCAAGGCGATAGCCGCGTCGATCGTGCCGTCCGGCCAGTTCCAGTGCTTCAGCAACATCGTGGAGCGCGAGTCCGGCTGGAACTACCTGGCCGTCAACCCCTCCTCCGGCGCCTACGGCCTCGTCCAGGCCCTCCCCGGCAACAAGATGTCCTCGGTCGGCGCCGACTGGCAGACCAACCCGGCCACCCAGATCAAATGGGGCCTCAACTACATGAACAGCGCCTACGGAAGCCCTTGCGGCGCCTGGTCGTTCTGGCAGACGCATCACGCGTACTGAGGGCCCGTACCCGTGGACTGGGGGACTCTCGCAGGCACGGCTCTGGGCGCCGTCCTGGGCGTCGGCACGACACTCCTCACCGAGCGATCCCGCTGGCACCGGGAGAACTCGGCTCGCGAACGCGCCGTGAGACAGCAGCTGTACGCCGAGTACCTCGGAGCCCTCTCGCTCACCACACACCGCCTCCGCGACCTGAAGCGCAGCACCGGCCTCACCCGACAGGAGCGGATCGACGAGGCAGGCCGGATACTGGGCTCCACCAACGCCTACCACCTCCGCTACCAGATGCTGATCATCGCTCCCGAGCATCTCGGCGACACGGCAAACGAAGCCTTCAGGCGCATCCGCGACCTTCGAGACCGCTTCGACGAGCCCGAAATCAACGCCGACCCCGAATGGTCATCGAGCATGAGCGCCGTAAGCCAGAGCCTCGAAGCTCTCCGCACAGCCATGCGCTCGGACCTCACCACGGGCTGACGAACAGCGGGAGCGCGGGTCGGCGCACGGTGGAAGGCATGCCGTGAGGCGTCACTAAGATCACGCCCATGGACTGGCTGGAGCGCGTCGCGAAGCTGAGGCAGTGGAGTCGGGACGGGGTGCGGGCGCCGCACAAGCCGTTGCTGCTGTTGTACGCGTTGGGGCGGTTTCAGGCCGATGCCGAGGGCGAGTTGTCGTACAGCGTGGTGGAGGGGGATCTGAGGCGGCTGCTGGCGGAGTACGGGCCGGCGCGTGAGACGACGCCCGCGTACCCCTTCCACCATCTGACCAACGACGAGGTGTGGGAGGTACGGACCGACCTGGGCCCCGGCAGTCCCGGCCCCGGCGTGCTCAAGCTCCGCGAGAGCCGGGCCGCCGGACGGCTCGCTCCGGATCTGCGGGCGGCGCTCCGGCGGGAACCGTCGCTGTTGGGCCGTATGGCCAGGGTCCTGCTGGATCTGCACTTCCCGCCGTCCCTGCACCAGGATCTGTGCGATGCGGTCGGCCTGGAACTGGAGTTGGCGGAGACGGACGCCCTGACGACGCCCGAGCGGCGGCAGCGGGACCGGCGTATGCGGGAGATGGTGCTGACCGCCTACGAGTACCAGTGCGCCTTCTGCGGCTACGACGGCATGCTCGGCACGCTGCCGGTCGGGCTGGAGGCGGCGCATGTGCGGTGGTGGGCGTTCGACGGTCCGGACGACGTCGACAACGGGCTCTGCCTGTGCTCACTGCACCACAAGCTCTTCGACAGGGGCGTCCTCGGCATAGGCGACGGCCACCGCGTCCTGGTCTCCCAGCACTTCGTCGGCCGCAGCCCCACGGCCCGCGACCACGTCACCGCACTCGCCGGCCGCCCACTCATCGGCCCGCAACCCGGCACCCGGCCCGTCGCACAGCCCCACTGCTCCTGGCACACCACCCAGGTCTTCCGAGGCGCACCCCGCCCGAGCACAGCCTGACCCACCCGCCCGGGCACGGCATGGCCCACCTGGCCGGGCGTGGTGGCCGAACCCGCCACCACGCCGTTCCTCCCCGCGAGCGCGATCAGCCCTCGTCCGCCGCGAGCCGCAGCGAGATGCTGTTGATGCAGTAGCGCTGGTCCGTCGGGGTTGGGTAGCCCTCGCCCTCGAAGACGTGGCCGAGGTGCGAGCCGCAGCGGGCGCAGCGGACCTCGGTGCGGACCATTCCGTGGGTGCGGTCCTCGATCAGTTCCACCGCGTCCGTGTTCTTGGGGTCGTAGAAGGACGGCCAGCCGCAGTGCGACTCGAACTTCGTGGTGGAGGTGAAGAGTTCGGCACCGCAGGCCCGGCAGGAGTAGACGCCCTTGGTCTTGGTGTCGGTGTACTCACCCGTGAAGGCCGGCTCCGTCGCGGCCTGCCGCAGCACCGCGTACTCGGCCGGCGTCAGCTCCGCACGCCACTCCTCGTCCGGCTTTTCGACGTCGTACGACATGAAGCTCAGCCCCTTACTTCGCGAGACGGTCCAGGATGCGCGGGCCGAGGTCCGTGACGTCGCCCGCGCCCATGGTGAGAACGAGATCACCGGCCTTCGCCATTCCCGCCACGACGTCCGGCACCTCCGCCTTGTCGTGGACCGCCGTCACGTCCGCGCCCGCCGCCCGTGCCGCCTCGATGATCAGCTCGCTGGTCACGCCCGGGATCGGGTCCTCGCGGGCCGGGTAGATGTCAAGGACGACCGAGGCGTCCGCGAGGGTCAGGGACTGGCCCATCTCCTTGCCGAGCTCCTGGGTGCGCGAGAAGAGGTGCGGCTGGAAGACCACGAGGATCCGGGAGTCGCCCGCCGCCGCGCGCATCGCCTCCAGGTCGGCCGTCATCTCGGTCGGGTGGTGGGCGTAGGAGTCGATGACCTGGACGCCGGCCGCCTCGCCCTTCAGCTGGAGGCGCCGCTTCACGCCGGTGTAGGCGGCGAGGGCAGGGGCCAGCTCGGCGGCCGGGACACCCAGGGCGACCCCGGCCGCGAGGGCGGCGACGGCGTTGTGCGCGTAGTGGCGACCCGGGACGGAGACCGTGAAGGTCAGCTCCTGCCCCTCCAGGAGGACGGTGACCTCGCTCTTCAGGCCCTGCGGGACTACGGACAGGACACGGACATCGGCGTCGGCCGACTCTCCGTAGGTCACCGTCCGCACCGCACCGGCCAGCCGCCGGGTCAGTTCCCGGGCGCCCTCGTGGTCCGAGGAGATCACCAGCGTGCCACCGGGCACGATCTTCCCGGCGAACGTCTCGAAGGACTCATAGATCGCGTCCATGGACGCGTAGTTGGCGTGGTGGTCGAGCTCGACGTTGAGGACGATCGCGACCTCGGGCGCGTACTTGTGGAAGCTGCGGTCCGACTCGTCCGCCTCGGCGACGAAGATCTCACCCTCGCCGTGCAGCGCGTTGGAGCCGGGCGCGTCCAGGTCGCCGCCGATGGCGTACGAGGGGTTCAGGCCGAGCTCGGAGAGGGAGACCGCCAGCATCGAGGTGGTCGTCGTCTTGCCGTGGGTGCCCGCGACCGCGATCGGCCGCAGCCCGTCCATCAGCGCGGCCAGCGCGTCCGACCGGTGCACCACGGGGATGCCGAGTTCGGCGGCGCGCGCCAGCTCCGGGTTGTCCTGCCGGATCGCCGACGACACGACGACACAGCTGGCGTCGTCGGCGAGATGCTCCGCCGCGTGCCCGATGTGCACGGTCGCACCGAGCGCGCGCAGGGCGGCCGCGGTCTCCGACTCCTTGGCATCGCTGCCGGCGACCTTCGCCCCGCGCTGGGCGAGGATCTTCGCGATCCCGGACATCCCGGCCCCACCGATCCCGATGAAGTGCGGTCGGTCCATGGCGGGGGGAAGGCCGGGTGCCATGCGTATCTCCCTGTACGTGGTGCTACGGCGGACGTTCAGCGCCCCACCCTATTGCCTGCGGCGCCCCGGCCCCCCACTCACGCCTTGCTGTGCGAGAACAGCTTCAGCACCGGCACCCCCACCTTGTGCCGGGCGCGCGAGGCCCAGTCCCGGTGGAAGAACTCCTCCACATAGTGGGGATCCGTCAGGACGATCACCTCGTCCGCGCCGATCTCGTTCACCAGCGCCTTCAGCGCGTCCAGCGGGTGATCCTCGATCAGTCTTCCGTCGGCCTCGTTGCCCGCCGCACGCAGCGCCTGCAACGACACCTCCAGCGCCCGCTCCCCGAAGTCCTTCGCCGCCTCCCCCTCGGGAACCTCCCGCTCCCGCGCCGCCTCGTCCAGCTCGCCGAGCGCGACGTCGTCGATGGCCCGCAGCAGGCGGTCCGCCTGATCGCCGCGGGGCTGGAGGAGCACATGGAACGACACCCCCTCGTCACCGTGCAGGGTGGTGACGAACTCCACGTCTGCGGACGTCAGGGCCTTCTCGATCATCAATACGCTTGTGAACACCGGGCGCCCCTTCTGCGGAAACCATCCTGCCCCGTGATGTCACGGGGACTGCGAGATTCAGTGTGCCCGCCGCAAGCTAAGCGGAACGGTAGGTTCCGCCGTCTCAGGGACCGGCGGGACCGCTGAACGAATTTCAAGTGCGCTGGTAGCGACTGAAGAGGAAGCCCTCCTCCTCCAGGAGCGACACGAGTTCGAACCGTTGCGGAACCGGAACCGACGGCCCCCCGGCGATGCGCTGCGCGTCACCGGCGGTGAGCATCGGGGCCAGCGTCAGACAGAGCTCGTCCAGAACCCCGGCCGCGATCATCTGGCCGAGCAGCCGGGGCCCGCCCTCGGTCAGCAACCGGGTGTGCCCCAGCTCGCCGAGGGCCTGCACGGCGCGTGCGGGGTCCACCCCCATGCCGTCCCCGGCGATCACCACGCGGGCGCCCGCCTTCTCGGCGACGGCGACCCGGTCGGGAGCCGCCGCGGCGCCGGTGAGGACCAGCGTGGGCACCAGCGGCGAGGTGAACAGGGGGAGGGCGAAGTCCAGGTCCAGGCTCGCCGTGACCACCGCGATCGCCGACGCCTGGGCCTGCCCGGCCGCCTCCCGCGCCGCCGCGAACTCCGCACGCGCGCGTGCCGGCCGGTAACCCTCCTGGCGTACCGTTTCCGCACCGACGACCACGACGTCCGCCAGCGCCCGCAGGGTGCCGAAGATCCGCATGTCGGCGGCGGTGGAGATGGGCTGCGACTTCCCGTCGTGCTGGGCGGCCCCGTCCAGCGTGGACACCATGTTCCCGCGCAGCCAGGGCACCCGCCGCCCGCCCGCGGCGGGCCCGGGATAGGCGTAGGCGGCGGCGAGCTCGTCGAGACTCCACTCGCGCCCCTCGTCACCGCCGCCCGCGGCGGGGGCGGTCGACACTGTCTGGTCGGTCACAGGGAACAGGCGTCGCATGTCGTGCAGTGTTCCACGACGCTTAGCATGGGTAACCGTGTCGTCCTCCCCTTCCGCACCCGGCATCCACCCGATAGCCGACGCGGCCCCGCTGTCCCTGTGCGCCCGTGCCCCGCATGTCCCCGCGGACCGGCTGGTCGCCGAGATGGTGCCGCCGCCGCGCTTCGACTCGGTGCGCTTCAGCACGTACATCCCGGACCCGAACCAGCCCAGCCAGACCGAGGCCGTACGGGTCCTGGAGGGCTTCGCGGGCGGTCTCGGCGGGGCGCACGCCGCCGGCGGCGGCGGGCGCGGCTTCTTCGGGTTCGGGAGGGCCAGGGCGCCGAAGACGCCGGCCGGGCCGCGCGGGGTCTACCTCGACGGCGGGTACGGGGTCGGCAAGACCCACCTGCTCGCCTCCCTGTGGCACGCCACCCCGGCCGAGCCCGCGCTCAAGGCCTTCGGCACCTTCGTCGAGCTGACCAACCTCGTCGGCGCCCTCGGCTTCCAGCAGACCGTGCAGACGCTCTCCGGCCACCGCCTGCTCTGCATCGACGAGTTCGAGCTGGACGACCCGGGCGACACCGTGCTGGTCTCGACGCTGCTCGGCCGGCTGGTCGACGCGGGCGTCGCCCTCGCCGCGACCTCCAACACGCTGCCCGGCAAGCTCGGCGAGGGCCGTTTCGCGGCCGTCGACTTCCTGCGCGAGATCCAGGGCCTGTCCGCCCACTTCCGCCCGCTGCGCATCGACGGCGAGGACTACCGCCACCGCGGCCTGCCGGCGGCACCGGCGCCGTACCGCGACGAGCAGGTGACGAAGGCGGCGTACGCCACCGAGGGCGCCTCGCTCGACGGCTTCCCGCAACTCCTCGACCACCTCGCCAAGGTGCATCCCAGCCGCTACGGCGCCCTGACGGACGGCCTCAGGGCGGTCTGCCTCACCGACGTGCAGCCGGTGCCCGACCAGGCGACCGCCCTGCGCCTGGTCGTGCTTGCGGACCGGCTCTACGACCGTGAAGTCCCGGTCCTGGCCTCGGGGTTGGCCTTCGACAAGCTCTTCAGCGAGGAGATGCTGAACGGCGGCTACCGCAAGAAGTACTTCCGCGCGATATCGCGCCTCACCGCGCTCGCGCGGGACGGCGAGAAGCTCGTCGGCACCGACTAGATCACGCCAACCCACCAGCGCATTTCAGGCTCTCTTCAGCCCGAAACGTTAAGTTAACCCTGCAAACAACTTTGCAGGGTTAACGTGTTTCTTGACCAGTGATTGACCATCACTTGGTGGGTACGAGAGGCGTTGACGGCACGAAGGGGGGCGCATGTTCCGAGGTACGACGACCCGGACCGCCGTCGCCCTGCTGGCCGCCGTCCTGCTCGCCCTCCAGTTCTTCGCGCCGACCGCGTCCTTCGCAGCCGCGCACACGACCCGTCACGCAGTGGCCAAAGACCTGCCCGGAACCAAGCTGTCCGGCAAGGCGCTGCGTGACGAGTCGACGACGTTCGGCGACTGCGGCCACTCCGGGGACCCGACCGGTCCCCTGCGCTCCCGCGACCGGCACGCACCCACCGGTTTCACGTCCGAGGAGCCCGAGCGCCAACTGCTGGCGCAGGACCCGGCGTCCGTCCACGAACCGGTCGCGCTCCGCGCCCTTCATCTGTCGAGATCCTCGACATCGCACTCTCCGGCGGCACTTCAGATCTTCCGCTGCTGAGAGAGCCGAGCAGAACAGAGCAGTTCCCCCACCCTGTCCTGCCCCCCACACCGACGTGCCCCCACGGCGCGCCAGGAGGAGTCACCACGTCATGCAGCCCCTCATCGACAACGCCCGTACGTTCGGACAACGCCCTGAGGAGTTCGCCAAACTCGCCGAAGGCCAGTCCCCGCAGGTGCTGTTCATCACCTGCTCCGACTCCAGGGTCGTACCGGCCCTGATCACCGGCGCCCGCCCGGGCGAGCTCTTCGAGCTGCGCACCGCGGGCAACATCGTCCCGCCGTACGCCTCCGAGCACCCCACCAGCGAGGCGGCCACCATCGAGTACGCCGTGGAGGTGCTCGGCGTCCGCGACATCGTGGTCTGCGGACACTCGCACTGCGGCGCCGTCGGCGCCCTGGTGCGCGGCGACGACCTGACCGCCGTACCGGCCGTGCGCGACTGGCTCGCGAACGCCACCCCTCGCCCGGCCGGGACGGTCGAGGATCCGACCGTGGCCGAGGGCGTGCAGAGCCACGTCCTGACGCAGCTGCTCAGGCTGCGCTCGTACCCGTACATCGAGAAGAAGCTGAAGGACCGTCAACTGTCCCTGCACGCCTGGTTCTACGAGGTCCACACGGGCGCCGTGCTGGCGCACGACCCGGACACCGACGGCTTCAAGGCCCTGTGAGCGCGGACATGATGACCAAATACCCTCACCTGCGGCAGGACTTCGCCGCTTCCCTGGTCGTCTTCCTGGTCGCGCTCCCGCTGTGCGTGGGCGTGGCCGTCGCCTCCGGTGTCCCGGCCGAACTGGGCCTGGTCACCGGGATCGTGGGCGGCATCGTCACCGGGCTGATGCGCGGCAGCAGCCTCCAGGTCTCCGGGCCGGCGGCCGGTCTGACCGTGCTGGTCTTCGAGGCCGTAAGGGAGTTCGGGCTGCCGGCCCTCGGCGTGATCGTGCTCGCCGCCGGTGCGCTCCAGGTCCTCATGGGCGTCCTGAGGCTGGGGCGCTGGTTCCGGGCCATCTCGGTCTCGGTCGTCGAGGGCATGCTGGCCGGCATCGGTCTCGTGCTGATCGCCGGACAGCTCTACGCGATGGCCGACACCAAGGCCCCGGCCTCGGGCCTGGACAAGATAGCCCGGCTGCCCGGCGCGCTCGTCGACGCGCTCGGGCGGACCGACGCGCTGGCCTCGGTGGCGCTGGGCGTCGCCACCATCGCCGTACTCGTGCTGTGGAAGCGGATGCCGAAGCAGGTGCGCACGGTCCCCGGACCGCTCGCTGCCGTGGCCCTGGCGACGCTCGCCGCGCTGCTGTTCTCCCTCCCCGTCGCCACCGTCGAGGTGCACGGGCTGCTGGGTTCGATCCAGCCGCCCCCGCTGAGCGCCTTCGCGGAGCTCGCGAGCGTCGGACTGCTCGGCACGATCGTCGCGTTCACGCTGATCGCGTCCGCCGAGTCGCTGTTCAGCGCGGCGGCCGTGGACCGGCTGCACGACGGTCCGCGCACCGAGTACGACAGGGAACTGATCGCGCAGGGCGCGGGCAACGCGCTCTGCGGTGTGCTGGGCGCGCTGCCGATGACCGCGGTGATCGTGCGCAGCGCGGCGAACGTGCAGGCGGGCGCGCGGACGAAGGCGTCCCGGGTCATGCACGGCGTGTGGCTGCTGCTCTTCGCGGCGCTGCTGCCGGGCGTCCTCGCCTACATCCCGATCCCGGCGCTCGCGGGCATCCTCGTCTACTCCGGCGCCAAGCTGATCCCCGTCCGCGAGATCGTGTCGCTGTGGCGCGAGCACCGTGGCGAGGCGCTGATCCTCGTCGTCACGGCCGTGTCCATCGTCGCGGTCAGCATGTTCGAGGGCGTACTCATCGGTCTGGCCCTCGCGGTCGCCAAGACGGCCTGGGAGGCCTCGCACCTCAAGCTGGAGGTCATCGACAAGGGCGCGGGTCCGGTCCAGGCGTACCTGTCGGGCAACGCGACCTTCCTGCGGCTGCCGAAGATCCTCGACAGCCTGGAGGCGCTGCCCCAGGACCGCCCGGTGGAGCTGGACCTCTCCGGCCTGCACCACCTGGACCACGCCTGCCGGACCGCCCTGGAGAACTGGGCGGAGCGGCACAGCGCGGTGGGCACGGAGCCGGTGCGGGTGACCACGCCGTAACCCGTCACCGAACGACCTGGTGGCCGGTCCCGGGTCCTCATGGCCCAGAACCGGCCACCAGGCATATCGTTACAGGATCAGACAAAAGGGCCTCTGAACGAGGGGGTCGTCATGTTCCCTGAACTGCTGGGGGTGCTCGCGGCGGTCGGCGCCGCGGGGCTGGTCTACCTCGCCTCGGCGGCGCGGGTCGTCAAGCAGTACGAGCGCGGGGTGGTGTTCCGGCTCGGGCGGCTCACCGGCACCGTCCGCGAGCCGGGCTTCACGGTGATCGTCCCGCTCGTGGACCGGCTCAGCAAAGTGAACATGCAGATCGTCACGATGCCGGTGCCGGCCCAGGAGGGCATCACCCGGGACAACGTGACGGTGCGGGTGGACGCGGTCGTGTACTTCCGGGTGATCGACGCGGCGAGCGCGCTCATCAAGGTCGAGGACTACAAGTTCGCGGTCTCGCAGATGGCGCAGACCTCGCTCAGGTCGATCATCGGCAAGAGCGAGCTGGACGACCTGCTCTCCAACCGCGAGAAGCTCAACGAGGGCCTGGAGCTGATGATCGACAGCCCGGCCGTCGGCTGGGGCGTCCAGGTCGACCGGGTGGAGATCAAGGACGTGTCGCTGCCGGACACGATGAAGCGCTCCATGGCCCGCCAGGCCGAGGCCGACCGCGAGCGCCGGGCCCGCATCATCAACGCGGACGCCGAGTACCAGGCCTCCAAGAAGCTGGCGGAGGCGGCCCAGCAGATGGAGAACACCCCGGCAGCGCTCCAACTCCGGCTGCTCCAGACCATCGTCGCGGTCGCCGCCGAGAAGAACTCGACGCTCGTGCTCCCCTTCCCGGTGGAACTGCTCCGCTTCCTGGAGAAGGCCCAGGAGCACCCGCAGGACCACTAGCATTCCGCCCATGGACCGCAGGCTCGTGATCCTGGCCGCCGCGGCGGCCCTGGGGCTCGCCTCGGGTTGCGGTGACGACGGAGGCGGTACGTCCGCCCCGGCGCCCAGCGCCGCACAGCGGCTCACGGTTTCCAGCCCCGCCTTCACCGACGGCGGCACCATCCCGCGCCGCTACACCTGCGACGGCGAGAACGTCTCCCCTCCGCTGACCGTCTCCGGCGCCCCCTCCACCACGACCACCCTGGCCGTCCTGGTCCAGGACCCCGACGCCCCGCACGGCACCTTCACCCACTGGCTGCTCTGGAACGCCGACCCGCACGGGACACGATGGCCGGCCGGACAGCCGCCACAGGGCGCGGTCCAGGGCCGTAACGGCTTCAAGAAGACCGGCTACGGCGGCCCCTGCCCACCCAAGGGCGACAAGCCCCACCACTACGTCTTCTCGGTCTACGCCGCCGACCGCACCCTCGACCTGCCCTCCACCGCCTCACCCGACGACGTCAAGCGGGCGTTGACCGGCCACACCCTGGCCACGGGCACCCTGACGGGCCGCTACGGCCGCTGATCCCCACGACCGGACGAGCGGCCCCCCGGCGCAAGATCGAGGAACACACGCGGAAGGAGCGGCCCGTGGCAGGGCGAGACTGGACCCGTCTGCGGAAACTGCTGCGGGTACCCGGCGGCGAGGCGGGCGGCGACCTGGCCGCCGTGGCCGCCATGAGCGAGCACCTCGCCGACCTTCAGGAACGCCTGTAGGCGTCGAGCACCACGGGCGACCCGCGCCGGATCCTGCTGATCCTCCAGGGCATGGACACCAGCGGCAAGCCCCCTGATACTTGATCCCGGCAGACCGCAAGTGGTACCGCAACTGGACGGTGGGCCGACTCCTCCTGGAGCACCTTGAGGCCCTGGACCCGTAGTACCCGAAACCGGACTTCGACGTGGAGGCATGCCGCAAGCGGCTGCTGGCGGAGAGCTGAGGCGCGTCGGTGAGACGGTCCCGGCTCTCCCCGACTCGGTCACTCAGTCAGCGATCGGCATCTCCAGCAGCCTTCGGGTTTCGATCGTGTTCTCTCCTGCATAGGTGATGTGAACCGTTTCGCTCTCCTGATGGACGAGCGCCTTTTCCTCCAGGGTTCGCAGCGTTCTACGCAAGTGCTTCCGCATGGCGGCGGGGACCCATTGGTACAGATCCGTGTAGGAGACCTCGCGCGGACCCTTGTGGTAGAGCAGCATCAGAACGTGATCTCCCGCCCGGGTGCCGGGCAGCAGCAGTTTGGGAAACAGTCCGAAGTCCTGCACCACCGGGATCTTGCGGGAGACGAGTCCTTCGACCATGACTCGGGCCTGCTCCGGTGATGTTCCCCCGCTCATTCGGATGAACTCTGCCATCACCCAGTCCAGGACGTGCACGACGAGCGTCGCGTCCTGAAGATTGGGGTCAATTCCGTCAGCGAGATGGGCCGCATCCCTGTTGTTCCGGATGTCGTAGACGATCCGCAACGCTCGTGGAATGAAGTGACGAACGGACCGGGAGAGTCCGTTCGTCGCCCGCGAAGCCAGGTAGTCGGCGATCTCCATCGTCTGGAGTTTTCCCCCCAGGGGCGTGTGCTTGCCCTTTGCCACGTCTTCGAGGATTCGGTAGGCCGCCTCGCAGAAGCGTCCACCCTCGACGGCACTGAGCCGATGGCCGCCCAGGTAGTAGTTCCTTTTCGCTTCTTCGTAGGCGGCAACGAGCTCATCGACGAGTTTGTCGTCGTAGGCGGCCTTGAGCACGTCCCTCACGGAATCAGTCACCGCTCGCGCCGCCGTTCGCCTGTGACTTCTTGTTGCCGATCTCTCGCTTGCGCGGTCGGTACGGATGCTCGCTGAGGGCAGCCTTCGCGGCCTCTCTGTCAGGCAGGGCATCGACCAACGCTTCGCCTCGCACCGAGAGCTGCTTCGTTCCTTTCCCCGCGGTGACGAGAAATCCGCTCCCCCTGTCCGCGTTGTCCACGTCACGCGAAGGGTTACCGAGCTTGGGACCTGCGGACTCCGTGTTCAGGTCAACGATGTCCGGCGTCTTGAAGTGCGGCGTACTGCGATAGTGGTCCAGGTAGTACGCCAGACACGCCACGCGTTCCACGTTGGAGGCCGGGCGCTTCCGGCTGACGAACTCGCGGGGGCTCGGCACCTCCTCGTCGGCTGCGATCACAGCGGTCACCCCCGTGCTGATGGGCATGGCCGCGCGAACGGGCTCGGCTCGCAGCGCGCCGCGTGGCACCGCCGCCACATCCAGGGCGTCCGACAACCACGCAAGCACACGTGCGCGTCCCCTGTCATCGAGCGGCTCCAGAGCGGTGAGGGCCGCCTGCATGGCAGGAAGGTCCGCGCGCGCGGCGGCCCCGCTGTCGCTCTCCTGGACAGCAGTGGGGCCGCCCTCCTCTCCAACGGTCACTGGGTCCGGCACTTGATCAGCTCCCGAGCCGGCATTGTCATCCACGACTTGCCTCCTCCGATGCACTCGCCACGCGCCGGCCTTCGTTGACGGCTCGACGTCACGAGTACAACTTCATGACAGAGGCGTCGCGCTTATGTCGCGCAGAGCGTGCGAATAGCGTGCGACAGGCGGAATCCGCTGCTGGGAAGCCACATACTCGAAACCGTTGTTCAGGGCTGGGGCTACGCGGGGACTACTGCTCGAGGGCAGGCTGGGAGGTCATCAGTGACGGCTTCGACGGAGCAACGGTTTCGGGTCACAGGGGAGCTCCTCCGGCAGCTCCTCATGACGACCCCACGCTATCGGCGCAAGTGGCTCAGTGAGACGAAGCGTGTACGGGGAAGCCTGAGTCAATCAGCGGTGGCGAAGGTGATCACCTTGCATCTCTGGGACTCTGGGGAACGGAGTGAAAGCGAGACGACGCTCCAGCGAATGCTCAAGGACAGAGTGTCGCGGGCCCTCGGTGGGACTTCGGTGTCCACGGAAACACTCAAGTGGATCATGGAGGCCTTTGCCATGACCCAGAGCGATGCGGACCACTTATGGGCCACATACTCGGCCGAACTGGGCTGCTCTCCCGGAATCGCTCACACACTGCGCAGACGCCGGGAGATGATCAGGCGTCAGCGCCATCGTACCGTGAGCCTCGTCGAGCGCTATTTCGTGGACGCGACAGGATCGTTGAGGCTGCGCAACACGTTTCACACCATCCGTGCGGTCGAGGACGGCGTAGATCTCTACATCTTCAACCACGAACCGCAAGCTTCCGACGTCGAAGTACTACACGGAGGGAAACCGGGCCTGCGCCATGTCTACGGTGGGGGCATGATCGGGCGAGAGATCATTCTCGCGCCTCCCCTTCAGAAATCCCAGACCACCGCCCTGGAATACCGGACGCGTTTCGAAACCACGCCGGACTGGCGCCCCACCGAAGTCAGACGGGCGGCCTACGCGCGCACGGAGCACGTCGACCTGGCGGTCAACTTTCCGGTTGGCGGGACTCCGCGCACCGTGTGGTGGTGCGTGTGGGACGACCATCTGGGAGGGGAAGCCATCCAGAAGCAGTCAATGCACCCTCAGAACGGCACCGTGCGGCACTACGTGCCCTTCATCGAAGAAACATCCGTCGGTTTCGCCTGGGAATGGTGAGAGAACTCCGGAACCGCTGGCAGTCGGGTGACGATTCAGCCAGGTTGAGGTGCATATGGATATGATCGTCATATGTTCTGATGGTGATCACTCTTGTGCGACGTGTCTCCGCCGCCTGTGCACTCGGCGCCGCGCTCACCGCTTGCGGCGCCCCCGACGCGCCCCACGCCGCCCGCCCGGCGCCCACCGCGACCTCCGTCGCCCCGTCCCGCCCGCCCACCCTCGCGCCGGGTCCGGCCGGTCTCACCCCTGTCTTCAAGAACGGGCCGCGCACGCTCGGCAAGGTGGTCGCGTTGACCTTCGACGCCGACATGACCGCCGATCAGGGGGCCCGGGCGGCGGCGGGCGAGCGGTTCGACAATCCGGAGCTGATCGCGGAGCTGCGGGCGCTGAAGGTGCCGGCGACCGTGTTCATGACGGGGCGGTGGGCCGACGAATACCCGGTACAGGCCCGGTCCATCGGCCGTGACCCCCTCTTCGAGATCGCCAACCACTCCTACAGTCACTACGCCTTCACCGGCAACTGCTACGGCCTGCCCACCGTCTCCGCGGACCGGATGCGGGCCGACGTCGAGCGGGCGTACGCCGCCTTCCGCAGGGCCGGAGTGCCGGACGCGATGCCGTACTTCCGTTTCCCCGGCGGCTGTTACGACCACGAGGCGCTCAAGGCCCTCACCCCGACCGGCGTCACCGCCGTGCAGTGGGACGTGGTGAGCGGGGACGCGTTCGCGACGGACGCCGACGCGGTGGCCCGGCAGGTGCTGGACGGGGTGCGGCCGGGTTCGGTCGTGGTCATGCACTGCACCCGCAGCGCGGCCCCGGCGACCGAGCGGGCGGTACGGACGATCGTGCCCGAGCTACGGAAGCAGGGGTACCGCTTCGTGAAGGTCTCGGAGCTGATCGGCGACGCGAGGGGGCGACGGTGACCGGCTTACGCTGAAGGCATGAGCGACGAGGACGACAGCGACGGCCACCGCACGGTCGGCGACGCGGACGGGCCGAGGTACGCCGACTGCGTGCTGTGCCGGAAGCCGACCGAGTACCCGGAGTCGTACAAAGGGATCACGCTCTGCCCCGTCTGCGAATGGCAGGAGGCACAGCGCACCGCGTGCTCGGGGTGACGCGCCCCTTAAAGTTGGCCGGTGTGAGTCCTACGCCGACAAGTGACAGTCCCTTCCGGTCCGAGCCGACCGTCCGTGACGAAGCACCCCAGTTCGTGCTGCCTCTCGTGGTACGGATCGAGAAGGCGGCGCCGCCCGCCCGCACGGACGCTCTGGAGACCGCCGCCCGAGCCGTGCTCGTCATGCTCAGTGATGAGCGGTCCGTGGGGGACGGGGAATGGGCTCAGGTCATGCGGGACTGGCAGGACGCCCGGATTCGGAAGGTCGTACGGCGGGCCCGTGGGGCCGAGTGGCGGCGGGCCGAGGCACTGCCCGGGATCACCGTCGTCGGGAAGTCGGCCGAGGTGCGGGTGTTTCCGCCCGTTCCGCTCGACGGCTGGCCCAAGGAGCTGGCCAGGTTGCAGGTGTCCGGGACGGATCTCGACGATCCGGAGCCGCCGGTGGAGGCGGATCCGGGCGTGCCCGTGCTGTGGACGAATCCCGAGCTCGACATGTCGGCCGGGAAGGCGATGGCACAGGCAGGGCATGGTGCTCAACTCGCCTGGTGGGAGCTGTCGGACGAGGAGCGGACGGTCTGGCACGACGCCGGCTTTCCGCTCGCCGTCCGGGACGCGGAGCCGGGACGGTGGGCCGAACTGACCACGAGCGGGCTGCCGTTGGTGCGGGACGCGGGGTTCACGGAGATCGCGCCCGGGTCCTGCACCGTGGTGGCCGACCACCCTGCACTGCGCGGACGGCACTGAGTCGCGCTCAGCGGCGCAGTGCCGCGAGGGGCTCGATCCGGGCCGCCCGCAGTGCGGGGTACAGGCCCGCGAGCAGGCCGGTGAGGGTACCGACGAGTGGGGCCGGGAGCACGGCCGCCGGCTGGAGTACGGCCGTCCAGTCGCGGACCAGCGCCGTGCACAGCACCGTGGCGACGCCCAGGGAGGTACCGATCAGGCCGCCGAGGGTGCCCAGGGCCGTGGACTCGGTGAGGAACTGGGCCGTGATGTGGCGGGGCCGCGCGCCCAGGGCGCGTCGTACCCCGATCTCGGCCGTCCGCTCCAGCACCGCGACGAGAGTCGTGTTGGCGATACCGAAGGCTCCGACCACCAGGCAGATGACGGCCAGCCCCAGGAAGAGCCCGGACAGGTCGGTGTCGACCTGGTCCCGCAGGCCGTGCGGGTCGGGTGGCGGGGTCGCCTTGAGAAGGTCCGGCCGGTCGGGGCGCAGGGCGAGTGGTGCCTGGCGGGCGACCAGCTGGGCCGCGCCGGGGCGGGTTCTGATCAGTGCCTGAGCCGGCGAGTCGACGGGGGCGCCGTACTCGTGCAGGGCCGTGGTGGTGGGGATGACCATGCCCAGCAGGGTCTGCGGCAGACGTTCGGTGTCCGCGACGATGCCCACCACGCTGTAGGAGACGCCGTCGACGAAGACCGCCGGGCTGCCGTCGAGTCGGCTGATGCCCAGTAGCCGGGCCGCGGACAGGCCCAGCAGGCACACCCGCTCTCCCCGGGTCTGGTGGAAGGCGTTGTAGAGCGTGCCGGTGGCGAGGGTGGGCTGCATGGCGTGCAGGGCACCCGGAGAGGCCGCGTACACGCCGATGTCGGCGCCCCGCGTGCCCACGGTCGTGACGTCCGGCCGCGCCGAGATGAGCGGGTCGCGCACCGGGACCGGCCACCACGGTCCGCCGGCCACCACGCCGTTGAGTTCACGGAGGCGGGCGTCGGCGTCGGCGGGGAAGCTGGTGGCCTGCCCGCTGCCGGGGGCCGCGTCGTCCACGGTGACGGTGGTCTCCTCCAGCAGGCTGAAGGACTTGCCGATCTGCCCGGTCGCGGTGGACGTCAGACCGAGCACCGCGACGAAGGCCCACACGCCGAGGACGGTGCCCAGCATGGTCAGCACCGACCGGCCGGGGCGCTGGAGCAGCCCGGTGAGCGCCTCGGTGAGCAGGTCACGCGCGTGCAGCCGGGTCGGGGGAACCGGTCCCTCGGTGCGGGCGCGGGTGCGGCCCGGCAGGAGGGCGCTCACGCGGTACCGGTCCGCCCGGTCGCGAGGGGCCTCGCGCCGTCTTCGTCGGGGGCCAGCAGGCGGCCGTCGAGGATGGTGATCCGGCGGTGGGCGCGGGCGGCCACCACCGGATCGTGAGTGATCACGATGACGGTGACGCCCGCCGCGTTGAGGTCCCCGAGCAGGTCCATCACGGTGGCGGCGGTCGCCGAGTCGAGGTTGCCGGTCGGCTCGTCGCACAGCAGCAGGTCCGGCTCGTTGACCAGGGCGCGGGCGATGGCGACCCGCTGCCGCTCGCCGCCGGACAGAGTGGTGGGCTGCGCATCCAGGCGGTGGCCCAGGCCGACGCGTTCCAGGGCGTCCGTCGCGGCACGGACCCGGCCGGCGGCGCGGTCGGTGACGTAGAGCTGCGCGAGTGCCACGTTCTCCAGCGCGGTGCGGTAGGGCAGCAGGTGGAACTCCTGGAAGACGAAGCCGATACGGCGCCCGCGCAGCGCCGTGCGCTCGCGCTCGGACAGTCGCGCCACGTCCACCCCGGCGAGGGTGAGGGTGCCCGAGGTGGGCCGGTCCAGCAGCCCGAGGAGATTCAGCAGCGTGGACTTCCCCGAGCCGGACGGCCCGACCACGGTGAGGTAGTCGCCGGCCGGCACGGTGAGGTCGGCCGGGTGCAGCGCCTGCACGGGAGGAGAGCCTGGGTAGGTCTTCGAGCAGCCCGCAAGCCGCAGCACCACGGAAGGTTCCTGAGGGGGGATGGCCGTTTCCTCGGGGGTTGCGGGCGTTTCCGCGCGGGCCGTGGTCATTTCCCGACCACGACCCGGTCGCCGGCTTCCAGGTCGGCGCCACCGGCTGGGGTGACCTGCACCATGCCGTCCGCGGACGCCCCTGTCGTCACCCGCACGGTGCGCCGGCCGCCGACGGCTGTGACCACGGTGACCGAGGTGTGGGTGTCGGCGCCGGCCGTGACCGCCGCTTCGGGCACCGCCAGTACCGCCTTCGCGGTCGACGCGGCGGTCACCGTGATCCGCACGTCCTGGCCGGCGAAGGCCGTGCTCCACGCCTTGTCCGGCTTCACGACCAGCGGCCGGTAGGCTCCGCCGCCCGCGGTCGCGGCCGTCGCGGTGCCGGAGTCCGACGAGCCTTCCTTGCCGTCGCCCGGGGTGACGAGGGCGCCGATCGACTCCACGGTGGCCCGCGCCTGCGCGCCGGTGGCCTCCGAGAGCACGGAGACCTTCATCCCCGGGGTGACGAGGCCCGCCTGGGCCGGGTCCAGTTGACCGGTGAGCGTCAGGCCACCGCGGGCGAGGGTGATCACCGGCCCCTTCACCGGGTCACCGACCTGCACCGGAACGGACACCACCCGCGCGGGCAGCGCCGGCACGAAGATCACCTCTGACGCGGGCACCATGGCGTGCACGGTCGACGAGGTCTCCTGCCGGGGCGTGGCCCCCGGGGAGGCCGAGGCGTCCGCCCCGGTGGAGGTCCTGCCGTCCGGGTCGGCGGCGGTGCTCTCGTCGCGGCTCACGGGAACGGGGTAGCCGAGCTGCCGGTACAGGGCGCGCACCGCCTGCTCGGTACCGGGTCCGAAGACGCCTCGGGTGTCGCCGCCGGTGCCGTGGCCGAGCGAGGCCAGCGCCTTCTGCAACTGCTCCACGTCCCCGCCCTGTTCGCCGTAGACGAGATCCCGGTACGCCGGAACCGCGCCGGGCAGCGGGAACACCGGTCGCCCCGAGTACTCCACCAGCGCCCTGGCGGCCCGCACGGAGCGGCCCGCACGGGTGAACACGCCCGTCACCACCAACTGCGCGGGCCTGGACGGAGCCTCGGTCTCGGCCACCGACGACGGCTGGGCGGAAACCGTCCGGCCGTCGGCGAAGGTGCCACGCAGCACCACGGTGGAGCGCAGGACCTGTCGTGTCACCGGCGCGGTGATCACGCTCGGCGCGGGCGGACGGGTGTCCGCGGCCGCCTGTGAGGGCGACCGCACCAGCCCCGACCCCGCCAGTCCGCCCACCGACAGCAGCCCGGCGAGGGTGGCCACGCCCACGACGGCGCGCCGACGCCGGGCTGTACGCGATCCCATGGAGTCTCAAGTCCCTTTCGCCGGATGCGGGTTGGCACCGTCGTCGTGTTGCGTTCAGCGACCCAGTACGCCGGTCGCCGCCTTGACCTCGGCGGTGATCCTCTCCTTGACCTGGGTCAGGGCCAGCTGGTGCTGTTCGATCTGCTGCCGCTGGATGGCGGACTCCACGGTGAACCAGGTCCTGACGAGGCCGGTCTGCCGCTTGCACTTGATGTCGGTCAGGGCCGTGGTGATGTCCGCCTGGCCGGCCTGCCCGTTGTGGGTGTCCGGGGTGAGGTTCGCGGCATTCAGCGGGCTGTCCACGGTGTAGCCCTTCGCCTTCATGCACCGCGACCAGGCGCCGATGACGGCCAGCACGCGGGGGTCGCTCTGCGACCGGCGCAGGCTCTCGTAGTCGAGTTTGCTGGGCAGGCTCTCGTCGATGCGCGGCCCGATCCTCCGGGTCGCCTCTCCGAGGCATCCGTCCTGCGGGATGCTCTTGCCGCCGATCCGCGCCGGGGCCTTCCTCGCGCCCCGGGCGATGGCCAGCCGACCGGTGAGCACGGCCGTTTCCGCGGAGGTGAGCTTCGGCGCCGGCGGCGGGGTCTGGTTGAGATCGCCGAGGAAGTAGCCGAACCTGGCGGCCAGGTCCTGGTCGGTGATGCCGTAGCGGCGCGGCATGTTGGAGTCGTCGCTGCTGGGCGGCGGGGTCATGCCGCGGGCCGGCGCGGTGTAGGCGTAGCCGTACCGCTTCATGCACTGCGTGGTGAGCCGGTCGACGGCCTGGTCGATGACCACGGTGTCCGCGTACGGCTCCATGTAGGCCTCCATCGGCAGGACCAGGCCCTTGGCGAGGCCCGACGCGGGCACCGCGGCGGGCCAGGCGGGGGCGCCGGTCCCCGAAGGGCCGGCATCCCCCGCCCGGGACGTGCCGATCCCGCCGCTCGGGGAGCATCCGGCCAGGGCGAGCAGCACCACCGCCGCGACGGCCGCCGCGGGCCGTGCGGATCTCCGACCAACCATCAACTCTCCTCCCCTGGCGGCGAGTTGCCGACCACGACGCGACGTCAGGACCAGTGCTCCGAGGCGTCCTCGTTCTTCAGCGTGGAGTCGAAGTTGAAGTCCCCGTCGCAGTACCGGTCGGAGCCGAAGTACTGGGAGTGGCCGGTGTACCCGGAGTTGTAGTAGATCCGGTAGCTGTCCACGCCGCAGGGGTCCGCGGAGGCCGCGTTGTTCTTGATCTTCTGCCCGGCACCCGGCCGGCTGCCGAGGGTGCTGAAGACGAAGACGTACTGCCCGTTGCCGTCCAGGCCTGCCGAGAAGTCGTAGACGTCCCCGTACATGTCGGCGACCGCGCCGGGCGCCGGCTTCACGCCGCTGTCGGGCGACGAGTTGTAGTTGATGAAGAGGTCCGCCTCGCAGTCGGGGTCGAAGCCTCTGGGGTCCCTGGCGATGCAGGGCGAGGAGGAGTAGATGACGGTGACCGCGTGCGCCTGGCTCTCGGTGGCGAACGTGGTGATACCGGCGCAGGTGACGACGGCGAGGCCGATCGCCGCCGCCCGTCTGTTGACGTTGCGGAACGCGGAAAGAGCACTGACCATGACCCGTCCTTTGCAGTGAGGAAGGCAGGCAAACTCCGTGCGATGGCGGCGAGTTCGCCAATGGGTCATGAAGTGCGCGACGCCCCGCCCCCGTGTATCCCTGACGGCGCGCTCAATTCAGGGACGTGCACAGGTTTCTCTTCAGAGCCCAACAGGAACAACCAAGAGTTACCAAAGAAACATCCAAGCAACTTCCTGCACTTGAGGCGCAGACATCACCAACTCACGTGTGACTGAGGTCACTTCATGCGCGTTGGGTAGCGAGAGGAAGTGGAAGATTTCCGACAGAAATCCACAGGAACGAGGGGTTCCACCCCCACGGACCACGCTCGGTGGACATCGCTGTCATGGTGTCCGGATCCGTCCGTTGCCATGACCTCTTCCTTTTCCGGGACCCCTGCACATACCTTGTGTCGGCTTCACTCGCGGGAACTCTCCTGTCCCGCAACGGGGATGAGGGGGCACTCATGTCCCCCGCCTCTCACCCTCACGTCTGCTCCCACCGTCGGTCACACCTGCCCATCGGGACCCTGGAGGACCCTTGAGGCTGAGACACAGAGCACGTGCGTCCATCACCCTGCTGGCCGCTTCACTGGCGGTCACCGGCCTGACCCAGACCGGTCCCGCCTTCGCCGCACCACCTTCCGGGTCACCCGCGTCCGCCTCGGAGTCGTCCGGCGCGAACGACCCCACTCCCAAGGCACCGAGCCAGGACCGGTCCTCGAAGGTGCTCTCCCCGGACACGCAGCTGGCCAAGGGCTGGCAGAAGTCGGCCGACCGCGCGGTGACCGTCGCCGGTGACGGTTCCGCGCTGCGTGTGCTGACCGCCGACAGCGCCAAGGCCTACCAGTGGCGGACCGTCGCCACGCTCTCGGAACCCGGCTTCGGCACCGACCTGTGGATCGGGAACGCGTGCGTGACGGGGTCCGGCAAACGGGCCGTGGTCGTCTACGCGCCGCGGGACTTCACCAACGAGCCCGAGCTGATGGAGCGTGGCGCCTTCGCCGCCGTCGTCGACCTGACCAGCGGCAAGGTCACCAAGCTCGCAGACACGGTCACCCTGGGGTACTTCAACCCGGGCTGCGGCACCGGCGAGACCGCCGTGCTCACCCAGCTCGGCGACGAACAGCGCAACCAGACGCGGCTGTTGACGGTGAACACCGCCACCGGCACTGTCGTCCGCAGGCAGACCGAGAACGTCCAGGTCACCTCCGCGGTCCCCACCGCCGACGGCATCGTCGGCGCGGCGGCGGGCCGACTGATCGGCTTCGACCGGAAGAACCACGCCACCGAGCTCGCCACCACCGACGGCCCCGCCTTCGGCCTGCACGTCGACGCCAAGGACGGCGTCGACTTCCTGGACCAGAAGTCCGGCAGGTCCCGCGCCCGCCGCACCGCCGCCGGCCGGACCACCACCTTCGCCCAGGGCTCGTCGGGTGAACTGGGCCTGGCGGCCGGCACCTCCGGCCGCGTCTTCCTCACCGGCAAGCCCGCCTCAGTACAGCAACTGCCCTCCGCTGTCAGGCAGTTGAAGGTCCCGGCGGACGCCACCGTGTCCTCGACCGGCGCGCTCGCCGTCGACCAGGCCGTGTCCGAGAGCCTGCGCAGCCACGTCAGCGATCCCCTCGCGGCGACCGCCTGGAACACTCCGGCACCGCTGAAGATCAAGACCGAGGTGCCCGCGACCGGAAGGAAGATCGCCTTCACCGTGGGCGAGGCCGCCACCGGGGCGAAGGCCGCGGGCGGGCAGGCGTCACCGGCCCTGACCGGCTCCGGCACAGCGTCGAAGTCCGCGACCACGTTGTCGGCCGCCGTGGCCGGCAGCCCCACGAGCACGGTCGACGACGACCGCACCTGTTCGCAGCCGCGCAACGACCCGGCACAGCAGGCGTACCAGCCGACCCCCAACCAGGTCGAGTGGGCCGCCGACATGGCCATCCGGTCCGACCTCACCAGCGCCTACGTCCGCCAGGGCGGTTGGCGCACCGCCGACGCCCTCGGCACGGTCAACCCCCAGGGCATGTTCCCGCTGCCGGGTCTGAACGGGACGAGCAGCGGTCGTATCCCCGCGCAGGTCCTCCTCGGCGTGCTGGCCCAGGAGTCCAATCTCTGGCAGGCCGAGGGCGGTGCGCTGCCCGGCCAGACCAGCTCCACCCTGGCCAGCACCAACGGCTTCTACGGTCACCCCAGCGACCCGGCGTCCCCCGAGGACCACTGGCTGATCGACTGGTCCAAGACCGACTGCGGCTACGGCATCGGCCAGCAGACCGACGGCATGAAGACGGGCGCCGTGGACGAGCTGCCTGCCGCCCAGCAGCGGGCCATCGCGCTGGACTACACCTCCAACATCGCGGTCGCCGCGCAGACGCTCGAGAAGAAGTGGAACGAGCTGCACACCACCGACGCGTCCACCGCCATCAAGCTCAACACCGACGACCCGGCGGCACCGGAGAACTGGTTCGCCGCCCTGTGGGACTACAACTCCGGCCTCAACTACTACATCCCGGCCAACCCGACCGGCTACTGGGGCCTGGGCTGGCTGAACAACCCGTCCAACCCGCTCTATCCCCCGGACCGGCACGCCTTCCTGGACGGCAACACCTATGCGGACGCCGCCCATCCGCAGGAGTGGTCGTACGAGGAGAAGGTACTCGGCTGGGGCGCCTGGCCGATCGACACCGGGCGCGCCTATGCCGACGACGGCACCGCCAACAACAGCAACCCCGCGGGCTACTCGGCCGCCTGGTGGAACTCCGACGCCGACCGCTCCTCGGTCAAGCCGGACCTCGACACCTTCTGCGCCCCGCTCGTCAACGACTGCGACCCGGCCGACCCGCCGCGCTGCGAGGTCGACCACCTCGGCGAGACCTGCGACCCGCCGCACTGGTACCACGCCAACCAGACCACCTGGAAGGTGGACTGCCCCAACAGCTGCGGTCACGAGTACCTGACGTACAAGACCCTCAGGACCGAACTGGGCAACGGCAACAACGGATCCGGCACCATGTGCGACAACGCGGACGTGGGCTTCACCATCGTGGACGACGTGTCCAGCAGCGTCCCGACGTTCACCGACAACTGCGCCAAGTCGGGCTGGACCAACTCGGGAACCTTCGGCTTCCGTTTCAACGCCGACTCCGCCGGCCACTACGAGGCGAAGGGTGACCTGCACCAGATCGGCGGCGGGTTCGGCGACCACTTCTGGTACGCCCACGCCCGCGACGACGCCCACGGCGCCACGGCCAACGTGTCCGATCCCGGTACGGATCCGGGCGACGCGAGCGGCGCGATGGCCGCCACCGGCACCTGGAGACTCAACACCCAGCGCACCTCCTGGACCCGGGTACTGGTTCACCTGCCCAACACCGGCTCCGGCAGCCAGCAGGCCGTGTACACCATCCACCTCGGCGACGGCACCACCCACAACCGGATCATCAACGCAGTCGCCCACGCCAACCAGTGGGTGAGCCTGGGCATCTACCACTTCACCGCCGGCTCCGACTTCCAGGGCGTCACGCTGTCCAACTACACCCCCGAGGGGCAGGCGGACAACGACGTGGCCTGGGACGCCGTCGGCTTCCAGTGGCTCTCGGCCAAGCCACGGCACATCGTGGCCGCGCTCGGCGACTCCTACTCCTCGGGCGAGGGCGCGGGCTCGTACGACGAGTCCACCAACCAGGACCACGGCACCGTCGACTGGGACGCCTGCCGTCGCAGCGCCAACGCGTGGCCCCGCAAGCTCGTACTGCCGGGCGAGTCCGCGAGCCTGTCGCTGCTGTCCGACAACTACAGCCCCGACGCGGAACTCGGCTTCGTCGCCTGCTCCGGCGCCCACACCTGGCAGGTGGACGGGTCCGTCGACACCAGCTACTGGCAGAGCGGTGACATCGCCGCCGGCGACGGCGAGTTCCGGGAGATCCCGCAGGTGGACTCCGGCGTGCTCACCGACGACACGACGCTGGTGACGCTCACCATCGGCGGCAACAACTACGGCGCGTTCGTCAACGCCGTCACGGACTGCGCGGGCCTGGGCGACTGCGCGGGCAGCGACTTCCTCAGCAAGTACGAGGCGTTGATCGACCAGACCAAGGAGGACATCGGCGACACCCTGAGGGCCATCGCCCAGCAGGCACCGAACGCCAAGATCCTGCTCGTCGGCTATCCGGAGATCCTCAGCCGCACGGTCAAGTGCACGGGCTCCTGGTACATCGACGGCGACGAGGCCGCCGCTCTGGCGACCCTCGCCAACTACACGGACGCCGCGCAGAAGGCCAAGGTGGACGAGTTGCACGCGGCCGGGTACGACGTGTCGTACGCCAATCCGGTATCGGCGTTCGTCGGCCACGGCGGCTGCGACAGCGACGAGTGGATCAACAAGATCGTGCTCGGCCCCAACGGCGACGGGGACTTCCACGAAGGGGACCCGCACGCCGTGTGCATCGCCGTCTCGGGCATCGGCCAGACCTGCCTGAGCCGCGAGGCCTTCCATCCGAACAACGCGGGCACCACCGGATACGAGCACGTGGTGGAGGACGCCTTGACCTCCATCGGCTATACGGGAGCATGACCGCGTGACCTCCCCCACGCGGCATGCGCCACACCGCGGCAGCGGGCCGGCCGGGTTCCTCGCCCGGTCGGCCGGCTGCCTCGGCGCTGCCGTACTGCTCGGCATGCTGGTGGCCGTGGGTGTGCTGGTCTGGTTCTTCCAGGCCGTGCACGACAGCGGGCGGGACCGGGAGCACGACGCCCGGGCCGACGTCACCGCCGCGGCCGAGCGGCTCAGGACCCGGCTCCAGGGGGCCGACGCCGACGGCACCCTGACCGACCGGGAGATCGCCGACGTACTGCGCCCCCGAAGCCCCCGTTCCGTCGCCCGGACCGCGACCCGCACCACGGTCGTGGTCCAGGTCGCGGCATCCGACTGGGCCCAGTGCTACGCGTACACCGCCACCCGCACCGGCACCGTCACCAGCCGACCGCTGGACAGCTGCCCATCGCCTTCCCCTTACGGTGGGACGACGCGGCTCGGCTGAAGGGACGACAAGGTGACACGGGTCGACGGCAGGGTCGAACGGGGCAACCGGACCCGGCAGGCGGTGCTGGACCGCACCGTCGAGATCGCCTCCGTGGAGGGGCTGGAGGCCCTGTCCGTCGGGCGGTTGGCGACGGAGCTGCGGCTCAGCAAGAGCGGGGTGTTCGCGCTCTTCGGGTCGAAGGAGGAGCTGCAGCTCGCCACCGTGCGCGAGGCGGGGCGCATCTTCACCGAGCGGGTGATCCGACCGGCGCAGGAGGAACCGCCGGGCGCCGGGCGGGTGTTGCGGCTGTGCGAGGCATGGCTGGAGTACTCGCGCGGCCGGGTCTTCCCGGGCGGCTGCTTCTTCTACGAGGTGATCGCCGAGTTCGACGCCAGGTCGGGACCGGTGCACGACGCCGTGGTCCGCGCCCAGCGCGACTGGACCGCCCATGTGGAGCACACCATCGCCGGGGCGCGCGACGCCGGCGAGCTGCAGGCCGGGACCGATGTGCCGCAACTTGCCTTCGAGCTGGTCGCGTTGATGGAGACGGCCAACATGGTGTCGGTCCTGCACAGCGAGGAGACGGCCTATGAGCGGGCGCGGACGGGGATCGCGGCGCGACTGCAACAGGCGTCCTCGGAAAACTAGTAGCACGACCGTTCGGACAGTTTTAGGCTCGGAGCCATGACTGTCACCGAAGCGGACATCGTCGAACTGGACCGGGTCGCCGTGCGTGAGGCGGTTCGGGTGGTGGATCTGGCGAAAGGTGAGGACTGGGAGCGGGACACCCCGTGCGCGGGGTGGACCCTGCGGCAGCTCGTGGCGCACATGGCCGCGCAGCACCACGGGTTCGCGGCCGCCGCGCGCGGCGCGGGGCAGGACATGGCGCACTGGCGCGAGCCCGCGGACCTGAGCGAACCGGCCCGGGTGCACCGGGGAGCCGCGGCGGCCGTTCTCGGCGCCTTCGGCGAACCGGGCGTCGGGGAGCGGGAGTTCGCGCTGCCGGAGCTGGGCGCGAGCTTTCCCGGGCGGACGGCGATCGCCTTCCACCTCGTCGACTACGTGGTGCACGCCTGGGACGTCGCCGCCACGCTCGGAGTGGCGGTGGAGCTGCCGGACGAGGTGCTCGGCGCGGCGCTCGCCGTCGCCCGGCTCGTCCCGGCCGAACCGGCGCTGCGGGGACCGGGATTCCCGTTCGCGCCCGTAGTGGCGGGACCCGCGGGAGCCGGGCCGCTGGAGGAGACGCTGCGGCTGCTCGGGCGGGCGCCGGAGCGGTGGCCGACGGGGGCGTGAGGGCCGGACGTGACGGCCGTACGACTTTGCCAGCCGTTTAGGTCTTTACCGTTTGTTTGAACAACGCTGCCGACCCGCTCGTACCTCCAGTCGCCGGCTCCGGCCAAGCACCAGCCCAGGAGGCAGCTTTGAGCAACAGGCGGATCAACGGTACGACGTTCCTCGTCGCGGCCCTCGTCGCCACCATCGGCGCCCTCGCGTTCCCCGTGTGGTCGTACGCCGACCGCTCGGGCACCGGGCAGGCGAACGTGGCCGCGGGGACCGTGAACACCCAGTGGGGTCCGCTGACCGCGGCCGACCGCGATCTGATCGTGCGCGTCCGGCTGGCGGGACTGTGGGAGCTGCCGGCCGGTCAGCAGGCGATCCAGCGCGCGCCCAGCGAGGCGATCAAGGAGGCCGGCGACCATCTCATCGTCGGCCACACCGACCTCGACAAACGGGTCCGGATCGTCGCCGCCCAGCTCGGCGTGGAACTGCCCAACGTGCCGAACGAGCAGCAGCAGGGCTGGCTGCAGGAGATGTCCGCGGCGAGCGGCGCGGAGTACGAGTACAAGTTCGTGAACCTGCTCCGGTCCGCGCACGGCAAGATCTTCCCGGCCATCGGCACGGTCCGGAACACCACCCGCAACACCCTCGTACGGCAGCTGGCCTCGGACGCCAACCAGACCGTGCTCGACCACATCACGATCCTGGAGAAGACCGGCCGGGTCGACTTCGACGCCATCGCCAACGACGCCGTCGCCGGTACGACCGCCAGCCCCACCGGCCCCGCGGCGCCGGTCCCCGGGCAGGTGGCGCCCTCCGCGCCGGCCGCCGAGGCGAGCGGCGACGTGAAGACGACCTCCCGGCCCTCGCCGGCCGCGCCGGGCACGGTCAACACGGGACGGCCGGATCCGGTGGACTCGGCGGGTGTCCTCCAGTAGGGCCGCCGGGGTGCCCCGGGGCCGGATCCGAACCTCAAATGTTCCTCTGAAGGTGTAAGCGGCGGGGTTCGGGTCCGGCCTCCGGGGCCATACCCCCGTCACGTCCGGAGAGACGGACGGGACGGGCGGTTGCGGAGGAAGCCGAGGAGGGGGACGGACCATGGAGCGACTGGGTACGGGTATCGGATGGCGGCCGGAGATCGCGGACGCCGTGGAGCGCATGCCGGGCATCGACTGGGTCGAGGCCGTGGCCGAGAACCTCTGCCCCGGGCACCTTCCCGAGTCGCTCCAGCGGCTCCGGGCCCGCGGGGTGACCGTCATCCCGCACGGCGTCTCGCTGGGCCTCGGCGGCGCCGACCGGCCCGACGCCGGGCGGCTGAGCGCGCTGGCCGAGCGGGTGGAGGCGCTGGGGGCGCCGCTGGTCACCGAGCACATCGCGTTCGTCCGGGCGGGCGGCCCGCTGACCGCCTCGCCGCTCCTGGAGGCCGGCCACCTGCTGCCCGTGCCCCGCACCCGGGACGCCCTCGACGTCCTGTGCGAGAACGTCCGCATCGCCCAGGACGCGCTGCCGGTGCCGCTGGCCGTCGAGAACATCGCCGCGCTGATCTCCTGGCCGGGCGAGGAGATGACCGAGGGGCAGTTCCTCTACGAACTGGTCGAGCGGACCGGCGTACGCCTGCTCATCGACGTGGCCAACCTGCACACCAACCACGTCAACCGAGGCGAGGACCCGGCCAAGGCACTCGCCGAGCTCCCGCTGGAGGCCATCGCGTACGTCCATGTCGCGGGCGGCTTCGAACGGGACGGCGTCTGGCACGACAGCCACGCCCACCCGGTACCGCCCGAGGTCCTGGCGATCCTGACCGACCTCGCGTCGCGGGTGTCACCGCCGGGGGTGCTGCTGGAGCGGGACGAGAACTTCCCGGAACCGGCGGTGCTGGAAGGGGAGTTGGCGGCGATACGGGAAGCCGTGGCGGCCGGTCGCGGTACGGCCGAGGGCATGCGGGCTCCCTCCGCAGAGGTGCCGAGTGCCGAGTCGCCCACCGATCCGGCCCGTCAGCGTCTCGCCCTCGCTCAGGCCGCGCTGCTGTCCGCGCTCGTCGCGGGTACGCCGGTCCCCGAGGGGTTCGACCGGGTGCGGCTCGGCGTGCAGGCACGCGCGCTCGCCGGGAAGCGGGCCGACGTCGTGGGCAAGGTCGCGCCCGAACTGCCGGAGATTCTCGGCGAGGGCTACCGGCCCGCCTTCCTCGCGTACGCGCACGGGCAGCCGATGACCGGCGGTTACCGGCGGGACGCGCTGTCCTTCGCCGAGCAGCTGCTGCTCTCCGGGCGGCCGGAGGACGCGCGGGTGCGACGGGAGTTGCGGGACTGGTGGCTGGAGCGGTCCGGGCCGGCACCGCGGGCGCAGGGACGCCTGGTGCGGGCGGCGCGCAAGGTGCTGCTGCACCGTTGACGGGCATCCCTGCCCGACAGTTGCCTCACACCTCCCGGTAACCTGTCAATCCCGCACTCATTTTCCGACAAGCGTGCGGTGCCGTGAGCAGGAGGCACCATGCGACCTCGACCGCCCCTCAGGGGCCGAGGCATCATCAGTGGCACCGGGATCATCATCACGGGCCTGACAGCGACCCTACTGGCGCTGATCTTCCCGATCTGGTCGTACGCCGACCGGTCGGGCACCGGCGTGGACGTGCTCAACGCCCAGACCGTGGCGACGAACTACGGACCGCTGTCCGGCCTGGACCGCGAGTTCATCACCAAGGTCCGGCTGGCCGGCCTGTGGGAGCTGCCCGCCGGTCAGGAGGCCGAGCAGAAGGGCACCACCCAGGCCGTACGGACGGCGGGGCAGCACCTCGTCCAGGGGCACACCTTCCTCGACCAGCGGGTCCGGGACGTCGCGGCCAAGCTCGGGCTCGCCCTGCCCAACGAGCCCAACGCCCAGCAGCAGCAGTGGCTCGCCACCCTGAACGCGGCCCAAGGCGTGGACTACGACCGCGACTTCGCCAACATCCTGCGCCTCGCGCACGGCAAGGTGTTCTCCGTCGTCGCCCAGGTCCGCGCCACCACCCGCAACTCCCTGGTGCGCGCCCTCGCCGACGACGCGAACACGACCGTCCTGGACCACATCAAGGTCCTGGAGGCCACGGGGTACGTCGACTGGGACGCGCTGGCGCGGGACATGGCCTCGGCGAGCACTCCCCCGCTCACCAACTCCCCGGCTCCGCCCGGCCCGACGGCGGATCCGACCCCGGTCGTCCCGGTCACCCCTTCGGCGTCCGGCACGTACACGCTCCCGCCGGCCGCCTCCAGCCCGCCGCCGTAACAGCCGTAGCGCCCGCACGGATCGCTTCCGGACAACCGGAACGTCACATACCCGCAACGCTCTGTCCGGATTGTGAACAGGCCATGGCGTCTCCGCAGGCCTTTGGCATAGAAACGCGGCATGTTCTGGGTTCTGTTCCTGCTGCTGGCCTGGGCCGTCGCCGGCACGGCGTGTACGCGGCTGTGCCTGGCCGCCGTACGCGCGGCCGCCGTCGACGCGGACACCCAGGGTCACGATCTGACGCTCTACGAGGCGGCTTTCCTGTCCGGCGGGCCCGGGCGGGTGGCCGATCTGACCATGGTCTCCATGGCCCGGCAGCGGCGGCTGCTGCTCGCCCACACCGGCTGGGCGACCGTGGTCGATCCGCTCGCCCGGGACGACATCGAGCGGTCCGTCATCGGGGCCATCGGCCCTGAGGGGCAGAACCGGATCGCCCCGGTCCGGGCCGCCGCGGCCTCCGCGGACGCGGTGGGCAGCCTCGGCGACCGGCTGGTCAGCGCCGGGCTCGCGGTGCCCGACGGGCGGGGCGGCATCGCCTCGGGGATCCGTCAGGTGCAGTTCGCCGCGTCGGCCGTCGCGGCGCTCGGCGCGGCCGCACTGCTGCTGCCCGCCCAGTCGACCATGCCGCGCGGGCTGATGGCCCTCTGGTTCGCGCTGCCGCTGGCCCTGACGCTGAGCTGTCTCGCCATCGCGCGTATCGAGGTCCACCCGTACTCCCGCTGGGCCTCTCCGGCCGGACAGCGGCTTCTGGGGACCCTCGCGCGGCACGCGGCGGGCGGCGACGACCGTACGTATCTCACGACCGTCGCCGTACGGGGCGTACGGGCGATCGGCGAGCCGGATCTGCGCGCCGCCCTCACGCACCGCGACCAGCCGTAGGGGTCGTTTTCCGGTCGGCGTGAACCGCACGCCGGGGGCGCACAGGGGTCATTGGCGCCGACACCGCCGGGGCGGTGCTTGCCTTCGCCGACCGCCGAACGAAACATCCCTTTTGTCGCCGCCGTGCATCGAAGGGATACGCCATGAGAGCAGCCGCCCTCTACTCGGCCGCCGGATCCTTGCTCCTGACCACCCTCGCCGCGGCGCCGGCCGGCGGCGCCTCCGTCGTGCCGGACACGGCTGCTCTGCAAGGCACGGCGATCGCCGCCGCGCGCGCCCGGGCCGCCGGCATCGACTTCGGGAAGTGCGCCGAGGCGCAGGACATGCCGGGTGCGCTCAAGTGCGGCACGGTGTCCGTCCCGCTCGACTACGCGGATCCGAACGGCAAGCAGATCAAGCTGACGGTGAGCCGGGTCCTGGCCACGCACAAGGACCCGCACAACAGCAAGCGCCGGGTGCCGGGGCAGGGCGCGCTGGTCTACAACCCGGGCGGACCTGGCGGCGACGGCCTGTACTTCCCGCTGGTCGGGCTGCTGCCGGAGTGGAAGCGGATCGGGGCGGCGTACGACCTGGTCGGCTACTCCCCGCGCGGCGTCGGCCACTCAGCACCGCTGTCCTGCCAGGACCCCAAGCGCTTCTTCAAGGCACCCTCGCAGTCGCCGACGAACCCCTCGGAGTCGTACAAGAAGGAACGCATCGCGCAGGCGAAGGCGTACGCGCGCGGGTGCTCGAAGAGGGCGGGCAGCGCGCTGCCCTACTACAACTCGGTCAACAACGCCCGCGACCTGGACGTGCTGCGGGCGGCGCTCGGCGAGGACCGGCTGACGTTCATGGGGGCCTCGTACGGCACCTACTTCGGGGCGCTGTACGCGACCCTGTTCCCGTCCCATGTACGGCGGATGGTGTTCGACTCCGCGGTGAATCCGGACCCGGAGCAGGTCTGGTACCGCAACAACCTCGACCAGTCGGCCGCGTTCGAGGAGCGCTGGACGGACTTCCGCGAGTGGATCGCCCGGCACGACGACGTGTACGGGCTGGGGAAGACGGCCGAGGCGGTGCAGCGCAGCTACGAACGGGCGAGCGCGCAGCTGGCGGCGGAACCGGCCGGGGGCAAGGTGGGCCCTGCACAGTTGCAGGGGGCGTTTCTGACGGCCGGATACTACGACGACTACTGGCCGCACCGGGCGCAGGCGCTGTCGGAGTACCTGAAGGGCGACCCGAAGCAGCTGATCGGACAGGCGGCGCCGGTGCCGGGGGCGGCGGCCGAGGCGGAGAACTCCAACGCGGTGTACACGGCCGTGGAGTGCAACGACGCGTCCTGGCCGACGGACTTCAGGGTCTGGGACCGGGACAACACGCGGCTCGCGCGGGTCGCGCCGTTCGAGACCTGGGACAACGTGTGGATGAACCTGCCCTGCGCGTACTGGCTCGCGCCGCGTCAGCAGCCGGTGGATGTGCGGACGGGGCCCGGGGAGTTGCCGCCGACGCTCATTCTGGCCGCCGAGCGGGACGCTGCCGCGCCTTACGAGGGGGCGTTGGAGTTGCAGCGGCGGTTGTCGGGGGCGGTGCTGGTGACCGAGCGGGATGCGGGGACGCACGGGATCGCCGGGGGGCCGAACCGGTGCGTCAACGGGTACTTGGACGCGTACCTGCTGGAAGGGCGGATGCCGGTACGGCGCGCGGCCTGCGCACCGCACCGGGAACCCCAGCCGACGAGTCGCTCACGTAAGGCGACTCCACAACCGGCTAGTTGATCAGGCCAGGCCCGCCACAAGCTCCGCGACGTCCTTGCGGCGGCCCGTGTAGAACGGGACCTCCTCGCGGACGTGCATGCGGGCCTCCGAGGCGCGGAGGTGGCGCATGAGGTCGACGATGCGGTACAGCTCGTCGGCCTCGAAGGCGAGGATCCACTCGTAGTCGCCGAGCGAGAAGGACGCGACCGTGTTGGCGCGGACGTCCGGGTAGCCGCGGGCCATCTTGCCGTGGTCGGCGAGCATGCGGCGGCGGTCCTCGTCGGGCAGCAGGTACCAGTCGTAGGAGCGCACGAAGGGGTAGACGCTCACATAGTTGCGGGGCGTCTCGTCGGCGAGGAACGCCGGGATGTGCGAGCGGTTGAACTCGGCGGGGCGGTGCAGCGCCATGTTCGACCAGACGGGCTCCAGGGCGCGGCCCAGCTTCGTGCGGCGGAAGAGGTTGTACGCCTCCTGCAGCTGGTCGCTGGTCTCCGCGTGCCACCAGATCATGAGGTCGGCGTCGGCGCGCAGACCGGACACGTCGTACGTGCCGCGGATCGTCACGTCCTTTGCGGCGAGCTGGTCGAAGAGCTCCTGGACCTCGTCGGCGTAGCCCGCGCGGTCCTCGGGCAGTACGTCCTTCAGCCTGAAGACGGACCACAGGGTGTAGCGGATGACCTCGTTGAGGTCCTTGGCCAGCTTGCCCTTGTTCGGGATCCGGGCGGCCTCGGTGGTGGGGGCGTCGTCACTCATGTCCCTCATTCTCCCGCTCCGCCGTGCAGACTCTGCACCGGGTTGGCGGTGAGCTCCTGCACAGCACTGAGGTCGCCGTCAAGCTGGTCGACGGCTGCGTGCGCGCTCGCGATGCAGGCCGGGATGCCGACGCCGTCGTACTGGGCGCCGCACACCGCGAGGCCCGGGAGCTTGGCGACGTGCTCGCGGATGCGGGCCACGCGCGCGTGGTGGCCGACGGGGTACTGGGGCAGGCCGTCGGTCCAGCGGGTGACGCGGGTGGCGACCGGCGTGGCGTCGAGGCCGGTCGCCTCGCGCAGGTCGTGGCGGGAGACGTCGACCAGGCCGGCGTCCTCGCGGCCGAGGATCTCCGTCTCGCCGTACCGGCCGACCGAGGTGCGCAGGACGACCAGGTCCGGGTTCCCGTCGGCGATCCAGCCCCACTTCTGGGAGGCGAACGTCGACGCCTTGATGGTGCGCCCGTCGACCGGCGGCACCAGGAAGCCGCTGCCCTCGGGGAGCGCGGTGTCGGCGCGACGGTAGGCGAGGGTGATCAGGGCCATGGAGGCGTACTCGATGCCGGCCAGCTCGGTGGCGGCGGCGGGGGCCTCGGCGCGGAGGAGATCGGCGGCGACGGGGGCGGGGACGGCGAGGACGACGGCGTCGGCGTGCAGGAGGCGGTCGGCGGTGGTCACGCGCCAGCCGGTCCCGGCCGCGCGGCGCAGCTCGGTCACGGGCGCGCCGGTGACGATCTCGCCGCCCGCCGCCCGCACCGCCTCCGCCACCGCGAGCGGCAGCGTGCCGACTCCACCCTCGATGCCCATGAACACCGGCCCCGTCTGCTGGGCCGCCGCGGCCTTCGCCTGGATCTCGCGGACGGCCTCGGTGAGCGAGTCGTGCGCCTTCGCCGCCTGGTAGAGCTGCGGGACCGCCGAGCGCATCGAGATGCGGTACGCGTCGCCCGCGTACACCCCGCCCAGCAGGGGCTCGACGAGGCGGTCGACGACCTCGCGGCCGAGGCGCTCCGCCACGTACTCGCCGACCGCCACGTCGTCGCCGACCTCCGTGCGGGGCAGGTCGGCGTCCCGCTCGATGCGGGCGAGGCCCTCGTCGGAGAGGACGCCGGAGAGGGCGGTCGCGGTGCCGGGGACGCCCATGACGTGACCCTTGGGCATGGGGCGCAGGGCGCCGCGGGTCCAGATCGAGGCCGTCGCCGTGGCCGGCGGCTGGAGGCGGTCGGCGAGCCCCACCTCGCGCGCGAGGGCGACCGCCTCCGGTCGGCGGGCCAGCATCGACTCGGCGCCGAAGTCCACGCGCGCGCCCGCGATCTCGCCCGGCAGCAGCTTGCCGCCGACCCGGTCCGAGGCCTCCAGCACGGTCACCCGCGCGCCCCGCGCCAGCAACCGGTGGGCGGCGGCCAGCCCCGCGATGCCGGCCCCGATGACGACGACCGACCCCGCACCCGTACGACTCTCCACTTCGCGCATGTCCCCAGCCTCTCAGACCCCACTGACAGGCCCGCCCCGCCCCGGTGTCCTGCACGAGTCCCGACCGTGACCGCATCGGGACCGGCCCCACCCCAACGTCCGTGCCCCTCCCGGCGTCCAAGGAGCGTCAGTCGTCAAGACCCTCGGGGGGACGCCCAGATGCGCGCACGACATTCCGTACGACCCGTCCACGCCGTGACGGGACTGCTGCTGGCCACCGCGCTCGCGCTGACCGGATGCAGCAGCGGCGCGAACGACAGCAGCGCCGGGAGCAAGGCCGCGGACGGCGCCGCCGCCCGGAGCGACGAGAAGGGCTCCGCCCCCGGCGGCGCGAACGACGCGAGCGGCTCCCGGGCGACCCGGGCGCCGCAGCCGGCGGTGAGCCGCATCATCCGCACCGCCTCGCTGACCGTACAGGTGAAGGACGTGCCCAAGGCCCTTGACGAGGCCCGCACCACCACCGAGAACGCGGGCGGCTACGTCGGGAACGAGACCACCAGCCGGGACGACGAGGGACGCGAGCACACGCGCGTGGTGCTGCGCGTGCCGGTCGAGAAGTACGACGAGGTCCTGACCGACCTACAGGGCGCGGGCAAGCTGCTGGACCGCACCGCGAAGGCCGAGGACGTCACCGACCAGGTCGTCGACGTGGACAGCCGCATCAAGTCGCAGCGGGCCAGCGTGGCCCGGGTGCGCGAGCTGATGGACCGGGCGACCAGGCTGAGCGACGTCGTGGAGCTGGAGGGCGAGCTGAGCAACCGGGAGGCCGACCTGGAGGCGCTGCTCGCCCAGCAGGCGTCCCTGAAGGACCGCACCAGCCTGGCCACCATCACGCTGTCGCTGTCCGAGACGCCGGTGAAGAAGGCGGCCGCGAAGGACGAGGACCCCGGCTTCCTGGACGCGTTGGAGGGCGGCTGGCACGCGTTCGTGACCATGCTGCGCTGGCTGGCGGTGGTGTTCGGCGCGGTGCTGCCCTTCGTCGCGGTGGCCGTCCTGCTCGTGCTGGCGTGGCTGCGGCTGGTCCGGCCCCGGCTGCCGCGCCGCACGGCGTCCGCACACGCGGCCGCCACCTGGGGCCCGCTGCCCACGGCCCGTACCGCACCGGAGGCCACCACCCCCGAGGAGAACGGTGGGCAGGACTGAAATGCCCTGTCCCCGTAGCGTGTTCGCATGAGCATGAGCGCTGCGAGGGAACGACTGGTCGTGATCGGCGGCGACGCCGCGGGAATGTCCGCGGCGTCGCAGGCCCGCCGTCTGAAGGGCCCGGACGAGCTGGAGATCGTGGCCTTCGAGCGCGGCCACTTCACCTCGTACTCGGCCTGTGGCATCCCGTACTGGGTGGGCGGCGACGTCTCCGGGCCGGACGAGCTGATCGCCCGTACGCCGGAGGAGCACCGCGCGCGGGACATCGACCTGCGGATGCGTACCGAGGTCACGGAGATCGACGTGGCGAACGCGCGGGTACGCGCGCGTGGTGTCGATTCCGGGGACGAGTCCTGGACGTCGTACGACAAACTCGTGATCGCGACCGGCGCCCGCCCGATCCGCCCGGACATGCCGGGCGCGGACGCCCCCGGGGTGCACGGAGTGCAGACGCTCGACGACGGGCAGGCGCTGCTCGACTCGCTCGCACGCACGCGTGGCCGGCGCGCGGTGGTCGTGGGGGCCGGCTACATCGGCGTGGAGATGGCCGAGGCGCTGATCAACCGGGGCTACGAGGTGACGGTCGTCAACCGTGGCAGCGAGCCGATGTCGACCCTCGACCCGGACATGGGGCGCCTGGTGCACGAGGCCATGGAGGGCATGAACATCACCATGGTCGACGACGCCGAGGTCACCAAGATCCTCACCGGTGAGGACGGGCGGGTGCGGGCGGTGGTCACGGAGGACGCCGAGTACCCGGCGGACGTGGTGGTGCTGGGCATCGGCGTGCGTCCGGAGACGACACTCGCGGAGGCCGCCGGGCTGCCCCTGGGGACGCACGGCGGGCTGCTGACCGACCTCGCCATGCGGGTGCGCGGGTACGAGAACATCTGGGCCGGGGGCGACTGCGTGGAGGTGTTCGACCTGGTCTCCGGCCGGCAGCGGTACATCGCGCTGGGGACGCACGCCAACAAGCACGGGCAGGTCATCGGGGCGAACGTGGGCGGCGGTTACGCCACCTTCCCCGGTGTGGTCGGCACCGCGGTCTCCAAGGTCTGCGACCTGGAGATCGCCCGCACCGGCCTGCGCGAGAAGGACGCGCGCAGGGCCGGGCTGCGGTTCGTGTCGGTCACCATCGAGTCGACCAGCCGGGCGGGCTACTACCCGAACGCCGCCCCCATGACGGTGAAGATGCTCGCCGAGCACCGCACGGGGCGGCTGCTCGGCGTGCAGATCGTGGGCCGGGAGGGCGCGGGCAAGCGGGTCGACATCGCGGCGGTGGCCCTGACGGCCGGGATGACGGTGGAACAGATGACGGCCCTGGACCTGGGCTACGCCCCACCGTTCAGCCCGGTCTGGGACCCCGTACTGGTGGCCGCCCGCAAGGCCACCGCGAAGGTACGGGCCTCCTGAGGGCCCCTGGAGCCCCTGAAGCCCCCTGAAGATCCCTGAGGCTCTGACGGCTACGCCGAGCCGTTGATCCGCTCGATGGCCTGGCGGGCCTGCTCGGCCGGGGGCCGCGGCGGGAGCGAGGAGACGGAGGCCGTGGTCGTCACGGCCACCGGCTGCTCGCCGGCCGGCTTCGCGTGCGCGGCGGCGGGCCGCGTGGACCTGAGACGGTTGCTCACCGCCTCGTCGAGGCTCACCGGGCGCTGCATCTGCGAGGCCAGCCGCCCGGCCTCCTGGCCCAGCCGGGCCACGTCCTCCCAGGGCAGTTGGATCACAAGGGCCAGCTCGGCCTCGCCGTTCGGCAGGGCCTGTACCGGCAGCGGAGGAGTAACTCGGTCGTTCATCGCCTGTTCCTCACGTCGTCCCCGCGACCCGCCTTCCCCGCGCCGCGGGCGGTTGCCGACTCATACGCACACGCGCGTGGCCGCGTTCATCGATTTACCGGGCCCATCGCGGGCACTAATCCCTTGTGGTCATCCCCGTCCATGACGTGAACCCGGTGCGCCGCACCCCCTGGGTGACGTACGCACTGATCGCCGCGAACGTCTACGTCTTCCTGGCCACGCCCGGCATAGCCGGCTCCGTGGCCGGCGGCAGCGACCTGGCGCAGCTGTGCCATCTGCAGGCGTTCCTGGACCACTACGCGGCGGTGCCGCGGGAGTTGATCCACCATCAGCTGCCGCGCACGGTCCCCACGGGCGACGTCGGCAGGAGTGCCGGCGGCGCCCTGGGCTGTGTGGTGGCCCCGCCGGGCTACGACAAGTCGCCCGTGGTGTCGGTCTTCACGGCGATGTTCCTGCACGGCAGCTGGCTGCACCTGCTGGGCAACATGCTCTTCCTGCTGATCTTCGGCAACAACGTCGAGGACCGCATGGGGCATGTGCGGTACCTGCTCTTCTACGTCGTCTGCGGCTACGCGGCGGCCTACGGCTTCGCGCTGCTCAACGAGGACTCCGGCGACCCGCTGATCGGCGCCTCGGGAGCCATCGCGGGCGTCCTCGGTGCCTACCTGGTGCTCTATCCGAAGGCCAGGGTCTGGGTCCTCGTCCCGTTCCTGATCTTCCTGCCGCTGCGGCTGCCCGCCTGGCTGGTGCTGGGCTTCTGGTTCGTGCTTCAGGCGGTGTACTCGTCCGGCGAGGGCGTCTCCGACGCCGGGACGGTGGCGTACGCGGCGCATGTGGTCGGCTTCCTGGCCGGCATGCTCCTCGCCTGGCCGCTCAAACCGGGCACTCCCCCGCCGCCGGAACCGCGCGGCCTGCTGTTCGGCAGGCGGGCACGGCCCCGGCACACCTGGTGAGTCAGCGGGCGGTCCGCGTGTGGACGTACTCCGTGAGGCGGGTCAGCGCGTCCGGGTCGGTGGCCGGCATGACGCCGTGGCCGAGGTTGAAGATGTGGCCCTCGAGGCCCGCGGCCGCCGCCAGCACCTCGTCGGTCTTGGCCTCGACGGCCTCCGGGGTGGTGAACAGGATCGTCGGGTCGAGGTTGCCCTGCAGCGCCTTGCCGGGGCCGACCCGGCGGACGGCCTCGTCCAGCGGGACGCGCCAGTCGACGCCGACGACGTCCGCGCCGGCCTCGCCCATGAGCCCGAGCAGCTCGCCGGTGCCGACACCGAAGTGGATGCGCGGGACGCCGTAACCGGCGACGGCCTCGAAGACCTTCGCGGAGGCCGGCATCACGGAGTGCCTGTAGTCGGCGGGGGCCAGGGCGCCGGCCCAGGAGTCGAAGAGCTGCACCGCGGAGGCGCCGGCCTCGATCTGCACCTTGAGGAAGGTGGTTGTGATGTCCGCGAGCCGGTCGAGCAGGTCGGCCCAGAGCTCCGGGTCGCCGTACATCATCGCCTTGGCGTTCTCGTACGTGCGCGACGGACCGCCCTCGACGAGGTAACTCGCGAGGGTGAAAGGTGCGCCGGCGAAGCCGATGAGCGGGGTGGCGCCGAGTTCGCGGGTGAGCAGGCCGATGGCCTCGGTGACGTACCAGACGTCCTCGGGGGTCAGGTCGCGGAGTCGGGCCAGGTCGGCGCGGGTGCGGATCGGCTTCTCGACGACCGGGCCGACGCCGGGCTTGATGTCGAGGTCGATGCCGATGGCCTTGAGCGGTACGACGATGTCGCTGAAGTAGATCGCCGCGTCGACGCCGTGCCGGCGGACCGGCTGGAGGGTGATCTCGGTGACCAGCTCGGGCCGCGTGCAGGACTCCAGCATCGGGACGCCCTCGCGCACCTTGAGGTACTCCGGCAGCGAGCGCCCCGCCTGCCGCATGAACCAGACCGGGGTGTGCGGCACGGGTTCGCGCCGGCAGGCCCTCAGGAAGGCGGAGTCGTAGGTCGCGGACTGCTGCGGGGTGTCGTTGGCGCTCACGGGGCAAGTCTTGCACGGCGGTGGAATTGCTCCCGCCGCGCCTGGGGTCACCCACAGGCCGGCTACACGTAGAAGGGTGTCTTGCCCTGCACGAAGGCTCGGTTCCCCTTAATCTTCCCCGCATGGCTGCGGCTCAAGGACGACTGTCGGACGGCGCTGACGGAATGGACGACACCAAGGAGGGGGACCGGGATGGGAGCGGTACGGCTCCGCCGGCTTTCCTGGCCGCGGTGCAGGCGCTGCGCGGCAGCAGGCTGAGGCCGCAGATCGAGGTGGAGCCGACGCGGGCGCCCCAGCGGCTCGCGCCGTTCGCGTACGCGCTGGAGGCGGCCGTCGTCGACGGCGACGAGGATCTGGCCGACGGCCGGCTGGTGCTGCTGCACGACCCCGACGGGCACGACGCCTGGCGCGGCACCTTCCGGCTGGTGACGCTGGTCCGGGCCGAGCTGGAGCCGGAGATGGCGGCGGACCCGCTGCTGCCCGACGTGTGCTGGTCCTGGCTGACCGGTGCGCTGTCCGCGCGCGGACTGTCGTACGGCGAACCGAGCGGCACTGTCACGCGGGCGAGTTCGCACTACTTCGGGGGGCTGTCCGAGCGCCCCGCCGCGTCGCAGATCGAGATCCGGGCCTCCTGGACGCCCCGGGAGGGGATGGGCGGGGTGCCGGACACGGCGGCCCATCTGGCCTCCTGGTGCGATCTGCTGGCCCAGATCGCGGGGCTGCCGCCGGCCGGGCCGGGCGACGCCTCGGTGGTGACGCTGCCCCAGCGGCGCGATCCCCAGGCACGCTGACCCCGGTCCGATCACTTCAGTCCCGCTCACTTCATTCACGGCGGCCGCCAACCGGCCGCCGTTTTTGTCATCGTTTTGTCGATACGGCCACTTTCAATCATGAACCGCCCCTCGAACGAACCGATTCGTTCACCGAACGATCGACCACGTGTCCGAATTGCACAGATTTCCACTCACTAAATCGTGATCTTTCACTAAAGGGCTTCGGGTTTGGTGCCGAAGACGACTGTGACCTTCAAAGCCGTCCCGCACCCCAGGAGGCCTGGTGTCAGTTCTTCTCGAGCAGCCCGCAAGCCTGGTCGCCTACCGTCCCAACAAGCCGACCGCCATGGTGGTCGTGGCCGACCCCCGAGTCCGCTCCACCGTCACCCGCCACCTGTGGGCGCTCGGTGTCCGTGACGTCATCGAGGCGTCGTCCATCGCCGAGGCCCGTCCCCGCATCGGCAACCCCCGCGACATCTGCGTCGCCGACGTCCACCTGCCCGACGGCTCCGGCCTCACCATCCTCTCGGAGACCCGCGCCGCGGGCTGGCCCAACGGCCTGGCCCTGTCCGCGGCCGACGACATCGGCGCCGTGCGCAACGCCCTCGCGGGCGGCGTCAAGGGTTACGTCGTCACCGGCACCCGTACCAACGTCGGGCTCCCCACCCGACCCGGTGCCGCTCCCATCGGTGCCGCCGGCGCCCGTATGCACCGCCGCCCCCCGGGTGCCCCGAGCCACCCGGGCGGCTACCGCGAGCTCTCCGGACGAGAGGTCGAGGTTCTTCGCCTGGTCGCGGAGGGCCAGTCGAACAAGGCGATCGGCGTCTCGATGGGCCTGTCCGCGCTGACCGTCAAGAGCCACCTCGCCCGCATCGCCCGCAAGCTCGGCACGGGCGACCGCGCCGGGATGGTCGCGGTGGCCCTGCGGACCGGCATCATCCACTGACACCGGCCACCCATCCGGCACCGGTGGTTCAATCCCGCACCATTCACGGACGTGAACAGGATCGGCCGGTGATCCCCGCGTCCGTACCCCACCTGTCGTGAACCGGATGTTTCACCGACCTGACTGGTTTACGACCCCCAGGCGCCCGTCGACGGAACGTTACGTCGGCGGGCGCTGTCCATCCACGGATACCCTTGACAGGTGACCGACGCCCAAGAGACCGCAGCAGACAGCTCACTGCGAACCACCGGAGGCGCCCCTCCGGACGACGGCGGATCATCTGATTCCGGGGCGCCGATTCCTTTGCTCGAACCGCGCGAGGGCATTCCGCCGGTGATCGCCGACGCGGAGTCGCTCGCCGCGGCGGTGGCCGCGTTCGCGGCCGGTTCCGGCCCCGTGGCCGTGGACGCCGAACGGGCGTCCGGTTACCGGTACGGCCAGCGCGCCTATCTGGTGCAGCTGCGCCGCGAGGGCGCGGGGACCGCGCTGATCGACCCCGTTGCCTGTCCCGATCTGTCCGGGCTCGGCGAGGCCCTCTCCGGCGTCGAGTGGGTGCTGCACGCGGCCACCCAGGACCTGCCCTGTCTGCGCGAGATAGGCATGGTGCCGACGCGGCTGTTCGACACCGAGCTCGCGGGACGGCTCGCCGGGTTCCCGCGGGTCGGCCTGGGCGCGATGGTCGAGGGCGTCCTGGGCTACGTACTCGAAAAGGGACACTCCGCCGTCGACTGGTCGACCCGGCCGCTGCCCGAGCCGTGGCTGCGGTACGCGGCGCTGGACGTGGAACTCCTGGTCGACCTGCGGGACGCCCTCGAGAAGGAGCTGGACCGGCAGGGCAAGCTGGAGTGGGCGCGGCAGGAGTTCGACGCGATCGCGGCCGCGCCGCCCGCCGAGCCGCGCAAGGATCCCTGGCGCCGGACCTCCGGGATGCACAAGGTGCGGCGGCGCCGGCAGCTCGCGGTGGTGCGGGAGCTGTGGGAGACGCGGGACCGGATCGCGCAGCGGCGGGACGTGTCGCCGGGCAAGGTGCTCAGTGACGCGGCCATCGTGGAGGCGGCGCTTGCCGTGCCGGTCAATGTCCACGCCCTCGCGGCGTTGAACGGGTTCGGGCATCGGATGGGGCGGCGGCAGCTGGAGCAGTGGCAGGCCGCGGTCGATCGGGCGAAGGCGTTGACGGACGTGCAGCTGCCGGCGCCGGGGCAGCCGGTCACCGGGCCTCCGCCGCCGCGCGCCTGGGCAGACAAGGATCCGGCGGCCGCGGCTCGGTTGTCCGCGGCCCGGGCCGGGGTTTCGGCGTTGGCCGAGCGGTTGAACATGCCCCAGGAGAATCTGATCACGCCGGACACCGTGCGGCGGGTCTGCTGGGAGCCGCCGAAGGGCGTGGACACGGAGTCGGTGGGGGCTGCGCTGGCAGGGTACGGGGCGCGGCCTTGGCAGGTCGAGCAGGTGACTCCCGTGTTGGTGGCCGCGCTGTCCGCGTAGCGGCCGGCGACAGTGCCTCACCTGGTCGCTCCTCTGGTGAAACCGTTGTAGATGTAGCGCTGAAGGCACAGGAAGACGATCAGTGTCGGCAGGATGACGAGGACCGCTCCTGCCGAGATCGTTTCCCAGTGGGCGCCGAACGGGCCCTTGAAGCGGAACAGGGACGTCGAGATCACGCCAAGATCCTGGTTCGGCATGTAGAGGAACGGGATGTAGAAGTCGTTGTAGACGGCTATGCCCTTCACGATGACCACCGTTGCTATGGCGGGCTTGAGCAACGGGAAGATGATCTTGCGGTAGATCGTGAAGGCGTTGGCTCCGTCGATGCGGGCCGCCTCGTCCAGTGAGGTCGGGATGGATCGTACGAACTGGAGGAAGATGTAGATCGAGACGATGTCCGTGCCCATGTAGAGGGCGATCGGGGCCCAGCGGGTGTCGAACATGCCGAAGCTGGTGACTATCTGGAAGGTCGCCACCTGGGTCGTCACCCCGGGGACCAGCGCCGCGATCAGGAACAGGGCGACCACCAGCCGCTTGAAGCGGAAGGTGAAGCGGTCTATCGCGTACGCCGTCATCGAGCCGATCAGGACCGTGCCGGCGACCGAGACCACCAGGATGAAGGCCGTGTTGCCGAAGGCCGAGAGCATACGGCCGTCCTGGAACGCCGTGACGTAGTTGTGGAAGTTCAGCGGGTCGTGCGGCAGCGTGAGCGCGCCCGTGTCGTCCGAGGTCTCCTGTTCCGCCTTGAGGGAGGTCAGGAAGACGACCAGGAGCGGCAGCAGGACCACCACGCTCGCGGTGATCAGGGACAGGTGGACCAGGGTGCGGGCCACTGCTCGGCGGGTCATACGAGGTCCACCTTCTCGTCGGGGACCAGTCGGCGCTGGATCCACGTCACCAGGAGGATGATCAGGAGGAGCACGACGGCGGCCGCGGAGGCCAGGCCCGTCTTGTTGAACTGGAAGGCCAGCTTCACGGTCTGGATCACGAAGGTCTCGGTGCCGGTCGCCCCGCCGGTCATGATGTACGGGATGTCGAAGGCCGAGAGTGATCCGGAGATCGAGAGGATCACCGTGAGGGTCAGGACCGGTTTGATGCCGGGCGCGATGATGTGGCGGAACTGGTGCCAGCGGTTCGCGCCGTCCAGCTCGGCGGCCTCGTACAACTCCCCCGGGATGGACTGGATCGCGCCCAGGAACAGGACGAAGTTCAGGCCCAGGTAACGCCAGACCGAGACGCCCGCGAGCGAGATGTTCGCGGAGACCGGGGTGCCGAGCCACGCGTGGTCCGTGTGGTGGCCGAGGAGGCCGAGCACCGAGTCGAGGGTGCCGCCGTCCTGGAAGAAGTAGAGGAAGACGAAGCCGATCGCGACGCCGTTGATCAGGTACGGGAAGAACAGCAGGCCCTTGAAGAAGTTCCGGAAGCGGACGTCGAAGCTCAGGACCGTCGCGAAGTAGAGGGCCGCCACGATCTGGACGACGGAGGCCGCCAGGTAGTAGCCGCTGACCCAGAAGACCTCGAACAGGTCGGGGCGGGTGAAGAGTTCGGTGTAGTTGCCGACGCCCGTGTAGTGCAGCTCGGGGCTGACGCCGTCCCAGTCGGTGAAGCTGTACGCCAGCATGTTCACGATCGGCGCGTAGGTGAAGGTGATCAGGAAGGCGAGCGGGGCGAGGAGGAAGAGCCAGGGGGTGAGGCCCCGCCACACGCGGGTGCCGCGCGGGGCGGGGGCCGGGACCGGCGTGGTGGGCGCCGGACCCGGGGCGGCCTTTCGTACGGCAGCCTGGTGGGTGGTGTCCGTCATCAGGACCCCGCGGTCTTCTGGGCCTCGGTCCACTTCTTGGTCAGGTCGGCGAGGAAGTCGTCGAGGCTGCCCTTGCGGGCGCCGCGGGCGAGGTCGACCAGGTCCTGGCGGTAGTCGGGCTTGTTGATGCCGACCTCGGACTGGTCGTCGATCGCCTTCACCCGGGCGCCCTCGGTGTCGTCGAGCTCGATGAACTTCACGCCCTCGTCCTCGTACGGCTTCAGGACGGACGGCAGGGGCGCGTCCTTGAGCGGGGAGATCGCCAGATTGTCCTTGTCGTAGCCGGACTTGTCGGTGAACCAGTCGATCCAGGCGCGGGCCGCCTCCTTGTGCTTGGAGTGGACGTTGACGGCCTGGTTGTAGTCGGGGCCGATGACCGCGCAGAACTTGCCGCCCACCTGGGCCGGGAAGGGCATGAAGCCGATGTCGTCGGGGCTCACCCCGGCCTTCTTCGCCGCGTCCTGGAACTGGACGATCGCCCAGGTGCCGAGCCACTGCGTGGCGATCCTCCCCTTCGCCAACTGCGGCTTGGACAGCTCCCAGTTGGTGGTCGTCGGGTCCTTCTCGGCCAGGCCCTGGTGCACGATGTCGTAGAGCAGGGTGTCACCGACGCGCAGGTCGCTGCCCTTCGCCCACGGGTCGCCCTCCGCCAGCTTGGTGGTGGCCCCGGTGTCGCAGCTGGGCGAGCCGTTGACGAACGTCCATGAGGTCAGCGGCCATTGGGCGGCGAAGTTGGTGTAGTAGGGGGTCGCGTCCGTCTTGGACTTGATCGCCTTGAGGTCGGTGAGGAACTCGGCAGGTGTGGTGGGCCAGTCGGTGATGCCGGCTTCCCGCCAGACCTTCTTGTTGTAGACGAAGCCGGGGCTCACGCCGATCGGACTCTGGCCGTAGACCTTTCCGCCGACCGTGGTGAAGTCGGTGAAGCGGTACTTCTTGCCGCGCTCCGCCTGGCTGCCGAGCGAGGCGAAGAAGCGGGGGTAGTCGCTCTTCTTCACGACACCCGGGATCAGCAGGACATCACCGTAGTTCTCCGTGTTCATCCGGATCTTGACCTCGGCCTCGTAGTTCGTGAGGGCCTCGAACTCGACCTTGACCTTCGGATACGTCCTGTTGAACTCGGCGGCGTACTTCTTCATCGTGCCGTCCTGCACCAGGTCGGTGCGCTGGGTCAGGACCTTGATGGTGCCGCTCACTTTTGACGGGTCGTCAGGGGCCTTCGCCTCCGCGCCCTTCGACGCGCCTCCGGTGCCGGTGCAGGCCGTGAGGAGGAGGGCGGCTCCGGCTGCGACGGCGAGGACTGTACGGCGGGACATGTGCATCAGCTCCGTTCATGGTTCACGTTCATGGGACGGACGAGCACGAGCGGGTTGGCTGGTTCGGTACTCTGACAACGTTTTCTTAACCGGTAAAGTCCCTATTCCGCCAAGGCTGTCGAAAGTTTTCCGAGCACTGGACTCGAACGGTTTAGGTCGACGGTTTAGGGAGTGTGCATGCTGGAGGCGACACCGCTCACCGAGGGATGGGTCCTGCGGCACGAAGGGGAGGGACTTCCGGCCGCGGTGCCGGGCTGTGTGCACACCGATCTGCTGGCGGCGGGGGTGATCCCGGACCCCTTTCTCGGGCGCAGCGAGACCGAGGTCGCCTGGGTGGGACGGCGCGAGTGGACCTACGAGACCGAGCTGCGGGCCGGGTCCGGGCACGAGCAGACCGACCTGGTCTTCGACGGGCTCGACACCGCCGCCGAGGTGCTGGTCGACGGTCAACTCCTGGGCCGGACAAGGAACATGCACCGGTCCTACCGCTTCGACGTGACCGGGATGTCGGGGCGGCTCTCGGTGCGGTTCGTCTCCGCGTACGCCGAGGCGGAGGCCGTGCGGGGGCGGGTCGGCGAGCGGCCGGCCGCCTATGCCGAGCCGTACCAGTACGTCCGCAAGATGGCCTGCTCGTTCGGCTGGGACTGGGGGCCGACGCTGGTGACGGCCGGAATCTGGCGGCCGGTGCGCCTCGAGCACTGGTCGACGGCCCGGATCGCCCGGGTGCGTCCCCTGGTGACCGTCGAAGACGGCCTGGGCGTGGTCGAGTTGCACGTCGAGGTCGAGCGGAGCCGGGTCGAGGTGCCGCTGGCCGTCGAGGCGACGGTGGGTGGGGTGCGGGCGCGGGCGGAGATCGACGGGACCGAGGGGGTCGTACGGCTTCGGGTGCCGGACGTGGGGTTGTGGTGGCCGCGTGGGTACGGCGAACAGCCGCTGTATGACGTCGAGTTGACGCTGCTGGGTGGTGGCGAGGCGCTGGATGTGTGGCGGCGGCGGGTCGGGTTCAGGACCGTGGAGCTGGACACCTCGGCCGATGCGCACGGCACCGGGTTCACCCTCGTCGTCAACGGCGAGCGGCTCTTCGCGCGCGGGGTCAACTGGATCCCGGACGACGTGTTCCCGTCCCGGATCACTCGGGCGCGGTATCGGAAGCGGCTTGAGCAGGCCGCCGGTGCGGGTGTGGATCTGGTGCGGGTGTGGGGCGGGGGGATCTACGAGAGCGAGGACTTCTACGACGCCTGCGACGAACTCGGGCTGCTGGTCTGGCAGGACTTCCCCTTCGCCTGCGCCGCCTATCCGGAGGAGCAGCCGCTGCGTGGGGAGGTGGAGGCCGAGGCGAGGGAGAACGTCGTACGGCTGATGCCGCATCCCTCGCTGGTGCTGTGGAACGGCAACAACGAGAACCTGTGGGGGTTCCGGGACTGGGGGTGGGAGGAGCGGCTCGCCGGGGACTCCTGGGGCGAGGGGTACTACCTGGGCGTACTGCCGCGGGTGGTGGCCGAGTCGGATCCGACGCGGGTGTACACGGCGGGCAGTCCGTGGTCCGGTTCGTGGGCGCGGCATCCGAATGATCCTGCGCACGGGACGCACCACTCGTGGGAGGTGTGGAACCGGGCCGACTACGGGGAGTACCGGGCTCAAGTGCCGCGATTCGTGGCCGAGTTCGGGTGGCAGGCACCGCCCGCGTACGCGACGCTGCGGCGGGCGCTGCCAGGTGAGGAGCTCGCGCCGGACTCCCCCGGTGTGCTGCACCACCAGAAGGCCGACGACGGGAACGGGAAACTGCGGCGGGGGCTGGAGCAGCATTTCGCCTTTCCCGAGGGCGACTTCGACCGCTGGCACTATCTGACCCAGGTGAACCAGGCGCGCGCGGTCGCCGCCGGGATCGAGCACTGGCGGTCGAACTGGCCGGTGTGCGCGGGGACGGTCGTGTGGCAGCTCAACGACTGCTGGCCGGTGACGAGTTGGGCGGCGGTGGACGGGGACGGGCGGGAGAAGCCGCTGTATCACGAGCTGCGGCGGGTGTATGCGGATCGGTTGCTGACGTTTCAAGTGCGGGGGCGGGGGCTGGTGTTGGCCGTCGTCAACCAGGGGGCTCAGGCCTGGGCGGGGGCGGTGCGGCTGCGGCGGATGTCGGTGGACGGTGGGGTGATCGGTGAGCGGGAGATGGACTTCCGCGCGGATCGGCGAGGCGTCACGGCCGTGGCGGTCGCGCCGGAGCTGGCGCCGGTGGGGCCGAAGGAGTTCCTGGTGGCCGACGGCGGCGGCCTGAGGGCCCTGCACTTTCCCTCGCCCGACCGTGAAATCCCCTATCCGCGGCCCGAGTTCGATGTGACGGTGGCGCCGGGGTCCGTGACGGTGACGGCGCACACCCTCGTACGGGATCTGCTGTTGCAGGCGGATCGGCTGGACCCGGAAGCGCGGGCCGATCGGGGGCTGGTGACGCTGTTGCCCGGGGAAGAGGTGACCATCGGGGTGAGCGGCTGGCAGACTCCCGACGCCGATGCCGCCCGTTCCGCCCTGTACTGCCTGGAGACCGGCCGATGACCACCTCCCGCGTCACCATCAAGGACGTCGCCGCGCGTGCCGGGGTGTCCAAGGGTGCGGTGTCGCTCGCCTTCAATCACAAGCCGGGGTTGTCGGAAGCCACCCGGGGCCGGATCTTCGAGGCGGCGCGGGAGCTGGGCTGGGCGCCGAACCTCACCGCGCGGACGCTGGCCGGGTCGCGGGTGGACGTGGTCGGGCTGGCGATCTGCCGGCCGGCGCGGCTGCTGGGGCTCGAACCCTTCTACATGGAGTTCGTCTCGGGCGTGGAGAGCGTGCTGATTGAGCGGAACTGCTCGCTGCTGCTGCGGCTGGTGCGGAACGTGGAGGAGGAGGTCGGGCTCCAGGAGGCGTGGTGGCGGGGGCGCCAGATCGGGGGGTCGATCCTGGTCGACTTCCGGGCGGACGACCCACGGGTGGCGGCTGCCGAGCGGCTGGGGATGCCGGTGGTGGCGGTCGGGCACCCCTCGCTGACGGGCTCGCTCACCTCCGTGTGGACGGACGACGCCACGGCCGTGACGGAAGCCGTGCGGTATCTCGCGGCGCTGGGGCACCGGCGGATCGCGCGGGTGGGGGGTGCGGCGGCGCTGGGGCACACGGCGATGCGGACGGCCGCGTTCGACGCGGCGGCGCGTGTGTTGGAGCTGGCCGGGGCGTGGCAGGTGACCACCGACTACTCCGGCGAGGCGGGGGCTCGGGCCACCCGGTCGCTGCTCAGCGCGGCACCGGCGGACCGGCCGACGGCGATCGTGTACGACAACGACATCATGGCGGTGGCGGGGCTGTCGGTGGCGGCGGAGATGGGGCTCACCGTGCCGGCGGACGTGTCGCTCCTTGCCTGGGACGACTCCCAGCTGTGCCGGCTGACGCATCCGACCCTGTCCGCGATGAGACATGACGTGCACGGATTCGGCGCGGACGCGGCGCGCACGCTGTTCGGCGTGATCATGGGAGACGGGCCGGGATCGCATCCCGTACCCACTCCGGTTCTCACTCCACGCGGGTCGACGGCCCCTCCGCGGATGTGACCTTCGCCGCTCCCGCCGTCAGGGGTGTGCAGTCACGTTACTCATAAGTAGCATGGGCCTGAGCGCGCGCTCAGCAGCGCGGCCCCGCAGCAGTGCAGATCCCGCATCTGGAGGAGAGCCATCGTGCCTCGTACCGTCAGGGACGTCGTCTTCGTCGACGGCGTCCGCACCCCGTTCGGCAAGGCGGGCCCGAAGGGCATCTACCACGAGACCCGGGCCGACGACCTCGTCGTGAAGGCGATCCGGGAGCTGCTGCGCCGCAACCCCGGTCTCGACCCCAAGAAGATCGACGAGGTCGCCATCGCCGCGACCACGCAGATCGGTGACCAGGGCCTGACCATCGGCCGTACCGCCGGAATCCTGGCCGGTCTGCCGCAGTCCGTCCCCGGCTACTCCATCGACCGCATGTGTGCCGGCGCCCTGACCGCCGTCACCTCGGTCGCCGGTTCCGTGGCCTTCGGCGCGTACGACATCGCCATCGCCGGTGGTGTCGAGCACATGGGCCGCCACCCCATGGGCGAGGGCGTGGACCCGAACCCGCGGTTCGTCAGCGAGAAGCTGGTCGACGAGTCCGCCCTGTTCATGGGCATGACCGCGGAGAACCTGCACGACCGCTACCCCACGATCACCAAGCAGCGCGCCGACGAGTACGCCGTGCGCTCGCAGGAGAAGGCCGCCAAGGCGTACGCCAACGGCAAGATCCAGGCCGACCTGGTGCCGATCTCGGTGCGCCGGACCAACGCGGAGGCCGGGGAGACCGGCTGGGGTCTGGTGACGGCTGATGAGCCGATGCGGCCAGGGACCACGCTGGAGAACCTGTCGGGTCTGAAGACGCCGTTCCGTGTGCACGGCCGGGTCACCGCCGGTAACGCGGCCGGTCTGAACGACGGCGCCACCGCCTCGCTGATCGCCTCCGAGGACTTCGCCCGCGAGAACAACCTCCCGGTGAAGATGCGCCTCGTCTCGTACTCCTTCGTGGGTGTCGAGCCGGAGGTCATGGGCTACGGCCCGATCCCGGCGACGGAGAAGGCGCTCGCGCAGGCCGGTCTGTCCATCGACGACATCGGTCTGTTCGAGATCAACGAGGCCTTCGCCGTGCAGGTGCTGGCCTTCCTGGAGCACTACGGCATCGCCGACGACGACGCGCGCGTCAACCAGTACGGCGGCGCCATCGCCTTCGGTCACCCGCTGGCCTCCTCCGGTGTGCGTCTGATGACGCAGCTGGCCCGCCAGTTCGAGGAGCAGCCGAACGTCCGCTACGGCCTGACCACCATGTGCGTCGGCTTCGGCATGGGCGCCACGGTCATCTGGGAGAACCCGCACTTCGACGGAGGCAGCAAGTGAGCACCACCGCTGAGCTTTTGAAGGGTGCAGCCGAGCTGTTCCCCGACGAGGTCGTGACGTCCGCGCACGTACGCCACCTCGACCTGCCGTTCGGCGCCGGGCGCTTCGCGCTCGTCACGCTCGACAACGGCTTCGACCACACCAAGCCGACCACCTTCGGCCCGGCCTCGCTGGCGAACCTCAACACCGCCATCGACCAGGTCGAGAAGGAGGCCGCGGCCGGCGAGATCGTCGGTGTCGGCGTCACCGGCAAGCCGTTCATCTTCGCCGTCGGCGCGGACCTGAAGGGCGTCGAGCTCCTCAAGGAGTACGACCACGCGCTCGCCATCGGCAAGGGCGGCCACGAGGTCTTCAAGCGCCTCGCGGACATCACGGTCCCGACCTTCGCGTACTACAACGGCGCGGCGATGGGCGGTGGCGTCGAGGTCGGTCTGCACTGCGAGTACCGGACCGTCTCCAAGGCGCTCCCGGCCTTCTCGCTGCCCGAGGTCTTCCTCGGTCTGGTCCCCGGCTGGGGCGGCTGCACGCTGCTGCCGAACCTGATCGGCGCCGACAAGGCCGTCTCGGTGATCATCGAGAACAGCCTCAACCAGAACAAGCAGCTCAAGGGGCAGCAGGTCTTCGACCTCGGGATCGCCGACGCCCTGTTCGAGGGTGCGGACTTCCTGGAGCAGTCGCTGATCTGGACCGCCCAGGTGCTGAAGGGCGACGTCAAGGTCGAGCGCCCGGCGATCGACCGCGGTGAGGCCTGGGACCAGGCCGTCGCCAAGGGCCGCTTCATCGCGGACTCCAAGGTGCACGGCGCCGCTCCGGCCGCCTACCGCGCCCTGGACATCATCGAGGCCGCCAAGAACGGCGACCTCCAGCAGGGTTACGACGCCGAGGACAAGGCCCTCGCCGACCTGATCATGGGTGGCGAACTGCGCGCCGGCATCTACGCGTTCAACCTGGTGCAGAAGCGCGGCAAGCGCCCCGCCGGTGCCCCGGACAAGAACCTGGCCCGCCCGGTCACCAAGGTCGGCGTCGTCGGCGCCGGTCTGATGGCCTCCCAGCTCGCGCTGCTCTTCCTGCGCCGCCTGGAGGTGCCGGTCGTACTCACCGACATCGACCAGGAGCGCGTCGACAAGGGTGTGGGCTACGTCCACGCCGAGATCGAGAAGCTGCTCGGCAAGGGCCGTATCAACCAGGACAAGGCCAACCGCCTCAAGGCCCTGGTCACCGGTGTGCTGGACAAGGCCGAGGGCTTCTCCGACGCCGACTTCATCATCGAGGCCGTCTTCGAGGAGATCGGCGTCAAGCAGCAGGTGTTCGCGGAGGTCGAGGCGGTCGCCCCGGCGCACGCGATCCTCGCCACGAACACGTCTTCGCTTTCGGTGTCGGAGATGGCGTCGAAGCTCAAGAACCCCGAGCGGGTCGTGGGCTTCCACTTCTTCAACCCGGTCGCGATCCTGCCGCTGCTCGAGATCGTGCGCGGCGAGCAGACGGACGACGCGTCGCTCGCGACCGCCTTCGCCGTCGCCAAGAAGCTGAAGAAGACCGCGGTGCTGGTGAAGGACGCCCCGGCGTTCGTCGTGAACCGCATCCTCACCCGCTTCATGGGCGAGATCCAGAACGTCATCGACGAGGGCACGCCGGTCGAGGTCGCGGAGAAGGCGGTCGAGCCGCTGGGTCTGCCGATGTCGCCGCTGGTCCTGCTCGAACTGGTCGGTCCCGCGATCGGTCTGCACGTCTCCGAGACCCTCAACCGGGCCTTCCCGGACCGCTTCACGGTCTCCCCGAACCTCGCGGCCGTCGTCAAGGCGGGCAAGCGCGGCTTCTACGTGTACGACTCCGGGAAGCCGGAGCTGGACCCGGAGGTCGCCGCGCTGCTGAAGCAGGGCGACTCCGTGCTCACCGAGGAGCAGGTCCGGGACCGTGTCCTCGACGCCGTCGCCCAGGAGATCGGGCTCATGCTCGACGAGGGTGTCGTCGCCGAGGCGCAGGACATCGACCTCTGCCTGATCACGGGCGCCGGCTGGCCCTTCCACCTGGGCGGCATCACGCCGTACCTGGACCGCGAGGGTGTCTCCGAGCGCGTGAACGGCAAGAAGTTCCTGGCTCCGGGCCTGGCGTCGGTTCCCGCGTAAGTGTTCTTCCTACGACGGTGAAGAGGGCCTCCTCCTTCGGGCGGAGGCCCTCTGTCATTCGGAGTCGGCGACGAGTTGCTCGGGTGCGGGGCGCCGTTCTTGGCGTAGAGGGAGCCACCGCCCAGTGCGGCGGGCGGGTTGCTCGGATCCTCGGCCACCTGGACCACGTGGAGCTGGGACTGGGGCGTGTCCCCGCTGCCCCTGACGACGAGGTCGTCGAGTCCCTTGTTGTTGGGCAGGACGAGCCGGTGGTGGCGGTCGGACAGATGCCCTGGGCGGCTGTGCCACCGCTCAGGAAGGGGTGTCACACCTTCCGCCATGCCTCCAGTGCCAGGCCCGGTTCGTTCTTTCTGCGGGTGACCAGGAGTTGGCCGGTTGACGGGGACAACGTTGCCGCCACCACGCGGTCGTCCTCGTCCACCGCCAGGGACACCGTGGCGTCCGCGGGGAGGGCGGGGCCCGACTCGGCCCACCAGGCGCCCGCCGACTCCTGCTCCGTGGGGTACGCGGCGAAGGCGACCCGGCCGCTTGCCGAGCGCTGGGCGACCAACGTGCAGTCGTGGCCGTCGAGTTCGCAGCGGACTGCGCTGACCGGGCCGGGGCCGGCGGAGGGCAGCAGGGTGACGGGCTTGCCGCCGGGGCGCCAGGCGCACAGGTCGCCGGAGTCGTCGGTGTAGAAGAGCGTGGTGGCGTCCGGGGAGGTGGCCAGGGCGTACAGGGTGTCCGGGCGGACCGGGGCCTCCATGGCCTCCTCCAGGGCCGGCTGCGCGCCTGGCTCTTCCTGGCGCCAGTGCAGGATCCCGCCGGGGACGGCCGCGTACAGCTCGACGCGGCCCGACTCCGCCGTGACGGCTGCCAACTCCGCTTGTACTTCGCTCCCCTTGAGGTCGCGCCACGGGTTCCAGCCGCCCTTCGCCTTCTGCGCGACCATGCTCACGCCGCCGGCCTTGTTGCGTACGAAGACGTGGGCGCGGCCCTCGGCGTCGACCGCGACGGCGGGTGGGCCGGTGCGTTTGCCCTTCTTGTCGGGGTGGCCGATCGGGGCCCAGTCGAGGGCGGCGAGGCGGGGGCGGAAGTGGACCGAGTGGACGAGGCCGGCCTCGCCGGAGACGGTGGGGCGCCAGGCGACCAGATGGCCGTATGCGTCGGTGCCCCGGCCGACCGCGGCCGCGGCCTCGGTGTGCAGTTTCTGGTCGCCGCCGATCGTGTGTGGGGGCGACCAGGGGCCGCCGGGTGCCCGTTCGGCGCGGCACAGGACGGCGTCGTCGTCGGACAGCAGGTAGACACTGAGCCGGCCGTCACGGCCGCGGAGGAGCCAGTCGCCGTTCACCAGTTCACTCTAAGCGGGGCGGGTGGTCGTGGGTGGGTCGGGGTCGGGGCGGTACGGCGAACCCGCCGCCGACGGTACTGCTGTGGGTCGGGAGGGGAACGAGCCCAATTAGCCACGTAAGCGGCGGGTTGCGCCGTACCGCCCCGACCCGCTCCCGTGCGTTCGCGGCTGCGGGTGCGTGGGACGGCCCGACCCGCTCCCGTGCGTTCGCGGCTGCGGGTGCGTGGGACGGCCCGACCCGCTCCCGTGCGTTCGCGACTGCGGGTGCGTGGTGGCGGCCCGACCCGGTCCTGTTGCGTTCGCGGCCGATCCGCCTTCGTGGTTGGGGAGTGCGGAGTGGGGTGGAAGGGGCAGGCTGGGTCTGAGCAAGTACGCAGGTATCGGAAGCGATCAGGAAGCCGATCTCATGACCTCCAAGCTCACCGTCAGCGTTCTGGGTACCGGCATCATGGGTGCCGCCATGGCCCGTAACCTCGCCCGGGCGGGACACGGCGTCCGCGTCTGGAACCGCAGCCGCGCCAAGGCCGAACCGCTCGCCGCCGACGGCGCCCACGTTGCCGACACGCCTGCCGAGGCGGTCCAGGGCGCCGATGTCGTCCTGACCATCCTGTACGACGGTCCCGCCGCCCTGGATGTCATGCGCGAGGCCTCTGCCTCGCTGCGTCCCGGCGCCGCCTGGGTGCAGTCGACCACCGCCGGTATCGGGGCGATCGGCGGGCTGGCCGCGTTCGCCGAGGAGCACGGGCTGCTCTTCTACGACGCCCCCGTGCTCGGCACCCGGCAGCCCGCGGAGGCCGGGCAGCTGACCGTGCTGGCCGCCGGGCCGGTCGAGGGGCGGGCGGTGGTGGAGCCGGTGTTCGACGCGGTGGGTGCGCGGACCCTGTGGACCGGCGAGGACGGGGGCGCCGGGAGTGCGACGCGGCTGAAGCTCGTGGCCAACAGCTGGGTGCTCGCCGCGACTGCCGCGACCGGCGAGGTCCTGGCCCTGTCCACGGCCCTGGACGTCGACCCGCAGGCCTTCTTCGACCTGATCGCCGGGGGCCCGCTGGACATGGGTTATCTGAAGGCCAAGGCGGGCCTGATTTTGGGTGGCCAGTTGTCGCCGGCCTCGTTCGCTGTGACCACGGCCGCGAAGGATGCCCGCCTCATCGTCGAGGCGGGGCGCGAGAACGGCGTCCGGCTGGACGTGGCCGAGGCCAGTGCGGAGCGGCTGGAACGGGCCGCCGCGCAGGGGCACGGGGAGGAAGACATGGCCGCCGCTTACTTCGCGAGCTTCGAGGAGAAGCCAGGGGCGGAGTGATACGTACCGGGGGGCGGCTGGCGGGGCCGTCCCTCGCGGTGTCTGCGCCTGGTGCGGCTGTCTGCCTCCGGCGGCTTCCCCTTGGGTGGTCGGTTCTTTAGGTGGCTGTGCGAACCTTGCCGCATGAGTGAGAGCGATCCCCTGCTCGTGATCGTCGATGCCGCGAACGTCGTCGGGTCGGTGCCCGATGGGTGGTGGCGGGATCGGCGGGGGGCCGCGGAGCGGCTTCGTGATCGGCTGGCTGTGGGTGGGGTGCCGGGGCGCGTCGGGCCCGTGGAAATCGTGCTGGTGGTCGAGGGCGCGGCTCGTGGCGTGGCGGGTGTGCCGGGTGTGCGGGTGGAGTCGGCGCCCGGGAGTGGGGACGATCACATGGTCGAGCTGGTGGCGGGCGCGGTGGGGAGGGCCGTGCTCGTGGTGACCGCGGATCGTGAACTCCGGCGCAGGGTTGTGGAGTTGGGGGCGGAGGTCGCCGGGCCTCGGTCAGTCCGGCCCGCCTAGCGGGACGTACAGCACCACTCCGTCCACCTCGCCCGCCTCCTCGCACCGGCCGGCCAGTAGCCGCCGCCCCCATCGGTGTCGGTCCGCGCACCACATGGGCGCGGCCGTGCGGCCCGCCTCGTCGCCCCAGCGGCGGCGGGCGAGGGAGGCCAGCAGGGTGGCGGTGAGGAGTTGGGCGAGGACCGCCGACACCCCTACCAGGGCCGGGGAATTGGAGCCCGTCGACGCGAACGCGGCCTCGGGGAGCCACGGGAGCTGTGGTGGCTTGCGTCTACGACCGTCTCGTACAGCCGGCCGCCGTGCGCGAGTATCCGGGCCTCGACGGCGAGGTAGCCCTCGTCGGGGTTCCAGAGGGGACGGAGCGTGGTGGGGCTTGCGGCTCGGCGAGCATCGAGCATGGGGTGGACGTTGTCCGGCCCCGCATTCACCAACCGATCGGGGCATACGGGGCCGTTGCGGTAGGGGTGTTGACTACTGTTCGTGTTGGGCCAGGCGGCTGTGGGTGCGGCCGTAGAGGAAGTAGACGACGAAGCCGATGACCATCCAGATGGCGAAGCGGAGCCACGTCTCGGTGGGCAGGTTGAGCATCAGCCAGAGCGAGGCCAGCACCGAGACGATGGGGAGGGCGGGGACCAGCGGGGTGCGGAAGGAGCGTTCCAGGTCGGGGCGGGTGCGGCGCAGGATGATGACGCTGATCGCGACGACGATGAAGGCGAAGAGCGTGCCGATGTTCACCAGTTCGGCGAGTTCGCTGAGGCTGGTGAAGCCGGCGACGATCGCGATGACCACGCCGAGGAGGATCGTGGGGCGGTAGGGGGTGCGGAACTTGGGGTGGGTGTGCGAGAAGAAGCGGGGCAGCAGGCCGTCTCGGCTCATCGCGAAGAAGACGCGGGACTGGCCGAGGAGGAGGATCATGCAGACCGTGGTGAGGCCCACCGCCGCGCCGAAGCTGATCAGGCCCGCGAACCAGGGGTGGCCGGTGGCCTTGAAGGCGTCGGCGAGCGGGGCGTCGACCGAGAGCTTGCTGTACTTCTGCATGCCGGTCACCACGATCGACACGGCCACGTAGAGCGTGGTGCAGATGATCAGGGAGCCGATGATGCCGCGTGGTACGTCGCGTTGGGGGTTGCGGGTCTCCTCGGCGGCGGTGGCGACGACGTCGAAGCCGATGAAAGCGAAGAAGACGACGGAGGCGGCGGTGAAGATGCCCATGACGCCGAAGTTGGAGGGCGCCCAGCCGAACATCAGCTGGATCAGCGGGGCCTTGAGGCTGCCGCCCGCCTCCACGGTCTGCGTCTCGGGGATGAACGGGTCGTAGTTGTCGCCCTTGATGAAGAAGGAGCCCGCGATGATGACGACGAGGACGACGGCCACCTTGATGGCGACGACGATCGAGGTGACCCGCGCGGAGAGCTTCATGCCGACGACGAGGATCGCGGTGAGCAGCAGGACGAGCGCGGCGGCGAGGATGTCGAAGCCGAAGCCGTGGGCGCCGTCCCGGCCGCTGAGCGCCTCGGGCAGGTGCCAGCCCGCGTTGTCCAGCAGGGACTTGATGTAGCCGGACCAGCCGACGGCCACCACCGCCGTGCCGAGGGCCAGTTCCAGGACCAGGTCCCAGCCGATGATCCAGGCGGGGAACTCGCCGAGCGAGGCGTACGAGAAGGTGTACGCGGATCCGGCGACCGGGACCGTGGAGGCGAACTCGGCGTAGCAGAGCGCCGCGAGGGCGCAGACGACGCCGGCGACCACGAAGGACAGGGAGACGGCGGGGCCCGCGGTGTTCTTGGCGGCCGTGCCGGTGAGCACGAAGATGCCGGTGCCGATGATGACACCGACGCCGAACACCGTCAGGTCCAGGGCCGACAGTGACTTTCTGAGCGCATGCTCCGGTTCCTCGGTGTCCCGGATGGACTGCTCGATGTTCTTCGTCCTGAAGAGGGTGTTGCTCACGGGCGTACCTCCCACGCTGTGTCGTCCTCGACATGATCGAGAGGGGGCGTAGTCCGTATGCCCCGGCGCGGGTGGTTTCACGCGAAAGGACCCCTTTCAACACCGCGGAGGGTGGCGAAAGGGGTCCTTTCGGCGGCGTCAGTCCCGTGCGGGTTCGACCTCGGGGGTGGCGCGGTCGTACCGACCGTCGAGCTTGGAGACCAGGCCGGTGACCTGGCGGGCGATGTCGGGGGCGGTGAGGCCGATCTCCGCCATGACCTCGGCTCGGGAGGCGTGGTCGAGGAAGCGCGGCGGGATGCCGAAGTCCCGGAGGGGGACGTCGACGCCCGCGTCGCGCAGGGCCTGTGCGACGGCCGAGCCGACGCCTCCCACGCGGGAGTTGTCCTCGACCGTGACGACCACCCGGTGGCGTTCGGCGAGGGGGGCCATGGCCTCGTCGACCGGCTTGACCCAGCGCGGGTCGACGACGGTGGTGGAGATGCCCTGCTTGTCGAGGAGCGTGGCGATCTCCAGGCACATGGGGGCGAGGGCGCCTACGGAGACGAGGAGGACGTCCGGGGTGTCGGTGCCGGGCTCGCGCAGTACGTCCATGGCGCCGACGCGGCCCACGGCGGGTACGGCGGGGCCGACGGCGCCCTTGGAGAAGCGGACGACGGTCGGCGCGTCCTTGACCTGGACGGCCTCGCGGAGCTGGGCGCGGACCTGGTCGGCGTCGCGCGGGGCGGCGAGTCTGAGGCCGGGGACGACCTGGAGGATCGACATGTCCCACATGCCGTTGTGCGAGGCGCCGTCGGTGCCGGTGACGCCGGCCCGGTCCAGGACGAACGTCACGCCGCACTTGTGCAGGGCCACGTCCATGAGGACCTGGTCGAAGGCGCGGTTGAGGAAGGTGGCGTAGACGGCGAAGACGGGGTGCAGGCCGCCGGTGGCCAGGCCCGCGGCGGAGACGGCGCCGTGCTGCTCGGCGATGCCCACGTCGTAGATGCGGTCCGGGAAGGCGTCGGCGAACTTCTTCAGGCCGACCGGCTGGAGCATGGCCGCGGTGATGGCGACGATGTCCTCGCGCTCCTTGCCGAGCTCGACCATCTCGTCGCCGAAGACGGAGGTCCAGTCGGCGCCGGAGGCCTTGACCGGCAGGCCGGTGTCGGGGTGGATGGGGCCGATGCCGTGGAAGCGGTCGGCCTCGTCCTGGAGGGCGGGCTGGTAGCCGCGGCCCTTCTCGGTGAGGACGTGCACGATCACCGGGCCGCCGAACCGCTTGGCGCGGGCCAGCGCGGACTCCATGGCCTCGATGTCGTGCCCGTCGATGGGGCCGACGTACTTGAGGCCAAGGTCCTCGAACATGCCCTGCGGGGCGATGAAGTCCTTGAGGCCCTTCTTCGCGCCGTGCAGGGTCTCGTAGAGGGGCTTGCCGACGACCGGGGTGCGCTCCAGGAGGTCCTTGCCGCGGGCCAGGAAGCGCTCGTAGCCGTCGGTGGTGCGCAGGGTCGCCAGGTGGTTCGCGAGGCCGCCGATGGTCGGCGCGTACGAGCGCTCGTTGTCGTTCACGACGATGACGAGGGGGCGGTCCTTGGCGTCGGCGATGTTGTTCAGCGCCTCCCAGGCCATACCGCCGGTCAGGGCGCCGTCACCGATCACGGCGACCACGTGGTCGTCGCGTTTCAGCACCTGGTTGGCCTTGGCGAGGCCGTCGGCCCAGCCGAGGACCGTCGAGGCGTGGCTGTTCTCGATGACGTCGTGCTCGGACTCGGCCTGCGAGGGGTAGCCGGAGAGGCCGCCCTTCATCTTCAGCCGGGAGAAGTCCTGGCGGCCGGTGAGCAGCTTGTGCACGTAGGACTGGTGGCCGGTGTCCCAGAGCACCCGGTCCTTCGGGGAGTCGAAGACCCGGTGCAGGGCGATGGTCAGCTCGACCACACCGAGGTTGGGGCCGAGGTGGCCGCCTGTCTTGGAGACCGCGTCGACGAGGAAGGTCCGGATCTCCTCGGCCAGCTGGTCCAGCTGCTCCGGGCTGAGCCGGTCCAGATCGCGCGGTCCCCTGATGCGGGTCAGCAGCGGCACCCGTGCCTCCTTGCAGTAGAGCTGATCGAGCTGTTGCCGGGCTTGTCGAGTCTAATGTTCCGTCTTTGCGGACGGCGCCCGGGCGGTGGGGGATACGTCACGCGATCGGCTGTACCCAAGATCTGCCTTGCCTATGACATGACTGTGCCCGGCACCGCCATTGGTGCCGGGCACAGTGTTCTCGGGGTTCTCGGGGTGTTACGCCCGTCCGGCCGTCTTCTGCGTCTTGCGGGTGACGGCGTCGATGACGACGGTCGCCAGCAGCACGCCACCGGTGATCATGTACTGGACCGGGGAGGCGATGCCCTCCAGCGCCAGGCCGTACTGGATCGAGACGATCACCAGCACGCCGAGCAGCGCGTTCCAGGTGCGTCCACGGCCACCGAACAGCGACGTACCGCCGATGACGGCCGCGGCGATCGCGTTCATCAGCAGGTCACCGCCGCCGGCGCCCTGGTTGGCCGAGGCGATCTTCGAGGCGATGAACAGACCGCCGATCGCGGCGAAGGTGCCGGAGATCGCGAAGACCGAGATCCGGACCATGTCCACGTTGATACCGGCTCGCCGGGAGGCCTCGACGCTGCCGCCGAGGGCGAAGATCTTGCGGCCGTAGGCGGTGCGGCGGAGCACGAAGTCCGTGATGAGCAGCACGCCGACGAAGATCACGACGGCCAGCGGCAGGCCCTTGTACTGGTTGTAGACGGCCGCGGCGGCGAACGCCAGGACCGCCAGCAGCACGGTGCGCAGGATGGTCTCGCTCAGCGGACGCGACGGCACGCCGGCGGCCTCGCGGCGCCGGTTGCCGAGGAAGGAGCTGATGAAGAACAGCGCCACCACGGCGACGGCCAGGCTGTAGGCGGCGGCCACGTCCGTGAAGTAGTAACCGGTCAGCTTGGCCACCAGGCCCTCGCTGTCCAGGTTGATGGTGCCGCTGTCGCCCAGGATCTGGAGCATGAAGCCGTTCCAGAAGAGCAGACCGGCCAGGGTGACGGCGAACGCCGGGACACCGATCTTCGCGAAGAAGAAGCCGTGCAGCGCGCCGGCGACCGTGCCGGTGAGGATCGCCAGGACGAAGGCGAGCCACGCGGGCATGCCGTGGGTGACGGTCAGCACCGCGTAGGAGGCGCCCGCGACACCGGAGACCGAACCGACCGACAGGTCGATCTCGCCGAGCAGCAGCACGAAGACGATGCCGACGGCGATCATGCCCGTGCCGACCATGGCGACGGAGATGTCGGACAGGTTGCCCGCGGTGAGGAAGTTCGAGTTGAGGCTCTGGAAGATGATCCAGATGACGGCCAGACCGATGACGACCGGGATGGCACCCAGGTCGCCGGCCTTCATCTTCCGCTTGAACTCGGTGAGGTAGCCCGCGAAGCCCTGTTCGCGCACCAGCAGCCGGGGGTCGACGACGGTGGCCGCGCCCGCTGCTGCCTCGGGGTTCTCCACGACGTGGTCGTCGGGGGACGTCGAAGTCTTGTCGATGCTCACTTCTTGATCTCCCCAGTGCTGCGCGCCGCACGACGGGTCACGGCGTTGTCCGTGGCACCGGTGATGGCGGAGATGATCTCTTCCTGCGAGGTCGACTTGACCTCGAAGACGCCGTTGTTGCGGCCCAGCCGCAGTACGGCGACCTTGTCCGCCACTGCCTTCACGTCGGCCATGTTGTGGCTGATGAGGAGCACGGCGTGACCGCGCTCGCGCAGCCGCTCCACGAGGTCGAGGACCTGGGCGGTCTGCTCCACGCCGAGGGCCGCGGTGGGCTCGTCGAGGATGACCAGCTTGGGCTCGCCGAGCATGGACCGGGCGATGGCCACGGTCTGGCGCTGACCGCCGGAGAGCGAGGCGATCGGGATGCGGACGCTGGGGATGCGGATGGACAGCGTGTCCAGGAGCTCGCGGGAGCGGCGCTCCATCTCGACCTCGTCCAGGATGCCGCGCTTGCGGATCTCCCGGCCCAGGTAGAGGTTGCCGACGACGTCGATGTTGTCGCACAGCGCGAGGTCCTGGTACACCGTCGCGACGCCCAGGTTCTGGGCGTCGTGCGGCCGGTTGATCGAGACGGCCTTGCCGTCCCACTCGATGACGCCCTCATCGATGGGATGCACGCCGGCGATCGTCTTGACCAGCGTGGACTTTCCGGCGCCGTTGTCGCCCACCAGGGCGACCACCTCACCGGCGTGGACCTCAAGCTCTACGTCGGTGAGCGCCTGGACGGCACCGAACCGCTTGGAGACCCCGCGCAACGCCAGAACAGGCGTAGCGGACACGTGAACCATCTCCTTCGCCGCCTGACCCGGCGGGAGGTTGTGCAGAAAGATTGGGGGGAGGTGTTCCGTCCGGCGCCCCGCGACGAGCTTGCGGGGCTGTATGAACGCGGGGCGCCGGAGGAGCCTTCGGAGCGGGCGTCCCGTAGGGGAATTCAAGAAGGAATTCCCCTACCTGGGAAGGGACGTACCGCCGCTTGTTTCAGTCGGACCGGTTACTTCAGACCGATCTTGTCGCAGGCGCTCTTGTACTGCGCGGTGCAGATGTCGGCGACCGTGTAGATACCGTCCTTGATGACGGTGTCGTTGATGTTGTCCTTGGTCAGCGCGACGACACCGATGATCTTCGACGGGATCGCCTTGTTGGTCGGGCTGTCGACCTTGTCGGGCGCGGCCGAGGAGAGGTCCTTGCCCTGGGCGATGTCGACGGCCAGCTCCGCGACCGTGTTGGCCTCTTCCGGGTACGGCTTGTACACGCTCATGTACTGCGTACCGGAGACGATGCGCTGCACACCCGCGAGCTCCGCGTCCTGGCCGGTCACCGGGACGCTGATGCCGGCGGCCGTGAGGGCGGTGATGATACCGCCGGCCATGCCGTCGTTGGCGGAGTAGACACCGATGATGTTCTTCTTGCCGAGTGCCGAGATCGCCGCCTCCATGTTGGCGTTGGCGTTCTCCGGCTTCCAGTCCTTGGTGTCGTACTCCTTGCCGATGTTCACCTTGCCGTCGAGGACGGAGTGGGCGCCCTTCTTGAACAGGGCGGCGTTCGGGTCGGTGACCGCGCCGTTCATCATGACGATCTTGCCGGACTTGGCCTTGGAGCCGAGCGCCTTGAGGAGGGCCTCGCCCTGGGTCTTGCCGACGGTCTCGTTGTCGAACGAGGTGTAGGCGCTGATCGGGCCCTGCGCCAGGCGGTCGTACGCGACGACCGGGATGCCGGCGTCCTTGGCCTTCTGCACCGAGTTCTTGATGGCCGCGGAGTCCACCGCGTCGACGATCAGCACGTCCACCTTGTTGGTGATCATGGTGTCGACCTGCTGGTTCTGCAGACTGGCGTCCTGCTTGGCGTTGGCGTAGACGACCGTGCCCTTGCCGTTCGTGAGCTCCTTGACCTTCTTCTCGATCAAGGGGCGGTCGAACTTCTCGTAACGCGCGGTCTGGTTCTCCGGGAGCAGCAGGCCGACCTTGATGTTGTCGCCCTTGGTGCCCGAGCTGCTGGACGAGTCACTCTTGCCGCCCGACTCCTTCGCACTGCCACAGGCGGCGAGGGAAACGGCCATCGCACCAGCGGCGACGGCGAACGCGGCGCGACGCATACGCGTGTTCACTTCAGAAACCTCCCTGACGAGGCCGCGACGTTGCGGCCGAGGTGGCTGGAAGTCAACTCGGCCACACGTGCGACGTCAAGAAGTAAATCCTTAACGAGATGGCAACGGTGCCATCCGTTCTCTAAGTGAAGGCAGGGGTCGCCGTAGCGAGGGTGCCATCCAAAAGGGTCGAATCGCCCATCTCGCTGAGCGCGAGGGCGAGGGCCCCGAGCACCTCCGCACGACCTCCAAGTGCACCCGGAAGAACGGACAGTTGGCGCGCCGCGCTGGGGATGGCGTAGCGGCCGACGGACTCCCTGATCGGCCCGAGCACCAGCTCACCGGCCTCGGCGAGATCACCGCCCAGGACCACTCGGCTCGGGTTCAGCAGATTGCAGAGATTAGCCACTCCACTGCCGATGTGTCGGCCGACGTCGGCGATCACCCGACGACAGCCCGGGTCTCCGTCCCTGGCCAGCCGCACGACGCCTTCCATCGTCAGGTCCGTGCCGTGACTGGACTGGAGGAGCGGCAGCACATAGCGCGCGGCCGCGAAGGTCTCCAGGCAGCCCCGGTTTCCGCAGCGGCAGACGGGGCCGGATTCATCAAGAGTAATATGACCGATTTCTCCCGCTGTGCCACCCGGGCCGCGGTAGATCTTGCCGTCGATCACCAGACCGGCACCGACACCGCTGGCCACCTTGATGTAAGCAAGATCACGTACGCCTCTGCCGCTGCCCCAGACCAGCTCACCCAGGGCGCCGAGGTTGGCGTCGTTGTCCACGTGCACCGGAACGCCGAGCCGCCCCCGCAGCTCCTCGGCGGGCTTGGTGCCGGTCCAGCCGGGCAGGATCGCGGTCGAGCCGAGGGTGCCGGACTCCACGTCGATCGGACCGGGTACGCCGACGCCCACTCCGGCGACTTTCGACCGGTCCACGCCCGTTGCGCTGATCAGGCGATTGACCAGTTCCTCCGCCCGGTCGAAGCCCTGCGTCGAGGAGGCGTCCACGTCCAGCGGCTCGGACTCCTCGGCCAGCACCTGGTGGGCCAGGTTCCCGACCGCGACGCGCAGATGCGTGTGCCCGAAGTCGACGCCGATGACGATGCCGGCGTCCCCGCTGAGCGAGACGCTCCGGGCCCTGCGGCCACCCGCCGACGTGGGCGTGACCTCGACCGTTCCGCCGTCCTTGAGCTCGCGGACGATGTTGGAGACCGTCGCCGCGGACAGTCCCGTGGTCCTCGCGATCTCCGCCTGCGTGAGTGACCCGGCCAGCCGGACGGCCCGTACGACCCGCTCCAGGTTGGCCCGGTGCAGTGACGACTGCGACCCTGGAGTCTCCACGACGACCTCCTGCGCGCGGGACCGCATCGGTGAGGCCCCGTCTATGTCCAACTAGTGAACTCTAAGCTGACCCGTTCGGGTTGCCTCCCGTCAATAGGTTGAACCGTTTCCGGGTCCTTGGACACACGGACACACACGCGCACGCGCCGCCCCCGGACTCGGGAACGGCGCGTGCGCGGCCGACTGCGGAGCGCCGCCGGGCGCCCGGCGGACTACGTCCCGTTCACTTCAGGGTCGCCGAGGTGAGGCCCGCCTGCACCTGGCGCTGGAAGGACAGGTAGACCACCAGCATCGGGATCATCGCGATGGTCACGCCGGCGAAGAGGACGGGCAGGTCGGAGGCGTACCCCTGCTGCTGTTGCAGCTGGATGAGGCCCTGGGTGAGGACGTAGCGCTCGGGGTCGCTGCCGCTCTGCGGCTGCATCAGGACCGTGGGCAGGATGAACTGGTTCCACTGGCCGAGCGTGTTGAAGATCCCGACGCTGATCAGGCCCGGCTTCGCCATCGGCAGCATCACCTGGAAGAAGGTCCGGGTGTGCGAGGCGCCGTCCAGGACCGCCGCCTCGAAGACCGCCGTCGGCAGGGTCCGGAAGAAGGCGTGCATGAAGAACACCGTGAACGGCATCGAGTAGGCGACGTAGACCAGGATCAGGCCCTGGTAGGTGTTGAGCATGTCCAGCCGTTTGACCATGAAGAACAGCGGGACCAAGGCCAGGAACACCGGGAACATCGCGCCGGCGACGAAGAAGTAGTACAGCAGCCGGTTGCCCCAGAACTGGTAGCGGGCCAGCACATAGGCGGCCATCGAGCCGAACAGCATCGTCAGCGGCACGGAGAACACCAGGACGATCACGGTGTTCAGGAAGTAGTCGCCGATGCCCTTGTTCCAGGCGCGGTGGAAGACGTCGAAGGTCCAGTTCTGGGGCCACCCGAAGGCGGAGCCGCCGATCTGGGCGTCGGTCTTGAAGGAGCTGATCACCAGCCACAGCAGCGGCAGCACGATCAGCAGGGCCCACAGGGCGAGGAAGCCGTGCGAGAAGACGTTCAGTACGACGCCCTCGCCGCGCTTGTCGCCGGGGCGGGGCGGCGCCTTGGTGACGCTGGGCTGGGGCGGGATGGTGCCGCCCTGGGCGGCGGTCTCCTTGAGGGGTGCGCTCATCGTCGTATCTCCCGCTCAGAACTCGACGCGGTCGCGGCGGGTGGCACGCAGCATGACCACGGACAGGACCAGGGTGAGCAGCAGCATGACGACGCCCATGGCGCAGGCGTATCCGCTCTTGCCGAAGTACTGGAAGTTGCGCATCATCACCGTCGACATGACGTCGCTGTGATGGTCGGGGCCGCCGCCGTACGCGCCCATGCTCGCGGTCATCGAGGAGACCAGGACGAACATGTCCATCGCGACGATGCCCAGGTACACCCAGGCCGTCTGCACGGTGTCCCACAGCAGCGGCAGGGTGATGCGGAAGAAGGACTGGTTGCGGCCGGCGCCGTCGATGAGGGCGGCCTCGTAGATGTCCCTCGGGATGGACTGCATGGCGGCCGAGAACAGCACCAGGTAGAAGCCGACGCCGTGCCAGACCACGGCGGCCATCAGCGCCCACAGCACCATGTTCGGCTCGTTGAGCCATTCCACGGGATTGTTGGCGTCGACCAGGTGGAGTTTGATCAGGAAACCGTTGAGCAGACCGCCGCCGTCACTGCGGTACACCGCGTTGAACAACACCGCGACGATCGCCAGCGACAGCACCTGCGGAAAGAAGTAGATGATTTTGTAGAACTTCGAACCGGCGACGCCCTGCACTCCGCCGGCCTTGCTGCGCCCGCCCGCGTTCACCATGAACGCGAAGAACAGCGCGAGCAGGATGGTGATCACCGGGATGAAGATCAGGAACAGGATGTTGTGCCAGATGGCCTGCATGAAGACGTCGTCGTGGAAGAGCGCCTTGTAGTTGTCCAGGCCGACGAACTTGAAGGTCTGCGACTGTCCCTTCCAGTCGGTCAGCGAATAGCCGAACGTCTGGATGTACGGCCAGATCACGAAGATCAGATAGAGCGCCACGGGAACGAAGAGAAATCCCGCGACGAACCTGTACTGCCCTTTGCGCATTGGCGTTTCCTGCCCCTGGTGTCCTCCCCCGGGCCGGAGCGCTCCGGCCCGGGAATCGGCGTTGCGGTCAGTCCCGGTGGTTCTTCTTGGAGGCCGGGTCCTTGGCCTGCTTGTCGACCGCGGCCTGGCACCGCTTGAGCCATTCCTTCGGCTGGATGCGCTTGGACATCAGCTCGTTGGACGCGGCCTCGATGGCGGCACCCATCTCGCTGTACCACTCGGTGTAGAGGTAACGGAAGGTGTTGTCGCCGGCCGCCTTGGACGCCTCGACCGTGGACTGGGTGCCGGGCCGCAGCTTGACGCTCGCGTCGACGCCGTCCTTGAGGATGGTCAGGGAGTTGGCCTCCTTGGCGAAGAGCGTCGACCACTCCTTGGAGAGCATGCGCCGCATGAACTCCTTGGCCGCGGGCAGGTTCTTGGCCTTCGCCGGGATGATGAAGGGCTCACCGGAGCCGGCTCGGATCGCCTCGAAGGGCAGCTTGCTGTCCGGCAGCAGCGGCATCGGCATGAACTTCATGTCGAAGTCCGTCGGCGTCTGCTTGAGCTGCTCGTTCTCCAGCCAGGAGCCGCAGGTGATGAAGGCGGCCTTGTACTGGTTCCAGCGCGTCTGCGACTCGGTGTGGGTGAGGCCGTTGGTGCCGGGCATCAACAGGCCCTTCTCCACCACCTCGTAGATCGCCTCGACGCCCGCCTGCGCCGCGTCGGAGCCGACGAACGCCTTGGGGTCGAGGTTGTCGATCGCCTTCATGGCGTCCAGACCGCCGGTCTTGGCGATCAGGTCCATGATGGCGACGTTGATGTAGTACGGGTACTTGCCCTGGTGGGCGAGACCGCCGATGCCGTCCTTCTTCGCGGCCTGACAGACCTTGATGAAGTCGGCCCAGGTCTTCGGTTCCTCCCAGCCCTTCTCCTTGAAGAGCTTCCCGGAGTACCACAGGCCCCACACCGTGTAGATGTAGTTGAGGGCCACGATCTTGCCCTCCTGCGTGCCCGCGTCGAGGGTGCCGGGGATGATCATGTCCCGCACCTTCTTGCTCGGGTCGTCGACCGACGGCGCGTCGAGGACCGCGGCGAGGTCCAGCAGCTGGCCGTTCTTGTAGAGCACGTCGACCTTGATCTGCTGGGCGCCGGAGTCGTCCACGATGTCCGGCGGGTTGCCCGCGTTGAAGCGGGGCTGGAGCTTGCCGGTGATCTCCTGGGTGCCGGTATGGGTGGAGGTGATGCCGAGCTTCGTCTTGAAGTTCGCCTCCCACGCCTTGGCGTAGTCGTCGCCGTAACCGCCCTTGAAGACGACGACGTCGAGCTTGCCGTTCTTCTCGACGCCGAAGGGGTTGTCCTTGGAGGTCTTCCCCTGGTTGTTGTCTCCGGAGTTGTCGTCGCCGCCACCGCTGGCGCACGCCGACAGGAAGCTCATCGTGGGTACGGCGATCAGGCCGAGGGCGGCCGAACGCTTGATCAGATCTCGGCGGCCGACACCCGCGGTGCCGTCGTTCTCGGCGGAAGTGGATCCCATGCTCAAGTCCTCGCCTTCTCCAGGACTCAGGCGGTGAACCGGATCCTCCCCGGCACCGCGGTCAGGTCAAGCAGGGTCGTGCAGGAAGTGCGAATCATGCCGTACGGATCGTGTGAATCGCCGACAGGTATAGTCCACTTCCCGCCAACGGAGCAAGATCGAATGCAAGGTTGGTCGTTGGTCTTTTCCGAGTTGAGACCTCTCGGAAATATGAGCACCCTGTGTACCGCTTGCCGGAAAAATCCGCGACATAGGCCCCGAATGCCACACTCAACACCCTTGACATCACTGACCACTTGACCCACTACTGGTCCTTGCGCGTCAAAGTTGACAACGTTGTCCGGATGGGCGCAGGGAGGGTCTGGTCCTATGCGACACAGAGCTCGGCACAGATGGGGTCCGGCGGTCGTGCTCACGGCCGCCTTTGTCATGGCGGTGGGAACGCAGGGGGCCGCGGTCGCCCTGCCCGAGGCTGCGGCCAAGGCCGATCAGCAGTTCGCGTCCTCGTTCGAGTCGGGTGATCCGGCGCCGGACTGGCTCAACACCGTCGACACGGCGGCCGACGGCAGCAAGCGGGCCGCCGGCGTCGACGGCGGCTACAGCAGCGGCATCCCCGGCAATGTGAACGACCACATCACGGACCTCAGGGCGAGCAGCGAGAACACCGGCGGCGGCGAGGTGAAGGAGAACCTCGTCGACGGCGAGGCCGGCACCAAGTGGCTGACCTTCGAGCCGACCGGCTGGGTCGAGTTCGACCTCGACAAGCCCATGAAGATCGTGACCTACGCGATCACTTCCGCGAACGACTTCGACGAGCGCGACCCCAAGGACTGGACCCTCCAGGGCTCCACCGACGGCAAGGACTGGAAGACCGTCGACTCCCGCTCCGGTGAGACCTTCTCCGAGCGGTTCCAGACGAAGTCGTACGACCTCGCGGCTCCTGCCGAGTACCAGCACTTCCGGCTCGACGTGACGAAGAACAACGGCGCCTCGGACATCCTGCAGATCGCCGACGTGCAGTTCTCCACGGGCGGCAGCAGCGGGCCGATCCCGCAGGACATGCTCTCGCTGGTCGACCACGGCCCGAGCGGCTCGCCGACGGCGAAGGCGGCCGCCGGGTTCACCGGAAAGCGTGCCCTGCGTTACGCCGGCCGGCACACCGCCGACGGGCGGGCGTACTCGTACAACAAGGTCTTCGACGTGAACGTGGCCGTCGGCCGCGACACCCAGCTGTCGTACCGGATCTATCCCGGGATGGCGGACGGCGACCGCGACTACGACGCCACGAACGTCTCCGTCGACCTGGCCTTCACCGACGGCACCTATCTGAGCGACCTGGGCGCCACCGACCAGCACGGGTTCGGGATGTCGCCGCAGGAGCAGGGGGCCGCCAAGATCCTTTACGTCAACCAGTGGAACAACGTCCTCTCGCGGATCGGGTCCGTTGCGGCCGGGAAGACCGTCGACCGGATCCTGGTGGCGTACGACTCCGCGAAGGGCCCGGCGAAGTTCCGGGGCTGGCTGGACGACATCGCGATCAAGCGGGTGGCGCCGGAGCAGCCGAAGGCGCATCTGTCCGACTACGTGCTGACAACGCGCGGCACCAACTCCAGCGGCTCCTTCTCGCGCGGCAACAACTTCCCCGCGGCCGCCGTGCCGCACGGCTTCAACTTCTGGACGCCGGTCACGAACGCGGGCTCGCTGGACTGGCTGTACGAGTACGCGCGGGCCAACAACGACGACAACCTGCCGACGATCCAGGCGTTCAGCGCGAGTCACGAGCCGAGTCCGTGGATGGGCGACCGGCAGACCTTCCAGGTGATGCCGTCGGTCGCGTCCGGGACTCCGGACACCGGGCGGGAGGCGCGTGAGCTGGCCTTCCGGCACGAGAACGAGACCGCGCGGCCGTACTACTACGGGGTGAAGTTCGAGAACGGGCTGAAGGCCGAGATGGCGCCGACCGACCACGCGGCCTCGCTCCGGTTCACCTATCCCGGCGACGACGCGAGTGTCGTCTTCGACAACGTGACCGAGCAGGCGGGTCTGACGCTCGACAAGGAGAACGGGATCGTCACCGGCTACTCGGACGTGAAGTCCGGGCAGTCGGCCGGCGCCACCCGGCTCTTCGTGTACGGCGTCTTCGACAAGAAGGTGACCGACGGATCGTCGAGCGGGGTCAAGGGGTATCTGCGGTTCGACGCCGGCTCCGACCACACCGTCACCCTGCGGCTTGCGACCTCGCTCATCAGCGTCGACCAGGCCAAGGACAACCTCCGCCAGGAGATCCCGGACGGCACGTCCTTCGACACGGTGAAGAAGCAGGCCCAGCGCACCTGGGACAAGCTGCTCGGCAAGGTCGAGGTCGAGGGCGCCACGCCGGACCAGCTGACCACGCTGTACTCCAGCATGTACCGGCTGTACCTGTACCCCAACTCCGGCTTCGAGAAGGTCGGTTCGAAGTACCAGTACGCCTCCCCGTTCTCGCCGATGCCGGGTCCGGACACCCCGACCCACACCGGTGCGAAGATCGTCGACGGCAAGGTGTACGTCAACAACGGCTTCTGGGACACCTATCGGACCACCTGGCCGGCTTACTCCTTCCTGACGCCCTCTCAGGCGGGTGAGATGGTCGACGGGTTCGTGCAGCAGTACAAGGACGGCGGCTGGACCTCGCGCTGGTCCTCCCCCGGCTACGCGGACCTGATGACCGGCACCTCCTCGGACGTGGCCTTCGCGGACGCGTACGTGAAGGGCGTGAAGTTCGACGCGAAGGCGGCGTACGACGCGGCCGTGAAGAACGCGACCGTCGTGCCGCCGGCCTCCGGCGTGGGCCGCAAGGGCATGGCCACCTCACCCTTCCTCGGCTACACCACCACCTCCACCGGCGAGGGCTTCTCCTGGGCGATGGAGGGCTACGTCAACGACTACGGCATCGCCAAGATGGGCCAGGCCCTCTACAAGAAGACCGGCGAGAAGCGCTACAAGGAGGAGTCCGAGTACTTCCTCAACCGCGCCCAGGACTACGTGAACCTCTACGACTCCAAGGCCGGCTTCTTCCAGGGCAGGGACGACAAGGGCGACTGGCGCGTGGACTCCGCCAAGTACGACCCGCGCGTGTGGGGTTACGACTACACGGAGACCAACGGCTGGGGCTACGCCTTCACCGCCCCGCAGGACAGCCGGGGCCTCGCCAACCTCTACGGCGGCCGCAAGGCGCTCGGCGACAAGCTGGACGAGTACTTCTCGACTCCCGAGACGGCGTCCCCGGACCTGAAGGGCTCCTACTCCGGCGTCATCCACGAGATGACCGAAGCGCGGGACGTCCGGATGGGCATGTACGGACACTCCAACCAGGTCGCCCACCACGTCATCTACATGTACGACGCGGCCGGCGAGCCGTACAAGGCGCAGAAGAACGTCCGCGAGGTGCTCTCCCGCCTCTACAGCGGCAGCGACATCGGGCAGGGCTACCACGGCGACGAGGACAACGGCGAGCAGTCGGCCTGGTACCTCTTCTCCGCGCTCGGCTTCTACCCGCTGGTGATGGGCAGCGGTGAATACGCCATCGGCTCCCCGCTGTTCAAGAAGGTCACGGTCCACCTGGAGAACGGTCAGGACCTGGTCGTCCGCGCGCCGAAGAACAGCACGAAGAACGTGTACGTGCAGGGCCTGAAGGTCAACGGCCGTACCTGGACGTCGACTTCGCTGCCCGACTCGCTGCTGAAGAAGGGCGGCGTGCTCGACTTCGACATGGGCGCGAAGCCCTCCTCGTGGGGCACCGGGAAGAACGCGGCGCCGGTCTCCATCACCCAGGACGACAAGGTGCCGACGCCCCGGGCGGACGTGCTGAAGGGTGACGGTCCGCTGTTCGACAACACCTCGGCGACGGACGCGACGGTGACCTCCGTGGACCTGCCGGTGTCCGGTCCGGTCAAGGGCCTTCAGTACACGGTGACTTCGTCGAAGGACCACACGCAGGCGCCGACGGGCTGGACGCTCCAGGGCTCGGCCGACGGGACCACGTGGAAGACGCTGGACCAGCGGTCCGGCGAGTCCTTCGCCTGGGACAGGCAGACACGGGCGTTCTCCGTGGGGTCTCCGGGTACGTACGGGAAGTACCGTCTGGTCTTCACCGGCGAGGCGGTGGTGTCGGAGGTCGAACTGCTGGCCTGAGCAGCCGAGTTGGGGGTCCCATGCCACGTCCCGTGCCCGTCCTGCCCGAGGGTGTCGACCCGGCCTGGCTGCCGGTGCGGGCGTTCCGCCCGATCGGCACCCGGCGGACCCTGATCCGCGGATCGGGTCCACTGGTTGAGACGGTGCACGGGGAAGTGGCCGAGGCCTGCGCACGGTTCGGGGGCCGCGTCGAACGTGACGCGGCCCCCGGGCCGTTCGACCTGGTACTGGAGCTGACCGGCTCCGGCGACGACTCGTCGGAGGCATTCGGGTACGAGCGCGGTCGCGGGTGTACGACGGTGACGGCGACCGGGGCACGGGGGTTGCTGTACGGCTTCTTCCACGTCGTACGGCTCGGGGAGGCCGCGTTCGTCGGCGAGGCCCAACAAGCTCTGCATGAACCGGCGTTGGCCCTGCGCATGCTGGATCACTGGGACAACGTGGCGGTGCATCCGGTCATGGGACAGGTGGAGCGGGGTTACGCGGGCGGTTCGCTGTTCTGGGCGGCCGGACGGGCCCGCGGGGAGCTGGAACGGGTGCGGGCGTACGGCAGGCTGCTCGCGGCCTGCGGGATCAACGCCGTGGCCGTCAACAACGTCAACGTGCACGAGGTCGAGGCGCGCCTGCTGACGGACCGGATCGGTGAAGTGGCGGATATCGCGGGGGCGTTGAGGCCGTACGGGATCCGGACGCATCTGTCGGTCACCTTCGCCGCGCCGATCGTGCTGGGTGGGCTGGAGACGGCCGATCCGCTGGACGGGCGGGTGCGGGAGTGGTGGGCCGGGGCGGTCGCGCGCGTCCACGAGGCGATACCGGACTTCGGCGGGTTCGTGGTGAAGGCCGACTCGGAGGGGCAGCCGGGGCCGTTCGCGTACGGGCGCACGCATGCGGACGGGGCGAACATGCTGGCCGCGGCACTGGAGCCGTACGGGGGCACGGTCCACTGGCGGGCCTTCGTCTACGACCACCGGCAGGACTGGCGGGACCGGACGACCGACCGGGCGCGGGCCGCGTACGACCACTTCGTGCCGCTGGACGGGGAGTTCGCCGCGAACGCGGTGCTTCAGGTGAAGCACGGGCCGATGGACTTCCAGGTGCGGGAGCCGGTGTCGCCGTTGATCAGTGCTATGTCACATACCACTCTCGCGGTGGAGCTCCAGGCGACGCAGGAGTACACCGGGCAGCAGCGGCACGTGTGCTGGCTGGGGCCGATGTGGAGCGAGGTGCTGCGGTTCCTCGGGGACCAGGAGGGCCCGGCCTTCGAGGAGTTGGTGGCCGTGTCCAATGTCGGCGACGACCCCTTCTGGACGGGCCATCCGCTGGCCCAGGCCAACCTCTACACCTTCGGGCGGCTCGCCTGGCAGCCGGACGCCGATCCGGGCGGGATCCTCGACGAGTGGATCCGGCTCAGCTTCGGCACGGGGCCCGCGGCGGGGCTGCACGCGGTGCTGGACGGTTCGTGGCGGACGTATGAGAAGTACACCGCGCCACTCGGGGTCGGGTTCATGGTGCAGCCGGGGCACCACTACGGGCCCAGCGTGGACGGGTACGAGTACAGCCCCTGGGGGACTTATCACTTCGCCGACCGGGACGGCGTCGGGGTGGACCGGAGTGTGGCGAGCGGGACCGGATACGCGGGGCAGTACGCGAAGGCGTGGGCCGAGGTGTACGAGTCGGCGGAGAGCTGCCCGGACGAGCTGCTGCTGTTCTTCCACCATGTGCCGTACGGGCATGTGCTGAAGAGCGGTAGGACCGTGATCCAGCACATCTACGACACGCACTTCGAAGGTGTGGCGGAGGCGGAGGCGGCCGCGCGGGTGTGGGAGTCGCTGGCGGGGCTGGTGACGCCGGCGCGCCACGCGCGGGTTGCGGAGCTCTTCGAGGAGCAGCTCCGGAGTGCCCGCGAGTGGCGCGATCAGATCAACAGCTACTTCCTGCGGAAGTCCGGGGTGCCGGACGCCGAAGGGCGTGTCATCTACTGAACCCGCAGGACGGCCACGCCGAGCGGGTCGAGGGTGAGCGGGTCGCCCTGCTCGACCCGCTTGCCCGTCAGGAGATCCGTGGCGGTGGTGTGGGCCGTCAACCGGGCTGGTTCCGGAGCATGGTTGAGGAGGAAGAGGAGCCGGGTGCCGTCGGGGGCGATTCGGGTCGCGGTCTCGACGGACGGCTGGTCGGCGTACGGGCCGAGCAGGTCGTGGCGGGTGAGGATGCGGCGGATGATCTCGTCGACGCCGGGCTGGTCGACGGCGGTGGCGACGTACCAGGCCTCTCCCTCGCCGAAGGAGTGCCGAGTGACCGCTGGAGTCCCCGCGTAGAAGTCCTCGCCGTATGTGGCGACCGGTTCGGCGCCGCGTGGGAGCACGATCTCGAAGACGAGCCGTGCCTGGGTGGAGAGTTCGGGGACGGTCTGGGTGAACTCCGGTGCGCGGGCGTCCCATTCGTCGATCCGGACGCCCATGAGCGGTGCGAGCGGGCCGGGGACGTCGGTGAGGAAGGCGCGGTCGTGTTCGTCGGCCCGGCCGGAGAGGAAGGTCGTCAGGACGGTGCCGCCCCGGGCGGCGACGGCTTCGAGGCGGGTCGCGAGGTCGCCCTTGACCAGGTGCAGGACGGGGGCGAGTACGACGTCGTACGGGGTGAGGTCGGCGGTCTGCGGGATCACGTCCACGTCGGCGCCGGACTCGCGGGCGGCGCGGTAGTAGGCGTGGACGACGTCCAGGTACTTGACCAGCCGGGACGGGCCGTCGGAGATCTCCAACGCCCACCAGCTGTCCCAGTCGAAGAGCAGCGCGGTACGGGCGGGGGTGCGGGCGCCGAGGGTCGCGTCGCCGAGCGAGGCCAACTCCCCTCCCAGGTCGGCGACTTCGCGGAAGACGCGGGTGTCGTCCCGGCCCGCGTGGCCGATGACCGCGCCGTGGTACTTCTCGCAGGCGCCGCGGGATGCGCGCATCTGGAAGTACAGGGCCGCGTCGGCGCCGTGGGCGATGGCCTGGAAAGTGGCGAGGCGCAACTCCCCCGGTCTGCGCAGGGGGTTGACGTCACGGCAGGCCGTCGTCGACGGCGTCTGTTCCATCAGCCAGAAAGGGGCGCCGTCCTTCAGTCCTCTCATCAGGTCGTGGGCCAGGGCCGGCCAGGTCGGCGGGGCGTCGAGGGGCGGGTAGCTGTCCCAGGAGGCGAAGTCGAGGTGGGGCGCCCAGCGGTGGTAGTCGAGGGGGCGAAACATGCCCATGAAGTTGGTGGTGACGGGCGTGTCCGGGTCGTACCGCCGGATCGCCTCCTTCTCGGCGAGGAAGCAGCCGAGCAGTGCGTCGGTGGTGAAGCGGAAGTAGTCGAGGGTGAGGCCCTGGAAGGCGGTGTGGTCGGGGCCGCGCCAGTGTTCGGTGAGGGCGTTCGGGGGCTCGACCTGGTCCCAGTCGGTGTAGCGGTGCGACCAGAAGGCCGTCCACCAGGCGTCGTTGAGGGCGTCGAGGGTGACGTACTTCTGGCGCAGCCAGTCCCGGAACGCCTCGGCGCACAGCTCGCAGTAACAGGCGCCTCCGTACTCGTTGTTGATGTGCCAGGCGAGCAACGCCGGGTGCTGCGCGTACCGTTCGGCGACGCGTGCGGCCAGCGCGGTGGCGAGGCGGCGGTACTCGGGTGAGCTGGGGCAGAAGTTGTGGCGCTGGCCGTAGCGGTGCCGGCGGCCCTCGAAGTCGGTGCGGTTGACCTCGGGGTACTTCTTGGCGAGCCAGGGCGGGAGGGCGGCGGTGCCGGTGGCGAGGCAGACGCGCCGGTTCTCGGCGGCGGCGCGGTCGAGGACGCGGTCGAGGACGGTGAAGTCGTAGACATCCTCGGCGGGTTGGGTGAGGGCCCAGGAGAAGACGCCGACGGTGAGGGTGTCGATGCCGGCCCGGGTGAACAGCCGGTGGTCCTCGTCCCAGACCTCCTCCGGCCACTGCTCGGGGTTGTAGTCGCCGCCGTACGGGATCTTGGGGGTCCGCGGGGTCATGCGGTGAAGTCCTCCTGGGTCTCGGCGATCACCGGACGGCTGCCGTGCAGCAGGGAGAGCAGCATCGGGGCGGCCAGCAGGGCGGGCAGGGCCTCGGTGCGCAGGGCGGTGAGGCCGGCGGTCAGCACGAGCAGCGAGGCCGCGGCGAGGGTGGCCCTGCCGTGCCGGAAGAGGAAGTACGCGGCGAGGCGGGCGGTGTCGCGGGCGCGGAAGGTGAAGAGGGAGGTCAGGACGAGCGCGTGGGCGCCCCAGAGGAGGGAGGCGAGGCCGATGGCCGCCAGCAGCCACGCCCACCAGCCGGGCAGGCCGGTCGCGGAGAAGTGGGTGAGTGTGAAGCCGATGATGGTGAGCCAGGCGAGCAGGGGCACCCAAATCCTGAGGACGGCAAGGGCGTTGAGGCGCCAGCCGCGGGCGTACGTGCGGGCCGGGTGGAGGTCGGTGAGGTCGCCGGTGCGGTGGTGGAGGGCGTAGAGCGCGGCGGAGAGGGCCGGGCCGACGGGGAGCAGGCATACGGCGGCCAGAGGAAGGTTGGACGGGTCGGGGCCCAGGAGGAGCAGGGCGAGCAGGCCGGGCGACGCGGCGGCGAGGAGCAGGGCCTCCACAGTGAGGAGGGTGTGGATGAGGGCGGCGGCCCGGGAGAGGGGGCCGACCCCGAAGCCGACGGTCGGTGTGCTCATGCCGGCCGCCCTCCCAACAGCCGCCGCTCGTCCGCCCATTCGGGCGCCTCCTCCCGCACCGGGCCGACTTCGACGAGCGTCACCTCGTGCCTGGCCAGCGTCAGGTCCAACCCCACCCGCCCGTCCTCCACCGGCAGGCGCTCATGCCGTCGGCCCGGTTCCGCCGCCTCATGGAGTACGTCGAGCTGGTGCGGGCGTGGGGAGCGCGGGCTGCCCATCCGTTGCCAGGCCGTACGCGCGTTGCCGTGCTCCTCGTCGACCGTCGACCGGCGTACGAAGGCCTCTCCCGCGCGCATCGGCACGGACAGCCGTACCACGTGCCGGTCCGGGCCGGGTGTCGCGCCGCTCGGGTCGACCGGAGCCCAGGCCAGCACGGTCACCCGGCCGTCGGGGTGCCGTGTCACCAGGTGGTCGTCGCCGCGCGTCAGCAGCTCCTCCCCCATCCGGGCCATGAACGCGTACAGGTGGTACGTCGGTTTCCTGACCTGCCGGTGGGTGAGCAGCCCGAAGCCGCCGTGGAAGAGCGCGGTCGGCACGCCCTCCTCCTCGAACATGTCGCTGAAGGTCCAGTAGGAGAAGGAGTCGGCGTGATCGCCGCCGGCGGCCAGCACCGGTGCGAGGTAGGCGGCGTGGAAAGCCGTGTCGTGGATGGGGTTGTCGGGGCGGTAGGAGGAGTTGAACTCCGTTATGTGGACCGGGAGTTCGGCCAGAGGAGTGCCCTTGAGGCGCTCGCGTGGCGTCGCGAACTGGGTCAGCAGGTCCGCCGCCGGGGCCAGCCTCTGGTGGACGCCGAAGGGGACGTGCTGGGCCGGGCCCGAGCTGTAGGCGTGCTTGGACACGAAGTCCACCGGCACGTCACGCCGGTCGGCGAACTCGGCGAAGCGGTCCAGCCACTCGTCCGCGCCGGGCGAGATCGCCGGCCCGCCGACCTCCAGCTCCGCGTCCACCTCCTTGACGGCGTGCGCGGTCACCTCGTAGAGCCGGTGGTACGCCTGTTCGTCCGCGTGCTGCCAGAAGTCGGGGAGGTTGGGCTCGTTCCAGACCTCGATCGGCCAGGTGCGCACCTCGTCGAGGCCGTAGCGGTCGACGAGATGGGACACGGTGGCGCGCACCAGCTCGGCCCACTCCTTGTGCGAGCGGGGCGGTGTGACGTTGCCGCGCCACCAGAACACGGTCCGGTCGCCCGACGCCAACTCGACCGGCATGAAGCCGAGTTCGAGGAAGGGGCGGATGCCGAGCTCCAGGTAGGCGTCGATCACCTGGTCGACGTAGGTGAAGGAGTGCCGGACCCGGCGTCCGCCCTGCCACTCGTACGGCCGGTACACGCCCATGCCGTCGCTCAGCAGCCCGTGCCCCCGGATGTACCGGAAGCCGATGTCCCGTTGGAGCAGGGCGAGGGAGTCCTGGTAGTCGCGGCGCAGGGCGAGTTCGACGCGGCCGGTGCCGACGCAGTGGCGCCAGGCGTCGGAGAAGCGGGCCCCGCCCTCCGCGCGGCCCCCGCCCTCCGCGCGGCCCCCGGTCTCCGCGCGGCTCACCCGTTCTCCTTCTTGAAGCGCTCGTAGGCCTTGTTGTGCAGGTCGACGAGCTGCTGCATGTTCTTCGCCTTCAACTCGGCGACGTGCTGGTCCCATTCGGACATCGGGCGCTTGCCGAGGACGAACTGGAGGGTGTTCTGGATGGCCGCGTCCTTCAGCGGGGTGTCCCAGAGGGTGGCCCGCTCCTGCTCGGAGGACTGGAGGGGGTGGGCCGGGTCGACGGGGAGCTCCTTGCGCTGGGACATGACGTCCTGGAACTTCTTCTCGTCCGGGCTGAAGTTGGAGGAGACCAGCTCCCAGCTTCCGCCGTAGGTGAAGACGCCGTTGAAGAAGCCGTAGTCCTTCTGGAGGTCCTTCGGGGCGTCGGGGTCGGAGCCCATGAGCGAGATCCCGGGCCGCAGTGTGTACTTGCCGCCGGACTCGGTGTAAGTGACGCCCTCCACACCCCACTTGCAGAACTTCTGGCCCTCGTCCGAGTACCAGAGCCAGTCCACGAACTGCATCATCGCGACGAAGTCGGAGCTCTTCAGCGCCTTGCTGGAGATCATGACGCCGTTCTCCAGGCGGATACCGCTGAGCAGCACCGGGCCCGCCGGGCCGAGCGGGACCGGGACCATCTCGATGGTCGCGCCCTTGACCTGCTTGCTCAGGTTGTAGCGGTAGTTCTGCACCAGCTCCTGCGGGTTGGCGCTGATGACGTACGACTTCTCGGCGAGCAGCTTCTGCACGGCCTGGTCGTCCTGCTGGGTGAAGCTCTCCGGGTCGAGGAGCTTCTCGGCGACGAGTCCGCGCAGGTACTCGACCATCTGCCGGTAGGCGTCCTGGGTGGCGGTGAAGACGAACTTCTCCGCCTGGGTGTCGAAGCTGAGGTTGTCGTACGCCCAGCCGGCCCGGACGCCGTATGCCTGGCCGAGGTACTGGAACAACGCCCCGCACGGGAAGGGGGTGTTGGTGCTCCAGCGGTCGGTCCAGGGGTACTTGCCGGGATACTCCTGCTTGAGCGCCCTCAGGACGTCGGTCACCTCGTCCCAGGTGGTCGGCAGGGTCAGCCCGTGCTTGTCGAGGACGTCCGTGCGGAAGGACAGCGAGTAGCCGGACCTGGGCTTCTCGTGCAGGCCGGGGAGCAGGTAGTACTTGCCGTCGGACTGGCGGATGGAGTCCAGCTCGGGATCGAGCTTCCATCTCCTCACCTTGTCCCGGAAGTTGGGCATCAGGTGCACGTACTCGCTGACCGGGAGGATCGCGCCCGAGGAGACGAAGGCGACCTCGGAGGGGTGGTACGTCTTGGGGATCAGGAAGGGGGCGTCGCCCGCGCCGATGAGGACGCTGCGCTTCTTCTCGTAGTCGGCGAGGGGTACGTCGATCGGCTTGATGGTCACGCCGGTGCGCTTGGTGACCTCCTTCCAGAACAGCCACCCGGTCTTGAGGGGGTAGACCGGGTTGTCGTTGTGGAGCATGGAGAAGGACAGCGCCTTGGAGGCCTTGAACTGCTGTCCGGCGCGGTACTCCTTCATCGCGCCGTCCTGCTTCTTGGTGAGGTCCTTGCCGTCCCCTCCGTCACCGCCGCTGCCGCAGCCGGTGAGGGCGGCGAGGCCGATGAAGCCGGCGGCCGCCAGGATCTGACGCCGTGACAGCTCTCCTGCGTTCTTCACGGGAACTCCCTTGTTCCGTAGGCGAGTTGCTTGGGATCAGCCCTTGACCGCGCCGAGCATCACGCCCGAGACGAAGTAGCGCTGGACGAACGGGTACACGCAGAGGATCGGCAGGGCGGTGAGGACGATGGCGACGGACTGGATGGTCGCCCCGGCCTGGCTGAGCTGCTCGGTGGTGGCGCCCGCGTTGCCGCCGCCGGTGACGCCCGCGATGAGGTTGCGCAGATAGACGGTGACCGGCATCAGGTCGCTGCTGTCCATGTAGAGGAAGGCGCTGAACCAGGAGTTCCAGAAGGACACCGAGTAGAAGAGCACCATCGTCGCCACGACCGCCTTGGACAGCGGCAGCACGATCCTGAGCAGGATGCCGTAGGTGCTCAGGCCGTCGATCTGCGCGGCCTCCTCCAGCTCGGTCGGCAGGCTCTCGAAGAAGGCCTTCATCACCAGCAGGTTGAAGACGCTGACGGCGTTCGGGAGGGCGATCGCCCACACGGTGTTCTTCAGGCCGAGGCTGGTGACGAGGACGTAGTTGGGGATCAGACCGCCGGTGAAGAACATGGTGAAGACGGCGACACCGATGAGCGCGGTGCGGCCCTTGAGGTGTCTCTTCGACAGCACGTAGGCGTAACAGGTCGTCAGGACCATGGCCACGGCGGTCGATACGACCGTGTAGAACACGGTGTTGCCGTAGTTCCGCCAGAACATCGAGTCGTGGAAGACGATGTCGTACGTGGTGAGGCTGAACCCCTTTGGCCACAGGGTCACTTGACCGGCCCGGACCTGTCGTTCCCCGCTGAAGGACCGCGCCACGATGTTGAGGAACGGGTACAGCGTCACCAGCACCACAAGGGTGAGCACCACGCCGTTGACGCCCTGGAAGACCCGGTAGGAGCGGCTCGGCCTCACCACAGGCTGGTCCCCACCGTGCGGCGCGAGAGCTGGTTGGCGGAGGTGATCAGGACCAGCCCGATGACCGCCTCGAACAGCCCAATGGCGGCGGCGTAGCTGAAGCTGTTGGACTCGACTCCCGCGCGGTACACGTAGGTTGAGATCACGTCGGCCGTCGGATAGGTCAGCGGGTTGTAGAGCAGCAGGACCTTCTCGAAGCCGACGGCCATGAAGGTGCCGACGTTGAGGATCAGCAGCGTGACCATGGTGGGGCGGATGCCGGGCAGGGTGACATGCCAGATCTGCCGCCAGCGGCCCGCGCCGTCGATGCGTGCGGCCTCGTACAGGTCCTCGTCGATGGTGGTGAGCGCGGCCAGGTAGAGGATCGTGCCCCAGCCCGCGGTCTGCCAGATCTCCGAGCCGACGTAGATCGTGCGGAACCAGTCGGGTTCCTGGATGAAGCGGATCGGGTCGTGTCCGAGCAAGCCGAGGACGTGGTTGACGGGGCCGTCACTGGCGAGCATCTGCATGGTGATGCCGGCGACGATCACGATCGACAGGAAGTGCGGGAGGTACGACACCGACTGCACGAACCGCTTCAGCGAGCGCCGGCGCACCTCGTTCAGCAGCAGGGCGAGCACGATCGGGATCGGGAAGCAGAAGACGAGGGTGAGTCCGCCGAGCCAGAGGGTGTTGCGGAACACCTGCCAGAAGGTGGGGTCGGTGAGGAACATGCGCACATAGCGCAGGCCCACCCACTCCTCGCCGAACATCGAACCGCCCGGCTCGAAGCGGCGGAAGGCGATCACGTTGCCGATCATCGGCAGATAGCGGAAGACCAGGAAGAACAGCAGCGGCAGCACGGCCAGCGAGTACAGCTGCCAGTCCCGGCGCCAGCCGCTCCGCCGGGCCGGACGGGTGGTGGTCTTCGGCGGGTCCTGAGTCCCGGGCGGAGAGCCCGTCTTGATGATGGTGCTCATGCTCGGTCCTCCCGTGGGGCGGAGAAGTGGCCGAAACTTTCGAGCTCTTACCGGTAACTTCGCGGCAACTTAGAGGCAGTGAGAAAGCGCTGTCAATGGGTCGCGCAGGAGATACCTGGGGCGTGAGTGGGGTAGAACCGAGAGACCAAGTCCCGGTTCCCTCCGCAAGTTTCACTACTTGGACCGACTGATGCGAGGTGCCCAGTGTCTGCGTTCGACCTGCCGAGGAGAGAGCTGGAGCAGTACCGCCCCGAGGTCCAGGAGCCCCCGGATCTCGACGAGTTCTGGCAGGACACGCTCAAAGAGGCGGCGCAGGCCGAGGTGTTGGTGTCGGTGCGCCCGGTGCGGACGGGACTACGGCTGACCGACACCTGGGACGTGACCTTCCGGGGCTTCGCCGGAGATCCGGTGCGCGCCTGGTACAGCAGGCCTACCGGGGTGCGTGAGCCGCTCCCCGCGGTCGTCGAGTACGCCGGTTACGGCCGCGGCCGCGGGCTCCCGCACGAGCGGCTGACCTGGGTGAACGCCGGGTACGCGCATCTGCTGATGGACAGCCGCGGCCAGGGCGACCAGTACGGCAACGGCGGGGCGACTCCCGACCCGCACGCCTCGGCGCCGGGCGGCCCGGGTCCCGCGGTACGGGGGCTGCCGGACCCGCGCGAGTACCACTACCGGCGGCTGATCACGGACGCGGTGCGCGCGGTGGCGGCGGTGCGCGCGCTGCCCGGCGTGGACGGGGGCCGCGTCGCCGCCGTCGGCAACAGCCAGGGCGGCGGACTCGCCCTGGCCGTCGCGGGGTTGGTGCCGGACCTGGCGGCGGCCGTGGTCACCGCGCCGCTGCTCTGCGGCATCCGCCGCGCCCTGGACCTCACGAACGACGGCCCGTACGGCGAGATCGCGGCCTACCTGGCCGTCCACCGGGGTGCCGAGACGGCCGCGTACCGCACGCTCTCGTACGTCGAGGGCATCTCCTTCGCCCGCCGCGCCGCCGCCCCGGCCCACTTCGGGGTCGGCCTGCGCGACCGGGTGTGCCCGCCGAGCGGGGCGTACGCGGCGTACAACCGCTATGCGGAACTGAGCGGCGTGGACCCCCGCAAGGAGATCCACGCCTATCCCTTCAACGGCCACGAGGGCGGCGACGCGGTGCAGGTGCGCCGCCAACTCGACTGGCTGGCCGAGGTGTTGGAGCTCAGCCCGTCGCGAGGGTGAACACGTGCAGGTCCGTGTTCTCCGGCAGCTTCACGCTCGCGATCGTCCTGCCACCCGGTGCCTCGAAGGGCTTGGTGGCGAAGACGTAGGTCGCCACCGGGTCCTTGTCCGCCCCGGCGACGTTCCGGTACGCGGTCTTGGCGACGACCTCGTTGCCGTACTGGACGGTGCCGCCGCCTCCGCCGACGGTCCAGTCGGTGAAGGAGAGGTCGATCGTGTCGGTGCTGCCGTCGGTGTAGGTGACGGTGGCCTTGGTCTGCTGGTTGCCGTTGACCGCACTGCCGACGAAGGACAACTTCCTTGCCGGGGCGGCGAGTTCGACGGTCTGTCCGTCGGCCGAGACGTTGTCGGGACGCGCGCTCGGCGAGTCCGGCCAGCTGAAGCTCAGCCCGTCGACCGTCCCCTGACCGCCCGGCGTGAGTCCGGCGGCCGCGAGGGCCTGGCGGGAGTAGCTCCAGCCGCCGCCGTCGTAGTCGGCCTCGTCGTGCTCGCCCTGGTCAACCGAGACGCCGGTGTTGTTGTAGGCGGCGAGAAGGGTGCCGGGCGCGGCGACGGTGAGCGCGACGGGCTGCTCGTAGGAGGTGTCGCCGGAGGTCACGGTGACCTTGGCGTCGTAGAAGCCCTGCTTGATGTCCTTGCCGGTGCTGAGGCCGATCTCCTGCGAGCCGTCGACGACCGTTCCGTCGGCGGGAGTCGCCGTGATCCCCTCCGGCGTCTCGACCTTGAAGCGCACCTCGGGTCCGCTGCCTCCGCTCAACGACAGCGCACGGATCCCGACCTTCGTGCTCCCGCCGGGCTCGATGGTGGCCGTGGTCGGCCCGACGCCGATCTGGTACGGCTGCTCGCCCGCGCGGAAGGAGGGCGGGGCGTCGGACGGGTCGCTGCCCCAGGTCCTGTCCGCCGTGCCGGAGAGCGTGTAGTCGAGGCGGCCGCCGTCCCGCACGAGGGAGGACGGGAGCCAAGGTCGGTCACTGGTACGGCCGTTGACCTTCAGGGAGGTGATGTACGGGGCGTCGGTGGCCGCGCCTTCCGCGCGGATGGAGATGTCGTTGCCGTGCGGGCGGTCGATCTCGATGCGCGGGAACAGCGGGGAGGCGAGGGCGAGTTCGGCTCGGGAGGGGACCTGCGGGTACATGCCGAGCGCGGAGAAGACGTACCAGGAGGACATGGCGCCGAGGTCGTCGTTGCCGGGAATGCCGCCGGGCTCCGTCGACCAGAGCTGCTTCATCGCGGCCCGGACGGTCTCCTGCGTCTTGTAGGGCGCGCCCGCGTAGTCGTACAGGTAGGGCACGTTGATGGACGGCTCGTTGTCCAGCTCGGACTTGTCGCCGCCGCTGCCGGTGAAGGCCCAGCTGCCGTCGGCCTCGTGGAAGAAGGCGTCGAGCCGTGCCAGGGCCTTGTCCTTGCCGCCCATCGCGGCGAACAGTCCGGCGGGGTTGTGCTGGACCATCCAGGTGTACTGGGCGGCCGTACCCTCGACGAAGCCGTTGCCGGTGGCCGGGGTGAAGCCGGTGACCCAGCTGCCGTCGGCCTTGCGGTTGGCGATGTAGCCGCCGCTGGGGTCGGCGGCGATGTTGAAGTTGTTCTGCCACCACTGGGCGCGCTTGGCGAAGGCGGCCGCCGTGTCCTTCTCGCCTGCCGCGGTGGCGAGTTGGGAGAGCGAGAAGTCTGCGCCGGACATTTCCAGGGTCTCGGCCGCGCCGCCCCAGGCGTTGGACACGGAGGGCATGTAGTGGAGCTTCAAGTACTTGTCGAGGGAGGGTCGTTGGCCGGCCGAGAGGACGGGCTTGCCGGCGGAGGACAGGTCCTGTGCGGTGGGGACCGTGGCCGCCTTGACGAGCGAGTCCAGCGCGCCGCGGAGGTCGAAGTCCGTGCCGCCGAAGGCGCGGATGCCGGCCAGGGCGGTCGGTGAGGGGTCGCCGTTCATGACGTGGGTGCCGCTCGCGCCGTGCAGCCAGCGGTCCCAGATCCCGCCGTTCTGCCCGGCGAGTTCGTAGAGGGACTGGGCGATGTCCGAGCCGGTACGCGGGTTGAGCAGGGTCAGCAGCTGCACCTGGTCCCGGTAGACGTCCCAGCCGGAGAAGGTCCCGTACTGGGCCTGATGCCCGCGCGCGACGGTGTGCACCTTGCCGTCGCTGCCGCTGTACTTGCGGTCGACGTCGCTGATGACGTTCGGGTGGAGCAGGGCGTGGTAGAGCGCCGTGTAGAAGGTGGTGCGCTCGGCGTCGGTGCCGCCGCCGACTCGGATGGCGCGGAGCTGGTCGCGCCAGGCTCGGTGGGCGGCGTCCTGGACGGCGTCGAAGGAGCGGTGGGGCGGGTTCTCGGCGGCGAGGTTGGCGGCGGCACCGGCCTGACTCACGTACGAGATACCGACCTTGGCGTTGACCGGGCCGTCGCCGGGGGCGAACTCGACGTAGCCGCCGGCGCCCTTCCCGGCCACGGGGCGTCCGCCGTTCGTGAATCCGCCGGTGCCGCCCGACGCTTCACGCGAACCGGGGGTCAGCTTGTCGTCCTTCCAGGTGCCCGTCGACTTGAAGGCACGGTCGAAGCGGGCGGTGAAGTAGACGGTGTAGTAGGCGCGTTGGCCTTCCGGGTCGAGGTACCCGCAGAAGTCGCCGGAGGTGACGGACCCCGAGACCGTGCGCGTCGCCGGATCGATGGTGACGGTCGAATCGGTCGACCCCACCTCGGAGTTGGCGGTGCGGATGAGAAGCGAGGCGGGCTTGTCGGCCGGGTAGGTGAAGCGTGCTGAGCCCGTGCGGGGCGTGGCGGTCAGGTCGGCGGTGACCCCGGACGCCAGGCCGACCTTGTAGTGGCCGGGCTCGGCGGTCTCGTCGGCGTGGCTGAAGTCGGAGGCGTAGACGGCGTCCTTGGTGTCGCTCGCGGGCGAGGACGTGACCTCACCGGCGTACGGGAAGAACGGGATGTCGCCGCTGCCGCCCGCGCAGCCGGTGCCGGACATGTGGGTGAGGCTGAAGCCGCGGATGCGGGTGGCGTCGTACAGATAGCCACCCGGCGCGGCGGTGCGGGTGGCGTCGCCTCTGGTGTTCTCCGGGCTCCACGAGAGCATGCCGAACGGGGTGACGGCGCCCGGGAAGACATTGCCGCCGTTCTTGGTGCCGATGAGCGGATCGACGTACGACGTCGGATCCTTGACCAGGTCCGGTCGCGCGGTCGTCGCCGCGAGGGCGGGGGTGGCGCCGCTGATCGCGAGGACAGCGGCCAGCAGCAGGGACGTAGGACGGAAACGCATGACGCGGCCCCTCCTCCTTCGGACGGGTCGCGCACCACAGGTCGCACAAGCCGCAGGGACAGTAGCGTGTGTCAGCCGTACCACGGAAGGGTGCGTGCGGGACGGGGCCGCGCGGAGCAGGTCACCCGGACGGGTTGGCCGAAACGGATCGTGCAGGCCAACTGGGTTGACATCGTTGTCCGTTGACGCGATAGAGTCGTGTGCAGACCATTCGACAACGTTGTCGCATCTCAGCGTCGCCACAAGCCAGCACCACCGGGACAGGTACTCCCCGGCCTGCCCCGGCTCGCGGACCCGGTGGACCACACACCACCACCGGGTCCGCCCCGAGCGGGGGTCAGCCGACCTGGCAGGGCAGCGTCGTCGCCGTATCACCGCCGTCGCCCGAGACGACGTACCCGAAGGTCGTGCTCTGGCCCGGGCTCAGGGAGCCGTTCCAGTCGGCGTTGTGGACCATCACGTCCTGGCCGTTGTAGGTCGGGTTGCCGTTCCAGAGGCTGTTGACCTTCTGGCCGGTGGGGAGGGTCCAGTCGACCATCCAGCCGAGCATCGGGACGTCGCCGGTGTTGGTGACGGTGACCTCGGACTGGTAGCCGCCGTTCCAGCTGTTGGTGGTTCTGCGGGTGGCGGAGCAGGTGCCGGGGACCGGGTCGGTGGGGTTGCCCGGGTCGTGGATGCCCGTCACTTCACCGTTGCCGCCGTCGAACACGACGTCGGAGCAGGAGTAGAAGGTCTCCGCGCTGTCCGAGCGCTGCCACACCATGTAGATGATGTGGCGCCCCGACTTGTTCGCGGGAAGCTGCCCGGTCCACGAGTAGTTGGCCTCGACCGTGCCCGGGGTGCCGTTGAGCGGCGGGTGGTCGACCGTGAGGAACGGGGTGTCCTCCATGTCGTCCCAGGTGAGGGTCTTGGTCGGGTCGAAGCCGTCCTTGGTGATGTAGACGTAGAACCAACCCGGGTGCGCGGCCCAGGCGTTGTAGGAGAAGTCGACGGTCGCGCCCGAGGTCAGATGGGTCAACGGCCAGTCGTCGCGCGGGAGGTTGAAGCCGGTGAAGTTGGCGTTGCCACCGCTGCACAGCTCGCCGTCCGGGACGAAGCCGCGGGTGCGGCCGGCGCCGTCGGAGCGCAGTACGGAGAACCAGTTGTAGAACGGCGTTGTGCCGCTGACCTGTTGGGCGGCCTTGCAGGCCGGGTTGACGGGTTTGATCTCGCCGGTGTCGGTCAGCCCGTCCTGCCAGCAGAGGAAGGTGCGGCTGCCGGGTTTCATGGGGGTGCCGTGGGCTTCCGCCTTGCCGCCCGCGGTGACGACGAGGGCGAAGGCGGGGACGGTGGCGAGGAGGGAGACCAGGATGAGGAAGAAGGCTCTGGTGGTTAATCGGCGCGCCGGTCGGCGCGTGTTTGTCAGGATCATGACAGACAGATTCCTTCGGGTACGGCCATGTGGACGCGGGCGTTGGGATGCGGGCGAGGCGGGAGCGCCGTGAGGGGGGCGGGTTCCGGTCCACCATCCCCATATGGGAGCGCTCCCACCCTGCCTTCTGCGGAAGGTAGCGGCACGAGGGGCACTTGTAAACGCCTTACCGGGTCCGTCAATGGCGTGCCATGGCCTCACCGGTTCGCGTGGCGGTATCTTCGTACGCACGATCACGACGCGTAACGGCGTCCACACTGGCGTCCATGGGAGCAGTGATGACCACACCCCAGCAGGGACGGGCCACCGAGGACACCTGGATGTTCGCGCCGGCTGACGGCTGGACCTTCGACCAGGTCAAGGACTTGGAGCTGCCCTTCGACTGGGAACTCGTGGACGGACGGATCGTGGTTCGAGGACAGACCAAGTTCTGGCACAACCAGGTGCGGGACGACATCCTGGGCGGCTTGAAGGCAGCTCGAACGGAGCCGTACAAGGTCGTGGCCGAACAGTGTGTGATGGTGGACGACCAGAACACGCCCAAGCCCGATGTGATCGTCTTCGACCCCCGGAAGCTGGACTTCTTCGAGCTTGAGTGTGTCCCGGTGGGGAGGGTGTCGCTCGTGGTGGAAGTCGTCTCCCCCGGCTCCCGCCAGGACGACCGCGTACGCAAACCCGCCCTCTTCGCCGCGCACAAGGTGCCGTACTACTGGCGCGTGGAGCTGGACCGGGACCAGAAGCTCGCGGTGCACGAGTACTGGCTCAACGCGGACACCCTCGCGTACTTCCCCGCGCCGTCGCACCCGGTGCACCACGACAAGCTCGTCACCGAGCTGCCGTTCCCCGTGGACATCGACCTCACCGCACTCGTCGGATTCTGAACTCGCCGCCGCACCGCACGGGACACGTGCTTGGCCGCTCAGAAAATGGAGGCGCTGGGTGTCTCCACCATCGTGCTCACGCGCTCCGGCACCGGGCTTTCCTGCGCCGGTGGCAGTTCGACGGTGAACTCGGTACACCCCGGTTCGCTCTGTACGTCGATCCGCCCGCCGTGCGCCCCCACGATGGCCTCCACAATGGCCAGCCCCAGTCCCGAACCGCCCTCCGCGCCCGCCGCCCGGGCTCTGGACGAGTCGCCGCGGGTGAAGCGTTCGAAGACCCTTGGCAGCAACTCCCCCGGGATCCCCGGCCCGTTGTCGCGGATGCGGAGCACGCACCGCTCCCCCGTCACCTCCACCTCCGCCACCACCGTCGTACCGACCGGCGTGTGCGCACGGGCGTTGGCCAGCAGGTTGGCCACCACCTGGTGGAGGCGGGCCTCGTCGCCGGTGACCAGGGCGGGAGCCTCGTCGAGGTGCAGCGCGAGGTGCCATTCGTGGCCGCCGCCCGCCGCCCGGGCGTCCCAGACCGCCTCCGCGACCACCGCCGCGAGGTCGACCTCGCCCGAGTGCAGCGGGCGGCCCTCGTCCAGGCGGGCCAGCAGGAGGAGGTCCTCCACCAGGCCCGTCATGCGGGCCGATTCGGCCGAGACGCGGCGCCAGGCCAGGACCGGTTCGATGCGGTCGGTGCCGCGGTTCATCAGTTCCGCGTAGCCCGCGATCGAGGCGAGCGGGGTACGGAGTTCGTGGCTCGCGTCCGCCAGGAACCGGCGCATGCGCTCCTCGCTGTGGCGCACCTGCTCCTCGCTGCGCTGGCGTTCCGCGAGCGAGGACTCCACGTGTTCGATCATCCGGTTGAGCGCGGCGCCCACCTGGCCGGCCTCGCTGCCGGGGTCGGTGTCCCGCGCGGGGACCCGGGTGAGGCCGGTGACCTCGCCGCGGTCCAGCGGGGCCCGGGAGACCTCGACCGCGGTGGCGGCGAGCCGGCCCAGGGGGCGCAGCTGCCGTCGTATCACCACCGCGCAGACCGCGCCCGCGATCGCCAGACCGGCCACCGCGACGCCCGCCTCCACCATGACGAGTCCGCCGATCATGTCCTGGACGTCGTCCATCGGGAGGCCGGTCAGGACGCGGATGCCGTTCGAGTCGAGCGCGGTGACCCGGTAGGTGCCGAGGCCGGGGACGGTGACCGTGTGCTTGGAGCCGTCGGTCGCGAGGCCCTTCAGGACGGCACGCTGGGTGGTGGTCAGGTTCTGCGGCGGGGCGTCCTGGCTGACCACGGCGGCGGAGAGGATCGAGCCATGGCTGTCGAGGCGGGCGGCGAGCAGGCCGACGGGCTGGCCGGTCTCCATGAGGAAGGACAGGTTGGCCGCGTCGTCCGGGTGGAGGCCGGAGCCGCCCAGGCTGCGCTGGCCCGCGTTGGCCACCCGGTCGTCCAGGTCGCCCATGAGATAGGCGCGTTGGACCACCGCGGTGATGCCGGCCATCGCGGCGCAGACGATGACGAGGGTGACGCTGACGAAGAGCAACAGGCGGGTGCGCAGGGAGCGTCCGCCGAGCCGGGGGGTCATCTGCCGTCCCCCGTCGGTCTGATGGAGTAGCCCATGCCGCGCACGGTGTGGATCATCGGGGCCCGGCCCCGGTCGATCTTCCGGCGCAGGCTGGAGATGTAGACCTCGACGAGGTTGCCGCCGCCGTCGAAGGAGCTGGACCACACGTGGTCCAGGATCTGGGCCTTGCTCAGTACCTGGCGCGGGTGCTGCAGCAGCAGGCTGAGCAGGTCGAACTCCTTGGCCGTGAGCTGGATCGGCGTGTCCGCGCGGTGCACCTCGCGGGTCTCCTCGGTCAGTACGAGGTCGCCGAGCACGTGTACGGAGTCCTCGGAGCGGTTCTTCTCGGTGCCGGCCCGGCGCAGCAGGCCGCGCAACCGCACCACGACCTCCTCCAGGGAGAAGGGCTTGGTGACGTAGTCGTCGGCGCCGTTGTCGAGGCCGTCGATGCGGTGTTCCAGGGCGTCGCGGGCGGTGAGCATGAGGACCGGCAGCTTGGGGTTCTCGTACCGGAGGCGGCGCAGTACCTGGATGCCGTCCAGGTCGGGGAGCATTCCGTCGAGCACGACCGCGTGCGGGGCGCAGCCGCGGGCGATGCGCAGCGCGCTGTGTCCGTCGGGGGCCGGGTAGGGCCGCCAGCCCGCCTCGGTGACGGCGACGGAGAGCAGCTCGGTGAGCGCGGGCTCGTCGTCGACGATGAGCACACGGACGCGGTCGCCGCGGGACACGGAGGTGCCAGACATGTCTCGATACTGTCCCGGGAGGCTGAGGGAATCCTGTGTTCCGGCTGAGCTGAAGCCGTGCGACCGAACGGTCCGTCGCCAACTGCCGTGACCGAAGGGGGCATTGGCACTCCCCGGCCACAGGAATCCCTTGAGTCGCCTTCTGTGCGGCGACCACTCTGATCACTGGCTTCCGCCCACCGGGCCGGAAGCGTTCCAGTGTTCAGGGGAGGAAGTCCACACATGCGAAGACTCCACGCCCTCTGGGCCGTGGCGGGGGCGGCCGGACTGCTCGCGGGGGCCGTCGTGCCCGCCACGGCCGGTCCCGGATCGCCGGTCGACGGACCGGGCGCCACGAGCGCCCCGGGCGTCACCGCGCCGACCGCCACGAGAGCCCAGACCGTCACCCTCATCACCGGCGACACCGTGACGCTCACCCCCGCGGCCGACGGCCGGTCCGGCGTCGACGTCCGGCGCGGGACAGGCCGTGAGGCCGTCACGTTCCTGTCCAGCGAGGAGAACGGCGAGGTCAGCGTCGTACCGTCGGACGCCGTCCCGCTGCTCCGGGCGGGCCGTCTCGACCCGGCCCTGTTCAATGTCAGCCAACTGGTGAAGCAGGGGTACGGCGACGCGAAGACCGGCACCACCCCGGTGATCGCGACGTACCGGAAGGGCAGCGAGACACCGGAGGGCGCACACCGCACGCTCGCGCTGCCCGGGATCGACGGAGCCGCGCTGACCGCGAAGAAGTCGACCGCCTTCTGGACGGACGTGGCCCCGGCCGCCGGCACCGAGCCCACCGCGAAGGCCGCTCGGCAACTCGGCGACGGCATCGACAAGATCTGGCTCGACGCCAAGGTGAAGGTGTCGCTCGACCAGAGCGTGCCGCAGATCGGCGCACCCGAGGTGTGGAAGGCCGGCTACGACGGCACGGGCATCAAGGTCGCGGTCCTGGACACGGGCGTGGACACCGGCCACCCTGACCTCGCCGGGAAGATCGCGGGCACGCAGAGCTTCGTGCCGGACGAGTCCGTGCAGGACGGCCACGGGCACGGCACCCATGTGGCCGACACCATCGTCGGCTCGGGCGCCGCCTCGGACGGAAAGTACAAGGGTGTGGCGCCGGGGGCGCAGCTGCTGGTCGGCAAGGTGCTGGACAACACCGGCTCGGGCCAGGAGTCCTGGATCATCTCCGGCATGGAGTGGGCGGCGAACTCCGGCGCGAAGATCGTCTCCATGTCCCTGGGCGGTACGGCCTCGGGCGCCTCGGACGCGATGAGCGAGACCGTCGACGAGCTGTCCGCCGCCACGGGCACCCTCTTTGTGATCGCCTCGGGCAACACCGGCCCGTCCGACCAGACCGTCGGTACCCCCGGCATCGCGGACTCGGCCCTCACCGTCGGCGCCGTCGACAAGTCCGACAAGCTGGCCTCGTTCTCCAGCCGCGGCCCGCGCCTCGGCGACTACGCGGTCAAGCCGGAGATCACCGCGCCGGGCGTGAACATCACGGCGGCCCGCGCGGCCGGGACCAGCATGGGCACCCCGGTGAACGACTACTACACGACGGCGAGCGGTACGTCGATGGCGACCCCGCACGTGGCGGGCGCGGCGGCGCTGGTCGCCGAGGCGCACCCCGACTGGACCGGCCAGCAGATCAAGGCGGATCTGGCGAGCACCGCGAAGACGATGACCGACGCCACCACGTTCGAGCAGGGCGACGGCAGGGTCGACGCCGTACGGGCGGTGGAGCAGGGCGTGTTCGCGACCCCGACGCTGAGTTTCGGCAAGTACGAGGACGGGGACAACGATGTCTCCACCAAGGACATCACGTACACCAACACCACTGACAAGGCGGTGGAGTTGAAGGTCTCCTCCAGCCTCGCGGAGCTCGCGCTCGGCGCCGCCGCGGTGACCGTGCCCGCGCAGGGCACCGCCACGGTCCCGGTCGGTGTCGACCCGGAGAAGCTGGCCTCCGGCAGCTACACGGGTTACGTCACCGCGACCGCCGACGGCGTCGAGACCACCACGGGCGTCGGCTTCGAGAAGACGCCGAAGATGTACGCCCTGAAGGTGTCGCTCGTGAACCGGGAGGGCCAACCGTCCACCGGGGCGTCGCTCTTCAGTCTCCAGGAACTCAACGGCGCCTACCCCAACACGTACGGCTACCTGGGCTCCGGCTGGACCTTTGAGGTGCCCGCCGGCACGTACTCCATCGCGAGCTGGATCCCGGACCTCGACGCGGGCGGCCTGGCCGTCGGCACCTCGGTGGTCGGCGACCCGGAGATCAAGGTCGACGGGGACACCGCGGTCGTCCTGGACGCCCGCAAGGCCGTGGAGATCAAACCGAAGACCAAGGAGGACTCCGAGTTCCAGGGCTTCAGCACCAGCTGGCACCGCGAAGGGCCGGGCAGCACCTGGGGGCTGACGTACAGTCAGGGCTTCTGGACCGACCACATCTATGTGGCGCCGACCCAGCAGGTGACCGTGGGAACCCTGGAGTTCTCCGCCAAGTTCCGCCTGTACGCGAAGGAGTTGACGGCGAGCGTCACCAGCCCGCAGAAGATCTCCCTGTCCTCGTTGTACTACTCGCAGACCTACGACGGCCTCCCACTCAGGATCAGCGGTGAGCACACCGTGCAGGCGGTGGACGCGGGCGGCGGTACCGAGGCCGACTTCGCGGGGCTCGACGTGAAGGGCAAGGTCGCGGTGGTCCGGGTCGGGGCCACCGAGCGGGCCCAGAGCGCTCTGGACAACGCGACCAAGGCGGGCGCCGGTTACCTCATCGTGTACCGCGACAAGCCCGGCTTCTGGATCGAGGCCGTGGACCACGCCACCACCGTCCCGGTGATGATCGCCACCGGCGAGGAGGGCGCCGAACTCGCCGCCCTGCTCAAGACCGGCAAGAAGGTCACGCTGAAGCTGGGCGGCACACCGGTCAGCCCCTACGTCTACAACCTGCTCGCCGCGCAGAGCGGTGCCATATCGGCGAACCAGACGTACCGCCTGGACAGCTCCGACACGGCGAAGGTGAGCGCCCGTTACTACGGGGCCGCGTCCGGCACGACCGGCATGGACAGCCTGTACACGTACCGTCCCTGGCAGTTCTTCAGCATCGAGACCCCCGAGGAGGTTCCGCTCGGCACGCAACGCACCGAGTACTACTACGCCGACCCGGACACCCGTACCTGGCACACCGTCTATCCCGACACGGCGGCGCTCAGGGGCGAGTGGAGCCCCTGCGGACCTACGACAAGGCCGGCGCACAGCCCGCCGAGGACTGGCTGCGCCAGGTCGTCCGCCCCGGCAGCAGTCGGTCGTACGGGCTCTCCCAGCGCACCGGCGACAAACTCACCCTCCTGATACCGGAGTTGAACGACGCGACGCCGGGCCACTACGGCTCCGTCGACGGCGTCCAGAACACCGCGCAGGGCACGCTGTACCGGGACGGGCAACTGGTCGGCCCGTCCGCACTCGGCGGCTACGGCACCTTCACCGTGCCGGCGGACCAGGCGTCGTACCGCTTCGTCCTGGACGCGCGGCGCAGCGCCGACTGGCCCGCGTACTCGACGAGCACGCACACCGAGTGGACCTTCGGCTCGGCGCACACCGACGCCGCGACACCGCTGCCGCTGCTCTCCCTCGGTATCGCCCCGAAGGGACTCGACCTCCTCAACCGGGCCTACGGCAAACGGGAGTTGGAAATCGGCCTGTCGGTCGCGAACCAGCTGGGAAGTGTCAAGGCGGCCGGTCTGAAGGCGTGGGTCTCCTACGACGACGGCACCTCCTGGAAGGCAGTGCCGGTCACGCACGGCGAGGCACGGTTCAGGCCCGCGAAGGGCGCGCACACCGTGTCGCTGCGCGTGCGCGCAACCGACGGGGCCGGTGACGGAATCGACCAGACCGTACTGCGGGCGTTCGGCCTGAAGTGAGCGGCGGCCTGAAGTGAACGATGATCTCGACCATGGTAAGGATCCTTAACAAAGAACCTCTACCGTGGCGAGCCATGGTGAACACGGCACAAGATCCTGCCCGACAGACCCCCGCCGCGAGCCCCTGGGCCGTGGTGGGGGTCTCCGCCTTCGACGAGCTGGTGTACCGGTCGGTTCTCCATCAGCCCGACGCCGGCGCGGCCGGCTGGGCGCTGCTGACCGGGGCGAGCCCGGCCCGGCTGCGCGAGGCCTGTGGCCGGCTGCTCACCCTCGGACTGCTCCAACCCCCGGACTCCATGGGCGGGTTGCGGGCGGTCGACCCGCGGGTGGCGATCCGGGCGCTGATCCGGCGGCGTGAGACGGAGTCCGAACTGCTCGCCGCCACCGCCGAGGAGATGGCCACCGCGTACGAGGCCGGACTGCTGCGCGAGGAGCCGTCCCGGCTGATCGAGGTCGCCTCCGGCGAGGGTGCCATCGCGGCCCGGCTGGAGGAGATGTACGCCCGCGCCGAGCACGAGGTGTGCCTGTTCGACACCCCGCCCTACCTCGCCCCGCCCGCATCGCAGTTGGACTCCCAGGCCGACCTGCTCAGGCGCGGAATCGTCTCGCGCGGCATCTACGCGGCGAGCGGCCTGGAGGATCCGAACGCCCTGTCCCGCACCTGGAAGATGGTCGAACTCGGCGAGCAGGCACGGGTGTTGCCGTCCGTTCCGCTGAAACTGCTGGTGGTCGACGGACGCCGGGCGATGCTCCCGCTGACCTCGTCGGACGCGGGCGGCTACTGCGCCGTCGTGGTGTGGCACTCGGCGGTGACCGAGGCCCTCCAGAAGCTGTTCGAGCTGGCCTGGCAGCAGGCGACGCCGCTCGGCCGACCGGTCGGCGAGGGTGAACTCTCCGATGGCGAACGGACGTTGATCAGGCTGCTGTCGGCCGGGATGAAGGACGAGGCGGTGGCCCGTCATCTGGGGGTGAGCCTGAGGACGCTGCGGCGGCGGGTGAGTGAGCTGCAGGAGCGGCTGGGGGCGGCGAGCCGGTTCCAGTTGGGGGTGCGGGCCGCCCAGCGGGGCTGGGTGTAGCCGTACCGGGGCGGGTACGGCGAAGGGCCGCGCCCCCGGGGAACCAGGGGACGCGGCCCTCAACCGCCCTGCCGTACCGCTTACTTGCGGATCAGGCTGCGCAGCACGTACTGCATGATGCCGCCGTTGCGGTAGTAGTCGGCCTCACCCGGGGTGTCGATGCGGACGACCGCGTCGAACTCGACGCCCGTGTCGGTGGTGACCTTGACCGTGCTCGGGGTGGTGCCGTCGTTCAGCTCGGTCACGCCGGTGATGGAGAAGGTCTCCTCGCCGGTCAGGCCGAGCGAGTCGGCGGTCTGGCCGGCCGGGAACTGGAGCGGGAGGACGCCCATGCCGATGAGGTTCGAGCGGTGGATGCGCTCGTACGACTCGGTGATGACGGCCTTGACGCCGAGGAGCGCGGTGCCCTTGGCGGCCCAGTCGCGGGACGAGCCGGAGCCGTACTCCTTGCCGCCCAGGATGACCAGCGGGGTGCCGGCGGCCTGGTAGTTCTGCGAGGCGTCGTAGATGAACGACACCGGCGCGCCCTCGGCGGTGAAGTCGCGGGTGTAGCCGCCCTCGGTGCCCGGCGCGATCTGGTTGCGCAGGCGGATGTTGGCGAACGTACCGCGGATCATGACCTCGTGGTTGCCGCGGCGGGAGCCGTAGCTGTTGAAGTCGCGGCGCTCGACGCCGTGCTCCGTGAGGTACTTGCCGGCCGGGGTGTCGGCCTTGATGGCGCCGGCCGGGGAGATGTGGTCGGTGGTGACCGAGTCGCCCAGCTTGGCGAGGACGCGGGCGCCCGTGATGTCGGAGACCGGGGTGGTCTCCATCGTCATGCCCTCGAAGTAAGGGGGCTTGCGGACGTACGTCGACTCGGCGTCCCACTCGAAGGTGTTGCCGGTCGGGATCGGCAGCGCCTGCCACTGGGCGTCGCCCGCGAAGACGTCGGAGTAGGACTTGTTGAACATGTCCTCGCCGATGGCGTTCGCCACGACGTCGTTGACCTCGGCCTCGGAGGGCCAGATGTCGGCCAGGAAGACCGGCTTGCCCTCGAGGTCCGTGCCGAGCGCGTCCTTGGTGATGTCCACCTTCATGGAGCCCGCGAGCGCGTACGCGACGACCAGCGGCGGGGAGGCCAGGTAGTTCATCTTGACGTCGGGGTTGATACGGCCCTCGAAGTTCCGGTTGCCGGAGAGGACCGAGGTGACCGCGAGGTCGTGGTCGTTGACGGCCTTGGAGACCTCCTCCGGCAGCGGGCCGGAGTTGCCGATGCAGGTGGTGCAGCCGTAGCCGACCAGGTTGAAGCCGACCTTGTCGAGGTAGGGGGTGAGCCCCGCCTTGTCGAAGTAGTCGGTGACGACCTTGGAGCCCGGGGCGAGGGTGGTCTTGACCCACGGCTTGCGGGTCAGGCCCTTCTCCACGGCCTTCTTCGCGACCAGCGCGGCGGCGACCATGACGTACGGGTTCGAGGTGTTGGTGCAGGAGGTGATGGCCGCGACCGTCACCGCACCGTGGTCGATCTCGTAGGTCGAGCCGTCGGGGGCGGTCACGGTGACCGGGTTCGACGGGACGCCGTTGGAGGCGGCCGGGGCGTCGGAGGCCGGGAAGGACTCCTTGCCCGCCTCGTCGGCGGTGTCCACGTAGTTGCGGACGTCCTGGGCGAACTGCTGGGCGGCGTTCGCGAGGACGATGCGGTCCTGCGGGCGCTTCGGGCCGGCGATGGAGGGGACGACCGTGGAGAGGTCGAGCTCCAGCTTCTCGGAGAAGTCGGGCTCGGCCTTCGGGTCCAGCCAGAGGCCCTGCTCCTTGGCGTACGCCTCGACGAGCGCGACCTGCTGGGCGTCACGGCCGGTCAGCCGCAGGTAGTTCAGGGTCTCGTCGTCGATCGGGAAGATCGCGGCGGTGGAGCCGAACTCCGGCGACATGTTGCCGATGGTGGCGCGGTTGGCGAGGGAGGTGGCGGCCACGCCCTCGCCGTAGAACTCGACGAACTTGCCGACGACGCCGTGCTTGCGGAGCATCTCGGTGATGGTCAGCACGAGGTCGGTGGCGGTGGTGCCGGGCTTGAGCTCGCCGGTCAGCTTGAAGCCGACGACGCGCGGGATGAGCATCGAGACCGGCTGGCCGAGCATCGCGGCCTCGGCCTCGATGCCGCCGACGCCCCAGCCGAGGACGCCGAGGCCGTTGACCATGGTGGTGTGCGAGTCGGTGCCGACCAGGGTGTCGGGGTACGCCTGCCCGTTACGGACCATGACAGTGCGCGCGAGGTGCTCGATGTTCACCTGGTGGACGATGCCGGTGCCCGGCGGGACGACCTTGAAGTCGTCGAAGGCGGTCTGGCCCCAGCGCAGGAACTGGTAGCGCTCGCGGTTGCGGCCGTACTCCAGCTCGACGTTCTGCGCGAAGGCGTCGTTCGTGCCGAACTTGTCGGCGATGACGGAGTGGTCGATGACCAGCTCGGCCGGGGAGAGCGGGTTGACCTTCGCCGGGTCGCCGCCGAGCTCCTTCACGGCCTCACGCATGGTGGCGAGGTCGACGACACAGGGCACGCCGGTGAAGTCCTGCATGATCACGCGGGCCGGCGTGAACTGGATCTCCTGCGAGGGCTGGGCCTGGGAGTCCCAGCCGCCGAGGGCGCGGATGTGGTCGGCGGTGATGTTCGCGCCGTCCTCGGTGCGGAGCAGGTTCTCCAGCAGCACCTTGAGGCTGTACGGAAGGCGAGCCGAGCCTTCCACCTTGTCCAGCCGGAAGATCTCGTACGACTCGTCGCCCACGCTGAGCGTGGCGCGGGCGTCGAAGCTGTTCGCCGACACGACAGTCTCCTTCTTTGATGTGCGCGTTCCCACCGCATCCTGCCGCCACGACGACTTGGCCGATCCGCTAAGGTAAGGCTAAGTTAGGTAACCCTAATCAGGGTGGCGGCTGCGGTGCGCCTCGGTAGATATCTCGATGTCGAGATAACTCTAGTACACAGGGGCCGGATGGTCATGCCCGGCCTCCTGTGCCGTGGCACTCACTCGCGCCCGGTCGCGCTCAGTCGAGGCAGAACTCGTTGCCCTCGACGTCCTGCATCACGATGCAGGACTCGTTGACGCCGTCGGCGATCAGCGTCCGCACGTGCGACGCGCCGAGCGGTTCCAGGCGGGCCCGCTCGGCCTCGAGTGCGGCCAGGCGCTCGTCGCCCACGAGGCCGGTGCCGACCCGTGCGCAGAGGTGCACCCGGTTCTTGACGACCTTCCCCTCGGGAACGCGCTGGAAGAACAGTCGCGGGCCCTCGCCCGTGGGGTCGGCGCATGCGGACCACGCGGTCTCGCCCTCGGCCGACGGCGGTATGACGTAGCCCAGCACCTCGCACCAGAAACGGGCGACACGCGCGGGCTCCGCACAGTCGAAGGTGACCTGGAACTTCCTGATCGTTGCCATCGGGCCACCATAGTTGCGCGCGCCCGGCCGCGAGTCGGCCGAGTCGGGGTAACCGAGAGGGGAGTTCCGGATCCTTCCCGGCGTGCGGCTGAACATCGGCCGACGCTCCTGGCCCATCACCACCGGCGGCCGACACGGGCCGCGGCACACCCGCAGCAGCAACGGCAAGGCGGCATTGACGGGCCGTCACCCGAACGGCCCCCTTGAGATGCCCCATCTCATATCTGAGATAGCCTCAACCCCATGGCAGACGATTACCTCGTACGCATCGGCAAGCTCATCCGTGACGCCCGGCAACACCGTGGCTGGACACAGGCACAGCTCGCGGAGGCACTCGGCACGAGTCAGAGCGCCGTCAACCGCATCGAGCGCGGCAACCAAAACATCAGCCTTGAGATGATCGCTCGAATCGGTGAAGCACTCGAGAGTGAAATCGTCTCTCTGGGCTACGCGGGACCGATGCATCTGCGCGTCGTGGGCGGCCGTCGGCTGTCCGGGGCCATCGACGTCAAGACCAGCAAGAACGCGTGTGTCGCGCTGCTGTGCGCGTCCCTGCTCAACAAGGGGCGGACCGTGCTGCGCCGGGTGGCGCGCATCGAGGAGGTCTACCGGCTGCTGGAGGTGCTCAACTCCATCGGCGTGCGCACCCGGTGGGTGAACGACGGGGTCGACCTGGAGATCGTGCCGCCGGCCGAGCTGGACATGGCGGCCATCGACGCCGACGCGGCCGTCCGCACCCGCTCCATCATCATGTTCCTCGGCCCGCTGCTGCACGTCATGGACCGCTTCAAGCTGCCGTACGCCGGCGGCTGCGACCTCGGCACCAGGACCATCGAGCCGCACATGATCGCGCTGCGGCGCTTCGGACTGGACATCGCGGCGACCGAGGGGCAGTACCACGCCCAGGTCGACCGGGCCGTCCGGCCCGACCGCCCGATCGTGCTGACCGAGCGCGGGGACACCGTCACCGAGAACGCGCTGCTGGCCGCCGCCCGCCACGACGGTGCCACCGTCATCCGCAACGCGTCCTCCAACTACATGGTCCAGGACCTGTGCTTCTTCCTGGAGGCCCTGGGCGTACGGGTCGAGGGCATCGGCACCACCACCCTCACCGTGCACGGCGTCCCGGACATCGACGCCGACGTGGACTACTCCCCCTCCGAGGACCCGGTCGAGGCGATGAGCCTGCTGGCCGCCGCGGTCGTCACGGAGTCGGAGCTGACCGTGCGCCGGGTGCCGATCGAGTTCCTGGAGATCGAGCTCGCGGTCCTGGAGGAGATGGGCCTCGACCACGACCGTACGCCCGAGTACTTCGCGGACAACGGCCGTACCCGCCTGGTGGACCTCACCGTCCGCCCCTCCAAGCTCGAAGCCCCGATCGACAAGATCCACCCGATGCCCTTCCCGGGCCTGAACATCGACAACGTCCCCTTCTTCGCGGCCATCGCGGCCGTCGCGCAGGGCAAGACCCTCATCCACGACTGGGTCTACGACAACCGGGCGATCTACCTCACCGACCTCAACCGCCTCGGCGGCCGCCTCCAACTCCTCGACCCGCACCGCGTGTTGGTGGAGGGCCCGACCCGCTGGCGAGCCGCCGAGATGATGTGCCCGCCGGCCCTGCGCCCGGCGGTGGTCGTCCTGCTGGCGATGATGGCGGCCGAGGGCACGTCGGTGCTGCGCAACGTGTACGTCATCAACCGCGGGTACGAGGACCTCGCGGAGCGGCTGAACACCATCGGGGCGCAGATCGAGATCTTCCGGGACATTTGATACGACGATGCCGCCGCACCCCGTCTGACCTGCTGCTTAGCGGGTCAGGGAGGGGTGCGGCGGCATCTGTGGGACTTCTCTGGGACTTTGGGCCTGGCGGCGGGCTACGAGCCACGCTCCACGGGCTCTACCGGCCGGCCGCGGCTACGCGAAGATCGCGTCGATGGCGGCGCTGCCTCGTGCGCCGGCGCGGGGCAGGAAGTGGGAGTACTTCCGCAGCGTGAACCCGGGATCGGAGTGCCCCAGCCAGCGTGCCAGGGAGACGACCGATTCGCCAGCCTCCAGTTCCTCGGAGGCGTAGAAGTGGCGCAGGGCGTGGAAGCCGTGTTCCCGGGACGGCTCCCACACGCGGGCACCGTCGGTGCTGCCCTCGTCCAGCGGGGCGATCACACGCGCGGCGGCCAGCGCGGGCTTCCACACGTAGGAGTTGAAGTAGTTCCGGTTGATGGCCTTCCGCTCGCGTCCCGTCACCAGGAGGTTGTGGGTCCTCGGTCGCCGGTGCTTGGCCTCCACCGGCGTCTCGGCCGGAGTCGGGTCGTCCCAGGGCAGCGTGACCGGCACCGGCGCGAAGTGCTCCATGTGCTGCCGGATGGCCCGGGCCACGCTGGACGGCAGCGGCACGTCCCGGACCTTGCGGCCCTTCGGAAGCGCGAAACACAGTTTCGCCCGCACCATCTTGATCTGCCGCCGGACGTGCACGACCTCCTTCTCGAAGTCGATGTCGTCCGCTGAGAGACCGAGCGCCTCCCCTTGGCGGAGCCCGAGACCTGCTCCGATCACGAGGAGGAGCCGGTAGCGATCCGGCAGGGCCTCCCGTACCGCCAGGACCCGTTCGGGCGGCCACGCCTCGACCCTGCCAGGGGCCGCGGGCGGGGGCCCGACCGTGCTGGACCGGCATGGGTTGCGTCCGAGGCGACGGTCCTCGACGGCCGCCTGGAGGACGCTGGAGAGCGTCGCCCAGACCAGACGGATGGAGGTCGGACCGAGGTCCTTCTCCAGCCGCTTCTTCCAGTGGCGCAGGACTTCCGTGCCGATGGCGTTGAGCGGCTGAGCACCCAGGTGGGGAACGATGTGACGGCGTACCCGCTGCTCAATCCGCTCGATCGTGGACGGGTCGCCGCTCTGGGTGGGCCACCAGTGGGTGGCGATGTAGTCCTTGAGGGAGATGGCCCCGTCACGGGGATCGACGAACTCGCCTCGGCGGGCATCGGTCTGAGCCTGGGCGAGCCAGGTCTTGGCGTCCTGGAGGGCGTCGAAGGAACGGTCCTTGACGCCGGGGATGCCCTTGACGCGGTAGCGGGTGCACTTGCCGTACATGGCGGTGCGGTCGCGTTTGCCGGTTTTCGGGTTCGGGCGCTTCTTCAGCCATCGGTCTTCTATGTAGCCGGCCAGGTGGAACTCCTTTGTGATGAGGGTGACGGCGGCGTTCTATGGCGCAGGAGGCGGCCGTGTCAGGCGGTGGTGAAGCGGGCGGAACGCTCCTGCGGCCGGACGCTGAGTGGGTTCAGGGCGGGGTTGGAGCGGGAGTCGGCCTGCTCCTGTTCGCGGACCCAGGCGTCGAGGGCTTCCACCCGGTACATGACGCGACCGCGGGGGCCCATGCGGAAGCTCGGCGGTCCCTGACGGCGGTGGCGCCAGACGTAGAGGGTGTGGGGTGAGAGGCCGAGGTAATCGGCGGCGTCCTTCACGGTCAGGAAGGCGGTGCGTACGGCTGTGGAGGAAGCAGTGGAGGCAGGCAAGGGTCGTGCAGGCATCTGGGGTTCTCTGTGAGGGACGGGAGAGGGGAGCCCGGCTGGGCGGAAACCATTGGTCCGCCCAGCCGTTGCCTGTCGTGAGGCAGGGAAGAATCGCGGAGAAGCCGCGACCCGGAGTACTGCTACGGACGCCGCGCGGTCGGAGTCGGCTGGCTAGGCAGGTCAGGAAGGGCCAAGGCAGCTTCGAGTCGATCCCACGGGATTTCGTCCCGTGTCGGCTTGCGAAGGCAGTACGCGAAGCGTTCGGCGAGGCGGGGAGCGCTCATTCCGGCGCATTCGGCCACCGCGAGGATGTGCCCCGCCGTCTGGTCGCCGTTCTTCAGCCACGCCGCGATGCGTGCGTCACGGAGAGCCGAGACGTGCCTGCCGAGCGGCGAGTCGGTTTCATGCGCCTGTAGAACCGCCGCTCGTGCTTGCCGCCAGACCTTCCGGTAGACCTCCGCGGTCAGCGGCCGTCCATCGTCGAGAACGAATATCGCGTCCTCCGGGTGGAGATCGCGCCGGATGGTCTCCTCCTTCAGGATCGCCGCCAAGTCGCGGCAGAGGGGAACACGCCGTACGGCGCCCGCGCGGTCCGCATCCTTCTCGCGGCGCTCTTCTGCCTGAGGGTGGACCAGGAGCCAACTGGCGCCGTCCTCTGCGATTTCCACGTCTCGAACGCGCAGCGCCAGGGCTTCCTCCGGGCGCAGGGCCGCGAGAGCGATGGAGGCCAGGAAGGCCCGCAGAACCAGGCCGCTCTGTGGCTGCTCGGCGGCCCAGTCCAGGGTCGCGAAGCACTGCCGATCGGACAGATGGAACGTTTCTTCACTAACAACTGCGACCATGGGAAAGCTCCTTGGAGTGAGGTGTGGGAATAGGCACAGCCGCCCGGCCATCGCATGCAAATCGCACGGCGACCGGACTCCTCCAATACTCCGGAGAATCGCCGGTTTGGGTAACCGGCGATCCCGTGCTATGTTGCCCCGCTCACGCACACACTCTTCCGCGAGCTGATCTAGGTTCGCTTGCTTCGCCGCACGATTCCAGTCCCTTCCGGGATCAATATGTCTGCCGTCGGCGAACCACACGACAAACCGCCACACCGGTGCCGAAATCACCAGGATCGGCCCATCGAGCACTCGGCACAGAACAGGCGAAAACGCTGTAACAGAGCAGGTGCCTTCTAAGCGCCTGCCCTGAATCCAAGAAGTAGCCGATCACTCCTGGGAGTTCAGCCCTCCCGGTGGCCGACAGCGGCTCGCGCTGCCCGGGCTGACTGGTCGGAGGCGCCGGCGCGGTGGTACGCCTTGGCGGCTAGAGCCCAAGTGGCTCTGGCTGTAGAGAAGTTGTGGCCGGCATGGTGAACAAGCGCGAGATTACGCAGCGTGTCCCCTACGGCGTGCCAGTCCTCAAGGCTTTCCCAGATCTCCAACGCATGGGTATAGGAACCGTGGGCCGCGTCCCGGCGTCGCTCCTGGAGTAGCGCGTTGCCGAGGCTGGTCAGCGCCGCCGCCTCTCCGCGCCTGTCCCCGATGGACCGAAATGCTCGGAGTGCCATTTCGAAGGCATTACCGGCCTCTGCGAGGCGTCCTGCAACCCGAAATGCGCTACCGAGGTTGGTTGTTGCCGCGGCCTGGCACTGGATGTCACCGACTACCTCGAAGAGATGACGAGCAAGTGCGTGAGAGCTAATGGCTTCTGCCGTCCGCCCCAGCTGAAGCTGGGCGTTTCCAAAGTTGTTCCACGCCTTAGCCTCTCCGTATTGATCGCCAATCGCTCGGTATAGATTGAGGGCACGGACAAGCGCACGAATCCCCGCACTGATTCCTCCAGTCGCCTTCTTCTTCCACAGCCCATTGCCGAGGTTGTTCCAGGCCCTGGCTTCGCCGGCCTGGTCCCCGACTCGGTGAGCCGCCTGCTGAGCCAGGCGACTTACGGAGATCAAGTCGTCGAAACGCCGCCGTAGTTCCAGATAGACGCCCAGTTCGAGGGCGAGTTTGATACCCAGGGATGCGTGCTGGTCCTCGTCCGTCCACTGAACCGCGGCCAGGAGATTCGTGGCTTCGGTATCAAGCCAGGCCAACGCCGCAGCCCCGCTCTCGAACTCCTGCCCCTCCCGGTTCGCCGCATCAGGCCGCATGACCTGCAGGTGCCGGCAGGCGGCTTCTGTCCTGCCTGCGTACCACTGCAGCACCCTTGCCCGGGCGTTGCCAGCCTCATCGGGCTGATCGCCGTGCGTGGCCGATACGCCCGCCGCGTACGCCCGTACCAGGCTGTGCAGCCGCCATCGCCGGGCATGCCGGCTTGGGTTGACCAAGTGCGCGGCTGCCAGGTCTTCCAAGAGGGGGAGGGCTCGGGCGGCGGGCAGGTCCGCGATGACAGCCGCTGTCTCGGTTGGCACATCTGCCGTAGGGGCAAGTGCCAACAGCCTCAGCAACCGCGCCTGGTCGGTGGGCAGGTGGCGGTACGTGGTGTCGAAGACCGGACGCAGACGCAGGGTGTCGGTGGGATCGGCCGAGGCTTTGATGTCATCGACAAGCGTGGCGATGGCACGGTGTCGACGTCGGCGCAGAAGGCCGGCCGCGATGTCCAGTGCGTGCGGCAAGTATCCACACAGGGCAGCGAGTTCGAGCAGTGCGTCGGGTTCGCGAACGGGGCGGTCATCGTCTTCGTCGCTGGTCTGCAGGGCACTGGCAACGAGCTCGGCGGCGGACTGTGGGGTCAGCGTCCGGATGTCGATGAGCCGGGCGTTCAGGTCCGTCAGCCTGTGTCGCGAGGTCACAAGGACCCGGTGGCGCGGGGAGGCGGGAATCAGCGGAGTGATCTGTGCCGTGGTAGAGGCGTTGTCCAGGACGAGAAGCATCCGCTCGGACTGCCTCGCGAGCAACGTGCGGTAGAGGGCCAGCCGAGCCGACGTGGTTCGGGGCAGGCCCCGCCCGCGAACCCCCAGGGAGTCGAGCAGATCCGCCACCACCTGGTCCGCGGAGAGGGGTCTTGCGCTGTATCCCGCCACGTCGGCGAAGAGCGTCCCGCCGGGGAACCAGCCATACCCATGGGCGCGGTGCGCGGCGTGCAGGGCGAGCGCGGTCTTGCCGATGCCGGCCAGGCCCGATACGGCGCAGACTACCACGGGACGCTGCGTGTCGGATCGAGGGTCGAGTGCGGGCAGAATCCGGACCAGTTCGTCGTCCCGGCCGAAGAGAGGAACCGGCGCTGCGGGCAGCGCTGCCGTGGCCAGGGGGACCTCGGTTCCGACGCCGTGGTAGTGGTGCTCGACCTTGCCCGACACCGAGCCGTGGAAGTCGCTACCACGAAGATCGATGTGGTCCTCGTACCCTGCGGTCACGGGGCCGTCCCTCCTCTCTTGCGCCAGATTAGGGGGCGGACTCCCCTACCGAAGCAGGAATGCAGGCTTCCGCTGGAGGCGTCGGACGCGACCGCGGACCTCGTACAGCGGCCGATCCTCCCGTCCGTACACGAGGCGGACGTCGCCGACGCGCAAAGCGTCGATGTGGCGCCGCCGAGCAGGGTGGCGGGCGTGGGCCGCCCTCGCTCAGGCGAAAACGACGACTGGCAGGCCGATCAAGCCAATGGCTTCGCCCACCTGCGTCAGTGCCCGGCTACCCATCAGGCCCAATGCCGACTTTACGACCGTATCGGCCGACGCCGGCGCGACCACGTACTACGCACACGGCACTCGCGGAGCGTCGGCCATTCCGGTCGCACCGCGACAGACAGAAGGGCTCCCGCAAGCATCCGGCCTGCGGGAGCCCTTCGTTGTTCCGCCTGCGAGTGAAGGTTGAGAAGACGATCACGAGCAGGACGTCTGTGCCGCCGACGCGACTACGGCCTCACGGGCGCAGCAGCAGGCTGTCGCCGCGCTCCTTGGCCGCGGCGTAGCGCTTCGCCACGTCCTGCCAGTTGACGACCGCCCACATGGCGTCGATGAAGTCCACCTTCTGGTTCTTGTACTGCAGGTAGAAGGCGTGCTCCCAGGCATCGAAGACCAGGACCGGGGTGGAGCCCTGGCCGATGTTGCCCTGGTGGTCGTAGACCTGCTCGACGATCAGCCGACCGCTGACGGGCTCGTAGGCGAGTACGCCCCAGCCCGAACCCTGCGTGGTCGCCGCGGCCTTGGTCAGCTGGGCCTTGAAACCGGCGAACGAACCGAAGGACTCGGTGATCGCGTCGGCCAAGTCGCCCACGCCGTCGGCGGCCAGGGGCTCACCGCCGCCGTCCTTCGGGCCGGTCATGTTCTGCCAGTAGATCGAGTGCAGGATGTGCCCGGAGAGATGGAAGGCCAGGTTCTTCTCCAGGCCGTTGATCGAGCCCCACGTCTCCTTGTCCCGCGCCTCCGCCAGCTGCTCAAGCGTGTCGTTGGCGCCCTTCACGTAGGCCGCATGGTGCTTGTCGTGGTGCAGCTCGATGATCTCCGGGCTGATCACCGGCGCCAGCGCCGAGTAGTCGTAGGGAAGCTCCGGGAGCGTGTAAACCGCCATGTCCAACATCCTCCGACATAATTGCCACTCATGTGCAGTTGCACGCTAGCAGCAGGAGAGCCTAGCCGCAGATCAGGCATTGGTCCTAGGACCCGAGGCGCGTCGAAGGGGACTCATGGGAGGACCTTTGCTGTTGCGAGACGTTCGCAATAACCTTTGTGCGGCAGTCTGGCGGCAGTCGGTAGGCCGCGCCCTGTCCGTTCGCGCGCAGACCGCGGCCCGGGAGAGGCAGCAGCGTGAGCGTGGCCCCGCAGATGGAGCACGGCCGTACGGCGATGCCGGACGAACCGCGGGTTCGACTGAGGAAGCACGGGCTGCGATGCACTCCGGGGCGCCTGCGGGTACTGGCGCTACTTACGGCCTCCGGGCGCCATCTGTCCATCGCGCAGACCTGGGAAGAACTGGCGCGCACCGGAAGCGCCGTCCATCCCGCCACGGTCTACCGCACGTTGGAAACCCTCACGGAGATCGGGCTGGTGCACGCCGTGCATGGCCCGGGACCTGTGCGCTACGGCATCACGGGCGAGCCGCACCACCACACCGTGTGCCGGCAGTGCGGTCATGTCGAGGGGCTCGCGAGCCGGCACCTGACGGAAGCCGTGGAGAAGATCGAGGAGCTGACAGGGCTGCGGCCCGACGCCTCGGGGTCCCTGCTCGTTTACGGCCGGTGCGCCGACTGCGGCGGCTGACCGGCGGCCGGGTGCGAGGCGACGTCGTGGAACGGACGCTGTCAGGCGGGACGGCGCCCCGCACCTGGTCTGTGTCGGCAGGTTCCATGGGATTCGACCGGCCGGGCACTTATTGCAATGTAGTTGTTATTGCGATACTCATGCAATAGAGCCCGGCACCTGGACATCACCCCTCGTCTTCGAGGTCGCCTTCCGTCTCCAGGTAAACCTGGCGCAGCTCCTCCAGCACCGCCCGGTCGGGCTTGGCCCACATCCCGCGCGACTCCGCCTCCAGCAGCCGCTCGGCGATCCCGTGCAGGGCCCAGGGGTTGGCCTGCTGGAGGAACTCGCGGTTCACCGGGTCCAGGACATACGTCTCCGTGAGCTTGTCGTACATCCAGTCGGCGACCACGCCCGTCGTGGCGTCGTAGCCGAACAAGTAGTCCACGGTGGCGGCGAGTTCGAAGGCGCCCTTGTAGCCGTGGCGGCGCATCGCCTCGATCCACTTGGGGTTGACGACGCGGGCGCGGAAGACGCGGGAGGTCTCCTCGACGAGAGTGCGGGTGCGGACCGTCTCGGGGCGGGTGGAGTCGCCGATGTACGCCTCGGGGGCGGTGCCGCGCAGCGCGCGGACCGTGGCCACCATGCCGCCGTGGTACTGGAAGTAGTCGTCGGAGTCGGCGATGTCGTGCTCGCGGGTGTCCGTGTTCTTGGCCGCCACTTCGATGCGCCTGTACGCCGTCTCCATCTCCTCGCGGGCCGGGCGGCCGTCGAGTTCGCGGCCGTAGGCGTAGCCGCCCCAGACCGTGTAGACCTCGGCGAGGTCGGCGTCGGTGCGCCAGTCGCGGGAGTCGATGAGCTGGAGCAGGCCGGCGCCGTAGGTGCCTGGGCGGGAGCCGAAGATGCGGGTGGTGGCGCGGCGTTCGTCACCGCGGGATGCCAGGTCGGCCTGGACATGGGCCCGTACGTGGTTGGCGGAGGGCGGCTCGTCAAGGGACGCGGCCAGGCGTACGGCGTCGTCGAGGAGGCCGATAGTGTGCGGGAAGGCGTCCCGGAAGAAGCCCGAGATACGCAGGGTGACGTCGATTCGGGGGCGGCCCAACTCCTCGTAAGGGATGGCTTCCAGGCCAGTCACGCGGCGGGAGGCGTCGTCCCAGACAGGCCGGATGCCGAGCAGGGCGAGGGCCTCGGCCACGTCATCTCCCGCTGTGCGCATGGCACTTGTGCCCCACAGGGAGAGGCCGACGGAGGTGGGCCAGTCGCCGTTGTCGGTGCGGTAGCGCTCCAACAACGACTCAGCCAGGGCCTGTCCAGTCTCCCAGGCGAGGCGGGAGGGAACGGCCTTGGGGTCGACGGAGTAGAAGTTGCGGCCGGTCGGCAAGACGTTGACCAGACCGCGAAGCGGGGAGCCTGACGGGCCCGCCGGGACGAAGCCGCCGCCCAGGGCATGCACGGTGTGGTCCAGCTCCGCGGTGGTCGCGGCCAGGCGCGGGACGACCTCGCGGGCGGCGAACTCCAGGACGGCGGCGACCTGTTCGCCGTACTCCGCAGGTACGGCGGCCGGATCCCAGCCCGCGTCCTCCATCGCCTGGACGAGGGCGCGGGCCTTCTCCTCCGCCTCGTCGGCCGTCGTACGGGTCGCGGCGGACTCGTCGAGGCCGAGCGCCTCGCGCAGGCCGGGCAGGGCGGTTGTGCCGCCCCAGATCTGGCGGGCGCGGAGGATGGCGAGGACGAGATTGACGCGGTCCCCGCCCTGCGGCGGGTTGCCCAGGACATGCAGTCCGTCGCGAATCTGGGCGTCCTTGACCTCGCAGAGCCAGCCGTCGACGTGGAGGAGGAAGTCGTCGAAGCCGTCGTCGTCGGGACGGTCGGCGAGTCCCAGGTCGTGGTCGAGCTTGGCGGCCTGGATGAGGGTCCAGATCTGGGCGCGGATCGCCGGGAGCTTCGCCGGGTCCATGGAGGCGATCTGGGCGTATTCGTCGAGGAGTTGTTCCAGGCGCGCGATGTCGCCGTAGGAGTCGGCGCGGGCCATGGGCGGGACGAGGTGGTCGACGAGGGTGGCGTGGACGCGGCGCTTGGCCTGGGTGCCCTCGCCGGGGTCGTTGACCAGGAAGGGGTAGATCAGGGGGAGGTCGCCGAGGGCCGCGTCGGGGCCGCAGGCGGCGGACAGGCCGGCGTTCTTTCCGGGCAGCCACTCCAGGTTGCCGTGCTTGCCAAGGTGGATCATCGCGTCCGCGCCGAAGCCGCCGTCGGAGGCCGCGGCGGCGATCCATCGGTAGGCGGCCAGGTAGTGGTGGGAGGGCGGGAGGTGCGGGTCGTGGTAGATCGCGATCGGGTTCTCGCCGAAGCCGCGCGGGGGCTGGATGAGGATCAGCAGGTTCCCGAAGCGGAGGGCCGCGAGGACGATGTCGCCATCGGGGTTGCGGCTGCGGTCGACGAACATCTCGCCCGGCGCCGGGCCCCAGTGCTCCTCGACCACCGTGCGCAGTTCCTTGGGGAGCGTGGCGAACCAGCGGCGGTAGTCCGCCGCCGGGATTCGGACCGGGTTGCGGGCCAACTGCTCCTCGGTGAGCCAGTCCTGGTCGTGGCCGCCCGCCTCGATCAGGGCGCGGATCAGCTCGTCGCCGTCACCGGAAGCCATCCCGGGGACGTCGTCGAAGGTGTAGCCCTCGTCCCGCAGCCTGCGCAGTAGCGCGATCGCGCTGGCGGGGGTGTCCAGGCCGACCGCGTTGCCGATGCGGGAGTGCTTGGTCGGGTACGCGGACAGGACCAGCGCGAGGCGCTTCTCGGCGGGTGGGATGTGGCGAAGTCGGGCATGGCGTACGGCGATTCCGGCGGCGCGGGCCGCGCGCTCGGGGTCGGCGACGTATGCGGGGAGGCCGTCGGCGTCGATCTCCTTGAAGGAGAACGGGACGGTGATGAGACGGCCGTCGAACTCGGGTACGGCGATCTGGCTCGCCGCGTCCAGCGGAGTGACCCCCTCGTCGTTCGCGTCCCACGCGGACCGGGAGGAGGTCAGGCACAGGGCCTGGAGGATCGGGACGTCGAGCGAGGTCAGCGCACCGGCGTCCCAGGATTCGTCGTCGCCGCCGGCCGATGCCTCGGCGGGCCTGGTGCCGCCCGCGGCCAGAACGGTGGTGATGATGGCGTCGGCGGACCGGAGTTCCTCGATCAGCTCGGGCTCGGGGGCGCGGAGGGAGGCGACGTAGAGCGGGAGGGGCCGGCCGCCCGCATCCTCGATGGCCTCGCACAGGGCGCCCACGAAAGCCGTGTTCCCGCTCATGTGGTGGGCGCGGTAGTAGAGCACGGCGACCGTCGGCCCCTCGCCCCGGGAGGCGCGCTCCAGCGGCCCCCAACTCGGCGCGGGCGCCGGAGCTTCGAAGCCGTGCCCGGTCAGCAGCACCGTGTCCGACAGGAACCGGGCGAGCTGCGCCAGGTTGGCCGGGCCGCCGTGGGCGAGGTAGGCGTGGGCCTCGGCCGCGATCCCGACCGGGACCGTCGAGGCCGCCATCAGCTGGGCGTCGGGCGCCTGTTCACCGCTGAGGACGACCACCGGGCGACCATCGGCGAGCAGCAGGTCGAGACCGTCCTGCCAGGCGCGCAGGCCGCCGAGGAGGCGTACGACGACCAGGTCGGCGCCGTCGAGAAGGGCGGGGAGGTCGTCGAGCGGGAGCCGGGCCGGGTTGGCGAACCGGTAGGGCACCGGGCCGCCCGCCGCGCGGGCGCTGAGCAGGTCGGTGTCGGACGTCGACAGCAGGAGGATCATGCGGCGTCGGCCTTCCTCGGGGTCCGCGCCCCGGGCGTTGCAGGACGGCGGGAGTTCCTGACTCACCCGGCCCCGGAGGGCGGGCTCACAGTGGCGGGACCGCGCCGGATTCGCACCGGGCTTCCTCCCCTGTCGCCGTCGTGGCGTCGGCGGACCGGATGATCCACCGAGGAGCATAGTAAGGGTCACAGGAAAGGGGCGGGGCATACATCCGGCGTGATCGTGGGTATGCTCGCCGCCATGTCCACGGCTGCCCGTCGTTCATCACCCCAGGCCACAGGGGTCCCACGAGTGCGCGCTGACGCGTGCCCGGGGTCGCTGCGACTGCACGCGGCGGACGACGGGACGCTGGCCCGCATCCGGGTTCCCGGCGGTGTCCTGACCGTGCGGCAGGCGGAGGCCCTCGGCGAGGCGGCAGAACGGCTGGGCGACGGCGAACTGCATCTGACCTCGCGGGGCAACGTGCAGCTGCGGGGGCTGCGTGGCGAGTGCGGTGGAGAGTTGACCCAACTGCTGGACACGGCCGGGCTGTCGCCCTCGCCCGCGCACGAACGGGTCCGCAACATCGTCGCCTCGCCGCTGTCCGGTGTGGACGGGCGGGGCGTACGGGAGGTACGGCCCTGGCTGACGGATCTCGACGCGGCGCTGTGCGCGAGCGAGACCGCGCAGGCGTTGTCGGGGCGGTTCCTGTTCGCGCTCGACGACGGGCGCGGGGACGTGGCCGGGCTCGGCGCCGATGTGACCGTACGAGCGACGGAGGACGACAGCGCGCAACTCGCCCTCGGAACCGGGCCCGAGGCGCTGCGTCTCTCCGCCGAGGACGCCGCGCGAGGCTCCCTGCTCGCCGCGGAGACCTTCGTGGAGGCCGTGCAGGCGAGCGGGACGCACGCGTGGCGCGTGGATGAACTCTCCTGTCAGCGTGGCGAGTTGCTCCAGATGGTCAGCCACCGCCTGAGAGCCGAAGGCATCGCTCACGGGCGGCGGACCCGGGACACCGCGCATGCCGACGGGCCACTCATCGGAGCCGTGGGCAACGGCCTGTCCGTGCACGTCCCCCTGGGTCGGCTGTCGGCCCTCCGATGGCGGGAGCTGACGCGGGTCGCCGTCGGCGAGCTGCGGCTGACCCCGTGGAGCGGCGTGGTCCTTCCCGCAACGCGGGCGGACGCGGACGAGCCGCTCGCCCGCCTCGCCGCCGTCGGCCTCGTCACCGATCCCGGCTCCCCCTGGCTGCGCGTCGGCGCCTGCATCGGCCGGCCCGGATGCGCCAAGTCCCGGGCCGACGTGCAGAGCGACGCGACCGCCGCCCTCGGCACGGTCGGCCCCAACGACCTCCCCCTGTACTGGTCCGGCTGCGAGCGCCGCTGCGGCCGTCCCCGGGGCGACCGGATCGACGTGGTCGCCGCGCCAGCAGGCGGCTACCGGCTCTCCACCGCCGTACGGGGACAGCATCCGCGCACAGCCGACCTCGACGATCCCTCCCGACTCCCCGCCGCCCTGGCGGCGATCACCTCATGAGCCGTACAAGCCTGTTGACGACCGAAAGCAGCGAGAAGACCACCGTGACCCCCTACGACTACGAGAAGGACGGCGTGGCCATCTACCGCCAGTCCTTCGCCACCATCCGCGCGGAGGCGGACCTCGCCGGCCTGCCCGCCGACGTCAGCCAGGTCGCCGTCCGGATGATCCACGCCTGCGGAATGGTCGACCTCGTACGAGACATGGCGTACACACCCGCCGCCGTGGCCCGCGCCCGCGAGGCCCTGCGCGCCGGTGCGCCCATCTTCACGGACGTGCAGATGGTGGCCAGCGGAGTCACCCGCAAGCGGCTGCCCGCCGGCAACGACGTGCTCTGCACCCTCTCCGACCCCGCCGTCCCGGAGCTCGCGGCGAAGCTCGGCACCACCCGCAGCGCCGCCGCCCTGGAGCTGTGGCGCGACCGGCTGGAGGGCGCGGTCGTCGCCGTCGGCAACGCCCCCACCGCCCTGTTCCGCCTCCTGGAGATGATCGAGGCGGGCGCACCCCGCCCCGCCGCCGTCATCGGTGTGCCGGTCGGGTTCGTCGGCGCCGCCGAGTCCAAGGACGCGCTGGCGGCCTCGACTCTCGAACACCTGGTCGTACGCGGCCGTCGCGGCGGCAGCGCCATCGCCGCCGCCGCGCTCAACGCGATCGCGAGCGAGGAAGAGTGACCGGCAAGTTGTACGGAGTCGGGCTCGGCCCCGGCGACCCGTCCCTGATGACCCTACGGGCCGTCGAGGTCATCGCCGAGGCGGACGTGATCGCGTACCACAGCGCCCGCCACGGCCGTTCCATCGCCCGCTCGATCGCGGCGAAGCACATCCGCGCCCACCACGTCGAGGAGCCGCTGGTCTACCCGGTCACGACGGAGACCACCGACCACCCCGGCGGGTACAAGGGCGCCATGGAGGAGTTCTACGCCCAGGCGTCGGCCCGCCTCGCCGCACACCTCGACGCCGGCCGGACCGTCGCCGTACTCGCCGAGGGCGACCCGCTCTTCTACGGCTCCTACATGCACATGCACAAGCGGCTCGCCGACCGCTACGACACCGAGGTCGTCCCCGGTGTCACCTCCGTGTCCGCCGCCGCGGCCCGGCTCGGCACCCCGCTCGCCGAGGGCGAGGAGGTGCTGACGATCCTGCCGGGCACGCTGCCCGAGGAGGAGCTGACCGCGCGGCTGGCCTCGACGGACGCCGCCGTGGTGATGAAGCTCGGGCGGACCTTCACCAAGGTGCGCGGCGCGCTGGAGAGTTCGGGAAAGCTGGGCGAGGCCCGGTACGTCGAGCGGGCCACCATGGCCGGGGAGCGGGTCGCCGAACTGGCGGACGTGGACGCGAAGTCGGTGCCGTACTTCTCGGTGGCCGTGCTGCCCAGCCGGGCCGACGCCGAGCGGCCTTCGTCGCGAGAGCGAGGCGAGGTCGTGGTGGTCGGGACCGGGCCGGCAGGTCCCCTGTGGCTGACGCCGGAGACGCGAGGTGCGCTGGCCGCCGCCGACGACCTGGTCGGCTACACCACCTACCTGGACCGCGTGCCCGTGCGCGCCGGTCAGCGGCGACACGGCAGCGACAACCGGGTCGAGGCCGAGCGCGCGGAGTTCGCGCTCCAACTGGCCCAGCGGGGGCGGCGGGTGGCCGTCGTCTCGGGCGGCGACCCGGGGGTGTTCGCCATGGCGACGGCCGTGCTGGAGGCCGCCTCGCAGAAGGAGCACCTGGACGTGCCGGTGCGGGTGCTGCCTGGCGTGACCGCCGCCAACGCGGCGGCGGCCCGCGCAGGCGCCCCGCTCGGGCACGACTACGCCGCCATCTCGCTCTCCGACCGGCTCAAGCCATGGGAGGTCATCGCCGAGCGGCTGCGCGCGGCGGCTGCGGCGGATCTGGTGCTGGCGCTGTACAACCCCGGCTCGCGCAGCCGTACTTGGCAGGTCGGCAAGGCGCGCGAGCTGCTGCTGGAACTCCGGGCGCCGGACACGCCGGTCGTGGTGGCGCGGGATGTCGGCGGGTCTGGTGAGCGCGTGCGGATCGTACGGCTGACCGACCTCGACCCGGCCGAAGTGGACATGCGCACGATCCTGCTGGTCGGCTCCTCGCAGACCCAGGCCGTACGGCGGGGAACCGGCGAGGACGCCGTCTGGACCCCTCGCCGGTATCCCGAGACGTGAGCATGTGCGGCGCCTCCACTCCGGCGGAGGCACCGCGACCGGCTCTACTCGGCGCCTTGTTCGGCGGGGGCCAGCCCCGCCGTCCACTTCTCCTCGATCCGGCCGACCTTCCACACCAGCAGGGCCACCGCCCATGTCGCGAAGAACAGGCCGACGATGACGTAACCGATGATGTTCAGGTCGAGACCGGAGACCCAGTCCCAGAACGGGCCGTGCAGGTCCGCCTTCTCGGCGACCAGGCCCAGCAGCTCCACCGTGCCGATGATGAGGGCGACGGCGACGGACAGGCCGGTGATCGTGAGGTTGTAGTAGACCTTGCGGACCGGCTTGGAGAAGGCCCAGCCGTAGGCGAAGTTCATGAACGAGCCGTCGATCGTGTCGAGCAGCGACATACCGGCCGCGAAGAGGATCGGCAGGCACAGGATCGCGTACCAGGGCAAGCCGGAAGCCGCGCCCGAGCCGGCCAGCACCAGCAGTGCGATCTCGGTGGCGGTGTCGAAGCCGAGACCGAAGAGCACACCCAGCGGGTACATCTGCCACGGCTTGGTGATCGACTTCATGACGCGGCCGAGGATGCGGTTCATGAAGCCGCGGTTGTTGAGCTGCTCCTCCAGGGCGGCCTCGTCGAAGTGGCCGTGGCGCATCTGCCGGAAGACCTTCCAGATGCCAACCATGATCACCAGGTTGATGATCGCGATGACGTAGAGGAAGGTCCCGGAGACAGTCGTACCGATCCAGCCCGTGACGCTGTGGAGGGTGGAGTCGTCGTTCTCGACCGGCCCGGCCAGTTCCTTCACACCGAGCGAGAGCAGGAAGGCGAGAGCGAAGACGATCGTCGAGTGGCCGAGGGAGAACCAGAAACCGACCGACATCGGGCGCTGGCCCTCGTTCATCAGCTTCCGGGTGGTGTTGTCGATGGCGGCGATGTGGTCGGCGTCGAAGGCATGCCGCATACCGAGGGTGTACGCGGTGACGCCGATTCCGATACCAAAGGTCTTGGTACCCAGGCTGTAGTGCTCCGGGGCGACGATCGCCACGAGCGTGAACCAGCCGATGACGTGCAGCGCCAGGATGAACGCGGCCATCCCGCCGACGCTCGCCCATTCCTTGCGGGTCATGGACGTGCGTATGCGGTGCCACGAGATACCGCCCCGCGTACCCGGAGCGGCCGGGCGTGCGGAGGTGGAATCGGGAGCGGAGGTCATGGGGACGTGGGCCTTACTGCTGGGCGAGTGGCTGTTTTCAGCCGCACCTTTCAGGTTTCTGCCAATGAGTTGCAAGAACAAGATGGTTGCGGTAAAGCCCGCGTCAGGATTCAGTCAGGGAGACGAAAAGTGTGCAGGTCGAGGCGTTCGTGGAGCCAGCGGGCCGCCTCCTCCGGTTCGGGCACGACCGGTACGCCCTCGGGAACCGGGGGCCGCCGGACCACGATCACGGGCACTCCGGCCTCCCGTGCAGCGGTCAGTTTCGGCGCCGTGGCGGCTCCGCCGCTGTCCTTCGTCACGACGACGTCGATGCGATGGCCGCGCAGGAGTTCGCGTTCGCCGTCGAGGGTGAAGGGGCCGCGGTCGAGCAGGGTCTGCATGCGGGGCGGGTGCGGCGGCTCCGGCGCGTCCACGGAGCGGACCAGGAACCACGGGTCGGTGAGGTCCGCGAAGGCGGCGAGGCCCGTCCGGCCGGTGGTGAGGAAGATCCGGCGCCCGAGCCCGGGCAACAGCCGTGCCGCCGCCTCCAGCGAGCCGGCCTCGTGCCAGCGGTCGCCCTCGACGGGGACCCAGCCGGGGCGGCGCAGCGCCAGCAGGGGAACATGGACCGCGGCAGCCGCCTGCGCGGCATGGAAACTGATCGTGCCTGCGAAGGGGTGGGTTGCGTCGATCAGGGCGTCGACCGCGTGCTCGCGCAGCCACTGGGCGAGTCCTCCGGGCCCGCCGAACCCGCCGACCCGGACCTCGCCCGGTGGCAGCCGCGGACTTGCGACCCGTCCGGCGAGGGAGCTGGTCGCGCGCAGTCCCGGCGTGCCGTGCAGCAGCTCGGCGAGGCGGCGGGCCTCCGTGGTGCCGCCGAGGATCAGTACGTGCATGGGAGTCCGAGTCCGTTCATGAGCAGCAGTGAAGAGCGAGGTTCCGGCGAGGCGAAGGGGGGTCGCGGCGCCCAACTCAAGCACACCGGTCTACGCCCCGGCTGGACCACCGGCGCCTGCGCGACGGCGGCCACCACGGCCGCGTACACCGCGCTGCTGACCGGCGAGTTTCCCGACCCGGTGACGATCACGCTGCCCAAGGGGCAGACACCGTCGTTCGCGCTGGCGGCCGAGAAACTTGCCGGTGGGGCGGCGATGGCCGGGGTGGTGAAGGACGCGGGCGACGACCCGGACGTCACACACGGGGCGCTGATCCGGGCGACGGTACGGCAGCTGTCCGCCGGGGCCGGAGTCGTCTTCAAGGCGGGTCCGGGCGTGGGCACGATCACCCGCCCCGGTCTGCCGCTGCCCGTCGGCGAGCCGGCCGTCAACCCGGTTCCGCGCCAGATGATGCGCGACCACGTCGCCGAGGTCGCCGCCCGGTACGGCGGCACCGGCGATGTCGAGATCGCCGTCTCCGTCGACCACGGCGAGGAGATCGCCCGCTCCACCTGGAACCCACGGCTCGGCATCCTCGGCGGTCTGTCCATCCTCGGCACCACCGGGATCGTCGTCCCGTACTCCTGCTCGGCCTGGATCGACTCCATTCGGCGCGGTGTGGACGTGGCGCGGGCGGCCGGGCGCACGCATGTCGCCGGGTGCACGGGGTCGACGTCGGAGAGGACGGTCGTCGCCGAGTACGGCCTGCCCGAGGACGCCCTGCTCGACATGGGCGACTTCGCGGGCGCGGTGCTGAAGTACGTCCGCCGTCACCCCGTGGACCGCCTGACGATCTGCGGCGGCTTCGCCAAGTTGTCGAAGCTGGCTGCCGGACACCTGGACCTGCACTCGGCCCGCTCCCAGGTCGACAAGGGCTTCCTCGCCGAACTGGCCCGACGCGGCGGCGCGCACGACTCCCTGGCCGCCGAGGTGGCCACCGCCAACACGGGCCTCGCCGCCCTGCAGCTGTGCATGGCCGCCGGGGTGCCGCTCGGCGACCTGGTCGCCACGGAGGCCCGCGACGAGGCGCTCGCCGTACTGCGGGGCGCACCGGTCGCGGTGGACATGATCTGCATCGACCGGGCGGGGGCGGTGGTGGGGCGCAGCGCCGTGGCCTGACGAACGGGAACGGGAACGGGAGGGGCATGGACGTCACGCCGGGCCCATCGTCCCCACCCGTTCGGCGCCCATGCGGGCGTAGAACCCCTCGGCCGGCGGGTTGGACACCACGCGCACCTCGGCCAGGCCGGCCTCGCGGGCCTGACCGAGCATGTGGCTGATCAGCAGTCGCCCGACGCCGGCGCCCTGAAGGTCGTCCGCGACGAACGCCAGGTCCAGCTCAGGAGGTTGGAGGACCAGGGAGTAGAAGCCCAGCAAGCGCTCGGACGCGTCCTGGGCGAGGTAGACGGGGTGGCGAGCGATGTACTCCGCATCCACCCGGTATCCGTCGATGATCGAGGCGTGCTCACGCTGACAGGCGCCGGATGCGTGAATCATGGTGGTGAGTCGCTCCGCGTCCCGTGCGACAGCGCGACTGATCTCCACGGACGGCGGCTGTTCAGCAGACATGCCGTTCCCGCTCCGGCGAGTACAGGTGGCTGTCCCGGAACTGCTCCGCGCCCAGCGTCCGCCCCACCATGATCACAGCCGTGCGCAGGACCCCGGCCTCCTTCACCTTCCCGGCGATCTCGTCGAGTGTGCCCCGAATGATCAGCTCGTCGGGGCGGGAGGCGTAGGCGACGACGGCGGCCGGGCAGTCGGCGCCGTAGTGCGGGAGCAGTTCGCCGACCACACGGTCCACGTACTTGGCGGCCAGGTGCAGCACGATCAGCGCGCCGCTCCGCCCGAGCGTGGCCAGGTCCTCACCCTCCGGCATGGCGGTGGCGCGGTTCGCGACGCGGGTGAGGATGACGGTCTGGCCGACGGTCGGCACGGTCAACTCCCGCTTCAGGGAAGCCGCCGCGGCGGCGAACGCCGGTACGCCCGGGACGACCTCGTACGGCACACCGGCCGCGTCCAGCCTCCGCATCTGCTCGGCGACCGCACTGAACACGGACGGGTCCCCGGAGTGCAGCCGGGCCACGTCGTGCCCCTCCTCGTGCGCGCGGATCAACTCGGCTGTGATCTCGTCGAGGTTGAGCTGCGCGGTGTCCACCAGCCGCGCGTCCGGCGGGCATTCGGCGAGCAGCTCGCGCGGAACCAGGCTGCCCGCGTACAGACAGACCTGGCAGGCGGCGAGCGTGCGGGCGCCGCGGACCGTGATCAGGTCGGCGGCGCCGGGGCCGGCGCCGATGAAGTACACGGTCATCTGTCCACTCCTGGAAGGGGGTTGAGGGTCGTCCGCGGTTTCTGTACGGCCCACTGGGTCACCGGCATCGCCTGTCGCCACCCGGTGAAGCCGCCCACGGGCACGGCGTGCGCCACGGCCAGCTTCACCAGCTCGCCACCGTGAAGACGGTAGGCGTCGGCGAGCAGCGCCTCGGACTCCAGCGTCACCGTGTTGGCGACCAGCCGTCCGCCCACGGGCAGGGCCTGCCAGCAGGCGTCGAGGAGACCAGGGGCCGTGAGCCCGCCGCCGACGAACACGGCGTCGGGCGGGGGGAGTTCGGCGATGGCCGCGGGTGCGGCACCGATGACGACCCGCAGGCCGGGGACGCCGAGGCGTTCGGCGTTGCGTGTGATGCGTTCTGCTCGTACCGGGTCGCGCTCGACGGTGACCGCGCGGCACGAGGCGTGGGTGCGCATCCACTCGATCGCGATCGAGCCGGAGCCGCCGCCGATGTCCCACAGCAGCTCGCCGGGCGCGGGCGCGAGCGCGCCGAGCGTGGCGGCCCGGACGTGCCGCTTGGTGAGCTGTCCGTCGTGCTCGTACGCCGCGTCCGGCAGGCCCGGGACGGCGCCCAGACGCAGGGCGTCGGGTGCTCGGCGGCACTCGACGGCGACGAGGTTGAGCGGGTCGCCGGGCGGGTGCCGCCAGTCGTCGGTCGCGGCTTCGCGGGTCGTACGTTCCCTGCCGCCGCCGAGCTGCTCCAGGACCCGCATCCGGCTCGGCCCGAAACCCCGGTCCCGCAGCAGGGCGGCGACCTCGCCGGGCGTACCGGCGTCCGCACTGAGCACGAGGAGCCGTCGGCCGTCGTGCAGCGCGGCGGCCAGGCGAGCCGTCGGACGGCCGACGAGCGAGACGACCTCGACGTCCTCCAACGGCCAGCCGAGACGAGCGGCGGCGTACGAGACGGAGGACGGATGCGGCAGGACCCGCAGGGCGCCGTCCTCCTCGGCGAGGGCGCGTCCGATGCCGTAGAACATCGGGTCCCCGCTGGCCAGGACGGCGATCCGGCGGCCGGCGTGCTCGGCGAGCAGGCCGGGGACGGCGGGGCGCAGTGGCGAGGGCCAGGTGATCCGCTCCCCGGTGCACTCCGGTGGCAGCAGGCCCAGTTGGCGCCGGCCGCCGATCAGGACCTCGGCCTCGCGCAGCGCCGCACGGGAGGCATCGGGCAGTCCAGCCCAGCCGTCGGCACCGACCCCGACCACGGTCACAGCTGCGGCGTCCGGTGCCGGACGTGCGGGATTCACTGCTCGGTTCCTCAGGGCTCGGGGGCAACGGGGGCGCACTCTACAGGGCGGTGACCAGCACACCCTTGTTCAGGTACACATCACCCCCGCCTTTATTGCACACTACTCGCAACAACTTATGAAGTGCAGGAGGGTGGGCACATGGGCTCTCGGATCGTGCTGGGCATCGAGTCGTCCTGCGACGAGACCGGCGCGGGGCTGGTCCGCGACGGGCGGCTGCTCGGTCACGCGCTGGCGTCGAGCATGGACGAGCACGCCCGCTACGGCGGGGTGGTGCCGGAGATCGCCTCCCGGGCACACCTGCACGCACTCCGTCCGGTGGTCCGGCAGGCGCTGGACGAGGCGAGGCTGCGGCTGTCGGACGTCGGCGCGGTCGCGGTGACCACCGGCCCGGGTCTGTCGGGCGCCCTCCAGGTGGGGCTGGCCGGGGCGAAGGGGATCGCGTACGCGCTCGACGTCCCGCTGTACGGCGTCCACCACCTCGCCGGTCACGTCGCCGCCGACGCCCTGGAGCACGGGCCGCTGCCCGATCCCTGCCTGGTGCTGATCGTCTCCGGCGGCCACACCTCGCTCCTCCTCGTCCGTGACCTGGTCCGCGATCCGATCCTCCACCTCGGCGACACCCTCGACGACGCCGCCGGGGAGTGCTTCGACAAGGTCGCGCGGGTCTTCGGGCTGCCGTATCCCGGCGGTCCGGCCATCGACCGGGCGGCGCGTGAGGGGGACCCGGGCGCTGTCGCCTTCCCCCGGCCGCTGCCGGGCTCGTACGACTTCTCCTTCTCGGGGCTGAAGACGGCCGCGGCGCGCTGGGCGGAGGGGCACGCGGGCCGTGAGCTGCCGGTGGCCGACGGCGCGGCCTCGCTGCAGGAAGCGGTCGCCGACGTGTTGACCCGGAAGGCGGTGGCCGCCTGCCGAGAGCACGGCGTCGGCACGCTCGTCGTGGTCGGCGGGGTGGCCGCGAACTCACGGGTGCGGTCGCTGGCCGAGGAGCGCTGCCGGGCCGCCGGGATCGAACTGCGCGTACCTCCGCTGAAGTTGTGCACGGACAACGGCGCGATGATCGCGGCCGTCGGTGACCTGCTCGTCCGCGCCGGGGCCGGGCCCGCGCCCCTGGACGTGTCGATCGATCCGTCGGCGCCGCTGGAGTACGCGGCGCTGCACCCCCTCTCGGCGGGCGGGGTGGTGGCGGCCTGATGGAGATCCGGATCTTCAACGATGAGGGGTTGCTGGCCCACGTTCCCGCCCTGCACTCCGTGTACCTGGACGCCTTCTGCGTTCCGCCGTGGAACGAGGACGAGGAGAAGGCGGTCGAGTTCGTGGGACGCCTGCCGGTGAACGTTCGGCGCCCCGGTTTCACCGCCGCGGTCGCCTTCGCCGATGACGAGGTCGTCGGATTCGCCACTGCCTGGACCACCCTCGCCCCCTTCCCGACGGACCGCTGCTATCCGCAGGCAGCCGCGGGACTGGGTGCCGAGCGGACCGTGAACTGGCTGTGCGGGGCCCGAGAGGTCGACGAGCTGGCCGTGCGCCCCGGCAACCGGGGCACCGGCCTCGCCGGTGACCTGCTCTCGGCGATCACGCTGGACGCCCCCGAGGGCCGCTCCTGGCTGCTGACCTCCGTCCGGTCGCCCCTGGCGATGTCCTTCTACCGGCGCGAGGGCTGGACACAGGCGACCTACCCCTCCCCGGACGGCCAGGGCATAGCCGTCTTCCTCGGCCCCGGCCACCCGGCCAGAACCCTCGCCCCCGAGCCCCTGTGAAGGCCCACACCCTCTGCCTCGCCGACGCGATCGCGTCCGATCGGGGGAATGAGGGCCCTCGCCCTCTCCCCACACCCGCAGTAAGGGGAGAGAGAGGATTATGACTGTTACCGCACGGATCGACAGCACCCGCACGGTCGCGACGCTCATCAACGTCTTCACCGTCTCCCCCGACCGCCAGAGCGAACTCATCGAGCTCCTCGCGCGCGCCACCGAGGAGACGATGAAGCACCAACCCGGTTTCATCTGCGCCAACTTCCACGCCTCCCAGGACGGCGAGCGCGTCGTCAACTACGCCCAGTGGGAGTCCGAGGAGCACTACCGCACGATGCTCGCCAACCCCGCGGCCCGCATCCACATGGACCAGGCGGCGACCATCGCGACCGACGTGCAGCCGCGACTGTTCCGGGTGCAGTCGACGCACGGCAGGGCCGCGCCGTGACCGGTGCGCGCAGGGGCGAGGGCGACCGAGCGAGCCGGCATCCCGACTTCGGTCGCCTGATCCGCGACGAGACCGCGGACACCGTCATCTGCCATGTGTGCGGAAGGGCCTTCCGCTCGCTCGGCGCCCATGTGCGCGTGCACGACATGACTGCGGCGGAGTACCGACGGGAGTTCGGGCTGCTGCGCGCGCGGGCGTTGAGTGCGCGGTCCCTGGCCCGGCAGCGGTCCCGCGCCCGCCGTGCCGCGTACCTGGCCTCGGAGGAGACTCAGGCGTGGTTCGCGGCGGGACGGGAGATGGCCCGTTCCGGTGAGTTGAACCGCAGACGCTGGAACGGCGCCACCGGGCAGGCGGAGACGGACGAGCAACGGCAGGTCCGACGGGAGAGCCTCGCCGCCGGCCGCCGCGCCCAGGCCCGGGACGCGGACGGCCGGCTGACTGCCGCGCTGCGGGCCGGGGGCTTCGCCGACCTCGGACAGGCGCTGCGGACCGTGTACGTCGACCGGCAGAACAGCGTCGAGGACACGGCACGCGTCCTCGACGTCGGGAAGGGCCGGCTGCGGCGGCTGCTCGCCGAGCACGGCATCGCGATCCGCCCGTCCGGCCAGAACTCCGAGACCGGGCGGCACGCACGCGTGGAGCTCAACAACCGGGCCGCCGCCGAGCGCGTCGGCGCCCGGGACATCACGGTGTGGCTGCGCGAGCGGGCCGCCGAGGGCGCCACCCTGCGGGAACTGGCGGCGGCCACCGGCCGCAGCATCCCCTGGGTGGCGGCCCGGATCGGCCCGCGCTGAGCCGCCGCCTCTACGCGACGGCCGTCATGGTCGCGAACACCACCACGTTGTTGGGGTAGTAGTGGCGGTCCGCGTCGAAGTCTCCGCCGCAGGTGATCAGTCGCAGTCCCGCGTAGTCGAGGTTCTTGTACACCTCCAGGGTGGGGAACTCCGCCTTCGAGTACTCCTCGACCCGGTCCACCGTGAAGGTGACCTTCTTCCCGTCCTCGCGCACCACGTCGACCGTGTCCCCGGCCTGCATCGTCTTCAGCTTCTTGAAGACCGCGTTCGCACCGTTCCAGGTGACGTGACCGGCGATCACCGCGGGGCCCTGGGAACCGGGGGTCGGGCCGGGCTCGTACCAGCCCGCCAGATCCGGGTCCTTCGGGGTCGTCATCGCGCCCTCCGCGTTCTGGCGCAGCGTCTCCAGGGTGCTCGACACACCGATGGAGGGAATGGTGACCCGCTGCGGCACCGACCGGTCCAGGGCGGCGACCGTCTGCCCCGTCGAGCCGACCGCCGGTGTCCCGCTGCCCGCCGTGGCCACGGGCACGTTCTGCCCCGGGGTGGTCTGCGCGGCCGAACCGTCCTGCCCCCCGCAGGCTGTGAGCAGCAGAACAGCGGCGGCGCCGACGGCCACGGCGGCGGAGGCACGCCGGACCCCGGCCCGTGTGCGCACGGCCGCGCGGCTCACGCAGCCTCCCCGGTCTTCACCGCCACGGGCACGGACGCGGACGCCGCACGCCGCCGTACGACGAACAACGCGCCGACCGCGAGCACCGAAGCGGCACCGGCCGCGCCGATCATCACTCCCGGCGACACGGACGACTCGGCGGCGGCCCCGCTGCCGGTCTCGATCCCGCCGACCGGGACGGATCCAACGGCGGCGCCCTTGACCTCACCGCAGTTGGTTGGCGCGGTCGCCTCCTGGGGGAGTTTCGGGTCGAGTTCGCTCTTGCCGGCGCCCTCGAAGTCGTACTTGCCGTTGTCGTTGCGGTCGATGCCGTGCTGCACGACGTGCAGGTCCTTGAGGTGGTCGATCACGTCCTGGGAGACCGGGATGGTCCGCTTGTAGGAGATCTTGCCTTCCTTGTCGGCGACCGGCATCCGGTCCACCGCCAGACCGCTGGTCGCCGCGTCGGTGTCGCCCGAGACGGTCAACGCGATGTTGATGTCGCCGTAGTGAACCGTGGCCTCGGTGTTGTTGAGGATCCCGTCGCCGTTGGTGTCGGCACTGTCGTCCGGGCACTGGAAGTCGTGGCCCTCGGTCGAGCCGTGCAGGTGCTGGGCCGAGGGCTGGCCGGGCACCATGCCCTCGGACTTGATCCACACGGTCAGCTCGGTGCCGCGCGCACTCAGCAGCACAGTCCCCCTGGATCCGGAGTCGTTCAGCTGCTGCAGGTCGATCTGGTAGGCCGGGGTGTCCTCCGCCGCGAACACCGGTGCCGAGCCGACCGCGGTGAGCAGGGCGGCGGCCGGAAGAGCGGCGAGTAAGGCGAGACGGCCGGTTTGCTTGGGCATCGCGTTCATTGCCTTTCCTATTGCGACTGATATGCAGTTACTTACTGAACGCAGTAAGGCCCATGGGTGTTCAAAGCCGCCGGAAGGATCCGCCCGCGACGGAGTGAGATCCCGGAAACGAGCCGTTCACGGGACGAGATCCTTCCGGGAAACAAGCGGTTTCTAGCGTGTCCGCTCATGGATTCGAAGCTGTATACGCACCCGGACACCGCTCCGGATGCGGTCGCGCCGCCCGCTCCCTCGCTGCGTGAGGCGGTCTACGGGAAGCTGCGCTCGGCCGTGCTCGACGGCGAGTTCGGCCCCCGCGAGCGGTTGGCAGAGATGCGGCTGGCGGCCCGGTTCGGGGTGTCACGGACCCCGGTGCGCGAGGCGCTGGCGCGGCTGGCGTCCGACGGGCTGATCGAGCGGGGTGACGGCGGTTTCTTCGTCACGATCCCCAACCTCACCCAGCTCAAGGACTTCTACGAGCTTCGGATCACCCTCGAACTGCGCGGCATCGCCCGCGCGATCGAGGACACCTCCGTCCGCCACGACCAGGCAGTCCTAGCGGCGGAGTTGGACCGGTGGTACGCCATGCGCGAGCAGCCGCCCGCCCCGGACCCGCGCTTCGTCGTCCAGGACGAACGCTTCCACGCCGAACTCTCCCGTGCCTCCGGCAACCCCGCCCTCACGGACGCCCTGGTGACGGTCAGCGAGCGCATCCGCCGGGTGCGGATGTACGACTTCCTCACCGAGGACCGTGTCGAGACGACCATCGCCGAGCACATCGAGATCATGGAGTTCGTCCGCGACGGACGCCTCGACGAGGGCTACCGCGCCCTGCACGCCCACGTCGGCGACTCGATGGCCGTGGTCCTCGAACGCGCCCAGCGCGCCATGACCCAGATGGCCCTGCACGCCGACCGCCTCTGAAATCCCGGGAGTTGTCCTCCCGCCCCCTGAACACCCCGGCTGCCGAGGACGCCAACCGGGGGTGCCCCACCGCTCTCCCCACCCGCACCCAGCGCCACCGCACCCCCGAAGGACCGCCCATGAGCACCACCCAGTCACCGGATACAGCCGCACCGGCTTCCCCCACCAGTCAGGCGACGAAGGAGACCCTGGAGGACTACACCCTCCGCTTCGCGCCCCGTACCTACCGCCGCTGGACCCCGATGGTCGTGGCCACCACAGCACTCGGCGGCATCGCCTACATGGCCGACTTCTCCATCGGCGCCGGCATCGGCCTGGCCCACGGCACCGGCAACGCGCTCGTGGCGATCGCCGTCGCCGCGGTCGTCATCTTCGTCACCGGCTTCCCGCTGGCGTACTACGGTGCCCGCTACAACATCGACCTCGACCTGATCACCCGCGGCTCCGGCTTCGGCTACTACGGCTCGGTGCTCACCAGCGTCATCTTCGCCAGCTTCACCTTCATCTTCTTCGCCCTCGAAGGCTCGATCATGGCCCAGGGGCTGAAGCTGGGCCTCGGACTGCCGCTGTGGCTCGGCTACCTGGTCTCCACCTTCATGGTGATCCCCCTGGTGATCTACGGCATGAAGGCGCTCAGCAAGCTCCAGGTGTGGACCACACCGGTCTGGCTGATCCTGATGGTCGCCCCGCTGGTCTACCTGATCTCCAAGGACCCCGGCACGGTTGACCGCTTCCTCGCCTACGCCGGCACGGACGGCGACGGCGGCGTCAACACCGCCTCCGTCCTCCTCGGCGCGGGCGTGTGCCTCTCGCTCATCGCGCAGATCGGCGAGCAGATCGACTACCTGCGGTTCATGCCGCCCAAGACCGAGGCCAACAAGCGCACTTGGTGGACCGCCGTGATGATGGCCGGCCCCGGCTGGGTGGTGCTCGGCGCGCTGAAGCAGGTCATCGGTGTCTTCCTCGCCGTCTACATCCTCGCCAAGGTCGGCCCCTCCGTCGCGCCCGAGCCGATCCAGCAGTTCCGCGGCGCCTTCGACGCGATGATGCCGTCCTGGATGGTCATCCCGCTCGCGGTGGCGCTCGTGGTCATCAGCCAGATCAAGATCAACGTGACCAACGCCTACTCGGGCTCCCTGGCCTGGACGAACTCCTTCACCCGCGTCACCAGGCACTACCCCGGCCGCATGGTCTTCGTCCTGGTCAACCTCGGCTTCGCGCTCGCACTGATGGAAGCCGACATGTTCAGCTTCCTCAACAACATCCTGGGCTTCTACTCGAACTGCGCGATCGCCTGGATCGTCACCGTCGCCACCGACATCGGCATCAACAAGTACCTGCTGAAGCTCTCCCCGCTCCAGCCCGAGTTCCGCCGCGGCATGCTCTACGCGGTCAACCCGGTCGGCGTCGTGGCCTTCGTCGCCGCGTCCGGCCTGTCCATCGCCATGTACTTCCACGCCCTTGGCGACACCCTGCAGCCGTACTCCCCCGTCGCCGCCGCCGTCATCGCCTTCGTCCTCACCCCGCTGATGGCGATCGTCACCAAGGGCCGGTACTACCTGCGCCGCGCCGACGACGGCATCGACGAGCCGATCCTCGACACGGACGGCAACCCCAGCGCGGTCACCCTGGACTGCCACGTCTGCCACCAGCCCTACGAGCGGCCGGACCTGGCGGCCTGTGCCACCCATGACGCGATGGTCTGCTCGCTGTGCCTGAGCACGGACAAGGTCGGCGACCACGTACTGCCGGCGCAGGCTGCCTGACCCTCACGGCCGGGCGGCGGCCTGGCCGCCCGGCCTCTTCCGCCAGAGGAGTTGCCGCAGTGTTCGACACCCTGCTCGTCGCCAACCGCGGAGAGATCGCCTGCCGCATCATCCGCAGCGCGCGGGCACTCGGCCTGCGGACCGTGGCGGTGTACTCCGACGCCGACCGTACGGCGCCCCACGTCCGGATGGCCGACGAGGCCGTACGACTGGGCCCGGCGCCCGCCGCCGAGAGCTACCTGTGCGCCGACCTGGTCCTTGAAGCCGCGCGGGCCACCGGCGCGGGAGCGGTCCATCCCGGTTACGGCTTCCTCTCCGAGAACACGGCTTTCGCCACCGCCGTCGAGGAGGCCGGCCTGGTCTTCGTCGGGCCCACGCCGGCCCAGTTGGACGTCTTCGGCGCCAAGCACACCGCACGGGCGGCGGCACTCGCGGCGGGTGTGCCCCTGCTCCCCGGCAGCGGCCTGCTCGCCGACGAGGCGGAGGCGCTGAGCGCGGCATCCACGACCGGTTACCCGGTGATGCTGAAGGCGACCGGCGGCGGAGGCGGCATCGGCATGCAGGCATGCGCCGGACCCGACGAACTGCGGGAGGCGTTCGCCCGGGTGACCCGGCTGGCCCGGGGCAGCTTCGGCGACGGCGGGGTCTTCCTGGAGCGGTACGTCGAACGCGCCCGCCATGTCGAAGTGCAGGTCTTCGGCGACGGAGCGGGCGGGATCGCCGTGCTCGGTGACCGGGACTGCTCCCTCCAGCGCCGTAACCAGAAGGTGGTCGAGGAGGCTCCGGCGCCCGGCCTGCCCGCCCGCGTACGCGCCGAACTGCACACGGCCGCACGGGAGTTGTGCGCCTCGGTGGACTACCGCTCTGCCGGCACGGTCGAGTTCGTGTACGACCCGGTGCGCGAGGAGGCGTACTTCCTGGAGGTCAACACCCGCCTCCAGGTGGAACATCCGGTCAGCGAGGAGATCCACGGCATCGACCTGGTCGCCTGGATGCTGCGGCTTGCCCGCGGTGAGACCGGCTTCCTGCAGGAGCCGCCGTCACGGGGGCACGCGGTGGAGGCCCGCATCTACGCCGAGGACCCCGCCCTCGGCCACCGGCCCAGCTCCGGCCTGCTCACCCGGGTCCGCTTCCCCGAGGGCGTCCGCGTGGACGGGTGGGCGGAGACCGGGCAGGAGGTCTCGACGGCGTACGACCCGATGCTCGCCAAGGTGATCGCGACCGGCCGCGACCGTGCGGAGGCGTTCGCGAAGCTGGCCCAGGCCCTGGACGCGACGTCCGTGGACGGCGTGGAGACCAACGTCGGCCTGCTGCGCGCCGCTTGCCGTACGCCGGAGGTCCTCGCCGCCCGGCACACCACCGCCACCCTCGCCGGCGTCACCGACCCGCGCCCCCGTATCGACGTCGTGCGCGGCGGTGCCCAGACCACTGTGCAGGACTGGCCGGGCCGCACCGGTTACTGGGAGGTCGGCATCCCGCCCGGCGGTCCGATGGACGACCTCTCCTTCCGGATCGGCAACACCGTCGTCGGCAACCCCGAGGGCGCACCCGGCCTGGAATGCACTCTGGACGGCCCGGCCCTGCGGTTCTCGCACCCGGCGGTCGTCTGCGTCACCGGCGCGCCCGCCGAGGTCACCGTCGACGGCCGCCCGGTCGCCCAATGGGAGCCACTGGAGCTGGCGGCGGGCCAGGTGCTCGACGTGGGCCTGCCACAAGGCCCCGGCATGCGGACGTACGTCCTGGTCCGCGGCGGACTCGACCTGCCCGCGTATCTGGGCAGCACGGCCACCTTCACGCTCGGCTGCTTCGGCGGGCACGCGGGCCGCGCCCTGCGTACCGGAGACGTCCTGCGCCCCGCCGCACCCGCGGCCGACGCCCCGGAACCGGCCCCCGTGTCCCAGCGCCCGCACTTCACCACCCACTGGCGCATCGCGGTGGGTGAAGGCCCGCACCCCGCACCGGACTTCCTCACCCGCGACGGCATCAGGACCGTCTACGAGACCGACTGGAAGGTCTCGGCCCAGTCCGCCCGCACCGGCGTACGCCTCATCGGCCCGCGCCCCGCATGGGCCCGCCCCGACGGCGGCGAGGCCGGACTGCACCCCTCCAACGTCCACGACACCGCGTACTCCGTCGGCGCGGTCAACTTCACGGGCGACACCCCCGCGATCCTCGGCCCCGACGGGCCCAGCCTCGGCGGCTTCGCCTGCCCCGTGACCATCGTCCGGGCCGACCGCTGGAAGACCGGCCAGCTGCGCCCCGGCGACACCGTGCGCTTCGTCCCCGTCGGCGAGGCGACCGCCGACACCCTGCGCCGCGCGCCCGCCCTGATCACCCTCCCCACGAACGCCGACCCGGACGGCGACGACGGCGTCCTCGCCCGCCGCCCCGCCACCGGCACCACCCCGGAAGTCACCTACCGGCGCGGTGCCGAGGACAACATCCTCGTCGAGTACGGCCCGATGACCCTCGACCTGGCCCTGCGCATGCGCGTCCACGCGCTCGCCCAACACCTGCACGCCCTGCGGCCTTCGGGGCTGGTCGACATCACACCGGGCGTCCGCTCGCTGCACCTGCACACCGACCCCGACACCCTCCCCCTGCGCACCCTCCTGGGCCTGCTCCAAGAGGCCGAGGAGCACCTGCCCGCCTCCGCCGAACTCACCGTGCCCAGCAGGGAAGTCCACCTCCCCCTGTCCTGGGACGACCCCACCGTCGACGAGGCCATAGCCCGCTACACCGCCTCCGTACGCGACGACGCGCCCTGGAACCCCTCCAACATCGAGTTCATCCGCCGGATCAACGGCCTGGACAGCGTGGAGGAGGTACGCCGTACGGTCTTCGACGCCCAGTACCTCGTCCTCGGCCTCGGCGACGTCTACCTGGGCGCACCCGCCGCCACCCCCCTCGACCCCCGCCACCGCCTGGTCACCACCAAGTACAACCCCGCCCGCACCTGGACCGCCGAGGGCGGCGTCGGCATCGGCGGCGCCTACCTCTGCGTCTACGGCATGGAGAGCCCCGGCGGCTACCAGCTCATCGGCCGCACCGTCCCCGTCTGGGGCGGTCTGCGCCCGCCCCGCTCCTTCGCCGACGGCACGCCGTGGCTGCTGCGCTTCTTCGACCGGATCGTCTGGCACCCGGTGAGCACCGAGGAACTCCTCGACGTCCGGGCCGACTTGGCCGCGGAGCGCACCGCCCTGGACATCCGGCCCGGCGCCTTCTCCCTCGCCGAGCACGAGAGCTTCCTGCGCGAGAACGCCGCCAGCATCACCGCTTTCCGCACGCGCCAGGCCGCCGCCTTCGCGTCCGAACGCCGGGCGTGGGAGGCGGCGGGCGAGTTCGCACCACGCCAGGCACCCGAGCCACGCCCCGCCGACACCGCCGGACTCGCCCTCCCGCCGGGCGGCAGCCTGATCGAGGCGCCGCTGAGTTCCACGGTCTGGAAGATCGAGGCAGAACCGGGCACCCGCGTCGAACCCGGTCGGCCGCTCCTCGTCCTGGAGGCCATGAAGATGGAGGTCGTGGTCCGCGCCCCCGCGCACGGCGTCGTCACCGACGTCCTCGTCAGCACCGGACAGCAGATCGACGCCGGCGCCCCGCTGGCCGTCGTCGTACGAGAGGAAGCAGCGTGACCCAGAGCTGTGTCGAGCGCGTCACCGCCGCGTACCGGCGCATGGCCGAGACCGACCGCCCGGAGATCTGGATCACTCTGCGCGCCGAGGCGGACGTACTGGAGGAGGCACGGGCGCTCGACCGTCAGGACACCGAACTGCCGTTGGCGGGCGTGCTGGTGGCGGTCAAGGACAACATCGACGTCGCGGGCCTGCCCACCACCGCGGCCTGCCCCGCGTACGCCTACACACCGGACGTCTCCGCACCGGCCGTGCAACGCCTGGTCGACGCGGGCGCGTTGGTGCTCGGCAAGACGAACATGGACCAGTTCGCCACCGGCCTGGTCGGCACCCGCAGCCCGCACGGCCCGGTCCGCAACGCACTCCGCCCCGAGAAGATCTCCGGCGGCTCCAGCTCCGGCTCCGCGGTCGCCGTCGCCGTGGACATCGCGGACATCGCCCTCGGCACCGACACGGCGGGCTCCGGACGGGTCCCCGCCGCCCTCAACGGCATCGTCGGCATCAAGCCCACGCTGGGACTGGTGCCGACGACAGGCGTGATCCCGGCGGCCCGCTCGTACGACGCGGTGACGGTGTTCGCCCGCACCCTGACAGAAGCTCAGCAGGCACTCGCCGTCATGGTCGGCCCCCACGAGGACGACCCTCTCAGCCGCACATGGCCGGACGACGTACGCCTTGCCGCCCCCGAGCACCCCCGCGTCGCGATCCCGAGGAACGAGGACCTCGCACCGCTCTCCGCCAAGGCACGCGCCGCGTTCGCCGACGCCGTCAAACGCCTTGAGGCAGCGGGCGCCGACACCACCGTCATCGACGTCTCACCCCTGCTCCAGGCGGCACGGCTGCTCTACGACGGCGCGCTGGTCGCCGAACGCCACGCCGCGGTAGGCGAGTTCATCGCCCACGACCCGTCCGCCGCCGACCCGACCGTGGCCAGCATCATCCTCGCCGCGGCCGAACTGCCCGCCCACGCACTCGCCGCCGACCAGGAACGCCTCGACCGGTACAAGACCCTCGCCCGCCGCATCCTCTCCGGCCACGACGCCCTGCTGCTGCCGACCACCACCGAGCACCCCGACATCGCCGCCGTCCAGGCCGACCCCGTCACCATCAACTCCCGCCTGGGCACCTACACCAACTTCGTCAACCTCCTCGACCTGGCCGCCGTCGCCGTGGCGGCCGGCGAGGCCGACGGCAGCCCTTTCGGCGTCAGCGTCATTACACGAGCCTTCGAAGACCAACCGGCTGTCGACATCGCGGCCCTGCTCACGGGCGAACAGGCAGGAACTCCCTTGCCCGGCAACGGAGTCGACCTCGCCGTCTTCGGCGCGCACCTGCGGGGACAGCCCCTCAACCACCAGCTCGCGGACGCCGGCGCGCGCTACGCGGGCGAGGTCACCACGGCCGCCGCCTACCGCCTCGCCGCTCTCGACACGACTCCGAGGAAGCCTGGACTCGTCCGCGTAGGCCCGGACGCCGGCGCCGAGATCACGGGTGAACGCTGGACCCTCTCCCCCACCGCCCTCGGCCGTTTCCTCGCCGCCCTTCCCGCACCCATGTCCCTGGGCCGGATCGAACTCGCCGACGGCACCTGGGTCCTCGGCTTCCAGTGCAACCCTCATTCCGCGAGCACCGGCACCGACATCTCCCGTTATGGCCGCTGGACCTCGTACTTGACCGATGGCCACCTCTGAATCCTTCGACGCTCATACGGAGAGCCGCGCGGTCGCACCAAGCCGGCCAACCGCCTTCAAGTCACGGATCAGCCACTCATGGGCGAGTGCGGTGGCCGGGCGAGATGAACCCGTGGACAGCTCGCGATCTTCGTCGTACGGCTGATGGAAGTTCGTCGTGGCATCGACCGAGCCGCCGGGAAACGGAACGGCAGGGCCGAACCTCACTCCAGATGGGTCATCACCTCGGCGGCTCGCGCCTGGGTCCCCGTGCGGCAGGCAATGAGATCGGGCAGCCCACCGCAGGAAGCCGATCCCTGTCAGTAGGCAAGGACGCCTGTGGGCTTCCCACGAATCGCTCCAGTTCCTTTGTCAACGTGATTGCCGACAGCTTTCATGCTCTCCAGAGCGGACAAGCGATGCCACGGCCGGTTCGCCCTCAGAGCAGGGCAGCGTGACCGGCACGGCTGTCCATCCCCTGGCAGGAGGCCACGTGTTGTCGTACCGCTACGCCCCGGAGCCCGCTCCCGCTCCGTCCTCCAGCGGGTTCGGCAACAACCGACAACGCCTCAAGGAGCACTCCGTGAGCCTCCGACACCGCCTGGTCCGTTGGACGGCAGCGCTCCTGCTGGCCGCCGCCGGCTCAAGCCTTGCGGCCGCCCCGGCCTGGGCCCACCCCAACAACGAGGTCGCCCAACAGGCGAACCTCAGAGTCGACGGCACGCACCTCGACATCCAGATCCTCATCACCCCGGGCGTGCTGGTGGCCCCCGCCTTCGCCAAGGCCCTCGACACCGACGGCGACCGGACACTGAGCACGGCCGAGAAGACAGCGCACGCCGAACGGGTGAGCGCGGCACTCGCCGTGCGGGCCGGCGGGCGGAAGATCCCCCTGACGCTCAACACGACGTCATACCCGCACTACGCGCTCCTGGCCGCCAGCGGCGGCTCCGTCCTGTTCGACCTCACAGCCGACCTGCCGTCCGGCAGCGGGAACTTCACCTTCACCAACGCCTACGACCCGCCGGGAACGAAACTGACGACGGTACAGACGATGGTCATGACCGCCGACAACCGGCAGATCGACTCGGCGAACGTCAAACGCGCCGACAACGACCGCACCGTCACCGTCACCGGCGCCAGCGCCAGCGCGACGAACAAAACTCCGCAGAGCACCGCGGCCGGCACATCGGCCTGGGGCAGCAGCGCCATGCTCGACGCCCTGCGCACCCCCATGACCTCCCCCTGGGCCCTGCTGGCCCTGGTGGGCACCTGCGCTCTCCTCGGCGCCCTCCATGCCCTGACCCCCGGTCACGGCAAGGCCCTGCTCGCCTCCTACCTGGTCGGCGCCCACAGCACACCCCGGCAGGCGGTCATCCTGGGCGCCGTCATCACCATCACCCACACGGCATCCGTGATCGCCTTCGGTACGGCGGTGCTCTTCGCGGGACAGTTCGTCATGCCGGAAGTGCTGGTGCCGGCACTCCAGGCCGCCAGCGGGGCCGCGATCCTGTTCCTCGGCGCGCGGTTGCTACACCGCAGGTGGCTGCAGCAGCCGGCCGCCAACAGCCAAGGGCATGACCACCATCACGACGAGGGCCACCACCACAGTGACGCCCCCGCACTTGCCCACGCCCACACCCACGCGCTCAGTCACGGTGCCACCGACGACCATGGCGACAGCCACAGCCATCAGGATCACGGCGCCGACCACAGCCACAGCCACCATGACCATGGTCACAGCCACGGCGGGCATCACCACCATCACCCGACTGTCATGCCCACCACTTTCCGCGGCATCGCCGCCATGGGCGTGTCCGGGGGGATCATCCCCTGCCCCGAGGCCCTGGCTGTCCTGCTGCTGGCCATCGGCCTGAACCGCACCGCACTGGGCCTGACCATGATCGTCGCGTTCAGCATTGGCCTGGCCGGCGTCCTGGTCGGCCTGGGCCTGATCCTGGTGAGCGCCCGAACCAGCCTGACAGGACTCCGCCAACGGGGCTCCGGACGGCTGACGCACTGGCTACCCGTGGCCTCCGCCATCGTCGTGACCACCCTCGGCCTCATCATCACGCTCGAAGGAGTCAGCGGGCTCGCCAGCTAACTCCGTCCCCGGCCTGGGCACACCCCCATGCCCCGGCCTCGGACACACACCGACGGCGGGCGGGAGCCACCCAGGCGGCGTGGGAAAACCAGGTAAGCAGGAAAAGACCACCGGTCGGCCCTCACCGCCTCATCGAGGCCGGAGACCGTGCCAGGCGTCGGGGACAGGGACTGCGGAGGCCCGGCTGGTGAGAATCAGCGGATGCCGCGGGGACAGCGCGGACTCGGAGACATACAGTGGCCGAGGCGTCACTCCCGCGGCGGGGGCGGCAGCCGCAGGGCATCCCGTATGCCGAAGGTGGGGCCCCGTTACCGCCCAGACCGTCGCAACAGCCCAGAAGGCGTTCACCCGTTCAGATACGGCTTGAGCTCCTCCGGTGTCGGCTCACAAGTGTCCGGCATCCTGGGCAGCAGGGTCAAAGGGTCCGTCGTCCGTACATAGTCGCGCGCCCATGCCAGCCAGCGCCGGGCGGAATCCAGAGCCGATTCGTCCGCGCCACCGCCCAGTTCACCAAGGCGACGTTCCATGGCGTCGCAGTACTGCCTCAGCACAGCGGCCTCCCGCCATCGTCCGGCTTCCTCCCGAAGCACCTCGGCCAGTTGATCCTGCACTGCTTGCTTCCTGGCCTCCTCCAAGGCCGCCTGCCAACGGATCTGGCGTTCCGCCTTGGCCCGCTCCTCACCTGCCCGACGCTGGGCGTTGCGCACCGCCCGCACCTCGATCTCCCCGAGGATCACGCCCAGGAAGTCCTCCAACGTCCCGCTCTTCCGATCGCGCCAGCGGCCGGGACGACTGGTATGGCCGTGATCAAGCTCTACGACGAGGCGTGCGGCACGCTCCGGGTTGGTGGACTGCGGGAACTCCCGCTTGACGGTGACGCTGCAGGCGAAGCCCTCGACGACCACGCTCACCCCGCCCTCTCTCGGCGAGTAGTACGTCCGGCACTCCTGTACGCCGTACCCCCGCCGCTCCGCCTCGGCTGCCAGCGCCTGCAGGAGCAGAAGTGCCCGGTGCCGAAGCGCAGGAGGCATCACGAGCTGCTCCTCCGCGTCTCTGAGCGCGGCCACGGCCGGATGAAGAGAAGTCAGCCGCGTCGGAACCGGAACCACCGAGGCGTCGCCCGCCGGCTTCCGGCTCCGCGAGTTGGGATGTGGTCCCTCTGCGAGGTACAGCTCCCACCCGCCTGCCCCGAGGCGGACCTTCCCGATCCGTTTGCCGGGAGGTTCCAGTCCGTGCCGCTTCGCATAGTCGATGACCTTCCGCCATTCATCGACCTGGTCTTCATCGGCGAGACGGACACGCCCCTCGGTTAGCAGCCGCTCGACCAACTCGTTCGCCTTGGCTCGTCGCGCACGAGCGACGGGCCGTTCAGCGTGGGACGCGGAGCTACGCCCGCGCCCAGCAGGTCCGGCGGATGCCGCCTGGTCGCCCCCTTCAGCCGACATCGGCTCCTCAGGGCGATGACCGTGTCGAAGGTAGTGGCGACCGTCCTCGGTAACCTCCACGAGCGTCTCCCCACCGCCCCGATCGATCCTCAACAACCCTCGATCACGCAATGCATAAGCCGACCGCCACTCCCCCGGCGCCCAGGCTGCGGGATGTTCCTCACCGGCCGCGAGCCGCTCAAGCAGTGCGCGTTGCCGTTCATTCGGGCCAGACCGTCGATCCACGATCACCAGCCCACAGCGCACCCGTATGCCCTGTACAGAGCCGAAAGAGTGGCTCCTGGCCGTGGGAGTTCTCTGGGACTTTCCTGGGACTTCCGGCCGCATCAGCCAGCACCAGCGTGAAACAACCGAAAGGGAATTTACGCAGGTCAACGACCTACGACAGCAAGACCCCGCAGGTCACGGCGTCGGCTGGTCTCTTCCGGGACATCTGACAAGCGGGAACGAGCGGCGCTGCGTGCCGGGCACTATGGGGCGTATGGAGCACGCAGACGGAGAGGGGCCCAGACCGGGCCCCCGGGGACCGGACCCGCACGGGGCCGCCGGGCTGCGGGTCGGTGTCCTCGGCGAGTTGGCCGTGACGTGCGACGGACGGGCCCTGAACCTCGGTGGGCCCCGGCCGCGTGCCCTGTTCGCGCTGCTGGTGCTGGCACGGGGCGCCGTGGTCACCTGCGACCGGCTGATCGACGTCGTGTGGGGCGAGGAGCCGCCGCCCAGCGCGGTCGGTGCTCTGCAGGCGTATGTCTCGCGGCTGCGGCGGGAACTGGAACCGGCCCGGACGGCCGGTACCCGCAGCAGTGTCCTCGTGCGGGAGGGCGCCGGTTACGCGATCCGCCTCGACCCGGACGAGGTCGACGCCTGGCGGTTCGAGGCGCTGCTCGGGCAGGCCGCCCGGTCCGTGGCGTCCGCGCCGGAGAAGGTCGCCCTGCTCACCGAGGCACTCGCCCTCTGGCGGGGCCCGGCCTTCGCCGGGTTCACGGACGGACCCTGGGCCCGGGCCGAGGCGGCGCGTCTGGCGGAACTGCGTGAGGTGGTACGGGAACGGCTCCTGACGGCGCGCCTGGAGCGGGGGGAGCACGGCGAGGCTCTGCTCGACGAGGTCGAGGCCCTCGTCGCCGAACAGCCCCTGCGCGAGGAGCGCTGGTCCCTGCTGGCCCTTGCCCACTACCGAGCCCACGGCCAGGCCGAGGCCCTCTCCGTACTGCGTCGCGCCCGGCGTACGCTCGCCGACCGGCTGGGCATAGATCCAGGTCCCGCTCTGCGTGGCGTCGAGGCCGAGATCCTTTCCCATGCGCCGCGCCTCGCCGTGCCCCCACCACCGCCCGCGTCGGTGTCCACGCGCGCGTTCGGCCGACTCGTCGAGCGGGAACACGAGTTGGCCGACCTGCGGGACTGCCTTTCGGAGGCGGTCGCGGGCCGCGGCGGGCTGGTGTGCGTTCAGGGCCCTGCCGGGATCGGCCGGAGCGCACTGCTGGCGGAAGCCGGGCGGCTGGGCAGGGAGTGGGGCGTACGGGTACGGGGCGCCGACGGCGGCCCGGGTGATCCCTACGACGTCGTACGCCGGTTGCTGGGCCCGGAGCTCGCCGAGCGGGGCGGCACGCTGCCGGCCGGGGCGACGCCGGTGTCCGATGCGCAGGCCGTCGACGGGCCGGACGGCTTCGACGTGCTGCACGGGCTCTACCGGCTCACCGAGCGGCTGGTCACCGACGACGACCCGTCGCGGCGGCCCCTGCTCCTCCTCGTGGACGACCTTCAGGACTGCGACACGGCATCCCTGCGCTTCCTCGCCCATCTGCTGCCGCGCGTCCAGACACTGCCGGTCCTCGTCGTCACCACCCTGCGCACCGGGGAACTCCCCGCCCTGCCGGAGAGCGAACAGGTGCTGGCCGACATCACGCTGGACCCGGCGGTGGTGCATCTCCGGCCCCAGCCGCTCAGCGCGTCAGGAGTCGCCCGCCTCGTGCGCCGGCGGCTCGGCGCCCCGGTGCGCGAGGAGGTCGTCCGGGCCTGTCACCGGGTCTCGCTGGGGCTGCCGCTGCTGCTGACACACGTGCTCGGGATGCTGGAGACGGCGGAGAAGGTGACGGACCCGCGCGTTGTGGAGGAGTCCGGCGTGCTTGCCGTCTCCGACCTGCTGCTCGGCCGGCTGGAGCGGCTGCCGCCCGCCGCCACGGACGTCGTACGGGCGATCGCGGTCCTCGACGACGGGGCCTCGCTGCCGGCGGTGGCCGCCTTCACGGAACTGTCCGAGCAGGACGTGGCCGCGGCGACGGCGGTCCTGGTGCGGGCCGAAGTGGTCCGTGACCGCTACCCGTTGGAGTTCGTCCATCCCCTGGCCGGCGAGGCCGTGCTGCGGACCGTGTCGCAGCGCGAGCGTCCGGCCCTGCACGAAAGGGCGGCTCGGCTCCTCGACCGGGCCGGGGCGGCTCCGGAGCGAACCGCCGCACATCTGCTGCTGGTTCCCTACCGGGGCGACCCGTGGGTGATCGGCGTCCTGCGCACCGCCGCGGCCCGCGCGAGTGCCGGCGGCGCCAACGACGCGGCCGCCACCCTGCTCACCCGGGCGCTGCTCGAACCGCCCGCGCCGGACGTCCGGCCCGAGGTGCTCCTGGAACTGGGCCGGGCCGAAGCGCTGGTCGACGGGCCGGCGGCGGCCCGGCATCTGCGGGAGGCGTACGAGACGTCTCCGTCGGCCGCGGGCGCCGCGCGCCTGCTCGCGCAGACGCTGATCTATACCGGCAGGCCCGGCGAGGCGGCCGAGTTCGCGGCCCGGGCGGCGGCGGAGCTGCCCATCGGGCAGGCCGCCGCGGACGGTACCGACCGCATGGTCGACGAGCGGCAGGGGCTGCTGGCTCTGGCGCGGCTCGGCGCCTTCGCGCACGGGCTCTACACCCTGGGTGCGAGCGGCACGGAAGTCCCGGCGCCGCCTCCCCTCGGAGACGGGCCCGGTGCCCGCATGCTCGCTGCCGAGGCGGCGCGGGAGGCCGCCGTACGGGGGCTCGACCGGGGCGGAGCGATCGCCGCCGCCCGCTTCGCACTCACGGAACGGGTGCTCCTGCACGGCGGCGAGGTCCTCTCGTGGTGCACGGCGGGCGTGGTGCTGCACCTGGCCGGGGAGGACGTCAGGCGGCTGTGGGACGAGACGCTGACGTACGCCGGGCAGCGGGGGTCGCTGATCGGGACGCTCTCGGCGCAGCTGTGGAAGGGGTTCACGCTGTGGCGGCACGGCGAGTTGGATCAGGCCCGCCGCTCACTCGAAACCGCGCTCGAACAGTTCGGCGCGTGGGGGGTCACGCCCGGCGCCCCGCAGTGCCGGGCCTTCCTGACGGGCGTGCTGCTGGACCTCGGGGACCTCGCCGGAGCGCGCGCCTGTCTGGAGCGGATGCGGCAGCGGAGCGCGGGGGGCGAGGGGGCGCGACTGCGTGGGGAGAGCGAGGCTCGCGTGCTGATCGCCGAGGGCCGGTACGCGCAGGCGCTGGCCGTGCTGGACGGAGTACAGCATCTCCAGCCCGAGGTGGTGAACCCGGTGTGGTGGGACGGGGAACTGCTGCGGGTGCGGGCACTGACCGGGCTGGGGGCGCGGGACCGGGCCGAACGGCTGGCACGGGAGCAGCTGTCGATGGCTCGCGGGTGGGGTGCGCCCGGCACCGTCGGCCGGGTGCTGCGGCTGCTCGGTGAGGCGCGCGGGACCGCCGGCGCAGCCGAACTCCGGGAGGCGCTCGCCCTGACGGCCGATGGCCCGGCCCGTCTGGAGCACGCCCGTGCCCAGCAGTCCCTTCAGGCCGTGACCTGCGGTGATTCCGTCGAGGACGGCGTCGTACGCCGATTCCCCCCTGTGTGACCGGCGTACGACAGGCCGTCGGGAAGAGAATCCGGCGCCCCCCTTGCGATCGGCTTGCAAGCGGTTCGCAAGCTCGTTGGTGCATCGTCCATGTCCCAGACGAAGCAGACGCCTCACGAAGCAGACGCATCACGGGGCGGACGCACCGCAGGAGCACGAACGGGGGCGGCCCGGGGGACGGGCCGGAATCGAAGAACATGAGCGAAGCGATACGCGGCGGGGACCCGTGGGCGGTTCCCGGCTACACACAGCGCAAGGAGCTCGGCTCGGGAGCCAGCGGCCGGGTGGTCCTGGCCACGCACGACACGACCGGCACCCAGGTGGCGATCAAGTACCTCGCCGGCAGCCTCTGTGACGACCCCGCCTTCCGCGAGGTCTTCCGGGCCGAGGCCCGGCTGCTGGGCGAGCTCCGCTCCCCCCATGTCGTGGCGTTGTACGAGTACGTGGAGAGTCCGCGCGGTGCCGCCATCGTCATGGAGCTCGTGGACGGCGTACCGCTGCGCAAGCTGCTGCTCGAGCACGGCGCCACGACTCCCGAGGCCGCGCTCGTCGTCCTGAAGGGATCGCTGCTCGGCCTCGCGGCGGCCCACGCGGCAGGTGTCGTCCACCGCGACTACAAGCCGGACAACGTCCTGGTCGCCGCCGACGGTTCCTCCAAGCTGGTGGACTTCGGCATCGCCGTGCCGAGCGGGGTGGCCGCCAACGCCTCCGGCACCCCGATCTACATGGCGCCCGAGCAGTGGACCGGCGGCCCGGCCGGACCGGCGACCGACGTGTACGCGGCGACCGCGACCTTCTTCGAGTGCCTGACCGGCATGAAGCCCTACCCGGGCCGGACGCTGGCCGAGCTGGCCATCCAGCACATCGAGGCGCCGATCCCGGACGAGCTGGCGCCCGAACCGGTGCGCCCGCTGATCCGCAGGGGCCTGGCCAAGACGCCCGAGGAGCGCCCGGAGAGCGCGGCGGCGTTCGTCGAGGAGCTCGAGGCCGTCGCCGTGGGGGCGTACGGAGAGGAGTGGGAGGAGCAGGGCCGACGCGAACTCGCGGCCCTCGCCGCCCTGTTCCTCCTTCTCTTCCCGCTGGCGGACGGTACGGCCTCGGGTACGACGGCCCTGGCCACGACCGTGCTCGGGTCGGGTGGCCGTCGGCTGCCGGGCCGGCGGGGGAAGGCGCTGGCCGGGGTGGCGGCGGGGGTCGTGCTGGTGGTCGGCGGGGTCGCGGTGACGGCGGTCGCCACCGGCGGGGGTGCCGGGCACCACGCGTCGAACGGGGCCGGGTCCGACGCGGGGGCGAGCAGCTCCGCGGGCGGGTCGGCACCGAGCGGGTCGGCCGGAACCCCGGCCGGGAGCCCCTCGGCGTCGGACGGGTCCGCGTCCCCCTCCGGGACCGATTCGCCCTCCGCGTCGGCGTCCGGTGACGGCAGTGCCTCGCCCGGTGCGGACGGAACGTCCGGCGGCACGGGCGGCGGATCGTCGGGCACAGGAGGGACGACGACCACGACGGGCGGCGGTTCCGGCACCACGGGCGGCAGCACCTCCGACGGAGGTTCGACCACGACCGGCGGCTCCACCACCGGCGGCGGTACAACGACGAGCGGCGGTTCCACGAGCGGTGGCAGCACGTCCACACCGGCCCCCACCCTCGACGTCACCTCCGCACAGATCAACGCGGTCGGCCCGACCTCGGCCGCCTGCACCATCGTGGCCTCCGTGACCGTGACGACCGACGGTGCCGCCGACGGCACGCTCTACCTCAGTTGGTACGTCAGCGACTCGGCCGGCTCCGTCGGGACCGTCGTCGCCACCGACCCGGTCGCGCTGCCCGAGGGGAAGACGCAGGTCGCGGGCCGCTACACCCACGCCTTCCCCGTCCCGACGCGCTACGAGTACCTCGGCGTCAGGGTCACCACCGATCCCGCGGCCGACTCCGGCAACGGGTCCTTCCAGGCCACTGCGGCACCCGTCGATTGCGACCCGCCCCGATGAGTTCACCTGCCGAGGACCCCCGACTGCGGTTCGCCCGTACCGACCCGGCGTCCCGCCCCGACGATCCCGATCTCACCGCCACCCTCCCGCCGACGGATCCGGCGGCGACCCTTCACCTTCCGCCCTCGGAAGCGGCCGAGGGGGAGACCCGTTTCGGGCCCGGCGTGCCCGGTGCGCCGGGCACGGGCAACGACCTCGTGACGGGCATCTGGACGGGCACGATCCCCGCGGGAGCACCGTCCGGTGCGGTCGCCGGCCGCCCTCGGCCGTGGTGGCGACGCGAACTGCGGTTCCTGCTGGTGGTGGTCGCCGTGGTCGTGGCCGTCGTACTGGCCATGCGCTCCTGTACGACGACCGGTTCACCGTTGCGCGTGCTGGACGCCAAGGTCACGGCGCCCGGGGTCGGCCACTGCGCGAAGACGGTCGTCGTCACCGGAGTCCTGCACACGGACGGCCGCCAGGGCACCGTCGACTACCGCTGGAAGCGCAGCGACGGGACTTCCTCGGCCGTCCTCCATCAGGAGGTGGGCAGGAACGTCAAGATCTCGGAGGTGGTGCTGCGTTGGAGCTTCGACGGCCGCGGCACCATGAAGGCCACCGCGACCCTCGAAGTGCTGTCGCCGAACCGGGTGACGGCCTCGGCCGACTTCACCTACGACTGCTCCTGAGTCGATACGTCCGTTCCTGAATCCGACGGCTTTCGGTTACGGCCATGCGGCGAGGCCGTGTTCCGCGAGGCCCGCCGCCCCGCACTCCCCCGCGATGCCGCGACCCCGGCTCAGCAAGGAACCGGCCTCGTCCTCCGGGGCGTGGTCGGCGAGGGCGTACAGGGCGCGGGCGTACTCCAGGCGTGCCGGGCCGGGCGCGAGGAGGGCGACCGCCTCACGCAGTCGGGGCTCGCCCTCGGGCCCGCGCAGTTGTCCGACGATCCGCAGCACCCGGCCCAGCGTGCCGGGTGCTCCCCATCCGCGGGCGACCGTCAGCTGCTCCTCGGCCAGGGCCAGCGCCTCGTCCCGCCGTCCGACGCCTGCGAGCGCCCGCACCCGCAGCAGCGACCACGGCCACCACGCCGGGTTGGCCACCGCGGGCTGGAGGTGCCCCACGCCGTCGAGGGCGGCCAGTGCCTCCTCGTGGCGCCCCTCCGCGTTCAGCACGCGTGCCTCGCTCTCGCCGAGCAGCCGCTGCCCCTCCGCGCCCCGGATCCAGCCGCGCATCCGCTCCAGGCAGTCGCGGGCCCCGGCGGTGTCGCCGAGGTCCAGCAGGACGGCGGTCAGGAAGGTGCGGCCCTGCGGGGCGCCCGGCGCGAGTCCCCATGTCTCCGACTGCCCGACCGCGGTCTCCAGCGACCGCCGGGCCGCGTTCAGGTCCCCGTGGTTCCACTGGGTGAAGCCGCGCCAGAGGTGGGTGGCGAGCACGGAGAACAGTGAGCCGCGCTCGACGGCACGGGCCACGGCCGCGTCCCACAACTCGCCGACCTCCTCGTCGGCGAGGTGCAGCACGATGGCGGCGGTGTACCAGAGCATTTCCTCCCCGGCGGCCTGGAGCACTCCGTCGGCGACGGCGAAGCGGGCGAGCTCGACGGCACGGGCCCGGTCGCTGCCGTCCGAGGCGGCCTCCCGGGCGAGGTTGGCGGCGAGCATCCGGGCGCCGGGGCCCTCGCCCTCGACGCTCGGGTCCTCGACGGTGCGCCACAGCCGCGGGTCAAGGCCGTGCATGAACCCGCTGATCCGCTCCAGCGCCAGCAGCCCCTGCCGTTCGTCAACCAGTTCGGCGGGCAGTTCCGCCGCCGCCCGGCGGGCGAACTCGGTGGCCTGGCCGTGCCCGCCGGCGAAGACCAGGATCCGGGCGAGCAGCAGGGCCGCGGCCGCCCTGCGGGCCGGGTCGGTGAGCGTGTCGTGGGCCTGGCGCAGATGTTCCACGGCGGCCGGACCGTTGCCGAGCGTCTCGGCGCGCCCGAGTTCGAGCAGCACCTCGGGGCGGCGTTCGGGGGCGGGCGGCTCGTCGAGCACGCGGGTGAGGTAGGTGGCGGCGGCGTCGGGAGCGCCCCGGCCCACGGCCTCCCGGGCCGCCGCGCGGAGGATGTCCACCACAGCCGGGTCGCCCCGGTGCGGGGCGAGCAGCAGCTGGGCGGCCGTGCGCTCGGCCGGCGCGCCCGCGGCGGACAGTGCACCGGCCGCCCGTTCATGGCACAACTGACGTTCCCCGGGGGGCAGTTCTCGGTAGACGGCGTCTCCGACGAGGGGGTGCACAAAGGCGTAGGGCTGGCCGTCGCGCAGGATCTCGGCCTGCACGAGCGGCACGATCGCCCGCTCCGCCTCCGCTTCCGGCCGCTCCATGAGTGCCGCGACCTCGGCGAGCGTCGCCGCCCCGTCCCCCAGCACGGCCACGGCCTGCGCCGCGGCCCGGGCCCCTTCGGGCAGCCGCGCGATCCGGCCCAGCACCAGCCCGGACACCGCCCGTGCCCCGGTCTCCGCGACCTCCGCGCTGTGCGCGGCGTCGGGCCGTGTCCCACGTGCGTGCAGTGCCCGCAGCAACTGCCGTAGCAGCAGCGGGTTTCCGGCCGTGGCGCGATGGCAGGCCGCCGTGAACTCCTCCTGCGGCTCCTCGCCGAGCGTGTGGCGTACGAGTCCGGCGACCCCGTCGGCCGTCAAAGGTGCGGGCCTGATCCGTACCACCGAGGGGTCCGTCGTCAACGTCCCGGGCAGCTCCCCGCCCTGCTGCGGCTCCCCCGTCCGCAGCGTGAGGGCGACGAGCAGCGGCAGCCCTTCCATCCGACCCGCCAGATACGCCAGGAACCGCACCGAAGCGCTGTCGCACCACTGCACGTCGTCCACGGCCAGGACCAGCGGCCCACGGGCTCGCACCAGGTTCCGGGTCAGCTCGCACAGGCCGTTCAGCACCGCGAAACTCTGCGGCTGCGGTCCCGGTACCCCGCCGAAGACGGCGCCCGCCGCGACGGCGGCCCCGGCCAGGAGCGGCTCCTCGCTTCCGCTCACCACCCGCTCGAACAGCTGGCGTACGACCCCGAAGCCGTAGTCCTTCTCCCGCTGGCTGCCCCTGGCCGTCAGGGTCAGCGCCCCTTCCCCGGCCGCCAGTTCCGAGACCTCGCCGAGCAGGCGGCTCTTGCCGATGCCGGCCGGGCCCTCGATGAGCACCACGCCGGGTCTGCCGTCCAGTGACGCGTGCAGGCTGTCGCGCAGCTCGGCGAGCTGGGGGTCGCGCTCCACGAGCACGTCGGTGCGGGGAGCGGGGCGGGGCAGCTGCCGGGGCGGGGCGTCCAGGGCCGGGGACTGGGCCAGGATCCCGGCCTCCAGGTCTCCCAGGGGCGTCCCCGGGGCGGTGGATCCGGCGGGCAGCAGCTTCCTCCCGCGGCGGAGCGCCTCCAGGGCGTCGGCCTGGCGGTGGGCGCGGTAGAGGGCGAGGGCGAGCAGGCGCCGGCGTTCCTCACGGAGCGGGTCCTCGGCGACCAGGGATTCGAGTTCGGGGACGAGAACGGCGTCCTCGCCTCGGGCGAGGCGGGCGGCGAGCAGGTGGTCGCGGGCCAGCTCGCGCAGTTCGGCGAGGCGCGCGGACTCCGGTCCGGCCCAGGACTCGGCGGCGTACTCCGCGTAGGCCGGGCCCCGCCACAGCGCGAGTCCGGACTCCAGGACGGCCACCGCCTCCGACGGCCGGCCCTGGTCGGAGTGCACGGCGGCGGACCGCAGCGCCGCCTCGAACCGCCAGGCGTCCACCGCGTCGTCCGGCAGCCGCAACGCGTACCCCGCCCCCTCGCTGACGATGACACCGGCGCGTGCCCCCGCCTCCCGCTCCGGTTCGAGACAACGCCTCAGGTGGGAGACATGGGCGTGCAGGGAGGCGGCGGCGCTGGGCGGCGGCGTGCCACCCCAGACTCTCTCGACCAGCCGTTCGCGGGTGACGACCGAGCCCCGGGCGACGATCAGGAGGGCGAGCACGGCACGCTGCCGCCGCCCGCCCAGCTCCAGCGGCCGGGCGCGGAGCGCGGCACCGACCTCACCGAGGACTGTCATGTGCAGTTCGTGCAGCGACACGGGGGCATCAAACCAGAACATCGCCACACCGCTCCACAGCAGTCTCACAACAGGAACATACGTAGTTCGCCTGTACGCCCGAAGATGTGAATAGGCATCCAGGAAGCGTATTTGTTAGTGTCCTCCCGTGCGATTGACGAAGTTCACCGACCTGGCGCTGCGTGCCGTGATGCGTCTGGCGGTCTCGGAGCGGGACGAGTCCCTGACCACCCGAGAGGTGGCCCAGGCCATGGAAGTGCCCGTCACCCACATGGCGAAAGCGATCACGCGGTTGCAGCACCTCGGGGTGCTGGAGGCCCGCCGGGGTCGCGGCGGCGGGCTGGACCTCACCGAACTGGGGCGGCGCGCCTCGGTCGGCTGGCTGGTGAGGGAGTTGGAGGGTGAGGGCGAGGTCGTCGCCTGCGACGGCGAGACCCCCTGCCCCCTGCGCGCGGCCTGCCGGCTGCGCCGGGCGCTGCGCGACGCACAGGAGGCCTTCTACGCCACCCTCGACCCGTTGACCGTCGCCGATCTCGTCACCTCCCCCACCGGACCCGTCCTCGTCGGACTCATCGGCCACCGCCCCGAGTAACCACAGCCGCGCCCCCTCGGGCCTCGACAACGCACACCTTTAAATACGCAGATCACTTACCACTTAAGGAGTCCCTGTGCTGTCCGAGCAGTCCACCCCGGTCGTCCGTGCCACCCTGCCCGCAGTCGGCGCCGCCATCGGTGAGATCGCCGAGGTGTTCTACGGCCGTCTCTTCGCCGACCGCCCCGAGCTTCTGGGCGACCTGTTCAACCGCGGGAACCAGGCGAGCGGCGAGCAGCAGAGGGCCCTCGCCGGCTCCATCGCCGCCTTCGCCGGCATGCTGGTCGAGCACCCCGGGTCCCGGCCGGACGCGATGCTCGGCCGGATCGCCCACAAGCACGCCTCGCTCGGCATCACCTCCGAGCAGTACAAGCTCGTCCACCGCCACCTCTTCGGGGCGATCGGCGAGGTCCTCGGCGAGGCGGTCACGCCCGAAGTGGCCGCCGCCTGGGACGAGGTGTACTGGCTGATGGCCAACGCCCTGATCGCCCTGGAGGCGCGGCTCTACCAGGAGTCGGGCATCGCGGAGGGCGCGGTCTGGCGGGAGCTGGTCGTCGCCGAGCGGCACGAGGAGACCCCGGACGCCGTCTCCTTCGTCCTGCGCCGGAACGACGGCGCGCCCGTGGGGGCTTTCCGTCCGGGGCAGTACGTCGGTGTCCGGGCCGAACTCCCCGACGGCGCACGGCAGATACGGCAGTACAGCCTCTCCGGCGCACCCGGTGAGCCGTATTGGCGCATCACCGTGAAGCGCGTCCGGGACGGTGCGGGCCCCGACGGCGAGGTGTCCGCCTGGCTGCACGAGCACGCCCGCCCCGGCGACACGCTCACCGTCTCCGCACCCTTCGGCGACCTCGTCCTGCCGGACGGCGACGGGCCGTTGCTGCTGGCGTCCGCCGGAATCGGCGTCACCCCGATGCTGCCGATGCTTCACCGACTGACGGGCTCGACCCGACCCGTCATCGTGCTGCACGCCGACCGCACCCCGGCCGACCACCCCCACCGCGAGGAGCAGCGGCGGCTCGTCGAGGCGCTCCCGGGCGCCCAACTGCACCTGTGGTACGAGGAGTTGGGCGGGGCCGCGCCGGAGGCATCCGTCGGCCGGGCGGACGCCGGCGCGCTCGAACTGCCGGACGGGGTGACCGCGTACCTCTGCGGCCCGCTGCCCTTCATGCGCGCGGTGCGCGGCGACCTGCTCCACCACCACGGCCTGCCCGCGCGCGCCGTCCACTACGAGGTCTTCGGCCCCGACCTCTGGCTCGGTGGAGAGTAGACGGCGGCGAGCGAGAGGGGTGCACATGAACAGCGCGTCCGCGGCCGTCGCCTCCGCGGTCACCTTCCTGTGGCTCGGGATGGTGCTGGCGATCTCCTTCCTGGAGGCACCGTTGAAGTTCCGGGCCCCGGGCGTGACCGCGCCCGTCGGGCTCGGCATCGGCCGGATCGTCTTCCGGGCGCTCAACCGCGTCGAGTCGGTGCTCGCCGGTGTGCTGCTGACGGCGGTGGCGGTCGGCGGCCCGCCCCTGTCCGTCTCCGTGGTCACCGCAACTGCCGTGCTGCTGCTCGCGGTTCAGCTGCTGCTGATCCGGCCGGGCCTCAACCGCCGTTCCAGCCGCGTACTCGCCGGCGAGACCCTCCCGCGCTCCAGCGCCCACCACTTCTACGTGGCCACGGAGACGGCGAAGGCCCTCACCCTGCTCACACTGGGCGTCCTCGTCAGCCTGGCCTAGTCCTCGGCATCCTCGGCATCCTCGGCGGCGAGAGCCGTGCGCAGGGTCGTGGCCATCAGGTCGATGGCCTCCTTGCCCGCTGTTGCCGGGCCCGCGTGGGTGAAGTAGTGGTCGACGCCCTCGAAGACCCGGTGGGTGACCGGGACGCCCGCGGCCTCCAGGGCCTTGGCGTAGGCGTCGCCCTCGTCGCGCAGGCGGTCGTTCTCCGCGGTGATGACCAGGGCGGGCGGGAGCCCGGCGAGGTCGTCGGCGAGTCCGGGCGATACGAGGGGATGGGTCCGGTCGGCGGGGTCGGGGACGTAGGCGGCGGTGAAGGTCCGCATCAGCTGCGGGGTGAGCAGCGGCTTGGCGATGAGGGAGTTCTTGGTGGCCGGGTCGGCGAGCTGGTCGAGCGGTGCCGAGTCGATGATCTGGAGGCGGGGCGAGAAGGCGCCGCTCTCCCGTGCCAGGCGGCAGACCGCGGCGGTCAGGTTGGCGCCGGCGCTGTGTCCGCCGACGGCGATCCGCGAACCGTCCCAGTCGTGGTCGGAGCCGTTGCGGGCGACCCAGGTCGTGACGTCGTAGGCCTGGGTGACCGGTACGGGGTACTGGCGCTGCGGGGCGACGGCGTAGTCGACGTTGATCACGACGCAGCCCGCCTCGGCGGCGATGTAGCGGCAGATGTGGTCGTCCTGCTCGGGGCGGGCCACCACGAAGCCGCCGCCGTGGAAGTTGACGTACACCGGAGCGGGAGAGCTGCCGGGCGTCGGCGGGCGGTAGACCGTGCAGGTCACCGGGCCGGCGCCGGTCTCCACCCGGAGGGTCTCGGTGCGCTTCGGGATGTCGGTGAAGCGCAGGTCCTTGTGCACGCGGGAGATCACGCGGCCGAGGAGCAGCTGGATCGCTCTGGCCTTGGTTGCGGGGCTGAATGGCATGGCTCGCTCACCCATCGATACAAAGTTAAAGTATCAGGAATCCTGATGATGGTGTCCTGATGATGGGGGCTCGTTCGTCATTGCGCAATGGGCGACGAGGAGCCGTCCGGCACCGTCAGCAGGGCCAGGTGGGCGAGGTCGCCGGGCGGTGGCGTGGTCACCGACCAGAGCGGGGCCGGGGATCCGTCGGCGACGGCGGCGGGGGCGTCGGTCAGGTTCATGCGTTCGCGCAGGCGGCCGTAGAAGTCCATCGGGCCGAGCCGGACCGCGCGCAGTCGGCGCGGGGCCGCGTACACCCCGATCCAGTCCCCGGGGTCGAGCACACCCCGCAGCTGCCCGTCGATGCTGACCGCGGCCGACCCGGAGCGTTCGAGGATCCGCAGCCCGACGGGCTCGTCCGGGGCCGTGACGACGGACCGGTTGAAGGTCATGTGCGGGGCGACCGGCGTGAAGACGAGGGCCTCCGCGCGGGGCGAGACCACGGGTCCGCCGGCGGCGAAGCTGTAGGCCGTCGAGCCGGTCGGCGTGGCCACCAGCAGGGCGTCCGCGGAGTACGAGGCCAGGAGCCGGCCGGAGACGTAGACCCCGACGGACACCTGACGGTCCCGGGCCAGCTTCTCCAGGACCACGTCGTTGAGGGCCGTGACCTCGAGGGGGATGCCCCAGTCGACGTCGACCTGGCAGTCGGGGCGCACCTGGGGCGGCGGCAGCAGCGGACCGCGGCCGTACCGAGCCCAGGCCTCCAGGTCCTCCGGCAGCTCGAGGCGGCGGGAGGCGCGCAGGGTGAGCAGCATGCGACTGTCGATCCTGAGCCGGTCCTCCCGCACCGCGTCGAGCGCCGAACGCACGTCCGCGGCGGGCACCTCGGTCAGGAAGCCGACCCGGCCCAGGTCGATGCCGAGCACGAGGGCGTCGGCGGCCGCGGCCAGCCGGGCGCCGCGCAGGAAGGTGCCGTCGCCGCCCAGCGTCACGATCAGGTCGGGACCGCCCGCGGCCTCGACCTCATCCTGGGCGTTTCGGCGCCCGTGGTCGTGCCACACGTCGATGTCCGTGCACGGCACCGCGTGCTCCGCGCACCAGACGCGGACGGCCCGGGCCGCCTCCACCGCCTCGCCGCGCCCGCCGTGCACGACCAGGCCGAGCCGGTTCACCGTCATCGCTGCTCCAAGGGGTCGCGGTCACCAGCTCGTGGCGACGGTCCGAACGCCGACCCGGCCATCATCGGCGCAACCGCCGCGCACCCCCAGTCCGAAACCCGGCGTCGCGCCGCTCATTTTCGTACGACAGAAACTTCTACAGAACCTTCTACAGAACCTTGACGCACTTCCCGCTTCCTGTAGACCATCAAGGTATCGGTACCAGCGCGAGGAGGCGCTCGGCATGGTGGAGGTTTCCTTCGACCGGAGCCCGGACACGTACCGGCACTGGCGGCTGCGTACGGACGGGCCGGTCGCCTGGCTGGAGCTGGACGTCGACGAGCAGGGCGGACTGGTGCCGGGGTACGAGCTGAAGCTCAACTCCTACGACCTCGGCGTGGACATCGAGCTCTACGACGCCGTGCAGCGGCTGCGGTTCGAGCATCCCGAGGTGCGGGCCGTGGTGGTGACCAGCGCCAAGGAGAAGGTGTTCTGCGCGGGGGCCAACATCCGGATGCTCGCGGCCTCCCCGCACGGGTGGAAGGTGAACTTCTGCAAGTTCACCAACGAGACGCGCAACGGCATGGAGGACGCCTCCGAGCACTCCGGGCTCACCTTCATCGCCGCCGTCAACGGCTCCTGCGCGGGCGGCGGTTACGAGCTCGCGCTGGCCTGCGACCGGATCCTGCTGATCGACGACAACTCCTCGTCGGTGGCGCTCCCCGAGGTGCCCCTGCTGGGCGTGCTGCCCGGCACCGGCGGCCTGACCCGGCTGACCGACAAGCGCCGGGTGCGCAAGGACCTGGCCGACGTCTTCGCGACGCGCAGTGACGGGGTACGGGGCAAGACGGCCGTCGACTGGCGGCTGGTGGACGAGGTGGTGCCGCGGCGGGACTTCCGGGCGGTGGTCGAGCAGCGGGCACGGGAGGCGGCGGCGCGCAATCCTCGTCCGGGTGGGGTGCAGGGTGTGCAACTCGGGCCGCTGCACAGGGAGATCAGCGAGGCGGGAATCTTCTACCGGTATGTGCGGGCCGAGTTCGACCGGGCGCTCGGGCTCGCGCGCATCACCGTACGAGGCCCCGAGGACGGCGGGGACGGCTGGCTGCTCGCGCTCACCCGTGAACTCGACGACCTGATCCTGAGGTTGCGGACGAACGAACCCGAGCTGGGTACCTGGGTGCTGCGCACCGAGGGCGACCCGGCGCTCGTACTGGCCCATGAGCGTGAGCTGTTGGAGGCGAAGGACCAGAAGGACGGCTGGCTCGCGAACGAGGTCCTGCACTACTACAAGCGCACCCTGAAGCGGCTCGACGTCACCAGCCGGAGTCTCGTCGCGCTGATCGAGCCGGGGAGTTGTTTCGCCGGGCTGCTGCTGGAACTGGCGCTCGCCTGCGATGTGCAGTACATGCTGGACGGGCCGCCGGTCGAGGATCCGGACAGCGAGGAGCGGGCCCGACTCGCGCTGTCCGAGGCCAACTTCGGCCTCCTCCCCATGGGCAACGGGATCTCGCGGCTCCAGTCCCGTTTCCACGGTCATGACGACCACCTCGACTGGCTGCGCAGGGAGGCCGGGCATCTCGTGGGAGCCGCCCAGGCACGCGAGTTGGGGCTCGTCACCGACGCGCCCGACGACCTCGACTGGGAGGACGAGATCCGAATCGTCCTGGAGAACCGGGCCGCGCTCAGCCCCGACGCGCTGACCGGGATGGAGGCCAACCACCGCTTCGTCGGGCCGGAGACCATGGAGACCAAGATCTTCGGTCGTCTCAGCGCCTGGCAGAACTGGATCTTCATACGCCCGGGCGCCAGTGGTCCGGAAGGCGCGTTGCGCCGATACGGGACCGGGCAGCGGGCGGTCTACGACCGGAAGCGAGTGTGACCCGATGCCCACGGCCATCGACTACGACGCCAGGATCCCCAACAACGTCGGCCTCGCCGACGACCGCCGGCTGCAACGCGCGCTGGAGGGCTGGCAGCCCAAGTTCCTCGGCTGGTGGGGGGAGATGGGCCCCTCGCTGGAGAACCACGGCGTCTATCTGCGCACCGCCGTGTCGGTCGGCCGGGACGGCTGGGCCCACTTCGACCACGTCAACGTGCCCGACTACCGCTGGGGCATCTTCCTCGCCGAGCCCACCCCCGACCGCCGGGTCGCCTTCGGCGAGCACCAGGGCGAGCCGGTCTGGCAGCAGGTACCCGGCGAGTACCGCGCCGACCTGCAACGGCTGATCGTCATCCAGGGCGACACCGAGCCGGCCTCGGTGGAGCAGCAGCGGCTGCTGGGCCTCTCCGCGCCCAGCCTGTACGACCTGCGCAACCTCTTCCAGGTCAACGTCGAGGAGGGCCGCCACCTCTGGGCGATGGTCTACCTCCTGCACGCCTACTTCGGCCGGGAGGGCCGCGAGGAAGCCGAAGCGCTTCTCCACCGCAACTCCGGCAGCCCCGACTCGCCGCGCATCCTGGGCGCGTTCAACGAGGAGACCGCCGACTGGCTGGCCTTCTACATGTTCACGTACTTCACCGACCGGGACGGCAAGTACCAGCTCGGCTCGCTGAAGGAGAGCGCCTTCGATCCGCTGTCACGCACCTGCACCTTCATGCTGAAGGAGGAGGCGCACCACATGATGGTCGGTACGACGGGTGTCGACCGGGTGGTGACCAGGAGCGCCCAACTCGTGCGCGAGCACGACACCTTGGACATCGCCGCGTGCGGCGGCATCCCGCTCGACATCATCCAGAAGTACATCAACTTCCACTACACGGTGTCCCTGGACCTGTTCGGCAGCGAGACGTCGACGAACGCGGCGAACTACTACACGGCCGGACTCAAGGGCCGCTGGCAGGAGGAGCGGCGCGCGGACGACCACCGACTCACCGAGGACGGCGTGCTGTTGGACAAGCCCGGCAGCGACGGCAGCTGGGCGGTCGACGAGGTGTCCGCGCTGCTCGCCCTCAACCTGGACCTGCGCGACGAGTACATCGCCGACTGCCGGACCGGCGTCAAGCGCTGGAACCGCATCCTGGACGAGCACGGCGTCGACTTCCGCCTCGAGCTCCCGCACCCCGGCTTCAACCGCCAGGTCGGCCTCGCCGCCGGCCACCACGTCACCCCCGACGGCACGATCGTCGACGAGGAGACCTGGGAGGCGAGCCGGCGCCACTGGCTGCCGACAGCCGAGGACCTGGCGTTCGTACGGTCGTTGATGCAGCCGGTCTACGAGCGCGGGAGGATCGCGAGCTGGGTCGCGCCGCCGGTCAACGGGATCAACGGCAAGCCGTTCGACTACGAGTACGTCCGACTGGTGTGAGGCGGCCCTGATGCCCGAGCTGTTCAACGCGGCGGACTGGCTGGTCGACCGGCAGGTGAGAGCGGGTGCCGGCGGGCGCACCGCCGTCGTCACGCCCACCCGGTCGCTGACCTACGAGGAGCTGTCCGGCGAGGTCCGCCGGGTGGCCGCCGGACTGCGCGCCCTGGGCGTACGGCCGGAGGAACGCGTCCTGTTCTGCATGGCGGACGACATCGAGCTGTTCACCGGCATCCTGGCCGCCTTCCGCATCGGCGCGGTGGCGGTGCCCGCGTCCACCATGCTCACCGGGCCGGAGCTGGGCAGGCTGGTGGCGGACTGCCGTAGCAGAGTGGTGCTGGGATCGGCGGACTTCGCCCCGCTGGTGCGGGCGGCGCTCCAGGAGGCGCCGGAGGCCGAGCACGTCGTCATGGCCGGCGCGGCGGGCGGCACCACCGGGCTGCCCGCGCGGGTCCGGGGCTGCGGCTGGCGGGAGTTGGTGGACGCGGGCGCGGACGAGGAGCCGTATCCCACCTGGCCGGACTCCCCCGCGCTGTGGCTGTACACGTCGGGGACGACCGGCACGCCCAAGGCGGCGATGCACCGGCACTCGGACATCCGGTTCGTGGCCGAGAACTACGGGCAGGGGGTGCTCGGGATCGGGCCGGAGGACCGCTGTCTGTCCGTCGCCAAGCTGTTCTTCGCGTACGGGCTCGGCAACTCGATGTTCTTCCCGCTGGCGGTGGGCGCGACGGCGCTGCTGGAGCCGGCCCGGCCCTCGCCCGCGCTGTTCGCCAAGCGGGCGGCGGCCGACCGGGCCACCGTCCTGTACGGCGTGCCCGGGTTCCTGGGCGCGCTGCTCGCGGGCCTCGACATCCCCGACGACGCCTTCGCGAGCGTACGGGTCGGTGTCTCGGCCGGTGAGGCGCTGCCGGCGCGGATCCAGCGGGGGATGCTGGAGCGGTTCGGCGTGGAGGTGCTCGACGGGATCGGGTCGACCGAGATGCTGCACATCTTCGTCTCCAACCGGCAGGGCCGGGTGCATCCGGGTTCCTCCGGCGAGCCCGTTCCGGGGTACGACGTCGAACTGCGGGACAGGGACGGGCAGTTGGTCGAGGACGAGGGCGTGCCCGGTGAGCTGTACGTGCGCGGGGAGTCGGCCGCCGTCGGGTACTGGTGCCGGGCGGAGACCAGCCGACAGGTGTTCCTCGGGGACTGGGTGCGCACGGGTGACACCTACGTCCGTAACGCGGACGGCACGTACACCTGTATGGGCCGTACCAACGACCTGCTCAAGGCGGGCGGCATCTGGGTCTCGCCCGCCGAGGTGGAGGAGCGGCTGCTGGCGCATCCGGACGTCGCCGAGGTCGCGGTGGTCGGGGCGCGGGACGCGGACGGGCTCGACAAGCCGGTCGCGTGCGTGGTGCCGAAGCCCGGGCACGAGGTGGACGCGGAGGCGCTGGTGGCCTGGTGCCGGGAGGGGCTGGCCGCGTTCAAACGGCCGCGTGCGGTCGTCGGGCTGAGCGAGTTGCCGCGGACGCCGACGGGGAAGATCCGGCGTAACGTGCTGAGGGAGATCGTCGGCTCCGAGGAGGCGCCTTGATCGACGGCGAGACCGTGGTGGACGCGCACGTCCACGTACCGCGGCTGTCCACGCTCAAGCCGGCCTGGTTCGAGTGGGCGCAGACCTTCGGTCGCGGGCATCCGTGGCGGGACGCCTACGACGAGCAGGGCGATCCCGTGCCCGAACGCCTCGACGCGCTGCTGGAGTCGGAAGGTGTGGACCGGGCGCTGCTGTTCTGCGAGTACAGCCCGCGCGCCACCGGTATCCAGCCGATCGAGGACCTGCTGCCGATCGTCGAGCACAACCCGGTCCGCTTCCTGCTGGTGGCCAACGTCAACCCGCACCTGCACCACCCGGTCGCCGCGGAGGCCGAACGCCAGCTGGATCTGGGCGCGGTGGCGGTCAAACTCCATCCCGTGCACGGCGGTTTCGACCCGGCCGACAAGGAGCTGTACCCGCTCTACGCGCTGTGCGCCGAGCGCGGGGTGCCGGTGGTCGTGCACTCCGGTACGTCGAGTTTCCCGGGCGCGCGGGCCCGGTTCGGGGATCCGCAGCTGCTGCTCGACGCGGTGGAGGACTTCCCGGACGTGCAGTTCGTGTTCGCGCACGGCGGGCGGGGCTGGTGGTACGACACCGCGGCCTTCCTGGCACTGGCCAAGTCGAACGTCTGGCTGGACCTCGCCGGGCTGCCACCACGCAAACTGCCGGAGTACTACGCCCGGTTCGACCTCGCGCGGCTGGCGGGCCGCTGGATCTTCGGGACGGACTGGCCGGGCGTGCCCGGGACGGACAACAACGTGCGTGCGATACGGGAGCTGGGGCTGCCGGCGGAGACCCTGCGGGGTGTGCTGTCGGGGAACGCGGCGAAGGTCTTTCCCGCGCTGAACGTCTAGGAGCCCGGCACTCCTAGGCCGCCAGCTCCTCCCACCGTCGCTCCCCCGCCCCGCTCCACTCCGCGTGCCTGCCGTGGAAGAGGGCGGTGGCCTTGGCGCCGCTCCAGCCCGTGGGGAGCAGCTTGGGCGGGAGGCGGGGGTCGAGGAAGGGGAAGCGGCGCCACTCGTGGACGAGGAGGGTCAGGGCGTGCAGGGCGGCGTCGCCGTCGGCCGGGTGCAGGCCGGTGAACTCGTCGATGAAGGCCTCGTACCGCGCCTCCACCTCGCTCAGGTCCCAGGCGCGGGCCACCATGGCCGCCTCGCTGCCGAGGGCGCCGTAGGTCGCGGTGAACGACATGGCGCCGTCGGCCAGTTGGAGTTCCTTGAGGACGGCGAGCGCCTCCGTCTCGCGGTCGGCGTGGGGGGTGATCCAGACGCCGGGTTCCGGGGAGCCGAAGCCGGCCCAGCTGAGCCGGGTGCGCACGCGGTGGCGCAGGTCGCGCTTGGTCTCCGGGACCGAGACGAGGACGACCAGCCAGGTGCCGTCCCAGCTGCGCTCGCCGCTGCCGAAGTCGTATATCCGCTGCGCGCCCTCGGTGAGCAGCCGCCGCCCCGGCGGGGTGAGCGCCCAGCGCACCCGGCGGCCGACCCGCTCCGAGGCCAGCCAGCCCTCGGCCGCGGTGCGCGCGAGCGCCTGCCGCGCCGACTTCTCCTCTACGCCGAACAACGCAAGGGACTCGACCAGCGCCGACGTCCACACCGGGCGGCCGCGCGGCAGTACGTACTCGCCGAGCACGGTCATCAGCAGGGACCGCGCGCTGGTGTCCCCGACCTCCCGGCGCCGGCTCACCACCGGCCGCGGGGACGCGTCCTTCGCCATGCCCGCCCACTCCCCTCGCCGCCGCCATCGAGCCTACTGACACAATATCTTGTCGGAACGCGACATATCAGTGGAGTGTCAGGACCGTACGGCGAGGGAGCGGGCCGGGCGCGAGGGGTCGGCCCCCCGGTCAGCTCTGGGTCAGCGTGACGTCCTGGCGCTCGGCGGCGTGGAAGCGGGGCAGCGGCAGGCCGCCCTGCGGGTGCAGCTCCATGATCGTGGCCTCGACGTTGGCGCTGCCCGGCTCCAGGGTCTTCGGCGAGGGCGTGCCGGTGTTCTCCCAGCGGTGCTCCGTGCCGTCGCACAGGGCACGGGTGCCGCCGATGCCGTGGCGGACGTTCGGTTCGCTCTGGCTCACGGACGAACTGACGAAGACCGGGCCCGTGCTGCCGAGACAGCGGTAGGTGCCGGAGAGGGTGACCGTGCCGTCGGGGGCGATGGAGCCGGTCGGGTCGACGGTCACCGTCTCGTACGGGTCCGCGGTCGCGGGGGTGGCGGGGACGGCGGCGGCCAGCAGGAGCAGGGCGGCGGCACCGAGGGCGGAACGCAGGGACATGGAAGACCTCCTGGGGGGGTGGGCTTCCACTGGTACCGGGTGCACGGGCCCGGGGCCGTGATCGTCACTCCTTCGGTGGCGAGTCCGCACCGACGGTCGTGGAACCGTCCGGGTGTTGTCCGCGTGTTGTCACGCTTCCCCTCGGGCCGTTCCGATGAGTTCGCACCGGGAGCATGGTCTGTATATCGGGACCCCGACGGAGGGATCCCGGCCTATGTGGAGGTGCGCCATGTGTTCCCACCAGCCTTCGTGCCCTTCCTCCGACAGCCGCGCCGCGCACATCGTGGCGGCCCACCCCGAGCAGGGGTGGAGCCTGCTGTGCGACGGCGCGATCGTCTTCGACGACTGCGGCGAACTGACGGCCGACGGCCGGATCGTCGCGCCGCACCGGGCGCCGGTCGAGCGCCTGACGATGGCGGCCTGAACCGACGCACGCGGTGCGGCCCGGCAGGGGTTCAGGGCAGCACCGCGAAACCGTCCAGCTCCACCAGCGCCTGGTCGTCCCAGAGTCGTACGACCTCGACGACCGCCATCGCCGGATAGTCCCGGCCCGCCGACTCCCGCCAGATACGGCCGAGTTCGGGGGCGTGGACCCGATAGGCGGCGACGTCCGTGGCATAGACGGTGACCCGGGCGAGGTCGGCGGGAGTGCCCCCGCAGGCGTTGAGCGCGGCCAGCAGATTGCCGAGAGCCTTCTCGAACTGCTCGGCCAGGGTGTCGCCGACCACCTTTCCGTCGGCGTCCAGAGCGGTCTGGCCGGCCAGGAAGACCACGCGGGTGCCGGTGGCGACGACCGCGTGCGAGAAGCCCGTGGGCGGCGCAAGTCCGGGCGGGTTGACGCGCTCGGTACTCATCGGGCGGCCTCCGGGTTCGCGTGCGACTCCTTGTACAACTCCTTGTACAACTCCTTGGCGATTATGCCGCGTTGGACCTCGCTCGCGCCCTCGTAGATACGTGGGGCGCGCACCTCGCGATAGAGGTGTTCGAGGAGATGACCCCGGCGCAGGGCGCGGGCGCCGTGCAACTGGACGGCCGTATCCACGACATACTGCGCGGTCTCGGTCGCGAGCAGCTTCGCCATCGCCGCGCGCTTGGGGACATCGCAAGCGCCTTCGTCGTACGCCGTCGCCGCCGCGTAGACCATCAGGCGGGCCGCGTCGGTGCGCAGGGCCAGCTCGGCGACCTGGTGGGCGACCGACTGAAGATCCTTCAGCTTGGCGCCGAACGCGTCCCGCCCGGCCGTGTGAGCGAGGGTCGCGTCGAGCGCGGCCTGCGCCATGCCGACCGCGAAGGCGCCGACGCTGGGCCGGAAGAGGTTGAGGGTCCCCATCGCCACCCGGAAGCCCCGGTCGACCTCACCGAGCACGTCGTCGGCGGTGACGGGTACGGCGTCGAAGTCGAGGGCGCCGATGGGGTGCGGGGAGAGCATGTCGAGGGGGGTGCCGGTGAGACCGGGACGGTCGGCGGGCACGAGGAAGGCGGTGACACCACGGGCTCCGGCGGCGGGGGCGGTGCGGGCGAAGACGGTGTAGAAGTCGGCTTCGGGGGCGTTGGAGATCCAGCACTTCTCGCCGGTGAGGCGGTAGCGGGCGGGGCCGTCGGGGGTGGCGGTGAGGGGGGCGGCGGAGTGTGCGCCGTCAGGGGTGGTCGCGAGAGGTGCGGCGGCCGGTTCGGCGTCCGGGCGGGCTGCCTCGGGTTCCGCCCGCAGGGCCAGTGCCGCCGCGTCCGAGCCCGCGCCCGGCTCGCTGAGTGCGAACGCCGCCACCGCCGTGCCGGCCGTGACCCGGGGCAGCCAGTGGTCGCGCTGGGCCGGGGTGCCGTAGGCGTGCACCGGGTGCGCGCCGAGTCCCTGCAGGGCGAGGGCCGTCTCCGCCTCCGTGCAGGCGTACGCCAGGGACTCCCGCATCAGGCAGAGGTCGAGGGCGCCCGAGGTGAACAGCCTTTCCAGGAGCCCCAGTTGGCCGAGCTCGGCGACGAGCGGGCGGTTGACGTGGCCCGGCTCGCCCTTCTCGGCCAGCGGGCGCAGCCGCTCCGCGGCCGTCGCGCGCAGCTCGCCGCACCAGGCGATCTGTTCCGGTTCGAGCGAGAATGCGGGCATCACCGGTCCCCTCTCCGCCGCGTCTCCCCCGACGGTATCGCGCACCGTTGACTGTCGTCACCAACACGATACGCTCATTCCGCGAGCCCACCATCACGCCCATAAGGCAGGCAAGGGGGCGCATCGTCATGAACGTCTCGGCCCACGTCGACACCTTCGCGCGCGACCACCTCCCGCCGCCCGAGGACTGGCCGGAGCTGCGTTTCGAGCTGCCCGAGCTCCAGTACCCCGATCGGGTGAACTGCGCCGCCGAGCTGCTGACGGGCCAGGACCCCGACCGCCCGGTGTTCCACACACCCGCGGGACCGTCGTGGACGTACGGCGAGCTGCGGGCCCGGGTGGACCGGCTCGCGCACATCCTCACCGGGGACCTCGGTGTGGTCCCGGGGAATCGGGTCCTGCTGCGCGGGCCGACGACGCCGTGGCTGGCGGCCTGCTGGCTGGCGGTGCTGAAGGCGGGGGGCGTGGCGGTGACGGTGCTGGCGCAGCAGCGGCCGCACGAGCTGGCAGTGGTATGTGACATAGCACTGATCCGGCACGCCCTCTGCGACATACGTTCCGTCGACGACCTCGCCAAGGCCGAGATCCCCGGCCTCCGCATAGCGACCTTCGGCGGCGACGCCCCCGACGACCTCCTGCACCGCCCGGGGCCCGACACCCCGTACCCCGCCGTGGAGACCGCGGCCGACGACGTGGCGCTGATCGCGTTCACCTCGGGCACCACCGGCCGCCCGAAAGGGTGCATGCACTTCCACCGGGATGTGCTCGCGATAGCCGACACCTTCTCCAGGCATGTGCTGCAACCACATGTGGACGACGTCTTCGCCGGCAGCCCGCCCCTCGGCTTCACCTTCGGCCTCGGCGGCCTCGTGGTCTTCCCGATGCGGGCCGGCGCCAGCGCGCTGCTGCTCGAACAGGCCCATCCCAAACAGCTGTTGGCGGCCGTCGCCGAGCACCGCGCCTCGGTCGTCTTCACCGCGCCGACCGGCTACCGCGCGATGCTCGACGAGCTGGACGCGTACGACATCTCCTCGCTGCGCCGCTGCGTCTCCGCCGGCGAGAACCTGCCCGCCGCCACCTGGCAGGCCTGGCAGGAGCGCACCGGCCTGCGCATCATCAACGGCATCGGCGCGACCGAGCTGCTGCACATCTTCATCTCGGCCGCGGACGAGCACATACGGCCCGGGACGACCGGGGTGCCCGTACCCGGGTGGCACGCGCGCGTGCAGGACGCCGACGGGGAGCCGGTGGCCGACGGGGAGCCGGGGCTGCTCGCCGTACGCGGGCCGGTCGGCTGCCGCTACCTCGCCGATCCGCGCCAGCACGACTACGTCCGCAGTGGCTGGAACGTCACCGGCGACACCTACGTCCGCGAACCCGACGGCTACTTCCGTTACGTCGCCCGCGCCGACGACATGATCATCTCGGCCGGGTACAACATCGCCGGACCGGAGGTCGAGGACGCGCTGCTGCGCCACCCGGACGTGGCCGAGGCGGCGGTCGTGGGGCGGCCCGACGAGGCCCGCGGACATGTGGTCGTCGCCCATGTGGTGCTCAAGGAAGGTGCCGTACGGGACGCGGAAACCCTGCGCACCTTCGTCAAGTCCGAACTGGCGCCCTACAAATGCCCGCGCGAGATCGTCTTCCTCGACGCGCTGCCGCGCACCGCGACCGGGAAACTTCAGCGATTCAAACTGCGCACCGATGGTGACCAGCAGTGATGCCGACGACCTAAGATGATCAACGTGTCCGACCAGCATGCACCACGGTCTCTCATCGTCACGCTCTACGGCGCCTACGGCCGCTACGTCCCGGGCCCGGTACCGGTCGCGGAGCTGATCCGGCTCCTCGCCGCGGTCGGCGTGGACGCGCCCTCGGTCCGCTCCTCGGTCTCCCGCCTCAAACGGCGCGGCCTGCTGCTCCCGGCCCGCACGGCGGAGGGCGCGGCCGGGTACGAACTGTCGCCGGACGCCCGCCAGTTGCTCGTCGACGGCGACCGGCGCATCTACGCCGGCGCGCCGCCCGAGAACGAGGGCTGGGTGCTCGCCGTGTTCTCGGTCCCCGAGTCGGAGCGACAGAAACGTCATGTCCTGCGCTCCCGCCTTGCCGGGCTCGGCTTCGGCACGGCGGCACCCGGCGTGTGGATCGCGCCGGCCCGGCTGTACGAGGAGACCCGGCACACCCTGCGGCGGCTGCGCCTCGACCCCTACGTCGACCTGTTCCGCGGCGAGCACCTCGGCTTCGCCGCGACCGTCGAGGCGGTCGCCCGCTGGTGGGACCTGGCGGCGATCGCCAAGGAGCACGAGGCCTTCCTCGACCGGCACGCACCCGTGCTGCACAGCTGGGAGCAGCGGGACGACACCCCGCCCGAAGCCGCGTACCGCGACTACCTCCTGGCCCTCGACTCCTGGCGCCACCTCCCCTACGTCGACCCCGGACTGCCCGCCCGGCTGCTCCCCGAGGACTGGCCGGGGGTACGCTCGGCCACCGTGTTCCGGGAGTTGCACAAGCGCCTCCGGGACGCCGGGGCGGTCTTCGCGGGATGTGATCTCTCACACTTCACAGGTCCCTAAGGGAACCCTCAGGCTCTTCAGTCACTCTTCTCAGATTTCTTACCTAGCGTGCACCGAGTCGTAAAGCCGGGTAAGAAAAAAGAGGACTGTTGCGGATGACCACCACGGCAAGGGCTCAGGGAGCCACGGTCTGGCTGACCGGTCTGCCGAGCGCGGGCAAGACGACGATCGCCCAGCTGCTCGGGGATCGGCTCAAGGCCGAGGGGCATCGCGTGGAGGTCCTCGACGGCGACGAGATACGCCGGTTCCTCTCCGCGGGGCTCGGCTTCTCGCGGGCGGACCGCAACACGAACGTGCAGCGCATCGGCCTGGTCTCCGAGGTCCTCGCGCGCAACGGCGTGCTGTCCGTCGTCCCCGTCATCGCGCCGTACGCCGACAGCCGCGAGGCCGTCCGCAAGCGGCACGACGCCAGCTCGACGCCGTACATCGAGGTGCATGTCGCCACGCCGGTCGAGGTGTGCAGCGAGCGGGACGTGAAGGGGCTGTACGCCCGGCAGGCCGCGGGCCAGCTGAGCGGGCTGACCGGGGTCGACGACCCGTACGAGCCGCCGGTCGACCCGGATCTCGTGCTGCCGACGCAGGAGCAGTCGCCGCAGCAGTCGGCCGACGCCGTGTACGCGGTGCTGGCGGAGCGGGGGCTGGTGTGAGCGGGTTCAGCCTTTCCCACCTGGACGCGCTGGAGTCCGAGGCCGTCCACATCTTCCGTGAGGTGGCGGGCGAGTTCGAACGGCCGGTGATCCTGTTCTCCGGCGGCAAGGACTCCATCGTCATGCTGCACCTCGCGCTGAAAGCCTTCGCCCCGGCCGCGATCCCCTTCACGCTGCTGCACGTCGACACCGGGCACAACTTCCCCGAGGTACTCGACTACCGCGACCGTGTGGTCACCACACACGGACTGCGCCTCCATGTCGCCTCCGTACAGGACTACATCGACCGCGGTGTACTGCGCGAACGCCCCGACGGAACCCGCAACCCGCTCCAGACCCTCCCACTGACCGAGAAGATCCAGGCGGAGAAGTTCGACGCCGTCTTCGGCGGCGGACGCAGGGACGAGGAGAAGGCCCGGGCCAAGGAACGGGTGTTCTCGCTGCGAGACGAGTTCTCGCAGTGGGACCCGCGCCGCCAGCGCCCCGAGCTGTGGAACCTCTACAACGGCCGGCACGCGCCCGGCGAGCACGTCCGCGTCTTCCCGCTGTCCAACTGGACCGAACTGGACGTCTGGCAGTACATCTCCCGCGAGCGGATCGAGCTGCCCGAGATCTACTACGCCCATCACCGCGAGGTCTTCCGGCGCGGCGGCATGTGGCTGACCGCCGGTGAGTGGGGCGGGCCCAAGGCGGGTGAGGCCGTCGAGAAGCGGCAGGTGCGCTACCGGACGGTCGGCGACATGTCCTGCACCGGCGCCGTCGACTCCGACGCCGACACCATCGAGAAGGTGATCGCCGAGATCGCCGCCTCCCGGCTCACCGAGCGCGGCGCCACCCGCGCCGACGACAAGATGTCCGAGGCCGCGATGGAAGACCGTAAGCGCGAAGGGTACTTCTAGACATGACCGTTGACACGCTTCGGTTCGCCACCGCCGGTTCCGTCGACGACGGCAAGTCCACGCTGGTCGGACGGCTGCTGCACGACTCCAAGTCGGTGCTGGCGGACCAGTTGGAGGCCGTCGAGACCGCCTCCCGCAACCGCGGCCAGGAGGCCCCCGACCTCGCGCTGCTCACCGACGGCCTGCGTGCCGAGCGCGAGCAGGGCATCACGATCGACGTGGCGTACCGCTACTTCGCCACGCCCAAGCGGCGGTTCATCCTCGCCGACACCCCCGGGCACGTGCAGTACACCCGCAACATGGTCACCGGCGCCTCCACCGCCGAGCTCGCGATCATCCTGGTCGACGCCCGCAACGGCGTCGTCGAGCAGACGCGCCGGCACGCCGCCGTGGCCGCCCTGCTCCGCGTCCCGCACGTCGTCCTCGCCGTCAACAAGATGGACCTGGTCGGCTACGAGGAACAGGCCTTCGAGCGCATCGTCGAGGAATTCGCCGGCCACGCCGCCGAGTTGGGACTGCCCGGCTTCACGCCGATCCCGGTCTCCGCGCTCGTCGGCGACAACGTCGTGGACCGCTCGGCGCACATGGACTGGTACGCCGGTCCGGCGCTCCTGGAGTTCCTGGAGAACGTGCCCGTCGGCACCGAGGCGGCCACGGACGCCCCGGCCCGCTTCCCGGTGCAGTACGTCATCCGGCACGGCGAAGTCCGGCACTACGCGGGCCAGTTGGTCTCCGGTGAGCTGCGGGTCGGCGACCGGGTCGTCGTCCACCCGTCCGGGGAGACCAGCGAGATCATCGGCATCGACGCGCTCGGCGTTCCCCAGGAGGTGGCGCACGCGCCGCAGTCGATCAGCGTACGCCTGGCCGACCAGCGGGACATCTCCCGCGGCGACATGATCACGGCGGGGCTCGGCGCTCCGGTGCTCACGCAGGACGTCGAGGCGGCCGCCTGCCATCTGGCCGACCGCCCGCTGAAGGTCGGCGACCGGGTGCTGCTGCGCCACACCACCCGGACCGTGAAGGCGATCGTCAAGGACCTCGGCGGAGCCGCCGAGTTGACCGCGAACGACCTGGGCCGCGTCACCGTACGCACCGCCGAGCCGCTCGCCCTGGACGACTACGCGGTCTCCCGCCGCACCGGCGCGTTCATCCTGATCGACCCGGCGGACGGCGCGACGCTGACCGCCGGGATGGTCGAGCTGCCGTAAACCCGGAAGCCGTCGTAACCCTGGGAGCGGCGCCCTCAAGTCCCCAGTTTCAGACGGGGCTTGGGGGCGTCCGTGCGTCCGGTCTGGGGGCGGCGGCTGCCCGCGCGGTACGGGTCCGGCCAGACGACGCCGAGGCCGTCGTAACCCTGCTCGGCGGCCGCGTGCAGGGTCCAGTGCGGGTCGTAGAGGTGTGGGCGGGCGAGGGCGCAGAGGTCCGTACGGCCTGCCAGGATCAGGGAGTTGACGTCGTCCCAGGAGGAGATCGCGCCGACGGCGATCACGGGGACGCCGATGGAGTGGCGGATGCGGTCCGCGTACGGCGTCTGGTACGAGCGCCCGAACTCCGGCCGTTCGTCGGCGACGACCTGCCCGGTCGACACGTCGATCGCGTCGGCACCGTGCGAGGCGAAGGCGCGGGCGATCTCCACGGCGTCCTCGGCGGAGTTGCCGCCGTCGGCCCAGTCGGTTGCGGAGATACGGACGGTCATCGGCCGTTCCTCGGGCCACACGCCCCGGATGGCGTCGAAGACCTCGAGCGGGAAGCGGAGTCGTTTCTCCAGGGAGCCGCCGTAGGCGTCGATGCGGTGGTTGGTGAGCGGGGACAGGAAGCCGGAGAGCAAGTAGCCGTGCGCACAGTGGAGTTCGAGGAGATCGAAGCCGGCGCGGGCGGCCCGCCAGGCCGCGGACGTGAACTGCTCGCGGATGTCGGTGAGTTGGGCGCGGGTCAGCTCGCGCGGGGTCTGGCTGTCCGGCTTGTACGGCAGCGAAGAGGCGGCCACGAGGGGCCAGTTGCCGTCGGGGAGGGGTTCGTCCATGCCCTCCCACATCAGCCTGGTCGAACCCTTGCGGCCGGAGTGGCCCAGTTGCACGCCGAGCGCGGTGCCGGGTGACTGTGTGTGCACGAAGTCGGCGATCCGTTTCCAGGACTCGGCCTGGCGGCCGGTGTAGAGGCCGGTGCAGCCAGGGGTGATCCTGCCTTCCTCGCTCACGCACACCATCTCGGTCATCACCAGTCCGGCGCCGCCGAGGGCGCGGGCGCCGAGGTGGACGAGGTGGAAGTCGCCGGGAACGCCGTCGGCCGCCGAGTACATGTCCATCGGCGAGACGACGACCCGGTTGCGCAGGGTCAGGCCGCGCAGCCGGAACGGCGTGAACATCGGGGGCGTGCCGGGCGGGCAGCCGAACTCCTGCTCCACGGCGCCGGTGAAGCGGGCGTCGCGCAGGCGGAGGTTGTCGTGGGTGACGCGGCGGCTGCGGGTGAGGAGGTTGAAGGCGAACTGGCGGGGCGGCTGGTCGAGGTAGAGGCCGAGGTTCTCGAACCACTCCAGGCTGGCCCGGGCGGCGCGCTGGGTGGAGGCCACGACGGGCTTGCGCTCCTCCTCGTACGCCGCCAACGCCTTGTCCAGGGACGGCTGTTCCTCCAGACAGGCGGCGAGGGCGAGGGCGTCCTCGACGGCGAGTTTGGTGCCGGAGCCGATGGAGAAGTGGGCGGTGTGGGCGGCGTCGCCGAGCAGGACGATGTTGCCGTGGGACCAGTGGTCGTTGGTGACCGTGCGGAAGGTGGTCCACGCCGACTTGTTGGAACGCAGGGGTCGGCCGTGGAGTGCCTCCGCGAAGATCTTGGCGCAGCGGTCGACGGACTCGGCCTCGTCGGCGTCCTCGAAGCCGGCCGCGCGCCATACGTCCTCGTGCATCTCGACGATCACGGTGGAAGCGTCGGGGGAGTAAGGGTAGCCGTGCAGCTGCATCACGCCGTGTTCGGTCTCGGCGATCTCGAAGCGGAAGGCGTCGAAGGCGAAGTCCGCGGCGAGCCAGATGTAGCGGCAGCGGTGGGTGGCGAGGTGGGGGCGGAAGGCGTGGGCGCAGGCCTCGCGGGTGGTGCTGTGGACTCCGTCGGCGGCGATGACGAGGTCGTGGGTCTCGGCGAGCCACTCGGGGTAGGGGGCCTCGGAGCGGAAGCGGAGGTCCACGCCGAGGTCCCGGCAGCGGGTGTGGAGGATCTCCAGGAGGCGTTTTCTGCCGAGGGCGGCGAAACCGTGTCCTGAGGAGGTGTGGTGGGTGCCCCGGTGGACGATGTCTATGTCGTCCCAGCGGACGAAGTGCTTCTGCATCGCCTCGAACACGGTGCGGTCGGCGTGTTCGATGCCGCCGAGGGTCTCGTCGGAGAGGACCACTCCGAAGCCGAAGGTGTCGTCGGGGGCGTTGCGTTCCCAGACGGTGATCTCGCGGGACGGGTCGAGGCGTTTGAGGAGGGCGGCGGCGTAGAGCCCACCGGGACCACCACCGACGATCGCAACACGCATCGCGACCTCACCTTCCCTGCCACTTCGGCGGCCTCTTCTCGGTGAACGCCGCATGGAACTCCGCGTAGTCGTCACCGTTCATCAGCAATGCCTGGGTCGACGCGTCCAGTTCGACCGCGGCCGCCAACGGCATGTCCAGTTCCGCCGTCAGCAGGGCCTTCGTCTGGGCATACGCCAATGCCGGGCCCTCGGCCAGGCGGCGGGCCAGCGCCGACGCCGCCTCGTCGGCCCGGCCCTCGTCGGTCAGTTCGCTGATCAGGCCGATGCGCTCGGCCTCGGGGGCGCGGACCGGTTCGCCCAACATCAGGAGGCGGGTCGCGTGGCCGAGGCCGACTACGCGAGGCAGCAGGTACGCCGCGCCCATGTCGCCTCCGGACAGTCCGACCCTCGTGAACAGGAAGGCGAAGCGGGCCGTCGGGTCGGCCACCCGGAAGTCCGCCGCCAGGGCCAGGACCGCTCCCGCGCCGGCCGCCACCCCGTGCACCGCCGCGATCACCGGGAACGGGCACTCCCGTATCGCTCGTACCGTCTGGCCGGTCATGCGGTTGAAGTCGAGGAGCTGGGCCGTGTCCATGGACAGGGTCGCGCCGATGATCTCGTCGACGTCGCCGCCCGAGCAGAAGCCGCGGCCCTCGCCGGCCAGGACCAGGGCCCGTACCGACCGCTCCCGGGAGAGCTCGGCGAGCAGGTCGCGCAGGTCGGCGTAGGCGCCGAAGGTGAGGGCGTTGAGTTTGTCGGGGCGGGCCAGGGTGACCGTCGCGACGCCGTCGGTGAGCTCGACGCGCAGGTGCTCCCAGCGGGCGGTGCGGGCGGCGGAGCCGGTGAAGGGACTCATGACGTGCGGCCTCCTCGGACGGTGGCGCGGACACGTTTCGAAGTTATCACCTGTTCGTGACTGTCGTCAGGATGGCGATACAAGTCGGTCGGCGAGGGTCATTGTCACCGGTCGTCAATAACGCCGTAACAACGGGAGCTGTCGCGCGAGGCAAGCCGTTCCTACGGGTATGCCGCCCGGCAACGGGGCCGAAGGTCCCGCGCGGTGCCCGCCGGACGCCTCTGCCGGCGGCGCCGTACCATTCATACGGTTGAAAGCAGGACAGCCTGCTCATGAACGGACCCGCCTTGCAAGAACGCCCCGCCTCCTCCGCCTCCTGGCGCATCGCGCTGCCGCACTCCGCCGCGGCCGTGCCCGTGGCCCGTGCGCTGGTGCGCACGGCGCTGGCCGAGCTGGAGCACGGGGCGGACAGCGACACCGCGGAACTGCTCACGGCGGAGCTGGTCGCCAACGCCGTGGAACACACCGCCGGGGAGTCACCGATAGAGCTCGTGGTCGAGCTGCTGCCCGGGGGCTGCCAGGTCGAGGTGCACGACCCGGACCCGGCGCCGCCCGGCAATCTCACCCGCCCCGACGGCCATGAACCGGACCCGTGGCAGGAGCACGGGCGCGGTCTGCTGCTGATCCGCGCGCTGAGTTCGTCCTGCGGGCATCGCCCGACCGAGTCCGGCAAGGCGGTGTGGTTCCGGCTGCCGGTCGTGCCGCCGCAGTGGAAGCCGGCGTGAGCCGGAGCTGATCAGGCGAGGGTCGCGACCAGGACCGCCTTGATGGTGTGCATCCGGTTCTCGGCCTCGTCGAAGACGACCGAGTGCTCGGACTCGAACACCTCGTCGGTGACCTCCAGCTCGGTCAGACCATGGCGCTCGTGGATCTCGAGGCCGACGTCGGTGCCGAGGTCGTGGAAGGCCGGCAGGCAGTGCAGGAACTTGACGTCGGGGTTGCCGGTGGCGCGCAGCACGTCCATGGTCACGGCGTAGGGGCCGAGCAGCGCTATGCGCTCGTCCCAGACCTCCTTGGGCTCGCCCATCGACACCCATACGTCGGTGGCGATGAAGTCCGCGCCGCGCACACCCTCCTTGACGTCCTCGGTCAGCGTGATCGTGGCGCCGGAGGCCGCGGCGAGCTGCTGGGCCAGCTCCACGATCGTCCCGTCCGGCCACAGCAGCCGGGGCGCGACGATACGGACGTCCATGCCGAGCAGGGCGCCGGTGACCAGGTAGGAGTTGCCCATGTTGTAGCGGGCGTCACCGAGGTACGCGAAGGCCATCCCGTCCGTCGGCTTGTCGCTGTGCTCGGTCATGGTGAGGACGTCGGCCAGCATCTGGGTGGGGTGCCATTCGTCGGTGAGCCCGTTGTAGACGGGGACCCCGGCGTGCGCGGCCAGCTCCTCGACGACGCCCTGGCCGTGGCCTCGGTACTCGATCCCGTCGAACATCCGGCCGAGCACGCGCGCGGTGTCCTTCACCGACTCCTTGTGCCCGATCTGCGAGCCGGCCGGGTCGAGATACGTCGTCGAGGCACCCTGGTCGGCGGCGGCGACCTCGAACGCGCAGCGGGTGCGCGTCGAGGTCTTCTCGAAGACCAGCGCGATGTTCCTGCCGGTCAGATACCGCGTCTCGGTCCCTGCCTTCTTGGCGGCCTTCAGCTCGGCGGCAAGCTCGACCAGGCCGAGGAACTCCTCCCTCGTGAAGTCGAGCTCCTTGAGGAAGTGGCGCCCGGCGAGGGCGGTCGGGACTGTCGCCATGGAGGACTCCAGGAATGCGGGAACGTACGAATACCCTGGAACTCTATACGATGTTTTGCATTTCTATACAGACTCGCGTTCGACGCTACACAGCCTCACGCTCGACCGGACAGCTCATACAGCGCGGCCCGCCCCTCCCCCGCCCCAGCTCGCTGCCCGGGATCTCGATCACCTCGATGCCCTGTTTGCGCAGGTGGGTGTTGGTGGTGGCGTTGCGTTCGTAGGCGACGACGACGCCCGGCTCGACGGCCAGCACGTTGCAGCCGTCGTCCCACTGCTCGCGCTCGGCCGCGTGCACGTCCTGGGTCGCGGTCAGCACCCGGATCTCGTCGAGGCCGAGGGCGGCGGCGATCGCACGGTGCATGTGCTCCGGCGGATGGTCGGTGACCTTGAGCTCCTTGTCCCCGACGCCCGGTTCGATGGTGTACGAGCGGAGCATGCCGAGGCCCGCGTACTGGGTGAAGGTGTCGCCGTCGACCATCGTCATCACGGTGTCGAGGTGCATGAAGGCGCGTCGCTTCGGCATGTCGAGGGCCACGATCGTCCGCGCGGAGCCGGCCTCGAAGAGCTTGTGCGCGAGCATCTCGACGGCCTGCGGGGTGGTGCGCTCGCTCATGCCGATGAGCACGGCGCCGTTGCCGATGACCAGGACGTCCCCGCCCTCGATGGTGGACGGGTAGTCCGCCTGCCCCTCGGACCAGATCCGGAAGGTCTCGTCACGGAAGAGCGGGTGGTGCCGGTAGATCGCCTCGAAGTGGACCGTCTCGCGCTGCCGGGCCGGCCAGCGCATGGCGTTGATGGAGACGCCGTCGTAGATCCAGGCCGAGGTGTCCCGGGTGAAGAGGTGGTTGGGGAGCGGGCCGAGCAGGAACTCGTCGAGGTCCATGACGTGGAAGCGCACGGAGGTGGGCTCCGGGTGCGCCTCCAGGAACTCGCGCTTGGTCATACCGCCGACCAGGGCCTCGGCCAGTTCCGGCGCGGGCAGGGTCTCGAAGGCGGCTCTGAGGTGGTCGGTGGCGAGGACGCCGTACTCCTTCTCGTCGAAGACCCGGTCCAGGACGAGGGTGCGGGCCGCCGGGATCGCCAGGGCCTCGGTGAGCAGGTCGCCGAACAGGTGGACGCTGACACCGCGGTCGCGCAGGACGTCCGCGAAGCCGTCGTGCTCGGCGCGCGCCCGGCGCACCCACAGCACGTCGTCGAAGAGCAGGGCGTCCTTGTTGCTGGGGGTGAGCCTTTTGAGCTCGAGATCCGGCCGGTGCAGGATGACGCGGCGCAGCCGCCCGGCCTCGGAGTCGACATGGAATGCCATGCCTCCATCCTGACCATCGGGAGGCTTCTTGACCCGCCGGTCGGCAGTTTCTTCGATTACTTGTTTTCGTCCTCTTGACGATAATCGGTTGCGGCGATTATCGTCGACGAGACGAGAACGAGGGGGTCCGATGGCCGACATCACCCGGCGCCTTGGCTGGCGCCATCTGCGCGGGGCACCGACCGCGCACATCCGGCACCACAGCGGCGGCAAGCTGCTGCACGACGGGCCGGGGCTCAGCTTCTGGTTCCGCGCGCTGACCGCCGCACTCTCCGAAGTGCCGGTCGACGACCGGGAGTTGGCGATGACCTTCCATGCCCGTACGTCCGACTTCCAGGACGTGGCGGTGCAGGCGACGGTGACCTACCGGATCGGCGACCCGGCACTCGCCGCGGCCCGGCTGGACTTCTCCGTCGACCCGGACACCGGGGTGTGGCGGGGGGCGCCCCTTGAGCAGCTCGGCACGCTGCTGACGGAGACGGCACAGCAGCATGCCCTGGACGTCCTCGCCCGTACGTCCTTGTCGGCGGCGCTGGTGGACGGGGTGGCGGCGGTACGGGAGCGGGTCGCGGCGGGCCTGGCTGCCGAGCCGCGTCTCCCGGCCACCGGCATCGAGGTGGTCGCGGTGCGCGTGGTCGCGCTGCGCCCGGAGCCCGAGGTGGAGCGGGCGCTGCGCACTCCGGCCCGCGAGCAGATCCAGCAGGAGGCCGACCGGGCGACGTACGAGCGGCGGGCGGTGGCCGTCGAGCGGGAGCGCACGATCGCCGAGAACGAACTGGCCAGCCAGATCGAACTGGCCCGCCGCGAGGAGCAGTTGGTCGAGCAGCGGGGTACGAACGCCCGCCGGGAGGCGGAGGAACACGCGGCGGCCGACGCGGTACGGGCGGAGGCCGAGGCGGCGCGGACGGTGAAGCTGGCCGAGGCGGAGGCCAAGCGGTCCTTGCAACTGGCCGAGGCCGAGGCCAAGCGGTCCGTGCAGTTGGCGGACGCCGAGGCGCGGCGGACCGAGCGGCTGGCGGAGGCGGAGGCGGCGCGTTCCGTCCGGCTGGCTCGGGCCGAGGCCGAGGGTGCGCGGGAGGTCGGTGAGGCTCGGGCGCAGGCTCAGGCGGCCTGGTTGCGGGTGCACGGCGACGTGGACGTGGCGACCCTGCACGCGCTCACCGGGACACGGCTCGCGGAGAACCTGCCGAACATCGACAGCGTGACGATCTCGCCGGACGTGCTGACGGGGTTGCTGGCGAGGCTGGGCCACGGGGAGTCGGCGTGAGCGTGGTGAGCCCACCGGCGCGCCTTCCGTCGAGGACGGGCGGCACGGTCGGGGCGGCCCCATGAGCCTCGCGCCCCGGGTCGTCCTCGTCCACCGCACCACCGAATACGAGGAGTTGGTGGCCCACCACGGCACCCACGGGCAGGCCGCCTTCTTCCTCTCCACCCGGGGCCGGGACATCGAGGAGGTGGCGGAACGGCACCACCGTACGCGCCGCGCGCTCGCCGAGGTAACGGCGGCGATCCCGCTGACCTGGCGTCAGGCCCGGGTCGAGCGAGCCGACTTGGACCGGTTCCTGTTCGCGCCGGAGGACGTGGTGGTCGTGGTCGGCCAGGACGGGCTGGTGGCCAATGTCGCCAAGTACCTGTCCGGGCAGCCCGTGTTGGGCATCGACTCCGACCCCGGCCGCAACCCCGGCGTACTGGTGCGGCACCGCCCGCGGGACGCGGCCGCACTGCTCACGTCCACGAACACGTCGGCCGACGAACTCACCATGGTCGAGGCCGTCGCCGACGACACCCAGCGCATCGTCGCGCTGAACGAGATCTACCTGGGCGCCGCCGGACACCAGACGGCCAGGTACCGCCTGGGCCTCGAGGACGACGGGGGTGTCGTCGAGGCCCAGGCTTCGTCCGGAGTGCTGGTGGGCACGGGGACCGGGGCCACGGGCTGGATCAGGTCGGTGTGGCAGGAGCGGGGCGGCACACGGTCCGAACTGCCGCTGCCCCGCCCCACCGACGACCGCCTGCTGTGGTTCGTACGGGAGGCATGGCCGTCCCCGGCGACCGGCACGTCCCTGGTCTCCGGCGAACTCGCTGCCTCCGCCGGCCTCCGTCTCACCGTGGAGTGCGAACGGTTGATCGCCTTCGGGGACGGGATGGAGGGGGATGCGTTGGAGCTCACGTGGGGGCAGTCGGTGCGGGTCGGGGTCGCGGAGACGTCACTGCGGCTGGTCGGCTAGCGGGAGTTCCTCGGCGGCCGGCCGGTCCGAACCAGGTGGACGCGCAGTCCGTTCAGCGCGTGGGCCATTTCTCCACGATGTGCGGCTGCCGGTTGGTCTTCTCTTCCTCGCGGACGACTACCTTCTTGATCTCCGCGCGGGCCCCGCCCTCCTTGAACTCCCCTGATTCGCAAGGGCGTTCAAGTTAGGCGGGGATACGTGTGGGACACAAGGGTTCCCCGTCGGCTTCCGTGAGCAGGGCTCACGAATGGCTCAAAGCCGAGGGTCCACCGGCTCCGACTCCAGCGCCAGCACCCCGAACACGGCCTCGTGCACCCGCCACAGCGGCTCGCCCTCCGCCAGCCGGTCCAGGGCCTCCAGGCCGAGGGCGTACTCGCGGATCGCCAGGGACCGCTTGTGGTTGAGGAAGCGGTTGCGCAGCCGGGTGAGGTTGTCGGGGCGCGTGTACTCGGGGCCGTAGATGATCCGCAGGTACTCACGGCCCCGGCACTTGATGCCGGGCTGCACCAGTCGGCCCTCGCTGCCGCGTACGAGCGCGCCCAGCGGCTTGACCACCATGCCCTCGCCGCCGCGCCCCGTCATCTCCAGCCACCAGTCGACGCCCGCCCGCACCGACTCCGGATCGCCGGTGTCGACGTAGAGCCGTCGGGTGGTCTGGAGCAGGCCGCTGCCGTCGTGCTCCACCATCCGGTCCAGCAGGGCGAGTTGTTCGTCGTGCGGGAGCGCGGCGAGGCTGCGGCCCTGGACCGCGAGGATCTGGAACGGTGCCAGGCGTACGCCCTCCAGGCCGTCCGTGGTCCAGCAGTAGCGCCGGTACGCGTCCGTGAACGCGGCGGCGTTCGCGGCCCGTTCGCGCTGGCGGGCCAGCAGGTCGGCGACCTCGACGCCCCGGGCGGCGGCGCCCTCCAGTGCGACGAGCGCACCCGGGAACACCGCGCCGGAAGCGGCACCGACGGCGGCGTACTGCGAGCGCAGCAGGCCGGACGCCTTCAGCGACCACGGCATGAGCTCGGCGTCCAACAGCAGCCAGTCAGTGTCGAGTTCGGTCCAGAGGCCGGCCTCTTCGACCGCCCTGCGCACCCGCCCGAGGATCTCCTCCGTCACCGATTCGTCGTCGAAGAACGGTCGTCCCGTGCGGGTGTACAGCGCGCCCGTCGGCCCCTCCACCCCGAACCGCTTCCGCGCCGCCTCCGCGTCCCGGCACACCAGCGCCACCGCCCGCGAGCCCATGTGCTTCTCCTCGCACACGACCCGCTCGACCCCGTCCGCCGCGTACTGCGCGAAGGCCTCGACCGGGTGCTCCAGGTAGCCTTCCACCTGCGAGGTCGCCGTCGGCGCCATGGTCGGCGGAAGGTACGGCAGCAGCCGCGGGTCGACCGCGAAGCGGCTCATGACCTCAAGCGCGGCGGCCGCGTTCTCCTCGCGGACCGAGACGCGGCCCTGGTGCCGGGTCTCGACGACCCGGCGGCCGTGCACGTCGTTGAGGTCGAGCGGGCGGCCGTCTTGGCCGCCGGGCGCCTCGGACCGCAAGGGCTTCGCCGGCTCGTACCAGACCCGCTCGGCCGGTACGTCGGCCAGCTCGCGCTCCGGCCAGCGCAGCGCTGTGAGCTTGCCGCCGAAGACGGCGCCGGTGTCCAGGCAGATCGTGTTGTTGAGCCAGCTCGCCTCGGGGACGGGCGTGTGGCCGTAGACCACGGCCGCGCGGCCCCGGTAGTCCTCGGCCCACGGGTAGCGCACCGGCAGCCCGAACTCGTCGGTCTCGCCGGTGGTGTCGCCGTACAGAGCGTGCGAGCGGACCCGGCCGGAGGTGCGGCCGTGGTACTTCTCGGGCAGACCGGCGTGGCAGACCACCAGCCGGCCGCCGTCGAGGACGTAGTGGCTGACCAGCCCGTCGATGAACTCCCGCACCTCGGCCAGGAATTCCTCCGAAGCGCCCTCCATCTGCTCGATGGTCTCGGCGAGTCCGTGCGTGTGCTGGACCTTGCGGCCCTTGAGATATCGCCCGTACTTGTTCTCGTGGTTGCCCGGCACGCACAGCGCGTTGCCCGACTTCACCATCGACATCACGCGGCGCAGCACGCCGGGGCTGTCCGGGCCGCGGTCGACGAGGTCGCCGACGAAGACCGCGGTACGGCCGTCCGGGTGGACGCCGTCGGTGTAGCCCAACTTGCCGAGCAGGGACTCCAGTTCGGAGGCGCAGCCGTGGATGTCGCCGATGATGTCGAAGGGGCCGGTGAGGTGGGTCAGGTCGTTGAAGCGCTTCTCGGTGACGACGGTGGCGTTCTCCACGTCCTCGACGCCCCGCAGGACGTGCACCTTGCGGAAGCCCTCCCGCTCCAAGTGCCGTAGCGAGCGGCGGAGTTCGCGGGTGTGGCGCTGGATGACCCGGCGCGGCATGTCGGCCCGGTCGGCGCGGGCCGCGTTGCGCTCGGCGCACACCTCCTCCGGCACGTCGAGCACGATCGCGATGGGCAGCACGTCGTACTGCTTGGCCAGGTCGATCAGCTGGCGCCGGGCCTCCGGCTGCACGCTGGTCGCGTCGACGACCGTGCGACGGCCCGCGGCCAGGCGCTTGCCGGCGATGTAGTGCAGGACGTCGAAGGCGTCCCTGGTCGCGCTCTGGTCGTTCTCGTCGTCGGAGACCAGGCCGCGGCAGAAGTCCGAGGAGATCACCTCGGTCGGCCTGAAGTGCCGGCGGGCGAAGGTCGACTTGCCGGAGCCGGAGGCGCCGACGAGCACGACGAGGGAGAGGTCGGTGACGGGCAGGACGCGCCCCCTGCTGTTCTCGGTCATGCCGCCTTCGCCTCCTTCTCGTTCGGGTCGAGCATCGTGAATACGGCCATCTGGGTGGGCGGGCCCACCTCCGGGTCATCGGGACCGACGGGCACGAACTCCACGTCGTAGCCATGCCGTTCGGCCACCGCCGCCGCCCACGCCCGGAACTCCTCCCGGGTCCACTCGAACCGGTGGTCGCCGTGCCGGACGTGGCCGGCCGGGAGGGACTCCCAGCGGACGTTGTACTCGACGTTCGGGGTGGTCACGAGGACGGTCCTCGGCCGGGCCGCGCCGAACACCGCGTACTCCAGGGCGGGCAGCCTCGGCAGGTCGAGGTGCTCGATGACCTCGCTGAGCACTGCGGCGTCGTAACCCTTGAGGCGGTTGTCGGTGTATGCGAGGGAGCTCTGGAAGAGCTTGACGCGGGAGGCCTGGAGTTCGCCCATGCGGTCCAGCTTCAGGCGGCGGGAGGCGATGGTCAGGGCGCGCATCGAGACGTCGACGCCGACGATCTCGGTGTAGCGCACGTCCTTGAGGAGCGCCTGCACCAACTGGCCCTGTCCGCAGCCCAGGTCGAGGACGCGGGTGGCGCCGGACGCCTGGAGTGCGGCGATGATCGCGTCCCGGCGCTGCACGGCGAGCGGGGTCGGCTTCTCCTCCGTCTCGGTCTCGGCCTCGACGGCGTTGTCGATGTCCTCGACCTCGCTGTCGTCGGCCTCGGCGAGCCGGACCAGTTCGAGGCGTTCCATCGCCTCCCGGGTCAGCGACCAGCGGCGGGAGAGGTAGCGACTGGTGATCAGCTTCTGCTCGGGGTGCCCGGGCAGCCAGCCCTCGCCGGCCCTGAGCAGCTTGTCCACCTCGTCCGAGGACACCCAGTAGTGCTTGGCGTCGTCGAGGACGGGGAGCAGGACGTACAGATGGCGCAGGGCCTCGGCGAGGGTGAGCCGCTCGGCCTCCAGGACGAGCCGCACATAGCGCGAGTCGCCCCACTGGGGGAACACGGTGTCCAGCGGCACCGGCTCCACGGTGACCGCCCAGCCGAGCGGTTCGAAGAGCTTCCGTACGAGGTCGGGGCCGCCGCGGGCGGGCAGCGACGGGACCTCGACGCGCAACGGCAGCGGCTGCGCGGCGCGCTCCGGGCGGGCGGAGCACACGCCCCGCATGGCGCTGGAGAACACGCCGCTCAGCGCCACCGCGAGCAGCGAGGAGGCGGCGTACGGGCGGTCGTTGACGTACTGGGCGAGCGCCGCGTCGGGGGCGCCGCCGCGGCCCTTGCCCTTGCCCCGCCGGACCAGCGCCACCGCGTCCACCTCCAGCAGCAGCGCCGCCGTGCAGCGATCGGCGTCCGCCTCGGGGTAGAGGACGTGCGCCCTGCCGTAGGAGGTGGAGAACGCCTGCGCCTTGTCGGGGTGCTTGTGCAGCAGGTAGCCGAGGTCGGTCGCCGGGCGTTCGGGGGTGCCGGTGGTGGTGATCGTCAGGAACACTGTGGGCCAACCTCGAAACGCATGCTGAGCTGCGAAGATTCGCAGGGAGCGCCATTGCGGCGCGTCCGTTCAACCTACAGCGGACCCCTGGGATTCAGTCAGGGATTTTCCGCTCGGACGCGGCCGGCCGCGGCGGCCTTGCGGAGTTCCTCGGCGTCGTAGATCACCTCGGCCCGGACGAGGGTGCCGTCGCGGACTTCCAGGAGTTCGGCGGCGGTGGTGGTGCCGGGGACGGCGGCGAGGTTCCAGGAGACGATGGCGCAGGCCGTGTCCCCGTCGATGAAGCGGTGGCGGACGGTGAAATCGGTGGCGGCCTGGCCGAATTGCCCGGCCATCGCGCGGAAGCCGTCTGCGGAATCGAAGTTGCCCACCGGGCCGACGAAGACGAAGTCGTCGGCGAGTGGAACATCGCTCATGTCTCCGGCTCGGTTGATCCAGGCGTCGTAGTAGCGCTCGACGACATCTGCCGTGGTCATACGACCAACTCCCGTTGAGAAATGTGCAGGTGGTCACGGAAATACTAGTGGCGCCGCGGCGGAGCCGCAGAAGGACCAGGGCACGGGAATTCGGCCATATATGCACGGCGACCAAGCCGGGACCGCCATTCGGCGAACGACGGGTTAACCGCCGATGCGCTTCACCAATTCCCGCAGGTCCGGGTCGGAGTTCGCGCGGTCGAAGGCCGCCGCGAGGGTCTGCAGATAAACCGGTACAGCGGCTTCGAGCGTCTCACGGCCGGAGGCGGTGACGGCGGTGAATACGCCGCGCCGGTCCTTCTCGTAGTGAAAGCGCTCGACGAGATCCTGTCGCTCCAGACGGGTGACCAGGCGGCTGACCGAGCTCTGGTTCATGCCGACCGCCTCGGCCAGGGCCTGCATCCGCAGACCCGGCCGGTCGCTCCCGGAGACCTTGGCGAGCGCCTCCAGCGCGGTGTACTCGCTCAGCGACAGACCGAACCTGTCCTGAAGGGCCTTCTCGACCAGTTCGGAGACCTGGGTGTGGAAGGCGGCGAGCCTGTTCCACGTCCCCTGCTCGGCCTGGCTGGCCTGTCGCTCCGATGCGCTCTGGCTCATCGCCACCATCCTCCTGACGCCGGAGGAGCAGCTCACGGCAACCAACAACGGTACAACTGCCTAATGTACTCGTAAAGGTACGCGCAATCATTGCACAGGACTACATCCGGCTGCCACCGGGTCAAGTCGGCGCGCCGACGCGGGCGACGATCTCGAAGCACTCGGCCGCCGCCTGCCGGGTACTGCCGTGCAGCCGCTGGACATGGGCCACATAGGACTCGGCCATGCCGGGCCCGAGCGTCGCGCGCAGCCGGGCGCCGCCGAGCCGGGCCGCGCTGGCCAGGGCCGCGTAGTGGCCGGAATCGGCGGGTGCCTTCGCCACCACGTCGACGGTGAAGCCGGCCGCGGTCAGCGCGCTGGTCCACTGGCGCGAGGCGCGGTGGCCACCGGGCAGGTCGGTGCCGGTGACGATCACGGTGCCCGCCTCGGGCTCCAGGACGCGGCGCCAGTCGCGGGCGGCGACGGCGAGTGGCGCGGAGGGCCAGAAGTCGAGCGCCACGACCACGTCGAAGGAGGCTTCCGGCAGGTCCAGTTCGTCGAGGTCGACCACGGTGAAGTCGAGATCCCCGGCCGCGGGCACCGGTTGCGGTCGGGCCGTCCCCACGTCGGCCGCCTCGCGCACTCCGACGACCTGGAACTCCTTGGATTCCTGCCGGGTCATGCCACGTCGGAGCAGCAACGCACCGACATCCAGAATTCGTTGGCCGGATCGCACCCCGGCCCGGGCTAATATCCGTCGGGTTTCCGTCGTTTCGCCGTCGACCGGTCCGGTCTCCGGTTCGTGATTCCATTCTTGATCGACCGGGTTTTGTACGACCATGAGCGCCCCCATCCCCGTTATGGACCAAGTACCGTCTGGTCATGAGCAATTGACGGAGTCGGTCCCAGCACAAGCGTACTGCATCGGTCCGGCGAACCCCGTTGCGGAAGAACGGCGCTGTCCTGGACTTTTGCGGTCGGATTCGCGCCGACGTCAGAATCGCGCCAACTGTTCGGCGAAAAACTCGACCGTCTCGCGGGTCTGATCGGCATTGAGCCGCGGATCGCAGGAAGTCAAATAGGCGCGCGGCAGATCTTTCTCCGCGATCCCGGCGCGGCCGCCGACGCATTCCGTGACGGACTCGGCGGTGCTCTCCAGATGCAGGCCGCCGGGCCGCCCGCCCGCACCGCACACGGCCCGGACGAAGGCCTCGGTCTCGGCGAGCACGACGGCCAGGTGCCGGGTCTTGTGGCCGGTGGCCGAACGGACGGTGTTGCCGTGCATCGGGTCGCACAGCCACACCGGTGCGTGACCGGCCTTGCGGACCGCCTCGACCAGCGCCGGGAGGCGGTCCGCGACCCGGTCGGCGCCCATCCTGGAGATCAGCACGAGCCGGCCGGGCAGACGGTCGGGGTCGAGTGTCCCGGCGAGCCGGACGGCCTCGGCCGGGGTCATGCCCGGGCCCACCTTGCAGCCGACCGGGTTCGACAGCCCGGCGAGGAAGCGCACATGGGCACCGTCGGGGTGCCGGGTCCGCTCGCCGGTCCAGGGCAGGTGCGTCGAGGTCAGCACCCAGCCGTCGGCCTCGGTGTCCCAACGGGTCAGCGGCTCCTCGTAGTCGAGGACCAGGGCCTCGTGGCTGGTCCACAGCGCGGGCAGGCCGTCGCCCCAGTGGCCGCGCATGGGCAGCCCCTCGTCGGCGGCGCGGCGCAGCAGGAACACGGTGCGCGCCGCGTGTTCGTAACCCCAGAGCATGCGGCGCGGATCGGGGCGGCGGGCGGTGGCGTCCGGCGCCGGGTCGTTGACCAGGAAGCCGCGGTAGGCGGGCAGTTGACGCCCGTCGATCTCCTCGACCGGTGAGGAGCGCGGCTTGGCGAACTGCCCGGCGATCCGGCCCACGGTGAGCACGGGCAGCGCGAGCCGCTCCTCGACGGTCCGGGAGACGTCCCGGAACAGCGCGAGGGTGCGGCCGATACCGGCGGGGGTGGCCGGCGCGAAGGGTTCGGCGCAGTCCCCCATCTGGATCACCAGGCCGCGCCCGTACGCCACTTCGGCCAGTCGGCGCCGCAGCGTCCGCACCTCCTGCCCGGTCACCAGGGCGGGCCGGGCGGCGAGTTGCTCCCGAGCCTGCCGCAGCCGGTCGTCGTGCGGCCAGCCCGGGAGCTGCCCGGCGGGCAGCCTGCGCCAGCGCGTGGGGTGCCATGGGGCGCGTGCCTGCAGAGAGGCGGGCGTCGACTTCGACATCAGGACCGCCCGTTCGCCATGTCGCGCAGGATCGTCTTGAGGACCTTGCCTGAGCGGTTGCGTGGCAGGGTGTCCAAGAAGGCGATCAGGGCCGGGGGCTGATGGTCCGTCAACTCCCTGCTGATCAGCCGGGAGAGTTCGTCGGGGGTCGGCCGGGCCGCCGTCGGGGCAGGCACCACGTACGCGATCGGCACCTCGCCGTGGGCCGGGTCCGGGCGGCCCACCACCGCCGTGTCGGCCACCCCGTCGTGGGTGAGGAGGACGCGCTCGATCTCCGCCGGGTGGATGTCGCGGCCACCGGTCGTGATCACGTCGGTCTGCCGGCCGACCAGCGTGAGCCGTCCGGCGGTGTCGGACCGGCCCAGGTCGCCGGTGTGCAGCCGGCCGCCCCGGGTCGCCTCGGCCGTGGCCACCGGGTCGACCCAGTAGCCGCGCATCAGGCTGTCGCTGCGTACGCAGACCTCGCCGGTCTCCCCCGGTTCGGCCTCGGTGCCGTCCGGGCGGCGGATCCGCACGTCGACGCCGGGCAGCGGGCGGCCCGCGCCCAGGACGGGGTGCGGCTCGGTGTCCGGGTCCGGGTGTTCGTGCGGGGCGAGCATGGCGAAGTGACCGCCGGCCTCGGCGGCGCCGTAAGCCTGCCGGAAGGCGCAGCCGAAGGTGCGGGCGGCCTCGCGGTAGACCTCCCAGGGCAGCGGGGCGCCGCCGTAGACGATCTCGCGGAGGCCGCCGGTGTCGTGGCGCCGGGCGCGGGCCGCTCCGAGCAGGTGCCGGAGGGTCTCGGGGTCGAGCCACAGGTGCGTGGCGCGGTGCCGGGCGACCGCCTCCAGCGTGCGCTCGGGGTCGGCGGCGGGCGGCAGCACGACACGGGCGCCGGCCGCCAGGTAGGTGAAGGCCATGGCGACGCTGCTGTGGAACAGCGGCGCGCAGTTGACCAGCGTCGCGTCCTCGGCGGGCCCGGACACGGCGAGCCAGGCGAGGCAGACCTGCATCAGGCCCCGGTGGTCCCAGACCACTCCGCGGGCGTGGCCGGTGGTGGCCGAGGTGTGCATGACGGCCGCCGGATCGTCGGGGCGCACCTGCGGCCAAGGCCCTTGGCAGGGAGGCAAGTTGGGCTCATCGGCCGCTTGTCCTACGAGGGGCAGGTCGAGGTCGGGCGCCCAGGAGGGGGCCGCCGGGTCGGCGAGGACGGCCACCGCGCCGGTCCGGCGGGCGACGGCGGCCGCCTCCTGTGCGGGGGCGAGCGGATCGAGGGGCACGGACACGGCGCCGATCCGGGCCAGGGCGAAGTACGCCTCGAACACCTCGATCCGTTCCGCGGCCGGGACCAGGATCCGGTCGCCCGGCTGTACCCCCCGCGCGAGCAGCCCGCCGGCCAAGTGGTCCACGCGCTCGGCCAGTTCGGCCCAGGTGACGCTGCGGCGCTCGTCCACGAGGGCGGTGCGCCCGGCGTGTGAACGGTGGTTTCGGTCGAGGAGCTGGGTCAGCCACATGCCAGGTCATCCGTCCGACGGTCCGTCATCGAGTCCTCCAGAAGGGCTCCGGGTGCCCGAAGGGGCTTCCCTGCGAAGTATAGACCCGTACAATGTATGCATGAGTATTGATTCGTCATTACCGAATCACGACCCGACGCACCCCGTGGAAAACGCCGTGATCGGCAGGCTGTCCGGCAACTGGCACCGGCGGGCCGCGGTCAAGCGGCAGGAGCCGGACCTGGACGACCTGTTCGAACCGGAGCGGCCCGACTGCCCCGAGAGCCTGCTGCCGTTCCGCGACCACCCGACCTATCTCGCGCTGGACGACGGGACGAAGGCGCGGCTGCGCGCCTGGGGCTGGATCGCGTTCAACAAGAACATCCAGGACATCGAGCAGCGGGTGGTCAATCCCGGGTTCGCGCTGATGGCCACCGACACCTACCGCACCGGGCTCGGCGAGGCGATGGCGCTCGCGGTGACCCAGGCGATGGTCGACGAGCAGTACCACACGCTGATGCACCTCAACGCGAGTGCGGTGACCCGGCGCCGGCGCGGCTGGGCCATGCCGGACGGCGCGCTGCCGCTCGGCCACAAGGCCCGCCGGCACCAGGAGCGGCTGCGGGCCACCTCGACACCCGGCCTCCGCGAGCTGGACCTGCTCGCCTACACGACGGTCGCCGAGATCTCCATCAACGCCTATCTCGACCTGGTCGCGGACGACCCCGAGGTCCAGCCGATCAACCGGGTCACCGCCGACCTGCACAATCGCGACGAGTACTGCCACTCCTCCATCGCCGCCGAGGTCGCCAAGGCCGCGTACGGCCAACTCGACGCGGAGCACCGGAAGTTCTTCCTGGCCGCGCTCGCCGACGGCATGGAGGCGTTCGCGGCGAACGACTACACCACCTGGCACCGGATCGTCGAGCTGACCGGGGTGCCGGGCGGGCGCCGGATGCTCCAGGACGTGGCCGAGTCGGCGCAGCGGCGCCGGCTGCTCCAGGACTTCAGTGGGCTGCACCGGCTCTGCGGCGAGCTGGAGGTCCTCGACGAGCTGCCCTTCGACTGGTCGACCGTCTCCGTCGGCCGACCGATCACGTGACCGTTCCGACCCTCTGAAGGGGCCATGCGCACACTGCTGATCGACAACTACGACTCGTACACCTACAACCTCTTCCAGCTGCTGGCCGAGACCTACGGCAGCGAGCCAACAGTCGTCCCGAACGACGACCCGGACTTCGGCCGCCTGGACCTCGACGCCTTCGACGCGGCCGTCATCTCGCCGGGCCCCGGACACCCCTCCGGACAACGGGACTTCGGCCACTCCCGCACCCTGCTGGAGCAGACCGGCCTGCCCGTCCTGGGCGTCTGCCTCGGCCATCAGGGCATCGGGCTGCTGGCCGGCGCGCGGGTGGTCGGCGCGCCTCGGCCGCGGCACGGACACCTCACCACCGTCGAGCACACCGGCCGGGACGTCTTCGCCGGTCTCCCCGAGCGTTTCACGGCGGTCCGCTACCACTCCCTGTGCGTGGCCGAACCCCTGCCGCCGGAGCTGGAGGTGATCGCCCGCGCGGAGGACGGTGTGATCATGGGCCTGCGCCATCGTGAACTGCCGCGCTGGGGCGTCCAGTTCCACCCCGAGTCGATCAGCACCGAGTACGGCGCCGAACTCGCCGCGAACTTCCGCCGGTTGGCGCTGGCGGCCCGGCCGGGACGCCGCCCGGTGCCGGTGGCGGGCCGCCCCGTCACGGCCCCGGTCGAGGAGCCCGCCGAGCAGCCGTCCCCCGCTCCCGCCCTCCATGCTCATATACGGCGCCTGGAGCGGGCCGTCGACGCCGACGCGGCCTTCACCGCCCTGCACGGCACCAGCAGCCGGGCGTTCTGGCTGGACAGCGCGCGCGTGGAGCCGGGGCTGTCCCGCTTCTCCTTCCTCGGTGACGCCGACGGGCCCGGCGGCGAGGTGCTCACCTACCGCGTCGGCGACGCCTCGGTGATCGTCGAACCGTCCGGCGGCATCCCCTACTTGGAGCCCGGCACCATCTTCGACGTCCTGGACGGCCGGCTCGGCCGCCAGGTGACCGGCGCCGAGGAGCTGCCGTTCGACCTCACCGGCGGCTATGTGGGCTACTTCGGCTACGAGTTGAAGGCCGACACCGGCGCGAGCAACGCCCACCGCGCCCCGGCCCCGGACGCCATGTGGCTGCGGGCGCACCGGTTCCTGGCCGTCGACCACCTGGAGCACCGCACCTATCTGGTGGGCCTCGCCGAGCCTGCCGACGACGCCTCGACCCGGGAGTGGCTGGACGACACGGCGGCGGTGCTCCGTACCCTCCCCGACGCCCCGTCCACACGGCCCGCACCGCCCTCGGCCGACCCCGACGTCACCCGCTGGCTGGCCCGGCCCCGCGAGCAGTACCTGGCCGACATCACCGCCTCCCAGCGGGAGTTGCACGCCGGTGAGAGCTACGAGATCTGCCTCACCAACAGCCTCCATCTGCCCGCCCCGGACGACGACCTGGCCTACTACCGCAGGCTGCGCCGGCTGAACCCGGCACCGTACGCGGCGCTGCTGCGGCTCGGCGAGCTCACCGTGTTCTGCTCCTCGCCGGAGCGCTTTCTGCGCATCGACCGGGAGCGGACGGTCGAGAGCAAGCCGATCAAGGGCACCACCCGGCGCAGCCCCGACCCGGTGCTCGACGCGGCCCTGCGCGACTCCCTGCCCGGCGACCCCAAGACCCGCGCCGAGAACCTGATGATCGTCGACCTGCTCCGCAACGACCTCGGCCGCATCTGCGAGATCGGCAGCGTGGGCGTACCGGCGTTCATGGCGACCGAGACCTACACGACCGTGCACCAGCTGGTCTCCACGGTCCGGGGCACCCTGCGTCCGGACGCGAGCGCCGTCGACTGCGTCAAGGCGTGCTTCCCCGGCGGTTCGATGACCGGCGCGCCCAAGCTGCGCACCATGGAGATCATCGACTCCCTGGAGGACCGGGCCCGCGGCATCTACTCCGGGGCGCTCGGCTTCCTCGGCTACTCGGGCACGGCGGATCTCAACATCGTGATCCGTACGGCCGTACGGTGGCGGGACGAGCTCAGTGTGGGCGCGGGCGGGGCGATCGTGCTCGACTCGCAGCCGCTGGCGGAGTACGACGAGATGCTGGTCAAGGCGGAGGCGACGCTGCGGGCACTGCCCGTACCGGCCGCGGTGGCCACCGACACGCCCAGGCGCACGGCGGACACGGCCCGCTCGGTCGGCGACCGCATCGGCTAGCTTGGGGCGGGCGCCCGATCCGGGCCGCGTAACGCGGCCGCCGCACCTGCGACATGCCGACCGGAGGTGGCATTGTTTGCCAGCGACCAGATCAAGCTGTTGGCCGAATCGGGCTGGAACGCCTGCGAGTCCGTGCGGGAGGGCGTACGCCGGGCGGGGCTGCCGCTGCCGACGGCGGACTATCTCGAGCGGGCCTTCGACACCCCGCGATGGGAACGGGCGCGGCGCGCCGTCGAGGCTCTCACCGCCCACTTCCGGGACGCCCGGTTCGCCGACGAGGCCGTCTTCGGCATCCTGCTGGTGCCCGACCCGGACAAGCTGGACACGCGCGGTGCGGTCGATCCCGCGATGCGGGCCGACCAGACCGGGAAGACCGGAAAGGGCGCGGTCGATGTCGTCGACCGCGCCCTGCCTGCGGGCCGGCTGGTGGTGGAACCGGGCGCCGACTGGACCCCGGTGGCCACCGTCACCGGCCCGGCGGGCCTGCACTTCGGCAGCTACGAGGAGATCGGGGCCGCGGACGCCGGAACCTTCACGGTGGACGGCGTCGACACCCGGGAGCTGATGGTGCGGCAGATCTGGGGCGCGCGGGTGCTCCAGTCCGGGAACGAGCTGCCCGACTGCGAGGTCGGCGGCGGCTGGACGTTCACCCTGTTCCCGGGCGAGCAACTGGTCGACGGGAAGGCCGCGTCCGGGACCGTGCTGCACGACAAGGTGCGGTTCCGGCTGGGGCGGAGCGACCGGGGGATCGCGGTGGTGCGGGTCTGTCCGGCGCTGGTGGTGGCGTGATCGGGCCGCGCTGATCGAACTGGGTACGGCGTCGGAGCGGCGACCCTCAGGCGGGGGACGCCACCGGAGCGCCGAGGTGTTCCAGGCGGGCCTGCCACTCGGGGGCGCGTCGGGCCGGGGCGGCCGTGAGGTCGGTTACGGCCGTTGCTCCCGCGCCGGTTCCGAGCCAGGCGGTGACGGGGCGGATGCCGTGGAGGGCGTTCACGGCCCACACCTCCAGCCCGTCGAGGTCGCGGGGCCGGGGCGACTCGAAGGCGACGGGTACGTGCAACTCGGCCGCCAGGCGCAGGAGTTGGGCCCGGGTGACGCCCGGCAGGATGTCCGGGCCGTCGGCCGGGGCGCACAATGTGTCGTCGCGCCACCACAGGATGCTGGTGGTGGCGCCCTCCCGTACCCGACCGTCGGGAGAGAGCAGCACTGCCTCGTCGGCGCCGACGGCGTTCGCCTCCGCGCGCAGGGCGGTGAGGTAGGGGAGGTCGGGGCCCTTGACCGCGGGGCGGGTCCGCCGGTCCGGGTCCGGTGGCACCCACAGCCGTACGATGTCACCGCGCGGAGGCGCGGGCCTGATCAGCAGCTGGAGCCGGCGCCCGCCGTCGGCCTCGACGAGCTCCAGCCGCGGGAACCACCGTCCGGCCGTGGGGAGTTGGGGCAGCGCCTCCCGCACGAACGCGGCGACGTCCTCCGCCGACATCGACGGTACGAGCGCGCAGGCACCGGAGAACCGTGCGAGGTGGGCCGGGAGGGCCTTGACCCGCCCGTCCTCGACCAGCCAGGAGTCGGCGACGAGCAGCGCGGAGGACGCGCCCGCCGCCACCGGCACGAAGCCCGGCTCCGGTCCCGCCCAGCGCAGATGCGCCGAACCGCCGACGGACATCAGCCACAGCCTCCCGCATGCCCGAGGTCACTGGAGCTCGGATCGTACGCCGCCACGGACGCAGGCGCGGGCACGGGCTCCGCCGGCGCGGGCTCGGGCGATCCGAGCTCCCCCAGCACCGACAGAAACTCCTCCAGCCGGTCCACTCCCCAGAACTTCTGCCGACGGTGGATGAAGAACGGCACGCCGAACACGTCGTCGCGGTGGATGTCCAGCAGCGCCCGCACCCCCTCGGCGCGGATCCGCTCGTCGTCGGCCGCGTTCTCCGCGGTCTTCGGGTCGACGCCGACGTCCGCGGCCAGCCGCCCCACCGTCGCCCGGTCGGAGATGTCGAGCCCCTCCTGCCAACGGGCCCGGTACACACGGTCGATGAAGGCGAGCCCCCGCCCCTCCCCCACGGCGACCAGATAGGCGAGGTGGGACGCCTCCCACCAGGGGTCGGTGTCCCGCGGCCAGGTGGGGGCGAGGCCGCGGCGGGTGGCCAGGCGGCGTACGTCGGTCAGCATGTAGAGGTGTTTCTCGCGCGACATCGGCGTGTACGGGAACCGCCCGCCCGCCTCGGCGAGCAGCCGCTCACTGTGCTCGTCCGGCTCCCAGAACGGCCGCCATTCCAGGGCGTCCACCAGCTGCGGACGGCGGGTGGTGAGGTCGTGGAAGGCGAGCCAGGAGTAGGGGCTGCGGAAGGAGAAGTAGATACGGGGGCGGCGCGGTGCCGGCGCCATGACGGTCTCCTCGTGGGCTGGACGGTGACGTGCGCTGGACGGTGACGTGCGCTGGACGGTGACGTGCGCTGGACGGTGACGTGCGCTGGACGGTGGCGTGCGCTGGACGGTGGCGTGCGCTAGATGGTGATGCCGCCGTCGACCTGCATGACGGCTCCGGTGATGTACGAGGCCCGGTCCGAGGCGAGGAAGCCGACCAGGCCCGCGACCTCGTCCACCGTGCCGAACCGGCCCAACGGCACGCTGTCGACGGCCCGTTGGTGTTCCCGCTCGCGCAGCACCGAGGTCATGTCGGTGTCGATGTAGCCGGGGGCGACGGCGTTGGCCCGGATGCCGAAGCCGCCGACCTCCTTGGCGAGGGCGCGGGTGAAGCCGATGATCCCGGCCTTGGAGGCGGAGTAGTTGGCCTGGCGCGGATTGCCGTAGACACCGGAGACGGAGGAGAGGGTGACGACGACTCCGCGGCGGCGCTTCATCATTCCCATGATCACGGCGTGGCAGGCGGTGAAGGTGCCGTCCAGGTTGATCCGCAGCACCTGCCGCCAGTCCTCGTCGGACATGGTGACCAGGGGGTTGTCCCGGGTGATGCCGGCCGAAGTGACCAGCACGTCGATCGGGCCGAGCTCCTCCTCCACGTCCCGGACCAGGGCCCGCACGTCCTCCGGGTCGGTCACGTCGGCGGGGCGGGACAGGACCCGGGCGCCCAGTTCCTCGGCCTCCTTCTCGACCTCGCGGGCCGCGTCGGCGCGGGCGCGGTAGCAGAAGGCCACGTCGTGTCCGTCGCGGGCGAGTTCGCGTACGACGGCGCGGCCGATGCCGCGGGAGCCGCCGGTCACCAGCGCGACTGGCCGCCGGTCCTGGTCCATGGGGTTCCTCTCGTGGGCGGGGTGGGTCCCGGGCGTTCAGGCGAGGCGCAGCACGGCGCAGCCGACCACGCCGTCGGGGTCGGCGGTGGTGACCAGGGCCGCCCGGCCGTGCGCGGTCGGGTCGCCCTCGGCGGTGGCGAGGAGCGCGGCGATCTGGAAGGCGGCGGACGCGGCGCCGGCGTCGCCGAGCAGGTCGGTGCAGGACAGCCTGAGCGGGTCGTGGCCGCCCAACACCTCGGCGAGCGCGGTGTGTTCCTGCGCACCGTAGGGTCCGGGTGTGCCCGCCGGGGCGAGCGCCCAGAGGTCGGCGGGGGTCAGGCCGGACCGGTGCAGGGCGCGTCGTACGCAGTCGGCGAGAACCGGTCCGGCGTCCTTCTCGTCGGCGGGCAGGGCGATCTCGACGGCGGTCACCTCGGCGAGGGCGGGGCGGCCGGAGGAACCGACCTCGGTCTCCAGTAGCAGCACCGCACAGCCCTCACCGGTGAGCGGGGCCTCGGCGGCTCGCGTTGGCCCTCCCGCGAGCGGGGCCTCGGCGGCTCGCGTCGGCTCGCCCGCGAGCGGGGGCTCGGCGCCCGACTTCGGCCCACCGGTGGGCGCGGTATTGACGCCCTCGCCGACCCGCGACGGCCCACCCTTGAACGCGGCCTGCGCGCCCTCGTCGGTCCGCAACGGCCCACCCGCAAACGGTGGTTGGCCCGTTCGCGCCGCCTCGCCCACCCCCGGTGTCCCGGCGGCCTCCGTCGGCTCCTGCTCGGTGCGGGCGTGCCAGTCCAGCCAGGCGCGTTCCGGGGAGAACTCCTCGGCCGCGCCGCACACCACCGAGCGGGCGTGGCCGCAGTGCTGGAGGCGCCGGGCGTGGTTGAGGGCCAGCAGGGCGGAGGCCCGGCCGCCGGCGATGGTGACGTTCGGGCCGCGCAGGCCATGGCGGATGGCCGACTGGCCCGCGGCGCAGTTCATGACGGTGTTCGGGAAGCGGGTGGGGTCGACCAGGTAGGGCCGTTCCTCGGTCAGCGAGTCCCGGGTGAAGGTCATGATGCTGCTGACGCTGCCGTTGGAGGTGCCGAGGACGAGGCCGGTGTCCTCCTCGAGCCCCGGGATGCGCTCGCCGCTGCCGTCGTCGAGCAGTCGGCCCACGGCGGCGACGGCGAGTCCGGTGACCCGGTCCATCGAGCGGGTGCCCTTGCGGCCGAGCAGTTCGCGCGGGTCCCCGCCGGGCACCAGACAGGCCCGGCCGACGGGTGCGGGCCAGCGCTCGCGGTCCAGGTCGGTGACCACGGGCCGCCCGCCCCGTACACCGGCGGTGAACGGCTCGCGTCCGACGCCGAACGCGGACACCGCAGACCAGGCAGTGATGACCGGTCCGGTGGCGCTCATCAGCAACTCCCTTGCGTGGTAGGGCAGTTCATGCCGCTTCCCTCTCCGCCGCTGCCGGGTCGCCGGCGGGCTCGTAACGGCCCAGGATCAGCACGGCGTTGTTGCCGCCGAAGGCCAGCGCGTTGTTCTGCACCACCTTCAGGTCGGCGTCGATCGCCCGGTTGGGCACACAGTCGATGTCGCACTCCGGGTCGGTCTCCACGTGGTTGATCGTCGGCGGAATGAAGCCCTCGCGCAGGGCGAGGGTGCAGGCGATCGCGGCGAGGGCGCTGGCCGCGCCCATGGTGTGGCCGATCATCGACTTGATGGAGACCATGCGGGGCGAGCCGGCGCCGAAGACCTGGTGCATCGCGCGGGCCTCGCTGACGTCGTTGGCCTTGGTGCCGGTGCCGTGCGCGGAGATCAGGTCGACGTCGGCGGCGGTGACGCCCGCGTTCTCGTGGGCCAGCCGCACACAGCGGGCGAAGCTGTCCTCGTTCGGCGCGACCGGGTGGTCGGCGTCGCAGTTGAGGCCGTAGCCGAGCACCTCGGCGTGGATGCGGGCGCCCCGGGCGAGCGCCGACTCCAGGCTCTCCAGGAGCAGCATCCCGGCGCCCTCGCCGGTGAGGATGCCCTTGCGGTCGCGGTCGAAGGGCTGGCAGCGCTCGGGGGCGATGGTGCCCAGGCGGTAGAAGCCGGCGAAGGTCTTCAGGCACACCGCGTCCGCGCCGCCGCACAGCGCGAAGGCGAACTCGCCGGTGCGGACGGCGTCGTAGCCGTAGCCGATGGCGTAGTTGCCGGCCGCGCACGCGGTCGGCAGGGTCACCGCCTCCACGTCGACCAGGCCCAGCTCGCGGGCCGCGGCCACCGACAGCCGCCCGGCCGGGACCCGGCGGGCGACCACCGGGTCCATCCGGTCGGGCCCGAGCTCCACCTCCTGGCGCACCAGCCCGTCGAGGTCGCGGGACTCCCCGTCGGTGGTGCCGACGGAGACCAGCGAGCGCGCGGCCCGCAGGTCCTCGACGGGCAGCGCCGCGTCCGCGACCGCCATCCGCGCGGCCGCGGCGGCGAACTGGCTGGCCCGCCCGTACTCGCGGGCCGGCAGCCGGGTGACGAAGCGGTCCGCGTCGAACTCGGTGATCTCGCACCCCTGGGAGTGGTCGAACCCGCTCGCGTCGAAGGAGGTGATGGGCCCGGCCCCGCTGCGCCCGGCGCGCAGCCCGGCGAGGAACTCGTCGGCGCCGATGCCGATGCTGGTCACCGCGCCGAGGCCGGTGACGACGACCCGTCGTGCGGTCATGTCCGACTGCACGCCGCCGCCTATCGCCGGGCCGCGGCGGCCTCGGCGACCACCTCGTAGACGGCCTCCAGGTTCACCATGCGGGCCAGTTCCTGCTGGGCGATGGTGATCCGGAAGGTCTTCTCCAGGGAGGCGAGGATCTCGATGGCGAGCAGCGAGTCCGCCTCGTGGTCCTCCTTGAAGCGGCTGGTGCGGGTCATCTCGTCGGGTTCGAGTTCGAGGATGTCGGCCACGAGCTGCTTGATCTCGTTCTCGCGCTCGGCGGTGATCTGCGTGCTGGTCATGTGCGTTCGCTCCTCTGCAGGTTGTTCAGGCGAGTCGTACGACGGCCCGTGCCCCGGACATGACTTCCAGCCCGTCGAAGCGGGCGCGCAGCCGGACCACGGCCCGGCGGTCGTCGAGGAGTTCCTCGACGGCGCCGCTGATCCGCACGGTCGCGCCGGCGTCGTCGTCGGGCACCACGACGGGCCGGGTGAAGCGGCGGACGCTGTACTCCAGCAGGGCCGCGGGGTCGCCGACCCAGTCGGTGAGGACGCGGACGGCGGCGGCGATGGTGTAGGTGCCGTGGGCGATGACGTCGGGCAGGCCGACGGACTTGGCGATGCGTTCGTTCCAGTGGGTCGCGGTGAAGTCCGAGCAGGCGCCGCAGTAGCGCAGCAGGTCGATGCGCTTGACGGTGATGTCCCGGGCGGGCATCTCGGTGCCGACGCGGACGTCGTCGTAGGAGACCTGGGCGGCCATGTCACACCTCCTGCGGTGTGCGGACCCGGACCGGCATCTCGCGGGGCAGGTCCGCCGTACCGCGGGAGAGGATGGTGTTGACGACGGTGCACACGTGCTCGCCGTCGACCGTGCTGATGCGGTGGGTCATCACCCACTGCTCGTGCTCGCCCAGGACGCTCATGTCGTCGACGGTCGTGGTCTGCACGAGCCGGTCGCCGGGCACGATCGGCCGTGCGTGCTCCACCCGTTGGGCCCGGTGCACGCACACCGGTTCCCGGCGTTTGCCGAACTCCGGGTCGTACAGCGGCCAGCCGCCGAAGCGGAAGAAGAGCATGACGGCGAAGGAGGGCGGCGCGATCACGTCGGGGTGGCCGAGCGCCCGCGCGGCCCGCGGGTCGAGGTACACGGGGTGGGTGTCGCCGGTGGCGATCGCGTAGTCGCGGATCTTCTCCCGGCTGACTTCGTAGACCTCGCCGGCCTCGTGCGTACGGCCGACGAAGTCGTGGTTGAGTGCCATGGAATCCCCCTGTGGTGCGCGGCTCGGCGCGGTCAGTCCCGGATGACGGTCTTGGTCCGCATGAGGAACTCCGCGAGGTAGCGGTCGTGCGGCAGGCCCGGGCGCATCCGGTAGGTGGGGTGGTCGCCGATGTGCACGTTGCTGATGGTGGGTTCGTCGACCAGTCGTCCGACGAGCTGTTCGTCGTCGGTGATCGCGGTGAGTACGAGGGTGTGACGCAGCGGCGCGATGCCGTCGGCGCGGGTCCAGGGGGCCACCCAGACGCAGGGGAAGCCCAGTTCGACGCCGGTCTGCGGGGCGTCGGCGCGGTCGAGGCGGAACACGGCGGGGCGCAACACGGCGCTGCCGTCGCCGAGTTCGTCGACGATGCCGTCGCCGCCGAGGTGCGCGGTGGCGCCCCGGGCCGCTTTCAGCAGGTAGCCCTCGACGGCGCGGGCCGCGGCGAGCGGCTGGACCGGCAGGACGGCCTCGGGATCCTGGGGCGGCCGGCTCGGGATGGCGGCGAGCCGCGCGGCGATCGCGTCGGCCAGGGCGGCCGCCTCGGCGGGTCCGCCCTCGACGAGGACCGCGGTGGCGTTGACGCAGGCGGTGCCGCCCTCGTCGGCGACCGAGTCGACGATCACGTCCAGGTGCGGGCGCCAGTCCCCGCCGGTGACCAGGATCTTCGCCCGGCCCGGCCCCTGCGGCAGCACGGTGTGGTGGCCCGCGTACTTGCGCACCACGTCGTCGCCGCCGTAGACGAGGGCGAGGTCGGCGCCGGAGACGAGCGTGTCGGCGACGGTGTGGTCGGTGGGCGTCAGGGCCACCTGGTCGTCGCCGAAGCCCGCCTCGCGGAGGGCGGCGACCAGGCGGTGCGGGGTGAACGGCTCGCGCCGCGAGGGCCGTACGACGACCCGGTAGCCCATCGCCAGGGCCTCCAGCCAAAGAGCGTGCACGCCGGGGTGGTTACCTGCGGCGTGCACCGCGAAGACCTCCCCGCGCCGCGTCCACACCGCGCCGCCGCCCCGCGTCGAGGGCTCCCGCCAGTCGGTCGCGGCGGCCTGCGGGCGGGCGGCGAGCACGGTGGCCGCGGCCTGTGCGGCGGCCTCCGCGACGATGTCGGTCGCCGCGCGCACCACGGAGACGGGCAGCCCGGAACAGCGGCTGACCGACTCCCGGTAGGCGTCCGGGTCCAGGCCGCCGATGGTGGCGTCGGCGAACAGCCGGCCGGCCCGCTCCAGGGCGGCGGCCCGCGCGCCGGGCGCCGGCGGCTCGGCCGACCGCAGCGCGGCCAGGCTGCGCTGCACGAACAGCGGGGGCACGATGCTCAGTTCGGCGAGCGGCGCGCCCGTCACGTCGGGCACGGTCTGGCGTTTGCGGGCACGGTAGGGGCCGTTGGCACCGAACGCGTCGAGCTGGACGAGGAGTTCGCCCGCGTCCGGCTCCGTGACCACCGCGGCCTGCTGGGCCATCAGTAGACCCCTTCGATGACGGCCCGGTCGTCGAAGGTGGCCACCGGAGCGACGTCGGCGACCGAGTCACCCAGCTGTCCCGCCGGCGGCCGCATGCGCACGGCGGTGTCCCGTTCGAGGTTGTTGGGCAGCAGCATGGCCTTGCTGACGTGGTTCATCACGACCTGCCCGCGCTCCCCGTACGGCACGTTCTCCCCCGTCGCCGGGTCGATCACCGAGAAGGAGATGTACGGCGCGAACGGGTCGAAGACACAGGCGTCCTCGGTGGGCTGGTCGATGCGCTCCAGCGAGCCGCCCAGGATCATCGTGGAGCCGTAGGCGCCCTGGAGCTGGATGTCCGGGAAGACCTCGGTGCGGAACAGGTGGCGGGTGTCGGCGTCCATGTGCGCGCCGCCCCACTGGATGTAGCGCACCTTCTCGTTGATCAGCGCGACCATCCGCTCGTCCTGTACGAGGCGCTGGAGCAGCGGCGGGGTCGTGATCAGCACGCCGATGTCCTGGGTCTCCAGGAGGAATCCGGCCTGGGTGGCCAGGTGGTCGGCGTAACGCGCGGCGTCCTCGGCGCGGCCCTCGGCGATGCACTTCTTCACCCAGCGCGGGTCCATGTCGACGGTGAAGAGGATGCCGCCGGCCCTCTTGGCACCCTCGCGCAGCGCGGCGCCGAAGATGTGCGGCCCGTCGGGCATCAGGGCCAGCCAGTTGACCCCGCGCGGGCAGCCGCGGGCGTCCAGGTGGCGCTGGCTGAAGGCGAGCCAGCGCTCCATCCAGTCGGTGGTGCAGACGACGCGCTTGGGCGCGCCGGTGGTGCCGCCGCTCTCGTACACCCCGTACAGGTCGGTCCGGGCGTCGAGGCCGCGCGGTATGAGCTCCTCGGCGCGGACGTCCCGCAGTTCGTTGACGAGGTTGGGGAACAGCTTCAGGTCGTCGAAGGTCCTGACGTCCCCGATCGGGTCGAAGTCGAGTTTCCCGGCCCGCTCGAGCCAGAACGGCGAGCCGGTCTCCGGGCTGAAGTGCCACCGCATCGCCGCGGTGATGAGTGCCTCGCCGTCCGGCGTCTCGTCGGCCGGGCAGTCGAGAACCGGGTCCGTGCGGCCGTGGTCCGACATGTGCGTCCTTCCGCTGTGCCATGGCTACTGCTGCGACTCAACGCTCGCACAGCGTTATATTCTCAGTCAAGCGATGTGCATACTTTGACGACGACATGGACAGCGGAGATATGGACAGCGGGACATCGACAGACGGGGGAAGACGGTGCACGGAGACTCCCGCGGCCGGACCGTGGAGCTGCGCGCCCTGCACGAGCGGGTGCGGCGCGGACCCGATGAACGGTCGACGGCGGCCCAGCACGCCAAGGGGAAACTCACCGCGCGTGAGCGGCTCGAACTGCTGCTGGACGCCGGGTCGTTCCACGAGACGGAGCCGCTACGGCGGCACCGGGCCACCGGGTTCGGGCTGGAGAACCGGCGCCCGCACACCGACGGGGTGATCACCGGCTGGGGCACCGTGCACGGCCGTACCGTCTTCGTCTACGCCCACGACTTCCGCGTCTTCGGCGGCGCCCTCGGCGAGGCGCACGCCGAGAAGATCCACCGGCTCATGGACATGGCCCTGGCCGCCGGGGCTCCCCTGGTGTCGCTCAACGACGGCGCGGGCGCCCGCATCCAGGAGGGCGTGACCGCGCTCGCGGGCTACGGCGGCATCTTCCGGCGCAACACGCGGGCCTCCGGCGTCATCCCGCAGATCAGCGTGATGCTGGGCCCCTGCGCGGGCGGAGCGGCCTACTCGCCCGCCCTGACCGACTTCGTCTTCATGGTCCGCGAGACCTCACAGGTCTTCGTCACCGGCCCGGACGTGGTCCGGGCGGTCACCGGCGAGGAGATCGACCACGAGGGTCTTGGCGGCGCGGACGTGCACGCGGAGACCAGTGGCGTCTGCCATTTCGCGTACGACGACGAGGAGACCTGTCTGGAGGAGGTCCGCTACCTCCTCTCCCTGCTCCCCGCCAACAACCGCGAACAGCCCCCGGAGACCCGGCCCACCGACCACCCCGACCGGGACGGCACGGCCCTTCTCGACCTGGTGCCGGCCGACGGCAACCGCTCGTACGACATGCGGGCGGTGATCGAGGAGCTGGTCGACGACGGCGAGTTCCTGGAGGTGCACGAGCGGTGGGCCACCAACGTCGTGGTGGGCCTGGCCCGCCTGGACGGCAGGGTAGTCGGCGTCGTCGCCAACCAACCCGCCCGGCTCGCCGGGGTGTTGGACGCCCGGGCCAGCGAAAAGGCCGCGCGCTTCGTCCAGTTGTGCGACGCGTTCAGCATCCCGCTGGTCACGCTGGTCGACGTCCCCGGGTTCCTGCCCGGCGTCGCCCAGGAGCACGGCGGCATCGTCCGGCACGGCGCCAAGCTGCTGTACGCCTACTGCAACGCCACCGTGCCCCGCGTCTCGGTGGTCCTGCGCAAGGCCTACGGCGGCGCCTACATCGTGATGGACTCGCAGTCGATCGGCTCCGACGTCAGCTACGCCTGGCCGACCAACGAGATCGCCGTGATGGGCGCGGAGGCCGCGGCCGACGTGGTCTTCCGCCGGCGGATCGCCGAGGCGGACGATCCGGACGCCGCCCGGGCCGCGCTCGTCAAGGAGTACGCGGCCGAGCTGATGCACCCGTACCACGCGGCCGAACGCGGCCTGGTCGACGACGTCATCGACCCGGCCGAGACCCGCGCGATCCTCATCCGCACGCTGGCCGTGCTCCGCACCAAGCACGCGGACCTGCCGTACCGGAAGCACGGCAATCCGCCGCAGTGAGGCGCGCGGATCGCCGTCCGGGACTTCCTCGGCCTACGACAGCTGCGACTGCACCTGCGTGGAGATCAGCTCCAGGTGGTCCAGGTCGTCCAGGTCGAGGACCTGGAGGTACAGCCGCCGGGAGCCGATCGCGGCGAAGCGGCCGATCCGGTCGACGACCTCGGCCGGGGAGCCGGCCAGGCCGTTGGCCTTGAGCTCGTCGACCTCGCGGCCGATGGCGGCGGCGCGGCGGGCGACCTCCTGGTCGTCCTTGCCGACGCAGACCACGAGGGCGTTGGAGTAGACGAGGTCGTCGGCCTTGCGGCCGGCCTCCTCGGCGGCGGTTCGGACGCGGGCGAACTGCCGCTCGCTGTCCTCGATCGAGGCGAACGGGATGTTGAACTCGTCGGCGTAGCGGGCGGCGAGCCGCGGGGTGCGGGTCGCGCCGTGGCCGCCGACGAGCACCGGGATCCTGTCCTGGGCCGGCTTGGGCAGCGCGGGCGAGTCGGTGAGGTCGTAGTGGGTGCCGTGGAAGTCGTAGGTGTCGCCGGGCTTGGTCTGCCACAGGCCGGTGACGATCTCCAGCTGCTCCTCCAGGCGGGCGAACTTCTCCTTCGGGAAGGGGATGCCGTACGCCTTGTGCTCCTCCTCGAACCAGCCCGCGCCCAGGCCGAGTTCGACCCGGCCGCCGGACATCTGGTCGACCTGCGCGACCTGGATGGCGAGCACGCCGGGGAGGCGGAAGGTGCCGGCGGTCATCAGGGTGCCCAGGCGGATGCGCCTGGTCTCTCGGGCCAGGCCGGCGAGGGTGATCCAGGCATCGGTGGGGCCGGGGAGGCCGTCGCCGGAGCCCATGCGCAGATAGTGGTCGGAGCGGAAGAAGGCGTCGAAGCCGAGGTCTTCGGTGGCCTTCGCCACGGCGAGCAAGGTGTCGTAGGAGGCCCCCTGCTGGGGCTCGGTGAAGATGCGAAGATCCATGCCCCCATCCTGCACTCACCGGCGCCGGTCAACCCCACCAGTCCCCCCGGCCACTCCTGTCCCCGGTCGGGTGAAATTGCGTCAACGCCGCGGTACGGGGCGCTTCGCCTGAGTGACCTGCCACTTCGGTGATCGTTGGCTCGGGCGGAGCCGGACCGCCCGGCGCCCGCACCGGCCCTTCTCGTCGCCGGGGCGTCACCCGCATCGGCCTCACAGTCGTCGGGGCCCGGGGCCGAGGAGGCCGTCATGACCGAAGAATCCACCGTGCCGCAGCAGGGCGGGGAAGGCCGGCCGAAGGGCTTGCTGCAGCAGATGGAGGAGCTGATGGCGGCCCTGAACGCGGACCTCTCCGCCCTGGACGCGGACCTCCAGTCGGCGGGCCGCGGACCCGAGGAGAGCGAGGGGTAGGAGCTAACCGGCTTCTCTCTCCGGTACGGCCTCCTCGCGGTCCACCAGCTTGCGCAGCATGTCGCGGACCCGGTCCCTGGACTCGTCCGCGGCGTCGATGGCCTCCATGCACTGCCAGTAGGTGCCCTCGTCGTCCGCCGCGCAGGCGAGGCCCACCAGGGCGATGCCGACCTCGCCGAGGAGCCCGCCGAGGCCGAGGAGGGCCTGGCGGGCGTCGCCCAGGTCGGTGAGCTGGGCCGCGCGCAGGTCCTCGGTGGCGAGGTGCGGGGTGTCCAGGACACCGCAGCCGCGGCCCGCCAGCTCCGTCAACCCCAGTGCCTCGCCCCGCAGTTCGGGTGGGCCGGCGACCGCGAGGCGGCTGCCTATCGCCTGGGCGAGGGCCTGCGCCTGCCAGACCTCCGCCATGATCTCCGGCGCACCACCGCCACCCGCGAGGGCACGCCTGCTCGTCACGATGAGCCGCACCGCGTCCATGCGCTGCCCCCGTCTGTCCCGACGCGCTGCCCACGCGTCCGCCAGCCGAACTCCGTTGTCCACTACCCAGAGTGAGTGCCTACGGGACGAAAAGCCAGAGGAAGACGGAAATCTTCGGACAACGAATCGGTTTCGGGCGGGAATTCGACTCCGGAGAGTGAAAACGGATCGTACGGCTCCTCACGGCGCGGGGAACCGCCGCTCATTGCGGTCGATCTTCGCGTCCAGCGCGGCGAGCGGATCGATGTCCAGCACCTGGCACAGCTGGAGCAAGTAGGCGAGTACGTCGGCCACTTCGTCGGTCACCCGGTGGGCCGTATCCGGGTCGTCCATCACCCGCGCCGACTCCTCGGGCGTCAGCCACTGGAAGATCTCGACCAGTTCGGAGGCCTCCACGCTGAGCGCGGCGACCAGGTTCTTGGGGGTGTGGTACGGCTGCCAGTCGCGGGCGGCGGCGAAGTCGGCCAGCCTGCGCTGGAGTTTCGCCACGTCGAGGGGTTCGTGCTGAGGATCGGTCACGGGTCCAGGTGTACCACCGTGATCCCCTCGGCCCCGGCGGCCCAGGAGGCGTCGCCGACCGCGCCGACGAAGCGGATGTGACCGCGGTCGCCCATCCGGGCGGCCAGCCGCAGCAGTTCGCTGCGCTGGCCGGGGTCGAGCGAGCGGTCGAAGGCGTCGGCGAGCACGGTGAGCGTCTGCATGGCCTCGGGCACCTCGCCGGCCGCGTCGACGTCGAGCACGCCGGGCCCGGTCAGCAGCACCAGGGCGAGCGCCACGTACCTCAACTCGCCGTCGCCCAGCCGCCCGAAGGCCGTCCGGAACCCGTCGCCCCGGTCGAGCAGACCGCGCACGGTTCCGTCGCCGAGCGGCTCGGCGAGTACGTCGGTGACCGTTCCGAAGCAGCCGGCGCGCACCGCGGCGACGAACTGGGCGTGCCGGCGGCCGCATTCGGCGCGGGTGCGCCACAGGACGTCGGCGAGGTTGTCGCAGCCGGGGAGGAGACGGCCGGAGCCGGTCGGCACGGGGGCGCGCATCCGGCCGGGGCGCGGGTCGCAGGCGAAGACGGAGCGCAGGGCGACGACGGTCTGTTCGGCGGCGGCGAGCACCTGCCGCTGCCCGTCGGTCTTGCCGGCCACGCGCAGCGGCAACAGGGCGGTGCCGAGCCGGTCGTCGGGAAGCGGGGCACGGGTGACGGGCGCCGAGCCCGCGGTGTGCCAGGCGGCCTGGACGGTCCGTCGGGAGGGGTCCCGCAGCGCGGTCTCCAGCAGCACGAGCCCGCCCGACGTCAACCGCTCGCCGACGATACGGAGTTCGGGCTCGGCCTGCACGGCGACGTCGAGCCGCACCGGACCCTCGGGCCCGTCGGTCGTACACCCGATCCGGAACCCCCGCCGCCGCTGCCCGTCGGGCCGGGCCCGATCCGGCACACAGGCGCCGGGGTCGAGGAACACCTCCCCGACGGCGGCCCCGCCCCCGAGCCGAGCAAGCGCCTCGTAGGCCCGCAGGGCGCTCGTCTTCCCACTCCCGCTCCCCCCGGCGAACAGCGTGACGGGCCCAAGCCCGAACCCGGCCCCCCGATGCCCGGCGAACGCGGAGAGCCGTAACTCGGTGATGCGGGGGCGGGCGGGATGGCTGCGGTCCCGGACAGAGCCCGGGGCCACCCTGGCGAACGGCACCCGGGGATCGACCGGGGACGCACCGCCACCGGGCTCCGGTGGTCGGCGATCGAGCCGAGGCACTCGACCACTTGGCGTCGGCGGCACCACGGGATCGGGCGCGGACACCCGACCATCCGACACCGGCGGCGTCGCGGGATCGGGCGCGGGCGGAACACCGGCGACGCGCGCCGAAGGAACGCGGGCGCTCCGCTCGTGCGGCAGTCGGGTGTCGGCAGGCTCCGACGGCGGAGCCCCGTCCGACCCGCACGACGTGCTGTCGCTCGGGTCCGACGGCCTGCGAATCTCCGGTTCCGGGGGCGTGAATGACGCGGTCATGTCCGGACCGTAAGCCTGCCGGCGGAGGTGAACCGTTCCGGCAGGTTCCGCTTCCTACGATCGGGGGATGCGGGGAGGGAGGTCAGCCGCCTGTGACGCCCGCGTTCTCCATCGGGCCCGTGACCTCGGTGTCCGCCGGGGTCAGCAGGAAGACGTTGCGGTCGACGCGGTGCATGCCGCTCGCCAGGCCGAAGACGACTCCCGTGCTGAAGTCGAGGACGCGCTTGGCGACCTCGGTCTCGGCGCTGCTGAGGTCCAGCAGCACGGGTATGCCCGCCATCAGCGTCTCGGCGACCTCGCGGGCGTCCGCGAAGACGTTGACCCGCAGGACCACGAAGCGGCGCCGCGTCTCCGTCTCCGCGTCGGGATGCGCGCGGTGGTCCACCGCGGACGGCCACGCGTCCCGGCCACGCAGCGGCACCACCTGGGCGAGCCCCTCCCACTGTTCATCGGTGACGTCGTAGCTGTTCACCGGCTCCCCCCGACCTGACTCGCCATCAATACCTGCACTGTTCAATTCTTACGCCAAGTCACCCGTTCGGCCCAACAGCGACACGATCCGCGACCGTCACAGGGAGCGCTTCCAGCCGCACATTCCAGGTCTTACCGGGCTCACACCGGACTCTTCACCTCCGGCGGCACCCCCCTCACCGGGCCCGGCTAGCGTCCCTGACGTGCACTTGGCAGAAACCCCGCTGGTGACACCCGACCGGCGGACACAGTCGGCGGTGTCCGCCGCTCCGGAACCCCCCGCGCAATGGCACCGCGTCCTCACGCTCCTCGCCGACGTCAGCCTGTTCATCGGCACCCGCTCGGTGTGGACCCAGGCCGCCAGCCACCGCCTGGTCGTGGCCGCCGTGATCTCGCTGTGCTACGCCTCGATCCTGGTGTCCGGCGTGCTCGTGCTGGTCGTCCGCCGGGCGCGCTCGCTCGCGCGCCTCGACCTGTGCGTCCTCGTCACCGCGGTGACGCTCGCCCTGTGCACCTGGGTCATGAACCACGGCGGCTCCGACGAGGCGCTGCTGACCACCCAGGCCGCCAGGGAACTGGTCGCGGGCCACGCCGTCTACGGACACCCCTGGCCCTGGCTGTTCACCAAGGGCGTCGCCCTCACCCCGACCATCACCGGCGGCTACGACTTCACGTACGGCTATCCCCCGCTGGCCCCGCTGCTGACCGCGCCCCTGCTGTGGCTCGGCCACGGCGGCGCCCCGGCGACGGCGGTGAGCACCGGCGCGCTGATCGTCGGCACGGTGCTGCTGTGGCGGATGCTCCCCGTGCAGTGGCGCTCGGCGGCGACCATGGCCTGCCTCGGCTTCGGCTTCCTGCCCACGTACGGCCGCCTCGGCTACCCGGCGATCACCGCGCTGGCCCTGCTGATCCCGGTGGTGGTGCGCTGGCCGCGGATCGGCCGGGGCGGCCGGCTCGGGTCGGCCGGGGTGGCCCGGGCCGCGTGCCTCGGAGCGGCCTGCGCGGCGCAGCAACTGCCGTGGTTCCTGGCGCCGTTCCTGCTGGCCGGGATCTACGCGGTGCGCCGGGGCGAGCTCGGCGGCCGGGCGGCGGCGCTGGTGGTGGCGCGGATCGTCGGGGTCGCCGGCACCGTGTGGCTGCTGATCAACACGTACTTCGTCGTCAGCGAGCCGGGCACCTGGATCACCGGCATCGCGCTGCCGCTGACGCAGGGCGCGACGCTGCACGGACAGGGCCTCGGGGACGTCTCCCTGTACTTCACCAACGGCAGCGACCGGCTCGACTGGTACTCGCACGCGAGCCTGCTGCTGGCCGCCGCCCTGCTCGCGCTGCTGGTGCTGTTCATCCGCCGGCTGGGTCCCGCGGCGACCGTCCTGCCCTGGTGCGCCTTCTATCTGGCGACCCGGTCCCAGGACGGCTACTACCTGATGATGACGCCGCTGTGGCTGGCGGCCGCGATCACCGCTCCCCCGGCGGAGTTCGCCGCCGCCTGGCAGCCCCGCCCGCGCCCGCTGACCGGCCCGCACCGCCGTACGGCGCTGGTGCTGGCCTCGGCGCTGCTGGTGACCCCCGCGCTGGTGAGCGCGGCGGTGGCGGTCACGGGTTCGCCGCCGCTCAGGATGCGGGTGACGGCGGTACGGCGGGTCTCCGCGTACGTCGTCTCGCGGCTGACCCTCCAGGTCACCAACGTCGACGGCACGGCCCTGACCCCGCACTTCATGCTCACCTCGAACCAGGGCTCCAGCCAGTACTGGTCGCTGGTCCGGGGCCCGGCCACGATCCCCGCGCACGGCACCGTGCGGATCGAGATCAGGCCGGCCCACGGAAGGATCGCCCTGCCGACGAAGCCGAGCACCCGGCTGCGGCTGCGCGCCTTCACGGCGACACCGCAGACGCTGTCCAGCGCGTACGTGCACCTCGCGCCGGACACGGCGGGCTGAGCGCGGGTCAGGCCGCCGAGCGTACGAAGCGGAGGGTGGCGGCGACCGTGGTGAGGCCGCGGATCATGCCCATCTGGTTCCAGCCCAGGCCGAACTCGGCGCGGTCCACGGTGAACTCCGTGTCCAGGGTGAGCGCGTCCGCGTCGGCGCCGGTCAGGCTCGCGGTGAGGGACTGCGGGCGGCTGATGCCGTGGACCGTCAGCTGACCGTTCACCTGCACGGTGTCGCCGCTCAGTGCCGCGGAGCGCACGGCGAAGGTGATCTCCGGGTGGTTCGCGGCGTCGAAGAAGTCGCCGCCGCGCAGGTGCTCGTCGCGCTTGGCGTTCTTGGTGTCCAGGGAGGCGGCGTCCAGGCTCAGGGTGCCGGTGGCGGACCCGTCGGCACTCACCTCGCCGTGGCCGCTGACCACACCGAAGGTGCCCTTGACGGTGACCAGGCCCCACATCGTCTTGTGGCGCAGGGCGACGGTGGAGGCGGCGGCGTCGAGCTGCCAGACACCGGTTTCGACGGCGACGGTCATGATCTTCTCCAGTGAGCGGGGGATCCGGTACGGACTCGTACAGGTGCTTCAAATTTGGACGACTGTCACGCTAGCCCATTATCCAAATCTGGACAACCACATCGTGCAAAATTGGACAACAGGTAGACTCGGAGGCATGGCCGACCCCGAGGAGCACCGCACCGACCTGCCCGAATGTCCGTCCGCGCAGGGTGGCGGGCTGCTGCCCAAGGAGCTGCGGGCGTGGATGGTGATGCTGGGGGCCGTGGGCGCGGTGGAGCAGGAGCTGCGGTCCGTCGTGAAGGAGCGGCTGGACGTCTCGCACGACGAGTTCCTGATCCTGTGCCTGCTCGCCGAGCAGCCGAAGGCGGGCCTGCGGATGACCCGGGTCGCGGAGCTCCTCGGCCGCCCCAAGACCCGGCTGACGTATCAGATCGCCTGTCTCCAGCACGCCGGGCTCGTCACCCGCAAGTCGGTCTGCGGGGACAAGCGGGGCATTGAGGTCGCCCTCACCGACAAGGCCCGGCGCCTCCTGGAGGAGGCTTCCGGAACCCTCGCCTCGACGGTGACCCGGGCCCTGTCCCACGTCATGGGCCCGGACCAGCACGAGGCGATGTGCGGCCTCCTGCCGGAACTCGCCAGGGAGGCGGCCGAGGCCGAGGAGTCGGGGGACGCGGTCAGGTGAGCTGCACCTGGGTGGCCAGGGTGGCGCGGGCCCGGGAGACCCGGGAGCGGACCGTGCCCTCGGGACAGCCGGTCAGGGCGGCGGCCTCCGCGTAGGGCAGGCCCAGGAGTTGGGTGAGGACGAAGGCCTCGCGGCGTTCGTCGGGGAGCGCGGCCAGGAGGTCGAGCAGGGCCACTCCGTCGTCGAAGCCCGGCAGGTGGCGCGGCTGGGCGTGTTCGACCGCCGACTGCCAGTCCGGCTGGTCCGACAGCCGGGGCCGGGCGGAGGCGTGGCGGTAGCCGTCGATCACCGCGCGGCGCGCGATGGACAGCAGCCAGGAGCGGGCCGAGGAGCGGCCCTCGAACCGGTGCAGGCTGCCGAGCGCCCGCAGGAACGTGTCCTGCGCGAGGTCGTCCACGGCCTGCGGATCCGCGCACAGATGGGCGACGTAACGCTGGACGTCACGGTGCAGGGCGCGCACGAACAGGTCCACGGCGTCCGGGTCGCCGGCCCGGGCGGCGAGCGCCCACGCGGTTATCGACTCGTCGAGCGGGTGCGACGTGCGGCTCCTGCCGCCGGTTCGGGAGGTGCGGCTTCTGTCGCCGTCCCGCGGAGTACGGCTTCCGTCGCCATCTTGTGAAGTGCGGCTTCTGTCGCCGCTTTTCGGGCGCGGCGGAGTCAGGGCAGGGGTGATCACCAGTTGTCCTTCTCGGGTGCGGTGAGTGGGGAAGCGGCCGGCTGTCGTCAGGCGACAGCGGTCCCCACGGGCGGGCCCCGAGTGGTGATCGCGTGGACGAGGAGGAGCAGGCGCGGCGCCCGGTCCGAGCGGTTTCGGCGCGGACGCAGGCGCGGGCGGTGCGGTGGGACCGGCAGGGCGAGCAGCAGCCGCAGCGGTGCCACCAGCCGGCCGGCGACCGCCCGCAGAATGCGGAAGGCGGCCCGCTCCCCGTACGCCAGCCACAGGCCGCACAGCAGCGCGGCGAGCAGGTGGGCGGCGAACATGCCGGCGGACGAGGCGTCGTCGGCGGAGTAGCCCAGGTGCCCCAGGTGCGTGGAGCCGCCGCCCATGGGCATCGAGTCCATCGACCCCATGGACTTCATGTCGCTCATGTTCATGGACGACATGGAGTCCGTGACGGACATCGGGTCAGTGGCGGCCGTGGAGTTCACGGCGTCCGCGCCGCCGTGCGACTGCGCGAGCGAGAACGCCGTGTGGAGGGCCGTCTGGGTGCCGAGGACGGCGGCCACGATCAGCGCACGGCCGCGTTCCCGGCCCGCCAGGCACCAGCCGGTGGCGCCGGTCGCGGCCGCGCCGGCGGCCAGGGCCCAGGCGGGCACCCGGCTGCCGGACATCAGCACGTGGCCCAGAGCGGCGAGCAGCACACAGACGGCCGCGAACACCGCGGCCCGTACCGTGCGAGAACACCACCCTGCTGTCATGGCGCCTCATCCTCGCATCCGGATCCACGCCGTCGGCCGTGAGTACGGAGAACGCACAGGCACCACACTCAACTCACAGCCTGTGATCCAGGACACGAGGACTTGGAAACGCGCTCGCTACTCGGACCGCGTCCCGCTGTTACGGCCCCGTGCGAGGGCGAACCCGGCCGCCCCGAGCCCCAGTACGCCGACGACGAGTCCGGCGATGCCGAGCGCGCGTGCGGTGGAGTCGCTGCTGTCGGAGGCGGAGGCGGCCGCCGTGGTCTTCGCGGAGGCCGTCGGCGCGGCCGCCGCGTCCTCGTCGGCGCCCTTGGCGGTGAGCTTGAGGACCGGCGCCGGGTTCTCCGGCTCCTCGTCGCCCGAGGCCGCCGCCTCGATCCAGCGGACGGTCTTGCCGTCGGAGTACGTCTGGAGGGTCTTGAAGGTCAGCTGGTCGGTGTCGTCGGGCAGCTGCCCGAAGGCGACGTCGAAGTCCTGGTACTGACCCGCGCCGATCTTCCCGCCGGTCCAGGTGATCTCGGACACCGCGTCGGTGATGGTGCCGTCGTCGGTCTTCACCGGCGTCTTGAGCTTGGTGTTGGTCACCTTCGCGGTCCAGCCGTCCTGCGGGGTGACCAGGACGCCGAGGACGGGGTGGTCGGTGGGCAGGAAGACCTGCACCTTGGTGGTGGACGCCGTGTCCTCCTCGTTGGGGACGCGGAAGGTCAGGACGCCGTCGGTGGCGCCCTTGGCGTAGCTCTCCGGGTGGACGGTGACGTGCGCGGAGGCGATGCCCGCGGCGGCCAGGACTCCGGCGGCGGCGAGGGCGGAGACGGTACCGGCGCGGCGCAGGGCGATACGTGCTGAGGACATGGGTGGGTGAATCTCCGTACTGGAAAGGTGTGTTGGGGTCAGATCGGGTACGGAGTCACGAGCGGCGGCCCACGCCGCTGCACGGCGTGCCGCAACAGCAGCCGCCGCAGCGGCCGTGGAGCGGTGGTGTGCGGTCGTACGGCGTCCAGGGCGGCCGGCCCGACCGGCGCCCCGCGGCTCACCTGCCACCAGGCGGCGAGGCCCGGCACCAGCGCGGCGGCCCGGCGCAGCAGCGACCACAGCGCGGCCTCGCCGCGCCGCAACCACCAGGTCAGCAGGACCGCGGCCGCGACATGGGCGGCCGTGGCGTGCTGCGTCAGGGCGTGGGTGTGGCCGGCCATCCGCATGGCGTGCGGGGACGTCATGCCGTTCATCGCGGCCATGCCGTGCAGGGAGGCCATGCCGTGCAGGGAGGCCATGCCGTGCGGCCGGGCGGCGTCGAAGGCGAGGTGCAGGGCGCCCTGGGCGGTGAGCGTCCCGGCGCCGATGGCGGCCAGCGAGCGCTCCCGGCGGCCGAGCAGGTACGCGGCGCCGAAGACCGGTACGGATCCGGCGGCCTGCACCCACACCGGCGGTGCCGTCCCCGTCGCCAGCGCGTGTCCACCGGCGGCGAGCAGCACGCACAACGCGGCGAACACCGCCGCGCGCAGCACTCGTACCGGAGCGGACGCCGTCATGGCGACCGATCCTGCCATGCGGTGGGGCACGGGCGCCGCGCGGATCCCGAAGCCCACAGGTGGACACTGGAGATCCACAGCACGACGAGCCGAGGCGGTGACGGCATGACGGCCGGTCTGCGCATCCGTATCGAGGGGGGCGAGCTGCCCGGCCGCAGCTGCGGGCCCGACGGCGGCGGGGCGTCGTACACGAACATCCATGTGGCGGTGCAGCGCCGCGACCGGCCGGCCGAGCTCCTCGGTCCGCAGCCAGGCGACGCCACGGCCGTCGGCTGGACCCTGGAATGCACGGCCGTCCCTTCCGCGACCGGTACGGACGTCAAGGGGCCCTGGGTGCAGGGGCGTCCGGGCGGCCGGTTCGTCTATCTGTCGTGGGGTACGGTCGACGGCTCCGGTGCGTTCACCATGTTCCGCCGCGCCAAGCTGATGCTCGACGCCGTGCCGGACGCGGTGCTCGACGCGGCGGTGCGCGAGGGTGTGCTGGTCGGGCGGCTGGGGCTGACGGACGGGCGCGGGCATCCGCTGTGCGCGCGGGTGGTGCCGCCGCGGATCGACTGGACGGCGGGGCGGGAGTGAGTGCCGGGCGAGACTGGCCACCGGGCTGAGGTGACGGTCGGTCGGAATCGGTCGCCGCGGTGTGCGTAGCATGAGCGCCGTGACAGGCCGCGCACAGCAACGCACCGCGCCGCCGCCCTCCGTGGGGTGGCGGGCGCTGCTGGTGCTGGGGCTGCTGGCCGGTCTGCTCGGCATGCACGGGCTGGCTCCCGGCGGCGGCCTGATGGAGCACTCCGCGCCCCGGCACCTGTCGGTGGCGGTCGCCGCGCACGACGGCTGCGGTGGCGGCGGCTGCGGGGGCGGCCAGGTCCACCACGCCGACCAGACCTGCGCGTCGGCGGCGGTGAGCGGCGGGCCGACGCTGCCCGCGCTCGTACCCGACCCGGTGGCCGCCGCCGTACCGGACGATGCGCCATGCCCGTACGCGGGTACGGCTCCGGACGGCGCCCGTGCGCCACCGGACCTGGCCGAACTCCAACTCCTGCGGATCTAGAGGCACTTCGCACACCGCGTCCCGCCGAGACGGCGACGCGGTGCGCCCCGGCACGCCCAGATCCCTTTCGCACAGCAGGAGTTCCAGCATGCGCAGTTCCCGTACGCCCCTGATCCGCCGCACCGCGCTGACGGTCACCGCCGTCACGGCCGCCGTCACCCTCGCCGCCTGCGGCAACGACGACGGCGGCAGCAGCAGCGGACACGAGGGGCACGGCTCCTCGGCGTCCGCGTCGAGCACCGGCGACCACAACAAGCAGGACGTGTCCTTCGCGCAGGGCATGATCCCGCACCACCAGCAGGCCCTGGAGATGGCGGAGCTGGCCGCCGGGCGGGCCAAGTCGGCCCAGGTCAAGGACCTCGCCGCGCGCATCGAGAAGGCGCAGGACCCGGAGATCCGGACCATGTCCGGCTGGCTGAAGGCCTGGGGCGAGGACGTGCCCTCGGCGATGCCCGGCATGGACCACTCGGCGGGCTCCGGGATGACCGGAATGATGGACGCCAAGGACATGACGGCGCTGGCGAAGGCGTCCGGCACCGACTTCGACACCATGTTCCTGACCATGATGATCGAGCACCACAAGGGTGCCGTGGAGATGGCCGAGTCCGAGAAGAGCAAGGGCTCCTACGACCCGGCCACCACTCTGGCCGACGGCATCGTCACCACGCAGACCGCCGAGATCAAGGAGATGAACCAGCTCCTCGGCAAGGGCTGACCCCCGGGGAGGGACCGGCATCTCACCGGCCCCTCCCTCACTCCCCGGCCGGGTGAGCGGTCACTTGCTGACGGAGTAGGAGTGCGCGCCGGTGCCGGCCAGCCGGCCGCCGTCGACGATCAGGTACTCGTCGCGGATCGGGCGGCCCGCGAGCCAGGACTCCAGGATCTCGCGGGTGCCGGCCGCGTAACGGGCCTGCGCGGAGAGGGAGGAACCGGAGATGTGCGGGGTCATGCCGTGGTGCGGCATGGTCCGCCAGGGGTGGTCGGCGGGGGCGGGCTGCGGGAACCACACGTCACCGGCGTACCCGGCCAACTGGCCGCTCTTCAGGGCACGTTCGACGGCGTCCCGGTCGGCGATCCGGGCCCGCGCGGTGTTGATGAGATAGGCGCCGCGCTTCATCGTGCCGATCAGCTCGTCGCCGAACAGGCCCTCCGTCTCGGGGTGCAGCGGTGCGTTGACGGTGACGACGTCGCAGTGCGGCACCATGTCGGCGCTCGACTCGTGCCAGGCGAGGCCGAGTTCCTCCTCCACCTCGCGCGGCAGCCGGTGCCGGTCGGTGTAGTGCAGTTTCACGTCGAAGGGCGCGAGCCGCCGCAGGACGGCGAGGCCGATGCGTCCGGCGGCGACCGTGCCGACGTGCATCCCCTCCAGGTCGTACGAACGGGCCACGCAGTCCGCGATGTTCCAGCCGCCGTCGAGGACGACCTGGTGCGAGGGCAGGTAGTTGCGCACGAGGGACAGGATCATCATCACGACGTGCTCGGCGACGCTGATGCTGTTGGAGTACGTCACCTCGGCGACCGTCACCCCGTGCGCGACGGCCGCGTCCAGGTCGACGTGGTCGGAGCCGATGCCGGCGGTGACGGCGAGCTTGAGGTTCTTGGCGGCGGCGATCCGCTCGGGTGTCAGATAGGCCGGCCAGAACGGCTGCGAGATGACCACGTCCGCGTCGGCCAGCTCACGGTCGAAGACCGACCCTTCGCCGTCCTTGTCGGAGGTGACGACGAGGGTGTGCCCGGCCTTCTCCAGGAAGGAGCGCAGGCCGAGTTCACCGGAGACGCTGCCGAGCAGGTGGCCCGGGGTGAAGTCGACCGTCTCGGGGGTCGGGGTGGTCTGGCCGCCGGGGTAGTGGTCGATCGCGGGGAGGTCGTCGCGGGCGTACGTGGTCGGGTATCCGTCGGTGGGGTCGTCGTACAGGACGCAGAGCACCTTGGCCATGTCGCGGCTCCTCAACTGGCGTTGCGGGAAGGTGCGTTTCACGATCCTCGCGCCCAATTGCCCTGGTCAAAGCGTTCCTTGTTATGTCGGCATAGCCGGGAGCTATCAGCCCTCCAGATACGTCCGCAGCAGCTCGTCCAGCGCGTCCCGGACCCCCGCTTCCCTCGCGACCTTCAACAGCGCCTCGGCCAACACGGATTGGGGCTCGCTGTTGGCGACGACGAGACCGACCCGCGGCCCGTGCGCGGGCCCCTCCAGGGGTACGACCCGCATCCCGTCCGGCACGCCGAACATATGCAGCCAGGCATGGGAGATCACGCTGGACCAGCGGCCGCCGGGGAGGTGGACGTAGAGCCCGGCGACGCTGTCCGACTCGATCGCGGGGGTGGCCGTGGCGCCGTCGGCGGCGAAGCACTCGTCGATGATGCGGCGGTTGCGCATACGGGAGTTGAGGAGGCACAGGGGCAGCGCGGCGGCCTGGGACCAGCGGGCCCGGTCGGCGCCGGCAAGGGGGCCGTCGACCGGGGTGAGGAGGACGTACCGCTCCTCGTAGAGCGGGAGGCGGCGGACGTGGCGCAGGGTGTCGTCGTCGAGGTAGGTCATCGCCGCGTCGAGCTCGAACTCCGTCAGCCCGTGGGTGATTTCGGCGGACGACAGCGATTCCATGGCGACTCCGGCGCGCGGGTGGTGTTCGCAGAACGGGGTGGTGAGGAGGGAGGCGACGGGTACGGCGGTCGGTACGACGCCGAGGCGGAGGGTGCCGGCGAGGCCGCCGCGCAGGGCCGACAACTCCTGTTGCAGGGCGTCCCGTTCGGCGAGGATGCGGTGCGCCCAGGCGAGCACCACCTCACCCTCGGGCGTCAGACCCTCGTACCGCCTCCCCCGCCGCACGATCGGCACGTCCAACTCGTGTTCCAGGCGACGGATCGCGGCCGAAAGGGACGGCTGGGATACGTAACAGGCGGCCGCGGCGCGGGCGAAGTGGCGTTCGCGGGCGAGCGCGACGAGGTATTCGAGCCGGCGCAGCAGCATGCGGCCTCCGCTAGGGATGTCCGGCCGGGGTGGCGGTCTCCGTACGGCACAACAGCGCGGCCCACAGGTCGAGTCGGTCGCGCAGGCTGGACAGGTCGCGGCCGGTGAAGTGCTCGATGCGGCCGACGCGGTAGTGGACGGTGTTGACGTGCAGATGCAGGGCCTCGGCGGTACGGGCCCAGGACCCGTCGTGGGCGAGGAAGGTCTCCAGGGTCTCCAGCAGCACGGTGGTGGAGGGGGTGCGGGGCTGGAGCAGCGGACCGAGCACGGTGTGACTGTAGGCGGCCCGGACCTCGGCCGGTATCCCGGTGAGCAGCGTTTCGAGCCCGTTGAGCGCGGAGGCGTCGCCGAGGGCGGAGGTGTGGGGGGTGGTGGTACGGGCCGAGGCGAGTGCGTAACGGGCCTCCGCCAGCGCGGAGTTGAGCCCGCCGGCGGACGCGCCCCGCGCCCGAGCCGCACCCCGACTGCCCACGCGCGCCCCGATCCCCCCGTGCACCGGCACCGACGGCTCGCAGGACGTGACCAGCGGCCAGATCTCGGCCAGCGCGGCCGTGTCCGCCACCGGCACGACCGCGAAGGCGAGCCCGTCCGGCAGGCGGCCCACCGCGGACGGGCCCGGACCGTGCGCCACCGCCTCCGCCAACGCGCCCTCCGCCAGGCCTCCTTGGGGCGTTCCCGCGTCCGCGACGACCACGCCGTACGTGCCCTCGGCCGGCATCCCGCAGGCCCGCAGTGCGGCCTCGACCTCGGCCCGTTCCGCCCCCGCGTGGGCGAGCAGCGCCCCGAGTTCGTCCGCGGCCTGCTGGGCCGTGGCCCGCTGCCGGGTGCGCGAGTCCTGGCAGCGGCCCAGGATCGCGGCGATCTCGTGCAGCATGCGCGGCGGTACGGCGTCGGGATCGGCGAGATGGAGGTGCCAGCGTTCGTACGGCGAGACCGCCTCGGCGTCGACCGGCACCGCGCCCGCCTCCACCAGGGCGGCGGCCGGGCCGACCGGCAGGACCGGCGCGCCCTCCGTGGCCGCGACGGTCCGCCCCGACGGAGTCAGCACGTACGCGTCGGGCCGGTCGAGGTGGGCGAAGGCGGCCGCCAGGATCGCGCCCGGCCCGGCGTCCCGGGCCAGCAGCCGGGTGAGGCTGCCGCGGACGATCTCGGGCAGGGCGTGGTGCCGGCTCAGCTCGCCCCACTGCCGCAGGTAGACGGTGTCGGTGATCGCCCGGAACATGACGGTGGCCGGCACCCCGGCGACCGGCACCCCGTGCCGCACGCACGCCTCGATCAGGTCGTCCGGCACCACCCCGTGGGTCTCCTCGCCGGCCAGCAGCACGGCGGCCCCCGCGTCCTTCAGCGCGCCGACGAACCGTTCCGCCCGGCCGCGCCCGCCCTCCGGGTTCCACCACACCAGCCCGCTCAGCACCGCCTCCCCGGGCCGCACGAAACGCGCCGGGTCCTCCAGGTCGGTGACGGTGACCCCGCTGATCTCCCGCCGCAGCAGTGCGTCCTCGGCCCACAGCAGGCGCAGGCCGAGGGACTCGTCCCCCAGGAGGTGTTCGACGTGCATGTGCTCAGACTCCTCGTGCCGTCCTCGCATTCACCAGGTGAATGCGGGTTTCAGCATCGTAAATGCAAGGGGATGGATGGGGAACACTTCTTGGTGGATCCTCCAGTACCGGCCCCTCGGGCGCCGTGTTTTCCGTACTCGGCACCAGTCGTCCGGGCCGGGTCCGCGTTGCTTCACTGGCGGTCATGGACCTGAACACGGTGGTGGAGATCCGGGACGCCCGGGACCCCGCGCCCTGGCGGCCGGGCGACGCCTGGCTGGGCGGCGGGACATATCTGTTCTCGGAGCCGCAGCCGCGGCTGCGCCGCCTGGTCGACCTGAGCCGCACCGGCTGGCCGCCCGTGGAACTCCACACGGACGGCTCGCTGGAGATCGCCGCGACCTGCACGATCGCCCAACTCTCCAGGTTCGCCAGGACACTTGACGCCGAGGCGGCGCCGCTCTTCGAGCAGTGCTGCCGAGCCTTCCTGGCCTCCTTCAAGATCTGGAACATGGCCACGGTCGGCGGCAACCTCTGCAACGCCCTCCCGGCCGGCCCGATGATCTCGCTGACCTCCGCCCTGGACGGCGAGTGCCTCCTGCTGGCCCAGGACGGGGTACGGCGCCGGGTGCGCGTCGCCGACTTCGTGACCGGCGCGGGCCGCAAGGACCTGGCCGAGGGCGAGCTGCTGCGCTCCATCACCCTCCCCGCCCGCTCGCTCGCCTGCCGTACGGCCTTCCGGCAGGCCTCGCTGTACGGGCTTGGCCGCTCCGGTGTGCTGGTCATCGGCACGCTCGACCCCGTCGACGGGTCCCTGGCCATCACGGTCACCGCCTCGACGGTTCGTCCGGTGCGGCTGTGGTTCCCGCTGCCGCCGAGCGCGACGGCGCTGCGGGCGGCGATCGGGGCCGCCGTCGGGGAGGGCGAGTGGTTCGACGACATCCACGGGCTGCCCGAGTGGCGGTGCCATATGACATATCACTGCGCGGCGCAGATTCTTCGAGAGCTCACCGAGGTGAAGCGATGAGGGTCGAGGTCAACGGCCGGTCCCACGAGGAGGAGCCCCGCCCGGGCCAGTGTCTGCGCACCTATCTCCGCGAACGCGGCTGGTTCGGGGTGAAGAAGGGCTGCGACGCGGGCGACTGCGGCGCCTGCACGGTCCATGTGGACGGCGCGCCCGTGCACAGCTGCCTCTACCCGGCCTTCCGCGCCGACGGCCGCACGGTCACGACCGTCGAGGGGCTGGCGGCTCCCGACGGCGAACTCCACCCCGTACAAAGGAAGTTCCTGGACGCGCAGGGCTTCCAGTGCGGCTTCTGCACGGCCGGGTTCCTGATGACGACGGCAGCCCTGGACGAGGACCAACTCGCCGATCTGCCAAGAGCGTTCAAGGGCAACCTGTGCCGCTGCACCGGATACCGGGCCATCGAGGACGCGGTACGGGGCGTCAGCCATGTCGAGGCGCCGTGCGCGGGCGAGTCCGTCGGCCGCAACCTGCCCGCCCCCGCCGGCCCCCAGGTCGTCACCGGCAGCGCCCGCTACACCTTCGACGTCGACGTCCCGGGCCTGCTGCACATGAAGCTCCTCCGCTCCCCGCACGCGCACGCCCGCATCACCGCGATCGACACGACCGCCGCCCTCCGAGTCCCCGGCGTACAGGCGGTGTTCACCCATCTCGACGCCCCGGAACGGCACTTCTCCACCGCCCGCCACGAGCACCCCGAGGAGGACCCGGACGACACCCGCGTCCTCGACGACACCGTCCGGTACGTCGGCCAGCGCGTCGCCGCGGTCGTCGCGGACAGCGAGGCGGCGGCCGAGGAGGGCTGCCGGCGCGTGGAGGTGACGTACCAGGTGCTGCCCGCCGTACTCGATCCGGAGGAGGCGATGCGGCCGGGCTCGCCGGTCGTGCACGACAAGGACCCTGCCGTGGCCCGGATTTCGCGCCCGCACGACAACGTGGTCGGCGAGGCGCACGGCGAGATCGGTGACGTGGAGGCGGGGTTCGCCGAGGCGGACGCGGTGTACGAGGGGACGTACCGCACCCAGCGCGTGCAGCACGCGAGCCTGGAGACGCACGGGGCGGTGGCCTGGTTCGACGAGGACGACCGGCTCACCGTGCGCACCAGTTCACAGACCCCGTTCCTCACGCGGCGCGCGCTGTGCGCCCTCTACGACCTGCCCGAGGAGAAGGTACGGGTGGTCGCGGGCCGGGTCGGCGGCGGCTTCGGCGGCAAGCAGGAGATGCTCGTCGAGGACGTCGTGGCGCTCGCCGTGCTGCGGCTGCGGCGGCCGGTGAAGCTGGAGTACACACGGGCCGAGCAGTTCTACGGCGCCACCACCCGGCACCCGTTCACCATCCGCGTGAAGGCGGGCGCGCGGCGCGACGGCACGCTGACCGCGCTGCGGTTCCGGGTGGTGTCCAACACGGGCGCGTACGGCAACCACGGGCCGGCGGTGATGTTCCACAGCGTCGGCGAGTCGATGGCGGTCTACCGCGCCCCGCACAAGAAGGTCGACGCCTACTCGGTCTACACGCACACCGTCCCGGCGGGCGCCTTCCGTGGTTACGGCCTCGGGCAGGTGATGTTCGCGGTCGAATCGGCGCTGGACGAGCTCGCCCGCCAACTCGGGCTGGACCCACTGGAGTTCAAGGCCCGCAACGTCATCGGCCCCGGCGAGTCCATGGTCACGCCGGGCGGCGAGGAGGAGGACCTGCACATCGCCAGCTACGGCCTCGACCAGTGCGTGTCCATCGTGCGCCGGGCACAGTCCGAGCCCGCCGAACCGGCGCCCGAGGGCTGGCTGGTGGGTGAGGGCTCGGCCCTGGCGATGATCGCGACCGGGCCGCCCGGCGGCCACATCGCCGACGCCCGGGCCGCCCTCCTGCCCGACGGCACCTTCGATCTCGCCGTCGGCACCGCGGAGTTCGGCAACGGCACCACCACCGTGCACCGGCAGATCGCGGCCGGTGAACTCGCCACCACGGTCGACCGCATCACCGTCCGCCAGTCCGACACGGACGTCGTACGGCACGACACCGGCGCCTTCGCCTCCACCGGCACGGTCGTCGCGGGCAAGGCCACCCTGCGCGCCTCCCGCGCCCTCGCCGACCAGCTGCTCGACTTCGCCGCCGCGCACCTGCGCGCACCGCGCGCCGACTGCCGGCTCGCGGAAGAGGCGGTCCTGCATCCGGGCGGACGGCTGCCGCTGAAGGAGCTGTACGCGGCGGGACGTACCGTGGGCATGGGGTTCGCGGCCGACGGGCACTTCGGCGGCACCCCGCGCTCGGTCGCCTTCAACGCGCAGTGGTTCCGGGTGGCCGTGGACCCGGACACCGGCGAGATCCGGATCCTGCGCAGTGTGCACGCGGCCGACGCGGGCAAGGTGATGAACCCGATGCAGTGCCGGGGCCAGGTCGAGGGCGGGGTGGCGCAGGCGCTCGGGGCCACCCTCTTCGAGAACGTGCGCATCGACGGGCGGGGCGAGGTCGAGACGGCCGCCTTCCGCCGCTATCGGCTCCCCCAGTACGCGGACGTGCCGCGCACCGAGGTCCACTTCATGGAGACGGCCGACGCGATCGGCCCGCTGGGCGCCAAGTCGATGAGCGAGAGCCCCTTCAACCCGGTCGCACCCGCCTTCGCCAACGCCCTGCGGGACGCAACCGGCGTGCGCTTCACGGAGCTGCCGCTGACCCGGGACCGGGTGTGGCTGGCGCTCACGGACAGGAGTAGTGCCCGTCCACGCGTATCGCCCGGATCCCGCTGATGTAGCGGGCCCCGCACCGGTCCTGCGGCAGCACCAGCTGGGGGCCGGCGCGGTCGAGCGGGTTGTCGTCGATGGCCGTCGCGAGCAGCACCGGCGCGTCCGCGAAGTCGGGGTCGATCTCGGCCCAGGAGAGGAGCGCGTGATGGCCGTCGGTGCCGCTGACGGCGATCAGGAAACGCAGCCGGTCCTTGCGGCGGACGGGGTCGAAGCCGGGGCCTGCGTCCTTCAGCACGTCGTACAGGCGCGGCCCGGCGAACCGGTGGTGCTGGATGCCGCTGGTCCGGCACTCGAAGGCGACCTTCGCCCGGTGCTGCGGCCAGCCGAGCAGATCGGGCACGGTCAGCCGGGCCGGGCGGGCCAGGTCACCGGTCAGGGCGAGCTCGGCGACGGGCTGCGTCAGCGTCTGACTCACGGGCTACCACCTCCCGGAAGACGGTACCCGGACGACAGCACCGGACAAACGCACCTGCACACCAAAACGGGCCAGTCGCCGAGCTCGTGCGATGCGACAATGGATCTCCGCCTCGCACTTGCGCTCAGCGCACCAGCGCCGTGAGTACCTCCGCGCAGATGGCCATGGCGGTCTCTTCGGGTGTACGGGCCCCGATGTCGAGGCCGATCGGACCGTGCACGCGCCCGAGGTGCTCCTCGCCCAGCCCGGCCTCGACGAGCCCGGCGGCGCGACGCTCCTGCGTGTGCCGGGAGCCGAGCGCGCCCACGTACGGGATACCGGCGCTCAGCGCGGCGTGGAGGGTCGGCACGTCGACGTCGGGCTCATGGCTCAGCATCACCAGACAGGCGGCGGCCGGACGCTCGGCGAGCAGCTTGCCCGCGTCCTCGGCGGACGGGGTGACGGTGGCCTGCCAGCGCAGCAACCCGGCCTGGGCGACGAGGAGTTCGGCCAGCTCCCCGCCGCCGACGATGACCAGGTGCGGCACGGCGGGGCACGTCTCGATGAGCACGAGCCCGGCATCGGTGGCGTGCACCTCGCGCCCGGCGCGGCGACCGGCGAGCAGCTCCCGGGCCCGAGCGGCGGCCTGCGGCGGTACGCCCGCCCCGTCGGTGGTTGTGCCGGGCGCCACGACGGTACTGACGGCATGGGTCCGCCGCTCGTCGAGCCAGGTGATCAACGCGACGTCGGCCCCCGCGGCCAGCAGCTCCCACCAGCGCCCGGGCACGGCGGGCAAGGGCTGCAGCAGGATCTCGGCCTGTCCTCCGCAGGTCAGCCCGGCTTCCCGTACCCCTTCGTCGTGCACGGCGACGGCGCACACCCGGGCGGTGTGCCCGGTGGCGAGCCCGGCGCACGCACCGACCAGCTGCCGGTCGAAGGCTCCGCGGTAGAGCGTGCCGTGGCAGTTCCCGTCGGCGTCGATCAGAATCGCGTCCCCCGGCCGCCGCGCTCCGAAGCCACGCTCGGTGAGCGGCCTGGCAAGCACCGCCGTACCACCTCGAGCGACCCACTGCCGTGCCGTCTTCGCCAGTTCGCGCATGGATTCAGGGTAGTCCGCAGGTCAGTAGACGTCCCTGACGTATTTCCTGTCGGTGGCCAGCTGCTTCACGTACGCCGCCGCCCCCGCCTCGTCCATCCCGCCGTGCAGCACGGCGATGTCCCGCAGCGCCTCGTCGACGTCCTTGGCCATCCGGGACGCGTCGCCGCACACATAGAAGTGCGCCCCGTCCTGAAGCCACGACCACAGCAGCGGCCCGTGCTCACGCATCCGGTCCTGGACGTACACCTTCGCCCGCTGGTCGCGCGAGAACGCCGTGTCCAGGCGGTCGAGCGTGCCGTCGGTGAGGAAGCCGGTCAGCTCGTCCTCGTAGTAGAAGTCCGTGGCGCGGTGCTGCTCACCGAAGAACAGCCAGTTCGGCCCCCGGTGACCGAGCGCCCGGCGCTGCTCCAGGAAGCCGACGAAGGGGGCGACGCCCGTGCCGGGGCCGACCATCACCATCGGCGTGGCGGAGTCCGCGGGCGGGCGGAAGTGGCTGGAGCGCTGGACGTGGACCGGCACCGGGGTGTCCGGCTCGGCGTCAGCCATGAACGGGGAGCAGACACCTTGGCGGGGCCGGCCGGCCAGGTTCTCGTAGCGGACGACGGAGACGGTCAGCGAGACCAGAGCGGGGTCGGTCAGCGGACTCGACGATATGGAGTACAGGCGCGGCTGCAACCGCCCCAGCGCCTCCACCCACTCCTGTCCCTCCGCCCGTACCCCGTACTCGGCGACCACGTCGACCGCCTGCCGCCCCCACGACCACCGGGCCAGCTCGCCCTTGTTGTCGGGCCGCATGAGCTTCTTCAACTCCCGTGGATCGCGGGCCCGTTCGGCGACGAAGCGGAGGAAGCCGGGGGTGACGCGGGTGATGTCGAGATGGCGGAGCAGCGCTTCGTCGAAGGGGACCTCGCCGACGCCGTTCACGTCGACCGCGCGGTCCGAGACGAGGCCGGTGACGTTCAGCCACTCCTCTACCAGCGCACGGGAGTTGAGCGGCCGCACCCCGAGTGCGTCGCCGGCCTCGTACAGCAGGGGTGTCTCGCTGTCCCGGGTGTCGAAGGTGAACCGGCGCACCTCCTTGCCGGCGCCGGGGAGGCTGAGGAGACGGTTGCCGGTGAGGCGGGCGAGGACGGGGGCGGGTTTCCTGCTGCGGGGCGCGGCCGGGGCGGGGGCCGGAGCCGTCGCCGTAGCGGAGGGGGCCGGGGCGACGGTCGGCGCGAGCGCGGGGCCCGGTTCCGGCGTACCGGCGAGCGCTTCCGCCGTACCCGCGAACCCTCCCGCCGTATCGGAGAGCGCCGTCAGAACCGAGTCCAGCCAGCCGTGCGCCGCGTCCTCGAAGTCCGGTTCGCAGTCCGTGCGTGGCGCCAGCCGCAGTCCGCCCAGTTCGTCGAGGCGCTGGTCGAGGCGGCGGCCGTGGCCGCAGAAGTCGTCGTAGGAGGAGTCACCGAAGGCGAGGACCGCGTAGCGGCGGCCCTCCATGCGCGGGCCGTCGGGGGCGGCCAGGGTCTCCCAGAAGCCGCTGCCGTTGTCGGGGGCGTCGCCGTCGCCGAAGGTGCTGGTGATCAGCAGCAGATCGGCACCGGGCGGCAGCGTCGCGGGGTCGGCCTCGTCCATGCCGAACAGGGAGGCCGCGTGCCCGACCGTCTTGAGCCGCTCGGCGGTCGCGGCGGCGAAGTCCTCGGCGTTGCCGGTCTGGGAGGCCCAGAGGATGACGACCTCACGGGTCACGACGGCCCCCGCGGTCGCCGTGGGCGGGACCGGTGCCGGGGTCGCCGTCCTGGAGTACATCCCGGCGAGTACGCCGTTCACCCACAGGGCGTGGTCGGGGCTGAAGGGCGCGTCGGGCGGGAGGACCGGCACGCCCGAGGCGCCGGAGGGGATGCCGGCGAGGAAGCCGACCAGGTACTGCCGCTCGGGGGCGGTCAGCACGGGCGGCGGAGCGGGTTCGAGCCCGAAGGCGCCCGCGGCGGCGGACGCGGCCGGGGCGGCCGCTCCGACGAGCGCGGGGATCTCAGCCGTCTCGACCGTCGTCCCAACCACCGGCTGCGCGACGGGAGTTCGTACCGTCACCGGCGTCGACACCTTGCTCAGCGACACCGCGCAGACCTTCAACTCGGGCTGGAAGGACAGCGGATCGACCGCGTCGCTGGTCACCGCGTTGACGCTGAGGTACTCGCCGAACAGGTCGTTCCAGTGGAAGGGCGCGAAGCAACTCCCCACCTGCACACGGTCGGTGACCACCGCCGGCAGCACGGCCCGGCCGCGCCGCGAGGCGACCTCCACCGAGTCGCCCTCGGTGATGCCGAGTTCGGCCGCGTCCCGTGGGTGCAGCTCCACGAAGGGGCCGGGGTTGAGCTTGTTGAGCTTGGGCACCCTCGCCGTCTTGGTCAGCGTGTGCCACTGGTGCTGCAGACGCCCGGTGTTGAGGACGAACGGGTAGTCGTCGTCCGGCATTTCGGCGGCCGGCAGATGCGGGCGGGCGAAGAAGGCGGCGCGTCCGGTGGCGGTCGGGAAGGTGAGACCGCCGTCCTCGTCGACGTACCGGATCGGATTGCGGTCGGGGCCGTCCGCGCTCGCCGCCGGCCACTGCACCGGCGTCTCCCGCAGCCGCTCGTACGTCACTCCGCGCAGGTCCCAGCCCGTCTTGGGGTTCCAGGCCCGCTTGAGCTCCTCGAAGATCTCCTCGGCGCTGTCGTACGAGAAGCCGTCCTCGTATCCCATCTCGCGTGCGACGGCGGCGATGAGCCGCCAGTCGGCCATGGCCTCGCCGGGTGGGTCGGCGGCCGGGCGGGCGAGGGTGAGGTTGCGTTCGCTGTTGATGAGGACGCCCTCGGTCTCGGTCCACAGGGCGGCGGGCAGGACGACGTCGGCGTAGGCGTTGGTCTCGGTGTCGGCGAAGACGTCCTGGGTGACGACGAACTCGGCGGCCTCCAGGCCCTCGATGACCGTCTTGCGGTTGCCGACGGAGGCGACGGGGTTGGTGCAGATGATCCAGCAGGCCCTGATCTCGCCGTCGGCCATCTTCCGGAACATCTCGACGGTGCCCTTGCCGACGCCGTCGGCGCGGATCGCGCCCGGCTCCAGCCCCCACAACTCCTCGACGAACGCCCGCTCTTCGGGGACCAGCACGGACCGCTGGCCGGGGAGACCGGGGCCCATGTAGCCCATCTCCCGCCCGCCCATGGCGTTCGGCTGCCCGGTGAGGGAGAAGGGCCCGCTGCCCGGACGGCAGATCGCACCGGTCGCCAGGTGCAGGTTGACCAGGGCGTTGGTGTTCCAGGTGCCGTGGGTGGACTGGTTGAGGCCCATGGTCCAGCAGCTGGTCCACTCCCCCGCCTCGCCGATCAGCCGGGCGGCCTCGCGGATGTCGTCCTCGGGGATGCCGGTGATCTCGGCGACGGCGGCGGGCGGGTAGTCGGCGAGGAAGGCCGGCATCTCGTCCCAGCCGTCGGTGTTGCGGGCGATGAACTCGGCGTCGGTGTGCCCGTTCTCGTACAGCAGGTGCAGCAGTCCGTTGAGGAGCGCCAGATCGGTGCCGGGCCTGATCTGCAGGAACAGGTCCGCCTTCTCGGCGGTCGCGCTGCGCCGCGGGTCGACGACGATCAGCTTGGCGCCCGCCGATTTCACCCGGTCCATCATGCGCAGGAAGAGGATGGGGTGGCAGTCGGCCATGTTGGAGCCGATGACGAAGAAGAGGTCCGCCCGGTCGAGATCCTGGTACGACCCCGGAGGGCCGTCGGCGCCGAGCGACAGCTTGTAGCCCGTGCCCGCGCTGGCCATGCACAGACGTGAATTCGACTCGATCTGGTTCGTGCCGACGAACCCCTTGGCCAGCTTGTTCGCCAGGTACTGCGCCTCCAGGCTCATCTGCCCGGAGACATAGAGGGCGACGGCGTCGGGCCCGTGCTCGTCGACGATCGCGCGCAGCCGCTTCGCCGTCTCGGAGATCGCCGCGCCGACGCCGGACGGCACCGGCTCCTCGCCGCGCTCGGGCCGGACCAGGGCGGTGGTCAGCCGGCCGGGCGCGGCGAGCATGTCGGCGGTGGTCGCGCCCTTGGTGCACAGCCGGCCGAAGTTCGCCGGGTGCTCCTTGTCGCCGGAGGCCTTCAGGACCGTACGACGGCCGTCCGGGCCCATGCCCACGTCGAGGACGAGACCGCAGCCCACACCGCAGTACGAGCAGACCGTCCGCACCTTCGCAGCCGTCGTCGTGCTGGCCTTCCGCGAGTCCGGCGCGGCCACGGGCACCCCCTGCCTCTCCTGCTCGTTCCGTGCGGGTGGATCTTCCCCGACGGTACGAAATGCCCATTACACGGGTGTCTCCTGGGGTCGTCATCAGGGGTTACACGTGACGCACAGAGGCGGGAGGGACGGTGTGAGAGGCGTGACGTCCGCAGGCATATGCATTCACGGCGATTACGTGAAGAAATAAATGCCGTGCGCGTTCGAATTCACGCTCTCTTCTTTTCCTTCACGGAATGCAATGCGCGCATTCGGGCGGGGAGGTCCGTTCTCACAACCCACCCCCTGTCGAAAATGAGGCAATGAAACGGCCGATTAACTGACGCGTAGCGGACGGGAATCGTCGCATCGGTCCACTCCTGGTCACCGTCGTTCCACGCGCAGCGTCAGGGAGGGACCATGTCCTTCTTCGCCAGGGCGTCCTGGCCAGGAGACCATCGCGACGAGATCGTGGCGGGCGCACTCGTCGCCGCCGTGGTCGTCGTCCTCGGATACGCCTCGGGCATCGGAGCCCCGGCACCGACGACCGTCACCACCACCTCGCCCCCGGCATCCGGGGCCTCGCCGACACCTCACCAGCCCACGGCCCGCTCGGAGACCGGCCCGCCCGACACCGACACCGGCGGCGGGACGTCCGGGGGCGGCTACCGGGCAGGAGGGGGCGCCGCCCTGGTTCCGGTGGCCGGCGGCCCGGCGCCCACGGGCGGGAGCGACGGCCACGATCACGGCACGGGCGGAGCGGGCGGCGACCCCACGACCACGCCCTCGCCGTCCGCCACACCGACGCCGTCCCCCTCCCGCACGCCCACGGACAGCTGCGACGAGGGTGAAGTCAGCCTCGTGAAGCCCCTGTTGAACGGCGTGACCACCTCGGTGACCGGTCTGCTGGACGGCCTGCTCACCCCGGCCACGCCGACCCCGTCCCCCTCCGCGTCCACGTCGACCGGCGTCCTCTCGTCCCTCTGCGTCGGCGTGGCCCCCTCGCCCTCGGTCCTCTCGGAGGTGCTTCCGTGAGACGCCGTGCGCCCTCGCTCCTCACCGTCCTGCTGACCGCCCTCACCGCCCTGCTGCTCGCCGCGCCACCCGCTTTCGCCCATACGGAACTGGAGTCCTCGTCCCCGGCCGACCGCTCCCGGCTCGCCCGCACCCCGGCCACCGTCCGGCTCGCCTTCAGTGAGCCGGTCGAACTCGACGACGTCCATGTCACCGCGGACGGCAGGCAGTTGACCGTCCACCGGAGCGGTCGGGGCGACGACACCGTCGAGGTCACCGTCCCGAAGACGTCCGGACGGAGCCGCGTCGCACTGGTTTGGCAGGTACTTGACATGAAGGACGGGCATCCCACGTCCGGGACACTCTCGTTCCGCCTCGCCGCGAAGGCCGCGCCCGATGCCGCCGCCCCGACGGCGCCCGAGCCGTCCGAGGCCGTGCACACCGCCTGGGTCACCGTCCGCTGGGCCGGCTACCTCGCCCTCGCCCTGTACGTCGGCGGTCTGGCCTTCCTAGCGCTGCTGTGGCCGCAGGGCACCCTGGACCGCCGTACCCGCCGCCTCCTCACCCTCTCCTGGGCCACCGGACTCGCGGCGAGCCTGCTCGCGCCGGGGCTCCAGGGGGCGTACGGATCGCTGGGCACGCTCGGCGACGTGTTCCAACGCGCCACCTACACCGACCTGTTGGGCACCGAGGTCGGCGTCGTGGCCGCCTGCCGGGTGCTGATGTGGGTGCTGGCCGCGATCGTCCTGGCCGCCGTCCTGCAAGGCGGGGACCGGGCCGCGCGCTCACCCGGCTGGCGGGTCGGCGCACTGGCGGTGAGCCTCGGGCTGCTGCGCACGACGAGCATGACCGGGCACAACTCCGAAGGCACGCACCCCGGTTGGGGCGCGGTGGCCGACCTGGTCCATCTGCTCGGCGTCTCGCTGTGGCTCGGCGGTCTGACGCTGCTGCTGCTCGGGGTGCTGCCCCGGCGCCGGCCCGAGGAGCTGTCGGCGGTCGTGCCCGGCTACTCCACGCTGGCCGGGGTCTCGGTCGCCGCGATCGTGGCCGCCGGGGCGGTGCTGACCTGGCAGGTCGTGGGCTCCTTCGGTGCCCTCCTGCACACCGGCTACGGCCGCCTCCTGCTGCTCAAACTCGCCGTGCTGGCCCTGGTACTGGCGCTCGCGCAGCGCAGCCGGGGCTGGGTGCGGACGCGGCTCGACATCGCCGTACTGCTGCGCGGCGACCGCGCCACCGTGCGGCCCTTCGTCCACTCGGTCGCGGCCGAGACGGGGCTCGTCCTCGTCGTACTCGCCGCGACGAGTCTGCTGGTCACGTCCGCTCCCGGCCGCTGACCGGCACCTGTCCCACCCCCCTCGCCGTACCGGCGAATCTCACAAGGGAGACCCACCACCATGCACACAGAGGAAACCACCGCACCCCCGGCCGCCCACCGACGCTCCCGGGCGGGCAACCGGGTGCTGCTGGCCACCGGGCTGGGCGCCGGCCTCGCGGCCGTCGCCTGTCTCGGTCTGCTCCAGGCGTCCACCGGCGCCGCGGCCCCGCAGACCGCCCAGCCCGCCGCCGAGGCCCACTCCATGGCGGACACGGACCAGGCGGCGACGGACGCCGCGGCGGCCGACCACACCGTCGAGATCAAGGACATGGCCTTCGCGCAGCCGAAGCTGACGGTGAAGGTCGGCCAGACCGTGAAGTGGGTCAACGAGGACTCCGCTCCGCACACGGTCACCACCACCAGCGGCCCGGCCAAGTTCGACTCGGGGACCCTGGAGAAGGGGGACAGCTGGTCGTACACCTTCACCAAGGCCGGCACGTACGAGTACTACTGCGCGGTCCACCCGGACATGACGGCCTCGGTGACCGTGGTCGCCGACGACAGCGGGGGCAGTTCCGGCGGTTCGACCGGAGGCACCACCGGCGGGTCCACGGGCGGCTCGACCGGTGGCTCGACGGGCGGGACCACGGGTGGCTCCGACTCCGGTGGCAGCGGCGGCGGTTCGAGCGGCGGGGGCAGCAGCTCCGGCGGTTCGAGCGGCGGGGACGACGGCGGCGACGAGCAGTGCGTCAGCGTCCAGCAGGTGCTGCTGCCCATCCTCCAGCACATCGACAAGGCGCATCTGGAGGAGTCGCCCGGGCAGCAGGTCCAGGACGCGCTCCAGCTCGACAGCTACATCAAGATGCACACCGTCTGGCTGGAGTCGATCCTCACCCCGGCGGTGAACGGTGCCGGCAGCGTCTCCGACGACACGCTGAGCGTGCTGCTCCAGCACATCGACTCGGCGCACCTGGAGGAGTCGCTCGGCCAGCAGGTCGCGGACATCCTCGACCCCGACGCCTACGTGAAGATGCACACCGTCTGGGCCGAGCACCTGCTCGCCCCCACCGAGGACTACATCACCAACTCCTGCTGATCCCCCGGCAGGAGGCGACGGGCCGGCCGAGTCGCAGTCGGCCGGCCCGTCGCCGCTCCATTCTCCCCGCCCGTCACTCCGCCCGAACACCGAGGTGCCGAGATGACCACAGAGACCCTCCCGACCATTCCCCTGCCACCGCCCCGCCCGGGCCCCGACTGGCTGCCCGACCCCGGCACCTACACCGCCGCACCGGACCGCTGCATCACCGAACTGACCGCCCGCTTCGGCCCGTTGACCACCCTGCGCCACCGGCTCACCGCCCTCGACGCGACCCTCACCGTGGCGCACGACTCCGACGACTGCGTGCTGAGCCTGGAGCTGGCGGGCCGGCCGCTCGGCGGCCGACCGCTCACCTTCGTCAGCACGAGTCTCACGCCCACGGACGAGGCCACCCGGCTGCACGTCCCCAGCGAACTCGCCCTGGCCGACGCGCCGTTCCCGGCCGTGCTCGGCCTGCGGGTCGTCGAGCGCACCGCCGAGCGGCTGCTCGTCCTCGGCACGCTCCGGGTGCCGTACCGCCCGCTCCGTCGTACGACCGGACTGCCCCTGTCCCGCACCCGCCCCGCAGACCGCATCCGGCTGCTCGTCGCCGCGGAGTTCACATGCCCCGCCTGACCGCCCTGCTCGCCGCCCTGTTCCTCGTGGCCGCCGCCCTGTTCCTGCCCGCCCCACCGGCGCGGGCGGCCGCCGGTCACCAAGTCGCCATGTCCGGCTACGCGTTCGCGCCGCGGAGCCTGACCATCACGGCCGGGGACACCGTCACCTGGACCAACCAGGACCAGGCGCCCCACGACGTGAAGACCAGCTCCGGCCCGGCCGCGGTCCACTCCCCGATGCTGAGCAAGGGCGGCAGCTGGAGCCACACCTTCGGCACGCCGGGGACGTACGGCTACGCCTGTACCGTGCACCCGGACATGACGGCGCGGCTCGTGGTGGAGCCGGCCCCCACCCCGACCGTGCACCGGCACCCGGCGACCCCGGCGCCCGCGCCCACCCGGCGCTCCACCGCCGCGGCCATGCCCTCCATGACCATGCCCATGACCACGAAGGGCTCCGGTCACGTCGGCCAGAGCGCGTCGGCCGCCGCCCCGGCGGCCGCGGACCCCGCCCCGTCGCCCGCCTCCGCGACCGCCGTCCAGCAGGCCCCGGACCTCCAGAACGCCGCCTCCACCACCCGTCCCCTCGACCCCCTGCTCCTGCTCACCGGCGTGGTCGCGGGCGTCGCGGTCCTGTGCCTGCTACTGGTGGGCTCCCGAGCGGCGACCGCCCCGCGCGAGAGCCCCGGAGGTGACTGACGTCACATCCGACTCAGTGCCACCCAGATGATCGGCGGCACCGTGGCGCCCACGCTCGCCCCGTGGGCGCCACAGCGCGTCCCGGACATCACCTCGCGTCCCTCAGGCCACTCCCCCGACACCAAACCTGTACGGTTCGTTTTCTTGAACCGTTCGTGTTTATGGGGGTAGGTTGGCGCCATGACTTCACCCGGGACCCCGTCCACCGCCGATGAGCTGCGCGGTGCCGGCCTGCGGGTGACCGCCGCCCGCGTCGCGCTGCTCGAGACCGTCCGCCACGGTGACCACCTCGGCGTCGAGGCGATCGCCTCGGGAGTGCGCGAGCGTGTCGGCCACATATCGCTACAGGCCGTGTACGAGGCACTCCACGCCCTCGCCACGGCCGGCCTGGTCCGCCGTATCGAGCCGCCCGGCAGCCCCGCCCGGTTCGAGGGACGGGTCGGGGACAACCACCACCACCTCGTATGCCGGTCCTGCGGCGCCGTCTCCGACGTCGACTGCGCGGTCGGTCATGCCCCCTGTCTCACCGCTTCGGACGACCGAGGCTTCGCCATCGACGAGGCCGAGGTCATCTACTGGGGCCTGTGCCCCGACTGTTCCACCGCACGCACGGCCTGAGCACCAACCCCCCGGAAGGATTCCCATGTCTGAGAACAACGCCGCAGAGGCGAAGTGCCCGGTAGCGCATGACGGGCGAGCCCTGCACCCCACCCAGGGCGGCGGCAACCGCCAGTGGTGGCCGGAGCGCCTCAACCTGAAGATCCTCGCCAAGAACCCGGCCGTGGCGAACCCGCTCGGTGAGGAGTTCGACTACGCCGAGGCCTTCAACGGCCTCGACCTGGCGGCCGTGAAACAGGACATCGCCGAGATCCTGACGGACTCCAAGGACTGGTGGCCGGCGGACTTCGGCAACTACGGCCCGCTGATGATCCGGATGGCCTGGCACAGCGCGGGCACCTACCGCATCTCCGACGGCCGCGGCGGCGCCGGCGCCGGCCAGCAGCGCTTCGCGCCGCTGAACAGCTGGCCGGACAACGGCAACCTGGACAAGGCCCGCCGTCTGCTGTGGCCGGTCAAGAAGAAGTACGGCCAGAGCCTGTCCTGGGCCGACCTGATGATCCTCACCGGCAACGTGGCGCTGGAGCAGATGGGCTTCACCACCTTCGGCTTCGGCGGCGGCCGCGAGGACGTCTGGGAGTCGGAGGAGGACGTCTACTGGGGTCCCGAGACGGTGTGGCTGGACGACCAGCGCTACACCGGCGACCGCGAGCTGGAGAGCCCGCTCGGCGCGGTCCAGATGGGCCTCATCTACGTCAACCCGGAGGGCCCGAACGGCAACCCGGACCCGATCGCCGCGGCCCGCGACATCCGTGAGACCTTCCGCCGGATGGCGATGAACGACGAGGAGACCGTCGCCCTCATCGCCGGTGGCCACACCTTCGGCAAGACCCACGGCGCGGGCGACGCGGACCTGGTCGGCGCCGACCCCGAGGCCGCCCCGATCGAGGCCCAGGGCCTCGGCTGGGCCTCCACCTACGGCTCCGGCAAGGGCGGCGACGCGATCACCTCCGGCCTGGAGGTCACCTGGACCACCAAGCCGACCCAGTGGAGCAACGACTTCTTCGACATCCTCTTCGGCTACGAGTGGGAGCTGACCCAGTCCCCCGCCGGCGCCAACCAGTGGGTGGCCAAGGACGCCGAGGCGGTCATCCCCGACGCCCACAGCGCCTCGAAGAAGCTCCCCATGATGCTCACCACCGACCTCTCGCTGCGCTTCGACCCGGTCTACGGCGAGATCTCCAAGCGCTTCCACGAGAACCCGGCCCAGTTCGCGGACGCCTTCGCCCGCGCCTGGTTCAAGCTGACCCACCGTGACATGGGCCCGAAGTCGCTGTACCTCGGCCCGGAGGTCCCGGCGGAGACCCTGCTGTGGCAGGACCCGCTGCCGGCGGCCGAGGGCGCGGCGATCGACGCCGCCGACGTGACGGCCCTGAAGGCCAAGCTGCTCGACTCGGGCCTGTCCGTGTCCCAGCTGGTCTCCACCGCGTGGGCGTCGGCCTCCACGTACCGCAACAGCGACAAGCGCGGCGGTGCCAACGGCGCCCGTATCCGCCTCCAGCCGCAGGCCGGCTGGGACGTCAACGAGCCCGACGAGCTGGCGCAGGTCCTGCGGGTCCTGGAGGGCGTGCAGGCGGAGTTCAACTCCGGCGCCAAGAAGGTCTCCCTGGCCGACCTGATCGTCCTCGGTGGCGCCGCCGCCGTGGAGAAGGCCGCCAAGGACGCCGGTGTGGCCGTCGAGGTGCCGTTCACCGCGGGCCGCGTGGACGCCACGGACGAGCACACGGACGCGGAGTCCTTCGCCGCGCTCGAGCCCTCCGCCGACGGCTTCCGCAACTACCAGGGCAAGGGCAACCGCCTCCCGGCCGAGTACCTGCTGCTCGACAAGGCGAACCTGCTCGGCCTGAGCGCCCCCGAGCTGACCGTCCTCGTCGGCGGCCTGCGTGTCCTGGGCGCCAACTACCAGAACACCGCGCACGGCGTCCTCACCGAGACCCCGGGCAAGCTGACGAACGACTTCTTCGTCAACCTGCTCGACCTGGGCACGACGTGGAAGTCGGTCTCCGAGGACCAGACGGTCTTCGAGGGCCGTGACGACGCGACCGGCGAGGTCAAGTGGACCGGCACCCGTGCCGACCTCGTCTTCGGCTCGAACTCCGAGCTGCGCGCGCTGGCCGAGGTCTACGCCTCGGACGACGCGAAGGAGAAGTTCGTGAACGACTTCGTCGCCGCCTGGGTGAAGGTGTCGAACGCGGACCGCGTCGACATCTGATCCACACCGGTCATACGGCGTCCGGGCCGTCCCGCAGGGGGCGGCCCGGGCGTCGCCGTTTCTGCCGCCCGTACGTCGTCCGCCAGCGCGCCCGGTGCGTGGCGTCACCCTGCCCGGAACCGTTCACACCCATCAGCGAGGGCAGCGAGGCGCCGCTGTTCCACGATCCCAGCAGATCGCGGTTGACGGCGATGACGCCGTTCTTGAGAACGACGTCCATGGCCTGTCTGCTGAACCGGGTCGTCGTCACGAACACCGCGACGTCCATCCCGAAGTGCACCTTCGAACCGAGCAGATCACGCACCTCACGGCTCGCGATGACGGCACTCGGCGCGTACCGCTTGCACTGCACGACCATGGTCCGCCCGTCCGGCAACCGCCCGACCACATCGGCCCCTTGATCGCCGGCCCCGCCGACCCTTCGCACCTCGGCGCACCCGTCCCGCCGGCACAGCGCGGCCACCAGGTCCTCGAACTCCGTGCCGGTCATGCCGTCCACCTCGGCGAGCGTCCGACGCCCCGCGGCCACCGCGTCCTGCCGCCGCCACTCCCGGTCACGGCCGCGCACCAGCCGGTCCGTGCGCCACAGCCACCAGCCGAGCCCGCCGACGGCGGCGACCGCGGCGAGTACGACGACGTACACCCAGATCCTCGACCAGAACACGGCGAGTACCAGCAGGCCGAGCAGCAGCCCACCGCCGGACGGAACCGCCCGGCCCCGCGCCTTCCGCCGTCTCCGTGCCTTGCGCCGCGCAGCCATCCGCACCCCCGGTCGGTCCCCTGCCTCGCAGTGTGGACACCGCCCGGGCGGGCTGAAAGGGCGCACATCGGCCAAGGCGGCCGAAGAGGGACGACCGCCGGGCTTCAACCGTTCGGTTGAACGGCGTTTCCATCTTGCGGCCGCCCATCGATCCGTACGGACGACGCGGCCCGCCGCTCCCCCGCGCCAGACTGACGAACGCCCATGGCGCCCGGGCCGTACGTCACCCCCAGCAGAGAGGTCTCCTCAGCGTGTCCAGCTTCCCCAGCAGACGGCGTGTCCTCACCACCGGGGCGGGCGCCGCCCTCGGTATCGGCGTGGCCGGTGCCAACGCCTCGGCCGCCTCGGCCGCCGCACGGAACTCCGGCGGCCCCGAGGAGACCCGCACCCTCGACGAGCTCTACCGGGCCGCGCTCGAGGAGGGCGGCAAGCTCGTCGTCTACTCCGGCGGCGACACCCCGACCCAGCAGGACGGCACCAAGGCCGCGTTCAAGGCCCGCTTCCCCGACATCGACCTGACGCTGATCGTGGACTACAGCAAGTACCACGACGTCCGCGTCGACAACCAGTTCGCCACCGACACCCTCGTCCCCGACGTCGTACAGCTTCAGACCTTGCAGGACTTCGTCCGCTGGAAGCGGCAGGGGCGGCTGCTGCACTACAAGCCCGCCGGGTTCTCGAAGCTGTACGAGGGGTTCCGGGATCCGCAGGGCGCGTGGGTCGCGGTGGCGGCGATCGCGTTCAGCTTCCTGTACGGCACGGCGGCCGTCGGCTCGGACGCGCCCCGCGACCCGCTCGACCTGGTCGACCCGAAGTGGAAGGGGAGGATCGCCTCGTCGTACCCGCACGACGACGACGCCGTCCTCTACCTCTACACGCTGTACGTCCAGAAGTACGGCTGGGACTGGGTCGCCCGACTCGCCACGCAGGACGTGCGGTTCGCGCGCGGCAGCAACTCGCCGGGCGATGCCGTCTTCGCCGGGCAGAAGGCGATCGGCGTCGGCACTGCGGGCTCGGCGGTGCCCAACTCGTCGTCGCCCGCGAGGTTCGTGATCGCCGACAAGCACCCGTTCATGGCCTGGGGTCAGCGCGCGGCCGTGCTCAAGCAGGCCGGGAACCCGACGGCCGCCAAGCTCTACCTCAACTGGCAGCTGTCCGCCGAGACGCAGCAGAAGGCCTTCAACGGCTGGTCGGTACGGACCGACGTCACGCCGGCCGGCGGTCTGCGGCCGATCTGGGAGTACCCGAACGCCCATCTCGACGGCTTCCCGGAGTTCATGGCCGACCGCGCCGCGGTGGAGCGCTGGAAGCAGACCTTCGCCCTCTACTTCGGCGAGGTCAGGGGCGACCCCACGCCCGGCTGGCCCGGACTGCACCCGGGCGCCTGACGCACCGCGGGGCTCCGGTCGCCCGCGCCCCGGCGCCATCGACCGGGGCCCCGCTCTTCACATCGCCCATACAGCCGACGGATAGACTCGGCCGCCCCGACGGATCATCTCTCCAGGGGGTTTGTCGTGTCCGACCCGGGCCCCGCCCACCCGTCACCGCCGGTCCCCGGCAGTCGGTTCGCTCCCCGCCACCTTGCGCACCTGGTGTTCTTCCTGGTCGTCGGTGCCGCGCTGGTCCGGCTGGCCCGGCTGAACATCGCGCTGTGCTGGGACATCGTGGCCGCCAGCACGCTGCTCGCCATGACCTACTCGGCGGGCCTGCTGCTGTGGCGCCGGCTGGGCCCGCTCACCCGGCACGGCTGGGTGGCGGCGCTGATCCTGCTGTGGGCGTACCTCACGGCCCTCACTCCCTCGCCCCTGACCGGCGCCTATGTGTGGTGCGCGGTGCCGCTGGCCTGCGCGGCCCTGCGGGCGCTCGGACGCCGGGCGGCGCGGGTCGCGACGGGTGCCGTCACCCTCGTACTGATCGCCCAACTCACCAGGAGCGCGGGCGGGTTCGACCCCGAGCTGGTGCTGATCCCGGTGGCGGCCGTGTGGGGCACGGTGGCCCTGTACCAGGCGCAGCAGCGGGTCGCCGTCGACCGCCAGCGCCTGGTGGACGAGCTGCGCAGCACCCGTGACGTGCTGGCGCGGGAGCAGCGGCGGGCCGGGGTGCTGGGCGAGCGTGAGCGCATCGCCCGCGACCTGCACGACACGCTCGCGCAGGAACTCTCCGGCAGCCTGATGCTGTTGCAGGCCGCCGAACGGGACTGGGAGGAACGGCCGGACGTGGCGCGCACCCGGGTGCGCGCGGTCGCCGACGGCCTGGACGTGAGCCTCGCGGAGACCCGGCGGATGATCCGGGACCTGACCCCGTCGGTGGTGGCCGAGGAGGGCCTGGAGGGCGCCCTCGAACTGCTGTGCCTGCGGGCGCGGGAGGAGGGCACGGCGCCGGAGGTGCGGTTCCACTCGACGGGCGTACACCGCCCCGACCTCGACGAACAGGCGGCGCTCACCCTGTTCCGGGTGGCCCAGAGCACGCTCGCCAACGTCCGCGAGCACGCCCGCGCCACCAGCGTCCTCGTCACCCTCCGCCGAGCCGCCGACCGCGTCGAACTGGAGGTGCGCGACGACGGCATCGGCTTCGACCTCGTCCGCGCGGGCGGCGAGTACCTCCCGGGCCGCGGCTTCGGCCTCGCCCGTACGGACGGCGCGTCCCCGGCGGGCCGCGGCTTCGGTCTGCCGGCGGCGCGGGCGCGGCTTCGGGAGTACGGCGGTGATCTGACCGTCGACAGCGCCCCGAACCGGGGCACCCGCATCCGGGCCACGGTCCCCGTCCGCACCCGCTCCGGCCTGCTGACGGCACCGAGCCCGACGGCGGCGGTCCGATGACGCCGTCCCCGCTCCGCCTGCTGATCGCGGACGACCATGCCGTCGTACGGGCGGGGCTGCGGGCCCTGTTGGAGGGCGAACCGGATCTCGACGTGATCGCGGAGGCGGGCGACCCCGGGGAGGCGGTCCGGCTCACCGAGTCCTTGGCACCCGATGTCGTACTGATGGACCTGCGTTTCGAGAGCACGGGCCGGGGCGGCATCGGCGACGGCGTCGAAGCGGTGCGCGCGCTCACGGTTCGGGCCCCGGAGGTGCCCGTGGTGATGCTGACCAGCTACTCCGGACGCGCCGACGTGGTACGGGCGTTGGAGGCCGGCGCGCGCGGTTACGTCCTCAAGGCCGGACCGCCCGAGGACCTCTTCCGGGCGGTGCGTGGCGCCGCGGCGGGCGGCATGGGGCTCGCGCCCGGGATCGTCGGCGACCTCGTGGGCCAAGTGGCCGCTCCGATACCGGAGTTGACGGAGCGTGAGCGGGAGGTGGTCCGGCTGATGGCCGACGGCAACAGCAGCCGTGCCATCGCCGGGTCCCTGTATCTCAGCGAGGCGACGATCAAGACCCACCTCGTGCGCATCTACCGGAAGCTCGGCGTCGACAACAGGGCGGCGGCGGTCTCGGAGGCGGTGCGGCGGGGGCTGCTGGAGCTGACGTGAGAACTACTCGCGGCCGGTGTGGTCCGCGGCGAGCCGGTCGAGGAACGTCATCAGCTTGGCGTTCATCTCGGTGTAGTCGTTGGCCCGGAGCTGGTCGGGCTGCTGGACGTAGGGGCGGTCGGCGAAGGTGGCCAGTTCCTTCTCGGAGTGTTCGATCAGGGCCTCGACACAGGCCGGGGTGAACTCCATGTGGCACTGGAAGCCGTACACGTACCGGCTGTAGCCGACGATCTGGCGGGGGCACCCGGCGCTGGTGGCGAGCACGGTGGCGTCGGCGGTCAGGCCCGGCATGTCGTTGTGCCAGTGACCGGTGTCGAAGGTGTCGCCGAGGCCGGCGAGGAAGGGGTGCTCGCGACCGGCGTCGGTGAGGGAGACGGGGAAGGAGCCGATCTCCGTGTTCGGGCTGGAGTCGAAGGCGGCGCCCAGCGCCTCCCCGACTAGCTGGGCGCCCAGGCAGATCCCGATGACCGCCCGGTCCGCCGCGACGCAGGCGGCGATGAGCGCCTTCTCGGCGGCGGCGTCGAAGTGCGGGCACTCCTCGGTGGTCGTGCTGGGCCGCTGCGGGCCGCCCATCACGATCAGCAGGTCGATGCCGTCCGCGCTTCGGGGCAGCGGATCGCCCTCGTGGACACGGGAGTGGCTGATCTCGTGCCCGCGGGCTCTGGCCCAGTCCTCGTAGGCCCCGGGGGCCTCGAAGGACTCGTGGACGATGAAGTGTGTACGCATGACCGAAGCCGGCCTTTCTGTGGGTGGCCGGTCAGTGCCGGCTGGAGCGGTGCAGGATGTCGGCGAGGTCGTCGGTGAACCGGTCGGCCTGTTCCTCGGTGAGCGTGGAGGTCGTCACCCGCAGGGCCTGGGGCACGGAGGTTCCCGCGGTGAACAGGTCGCCGGGCTGGACCGCCCAGCCCCGCCGCGCGAGCGCGTCCGCGACCGGGCGCGCTGGTGTCGGCAGCGGGATCCACACGTTCAGCCCGTCCGGCGGGGCTCCGTCCCGGACGCCGATCCCGCGTTCGTCGAGCCGGGCCAGGAGCAGCGTGCTGCGCTGTCCGTAGGTCTCGCGCGCCCTGGCGGTGAGGGCGGTGACGTCCGGGTCGGTGAGGAGGGCGTGGGCGGTGTGCTGGAGCAGCCCGCTCACCCACGTCGTACCAGTGTTGAGGCGGGTCTCCAGGCGGGTCGCGGTCTCCTCGTCGCAGGCGACCAGGGCCAGGCGCAGATCCGGGCCGAGGAACTTCGACACCGACCGGACCAGCGCCCACCGGGAGGTCCCCGGCGGTGTGATCCGGTGGTAGCCGGCGCGGGACACCGCCCAGAAGTGGTCGTCCTCGACGACCAGCGCCTGGGGGTGATCGGCGAGGACCGCCCGGAGTTCGGCGGCGCGTGCCCGGGTGATGCTCACGCCGGTCGGGTTGTGCGCACGGGGCGTGCACACCACCGCCCGCGCCCCGCCCTCCAGGGCCGCGCGCAGGGCCTCCGGGCGCATGCCCTGCCCGTCGACGGCCACCGGGAGCGTCCGCAGACCGTTCAGCCGGAGCGTGCCGATGCTCGCCAGGAAGCAGGGGTCCTCTACCGCCACCGCGTCCCCGCGCGTCAGGTAGGCGCTCAGCAGGCGCTCCGTCGCGTCGACCGCGCCATGCGTGGCCAGGACGCGGAAACCGCCGCCGTCGAGGTCGGGTGCGAGCTGTCCGGCGGCCCACTCGGCCAGCCGCTCGTCGACCGGCGGCGCCCCGTACAGCGCCGGCCGGTACCCGCCGCCGCGGAGCGCGCCGAGCGGGTCCGGCAGCAGCAGCGGGTCCGGGTTGCCGCTGGCCAGATCGGTCAGCCTGCCCCCGAACCAGGCGCCCTCGCCGGCCAGTTGGGGCACCCCGGTCACTACGGTCCCGCCACGCCCGCGCGTCTCGGCCTCGCCCGCGGCCACGAGTTGCCGGTAGGCGGAGGCCACCGTGTTCCGGTTCACGCCCAGCTCCTCGGCGAGCGTGCGCACGGGCGGCAGCACGTCCTGCGGAGCCAGCTCGCCCGAGGCGATCAGGTCCCGCACACTGCCGGCGATCTCGGCCGCGGTCGTCCCGCTGATCTGCATGCCGTCCACCTCCCGAGCCGACCATAGCATTGGACCTAGGACATAGAAAATACGTCATAGGACAAATACTCGGTGGGCTGCCAGCCCTAAGAAGGTCGACTCCATTGCTGACGGCAGATTCCACGGGCTGACTTCCTCAGGCCTCGGCCGGGGTCCCGGCCGGCATGAGGCTCAATCCCCGGAGCGTCTCAGCGGCTGCTCGCGGTGGCCGCGATCGCGGGGAGTACGGCGAGGGCGAGGATGCCGCCGGTCAGGGCGAGGACCGGGTAGCCGGCGGCGGAGACGACGAGGCCGGAGGTGAGGCCGCCGGTGGCGCCCGCGATGGCGATGGAGACGTCGACCAGGCCCTGGGTCCTGGCGCGGGTGGCCGGCGGCACGGCGTCGGTGATCATCGCCGTACCGGAGACGAGTCCGAGGTTCCAGCCCAGGCCGAGGAGGGCGAGCGCCAGGGCGAGCAGGGCGACGGAGTCGGCGGGCGCCGCGGCGGCGGTGACTCCGGCGGCCAGGAGGGTGACACCGGACGCGGCGGCGATCTTCACCGGGCCGTACCGGTCGACGAGCCAGCCGGTCAGCGGGGACGGCAGATACATGGCCCCGACGTGGATGGCGATGACGAGGCCGGAGGCGGCGGTGCCGTGGCCGTGGTCGTGCATGTGGACGGGGGTCATCGTCATGATCGCGGTCATGACGAGTTGGGTGAGGATCATCGTCAGCGCGCCGGGCATCAGCCCCGGACCCCGGGTTCGCACCGGGGCCGAGGTCGGGGTCGCGTCGGTGCCGTCCGTCTTGTTCGCCTCCGCCCGCTGCCGGAGGTCGAGGCTGCGGGCGAGCAGCAGCGGGTCGGGGCGCAGCCATACGGCGAGGACGAGGGCGGCCAGCGCGTACGCCGTGCCGGAGAGCAGGAACGGTCCGGCCAGGGTGGGGATGCCGAGGGTGTCGGCGAGGTGGCCGGTGGGTGCGGCGAGGTTGGGGCCGACGACGCCGCCCAGGGTGGTGGCGACCAGGACGGTGGAGACGGCACGCGCGCGATGGGCGGGCTCGGCCAGGTCGGCTCCGGCGTACCGGGCCTGGAGGTTGGTGGCGGTTCCGGCGCCGTAGACGAACAACGCGATGAACAGCAGTACGGGGTTGTCGGCGACGGCCGCGGCGATGACGCCCGCGCTGCCGACGGCGCCGGTCAGGTACCCGGCCGCCAGGCCCGGTCGGCGGCCGCGGGCCTGGGAGATGCGGCCGATGGTGACGGCGGCGAGGGCGGAACCCGCGGTGAACAGGGCGCTGGGCAGACCAGCGAGGTCGGTGGAGCCGAGCATGTCCTGCGCGAGCAGGGCACCCACGGTGATACCGGCCGCGAGACCCGCCCCGCTCAGGATCTGGCTGCTGACCAGGACCGCGAGGACGCGGCGCTGCGCCTCGGGCCCGGCAGGCGTACCGGCGGCGGTGTCCGGGGCGGTGCTTGTCACGGGTGACTCTCTCCCTGTGGTCACGGAACGTCGACGACGAGATAGCCGTCGATGCGGCGTACGTGCTCGCTGTCGGGGTCGGACGGGAGGGCGTGGCCGAGGTCGTCCGCCCGTACCTCGCCGATCCACTGGTCGTGCTGGTACTCGTGGTTGATGAGCGTGGTGAGCAAGTGGGTTGCCACGACGGCGAGTTGGGCGGGGGCGCCGACCCGGCCGGCGGCGATGTCGCCGATGCGGGCGTGTACGCGTTCGGCGACGGTCGTACGGAACTCGGTGAGCCGTTGGACGGTCGGCAGCGTGCCGCGGAACTTCTCCGGGTTCGCCGAGTCCATCAGGGCGTCCAGTTCCGGGTCGGGACTGGGCTCGGCCGCGGTGAGGTTGCGGATCATGAAGTGGGCGACATGGGCCTGGTGGCCGAGGTGCCAGCCGATCGCGCTGGACTCCTCGTGCGGGCGCCAGATCACCTCGTCCGGGGTGAGGTCGCGCCACAGGTCGTCGGTGTAGGCGCGGGCACGGTCGTACTCGCGCAGCAACACATCTATCGGGAGCATGAGTTGGCCTCTTCCACGGTATTGGACAGGACTGCGTGCACCGCCCGGCACGGCTCCGTCCGCACCGTAGGGCGCCCCGGGACGGCCACGGTAGAAGATCATGGTGAATGGGGGTACAACCAGCGGCTATGGCCACCGCCACATGGCGGGGAACCGTCGCCACATGGCGGCTCCGGCTTCCGGCTCCGTTCGCCCAGTATGTGCACAGGAGCCGCGTACGTGGTCGTACGCAAGGAACACGCGTACGTACGGAGACCGTGTACGCCGGGAGGAGACAGACCATGCCCCTGACCCCGCCACCGCCACCGTTCGATCCCGAACTCGCCGCCGCTCTGGAGATCCTGCTCGCCCGAGTGCCCAGCGCCTTCGACGCCGAGCGGATTCGCGAGCTGCGGGCCGGCATGGGGGCCGCCACCCCGAGCGACGAGCAGCTGAGCTGCGCGGGCTTCTTCGAGGTCGAGAACCGTGTGGTCCCGGGTCCTGAGGACGCCCCCGACCTCTCGTTGCTGGTGTGCCGGCCGGCGCGGGCCGCCGCCGGTCCGCGGCCGGTGTTCTACTTCGCGCACGGCGGAGGGATGGTGATCGGCAACAACAGGGTCGGCGTGGAGGTCGTACTCGACTGGGCGCGGCAGCTGGACGCGGTGGTGGTCTCGGTGGAGTACCGCCTCGCGCCCGAGGACCCGCACCCCGCGCCGGTCGAGGACGTCTACGCCGGACTCGTGTGGACGGCCGGGCACGCCGCCGAGATCGGCGGGGATCCCGCGCGCATCGTGGTGGCGGGCACCAGCGCGGGCGGTGGCCTGGCCGCCGCGTCGACCCTGCTGGCCCGTGACCGCAAGGGCCCGCGGCCCATCGGCCAGGTGCTGATGTGCCCCATGCTCGACGACCGCAACGACACTCCGTCCGCCGTGCAGATGGCCGGCCGGGGCGTATGGGACCGGTCGGCCAACGAGCAGGGGTGGACGGCGCTCCTCGGCGACCTGCGCGGCACCCCCGAGGTCCCCGCCCACGCGGCCCCGGCCCGCGCCGAGGACCTCTCCGGCCTGCCGCCGGCCTTCCTCGACGTCGGCTCGGCGGAGACGTTCCGGGACGAGGTCGTCGCCTACGCCTCCGGTATCTGGCAGGCCGGCGGCACGGCCGAACTCCATGTGTGGCCCGGCGGCTTCCACGGCTTCGACACGCTGATGCCGCAGGCCGCGCTCTCCCAGGCGGCATGCGCCGCCCGCCTGACCTGGCTGCGCCGCCTGCTCGGCGAGTGACGTCACCGGATCCCGTGCCCAGATGAAAGAGCCGACCGAGCGGCCGAGCGCCGTGGCGAAACAGCTCGAAAGCCATCTCCGCCAGCTGGGCACGGACAGCGGCGCGCGACACCCCTTGCGCCGGGCGGATCAGCGCAGTCCGGCGAAGAGGTCGTTCTCGGGTACGGCCGCGCCGGTGGCGTCCTGGACACGTACGAAGGTCTCCATGCCCATCAACTCGCCGAACCTCTCCTTGCCCATCTTGAGGAAGAAGATGTTCTCGCCCTGACTGGCGTGCGCGGCCAGCGCGTCGAACTTCTGGTCGCTGAACGCGGTGGTGTCCACCCACGTGGTGATCTCGTCGTCGGGAAGGCCGATCTCGGCCAGCGCGGCGGCCTCTGCGGGATCCGGCTCCGGCATGTCCTCACCGAACTCCCGCATGATCTCGCCGAACCGTTGCATCCCCGAGCGGGGCATCGTGGTCCAGTACACCTTCGGCGTCAGATCGGTCATCTCCAGCGCCGCCATCGTGATGCGGTGGGCCTGGATGTGGTCGGGGTGACCATAGAAGCCGTTCTCGTCATAGGTGACGACCACATCGGGCCGGTAGTGCCGCATGAGTTCCGCAAGCCGGGCCGCGCCCGCCTCCACGGGGGTCCGCCAGAAGGATCCGGGGGCGTCATTGCTCGCCCAGCCCATCATCCCGGAGTCGGCATAGTCCAACATCTCCAGATCACTGACCTTCAGCACCTCGCAGCTCGCCTCGAGTTCTTGACGGCGCATCAGGGCGACCGCCGCCGGATCGTGCCCGGGCTCCCCCGGCTTGACACCCCCCGGTCCGTCACCGCAACCGCCGTCGGTACAGGTCACGAGAACCGTGCGAATCCCTTCCGCCGCATACCGCGCAAGGACCCCGCCGGTTCCGGTGGCCTCGTCGTCGGGGTGGGCGTGCACTGCCATGAGCGTCAGCGGCCGATCGGTCATGAAACTGTCCTCCTGGAAAAATAGGCCTCGACCGATGCAACCGCACCGACCGCACCGACTGTTCCCGGCACGGCCGGACGAGAAGATCACCCTGCGGCTGTTCACCGACGACGACTACGTCGCGGCGGGCAGCGCCGACCCTGCGGCCTGCTCATGGCCGCGCCCGCCCTCATCCTGTTCCGCCTCTTCGTCCCGGCCCCCTGGTCGGCGCACTCGTCCTCAGCCTCGCCCACTGGGACGGGGGTCACTCGGCGTTCGCCAGGATGTCGGTCAGTGCGGCGACTGCCTCGCGGGCGTCGGGGCCGGTGGCCCGTACGGTCACGCTGTTTCCGGCAGTGGCGCCCAGGCCCATGACTCCGAGGACACCGGTGGGGTTGATCGTCCTGCCGTTGTGGGTGAGTTCGATGGTGCTGGTGAATCCGCCTGCGGCGCGGGCGAGTCGGCCGGCGGGGCGGGCGTGGAGGTTGGCCGGGAGTACGACCTGCGCCTCGTGGCAGGTGCCGGGGGTGGTGTCAGAGCTTGCGGACATGGCGGGCCTCTTCTGCGGAGTTGGCGACGGTGTGCAGGTCGGCACCGGACGCGGCGGCGACCACGGCGGCGACGGCTCCCTCGACGAAGGGGGCGTCGACGATGACCACATCGGGGCGGGGATGGTCTTCCAGGACGGTGCGGGTGGTCAGGACGGAACTGCCGAGGTCGGGCAGGACGAGGACACCGCCGCCCCGGTCGGCGTCCTTGATGGCGGTCAGGACGAGGTCGTAACTGGTGCCGATCCTTCCGTCGTCGGTTCCTGCCGCGGTGGCGATGGGAACGGCGTCGGAGCCGATCTGCTGCACCAACAGGCGGAGACCTGCCGCGAGCTCGGCGCTGTGGGACACGAGTACGATGCCGACGTGTGCGCTCATGAACAGCAACCCTAAATCTCGGAACACTGTTCAGCAATACTGAATCGGAGATCTCTATGGTCCAGTCCGTGCATAGGGCAGTGCAGATCCTGCGGGAGCTTGCTTCCGGCGGGCCCCGGTTGGGCGTGACCGAGCTCGCCGACCGGCTGGGCGTCGCCAAGCCGACGGTGCACGCACTGCTGCGCACGCTGGAGATCGAAGGGCTGGTCTCGCAGGACAGGGACAGCTCGAAGTACCAGCTCGGCCCGAACCTGGTACAGCTGGGCAACGCCTACCTGGATACCCACGAACTGCGGACACGGTCGCTGACCTGGGCGGACGCGCTGGCCAAGCGGACCGGGGAGGCCGTGTGGGTAGGGGTCCTCACCGGGGACCACATGCTGATCGTGCACCACGCGTTCCGCCCCGAGGGCGCGGTCCAGATTCTCGAGGTGGGTGCCAGCATCCCGTGGAACACGTGCGCGTTGGGCAAGGCCGTCGCCGCATCGCTGCCGGCCGGCGAGCAGGACCGCCTGCTGACCGGGGAGTTGGCCGTGCTCACGGGCGCCAGCATCACCGCCCGCGAGGAGCTGGCGCGACAGCTGGACGATGCCGCCAGGGCGGGTTACGCCATCGAGGACCAGGAGTCGGCCATCGGGGACGCGGGAATCGCGTCGCCGGTCTTCGGTCGTTCCGGTGAGGTGGCCGGCGCCATCGGCATCGTGGGTCCGGTGGAACGCATGCTGGGCGAAACCGCACGTCAGGAGCTCGCCGTGGCCGTCCGGGAAACGGCCCGCAATCTCTCCAGGGACCTGGGAGCCCCGCGTCGGGCCGCCTACGCCCCGGGCGCATAGGGGCTCCACACCGCTACGGGTTCACGCCGGCCGGGCCGCACTCGCCACCGACGCCGAACCCCTTGACAGGCGCGAAACGCGGGCTTAACTTCCGGAACAACGTTCATCAATGATGAACATCCACCGGAGAGGGTTCATCGTCCGGTTCCCATCCGGCCGCCGTGTGCTCCCCACTACGGAAGCGCCCGGCAGTCCTTCCCCTTCACAGCCCGCGTCACGCGGAGGAGGTGAAGCGTCCGCGCCGGCGTCGGCACGGACGCCGTCATATGGAAGAGAACTCCTACCCACAGAAGCTCCTCGCCGAAGTGCTGGGCACCGCCGTGCTGGTGTTCATAGGCGTCGGGTCCGTGCCTGCGACCGCAATCGTCGGCGGCGGCGCCCCGTTCACCATGGCCCAGTTGGGCATCATCTCGCTGGCCTTCGCCACGGCCGTCATCGGGATGGCCTACGCCATCGGCCACATCTCGGGCTGTCACATCAACCCGGCCGTCACCCTGGCCCTGGCCGCCACCAGGAACATGCCCTGGCGGGACGTGCCCGGCTACGTCGTGGCCCAGGTCGTGGGAGCGGTGCTCGGCGCGCTCGCGATCGTGGGGGTGCTCGGGCACAAGGCGGTCGACGCCGGCCTCGGAATCGCCGCCTACGGATCGGGAGTCGGCGCGGGGCAGGCATTCTTCGCGGAGGCGGTGGGGACGTTCATCCTCACCCTGGTGGTCTTCGGTGCCGTCGACCGGCGTGCGGCCGGGGGCTTCGCGGGCCTGGCCATCGGATTCGCGGTGTTCGCCGTCATCATCCCGGTGGCGCCCGCCACCGGAAGCTCCATCAACCCGGCCAGGACCCTCGGTCCGATGATCACCGGCGAACTGTTCGGCGGCACGGTCCACTGGTCGCAGCTGCCCGTCTATCTGCTCGCCGAGGTGGTGGGCGCGGTTGCGGCCGGCACCCTCCACACGGCCTTGAAGGCCCGTCCAGCGGCAGCCGTGGTGCAGGTGTCCGAGCCCGTTTCCGAAGGAGTCGCGTCGTGAAGAAGTTCATCAACGCCCCTGAGCGGGTTCTCGAGGACGCCCTGGCGGGGATCGCGGCCGCCCATCCGGGTCTGTCGGTCGATGTCGAGGGCCGGGTGATCACCCGGGCGGGCGGGGCGCGGCCGGGGAAGGTGGCTCTCGTCTCCGGCGGCGGCTCGGGCCACGAGCCCTTGCACGGCGGGTTCGTCGGGCCCGGGATGCTGGACGCCGCGTGTCCCGGCGAGGTGTTCACCTCGCCCGTGCCGGACCAGATGCTGACCGCGGCCAAGGCCGTCGACGCGGGCGCGGGCGTGCTGTTCCTCGTGAAGAACTACACGGGTGACCGTCTCAACTTCCAGATGGCAGCGGAACTCGCCGACGACGAAGGCATCACGGTGGAGACCGTGCTGGTCGACGACGATGTCGCGGTGCAGAACTCCACGTGGACCGCGGGGCGTCGGGGCACGGGTGCCACGGTCTTCGTCGAGAAGATCGCCGGCGCTCTGGCGGAGCAGGGCGGTGACCTTGCGGCCGTGGCGGAGATGGCCAAGCGGGTGAACGCGGCGAGCAGGTCGTTCGCGGTGGCCCTGAGCGCGTGCACCACTCCCGCCGCGGGCAGGCCCGGCTTCGAGCTGGGCGAGGACGAGATCGAGATCGGCGTCGGCATCCACGGCGAACCCGGCCGCCGCCGCGAGAAGATCCGGCCCGCCGGCGAGACCGTCGCCACCTGTATGGACGCCATCCTCGACGACCAGCCCCTGGAGGCCGGCGAGGAGACCGTCGTCATGGTCAACGGCCTGGGCGCCACTCCCCTGATCGAGCTGTACGTGGTCTTCAAGGAGGTCGCCGCCACGCTCGCCGCGAAGAACGTGACCGTCGCCCGGAGCCTGGTAGGCAACTACGTCACCAGCCTGGACATGGCCGGTGTCTCCATCACGGTGTGCAGAGCGGACGCCGAGATGCTCGCCCTGTGGGACGCACCCGTGAACACCCCGGCGCTGCGCTGGGGGGTCTGAAGCCGGGCCGGAGGCGGGGCGTGCGCACGGCACACGGCCCGGCAGGAGACGGCCGCGCCTCCCCGCCCCCGGCTCACCCAACCACCCCGTACCACCGCCCCCGTACACATCCGATCATCGAACGGAGACCCCCATGGATATCGACCTCGCCCGGACCTGGGTGCAGGCCATCGCCGTCGCCGTGGGCCAGAACAAGGACCACCTCACCCAGCTCGACTCGGCGATCGGCGACGCCGACCACGGGACCAACCTGGACCGCGGCTTCACCGCCGCTGCCGCCGCCGTGACCGACCTCACCGCGGACACGGTCGGAGCCGTGCTCGTCAAGACCGGCACCACCCTCATCTCCAGCATCGGTGGCGCCTCCGGCCCGCTGTACGGCGGCGCGTTCCGCGCCCTGGGCAAGCAACTCGACGTTCCTGCCGCCGACTCGGACGCCTTCGCCGCTGCCCTGGCCGCCGCCCTGGAGAGCATCCAAAAGCTGGGCACGGCCAGTCCCGGCGACAAGACGATGATCGACGCCTTCGCGCCCGCCGTCGCCGCCTTCGAGGAACGCTCCCGCCAGGGAGGGGACTTCGCCGCAGCTGCCGCGGCCGCTGCGGACGCCGCGGAGGAGGGCATGCGCGCCACGACACCGCTGCAAGCCCGCAAGGGCCGCGCCTCCTACCTCGGCGCGCGCAGCGTCGGCCACCAGGACCCGGGCGCCACCTCGACGGCCCTGATCTTCCGCGCCCTGGCCGATGTGGCGGCCGCGACGTGACCGACCGCCGCAGTTTTCCCGGACGTCCGGCAGCCTCCGGCATCGCCCTGGGCTTCCTGCACCGCACCGACCGGCCCACGGTCGAAGCCCTGCCCACCGGGACGGAGACCGACCCCGCCCAGCAGATCACCGACGCCTTCGACGCCGTAGCCGGTCATCTGCTGGCGCTGTCCGCCTCGCTGCGTGAGCAGGGCAAGCCCGATGAAGCCGACATCATGGAGGTCGACTCCTACATCGCGCAGGACGACGACCTGCGCGAGCGGGCCATCGCCCACACCCGGCACGGCGCCCCCGTCGCGATCGCCGTACGGCAGGCCGTCGAGAGCCAAGCCCGGACCATCGCCGCGCTGGAAGACCCCACGCTCGCCGAACGGGCCGCCGACATACGGCAGGTGGGTCGGCGCGTACAGGCCCACATCCACGGCGACACCGCACCCGCCCCCGACCGGCCCCTCGTCCTGGTCGCCCACGAGATAGGCGCGGCCGACCTCCTGGAACCCGGACGCACGGTGACGGGCGCCGTGTCCGTCACCGGCGGCCCCAACTCCCACGCCGCCATCGTCGCCCGCGCCCAGAACATCCCGCTGCTGCTCGGCGTCGATCCCCACCTGCTCGAACAGGCGGAGGGCCGGGAACTGCTCCTGGACACCGAGCGGCAGCGGGTCGTCCTCCACCCGGCCGAGCAGGAGCGCACCACGGCTCTGAGCGCCATCGGTGCGGCACGGATCCGCCGCCGGGCCCTGGCGGCCGAACGCCATCTGCCCGCACGGACACTCGACCATCACGCGGTGGTGCTGCAAGCGAACGTGGCCACCGCGGCCGACGCGCGCGCCGCGCTGTCCGCCGGAGCCCAGGGCGTCGGTCTGCTCCGCACGGAACTGCCCTTCCTGAACCATCCCGCCTGGCCCACCCGCGAACAGCACACGGCGGTCCTGCTTCCCGTCCTGCGCGCTCTGGTGGGCCGGACCGTCACCGCCCGCACGCTGGACTTCGCCGACGACAAACTGCCCCCCTTCCTGCGCCCGGACGCCGAGGACGCACGGATCGGGCGCGGCCTGCCGCTGCTGCTCGCCCGGCCGGACGCCTTCGCCGACCAACTCCGCAGCCTGCTACGGGCCGGAGCCGATACCGACCTGCGCGTCATGATCCCCATGGTCGCCGGTCCGGATGAACTGCGGGCCTGCCGCCGGCTCCTCCAGCGGGCCGCCGCCGATGTCGGTGTCGGGGTGCCGCCGCTGGGCATCATGGTGGAACTACCGGAGGCGATCGCCCACGCCGACGTCCTCGCCCGCGAGGCCGACTTCTTCTCCATCGGCAGCAACGACCTGACCTGCCGGCTCCTGGGCCTGGACCGCCGGGATCCCGCCGCCACGCCGGCGATGGCCGCGCATCCGGTCGTCCTGAACGCGATCGCCACGGCCGTGACCGCCGCACACCGGCACGGCAGGCGGGTCTCGGTCTGCGGAGACGCCGCCGCCGACCCCCTCGTCGTTCCCCTCCTGGTCGGCCTCGGCTGCGACAGCCTGTCCGTCGCCCCGTCCGCCCTGGACGAGGTACGCGCCCGCATCCGCCGCCTCACCCGGTCCACCTGCACCACCGTGGCCCACACCGCCCGCACGCTCGAAACGGCCGCGGACGTCCGGCAACTCGTCACCACCGAGTGCGCACCGTCCCTGCCGTGACCCCAACGCCCGGCTCCCGCCCGGGAGGCTAGCGAGGTGCCGCGAGTACGTCCCGGAGTACGTTCTCCAGCGTGACCCGGGACAGCTCGCCTCTCAGCGTCTCCTCGATGCCCTGGTAGATGCCCTGCATCGCCGGCTGGATGCCGTGACCCACCACGCATTCCTGGTCCGGGGCGGCGCGGTGCATCGCGAACAGCGGGCCGGGTTCCACTGCCTCGTACACGTCGAGCAGGGTCATCGACCCCAGCTCGCGCGCCAGCGACCAGCCCGCGCCCACACCCCGCCGGGACTCCACGAGCCCGGCCCTGCGCAGCTCGCCGAGCAGCCGCCTGATCACCACGGGGTTGGTGTTCGCGCTGCTCGCGATCTGCTCGGAGGTGGCGACCTCGTGGCCCTGGCGCTGGTAGAGACCGATCCAGGCCAGCGCGTGGGCGGCAAGGGTCAACCGGCTGTTGGCGCTCATGAACCCCTCTTCTCGGTCGCAACGCTTCATGTTACGACCGCCCAGTCGTAACAATGATGGTTGCGACAGCTCGTCGTAACACTTAATGTTACGACTACCGCGAAGGATCAACCAACGAGGTGAGAAGAATGAGCAAGCCGCTTGCGGGCAAGGTCGCCCTGGTCACCGGAGGGTCGCGCGGATTGGGAGCCGCGACCGTACGACTGCTGGCCGAGCAGGGCGCCGACGTCGCCTTCACCTATGTCAGCTCCGAGAAGCAGGCGCAGGTCGTCGTCGACGACGTGCGTCTCAAGGGGGCGAAGGCCATCGCCGTCAAGTCCGACCAGGCGGACACGAGTCGGGCACCGGCGCTGATCGACGACGTGGTCGCGCACTTCGGCGGCCTGGACATCCTCGTCAACAACGCGGCGATCTCGGTGGAGCAGGGCCGCACGGTGGACGACCCGGACGCCGACACCGCCGCGCTGGACCGGATGCACGCCACCAACTACCTCGGCGTGATCGCCGTCATCCGGGCCGCCGCCCGAGTGCTGCGCGCGGGCGGCCGCATCATCACGGTCAGTTCCGGACTGGGCTCCCGGGTCGGCGTCCCGGGCCTTGCCGACTACTCGGCGACCAAGTCGGGGATCGAGAGGTACACCATGGGGGTCGCCCGGGACCTCGGCCCCCGGGACATCACGGCCAACGTCGTGGAAGCCGGACTGATGGACGGCGGCATGGAAGGGCCGGACCCCGAGACCCTCAAGGCCCTGGTCAGCTCGCTGTCCCTGCAACGCGTGGGCCACCCCGAAGAAATCGCCGCGGCGATCGCCTTCCTGGCGAGCCCCGCCGCGTCCTACGTCACGGGCGCGGTGCTGGACGCCCACGGCGGCTACAACGCCTGAACCGGAACCCCCGCCGCGCGGCCCGAAGGGTGGGCGGGACCTCCGTCGCGTCAGTGCCCGGCGCGTGCGAGCAGGCCGGTGAGGAAGACGGCGAGTGACCGTCCGAGAGCCTCGGCGAAGTCCAGGCGCAGGGTGGCCAGAGCGGGGTCCGCGTCGTAGGCGGCCTGCACGGCGAGGGCGGGGTGGGCGTGCGTCCACAGGGCGCCGATCAGCATGATGGCGGTGTGCGCGGCCAGGGCGGCGGCGTCCTCGCCGAGCTCGGGGAGCAGGCGGCGGATCAGGTCGGCGAAGCCGTTGAGGCCGTCGAGGGCGGCGTGCTTGTAGCGCAGGGCGACCTCGGTGGAGATGTTGTGCTCCAGCACCGCGGCCTGGGCGCTGATCAGGTCGCACAGGACCCGCTGTTCCGCGAGCGAGCGGGCCAACGCGTCGGCGAGGCGCTCGGCGCGCTCCCGCGGGCCGGCTCCGGCGTCGACGCGGTCGGGCAGCCGACCGGCGACTTCGGCGAGCCATGCGCGGGCCGAGAGGTCGAGGAGGTCGAGCAGTACCGCCTCGCGGGACTCGAAGTACCGCAGCACGTTCGACTTGGCCAGGCCGACGCGTCGGCTCAGTTCGTTCAGGCTGACGGCCGAGGCCGGCATCTCGTCCAGCATGGCGGCCGCGGTGTCCAGGATCGCCTGGCGCCGGACCTCTCGCTGTTCCTGGCTGCGTGCACGCTGGAAGGTCATGCCGCCATATTACGCACCACCGGTCTCTTGACATCAGACCGGCGGTCTCTTACGTTCGAATCACAAGAGACCGCAGGTCTGTAAATCCTGGGACGCAATGAGGTGCCCGATCATGACTGACAAGGTTGCCCTGGTCACCGGCGCTTCGTCCGGCATCGGCGAAGCCATCGCCCGCCGGCTGAAGGAGGCCGGCTACACCGTGTACGGCGCCGCCCGCCGAGTGGACCGTATGGCCGCCCTGGCCGATTTCGGCGTACACGTGCTGCCCCTCGACATCACGGACGACGCCTCGGTCAAGACGGCCGTGGAGCACATCATCGGCGCCGAAGGCCAGATCGACGTCCTGGTCAACAACGCGGGCTACGGCTCCTACGGCGCCCTCGAAGACGTCCCCCTGGACGAGGCCCGCGCCCAGATCGAGGTCAACGTCTTCGGCCTCGCCCGCCTCACCCAGCTCGTCGTGCCGCACATGCGCGCCCGGCGCCGCGGCACGATCATCAACATCAGCTCGATGGGCGGGAAGTTCACCACTCCCCTGGGCGCCTGGTACCACGCCAGCAAGTACGCCGTCGAAGCCCTCAGCGACGCCCTGCGCATGGAGACCCGGCCCTTCGGCATCCACGTGAGCGTCGTGGAGCCCGGCTCCATCCGGACCGACTGGGGAACCATCGCCGCCGACAAGCTCCGCCGTACCTCGGGCCACGGGCCCTACGTGGAGCAGGCCGAAGCGATGGCGAAGGCCCTGGAGGACAGCTCCCGGCCCGGCGCCCGCATGACCTCGCCGCCGCTGGTCATCGCCCGGACCGTCACCAGGGCCGCCACCGCCCGCCGCCCGAAGACGCGCTACCGGGCCGGTTTCGGCGCCAAGCCCCTGGTCTTCCTCAGCAGGGTCCTCTCCGACCGGACGTTCGATGCGCTGATCAAGCGTGCCTCGGGCGTCCCGGCCTGACACAGGCGTCCCCTCTCCCCTGATGCAGCCGTCCCGCCGGTTTGATCAGGCCACCGCGGCGAGCGGCGGCCCCGTAACTTTTCAGCCATCGAGAACCGGTACCCTCCCGCCTGCGTCGTAGGGCAATGGGCCGGCGGCTTCGACTGTGGGGGGACCACATGAGCAGCGAGATCTACTTCAGCAACAACTACCGTGACCTGTGCGAGCGCAGCGGCACGGGCGCGGGTTTCCAGTTCGAGTTCTCCTGCTACCGCTGCTACGACACCTGGCGCTCACCGTTCGAGGCGTACGCCGGTGAGCGCGCCGCCAGTTGGCTCAGGAAGGGCACCGACGTGGCCTGGAGCCTGCTCGGCAACACGGGCCGGGGGGTGACGTCGGCGGCCGACGGGCTCGCCGGGGCCGGCTGGGGGCAGGCCCGCGACCAGGCCTTCCAGCGGGCGATCGACAACGCCCAGGGTCACTTCAACCGCTGCGCGCGCTGCACGAACTACGTCTGCGGACGCTGCTGGAACGCGGCGCAGGGGCTGTGTCTGAACTGCGCCCCCGACACCGCGGCCGAGGCCATGGCGGCCCAGCAGCGTGGCCTGAACGACATGGCCTCCCAGCGGGCCTACGCCGCCGGGCAACAGGCGGGTCAGGGCTACGACCCCAACACGCCGCGGCAGTTGGTCTGCCCCCAGTGCCGCACCGAGACCCACGGGGCCGCCTACTGCTCCGGTTGCGGCTACCACCTCGCCCAGTCCGACCAATGCTCCTCGTGCTCCGGCGTGGTGCCGGACGGCGCGGCGTTCTGCCCTGGCTGCGGCACACGGCGGTAGCCCGCTCCTCGACAGCGGCCACCCGCAGGTATCCGTGGCGGTGGACGTCACCCGCCGCTGGTCGCCCCCCTTCAGGTTGCGTCGCAATCCGGCAGGGAAGGGCGGAAATCCGGGCGAGCCGCCTCTTTAGGGATGCCGCCTCCGGTCGGGTCGGACGATGCCCGATGATGGGCGGGCCATGACCGAGTTCCGTACGACGACGCACCACGCGCCGCTGCCCGTTCTGCGGGCGGCGGTGTTCGCGCTCGTCGGGGTGGTGCTCGGCGTGAGCGCGCACCACCTGGTCGCCGAGGGACCGGTGCCGTGGCGGCAGGCCGTGCCGGCGGCCGCGGCGCTCTTCGCGGTGGGCCTGATCGGCACGCGGCGCCCCCGCTCGCTCGGCGCGGTCGTGGCGGTGTGTGGTACCGCGCAGGCGGGGCTGCACCTGTGGCTCATGGCAGAACACGCGGACGGTACGGCGTCCATGGCCGGGACCATGCCCGCGCGCATGCATCACGGCATGGACGCCCACACGGTATGGCACGAGCGGGTGCACGACTCGGTGGCCATGACCGCCGTGCACATGGTGGCCGCCGTGCTCGTCGCCGTACTGCTGCACCGCGCCGACAGCGTCTGCTGGTCGCTGGCGCGCGGGCTGACGACCGCCGTCGAGGCGGCCCGCGCCCGCGTCGTCACGGCCTGGCTGCTGCTCACCGAGCGCCCGGCACCGCCGACTGCCGGGCCCCCGGCCCGCATGCGCACCTGGCTGGAACTGCCGCCCCTCAAGGGGGCGTTGCTCGCGGACGTGGTGGTCCGCAGGGGTCCTCCCCGGGCGGGGCTCGCTCGAGCCATCGCCGACTGACCTCGCCGGGACGGCCGTTCGCCGTCCCGTGCACCACCACGCCTGGAGAGACCCATGTTCCGTTTCCCTGCCATCGGCAAGCCCCGCACCGCCCGCCGTCTGACCCTCGTCACCGCGGCGACCGCGACCGCCCTCCTCCTCACCGCGGGCCCGGCCGCCGCGCACGTCGAGGTCGAGTCCGACAGGGCCCAGGCCCTCGCCGAGAACGTCGAGATCGGCTTCGACGCCGAGTCGGAGTCCGACACCGCCGGCATCACCAAGATCCGCGTGGTCCTGCCGGAGGGCATCGCGCCCGCCGACGTGGCCTACGGCGAGGGCCCCAAGGGCTGGAAGTTCACCGCGGCCGACGACGGCTACACCGTCGGGGGCCCGGCGGTGAAGGCCGGTGCGAACGTCGAGTACTCCGTCGTCGTCAAGCAGCTGCCCGACGCGAAGGAACTGGCCTTCAAGACGCTGCAGAGCTACAGCGACGGACGTACCGACCGCTGGATCGAACTGGACGAGAGCGGCGAGAACCCCGCTCCCGTCCTGAAGTTGAAGCCAGCCGCGCCGGGCGCGAAGCCGATCACCCCGTCGCCGAGCGCGAGCGCGACGGCCTCGTCGTCGCCCACCCCCGAGGAGACCGAGCCGTCCGCCTCCCCCGTCGCGGAAGCCGAGGAGCAGAAGGACGACGGCGGCCTGTCGGCCGGCGCCTGGGCGGGCATCGCTCTCGCGGTGGCCGTCGTGGCGGGCGGCGCCGTGTATCTCGTCCGCCGTCGCGGCACAACCCAGGAGTAAGCCGGCCAGGAGTAACCCGTCACGGAGGCCCCGGCCGGCCGATCGCCCTCAGGCGTGCGGCGCCTTGCCGCTCACCCGGTGGTCGGCATGGCTGAGGGCCTCCGTCACCAGCCGGCGCAGATGCCCGTCGCGCAGGCTGTAGTAGATGTGCCGCCCCTCCCTCCGGGTCTCCACCAGCCCGGCGAGCCGCAGCTTCGCCAGGTGCTGGCTCACCCCCGTCCGGGACGCCTCGCACCGCTCGGCCAGCGAGCCGACGTCCGACTCCCCCTGTGCGAGCAGCCACAGCAGATGCAGCCGGGTCGCGTCGGACAGCAGCGCGAACACCCCGGTCGCCTCCGCGAGACGCGCGCTGTCCGGTGGCCGCAGATGCGCATCGGGTGCAGGTGGCAGAGGGTCGCGAGCAGACATGCACACAGGGTAGAGGGGTACGGAGGCGCACGCGGATGCACACAACCCCGCCCCCGAGTCAACATGTGCACAGATGCGCACTCATTGGTACGGTGGACGGGCAGTCTCCCCGCCCCGTCCGGCCCGTCCGGCCCAGGAGCCTCCGCATGCTCTCCGTCCTGCGCAACCGCACCTATCGCCATCTCTTCGCCGCCCAGGTCATCGCCCTGGTCGGCACGGGACTGGCGACGGTCGCGCTCGGCCTGCTCGCTTACGACATCGCGGGCGCCGACGCCGGTTCGGTGCTCGGCACGGCGCTCGCGATCAAGATGACGGCGTACGTGGTGATCGCCCCGGCCATCGGCGCGGTCGCCGACCGGCTGCCGCGCCGGGCCCTGCTGGTGGGCTCGGACCTGACCCGGGCGGGCGTGGCGCTCTGCCTGCCGTTCGTGGACCAGGTCTGGCAGGTCTACGTCCTGATCTTCCTGCTCCAGTCGGCGTCGGCCGCCTTCACGCCCACTTTCCAGGCGGTCGTCCCGGACGTCCTGCCCGCCGAGCGCGACTACACGCAGGCGCTGTCGCTCTCACGCCTCGCCTACGACCTGGAGAGCCTGTTCAGCCCGGCGCTCGCCGCCGCCCTGCTCTCCCTCATCACCTACAACTGGCTGTTCCTGGGCACGGTGGCCGGCTTCCTCGCCTCGGCGACCCTGGTGCTCTCGGCCGTCCTGCCCAAACCCCTCACGGCGTCGGCGCCCCGCGGCGACGGCGTGTACGCGAAGGCCACCGCGGGCACCCGCCTCTTCTTCGCCACCCCACAGCTACGCGCCCTGCTCGTCCTCAACCTGGCCGTGGCGGCGGCGAGCGCGATGGTCACCGTCAACACCGTGGTCTATGTCCGCGACCAGCTGGCGCGCGGCGCGGCGGACGTCTCCCTGGCGCTCGGCGCGTACGGCGCGGGTTCGATGGTCGTCGCGCTCCTGCTGCCCCGCGTGCTCGACCGGGCCTCCGACCGCACGGTGATGCTGTCCGGAGCCCTGCTGCTCACGGTCGTGTTCGCCGGACTCGGGGCCGTGACGGCGGTCGGCAGCTGGCCCGCCCTGCTGCTGACCTGGGCCGCCTTCGGTGCCGCCTGCTCGATGGTGCTGACGCCGACCGGACGGCTGATCCGCCGCTCGGCGCCGCCCGAGGAGCGCACCCAGGCGTTCGCGGCCCAGTTCTCCCTCTCCCACAGCTGCTGGCTGCTGACGTACCCACTGGCCGGATGGCTCGGCGCTGCGGCGGGCCTTCAGGCCGCCGTGATCGCGCTGGGTGCCATCGCCCTGACCGCCGGGCTGCTGGCCCTGCGACTGTGGCCCGCGCGGGTGCGGACGCCCGACGAGCACGAGCACACCGGCCTGTACGACGACCACCCGCACCTCGCGGACGCGGTACGGGTGGGCAGTGGCTGGCGGCACAGCCACTCCCGGCTCGCGGACGGCCTGCACGCTCACCCTTGACGCGCCACCGGCCATCGGCAGCGGCCAGCGCTCCAAGTGCGGGGGCGACCTCGGTGTTCCGACCGGGGCGACGACAACAGCCAAGTGGCATCCGGGATTCTCGTGTCGGACCCAGCGATACATGGGCATCATGGACTTCACCACGCACACGCCCGGTCTTGTGGGGGAAGCAGGTCATCACGGGCGTTCAGGCCTGGTTGGCACGAATCAACAACCGCGGGGCAAACGCCACCGTCACGACGGTGCGTCCGCGCCCGCGGTCTCACGACCCGAGGGGGGAATGCCCGATGAGCTCAACAGGGCGGAGAATGTCGGTATTGAAGTCAGGGGTCAAGCGACTCCTGGGCCGTACCGGATTCGACATAGTACGGAGCACCAACAGCCGGGGCGGAGTGGACGACTTCATCCCGTTCGAGGCGACGATGCGGGCCGCGCGGGCGGCCGATCTGCCCGTCGGCGACTACGTCGACGAGGTCATGAACGGGACGCCGGGCGCCACCCAGTCCACCATCAACGAACTGAGCGCTCTCGACGTCTTCGCCGCCGACCCGGGCACGGTGCTGGAGATCGGCCCCGGGACCGGACGGTACCTGGAGAAGACACTGAAGGAGTGCTCACCCGACCGCTACGAGATCTACGAGACCGCGAAACCCTGGGCCGACTACCTCGTGGACACGTTCGGCGTGGTGGCCCAGCCGACCGCCGGATCCAGCCTCGCCCCGACACCCGACGACAGCGTCGACCTCGTCCAGGCCCACAAGGTCTTCAACACCGTGACCTTCCTCTGCGCCTCCCGCTACTTCTTCGAGATGGCCCGGGTCACGCGACCCGGCGGCCGCATCGTCTTCGACGTCATGACGGAGACCTGCCTCGACCCGGCCACGGTGAGCGCCTGGGCGACGAAGGGCGGCACGGGACACGACTCCTACCCGACCGCGATGCCCCGCCAGACCTGCGTGGACCTCTTCGCGACCCTCGACTGCAGCCTGGAGGCCGGCTTCCTGGCCCCCATGGGCGTCGCCTCCACGGAGGTGCTCGTCTTCCGAAAGAGCGCCTGACACTCAGACCTCACAAGACGCACTCTCACACGTCCAACGCCGCCGCTGCCTACGAGGAACTCGGCACCGGCGGCGCCAGGCGTCAGTCCGGGCCGGGGCCGAGCATGCGACGCGAGAGCTCGGCGAACTGGAGCAGCTCGGGCATGGTCCTGTGCTTGGAGTAGGCCAGCGCGACCATGCGCGGAGCAACGCCCTCCAACGTCAGGTAGACGACGTCGTCACGACGGTAGAAGCCGGCCATTCCGGCCGGCATGACATAGCACCCGGACCCGGACGCCACGGACTCCAGGCATTCCTCGATCGTCGCCGGGAACCGTCCGGTGTCCCCCGGCGCCGGCGGATCGCGCGGGACACGCCCGCGCCATTCCGGTACGTCCCGCGGATCCTGGAGCAACGCCATGTCCCGCAGATCCTCGACATGCACCGCCTTGAGCTCCGCGAACGGATGCTCACCGGACAAGGCCACCACGCGCGGCTCCGGGAAGAGCGGGACCACCTCGAACATGCCCTCCGGCAAGGGCAGTCGGACGTAGCACACGTCGACCCGACCATCGATCAGGAAGTCGACCTGGTCGCTGATCGATGTGTGCACGACCTCGATGTCGAGCTGCGGCGCCATCGCGGCGAACTCCCGAACGATGGGGGTGACGACGACACCCGGCATGAAGCCGATGGCGAACTGGTTCACCTCCCGGTCCGCCATCCGCACCCGCTGCTGCACCGCCTGCGACATCGCCAGCATCGGCCGGGCGTCCTCCAGCAGCTGGTGTCCGGCCCGCGTCAGCACGGTGCCCTGCCGGTCCCGCAGGAAGAGGACCACGCCCAAGTCCTCCTCCAACGCCCGGATCTGACGGCTGAGCGCGGGCTGGGTCATGTAGAGACGGCTCGCCGCCCGCACGAAGCTGCACTCCTCGGCCACGGCCACGAAGTAGCGCACCCGGCGTAAGTCGAGATCCATGAGGCTCATCGTAGCCACACCCGCTTCGGCATATGCCGAGACGACCTCGGAATCGAACAGACAAACGCGCAGACGGCCCTGACGGGATGTCAGGGACCAGTCTCCCGGTTGCGCCAGCTCAGCGAATAGGCCGCCCGGCGGGCACGCATCAACTCTCCGAGAGGTCGATGCTCCGTTGCCGCGATCCAGGGGTTGAAGCTGCTCTTCTCGACCGCCTCGGCCAATTCCCTGTCCGGCGTCTGCCGAGGCACGCACAACCGCGCCACCGTAAGCCACGGCGCGTCCCAGCGGACCGACGAGTTCTCGATCGGCGTACGAGTCTCGTCCTCGAAGAACTGTGCCTGGAGAAGGAATTCCAGATCGTCGTCGGCCAGTCGCCCGTAGATGTCGGCGGCCAGACCCTTGCGGGCTGCTTTGTTGACCCGCGTCGAGGCGGCGCACAGCTTCAGCCGGGCCGCGTAGTCGCCGAACGTGATCGGCATGATGCTGTAGAAGTCATGCGTGGCGAATCCACTGAACGGCTTCACCATGTCCCGGACGTTCGCGACGGCCGTGCGGGTCAGCTGCGGATTCGTTGCGGCCCTACGGAGAGCAGCCGCGGGCCCGCTCGCAGAGAGCTCGACGATCCCGACGACGTCCGCGCTACCGCTGACCCTCAGGGTCTCCTGACTGACCAGGGTGAAGTTCTGCTCGACATCGGCGGACGACGGCGTCGAGGCCCCGAAGACCTTGATCGCGAAACCGCGGATGTCGGGAGCCCGGTCGACGGAGAAGTTCCCGTTGGACAGCCGAACATGTGCGTCAAGAAAAGCGGGAGCGGCAAAAATTCCTTGCCTGGCATGATCAGGAAGATCTTCTCCCACCGCCAAGACCGCCTTCAGGGCGGCCACCTGATTACGGTGCAGCGCTCGCCCGTGGCCATGCTCATTCAGACGCTTGCGTTGCAGTTCACTGAAAACGTGTACCTGTTCCGCATGCTGGACACTCTCGTCCGGCCGAAATATCTCTCGCCACTGAGTGCTCGGCATATTCAGAGACCTCTTCAATGTTACGGCCCTCCGTCAGGCGGAGAGCGGTCACGGGGGTGTTGTGTGTTCGCGCACAGCCAGGACAGTCGCGTCGACTCCGCCGAGCATTGCGGCCCACGACTCGTCACGCCAATGCCGATTGCCGAAGCCGTCATGCCGATCGGGCATGACGTCAGCAAAGGGCGGTACAAACAGGGACTTCATGTCCGCAGGAGCCGCGCCGCTTCTCCGTACCAATTCGGCTGAACAGCTCGAGAGGAACACCAGCACATGAAATCCATCGCTCGAATCAAAGCGCTGGCGGCTGCGCGCGAAGCCGACGGTGGTCCTGGTCCACGGGGCTTTCGCCGACTCCTCAAGCTGGAACAGCGAGATCGGCTACCTACGACAGCACTGCTACCAGGTCTACGCGACGCGGGAGAACTTCCGCGCCGTCCCCCTCCCCGGCGGTGACACCGACGTCTACCTCAAGGCCGACAAGTTCGGGACCGTGTACGGCAACGGGCTGCCGAAGGCGGCCATCACGACCGCGGACCACGCCGTGCCGACGGCCGCCCAGAAGTTCGGCGCCGAGCGAGTGGGCGCCCACGCCATCTCCGTGCGCTGATTGAACCCAGCGGTGAGGCGAACTGTCGACCCCGGAAAGGGCGGCGTCCCTCACGCGGCGATCGTCAACAGCGCCTCCAAACCGCCGTGTGGTCCGGTGCAGAAGCCGAGCAGGCACATCGTCCGCCAAGGCGTTGCGTCAGTTCATGGTCCCGGTCAGCCGGCGTTGCGGGTCACAGGGCCACCTGCTCCCTTCCGCGGAATCTGACCGGCAGGAGCTGCGCAACATCCTCTGCCCTCGCATGCGCACGCACAAAAACCGCAGCTCAGGAACCCTTCGCGACCGGCTCCAGAATCGCCACGCACTCCACATGATGAGTCATCGGAAACAGATCGAACGCCCGCAACATCCGCACCCGATAACCCCCCTCCCGGAAATACCCCAAATCCCGAGCCAACGCCGCCGGATCGCAAGCCACATAAGCGATCCGCCGTGCCCTCAACGACGCCAGATGCTCCACCGTCTTCCGCCCCGCCCCCGCCCGCGGCGGATCCAGGACGATCAGGTCGACCTCCGTGATACCGGTACGCGGCAGGACCGACTCCACCTTGCCCTGTTCGATCCGCACCCGTTCGAAGTCCGCGAGGTTGTGCCGCGCGTCCTCCACCGCCCGCTTCCCGGACTCAATGCCGAGCACCGCACCCTTGTCGCCGAGCCGGTCGGCCAGTGCCCCCGCGAACAGGCCCACCCCGCAGTACAGGTCGAGCGCCATGTCGCCCTTGCGCGGCAGCAGGCCCTGCATGACGGCCTTGACGAGGGTGTCCGCCGCCATCGGGTGGACCTGCCAGAAGCCGCCGCTGCCCACCCGGTGCGTACGGCCGTCGGCCCGCTCACGCACGAACGCGCGCCCGTGCACACGGTGGATGCCGCCGTCCTTCTCCTCGACCCGCATCACGGAGACCGGCTTGTCCAGCTCGACCAGAGGCAGCCGGGCGCCCGGGCGGGGCTCCAGGATCACCATCCGGTCCTGGGAGCCCGTCGCGGCGATCGCCTCCACCGACGCCATCCCGGACCAGTCGCGCTCCTCGATCCCCAGCTCGCTCACGCCCGGCGCCGCGATCATGCAGTGCTCGACCGGCTCGACCTCGTGCGAGCGGTGCCGGCGCAGACCGGCGCGGCCGTCCGGGGACACCGCGTACTGGACCCGCGTACGCCACGCAGGCACCTCGCCCGCCGGCAGCTTGTCGCCCTCGGCCGGCATCACCGTGCCGTCCCAGCCGACGTCCTCCGGCGTCAGCCCCGCCAGCCGCTGCAACTGCTCGGCGATCACCTCGCCCTTGAGCCGCCGCTGCGCCCCCGGCTTGGCGTGCTGCCAGTCGCAGCCGCCGCAGCGGCCCGGACCGGCGTAGGGGCAGGGCGCCTCGATGCGGTCCTTGGACGGCGACAACACCGACACCGCGTCCGCGCGCAGGAAGCGCGCGCCTTCCTCGCCCTCCGTCACCCGCGCCACGACCCGCTCACCGGGCAGCGCGTGCCGGACGAAGAGGACCTGGCCCTCGGCGGTACGGGCGATGCAGTGCCCGCCGTGTGCGACGGGCCCGACCTCGACCTCGTACTCCTGCCCCACCAGCGATTTCTTCGGTTCTGCCTGCATGGTGGGGTGACTCCAGGGTTGAGAGAGAACAGGGGGAAAGGACAACGGCCGGACAACAGCCCACCAGTCTACGTGGGTGTCGTCCGGCCGCCGACCGGTGAACCTCAGCCCTTGCCGCCGCCCGACGAGCCCGCCGTGCCCGAGGGCTCCTTCGGCCGGCCCTGGTCGGCCGGACCGCGCCGGACCGAACCCGGCGCGTTCCACTCCTGCCGCTTGCGGGCGCGGTTCTTCGCGGCCTCGGAGGACTCCAGCTGGTAGGGCACGGACGTCACCATGACACCCGGCGTGAACAGCAGCCGGCCCTTCAGCCGCAGCGCGCTCTGGTTGTGCAGCAGGTGCTCGTACCAGTGGCCGACCACGTACTCGGGGATGATCACGGACACCGCGTCGCGCGGCGACTCCTTCCGCAGCCCCTTCACGTACTCGATGATCGGCCGGGTGATCTCGCGGTACGGCGAGTCCAGCACCTTCAGCGGTACGTCGATGCCGCGCCGTTCCCACTCCTCGCGCAGCGCCTTGGTCTCCGCCGGGTCGACGTTGACGGTGAGCGCCTCCAGGGTGTCGGAGCGCATCAGCTTGGCGTAGGCGAGGGCGCGGAGCGTGGGGCGGTGGATCTTGGAGATCAGCACGAGGGAGTGCACGCGGGACGGCCGTACGCTGTCGTCGCTCGGGCCCTCGGGTGCCGCGATCTCGGAGGCCACCCGGTCGTAGTGCTTACGGATCGCCGTCATCGTCGCGTAGAAGATGACCATGCCGAGCAGGGCGACCCAGGCACCGTGCGTGAACTTGGTGACCAGCACGACGACCAGCACCAGGCCGGTGAAGAAGGCGCCGAAGGTGTTGATCGCGCGGGAGCGCACCATGTGGCGGCGCTTGGCGGGGTCCTTCTCGACCGCCAGGTGGCGGTTCCAGTGCCGGACCATGCCGGTCTGGCTGAGCGTGAAGGAGACGAACACGCCGACGATGTAGAGCTGGATGAGGCGGGTGGAGTCCGCGCCGTAGATCACCGTCAGCAGGGTGGCCGCGCCGGCCAGGAGCACGATGCCGTTGGAGAAGGCCAGGCGGTCGCCGCGGGTGTGCAGCTGGCGGGGGAGGTAGCGGTCCTGGGCGAGGATCGAGCCGAGCACCGGGAAGCCGTTGTACGCGGTGTTGGCCGCCAGGAACAGGACCAGCGCGGTGGCCGCCGCGAGGACCACGAAGAAGAAGCTGCCCTTGCCGAAGACGGCCTCGGCGACCTGGGTGATCACCGGGTTCTGGACGTAGTCGGCGCCGACCCCGATGCCGTTCTTGAGCAGGTCGGTGGCCGGGTTCTCGGCCATCCGGACCTTGGTCGTCAGGGCGAGGACGATGATGCCGCAGAACATGGTGACGGCGAGCAGGCCCATCGCGGCGAGCGTGGTCGCCGCGTTCTTCGACTTGGGCTTGCGGAAGGCCGGGACGCCGTTGGAGATCGCCTCGACGCCGGTGAGCGCGGCACAGCCGGAGGAGAAGGCGCGCAGCATCAGGAAGACCAGCGCGAAGCCCGCGAGGCCCTGGTGCTCGGCCTTGATCGTGTACTGGGCCGTCGGCGCGCGCATGGTGTCGTCGAGCACCAGTCCGCGGAAGGCGCCCCACGCGATCATGATGAAGACGCCGCCGACGAAGACGTACGTCGGAATCGCGAACAGCTTGCCGGACTCCTTGACGCCCCGCAGGTTCATCAGCGTGAGCAGCACGATCACGGCAACGGCGCAGAGCACCTTGTGCTCGACCACGAACGGCACCGCCGAGCCGAGGTTCTCGATGCCGGAGGCGATCGAGACGGCGACGGTGAGGACGTAGTCGACCAGCAGGGCGCTGGCGACGGTGAGGCCGGCCCGGGGGCCGAGGTTGGTCGTCGCCACCTCGTAGTCGCCGCCGCCGCTGGGGTAGGCGTGCACGTTCTGCCGGTAGGAGGCGACCACGGTGAACATCAGCACGACCACCGCGAGGGCGATCCAGGGGCTGAAGTGGTACGCCGACACGCCCGCGATGGACAGGACCAGCAGCACCTCTCCGGGGGCGTAGGCCACGGAGGACAGCGGGTCGGAGGCGAAGACGGGGAGGGCGATGCGCTTCGGCAGGAGCGTTTCGCCCAGCCGGTCACTGCGCAGTGCGCGCCCGATCAAGATCCGTTTGGGCACGTCGGTCAGTTTGGACACAACAGAGAATCGTAGGCGTTCGAACGGGTGCCCAACCACCCACCACCCCGCATCTGCTCTCCGAGTGAAATCACCCCCCGCTCCGGCTGCGGATTCCGCAGCTCAGCGCGCCCGCATGCCTATATGACAAAACCCCGCCCGTTTTCGCGGCCGTTGCCGCACCCCGGAGGTCCCATGCACGCCACCGCCGAACTGATCGGCGCCGTCGCGACCCTCGTCGGCCTCGGAATCCTGACACTTGTGAGCATCCGCAGCATCAGCCGTCGCTGAGAACTCCCTGTGCACGGCAACCGTGCACAGGGCTGCCTACGTCCTACCGCGCGTGTGTAGCTTGGGCGTCGGTCTGAGACCCTGATCTGAGCAGTAGTTTTCGGTCATTCGGAAGGACGGTCGTGCACATCGTCATCATGGGCTGCGGAAGAGTGGGTTCCGCTCTGGCCCAGACACTGGAGCAACAGGGGCACACGGTCGCGGTGATCGACCAGGACCCCACGGCCTTCCGGCGTCTCGGCCCCGGGTTCGGTGGCCGTCGCGTGACCGGCATCGGCTTCGACCAGGACACCCTGCGCGAGGCCGGCATCGAGGAGGCGGGCGCCTTCGCCGCCGTCTCCAGCGGCGACAACTCCAACATCATCTCGGCCCGGGTGGCCCGCGAGATGTTCGGCGTGGAGAACGTCGCGGCCCGTATCTACGACCCGCGTCGTGCCGAGGTCTACCAGCGCCTGGGCATCCCCACCGTCGCGACGGTCCGCTGGACGGCCGACCAGATGCTGCGCCGGCTGCTCCCCTCGGGCGCCGAGCCGCTGTGGCGCGACCCCACCGGTGGCGTCCAGCTCGCCGAGGTGCACGCCTCCGCGGCCTGGGTCGGTCACAAGATCAGCAAGCTGCAGGAGGAGACGGGCGTCCGTGTGGCGTTCCTGACCCGGCTCGGCGAAGCGATCCTGCCCACCTCCCAGACGGTGCTGCAGGAAGGCGACCTGGTGCACGTGATGATGCGCACCGACGAGGTCGACAAGGTCGAGGCGTCCTTCGCCAAGGGTCCCGAAGAGGAGGGCGGTCACTGATGAGGGTCGCCATTGCCGGTGCCGGCGCGGTCGGCCGCTCGATCGCGGGCGAGCTGCTGGAGAACGGTCACGAGATCCTGCTCATCGACAAGGCGCCGACCGCCATCTCGGTCGAGCGCGTCCCCCAGGCGGAGTGGCTGCTGGCCGACGCCTGCGAGATCACGTCGTTGGACGAGGCCGCGCTCCAGCGCTGCAACGTCGTCATCGCCGCGACCGGCGACGACAAGGTGAACCTGGTCGTCTCGCTCCTGGCGAAGACGGAGTACGGCGTCCCGCGCGTCGTCGCCCGCGTCAACAACCCCAAGAACGAGTGGCTCTTCAACGAGTCCTGGGGCGTCGACGTCGCCGTCTCCACCCCGCGCCTGATGTCCGCCCTGGTCGAGGAGGCGGTCTCGGTCGGCGACCTGGTCCGCCTGCTCCGCTTCAGCCACGGGGACGCGAACCTGGTCGAACTGACCCTCCCGGAGGAGTCGGCGCTGGCCGGCACCCAGGTGGGCGACGTGGAATGGCCCGAGGACACGTCCCTGGTCACCATCATCCGCGGCACCCGCGTCCTCACCCCCACCCGCGACGACTCCCTGGAACCGGGCGACGAACTCCTGTTCGTCGCCGCCCAGGCAAGGGAGGAACAGCTGGAGGACCTGCTGTCGGTGCGGCGCGAGGACGCGGCGGGTTAGGCACTGCGGTTACGACGATGAGGGGCGCCCCGCACTCACGGGGCGCCCCTCATCGTCGTACCGCTGACTACGCCTCTCGGCGGTGGCGTCCGCCGGTCGGCTCACCCTGCTCTGCCGCGAGCGCCGCCTTGCGCTCCTTCTCGGCCTGTTCCTCCGCCTCCATCTCGGCGAAGACGTCGATCGGCGCGGGCGCCTTCGCCAGGAATACCCAGGTCAGCCAAACCGCCAGCAGGAAGGGCGGGATCTTGAGGGCGATCAGGACCCAGCCGAGCTGAGCCGTGTTCGCCCACCAGTACAGCGGGAAGAGGATCGCGCACTTGGCGAGAAGGATCAGACCCCAGGCCCAACTGGCCTTCGCGTACGCCTTCTTGCGGCCGGGGTTGCGGGTGCGCCAGGAGAGGTTCTCCTTGAAGACCGGGCCGAGGATCAGGCCCATCAGCGGCATTCCGGCGAGCGTCGTGATGATGTACGCCAGGGCCAGACCCAGCGTGTAGAGCATGCCGGGGAGGTAGAAGTTCTTGGCGTTGCCCGTCATCATCGCGAACACGACACCGAAGGCGACGCCGAAGACCCCGCTGAAGGCGTGCTTGACGGTGTCCCGCATGGCCAGCCGCACCACGACCAGCACCAGCGACACGGCGAGGGCGGCGATCGCCGACCAGTGCAGGTCCTTGTTGATCGTGAAGATCGTGACGAAGAGGAGGCCGGGCAGCACCGTCTCGACCATGCCCCGCACGCCGCCGAACGCCTCGAACAGGGCTGCCTCGGTCACCGCCCGGGCATCGTCGGCAGACGTGTCCTCCGTCGGCTTGTCGAGCGACGTCACCGGCTACTCCCGTCCGAGGGGTCTCAGTTCGTACTTCGGGTTGAACAGCACCCGGCGGCCTCTGCTCATCGAGATCCGGCCCGATGCGATCAGCTTGCGCCCCGGTTCTATGCCCACGATGGAGCGTCTGCCGAGCCACACCACGTCCAGCGCGGCGGAGCCGTCGAACAGCTCGGCCTCCAGGGCCGGGACGCCCGCCCGCGGCCGCAGGGTGACCGTGCGCAAGGTACCAGTAACCGTGACGATCTGGCGGTCGTGGCAGTCACCGATGCGCACGCAGCCCGCCGTCTCGGCGTCCTCCCGCAGCTCCTCCGACTCCAGGTCCTCCTGCGACGTGGAGAGCCGGTCGAGCATGCGCCGGAACCGGCCCACCGGCTTTTCGGAACGAGGAACAGCACTCATGTCTGAAGCGTACCGGGGTGCACTGACACGTTCGTACCCGCGGGCCTAGCGCTCGAACCGGTAACCCATCCCCGGCTCCGTGACGAAGTGCTTGGGGTGCGAGGGGTCCGCCTCCAGCTTCCTGCGCAGTTGCGCCATGTAGACCCGGAGGTAGTTGGTCTCGGTCCCGTATGACGGACCCCACACCTCCTGGAGCAGCTGCTTCTGGCTCACCAGCCGGCCCGTGTTGCGGACCAGCACCTCCAGCAGATGCCACTCGGTGGGCGTCAGCCGTACGTCCCGGCCGTCCCGGTTGACCTTCTTCGCGGCCAGGTCGACGGTGAACTCCTCGGTCTCCACGAGGGTCACCTCGTCGTCCCCGGCCCCGACCGGCTCGGCACGCCGGACGGCGGCCCGCAGCCGGGCCAGCAGCTCGTCCATGCCGAAGGGCTTGGTGACGTAGTCGTCGGCGCCCGCGTCCAGCGCCTCGACCTTCTCGTCGGAGGTGTGCCGGGCGGAAAGGACCAGGATCGGCACCCGCGTCCAGCCGCGCAGGCCCCGGATCACCTCGACGCCGTCCATGTCGGGCAGGCCCAGGTCGAGGACGACCACGTCGGGGTGGCGGGCGGCGGCGAGCTGGAGGGCGGTGGCACCGTCGTGGGCCGCGTCGACCTCGTACTTGCGCGCCTTGAGGTTGATCACGAGGGCGCGCACGATCTGCGGCTCGTCGTCAATGACCAACACGCGGGTCATGTGACCTGCCTTTCGGGTTGTGCCAGGGCGGCGCCGTCGTCGAAGACTTCCGCGCGCGATCCTTCCGCGCGCAGGGTGAGCACCATGGTGAGGCCGCCGCCGGGCGTGTCCTCGGCGTTGAGGGTGCCGCCCATGGCCTCGGCGAAGCCCCGGGCGACCGCGAGGCCGAGTCCGACTCCGGCGCCGCGCGGGGCGTCGCCGTAGCGCTGGAAGGGGGCGAAGATACGCTCCTTGGCCTCGTCGGGGACGCCGGGGCCACGGTCGACGACCCGCACCTCGACGCGGTCGGCGATGGCACTGGCGGCCACCAGGACCGGCTTGCCCGCCGGGCTGTACTTGACCGCGTTCTCGACCAGGTTGGCCACCGACCGCTCCAGCAGCCCCGGGTCGACGGCGACCATGGGCAGCGTCTCCGGCACGTCCAGGTCGACGCTGTCCTCGGGCACCCCGACCAGCGCCATGGGCACCACCTCGTCGAGGTCGACCTCGCGGATCAGCGGGGTGACCGTGCCGGTCTGCAGCCGGGACATGTCGAGCAGGTTCCCGACCAGGTGGTCGAGCCGGTCGGCGCCCTCCTCGATGCCCGCCAGGAGCTCCGCCTGGTCCTCCTCGGACCACGCCACGTCGTCCGACCGCAGGGACGAGACGGCCGCCTTGATCCCCGCGAGCGGAGTCCGCAGATCATGGCTTACGGCGGCCAGCAGAGCCGTCCGGATCCGGTTGCCCTCGGCCAGCGCCCGCGCCCGGTCGGCCTCCTCCTGGAGGCGCCGCCGGTCCAGTACGACGGCGGCCTGGGCGGCGAACGCGGCCAGCACCCGGCGGTCCTCGGCGGGCAGCACCCGGCCGGTCAGCGCGAGGGCCATGTGGTCGCCCACCGGGACGTCCACGTCGGCGTCCTCGGGCCGCTCGACGGCGCTGCCGGGCCCGGCGCGGCCCGCGCAGGTCCACGGGTCGTGTTCGCCCGCCCGCTCCAGCAGGGCCGCCGACTCCATGCCGAAGGTCTCCCGGACCCGCTCCAGGAGGTCCTCCAGGCCGGTCTCGCCGCGCAGCACGTTGCCGGCGAGGAAGGACAGGATCTCCGACTCGGCGCGCAGCCGGGCCGCCTGGTGGGTGCGGCGGGCGGCGAGGTCGACGACCGAGGCCACCGAGATGCCGACGCCGACGAAGATCACGATGGCGACGATGTTCTTGGGGTCGGCGATGGTGAAGCGGTGCAGGGGCGGTGTGTAGAAGTAGTTCAGCAGCAGGGAGCCCACCGCGGCCGAGGCCAGCGCGGGCAGCAGTCCGCCGAGCAGGGCGGCCGCGACCGTCACCGCCAGGAACAGCAGCATGTCGTTGGCGAGGCCGAGGTCGACGGTGCTCAGGAGCACCGCCATGAGGGCCGGTCCGCCGACGCCGACCACCCAGCCCCAGATGATCCGGGACCGGCCGAGCCGGGCGCCCCGGGCCACCGGCAGCCCGCGCCCCTTGCCGGCCTCGCCGTGGGTGATCAGGTGGACGTCGAGGTCGGGCCCCGAGTCCCGGGCGACGCTCGCGCCGACGCCCGGTCCGAACACGTACTGCCAGCTCTTGCGCCGGGAGACGCCGAGCACGATCTGGGTGGCGTTGACCCCGCGCGCGAAGGCGAGCAGCGCGGCCGGTATGTCGTCGCCGACGACATGGTGGAAGGTGCCGCCGAGGTCCTCGACGAGGGTGCGCTGGACGGCGAGTTCCTTCGGGGAGGCGGAGGTCAGCCCGTCGCTGCTGGCTATGTAGACGGCCAGGACCTCGCCGCCGGCACCCTTCTCGGCGAGCCGCGCGGCCCGGCGGATCAGCGTGCGCCCCTCCGGCCCGCCGGTGAGCCCGACCACGATCCGTTCCCGTGAGCCCCAGATCTTCGACACCCGGTGCTCGCTGCGGTACTCGTTCAGGTACTCGTCGACGCGGTCGGCGACCCACAGCAGCGCCAGCTCGCGCAGGGCGGTGAGGTTGCCGGGGCGGAAGTAGTTCGAGAGGGCCGCGTCGACCTTGTCGGGCTGGTAGATGTTCCCGTGCGCCATACGGCGTCTGAGCGCCTCCGGCGACATGTCGACAAGCTCGATCTGGTCGGCCCGCCGCACCACCTCGTCCGGCACGGTCTCCCGCTGCCGTACACCGGTGATCGACTCGACGACGTCCCCCAGCGATTCGAGGTGCTGGATGTTGACCGTCGAGACGACGTCGATGCCGGCCGCGAGCAGCTCCTCCACGTCCTGCCAGCGCCTGGCGTTGCGGGAGCCCGGGATGTTGGTGTGGGCGAGCTCGTCGACCAGGGCGACCGCGGGGGCGCGGCGCAGCACGGCGTCCACGTCCATCTCGGTGAAGACGGCCCCGCGGTACTCCAGCTCCCGGCGCGGGACCTGTTCCAGGCCGTGCAGCATCACCTCGGTGCGCGGCCGGCCGTGGTGCTCCACGAAGCCGACGACACAGTCGGTGCCCCGCTCCACGCGCCGGTGCGCCTCGGAGAGCATGGCGTACGTCTTGCCGACGCCCGGTGCCGCACCGAGGTAGATCCGAAGCTTGCCGCGTCCCATGGCCCCTATTGTCTTCCGGTCACTGCTGCCTACGCAGCGTCGACCTTACGGCCAACAATCACGACATAAGGGGTCGGGCGGGGGCTCGGGGCTCTCTTTGACGGAACTCTGACGCCGGCCTTGCTCAGTGCTCGACGATCTCCCCGTCGCTCAGCTCCAGCACCCGGTCGGCCAGGTCCAGCAGGGTCGCGTCGTGGGTGGCGACCAGGGCGGTGACCTGCTCGCTGTGGACGACGGCGCGCAGCAGCTCCATCACCGCGTGCCCGGTCTCCGCGTCCAGCTGGCCGGTCGGCTCGTCGGCGACCAGGAGCGCGGGGCTGTTGGCGAGGGCGCGGGCGATGGCTACGCGCTGCTGCTGGCCGCCGGAGAGCTCACCGGGCCGCTGCTTCGCGTGGTCGGCGAGCCCGACCAGGGCGAGCAGCAGCTCGACCCGCTCCTCGCGCTCGCGGACGTCCGCCTTGCGCAGCCGCATCGGGACACCGACGTTCTCGGCGGCGGTGAGGATCGGGATCAGCCCGAAGGACTGGAAGACGAACCCGATCCGGTCCCGGCGCAGCGCGAGCAGCCCGTCCTCGCCGAGCCGCGACAGCTCCTGCCCGTCGACGCTCACCCGCCCCTGGTCGGGTACGTCGAGTCCGCCGACGATGTTGAGCAGGGTCGTCTTGCCCGATCCCGACCGCCCCTTGAGGGCGACGAGTTCGCCGCGCGGGACCTCGAAGGAGACACCGCGCAGGGCGTGCACGGCGGCCGCTCCATGGCCGTACGACTTGTGGATGTTCTCGACGCGCACCATGGTCTCGGTGACCACCTGGCTGCTCATGTCTTCTCCCCCGTCGACCGGGCGCCAGTATCACCGCCGGGCGCCCGGTCCATCAACGGTTCAGCTGGGGTTGTCCCCGTGGGTGAGCGTCTCCCAGGCCACGAAGAGGTTGTTGCTGCCGGCCGGGCGCTGCTGCTGGGTCAGCGTCTGGGTGTTGGACATCGCGATGCCGAGGCGGTTGTGCAGGGCGTTGTAGCCGACCTCGGTGACCGGCCCGAGCCCGAGCTTCAAGGACCCTCCGCACAGCCAGCTCGGCACGGCGGCGCCCAGCTGGTACTTGGCCTGGAACCCGAGCGCCTGCCGCAGCCGCTCGCCGACGTCGGTGCCGTACAGGTCCTGGCCCTGGATCCGGCTGGTCTCGGCGATGTGCGAGATCGCGGAGATGCCGTAGCCCGTATGGGTGAAGTCGCGGCAGGTCTCCTGGGTGAGCCCCGTGACGAAGGTGGACTGTCCCTGCCAGTAGTTGACGATCTTCGCCTTGGTGTCGAGGTTCTGGCTGGGCACGGTCTTCGGCAGCTCGCCGTCCGTGGACAGGTAGACGTAGGCGGCCGCGCGGGTGCGGAACCTCGCCATGGCCTTGTCGTACGACGCCTTGTCCTCCAGGAAGACAGAGATGCCGACGGCGGCCTCCATCATCGACAGCTCCCAGTTCCCGTTGGAGTTGGAGCCGTTGATGATCTCGGGGAGGTAGACGGTGCGAAGCATGGTCGCGAAGCGGCCGGAGTTCGTCCAGGTGCCGGTGTACGTGTACTTGATGATCTCGGCGGCCTTCGGCCAGGAGGAGCCCGCCCAGCCGGTCTGCAGGGGCGCGTTGCTGTTGGTGTGCTCCTTGATCACACCGGACCAGGCGTCCATGAGCTGGATCGCCTTCTTCGCGTAGCGGTCGTCGCGGGTGATGTACCAGGCGAGCGCGTCCGTGTACGCGGCTATCGCGTCCTCGCGCTCGTCGGTGCAGCCGTAGTCGGGGTTCGAGTACGAGCCGCACTCGACCGTCGCCCGCGGTTTCGGCGTGCGGTTCAGGTCGGCGTACTTGCTCGCCAGCATCTGGTCGAAGGCGCCCTTCCAGGGCTGGGCACCGGCGTTGACCTTGGTGCGGGTGAAGTCCAACTGCGCCTGGGAGACGGTGACTCCGGGGTGGACGAAGGTGCTGGGGGCGGCCTGCACCGGCCAGGAGAGGGCTCCGGCGAGGAGGGCTCCGGCAGCCACGAGGAGTCCGGTTCTGCGCATACCTGAAGGCCTTTCGTTCATGTAAGTGAACGCGAGGCGCCTTTATGAACGGCGCGTTGAGCCGTGACCGTAGGTACAGACCAATACGCCGTCAAGGGGTCGCGCATGCAAAAGAGCCGCACCCCGAAGGGTGCGGCTCTCGAACGGTTCTTCCCGCGGAGCGACTAGCGGACCTCGGTGATCTCCGGACCGCGCTGGAGCTGCCCCATGCCGCCGGAGAAGCGCGAGCCCTCCTCCTGCTGCTGGACGCCCTCGGGGACCATCTGGGCGTCGTTCGGCAGCTTCAGGACGATCGGGTCGCGGGGCGCCATCGGGCCCTCGCCGCGGACCACGACCGTGTCCCGGAAGATCTGCTCGAGCAGACCGGCCGCCTGCGGCTGCACCGCGCCCTGGCCCGAGATCACCCCGCGCAGGAACCAGCGCGGACCGTCCACACCGACGAACCGCACGACCTGGAAACCGCCCGTGCCGTCCGGCAGCTGCACCGGCACCTGGGCGCGCAGCTCCCAGCCGAGCGGGCCCTCGACCTCGTCGACGATGCCACCCTGCTGGGTGATGCCGGAGCCGATCTCCTCGCGCACCTCGCCCCAGATGCCCTCGCGCTTGGGAGCGGCGAAGGCCTGCAGCTGGATGGCGCTGTCGCGCAGTACCACGGTCGCCGCGACGATCGCGTCGCCCGCGACCTCGACCCGCAGCTCCATGCCGTCGACGCCGGGCACGAAGAGGCCGCCCAGGTCCACGCGGCCCTCGGCGGGGTCGCGCACCTCGGAGTCGTCCCAGGGCCCGTCGGGCCGCGGTTCGGGCTCGAGCCTCACACGCTCGCGCTCGACCTCTTCTTCCTCGTCCGCCTCAGTGTCGACACTGTCGACGACCTGCTCGGCCTCGCCGGCCGCGTCCTCGGCGGCACCCTTCTTCTTGCGACGTCCGAACACGTCACTGTCCTTCCCGGTCGGATACGACCGAAGCGTATCGATTCCCACCCGCCCGGCCGCCGTCGGCGGCCTGACCGTTCGTGCTGCTCGTGCCGGCCACCGCCGCATGTCCTCCGGTGGACCCGAAGCCCCCTTCGGCCCGCGCCGAGCCGGGAAGCTCCGCGACCTCCCGGAAGCGGACCCTCTCGACCTGCTGGACGACCAGTTGGGCGATCCGGTCGAAGCGCTCGAACCGCACGGCCTCGCGCGGGTCGAGATTCACCACGATCACCTTGATCTCCCCACGGTACCCGGCATCAACCGTCCCCGGGGCATTCACCAGAGCGACACCGCAGCGGGCGGCGAGACCGGATCGGGGGTGCACGAAGGCCGCGTACCCCTCCGGGAGGGCGATCGACACCCCCGTGGGCAGAACAACCCGCTCCCCGGGCTTCAGTTCGCACGCCTCGGTGGTCCGCAGATCGGCTCCCGCGTCGCCGGGGTGCTCGTACGACGGAAGCGGTACGTCCGGGTCGACGCGCCGCAGCAGCACGTTCAGGGGATCGCGGCTCACGGGTTCACCTCGAAGGCGCGGGCGCGCCTGTGCTGGTCGGGGTCGCTCATGGCGGCGCGGATCTCCTCCGGGCGGCCGTTGTCGATGAAGTGATCGACCTTGACCTCGATGAAGAGCGCGTCAGCGCGGACGGCGACGGCGCCCTCGGGGCCGTCGAGCCGGCCGGTGGCCGACGAGTAGATCTTGCGGCCCGCCACCGCCGTCACCTCGGCCGTCAGGTACAGGGTCGTGCCCACCGGCACCGGTCGGACGAAGTCGGTCTCCAGGCGTCCGGTCACGGCGATCGTGCGCAGCAGCCAGTTCAGGGAGCCGAGCGTCTCGTCGAGGGCGGTCGCCAGCACGCCCCCGTGCGCGAGGCCGGGCGCGCCCTGATGGGCGGGCTGCACGGTGAACTCCGCGGTGATCGTGACGCCTTCGCCGGCCCGCGCCGCCAGGTGCAGCCCGTGGGGCTGCTCGCCACCGCACCCGAAACACTGTTCGTAGTGCGCCCCGAGAAGCTCACCGGGCGCGGGAGCGTCGGGGTGCCGCACGGGTTTCACCGCGTCGGCGGGCGGCTTAAGCGCTGGGGAAGTACCACTCACAGCCGCAGACCTTACCCGCGCGTCCGCCATATCCGGACACCGTGCCAAGCTTGGCCCCATGCAGCTCTCGACCGCCCCTTACGAAGAACGCCTCACCGCCCCGCGCTCCTGGTGGCTGATCTCCTTCCTGGTGGGCGTCTCCTTCGCCCTGATCCTGCTGCCCTTCGGCACCCTGCCGCTGCTCGGCGGCCTGGTCGGCGGGACGGCGGCCGCGGCGGTCGTGGCGAGCTCGTACGGCTCGGTCCGCATCCGGGTGGTGGGCGGCTCGCTGATCGCGGGCGAGGCGAAGATCCCGGTGACGGCGCTGGGGGACGCGGAGGTGCTGGACGCGGAGGAGGCGCGCGCCTGGCGCACGTACAAGGCGGACACGCGCGCGTTCCTGCTGCTGCGCGCCTACATCCCGGGCGCTCTGAAGGTGGAGGTCACCGACCCGGAGGACCCGACGCCGTACCTGTACCTGTCGACGCGGGAGCCGGAGCGGCTGGCCGAGGCGCTGAAGGCGGCCCGTCAGACGGCGGTGTAGGGCCGCTCAGCGGCCGAGTTCCCTGGCGATGTCCCCGAGGTCCAGCGGCTGTGCTGGGGCCTCCAGGGCGGGCAGTTCGGGCAGCGCGTCCCAGGACACCTGCGTCTTGCGCAGGTCCTTGCGGATGCGCTCTGCGAGCTTCTTGGTGTCGCGGCGGTTCATGACCGCGCCCACCGCGGCGCCCACCATGAAGGGCATCAGGTTCGGCAGGTCGCGCACCACGCGCTTCATGATCTGCTGCCGCAGCTGGTGCTTCATCTGGCTGTTGACCGCGCCGCCGAAGCTCGACGGCTTCGTCACGTCGACCCCGCGCTCTCCCGACCAGGAGTTCAGGTAGGCGGTGCTGCGCTCCTTGAGGTTGCCGGGCGGTCGTACGCCGTAGACCTCGTGCAGTTCGGCGATGAGCTTCAGCTCGATCGCGGCGACGCCGGTGATCTCGGCGGCGAGCTCCGTCGGCATGGCGGGCGGCACGGGCAGCATCGCCATCGCTCCGATCCCCGCTCCGACCGTCGAGGTCGCGGCCGCGGCGCCCATCACGAGCTTGTCGGCGAGTTGCTCGGGCCCGAGGCCCGGGAACTGCCTGCGGAGGGTCGCGAGGTCGCGTACGGGGATCCGCGGGGCGTTCTCGATGATCCGGTCGGTGAGGTACGCCAGACCCGCCCTGGCCCGGCTGCCGCCCTTACGGACGCCTTCCGTGGCCTTGTCCCGGATCGCCGCAGCCCGCCGCTTGGCGACGGGCGCAGGTTTCCGCTCCGACGGCACCGGGAGGTCAACCCGGTGCGCCGCCGGTTCGAGCGAGGCCGATCCGGTGGATCCGGTGCTGCCGGATGTCGTACCGGACGAGCCCCGCTCGTCGTCACGCGTGCCGTGGGGGCCTGCCTGCGGCCCCTGGTCCGCTCCCGACGGGAGGAAGCGGCGCTTCCGAGGTGGGGTCGAGCCAGTCACGGCCGACCCGTCCTCAGTCGCAGTCGCGGCAGATCGGCTGACCGTTCTTCTCCCTGGCCAGCTGGCTGCGGTGGTGCACCAGGAAGCAGCTCATGCAAGTGAACTCGTCCTGCTGCTTGGGCAGCACCCGGACGGCCAGCTCCTCGTTCGAGAGGTCGGCTCCGGGCAGTTCAAGGCCCTCCGCGGCCTCGAACTCGTCGACGTCGACCGCCGAGGTCGACTTGTCGTTCCTCCTGGCCTTGAGCTCCTCAAGGCTGTCGGAATCGACGTCGTCGTCGGTCTTGCGTGGGGTGTCGTAATCCGTTGCCATTTCGCTCTCCCCCTCTGGGTGTCTGCGGGTGTCTCCAGCGCACGTAACGCGTGAGAGGCCGGACTTGTGCCCGCCTCGAGGCGGAGATTTTGCCTCACATCAAGGTCTGTTACTCAATCGACACCCAATCGGACCCCTCAAGAGTGATCGGCTTGGATGGCGAACGGGACCGTACACGGTCCCCCTGCCGCACTTCAAAGGCGTCTCAACCTGTACTTCCCGTGATCTCGACACCCGAAAACCCGGATTTTCCCGGCTTTCCGACTGCTTACATGATCACGGAGAGTAGATGGCCGGAAATTCGCCCATGTGATCGATCACACACGAAGTACCCGCTTCGAAGCCCGGAAAATTCCGCGCAAAGCGAACAACCCCGTGCGCCCACGATCCCATCTCAGATGGGCAGTGTGACGCGCATCACCAGCCCGCCCCCCTCTCGCGGCTGTGCCGAAATGTGCCCGCCGTGCGCCCGGGCCACGGACCGGACGATGGACAGGCCGAGGCCGACGCCCTTGTCGCTGCCCGTGCGCTCGGTACGCAGCCGCCGGAACGGCTCGAACAGGTTATCGACCTCGTACGCCGGTACGACCGGCCCGGTGTTCGACACGACCAGGACAGCCTGACCGTGCTGGACCTCGGTGGTCACCTCGACCCAGCCGCCCTCGGACACGTTGTACCGCACCGCGTTCTGCACGAGGTTCAGCGCGATCCGCTCCAGCAGTACGCCGTTGCCCTGGACCACGGCGGGCTTCTGCTCGCCGCGGATCACCACGCCCTTGGCCTGTGCCTCCGCGTGCACCTGGTCGACGGCCTGCTGGGCGACCTCGGCGAGGTCGACCGGCTTGCGCTCGACGATCTGGTTGTCGCTGCGGGCGAGCAGCAGGAGCCCCTCCACGAGCTGCTCGCTGCGCTCGTTGGTGGCCAGCAGCGTCTTGCCGAGCTGTTGCAGCTCCATCGGCGCGTTCGGATCGGAGAGATGGACCTCCAGGAGCGTGCGGTTGATCGCGAGCGGTGTTCTCAGCTCGTGCGAGGCGTTGCCGACGAAGCGCTGCTGGGCGGTGAAGGCCCGTTGGAGGCGTTCCAGCATGTCGTCGAAGGTGTCCGCCAGCTCCTTCAGCTCGTCGTCCGGGCCGTCCAGCTCGATCCGCCGGGACAGGTCCGAGCCCGCCACCGCGCGCGCGGTGCGGGTGATCCTGCCCAGCGGCGACAGCACCCGGCCGGCCATCGCGTAACCGAACGCGAAGGCGATCACCGCGAGGCCCAGCAGGGCCAGCAGGGAGCGGCTGAGCAGGTCGTCCAGGGCGTGCTGGCGCTGGACCGCGTCGCAGGACTTGAGGATCGAGTTGAGCTCGGTGTCGTTGGTGGCCTGGTCGAGCTTGGGGCAGGTGGTGCTGCTGATGTCGATGTTGGCGCCGGTCACCTGGAAGGACTGTCCGCTGCCCTCGTGCAGGGCCTGGGCGGCGAGCAGGTAGATGATCGACAGCAGCAGGATCCCGGCGATCAGGAACATGCCGCCGTACAGCAGCGTCAGCCGTATCCGGATGGTCGGGCGCAGCCACGGGAACGGCGGCTCGGGCTTGCGGGGGTCCCAGGTGGGCTTCGGGGGTGCCGTGGGGAGAGCGGGGGTGGCGGCCATCGGTGATCAGATCCGGTATCCCGAGCCGGGGACGGTGACGATGACCGGCGGCTCGCCCAGCTTTCGGCGCAGGGTCATGACGGTCACCCGTACGACGTTGGTGAACGGGTCGGTGTTCTCGTCCCAGGCCTTCTCCAGGAGCTGCTCCGCGGAGACGACGGCGCCCTCGGAGCGCATCAGCACCTCCAGGACGGCGAACTCCTTGGGCGCGAGCTGGACTTCCTTGCCGTCCCGGAAGACCTCGCGGCGGTTGGGGTCGAGCTTGATGCCGGCGCGCTCCAGGACCGGCGGCAGCGGCACGCTGGTGCGCCGGCCCAGCGCACGCACGCGTGCGATGAGCTCGCTGAACGCGAAGGGCTTGGGGAGGTAGTCGTCGGCGCCGATCTCCAGGCCCTCGACCCGGTCGCTGACGTCGCCGGAGGCCGTGAGCATCAGCACGCGAGTGGGCATGCCCAGCTCGACGATCTTGCGGCAGACGTCGTCGCCGTGGACCAGCGGGAGGTCGCGGTCGAGGACGACCACGTCGTAGTCGTTGACGCCGATGCGCTCCAGGGCGGCCGCACCGTCGTACACGACGTCGACGGCCATGGCCTCCCGGCGCAGTCCGGTGGCCACCGCATCGGCGAGCAGCTGCTCGTCCTCGACGACGAGTACGCGCACGTCGCTTGTCCTTCCTGTGTCCACCCGCGTAGCCCCGTCAAGGGCACACGCGGGCAGGGATCCTCATGAGTGTGTGCCTCCATCCTGCCCTTTTCGGCCATAAGTCGGCTGTAAGGCGGGGGCGGAGCCGTGGAGGCCGAGATGGTCTCAACATGAAGAACAGGTGTGAGGCCCGGGAATGCGAGATTTTCTCGTCGGGTTGAGGTTTCCGTGGAAGGAAGCGCGGGGAGGACGGTTCATACCCCGCGATCACGCTCTGCTAGTGCCGCAGCACCATGCGGTACGGCGCAATCCGCTTTCCGCAGAGTGGGCGTGGGTGTCCGGCACCGTCGCCGCCCGGCGCGGGCTGTGCCGGGCACCTGTTGGAGACGTGATCGCCCCTTCCGAACGGCACACCCCCGTGCCATCGACCCACGACCCAGGACGAGGGGGCGCAGCATGGACGCATTCACCGCAGGACTTCTGCAGCGCATAAGGACGACCGAGTCCGACCTGACGCGGGCTCGCGACGAGGGCGACGACTTCCTCGCCGAGGTGGAGCAGGCCGAACTCGAGGACCTGCGCCGCCTGGCCGCCGAGCACGGTGTGGAGGTCGGCGCATAGCGTCTGATCGGCTTTGAGCAGGGCAGTGGGCCCCCGGCGAATCCAGCGCCGGGGCCCACTGTTTTCCGTCAGCTGCGCCGGGTTTCCGGTCGATCCTGCTCAGTCGTGCCAGGCGCCGAAGTCCTCCAGGAGGCGCTGGAGGGGCTCGAAGACGCCCGGGGTGGCCGCGACAGTCAGGTCGCGTGAGGGGCGCTCTCCGGGGCGGCCACCGGTCAGGGCGCCCGCCTCCCGGGCGATCAGGTCGCCCGCTCCGTAGTCCCAGGCGTTCAACCCGCGCTCGTAGTAGCCGTCCAGGCGGCCGGCGGCCACGTCGCAGAGGTCGACCGCCGCCGAGCCGCTGCGCCGGATGTCCCGCAGGAGCGGGATCAGCCGGTGGGCCACCTCGGCCTGGTGGGCGCGGACCTCGGTGACGTAGTTGAAGCCCGTGGAGACCAGGGCCTGGTCCAGGGGCGGGGCCGATCGGCAGGTGAGCCGGCGGTCGCCCTGCCAGGCTCCGGCGCCCCGGACCGCGTGGTACGTCTCACCGCGCATCGGGGCCGCGACGACCCCGACGACGGTCTCGCCGTCCAGCTCGGCCGCGATGGAGACGGCCCAGGTGGGCAGCCCGTACAGGTAGTTGACCGTGCCGTCCAGCGGGTCGATCACCCAGCGGACGCCGCTGGTGCCCTCCGTGGCGGCGCCCTCCTCGCCCAGGAAGCCGTCGTCCGGGCGGTGGGCGGAGATCAGGTCCGTGATCAGCTTCTCCGCCGCGATGTCCATCTCGGTCACCACGTCGATGGGGCTCGACTTCGTGGCGGCCACCGCGAGGTCGGCCGGGCGGCCGTCCCTGAGCAGGTCGCCGGCCCGGCGGGCGGCCTCCTGGGCCAGTTCCAGCAGCTCCTGGTGGAGGGGGGCGGTCACGTCACTCCTCACGCGTAGGGGCTGTCGGCGCCCGCCGCGGCGGGGTGCGGGGCGCGGGCCGGACAGCAGCCGACCGGGCAGAGGTTGTGGCTCGCGCCGAGGGCGCCCAGGGCGCAGGGGGTGACCTCCTGGCCGCGCTCCACGGCCGCGCGCTCCAGCACGAGGTCGCGGACGGCCGCGGCGAACCGCGGGTCGGCGCCCACGGTGGCCGAGCGGCGCATCGGCAGCCCCAGCTCGGCCGCCTTGTCCTTGGCCTCCGTGTCGAGGTCGTAGAGGACCTCCATGTGGTCGGAGACGAAGCCGATGGGGGCGATGACGACCGCGGGGGCACCGGCGCCGTGCAGCTCCTCCAGGTGGTCGCAGATGTCCGGCTCCAGCCACGGGATGTGCGGGGCGCCCGAGCGGGACTGGTAGACGAGCCGCCAGGGGTGGTCCACGCCGGTGCGCTCGCGGACCGCGTCGGCGATCAGCTGGGCCACGTCCAGGTGCTGCTCGACGTATGCGCCACCCTCGCCGTGGTCCGCGACCGGGCCGGAGCCGTCCGCCGAGGCGGTGGGGATCGAGTGGGTCGAGAACGCGAGGTGGGCGCCGTCCCGGACCTCCTCGGGGAGGTCGGCGAGGGACCTCAGGACACCCTCGATCATCGGCTCCAGGAAGCCCTCGTGGTTGAAGTAGTGCCGGACTTTGTCGACCTTCGGTAGCTCCAGGCCCTCGGCCTCGAGGGCGGCGAGCGAGTCGGCGAGGTTCTCGCGGTACTGGCGGCAGCCCGAGTACGAGGCGTACGCGCTGGTGGCCAGGACCAGGATGCGGCGGTGCCCGTCGACCGTCATCTCGCGCAGGGTGTCGGTCAGGTAGGGCGCCCAGTTGCGGTTGCCCCAGTAGATCGGCAGGTCCAGGCCGTGGTCCGCGAAGTCCTTGCGGAGGGCGTCGAGGAGGGCCCGGTTCTGGTCGTTGATGGGGCTGACCCCGCCGAACAGGAAGTAGTGCCGGCCGACTTCCTTCAGGCGTTCCTTGGGGATGCCGCGCCCGCGCGTCACGTTCTCCAGGAACGGGACCACGTCGTCCGGGCCCTCGGGGCCGCCGAAGGAGAGCAGGAGCAGGGCGTCGTAGGGGGTGGCATCGAGCGCGTCTGACATGGGTCGATCCTGCCACCCGCCACTGACAGCCGGGAAACGGCGGGTGGCGGGCCAGGGGGCGGCTGCCCCAACAGCGGCTTCCCTAGTGCATTAGGGTGACCTAACTCGTAAGCTGTATCGGTTGCCTTCGCGCCTTACCGCACCTGCAGCACACCCCGTACGCCCCTCTGCCGTTCTCTGACCGGAGCCCGCCGTGCCCAGCCCCTACCGCGCCCTGTTCGCCGCCCCCGGCTCCAAGGGCTTCTCCGCCGCGGGGTTCCTCGGGCGGATGCCGCTGTCGATGATGGGCATCGGCGTGGTCACGATGATGTCCCAGATCAGCGGGCGCTACGGGCTCGCGGGCGCCCTCTCGGCCACCATGGCGCTGGCCGCCGCGGCGATCGGGCCGCAGATCTCCCGGCTGGTGGACCGGCACGGGCAGCGCCGGGTGCTGAGACCGGCGACCCTGGTCGCGCTCGTCTCGGCGGCCGGGCTGCTGTTCGCAGCGCGCTTCGGGTGGCCGGACTGGCTGCTGTTCGTGTGCGCGGCCGGCATCGGCGCGGTGCCCAGTCTGGGCGCGATGATCCGCGCCCGGTGGGCCGCCCTGTACCGGGGCACCCCGCAGCTGCACACCGCGTACTCCTTCGAGTCCGTGGTCGACGAGGTGTGCTTCATCTTCGGGCCGATCATCTCCATCGGGCTGTCCACTGCCTGGTTCCCGGAGGCCGGGCCGCTGCTGGCCGCCTGCTTCCTGACGGTCGGCGTCTTCTGGCTGACCGCCCAGCGGGCCACCGAGCCCGAGCCGCATCCGCGGGAGCAGCACGGCGGAAGGAGCGCACTACGCGCGCGTGGGCTTCAGGTTCTGGTGGCCACCTTCGTGGCGACCGGCGCGATCTTCGGCGCGGTGGACGTGGTGACCGTGGCCTTCGCCGACGAGCGGGGCCACAAGGGGGCCGCGAGCGTGGTCCTGGCGCTGTACGCGGCGGGTTCCTGTACGGCGGGACTCGTCTTCGGGCTGCTGCGGTTCACAGGGGCACCACAGCGCCGCTGGCTGCTGGGCATATGCGCGATGGCCGTGAGTATGATCCCCCTCCTACTGGTCGGAAACTTGCCGTTTCTGGCCGTGGCGCTGTTCGTCTCGGGCCTGTCCATCGCTCCCACGATGATCACGACGATGTCCCTGATCGAAGAGCACGTACCACGCGCGCAGTTGACCGAGGGCATGACCTGGATCAGTACCGGGCTCGCGGTCGGCGTCGCGCTCGGCTCCTCGGTGGCCGGCTGGGTCATCGACGCGGCCGGGGCGCGGGCCGGGTACGGGGTTCCGGTGGTGGCCGGGGCCGTCGCGGTCGCGGTCGGTTTCCTGGGGTACCGCCGGCTCAGCAGGCCGGCTCCGCGTCGGGGAGGCACCGTTGAGCAGCACGACGAGCGCGAAGAACGGCACGTGGCGTAACTGGGGCGGCAACGTCTCGGCCCGCCCCGCGCGGGAGGTCGAGCCGGCCTCCGTGGAGGAACTGGCGGCGGCCGTACGGAAGGCGGCCGAGGACGGGCTCACCGTGAAGGCGGTCGGCACCGGGCACTCCTTCACGTCCATCGCCGCGACGGACGGTGTGTTGATCCGCCCTCAACTGTTGACCGGCATCCGCAAGATTGATCGCGATGCCATGACCGTCACGGTGGAGGCCGGCACCCCCCTCAAGAGGCTCAACATGGCCCTGGCCCGCGAGGGCCTGTCGCTGACCAACATGGGCGACATCATGGAGCAGACGGTCTCCGGGGCCACCAGCACCGGCACCCACGGCACCGGGCGCGAGTCCGCCTCGATCGCCGCCCAGATCAGGGCACTGGAGCTGGTCACCGCGGACGGAGCGGTGCTCACCTGTTCCGAGAAGGAGAACCCGGACGTCTTCGCGGCCGCCCGGATCGGCCTGGGCGCGCTCGGCATCGTCACCGCGATCACCTTCGCCGTGGAGCCGGTCTTCCTGCTCACGGCCCGCGAGGAGCCGATGCCCTTCGACAAGGTGCTCGCCGACTTCGACGAACTCTGGGCCGAGAACGAGCACTTCGAGTTCTACTGGTTCCCGCACACCGGCTCCACCAACACCAAGCGCAACAACCGCAGCGCGGGCCCGGAGCAGCCGGTGAGCCCGGTTGCGGGCTGGGTCGAGGACGAGTTCCTCTCCAACGGCGTCTTCCAGGTGGCCCAGTGGGTCGGCCGCGCGGTGCCGGCGACGGTCCCGACGATCGCCCAGATCTCCAGCAAGGCCCTCTCCGCGCGCACCTACACCGACATCCCGTACAAGGTCTTCACCTCCCCGCGCCGGGTGCGCTTCGTGGAGATGGAGTACGCCGTCCCGCGCGAGGCGCTGACCGAGGTGCTGCGCGAGCTGCGGACGATGGTCGAGCGCTCCGGCCTCCGGGTCAGCTTCCCGGTCGAGGTGCGCACGGCCCCCGCCGACGACATCACGCTGTCCACCGCGTCGGGCCGGGACAGCGCGTACGTCGCCGTCCACATGTTCAAGGGCACCCCCTACCAGGCGTACTTCACTGCGGCCGAGCGCATCTTCACCGCGCACGAGGGCCGGCCGCACTGGGGGAAGGTCCACACCCGGGACGCCGAGTACTTCGCCGGGGTCTACCCGCGCTTCGGGGAGTTCACTGCGCTGCGGGATCGCCTTGATCCTGATCGGCGGTTCCAGAACGACTACTTGCGGAGGGTGTTGGGCTCGTAGCCGACGCGCTGGGCGTGGGAGCGACCGAGCTCTCGCCGCCGTCGGAGTCCTGGCTGCCGGTGGCGCTCGGGGTCGGCGTCGAGCTGTCCGCCGTACCGTCTTCGGCGCTCTGCGAGGAGGCGCTGTCCGAGGGGGTGGCGCCGTCGGTCGCGGACCCCGACGGCGTGGCCGTGGACTCCGGTTCGTCGTCGGACTCGGACTTCGAGGACGACGAACCGGTGCCGGAGACGGCGTCGCTGACGGTCGTGCCCCCGCCGCCGCTGAAGCTGCTGCCGGAGACGAGTTCGTAGCCGGTGATGCCGGCCATGGTGACGCCGAAGACCAGGGCCGCCGCCACCAGCGGCCGCTTCCAGCTCCTGACCCGCGCCCGGTACACGGTGCCCTCGGTGAACTCGCCCGGAGCCGGGGGCGCTTGCTCCCCGAGGCCGGAGGTCGCCGCGGCATCGCGGAGCTGCTCGCCGGTCCGTCTGAAGAAGTGCTGGAAGAGCGAGCCGCCGCAGGTCGCGATGACGCTGACCAGTCCGGCGCCGAGGATCGTGCCGTAGACCCCGAAGTACGAGGCGAGTTTGGCGGCGACCACCGCCGCCACCGCACCGCCCGCGACCTGAGGGACGTTCAGATCGATCCGCTTTTCCCTGATATCCGGCCTTTCACGCATTCCGGGGCCTTGCCGTCCTTTCCCACACTTGATCAACCAACTGCACGAGAAAGGGACGTACACGCGAAACCATTAGTTCCGTTTCTGGTGATTCCGTGAAGTACGCCACGTTCAAGATCCCGGAATTCCCGCAACGGGCGGCCGGGCCCGCTCCGTTGCCAGAAGTTGGGGGGCGAGCCAATCCACGCACGTGGCCCAAATGGAGTACTGTTGCGAGCCCTGGGTCCGGTCTCCCGCCAGGGTGTCCGCGGCTTCAAGGACCGCCGGGAGGGGGCTAGTTGCACAGGGTGACGGAGTTGGTCACTTAGCGTTGCGAATAGGTAACCGTGCCATAACGGCGATCCAGGGCCCCGGCCCGACACGCCGGGCAACTCGGCAAGGTTGTGGCAGGCTGCACCCGGGCAGGCCACACTCGACTAGCGGAAGCAGCGACGCACGTGACGTCGGCAGGCACCACCCGGGAGGTCCCCATGCCCGAACTGCGTGTCGTGGCCGTCTCGAATGACGGCACACGGCTGGTGCTCAAGGCTGCCGACTCAACGGAGTACACCCTTCCGATCGACGAGCGGCTCCGCGCCGCCGTCCGCGGTGACCGGCCCCGTCTCGGTCAGATCGAGATCGAGGTCGAGAGCCATCTCCGTCCGCGTGACATCCAGGCGCGTATACGCGCCGGTGCCAGCGCGGAAGAAGTCGCGCAGCTCGCAGGAATCCCGGTCGACCGGGTACGCCGCTTCGAGGGCCCCGTCCTCGCAGAGCGCGCGTTCATGGCCGAGCGGGCCCGCAAGACCCCTGTCCGACGCCCCGGCGAGAACGCGGCGGGTCCGCAGCTCGGCGAGGCCGTCCAGGAGCGGTTGCTGCTGCGCGGCGCCGAGAAGGACACCGTGCAGTGGGACTCCTGGCGCCGCGACGACGGCACCTGGGAGGTCCTGCTCGTCTACCGGGTCGCGGGCGAACCGCACGCGGCGAGCTGGACGTACGACCCGCCCAGGCGGCTCGTCCAGGCCGTCGACGAGGAGGCGCGCTCGCTGATCGGCGAGTCCGAGGACCTCGCCGCTCCGGAGCCCAGCTTCCCCTTCGTCCCGCGCATCGCACGGCTGCCGCGCGACCGCCCGCTGGACGGCGCGCTCCACCGGCCGAGCCCGCCGGCTCAGTCGACCGAGCCCGCCGAGGAGGTCACGGCGAGTGAACGGGACTCGCTGACCAGCCTGTTGGAGGCGGTACCGAGCTTCCGCGGCGACCTGGTGGTCCCGGAGCGCCCGTCGGAGACACCCCCTCCGCCCCCGGAGGAGCCCGTCGCCGAACCCGAGGCGGAGGAGCCGCCGGCTCCCGCGGCCTCGGCCGGTGCCGGTTCCGCCTACGCGGACGTCCTGATGCCCCGTTCGGTCGGCAGCCACCGCGACCGCCTGGTCGGCGCCACGGACCGCCAGGCCGAAGCGGACGGCGTCCGTCCGGGCCGCCGCGCGGCGGTCCCGAGCTGGGACGAGATCGTGTTCGGGACGCGCCGCAAGAAGCAGGAGTAGCCGGTCGTACGGCGGTTGACGCGACGGTACGAGGTGTAAGGGGCCGCGCCCATGGGCGCGGCCCCTTACACATGGCCTGCTCGCCCTACTGGGGCTCGGCCCCCACGGCGACCGGCCGCGACGGATCCGAGGACCACTCCGACCACGACCCCACGTACAGGGCGGCATCGATCCCGGCGACCGCCAGAGCCAGCACCTCGTGCGCCCCCGAGACGCCCGAGCCGCAGTAGACGCCGACGTCCGAACCGCCGCCCGCGCCAAGGGACTTGAAGCGCTCGGCCAGTTCCTCGGCGGGCTTGAAGCGGCCGTCGGTGCCCACGTTCTCGTTCGTCGGCGCCGACACCGCGCCCGGAATGTGCCCACCGACCCGGTCGATCGGCTCCACCTCCCCGCGATAGCGCTCCCCCGCGCGCGCGTCGAACAGCACCCCGGAACGGGCCAGCGCCGCCGCGCCGTCGGCGTCCAGCAGCCCTGCCGCCCCCGGAACCGGCGTGAAGTCGCCCTCCGCGGGCGCCGGCGCGGACGTCTCGAGCGCCCCCTCCCAGGTCGGCAACCCGCCGTCGAGGACCCGCACGTCCGGGTGACCCGTCCAGCGCAGCAGCCACCACGCCCGGGCCGCGGCCCAGCCCTGCCCGCCGTCGTACACGACCACCGGCGCACCGGCCGAGACGCCCGCCCGGCGCATCGCGGCGCCGAAGACCGCCAGGTCGGGCAGCGGGTGCCGGCCGCGCCCGCCGGCCGCGGAAGCGAGCTCCGAGTCCAGGTCGACGTAGACGGCGCCCGGGATATGCCCGGCCGCGTACTCCGCGCGGCCGTCGAAGGACGGCTCGCCGGCCGCCTTGGCCACGCTGAGCTGCCAGCGGACGTCGAGCAGGGTGGGCGGGGTCGTTCCCGCCAGGTCGCTCGCGAGTTCGGAAGCGGAGATGATGGCGTTCATGGCCACCATCCTTGCGCACGGGGTGGCCGCATCGTCCATGCCCGGCTAGTCTGCTCCGCCGGACAGGCCCGATCACGAGGCGTACGGACTCGGGCACATGCTGTACAGCCGATGGACATACGTCGGCCATCGCACGGAAACGGACGGTGAACCGCACACCGGGCATTCTGGGGCACGGGCCCCCGGGCGCGGCGCGCCCGGAGCGCGCGGTGGCACGGGTGGTGCGAGCATCGGCACGGGGATCCGGAGAGCGGAATCGACACGGCCACCGCGAGGGGTCGAGGGAGAGTGACGATGACCGAGGCACGGGGGTCGGCCGGCCCGAACGGCGACGCGCACGCCCGGCACACGCCCGGCACGCCCTGCTGGGTGAGTCTGATGGTGCACGGACTGGCCGCCACCGAGGAGTTCTACGGCGCCCTGTTCGGCTGGGAGTTCGAGCCGGGGCCGCACCAGCTCGGGCCCTACGCCCGGGCCCTGTTGGACGGCTACGAGGTGGCCGGCATCGGCCAGCTCCCGGCGGACCGCCACCTGCCCGTCGCCTGGACGCCGTACCTCGCCTCGGACGACGTGGACCTGACCGCGGAGACGGTACGGCTGTGCGGCGGCACGATCGGGGTGGGCCCCCTGGACGCGGCGGAAGCCGGCCGCCTGGCCATCGGCTCCGACCCCTCGGGCGCGGTCTTCGGCATCTGGCAGGCAGCGGCACACCTCGGCACCGGCATCACCGGCGTCCCCGGCACCCCCGCCTGGAACGAGCTCCAGACCTTCGAGTCGGCGAGCGTGGCCAAGTTCTACGAAACGGTCTTCGGCTACGAGGAGGAGCCCACCGCCTCCACGGACCTGGACTACGTCACCCTCCACATCGCGGGCCACCCGGTGGCCGGCATCCACGGCGTCGGCCACGCCCTCCCCCGCGACCGGGGCCCACACTGGATGACGTACTTCGAGGTGGCCGACACGGACGAGGCGACAACCCGTCTGGTCGACCTCGGCGGCCACGTCCTGAAGCCCCCGGCCGACACCGCCCACGGCAGGGTGTCAACGGTGGCCGACCCCGAAGGAGCCCGCTTCTCCCTCGTCCAGAGCCCGCACTGAGTCCTGGCTCGCCAGAAGGACCGCACAGGCAGATCATGGTGGCCGTCCCCGCTCTGGCACTGGCTCCCGCCGCCGACGGGATGGTCGGGGACACGCTGACTCTCACGGGCACCGGTGTCCACAACGACTCCCCTTCCAATGGAGCCACCGTGATCGACAAGGCGGGTCAGCGTTTCAGCGTCACGGTGGAGAACACGACGGCCGGCCCGGGGTTCCCCGGAACGGTGGCCATCAGCCCGGGCAGGACGGCTCTCGGCTTCATCACCTTCGCCGTGGCGAACGGCTCCCGTGTCGTCACCGTCCAGTTCGCCATGGACAGCGGCTTCTCCGACGACGTCGGTGAATGGGCCGTTCCCTAAGCCGACGAAACCGGCAGCACATCCGGGGACAGGGCTGCGGCTCGGGCCGTTGACGCTGTCATGCGGCGGCTGAAGTGGCGGCGGCAGAGGACCTCGTAGCCGATCGTGTCCGACTGGTCGACGTCGCCCACGACCACCTGGGCGCCCTCGACCACCATCTCGCCGCCTATCGTGCGGGCGTTGTGGGTGGCTCGGGCGCCGCACCAGCACAGGGCCTCGACCTGGAGGACCTCCACGCGGTCGGCGAGTTCGACGAGGCGTTGGGAGCCGGGGAAGAGCTTGGAGCGGAAGTCCGTGGTGATGCCGAAGGCGTAGGCGTCCAGGCCCAGGTCGTCGACCACACGGGCCAGTTGGTCGATCTGCTCCGGCGCCAGGAACTGCGCCTCGTCGGCGATCACGTAGTCCGCCCGGCCGCCCTGCGAGAGGTGGTCGACGATGTACGCGTACAGGTCCTGGTCGTCCTCGACCTCCACCGCGTCCGTGACCAGGCCGAGGCGCGAGGAGAGCTTTCCCTCGCCCGCCCGGTCGTCGCGCGTGAAGATCATGCCCGCCAGACCCCGCGCCGAGCGGTTGTGCTCGATCTGGAGAGCCAGCGTGGACTTCCCGCAGTCCATGGTTCCGGAGAAGAACACCAGCTCGGGCATGGGGAGTTGAACACCTTTCGGTGAAGAAGGGGGGTGCAGGGCCTCAGGAGCGTACTTCGAGCAACGGGATCAGTTGTTCGGCGGGGGTCATCGAACCGTGGTTGCCGACCATCGCCGACTCCTTCGGCTCCCGCTCCGACGCGATGATCAGCACGTCGTCCCGCGCGGCCGCGACGACGTCGCCGATCCGGGCGTACACCCGCTCGTCGACGCGCGGCCCGAACCAGCCCGCGGTGATCGCCTCGTCCCGCGAAGCCACCCAGAACTGCTCGCCGAGCACCTCGCGCCAGCAGGTCAGGACGTCGTTCTCGGCGCCGGGGACCGCGTACACGTGACGGGCACGGCCCTCGCCGCCCAACAGGGCGACCCCGGCGCGCAGTTCCCAGTCCTCGTCGAAGTCGATGCGGTGCTGCTCGTCGAACGGGACGTCGATCATGCCGTGGTCGGCGGTGACGTACAGCGCCGTGCGCGGCGGGAGTTGCTCGGCGAGGCGCTGGACCAGCCGGTCGACATGCATGAGCTGGCCGCGCCAGGTGTCCGACTCGACGCCGTAGCGGTGCCCGGCGCCGTCCAGCTCGGCGTAGTACGTGTAGACCAAGGAGCGGTCGCCGGCGGCCAGTTGCTCGGCCGCGAGATCCATCCGGTCCTCGCCGGACAGCCGCCCCAGGAACGTTCCGCCACTGAGCGCGACCTTGGTGAGCGGCGTATTCTGGAAGGTCGGGGAGGACACCTGGGCGGCGTGCACACCGGCCGCGTGGGCCAGTTGGAAGATCGTGGGATACGGCTGCCACGCGCGAGGCGACGTCCAGGGCTGCCAGCGCAGCTGGTTCATCAGTTCGCCGGTCTCCGGATTGCGCGCGGTGTAGCCGGGCAGGCCGTGCGCGCCCGGCGGCAGGCCGGTGCCGACGGAGGCGAGCGAGGTCGCGGTGGTCGCCGGGTAACCGGTGGTCAGCGGGCGCCCGGTGCCGCCGCGCGAGCTGCCGAGCAGCGAGGTCATGAACGGCGCCTCGTCCGGGTGCGCCCTCAGCTGCTCCCAGCCGAGCCCGTCGATCAGGAACACGCAGTTCCGGTCGGCGGGGGTCAGCTCGGTGATCGCGGAGGTCGTGTCCGGTACGCCCATGCCCGCGGCCAGCGTGGGCAGCAGGTCGGCGAGGGAGCCGCTGCCGTACTCGGGCAGCGGGGCGGAGTCGACGGAGAGAGGTTCGGGGTGGGCGTCCCAGGGAGCGTGGACCATCAGCGGGTGGTGTCCGCGGTCGCCTCGGAGAGCGCCTGGGCGAAGGCGAGGGCCTGGCGCACGGTCTCGGGGCCGTCGCCGGCCTCGCTGACGCGCAGGCTGAGGTCGTCCGCGGTGGAGTTGCCCGTGTAGCCGTGGTCCGCCTCGCAGTTGGGGTCGCCGCAGGCGGCGGGCTCCAGGTCGATACGGGAGACAGCACCCCAGCCGATGGTCAGCACGACCTCGCGGGGCAGCGTGCCCGGCTGGTACTGCTCCGGATTGGCGACCACCCGGCTGAGCACGACCGAGGAGATCCGGCCGAGCTTGACCGACTCGGTGGAGGTCGTCGCGTACGGCGTCGGGGAGGTGGTGTCCGCGGCCTGCTCGTCGGTGTGGCTGACGATGAAGCGGTTGCCGGTGAGGACGAGCACGGTCACGTGCCGCCGCACCTCGTTCTGGTCGAACGTCGTCTCCTGGTGGACCAGGTACGACCGGATGGGCTCGCCGCCCACGGCGGCCTCCACCGCCTCGGCCACGAGGGCCGGGTAGTAGCCGCTGCGCTCGATCGCCGCTCGCAGCCCCTGGGTCGTCGTACTGGTCTTGGCCATGACGTCCATCCTACGGGGGTGCACTGACTGCGAGGCACCGGTCAGGGCTGTCTCCGGGCTCGTCTCAGTAGACGGGAAGGGTGCGCGGGCCGAGGTCGTCGCGCGCGGGCGGGGGCGCGAGGCGCACGGAGGCGCCGAGAACGCTCAGGCCACGCGGGGCGACGACGACCGGCTCCAGGGTCACCGCGACGACCTCGGGGTGGTCGTCGACCAGGCGCGACACCCGCAACAGCAGTTCCTCCAGGGCAGGCGTGTCGACCGGGGTCGAGCCGCGCCAGCCGAACAGGAGCGGTGCCGTCCGGATCGACCGGATCAGCGAGGTCGCGTCCCGGTCGGTGACCGGGACCAGCCGGTGCGCCATGTCGCCGAGCAGCTGCGAGGCCGCCCCGGCCAGTCCGAAGGACACGACGGCCCCGGCCGCCGGGTCGATGACGGCCCGTATCACCGTGTCCACCCCGCGCGGCGCCATGCCCTGCACGACCGGCCGCAGCTCCTCGGGCTTCCCGAACAGCTCGGTCAACTCGGCGTACGCCCGCCGCAGTTGCTCCTCGTCCGCGAGATCCAGGCGTACGCCGCCCAGGTCGGCGCGGTGGCGCAGGTGCGGGGCGGTGGCCTTGAGGGCGACGGGGTAGCCGAGCGTCCCGGCGGCCCGTGCGGCGTCGTCCGCGGTGAAGGACGGGACGGCCCTGCGTACGGCGATTCCGTACCGCCCGAGCAGCTCGCAGGTCTCCTCGGTGCCGAGGGTGAGGCCCTGTCCGCGCGTGAGCATGCCGTCGATCTGGGCGGCGGCGCCCTTCTCGTCGATGTCCTCGTACTCGGGCACCTTGCCGGGCTCGGCGGCCTCGCGCCGCCACTGGGCGTACTTCACGGCTTCGCCGAGGGCCCGGACGGCGCGCTCGGCGGCGGGGTAGGCGGGGATGAGGCGGGGTTCGGTGTCAGGGGGCCGCGGCGCCCCGGGCGGGGTCGGTGCGGAGGACGGCGGGGGCAACTGCTGCGAAGGGCGGAGCCGGCGGGCACCGGAGGCCTTGGCCTCGGCCTGCGGTGCGGTGCCGGCCGCGGCCGACAGGGCTTCGGCGAGCCCGCCGAGCTCCACATGTACGACGAGCACGGGCTTGCCGGGGACCTGTTCCGCGGCGGACCGCAGCGCCTCGGCCAGCTCGGCGTCCGCGACCGAGGCCTCGCCGATCGCCGGGATCGCGGTGACGACCACGGCGTCGCACGAGTCGTCCCCGAGGGCCCGCAGCAGCGCCGCGTGGAAGTCGCCCGCCGTGGCCCCCGTGGTCAGGTCCAGCGGCTGCTGCGGCCTGAGCCCCTCGGAGAGGCAGGCGTCGTACGTCAGCAGCCCCAGCGACTCGGAGTTGCCGAGGATCGCCACGCGCGGGCCCTTCGGCAGCGGTTGCCGGGCCAGCAGCAGGCCCGCGTCGACGAGTTCGGTGATGGTGTCGACACGGATGACCCCGGCCTGCCTCAGCAGCGCGGACACCGTCGCGTGCGGCAGGCGCGTGGCCCGTACGGCGTGCCCTTGCGGTGCGCTGCCGGCGCCCTGGACGACTACCAGCGGCTTGGCGGCCGCGGTGCGCCGGGCGAGGCGGGTGAACTTGCGCGGGTTGCCGATGGACTCCAGGTACATCAGTACGACGTCGGTGTCCGGGTCGTCGTACCAGTACTGGATGACGTCGTTGCCGGACACGTCCGCGCGGTTGCCGGACGACACGAAGGTCGAGACGCCGGTGACCCCTGTGACGCCGCCGCCGCGCCGGTGCAGCCGGGACAGCAGGGCGATGCCGATGGCGCCGGACTGGGCGAACAGGCCGATGCGGCCGGGGCGGGGCATCTCGGGGGCGAGGGAGGCGTTGAGCCGTACCTCGGCCGAGGTGTTGATGACCCCGAAGGCGTTCGGCCCGATGATCCGCATGCCGTACGTGCGCGCGTGCCGCACGAGTTCGCGCTGGCGCTCGCGCCCCTCGGGCCCGCTCTCGGCGTACCCGGCGGAGACCACGACCAGCCCCTGCACTCCGTGTTCGCCGCACTCGGTGACGACCTCGGGCACCTGCTCGGCGGGCACGGCGACGACCGCGAGGTCCACGTGCCCGTCGATGTCCCGGACCGAGCGGTGGGCGGGGATGCCGTCGAGTTCCTTGAGGTCGTCGGGGAAGGCCTTGTTCACGGCGTACAGCGAACCCGTGAACCCGGCGTCCCTGATGTTGTCGAGAACGCTGCGGCCCACGCCCCCGGCGGTGCGCCCGGTGCCGACCACGGCGACCGAGCCGGGCACCAGGAGCCGCCGTACGGACCGCGCCTCCGCGCGCTGCTCACGCGCGCGTTGGACGGCGAGCGAGCGGTCGGTGGGTTCGAGGTCGAACTCCAGGCGTACGACGCCGTCCTCGAAGTGGCGCTGCTGGGTGTAGCCCGCGTCCGTGAACACCTTGATCATCTTGGTGTTGGCGGGCAGCACCTCGGCGGCGAAGCGGCGGATGTCGCGCTCGCGGGCGACGGCCGCGATGTGCTCCAGGAGGGCGGAGGCGACACCACGGCCCTGGTGCGCGTCCTGGACAAGGAAGGCGACCTCGGCCTCGTCGGCGGGGGCCGACGCGGGCATGCCGTCGGCACCAATGCGGTCATAGCGTACGGTGGCGATGAACTCGCCGCCGACCGTGGCCGCGAGTCCCACCCGGTCCACAAAGTCGTGGTGCGTGAAGCGGTGGACGTCCTTTGCGGACAGACGCGGGTAGGGCGCGAAGAAGCGGTAGTACTTCGACTCGTCCGACACCTGCTCGTAGAAGCTGACCAGGCGCTCGGCGTCATCAACGGTGATGGGGCGGATGCGTGCGGTGCCGCCGTCGCGCAGCACCACGTCGGCTTCCCAGTGGGCGGGGTACTCGTGCCGGTCCGACGAGGTCTGCATGGGCCCCAGAGTACGGCTCGCGTCCGACAACGGCGCGAGGCAGTCTGTGGAGAACCGACAGCAGAGCGGGCAGGACGGAAGTCGGGCCGAGGCCGCGGCCCGACTACTCACACCGGACGGACGAAGGTCCGGTCCGGGCACGCTTCGCGTGTGGGAAACTGGTCTAGACAACCCTGAACACCGAAGGGCAGCATCACATGGCTGAGCGCCGCGTCAACGTCGGCTGGGCCGAGGGCCTCCACGCCCGCCCCGCTTCCATCTTCGTCCGGGCCACCACGGCCGCAGGTATCCCGGTGACGATCGCCAAGGCCGACGGCAACCCCGTCAACGCGGCCTCCATGCTGGCCGTCCTGGGCCTGGGCGCCCAGGGTGGCGAGGAGATCGTCCTCGCCTCCGACGCCGAGGGCGCGGACGTCGCCCTCGACCGTCTGGCCAAGCTGGTCTCCGAGGGCCTCGAGGAGCTTCCCGAGACCGTCTGATCAGGGCATCACAGAAGGGCTCGTCCGAATTACCGGGCGAGCCCTTCGCATTTCCTCCACCGGGATCGCCGAATTCCCGATCGGGGGCAGCATGAATAACCCCCGCGAATTTCTCACTTCTTTGTATACGGCGCCCGTGTTAATGCCGCAGGCTCGGCATGTTTACGGCATGTTGCGAGTTCCTCACACGGTCGGTGCGATCGCCGCCGGAGGTGAACCGCAGCCGGTGCACCGCGCTGGAGCGCTCGGTGTGCAGCGAGGTGACGGCACGCGCGCGTTCGCTGTCGCCACGGGCCACCGCGTCGACGATCGCGCCGTGCTCCGCCCAGGACTCCACGGGGTTGACGGGGGCGTCCACGGCGTACATCCAGGCGATCTTGTGGCGCAGCTGCGTCAGCATCGAGGTCAGCGCGGGGCTGCCGGAGGCCTGGGCGAGCGTCTCGTGGAACCAGCTGCCCAGGGAGCGCAGATCCTCGCTGCTGCCCCTCCTGGCCCGCTCCTGACCCAGTCTCACCAGGCCGCGCAGGACCTTGAGGTGGGCCTCTGTACGCCGCTGGGCGGCGCGGGAGGCGCCGAGCGGCTCCAGGAGCATGCGCATCTCCAGCAGGTCGGCGGCCTCCTGCTCGTTCGGTTCGGCCACGCACGCGCCCGCGTGCCGCCGGGTCACCACGAAGCCCTCGGCCTCCAGGGTGCGCAGGGCCTCACGGACGGGGACGCGCGAGACGCCGTAGCGACGGGCCAGGAGTTCCTCGGTGAGGCGGCTCCCGCGCTCGTAGACACCGGCGACGATGTCGTCTCTGATCGCCGTGCATACCGAGTGCGCCGGAATACGCATGACCGACCTCCGTCTTAATCCCCGTGAAACGTCGCCGATTGACGTGTGTTCGGTGACTCTATTGCAAACGGCGGGAATTTCCGACGGGGGGTCGGAATCCATGGATATTTTTTGGACACCAAGGTGACGGAAACGGCGAAACCCCGGCTCGGGGAGCCGGGGTTCCAGGAGATCCTGCGGTCCGTCGTCAGACGTTCACGCCGTGCGAGCGCAGGTAGGCGACGGGGTCGATGTCCGAGCCGTAGTCGGGGGTCGTACGGGCCTCGAAGTGCAGGTGCGGTCCGGTGACGTTGCCGGTCGCGCCGGAGAGGCCGATCTGCTGGCCCGGGGTGACGGTCTGGCCCACCGAGACGCCTATGGACGACAGGTGACCGTACTGGGTGTACGTCCCGTCGCTCATCTTGATCACGATGTTGTTCCCGTAGGACCCGCCCCACCCGGCCTCCACGACCGTGCCGGAGCCGACCGCGTGGACGGACGTACCGCTCGCCGCGTGGAAGTCGATGCCGGTGTGGCTGCCGGAGGACCAGAGGGAACCGCCGGTCTTGTAGCCCGTGGAGACGTACGAGTTGGAGATCGGCGCGACGAAGGTGTTGAGGCGCTTGCGCTCGGCCGCGCGGGCGGCGCGCTCCTTGGCCTCACGCTCCGCCTTGGCCTTGGCGGCGGCCTTCTTGCGCGCGGCCTCCAGGGCGGCCTTCTTGCGGGCGGCCTCCTCGGCGGCCTGCTTCTGCGCGTCGGCCTGGGCGTCGATCTTGTCGGCTATGGAGTCGCCGATGGCGATGACGGGGTTGAGGCCGGTCTGCTCGACCGAGTTGTCGGCGGCGAGCGCGGGAGACGCGAGGGTGCCGATGACACCGGTGGTGGCGAGGGCGGCGACGCCGGCCGCCTGGACGGTGGAACGCTTGACGCGGCTGGGACGGCGGTGCTTCCCGGTGGCGCACATGAACGCCATGTACTGGCTGGTCCTTTCCTTCCTTCTCGCCTACCGGGTTAGCTGACGGGTTCGGAGCAGGAAGGTCTCCTACGGACCCCCTCGCTGGCGCGCGGGCGTCCGATTCACCCCAGGGACTTCGATGGGTCCCCGGCTCCCCTGGCTCGCGCCGTACGGGGACTCGGCGATGACTGCCCGGTGCCACGGATGCGGCGCGGTGCCTGACGGACAGCCCGGACGACGCTAAGCGGGCCCGCTTTCAATCCCCAAACGGATCACGGTGTTTGTAGCGCATCCCACAGGGCAGACAGGCAACCTCCGCCCCAATTCGGACATACGAGGGCCCTGGTGACACTTCAGTCACCAGGGCCCTCACGCGCGCGTGCCCCTACTCGGCGGCCACCACGGTCACTTCACCGATGCCGAGGGCCTCCACGGGCGCCTTGATCTGCGCCGCGTCACCGACGAGGACGGTCACCAGGCGGTCCACCGGGAAGGCGCTCACTGCCGCCGCGGTGGCCTCCACGGTGCCGGTCGCGGCGAGCTGCCGGTACAGCGTCGCCTGGTAGTCGTCGGGCAGGTGCTGCTCGACCTGGTCGGCCAGCGTGCTCGCGACGGCCGCCGCGGTCTCGTACTTGAGCGGCGCCACCCCGACGAGGTTCTGCACGGCGACGTCCCGCTCGGCGTCGGTGAGGCCGCCCTCGGCGAGCGTGCGCAGCACCTTCCAGAGGTCGTCGAGCGCCGGGCCGGTGTTCGGGGTGTCGACGGAGCCGCTGATGGCGAGCATCGAGGCGCCGGTGCCGTCCGGGGCGGAGCGCAGGACCTGGCCGAAGGCCCGCACGCCGTAGGTGTAGCCCTTCTCCTCGCGCAGGACGCGGTCCAGGCGGGAGGTGAGGGTGCCGCCCAGGCAGTACGTGCCGAGCACCTGCGCGGGCCACACGCGGTCGTGCCGGTCGGCGCCGACGCGGCCGATGAGCAGCTGCGTCTGGACGGCGCCGGGGCGGTCGACGATGATCACGCGCCCGGTGTCGTCGGCGGTCACCGGGGGCACGGGGCGGGGGTCGGCCTTGGAGCCGGTCCAGGTGCCCAGGGTCTCGCCGAGCAGCGCGTCCAGGTCGATGCCGGTGAGGTCGCCGACGACCACCGCGGTGGCCGTGGCGGGCCGGACATGGCGGTCGTAGAAGGCACGTACGGCCGCCGCGTCGATCTTCTCGACGGTCTCCTCGGTGCCCTGGCGCGGGCGCGACATCCGCGAGGTCGCCGGGAACAGCTCCTTGGAGAGCTCCTTGGCGGCCCGGCGGGAGGGGTTGGCCAGCTCGTGCGGGATCTCGTCGAGGCGGTTGCGGACCAGCCGCTCGACCTCGCTGTCGGCGAACGCGGGCGCCCTGAGGGCGTCGGCGAGCAGACCGAGCGCCTTGGCCAGGCGGGAGGCCGGTACCTCGAGGCTGATGCGGACGCCCGGGTGGTCGGCGTGCGCGTCGAGGGTGGCGCCGCAGCGCTCCAGCTCGGCGGCGAACTCCTCGGCGGAGTGCTTGTCGGTGCCCTCGGAGAAGGCGCGCGCCATGATCGTGGCGACACCGTCGAAGCCGGCCGGTTCGGCCTCCAGGGGCGCGTCGAGGAGCACCTCGACGGCGACGACCTGCTGGCCGGGGCGGTGGCAGCGCAGCACGGTGAGGCCGTTGCCGAGCGCCCCGCGCGTGGGTGCCGGGAACGCCCACGGCTTGGCCTCGCCCGCCTGGGGCTGCGGGTGGAACTCCATCGTGGCGAGCTCGGTCACTTGGCCGCCTCCTCGTTCTTGTCGCCGGCTTCGACCGTGGCCTCGGCCTCGGGGTCATCGGGGAGATCCGCGTCCTCGGCGGCCTCCGGGGAGACGGGCTCGTAGACGAGCACCGCGCGGTTGTCGGGCCGCAGCCGGGCCTTGGCGACCTCCTGGACCTCCTGCGGAGTCACCTCCAGGACGCGCTTGACGGCGGTCAGGGCGAGCTGCGGGTCGCCGAACAGGACGGCGAACCGGCACAGTTCGTCGGCGCGGCCCGCGACCGTGCCGAGGCGGTCCAGCCACTCGCGCTCCAACTGGGCCTGGGCGCGCTCCATTTCCTCGGCCGTGGGGCCCTCCTCGGCGAACCGGGCGAGCTCCTCGTCGATGGCGGTCTCGATGACCGGCACCTCGACGTCACCGGAGGTCTTCACGTCCAGCCAGCCCAGGGAGGGCGCGCCGGCCAGCCGCAGCAGGCCGAATCCGGCCGCGACGGCCGTACGGTCGCGGCGTACCAGGCGGTTGTACAGGCGGGAGGACTCGCCGCCGCCGAGGACGGTGAGCGCCAGGTCGGCCGCGTCGCACGCGCGCGTGCCGTCCTCGGGCAGCCGGTAGGCGGCCATCAACGCGCGCGCGGGGACCTCCTCCTCGACGACCTCGCGCAGCTGCTCGCCGATGATCTCGGGCAGCGAACCGTCACGGGGCGCGGGCTTGCCGTCGTGCGCGGCGATGGAGCCGAAGTACTTCTCGACCCAGGCGAGCGTCTGCTCCGGGTCGATGTCGCCGACCACCGACAGGACCGCGTTGCCCGGCGCGTAGTACGTGCGGAAGAACGAGCGCGCGTCCTCCAGGGTCGCCGCGTCCAGGTCGGCCATCGAGCCGATCGGGGTGTGGTGGTAGGGGTGGCCCTCCGGGTAGGCGAGGGCGGTGAGCTTCTCGAACGCGGTGCCGTAGGGGACGTTGTCGTAACGCTGCCTGCGCTCGTTCTTGACGACGTCGCGCTGGTTCTCCATGGACTCGTCGTCCAGGGCGGCGAGCAGGGAGCCCATGCGGTCGGCCTCCAGCCAGAGGGCGAGCTCCAGCTGGTGGGCGGGCATCGTCTCGAAGTAGTTGGTTCGCTCGAAGCTGGTGGTGCCGTTCAGCGAGCCGCCGGCGCCCTGCACCAGCTCGAAGTGGCCGTTGCCCTTGACCTGGCCCGAGCCCTGGAACATCAGGTGCTCGAAGAGGTGAGCAAGGCCGGTGCGTCCCTTGACTTCGTGGCGCGAGCCGACGTCGTACCAGAGGCACACCGCCGCGACCGGGGTCAGGTGGTCCTCGGAGAGCACCACGCGCAGCCCGTTGGCCAGGCGGTGCTCGGTCGCTGTCAGGCCCCCGGTGCCTGCCTGGTCTGTGGCCGTGTGACCCATGGGCATGTACGTCCCTTCACCTCGCGGATGCGGTGGTTGAAACCGCGGTTTTCCTGCCGGTCCTGCCACTGTATGCAAGCGTGCGGATCGTCGGCGAAGTTCCCGCGGGACGTACGCCCACAGCGGATCGCGTAGCCTGCGGGCAGCCGCGGCGGAGTTGACCCCGCGCGCCGGGTGGACCGCCGACACCGGGTCCTGACCCCTGTTGTCAGTGCCACGGTCCACAATGGTCCGCGTCAGATACCGTTCACGCTTCAGCAAGGAGCCGGCAGCGATGGCCCGCCGCAGCACGAAGACCCCGCCGCCCGACGACTCGTTCGAGGAGCGGATCCTCGACATCGACGTCGTCGACGAGATGCAGGGCTCCTTCCTCGAGTACGCGTACTCGGTCATCTACTCCCGCGCCCTGCCCGACGCCCGCGACGGCCTCAAGCCGGTGCACCGGCGCATCGTCTACCAGATGAACGAGATGGGGCTGCGCCCCGACCGCGGCTATGTGAAGTGCGCGCGCGTGGTCGGCGAGGTCATGGGCAAGCTGCACCCCCATGGCGACGCGTCGATCTACGACGCCCTCGTGCGCATGGCCCAGCCCTTCTCGATGCGCGTGCCGCTGGTCGACGGCCACGGCAACTTCGGTTCGCTGGGCAACGACGACCCGCCGGCCGCCATGCGGTACACCGAGTGCCGCCAGGCCCAGGCGACCAGCCTGATGACGGAGTCGATCGACGAGGACACGGTCGACTTCGCGCCCAACTACGACGGCCAGGAGCAGGAGCCGGTCGCCCTCCCGGCCGCCTTCCCGAACCTGCTGGTGAACGGCTCCTCGGGCATCGCGGTCGGCATGGCGACGAACATGCCCCCGCACAACCTCGGCGAAGTCATCGCGGCCGCCCGCCATCTGATCCGCTATCCGAACGCGGATCTGGAAACGCTGATGAAGTACGTCCCCGGCCCCGACCTGCCCACCGGCGGCCGGATCGTCGGCCTCGCCAGCATCCGGGAGGCGTACGAGACGGGCCGCGGCACCTTCAAGATCCGCGCCACCGTCGAGGTCGAGACCGTCACCGCCCGCCGCAAGGGCCTGGTCGTCACCGAGCTGCCCTTCACGGTCGGCCCGGAGAAGGTCATCGCCAAGATCAAGGACCTGGTCGGTTCGAAGAAGATCCAGGGCATCGCGGACGTCAAGGACCTCACCGACCGCGCGCACGGCCTGCGTCTGGTCATCGAGATCAAGAACGGCTTCGTGCCGGAGGCCGTCCTGGAGCAGCTCTACAAGCTGACGCCGATGGAGGAGTCCTTCGGCATCAACAACGTGGCGCTGGTGGACGGCCAGCCGCTCACCCTCGGCCTCAAGGAGCTCCTGGAGGTCTACCTCGACCACCGCTTCGAGGTCGTACGGCGCCGGAGCGAGTACCGCCGCACCAAGCGCCGCGACCGCCTGCACCTGGTGGAGGGCCTGCTGACCGCCCTCGTCGACATCGACGAGGTCATCCGGCTGATCCGTTCCAGCGAGAACAGCGCGCAGGCCAAGCAGCGCCTGATGGAGCGCTTCTCGCTCTCGGAGATCCAGACCCAGTACATCCTCGACACCCCGCTGCGCCGTCTCACCAAGTACGACCGCATCGAGCTGGAGTCGGAGAAGGAGAAGCTCAACGCGGAGATCGCCGAGCTGACCCGGATCCTGGAGTCGGACACCGAGCTGCGCAAGCTGGTCTCCACCGAACTGGCCGCGGTGGCCAAGCAGTTCGGCACCGATCGGCGGACGGTCCTGCTGGAGGCGTCGGGCGCCCCGACCGCCGCCGTACCGCTGCAGGTGGCGGACGACCCGTGCCGGATCCTGCTCTCCTCGACGGGCCTGCTGGCCCGTACGTCGAACGGCGAGCCCTTCCCGGAGGACGCCGACGCCAGGCGCGTGAAGCACGACGTGATCGTCTCGGCGGTCCCGGCGACGGCGCGCGGCGAGGTCGGCGCGGTCACGTCCTCCGGCCGCCTCCTGCGGATCAACGTCGTAGACCTCCCGCAACTCCCCGAGACGGCGTCGGCGCCGAACCTCGCGGGCGGAGCGCCTCTGTCCGAGTTCCTCACCCTGGAGGACGACGAGACGGTGGTCTGCCTGATCACACTCGACGAGTCCTCCCCCGGCCTCGCGCTCGGCACCGAGCAGGGCGTGGTCAAGCGTGTGGTGCCCGACTACCCGTCCAACAAGGAGGAGTTGGAGGTCATCACGCTCAAGGACGGCGACCGGATCGTCGGCGCGGTCGAGCTGAGCACCGGCGAGGAGGACCTGGTCTTCATCACGGACGACGCGCAACTGCTGCGCTACCAGGCCTCCCAGGTCCGCCCGCAGGGCCGCCCGGCGGGCGGTATGGCCGGCATCAAGCTCACCGACGGCGCGAAGGTCATCTCCTTCACGGCGGTGGACCCGGCGGCCGACGCGGTGGTCTTCACGGTCGCGGGCTCGCGCGGCACGCTCGACGACTCGGTCCAGACGACGGCCAAGCTGACCCCGTTCGACCAGTACCCGCGCAAGGGCCGGGCCACCGGCGGCGTCCGCTGCCAGCGGTTCCTCAAGGGCGAGGACTGCCTGTCCCTGGCCTGGGCGGGCCCCGTCCCGGCCAAGGCGGCCCAGAAGAACGGCACCCCGGCCGACCTCCCCGAGATGGACCCGCGCCGCGACGGCTCGGGCGTGTCCCTGCCGAAGACGGTGGCGGTGGTGGCGGGTCCGGTCTAGGCCGGCGGGTCCGTACGGTCGTCTTCCGGATCCTGTACGTAGCGCAGGACGCCCCACATACCGTGCTCGTCGGCGGTGTGCGGGGCGTCTGCCGTGCAGGCCTCCAGCTCCTTGCCGAGGGCGGCCGTGTCGATGCCGGAGCCGATGAGGACGAGCTGGGTGAGGCCGGGGTCACCGGCCGCCCGGGCTTCCGGGTAGAACCGCAGGAACCTCCCCACGGCGTGTACGGCGTAACGGTTGCGGACGTCGTACGCGCCGAAGTCGACGTACCCCTTGATCCGGTACAGCCCCTCGGGCCGGCTGTCGAGGAACGCCATCAACCGGCGCGGATCCATGGGCGCTTCGGAGCTGAAGGACAGGCTGTCGTACGCCGTGTGGAGGTGACCGGCGTGCTCGTGCCCGTGCCCGCCGCGCGCGTCATCCTCGTCGTGCTCGTGCAGGTCGTCGAAGGAGAGCTGACCGATACGTTCCTCGCTGGGCCGGCAGTCGAAGAGGAACTCCGGGTCGATACGGCCGTATGTCGCCGGTACGACGGCGGCGCGGTCGACGAGCGACCGTACGACCCCGAGGACCCTCTGCCCCTCCTCAGCCCGGTCGAGCTTGTTGACGACGACGAGGTCGGCGAGGGCGAGATGCCGGTCGAGCCCGGGGTGCTTGGCGCGGGTGTCGTCGAACTCGGCCGCGTCGACGACCTCGACGAGACCGCCGTAGACAACCCCCGACTGCTCGCTGGCCAGCACCATCCGCACGAGTTCCTCCGGCTCGGCGAGCCCGCTCGCCTCGATGACGATCACGTCGATACCGGCGCCGGGCCGGGCGAGCTTCTCGAGGTACACGTCGAGTTCGCTGACGTCGACGGCGCAGCACAGGCATCCGTTGCCGAGCGAGACGGTGGAATCGCCGAGCGCGCCCGCGACGGCCATGGCGTCGATCTCGATGGCGCCGAAGTCGTTGACGATGGCGCCGATACGGCTGCCACCGCTGCGGTGGAGGAGGTGGTTGAGGAGCGTGGTCTTGCCGGAACCGAGGAATCCGGCGAGGACGACGACCGGGATCTGCCGACGGCTGTGGCTCGGCTGGCTCAACGTGCGACCCTCTTCCGCGCTTCCGTGTGCGCCGGATCGCGGCTGCGGCGCACGTACGAGATTTGAATGCCGGACCAGGATACGAGCCGGAATAATCACTGCGAAGTGAACGATTGTTAGCAGCTCTTGCGGGGCAGACGTTGGGCAAGGCGCCGGAGCGTGCGACCCTCGCATCCCTCCGTGCGCCTCCTCTCCGCCTCCCCGCCGATCAGAGCCGCTCGGCACCCTGGGAGACGGCAAGCGCCGCCCACCGCTCGCCGGTCCCCTTCAGTCGACCCGCACCCCGACGACCGGCGGACGGCCGCCTGATCGGGGGTAGTTGACATGGCCACACAGAAAGACGCAGCGGGGAGGCTCGGTTTCGCCGTGGCCGGCCTGCTGCTCGCCACCACCGGGATGGCCCTGGCCGCAGGACGTCGGCGCGTCGAGGCGGAACGGCTGGAGACGAAACGGTTGGAGCTCGAGGAGCGGGCCGCCCGCCGCAGGGCGCTGGCGCACCAGCAGCGCATGCATTGGGAGTTGCTGTCCAGGGCGATCGACGATCCGTCCCTGGCCGCGGTGATCGACACCTACGACTCGCGCATTCCGGAAGCGAAGCGGCGGCAGTACTTCTACGCCAACGCCTGGTACGTCAACCTGTACCACCTCTATCGGGCGGGGATCGTCAACCAGGAGCAGTTCTACGGTCATGCGCGCGAGCTCTTCCAGAACCCCTTGATGCGCGAGTACTGGGAAGCCTCCAAGGGGCAGCGCGCGACCCTGAAGACGTCGTCCGACGAGGCGCGGCTGGGACGCATGGTGGACAGCCTCATCAGGGAGATCGACGAGGCCGACACGGACGAGTGGTGGGTGGTGGGCGACCCGCTGTCCGACTGAGCTTCCGACGGTCCGGTCCACCAGTCAACGCAGGGGTATCAGCAGCCTGGTCGAGTGACTTTCGTAGATGCAGACGCACGTGCATCAGCAATCCCAGTAGCCTGCTGCCCACCACTCTGCCCAGATCGTGTGTAAGGACCGGTATCCCTTGAAGATCGTGCGCCGCATCGGTGTGCCTCCAAGCGCCCGTGGCAGTGCCTCAGGAGCCAACTGCCCGGACGTTTTCGAACTGAGTGACGGAAACTTCGCCGTCATCGGTACGGAGGCCACCGAGTCGCTGGAGCATGAGCTCCCCGCAGACGCCTCGAGAGCCGACTACGAACGCATTGTCGTCGTGAGCCGGGAGACGCTGATCCGCGCCAAGGCGGACATCCCCGACGCCTGACCCCATCGCACGAGCACGCGTCCACCCAGACCCGTGTCGTCCCACCTCCCGGCCGCGCGCCACCGTTGAGCGAGCCGGTCCCCGACCCGGCGAGCAGCCGGTACCCCGTCACTGCTCGATCTCCACCGATGAGGCCTGGCGTCAGAACGGCACCAGGCCGCACGCGTTCCTCACGCCGGCACCGCCACCGGCGCCCCCGGCCCCACATACCGCGCCACCGGCCTGATGATCTTCCGGTCCTCCGCCTGTTCCAGGATGTTCGCGCTCCAGCCCACCACCCGCGCCGCCGCGAAGGTCGGGGTGAACATCTCGCGGGGCAGGCCGCAGAGTTCCATGACGACGCCCGCGTAGAACTCGACGTTCGTGTGCAGTTCCCGGCCGGGCTTCAGTTCCGCCAGGATCGCCTCCACCTGACGCTCGACCTCCACGGCGAACGCCACCCGCGGACCACCGAAGCTCTCGGCCACCTCGCGCAGCATCCGGGAACGGGGGTCCTCCGTACGGTAGATCGCGTGGCCGAAACCCATGATGCGGTCGCCGGTCAGCACACGTTCGCGGATCCACGCGTCGATGCGGTCCGGCGTCCCGATCGCGTCCAGGGTGTCCAGCGCCCGGCTCGGCGCGCCCCCGTGCAGCGGACCCGACAGCGCCCCCACGGCCCCGACGAGACACGCGGCCACGTCCGCCCCGGTCGACGCGATCACCCTCGCCGTGAAGGTTGACGCATTGAAGCCGTGATCAATGGTTGAGATCAAGTACTGCTCGACCGCCCGCGCCTGCCGCGCGCCCGGTTCCGAACCCGTCAGCATGTAGAGGTAGTTGGCCGCGTAGGACAGGTCGTCGCGGGGTTCGACCGGGTCGAGGCCCTGACCCAGCCGGTACAGGGCCGTGAGCAGGGTCGGTACGGCCGCGGCCGCCACGAGGGTGTCCCGGCGCCGCTCCTCCGCGTCGATGTCGTACACCGGCCGGAAGCCCTTGGCCGCGCCGAGCAGCGAGAGCGCGGTGCGCATGCCGACCAGCGGGCCGGAGCGGCCGCTCGCCGCCGCGATGGCGGGCAGCGCCGCCCGCACCTCGTCGGGCAGTCGCCGCAGGGCGGCCGTCTCCGCGGCGAACGCCACCCGCCGCGCCGCGTCCGGCAGTTCACCGTGGACCAGGAGATGCCAGACGTCCTCGAAGCCGCGGGTCCGGGCGAGCTCGACGGCCGAGTACTGACGGTAGTGATAGAAGCCCTCGCGCCCCCGGACGTCCCCGATCTCGGTGTCGGTGACGACGACGCCGGCGAGTCCCCGCGGGACGTCGACGGTGACGGCTGCTGACCTGTTGACGGACATGATTCCTCCCTGGACTTGATTTGACTGTCCATGCTTGACTGAGCTTCTGTCAATATTGATTGGATCAATGTAATCAGTCCATACGTCGTGATGCCGATACGGTGACCCCATGCGCGATCAAGAGCCCTCCCCCGGTCCCGCCGAGCAGCGGCTGACCACCAAGGAAGCCGCCGAACTGCTGGGCGTGAAACCCGAGACCGTGTATGCCTACGTAAGCCGCGGCCAGCTCAGCAGCCGACGCGTGCCCGGCGGCCGGGGCAGCACCTTCGACGCCGCGGAGGTGTCCGCGCTCGCCCGGCGCAACAGGCGGGAGAGCAGCGGGAGTCCGGCGTCCGGCGGCGAGCTGTCGGTCCGGACCCGGATCACGCTCATCGAGGAGGACCGGTACTACTTCCGGGGCGTCGACGCCACCCAACTGGCCACCGCGCACTCCTACGAAGAGGTCGCGGAGTGGCTCTGGACCGGGACGCTGCGCCCCGGCATCGCCTTCACCGCGCCGAAGGCCTCGGTCACCGTGGCCCGCCGCGCGGTCGACGCGCTGCCCGAACACGCCGGTCCCACCGACCGGTTGAGGGTCGCGGCGATCGCCGCCGCGGTGGCGGACCCGCTGCGCTTCGACCTCTCCGAGGACGCCGTGCTCGGCACCGCGCGCACCCTCATCCCCACCCTCGTCGCAGCTCTCCCGGCCCGGCGCGGCCACCGCGACGAGGGCCCGCTGGCCCGCCGGCTGTGGGCGCGGCTGAGCGGGAGCGAGCCCGATGAGGACTCACTGCGCGTCCTGGACACCGCCCTCGCCCTGCTCGTCGACCACGACCTCGCCGCCTCGACCCTGGCCGTCCGCGTCGCCGCGTCGGCCCGTGCCCACGCCTACGCGGCCGTCTCCGCCGGCCTCGGCGTGCTCGAAGGCCCCCTGCACGGAGCCGCCAGCAGCCATGCCCACCGGCTGCTGCTCGACGTCCTCGACCGGGGCGACGCGGCCCCCGTGATCGCCGAGGAGCTGCGCGCCGGCCGCCGCATCCCGGGACTCGGCCACCGGCTCTACCCCGGCGAGGACCCACGCGCGCGTGTCCTCTTCGGCCTCCTGGAGCAGCTCCCGCACGCGGCCCCCGCGCTCGCCGCGGCCCACGACATCGTGGCCACCACCGCCCGTCACACCTCGCTGCACGCCAATGTCGACCTCGCCCTCGCCGTCTTCACCACGTCCTCCGCAATGCCGTCATCGGCGGGCGAGACGATCTTCGCGGTGGCCCGTACGGCGGGGTGGATCGCACACGCCCTGGAGGAGTACGGGGAACGTCCGCTGCGCATGCGCCCGAGCGGCCACTACGTAGGTCCGAAGCCGCCTCAGCCCCTGCCGGAGTAGGACACGACCGCGCCAACAAGTCGCCACGGGCCGAGTCAGGTTAGGCTCACCTCTGTGAGTACGTGCTCAACCGCGTCGCGGGTGCTCGACGAGCCCCTTGCGGGAACCGCGGCCACCGCGCGGACCTGGCTGCTGCTGGAGCAGCCCGGTCCCTGGGGCGCCAAGGCGCTCACGTCGAGCCACCTCGATTCGGCACTCGGCCGCGCCCTGGAGGCGGCCGCGAAGGGCACGGGCGTCCGCATCGCGCTCATCCGCCGGCCCGGACGGCACGCCGACTGCGGCACGCCCGCCGCCCGGCAGGTGTACGCGGCCCACACCGTGCCCGGCAAGGTGTGGCTGCACTCCGCCACCACCCGTGACCCCCGGGAACTGCTCGACCTGGACTTCGCCGCGCTCGGCAGGGGCGAGGTCCAGAGCTTCGACTCGGCCCTCGGCGCGCGGCCGCACACGGGCGACCCGCTCGCGCTCGTCTGCACCAACGGCAAGCGCGACCGCTGCTGCGCCCTGCTGGGCCGCCCGCTCGCGGCCGAGCTCGCCGCCTCGGGGGTGGAGGGCGTCTGGGAGGTCACTCATCTGGGTGGTCATCGCTTCTCGCCCACGCTGCTGGTCCTGCCGTACGGCTACGCGTACGGCCGCGCCGAGGCCCACGCCGTCAAGGAAGTCCTGCACGGCGCCCAGGAGGGACGGATCGTCGTCGAGGGCTGCCGCGGGAGCTCCGCCTGGGAGCGGCCCGGCCAGGCGGCCGAGCTGGCCGTGCGCTCGCAGGCGCGCGTGGAGGCCGCGGAAGCCCTGACTGTCGTACGGACGGAGGGTGCCGCCCCGCGCTGGGAGGTGACCGTCGCGCACGTGGACGGGCGCCGCTGGCGGGTCGTCGTGGCCCAGGGCGCCTCGGCGCCGCCCCGCCCGGAGAGCTGCGGCACGTCGATCCTGGGCGCGCCGGCACGCATGGACGTCGTGGAGGTCCGTGAGGTGGTCAGGACAACCGCACTGGCGAGTTGATCAGGACGGCTGGAGCAACAAGTTGATCAGGACTGCCGGATTCACGAGTCCATCCGGTCGATCAACACCACGACCTGCACGTCTCAGCATTGATCAAGAGATCCATGCCACACCCCCTACGGCAGTTCCGGCGCGCCCACGTACCGTCGTGGGTATGAGCCCCACTCCCCCCGCACGCCGCCTGCGCCTCGGTATGCCGAAGCGGATGTTCTCGCAGGTGCTGCTGATGCAGGTGGCGATCGCCGCGGGGGTCGCGGTGCTCGCGACCGGACTCTTCCTCGCACCGCTCAGCCATCAGCTGGACGACCAGGCGATGCGCCGCGCGCTCTCGATCGCGGAGACGACCGCGCAGGAGCCGCAGATCGCCGAGGAGCTCCGGACCACCGCACCGTCGCCGGACGGGCCACTGCAGAAGGCCGCGGAGCGGATCCGCAAGGCCACCGACGCCCGGTACGTCGTGATCATGGACTGGCGGGGCGTGCGCTGGTCGCACACCGACATCAAGCAGATCGGCGGCATCGTCTCGACCAACCCCGGCGAGGCCCTGGCCGGCAACGAGGTCATGGCGATCGACAACGGCACCCTGGGCCGCACGGCCCGCGGAAAAGTGCCGCTGTACGACGCCGAGCACCGGATCGTCGGCGCGGTCTCGGTCGGCATCGCCTACGACAGCGTGCGGGCCCGGCTGCTCAGCGCCATCCCGGGGCTGCTCGCGTACGCCGGCGGCGCCCTGGCAGTCGGTGCGCTGGCCGCCTGGCTGGTCTCCCGCCGGGTCCAGCGGCAGACCCGCGACCTCGCCTTCTCCGACATCTCGGGGCTGCTGGCGGAGCGCGAGGCGATGCTGCACGGCATCCGGGAGGGCGTCGTCGCCCTGGACCGAACCGGCAGGGTGCGCCTCCTCAACGACGAGGCGCACCGCCTGCTGGGCATCGACGAGGAGGCCGTCGGCCGCTCCCCCGACGAGGCGCTCGGCGAGGGACGTACCGCCGACATCCTGGCGGGCCGGGTGACCGGCACCGACCTGCTCACCGTCCGCGGCCAGCGTGTCCTGGTCGCCAACCGCATGCCCACCGACGACGGCGGCGCCGTCGCCACCCTGCGCGACCGCACCGAGCTGGAGCAGCTCGGCCGGGAGCTCGACTCCACGCGCGGACTGATCGACGCCCTGCGCGCCCAGGACCACGAGCACGCCAACCGCATGCACACGCTTCTCGGGCTGCTGGAACTGGAGATGTTCGACGACGCCGTGGACTTCGTCGGAGAGGTGGTCGGCGACCACCGGGCCACCTCGGAGCAGGTCACCGAGAAGATCCACGACCCGCTGCTGGCCGCCCTGCTGGTCGGCAAGGCGACCGTCGCGGCCGAGCGTGGTGTCGCCCTGTGGATCTCGGACCGGACCCGGCTGCCCGACCGGTTGATCGACCCCAGAGGGCTCGTCACCGTCGTGGGCAACCTGGTCGACAACGCGCTCGACGCGGTGGCGGGCACTCCGCACGCGCGCGTGGAGGTCGAGTTGCGCGCCGAGGGGCGTACCGCCGTCCTCAGGGTGCGCGACACCGGGCCCGGAATCCCGGCGGAACAGCGGGAGTTGGTCTTCACCGAGGGGTGGTCCACCAAGGAGCCGCCCGCCCACCGCAAGCGCGGCATCGGGCTCTCCATGGTGCGCAGGCTCGCGGAGCGGCAGGGCGGCAGCGCGACCGTGGAAGAGGCGCACGGTGGCGGCGCGGAGTTCACCGTCGTACTGCCCGAGGCGCTCACCGAGCCTGGGCCGGAGTCGGAACCGGCCCAGTCGGAACCGGCCCTGAGCGCATCCGAGGACGCGCCCGTCAAGGAGGAGTCGCGATGATCGAGGTCCTGGTCGTGGACGACGACACCAGGGTCGCGCAGGTCAACGCGGCCTACGTCGAGAAGGTGCCGGGCTTCCACGTCGCCGGCGAGGCGCACAGTGCGGCCGAGGCGCTGCGCCGGCTGGAGACGCTGCCTCGCCTGGATCTGGTCCTGATGGACCACTATCTGCCCGACGAGACGGGTCTTGCGGTCGTCCAGGAGATGCGCCGGCGCGGCCACCAGACCGACGTGATCATGGTGACGGCGGCCCGGGACGTGTCGACCGTGCAGGCCGCGATGCGGCACGGGGCGCTCCAGTACCTGGTGAAGCCGTTCGCGTTCGCGGGCCTGCGCACCAAGCTGGAGGCGTACGCGGCGCTGCGGCGCACGCTGGACGGCGGCGGAGAGGCGGAGCAGGCCGAGGTGGACCGTATCTTCGGCGCACTGTCCGCGCCTTCGGAGCCGGGGCTGCCCAAGGGCCACTCCCCCACCACCGCGGAACTGGTGCGCCAGTCCCTGATGAGCGCCGAAGGCCCGCTGTCGGCCCAGGAGATCGCCGACCGGACGGGAGTGAGCCGGCAGACCGCCCAGCGCTATCTGAAGCTCCTGGAGCGCACGGGCCGGGCCCGGCTCACCCTCAAGTACGGCGACGCGGGCCGCCCTGAACACCGTTACGTGTGGGCGACCCGCGCCTGAGGGCACGGCCGTTGGGGGCGGGGGAAGGGGCCGTACCCCCCTCATGGATACGTACTCAGTGCGCGGCCTTCTCCACGAACTCGGTCGTGAAGGTCTTGCTCAGATCCACCTTGGCGTTCTTGATGTTGGGGTTGAACGCCTTGAGCACCTTCTCAACAGTTGCGGGACCGTCGGCGGGCATCACGCCGTCCTTGGTGAACATCGGCAGCGAGCTCTCGATGGCCGCGGCGTAGAGGACCTTGTTGCCCTGCGAGTAGTCGGCGGGCATCTTGTCGGCGATTTCCGTCGAGCTGTGGGTGGACATCCAGTTGAGCGTCTTGACGAATGCATTGGCCAACTTCTGGACGGTGTCCTTGTGACCGTTGACCCAGTCCGTCTGCATGTACAGGCTTGACGACGGGTACGGACCGCCGAGCGCCTCCTGGGATCCCTCGGGCGTCCGCATGTCGAGCAGGACCTTGCCGGCCTTCTTGTCGAGGATCGTGGCGACGGTCGGGTCGGTCGTCATACCTCCGTCGATCGCGCCCTTCTGGAGGGCCGAGATGAAGGTCGGTCCCGCTCCGACGGCGACCGGCGTGAACTCGCTGACCTTCACGCCGTTCTTGACGGCGAGGTACTTGGTGAGGAAGTCGGTCGACGAACCGAGGCCGGTGATGCCGAGCTTCTTGCCCTTGAAGTCCTTGGGCGACTTGATGTCGCCCTCCGCCTTGGTGGAGACGATCTCGACCTCGCCGGGCGCCTGCGAGAACTGCACGACGGACTCCACGGACTTGCCCTTGGTCTGCAGGTCGAGGGTGTGGTCGTAGAAGCCGACGGCCCCCTGGACCTGCCCGGAGACGAGCGCCGTCTCGGCCTGGACGCCGGCCGGCTCGCTCAGCAGCTCGACGTCGAGGCCCTCGGCGTCGAAGTAGCCCAGGCGCTGGGCGAGCATCGCGGGCAGGTAGATGACCTTGTCCAGGCCGCCGACCATGATCTTGACCTTCGTACCCTTGCCGTCGCCCTTGCTGGTGGAGGCGGTGCTGGCCGCGTCGTTGGCGCAGGCGGTGAGGGAGGAGAGGGCGAGCAGGCCGGCGGCGGCCAGGGAGGCGTATCTGGCGGACTTGCGCATGAGGGTTCACGTCCTTGTGAGGTGGCGGTGCGGGGAGGAAGAGGAAGGGGGGTGACGTCAGGGGGCGTTCAGCTGTCGGAGCCCGTCGGCTTCCAGCGGAAGATGCGGCGCTCAGCGAAGGTCAGCAGCCCCTCGGCGGCGAGTGCGACGACGGCGAGGATGACCATCGCGGCGTACACACCGGCCGTGTTGAAGGTGCCCTGCGACTGCGAGATGAGCAGGCCGACGCCCTTGGTCGCGCCGATGTACTCGCCGACGATGGCGCCGATGAGGGCGAAGCCGAAGCTGACGTGGAGGCTGGTGAAGATCCACGAGGTCGCGGAGGGGATGACCACCTGGAGCGTCACCCTGCGGCTGCTCGCGCCGAGGATCCGGGCGTTGGCGACGAGGTTGCGGTCGACCTCGCGGGCGCCCTGGAAGGCGTTGAAGAAGACCGGGAAGAAGACCAGGACGACGGCGGAGGCGACCTTGGAGGCCGGGCCGAGTCCGAACCAGATCATGAAGATCGGGGCGAGGACGATCCTGGGTATTGAGTTGAGCACCTTGATGTATGGACCAAGGACATCGGCGAGGAAGGTGATCCGCCCCAGGACGATGCCGAACACGACACCGGCGATCACACCGAACACCCAGCCGAGCAGCGCCTCGTACAGCGTGTACCAGATCTGTTCGCCCAGGGAGCCGATGGCCGTCCCGTGCATCACCCAGGTGGAGATCTGGTCCCAGATCTTCGAGGGCATCGAGAAGTTGAACGGATCGATGACCTTGGTCCGGGCGAGCACCTCCCACAGACCGAGGACGGCGACCAGAAGCAGTACGCGGGTGACGTTGACTACGATCTTGCGTCTGCGGGCGGCACGCGCGCGTGAGTGCGTACGGCTCGTCTTGTCGCCGGGCTCGGTCATGGTCACGGCGACCTGGGCCTCGGGCATGACGTCAGGCGACATTGGCGGCACCCCTCTCACGGGTGATGCGGACCTCTTCGCCGAGCGACTCCCAGATCTCGCGGTAGATCTCGATGAACCGCGGCTCCAGGCGCACCGACTCGACCTTGCGCGGCCGCGGCAGGTCGATGTCGAAGACCTGCTTCACGGTGGCGGGCCCGGCCGTCATCACGACGACCTTGTCGGCCAGGGCGATGGACTCCTCCAGGTCGTGGGTGACGAAGACCACGGAGGCGCCCGTGCCCGACCACAGCTCCAGCAGCTCGTCCGACATCAGCGCCCTGGTCTGCACGTCGAGCGCCGAGAAGGGCTCGTCCATCAGCAGGATCTCGGGGTCGTTGACGAAGGTCGCGGCGAGCGCGACGCGCTTGCGCTGCCCGCCGGAGAGCTGGTGCGGGTAGCGGTCCTCGAAGGCGGCGAGCCCGACTCGGGCCAGCCATTCGCGCGCCTTCCGCTTCGCCTCCGCCTTGGGCACACCGCGGAAGCGCGGGCCCGCCATGACGTTGGACAGAACGGTGCGCCAGGGGAAGGTGGCGTCCTGCTGGAAGACGAAACCGACCTTGTCGCCGACGCCCTGCACCGGCTCACCGGCGACCAGGACCTCGCCCTCGGTGGGCTCCTCCAACCCGCTGACCAGCGTCAACGTGGTCGACTTGCCGCAGCCGGTGGGGCCGACGACCGCCACGAACTCCCCACGCCCGACCGTGAGATCGAGTTCCCTGACGGCCGTGTGCAGACCCCCCGACGGGGTCCTGAAGATCTTGCTCGCGCCCCGCAGCTGGATGGCGGGGCTGGTGTCTGCGCTCATGGCGGGGGACGGTAGATGTGGCCCGGGCCACAGCAGCAGCCTTGTGAGCACATGCCGTTCTTTTGCTTGCAACAGCCTGTTGTGCTCTTTTTGCTCGCGCTACAACAGCGGAGCCGAAACACGGGCTTAACGCTCGCCAGGCCTTGACAGAAAGAGGCCCGATGATTGACGTCCTGGTCGTGGACGACGATTTCCGCGTCGCCGAGATCAACGCCAAGTACGTGGGAAAGGTTCCCGGCTTCCGGGTGGCCGCCCGCGCACACAGTGCTGCCCAGGCCCTGGCCAGCGTCCAGCGGGGAACCATCGACCTGGTCCTGCTCGACCACTATCTGCCCGACCAGACGGGCCTCGAACTCGTCCACCGCATGCGGGAACAGGGCCACGGCACCGACGTCATCATGATCACCGCGGCCAGCGACGTGACGACCGTTCAGGCCGCGATGCGCCTGGGCGCGCTGCACTACCTGGTGAAACCGTTCACCTTCGCCGCCCTGCGCACCCGCCTGGACTCCTACGCCGCCCTGCGCCGCACGGTCGACCGGGTCGGCGGCCGCGGCATCGCCGGCCAGGAGCAGGTCGACCGCATCTTCGGCGCCCTGCGCACCGGCCCGGTGCCGTCATCGCCCGGACTCCCCAGCGGCCACTCCGAGCCGACGAGCGATCTCATCTGCCGCGTCCTGCACATCGCCGACCACCCGCTCTCGGCCCACGAGGTCGCCGCCGAGACAGGCCTGAGCCGCTCCACCGCCCAGCGCTACCTCCGCAACCTCGAACAGGCCGGCCGCCTCCGCCTCTCCCTCAAGTACGGCGACACGGGCCGCCCGGAGCACCTTTACGCGTGGGTGGCCCCATAGCCCGAAGGCCGCGCCTCAGGCGGTACGCCGGTGGGGGTGCCCGCCCTTTCACGCGGTACGCCGGTGAGCGCGTCCGCCATGTCATGCGGTACGCCGATCAGGGCGCCCCACTTACGCGGCTCCCGCCCCCGTCAGCGACCGCACCTCGGTCTCCGCGTGCTTGGCCTCGTCCGGGACCTCGGCGGAGGTGACCGTGCCGAGCCAGCCCGCGAGGAAGCCGAGCGGGATCGACACGAGGCCGGGGTTCTGGAGCGGGAAGTACTGGAAGTCGACGCCGGGGAACAGCGATTCGGGGCTGCCCGAGACCACGGGGGACAGCATGACCAGCCCCAGTGCCGGGACGAGCCCGCCGTATACGGCCCACACCGCGCCACGGGTGGTGAAGCCGCGCCAGAAGAGCGAGTACATCAGCACCGGGAGGTTCGCGGACGCGGCAACGGCGAAGGCGAGGCCCACCAGGAAGGCGACGTTCAGGTCGCGGGCCAGCAGGCCGAGGGCGATCGCCACCACACCGATACCGACGGAGGCGACGCGCGCGACGGCCACTTCGCTGCGCGGCTCGGCCCGTCGGCGCCGCAGGGAGGCGTACAGGTCGTGGGCGACGGAGGCCGAGGAGGCGAGTGTGATCCCGGCGACCACCGCGAGGATGGTTGCGAAGGCGACCGCAGCGACGATCGCGAAGAGAACCGTTCCTCCGGTGGAATCCGCACCGCCTCCCAGATCGAGTGCCAGCAGCGGAACCGCCGTGTTCCCCGCCGCGTTCGACCCGCGTACCGCCTCCGGCCCCACGATCGCGGCCGCGCCGAAGCCGAGGACGATCGTCATCAGGTAGAAGCCGCCGATGAGCCCGATCGCCCAGAGCACCGAACGCCGGGCCGCCCGGGCGGTGGGCACGGTGTAGAAGCGGGACAGGATGTGCGGCAGCCCCGCCGTGCCCAGCACCAGCGCGAGCCCCAGGCTGATGAAGTCGAAGCGGGCGGTCCAACTCCCGCCGTACTTCAGTCCCGGTGCCAGGAAGGCGTCGCCGTGTCCACTGCGCTCGGCCGCGGTGAGCAGCAGTCGGTCGAAGTCGCCGTGGAACCGCAGCAGGACGAGCACGGTGAGCGCGACCGTGCCGCCGAGCAGCAGAACCGCCTTGACGATCTGGATCCAGGTGGTGGCCCGCATCCCTCCCAACGACACATAGATCACCATGAGCGCGCCGACGCCGATCACGGTCCACGCCTGCGCCGCCTGACTCGTCCGCCCGAGCAGCAGCGCGACCAGACTGCCCGCCCCGACCATTTGCGCCACCAAATACAGAACGGACACGGTGACCGAGGAAGTTCCCGTCGCGATCCGCACCGGCCGCTCGCTCATCCGTGCCGCCACCACGTCGGCGAGCGTGAACCGCCCGCAGTTGCGGACCAGTTCGGCGACGAGGAACAGCACCAGCAGCCAGGCCACCAGGAAGCCGACCACGTACAGCAGCCCGTCGTAGCCGAACAGCGAGATGAGGCCGGTGACACCCAGGAAGGACGCGGCCGACATGTAGTCGCCCGCGATGGCAAAACCATTCTCCAGGGGTGAGAAGAGGCGCCCGCCGGCGTAGAACTCCTCCGCCGAGCCATGCCGGTTGCGGCTGACCCAGGTCGTGATCGCCAGCGTGACGGCCACGAACGCGCTGAACAGGAGCAACGCCAGCGTCTGATGATGCCCCGTCACAGCCCACCGCCCCGCGCCGAGCGCGTCAGCTCCTGGGTGTCCCAGCGCAGTTCGAGCGCGGGGCGGTCCCGGCGCAGCCGCGCGTGCCGGGCGTACGCCCAGGCGAGCAGGAACGTGGTGAGGAACTGACCGAGCCCGGCGAGCATCGCCACGTTCACCGCGCCCGCCACCGGCCGCGCCATCAGCCCCGGCGCGGTCGTGGCGGTCACGACGTACCCCACGTACCAGGTGAGGAAGACGGCGACTCCCGGCACCACGAACCGCCGGTACCGGCTGCGCACTTCCTGGAACGCCGCGCTCCGCTGCACCTCCAGGTAGACGTCAGCCGCGCCCGCTCCGCCGTCCTCGCCCGTCTGCTGTGCCGGTACAGCCCCGGCCGCGGGCGCGCCGGCACCGGCCGACTCACCCCAGCCGGAAGCCAGTGCGTCGTACCACGGGTCGTCGTACCGCATGCCCCCGGGCGCCTCGGCGGAGGCCTGGTCCTGACCCTCGCGGTGCTCGGCCGAACTCTCGGCGCCACCCCCGCCTCCGCGGGGACGACCGTTGCTTGACTGCATGCCCAAGGATGGACAGAACGGGAAGATCCCCGACTTCTCTTCCCCGCGCTCTTCACCCCATCAGGTGATTCAACCCACCGGTGGCCGTGCGATCCCCTTCGCGTACGCGTAACGCACCGCCTGGGCGCGGTCCTTGAGCCCCGTCTTGGTGAAGATGTTGTTGATGTGCGTCTTCACCGTCGCCGTGGACACATGCAGCTTCCGGCCGATCTCCGTGTTGCTGAACCCCTCGGAGATCAGCACCAGCACCTCGATCTCCCGGGCGGTGAGCCCGTCGGGCGGCTCGGCCGGCGCCACCGGCCGCGGCTCGGGCTCCGACAGCCGCTCCAGCAGCCGCCGTTGGATGCTGGGCGACAGCCCCGCGTCGCCGGACAGCACGCTGTGTACGGCCCGTACGATCTCGTCCCCTCCCGCGTCCTTGGTGAGATAACCCCGCGCCCCCGCCCGCAGCGCCGGGAACAGCGACTCGTCGTCCGCGAACGTCGTGAGCACCACGACCTGCGTCCCCGGGTGCTCGGCCCGGATCCGCCGGGTCGCCTCCACGCCGTCGCACCGGGGCATGCGCAGGTCCATCAGCACCACGTCCGGAGCGAGTTCGGCGACGAGCTTCACCGCCTCCTCCCCGTCCCCCGCGGCTCCCACGACCTCGATCCCGGGCAGCAGGCCCAGCAACATCACGATGCCCTCCCGGACGACGGTCTGGTCGTCCGCGACGACGACCCGTGCGGGCCGCGGCTGTGCTCCTTCCGTCATACGGGCACCTTCAGCGTCACCACGAACCCCTCCTCGTCCGGCCCCGCGTCCAGCGAGCCGCCCAGCAGCTCGGCACGCTCCCGCATGCCCAGCAGACCGTACCCGGCACCCGCCTCGCTCAGCTCGCCCGGCGGACCGCCCGAGTCCCGTACAGCCAGCGTCACTTGACGGTCGCCGTAGTCCAGCCGCACCCGCACCTTGGCCCCCGGCGCGTGCTTGCGGACGTTCGTCAGGGCCTCCTGGGCGACCCTGCGCACCGCCTGCGAGGCTTCAACCGGCAGCGGCTTGCGCTCACCCGTAATGGTGACCTCGGCGCCGGCGGTCGTACCGACGAGCTGCGACAGGAAGTCCTCCAGCGGAGTCAGCTCGCCGCGCAGCGCGGAGAGCGCCTGCCGGGTCTCCTCGAGGCCGTCCCGGGCCATGCCGCGCGCCGCCACCACCCGCTCCAGGATCTGCTGCCGCTCCGCGCCCCGCTCGATCAGCAGGCGGGCCGCCTCCAGGTGCACGAGCTGCGCCGAGAGACTGTGCGCCAGCACGTCGTGGATCTCTCGCGCGATCCGGGCCCGCTCGGCGAGCGCCGCCGACTCCGTCTCGGCGGCCCGGGCGGCCCGTTCATGGGCCAGCAGCCGCTGGGCGGTGCCCCGGGATTCGGCGTCCAGCCGCAGAACGTAGCCGGCCAGGGCCAGCCCGGCTGTCGTCACGGTCGTGGTCAGCCATACGTCGTTGTTGGTCGCGGCGTAGGCCGCGAGGGAGACGGACGTCACGGGCACCCCAGCGGCGAGGGGGAGCCGCTCCAGGGCGGTAATGGCACAGCCGCACCAGATGACGAGGGACACCGTCTGGAAGCCGGCCGCCTGCGCCGCGACCGCGAGTCCCACGAGGGTCGTGATGAGCATGATCGACGGCAGGAGCCGGTGCGCGAGCGTGGTGCGCCAGAACGCCCAGGCGGCGACGGCGGTCACCAGGACTCCGGCCAGCGCCGCGACCCCGGCCCAGCCATTCACACGGGTGCTGTTATAGGTGCCCCACAGCAGCATGCCGATCACCAGTGACCGCACGACCCAGCCGAGCAGCCGCCGGGACCGTGAGGCACCCTCACGGCCCAGCGCCTCCCGGGAAGGCCAGCGCAGCCAGGGGTTCTCCGTCACACACGCTCCTTCCGCGTGGACCAGGCCGTGTCGTCACCGTACGTCGTGGCCGCACCGACCGCCGGTACGACGGACTGGGCCCGCCAGACCAGGATCCCGCCGCGGACCAGCAGGGTGGCCGCGAGGGCGAGGAGCAGGGCGGAGCTGTCCTGGTGCACGCCGATCGCGGCACCGAGCGCGAAGAGGCCGATGCGCAGGGCGATGCCGATGATCCAGACGGTCACGCTGGCCTTGCTGCTCTTGCTCCACACGGTGCCGTCCGGCTCCGCCCATATCCGGGTGGTCCAGGCCCAGCCGGCCCCGGTGGCGAGACCGATGAGCAGTTCGACGACGAGCAGGGCCACCGACTCCGTGCGGTGGTGGGCGTCGACGACTCCGGGCTCACGCAGCGCTACGACGGCGAGGACGACGGGGACGAGCCACCAGCGCTTCGAGGTGCCTATCTGCTGTGCGCGGAACTGCCGCACGACCACCAGGACGACGACGGCCGCGATCATCAGCGCGTTGGCAAGCCCGGACATCAGAGCCTCCGTGGGCGAAGAAGGGAGATGCGGCAGCGAGCGCTGCCGACGCCTTCGACGCTACGGAAGTTCGCAGGTCGCCAGATCGGAGCAGGGGTGGATCGTGGGTGGATCCGCAAACGCCCGTCGGCTCCACCCACGGGTGGAGCCGACCGGGCCGGCCTTTGCGGACCGGCCGACGGCCGACTCCCAGCAGCTGTCGGACCAGTCCCGGCGCAGCCGCTACGCGTCGATGCGCGACCTGTCCAGCGTGGCCGCCGAGCTGGAGATGAACTCCTTGCGGGGCGCCACGTCATTGCCCATCAGCAGATCGAAGACCGTCTCCGCGGAGTCCAGGTCGGAGAGGTTGATCCGGCGAAGGGTGCGGTGGCGCGGGTCCATCGTCGTTTCGGCCAGCTGGTCGGCGTCCATCTCGCCCAGACCCTTGTAGCGCTGGATGGAGTCCTTGTACCGGACGCCCTTGCTCTCGAACTCGAGCAGCTTGTCGCGCAGTTCACGGTCCGAGTACGTGTAGACGTACTTGTCCTGGCCCTTCTTGGGCTGGACGAGCTCGATGCGGTGCAGCGGCGGCACGGCGGCGAACACCCGGCCGGCCTCGACCATCGGCCGCATGTAGCGGTGGAAGAGCGTCAACAGCAGCGTCCGGATGTGCGAGCCGTCGACGTCGGCGTCGGTCATCATGATGATCTTGCCGTAGCGGGCCGCGTCGATGTCGAAGGTCCGGCCCGAGCCCGCCCCTATGACCTGGATGATCGCGCCGCACTCGGCGTTCTTCAGCATGTCGGTCACGGACGACTTCTGGACGTTGAGGATCTTGCCGCGGATCGGCAGCAGCGCCTGGAACTCGGAGTTGCGTGCGAGCTTGGCGGTACCGAGCGCGGAGTCTCCCTCGACGATGAACAGCTCGCTGCGGTCCACGTCGTCGCTGCGGCAGTCGGCGAGCTTGGCCGGCAGCGAGGAGGACTCCAGGGCCGTCTTCCGGCGCTGCGCGTCCTTGTGCTGGCGGGCCGCGATACGCGTGCGTGCCGCGGCGACGGCCTTCTCCATGACGACCCGGGCCTGGGCCGCGGCGTCGCGCTTGGTGGAGGTCAGGAACGCCTTGAGCTCCTTGGAGATCACGGTGTTCACGATGCGGCGGGCCGCCGAGGTGCCGAGGACCTCCTTGGTCTGGCCCTCGAACTGCGGCTCGGCCAGCCGGACGGTGACGACCGCCGTGAGGCCCTCCAGGGCGTCGTCCTTGACGATGTCGTCCTCGGCGACGCGCAGCAGCTTCTTGGCACGCAACACCTCGTTGATCGTGCTGGTCACCGCGGTCTCGAAGCCGGCGACATGGGTGCCGCCCTTGGGGGTGGCGATGATGTTCACGAACGACTTCAGGGTCGTGTCGTACCCCGTGCCCCACCGCATCGCGACGTCTACGTCGAGCTCGCGCGTGACCTGGGTGGGCGTCATCTGCCCGTGCTCGTCGAGGACCGGGACGGTCTCCTTGAAGGTGCCCTGGCCGGAGAGGCGGAGGACGTCGTTGACCGGCTTGTCGGTCGCCAGGTACTCGCAGAACTCGCTGATACCGCCGTCGAAGCGGAAGGACTCCTCGCCCTTGCTGCCGCCCTCGCCGAGCCCGAACTCGTCGCGGACGACGATGGTCAGGCCGGGCACCAGGAACGCGGTCTGGCGGGCGCGCTGGTGGAGGTTCTCCAGGGAGAGCTTGGCGTCCTTGAGGAAGATCTGGCGGTCGGCCCAGTAGCGCACGCGCGTGCCGGTGCGGGTCCTGGGGATCTTCTTGGCCTTGCGCAGGCCGCTCGTGGCGTCGAACGTGGCGTCCGGGCCGGTCGCGGCGAAGGCGCCCGGCACACCGCGCCGGAAGCTGATGGCGTGGGTGTGGCCGCTGCGGTCCACCTCGACGTCCAGCCGGGCGGACAGGGCGTTCACCACGGAGGCGCCGACGCCGTGCAGACCGCCGGAGGCGGCGTAGGAGCCGCCGCCGAACTTGCCGCCGGCGTGCAGCTTGGTCATGACGACCTCGACGCCGGACAGGCCGGTCTTCGGCTCGACGTCGACCGGGATGCCCCGGCCGTTGTCCCGGACCTCCACCGAGCCGTCGTCGTGGAGGATGACGTCGATGTGGTCGCAGAAGCCACCGAGGGCCTCGTCGACGGAGTTGTCGATGATCTCCCACAGGCAGTGCATCAGACCGCGGCTGTCGGTCGACCCGATGTACATGCCCGGGCGCTTGCGCACGGCCTCGAGCCCTTCGAGGACGAGCAGGTGCCGCGCGGTGTAGTTGGAACCGTCCCGCTCGGCTCCTGCCAGCAGCGCTGTGGACGACACGGACGTTTCGGCGGTCACGCGGTTCGCTCCTCGCTGAATTTCAGATGGGGCCCTTCTGGGTAAGGGCACGGCTTCGGTTGCCGTGAAGAGGGTACCGAGGCCTGGTAGAGCCGTTGTAACGCCACCCTCATCTGAACTCAGGGTAGTCCAGAGTCGTATGCATGTTCGACCCCTCGATGGAGTGAAGTACATATCACGTTCCCTTCGAGGCATGAACCATTTAGGCTCCGGGCACGTCCTCATGAACAAACCGGCAAGCCAGCCGGGCGGACGAACCCTGACAGCCAGCGCGAACCCGTAAGACACATAGACACGCAATACGGCACATTCGCCGCCAACCGGCAGCAGACAGCCGGCCTCGAAAAAATCTTTCGAGGAAAAGCCCCGGGCGGGAACGTTTTGGGGCTGGTTGGATGTTGACCCTGGTACGACAGCTCGTCGAGCTAGAGAAGAGGCGACGTGACTACTGTTCTGACCCCCGCGAGCCCGCTGACGGCCGCCGATCGCTGCGACCGCTGCGGCGCACAGGCATACGTGCGCGTTGTACTGCTCAGCGGCGGCGAACTGCTCTTCTGCGCCCACCACGGTCGCAAGTTCGAGCCGGAACTCAAGAAGATCGCCGCTGAGATACAGGACGAGACGGAGCGGCTGACCACCGTGCCGGCCATCGCTTCCGAAGAAGAGCGCTGACACCTCGCATCCACGACGAGCCAGCTCCGGCACAGGCCGGTGTACGGGCGGCGCGGTCCCTGCTTCAGGGACCGCGCCGCCCGCTCTCGTAGCCGTGGATACGCTCAGGCTCCGCCGGCGGCCCTCTCCGGGCCTCCCGTGGCACCGCCCCGGCCCAGCGCCCGTACGACCTCGGACACGCGCGTGTAGACGCCGGGACTGCCCGCCCGACCGCAGCCACTCCCCCAGGAGACCAGCCCGATCAGCTTCCCCTGGGCGACGAGGGGCCCGCCGCTGTCCCCCTGGCAGGCGTCGCGCCCGCCCTCCGGCTCCCCGGCACACAGCATGCTCCGGGCCACATAGGTGCCGTCGGAGCTCCCCGGATACGCCTCCTCGCACTGTGCGTCGGGCAGTACGTGCACCTGTGCCGCGCGCAGACTGCGCGCGTAGTCGCCGCCGCCCGTGACATCCCCCCAGCCGTAGACCGTGGCGCTCGTACCGGGCTCGTAGGCGGGATCGCCGGTGGCCGCCATCGGGAGGACCGAACTGTCGGGCAGCGGCTCGGCGAGAGTGAGTACGGCGAAGTCCCCGGCGTTACTGACACTGTCGTAGCCCGGATTCACCCGGACCTTGCGGACCCGGATCTCCCTGCCCTGCGCCGAGAGCAGGTCCGTACGGCCCACGATGGCCTTCAGGTCCCGAACCCGGTTCGGCGGTGCCCCCAGGACGTCCTCGCCCATGCAGTGGGCCGCGGTGAGCACGGTCGTCCGGCCGATGGCCACACCGCCGCAGAACTGCCCCGCGCGCGTACCCCCGAACCGGTCACGGCTGGACAGCGCGACCGTCCAGGGGCTCTGGGAGATGTCGACCGGGAAGCCGCCGACGACGACGTCCGCGGGCGCGGGGGCGGCCGACAACAGCGGTATGCCGGTCGCCGCGGCCGCCAGGACCAACGGCCGGGTCAGGGCCCGGACAAGAGAACGGCGCATGCACGCTCCTCACTCTGGGGTGTTCATGGGAAACCCAGAGTGATCCAGTCGGCGGCGCACCGCACCCGCGCACCGGCACGACAAGGCCCGGTTCCCCACGGGGAACCGGGCCTTGGACGTCGTACGCCCGCGATCTAGTCGAGGTAGTCGCGCAGTATGGACTGGTGAGCGCTGTGCTTGACCTGCATAAATGCAGGTGGGTGGGGAGCGCAGGCTGCGAAATATCTTGGATTGCGATGACCCACCATGAACCTCCGTACGATCGCCCACGACCTCGGTCTGCCCGTCCGGCGCGACCCGCAGGAGGTCGCAAAGATCATCGAGGGACTCCGCCCCAACCTGGACGAGCTTCCTAATGACAGTCGGGAGGGGCTTGTCGCCGACTGGACCAAGGTCCCCAGTGAACGCCACTAGCACGGGCCCTATCTCCGGGACTGAGCGTCACTGCGCCCTACGGCAACACTACGACCAGTACTAATCGCGGGATGCGTCCAGCCTGCGTCGACTCCTCTGGACCGCCTCTGACCTGCGCAGGAGGGTTATCGTTGATTCTGGTTGTTTCTGGTCGTCGCTCGGTGCCTGGTGTCCTGACTGTCTACAGGAAGGAGCCACAGGCAGCACAAGGCCCCTTTGGTCATTCCTCCGGCGAAGAGGGCGGCTGCACCGCCGCGAGTTCGATGCCCCGTACCCGACGCAGCCAGCGGGCTAGGACATAGAGACCCGCCCCGAAAGCTCCGCAGGGCTCCCAGATCTCTGTCACCAGAGCCGGGATGCCGCCGTCATCCACGATGTAGATCGCCTGCGCGCCGACCACGCTGGCGATGAACCCGTTCGTGCGAGAGCCCTTCGACAGCAGCCAGTCCGCTGGGCGCCACAGAGGCTGGGCAATATCGTGGAGACGGTACTGCAGCGCCGCACGAAGGAAGCCCGCGGCATATTGGCGCTGCTGACGTCGAGTGAGTACGACCCCGTTGGCTGGATCTCCTTCGAGATGAGCATGCCATGCGTTCAGGGTGTTGCGGCGCTCACCCGCTAACTTCGCGGCGCACCACGTGGCCTTGAACGCAGCCTGCGACCTCCAGTGCCCGGACTGCGGTGGGCTGCCCTCGACCTGGTCAGCCCACCGACGCATAACGATGATCGCGATCACGGGAAAGCCCGCTTGGGCGATAGCCAGGAGAGTTAGCGGATCCGTTGGGTCCCCGCCTGACTCGCATACCACTCGTGCTGTTGCCGCCACCACCCCGACGCCCAGGACGAGGAGCATCGTGGTCGACCATTTCACGCAGTGCCTCCGGACAAGCCGAGGCCGAGCGTCGTGCGCCGGGCTCGCCTGGCATCAAGCGCAGCCTGAGCCTGCGCGCGGCCAGTGCCCGTGAGTTCGTAGTAACGCCGGGCAGGACGACCGGGATGGGGTTCGGCCTCGTCGTAGCTCGTCACCCAGCCTCGTTCCAGCAGGCGATCGAGGATCGGATACACGGTGCCGGAGCCGAGGTCCGCGTCGCGACAGATACTCAGCCCCCACGCGGGGGCGTCGTGCGTCGCGGCCAGCAGCACCTCCAGCACGGCGATGGTCGGCTTTGTAAGCCTCGGAGCGGTCATGACCCCATCAGATCATATGTCGAGTACGACACACCTGCACTTCGGGGGTGCACTACTCGACGGGCTCACGCTCACGGCACCGTGAGGGTGGCGCAACCGAAAGCAACCGACGCGACATGGGGAGGGGGGCCATGGGCCTACGGTTCGCCGGGAAAGATCCAGAGTCCGGAGACCACGGCTGCCCAGTCGCGTGGGGGACGAAGAGCGGTCACACCGACCGTGCAGGACGAGCCGATCCCGGACCCTGAAGGCGCGATCCGGCTGCCGCAGCGCCTGGCTCGCTGTCCATCTGACGACGATCCTCGCCGGCCAAGCACATCGCGCAGCCAAGGAGATGACCGCCCAGGCCGACCCGGGTCATCCTGTTCGCAGGTCGGGCTGATGCCTACTCTTGCCTGGCCGGCCACCTCGACCAACTCCGCCACGACATCGATCTGGCCTCGCGTCGTCTAGGGCCTGTCCGGCGGATCATGTGACTGTCGGGTGGCCTGCTCGTTGATGTCGGCGTGGGGCGGGGTGATCTGACGAACGCGGAGTGGGTGCGGCTGGAGCCGCATCTGCCTCCGTCCGGGCGGCGTGGCGGCCGGTGGAACGACCACCGCTCGGTGGTCAACGGGATCCTGTTCCGGGTCCGCACCGGCATACCGTGGCGCGACCTGCCCGAGCGTTTCGGCAGCTGGAAGACCGTCTATGAACGCCACCGGCGCTGGTCGGCGGACGGCACGTGGGACCGGATCCTCACGGCCGTCCAGGCGGATGCCGACCTGGCCGGCCGGATCGACTGGAGCATGGTCGGTGTGGATTCGACGTCCTGGCGTGCTCATCAGCACGCGGCCGGCGCCCGCAAGACCAAGCCGCGCGTCCCGAAAAAAGGACCACGCCCCGAAACCATCGCCCCGATGAGGGACTTGGACGGTCCGGGGCGGCCTGACCTGCAAAATCCACCTCGCAGGCGAAGGCGGATGCCGCCCCCTGGCCCTGCTCGTCACCCCCGGCCAGTTCGGTGACGCTCCGCAGATGATCGAGGTCCTCAGCCGCATCCGCGTTCCCCGCCCCCAGGGCGGACACCCACGCACCCGCCCCGGCCACCTCAGCGGCGACAAGGCATACAGCTCCCGCCGAAACCGCCGCTACCTGCGAAGACGTCAGATCAAGCACACCATCCCGGAGCCGAAGGACCAGCGGGCCCACCGCAAACGACGCGGCAGCAAGGGCGGCCGGCCCGCCGGCTTCGACAGCGAAATCTACAGACGCCGCAACGAGGTCGAGCGGACCATCAACCGGCTCAAGAACTCCCGGGCCGTCGCGACCCGTTACGACAAGCGGGCCTACGTCTTCCACGGCACCGTCACCACCGCAGCCATCAAACTATGGCTCCGACCATGATCCGCCGGACAGAACCTAGCCCTGCCGAGCCCTCGCCGATCACGCGCGCCCGAGGCCGGCCATCGACGCACTGTCAGCTACCGCTTCCTGCGGGGTGCAACCTGCGAGAAGGCCGACGAGAGGATGCCGGTGTCCCCTATCATCCGTTGCACGCTACACCTTTGGCCATGCCTAGCACTCCACTGCCGGAACCAGTGCGTCCTTAAGGGTTCAATCACCTAAGGGTGTGTGATCAAATGGTGAGGGATATGCGGCTATAGCGCCTAGGGAGGGGCGAGCCGCGCAGTACGTGGGGGGCAAGATCATGAACAACGGTCATGCGGATGATTCCCTGTGCGGGGCTTTCGTCCGGGTACCGGGCGGACCGGGGATCGGCAAGGTCGGGGAAGTAGAAGAGGGACGCCTTCGCGTCGATTACTTCGAATCGCCCATCACGATGGTTGCGCACTCGCAATGGGTTGCCGCTCCAGCGGCGCAGCGGGTGCTGCTCGACCGCGAGGAGCGCATCTGGTGGAAGAGCCGCAATGGGGCTTGGAACGCCGGCCGCGTCGTTCATGCCAGCACGCTCGAGTACATCGTGCGGTTCCCTAATGCGGACTACGACCTCCCGGTACCCGTAGACGATCTTTACGTCCGCTGGGATCGTCCGGTGCAAGATCCGGTGGCCAATCTCGCCGTGCGCGGGGGCAGCACAGCGCCCTTCCGGGACGCCCGATTGCCGATGTTGCACAGTCTGATGCGGCAACGGGGCGCATGTGCCGGGATGGGCACGTTCTTGTCCTCTTCGGTGGAGGTCTACCCACACCAAGTAGAGGCGGCACTAACAGTGTTGTCCGATCCCGTCCAGCGTTATCTGTTGGCCGACGAGGTGGGACTGGGGAAGACGATCGAGGCAGGCTTTGTGATCCGGCAGGTGCTGCTGGACGATCCGACTGCGCATGTCGTGATCGTCTGCCCTGCCGCACTCCGCCGACAATGGCTGAGGGAGCTTCAGGAGAAGTTTCACATCGGAGACTTCCCGGTGGAGCGTCTGGTTGTCACCTCACATGAGACGCCACAAAAGTGGCAGGCCTACCAGGGGTCTGCGCTGCTAGTCGTGGATGAGGCGCACGCTTTGGTGCAGTCGAGCCCACAGCAGTCGCCGTATCGAGAACTGCGTGGTCTTGCCCACTCGGCCGAGCGGTTACTGCTGCTGTCTGCAACGCCCGTCACGTCACACTACCTGACCAACCTGGGACTGCTGCACCTGCTGGATCCTGAGCTGTACCGGTGGGACCAGCAAGCTGAATTCGAGCAGCGCTATGCGATGCGCTCGGCCCTGGCAGACAGTGTCCAATCGCTGGATCCGGACTTGAACTACATCATCCGCGAAAGCCTCAAGGACATCGCCAAACTGCTCCCGGACGCCGACACCCGCTTCCACGAACTCGCCCAGGGTGTCCTGGCCTTGCTCGACGACGAGGACGAGTTGGTTGACGCCTCGCTGCAGGGCGAGTTCAGCTATCGGGTCGCGCAGGTGCGTGCCCATCTCAGCGAGACCTACCGCATCCATCGCCGTGTGATCCGCCATCGCCGCGAGGCGGTGCTGCGGGAGAGCACCGACCCCGAGGCAGTGGGGCTGGCGTATGCGGTGCGAGGCCGGGCCCGACCCACGCTCATACCCGCTCCGGCCGGCGGCGGCGAAGCGGGATCCGAGTTGGTGCTGCACTGGTGGAATCAGGTACAAGACCACCTAGACAACGAGGCAGCCACGGGCAGCAGCAGCGCCTACAGCATGGTCCTGGCGGTCCTGGCGGCACGGGCGACTGTGTTGCCTGCAGACGTTGTGGACGTGCTGCGGTGGCGCGTGCACGCTGACCCTGAGGCTGCCGAACGGGCCGGTTTGAGCGCTCACGAGATGGCCTTGCTGGCCGCGGCCCCCGTGGTGGCCGTCGAGCGTAGCCTAGTGAACAGCCTGGAAGAGGGAGAGCACTCCCCTACGCAGGAAGACATGCAGGTGCTCGTCGACACCCTGCTGCCGCAAATGCGGCAATTGAAGAAGTCGGTCATCTTCTGCGGTCCGGGGCAGTTGGCCGGGCATCTAGCCGCATATCTGCATAATCGCTTTGGTCGTCTGATGGTGGCCGAGCACACCCGGCGCCGGGAACCTGGGCATGCCGCGAATGCGCTCACAGCCTGGTCGGGTGCCACGGGACAGGCGGTGCTTGTTGCGGATGACTCCGCAGAGGATGGTTTGAACCTGCAGGTGGCCGACGGCGTGTTTCATTTGCGGCTGCCGTGGTCCGCCAACCAACTGGAACAGCGACTGGGGCGCGTCGACCGCTACCCCGGCGCGCAAAGGAGTGGACAGGACGTACCCGCGGCGCAGTTCCGTCTGGCAGACGAAAGTGGGAGCGATGCTTCCTTCGCCGAGGCGTGGGCGACGCTGCTGACTGAGGGCTACGAGGTCTTTGACGCCTCCACGTCCACTCTGCAGGACGCCATCGCACAGTCCCTTGACGGGGTGTGGGCGCAGGCCTTTGCCGCAGGACCCGAAGGGTTGCTGGTTCAGCGGGAAGAGGTGCGGCGTCAGTTGCGGGCAGAGCAGCGGGAGATCGCCAAGATGGATCTTCTGGAGTCAATTCACACCGCGGGCCAGGGGCTGCGCAGTGTGCCGACGTCCTTGATCGATGCGGAAACGGATTGGAAGCAGTTCCAGTCGGCCATGCTGCGCTACACCGAGAAGGATGGCGGAGGAATCCGTCTGCCCCATGTGACACGTTCTGTTGATGGTGTGCCGATGGTGCAGTTCGCTGTGCGCTCGGCGCATCCCTTGCTGGCGCCCCGGCATTGGCGGCGGGTGCAGCAGCGCATCACAGATGATGCTCTGGCGTCAGGATTGTTCAACCGTTCCTCAGCGCTGCGCCAACCTGGCACCCGCTTGTTCCGGTTGGGCAATCCGCTGGTGGATCTGCTCAGTGAAGCAGTCCTTAACGACGACCTGGGGCAAAGCGCAGTCTTTCGTCGCATCGACCGCCATATGCCTCGTGGTGAGGAGCCTCAGCCGTACTACGGGTTTGATTTCCTCGTCGAAGCCGACGTTGCCGCCGCCCTGTCCTGTGTGGTGAATAGTTCCGATGCAGGGCGTGCGCTGCGCCGGCAGGCGGACCGCATCCTAGCTCCCTTCGTGCGTCGGGTCTGGGTGGAAGGGGGTACCAACCGGGCGGTGACCAATCCGGCGCAACTGGCGTGGCTGAATGAGCCGTACGACAAGACCAACGGTGACCGCAATTACAACAGTGCCCGTGCTGATGAGTACTTCGGCCTCTTCGGCGGGCAGGAGGCTGCAGCTTCCTTTGCCCGTGAAGCTTCGCAGGCAGCCCTGGAATTCTTGCACCAGTACACGAATCTGGCGGCCACCTGCGAAGAAGCCCAGCAGCAGGCGTTGGAGGTGGCAGCAGTCCTCAACGCCCAGTGCGGTGCGCGGCGCGCTGCGGGACACCTGGTGGGAGACATCGAAGGCCTGGTCACCGACGCAGCCGTCTTGCAAGCCTTGGCCGAGGGGCTGTCCCGTCCGGTGATTCGTATTGTGGCGGCCGTGTGTGTCGTGCGGCGCGGGTTGGAGTCCGTGCAGGCATGAGCGCAGACGAGTGGGGACAGACCCGGCGTCTATTCGCGGCTTGGCCGGCAGCAGCTACGGATGTGGCCCAGGCGGGCACGGTGCGCCGTCTGGGCGATGCACTGGCCGGGCTGGGCAGTGGCCAGAGCGGATGGCGTGACGTGGTCACGTTGACACATCAAATCCTGCTGCGGGCCCAGGCCCTGGGCAACGCCAATCCTCTTCCAGTCCCCTTGCGTACGGGGCTACCAACGCGTGAGCAGTGGCGGATGGGTGGCGTGGACGTGGTCTTCGACGGCGAGCGAGTCTTGCTGCGCGGTGTGCCGTGGGCGCCGGCACAGGGGTCTGTTGCAGCCGAAGAGGCAGCACTGGACCAGGTGCGTCACGCCGTCTTGGGGACTGACTCTGCGATGCGGCGAACGTTGGACCACACACCCGCCGACCCTTTTTGGACCCATGCCAACGGCTACCACCACTACCTGTCCCGGGGGCAGCAGCAGGCCGCGCGGTCGCTGGCGATAATGCCGCCGGGGGAAACGGCGATCGTCTGTCTTCCCACTGGGCACGGCAAAACACCGGTGGCTCTGGCCGCGTGTCTGCTGGCCGGCACCCACGGCGGCGTATCAGTGCTCGTGGTTCCCACCGTGGTGCTGGCCCTCGACATGGAGCGCCGCATCCGCAGCCTGCTCGGGCGCAGCGACCCCCACGGCCGCCAGCGCCGATATGCCTATATCGGCTCGCTGGATGCCGCTGCCAAGCAGCGTATCCGCGACGACATCGTCTCCGGACGCCAAGGTCTGGTCGTGGCCTCCCCGGAAGCCGTAACCATGGGGTTGCAAGCGGCCCTGCTGGAGGCTGCCAGCGCGAGGCATCTGCACTACCTCATTTTGGACGAGGCTCACCTTGTCGAGCAGTGGGGCAACGACTTCCGCACGGCGTTTCAGTCCCTGGCCGCGCAGCGGCGCAACTGGATCAGCGCAGCCGGCAAACGGCGGGCTCCGCGCACCGTAGCCATGAGTGCCACTCTCACGCAGCAGCAGGTGAACACGCTCGAGAACCTTTTCGCCCAGCCGCGGCAAGCCAAATTGGTGTGGGCGTCGGAGTTGCGGCAGGAGCCCGCTTACTTCCTCGACTCCTTCCCCAGTGAGGATGAACGCGCCGAGGCCGTGCTGGAAGCAGTCACGCGTCTGCCCAAGCCCTTGGCCCTGTATGTCGCACGGCGTGAGGACGCCAAGCGGTGGCTGCAGCACCTGCACTCAGCCGGGCTATATCGGGTGGCCACCGTCCATGGTGATTCCACCGAAGACGAGCGGCGTACCGCTTTGACCGGGTGGTCAGGTCGCAGCCAGGACACCCCCGTGGCCACGCAGTTCGACATTATTGTGGGCACCTCAGCCTTCGGCCTCGGAGTCGATCTCGCCGATGTACGCACAGTCATCCACGCCTGCCTTCCGGAAACCGTGGACCGCTACTACCAAGAAGTCGGACGCGGTGGTCGGGACGGTAGCCCCTCCCTGGCCTACCTCGCCACCTCTGGCGCGGACCGAGGCATTGCCCAGAGCCTGAATCGACAGAAACTCATCTCCGCGCCTACGGCGTGGGAGCGCTGGTGGGAGGGCATGTTCCTGCAGCGCCCTCGTACCGACAGCACGCTGTATCGGCTGAATTTGACGCATCGGCCGGCTCGCTTGGCCGAGGGCTACAAGCGCCACCGCAGTTGGAACGAACAGATCCTCAACTTCATGGTGCGGGCCGGGCTGATCGAGATCCTGCCCCCCGAACCACCGCGGCGAACGCCGGATGAGGACGACCAGGCGTGGGATCGGCGGTTGAATGCGTTCTACGAGCAGGCGCCAGATCTCGTCGACGTTGTGCTCAAAGATGGGCAGACGAACAATCGCGACTACTTCGCCGACGCCATCAACCGAGTTCGTCAAGACATCAAGGTGGCGCAGGACAGCGCTTTGCAACGGATGGAACAGTTGCTCTTGCGTCGGCGGTGCATGGCCGATGATCTGGTGGAGTACTACACCGTCCACAGCTATTTCACGATGCCGGCCTGTCGCGGATGCCCTTCCTGCCGCCGCCGGGGACTGCCGCCGGCCGGGCCTGGGACGATGTATCGCACTCCCCTGTCTCCCGACCCGGACATTGCCGAATGGGTGCGCAGCGACGCGCCGCTACATGGGCTGCATCCCTATGGCCCGAGCCTGTGCCTGTACTGGCGTAGCGACGACGAGCGACGTACGGAACTGATGCCTTTGTTGGTGCGCCTGGCGCGGGCCGGGGTGTCCTACTTTGGCGGTCCCGGCCTGAGCCTGACCCAGGCCTGCGAGATCCAGGACGAGGCCGGATCGACAGCTGTCGTGTTCGACTACGACGGCAGCCTCGTGCACGAGGTCCGCGGGCTGATGGTGTGGGTGGAGAAGGAACACACAGCCGTTGTGGATGCTGAGGCGTGGACGCGCCTGTGCGAGGACGAGCCCGTCTATCTGCTGCACCCCGAGCAGGCGGAAGATCCTGAACGGCCTGGCCGACTCCTTCTCGACACGCACGTGACCGCGCTTCCTCTACAGCATGCAAGAAAAGGGCTCTGACCATGCAGTTGCTGAACACACCCACACCCTCCCCGGCCGTTGTCTGGGCGGTGGTGCGTTTCCTCGCTGCGGAGCGAAAGCCCCTGCCCAAAAAAACGATCACCGTATATTTGGAGCCTGGAGAAGAGGCGAGGAACTCCGGGCCTGTGCATCATGCGCTGAGCACACTGAGGGATCTTGGGCTGGCGGCCGTATCGCAGGACGGTGCCTGGTCGCTGGCGGGCGGGCTGGAAGAGATCACCGCCGACGACTACGCCGCATTCCAACGAATCGCTCGTGCGGCGATCTTGGCCGTGGAGGGCGAGGTGCCGGATCCGCCGGAGGACATGCGCCGCGCCCTTGCCTGGATTCTGACGAGGGACCCGTTCCATGAGTCGTTCAACTGGGCCACCGTCGATCAACTACACAACCGCTCCGCCCCGGATGGCGAGTTGGTGCTGGCCAACGACACTCGGTGGCCCTCGTTTGCCGCCTGGGGCACGGCCCTGGGACTGATCGCGCCTGCGTCGCACGCCGCCAACCGGCAGGTGGCGGACTGCACACGTGCCGTGCATCAGGTGCTCACCGATGGACTCAAGCGCGGCCGCTCCACCGACGCCATGAGCGTTCTGCACCTGCTGCGCCGGCACTTGCCGGTGGTGGCCGGCGGGTCACTGGCCACCTCCCTGGGCTACCCCCTTGATGCGGCGAAGACGGTCGGTGCTGCCCTCTCCTTTGCCCTGATGCGTGGGGAGCACGAGGGGTGGCTGCTGCTGGGACAGGACTCGGACGCCTCCCTGGTCATCAACCTGTATGACCCGGAACGGTCTTCCGCACGGATTTGTTCATCTATCACCCTGCTGGAGGGCGACGATGCCTGACCTGCGCGACTACGTCTGCTGGGACATCGAGCGGGTCATCTCGACGATCCAGACCGAGGCGGTGGTGGCCTCTTCCGCGGTGTTCCTTGCCACCCACACGCATCTACAGATCCAGCGTGCTGAGATTGATGGCAGGTCGTTCACCAACACAGGCCGGATGGTCAGCGAAAAGGACGTCCTGAAGGATTTTCTAGGGCGCAAGACCGCAACGGGGACCGTGCTGATGCCGGTCGTCGGCGAGTCTGGTTCCGGCAAGTCCCATCTGGTGCGCTGGGTGCGGGAGAAGCTCCCGGCCTCGGATAAGCGCAAGGTGATCTACCTTGAGAAGTCCAAGACCAGCCTGCGGCATGTAATCGAGTCGCTGCTGGACGGTGTCGACGACGAGGACGTCGCCCAGGTCCGCGCGGATGTGCGGGCATCCACCAGCAGCACCGACGCCTCCGCCCTGGCGCTGCGGCTCATCAATGAACTGATGATCGCCCTGGCCGGGACAACGGCGGCCGAACTGCGGGGCAGGCAGCGGCAACTGGCCGGCCCCAAGGGGTTGGCTCTGATACTGCAGGACCCCGTTCTGCAGGATCAAATGCTGGCGGAGGGGGAGTTCATCCCCCGCTTCGCGGAGCACATGCTCAGTGATCGCGATACGGATGACGAGCGACCCGCCCACTTCAGTGTTGATCACCTCCCGCTGAAGGTCACGGCCGCGATGGAGGGGGTGGCCGCACCTACCCGGGTCATGCTGCGGTTGCTGCTGTCGAAGCCGGAGATGCGCGATGCAGCCGTGGACATGCTCAACGAATACTGGGAAAAGTCCGTCCAAGCTACGTCGTCACTCGGCGGCGGACGCGTCTTGGACGCGATGAAGAAAGTCCGTGAGATCTATGCGCGACAGGGCAAAGAAATCGTTCTGCTGGTCGAGGACTTCGCTCTGATCCAGGGAGTCCAACGCGATCTGCTGGACGCCATCACTGAGACATCGCAGCGCGAAGGCCGCACCGTACTCGCCCCCATGCGCACCCTCATGGCAATCACCAGCGGTTACTTCCACGACCTGCCAGAGACAGCAATCACCCGAATCGAGGCGTCCACCGGCGGCCACGTCTACAACCTGGACCTCGTCCTAAATAACGAGGCCGACGGCATCGAAGCGATTGCTTCCTTCGCCGGCCGCTACCTCAACGCCGCCCGAGCGGGGCGCAAAGAGTTGGAGGCCCACACCGGGAAGTCGGTGCCCAACCGGTGCGACCAGTGCCAGGTTCGAGCCGCATGCCACGAAGCGTTCGGCACGTCCGCCGAAGGGTATGGCCTGTATCCGTTTAACCGGCCTGCCCTGCGCAGGACCGTCCACGCGGTCGCTCCGGCCGAGCAACCGCACACCTTCGTGCCACGGACAATTCTCAGCCGGGCCCTGATCCCCGTCCTGACTGAGGGCTACGACAGCATCCAAGCAGGCACGTTCCCCGACGAACAGTTCCGCAGCCGTTTCAAGAGCAACCGCGATGCCGGTGATATCCCGCTCGCTGGCCGAGTGCGCGAGCAGATCGACGACCTCGACCAGGCCGAAGGTGCTCGTCGTGAAAAGCTTCTAGAATTCTGGGCCGACAGCCCCACCGAACTCGTCAACATCGAGCCTGGGATCGCCACCGCGTTCTCCCTGCCTGACCTGTCGATTGACGCCGCTCGCACCAAACCACTCCCCGAGACAACCAGAACAACATCCCCGCCCAAGCCTGTGGTGGACGGCCCTCAAGGGCCCGGGGAGCCGGCTCTATCGCGGAGCCTGCAGAAGCGCTTGGACGCGGTGGAGAGTTGGAGCGCTGGCGATGGCCTGCCCACAACGGAAGCCTCGACGGTGCGTTCGGTGGTATCACGGGCTGCCGTCTACCGTCAGGACTGGCTCAACCCCCCTGTGAAGCCACTCGGTGTATCGGACGCTGGGCAGGCAGGCTGGGGGAACCGCGCCAACACCGTCTCTATCGAAGGAGCTGCCGCTCAGGCACTCGCAGGGGATGACTCACCTGTCACCTTCAAGCGGACTGCCGCCAACTCTGAGTTCTTCAAGAGCCTGATCCTGCTGAATGCTGAAACCCTCACGGCTGTGCGCTCTCAGGACGTCGTGCGGTTGGCAAGCATGGCTGACCGCTACGCACGCGTATTGCGCCAACGGGTCACCGCCCAAGCCCAGCTGAGTGACGACGATCTTGTATCGGGTTTGCGTGTGTCACTGATGGGAGCGGCACTCGCCGGCCACGCTCATCCCTACCTGCCCTTGGAGCAGTTGCACGCTGCCGCCTTTGATCACGGTCAGTCCTGGCAGCGCAGCGACGGCTCGTCCCGTACCGAGATGTGGCAGCGGAGTCTGAACACGCACCTGGCCAAACGTGAGGCATTGATCGACACGCTACGCGGAGCGCTCGGTGTGGGGCAGGGTACGGGCGCCGTGCAGGTTATCGACGCCGCGCGGGCGTTGCCGTTGCTGCGTCGCGCCGCCGAGCAGTGGGACTTGGACGGCGTCGAACTGCCCCGGTGGGCGCAGGAAGCGGCGCAACCGCTCGCGGGTTGGCGAGTGCTGGTGCCGGCACAGCATGCACAGTTGGTGAAGCTGCTGCACGACATTCGCCAGTGTTTTCCACGGGGCGAGCGCTCAGCAGACCTGCTCAGTCAGTTGGACGCTTCGCTACGGGTAGCAGCGGAGTTGGGGCTGGAAGGCGGCAGCCACATCTTGGCAATTCGGGCTCTCATGGAGAAGATCGAGGACGCGGGTTGGGCCAGTTTGACGGTGTTGGAACGCGACCTGGCCAAGCTCCCGGATGAGCTTGAGGGGCCTGCCGCGTTGGCTGCTGCACTTCAGGGCGTCGTTCCCTTGAGAGATCCGCACCTTGCTGGCATGCATCAATTGCTGCGTTCAGCAGATGCGTTTCTCAGCGATGCGTTGCAGGCCGCCGAGGCGCGCGGGCAGACAGCGGCCAGTACCGCCAGTCAGCAAATGGAAGCGTTGATGGATAGCTGGCAGCAAATCACCCAAGCGGTTTCGGGGGATCAAGCGTGAGCACGTCGGTGTTGGAGAAGGCGCGCGAACTGCAGAATCAGGCGCGGCACATCGCTGAGGCACAAAAGGACGCGGTGCAGCAAGAGCGTGTGGTGCGGCGTATCGATGAGGTCCGCAGCGCGCTGGAGAAGGCCACCGGCCAGGTGGGCATCGCCGGGCTGCTTAGGGAGCGCACAGGGCAGTCGGTGGACATGGCGGCGTTGGTGAGCGCCTACGAGCGTTTCGAGACCAAGTCGCGCGGCGGCCTTCCGGCCGACCGAGTGTTCACGGAGGCCCAAAAAGCGCTCGAGACCTGCGCCAAGGACATCGCCACCGCGATCCGGGATGTCTGGGGCGAGTGGGCTCGCGCGCGGGTGAGCGCTGTGTCGTCGGCGCGCTTTGCGGCCCTGGCTCCGGCGGATCGCCGGGAGGCGGAGACGCTGCTGCGGGACATGCGCGGGTATGCCGAACGTAGGAACATCGATGGCATCGTGATCCGCTCCTTTTGCACCGCTTACTCAGACGTGCAGCGCCTGGTCGAGCATGCGCCTAGCGAAGTTCCCCCAGAACTCGCCCAGTTGATCGAGCGGATCGATGCGGGCGGACTGACGCTACGTGATCTGAGTTTGGGTGACATCGAGTTGCTCCGCGAATACGATCAAGATGTTTGGATCTCTGTCACTCGAAAGGTGGACTGACGCTCGGTGGTGGCTTCGCAGACGGTTCCCAGTCGCGCCCTGCTCGGACGTGCGCTGACGGCGCTGGAAGACCTTGAGTTGCCGTTGCTGTCCTGGGGGGTGACAGAGGGAGCGCTGGCTCGCGACGAGGTAGTGCGTGAGTTGTGGGAACTGGCCGCTGCCGACCCCGATCCCGCAGCCGCCGAGCTAGGGGGCGATGGACTGCTCGCGGCCCTGGTGCAGCGCCATCTATTGTTGCGCCTGCCGGGCGGCCCCGAGCGCTACCGCACACGCCTGGCCGAAGGCGTGCGGTTGACCGCAACGTTGCGACAATCCTTCGCCCCCCGCGGCTATCAGCCCGGGGGGCCACTGCCCGACCGGTGGTGGGAGCAGGGCCGGCGCCTGGTCGCGGACTATCGCCTGCACGTGACCGAACGCCGCTACCCCACGCGGAACATTCCCGCCGCCGAGGCAATCACCGAATTGGCACAGGTGCCCGGGTGGACCGACCTGCACACCGAAGTGGCGCGCAGCCAGATCGGCACCTATGAACTGTCCCGCTTCCAAGTCGAGGCCACCAAAGCGGTCCTGCAGGGCCTGCAGGCCACTGACTCCCGCGGCATCGTGGTCAGCGCCGGAACCGGCAGTGGTAAGACGCTGGCGTTCTACCTGCCCGACTTCGCTGCCCTGGCCCACGACCAGCGTGCCAAGACCGTCCACACGCTGGCGCTGTACCCGCGAGTAGAACTGCTACGCGACCAATTGCGGGACGCCGTAGCAGGAAACCTTCGACTGTTAGAGCGAGGCCTTCCCGCGCCTCGCATCGGTGTGCTGTATGCCAGCACCCCCTGGGAGGGAGCCAACCTTACCGAGCCCGATCCCCGGCGCACGGGGACGGCCTGGCCTGTGCTGGGAGACGGATTCGTCTGCCCCTATCTGGGATGCCCCTCCTGCGAGGGCGGCCAGTTGGTGTGGTCGCGTCGCGACATCGCGCAGCAGCGAGAATTGCTGCAGTGTGCGCAGTGTCGGCGGCCTTTGCCCGCCGGGATGGTGGCACTGACTCGGCAGTCGCTGTGCAATGACGCTCCCAAACTGCTCTTCACCACCACGGAGATGCTCAACCGGGCCAGCGCCGGCTCGGCCTTGGGTCGTGTGCTGGGCTGGGTTCCGGGGGCAGGGCCACGGGTGGTCCTGCTGGATGAGGTGCACACGCATACCGGTTCGACGGGAGCGCAGACCGGCTTGTTGCTGCGGCGCTGGCGCCACGCCCGACGCACCCCGGTGACGTTCGTGGGCTTGAGCGCAACGCTGCGACAGGCAGACCAGTTCATGGCACAGTTGACCGGGCTGGAGACAGACAAGGTCACCTTGATTGAACCGCATCCGGCGGACATGGACAGCGAGGGGCGCGAGTATGCGCTAGCGCTGCGGGGCGACCCGGTCTCAGGGGTGAGTTTGCTGTCGGTGGCGATCCAGACGGCCATGCTGCACGGGCGCCTCCTCGACCACGCCGTCCCACTGCAGCAGTCACTCTTCGGCAGTCGGGGCTTCTTGTTCACGGACGACCTGGACGTCACCAACCGGTTGTACGACGACCTGCGGGACGCGGAAGGCGGCCAGGTAGGCCGTCAGGGGCGACGCAAGCGCGGCAAACCGGTGCTAGCGGCGCTGCGCAGCCCGGATCTGCCGGCACAAGATGCCCGCTACGAGGCTGGCCAGTCCTGGAACCTGCCCGAGCGCATCGGGCATCACCTCAGCGAAGATCTCTCGCAACGGCCGCTGCTGATCGGGCGGACCTCCTCACAGGACGCCGGGGTGGATGCGGACGCTAACCTGGTCGTGGCGACCGCATCGCTCGAGGTGGGCTTTAACGATCCCCGCGTCGGGCTGGTGCTGCAGCACAAGGCCCCGCACGATGCTGCCTCCTTCCTACAGCGGCGTGGCCGAGCCGGGCGTGAACGCGGCACCCGACCCTTCACGGTGGTCACCCTGTCCGATTTCGGCCGAGACCGGTTGGCATATCAGGGCTACGACGCGCTGTTCTCACCGGAAATCGCCGCGCGATCCTTGCCCATGGGTAACCGCCACATCATCAAAATCCAAGGCGCCCAGGCGCTCGTGGACTGGCTGGGCATCCGCTTGCGTCAGCGTCGCCTCGGGGTGGATGCACGTCACCTTCTGACCGGGCCAGCCGATCCGGATGTGGGTGAGAAATACGTCCGTGCGCGTCGGCACATCTGCGCCGATCTTGCGGCCTTGCTGGACGGTGACGACGGGTTGCTGGCCGAGTTGACCGTGCATCTGCAGAGGTCTTTGGCCTTGAACGACGACGGTGTGCTGGCTCTACTGTGGGAACAACCGCGGTCGCTGATGCTGGCCGTGGCACCGACGATCCTGCGGCGCCTTCAAGTGGGCCGTGACGCCGTGCACAATGATGCCGGGGCGGCCCCATCTGCGCTTTTGCCTGAGTTCATCACCCGCTCGCTGTTCGATCCGCTAAATCTGCCGGAGGTGGAGTTCACCCTCCCCTTCGTCACTGGCAGCGAGGAGCGTCTCCCCGTGGGCAGGGCGCTGGCAGAAGCGGTCCCCGGGCGCGTCAGTCGGCGCTACGGCTATCAAAGCGACCGTCACCGCACCTGGCTGGCTGTGCCGGCCGGCGCGACGGACGTCACGATTGACCTCAAAGCCATCGTCGAGCGTGATTTTCCCCAAGGCCGTTGGGACAGCGGTCGCGTGGATGTGGGGCGAGTACTGGTCACGCGGCCTCAGGTGATCAGCCTGGTCGCACCGCCCGATGATGTGGCCAGCCATTCCCAGGGACGTCCTCTGTGGGCGAGTGAGTTCGTACCCAACTGGTCGGGCGGCCCCACCGAAGCCGCTGTACCGGATCTGGCTGCCTGGCAGGGCCGGATCACGCAGGTGGGCTTTGCCACTCACGCGGCGGGAAACCCGATTGAGGTGCGCCGCATGACCTACGGCGCCGCGTGCGACATCGCACGGGGCACACCGGTAGCGCGGGAGCAGGTGTCGGTGCGCTACACGTTGGACGGCGAAGCCGCCGCCATGGGGTTTGCCTCCTCGGTTGATGCTCTGCAGGTACAGGTCGCTGCCTTGGAGGTCACCGCGCCGCGCGTGGTGAAACACCTTCGCTCTCGGCAATGGCGTACGAAGGCGTTCACGCGCGTAGTCGCCGAGGATGCGCGTATCGCGGCGCATGCCAATGTCTTCCAGCGAGGCTGGTTGGCGTTGGTCTACCTGGCCGCATTCGCCGTGCGGGGCCTGCGGGACGACACGCCGGAGACGATCCATGCCGCCTTGGCGGGCGGGGCGTGGCGCCAGGACGTCCCGCAAGTGATCCAGATGCTGTATCGGCAAGACCCGGTCACCGGTACGGCGCAGGCGGGGATAGCAGACAGAGTGACGGACGACTTGGTGGCGCTCAGCCAGCAAAACGATGTGGTGCAGGCCCTCGATGAGGCGGGCACGCTGCTCTTTGGCGTCGACGTCGAATCGGCCACCGCCGCTCTGGCTCGCCGGGCCTACCGCGATACGTTGGCCGCGGCGATCCTCGAGGCGGTGTTGCGTTCCTGCCCCGATGCTCAGGACGGTGACCTGACCATCGACGTGGTGGCCGGCGGCGAAGGCGTCGACACCCTCTGGATCAGTGAGACCTCGGAAGGTGGCCTGGGCATTGTCGAGGCGGTGGCCTACCGCTACAGCGAAGATCCCGCCCGCTTTTGGATGCTGGTGGCGGCTGCGTTGCGGCCCAACGTATACGAGTACACCGATCGACGGATGACCGATCTGCTGCGACACGTCGTCGAGGACGAGCCAGCGGGGGACTTGGCTCGGGCGATGGCGCAGGTGCGAGAAGCTGCGTCGGCCGGCCAAGCCACCACCGCGTTGGGGCAGGTCCGCGCGGCGTGGGCGGCGCTGGATGGCGCTCCCAGGCATGCTGATATCGCGGCGTTAGCAACGCGGCTACTGCGTCCAGGGTCGGACCGAACGACGGACACGGCCGCGTGGGCGCTGATTCAAGCGTGGGACGCTCTGGAGGAGACTCTCGGCATCGAGGTGGACGCCCGAGTGGTGGCTTATACAGCCGGCGCCGGCGAATTGCTGCTGCCGCGACCGCTGACATCGGACCAGGCCTTCAGCATGTTGTGGCCGCGTGGGGATCAAGCTCGCAACCATCACCTGGAGTCGTATCAGCCCTATCGGGACAGTGAGCAGCCCGCAGTGCTGGATCGGCTGCTGGTAGCGATTGTTCATGCGCATGATATTCCGCGCATTGACGCCACGACTGAAAACTGGACCACGCAGTATCAGAAAGTGCTGGCCCACGAAAGGGAAGTGGAGTTGGTGCTGCCGCTCAATCAGCCGGGGTTGCTGCGAAGCGTGCTGCTGCAGGTGCCGCTCATTATCGTGGACCGTGAAGTGATGCGCCTGTTCGGTGAGGTAGTGCAAGTAAGCCGAGATCATCAGCAGGTTCTGGTGCGGGCTGTCATCAAGGAGTCAGAGCAGTGAGCATGCCGAGCCGGACGCTGCGCACCAATGCGCGCAGTGCCTTGCGCGCGGACTCGCTGATCCGCACCGCACTGTTGGCGCAACTGGCTGCAGGCGGAGGTGAAGTGTGGCTGGTGTCCGCGTGGATCAGCGATGTGGCGTTGGTAGATAACGGCGACGGCTCCTTCGACTACCTACTCGGAGAGGACCCGCCTGAGCGCTGCCGGTTGTCGGATCTGCTGTTGCTGCTGGCGCGGGCCGGCACGAGGGTACGGGTGGTAACCCGGGCTGCCACTGCGAATGAGGTGTTCGTGCAACGGTTGAGGTCGGGTGCAGACCTCACGTGTGACCTACGGGTCGTGGAAGACGATGCCGTGCACGAAAAGTGCTTGGTGGGTCCGGGATGGATCTTCCAGGGTTCGATGAACTTCACCCGCAACGGCCTGGCCCGCAACAAGGAGCAGATCACGTACTCCCTGGACGAGCGCAGTGCAGCGCAGGCCCTGGTGGAGTTTCAGCATGAGTGGGAGCAGGCGTGACAGGCACTGACAAGCCCCAGCCAGGCCAGGCCGAAGCGCTGGAGACCTTCGTTGATTTGTTTCTCGACCCGCGGCACAACGCTGCCGGAAAGCATCCCGAGTGGTGCGCGCCGTTTCGTGACAATGCCCTGCAAGCCAAGCGCGCACCCGTGGTGCTGCCTCGCCTATGGGAGGAGAGGGATGAGTCCGCGTATTACGTGATCGCTCGCCGGCCGAACGAGGCGGGAGTGGTGCGTGATCTATTGGTCGCCTTTGCCGGCCCGTCCCTGGTGAAAGTAGGCTACGACGTTCCCCTCCTGCTAGATGACGAGGATGTAATCGAGTCAGCCATCGCAGCCCGTTTCGGACCGTCCAGCACGTTCAAGTTGCGTGCACCGCGCGAGAAGCGCAAGGAGTTGCACGCGGCGCTGATACGGCTGCTGGGCATGGTGGAACACAGCCCCCAGCGGGCGTGGTCGACGCCCAAGTCGTTGAGTCAGCTGCTGACGGACTTTGAGGCTGCCCTGGTCGGCGGTGCCTCGCAGGTGGCCGCTGACCTCCTGGATCAGATAAGCCGCCAGGGCGGACTGTCGGTGGCTAACCTCAAGCATCTGCAGATCAAGCGACTGGCGGTCACAGGTCAGGCTCGTCAACTGCTCGCACTGCCGGGGCTGCGCGAGGTGCTCCTGCAAGATCCTCCGCGGGCAGTGAAGGACATGGTGCTCAGCGCCATTTACGCCACCTGCATCGAGCCCGCGTTGGCCGAGGATTGTTTGGAGCAGGCCTTCGTCGCGCTGGCGCAGCCACGGGTACCGATGGCGCTGCTGGCCGAAGAGAACCCGGTGCACTTCAGCGATGCCGCGGCCGCTGCGCTGTTGATCGGTTTGCTGGCGCGCGGGCAGGAAACGGAGTTGGCTGGTGCCATCGCGGCCTTGGACGGGGTGCAGCGCTCGGCGGCGATACCGGCGGCATTGGACCGCTACCGCGTCAAGGTCGCGCCCTCGGAGGTGGCGGATGCAAGCACCGCCGCCGAAAGGGCAGTTGATGCAGCATCCGACGCTGGCGGGGCCTGGCGGCCAGCCACCTGGGAAGAGTTGCTCACCGCTGTGGCCAGCGGCGACAAGGCTGCCGTGCGCGTCTGCCAGGACTTGGAGGCGGACGGCGCAGCCGAAGTGCCTTTGGCCGCGGATACCGATGTGGACGCGGCCTTGGCCGAGTTGCTATCGGGCATGGGAGACGCCAGCTACGAGAACGTGTGGCGATATGCGCTGTCGCCGTTCTTGCAAGAGGTATCCCGCAGCGGGCTTTCTCTGCCGTTGACATTGGCGCAGATCACCGCGAGCAGTATCGGCCAGCGACGCGATCCGGCGAACCTGGCCGTGCTGGATCTGCTGCTCGAGTTGTTCCTGCGGACCTCTCCGTCCGCAAACGACTACGACGAATTCCTCGAGCATCTGACCATGCGGGTGCAGGAGTGGGTCGCCTCGGAGACGGCCAGCCAGGCACTGGACTTCGTCGACCGATTGGCAGCCTTCGCCACTCCCGACAGCCAGATGCGGGCACAGGCAGCACTCGAATTGCTGACGCCGCTGTATCGACATGCCCAGCGCCTAGATGAAGCCAGCCTGGCCTCGGCGCGTTCCTTGACGCACGAGTTGGAGTTGGACCTTGACTGGCCCCTCTGGCAGCAGTCGGACAGCGGCGAGGATACCGTCGACATCCCGCCAACTCACGTGCTGGTGTACGGCATGGATGCGGGAGTGCTGGACCGGGTGCAGCAGTGGATGGCGCAGCAATATCCTCAGGTGAAGGTCTCGGTGTCGGCGGACAAGGTGGGCTCCAGTCGGCTGCGGGAGGTGGCGCGCCATGCTGACTTCAGCGTGTTGATCACACAGTGTGCCACTCATGCCGCCACAAACTTCATCGGCCAGCACGCCCTAGCGGTGGTGTATCCCAGGGGGGCCGGTTCGGTCTCGGTGGTACGCGCCATCGTCGATGAGTTGCAGCATCGTGCCCGTTCGGCCCCTCTTGCTGCAGCCCTAGGCGGACGACGGCCCCGATAGGCCCTCGGCCCCGCAAGCCTTTAGTGTTCACCGTGTCCCGTCGGACACGGTGAACCACCCGTCATCCGCGGACGCTGCGTACCAGCAGGTCGGTTAGCAGGCGGATGTCGCTGGGGGTGTTTTGCAGGCCGTTCCAGCGGCGCTGCTCGCCGTCGGGGAAACGCCACATCCCGGAGGTCCAAGCGGTGATCGGCATCAATCCCAGGACGGCATTGCGCACTTCGGCGCAGTCGACGTCTTCGGCCGCCATGCCGTCGGTGAGGCTATCCATGACGAAGCCCATGGCCTGGATGCCGACACCATGAGTGAGCCGGGATTGGCGGGGCGGGAGTTTCCAGGCGTCGCTGTAGGTGTCCTTCACGATGGTCCAGTAGGAGCGCAGGTGCAGCACCATGCGCTCGACGTCGCCAGAGCCGTCTTCGGGGTTGCGGTATTGGTAGAGAGCGCCTTCGAAGAGGCTGTGCTCCAACATGCGCAGCAGGCTGGTGTCCTTGATGTTGCCGTTGGGTGAGGTGGGGCTGGCCACCCGGCCGTAGAACGGGCCCTGGCCGTCGGTGTTGAGGCGGGTCATCAACTGCGCCGGCAGGCGCTTCCGGGCGTAGGCCGGCGGGAGGTGACCGCTGGTTTCCGGCAGCAACTCGTGGATGAGCCCCTTGGGCAGCGGCTTGGTGGAGTTGACCAGAATGAACTGCGAGCGCTGGTCTTCGTGGTTGTCGGCGATGAATCCAACCGCGGCGACGGGAAATTCGGCCAGGGCGGCGTCGCGGATGGCGGCGCTGCGTTGCTGGCCGTCCACGATCAGGGCGGGCTTGTCCTCATCGGACTGCGATTCATCGACAGGGATGACCAACTCGCCGGGGACGGAATAGCCGACGCCATCGCGGTGTGCTGCGGTCTCGAACCTGACGGAATCGTCGAAGGCTAGGACAAGAGCGTTGGGGAGCATGGCATTGTCGGACTCAATGTAGCGGCGGATGCCCCGGATGTGGCTGAGGACTTCGGGGCGCTGATAGCCCTGGAGGTTGCTGCTGTCGTCCCGGCGGACGCGGGAGACGGCGGCGAAGCTATGGAGTCTCTTTCCATCGACGGCAAAGCAGTAAATTTTTCTATCGCCCTGGCGTACTTCGAGCGCCGGGAGCCGGAGTTCGTATCGGTCGGCCATCGCATCTCCTGACATGATTAAAATAAAAAGAGGGTGGTGCGTTTTACCCGAAGGTTAGGGAGCGCATTTTGGCCTCGAGCACGGTCAGATTGTGGAATCCGCGTCGCTTGTTGCGCTCGCTTCCCCGGAATATCGCAATCTCAATACCATGTTTGTCGCATAGGGCGCAGGGGCAGTTGCGCCAGGGTGCGTCACTCAGGGTGCGTTCGTAGTATTCGAGGTAGCTTTTCTTTTTTGGCCCGAGGACGAGGGATTCGTAGGCTTCGAGGGCGGTCAGTACGTCCTCAAGGGGTGTTTCTTCGCGGTCGAATTCTCGCAGGGCGCGCAGGCAGGCCCGCTCGGCAATAATTGCTTCTGCCTGGGAGACGCTGCCGGACAAGATGAGGCGTTTGAGTGCGGGGTTGCCGTCGACCTGGGGGACTCTGATGGCGGTGTAGGAGTCGGTGGCGGTGTGGTAGTTGTTGCGGTCGTCCATGAAGGCCTGGCGGAAGGCTGAGGTGCTGTCGAAACTGGTCACGCCGTGGCGGGCGAACTGTTCCATGCTGTCGACTCGGTTGATGCCGAGCAGGTGCAGTTCGGTACCGGGAGCGCGGACGGTGTCGATGACGCGCAGGCACGCGAGGATTTCGTGGGATTTGAGGGGGACCATACCGCCCAGGGCGATGCGCCGGTAGCCCATTTTCTGCAACTCTTGGACGCTGTGTGCGTAACTGTGTGGGCCCCATCCCTGTGCTGCACCAACCGGTTCGAAGCGTGCGCCTGAGGTGCGGGCGGTGGTGATGAAGTCTTCGGCGAGCTGGAGGGAGATCTGCTGGCGGTTAGTCCATGCGGCTTCGGGTTCCGCGTCGGATTCTTCCGGGATGTAGCCGAAGATGATGTGGTCGATGCTGATGCCTGCGTCGAATCCGCAGCGGCCGTAGAAGTCGAGGACTTCGTCGACCTCGTAGGGCGGGTGCTCTTCATCGATGTAGTTGAAGGCGCCGCAGTCGCCGATAGTGGAGCAGGTCTCGGGCAAGCGGAAGAAGTTTTTCACGCCCAGGCGGTAGAAGCGTTCTCTCTGCGGGGCAGAATATTTTCCCGCACCTTTCATGGATCCGTCGACCACCGCTTTACTGACGAGGATCCCGTCGTAGGGGATCGGTGTCACGGCCTGGTGGGCGTAGACGTCATCACGCTGGCGTACTCGGTAAGGCGAGTACTCGTCGTTGATGAAGTCGTAGGTAGGGCTCACCAGGTCCTGACTGTCAGGGAAATAGAATTTCACGCGGCTTTTGCCTTTTCCTGCACATAGATACGGAGGAGGTAGTTCGACAGAGTACTGATGTGGCGGGGATTGTTTTGGAGTTCGTTCCAGGGAATGTTCAGATCGGGCCAACGCCCCTTGGTCCAGTGGCAGTGCGGGGCGATCAGGGCGAGTTCGACCCGTGCCTGCTCAACGGCGCGAGGGGAGGCAGGATCGATGGCCATCATCACCCGGTCCATCAAGCGTCCCATCGAGCGGATGCCCACCCCGTGCATCAGCCGACTCTGGGTGGCGGGCAGTCCCCACGCTTCGGGGAAGGTGTCACGCACAGCAGTCCAGTAGACGACGAGGATCTGGCGGATCGTTGCGGTGTCCACCGTGCCGTTGGACAGGTTCTTGTAGGGGAAGAAGGCTCCCGACGGGGAGTTCAGGGATTCCTGGATAGCTGTGGTGAGGCTGTTGTCTGTGACGACGGTGTCCGCTTTTTGTTCGGCGGTGGTGGAGGGACGGCGCACCAGTCCGCGAAATGGTGAGTCCTTGTCGTGATTGAGGGCTTCGACGAGGACGGAGGGGAGTTTGCGGGCGGACAGTTTGGTGGGCAGGGCCGTGCCGACCTCTGGGAGGAGTTCCGTGACCAGGTTGGTGGGGAGGGGGGAGACCGTGTTCACGCGCAGGAACTGGTCGCGTTGGGTTTCCAAGTCTTCGGCGACAAAGCCGGCAATCGTGACGGCGAGACGGGTGTTGCGGGTGCGGGCCAGCGCCAGGCTGCGCTGCTGGCCGTCGACGATCCAGGCTGGCCGGGGAGCATCAGGTGAATCGGGCAGGGGGATTTCCAGCGTCCCCGACGTGCACAGGCCGTCGCTACTGCTGGGGCCGGGGCTGGACTTGAAGCGCACCGTGGAGGGCAGCGCCAGGATCAGACCGTTAGGGAAGAGGACCTCGTCACTGTCGAGGTATTCCAGGATCTGCTTCACGTGCTGCTTCTTCTCGGGACGCTGATAGCCGATGAGCTTGCCGGCCTCATCCCGGGAGATCCGTGCGACGTCGGCGACCTGATAGACCTCCTCGGCGGCCAAGGTGAAGACATACAGCGGGATCGTGGGGTGCTGCTCGATCCGCAGGGCCCGGCGCTTAAGCACAGTGGAAGTCATCAGCGGCCAATCGTTGCGGTGTACAGGTCCGCGAAACGCTTCTGTTCGCAGGCCATCCCCTTGTCTCTGAACAGACGCAGCAGACGAGTACGAGACGAGTCGGGGTGGAGGTTTTTCATCTCTTGAATGAAAGAGATCACCGTCTCGTCCGACACGGGGGTACGGGCGTAGCGTTCGGGCCGAGCCGCCTGCAGGGTCCAGGCATCCCAACGCGCCTGCGCTTCACGAGTGATGAGGCGGCCCGATGAACAGTGCTCCAGCCAGATGGCCGCCGTGCGGACGTTCAAGCTGGTGAGGGTGCCACCCAGGGCGTGACGCAGGGCGGCATTGGCCGGCACGCGCAGCACCCCGTCTAGATCGCAGGCGCCTCCGATCAGCACCACGTCGGCGCCGGTAGCGCCGAGCGCGAGCAGCTCGTGGTGCATGGCCTGTGCGTAGGTCTCCGACAACACGACAAGCGCCCGTCCCGCGGCCGTCGCGATCTGGGGCAGGCCGCAACTGCCCTCCATGCGCTGCAGATGATCCCACCAGTGGGATGCCTGGGCGGTGGAGGAAACCACGGAATCTGCGTGTCGTCGCATGAAAGTTGCGGCATACGAGGGCGCGAGGCTAGAGACTGGCCGCAGGCCCAGACCGGCCGAGGCCACGTACAGGCGGGGCGCGAATCCCGCTTGGGAGGCGGTGGTGGTGAGCGCCAGGGCGCGCCTCCACTGATCTCCCTGATACAGCCCTTCCAACGGTTGCTGATCCGGCGCGGTGCGCAGGCGGCGTGCCCATTCCGCGGCGCGCTGCGGCACCTCCTCTGCCGGCAGCGCGCGGGCGTGCAGGTCCGCCGCAGGCGGTGAGGCCTTCCGGTCCGTGCACGTGACCACGATGGGCAACTCGTTCACTGCGGCTCGACCTCTGACTTCCGTAACTCGTTTGCTGTTGTGGTTACTGTAGCCGGTAGTTAGCGGGGTAGGCTGCACCTGTCTCAACTGAGGCAACTGGACTTCAGACAAGGGAGTGACGGCATGAACAGTCCTGCGATCGTATTGCTGAGCGGTGGCCTGGACTCGACCACCGTGCTGGCCATCGCCAAGGACCAGGGCTTCACTCCCTATGCGCTCAGCTTCCGCTACGGCCAGCGGCACAGCATCGAGTTGGAGGCCGCGCAGCGGGTCGCGGCGGCGCAGGGCGTGGCCCGGCATGTCATCGCCGACATCGATCTGCGGGTCTTCGGTGGCTCCGCCCTGACGGCTGATATCGAGGTGCCGAAGCACGAGACGCTCGCGGACGTGGAGGATGCAGGGGTGCCGATCACCTATGTACCCGCTCGCAACACGATCTTTTTGTCGTTCGCGCTGGCGTTCGCGGAGACCGTCGGCGCCAGTGACATCTTCACCGGGGTAACGGCCGTGGACTACAGTGGCTACCCCGACTGCCGGCCCGAGTACATGGAGGCGTTTGCCACCATGGCCAACCTGGCCACCCGCGCGGGCGTCGAGGGAACCTCCAAGATCACGCTGCACTCCCCTCTGATCGCGCTGTCCAAGGCCGACATCGTCCGCGAGGGCTTGCGTCTGGGCGTCGACTACTCCCTGACCTCCTCCTGCTACGACCCCGACGAGCAGGGTCGGGCCTGCGGCAAGTGCGACACTTGCCTGCTGCGGCTGAAGGGCTTCGCTGAGGCCGGCATGAAGGATCCCGTCCGGTACCAGAGCGCCTGAGCATGACCTACCTGATCAAGGAAATTTTCTACACGCTACAGGGGGAAGGCGGCCATGCTGGGCGGCCGGCCGTCTTTTGCCGCTTCTCCCGCTGCAACCTGTGGACGGGCCGGGAGAAAGATCGCTCCCGTGCCATCTGCCAGTTCTGCGACACCGACTTCGTCGGCACCGACGGCGACGGGGGCGGCCGCTTCCGCACCGCCAGCGACCTGGCCGACGCGGTGGAGGCCGCCTGGCCCACTGACGATCGCGCCCACCGGTTTGTCGTGTGCACCGGAGGAGAACCCTTGCTGCAGTTGGACGTGGACGCCATCGACGCCATCCACGGCCGCGGCTTTGAGATCGCGGTGGAGACGAACGGCACCCGGCCCGCTCCCCACGGCATCGACTGGCTTTGCGTCAGCCCGAAGATCGGCTCCACATTGGTCCTCACCCACGGCGACGAACTGAAACTGGTCTACCCCCAAACCGGCGGCGACCCGGCGCAGTTCGAGGATCTCGACTTCCGCTTCTTCAGACTGCAACCGTTGGATGACGCCCATCGCGAGGACCACACCCGCGCCGCCGTCGAATACTGCATGAAGAACCCGCGCTGGACACTTTCTCTCCAGACGCACAAGTATCTGGGAATTGAGTAATGGAAATCTTTCGCGAGTTCGCCTTTGAAGCAGCCCACCGCCTACCGCGGGTGCCTGATGGTCACAAGTGCGCACGCCTGCACGGCCACTCCTACAAGGTTTCCGTGCACGTCGAAGCGCCTGTGGATAGGGAACTGGGCTGGGTGATGGACTTCGGTGACATCAAGCGAGCCTTTCGGCCCATCGATGCGCAGTTGGACCACTACTACCTCAATGACATCGAGGGACTTGAGAATCCCACCAGCGAGAACCTGGCTCGCTGGATCTGGGACCGGATGATCACTGAACTGCCCCACCTGTCCGCGATCACCGTGCGCGAGACCTGCACCTCCGGCTGCACTTACCGAGGCGAATAAGGCATGCACGACATCCAAAACGAGCCCGATGGTCGCGGCATCGCGATTGACGAGGTGGGCATCAGCGGCCTGCGCTACCCCCTCACCTTCGATGACGGCCACACCCGCCAGCAAGGCATTGCCGACATCAGTGTCACCGTCGCCCTGCAAGCCGATCGGCGCGGCACCCACATGAGCCGCATGATCGCGCTCGTGCACGAGGAGGTTGCCATCCTCACCCCGCAGGAGTTGCCCCTTGCTCTCAAGCGAGGCCTCGCCCTGCTGGACGCCCCGGCCCTGACGCTCACCCTCACTCTGCCCCTTGCCACACCCGTCACCGCTCCCGCCAGCCAGCAGGAGTCCTGGCAGACCCACGACGTCACCATCACCGGCCGCATAGACACTGACGGCTGCACCGTCACCACCGCGGTGACCACCCATGTCACCAGTCTGTGCCCGTGCTCCAAGGCCATCTCCGACTACGGCGCACACAATCAGCGCAGCGAGATCACTCTCCATGTCACCGGCAATGCCGACACCCCTTACCCCCTCCCCGTCCACGAGATGGTCCACCTGCTGCGCTCCGCCGGTTCTGCCCCCGTGATTCCCCTCATCAAGCGGCCTGATGAACGTGTGGTCACCATGCAGGCCTACGACCACCCCGTCTTCGTCGAAGACATCATCCGTGACATAAGCCTTGTTTGTAGAAGAAAGGGTCTCCCTCACATCATCAAGGCAAGGAACCTGGAAAGTATCCACAGTCACGACGCCATCGCCGCCCTCCGCTACACCTCCTGATACGCGGACACGGAGCGCTGCCCCGATTGCCAGGGCCTCGACATATAATCGCCTAACGTCTGATTTGTGGCGATATTCCAGATAGGCGGCCCTGGGTACATGACTGGCACGACTTCCAAGATCATTGACTGCGGCACTGCCATAACCGGTGCCACCCTCGCCGAACGTCGCCGCCGCCATGTGGTACCAGAACGCAGCCGCGACGCCGAACTCGTACAACCACGCACCCCACACCCGCTAGAAACGACGACGGGCGCCGGGATTCCCCACCGCGAGAGTCCCGACGTCCGCTGCTGTCCTGTCTGTGCCGAGCCGCTGCCCGCGTACGGAATCACGTTACGATCACCGTAGGCGTTCGACTGCGGTGGCGGTTCGCATGTGAGAGAGTGCCGCTGTTGCCGTCAACCTATCGAAGAACCAGAGGCTCACGATGCCGTTTCCCGTGATCCTGGTAGCAGTCGGCGTCGGCACGACGGTCGTCAATCTGGCCGGCAACAAGATCATCGCGGATCATGCAAAGAAACAGATTACAGACCGGCACGGGCACCACGACGTCGAGTACGAGAAGCATTGCCAGGTCGCGAACTCCACCACCGCGGAGCTGGAGAGTCTCGGTCACAAGCAACAAGCCGCGCTCGACGACGTGTTGCCTCGAATGAAGGCCTTTGCAGAACGCAACGAGCGACAGTTACGTATACTTGCGCGCGAAATCGTCGACGGCGGCGACGCACCCACGAATCGCAAGATCGACGCATCCCCAGACATCTCAGGGCCCGGCGCCGTCCCGAGCGCATTGGCTGGTGTCGGCTCGGCCGTTGCTGGCAATTGGCTGAGTGGCGCGGCCTACGTGGCCGTGGCCAAGTTCGCTACCGCGTCCACAGGTGCCGCGATCAATACGCTGAGCGGAGCGGCTGCAAGAAATGCCATCCTCGCGGCCATCGGAGGCGGGGCCAAGGCCGCTGGCGGTGGTGGCATTGCTGCAGGTGTGCTCAGGCTCAACGTCATCACTGCGATCCCAGCGGCTGCGCTGACCGTCGGATTGATGATCAAGTCAAAGTCCGACGCCGACAAGGCCGTCGCGAAGTACGACGTGGACGTCAAGAAGGCAATCGCCACTTACAAACATCGCAACACGCTTCTTCGCGGCGTGGACAGACGAGTGGATGAGTTGCGAGACGTGCTCGCAGGACTGGTTTCTCAGGCTGGCGAGGCCCTTCGCCACCTGGAAGCGACAGAGCGCGAGCCTGGCGGGTTTAACCTCGACAACGACAACCATGCCCACCGGCTCCAAACGGCGCTCCTGGTCGCGAAGGGCGTGGGCGACATCGCCACTGCGACTGTGGTGAATCCGGATCTGACGCTTGACCCGAACGGTGAGTACCTGGTGGTCAAGTACCGTAACTACAACCCGGAGCAGGCAAATGGTTGACGTTCATATGGCCACAGGTGCCCTCGAATCGGCCCGCGGCACCGTCACACAAGCGAACGCTACTCAATCCCTATTGGCAATCATCGAAGTCGCCAAAGGTATCGACACCAACATCACCGAGCGTGCCCGAATCGCTGCAGACCGCGACAGGGAGGTGGCCAGAGTACACGCCGCGAGCACGGGTTTGCGGGACTATCTGGACCGCGTTTTCGAGGAGCGTCGCGAACTCCACCGAGGGTTCTTCGCCAGGCTGGACAAAGCCATCGGGGATCGCGACCCCGTAACCATTCAGGCCTGCGTCACCGGGATCGTCGAAGTCGCCAAAAACTCGCCGCTCAGTGACATCATGGAACTTCGCTCTGTCTGGGCAGACCCGAACGCGGCGATCGAGATTTAGTGGTCAAGCCTCGCGTTCGATGTATCACCAGGACCTCGACATGGTCGCCTGACGCCCCGTTTGTGGCGATCTGCCGATCTGCCAGATATGCACCCCTGGAAACATGTCGGTACGGCTTCCAAGATCATGAGAAACGGCGCCGACCCCTACCGGTGGGCCAGCGCCGCGTCTCAGGCCTCGATACGGGCGACTTGCGGTCCACTCTGAGGTACAAAATCGGCACCTTCAAGTGCCCTGATCTCGCTCACGACTTCGGTGAGCGTCTGCTGGACCGAAGCCTCCGTGAGTGGCGTCGGCTGCTGGTCTCCGTTCGATTCATTATCAGACCGCGAGGTGGGATCTGGACCTACAGGCGCATCTCTTCCTCGATGGCACGGGCGATCTCAGGCCACGGTGCGCGCAGCGCACCAACGAGCGACCAAGTAGGCGTGCATGTCTCGGACCAGGGCCCCGACGCCAAGGCGTGCGGCATCTCGGTCGATGGTGCCTATGACACGCCGGGTGATTCCTCCAACTCCTCGGGCAACTGGGATGATCCCGTGTCCGAGGAGGAGCGTGGCCGTGCGGATGGCATCCAGTGTGGCCGGCGGCGCAGTCCCGGCGAAGCTGCCATAGATCAGTTGGTGCCAGCGCTCCTGGGTGCGAGCCCATGCCAGGCGTTCCAGTCCGCTGCCGAGGTCTACGGCCATCCGGCCTGGGTGTTCGGTGTTCCACAGGAGGACGATGTCGCCAAGGGTACGGTCCAGATGGCGGAAGCGCAGCGTGATCCCCTCCACCTGACGCCGGCGCCACGAGGTCGGGTCACCGATGACGCTCAGGTGTCGTGCGTGGAAGCCGAGTTGGGAACGGACTGTCAGCCAGCCATCGAGAATTACGCCGTACTCGTCCAGGCTGCCTATGGGTTGGACCCGGGACACGTTGACGAAGGAGGTCAGGAAGCCGTCCTTCAGGTGGCCGGTAGCGTCGCGCTGGCCTGTGAAGCGGACGACTGACTGGGGAAGGAACCCGCTTCGGTACGTGCGGAGTTGGCCATCTTTGAGGAGTGGGTCAAGTGCCTGGACCGCGGAGATGGTCAGTTCGGTCTCCCGCCCTCAGCGGAGGGGAAGGCAGGCATCGCGTGGGGCTCCCGCTCGCGCGAAGCCAGTCTCCAGGGAGTCGAGCAGTTCCCGCCACGAGGGCGGTCTGCGCGGTGGCCTGTAGGGGGTACCGCGGTTCGGGTGGAGGATCTGGATGCGGCGGCCGTCGGCCGTGAACTCCCAGTGGGGGCCTAACGCAGCACGCAGTACGACCGGCATCTGCTGGGCCAGGTCCTCCCCGAGCGCGCGGTTCGCGCGGGTCAGCACGGTCGCGTCGCCATCGTCTGGAAGTGGCGTTCCGGGTCGAAGCGCTGCATCCCGATGGCCTGGACCCGGCGGTGGTCGAGGTCTTCTGCCTGCTGAATCGCGTCGGCGAGCTTTTGCGCCGCCGTCTCGTCGTCCTCCAGCGGGTCGACGACGGCGACCCCACCGGTCTCGTTGCACAGGGCGGCCTGGGCGCATGTCCCTTCCCGCCAGGTCAGAGCCGCGATTGGGGTGCCGGAGCGAAGGGATTCACCGAAGACAGCAGCACCGGCTTCCACGTACGCACGGGCGTACGTATAGACGAAGACAGACGCCTCGGCGATCGCGGCCGTCTTGGCGGTGCCGCCGAGTTCCCCGACCCACTCCACGTGTTCGGCGCCAAGGAGGTCCTCATGGCGGCGCACATATTCCTTGTCGAAGACCGGGCCGCGACGATTCGGATCCGGCTGCCGAGGATCTGTGCCGCCCGCACAGCGATGTGCGGGGCCTTGTCCTCGTCGATCCGGCCGAGCCAGACGAGGTCGGTACCGGCGGTGGCTGGAGGTTCCTCCTCGTGGAGGCCCAGGTGAACAGCGAGTTCGGGTATTGGTCGGTGGCCGGCGTAGCGCTCCGTCATCTCGGGCGAGTAGCAGTAGAGCCGCGACCGCTGGCCGTCGAAGGCGCTGGCGGTGTGCTGGAAGACCGGCGAGTGCTGGAATGTGGCGACGTCGCAGTCCAACTCGCTCCATGTGCGAGTCCAGGTCGGAAGCGGTGGGTATTCGTGGCCCACGACCAGGAGGTCGTAGCCGCTGTCGCACAGTTCACGCTCGGCGAGGGTTCCGGGCTTGATGTCCTCCAGGCGGACCGGCTTGCGGACCCAGTCGTGTTCCAGGTCCGTGAGCCAGCCCGGCCCGAGGAGGTGTACGTCGGCGCCTGCGGCTCGGGCGCCTGTGGCGACCGCCCATAGCCATCGTTCGATTCCGCCGTATCCGGCGGGTGGAAAAGCGTAGCTACCAGGGAAGTCGCAGACACCGACGAGCACTATGCCTCCGGTGTTCCGTCCGCCGAGATCCGGCGGAAGCCGAGGTATGGGACGAGGGATTCGGGCGGGAGGATGGAACCGTCCTGCTGCTGGCACTGCTCAAGGAGAGCGGCCAGGGTGCGGCCGATGGGCAGGCCGGAGCCGTTGAGCGTGGCGACGAGCTTGGGCTTGCCGTCCTCGCCACGGGTCCGGATGTTCGCCCGACGGGCTTGGAAAGTGCCGAAGTTGGAGACCGAGGAGATCTCGCGGTACGTGTTCTGGCTCGGGATCCAGACCTCGAGGTCGTAGGTGAGCTGCGCGGAGAAGCCTGTGTCGCCGGCGGCCAGCTTGATGACGCGGAAGGCGAGGCCGAGTTCCTTAAGGCACGCCTCGGCGTGGCCGATCATCTTCTCCAACTCGGCGTCGGCGTCCGCCGGGTCGACGAGCCGGACGATCTCTACCTTCGCGAACTGGTGCTGGCGGATCAGGCTGCGGGTGTCGCGGCCATACGAACCGGCCTCGGACCGGAAGCAGGGGGTGTGTGCGGTGAGTGCCAACGGCAGCTCCGCCGGAGGGATGATCTCGTCGGCGTAGAGGTTGGTCAGCGGGACCTCGGCCGTGGGGATGAGGAACAGTTCACGGTCGGCGACGCCGGTCTTGAACAGGTCCTCCTCGAACTTCGGGAGCTGGCCGGTGCCGGTCATGGTCTTGCGGCTGACCAGGTAGGGGACGGCGTACTCGACGTAGCCGTGCCGACGGGTGTGGAGGTCGAGGAAGAGCGTCGCCAGTGCGCGCTCCAGGGCAGCACCGGCACCGCGGGAGACCGCGAAGCGCGGGCCGAACAGCTTCGTGGCCCTGCCGAAGTCGAGGATGCCGGTGGCCTCGCCGAGGTGGTCGTCGCAGTTGGCCCACATCTCGTGGGCGGCGATCTCAGCGCGGAGACGGCGCTGCTTGGCGGTGAGGGAAGTGGACGCGGCCACCTTGGAACCTCCACGGTAAACGTGGTGTTCGCAGGTGCTCGCCTACGTCTACATGTCCGGGAAGCGATGGCACCTAGACGAGCTTGCGAGCTAGCGTACCGGACGCGCTCGCAAGGTGACAGGACGGCGTTTGCTAGTGCTGTGACCGGGAAGGTTGGCCGGGTTGGGGTCTTCCGCCGGTGCTGATGGCCTCGGAGTATCGGAGTGTGGGGCATCAAGAGGGTCTGTTAGAGGCATTCCGGGCGGAAGCCGGCGTTGAGTTCGCGTTTCTGGTCGAGGACGCAGGTTTCTCGGGCCCGGAGCAGACTGACGTTGGACTGCTCTTCCACAGCAGTGATCTCGACGTGGAGGTCTGGTTCCTGGACGGGCATGAGCCCGTGGTGACGACGCTGGTCGCCCCGGTTGCACCGGACGGGGCGAGGACCAGGGGAGTGTGGCTGGACGAGCTGTACGTCTTGAGCGGATGCGGTCCCGCTCAAGACGTGCCCGGCTCGGCCCCGACCCGTCGAGCCACGCTTAAGCGTGTCCATCAGCATGCGGCTGCCCTGCGCCTGCTCATGCCGCAGTTGCTCACCGCTGAGGGTGCACAGCTCATTGCCCACTGTCGCCAGGACTGACTGCGGCGCCTGGATCCTTATGCGCCTTGGCTGCGGGGCGTCCGCCCCAGCGGATGCCCTTCTCGCTGCGGATGCGGGCGCGCTCCTTGCGCTCGGCGGCCAGGACGTCGCGGTGGCGGGCATTGGCGTTGCGCCAGCGCAGATAGGCGTGCAGGGCCCGGGTCTGCATCGTGTGGTTGGGGTGATGGGAGTTGGCGACGGTGAACTGCCGCAGCGGTCCGAAGTGGGCCTCGATGGGATTCGCCCAGGAGGCGTAGGTCGGTGTGAAGCACAGCTCGACCTTGTTCTTCTTCGCCCAGCGCCGGATGCCGGTGCCCTTGTGGGCGGAGAGGTTGTCCAGGATCACGTAGATCGGTGCGCGGTTGGGCCGGGCGGCGCGGATGGACTTCAGCGCGGCCAGCGTGTTGGCGGCCCCCTTCTTGCGCCTGTCGACGCCCCACAGCCGGTCGTCGCCGACCGAGTAGCAACCGTGGAAGTACCGCACGCCGTGGGTGCGGTGGTAGGTGGCGGGCAACCGGTCGGGGCGTTTCCGCGCGCCCCAGCACGAACCGGCGGTGGGCCGGATCCCGAGCGGGCCGAACCCGTCGAAGGCGAACACCCGGTCCGGAAAGCGGTCGAGGACTTCCTCGAACCTGTCCAGCTTCACCTCGCGTTCGGGGTCCGGGGATTCCTTCCAGGTCTTGGTGCGCTGAAAGGTGACGCCGCGGCGGGCGAGCAGGCAACGTAACGCCTCGCGGCCGATAAGGATCACCCGGCCATGGACTTTGCGCAGGTAGGCGACGAGTTTGCGCAGCGACCAACGGGTAAAAGGCTGGCCGAGCTTGGTGGGACGTGTGGTGGCCGTCTGGATGACGAACTCCTCCTCGTCACGACTGAGCAGGAGGGGACGGCCTCCCGCCCACCGAGGGTCCAGACAGGCCAGGCCGATCTCACTGAACCGGTGGATCACATCGCGCACGGTGTCCTCATCGGCCTGCACCAGCTGGGCGATCACCGGCACCCGATTCCCGCCGGCCGAAGCCAACAGCATCATCGCCCGCCGGTAGCGCACTGAGCCGGTGCTGCCCCGACGCACGATCTACTGCAGCTTCTGCCCCTCCTGATCGGTCAGTCTGCGCACACGGACAGGCTCAGCCACCACACATCCAGCGGTCGGACGGACATCACCGCACATCCAACCGCCACAACGGCCAACCCGGCGAACCTTCCCGGTCAGCGCACTAGACGCTTCGGCCATGCGCTGGTGCAGCTTGTCCAGGTCCAGACGACCGTGATCAGCACACTCCACGTCTGGCACACCTTGGTGCCTCCACCCTTGCCATAGGGTCACGGTGCTGTTGTCCTCTTCATCGACCTCCACCCGCGCCACACGCTTGCCACATCGTCCACAGACGATGTGCACCAGAGGTGTGCCAGGCATGTCGGGCTGGACCTGTCGCCAGATACCCGCCATCAGAGATCTCCCAAGTTCAGCCGCCGCGCCTCCTCCGCTGCCCGACGCTCGGACGTGGCGCGGGTGTGCCGGTCGATCATGTCGCGGCGCGACCATCCGGCCACAGCCATCAGCCCGCCTTCGGAGCCGCCAGCGGCGAGCCAGCGCCCGGCGGCGGTGTGGCGCAGCACGTGAGGATGGAAGTCGGGGATCCCGGCCGCGTCGGCGCGCGCCTTCAGCGCGCTGTACAGCGCCTGATAGGTGAAACCCTTGCTCCTGTCGCCCAGCCACAGGTACGGAAGGCCGGCCAGCCGGTGCGTCCGGCGGATCCGCAGGTAGCGGTCGATGGCCCGGCCAGTCTGTGCGCCGAAGGGCACGGTGCGGCTCTTGCCGCCCTTGCCGCGCCTGACAACCGCCATGCCAGCCTTGAGATCCACGTCCCTGATCTCCATGGCCACGACCTCACCCGCCCTCGTGCCGGTCTCGATCATCAGCCGGATGATCGCTTCGTCACGACGATCACGGAAGTCCCGCCCCGAACACGCCTTGAGCAGCAACCGGCACTGATCATCGTCGAGCTCCTGCACCACCTTGTGGTCGAGCTGTGGCGGCTTGAGGTTGACGAGCTGATCGGCAGCGACCTCGCCCTCCTCGGCGAGCCAGGCCGAGAAGCGGCGCACGGCCAGCTGTCGTGACCGCGCCGTGGACGCCTCCGCTCCCCCGCCCAGCAAGGCAGAGACGAAGGCGTTCACAGTCGGCCGGTCAAGGACCGTGGAACGACCCGTCGCCTCACACCACCTCAGGAAGGCACGGACTCCGCCGCCATAGGTCTTGATCGTCTGCACGCTCTTCCGCTCGGCGGACAGGTGAAGCAGTCAGGAGTCGAGGAGGGAGGCTATGTCCGGGTTTGCGCTCATGCCGCTAGCATATGCCAAAGGTCGAGTTATCTAGGCTAGGAGCGTTGTGTTCACACACAAAAGCGCCCCTGCCCGGTAAAATCCGAGGTCAGGGGCGCTTCCGAGAAAAGGCCTAGTCGAGGTAGTCGCGCAGCACCTGCGAACGCGACGGGTGGCGCAGCTTCGACATGGTCTTGGACTCGATCTGGCGGATCCGCTCGCGCGTGACGCCGTACACCTTGCCGATCTCGTCGAGGGTCTTCGGCTGACCGTCGGTGAGACCGAAGCGCATCGAGACGACGCCCGCCTCGCGCTCGGACAGGGTGTCGAGGACGGAGTGCAGTTGCTCCTGGAGGAGCGTGAAGCTGACCGCGTCGGCCGGGACGACGGCCTCGGAGTCCTCGATGAGGTCACCGAACTCGCTGTCGCCGTCCTCACCCAGGGGGGTGTGGAGGGAGATCGGCTCACGGCCGTACTTCTGGACCTCGATGACCTTCTCCGGGGTCATGTCGAGTTCCTTGGCCAGCTCCTCCGGGGTGGGCTCGCGGCCCAGGTCCTGGAGCATCTGGCGCTGCACGCGCGCAAGCTTGTTGATGACCTCGACCATGTGCACCGGGATACGGATGGTGCGGGCCTGGTCGGCCATGGCGCGGGTGATCGCCTGACGGATCCACCAGGTGGCGTACGTGGAGAACTTGTAGCCCTTGGTGTAGTCGAACTTCTCGACCGCGCGGATCAGACCGAGGTTGCCCTCCTGGATGAGGTCCAGGAAGAGCATGCCGCGGCCGGTGTAGCGCTTGGCCAGGGAGACCACCAGACGGAGGTTGGCCTCCAGGAGGTGGTTCTTGGCGCGGCGGCCGTCCTCGGCGATGATCTCCAGCTCGCGCTTGAGCTTGGGGGCCAGCTTGTCGGCGTTGGCCAGCTTGTCCTCGGCGAACAGACCGGCCTCGATGCGCTTGGCGAGCTCGACCTCCTGCTCGGCGTTGAGCAGCGGGACCTTGCCGATCTGCTTGAGGTAGTCCTTGACCGGGTCGGCGGTGGCACCGGCGACGGCGACCTGCTGGGCCGGCGCGTCGTCCTCGTCGTCGTCGGAGAGGACGAAGCCCTTGTTCTCGGCCCCCTCCTCTTCCTCTTCGCCGGGCTTGACGTCCTCGAGGACCTCGTCCTCGGGAACCTCGGCGTCGTCCTTGCCGGTGGTCTTCTTGGCCGCCGTCTTCTTGGCGACGGTCTTCTTCGCGACCGCCTTCTTGGCGGTCGTCGTCTTCTTGGCGGCGGCCTTCTTCACGGGCGCCTCATCCTCGGGGGAGGTCTCGGCGGTGGGCGCCGCCGGGGTGGCGGTGGCGGTGGCCTTCTTGGTGGTCACCGTCTTCGCCGCGACCGTCTTGGTGGCGGTGCGCTTGACCGGACTCTTCGCTGCGACGCTCTTTCGGGTGCGCTTGGGCTCCGCGGCACTGACCATCAGCGTCACACCCTCTTCCTCGAGGATCTGGTTGAGGCTGCGCAGTACGTTCTTCCACTGAGTGGCCGGAATCTGGTCAGCTTCGAAGGCCCGACGCACATCGTCGCCGGCGATCTGCCCCTCGGCCTTTCCCCGCTCGATGAGAGCCATGACAGAGACGGACTCGGCGATCTCCGGCGGGAGCGTACGGGATGTGCTGGCCGACACGAACAACCTCTCGGAACGTTGGAAAACGGCTTCCGGCCCCGTCCGGGACGGACAGGAGCCGACCGCCGGCTTTGGGGATTGGGCCGACGGCGCGGGCGGGGGCCGGGAAGATGCACAGCGCCGCGAACGGCGTCCGTATTCCCTCCTCGGCAGTCACCTCTTAGGTCATCGCGCTGTTCCCACGAGCGTTACGCCCAATCTGCGTGGCCCGAGTCACACCCCGTAAGCGGTCAAAAACGGTCAGACAAGGGCAGAGAAGGCCACCAACACCTCCTACCCAGGGCTCGCGCCCCGAACACACGTCCCGTCGCGCCGTCGGACCCCGCAGGATTACGCCCATCCTGCGGGGTCCGACGGAGGCGGTTCGCCGACCGGGCGATGCCACAGGAGGGGGAGACATCCCCGGCCGCGCCACCCGCGGTGCGCGCGGTCAGTGCTCGCGCGGCGCCGGCACCACGCGCTCCACCTCGGGGTGGACGGTGAGCAGTTGGCGCATGGCCGCCTCGGCGGCCGCGCCGTCGCCGGTGGCCAGGGCGTCGGCGATCCGGCCGTGGTGCGCCAGCGAGGTCTCGTTCGGCCGGTCACAGCCCGTGACGGGGCCGCCGGAGACCTGGAGCGCGGCCGACACGATGCCGGAGAGGTGCTCCAGCATGCGGTTGCCCGCGACCTGGATGAGCAGCGAGTGGAACTCGGCGTCGGCACGGGAGAAGGTGAGCGCATCGCCCTGCCCCATCGCGTGGCCCATGATCTCGACCATGTCGCCGAGGCGCTGCTGGACGTCCTCGCGCCCGTGCCCGGCGGCGAGGCGGGCGGCGAGCGGTTCGATCGTCCAGCGCAGCTCGCTGAGCTCGCGGCGCTGGTCGTCGCGCTGCGGCCCGAAGGCCCGCCACTCGATGATGTCCGGGTCGAGCAGGTTCCAGTCGCTGACGGGACGCACGCGCGTGCCGACGTTCGGCCGGGCGCTCACCAGGCCCTTGGCCTCCAGGACGCGGAGCGACTCGCGGACGACGGTGCGGGAGACCTCGAAACGCTGGCCGATCTCCTCGGGCACCAGCGGGCGGTCGGCGCCCAGGTCGCCGGAGACGATCATCTGGCCCAGCTGCTGGACGAGTTGGCCGTGCAGCCCGCGCCCGCGGCTGCCCGCGGTGCGCCGGCCCATGCGGCCCAGCTCCGGTTCCGCGCTCTCCCAGACAGGGGCTCCGACGCGGTCGGCGACGGGGGCCTCGGCGTAGGGGTAGCGGTCGAGTTCGCCCGGGCCGGCGAGACCTGAGTCTGCGGAGCGGGCGGCGGTCATCATGGTGTGCGCAAGGGTACTCACGGATCCTTTGTCGGCGCCGTCCCCAACTCCCTTGAGGTCTTTGGTGAAAAGCACACGAAAGGGTGATCGCTCACCCCGTCGCAATTGACGCCTTATCGGAAAGAAATGGGCTTTCCCCGGGGAGTTGTGCGCAGGGTGGGGCGAACGGACACGGACGGTCGTCATCGGACCCTGCTGCGCAGGGTCGTGAGCAGATACGCGCAGAGCAGAGCGGTCAGCGACAACGCCAGCGCGCCGCCCACGGGTTGGGCGAGCACCCGCACCGCGGCAGACAGATAGCGCTCTCCCCCGAAGGGCCACTGCAGCAGGAGCGTCTCCCGCAACCGCAGCGGAAGACCGGCCGCGGTCCGCACGGACGATCCCGCCAAGGCCTTCTGTACGAGGGGAACCACGAGCACCGGTACGGCGACCACGGCCGCGAGCCCGGCCGTGGTGGACCGGAAGACGCCGGCCGCCAGCACGCCGGCCCAGGCGCATCCGACCACGAGTCCGATCCAACTCGCGCTCAGCGAAAGCCAGTCGGCGGGAACCTGCGCGAGCTCCCGACCGTAGACGAGGTAGAGCACTTCGGCGTCGCAGCCGATCGTGAGGAAGGCCAGCGTCAGCGCGGTGGCCGCGGCGACGAGGAGCTTCGCGACGAGCAGCCCAAGCCGCCGGGGCACGGTGCCGCGATCCGCCGCCAGCGCGGGGTGGCGGAACTCGTCACCGAAGGCCAGCGCCCCGAGCAGCCCTGCCCCGACCGCGGCGGGCGGCAACGGCAGCTCCCGCGGCCACGCGGCGAGCAGCCGCGACTGCGGGGTGTGCCCGATCCGCGCCAGGAGTACGGCGGTGAGGGCGGACACGAGGAGCACGGCGGCGGCGGTGAGGAAGCCGGTGCCGATGCCGACGGCCCGGCGGATTTCGTAGCGGAGAGGGCGGAGAGGGGTGGGGGCGGGGCGGACGGAGATGGGGGGTGGGAGGGGGGAGAGGGGGAGGGCGGCGTTGGACCGAGCCGAGACGTGCGGTTCGGCTTCGGCTTCGGCTTCGGCTTCGGCTTCGGCTTCGGCTTCGGCTTCGGCTTCGGCTTCGGCTTCGGCTTCGGCTTCGGCTTCGGCTTCGGCTTCGGCTTCTTGGGGAGTGTCGGGCGGCGCCAGGTGGTGCGGTGCGGCGTGGAGGGCCCGGACTGCGTCGGTGCCGGGCGCTTCGGTGGTGTGCGATTCGGTCGGCGACTGCGTGGCCTCGGCTGTTTCCGGTCCGTCCAGTGGAGCCGCCCCCGCCCCGGGTCCCATGTCCCCGACTTCGTCCGCGAGTTGGTGTACGAGGATGCCGTGGCGGAACGCAGTTTCGCCGATGTCGGCGCAGGTGCTGCCGTACACGGAGAGGCGGTTGCCGTTCTCGCGGACGACCTCTACGGAGCGCTGTGCGGTGCGGGCCTCCTTGGTGAGGAGAGCGGCGAGGCGGGCGGCGTGCGGGCTGCGGACGGCGACGCGGGGGCGCAGCCGGGTGCGGGCGAAGTCGTCGACGTCCTGGTCGGCGACGAGTCTGCCCTGCTCCAGGGTGACCACCCGGTCGGCGCTGCGCGCGGCCTCCTTGGGATCGGCCGTGGTGAGCAGGACCGTGCCGCCCTGGGCCGCGTGGGCGCGGAGCATGCCGTGCAGCCAGCGGGTCTCACGGGCGGAGAGGCCGTCGGCAGGCTCGTCGAGGACGAGTGTGTGGGGGTCGGACAGCAGGGCGCAGGCGAGGCCGAGGCGGCGGTCCATGCCGCGCGAGAGGGTGCCGAGGCGTTCGTCGCGCAGGCTCACCAGGCCGACCACTTCGAGGACTTCGTCGGCGCGGCGGACCGGGACCCCGGCGGCGGCGCAGAGCATGCGGAGATGACCGCGGACAGTGCGGGCCGGGTGTCCTGGTACGTCACCCAGGAGCACGCCGACCTCACGCGAGGGGTGGGCGATGCGGTGCAGGGGGCGGCCCCTGAAGTAGGTGACGCCACGGCCCTGTTGGAGTTCGAGCATGAGTCTGAGCGCCATCGTCAGGCCCGCGCCCGGCGCGCCGAGCAGTGCGGTGACGCGGCCCGCACGCGCCTCGAAGGAGACGTCGTCGACGGCGGGCGGAAGGTCCTTGCGGGTATTGCTGGTCAGTCCGAAGGCCTGGATCACTCGCAGCAAGATAGCGTGCTATTTCCGGTTTTTCGGGCATAGCGGCGCCCGCTCCACGCGCGCGGCCGTCACACCTCGGGGCGCAGCATCGGGGGGTTGAGCAGTGTGGCGCCACCCGCACGGAACAACTGTGCGGGCCGACCGCCCTGGCGGGTCGTCGTACCGCCGGTGGGCACCAGGAAGCCGGGCGTGCCCGTCACCTTGCGATGGAAGTTGCGCGGGTCGAGCGCCACGCCCCAGACCGCCTCGTAGACCCGGCGCAGCTCTCCGACGGTGAACTCGGTGGGGCAGAACGCCGTGGCCAGCGACGAATACTCGATCTTCGAACGGGCCCGCTCCACCCCGTCGGACAGGATCTGGGCATGGTCGAAGGCGAGCGGTGCCACCGGCTCGCCGTCCCGGCCGTAACCGCCCTGCTGCAGCAGTTCCTCGACCGGCGCCCAGCGTGCGTTGCTGGCGTCACCACCCGCCCGGGGCGGCGGCAGGTCAGGGGCGAGCGCCAGGTGAGCGACGCTCACCACGCGCATCCGCGGGTCCCGCTTGGGGTCGCCGTAGGTGGCGAGCTGCTCCAGGTGGGCACCGTTGTCCTGAGCCGGTACGGCGGGGTCGTGCGCGCGCAGCCCGGTCTCCTCGGCCAGCTCGCGCGCCGCCGCCTGCGCCAGGTCCTCGTCGGCCCGTACGAATCCGCCGGGAAGCGCCCAGCGCCCCTGGAACGGCGGTTCGCCCCTGCGCACCGCCAGCGCACACAGCGCATGGCGCCGCACGGTCAGCACGACCAGGTCCACGGTGACGGCAAAGGGCGGAAATGCTGACGGGTCGTAGGACATGCGGCGATCATAGTCGTCTGCCTGACGATAAACACTCCCTTCGTAGGCGACTTCGGTGGCTGATCCAATTCGCTTCGGGAACTGATCCAATTCGGTCCGGAATGCGTGTCGACGTCCGCTCCGGGTCGTCCCGCGGTGGTACGTCGTCCGAGGTCACCCTCCTAGTTGGAGGCCGTCGCCCGCCTCCTCGACCATGGCCAGGCCGAGTCTGCTGACCCGTACGGAAAAGGGTGCGCCCGCGACCCGCAGCCCCGTCAGGACGATCTCGCCCAGGGGTGCGCTGTGCACGGGGCGCAGCGTGACTGTCCCGCCCGGTGCGTCGGGGCGGATGCCCGCGAGGCTGATCGGCAGCAGCACTCCCGCGGCCGCCGCGGTGGCCGCGGGGCGGCAGGACGCCGGATGCGGGACGGGAACGCTTCCGTCGGCACGCTGCTCCCCCGCGTACATCTCGGGCAGCCGGTAGCCGAAGGCCTCGGCCGCCGCCAGTGCACCGCGCAGCAGCCCATTCGCCTCCTTCTCGTACCCGGCGGCCGCCAACCCCGCGACGGCCACGGCCGTTTCATGAACCCGCACGGCACCGCTGCGGTGGCCGAACGGGTTGTATCCCGCTTCCTTCGCGCCCAGTCCGCGCAGCCCCCAGCCCGAGTCCATGGCAGGGCCGCCGAGCAGTCGGGCGAGTTGCTCGGTCTGCACCTTGTCAAGCAGGCCGACGGCCAGTCCGCCGTTGCCCAGCAGGCCGGTGTCGAGAAGGTGGGCGGCGGCCGCGCCCAGGTGCGGCACCGGGCTTCCGTCCGGGGCGAGCGCCGCTGCCGGTCTGCCGCCGCCGAGGTCGTCGATCCAGAAGTCCTCCCGGAATGCCGTCCGCAGTGTCTGCGCCCACTCACGCAACTCGGCACTGCCCGGTCTGCCACAGGCATGAAGCAGATCCGCCCCGAGAAGCGCCGCGCGGTGTGCGTGGGCCTGTGTCTCGCAGCGGACGGGACCGCCGGGGTGCGGGTCGCTGAGGTAGGTGCCGTCACCAACGGTCGTCCGCAGCCAGGTCAGGCAGCGCTCGGCCGTCGGCAGCAGTTCCTCCATCTCCTGCTCGGCGAGTCCCCAGCGGCGGGCCTCCGCGAGGAGCACGGGGAAGAGCAGCGTGGCCTCCGTACCCGTGCAGCCCGGCGGCAGGTGGGTGCCCGCGTCGCGCCGTGGCCCAGGGAGCATGCCGGACTGCGGCCCGGATCCAGCGAGTTGGGTACGGGCGAGAGTACGCAACGTGCCCGCGGCGAGCCGGGTGCCGAGGGCCAGCGTCATCCGGGCGGCGGTGAGCGCCTCGGCCGGGGCCAGGCCGCAGCGCCAGGGTGCGCCGGCCGCGAGGTGGAGGTCGGAGGGGTGCGCGGGGTCGCGCAGCAGGAGGGCCTGGAGGTCCTCGACGCTCGTGCGCAGCAGCGACTCGATCCGGGGATCGTCGCCCGACGCGCGTGCGGCTGCGAGCGGGCTCGTCGCCGCACGGCCCGCGGACCGGACGGGGCCGGCTCCGTCCGGCCGCACTCGTAACTCCACCGTCCTGCTGCCGCCGGGGGCCAGCTCCAACTCCCAGCGCAGCAGACCTGCGGAGGCCAGCGCGTCGGCGGGCGGCGGATCCGCCGTGACCGAGGAGTTCCCGGTGGCGCAGGACCAGCGCAGGCCCGAGTCGTGGACGCTGGCGGGCAGTTCGGGGCCGGCGGTTCCGGAGGCGATGGCGCCCAGGTCTGCCAGGTCCGTGCCGAGGGCGACCTCGAGCGGGACCCGCAGGGGGCGCAGCGCCGCGCTGTGCAGGGTGATGCGCTCGGTCCCGTCCGCGTGCCGGATACGCTCGACCACGACGTCCGGATCCGGGCCGGAGTGCGGGGAGACACGCACGGTTCCCACGAAACGGGCCTGGTCGGCGGCGGTCATCCGGGCCTGCACGGCGAGCGGTTCACGCCCGGCCACCCGAACCTGGCAACGGGCGAGAACGCGCCGACCCGCACGGTAGAACCCCTCCAGCCCCTGCGCGGTCATCTGCGCCTGCTCCGTGGAGATGGCGAGCCCGGGAAGAGCGACGCAGATCATGGCGGTGTGGGTGGACGGCAGTTCGGCCGGCCGACGGGGTGGCAAGGGCGGTGAGGGAACTCCGCGGGTTGGAGGGGCAGTTCCTGGGGGCGGGAAGGCGGGTGGGCGGCGGGTCGGGGCTGGGGGTGGGGAGACGGGTGGGCGGGCTGTCGACGCTGTTGACGGGAAGGCGGGAGGGCGGGGTGTCGAGCCTGTTGGCGGCAAGGCAGGTGGGCAGGGGGTCGAGCCTGTTGACGGGAAAGCAGGCGAGCGGGGTGCCGGGCCTGTGGGCGGGAAAGCAGGCGGGCGGGGTGCCGAGCCTGTGGGCGGGAATTCGGCCTGGTCCTTGCTCGGCGAACAAAGCACGGGCCGCCCCGGATCCCTCGGGCGAGCGGCTGGAAAGGGCTGGTCCGTGAGTCGGCCGGCGGACTGATCACCCCGTGTCGCAGGGCTGACCGGCCATGGCTGGTCAGCCGAAGTGGACGCGGGCGGATCCGCCGGGGCGGACGAAGGCGAATCCGCCGGGGCAGACGAAGGCCGACCCGAGGGCGCAGCCACGTGCCTGCCCACAGGCGCGGCCGGGTGCCGGTCCATTGCGGCGGGTACAGAGGCGCCCCGCAGGGTGTCGTCGGCGAACTGCGGCTCGTGTCCGCCCTCCCGGGTCACATGCGGCGGCAGGTCGTCGCCCGTCCAAGGGGGCGGCTCGAAGCGGGCGCCACGTGGCCGGTCGTCGGCGGTGGAGGGCGGGGGCGGCGGCTGATGCATGTGATGGCTTCTTCTGCGCTCTGTGCACCTCGGGCGTGTGTTGCACCGGGTGAGGTATCCGGACGGACGTGGGCTGTGCGGCGGCACAGCCCATCCAGGCGCTCCGCCACTCAGGTGAACGCGACGGGGCTCTCCCGGGTCACGCTCACGATCGTCCGACCCGACCGAATGGCGGCGGCGCCACAGGCTGTCCTCGACGGCTCGCCGTTCAGTCTTCGCCCCATCCTCAAGGTCGATTTGCCGACAAGTTCCAGTGCTCTCCCGGCCGTTGCTCACGCGTCCCCCTCGGTGGCGTCGCCTCCGGGGTGCGTGTCGGCGGGACGGTTGCCGTGCCGGTGCGCAGGTCCGTTCTCGCCGCTACGCGGGCGCGTGCCACCCGCGCGCGCTGTGCCGGGACGGGTGCCGTCGGCCGCTGATGTCCGCGAACGAGGAACTCCCGCCGCGCTTCCCCGACCGTTGGCCCTCGCCGGTCGAGTCCGGCTCCCGGCCGCACGACCGGAACGAGTCCGGCGCCGCGCACGAGGAGCTTCCTCCGACACGGACAGAGCCGACGGCGCTCCGGCTCCCTCACCCACCGCTGGTACCGAAGCCGCCCGCTTGACCTCAGCCGCCTCCTTGACCTCAGCCGCCTCCGAATTTTCCCCTGGCCCCCGCCTCCCCCCGGCGCCCGGCCCATCACCCTCGGCCCGATGGACCGTTCCCCCGTCGCGGTCCCGTCGTTCCGCCCGCAAGCAGCGCCGGATCGACTCCGGATCCAGGCTCTCGTTGCAGGCCTGGTGCAGCAGTCGGGCGAAGAGATAGCCGGGGTCGGCCCCCAAGGCCATGGCCAGGGCCTCCCGCGCCTCCAGTTCGTCACCGCTGGACCAGGCGACCCAGCCGGCGAGGGTCAGCGGCGCCGCGGCATGCTCTCCGTACGGTCCGACGCAGCGGCGTGCGAGAGCCCGCCAGAGGCGCAGTGCCGGGGCTGCCTCGTCGTCCTCCATCCACTCGGCCGCACGATCGCGCGTGGCCCGGTCCTGCAGACCGAGAATCAGCCTCGCCGCTTCGTCGTGCCCGAGCAGTTCGTCGTCGCGGAGATCCGCATTGAGCGCGCCGGACAACGGAGGGACTTCCGCCAGGCGGCCCCTGATCCGTTCGGCCAGCTCCAGCGTCTCGTCGGCCACGCCCGCACGGCTGTCCCCGTCGAGAATCCTGGGCACCAGGGCCATGCTCGCACTGTCCAGGGCGGCCTCCTGTTCCAGGGCGGCGGCGGTCTCCCAGGGTTGGAGCCTGGCCCGGAGTTCGCGCAGGGTTCCCAGTACCTGCAGGCCGGCATAGGTGGCTGCGGCGGCAAGCACAGAAGTGCCGGGCAGGCCCATGGGCAGGCCGTCGGATGGGCAGCAGTTCTCGTTCACGCAGCAGTACGACCAGAAACGGCCGTCCGAGATGCACAGCGCCTCGATCACCGGGACGTCGAGCTGACCGCACTCGACGCGAAGTTTCTGGGCCAGCGGGCGCAGTCGTTCCATGACCTGTCGACCCGACTCCCCCTTCGCCGGCTCCTGGCAGAGGTAGGCGACGATCTGCTCGGGCCGGGCTCCTCGACGCTCACCACCCGTCACCAGCCCGTGCGCCAACTGCCGTGCCGCGGACGCCCAGTCGTCGGCGCTCGTCGGAATTCCGAGGCGGGCTCGGCCGCCGAACCGGCCCCGCCCGTCCCTGTCGTGCAGGGCGACCAGGACGATGCTGTCCTCGGGGCGGTACCCGAGCAGATACGGCAGTGCGTCGGCCAGTTCGGCAGGTGTGCGCAGCGTGACCTGGTGCTCGGGGCCATGGCTGTCGTAAGCGGTGCAGTCGACCGGGCCCGGGCGGAGGGTGCGCCCGTCCACGCGGGGTTCGCGGCCGTCGCGTCGTCCGGCCTCGCCGTTTTCGGGTGATCCAGTGGTTTCGCCGTGATTCGTCATGCGCCGACGATCTCGCGGATCACAAGATTCCGCTTTGCCCTGTGGATAAGTCCGACCAGGGACACGACAACGCTGTGCCGGACGGGTCCAACTCGCCCGACGGCACCGAGGGTTGGGCGGCTCGCCTCGCCTGTCGTACGAGCAGCGGCCCCTTGGGAATCCGACCCTCCCCCTTGGAGAAACGACCAGGCTCCCTCGAAAACACCGGCAGGCCGCTCCCTCCCACCCCGGCCCGGTCCGGATTGTCAGTGCCGTCCTGTTGGATGGGACGCATGGAGCACACGAGCAACGCGGAACTCCGGGCGGCTGCCGACGCGGTCCTGGCCCGCCTCGTCGGGGACGCCGGCGGCACGGCCAGGCTGCGCGAGGACCAGTGGCGGGCGATCGAAGCGCTGGTCGCCGACAGACGCCGTGCGCTCGTCGTGCAGCGCACGGGGTGGGGCAAGTCCGCGGTCTACTTCGTGGCGACGTCGCTGCTGCGGGCCCGCGGCAGCGGTCCGACGGTGATCGTCTCCCCCTTGCTCGCCCTGATGCGGAACCAGGTCGAGGCCGCCGCCCGGGCCGGCATCCACGCGCGGACGATCAACTCCGCCAACACCGAGGAGTGGGAGACCGTTCAGGCCGAGATCGCGGCGGGCGAGGTCGACGTCCTGCTGGTCAGCCCGGAGCGGCTCAACAATCCGGATTTCCGGGACCAGGTGCTGCCCAAGCTGGCCTCCGCCACCGGGCTCCTGGTGGTGGACGAGGCGCACTGCATCTCCGACTGGGGGCACGACTTCCGGCCGGACTACCGGCGCCTGCGCACCATGCTCGCCGACCTCCCGCCGGGCGTGCCGGTGCTCGCGACCACCGCGACCGCCAACGCGCGCGTGACCGCCGACGTCGCCGAGCAGCTCGGCACGGGGGGTACGTCGGACGCCCTGGTGCTGCGCGGTCCGCTGGACCGGGAGAGCCTGAGCCTGAGCGTGCTGCGGCTGTCGGACGCCGCGCACCGGATGGCCTGGCTCGCCGACCACCTCGACGAGCTGCCGGGGTCCGGGATCATCTACACGCTCACGGTGGCCGCCGCCGAGGAGGTCACCGCCTTCCTGCGCCAACGCGGCCACACAGTCGCCTCGTACACGGGCAGGACGGAGAACGCGGACCGGCAGCAGGCCGAGGACGACCTCCTCGCGAACAGGGTGAAGGCCCTGGTCGCCACCTCCGCGCTCGGCATGGGTTTCGACAAGCCGGACCTCGGCTTCGTGGTGCACCTCGGCTCGCCGTCCTCGCCGATCGCCTACTACCAGCAGGTGGGCCGCGCCGGACGCGGCGTCGAGCACGCCGAGGTGCTTCTGCTCCCGGGCCGGGAGGACGAGGCGATCTGGGAATACTTCGCGTCGCTCGCCTTCCCACCGGAGGAGCTGGTGCGCCGCACACTGGACGTCCTCGCACGCGCGGACCGGCCCGTGTCGCTGCCCGCACTGGAACCCCTCGTCGAGCTGCGCCGCTCCCGCCTGGAGACCATGCTCAAGGTACTCGACGTGGACGGGGCGGTGCAGCGGGTCAAAGGCGGCTGGATCGCCACCGGCAGGCCGTGGACGTACGAGGCGGAGCGGTACGAGTGGGTCGCGCGGCAGCGCGGGACCGAGCAGCAGGCGATGCGTGAGTACGCCTCGACGACGGACTGCCGGATGGAGTTCCTGCAGCGCCAGTTGGACGACGAGGGCGCCAAGCCCTGCGGACGCTGCGACAACTGCGCGGGCGCCCGCTTCACGGCGGACATGTCCACGGCCGCGCTGGACGCCGCGCGCGTCGACCTGGGCCGGGCGGGTGTCGAGGTGGAGCCACGCCGGATGTGGCCGACCGGCCTGCCTGCGATCGGCGTCGACCTCAAGGGACGCATTCCGGCGGGTGAACAGGCGGCTTCAGGGCGGGCGTTGGGTCGGCTGTCGGACATCGGCTGGGGCAACCGCCTGCGGCCCATGCTCGCGCCCCAGGCGCCGGACGGGCCGGTGCCGGACGATGTGGCGAAAGCCGTCGTCGGTGTGCTCGCCGACTGGGCCAAGGGGCCCGGCGGCTGGGCCTCGGGCGAGGCGGGCGCCCAGGCGCGTCCGGTGGGCGTGGTCACCGTCGCCTCACGCACCCGGCCGCATCTGATCGACTCCCTGGGCGCGCGGATCGCGGAGGTCGGCAGACTGCCGCTGCTCGGCTCCGTGGAGTACGCGGATGCCGCGCCACACGTCTCCCGCAGCAACAGCGCCCAACGGCTCAAGGCACTGGACGGCACACTGACCGTGCCGCCCGCGCTCGCCTCCGCCCTCGCCGGAGGCCCGGTCCTGCTCGTCGACGACTACACCGAGACGGGCTGGACGCTCGCGGTCGCGGCCCGAATGCTCCGACGCGCGGGCGCACAGGAGGTGCTGCCTCTCGTCCTGGCCGTCCAGGCCTGATCGCGGGCCCTCGGTCGGGGTCCGGGTCACGCCCTTTTGCCGAGTACGGCGACACTCCTCTGGACCACCTGTGTCCCAACGATGTACGAACACGAGATGAACGGCCACCTCACGCGTCGCGGCAGTAGGCACTGGGTAGGGATATAAACCGCATACCGTCAGATTCCGGTCAGTAGCCCCAATTGCTCGTTGCCGCATCCAAGTTCGACAGCAAGAATTGAACTCCGCTCCCCGCACGGCTCGTCCGTGGACCGGTAGGGCTCTGCTGCGGTGCGCGCTCCCCCGAATCCGACCTCGCCCGCAGTGTGGGCGCGTAGCCGAAGGGAGGACCGTGACCTTCGGATTCGCTCCGTCCTCGGCGGCATCCACGTCGACGTCTGCCGACCTGTCCGCCGCTTCCACCAACCCGCTCGCCCGCATGCTCGAACCGGCGGAGTGGGCCGACGCCGGGATCCCGCTGCTGCGCAATCCCCGGGAGGTCGTCAACGGACTGCACTCCCGCCACCGCCCCCGGCCGGCGACCGCGATCGTGGCCGTGCTGGATCCGGACGAACGGCTGTGCGCGAGCGCCTCGTTCACCCGCCGCCCGGCACCTGCCGACGGCTGGATGTTCCGCAACGCGCTGCTCGCCCAACTGCGCCGGGTGATCCCGCACGACCTGCGCCTGCGCACTCCGGTGCGGACCGCCGTGCTGCTCTACTGCCGCGAGGGGGACGCGCGTTGGACGGAGGAGGACGGTGCGTGGATGTGGGGCCTGCGTGACGCCTGCACACTGCACGGACTGCGCTGCGGGGCCTACATCACGCTGACCCGGGACGGCTGGCAGGTCGTCGGTGAAGGCCGTGGCGGGCGCCGCCCGAGCGCGGACTCCATACCGGAGCCGTTCGGCATGACCGAGGCGCCGCCCCCGCTGCCGCGAACCGGCGGTGCCGCTTCGGAGGTCCTGCGCCGCGCGGCAGCCCGCTGAGCCCACCGGCCGAACGGCACGCCAACCGTCGTATGCCCGCACGGCGTTCAAGGACGAAGACCCGCGCATACGACGGACACCGAGCCCCCGCGCCGGGCCTCCCCGCGGCATCGCGAGCCAGCGGAAGGACCCGCGTCACGGGCGCCCTCGGCGAGCACCCGGCCGTCATCAGTGCATGCCGAGGCGTCCGCCGTGCCGGTGCCGCCGCAGCGGCGCCGTCCTCGCTCCGGCGTCCGCGTGGACGTACCGGAGCGAGCTCAGACGCCTGCGCCCAGAACCGTGTTGATCTGCTGCGGGTCGCCGCAGACGATCAGCAGGGCGCCGGCCCGGGCGTGGGCCAGCGGCAGGGCAGTGGCGGCGGCAGTCTCCGGACCGCCGTTGACGGCGACCACGACCACGGGACGCGAGCCGGCCCGGGAGGCGACGGCGGCGTCCGTGTAGAAGACGTCGTCGCCCGCGTCGTGCTGGGCCCAGTAGGAGGGTTCACCGAAGGACAGCTCGTGGGCGGCCCACGGGTGCTGTTCGCCGGTGGTGATGACCAGTACGTCGCCGGGGGCGCGCCCCGAGTCCAGGAGCAGGTCCACAGCTTCCTCGGCGGCGTCGAGCGCGCCGTCGAGCGAGGCAGGGATCAGCTGGATCTGCGGGATCGCCGGAGCCGCGACGGAGACTGCGGCGGCAACCGGACCCGAGGGTCCGGGCTTGGCGGCCACGTCACGCGACGTACGTTGCACCGGCGGAGTGGGCCGGAGCGGACCAGGGCGACCGGGTCGCGGCGGGGCCGCGGGACGGGGGCCGGGTACGGGGCGAGGGGTCGGCGCGGTTCGGCCACTGGCCGGAGTGGCGCGGGGACCCTGGGCACTCTCGTGAATCTGAGGCTCCTCGGGAATGAGAGGCATGAGCTGATTTTTATCAAACACTGGTACGGCTCGCGTCGGGGGGTGGCACATGAGTGCGAGCGGATTCGTCAGAAGTCGAAGCCGAGCTGGCCCTCGATCTCCGGAACGCTTCCGTCCGCCCAACTACGGGCCTTCTTGAGGTGCCGCCACTGGGGCAGCGCATCAAGATACGCCCACGACAAGCGGTGGTACGGGGTGGGGCCCCGCTCCTCCAGCGCGGCCTTGTGCACGGGAGACGGATACCCGGCATTGTCCGCAAAACCGAAGTCTGCATGGTCGATACCCAGTTCGGCCATCATTTTGTCGCGCTGAACCTTGGCGATCACCGAAGCCGCCGCGACCGCCACGCAGGACCGGTCGCCCTTGATCACCGTACGGACCTTCCAGGGCGTCCCGAGATAGTCGTGCTTCCCGTCGAGGATCACGGCGTCAGGCCGGACGGGCAGCGCCTCCAGGGCACGCACCGCTGCGAGCCGCAGGGCGGCCGTCATGCCCAGGGAGTCGATCTCCTCGTGAGACGCGTGACCCAGGGCGTACGAGGTCACCCACTTCTGCAACTCCCCGGCAAGCACGGTGCGCCGCTTGACGGTGAGCAACTTGGAGTCGGTGAGGCCTTCGGGGGGTCGGCGCAGTCCGGTGACCGCCGCGCAGACGGTGACGGGTCCGGCCCAGGCGCCTCGCCCCACCTCGTCGACACCGGCAATGATCTTCGCTCCGGTCGTTGCGCGAAGGGAGCGCTCGACGGTGTGAGTAGGTGGTTCGTACGGCATGGCGCCCTTAGCCTACGCCTCGCGGATCACCTGGCGACACCCCGGCTCCCCGCGCCGCGCCACGACCGTCCCGAACCACGCTCAGCCCTCGGTGGGCCGCAGCAGCGGAACCATCAACTGGTCGATCATCTCCTCGATATCGGCATCGCTCCATTCGCTTCCGCGCATCTTCGAGCGGTACATCATCATGGCCGGGATGGCATCGAGGACGTAGCTGTTCGCCGCGTCGGGCCGCACCTCGTTCCGCTCAATTCCACGGGCGACCACCTGGCGGAGCAACTCGACCGTAGGCTCCACGATCCCGTCGAAGATCACGCTGTGGAAGCGCTCGGCCTGGATCGGATCGCATTCGTGAATCACGGCGCGGACCGCGAACCCGGGGCGCGAGAACATCGCGTCGCGCGCCTGCAGGCACAGCGCGAGCAGATCCTCCCGCACGCTGCCCAGATCGGGCGCCTCGGCGAAGCTGGGCAGTCCGGCCCGCAGCGCGTCCGCGACGAGATCCTCCTTGGATGGCCAGCGGCGATAGACCGCCGCCTTGCCGGTCTGGGCGCCGGCGGCGACGCCCTCCATCGTGAGGCCGTTCCAGCCCACCGTACTGAGTTGCTCCAGGGCGGCATCGAGGATCGCGCGTTCGAGCACGGCGCCGCGCCGACGGAGGGAGGCCGCCTGAGCGGGGGCGGCCGTCCAGCGCGAGGTAACCATCTGACTGTCTCCAGCGTGCATGGGGGAGCGGAGTTTTCGGGGACATGGGCGCGCCGCGCGACAGCAACGGGGGACCCGCCGCACGACACCAATTTAAGTGAACGCTTGCGTTCACTATCGGGGACTCACTACCGTTGACGCCACAGTGAACGGGATCGTTCACTAACCCGCTTGTGGGGGACCCATAGTGACAACCTCTCAGTTGATCAAGGACCAGAAGCCAGGTGCGGCCCGCCGCGAAGGGCATCCCGGCATCGCCCTCGCGGTCATCGCGGCCTGCCAACTCATGGTGGTACTCGACGCGACGATTGTGAACATCGCGCTGCCGCACATTCAAGACGCTCTCAACTTCAGCACCACCGACCTCACCTGGGTCGTCAGCGCCTACACGCTCACCTTCGGCGGCCTGCTGCTTCTGGGCGGCCGGGCCGGTGACATCCTCGGCCGCCGCCGGGTCTTCATGACCGGCATCCTGCTGTTCACCTTCGCCTCGCTGCTCGGCGGACTCGCCCAGGAACCCTGGCAGTTGCTGGCCGCGCGCGTGCTGCAGGGCATGGGTGGCGCGATCGCGTCGCCCACCTCGCTGGCGCTGATCACCACGACATTCCCCGAAGGGCCGGAGCGCAACCGGGCCTTCGGCGTCTTCGCCGCGGTCTCCGCGGGCGGCGGCGCGATCGGCCTGCTCGCGGGCGGCATGCTCACCGAGTGGCTCGACTGGCGCTGGGTGCTCTTCGTGAACGTGCCGATCGGCGTGGTGATCGCCCTGCTCGCGCCGCTCTACATCAGCGAGTCCGAGCGGCACACCGGACGCTTCGACATCGCGGGTGCGGTGACCTCGACGGCGGGCATGGCGGCCCTCGTCTACGGCTTCATCCGGGCCGCGGACGAGGGCTGGCGGGACAGCCTGACCATCGGCTCCTTCGCGGCTGCCGTGATCCTGCTGGTGGCCTTCGCGCTCGTCGAGTCCCGCGCCAAGGAGCCGATCACCCCGCTGCGAATGTTCGCCGACCGCAACCGCTCGGGCACGTACGTGATCATGCTGAGCCTGGCCGCGGCGATGTTCGGCATGTTCTTCTACATCGTGCTCTTCGTGCAGAACGTGCTGGGGTACAGCCCGATCCAGGCCGGCCTCGCCTTCCTGCCGGTGACGGTGGTGATCGCGATCGGGGCCGGACTGTCGCAGCGGTTCCTGCCGGTGTTCGGGCCCAAGCCCTTCATGCTCACGGGTTCGGCGCTCGCGGCGGTCGGACTGGCCTGGCAGACCCTCATCACCTCCGACAGCTCCTACGCGGGCGGGGTGCTCGGTCCGATGCTGGTGTTCGGCTTCGGCATGGGCCTGAACTTCGTGACGCTGACGGTGACCGCGGTCTCCGGCGTCGCCCAGCACGAGGCGGGCGCGGCCTCCGGACTGCTCAACGCCATGCAGCAGGTGGGAGGCTCGCTCGGGCTGTCCATCCTCACCACGGTGTTCGGCTCGGCCAGCAAGGACGAGGCGCAGAAGCAGTTGCCGAAGTTTCTCGCCGACGGCTCGGCGGAGCAGAAGGCCGAGTTCGCCAAGACGCACCAGCTGCCCGGCACTTGGGGACACCAGGTGCTGACCCAGGGCATCTCGACGGGCTTCGTCGCGGCGGCGGCCATGGCCGTACTCGCCCTCGGCACCGCCTGGTTCGTGATCCGGGTCCGCAAGAGCGACCTGGAAGCGCTGGCCGGCACGGCGGGCCCCGCTGTGGGCTGATCCACTCGGGCCCGCGAGAGACCGCGGATGGCCGGACCGAGTCCAGGGGACCGACGGCGAGGACGTCGGCCCGGCCATCCGCCCACCCCGGGCTCGCCAAGGCAACAGGAACCGCATCACCACCCCCAGGACCTCTCACGTTTCAGCTGTCGCTGTCGGACCGCACGCAACACGCCCGACATCATGACAACGGCCGTCCGGTCACGCAGAGTTCCCATCATGCACGGAGAGTTTTCAGCGGTTGTATCTCACCGCTCTCTCCCGGGTGGCGGGCCAGTCAGAAACGCGCCTCCCTCGGGCGGCGGGCCAGCCAGAAACGTGTCTCCTGGGCGGCAACCCGCTCAGGAGCGCGCCACCCGGACCTCGGGCACCCACTCCGGCAGCGCCTCGGTCCGGCCCGCCCACTCCGTCGGCGGCGCCCCTGCCGGTCCAGCGGCGATCACCCCGCCCACGATGGCGCAGGTCGTGTCCACGTCGCCGCCGACCTGGGCGGTCGCCCAGAACGCCTGCTCGTAGTCGCCGAGGGCCCGTGCGGCCGACCAGAGTGCGAAGGGCACCGTGTCGTGAGCCGACGTACGCCGCCCGCAGCCCAGTACGGCCGCGACGGTGCCGGCGTCGCCGTAGTCGAGCATGTCCCGGGCTCGACGCAGTCCCGCACCGACGGCACTCTTCGGCACGAGCGCGACGACCCCGTCGAGCAGCGCCTCGGGGCTCGGCGGGCCGTCTGGGGCGGCGGCCAGTGCGGCGGCCGCCGCGACGGCCATGGCGCCGACGACGGCCTCACGGTGCTGGTGGGTGGGGTAGGCGGAGATCTCCGCCTGGTGGGTCGCCTGTGCCGGGTCGTCCGCGTACCAGGCGCCCAGTGGGGCGATCCGCATCGCCGCGCCGTTGCCCCAGGACCCCTGCCCGTTGAAGAGCTCGGCGGCCAGCTCGCGCCAGTCGCCGCCCTCCCGGACCAGTCGCAGCAGACGGTTGACCGCGGGGCCGTACCCCCGGTCGAAGTCGTGGTGCTCGGCGAAGGAGTGCGCCAGCGCGTCCTGGTCGACGCGGTGGTGGGCGGCGAGGACGGCGACGACCGAGCAGGCCATCTCCGTGTCGTCGGTCCACTGCCAGGGACCGGGCGGCAGCTCGCGATGCTTCAGCAGCGGGTGGTTCCCCGGCACGAAGAACTGCGAGCCCAGCGCGTCCCCCACCGCCAGTCCGCGCAGGCTCGCCAGGGCGCGCGCCAGGCGCCCGCCCGGGGAAAAGTCAAAGGTCATCGCTCTGCCACTCTATCCGGTGATCCCGTACGGCTCGGGGTCCCGCCAGCGGTCGAAAGGCCGGTCCAGCACATACCTGTCGTCGTCCCCGAGAACGAGCATCCGCATCTCCGCGTTCCCCGGGTTGGACAGCGACTCGAATTCCGCGACCGTCCAGTGGAACCAGCGCATGCAGAACAGCCGCATGGCCAGGCCGTGGGTCACCAGCAGCACGTTCGGCGGGTGGTCGGGGGCCTCGAAGCTGCGGAACAGGCTCTCCAGGAAGCCGCCGACCCGGTCGTAGACGTCCGCACCGGACTCGCCCTGGGCGAAGCGGTAGAAGAAGTGGCCGTACGCGTCCCGATAGGCCTTCTGCAGGCGTACGTCGTCGCGGTCCTGCCAGTTCCCCCAGTCCTGTTCTCGCAGCCGGGGCTCCTCGCGCACCCGTATGAGATCGGGGTCGAGATGGAAAGCTCGGAGCGTCTCGTGCGTACGGCGGTACGGGGACACGTACACGCTGACGCGCTCGCGGCCGAACACCTCGCGCACCTGCTTGCCGGTCTCCTCGGCCTGCTGCCAGCCGCGGTCGGTCAGCGCGAGGGCATGGTCGGGTTCACGCTCGTAGACGGTGTCATCAACATTGCCCGTTGACTCCCCGTGCCGGACAAGGACGATGCGCCGTGGTCGTGCCATGCCAAAACCCTAGATCGAGTGACGGCCGATCGAGCACTCGTACGGGCTCCATACGGCGTAGGTCACACAGTTTTCGCACCACAGGCCACATCAGAGCGCACGTTCGGCGGGTCTGGTTTCCAAACTAACCGGTCCGGTTTTCAAACCGACCCGTCAGACCGTCCAGGTCGGTTCCATCTCCACGATGTCACCCGTGAGGGCCGCCACGTCCGCCTCGATCTGCGCGCGCAGGGCGAGCCGCTCCACGCGCTCCGTGCGGTACTTGCCGTGTTCTGCGGCCGATCGCCACATGGACAGCACCAGGAACTCGTGTCCCGGCGCCTCGCCGAACAACCCGCGGATCATGCCGGGCGAGCCGGCCATCGCGGGGTTCCAGACCTTCTCCTGCATCAGGGTGAAGTGTTCCGCGCGCTCCTCGTGGACCCGGCACAGAGCGACCCGCAGCAGGTCGGCGTCGGTGAACCGGGGCTCGAAGCCCGTCTTCACGTCGAAGCGGTAGTCGAAGAGCTTGACCTGGGCGTCCTTGAAGGTGCCCGCCTGGGACGCGGCCAGCCGGTCGTGGGAGCGGGCCATGAAGGAGTCGTAGAAGGCGCGGCTTTCCCAGAACGCGAAGATGTGCGCCACACCGGGTCGCCCCCGGCTCCAGCCACCCCCTTGTCCCCGAAACCCCGGCTCCCCCAGAAGCCCCGCCCACTTTCGCTGCCCCCGCTCGAAGCCGCGGCGGTCCACCACGGTGCAGCGAATCCACTTGACCAGCACCGCGCCATGGTAAGGCCACGGAGCGTGGCCCCGGTCACGCTCCGGCGGACATCACCGGCGCATGGGCACGCGCGGGCGTGGCAGGATGGACAACGGGCCCTGTCTGTCCAGCAGTTCGGGCCACGAGGGGCACACGGGGAACGGGGAAGGGGAAGTCTGGTGAACGCCCTCAGCAAGGGGATCCGGAAAGCGGAGGTCGCACTGAAGTGGGACCCCAGTCCGACGGGACAGCCGCCCACCGATCTTGACATCGTCGCCGCCACCTACGCCACGGGCGATCCGTACGGCGATCCCGCATATGTGGTGCACTTCGACAGCCGCTCCCCCGACGGCACCATCTACCTCAACCGGGACAGCAAGGACGGCAAGGGCTTCGGCTGGGACGAGGTCATGACCCTGGAGCTGGACCGGTTGAGCGACCGGTACGCGCGCGTGGTGGTCGGAATCGTCATCCAGCAGCGTGAGGCACACCGGACCTTCGTCAGTGTGATCAACCCCGGTCTGCGCATCCGTGAGGGCTACACCGTGCTCGCCGAGGACGACTTCGGAGACGTCCTGGGCGCCACGGCGGCGACCGTCGGGGAGTTCGTGCGCGACGAGTCCGGTACGTGGACCTTTCGGGCCGGGACCCACGGCTTCGAGGACGACCCGGCGACCTTCACCAGGACCATGGGCCGAGCACACCAGCCCTGACGACCCTCAGCCGGCTGTCCAGCCCGGGACCTCCGGCAACACCTCCTCGGCGACGCGGACCAGGGCCGCGTCGTCGGGTGTCACGTCGTCCTGGCGCCAGATGGAGACCTCGAAGAATCCGCCACCGTCCTTGGCGTCCCGCGCGACCATGAGACTGCGGGCGATGCCACCAGGGCCGGTGTCCACCTTGCCACCACCCAGGTTGAAGCTGAGGGCGACGGTCCGGTCCGAGTAGAGCACCGCCGGGTGCCCCAGGATCGTCCGCTTCTGCGCGCCGTTGCCCAGGAAGGCGGCCATGTCGGCCACCGGGACGTCGTCGTCCGACACCGAGAGCTTCAAGGAGTACGTGTCCAGGTCGACGTTGCCCTCGGGGGCCGGGGTCTTGGAGCCGTCGGCCGAGGTGATCGTGGCATCACTGCCGTAGGCGGTCTGCGCGTACTCGTCCGGCGTGCCCAGGAGCATGGGCAGGTCCGGACGGTTCAGCGCCGTACACAGCTGCGCTCCCGAGAGATGCTTCGACCGCTGCTTGCTGTCCGACTTCTCGCACACGGCCGGCGTACGGTCCTCGGCCTGCTGCTGAAAGCTTCCGCCAAGCGCCCATACGAGAGCCGCGAGACCGCCGACCGCCACCACGGCGGCAACTGCCTGAGACCCCGCGCTCCAGCCCTTCTCCGCCTCCGGAACAGCCTCGGTCATGTCCCCCGCCCCCCTTGTGCTGTGCACCTGCTGTGCGGTGGGGAGCCTAATGGGTGATCGTTTCGTGGGGGAAATGAAATTGTCCCGTGCATGCAGAAAACCCGGGGCAACAGTCCGCACATGCCGAGGGCGGTGAAGTCCCCGCAGGAACTCCACCGCCCTGACCGGCTGGTTCACGCCCAGTGGGCGTTCACGATCAGCTGCAGCCGCTGGTCGACCCGCAGCCCTCGCAGATGTAGCAGGAGCCGGCCCGCTGCATCTTCGTACCGCAGGAGAAGCACAGCGGGGCGTCGGCCTGGATGCCCAGCTGCATCTCCACCAGCTCGGCGCTGGTGTGGGCCTGCTTCGGGGCGGGCTTGGCCGCCTCGACCTCGGCCTTCGGCGTGGCGACGGCCTTCAGCTCCTGGGCGCGCGGCGCCGACTGGGCCAGACCCTCGACGTCGAGCTCCTCCTCGGAGGGCTCGTACGAACCGGTCTCCAGGTGGCGCTGGCGCTCCTCGGCGGAGTGGATGCCGAGCGCGGAGCGCGTCTCGAAGGGCAGGAAGTCCAGCGCCAGGCGGCGGAAGATGTAGTCGACGATCGACTGCGCCATCCGCACGTCCGGGTCGTCCGTCATACCGGCCGGCTCGAAGCGCATGTTCGTGAACTTCGAGACGTACGTCTCCAGCGGCACGCCGTACTGGAGGCCGACGGAGACCGCGATGGAGAAGGCGTCCATCATGCCCGCGAGGGTGGAGCCCTGCTTGGACATCTTCAGGAAGACCTCGCCGAGACCGTCGTCCGGGTAGGAGTTGGCGGTCATGTAGCCCTCGGCGCCGCCGACCGTGAAGGACGTGGTGATGCCGGGACGGCCCTTGGGGAGGCGCTTGCGGACCGGGCGGTACTCGATGACCTTCTCGACCGTCTCGCGGATGGTCGCCTCGGCCTTCTCCGTGACCTCGGCCTTCTCCTTCTCCTTGGTCTTGGCGGAGAGGGGCTGGCCGACCTTGCAGTTGTCGCGGTAGATGGCGAGCGCCTTGACGCCCATCTTCCAGGCCTCGAAGTAGATCTCCTCGACCTCCTCGACGGTCGCCGACTCCGGCATGTTGACCGTCTTGGACAGGGCGCCGGAGATCCACGGCTGGATCGCGGCCATCATGCGGACGTGGCCCATCGCGGAGATGGAGCGCTCGCCCATGGCGCAGTCGAAGACCTCGTAGTGCTCGTGCTTGAGGCCGGGGGCGTCGACGACATTGCCGTTGTCGGCGATGTGGGCGACGATCGCCTCGATCTGCTCCTCCTGGTAGCCCAGGCGGCGCAGGGCCTGCGGGACCGTGCCGTTGACGATCTGCATCGAGCCGCCGCCGACCAGCTTCTTGAACTTGACCAGCGCGAGGTCGGGCTCAAGACCGGTGGTGTCGCAGGACATCGCCAGACCGATGGTGCCGGTCGGGGCGATCACGGACGCCTGCGCGTTACGGAAACCGTTCTTCTCACCGAGACGCAGCACGTCCTGCCACGACTCGGTGGCGGCGGCCCAGATCGGCGTGTCCAGGTCGTCCATGCGGACGGCCTTGGTGTTCTCGTCCGCGTGCTGCTTCATGACGCGGTTGTGGGCGCTCGCATTGCGCGCGTAGCCGTCGTACGGGCCGACGACCGCGGCGAGTTCGGCGGAGCGCTTGTACGACGTACCCGTCATCAGCGAGGTGATGGCCCCGGCGAGGGCGCGGCCGCCGTCGGAGTCGTAGGCGTGGCCGGTCGCCATCAGCAGGGCGCCGAGGTTGGCGTAGCCGATGCCGAGCTGGCGGAACGCGCGCGTGTTCTCGCCGATCTTCTGGGTCGGGAAGTCCGCGAAGCAGATGGAGATGTCCATCGCGGTGATGACGAGCTCGACGACCTTCGCGAAGCGCTCGACCTCGAAGGACTGGTGGCCCTTGCCGTCGTCCTTCAGGAACTTCATCAGGTTCAGCGAGGCGAGGTTGCAGGACGTGTTGTCCAGGTGCATGTACTCGCTGCAGGGGTTCGAGCCGTTGATACGGCCGGACTCCGGGCAGGTGTGCCAGCGGTTGATGGTGTCGTCGTACTGGATGCCCGGGTCGGCGCAGGCCCAGGCGGCCTCGGCCATCTTGCGGAACAGGCCCTTGGCGTCGACCTCTTCGATGACCTCGCCGGTCATCCGCGCGCGCAGACCGAACTTGCCGCCCTGCTCGACCGCCTTCATGAACTCGTCGTTCACCCGAACCGAGTTGTTGGCGTTCTGGTACTGCACGGAGGTGATGTCGTCACCGCCGAGGTCCATGTCGAAGCCCGCGTCGCGCAGGGCGCGGATCTTCTCCTCTTCCTTCACCTTGGTCTCGATGAAGTCCTCGATGTCGGGGTGGTCGACGTCGAGGATGACCATCTTGGCGGCGCGGCGGGTGGCGCCACCGGACTTGATGGTGCCGGCGGAGGCGTCGGCGCCGCGCATGAAGGAGACCGGTCCCGAGGCGTTGCCTCCGGAGGAGAGCAGTTCCTTGGAGGAGCGGATGCGGGACAGGTTCAGGCCGGCGCCGGAACCGCCCTTGAAGATCATGCCCTCTTCCTTGTACCAGTCGAGGATCGACTCCATGGAGTCGTCGACGGCCAGGATGAAGCAGGCCGAGACCTGCTGGGGCTGCGGGGTGCCCACGTTGAACCACACGGGGCTGTTGAAGCTGAAGATCTGGTGCAGGAGGGCGTACGCCAGCTCGTGCTCGAAGATCTCCGCGTCGGCGGGCGAGGCGAAGTACTTGTAGTCCTCGCCGGCCTTCCGGTACGTCTTCACGATGCGGTCGATCAGCTGCTTGAGGCCGGTCTCGCGCTGCGGGGTGCCGACGGCGCCCCGGAAGTACTTGCTGGTGACGATGTTGACCGCGTTCACCGACCAGAAGTCGGGGAACTCGACGCCGCGCTGCTCGAAGTTGACCGAGCCGTCGCGCCAGTTGGTCATGACGACGTCACGGCGCTCCCACTGGACCTCGTCGTACGGGTGCACGCCGGGGGTGGTGTGGATGCGCTCGATACGCAGGCCCTTGTTCGCTGCCGCCTTGGTGCCCTTGGCGCGGGAACTCCGTGCCGGACCGCTCGCCGTCTCTGTCATGCCGCCTCCCTGTACGGGCTAAAACGCCCTGAAGTGCCACGATGTTCCCGAGGCACGGTGTTGTGTCTTGTGTTGCGGGCACCCTCACGCTGCCCCCAACAGGTCTTCGGATCGCCGCCTTCCGACCGGATCCGGGGTCTCCGCCCGGTTTCCGGTCGGCCGTCAGTCGGCGGCGTGCGCGGGCTCGGGGACCTGAACGGCCGCTCCCGGCCCCGCGTCGTCTTCCTGGCTCCCCGCGACAGCGTCCGGGCGGTCTTCGTCGTCCGCGGCGGCGCGTCGCGTCTCCTCCCTGAGTTCCACGATCGCGGCCTCGAAGTCCTCGAGCGAGTCGAACGCCCGGTAGACGGAGGCGAATCGCAGATACGCGACGAGGTCGAGCTCCTGCAACGGTCCGAGTATGGCCAGCCCCACGTCGTGGGTGGTCAGCTCGGCGCTTCCGGTGGCCCGCACCGCCTCCTCGACCCGTTGGCCGAGCTGGGCGAGTGCGTCCTCGGTGACAGGCCGTCCCTGGCATGCCTTGCGCACGCCGTTGATGACCTTGGTACGGCTGAAAGGCTCGGTGACTCCGGACCGCTTGACCACCATGAGCGAGCACGTCTCCACGGTCGTGAAACGACGGGAGCAGTCCGGACACTGGCGGCGCCTGCGGATCGACGTGCCGTCGTCGGTCGTACGACTGTCGACGACGCGACTGTCGGGGTGCCTGCAGAAGGGGCAGTGCATGATTTCCCAACCCTCCTCACAGCAGACTCAATAGCCTCGTTGAGCCCCATGGGCCCCTCGAAGCAGCCCCAAGCATAGGCGATGGCCAAGGGTCCGGAGACCCGGGGGACCACAACTTCTGGGCTGCTGTTGCAATCCAACCACTACATGTGGGGATTGGCTCATACATACACGCCGTACGCGCGTGTCGCGCGCGTATTGGCATGTGCCACGCGACCGCGGCGACGCGCGGGATGCGGCACTGCACAGCCGTACCGCTGCGGCACATGCGGAGATACCGTGGGTGCCGCAAGGAGGGGGCGTGCGACTCCCGCACAGATGGGGGCCGGTTCCCGGTTGACGGGATGCCGGATGGCAGACTGGGTCGACAACCCACGAGGTCACCACCCCGGCGGTGAAGAGTACAACAAAGGGCCCTTTTGTCCGCCAGGTGCCACGTTAGCCATACACCCAGACACATGATCAAGTCAGGCGATCCACGGTTTTTCACTCGAACGTGTGTTTGGCGCAACCTTTCGAAAGCAACTACCGTTGTCCAGCAGGGAGACCATCGAGAGGGGCCGACGTGACCACCACCGCAGACAGTGCCACCATCACTGCCCAGGACCGCTCCCAGGGCCGACTCGAGCCGGTGCATGCGATGAACGAAGCCGTGAATCCCGAGGGGCACAAGCGGTCCCTGCCGGGCCGACCTCCAGGCATCCGGGCGGACAGCTCCGGACTCACCGACCGGCAGCGCCGGGTGATCGAGGTCATCAGGGACTCCGTGCAGCGGCGGGGCTACCCGCCGTCGATGCGGGAGATCGGCCAGGCGGTCGGCCTGTCCAGCACCTCCTCGGTCGCGCACCAGCTGATGGCACTGGAGCGCAAGGGCTTCCTGCGCCGCGACCCGCACCGCCCGCGCGCGTACGAGGTGCGCGGCTCCGACCAGGGCGCCACCGTGCAGCCCACCGACACCGCGGGCAAGCCCGCCGCGTCGTACGTCCCGCTGGTCGGCCGGATCGCCGCCGGTGGCCCGATCCTCGCCGAGGAGTCGGTCGAGGACGTCTTCCCGCTCCCCCGCCAACTGGTCGGTGACGGCGAGCTGTTCGTCCTGAAGGTCGTCGGCGACTCGATGATCGAGGCCGCGATCTGCGACGGCGACTGGGTCACGGTCCGCCGCCAGCCCGTCGCGGAGAACGGCGACATCGTCGCCGCGATGCTCGAAGGCGAGGCCACCGTCAAGCGCTTCAAGCGCGAGGACGGCCACGTCTGGCTCCTCCCGCACAACGCGGCGTACGAGCCGATCCCCGGCGACGACGCGACCATCCTCGGCAAGGTGGTGGCGGTGCTGCGCCGCGTGTGACGGCTGCGGCGGGCGGTTCCTCGTGGGTACCGCCCCCTGACCGGGCCCCGGGACCCCTGCGCCGGTTCCGGGGCCCTGTGCTGTCCGGACCCCGGTGACGGGCGGTCCGGGATCCGGGGTTGGCCTGTCGCGGCGCCGCGACAGGCCAACCCCGGATCAATCGGCCTCTTCCTCCGCCGCTTCCGCGGTCTCCACCGCTGCCTCTACGGCCTTCGCGGCCGCGTCGATCGCCGCGAGCGACTTCCGGACCTGGTTGCGGTCCGTGGTGTACCAGAAGTCCGGCAGCGAGGCCTTCAGATAACTCCCGTACCGGGCCGTCGCCAGCCGCTGATCCAGTACGGCGACCACACCGCGGTCCCCCGTCGCCCGTACGAGGCGGCCGGCGCCCTGGGCCATGAGCAGCGCGGCGTGTGTGGCGGCGACCGCCATGAAGCCGTTGCCCCCCGCGTCCTCGACCGCCTTCTGGCGGGCGCTCATCAGCGGGTCGTCCGGGCGCGGGAACGGGATCTTGTCCATGACGACCAACTGGCAACTGGGGCCGGGGACGTCGACACCCTGCCAGAGCGACAGCGTGCCGAACAGACAGGTCTTCGGGTCGGCCGCGAAGTTCTTGATCAGCTCACCGAGGGTTTCCTCGCCCTGGAGCAGGATCGGGAACTCAGGGATGCGGGTGCGCAGTTCCTCGGCGGCCAACTGCGCGCCTCGCATGGACGAGAAGAGGCCGAGCGTACGGCCGCCGGACGCCTGGATCAGCTCCGTCAGCTCGTCCAGCATGTCCGCACGGTCGCCGTCGCGCGCGGGGCGCGACAGGTGCTTGGCGACGTACAGGATGCCCTGCCTGGGGTAGTCGAAGGGCGAGCCGACGTCGACGCCCTTCCACTGCGGGAGGTCCTCGCCCGCGGTGCCCTCCGGGGCGAGCCCGAGCGAGGCACCGACACCGTTGAAGTCTCCGCCCAGCTTCAGCGTCGCGGAGGTCAGGACGACGGAGCGGTCCGCGAAGAGCTTCTCCCTCAGGAGTCCTGACACCGACATGGGGGCGACCCGCAGGGAGGCTCCGAAGCGGTCGTGCCGCTCGTACCAGACGACGTCCCACTCGGACCCGTTGGTGACCCGCTCCGCCACGTCGTGCACCGACTCGACCGACGCCAGCGCTTGTTTGCGCACCGCGTCCTCGTCCTGGACGGACTTGTCGCGGGTCGTGCCGATCGCGGAGATCACCGTACGGCATGCGTCGCGCAGTGCCATGAGCGCGTAGCCGAGGTCCTCCGGGATCTCCTCCAGGCGGCCCGGCAGGGCCAGTTCCATCAGCCGCTCGAAGCCCTCGGCGGCGGTCTGGAGCTGGTCGGCGGCCTTCTCGTTGACCAGCTTCGCGGCGCGCCGCACCGCGCGGTTGACCTGGCCGGGCGTGAGCTCACCGGTGGCCACGCCCGTGACCCGGGAGACCAGCTCGTGCGCCTCGTCGACGATCAGCACCTCGTGCTGCGGCAGGACCGGAGCGCCCTCGATCGCGTCGATCGCGAGCAGCGCATGGTTGGTGACGACGACCTCGGACAGCTTGGCGCGCTCGCGGGCCATCTCTGCGAAGCACTCGGCGCCGTACGCGCATTTCGACGCGCCCAGGCACTCGCGGGACGAGACCGACACCTGGGCCCAGGCACGGTCGGAGACGCCGGGAGTCAGATCGTCGCGGTCGCCCGACTCGGTCTCGTCGGCCCAGTCCCGCATCCGCAGCAGGTCCTGGCCCAGTTTGCTGGTCGGTGCGGCCGCCTCGAACTGGTCGAAGAGGCCCTCCTCCTCGTCCTGCGGGACACCCTCGTGGAGGCGGTGCAGGCACAGGTAGTTCGATCTCCCCTTCAGCATCGCGAACTCGGGGCGGCGGCGCAGCAGCGGATGCAGGGCATCGACCGTACGCGGCAGGTCACGCTCGACGAGCTGGCGCTGCAGGGCGAGGGTGGCGGTCGCCACGATCACCCGCTCCCCGTGCGCGAGCGCGGGCACCAGGTAGCCCAGCGACTTACCGGTGCCGGTGCCGGCCTGGACCAGCAGATGGGAGCCGTCGTCGATCGCCTCCGCGACGGCTTCGGCCATGGTCACCTGGCCAGGGCGCTCCGTACCGCCGACGGCAGTGACGGCAGCATGCAGGAGTTCGGGGAGTGAGGGCTTCGTCATAGGGCGACCACCCTACGACCCGCCACTGACAAACGGGTGATCAAGGCAGGGGCAGGGGGCGGGATCAAGGTCGGGTGTTCCTCGGTCGGGGTGAGGGTCGGTCGGGGTGAGGGTCGGTCGGGGTGGGCGTTGGTCGCGACAGGGGTTGCTTGGGGGGATGCCTTGAGGCCGATTCGGGGTCGCAGCTTGGAGAGCGGAGATCGGCTCGGCGGGAGTGGGAACCGGATCGTTGCGAGTGGTGTACCAAAAGTGATGATGCGGTGGCACGGCGTCACAGCAGATCGCGCAGGGACCGGTCTCGGACCATGAGGGCGGCTCGCTTGGCGGGCAGGTCGACCTCGGCGGAGAACCGGAAGCCGGCGCTCAGGAAGGCGGCGACGGAGGGGGTGTTGCGAAGGTCCGGCTCGGCGATGACGCGTGCGCAGGCAGGGCGCCTGTCGAGCACGAGGTCGGCGACAGCTCGCAGCAGCGTGCTGCCCAGTCCGCGCCCGCGGTCGGCGACGGACCCGATGAGGAGGTGGATTCCGGTGTCATGAGGTCGAGCGGGATAGTGGCGGGCCAGCGGGTCGAGGTCCGTCCGGTAGATCTCCCAGTAGCTCATCGGCGTGCCCTCCAGCACACCGAGGCACGGAACACTCCGTCCGTCCCCGGCGAGCTGGGCCCGCAGGTGATCCTGGGTCACGGTCTGGGAACCGGCCAGCTCCCAGAACTCCGCGACAGCAGGGTCGTTCATCCAGCGGGTGATCAGGGACAGGTCCCTGTCGATGTGCACGGGGGTGAGGTGGAACTCTCCGAGGGCCGTGAGGACGGGTCCCCAGTCCGCGACGCGATCGAGGAGGTCGTCGTCGGCCTCAGTGCCGGTGCCTGTGCCGAAGACGGAGCCGGAGCCGACGTCAGGCGGACCCTCGTCTTCACCCCGGCTCCGGGCCTGATCACCTTCACCCTCCTCCGCGAAGAGGGCGATCAGCTCGTCGGGCAGACGCAGGTCCAGCGTGTCCTCGCAGTCCGTGCCCGAGCCGGTACCGCTCTCGGCGGTTCGGAGGCCTGTGTCGGCGCCGGTGTCGGTGCTGGGGACGGGCGTGGCAGTTGCGTCTGCGCCGGCGTCGGTGGAAGGCACGACGACGCTCCTCTCAGAAGACGGGGTGGGGCATGTTCCTCAGGAATGAAGGGAGTTGGGGCTCAGGGAAGTGGCAGGTGGGTGGCGGTGGACGGGATGGTCAGAGCTGGAGGGGGTTGGCGATGGTGACGTAGACGGACTGGGTGTCGACCGGGCCGACGAGTTCGTCGAGGCCATGCAGCCGGGTCAGCAGGTTGGCCTTGCAGCGCAGGACGGGTGAGTCGAGGAGGTGGGCCGACAGCGAGGTGCGCAGGCGCGCGGGACCGGAGGCGACGTCGCCGAGGAAGCGGCGGAAGGCGGCGAGCAGCAGCAGTTCGTCGGCCAGCCGCTGGGAGCCGAACGCGCCGATGAGGCCGAGGACGTTGTTGATCGCGAGGTAGTACGCGAAACGCTCGTCGGTGACCTCGTCGGAGACGAAGGTGTCGCTGTGGTCGCCGATGCCGGGCAGCCGGGCGTCGAGTTCCGCGCGTCGGGATTCGCGGAAGTAGTAACCCTGGTTGTCGCGGTAGCGGCCGCCCACGGGCCAGCCGTCGGCGTCCAGCAGGAGCAGCGTGTTCTGCTGGTGGGCCTCCAGGGCGATCCCCGCTTCCGCGTCCAGCCACAGCACGGGCCGGACGACCCGCTCCAGGTAGCGGAGGAACCACTCGGCGGCGACGGCTCCACAGGGACGGCCGGTCCGGGCAGCGAGACGGGTGACGACCGTGGCCAGTCGTGAGCGCATGACTGACGGGGCCGACTCCGCGGGGCGGTCCGAGGCCGACGCGGTCGCTTCGGTACGGCGGTTGGAGGCCGATGTGCTGCGGGGGTCGGCCTCCGGTCGCGGGGAGACGAGTCCGGCGATGCAGGAGACGTCGTCCGCGGGGCTGAACGGGTTGTGCCGGATCATCACGTCGACTCCCGGCACAGGCTCGCCGTCCGGTGTGTCGACGGCGAGCCAGGCAGGGTCACGGACGATGTCGAACCCCGGGTGCGCCGCCAGCCACTGCTGAGACAGGCCGGTGCGCAGCAGACGGTGGACCTCGACGCCGCGGTGCAGTTCCTTACGGAGGTTCTCGCGGCGGGAGTTGGTGATGCGCAGGCCCAGGGACAGCTTGAGCATCGCGGAGGCGCCGGTTCGGTGGACGGTACGTACGGAGGAGGTGGGGTGCCACGGGGAACCGTGGGGGCCGAGGTCGCGGAGCAGTCCGGTGTCGAAGAGGTGCGCGGTCTCGGTGCGCTGCCTGATCTCGCGCATCTGCCAAGGGTGCAGCGGGAGGGCCGCGTAGCGCTCGGGCAGCGGCAACGGGCGGTCTGTCTCGGCGAGCCGTGCCGTGAGCCGGGGTGCGGGGACGGGACGGCCGCGTTCGGTCCAGGCGGAGTCGGTGGCGAGGACGGAAGGTGCGACAGCCAGCCAGTGCAGGGGGAAGGAGCCGCGCAACTCCGGTGAGTACAGCTGCGCTTCGGCCTCGGAGAGACCTTCACGGCTCTTCGGGGTGGGGTGCAGCGGGTGACCGAGCAGGAGCGCCTGTTCGGCGGCGAGGAAGAGGTCGGGGCCGTCGGCGGGGTGCTCGCGTCGCTCGCGGATGAAGGTGACGGTACGGCGGAGGGAGTCGGCGACACGGGCGACGAGGTTGGTGGCGGATGCGGGGGCAGTCGGTGCGGGGGTGATGGCAGGGAGGTCGGGCGTGTCCCCGGCGCGGGTTGACTCCCGGGCGAGCAGGGCGGCGACGGTGATCGCGTCGACCCACCGGGATGATGCCGGGGCGTCGGCGAGGTGCGGGAGGCCGAAGCGGTGCCATCCCGTCCGGGACCAGTAGTGGACGGGGACTAGCAGGGTCGTACCGCTGGCCGGCAGGGGGATGCGGAGCGTGCCGTCGCTCGGGGCGTGGAGGCCGGTCTCGCGGGCCCAGCAGCGCAACAGGTTCTCGACGGCGGCGGCCTCGGCGGCGAGGTCCGGGTCCGGGTGCGCGAGGAGGTCGGGGGCGGCACGGCGGAGGTGTCCGACACCGGGAGGGGTGCGCTGCTCGGGGACCCTTTCCTGCGCGGGCGCCCTGCCCAGTTCCGGGATCCCCTCCTCCGCCGCCTCTTCCTCCTCCGGTACCCCCTCCGCCGTGGACACCCTGCCCTGCTCCGGAAGCCGACTCTCGCCCACAGCACTTCCCTGCCCCGGCAACCGGCCCATCCCCGACGCGGTTTCTCGCTCAGGCCGCCCGCCCGGCCCGGACTCGGCCCCGTGTCGGTCGGCTACCGAAGCAGCCTCCGAGGCGCCTGGCGTCCGGCCGGACGACGACCACTCCGGGACGTCTCGCCAGGCGGTCCCTGTCGGGCTGTCGGATGCGGGGGCGGGGTTGGGGCTGGGGCTGGGGCTGGGGTTGGGGTTGGCGTTCACGGTGGTCCTCAGGGGTGGTTCTGGATTGTGCGGTGACGAACCTGAGCCGCCAGTCGGCAGCCGCAGCGGCAGCGGCAGCGGCAGCGGCAGCACGGGTGTTGGTGGCAGCCTCGGCATACGCACGCGCGGCTGTCAGTCACGGTGTTGCCCCACGCACTCGGCTCGATCGGGCTCCCGTCGGTATCGGTGATCCGATCCGGGCGGTCGGCTCCGGCCAGGTGGTCGGTCGGCGTGCGTGCGGGCCGCCGTCTCCAGCGCGTCGGCCAGGCGGTCGAGTACCGCGGTCGCCTGTTCGTCGGTGATCGTCAGTGGGGGGAGGAGGCGTACGACGCTGGCGTCGCGGCCGCCCAGTTCGACGATCAGGCCTCGGCGCAGGCATTCCCGTTGGACGGCGGCGGCGAGTTCGGGAGCGGGCGGGTGCGGGCCACCGGCCGCGGGGAGGGGGCCGTCCGTCGGGGACGGTTCGGCGTCGGGAGAGCCGAGGCCGACGATCCCCGCGGGTGCCGGAGCCGTCTCCGTCTCGGTGTCCACCAGCTCCATTCCGATCATCAGCCCCCGCCCCCGCACGTCACCGATGCATGGCAAGTCCCTGGTCAGCGCCCCGAGTTGGTCGAGCATGCGGGAGCCGAGGGTCGCCGCTCGTTCCGCGAGGTGGTTTTCGCGGACGTGGGAGAGGGTCGCCGTGCCGGCGGCCATGGCGAGTTGGTTGCCTCGGAACGTGCCTGCGTGGGCGCCGGGTTGCCAGACGTCGAGGTCGTCGCGGTAGACCACCACGGCGAGCGGGAGGCTGCCTCCGATGGCCTTGGAGAGGACCATCACGTCGGGGGTGATGCCGCTGTGCTCCACGGCCCAGAAGGCGCCTGTGCGGCCGACGCCCGTCTGGACCTCGTCGGCGATGAGGGGAATGGAACGGGCGGCCGTGATCTCCCGCATCCGCCGCATCCAGGCGTCCGGCGCGGGGATCACCCCGCCCTCGCCCTGCACGGGTTCGAGGATCATCCCCGCGGGGTGCGGTACCCCCGACTTGGGGTCGTCGAGGACGGACTCCGTCCAGCGGGCGGCGAGTTCGGCGCCGCGTTGGCCGCCGACGCCGAAGGGGCATCGGTAGTCCTGCGGATAGGGCAGGCGGGCGACCCTTACGTCGGTGGCGTCACCGGACGCGGCCAGGGCTCCGGCGGTCATGCCGTGGTAGGCGCCGGTGAAGGCCAGGACACCGCTACGGCCCGTCGCGGCCCGTACCAGTTTCAACGCGGCCTCCACCGCGTCGGTTCCCGCCGGCCCGCAGAACTGCACGCGCGCGTGGTCGGCGAGTCCGGGCGGCAGGGTGTGGAACAGCTCTGTGATGAAGGCGTCCTTGACGGGTGTGGCCAGGTCCAGGACGTGCAAGGGGGCGCCGGAGTCCAGGACCTTGCGGATCGCCTCCAGGACGACGGGGTGGTTGTGGCCCAGGGCGAGCGTTCCGGCGCCGGAGAGGCAGTCGAGGTAGCGGCGGCCGTCGGCACCTTCGATGGTCAGGCCCCGCGCCCTCACCGGCACGATCGGCAGGGCACGCGCGTAGGTACGAGCCGCAGACTCGCGCGCCTTCTGGCGCCGCAGAATCCCTTCGTGCGCGTCCCGCGACGCCAACGCCACCTCGCCGGCGGCCGGGCCGCCCGCGATCGCACCAGCGCCCCGGTCCCCCACCATCTCCCCGACGACCGCTCCCCCACCGCCCCCGTCGGACACCCGGCTCCCCACCGCTCCCCCGGACGCACTCCCCCCACACGAAGACTCGGTCACGGCTCCCTGTCCTTCCGCCCACACAGGCACGGGGGACCTCGCACGGACAGCAGACCCCCCACCGGTACCAACAGCGCACCGCCGACCGGGTTACGGGTTGCCTCAAGATCCTTGCCGTGACGGAACCGTTGCGCTTCCGTCGGGAGTCCCCCACAGCGAGCGCATAGTGTGTGATGCCGTTCCAGGGAAGGCCCAGTTCGTTCACCTCAGGGGGAGTTCAGACCATGCGATCCACACGGCCGTCGTTCCATGTTCGGCGAGACAGGGGTGCGAGCCGCAGAACCTCCCCTGTGCTCGCCGCCGTTGCGCTCGCCGCCGCGCTGGCGCTCACCGCCACCGCCTGCAACTCCGGGGACGACAAGGCGGACGGCCAGGCCTCCGCCTCCGCGACCGACACGGGCAGCGGCGATGGCAAGATCAAGATCCCGGACGACATCAGGAACCGGCTCAAAGAGCATGGGATCGACATCGACAAGTGGAAGAACGGCGCCTGGAAGAACTGGGACAAGGACGACTGGCTGCGCGAGGCCGACGAGTTCATCAACCCGATCATCAAGGGCCTGTGGGACCCGGACCGGATGCGGGACGCCAACGACCCGGACAAGGGCGTCGACGACAACGACCTCTCCGGTGACCAGGGCGTGACCGACCCGGAGCCGACGCCGGTGGACGCGAAGGCCGTGGCGACTACGTACCACGCCAACGCGGCGACGGCCGGCAAGGTGTTCTTCGACTCCCCCGAGGGGACGATGGTCTGCTCGGCGACGGTCGTGGAGGACCCGGCCCATCCGGGCAAGTCCAACCTCGTGTGGACGGCGGGGCACTGTGTGCACGCCGGCAAGAACGGCGGTTGGTACCGCAACATCGCGTTCGTGCCGTCGTACAACAACTCGGGCAAGTCCGAGGCGCAGTTGCAGAACGCCTCGCGGGACGAGGTCGCCCCCTACGGTGTCTGGTGGAGTGACTGGGCGAAGACCTCCGAGCAGTGGATCGAGCAGGGTGGTGAGACGGGCGGTGACGGTGCTTCGTACGACTACGCCGTCATCCATGTGACGCCGGAGAAGGGCGGCAACGGCAAGTCACTGGAGGAGACGGTCGGTTCGGCACTGCCTGTCGATTTCAACGCGCCTGCCGTGCCGAAGGTTCCCAGCATCACCGCGACCGGCTACCCGGCCGCCAAGCCCTTCGACGGCCAGTTGCTCTACCGGTGCACGGACCGGCCCGGACGGCTGTCGATCAACGCCTCGGACCCGACGATGTACCGCATCGGCTGCACCATGACCGGCGGTTCGTCCGGTGGCGGCTGGGTCGCGACGGGCTCGGACGGCAAGCCCGCGCTGGTGTCCAACACCTCGATCGGCCCGGTGTCCTCGGGCTGGCTGGCCGGTCCGCGGCTGGGCGACGTGGCCAAGGGCGTGTACGACTCGGTGAGCGAGAAGTTCGCCGGTCAGTGACCGGTCGCTGAGCACCGACGGGGGCGGGGCGCCGCACGGCAGCCTTCACCGCCCCGTCCCCGTTCGCACGGAGTGCAGATGCTCACGTGTCACGCCGAAAGGCCCGCCCCCGCGGTGAAGCGGGGGCGGGCCTTTCGGCTGTTCTGCGGTGGTCAGGCCACCGGTGCCGGTACGTACGGCGCGAGGTCCGCCGCCAGTTCCTCGTGCACCCGCGCCTTCAGCAGGGTGCCCTCCGGGGTGTGCTCCTCGGAGATCACGTCGCCCTCGTCGTGCGCACGCGCGACGAGCTTGCCGTGGGTGTACGGGACCAGTGCCTCGATCTCGACGGACGGCCTGGGCAGCTCGTTGTCGATGAGCGCGAGCAGCTCCGCGATGCCCTGGCCGGTGCGGGCCGAGACGGCGATCGAACGCTTCTCGATCCGCATCAGCCGCTGGAGCGTCAGCGGGTCGGCCGCGTCGGCCTTGTTGATCACGACGATCTCGGGCACGCGCGTGGCGCCGACATCGGTGATCACCTCACGTACGGCGGCCAGCTGCTCCTCCGGGTTCGGGTGCGAGCCGTCCACCACGTGCAGGATCAGGTCGGACTCGCCGACCTCCTCCATGGTGGAGCGGAACGCCTCGACCAGGTGGTGCGGCAGGTGCCGTACAAAACCGACCGTGTCGGCCAGCGTGTACAGGCGGCCGCTCGGGGTCTCCGCCCGGCGGACGGTGGGGTCCAGGGTCGCGAACAGGGCGTTCTCGACCAGGACACCGGCGCCGGTCAGGCGGTTGAGCAGCGAGGACTTGCCCGCGTTGGTGTAGCCCGCGATGGCGACGGACGGCACCTTGTTGCGCTTGCGCTCCTGGCGCTTGATCTCGCGGCCGGTCTTCATGTCCGCGATCTCCCGGCGCATCTTCGCCATCTTCTCGCGGATCCGGCGCCGGTCGGTCTCGATCTTGGTCTCACCGGGACCACGGGTGGCGAGGCCGCCGCCCTTGCCGCCGCCCATCTGACGGGACAGCGACTGACCCCAGCCGCGCAGCCGCGGCAACATGTACTGCATCTGCGCGAGCGCGACCTGCGCCTTGCCCTCTCGGGACTTGGCGTGCTGGGCGAAGATGTCGAGGATCAGGGCCGTACGGTCGACGACCTTGACCTTGACGACGTCTTCGAGGGCGATGAGCTGGCCCGGGCTGAGCTCGCCGTCGCAGATGACGGTGTCGGCGCCGGACTCGACGACGATGTCGCGCAGCTCCAGGGCCTTGCCGGACCCGATGAAGGTGGCCGCGTCGGGCTTGTCGCGGCGCTGGATCACGCCGTCGAGCACCAGCGCGCCCGCGGTCTCCGCGAGGGCGGCGAGCTCGGCGAGGGAGTTGTCCGCGTCCTGCACGGTCCCCGTGGTCCAGACGCCGACGAGGACGACCCGCTCCAGGCGGAGCTGACGGTACTCGACCTCGGTGACGTCCTCGAGCTCGGTGGAGAGGCCGGCCACACGGCGCAGGGCCGCGCGCTCGGAGCGGTCGAACTGCTCGCCGTCCCGCTCTCCGTCGATCTCGTGGCTCCAGGCGACGTCCTCTTCCATCAGGGCATCGGCCCGAAGACCTTCGGCGTATGACTGCGCGAAGCGCTGCGTGTCCTGGGAAGGGGATGAAGAGGAGGTCATTGGATCCTTACGTCGATGGGGATTCCGATTCGGCGATCACTTGCACAACGCACGAGTGCTCCGGGAGATTCCCGTGTCCCGTGCCGCGCCGACCTGAAGATGGTCGCACGGTACGGCCCGTCTCGTCACCGCCTTATTTCACGGCCTTCCTGCCCGGATCGGCCGACTTCCAGTCCGGGTGACCGGGCATCGGCGGGGTTTTCTCGCCGTACAGCCAGGCCTTGAAGAAGCCGCTCAGGTCGCGTCCGGCGATCTCCGAGGCGAGGTGCTCGAAGTCGGCCGTGGTGGCCGTGCCGTCGCGGTGCATGCCCACCCAGGCGCGTTCCAGGCGCTCGAAGCGCTCGCGGCCGATCTTCTGGCGCAGCGCGTAGAGGGCGAGGGCGGCGCCGTCGTAGACGTTCGGCCGGAAGATGCTGATCTTCTGGCCGGGCGCGGGGGCCTTCGGGGCGGCCGGCGGTCCCCCGGCGGCGCGCCAGCGGTCGGAGGCACCGTACGCGGCTTTCATGCGCGCCTCCATGGGGTGGCCGCCCTTCTCCTCCGCGTAGAGCTCCTCGTACCAGGTGGCGTGCCCTTCGTTGAGCCAGAGATCGGACCACGTGCGGGGGCTGACACTGTTGCCGAACCACGAGTGGGCCAGCTCGTGCACCATGATCGACTCGACGTACCACTTGGGGTAGGCGGGCTCGGTGAAGAGCTCTCTCTCGAAGAGGGTGAGCGTCTGCGTCTCGAGTTCGAAGCCGGTGGTGGCCTGTGCCATGAGCAGGCCGTACGTCTCGAAGGGGTACGGGCCGACCTTGCTCTCCATCCAGGCGATCTGGTCGGGGGTCTTGGCGAGCCACGGTTCGAGGAGCTTGCGGTCCTTGGTGGGCACGACGTCGCGGACGGGCAGGCCGTGCGGGCCTTCGCGGTGCAGGACGCTGGAACGGCCGATGGAGACCTGGGCGAGCTCGGTGGCCATGGGGTGCTGAGTGCGATACGTCCATGTCGTCGACCTGCCGACCCGGTCGACGCCGGTGGGCAGACCGTTCGCGACGGCCGTGTAGCCGTTGGGCGCCTTGATCCTGATCGTGAACATGGCCTTGTCGGACGGGTGGTCGTTGCACGGGAACACCAGGTGCGCGGCATCGGCCTGGTTGGCCATCGCGAGACCGTCCGCGGTGCGCACCCAGCCGCCGTCCTGCCCGTCCGCGGCCACGGGGTCGCTGGTGTGCCGCACGGTGATCCGCGTCCAGCTGCCCTCCGGCAACGGGTCCGCCGGCGTCACCACCAGGTCCTCACCGGCACTGGTGTACGAGGCCGGCTCGCCGTCGACCTCGACCGACTCGACCTTGCCGTGCGCGAAGTCGAGGTTGATGCGGTCCAGGTCGGCCGTGGTCCAGGCGTCGATCGTGGTGACCGCCTGGAGGGGCTTGCTGTTGCTCCCGGGATAGGTGAAGGAGAGGTCGTACGACGCCACGTCGTACCCGGGGTTGCCGAGGTACGGGAAGAGGCGGTCACCGACGCCCAGGGGGGCCGCCGGGGCGCTCGCGGCGAGCAGGCAGACGGAGACGGCGGAGGCGAGCAGGGCGGTGGCCTTGAGCCGGCGGCGGCTTCCGGCGCCGGTGCGGGAGGCCGGGGCGGGGGCCGGGATGCGGGAGCCCGCGGCGCCGGGAGTGGTGCGAGGGGTGAGCAGCATGCATCACGGCTATCAGCGCACGCGCGCGTGGAGGCGACGACGCGCGATCGGCCCACTCGAACGGGTAGGGCGAGCGGGGGCGCGTGGGTCAGGCGCGTGGGTCAGGGACACGCGGGCGCGAATCGTGTCCTGCCGGCGCACGGCCCCTTTCTCACGCCCCCCGTTTCACGCCTCTCACGCCCCCGTTTCACGCCCCCGGCGTCTGCGCCCGGCTCACGTCGTACACGCCCGCCACATTGCGCATCGCGCGCATCAGGGCGGGCAGGTGGGCGGCGTCCGGGAGCTGGACCGTGTAGGTGTGGCGGACTCGCTGCTGGGTCGGTGGTTCGACCGTCGCCGAGACGATCTCGGCGCCCTCCACGGCCATCGCCTCCGTGAGGTCCGCCAGCAGGTGGGGGCGGACGAACGATTCGGCGAGCAGGGTGACCCGGCACTCGGTGGTGTCCCCCAGCGCACGCCGACCTCCGCGCGCCCCGCGTCCTTCATACGCGCCACCGCGGCGCATTCCACGCGGTGCACGGTGACCACACCACCCCGGACGGCGAAGCCGGTCACCTCGTCCGGCGGCACGGGCGTACAACAACCGGCGAGGCGTACGGTCGCGCCCGGCTGGTCGACGGCGACGGCGGGGGTGCCGGGTCGCGGGGTGGTGGCCTCGGTGGTGGGCCGGGGCGCGACCGAGGGCTCGGCGGCGGGCCGGGGCGCCGCATGCGCCGGATGGGCCGTCAGCCAGCGCTGGATGGCGATACGGGCCGCGGGCGTGTGGGCGTGCTCCAGCCACTCCCTGGAGGGCTCGGAGGCCGGGTCCTGGCCCATCAGGAGCTGGACGGTGTCGCCGTCCCGCAGGACGGTGCTCAGCGTCGCCAGGCGGCCGTTGACGCGGGCGCCGATGCAGGCGTGCGCGTCCTCGCCGTACTGCGCGTACGCGGCGTCGACGCAGGTGGCGCCCTCGGGCAGGCCGAGCGTGCCGCCGTCGGGGCGGAAGACGGTGATCTCGCGGTCCTGGGCGAGGTCCTCGCGGAGCGTGGACCAGAAGGTGTCCGGGTCGGGCGCGCCCTCCTGCCAGTCGAGGAGGCGGGAGAGCCAGCCGGGCTTGGTGGGGTCGACGCGCTCGCCGTCGGCCGGGTCGTCGGCCGCGGGGGCGTACGGGTTGCCGAGCGCGATGACGCCGGCCTCGGCGACCTTGTGCATCTGGTGGGTGCGGATGAGGACTTCGGCGACCTGGCCGTCCCCGCGGGCGACCGCGGTGTGCAGCGACTGGTAGAGGTTGAACTTCGGTACGGCGATGAAGTCCTTGAACTCCGAGACGACGGGCGTCATACAGGTGTGCAGTTCGCCGAGGACGCCGTAGCAGTCCGCGTCCTCGTTCACCAGGACCAGCAGCCGGCCGAAGTCGGCGCCGCGCAGTTCGCCGCGCTTGCGGGCCACGCGGTGGACGGAGACGAAGTGCCGTGGCCGGATGACCACTTCGGCCTGGATGTCGGCGCCGCGCAGATGGCCGCGGACCTCGTCGGCGATCTCGGCGAGCGGGTCGTCCGCGCGGGAGGCGTTGTCGACGATCAACTCACGCGTGTGCTCGTACTCCTCGGGATGGAGGATCGCGAAGACCAGGTCTTCCAGTTCGGTCTTGAGCGCCTGGACGCCGAGCCGTTCGGCGAGCGGGATGAGGACGTCCCGGGTGACCTTGGCGATGCGCGCCTGTTTCTCGGGGCGCATGACGCCCAGGGTGCGCATGTTGTGCAGCCGGTCGGCGAGTTTGATCGACATCACCCGGACGTCGCTGCCGGTGGCCTTGAGCATCTTGCGGAAGGTCTCGGGCTCGGCCGCGGCGCCGTAGTCGACCTTCTCCAACTTGGTGACGCCGTCGACGAGATAGCGGACCTCCTCGCCGAACTGCTCGCGGACCTGGTCGAGGGTCACATCGGTGTCCTCGACGGTGTCATGGAGCAGAGAGGCCGTCAGGGTCGTTGTCTCGGCGCCGAGTTCGGCGAGGATCAGGGTCACCGCGAGGGGGTGCGTGATGTACGGCTCGCCGCTCTTGCGCATCTGGCCGCGGTGCGAGGACTCGGCCAGCACGTAGGCGCGGCGCAGGGGGTCGAGTTCGGCCTGCGGGTGGTGGGCCCGGTGGGCGTCGGCGACATGGCTGATGGCGTCGGGCAGCCGGTCGCGGGTGGCGGGGCCGAGGAGGGCCGCGCGTCCCAGGCGGCGCAGGTCGATCCGGGCCCGCCAGCGAGCCGCCGGGCCTGTTACCGAACCTGGGGTCGCGGGATTCGTGGCCTCCGCACTCATGGGCACCTCCGGCTGCGTGGACCGGTGGACGGGGTGCCCCAGGGCGGACACGGCTCAGGGGGCGGCAACGGTCCCCCGTCCGGGCCGGTGCTTGATGCTACCGAGCCCATCACGTGCGTCCGACCGCCTCTCGCCGAGCGTGAAACGGATCACCCATTCGAGCGAAGGTTTGTAGGTTTACGGTTTCGCGCCACACAAAGTGAGGCCGACCGTCGTTTCGAACCCGCAGTCGATGTCCCGGTAGTTGACGCGTGCACCATCCGGCACACGCGCCTCCGATCCCAAACCGCACGGCCACTCAGCGAGCGATGCTTTCCAGCCACTCGGCGTCGATCTCGCCTTCGGCGACGATCACCGCGGGACCTGTCATCTCGATCTCGCCGTCGGGGTGTTCGGTGATCACCAGGGTGCCGCCGGGCAGATCGACGGTGTACGTCACCGGGGTCCCGGTGGCGGCCGGGTCGGTGCCGTCGCGGCGAGCGGTGGCCACGGCGACCGCGCACGCGCCCGTGCCGCACGAACGGGTCTCGCCGGCGCCGCGCTCGTGCACGCGCAGGGCGACGTGCCGGGGGCCGCGGTCGACCACGAACTCGACGTTCACGCCGTCCGGGTAGGCGGAAGCCGGGCTGAAGGGGGGTGCCGCGAACAGGTTGCCCGCGTGCGCCAGGTCGTCCACGAAGGCGACGGCGTGCGGGTTGCCCATGTTCACGTTCAGCGCGGGCCAGCTGCGCTCGCCGACGCTCACCGCGACCTCGCCTTCGGGGAGCAGCGCCTTGCCCATGCCGACGGTGATGTCACCGTTCTTCGCGATGTGCACGGTCTTCACGCCGCCGCGGGTGGCCACGGCGAGGTCGCCCTCGTCGGCGTGGCCGGTGCGCTGGAGGTAGCGGGCGAACACGCGCACGCCGTTGCCGCACATCTCGGCGATCGAGCCGTCGCCGTTGCGGTAGTCCATGAACCACTCGGCCTCGGACGCCATGTGCGCGGCCTCCGGGTGGGCGGCGGAGCGGACCACGTGGAGCAGGCCGTCGCCGCCGATGCCGGCCCTTCGGTCACAGAGGGTGGCGACCGTGGCGGGGGGCAGGTCGATGGCGTTCTCGGGGTCCGGGACGATGACGAAGTCGTTCTCGGTGCCGTGGCCCTTGAGGAAGGCGATCCGCTTGCTCATGTGTCGATCGTAAGGGAATCCCGAAAAGCAAAGACCTCAGCGCAGCCTTGCTACCCGCCATACCGCGAGGACGACCACCGCGGCGACCAGCACGACGTACGCCAGGACCACCCGCCAGTCAGGCCTGCGCCCGGAACCCCGCTGCGGGAGCCCGGGCCACGTGTAACCCACCCGGCGCGCGGCCATCATTCCCCAGCCCGCCGCGCAGGAGCAGATCAGGAGGCCCAGCATGGCGATCACCGCGCCGCTGTCGCCGAAGTCGAAGGCCAGGGGGAAGGCGAACATCAGGGAGCCGACGGCGGCCAGGGCGACAATGGGGGCGAGCTGCCAGATGCGCAGGCGACGCTGCGGGCGCAGCTCGACCTCGACCTCGGGGCCGCTCGCGAACATCTCCTCGGGCTCGGGACCGTCCTCGGTCACCCCGCCCTGCGTGTCGTCGGGCCCGTCGGGGCTCAGACGATCCTCGTCCTGCTCCGGTTCACCGCTCTCCGCGGTGAGGGGCTCGGTGCCTTGTGCGGTGTCGCGAGGGCCGGCCTCCATCGCCACGCGCCCTCCCAACTAGGACTCCACTTGGTCGATCGAAGCACGATGATGGCACGGCGCCGGAGGGCCGGATGACGGCCTGAGCGTCCCGATGCCATGACGTGATCAGGCTGTAACCGGTCGTTCCACCAACGCCAGCGCGAGCTGCGGAAGTTCTGTGAGATCCGCCGCAGCCCCACTGAGCCAGTGCACCCTGGGGTCGCGCCTGAACCATGAATCCTGGCGGCGCGCGAAGCGTTTGGTGGCACGCACGGTCTCGGCCCGCGCCTCGTCGAGCGTGCACTCCCCGGCAAGCGCCGCGAGCACCTGCTGGTAGCCCAGCGCGCGGGAGGCCGTGACCCCCGAGCGCAGGCCGCGCGCCTCCAGCGCACGCACCTCGTCCACGAGCCCCGCGTCCCACATCCGGTCCACCCGGCGGGCGATGCGCTCGTCGAGTTCGGGGCGGGCCACGTCGACGCCGATCTGGACGGTGTCGTAGACCGAATCGTGGCCTGGGAGGTTGGCGGTGAAGGGCTTCCCGGTGATCTCGATCACTTCCAGGGCCCGGACGATACGGCGGCCGTTGCTGGGCAGGATCGCGGCGGCGGCCTCGGGGTCCGCGGCGGCCAGACGCGCGTGCAGGGCGCCGGAGCCACGCAGCGTGAGCTCCTCCTCCAGGCGGGCCCTGACCTCGGGGTCCGTGCCGGGGAACTCCAGGTTGTCGACGGCCCCGCGGACGTACAGCCCGGAGCCGCCGACCAGGATCGGCCAGCGGCCCTCCGCGAGGAGCGCGTCGATGCGGGCGCGGGCCAGCCGCTGGTACTCGGCGACGGACGCCGTGACCGTCACGTCCCAGATGTCCAGCAGGTGGTGCGGGACGCCGCCGCGCTCCTCGGGCGTCAGCTTGGCGGTGCCGATGTCCATCCCTCGGTAGAGCTGCATGGAGTCGGCGTTGACGACCTCGCCGCCCAGCCGCCGGGCGAGGAAGACGCCCAGATCGGACTTTCCGGCCGCGGTCGGTCCGACGACGGCGATGACTCGGGGGGCGGGGGGTGCGCTGCTCACCGCACCAGTCTCGCAAACCCCGAAGCCTCTCCTCGAACGAGTTAGGTGACGTGGCGTGAGCGGGGTCGTTGCCCGTTCGAGGTTCGCGCCGCCGGTATCGGGAGGCGGCGACCCGGGCGACGCAAATGGGCGCACCGGACGACGCGGGATTTCGCCCGCACGAGTAACGTATGGAGCGGATATGGGTGTTTTCGCACGACTTCTCCGGAGGTCCAAGGCTACGGAGGAGGCGTCAACCGCCGAGGACCGGGCCGGCACAGCGACGGCCGAGCCCGTGGCGGAGGAGGCGGCAGAGGCGAAGGGGCCGGCCGAGGCCGAGGGCACGACCGCCGTGGAGCGGACCGAGGCCGAGCCGGTGGCCGGGTCCTCGGACGAGGCCACCGCGACCGTGTCCGGCGAGGGCGTCGTCGAGATCCCCAAGCAGCAGTCCGCCGAGGAAGCGGCCGACAGCGAGGCCGGCGAGGGCGCCCGCACATGACCGCGCCGTGCGCGGGTACTCCCGGGAGCTGACCGGGCTACAGGAAAGGTGGACCATGGGTCTCCTGGACAATTTGAAGGCCAAGCTCTCCCCGGCCAAGGACAAGGTCTCCGGCCTCGCGCAGCAGCACGGGGACAAGATCTCCCACGGTCTGGACAAGGCCGCGAAGGTCGTGGACGAGAAGACCAAGGGCAAGTACAGCGACAAGATCCAGACCGGGACCGGCAAGGCCAAGGGCGCCATGGACCGACTCGCGCACAAGGGCGAGACGGAGACGGGCGGCGGCACGGTGCCGCCGGACACTCCGACTCGGCCGGCTTCCTGAACGGCACGGCACATCGACGGACGGCCGCGGGGCCACTGCCTCCCGGCCGTCCGCCGTTTCCCGGCCCTACGACCAGGTCGCGACCACGTACCCCACCCCGTACGGCGCGTCCTCGTACAGCAGGGTGCCGGACAGGGCCGCGTCCTCGGCCGCGCCCGCGAGCACCTGCCAGGGGGCCCGGCCCGAGGCCTTCAGTTCGTACGCCAGCTCGGCGTCCAGCGTCTTGAGGGCCGCCACGTCCGCCGTCCCCAGCGCACGCGCGACCTCCGCGTCGAAGGGGGCCGCGCGCTCGTCGAGATAGCCGGGGGCCTTGAGCGTGCGGCAGGCGCTGGCGTCGCCCATCACCAGCAGCGCCACCCGCTCGGCCCGGGCGGCGATTTCCCTTCCGACTTCAATACACCGCTCGGCGGCGAGAGGTTCCCCCACGCCGAGTCCCTCGATCGGGGCGTCCGACCAGCCGGTCCGCTCCAGCAGCCACGCGGCGACGGCGAGGGAGGGCGGAAGCTCGCGTCCCGGCGCCGTGCCGTCCCCCGTACCGAGCCGGACGTCCACGTCCACGCCGAAGCCGCGGAAGGAGCCCCGGGTGCCCTGCGGATGCGTGCCTCGCCCGCTCTGCTCGGCGGGGCCGAGGACCACGAGCAGGTCGGGCCGGGACGCGGCGAGCACGCCGAGCGCATCCGCGCACGCGGTCCGCGCGGCGTCCAGCTCGGGCGCGGCGCCCGCGGCGGCCTCGGGCACGAGGAGCGGCGGGCAGGGGCAGACGGCGGCGGCGACAAGCATGATCGGGAGCCTACCGCCAGGGTTCGGGCGCCGGATCGGAGCTCCACACCAACTCCGCGAGCCGGTACGTCACGGCGCTGCCGGCGCCGTCCGCTGCGCGGGAAGTGGGTGCGGGCGATCTCGTAGAGGCAGGCGGCGGGCCTCCTCATGAGTGCACTCGAACTCATGAGTGCCCTCGAAGCGCGCCACCTCGCTGCAGCGGTAGTCGTCGTAGCCTCTGGTACTCGCCTGTACGAGAACCACCCAACGCGCCACGACCCGTCCCCCGTCCGCCCTGCGTGAGAACGGCGTTCGCTCAGTGCGCCGCGCAGCCGCCCGTCGCCACCGGCAGCGGCTCCGGCACCCCGATCTTCGGCAGGCCCAGCAGGACTCCCGCCGGCTTCGCGGCCTCCGCCGCGTTCCGCTTCTCCCAGGCGTCCCCCGCGGCCGTGCGGCGCACGTCCAGGACGGCGCCCTCGGCGAGGAGGTGGTGCGGGGCGGCGTAGGTGATCTCGACCGTGACCACGTCGCCGGGGCGGACCTCCTGGTCGGGCTTGGTGAAGTGGACCAGGCGGTTGTCGGGGGCGCGGCCGGAGAGGCGGTGGGTGGCGCCGTCCTTGCGGCCCTCGCCCTCCGCGACCATCAGGTCCAGGGTGCGGCCGACCTGCTTCTTGTTCTCCTCCCAGGAGATCTCCTCCTGAAGGGCGACGAGACGCTCGTAACGCGCCTGGACGACCTCCTTGGGGATCTGGTTCTCCATGGTGGCGGCCGGGGTCCCGGGGCGCTTGGAGTACTGGAAGGTGAAGGCCTGGGCGAAGCGGGCCTCGCGGACCGCGTGCAGGGTCTGCTCGAAGTCCTCCTCGGTCTCGCCGGGGAAGCCCACGATGATGTCGGTGGTGATCGCCGCGTGCGGGATGGCGGCGCGCACCTTCTCGATGATGCCGAGGTAGCGCTCCTGCCGGTACGAGCGGCGCATCGCCTTCAGGACCGTGTCCGAGCCGGACTGCATCGGCATGTGCAGCTGCGGCATCACGTTCGGGGTCTCGGCCATCGCCGCGATCACGTCGTCCGTGAAGTCGCGCGGGTGCGGGGAGGTGAAGCGGACCCGCTCCAGGCCCTCGATCTTCCCGCAGGCCCGCAGCAGCTTGCTGAAGGCCTCGCGGTCCCCGATGTCGGAGCCGTACGCGTTGACGTTCTGGCCGAGCAGGGTGATCTCGGAGACTCCCTCGGCGACCAGGGCCTCGATCTCGGCCAGGATGTCGCCGGTGCGGCGGTCCTTCTCCTTGCCGCGCAAGGCCGGGACGATGCAGAAGGTGCAGGTGTTGTTGCAGCCGACGGAGATCGACACCCAGGCCGCGTAGGCGCTCTCACGGCGGGTGGGGAGTGTGGAGGGGAAGGCTTCGAGGGACTCGGCGATCTCGACCTGGGCCTCCTCCTGCACGCGCGCGCGTTCCAGCAGGACCGGCAGCTTGCCGATGTTGTGCGTGCCGAAGACGACGTCCACCCAGGGCGCCTTCTTGACGATGGTGTCCTGGTCCTTCTGCGCCAGACAGCCGCCGACCGCGATCTGCATGCCGGGCCGCGAGGCCTTCCGCGGCGCGAGTCGGCCGAGGTTGCCGTACAGCCGGTTGTCGGCGTTCTCGCGGACCGCGCAGGTGTTGAAGACGACGACGTCCGCGTCGCCGTCGGAGCCCTCGGGGGCACGTACGTAGCCGGCCTCCTCCAGCAGTCCGGACAATCGCTCGGAGTCGTGGACGTTCATCTGGCACCCGTAAGTGCGCACTTCGTAGGTCTTGGGTGACTGAACGTCCACTGCCGGGCTCCGGTCGCTGCTGCTGGTCATGGGTCAAGGGTAGGCGTTCCCCGGACGGCCCCGAACGGGTCAGGCCGCGAAGCGGAACCAGTGGACGTTGACGAAGTCGGCGGGCTGTCCGCTGGCGAAGGTCAGGTACACCGTGTGGACGCCGGTGACCTTGCTGATGTTCGCTGGGATGGTGACCCAGCTCTGCCAGCCGCCGGTGTTCGCCACGGCGAAGCTGCCCACCGGTGCGGCCGTGGGACTGTCCAGCGCGACCTGCACCAGGCCGCTGACCCCACTCGCGGCTCCGGAGGCCACCCGGGCCAGGAACTGGGTCGCCCCGCCGCTGCCGAAGTCGATGTCCGCGTAGCCGAGCCAGTCGCCGTTCGCGATGTAGCCCACGTCGTAGCCGCCGCCGGTGTCGCCGGTGGGCTCGGTGACGGTGCCGGACTGGGCGGTGTACGAGGACGCCTGGACCGTGGAGTAGGCGCTTGTCCCGCCGGCGGGCGGGGTGGTTCCGCCGCTGCCGTGGACGGGGCTCAGGGTGACCGTGAGCAGGGTGGGGTCACCGGCCGTGACGAAGCCGGACTGGTCGGTGCCGCCGTCGGGGGTGACGTCGTCGTAGGGGAAGGCGTAGCCGCGTCCGTCGGTGGAGGTGGCGTGCACCAGGCGGGCGTAGTGGTTGGTGGGGGTCGTCGTGTAGTAGGTGGCGGGGTTCTCGCCGCCCGGCTGGTTTGCGTCGGCGAGCAGGGTGCTGCGGTTGAGGGCCGCGCTGATCCGGGCGGTGAGGGCGCCCATGACGGCCGAGGAGACGTTGAAGGGGCCGGAGTTGCAGCTGAAGATGTCGGCGGCCGACGGCTTCGCGAAGGATCCCGCCCCCGGGAAGGTCAGCAGACCGCCCGAGACCGTGCCGGTGAGGGTGCCCCAGGACGCCTGCGTGTCGACGTACAGCGGGGTGGACGCGTACTTCGCCCAGACCTGGTCGACGTAGGAGGAGTAGTAGCCGGAGAAGAGCGCGGAGTCGCGGACGATTCCGGCGGTTGGGCTGAGGGCGCGCAGGTTCTGGCCGCCCGAGGTGACGATCAGCTGCTCCCAGCCCTGCCCCTGCGCGCTCAGCCCGGCGCAGATGGTGTCGAGTCCGCCGGCCGGCAGGCCCGGGACGGTCTGGGTGCCGCCGGAGTCGGTGGTGAGCTCGAGTGCGATGGGTACGGCCGCGAAGTCGACGGCGCTGACGTTGGCGTACAGGACGGAGCTGTCGAAGGTGAACTCGCAGAAGTCCCACTGGATGTCGATGTTCGGGTCGGAGGAGTTGGTGACGGACGGCTCGACGAGTGCCGGGCCGGGGTTGAGCAGGAACGTCAGCTTCTGGTCGAGGGAGACCCAGATCCGGCCGCCGGCCGTGCGCGGGATGGTGATCCGCTTGGCGCCGGCGCCCGAGGGGTCGAGCGGGATCGCGCAGTCCGCGGCGAGCGGGGTGCCGTTCGAGGCGGGGGACGTGGGGTAGTACGGCGTCCGGCCGTCCGCCTGGAGCAGGTACCAGGCGTTGCCGTTGTCGAGAGCGAGGCCGGTGACGTACGCGTAGACCGTGTCGGAGCCGGTGTTGTTCCGGAGGTCGACGCTGACGGTGGACGCGGTGGCGGAGGCCCGTGCGGCCACGCCCGTGACGAGCGCGGGAGCGGCCAACGCGGCCACGGAGGCTCTGAGCAGGGTTCGGCGGGGCAGCATGCGGATCTCCTCGTCAGGGCGTCAGGTAGCAGGTCTTGGCCACGCCCGGCAGCGGGTCGGTGCCGAACGCCGTCGTCGTGCAACTGGCGCCACCGGTGAAGGACTTGTAGAGGAACCGGCCGCGTGCGCCATAGGCGACGGTGCGCTGCCCGCTGAAGGCGCAGGTGCCGCCCTCGGCGGAACAGGAGGTGGCGTAGCCGGGCGGGCCGCCGGTGGCGGTGTAGCAGGCCTTCGACTCGTTGGGGATCGGGTCGCCGCCGAACGTGGCGTTGGTGCACGGGGTGTCGCCGGTGGCCGTGATCGTCGTAAACGCTCCGTAGGCTCCGTAGGCCACCGGCTGTCCCGCGGCGGCCGGGCAGGTGCCGGCCTCGGCGGCGCACTGGGTGTAGCCGGGCGGGGCGCCGGCGTTGGCGACGTAACACGACTTGGCGACGCCGTCGATGGGGTCGCCGAAGTGGGCATTGGTGCAGGCGACCGAGCCATTGGTGACCTGGTGGGCGAAGTTGCCGTTGGCGCCGTAGGCCACGTCCCGGTTGTAGCCGGGGACCGAGCAGGTGCCGTTCTCGGCCGCGCACACGGTGTACCCGGGCGGTCCGCCCGCGTCGGCGACGTAACAGGACTTGAGAACGTTCACCGCCGGGTCGCCGCCGAAGGAGACGCTGGTGCAGGGGGTGGAGCCGGTGACCGTCTTGTACGTGTACGTCCCGGCGCCGTACGCCACCGAGCGGGTCCCGCTGAAGGAGCAGGTGCCGCCCTCCCCCGCGCACCGGGTGAAGCCCGCCTTCAAGGCACCGCTCACAGCGGGGTCGTTGGGGGCGGCCGGGTCGCCCAGGCCGGAGGCGGTCACGGTGTAGCTGCCCGGGGCCACGCCGGTGAGGTAGACGTAGGTGTCGTCCTGGCTCGCACCGGTGATGCCGGTGGTGGGTGTGAAGGTGCCGTTGCTCCAGACCGTGGCGCCGTTCACGGACACCGTGATGTTGCCGCCGCCGGACTTCGGGACGCCGATACGGCCGGTCGTGCCCGACGGGCTGGTGAGCTGGGCCTGGTAGGTGCCGGCGCTCCGGTCGATCGACCACGAGGCGTCGACCGCGCCCTGGGGCATGGTGATCCGCCCCTGGGCATCGGCCAGGTCGCCGGGGTGCGGGACGAAGCGGTACGAGGCGGCCACCGACTCCGGTGCGATACCCAGCACGTCGAAGGTGAGCGTGGACGTGGGGGCGGTGGACCAGCCGTGGGCCAGGCTCATGAACGAACCGCCGTACGCGAGGCCGCCGTCGGCCTTCACGCCCTCCCAGAAGGTGCTCTTCGTACCGATGTCACTGTCGAGCATGTGGCCCCAGGTCCGGCGGATCTGGTCCAGGGCGGTGTAGTCGTCGCCCGCCGTGAAGCGGGCGTTGAGCTCCATGCCGCCGGCGAAGGGCGAGACGTTGCCGCCCCATTCGGGGGTGGTGGGGCCGTACGCGCCCCAGTTCTTCCCGAGGCCCGCCACGATGCTCTTCGCCTTGGCGGCGGTGTCGGTCAACCCGTACCAGACGGCAAGGGAGTTGCCGTCCTGCGGGTACAGGCCGCTGGTGGGGTTGTCCTTGTACATGCCCTTCGAGGCGTCCCACAGCAGGGAGTTGGCCGCGGTCCTGAGGGCGACCGCCTTGGTGAGCCAGCTGGAGGCGAGCGCGCTGTCCCCCTCGGCCGCGGCCAGGGTCGCGCCGCCCTTGAGCGCGGCGAACAGCAGCGCGTTGGCCGAGATGTTCTCTCCGCCCTGGCCGACCCGGGCCCAGTCCTGGGTGCGGGTCACGTTCAACAGGCTGTTGCCGTCGACCTTGTTGAGGATGAAGGCCATCCCACGCTTGTAGTTCGCCCACTCGGAGTCCAGCCACGCGCGGTCGCCGGTGTACGTGTAGTACGTCGACGTGCCCAGCAGGGTCCAGGTGTGGTACGTGTCCGAGCCGGTGAGGTTGAACGGCGGTCCCGACCAAGGGATTTCACCCTCGGCCGACTGCGCGTTGTACATCGTGGTGAGCGCGTTGCGGGTCGAGGTCAGGTCCCCCGAATAGGCGTACTGCGTGGGTACGGCGATGCCCAGGTCGCCGGGCCACACGGTGCGGTCGCGCTTGGCGCCGTCGACCAGGACGGAGTCGCCCACGCCGACGGTGGCGCCGTTGTCCCACGTCGAGGCGGGCGGGGGCCAGGCGCGCCCCTGGTTCGGGGCGATCGTGTCGAGCTGGACCGTGTAGGCACCGGCGTACCAGATGCGGTTGAGCAGGTCGTCGCTGGAGTGGAAGTAGTTGGCGTAGTCGGCCGGGTTCGACTTCCCCGGAGCCGCGGTGAAGTCGAGGCTGACGCCGGTCAGGTCCACCCAGCCCGAGGTGTCGAGGAAGATCGTCAAGTAGCGGAAGCCGCCCCGGAGTTGGGCGGTCGGCATGGTGTACGAGCCGTTCGCGGCGGCCGTGGCGTACAGGGCACCGTCCTCGCCGCCCCGGCCGCTGCTGAGGTCGCTGTTGTTGCCGACGTACAGGGACGACTCACTGAAGGCCAGCCCGACCCGCTGGCCGCTGTCGCTGGTGGAACCGAACGACAACGTTGCCAGGCCGCCGACCTCTTTGCCGAAGTCGAGCGTGATGGCCGACTGGGAGCCGGAGATCCGCGTGGCCTGACCGCTCAGGACGTTCGACGGGTTCGCGACGCCGCCCGAAGCGGCGTACACGGCGGTCGGCTTGAGAGTGCGTGAGGTCGGTGAGTAGTTGAGGGCGTCAACTGCCGCCCGGGGCTCGGCGGTTGCGGTTGCGGTTGCCGACTCCACGGCGGTTGCCGTCACGGGCTCCACAGCGGTCGCGGGCGGCGCGAGGGCCGTGGCCGTCACGGTGGCCGTGGCCAGGGCGAGGCCGAACAGGCGGCGGCGCATGGGTACCTCCCGGATCGGAAACACACACTCGATATGAATCGATTCAAATCGATCGACCAGTAGACCCCTCGGTCGATCAGGTCAGGGATGTGCGAAGTGCCTCGCCGAATTCGCACCGATGATGGGCGCCCCGAAACGCCAGTGTCAACCCGTCGCACCCATCCCGAACTCCACTGGAACGAGCGGCCGTTGACCAGAACCACGGGAGTTGGGTCAAGGAATGGTCGAGACGCAGGTCTGGTCCATTGACGCGCACCCTCGCGCTGGCTAGCTTCCGAGAGCGATTGGTTCCGACGCCATCATGACAACGTTGTCTCTCTGCACATCACTTCACTTCCGCATGCGCCGTACCAGGAGGATGAAATGTCATGGGCATGACCTATTTGCCGTCCAGACGCCCGCACGGCCACCCGCCCAGAGCGCGACGCCTCACCGCGGTCCTCGGTGCGGGCGTCGCGCTCGCCCTTTTCGCCGCGCTCCCCGCCCAGGCGGCGGCCCCGAAGGCGCTGGTCTCCGACCCGGCCTCGCTCGTCAACCCCTTCATCGGCACCACGAACGACGCCAACGACTTCCCCGGTGCCGACGTCCCGTTCGGCATGGTGCAGTGGAGTCCGGACACGCCCTCGCGTCCGGACGGCGGCGGTTACCAGTACAACGACACCACGATCAGCGGATTCAGCCTCACCCATATGTCGGGCCCCGGCTGTGGCGCGGCCGGCGACATCCCCGTGCTGCCGACCGTCGGGGCGGTCAACACCGGTACCACCGTGGGCTTTTCGCACTCCGACGAGTCCGCGACGGCCGGCTACTACAAGGTCGGGCTCGCCAACAAGGTCACCACCGAACTCACGGCCACCACCCGCAGCGGCATGGCCCGCTTCACCTTCCCGGCGAGCACCCAGTCCAACCTGGTCTTCAAGGTCGCCGGGAGTCAGAGCACCGCGACCAACACCCAGTTCACCAAGGTGTCCAGCACCGAGGTGAGCGGACAGGTCACCAGCGGCCACTTCTGCGGGGCGGGGAACACCTACACCGTCTACTTCGACATGGTCTTCGACCGGCCCTTCGCCTCCCAGGGCACGTCGGCCGCCGCGGCCGTGAAGCCCTCCCCCACCCCGCGCGCCTCCAAGAACGCGGCCGAGAAGCCCAACAAGCCGACGCTGCACGGCAAGATGCCGAAGGCCGCCGCCGTCACTCCGAGCGTGGCCGCTTCCAACGGGTACGTCACCTTCGACACCACCGCCAACCCGGTCGTCCAGGCCAAGGTCGGCGTCTCGTACGTCTCGACGGCGAACGCGGTCGCCAACCGCACCGCGGAGAACGCCGGTTGGGACTTCGACGGCACCCGCGCCGCCGCCAAGAGCAGCTGGAACGCGCTGCTGGGCAAGATGCAGATCGGCGGGGGCACCGCCGACCAGCAGACTCAGTTCTACACCGCCCTCTACCACTCGCTGCTGCACCCGAACGTCCTCAGCGACACGAACGGGCAGTACTACGGCTTCGACGGCAACACGCACACCGTCGACTCCGGCCACTCGGCGGTCTACGCCAACTACTCGGGCTGGGACATCTACCGCTCCCAGGCGCAGTTGGAGGCGGTGGTCGCACCCCAAGTCGCCTCCGACACCGCCCAGTCGATGCTGGACGACTACGCGCAGACCGGGCAGTTCCCCAAGTGGTCGGAGAACAACGGCGAGTCGTACGTGATGGTCGGCGACCCCGCCATCTCGATCCTCGCCGACTACTACTCCTTCGGCGCCCGCGACTTCGACACCGCGACGGCTCTGAAGGACATGATCGCCGAGGCGGGCAAGGCCAACAACAACTGGCCGGGGCAGGGTTATCTCACCGCACCGGGCTTCCTGCCGCACGACGGCAGCTACGGCTGCTGCAACTTCTACGGCCCGGTGTCGACCACCCTCGAGTACGACACCGCCGACTTCGCCCTCTCCGCGTTCGCGGGCGCCCTGGGCGACACCGACACCCAGCAGACGTACGCGGGCCGCGCGCAGGACTGGCGCAACACGCTCAACCCCGCCTCCGGCTTCGTCCAGCCACGCACCGCCAACGGCAAGTGGACCACCGACTTCGACCCCACCAGCGGCAACGACATGGTCGAGGGCGACTCCTGGATCTACACCGGCATGGTGCCGTTCAACGTGGCAGGTCTGGCCCAGGCCAAGGGCGGCAACACCGCCATGAACCACTACCTGGACACCGTGCTGCGCAGCTACACCGGTGCGAACGGCTACGCCTGGGTCGGCAACGAGCCCAGCATCGAACTGCCCTGGGAGTACGACTACACCGGGAAGCCGTACAAGACGCAGGCCACGGTACGTGACGTCATGGACCGGATCTGGTCCAACTCCCCCGCGGGGCTGGCCGACGGCAACGACGACCTCGGCACGATGAGTGCCTGGTACGTGTGGGCCGCGCTCGGCATGTACCCCATGACCCCGGGGACTTCGGACCTGGCGCTCGGCTCACCGCTGTTCCCGCAGGCCGTCGTCACCCTGCCGTCCGGCAAGACGCTGACCGTGAACGGCACCGGCGCCGCGGACAACGCCCCCTACGTGCAGTCGGCGTCCTTCAACGGCTCCGCCTGGAACAACGCCTACGCCCCCACCTCGGCCGTCAGCGCCGGCGGCACCCTGACCTTCGCCCTCGGGACCACCGCCAACACCTCCTGGGCGACGGGCTCCGACCAGGCACCACCCTCCTACGGCGGCAACGTCACGGCCCCGCCCCGGCCGCGCATCGGCACCATCGTCTCGGGCCTCTCCTCGGGCCTGTGCGTCGACGACGCGCAGTCGGGCACCACGAACGGCACCCACGTCCAGATCTACGGCTGCGACGACACCTACGCCCAGGACTGGACGATCGCCGACGACGGCACCATCCGTACCCTCGGCAAGTGCCTCGACGTCTCGGACAGCGGCACGAGCGACAAGACCCCGGTCCAGCTGTGGACCTGCAACGCCACCGGCGCCCAGCAGTGGCAGCCCGGCGCGAGCGGCTCCCTGGTCAACCCACAGTCCGGCAAGTGCCTGGACGTCCCCGACTCCACCACCACCGAGGGCACCCAGCTCCAGATCTACACCTGCAACAACAGCACCGCCCAGAACTGGACCCTGCCGGCCGCCCCGACCGCCCGCAAGGGCGCCATCACCGCGGGCGTCTCCTCCAGCCTGTGCGTGGACGACCGCAACTCGTCCGCCACGAACGGCAATCCGATCCAGATCCAGGGCTGCGACAGCTCCGACGCCCAGACCTGGACGGTGGCCGCGGACCACACCCTGCGGGTCCTCGGCGGCTGCCTGGACGCGGCCAACAGCGGTACGACGGACCGCACTCCGGTGCAGTTCTACGCATGCAACGGCACCGGCGCCCAGCAGTGGCGTGCCACCAGTGCGGGCCAACTGATCAACCTCAACTCCGGGCTGTGCCTGGACGACCCGGGCTCCTCCACCACCGCGGGCACCCAACTACAGCTCTACACCTGCAACAACAGCACCGCCCAGAAGTGGCAACTGCCCTCCTGACGCCCCCAGTGCCGCCCGTCGGCCGGACCGGCCGACGGGCACCCGAACCGGAGGGACCATGGTCACACTCGCCAAGCGTGTCCACATCGCGCTGGTCGCCGCTGTCGGACTACTCACGTTACTCACGGCCCAGGCGTCCACCGCGCACGCCGCCGAGCCAACTCCGTTGCGCGTCATGCCACTTGGTGACTCCATCACCTGGGGCGAAGCCAGCAGTACGGGCAACGGCTACCGGTCGACCCTGTGGAACGACCTCGCGGCCGAGGGCCACACCCCGGACTTCGTCGGCTCGGTCCACAGCGGCACCATGACCGACCCCGACAACGAGGGTCACCGTGGGTGGCGTATCGACCAGATCGCCTCGATCGCCGACGCGAGCCTGGCCCGCTACCGGCCCAACGTCGTCACCCTGGAGATCGGCACCAACGACCTGCTCCAGAACTACCAGGTGTCCACCGCCGCCGACCGACTTCGCTCCCTGGTCGACCGGATCACCACCGCCGTCCCCGACGCCACCGTGCTGGTCGCCTCGCTCATCGTGTCCACCAGTTCGGTGGAGGAGCCCAACCGGCCGGCCTACAACCAGGCCATCCCCGGGATCGTCGAGGCGGCGCAGGCCGCGGGCAAGCATGTGCGGTACGTCGACATGGGTGCCGTGACCGCCGCCGACCTCGTCGACGGGGTGCACCCTGGCGACGCCGGCTACGCCAAGATGGGCGACGCCTTCAACACCGGCATCCAGGCGGCCGACAGCGCCGGCTGGCTCCAACAGCCCAGGCCCTACAGCGCGTTGCCCGGTACCTGGGACCTGTGCGCGACCGAGAACGGGACCTGCGACACCGGCGGGGCGGCGGCCGTCGCCTACGGCGCGAGCGGCAGGTTCAAGTACCTCACCTCGACGGGTTCCGTCGCGTGCACCAACACACTCTTCGAGGACCCGATCCCGGGCACCGTCAAGGCCTGCTACGGCCAGACCGCCCCGCCCGCGGAGAACGTGTGGTCCCCGTGCGCCACCGAGGGCGGCACCTGCGCCTTCTCCGGCGTGATGACGGTCGCCTACGGCGCGAACGGCTCGTTCCACTACGCGACCCTGCCCGGCGGCACGGCGTGCACCAACGCCGTGTTCGAGGACCCGACCCCCGGCACTCCGAAATCCTGCTACCTGATCTCCGCCCCACCCTCCTTCACCACCTGGACCGTCTGCGCCGCCGAGAACGGAACCTGCACCTTCAGCGGCGAGCACGAGGTCGCGTACGGCGCAGGCGGCCGCTTCGTCTACCGGTCCGTCACCGGTTCGACCGCCTGCACCAACGCCGTCTTCGACGACCCGATATCCGGCACCCCGAAGTCCTGCTACGTACAGTAAGAAGCATCTCCGGATGAATCCGATACGGCGGTGATCCGCGGCGCGGGTACCTCGTCCCCGAGCGCCGTCAACCTCGTGCGGAGTTCCTCGGCCGCCGTCGGATCGGTCCGCGCCAGGAGCCGCAGGGCTCGCTCCCAGACCGTGCGGGCCGAACCGGGGTCCCCGGTGACGAGGTAGGTGTCACCGAGGTGGCGGAGCGTGCCCGCCTCGCCGAAGGTGTCGCCCACCTCACGGTAGAGCCGCAGCGCGCACTGGTAGGCGGCGACCGCCCGCCGGTGTTCGCCGAGGTGGTGACGGGCGATGCCGAGGCTGTCCCAGCAGCCGGCCTCGCCGTACCGGTTGCCCTGGGAGAGACCGGCGAGGCCGCCGAGGGCCTCCTCGAAGTAGGCGGCGGCCCTTCGGTGTTCGCCGCGCAGGACATGGGTCCAGCCCAGGGCGTGCAGGGCGCTGGTCTCCGCGGCGCGGTCGTCCAGCTCCCGGTAGCGGGCGAGCGCCCGTCCGGCCGCGTCGAGCGCACCGTCGTAGTCGCCGAGCCGGTCGAGCAGCCAGCCATGACTGCGGTGGGCGTGGCCGAGGCCGAGCCGGTCCCCGAATTCGGTGAACAGGTCGAGGGAGTGCCGGATGTGGGTGCGGGCGTCGTCGTACCGCTCCAAGCGGGCGGAGGCGCGCGCCAGGCCACGGTGCAGATGGGCCTGCGCCGTGCGGTTCCCGTCGCGGACGGCCGCCTCCAGCCCGGCGCGCTGGAGCGCTGCCCCGTCGTGCCAGTGCCCCTGCCGGTCCATGAACCGCTCCAACGCCCAGGCCAGCCCCCAGACATGGGCATGGTCGCCCCGCGCGACGGCCCGTCCCGCGACCGCGGACAGCACCCGCGCCTCGGCCGTGTACCACCGCAGCGCCTGCCCGTCGTCGGCGAAGGCCTCGGGACGCGCGCCCGGGGCGGCGGGCGGTGGCGGATGGAGCCGCCAGAACGGCGAGTAGACGGCACCCGCGGCGTGCGCGGTGTGCAGGTAGTGGTCGAGGAGTCGGCATACGACGGCCTCGCGCTCCGCCGAGTCGTCGTGCTCGGCGGAGCGTTCCGCCGCGTAGGTGCGCAGCAGGTCGTGGCAGACGTACCGGCCGGGCAGGTGCTCGGTGAGCAGATGGGCGCGGGTGAGCTCGGCGAGCAGGCGGCGGACCTGGCCCGGCTCGTCGCCCGTGGCGGCCGCCGCGGCCGGCAGCGTGACGTCCGGGCCGGGGTGCAGGGACAGCAGCCGCAGCAGCCGCGCCGCGCCGGGGCTGAGCGCACGGTACGACCAGGAGAGCACCGCCCGTACGTCCCCGGCCGGGTCCGCGTCGCTGAACGCGTCGAGGCTGCCGTGGGCCGTGCGCAGTTCGCCCGCGATCGCGGTGAGCGGGAAGTCCGGGTGGGCGGCGGCCCGGGTCGCGACGACGGCCAGGGCCAGCGGGAGCCCCGAGCACCGGGCGACGATCTCGTCGACGGCCGTCGGATCGGCGAGCACGCGGTCGGCGCCCAGGCGCCGGGTGAGCGACTCGCGGGCCTCGGCCACGGGCAGCCGGTCCAGCGCCAGCGGGCGGGCGGCCTCGGCCGTGACCAGGCCGAGGAGGCGGTCGCGGCTGGTGACGAGGACCAGGCAGCCGGGGCTGCCCGGCAGCAGCGGACGCACCTGATCGACGTCCCGCGCGTTGTCGAGCAGGATCAGCGTCCGGCGCCGGGCCAGCAGGCTGCGGTAGAGCCCCGCCTGGGCGTCCGTCCCGGCGGGTATCCGCTGCGCGGGCACACCGAGGGCCTCCAGGAAGGCGCGCAGCACCTGCTCCGGATCCGCCGGGGCCCCACCGGGGTCGAAGCCGCGCAGGTTCGTGTACAGCTGCCCGTCCGGGTAGCGGTGGGCGACGCGATGCGCCCACCGCACGGCCAGCGTGGTCTTGCCGATGCCGCCCATCCCGCTGATCACGGCGATCCGGGTGCCCGGCGCCTCCTGCGCCGACAGCTCGGTCACCCGGGCGAGTTCGGCCCGCCGGCCCGCGAACGCGGCCAGGTCCGCGGGCAGTTGGGCGGGCCTGACGAACGGAGTGGCGGGCCGCGGGTCGTTCCGTGGCGCATCGGGTACGACGGTCAGCCGGACCGGCGCGGTACGCCCCCGCGTCGACGGCTCGGCCGTACCGGCGTCCCCGCGCAGCACCTCCCGCTGCGCGGCCCGCAGTTCGGCGCCGGGCTCGACGCCCAGCTCGGCGGTGAGCCGGGCGCGTACCCGCTGCCAGGTGTCGAGCGCCGACGCCCGCTGCCCGGTGACGGCGAGCGCGCGCACCAGGCGGGCCTGCACCGACTCGTCCAGCGGGTGCTCGCCCGCGGCGCGGTGCAGCACGGCGAGCAGCCGCCCGGCCGTGCCGGTGGCCAGGGCCGCGTCGGCCGTCTCCTTCACCACCGCCAGGTGTTCACGCTCCAGGGCGTTGAACGCCGGGTGGGACCGCGCCTCCACCGGGACGCCGGTGGCGACCGGCCCGGTGCGCAGGCTCAGCGCCTCCAGCAGCAGCGGTACGGCCTCTGCCGTGCCCCGGGTCCCGCTCTGCCGGGCCTGGCTCACCAACTCCCGGAACCGCAGCAGGTCCAGGGTCTCGGGCGAGGCGTTGAGCCGGTACCCGCCCGCGTCCCGGACCAACCAGCGACCCGGCGCCCGGACCCGCAACTGCGGCTCCAGCAACCGGCGCAGCACACCGATGTGCCGGTAGACCGCGTTGGCCGGCCCGCCCGGCGGCGCCTCGCCCCAGAGCGCGTGCTGCAGCTCCTCCATGGCCACGGGACCGCCCGCGTGTGCCATCAACTGGGCCAGCAGCAGCCGCTGTTGGGCCGCGCCGAGTCCCACCTCGGCGCCGTCGCGCCAGACCCGTACCGGTCCCAGGACCTCGAACCGCATCGTCACCGTCGTAATCCCCGTGTCACCGTGTTCCCCGACTCCCCCGTGCCCTGCCTCCGTTCAGGTGGCCGGCAGTCCTTCGATCCAGCTCAGCACCAGCGCGTTGAACTCGGCCGGACGCTCCTGGAACAGCCAGTGGCCGACCCCGTCGAGGACCACCGACGCGCTGTACGGGTGCCGGCTCAGGGACTCCTCCCAGTCCGCGTCGACGCCCTTCGCCTTGAGAGAGGCGGCCGCCGAGACGGACAGCACCGGGCAGGCGCGGCGCGCGAGGTAGCTCTCGACGCCGGGCCGGGCGGTCAGCGGGGCGGCCGTCTCGTCGAACATGCCGTGGAAGACGTCCCGTACGGTCATCGGGTCCATGCCGAGGACCCGCCGGCGGTGCCAGACGCGCAGCGCGTCCTCGGCGCCGGCCGTGGCGGGGTTCTCCAGCCCGCCCAGGACCGCCGCGGCGGTGGCGACCGGGTCGGGGACGCGGAAGGCCGCGGCGAGCTGCGGCACGAACTCCGCCTCGAAGCCGTAGCCGGGATCCACCGCGACCACGGCCCGTACCAGGGACGGGTGTTCGACGGCGAGCACGGAGGCGACCAGCGCGCCCATCGAGTGGCCCACGACGACGACCGGCCCGGGGTCGATGCCGTCGAGCAGCTCGGCCAGGTCCGTGGCGAAGTCGCGCGGGCGCATGCCGCCGGTCAGGCCCGTGGAGTGGCCGTGCCCGCGCAGGTCCGGCGCGAGCACCCGGTGTCGCGTGGCGAACGCCCCGATCTGGGCCGACCAGTCGTGGGAGTCGCAGGTCCCGCCGTGCACCAGCAGCAGTGTCTCGCCCGCGCCGTCGCCGACCGGTCCCTCGTCGGTGTGGAACAGCCGGTTGCCGTTGATCAGGCTGTACGTCACTGGGATCCGCCCCTCGCTCATGGAAGCCGCCGACTGCCGGCGGGTGGCGGGAGCGTAGGCAAGGGGCAGTGGACGAAGTGTGCCTGGCTTGTGAGCCGGCCCCGGACGAGTTCGGCGGCGTACGCCCGCAGCAGGTCGTGGCAGGCGTACCGGCCGGGCGAGCGTTCGGTGAGCAGGTGCGCGTCGGCCAGCTCGGTGAGCAGTACTCGGACCCTGGCGGCCGGTTCGCCCGCGAGGGCGGCCGCGGTGCGGACGGTCAGCTCGGGCCCGGGATGCCGGGAGAGCAGCCGGAACATCCGCGCCGCCGGCCCACCGAGTGCGTCGTACGACCACGAGAACACCGCCCGTACGTCGCTCGCCGGGTCGGCGGCTCGGAACGCGTCGAGCCCGCCGTCCGCGGCCCGCAGCTGCTCGGCCGGCGTCGCCAGCGCGAACGCCGGGCGGTCGGCCGCTCGGGCGGCCACGACCGCCAGGGCGAGCGGCAGCCCCGCGGTGAGCGAGACGATCTCCGCCACCGCCCGGGGCTCGGCGGCCACCCGTTCGGCGCCGAGCCGCAGGGCCAGCGCGGAGCGGGCCTCGGCCGGCCCGAGCACGTCAAGCGTGACCGGGTGGGCGCCCTCCGCGGAGGCCAGGCCGCCGAGCCGGTTGCGGCTGGTGACGAGCACCAGGCAGCCGGGGGCGCCGGGCAGCAGCGGCCGGACCTGGGCGGCGTCACGGGCGTTGTCGAGCAGGACGAGCAGTCTGCGTCCCGCCGACAGGCTCCGGTACAAGGCCGCCCGGGCGTCGAGTCCGTCGGGTATGCGGGCGGGCGGTGCGCCGAGGGCGTCCAGGAAACCCCGTAGGACGTCCTGCGGCGGGGTGGGCCGCCCGGCGGGGCCGAATCCGCGCAGGTCCACATGGAGCTGCCCGTCCGGGAAGCGGTCGGCCACTTCGTGGGCCAGGCGCACGGCGAACGCGGTCTTGCCGACGCCCGGCGGACCGCCGATGGCCGCGATCGCGAGGGCGGGGGTGCGATGCCCGGCGCCGTCCAACAGGTTGCGCAGCCGGTCGAGTTCGGCGGTACGGCCTGCGAAGACGGTGAGGGCCGGGGGTAGTTGGGCGGGGCGGACCGGGGGAACGGACGGGGTTGCGGGGAGCGGGGTGTCCAGGTCGGCCGCGCCGGTGTGGTGCGCGAGGGCTCGGTCGGTGTGCGGGTCGCCGCCCCGCGCGGTTCCCGGCCCCGAAGTCACCCACAGCCGGGCCGCGTTCAGCTCCGCCCCCGGGTCCACGCCCAGTTCGTCGGTGAGCCGGGCGGCCGTCGCGCGGAACACCTCCCGTGCCTCCGCGCGGCGGCCGGTCGCCGCGAGCGTGCGGATGTGCAGCGCCTGGAGTCCCTCGTCGAGCGGGTGGCGGGCCGCGCTCTCCGACAGGGCGGGCAGCACGCGGTCCGCGTGGCCGTGGCGCAGCGCCGCGTCGGCGGCCTCGCGCACCATGGCGTCGTACTCACGGTCCAGGTCCGAGAAGACGGGGTGCGGCGGCGCCGCGGACGGGCATCCCGCGGCCGATCCGTGCCGTAGCGCGAGCGCCTCCGCGAACACGGACACCGCCTGCTCCGAGGCATCGCTACGGAGCAACTCCCGTGCGGTCGTCGCCAGTTCACGGAACACCAGCAGGTCCACGGAGCCGGACGGGGCCAGCAGCCGGTAGCCGCCACCGCCACGCAACAGCAGGCTGCCCTCGGCCCGGTTGGGCAGCTCCGGCTCCAACAGCCGCCGCAGCTCCCCCACATGACGGTGCACCATGTTGACCGCGCGAGCGGGAGGCCGGTCGGCCCACAGCGCGTCCACGATGTCCGGCAGCGGCACCGGGGAGCCGGCCCGGGCCAGCAGCAGGGCGAGGAGGGTCCGGCGCAGCGGCGGCCCAGGGTCCACCTCGGCCCCGTCCCGCCAGACCCGTAACTCCCCGAGCACCGTGAACCGCCACGGCATCGATGTCATCGCCCCGCCTCCCCTGCCGACCGCACATGCTAGGCAGCGGCGGGGACGGCTTCACGGGGCTGGACATTACGGGCGTGGCACACCGCGAGCCGGTGCGTCGACCGTCCAACTGCCCTTCCTCACAAGGCGGTTACGACACCTTGGCAACCACGTCCGCGATCGCCTCGAACGCGTCGTGCCGCCCGAACTCCGCCCTCAACGCGCCCGCACGTTCGCGGTACCCGGGCTCGGCCAGCACGGTGCGCACCGCGTCGCGTACGGCCTTCGGCGACGGCTCCCCGGTCCGCAGGTCGAGCCCGGCCCCGCTCCACTGCACACGGGCGGCGACCTCCGGCTTGTCCTCGCCGTCCCCGGCCACGACGAGCGGTACCCCGTGCCGCAGCGCCTCGTGCACGCCGCCGTACCCGCCATTGGTGACCAGCACAGACGCGTGCGGCAGCAGTGCGTCGAAGGGGACGTACCCGCCGATGCGTGCGTTCGCCGGCACGGGTCCGGCCGCCTCGATCGCGGCCGGACCGTCCTCGCGTCCCGTCGTGGCCACGACCAGGACGTCCTCGTCGGCCAGCGCCTCGACGGCGGGCCGCACGAGCCGGCCGAGATCGCGGTTGTCGAACGACCCCTGGGTGACCACGACCACGGGCCGATCCGCCCGCGCCACCTCCGCCCACCAGTCGGGCAGCGGCCGCGGTGCGCGCGGCGCGGCGGGCAGCGGCCCGACGAACCGGAACGAGGGGGGCAGATCGGTGCGCGGATACTCGAACCCCGGGACGGTCAGCTGGAGATAGTGGTCCGGCACGGTCACCAGGCAGTCCAGGACGAACCCGGGCAACTTGGTGCCGCTCTCCCCGAAGTTCTCCTCGATGTGCCGCTGGGCACCGGCGAAGACCTCCTTGACCTGCTCGTTCATTTCCCGGTGCCGCTTCCGGGCGCCTTCGCCGACCAGTGGCGGCATGGCGAGCCCGATGGGTGGCGCGTCCTCGCTCAGCAGGGTCGGCATCGTGATGCCGAGGCCCACGGTGACCGGACGGCGCCCGGGCGGGGCGGACAGGGTGAGCGCCGTCGTCCCGAGGAAGAGCGGATCACTGATGACGACGGATGCCGGGTACCGGCGCTCCAGCAGGGTCCGCAGCGCGCGGTACTGGGCGGCGGTCGGATCGCCGAAGACGTGCTTCATGTCGTAGTCCAGCTGGGCCGGTCCGGTCGGGAAGGCGGCCCGGTCGGGGAAGTACAGCTCGAGGCGCCGGTCGTCGAAGTCGGCGGCCGGCGGCAGCGACACGTGCTGGGCACCCGCGGCCCGTACGTCCTCGGCGAACCGGCTCCCGGTCAGTACGACGACCTCGTGCCCGCGCCGCACCAGGTCGGAGGCGACGGCGAGGACCGGCTGGACGTGGCCGTGGAACGGCGTCGCGGCGGCGATGATCAGTGTCACGGACGGCTCCCTGTGCTCGGTGGACGATGCCCGGGGAGCGTAGGAACCCGTTGTGCAGAAGAAGTGCGCCCGCCTCAGGGTTCGATCAGGCCGGCCCGGATCGCGTAGCGCGTGAGCTCCAGGCGGTCGCGCATGCCGAGTTTCTGCAGCAGATTCGCCCGGTGGCGTTCGACCGTCTTCGCGCTGATGAAGAGCAGCTCGGCGATCTCCTTGGAGGTGTGACCCTCGGCGACGAGCTTGAGGATCTCCTCCTCGCGCTCGGTGACCGCCCGGGCCGGCAGATCGTCGCCCCGGCGCAGCCGCTCCAGGTAGGACCGCACCAGGGCGCGTTCGGCGCCCGGATACACGAAGGGCTCGTCGCGCATCGCCGCCCGGCAGGCCTCCACCAGATCCCGGTCGGCGACGGACTTGAGGACGTAGCCGCTGGCCCCGGCCCTGAGCGCCTCGAAGAAGTACTGCTCGTTGTCGTACATGGTCAGCACGAGCGTGCGCAGTCCGGGCAGCCGGCGGGAGAGCTCGCGGGCCGCCTGGAGGCCGGTCTGCCGGGGCATGGCGATGTCCAGGACGGCCAGATCGACGTCACGCGCGCGTGCCAGCTCGACCGCCTCCGCGCCGTCCCCGGCCTCGGCGACCACCGTGAGGTCCGGCTCGCCGTCCAGGATCAGCCGCACCCCGCGGCGTACGAGCGCGTGGTCGTCGGCGAGGAGGATGCGGATCACTGCCGTACCCCCTCGGCGACCGCCATCCGCAGCCGCACGTCCGTGCCGTCCTCGGGCCCGGGTCCCAGCGACAGCTCGGCCCCGACCAGCAGCGCCCGCTCCCGCATCCCCCGTATCCCGGCCCCCTCCGGAGCCGTACCGAGGCCTTTTCCGTTGTCTCTTACGAGGAGTTCGACGCCGTCGGCGACCCGGGCGAGGCGGATCTCCGCGCGGTCGGCACCCGCGTGCCGGGCCGTGTTGGTGAGGCCCTCCTGGGCCACGCGGTAGAGCACCAGTTCGGACTCCTCGGTCAGCGGGGGCAGGTCGCCCGGGACGTGGTGCCGTACCGTCAGCCCGCGTGTGGTGAACTCCGCCGCCAGCGAGCGCACCGCGCTGGCCAGACCGAGTTCCTCCAGGACGCCGGGGCGCAGCCGGCGGGCGATGCGGCGGATCTCGTCGAGACCGGCCCGGGTCGCCTCCTGGGCCTGGGTGACCTCCTCGCGCAGCTCGTCGGGGGCGCGGTCGGCGACGCGCTTGAGCTGGAGCAGGACGGCGGTCAGGGTCTGGCCGACCTCGTCGTGCAACTCCCGCGCGATCCGCCGCCGTTCCCGCTCCTGCGCGGACAGGGCACGGGCGGCGCCGGCAGTGCGTTCGCTCTCCAGGCGGTCGAGCATCATGTTGTACGTCGTGATCAGCTCGGCCGCCTCCGCGGGGCCGGCGACGACCGCGCGGGCGCCGGGGCGCAGCAGGTCGGCCGTGGTCATGGCGCTGCCGAGGCGGCGCAGCGGAGCGAGCCCGACGCGCAGCACGACCGCGTTGCCGGCGAGGAGCGCGGCGAGGCCGGCGACGACGACCAGGGCCTCGGCGGGCAGCACGGGCGTGGAGACGGTGACCGGGCCGAGCAGGAGGGCGGCGGCCAGCACCAGGCCGGCGGCGTTGAGGGAGAAGATCCGCCAGAACAGCGACACGGTTCCCGTCCTCTCCCCGACCTTCGTTTTCGGCACCGTTTCGGTCACCTTCTCCGCCCGATCCCGGTCGCGTATATCCGTGCTGTCACCCATGTCGCCACCGTACGGGCGGGTGGCAGCATGCGAGGCGGCCGAGGGTGATCACGGCCCATCGACGTGACAGCCCATCAATGGAACAAAGGGGAGAAACGTGTCTGCGCCACGTCTGAGGGCGACGCCGCTGCCAGGCATCGGAGTCCAGTACGACCTGGTGACGCGCGACGGGCGCCAGCTGTCCGTGGTGGCGCACCGGGACGGCGTCCGCACGGTGAACGTGTACCGGGCCGACGACCCCGACTCCTGTGCCCACTCGCTGCGGCTGACCGGCTCCGAGGCAGGCGCGCTGATCGACGCGCTGAAGCCGTCCCACCACAGCGCGAGCCTGCTCTACGCCTCCGACCTGGGCCTGGTCGCCGAGCGGATCGAGGTGGCGGCGGCCTCACGCTTCAACGGGCGGGTGCTCGGCGACACCCGGATGCGTACCGCGACCGGCGCGTCCGTGGTGGCGGTGCTGCGGCGGGCGGAGGCGATTCCGTCCCCGGCGCCCGACTTCCGGCTGGCGGGCGGCGACATCCTGATCGTCGTCGGCACGCGCGAGGGCGTCGACGCCGCCGCGGCGATACTCGGGCGGGAGTGAACCGGTGCACTCCGCGGTCCTGTTGATCGAGTTCGGTTCCATCCTCCTCGCCCTCGGCCTGCTCGGCCGGTTCGCCGGACGCTTCCGGCTCTCCCCGATCCCGCTCTACCTCCTCGCCGGGCTGGCCTTCGGCGAGGGCGGGCTGCTGCCGCTCGGGGCGAGCGAGGAGTTCGTCTCCATCGGCGCCGAGATCGGCGTCATCCTGCTGCTGTTGATGCTCGGGCTGGAGTACACGGCCGGCGATCTGGTCACCAACCTCAAGGCGCACTACCCGTCGGGCCTGGTCGACTGTGCGCTGAACGCCCTGCCGGGCGCCCTGGCGGCGCTGCTGCTCGGCTGGGGCCCGGTGGCCGCCGTGGTGCTGGCGGGCGTCACCTGGATCTCGTCGTCCGGCGTCATCGCGAAGGTGCTCGGCGATCTGGGCCGGGTCGGCAACCGGGAGACGCCGGTGATCCTCAGCGTGCTGGTCCTGGAGGACCTGGCCATGGCGGTGTACCTGCCGATCGTGACCGCGCTGGTGGCCGGCGCCGGGCTGCTGGCGGGGAGCGTGACGCTGGCGGTCGCGCTCGGGGCGGCGGGGCTGGTGCTGTTCGTGGCGGTCCGGTACGGCCGGGTCATCTCTCGGTTCGTCTCCAGCGACGACCCGGAGAAGCTGCTGCTGGTGGTGCTGGGCCTGACCATCGTGGTCGCGGGCGTGGCCCAGCAGTTGCAGGTGTCGGCCGCCGTCGGTGCCTTCCTGGTCGGCATCGCGCTGTCCGGGGAGGTCGCGGAGGGCGCGCACACGCTGCTGAGCCCGCTGCGCGACCTGTTCGCCGCCGTGTTCTTCGTCTTCTTCGGGCTGCACACGGACCCGGCGAGCATCCCGCCGGTGCTGCTGCCGGCCCTCGCGCTGGCTCTGGTCACCGCGGCCACGAAGATCGCCACCGGCTACTGGGCGGCACGCCGGGCCGGTATCTCCGTCAAGGGCCGTTGGCGCGCGGGCGGGGCGCTGGTGGCGCGCGGAGAGTTCTCGATCGTCATCGCGGGGCTGGCGGTCGGCGCGGGCATCGAGCCGTCGCTCGGACCGCTGGCGACGGCGTACGTCCTGATCCTGGTCGTCCTCGGCCCCCTCACCGCCCGCTACACGGAGCCACTGGCCCGCTGGTTCGGCGAGCGCCGGGAGCCGCGCGCGGACGCTGCGCCGGAGACTGCGAATGCGGGCGCGCCGGTCAGGGACTGAAGGCCGATGCCCTCCGCGTCCGGGTCTCGTTCTTCGGCACGCCGTAGGGCTCAGGCGCCGTCGGGGAGCCAGCCCTGGCGACGCAGCACCGCCGACACGTCCGGCGCCTCGTAGTGCTCCCCCTTGAGCACCTTGCCGTCCTCGCGCCGGGCGACGCTGCCGTCGGGGCCCAGCTTGGTCATGTTGGAGCGGTGGATCTCCGCGATGACCGCGTCGAGGTCTATGCCGTGGACGAGAGCCGTGCCGTACGCCACATAGACGACGTCGGCCAGTTCGTGCGCGAGTCTGTCGAGCGGGCCGGTGACCGAGACCTCGGCGACCTCCGCGGCCTCCTCGGCGAGCAGCTCACCGCGGTGGGCGGCCAGCCGGGGCGAGACCTCGGTGGGCGTGGTGCGGGCGTCGAGCCCGAAGGCGTGGTGGAACTGACGGACCAGGTCGGCGGGCGATGAGCTCATGCGACGACTGTATCGATCACCACTGACAGTCCCGGCCGGCCGACCGTCCCGGCCGACCGCCGCCACCGTCGGGCGCCGCGCCCTTGTGACCCCTGCCCTGGTCAGCACGGTGTTCCGGCTGGCAGGATCGCCCGCATGTCCAGTGTGCTCGCCCGGATCGGCAGGCGCCGGGCCCTTCAGGGCGCGGCCGCCGGTCTCGTCGTCCTCGGGCTGCTGATGTGGTGGCTGCTGCCACTGGGCGAGGCCCCGCCGAGCGGGACGATCAGGTTCAGCACGGGCACCAAGGCGGGGGTCTACCAGGACTACGGCGAGCGGCTGCGCAAGGCGTTCCGCAAGGACATGCCCGACCTGTCGGTCAAGCTGCTCACCAGCGACGGTTCGCAGGAGAACGTCAAGCGCCTGGCGACCGGCGGCGCCGAATTCACCATCGCCGCGTCCGACGCGGTGGAGACGTACAAGCTCGCCGCCGACCACCCGGGCGCCGACCGGCTGCGCGGTGTGGCCCGGCTCTACGACGACTACGTACAGCTGATCGTCCCGCGCGACTCGGACATCAAGTCGGTCGCCGACCTGCGGGGCAAGCGGGTGTCCATAGGGCCCACCCGGTCCGGTGTGCGGCTGATCGCCGAGCGGGTGCTCAAGGCGGCCGGGATCGACGCGAAGAAGGACATCACGCCCCGGGCCGACGGCATCGACACGGCTCCGATGCACCTGAAACAGGGCAAGATCGACGCCTTCTTCTGGTCGGGCGGGCTGCCGACGGAGGGGGTCGCGAACCTCGCGGACTCCTTCACCTTCCGGTTCGTGCCGATCGGCGCCGACCTCGTCGCCAAGCTGCACGCCCAGGGCGGCGCCACCCGCTACTACCGCGCCACCAACATGCCCGAGTCGGCCTACCCGAGCATCCAGAACGGCGTCGCCGTGCCGACGATCGCGGTGGCCAACCTCCTGATGACCCGCTCCGACATCGATCCCCGGCTCACCGAGTGGGTGACCCGCGCGGTGATCAAGAGCCGCGACGAGATCGGCGCCCACGTCCACTCCGCCCAGCTCGTCGACCTGCGCACCGCGATCTACACCGACCCGCTGGCCCTGCACGAGGGCGCCCGGCGCTACTACCGCTCCGTCAAGCCGTAGGAGACGGTGCTACGGCGCCGGTGACCTCGGCACCGACACCGTCACCGTCAGCCCGTGCGGCTCGTGATGGCCGTACGCGATGGAGCCGCCGCCCGCGGCCAGCAGGGTGCGCGAGATGGAGAGGCCCAGGCCGGAGCCCTTGATGTTCTGGTGGCGGCCGCTGCGCCAGAAGCGGTCGCCGACGCGGGCGAGTTCCTCGTCGGTCAGGCCGGGGCCGCGGTCGGTCACCACGACCGTCGAGGTGGTGCCGTCGGCTGTGACGGTCACCTCCACGCACTGGTCCTTCGGGGTGAACTTGACCGCGTTGTCGATCACCGCGTCCAGGGCGCTGGACAGGGTGACCGGGTCGGCCCAGGCGGTGGTCGGCGGGCAGTCGCCCACCAGCCGTACGCCCTTGGCCTCGGCGGTCGGGGTCCAGGCGGCGACCCGCTCGGCGGTCAGCGCGCCGATGTCGGTGACCCTGAGGTCGGCCTCGGTGTGCTCGGCCAGGGCCAGGTCGAGCAGGTCGTCCAGGACCTCGGCGAGGCGCTTGCCCTCGGTGCGGACCGATGCGATCTCCTCGTTGTCCTCCGGCAGTTCGAGCGCGAGCAGTTCGATCCGCAGCAGCAGCGCCGACAGGGGGTTGCGCAGCTGGTGCGAGGCGTCGGCGACGAAGGCACGCTGCTGCTCCAGCACGTCCTCGACGTTGTCCGCCATCTCGTTGAACGCCCGGGCCAGGCGCCGAAGTTCCGGCGGCCCGCCGGCGGCGGCGACTCGGGACTTCAGCCGGCCGCTGGCGATCGCGTGCGTGGTGGCGTCCAGGACGCGTACGGGCCTGAGCACCCAGCCGGTGAGCCGGAGCGCGGCGCCCACGGCGAGCAGCATCGCGGCGATCTCGCCGACGCCGACGACCAGCCAGCCGTGCAGGATCCGCGAACGCATCGGCCCGGTGGGCGAGTCGGTGACGACGACCGCGACGACGTCACCGTCCCGGATCACCGGCGAGGCGACGACGAGCCGGTGGCGCTGCCAGGGCCACACCTGCTTGGGGTCGTGGCTGCGGCGGCTGAGCTTCGCCTCGTTGAACGCCTCCCGCACCTCGCCCGAACTCGGCAGGAAGAAGCTCGACGGCGCCTTGGCCATGGGGATGTCGGTACGGCAGAACACCCCCGCGCGGATGCCGTAGACGCCGTAGTAGCTGGTGAGTTCGCTGCTCAGGGTCTCAAGACGCTCGTCGGTGGAGGTGCTCGTGGAGTTGCAGGCGTCGGTGACGAACTGGGCGAGGGCCGCGAAGCGTGCGGTGTCGTCGATCCGGTCGACGACGACCTTCTGCTGCTGGGCGGCCGCGACACTCACCGCGAGGGGGATGCCGAGGGCGAGCAGCACGGCCGCCATCAGGACGATCAGCAGCGGGAGGAGTCGGGTACGCACCCGTGCACGCTACGAGGCCGGGGCGACGAGCCGGTAGCCGACGCCGCGAACGGTCTCGATCAGGGCCGGCATGCGCAGCTTGGCGCGCAGGGAGGCGACATGCACCTCCAGGGTGCGTCCGGTCCCCTCCCAGCTGGTGCGCCAGACCTCGCTGATGATCTGCTCCCGGCGGAAGACGACCCCGGGGCGCTGCGCGAGCAGGGCGAGCAGATCGAACTCCTTGCGGGTCAGTTGGACTACCGAACCGTCCACGGTGACCTGCCGGGTGGGCAGTTCGATGAGCACGGGGCCGAGGCGCAGCGCGCTCTCCTCGCCGTGCGCGGCGTCCTCGTGGACGGTGCGCCGGCTGACGGCGTGGATCCGGGCGAGCAGTTCCCCGGTGTCGTACGGCTTCACCACGTAGTCGTCGGCGCCCAGGTTGAGGCCGTGGATGCGGGAGCGGACGTCGGAGCGCGCGGTGACCATGATCACCGGGGTGGCGGTGCGCTTGCGGATCTTGCCGCAGACCTCGTATCCGTCCTGGTCGGGCAGGCCCAGGTCGAGCAGGACGACGCCGAAGCCGTCACCCTCGGGGACGAGCGCCTGGAGGGCCTCCTCGCCGCTGCGGGCGTGCGTGACGTCGAATCCGTGCCGTGCCAGAACCGCCGAGAGAGCGGCGGCGACATGGTTGTCGTCCTCGACAAGCAGCAGTCTCATCCGGGCCCCCTTCGATTCATCGGCCGTACCGTCGGCATCCGTGAAAACGCGTCCACGCGCGCGTGTGCATCATGGCAGTCACGCCGATGGACGAGGACGCAGTCAAGCGGGTTCCGGTTGCGCGCCGCTTCCGTTACCCGGCCGATACGCGCCCGCCGGGAAGTGCTACAACACGTGTCCGATCGCTATCGGATCGTGATGCTCAGATCTCCCTCAGATGTAATGACGCTGGTCGCGGCCGCTCACTACTGTCCTCCGAAACCGAGGAGGACGGAGCCCGATAGCGATGACCGAAGTATCGGTGGCCAAGGAAGACGCGGTACCCGAGGCCGGAGAACTGGTCGTCCTGAAGAGCGTCAACAAGCACTTCGGCGCGTTGCACGTACTCCAGGACATCGACCTGACGATCGCCCGCGGCGAGGTCGTCGTGGTCATCGGGCCCTCCGGGTCCGGTAAGTCCACCCTGTGCCGCACCATCAACCGCCTGGAGACCGTCGACTCGGGCACGATCGCGATCGACGGCAAGCCGCTGCCCCAGGAGGGCAAGGAGCTGGCCCGGCTGCGGGCCGACGTCGGGATGGTCTTCCAGTCCTTCAACCTCTTCGCGCACAAGACCGTGCTCGAGAACGTGATGCTGGGCCAGATCAAGGTCCGCAAGGCCGACCGGAAGCAGGCCGAGGAGAAGGCCCGCGCCCTGCTCGACCGGGTCGGCGTGGCCACGCAGGCGGACAAGTACCCCGCCCAGCTCTCCGGCGGCCAGCAGCAGCGCGTCGCCATCGCGCGCGCCCTGGCCATGGACCCCAAGGTCATGCTCTTCGACGAGCCGACCTCGGCCCTCGACCCGGAGATGATCAACGAGGTCCTGGAGGTCATGCAGCAGCTCGCCCGGGACGGCATGACCATGATCGTCGTCACCCATGAGATGGGCTTCGCACGATCGGCCGCGAACCGCGTGGTGTTCATGGCGGACGGCCGGATCGTCGAAGAGGCCGCGCCCGACCAGTTCTTCAGCAACCCGCGCAGCGACCGCGCCAAGGACTTCCTGTCGAAGATCCTGCACCACTGACGGCCCGCCCAGCCCCCACCACCGACGGCTCTCGTCTCTTCACCAGCCAAAGGATGTCCATCATGAAGCTCCGCAAGGTCACCGCCGCCTCGGCCGCCGTGCTCGCCCTCGCCATGGCCGCCACGGCGTGCGGTTCGAGCGACAACGACAAGGACAGCGGTTCCTCCTCGGGCGGCAGCAAGAAGATCACCGTCGGCATCAAGTTCGACCAGCCCGGCATCGGCCAGAAGACGCCGTCGGGCTACTCCGGCTTCGACGTCGACGTCGCCACCTACGTGGCCAAGAAGCTCGGCTACAGCGCGGACCAGATCGAGTGGAAGGAGTCGAAGAGCGCCGACCGCGAGACCATGCTCCAGCGCGGTGACGTCGACTTCATCGCCGCCTCGTACTCGATCACCCCGGAGCGCCAGCAGAAGGTCGACTTCGCCGGCCCGTACCTGCTCGCCCACCAGGACGTGCTGATCCGCTCCGACGACAGCTCCATCAAGTCGCCGTCGGACCTCAACAGCAAGAAGCTCTGCTCGGTGACCGGCTCGACCTCGGCGCAGAACGTCAAGGACAAGCTGGCCCCCAAGGCCCAGCTCCAGCAGTACCCGACCTACTCCGCGTGTCTGACCGGTGTACAGAACGGCGCCATCGACGCGCTGACCACGGACGACTCGATCCTCGCCGGCTACGCCTCGCAGTCGCAGTACAAGGGCAAGTTCAAGCTCGGCGGCTTCAAGATGACCAACGAGAACTACGGCATCGGCGTCAAGAAGGGCAGCGACCTCAAGGCGAAGATCAACACCGCGCTCGAGTCGATGGTCTCGGACGGTTCCTGGCAGAAGGCCGTGACCAAGAACTTCGGCCCGGCCGGCTACAAGAACGAGCCCGCGCCGAAGATCGGCGACATCAAGAGCTGAGGCAACGCCTGACCGGTGCGCCGCCTCCCGGGCGGCGCACCGGGGGCATCCCTACACGCGGAAGCGCGGGAGATCGTGTTCGACTTTCTTGAAGGTTACGACGTACTGGGGGCCTTCTGGACGACGGTGCAGCTGACGCTGCTCGCCGCCGTCGGCTCCCTGGTCTGGGGCACCCTGCTGGCCGCCATGCGGGTCGGGCCGGTGCCGCTGATGCGCGGTTTCGGAACCGTCTACGTGAACATCGTGCGGAACATCCCGCTGACCGTGATCATCCTGTTCACGTCACTGGGCCTGAACAACACCCTGGGCATCAGCCTCGGTTCGTCGGTCATCGACACGATCAACTTCCGGCTCGCCGTCCTCGGCCTGGTCGCCTACACCTCGGCGTTCGTGTGCGAGGCGCTGCGGTCCGGCATCAACACCGTGCCGGTCGGACAGGCGGAGGCGGCGCGCGCGATCGGCCTGAGTTTCTCCCAGGTGCTGCGGCTGGTCGTGCTTCCGCAGGCGTTCCGTTCGTCCATCGGCCCGCTGACGAACGTCCTGATCGCCCTCACCAAGAACACCACGGTGGCCGCCGCCATCGGCGTCGCCGAGGCGGCGACCCTGATGAAGACGATGGTCGAGAACGAAGCCCAGCTGATCCCCATCTCCGCGGTCTTCGCCCTGGGCTTCGTGATCCTTACGCTGCCGACCGGCCTGATCCTCGGCTGGGTGGGCAAGAAGGTGGCGGTCAAGCGATGAGTTCCCTTCTCTACGACGCCCAGGGCCCCCGCGCCAAGCGTCGCAACGTCCTCTTCACGGCCGTCTTCGTGGTCGCCCTCGCGGCGGTCGTCTGGTGGGTGTACACCAGCCTCGACGACAAGGGCCAGCTCGAGTGGAACCTCTGGAAGCCGTTCTTCACCGGCACCGAGGCCTGGTCCACGTACATCTGGCCGGGCCTGGAGAACACGCTGAAGGCCGCGGCGCTGGCCATGGTCATCGCGCTGCCCCTCGGCGCGGTCCTCGGCATCGCACGACTGTCCGACCACCGCTGGATCCGCGTCCCGGCCTCGGTCGTGGTCGAGTTCTTCCGGGCCATCCCCGTGCTGGTCCTGATGATCTTCGGCGTCGCGCTGTACGCGAAGTACACGAACATCAGCTCGGACGACCGCCCGCTGTACGCCGTCGTCACCGGCCTCGTGCTGTACAACGCGGCCGTACTCGCGGAGATCGTCCGGGCCGGCATCCTGGCGCTGCCCAAGGGCCAGTCCGAGGCCGCGGTGGCGATCGGTCTGCGCAAGAACCAGGTCATGCGGCTCATCCTGCTGCCGCAGTCGGTCACCGCGATGCTCCCGGCCATCGTCAGCCAGCTCGTCGTGATCGTGAAGGACACGGCGCTCGGCGGCGCGGTCCTCACCTTCCCGGAGCTGCTCTCGTCGGCGAACACGATGATCGGCTACTACGGCAACACCATCGCCAGCTTCACGGTGGTGGCCGTGATCTTCATCGCCGTCAACTTCTCCCTCACCAGCTTCGCGAGCTGGCTGGAAGGCAGGCTGCGGCGCGGCAAGAAGTCGACGGGCGCGGTGCTGGCGCCGGACGACGCGGCGGTGGCGGGCACCTTCGGTACGGGGGCGGGCGGCGCCAACGCCTGACGGCTCGTCACATCGTATGAGCGGGCATGGAGGCAGTGGCACGACGGCCACTGCCTTCGTCACTTGACGCAAGCACCGGCAATGGGTTGCATACGTTCTGTGATCGTGCACCCTGCTCCAACTTCCTGTTCACATACGTCCGTCAGGACACCGTCGCGGGCAGGGGGCGCCGCGCCGTGGACCCGGTGATCATCGTCGGAGCGGGGCCCGTGGGGCTCACGCTCGCCCTGTCGCTGGCGCGTCAGGAGGTCCCGTCCGTCGTGCTCGACGAGGGGCCCGGCAAGGACGAACCGCGTCCCGCGCGCACGGTCGTCCTGCGGGAGGACACCGCCGACCTGATGGCGCGGCTGACGGGTCTGGACATGGAGCAGGCCGGCACGCGATGGGCCGGATGGAGGTCGCTGCGGCGCAAGCAGGTGATGCGTGAGGTCACCTTCGACGACGCCGGCGAACCCGCCCCCCTGCACATCGCCCAGCACGTCCTGACCACCGCCCTGCGCGAGGCCCTGGCCGGCGAGCGGCTCGCCAAGGTCGCCGTCGACAGCCGCCTCGACACCGTCGAGCAGGAGCGCTCCGGCGTCACCGCCCACACCCGCGGGCCCAAGGGCACGTGGTGGCGCGGCAGTTACCTGGCCGGCTGCGACGGCCCGCGCTCCACGGTCCGCAAGCTCCAGGACATCCGCTTCCCCGGCCGTACCGCGGTCGAGCGACACGCCGTGGCGGCGCTGCGCGCGGAACTTCCGTGGGACGGCGAGGCGTTGCTCCATCGGATGCCGCCGTGGCGGACGTCCGGACCTTCGGCCGGGGAGGTCACCGGACGCCCGCTCCCGGACGGGGTGTGGCGCCTGGACTGGCTGCTGCCGCCGGGCAAGGACCTGGTCACACCCGAGCTGCTGCTTGCCCGCATCCGGGAGACCCTGTCCGGCTGGACCGGGGGCGCCACACCGTCGTACGAACTCCTCGACACGGGAGTCCACACGGTCCACCACCGGCTCGCCCGCCGGTGGCGGTCCGGCCGGGTCTTCCTCGCCGGGGACGCGGCGCATCTACTTGGCGCGCTCGGTACACAGGGGCTCGACGAGGGGCTGCGGGACGCCGACAACCTCGCCTGGAAGCTGGCGCTGGCCTGGCACCACGGGCCGCACGAGGCGCTGCTCGACAGCTACCAGGCGGAGCGGCGCGGCGCGGTCGCCGCCCGGCTGCGCGCCGCCGACCAGGTGCTGCCGCTGCTGCGCGGTGGCGGCGGGCTGCGCGCCTACGTCCCCGGCGCGACCCGGGGTCACGACGCGCTGCTCACGGACGGTCACCTGGGGCGTGGGGCGCTCGGCACGCCGGGGGCGTACGCCGCCTCACCGCTCGCGCCCCGGCACCTGGAGGGCGAGGTGCCCGTGGACACAGCGCCGGGGGCGCCGATCGCCGATGTCCGCGTGACCGCGGAGGACGGCTCCTTCGTACGACTGCGGGACCGGCTCGGCCGCGGCGCCCTGCTCGTCGTCCTGGTCGCCCCGGGCACGGGCGTATGGGACCGCAAGCACTGGGTGAAGGCGGGCGTCATGCCCCGCCTCGCAGCCGCGGTGGCCGCCCTGCCGCACCCCGCGGAACTCCTGGTCGCCGAGAGCTACCCGGGCGCGGCCGCACACACGGTCCTGCTGGCCCGCCCCGACGGCCACCTGGTCGCGGCGCTGGGCGGCGTACGCCCGGCGGACCTGTACTCGGCCGCGGAGGCGGCACTGGGCGGACCGGCGAAGACGGAGAGCGAGGCGGGGGCGGGGGCACGGTGACGCCGCGGCCGGGGCCTGACGCGGGGTGGGTCGAGGGCGCGGCCGAGGGTGAGGCGGGGGGCGCGTCGAGGGCGCGGCCGAGGGTGAGGCGGGGGGCGCGTCGAGGGCGCGGCGCTGAAGCTGAGGCGCGGGCGCGTCGAGGTCATGGCCGGGGCGAAAGCGGGGCGCTTTGAGGGCTCCGCGCCACCGGCTGCCGTACTCACCGTCACTGTGCGGTCCACATAGTGACGGTGAGTTGACCGGTCCGGAGCGCCATGGTGTACTCCGGATCGTGACCGACACCTGTGTGCGCCTGTGGCGGAGGGTCCATATGGACCTCGTCCGCTATGCGGGCTGCGTGTGTCGCCCGTCCTGCTGAATTCGCATCCCCCTCTTCAATCGCGCGCCGCCCGCTGCCGTCGCGCGCCCTCCGCGAACGCTCTTCAGGACGGTGCCCCGTGTCTGTCTCCCCCTCTGTCCCGGCCTCCGCGCCCACGGCCGTTCCCACGCCGACGCAGGCCGACCTCCTCGACTTCGTACGGCGTACGGCCGCCGACGCCGAGCTCATCGCCTCGCTCCCGCTCGACCCGGAGGGCCGCACCTGGGTACGGCTGGAGGGCCCCGGCGGCAGCGAGGCCTGGCTGATCGGCTGGCCGCCCGGCACCGGCACCGGCTGGCACGACCACGCCGAGTCCGTGGGCGCCTTCGTCACGGCCGCCGGTGAGCTGAAGGAGCACTCGCTCGCCGCCCGGCTGCCCGCCGACGGCTGGAAAACCCTGGAACTCACGGACGGAGTGGACCGCGAACGGCGACTGCCGACCGGCCGGAGCCGGTCCTTCGGCCGCCACCACGTCCACGAGGTCCTCAACGAGTCGACCGACCGGCACGCGGTCTCCGTCCACGCGTACTACCCGCCCCTGCCGCAGATCCGCCGGTACAGCCGGGTCGGACAGGTACTGCGACTCGAGCAGGTGGAGCGGCCGGAGGACTGGCAGTGACAGCGACAGCGAGCGGCGTGGGATCAGGATCGGGGAGCGGGCAAGTGAGTGGTACGGGCGAACAGCCCGTCGGTATCGACGAGTTGCTGGAGCGGGTGCGTGCGGGGTACGGGCGGATCGAGCCGAAGGCGGCTTACGACTCCGCCCGGGCCGGTGAGGCGCTGCTGGTGGACATCCGGTACGCGGCCCTGCGCGAGCGGGACGGCCTGATCCCCGGCGCCCTCGTCGTCGAGCGCAACGAACTGGAGTGGCGGCTCGACCCACAGGGCAGCCACCGCGCGCCCGAGGCCACCGGCCATGACCTGCGGGTCGTCGTGATCTGCAACGAGGGATACGCGTCGAGCCTCGCGGCGGCCTCCCTGCACCGGTTGGGACTGCACCGGGCCACCGATCTGGTCGGCGGCTTCCAGGCGTGGAAGGCGGCGGGGCTGCCGGTGGCCGGAGCCGCTGCTCAGTAGCCGTCGGCCTGGCAGTACAGCGGGGCGGTGTCCGCGTTGACCTTGGTGATCAGCTCGGCAGGCGTCTTCGCGATCTTCTCCGCCTTACGTCCGCGCAGCAGATCGATGGCGTTCGTCACCGCCAACTCGCCGGTGTCCGCGGCGGAGTTGGAGACCGTGGCCGAGAAGCGGCCGTCCTTGAGGGCGGCCAGCCCCTCGTCCGTGCCGTTGACGGTCACGATTTTGACGTCCTTGGCGCCGGCCGCGTCGAACGCCTTGCGGACCGCGAAGGCCATCTCCTCGTTGGCGACGAAGGCGTAGTCCAGGTCGGGGTGGGCCTCGATCATGTTCTCGGCGACGGTCCGTGCCTTCGTGGGGTCGAACATGCCGGGCTGGTTCGCCACGACCTCGGCGTTGCCGGGCAGCGCCTTGGTGAATCCGCCGACCAGGAGGTCGGAGGCGGCACCGGGGGCGCCGGCGATCACACCGACGTTCACGTGTCTGCCCGCCGCGTCCTTCTCTACCCAGCCGGCGTCCAGCTGCCCGACCTTCTTCAGGTCGACGACGACCGCCCCCAGGATGTGCGAGGTGTCGTCCGGCGCGACGGAGGTGAAGAAGATCGGTATGCCCGCGCTACGGGCCTTGGTGACGTCCGCTTTCAACGCCTCCGCGTCGACCGTCTGCACGATCAGCGCGTCGACCTTGCGGGAGATCATGTCCTCGATGTTGGACAGCTCGGTCGCCGCGTCCTGATGCGAGTTCGCCGTCCGGATCCGCGCGAAGTTGCTCTGCCCCACATCTTCGACGGCCTCCTGCAGACAGGTGTGGAACTTGGTGGTACCGCCGTTGACGAAGCCGAGGGTGATGGTGCCTTGGACCGTCGCGCCCTTGTTGTCTCCGTCGGACATCAGCCCGCAGCCGCTCAGCGTCAGGGCCATGGCCATGGCCAATGCGGTGGCGGTGGCGGTGGCGGTAGGACACGCAGGCAGGGTCTTGGGCGATCTTCGGGACGGCGTTCTTCGGGACGGCGTTCTTCGGGGCTGTGCGGAGTCGGACACGGCGGGGAGCCTTTCGGCGTGCGGCAGGGCGGGCGCGGGAGCGGCGGAGGACGCGGGCAGGGATGGCGACGCGCCCGGTAGGTGGCTGCGCGCCACAGACCTGCAAGGCCCCGGGCGGCTCCGCGACGGCAGCAGACAGTACCCACGCCCGGGACCACCTCACCCTTCCGGGAGCGCAAGGTAAGGCTGCGCACCGGAGAAGGCTCACGCGATGCGAGAGGCTCTAGCGTCGGGGGCCGAGTGGCTCGGCGCTTCGGAACTCCTCGTTCCGGAAGGCCTGGTCGGCGCGCTTCGCAACTCCTCGTTCCAGAAGGCCCGTTCGGCCGAGAACCCTTTGCTGCCAAGGCCCGCCGACTCGGAACGCCTCACCTCCCGAGCCCGGCCGCTCAGAACCCTTCGTCCCCGAGGAACTCCGTGTCCTCGCCCTCCTCCTCGAGCGCCTGCCGCACCACCCGCAGGGCCATGCCCTCGGGATAACCCTTGCGGGCGAGCATCCCCGCGAGGCGGCGCAGCCGCTTGTCGCGGTCGAGACCTCGGGTGGCACGCAGCTTGCGGGCGACGAGTTCGCGTGCCGTCTGTTCCTCCTGCTCGGAGTCCAACTGGGAGACGGCCTCGTCGATCAGCGTCGAGTCGACCCCCTTGGTCCGCAACTCCTGCGCGAGCGCCCTCCGGGCGAGCCCCCGGCCGTGATGCCGGGACTCCACCCATGCCTCCGCGAAGGCACTGTCGTTGATCAGCCCGACCTCCTCGAACCGGGACAGCACCTCCTCCGCGGCGTCGTCCGGGATCTCCCGCTTGCGCAGGGCGTCGGCGAGTTGCTTGCGCGTGCGCGGGGTCCCGGTGAGCAGACGCAGACAGATCGCCCGCGCCCGCTCGACCGGATCCCCCGGAGGCTCCTCCTGCTCGGCCCTCGACGAGGAGGAGAAGCCCCCGTCCTGATCGGCCCCCTCCCCGCGACGCCGCTGCCGACGCCCACGGGAGCCGTCCGCGCCACGGACACCACCGTCACGACCTGCGCCACGCCGACGCGAATCACGCCCCCGCGAGCCGGACTCGGCCCCGACCCCGTCGTCGTCCGGCCGCTCCCCGCCGACGGCCAGGCCGTCCTCGTACGACCGACTGCCCTCGGACGACCGACCGTCCCCGGAGGACCTGCCCCGCCGCTGCGACCAGCCACCCCCGGACGACCGGCCGCCCCCTTGCGGTCGGCTGCCCTCGGACGCCTGGCCGCCCCCGTGCGACCTGTTGTCCTCGGACGCCCGGCCGCCCCCGTACGGCTGCTCGTCCTCGTACGGCCAACCGGTGCCGTACCGGTCGTCATCCCCGCGCGAGCCCCCCGTGCCGTACGACCCGGCGCGGTCGTATCCCCCGTCCGCGCCGTGCCCCGCATTCCCGTGTGCATCGCCGTCCGGCCCGGCAGATCCCCCGTCGCCCGCCCCGCCCCGCTCCCGCGAGGAGTCGGGGTAGACGTACTCGGCCCAGTCGGTTGGCCACGCCTTTGAATCAGACACGGTGCGGGTCAGCTCTTGGCAGCCGGAGCCTTGGCCTTTGCCGCCTTGGCCGCCGCCGGAGCAGGCACCTTCGCGGCGTCGTCCGCGGGAGCGGTGACCGCCGCGGCGTCGGCGCCCGGCTCCTTGGTCGGCTCCTCGGGCCGTACGCCCACGCCCAGCTTCTCCTTGATCTTCTTCTCGATCTCATTGGCCAGGTCGGGGTTGTCCTTCAGGAAGTTGCGCGCGTTCTCCTTGCCCTGGCCCAGCTGGTCGCCCTCGTACGTGTACCAGGCGCCGGCCTTGCGGACGAAGCCGTGCTCCACGCCCATGTCGATCAGACCGCCCTCACGGCTGATGCCCTGGCCGTAGAGGATGTCGAACTCGGCCTGCTTGAAGGGCGGCGCGACCTTGTTCTTGACGACCTTCACCCGGGTACGGTTGCCGACCGCGTCGGTGCCGTCCTTCAGGGTCTCGATGCGGCGGATGTCCATGCGCACGGAGGCGTAGAACTTCAGCGCCCGGCCACCGGTCGTGGTCTCCGGGGAGCCGAACATCACGCCGATCTTCTCGCGCAGCTGGTTGATGAAGATCGCGGTGGTCTTGGACTGGTTGAGCGCGCTGGTGATCTTCCGCAGCGCCTGGCTCATCAGCCGGGCCTGGAGACCGACGTGGCTGTCGCCCATCTCGCCCTCGATCTCCGCGCGCGGGACGAGCGCGGCGACGGAGTCGATGACGATCAGGTCGAGGGCGCCGGAGCGGACCAGCATGTCCACGATCTCCAGGGCCTGCTCGCCGTTGTCCGGCTGGGACAGGATCAGGTTGTCGACGTCGACGCCGAGCTTGCGCGCGTACTCGGGGTCGAGGGCGTGCTCCGCGTCCACGAAGGCCACCTGGCCGCCGGCCCGCTGCGCGTTGGCCACCGCGTGCAGCGTCAGGGTCGTCTTGCCGGAGGACTCCGGTCCGTACACCTCCACCACGCGGCCGCGCGGGATGCCGCCGACGCCGAGCGCGACGTCGAGCGCGGTCGACCCGGTGGGGATGACCTCGATGGGCTCGTTCGGCCGCTCGCCCATGCGCATGACCGCGCCCTTGCCGAACTGCCGTTCAATCTGTGCGAGTGCGGCGTCAAGGGCCTTCTCGCGGTCGGTTCCTGCCATGGGTTCCACCCGATTTGCTTGAGTCGATCGCTTCACGTCAAAGACGCTAACGCCTGCCACTGACAATGCGCCCCGACGCCCGTCCGGCCTGTGGATAACTCGGGTACTTCTCCATCAAAACCGTGCCGAATCACCCGCGGAGAGTCTCGCCGGAACCTCAATAAGAATGGATGTTCGATTTTTGTGTCAAGCGCACCACGCGGCACTTCCGAGACCGGATGTCCTGTGCCATCGGATCTTGAGCGCATGTCATCGTCATCGCACTTTGGCGGGGTGGACGCGATTCCGGCCGTACCGATGAGTTCGGTGCGGATCCGCGGTCGACACCCCTGGATCCACCGACGGCGGTGGGCCTGTGCTGGAAACGTTCCACCGCGGGAGGAAGCACATGGAGGCAGTGATGAACGTCGGCGACTCCGAGCAGGAGCACACCATCCGGACCGGCGACCAGGGGAACCGGTTGAGGGATCCCAGGGTGCTGGTGGCCGGGGCGAGCATCGCGGGACCCGCGCTGGCCCACTGGCTGCGCCGGCGAGGGGCTGAGGTGACCGTGGTGGAGCGGGCTCCCGAGCTGCGTCCCGGCGGGCAGGCGGTGGACGCGCGCGGGGTCGCCAAGGAGGTCATCGAGCGCATGGGGCTGGACGCGGCGATCCGCGCGGCGTGCACCGACACAGCCGGCGCGCACACCGTGGACGCGGACGGGCAGGTGCTGGAGACCTTCCGCGCGGACGACGACGGTGGCGACGGGTTCATCGCGGACATCGAGATCCTGCGCGGGGACCTGTCCCAGGTGCTCTACGACGACACCCGCGACGGCGTCGAGTACATCTTCGGCGACCGAATCGCCGAGCTCTCCCAGGACGCGGACGGGGTCGACGTGGTCTTCGCGGGCGGCGACCGGCGGCGCTTCGACCTGGTGGTCGGGGCGGACGGGCTGCACTCGGAGCTGCGGGCGATGGTCTTCGGGCCGCACGAGCGGTTCCTCCGCCACCTCGGGCACGTGCTGGCCTTCTACAGCGTGCCCAATGAGTTCGGGCTGGACCGCTGGCTGCTGGAGTACCAGGACCAGGAGTCCGGGCGCTCCGCCCTCCTGCGACCCATCCAGGACGCCACCCGGGCGATGGCCATGTTCTACTCCGCCTCGGCTGACTTCGACGTCGACCACCGTGACGTCGCGGCCCAGAAGCGCCTGCTGCGTGAGCGGATGGCGGGCCTGGGCTGGCTGGCCCCGGACATCCTCGCGCACTTGGACGACACCCCGGACTTCTACCTCGACCAGGTCGCCCAGGTGGTGATGGACCGCTGGTCGAGCGGACGGGTGGGGCTACTCGGGGACGCGGCGTTCAGCTCGTCGCCGATGTCCGGGCAGGGCACCGGGCTGGCACTGGTCGGCGCCTACCTGCTGGCCGGAGAGCTGGCCGCCGCCGAGTGGGACCCCGACACCGGGTTCACCCGCTACGAGGCGCGGATGCGCTCGTTCGTCGAGGCCAACCAGGAGATCGGCCGATTGAACGCCCGCAGCCGCGACGTCCCCGGGCCGGACGCCGAGCCGCGCCCCGATTTCGCCGGCGAATGGTTCACCGAGTTGGTCGGGCGCGCGATCAACGGCATCGAACTGCCCGACTACGCGGGGGCGCCGGACTCCGCAGCCCCGGCCGAATCGTCGACCACCTCGCCGGCCAAGCCGTAGGTGTCACATGACCGGGCTGCATCGGGACCGGCGGAAGATGCGCCAGGACTTCCGGCGCGCGACGCCACGCTCGACCGGCGCTCGTGCAGCGGCATGGTGACCCACTCCACGAGCGCATGCGGCAGGTCGAGTGCGGCGGGATGGATGACCAACGAGGCTCCCGAGCAGTGTGGTTGAGACGTCAGACATCTCGATCAACAGCCCGAGGGCCTCGCTCGTTGCGCTTCACAGGCCATCACCTGAACGATGACCAACTCGAAGAAGCTCACTGATCAAGGCCCCCGCCTGCCGATTTCCCGCAGGCGGGGGCCTTTTCGCTGTGCCAACGCCGTAGCGGGAGTCGACTACTCACCTGGGATTCAGCCGGTGGGCGAGATCGTGGGCGGTGGCGCTGCTGAGATCCCCGACGTAGGCCCCGACGATTTCGAAACGGCCGCCGGTGATCGAGGAGGTCACGTGGGGGCTGCCCCAGAGCTTGCCGTCGATGACGATGGCGAATTCGTTGCGCGGGACCGGGGCCGCCGCGATGGAGCCGGTGAGGGCGGCGAAACGGGTCCGGTCGGCGGGGCTGAGGGTCACCTCGACCCGCCAGGTGCCGTCGATGGTGCTTTTCCCGGCCTTCGCGGAGGTGACGCGGACGTCGGTCATGCCTTTGGCCCGGTCGGTGTGGACGCAGAACGCCGGTTGGGTCGCGGTCGCGTGCACGGTGTAGCCGTCGCTGCCCTGGGTGCAGGCGCGCTCCACGGACGAGGTGACCGGCAGGAGGGAGACCGGGGCCGCCTTCCCGGTGCCGCCCCCTGTGGCGGGCTGGACCACGTGAGCGCGCGGGGTCGCGCCGTCCGCGACGGCCACCCAGACGGTGGCGACCGCGGCGGCTGCGACGACGCCGACGCCGACGCGGGCCAGCCACTGCCGCCGCCGGGCGACCCGCAACGCGCCGTCGGCCAGGCCGACCAGATGGGCACCGGCGGCGTCACTGCCGCTCTCCCGGACATGGGCGTGCAAGGCATCGTGCAGCGGGTGTTCGGTCGAGTCGTTCATGCGATGGTGCCCCTTCCGGCGGCGGTGGAGGAGGCGGCCGACGGCCCTGCCTCGGCCAGGGTGGTGCGGAGAGAGGCGAGGGCCTTGTGGGTCTGGCTGCGGACCGTCCCCTGGGCGACGCCCAGAATCGCGGCGATCTCGTTGTCCGGCCGGTCCTCGAAGTAGCGCAGGACGATCACCGCACGCTGGCGCTTGGGCAGCCGCCGCAGCGCGGCCATGATGTCCTGCCGCTGGACCACGGTGTCGGCCCAGTCGGCGACCTGTCCGGACGGCTTGTCCGGCACGGTGTCCGTGACCGTTTCCCGCCCCCAGCTGAGGAGCCGGAAGCGATCCACCTGGGCGTGGTAGAGAGCCCGGCGGACATAGATCTCCGGCTGTTCCCGGTCGCGCAGCTTCGACCAACGCCGAGCGGTGGAGGCAAGCGCGGTCTGGAGCAGGTCCCGGCCCTGCTCCCAGTCCCCGGTCAGCAGGTAGGCCGTGTGCAGCAGCGATCTCGACCGCGCCGCCACGAATTCGCGGAACTGGCGTTCCTCGTCGGCGTTCAATGCGCCCTCCCTCGTTCCCCTGTAAAGACGGGTACGGAAGGGAGTTCGACTGCCCTGCCGCTCAGACTTTCTCGACCGTCACGTCTCCGGGCCCCAGTGCTCCGGCCCCCTCCGCGCCAGTCGATCCACGGCGACTCCGCCACCTCCGCCGAGTCGATCTCCAGCCCCGCTCGGCGGAGGAACTCCGCGACGTCGGCCACGTTGTGGGCCAGGCCGAGGATCTCGCCGTCCACCCGCACCCTGCGGCCACCCGTGGGTGACGGCGGATGCACGATCACGCGTATCGGTCCGGCCATGTCTTCAGGATCATCCGTGGGATGCGGACCTACATTCCAGCGCGTCATCGGGGGACCGCTCACTCACGGCACCGGTCCTACTTGTAGCGGTGTGTACCAGCGCGGTGGGCAGGGGGCAGGTCGAGTGCGGCAGAATACGGAACCAACGCGGCTCCTTTGCCTGTGGGTTGAGACTTCGAACACTTCCCCCAACGGCACGGGAGCCTCGTGCGTTGCGCACACCGCCAGCGTCACCCGATCCATACCTTTCTTCATGGGTTGATCCCGGTCATTCGTAGGATCGGGACGCCCCCAGGAGTGCCGGGTGTGGCTGTCCGTGCTCTTCTCTGCGGCTGCGTTGGCCGGAGTGGCTGCCTATCTGTGGTACCAGGCTCGGCAGACGCAGACAGCCCAGGAAGCCGCGCGGCGTGACGCGCATCGAGAGCTCGTCATCTTGGCGCTCGGCGACGCGTCACTCCTTGAATGCTGGGAGCCGCCGCAAACGCCAATGACGGCGGCCCGGAGGAAGCAGATTCTGTTCACCAACCTCATCGTTTCCAACTGGGAGTCCGACTTCAGGCTCGGGAGCCTGGGCGAAGCCGCGCTCCGGGACATGTTCGACGGCCACTTCCAAGGCGAGATCGCCGACGAACGCTACGCACTCGCCGTCGCTGCCGGCTCGCCGGTCATTGCTGCTGAGTACTTCGAGACTGCTACGTAGCAAAACCAGGCATCGGCTCGTGGGCGAGCCGATCAACTTCGATGGCACGCTACTTCCGGTGGCGTACGACAGGTGTCTTCGGCCGGACGACGACCGAACCGGGCGCTTTCGCGAGCCTGATGGCCATGGAGACCGAGAAGAGCACCCGAGAGAACAGCAGGGCGGCGGTCCCGGCGGCCTGGTGGTCCGGGGCGCGCCCGGTGGAGCGTCTCTGCCACGCCACCGGCCTCCTCCTGATCCTGTCCGGCCTCGCGCACCTGGTGGTGTTCGCCGTCGACGGCGGCCCCTGGTTCGGCCCCGTCTCATGGCGCAAGCCTGTGACCTTCGGGCTGTCCTTCGGGGCGACACTGATCGCGGTCACCTGGGTCACGTCGTATCTGCGCGTCGGCCCGCGCCTGCGCACCGTGCTGCTCGCCGTGTTCGCCGCCGACTGCGTCGTGGAGGTCGGCGGCATCACCCTTCAGGCGTGGCGCCGGGTGCCCTCGCACCTCGACATGGAGACGCCCTTCGACACCGGGGTGTCGATGACGCTCGCAGTGGGCGGCGGGGTCCTGGTGGTGCTGCTCACCGCGTTCGCGCTGGCCTCGTTCCGGCACCGGCCCACCGGCCCCGTGGGGATGCCGCTCGCGGTGCGCTCCGGCTTCGCGATCCTGCTCGTCGCCCTCGTCTCGGGCGCCGCGATGATCGCGCGCGGCGTCGTCCTCGCCCGCACCGGCCACCAGGAGGCGGCGTACCACTCGACGGCCCCGCTCAAGCCGCTGCACGGGGTCAGCCTGCACGCCGTCCTGGTCCTGCCCGCGCTGGCCTGGCTGCTCTCCCGCACTCCCTGGAGCGAGCCGACAAGGCGGCGGATCGTGGCCACGGCGACGGGCTGCTACGTGGTGGCGGTCATCGGCGCCGGGTTGTGGGCGGCTGCCACGTACTGAACCGGCTGCCCGTGTCCCCACCGGCCCGCCCCACCGCCGTATCGACTGGCGCGCCTCAGGAAGAGGAGCTTCCCCCGCCCGAGGAACCTTCTCCGCCCGAGGGGCCCTCCCCGGACTCCCTCGCATCGCCCGGTGTCGCATCGTCCCGCGCCGCCCCGGGCCGCCGTCCCCACAGCCGTCTCGCGCGCGTGGCGACGCCCCGCCCCGCTCCCCGTCCCCGGTGTCCGTGCACACGGGGGTCGTCGGTGACCGCGTACCGCTTCACGTACGCCCCCAGGAACGCCTGCAGCGTGGCGACCGCCGGGATCGCTATCAGTGCGCCGACGGCGCCCAGGAGTGCGGTGCCGGCGATGACCGAGCCGAAGGCGACGGCGGGGTGGATGTCGACGGTCTTCGCGGTCAGCTTGGGTTGCAGCATGTAGTTCTCGAACTGCTGGTAGACCACGACGAAGATCAGCACCCACAGCGCGTACCAGGGATCGACGGTGAACGCGATCAGCATGGGCAGCGCGCCCGCGAGATAGGTGCCGATGGTCGGGATGAACTGCGAGACCAGGCCCACCCAGACGCCGAGCACGGGCGCGTAGGGCACGCCCAGGATCTGCAGCAGGATGTAGTGGGCTATGCCGGAGATGAGCGCCATCAGACCGCGCGAGTAGATGTAACCACCGGTCTTGTTGACGGCGATCTCCCACGCGCGCAGCACCTCGGCCTGCCGCGCGGGCGGCAGTACGGAGCAGAGCGCACGGCGCAGTCGCGGGCCGTCGGCGGCGAAGTAGAACGAGAACAACGCGATCGTCAGCAGCTGGAAGAGGCCGCCGAGGACCTGGGCGGACACGTCCAGGACGCCGGTGGCGCTGTGCTGCACGTAGTTGCGCAGCCAGTCGGACTTGAGCAGGCCCTCCTGGACGTCCACCCGCTTCAGGTCGGTGTTGAAGTGCGTGTTGATCCAGTTGATGACGGAGTCGAGGTAGTCCGGGAAGTCCTCGACGATCTTGATGATCTGCCCCGCCAGCATGGAGCCGAGCAGGGTGACGAAGCCCGCCGCCGCGATCATCACGCCGAGGAAGACGAGACCGGTGGCCAGCCCCCGGCGCATGCCGCGCGCGGCCATCCAACTCACCGCGGGCTCGATGGCGAGGGCCAGGAAGAACGCGATCAGGATGTTGATCAGCAGGCCGGTCAGCTGGTGGAAGGCCCAGGTGCCCAGCTGGAAAACGGCGAAGAGCGAGAGCACCAGCACCACGGCCCGCGGCAGCCAGCGCGGCATGCGGGCGCCCGACGCGGCGGCGCCGTCGGCCGGGGGCCGGTCGGGCGGCGTCGTGCCGAACGGAGATGCTTGCCGGGCCGTCTGCCCGGTCTCGTCAGTGGGTGCCACGGATCAAGTCTGGCTCACGCGTCTGACATTCAACTGTCGTCCTGCGGTCTTCCCCACGGATCAGCGCTTCTCCCCCGGAACATTCATGACCGTGCAGACCACGCGCCAGACGTCCTTGGCCTCCCAGCCGGCGTCCAGCGCCCCGTGCACCGTGTTCCCGCCGAGCTCCGTCATCACGTGGTCGCGCGCGAAGGTGTCGGCGTACCCCGGACCGAAGTGATCCGCCATCCGCTCCCAGAAGACCGTCAACCGCATGACTCCAGTATCCCGCCCCTGAGGGTGGGCCTGAGCCAGGACCGCTTGCCGAGACCGCTTTCCGCCCTACGGTCTGTCGCATGTCCGAAACAGGAGCTTCCCCACTCCCCGCCACGCCTTCGGCGCGCTCCCCGCTCTTCCGCGCCGAGCACTTCGTCTGGCTCACCGCGCGCGTGCTGGAGCAGCGCCTCTTCGCACACCACTTCCTGAACGGCACCGCCGACCCGGTGGAGACCGCGCTGGACGCCTACCGCAACGAGGACGGCGGATACGGCCACGCGCTGGAGCCCGATCTGCGCGGTCCGGTGAGCCAGCCGCTGCACACCATGCACGCGCTCCGCGTCCTGGACTCCATCGGGCGCTGCGGCGGACAGCGCATCGAACGGGTGTGCCGCTACCTCACCTCCGTCTCCACCGCGGACGGCGCCCTGCCGGCGATCCGTCCCAGCCAGCGCGGTTACCCGACGGCCCCGTTCATCCCCGTCCTGGACGACCCGCCGAGCGAACTGCTCACCACCGGTCCGGTGGTGGGCCTGCTGCACCGCAACGAGGTGTGGCACGCCTGGCTGTTCCGGGCCACGGACTTCTGCTGGCAGGCGATCGACTCCCTGGAGAAGTCCCACCCCTACGAGGTCGAGGCCGCCGTGGCCTTCCTGGACTCCGCCCCCGACCGCCCGCGCGCGGAGGCGGCCGCCGACCGCCTGGGCCGCCTGGTCCGCGAACACCGCCTCGCCGCACTGAACCCGGACGACCTCACCGCCTACCCCGTATCAGCCGGCTACGCCCCCGGCGAGCACCACTTCCCGCACGACTACGCGAAGACCCCGAGTTCGCTCGCACGCGCGTGGTTCACCGACGACGAGATGACGCGCTCCCTGGACCACCTGACGGCCACCCAGCAACAGGACGGCGGCTGGCCGATCCGCTGGCGCCAATGGGCACCGGGCACGGCCCTGGAAGCACGCCCCATGGTGACGATCGAGGCCCTGCGCACCTTGAGAGCGCACGGTCGCCCCATCGGCTGAGCCGAACTCCGGCCCATCACCCACCCACGGCGCGCACGCCCGCAGTGACGAGCACGGCGGCCGCGACGACAAGGAGGAAGGGCGCGCGCAGAACCAGCGCCACGGCGGCCGCGGCGAGCCCCGCCGCCCTCGCGTCGACCACCAGGACGTGCCCGTCGGCAAAGGTCTGCTGAGCCGTCAGCGCAGCAAGAAGAGCAACCGGCAGCAACGCGGCCAGCCGCCGCACGAGCGGCCTCTCAAGGGCCCCGGCGGGCACGAGCAGCCCGACGAGCTTGACGGCGTAACAGCCAAGAGCGGTCACCCCGATAGCGATCCAGGTGTTCAACGCTCCTCCCCCTCCCGGCCGTTGCGAGGCGTCTGCCGCCGACGGCCCTCCACGAAAAGGACAACGGGCGCCGCGAGCGCAGCCACCAGCACAGGTACACCGGCCGGCAGAACGGGCAGCAACCCCAGCCCCAGAACCACGGCGAGACCGGCGACGGCCCGTTCAATGGCGGTCTTCAGCATCGGAGCGAGCAGCGCCAGGAAGACGGCGGGCCCGGCGGCATCAAGACCCCAAACCCTCGTGTCACCGATCGCCTTGGCGCCCAGCGCACCGAGCAGAGTGGTCAGATTCCACAACACGTACAGACTCAGTCCGGTGACGGTGAACCCGATGCGCACACTGCGCCGCGTGGGCTGCGCCAGCGCGACCGCGGTCGTCTCGTCGATGACCCACTGCGCGGCGAACGGCCGCACCGCGCGCGGGAGCGCCAGCAACTCCGACAGCCGCAGCCCGTAAAAGGCATTGCGCACCCCCAGGAAGAACGCCCCCGCAGCCGCGGTGAGCGGATTCCCGCCACCGGCGAGCGCCCCCACGAGCGCGAACTGCGACGCCCCTGTGAACACCAGCAGACTGAGCGCACAGCTCTGCAACAACGAGAGCCCACCGCCCGCCGAGGTCACCCCGAAGGCAAAGCCGGAAAGTCCTACGGCGACGCCGACACCGAGAGCGTCACGGACAACGGCGGCGTCCGGCTTCCCCTCGTCGTCATCACGTATATCTGCGAGAGCTGTCTGTTCTGCCACGCACCGGACGCTAGAAGAAGCTCCCCCGCGCGTCTTGTACGTTCTTGCGCTCCCGCTGATAGGCCCCCGGCGGCACCCCCACGATCCGGGCGAAATGCCGATTCAGATGCGGCTGATCGGTGAACCCCACCGCCACAGCCGCCTCGGCAGGCGACGTACCGCCGTCCAACAACCGCAGCGCCCGCCGCACCCGGGCATCGGTCAACCAGGCATGCGGCGGCATCCCATAGGCATCCCGAAAGCCCCGCAACAACGAGAACGAGCTGACCCCGAGATCAGCCGCAAGCCTCTCCAGAGTCGGCGGCTCGACCATCCGCTCCTCCAACACGGCACGCGCACGTGCCGCGACCCGAGCACCGGCCGTCCGCACCTCCCGCCGCACCAGCGACCCACCGTTCAACCGCAGCAGCCGCGTCACGGCAACCCGCAGCAAAGTATCGGCGGCCAGCGCATTCCCTTCCTCGGCAGCCCGCAACACCTGATGCACCAGCCCCACGGCATACGGATCATCAAGCACCGGACTGACGAACCCCGGCGTCCCCCGAATAACCGTGGTCTCGGCAGCAATCTCCCCCACCACCTCGGGCGACGGATAAACAGCCCCGTACCGCCACCCCTCGGGCACCCCGGCCCGCCCGGTATGCGGCGTATCAGGATTAACCAGCGCAAGCGCCCCGGCCCCCGCGTACTGATCGGCCCCGTGATGGTGAAAGACCTCCACCCCATCAGCAATAGCGGCAATCACAAAGTGCTCATGCGTATGCCGCACAAACTCCTTCCGCACATAGCGAGCCCGCAACAGATCAACGCCGGGCAACTCGGCATACCGCCAGTGCCGCGCCACGTCACCACCGGAACCTGCCATACCCCCATTCTCCGCCACACCCCGGCCACGATGGCGAGCCGCCCGCCCACGCAGGGGAGCGGGCCGGTAGCCACGACGGGCCCGCAGCCGCGAACGCACCGGGAGCGGATCGGGCCGCCACCACGCACCCGCAGCCGCGAACGCACGGGAGCGGGTCGGGGCGGTACGGCGCAACCCGCCGCTTACGTGGCTAATTGGGCTCGTTCCCCTCCCGACCCACAGCAGTACCGTCGGCGGCGGGTTCGCCGTACCGCCCCGACCCCGACCCACAACGCGCCCCACGGCACCCCCAGGCCAGCAAACCCCCAGCTCAGAGCCATTGTCAGTCCCGAGGTGCAGGATGGACGCATGGTCAGCTCCGCACACCGAGCCCTAGCCGGCTTCTCCCCCGCCACCCGAGGCTGGTTCACGGGCGCCTTCGACGCCCCCACCGCAGCCCAGGCCGGCGCATGGAACGCCATCAACCAGGGCTCGGACGTGCTGGTAGTAGCCCCCACCGGCTCCGGCAAAACCCTCGCCGCATTCCTCGCCGCCCTGGACCAGCTGACCTCCACCCCACCCCCCGCCGACCCCAGAAAACGCTGCCGAGTCCTCTACGTCTCCCCCCTCAAGGCCCTCGCGGTGGACGTGGAACGCAACCTCCGCAGCCCCCTCACCGGCATCCGCCAGGAATCCGTCCGCCTGGGCCTGCCCGAACCCGAGGTCAAGGTAGGCATCCGCTCCGGCGACACCCCCGCCGCCGAACGCCGAGCCCTGTCCACCCGCCCTCCGGACATCCTGATCACCACCCCGGAATCCCTGTTCCTGATGCTGACGTCGGCAACCCGCGACGCCCTCACCGGCATCGAAACGGTGATCCTCGACGAGGTGCACGCCGTGGCCGGCACCAAGCGAGGCGCCCACCTGGCCCTCTCCCTGGAGCGCCTGGACGAAATCCTGCCCAAACCGGCCCGCCGCATCGGCCTCTCCGCAACCGTCCGCCCGGTGGACGAGATCGCCCGCTACCTCTCCCCGCACCACAAGGTACAAATCGTCCAGCCGAAATCAGAGAAGGAATTCGACCTCTCGGTAGTGGTCCCGGTCGAGGACCTCGCCGAACTGGGTGGCTCCCCGGTGGCCGACGGCACCGAAGGCACAGAACGCCCCTCCATCTGGCCGCACGTGGAAGAACGCATCACCGACCTCGTCCAGGCCCACCGCTCCACGATCGTCTTCGCCAACTCCCGCCGCCTCGCGGAGCGCCTCTGCAACCGCCTCAACGAGATCGCCTACGAGCGGGCCACCGGCGAACCCCTCGACGAACACCACGCCCCGGCCGAACTCATGGGCGGCTCCGGCGCAGCCCAGGGCGCACCCCCGGTCATCGCCCGCGCCCACCACGGCTCGGTCTCCAAGGAACAGCGGGCCCTGGTCGAAGAGGATCTCAAAGCAGGCCGCCTCCCGGCCGTGGTAGCCACCTCCAGCCTCGAACTGGGCATCGACATGGGCGCGGTCGACCTCGTCGTCCAGGTCGAATCACCCCCCTCCGTAGCCTCCGGCCTCCAGCGAGTGGGCCGAGCCGGCCACCAGGTGGGCGCGGTCTCCACCGGCGTCGTCTTCCCCAAGTACCGAGGCGACCTCGTCCAGGCAGCCGTCGTCACCGAGCGCATGCGCACCGGCTCCATCGAGTCCCTCAAGGTCCCCGCGAACCCCCTCGACGTCCTGGCCCAGCAGCTGGTCGCCATGACGGCCCTGGACACCTGGCAGGTCGACGACCTCCTGGCCACGGTCCGCCGCGCAGCCCCCTTCGCCTCCCTCCCCGAGTCCGCCTTCACGGCCGTCCTCGACATGCTCGCGGGCCGCTACCCCTCGGACGCCTTCGCCGAGCTGCGCCCGCGAGTCGTCTGGGACCGAGTCGCCGGCACGGTCACCGGCCGCCCCGGCGCCCAGCGCCTCGCCGTCACCTCCGGCGGCACCATCCCCGACCGCGGCCTCTTCGGCGTCTTCCTGGCCGGCTCCGACCCGAAGAAGGGCGGCGGCCGGGTCGGCGAGCTGGACGAGGAGATGGTCTACGAGTCCCGCGTGGGCGACGTCTTCACGCTCGGCACCAGTTCCTGGCGCATCGAGGACATCACCCGCGACCGCGTCCTGGTCTCCCCCGCCCCGGGCGTGCCGGGCCGGCTCCCGTTCTGGAAGGGCGACCAGCTGGGCCGCCCGCTCGAACTGGGCCGCGCGGTGGGCCAGTTCCTGCGCGAGGTCGGCTCCCTGCCCAAGGAGGACGCCCGCCTGCGCCTCCTCGCGGCGGGCCTGGACGCCTGGGCGGCCGACAACGTCCTCTCCTACCTGGACGAGCAGCGCGAGGCCTGCGGGCACATCCCGGACGACCGCACGATCGTGGTCGAGCGCTTCCGGGACGAGCTGGGCGACTGGCGGGTCGTCGTCCACTCCCCCTTCGGCGCCCAGGTGCACGCCCCCTGGGCGCTCGCCCTGGGCGCCAAGCTCTCCGAGCGCTACGGCATGGACGCCCAGGTCATGCACGCCGACGACGGCATCGTCCTGCGCCTGCCGGACGCCGACCTGATGAGCCTGGACCTCCTGGACCAGGAACCGGCGAGGACCGGCACCGAGTACGACGCCGAACAGGCCCCCGTGGGCGCCGCGGACGTCGTCTTCGACAAGGGCGAGGTCGACCAGATCGTCACCGACCAGGTGGGCGGCTCCGCCCTCTTCGCATCCCGCTTCCGCGAGTGCGCCGCCCGCGCCCTCCTGCTGCCCCGCCGCAGTCCCGGCAAGCGGACACCCCTCTGGCAGCAGCGTCAGCGCGCCGCCCAACTGCTCCAGGTGGCAAGCGAGTTCGGTTCGTTCCCGATCGTTCTGGAGGCGGTCCGCGAGTGCCTCCAGGACGTCTTCGACGTCCCCGGCCTGGTCGAGCTGATGGGCGACCTGGAGTCCCGCAAGGTGCGCCTGGTCGAGGTCACCACCCCCGAACCTTCGCCCTTCGCCCGCTCGCTCCTCTTCGGCTACGTCGCCCAGTTCCTGTACGAGGGCGACTCGCCGCTCGCCGAACGCCGTGCCGCGGCCCTCTCCCTCGACTCCCGGCTGCTGGCCGAACTGCTCGGCCAGGCGGAGCTGCGCGAGCTGCTCGACGCCGAGGTGCTGACCGAGCTGGAGCGGGAGCTCCAGTGGCTCACCGAGGACCGGCGCGTCAAGGACGCCGAGGGCGTCGCGGACGTACTCCGGCTCCTCGGCCCGCTCACGGACGCCGAGTTGACCGAGCGGGGCGCCCGGCCGCAGTGGGCCCAGGATCTGGCCCGGGCCCGTCGGGTGATCCGGGTCCGTATCGGCGGCGCCGACCACTGGGCGGCGATCGAGGACGCGGGCCGCCTGCGCGACGCGCTCGGCACGGCGCTCCCGGTGGGCGTCCCGGAGGCCTTCACAGAGCCGGTCAAGGACCCCCTCGGCGACCTCCTGGCGCGCTATGCCCGCACCCACGGCCCCTTCACTTCGGCCACGGCGGCGGCCCGCTTCGGTCTCGGAGTGGCGGTCACGGAGGGCGCGTTGCAGCGCCTCGCCGCGAACGGGCGTGTCGTACAAGGTGAGTTCCATCCGGCGGGCATCGGCCAGGAGTGGTGCGACGCGACTGTGCTACGACGTCTGCGCCGCCGTTCCCTGGCAGCGCTGCGGCACGAGCTGGAGCCGGTGGCGCCGGCCGCGCTCGCCCAGTTCCTGCCGCAGTGGCAGCACATCGGCCGGGGCCACGGACTGCGCGGCATCGACGGACTGGTGCGCGCGATCGAGCAGTTGCAGGGCGCGTCCGTGCCCGCCTCGGCCCTGGAGAAGCTGGTCCTGCCGTCCCGCGTCACGAACTACACGCCCGCGATGCTCGACGAACTCACCGCCGCCGGGGAGGTCGTCTGGGCCGGGGCGGGCTCCCTCCCCGGCAAGGACGGCTGGGTCTCCGTGTACCTGGCGGACGCGGCCCCGCTGCTCCTGCCCCCGCCCCACCCCCTGGAGCTGACGGCGCTCCACCAGTCCGTCCTGGACGCGCTCTCCGGCGGCTACGGCCTGTTCTTCCGCCAGATCGCCGACCATGTCCGCGCGACCACCCACCCCGACAGCACCGATCCCCAACTGGCCGACGCCGTCTGGGACCTTGCCTGGTCCGGCCGGCTCACCAACGACACGCTGGCACCGATGCGCTCGCTCCTGGGCTCGGGCCGCACCGCGGGCTCCACGGCCCACCGCGCCAAACGCACCGTCCCGCGCGGGCGCTACGGCTCGCTCACCGCCGCCGCCCGCCCGGCCTCCCGCAGCGGGCCGCCGACCGTCGCCGGCCGCTGGTCGGTCCTCCCCGCGCAGGAGGCCGACCCCACCGTGCGCGCCCACGCCCTCGCCCGCACCCTTCTGGACCGGCACGGAGTGGTCACCCGGGGCGCCGTCGCCGCGGAGGGCGTGGAGGGCGGCTTCTCGGCGACGTACCGCATCCTGTCCGTGTTCGAGGAGAGCGGTCAGGCCCGGCGCGGCTATGTGGTGGAGGGGCTCGGCGCGGCCCAGTTCGCGATGGACGGCGCGGTGGACCGCCTGCGCGCGGTGTCGAACGCCCGCGAGCGCGGCGAAGCGCTGCCGCAGCCCCCGACCGACGGCACCCCGGCCGCCCCCTTCGGCGCACCCCACGCCTTCACCGCCCCCGGCGAAGGCACACCTGACACCGACACCCCCCTCGGCCACACCCCGCACGACCCCGACTCCCCCGACACCTTCGACTGGACCGACCCCTTCGGCCCGGCCGACGGCACGCCCCCCGACGACGGCACCCCCGGCGGCAGCCGCGCCCGCGGCGACCGCACCCGCGCGGGCGAGCCCGACTTCGGCATCACCGGCTTCGACGACGACTTCGCCTTCCCACCCACTCCCGCCTCACGAGACGAGTACGTCTCCCCGCGCGACTTCGCCCCTCCAGGCTCAGGTGGCCCCCGAAACGCCCCAGGCTCGCCATCCGGCTCCTATGGCTCCTACGGCTCCCCCAGCTCCCCGTACGGTCCCTACGCCGCCCACGGAGCCGCATTCCCCAACCGCCGCCGCACACCCCCCGACTCCCGTGCCGTCGTCCTGGCCGCCGCCGACCCGGCGAACGCGTACGGCGCGGCCCTCCCCTGGCCGGAGCCCCCGACCGGCGCGGGCCACAAGCCGGGCCGCAAGGCGGGCTCCCTGGTCGTCCTCGTCGACGGCGAGCTCACGCTCTACATGGAGCGCGGCGGCAAGTCCCTGCTGGCCTGGCCCGCCGACCCGGACGCCGAAGCCACCGACGACCCACGCCTACAGGCGGCCGCCGAAGCCCTCGCGGCCGCCGCGAAAGCGGGCTCCCTCGGCACGGTCACTGTGGAGCGCGTCAACGGCACCTCGGCCCTGACCTCCCCCATCGGCACTCTCCTGGAAGGAGCAGGCTTCATCGCGACCCCACGCGGCCTGCGGCTACGAGCATGAGCCCGGCCCCGTCCGCCCCGGCCCCCGTCCGCACTCCACCCCGCCCATTCCACCCGTGCCACCCTTGACCCATGCCCGAAGGAGACACGGTCTGGCAGACCGCGAGGCGGCTGCACGGCGCCCTCGCGGGCAAGGTGCTGATCCGCAGTGACTTCCGGGTGCCCAAGTACGCCACGGCCGACCTCACCGGCCGCACCGTCCTGGACGTCACGCCCCGCGGCAAGCACCTTCTGACCCGCATCGAGGGCGGTCTGACCCTCCACTCGCACCTGAGGATGGACGGCTCCTGGCGGATCTTCGAGAACGGCAGGCGCTGGACCGGCGGCCCGGCCCACCAGATCCGCGTGATCCTCGGCAACACCGACCGCACGGCCGTCGGCTACCGCCTCCCCGTCCTCGACCTCCTGCGCACGAGCGACGAAGAGCGCGCCGTGGGCCACCTCGGCCCCGACCTCCTCGGCCCGGACTGGAACCCCGAACAGGCCCTCGCCAACCTCCTCGCCGACCCCGCCCGCCCCCTCGGCGAGGCCCTGCTCGACCAGCGCAACCTCGCCGGTATCGGCAACATCTACAAGAGCGAGCTCTGCTTCCTCCTCGGCGCCACCCCCTGGCTCCCCGTCGGCGCCCTCCCCGCCGAGCGCGCGGCGAAGCTGCCGGCGCTCGCCAGGAAGCTCCTGGAGGCCAACCGCGACCGCCCGGTCCGCAGCACCACGGGCCGCCGCGGCCAGGACCTCTTCGTCTACGGCCGCGCCCCCCGCCCCTGTCTGCGCTGCCACACCTCGATCCGCGTGGCCGACCAGGGCGACGGCTCCCGCGAGCGCCCCACCTACTGGTGCCCCAACTGCCAAGCAGGACCGACCCCGAGCTCCGCGCCGCCCCGGACAACTCCACGCCGCACGACTAATTGACGACCCGTCAGAAACCCTCGTACCGTCCCTTCATGACGGTCCAGGCGTACGACCTCACCGGACGCACCGCATTCGTCACCGGCGCGGCGGGCGGCATCGGCCGCGCGTCGGCCGTGTTGCTCGCCGAGGCCGGCGCCACGGTCCACTGCGCCGACCGCGCCGCCCCGGGTCTGCACGAGACGGCGACCCTGATCAAGGACGCCGGCGGCATCGCCCGCACCCACCACCTCGACGTCACCGACCGGGAACAGCTCCGCCAGGCCGTGGCCTCGTGCGAGCGGCTGGACGTGATGGCCGCGATCGCCGGGATCATGCACAGCAGCCCCGTCCTGGAGACCCGCGACGAGGACCTCGACCGGGTCCTGGACGTCAACTTCAAGGGCGTGCTGTACGCCTGTCAGGAGGCGGCCCGCGCGATGCTCGCCGGGAACGTCCGCGGCTCCATCGTCACCATGGCCTCCAGCGCCATCGACACCGGCCGCCCCGGCCTGCTCTGCTACGGCGTGGCCAAGGCGGCCGTCGTCCAGCTGACGAAGACCCTGGCGAGCGAGGTCGGCGGGCACGGCATCCGCGTGAACGCGGTCGCGCCGGGCTGGACCCGCACACCCATGACCGACCGCCACGAGGCCGAGGAGCAGGCGCGGACCGAGGCGCTGATGGCCCGGATGTCTCCGCTGGGCCGGGTCGGCGAACCGGAGGACATCGCCCACACCGTGCTCTATCTGGCGAGCGACGCCTCGTCGTTCACGACGGGCCAGATCCTGCGTCCGAACGGCGGAGTGGCGATGCCGTGGTGACTCCGGCCGCCCGCCAGGCGGTCCGCCACCGCCCGGCGCCGACGGCCCCCGCGGCCCGCGCCTTGGGCACGCAGTGCACCGGCAGCAGGCTCAGCCCCCATCCCCCGGCGGCGACGGCCCCCTCCAGCACCCCGGCCCCGGGCGCGAACGCGAGCCGCAGCACGGCCCACCACCACACGGCCCCGAGCCCGAGAAGGACCCCCCAGCGCGCTATCGGCCGTGCCATTCACCCACCACCTCCAGCCCGACGCTAGGCCGCACAAACCACCCGCGGAAAGGGCGCACCGACGGCACACGGGCGCACCGCGCCATCCGTAGGCTCCGATCCCCGCGCATGGCCCCGGGCCGGCCTTTCCACGATGCACGAAAGCCCCCGCCGTCGCCTCTCCGGACCGTCCCTTCCCCGGGACGCACGAAGGCCCCGGCCGACACCCCTCCGGTCTCCCGGAGAGGCCCCCGGCCGGGGCCTCGCGCACTTCTTCAGCGCATCGTCAGCTCATGCGCGCAACCGCGTGAACGTCACGCGGCGACCACGTCCACCGCCTCAGCGGGCGCCTTGATCGTCACCCGTTCCGGTGGCACACCGGTCACGGAGACGGAACCCAGCATCGGGCGCACCGGCGCCGACGAAGTGGCCGCAGCAGACTGGGCCAGCTCGGCGAGGGCGAGCTCGTCGCTCACTTCCCGCATGAGCTCGGACATCCGTACGTCCAGCGCGTCGCAGATCGCGGAGAGCAGCTCGGAGGAAGCCTCCTTCTGCCCCCGCTCCACCTCGGAGAGATAGCCGAGTGAGACTCGGGCGGACGAGGAGACTTCGCGCAGAGTACGGCCCTGGCGCTGGCGCTGCCGACGCAGCACGTCACCCAGCAGGCGACGGAGCAGAATCATCGGTGGCTCCCTCCTCGGACCGCGTAGCCGCATCCTTCACGCCCCACCGTACCGCCTCGCGCCGCGGCCGTGCGGGGAGCGATGTCGTGTTCACTCAGGGCTGCAAACATCAAAACCCCCCGTTCTGTTCCGTATCCTGTGCCCGCTCATTCCCGGTGTGTTCGCTCGCGAGCTCCTTCAGGAGCAGCGCGAGTACGCTCCGTACACTCTCCATACGAATTTCCGCGCGGTCGCCGTTCAACCGCAGCGCAGTGACTTTTCCGCCACCGGCGGAACCGGAATCCGCGCCGCGCGGCCCGTCCACGGCCACGAAAACCGTCCCGACGGGCTTTCCGTCCTGCGGTTCCGGACCCGCCACACCGGTCGTCGCGACGCCCCAGTCGGCGCCGAGCGCCTTGCGCGCTCCGGCCGCCATCTGGGCCGCGACCTGCGCATCTACCGCTCCACGCTCGGCCAGCAGAGTGGCGTCGACACCCAGCAGTTCATGCTTGAGCTCAGTGGCGTACGCCGTCACCGAACCGCGGAAGGCCTTGGAGGCTCCGGGGACCGCTGTGATTTCCGCCGCAACCAGCCCACCGGTCAGCGACTCGGCGACCGCGAGGGTCTCGCCCTTCACGGTCAGTAGTCGCACCACGTCGGCGGCCGGGGAACTCACGCTTCCGTCTCCTCCAACGCGGCTTGGCGCTCGGCGATTCCCTGCCTGCGCAGCACAATGGCTTGTCTCACATAGTCCAGCCCGGTCGCGACGGTCAGGACGACTGCCGCTGCCATCACCCAGAACCTCAGGGTGGCCAGCCATCCCGTCAGTGCCAGCACGTACATGCCGACGGCCACGCCCTGGGTGAGGGTCTTGAGCTTGCCGCCGCGGCTCGCCGGGATGACGCCGTACCGGATGACAAGAAAACGCAGCAGCGTGATCCCCAGTTCCCGGCCGAGGATGACGATCGTCACCCACCACGGCAGGTCGCCCAGCGACGAGAGACAGATCAGAGCCGCTCCCATGATCGCCTTGTCGGCGATGGGGTCGGCGATCTTCCCGAAGTCGGTGACGAGGTCGTAGGTGCGCGCCAGATGGCCGTCGAACAGGTCGGTGATCATGGCGATGGCGAAGGCCGCCCAGGCGAGCGAGCGCCACGCCGGGTCGTACCCGCCCTCGGCCAGCATCAGCGCGACGAAGCCGGGGACGAGGAGCAGCCGGAGCATGGTCAGCAGGTTGGCGATGTTCCAGACGCTGGCCTGGTTGACGGCCGCGGCCACGACCTTCTTGCCCCGCGCCGGCTTCACGCCCCCGACCGCGTCGGAATCGGTGCCGTCGACTCTCGGGGGACCCGCCTTCGAGGAGCCGTTCGCCGCCGATGCCGGCACTCCGGTCATCTGCCCGCCTCCTCACTACACGCGAGCGAGCCCTGCAGCGGCTCGGCCACCAGGTCGACACCCTCCGTACCGACCACCTTGGCCTCGACGATACGGCCGACGCTCAGGCCTTCGCCGCTCGTGAGCAGCACCTGACCGTCGGTCTCCGGCGCCTGGTGCGCCCCACGGCCGTACACGCCCTCCTCGTCCACGGACTCGACCAGCACGTGCACGCTCTCGCCGAGGCGCTCCTCGGCGCGCTGCGAGACGAGTTCCTCGGCGAGCCGGGAGACGCGGGCCAGCCGCTCGGCGACGACGTCCTCGTCCAGCTTGTTCTCGTACGTCGCCGCCTCGGTGCCGTCCTCGTCGGAGTAGCCGAAGACGCCGATGGCGTCCAGGCGCGCGCCGTTGAGGAACCGCTCCAGCTCGGCCAGGTCGGCCTCGGTCTCGCCGGGGAAGCCCACGATGAAGTTGGAGCGGACGCCGGCCTGGGGGGCCTTGCTCCGGATGGTGTCGAGCAGCTCCAGGAAGCGGTCGGTGTCGCCGAAGCGGCGCATCGCGCGCAGCACGTCCGGGGCGGAGTGCTGGAAGGAGAGGTCGAAGTAGGGGGCGACCTTCGGGGTCGAGGTCAGTACGTCGATGAGGCCGGGGCGCATCTCGGCCGGCTGGAGGTAGCTGACGCGCACCCGCTCGATGCCGTCGACCTCGGCGAGCTCGGGCAGCAGCGACTCGAGCAGGCGGATGTCGCCCAGATCCTTGCCGTACGAGGTGTTGTTCTCGGAGACCAGCATGATCTCCTTGACGCCCTGCTCGGCCAGCCAGCGCGTCTCGTTCAGCACGTCGCTGGGGCGGCGGGAGATGAAGGAGCCGCGGAAGGACGGGATGGCGCAGAAGGTGCAGCGCCGGTCGCAGCCGGAGGCGAGCTTCACCGAGGCGACCGGGGCGCCGTCGAGACGGCGGCGCAGGGGCGCGCGGGGGCCCGAGGCGGGCGCGAGGCCGTCCGGGAGGTCCACGGGCGCGTGCCCGGGCAGCGCGACCTCGGCCGCGGACTCCTGGCGCTCGGCGGGGCTGATCGGCAGCAGCTTGCGCCGGTCGCGGGGGTGTGGGCGGCATGGATGCCGCCGTTCAGGATGGTCTGCAGGCGGTCGGAGATGTTCGCGTAGTCGTCGAAGCCGAGCACGCCGTCGGCCTCGGGAAGCGCCTCGGCGAGCTCCTTGCCGTACCGCTCGGCCATGCAGCCCACCGCCACGACGGCCTGGGTTCTGCCGTGCCCCTTGAGGTCGTTGGCCTCCAGGAGGGCGTCGACGGAGTCCTTCTTGGCGGCGTCGACGAAGCCGCAGGTGTTGACGACGGCGACGTCCGCGTCCTCGGCGTCCTCGACAAGCTGCCAGCCGTCCGCCTCCAAACGGCCTGCGAGCTCCTCCGAGTCCACCTCGTTACGGGCGCAGCCAAGGGTGACGAGTGCGACGGTACGGCGTTCAGGCATGCGCTCAAGACTACTTTGTCTCACTGACACCCCACGTCGACGGGGCTGGCGATCATCGCCAGCCCCGTGGAAACACGCATCAGGTCCTCAGCCGACCTGGGGGTCGCCCTTCGTATACGTCAGCCGCTCCACCGCGCCCGGCTGGAAGTCGTCCTCGATCTTCTTGCCGTTGACGTAGAGCTGGATCGCTCCCGCGTCGCCGAGGACGAGGTTGATCTTCTCGTTGTCCTGGAAGGTCTTGGAGTCGCCCTGCTTGAGGAGGCCGTCGAAGAGCAGCCGGCCGTTGTGGTCCTTGGCGGAGATCCAGCTGCGTCCGTCGGTGGCGCTGACCTGGACGGTCACCTTGTCCTGGGGCGCGGCCGCGATGGCGCTGTCGGAGGGGTCGCTCTTCGGGGTGTCGCTCTTGCTGCTCTTCGGCGTGGGCGAGGCGGACTTGCTCGCCGTGGGCGTGGAGCCCTCGGCGACCTGGTTGCTGGTCCCGCCGTCGTCGCCGCCCTTGAAGGCGGTGAACCCGACGAAGCCGACCACGGCGACGATCGCGGCGACCATGGCCGCGGTCCAGTTGGGCCCGCGCCGCTCGGGGCGGATGCGTTCCGCCTCGAAGAGGGGCGCGGCCGGGGTCGGGGCCGGGCGGCCGCCGTGATCGGCGTCGTACTGCGCGAGCAGCGGGGCCGGATCGAGGTGGACGGCCTTGGCCAGGGTCCGGATGTGACCCCGTGCGTAGACGTCGCCGCCGCAGGGGGCGAAGTCGTCCGCCTCGATGGCGTGCACGATGGCGATGCGGACCCGGGTGGCGTTGGTGACGTCGTCGACGGTCAGCCCGGCCTCGATGCGCGCCTGTTTCAGGGCGCGGCCGACGGAGATACGGGCTGCCTCGCGGTCGTCTTCGAACGGACGCTCGTCTTCAGGGGAGTTGCCGATGGACACGGGGGCGCCTTTCGAGCGTTTAAGCCACCTGTGCTGGAGGTTCAGTCTATGGGGGGTGCGAAAGGGTGGGGCAACCGGGCGGAGGAGCTTGTTAGCCCATCGGTATGGCCGGACACGCCGATGGCGGGGTACGCGATTGTCGCTTCCCTCAACTTGACGTACGCCGAAGGGAAACGGTTGCTCAATGATCCCTTACGGGTGAGTCACGATCGAACACCGATGGCCGCACCCGCTCCGGGCTCCTCCTAAGCCTCCCCGCGGATCACCGCGAGCACTCCGTCCAGCTCATCAGGCTTCACAAGAACGTCACGAGCCTTCGAGCCCTCGCTCGGCCCGACGACCCCCCGGGACTCCATGAGGTCCATGAGGCGCCCGGCCTTCGCGAACCCGACGCGCAGCTTCCGCTGGAGCATGGACGTCGACCCGAACTGGGTCGAGACCACGAGCTCGGCCGCCTGGCACAGCAGGTCGAGGTCGTCGCCGATCTCCTCGTCGATCTCCTTCTTCTGCTTGGTGCCCACGGTGACGTCGTCCCGGAAGACGGGCGCCATCTGGTCCTTGCAGTGCTGCACGACGGCGTGGATCTCGTCCTCGGTGACGAAGGCGCCCTGCATACGGGTCGGCTTGTTCTGCCCCATCGGCAGATACAGCCCGTCACCCTTGCCGATCAGCTTCTCGGCGCCGGGCTGGTCGAGGATGACCCGGCTGTCGGCGAGCGAGGAGGTGGCGAAGGCGAGCCTGGAGGGGACGTTCGCCTTGATCAGACCGGTGACGACGTCGACCGACGGCCGCTGCGTGGCGAGCACCAGGTGGATGCCGGCCGCGCGCGCGAGCTGCGTGATGCGCACGATCGAGTCCTCGACGTCCCTGGGCGCGACCATCATCAGGTCGGCCAGCTCGTCGACGATCACCAGCAGATACGGATAGGTCTTGAGCTCCCGCTCGCTGCCCTCCGGCGTCTTCAGCTTGCCGTCCCGGATCGCCTGGTTGAAGTCGTCGATGTGCCGGTAGCCGAACGCCGCGAGGTCGTCGTAGCGCAGGTCCATCTCGCGTACGACCCACTGCAGGGCCTCGGCCGCCCGCTTCGGGTTGGTGATGATCGGCGTGATCAGGTGCGGGATGCCCTCGTACGCGGTCAGTTCGACGCGCTTGGGGTCGACGAGGACCATGCGGACGTCCTCGGGGGTCGCCCGGCACATGATCGACGTGATCAGGCAGTTGATGCACGAGGACTTGCCGGAGCCGGTGGCGCCGGCCACCAGGATGTGCGGCATCTTCGCCATGTTCGCCATGACGTAGCCGCCCTCGACGTCCTTGCCGAGCGCGACGAGCATCGGGTGGTCGTCCTCGGCGGCGTCGGCGAGCCGCAGGACGTCGCCGACGTTGACCATCTCCCGGTCGGTGTTCGGGATCTCGATGCCGACCGCCGACTTGCCGGGGATCGGGCTGATGATCCGCACGTCGGGACTGGCGACGGCGTACGCGATGTTCTTGGTCAGCGCGGTGATCCGCTCGACCTTCACGGCGGGGCCGAGCTCGACCTCGTACCTGGTGACCGTCGGTCCGCGGGTGAAGCCGGTGACTGCGGCGTCGACCTTGAACTCGGTGAAGACGTTCGTCAGCGAGGCGACGACGGCGTCGTTGGCCGCGCTGCGCGCCTTGCCGGGGCCGCCGCGCTCCAGGAGGTCGAGCGAGGGCAGCGAGTAGGTGATGTCGCCGGACAGCTGGAGCTGCTCGGCGCGCGGCGGGAGGTCGCGGAGCTCCTCCGGGGGCGCCTTGGTGAGGTCCAGTACCTCGGGCTTCAGCTTCTCCTGCTTGGGCCGCGCGGCCGGGACCGGCGTCGGGGTCGGAGTGGGCGTGGTCTCCTCGCGGTCCCCGACGCTGACGCCCTGGGTCAGGTCGGCGACGATCGGCGAGGGCGGCATTCCGTGCAGGACGGCGCCGTCGAGCGCGGCAGCGGCGGCCGCGGCGACGTCCACGGCGTCCATGGGGCGCTGCATGTCCGGCTGCGGCACCGCGGAGCGCCTGGGGCGTCCACGGCGCTTGGAGAGGGCCTCCTGCTCCGCGCCGTCGGGGTCGTACGCCTCGGGGGCGGAGGAGCGCCCACGCGCGCGTGCCGGCAGCGCCTCGCGCCACTGCTCGTCGTAGCGCTGGTCGTCGTCGCCGAACTCGTCGTAGTCCTCGTCCCGGTCGTGGACGATGCCGAGCTTCACTCCGAGCAGCCGCAGCCGCTGCGGGATGGCGTTGACCGGGGTCGCGGTGACGACGAGCAGCCCGAAGATCGTCAGCAGCACGAGCAGCGGTACGGCGAGTACGTCGCCCATGGTGTACGTCAGCGGGGTCGCCGCGCCCCAGCCGATGAGGCCGCCGGCGTCCCTTATGGCCTGCATGCCGTCGCTGCGGGCGGGCGCGCCGCAGGCGATGTGGACCTGGCCGAGCACGCCGATGACGAGCGCCGAGAGGCCGATCACGATCCGGCCGTTGGCCTCGGGCTTCTCCGGGTGCCGGATGAACCGTACGGCGATGACCGCGAGCAGTATCGGCACCAGCAGGTCCAGGCGCCCGAAGGAGCCGGTCACCAGGATCTCGACCAGGTCGCCGACGGGGCCGCGCAGATCCGCCCAGGTGCCCGCGGCGACGATCAGCGCGATGCCGAGGAGGAGCAGGGCGATGCCGTCCTTGCGGTGGGCCGGGTCGAGGTTCTTCGCGCCGTTCCCTATGCCGCGGAACACCGCGCCCACGGCGTGCGCCAGGCCCAGCCAGAGGGCGCGTACGAGCTTGACGATGCCGCCGGTCGGGCTGGGGGCCGGCTTCGGCGGCGGCGCCGACTTCTTGGCCGCGGCCTTCTTGGCGGGCGCCTTCTTCGCCGGGGGCTTCTTCGCAGCGGCCTTCTTCGCCGGAGCCGCCGCCTTCTTCGCGGGCTGCTTCTTGGCAGCGGAGGGACGTGAGGCCATAGGTGTGAGATTACCGGTGGAGACGGCAACGGACACGTGTGCCCACTGCTTCACCCGTTCGTGTCGCCCTTGGGTGAACGTGGAACTGACGCTTCCTCAACGGCAACTGGGCCACGGGTGTACGTCAGTTCTGCGAGGGCACCGACGATGTGTTCCCGGCGCCCGGCTCCAGCGCGTCCAGCGCCCGCCGCAGGCCGGTCAGTTTGCGTTCGAGATGAGCCGCGGTGGCCACCGCCGCCGCGTCCGCCGACTCGTCGTCCAGCTGCTTGGACAGCGCCTCGGCCTGCTCCTCGACCGCCGCCAGGCGCGCCGACAGCTCGGCGAGCAGACTCGCCGGCTCCTTGCTCTCGCCGACCGCGGCCTTGCCACCGCCGCCCTCCAACTGGAGCCGCAGCAGCGCCGCCTGCTCCCGCAGCTGGCAGTTCTTCATGTACAGCTCGACGAAGACCGAGACCTTCGCGCGCAGCACCCACGGGTCGAACGGCTTGGAGATGTAGTCCACCGCGCCCGCCGCGTACCCGCGGAAGGTGTGGTGCGGGCCGTGGTTGATCGCGGTGAGGAAGATGATCGGGATGTCCCGGGTCCGCTCCCGCCGCTTGATGTGCGCGGCGGTCTCGAAACCGTCCATGCCCGGCATCTGGACGTCCAGCAGAATGACCGCGAAATCGTCCGTGAGCAGTGCCTTGAGCGCTTCCTCCCCGGACGATGCCCGCACCAGTGTCTGATCGAGCGCGGAGAGGATGGCCTCCAGCGCGAGCAGATTCTCCGGCCGGTCATCGACCAGGAGGATCTTGGCCTTCTGCACCATGGCCCGCCCTCCTCGCCCCGGATGTGCACCGGGCGCCGCCCCTGGGGACGACTCCCTTTCGCCGCCCGTCCTTGTGCCGGTCATCGTAGCCGCACCCCGCCTGTCGCCACACCCTGTCACCGCGATGTCACTGTGCACGTAGCAGAAACGGACCGGGAGACCAGAAGGTTCCCCGAATCCCGTACTTCTACACGGCATCGGCCACACTGAGTCAGCAACTCCGCGTGAACATCGATGATTACCGTCACTCGCCCCGCATCCACTGCTCCATCACCGCCAACAGGTGATCGGGGTCGACGGGCTTGGTGACGTAGTCGGAGGCGCCCGACTCGATCGCCTTCTCCCGGTCGCCCTTCATCGCCTTCGCGGTGAGGGCGATGATCGGCAGGCCCGCGAACTGCGGCATCCTGCGGATCGCCGTCGTCGTCGCATATCCGTCCATCTCGGGCATCATGATGTCCATCAGGACGACCGCCACGTCGTCGTGCTGCTCCAGGACCTCGATGCCCTCCCGGCCGTTCTCGGCGTACAGCACCGACAGGCCGTGCTGCTCCAGCACGCTGGTCAGCGCGAAAACGTTGCGGATGTCGTCGTCGACGATCAGCACCTTCTGCCCGCCGAACCGGATGCCGCGGTGCACCTCCGGCGCCGCGGCCTGCTCGGTCGCCGACCACTGCTCCGGCGCCCCGGAACGCCCGAGTTCCAGGCCGTTCCTGCGGCGGCGCCTGAAGAGCGCGGCGGCGCCGTTCTGGGTCTCCCGGTACGACTTCACCTCGGCCGGCGTCTCGATCTCCACCTCGGAGAGCTGGGCCAGGTCGGCGGCGGCGACCAGGTCACTGGCCCCGAGGGCCGCCACCGGCTGCTGGTAGCCCTGCGGCGGCAGTTCGCTCGGGTGCAGCGGCAAATACAGCGTGAACGTCGAACCGCGTCCCGGCTCGCTCTGCGCGTGGATCTCGCCGCCGAGCAACTGGGCGATCTCCCGCGAGATCGACAGCCCCAGACCCGTACCGCCGTACTTCCGGCTGGTCGTGCCGTCGGCCTGCTTGAACGCCTCGAAGATCACCCGCATCTTGCTGGCCGCGATCCCGATGCCGGTGTCGGTCACCGAGAACGCGATCAGGGCCGCGTCCGGATCGCGGAGCGAACCGGTCTCGAGGAGCTGTTCCTTGATCGCCATCGGGACGTCCGCGCCGGCCGGCCGGATCACCAGCTCGACCGAGCCGGAGTCGGTGAACTTCACCGCGTTGGACAGCAGGTTGCGCAGCACCTGGAGGAGGCGCTGTTCGTCGGTGTGCAGCGTGGCGGGCAGCTCCGGGGAGACCCGTACGGACAGGTCCAGGCCCTTCTCCGCGGTCAGCGGGCGGAAGGTGGCCTCCACGTAGTCGACGAGCTGGACGAGCGCGATACGCGTCGGGGAGACGTCCATCTTGCCCGCCTCGACCTTCGAAAGGTCGAGGATGTCGTTGATCAGCTGGAGCAGGTCGGAGCCCGCGCCGTGAATGGTCTCGGCGAACTCGACCTGTTTCGGGGTGAGGTTGGCGTCCGCGTTGTCGGCGAGCAGCTTGGCCAGGATCAGCAGCGAGTTGAGCGGCGTACGCAGCTCGTGCGACATGTTGGCCAGGAACTCGCTCTTGTAGCGCATGGAGACCGCGAGTTGCTCGGCGCGCTCCTCCAGGACCTGCCGCGCCTCCTCGATCTCGGTGTTCTTCACCTCGATGTCGCGGTTCTGCTGGGCCAGCAGCTCGGCCTTCTCCTCCAGTTCGGCGTTGGACGCCTGGAGGGCCTTCTGCCGGTTCTCCAACTCGGCCGACCGCTCACGGAGTTGCTCGGTCAGCTCCTGCGACTGCTTCAGCAGCTGCTCCGTCTTGGTGTTGACGGAGATCGTGTTGACGCTGGTCGCGATCATCTCCGCGATCTGGTTGAGGAAGTCCTTCTGGATCTGCGTGAAGGGCGTGAAGGAGGCCAGCTCGATGATCCCGAGCACCTTCCCCTCGAACAGCACCGGAAGGACGATCACCTGCGCCGGAGGCGCCTCGCCGAGGCCGGAGGAGATCTTCAGGTAGCCGCTGGGCGCGTTCTCCACCAGGATCGTGCGTTTCTCCTCCGCGGCCGTCCCGATCAGCGCCTCGCCGGGCCGGAACGACGTCGGCATGGAGCCCATCGAGTAGCCGTACGACCCGAGCATGCGCAGTTCGTACGCGTCCTCGCTCTCGGCGCTGATGTCCTTGCCGTCCATCAGCGGCATCGCCACGAAGAACGCGCCGTGCTGCGCGGAGACCACCGGGGTCAGCTCGCTCATGATCAGCGAGGCGACGTCCTGGAGGTCGCGCCGTCCCTGCATCAGCGCGGAGATGCGGGCGAGGTTGCCCTTGAGCCAGTCCTGCTCCTTGTTGGCGATCGTGGTGTCGCGCAGGTTGGCGATCATCTTGTTGATGTAGTCCTGCAGTTCCTGGATCTCGCCGGACGCGTCGACGTCGATCTTCAGGTTCAGGTCGCCTCGGGTCACCGCGGTCGCCACGCGGGCGATGGCGCGCACCTGGCGAGTAAGGTTTCCTGCCATTTCGTTCACGGACTCGGTGAGGTCGCGCCAGGTACCGTCGACGTCACGCACGCGTGCCTGACCGCCGAGCGCGCCCTCCGTGCCCACCTCGCGGGCGACGCGGGTGACCTCCTCGGCGAACGACGACAGCTGGTCGACCATCGTGTTGATCGTCGTCTTGAGTTCGAGGATCTCGCCGCGGGCGTCGATGTCGATCTTCTTGGTCAGGTCGCCCTTGGCGATGGCCGTGGTGACCATGGCGATGTTGCGCACCTGACCGGTCAGGTTGGACGCCATCTGGTTCACGGACTCGGTGAGGTCCTTCCACGTACCGGCCACACCCGGTACGTGCGCCTGGCCGCCGAGGATGCCGTCCGTGCCCACCTCGCGGGCCACCTTGGTGACCTGGTCGGCGAACGAACTCAGCGTCTTCACCATGGTGTTGAAGGTGTCGGCGAGCTGCGCGACCTCGCCGCGCGCCTCGATCGTCACCGTCCGGGTCAGGTCGCCGTTGGCGACCGCGTTCGCGACCTGGGAGATGTTGCGCACCTGCATGGTCAGGTTCTTGGCCATCAGGTTCACGTTGCCGCTGAGGTCCTTCCAGATGCCCGTGACACCCGGAACGTGCGCCTGGCCGCCCAGGATGCCCTCGGTGCCCACCTCGCGGGCCACCCGGGTCACCTGCTCGGCGAAGCTGGACAGCTGGTCGACCATCGTGTTGACGGTCGTGACGAGTTCGAGGATCTCGCCCTTCGCGTCGACGGTGATCTTCTTGGACAGGTCGCCCTTGGCGACCGCGGTCGTGACCTCGGCGATGTTGCGCACCTGGATGGTCAGGTTGTTGGCCATGAAGTTCACGGACTGGGTGAGGTCCTTCCAGGTGCCGGAGACGCCCTGCACCTCGGCCTGACCGCCGAGTTGGCCCTCCGTACCCACCTCACGGGCCACACGCGTGACCTCCTCGGCGAACGACGACAGCTGGTCGACCATCGTGTTCAGGGTGTTCTTCAGCTCCAGGATCTCGCCGCGCGCGTCCACGGTGATCTTCTGGGAGAGGTCACCTCGGGCGACCGCGGTGGCGACCTGGGCGATGTTGCGGACCTGGGCAGTAAGGTTTCCTGCCATTCCGTTCACGGAGTCGGTCAGGTCCCGCCACACACCGGCGACACCGGGCACCTGCGCCTGGCCGCCGAGGCGGCCCTCGGTGCCCACCTCGCGGGCCACCCGGGTCACCTGGTCGGCGAACCCGGAGAGCTGGTCGACCATCGTGTTGATGGTGTTCTTCAGCTCCAGGATCTCGCCGCGCGCGTCGACGTCGATCTTCTGGGAGAGGTCGCCCCGGGCCACCGCGGTGGTCACCTGGGCGATCTGCCGCACCTGCGAAGTCAGGTTGCCGGCCATGAAGTTGACGGAGTCGGTGAGTTCCTTCCAGGTACCGGAGACGCCCGGCACGACCGCCTGCCCGCCCAGCCGGCCCTCCGTGCCCACGTCCCGGGCCATCCGGGTCACCTGGTCGGCGAAGGCCGACAGCTGGTCCACCATCGTGTTCACGGTGTTCTTCAGCTGGAGCATCTCGCCGGACACGTCCACGGTGACCTTCTGCGACAGGTCACCGTTGGCCACCGCCGTCGTCACCTGGGCGATGTTGCGCACCTGCCCGGTCAGGTTGCGGAACGCGGTGTTGACGGAGTCCGTCAGGTCCTTCCAGGTGCCGGCCGCCCCGGGCACCTGCGCCTGCCCGCCGAGCTCACCCTCGACGCCGACCTCCCGGGCCACCCGCGTGACCTCGGAACCGAACGACTGGAGCTGGTCCACCATCCCGTTGACGGTGTTCTTCAGCTCCAGCATCTCGCCGGCCACGTCGACGGTGACCTTCTGCGACATGTCACCGTTGGCCACGGCCGTCGTGACCGCCGCGATGTCCCTCACCTGAATGGTCAGATTCCGGAACACGGTGTTGACGGAGTCCGTCAGGTCCTTCCAAGTGCCCGCGGCACCCGGCACGTTCGCCTGTCCGCCCAGCTGCCCCGCGGCACCGACCTCGTTGGCCACGCGGGTGACCTCGTCCGCGAAGATCCGCAGCGTCTCGGTCATCTGGTTGATCGTGTCCGCGAGCTGCGCGACCTCGCCGCGTGCCGAAACGGTCACCTTCTGGGACAGGTCACCGTTGGCAACCGCGGTGGTCACCTGCGCGATCCCGCGCACCTGGGCCGTCAGGTTGCCGGCCATGAGGTTCACCGAGTCGGTGAGGTCCTTCCACACACCGGCCACACCCGGCACCTGCGCCTGACCGCCGAGTTCGCCCTCGGTGCCCACCTCGCGGGCCACCCGGGTCACCTCGGAGGAGAAGGACGACAGCTGGTCCACCATCGTGTTGACGGTGTTCTTCAGCTCCAGCATCTCGCCGGCCACGTGCACGGTGACCTTGCGGGACAGATCGCCCTTGGCCACCGCGGTCGTCACCAGCGCGATGTCCCGCACCTGCGCGGTCAGCCGGTACGCCATGGTGTTGACGGAGTCCGTGAGGTCCTTCCACGAACCCGACATGCCACGCACGCGTGCCTGGCCGCCCAGCTTGCCCTCGGTGCCCACCTCACTGGCCACCCGCGTGACCTCGTCGGTGAACGTCGACAGCTGATCGACAAGGTTGTTAACAGTACGTCCGACCTTGAGGAACTCCCCACGGAGCGGATGCCCGGTCCCGTCCGGCGACTGCGTCCGCAGCTCCATCCGCGGCGAGAGGTCGCCCTCCGCCACCGCGGACAGCACCCTGCCGACCTCGGAGACGGGCCGTACGAGGTCGTCCACAAGCGCGTTGGAGGCCTCGACCGCCGCGGCCCAGGAACCCTCGTAGGCGCCCGTCTCGAGCCGCTCCGTGAGCTTGCCCTCGCGGCCCACCATCCGCCGCACCCGTGACAGCTCACCCGTCAGATGCAGATTGCGATCGGCCACCTCGTTGAAGACCGCGGCGATCTCGGACATCACGCCGTCGCCGGACACCGTGAGCCGCTTGCGGAAGTTCCCGTCGCGCATCGCCTCGAGAGCCGCCAGCAGTCGGTTCATGGCCGCCGTGTCCACCGCCGTGGTCCCACCGCGCGGTTTGCGCTGGTTACTCAGGGACTGTCCGCCTTTCGCGCGCGTTTTAGTGCCCCGCGTCGCTGCGCCAGACTCCACTGTGTCCCTCCCGCAGGGGTCGACCGTTACTGCTGTGCTCCGGTACTACCGTTCGAGGTACCAGATACTGCTGTGTGTTTCTGCCGGATATACCAGGCCGCACCCCGGGCTGCTGCCCGCTGTACGCGGAAGTCACTCGGCCTGCCCGGACCTTCACAAGAAGCTTGCCCAGTGTTTCACCCTGCCTGAACCCGGCCATAACAGTTCGGCAGCTTCGCACATCGTCCGCACACCCTCTGGGCGGAAACACTGCCGACCGGCATCCGCATGGCCGTCGAAGGTAAGTAACCTTGCATGCGGCTGTCCAGCCGCGCCGGTCCGTCCGGCCTGGGCGGTGGCACGAGAACGAGCGGGCATCGGAGGGGCGGCCGCACAACATGACCACCGGACTGATCCCGGGGGACAGCCCCCGGACCCCCGGCCGACGGGCGGCCTGCCGCATCAGCGGCACGAGCCGGCCGTCCACGGAGCCCTGCACGCCGACAACCGGACGAGGAGTTCAGTGATCACCGCGCGCGCGGCCGCCAGCTTCGAGCCCGTCGGGCGATCGGTAGCGACCGCCCGCTCCTTCGTCCGTGACACGCTCCAGGGCTGGGGGTTCGCCGACATCGTCGACGACGCCGTGGTCCTCACCAGCGAGCTGGTGACCAACGCCGTGGTCCACGCGGGCACCGCCGCCGACGTCCTGTGTCTGCGCAGCGACGAGGGCGTACGCATCGAGGTGGCCGACCGGTATCCGGACCGCGAGATCCCCCTTCAGGGCCATCCCTCCACCATGGGCAGCCCCGACCGCGAGGGCGGCCGCGGACTCCAGCTGTGCGCGGCCCTGGCCGGCCGCTGGGGCGTCGAGTACACGCCCACGCACAAACAGGTCTGGTTCCAACTCGACCTCCCCGCACGCGCGGTGGGCACCCGCGCGGCCGGCCCGTCCCTCCCCGCCGACCTCCTCCCCCTCGCCGACGGCAGGGTGCGCGTCGCGGTCGTCCAGATCGACCGCACCGGTTCCATCACCTCGTGGAACGAGGACGCCGACGAACTCTTCGGCTACCAGGCCGAACAGGTAATCGGAAAGCCTCTTACCGATCTCGCCGCCTGGCCGCACACCCCGGGCACCAGCACCGGCATCGCCGAGGCGCTCCAACTCTCCCGCTGGGAGGGCAGTTACGGCATAAGGGGCGCCAACGGCCGCGTCACCCCGGTGTACGCCTCCCACCTCCGGGTCCGCGACACGGGCGGCGAGCCCTCCACGGTCTGCCTCCTGGTCCGGGACCACGAACGGGCCGTCCTGCAGACCCCGTTGCGCCTCCCGGCCTCCGACACGGGCTCCGCCTCCGAGGGCCAGAACACCGACCCCTTCGAGGTGTTCATCGGCTCGCCGGCCCCGGACGACCTCGACGGTCTCCTCCAGCGCACGGTCGAGCGCGCCCGCGACATGCTCGACGCCGACTCGGCGTTCCTGCTCCTCGCGACCGACGACGAGACGGAGTTGGAGGTCCGCGCCTCCACCGGCCTGCCCTCCGCCCGCCAGCGCTTCGCGCGCGTGCCCGTCGAAGCGGGCCCCGGCCGCTACGGCTCGGCACGTATGCCGGCCGTCCACGACGACCTGTCGGCCGTACCCGGCGCCGTACCGCTGCTGAGCGGCACGGGCATGCGCTCGGTCGTCACGGTCCCGCTGAAGGTCGAGGGACGCCTCACCGGCTCCCTGGGCGTCGCGGCCGAGTCCCCCGGCAGATACTCCAACGAGGAGGCCCTGCGCCTCCAGTTCGCCGCGGACCGCATCGCGTTGGCCGTCGAATCGGCCCGCCTGGGCGAGCTCGAACGCCTCCGCCGAGGCTCGCTCAGCTTCCTCGTCGAGGCGTCCGATCTCCTCGCCGGCACCCTTGACCGCGACCAGACCCTGGCCCTGATGGCCCAGATGACGGTCCCGACCCTCGCCACCTGGTGCGCGGTCTACACGATCGCCGACCAGGCCTCCGAGCCGTACCTCTCGTACGTGCTGCACGAGGACGAGGAACTCATCGACGGCATCAAGTCGTTGCTCTCGAAGGTGCCCCCGCCGGACCCGGTCCCCACCCCCGGCGCCCGCGTCTGGTCCGCCCCGGGCGAGGTCGCCCACCAGGCGGCCCTGCGCAGCTCCATGCGCAGCCTCGGCCTGGCCGGCGGCCCCACCCACCAGATCGCCTCGGGCATCGGCCCCACGCTCGCCACAGCCTCCGCGGTGGGCGGCGAGACGGTCGTCCTCCCCCTGGTCGCCCGCAACCGCGTCATCGGCATGCTGACCCTCGGCAAGCCCACCGACGAACACTTCCGCCAGGAAATCCTGGAACTGGCCGAGGACTTGAGCCGCCGGGCCGCCCTGGCCCTCGACAACGCCCGCCTCTACTCGGAGCGCACGGCCATCAGCCAGTCCCTCCAGCGCAGCCTCCTGCCGCCGGAGCTCCCCGAGATCGACGGCGTCGAGGTCGAGGTCATCTACCGCGCGGCCGGCGAGGGCAACGAGGTCGGCGGCGACTTCTACGACCTCTTCCCGATCAGCGACGGCGCCTACGGCTTCGCCATCGGAGACGTCTGCGGTACGGGCCCCAACGCGGCGGCCGTGACAGGCCTGGCCCGGCACGCCCTGCGCCTGCTCGCCCGCGAGGGCCTGAGCGGCCCGGCGGTCCTGGAGCGCCTCAACTCCGCGATCCTCGACGAGGGCGCCCGCAGCCGCTTCCTGACCCTCCTCTACGGCGAGCTGCGCCCCCAGGAGGACGGCAGCGCCGAACTGAAGGTCGTCTGCGCCGGCCATCCCCTCCCGCTCCGCCTGCGCCAGGACGGCACGGTCGAACCCTTCGCCGAACCCCAGCCGCTCCTCGGCGTGATGGAAGACCTGGAGCTCTACGAGCAGACCGTCACCCTCGACCCCGGTGACGTCCTGCTGTGCGTCACGGACGGCGTCACGGAGCGCCGTGAGGGCACCCGCATGCTGGGCGACGACGGCCTCACCGACGTCCTCACGACCTGCACGGGCCTCACGGCGGGCGCGGTCGCGGCCCGCATCATGCGCGCGGTGGAGCGCTTCGCGTCGGACGCCCCGTCCGACGACATGGCGATCCTGGCGATGCGCGTCCCGGGCCTCCACAAGGACTGACGGGAGTTACGGATACGAAAAAGGCCCCGCCCAATTGGGCGGGGCCTTTCAAGTGGAGCCCCCTAACGGAATCGAACCGTTGACCTTCTCCTTACCATGGAGACGCTCTGCCGACTGAGCTAAGGGGGCTTGTCGCCTTTTCGAGGTTTCCCTCGCGGCAACGGAATAGATCATACCCCGAACGGACTCGTGCTCCCAACCACGCTCAGAAAGCGGGCTGAAGCAGTCCACCCAGCGCATTGCAGGCGCCCACGATGCGCTGCATGTCCCGCTTCGTCAACGCCGCGTCGACGGGCAGCGCAAGCGTCTCGTCAGCGGCCCGCTCGGTCTCCGGCAGCGAGACACACCGCCGGAACTCCGGCAGCCGATGCACAGGCGTCTTCACCGGCACCCGGCACTCGACTCCCCTGGCCCGCACGGCTCGTGCGAAGGCGTCGCGATCGGGCCGCCCGTTCCCGGGCACCCGCACGACGTACTGCTGATAGGTGTGCCCGTCACCGCCATCGGGTGCCCGTACACCCCTGAGCTTGGCGTCCAGATAGGCCGCCCGCTCCCGACGCTGAGCGATTTCGTCGTACGGCGCCTCGGACTCCCCCTGCTCCAGCACCAGCAGCCCGTGACGCTGCCCCACCCCGTGCAGCCGCGCGATGTCCGCGGGCCGACCGAAGCGATGCACGACAACCACAGCCGCGGTACGAGGAGTTACGGCCGCCTCGACGGCGGACGAGTCGAGGCAGTACGTCACCGGATCTATGTCCGCGAACACAGGCAGCGCCCCGGCCATGGCAACGGCCTCGGCGACCTCGACGTTCCCGAACGCCGACACGACCACCTCGTCACCGAGTCCGACGCCGGCGGCCCTGAGCATTGCAGCAGTACCCATGCTTCGGATCGTTGTTGCGCAACGTGAACTTCAAGTGACGCAGAACAAAAAAGGGCTAGTCCCGGAACAGAAGTTCCGGGACCAGCCCTGAATAATTGTTCGGCGGCGTCCTACTCTCCCACAGGGTCCCCCCTGCAGTACCATCGGCGCTGTAAGGCTTAGCTTCCGGGTTCGGAATGTAACCGGGCGTTTCCCTCACGCTATAACCACCGAAACACTATGAAACTCGACCGGAAAACAACACGGTCGTTGCCTCAGAACTAACACAGTGGACGCGAGCAAATATGGACAAGCCCTCGGCCTATTAGTACCGGTCACCTCCAGCAGTTACCTGCCTTCCAGATCCGGCCTATCAACCCAGTCGTCTACTGGGAGCCTTACCCCATCAAGTGGGTGGGAATACTCATCTCGAAGCAGGCTTCCCGCTTAGATGCTTTCAGCGGTTATCCCTCCCGAACGTAGCCAACCAGCCATGCCCTTGGCAGAACAACTGGCACACCAGAGGTTCGTCCGTCCCGGTCCTCTCGTACTAGGGACAGCCCTTCTCAATATTCCTGCGCGCGCAGCGGATAGGGACCGAACTGTCTCACGACGTTCTAAACCCAGCTCGCGTACCGCTTTAATGGGCGAACAGCCCAACCCTTGGGACCGACTCCAGCCCCAGGATGCGACGAGCCGACATCGAGGTGCCAAACCATCCCGTCGATATGGACTCTTGGGGAAGATCAGCCTGTTATCCCCGGGGTACCTTTTATCCGTTGAGCGACGGCGCTTCCACAAGCCACCGCCGGATCACTAGTCCCGACTTTCGTCCCTGCTCGACCCGTCGGTCTCACAGTCAAGCTCCCTTGTGCACTTACACTCAACACCTGATTGCCAACCAGGCTGAGGGAACCTTTGGGCGCCTCCGTTACTCTTTAGGAGGCAACCGCCCCAGTTAAACTACCCATCAGACACTGTCCCTGATCCGGATCACGGACCCAGGTTAGACATCCAGCACGACCAGACTGGTATTTCAACGACGACTCCCCCCGAACTGGCGTCCGGAGTTCACAGTCTCCCAGCTATCCTACACAAGCCGAACCGAACACCAATATCAAACTGTAGTAAAGGTCCCGGGGTCTTTCCGTCCTGCTGCGCGAAACGAGCATCTTTACTCGTAGTGCAATTTCACCGGGCCTATGGTTGAGACAGTCGAGAAGTCGTTACGCCATTCGTGCAGGTCGGAACTTACCCGACAAGGAATTTCGCTACCTTAGGATGGTTATAGTTACCACCGCCGTTTACTGGCGCTTAAGTTCTCAGCTTCGCCACACCGAAATGTGACTAACCGGTCCCCTTAACGTTCCAGCACCGGGCAGGCGTCAGTCCGTATACATCGCCTTACGGCTTCGCACGGACCTGTGTTTTTAGTAAACAGTCGCTTCTCGCTGGTCTCTGCGGCCACCCCCAGCTCACACTGCAAGAGTGATCACCGGTGATGGCCCCCCTTCTCCCGAAGTTACGGGGGCATTT
>NZ_JBNJMG010000001.1:6055000-7912500 GCF_050936785.1 Streptomyces sp. CA-249302 | reverse complement strand
GCTGTCGGGGAGGTCGTCGAGCGTCTTCACGTCGACGACCAGGCCCGGCGGGACCTTGAGGTAGCCCAGGTCGCGTGCGATGCCCATGTTGCGGACCATCGAGCGGCCGACGAAGGCGACCCGGCGGCCGTACTCGTGGGCCGCGTCCAGGATCTGCTGGATGCGGTGCACGTGGCTGGCGAAGCTCGCCACGATGATCCGCTTGCGGGCGCTGGCGAACACCTGTCGAAGGACGTTCGAGATCTCGCGCTCGGGCGGGACGAAACCCGGGACCTCGGCGTTCGTCGAGTCGGCGAGGAGCAGGTCGATGCCCTCCTCGCTCAGCCGCGCGAACGCGTGCAGGTCCGTGAGGCGGTTGTCCAGCGGGAGCTGGTCCATCTTGAAGTCGCCCGTGTGGACGACCATGCCGGCCGGCGTGCGGATGGCCACCGCAAGGGCGTCCGGGATGGAGTGGTTGACCGCGACGAACTCGCAGTCGAAGGGGCCCACCCGCTCGCGGTTCCCCTCCGCCACCTCGAGGGTGTACGGGCGGATGCGGTGCTCCTGGAGCTTGGCCTCGATCAGGGCGAGGGTCAGCTTGGAGCCGATCAGCGGGATGTCCGGCTTCTCCCGGAGAAGGAAGGGGACGCCGCCGATGTGGTCCTCGTGGCCATGCGTCAGGACGATGCCCTCGATGTCGTCGAGGCGGTCCCGGATGGACGAGAAGTCGGGCAGGATCAGGTCGATTCCGGGCTGCTCCTCCTCGGGGAAGAGCACTCCGCAGTCGACGATCAGCAGACGGCCGCCGTACTCGAAGACCGTCATGTTCCGGCCGATCTCGCCGAGACCGCCGAGCGGGGTGACCCGCAGGCCGCCTTCGGGGAGCGGCGGGGGCGAGCCGAGTTCAGGATGCGGATGACTCAAAAGACTCTCCTCACCACGCACGCCACGTACCGGTGGGCACGTGGCGCGCGTGACGTTCGTGCGTTTAGCAGTTGTCATTGTGGGATGCAGGCACCGGTGGCCTGCCTATTCAGTTGTGAAGCCTGGTGGTGCCAAGTCTGGTGTTAGAGCTGTACCCCGCCCGCGGCAAGATCGATCTTGAGCTGCTCGATCTCTTCGGGTGAGCACTCGACCATGGGTGCGCGCAGCGGTCCGGCGGGCAGGCCCTGGAGGGCGAGAGCGGCCTTGGTGGTCATGACGCCCTGGGTGCGGAACATGCCCGTGTAGACCGGGAGCAGCTTCTGGTGGATCTCGGCCGCCTTCTGTACGTCGCCCGAGACGAACGCCTCGACGAGGGCGCGCAGGTCGGGCGTGACCACATGGCCGACGACCGAGACGAAGCCGACCGCGCCCACGGAGAGCAACGGCAGGTTCAGCATGTCGTCGCCGGAGTACCAGGCGAGGTCCGAGCGGGCGATCGCCCAGCTGGCGCGGCCGAGGTCGCCCTTGGCGTCCTTGTTGGCGACGATGCGCGGGTGCTCGGCGAGCCGGACCAGCGTCTCGGTGTTGATCGGGACGCCGCTGCGGCCGGGGATGTCGTAGAGCATGACCGGCAGCTCGGCGGCGTCGGCGACGGCCGTGAAGTGCCGGTACAGGCCCTCCTGCGGGGGCTTGTTGTAGTACGGCGTGACGACCAGGAGGCCGTGGGCGCCGACGCGCCGGGCCTCGCGGGCCAGCTCGATGCTGTGGTGGGTGTTGTTGGTGCCGACTCCGGCGACCACGTGGGCCCGGTCGCCGACCGCCTCCAGGACCGCCCGTACGAGATCCGATTTCTCCGCGTCGCTGGTGGTCGGGGACTCACCGGTGGTGCCGTTGATGATCAGGCCGTCGTTGCCTGCGTCCACCAGGTGGGTGGCGAGCCGCTGTGCGCCGTCGAGGTCGAGTGCGCCGTCCGCCGTGAACGGCGTGACCATGGCGGTGAGGACCCTCCCGAAGGGGGTCTGCGGAGTGGAGGTCGGAGCCATGGGTACCACGCTACTCGGTGCTCATTACGTGGTCTGCCCTCGGGGTGCGGGATAAGTCCGGACAAATGCGGAGCCCGGTACTGCCTGCTCGGGGGTTCAAGCAGTACCGGGTCCGTTTGATCAGGCTAGATGAACTTCGCCAAAGCCCGCAATTGGGACACCTCGCGAGGCTGACCCGTACATCTGTGCCCCGCCGGGGAACGAGGGTGCGTTACGGCGCCACTCGGCCGTTCGCATTGAAGGCCGCGTAGGTGAGCGGCATGAGCTTGGCCCACTCCGCCTCCATCTTCTCGCCGACCATCTCGATCTCCCGCTGCGGGAAGGAGGGCACCGCCGCCAGCTCGTGCTGGGTGCGCAGGCCGAGGAAGTGCATCAGCGAGCGTGCGTTGCAGGTGGCGTACATCGAGGAGAAGAGACCGACGGGCAGGACCGCACGGGCGACCTCGCGGGCGATGCCGGCGGCGAGCATCTCCTGGTAGCGCTCGTACGCCTGGACGTAGGACTCCTGCATCGAGCGCTCGACGATCTCCTGCTGGGCATCGCTGCCCGGCACGAACTCGTACCTGCCCGGGCGGCCCTGCTGGACGAGCTTGCGGTCCTCCCCCGGCACGTAGAAGACCGGTTGGAGCTCGCGGTAGCGGCCGGACTCCTCGTTGTACGAGTTGTGCACGACGATTCCGTTCGCGAGGAAGTTGTGCCAGGGGCCTTCCACGGACAGGTCGTACGTCATCTCCTCGCCGTCCGCCTCGATGGCGACGATCGAGTCCGGTACGGCCTTGGCCACCTTGCCGTCGCGCTGGGCCAGTGCCTGCTCCCCCGCGCTCTTGACGGCATGGCAGGGCTCGCAGGCGGGCGCGAGGTTCTTCTCGTCGAGCGCCTGTGTCAGGTCGCCCGCCACCGGGACGACGTGGTCCAGGGCGAGCTGCTCCCGGGCGAAGTCGTGCCCGCAGAGGTGGCAGGTGTCGGTCTCCTCGATCAGCCGTTCGCGCTGCATCGCGGTCCACACACCGATACCGCGTCGCAGGCTCGGCGGGACCGGCGCCTGTGGCAGGCCGGGGGCCGTGTCCGCCACCATCACGGCGTCGCCGACCGTCAGTTCGCCCGCCTTGCACCAGCCTTCGGGAGTGAACACGGCGTGGTCGACGGTGCAGCGAAGAGTCCTGCCCGAGCCGGTCGTGATCTTGATCAGCGGCTTCACACCCGACTCGATCACGTCGACGATGCCTGCCCGCTGGGCGAGCAGGGTCTCCTCGTCGTAGCAACGGACATGGCTGCCACGCACCGATTCCAGCTTGCGGAGCCTGGTGCTGGGATGCTGCTCCCGGAACTCGGCGACGGCGGACTCGGCCGCCTCGCGGTTCTCGTACAGCCCGAGGTGGTGGTTGGTGTCGCCGCGCCGCACCTGGGCCATCCACTTGCCCGCCCGGCTGTGCCAGGTCACGCCCCCGGCCGAGTGCGGCAGACGGTCCTCGACGCCCAGGTGCCAGAGCTCGTGGAGCTCGGCAATGGTGCGTCGCCGCAGCTGACCGGCCTCGCTCTCCAGGGTGATCTCCGTGTCTCCCGCGATGCACCAGCCCACGCGGTGTCGCATGAACTCGCGGAAGACGAAGATCGGGGCGCTGATGAAGAAGGTCATCGAGTTGTGCTCGAAGGGGCTGCCGTGGCGATCCCGCATCAGGTAGTTGATGAGGCCCTTGGAACGCTCGGGGTCCTTCTGAAGCTCCTCCAGGGACTGCTCGCCGGCGGTGGAGACGCGGGCGGCCCACAGCACGTCGGAGTCGGCCGCGCTGTGCTTGACCAGCTCGACGGTTACGTCGCTGCGGAAGCTGGGCTTGAGGTCGTCGGCGGGGGTGTCGGTCACGGCTCGGCGGGTCCTTCCATCACTTCTGGCGGGCGGCGCCCACTCTACGGGTCGGCACTGACAACGGGGCGTTCGGTGCCGGGTCGCGACATACGGCGGCGAATTTCTGTGAATTCGGCGAAACCGGGCACCTATTGGGGCACTCGACCGTCTGTGTAGATGACAGTCACTCGTTCGACTCCCGCAGTTCCAGACCTTGATCCAGAAGGAGACACACCCCCATGTTCCGTCGGCGCGAACCAGTTCCGTTCGCCTTCCTCGCCGAAGCCGACAGGTTCCGCAGCAATGTCGGTCCGCCGACCCGGGAGCGGGCGTCCGCCGGTCAGATGGCCGGGCGCTGGCTGCTCGGGCTGACCATCGTCGCCGGGCTCGTCGGGTCCCTGGTCCTCGGGATGCCGGCGCTCTCCACGGACACCGGCACACCGGCTCAGCAATCACAGGCGTCCCAGGGGCACTGACTCCATCCGGCCCCCCTAGGGTGGTGAGCCGGGACAGGGGCGGATAGCCTCACCGGGCACAGCCCACGCATGGATTGAGTGAGGACCAGCCGTGCCCCTGCCCTTCCTGACGGCCGACCGGGCCATCGAGACAGCCGACGATCTCGCGCTGCCCTTCGACGACCGGGACCGCTGGCGGCGTCCCTACCGTCCCGGGCCGTGGCGCGTGGGCGTGGCGGCGTTGTGCCTGCTGCTCGCCTCGTTCGTGCTGTTCGCCGCGGTCGTCATCGCGGCCACCGCCTCGATGTCCGAGGCCGGCGCGATCCTCGGCATCGCGCTGGCCGTGATCGTGTGCTCCCTGCGCTTGCTGCGCGTCGGCGTCTGGGTGAGCGCGCGGGGTCTGCGCCGCGTCGGCTTCTTCGGGACGCGCACGACGTCCTGGGAGCAGATCGTCGCCGTGCGCACGGTGCAGCAGCCGGTGCGCTGGCTCGGGCTGCCGCGGACCGTGCAGGGACAGGCGCTGATCCTCGTACGCAAGGACCGTGGCGGACAGGACGCGCCGGTGCTGCTGACGACGCACAACGCCGACTTCCTTGCCCGGCCGGGGTCGTTCGACCGGGCCGCGGACACGGTCGAGGCGTGGTTCGCGGAGAACCGGCGGGCCTGACCCAGAGAACGGAAGTCTCAGCGAGCGGACTGGTGCAGGGCGATCGCCCGCTGCATCGCCTTCCGGGCCCGTGGGGTGTCGCGGGCATCGTGGTAGGCGACGGCCAGGCGGAACCAGCTGCGCCAGTCGTCGGGGGCCGCCTCCGTCTCGGCCTTGCGCCTGGCGAAGACCTCGTCGGCCGAGTCGCGGTCGATGCGGCCGCCCGGCGTGCGCTTCAACTCGTCGACGGGGAGCCCGCCTTCGGCGTCCAGCGCGGCGGCGAGGGCGTTGGCCCGGCGGACGAACTGGGTGTTCTTCCACAGGAACCACAGGCCGATGACCGGCAGGATCAGCACCGCCACCCCGAAGGTGACGGTGACGATCGTGCCGGACTGGATGAGCATGACGCCGCGGCTGCCGACCAGGACGAAGTAGAAGACCAGGACGGCGGCGGTTATGGCGTAGGTCAGCTTGGCTCGCATGGTGGTGTCAGCCCAGGTCCAGGAAGTGTTCCAGGCCGAAGGTGAGGCCCGGGGTGGTCACCACGCGGCGCGCGCCGAGCAGGATGCCCGGCATGAAGCTGCTGTGGTGGAGCGAGTCGTGGCGGATGGTGAGCGTCTCGCCCTCACCGCCCAGCAGGACCTCCTGATGGGCCAGCAGACCGCGCAGCCGGACGGAGTGGACGGGGATGCCGTCGACGTCCGCGCCCCGCGCGCCGTCCAGGGCCGTCTCGGTGGCGTCCGGCGCCTCCGCGGTACCCGCCGCGGCCCGGGCCGCGGCGATGAGCTGGGCCGTGCGGGTGGCCGTACCGCTCGGGGCGTCGACCTTCTTCGGGTGGTGCAGTTCGACGACCTCCACCGACTCGAAGTAGGGGGCGGCGATCTGCGCGAACTTCATGTTCAGGACGGCCCCGATGGAGAAGTTGGGCGCGATGAGCACGCCGGTCTCCGGGGACCTGGCCAGCCAGTCGTTCAGCTGCGCGAGGCGCTCGTCGGTCCAGCCCGTCGTACCGACGACGGCATGGATGCCGTGGCCGACGCAGTAGTCGAGGTTGGCCATCACCGAGTCGGGCGTGGTCAGTTCGACCGCGACCTGGGCGCCGGTCTCGGCGAGGCTCTCCAGCTTGTCGCCCCGGCCGAGGGCGGCGACCAGCTCCATGTCCTCGGCGGCCTCCACGGCCCGCACCGCCTCGGAGCCGATCCGGCCCTTGGCACCGAGGACCGCCACGCGCAGCTTGCTCATCTCTTGCTTCCTTAAAGACGCTTACCGAAGACGGACAGGGTCAGGCGACGGCCTCGTGCAGCCGGGAGGCCTGCTTGTCCTTGAGCGGGCCGATGACCGACAGCGAGGGCCGCTGTCCCAGGATGTCGTGGGCGACCGAGCGGACTTCGTCCGGGGTGACCGAGGCTATCCGGGCCAGCATGTCGTCGACCGACATCTGCTCGCCCCAGCACAGCTCGCTCTTGCCGATACGGTTCATCAGCGCACCGGTGTCCTCCAGGCCGAGGACGGTGGAGCCGCGCAACTGGCCGATGGCGCGGGCGATCTCGTCGTCGGACAGGCCGTGCCGGGCCACGTGGTCGAGTTCGTCACGGCAGATCTTCAGGACGTCGTGGACCTGCGAGGGCCGGCAGCCGGCGTACACGCCGAAGAGGCCGCAGTCGGCGAAGCCGGAGGTGTACGAGTACACGCTGTAGGCCAGGCCGCGCTTCTCCCGGACCTCCTGGAACAGGCGGGAGGACATGCCGCCCCCGAGGGCCGTGTTCAGCACCCCGAGCGCCCAGCGGCGGTCGTCGGTGCGGGCCAGGCCGGGCATGCCGAGGACGACGTGCGCCTGCTCGGTCTTGCGGCCGAGGAGCTCCACGCGGCCCGCGGTGCGCAGTGCGCGCCTGCCGTCGCGCGGGGCGATGGGCTCGGCGTCGGACTTCTTGAGGGCGCCCGCCTTCTCGAAGGCCGCGCGGACCTGTCGTACGACCTTGTTGTGGTCGATGTTGCCCGCGGCCGCGACCACGAGGTGCGTCGGGTCGTAGTGCTTCTTGTAGAAGCGGCGGATGCGGTCGGCGGTCAGGGCGTTGACCGTGTCGACCGTGCCGAGGACCGGGCGGCCGAGGGGGTTGTCGCCGAACATGGTGTGCGCGAACAGGTCGTGCACGCAGTCGCCCGGGTCGTCCTCGGTCATGGCGATCTCTTCGAGGATGGCGCCGCGCTCGACGTTGACGTCGTCCTCGAGGATGAGCGAGCCCGTCAGCATGTCGCAGACGACGTCCATGGCGAGCGGCAGGTCGGTGTCGAGCACGCGCGCGTAGTAGCACGTGTACTCCTTGGCCGTGAACGCGTTCATCTCGCCGCCGACCGCGTCGATCGCCGAGGAGATGTCCAGGGCGCTGCGCCTGGTCGTGCCCTTGAAGAGGAGGTGCTCCAGGTAGTGCGTGGCGCCGTTCAGGGACGGCGTCTCGTCGCGGGAGCCCACGTGCGCCCAGATGCCGAACGTGGCGGAGCGGACCGAGGGGAGGGTCTCGGTGACGATGCGCAGGCCGCCCGGGAGGGTGGTCTTGCGGACCGTGCCGATGCCGTTCTCGCCCTTGATCAGGGTTTGGGTACGGGCAACGGCCCGCGCCTCCGAAGAGGTGCGGGCCGTCGCCGTGGAGCTGCTCGACGTCACTTGTCGGTGTCGTCCTTCTTGCCCGCGGCGGAGCCGCTGTCGGATGCGGTCTCGGAGCCTTCTTCGCCCTCGATCACCGGGATCAGGGAGAGCTTGCCGCGGGAGTCGATCTCGGCGATCTCGACCTGGACCTTCTGGCCCACGCCGAGGACGTCCTCGACGTTCTCCACGCGCTTGCCGCCGGCGAGCTTGCGGATCTGCGAGATGTGCAGCAGACCGTCCTTGCCCGGGAGCAGCGACACGAACGCACCGAAGGTGGTGGTCTTGACGACCGTACCCAGGTAGCGCTCGCCGACCTCCGGCATGGTCGGGTTGGCGATGCCGTTGATCGTGGCGCGGGCGGCCTCGGCGGCCGGGCCGTCGGCGGCACCGATGTAGATGGTGCCGTCGTCCTCGATCGTGATCTCGGCGCCGGTGTCCTCCTGGATCTGGTTGATCATCTTGCCCTTGGGGCCGATGACCTCACCGATCTTGTCCACGGGGATCTTGACGGTGATGATCCGCGGGGCGTTCGGGGACATCTCGTCCGGCGTGTCGATCGCTTCCATCATCACGTCGAGGATGTGGAGGCGGGCGTCACGGGCCTGCTTCAGGGCGGCGCCCAGGACCGAGGCCGGGATGCCGTCCAGCTTGGTGTCCAGCTGGAGCGCGGTCACGAACTCCTTGGTGCCGGCGACCTTGAAGTCCATGTCACCGAAGGCGTCCTCCGCACCGAGGATGTCGGTGAGGGTGACGTAGTGCGTCTCGCCCTCGATCTCCTGGGAGATGAGGCCCATGGCGATACCGGCGACGGGGGCCTTCAGCGGCACACCGGCGTTCAGCAGCGACATGGTGGAGGCGCAGACCGAGCCCATGGACGTCGAGCCGTTCGAGCTCAGCGCCTCGGAGACCTGGCGGATCGCGTAGGGGAACTCCTCGCGCGTCGGCAGGACCGGGACGAGGGCGCGCTCGGCGAGGGCGCCGTGGCCGATCTCGCGGCGCTTCGGGGAGCCGACGCGGCCGGTCTCGCCGGTGGAGTACGGCGGGAAGTTGTAGTTGTGCATGTAGCGCTTGCGGGTCACCGGGGAGAGGGTGTCCAGCTGCTGCTCCATACGGAGCATGTTCAGGGTGGTGACGCCCAGGATCTGGGTCTCGCCACGCTCGAACACCGCGGAGCCGTGCACGCGCGGGATGGCCTCGACCTCGGCGGCGAGCGTACGGATGTCCGTCACGCCACGGCCGTCGATGCGCTTCTTCTCCTTGATGACACGCTCACGGACCAGGGTCTTGGTCAGCGAGCGGTACGCGGCGGAGATCTCCTTCTCGCGGCCCTCGAACTCCGGCAGGAGCTTCTCGGCGGCGAGCGCCTTGACGCGGTCCAGCTCGGACTCGCGCTCCTGCTTGCCGGCGATGGTCAGCGCGGAGGCGAGCTCCGGGCGGACGGCGGCGGTGAGCGCCTCCAGGACGTCGTCCTGGTAGTCGAGGAAGATCGGGAACTCGCCGGTCGGCTTGGCGGCCTTCGAGGCGAGGTCGGCCTGGGCCTTGCAGAGCACCTTGATGAAGGGCTTCGCGGCGTCCAGACCGGCGGCGACGACCTCCTCGGTCGGCGCCTCGGCGCCGCCCTTGACCAGCTGGATGGTCTTGTCGGTGGCCTCGGCCTCGACCATCATGATCGCGACGTCGCCGTCCTCCAGGACGCGACCGGCGACGACCATGTCGAAGACGGCGTCCTCGAGCTCGGTGTGCGTCGGGAAGGCGACCCACTGGCCGTTGATCAGCGCGACGCGGACGCCGCCGATCGGGCCGGAGAAGGGCAGACCGGCCAGCTGGGTGGACGCGGAGGCGGCGTTGATCGCCACGACGTCGTACAGGTGGTCGGGGTTGAGCGCCATGATCGTGGCGACGACCTGGATCTCGTTGCGCAGGCCCTTCTTGAAGGACGGGCGCAGCGGGCGGTCGATGAGGCGGCAGGTGAGGATCGCGTCCTCGGAGGGGCGGCCCTCACGGCGGAAGAAGCTGCCGGGGATCTTGCCGGCGGCGTACATCCGCTCCTCGACGTCCACCGTCAGGGGGAAGAAGTCGAGCTGGTCCTTGGGGTTCTTGGAGGCGGTGGTGGCCGACAGCACCATGGTGTCGTCGTCCAGGTACGCCACGGCGGAGCCGGCGGCCTGCTTGGCCAGGCGGCCCGTCTCGAAGCGGATGGTGCGGGTGCCGAAGGAGCCGTTGTCAATGACGGCCTCGGCGTAGTGGGTCTCGTTCTCCACTAGCGTTTTCTCCGTTACTTTCGTCTACATTTCGTCTTTTGTCCCGATCCGCCCGTGTGGCGGGGGGACGTACGCGGAGAAGCGCTCCGTCTGGTGCGGGCCGGTCTTCGATCGAAGCACCCGGGGTTCGCATCGCCCGGGGGCCACTACCGAGGACCGGCGGCGGCGAGGTGCACTTCTCCTCGTGATACTGCGTTGTGCTACCACACTACAAAGCGGGTGTGACACTGCGCACGTTTCCGCACGTACGCAAAGGGAGCGGCCCCCGATCGTTTCGGGAACCGCTCCCCTTCATGCGTCTTACTTCGCGCCCGCCGCACCGCGGCGGATGCCCAGGCGGTCGACCAGCGCACGGAAGCGCTGGATGTCCTTCTTGGCCAGGTACTGCAGCAGGCGGCGACGCTGACCGACCAGGATCAGCAGACCACGACGGGAGTGGTGGTCGTGCTTGTGGGTCTTGAGGTGCTCGGTCAGGTCGGAGATCCGACGGGAGAGCATGGCGACCTGGACCTCGGGGGAGCCGGTGTCGCCCTCCTTCTGGCCGAACTCGCTGATGATCTGCTTCTTCGTAGCGGCGTCGAGCGACACGCTTGCTCCTCGTAGTCTGTAAGTGGCCTCCGAGTGCCCCCGGTCTGTGTCTCGGGGGAGCTTCCGTTACTCGGGAGGCAGGGCCCGTCTGGGTGTGTACACAAACGGCCGTCACACAGAGTACCAGGCCTAGACCCCGCCCCGGACCTTGCCGTAGACGTCGAGGACGGCGAGGCAGACCGGCACCAGGGAGAGCAGGACCAGGGAGTCCGCGAGGTCGAGCATGCGGCCCCAGAACGGGGAGAGGCCCTTCTGGGGGACGATCAGGGCGATCGCGATCAGGAGCAGGACGCCGGCGCCGACCGAGGCGCCGAGCCACAGGGTGCGTACGTCGACCGGGCCGGAGTTGCCCTGGAGCAGGTCCATGATGACGGAGGCCGGCGGCGAGATCGCGAGGCCGAGGACCAGCAGCGCGAGGGTGACGACGCCGGCCACGAACAGGCAGGTGACCTGCGCGGTGTAGCGGAAGAGGCGGGCCCGCAGCATCGCGGCGAGGCCGGTGCACAGGGCGAGCAGCTGGGCCCAGCCGCTGTCGCTGAAGCCCAGCACCGCGCCGCCGGCGCCGACGACGACCGCGGCGCAGCCGCCGACCAGGCCGAGCAGCAGCTCGTGGCCGCGGCTGGTCTGGGCGACGATCCGCTGGACGTCGACGGCCTCGAGGTCGCCCTCCTGACCGTCACGACGGGCGCGGGCCAGCTCCTCGGGGTTGCGGAAGCCGATCGGCAGCTTGGCGAAGCGGGCGGACCAGCCGGGCAGGAAGCCGACGACCGCCAGGGCGACGACGGCGGTGCCGGCGGCGATCTCGCGCGGCGCCGCGTCGGTGAGGACCCCGCAGAACACGGCGAGGGTGCCGATCGCGGAGGCCAGCGCGGCGGCCACGAACGGGGCGTCGCCCTGCGGCAGCAGCATGATCAGTACGACGGAGAAGATGAGTACGGCGACACAGCCGACCAGGAACTGGATCCGGCCCGGCCCCTCGTGCGCGTCCTGCGGAATGACACCGGAGCCCGCGATGAGCGCGTGCGGCAGCGCCGAGATGCCCAGTGCCACGGCCGAGGCCCGGTCGTCGTACACCCGCGCGCGGATGCCGGCGAGGGCGGTCAGGGCGAGCGCGGTGATGCCGGCCAGGATGCCCTGGAGTCCGTGCATGTCGTGGCGGATCGGGTCGGCGAACCAGAACACGAAGCCGAGCATGACGAGCAGCAGCGAACCGGCGACCAGGCCGGCCACGCGCATCAGATTGTCGTTCCAGCTGCGAATGTCCTGTTTGACCGCGGCGGCGATCGCGTCCACGACGTCGTCGTGCACGGCCGGCGGCAGCGAGTCGGCGAAGGTGCGCAGCAGCAGCACCTCGCCGTCCCTGACCCGGTGTTCGAGCAGCGAGCGGCTCGCGTCGAGGACCTGGCCCTCGCGGGTCACCAGGTGGTATCCGGAGAGACTGGTGTCGGACTGGACGAGGCCCGAGAGCCGGATGATCTCAGGGAAGAGGTCCTGGATCGGAAGGTCCTCGGGCAGCGCGACATCGACTCGGCTGTCCGGCGCTGCGATGGTGATTCGGCAGAAACCTGTCGAAGTCCCCGTGCTCACCTGGTGTTCCCCCTGCTAGACAAGGCTGCTTCATGTAGTTCGTACGACGCGAGTCGCCACCCTATCCCCACCCGGACGGGCCACAGGGGCTCCCTCCCTCAATTCTCCCCGGACCCCCTCGGCATCTCCATCCTCCTGGCTCCCTCGCGCCCGGCGCGCATCAGTAGGATCGACGCTTACGCGGACGCCTACGCGATCGGAAACACGTCGCGGAACAACGGGGGCGTCGATGCCTGGACGTATCAATCACGAAGGATGAGTGCATCGGTGAGCGTCGTCATCATCAAACGGCCACCGCGGACAGCGCCCCCGGTGGTACCGGACGGCGAGGTCAGACTGGAGACGCCCCCCGAGATCCCTCGTGAGGGCGACGAGAGCATGCTGATGAACCTGCTGCCCATGATGGGCATGCTGGGTTCGGTCGGCTTCTTCTTCATGCCCAACCTGCCCTCGTACATGAGGGTGGTCGGCGGGCTGATGCTGGCCTCGACGCTGGCCATGGCCATCGCGCAGTACGCCAAGTCCCGGCAGGGCGGCGGCGCGGGGATGGCCCAGGACCGGCGCGACTACTTCCGCTATCTCGAACAGGTCCGCAAGGACGTCCACAAGACCGCGGAACTCCAGCGGCACAGCCAGCTGTTCCAGCACCCCGACCCGCAGCAGCTGTGGGCGGTGGCCGCGGACGGCAAGCGGCTGTGGGAACGGCGGCCGACGGACGCGGACTTCGCCTCCGTGCGGATCGGCCGCGGTGTGCAGCAGCTCAACACCCCGCTGGTCGCGCCGGACACGGCGCCCAAGGAGGAGCTGGAGCCGCTCACCGCCGCGGCCATGAAGGCCTTCCTCGACGCGCACGGCAGCCTCAACGACCTGCCGGTCTCCATCTCCTTGCGCGCCTTCTACCACGTGACGATCTGCGGCGACTCCGACACGGTGTACGGCAACGCCCGTTCCACCCTGTCCCAGTTGGCGACGCTGCACTCGCCCGAGGACCTGATGATCGCCGTGGTGGCGCACCCGTCGGCGGCGCCGGACTGGGACTGGATCAAGTGGCTGCCGCACAGCCAGCACCCCAAGTCCAAGGACGGAGCGGGCTCTTCGCGGCTCCTCTTCGACGACCTGGGTGAGCTGGAGGAGGCGCTCGCGACCCAGCTGGACGACCGGCCGCGCTGGAACCGGGACGCCAACCCCGTCTACGACCAGCCGCACCTCATCGTCGTCCTCGACGGCGGCACCGTACCGCCGGACTCCGAACTCGCCAGCGCCGAAGGCCTCCAGGGCGTCACCTTCCTGGAGATCGCGCCGGGCGAGCTGGAGGAGGAGCTGCGGGCCGGGCTCACGGCGTATGTGAAGCCGAACCGGATGCAGCTGTTCGTGGGCCACGAGTCCGCGTACAGCGGCAAGGCCGACGTGCTGAGCCCGGAGCAGGCCGAGTCCCTGTCCCGGCAGCTGGCCCCGTTCCGGGTCGGCTCGGCCGAAGAGGGCGAACCGCTGCTGTCCAACCTGGACTTCACCGACCTGATGGGCATCGGTGACGCCGGTTCGGTGGACGTCTCGCGCACCTGGCGGCCGCGCACGCTGCACGAGCGGCTGCGGGTGCCGATCGGTGTCGGCGAGAACGGCGAGCCGGTCATGCTCGACCTCAAGGAGGCCTCGCAGGAGGGCATGGGCCCGCACGGTCTGTGCGTCGGTGCGACGGGTTCCGGCAAGTCGGAGCTGCTGCGCACGCTCGTCCTCGGTCTCGCGGTCACGCACTCCTCGGAGACGCTGAACTTCATCCTCGCGGACTTCAAGGGCGGTGCGACCTTCGCGGGCATGGCGGACATGCCGCACACCGCGGCCGTCATCACCAACCTCGCCGACGACCTCACGCTGGTCGACCGTATGCGGGACGCGATCACCGGTGAGATGCAGCGCCGTCAGGAGCTGCTGCGCACGGCGGGTAACTACGCCAACCTGCACGACTACGAGAAGGCCCGGGCCGCCGGCGCCGCCCTCGAACCGATGGCCTCGCTGGTGATCGTGCTCGACGAGTTCTCCGAACTCCTCACCGCCAAGCCGGACTTCATCGACATGTTCATCCAGATCGGCCGGATCGGCCGTTCGCTGGGTGTGCACCTGCTGCTCGCCTCGCAGCGCCTGGAGGAGGGCAAGCTGCGCGGCCTGGACACGTATCTCTCGTACCGGATCGGTCTGCGCACCTTCTCCGCCGCCGAGTCACGGACGGCGATCGGTGTCCCGGACGCCTACCACCTGCCGTCGATCCCCGGTTCCGGGTATCTGCGGTACGACACCGACACCATGGTCCGCTTCAAGGCGGCGTACGTGTCGGGGGCGTACCACGGCGAGGGCCCGTCCCGGGTCAACCGCTCGACCCAGCTGCGGCCCGCGCTGTTCACGGCCGGGCATGTGGCGCTGCCGCCGCAGCCGGTGATCGAGGAGCCGGAGGCCGACAACCGGATCGACGACGCGCTCGCCGACACCGTCCTCGACGTCATCGTCGGCAAGATGGTCAACCAGGGTCCGCCCGCCCACCAGGTGTGGCTGGCCCCGCTGGAGGAGGCGCCCTCGCTGGAGCAGCTGCTCCCGCAGCTCGCCGTCACCCCGGACCGCGGCCTCACCGCGCCCGACTACACGGCGCTCGGCCGGCTCAACGTGCCGGTCGGTCTGGTGGACAAGCCGTTCGAGCAGCGGCGTGACGTGCTGTACCGGGACTTCTCGGGCGGCGCCGGTCACGGTCTGTTCGTCGGTGGTCCGCAGTCCGGCAAGTCGACGCTGCTGCGTTCCCTGGTCTCGTCGTTCGCGCTCACCCACACTCCGTCCGAAGTGCAGTTCTACTGCCTGGACTTCGGCGGTGGCGGTCTGATCGCGATGGAGGAGCTGGCGCACGTCGGCGGGGTCGCCAACCGGCTCGACGCGGAGAAGGTACGGCGCACGGTCAGCGAGGTCGAGGGCATCCTCAACGCGCGCGAGGAGTACTTCCGTACCAACAACATCGACTCCGTGCAGACCTACCGTCAGCGCCGGAACGCGGGGCAACTGCCCGACCAGCCCTGGGGTGACGTCTTCCTCGTCATCGACGGCTGGGCGACCTTCAAGACGGACTACGAGCTGCTGGAGTCGACGGTCACGGAGATCGCGACGCGCGGCCTCGGCTTCGGTGTGCACGTGGTCCTGACGGCGAGCCGCTACACCGAGGTGCGGCCCGCGCTCAAGGACATGCTGCAGAACCGCATCGAGCTCCGGCTCGGCGACCCGACGGAGTCGGAGATCGACCGCAAGGTCGCGCAGAACGTGCCGGCGGGGGTGTCGGGCCGCGGTCTGACCCAGGACAAGCTGCACTTCATGACCGCGCTGCCCCGGGTCGACGGCTCCTCGACGACCGAGGACCTGTCCGAGGCGACGTCGATCCTGGTCCGCGGCATCAACGACAACTGGCAGGGCAGCCATGCCCCGGCGGTACGTCTGCTGCCGACGATGCTCTCCTCCGACCGGCTGCCCAAGGGCTTCGAGCACCCGGAGCGCGGTGTGGCGATCGGCATCGACGAGTCCTCGCTCGCGCCGGTCTTCGTCGACTTCGAGACGGACCCGCACTTCATCGTGTTCGGTGAGAGCGAGTCCGGTAAGTCGGCGATGCTGCGGCTGCTGATCAAGCAGATCTGCGAGCGTTACACGCCGGAGCAGGCGAAGATCGTCATGGGTGACTACCGACGCGCCCACCTGGAGGGCGTGCCGGACTCGCACCTGTCGCGCTACTGCGCCTCGGCGCCCGCCCTGTCGGAGACGCTGGAGGGCCTGGCCGGCTCGCTCGGCCGCCGGATGCCAGGCCCGGACGTCACGCCCGAGCAGCTGCGCAACCGCAGCTGGTACAGCAGCCCGGACGCGTTCGTCATCGTCGACGACTACGACCTGGTGGCGACCGGCGTGAACCCGCTGTCCCCGCTCCTTGAGTACCTGCCCTTCGCGCGGGACGTCGGCCTGCGCGTCATCATCGCGCGCTCCTCGGGCGGAGCCAGCCGGTCGCTGTACGAGCCGGTGATGCAGCGCCTGCGCGAGCTCGGCGCCCAGGGTGTCGTGCTCTCCGGCGACCGCTCGGAGGGACAGCTGCTCGGCAGCATCACGGCGACCCAACTGCCGCCCGGGCGTGGGTACTTCCACACGCGCCGGCGCGGTGGGCAGCTCATCCAGACGGGTTGGCTGCCGGCCCGCTTCTGAGCGGCGACGGCTGCACGCGCAGGGGGCGGTACCCGCACGGGTGCCGCCCCCTTGTGTCGGTGGCGGCGGCTATGGTGGCGTTGCGAGAGGAAATTCGAGCCAAGGACGAGCCACGGGGGGCAGTTGTGTCGTCTGACTACATGGATTCCGATCCCAAGGTCCTCAAGACCGAGGGCTTCAACATGTTCACGGTCGGCCAGGACTTCGCCAAGGCCGTGAAGACACTCCAGACCGGCCTCGGCCAGCTCGAGGGCGGCCAGGGCGACACCCCGCCGTGGGGCGACGACGACATCGGCGAGAAGTTCGGTGTCGTCTACGAGGGTCTGCGCGACGGCATGTACCAGTCGATGGGCAGCCTGGCGGAGCGTCTCGCGGGGATGGGCATCGCGTTCACGAAGATGGGCATCGCCCACGAGGAGAACGAGGCGAAGCAGGACGAGATCTGGAAGCAGACGACCGCCGAGTACGACGGTCAGGTCCAGATCCCGACGGGCGTGCACCACCTGCGCCGCCAGCAGACCTGAGGTCGGGGCGGCGGCAACTCCCCGGAACCTTTCCCTTCCGCAGCGTGAGCACCACGCGCGCAAGTAAGGTGTCGCACACACTTGGTTCGCACGTCAGGAAGAGGCCCAGCAGCATGACCGAGGCACGGGACAACGAGGTCGGGACTCAGGCCGAGGACGTCAAGGCCCGCAAGGAGCGCGAGCGGGACGAGCTGTACGCCCTCGACATCTCCGGCGTCGAATGGCACTGCGCCCCCGGCACCGAGGACGAGGAGGAGCGCGTCGAGATCGCCTACCTCCCCGAGGGCGCGGTGGCCATGCGCTCCTCCCTCGACCCCGACACCGTGCTGCGCTACACCGAGGCGGAGTGGCGGGCGTTCGTACTGGGCGCCCGGGACGGGGAGTTCGACCTGGAGCCCACGGTGCGGAACGGTGGGGTGGCGGCCGAGTAGTACGTGTCCGACGCACCTGTGACGCGTCAGTAGAGCGACGTCAGAAAAGCGACGTCAGTAGAGCGAGAAGCCGCCGCTGTGCCGGCCCTGGTCCTTCCGGCCGGGCTGGATGGGGCGGCTCTCCTCCCGCCTCGGCTCGGGTCGGCCCGAGCCCGCATCGCCCGTCTCCAGCGGCTCGCCGTGCCTGATGCGGTCGCGGTCCTCCTCGGGGAGGGACTCCCACTGGCCGCGCAGGTTCGCCATGCCGCTGCCCAGGGCGCGGGCGACGGCGGGGTCGTCCAGGGAGTCGCGCAGGGCGAGGCGGCCGGAGAGGAGTCTCTTCGCCGCCTCCTGGAGGTCCTTGCCGGCGGCGTCGGTCTCCGTCAGCTTGCGCAGGGCGCCGTTCAGGGAGCGGATCTGCTCCGGTTCGAGGGCCTCGTCCAGGACCCCGCGGTCGGATGAAGTGCCTTGCGGGTTCGGTGAGTTCTCCGGCTGACTGGTCATGTCGCTTCTCCTCCTGCGCCTCGCCGACCGGCGGCTCGGCTCCCTCTCGGCACCCGCAGTATCTCCCGTAACGCCGGGGTGCCATGCTGACACCCACCCGCCGAAGAGGAGAAGACCTCACTGCCATGGCTCAGACACAGGGCACGGGAAGTCAGGGCGCAGGAACTCACGGCGCAGGAAAGGGCGGCGGCTCGTCCGCCGACGGCTTCGTCGGCAGGGTCCTCGGGCGGCTCGGGCGCTGGGGCGGCCTGGTCTTCCTGCTCGCCGGGCTCGCGACGAGCGGGTGGGGTGGTTACGAGGGGGCGTACACCGTCGGCTGGGCGGGCACGCACGGCACGCTCACGGTGAAGCAGTGCGTGGACGACTCCTCCCTGAACAGCTCCCGCAACAGCCGCAAGAAGCGGCTCACCGTGCGCTGTGACGGCAGGTTCGCCTCCGCGGACGGCAGCAGCACGGACGCCAACGCGACCGTGCGGGTCAGGTCCGAGTACGCGTCGGGCACGGAGCTCTCGGTGCAGCAGGTCGACGCGCCGAGTTCGGCCACCGCGGCGGACGGCGACTACGTCCGCACCGACAAGCCCCGCGCCTGGCGCTTCTTCGCCGCGTTCTTCGGCGGCTGGGTCCTCACGGGGCTCGGCGTCTTCTGCCTCGCCACCGGGTACGCGCCGTTCGGCCGGAGCCGCGTCTCGTACGACGAGGCGTGGGAGGCGTCGGGCCGGGGAGCGACGCGCCCGGTCCTGATCGGGATGCTCGGGGTGGGTCTGCTGGGGGCCGGAGTGTCGTACCTGGTGAGCTACTTCGTCTGAAACGGATTTGTGACAGCAATCCTCTGAGGTTGGCTGGTGGGGATTCCGTAAACTTTGCGGGCGGCTGTACTCCTGTGTGATTTCCCTTGACCTACGAGGGAGTTGTACGGCCGTGTCGGCTGACGGGGGTGCTTTCTGCTGTGGCGATGATGCTGCCGGACGAGCTCGAGTGGGTGCTCGAGATGCTCGGCTACCGCTGGCCGACGGCGAACGAGGACAAGCTCAGGGACTCGGCCGACCTGTGGCGGAAGTTCGGCGACGACGTCGCGGGGCTGCACACCACGGCCAACGCCAGCGCCCGCCAGGTGGTCGCCCACAACGCCGGCGACTCGATCGACGCGTTCACCAAGACGTACGCGAAGTTCGACGGCGGTGCCGGAGGCGGCGGGGGCGGCGACGGCTACCTCGCGAACGCCGCCACCGCCGCATACACCATCGCGAACGTGATGGAGGCCTGCGCCTACGTCGTCGAGTTCGCCAAGTGGGCGGTGATCGCCCAGCTGATCGCCCTGGCCATCGAGATCGCCGCCGCGCAGATGGCCGCGCCGTTCACCTTCGGTCTGTCCGAGGCCGGCGCGCTGGGCGCGACCCAGGTCACCCGGCTGATCGTGCGCCGGCTCCTCGACGAGCTGAAAGAGGCGCTCATCGAGGCGATCGTGGAGGCGATGAAGGAGCCCGCGATCTCCGCGATCGAGGCGATCATCACCGACCTCATCCGCCAGACCGTGAACGTCGGCTTCGGCGCTCAGTCCGGCTACGACCTCGCCACGACCGTCAAGGCCGGCAAGGACGGGGCGTGGGACGCCATCAAGCAGACCCCGCAGACCCTGCTGGAGGGCGTGCGGGACAGCCTCGGCGAGAAGGCCGGGCATCGGGCCCACCATGCCGTGGACAGTCGTATCGACGGGTACGACGGGGGGTCGGGGCCGTCGGGGAGTGATGGCGGGGACGGCTCGGACGGGGACGGCCCGGATGGGGACGGGGGCTCCGACTCGCCGGACGGGAACGGGGGTTCGGACCGGTCGGACTCGTCGAGCGGTGGCCGGGGATCCGACTCGTCGGGCGGCGACGGGGGTTCGGACTCGTCCGACGGCGGCGGGAGTTCGGACTCGTCGGGGTCGACGCGATCGGCGTCGGGGACGAACATCGGGGGCGGGATATCCGCCGACACCGGCGGTCACAACATCGGTGGAGTGGACCTGGGCTCGGGGCCCGGTTCCGACTCCAGCTCCGGGTCCGATTCCGGGAACGGTGGCTCCACTCCGGACTCGTACGCGCGGCCGACGCCGTCGGCCACCGGTCCGACGCTGTCCGACTTCGACGATCCGTCGCCGAGCGCTGCTTCCCACGGCGGCGGGGACTCGGGCGGTGGGGGCGGTACGCCCGGCACGTCCGGTCCGTCCCACTCCGGCGGCGGCTCGTCCGTGTCCGGGCTCTCGTCGCCGACGCCGCATGCCGCGTCAGCCCCCGCGTCGTCCGGAGGCGGGTCGTCGTCGACGGGCGGCCACAGCGGCGGCATCAGCACCTCGGTCGACAGCCTGGCCGCCAGCGTGCCGACCCACACCAACGCGGCTCCCACGCCGACGGCGAGCGATCCGTCCGCGGCGGGGCCCGGGGGCGGTCGCGCGGACGGCGGTTCGGCGATACCCGCGTCGCCGGTGGCGCCTTCCGTCGGGGGCGGCGGCGGTGGCGGTTCACATCAGGGCGGGGGTACGTCCGGAGGCACGTCGCCGGGTTCCACGCCGACGAGTCCTTCCGCCAACTCGGGGGCGGCGAGGGGGACTTCGGCTGGTACGACGGTGACGTCGTCCTCGGCGGGATCCGGGCCCGCGTCCACGCCGAGTCCCAACCTGGGTGCGGCCAGGGCTCCTTCGGCGGGTACGCCGGTCGCTTCTGCCGCGACGGGTGCCGGGTCCGCGTCGACGGCGAGCCCCAACCTCGGGACGGCTCGAAGCACTTCGACGGGTACGCCGGTCACCTCGTCCACGACTGGGCCCGCGCCCGGGTCCACGCCGGGCGCGGCGTCGCCGACGAGTGCGCCACGGAGTACTCCGACGCCGGCGGCGGACGGTCGCACTCCCGGTGCGGCGGACGGGCGGACGCCGACGCAGCGGACGCCCGGTACTCCGCTCGGGGATGCCACCAATCCCCGTAACACTCCTGGGAACACGAACACCAACACGACGCCGGGCGACGGAACCACGCCCCGGAACACGCCCGGCACGCGGCCGGGGGACGGCACCGTGCCGCGTGATGCCAACGGCACGCGGCCGGGAGACGGCACCACGTCTCGTAACACCCCCGGCGCCACCCCGGGCGACCGCACCACGCCGCGCGGCACCGCGGATCCGAGCGACGGCACCCGTACCCGTACGCCGGGCCAGAACTCGAGCGCGACGACCACTGCGAACCCCAACTCCGGTCAGTCGACGGCCCCGAGGACCTCATCGGCGTCCACGAGCACCTCGTCCACGACGACGCCCTCCACCTCGACCGGGTCGACCGGGTCCGGCTCCGGGTCCGACCGCACGTCGACGTCGAACAACGGCACGTCGAGCAACGGCACCTCCAACCCGACGGCTTCGAGTAGCCGTACACCCAACTCCACCTCCCAGCCCGGTCCCGCCACCACGCCGGGCACGCCCGGCACCCAGAGCCAGCCGGGTGCCGGCGTCACCCCCGGCAGGCCGCAGCCGCCCTCGGGCAGCTCGCCCAACGGGCCGCAGCAGCCCGCCGGTCAGTCCACGACTCCGCCGCAGAACAACCCGGCGAACCCCCAGCACCAACAGCAGACGCAGGTCACGCCGGTCCCGGTCCCCACCGTCGTCCGTACGCCGAACTCACCGGCGTCCCCGGCGCACGGGGGCCCCGCCACGCCGAACGCCCCGGGCTCGCCGCAGGCCACCCCGGGCAACTCCAACAACCCGCAACACCCCGACCAGGACAGCCTGGAGAACATCCGCGCCGACCTGGACCACTACCCGGGCGGCCTGACCGAGCCCGACCCGGCGGACCAGCAGGCGCTGGCAGACGCCGTGCCGCGCAACGAGGACGGCAGCCCGCAGCGCTACCCCGACCCCTTCGGGAACTGGTCGCAGCTCCAGAACGACGGCGGCAACACCGTCCCGGGGCGCAGCAACAACTGTGCCGACTGCTCACGGTCGTTCCTGGAGACCTGGTACGGGAACCCGCAGGTCTCCGCGCCACGCACGCTCGACCTCGACGCGAACGGCAAGCCGGACTACTGGTCCCCCGAGAGCGACGCGAACGCCAACCAGATCCGCTGGGCGGGGGCACCGCACACCTATGCCGGCCGGGGCGACGACCCCGACACCCCCGCCCGTATCGCCTGGGACCTCCAGCAGGCCGGGCACGGTTCCGCGGCCATCGTCCAGGTGGGCTGGCCGAACAACGGGGGCGGTCACGCCTTCAACGCCGTCAACCATCACGGCAACATCATCTGGATCGACACGCAGACCGGGGACGTCAGCACCAACCCGCTCCACATCGCCAACGCGGACCACGTCTGGCACATCCCGCTGGACCCCGACGGCAACCCGCTGCACCCCGCGGTGCCCGCGGCCCAGAACACGGGCAGCCAGAACGACGGCAGCCAAGGCCAGCCGGAGAACTCCGAGAGCACCGAGAACAACGGAGGGGAGGCGGACGGCACCCAGACCCCGCAGAACGACGCCTCGGGCGACGCGGCGAACGCCGAGAACGCGGACGGGAAGGGGGACGGGAGCGGAAACGAGAACGGGAACGACCGGCCCGCGAGCGAGGACGGCGGCAACGCCGATCCGCGCCGGGAGCAGTCGCCCGACGGCACCTCGGAACAGAAGCGCCCGGACACGCCGACTGAGACGCACTCCCAGAACGACGGCACGACCCCGCACACCGCCGATTCGCACACCGCCGATTCGCACACCAGCGACCCGCGCGCCTCGGATCCACGTACGTCTGATCCACGTACCTCTGATCCGCGTACGTCTGATCCCCGCGCCACGGATCCGCGCGCATCCGACCCGCGTACGCCGGATCCCCGCACCACGGATCCGCGCACATCTGACCCCCGCGTCTCGGACCCGCGCGTCTCGGACCCGCGCACAACGGACTCTTCTCAGGACTCTCCGCCGCAGAAGCACCCGGAGACCGACGAGCGCCCCGACGGCCGGCACCCGGACTCCGATCCCTCCCCCGAACAGAAGCACCCCGATCATGCCGAGGATCCGCACACGGATGCCCCGGACCAGGCGCGCCCCGAGGGCTCGGTGCCGTCGTCGGTCGATGACCACCGTGATCGTCCGGGCAGCATGACCAAGGACTCCGAGGTTCCCGCACGCGAGAGCCTGCCGGAGGGCAGGAACGCCGACGCGGCCAACTACGTCAAGGACGCCGTCGACGGGAAGAAACCGCTGTACGGCGACATCGCCGCCGAGCAGCCGACGCAGCCGACGCAGGCGCCCAGGCCGGCGCACCCGGAGCACCCGTCCGGTCCGGCGGAACCCGCGGGCGACGGTTCCGGCGACCCGGACCAGCGCAGGCAGCGTGATCTGGACATGCTCGCGCGGGCCAACTCGGACGACCCGAAGGACAAGGCCTGGTTCGAGAAGTACTACCACCCGAGGAGCGGCTACCGCCGGAGCGTGACCGCACCCGCCGAGGACGGCCGTCCCGTCCCCCAGCTGCATCCCACGAACGATCCGAACGCTCCCTGGATGCTGGCCAACGACGCACCGGACGCCGATCCGGAGTCCTACATCGACGAGGGCGCGGATTCGGGTGAGCGGCACACGGAGATCTCCGACGACAACCTGAAGCGGCTCGACCAGGCCGCCAAGGATCGTCAGGACGCGATCGACGCCGACAACCAGCCGCACAAGGACCGCAAGGCGGCCAAGGACGCCTATGAGGCGAACAAGACCCCGGAGAACCTGAAGAAGTTCGAGGACGCCGACGCGAAGCACAGCCCGCTGCACGGGAAGATGACGCGGGCCAGTGAGGACTACGGCGAGGCGGTCGCCGAGCACCACGTGATGCCCCGGCACTTCCCGGACTACGACCGCGTCGACGACCGGGCCATGGGCAACAACCGGTTCGACCAGATCTGGATGGACCCCGGCACCGACCCGCCCCACTACGTCGTCGTGGAGGCCAAGGGCTCACTGGAGGCCGGCCTCGGCGACCGGCGGGGGCTCTCGCCGGAAGCCGGCTCCGACCAGCCCGTCTCACCGGGGGATCCCGGCCATGACCAGGGCGACGGCGCGCAGAACGACGACGGCCAGGACAGCCAGGACGCGCCGAGTCCCGGTGTGCCGAGGGTCCGGCAGGGCACTCGCGCGTACTTCGAGACGATCCTGCATGAGATGGACGCGCGCGCACGCCGGAACCTGGACACGGCCCAGAGCGACGCCGAATTGGATGCCGCCAGGGCGGAGCGGCAACTGGCACGCGACCTCAGGACGGCGCTGGAAGCGGACCCGTCGCGAGTGAAGTACATACTCGTCAAGGGCAACTCCTCCGGGGGCGAGCACCAGGGTTACGAGATGAAGCAGTTCGACATCAGAACGGAAGAAGAGAAGGCACGCGATGCAGATCCCGCGACATGATTTCCCGACGCGAAACATGGCGAGGATCCTCCCAAGGTTCACCGACGACTTCTGGGAGGACGTCGACGGGCTGCAGAGGCAACCCTCGTGGTTCTCGAACGTTCTGGCAGACGCCATCGAGCTGCTCGGCCGGCACTGCGTCCTGGACCCGGAGGCCGACAAGCTCGAGACCTGGGAAGCCTGCGTCACCGCCATGCAGGTCGGCTCCGCCCTCTTCGTGTCGGCGCGGGCCCCGGCCGGCACCACCTTCGAGTACCGCATCGGTCACGAGATGCGGACCGTCCGCGCCGGCGCCCTGCCCCGCGCCCACGCCGGGAACTGGATCAAGGCGTTCTGGCTCGCCTGTGTCTGCCGCGAGAAGAAGCGGATGACCGAGCTGTGCCAGTTCCCCGTGTCGCTTCTTCGGCAGGCCGACGGGGTTCTGGACGAGTACGTCTACGACTGGGTGGAAGCGCTCCAGGCCTACTGGCTCAAGCGCCCGGAGTTCGGCGAGAAACTGGTGGCCGCGGTGGAGGGGACGGATCCCGCCGCGCTGCGGCACGCGCCGCGCGACGGCGTACTCCAGATCATGTATCCGCCGATGAACCTCCTGACCCAGCTGGCGCGCGGTGACCAGGAGAGGTTCAACACCGAACTGGCCAAGGCCGTGGAGTGGCACAAGGAGTACTGGACCCGCGACGAGGACCGCGCGCTGACCCCCGAGGGCCTCGTGGCGCTGGGCCCGCTGGCCGTGTCCTGCCTGGCTGTCCAGGCCGGCTTCACCATCACCGTCGCGTCCGAGTACCTGCCCAAACACCTCCTCGAAGGCGCCTGGGTCAACGAGTTCCCCACGTAGCGGAGCAGGCCCGAGAAGGGAATTCGACGCCAGGCTCGCCGAGAAGGACGCAGTGATCGAGATGTCACGTCATGAATTCCCGACCGGAGCTCTGCCCCATGTACTGGAAGAGCTGGAGGCCGGGCCGGCGGAAGAGCTTGAGGACCTTGCTCGAAACCTGGGACGGCCACAAGCAGCACGCCTTCCGTTCCGGTGCCGGGCCCTGGGCGCACGCGGCCAACTGGCTCACGGCGTTCTGGCTGAGCTGTGTATGCCGCGAACGGCAGCGCACGAACGACCTGTGTCAGGTCCCGGTCTCCCTCAGCCGGCACGCGACTCCGGCTTCACCATCGACGTCGAGTTCCCCACCTGACCGCAGCCGCGCACGCACCCCCGGCAACAGAAAGGCAGCCCATGGCCCCCGACACCCCGCCCCCCGCCCCACAAGATCCGCCCACCCCACCCACCACCCCGGACCAGGCCCTCGACATCGTCCGTAGCCGCTACGCCCAGCCCAAGCTCCCGGACGGCAGCCCCGCCGAGCTGCATGTACACGAGTTCGACATCGGGTACCTCGTGTACGCGGTCTTCCCGCCCCGCACCGACATCGACACCGCCGGTCACCCCAAGCCTGCCGCGCCCGGCGGAGCCAAGATCGTGGTGTCGAAGGTGACCGGTGAGACCGTGACCGTGCCCAACTTCCCGACCGAGCAGGCGATCGCGCTCTACCGCAGGAACATCGAGCGCAACGCCTAGCAGCCTTCGCCCGTACCTCCGGCAGACACGACTCCGGCAGACACGAGGACTCACGCCCATGACCGCCCCGACCACCGGCCACGCACCCCATCCCTACATAGGCGGCCGCACCGCTGTGCTGCGCGCGCTCGCCGACTGGCGGGCGGGTCTGCCGGGTGCACCCCGTGTCGTCGTCCTCACCGGCAGCCCGGGCAGCGGGCGTTCGCACCTGCTGACCGGCTTCCTGATGCTGTGCGACCCGGAGTTCCGCGGACGGCTGCCGTTGGCTGACCTCGACCCGTCGACCGTACCGCCCGAGCTCCCCGCCCCCGCGGTGCCGAGCGCGGCCGGGCTGACCGCCGCACAGCTCGGGTGGCTGATCGCCGAGCACTACGGCGTGCGGGCCGCTCGCGTGGAAGAGGTGTACGCGGCACTCGGCGCCCTCGGCCGGACCGAGACCGTCGTCGTGCCGGACGTCGACCGTGCGGGCCCGGTGCGAACGGCGGGCGAGCCGGCCCGTGTCGTACGGGAAGTGCTCAAGCCGCTCGCGGCCATCGCCGCCGTCCGGCTGCTCGCGGACGTACCGCGCGATCTGGCCGTCGAGCTGGCGGACGGGCTCCCGACCGGAACCGTCCAGGTCATCGACCTCGACGAGCCGCAGTGGGCCGATCCGTACGGCCTGGTGCTCCAGGCCGACGCGCTGCTCAACCCCTCGTCCGGTGCACCGGAGCCGCCCTTCGCCTCGGACCCTTCGGCCAGGCGAGCCCTTGCCGAGGCGATCGGGCGCCGGGCCGGAAGCAGTCCGCTGACCGTGCAGCTGGCCGTGCGGAGCATCCTGACGCGTCCGGGTGACGGCGCCCCGTACGACGTAACCCTCCTGCCCTCGTCCGTCGGCCAGGCGCTCGACCTGCACGCGCGGCACCTGGGGGCAGACCCGCAGACCCTGCGTCAGCTGCTGGCGCCGCTGGCCCTCGCGGAGGGCGACGGGCTGCCCATCGACCTCTGGATCCGGCTGGTCAACGCCCTCGCGGGCAAGGACATGAGCGAGGCGCTGGCGACCAGCGGCGCGTTGGCCGGGCCCTTCGTCGAGTCGCTGCGCCCGGTCGGGGACGGGGGCGCTCGCACGCTGCTACGACTCCTGCACCCGGCCATCGGCGACGAGATCCGGGCCGGCCTGCCGAACGTGCGCGCCGCCCAGACCCAGATCGCGATGACGCTGCTGGAGGCCGTGCCGGACCAGGACTGGAGCAGGGCCGACCCGTACGTGCGCGACCACATCGCGGGCCACACCCTGGAGGCGGGCCTGTTGCCCCAACTCCTCACGGATCCGGGCCTGTTCGTCCACGCCGACCCGGTGACGCTGCGTGCCGCGATCGAGGCGGTCCCGGCCGACCGGCTCGGCGCCCCGGCCCGCGCCTACCTGCGTACGGCCCCGCTGCTGACCCGCGCCCAGGCGCCCGCCACCCTCCGCGCGGCCCTCCTGGAGACCGCGTTCGTCGAGGACGGCCTGTCCGAGTACGCCGACGCCGTCCACGACCGGCTCGGCCTCGACCTGCCCTGGCGGACGCTGTGGAGCCTGGCCGTCCCCGGCATCAGCGATGTCGCCTTCGGTAGCCTGCCCGGTCATGAAGGGGCGGGCACCCCCGTCGCCGTTCTCACGGTTCCGGCGCACACACCTGGGGCACGAGCGGTGGGTGGGGCCAGCGGTTCCGCGATGCTCGTCCACGGCCTCATACGACCGGACGACCTGGGTGAAACCGGCTCCGGCATCGACCCGGCGCAGATCCTCCGCCCGTCGGAGGACGAGCGGAGAGCCGCCGGGTTGCGGCTGAGCCGCGGCGCCGACTACCTGCGTGTCTGGGACGAGGCCGGCGAGAAGGTCGTGACCACGCTGCTCTCCGACACCCCCTTCACCGCCGCTGCCCTCTCCCCCGACGGCATCCTCCTCGTCACCACCGAGCACGGCGCCAAGGCCCTCCGTATCCGCCCGACGGCCTCAGGGACACCGTCGTAAATGAACGCACACGTGACACGTCACGACGTGCCTGCCGACCGCCTGTCCGGCGTCCAGGCACTCGCCAACGCCAAGAGCCATTGCGCCCTCGACCCCCGCGCCGCCCGGATCGAGACCTGGGAGGCCTGGGGTTCGGCCATGCAGATCGGCTCCGCCCTGTTCCGGGCCGCCACCTCGCCGGAACCCACCGTGGAATGCACGATCTCCGGCAAGCCCCGCGCCATCCACGCCACGCGCGGCTCGGGCAGCTGAGTGACGTCCCGATCTCGCTGCTGCGCGAATCCGGAGCCGTGTTCGACGAGTACGTCTACGAACTGATGCGGCTCGTCCTGTATCCGCCGCTCGGTCTCTTCCACCGCTTGCTCCGGGGCGACGGCGACCGCGCGCTCGGTCCGCTGGCCATGGCCTGCCTCGCGCACGACAGCGGGATCCCCGTCGAGGTGGAGTCCGGCTACATCCCCAAGTACCTGGTGGAGCGCGGCCGCGTCGGCGACTTCCCCACGTGATCCATCCTTCGCCCGCACCCTTCACACCGCCCGCTCCGGCCCCGACTTCTCCCTCCCGATCTCACTGATAACTTGCTGCTCTTGTCCGTTCACCCAGTGGGAAGTCGATGAGTCAGCCGCCGTTCCAACCGCCACCGCCGCCGCCCCAGCCTCCGCAGGGCGATCACAACCCGTACAGCCGGCCCGCGCCGCCACAGCAATGGCCGCAGGCGGCGCCGGGATTCGGACCGCCGCCCACTCCCGGTCAGCCGCCGTTCCAGGCCGGACCGCCGCCCATGCCCGGCCAGCCCCCCATGTATCCGGGCGCGCCGCAGCCGGTCCCGCCCTACCAGACGCCGCACTTCGGGCAGCCGCCGCGCACCGGCGGGAACCCGGTCGGTGCCGTGCTCCTCGGTTTCCTCGTGTCGTTCGTCGTCTCGCTGCTCTACACCGGGCTCATCCTCGCCACGTACAAGGACCAGTCGGTCACCACGGCCAACACCCTTTATCTGGTGCACGCGTTGGTCAACGGCGCGCTCGTCGGCTGCCTCGTCGGCAAGATGGCCCCGCTCAGCAACGGCGCCCGTACCGGCGGAGCCGTCGTCGCCGCGCTCGGCGCGCTCTTCGGTTACACCAACGCCGTCCCGCTCGTCGGTGCCATCGAGCAATCCCCCTCCTTCGTAGGGGACTTGCTGCAGGCCGAGCCCTTCTACCCGGTCAAGGCCTGGTGGCACAGCACAGCCGACGGCGGAGTGGACTGGTTCTCGCCGCTCGGCCTCGTGCTCGCGGCGACCGCGGCCGTCGGTCTCGCCCACCTCGTCGGCAACAGGCGCCGCCCGGCCTGACGTTCACCGGACGCCGAACAACCGGGCCGCCGCCCGAGGCCCGGGCTCCCACTCAACAGCCGGGCCTCGGAGCCGCGTTGTGGCCGCGCCGGGCGACCGGAGGCAGGGAATCTTCCTCCTACACTCCTCCCATGTCATTCTCCGGCGAGCTCACCCCCTCCCCCACCGCCACCGTCGTACCCACCGGCCGCCGAGCCTCCCGGCGGATGCTCCCCCTCGGCATCGTGCTCACGGCGATCAGCGTGCTCGTTCTGTTCGGCGGCATCGCGGTGACCGCCGGTCTCGGAGACGACGGGCCGAACCTCAAGGGAATCGGCGGAATCCTCATCGGGCTGCTCATCGGCTTCATCGGCGTGACCAGCCTGATCGCCACCTGGTCCGCCCGGAACTCCAGCGTGAGCATCGACCACACCGGCCTGTGGGTCAGCAACGGCAAGGAGCGGAACGTCATCCCCTGGCAGGGCCTGGCCGGAGTCGGACTGCACTGGAGTGAGGTGGGCAGGGGCCGGGGTCGCGTGAAGGTGTACTCCGTCGAGTTGTGCCCCAGCGCCCCCATCGACCGCGACGCCCCGGTCCTGTGGCCCCTGGTCCGCGACGACGCACCTCTCCACCCCCAACTCCCCCGCCTCCGCTACCGACTCCCCGTCCCGGCGAGTACACGGGACGCGGTCGTCGCGGCGATCCGGGCGCAGGTGCCTCAGCTGTGGTTCGGCGAGTACGAGCGCGAGGCGGGCTACATGGGCGTACCTGATCGGAAGGGGCATCGGGAACGTACCGGCGGCGCGCCGAACTGACGTACTCGCCAAGGCGATTAAGTGCCAGCCCTCCTCCTCTTCGACGTCCCTCAGTTCAGGACCACCGCCAACACCCCGAACCAGGCCAACGCGGCGACGAGGGCTCCCAGGGACCACGGCCATTCACGGTGCCGATAGCCCCTGATCGCGCACGTCGCGGCCGCCGCCATCACAAGTGGGCCGACCACACCGACGAAGACGCCTTCGCCCACGAACAGCAGGGCCAGGGAGCCGAGCCCGGCCATCGCCGCGAACAGCAGCGAGAGCCCCAGGAGGTTCAGCCTGATCCGGTGCCACACCTCGGCGCGGGGTTCCCGACCGTACGCCGCAGAGAGCGGGGATCGGTTCAGCCCCCCCTGAAGATCATCATTATTGCGGTTCGGCATGTGGGGTAACGTACCGCAGAGCCAGAAACGGACACGGGGGCACATGCATGGGATTCGACGTTCAGCCGGATGATCTCGACAGTTACGCGGCACAGGTGGGAAGGGCCGCCGAGGATTTCCAGCACGCCGGCCGTTACGCACAGCAATACGGCAATGTGGCGATGTCCAACGAAGGCCTCTTCGGCATGATCGCGGGGGCGCACGGCGGAGTCCTGGAGCGCGTGAGCGCGGCCCTCACCAAGGCGGAATCCGTAGTGCGGGCTGCCGAGAAGGAACTGTCCAAGAGCGCCACGTATTACCGGGACACCGACCACGGCAACGCGGCCAAGCTCGATTCCACCTACCCCACCAGCAAGCGCTGATCGCCGCTCACACGCTAGGAGGATGCTGAGTGTCCGGGTTCACCGACGCCACCGAGCCGTCGAGCCGTCTGACTCCTCCCAAGGCTCCCGAGGAGTTCTCCCAAGGCGCTCTGCTCGATCTGTTCAATGACGTGAGCGACTTGGTGAGCCCCACCTATTGGATCACCGAGGCGTACAACGCCGTCTTCGGATTCAATCCGCTGGACGAGGTGATCCAGTGGTTCGCGGGTGACTGGGAATCCTTCGCGAAGTGTGCCGAAGTCTGGCAGAACATCGGCAAAGCCTGTGACGATATTGCGAAAAATCTCGGCTCCGGCAACAAGGCGCTGGATTCGACGTGGAACGGTCACGCGGCCGACTCGGCCTACGTCTACTTCGACGAACTGGCCAAAAAGCTCAACCAGAGCGGTCAGACCTTCGATTCCCTCGCTGACACCTACAAGTACCTCGCGCATGCCGCGTACTCCGCCGCGGAGGGCATCAAGGGTTACATCGGCGGCATCCTGGACGGCCTGATCATCGTCGGCGTCGAGCTGGCCGCCGGGACCCTGCTGTCGTGGACCGGCGCGGGCGCGCTCATCGGCTACGGCCTCGCCGCCCTCGAAGTCACCCGCATCCTCAAGCTGTGGGGCGACGCCACCCAGGCGTTCGGTACTGCCCAGGCCATCGTCAACGGCGGGGTGGGCACACTCGAAGGCCTCGGCGCGGCCGTGTACAGCCACCTCCAGGACTTCCCGGAGGTCGGCAGTACGTACGACAACCCGGCCGTCGCATAGGACAGGGAACGGAGGGAGCGCGAAGCATGACGGACAAGGAACCCCAGATCGGCGATGCCGACCTGATGGACATCGCTCACGACGAGGTCCGGGCCAGGGCCCTGCGCAAGTCGCTCCAGCGGCTGGCGGACAGCCCATCGGGCAACGGCGCACTGCAGGAGATGGCCCGGGAAGTCCTCTCCGGCCGCATCGGCCTACGGGAGGCACTGCGCGTCGGACCGTACTCGGAGGCACTCGGCGAGCGCATCGCCCAGGCACGCGAGGAGTACGAGCAGCAGTCCCCGGAGGAACGGGAACAGCAGCGGGCCGAAGCCCTGCGCTATCTGGAGGCGCAGCGCGAAGAGATCGAACAGGAGCGGCAGGACCGGCAGGCTCCCGGCCCCGACTCCAAGCACAGCGGCGGCGACTGGCGGCTCTAGTACTGCACTACTGGAGGAACGCTCACATCGGTCGGACTACCGAGCCAAGCGCGGCTCCCTGTTGTCGTGCCCTCAGTTCCGGGGCTGCCGCCCGCCCCGCCCCGAGCCGTGCACCGGCGCGTCCCGCTCGGCCCGCTCACGGTCCAGGTCCGCCTGCTGACGCCGGTCCCACTCCCCGAATTGTGCCTTGGACTGCTGCTGTTCGGCGTACGTCTGGTCCTCGGCCGCCCGGCGCATCTCGTGCAGCCGCTGGAAGACGGCCTCGGTGTAACGCGGATCCCGGAAGGCGTCCTTGATGTCGACGCTCCCGCTCAGCACCGAACGCGCCATGTCGCGCAGGTTCGGGTCGAGCGAGTCCGCGCCGGCGATGGTGCGCAGGGATCGGTGCAGCCGCAGGGCCTGTTCGGGGTCCTGGGCGACCTCCATGAGTTCCTCGTCCTGAATCTCGCGGTCTGCGGTCATGGGTCGGGAACGTCCTTCCGGTGGCTTGTTGTCGGGGGTGCGGGGAGGAGCGCCGTCATGGCGGCCGGATCACCCGAATTCGTTACGAGCCCAGTCCTGGGCGTTCCCCGAGGAGTGCGAGGAGCTTGAACTCGCCGTGGCCGCAGGCCTGTTGGACGACCGCGCGCCGCTGCCGGAGGAACCGGAAGAGCCGGAAGAGCCGGGCCCCGATGCGGAAGCGGCGCCCGTATTCGCGCTCCCGTCGGACGTCTCCGCAGAGTTGCCACTGTGTCCGGACAGCACGTCGACCCCGTGCTGAACGCGGTCCCCGACCGCCCCGGTCACCTTCTCTGTCGCGGCGTCCACGGCACCGTCCACGTGTCCGCCGACGTCCGTGTAGCCGGCCACGGTCGAGCCCTCGCCGCCGGTGACCTCGTTCTTGAGGCCGTCGACGTACTCGCCGGCCGCGCCCTTGGCGACGTCCGCCGTCTCACCGAGGTCGATGCCGGAGCGCTCGTCGAAGTAGGTCTCGACGCTCTGCTGCCCGATGTTCTGGGCCATGCCGATCGCGGCTTCCTTGGCCTTTTCCTTGGCGGCGTCGACCACCTTCTCCTGGACGAACTGCTTGGCCTCTTCCTTGATCTTGTCCTTGGCGAACTGCTTGACCTTCTCCTTGGTGACCTTCTCGAGCTGCTCCTTGGCGATCTTCTTCAGGGCGTCCATGGTGGCGTGCTCCATGGCCTTGGTGACCGCCTCCATGACCTCCTTCCGGAGCTTCGCCAGGAGCTCGCGCACGATCACCCGGGTCGCCTGGGTCGCGCCGAGCGCGCCGACCTCGGACAGCCCGAAGGTGAAGGGTGCCGCCGCCTGGGCCGCGATGATCTCGACGGCCAGGGCGATGAGTTGGACGATGACGGCGATCTTCGCGGTGAGGACCGCGATCGCGGCCCCGTCGAAGGCGAGGGCGATCACCTCGCACGCGGTCTTCGCGTCGGGAAGGTAACTGTCCTCGCCGTTCGTGCCGGTGTACGCACCCCAGGCCTTGGTGAAACCGTCGACGGCCTCGCCGGAGTTGTGCGCGACGACGGCGCCGGCGAAGCCCTGCCCGTTCGCCTCGATCTGACCGAGCGTCTTGCCGAAACTCCGCCAGGTCTCGGCCACCTCGTGCAGTGCTTCTTCGTCAGCCTCGGGCCAGCTGTAACCGAGGAGGTCGAGCACCCAGACGAGTTCGCCGGGCAGTGTGAGCGACATGCGAATAGCCCCAATAGCGCCGATTTAAGTCAGAGTTGGCCACGGATCCAGAGGTGACCGCGGATCCAGAGGCGACCGCGGATCCAGAGGTGACCGCGGATTCAGAGCTGGCCGGAGAGCCCGTTCATCAGGCCCATGTTCGAGGCATCCGAGGCGTCGTAGTTGCCGGCCATGTCCTGGAGGCCGTAACCGACCTGCTGAAGCCGCTTCGCGAGGCTGTCCATCGATGTGAAGATTCCGTCGCGAATCGGCGTGTAGACCTGGCCGAAGAGCTCTCCGAAATCGGCGTCCGCCCAGGGCTCTCCGAGCCCGTCGAGGGTGTCCTGAAGCCCCTTGGAGGCTTTGGCGAAATCACCCCCGAGATCGACGAAGTTCTGCCCCTGCTTACGGAGCACCGTCGTGTCGACGTCAAAGGTGCCGAACTCCATTGCTCTCCCCCGAGACCCTTTGCTGCAGTTCATATTGGACGACAGACCGATACCTTAGACTCCTGGCGCACAGCCCAGCGAACCCGTCAGTCAAGAGATCGTCAAGTTTCCGGGGGGACGACCAACAGTGGTGACAACACAGGCACGTTGCGGCAGTACAGGGCGCCTGTGGGTGGGCAGGCTGGTCGGCCTGGGACTCCTCCTGGTGGCCGCGGTCGTCGCCACGGTGACCATTCCGGAACTGCGCAGCGAACTCGCCGGAGAGGGCACCGATGGGACCCTCACCGTTTCTTCATGCGAAGTGCACACGAAGACCCACTACGGCACGCACAGGCGTTCCACGGAACTCAAGTTCAGCTGCACGGGCACTTGGACCGCGGAAAAGGGCGGAGCCACGCACGAGGACGTCACCGTCGCGACGTCGTCCCGTTTCTCAAGCGGCGAGAAAATCCCGGTGATTCAGGTAGCCGACACCTTCGAACAACCACAGGACCGGGACCCCGGAAACGACGCCGCAATTCTCGGTTTCTGCCTCTCCTTGGTGGCGCTCGGCACCTTCTCCCTCCTGACAGGCTTCGGCGCCCGAGGCGGCCCGGCCCTGTCAGCCTCCTGGCAGAACCTGCCGGCCCGGAGCATCACCGGCCCAATCCTGGGCGGGGTCTTCGCGATCGGCGCCCTGGCGGCACTGGTCTGCGCACTGGCCCTGTGAAACCGACAAAAACTCCGAGGAACTCCGAAGAACCCCGAGGCCCCGCAATGACACAAGCCCATCCCACTTCCGCGGCGAACACCACCGATCCCCAGGGCCAACCAGCCCTCGGCCGCCTCATCGGCGCGGGCCTGATCCTCGTAGGCCTGGCCGCTCTGGCCCTCGGCACCTTCCTCGGCCCGTACCGCTACGCGACGTCGACACCGGGCAAGCTGACGGTGGGAACATGCACGGTCGACTACAAGTACCGCTCGTCCTCGTCAAGCAGCTCACGCAAGCACACCAAGACCCGCTGGTGCTACGGCACTTTCACCGCCGCCGACGGCACGGCAAAGGACCTCAACGCCGAACTGAAGAGCGACGCCCTGTACACACGCGGCCACGTCCTCCAGGCCCGCAAGTCCTCGGACACGTCCTATCAGTTGGATCAGGGGTGGGCGCATGCGATCGCCCTGGGCTGCGCGTGGTGGTTCGGCGCACTACTGCCTCTTGGGGCGGGCCTGTTCTTCGTCGCGACCGGGTTCGCCTTTGGGGGGCCGGCGGATGTGCGGCGGGCGGGGGAGGCTGCGAGTCGGGGGTTGCAGCGGACGATCTACGTCATGGGGGTGACGGGGGTGATCGGACTGGTGATCAGCCTGCTGGTGGTCTTCTTCACGTGACGTTCCTGTGGCGGATCAGGCCATGGCACATGGGCCAGCGAGATGTCGGTAGCATGCCAATCGATGGTTGCCCTAGGCTGAGCAAGAACGTTCCTTCTGTACGGGGTGAGGGCCGGGAGACCGGTTCTGGAGGAGTCGGAAATGAGTCAACCGGTCGATCCGCGACTGTCGTATGCCCAGGTCTCGGCTCCAGCCACGACGGCCGCGCCGCAGCCCGAGCCATCGCCCTCGCCTGGCCCGACACCCACGCCTCCGCCGCCCGCGCCACCGGTCTGGGGCGGTGATCCGGACGTCGGCGTCAACTCGTCCTTCCTGCGGGACAGGGCCGATGTCTGCGACAGCACGTCGGAGATCATCCGCAAGACCAGGGGCCCGGCCGAGGACGCCGACGGCGATCTCGTGAAGGCGGCCGCCGGCTGGTCGTTCGCCGGCAGCATCGACGACATGCAGCGCCGTTGGGAGGACCTGCTCAAGGTCGTCACGGACCGCCTGGACGAGGCCGCGCAGAACTTCCGTGACAGTGCGGACGCGTACGACCGCAACGAGGTCGCGACCGCCTCGCAGTTCGCCGACCGGCACTCCCCGAACCCGTTCCGCTGAGCCGGAGGCAGCAGCATCGTGGTCACCTTCCATCAGCTCATGGAGCTCGACGTCAACGCGCTGGAGACATTCGCCGACAACTGGAACGCCATACACCGCAAGATCAAGGACGCCCGTACGGAGTTCCATGACGGAGTGGTCCGGAAGCTGCACCAGGACCACTGGCAGGGCAAGGCCGGCGAGCGGGCGCAGGAGTTCTGCGACCGTGTCCAGTTGGACATCGACGCCCTGGACAAGGAAGTCAGGGCGCTGCGGGACTACATCGACACGGAGGCCGACGGCACCAAGGGCACCGGCGGTACCAAGAACCTGCGGGAGCGCCAGCTCAGGGCCCAAGAGATCCAGCGGCAGGCACTGGAGCAGGGGATGACCATCAGCGCCGACGGGCACGTAGAGATGTGTGTCGTCGACGACCCCGACGATCCGGACGTGCACAGGAACTACGAAGAACACGAGCGCATCGCCGAGGGCCTGCAGGAACGGCTGCGGAAGGTGCTCACCGAAGCGACCGATGACGACGAGTGGCTGGCCAAGCGGCTGATGATCGCCTTCGGCACGGTCCACAACTTCGAGAGCGAGGACCGCAGGTTCAACATCGCGGAACCTGACGCCAAGGACCGCGAGACCCGTAACAAGCTCAACAACGTCGGCGCGGTCTTCGCCAGTCCGTACTACGACTATCCCAATGCCGCCGGGCTGATCCAGCACTATCTGGACGCCAGCGGCACGGACGTCGAGGTCGATCCGCAGATGTTGATGGACCAGGTGCCGGCCTTCCAGAAAGACGTGGACGGAACCCTGCGGAAGGACGTCCACGACCGCCCGGACGGCCCCTTCACCACCACGTGGCAGAGCACCGCGCCCAACCCCAAGGACGGCCACAGCAGCGCGGATTGGTACTACGCGCTCAACCACTTCCAGTACCGGCTGACGGGTTACGTCCACAACGGCGAAGTCACCTACCGGGTCGAGGTCCAGAAGCGCTACGACTGGGGCATCCCCAGCGAGCACCGAAGCGACGTCGGTGGAGGCGGGCAGGAGATGGAGCAGGCCGACATCGCCCACCTCAACACCGTGGGTCTGGCCCAGGACTTCAATGTCCGCGGCACCTCCGACGAGATCACGTCGTGCGCATGAAGGGCCAGCACTCTCCCAGCAGCGGAGCGCAACGGGTCGGGGACCGGGCGGCGGAGCAGGATCCCGGCCGTCGCCGGGCCCTGAGGCCGGTGCTCCGGATCATGCTTGTGCTGGTGGGACTTGCCGCCATCGCACTCACCTTCATCCTTGTGCGTGACCTCATCGGCTTCGATCATGCCGTCCGCAACCCCGAGGACGGCTTCTCCGACTGGCAGTGCGCGAGCCAGTCGGGCACTTGCGATCCCTGACTCACCGCCTCCCCGGTGTGCCGGTCAACTGGAACGTCGACGGCAGGGTACAGGCGTCGAGGTGCTGCTGAGGCTGGGCAGGCGAAGCAGCGCACCCTTGCCGCCCGGTGCGCGGCCTCCGCGCTACGGACGTTCGACGTCACAACCGGTGTCCGTCTTGAGGTACACGACGAAAGCGGAGAAGGATCCGGCCGGGAAGGCGAGTGTGCCGTGGGCCGGGAGCTTGGAGTCGCGTATCGCGACCCGTGTACGAAGGTTCGCTATCTCTACACAGTCGTTGCCCTCACCGCCCCCGGAGAAGGACGACTTCTTCCACTGAGCGCGGGCGGTCATGGTTGTCCTCACAGTTCCTTGGCCACATGGTTGATCAGGTCACGTGAATCCGTGGGGGTGAGCGATGCTTCCTTCACCCTACGGAAGAGCGCTCGAAAGTGACTCAATTGGGCTTCGGAGTCGATGAAAGCCGTACCGTGCGGGGCATCGCGTACGACGGTGTCCAAGCAGGGCACCGCTCCACCGGCGTACACCATCGCACTTCCGGCACCCGAGAAGTCATCCAGGCTGAACGGGATAACGCGTACAGTCACGTGGTCCGCATCAGAGAGTTCCAGGATGCGGACCAGTTGAGCCCGGGATGCGACTCTGCCGGCCACCTGGATGCGAAGCGCCGCTTCGTGGATAACGGTCTCGTACGGAATCGGATCGGCGCCCTCGATGATGACCTTGCGCCTCATCCTGTGGTCCACCCGATGCTGCACCTCATCCTCGGGGAACTCGGGGTTCATGTAGGAGAAGAGGGCGCGCGCGTAGGTGTCCGTCTGAAACAGTCCCGGCACGTGGGTGATCGCCACGTCGCGTCGGAACGTCGCGTAATGATCCAATTCGGCAAGGTCCAGGTAGGCGGCCGGAAGGATACCCCTGTACTCCTCCCACCAGCCGCGGGTCCGGTCGGTCGCCATGGCCACGAGCGCATCGATCAATTCAGTGTCCGGACAGGCGTAGTTGGCCGCGAGACGTCTCACCCGTTCCTCGCTCACGCCAGCGACACCGGACTCGATCTGACTCATCTGAACGGAGCTCACCCCCAACAACGTCGCCGCCTCGGTGGCCTTGAGCCCTGCCGCATCCCGTAGCTTGCGCAACTCGGCACCCAGACGCGCCTGGCGTGAGGTGGGATGTCGACGTGTCGCCATGGACAACTCCGTGGTTCAACTTGGTTCAACTCGCTGGTTGGGATGCCCCGTTCGGGTGTCAGATCACGCGAACGACTTGCATGGTACTAAATTTCAGACCTACTGTCCGTGCTGCAACGCACACTCGCCGGGCTTTCGGGGTTCCGGAAGCGCACCGCTCCGTCCTGCCATGACGGCTGCGGCACTGCCACCGCCCGTCCCGCAGAAAATCGCCAATTCCCTTTCCGACGACAGGAGTTCCGTCATGTCTACGAGCGACACCTGGGAATACTCCCTCAACATCCCCAACGATCTACGAGCCGTCACCGTCTGCCGCCGTACCGTCCGCCTGATCCTCACGATGCACGGCTTGATCAGCCTCGTGGACACCGCGGAACTCCTCGCGACAGAGCTGGCCGCCAACGCCGTATAGCACACCACAGGACCCGCCGCCCTGCGTCTCCTGTGGCGGGCCGGCGTGCTGCGTATCGGCGCCTGGGACATCGACCCCGAACCGCCCCAACCACCCACCAATCTTGACGACTTGGCTGACGCGGAGGAGGGACGCGGCCTCGCGCTGGTCCGCGCCTGCGCTGATGTGTGGGGTTGGCAGCCGCTGACAAGGAACGGAAACCGGGGCAAGTGCGTGTGGTGCGAGATCGTTGCCGCGTAACTCGCTCTGGTCGGACGTCAGCGGCAGTCGACCATCCGTTACCCGTACGCATTCACGGGCTACTCACCCCAGAGAAGGGGGAGCGTCGGCATGACCAGGCCCGGGTGCCGTTGATGATCAGGCCGACCCTGTTGTCGCAGAAGGCACCCGTATCTACGAGGTCGGCTCCGCGGCCATGGCGATCCAGCTCAGGATGCCCACGGAGATCGCGACGATGACGGCATAACCCATCCGATCGGCTACCTTCTGACGTCGCGACGGCTCCCGGCGGTGGTCTTCCCGACGCTGGGACTGCCCGCGTGGCTTGACCGCTTGATACCCGAGGACCGCCAGGACCGCCATACAGAGCGCGACCTGCCAGAGCTCTCCGACGACACCCCAGAACCCGACCCGCTGAATCGTCTCCGGATTAATTCCCTGTCGCGCGTCGAACTCGGTGCCGTCCGGGTAGTCGTGCCCTGTGTCCTTGAGCTTCACCGAGACGGCATTGCTGACGGTACCGCCGTCCGGCGTGAAGGCCCCGTAGCAGTCATAGTCGGAGTCTTTACGGGTGTTGCTGGTGTCGACGCAGCTGTCCACCTTGTATGTCCCGGAGGTGCCGTAGAGACCTGCGGACAGGGCAAGGTCGCCAGTCGCGGTAACGAACCAGAAGCCGACAACAAGGGCGAGGATGCCGCCACACACCCAGCCCAATACACGCGTCATCCGTGCACCATGATCAGCGGCTCCTTCTCCAACAGCTTGGAGATACCGGCCTGTTCGGCACGGGCCCTGCGCTGCAGGTCGGCCTGGTCACGCTCCTGCTCGTACTTTTCCCAATCCGCAGGCTGCACGAAAAGCATGTCATTGCTCCCTGGTACGACCATGACGCCACCGAAGACCAGGTCACCGGCGAACCATGCACCGCCATCCTCAGCCCCTTTCGGCCAGCGGCGCACCGTCGAGGCGTTGATCGCACGCAGATAAGGCGCGCCGTGCTGGCCTCGCACCGACAGCCGGACGGTGTGCACATCACCGAGGTATTTCCACTCAGTCTCATTCTTCTTGGAGACTCGGGTGCGGTACTCCAGGGGGTAGGTGTGCAACACCTTCTCGCACACCTTGAGTCGCGACCCATGACGCAACCGGAGGGCGAGGTATATCAGCACGAGCAGGGCCGCAGGAGCGCAGAAAAGCGGCAGGGCCGCATCCCAACCAGCCGAGCGTGCAACGATCGGCACTGCGAAAAGAATTACCGCGAGCGCCAGACGTATAGCAATGTGTCGATATAGGAGCATGCGGTTACGTTTGAGAACTTCCGCGACATCGGGCGCCTCGGGCGGATTATCCATGGATAGGCTCCGTTCTTATCCGAAGTCATTACGCATGGCCGCTTCGGCCGAGTTCATGCTTGGTTCACCCAATTCCGGTGCCGACTGTGCCGGATCGGTGAACGTCAGCGTATAGGCAACCCCAAGAAGAATGTCCCTGTACACGTCCGCGAGATACAGAGCGGGTGTCACCATTTGGACCAAAATGATGTCAGGGGTACCCGAACCAGTGGCCGCCACCGTCCCCTGCCATACATCACCGCGCAGAGGACCCTCCGGGTTGTCGGGGTCCCTACCCGGCGCGACGGTTCGCTTCTTCTCCTCCACGAGATATCCGAGGCCGCATGGCAGTGTCAACGGACGCATTCCGCAGTTGGGATGGTCGGCGGCCGTCCCCGCTAGACCGGCAATCACCAACTTTGCATTGTGACCGGACGTCGAGACCGTGGAGATGGTGAGGGTAGACGTCACGATGGTGCCGTCGTCGTCCGGATGATAACCGACCGCGCACATATGCACGTTCTGTGCATTGAGCGCATTGACCACGCCCGCATAAAATTGCAGAACCTGCGAGGCCTGCGCCCGCTGATCTGCGGGCAGCATATTCAACTCACGAGCCAGTTTCTCGATGCGCTCTCGTGGTGGATTCAGATCCAACTTGGCGTAGCCGTGCGGAATGCCGTACCAGAAGACAGGCTTGGCGGCAGCGCTTAGAGCGGAGGGCGGGCGGGCGCTCGTAGTCATGCTTTGTCCGCCTCTCACTTCTTTTACCTTGCCGCAAGGATCGATTGCACGATGTCCGTCCCGGCCCAGGCTCCGCCTCCAACATTGATACCTGTCGCCAAATTGCCCGGCGTACCATCTTCCGGCATAAAGTTTGCGACGACACTCAGACCATTCACGCTAATATCGGTCATGAGTTTCGCGGAGCCTTTAGCACTTTCCCCGGCCGCCTGCCACGCCTCATCCGCGACGGTTCTCGGTGCCGTGCGTAGCACGTGCCCAGCTTCCCGTACGAACTCCCTGCCGACCTCACGACTCGTGACGCTTACACCCATCTCCGCTGCGTCTGCGAGCCCGACGCGAATTTCGCGGGCTGCCGAACTCAGCGCCCTGCCGCCGGGCACCAGCCCGATGGCGTCGCCGCCGAAAGTAGCGTATGCGGAGAGGGTGTCCATGTTCCAGCCGAACTTGTCGCCGCCAGGGATGAACGCGTCCCGGAAGTCCCGATCAGCGAAGTTCTTACCTAGGTCTGCCGCGCTGGCAACAATCGCAATACCAGCGAATAGCGGAGCAAGCGGAGTTGGGAAGAGAGCGAGTAAGCCGGCAATAGCCCCGATAGTGCCCGCGTTCTCCAGCAGGAAATTGCCGACAGACTTGAGGATGTTGCCGACCTTGTCCCAGAAACCGGGCTCGTCGGGGGCCTTCCTGGCTGAGCCCTCCAAAGCTTTCGCGATAGCTTCGGCCGCAGTAGTGTGCTCGGTCTCCAGCTCCTTGACCTTGGCGTCGAGCGACTCGTACTCGCTGTTGGCCTTGGTAAGGGCCACGCTTGCCTCTTTCAGTTCCCGCTCGGCAGCGCGCAGTCGAGCTGTCGCAGCGTCGGCCTCGCCTTGCGAGGGGAACGTCTGGCCGGCGAGCTTGAGGTCCGGGTGCTGGGCGGCCTGGTCATAGGAAGTCTTGGCCTTGCCGATCGCGGCCTTCTTCTCGGCCGCGTCGTCGTCGTACTTCTTCGCCAACTCCCGGTGGGAGGTCAAGTGACCGTCCCACTTGTGGAGTTCGGTTGCAGCACTCCGCAAGGAAGAGGCGGCGTCCTTGATGTATTTAGGCAGGTCACCATCGAGGGAGTCGCGGAACTTCTCCGCCGCGTCGCCCTCCCAGTAGCTGCTCTCGCCGGTGAGCTTCACCAGCTGCCGATGCGTGTTCTCCAGCGCCGTAGCTGCCTCGGCCACCTTCTGCTGCAATTTGGTGACCTCGGCAGGAACGCCCGGAACTGGGTTCCAACCGATGTTGGGGTAGGGATTCGTAGCCATTACTTGCCACCTGAAGTGCTCTGGGTCGCGATCTGCTTGAAGGCCTTCTCCAAGGCTTCCTCGACCTCTTCGTAGCCCTTCTTGTTGGCCGTCACGCCCTCTTTGATGGCATCAATCATTTCCTTGGTTTTACCCGCCCCGTACTTCCACTCTTCCTGGAAATTGTCACAGGCCTCGTCAAGCCGGGCGGTGCCGATCTGGTCGGCACGCACGTGATCGAGTGCCGACCGAGCCTCGTTCAGCTCGTCGACACATCTCTCCAGATCCGTCAGGAATCGCTCGAGCTGTCCGATGTCCGTCTTGAAGTGGTCCCCCATAGACCGATTCCTCCCCGTTCACCTCTGAGCGTGATGGGCTCAGGCGAATCAGCTGACCGCCCGAGCTTCCTCGGCACCATACATCTGCTAACCAGGGCGTTCCGTGCCGGTCCTGATGGCGCTGAACTTCTGTGGAAGACCACCGCGGGAACACCCAGCATCACGGCCCGCCCCTTTGAGGAACCACTGGCGCTGCTGGCTGAGCAAGGGGCATGGCAACCCTGACCCCACTCGGAAGGGGGAACCTTGTCATCATGCGATCCGGGAACGCTCCGGATCCGGTGGGTGCGCATCCAACCTACTGGCCCTGATATGGAGGTTGCTCCGAGTAGGGATTGGGGTACTGCGGAGGCTGAACAGGAGGCGCGGCGTATCCGTACCCCTGGCCGAGGGGCGGGGTGGTGTACGGCGGCGGCGCGGCAGTCGGCGGCAACGGTTGCTGCGGCATGTAGCCCGCCTGGGGGTAACTCCCGCTACCGGTCGCACCGTTCGCTGGGTTTCGGCGGCTGCGGGTTACAGCGAAGACAGCGACGGCGGCGACCACGGCCAGGAGGCCTACCACGCCGACGAGTAGGACAATTGCGCCCATCGACCGAGATCCCTTCGTTTTCTCAGACTGGCCCGCCACGTTACTGTTGCTTGCTGATGTATTCTCGGCCAATTTGATCTGACCGAGCGGATTCCCTTCAGACCCCTTGGGAATATTCATCGTGAGGGCTGAGTAGGGGCGGACGATGCCGTATCCGTATTCTTCATCCGGCGCCTTCAATCCCTTGTGATGGAGGAAAGAAGCCGATTTGATCAAACGGTTGACGACTTGACCTGCAGTGAGGTCAGGGTATCTTGCTCGCACCAGTGCTGCAGCGGCGGATACGTATGCAGTGGAATCCGAGGTGCCGTCGGACAAGCCATATTGCGGAGATCGCTTGGGATTCGCAGCGACAATGTCGACGCCGGGAGCCATGAGAGTGAGCCCCTTTCCCATGTTGGACCCTTCCCAGCGGTTGGCATTCTTGTCGACCGCGCCAACCGCTACAACACCCGGAAGTGCTGCCGGCTCGGATACAGCAATAGATCCTTCATTCCCTGCTCCCGCAACAACTACAACGTCGTGCGCCTGCGCATACGCAATTGCTTGACGACCATCACTCAGGGTGTGGCCTCCGTCGTTGGCGAAGGATAGATTGATGACCCCTGCACCATGGTCGACGGCATATCGAACGGCCGCGCCCCAAGTCTCGTCTGCATTTCTGTCAGCGGTCGTCTGAAGGGTACGTAGCGGCAGAATCTTCGCCTTGGGTGCGAGCCCTTTCACACCGGATTCATTTCCCGCGCCGTGGCCGTGCCCCGCGATGAGGCTGGCCATTCCGGTGCCGTGCCCCTGGATGTCCTTCTGCGCGTTGTCTCCGCCGGTGAAGTCCTTCCCCTCAAAGACCTGTCCGGTCAGATCAGGATGGCTGGCGTCGACGCCGCTGTCCACAACAGCCACTGTGACGCCCTCCCCCTGAGACTCAGCCCATATATCGTCTACTGAGAAAACGTCCATGACCCACTGTTGGTCTCTGACGTAGTCTGCCGAGGCCGCAGGAGCCGAAGTGAGGAGAAATACTCCAGCCAATGCCACGGCCCCTGCGGCAGACCGGATCCGCTTAGTTCCCAACCGACTCTCTCCATGCAATCCGCGATGCGCCATCAAACCGATGTGCGCCGAGTAATAGCAATCCTGCGGCCGCTTCGTACAGGACTCTCTCGCCAAAAAGTACTACTGGCCGCGATCGCCCCAGTTACGAATCTTTGCGGCTATCTCAGCAGATGCGCCGTGCCCAACACTTCGAACGATCGCCGGCCTCCTGACGATCGTTGCTGCAGCGCAACCGGCACGAAACAGGTCAGGACGCGATCAAGGGAGAGTGGAGAAATGGCGCATCCCAGGGGCGGCGCCGAACACACTCCGAGCACGAACGTCATTTCAGTGAGCCCCAGCTCTGCCCACATACGAAGCTTGGATGATGGCTACTGCCCTTGATGCGGGGGCTGGCCCGGAGGCGTCGGGTAGCGACCCTGGCTGGGGGGCGTGTTGGGGTAGTGCTGGTAGCCGGTGGGGGGCTGGGGTGGATAGCCAGCGCCGTGGGAGGGAGTTCCGCCGCTGGGGGTGGGGCCGTTTCCGCGGCCGTTGCGACGGCTGCGGATCACTGCGAAGGCGATGCCTATGACGATCACGGCGGCTGCGATGCCGACGATGAGGAGGATGCCGCCGGAGGAGGAGTCGCTCTTCTTCTCGGTCGCGCTGGTGCTCTCGTTGCCCCCGGAAGCGGAACCCGAGTTCGTGGACGTTGACGGAGACGCCTGGGCTAGGGGGCCCTCCTTGGGGCCCTTCGGGATGTTCATCCGCAGCGCCGTACCCGGGCGGGCGATGCCGTAACCGAGTTCCTTGTCCGGGGCCTTCTTGTCCTTGTAATTGATGAAGGATGCCGACTTGATCAGGCGGTTGATGATCTGGCCTGCGGTGAGATCGGGGTACTTGGAGCGGAGGAGGGCGACAATGGCTGAGACATACGCAGCAGAGCCGGAAGTTCCGTCCGCTTTCACGTAACCAGTGGGGCTGTTGGGATCAGCCTGGGGAGTCTGAACGCCTGGTGCTGCGACAGTCACCTTTCCGGTGTTCGACTTGTCCCAGAAGTTGAGGCTCTGGTCTACGGCAGACACAGCAACCACTCCTGGAAGTGCCGCCGGATAGCTAACGGTTCCCGCGTCATTACCAGAAGCTGCCACCACTACGGCATCATGCGCCTGTGCGTAGGCAACAGCCTTGGCAGCTTTTGATCCGGGATAAGCACTGGAGTCACCAATTGAGAGGTTGATAACTGAAGCACCGTGGTCAACCGCGTACCTAACGCCAGCAGCCCAAGCCGCCGTATCAATCTGGTTCTCAGTCGTGTCTACGCGTACGGGGAGAATCTTCGCCTTCGGCGCGAGGCCCATCACACCAGCGGAACCATTGGCCCCATGTCCGTGACCAGCGATGAGGCTAGCCATTCCGGTGCCGTGCCCGTCACTGTCTTCGTCAGGCTTACCAGCCCCAGTGAAGTCCTTACCAGGCAGGACCTGCCCCGTAAGATCCAGGTGGCTAGATTGCACACCCGAGTCCACCACAGCGACAGTGACCCCTGCGCCTTGAGACGTCTTCCAGACATTTTCCGCACCGTAAACAGTCAGTGGCCACTGCCCGTCTCGGACATAATCTGCCGACGCAGTTGGTGCCGTAGTGAGGAGCAAGGCCCCCGTCAACGCCACGACGCCTGTCGTGGACCAGACTCGCTTGAAACCCAACTCCCTGCTCCTCACTCAGCTGCGGCTGACTACACCAGCCTTAAACGTGGGCAGATGACAACTTTCCGCCCGCCCTGCTTGTGTCTTTACTCGATGGTCCTGGGTACGTTCCGATCGCGGTCTTCTTCCGAGATCCAGGTCTCTTCGTCCTCGACCAGGTAGTCGGGACGGTCGCCCTGGTTCTTCTCCTTCTCAGACCGCCGGCCCTTGCCACCCGCGCCAGCTGCACCTGCCTGCGTTCCGCCTCGGCTGCCGTGGAGGCCTGCACCGCCGCCGGCACCCTTGCCGACCCCCTTGGCTGCGCCGACAACGCCGCCACGAGCCCTCGCAAGGGCTCCACGGCCCCCAGCACTGGCGCCGCCTCGGCCAGCCGCCCCGAGTCCACCGCCCATACCGCCCATGCCTGCTCGGCCTCCAGTACCACGGCCAGCCGCCGCTCCACCAGCCAGCCCGCCGCGCCCACCCAGGGCTCCGATGCCGCCAGCAGCACCACCGGCCAGACCGGCAGTTCCGCCAGAGGCTCCGATGCCTGGGCTTTGCGATCCGCCAGTACCGAAGCCACCGCCAGCACCTACGCCAGCTCCGCCAACGCCCGTGCCTGCGCCGCTCCCAGGCAGGGGAGAAATGCTATCTACGTTCGTCCCGGTGGTCGGCAGGCTCGTCTTGGTCGTGGGAAGCTGTGAACCTCCCGTGATGCCCGGATCACGAGGCACCGTAGGCGTCGGCTTGATGCTTGTTGTCGGCCCAGCGCTCCAGGGCTTGGTCGTGTAACTTCCGCTACTCGGAGCCGAGCTGCCAGAAGACGGCATCGAGACAGGGGTGGGCATCGGCGTTTGGGGATTCGGAGGAGCGAAGGTGTCCTTCTGGTCGTCGAAACCCCCACCGACCTTCGCGTACGCCTTGTAATTCACCCCCAACTGCTCCATGATCGCCACCCCCTTCAGCTGCTCTTCCTTGCCCTTGGACAAGGAATCCGCATTCGCCTGGCGGGCCGCGTCCGTACTCACGCCCTTGTTGATGTCCGCCAGCAACTGCTCATCGCTGCGGTTGTCATCGGTGAGCTTGTCCCAGGCCCTGTCCCAGCCGGACGGTTCATTGACGTCCCGCATCTTGGTCATGGAGTTCCGCAGGTCGTTCTGAACTGCGTGCATAGTTTCGCCATAGTGATTGGCCCACGCAGCCCCGGTCCGAACGTTCCCCATGATCTCGTTGGCCTTCTTACGGAACGCCTCTGCCGCATCGCCCTCCCAGTGCTCGAGGACGTTCTCCACTGCGCTCTGCATCATGCCCGCGACGCTGTCCTTCGCGGAGACCGAGTCCACGCCGCCGGTCTTGCCGTCGCCGTCGCCACCGGACAGGATGTTGTGCACCGACTTCCAGTGCTGGCTTACCTCGTAAATGCGGTTGGGGTCCGCATCAAGGATCATGGAGCGCAGCTCAGGGATGCCCATCTTCATGAAGGGCGTGTCGAGCTTGCTGCGGTCCGGGCCCCCCATACCACCATCGGGGAGCGATTCGAGCTTCTCGTCGTGCTTGTCCTTGATCCGCTGCTTTTCCGCTGCCTGCTGGGCCTCGATCTGCTCCGCAGTCGGCGTGTAACCGTAGCCGTACATCTTCGAACATCCCCTCCGTCAGTGACCGGTCGCTGAACCGCTTAGTTGGCCGAGTTCGCGGGAGCAGTACTCACGCCCTGCGCGTTCGCCTGCTCCTGGTTGCTGTACTTGTCTCTGACCTTCGAGGTGCTCGAGCCGAAGTCGTCGATCAGCCCGTGCAGGGCCTTGATGATGTTCTCGATCCTGGTCTTCTGCTTCTGGTGCGCGTCGTGAAGTTCGTTGGACTCAAGGAACTTCGCGCTCCCGAACGCCGCACTCGGGATGTCCGTCTCGTACTTGGCCTTGGTGTTGGCCTTGTCCATGTCCGAGAGAAGGCCGTTGAGCTTCCGGATGACCTCATCCAGCGCGCTCAGATCAACCCGCATTCCGTTGCTCATACCCCGTTGTCCTCTCCCCTGTTTTTCAAGATCTCAGCACCCACTCGGTGCCCCAACTGCCCGGTCATCCCGACCGTCCGGCTCGCCCGACCCGCCCGACCCGCCGGCTACGCCAGTCCCGCACAGCCACCCCGCTCCCCGCAACCACCAGCACCAGGGCCAACCCGGTGCCCAGTACGTAGATCGCCGTTCGCCGCTGTCGCTCCGCCTCGCTCTCACCCATGGTCACAGCCATGGGTACGGCCCCGCCAGGCCCGGCCTTCACCGCCGGGTCCGGGGACGGTGAAGACGCCGGTGTCGAGTCGTCCGTCAGGGCCGCGACCGGGTCTACGACTCCCCAGCCGATGAAGCGGTTGGGGCCGCGGCCTGTCCGCTGGGCCGTCTCCTCGATCCGCGTGGCGATCTGAGCCGCGGTCCAGCCCGAGTGCTTCTCCTTCAGGAGGGCCGCCACTCCCGCCACGTACGGCGCCGCGAAGCTCGTGCCGTCCGCCGTGCACTGGCCGCCCTTCGGGACCGTGGAGACCATGTCCACGCCAGGTGCCGCCACGTCCACGAAGTCGCCCGACTGGGAGAAGTACGCGCGCTCGTCGTTGCGGTCGGACGCCGCCACCGCCAGTACGCCCGGGTAGGAGGCGGGGTAGGTGTCGGCGGACTTGCCGTCCGCTCCGTCGTTGCCCGCCGCCGCCACGATCAGGGCGCCCTGGTTCACGGCGGACTCCACCGCCTTGCGCAACCTCTCGTCGGGCTTCTTGTTCGCCGTGTCCGAGGAGATGTTGATGATCTTCGCGCCGGCGGCGACCGCCGCCTCGATCGCGTCGGACATCGTTCCCGAGTTGCCCTGCTTGTTCTCTCCACCCGTGTAGCGGTACGAGAGGATCTTCGCGTCGGGCGCGATGCCCTCGAAACCCGTGCCCTTGATCGGGCGGGCCGCGATGATGCCGGCCACCCGGGTGCCGTGGCCCTCCAGGTCCTGGGTGCCGGAACCGCCGACGTACGACTTGCTGCCTGCCGCCATCGCCCCGCCCAGCTGGGGGTTGGAGGCGTCGACGCCCGTGTCGATCACCGCCACCGTGACGCCCTTGCCCGTCGCCTGGGCCCAGAGCTGGTCCAGGAGGATCCGCTGGAGCGACCACGGTGTCGACTTGATGACGTCGCCGCCGAAGACGCACTCCGTACTCGCGGCGAGACCGAACTTCGCGCCCCCCTTGCCGGAAACACCGGAAACACCGGACACGCCGGAACCACCGGAACCTCCCGACGCGGGGGCACCCGTGTCCGCCAGGGCCGGTTGCGCCGGCAGCGCCGTCACCACGCTGATCCCGGCCGCCGCGAGCACGCCGAATACCCGCTGCACCGAGCGGGTTCCCTTGCTCCGGCTGTTGCGGCTACGCGAACGGGCGCTACGGCCCTTCACGTTCAGGCCCCTCATCTCCAGGCCCCCAGGGCTTCCTCGACGTACCGATGACGGACGTACCGATTACGAATGTGAAGATTTGCGGAAATTGCTGTGTACGACCCCGAAGCAGAGGTCGGCCCAGCGGACGCGCTGGCGTCCGCTGGGCCGATTCTCTTCATCTCAGGTCCCTCAGGTCCCTCGGGTCACCGACAGGCTCAGCCCCAGGTCGCGGCGTTGCTCTTCTCGGTGGACTGGTAGTTCTCGGCCGCGTTCTGCAGGGCGGTGGCGATCTTCAGCAGGGTCGCGTGCAGGTCCTGCGCGGTCTGGTCCCACTCGCGCTGCTTGCGCTGGTAACCCTCCTGCGCCTCACCCTCCCAGGTGGCGGCGACGCGCTTGACCGCGGCCTCGAGGTCGTCGAGCTGCTGCTTGATGCGGCCGGCGGTGCTGCGTACGTCCGTGGACGCGTTGGTGATGGTCGCGTAATTGACGAGGATCGACATCGTCATTCCCTTTCAGGGAGAGATCGGGTTGGGAAGTCCGTAGAGGAGGGGTCGGGCAGAGATCGGGGCGCCGCCGTCCGGGGCGCCGCCGGATCCGGCTCGATCAGCCGAAGTCCGACATGATCTTGCTGACCTCGGAGTTCTGCTGCTCTTCCGACGCGGAGTAGTTGCTCCGCGTGGAGTCCACGGCTTCCTTGATGTCGTTGAGGATGTCGCTCATCTTCTTCGCGTCCGCGTTCCAGCGCTCCTGCAGCTGGTGGTACGACGTGGCCGCCTGGCCCTTCCAACCGCCCGCGATCTGCTCGATCACGCCGTTGAGGCGGCGGATCTCACCCTGCAGCTGTCCGTTGGCGGTGTTGATGTCATTGGAGAGCTTGGTGAGCTCGTCCTCTGTTACCCGGAATTGGCCGGCCATGTTGAACCTTCCCCCATGTCGTCGTTCATGTTGTTGAATCCGGGAAACCTGCCTGGTGCCCGGAAAGCTTCGCACCGTTGAGCGCTGCAAACACTCTATCGCCAGCCTGTCACTCATCCACAGGCAGGACCAATCAGTTACACGGCTCACACACTTGAGCGATCGACTTGTGACTCACACACCGTCTTACCCTCAAGTGTCCCTGCCGACCCGCCTGTTGACGGATCAACGGCTCACTGGCTCTGCTCCTGCGAGGCGCTCCCCGTGTCCAGCGTCGGCCCCTTCGGGATGAATGTCGCCCATGTCTGCGGCACCACGGCCGGGTTGGAGACGTCCTCGTACCCGAGCCGCGTCCGCGCCTTGTCCGTCTCGCTCGCGTCACCCGACGAGGACGAGGAAGAGGACGAGGAGGAAGACGAGCTCGTGCCGGTCGTCCCCGCCTCGCTGTCGTTGTTCGCCGGCAGCGCGTACCGCAGGCCCGTGTCGGTCAGCAGATACGTCGCACCGCCGCCGCCCGCCGTGCCGGAGACCTCGCGGAAGAGCAGGCCCGATCCCGAAGAGACGTACGCGCTCAGCGAGTTGGAGACGGCCCGCTTGGGGAACGCCGTGCCCGCCCAGGCGGCGAGCTGCGGCTTCTTGTCCGCGCCGATCGTGCCGTCGTAGACGCTGCACGAGGTGGTACGGGCCTCACCGGTCCCCGTGGCCGCGGAGTTCGCCTGCTGCGGTACGACCTGGGGCCAGCCCTTGTCGCCGTAGAAGGACTCCGCCGCGCCGCCGTTGGCCGCGGAGATCGTCTGGGACGGGACCTCGACCGCCTGGGTGCCGACCGCGTCGGGCGAGGCGGCGAGCAGGGCGGCGACGAACGGCGTGATCGCGGCGACCTTGTCCTTGAGGACGACGTAGTACCCCTCGCCCTGCGCGTCCTGGGACCTGACCACCTGGCCCACCTTGGCGGCCGCGGCGGGCAGGCCCTGGACCGAGGTCGAGGCGCCGGCGTCCGGGACCGTCGGGAAGGTGATGACCCCGTCGTAGTTGAGGGTCTGGAGCCACTCCTGGCTCACCGGCTGCGGCTCGGCCCGGCCGCCGATGACGGCGGACTTCAGCTGCTGCATGGCCACGTCGTCGAGCGGCGTGGTGCCGCCCAGCAGGAAGGCGTTGCCCTTGCCGTCGACCAGGTACTGGCGTCCGGTCTTCTTGTCGACGACGTACAGGGCCTTGCGGGAGTCGACCTTGCCCGGGCCGGCCAGCGTCTTGGCGTCGGCGGCGTCGAGGACGAAGACGGCGCGCGAGATGGCGTCGTCCGATTCCTGGGCCGGCCGCTCGCACACGGCCCAGGTCTTCGTCTTCTGCGCGTCGTCCGCGGAGGGCAGCCGGTCGGGCGCGTACGGGATGCCGAGGGTCGCGCCGTGCGCGATGCCGCTCTTGTCGATCTCCTTGCCGGAGACCTCCAGGACGCTGCCCTTGCCCTTGTCCAACAGGAGCTTGGCGGAGGCGTAGTTGAGGACGGGGTGGAGGGTCGGGACCTTCTTGCCGGTCGACGTCGTGTCGTTGAGGACGACGTAACGCGTCGTGGAGTCGCTGTCGACGATGATGTACTCGCCGGGCTTGTCCCAACCCGCGGGCGCCGTCGGCTTGATGACGCCCCAGGCGATGAAGCCGACCACCAGGACGACGCCGAGCGCCAGGCTGGGCGTCACCGTGCGCATGGGCCGCGGGGCGCCTTCCTCCGAACCGCCCGGCGAGGGCGCGAGGAAGGCCGCGACGGTGCGCTTGCGCGCGAAATTGTAGGCGGCGAGCTCGTCCTGACGCTTGGCCATGATCCCTGTTTCTCCCGTTTTGTCCTGCACGGCGGGCCTCTTCGGCCTCGCACGCCCCTACTATGCCCTGCGTCACGGGAGGCCGGTTCACCAGGTGTACGGCCGTCCCCGCATCTTCACAGAGCTTCTCCACAGCCCGCCGTCGCGCGGCGCGGGTCCGTGAAAGGCTGACCACCTGGGGTTTCGGTGTCCCCTGTGTCGCCTCACGATTCGCAGCGGGTACCGTGAGCCACTCGCATCGGCGAGCATCATGGCCAAGCTCCAGGAAGACGAGCAGCACCGACGACGTAGGCCCGGCGAACGGCCACTACTTCGCGAAAGGGATGTCCCGGGGGATGAGCAGCGCTACGAGCACCCGGCGCGGACGCCGCGCACCGCAGCAACAGGGAGGCCCGGGCGGCAGACGCACGCCGACCGCTCCGGCCGCGTCCACCGCGGCGACGCCCCGTACGCTCCCCCGCCCCGGCGGTCTGGGTCCGGTGCGGCTGCAGCAACTCATCCTGGTGGAGCTCGCGGCCGCGGTCATGCTGGCCGCCTGGGCCGCCGACGCCTCCTGGCTGCTGGCCCCGGCCGGCGGCGTGGCCGCGCTGCTCCTGCTGCTCGCCGTGCTGCGCCGCGGCCGCCGCCCACTGCCCGAGTGGTACGAGACCACACGCGCCCTGCGTCAGCGCCGCCGCGACGCCAAGCTGCCCGTGCCGCCCGGGACGGACGCGATGCTGGCCCCGGTCGTCGAGTGCGACCCGGCGCTGCGGACGTACGCCTTCATCTCCCGGGACAACCGCTCGATCGGCATGATCGGCGACGGGACCTTCCTGACCGCCGTCCTCTTCGTGCAGCCGGCGGACGAGCCGTTGCGCCCCGCGGCCGCCGGACGCCAACTCCCGCTGCGGCTGGTCCAGGACGCCCTGGAGGTCGACGGGATCCGGCTCGCCTCCGCGCAGGTCGTCCAGCACACCCAGCCGGCCCCCGCCCCGCACCTCCCCCAGCAGTCGCTCGCCGCGCGGTCGTACGGCCCCCTCCAGGCGCAGGTCGGCTCCCCCGCGCTGCGGCTCACCTGGGTCGCCCTCAAGCTCGACCCGGAGCTGTGCCCGGAGGCGGTGCAGGCGCGCGGGGACGGTGTCCCCGGGTCGCAGCGGGCGCTGCTGCGGGTGGCGGACCAGCTGACCAGCCGACTGGCCGGCGCCGGCTTCAAGGCGACCATCCTCGACGAGACCGAGCTCGTGCAGGCGCTGGCCACGTCCAGCTGCCTCAACCCGCGCGCCAACCAGCAGCACTCCGCGCAGGACGGGCGCACCCAGCGTCGTACCGTCGAAGCGGTGAAGACCTGGCGGGTCGACGACCGCTGGCACACCACCTACTGGGTTTCCCGCTGGCCGCAGTTGGGCAGCGGCGGGGTCCAACTGCCCGAGCTGGTCACGCGGTTGACCTCGCTGCCGGTGCTCGCCACGACGTTCAGCATGACCCTGAGCAAGGCCGGGAACCGTGGTGTCTCGCTCACCGGGCACATCCGCGTCACCGCCCGCGGCGACAGTGAACTCGTGCAGGTGGGACGGGAGTTGGAGCGGGCCGCGGGCACCGCGAAGGTCGGCCTCGTCCGCCTCGACCGCGAGCAGGTCCCCGGCGCCCTCGCCACTCTGCCGCTCGGAGGTACCTACTGATGTCCCATCCCGCTCCGCCCGTGCCGCCGGGACAGCAGGGCCGTACCCCCGGACGCACGCCCGCGCACGTGGCCTCGCCCACCGACACCGGCATGATCCCGATCATCCGGCAGCCGGAACCGCAGCAGCAGCAACGCCGCATCTTCAGCCCGGGGTTCGGCCTGCGCGGCCCGCGCCGCAACCGTCACGTGGTCACCGCCGACGAGCTCGCGGCGATCAGCATGCCGATCGGCGACGACGGTGTGCTGATCGGCAACGACGCGGAGGGCCAGCCGGCCGTGCTCGGCCTGTCCCGACCGACTCCCTTCGACGTAGTGCTCGTTGGCGGCCTGTGGCTCGCCCAGGTGCTGGCGCTGCGCGCCGCCGCGACCGGCGCTCGGGTGGGCGTGGAGACCGGACGTCCGCAGGCCTGGCAGCAGTTGGCGCAGGCGGCGGGCGGCGGACAGCAGTGCGTGACCGTGTATCCGGTGGGCCGGGTGCCCGCGCAGGGGCCGTCCGTGTCCAGTCCGGTGGTGCTGATCCGGGACTGCGGTATCCGCCCCCCGCGCGGTCGCGTGACGTCCGTGCCGTGGCAGGCGGTGATGACGGTCCTGCCGTACGTCAGCGAGCACGCGCCGCGCTGGCTGTCCCAGGCCCATCTCGTCGGCATCCAGCGGATCTCACCGCAGGAGACCGAGGTCGTACGGGACACTCTGGGCATCTCGGGCGAGCACCTCCAGCATCTGCCGACCCTGCACGACGGGGTCGCCATGTGGTGCACCCGCAAGCACCAGAAGTTCGTCATGACGGATCCCACGGACGCGGAGACGGGGCTGCTCGGTGTGGCCCGCCGTATGGACTGAGACACGTCGTCGTCCACGGGAACCGGGATGACCGGCCGACCCCTCACAGCAATCGCTTTGCTCGTACGAGGGGTTGGGCGTCCCGGGCTGGGGCTTTGCGCTCGGCGCCCGCCGGGCTCGGCTCCCGGTGCCCCCGGGGGCTTTTCCGTCCCGCCATGTGAGTGATTAGGCTTCTGGTGGTGCGGTGACGATCGCAGTCGCGTGGGACTCGCCACTCGGTCCGCCCGGCCGCGACGACGACCAGCTCAGCAGCAGTGGCTGACCAGGAGGCAAGCAGTGAACAGGGATCGGTCCGAGTACAACGGCGGCAGCCCTGCCTCGGACGGGGACGATCACGAGGTGGATCTCACCAGCGAGTTCGAGATCGTCTACGAGCCGCCGGCCTGGTACGCCCAAAGCACGCAGGGTGGCTCCTCGGGCGGCGGAACGCAGGACCCCGCCCGCACCTCACCACCACCCCCGACCGGCCCACCCATCGGCTCGCCCATGGGCCCCCCGGGCGTCACCCCCCAGAGTCCCGCGCGCCCCACGCCCCCGCCCGCACCGGCCCAGGGCGCCCCGCAGCAGCCCGCACAGGCACCGACGCCGGGCCAGGGCACGGGTGGCTACGGCTTCCCCCAGCAGCAGCCCGGCCCGGGTACGCCCGGGACACCCCCGAGCGGTTACGGCTACCCGCAGCAGCCCGGAACGAGCGCGCCGACGCCGGGCCAGGACACGTCCGGCGGATTCCCCGCGCCCCCGCAGCCGGGCCAGGACACCTCGGGTGGCTTCGCCGCGCCCCAACAGCCCGGGCAGGACACGTCCGGCGGCTTCGGCGCACCGCGGCACCCGGGCCAGGACACGTCCGGCGGTTTCGCCGCATCCCCGCAGCCGGGCCAGGACACTTCAGGCGGATTCGGTACGGCTCAGCAGGCCGCGCCCGCCGCGCCGCCCGCCGCCGCTCAGCAGCCCGCGGTCGCCCAGCCGCCTGCCGTACCCGCGCCGCCGACCGCCGCCGCACCTCAACAGCCCCCGGCCGCCGCGCCCGGCTTCCCCGTGCTGCGTCCGGTCGACGAGGACACCCAGGGCGGCCCGTCCGCGACGGCCACCGCACCGGCCAGCGTCCCGGCAACCGGCGCCCCCACGACCGCCACCCCGCCGGCCGGCATCCCGGCGAGCGCCACCCCGGCAGCAGGCACCCCCACGGCCGACGCCCCCGAACACCCCGCCCCCGCCCAGCCGGAGTCCGAGCTGAACCACGCCGCGGCCGATGCCGAGGCGGCCCGGCTGTTCGGCGGTTCCGACGAGGAGCCGGAGGCGGAGCCCTCCGCCGAGGCCGACTCCACCGGTTCCGATGCCGACGTACCCGCGCACCTCCGGTCCGGCGCGGACACCCCCGCACAGGCGGACGCCGAGGCCGCACCGGCGACGGCGGAAGCGGAGCCGGGCGCAGCCGCCGGGCAACCGCCCGCCGCCCCCGTGCAGCCCGCCGGAACCCCGGGACAGCCGCCCGCGGCCCCCGCCTCGCCCCAGGCCACCCCCGGGCTCCCCCCGCTGCCCCAGGGCTTCGCACCCGCACACCCCGCCGAGGGCGCACCGCAGCAGGCGGGCCACCCGGACCATCAGGCGGCCGCGGCCGGTTACGGCACGCCCGCACACCCCACGCCGGGAACACTCCAGCACCCCGGCCACCCGGACCAGCAGGCCGCAGCCGCAGCCGCAGCAGGCCAGCCCCCCACCGGCTACGGCGACCCGCAACAGGCACCCCAGCCGGGCCAGCCGGGCCAGCCGGGCCAGCCGGGCCAGCCGCAGCCCAACTCCGGTCAACCGCAGCCCGGTTACGGCTACCCCAACAGGCACCGCAGCCCGGCCAGCCGCACCCCGCCCCGGGTCAGCCCCAAGCCGCCCCCGGCCAGCCGCCCGCCGCCTACGGCTACCCGCAGCAGCCCCCCACCCAGCCCGACCACCAGACCCCGCCCCAGGGCGCCTTCGGCCCGGCCCAGCCGCAGCCGCAGCCGGGCCACCCGGCACAGCCCGGTCACCCCGCGCAGCCCAACCAGCCCACGCCCCCGGACCCCCGCCTGGCAGCCCAGCAGGGCCAACCCCAGCCGCCCCACCCCCAGGCCGCCGGTTACGGCTACCCCCAGCAGGCACCCCAGCCCGGCCAGCCCCAGCCGCCGCAGCCCCCCGCGCAGCCGCAGCCCCATCCGGGTCAGCCCACCCCCGGTCAGCCCACTCCAGGTCAGCCGCCCGCCGGGCAACCGCACCCCGGTCAGCCCCCCGCCGGTTACGGCTACCCACCGCAGCCCGAGCAGCCGGGTTACGGCTACCCGCCGCAGCAGCCCGGCTACGGCTACCCCCAGCAGCCTCCGGCCCAGCCCGACCAGCCGCAGCCCGGGCAGCCCAGCCCGTACGGCAACCAGGCCGGTCAGGGCAACCAGGGCTGGACCGCGCCCCCCGGCCCCCAGTCCGGCCCCGGCGCCCCCCAGCAGCAGCAAGCCGCCCCCGGCACGCCGCTCGGGTACAACGCCGCCGTCGAGCTGTCCTCCGACCGTCTGCTGCGCAACCAGCCCAAGGCCCGCAAGAACAACCAGGGCCCGTCCCGCTTCAAGCTCGGCGCCAAGAAGGAGCAGGCGGAGCGGGACCGGAAGCTGGGCATGATCCGTACGCCGGTGATGTCCTGCTACCGGATCGCGGTCATCAGCCTCAAGGGCGGTGTCGGCAAGACCACGACGACCATGGCGCTCGGCGCCACGCTGGCCACCGAGCGGCAGGACAAGATCCTGGCGATCGACGCCAACCCGGACGCCGGCACCCTCGGCCGACGGGTCCGGCGCGAGACCGGTGCGACCATCCGTGACCTGGTGCAGGCGATCCCGCAGCTGCACAGCTACATGGACATCCGCCGCTTCACCTCGCAGGCGCCCTCGGGCCTGGAGATCATCGCCAACGACGTCGACCCGGCGGTCTCCACCACGTTCAACGACGACGACTACCGCAGCGCGCTCGACGTGCTGGGCAAGCAGTACCCGATCATCCTGACCGACTCGGGTACCGGTCTGCTCTACAGCGCGATGCGCGGGGTCCTGGACCTCGCCCACCAGCTGATCATCATCTCCACACCCTCGGTGGACGGCGCGAGCAGCGCCTCGACCACGCTCGACTGGCTGTCGGCCAACGGCTTCGCCGACCTCGTCCAGCGCTCGGTCACCGTGATCTCGGGGGTCCGTGAGACGGGCAAGATGATCAAGGTGGAGGACATCGTCGCGCACTTCGAGACCCGTTGCCGCGGTGTCGTCGTGATCCCCTTCGACGAGCATCTCGCGGCGGGCGCCGAGGTGGACCTCGACATGATGCGGCCCAAGACCCGCGAGGCGTACTTCGACCTCGCGGCGCTCATCGCCGAGGACATCGCCCGTACCCAGCAGGGCTTCGGCAACCCGAACATGCAGTACCAGCAGCAGCCGCAGCCGGGCTACCCCGCCCCTCCGCAGCAGCCCCAGCAGCCGTACGCCCAGCCCGGCGGCGCCCCGCAGCCGGGTCAGGGCTGGGGCCAGCCGCCGCAGCAGCCCGCGCCGGGCCAGGGCTGGCAGCAGCCGCCCGCGCCGCCGCAGGACCAGGGGCAGCAGCCGCCGGGTGCCGTACCTCCCGGCTGGACACAGCAGTAGCCGTCAACAGCGAAGGGCGGCCGGTGCGTTGAAGCACCGGCCGCCCTTCGTCGTCGTAACGGCAGAAACGAGAACGACTGTTCAAGCGGCGGCGACTACTCGGCGGCCGTGATGAGCTCCCGGCAGCGCTTCACGTCCTCGGCCATCTGCTCCAGCAGGGCCTCCAGGGAGTCGAACTTCGCCTGGCCGCGGACATAGGCCAGGAAGTCGACGGCGACGTGCAGGCCGTACAGGTCGAGGCCGACGCGGTCGATGGCGTACGCCTCGACGGTCCGCTCGGTGCCGTCGAACTGCGGGTTGGTGCCGACGGAGATCGCGGCCGGCATCGCCTCGCCGTTCACGTGCAGCCAGCCGGCGTAGACGCCGTCGGCGGGGATGGCGGTGTGCGGGAGGGTCTCGACGTTTGCGGTGGGGAAGCCGAGCTCGCGCCCGCGCTGCGCGCCGCGTACGACGACGCCCTCCACCCGGTGCGGGCGGCCGAGGATCTCCGCGGCCCCCTCGACGTCGCCCTCGGCGACCAGCCGTCGGGTGAGGGTGGACGAGAACGGCTCGCCGCCGCCCGCCTCACCGCTCACGTACAGGTCGACGACCTCGACCTCGAAGTCGTAGGTCTTGCCCTGCTCGGCGAGGAACTCGACGTTCCCCGCGGCCTTGTGGCCGAAGCGGAAGTTGGGGCCCTCGACGACCGCCTTGGCGTGCAGTTTGTCGATGAGGACCTTGACGACGAAGTCGGCCGGCGAGAGCTTCGAGAACTCGGTGGTGAAGGGGAGGATGAGTACGGCGTCCACCCCCAGGTCCGCCATCAGCTCGGCGCGGCGGTGGTGCGGGGCCAGCAGCGGCGGGTGGCTGCCGGGGCGGACGACCTCGCTGGGGTGCGGGTCGAAGGTGACGACGACGGAGGGCACGCCCAGCTCGCGGGCGCGGTCCACGGCATGCCGGATGATCAGCTGGTGCCCGCGGTGGACCCCGTCGTAGGAACCGATGGTGACGACGCTGCGCCCCCAGTCCTCGGGGATGTCCTCCAAGCCACGCCAGCGCTGCACTGTGACCGCTCCTCGAACCCGTGTCCGTGTATACCGACCTCTTACGCAGGTCTAAGGGTGCCATGCCGGGCCCGCACCGCCCGCATCGGCATGGGGGCTGTGACCCGACGCACGTGACGACGAGGGGTCACGCGGGCACTCGTACGCCCGACAGGTTCTCGATCATCCGGCGGGTGCTGGGGCCGACCACGGCCGCCCAGGTCTGCGGGGCGTCCGTCAGCCAGCCTGCCATCCGGGCCGCGAAGCCCGGGACCCGCCGGCCCAGGTCGACCAGGCCGCGGTCGAAACGGGCCGCCCCGTCCGGCGTACGGACCAGGAGCAGACCGGTGCGGTGGACGAGGTCGCGGATGTCGTCTCCGGTGTGGAGGGCGGTGGCGTGCAGCAGCGCGTCGAGGACGGCGGGAGCCTGTTCGTGGGCCAGCAGGCACTCCAGCAGTTCGCTGCGGAGCGGACGGGAGACGGGAGCGCCGGGGGCGGCGAGTACGACGGCGAGGGCGGCCCGGACGTCCTCCGTACCGCCGTCAAGGAGCCCGGTCACGAGCGGGAGCAGCACGGCACGCGCCCCCGCCCCCTGATCCAGCCGCCGGTCGACGTACGCGGCCACGTCGGCGGCCGTCTCCGGGCGCCGCTCGACGGCCTCCCGCACCAGCGCGGCGACCCGGCGGGCCAGCGGGGGCGTGGTGACGTCGGCGAGCGTGCGCAGCGCCGCCCCGGCGTCCGGCCCGCGCAGCCGCGCCCGGAAGGCGTCGAGGACCGGCTCGGGGTCCGTGGTGAGGGCGGCGACGAGTGCGCTGGGCGGGAAGTGCGGGTCGCCGGCCGCGAAGTGCCTTAGCGCCTGCGGCAGATGACGGGCACGCGTGCGTGGGTCGCGCACGAGCAGGGCGAGCGCGCCGCCGTGCAGGGTGCAGTCGGCGGGGCGGGCGAGCAGGGCCAGGGCGACGTACCGGAGCAGCTCGCGGTCGGCGTCCGTACGCACATGGGGCGCGGCCCGCAGCCCGTACGCCACCGCCGCCACCCTCCTCGCCGGCCGCTCGTCGTGCGCCCACCGGTCCACGGCCCGGCACACCGCCGACGGCTCGTCCTCCGCCAGCACGGCCAGCAACTCGTCCGCCCGCCGATGCGCACACTCCACGAGCGCCTCGGTGAGATCGTCCAGCGCGAGCTGCCGATGGGTGTGCAGCAAGGCCTGCGCGGCCTTGGCCACGGTCGCGTGCGGGGTCGCGGGCAGCGGCCGGTCGTCGTCGAACCAGTGCGTGAGGAGCGGTTGTACGGCGGTGGGGTCGGCGGCGAGGAGGTGGGACACCGTGTCCAGGAACCGGGGGGTGGGTGTCGTGGCCGGGGCTTGGTCCGGGGGGCCGTCGGCGAGGAGGAGACGGCGGAGGAGGTCGAAACGGGTCGCCTCCGGCAGGGGGAGGGCGGTCCAGAAGGCCGGGGTGAAGGTGGTGGGGGCGGACGGGGGATCGTCCCTCCGTGCCGTCTCCACCTGAGCGTCGGCCAGTCGTCGCAGCACCCCCAGATACGGCCGCGCGTCCGGTACCCGCAGCAGCGTCTCCGTGAGGAGGTGGGCGGGCCACCAGGAGTGCGGGTGCGTCTCCAGGGCCTGGGTCAACTGCTCCAGACGGGCGGCGAGTTGGGCGGTGCCGCGTTCCCGCGCGAGGAGGAGCAGGGCCTGTACGACGGGGCCGATGCGGTGGCGTGGTACGGGGAGGGGATGGGTGGTGTCGTCCGGGGTGCGGCGGCGGTGGACCAGGTTGTTCAGGGCCTCGTCGAGGTCGAGGTGCATGCCCTGGATCCAGTCGGCGAGTTCCTCGTGGGCGAAGCGGTAGCCGTTGCCGGCGGGGACCAGGAGGCCTTCGGTGAGGACGGCGGAGGCCCAGCCGGTGCCGCCGCCCAGCCCCGCGGGGGCCTGGCCCCAGGGGAAGACGGCCTCGAAGGACGCCCGGTCCAGCTCGCCCTGGCCGGGGCCGAGGCTGCGGCGGGCGGCCTCGTGGACCTGGCCGGAGACCTTCGCGGCGAGGCGGCGTACGGCGGTGCCGCGGAGGCCGTTCTCGGCGGCGAGGCGGACGGCCACGCGGAGGCACATCAGGTCGAGGTAGGCCGCGAAGACGTCGTTGCGGTCCAGGTGGGGGTGGGGGGTGGTGTCGGGGAGGGCGGTGCGGACCTCGGAGAGGAGACGGAGGGTGAGGGGGTGGCGGGCGTCGGGGGCGGCGAGGGTGTCCTCGGGGATGCGGTAGCGGGCACGGGCTTTACGGGCCTCGTCCTCTTGCAGGTCACCGAGGTGCACACAAGGGTGCGGGCCGGTGCCGGAGTTGGAGTTGCACGGGTCGCCGCCGATTTCCGAAGTCGGCGTGTAGAGCAGCTCCCGCGGAAACGCCGCCCCCGCCCCCTCCCAGTACTCCGCCCTGCAGCCCACCACCAGCCGCGCCCCCGTCTCCGCGAGCCAAGTCGCCGTCCCCTCCGTCCACTTGTCCAGCCGGTGCGCCAGGACGGGCGGCATCTCCTCGGGACCGTCCAGAAGAAGAAGCAACGGCCGCCCCGCCGCCCGGGCCACGTCGGCCACACGGGCCGGACCGGTGTCACCCAGACCGGTCGGGCCGGCGTCTCCCAGACCGGTCGGGCCCGCGTCGCCCAAACCACTCACTCCCGCACCGGCAGTGCGCTTCGGTCCTGCACCGGCAGTGCGCTTCGATCCCGCGTCGGCCATGCGGCCCGCCCCCGCGCCGGCCGTGCGACCCGCCCCCACGTGGGCCGTGCGACCCGCCCCCGCGTCACCCGAACCGCCCGACCCCGCGCCGGCCATGCGCCCCGGCCCGACATCGCCCAAACCGCCCGACCCCCCGTCAGCCACACGGCTCCGCCCCGCGTCACCCAAGCCACCCGACCCCGCGTCCGCCACGCGACCCGGCCCGGCATCACCCAAGCCACCCGACCACGCGCCGGCCACACCGCTCCGCCCCGCGTCACCCAAGCCACCCGACCCCGCGCCGGCCATGCGACCCGGCCCGGCATCACCCAAGCCACCCGACCACGCGCCGGCCACACCGCTCCGCCCCGCGTCACCCAAGCCACCCGACCCCCTGTCCCCCAAATCAGCCCCCGCACCCCGCGTCGACGCCGACATCGACACAATGCGGGCCGCGCGGGCCAGGGCTCGACCCGCCGCAGCCTCGATCGACGTGTCCTCGTCGTGCAGGTCGGCGCCGCGGAGCCAGAGGGTGGGGGACGGTTCGGGGCCTCGGTTGCGGCGGGCGGCGAGGGTCGCGAGTTCTGTCGTGCGGCCGCTGCCCGGTGCGCCGACGAGGCCGAGGACCGCGGCCGGACTCTGCGTGAATGCCGTGAACTCCCTTGCCGGCACCGCCCGTTCGACTGGTTCCACGGACGTCGGCGGCGCCGCGTCGGAGCGGCCCACGTATCCGGCCAGCGTCCCCGGCGGGCCGTCCTGGCCCACCGACGTGGCCGTCAGTTCCAGTACGCCGGCCAGGTTGAGGTCGGCGCCGTAGGCCGGAACCGTCGCCGCGTTGCGGGCGAGCAGGTCGGCCAGCGGGCCGGGCGGCGCGGGGCGCAGCGGGACGGCGAAGCCGGTGTCGCGGTGGCCGGACTGGAGGGCCGTACCGAGCACGGCGAGCACCGCGCCGGTCTCCGCGTCGACCACCGGTCCTCCGGCCGCTCCCCCGCCCAGCCGCAGCGCGTCCTGGCCCGCGGTGCCGATCGCCAGCTCCAGCGCCTCGTCGACCACCCGGAACCGGTCGGTGGCCGCGTAGGTCACGGACGTCGTACCGAGCACTCGTGCCTCGCGCCAGCGCCCGGCGGCCACGCGGACGTAGGTGCCGGTCTCGACGCGGTCCCGGACGGTGACCGGCAGCGGGTCGACCCCGAGGCCCTCGGTGCGTACCAGTGCCAGGTCGAGTTCCGGCAACGGGGTCACGGCGTCCGCGGTGACGAGGCAGCTGCGGTCCCCCGCGGTGTGCAGCACCAGCCTGGGCAGCCCGTCGACCGCCTCGTGGCTGGTGACGACGGTGCCGTGATGGTCGGCGACGAAACCGGTGCCTCGAGGGCGGCCGGCGAGGTCGTGGATGCGGACCAGGGCGGCTTCGGGGACACCCCGCTCCGGGGCCCGTCCGGCATCCTCGCGCGCCCGATGCGCGCCGCCCCCCGGCTGCCGGGACCGCTCTCGTCCCGTCATGGCCGAACCTCCCCGCCGTACACCTGTGCCCTGCTCTTCGACCGTAGGCGCGTGGTGATCAGCGGGACAGATCGCGTGGCGAACGCGCCCCCTTCCGCTCCCTCGGTTCACTCCGAGCGCCTGCCCGGACGGGTGAATAGGCGGGGGTCGCTGGATACACCCTAGGGGTGGGGGAACCGAGGGGGGACCGTGGAGCGGCGACGCAACCCCGTGATCGCCGCTCCACGGTCGGGCAGCCTCGGCGAACCCGGACGACCGGGATCAGGCGAAGACGGCCAGGCTCTTCGCCTTGCCCTTCTGTTCCTCCACCAGGGCCAGGAAGCGGCCCTCGGGGTCGAACACGGCGATCGTGCCGAGGCCCGCGTACTCCTCGGGCATCTCCAGGCGGACGCCGTTCAGCAGCAGCCGGGCCCGCTTGGTGTCCACGCTCCAACGGGGGAACGCGGCCCTGGCGGCCTCGGCGATCGGCATGACGGTCAGCTCCTGCTGGAGCTGGTCGAGCGTCCTCGCCGAGTCCAGCTTGTACGGGCCGACACGGGTGCGGCGCAGGGCGGTGAGGTGGCCGCCGACGCCCAGGTCGGCGCCCAGGTCGCGGGCGAGGGCGCGGATGTAGGTGCCCGAGGAGCAGACCACCGACACCACCAGGTCCGTCACCGGCGTGCCGTCCTCGGCGACGGCGTCCCGGACGTCGTACACCTGGAAGGACGAGATGCGCACCGGCCGGGCCGGGATCTCGAACTCCTCGCCCTCGCGGGCCCGCTTGTACGACCGCACGCCGTTGATCTTGATGGCGCTGACCTTGGACGGGACCTGCATGATGTCGCCGGTGAGCTTGGCGATCCCGGCGTCGACGGCCTCGCGGGTGACCTTCGAGGCGTCCGCCGACCCCGTGATCTCGCCCTCGGCGTCGTCGGTCAGGGTCGTCTGGCCCAGGCGGACCGTGCCCACGTACTCCTTCTCGGTCAGCGCGAGGTGACCGAGGAGCTTGGTGGCCCGCTCGACGCCCAGGACGAGCACGCCCGTCGCCATCGGGTCGAGGGTGCCGGCGTGGCCGACGCGGCGCGTCTTCGCGATGCCGCGCATCTTGGCGACCACGTCGTGCGAGGTGAAGCCCGAGGGCTTGTCGACGATGACAAGCCCGTCGGGCGGCTGGATCTTCTGGGTCATTCGGCGGCGTCGTCCTCGTCCTCACCCGGCTTCTTGTACGGGTCCGCCTCACCGGCGTAGGTGGCGCCGGCCGAGACCTCGCGCACCTTCTCGTCGGACTGGCGCGCCTTGTCGAGGAGGTCCTCGATGGTCTTGGCGGTGTCCGGGAGGGCGTCGGCGACGAAGGTCAGGGTGGGGGTGAACTTCACGCCCGCCGCCGCACCGACCGCGGAGCGCAGGACGCCCTTGGCGCTCTCCAGACCGGCGGCCGCGGCTGCCCGCTCCTCGTCGTCCCCGTACACGGTGTAGAAGACGGTCGCCTCCCTCAGGTCCCCGGTGACCCGGGTGTCCGTGATGGTGACGTGCGAGCCGAGCCGCGGGTCCTTGATCCCGCGCTGCAGCTTCTGGGCCACCACCTCTCGGATGAGGTCCGCCAGCCTCTTGGCGCGCGCGTTGTCGGCCACTGGTCCGTCTCCTTAAGTGCTTACTTCTTGCTTCAGTCTTCGTCGCTGTGGAGCCTGCGTCGAACCGAGAGCAGTTCCACCTCGGGCCGCCCGGCGACCAGCCGCTCGCAGCGGTCCAGTACGTCGGAGAGGTGTCCCGTGTCCCCGGAGACCACCGCCAGCCCGATCTCGGCCCTGCGGTGGAGGTCCTGGTTGCCCGTCTCCGCCACGCTCACCGCGTACTTGCGCTGGAGCTCGGCCACGATCGGACGGACGAGAGAGCGTTTCTCCTTGAGCGAATGGACGTCGCCGAGGAGCAGGTCGAAGGACAGAGTCCCCACATACATGTGTGTGTCCGGATGTCCCGCCGGTTCGGGGTACGGGCGCCACGCTTCGACGCCGATACGGGAACCGTACACGCAACGGCCGGGGCCGATCGACGGAAATTCCGTGAGGAACTTCCCCGCCGATCGGCCCCGATCGCGTGCTGGATCAGACGCGCGGCTTCTCGCGCATCTCGTACGTCGCGATGACGTCGTCGACCTTGATGTCGTTGAAGTTGCCGAGGTTGATACCGCCCTCGAACCCTTCGCGGATCTCGGTGACGTCGTCCTTGAAGCGACGCAGACCCTCGATGTTGAGGTTCTCCGCGATGACCTTGCCGTCGCGGACCAGGCGCGCCTTGGTGTTGCGCTTGACCTCGCCGGAGCGGATGAGAACACCCGCGATGTTGCCCAGCTTGGACGACTTGAAGACCTCGCGGATCTCCGCCGTACCGAGCTCGACCTCTTCGTACTCCGGCTTGAGCATGCCCTTGAGGGCCGCCTCGATCTCCTCGATCGCCTGGTAGATGACCGAGTAGTAGCGGACGTCCACGCCCTCGCGCTCGGCCATCTGCGCGGCACGACCGGCCGCACGGACGTTGAAGCCGATCACGATGGCGTCCGAGCCCATCGCCAGGTCGATGTCCGACTCCGTGACCGCACCGACGCCGCGGTGCAGGACGCGGATGTCGACCTCTTCGCCGACGTCCAGCTGGAGCAGGGACGACTCGAGCGCCTCGACGGAACCGGAAGCGTCACCCTTGATGATGAGGTTGAGCTGCTGGACCTCGCCGGCCTTGAGCACCTTGTCCAGGTCCTCGAGGGAGACACGGCGCGTGCGCTTGGCGAACGCGGCGTTGCGCTCACGGGCAGCGCGCTTCTCGGCGATCTGACGGGCCGTACGGTCCTCGTCGACCACCAGGAAGTTGTCGCCCGCACCCGGGACGTTGGTCAGGCCCAGGACCTGGACCGGCGTCGAGGGTCCGGCCTCGGCGACGTTGTTGCCGTTGTCGTCGAGCATGGCGCGGACGCGACCGTAGGCGTCGCCCACGACCATCGTGTCGCCGACCCGCAGGGTGCCTCGCTGGACGAGGACCGTCGACACGGCACCGCGGCCGCGGTCGAGACGGGACTCGATCGAGATGCCCTGCGCGTCCTGGTTCGGGTTGGCCCGCAGGTCGAGCGAGGCGTCCGCGGTGAGGACCACGGCCTCCAGCAGGGAGTCGATGTGCAGACCCTGCTTGGCGGAGATGTCGACGAACATGGTGTCGCCGCCGTACTCCTCGGCCACCAGCCCGTACTCGGTGAGCTGACCGCGCACCTTGGTCGGGTCGGCACCCTCGACGTCGATCTTGTTGACCGCGACGACGATCGGGACGTCGGCCGCCTTGGCGTGGTTGAGCGCCTCGACCGTCTGCGGCATGACGCCGTCGTTGGCCGCGACGACCAGGATCGCGATGTCCGTCGACCGGGCACCACGGGCACGCATGGCGGTGAACGCCTCGTGACCCGGGGTGTCGATGAAGGTGATCGCGCGGTCCTCGTCGTTGACCTGGGTCGAGACCTGGTAGGCACCGATGTGCTGGGTGATGCCGCCGGCCTCGCCCGCGATGACGTTCGTCTTGCGGATGGCGTCGAGGAGTCGGGTCTTACCGTGGTCGACGTGACCCATGACGGTCACGACCGGCGGACGGACGACCAGGTCCTCTTCGCCGCCCTCGTCCTCGCCGAACTCGATGTCGAAGGACTCGAGCAGCTCGCGGTCCTCCTCCTCGGGGCTGACGATCTGAACCGTGTAGTTCATCTCGTCGGCGAGGAGCTGCAGCGTCTCGTCGGAGACGGACTGCGTGGCCGTGACCATCTCGCCGAGGTTCATCATGACCGCGACGAGCGACGCCGGGTTGGCGTTGATCTTCTCCGCGAAGTCGGTGAGGGAGGCACCGCGCGACAGGCGAATGGCTTCGCCGTTGCCGCGAGGCAGCATCACGCCGCCGACCGACGGGGCCTGCATGGCCTCGTACTCCTGGCGCCTCTGCCGCTTCGACTTGCGACCGCGACGCGCGGGACCGCCGGGACGGCCGAAGGCGCCCTGCGTGCCACCACGGCCACCGGGACCGCCGGGACGACCGCCGAAGCCGGGACGGCCACCGCCGCCGCCAGCACCGGCACCCGGACCACCGGGACGGCCGGCGAAGCCGCCGCCACCGCCACCGGGACCGCCGGGACGACCGGCGAAGCCGCCACCGCCACCGCCACCGGGACGACCGGCGAAGCCGCCGCCGCCCGGACGACCGCCGCCACCGCCACCGGGACGACCGGCGCCACCGGGACCGCGGCCGCCGGGGCCACCGCCGCCGGGACGCGGGCTGCCGGCAGCGGGACGCTGCGGCATCATGCCGGGGTTCGGACGCGGGCCGCCGGGGCCGCCGCCGGGACGGGGACCGCCCTGCGGACGAGGCATGCCGCCGGGGCTGGGACGCGCGCCGCCCGGAGCCTGCGGGCGGGGACCGCCGCCGGCACCCTGGGGACGCGGACCGCCCTGACCCTGCGGACGCGGAGCGCCGCCGGGCGCACCGGCGCCACCGGGGCCGCCGGGACGCGGGGCACCGCCCGGACGGGGCGCCTGCGGGCGCGCCATGCCGGTGGAGCCGCCGGAGGTGAAGGGGTTGTTGCCCGGACGCGGACCGGCCGGACGGGCACCACCGGGACGCGGCGCCTGGCCGCCCGGACGCTGGCCGCCGGGACGCTCGCCACGGTCACCGCGCTCGGGGCGGTCACCGCGGTCGCCACGGCCCTGGCCGGGACCACCCGGACGCGGGGCGCCCGGACGCGGGGCCTGGCCGGCCGGACGCGGAGCGCCCGGACGCGGGCCGGAGCCCTGGCCCTGGGAGGCCGGAGCGGCGGGAGCCGCCGGCGGTGCCGTGAACTCGGGCGTGGTCGGAGCCGGGGACGCCGGCGCGGGGCGCGGCGCGGGCTTCGGGCCCGGGGTGGGACGGGGGCCGGGAGCGGCCGGCGCGGCGGGAGCCGCGGGCGTCTCGGCGACGGCCGGCTTGGGGGCCGGCGGGCGCGGGGCGGCCGGACGGGCAGCCTGCGCCGGAGAGGGGGCTGCCGGACGAGCCGGGGCAGCCTTGCGTGCGGAAGCGGGCTTGCCGCCTCCGTTGCCCTGCTGGAGGGCGTCCGTCAGCTTACGGACGACGGGCGCTTCGATGGTCGAAGACGCCGAACGGACGAATTCACCGAGTTCTTGGAGCTTGGCCATGACGACCTTGCTCTCAACCCCGAACTCCTTGGCGAGTTCGTATACCCGGACCTTAGCCACTTCGCTCCTTTTAGGTCCGGGTGCGTCCGGACCGTCGCTACTTCATGGGCGTACTCATCGCGTGCTCATCGAGTGCTCATCGCAATCTCGACCTACTTCCAACTCGCGGGGTACCAGGGCCGCACGGAGGTTCCGCACGACACGTCTTACGGTGTTGCCTGCTCGACGTAGAGGCGCAACGCCTTGGTGTCGAGCGGTCCCGGGACGCGGAGCGCCCGCGGGAACGCCCGGCGGCGGACCGCCAGGTCGAGACAGACCAGGGTGGGGTGCACATAGGCACCCCGGCCGGGCAGCGTACCGCGATGATCGGGAACGCACTGTTCCCCGACCGCCACGATCCGCAGCAGATCCTTCTGGGCCGCTCGCTCCCGGCACCCCACACAGGTGCGCTCAGGGCATGCGCGGGCTCGCGTCCGGCCAGACACTCTTAAGTCTACCTCCCCGCACCGACCTCACCCCTTTGGGGCAAAAGTCGAACGGTTGTTGTCGTGATCTCAGCCCGTCTCGGCTCAGATCTATTCCTCGGGCTGCTCCGTGTCCGGGCGGATGTCGATCCGCCAGCCGGTCAGCCGGGCGGCCAGGCGGGCGTTCTGCCCCTCCTTGCCGATCGCCAGCGACAGCTGGTAGTCGGGCACCGTCACCCGGGCGGAGCGGGCGGCCAGGTCGACGACCTCGACCTTGGAGACACGGGCCGGGGAGAGCGCGTTCGCCACCATCTCGGCCGGGTCGTCCGACCAGTCGACGATGTCGATCTTCTCGCCGTTCAGCTCGCCCATGACGTTGCGCACCCGGCCGCCCATGGGGCCGATGCAGGCGCCCTTGGCGTTCAGGCCGCTACGGGTGGACCGCACGGCGATCTTCGTCCGGTGACCCGCCTCACGCGCGATGGCGGCGATCTCCACCGAACCGTCGGCGATCTCCGGCACCTCCAGGGCGAAGAGCTTCTTCACCAGATTGGGATGCGTGCGCGACAGGGTGACCGACGGACCGCGGACACCCTTCGCCACTCGTACGACGTACGACCGCAGCCGCATCCCGTGCGGGTAGGTCTCGCCGGGCACCTGTTCCTGCACCGGCAGGATGGCCTCCAGCTTGCCGATGTCCACGAGCACGTTCTTCGGGTCGCGGCCCTGCTGCACGACACCGGTGACGATGTCGCCCTCGCGGCCCGCGTACTCGCCGAGCGTCGCGTCGTCCTCGGCGTCGCGCAGCCGCTGCAGGATGACCTGCTTGGCGGTGGTGGCGGCGATACGGCCGAAGTCGGACGGAGTGTCGTCGAACTCCCGGGGTTCCTGGCCCTCTTCGAGGTCCTCGGGGTCTTCCTTCGCCCACACGACGACGTGTCCGGAGTCCCGGTCGAGCTTCACGCGCGCGTGGCGGTGGCTCCCGTCGGTGCGGTGGTAGGCGATGAGGAGGGCCGACTCGATCGCCTCGACCAACAGGTCGAAGGAGATCTCCTTCTCCCGTACCAAGCCCCGCAGGGCACTCATGTCGATGTCCACGGCTACGCCTCCTCTTCCATCTCGTTCTTGCTGTCCTTGCGGTTGAACTCGACCTGCACGCGCGCCTTTTCGATGTCGGAGAAGACGAGTCTGCGGCTGGTGGCCTTCCGGCCCTTCACGCCCGGTACTTCGAGGTCCAGGCCCTCGTCGTCGGCCTGAAGGATCCTGGCGACCAGTTCCCCGCCGTCGGCCAGCTGGAACTTCACCAGCCGGTCCACGGCGCGGACGTAGTGCCGGTGTTCCTTGAGGGGGCGCTCCGCGCCCGGGGTGCCGACCTCGAGGGTGTACTCGGCCTCGCCCATCGCGTCGGTCTCGTCGAGCTTCGCCGAGAGCGCGCGGCTCACATCGGCGATCTGATCCAGATCGGCGCCGGTGTCCGAATCGACGACGACGCGCAGCACCCGCTTGCGCCCTACGGAGTCCACCGCGATCTCTTCGAGATCCAGTCCCTGGGAGCTGACGAGCGGTTCCAGGAGCTCTCGCAGCCTCTCGCTCTGGGTGGTGCTCATCCGGGTGACTCCTCGGCCGCGTGTGCTGTTGTGGGATGGTCGCGTGTCTGGTCAAAGGGTATCCGGTCGCAGAAGGTGTTGCCGTCCACGTGTGCCCAGGCGGTCGAGCCGGTGACGTGAGTCCGGGGGATGCGCGGGTACCGTGATCGCGGGCCGGTCTTTCCGCCCGTGTGTTCGTACGAGCCCCCGAGGACGCCTGCCGTGTCGTATCCCCCACCGTCGCGCATCCCCTACGGGCCGCGCAGAAGATCGCTGCTCGCCTCGGCCGCCGGGGCCGCCCTGCTGGTGGGCTGCTCGTCCGGGGCCGACTCGGAGGAGAGCACCGGCGGCAGCCCGTCGGTCACCACGAAGGCACGCGCGCGTGCGGCGCGGGACAGCGTGGGGCTGGTGGAGCGGTACGACGCCGTGCTCGCCGCGCATCCGACGGCGGCCGAGCGGCTCGCGCCGCTGCGGGCGCAGGTCGTACGGCATGCGGAGGCGTTCGGGGGGACGGTCGGGAAGGGCGGCGGGAACGGGAGCACCGGGTCGGGGGCGCCCTCCGCGTCGGCGTCGGGATCCCCGTCCGCCGCCGTACCCACCACCGAGCCGGAGGCCCTCGCCGAACTCGCCGCCGCCGAGCGGGCGGTCGCCGACCGGCGTACGGCGGCGCTGCTGGACGTGCCGGGCGAGCTCGCGCGGCTGCTGGCCTCGGTCGCGGCGGCCGGCGCCGCGCACGCCTATCTGCTGACGGAGGCCGCCAAGTGAGCGACACGGACGAGAAGAAGGAGCTGGCGGCGCTCCAGGCGGCGCTCGCCGCCGAGCACGCGGCGGTGTACGGCTACGGGGTCGTCGGCGGGAAGATCCGCGAGGGCCGTCGTACGGAGGCCAGGTCGGCGTACGACGCCCACCGCGCCCGGCGGGACGCGCTGGTCCGGGACGTCCGGGACCTCGGCGGCAAGCCGGTGGCCGCGTCGGCCGCGTACGCGCTGCCCTTCCCGGTGCCGGACTCGGCGGCGGCCGTACGGCTGGCGGCGGAGCTGGAGGACCGGGTGGCCGGGGTGTACTCCGACGTCGTGCGGGCGACCGAGGGCGAGCGGCGGCGGTCGGCCGCCGGGGCGCTGCGGGAGGCCGCGGTGCGGGCGGTGCGCTGGCGTGGAGAGAGCGTAGCCTTCCCTGGTCTCGCCGAGCGGGCGACCACCGCGTCGGCCTCGCCGACCCCCACGGCCTGACCCGTACTGGAAGGGATCTGCTCGCGTATGGCTTTCGAACCGCCGCCGCGTCTGGTGAAGGCGCTCGGTGAGACGGCACCGGACGGTGACGACTGGTTGGAGAAGCTGCCGACGGCGGCCCGACAGGCCGTCGCTCTACGCGAGTTGACCGTGGAACGGGTGCAGGTGCCCGGGGGCCGCAGCAGCCTGGTGGTGCTGGTACGGCAGCCTTCCGGCGGCCCGGCCGTGCTGAAGCTGGCGCCGCGGCGGGCCCGGCCGGAGAGTGAGCGGGCGGCGCTGGCTCACTGGGGTGGGACGGGGGCCGTACAACTGCTCGAGCCCTTCACGGCGGAGGGTGTGCTGCTGTTGGAGCGGCTGCATCCGGATGTGTCCGTGCGGTCGTTGCCGGAGGCGAAGGCGCTGCTGGAGGCGGCGGGGACGCTGCGGCGGCTGTGGGTGGAGCCGCCGGGTGGGCATCCCTTCGAGACCGTTGCGGAGCGGACAGGGCGGCAGGCTTCGGCCATGCGGGCGACTGCGTCGGGCTCGGCCGACGTGGCTGGGCTGGTCGACTCCGCGGTCGGGGCGCGTGCGGAGTTGTTGGCGGGGGCTCCTGAGCAGCGGTTGCTGCATGGGACTTTTCGGCAGAGCAAGGTGCTTGCCGGGGAGCGGATGCCGTGGTTGGCGGTGGGGCCGGATCCAGTGGTGGGCGAGTGTGCGTTCGATCTGGCTCGGCTGGTGCGGGATCGGGTGGAGGATTTGATCGCCTCGCCGTCGGGGGCCGCGACGACTCGGCGGCGGGTGAAGCGGCTGGCGGAGTCGTTGGATGTGGATCAGGAGCGGCTTCGGGGGTGGACGTTGTTCCGGGCCGTGGAGTCGGGGGTTCGGGCGCTGCGGGTGGGGCGGCCGAAGGATGCCGAGCTGTTGCTTGAATTCGCCGGGTGGCTTTAGGGCGGATCAGCTCGGGGGGGCGGGTTGTGTTCGGGGTGCGGGTGCGTCGTGGCTTGTCGCGCAGTTCCCCGCGCCCCTTTAGGGCGTTGCAGGCGCCCTTCTTATGCGGCGCAGGGCGAGTTCGGCCAGCAAGGTTGACGCGTCTGACAGCACAGCGTCGTCGAAGGTGGCTATCGGGGAGTGGTTGGTGGGGGCCGACTTGGGGTCGCCGGTGGTGTCTGCACCCAGGAAGGCGAAGGCTCCCGGGACGCGGTCCAGGACCCTGGAGAAGTCCTCCGAGCCGGTGATCGGGTCGGGCATCGGGTCGAAGTGTTCCTCGCCGAAGGTCTCGCGGACCGTGTCGGCGAGGAAGGCGTGCTCTACGGGGTCGTTGACCGTGAGCGGGTATTCGGGGGTGAACTCCGCCTCCGCCGTGAGGCCGTGGGCCGTTGCGATGTCCTGGCAGACGCGTACGGCGAACTCGGCGGCGCGTTCCGCGGCGGCCTCGCTGAACGTCCGTATCGTCGCCTCGAAGACGGCCGTGTCCGGGATGATGTTGCGCTTGGTGCCGGCGTGGAAGGTGCCGATCGTGATCACGACCGGGTCGAAGACGTCGAAGCGGCGGGTCACCATCGTCTGTAGCGCGGTGACCATCTCGCAGGCCGCCTGGATCGGGTCCAGGGCGTCGTGCGGACGCGAGCCGTGGCCGCCGGCGCCGAGCACTCGGACGTACAGGCCCGCCGAGGCCGCCATCAGCGGGCCGGGGCGGGAGGTGAAGACGCCGGTGGGGTACGACGACGAGGTCACGTGGAGTCCGTATGCGGCGTCGACCGGGCGGCCCGCCGCCTCCAGTACGCCCTCCTCGACCATGTGCCCGGCGCCGTCCCAGCCCTCCTCCCCCGGCTGGAACATGAACACCACGTCCCCGCTGAGGAGTTCACGCCGGGCGGCGAGCAGCCGGGCCGCGCCGACCAGGCCTGCGGTGTGCAGGTCGTGGCCGCAGGCGTGCATGGCGCCGTCGATCCGGGAGGTGAACTCGACGCCGGTGCGCTCGGTGACCGGCAGGGCGTCCATGTCGCCGCGCAGGAGTACGACGGGGCCGCCGCGGGCTGAGCTGCCGCCGCGCAGGACCGCGGTGACGGAGGACAGGGCCGTCCCGGTCGTGATCTCCAGGGGCAGTCCGTCCAGCGCGGCCAGTACCTTCTCCTGGGTGCGCGGCAGGTGCAGGCCGATCTCCGGTTCCCGGTGCAACGCCCGCCGCAGCAAAGCCAGTTCGCCCTGTATCTCGCGCGCGTCTTCTCGCAGACTGCTCATCCCGCTCCCCCTCGTACGTCCATCACTCGGCAGTGCCAGGAGGCTGCCCATCCGCGCCCCGCTTAGGGCATTCCCGCCGCCGTCAGTTTGAGAGCGAGGGCCGGGCAGTCCGCTGCCGCTCTGCGGGCTCGCTTGAGGGTGCGGGCGGGGACGGGGGTGCCGTCGACGAGCGGGTAGCCCCACTCGTCCAGGGCGATGTGTTCAGGGAGCAACTCGGCGCAGAGTCCGTGGCCCTGGCAGGACGTCCAGTCGATGTCGATCTTCTGGGCCGGCTTCTGGTCCATGTCAGGACTCCTGGGGGACGGGCAGCAGGGGCGTGGGGTCGGTCGCGGTGCACAAACCCCTTGCGTGGGCGTCCAGTTCGGGGGCGAAGGTGGTGAGGGCGCTGCGGACCAGGCGGACCGTGCCGTCGGGGTGGTGACAGGCGCCGCGACCCTCGACCAGGCCGGACCAACGGGCCAGGTCGGTGCGGGTGGTGGACTGGGGGCCGGGGGTGGCGAGGGTCTGGAAGGCGGCCGCCATGCGGGGGAGGCCGTTGAGGCAGGGGCCGCACTGGCCTGCCGACTGGAGGGCCAGGTAGCGGAGCACGCGGGCCGTTTCGGCCACTCCGCAGCGGGTGGCGGGGAGGGCGGCGATGACGCCGGCGCCCATCGTGCCTGCGTCCAGCGGGAGTCGGGCCGCCTCCGGCGCCGGGAGCCAGGTGCCGTGGTAGCCGCCGAGGAGGACCGCGGAGATGCCGTCCAGGGGGATCAGGCGGTGCAGCGGCATGCCGAACGGGGCTTCCACGACACGGGGTTCGTGTCCCGGGGCGTGCAGCGTGCACAGGGCGCTGCCGGGCTGGGACGGGGTGCCGGCCGTGCGGTACCAGTCGGGGCCGTAGCGGGCGACCAGGGCCAGGTGGGCCAGGGTTTCCACGTTCTGGACGAGGGTGGGGGCGCGGCCCACACCGCGTTCGCGGACCGGCGGGTCCTGGTGGGCGGGCAGGGCCTCGGCGCCGCCCACGAAACGGGCCAGTGCGGAGGCCTGGCCGGACAGGAACCGCTTCGGGAGTCGTACGACCTTGACGGCGATCGGGTCCTTGCGGTGGGCCACGGCCGACTCCAGGTAGGACGCGCCCTCCTCCACCGCGAGGTACGCCTCGCCCGCGCCGACCGCCTGTGCGGCCGCCTGGAGGCCGTCCAGGACGAGGTGCGGGGAGAGGGCGAGCAGCGTCTTGTCCTTGCGGCTCGCGGGCTCGCCCTCCGCGCCGTTGGCCACGACGACGGGGGCGCGGCCGGTGCGGCGGCCCGCGTCGGCCACCGCGGCGAGCTTGCGGTGGACCGGGAACGCGGCTCCCCCGCGGCCGGTCAGGCCGGATTCGGCCACGGATCTGAGGAGGGCGGCGGGGTCGCCGTGCCGCAGCGGGCCGTAACGCTGCTCGTGGGTGGACAGGTCGGCCGGGGCGCCGCCGGGGGCGAGCAGGCGCGGGGACATGTACAGGTCGGGGAAGGTCGCGGTCATGAGCGGGCTCCTTCGGCCGAGCGGAGAAGGGTGGCGGGGGTTCGGCGGGCCGCGCGGGCCGAGTGCGTCACGCGGATGCCCGCGGCGGTGAGGACGGCTGCGACGCAGGTGACGGTCAGCCAGGTCATCCAGTCGGCGCCGGTGTCCGTGCCGATGCCTATGCCGTGGATCAGGGCGACCGGCCAGGAGGCGTAGGCCAGCCAGTGGAGGGCGCGCCAGGTGCGGTGGCCGATGCGTTCGCGCAGGAGGCTGGTGATCAGGACGGCGAGCATGAGGTCCAGGGCGACCGTGCCGAGGCCGAGCCAGAGGGGCTGGTAGTCGGAGGCGAAGGGGACGAGGACGTCGAGGACGGTGATGTTGACGTAGCTGTCGAGGACCGCGAGGGCTATGTGGAGGGCCAGGAAGGCGGTGGCCGAGAGGGAGAGGGTGCGGTGGAGGGAGACCGTGCCGAAGCGCGGGAGGCCGGGGATCTTTCCGCGCAGCTTCACTGCGATGCCGAGGAGTACGACGACCGTGAAGAGGATGAGGGAGACGGCACCGGTGGCTCGGTTGGCGTACCAGAGGGTTTCGCTGGTCATGCGGCTGACTCCCGGTGGGTGCTGGTCGCGCCCCGCGGCGAAGCCGCTGATTGACACAGCCCCGCGCCCCTCAGGTCGGTCGGCCAGCCCGGAGTTGTGACGATCGCCCCGTTGTGCGCCACCAGGCGGGCCGGCAGGCCCTGTCGGGTCAGCCAGCGTTCCGCGCCCGGGCCCTTCACCAGGGCCGCTGTCGTGGCCGCGTTGGCGTCCGCGCACGTGGGTGCCGCCACCGAGACCGTGCGCCACGGGGTGCGGACCGGCAGGCCCGTGTGCGGGTCGATGATGTGGTGGAGGGTGTGGTCGCCCCGGCGCCAGTTGCGGGCCGACGTGCCCGAGGTGGCGAGGCCGCCGCTGTGCAGGCCTACCGTGGCGTACGGGCCCTGGGAAGGAGTCCGGTCGACCGGGCCCGTGACGTCCTGGACGCGGATCTGCCAGCCGTCCGCCGGGGGCTCGCCGGCGACCGCCGTGTCGCCGCCGAGGCTGACCAGGACTCCGCAGCCGGCCGTCCGCGCCAGCATCGTCGCGGCCTTGTCGGCGGCCCAGGCCTTCGCCGTGGCGCCGAGGTCGAGGTGGACGCCGGGCGGGACCGTGGCCGTGCCGGTGGCGCGGTCGAGGCCCACCGTGCGCCAGCCGGGCGCCCGCTTCACGGTGAGGCGGACCGGGCGGTCGTCCTCCTGGACCAGCGTGAAGTCGCGGTCGTAGCCGATCGCCTCCATCGCCGAGCCGACCGTGGGGTCCACGGCCCCGTCGGTCGCCTCGGCAGCGCGCAGGGCGACCGCGAGGGCCTCCGCGAGCAGGGGGCTGACCCGGACCGGGCGGCCGGCACTGGCGTCCAGGGCGGCGAGTTCGGAGTCGGGGCGGAAGCGGCTGCATGCCGCGTCGACCTCGGCGAGGTGCCGGGCCAGGAGCAGGTTGCAGGAGTCCAGCAGGGCCGGGTCGGTGACGACCAGGCGGACCGTGGTGCCGAGGGCACGCCACTCGGTGGCGGCCGTGGTACGGGGCTTCAGCAGCGTGCTCATCACGACGCACCCGAGGTGGAGTCGGAGGAGCCGCTGCCGTTGGAGGACGTGAGCCCGCTGGAGGAGGACGAGGAGTCGCTCGAGGACGAGCTGCTGGAGGACGACGAGGTGCTGTCCGACGAGGACGAGGTGCTCGACGACGAGGACGAACTCGTATCGCTGCTGCTACTGCTGCTCGACCCGGTGTCGCTGCTCGTCGTCGAGGACGCCGCGCTGGTGTCCGTGTTCATCGTGCCGATCAACGCGAACATCCCGGCGGCGGCCGCCAGAGTGACCGCCGCCGCTGTCGCTGCCGTGCGCCGGGCCCCTCTGCGGACCGCAGCGGCGGCACCTCGTTCCCTGGTTGTCATGACCGTTCCCCTCCCTAGTGACGCTCTGTCACGCACTAAGGTCGGGCAACGGCCTGAGAGAAGTCTGTGAGTCCCCTTTAGGGCTCCCGAGACCTTTCTGAGGAGTTCCTTTAGGCGCTGAGGCGGGCGATCGCCTCGTCCACCGTCAGTTCCTCGCGCTCGCCGGACCTGCGGTCCTTGAGCTCCAGGACGCCTTCGCCGGAGCGGCGGCCCGCGACCAGGATCTTCGGTACGCCGATGAGCTCGGCGTCCGTGAACTTCACGCCCGGGGAGACACCGGCCCGGTCGTCGCAGAGGACCCGGAGGCCGGCCGCGCGCAGCTTCTCGGAGACCTCCAGGGCCAGCTCGATCTGGAGGGCCTTGCCCGCCGCGACGACGTGCACGTCGGCCGGGGCGACCTCGGCGGGCCAGCACAGGCCCTGCTCGTCGGCGGTCTGCTCGGCGAGGGCGGCGACGGCGCGGGAGACGCCGATGCCGTAGGAGCCCATGGTGACGCGGACCGGCTTGCCGTTCTGGCCGAGGACGTCGAGCTTGAGGGCGTCGGCGTACTTGCGGCCCAGCTGGAAGATGTGGCCGATCTCGATGGCGCGGTCCAGCTTAAGGCCGGTGCCGCAGTTCGGGCACGGGTCGCCCTCCTGGACGACCACGACGTCGACGTACTCGTCGACTTCGAAGTCGCGCCCGGCGACGACGTTCTTGGCGTGCGTGTTCTGCTTGTTGGCGCCGGTGATCCAGGAGGTACCGGGGGCCAGGCGCGGGTCGGCGACGAACCGGACCTTCTCGCCCCGGCCCTGCGGACCGACGTAGCCCTTGACCAGGTCCGGGCGGGCCACGAAGTCCGCCTCGGTGACCATCTCGACGACCGCCGGGGCGAAGTGCGCCTCGACCTTGCCCAGGTCGACCTCGCGGTCGCCGGGGACGCCGACGGCGACGATCTCGCCGTCGACCTTCACGAGGAGGTTCTTGAGGGTGGCGGAGGCCTCGACGCCGAGATAGGCGGCAAGCGACTCGATCGTCGGGGTGTCGGGCGTCGGGATGTCCTCGGCCGCGGGCACGTCCGAGCCGTCCACCGGCTTCAGCTCGTACGTGATCGCCTCGGTGTTGGCCGCGAAGTCGCAGTTCGGGCAGTCGGCGAAGGTGTCCTCGCCGGCCTCGGCCGGGGCGAGGAACTCCTCCGACTTGGAGCCGCCCATGGCGCCGGCGGTGGCGGCGCAGATGCGGTAGTCGAGGCCGAGGCGCTCGAAGACGCGCTGGTAGGCCTGGCGGTGCAGGGCGTACGACTGGGCCAGGCCCTCGTCCTCGGTGTCGAAGGAGTACGAGTCCTTCATCAGGAACTCGCGGCCGCGCAGGATGCCGGCCCGGGGGCGGGCCTCGTCGCGGAACTTCGTCTGGATCTGGTAGAGGATGACCGGCAGGTCCTTGTAGGAGGACGCCTGGTCCTTCACGATCAGCGTGAAGATCTCCTCGTGGGTGGGGCCGAGCAGGTAGTCGCCGCCCTTGCGGTCGTTGAGGCGGAACAGCTCCGGGCCGTACTCGTCCCAGCGGCCGGTCGCCTCGTAGGGCTCGCGGGGCAGCAGCGCGGGGAGGCTGACCTCCTGGGCGCCGATCGCGTCCATCTCCTCACGGACGATCCGCTCGACGTTGGCCAGCACCTTCTTGCCGAGCGGCAGCCAGCTCCAGATGCCGGCGGCGGTACGGCGGACGTACCCGGCGCGCACGAGCAGCTTGTGGCTGAGGACCTCGGCGTCCGCCGGGTCGTCGCGCAGGGTCTTCGCCATCAACTGGGACATGCGCTGGACCGGTGCGTTGGCCATGGTTCTCGTACTCCTGCCAAGAAAGGGTGATGGCAGGAGGTTAGCCGGGCACGCTGTGCCGGTGGAAATCGGTCAGCGGCGACGGAGCGGGAGCGGGGCGCCCATCACGGCGTACGGCTTGGGGGCGCTGGGGAAGAGGACCTGGCGGGCGAGGTCGTCGTAGCCGAGGGAGCGGTAGAGGCCGCGGGCCGGGCTGTCGACGTCGATCGCGGAGAGGATCGAGCGGGGTTCGGTGGCGCCGTCGGTGATCGTGGTGATCAGCGTGCGGCCGATGCCGTGGTTCTGGTGGTGGGGGTGGACGTGCAGCTCGGTGATCACGAAGGAGTCGTCGAGCCAGTGGTCATGGCCCTGGGCTCGGAGGTAGGGCTCCACGACGGTGGACCACCAGTGGGTGCGGTCGTTGGGCATGCCGTAGACGAACCCGACGAGGTTGCCGGCGACGGTGGCACCCAGGGCGCGGGCGCCGGGATACGTCATGTGCCGCACGACGATCTGCCTGCGCACGGCGACCTCGTCGGCGCCCAGCCCGAAGGCGATGGCCTGCACGGCGAGTGCCTCGTCGACCCGGGCGGCCAGGTCGAGCGGACCGATCACGACGTCGTCGGGTTCGCGGCGATGACCGTGACCGGGAAAGTGCAGCATGCCGGGGAGACTACAGGTCCCGTACGAGGGTCAGAACAGCCCTGTGAACAGCGGCTAGAAGAGAACGCTCATGAAGGCGCCGACCTCCTGGAAGCCCACCCGGTGGTACGTCCTTCTCGCCGGGGTGTTGAAGTCGTTGACGTAGAGGCTGACGATCGGGGCCACGTCCGCCAGGGCATAGCGCAGGACCGCTGCCATGCCGGGGGCCGCCACGCCTCTCCCCCGGTATTCGGGGGCCACCCACACGCCCTGGATCTGGCAGGCCTGCGAGGTGGCCGCGCCGATCTCCGCCTTGAAGACGACCTTGCCCTGGTCGTCGAGGCGGGCGAAGGAGCGGCCGGAACCGACCAGTTCGGCGACCCTGGCCTGGTACAGCAGCCCGCCGTCCCCCGCCAGCGGCGAGACGCCCACCTCCTCGGTGAACATCGCCACGCAGGCCGGCATGATCGCGTCCATCTCGTCCTTGCGGATGCGGCGGACGTACGGATCCGGGGCGATGTCGGCCGGCATGCGGTCGGTGACCATCAGGGGCTGGTGGCCGCGGACCTCGCGGGCCGGGCCCCAGCTGGGTTCGAGGAGGCGCCAGAGCTGGGTGGTCGGCTCGGCCGGGCCCACGATGGAGGAGCAGCGGCGCCCGGCCCTCCTCGCCCTGTCCGCGAAGGCGCGCACGGCGCGCGGCGTGGCGCAGATGGGGACCAGGTTGGCGCCGGCGTAGCAGAGGGACGTCAGCATGCCGTCCTCGTAGAAGCCCCACATCTCGCCGCCCAGCCGCCACGGGTCGAGGCCCGCGACCTGCACCCGCGACGTCACGAAGGCGTTCGCGACCGGCTCACGGTCGAGGACGGCGAGCGCGGCGTCCAGGTCACTCGGTTCGAGCACCCGGGAGGTGGTCTGGGTCAACACGTGCGGGGCCTCACCCTGAGGGTTCGCTGATCTCCGCACTGTACCTGCCGATTTTGTGCCGCGCCGCCCCGTGGAGCGACGCGGCAGAGCGGGTGCGTCAGCCGTGGCCGGTGGGGTGGCCGTAACCGACCTGCACCTCGTCGATCCTCAGCTGCCGGTAGTACGCGGGGACGGTCGCCGCGGACCAGGTGGTGGCCACGTCGAGGCGGAGGTAGCGGGTGCGCAGCCCCGCCGGGAGGTCGATGAAGCGGATCCCGCGCGCGCTCTCCAGCACGCCCGCCCTCACCTGGCTCCACGTCGTCCCGTCGTCGCTCACGGACACCGTGTAGTCCTTGATCCGCGCCGAGTCCTCCTTCCGCCCGAAGGTCTCCCTGTTGTACGTCGGCGACCATTCGCGCTGGTTGATCCCGAGGTAGCCGGCCCTGCGGACCCGCCCCAGGTCGAGGGTGTAACCGGCGGGCAGGACACCCTTGTTGTCCGTGTACGTGGTGAAGTCGCCGTCGGTGAGGACGGGTTCGGAGGCACGGACGCCGCCGGTCGGATAGACGCCCTCACGCTTCGGCGCCGTACGCACCTTGAAGACCGTGTCGTACGGGTCCCAGTCGGCGATCCCCTTGATGGTGAGGGTGCCGTCGCGCTGGTCGAAGTGGAGGCGCTTTCCGGTGCGCAGGTCGGTGATCCGCTCGACGCGGTAGCCGTTGTCGCGGATACGGACCTGGTCGCCGGCGGTCGGACGGGTGGTGACGTGGACGTACTGCGTCCCGTGCGGGTCGGCGCGGCTGACGGTGGTGTAGCCGTACGAGCCGTCGTTCCAGGCGCCGGGCTGCATGCCGCCGTACATGAAGCCGCCGCCGTCGACCCCGTGCAGGGACTGCCAGATGGGCGGGAGGTAGTCCTTCATCAGGTCGAGGAACTTCTCCTGCTGGGGTGGGAAGCGGCCGTTCACCATCGCCGTGAAGTCCATGAGGGAGCGGATGGAGTTGCCGGCGTTGGCGATGTAGCGATCGACGTTGAGGGCCGTGGACACCGGGCGGTCCTGGCCGTCGTACCACCAACTGCCCGTGTCGGGGACCTTGTAGCAGGACTCGGTGAGGCGGGGCATGGGGGTCCAGATCGCCGACGGCTGGTCGTACGGCGGGTTCATGCCGACCTTCTGCTCGTGGGACACCATGTCCATGATCGGGGTGTCCTCGTTGTTGTTGCTCAGGGTCATGTCGGGGCGCAGCTGCCGGATCTGCTCGTAGAGCTGGTGCTGTTCCCAGTACTCGTTGTCGTTGTCGATCCAGAAGCCGGACAGCTTCGGGTAGTTGCGCATGACCTCGAAGAAGTTGTCGTAACTGAACTCGCCGAAGCCCTGGCGGGTGGTGAGGTCGACGTCGTGGCCCTTGTAGGCGGAGTACGCGGCCGAGTCGAGGGTCTCGACGCCCTGTTCGGCGTGCCACTGGGGATCGTCGGTCATGTAGAGGATGACCTTGAGTCCCTTGGCGTTCGCGGCCTTGATCAGCTCACCGAGGATGTCCCGCTCGGTCGAGCACGAACCCGGGATCGCCGACGGCCAGGGGCGGGCGTAGCCGAGGCGGGAGTGGAAGGTGGCGAGCACGATGTAGCTCGCGCGGATCTTGCGGGCCTGGTCGACCCAGTAGTCCGGGTCCCAGCCGCCGTCGGTGACGTCCTTCTCCCAGGAGGCGCAGTCGAGGTGCTTGGGGGCGGTGAACATGCCCCAGTGCAGGAACATGCCGGCGGTGGCGTTGCGGAGGGTGGACTGGCGGGGCGGGTAGGCGGGGGCCGATTTCGCGCCCGCGTGGGCGGCGGGGGCGGTGGCGAGGAACAGGGCGAGGAGGACGGTCCAGAGGGCGAACAGCCTGCGGCGTCTCATACGGTCACCTTGGTCATCCGATGTATGCGGGATGCTTACGTATCGATTGGAGCGTGAGAGCCATTGCGGCCCACAACGTCCCGGAATACATCGGAGCTGTCAAGGGAACTGGAAACAACACTTACGCCCCGCCACAAGGGATGTGACGGGGCGTGAGAGTGAGTGGGAGCCGGATCAGCCGGCGACGGACACCTCGGGCTCGCCGGAGGCGACGCCGTCCGCCTCCATCTGCTCGGCCAGCTTCATGGCCTCCTCGATGAGGGTCTCCACGATCTTCGACTCGGGGACGGTCTTGATGACCTCGCCCTTGACGAAGATCTGACCCTTGCCGTTGCCGGAGGCGACGCCGAGGTCGGCCTCGCGGGCCTCGCCGGGGCCGTTGACGACACAGCCCATGACGGCGACGCGGAGCGGGACCTCCATGCCGGTGAGGCCGGCGGTGACCTCTTCGGCGAGCTTGTAGACGTCGACCTGGGCACGCCCGCAGGACGGGCACGACACGATCTCCAGACCGCGCTGCTTGAGGTTGAGCGACTCCAGGATCTGGTTGCCGACCTTGACCTCCTCGACCGGCGGGGCGGAGAGGGAGACACGGATGGTGTCGCCGATGCCCTGGCTCAGCAGCGCCCCGAAGGCGACCGCCGACTTGATCGTGCCCTGGAACGCCGGTCCCGCCTCCGTGACACCGAGGTGGAGCGGGTAGTCGCACTGGGCGGCGAGCTGCTTGTACGCCTCGATCATCACGACCGGGTCGTTGTGCTTCACCGAGATCTTGATGTCCCGGAAGTCGTGCTCCTCGAAGAGCGACGCCTCCCACAGCGCGCTCTCGACGAGGGCCTCGGGGGTCGCCTTGCCGTACTTCTGGAGCAGGCGGCGGTCCAGCGAACCTGCGTTGACGCCGATGCGGATCGGGGTGCCGTGCTCCTTGGCGGCCCGCGCGATCTCCTTGACCTTGTCGTCGAACTGCTTGATGTTGCCGGGGTTCACACGGACCGCGGCGCAGCCGGCCTCGATGGCCGCGAAGACGTACTTCGGCTGGAAGTGGATGTCGGCGATGACCGGGATCTGCGACTTCCTCGCGATCGTGGCGAGCGCGTCCGCGTCGTCCTGCGTCGGGCAGGCCACGCGGACGATCTGGCAGCCGGAGGCCGTGAGCTCGGCGATCTGCTGGAGGGTCGCGCCGATGTCCGACGTACGGGTCGTGGTCATGGACTGCACGGACACGGGGGCGTCGCCGCCGACCGCCACGGATCCGACCTGGATCTGCCGGCTCTTCCGCCGCTCGGCAACCCTGGTCGGAACGGACGGCATGCCGAGAGAAATCGCAGTCATCTGCTGTGCAACCCCAAGTCGTGGATCAAGGTCCGGTCCCGGAACAACGGGCTCCAGGCTTCGAGATTACGGCACGGACGTGGACGGAAGCACATGCCGTCTCAGAGGTTCACCTGATGGCGGCCGCGGGGAACACGCCCTTCCCGCGTGGTCATGGTGTCGGGAAGGGCGGCTTGTCGGGTCACTGCGGGACGAACCTTCAGCGAACAGCCGGGGTATCAAGAACTGTGCGAATCAGCAGGGCCGGAGCGGCGCGATAGCCGACAACCGTTGTGCCCTCCGCCGCCTTGCCGAGGAACTCGACGATGTCGGCCCATACGCCGTCCGCCAGCCAGGTGGACTGCCTGAGACGAACCCTTTCGGACTCTCCGAACCTGGCCGGAAGGTCACGCCAGCGGATTCCCGTACGCAGACGGTGCAGCATCCCCTCCAAGGCTGCCCGCAGATCCAGTGGCGACCGAAAGTGATGCGCCGAATACCTACAGTGCAACAACTGTTGGATCTGCTCCCACTGACCGTCGTCGGGGGACGGCGGAATCAGCGTTCCAGTGCGTTCATGCCAGAGGGTTGTCGAGCACCTCGTCCCCTCTCGGTACCGGAAACGGGAATCCACGATGTCCACCCGCACGTCGACCAGTTCGGCCACCCGACGTTGCTCGCACGACAGCAGTGTCCGGATGTCGGGACTACTGGATGCCAGAAAGGTCCTCAACCAGGCGCCCCTGTCGCCCTGCTCCAGTTCATGCAGCCAGTCCCGAGCGTGCCCCAGGATCCGGTCGAGCGCGTTCAGGTCCGATTCGAGCTGCCGGGCCCCGGCCCTGACGACCAGGTCTACCTGGACCCGCGTCCGTAGTCGATCGAGTTCATCACGGTACTGCCGAGAAATCCGCTCCAGCGCTTCCACCCGCTCAACGTGCCGGGCCGGCGATGTCGGCGTGACTCGAGAGAACGACGGAGTGGGCCTGTGGGCCGGTGGCACCGAAGCGAGCAGAGCATTGACGTGGTCAGCCACCTGCTCCTCCACGACATGGGCAGGCAGGAAGGCGCACCCGCAGGCGACAGCCCGTTCCCATCCCGAACATCGGTAAGTACGTAGACCGTCCTTGCTGCGCAGACAGCCGATATAAGGCAGCCCGCACGGTCCATGGACACGCCCCGAAAGCGGGTAATCCGCGCTGGTGGCGGACTTGTTCGACCGCACCAGTTCGGTCAGCGCATCCTGGAAGGCCTCAATCCGATCCGCCGCCACAATGGGCGGAAGCGGAATTACCACGCTGTCACCGAACAACGGTTTTCCGTCCGTGCCAAGCCTGGTGCAATGGTCACCCCATTGCTGATCAGCCCGACGAAAGACGACACTTCCGAGAAAGGTCCCGCTCTTCAGCCGACGATGAAGGTTCGACGGGGTCCAGCACCTACCGGTTCGAGTGAAGGCCCCACGTTTGTTCAATTCTCCGGCGAGTTCCGTGATGCCTCGCACTCCGCCGATGACGAGATCAACGATGAGCCGCACCACACGCGCCTCAGCCGGGTCCACCTCCAATGTCGAACCGAAGGCCCCCTTGCCGCTGATCCGGTACCCGTACGGCGCGGGGCCGCCCGGCCACCCTCCCTCCACCGCCTTCAGTTGCCGCCCGGCCTGAGTGCGTGCCCGAATACGCCGGTAGTCCTCTTCCACGGCTCGCGCCAGCCGATCGATCGTGAGCCAGCGCTCGATGCCAGGTCCGCCGAGGGGCTCGGCGCAGCACTCCACTTGTCCTCCGACGTCCTCGATCTGCCACAAGCAGCGCCAGATGGCAGCTTCCGTCCGTCCCAGTCGGTCGAGGCGATGCACCAGGACGAGGTTCACTCGCCCTGCGGAGACATCCTCAACGAGAGCGTCGAATCCTGGGCGCGTGTGGCTGGAGCCCGATTCACCGAGGTCTTCCCGGCACGCCACGAAGTGCCAGGACGAGCGCCGCTCAACAATCGCCTTGATAGCCGCCACCTGAACAGGAACCCCGAACCTGCCCCGCTGCTCGGTGGTCGACACCCGCACATAGGCGGCGACGTCGACCCTCCCCGCGATCCCGTTCTTGTCAACTGCGGCCGACACAGTACCTTGCTGCATGTCAGTCCTCTCGAGACTGGCCAGACCCCAGGGTGTTGACGCACCGCTGGGGTCACCCATGAACAGCAGAAATGTACGAAGATCGAAATCATGGCATGGGAAAAATAACCCGCCCTTCACTCCTGTGAGTTACCAAGTGAAGGGCGGGAAATTTCAGACTTGCCAAAATCGATCAGCGATCAGCTGATCTTGACCGGATTGACCACATCTGCGATCAAGACGAGAACGGTAAAGCAAACAAAGATCCCCGCCACCACATAGGCCACCGGCATCAGCTTCGCCACGTCGAACGGGCCCGGGTCCGGGCGCTTCATGACCCTCGCCACGTTCCGGCGCAGGGACTCCCAGAGCGCGCCCGCGATGTGGCCGCCGTCCAGGGGCAGCAGCGGGAGCATGTTGAAGAGGAACAGGGAGAGGTTGAAGCCGGCGACCAGCATCACGAACATCGCGAGCTGCTGGGTGGCCGGGATGTCCAGGGTGAAGATCTCGCCGCCGACCCGGGCCGCGCCGACCACGCCCATCGGAGAGTCGGCCGCGCGCTTGCCGTCGCCGAAGGCCGCGTCCCACAGGCCGGGGATCTTGCCGGGCAGGCCCGCGATGGAGTCGACGGCGTCGCCGACGCGGTCGCCCATCCAGGTCAGGGACTCGCCGAAGTCCTGCTTGACGATGCCGCTGGCGGCGCTGAAGCCGAGGAAGCCGGCGCTGACGTACTTGCCCTGGACGATCTGGCCGCTGGAGTCCTTCTTGGCGACCTGGTTGGTGGCGATCGTGGCGTGGAGGGTGACCTCCTGGCCCTTGCGGTCGACGACGATCGCGACGTTCTTGCCGGGGTCGGAGCGGATCAGGTCGGAGAGCTTGTTCCAGTCGTCCGTGCGGACACCGTCGAAGGAGACGATCTTGTCGCCGGGCTTGAGGCCGGCCGCCGCGGCCGGGGAGGCCGGGTCGCCCTTCTTGCAGGTGTCGCGGTTCTCGCTCTGGGCGATGACGCACTGGGAGACCGAGCTGACCGAGGTGGTCTGCTGGGAGATGCCGAAGCCCATCAGGACCGTGAAGAACAGGGCCACGGCCAGGATCAGGTTCATGAAGGGGCCCGCGAACATCACGATGACCCGCTTCCAGGGGGCGCGGGTGTAGAAGAGGCGGGTCTCGTCGCCGGGCTGGAGCTCCTCGAAGGCCGCCGAGCGGGCGTCCTCGATCATGCCGCGCCAGGGCGAGGTGGAGCGGGCGGTCAGCTGGCCGTCGGGGCCGGGCGGGAACATGCCGATCATGCGGATGTAGCCGCCGAACGGAATGGCCTTGATCCCGTACTCGGTGTCACCCTTCTTCCGCGACCAGATGGTCGGGCCGAAGCCGACCATGTACTGGGGCACGCGGATGCCGAAGAGCTTGGCCGTGGACAGGTGCCCCAGCTCGTGCCACGCGATCGAGACCAGCAGGCCGAACGCGAAGACGACTATGCCGAGGATCATCATCAAGGTCGTCATGCACGCGCCTCCGCGATCGCCGTCAGTTCCCTGGCCCGGGCCCGTGCCCAGGTCTCCGCTTCGAGGACGTCCGACACGGTGAGTGAGGTTCCCGTGACCGGGGTGCCGTGCTCCTCGACCACCCGTGTCACCGTCTCCATGATCCCGTTGAACGGCAGCGCGCCGGTGCGGAACGCCTCCACGCACTCCTCGTTGGCCGCATTGAACACCGCCGGGGCGGTGCCCGCGAGCTCACCCACGTGCCTCGCAAGGTTGACCGAAGGGAACGCGTCATTGTCGAGCGGGAAGAACTCCCACGTCGACGCCTTGCTCCAGTCGAAGGCCGGGGCCGCGTCCGGGACGCGCTCGGGCCAGCCGAGGCCGATGGCGATGGGCCCGCGCATGTCGGGGGGCGTCGCCTGGGCGATGGTCGATCCGTCCGTGAACTCAATCATCGAGTGGACATACGACTGGGGGTGCACGACCACCTCAATGCGACTGAAGGGAATGTCGTAGAGGAGGTGTGCCTCGATCACTTCCAGGCCCTTGTTCACGAGGGTCGCGGAGTTGATCGTGATGACCGGTCCCATGGCCCAGGTGGGGTGCGCGAGCGCGTCCTCGACGGTCACGTCCGCCAGCTCGGCCTTCGTACGCCCCCGGAAGGGTCCGCCGGACGCGGTGACGACCAGCTTCCGCACATCGGCCCTGGTCCCCGCCGCCAGCGCCTGGAACAGCGCCGCGTGCTCGGAGTCGACCGGGATGATCTGCCCCGGCTTGGCGAGCGCCTTGACCAGCGGGCCGCCGACGATGAGCGACTCCTTGTTGGCGAGCGCGAGGGTGCGGCCCGCCTCCAGGGCGGCGAGGGTCGGGGCGAGGCCGATGGAACCGGTGATGCCGTTGAGCACGGTGTGGCAGTCGGAGGCGGCGAGTGCGGTGGCCGCCTCCGGGCCGGCGATGATCTCGGGCAGCGCCGCCCCGGAGCCGTAAAGCCCGGTCAGCGCCTCACGCAACTCCGGTACGACGTCCTCGCGGGCGACGCCGACGGTCCGCACCCTGAGCCGGTGCGCCTGCTCGGCGAGGAGGCCGACCCGGCCGCCGTTGGCGGAGAGCGCGGTGACCCGGAACCGGTCGGGGTTGCGGAGCACGAGGTCGATGGCCTGGGTCCCGATCGACCCGGTGGAGCCGAGGATCACCACGTCCTTGGGGCCGCTGCCCGCCACGGGGTCGTAGACGAGGTGTGGATCCGCGAGGGGTGCTGGACTGTCGCTCATCCCTCCATTGTTGCCGTAAGGACGGCGTGTGAGGACAGCGCGTCCCCCTCCCGGGGGTGTGGAGGGGGACGCGCGGGCGTGGGCGGGTCAGCGGATCGGGCGGTGGACGTTCTCCCGCTCGCTCGGGCCGGGGTTCGCCTCGGCGATCCACAGGCCCTCGCCGGACGGGTCGACGATGCCCTCCTCCAGCCATTCGTAGGTGCCGGACATGACGCCCTTGACGACCTTGCGGTCCAGGTCGTCGGTGTTGTTCCACAGGCGGCCGAAGAGTTCCTCGACGCGCAGGCGGGACTGTTGGCAGAAGGCGTCGGCGAGCTGGTAGGCCTCGCGGCCGTGGTCGTCCTGGCCGCGCAGCAGCTCGGCGCGTACGCAGGCCGCGCTCATCGCGAAGAGCTCCGCGCCGATGTCGACGATCCGGCCCAGGAAGCCCTGCTTGGTCTCCATCTTCCCCTGCCAGCGGGACATGGCGTAGAAGGTGGAGCGGGCCAGCTTGCGGGACGTGCGTTCGACGTAGCGCAGGTGCGGGGAGAGGTCGGCTCCGTGCTTGAACTCGCCGTAGGAGTACGGGAGTTGGCCTTGGCCCGCGACCAGTTTCGGCAGCCACTTCGCGTAGAAGACGCCCGCGTTCGCGCCCGCCTTCGCCTTGTCCTGGAGTGACTTCTCGGGGTCGATGAGGTCGCCGGCGACGGACAGGTGGGCGTCGACCGCCTCGCGGGCGATCAGGAGGTGCATGATCTCCGTCGAGCCCTCGAAGATGCGGTTGATCCGGAGGTCGCGCAGGACCTGCTCGGCGGGGACCGCCCGCTCGCCGCGGGCCCGCAGCGACTCGGCCGTCTCGAAGCCGCGGCCGCCCCGGATCTGGACCAGTTCGTCGGCGATCAGCCAGGCCATCTCGGAGGCGTACAGCTTGGCGAGCGCGCCCTCGATGCGGATGTCGTTGCGGTCCTCGTCGGCCATCTGCGAGGACAGGTCGAGTACGGCCTCCAGTGCGAAGGTCGTCGCCGCGATGAAGGAGATCTTCTGGCCGACGGCCTCGTGGTGGGCGATCGGCTTGCCCCACTGCTCACGGGCCGCGGACCACTCTCGGGCGATCTTCAGACACCACTTGCCGGCCGCCACGCAGGAGGCGGGGAGGGAGAGCCGGCCCGTGTTGAGGGTGGTGAGGGCGATCTTCAGGCCCGCACCCTCCGGACCGATACGGTTCGCCGCCGGGACCCTGACCTGGTGGAAGCGGGTGACGCCGTTCTCGATGCCGCGCAGGCCCATGAAGGCGTTGCGGTTCTCCACGGTGACGCCGGGCGAGTCGGTCTCGACGACGAAGGCGGTGATGCCGCCCTTGTGTCCTTCGGACTTCGGGACGCGGGCCATGACGACCAGCAGGTCGGCGACGACGCCGTTGGTGGTCCACAGCTTCACGCCGTCGAGGACGTAGTCGTCGCCCTCCGGTACGGCCGTGGTGGCGAGGCGGGCCGGGTCGGAGCCGACGTCCGGCTCGGTGAGCAGGAAGGCGCTGATGTCGGTGCGGGCGCAGCGGGGCAGGAACTGCTCCTTCTGCTCGGTCGTGCCGAACAGCTTGAGCGGTTGCGGTACGCCGATCGACTGGTGCGCCGACAGCAGCACGCCGATCGCCGGGGAGGCAGAACCGGCCAGTGTCAGCGCCTTGTTGTAGTACACCTGGGTGAGGCCGAGCCCGCCGTACTTGGTGTCGATCTTCATGCCGAAGGCGCCGAGCTCCTTGAGGCCGGCGATGACCTCGTCGGGGATGCGGGCCTCGCGCTCGATCAGGGCGCCGTCGACCTTGGTCTCGCAGAAGTCGCGGAGCCTGGCGAGGAACTCCTCGCCGCGCCGGGCCGCCTCGGCGGTCGGCATGGGGTGCGGGTGGACCAGGTCGAGCCGGAAGCGGCCGAGGAACAGTTCCTTGGCGAAGCTGGGCTTGCGCCACTCCTGTTCCCGGGCCGCCTCCGCCACCTGGCGGGCCTCACGTTCGGAGACGGTGGGTTTGCTGGATGGTGCGGACATGAGGCTCACCTCGCCGCGAATCGGGATCTCGGGCCGTATTGGTTACCGACGGGTGCTACTCGATCGTATGTACCCGATCCCGGGCGACCCCACCACCCTTCGCGCAGCCGTTCAGCCGATGTTGACGGAGTACGCGTTCGTGTCCAGGCGGCCGGTTCCCTTGAAAACCTCGGTGCCGGACTCGATTCCGGAGACGTACTTGTCGTTGCTGAGCAGCTTGCGCCGGACGAGTGCCTGGGTGAAGTCGTCCAGGTTCAGGGTCGCCTTGGTGGTGTTGGTGCGGCGGACGAAGGAGTAGACGTTCCAGCCGATGTTCCCCTGGTAGATGTCCCACATCGCGCCGTCGAGGCTGACGCTGCCGTACTTGGTGCCGAGCGGGCCCGCGCCGCCCTGCCGGTTGAGCCAGACCATGATCTCGTCGGTGGGCTGGTCCTGCCAGTCGGCGTTGTTCTTGGCGTGCAGCCACAGGTCGTACGAGACGTTCATGGTGCCCGGGGTGGCGGGGAGCGAGAAGTCCCAGGTGGTCGTCACCTTCTTGCGGTCGCCGACCCGGATCGGCAGCCCGGTCGTCGCCTTGTCGACCTTCCAGCCCCAGTGCCAGCCGAGCACGGTGGAGGCGTACGACTTCACGTCGTAGTCCTTGCCGGTGGCGCTGTTGGCCAGGCTGTAGGACGTCCCCCAGGAAACGGTCGAGCCCGACTGGGAGTTGGCCCAGACGCACTGGGTGCCGGTGTACTTCCCCTCGTTCCACAGGTTGTTGTTCACGTAGTACTTGCCGAGCGTGATCGTGTCGAAGGCGGTGCACTTCTTGTCGGTCTCGCCGGCCTGCGCCACGGTCACGCCGGCGGCGGCCGCGAGGGCGACCACGGAGGCCAGCAGGGTCTTCCGCTTCTTGGACAGGCGCGGTCTGCGGTGTTGCATCGGGGGTCCTTCCGGGGGACGGTTCCTCTACGACCTCTCAGTGGCCGCCGACCCGCCGATAGGTTGCCCCCCACGGCGCCGAGACCGTCGTAGGAGAAATACTGTCGAAGCGCTTCGACAACCTATGGACACCCACGCCCGCCAGAGCTAGTGTCGAACCACCCTCACACCCGCCCCTGTACGCAACGCGCACTGTCGAAGCGCTTCACACCGCTGGGAGAGCTGGATGGTCACCCTCGCCGAGGTCGCCCAGCACGCCGGAGTCTCGGCGAGCACGGTGAGCTATGTCCTCAGCGGCAAGCGGTCGATCTCCGCGACCACCCGGCTGCGGGTCGAGCAGAGCATCCGCGAGCTGGGCTACCACCCGAACGCGGGCGCGCGGGCGCTGGCCAGCAGCAGGTCGAACATCATCGCGTTGATGGTCCCGCTGCGCACCGACATGTACGTGCCGGTGATGATGGAGATCGCCATCGCGGTCGCCACCACGGCCCGGACCCATGGTTACGACGTCCTGCTGCTGACCGGCGAGGAGGGTCCCGACGCGGTGCGCCGGGTCACCGGCAGCGGGCTCGCGGACGCGATGATCCTGATGGACGTCGAACTCGACGACGAGCGGCTGCCGTTGCTGCGCGGCACAGACCAGCCGTCCGTGCTCATCGGGCTGCCGGCCGACACAACCGGCCTCACCTGCGTGGACCTTGACTTCCGGGCCACCGGCGCACTGTGCGTGGAGCACCTGGCGATGCTGGGCCACCGCGACATCGCTGTCATCGGCGAGGCGCCCGCCGTCTACGAGCGGCACACCGGCTTCGCCGAGCGCACACTCGACGGACTCCGGTCGCGCGCCCAGGAGTTGGGGGTACGGCTGCTGCACCGGCCGTGCGAGGGCGGGTACGACGCGATGGCCGTCACGCTCGCCCGCATCCTCGACGAGCGTCCGGGGACGTCCGGGTTCGTCGTGCAGAACGAGTCGGCGGTGGAGCCGCTGCTCGCGCTGCTGCGGCAGCAGGGCCGGGCCGTCCCGGAGGACGTGTCCGTGGTCGCGATCTGTCCGGACCAGGTCGCCGTGCAGGCCTCGGTGCGGCTGACGTCCGTGGCCATCCCCGCGCAGGAGATGGGCCGGCACGCCGTGGAGCATCTGGTCGCCAAGCTCGACGGCCGCGGGAGTGACGAAGTCATGCTGATCGCGCCGGAGTTGACGGTGCGGACGAGCACGGGGCCGGCCCCCACCCGCATTTCCTGACCCTGCTCTTCGCTCTTCCTGCCCCTGCCCCTGCTCTTCGCTCTTTCTGACCCCGCTCTTCGTGTGCCCCGCGGGGCACCCTCATGTCTTCGGGAGCACCCTTCGTGAATCAGCCTGCCGAAAACCAGACCCAGGTAAGCCTCGCGCAGTCGTCGCCCACGGTCGGCACGTTCCGGGAGCGGGACGGGGCGCTGGAGTGGAGCGGTCGTCAGGAGACGCTGCGGATCGAGCCGTGGGGGCCGGACGCGGTCCGGGTCCGGGCGCGGCTCGGCGGTCCGATCCTGGACGGGCTGCCGGGCGCGCTGCTCGACGCGCCGCCGGTCACCGAGAGCAGCGTCAAAGTGGGTGACGGGGAAGGGCAGTTGACGGTCGGGGCGCTGACGGTGGAGGTCAGCGCCGAGGGTCTGATCCGCTTCCTGCGCACCGACGATCGCAGTGAGGTGCTGGCCGAGGAGCGCGCGCACTTCTGGTGGCCGGGGCCGCGGCTCTACACGGCCGTCGGCAACGGATATCACCGGCTGGAGCAGCGGTTCGCCGCCTACGAGGACGAGCAGCTGTACGGGCTGGGGCAGCACCAGCACGGGCGCTTCGACCAGAAGGGGCTCGTCCTCGATCTGGTGCAGCGCAATGCCGAGGTCGGCATTCCGGTGCTGTCGTCGAGTCGCGGCTACACGCTGCTGTGGAACAACCCGGCGATCGGGCGGGTGGAGTTGGCGGGGAACGGCACCCGGTGGGTCGCCGACTCGGCCCGGCAGATCGACTACTGGATCACGGCGGGGAGTCCGGCCGACGGTCAGCGGCGCTACAGCGCGGTGACGGGGCGGACGCCGATGCTGCCGGAGTGGGCGGCGGGCTTCTGGCAGTGCAAGCTGCGATACCGGACCCAGGACGAACTCCTCGGTGTGGCACGGGAGTACAAGCGGCGGGGGCTGCCGATCTCGGCGATCGTCTGCGACTTCTTCCACTGGACGCATCTGGGTGAGTGGAAGTTCGATCCGGCCGAGTGGCCCGACCCGGGCGCGATGGTCCGTGAACTGGCCGAGCTGGGCATCAAGTTGGTGGTCAGCGTCTGGCCGTCGGTGTCGCCGCTGAGCGAGAACCATCCGGTGATGGAGCAGCGCGGGTACTTCATCGGCACGCAGTACGGGCCCATGGCGCACGCGGACTGGCCGGACAAGGGGGTCGCGTCGACCGTCCAGGTGGCGTTCTACGACGCGACGAATCCGGACGCGCGGGAGTTCGTGTGGTCGAAGGTGCGGGACAACTACCTGCTGCCGTACGGCATCACGGCGTTCTGGCTGGACGCGTGCGAGCCGGAGCTGAAGCCGGGGTTCCAGGAGAACCTGCGGTACTGGGCGGGGCCGGGGCTGGAGGTCGGGAACAGCTATCCGGCCGAGAACTCCCGTACGTTCCATGAGGGGTTGCGCGCCGAGGGGGAAGAGGTCATCACCCTCAACCGGTCGGCCTGGGCGGGTAGTCAGCGCTATGGCGCCGCGCTGTGGTCCGGGGACATCGGCACGGACTTCGCGACGCTGCGGCGGCAGATCGCGGCCGGGCTCAACACCGCGATGTCCGGGATCCCTTGGTGGAACACGGACATCGGCGGTTTCCACGGCGGGGATCCGGACGATCCGGCGTACCGCGAGGTGATGGTGCGGTGGTTCCAGTTCGGGGCGTTGTCGCCGTTGATGCGGCTGCACGGGTTCCGGGATCCGGGGATGCCGCTGGGGCCGGACATGACCGGCGGTCCGAACGAGGTGTGGTCGTACGGGGACGAGGCCGGGGCGATCCTGGAGCGGTACCTGCGGTTGCGGGAGCGGCTTCGGCCTTATGTGCTGGAGGTCATGCGGGAGGCGCATGAGGAGGGGCTGCCGGTGATGCGGCCGCTGTTCCTGGAGTTTCCGGAGGACGCGGGGGCTTGGGGGGTCGACGACTCGTATCTGTTCGGGCGGGACCTGTTGGTCGCGCCGGTGCTGGTCGCGGGCGCGACGGCTCGGACTGCTTATCTTCCGGCTGGGGCGACGTGGACGGATGCGTGGACCGGGCGGACGTATGCGGGGGGTGCGGCGGTGACTGTTGATGCGCCGTTGGATCGGATTCCGTTGTTCTTGCGGGACGGGGTGTTGTTGCCGGTTCGGGAAGGGGCGCGGTAGGTCGGCGGCCGGGTGCGGGTGGAGTGTGGCTGGTCGCGCCCGCGCGGCGGAGCCGCAAATGGATACAGTCCCGCGCCCCTTAAGGGCGCTTCAGCCCCGGCATACAGAAGGCAGGGCGCGGATCAGTGCTCGTGTGTGGAGCAGGTCCGAGTGCATTTCGTGGTGGACCTCGATCACCGCCACGGCGAGTTCGGGTTGGCATGTCGCGGCCGTGCGCTGAGGGGTCGTGTCGGCCAGGGACTGGACCAGGTCCGCGTTGATGCGGTTGATGGTCTGGCGAACGACGTTCAGGTCGGGCTTGGTGGTGGGGGCCTTGTCGGGGTGGGCCGTCCACTCGGCGTACAGACCTCGTTGGACCTGCTTGTTCGCCTCGATCTGGTCGCGGAAGACGTGGCGGATCTCGTCGGGGTCGGCGCCGATCTGCTGGGCCTGGGCTGCGACGGTGTCCAGGACCACCTGCTCGCGGGCCGGGTCGTCGATGGGGCTGTCCGTGCCCCACTTGGCCGCGGCGACGAGATCCGCCGTGGCCAGGCGTTCGGCGGCGAGTTCGGCCACCGGCTGGAGGGCGTTGGCGTGGGGCGTGGAGGCCGCCGCCGCGGTGCTCGGTAGCGCGAGCAGCGTGGCGGCGGTGATCAGGAGCATGCGGTGGGGGGTGGGAATACGCATGGGGTCCATGTAACCCCACCCCGGCCACCGACCGGTCAACTACTGGTGACGCTCTCGCTGTTGACCGTGAAGTTCAGGCCGCCGGACGACGAGGTGACCTCGAAGCCGAACTGGAGGTCTCCTATCGTCACGTTGCCGAACCAGCCCTTGGTGTCCTTGATCCACTTGAGGATCGGGAGGACGTTGATCGTGCCCGAGGACGAGTTCGAGGTGCGGACGAAGGAGAAGACGTCGTTGGCGCCGTTGTTGCCCTTGTAGACGGTCCAGGTGTGGCCGCCGAGCGTGAGGGTGCCCTGGGAGGTGCCCAGCGGGCCGACCGCTCCGGTCTTGTTGACCCAGAGCATGATCTCGTAGTCGTAGTTGGTGTCCCAGATGTCGTACGAGGTGTTGTACGCGCCGGACGACGGGACGGTCACGTTGTAGCTGCTGGAGAGCGAACCCAGCGAGGTGATCGACTTGTTGATCACCTTCTTGGCGTTGGGGTAGGACTTGATGCCGCCGGTGTTGGGGTGGTCGGCCCAAACGCCCCAGTTGGTGCCGGAGTTGGCCCAGATGCACTGGCTGCCGGCGCCGGAGCCCCAGATGTTGTTGTAGAGCGTGTAGCCGTTCAGGGTGGTGTTGCCCCACTGGTCGCAGGAGCTCCAGACGGCGGCCGAGGCGGGGGCGGAGGCGAGACCTACGGTGGCGCCGAGCGCGAGGGCGGGGGCGACGATCGCCATGGTGATCCGCGTTGTGATCCGCTTCTTCAGCGTGCTTGTTGCCATGGTGTCCCTTCCATGGGTGGGGGGAGTTGCGGGGGTGAATTGCGGGGATTACCACGTCCCCAGGGTGAGGACGTGGTCTTCTCCGGCGACGAGGTCGAGCGGTCGCGCGCCGGAGGAAGTCCGGAGTTCGACGCGGTGGGTCCGGGTGGGGCGGATCACCGCGATCGCTTCGTGCGGGCTCCAGGTGAGGTCGAGTTCGGCCCCGAACCGGGTGCGGATGCCGAGGAGTCGGCCGTTCGGGTAGGCGGTCGGGAGCGCGGGCAGCAGGACCAGGCGGTCCGGGGTGGACTGGACGAGGGACTCGACGATCACGGCCGGCAGGGTGTGCGCCGCGTCCGCGTTGTAGACGTCGAGGTGCGGGTAGTGGGCGCTCATGAGGGAGGCGTGGAAGAAGTCTCCGTGGAGGACCTGGCCGAGGGCGTGCGCGACCCGTTCGCCGTCGCGGAGCCGGGCGGCGACCAGGGCGTGGTGCAGATGGCCGTGGGCGGAGTCGTTCTCGGCGCCGCGCAGTTCGAGGGCGCGGTGGGCGGCGGCCGCGAGCTCCGGGGTGTCGTACGGGTTGATCTCGTCCAGCGGCCACACCCCGTAGAGGTGGCTGAGGTGACGGTGGTCGTAGGCGTCGTCGAGGCCCGGCCAGGCCCATTCGGCGAGGGCGCCGTCGGCGTTGATCCGGTGCGGGGGGAGCCGCTCGGCGAGGGCGCGCCAGCGATCCGCCTGCTCCGGGTGGTACTCGGCGGCCGTGAGCAGCGCGTGCCGGGCGGCCGACAGGTCCATGGCCGCGTTGATCGCGCCCCAACTGGCGTTCGCCGGACGGTTCTCGGGCGAGTAGGAGGGGACGACGACGAGGTGGCCGTCCTGGTCGAGCCGGTCGAGGAAGTCCTCGTAGAACAGGGCGACTTGGGCGAGTGCGGCGGCCGTGCGCGGGTCTCTGGTCCCCTCGGTCTCGTCATGGTCGACGAGGGGTTTCAGCAGCCAGTCGGCGCCGGCCGTCCACAGGTGCAGCGGGTATTCGCGGCTGAAGTGGTACGTCAGCCCGGACTCGCCGTCGGTGTGGGCGGGGGCGACGACACCGCGGCAGCCGAAGACGGTGCGGGCGTTCTCGGCCCAGTCGTCGAGCTGACGGTTGATCAGGGAGGCGTGGGCCGCGGTCACTTCGGGCAGGCCGGCGGCCGCCGCCGACGCGGTCTGGAGGTTGACGTTGGCGTCGTTGGTGAAGGCGCCGGACCAGGCGGTGTCCCAGTCGCCGGTCCAGAGGCCGGTGAGGCGGGGCGGGTTGAGGCCGCTCGCGGAGAGCAGGTGGTAGCGGCCGGCGGCGAAGAGGCGCTCCAGGAGGGCGGGGCTGTCGGGGTGGGTGAGCAACTCCGAGCCGGGGAGGGCGCGTTCGGCGGGGTCGGCGGCCAGGTCGAGGGTGACGCGTTGGTAGGCGGTGCGGTGGAGGGGGGTGTGGCGGGCGAGGAGGAGGGTGTACGGGTCGGGGGCCGGCGGGGCGTGCGATCCGTCCGGCGATTCCGTGGCCGGGGGCGTCTCCGGCAGCAGGTCGCCCAGGGCGCGGGCGTGGGGCGCGGTGTCCAGCTCGCCGGTGTGGCGCAGGACGCGGGACAGCAGGAGCACCGGCTCCGCGCCGGTGACCCGTACCCCTGGGGGTGTGAGCGCCGTACGGCCGCCGCCGGCCACCACCAGCGTCAGTCCGGTGTACGCCGTCTCGCTGCCGGGATAGCGGACGCGCAGGGTGAGCAGGGCGCCCTCGGGGGTGAGCACGGTGCCGTCGCCGACGGCGAGGTCGATGGGTGCGCCCGGGAGGCGTGGGTCGAGGGCGATGTCCAGGTCGCCGCCGGTGATGTGCTGGACGATCACGTCGTCCGCACGGGACACGAAGACGCGGCTGCGCCGGCCCTCGCACTCGGCCGCCACCACGCCGGTGGTGAAGTCGACGGATCGACGGTAGCCGCGAGCCTCGTCGCCGGCGGCTCTGCGCAGCCGTACCTGGAAGGCGGGATGGAAGGGTTGCACCCACTGGAGGTCGCGGCCGTCGGTGAAGGCCTCGGCCGCGTGCAGTTCGCCTGCGAGCAACTCGTCCTGGAGGAGCGGGAGTTGGGCGGCGAGTCGGGGCGGGCGGGCGGTCTCGCCGCCGTTGGGGCGGACGAGGGTGTGGTGGGTGACGACGACCCGCTCGTCGTTCGGGTCGCCGAACACAAGGGCGCCGTGCCGGCCGTTGCCGCTCAGGAAGCCGTCCTCCCAGCGGGCGGCGGGGCGGGGTTCCCAGGTGCCGTGGATCTGGTTCATGGGCGCAACACCACCACGCCGTAGCGGCCGAGCGTGACCTCGCCCTCGACGGTCACCCCCGTCAGCAGGTCGCGGTGGCTGCCGGGCAGCTCCACGGTGACCGACTCGCGCCCGTGGTTGAGCACGAAGAGCAGGTCGCCGCGGCGGACCGCCTCGACCCGGTCGGGCAGTCCGTGCAGCACGGGCCGGACGCCGGCACCGTCCGCGACCTGGGCGAGCAGCGTGCGCAGGGCGTGCGGTTCGGGGAGCGTGGAGACGTACCAGGCGCGGCCCTTGCGCAGCACGGCGGGCAGCCCGTCCAACTCCCCGCCCTTGTAGGTGACTTCCGCCGAGCCGTCCTCGGCCCTGTCGAGCTCCTCCGACCACAGGGTCCCGCGGAAGCCGTCGGTCTCGACCACCTCCCCCTCGTCCAGCGGCCACCATTCGTGGAGTGTGCGGATGCCGAACAGCTCACGCAGCCGGGCGTCCATGCCGCCGGTCCGGACGCGGTCGTCCTGGTCCGCGATGCCGGTGAGGAAGCCGCAGACGAGGGTGCCGCCGTCGCGGACGTAGGCGAGGAGGTTGTCGACCGCCGCGTCCGTGAGGGCGTAGAGCTGGGGGACGACGACCAACTTGTAGGCGCTCAGGTCGTGTTCGGGGTGGGCGAAGTCGGTGGCGAGATGGGCCTGCCAGAGGGCGCGGTGCCAGGCGGTCAGTACGTCGGTGTAGTCGACCCGGGTGGAGAGCCGGCCCTCGTGGGCGCCGGCCCACCAGGAGTGCCAGTCGTGGAGGACGGCGATGTCACTGTCCGTATGACGTCCCGTCACATCAGCGGCGATCCTCGCGAGTTCGGCGCCGAGCTGCTTGACCTCCTGGAAGGTGCGGCCCTCCTCCCCCGCGTGGCCGACCATTCCGGAGTGGAACTTCTCCGCGCCCTGCCGGGACTGCCGCCACTGGAAGTAGCAGACGGCGTCGGCGCCACGGGCGACGGCCTGGAGGGACCAGAGGCGGTTGAGGCCGCGGGGCTTGGGGTGGTTGACGCCCCGCCAGTTGACGGGGCCGGCCGCCTGCTCCATCAGCATCCAGGGGCCGCGGGCCTGCGAGCGGGTCATGTCCTGGACGAGGGCGCCGTGTTGGGCGCCGAGGGGATCGCGCGGGTCGGGGTACAGGTCGACGGAGACGACGTCCTCCTCCGCAGACCACCGCCAGGCGTCCTGACCGGCCCACAGCGGCATGAAGTTGGTGGTGACGGGGATGCGGTCCGGGGTGTGCCGCCGGACGATGTCACGTTCGGCGACGTAACACTCCAGGAGCATGTCGGAGGTGAACCGCTTGAAGTCCAGCACCTGGCCGGGGTTCTTCAGGTAGTGGGCGTGGCGCGGGGTCTGGACCTCCGCCCAGTCGCCGTAGCCCTGGCTCCAGAAGGCCGTCCCCCAGGCGGAGTTGAGGGCGTCAAGGGTGCCGTACCTGTCCTGAAGCCAGCGTCTGAAGCGTGCGGCGGCCTCGTCGCCCCAGTCGTAGGTGCAGTACTCGTTGTTGATGTGCCACATGGCGAGGGCGGGGTGGCCGCCGTACCGGGCGGCGAGGTCCTCCGTGATCGCGGCGGCGTACTGCCGGTACACGGCACTGGAGTGCGAGAAGTGCTGTCGGCCGCCCCACCACTCGGTGCGGCCGTCCTCGTCACGGGGCAGGGTCTCGGGGTGCAGCCGGCCCAGCCAGGGCGGGGGCGAGGAGGTCGGGGTGGCGAGGACGACGCCGATGCCGTTGGCGTGCATCAGGTCCATGAGCATGTCGAGCCAGCCGAACTCCCGCTCCCCCGGCCGGGGTTCGAGCTTCGCCCAGGAGAAGACGCCGAGGGTGACGGAGTTGACGCCGGCGTCCTTCATCAGCCGGACGTCCTCGTGCCAGGTCGCCTCGGGCCACTGCTCGGGGTTGTAGTCGCCGCCGAAGAGGATGCGGCCCCGGGTGGCGTCGGCGAGAGTGGGGCCCTCGGCGCCGGGCATCAGACGGGCTCCCCGTACTGGACCCCGCGCCCGTTGGTCGCGAGATAGACCCGGCCGTAGATCCGCGGATCACCGACGATGACCTCGCCGATGTATCCCCACTGGTGCCGGTCGTCGTTGATCCGCACCCAGCTCTTCGCACCGTCGTCGGAGCGGTAGACGGCGGTGATGGCCTCCGTCGAACCGACCTGATAGATCGCCGGACAGTCGGCCCCCTCGGCCGCCTTACCGAAGCCCAGGGTGTACGAGGCCCAGCAGCTGTCGACCTTCGCGAAGGAGGCCCCGCCGTCGGTGGACCGGTACAGCCCGTTCCACTTGGCGCTCAACCACAGGTCACCGGAGCGCCCCGGCGCCGCGACCAGCTTGAACTGACTGTCCCCCGACGGCAGCCCACTCGCACGCTCGGTGAAGGTGAGGCCACTGTCAGTGCTGGCGAGTACTTTTCCCATATCGGTGTCGTACGCGTAGAAGAGCGTCGGATCGGCCGGGTCGGCGACCGGCGTGGCGCCCTTCGGGAAGGAGGAGATCTGGGTCCAGGTGGTGCCGTTGTCGTCCGACCGGTGGGCGGGGTACTTCGTCCCGTCCCAGTGCACGAAGGACCACAGCAGCACGCTGCCGTCGGCGTTGGTGGCGATCGGCCCCGGCGCGTCGTGGGCGATGGAGGGCTGGGCCTCGAAGGGCGCCCAGGTCCGGCCACCGTCGTTCGAGTACGCCCCGTTGCCGTTGTCGCCCCACCCGGTGCGCACGACGTACGCCGGCCTGCCCGCGGCCTGCGCGAGTCCCGTCGCCGACCCGAACACGGGGTTCGTCGCCATGCCGCCGGCGGGCGAGGCCGAGAGCCGCTCGTGGTACATGGTCCCGATGTCCCTGGACCCGCTCAGCAGGTGCGCCTCCCCGACCGGGGGCGACACCAGCTGCACCACGGACGTCTCCTCCAGGCCCCGGATCTGCGGGGCCCAGTGGGTGAGGTCCCGGGTGCCGTAGAGCGTCGCGCCGGTCCCGTACACGACGTGCTTCGAGTCGAAGGGATCGACGGCGACGGCCTGGATCCACCACCCGAACTTCGGCTTGTCGGCGCCCCACTTGAGGTAAGGAGTCTCGGACACGTCGAAGACAGCGGCGTTCTTGAGGGACGTCCAGGTGCGGCCGCCGTCGGTGGTCCGGTAGAGCGTGTCCACGTCGGCCCACCGGTTGTTGGTGGAGACGACGACGGTGCCGGGGCGACGGGCGTCGACGGCGACCCCGCCGTACCCGAAGTTGTCGGCGGACCCTTCACCGGTCGTAGCGCCCGGCTTCACGGGAGTGACCTCGGTCCACTTCCCCTTCCCGACGGCCAGCTTGTGCACACTGCCGGTCGACTGCCCGTTGGGCCCGGGCGCGTCGGCGTACGTCACGTACAGCTCACGCGTGAGGCAGTCGTACGCGGCGCGGATCGGCACCTCGGCGGAGGCGCCGGCGGGCTGCCCGGGAACGGCTTCCCAGGTGCTCCCGTCGACGGTCCGGAACAGGTTGGCGCCGGTACCGCCGCCGTCCCCCCACCCGGCATAGACGGCACGCCCGACGGTGACCAGGAAGACGACACCCTGCCCGCCGGCACTCGGGCTGCCCGGAAAGCCACTGACGGCTGCCCAAGTGGCGCCCCGGTCGGTGGACTTGAGGAGCCCGTCATGTCTGGTGCCGAGCCAGAGGGTGTCACTGTCACGCGGGTCGACGAGCAGCCGCTCCCCCGCGCCGCGTCCGTCCTCATTGGCCCCGAGCTTGACGGCGAGGTCGGTCCGCGTCCAGGTGGCACCACGGTCGTCGGACCGCAGCACGGCTCCGTTGCCGGCCCAGGACTGGGCATAGGTGCCGAGGGCGAGGTAGAGCCGCTCCGGGTGCACGGGATCGACGGCGATCGCCTCGACCCCGAGGAGGTTCCAGTCGTCCCACCCGATGTGGTCGATGAGCGGGGTCCAGCGAGCCTCCCGGTCGTCCCACCGGTAGGCGCCACCGATGTCGGTCCGGGCGTAGGCGAGCCCGCGCACGGAGGGGTGAAAGAGCACGCCGGTGATGAATCCGGTGCCGCCGATTACGGCGTTGCGCCAGCGGTAGGTGGGGGTGGCGGCGGCCTCGGCGCGCTCTTGGAGGGGCGGAAGCGTCGTGATCGCGGCCGCAGCCGCGGTCCCGGCCAGAACGGCACGACGACTAAGCCCGGACGCGAACATGACACATACCTCGCAATGTGAAAGGGAGCAGGGATACCTACCTAGGGGCGCGGGGAACTGCGCGACCGGCCACAACGAACCCGTGGCCGCCGTGGGTCCGCCAGCCCCCACTTCACTGGGCGTCGGTCAGCCCTTGACCGCTCCGGTCAACATGCCCTTCTTGAAATGCCGCTGCACGAACGGCGAAAGCACAGCCACCGGCAACAACGCCATCACCATGACCGCCATCTGCACGGCCAGCCCGGACAACTCCCCGGTCTTGATCGCCTGCCCCAGCCCCACCGGCGCCTGCTGCTTCTGCACCAGCTGGATCATGACGTTCTGCAACGGCATCATGTCCTGGTCGTTCAGGTACAGGGACGCGTTGAACCAGGCACTCCAGTACCCGACGGCGTAGAACAGCGTGATCACCGCGAGCACCGCTCGCGAGAGCGGCATCACGATCTGCCAGAGGATCCGGAAGTCGCCCGCGCCGTCGATGCGCGCGCTGTCGATCAGTTCCTGCGAAATGCCCATGAAGAACCCGCGCAGGACGAGGATGTTGAAGACGCTCACCGCGCTCGGCAGGATCAGGGCGAGATAACTGTCGGTCAGGCCCAGGGACTGGACCAGGAGGTACGTCGGGATCAGGCCCGCGCTGAAGAACATGGTCGCGAGCAGCAGCATCAGGAACCAGCGGTGGCCGAGCGAGCCGATGCGGGAGAGACCGTAGGCGCACAGCACCGACACGGTCATCGAGAAGAGCGTGCCGACGAGGGTGATCAGAACGCTGATCACCGAGGCCCGGGTGACCTGCCCGCCGCTCAGCAGCTCCTTGTACGCGACGAACGTGATGCCCTTGGGGATCATCACCAGCCCGCCCGCCTCGTCGATCGTCCTGCGCGAGGACAGGCTGGTGACGACCACGATCCAGAGCGGGAAGAGGATGCCGAGGCAGGCCAGGGTCAGGACCAGGCCCTTGCCGGCGACGCCGGCCCTGCTGGGCTCCTCCTCCCACACCGGGCGCGGCGGGGCGGCCCAGCGGGACGGTTCCCGTACGGGCGGCTTGTCGATGACGGCGGTCATTTCTTGTACACCCCCTGCTCGCCCATGAGATGGGCCACCTTGTTCGCGGCGAGTACCAGTCCAAGGCTGACCACGCCCTTGATCAGCCCGGCGGCGGCCGCGTAGCCGAAGTCCTGGTTGCGTACGCCGTTCCACCACACGAAGGTGTCGAGGACCTCCGCCGCCCCCGGTCCCACGGCGTCCCGTTGGAGGAGGATCTGTTCGAAGCCCACGGTCAGCGCGTCGCCCACCCGGAGGACGAGCAGCAGGGCTATCACCGGGCGCAGCGCGGGGAGCGTGACGTGCCACATCCGGCGCCAGCGGCCGGCGCCGTCCATCGCCGCCGCCTCGTAGAGGTCGGGGCTCACGGACGCGAGCGCCGCCAGGAAGACGATGATCCCCCAGCCCGCGTCCTTCCAGACGCTCTCCGCCGTGACCAGGAACTTGAAGGTCGACGGGTCGCTCATGATGTCGAGGCCGTCGTAGCCGTGCTGCCGCAGCAGCTGCGACAGCAGGCCCGCGCCACCGAAGATCTGCTGGAAGACGGAGATGACCAGCACCCACGAGAAGAAGTGCGGGAGATACAGGATCGCCTGTGAGAGCGCCCGTACCCGGGGTCGGACCACGCTGTTGATCAGCAGTGCCAGAGCGATCGGGATCGGGAAGAAGAGCACGAGCTGGAGGAAGAACAGCACCAGGGTGTTCTTCACCGCGTTCCAGAACGCCGAGTCCGCGAAGATCTGCTGGAAGTTCTCCAGGCCCACCCAGGCGCTGTGCAGCATGGACACGATGCCGTTGTCGCTGACGTACGGGTCGTAGTCCTGGAAGGCGACGATGTTGCCGAGGATCGGCAGGTAGTTGAAGACCAGGAGCAGCAGGACCGCGGGCAGCGTCATCAGGATCAGGACGCGGTCGCGCCTGAACCTGACGCCCAGGCCGAGCTTCCCGGCCTTCGTCTTCTTCCCGGTTCCGGCGGAGCCGGACGCCACCGGGGTCTTCCCCGTACTGTCTTCGGCCTCGGCCCTGCTGCGAGGCACCGTGCTGTGGGACACGGCCGTTCTCCTTGCCTCAGTGCCTGGTCAGCTCGCCGAACCGTTGTCGTCGAGCAGCTTCTGGTACCAGTCGCGCAGCTTGTCGCCGCCCTTGCTCTTCCAGTCGGAGACGGCCTGCTGCATGTCGCTGATCTTCTTGCGGCCGCGGGTGATGTCGTCTTCCAGCTGCTCGAAGTCGTTCATGAGGTTGGTGTAGCGGGACGGCTCGGTGATCATCTGGCCGAAGAAGCTGGACTTCTTGGTGAAGGAGCCCATCCGCTGCTGCCACGCCACCTGGGCCTTGACGACCTCGGGGAAGTCGGGGTGGGCGAGAGTGGAGGCGGGGCTCGCGATCATCACGTAGGCGTTGATGACCTCGTTGTTGCCCTGGGTGGTCTTGGTGGGCACACCGTTCTTGACGGTGTAGTGGGTGCCCTCGACGCCGTAGTCGGTGGCCATGTACTCCTTGGTCCCGTACGGCGCGGCGGTGACGTTGGCGACGGCCAACGCGTCATGGATCACCGACTCCGAGGCCTTCTTGTTGATGAACGCGAAGATGCCGGCGGGCTGTTCGGCCCAGACCTGGGGATCTCCGCCGTCGTGGGCGTACACGTCCATGCCCCCGATCTTGAAGTCCGGGTTCTGGGTGGCCTGTTCGGCGGTGCGGCTGTACCACTGGCTGATGTCCTGGGCGTAGATCAGGAACTCGCCGGCGGCGAACTTCGGGCCCGGGTCGGGGGCGTTCTTGCCCAGCATGGAGTCGGGGTGCACGACCCCGGCGGCGAAGAGCTTGCGGGCCCACTCGATCGCTTCGAGGTACTCCTGGGTCTCGATGCGGTTGACCAGCTTGCCGTCGACGAGGTTCCAGCCCAGCGGCTTCTCACTGCCGGAGAGCACGCTGAACATCTGCCAGGCGGTCCACTTCATGTCCATGCAGGCCCACCGCTTGGCCTTGGCGTTGGTGATCTCCTTGGCCAGGGAGAGGAACTCGTCCGCCGAGCGCGGGAGTTCGTAGCCCTCCTTGTCGAAGATGTCCTTGCGGTAGAAGGGCACGATGTTGGTCACGTACGAGGCGGGCATCGGCAGGCCCCGCAGCTTGCCGCCGAAGATGCAGCGTCGCCAGGCGTCGGTCGGGATGGCGGCGAGGTTCGGATAGTCCTTGACCTTGTCGCCCGCGAGGTAGGGGCCGAGGTCGGCGAACTTGCTGATGATGGCGGTGGGTATCTTGCCGCCCATGTTCCAGCCGGGGACGACCACGACGTCCGGTACCTCGCTGGAGGCGAGGACCGCGCCGAGCTTCTGGTCGTAGGTGTTGCCGTCCTGGTTCTGCCACACGACGTCGACACCGATCAGGTCGTTCATCGCCTTGTAGTAGGCGTTGTCCTGCTTGGGCGGGGAGCCCCAGAACGGCGACATGACGGTGACCTTGCCGCCCTTGCCCAGCTTCTTCGGGACGGAGGTCTTCAGGGTGGCCAGGTCGAGCTTGCCGGTGAAGCCCATCGACGAGCCGTACTTGGACGGGATGTCCGGCGTCACCACGTTGTTGGCGACGAAGGCCGGCAGCAGCTTGTTCGCGCCCTTGCCCGCGGAGGAGCCGCCCCCCGACCCGCTGTCCGACGCCCCGCAGGCGGCAAGCAGCGGCATCCCACCCGCAACCGCCGCGGTGGCGACCGCAGTTGAGGCGAGGAAGCTTCTCCGGCTGGGCCCGGAGGAGGCGGAAGCGGCGTTCGGCGTCATTGCGTCAACCCTTCATGGCGCACCAGGACACCCGGCGGTGGCCGTCGGCTGCGGTGTCTCGAGTGGAACTGGCTGAGCTGAAGCGGATCCTCCGACCAATTCGGTACGTTCGATAGTCGAAGCGCTTCGATGTTGCTGCGAGGTTAAGTGAACACCTGAGGGTGCACAAGGGTCGCTCCCAACATTCCTCCGAGCTATCGCCATCGACCTTTTCTTATGCGCCGCTTGAAGTAACAGTGAGCATCCCTTGACACCCGCCCACTCGTCGAATGAGCATCGAAGCGCTTCGAAAGCGCATGGCCGCTCCATCGCAAGGGGATCCCCACGTGACCGAACAGACGCCGCCCACGCCGCCTTACCGCGATCCGCAACTGCCCTTCGCGAAGCGCATCGACGACCTGCTGGAGCGGCTCACCCTGGAGGAGAAGGTCTCCTTCCTGCACCAGTACGCCCCGGCCGTCGACCGCCTCGGCATCGCCGCCTGGCGCACCGGCCAGGAGGCCCTGCACGGTGTGGCCTGGATGGGCCCGGCGACCGTGTTCCCGCAGGCCGTGGGCCTCGGCGCGACCTGGAACACGGATCTGGTACGCCGTATCGGCGAGGCCGTCTCCAAGGAGGCCCGGGCGATGCACGCCCGCGACGACCGCGTCGGCCTCAACGTCTGGTCCCCGACCGTCAACCTCCTGCGCCACCCCCTGTGGGGCCGCAACGAGGAGGGCTACTCCGAGGACCCGAAGCTGACCTCGGCCATCGCGACGGCGTACACCCGCGGTCTGCGCGGCGAGCACCCGACGTACTGGCGCACGGCGCCCGTCCTGAAGCACTGGCTGGCCCACAACAACGAGACGGACCGGGCCACTTCGTCGTCCTCGGTGCGCCCGCGCGTCCTGCACGAGTACGACCTGCGCGCCTTCCGCGAGACGGTCGAGGCGGGCGCGGTGGCCGGGGTGATGCCGGCGTACAACCTGGTCAACGGCCGCCCGAACCACGTGTCGCCGTATCTGCGCGAGCACCTGCGGGCCTGGACCGACGAGGACCTGCTGGTCTGCTCGGACGCGGGCGCGCCCTCCAACCTGGTCGACCACGAGCACTACTACGACACCCACGAGGAGGCGACGGCGGCCGCCCTCCTCGCGGGCGTCGACAGCTTCACCGACCACGGGACGGAGAGTGCGCAGATCGTCGGGCGCGTCCAAGGCGCGTACGAGAAAGGCCTGTTGACGGAGGCCGACATCGACACCGCCGTCCGCCGCCAGCTCTCCGTCCGCTTCCGCCTGGGCGAGTTCGACCCGCGGTACGACCCGTACGCGGGTACGCACGACTTCGACACCCCGGCGCACCGCGTGCTCGCGCTGGAGGCTGCCGAGCAGGCGGTCGTCCTGCTCAAGAACGACGGCCTGCTCCCGCTCGCCCCCGACACCCGGGTCGCGGTGGTGGGCCTGCTCGCCGACGAGTGCAAACTCGACTGGTACAGCGGCACGTTGATCCACCGCTCGACACCTCTGGAGGGCCTGTACGAGCGGTTCGGCGCGGAGCGTGTCGAGTTCGCGGAGGGTGTCGACCGCATCCGTCTGAAGACCTCGGCCGGCGTCTTCCTCCAGGTCCCGGCCGTCGAAGCCGACGACGAAGTGCGCGGCGCCGAGGGCGCGTTGGACCCGGCGCTGCTCGCCGGCCGCACCGACCTCCCGCCGCTGACCACCGACCCGGCCGGCACCGAACTCGCCCTGATCGACTGGGGCGAGGGCGTGCTCACGCTCCGCGCGCCGGACGGCCGCTACCTCTCGGTGGCCGAAGACGGTTACGTACGCGCCTCCGCGGACCAGCCCGGCGGCTGGGTCGTCCAGGAGACGTTCCGCCTGGAACCCCATGCGAACGGTCACCTCCTCAGGCACATCGGCACGGGTCGCCATGTGTCCGTCGCCGCCGACGGAGTGAAGGTTGCCGACGGGAATCCGGAAGTCTTCGAGATGCTCGTCGTCGAGCGCGGCGAGGAGGCGGTGCGGCGGGCCGCCGAGCAGGCGGACGTGGTCGTGGTCGTGGCGGGCAACGACCCGCACATCAACGGCCGCGAGACCGAGGACCGTACGACCCTGCACCTCCCCGAGCACCAGGAGCGACTGCTGCGCGCGGCCCGCGCCGCGAACCCGCGCACCGTCCTGACCTTGGTCTCCGCGTACCCCTACACGGTCCGCACGTCCGCCCTGCCCGCGGTCCTGTGGACGGCCCACGGCGGCCAGGCGGCCGGCACCGCGCTCGCCCGGATCCTCTCCGGCGACGTCTCCCCGGGCGGCCGCCTGCCCCAGACCTGGTACGAGGACGACGGCGATCTGCCCGGCCTCCTCGACTACGACGTCATCGGCAGCCGCCAGACGTACCTCTACTTCGAGGGCACGCCGCTGTTCCCGTTCGGACACGGCCTGTCGTACGCGAGCTTCTCCTACGGCGATCTGGCGACCGCGGTGGACGGCGACGCGGTGCACGTCTCCTTCACGGTCACCAACACCGGGGACGTGTCGGCCGACGAGGTCGCCCAGCTCTACACCCGCGCCGTCGAGCCGACGGTGACCCGCCCGCGCCGCGAGCTGGTCGCCCACCGCCGGGTCACCCTCGCCCCCGGCGAGAAGACGGAACTCGCCTTCGAAGTCCCGCTCTCCGCCTTCGAGTTCTGGGACGTGGCGCGCGGCGGACGGCGCCTGGAGCCGGGCCCGTACGACCTCCTGGCCGGCTCCTCCAGCGAGGACGTCCGGCTGCGTACGACGGTGCTCCTGGACGGCGAGCCGGACGCCCCGCGCCCCGTGCTCCAACGCGGCCTGGAGGCGGCCGACTTCGACGAGCAGAGCGGTGCGGCGATCGTCGACCGGACGAAGGCGGCGGGCGACGCGGTGACGCCGGAGCCGAACCGGACGGCCGAACTGGTCTACCGGGACTGCGATTTGGGCGACGGCGTCACGGAGGTGAGCGTGACGGTCGCGGGCGAGGGAGTCGTCGAGCTGTCCCTGGACGGGGGCGCGGTGCTGGCCCCGCTGAGCCCGGAGACCGCCACCCCGGGACCGTACGACTACATCACCCTCGACGCCGGGATCGTCGCCGAGGGCGTGCACGACGTGCACATCAGGCTGCGCGGCCCGCTGCGGCTCGCGCACGTCGGCTTCTCCGGCTGAGGGTCCGGAGAAGACCGACCGAAGAAGGGGCCCGGCACCGGAAGGCATCGGTGCCGGGCCCCTCTGGGAAGCGGATATGAAAACGGTTCCCATTACCTAGAAGCCTGGGGAGCCGGATTCCGGAACCACCGGGCGCCGCAGTGGCATCGGTAGGAACATCGGGGTGACCGTCGGCACGGTGAATGGGGTGGGGAACCGTGGCACACGGAAGCGCGCCGCGCGCCTGCGGGGTGGTTACGGCGTTATGCGGGCTGCTGCTGTCGGGGTGCACCGGCGGCAGCGGCCACGCGACGGGGACGGCGACGCCGAAGGCGACCGCGAGCAGCAACACGGGCACTGCGCGCACCGGTTCGCCGCGCTCCCGGGCGCTGGTCTCCAGGACCGATCCGGCGAAGGTGCCGAGAACCCCGGCACAGGCTCGGGCACTGTTGGAGAAGGTGGTCGCCGGGCCGGAGCTGTTCGGGCCGCACGTGGTGCGGGCGACGCCGTTCGAGCGGGATCCGGACCGGTGGGTGTATCTGGGCGACGACTGCGCCTGGCGCCAGGAGGCGTTGCCGAAGGACGTGCTGGCGACGGCGACCTGGCGCTACGAGGAGCCGGCGGCGGACGGCAAGGGCTCCGTCCGCTTGCAGATCAGCGTCGGAGTGCACCGTACGGCCCTGGACGCGGCCTGGGCGCAGGCCCGGATGCTGGAGGAGGGCCTCGGCTGCGGGGAGCAGTTGCTGCGGCCGGGCGAGCGCCTGACGGGTCTGAACTCGTCCGGGATCCTGCTGGGCGAGCGCGGAAACGACGCCTACGACGACTGGCTGATCGAGGACGGCGAGTGCGTCAGCGACACTCGGGGCGGACCGTACCCGTACGCCTGGTACCAGGCGACGCTCGGCCCGGTGGTGATCGGGGTCTCCGGGTGCGGGGGACGCGGGCGCACCGACGACGACGTGCACGACCCCGTCTCCTCGGTCCAGTCCAAGATGGCGATCCGGGTGCAGCAGGCCATCGGATGGGAGGCCGTGCCGGCAACCGGCTCGGCGTCGTCCTCCGCTTCCGCCTCCGTGTCGCCCTCTGTGAAGGAGGGCTCGTGATGGAGCGGCTGCTGCCCTCCGACCCCTCCCGTCTGGGCGGCCACCGGCTGCTGGGGCGGCTGGGCGCCGGCGGCATGGGCGTGGTCTATCTGGCCCGGAGCGAGGCCGGTGACCTGGCCGCGGTCAAGGTGATCCGGCCCGAGTACGCCGACGAGGCCGACTTCGGGGTCCGTTTCCGACGAGAGGCGGACTCCGCCCGGCGGGTGGACAGTCCCTGGGTGGTGCGGGTGCTGGACGCGGACACGGAGGCGGCAGCGCCGTGGCTGGCGACGGCGTTCGTGCCGGGACCGTCGCTGGCCGAGGCGGTGGCGGCCTGCGGGCCGCTGCCGGAGCGGGCGGTGCGGGTGCTGGGCAAGGTGCTGGCGCGGGCCCTGTCCGCGGTGCACGACGCCGGCCTGGTGCACCGGGACGTCAAACCCGGCAACGTCCTGCTCGCCCTGGACGGCCCGCGGCTGATCGACTTCGGCATCGCGCGGCCGACGGCCGTCGAGGAGACGGCGCTGACCGCGGACAGCGTGGTCGTGGGCACTCCCGGCTTCCTCTCCCCCGAACAGGCCCGCGCCCGGCGCGTGGGACCGCCGAGCGACGTGTTCTCGCTGGGCTGCGTGCTGGCGTACGCGGCGACGGGCCGCCTCCCCTTCGGCACCGGCGCGGCGGACGCGCTGCTGTACCGCACGGTGCACGACACGCCGCGGCTGGACGGCATCGAGGACGCCGAGTCTCGGGCGCTGCTCGAACGCTGTCTGGACAAGGAGCCCGAAAACCGGCCCACGACGGCCGAGTTGGACGCCGCCCTGGTCGAGGACGCCCCGGAGGGCTCCATCGACTGGCTGCCGGACGCGATCGTACGGATGGTCGCGGACCGGTCGGCCGAACTGCTGGCCCTGCCCGGCATCGAGCCCACCGAGATCGGAGCGGAGCCCGCGCCCCCGCGGCCGGGGCGCCGCCGGATGCTGAGCCTGGCGGCCGGCGGTGTGGCCCTGCTCGCGGTGGGCGGCGGCGGGATTCTGTGGGCGACGCTGCGCGACGACGAGAAGGACTCGGGTACGACCGCGGGACGTCCGTGGATCATCGGCGTACAGGCGGATCTGAGCGGGCCGCAGAAGGCGGCCGGTACGGCGCAGGCACGGGCCGCGCGGCTGGCCGTCGAGCGGTTCAACTCCCGTGCGGACAAGCCTTTCACGCTCACCCTCCGGGTCGCGGACGACGGCGGCGGCGCCGGGCGGGCACTGGCCGCGGCCCGGCACCTGAGCGGCGACGACGACGTCCTCGCGGTCCTGGGCCCCACCGGAGCCACCTCGGTCCGGGCGGCCGTGGAGGTGTACGAGGGCGCCGGGCTGCCCCTGCTGACGGTCTCCGACGTATCGCCCTACACGGCGTCGAACGTCCTGCTGAACTACCCGAAGTTCTACTTCCATACGACGCCCACGGCCGACACCGGCGCCCAGATCGCCCTCGCGACGGCCGGGCTGCAGGGTTCCCGCCGGCCGGGCCTGCTGGTGGACCGCGCGGGCGGGGAACTCGGCACGGAGAACGACAACCTCGTCCCCGGGGCGGCGCGGCGCCGGCAACTGGACCTGTACACACGGGTCGTACCGGCGATCGCGCCCGACCCCGCGTCCGTGCTCCCCGACATGCTCGGCCACGGCATCGACGGCCTCCTGTACATGGGGACTCCGGAGCGCGCCGGTGCCGTCGCCCGGGCGCTGGCCGAGCGGGACTTCCGCGGTCCGCGCTTCCTGGAGGAGTCCCTGGCCACGCAGGCCTTCCTCACCGCGGCGGGCGGCGCGGCCACGGGATGGCAGGCCATGACCTCGTACATCTCCCCGAACGCCGAATCCGTACGGGACTTCGCCACCGCCTACCGCAGGCGTTACGGCGGCGCGCCGGGCGACTGGGCGGCCGAGGCCTACGACGTGACAGGGCTGGTCGTCGACCGGCTCACCGCGCTCGCCGGGAGGGCCGGCCGACGCCCGAGCCGCGCGCAGCTCACCGAGGCACTCGGGAAAGCCTCGTACAAAGGGCTGGTCGCCACGTACTCGTTCCGGGAGAACCTCGACCGCAAGGCCCTGCGGTTCCACGAGTACCGGGTCGAGGACGGCCGGTTCGCGTACGTACGGTCGGTGAACTTCTAGGCGTTTCAGACGGGTTGGGCCTTGAGGAGGGCAGAACGGCGATGCTGGCGCTGCGGGCCGAGGACCCCGAGGAGTTGGGCGGGCACCGCCTGCTGGCCCGGCTGGGCTCGGGCGGCATGGGCGTGGTCTACCTGGCCCGGGCGGCGGACGGGGCGCTGGTGGCGTTGAAGGTGATCCGCGCCGAGTACGCGGCGGACCCCGCCTTCCGGGCTCGCTTCCGACGCGAGGTGCGGCTGGCCACCGGGCTGAGCGGACCCTGGCTGGTGCCGGTGACGGCCGCGGACGCCGAGGCCCGCGAGCCGTGGCTGGCCGGCACCTTCGTGCCCGGTCCGTCCCTCACGGAGGCGGTCGAGACGTACGGACCGCTGCCCGCGCCCACTGTCGTCGTGCTGGGCCGTCTCCTCGCGCAAGCCCTGGCCGAGGTGCACGAGGCGGGACTGGTACACCGGGACGTCAAGCCCGCCAACGTCCTGCTCGCCGTCGACGGCCCCCGGCTGATCGATTTCGGCATCGCACAGGGCGCCGGCGCCACGGCACTCACCTCACCCGACGCGGTCGTCGGCACCCCCGGCTACCTCTCCCCGGAGCAAGCCCGGGCGGACGAGGTGGGCGCGCCGAGTGACGTCTTCTCACTGGGCTGCGCCCTGGCGTACGCGGCCACCGGCCGTCGGCCCTTCGGCACCGGCGACCCGGCGGCGGTCCTCTACCGCACGGTCCACGAGAGCCCCGACCTCGCCGGACTGGAACGCCTCCTGCCACCGCCCGTGCACACGGCGATCACCGGCTGCCTGGCCAAGGCCCCCGGGGACAGGCCTACGTCAGCCGCGTTGCACCGGGTGCTGGTGGCCGCCGCGGAATCCGCCGGGTCCTCCGTCGCGGCCGCAGGACTCACCGCGGTCTCCGATGCCGATGGCTCGTCCGGGCCCATGGGCCCGCCCGGCACCGCCGCCCCGGCCGTCCCACTCGACTGGCTGCCCTCCACCGTGCTTCGTCTGGTGGCCGACCGGTCGGCGCGTGCCCTCGATCCGCCGCCCCGCGCCGCGGCCGCCTCTCCGAGGGCCGGGGCTCAGGGCGACGGGGTGCGTTCGCCCTCGCGTCGCCGGCTCCTCACGGTCGCCGGTTCGGCGGCCGCGGTGCTCGCCGCGTCCGGTGTCGGCGCCGCCGTCGTGCTGACCCGCAAAAGCGCCGCCTCGGGTGGCTCGACGCACGGTGTGCCGACCCATGTCATCGGGCTGCAGGCCGACTTGACGGGGCCTCAGAAGTCGCTCGGAACAGAGCACGAGCGCGGGGTCCGGCTGGCCGTCGCCGCTCACAACGCCCGTACCGACGTGCGTTTCCGCCTCGCCGTGAAGACCGTCGACGACGGCGGCGAGGCCGCCCGGGCGCGGCGCGCGGCCCGCACCCTGATCGCGGATCCAGCGGTCCTCGCGGTGGTCGGCCCCACCGGCACGCTCACCGTGCGCGCGGTCGGCCGGCTGTACGACACCGCGTCCACGCCCCTCGTCGTCGTCTCGGTGGAACCCACCGCCACGGGCCTGTTGACCAACGCCGACCTGCGCACGATCTGCGTGACCAGAGTCCCGCAGCGCGCGGAGGACTACCCGCTGCTCGACTATCTGACCCGCGTCCACCGCACCCACCGCACGTCCGTGATCGTGGACCGCGCGTCCGGTGACCCGGTATGGGCCCTCGCCCAGGCCCTGGACGAGACCCCGCCGGCCCACGGAACGGCCGCCCTGCACGAAGTGCCCGCGGACCAGGACGACTTCGGGCCGGCGGTCGCCGCCGCCCTGGACTTCCGCGCGCAGGCGGTCGTCTGCATGAGTACGTCACCGGCCCGCGCCGCCCGCTGTGCCCAGGCGCTGGCCACCGCGGACTTCACCGGGCCGCGGCTGGGCCTGGAGGCGGTGATGCGTCCGGCCTTCCTGACGGCGGCCGGCGCGGCGGCCGAGGGCTGGGTGCTCGAAGCCCCGTACACCGATCCGGCCTCGGACGGATCCAAGGCCGCCAGGGCGTTCACGGCGGCGTACCGCGAACGCTATGGCAGCGCCCCGGGCCCCTGGTCCGCCGAGGCATACGACGCCGTAGGCCTGATCGCCGCCACCCTGACCGCGCTCGGCGGGGGCACCGGCACCGAGCGCGGCCAGGTCGCCGAGCGGATCTTCCGCACCACCTACGACGGCGTTGCCAAGCGGCTGGACTTCGACGAGGACACCCGCGCCCTGGAATCCATGGGCAAGACCTTCCTCTACCAGGTGACGGACGGGGAGTTCCGCTTCCTGGGACGTAACGACCGGGTGGGCGCGTAGCCGCCCACGGGAACGGCCGCAAGCCCCGCACAGCGGACTGCGGCCGCTCTCGCCGTCACCGGTCGGTCAGAGGGCGAGTCCCGTCAGCACCAGCACCCGCTCGTACGTGTAGTCGTCCATCGCGAACTTCACGCCCTCACGGCCGACACCGGACTGCTTGGCGCCGCCGTACGGCATCTGGTCGGCGCGGTAGGAGGGGACGTCGCCGATGACGACGCCGCCGACCTCGAGGGCGCGGTGGGCGCGGAAGGCGACCTGGAGGTCGTGGGTGAACACCCCTGCCTGGAGGCCGTACTTGGAGGAGTTGACGGCGGCGAAGGCCGCCGCCTCCCCGTCCACCTTCTGCACGGTCAGCACCGGCCCGAAGACCTCCTCGCAGGAGATCGTGGTGTCCGCCGGTACGTCGGTGAGGACGGTCGGCGCGTAGGAGGCGCCGTCGCGGTCACCGCCGGTGAGCAGGCTCGCGCCGGCCTCGACGGCCTCCTTCACCCACGCCTCGACCCGCTTGGCGGCGTCCTCGCTGACCAGCGGGCCGACGTCGGTCTTGTCGTCGCCCGGGTCGCCGGTGACCTGGGCCTCGACGGCGGCGACGACGCGCGGCAGCAGACGGTCGTAGACGGAGGCGTCCGCGATCACCCGCTGCACGGAGATGCAGGACTGCCCGCCCTGGTAGTTGGAGAAGGTGGCGATACGGGTGGCGGCCCAGTCGAGGTCGGCGTCGGAGGCGAAGTCGCCGAGGACGACGGCCGCGCCGTTGCCGCCCAGCTCCAGCGTGCAGTGCTTGCGCGGCACCGAGTCCATGATCGCGTAACCGACCTTCTCGGAACCGGTGAAGGAGATGACCGGCAGCCGCTCGTCCTGGACGAGGGCGGGCATCTTGTCGTTGGCGACGGGGAGGATGCTCCAGGACCCCGCCGGCAGCTCGGTCTCGGCGAGCAGGTCGCCGATGATCAGGCCGGAGAGCGGGGTGGCGGGCGCCGGCTTCAGGATGATCGGCGCGCCGGCGGCGATGGCCGGGGCGATCTTGTGGGCACAGAGGTTGAGCGGGAAGTTGAAGGGCGCGATACCGAGGACGACGCCCTTCGGGAAGCGGCGGGTGAGGGCGAGCCGGCCCTGACCGCCGAGGTCGGTATCGAGCCGCTGGGCCTCACCGCCGTTGAACCGCCGGGCCTCCTCGGCCGCGAACCGGAACACGGAGACGGCACGGCCGACCTCGCCCCGGGCCCACTTGATCGGCTTGCCGTTCTCGGCGGAGATCAGCTGGGCGATCTCCTCGGTGCGCTCGACGAGCCGCTTGCTGACGTGGTCGAGGGCGGCGGCGCGGACGTGGGCGGGGGTGGCGGCGAACTCCTCGCGGACGGCGTACGCGGCGGCCACGGCCTCTTCGACCTGGGCGTCCGTCGGCACGCTCACCCTGCCGACGAGTCGGCCGTCCCAGGGGGAGGTGACGTCGAAGGTGTCCTCGCCGGTGACCTGGCGGCCGGCGAGCCAGAAGGCGGTGCTGGAAGTCATGTCGGGTTCCGGCCCTTCGGCGCTAGGGGGTGATGTTGCTGGCTTTCGGGTCCACGGTAGGACGGGGTGGGGGTGGGAGTGTTTGGCCGGGGTGTAGTGGTGGGCGGCATCCATACGCCGGATCGGCAGGTTCGGCCCGCGGGGTTCCTAGTCCGCCGACGTCGCCTTCAGCGCCAGCCACAACTCCATCCGCACATCCGGATCGTCCAGCGACCGTCCCAGAATCTCCTCCACCCGCCGCATCCGGTACCGCAGGGTATGCCGGTGCACCCCCAGATCCGCGGCCGCCGCATCCCACTGCCCGTGTCGCGACAGCCAGGCCCGCAGCGAGGCCACCAGATCCCCCCGCCCGGTCGCGTCGTGCTCGTACAACGGCCGCAACAACCCGTCGGCGAACGCCTTCACCGCGTCGTCGGCCAGCAAGGGCACCACGGACCCCGCCGCCAACTGCTCGTGCTCCACGAACACCCGCCCCCGCCGCCGAGCCACCGACAGGGCCTGCTCGGCCTGCTTGTACCCCGCCGCCGCGGCGATCGGCCCGACCGGCGCCGACGCCCCGACGACCAGCTCGTCCTCGTCACCCCCGGTCTGCTCCCGCCCGGCGCCGGCCCGCGCGGCCTCGACCGCGGCCGCGTAGTCCGCGCACGCACCAACCGCCGCCCCCTCGTCCGCGGCGACCACGACCAGCCGTTCCCGCTCCCCGTCCCCCTCCGGTACGACGAGCACGGCCTCCCCCGCCCGAGCGGCCGCCGCCTCCACGGCCTCGGCCAACACGGCGAGCCGACCGCCGTCGGCCTTGTCGCCGGACCTGCCCACCTCCAGATGCGCATGGGAATCGACGGACATCCGCACCACCGGAACGGACTCGGCGACGACCATCCGGAAGGGCGCGTCCAGCAGCCCGCCGTACAGATCCCCGGCCACGGCCCGCGCATGGTCCGGCTCCCCGGCGAGCAGCATCCGCAGCACCGCCGCCCCGATCCGCTGCTCGGCGGCATGCAGCGAACGGGACCGTTCGGTCGTCAGCGTCAGCAGCGCGATCGCCGAATGGACGGCGTACCGCTCCGCCGTACCCAGCGTCGCGGCCGTCCCGACGGCCAGCGCGGCGCGCGGCCGCCGCCCGGTGCCGATGGAGTGCAGCTCGACCCGGTCCTCGTTCTCCGGCCCGCCCACCACCGAGGAGGCCGGTGCCGGCCTCTCCCTCAACCGCTCCACGTCCGCCGTGAGCCGCGCGGCCCGCCGCCCCGCCCACTCCGGCGCGGTGGCGACGACGGCGCCCGAGGCGTCGTACAGCGCGGCCCACCCGTCGACCTGCGAGGCGAGCGCGGCGAGCAGCCCCTCGGGGCCCTCGGCGAGCGCCTGCCGGGTCAGCTCACGCTGGGCGGCGAAGCCGGCGGTCACCGCCCGGTACTGATCCGCGGCGATGGCCGCGCTCACCGCCTTGCTGATGGCGAGGAAGGGCGTGCGCCGCGGCACCTCCAGCAACGGCAGCCCTTCTTCCTCGGCCGCGTCGACGAGCGCTTTGGGAACGTCGTCGTAATTGACCCCGACGGCGAACCCCAGCCCCACCACCCCCGCCCCCACCAGCCGCTTCACATACCGCCGCATCGCCTCCGGATCCTCCGCGTCCAGCTTCAACGCGGTGATCAGCAGCAGCTCCCCACCCTCCATGTACGGCACGGGATCGGCGAGCTCACTGACATGCGCCCACCGAACGGGCACATCCAGGCGGTCCTCGCCCGCCCGCACGGTCAGCTTGAGCGCGGAGTGGTGGACGAGGGAGGCGAGCGTCGGGGGCATGAGGCCTTCAGGTCTGTGTGGGCCGCATGACCCTTGTGATCATTTGGCCGCCATGTATGAACACCCTATGCCGATTCTGCCGCCCCGTACGGTCGACTCCGGCCCGTCAGCCCCGCAGATCCACCAGCAACGGGGGTGCGTGCTCGCCCTTCACGGTGGTCAACGACAGCACTGCGTGCCCGGGCGGAACCTCGTGCGCCAACTCCGAAGCCGACCACCGCTCCCGCTCGACCTGGCGCACGGTGACGGCGTCCGTGGTGACCGCCTTGCCGGTGACGAGCTTGCGCAGGGCGTGGATGGCACGGGTCATCGGCTGGTCGGCGAAGACCGTGTGCTTGGCGACATCCCGCGTCTCCACCCACTCGGTGCCCCAGGCCTGGGCGAACCGGCTGCCGTCCCAGGTCGTCACACCGGAGAAGGCCATACGGCAGCCGACGGCCCCGTACAGCGGACCGTGCAGGGCTTCGGGGACGTCACCGACGGTCCGCAGCGCCAGCACCACCCCCGCGTTCTGGGAGCGGAGCCGCTGGATCCGCCCCACTGACCCGGTGGTGATCGTCCCGGTGGCGTCGTCCAGGACCAGACAGGCGAAGTGAGGCCTCCGCCGCTCTCGTGCGACCGCTCCGAACTGGGCGAGGACGAGCCGCGTGATCACCCGGCCGGCCTCCTCGTGGCCCTGTTCGGGCAGATCGATGCGGACCCGCAGCGGGTGGTGGGCGACAGCCCGCAGAGAGAAGGGCCGCGTCGCGCCGCCACCGAAGAAGTCGGCGAAGACCGGCCGGTTGAGCAGCGCCAGCCGGTCGGCGAGGGCGCGGCCCACGTCGCCCGCACCGCCCGTCTGCCGGATGCGTGCCTCCAGCTCCCGGCGCATCACGGCGTGTTCGTCCGCCGCCAGGGCGTCCCGCAGGGCGGTCACCGCCGCCGGTTCGCCCTCCAGGAGCTCCCGGAGCACGGGCAGGGTCGGGAAACGGCCGTGCACCGCCCGGTAGGGACCGAGCAGTTGGGCCAGCGCGGTGGCGGCGCTCTGGGTGCCCACCGCGTCGAGGTCGCCGACCAGGCCCTCGGCGAGGACGGCGGCCGCCTCGTCGGGGTCGTCGGACTCGGCGTAGGGATCCAGGTCGTGGACGGACGCCCGGTCCCCGATCCGCACGATCACGTCGAACGCCGAGTCCGCGGCGAGCGGCGCCCCGGCCGAGGAGACCGCGACCACCGTGCAGCGCCCGGTGAGCGCCTGCAGGGCAAGGGATTCGGTCAGGGGTTCGACCAGGTGCCGTGTCTTGCCCGAGCCGGGAGGGCCGACCGCGAGCAGCGAGTTGCCCAGGACGTCCGGGCCGAGCGCGGCGCCGGCCCCGTGGTAGGCACGCGGGGCCCGGTCCGCAGCCACCCAGTGCCCGATCCGCACCTGTCCCTCGAGCAGGTCGTGCCGTGCGGAACGGCGGGGCAGGTCCCGGGCGCCGGACGGGTGGGTCCACGCGGCCGCCCCCTGTCGCAGCACCATGTCCCGGAAGGCACCGAGCCCCGCCTCCCGCGCGGCCACCGTCCACGCGTGCGACACCCGGGCGCAGTCCACGTCGTTCATCCGGCCGCCGGCCACCTCGGCAGTCAGCAGGTCCGCCGCCTCGTGCTGGCCGGCCTCCCGCAGTTCGGGCCACTGGGCGCGGGGCCGGTCTGCGGGCGGTGGCCCGGCCTCCGCCGAGGCCTTGCGCGCAGCGAGGCGTTCCTTCGCATAGGCCCACCAGCCACCGACCCTGGCGAAGGGCCACACGACCAGCAGGGTGATGATCGCGTAGACGCTGTCGGTGAACAGCTGGGACTGGAACAGGTCGTAACTGCCCGAGATCAGGGCTACGAGGGAGAAGACCGGATCCACGACCGGCACGGCGTCCCAGCCGACGCCGGGGAAGGCCTTCGGGAAGACCAGGCTGAGCACGACGAGGGCAGCCAGGGCGGCGAGCAGGGCTCGGGCCGGCTGTGACCTGCCGCCGATGAAGTGGCGTACGACGCTCGGCCAGCTGCCCAGCCGGCCCACGGCATAGACGAGCACGGCGAAGAAGACACCGTTGTAGACCACGAGGGCCTCCGCCCCCTCCACGACCACATGCCCCTTGTGCGGCTTGGGAGAGACGGTGCCGGCCCACCACCAGTCGTCCGGGGTGAACAGCTTCAGCAGCACCCACTGGTACGGAACGCCGCCCTGGCGCCACAGTGACCACAGAAGCACCGCCACCACGAACGGCACGAGCAGGCCGACGATCGTGACCGGGGAAAGCCGTTCCGCACCCTGCGCGGCCTTCGGCGGGCGGTACCCATAGCGCCAGATGCCGGGTTTCGCGGTCGGGCGAGGCTCGTTGAGCCACTCGGCGACGGCCGCCCGGTGCTGTTCCGCACCCGGCGCCCGTGGAGGCCGCGGGGGCATCGCCGGCATGTCCGGCGGACCCGCCGGACGCGGCACAGGATTCGCATGCGTCCCCCGCGTGTCCCGCGTCCCGTCGCTGTCCATCGTCCTCGCCCCTTGACCAGCCGTTCCGTCCACCATCAGCGGCCAATCTAACGCCCCGGCATGGGAGTTCACCGCTTACGTGGCCGGACCCCGTGACGGGCGCCATGTCCATCGCGGACAATCCGGATCCACGACAACGCCCACATGGAGCATGCCCACCCCCCACTCCCCGTCCTAGCCTGCGAGAAAAGAAGGCAAGGGTCCGTAAAGGCCAACCGGTCATCCGTAAGATCCGCAACACCCAGGAGCCCCTCATGAGCGCACTTCCGCAGGAGCGCCGCGTCGTCACCGCCATCCCCGGTCCGAAGTCGCAGGAGCTGCAGGCCCGCCGTACCGCCGTGGTCGCGCAGGGCGTGGGCTCCGTGCTGCCCGTGTTCACCGCGCGCGCGGGCGGCGGGATCATCGAGGACGTCGACGGCAACCGTCTGATCGACTTCGGTTCCGGCATCGCGGTGACGAGCGTCGGCGCCTCCGCCGAGGCCGTCGTACGCCGTGCCGGCGCCCAGCTCGCCGACTTCACCCACACCTGTTTCATGGTCACCCCCTACGAGGGCTACGTGGAGGTCGCGGAGGCGCTGGCCGAGCTGACCCCGGGTGACCACGCCAAGAAGTCGGCCCTGTTCAACAGCGGCGCCGAGGCCGTCGAGAACGCCGTGAAGATCGCGCGTGCGTACACGAAGCGGCAGGCCGTGGTCGTGTTCGACCACGGCTACCACGGGCGCACCAACCTCACCATGGCCCTCACCGCCAAGAACATGCCGTACAAGCACGGCTTCGGCCCCTTCGCGCCCGAGGTCTACCGCGTCCCCGTCGCCTACGGCTACCGCTGGCCCACCGGCCCGGAGAACGCCGGTCCGGAGGCCGCCGCGCAGGCCATCGACCAGATCACGAAGCAGGTCGGCCCGGACAACGTCGCCGCGATCATCATCGAGCCGGTGCTGGGTGAAGGCGGCTTCATCGAGCCCGCCAAGGGCTTCCTGCCCGCGATCAGCAAGTTCGCCGCCGACCACGGCATCGTCTTCGTCGCGGACGAGATCCAGAGCGGGTTCTGCCGTACGGGGCAGTGGTTCGCGTGCGAGGACGAGGGGATCGTCCCGGACCTGATCACCACCGCCAAGGGCATCGCCGGTGGCCTGCCGCTCGCCGCCGTCACCGGGCGCGCCGAGATCATGGACGCCGCCCACGCGGGCGGGCTCGGTGGGACCTACGGCGGTAACCCCGTCGCCTGCGCCGGTGCGCTCGGCTCCATCGAGACGATGAAGGAGCTCGACCTCAACGCCAAGGCGAAGAACATCGAGGCGATCATGAAGGCCCGCCTCGGCGCGATGGCCGAGAAGTTCGACATCGTCGGTGATGTGCGCGGACGGGGCGCGATGATCGCGATCGAGCTGGTGAAGGACCGGGGCACCAAGGAGCCGAACCCGGAGGCGACCGCCGCCCTCGCCAAGGCCTGCCACCAGGAGGGCCTGCTGGTCCTGACCTGTGGCACCTACGGAAACGTCCTCCGCTTCCTGCCCCCGCTGGTCATCGGCGAGGACCTGCTCAACGAAGGTCTCGACATCATCGAGCAGGCCTTCGCGCGGATCTGAACCAAACGGAATCCGCAGCTCACGCACAGGATGCCGACCTCCTGCGCCCCATCCGTCCCAGCCCTTGCGATCACTGCGATTCCGGGGCTGGGGCGGCTGGCGTCAGGCCGTGTGAAGAACGTGTGCGGGGTGCATGACGGGACGCGATTCCGCCTGTCTTCCGGCCACCCCCTGCCGTAGGTTCTACCCAGATGAGAGATACACCCCGCCCACAGGGGACTGTGGGTGACATCAGGGCGTGGCCTCCCCAGCTACGACCTGGTCGTGCCCTCGCGCACACACCCGGAGCTTCCGGCTCCGGATCTCCTCACCGATCGGACAGTCGCCCGCCCCAAACCCCCCGGGGTGGGCGTCGATCCGGTCTGGACGGCCGCCTCGGAACCACCCCCCCTGTTCCGGGGCGGCCGACCTTCCTCCTCCTTCTCGGGCTTCCCGCCCTCCTCTTCGCGCTGATCACCTGGCAGGTCGTCTCCGACGGCCTGCTGCTGCGCGTCGACGAGCGGGTCAGCCGGGCCCTCGTCCACCCGGACCGCTTCTCCGAACTCCTCGCAGACCTCGGCAATGTCCAGATCGCGGTCCCGGTGCTCGCCCTCGTCCTCGTCTACGTCGCCTGGCGCGGCCGTGGCGCCGGGACGCCCCGCTGGTGGCTGCCACCGCTCGCGGCCGCCGTCCTGATGGCGCTGGTCCCGGCGCTGATCGTGCCGCTCAAGGTGCTGGTCGACCGCCCGGGCACCCCGGCCGTACCGCCGGCCACCGGCTACTACCCCTCCGGTCACACCGCGACCGCCGCCATCGCCTACGGCGCGGCGACCCTGCTCCTCCTCCCCTGGCTGCGCAGCGCCTACCTCCGCCGCGAACTGGTGATCGCCTGCGCCGTCCTCAACCTCGCCGTCGCCTTCGGCCTGGTCCGGCGCGGCTACCACTGGCCACTGGACGTGGTGGCCAGCTGGTGCCTGTGCACCGTGCTGCTCACCGCGTTCTGCCTCTTCCTCAGCCGAAATAGCCGTCGAACGTCCGCTGGAACTCCCAGTTCGAGTAGCGGTCCCAGTTGACCGACCACGTCATCAGTCCGCGCAGGGCGGGCCAGGTGCCGTGGGTCGGGTACGAGCCGCAGTTCGTCTTCTTCGTCAGGCAGTCCAGGGTCTTCACGACCTCGGCCGGCGCCACGTAACCGTTGCCCGCGTTGGTCGACGCCGGCATTCCGATCGCCACCTGGTCGGGGCGCAGGGGCGGGAAGACGTTGTTCGCGTCGCCCGCGACCGGGAAGCCGGTGAGCAGCATGTCGGTCATGGCGATGTGGAAGTCGGCGCCGCCCATGGAGTGGTACTGGTTGTCGAGGCCCATGATCGGGCCCGAGTTGTAGTCCTGGACGTGGAGCAGGGTCAGGTCGTCGCGCAGGGCGTAGATGACCGGGAGGTACGCGCCGCAGCGCGGGTCCTGGCCGCCCCACTTGCCGGTGCCGTAGTACTGGTAGCCCATCTGCACGAAGAAGGTCTCCGGGGCCATGGACAGGACGAACTTGCTGCCGTACTTCGCCTTCAGGGTCCTCAGCGCCGAGATCAGGTTCACGATCACCGGGGTCTTCGGGTTCTTGAAGTCGGTGTCGTCGGCGTTCAGGGAGAGCGAGTGGCCCTCGAAGTCGATGTCCAGGCCGTCGAGTCCGTAGGTGTCGATGATGTTCGAGACCGAGGAGACGAAGGTGTCGCGGGCCGCGGTCGTGGTCAGCTGGACCTGGCCGTTGGCACCGCCGATGGAGATCAGCACCTTCTTGCCGGCCGCCTGCTTGGCCTTGATCGCCGCCTTGAAGTCCGCGTCCGACTCGACGTTCGGGCACTCCGACACCGGGCAGCGGTTGAAGCGGATGTCGCCCGAGGTCACCGAGGTCGGCTCGCCGAAGGCCAGGTCGATGACGTCCCAGCTGTCGGGGACGTCGGCCACGCGCGTGTAGCCGGAGCCGTTGGCGAAGCTCGCGTGGAGGTAGCCGACCAGCGCGTGGGTGGGGAGGTCGGTGGAGCCGCCGCCGGTCGAGGCGGTCGTCGTCGCGGTGACCGCCGCCGACTTCGCGGACTCCCCGGCGTCGTTGATGGCGGTGACCTGGAAGCTGTACGCCGTCGACGGGGACAGGCCGGTCACGGTGGCCGAAGTGCCGCTCGCCGTCTGGACCTTGGCGCCGTCGCGGTAGACGGCGTAGCCCGTGGCGCCGGTGACCGCCGTCCAGGACAGGGCGACCGAGGAGGACGTGACGGTGCCGGCCTTGAGGCCGGTCGGGGCGGCCGGCGGCTGTCCCGTCGAGGCGCCCGGACCGACCAGGGAGACGTCGTCGGCGTAGTAGGCACCGGTGCCGTACCAGCCGTGCGTGTAGATGGTCACCTTGGTGGTGGCGGCACCGGTGGTAAAGGTCGTGGTGAGCTTCTGCCAGTCGGGGGCGGACTGGGTCCAGGTGGAGACGTCGGTGGTGCCGGTGCCGGACGCGCCGAGATAGACGTAGGAGCCGCGGACGTAACCGCTCAGCGTGTACTGCGAGTTCGGCTGCACGGTCACCGTCTGCGCGCACTGCGCGTTGTCGCTGCCGGCCGGGGTCGCCTGGAGCGCCGAACTGCCGCTGCGCACCGGCGAGTTGACCGTCGTACCACTGCCTGCTGTACAGCTCCAGCCGTCGAGGCCGGACTCGAAGCCGCCGTTGCGCGCCAGGTCCGCGTCGGCCGCACGGGCGGCCGACGAGAGCGCGGTGATGCCGGGCACGGCCAGGAGTACGGCCGTGAGGGCGGCGAGGACGGGTCTGGTGCGTCTTGGGCGATCCACAAGTGCCTCCGGGCATGGGGGAATTGGAGGGGTGGAGCGCACTCAACTTGGTCCAGACCAATCCGGGTTGTCAAGACCTCCCGTCCTCCTCCATGGCCAGGCCCGCCGCCGCCTCGTGCATGGCCAGTTCGAGGAGCGCCGGGTCGGTGAGGGTGCCGGAGCCGTCCGGCGGGACCAGCCAGCGGACCCCGCCGGTGGAGCGGCCCGGGTAGGGAACGACGATCCAGGTGCCGGCCCCGGCCGTGCGGATCCCGGTGCCGAGCCAGCGCGCGGCGGTGCCGGGCGGCACGAAGAAGCCCATCCGGGCGTCACCGAAGTCGACCAGCACCGGGCCGGGTTGGTCGATGACCCGGGTGAGCACGTCGAGCGTCGGATAGCCGAGGTCGGCGGGCAGGATGAGCACGTCCCAGGCCTTGCCCGCGGGCAGCAGCGCGACCCCGAGGGGATTGCGTTCCCACTCCCAGCGGCAGGCCTCGGGATCGGGAGCTACCGATGCCAGCCACTCGACTGCCGTCTTCGCCCCAGTCATGAGAAGACCTCCCTTGTCTCTCGTCGACGCGAGTCGCGTCACGAGGGAGAGGGAGGTCTCCGGCGGGCATTACGCGGGTTTGCCCGACCAGTTACAAGTGAACTGGATCACGCCGCCCCGCGCGGGCCGGCGTCAGCTGTCGAAGCCGAGGCCCAGCTTGTCCATGGTCCGCAGCCACAGGTTGCGCCGGCCGCCGTGCGCGTCCGCGCGGGCCAGCGACCACTTGGTGAGCGCGATGCCGGTCCACGCGAAGGGCTCGGGCGGGAACGGCAGCGGCTTCTTGCGGACCATCTCGAGGGAGGTGCGCTCGGTCTCCTCGCCGCTCAGGAGGTCGAGCATGACGTCGGCCCCGAAGCGGGTGGCGCCGACGCCCAGGCCGGTGTAGCCGGCGGCGTAGGCGACGTTGCCCTGGTGGGCGGTGCCGAAGAACGCCGAGAAGCGCGAGCAGGTGTCGATCGCGCCGCCCCAGGCGTGCGTGAAGCGGACGCCCTCCAGCTGCGGGAAGCAGGTGAAGAAGTGCCCGGCGAGCTTGGCGTACGTCTGAGGCCGGTCGTCGTACTCGCGGCGCACCCGGCCGCCGTACGGGTAGATGGCGTCGTAACCGCCCCACAGGATCCGGTTGTCGGCGGACAGCCGGAAGTAGTGGAACTGGTTGGCGCTGTCGCCGAGACCCTGGCGGTTCTTCCAGCCGATCGAGGCGAGCTGCTCCGCGCTGAGCGGCTCGGTCATCAGGGCGTAGTCGTAGACCGGGACGGTGTACGAGCGCACCCGCTTGACCAGGTTGGGGAAGATGTTGGTGCCGAGCGCGACCTTGCGGGCGCGGACCGAGCCGTACGGGGTGCGTACGGCCATGCCGGCGCCGTAGGTCTTCAGGTCGAGGGCGGGGGTGTGCTCGTAGACGCGGACGCCGAGGGCGAGGCAGGCGCGCTTGAGGCCCCAGACGAGCTTGGCGGGGTTGAGCATGGCGACGCCCCGGCGGTCCCACACACCGGCCTGGAATGTCGGTGAGTCGACTTGTTCCCGTACCGCTTCGGCGTCCAGGAACTCGACGCCCTCCGCCAGGCCCTCGCGCTCCATCTCCTCGTACCACTCGCGCAGTTCCCACGCCTGGTACGTCTCGGTCGCCACGTCGATCTCGCCGGTGCGCTCGAACTCGCAGTCCAGGTCGTGCCGGGCGACCGCCTTCTCGATCTCGTCGAGGTTGCGGGCGCCCAGCTCCTGGAGCCGCCCGATCTCGTCCGGCCAGCGGGCCAGGCCGTTGGGCAGGCCGTGGGTGAGGGAGGCGGCGCAGAAGCCGCCGTTGCGGCCGGAGGCGGCCCAGCCCACCTCGCGGCCTTCCAGCAGGACGACATCCCGCCGCGGGTCGCGCTCCTTGGCGATGAGCGCGGTCCACAGTCCGCTGTAGCCGCCGCCGACGACCAGCAGGTCGCAGGTCTCGGGGCCGGTGAGCGCGGGCTCGGGGTGGGGCTTGCCGGGGTCTTCGAGCCAGTACGGGACCGGCTGCGCGTCGGAAAGGGACTTTGTCCAGCGGTTCATGGCGCTTGGGGCCATGATTTCAACTCCCTACCAGGGTTCTGCGGTTATGCCTTTTGCTTGTTCCGGCGATTGCTGATGAGCATCGAGGAAAGCACCAACAGTACGGCGACCAGGAACATGGCCGTACCGATGACATTGATCTGAACGGGTGTTCCGCGCTGTGCCGAGCCCCAGACGAACATGGGGAAGGTGACGGTCGAACCCGCGTTGAAATTGGTGATGATGAAATCGTCGAAGGAGAGCGCGAAGGAGAGCAGCGCGCCCGCCGCGATTCCGGGGGCCGCGATGGGCAGGGTGACCCGCAGGAAGGTCTGCACCGGGCCGGCGTAGAGGTCCTGCGCGGCCTGCTCCAGGCGTGGGTCCATCGACATCACGCGTGCCTTGACGGCGACGACGACGAAGCTGAGGCAGAACATGATGTGGGCGATCAGGATCGTCCAGAAACCCAACTGTGCACCCAGGTTGAGGAACAGGGTGAGCAGCGAGGCCGCCATGACCACCTCGGGCATCGCCATCGGCAGGAAGATCAGCGAGTTCACGGAGCCGCGGGCGCGGAAGCGGTAGCGGACCAGGGCGAAGGCGATCATCGTGCCGAGGACCGTCGCGCCGACCGTCGCCCAGAAGGCGATCTGGAGACTGATCGACAGCGAGCCGCACATGTCGGCGACTCCGCACGGGTCCTTCCAGGCGTCCGTGGAGAACTGCTGCCATTCGTAGTTGAAGCGCCCCTTCGGTTTGTTGAAGGAGAACACCGTGACGATGACGTTCGGCAGCAGCAGATAGCCGAGCGTCAGCAGTCCGGCGATGACGACGAAATGGCGCTTGAGCCAGTTGACGACAGGCATTTAGACCAGATCCTCCGTCCCGGCCCGGCGGATGTAGATGGTGACCATGAGCAGGATCGCGGCCATGAGAATGAAGGACAGGGCCGCGGCCGTCGGATAGTCGAGAATGCGCAGGAACTGCGTCTGGATGACGTTTCCGATCATGCGGGTGTCGGTGGAGCCGAGGAGTTCCGCGTTGACGTAGTCGCCGGCCGCCGGGATGAAGGTCAGCAGCGTCCCGGAGACCACGCCCGGCATCGACAGCGGGAAGGTGACCTTGCGGAAGGTCGTGAACGGCTTGGCGTACAGATCGCCCGCGGCCTCGTGCAGCCGCCCGTCGATGCGCTCGAGCGAGGTGTAGAGCGGCAGGATCATGAACGGCAGGAAGTTGTACGTCAGTCCGCAGACCACCGCGAGCGGTGTGGCCAGCACGCGGTCGCCGGAGGTCCAGCCGAGGGCGTTGGTGAGGTCCAGGATGTGCAGCGAGTTGAGGGCGCCGACCACCGGGCCGCTGTCCGCGAGGATGGTCTTCCAGGCGAGCGTGCGGATCAGGAAGCTGGTGAAGAACGGCGCGATCACCAGGATCATGATCAGGTTCCGCCAGCGGCCCGCGCGGAAGGCGATGAGGTACGCGAGCGGGTAGCCCAGCAGCAGGCACAGGATCGTCGCGGCACCGGCGTACAGGAGCGAGCGCAGGAACTGCGGCCAGTACTCGGACAGCGCGTCCCAGTAGGTGGCGAAGTGCCAGGTGACCTTGTAGCCCTCTTCCAGGGAGCCCGTCTGCACGGAGGTGGAGCCCTGGTAGATCATCGGCAGGGCGAAGAAGACGATCAGCCACAGGAGGCCGGGCAGCAGGAGCCAGTACGGCGTCCAGCGGCCCCGCTTGCGCGGCGGCTTCTTCTCGGGGGCGGGCGCCAGGGGTGGCGCCTCGGTGACGGCGGCCATCAGGCGGCGTCCTCCTCGACCTCGGCGACGCCGGCGTCGATGTCCTGGGCGGCGTCCAGGCCGAAGGTGTGCGCCGGGTTCCAGTGCAGGACGACGTCGGCGCCGGGCCGCAGGCGGGCGTCGCGGTCGATGTTCTGCGCGTACACCTCGAACTCGGGGCAGACGGGGCTGTCGATGACGTACTGGGTGGAGACGCCGATGAAGCTGGAGTCGGCGATCTTGCCGGTGATGCGGTTGCGGCCCTCCGGGATCTCGCCCGCGTCGTCGGCGTGGGTGAGGGAGATCTTCTCGGGGCGCACACCGACCAGCACCTTGCCGCCGGTGCTCGTCGGCGCGGAACATCGCGATTCGGGCAGCACCAGCTTGCCGCCGCCCGCCTTGAGGACGATGTCGTCGCCGCTCTTGGTGTCGACCTCGGCCTCGATGAGGTTGGAGGTGCCGAGGAAGTTGGCGACGAAAGTGGTGTTCGGGTTCTCGTAGAGGTCGCTCGGCGAGCCGAGCTGCTCGACGCGGCCCGCGTTCATCACGGCGACCGTGTCGGCCATGGTCATGGCCTCCTCCTGGTCGTGCGTGACGTGGATGAAGGTGATGCCGACCTCGGTCTGGATGCGCTTGAGCTCCAGCTGCATCTGGCGGCGCAGCTTGAGGTCGAGGGCGCCGAGCGGCTCGTCGAGCAGCAGCACCTTGGGGTGGTTGATGAGCGCGCGGGCGACGGCCACCCGCTGCTGCTGGCCGCCGGAGAGCTGGTGCGGCTTCTTGCGCGCCTGCTCACCGAGCTGGACGAGCTCCAGCATGTCCTCGACCTGCTTCTTCACCGACTTGATGCCGCGCCGGCGCAGGCCGAAGGCGACGTTCTCGAAGATGTCGAGGTGCGGGAAGAGGGCGTAGGACTGGAAGACCGTGTTCACCGGCCGCTTGTAGGGCGGCAGGTTGGTGACCTCCTCGTCGCCGAGGAACACGGTGCCGCTGGTGGGCTCCTCCAGGCCCGCGATCATCCGCAGGGTGGTGGTCTTGCCGCAGCCGGACGCGCCGAGCAGGGCGAAGAAGGAGCCCTGCGGGACGGTCAGGTCGAGCGGGTGTACGGCGGTGAAGGAGCCGTAGGTCTTGCCGATACCGGAGAGGCGGACGTCGCCGCTGCTGTCTGTGGTCTTCATCCTCGTCACGCCCCTGTGAGCTTTGCGAACTTCTGCTGGTAGGCCGTCTCTTCCTTCGAGGTCAGCGAGCGGAAGGCGTGGGACTTCGCCTGCATGGCCTTGTCGGGAAGGATCAGCGGATTGGTCGCCGCCGACTTGTCGAGCTTGGCGAGGTACGGCTCCACGTCCGCGACCGGACTCACGTAGTTGATGTAGACGGCGAGTTCGGCGGCCGGCTCGGGCTCGTAGTAGTAGTCGATGAGCCGCTCGGCGTTCGTCTTGTGGCGCGCCTTGTTGGGGATCAGCATGTTGTCGGTCGACGTCAGGTAGCCGCTCTCGGGGATGACGTAGCCGACGTCCGGGTTGTCCGCCTGCAGCTGGATGATGTCGCCGCCCCAGGCGACGCAGGCGGCGAAGTCGCCCTTGGTGAGGTCGGACGTGTAGTCGTTGCCGGTGAAGCGGCGGATCTGGCCCTTGTCGACGGCCTTCTGGAGCCGGGCGATGACGGCGTCGTAGTCGTCGTCGGTGAACTTCGCCGGGTCCTTGCCCATGTCGAGCATGGTCATGCCGACGGTGTCGCGCATCTCGGTCAGGAAGCCGACCCGGCCCTTGAGCTTGGGGTTGTCGAGCAGGTCGGAGACCGACTTCACCTCGACGCCGTCGAGCGCCTTCTTGTTGTAGGCAACGACAGTCGAGATGCCCTGCCACACGTACGAGTAGGCGCGGCCCGGGTCCCAGTCGGGGCTGCGGAACTGGTCCGAGAGGTTGGCGAAGGCGTGCGGCAGGTTGGACGCGTCCAGTTTCTGGACGTACCCGAGGCGGATCATGCGGGCGGCCAGCCAGTCGGTGAGGACGATGATGTCCCGGCCGGTGTCCTGGCCGGCGGCGAGCTGCGGCTGGATCTTGCCGAAGAACTCGTCGTTGTCGTTGATGTCCTCGGTGTACTTGACCGTGATGCCGGTCCGTTTGCGGAACTGGTCCAGCGTCGGGTGGTGCTTCTCGCTGTCGTCCACGTCGATGTACTCGGGCCAGTTGGAGAAGTTGACGACCTTCTCCTTGGCCGAGTGGTCGTCGGCGGAGACTCCGCCGCTGGTCTTTCCGGCCGCGGGGATGCCGCAGCCGCTCAGCGTCGCGAGGCCGCCGAGGGCCAGCGCGCCGCCGGCGGAGGCGCGCAACAGGGACCGGCGGGACGTGGCCGCCGCCCGGCTCTTTTGCAGGCTGCGCCGCATCGCGGCCGCCACGACCGGTGAGAGGCGGTCGGGCTCGTACTGCTCCATGCGCTGGTGCCCTTTCGGGAGTGGCGGCCGCTGGTCGGGCGGCCTGCGCTGCTTCTATCGGTCCCCGAAGACGGTTCGGTGCCAGTCCTTCCTGGCCACCGCGGTGTTGTCGAACATGACGTGCTTGATCTGCGTGTACTCCTCGAAGGAGTACACGGACATGTCCTTGCCGAAGCCGGACGCCTTGTAGCCGCCGTGCGGCATCTCGCTGATGATCGGGATGTGATCGTTGATCCACACGCAGCCCGCCTTGATCTCGCGGGTGGCGCGGTTCGCCCGGAAGACGTCGCGGCTCCAGGCGGAGGCGGCGAGGCCGTACGGGGTGTCGTTGGCGAGCCTGATCCCATCGTCGTCGCTGTCGAAGGGAAGGACCACCAGCACGGGCCCGAAGATCTCGGACTGCACGATCTCGCTGTCCTGGGCGGCGTCCGCGACCAGGGTGGGGCGATAGTACGCGCCGTCCTTGAGATCTCCCTGAGGAGCCTCGCCGCCGGTCACCACGCGCGCGTAGGCACGCGCCCGCTCGACGAAACCGGCGACGCGGTCGCGCTGGACGTGTGAGATCAGCGGCCCGAGGTCGGTGTCCGCGGCGAAGGGGTCGCCGACCCGGACGGTCTCCATGAGGGCGGCGGTCTTCTCGACGAAGGCCTCATACAGCGGCCGCTGCACGTACGCGCGCGTGGCGGCCGTGCAGTCCTGGCCGGTGTTGATGAGCGAGCCGGCGACCGCGCCGTTGACGGCGGCCTCCAGGTCGGCGTCGTCGAAGACCACGAAGGGAGCCTTGCCGCCGAGCTCCAGATGGAGGCGCTTGACGGTCGCGGTGGCGACCTCGGCGACCCGCTTGCCGACGGCGGTGGACCCGGTGAAGGAGGTCATGGCCACGTCGGGATGCCCGACGAGGTGCTCACCGGCCTCCCTGCCCGTCCCCGTGACGATGTTGACGACCCCGTCCGGGATACCCGCGTCCGTCGCGGCCTGGGCGAACAGCAGCGAGGTGAGCGGGGTGAGCTCGGCGGGCTTGAGCACGATGGTGTTGCCCGCGGCGATCGCCGGGAGGATCTTCCAGGCGGCCATCTGGAGGGGATAGTTCCAGGGCGCGATCGACCCCACGACGCCGATCGGCTCGCGCCGGACGTACGAGGTGTGGTCGCCGGAGTACTCACCGGCGGACTGCCCCTGAAGGTGCCGTGCGGCGCCCGCGAAGAAGGCGGTGTTGTCGATGGTCCCCGGCACGTCGAACTCGCGCGTCAGCTTCAGCGGCTTGCCGCACTGCAGGGACTCGGCACGGGCGAAGTCCTCCGCGCGCTCGGCGAGCACCGCGGCGAAACGGTGCAGCGCGTCCGAGCGCTCGCCCGGCGTGGCGCCCGCCCAGCCGGGGAAGGCCGCACGGGCCGCGGCGACGGCCGCGTCCACGTCGTCCGTGCCGGCCAGCTCGTACGTGTAGACGTCCTCGCCGGTCGCGGGGTCCACGACCGCGAAGCTGCGGCCCGAGGTGCCCTTGGTCAGCCGGCCTCCGATGAACTGGGCGCCGTCCGCGAAGCGGTCCTGCGCCGGGAATCGTTCCGGGGTGGCGGTGCCCGGGTTCTGCATGTCGCTCTCCTCCGCCTTCGCCCCGCGGCTCCATGGGGGCGGGTGGCGTAGCTCCAGCTCGATTTGAGTGCCGATCCTGACAGAGCAAAGGGACTCCTACAAGTGATTCCGTTGTTGCCTTTCGGTTACGCGACGGAATCTGTCGACCAGGTGTCGAGTAAGCACGGAAAAGGGGGGACGGAGTGTCAGTGGTGCCTGCCAGACTCGCGTGCATGGAGAGGATCACGGGGAAGATCGATTCGCGGGAAGCGCTGGTCAGTGCGGTCCGTGAGGGGCTGAGAATCAAGTATCTGCACTTCTGGGGACACCGCGCGCGACCGGACGGCCAAGTAGGGCCGAGCTGTCTGAGCCAGTGGTGGCCGTCACCGTTCGTAGTGGACGGGGTGACCTATGGGACCGCCGAGCACTGGATGATGGCGCGGAAAGCGCGGCTCTTCGGCGACGCGGAGGCGGAGACACGCGCGCTGGCCGCGGGACACCCGTCCCTCGCCAAGAAGGCGGGACGGCTCGTGCGCGGCTTCGACGAGGCGATATGGGAGCGGGAGCGGTTCCGGATCGTCGTCGAGGGCAGCGTGCACAAGTTCGCCGCGCACCCGGAGCTGCGGGAGTTCCTGCTGAACACCGGGGACCGGGTGCTGGTGGAGGCGAGCCCCGTGGACCGGGTGTGGGGCATCGGCCTCGCCGCGGACGACGAGGCCGCGGCGGACCCGGAGCGGTGGCGGGGGCCGAACCTGCTGGGGTTCGCGCTGATGGAGGCGCGGGAGCGGCTGCGGTGACCCGACTCAGGCCTGGTGCGGCAGCGCGGCCGAGATGCTGGGCGCCGAGTTGTAGTAGGGGTCGTAGTCCGAGCTGTCGTCGCTGTCGTTGATCGCGAGCACGATGCCGACGACCAGCAGGACGACCATGGCCAGGCTCAGGATGATCCCGATGATGCCGGTGATGAAGCCGGCCTGCGCCTGGCCCCGGTTGGTGGCCTCGCCGCGGTCGGCCCGCCGCTTGCCCTTGACGCCGAAGACCACGGCGAGCACGCCGAGGACGAGACCGACGACGCCGTAGAAGCAGAAGAGGCAGCAGGACAGGATGCCCAGCACCATCGCGGAGGTACCCATGCCGTTCTGCGGCAGCGGCTGCATACCGGGCCAGCCGTAGCCCTGCGGGTAGGCGGGGTAGCCGTATCCGCCGGGCGGCGGCGGACCCTGGGGGCCGGGGCCGCCCGGGGCCATCGGCGGGGGCGGTACGGCGGAGTCGGCCCAGCCGCTCTGCGGACCGGGGGCGCCGTAGGGAGGGGTGCCGTAGCCGGGGGTGGGGGCGCCGGGGTAGCCGTATCCCGGGGCGCCGGGAGCACCCGTGCCGGGCGGCGCGAAGCCGTCGGAGGGCACGGAGGGCACGGTGGCCTGATCATGCATGGCCGGCTGCTGCTGCCCGGCAGGCGGCTGCGAGGCGGGCGACTGGGCCTGCGAGTAGGGCTGCTGATCCTGAGGCCCGGCCGACTGCGTGCCCTTCTCCAGCGAGGTCTTCCGCTCCGGAGGCGCCCACGGATCCTGTTCGGGCCCCGCGCCCCCACCTGGCTGTGCCTGATCCGCCACGTCCCCGTCCCCCTAAGTCGTTCGTCAGGCCATGGTAAATCGTCGATCAGGTGCTACGGCTGCCTGGTACCCCGCCGGTGCGGTCAAGGCTTTCAGGGGCGCGGGGAACTGCGCGACCAGCCCCCCACGGACCTGCACCCGCCAACCACCAAGCCCCCCACCCCCTTGGGCGATCTGCCTACCATGACCCAGATTCACCGATCAGCCGATCACCCCGGGGAGAACCCATGACCGACCGCAACACCCAAGACCTGCACGCCTTCATCGCCGGCCTGCCCAAAGCCGAACTACACGTCCACCACGTCGGCTCCGCCTCCCCCCGCATCGTCTCGGAACTGGCCGCCCGCCACCCCGACTCCAGGGTCCCCACCGACCCCGAGGCCCTGGTCGACTACTTCACCTTCACGGACTTCGCCCACTTCATCGAGGTCTACCTGTCCGTGGTCGACCTGATCCGCACCCCGGAAGACGTACGACTGCTCACCTACGAGGTGGCGAGGGACCTGGCCCGCCAGCAGGTCCGCTACGCCGAGCTGACCGTCACCCCGTGGTCCTCGACCCGCCGCAACATCGACGAGCTCGCGTTCATGGCCGCGATCGAGGACGCCCGCAAGGCGGCCGAGGCCGAGTTCGGGACCGTGCTGCGCTGGTGCTTCGACATCCCCGGCGAGGCAGGTCTGGAGGCCGCCGAGGAGACGGCGCGGCTGGCGACCGAGGACAGGGTGCGACCCGAGGGGCTGGTGTCGTTCGGGCTCGGCGGGCCCGAGATCGGCGTACCCCGCCCGCAGTTCAAGCCGTACTTCGACCGGGCGATCGCGGCCGGCCTGCGCTCCGTGCCGCACGCCGGCGAGACCACCGGCCCCGAGACGGTGTGGGCCGCGCTGACCGATCTGCGCGCGGAGCGCATCGGGCACGGCACCAACTCCTTCCAGGACCCGAGGCTCATGGAGCACCTGGCCGAGCGGCGGATCCCGCTGGAGGTGTGCCCGACCTCCAACATCGCCACGCGCGCGGTCCGCACCCTGGACGAGCACCCGATCAAGGAGTTCGTGAAGGCCGGGATCCTGGTCACGATCAACTCCGACGACCCGCCGATGTTCGGCACCGACCTGAACAACGAGTACGCGGTGGCCGCCCGCCTCCTCGACCTCGACGAGCAGGGCCTCGCGGCGCTCGCGAAGAACGCGGTCGACGCCTCCTTCCTCGACGAGGCCGGCAAGGCCCGGATCCGGGACGAGATCGACACGTACACCGCGGGTTGGCTCGCCCCCTGACACCAGCACAATGGGCGCCATGCAGAACGTGACCGCCGTGGCCCACCGCGGCGACCCCTACCGCGTCCGCGAGAACACGATCGACTCGCTGCGGTCCGCGCTCGACCGGGGCGCGGACGCAGTGGAGATCGACGTACGGCTCACCCGGGACGGCGTCCCGGTGCTGCTGCACGACGAGACGCTGGAGCGGCTGTGGGGGCATGAACGCCCCCTCGCCTCCCTGTCGGCGGCCGAGGTCCGCGGCCTCACCGACGGCGGTGTGCCGACGCTGGCCGAGGCGCTGGCCGCGACCGACGGCGGCCGCCTGATGATCGACCTGCCGGGCACGACGCAGGAGAAGGCGGCCCGCCGGGTCGTGGACGCCGTGCGCGAGGCCGGCGCCCAGGACCGCGTCTACTACTGCGCGGGCTCCCCGGAGATGCTCGCGGTCCGGGCGGCCGACCCGTCCGCCGAGATCGCCCTGACCCGCACGACGATGGCCCCGGCGCGCCCCGCGCTCCTGGACGCGGTCCGCCCCCGCTGGCTCAACTTCCGTTTCTCCCTCCTCGACCACGACCTCACCGCCTACGTCCACCACTCCGGTTATCTGGTCTCGGCCTGGACCCCGGACACCCGCCGCTCCATCCGCCGACTCCTCGACATGGGCGTCGACTCGATCACCACGAACCGCGTCGACGTCCTGTGCGCCCTGCGCGACGGCGGTTACACGCGGGAGCGTTGAGGCACGGTCGCCGGATCGGACGGCGTCCCACGGGTGACGTACTGCGGCACCGGGGCGTCGTCCTTGCCGGTGTCGCGGACCAGGCCGTAGCGGCCCGCGCCCTGGGCGGGGCCGGTGGTGACGTCCTTCTCCGCCGCGTCCCAGCTGCTGGGGAAGACGCTGAGGCCGTAGTCGGCGCCGCGTTCGTTGACGGTGAGGGTGACCGTGCCGTCGAGGTAGAAGTACTCGTTCTGCCACATCTGCTGGGTGCCGGCGGGCAGGACGTCGTAACCCGTCTCCTTGCTGCCCATGCCGGTGGCCGTGGTGTCGGTGGTGCTGACGGGGTCGTCCATGCGGCGGCCGCCGCCCGAGGCCACGTGGAAGAGCTTGCCCTTCAGGCCGGTCCAGGAGGGCGGGACCAGGCTGCCGGAGCGGGACGACGGGGTGATCTGCCAGCGGACCAGGACATAGCCCTGCCCGGTGAGGGTCACGCTGTCGCCGCGGTGGTTCATGACGGCGTGCGCGCCACCGGTGCTGGTGAGGCCGGATTCGGGGCGGTGCGGCAGGGCGGCGGGCGGGGTGTCGGGGTCCGGCGCCGTGTCGACGGCGTCGACGACACTGCCGTAGAGCTCGGTCTTCTTCGTCCGTGACGGTGACGGGGAGGGCGTCGGTGAGGCCGTGGGTGTCGCGGGTGGCGGTCGGTGGGTGCTCGCCGCGGTGGGGGTGGCCGTGGCCCGCGGGGGCGGGGTCGGTGAGGGCTGCGTGACGACGTAGGCGCCACCGGCGACGATGGTCGCGCCCGCGGTGACGGCGACGGCGGGCTTGGTCAGGACGCCGAGCAGCTTCGCGGACCAGCCGACGGAGGTGGCGGCCGCGGCCGTCTTGGAGCCGAAGGCCAGCGAGAGCGTGAAGCCGACGGGGAGCGGGACCAGCGCGATGCCCACGAGCAGCCGCTCCGCCGGTACGACGGACTCGCGGGCGTCGCCGCAGTAGGCGCAGCCCCTGATGTGCCGGGCCAGGCGCTTGCGCCAGACGGAGTCGGGGCGGCCGTCCCAGCGGCCGGTCAGCTCCCGCAGCTCCGGGCAGGCGCCGTCGAGGGCGCGCACGATCCCGCGCGAGGTCTCCAGGCGCTCCTTCATCCGCTGGACGCGGACCGCCGCGTGCTGGCGGCTGATGCCGACGGCCGCGGCCAGCTCGCGCCGGGTCAGCTCCCCCGCGACCTCCAGCCACCACAGCGACAGCAGCTGCCGGTCCTCGTCGTCCAGCCAGCGCACCGCCTCCGCGACCTCGCGCCGCTGGCCCTCCAACTGGAGCCGCAGCACGGTGAGTTCGGCGAAGTCGGTGGCCTCCCGGGCCGCGCTCTCGTCCAGTTGCTGCGGCGATCTGCGGCGCGCACGGTCCCGTATCTGGCGCATCGCGATCGCCATCAGCCAGGACCGGAAGCTGTCCGGGTCGCGCAGTGAACCGAGGTTGTCGACCGCGCGCAGCATGGTCTCCTGGACGACGTCGTCGACGTCCGCGTGCCCGTTCAGGGCCCGGCCGACGACGTTGTAGACCAGCGGCAGCCAGCCGGCGACGAGTTCGTCCAACGCCTGCCGGTCGCCGGCCTGCGCGGCGGTGATGGTGGCCCGCCAGTGCGGTCCCACCTCGGCATACGTCCTCATGCCCGCACCCTTTCAGCCGGGCCCCCGCTGTTGGCAATGTCGGAGATCACACCGTCGGTGACGGCCGAGGTGCCCGCGGATAACACTTTTCCGGCGCGCGACGGGCACCCGTAGGGTCGATCCCCCACAACACCATTGCCCCGTAAGGGATTTACTCCGGGACCGGTCGGGGTCCCGCCCCCTCCCCGCCGACGTTCCGCGGCAGCGCGGGGGTGCACTCCGGACGCCCGGTTCCGGGCCGGTTCGACGACGAAGGTGGTGACGGCGGCGACCGTGCTGAAGCTGGCGGTCTCGACCGACTCCAAGATCGTGCTCGCCGCGCTCAAGTAGCGAACGAAGGGGCGGAGTTCGGGGCCGTGAAGGCCTCCAGGTGCTTGATCTTCCGCCGGACGACGTACAGCGGGATCACCCCGAACACCCCGAAGGACATGTCGATCACCGACCACCAGAACGGGATTCCCCGGATCGGGCCGCAGATCAGGGCGAGCGGGATGATGCCGGCGCAGGCGATCATCGCGAACTCGACGACCCAGATGTTGCGGACGGGGTCGCGGTAGGGGCCGTAGAAGGCGACCGCGATCACGAGGTGGGCGAAGGCGAGCCAGTCCGTGCCGTAGAGCAGGAAGGGGTAGTCGGCGTCGGCGGTGTCGAGTCCGCGCCGGACGCGCTCGATCCACTCCATGAGCACCGGGAGGTGGTCCGGCACGGACAGCCACCTCAACAGGTCCTCGGTCCAGCGCAGTTCGTGCACCAGGGGGAAGGCGGTGGCGCCGCTCAGCACCAGGCAGCCGACGAACAGGACCAACCAGGCGCGGATGCCCCTCAGCAGGGCGGCTCTGTCGCTCATGGCGGCAGCGTACGCCTGTTTCTGAACGTGTTCAAAACTCCTTTCAGGAGCGGCTCCCGGTGATCGAGGCCTGGGGGGAGGGCTCCTGGCTCGGCTCCGTCGACGGCCGCATGGTGCGGGTGGTCGGGGTGGCGGAGCGCTGCTCGCCGGGGACCGCGGTGGCGGACCTGTCGGGGGCCGCGCTGTCGCTCGGCGCCTTCGTGGGGGCCGAGGCCTCGGGCGAGGCCGAGGGGCTGGGCACCGTCGACGGGCTGCTCGCGGGGGGCGGGGCGAGCGGGACCGTCGGGGTGCCGGGGGTGTCGGTGGCCGTAAGGCGCAGCGGCAGGAAGACGAGGGCTGCGACGCCGCAGGTCACGGCGGCACCGGCGGCGGCGCGGACGAGCCGGCGGCGGGACGCGCCGCGGCGGATCGCCTCGTAGCGGCCGGCGGGCGGGCCCAGGTATTCGGCCGGGGGGCGCAGAAGGAGGGTGAGGGGGTCCTCGGGGTCGTGCTCGGGGCCCTCGTCAGAGTGTGTGATCAAGGCTTCTCCTCAGGTGGGCGCGGAGCAGTTCGCGGGCCGTGTGGAGGTCGGCCTTGACGGTTCCTTCCTTGCGTCCGGTCAGCACGGACACCTCCCGGATCGGCATGTCAGCGTAGTAGTGCAGCAGGATCGGGACGCGCAGGCGTTCGGGCAGGGACTGCACGAGCAGTCGTACCGAAGGATCGGCCTGTTCGGCGTGCGGGGCCACCGCCGCCTCGGTCGTCGCCCGGCGCACGGCCCGGCGCTCGCGCTCCAGCTTGCGCCAGTGGTCCCGGACGAGGTTGGCCGCGGTGACGTAGAGGAAGCCGCGCGGTTCCGCGACGGACGTCCAGCGGGCCCAGAGCCGGGTGAACGCCTCCGAGGCGATCTCGTGGGCCGTCTCGTCGTCGTCGACCAGCCGGCGGCACCAGCCGGCGAGACGCGGATAGAGGGCGGCGAACAGCTCGGACGCGGCCTTCTCGCGGGACCGTTTCAACGTTCTCCAGGGTCGTGGGGGAACTCGGCACTCATCGGGGAAGAGTCCGGGCCGACGGCGTACGTTCCGTCGGCCCGGATTCCGAGCGGCCGGGTCAGGGAGTGGCGGAGCTCAGCACCGCGAAGACGATCACGTTGTCGAGGTAGCCGTCACCGGTGCGTTTGCCGCCGCAGGTGATGAGCCGCAGCTCCGGCCGGTCCACGTTGCCGTAGACCTCGTCCGACGGGAAGTCGGCCTTGGCCACCGTGCGTACGTCGGTCACGGTGAACTCCGCAGTGGTGCCGTTCTTCAGGCGTACGTCGATCTTCCCGCCCCGGTGCAGCTCGCCCAGGTGCCGGAAGACTCCGTCCCCGTAGGCGCCGACCGTGACATGGCCGAGGATCACCGACGGTCCGGTCCGGCCCGGCGTCGGGGAGTGCTCGTACCAGCCCGCCCGGTCGTGCGCCTCGATCGGCGGCACCTGCACGCTGCCGTCCCCGGCCAGGCCCAGCTCCATCACCGGGGTGTCGACCCCGATGGCCGGTATCCGGAGCCGGACCGGGGTCGATCGCCCCACCGCGGACACCGACTTGGCGGCCGGCGGCGCGGCGGACGACGGCGGGTGTGCGGGGGTGCCGGTCGCGGAGCTCCCGGTCGTGGCGCCGGGGCCGCCGCAGCCGACGAGCAGCGCGGCCAGCGCCGCCGCGGCGAGGGCGCGCCGGGGCAGGTGGCTCATGCCCCGTTCGCCTGCCGGCGGCGTACGACGAAGACGGCTCCGCCGCCCAGGACGAGGGCCGCGGCGGCGCCCCCGCCGACTAGCGTGCCGGTGCTGGTGGAGTCCGAAGAGGTGGGCGCCACACCGGTGTCGGGCGCGCCGCTCGGGACGACGGAGACCTGGTCGGACGGCACCCGGGTGGGCTCGGTGGTGGCGGTGCGCGCTTCGCTGGGGACGGGGCTGGGGGCCTTGGTGGCGACCTGGCTCGGGACGGCACTCGGGGACGTGGACGTCCCGTCGGCGAACGCGGGCAGCGCGCCCGCCAGGACGGCCGTGCAGGCGAGGGCCAGGGCACTGAAGCCGGTTCGGCGCATGAATCGCTCTCTTTCGTCGGCCCGCCGGTGGTCGGCCGACGGGCTGGGTGACTGATCGAGCGGAGAGACGAGACAGCCGGGACACAGGTTGTAAAGGATTGGCAAAGCGCTGGATGGCCGTTCGGTGTACCGGAGTTGACGTCTCGGTGGATCAAGAGCGGCAAGAGCGGCGGGAGTTGCAGGGGATGCCTCCGCCGGTCGCGCCGGTGGTTACGTTGAAGCCGTGCGGACACAGCAGAAGTCAGGGGACGGCAGGACCGGCGACTCCCAGGTGGCGCCCAAGGCGCCCCGCACCGCCGCCCCGTCCTCCTCCGGCGCCCCTCAACACGCCCTGCTCGCCTTCCAGAACACCGCGGGGAACGCGGCCACCGCGCAGGCCCTGCGGCAGGGGCAGGAGGGGACCACCCGGCGACCGGGCCGACGGCCGGGCTTCACGCCGATGGCCGGCACCGACGAGCGGATCCCGGGTCTGGTGCTGCCGTCGTACCTGATGGACCTGACGGCCGGCGGCCTGTCCACCACGTACGGGCTGACCGGGCACGAGTTCGTCCGGCACGCGGTGTCCTCGGTCGTCGGGCACGACGGCGGCACCGTCGCCGACATCGCGGGCGAACTGGCCGGCCGGCCCGAGTCGTTCTTCGGGCGGGGCCGTGCCTTCGCCGTCGAGGGGACCAAGGGCAGGGACTCCTGGGACGTCACCGTCAGCATCGCCCCGGCGCCCGACGACCGGCCCCCCGTGCACTACCCGAACGAGCTCCTCGAAGAGGCCGTACCGGACCCGTACGGCGCCCCCTCGGTCGGTCTGGACGACGACAAGGAGGGCAAGGACACCAAGGTCGACGTCCAGCACAACACCGCCGCGGCCACCAGCAGCACGGCCGGTGCCTCGTCGAGCAAGGGCGCGGGCGGTCTGGCCTTCGGTCTCGCGCCGGTGGCGCCGGGGTTCTGGCTGGGCGGCGCGGCCACCGGCAGCGTCCAGCCGTGGCAGTCCTCGCGGGAGTCCCGCCAGCAGCGGAACGTGGCCGAACCGCGCGTGCTGCGCAGCGACAAGGGCTCCGTCGAGGTGCCGCGCAAGGTGCGCTACCTCGTGCGGATCAAGAAGCACGGCACCGAGAACGAGGAGTTGCTGCGCGCCTCCGGAACCCTCACCCAGCGCGTGCCGACCGAGCATCTGGTCCCGGCCGGCACCGGGGCGCCGGCCACGCCCACGCCGTTCGCCCAGGACGACCCCACACCCGGCCGTGTCACGCTCGCCGACTCGCTGGCGCCGCTCGCCGTGTCCGAGACCGCGGGACCGCACGCGGGCGGGGGCGGTCTCTTCGACACGGTCCGCTCCGTGCTGCACCCCTCGCTCACCGCACCCGGCGCGCCCGGACTGGCCCGGCTGTACGAGGCGACCTCCTCGGCGACCGTCCTGGAGGACATGCCCCGGCTGCTGCGGGACGGCGTGGTCGGCGAGGACCTCCAGTCCAAGGACGGTAAAACGGCGGGGAGTTACCATCTGCGGGCCGCGATCACCGGCCTCACCCCTGCCTGGGGCACCGGCAGGACGCAGCTGCGCACCCACCAGCAGACCCAGACCTCGGTCACCGAGAGCGCGGGCAAGGGGCGGGCCGTCACGGCAGGCGTGGGTCCCGCGATCGGCGTGGGCGCGGTCGGCAACGCGGCCGTCGTGCGGGGCACCGCCATGCCGGTCGCCGCCGCCCGCCAGGCCCGCTTCACGACGACGGAGCAGACCGTCTCCAGCAGGCAGGGCGCGGAGGTCCGGGGCGAGAAGGCGCTCTACTTCGCCACGGTGAACTTCACCGCGGAGGGGACGGGCCCGCGCTCGGCCGAGCTGATCCTGCACCCCGAACGGCGGGTCGCCACCCACTCGATGAACGTGTGGATCAGCCTGCGGGCCGACGAGGCGGCGAGCCTCGGGCTGCCGTTGCCGCCCGGCATGGAGGCCGAGGACTTCGTCAGGAAGCCGAAGACGACCGACGAGAACGGCGCGGAGGTGGACGTCGAGCGCCATCTCCCGTACGGCGGCAAGGGATCCAGCGTCGTACTCAGCAGGCTGGACACCGGGCCGATGGTCAGGGCCGTCCGCGAGCTGTTCGCCTACGACCCCCAACTCGCGGGCTATCTCCCCGCGTTCGGCACCACCCAGCCCGCAGTCAGCACCAGCGACGAGGAGGCGGAGAACCAGCGGCGCAACTACCGCGAGCTGATGACCGCCCTGTCGGAGACCAACCTCCGGGTGAACAAGGACCAGTTGCTGTCCACCGGCATCAAGGTCCGGCTGCGCCGCAAGTCCGCCATGCACTCGCACGACGTGCAGATCCTCGTCAAGGGCGACCTGGGCAAGTCCGAGTACGAGGGCGACATCAAGGACTGGGGCGTGCGCAGCCACTCCGGGGTGACCAGCAACTCGCAGAGCGGGCGGAGCAGTTCGCGTTCGGTCGGCGGTCTGGTGCTCGGGCAGGCACGGCTGGTCCCCGGCATCCTGACCGGCGCGGCCCGCTACGAGCGGCACAGCTCGGGCACCCGCCGCAACCAGGCCGGCCCCACCGGCCGCACGGACGTCGTGACCAACGGCTCCGAGACCGCGAGCGCGTTCGGGGCCGCCCTGCGCCTGGACGTGGACGTCACGATGACCTCCCGGCCCCGCAAACTCGCCCGCAGCCTCACCCCCGGCGCTCCCGGCCGGGACGTGCCGGAGGCCAGGACGGTGGCGTACATGAACATGGGGAGCCAGGACGTACGGCTGCTCACGCCGACGGAGTTCACCACGGACGAGGAGACCGACCGGCCGGAGCGGACGGTGAACGTCGAGCCCGAGTTCGCGGCCGAGGGCATCGGCGATCTGGCCACGCTCACCCCTGCGGCGGCCACCGGGGAGCTGGTGCGGGACTGGCAGCTGGTGGAGCACGTCGACGGGGCGCCCGTGCGGGAGCTCGCCTTCGAGCTGCTGGCCAGGGCCGCCGCCCGCAACAAGGGCGTACGCGAGGACCCGGCGCTGGCGACCGAGGGGCTCGCGCCGCGGCTGTCGATCGAGGAGCGGTTCGGCGAGCGGGCGATCCAGGGGGCGCTGCGGCAGGCCGGGTCCGCCGGCTGGGTCGTGAAGAACCTGCGCTACCCGCGCCGCCTGGCGTCCCTCAAGGGTGCGGTCGGCACCCGGCTGTCGCTGGCCAACGCACAGCTTCTGCACTCGGGCAGCGGCCCGGGCACCGAGACCTTCGTGCTGGGCGGCCACCAGTCCGCGGGGCAGGCCGGCCAGGGCACCACCAGCACGGTGCAGTTCGGCGCCACCGGCTCGGAGACCGGCTCCACCTGGCGTACCGGCCAGGGCCTGTCGACGTACCGCACCAAGAGCGAGGGCCGGGCCGAGGCCTCCGCCGTGTCCGGCACGGTGGAGCGCAACGCCCATACCAAGAAGGGCGACCGGCTGCATCTGGTCCAGTGCGACGTGCTGGTCAACATGGTCGCGGAGGTCAAGGTCACCGGCGGCGGTCCCTATGTCGCCAAGGGCGCGCGGACCTTGCTGGCCGGGGCGGGCGTGTGGCTGACGGACGCGCAGCTCCCAGCCGATATCAGGCGGCAGTTGGGGCTGGACGCGCCCGAGTCGGCGACGACCTCCGCCGCTCCGGCCGCGACCTCGTCCGGCGCGCGGGGCGAGTCGCCCGCGGAGAGTTCACGGATGGCCCAGGAGCGGGCGGCCGGGCAGCAGGCTCCCGCGACCGCGGCGGGCTCGACCTCGGCCGCAGTGGGCTCGACCTCCGCCGCAGCCGACTCGACCGCCACCGCGCCGGCCGCTCCCGCCGGGCCGCGGCTCGGCCGTCGTGCCGCCCTCGGCTTCGGCATGATCGAGGACCTGCCCGACTTCGTGCCCCTGCTGGGGCAGTTGCGTACGAACCTCGCGCAGGGTCGGTACCGGGGTGTCGCCGAGGACCTGCTGCCGCGCCAACAGCTCAAGGACCGCAACGACAACGTGCAGCGGCTGCTGCGGGTGCTGGACCGGGACGGTTCGGCCGGGCTGCTGGCCGGCGCGATGGACGGCGGGGTCACCGTCGAGCTGCTGGACGGCCGCAACACGCCGTACTGGGCGGTGTTCAAGGTCAGCCGCACGGGTGACGGCACCTTCACCGGCGAGGCGACCGGCCGGGACATGGAGTACATCACCGCGGCCGTGAGCCAGGAGAGCGACTCCCACGACCGGGGTACGGTGACCGGCGTCGAGGGCGTCCTCGCCGGATCGGGCCGGCCCGAGGGCGGAGCGGGCCAGTTGAAGAGCGTGGGCGGCGCGGCCGGCATCGGCTACGCGTCCGGTGACTCGCGGCGCACGGGTACCGCGAGCCGTGGCCAGCTCGGCATGAAGACGGTCGCGGACTCGAAGGCAAGGTCGGCGAGGATGCGGATGCCGATCCGGGCCAGTCTGGAGCTGTTCAAGGGCAACACCCGGGTGGGGCTGGCCCAGCTGGACAGGCTGTCGTTCACTCACCGCATCCTCCAGGGGGACCTCCAGGCGCTGTCCCGGGTGACCGCCCCCGCGGCGGCGGCCCCGCTGCCCACCGGGGGCCCGGTCGACCACGGCGCCTGGCGGGCGAACGGTGTACGGCTGCCGATGGAGGCCCAGGTCAACGGCTTCCAAGGAGCCCCGCAGGTAAGGGAGTTGGTGAACTCCGCGGTCCGGCAGGCGGGCGGCGGCGACCGGTTCCGCGACAAGGGGCAGTCGGCGGCGTACGCGCTGACCGAGGCGGTCTCCACCGAGTGGATGACGGCCGCGCTGCCGCTGCTCACCTCGGCCGGGGCGGAGCTGCCGCCGGTGCACGCCACCGGCGCGGAGGGTCAGGACCTGCGGGCCTCGCTGCACGCGCGGCTCCGGGACGGGCGGGTGCTGGGCGTCGGCGACACGATGACCTTCGAGACGGTGGGCCAGAGCCACCTGGACGCGCCCCGGCCCACCCAGACGGACGGGCAGAGCTCCGCCGACCGCGGCAGGTCGGCACGGCCGCTGGGCGGTGCGGGGCTGCTCAACGCCGACGAGTTCCGGCTCAACCAGCTGATGGCCAACGCGGGCGGCTCGGGCGGCACGACCGACGTCACCGCGAACTCCTCCGGTTCGATGCCGCTGCACAAGCCGAAGATGAAGTCGGTCCTGGTCCAGTTCACCCTGGACGTCAGGGTGGACGCCCAGGTGGCCAACCGGGTCCGCGGCGGCCGGGTCGACAAGGCGGTCCGGGAGCGGACGATGGCCCAGCCGGTGGTGATCCGCCTCCCGGAGCCCATGGTCCGCCGGATGCTCCAGTCGGCGGGCGCCCAACTCCAGGACCCGGACAACCACTTGGGCATGACGGCGACGGTCGCCCCACCACCGCCGCCGAAGAACTAGACCCCTACTTCGCGGCCAGTGCCTCCCGCAGTTCGCCGCGTCGCCGTATGCCCAACTTCTTGTAGGTGGCCGTGAGATGGGTCTCCACGGTGCGGCGGGCCAGGTGGAGGAGGCCGGCTATCTCCGTGTTCGTGCGGCCGTCGGCGGCGAGTTGGGCGATCCTCAGTTCGCTGCCGGTCAGGGAGCCCGAGCCGGTGCGGACGGCGGTGGTGCGGCGGGCGCCGCCCTCGCGCAGGGCCTCCTCGGCCAGCGTCCGCAGACGCAGCACGCCCAGCCGTTCGGCCCGTTCGGCGGCCTCGCGCAGACACTCCCGGGCCCGCGCCCGCTCCCCCGCGGCGATCAGCTGGCGGCCCTGTGCGATCAGCGCCGCCGCCAACTCCGGCTCCGTGGCGGCCGGCGCGCCCCGAAGCAGTCGTACGGCCTCCTCGGCCAGCTCCAGACCCCGGCGCCCGCCGGTCACCGTGCCGAGCACGCGCAGGGCTCGGCCCACGACGCGGGGCGTGCCCCACTCGCGGGCCAGCCGCAGCTCCTCCTCGGCCAGCGCGAGCGCCGCCATCGGGTCGCCGAGGGCGAGCCGGCACTCGGCGGCGGACGAGCGCCACGGGGTGACGACCGGGCTGAACACCTCGCGGGCCGACTGGCGGCGCCCGCACTCCAGGAAGTCGTGCAGCGCGCCCGCCGGGTCGCCCGCCGCGGCTCGCTGTACCCCCCGTGCGTACAGGAACCGGTTCAACTCCCAGGAGTCGGGCGCCTCTCGCAGGTCGAAGCCCTCGGCGAGGCGTCGGGCCTCGGTCGTACGGCCCGTCTCCACGAGGGCGATCAGGGTGTGCGCGTGCTCGTTGGAGGGGCCGGCGTCGGGCAGCAGGGGCGGTTCGGCCGGGAGCCTGCCCAACTCACCGCGGGCCGCCGCGATGTCGGCGCGGGTGTTGAGCAGGGCCTGGTGCATGGGGTGCAGCAGGCCGGGGCGCTGGCCGGCCAGGCCGCGCTCCACCAGCCGTTCCGCCTCGTCCAGTTCGTCGGCCCACTGGGCCACCGCGGCGGCCGTACCCACGAGGAACGGCTCGGTCAGCGGGTCGGAGGGCGAGGCGAGCAGCGCGCGCACCCGCTGCATCGCGTCCTTTGCCGAGATCAGCCCGGCGGTGGCGGCGTGGCGCACGAGCAGCGCGCAGGTGGCCGGGCCGACGAGTTCCGGATCGTGTTCGGCCGTGTCGGAGAGCCAGCGGTACACCTCACGGCGCACCGTCTGGTCCTGGTCGGCCAGGAGGGCGGAGGCGGAGCGGAGGGTGGCGGCGAGGTCGGGGCGGTCGGTGAGCTGCTCGTCCACCCCGCGCAGCACCTCGACCGCCGCGCGGGGCCGGCCGTGCCCGGCGAGCGCGGTGCTCAGGGCCAGCGCCGCACGCACCCGGTCCTGCGGGGTGCCCGGCATCCGCAGCGCCTCGGTGAGCCGGGGGATGCCGGCCGAGGACCTGCGGCCCGCGACCTCCAGCGAGCCCAGCTCGGTCAGCAGCCGCTGCCGGCGCCCGTCGGCCAGGGGCTCGTCGAGGGTGCGGCGCAGATAGGCGACGGCGTCGTCGGGGCGGCCGTCGCGCAGGGCGAGGGCGGCGGCTTCCTGGAGCAGCGAGGACGTCCACGGGGTGTGTGCCGGGTCGGACAGCAGCAGCTGCCGGGCGATCGTCTCGGTGGCGGCGCCGCGGCGCAGCATCGCCTCCGCGGCGGCCCGGTGCGCGGCCCGCCGCCGGGCCACGGGCACACCGGTCAACACCGCGTCCCGCAACAGGGGATGGGCATAGCGAGGCCGCCCACCCGCGTCGGGCCGCAACAGCCCGAGCCCGGTCATGGCGGTGAGCCACCCCACCACCCGCGCCGGATCGGCCCCGGCCAACTCGGCCAGCAGCCCCCCGAGTTCCTCGACCGGACGCCCGGCCCCACGCCCCCGGACCAGGCCGGCGGCACCGTTGAGGGAACGGCGGGCGTCCGCCGCGGAGTGCGGGTCCCACGCGCCGTCCGGTCCCTCAAGGAAGCGGCGGGTCTGCCCCGGTACCCTTCCGTCGCATCCTGGCTCAGGGGCCGCGGGGGCGGCAGGGGCGACAGGGGCGACAGGATGTCGCCTCGGTGAGCCGCCCCACGGGGTGCCGGAAGTCGCCGGGTCCCGCCGGCCGTTCGTCTCGGAGTCCCATCCCTCGTCAAGTGCCGCGAGGGCGCGGGCCAGTTCGGTCGTGCCGGGGCCCGCGCTGTCCAGCCACCAGCGGACGGCCGCCGGGTACTGGCCCGGGTACAGCGCGGCCGACGTCTCCGGTACGGCCGGGGGGCGGCTGGAGGCGCCGAAGTCGTTCAGGAGGGCGCGCAGGAGCAGCGGGCTGCCCGCGCCCGCGCGTACGCAGTTGTCGACCCAGGGGTCGGGGGCTCCCGGGAATTCGCCGCGCACCAGCTCGGCCGCCGACTCCAGGGTGAGCGGGGCGAGGGTGTGGGTGCGGACGAGGGCGGGCGAGAGGGTGTGGCTGAAGCCGGGTGCGGGCGGGTCGATGTCGTACTGGCTGCGCTCGGTGACGGCCAGCAGGATCGGCATGGCCGACAGGTCCGCGTGCCGGGCCGTCTCCACCAGCCAGCGGTAGGAGGGTGCGTCGGCGAGGTGGACGTCGTCCACGGCGAGCAGCAGCGGGGACTCGTCCGCGTACGTACGCAGCGCCCGGCGCAGCAGTTCGGCCCGCTCCCGCTCGCCGGCCGCCGCGTCGGGCGGTTCTAATTCCCTTAAGGGGCCCAGGAGTTGGAGCGCGGCGGCGAAGGGCACCGTGGCGTCGCCCGGCGCACAGCGAGCCCGCAGCACCCGCATGCCGTGCGCGACGGCGGACTCGGCGGCGGCCTCCAGGACCGTGGTCCGGCCGGTGCCGGTGGCTCCGCGCAGCAGCACGACCCTGCCCGTGCCGGCCCGGGCGCGGGCGGCGGCGTCCGCCAACAGTGCGGTGGCTTCCCGGTGTTCACGCGGGCGCTCGGGCGTCGCCTCGGACATTCCCGCCTCCTTGCTCGGACCTTGCTCGGACGTGACGTGTTCCACTACCAACAACGGTCCCCGGACGCCCCGGGGCGGTGTGACACGTGCCACGGCGACCGGATCCCGCCGGGCGGGAACCGGACGGGCCGACGCCGTCGTGGCAGCAGCCCGGCCGATCTCGTGGTGCTGCTCGTGGTGCTCCACGATTGCTGTGGCCCCACCCGCCACACGAGTGTGAACACCGCACACCTGCCACCGACCCCGCTGAGGTGGCATACACGTTGACACGGGGGAAAAGCTTGCTCACCTCATCGCGGAACACACGCCCCGGTACAGCCGACGCGCCGGAGCGGATACCCGTGGCGGTGCACGCCCCCGATCCGATCCTGCGCGAGGGCGCGACCAGCCAGCTGCGCCGGTACCCGGAGATCGAGCTCCGGGAGGAGAGCGCCTCCGGCCCCGGCACGGTCGCGCTGCTCGTCGAGGACGTCCTGGACGAGACCGCCCTGACCCGGCTGCGCCGGCTGGTGCGCAGCGAGGGTGCCCGGGCGGTGCTGGTCGTGAGCACGCTGCGGGAGAGCGAACTGCTCGACGTCATCGAGTGCGGGGTCGGCGCCATCGTCTGGCGCCACGAGGCCACCGCGACCCGGATGGTGCAGGCCGTGCTGGCCGCCGCGCGCGGTGACGGCGATCTGCCGTCCGATCTGCTGGGCCGGCTGATCAGCCAGGTGGGTTCGCTGCACCGCAGTGCCGCCGGCCGTCCGGGCGGCCCCTCCTCGGGGCTGGCCCCGCGTGAGGTGGATGTCCTGCTCCTGGTCGCCGAGGGTCTCGACACCGGAGAGATCGCCGGCAAGCTGTCCTACTCCGAACGCACGGTCAAGAACGTGATCCATGGGCTGACCACCCGACTGCACCTGCGCAACCGGGCGCACGCGGTCGCATATGCCCTTCGGGAAGGTTACATCTGATCGAACGGGCAGCCCGCATCGCCCCCTGGGGCACCGGACGTGCCTCTTCGCCGTCCCCTGCGCGCCTGCGCGGACGGCCCGGGTGCGGGGCAGGATCGGGTACGGCGGCAGGTTTCATGCGGTGCGGGTACCGCAGGGCGGGAGCACGACGGTGATCCACGAAGTGGACGAGGTACTCAAGGACCTGCTCGGCGGTGGTGCGCTGGCGGGTTCCGGCATCGACGTCGCCCTGGACGCGCCGACCCGGGACTGGGCGGCCCGGCGCAACTCCCCCACCATCAACGCCTACTTGTACGACATCCGCGAGGACGTCCACCGCCGCCAGCGGGGCCAGGTCCCGGTGTACGACGAGCGGGAGGTGGTGATCAAGCGCCGCCAGCCGCCGCGCTGGTTCCGGCTGTCGTACCTGGTGACGGCGTGGACGAAGCAGCCGCAGGACGAACACCGGCTGCTGTCCGCCGTGCTGGCCACCCTGATCCCGCGCGAGGTGCTCGCCCCCTCGGAACTCCCCGGCTCGCTTGGCGCGTTGGGCATGTCGGTGCCGCTGTCGGTGGCCGGCATCCAGACGGAGTCGCGTTCCCTCGCGGAGATCTGGTCCGCTCTCGGCGGTGAACTCAAGCCGTCCCTCGACCTGGTGGTCACCGCACCCTTCCCGGCCTACCCCGAGTACGACGCCGGCCCGCCGGTCACCGAGGGCGCCGCGGTCCGCGTCCGCACCGTCGACGGCCCGCCGGTCACCGAGGAACGCGCCCACCGGCCGACGCAGGTGGCGGCGGCCCGGCAGGCCCGCGGCGCCGCCCGCGGCGCCGCCCGCGGCGGCCGGGGGACGGGTTCGGGGACGTGACCACGCGGACCCCGACCTACGCGCCGACCGACGCCGACCCGGCCGCCACGCTCGTGGCCCGGCTGCACGCCCTGCGGGACCGCGTGGCGGTGCTGGTCGAGCACCGCTCCGTCGACGACCCCACGGCCGGCGATCCGCTGCGCGGGCTGTATCTGTCCGAGGAGGCGGTACGGCATCTGCTGCGCCCGGTGGAACCGGTAGTGCTCGGCCTCCCCGCCGCCGAGCAGCCGTACGACCGGCTGGCGGACCTGTCCGCGCGGCTCGGGCTGACCGAGCTCGACGGGGCGCTGCTGCTCATCGCGCTCGCACCCGACCTGGACCGCACCTTCGAGCCGCTGTACGGCTACCTCAACGACGACGTCAGCCGGCGTCGGGCCACCGTCTCGCTCGCCCTCGACCTGCTCGGCGTCCCGGTCCACTCGCCGGCCGCCCGGGCCCGGCTGCATGCCACGGCCCCGCTGTCCGCGCTCGGGCTGCTCACCGTGGAGGAACCCGAACGCCCCTTCCTCAGCCGCTCGTTGCGCGTCCCCGACCGGCTGGTGGCCCACCTCCTCGGCGACGACACCCCCGACGCGACGCTCACCGGGCACCTCCACCGGCTGACCGCGCCCCCGCGGTCCCACGACGGTCAGGAGCCGTTCGCGGACGGCGAGTTCGGTGAGTTCGTGGAGCGGCTGGCCGCCCGGCTGACCGCCGGTCCCCCGCTCAACGTCTATCTCCGGGAACGCCGGGAGGGTGACGGGCTCGTCTGTGCCGCCGCGGCGCTGGAGCGGGCGGGTGTCCCGGCACTGCGCTTCTCCGGGCCCGAGGACCGAGTTCCGGAGCTGCTGCGGGAGGCCAGGCTGGCCGGTCTGGCGGTGGTGGTCGCCGGGCTGCCCGAGCAACCGGCGGGCCTGGTGCGGGAGTTGGCCGCCGCCTCGGATGTCCCGGTGCTGATCGCCGGGCCCCGTCCGTACGACCCCCAGTGGTGCGACCGGGACCCCCTCTCGCTGGACGTGCCCGTGCAGCACGCGGGTGCGCCGGCCGTCTGGTCGGCCGCGCTGGGCGAAGAGCCGGACTTCGATCTGGCCGCCACCGTCGCGCCGTACCACCTCCCGGGCGACCGGATCGCGCGCGCCGCGCACGCGGCCCGGAGTCTGGCCCGCTTCGACGGGACCCCGCTCTCCGCGGCCCATCTGCGCCTCGCCGCCCGTCAGCAGTCCGCCTCCGGGCTCGAACAGCATGCCCGCCGGATCCGGCCGGCCGTCGACTGGCAGGACCTCGTGCTGCCCGAACGGCCCCTCGCCCAGCTGCATGAACTCGCCCTGCGCGCCCGCCATCGGGACCGGGTGCTCGGGGACTGGCGACTGAGTGCGGGCGGCGGCCGGGGCCGGGGTGTGCTCGGTCTGTTCGCGGGCGAGTCCGGCACCGGCAAGACGCTGAGCGCGGAGGTCGTGGCGGCCGAACTGGGCCTGGAACTCTATGTGGTTCAGCTGTCCTCGGTGGTCGACAAGTACGTCGGCGAGACCGAGAAGAACCTGGAGCGCATCTTCACCGAGGCCGACCGGACCGACGCCGTGCTCCTCTTCGACGAGGCCGACGCGGTGTTCGGCAAGCGGTCCGAGGTGAAGGACGCGCACGACAAGTACGCCAACATGGAGAGCGCCTACCTGCTCCAGCGGCTGGAGTCCTTCGACGGCATCGCGGTGCTCACCACCAACCTGCGCGCCAACATCGACGAGGCGTTCACCCGGCGCCTGGACCTGGTGGTCGACTTCCCGTTCCCGGACCGCGAGCAGCGGCTGGCGCTGTGGCGGCACAGTCTGTCCCATGTGCCGTGCGCCGAGGGCATCCAACCCGGTTCGGTGGCCGCCGACTTCGAGCTGGCCGGCGGCTCCATCCGCAGCGCCGTGGTGACCGCCGCGTATCTCGCCGCCGGCCGGGGCGACCTGGTCACCGGGGCCGACCTGCTGGAGGGCGCCCGCCGCGAGTACCGCAAGGCGGGGCGGCTGGTGCCGGGCGAGGGCGCCTGGTAGCAGGGGCCCGCACCCGGTACCCGCTCCGCTCAGTCCTCCACCCGCCACTTCTGGTTGGGGGTGCCGGCGCAGGTCCACAACTGGAGCTTGGTGCCGTTGGCCGTACCGTTGTCCTTGACGTCCACGCACTTGTTCGCCTGCGGGTTCACCAGGTCGCCGGCCTGACTGAGAACGAACTGCTGGGCCGGGTTGCCGCTGCACCTGGCGAGCTGGATGTGCGCGCCGTCGTCCGAGGAGCCCCAGGCCACGTCCATGCACATGCCGAGCGAGCGCACGGTGCCGTCGCCGCGGAAGTCCCACTTCTGGTTGGCCGATCCGGCACAGTCCCAGATCTGTAGCTGGGTGCCGTCCTTGCCCACGCCCTTCTGCGCGTCGGTGACGTCGATGCAGCGGTTCGACCCGGTCCCGATGATGAGCTGGCCGGGAGCGGGCGTGGCGCTCTTCTTGGGCGTGGCCTTCGTGCCGCCGCTCTTCTTGGTGCCGCCGGACGTGGACCCGGAGCCGCCCGAGGTCCCCGAGCCGCCCGACCCGTCGGACTGCTGGGTCTGCCCACCGCCGGTCTCCACCGGAGTGGACTCCTTCGGCACGACGGGGGCGGCCAGGGAGGGCGTCGGGGCCGCGGCCAGCGTGTTGCCCGCCTCGACCTGCTTCGGGTTGGCGCCGCTGGTCACGGAGGGCTTGTAGGCGATCCACAGCATCACGAAGGTGATCGTCAGGGCCAGCAGCACCCCGAAGAAGGTGGCCAGCCAGCGAGGCAGGAACCCCTTCTGGACATAAGTCCCCTCCACCGGAAGGGGGTTGACGCCGGAACGCAGCACGTTCAGCGCGAAGGGGTGCTGCTCCTTCGACCCGAACCAGATGATGCGGCGGGGCTTGAGCTTGGTGTTGACGAAGGCCGCGCGGCCCGGCTCGATCTGGACGTTGCTCGGGAAGATCTCGTACGACAGCTGGTCGCCGTTGTCATTGCCGCTGACCGAGGCGGTGAGCTTGGTATTGCCGAGATTGTCGACGGCGAGTTTGGGCCGGCCCCGGAAACGCCCCTTCACCACCGGCGGCACCAACTCCGCCCGCACCTCCGTGAACGACATGATGGTCACGTTGCCCTCGGGGACGGTCGTCGCCTCCGGGTGCTCGGTCGGCGTGATCCGCACCGCGTACGGATTCGGACCGGCCGTCGCATCCGGCGTCCGCGGTGGCGCGAAGGTCAGCTCCACCACGCCTGTGGTGCCGGGATAGAGACGGAGCGAGGGCGGCTCGACCGTCGTCCAGGGGGCGATCGGCCCCACCGGCTCGAAACGGTACTCGTCCACCACGTCACCGGTGTTGCGCAACCGCAGCCGCACCGCCGTACTGCCACCCGGATCCACCGTCACGGAGGCCGGTTCCAGAGAAGTCCACAGAGTCATGGCGTCACACCGTCAGCTTGATGGCTTCGATCCAGTGGTTGTTGTCGAAGTTGCCGGCGGTGTTGAGGTCGCCGCGGGCTCCGTTGCACGACAGGTTGCTCCAGTCCTGTTCGACCTGTTTGACGGTGTTGCAGAGCTGACCGGAGCCGACGTTCCAGACGAAGGTCACCAGGTAGGGGGCGTCGCTCTTCGAACTGCCGATGTAGTTGTTCTTGCCGTCCGCGATGATGGCCGTCCACTTCGGCAGCCACGCGCCCTGGCCGTTGGTCGAGGTGGGGTTGTGCACCATGGCGTTGCCGGCGGAGCCCTGGACGCCGTAGACCGCGATGTTGAGAGCGGTGATCTGCCTGCCCTGTCCGACCGTGCCGGCGATGGTGCCGTCGCAGACCGGCTTCTGCCAGCCCACGCCGAAGACGAACGCGCGATAGCAGACGTGCCGTCCGCCGGGGTCACTCTTGGCCAGGCGGTTGACGGCGGTCGCCGCGGTGTCCGCCTTGGGCTTGGCCGTCACGGTGGCCTCTGCGCCACCGCCGCCTCCCCCCGACCCGCCGGCACCGGCCGCGGCGCCGGAGTCGGCGGCCGGCGGTGCGCTGGTCGTCGCGGGGGCGGCCGGCATGACCGGCGCGGGACTCGCCGAGGGACTGGGCGCGAGGGTGGCCCCGGCCTCCGCGGCCTTCGGGTTGGCGCCGCTGGTCACGGAGGGCTTGTAGGCGATCCACAGCATCACGAAGGTGATCGTCAGGGCCAGCAGCACCCCGAAGAAGGTGGCCAGCCAGCGAGGCAGAAAGCCCCTCTGGACGTAAGTCCCCTCCACCGGAAGGGGATTGACCCCCGAACGCAGCACGCTCAGCGTGTACGGCCGCTGCTCCTTCGACCCGAACCAGATGATCCGGCGCGGCTTCAGCGTCGTCTTGACGAAGGCTGCGCGGCCCGGCTCGATCTGGACGTTGCTCGGGAAGATCTCGTACGACAGCTGGTCGCCGTTGTCATTGCCGCTGACCGAGGCGGTGAGCTTGGTATTGCCGAGATTGTCCACGGCGAGCTTGGGCCGGCCCCGGAAACGCCCCTTCACCACCGGCGGCACCAACTCCGCCCGCACCTCCGTGAACGGAGTGATCGTCAGATTCCCCTCGGGAACCGTCGTCGCCTCCGGATGCTCCGTCGGAGTGATCCGCACCGCATACGGGTTCGGACCGGCCGTCGCGTCGGACGTGCGCGGCGGGGCGAAGGTCAGCTCCACCGTGCCCGTCGTACCCGGATACAGGCGCAGCGAGGGCGGCTCGACCGTCGTCCAGGGGGCGATCGGCCCCACCGGCTCGAAACGGTACTCGTCCACCACGTCACCGGTGTTGCGCAACCGCAGCCGCACCGCCGTACTGCCACCCGGATCCACCGTCACGGAGGCCGGTTCCAGAGAAGTCCACAGGCTCACGCTGCGACGCTAGTCGGGGTGCGGTCCGGGCACAGCGGACCGGTGGGCAGACTTCGGGGCAGAAGGACCGCGGGTGTTGCCCTTGTGGGCAGTCCGGCCGACCCTCAACCCGCTTGCGAGCGGCCGGACTTGGGGCGGCCCACCGGTCCGTGTCAGGTGCGCGGCGCCGGTGTTCCGGTGGCGGTCAGGATGAACTGCGCGTAGGAGTCGGCGTTCATCAGCGCGCGCTGTCCCATGGCGTACCAGTTGGGCTGCTTGGCCGGGGAGGGCTCGTCCTTGCCCGTGTAGCCGCCGGGGTCGCGGACTGCGCGCTTGCCCAGCATCGCCGCGTCCCGGGCCGCCGCCTGGTCCGGCATGATCCCGGCGAGCTGCGTCTCGTAGTTCTCCTCCTCCAACTCCTGGGGATACGGGCTGTACTGGTAGTCCAGGGTGCCGGCGAAGCGGTGCGTGGCCTCGTGGATGACGTACCAGGCGTTCTGGCCGATCGCCGTCAGGTTGATCGGGCCGGAGCGGGCGTCCGTGCCGGGGAGGTCCTCGCTCTTCTGCTGGTTCGGGTTGAACACGCGGTTGCTGATGTCGCGTGCGGTGGGGGCGACCCAGCCGGCGACGTCGGCCGGGGTACCGGTGCCCGTGCCGACGATGGCGATCTCCGCGCCCGCCGAGTTCAGCCCGGCCTGGATCCGGCCGACGACCTCGGTGATCCGGGGCAGGAAGGCCGCGATCTGCTGGGGAGTGGCGGTGCGGAAGGCGGGGAAGCCCGACTGGAGTCCGGCGAGCAGCGCACCGCCGGGGTGGTTGCCCGCCGCGCCCAGCATGTCCAGGACGGCCGCGATCTTCTGCTTGGCCTCGACGACCGCCCGGCGGGTCCGGGACTCCGTCGCCGGGTAGTCGCGGTCGGGAATGGTGCCCTTCTTGGAGAACGTGACGTTGCCGCTGCCGTGGTGCCGCCCGGTCACGTCGTCGTACTTGTCGCCGGCCTGCGGGGTCACACCGGCGGGGATGCCGATCTGGCCGGAGGTCTGGACGTTGGCGGCGTTGGCCTCGTCCCGCCAGCGGGTCTGGGTGCCGTTGACCGGGTCCTGGAAGCTGGAGCCGGGCAGGAACTCCCACACGGTCCGCTGGATCATGGGCGCGGCGGGCCCGCTCGCGGGCCTGGTCGTGCTCTCCGCCCCGGGCTCGCGGATCGGCTGCACGGGCACCGGTCCGCTCATCACCTGCCGGGCCTTCCGCACCGCGTGCTGCTCGCCCGCGTCGCCCTCGTCGGACATGCGCACGCCGAATCCGGTGTCGGTGCCGGGCACGGAGCCCGCCATCTGGTCCTCGACATGGGTCAGTTCGTGCGCCCAGTCCTCCTTGGTCATGTTGCCGCCGACCACCACGTTGCTGCCCGAGGTGTACGCCTTCGCGCGCAGCTCGGCCGCCGACTCCCGGGCCAGCGAACCCGTGTGCACCCGCACATGACCGAAGTCGGCGCCGCCGAACCGGGCTTCCATCTCGCGCTGGATCGTCGGGTCCATGCTCTGCCCGGGGGACCGCAGCACCTGGTGCACCAGCGCCTGCCGCTGAACCGACGGCGTATGCCCGCACCCCGCGTCGTGCTCGTGCCGCTCCTCGGTCACCGCCCGGGACACCGCGGCGTTGCCCGCCAGACGCTGGAGGTCGATGAGGCGCTGCGCGGTCGTGCCCGGCGACGGGGCAGGGCGGGCCCCGCCCCGTGCGGCGTCCTCGCGGCCCCGAGTCTCCTGTGTGCGCACAGCGCTCCCCTCGATTCCATGCAACGGCGGACTCTCCAGCGTTACCGGGCCGGCCCGCCCGACGGAAGGACCGGAAGGGCAGACAGTGGGGCAGGTCCACGGGGCGGGACCGGCCGGACTGCCCTTGCGGGCAAGGAAGTTGCCCCCGGTCCGGCACCGCGGGACGTTCCCGCTCCCACTGCGCGCGCGTGAGGCTGGGGGAGTTCCTGTCTCGTACCCCGGAGGAGAGCAGAGCATGCCGTCCTACCTGTCGCCCGGCGTCTACGTCGAGGAGGTGGCCAGCGGCTCGCGTCCCATCGAGGGGGTGGGCACGTCGGTCGCCGCCTTCGTGGGGCTCGCCCCCACCGGCCCGCTGAACGAGCCGACGCTGGTGACCAACTGGACCCAGTACGTGGCGTCCTTCGGTGAGTTCACCGACGGGTACTACCTCGCGCACTCCGTCTACGGCTTCTTCCAGAACGGCGGCTCGGCGGCCTACGTCGTCCGGGTCGGCGGTGCCGCGGAGGGCGCCCCGGTCAACGGCTCGGGCCCCGCCGCCGTCACCGGTTCCAGCGCCAAGGCCCTGCCCGCGGGCGAGCCGTCCCAGCTCGGCACGTTCACCGTGACGGCCATCGCCTCCGGCGGCAACGGCTCGCTGAGCGTCGAGGTCGCCGACCCGGAGGGCGACGGCCCCGCCGAGCGGTTCAGGCTGATCGTCAAGGACGGCGACAAGGCCGTCGAGAACTTCGACGTGACCGCCAAGAAGGGCGGCCGCAACTACGTGGTCACGCAGGTGAAGGAGCGCTCCAGGCTCATCACCGTGGCCGAGGCCGCACCGGCCGCGCAGCTCGCCCGCCCCGACAACCAGACGGTGGCCCTGGCCGCCCCGGCCGCCCCCGCGGTCCCGGCCAAGGCGGGCGCGGGCGACGACTCGCACCCGGGCCCGGCCCAGTACCTCGGCGACTCCGCCGACCGCACCGGTTTCGGCGGCCTGGAGGCCGTGGACGAGATCTCCATGGTCGCGGTGCCCGACCTGATGGCCGCCTACCAGCGCGGCGCGATCGACCTGGAGAACGTCAAGGCCGTCCAGCTCGGCCTGATCGCGCACTGCGAGCTGATGGGCGACCGCGTCGCGGTCATCGACCCGCCGCCCGGCCTGAATGCCCGTCAGATCCGGGTCTGGCGACAGGAGACGGCCGGCTACGACTCCAAGTACGCGGCCCTGTACTACCCGTGGATCAAGACCTTCGACCCGGCCGTCGGCCAGTCCCGGCTGATTCCGCCGAGCGGTCACGTGGCCGGCATCTGGGCCCGCAACGACTCCGAGCGCGGTGTGCACAAGGCGCCCGCGAACGAGGTCGTGCGCGGTGCGGTGGACCTGGAGATCCAGATCACCCGCGGTGAGCAGGACCTGCTCAACCCGATCGGCGTCAACTGCATCCGCTCGTTCCCGGGCCGCGGTATCCGCGTCTGGGGCGCGCGCACCCTCTCCTCCGACCCGGCCTGGCGCTACCTCAACATCCGCCGGTACTTCAACTACCTGGAGGAGTCGATCCTGATCGGCACCCAGTGGGTGGTGTTCGAGCCGAACGACCACGCGCTGTGGGCCCGGATCCGGCGCAACATCTCGGCGTTCCTGGTCAACGAGTGGCGCAACGGCGCCCTGTTCGGCCAGCGGCCCGAAGAGGCCTACTACGTCAAGTGTGACGAGGAGACCAACCCGCCGGAGTCGGTCGACGTCGGCCGGGTCGTCTGCGAGATCGGCATCGCGCCGGTCAAGCCGGCCGAGTTCGTGATCTTCCGGCTGGCCCAGTTCTCCAGCGGCAACGGGGAGCTGGAGGAGTAGGCGGCCGCCGCTTCCCCAGGTCGTTTCCACACCCTTAGCCACACCCTCAGAAGGACAGCGAACACATGAGTCTCCAGCCGGGTGACGCCCTCACCTCACATAATTTCGGCCTGCAGATCGACGGTGTGATGGTCGAGTACCTCGCCGAGGTCAGCGGTCTGAGCATCGAGCAGGACGTCATCACCTATCAGCAGAACACCCCCAACGGCCAGAACGTGGTCAAGAACCTGCCGGGTGTGAAGAAGAACGGCACCTGCACGGTCGTCCGCGGTATGACCCAGTCGGCCTCGTTCACGCAGTGGATCAACCAGTCCATCACCGGTCAGATGACGACGGCCCGCAAGAACGCCTCGATCATCATGATGGACTTCCAGAACAACCCGGTGAAGCGCTACCACATGCGCAACGCGTGGTGCAGCAAGATCGACGCGAGCACGGTGAAGGCCGGCGAGGCCGCCGCCCTCACCGAGACCGTGACCATCGCGTTCGAAGAACTGGTCATCGAGTAATGCGGCGTTCGGCTGCCAGGGCCGGCGCCGTCACGTACTCCGGCCCGGACGCTGCCTCACCCGCGTCGGACTCGGACATGGAGCTGCCGGGGCCGGAGGCGACACCGGCCCCGGCGGCTCCCGCCCCCGCGCCCGTGCAGCAACAGCAGTCCCTGCGCACGGAGTTCCCGTTCCAGCTGCCGCGCGGGTACGTCGACGAGCTGGGCACCGTCCACCGGGACGGTGTGATGCGGCTGTCGACGGCACGGGACGAACTCGTACCGCTGCGGGACGTCCGTGTGCAGGAGAACCCGGCGTATCTGTCGGTGGTCCTGCTGGGCCGGGTCATCACCCGGCTCGGCGGCCTCCCGATGGTCCACGACGGGATCGTGGAGAACATGTTCGCCTCCGACCTGGCCTTCCTTCAGGACTTCTACCGCCAGATCAACGCGGAGGGGCACACCCGTGCCGCCGTGCAGTGCCCGCACTGCGCCGAGCCCTTCGAGGTGGAACTCGGCGGGAGCCGCCTGGGGGAATCGTGACGTACGCGACCGATCGGCTGCACGAGGAGATCGCGTACGTCGCCTACCACTTCCACTGGAGCATGGACGAGATCCTCGACCTGGAGCACCAGGACCGCCGCCGTTTCACGGACGAGATCGCGTCCCTGGTGACCCGGGCCGGGGCGGAGGGCTGAGCAGTGGGGTTCCTGGACCGGTTGCGTGGGCGGACCGACTCCGCCGACATGAGCTCTGCCGACATGAGCGAAGACGGCGGCCCTCGCACGGCCGCACCGTCCTCCGCCACGGCGGCGGTGGGCGGCGCGGATCCGTCAGGCGCGTCGGCCACCGGCCCGGCGGGCGGTGACGCACGTCCCGTGGTCGCCGCCGCCTGGCCCGCGCTGCCGCCGATCCAGCGGTCGCTGGCCCCCGGCCGGGCCGGGGTCGCGGACGCCGGCTTCGGCGGACGCCTGCCGACCTGGCAGAACCCGTCGTTCATGGGTACGGCGTCCCACGCGGTACTGGACGGCCGGTCCAGCACACTGCTCGGCGACGCGGCACGGCAGGCGTCGGCACCCGGCGCCGAACGCCCCACGGGAGGCCTGCCGTCGACCGGCCCCGCGCCGGCCGTGCAGCGCACCCCGGCGGTACCTCTCCGGTCCCTCCCGGCGGGGAGCTTCGGCACGTCGGGCGCGGGCACGGGTGCGAGGCCGGTGGCGGCACGCCCCGTGGCCCCGAACGGCGGCTCGACTCCGACGCCTTCACCGGGCGCACCGGCTTCCGGTCCGTCCACGGCCTTTTCCGCTACGTCAACTGCCGCGAGCCCGCCTGCCGTTCAGCGGTCGGTCACGGGCACCGGGCCCGGGTCGCCCGCAGTGTCGGTGCCACCCGCCACCGGAGTCCGGGTGAAACCGGTGCCGGCCGTTTCGCCGTCCCGACCGCAGTCCCTCACCCGGGCCCGGACAGGGACGGGCGCGGTACAGCGGCGCACTCTGCCGGTGTCGCGACAGGCCTCCGTTCCGACGTCCGGGGCGGGGACTGCGGGTGCCTCGGGCGGATCGACGACGGCTTCGACCGAAAGTGACCGAGGAGGCGTCGGCCCTGCCGTCCCACTGCTGGCGGCCGGGCCGTCGGCGACGGCACCCGGCGGTGCTACGACAGGCAGGTCCGCGGGCACGTCCGGTGCGACCGGCGCCACGGTCCAGCGGACGGCGGCCGACCACGGCGCCGGATCGCCCACGGCGAGCGGTCCCCGAAGCGGCGGCTCCGCGAGCGGCCCGGCATCCGCTGGTACGTCGGCGCAGTCGGCCGGCGCCCCATCCGGTCCGGCTACCGGTTCCGCGACGCCCTCGGGTCCCCGGCCCGTACGCGGCGGTACCTCCAACGCCGGCCTCTCATCCACCACTTCGAGCCCACCGGCCCCCACCACCTCCTCAACTGCCCCTGCCGTACAGCGCCATTCGGCCCCCGCCTCCTCGTCCTCACCGACGACCGGCAGCGCTACGACACCGCGGGCACCGGGCGCCTCCAGCAGCACCGGCACGTCGGCGAACGCACCGCACGGCACGCCCGCCGACGCCTCGACCGCACCGACGGCCGGCGACAACACGGCGTCCTCCGGCGCGCAGACCCCTCCCGCGGGCGCCCCCGTGCAGCGGACGACGACTGCGGGCACCTCGCCCACGCACGCACCGAGCCGTTCGGGCCCGGCTTCGAACGCCGGCTCCGCGCCGCAGCCGACGGGTCGGACGTCCAGCGCCACGCCCACACCGGGCACACCGGGCACACCGGGTCCGGCCTCAGCCTCGAGCGCCGCGCCCCTGCCCGTACAGCGGAAGGCGTCGACGCCGAGCGGCACCTCCAAGCCCACCTCCGGCGGCACCTCCATGCCGTCCTCCGGCGGCACCTCCATGCCGTCCTCCGGCGGCACCTCCATGCCCTCTTCCGGCGCCACCTCCATACCGCCTTCCAGCGGCACCGCCACTCCGTCCTCCAGCGGCACCGCCACTCCGCCCTCCAGCGGCACCACCGCGCCCACACCCGGCAGCACCACCCCCACACCGCAGGCGTCGGCGCCCGAACCCACCGCCCCAGCGCCCGCCCCACAGCGGTCCGCCCCCGGCAGCACCCCGTCACCCCCGCCGCGACCGACGAACACCGCCGAGGCCACGCCCACGTCGGCAGACCGCCCGACGCCGAGCGCCGCCTCCTCTTCGGCTTTCTCCGGCACGCCCGTCCAGCGAGCCCCCCAGCCCCTCACCGCGCCTCGCGCCGACTCCCCGCGTTCCACGCCCACTTCGCCGGGCCAGACGCCGCCCGTCCAGCGCAGCGCGACCCGCTCGACGCCCCGTCCCGGCCTCGGTGCCCCGCTAGCGTCACAGCCGACCCCGTCCGGCACCTCCGCGAGCCCGCAAGACGGGACAACGTCGAAGAACTCGGGCTCCCCGCAGCACGGGTCGACGTCAACAAACCCCGGCTCCCCGCAGCACGGCGCGTCGTCCCCGAACCCCTCTGCCCCGCGCCCCGCTCCGCCCACCCGACCGATCACCTCGGCCACCCCGCAGCCCCACCCCACCTCCCCGAACTCCGCTCCCCCACAGCCCGGTTCACCCTCCGCAGGCCGACCGACTCACCCCGCGCCGCCGAACTCCCCTGGCCCGCGCCCGAGTTCCCCCGCATCCTCGGCCTCGACCTCGGCAAGCACCACGTCGACCTCCACCACCGCCCCAACTCCCCTCGCAGTCCAGCGCATCCAGTCGGCCTCCACTCCCGGTCTTCCCCCGGCCGAGCACACTCCCTCCGCACCTGCTCTCCCGGTCGCCCAGCGCCCTCAGTCCACTTCGGTCACCAACCACCCGGCCAACCAGCCCAGTTCGGCCACCACCGGCCCGGCCGGCCGGCGCACCTCAGCCACCCCTCCCACCGGCGCTCAGCCCGCCGCAGCCACCGCCACCCCCAACATCCAGCGCACGCAAGCGACTTCTCCCCCCACCTCCCCGAGCCGCTCCCCCATCGGCGCCCCCCTCACCTCACCCCCGCCGACGCCACCCCTCTCCTCGGCGCCCCCATCCCGACGGCCCCGCCCACACACTCGGCGCCCTCCACCGCCGTATCGCCAACGCAGCCGTCACCGCAGTCGCCGGCGCGCCTCCCCGTGGCATCGAGCACCCCGCCCAGCTCGACGCCTCCCGCGGTCCAGCGGAGCACCGCCGCCCCGATCGGCCCGTCCGCGGCCACCCACCTCGGCACCAGCACCGCGGCCGCCCCGTTCAACCCCACGGTCGCCGCCTTCACACCCACGGCGCCCCCGTTCGCCCCCGCGGCACCGAGCGCCCTCGGGGCCACGCCCTTCACGCCCGCGGCTCCGAGCACCTCCGCGGCGCCCCACTTCCCCTCGACTCCCGTTGCCGCCCCTCCGGTTCAGCGCAAGGCGGCCACGCCTCTGCGCCGCCCGGCCCCCCGCACCGCCGCCGCCCTCCCCGTGGCCTCCCTCACCCCACCCCCGCGCCCGGGATCGGCGGCGCCCCTCGCCACGGACTCCGCCCCGCCCCCGCCCGTCGTCCAGCGGCTCCTCGGCCGGAAGAAGGGCAGGACGAGCCTGACCAAGCCCGTGGCCAAGAGCGCCACCGGTGCCCTCGCGGCTGCCGCGGCGGCCACGGTGGCGACCTCGCTCACCGGTCACCACGCACCAGCCACCACGCATCGGGCCGACCCCCGCCCCCGTACACACCTCCTTCCGGGAGCCCGCCGCCGTACCAACCGCCGCCCTCCTACTCCGCCGCCACGGCCGAGCCGCCCGAGTACACGGCGGTTCCCGCGGGCGGCTTCGATCCGCGTGAGCTCACCGACTTCCAGCTCGACGAGCTCGTGCACCGGATCATCGGCCGTATCACCCGGCTGATCCGCACCGAACTCCGGCTGGACCGCGAGCGGATCGGCAGACTCCGCGACCCCCGCCACTGACCAGGACCGACAGCAGGACCGACAGAACGACAGAAAGGCCGGCCGCCGCGATGTCCACCAAGGACCCGGGCTCCACCATCTGGTTCACCCTCAGCATCGACGGCGAGAGCCTCGGCTACTTCAACGGTTGCGAGGGGCTGTCGTCGCAGGTGGAGGTCGAGCAGCGGCAGGAGGGCGGCAACAACGGCTTCGTCTGGCAGCTGCCCACCCGGGTCACCTTCTCCAACATCCGGCTGACCCGGCCGCTCACCCCGGACACCGCGAAGGTCGCCAAGTGGATCTCGTCGGTGCAGACCGGGGTCAAGCGGCCCACGGCCCAGATCGCCGCGCTGCGCGCGGACGGTTCGGAGGTCGCCCGCTGGGGCCTCATCGACGTGCTGCCGGTCAGCTGGACCGGACCCTCGCTCGACCCCGCCAGCCCGGCCGTGGCGACCGAGGTGCTGGAGATCGCCCACCACGGCTTCACGGACTGAGGGGAGGGACCACAGACATGGCCAAGGGAAGCAAGGGCGGCGCGGGCAAGAGCCTGGTCCGCGCCACGCTCGCGATTCACGAACCCCCCAAGGGCAAGAGCAGGCGGCCCGGCGGGATCATCAAGACGTTCGGCTTCGACTTCAACCCGGCGCAGCTCTCGGTGACCCGCCGCGCCCAGTGGAAGGTCACCCCCGCGCAGATCGAACGGACCGGCCCGCTCCCGGAGTTCATGGGCGCGGAGCCGCGCGAGATGAGCGTGGAGATCTTCCTCGACACCTCCGACGAGCCGACCAGCAACACCGTCCTGAAGAAGGTCGAGTCGCTGCTCGCCTGCTGCGAGGTGACGAGCGCGAGCGCGGGCACCAAGCAGCCGTCGCCGCCGTGGGTGGTCTTCCAGTGGGGGTCGTTCTCGACGGCCCGCTTCACGGCGTACGTCAGCTCGGTGGAGGCCAACTACACGCTGTTCTCCACGACCGGCGTACCGATCCGCGCCACCTGCCGGCTCCAGCTGCACGAGATCCCCAGCAAGACCGCGGGGCAGAACCCGACTTCCGGCGCGCTCACCGCGCAGCGCGTGCACCGGGTGGTGGCGGGCGACTCCCTCCAGTCGCTGGCCTTCCGGGAGTACGGCTCCGCCGCCGCCTGGCGTTCCATCGCCGAGGCCAACGACATCGACGACCCGACGCGGCTGCCGACCGGCATCGAGATCGTGCTGCCGGCCGCCGAGGAGGTGCGTGCCTGATGGTGCAGTCCGCCTACTCCACCATCGTCGACGTGAAGATCGGGGGCGCCAAGCTGCCTCCCGAGTACGCCCCCGACCTGGTGGACAGCTACGTCGACCAGGGCGTCGGCGTCCCGGCCGCGTTCCGGCTCACCTTCCGGGACCCGTACCGGCTGCTCCTCGGCCAGCTGAACATCACCTTCGGCACCAAGGTCGTCTTCTCTCCGGTCGCGGACGGGGAGGGGGCCGGCGATCCCCTGCTGACCGGTGAGGTCACGGGCCTCGAGGCCGACTACGACGGCACCGGTTCCTTCACCGTGATCCGCGGCTACGACATGGGGCACCGGCTGCTGCGGCAGCGCCGGGTGGCCGCGTACCGGAACCAGAGCGCCTCGGACATCGCCCGCAAGCTGGCCGGCCAGGACGGGGTGCCGATCGGGAAGATCGAGTCGACGAAGACCGTCTACGAGTTCATCAGTCAGTCCAACGTGACGGACTGGGACTTCCTCGCCCGGCTCGCCGACGAGAACGAGATGGTCATGTCCGTCGACGCCCAGGGCAAGTTCCAGTTCGTGAAGCCCAAGTCGGCCTCGGGGGCGCCCTCTCCGAACACCGACGGCGACAAGAGTCCGTTCGTCCTCCAGGCCGGGCACGACATCCTGCGGCTGCGGGCCGCGGTGACCGCCGCCGACCAGGTGAGCAAGGTCGAGTCCCGCGGCTGGGACGTGACGACCAAGAAGAAGCTCACCGCCACCTCGCCGGCGAGCTCCAACCCGGGCATCACCATCGGCACCACGCCGGGGGCGGCGGCCGGGAAGTTCAGCACGGCCAAGCTGGTCGAGACGGGCACGCCCTACGACAAGCAGAACGAGGTGAAGTTCGCCGCCGACGCCCTCGCCGACGACGTCACCGGCTCGTTCGCCGAGCTGGAGGTCGTCGCCCGCGGAAATCCCAAGCTGCGACCGGGAGTTCCGGTGGCGCTCGCGGACGTCGGCAAGCCCTTCGAGGGCAAGTACACCGTCACCTCCGTACGGCATGTCTTCGGCGACGGCAAGCACTACGAGTCGTGGGTGACGGTCAGCGGCCGGCAGTGGCGTTCGCTGTACGGACTGTCCTCGGGCGGCGCGGACACCTCGGCCCGGCTGCCGAGCGTGGCCAACGCGCTGGTCACCGACGTGAACGACCCGCTCAAGCAGGGGCGGGTCAAGCTGCAGTTCCCGTGGCTGGACGACACGTACGTCAGCGACTGGACGCGGACCGTGCAGCTGGGCGGTCTCGGCGGCGGCGGGATCTTCCCGCTGGACGTCAACGACGAGGTGCTGGTGGCGTTCGACCGGGGCGCACTGGACCATCCGTTCGTGATCGGCGGGCTCTACAACGGCCGCGACAAGCCGACCGTGGTGAGTGATGTCCCGCTGCACGACACCGTGCGCAAGAAGGCCAGCCGGCACACCGTCTCCGACCGGGACGGCAACCGCATGGACCTGCTCAGCCAGAAGACCGGCCTGCGTAAACAGGGTGTCCGGCTGATCTCCGGCGACAAGCAGCTGACCGTGTTCCTGGACCGGACGAAGACCGAGATCACCGTGGACAGCAAGGGCTCGGTCACGATCAAGGGCAGCCGGTCGGTGTCGGTGGAGGCCGGCACGGATCTCACGCTGAGCGCCCGGCGCGCGCTGACCATCAAGAGCGGCGGCCCGCTGAGCATCCAGGGCGGCGGTGTGGTCAACGTACGGGCCGCGGGCGAGATCGGCGTGAACGCGACGGGCGTGCTGAACCTGAGCGCGATGGGCGCCGCGAGCCTCACCGGCATGGGCACCGTACAGATCAACTCGGCCGTCAACACGATGATCAAGGCGCCGACCACCATGGTCGCGTCGCCCGTCTTCGGGGTCACCACCATCCCGGTGCCGATGGTGATCCCGTGAGCCGTTCCAGTAGAAGGCAGGTGGGCCGCTGATGGCCGAGCAGTTCGTCGGGTCCGGCTGGTCGTTCCCGTTGCGTATCGGGCCGACCGGCGGGATCGCGCTGGTCAGCGGGGAGCGGGAGGTCGAGGAGGCGATCCGCCTCGTCCTGTCGACGGCGCCGGGCGAGCGTCCGATGCGGCCCGACTTCGGCTGCGCGATCCACGACCTGGTGTTCGCGCCCGTCAACGAGCAGACCGCGGGCCGGATCCAGCACGAGGTGCTGGTCAGCCTGGACCGCTGGGAACCGCGCATCGAGGTCGAGGAGGTCGAGGTGACGGCCGGCGGCGACCAGAGCGTCCTGTTCATCGACGTGCGCTACTCGATCCGCGGCACCAACAACCCGCGCAGCCTCGTCTTCCCGTTCTACGTCATTCCGTCCCACGACGAGCCGGAAAGCCCCGGTGCGGCCGGTACGGCAACTGAAAGCGACCACTGATGGCCCTGCCCTCACCCAATCTCGACGACCGCCGCTTCCAGCAGTTCGTCGACGACGCCAAGCGCTACATCCAGCAGCGCGCCCCGGAGTGGACCGACCACAACGTCTCCGACCCCGGCGTCACCCTCGTCGAGACGGTGGCCCACATGGCCGACCAGATCGTCTACCGGCTCAACCGGGTGCCGGAGAAGAACCACTTGGCGTTCCTGGACCTGGTCGGGATCACCCTGTTCCCGCCGTCCGCCGCCCGCACGGACATGACGTTCTGGCTCTCGGCGCCCCAGGAGGAGTCGATCGCCGTGCCGGTGGGCACCGAGGTGGCCACCATGCGCACCGAGAGCGAGGAGGCGGTCGTCTTCGCCACCGAGCGCGAACTGACGGTCGTGCCCTGCGAGTTGGGCCATCTGCTGGTGCAGCACCGGGGCGAGCCGGCGGTCGACCGGACGCCCGACCTGACCGTGCACGACAAGGACCTGCTCTGCTTCTCGGAGTCCCCCGACCCCGGTGACTGCATGCTGCTGGGCCTGACCAACGCGATCCCGCACTGCGCGGTCGCGCTGGACCTGGACAGCCGGGTCGACGGTGTCGGCGTGGACCCGCGCCAGCCCCCGCTGGTGTGGGAGGCGTGGACCGCCGACGGCTGGCAGACCTGCGAGGTCGACCGGGACGGCACCGGTGGTCTCAACCGCCCCGGCGAGGTGGTCCTGCACATCCCCGGCGGGCACGTGCTGTCCCGCAACGCCGGCCAGGAGGCGGGCTGGATCCGCTGCCGGGTCACCGAACCCCACCCCGGCCAGCCCTTCTACACCACCTCGCCGACCATCCGCGCCGCCGAGGCCTTCACCATCGGCGGCACCACCGCCGCCGTACACGCCGAGACGGTGCACGACGAGGCGCTGGGCGAGTCCACCGGGCTGCCGGGACAGCGGCTGCGCCTCGCGCACGCGCCCGTGGTCGGCGACGACCCGCCGGTGCTGCTGCAGACCGCCGAGCACGAGGGCTGGACGGACTGGCAGGTCGTCCCGCACTTCGCGGCCTCGGGACCGTACGACCGGCACGTCACCGTCGACGCCACGAGCGGCGAGATCGCCTTCGGTCCCGCGGTGCGCGAGGCGGACGGCACCCTGCGCCAGTACGGCATGGTCGCGCCGAAGGGCTCCCCGATCCGCGCCCGCCGCTACCGCACCGGCGGCGGGCGGGCCGGAAACGTGGCCCGTGGCGCGGTGCAGATCCTGCGCACCTCCATCCCGTACGTCTCCGAGGTCGTCAACCGCGAGGCCGCGCGCGGCGGGGTGGACGGGGAGACGGTGGAGGAGGCGAAGGTGCGCGCCCCGATCACGCTGCGCGCCCAGGAGCGCGCGGTGACACTCCGGGACTACGAGGAGCTGGCCCGCCGGGCGGCCCCCGAGACCGCCCGTATCACCTGTCTGGAGGGCGAGGAGGGCGAGCACGGGGCGTACGCGGTACGGGTGTTGGTGGTGCCGCAGGCGGTTGCGGACCCGGGCGGCAGGCTCCGCTTCGAGCAACTCGTGCCCGGGGACGCCCTGTTGGACCGCATCACCCGCCATCTCGACGAACGCCGCCTGATCGGCACGAGGTTGGCGGTCGGGCCGCCGTACTACCAGGGTGTGACGGTGGTGGCCACGGTGCACGCCTTCCGCGGGACCGACACCGACCGTGTCCGCCGCGAGGCCCATGACGCGCTCTACCGCCATCTCGACCCGCTGACCGGCGGGGCGAACGGCACGGGCTGGCCGTTCGGGCGTCCCGTCCAGTCCGGCGAGGTCTTCGCGGTGCTTCAGCGGGTCCCCGGCGTGGAGCTGGTCGACCAGGTGGTCCTGCACACCGCCGACCCGCTGACCGGCAAGCGCGGCGAGGCGACGGACCGCATCGACCTGTCGGCGCCGTCGCTGGTGTTCTCCTTCGACCACCGGGTCCGAGTGATCGGAGACGGCGCGTGAGGACCGCGAACCGCCTTGCGGAGGTGGCCGGATGAGAGGCTCCATCGACGGCCTCGGCTCCTCCGCGCCGATCGGCGCGATGCTGCCGGCCGTGTTCGCCGACGACGACCTGGCCCAGCGTTTCGTCGGCGGGCTGGACGACGTGGTCGCGCCGATCCACGGCGTCCTCGACTGCCTGGACACGTATTTCCGCCCGTCGCTCGCGCCACTGGACTTCGTCCAGTGGCTGGGCAGTTGGGTGGGTGCGGAGACGGACGGCACCGAACCGGAACCGCTGCTGCGGGCCGCCGTCGCCGCCGCCGCGTATCTGCACCGCATCCGAGGCACCCGGCGTGGGCTCTCGGAGGCGATCAGGCTCACCTTCGGCGTCGAACCGGAGATCGCCGAGAGCGGGGCCGCGGACTGGAGCGCCCGCCCGCTCGGCCCGGTCCCCGGCGAGGCCCGTCCCCGGCTCCACGTACACCTCCGGCTGCCCGCCCCCACCGCGGCGGACCACCACCGTCTCGACACCCTCGTCGCGGCCGCCCGCCCGGCCCACATGCCCTACACGGTCCAGGTGACCGCAGCGACCTCCGCCGAAAGGACCCCGTCTCCATGACGACCTCCCAGAACTGCGCCGAATGCGGCACCCGCGCGGAACCGGGCCAGTCGTTCTGCGACGGCTGCGGAGCCGTACTCAGCTGGACGGACCGAGCCTCCGCCCAGGCCCAGTCCGCCTCCCGCGGGACCGGAGGCAGCGCCGACGGCCCGGCGGCGAGCGACGGCTCGAACGGCTCCGGCAGTGGAAGCACCGGGTCGGCCGGCTACGGCAGCGGCACCGGCTCGGGGACGAGCGCCGACCCGGACGGCTCCGGCAGGGGCAGCACCGGGGCGACCGGCTACGGCAGCGGCAACGCCGGGGCGACCGGCAGCGGGAGCACCGGAGCAGCCGGCCACGGCAGCGGCTCGGACGGCTACGGCAGCAGCAGCGCTGGAGCGGCCAGCAGCGGCGGCAGCACCGGAGCGGCCAGCTATGGCCACGGCAGCGGCAACGCGGCGGCGACCAGCTTCGGCAGCGGGAGTACCGGAGCAGCCGGCCACGGCAGCGGCAGCGGCGACCCCGGGACGGCCGGCTCCGGAACGGTCGGCTCTGGTTCAGCCGGCTCCAACTCGGGCGACCCCAGCGGCGGTTACCGCGCCGGTCCGAGCCTGTCCGACTTCGACGAGCCCGCCGGTCCCGCGAGCGGCGGCTCCCGGCCGGCTTCCTTCGCCGCGTCCCCGGCCGGTCCGGCGGCCTCCAGCGGAGCCGCGGACCCGGCCCCGGCGGCCGCCCCCTCCGGCGGTTCGGCGGACCCCGCCCCCGGCTGGAACGCGTTCGCCGGTTCGGACGGCGCCGCGGGACTCTCCCGTACCCCCCGCGACCTGCTGAACGCCCGTACGGCGACCGCGGAGCCCGACGCCCACGCGTCCGACGCCGCCACCGCCCCGAACGAGCCCGGTCACCCCCAGTCGGCCCGGCCCCACGCCTCCGTCCCGCCCAACTTCCCTTCTCCGTCTTCCCCTTCGCACCAGGCTCCCTCCCCGATGGATGACGACACCGCCCCCACCGAACCCGTCCCGGCGGTGGCGGCGACCAGCCCGCTGCCCACGGCCTCCCCGGCGCCCGGCACCCCCTCCGACCCCGACGGCATGACCGACCGCGCCCGGCAGCTGCTCGTACCGGTCGCCGATCCGGAACCGCGGCCCACGGCGAGCCCCTCCGTCGCGCCGGTGCTGCCCGGCCGCCCGGCCCCCCAGCGCCCGCAGACCGTACGGGCCCCGGGTGAGGAGCTCGGGGCCCACGGCGGGACACCGTGCCCCTGGTGCTCCACCCTCAACCGGCCCGACCGGCACTTCTGCGCCCGGTGCGCGATGCCCATGGCCCGCGAGGCCCAGGCGGCCGGCCCGCTGCCCTGGTGGCGGCGGCTCTTCGCGGGCAACCGGGAGACCCCGTGGGCCGGCGACCGCCCCCGGCTGCGCCGCACCTTCGACCGCGTCCTGACCTGGCTGGGTGCCGCGGTCGTACTGACCCTGCTGACCGTGCTGGCCTTCAACATCCCCAAGGGCGTGCAGGCCACCAAGGACCACTTCGCCAAGCGCGCCTCGGTGGACCCGGACACCTGGAGCGCGTCCCGTTCCTACCAGGGCCACAAACCCGATCTGCTCGGCGACAAGATCAACAACACCTGGTGGGGTCCGGGTGTGGCGGGGACGGGCGAGGGCCAGTGGATCCAGGCCAAGTTCGACGAGCCGACCCGGCTGCTGGACCTGATCATCACGCCGGGCGTCTCCGTCCAGGCCGACCAGATCCAGGAGTCGGCCCGCCCGCACCGCCTGAAAGCGACGATCACCCTGTCCAACGGCAAGACCACCTCCCGGGACATCACCCTCGACCCGGGCGCCGGCGGCCAGCGCATCCCCTTCCGCGTCGGCACGGTCAGCGCGGTCCGCTTCACGATCGAGTCGGCCACCAGCACCTCCTCGAAGAAGCAGGTGTCCATCGCCGAGATCGAGTTCTTCGGCCCGTCGAACGCCAACTCCTCCTGAACGGACACCAGTCGAGGTCGGCCCTCCCTCGGCCGGCCACCTCGTTGACACGACCTCTGAAAAGGGAGCTGATGAACGCGTCGACCGGCGTCGCACGGTTACGGAGCCGGGCCACCACGGCGGCCCTCGTCCTCGCGATCGCCCTGATATCCGGGCCGAGTTACGCGGCCCCGAGCGATCCCGACCCCCAGACCGGCAAGTCGATCGAGGACATCCGCACCGAACTCGACGGCCTCTACCGCCAGGCGGAGGTCGCCACCGAGGCGTACAACACCGCGGACGTGAAGGCGACCGAGCAGGAGAAACGGCTGGCGTCGCTCCGTAAGGGCCTGGCCCGCTCCGAGAGCCGGATGGACGATCTCCACGACCTCGCGGGCGCGGCGGCCCGGACGCAGTACCGCGGGGGCAATCTCGACGCCACCGGCATTCAGCTGCTGCTCGGCGACCACCCCGACCAGGCCCTGAACGAGGCGGCCCAGGCCCGCCAGGCCCTGCGGAGCCTGGTCGACGTCTCCGCGGAACAGGAGAACACCCGCGCGGAGCTGAGCCGGCAGACCGACAGCGCCGCGAAGGAGCTGCGGGAGCTGAAGAGCACCCGCGCCGCCAAGGCCGCGGCGAAGCAGAAGATCGAGGGGAGGATCGCCGAGGCCGAGCAGATCGAGGCGGGGCTCCAGAAGGCCCAGACCCGTCAGCTGGCCGAGCTGGACCGGCAGGCGGACAAGGCGGCCCGGGCCAAGTGGACGTCCGACACGGGCGGCACCACCTCGACCGGCTCCGGCACGAAGGTGAGCGGCGCGGCCGGGAAGGCCGTCGACTTCGCGATGGCACAGATCGGCAAGCCGTACGTGTGGGGTGCCGTGGGCCCCTCGTCGTACGACTGCTCGGGACTCACCTCCGCGGCGTGGGCGGCGGCCGGGCACCCCATACCCCGTACCTCGCAGGCGCAGTGGCAGGGGCTGACCCGGGTCGGTCTGTCGTCCGCGCGGCCCGGCGACCTGATCATCTACTACGACGCCACCCACGTCGGCATGTACATAGGCGGCGGGCAGATCGTGCACGCCCCGCGGCCCGGACGCACGGTCACGACCGCGCCGGCCGCCTCCATGCCCATCCTCGGCGTCGTGCGACCCGGAGTCTGAGCCGATGACCAACTCCCTGACACCCCGAGACAAGGGCAACCTGCCCGTGCTGAGCGCACCGCCGCTGGTCCGGCTCGACGCCTATGTGGCGGAGGACGGGTCCACGGTGGTCAACGGCCATCTGCTGGAGATGGGCGGCAGACGGCCGCCGAACGAGGCGATCCTCGACGCCGTCGCCATGTTCGCCCGCACCGTGGGAAGTCCGGTGGCGGCCACCGTCATCGACCGCATGGCGCAGCAGGTGGCCCGGCTGCGGGTGTACCCGGACGGTTCGAGCCGGACCATCGCCGAGGAGGACGACCTGCCGCCCGGGATCGAGCGCACCACCGCGGAGGAGGCGGCGTTCCCTCCGCTCGCCCGCGTCCAGCGCATCGTCCAGCACGCACAGCGCGAGGAACTGCACGCCGCGTTCGTCCTCGCCAGCGCCCTGCGGGAGCACCTCACGCTGCGCCGGGGAGCGGAGGACGAACTGTCGCTGGAGGCACGGGCGATCGAGGCGTACCTCGCGTACCAGCGCGACGACTACATGGTCTCCACCGTGCTGGCGCTGACCGTCGCCCGGATCCGCTGCCGCACCGACCTGAACCGGGCGGCGCCCGAGGTGGCCCGCGCCACCGCGGCGTGGGAGCGGCTGCTGGACGAGGGCCAGGTGGCCACCCGCGGACAGGAACTCCTTCGCATGTGGGAACGGCTGTCCGAGGAGGGCCTCCTCCTGGAACCGTCCCACCAGGCCATGGCCCGGGCCGTCCGCGCCCGCCTCGACCAGAGCGGCCGATCCCTGCCCCCGGCCGCGACACCGGCCCTGCCGGCGGGCCAGGACCGGGAACCCCTCGCCCCGGAGGACAAGCCCCTCAAGCCCACCCGCCGAGGCCTGCGCCGCTTCACCCGCCGGCCCGGCCGCCCGACCGAGTCGGCGCCCAATCCGTCGTAGCCGTCGACCGGCCACCGCCCTTCCGTGAAGGGCCCGTACAGGCGAGCGGCGTGGAAACAAATCGTGCCGACCGTGTGTGCGGGTCTTGAAGGTGTCTTGCGGCGCTTCTTGTCATGACGTAGTTACGTGAATCATGAACCTGTTCACCCGTGCTGCGTCCCTGCGCCGCCCGGCTCCCCCCACCGCCCCCGCCCCACGATCCCCGCCCAGCCCCAACACCGCCCCGGACAGCAGCAGTTCACACCGACCGGAGTGCTCGATCCGGCCCTCTCGGCACTGACCGGGGAGTGGGTCGTCGACCCGGCGCACAGCCGGATCGGCTTCTCCGTCCGGCACGCCCTGGTGACGACGGTGCGCGGCGCGTTCACGGAGTTCGAGAGCCGCCTCTACTTCGACGGCCACGACCCCTCGCGCTCACGCGCCGAGATCGTCCTGAACACCGGGTCCGTCGACACCGGCGTGGAACAGCGCGACGCCCACCTGGTGGGCCGCGACTTCCTGGACGCCCGCAGCTATCCGCAGATGCGCTTCGCCAGTACGGCCGTACGTCTCGCGGGCAACGACGTCTACCGCATGACCGGCGACCTCACCATCAAGAACGTCACGCGCCCCGTCGACCTGGAGCTCACCTACATCGGCCATGTCACCGACGCGTTCGGGGACGAGCGGGTCGGCTTCGACGGCACGACCACCATCAACCGCTCGGAATGGGGCCTGAGTTACAACCAGCGCCTGGCCGAGGGCGGCGCGATGGTGAGCGAGAAGGTCCGCCTCCAGTTCGACATCGCCGCCATCCGCACGACCCGGACGTGACACGAGAAAACGTTCGCGACCTGCGCTGATGGTTGGCACTTTGGTACAGCGCAGGTCAGGAGCGTTTCGCCGCAGTCGAGTCACGGATGGAACCGCCACCGGCCTTCGGATACGACGTCCAGCTTGTCGTCCCTGACGCGAACGGCCGTCTCGTCGTCGATGAAGTAGATCGGGAAGTCCGCCCGCGCGACGATGCGATCGGCCCAGGCGTCGTCCCGCTCGGGGAAGTCCGGCGAGTACAGGTGGGGCTTGAGATACCAGTCGAAGAGGCCGAACGGCGGCTCCACGGTCGTCGCGCCGAGCACCTGGAGGTCCGCGGTGTCCCCGATGACGTCGGCGGAGTGTCCGGTGAGATGACGGCTGAAGATCATTGATCCGGCGCTGACCCCCACATAGACCCGGTTCTCCAGCGCCTCCAGGAAGCCGTCGGCCAGACCGTTGCCGGTGATGCTGCGCGCGAGGTGGTAGTGGTTGTCGCCCTCGACGTAGACGACGTCGGCGTGGAGCAGCCGGTCGAGCACCAGCTGCCGGGGCAGGCCGTTCAGCTCCAGGACGTCGAACTCCCGCCAGCCGAGGCCATGCAGCCGGTTCAGGTCCGCGACGAACCAGCCGTGGTCCCCGGGCTCGGCGACCGACGCCGTGGGAACGTACACGACGTTCGCCGATCCGAACGGCTTCCCCAGCATGTCCCGCAGCGCATCCCGCAAGGTCTCGTTGCGCAGGCCGCTCGCCGTCAGCAGAAGGTTCATCGGGCGAGCCAAGCACGCCTGAGAGACACGCGCAACGAACCCGGGACCAGGCACACCGCACCCCGGGAAACGACCTGTGACCAGGATGCCTAGTTGGCGGTGGGCGACGTTCGTGACCTGCAATGATGCCAAGTAGATCCAGCCAATGGCCGTACGAGATCAGATAGACGATCACGGGATGGTGTGAGCCACGTGTCTGCATCGGTGGATGTCGCGCAGGTCAGCTGAAGGTCGTGCGATGGTCTGTCAGTTGCCTGGTCCAGGGTCGCCCGCACGGCTGACCTCTCCTTTCTGACCGCCGTCCGCGAGTCGTACGACGCGGTCGTCGCCGATTACGTCGAACGCGTCCCGCCACCAGCCGAACTGGACCCGCTGTCGCGGGGGCGATGCCGGCGGGGTTTGCCGAACTCGTGCGGACGGGCGGCCCGGGGCCGGTCGCGGACCTGGGGTGCGGCCCCGGCCGCTTGACGGCGACTCCGCGCTGCCCGCCGTACTGGCACCGTCGGGGAGAGCCCCTCGACGATCCTCGCGCAGGCAGGTCTGCCGTCCGCCGGGGCCGCCGTCGGCTCGGACAGCAGGGTCGGAAAGCTGGCCGGCAAGACCAAGTTCATCACCAAGATGATCCGGGACGGGCGCTGGTCCCGGGCCGCCCGCGGAGCGCACTTCTGTGAGGTACACGCTGACGCCGACACCGGAGAGGTCCCTGTCGCGCGCATGGTGGGAGCCTTCGACGTCGGCCGGGTCATCAACCCCAAGACGGCCGCCAGTCAGTTGCACGGCGCCGTCGTGATGGGCGTCGGCATGGCCCTGTCGGGACAGGTCCTCGTCGACCCGCGCGACGGCACGACGATGAGCGCGGGCCTCGACTCCTACTACGTGCCCGTCCACGTCGGCATCCCGCAGATCGACGTCACCTGGGTCGGCGAACCCGACCCCACCATGCCGCTCGGCCTGATGGGTCTGGGCGAGGTCGGCACGGCAGGCGTCGCCGCGGCGGTCGCCAACGCGGTCTTCCACGCGACCGGGAGGCGGATCCGGGATCGTCCCATCACCCTGGACAAGCTCATCGAAGCCTGGCCCGTTTCGGCGGCCGGCGCGGACTCGCCCCGCAGCGGTCAACGCAGGCGGCCGCCGAGGTGGAGCGCGATCCGGTCGACGGTGCGGGTCATGTGCGCGGTGTCCTGGGGGCGCACCCAGAACAGGACGCGGTCGACTCCGGCGGCGGCGTAGGCGTCGACGTCGTCGAGTTCGCCGCCGAAGAGGGTGACGGGGATAGGCTGGTCGCCGCCGGGTTTGCGGGCGGTCTTCTTGAACTCGGCGATGTGGTCGAGGACCCCGGGCCGCAGCATGGGGATCCATTCGTCGCCGTACGCGATGACGCGCCGCGCGACGTTCGGGCCGTTGCCGGCCACCAGGATCGGCGGGTGCGGCTTCTGCACGGGCTTGGGCCAGGAGGTGATGCGGTCGAAGTCGACGAAGTCGCCGTGGTAGGAGGCGATGTCGTGGGTCCAGATCTGCCGCATCGCCTCGACGCGTTCGCGCATGACGCGCCAGCGGTCGTCGGGGTCGGTGCCGTGGTTGCGCATCTCCTGGTTGATCCAGCCGGGTCCGACGCCGAAGTTCATACGGCCGCCGGACAGCACGTCGACGGAGGCGACCTCCTTCGCGGTGACGATCGGGTCCCGCTCGGTGACGAGCAGCACGGCGGTGCCGATCTGGAGGGTGGTGGTGGCCTGGGCGATCGCGCCGAGGGCGACGAAGGCGTCCATGCCGTTCTTGAACTCCGGTGCCAGGTTCATGACGTCGTAGCGTTCGGGTGTGACGGCCGGGATGTGGGTGTGGTCGGGCATGAACAGCGACTCGAAGCCGCGGTCCTCCAGCAGGGCGCCGAAGTCGCCGGGCGGTATGGCGTCCTGGGTGGGGAACATGATGAAGCCGAATTTCACGACGCCGCTCCGTCCTCGGCCGCAACGGTGACGACGATCTTGCCGACCTGACCCCCGGCCTCCAGGTAGCGATGGGCGTCCGCGATGTCCGACAGCGGGAACGTACGGTCGATGACAGGCGTCAGCTCGCCCTTGGCGAGGCCGTCCCGGACGAACTCGACGGCGGCGGCGCGCCGTTCGTCGTCCGTGGTGATCTCGAAGAGTTCGAAGCCGCGGATGGTGATGTGCTTGAAGAGCACCGCGCCCACGTCGAGCGGCGCGGAGGCGCGGTCCAGGAGGCCGTAGACGACGATGACGGCCTCGTGGGCGGCCGCCGCGACCAGGTCCGCCAGGGCCGGACCGCCGACCGGGTCGAAGATCACCCGGGCGCCCTCGCCTGCGGTCAGCTGGTGTACCCGGGCGACGACGTCCTCCTCGGCGGTGGCGACGACCGCGTCGGCGCCGGCGTCCAGGAGCTGCTGCCGCTTGGCGGCAGTGCGGGTCAGGGCGATGGCGCGGGCGCCTGCTCTGTGCGCGACCTGGATGGCGGCCAGGCCCACGCTGCTGGAGGCGGCGGGGATCAGGACGGTGTCCCCGGCGCGCACGCCCGCGAGGTCGACCAGGCCGCCGTAGGCGGTGACGAACTTCATCCACACCGAGGCCGCTTCCTCGAAGGACAGGTGCTCGGGGTGGGCAACGACGGCGTGGGCGGGGGCGAGGACCACCTCGCCATGCACGGGGTAGTCGGTCATGGCGAACGACGGCACCACGCTGACGGCGTCGCCCACGCGGAAGCCGGTGACCCCGGCGCCGACGGTCTCGACGATGCCTGCGGCCTCGTAGCCGACGCCCGAGGGGAAGACCGGGTCGATGCCGTACTCGCCCCGCCGGAACATCGACTCGGCCCGGTTCAGCCCCAACGCCCGGGTGCGGATGAGGACTTCACCCGGACCGGGTGCCGGGTCGGGCAGCTCCTCCAGGCGCAGGACTTCGGGCCCACCGGTCTCGTGGAAACGGACGGCTCGGCTCATGGTGTGACGACTCCTTGAAGCTGTGGGAAGGGGCGGGCTCGGGTCGCAGAGGTGGCGGATCAGCCGACCAGGACCTCGCTGATCATCATCAGCGGCTCCAAGTCGGTGAAGTTGCGGATGTCGGCGCGGATGGCAGCCGCGTGCGGCGCGTACGCCTCCTGCATCGCCTCGACCGATTCGAAGTACAGGTGGCCGCTCACGATGAACGGTGGCGGAGTGTCGGGGGCGCCGCCGGCCAGCCCCTTCTCCGCGGCAAGACTCCGCAGGGCGGGGCTGAGGGACTCCCTCACGAACGGCAGGTGCTTGTCGGTGTAGTAGCCGAAGTCGAAGCGGGCGCCTTCGGCGTACGGGTACAGCACGGAAGCCTTGATCATGGGGATCTCTCTGTCGGCCCGCGAGCGCGGACGGGGTTGGGGTGCGTGGGCGACGGAGTCGGTCTCAGATGTCGGCCGACTCGCCGGTGGCCAGCTTGGTATAGGCCAGACCGGGTACAAGGCGGTCGAAGAAGCCTCCGACGATGCCGCGGCCCGCGTCGTTGAGGAGGCCGTCGTGCGTGTTGAATGCGCGGGTCGCGCCGACCGCTCGGGCGTAGTCGAAGATCTGCGTCGAGTTGGCCCACGGGGCGTGGGAAAGCAGGAGCAGGGTGCCGATCTTCCGCTCGGGGAGGGTGAACGCGTCGCCGGGGTAGAAGAGTTCGCCGTCCACCACGAAGCCGATGTTGTGGACGGACGGGAGCTCGGGGTGGATGGGGGCGTGCCACTCGCCGTGCACCTCGACGTCGAAGCCGGCCGCGGTGAAGGTGTCGCCGTGCGTGACGGTGTGTACTCGACCCGCGCCGAGTCCCTCCAGTCGCCCGGCCACATCGGGGTTGGTCCAGATGCGTAGAGCCGGGTTGTTCTCGGCGGCGGTGCGCAGTCGTTCCTCGTCGAAGTGGTCGAAGTGCTCGTGGGTGACCAGCACGGCGTCCGCCCCGTCCAGGGCTTCCGGTTCGCTGAGCGTGCCGGGGTCGATGACCAGTGTGCGGCCGTCCTTCTCCACACGGACGGCGGCGTGGCCGAACTTCGTCAGGCGCATGCCCGCAGCCGCGCTGGCGATCGAGTCGGACCCGGTCACGACGCCGTGTCCTGGTGCGCGACGGTGACGACGATCTTGCCGACCTGACCGTTCGCCGCCATGTAGCGGTGGGCCTCGGCGATGTCGCTGAGGTCGAAGGTGCGGTCCACGACCGGGACGAAGGAGCCCGAGGCCAGGCCGACGTTGACGAACGCGACCGCGCGGCGCAGGCGTTCGGGGTTCGTGGTGATCTCGAAGAGGGTGTACGTGCTGCTGGTCAGCGCCGGGTAGGAGTGTGCGTTGGGTAGCGGGGTGGGGCGCGGGTCGAGGGCGCCGTAGACCACGAGAAATCCGCCGGGGGCGATGCCCTGGGCGAGCGTCTCGACGCCGGGGCCGGCGATCGGGTCGAAGGCCAGGCGGACGCCTTCGCCGCCGGTGATTTCCTTGATGCGGGCGGGGAGGTCTTCCTCGTTGGTGACGACGACGTGGGCCGCGCCGGCGTCCAGAAGGCGCTGCTTCTTGTCGGCACCCCGGGTGGTGGCGATCGGGATCGCGCCGATGTGGCGGGCGATCTGGATGGCGGCAAGTCCGACGCTGCTGGAGGCCGCCGTGATCAGGACGTGGTCACCGGGCCGGACGTTGCCGCTCTCGGCGAGGGGGCCGTAGGCGGTGACATAGGCCATCCATACGGCCGCTGCCAGCACAGGGTCGACGTTCGGGGGGCGCGGTACGACGGCCGAGGCCGGGAGGACGACGTGATCGCCGTAGGTGCCGTACTCGGTCTGCAGGAACGACGGCACGACCGCGACCGGGTCACCCACGCCGAACCCGTCGACGCCCTCACCGACCGCCTCGACGACGCCCGCGGCCTCGTAGCCGAGCGTGGAGGGGAAGACGGGCTCGTAGAAGTAACCGCCCTCGCGGTACATGATCTCGGCCCGGTTCAGACCGATCGCGTCGACCCGGATCCGCACCTCACCCGCACCCGGGGTGCCCGCCTCCACATCGCGGAGAGTCAGCACCTCTGGCCCGCCGAGCCGGTCGAACTGAACGATTCTTGCCATGGCGCATCCGTCCTGGGAGCAGGGGTGGGGAAGCACACCGGGCCAGCCCGGCGCGCACGTTCACCTTGCCCCAAGGTTTGATGGCCGTCAAATTTTGAGCACCATCGAAGTATGCGAAGACGGCCTCAGGCTGCGCCCGCCGCGCCCGCCCCGGCCTCCGCCGCGCAGGCGGCCACCACCGACGACAACAGCCCGGGGAACCGCTCCTCCATCTCGTCCGAGCGCAGTGTGTTCAGCTTCGTCGTCCCCCGGTAGTACTGCCGGATCACGCCGGCCTCACGCAGCACGTTGAAGTGGTGGGTGAGCGTCGACAGCGACACCGGCGCCTCGAAGGTGCCGCAGCCCTTGTCCTCGTCCGCCTCGGCCAGCTGGGACACCACCATCCGCCGCACGGGATCCACCAGCGCCTCGAGGACCTGCTGCAGCGAGACATCCGACAGCTCGGGGTGCTCCACGGTCCGGACAGCGGTGCGGGGGCGGGCCACAGTGACTCCTCGAGACGGCATCGATGCGCTCAGGCCATAGTACGACCGCCATCGAAGCCTGGTCGGGCCTGCAAGATCCCTCTCACCGCTTGGCGCCGGTGACGGCAAGGTGACGAAGCGGTGCGGTGCGATCACCTTCACCGAGGCTCTGACTGCGGTCGAGGAGTACCTGGAGATGCCACACGACATGGCTCCGGATCGAGGTATCAGCCGTTGCGGGCCCCTACGCGGCCCCCGTGGCCACGGCGCGAGCGGAAGCCGGTGCGCAGACGAGTGTCGCCCGGGACCAGCCACCGATCACCACCAATCGAACGCCGCCCGAGCCGCGTGCATCGAGATGATGCGCCGTCACCTGTAAGAACGCCCGTGATCCTGGTGTCAACTGCCCCTCTTTTGTGCCAACTAAAAATCCTCGTCACACAACCGCTCCCGTCCCCTCACAACCCCACGATCTTGTTCCACCGCTTGGCGAACTCGACGCGTTCCGTCGAGGTGATGTCGCGGGCGATGGCGAGCCGCTTGCGCATCGCCGCGTCCGGGAAGATCAGGGGGTTCTCGGCGAGGGCCGCGGTGTCCTTGTCCTTCGAGGCGGCGAGGATCTCCTGGGCCGCCGGGACGGGACAGACGTAGTTCACCCAGGCGGCCAGGTCGGCGGCCACCTCGGGCTCGTAGTAGTAGTCGACGAGCCGCTCGGCGTTGCTCTTGTGCAGGGCGCGGTCCGGGATCATCAGCGAGTCGGACCACAGCTCCGCGCCCTCCTCGGGGACGACGAAGCGGATGTCCGGATTGTCGGCCTGGAGCTGGATGACGTCGCCCGAGTACGCCTGACACGCCAGGACGTCACCGCTGACCAGGTCCTTGGTGTAGTCGTTGCCGGTGAAGCGACGGATCTGCCCGTTGTCCACGTACTTCTCGACCTGGTCGCAGACCTTGTCGAAGTCGGCGGCCTTCCACTTCGTGATGTCGACGCCGTTGCCCTGCATCAGCAGCGCGAACGCCTCGTCGAGGCCGGACAGCAGGGTGACCCGCCCCTTGAGGTCGCTCGCCCACAGCTCGGAGACGTGCCGGATCTCGCGGCCCAGCTTCTTGCGGTTGTACGCGATGCCGGTGATGCCCGACTGCCACGGCACCGTGTACCTGCGGCCCGGGTCGAAGGCGGGCGAACGCAGCTGCGGGTCAAGGTACTTGGCCACGTTCGGCTGCTGCGCCCGGTCCATCTTCTGGACCCACCCCAGCCGCACGAACCGGGCGCACATCCAGTCGCTCATCACGATGAGGTCCCGGCCGGTCTGCTGGTGGTTCATCAGCGCGGGGCTGATCTTGCCGAAGAACTCGTCGTTGTCGTTGATCTCCTCGGTGTACTTGACGGAGATCCCCGTGCGCTTCTCGAAGGCCTCGAGAGTGGGCCGGCTGTTCGGGTTGTCGTCGTCCGTGTCGATGTACAGCGGCCAGTTCGCCCAGGTCAGCCGCTTGTCGCTGGCCGACATGTCCGCGACGGCCCGCTGGCCGGGCTTCACGTACGCGGCAGGCACCCCGCAGCCGGCCAGACCGCCGAGCACGGCTCCCCCGCCCAGCGCGCGCAGCAGGGACCGTCGGGAGAACGAGGGAGACTTCGAAGTCAGGGGCATTGACGCAGCATGCCGCCCCCAGCTGTGGACGGACAATCGACGCTGCGTCGAGCGGATCGCCGGGTGCAGCGGACACCTTGTCGATCGGTATCGCCAGGTCAAGGCAATGGGGCAGGGTTACGGGCCTCGGGGCGCCCGCTCTCGGGCGGCGCGGGCGTCTTGGCGGGTGCCGGCACCGGCGGCGTCCCGCCGGGCGCCGGCACCTGAGTCACCCGCGTGCACCGCGGCAGCCCGACCTCCACGACCAGCCCGCCCGCGGCCCGCGTCCGGGCCCGCACCTGCCCGCCGTGCGCGGCGACGACGGCCGCGACGATCGACATCCCGAGCCCCAGCCCGTCCCGCTTCCTCACCCGGTCAGGACCGAGCCGACGGAACGGCTGGAAGAGCCCGGCCGCCTGGTCCGCAGGGATCACCGGCCCGCTGTTCTCGATCCGCAGCCCGGGGCATCCCGCCGCGTCCACGCCGGTCCACACGCTGACCCAACCCTCCGCTCCGTCCGGGAGGTTGTGCCGTACGGCGTTGTCGGTGAGGTTCGCCACGAGCCGCTCGACGAGCTGGGGATCGCCGAGTACGGGCGCGGGATCGAGCCGAGCCTCGACCCGGACGCCGTCCGCCTCGGGCAGCCGCTCCCGCACGACCTCGGCCAGGTCCACGAACTCCCGCCGCTCCAGCCCCCGTTGACTGCGTGCCAGCGCGAGCAGCGCGTCGATCAGCCGCTCCTGCTCCTGCCCGGCCGCCCGTACCCGGCCCAGCGCGGCCCGCAGGGCTTCCACCGAGGCGTCGGGGTCGGCGAGGGTCACCTCGACGACGGCCTGCTGGAGCGTGAGCGGGGTGCGCAGCTCGTGCGAGGCGTTGGCGACGAACCGCTGCTGTGCCTCGAACGCCCCCTCCAGCCGGGCGAGTACGTCGTCGAAGGTGTCCGCCATCGCCTTCAACTCGTCCTGCGGTCCGGCCACCGCGAGCCGCTCATGCAGGTTGTCGGCGGAGATCCGGCGGGCGGACGCCGTCATCGTGCGCAGCGGGGCCAGTACGCGCCCGGCCATCAGCCAGCCGAGCGCCACCGACAGCACGATCATCACGGCGAACGCGATCCCCGACCCGACGAGCAGCTCCCGCAGTTGATCCGCCCGGACGGTCTCGGCGACGGCGGCGACCGACGGCGGGTCGAGGGTGCCGGGCACCGAGGAGGTGTCGTCCGGCGAGGGCATCCTGGTGCCCGAGAGGGCCCGGCCGCCCGACCCCGCCCCGTTCGCGGCGAGGAAGTACGTGAACACCAGCAGCAGCCCGCCGGCCACCACGAACAGCACGCAGTAGATCAAGGTGAGCCGCCACCGGATACTGCGCGGCACCAGCCTCACGAAACCGTTCATAGGATCCGATACCCCGCCCGGTCCACCGTCTCGATCACCTGCGGCTCCCCCAGCTTCCGCCGCAGCCTGCTGACCGTCACCTTCACGGTCTGGCTGAAGGGGTCGGCCGCCTCGTCCCAGGCCCGTTCGAGCAGCTCCTCGGGGGACACCACCCGCCCCTGCGCGGCCAGCAGAAGCTCCAGTACGGCGAACTCCTTGGGAGAGAGCGGGAGTCGGCATCCGGCGCGGCTCGCCGACCGCCGCGCCGGATCGAGCCGCAGCTCCCCACGCACCAGCACCGGCGGCAGCGCGGGCTGCGCGCGCCGCGCCAACGCCCGGATACGGGCCACGAGTTCGGCGAAGGCGAACGGCTTGGGCAGATAGTCGTCCGCGCCGAGCCCGAGCCCCGCGACCCGGTCGGCCACCGTCCCGGACGCCGTCAGCATCAGCACCCGCGCCCGGCTGCCACCCGCGGCAAGCGTCCGGCACACCTGGTCGCCGTGCACCCCGGGCAGATCGCGGTCGAGTACGACGACGTCGTAGCCGTTGAGCTCCGCGCGTTCCAGCGCGGTCGGACCGTCGAAGGCGAGGTCGACCGCCATCCCCTCCCGGCGCAGCCCCCCGGCCACGGTCTCGGCGAGCTCCTCATGGTCCTCGACCACCAGCACACGCATGCGGTCAGTGTGGCGGGGCCCGGGTTACAGCGCGATAAGAGCGGCCGTTCCCGTGCCGTAACCGCCCCGACGGTTGGCTGGGTCCGTCAGCACGACACCCGCTCAGACAACGGAGGAAAACCCATGCGTGTTCCGGCAAAACGGCCGCGGCTCCTCGCCGTCGGCATCGCCGTCCTGACGGCCGCCGCACTCGGCACGGTCAGCGCGTCGGCCGTGCAGTCGTCCGACGCACCCGGCACCCGGTCGGCCGGCGGTCACGCCGCCAGGGGCAAGGGCGGCTCGGCGCTCGTCTTCGGCTACCGGCCGACCGCCGCCGCCCCCGCCGACGTCAACGGCGTGAACGACGACTTCGCCGCCTGCATGTCCAGGCACGGCGCGACGTCGGTGCCCGTCTTCCACGCCACCAAGGACGCGAACGGGAAGACGACGCTGGAGATCAGCAGGTCGGGACCCGTCAAGGGACTCGAGCTGTCCCCGAAGAAGTTCCAGAAGGCCCTCAAGTCCTGCGCGCCGATCCTGAAGGAGGTCGGCATCAGCGTGTCGACGAACACCAGCGACCTGCCACCGCTGCCGAACCCGAACACCCACGGCAAGCCCGGCAGGTCGGGCCACACCAAGGACGACGGACAGCCGGGTCTGACGACCAGTCTCAAGGAGGCCTAACGGAAACGCCGCCAGGGGCGCGGGACCGTGTCGATTTGCGGCTCCGCCGCGTGCGCGCGACCAGCCCCCACGCCCCTGCAGACGACGTACAACCAACTAGGCGTCCAAAGACGTCATCACGTGCTTGATCCGCGTGTAGTCCTCGAACCCGTACCCCGACAGATCCTTGCCGTACCCGGACTTCTTGAAGCCACCGTGCGGCATCTCCGCGACCAGCGGAATGTGCGTGTTGATCCACACACAGCCGAAGTCGAGCTTCTTGGACATCCGCATGGCACGCCCGTGGTCCTTGGTCCACACCGAGGACGCCAGCGCGTAGTCCACGCCGTTGGCCCACTCGACCGCCTGGTCCTCGTCCGTGAAGGACTGGACGGTGATGACGGGACCGAAGACCTCGTTCTGGATGATCTCGTCGTCCTGCTTCAGTCCGGAGACGACGGTCGGCGCGTAGAAGTACCCCTTGTCACCGACCCGCTGACCGCCCGCCTCGACCTTGGCGTGCGCGGGCAGCCGCTCGATGAACCCGGAGACCTGCTTGAGCTGGTTCGGGTTGTTGAGCGGGCCGAAGAGCACGTCCTCGTCGTCCGGCTGACCGGTCTTGGTCTCCGCGGCGGCCTTCGCGAGCGCTGCCACGAACTCGTCGTGGATGCCCTCCTGCACCAGCACACGAGTCGCCGCCGTACAGTCCTGCCCGGCGTTGAAGAAGCCCGCCACCGAGATGTCCTCGACGGCCTTGGCGATGTCCGTGTCCTCGAAGACCACGACCGGCGCCTTGCCGCCGAGCTCCAGGTGGACCCGCTTGAGGTCCTTGGACGCGGACTCGGCGACCGACATGCCGGCCCGCACGGAGCCGGTGATGGAGGCCATCGCCGGCGTCTGGTGCTCGACCATCAGACGGCCGGTGTCACGGTCGCCGGTGACGACGTTGAAGACACCCTTGGGCAGGATCGAACCGATGATGTCGGCGATCAGCACGGTCGACGCGGGGGTCGTGTCGGACGGCTTCAACACCACCGTGTTGCCCGCCGCGATGGCCGGCGCGAACTTCCACACGGCCATCATCATCGGGTAGTTCCAGGGCGCGACCTGCGCGCAGACGCCGACCGGCTCACGGCGGATGATCGACGTCATCCCGTCCATGTACTCGCCGGCCGAGCGCCCCTCCAGCATCCGGGCCGCGCCCGCGAAGAAGCGGATCTGGTCGACCATCGGCGGGATCTCCTCGGACCGCGTGAGCCCGATTGGCTTGCCGGTGTTCTCCACCTCGGCCGCGATGAGCTCCTCGGCCCGCTCCTCGAACGCGTCCGCGATCTTGAGGAGGGCCTTCTGGCGCTCGGCCGGGGTCGCGTCCCGCCAGGCCGGGAAGGCCGCGGCGGCGGCCGCCATCGCGGCGTCCACGTCCGCCGCTCCGGACAGCGGCGCGGTCGCGTACGCCTCGCCCGTCGCGGGGTTGACCACCTCGGTGGTCCGTCCGTCGGCGGCGTCCCGGAACTCACCGTCGATGTAGTTGCGCAGACGACGCAGCTCGGTGCTCACTGCCGGCCTCCTGTGTCAGGTCGAACTGTCCATTGGCTGAGACACCCACCCTAATCCGCGCGCCCACGTTTTCAACACCCCCAGTCGCATCAAGACTGCGAAATCCGCAGGTCTCCGTCACGTAAACAACGAATTTCATCGGTCCGCCCTTGCGGAACCGTCGAGACGTCGTGCACAGTGAGGGGCGTGGCCAGTCGAAGCGCAGCGCAGAGGGACTCCCGCGAGTCCAGGAACGGCACTCCCCATCTGGATGCCGTCTCCCTCGCCATCATCGAACAGCTCCAGGAGGACGGCAGGCGTCCGTACGCCGCCATCGGCAAGGCCGTCGGCCTGTCCGAGGCGGCCGTGCGCCAGCGCGTCCAGAAGCTGCTCGACCAGGGCGTGATGCAGATCGTCGCCGTCACGGACCCGCTCACCGTGGGCTTCCGCAGGCAGGCGATGGTCGGCGTCAACGTCGAGGGCGATGTCGAGTCCATAGCCGAGGCGCTGACTGACATGTCGGAAGTCGAGTACGTGGTGATGACCGCGGGCTCGTTCGACATCCTCGCGGAGATCGTCTGCGAGGACGACGACCACCTGCTGGACGTCATCAACAAACGCATCCGGGCGCTGCCCGGCGTGCGCTCCACCGAAAGCTTCGTCTACTTGAAGCTGAAGAAGCAGACCTACATGTGGGGAACCCGATAACCGTGAGCCAGAAGGACCTCAGCAAGACCGCGTACGACCACCTGTGGATGCACTTCACCCGCATGTCCTCGTACGAGAACTCCCCTGTGCCGACGATCGTGCGCGGCGAGGGCACCTACATCTACGACGACAAGGGCAAGCGCTACCTCGACGGTCTCGCGGGCCTGTTCGTGGTCCAGGCCGGTCACGGCCGCACGGAGCTCGCCGAGACCGCCTTCAAGCAGGCCCAGGAGCTGGCGTTCTTCCCGGTGTGGTCCTACGCCCACCCGAAGGCCGTGGAGCTGGCGGAGCGACTCGCCGACGAGGCGCCGGGCGACCTGAACAAGGTCTTCTTCACCACCGGTGGCGGCGAGGCCGTCGAGACCGCCTGGAAGCTCGCCAAGCAGTACTTCAAGCTGGTCGGCAAGCCCACCAAGTACAAGGTCATCTCCCGCGCGGTCGCCTACCACGGCACCCCGCAGGGCGCCCTGTCGATCACCGGCCTGCCGGGCCTGAAGGCCCCCTTCGAGCCGCTGGTCCCCGGCGCGCACAAGGTGCCGAACACCAACATCTACCGCGCCCCGATCTACGGCGACGACCCCGAGGCCTTCGGCCGCTGGGCCGCCGACCAGATCGAGCAGCAGATCCTCTTCGAGGGCCCGGACACGGTCGCCGCGGTCTTCCTGGAGCCGGTCCAGAACGCGGGCGGCTGCTTCCCGCCCCCGCCCGGCTACTTCCAGCGCGTGCGCGAGATCTGCGACCAGTACGACGTGCTCCTGGTCTCCGACGAGGTCATCTGCGCCTTCGGCCGCCTCGGCACGACCTTCGCCTGCGACAAGTTCGGCTACGTCCCGGACATGATCACCTGCGCCAAGGGCATGACCTCGGGCTACTCCCCGATCGGCGCCTGCATCATCTCCGACCGCCTGGCCGAGCCGTTCTACAAGGGCGACAACACCTTCCTGCACGGCTACACCTTCGGCGGCCACCCGGTCTCCGCGGCGGTCGGCCTCGCCAACCTCGACCTGTTCGAGCGCGAGGGCCTCAACCAGCACGTCCTGGACAACGAGGGCGCGTTCCGCTCGACCCTGGAGAAGCTGCACGACCTGCCGATCGTCGGCGACGTCCGCGGCAACGGCTTCTTCTACGGCATCGAGCTGGTGAAGGACAAGCACACCAAGGAGTCCTTCAACGACGAGGAGACGGAGCGGGTCCTCTACGGCTTCCTCTCCAAGGCCCTGTTCGAGAACGGCCTCTACTGCCGCGCCGACGACCGTGGCGACCCGGTCGTCCAGCTCGCCCCGCCGCTGATCTCCAACCAGGAGACCTTCGACGAGATCGAGCAGATCCTGCGCGCGACGCTGACGGAGGCGTGGACGAAGCTCTAGCCTTCGGCGTTTGAGCGGCTTATACGGCCCGGGGTGCACCCGTCCGAGTGACAAGGGTGCACCCCGGGCCGCGTGCTGTCCGGCCTCACGACCCCCGCTCCTTAGCGTGCCTGGTAACCGATCGGCCCTGCTTTCGTTCCCCCGCACGGGGGATGGCAAGGCACTACGGACCAGAACGAGGTGTACGCCCATGGAGGCACCGCCGGACAACGACGTGCTGTGGGCACGCGCCCTGCACTTCACGCACCAGGACGGCTCGCCAGGGCTGACCGGTGTCTCACTCGGCGTCCAGGAGGGCGAGATCCTCGCCGTCGGCGGACCGCGCGGCAGCGGCAAGACGACCCTGCTGCGCTGCCTGTCCGGGCTCGTACCGGCCCAGCGCGGCGAGGTCTGGTTCAACAGCGTGCCGGTCCACACGATGGGCCCGCTGCGCCGGGAACGCCTGCGCCGCGACCGCTTCGGCTGGATCGACCCGGCCCCGGTCCTGGTCCCCGAGCTGAACGCCTGGGAGAACGCCGCGCTCCCCCTCATGCTCCGCGGCACGAGCCGCCGCCGCGCCAAGACGGCCGCCCTGGAGTGGCTGGAGCGCCTGGACATCGGCGACAGATCCCGCAAGCGCCCGCACGAACTCACCCAGGCGGAACGCCAGCGGGTCTCGATCGCCCGAGCCCTGGCCCCGTCCCCGACAGTCCTGTTCGCGGACGAACCGACGGCCCCCCTGCACCGGGCAGACCGCGCCCACGTGCTGCGCACCCTCACCACCGCGGCCCGCTCCCACGGCATCACGGTCGTCCTGGCCACCCACGACACGGACACGGCAGCCCTCGCCGACCGCACGGTGACCCTGCTGGACGGCCGCCGCGTGCACACGGTCCACCTGCCGCCGCTGCCGGAGCCAGGAGACCGGGGGGCGGCGCTGGACAGGGCTCCAGTGGGTGCCACGCATCAGGCCCGGGGGAAGGAACGGGTAGGGGCTCGGGGGGCTGCGCAAGGACCCCGCGGGGCCGCCCAGGAGAGCCGGGAAGCCGCTGAGGAAGCCGGTCCGGAAGCCCACGAGACCGCACAGCAGGCGGCCCGAGGTGACGCTCAGGAAGCCCCGGAGGCCGGGCAGGACGGCCGGGGTACCGGGCAGGAAGGCCGGGGGGCCGCGTGCTCGCTCTCCGTCTGACCCGCGCCGCCCACCCCGCCGTACACCTGCGCCGCCTCCTGGTGGCCACGGCCGCGGCAGGCACGGGCTTCCTCCTCCTGTGCACCCTCGGCTACGCGATGACCCACCCCGACTCCCCCTCGGCGTCCGTCCTCCGCCTCGCCTGGTGCCTCACCCCCCTGGCCGCCACGGTCCACTTCGCGGTCGCCGTCGCCCGCACGGACCCGGCCACCAGACCCCGCCCGGGCCTCTCGGCCATCGGCCTCGGCCCGGCCCGTCTGATGGCCGTCGCGGCCACCACGACGGCCCTCTCCTGCACGCTGGGCTCGATGCTGGCCCTCCTCTTCTACCTCCACCTCCGCGGCGACCTCACGGGCATGCCCTTCGACGGCGCAGCCTCCGAATTCCTGGCCGCGGACAGGCCACTCCCCCTGCCGGCGGCCCTGACCCTGCTGGCCCTGGTACCGGTGATCGCGTCGGTGGCGGTGGGGGTGGTACTGCGCCCACGGGAGGCGCGGCCGTCCTCGTCAAGACCGCCGGGACGCTCGTACGGCCGTTTCGGCGCGTACGGCCGGTCGGGCACGCAGGAGACCTTCGGGGCATACGGCCGCTTCGGCGCCCGCCTTCGCCAGTCAACCCAGTCCGCGAGCAGCGCACGCGCCGCTGAACATGAGGTCGGCGAGTCCGCCTCCACCGAGGGCACCGACACCCCGGACCCCACCTCTCCCCCCACCCCCCGCGCCGCCCCGTCCGGCCTCCCCTGGGGTACCGCGATCCTCTCCGCCGGCCTGGCAGTCGAGGCCTACGCCGGCCGCACCACGGCCGCCCCCACCCTCACCCTCCCCGGCGGCCTCACCGGCACCACCCCCGCCATCCTCATCGGCTTCCTGCTCACCGCCGTCGGTCTGGCCCTGGCCGCCCCCGGCCTCACCCACCTCACCGGCCGCCTCCTCCAGTCCGCCCGCCCCGGCGCGCTCCGCCTCCTGGCCGGCCGTGTCCTGATGGAGGAAGCCACCCGCATCGGCCGCCCGCTGGGCATCGTCTGCGCCGTGGCCTCCGCCGCGTACGCCATGACCGCCCTCTACGACCCCGCCGAACCCGCCTTCGGCCCCCTCACCACCCTCGGCACCCTCCTGGTCACCGGCTGCACGGTCGCCACCCTCCTGACGGCGGCCGTGGAAGCCAGGCAGGCACGAGCCGACACCACCGCCGCCCTGCTCCGCCTCGGCGCCCCCGCCACGATGCTCCGCAGCGCCGCCGCCCTACGGGCCGCCGCCCTGCTGGCCCTCTTCGGCCCCCTCACCCTCCTGGTCGCCGAACTGGCCGCCCTCCCCCTGACCCCCTGAAAACCCGCGGGAACAAAATCCACTCCCGCCGATGAGTTCCGTACGGACCCCCGGTCTACCCACCGAACACCACGCACCGCACTCGATGGGAGAGCCCGCATGTACCAGCAGATGATCTTCGTGAACCTCGCCACCAACGACGTGGACGCCTCGAAGAAGTTCTTCACGGAGCTCGGCTACACGATCAACCCGCAGTTCAGCGGCGACGACTGCGCCTGCGTGGTGATCAGCGACACCATCATCGCGATGCTGCTGAGCAAGCAGCGCTACGCCGACTTCACGAAGAAGGAGATCGCCGACTCGACGACGACCAGCGAGGTGCTGATCTGTCTGAGCGCGGAGAGCCGCGAGAAGGTCGACGAGCTGGTGGACAAGGCGGCCGCGGCCGGCGGCACCGCCAACGACGACGTCCAGGACCACGGCTACATGTACGGCCGTTCCTTCGACGACCTCGACGGCCACTCCTGGGAGGTCGTGTGGATGGACCCGGCGGCCGTCCAGGGCTGACCCCGCGCCGCCCAACGCCGTGCCTAGCATGGGCCCGTGCAGACGAGCCCGGCCCATGCGGCCCATCATGACGACCGCGAGATCGAGACGCTCGAGGACTTCGACGCGACCGTCTCGGCCCGCGGAACGCTCTCCGGACACCGGGTGCAGGCCGTCGATCTGACGGACCGCACAAGGGAGTTGCTCACCACCGGCGCCGCCGGCGCCGTGTTCCTCGGCTGCCCGATGCGGCCTGACGCCGAGGCGAAGGTCCGTGCCGAGGGCGCGTTGGTCTTCCCGCCGGTGCCCGACCTGCCCTTCGACCCGTACCGCGGGCATCTCTACACGCCCGGCGAGTTGTTCGCCTCCCTGGAGAAGGGGTACGAGCGGACGCCGGACGCGCTCGCCTACGACTGGTTCCAGACCACCAAGGCCGACGGCGACATCTGGGCGTCGATGCTGCGCGCCGTGCACGACGACTCCGTCTCCGACGCCCTGGACGAACTCCTGCGCGGGGCGCGGGTGGTGGGGGTCATGGGCGGTCACGCGATGGCGCGCGGGACGGCGGCCTACGCCGGTGCCGCGCGGCTCGGGCGGGAGCTGAGCCGGTCCGGGCTGACCGTGGCGACCGGCGGCGGGCCGGGTGCCATGGAGGCGGCGAACCTGGGCGCGTACACCGCTCCGTACGAGGACGGGGTGCTGGAGGAGGCGTGCGAACTCCTCGGGAAGGCACCGTCGTTCACGCCCTCGATCACCGAGTGGGCACGGGCCGCCTTCGAGGTGCGCACCCGCTGGCCGAAGGGCAACCACTCGATCGGCATCCCGACGTGGTTCTACGGCCACGAGCCGCCGAACCCCTTCGCCTCGCACATCGCGAAGTACTTCGCCAACGCCACCCGCGAGGACGGCCTGCTGGCCCGCTCCAACGCGGGCGTGGTCTTCCTGCCGGGCGCGGCGGGGACCGTACAGGAGATCTTCGACAACGCGACGCCCAACTACTACGAGTCGCGTGGCGAACCGACCCCCATGGTCCTGGTGGACCGGGCACACTGGACCGAGCGGCTGCCGGCCTGGCCCCTCTTGCAGTCACTCGCCCGGGAACGGTCGATGGAGTCCCGTATCGCCCTCGTTGACCGGATCGAGGAGGCTCCGGAGGCGTTGAAACGTCTCCTTGATTAATAACGGGGTAAAGCCAACACTCCAGGGGTGCCTACGGATTGACACTCCTTATGGAACGCTTATAAACCTGTGAGACTCCTGGGGAACGTGAAGCCTCACCTCATCGTCGCCTCGCTTCCCCTTCAAACCCCCCGCAGTTGTGCCATCCCGTGAAGGGCAAAAGTGTCCATATCTCGCCGCACCGCGCGTCGTTCCGTGCAGATCCTGGGCGTCGCCGCCGCCTCCTCCGCGCTCGCGCTGAGCGCCGCGGGCTCCGCGCTCGCCTGCAACATCAGTGAGTTCTCCGCCACCGCCAAGTGCGACGGCACCAAGGGCGTCATCGTCGTCACCGACAAGGACGGCTCCGGCACGCCGGCGACGATCACCGTGTTCCTGGAGAACAACGGTGCCGACGCCAAGACCGTCGGTTCGCAGGACGTCACCGGTACCAAGGAAGGTGTCGACGTCACCTTCGAGGAGGACTGGTCGCCCAACGCCGAGTACCGCATCCACGTCACGGCCGGGAAGGACAAGGACCACCCGATCGTCGACAAGGACATCACGCCGAACCTGACCACCCCGTCCGAGGGCTGCTCGAAGGACGACGAGTCGACCCCGCCGACCACCCCGGCGCCGTCGGACTCGACCACGCCTCCGGCCGACGAGTCCTCGACCCCGACCCCGTCGGCCTCGGAGAGCAGCACCACTCCGGCCGACACCTCGTCCAACGCGCCGTCCCCGGCGGCCGGTGACTCCAACCTCGCCGAGACCGGTGCGAGCTCGAACACCGGCATGATCGCCGGTATCGCGGGCGCGCTGGTCGTCGTCGGTGGCGGTGCCGTGTTCTTCGGCATGCGCCGTCGTGGGGCGAGCAGCAGCCGCTGACGCCTCCTTCCGCACCACGTCGTGGCCCGTCCCCGTATCCCCGGGGGACGGGCCATCGTCGTTCGGTGGTCGAGAAGTCCAGTGGTCCAGTGGTTCATCCGAAGCTCGCCCGTTCCAGCCAGAACTCCAGCAACTCCCGCTCGCCGATGATCTCCAACTCCGGGCTGTCCAGGGGGAGTCGGCGGTAGAAGGCGAGCAGTACGGAGGTGAGCGGGCCGCGCAGGGCGACCGTCGCCTTCTCGTGCCCGCGGCGCCAGGCGATCCCGTCCTCGGTGAGCTCGATCAACCACTCCGCGTTCAGCTCGGGCGGGGCGTCGGTGGCGTGCAGGTGGATGCTGCGGCCGGACCCGCGCAACTCCTCCTCCGCCTGGTGCGGGTCGGTCACCTGGATGTACCGGACGATCTCCAGCCACTCGTCGATGGCGTCGGCGGCCATGCCGTGGGCGACTTCGTACGGCATCCCGGCAGCGAGCGTGGCGTCGGCGCGGTGGATGATGATCTCGTGGGTCATCCGGCGGGCCCAGAAGCCGGAGGTCTGGGTCCCGGCCCAGCCCCACACCTTGGCGTCGGGCCCGGCCTCGCGCAGGGCGTCCACGGCAAGTCCGCCGGCCTCCGCGAGCCAGGCGTCGAGGGCCGCGGCGTCGCCCGTGGCCTCGGGGCCGTCGCCGCGCGGCACCTGCTCGTCGGGGATGTTCTCCTGCGCCCGGGTGCGCACCAGCGTGCCCGACCAGCGCAGGGCGCCGCCCATGTGCAGCACGAGCCGTTCCAGCGTCCAGTCCGGGCAGGTCGGCACGGTCGCCGCCAGATCCGCGCCGCTCGTCACCACCGCCCTCAACTGCTGTACCTGGTGGGCGATTTCGTCGACGTACCGATCGTGTGGCAGAAGCGTCATGCCCTTCACCCTAGGGACGGACCCCCGGTTCCAGCACCACGATTTCGGCGGCGTCGAACTCCACCCCGACCGCGTCCCCGACCTCCGGCGCCACCCGCAGCGCACAGGCCGCCTCCAGCCGCGGCGCGTCCTCCGGTTGCAGGTGTACGGCGACATGGGTGCCCCTGAAGGTGCGCGCGGCGACCGTGCAGCGCAGGCCCTCGTCGGCGGGGACGAGACGGACGCCGGCGGGGCGGACGAGGAGGGTGCGGGGGCCCTGGGGGGCGTTCTCGGGGACCGGGACCTTGCCCCAGGGGGTGTCGCCGGCCTCCCCCGTCACCGTGCCCTCCACGACGTTGTCGAAGCCGAGGAAGCGGGCGACGAACTCGTCCGCCGGGCGCTGCCACACCTCAAGTGGCGTGCCCGACTGGGCGATTCGGCCGTCCCGCATCACCACGACCCGGTCGGCGAGCGCGAAGGCCTCGCCCTGGTCGTGCGTGACGGCGAGGACGGTAGTGCCCAACTGCCCGAACAACTCACGGAGTTCGACCACCAGCCGTTCCCGCAGCGAGCGGTCGAGCTGGCCCAGCGGCTCGTCGAGCATCAGCAGCCGGGGGCGGGGCGCGAGGGCGCGGGCGAGCGCCACCCGCTGCTGCTCGCCGCCGGAGAGCGAGGCGACGGCCCGGCGGGCGGCACCCGGAAGGCCGACGAGGTCCAGCAACTCCCGTACCCGGTCGTCCTGTTCGGTCTTGGGCGCGCCGTGCATGCGCAGCCCGAAGGTCACGTTCCCGCCCACGTCCCGCTGCGGGAACAGCTGATGGTCCTGGAACATCAGACCAACCCCGCGTCTGTGCGCGGGCACCCCGGCCTGGTCCCGGCCGTCGAGCAACACCCGTCCACCGGACAGGGGTTGGAGCCCGGCCACCGCGCGCAGCAGCGTCGACTTGCCGCTGCCGCTCGGCCCGAGCACGCACACCACCTCGTGCTCGGCGACATCGAGACCGACGGCGTCGAGCACGGCCCGCCCGCCGAAGCGGACGGTGGCGTCCTCCAGGCTCAGCAGCATCAGAACTCCCCGGTCCGGTCGGTGCGCAGCCGCTCCAGCACCAGCAGCGCCACCGCGCACACCACCATCAGAATCGTGGAAAGGGCCATCGCCTGGCCGTAGTTGAGATCACCGGGCCGGCCAAGGAGCCGGGCCACGGCGACCGGCAGCGTCGGGTTGTCGGGCCGCGCGATGAACACGGTCGCCCCGAACTCCCCGAGCGACACCGCGAAGGCGAACCCGGCCGCGACCAGCAGCGCCCGCCGCACCAGCGGCAGATCGACCTCCCGCCACACCCGCCAGGGCGAGGCCCCGAGGACGGCCGCCGCCTCCCTCAGCCGTCCGTCCACGGCCCGCAGCACGGGCAGCATGGTCCGTACGACGAAGGGGACGCCCACCAGAGCCTGCGCGAGCGGCACCAGGATCCAGGAGGAGCGCAGGTCGAGCGGGGGCTGGTCGAGGGCGATCAGGAAGCCGAAGCCGACGGTCACCGCGGAGACGCCCAGCGGCAGCATCAGCAGCGCGTCGAAGCCGCGGACCAGCCGGCCGACGTCCCGGCGCGCGAGGGCCGCGGCGGCCAGACCGCCGATCAGTACGGCGATGGCGGTGGCGGCGAGGGCGTACTGGAGCGAGTTGCCGATCGCGTCGATCGGCGGGACCAGGAAGGTGCCGCCGTCCTCGTGGGTCAGCGCGCGGTAGTAGCCGAAGTCGGAGGCGTCCAGGGAGCGTTGGACCAGTACGGCGAGCGGCAGCAGGAGCAGGACGGCGATGGTGGCGAGGACCCCGGCGAGCAGCGCCCACTGGCCGGTCCCGCGCGGTCGGCGGGCCGTGGTGCCCGCGTCCACCAGGCGCAGGGCGGTCTCCCGCCGCCGTACCGTCCACGCGTGGACGGCGAGGATCGCGCCCACCGCGACGAACTGGACGATGGTGAGGACGGCGGCCGTGGAGAGGTCGAAGATCTCGGAGGTCTGCCGGTAGATCTCGACTTCGAGGGTGGAGAAGGTCGGCCCGCCGAGGATCTGCACCACGCCGAAGGAGGTGAAGGTGAAGAGGAAGACCATGAGCGCGGCGGCGGCCACGGCGGGCGCGAGGGCCGGGAGCGTGACCCTGCGCCAGGCTTTCAGGCGCGACGCTCCCAGCATCCGCGCGGCCTCCTCCTGCCGCGGGTCGAGCTGGGACCAGAGCCCGCCGACGGTCCGTACGACGACCGCGTAGTTGAAGAAGACGTGGGCCAGCAGGATGGCCCAGACGGTCGTGTCCAGCCGTACCCCCCACAGCTCGTCGAGCAGTCCCCCGCGGCCGAGGAGCGCCAGGAACGCCGTACCGACGACGACGGTCGGCAGCACGAACGGGACGGTGACCACGGCCCGCAGGACCTGTTTGCCGGGGAAGTCGAAGCGCGCGAAGACATACGCGCCGGGGAGTGCGATCAGCAGGGTGAGCGCGGTGGAGGCGAGCGCCTGCCAGGTGGTGAACCACAGGACGTGCCGGATGTCGGACTGGGCGACGACGTCCGCGATCCGCCCGAACTGCCAGGCGCCGTCGACCTCGAGCCCGCGCGAGACGATCGCGGCGACGGGCCAGGCGAAGAAGACGGCGAAGAACGCGACGGGCAGGACCATCAGTCCGAGCCGCGCCGCGCTCCCGCCTTTCGCCTTCGGCGGTCGTGCTACTTCAGTACGAGTGACGTCCACGACTTGACCCACTGGTCACGGTTGTCGGCGATCTTGTCGGGCGCCATGGTCTCGGGGTCGGAGGCCGGCTTGCCGTACTTCTCGAACTCCGCCGGCACCGTCGCGCCCTCCCGTACCGGGTAGACGAACATGTTCAGCGGCATGTCCTCCTGGAACTCCTTGCCGACCAGGAAGTCGATGAAGGCCTTGCCGCCCTTGGTGTTCTCGGCGTTGCTGAGCAGTCCCGCGTACTCGATCTGCCGGAAGCAGGTCCCGTACGACACCCCGGTCGGCGCGGTCTTCGGCTTCGGGTCGCCGTAGATGACCTCGGCGGGCGGTGAGGAGGCGTAGGAGACGACGAGCGGCCGGTCGGCCTTGGCCTTCTTGCCGCCGGCCGATCCGGAGAACTCCTCGTTGTACGCCTGCTCCCAGCCGTCGACGACTTTGACGCCGTTGGCCTTGAGCTTCTTCCAGTAGTCCTGCCAGCCTTCGTCGCCGTACTTGGCGGCGGTGCCGAGCAGGAAGCCCAGCCCCGGCGAGGAGGTGGAGGCGTTCTCGGTGACGAGGAGGTTCTTGTAGGCGGGCTTGACGAGATCGTCGAACGAGGTGGGCGGGTTCAGCTTGTGCTTGCTGAAGTACGCCTTGTCGTAGTTGACGCAGATGTCGCCGGAGTCGATGGGCGTGACCTGGTGCTTGTCCTGGTCGACCCGGAACTCGGACTTGATCTGATCGGCGCCCTTCGCCTCGTACGACTGGAAGAGTCCGTTGTCGAGCGCCCGGGAGAGCAGGGTGTTGTCGACGCCGAAGAAGACGTCGCCCTGCGGGTTGTCCTTGGTGAGGATGGCCTTGTTGACGGCCTGCCCGGCGTCGCCGTCCTTGAGGACCCTGACCTTGTAGCCGGACTGCTTCTCGAAGTCCGCGAGGACGCTCTTGGAGACGGCCCACGAGTCATGGCTGACGAGGGTGACGGTCTTGGAGCCGCCGCTCCCCGAATCGGAGGACGACGACCCGCACGCGGACAGCGTGACGAGGCCGAGGCCCACGACGGCAGCAAGAAACTTCTTGTTGTTCACGGTGGTGACCGAACTTCCTACCCAGAATGACCTGGGCGAGGTTCAGAGGGTCTGCGGCTCGATCGCCGCACTCTCAGCGCTGCTGCGCTCCCCTGTCGGATATGAAGATGTGCGTCCTTCAGACTACCGTTCGGTGGCCGCCAGCTGTCCACAGGCCCCGTCGATCTCCTGACCACGGGTGTCCCGGACGGTCACCGGCACGCCGTGCGCCGCGATCGCCTCGACGAACGCCTTCTCGTCCTCGGGCCGGGAGGCGGTCCACTTCGAGCCGGGCGTCGGGTTGAGCGGGATGAGGTTGACGTGCACGGGCTTGCCGCGGAGCAGCCGGCCGAGCCGGTCCCCGCGCCAGGCCTGGTCGTTGATGTCCCGGATGAGCGCGTACTCGATGCTGAGCCGCCGCCCGCTCTTCTCGACGTACTCGAACCCGGCGTCGAGGACCTCGCGGACCTTCCACCTGGTGTTGACGGGCACGAGGGTGTCGCGCAGCTCGTCGTCGGGGGCGTGCAGCGAGATCGCCAGCCGGCACTTGAAGCCCTCGTCGGCGAAGCGGTGGATGGCCGGCACGAGTCCGACCGTCGAGACGGTGATCCCACGCTGCGAGAGCCCGAGCCCGTCGGGGGCGGGGTCGGTCAGCGCCCGGACGGCCCCGACGACGCGCTTGTAGTTGGCGAGCGGCTCGCCCATCCCCATGAAGACGATGTTGGAGAGCCGCGCGGGCCCGCCCGGCACCTCCCCGTCCCTGAGCGCCCGCATCCCGTCCACGATCTGGTGGACGATCTCGGCGGTGGACAGATTCCGGTCCAGACCGGCCTGTCCGGTGGCGCAGAAGGGACAGTTCATCCCACAGCCCGCCTGCGAGCTGATGCACATGGTCACCCGGTCCGGGTACCGCATCAGCACGGACTCGACGAGCGTCCCGTCGAACAGCCGCCACAGGGTCTTACGGGTCTCCCCCTGGTCGGTCGACAGATGCCGCACGACGGTCATCAGCTCGGGAAGCAGCGCCTCCTGGAGCTTGGGGCGCGCGGCGGCGGGGATGTCGGTCCACTCCGCCGGGTCGTGCGCGAACCGCGCGAAGTAGTGCTGCGACAGCTGCTTGGCACGAAACGGCTTCTCCCCGATCTCGGCCACGGCGTCCTTGCGCTCGGCGGGCGAGAGATCAGCGAGATGCCGCGGCGGCTTCTTGGCTCCGCGGGGGGCGACGAAAGTGAGTTCTCCGGGCTTAGGCATGGCTGTACCAGTGTCGCAGATCAACGCGGGTGGCCTCTCCTACCGCCATTCCCAGTGGTGTGTGCGCACCGCCGCGTCGCCGTGGCCGGGGGCCTCTTCCGTGGTGAACGGGGTGGGAGGGAGGCCTGGGACGGTCGCGGTGACGGTGTAGAGGTGATAGCGCGAGGGCAGGCCCGGGTAGGACGGCGAGTCCGACTGTTCGAGGGTGAGGGAGGGCGGCTGGTCCGGGATCGTGACGGTGTGCGGGTCCACCCGGAGTTCCTCGGCGACGCAACGGAGAGCGGCGGCCACCGGGGTCTCGCCCGGCAGCATCTTCTCCGTGGGCGGTGAGTTCCGCTCGCGTACCGCTCCGTCGGCCATCAGCTGCCGTACCTCGGTCAGGCGTCTGCCGTCCGCCTCGATCGTCACGCTCACGACGGCGACCTCCCGCAGCGGCGGGTCCGAGGACAGCCAGGTCTCGCCGGCCGCGATCTCCTCGTACAACCGTCGGACCGATTTGGTGCCGTCGCGGCCCCAGGTGTCGTACGGGATGCCCTGCCCGGCGAGCCATTCCCGCAGGTCGTCCACGCTCTCCATCGGCCCGCCTCCGCTGAGGGTGTAGCGGGCTACACCACGGATCGGGGTGGAGGTTCCCTCGTGGCCGCAGCCCTCTCGCCGGGATCGTAGTGGGCACACGGGTACACGGGCACACCGTGTCACCAGCGCCTTTCAGGAGGGAATCGTTCCATGGCCGCCAACAGCCGTCGCCGACGCCGTATCGCCACTCTCGCCACCACCGTGGCAGCCGTCGCGCTGACCGCCGGGCTCGTCACCGGCTGCGACCCCGACGACGTCGACAATTCGCTGGACTGCGTACGGAACTACGACGACATAGCCGACAGTCTGAAGGCCATCCACGAGGCCGGGTGGGACGCGGCGAAGGACCCCTCTCAGACCGACGAGTCCATCGACACGATCGAGAAGAACCTCGACAAGATCAAGGACAAGAACGACGACTCGAACGACAGCAAGGTCGAGAAGGCCGTGGACGACCTCAACCAGGCCATCTCCGACTACAACAAGGCCGTTCTGGACGGCGAGAAGCCGGATTCCAGCAAGATCGACAAGGCCGCCGACGAACTGAAGAACGTCTGCACCTGATCGCTCAGAACAGCCACACGCCGAACGCCACCACGGCCAGGCCGATCACCAGGAAGACGCCCGCCGTGACCGCGAGCGGACGCAGTTGCGTGCGCCGGCGCGGCGGGTCCAGGCCGCGCCAGGTGCTGCGCGCGGCGTACACCCCGGCGAAGGCGATCAGGCACCCGAAGACCACGGCCAGCAGGCCGAAGAACTTGGCCCAGGTGAAGGGGTGGTCCGGGTTCGGGGTCCATACGGCGGCGAGGTGGCCGACGCTGAGGAGGTTCACTCGTCGTTCTCGTGCTTCATGAGATCCTGTACGTCCGCCTCGATACCGGAGCCGGCCGCGTAGACGCCGGTGTTGAGGGTGGTGCCCACGGTGTTCTTGAAGGAGCCGTCGGCGAGCTTGCCCTGGTCGCTGAGGTGCTCGCCGCCGAGACTGCCGTGCTCCTCCAGGGCATGGTTCACGCCGTGGTTCTGGGCGTTGCCGAAGGCGCCGGTGGCCGCGTTGGTGAGCGCGTCCTGGCCGATGGTCGACGGGTCCTGGCCGGCGATGACGTCGGCCGTGAGGCCGCCCGCGACGTTGCCGGCGGCGCCGTTGACGGTCGTACCGAGAAGGCCGTCGCCACGGAGGATGTCGCCGGCCGTCCCGGTCAGACGCGCGCCCGCCGTGCCGGCGACCGCGGTGAACGCCGCCGTGCCCGCGGCGGCGCGGCTGCCGGCGGTGAGGTCGGCGCCGACGGTGACCGGCTGGCCGTGGACGGCCTGGTTGACCATGAGGCTGCCCGAGTCGGCGACGAAGTTGGTGGCGAAGCTCTCCAGGCCCGTCTTGGTGAAGTCCGCGGTGAGCCGGGCGACGGTGGTGAGGACCTTCTCCAGGGTGGCGGCGGTCTCCTCGCTGAGGCCCGCGAACTTCTCCAGGAGGGCGGCCACCTTCTCGGCCGCCGACTCGAACAGCCGGACCAGGTCGACGATCCGGGCCACCCGCTCGGCGACGGCGGTGTTGGCGACGAGGTCGGAGAGGAAGCCGGTGAAGAAGGACAGCGCGGCGCCGGCGATCTCCATCTCGGCGATCTCGACGCCGATGTCGATGATCTCCTCGTTGATCCCGTCGATCTCCGTGGCGTAGGCGCGCAGGCCGTCGGCCACGTGGTGGAAGTTCTGCGCGATCTGCAGGACGACCGTCCGCTGCTCCTGCCAGTGCTTCTCGAAGGCGTCCCGCGCCTCGCCGTGCCAACCCTGCCTGTCGACGCCTGCGATCGCGGCGTCCACGGCACGCACGAGATCGGTCAGCTCGTTGCCCATGGTGTCCCAGCTGTGGGCGACGGAGCGGAGGGTGGGGCCGTCGCCGCCGGGGAGTTCCACACCGCAGGCTTCGAGGATCTCCAGGACCTTGCCGTCGATCCAGCCGTTGACGCTCATGCCGCCGGACCTCCCGGGCGCCGGACGGCGTCATGGAGATAGTCGACGGCGGTCTGGTCGGAGTTCGTGTAGTTGGCCGCGTTGCCCCGCAGCCGGTCGCCGTGGCTGTTGAGGACGGTGGGGAGGTGGCCGAGCGCCTTGACGGTGTTGCTCAGCAGCCGCCCGTACTTCTCCGCCGCGCCGTCGCAGACACCGAGCAGGCCGAACGCCTCCCCGATCTCGGACGCGCCTGCCGCGAACCCGTCGATCGGCCCGGCGAGCCCGGTCGCCTCCCGGTCGAACTTGCCCGCCAGATCCGTCAGCGTGGCCGGGTCCACCCCGAACTGCCCACTCATACCGCTCCCCCGTCACATGCTCGGCCGATCGCCAGCATGTCCGGGGAACACTCGTCCGGAAGGGACCTTTACGCAGTAGGACCAGAGCACTGACCCACAATTTGCGTGCCTCTGGTCAAGTCAATGCCCTGGTCCACCACGGACGAGAACGTCAGCCGGACCCGACGAAAAGCACCAGCAGCAACCACACCACCGGCGCCGTCGGCAGCAGGGAGTCCAGGCGGTCCATGATTCCGCCATGGCCCGGGAGGAGGGTGCCCATGTCCTTGATGCCCAGGTCGCGTTTGATCATCGACTCGCCGAGGTCGCCCAGGGTGGCGCTGGCCGCGACCGCGAGGCCGAGGAGGAGGCCCTGCCACCAGGTGCCGTCGTCGATCAGGAAGTGCATGCACAGCGCGCCCGCCACCATCGCGAAGGTCACCGCGCCGAGCAGGCCCTCGCGGGTCTTGCCGGGGCTGATGCGCGGGGCGAGCTTGTGCCGGCCGAAGCGCCAGCCGACGGCGTACGCCCCCGTGTCGCTCACGACCGTGAGCAGCAGGAACGTCATCACCCGCCAGGGCCCGTCGTCGGCGGTCAGCATCATCGCGACGAAGGTCGCCAGGAACGGGACGTAGAAAGCCGCGAAGACGCCCGCCGTGACGTCCTTGAGGTAGCCCTCGGGCGGTTCCGTCATGCGCCATACGAGGACCGCGAGTGCCGTGAGCGCCATGGCGACCCACGCGCCCTCGGCGCCCCGGACGTAACCGGAGACGACCATCGCCGCACCGCCGAGCGCCAGCGGGACCAGCGGCGCCTTGATGCCCTTGCGCTCCTGGAGCCGGCTGGTCAGTTCCCACAGGCCGACGACCACGGCGACGGCCACCACGCCCACGAAGGCGGCCTTGACCACGAACAGCGACGCCAGGATCACCGCGCCGAGACCGACGCCGACTCCTATGGCCGCGCCCAGGTCGCGCCCCGCGCTCTTCTTCTGCGGCTGGGGCGCCGGCTGTGGGGCGTCGGGCATGGGCTCCGGATTCTGCTGTACCGCCGGCTGGGGCGGTGCTTGCGGCGTCTCGTCGCGGAACAAGGGGCCGCTCAGCCGAGCGGCCCCCCGGTCGGCATCCTGGTCTCCGCCATAGGCGGGTACGTCGGGCACGATGGGCATGGGGCGAGTCTGCTGCGCCTTGGGCGCATCGTACGCGGGACCCGCCGGGGCAGCCCCCTGGACAGGCCCCTGGTCGGTCGGCCCCCAGTACCCGTTCTGTGGCGGCGCTCCCCAGGAATGGTCGTTCATCAGACCTCGAGCAGCTCCGCTTCCTTGTGCTTCAGGAGCTCGTCCACCTGGGCCACGTACTTGTGGGTGGAGTCGTCGAGCTCCTTCTCGGCGCGGCGGCCCTCGTCCTCGCCGACCTCGCCGTCCTTGATGAGCTTGTCGATCGCGTCCTTGGCCTTGCGGCGCACGGAGCGGATGGACACGCGCGCGTCCTCGGCCTTGCCCTTGGCGACCTTGATGTAGTCGCGGCGGCGCTCCTCGGTCAGCTCGGGGAACACCACACGGATGATGTTGCCGTCGTTGCTGGGGTTGACGCCCAGGTCGGAGTCGCGGATGGCCTGCTCGATGTTGCGCAGGGCCGTCTTGTCGAACGGGGTCACGACCGCCATGCGCGGCTCCGGCACGGAGAACGAAGCCAGCTGGTTGATCGGCGTCGGCGCACCGTAGTAGTCGGCCACGATCTTGTTGAACATCGCCGGGTGCGCACGGCCGGTGCGGATCGCGGCGAAGTCCTCCTTGGCGACCACGACGGCCTTCTCCATCTTCTCCTCGGCCTCGAGGAGGGTCTCTTCGATCACCACTTGCTCCTGCGTGTCTTGAGTAGGCCCGGCTGCTGTTCCGTATGCGTGGGGGCGGCGGCCGGCTGCGTCGCGTCTTCTTCCTGCACGGTTCCCGACCGGCAGGACATTGTCCATCCCCCGGTCAGGGTCCGTAGGTGTTGCCTGTCAGTCCCGGCTGTCCTGGTCACCCACAAGCGTGCCGATCTTCTCACCCTTGACGGCGCGGGCGATATTGCCCTCGGCCAGAAGCTCGAAGACGAGGATCGGGAGCTTGTTGTCGCGGCACAGCGTGACGGCGGTGGCGTCGGCGACCTTGAGGTCGCGGGTGATGACCTCGCCGTAGCCGAGCGAGTCGAACTTGACCGCGTCGGGGTTGCGCTTGGGGTCGGAGTCGTAGACCCCGTCCACGCCGTTCTTGCCCATCAGCAGCGCCTCGGCGTCGATCTCCAGGGCGCGCTGGGCGGCAGTGGTGTCGGTGGAGAAGTAGGGCATGCCCATACCGGCGCCGAAGATGACCACGCGGCCCTTCTCCAGGTGGCGCACGGCGCGCAGCGGGATGTACGGCTCGGCGACCTGACCCATGGTGATCGCGGTCTGCACGCGCGAGTCGATGCCCTCCTTCTCCAGGAAGTCCTGGAGGGCGAGGCAGTTCATCACGGTGCCGAGCATGCCCATGTAGTCGGAACGGGCCCGGTCCATGCCGCGCTGCTGGAGCTCGGCGCCGCGGAAGAAGTTGCCGCCGCCGATGACGACGGCGATCTCCGCACCGTCCCGGACGACCGCCGCGATCTCGCGGGCGATCTTGTGCACCACGTCCGGGTCCACGCCCAGGCCGCCGCCACCGGCGAAGGCCTCTCCGGACAGCTTCAGCAGAAACCGGCCGCTTACTTTGCCGTCGTCGCTCTTCGGGGCCTTGGTGGTCATGGAGTTCTCACTTCTTTGACGGGTCGCACATACGAAGAAGGCCATTGCCGGTGGGAACTGGTTCGTATCCCATGCGCGGCAATGGCCTCCTCGTCAGATCTGCTGTCGTCCGTCACGCGCGTGCGTGACGGCGTACCGGACGACTACCCCGACCCTATCGGGCCGGGGCGCCGATCGCGGCACGGACTCAGATGCCGACCTTGATGCGCGTGAAGCGCTTCAGGGTGGCACCGGCCTCGTCCAGGACCTTCTGGACCGACTTCTTGTTGTCCAGCGCGTACGGCTGGCCGAGCAGCGTGGCGTCCTTGAAGAAGCCGTTGACGCGACCCTCGACGATCTTCGGCAGGGCGGCCTCGGGCTTGCCCTCGGCGCGGGTGGTCTCCTCGGCGACGCGGCGCTCGGACTCGACGACCTCTGCCGGCACGTCCTCCTTGGAGAGCCACTTCGGCGCGAAGGCGGCGATGTGCTGGGCGACGCCCTTGGCCAGCTCGGCGTCGGCCTTGTCCAGCTCGACCAGGACACCGATCTGCGGGGGCAGGTCGGGCATGGTGCGGTGCATGTACGCGAAGACGAAGCCGTCGGCGAACTGCGCGAAGCGGTCCAGGACGATCTTCTCGCCGAGGTTGGCGTTGGCCTCGTCCACGAACGCCTGGACGGTCTTGCCGGCCTCGATCTCGGAGGCGAGCAGCGCCTCGAGGTCGGCCGGGGAGGTCGCGGCGACGTGCTGCGCGATCTGGCCGGCGACGGCCTGGAACTTCTCGCCCTTGGCGACGAAGTCCGTCTCGCACTTCAGCTCGACCAGGACGCCGGAGGTGTTGTCGTCGGCGATGACGGAGACCACGGCGCCGTTCTCGGCGGAGCGGCCCTCGCGCTTGGCGACGCCCTTCTGGCCCTTGATACGGAGCGCCTCGACGGCCTTGTCGACGTCGCCCTCGGCCTCGTCGAGCGCCTTCTTGCAGTCCATCATGCCGGCGCCGGTGAGCTCACGAAGCTTCTTGACGTCGGCGGCGGTGTAGTTCGCCATGAGTCGTTAAGTCTTTCTCGAAGTCGGAAGATCTACCCGGTCCACGAACCACGTGTAGATGTGGAGCGCGAACCTATGGGTGAACGGCGGGGGCGACTCGGATGTCGCCGCCCCCGCCGTCAACGCTGACTGATCAGGCCTGCTCGGCGTCCGCGGCCGGAGCCTCGGCGGCAGGGGTCTCCTCGGCGGGCGCCTCGGCAGCCGGGGCCTCCTCGGCGGCCGGAGCAGCCTCGGCGGCGGGGGCGGCGTCGGCAGCCGGAGCGGCCTCAGCGGCCGGGGCGGCCTCGTCGGCCTTCTTCTCGCCCTCGAGCAGGTCGCGCTCCCACTCGGCCAGCGGCTCGCCCGCGGCCTTCTCGCCCTTGTCACCGGTGGCGACACGGGAGCGGGAGATGAGGCCCTCGGCGACCGCGTCGGCGATCACACGGGTGAGCAGCGTGACGGAGCGGATCGCGTCGTCGTTGCCGGGGATCTTGTAGTCGACCTCGTCGGGGTCGCAGTTGGTGTCGAGGATCGCGACGACCGGGATGTTGAGCTTCCGGGCCTCACCGACCGCGATGTGCTCCTTCTTGGTGTCCACGATCCAGACGGCGCTGGGCACCTTCTGCATCTCGCGGATACCACCGAGGGTCTTCTCCAGCTTGGCCTTCTCGCGCGACAGCACGAGAAGCTCCTTCTTGGTGAGACCGGACGCGGCGACGTCCTCGAAGTCGATCTGCTCGAGCTCCTTGAGGCGCTGCAGACGCTTGTAGACGGTCGAGAAGTTGGTGAGCATGCCGCCCAGCCAGCGCTGGTTGACGAAGGGCATGCCGACGCGGGTCGCCTGCTCGGCGATCGCCTCCTGCGCCTGCTTCTTCGTACCGACGAACATGACCGTGCCGCCGTGGGCGACGGTCTCCTTGACGAACTCGTAGGCGCGGTCGATGTACGACAGCGACTGGAGCAGGTCGATGATGTAGATGCCGTTGCGCTCGGTGAAGATGAAGCGCTTCATCTTCGGGTTCCAGCGACGGGTCTGGTGACCGAAGTGGACGCCGCTTTCCAGCAGCTCCCGCATCGTGACGACGGCCATGGCCGTTCTCCTTGTTTTTCTCGGTTGTACCGCGGGTACCGGAGGCACTCGCGCCTGACGCCCACGTGCGCCGTGCCGCGAAGGACCGAGGGGCGCTGACACCGATCTCTTACGAGGTGTGGTGTCGGGGCGTGCGAAGTCGACCCGGTGACCCGGATCGCCAAAGGAAGTGTACGGGACCCGCGAGGTACCGGGTGACGCCGTTGTCCACAACCCGGCGGCGGTCCACAGGTCCCGGCCATGATCTGCGCGAGTGCGGGACGGTTCCGGCATGCGAGCGATGCGACTGACGCGAGTGATGCGATACGTGCGGCTGGGGTGGGCCCTGGTGCTGGGGCTGACGGTGACGGTTCTGGCGCCCGGGGCCTGGGCGGACGCCCCGCCGCCGCTTCCCCCTCCGCCGGCGGCACCGGGTCCGCCGGTCCCCGCCGTCGCCGGCTTCTGGCCCGTGGGCACCCACCCTTCGGTGTTACGGGGCTGGGAGCCCCCGGCGACGGTCTACGGCCGCGGTCATCGGGGCGTCGACCTCGCGGCCCCGCCCGGGACTCCGGTACGGGCAGTGGCGGCCGGCCGAGTGTCCTTCGCGGGCCGTGTGGCGGGACGAGGCGTGGTCTCCGTGGAGCTGACGGGCACGGACCTGAGGACGACGTACGAGCCGGTGTCGGCCTCCGTGGAGAAGGGCGACGAGGTGGCCGCGGGCGAGGTGGTGGGGACGGTGGAACCGACGGGCTCGCACTGCGCGGTCACGTGCGTGCACTGGGGCCTGCTGAGAGGGAAGACCTACCTGGACCCCCTGTCGCTGCTTCCGCCCTGGCTGCTCGACAGAGGCCCGTCGAGACTGCTGCCGGTGCTGGGGGTACCGCTGCCCTAGCCGCGCACGCCCCGCAGCGCCATGGTCACGGCCGCCTCGGTGATGGCCGTCGGGTCCTCCGCCGCGCCCAGCTCGATGCGCCGCACGGCCGCGTCCACGACACCCTGCAGCAGCATCGCGGCCAGTCGGGGCTCGGTGTGCCCCATCTCCGCCAGCGCCTCGACGATCATCGCGACGAGCCCGCCGTGCGCGGCCCGGATCTTCTCCCGGGCGCCCGCGTCCAGCTCACTCGCGGAGATCGCCACGACGGCCCGGTGCCGACGGTCCCCCACCAGCGTGAGCTGTTGCCGGACATAGGCCTCGACCTTGCCCTCGGCCGCGTCCGCCCGCTCCATGGCGGCCGCGACCTCGGCGGCCCAGACGGGAAAGTCGACCTCGCACAGTTCCTCGACCACGGCGGCCCGGGACCGGAAGTACTCGTACACCGACGAGCGCGCGAGCCCCGTCCGCTCGGCGAGCGCCGGAAACGTCAGCGCCTCCGTCCCGCCCTCGGACAGCAACGATCGAGCCGCGTCCAGCAGGGCGGCTCGCTGCATCGACCGGTGCTCGGCCACGGAGGCCGCTCGAATCCTTGGCACGTCGACCACTCTACGGACGGACCAGCGCCGACGGGAGGGACTCACCCGCACTCCCGGTGGCGCTCAACGTCCGAAACTCGCCAGTTTCGCCCGCAGCTGGAGCACCGACTTGGTGTGGATCTGGCTCACCCGGCTCTCGGTGACCCCGAGCACGTTCCCGATCTCGGCGAGCGTGAGCCCCTCGTAGTAGTACAGCGTGACGACGGTCTTCTCCCGCTCGGGCAGCGTGTTGATCGCCCGCGCCAGGAACCGTCTGAGCTCCCGGTCCTCGGCCACCTCCACGGGGTTGTCCGCGGCGGTGTCCTCCAGCGTGTCCATGAGGCTCAGCCGGTCCCCGCCCTCACCCCCGACGTGCAGCAGCTCCTCCAGCGCCACCACGTTGGCCAGCGACAACTGGCTGAAGACGGCGTGCAGTTCGTCCACCGGAATGCTCATCTCGGCGGCCACCTCCTGCTCCGACGGGGTCCGCCGCAGGCGCGCCTCCAGGGTCGCGTACGCCCGCTCGACGTTGCGCGCCTTCTGCCGCACCGACCGCGGAATCCAGTCGAGGGCCCGCAGTTCGTCGATCATCGCGCCGCGGATCCGGGTGATCGCGTACGTCTCGAACTTGATCTCCCGGTCGACGTCGAACTTCTCGATCGCGTCGATCAGCCCGAACACCCCGGACGAGACGAAGTCGGCCTGCTCCACGTTGGGCGGCAGTCCGACGCTCACCCGTCCCGCCACGTACTTCACCAGCGGTGAGTAGTGCAGGATCAGCTGCTCCCGCAGCCGCTCGTCCCCCGTCGCCTTGTACGACCGCCACAGCTCGTCGAGCGTCGAGGGAGCGGGCGGCCGCACGCTGCCACCGTCGCGGGCGGCTGGAGGGATCGCCGCCCGGTCGGACCCGGAGGTGTGCTGGGGCATTCGTCGCCTTGTGCCGTTCTGCCGTGAAGTGCGTGAAGGGGTAGAAGTGGGTGACTGTGTCGGAATCCACGTGAGCGTAGCGTGACTGGAGCGTCGCGGTGTGCGAAGGGCGGGGCGGGACGCGTGCGCAGATACGTTCTTCAGGGCGCCCCACCGAGTCACCTCCGTCGCTGTGCGTGACCATCCGGGGACGCCAACTGCGGGTATTTCCACAGGTGTCAGGCCTCCCCCGGACGGCCGAACACGCTCGGTCAGCATCGGCCCCGGCTCCCGCGGACGGAGATCATCGCCTGGCGTGTCAACTTCCAGCCGTCGCCGTGTCGTTCGACGTAACCAAGTGATCGGAGTTCGTACAGTCTCGCGATGGCGTCGTCCTCCGTGGTCTGCGCACCGCGGGCCACCGCGCCGGCCGTGGCCGGGCCGCGACCGGGCAGCGCGGCCAGCACCCGCCGGGCGCCGGGCTCCAGCAGGTCCCTGGGCAGCACGGGACCGCGCCGCTGCGGGGCCAGCTCCCCGATGTCACCGACCAGTTCGACGACTTCGGCGGCGTCGGTGACGAGGACGGCATCGTCGCGCAGGAGTTCGTGCACACCGGCGGAGAGGCTGCTGGTGGCCGGGCCGGGTACCCCTATCGTGTGGCGCCCGAGCCGTTGTGCGGCCCGGGCGGTGACGAGGGAGCCGCTGCGGTGGGCGGCCTCGACGACCACGGTGCCCCTGGTCAGGGCGGCGATCACGCGGTTGCGCACGATGAAGCGGCTGGGCGTCGGATGGTCGCCGGGCGGCAACTCGCCGATGACCAGGCCCTGTTCCGCGATCCTGGTGATCAACTCGGTGTGCCCGCGCGGGTAGGGGCGGTCGACGCCGCAGGCCAGCACGGCGACGGTGGCTCCGCCGGCGCCGAGGGCGCCGCGGTGGACGGCGCCGTCGACGCCGTAGGCTCCGCCGGAGACGACGACCCACCCGCGTTCGGCGAGGCCGGCGCCGAGGGTGGCGGCCATGTGGGCGCCGTACTCGGTGCAGGCCCGGGCGCCGACCACGGCGACGGATCTGAGCGCCCACATCCGCAGACTGGGCAACCCCCGTACCCACACACCGAGCGGCCGGGCGTCCCCGAGATCGTCGAGCTGCCCGGGCCACTCGGAGTCCCCCGGCACGACGAACCGCATCCCGGCGGCCCGGGCAACGGCGAGGTCCGTCTCCGCCCGGTCCTCCTGCGCCCGGGCGAGCAACCCGCCCCACCGCTTGTCGGTGACCCCGACGAGCTGCGGCCCACCGTCCCGCAGACACCGAGCCACTTCAACGGCCCCGAGCTCCCTGACCCACCGGCCGCCGACTTCGTCGCCGGGCTCCAGGACCCGCCCGAGAAAGACCCGGGCGAGCCGTTCGTCGTCCATCACGTGCCGATCCCCTCGAGGACCGCGCCTCGCCGGACGCCGGTGCGCAGTTCCAGGGCCCAGTTGACGTCGTTCGCGGAGGGCTTGTCGCGGCCGCCCAGGTCGGCCAGCGTCCAGGCCACCCGGAGGACACGGTCGAGGCCACGTGCTGTCAGTAGGCCCCGGTCCAGGTCCTCCTCGGCCTTGCGCAGGGCTCCCGGCTGTACGTGCCAGCGGGTGCGTAGTTCATGGCCGGGCACCTCGCTGTTCGTCCGCCAAGGGGTGCCTTCGTAGCGCCTGGCCGCCCGTTGGCGCGCGGTCTTCACGCGCTCGGCGACCGTCGCGCTCGTCTCCGCCCCGGTGTGCAACTGGAGCAGCTCCGCCCTGGCCACCGGTTCGACCGTCACCCGGAGGTCCACCCGGTCCATGAGGGGCCCGGACAGCCGGGCCCGGTACCGCTTGATCGAGGACGGGCGGCACTCGCAGATGTCGTCGCCCCGGCCGTGCCGACCGCAAGGGCATGGGTTGGCCGCCAGGACCATGAGGAATTTGGCGGGCATCCGCAGTATGCCGGCGGCCCGGGCGATCACGACGTGCCCCGACTCCAGCGGCTGGCGCAGGGCGTCCAGGACGCTGCTGTGAAACTCCGCGGCCTCGTCGAGGAACAGCACACCGTGGTGCGAGAGGGACACTGCTCCCGGCCGGGGGAACCCGTTTCCGCCGCCGACCAGCGAGGCCATGGTCGCCGAGTGGTGCGGCGCGCAGTACGGCGGCTTGTCGACGAGCGGGTGGCCGGGTGGCAGGACCCCCGCCACGGAGTGAACGGCCGTGACCTCCAGGGACTCCTGTCGGCAGAGTTCCGGCAGCAGCCCCGGCAGCCGCTCGGCCAGCATTGTCTTTCCGGCGCCCGGCGGTCCCTTGAAGAAGACGTGGTGCCGGCCGGCGGCAGCCACCTCCAGGGCGGCTCGGGCCACGGGCTGACCCGCCACGTCCTTGAGATCCGGAACATGCTCCCCGGGAGCCGTTCCGAGCCCCGTCCCGGGCAGTGCCAGGCCGGCGAGGAATGGATCCGGGCGGATGTCCCCCGGCACGGGTTCCTCGTCCGGCACCGGCTCGTCCGTGAGCACCGCGACGAGCTGGCGCAGGCTCCGCACGCCGAGCACGGAGACGCCCGGCACCAGCGATGCCTCGGGCACGGCGGACTCCGGGACCACCACCTGCTCGTATCCCGCGTCCGCCGCCGCGAGCACGGCCGGCAGAATCCCCCGCACCGGCCGGACCCGTCCGTCCAGGCCCAGTTCACCGATCATCACGATGTCGGCGAGCACCCGCGGGTCGATCCGCTCGGCCGCCCCGAGGACCGCCGCCGCGACCGCGAGGTCGAAACCGCTGCCGCTCTTCGGCACGGACGCCGGGCTCAGTCCGACCGTGAGCTTCTTCGACGGCCACGTGGCCCCCGAATTCACCACAGCCGCCCGCACCCGATCCCGGCTCTCACTCAGACTCTTGTCCGGCAACCCCACCAACGTGAACGCCGCCACCCCGGGCTCCAGATCCGCCTGGACCTCGACCACCACGCCCTCGACGCCCACCAGCGCCACCGAGCACGTACGTGCGAACCCCATCTCAGGCCACCCCCCGCGCGTGCTCGACCACGGGTGCGCCGCGGTCGGGGAGGAGGACGCCCACCAGGTCGATGCGGACGCCGCCGGGTGGGGCTCCGCCATGGGTCTGGATCCAGCGTTCGGCGAGATCCCGCAGCCGAGCCGCTTTTTCCGGGGTCACCGCAGCCATCGGATGTTCGTAGCCGCCGCCCCTGCGGGTCTTGACCTCGCAGATCACCAGGACGTCCCCGTCCCGGGCCACGACGTCGATCTCCCCCGACCTGCCACAGCGCCAGTTGCGCTCCAGCACCGTCATCCCGGCCTCGGTCAGCCGCCGGACGGCGAGGTCTTCTCCGTACTTGCCGAGTGCGCTTCGTGCGTTCATGTCGGCACCACCTCCGGCGCCAACCGTCACGCACCCCGCCCCAAGAAGTGGATCTTGGTGCACTACTCGGCGGTTGTGGAAAACCCCGTCACCCACACGAGGGAGCGCAAGCGACCGACCCGACGCAGGGCCTCAGCTGCCCGGCAGCTCCAGGTCACTCTTGTTCAGCTCCTCGATGTTCACGTCCTTGAACGTGAGCACCCGCACCTGCTTCACAAAGCGAGCCGGCCGGTACATGTCCCAGACCCAGGCGTCCGCCATCGACACCTCGAAGAACACCTCGCCCTGGACTGAGTGCACCTGCATCTCGTAGTCGTTGGTCAGGTAGAAGCGCCGCTCGGTCTCGATCACGTATTTGAACAGACCGACGACATCGCGGTACTCCCGGTAGAGCTTCAGCTCCATCTCGGTCTCGTACTTCTCGAGGTCCTCGGCGCTCATGGCATGTTCCCCTTCAGCCGTGCGATCCCACCATTGTGCGCCAGTCCCGTGAGCCTCTAGACGATTTCCGTGTCGAGGGTTTCAGGGCCGGCCGGGGGACCTTCGTCGAGCAGCCTGCGGAGCAGCTCGGCGAGTCTGGTCGGATACACCGTCTCATGTGCCCGGGTCAGTTCCGCACACGTCCACCAGCGCGCTCCGGCGACGCTGCGCCGCTCCAGCTCCGTCAGCCCTCTGGCCCCGGGCAACGCGTCGGACGTGTGCGGCGTCCGGGCCAGGTAGTACCACTCGTCCTGGTCCCAGCGGCGGCCGGCGAACGGGAAGGAGCACGTACGGCGCCACAGCACGGGGCCGAGCTCGACCTCGGTGATGCCCGTCTCCTCGGCGAGTTCCCGTACCGCGGCCTGCTCACGCGTCTCGTCGCCCTCGACGCCGCCGCCCGGGGTGAACCACCAGTCGTCCGTCGGATCGTCCGGTTCGTGGCCGTGCAGGAGCAGGATGCGGTCCTCGGGGTCGAGCAGTACGACCCGGGCGACCTTGCGCAGCCCGTTCTCGTGGCCGTCCGCCTGGTCAGCGGGCACCCACGGGCTCCGTCCGGGTGCGGGCGCGGCGGTTGCCCAGCCGCTTGGCGATCGGGCCGTACGCGCCACCGCCGAGGACGAGGACGGCGCCGGCGACGATCAGCGTGACGATGATGCGCAGCGGGCCCGGCGTCGAGAGCGCGCCCAGGGTCTCGAAGCCCGTGGGGCGCTCCAGCATGCCCTTCATGGGCCACACCACGGCGTCCACGCGGGCCGTCACCGCGGACTCGGCGACCGTGCCCTGGGCCGCGTCGCTCAGGTGGGCGGAGGAGTCCAGGGAGCCCTGGCGCTCGTCGCCGAGGAGGAAGAGGCGGCCCTTGGGGACCTTCACGGTCGGGATCTTCTTGTCCTCGACCGCGCTGCCCTTGAGGTAGCCCTCGTCGATCTGCTTGCCGTTGACGGTCAGCTTGCCGTCGGTGCAGCAGGAGACGGTGTCGCCGCCGACCGCGACCACACGCTTGACCACGGGCGCGTTGGTCACCCAGGTCTTGTCGGTGAAGACGACGACGTCGCCGCGGCGTATCTCGCTGCCGTCGACGCGCTGCGCCAGCACCCGGTCGCCGGCGTCGATCGTCGGTGTCATCGAGGTGGTCGGCACGGTGTACGGCCGGTACACCACCGCTCCCCAGGCGAACCCTCCGAGGAACAGCACAATGCCCAGTGCGACCGCGATGCCGGACAGTCGCTGTCCGGCCTTGCTGCCCACCGGGCCCGTGCTCTTGCCGCCGCTGCGCGGGGCCGTACGCGTCGTGCTCTCGCCACCCATGGGTCCGCACCCTACCCGGCGGTACCTGACCCGGTCAGCCCCTCACGGGCCGCCGAGGTCACAGCTCCACCAGGGTTTCACCAAGGCGGGGTGCGGGACCCCGCTCAGCGCGTCTCGGCCGCCGCGATCTTCCTGCGCCGCCACAGCGCCACCGGTACGACACCGGTGAGGGCGAGCGCGTTCGGCGCGGCCGTCAGGGCGCCGGCCGCCGAGGCCTGCTTGCCGAGGCCGGGCTGGTCGAAGGTGTCCGGGATCGGCAGGGTGTCCCAGCGGTTGATCGGCCAGGCGATGACGATGGCGCGTCCGACGACCTTGTCGACCGGGACCATGCCGTGGTTCTTGTCGCTCTGGTTGTAGCGGGAGTCGCGGGAGTTCTGCCGGTGGTCGCCCATGACCCAGATGTAACCCTTGGGGACCTTCACCGTGAACTGGCCGCCCTGGTCGTCCACGCTGCACGGGGTGTTGCCGGCGTAGACGAACGACGTGTCGTTGAGCGGATGGCCGTTGACCTTCAGCGGGCCGCTGCCCTTGCAGGAGACCGTGTCGCCACCGACGCCGATGACGCGCTTGATGAGGTCCTTCTCCTCGGCGGACGGCATCAGGCCGATCCAGCTGAGGACCTTCTGGAACGCGTTCGGGTTCGCCGTGGGCTCGCCCGCCAGCCAGTTGTCGGGGTCGTGGAAGACGACGACCTCGCCGCGCTCGGGCTTGGAGCCGAACCAGGGGGTGAGCTTGTCGACGAGAACGCGGTCGCCCTGCTGGAGGGTGTTCTGCATCGAGTCCGACGGGATCGAGAACGCCTGCACCAGGAACGTCTTGATCAGCAGCGCGAGGACGAGCGCGATGCCGATGAGGATGGGCAGCTCCTTCCAGAAGGAGCGCTGCTTCTTCGGCCTGGGCGCCGAGTCGCCCGGCCCCTGGCCGTCCGACCTGGTCTGCGTGTCGCGCGGCGTACCGTCGTCGCCCGCCGCGGAGTCACTCCCGGAGGTCACGGCGCTGTCCGCGGCCGGGACGGCTGCCGACATCCCTTGACCGGGCTGCCCGCGGTGCTCCTCGCCGTCGTGTCCGGACCGTGCGCCAACCGCCACATCCCCCACGCCAACTCCTCACTCTGTGCCGCTGCCTGCCCCACCTACGACGCAGGCCCACCACTCCCATAACGAGCGGGAGTTCCGCAGGGGTCGGGAGTTGGATCGCTGTGTTCAGATCGTCGGGAGCAACCCTATGCGACAGCTGCGGGGACGCGGTCGTCCCCGACACCGAGTTGGAAACGGAGGAGAAAGTTTTAGGTTCCGCCAGGGAGGTCCAGTGGCCCATCGGCCACGCGATGACCTTCGCCCGCCCCACCACGGAGTCCAGTGACACCGTGCCTCCGTAGGCGGTGTTCATGTGGGCGCGGGAGTCCGCGGAGTTGCCCCGGTGGTCGCCCATCACCCACAACCGCCCCTTCGGGACGGTGATGTCGAACTCCTGGGTGGACGGGGCGTTTCCGGGATAGAGGTAGTCGCCCTCGGTCAGCGGTACGCCGTTGACGGTGACGCGCCCTTGCGCGTCACAGCACTTGACGCGGTCACCGCCGACACCGATGACCCGCTTGATGAGGTCCTTCTCGTTGTTGGACGGCAGCAGGCCGATGAAGGTCAGCCCCTCCTTGACCTGCTTGACCACGATGGGGTCGCTGCCGGTCGTCGTGGTCTGCTCGTCCGCGAGCCAGCCGCCGGGGTCCTTGAAGACGACGACGTCACCGCGCTTGGGCTCGGAGCCGAACCACGGCGTGAACTTGTCGACCAGGACCCGGTCGCCGATCCGGATCGTCTGCTCCATCGAGCCGGACGGGATCACGAACGCCTGGACGAGGAAGGTCTTCAGGACCAGGGCTATGAGTACGGCGACGCCGACCAGGAGGGGTATCTCCCTGACCGCGCTGCGCCTGCGCTTTCGCTTGACCTTGCGCTGGAGCTTGCGCCGCTCCGCGCGGCTACGGCCGCCACCGCCGACACCGCCGCCGCCGCCGCTGGAACCCGTACCGCCGCCGGCCCGCCGGGAGCCGGTGGGCAGCAGGTTCTCGGTGCCGAAGGGGCTGCTGGGCGCCGCGCCGCGCGGCTTGCCGCGGTTACCCATGCGCACCGTCCGCGGCGGGCACGCGCGCGTAGGCGCTCGGGCGGTGCAGACGCGTGAGGTGGGCGGCCGGCCAGACGATCCAGTCGGCCCGTCCGATCACGTCGGAGAGCGGGATCATGCCGCCGCCGGGCGAGCCCAGATGGTCGCGGGAGTCGCTGGAGACGCTGCGGTGGTCGCCGAGGACGAAGAGGGTGCCCTCGGGCACCACGACGCGGAACGGCACCGTGGACGGAGTGTCCCCGGGGTACAGGAAAGTCGACTCGTCGACCGACCGCCCGTTCACCTCGATCCTCCCCTCCTTGTCACAGCAGACCACGCGGTCTCCCCCCACACCCACGACGCGCTTGATGTAGTCGGCGTTCCCGAAGTAGCCGGTGCCGTCGAACACAACGACATCTCCCCGCCGCGGCTGGGCACCGAAACGGTACGCCAACTTATTTACGAGAACGCGGTCGCCGATCCTCAATCCCTTTTCCATGGATCCGCTGGGAATCTGGAAGGGTTGCACCACGAAAGCGTTGAGGAGCAGCAAAAACACCAGGCAGACCAGCAGGTTCAGGGTGATCCACCCGCCCGGCAGCCAGTCGGTGATCCGCGCCACCAACGCGAAACGCGACCGGTCCTCCACAGCCACTGGTTCAGGGCGGGAGGAGCGGTCGCGCTCCGTCTGCTGTGCTTCGGTGTCCATCGGGGCCAGATGCTATCCGGCCCCGCTGTGACCACCGGCGCGAGCTCAGCTGTCGCGCTTCTCCTTGATCTTCGCGGCCTTACCGCGCAGCTCACGCAGGTAGTAGAGCTTGGCGCGACGCACGTCACCGCGGGTGACGAGCTCGATCTTCTCGACGATCGGGGTGTGCACCGGGAAGGTGCGCTCGACGCCGACGGAGAAGGAGACCTTGCGGACCGTGAAGGTCTCGCGGACACCGGCGCCCTGGCGGCGGATCACAACGCCCTTGAACTGCTGCACACGGGAGCGGTTGCCCTCGATGACGCGGACGTGGACGTTGACGGTGTCACCCGGGCGGAAGGCCGGGACGTCGCTGCGCAGCGACGCGGCGTCGACGGAGTCGAGCAGGTGAGACATTTCGTCTGCTTTCTTCGCCCATGCCACAGGTCATAGGCGGGAACTAGGTTTTCAGAGGATGCTGTCCGGGTCGGGGCGGGCGTCGTGTCCCCCTGTGGCAGGGGCGCACGCCGGACGACGCACAACAGCGGTCTATTCTTCCACGCCCTCTGGCCTGCGCCAAAATCGGCCGTACGGCTCACCCTCCGGATCCGGGGCCCAGCCCAGGATGGAGAGCATCTCGCGGTCCTTCTTGTCGAAGACCTTGGGGTCGCAGCGCTCGATGAGGTCGGGCCGGTTGGCCGTCGTACGCCTGAGGGCCTCGTCGCGGCGCCAGCGGGCGATCTTGCCGTGGTGGCCGCTGAGCAGCACGTCCGGAATGCCGCGGCCGCGCCACTCCGGAGGCTTGGTGTAGACGGGCCCTTCCAGGAGGTTGGCCATGGCGCCGGGCGCGAACGAGTCGTCGCGGTGCGACTCGGCGTTGCCGAGGACGCCGGGGAGCAGGCGGGCCACGGCCTCCGTGACCACCAGTACGGCCGCCTCGCCGCCGGCGAGGACGTAGTCGCCGATGGACACCTCGTACACCGGCATACGGGTCGCGTACTCGTCGACGACCCGGCGGTCGATGCCCTCGTAGCGCGCGGGCGTGAAGATCAGCCAGGGGCGCTCGGAGAGCTCGACGGCGAGTTCCTGGGTGAAGGGGCGTCCGCTGGGCGTGGGGACGATCAGCGCGGGCGCGCGGGAGCCCGTCTCGTAGCCGTCGGCGAGGGCCGAGTCCAGGGCGTCGCCCCAGGGGTCGGTCTTCATGACCATGCCGGGGCCGCCGCCGTAGGGGGTGTCGTCGACGGTGTTGTGGCGGTCGTACGTCCACGCGCGCAGGTCGTGCACATGGACGTCGAGCTGTCCACGCGCGCGTGCCTTGCCGACGAGGGAGACGTTCAGGGGTTCCAGGTACTCGGGGAAGATCGTGACGACGTCGAGGCGCATCTCTTACGACTCTTCCCGCGAGGAGACGATCTCCGCCTGGTCGTCGATCAGCCCGGGCGGAGGCTTGATGACCGCCCGCTGCTCCTCCAGGTCGATCTCGGTGACGATCTCCTCGACGAAGGGGATCATCACCTCGCTCCCGTCGGGCCGCTCGACGATGAAGAGGTCCTGCGAGGGCAGGTGTGAGATCTCGGTGATCCGGCCGACCTCTACACCGTCCGCGGTGACCACGTCCAGGTCCATCAGCTGGTGGTCGTAGTACTCGTCCTCCTCTTCGGGCAGCTCCTCCGGGTCGACCTCGGCGATCAGGAGGAGGTTACGCAGGGCCTCGGCGCCGGTGCGGTCCCTGACGCCCTCGAAGCGGAGAAGGAGACGACCGCTGTGGACGCGGCCCGCCTCGATGGTGAGCGGGCCGGCCGAAGCCGGATCGGTGGCCAGTACGGCCCCGGGCCCGAGCCTGAGCTCCGGCTCGTCGGTGCGGACCTCGACGGTGACCTCGCCCTTGATCCCATGGGCACGGCCGATACGAGCGACTACCAGCTGCACTGTGCTTGCTCTCCTGTAGATACGACTACGGGCCGGGGACGGCCCAGTGGCCCTCCCCGGCCCGAGCCGGTGCTGCGTTCGGCGTCAGCGGACGTGGTCGACGTCGACCAGGTCGACGCGGACACCGCGGCCGCCGATGGCGCCCACGACGGTGCGCAGAGCGCGTGCGGTGCGGCCGTTGCGGCCGATCACCTTGCCGAGGTCGTCGGGGTGGACCCGGACCTCGAGCACGCGTCCGCGGCGCAGGTTGCGGGACGCGACCTGCACATCGTCAGGGTTGTCGACGATGCCCTTCACGAGGTGCTCGAGAGCCTCCTCGAGCATGCTCAGGCCTCGGCCGACTCGGACTCGGCGGCAGCCTCGTCCTTCTTCTCCGCCTTCTTCTTCTGGGTGATCGCCTCACCCTTGCCCGCGTCGTCGCCACCGAGGGCCTCGAACGACGGGCGCGCCTTCTTCGGCTCGGCGACCAGCAGCGGAGCCGGGGCGGGCTCGCCCTTGAACTTCTGCCAGTCGCCGGTCTTCTTCAGAATGGCGAGGACGGGCTCGGTCGGCTGAGCGCCGACACCCAGCCAGTACGCGACGCGGTCGGCGTCCACCTCGATGACCGACGGGTTGTAGGTCGGGTGGTACTTGCCGATCTCCTCGATCGCACGGCCGTCACGGCGGGTGCGGGAGTCGGCGACGACGATGCGGTAGTGAGGCGAACGGATCTTGCCCAGACGCTTCAGCTTGATCTTGACTGCCACGGGAGTGGGTTCTCCTGGTTTTGACGTGGTTGGGCACGGCGAGATTGCCGCGTGGGGTTGCGGTACCCGAGTGCCCGATGGACGCGTCAGCCGGAGGAGAGAGGGGTCCTGTGCGGCTGTCGAGTACAGCTAGCCATTGTGCCACACCCTGCGGGTCACTTCCGGCCGAGGGCGGGGGTACGGGCGCCGGGGCATGCCTAAGGGGCGCCGGGCACCGCAGTCGCCGTAACGACGCTGCGCGGCCCGGCGCCCCGGGGCGGCTGATACCGGCAGCCACGAGATGCCGGTCTCCGAGCCCCCGCGCGGCTAGGCCGCCCCGACGACCTCCGGGATCTGGAAGGGCTTCCCGCAGCCCCCGCAGACGATCGGCGCCTGGGCCAGCACCGAGGGGACGACCCGGACGTTACGACCGCAGTCGCAGACCGCCTTCACGCGCACCCCGCCGCCCGAGGAGCCGTGCCGGGCCGCCGGGCCCCGGAAGCTCTTCGGAGTGTCCGCGGAGGTGGCCGCCGTGTGGGCCTTGAGGGCGCGCTGCAGCCGCTCCATGGTGGGGCGGTAGCGGCGCTTGGCCTCGGGGTTGAGCGTGACCAGCGAGAAGCCGCTGCTGGGATGCGGTTCCTCGGGGTGGTCCAGGCCCAGCTCCTCGGCGATCGCGAGGAATCTGCGGTTGTGGTACCGGCCGGCGCGGGACGTGTCGCGCACGCCGCGTGCCGCGGCGATGCCGTGGACTGCCTCATGGAGCAGTCGCTCGAAGGAGAGTTCGTGACCGCACGCGGACGACGACTCCCCGATCAGGGACTCTGGCGCGGCAAGGTCAGGCAGCTCGGGGTGGTACCGCTGAATATCGGCCCACGCCTCTGCCAGCTCTGCGGCGAGAACAGGTGGTGTCTGTGTCGTGCTCACGTAATGACAACGAGCGGGGGTGCCGCTGTGTTCCTATTCCGGGCCATCCCAAATAATTTGCACGTACCCGTCAGTTGCCGCTGATGCGTGGAGACGAGTACGGGTGCGCTGATCTGCGGAGAAGCCTCACAGCTCGTACCAAGCCGGTACGTAGCCTGACGTACGCACCGGCGCGTAGCGGATGTCCACGCGCCGGTGCGGCTGTGATCCGCAGGTGCGCAAGGGGCGTTTCGGTCGCTCTCGCGGCGGAAGCCCGCTACCTCAGTAAGCGCGCGCGACGACCGCGACGTTACCGGGTGCGTCCTCGGAGTCCGGCACCGACCCGTCGGAAGCGACCAGACACCGTACGGTCACCGCGTGCTCGGCCAGCCGGGCCTCGCCCTCTTCGCCGAGGTCGGCCCACGGGATGCGGGCCCAACCGCCGGCGGCGACCGCCTCGACGGCCTCCTCGATCGTCGACACGTCGGCCGTTCGCGACTCCCGGCGCTCGCGGGACTGGGCCAGGAGCAGCGCCTGGTCCTCTTCGAGCATCGCGGGCAGCAGTCGTACGAGCGTGTCGATCGCGACCGGCTCCTTGCCTCCCGGGATCCGGCGGGCCAGCATCGCCGTGCCGTTCTCCAGGTCGCGGGGTCCGACCTCGACACGTACCGGCACGCCCTTGAGTTCCCAGTCGACCGCGCGGCGGCCGAAGGGGGTGTCGGTGCGGTCGTCGACATGGACGCGGAGGCCCGCCGCCGTCAGCCGGTCGCCGATTTCGCGGACCTTGGCCAGAACCGGCTCGTCGCCCTTGATCGCCAGGACGACGACCTGGATCTGCGCGAGCCGCGGCGGGACGCGCAGGCCTTTGTCATCTCCGTGAGTCATCACCAGGGCGCCGATCATGCGGGTGGTCGAACCCCAGGAGGTCTGCCAGACGAGTTCCTGCTTGCCCTCCCTGGACAGGTACCGGGTGTTGAAGGCCTTGGCGAAGTTCTGGCCCAGCTCGTGGCTGGTGACCATCTGGAGGGCCTTGCCGTCGCCCATCATGCTTTCCAGCGTGAGGGTGTTGATGGCGCCCGCGAAGCGCTCCTTGACCGTCTTGCGGCCGGCCACGAAGTCCATGGCGAGGACGTTCTCGACGAACTCCCCGTAGACGTCGCGCTGGATGTGCGCGGCGAAGTCGCGCGCCTCCTCGTAGCTCGCGTGCGCCGTGTGGCCCTCCTGCCACAGGAACTCCGTGGTGCGCAGGAAGAGACGGGGGCGCAGCTCCCAGCGGACCACGTTCGCCCACTGGTTGATCTTCAGGGGCAGGTCGCGGTAGCTCTGCACCCACTTCGAGAAGTAGTCGTTGATGATCATCTCGGAGGTGGGGCGGACGACCGCGGGCTCCTCCAGCTCCTTGCCGCCGCCGTGGGTGACCACGGCCAGCTCGGGCGCGAAGCCCTCGACGTGGTCGGCCTCCTTGGCGAAGTACGACTGCGGGATCAGCAGCGGGAAGTACGCGTTCTGCGTGCCCGTGGCCTTGATCCGGGCGTCCATCTCGGCCTGCATCCGCTCCCACAGCCCGTATCCGTACGGTCGGATGACCATGGTGCCGCGCACCGGACCGTTGTCGGCCAGCTCGGCCTTGTTGATCAGATCCTGGTACCAGCGCGGGAAGTCGTCCGCCCGGGATGTGAGTACGGGTGCCTTTGCCATGACGGGATGTTACGGGCCCACGTTGCGCCGATGTGAATTCTTTTTTTCCCGTACGGGCAACCCGCAAGCCGGGACCCACAACCCCTGGACGAGCGGTCGAGTGCGGAGTTACCTGGCATACGGGGGGAGTGCGAGCGCACGTCACGGGGGCTACGGAAACGGGCACAGCGGCAACTCACGGCGGATTGGGGCGCTTTGATGACACCTACGCTCGTGCGGCAGCACCCAGCACACGCGGACGAGGCACCCCGTGTGGATCTGTGTGCACGCGCGCGTGACTGGTCCGAGATCCAGGAGCGGATGCTGGTGCCGCTCTACGAGGCCGTCTACGAGCGACTCGAAGTGGGCCGCGGCACCCGGATGCTGGGCATCGGCTGCGGCTCCGGGCTGGCCCTGCTGATGGCGGCCTCGAGAGGCGCGGCGGTCACCGGTGTCGACCACTCCTCCCCCCAGCGGCTCGCCCTCGCGCGCGAGCGGCTGCTCCCGGACGCGTGGGACGCACGCGCGCGTGCCGACACCCGGATCGTCGACGGTTGGCCCGCCGACCTGGCGTCCGCGGGCGACGCGGAGACGCCCGCGTACACCCTGGTGACGGCTTTCGAGCCGATCGGGTGTCTGGCGGGCGACTCGGAGGGGCTCGGCGGGCTGCTGCGGGCAGCGGCACCGCTCGCCGAGCGCGGGGCGCCCGTGGTGCTCGCCGGCTGGGGTCCGCCGGAACGTTGCACCACGTCGTCCGTGCTGCGGGTGGCCACCAGGCTGGCGGATCCTCCCCCTAGCTCTCGACTTCTCTCGATCTGGGGGGACCCCCAGCGCAGCACCGGCAGTTGGCGCCCCGCCCTTCGCGACGACCTGGAGGAGGTGGCCCAGCGGGCCGGACTGAAGCCCGACGGCTCGGGCCGGGTCGGCTGCCCCTTCGGCTACGCCGGCATGGAGAGCGCGGTGCGCGGGCTGCTGTCGACGGGCCTGTTCGACGCGGCGGTCGCGGCGACCGACCAGACCCAGGTGGACAAGGAGCTGACGGAGGCCCTGCACCCGTATCTGCGCCCGGACGGCACGGTGTGGATGCCGAACGTGTTCCGCTACCTGATCGCACGCACGCCCTAGGTGCCGCCGCTCTCCTTCGTCAGGCGGGTGATCCCGGCGATGCGGTACGCGTCCGCCTCCTCCAGGGTCTCCCGTTCCAGCAACGCCTGGGCCAGTGCGTCCAGTTGGCCGCGGTGGTCGACGAGCTTGCGGCGGGCCTCGTCGTAGCACTCGTCGACGATGCGGCGCATCTCGCCGTCGATGACGTCGAGGGTCTGCGGGGCGGCGGCCAGGCCGTACGCCTGCTGGGCGTCGTTCGGGAGGGCGGAGAGGCGGCCGACGCGCTCGCTCATGCCCCAGCGGGCGACCATGCCGCGCGCGATGTTGGTGACCTGTTCGAGGTCGTTCTCGGCGCCGGTGGTGATCACCCCGTAGACGACCTGTTCCGCCGCCATGCCGCCGAGCGCGCCGATGATCCGACCGCGCAGGTACTCCTCGGTGTACGCGTACTTGTCGGACTCCGGCGTCGAGAGCGTGACGCCGAGGGCGCGGCCGCGCGGCACGATGGTGATCTTGCGGACGGGGTCGGCGCCGGGCTGGAGCATGCCGAGGAGGGCGTGCCCGCTCTCGTGGTACGCGGTGCGGCGGCGCTCCTCCTCGGGCATCACCAGGGGCCGTTCCGCGCCCAGTTGGACCTTCTCCAGCGCCTCCGAGAGGTCGGTCTGGGTGACCTGCTCCTGCTTGCGCTTGACGGCGAGGAGGGCGGCCTCGTTGGCGAGGTTGGCGAGTTCCGCGCCGGTCATGCCCGGGGTGGTGCGGGCGACCTGGGCGAGGTCGACGTTCTCCGCAAGGGGGATCTCGCGGGTGTGGATCTGCAGGATGGCCTCGCGGCCGCCGCGGTCCGGGGGCGAGACCATGACGACGCGGTCGAAGCGGCCGGGGCGGGTGAGGGCCGGGTCGAGGACGTCGGCGCGGTTGGTGGCCGCGATGACGATGACGCCCTCCGAGCCCGAGAAGCCGTCCATCTCGGTGAGGATCTGGTTGAGGGTCTGCTCGCGCTCGTCGTGCCCGCCCATGCCCGAACCGCCGCCGCGGGCCCGGCCGATGGTGTCGATCTCGTCGATGAAGATGATCGACGGGGCCACCTTGCGCGCCTCGGCGAACAGCTCCCGCACGCGTGAAGCACCCACGCCGACGATCATCTCGATGAACTCGGACGCCGAGGCCGAGAAGAACGGCACCCCCGCCTCCCCCGCGACCGCCCGCGCGAGCAGGGTCTTGCCGGTGCCGGGCGGGCCCGCGAGCAGCACGCCCCGGGGCATCTTCGCGCCCATCCTGCGATAGGCGTCCGGGTTCTTCAGGAAGTCGACGACGTCGTTGAGCTCGCCCTCGACCTCGTCGATGCCGGCCACGTCCTCGAAGGTCGTCCGGGTCTGCCCCGGCTCCAGCTCCACCGGCCTGGGCGGCGCCTTGCGCCCGAGCATGCCGCCCGCGCCGCCCAGACCCGAGCTCATCCGCCGCGCGATGAACACCCACAGCACGACCAGCAACAGCATCGGCGCCAGCGAGATCAGCAGGTTGGCCAGGAAGCTGCGGTGCTGGACGACCGGCTCGGCCGTGACGGTGACGTTGTGCTTGGTCAGGTCCTCCCAGAGCTGGTCGTCCGCGAAGGACGGGCGCTGGGTGTTGAACTTGGTGTACTTCCCGCCGCCGTCCGGGTTGTCCTGCTCCTTCTTGAGCTGGCCCTGGATCGCGTCGCCCTTGGCGTAGATCTTGGTGACGTTGCCCGCGTCGACCTGCTTGCTGAACTCCGTGTACGAGATGGTCGGCTCGTCGCCCTCGTTGAAGAACGACAGCACCAGGTTGGCGATCAGGTACACGACCAGCGCGGTCAGGATGAGACTCCACCAGCCGCCGCGCATCTTCCGCCCACCCGGCGGCGGCTTCGGCGGCTCCTCCGGGGTGCCCTCGGTGCGCCAGGGCTGGTCGGGCGACTTGCGTGGCGGCGCGGGGTTGCTCATATCGGGACGTTACGACAGGAAGGCCGCACAGGCATGCGGATGTACGACGCCGGGGGCGCCCTTGGTGAAGGGCGCCCCCGGCGTCGTAGGAGATGAGCCGTCAGCCCATGAACTTCTTGAACTCGTCGGGCAGCTCGAAGTCCTGGCCGCCCTGCTGGCCCGGCAGGCCGAAGGCGCCGCCCGGGGCGCCGCCCTGGGGCCCGGCGGCGCGGCGTGCGGCCTCCTCGGCCTCCTGCTGCTTGCGCTTCATCGGGTTGCCGGAGCGCTGCTTGCCCTTGGCCTGCTTCGGCTGCTTCTTGGAGCGGCCGGGGCCGCCGCCCATGCCCGGGACCCCCGGCATGCCGGGCATGCCGCCGCCCTGGGCCATCCGGGACATCATCTTGCGGGCCTCGAAGAACCGCTCGACCAGGTTCTTGACCGCGCTGACCTCGACACCGGAGCCCTTGGCGATACGGGCGCGACGGGAGCCGTTGATGATCGTGGCGTCGGCGCGCTCGGCCGGGGTCATCGACTTGATGATCGCGGCGGTGCGGTCGACGTCCCGCTCGTCGATGTTGTTGATCTGCTCCTTGATCTGGCCCATGCCGGGCATCATCCCGAGGAGCTTCGAGATGGAGCCCATCTTCCTGACCTGCTCCATCTGGGCCAGGAAGTCGTCGAGGGTGAAGTCCTGGCCCTTCTTGGAGGCGAGCTTGGAGGCCATCTTGGCGGCCTCTTCCTCGCTGAACTCCTTCTGCGCCTTCTCGAACAGGGTGGCCAGGTCACCCATGTCGAGGATGCGGGAGGCCATCCGGTCCGGGTGGAAGACGTCGAAGTCGTCGAGCTTCTCGCCGTTCGACGCGAACATGATCGGCTTGCCGGTGACCGAGGCGATCGACAGGGCCGCACCACCGCGGGCGTCGCCGTCGAGCTTGGAGAGGACCACACCGTCGAAGCCGACGCCGTCACGGAAGGCCTCCGCCGTGTTGACGGCGTCCTGCCCGATCATCGCGTCGACGACGAAGAGGATCTCGTCCGGCGAGACCGCGTCCCGGATGTCCGCGGCCTGCTGCATCATCTCCTGGTCGATGCCGAGCCGGCCGGCGGTGTCGACGATGACGATGTCGTGGACCTTGGTCCTGGCGTGCTGGATCGAGTCCTTGGCGACCTTGACCGGGTCGCCCACGCCGTTGCCCGGCTCCGGGGCGAAGACGGCCACGCCCGCGCGCTCGGCGACCACGCTCAGCTGGGTGACCGCGTTCGGGCGCTGGAGGTCGGCGGCGACCAGGAGCGGCGAGTGGCCCTCGCCCTTGAGGTGCTTGGCGAGCTTGCCCGCGAGGGTGGTCTTACCGGCACCCTGGAGACCCGCGAGCATGATCACGGTCGGCGGCTGCTTGGCGAAGCGCAGGCGCCGGGTCTGTCCGCCGAGGACGGTGACCAGCTCTTCGTTGACGATGTCGAGGACCCGCTGGGCCGGGTAACGCGAGCCCGAGACCTCGGCACCGAGGGCACGCTCCTTGACGTTCTTGATGAACGCCCGCACGACGGGCAGGGCCACGTCCGCTTCGAGCAGCGCGATACGGATCTCGCGCGCGGTGGCGTCGATGTCCGCCTCGCTCAGACGCCCCTTGCCGCGCAGATTCTTGAAGGTCGCTGAGAGGCGATCGGAGAGAGTGTCGAACACGGCGGCGTCGGTCCTCGGGAGTCGGGGGCAGTATGGGCGTCTTCAAGGGTATCCCGGGTCGGTACGACACCGGGATCCCGCGTCCGTCATCCCCTGAGGGTCTCCTCCAGCTTGCGCGCCACGGACGCCGCCTCCTCGCCGGGCAGGGGCGCGCCCTCGGGTCCGGTCACGTAGAAGGCGTCCACGGCGTTCGCGCCCAGCGTGGACACGTGCATGCTGCGCACCCGCACCTTGGCGTCGTCCAGCGCCCGTCCGATCCGGTGCAGCAGCCCCGGGCCGTCCTGGGCGCGCACCTCGATGACCGTGGCAAGACGGGACGCGGCCGAGGCGACGGTCACCCGCGGCGGCGGCGCCACGACGCCACGACGGCGCGGATAGGCGGCGTCCCGCTCGGCGAGCCGGCCCGCGATGTCCAGGGAGCCGTCCAGGGCCCGTACGAGGTCGGCGCGCAGCCGGGCGGCCTGCGGCAGTGAGCCGTACTCGGCGGCGACCCGCCAGTCGAGGAGCAGCACAGCGCCCTCGACGCCGTCCGGCAGGTCCAGGGCGCGCAGTTCCGCGGTGCGCACGGTGAGCCGGTGCACGGCGAGCACGCCGGCGACCGCGGGCAGCACGCCCGGCTGGTCCGGTACGGCGATGAGCAGCTCCACGCCCAGCGGTTCGGGGTCGCCGGAGGGCTGGTCCTCGGCCGGCGGCTCGGTCTGGGCGCGCAGGGACAGCACCGGGCTGCCGGTGGCGATCGCCTCGATGGCGAGCCGCTCCTGCTCGGCGGTGGGCGCCGCGGCCTCGGGCTCCTCGGGCACGTCCCCGGCGAGCACGGCCCCGACCCGCTTGACCAGGTCGGCGACGAGCGAACCGCGCCAGGACGACCAGGCGGCCGGTCCGGTGGCCAGCGCGTCGGCCTCGGTCAGCGCGTGCAGCAGCTCAAGGGTGGACTGCGTCCCGACGGCCTCGGCGACCGAGCGCACGGTGGCCGGGTCCTCCAGGTCACGGCGGGTGGCCGTGTCGATCAGCAGCAGGTGATGTCGTACCAGAGTCGCGAGTACGGCGACGTCCTCGCGGTCGAAGCCGATGCGGGCGGCGACGTCCTTGGCGATGATCTCGCCGGCCACCGAGTGGTCGCCGGGCCAGCCCTTGCCGATGTCGTGCAGCAGCGCGGCGACCAGGAGCAGGTCGGGGCGGTGCACGCGGCGGGTGAACTCGGAGGCGCGGACGGCCGTTTCGATGAGGTGCCGGTCGACGGTCCAGATGTGCACGGCGTTGCGCTGCGGCCGGCAGCGGACCCGCTCCCAGTCGGGCAGCAGCTGCGTGATCAGGCCCTCCGCCTCCAGCGCCTCCCACACCTCGATGGTGGGGTGGCCCGAGCCGAGCAGGGTGACGAGCTGTTCGCGGGCCTCTGCGGGCCAGGGCGCGGGCAGGGGGCGCGTGATGGACGCCATGCGCCGTACGGCGTGCAGGGAGAGCGGGAGGCCGGCCTGTGCGGCGGCGGCCGCGGCGCGCAGCGGCAGCACCGGGTCACGCTCGGGGCGCGCGGCGCGGGCGAGCACCACCTCGCCGTCCTGCTCGACCACGCCCTCGGCCAGCGGGGACCTCTCGGCGACGGGTTTCCCGCCGCCCAGCATGGCGCGCAGCCGCGGCCGCACGGCACGCGACCTGAGCACGCGCCCCACCTCGCGCCAGGTGACGTCACTGGCGTACGAGATGACCCGCGCCGACTCGTAGACCTGGCGCAGCAGCGTGTCCGCGTCCAGCAGGCCGAGCTCGGCGGCTACCTGGTCCTGCTCCTGGAGCGCGAGCCGGTCGGTCGCGCGGCCCGTGGCCAGGTGCAGGGCGTCCCGGACGTCGAGGAGCCGGCGCCGGGCGTCGTCGAGGCCCTCGCGCGGGGCGTCGGCCAGCCAGGAGGCGGCGACGGCGCGCAGGGTGGTGGCGTCGCGCAGGCCGCCGCGGGCCTCCTTGAGGTCGGGTTCGAGGAGGTACTGCAACTCGCCCTGGCGCTCGGCGCGTTCGGAGCACAGTTCCTGGAGTTCGGGCAGGCGCCTGGGCGCCTGGTTGCGCCAGTCGGCGAGGACGGCGGTGCGCAGTCCGGCCGTCAGGCCCAGGTCGCCGGCGATGTGGCGGGCGTCCAGGAGGCCGAGCTGGACCTTCAGGTCCTCGGCGGCGGTCTTGCGCGCCTCCCCCGGGGTGCGCACGGAGTGGTCGAGGGCGAGGCCCAGGTCCCACACGGGGTACCAGATGCGGTCGGCCAGCGCGGCGACCGCCTTGGGCTCACCGCCGTCGTGGAGGAGCAGCAGGTCCAGGTCGCTGCGCGGGGACAGCTCGCCGCGGCCGTAGCCGCCGACGGCGACCAGGGAGACCCCGCGCAGCTCCTCGCTGCCGGCGGCGAAGAGGCCGGTGAGCCAGTCGTCCGTCAGCTCCGACAGCGCCTTACGGCGCGGCGGCCCGGACTGCACCCCCTCGGTGAGGAGGCGCAGCCGGGCCGCCGCATAGCCGCTGGGTCCCGAGTCCTCTGCTTCGTTACGCACGTCCGTACTCGACACCCAGCAGCTCCTGTTCTTCTTCTGTCAGAGCGCGTCGGGTCCGCGCTCGCCGGTCCGCACCCGGACGGCCGTCTCGACCGGCAGGGACCAGACCTTGCCGTCACCGATCTTGCCGGTTCGGGCCGCCTTGACGATGACGTCGATCAGCTGCTCGGCGTCGTCGTCCTCGGCGAGGACCTCGATGCGGATCTTCGGGACCAGGTCGACGGTGTACTCGGCACCGCGGTAGACCTCGGTGTGGCCCCGCTGACGACCGTAGCCGCTCGCTTCGGTGACCGTCAGGCCGTGGACTCCGAAGGCCTGGAGGGCCTCCTTGATCTCGTCGAGCCGGTGCGGCTTGACGACGGCGGTGATGAGCTTCATGCGTCCACCTTCTTGCTCTCGGCCTCAGCGGCCACGGCGACCTTGGCGGAGCCGCCGCCGGCACCGCTGAAGTCGTATGCGGTCTCGGCGTGCTCGGCCTGGTCGATGCCCGAGACCTCTTCGTCCTCGGTGACCCGCATGCCGATGGTCTTGTCGAGGAGGAAGGCGAGGACCGCGGAGGCGACCAGGGAGTAGCCGAGGACCGCGCCGACACCGGCGAACTGCTTCCACAGCTGGGTGAAGGAGTGGTCGCCGTAGAAGACGCCGGTCGCGGTGGACTGGCCCTTGCCGGTGGCGAAGAAGCCGATGAGCAGGGAGCCCGCGATACCGCCGATCATGTGGACACCGACGACGTCCAGGGAATCGTCGTAGCCGAACTTGTACTTCAGTCCGACGGCCGCGGCGCAGGCGACACCGGCGATGGCGCCGACGGCGATCGCGCCGAGCGGGGAGACCGCACCACCGGACGGGGTGATCGCGACCAGACCGGCGACCGCACCGGAGGCGGCGCCCAGCGTGGTGAACGCGCCGTGCCGGATCTTCTCGTAGGCGAGCCAGGCCAGCATGGCGGCGGCGGTGGCGACCTGCGTGTTGACGAACATCAGCGCGCCGACGCCGTCGTCGTTGCCGAGCCACGAGCCGGCGTTGAAGCCGAACCAGCCGAACCACAGCAGACCGGCGCCGAGCATGACCAGCGGCAGGCTGTGCGGACGCATCGGGTCCTTCTTGAAGCCGACGCGCTTGCCGATGACCAGGATGACGCCGAGGGCGCCGGCACCGGCGTTGATGTGGACCGCGGTACCACCGGCGAAGTCGATCACACCGAGCTTGAAGGCCCAGCCGTCGGCACCCCAGACCCAGTGGGCGACCGGGACGTAGACGACCGTCAGCCACAGCGCGACGAACAGCGACCAGGCGGAGAACTTGACGCGGTCGGCGATGGCGCCGCTTATCAGGGCCGGCGTGATGACCGCGAACATCATCTGGAAGACCATGAAGACGAAGATCGGGATGGTGTAGCCGTCCCAGAGCTCCGTCAGGCCGACGTTGCTGAGGCCCAGCCAGTCGGAGTTGAAGCCGATGAAGCCGTTGCTGGAGCCGAAGGCAAGCGAGAAGCCGTAGAGCACCCAGAGGATGGTGACGATCCCGATGCTGATGAAGCTCATCATCAGCATGTTCAGGGTGCTCTTGACGCGGACCATGCCTCCGTAGAAGAAGGCCAGGCCCGGGGTCATGAGCAGCACCAGGGCGGAACAGATGAGCATGAAGCCCGTGTTGGCGGCAGACAGCTTGGGAGCTTCTGCGGCGAGCGAGATGGCTGGGGCCATCGGCGTCTCCTCGTCATTGGTACGGCCCCGTGCGGGCGAAGCCTTGAGCGGGCATGAGGGGTGGGCCGGTTATGCGCCATGAGATTGGCGCAGCGCGGTTTCGGTGGAAGCCCCTCGTTGTTTCGCCGCAGTGACGAAGGCGCCCCGTGTGTTACGCCTCGATGAACTGCCGGATGTCGGCCACGTCGATCGTTATCGTCGCGCAACCTTCCGAGAAGGAAAGGATCCGGCCGCGGACGGCCTTCCGATGACCTGGCACGGGGGAGCCGAGTCGGGCTGTTCGGGAAGGCCGGCCGCGGCCGGGGCTCTGGGGATACGGCGGTTTCTCAGACGGCCTCGGCGGTCTCCGGCAGCTCCAGGGCGAGCTTCTCGGTGAGGTCGACGACCTCGGCGAGGCCCCCGAAGTCGCGCACCGCCGTGTCGACGGTCTTTCGAATACGAGTGTTCACGCGCTCGGAGCGGACCTTCTTGGCGATGTACATGGCCTGCCCGGCCAGCACCGCGCTCTGCTCCGGCTCGCGCTGGAGCAGGTGCACGGTGGCCATCCCGATCAGGTTCAGTGCGTACGACCGCTGGTGCTCGGGGTCCTTGGCGAACAGGTCGACGGCCCGCTCCATGACGGGCTGGGCCAGCGAGGCGTATGTCGGGCTGCGGCCCGCGACATAGGCGAGGTCGCGGAAGGAGTGGCTGTTCTCGCCGTGCAGCTCGGCCTCGGAGAAGAAGCGGATCCAGTCCGGATCCGGGTCGTCCCACTCCTCGACGTCGGCGAAGGTGTCCTCGGCCATCCGGACGGCGCGCTTGCACTTGCCGGGCTGCCCCATGTTGGCGTAGGCGCGGGCCTCCATCGCATACAGCATCGACTGGGTGCGCGGGCTCGCGCAGTCCCGGCTGCCGTACTGCGCGAGGTGGATCAGTTCCAGGGCGTCGTCCGGCCGGCCGAGGTGGATCATCTGGCGGCTCATGCTGGACAGCACGTACGAGCCGAGCGGCTTGTCGCCGGCCTCCTTGGCCGCGTGCAGGGCGAGCACGAAGTACTTCTGGGCGGTGGGCTGGAGTCCGACGTCGTACGACATCCAGCCGGCCAGCTCGGCCAGCTCGGCGGCGACCTTGAAGAGCTTGCGGGTGGTGGACTCGGGCTGGGGTTCCTGGAGGAGGTCGGTCACCTCGTGCAGCTGGCCGACGACCGCCTTGCGGCGCAGGCCGCCGCCGCACTGGGCGTCCCACTGGCGGAACATCACCGTGGTCGACTCCAGGAGGTCCAGCTCGGGCTTGGAGAGGCGGCCGACGCGGCGGCTCGCGTCGGCGGGCTCGGGCTCCGGCTGGGCGGCCTGGGGCGAGGGCACCAGCCAGCGCTGCATCGGTTCGATGAGGGACGGACCCGCGGACAGGACCAGCGAGGTCCCGAGGAAGCCGCGCCGCGCCAGCATCAGGTCGCTGCGCGAGAACTCGCTGAGCAGGGCCACCGTCTGCGGGCCCGTCCAGGGCAGGTCGACGCCGGACACGGACGGTGACTGGCGTGCCGCGCGCAGGCCGAGGTCCTCGACGGAGACCACACAGCCGAAGCGCTCGGAGAACAGCTCGGACAGGATCCTGGGAATGGGCTCGCGGGGATTCTCGCCGTCCAGCCAGCGGCGCACCCGGGAGGTGTCCGTGGAGATGTGGTTGGCGCCCAACTGGCGTGCCCGCCGGTTGACTTGGCGGGCGAGTTCGCCCTTCGACCAGCCGCTGCGCACGAACCAGGACGTGAGCAGTTCGTTCGGGCGCTTCTCCGTGCTGGTCGCGGTCGTCCCGCTTCCGCCGTTGCCGCTCACTGGAACGCCCCCATCCCTGAGACCACTTGTCGCTGAGTGCGCCAAGCCCTATCAGAATGCCGGTAAATAGGTCTGCCCGTCCGGTACTTCTCATCCTTCGAACGGAAAGCCGAGTTGCCTCCGGCATACCCACGAGTGCATGTGCCCCCAGGACTCGTGCACTCAAAGTAATCCTACGATCACGGGTCCAGCCATGGCGATCCCGGAAACGCCACCATTCGCCACCCCTTCGAATGAACTCACGGTCGCCCGCACGCGATTCACTTGACATAGGACGACCGGGAGTAGGCGGAGCGGTGCACTCAGGGGCGCGCGTTACCGAGCTCACCACCCGGGGTACTTCCGAGCGCCGCCTGGACCGAGCGGGGCCGGGAAGTCGGGAACACAGCGTCACGTTCCGCATCCGCGTCGTAACCACCGACGCGTCGGACCCGTTGGAGGGGGCATGGGCTTCACGATCGGCGGCATCCGGGAGATCCGCTCCGGCACGCGCAGGCGCGGCGGCCGCTCCTCCGAGTGCACCGCCGTCGCCGAGTTCACCGGCCTGTGGGGCTGGGACGTGGTGGCGGGGGCACGGGCCGCGGGCGGCGCCTGTTCCTGCGGACGGACGGATTGTGGTGAACCGGGGGCGCACCCCCTGGAGTTCGCGCCCCAGGTGCAGGCCGGCGCCACCCTCGACGAAGTGACCAAGACCTGGGGCGAGTTCCCCGGCGCGTCGGTCATGCTTGCGGTCGGCCGCGCGTTCGACGTCATCGAGGTCGCCGAACCGGCCGGCCGCCGCGCGCTGGTCCGCCTGGAGCGCATGGGCCTCCCGGTCGGCCCGGTCACCGCCACCCCCGAGGGCCGCGCCCACTTCTTCGTCGCCCCCGGCGCCGCCACCGAACTCCCCGAGCTGCTCTACCGGATGGGCTGGGACGACCCGACCTCCCTCGATCTGCGCGGCCTGGGCCCGGGCACGTACATCACGGCTCCCCCGTCCGACCGCGGCGGCCGCGGCCCGGTCCGCTGGCTGCGCCAGCCCGCCCTGGACTCGGCGACGAAGCCACCGGCGGCCCGACTGCTGCTGGGGACGCTGGCCTACGTGGCACACCGGTCGCGCGCATAGCCGTATCCGCGAAGGCGTACACAGCGAAGCGCCCGCTCCCAACTGCACCTTGGGAGGCGGGCGCTTCTTCTCGCCGGACGACGTACCAGAGTTGGTAGGTGGCAGGGGTCACTCTCCGATAAGTGCATCCACGAACGCCTCCGGCTCGAACGGCGCCAGGTCGTCCGCGCCCTCGCCGAGGCCGATCAGCTTGACGGGCACGCCCAGTTCGCGCTGGACCGCGACCACGATGCCGCCCTTGGCCGTGCCGTCCAGCTTGGTCAGGACGATGCCGGTGATGTCGACGACCTCGGCGAACACCCGGGCCTGCACCAGGCCGTTCTGCCCGGTCGTGGCGTCGAGGACGAGCAGGATCTCGTCCAGCGGGGCCTGCTTCTCCACGACGCGCTTGACCTTGCCGAGCTCGTCCATCAGGCCGGTCTTGGTGTGGAGGCGGCCCGCGGTGTCGATGAGGACGACGTCGGAGCCCAGCTCCTTGCCCTCCTTCACCGCGTCGAAGGCGACGGAGGCGGGGTCGCCGCCCTCGGGCCCGCGCACGGTGTGGGCGCCGACCCGTTCGCCCCAGGTCTGCAGCTGGTCGGCGGCGGCGGCCCGGAAGGTGTCCGCGGCGCCCAGCACGACGCTGTTGCCGTCGGCCACCAGGACCCGGGCGAGCTTGCCGGTGGTGGTGGTCTTGCCGGTGCCGTTGACCCCGACGACCATCACGATGCCGGGCTTGCGGTCCTCGGGCTCGGTCTTCACGGTGCGGTCGACGTCGGTGCCGACCAGCTTGAGGAGCTCCTCCTTCAGGAGGCCGCGCAGTTCCTCGGGGGTGCGGGTGCCCAGCACCTTCACCCGCTCGCGCAGGCCGTCGACGAGCTCCTGGGTCGGGGCCACACCGACGTCGGCGGTGAGCAGGATGTCCTCGATCTCCTCCCAGGTGTCGTCGTCGAGGTGCTCCCGGGACAGGAGCGCGAGCAGCCCCTTGCCGAGCGCGTTCTGGGAGCGGGAGAGGCGGGCACGGAGGCGGACGAGCCGGCCTGCGGTCGGCTCGGGGACCTCGATCTCGGGGACTTCGAGGGCGGGCGGTTCCTCGACGGCCACGGGCGCCGAGCCGTCCGGAAGATCCACCTCCTCTATCGTCCGGCGCGGTTCGTCGCGCGGCGTCTCGGCCTCGTCGCCGACGTGCGGCTCGGCCGGAGGGGCGGTGATGTCGGGCGCGACGGGGGGCGGCGGGGGCAGCGACTTCTTGCGCCGGCTGCCGACGACGAGCCCGCCGAGCGCACCGAGCACGACCACGGCGATGACTACAGCAAGGATGACGGTTTCCATAACCCGTCCAGTATCGGCCATGGCTCTCGGCGAGACCCAGCCTGGACTTTCCCTCAAGAACAAAGGCAAACAAAAGGGATTAGTCGGCCTAAAGTAGGATGGCTCGTCATGAGCGGTCCCGAAACCCACGGCCTGGAGCCGGTCCCCCACTCCGAGCGCACCGCCAGGACCCGCGAACTGTTCCCCACCTGGGTCGCCGCCAACATCAGCGTCCTGCTCCTGACCATGGGAGCGACCCTGTCCGTGTCGTACGGACTCAACCTCTGGCAGGCCCTGGTGGTCGGCATCGCGGCGCCGATCGTCTCGTACGGCCTGGTCGGTCTCGTCGGCATCGCCGGCAAGCGCGGCGGCGCCCCCGGCATGGCCCTGTCCCGTGCGGTCTTCGGCCAGCGGGGCAATCTGCTCCCCGGCGCACTGATCTGGGTCGCCCGCTGGGGCTGGGAGACGATCAACGCGGTGACCGGCGCCTACGCGCTGCTGACCGTCCTCGACATCCTCTTCGGCATCGAGAGCAACACGGCCCTGATCGTGGTCACCCTCCTCCTCTTCGTGATCACGACGTTCGCGATCTCGGGCCTGGGCATCAAGGCCGTGCAGAGGTGCAACACCTGGGCGACGTACCTCTTCGGCGCCTTCTCGCTGCTGGTGCTCGGCTATCTGATCGCCGAGACGGACTGGGACAAGGTCTTCGGGCGGAGCGCCGGACCGACGTCGGCGATGATCACGGGCGTGGGCCTGATCGCGGCGGGCGGTATCAGCTGGGTGCCCTCCGCTCCCGACTTCACGCGCTATCTGCCGGGTTCGGCGTCCTCGGCGGCGATCGTGCGCAACACCGTGGGCGGCGCCGGGATCGTCGTACTGCCGATGGTCCTGATGGGCCTGGTGATGGCCTCGGCGACCCCCGATCTGGCCTCCGCCTCGGATCCGGTGTCCTTCCTCGGCGAGATCCTCCCGCTGTGGCTCGCGGTGCCCTATCTGCTGATCGCCCTCGTCGGCACCCTGCTGATCAACTCGATGTCCATGTACTCGGCGGGCTTCACCGCCCAGACGCTCGGTTTCCGGGTCCCGCGCCACTGGGCGGTCTCGGTCAACGCCGCGATCTCCCTCGTCTTCGGCAGCGTCCTGATGCTCGCCGCGACCGGTTTCATGGGCCCGTTCGTCACCTTCCTCTCGCTGCTCGCGGTGGCGTTCTCGGCCTGGCTCGGCGTCTTCGGCGCGGACATGCTGCGGCGGCCCGGCTACGACGCCGAGGCCCTGCTCGACACCACGGCCACCAGCGCCTACTGGTACCGCGGCGGCTTCAGCCCGGCCGCGGTCACGGCCTGGGCGCTCGGACTCGTGACCGGCCTCCTCTTCACCACCTCCGACTGGTTCACCGGCCCGCTCGCGTCCGGCAACCCGATCGGCGAGTATGGCCTCGGCTGGGTGGCGACGATCGTGGTCTCGGGCGGGTTGTACGCGCTGCTGCCGAAGCCGGCGGTCACCAAGTCCGCACCGGCCGAAGAGCCCGAGAGCATGGCGGTCTGACGGTCCGTCAGCTACCGTCCCCCTTCGCATCCACCACGTGAAGGGGGACTCCCCATGCCCGTCACGGTCGTACGTTTCAACCTCGTCGAACCCGGCGCCACCCCCGCCTCGCTCAGCGCCCGCTACCGGGCCGCCCTGGAGATGGCCGCGTACGCCGACGAGCACGGCGTCACCACCGTGCAGACCGAGGAACACCACGGCGTCGACAACAACTGGCTGCCCTCGCCCTTCGCCTTCGCGGCCGCGGTCTTCGGGGCGACGCAAGGAAATTCAGCGCCGCGTAGCGGCTCGTTGAGGGGTGGTGGTCGCGCGACGGGCGGGCGGATCGCGGTCACGGTCGGCGCGATCATCGGGCCGCTGCACGACCCGCTCCGGCTGGCCGAGGAGATCGCGGTGCTCGACCTGCTGAGCGGCGGGCGGCTGGTGACGGTCGCCGGAATCGGCTACCGGCCCGAGGAGTACGCCCAGTTCGGGGTGGAGTGGAAGCGGCGCGGCAGGCTCCAGGACGAGTTGCTGGAGACGCTGCTGAAGGCCTGGTCCGGCGAGGAGTTCGAGTACCGGGGCCGTACGGTACGGGTCACTCCGCGTCCCTTCACCGAGCCGCACCCCCTGCTCCTGGTCGGCGGCTCCTCGAAGGCCGCCGCCCGCCGGGCCGCCCGCCTCGGCCTCCCCTTCTTCCCCAGCGCGCACCTCCCCGAGCTGGAGGCCTACTACAAGGAACGGCTGGTCGAGTACGGCACCGAGGGCTGGACCATGATGCCGACCGCCGAGACCCCGCTGCTGCACATCGCCGAGGACCCGGACCGGGCCTGGGCCGAGCACGGCGAGCACTTCCTGCACGAGGCCCGGACGTACGCCTCCTGGCAGTCCGGGGACATCACGTCGGCGGTGAAGTCGGCGGCCACGACCGTGGACGAGCTGCGCGCGGAGGGCGTCTACCGGATCCTCACGCCGGAGGAGTGCGCAGAGCAGGGGCTCGACAACCTCGTACTGCATCCGCTGGCCGGTGGGATGCCGGTCGAGGAGGGGTGGCGGAGCCTGCGGCTGTTCTGCGAGGACGTACTGCCCCGGCTCGGGGGGTGAGCCGGGGCAGTACGTCGTGCGGGTACGGGGAGAAGGGCAGCGGGGGTTTGGCCCTTCTCCCCGAGTTCGTGCGGGCGGTCAGCCCATCTCCTCCAGGGACTTGCCCTTGGTCTCCTTCACGAACTTCAGCACGAAGGGAATGGAGAGCGCGGCGAAGACCGTGTAGATCACGTAGGTCGCGGAGAGGTTCCAGTCGGCAAGGGACGGGAAGCTCGCGGTGATGGCCCAGTTGGCGATCCACTGCGCGGAGGCGGCCACGCCCAGGGCGGCGGCGCGGATCCGGTTCGGGAACATCTCGCCGAGCATGACCCAGACGACCACACCCCAGGACAGGGCGAAGAAGAGCACGAAGATATGCGCGGCGATCAGCGCGGTCCAGCCCTGCGCGGCCGGCAGCTTGCCGTCGACCAGGTCGAAGGAGAAGGCCCAGGCCTCCAGGCCGAGGCCGATCACCATGCCGACCGAGCCGATGAGGGCCAGCGGCTTACGGCCGATGCGGTCCACGAAGATCATGGCGATCACGGTGCCGACGATGTTGATGATCGACGTCGTGAAGGAGTAGAAGAACGAGTCCGTCGGGTCGACGCCGACCGACTGCCACAGCGTCGAGGAGTAGTAGAACGCGACGTTGATGCCGACGAACTGCTGGAAGACCGAGAGGCCGATGCCGACCCAGACGATCGGCCTGAAGAAGAAGCCGCCGCCGAGCAGGTCCTTGAACGTGGACTTGTGCTCGCTCTTCATGGCGTGCTCGATCTCGTTCACACGGGCGTCCAGGTCGCCGTGCTCGCCCTCGACCTCGGCGAGGATCTCGCGGGCGCGCTCACGCTTGCCGACGGAGATGAGGAAGCGCGGGGACTCGGGGATGGCGAAAGAGAGCAGGCCGTACAGGATGGCCGGGATCACCATGACGCCGAGCATGACCTGCCAGGCCTCCAGGCCCATCAGCTCGCCGCGCTGGTCACCGCCGGCGGCGTTCAGCAGACCCCAGTTGACCAGCTGCGAGATGGCGATGCCGATGACGATCGCGGCCTGCTGGAAGGAGCCGAGCCGGCCGCGGTAGGCCGGTGGGGCGACCTCGGCGATGTAGGCGGGGCCGATGACGGAGGCCATGCCGATGGCGAAGCCGCCGACGACCCGCCAGAAGGCGAGGTCCCAGAGGGCGAAGGGCAGCGCCGAACCGACGGCGCTGATCGTGAACAGCACGGCGGAGATCTGCATACAGCGGATACGGCCGATGCGGTCGGCTATCCGGCCGGCGGTCGCGGCGCCGATGGCACAGCCGATCAGGGCGATGGCGATGACCTGGGCCAGCGCGGCCGAGCCGATGTCGTAGCGGCCCCGGATGGCCTCGACGGCGCCGTTGATCACGGAACTGTCGTAGCCGAAGAGGAAACCGCCCATCGCGGCCGCCGCCGCGATGAAGATGACGTGCCCGAGATGATCGGGATGAGCCGAACCGGCTCCTGACTGCTGTGCCTGCGCTGTGCTGGTCACGTTCAACTCCTCGGGCCACCGGCAACGCTGCCGGGTGGGGGACCCTTCGAGATAGGTGGTATCTGAAGGTAAAAGCAACGTTGCCGAGACTATGCCTTCAAGTTTCGAAGTCAAGAGGATCTGACTGTGACTTTTCAGCGCAGGAGTGACGAGGTTGTGTTCAACTCTTGAATGGATGTTTGAAGAGATGGCCTCAGCGGAGCCGCTGGCTGATGACCTTCGAGACGCCGTCGCCCTGCATGGAGACGCCGTACAGCGCGTCGGCGACCTCCATGGTCCGCTTCTGGTGCGTGATCACGATCAGCTGCGAGGCCTCCTGCAGCTCCTGCATGATCCGGATCAGCCGCTGCAGGTTGGTGTCGTCGAGCGCCGCCTCGACCTCGTCCATGACGTAGAACGGGCTCGGTCGAGCCTTGAAGATCGACACCAGCAACGCTACGGCGGTGAGCGAACGCTCGCCACCGGAGAGCAGGCTGAGCCGCTTGACCTTCTTGCCCGGCGGACGGGCCTCGACGTCGACGCCCGTGGTGAGCATGTTGTCGGGGTCGGTCAGGATGAGCCGCCCCTCGCCGCCCGGGAAGAGTCGGCTGAAGACGCCCTCGAACTCACGGGCGGTGTCCCGGTAGGCCTCGGTGAAGACCTGCTCGACGCGCTCGTCGACCTCCTTGACGACCTGGAGCAGGTCGGCGCGGGTCTTCTTCAGGTCCTCGAGCTGCTCACTGAGGAACTTGTGGCGTTCCTCCAGGGCGGCGAACTCCTCGAGCGCCAGCGGGTTGACCTTGCCGAGCTGCTGGTAGGCCCGCTCGGTCGCCTTGAGCCGCCGCTCCTGCTCGGCCCGGTGGAAGGGCTTCGGCTGGTTGCGCGGGTGCTCCGGATCCTCGGGCAGTTCCTCGCCCTCGGCGGGCGGCGAGGGTGGTACGAGCTGATGCGGGCCGTACTCCTCGACGAGCCCGGCGGGCTCCACGCCCAGCTCCTCCAGCGCCTTGGTCTCCAACTGCTCGATCCGCATGCGCTTCTCGGCGCCGAGGACCTCGCCGCGGTGCACGGAGTCGGTGAGCTTGTCGAGCTCGGACTTGAGGTCACGGCCGGTGTTGCGGGCGGCGGTCAGCTCCTGCTCGCGCAGCGCCTTGGCGGCGTCGGCGGCGGTCCGCTCCTGGTCCGCGCGGGCGACGGAGACCTCGACGTGGGCGAGCAGTTGCCGGGCGCCGGAGGCCACGGCCTCGGCGACGGCGGCCTCGTGGCGCAGCCGGGCCCGGCGCTGCTCGGCACGCGCGCGTGCGTCGCGTTCCGCTCGGGCGGCGCGGTCGAGGGAGTCGGCCCGTCCTGCCAGTCCCTTCACCCGTTCCTCGTGTGTACGGACCTGGAGGCGGGCCTCCATCTCGGTCTGGCGGGCGTTGGCGCCGTCGGCGGCGAGGCGGTCCCGGATCGAGGTGTCCGGTTCCTCCTCCACCGGCATCTCCTCGGCGACGGCGAGGCGTTCGGCGAGTTCCTCCACTTCTTGGAGGGCCTTGTCGAGGGACTCCTGTGCGCGGGACGCTGCCGCGACGGACCGTTCGGCCTCACCTGCGGCGCCTCTCGCCTGGCCGGCCAGCCTGCCGAGTTGCTGTGCCACGGCGGACTTCTCGCGGTCTGCCGCTCGGCGGCGGTCGGCCAGTTCCTCGACTCGGGTGGTGCATTCCTTGCGGTGCTCGCCCGCCGCGTGCTGTGCCTCGGTGAGTTCCTCGCATTTGACGGCGAGTTCTTCGAGTTCCGCGGCGGCTTCGTCCACGGAGGCCTGGACTTCGAGGAGGCTGGGGGCGCCTGCGGAGCCGCCGTGGGCGAAGTGGGCGGCGAGGAGGTCGCCTTCGGCGGTTACGGCGGTGAGGTGGGGGTTTGCGTAGACGAGTTCCTCGGCGTCTTCGAGGGTGGCTACGACGACGATGTCGTGGAGGAGGCGGCGGATGGCTGGCTGCAGGTCGGAGGGGGCGCGGACGAAATCTGCCGCGTGAGGTTGTTCGGCGGCTGCGGGCCCGTCGTGGCTGGTCGCGCCTCGCGGCGGAGCCGCATATTGATGCAGCCCCGCGCCCCTAAGGTTGGCTGCCGTGCCGGCGTCTTCAGGTGCGCCCGCCAACAGCAGCGACGCACGTCCGCCGTCCTGCTTCCGAAGCAGTCGGATGGCGTCGGCCGCCGCCGCCGGAGAAGTGACCGCCAGTGCGTCCGCCGCCGCTCCGAACGCCGCCGCCAGCGCCACCTCGTAACCCGGCGTGATCGTGAGCAGTTCCGCCGCCGGGCCCAGCAGCCCCGTGAGCCGGTCCTTCGCGCCGAGCAGTGCGCCCGTGCCGTCCTTTCGACGCAACCCCAGCGCCAGTGCCTCGTGCCTGGCCTGGGTCGCCGCGCGCTTGCGTTCCGCTGCCGTGGCCGACTCGCGGGCCGCCGACAGGGCCGCTTCCGCCTCCTTCAGTTGCTGCTTGGCCGTCTCGTGCTGGTCGGACAGGGTTTCGTCGCCTGCGTCGAGGGCGTCCACCTCGGCCTTCAGGGCCTCGTACTCCTCCTGGGCCGCGACGGCACGTTCCTGCGCCTCGTCTCTCGCCGATGCCAGGCGGTCGATCTCGGCCTGGGCCGAGGTGGCGCGGGAACGGGCCGCGTTGACCTGGCCGTTCAGGCGGGCGAGGCCCTCTCGCCGGTCGGCGATCGCGCGGGCCACGTCCTTCAGGCGGCGTTCCTCCTGGGTGAGTTCGCGCTCCAGCTCGGCGCGGTGGGCGACCGTGTCCTCCAGGGCGTGCTCGGCCGCTTCGAGGGCCGCTTCGAGCTCGGCCTCCTGCTCCCGGATGCGGGCGGCCTCGCGCTCCATGTCCTCGGGGTCGCGGCCCCGGCGTTCCTCGGGCGGGACCGAGGTCGCGCTCTTCACGCGGGCGTCGGCGAGTGAAATCGTGCCGCGGACGCGTTCGGCGAGCTGGGAGAGCTCGTACCAGGTCTGCTGGGCTCGCTGGAGGCGCGGGGTGAGCTGCCGTACCTCGTCCTCCAGGAGTGCCTCGCGCTGGAGGGCCTTCTTCAGCTCCTGCTCGGCGGTCTCCTTGCGCTCCTTGAGGGCTGCCTCGTCCGCGACCTCGGTCTGCAGTGCCTGACGCAGTCGTACGAGATCGTCCGCGAGGAGGCGGAGGCGGGCGTCGCGGAGGTCGGCCTGGATGACGGCGGCCCTGCGGGCGACGGCGGCCTGACGGCCCAGGGGCTTGAGCTGGCGCCGGAGTTCGTCGGTGAGGTCCTGCACGCGCGCGAGGTTGGCCTGCATCGCGTCGAGCTTGCGGAGGGCCTTCTCCTTGCGCTTGCGGTGCTTGAGGACGCCGGCCGCCTCTTCGATGAAGGCGCGGCGGCCCATCGGGTCGGCGTGCAGGACGGAGTCCAGTTGGCCCTGGCCGACGATGACGTGCATCTCGCGGCCGATGCCGGAGTCGGAGAGGAGTTCCTGGATGTCCAGGAGACGGCAGGTGTCGCCGTTGATCTGGTACTCGCTGCCGCCGTTGCGGAACATGATCCGCGTGATGGTGACCTCGGCGTACTCGATGGGGAGCGCCCCGTCGGAGTTGTCGATGGTCAGGGACACCTCGGCGCGGCCCAGCGGGGGACGCCCGGTGGTGCCGGCGAAGATGACGTCCTCCATCTTGCCGCCGCGCAGCGACTTGGCACCCTGCTCGCCCATGACCCAGGACAGCGCGTCCACGACATTGGACTTGCCCGAGCCGTTCGGTCCCACGACACACGTGATGCCCGGCTCGAACCGGAGCGTGGTCGCCGAGGCGAACGACTTGAACCCGCGGAGGGTCAGGGCCTTGAGGTGCACGCCGCTGGACTCTACCTTCCGGGGGTGTCTCACTCCATGAACCCGCGGTTTCACCCATGAACGTGCAGGGCACACCAGACGTTAAAGAGAGTGGGAGAGTACGCGGGGGAAAGAAAGAAGGGACGCCGGAGCGTCCCTTGCAAACTCTGGAACTCTGACAACTTAGCGGTTGACACGGGCAGCCCAACCACTGCTGTCGTTGTTCGATGCAGTGATCAGGTGAGCGCAGGCTCCGCCTGGTGTGCGTCGATGCTCTCCAGAAGCGAGTCATGAGAAGCGGCAGCCGCGAGCGCGTCGTTCTCGGCCTGGATCCGTACAAGCTCGGATTCCAGATCCTGTACGCGCTGCTGGAGCCGTCGCATCTCGGCGATGAGTCGCGGGTCAGAGCCGCCGACGTAACCGAGAAGCGCCTTTGCCATGATGGATGGTCCTCCACACTGAGTGACCGACCGAAGCGGTGTGGGTCGTGAGGGAATCGCACCCGCGATGCTTGGCACTGTTGAGTTTGTGCTGCCGTTCATCCATGCCAAACAGCTAAGGTGCGCGGGGCTTTCAGCGTCTCACCAAAAAGTTTGACGGTCAACACGATCACGCCCTGTATTGGCGGGCAACCCGGGGGTGCGCGGCCTGAAACCGGCGGCGCTACGGCTCCTGCGGGGCCCTGAGGGCGTGACGATCATTCTTACGTGCGGAGCCTGCCAGAGCCAGGGGTTCTTGGCAACCACCAGGCCCTTTCTGCTCCGGGCAACTGCCGGTGGCAGGTCCCTCCGCTTCCGCCTGGGTCGCTTTACAGAAACCGCTCAGCGGATGGCGAAGCCGTCGTAACCCCCACGAGGTGTGTCCCAGATCTCGGTGACACCGTCCACGCGCCCGGGCGTGTCGTCACCCTCAAGCCAGTCCAGAAGACCTTCACACCGCTCCCGCGGGCCCTCCGCAACCACCTGGACCCGTCCGTCCCCCAAATTGAGAGCAAAACCACTAAGGCTCCCCAGCTCCAACGCCTTGGCACGCGTGAACCAGCGGAAACCCACACCTTGGACGCGTCCCCGCACCCAGGCGACCAGTCGCACATCCTCGCTCATGGGTGCAACCTAACCGGCCAATGTCTCTCGTGACACTCCTTCCTCTGGCGCCATGCGGTACCGTCCCCACCCAATGAATCTCATATGAAACTCACTCGATCGAGTGAGGTGCATCACCCGCAAGATCGATATGAGATGCGCTGATCGCAAGGACGAGAAAGGCAAGGACATGGGACGCCACCGACGCTCCGCCGCCGGCCGCGCCGCCACGGGCCGCGCCACGGGGGTAACAGGAACGGACGGCTCGTACACGAGCGGCTACGACCCCCGGTACCACTCGCCCAGCTACGACTACAGCTACGACCCGCCCGAGGCGTTCGCGGGCGACGAGCGGAACACCCTGGGCACCGCCCCCTATCTGAACACCGGCGAGAATGTGCAGCCGCCCGTCGAGCACGAGCGGTCCGCCGCCGAGCACGAGCGGGCCTCGGCGCGCAGTGCCGCCTACCTGTTCGCCACCGAGGACGACTACACGACCGTCTTCCCGGAGCACGGGCTCGGGCCGGACAAGGGCCGGCGCGGTGGTTCGCGCCGACGCAAGAAGAAGGTCGTCACGCCGGTGAAGACCGGGCTGCTCGGGGTCTCGGCGGCCGTCGCCATCGGCACGGTCGCGGTGGCCACGGGTGCGGTTCCGGGCCTGGAGAACTACAAGCTCGGCGGCGGTGGCAACGACAAGGTGCAGGCCGCGAGCACGCCGACCAACTCGGCCGCCGAGCAGGGCGGCACCTCGGGCAGCGTCGACGGCCGCGACCAGGGCTCCTCCACGAGCCGCGACGCCGACCGTACGGCCTCGCCCTCGCCGAGCGTGTCCGCGTCGGCCGCGCCGACCACCGAGGCTCCGACGAAGAAGCCGAAGGCGACGCCCAGCAAGACGCCGGCGACGACGCCCTCGCAGAAGGAGACCGCCCCGCCGAAGGCGACCACCGCCCCGGTGACCGTCTCCGCGGAGGCCGCCGCCGAGGCGGAGGTCCTCAAGCTGGTCAACGAGGAGCGGGCCAAGGCCGGGTGCAGCCCGGTCGCCGCCAACAGCGCGCTGTCCGACCTCGCGGAGAAGTTCAGCGACGCGATGGCCGCGCAGGGCTTCTTCGACCACACCGACCCCAGCGGGGCCACCCCGTGGGACCGGGCCGCGACGCTCGGCATCACCAACCTGGGCGGCGAGAACATCGCCCGGGGGCAGGCCGACGCGGCCGCGGTGATGGAGGCCTGGATGAACAGCGAGGGCCACCGCGCGAACATCCTGAACTGCGACTTCAAGACCCTCGGGGTCGGCGTGCACTTCGGGTCGGGCGGCCCGTGGTGGACGCAGGACTTCGGCTACTGACACTCCCGACCGACAGGTTGCGCTAACTCCTGGTTAGTGCAACCTGTCGGTTAGCGCTGCCTTCGCGTACGCTGGGCCCATGGACATCACACAGGAGCGCTCGGAGGTGCAGGACCTCCCCTTCAACGTGTTCGCCAAGGCCTGCCCCTCGCGCGGCACCCTGGAGCACGTCACGGGCCGCTGGGGCGCGCTGACGCTCGGCGCCCTGCACGAGGGGTCGCTGCGCTTCAACGAGCTGCGCCGCCGCGTCGACGGCGTGAGCGAGAAGATGCTGTCCCAGACGCTGCACGCGCTGGAGCGCGACGGCCTGGTGCACCGCGAGGCCCAGCCGACCAACCCGCCCCGCGTGGACTACGAACTGACCCCGCTCGGCCGCGAGGTCGCCGAGCGGCTCCTCGGCCTCATCCACCTGCTCGAGGGCCGCATGGACGACGTCCTCACCGCCCGACTGCGTTACGACGAGACGCGCGGCGGCCTCTGACACTTCGGGCAGAAGTAGCTGGACCGGTTCATCCAGGGGCGTCGGCGCATCGGTGTACCGCACCTCCTGCACGGCAGGCCCTCGCGGCCGTACGCGTCCAGCGACCGGTCGAAGTAGCCCGACTCACCGTTCACGTTGACGTAGAGGCTGTCGAAGCTGGTGCCGCCGACGGACAGTGCCGCGTTCATCACATCCCTTACGTGGCCCAGGAGTTCGGCCGTGCGCGGGCGGGTGAAGCCGGCCGTGGGGCGCTCGTAGTGGACGCGGGCGCGCCAAAGGGCCTCGTCCGCATAGATGTTGCCGACACCGCTGATCAACGACTGGTCCAGCAGGGCCCGTTTGATGGTCGTGCGCTTGCGGCGCAGCGCCGCGTGGAAGGCCTCGTCGTCGAACAGCGGGTCGAGGGGGTCGCGGGCGATGTGCGCGATGACGTCGGGCAGGCCCTCGGGGGTGTTGTCGTGCAACGACAGTCCGCCGAAGGTGCGTTGGTCGACGAAGCGGAGCTCGGTCGCGAGGGTGTCGGCGAAGCGGACGCGGATGCGCAGGTGCTTCTCGTCGGGTGCCGCGTTCGGCTGGACCAGCAGCTGGCCGCTCATGCCGAGGTGCGCCAGGACCGACTGGTGGGTGTCCTCCAGGGGCAGCCACAGGTACTTGCCGCGCCGACTGGGCACGCCGACGCGATGCCCCTTGAGCCGGTGCGCGAAGTCGTCGGCCCCGGCGATGTGCCGGCGCACGGCGCGCGGGTGCAGCACCTCGGCGTCGGCGACGACCCGGTGGGCGACCCACCGCTCCAGGCCACGCCGGACGACCTCGACCTCGGGCAACTCGGGCATCACAACCCCCGTACCAGACACTGTGGATGAACCGAGCGCCCGCTCCGGGACCGGGGCGGGCGCTGGGGTGCGCTGTTCTTCAGGGACGGAGGACTCCGCCGTGCGGCGGAGAACCCGTCAGGCAGAGACGGAGGTGGGGCCGTCGCCGTGGTCGGCGACCTGCTCGGCTGCGGACTTCTCGGCCGCCGCCTTCTGGGCCCGCTCGTCCGCCGCGGCCCGGATGGACCGCCAGGCGGACTCGGCGGCCTGCTGCTCCGCCTCCTTCTTGCTGCGGCCGGTGCCGGTGCCGTACGAGACGCCTCCGACGCGGGCGGCAGCAGTGAAGGTCTTCTCGTGGTCGGGGCCGGTCTCCGTGACGAGGTACTCGGGAACGCCGAGGCTCTCGGTCGCGGTGAGCTCCTGGAGACTGGTCTTCCAGTCCAGGCCGGCTCCGAGGTTCGAGGACTTCTCGATGAGCGGGTCGAACAGGCGGTGCACCAGTTCGGAGGCCGCGTCGAGGCCCTGATCGAGATAGACCGCGCCGATCACCGCTTCAAGGGTGTCGGCGAGGATGGACGCCTTGTCCCGGCCGCCCGTGCCCTCTTCACCCCGGCCGAGCCGGATGAAGGAGCCCAGGTCGAGCCCTCGGCTGACCTCCGCCAGCGCACGCGAGTTGACCACCGCGGCCCGCAACTTGGCCAGCTGGCCTTCGGGCAGGTCGGGGTGGGTGGTGTACAGCGTGTCCGTGACGACCAGGCCGAGCACGGAGTCCCCGAGGAACTCCAGCCGCTCGTTGGTCGGCAGACCGCCGTTCTCGTACGCGTACGAACGGTGGGTCAGCGCACGCACCAGAAGGGCGGACTCGAGTTTGTACCCGAGCCGCCCTTCCAGAAGCGTGTGGGACGAGGCCGTGTTGTCCGCTTTCTTCTTCGCGGATGGGTCCGCCTTGGCGTCATCCGCCTTCTTGGCAGTGGACACGGTGCCTCTCACCAGCCGCTCAGACCTCGAGGACCTGGCGCTTGTTGTAAGTGCCGCAAGACGGGCACGCGATGTGCTGCTGCTTGGGCTCGTGGCAGCGCTCGCACGCAACCAGGGTGGGGACCGCAGCCTTCCACTGCGACCGGCGGTGGCGCGTGTTGCTGCGCGACATCTTCCGCTTCGGAACAGCCACGGCTACTTCTCCTGCTTCTCGTCGACGCCCGCTTCCGCGTCAGCGCCGCTCATCTCGTCCTTCTCGCCATCTTCGAGTGAACCGGCGAGTCCCTGCAGTGCCGCCCAACGGATGTCGACGGCGTCGTGGTGGTGGTCCGGGGCGTCCGCCAGCCGGGCTCCGCACTCGGAGCACAGGCCGGGGCAGTCGTCCTGGCACACCGGCTGCATCGGCAGTGCGAGCACCACCGCATCACGCAGCACGGGCTCGAGGTCGAACAGGCCGTCCTCGATGAAGAGCCTGTCCTCGTCTTCCTCGGCGTCGTCGGCCGGCTCCGCTTTCACGCGGCCCCGGTCGTCGGCGTCAGGGTACGAGAACATCTCCTGGAATTCCGCTTCGACGTCCAGCTGAAGCGGCTCCAGACACCTTACGCACTCCCCCTCGGCCTGTGCACGGGCGGTGCCTGTGACAAGCACCCCTTCCATGACCGACTCGAGCCGGAGCGCGAGCTCCACCGGAGCGCCTTCCGGCACTCCGACGACCCCCTGGATACCGAGATCCTTGGGAGCATCGATCGTGCGGGACAGCCGCTGGAGCGCACCGGGACGCCGGCCCAGCTCGTGAGTGTCGAACACGAGGGGGTTGCGGTGGTCGAGGCGAGCGTTGGGAGCCATCCTGCTTTCGTTCTTCTGAGCTCAGAGGGACGCCGCCCCTGTGGTGTTTCCCGGGCAGCGTTGATCGCGGACGTACGCGCGACCGAAGAGCCAGGATACTGGACCTTTCGCTCACGGCCCAATCCGGTGGTTCCTTACTGGCCGCGACCTTGCTCGTAGGCCCTCAGCTGCTCCGGCGTGATCATGCCGGTGTCGAAGAGGCTGGTCTCGTCGAGAGCGTACGACTGCTGCGGCTGGTGCTGCGCCTGGTTCGGGTCGTAGACAGGCTGCTGACCGGTGTCGTAGCCCTGGTAGGCGTAGGGATCGGCCTGCTGCTGGTAGCCGTAGGCGTCCTGCTGGCCGTAGCCCTGCTGCTGGTACTGGCCGGCGTAGGGGTCGGCCTGCTGCTGGTAGCCGTAGACCGGCTCCGGCTGGGCGTAGTCCTGCTGCTGGACGGGCTGCTGCTGTTGCTGCTGCTCGGCCGCGTTCTCGCGCTCCGAGAGAGCGGCGAGGTCGGCCAGGTAGTCGGCGTCGCTGGAGTGCTGGAAGGACGTCTGATCGTCGGCGAGGGCGCTCAGGTCGTCGGTGGCGATACGGCCGTGCAGCTTCTGCCGGCCGCGGCCGACCGCCTCCAGGGTCTTGGCGAGCACCGCCTCGAAGGCGCCGAGCTTGACGTCGACGTAGGCGTCGGCGTCCTTGCGCAGGGTCTCCGGGTCGTGGCTGCGCTCGGGGGCGTCCTCGTCCTCGTAACCCTGCTCGTCCAGGCCCGGGCCGGTGCCGAGGAGCTTCTCGCGGCCGCGGCCGACCGAGCCGAGGGTCTTGGTGAGGACGACCTCGAAGTTGGCGAGCTTGGAGTCGACGTAGTCGTCGGCCTCGGCGCGGACCTCCTCGGCCTCCTGGCGGGCCTCGGTGAGGATCCGGTCGGCCTCGGCCTGGGAGCGGCGGGCGACCTCGGTGTCGGAGATCAGCGAGCCGCGCTCCTGGTGCGCCTGCCCGATGATCCGGTCGGCCTCCTGGCGGGCCTGCTCGACCATCTCCTCGCGGCCGCCGATCAGCTCCTGGGCCTGCGCCAGGGAGTCGGGCAGGGCCGCGCGCACCTCTTCGAGCATCGCGAGCAGTTCCGCGCGGTTGACCACGCACGACGCCGACATGGGCATCGACCGGGCGCTGGAGACCGCCGCGACGATCTCGTCGAGCTTCTTCTGCACGTCCACCGTGTGCTCGCCACTCTCTACCGATGTGTTGGAGACGGACGGGACGACTGTAGCCCCATCGGTCCCCGCGCCTCATCAGTCCTTGCGCAGACGCTCGTTGAGGGCCTCCAGGACCAGCGGCGGCACCAGGTGGGAGACGTCTCCGCCCCAGGTCGCGACCTCCTTGACGAGCGAGGAGGACAGGAAGCTGTAGGTCGGGTTGGTCGGCACGAAGAGGGTCTCCACGCCGGACAGGCCGTTGTTCATCTGGGCCATCTGCAGCTCGTAGTCGAAGTCGCTGACCGCGCGCAGGCCCTTGACGATCGCGGGGATGTCCCGTTGCTTGCAGAAGTCGACGAGGAGGCCGTGGAAGGCTTCGACCTTCACGTTGCCGTATTCGGCGGTGACAGTGCGGATCAGGTCGATCCGCTCCTCGATCTCGAACAGGCCCTTCTTCGACTGGTTGATCATCACCGCGACATAGACCTCGTCGTACAGACGGGAGGCGCGGGAAATGATGTCGAGGTGTCCGTTGGTGATCGGGTCGAACGACCCGGGACAGACGGCACGGCGCACTTGAGGTCCCTCGCTCTCCGGTCCGGTCATCGTGCGTCTTCGCACGTAGAGGCGTCATCGCCCGTGGCGGCGCGACCGTACCAAAACGTTCCCTCGCCGTAGCGACGGGCCTTGACCGCGTCGAATCCCGGTGGCCAGGCGAATTCGCCGCCTCTTGTGCTGCGCTCCACGGTGACGAGGGCCTCCGGTGCGAGCCAGTGTTCGGTGCGGAGTGTGAGCAGAATCTCGCGAAGATCGTGATCTGTCACACGGTATGGGGGGTCCAGGAAGACGAGGTCGTACGGCTGTGCCGGCGGGCCCGACTGGATGATCTGCTCGGCCTTTCCCGCGCGTACCTCGGCGCCGGGGAGGCCGATGTTCCTGACGTTCTCCCGGATGGTGCGGGCTGCTCTGGCGTCGGCTTCGACCAGGAGGGTGTGGCTCGCGCCTCGGGAGAGGGCCTCCAGGCCTACGGCGCCTGATCCCGCGTAGAGGTCGAGGACTCGTTCGCCCGCCAAGGGGCCACCGAGGAGGGACTGCCAGGTGGAGAAGAGACCTTCGCGTGCGCGGTCGGAGGTGGGGCGGGTGCCGTTGCCTGGCGGCACGGCGAGACGACGTCCGCCGGCCGTGCCGGCGATCACGCGGGTCATCTTCGGTCCTTGGTAGGGGGTGGCTGTGCAATCAGTTTGGCAGCTGGTTCGTCGTGGTTGCTCGCGCTCGCGCGGCGGTAGCCGCATATTCAATACAGACCCGCGCGCCTGACGGGGCGCTTCGCCTCAGCCCTTTTCCAAGTACTGCTCCCTTTCCTCGTCCAAGAGGGCGTCCAGGGCTGTGCGCAGGCCCGGAAGCGCCGTCAGCTCCGGATCCGCCTCCACCACCGCCGTCGCCTCCTCCCTCGCTTCCGCGATGACGTCCTCGTCCTCGATGACCGCCAGGACGCGGAGGCTGGTGCGGGCGCCGGACTGGGCCTGGCCGAGGACGTCGCCTTCTCGGCGTTGTTCGAGGTCGATGCGGGAGAGTTCGAAGCCGTCGAGGGTGGAGGCGACCGCGTTGAGGCGCTGGCGGGCGGCGCTCGCCTCCGGCATCTCGCTGACCAGGAGGCAGAGACCGGCGGCCGAGCCACGGCCCACTCGGCCGCGCAGCTGGTGGAGCTGGGAGACGCCGAAGCGGTCGGCGTCCATGATCACCATGGCGGTGGCGTTGGGGACGTTCACGCCGACCTCGATGACCGTCGTGGCGACCAGGACGTCGGTGTCGCCGGCGGCGAAGCGGCGCATGACCGCGTCCTTGTCGTCGGGGTGCATACGGCCGTGCAGGACCTCGACGCGGAGGCCCTGGAGGGGGCCGCCCGCCAGTTGGTCGGCGATTTCGAGGACGGCGAGCGGGGGGCGCTTCTCCGCCTCGTCCTCCGGCGACTTCTTCTTGGCGGACTTCTTCGGGTCGTCCTCCTCGTCACCGATGCGGGGGCAGACGACGTACGCCTGATGGCCGTTCTCGACCTCCTCGCGGACCCGCTCCCAGGCGCGGGCCAGGAAGTGCGGCTTGTCGGCGGCCGGGACGACATGGGTGGCGATGGGCGAGCGGCCGGCGGGGAGTTGGTCGAGGACCGAGGTCTCCAGGTCGCCGAAGACGGTCATGGCGACCGTACGGGGGATCGGGGTGGCCGTCATGACCAGGAGGTGCGGGGGCTGTTTGCCCTTGCCGCGCAGGGCGTCGCGCTGCTCGACGCCGAAGCGGTGCTGTTCGTCGACGACGACGAGTCCGAGGTCGTGGAACTGGACCTTGTCCTCGATCAACGCATGCGTGCCGATGACGATCCCGGCCTCACCGGTGACCAGGTCGAGCAGGGCCTGCCGGCGAGCGGCAGCGCCCATGGAGCCGGTCAGCAGCACCACCTTGGTGGCGTGCTCGGTCCCGCCCAGCATCCCGCCCTCGGCCAGGTCACCCATCATCTCGACGACGGAGCGGTGGTGCTGCTGGGCGAGCACCTCGGTGGGCGCGAGCATGGCGGCCTGGCCGCCTGCGTCGACGGTGGCCAGCATGGCTCGTAGGGCCACCATGGTGTTGTGGGTGACCGTGAAATTGTCGGTCACGTACGCGTGGCTCGGGTGGGCGACGCTGATGCACTGGACGGGCTTTCGGCCCACGTACTCGACGGCCCGAATTCCGCGTCGGAAGGTGTCGTACTTCGGCCTGGGGCGCACCCGATCCGCCTTACGGGTCAGCCGGAACGGCAGATACTCGTCGGGCAGAGCCACCGAGACGTCGAAAGCCGCTCGCTTCGGCAGTACGCGCGCACGGCCGCCCAGGGAACGCACGATCCAGGCCACATCGTCGGCAAGCCTGCGCGAAGCGGAACAGAGCGAGATGCTCAAGCCGTCCGCTTGGATGGTGCCGTCTGCGTCCATGAGGCCCTGCAACAGGGCCAGGCGGTTCTTGACCGAAGTGTTCTTGAACTCGTCCGGCACGAATGTGCCGTGCGATGTCACACCCCACAGATGCAGGTCCCGCAGGGTCTGAACGATGGGATTGTGAGCGCCAGGTGCCACCGCGGCTGCCACGGCATCGCGGATCTCGTCGTCGCTGGTGGACAGACGCAGGTTGTGGCGGAACGAACCGTCCCCCAGCAGGAGACCCAACAGGTACGGATCCAGCGGCAGGCCGGAGTCGAGTCCGAGATCCACAGGCGCTGCCGCTGGGATGTACCACTTCGATGATCCATTGGCCTCGAACGTGTCGAGGCGGATCTCGCGCGTCGTCATGACCTTCGGAGCCTGGCCCCGATGCCACGCACAGCTCGTGCCGACGATCCAGAGGTGTTCGTCGTCGCACTCCACGGAACTTCCGTCGGACAGGACCAACCGCCAGACGTCCCGCTCTCCCTGCGGGAAGACGCCGTCGATCAACGCGATCTCGCCCTCGGGCACGACCACCTCGTCCCCCACGCTCAGGTCTCCCATCCGACGGAAACCCGCGGGTGTGAGCACGAGCGAGTCGAGGGGCTGCGCTTTGCCCGATCCGACCTCTCCCTGGAGCAGTCGGTGCATCGGGTGTTCCGTCGCCAGGTCGTCGAAGATTTCCTTCGAGACCTTTTGCTGGCCTTCCGTGAGGGTGAAGGGGAGGCGGTCGTCGAAGGCTGTGAGGAGGCCTTCGGGCTTGGGTTTGCGGGCCACCGCGGGGAGTTGGGCGTCGGCGTGGCGGCGGCGGGCCAGGGCCACTTGGAGGACGAAGGCCTCGTCCCATTTGAGGCGGGAGCGGGCGTCCTCGATGTCGGCCTTGGTGTGCGGGCGGTGGATCTTGAGGAGGGCCTCGGGGAGGGTGACCAGGCCGCGGCCCTCGCGGAGGGCGGGCGGGAGGGGGTCGACGGCCTCCTGGGCGGTGGGGAGGACCGTCTGGAGCGCCTTGCCGATCTTCCAGGACTCCAGCTTGGCGGTGGCCGGGTAGATGGGGATCAGGGCGCCGGCCCAGGTCTCGACCGTTTCGTCCGTGTCGCCCCGTAGCAACTCGTAGGCGGGGTGCGCCAGTTGGAGGCGGCGGTTGAAGGCGGAGACCTTGCCCGCGAACATCGCGCGTGTGCCCGGCAGGAGTTCCTTGTGCGGCTTGTGGACGCCGTTGCCGAAGAAGACCAGTTGGAGGCGGCCGCTGCCGTCCGTGATCGTGACCTCCAGGCGCTGGCCCTTGCCGCGGGGGGCCTTGGTGGAGGCGAAGGTGTGCAGGCGGGCGTCGGCGACCATCGCGACCACCGTGACGTGCTCGTCCATGGGGAGGTCGGCGAGGTGGGTGAGCTGGCCGCGCTCCTCGTATCTGCGCGGGTAGTGGTGCAGGAGGTCGCCGACGGTGTGCAGGCCGAGGTGCTCGGCCATCACCTTCGCGGTGGGTGGTCCGAGCACCGCCTTCAGCGGTTGGCGCAGTGGTTCTTCCAGTCCGGGCACGAGATCCATTGCACACCACGCCACTGACATTGCCGTATACGTATCGCGAAACCCCTGGTCAGACGGCTGGTTCGGGCTCTAGGATGGCGCGCTCCGGCCATCCCCCGCGGTCACCGCCCCAACCGGGACCGCCCGACCCCGCGCCGACGCGAAGTCCCCCCACCGGCGCTGCGACGATGGACTCCCAGACCTCGAAGTCATCCCAGCCGTCCCAGTCACCCCAGCCGCCTCACACCTTCCAGGTCGACCTGCGCGGCCTGGTGGACCTGCTCTCGCACCACCTCTACTCCAGTCCCAAGGTCTATCTGCGGGAGCTGCTCCAGAACGCCGTGGACGCCGTCACCGCCCGGCTGGCCGAGCAGCCCGACGCCCCGGCGCGGGTGCGGTTGTACGCCGAGGCGGGTGCCCTGCGTGTCGAGGACACCGGCGTCGGCCTCACCGAGGCGGACGTGCACGACCTGTTGGCCACGATCGGGCGCAGTTCCAAGCGGGCCGAGGGGCTCGAAGCGGCCCGGTCCGAGTTCCTCGGGCAGTTCGGCATCGGGCTGCTGGCCTGTTTCGTGGTGGCCGAGCGGATCCGGGTCGTCAGCCGCAGCGCCCGTACGCCGGACGCGGCGCCCGTGGAGTGGACGGCGAGCGACGACGGTTCGTACACCGTGCGGACGCTGCCGGCGGAGGCCCGGCCCGAACCCGGCACGACCGTGCACCTGGTGGCGCGGGCGGGGGCCGGTGAGTGGCTGACGCCCGAGCGGGTGCTCGCGCTGGCGCGGGACTTCGGCTCGCTGCTGCCGTACGACGTCCGGGTCGGCGAGGAGGCGGTCACCGACCTGCCGGCGCCCTGGGACCGGTCGTACCCCTCCCCCGCCAATCGGCGCGTGGCACTGGCCCGGCACTGTCATGACCTGTTCGGCTTCACGCCGTTGGACACGATCGAGTTGAGCGTGCCGCTCGCCGGGATCCGCGGGGTGGCGTACGTGCTGCCGTCGGCGGTCAGCCCGGCTCAGCGGGCCACGCACCGCGTGCACCTCAAGGGCATGCTGCTGACCGAGCGGGCCGAACAGCTGCTGCCGGACTGGGCGTTCTTCGTGCGCTGTGTGCTGGACACGGACAGTCTGCGGCCCACGGCCTCGCGCGAGTCGCTGTACGAGGACGAGACGCTGGCGGCCGTACGGGAGGCGCTGGGCGAAAGGATTCGGTCCTGGCTGACCGGGCTCGCCGCGGGGGATCCGGAACGGCTCGCCGGCTTCCTGTCGGTGCACCACCTGGGCGTGAAGTCCCTTGCGCGGCACGACAGGGAGATGCTGCGGACGATGCTGCCGTGGCTGCCCTTCGAGACGACCGACGGGCGGCTGTCCCTGGAGGAGTTCGCGCAGCGGCACCCGGTGGTGCACTTCACGCGGACCGTGGAGGAGTACCGGCAGGTCGCGCCGATCGCGGCCGCGCAGGGCGTCGGGGTGGTCAACGGCGGTTACACGTACGACAGCGAGCTGGTCGAGGCGCTGCCGTCGGTGCGGCCGGGGACGGTGGTCGCGGAGCTGGACGCGGACACGGTGACCGCGCATCTGGACGCGGTGGATCCGGCGGAGGAGCTGGCGCTGTCGGGGTTCCTGGCGGCGGCGCGGGCCCGGCTGGACGCAGTGCAATGTGACATAGTACTGCGCTCCTTCCACCCCATCTCGGTGCCCGCACTGCACCTCGACGACCGCGACTCCCGCCACGAACAGGTCCGGGCCGACGCCGAGGAGCAGGCCGACGACCTCTGGGCCGGGATCCTGGGTTCGCTGCGGGGCAGCGCCCCGCGCGCACGTCTGGTGCTCAACCACCTCAACCCGCTGGTCCGCAGGATCAGTTCACTGGGCGATCCGGAACTGATCGGCACCGCCACGGAGTCCCTCTATGGGCAGGCTCTGCTGATGGCGCAGCGCCCGCTGCGGCCGACCGACACGGCGCTGCTGAACCGGGCGTTCATCGGTCTGCTGGAATGGGCGACCCACGGCGAATCCGACACGCCGGGCAACTCCGCGGGGGGCGGTCACTGATGAGTGGGATCACGGACTTCGACGCCCTGCGGCGGGCGATGGCGGAGAACTCGGAGCGGCCGGAGGGCCCGGCACGCAACGCGCGTGCGGAGGAACTGCTGGCCGAGGCCGAGAAGCTGGGCATCCCGCTGGCCGTCGTCGAGGCGCTCGGGCACCAGCTGAAGGTCTACAACTACAGCTCCGAGAAGGACAAGATGTTCGTCCCCTTCGCGCGTCTGCTGCGCATGTGGGACGAGCGGCCCGAGGACTTCGACGAGTACGAGGTGCACTCGCTGCACTGGGTCTTCAAGTGGATGTCGTCCGGCATGCTCGACCAGCCGCACGTTCCGCTCGCCTCGATCGAGAAGTGGCTCGGCGAGATGGAGCACCGCTACCGGCTCGCGGGGCACTCCGAACGGGCCGTGCGCAGCGCCGAGTTCAGCGTGGCCGCGCATGTCGGGGACGTCCCGCGCGCGCAGCGGGCGTACACCGCGTGGCTGGCCGCGGACCGGGACGACATGGCCGACTGCCACGCGTGCGAGCTGCACGGACAGGGCTGGTGGCAGGCCGAGCAGGAGCGGGACGCGGAGGCGCTGCTGCTGTGGCGGCCGGTCCTGGAGGGCGAGTTCACCTGCGCGCACGAGCCGCACACGGTGCTCGCCTCGTCCCTGGTGCCGCTGCTGCGGCTGGGCCGCACGGACGAGGCGCGCGCCAACCATCTGCGCGGCTTCCGGCTCGTCCGGTCCATGGAGAGCATGCGGGGCGCGTACGCGGACCACGTGGAGTTCTGCGCGCTGACCGGCAACGAGGCGCGCGGTCTGGAGCTGCTCGCGGAGCGGCCGGCGTACTTCACGGACAGCGGGCATCCGCGCAGCCGGCTGGAGTTCCTGAGCGTGGTGACGCTGCTCATGGAGCGCCTTGACGAGGTCGGGCTGGGTGAGCGGCAGGTGCCGGGACCGGCCGGGCGCACATGGACCGCGCTCGAACTCGCCGCACACGCGCGTGCCGAGGCGCTCGCCCTGGCCGCGCGCTTCGACGAGCGCAACGGCACGGCGTACGTGAGTGAGCGGGCACGCGCGCGTATGGCGCAGCGCCCGCTGGTGGACCGGCTGCCGCTCGGGGTGCGCGCGGCGGTGCGCCCGGTGGCGGCTCCGGCCGCCCCGGTGGTGCCGGTCGCGGTGAACGACGCGGCGGAGCCGGATCTGCCGGCCCTGCTGGCCGCGGCGCGGCGGTTGTCGGACACCCTGCGGCCGAACGCCGTGGAGGCCTGGGCGGCCGTCTCCCGGGCCGCCGAGGGCGCCGAGCTGGACGCCCGCGACCGTGCGGAGATCGTCGACCACGAAGCGATGGACCGGGGCCCCGAGGGCGCCGAGCTCTTCGAGCGGGCCGCCGAGTTGTACGCCGAGGCGGGCGATCCCGGTGAGGCGCTGGCGGCACGCACGCGTGCGGCGTACGTACGCGCCCTGGCGGGCCGGGTGGACGAGGCCCTCGCCGCGGTCGCCGAGCCCTACGACCGGGTCCTCGCCCTCTATGCCGACGACGCCACGGAGGTACGGCAGACCGCGTCCGTGCTGATGGGGCGGGCGCGGATCCTGATGCGGCGGGTGCACGAGGCGAACGAGTCCGCGGAGGGCGCCGGTCAGGTCAACGGCGCGGTGGAGGAGGCCGGTCCGGCCGGCGAGAGCGGTCCGGCCGGCGGCGGTGGCAGCGCTGCGGCACCTTCGGGCGAAACGGTTCTGGGGGACGCCGAGGCCGCCGTGCGGGAGTTGCTCGCGCTGGTCGGCGGGTACTCCGGAGCCGACGTACGGATCGCCTCCCGGGAGGCCGAGGCGCGGGCCATGCTCGCCGAACTGGCCGTGCAGCGCGGAGACCTGGAGGGCGCCGTCGAGCTGTTCGGGCGGGCCTCGGCGGGGTTCGTGGGGGCCGGGCTGCCGTGGTTCGCCGTGGAGTACGAGGCGCGGCTGGCCGGGCTCGCCCACCACCTGGGCGACATCGCGGAGGCGGAGCGGGCGCTGCGGGCGGCCCTGGAGCACGGCGGAGCCCAGCTGGAGGCGGTGGGACGGGCCCAGCTGCATCTCCAGCTCGGCGAGGTGCTCGGCGGCCGTGGGCTGTCCGTGGAGGCGGCTGAGCACGCCCTGGAGGCCGCGCACTGGGCGGACGAGGCGGGCGAGGGGCGGACGCTGGGCGCCTGGGCCCGGCACCAGCTGGGCGGGTTCCTGCTGCGCCAGGGGCGCTGGGCCGAGGCCGCGGAGGTGCTGGAGTCGGCGCTGCCCGACCTGACCGCCGAGACGCACGGCGACGGCGCGGTCGTACAGACGCAGTGGTGGCTCGGCGACTGCCTGAGCGAGCTCGGCGAGCACCGGGAGGCGGCCGAACGGCGGCTGCAGGCGGCCGAGACCGCCCGGCACTGGCCCGAGCAGCACGACCACGCGACGCTCGCCCATCTCGCCGCCGAGTCCCTCGGGGCCGCGGGACTGCCCGCCGAGGCGGACCGGGCGTATGCGCGGGCGGGCGAGCTGTGGCGCTCGCTCGGCAATGTGCACGGCCTGGTGCGGTCCTTGCGCGCACGCGCGTGGCTGGCGCTGCGGGCGGACGACGGGGCGGACGCGGCGCGGGAGTTGATGGCGGCCGCGGTGCGGGAGTGCGAGTCGGTGCTGGGCGACGGCGTGGACGACGAGGAGGCGCGGGAGCGGCTGGTCGCCGAACTCGGCCACACCCACCGCCAGTTCGGTGACCTGCTGGCCCGCTCGGCCGCCGAGGACGCCGACGACGACTCGATCCGGGCCGCTTTGGAAGAGGCGCTGGCCCAGGTCGGCGAGGCCGTCGCGGTGTTCGCCTCCCTCGGGGACGACGCCCTGCACAGCCGTACCGGCGCCGAACTGGCCGCGGGCTGGCTGGAGTCCGACCTCAGCCGCCCCGCCCGGGCGGCGGCACGCGCGCGTGCGGTGCTGGCGGCGTACGACGGCGCCGGCGACGCGGACGGGACGGCGCAGGAGCGGCGGACGGAGGCGGAGCAGATGCTCCAGGTGGTGGAGGAGCAGGGGGCGGACTAGGTCCGACCGGGCCGGGGGCGGCTACTCGACGCCGATCAGCAGCAGCGCGCCCTGTCGGCCGCCCCGGTACACCACCGTGTCGACGGCGAGGTACGACTCACGCACGCGTGCCTCCAGGTGCGCGGCGACGGACTCGGGGGCCTCGTCGCCGAGGACCAGGGTGACGAGTTCGCCGCCGGCCTGGAGCATGCGGTCCAGGACGGACTCGGCGGTGGCGGTGACGTCGGTGCCGATCACGGCCACGTCGCCGTCGACGAGGCCCAGGACGTCGCCGGCCTGGCAGATGCCGGCCATGGTCCAGGACTGGCGCTCGGCGACGGCGACCTCGGCGTAACGGGTGGCGCCGGCCGCGGAGGTCATCGACACGACGTCCTCGTCGAAGCGGCGTTCCGGCTCGTGCACGGCGAGCGCCGCGATGCCCTGGACGGCGGACCGGGTCGGGATCAGGGCCACGCGGATGCCCTCGGTACGGGCCTGTTCGGCCGCCGCGGCGGCGGTGTGGCGCAGGTCGGCGTCGTTGGGCAGCAGCACGACCTCGCGCGCGTGGGCCCGCCGTACCGCCTGGACGAGCTCCCCGCTCGCGGGCGGCTCCCCGGGGCGCGCGAGCACGGTCGTCGCGCCGGCCTCGGTGTACAGCCCGGCCAGGCCCTCGCCGGGCACGACGGCCACCACGGCGCGCTGGACGCGTTCCCGGGGCGGCCGTTCCGCACCGGTGGTGTGCACGTCACCGGCGCCGAAGTGGGTGATCCGGATCCGGTACGGCCGTCCGGCCTCGACGCCCGCCTCCACGGCGGTGCCCGCGTCGTCCACGTGCACATGCACGTTCCACAGGCCGTCGCCGCCGACCACGACCAGGGAGTCGCCGAGGGCGTCGAGCCGGTCGCGCAGCCGGGCCACCGCGGCGTCCTCGGCCTCCAGCAGGTAAATCACCTCGAAGGCGGGGCCGCCCGCCGCCGGGGCGCACTCGTCGTCGGCGAGGGAGTCTCCGGCAGCGGCCGTATCGCCGACCACGCGTGCGTGCCCCGCGGAAAGCGCGTGCCCCGCGGAAACCACGACCGCCCCCGGCGTCTCCCCCGTGAACGTCTCCACCAGCGCCCCGAGCACCGCCACGAGCCCCCGGCCGCCCGCGTCGACCACCCCGGCACGTCCCAGCACGGCCAGCTGCTCCGGGGTCGCGGCCAGTGCGGCGCGGGCTCCCTCGTAGGCGGCCCGCGCGACCGTCCCGCAGTCGCCCTCCGTCGCCTCGGCCGCGTCGGCGGCGGCCGAGGCGACGGAGAGGACCGTGCCCTCGACCGGATGGGCGACGGCCCGGCGGGCGGAGTCGGCGGCCTGCCGCAGGGCCAGGCGGAGGCCGGAGCCGTCGGTGTGAGGCGTCTCACCGTCGGCGGCGAGGACCTGGGTCATGCCGCGCAGGAGCTGGGCGAGGATGGTCCCGGAGTTCCCCTGGGCGCCTATCAGCGCGCCGTGCGCCATCGCGTGCGCGGCGTCGGCGAGCGCGGGCTTCCCCGTCAGCCCCCCGGCGCCGACCTCGTGGCCTGCGAAGACGGCCTCCACGGCGGCGGCCGCGGACTCCAGGGTCAGATAGAGGTTGGTGCCGGTGTCGCCGTCCGCCACGGGATAGACGTTGATCGCGTCGATCTCCTCGCGCGCGCGTCCGAGAGCCTCCAGCGCGAGGCCGCACCAGGTGCGCACCGCGAGAGCATCGAAGAATGTCTGCGGCACCTGCGCCACCTACGGCCTCCCTGAGCTGCTGGACTGCACGCAGCGTAGAGCAGCCATGGTAGTTTCGTTCTACTGGCGCAGTCGTTGTATGCTGCTCCGGTTGCCCGATCCGATCGGGCCGTTCCCCTGGCAGCGCCACTCAGATCTCAGATCTCGATCCCGGCATGCCGGGATTAACCGTAAGTGCATCTGAAGCTTTTGGAGTGACCCGTGGCTGCCAACTGCGACGTCTGCGGCAAGGGCCCGGGCTTCGGCAACAACATCTCGCACTCGCACCGCCGTACGTCCCGTCGCTGGAACCCCAACATCCAGCGCGTACGTACCGTGGTCGGCGGGACGCCGAAGCGCGTGAACGCTTGCACCTCGTGCATCAAGGCCGGCAAGGTCTCGCGCTGACGCACAGTTAAGCGCGCGGCCACTGCTGGTTCGCTGCACTCGGCCGGTCCACCTCAGGGTGGGCCGGCTTTTTGCCGTACCTGACAAGAGATCCCGCCTGACAAGCTGTCCCCATGCGCTTCGGCATCCTGGGCCCCTTGGACGTCCGCACCGACGACGGCACCCCGGTGGACCCCGGCGGCCCCCGCCCGCGCGCCCTGCTCGCCCTGCTGCTCCTGGACGCCGGGCACGCGGTCTCCACGCAGCGCCTCACCGACGGCCTGTACGGCGCCGAGCCGCCCGCCGGGGCCGCCAACGCCCTCCAGTCCCAGATCTCCCGTCTGCGCAGGCGGCTGAGCCCGCACGCCGAGATCGAGGCCACGCCCGCCGGTTACCGGATCGCCGTCACCCCCGACACCGTCGACGCCCGCCGGTTCGAGCAGCTCTCCGCGGCCGGGCGGGCCGCCCTCGCCGCCGGTGACCACGCGCAGGCCGCCGCCCGGCTCCGTGCGGCCCTCGCCCTCTGGCGCGGGCCGGCGCTGCCCGACCTGCCGGACGCGCATGCCGAGGCCACGAAGCTGGCGGAGCTGCGGCTGGCCGCCGTACAGGATCGGATCGAGGCGGACCTGGGGCTCGGTGGCGGGGCGGAGCTCGTGCCGGAGCTGCGGGCGTTGCTGTCGGACCATCCGCTGGGCGAGCGGCTGTACGGGCAGCTGATGCGGGCCCTGCACACGGGTGGGCGGCCGGCCGAGGCGCTCACGGTGTACGAGGAGGCCCGGCGGGCGCTCGCGGACGAGCTGGGCGCCGATCCCTCCCCCGAGCTGTCCGCGCTGCATCTGGAGCTGCTCCAGGGCGGCCCGCGGCCCGAGCGCAGCCGCCTCCCGGTCCAGCTCACCCGTTTCGTCGGCCGCGAGCCCGAACTCGCCCGCATCGCCGCCCTCCGCACCGACTCCCGCCTGGTGACGCTGACCGGCCCGGGCGGGGCGGGCAAGACGCGGCTGGCGATCGAGGCGGCGCAGCATCATCAGGGTGTCTGCTTCGTCGAGCTCGCCCCTCTCACCGACGGCGCCCAGATCCCCTACGCCGTGCTCACCGCCCTCGGTGTCCGGGAGGGTTTCCGCACGCCGAGCACCGACGGCAGCGAGCGGCTGCTGGCCGTCCTGGAGGATCGCGAGATCCTCCTCGTGCTCGACAACTGCGAGCATCTCGTCGAGGAGGCCGCCAGGGTCGCCTCGTTGCTGCTCGCCTCCTGCCCCGGGGTGCGGGTGCTCGCCACCAGCCGGGAGTCGCTCGGCATCACCGGTGAGGTGCTGGTCCCGGTGCCGCCGTTGGAGCCGGAGCCCGCGGTCCGGCTCTTCCTGGACCGCGCCCGGGCGGTGCGCCCCGGTTTCGACGGCCACGCGCGCGTGGGTGACATCTGTGCCGCCCTCGACGGGCTCCCCCTGGCCATCGAGCTGGCGGCGGCCCGGCTGCGCACCCTGACCCCACAGGAGCTGGCCGAGCGGCTGGACGACCGGTTCCGGCTGCTCTCCCGGGGCGACCGCTCCAAGGCGCCCCGGCACCGGACGCTGTGGGCCGTCGTGGAGTGGAGCTGGGGGCTGCTGGACGAGGAGGAGCGGGAGCTGGCGCGGCGGCTGACGGTGTTCTCCGGGGGCGCCACCCTGGAGGCCGTCGAGGCGGTGTGCGGGCTGCCGTACCCGGAGGACGTACTGGCCTCGCTGGTCGAGAAGTCGTTCGTGGAGTTCGTGGAGGTGCCCGAGGGGCGCTACCGGATGCTGGAGACGATCCGGGCCTTCGCAGCACAGGGCGCCCCGGACACGCTCCGGGACGCGCACGCCGCGTACTTCCTGCGGCTGGCCGAGGAGGCGGAGCCGCAGCTCCGTCGCGGCGGTCAACTGCCCTGGCTGGCACGCCTGTCCGCCGAACACGGCAACCTGGACGCGGCACTCCGCCATCTCGTCCGCCACGGCCCCCGGGACGCCCTGCGGCTGATGGCCGTCCTCTCGTGTTTCTGGCAGCTGCGCGGGCTGCACGGCGAGCAGGTGGCCACCGCACGTGAACTGCTGGCCGCCGTGGGGGACACGGCGCCGCCGGGGCTGACGGAGGAGTACGCGCTGTGTGCCATCAACGTGCTCCTGGGCGACGCCGACCACGCGGCGGGCCGGGACGAGCTCGTCGCGCGCGTGGACGCCCTCCTGACCGCGTACGAGGGCCCGTTGCGGCTGCCGTACATCCTGATGCTGTGGTCGCTGGCGGTCGGTCCGCGGCCGGAGAGCAACGAGCGGGCGATCGCCCTGGCCGGCGACGACCCCTGGGCCCGCGCGCTGCTGGAGGTGGGCCTGGGTTTCCAGGAGCGGTTCGCGGGCCGGCCTCGGGAGGCCGAGGAGAGTTTCGCGCGGGCGCTGGAGGCGTTCCGGGCGACGGGCGACCGCTGGGGTATGGCCAACTGCCTCGACCCGCTGGGCGGGTTCGCCCTCGCGCGCGGGGACGCGCGGCGCGCCCTGGAGCTGCTCGACGAGGGGCTGGCGCACCTGCGCGAGGTGGCCGCCCCCGAGGAGACCGCCGATCTGCTGCGCACCCGTGGTGCCGTACTGCTGCACCAGGGCGACACGGCCGGCGCCGAGGCCCACTTCGAGCGGGCACTGACGCTCGCGCGGGACGCCGGTCTGCCCGACAAGGCGGCGGGTGCCCGGCGCGGCCTCGGTGACGCGGCCCGGCTGTCCGGGGACACGGCACGCGCGCGCGTGCACTACGAGGCTGCCCTGGAGACGTGCGCCGCCAACTGGTTCAGCGTCGGTGAGACCGTACGGATCCTCATCGGGCTCGGCCGCACGGCCGCCGCCGAGGGCCGCACCGAGGAGGCCCGTGACTGGTTCCGGCAGGCCGCCGAGCTCGCCGTCGAGGCGCCCGGCGACCTCGAACTCGCCGAGACCGCCGAGGCGTTGGCGTCCGTCGCCGACTCGGCCGAGCGGGCCGCCGTCCTGCTGGGCGCGGCGAGGGGCCTGCGGGGCGCCGGTGACGCGGGCGCCCCGGACGTCGTACGCACCGAGACGGACGTACGCGCGAAGCTGTCGCCCGAGGCCTACGAGCAGGCCTTCGAGCGGGGCCGGAAGCTCCGGTCAGCGGCGGTCAGCGAGCGGTAGGCGGACGGTCAGCGCCCCCGCCGAAGCTCGTCGCATGACCAAGAACCTGTCGCACCTCAGTGTCCTGATCTCCGGCGCGAGCGTCGCCGGTCCCGCCCTCGCGCTCAACCTGGCCCGCCTCGGCGCCCGCGTCACCGTCGTCGAGAAGGCCCCCGAACTGCGCGGCGGCGGCTTCGCCGTCGACTTCCGCGGCCACGTCCACCGCACCGTCCTCACCTCCATGGGCATCTGGGACGAGATCCACGCCCGCCAGACCCACATGGGGCGGCAGACCGTCGTCGACGCGGACGGCAGCCCGCGCGTGGACCTGCCCGCCGAGCTGATGAGCGGTGACGTGGAGATCTTCCGCGGCGACCTCGCGCGGATCATGTACGAGCGGACCCGGGACGACGTCGAGTACGTCTTCGGCGACTCGATCGCCTCGCTCGCCCAGGACGCGGACGGCGTCGACGTCACCTTCGACAAGGGCGCCCCGCGCCGCTTCGACCTGGTCGTCGGCGCGGACGGACTGCACTCCAACACCCGCCGCCTGGTCTTCGGCGAGGAACCCCGCCACCTGCGCTTCTTCGACCACTACGTGGCCGGCTTCGACGTCCCCAACCACCTGGGCCTGGACCGTACGGGGCGGGTCTACAGCGAGCCCGGCCGCGCGGTGGTCATCGGCAACTACGACGGCGACCCGGAGCGCGCCGGAGCGCTGCTGGTCTTCCGGTCCGAGCGGCTGTCGTACGACCGCCGGGACGTCACGGCGCAGAAGCGGATCCTGATGGAACGGTTCGCCGGCATGGGCTGGGAGATGCCGTCCGTCCTCAAGGCGCTGGAGGAGGCCGACGACCTGTACTTCGACGCGATCGCCCAGATCCACCTCGACCGCCTCACCGAGGGGCGCGTGGTGCTGCTCGGCGACGCCGGGTACGGGGCGACCATGGGCGGCATGGGCACGGGTGTGGCGATCGTCGGCGCGTATGTCCTCGCCGGTGAACTCGCCCTCGCCGGCGGCGACTTCCGCACCGCCTTCGCCGAGTACGACGCCCGGATCCGGGACTTCGCGAAGGGCTGTCAGAAGATCTCCGGCAACGCGGGCCCGTTCTTCGCCCCGCCGACCGAGCGGCGCATCCGCACCCGGGACCGCATGTACCGGATCCTCGGCGCCCGCCCGCTGGGCCGCTTCTTCAAGAAGCTGACCGAGAAGGCGGCCACGGACATCAAGCTGCGGGAGTACCCGTTCTGAGGGCCCAGGCGTGGTCCACGGGCCCGATCCCGCCGCCGAGCGCGAACCCGGCGGCGATCGCCCCGGTGACGTACTCCTTGGCCGCCGCCACCGCCTCCGGCACGGACTGCCCCTTCGCGAGCTGCGACGCGATCGCGGACGCGAGGGTGCAGCCCGTGCCGTGCGTGTGCCGGTTGTCGTGGCGGGGTGCGCGCAGCCAGTGCTCCACGGAACCGTCCGTAAGCAGGTCCACGGCGTCGCCGGGGAGATGGCCGCCCTTGATCAGCACCCATCGCGGCCCGTACGCCAGCACGGCCGCGGCGGCCTCGCGCAGCTGCTCCTCCGACTCGACCTGTACGCCGGTGAGTTGGGCCACCTCGTCGAGGTTCGGGGTGGCGACGGTGGCGACCGGAAGCAGTTTCCGCCGTACGGATTCCAGCGCCTCCGAGGCCAGCAGGGAGTCGCCGTGCTTGGAGACGCCGACGGGGTCGACGACCGCCGGAGCGTCCGTGGCCGCGATCAACTCGGCGACCGCCTCGACGAGTTCGGCCGAGGCCAGCATCCCGGTCTTCACCGCCTGTACGCCGATGTCGTCCACGACGCTCCGGTACTGGGCCCGCACGGCCTCCACCGGCAGCTCCCAAGCGCCCTGCACACCAAGGGAGTTCTGCGCGGTGACCGCCGTGACGACGCTCATGCCGTGCACGCCGAGCGCGAGCATGGTCTTCAAGTCGGCCTGGATTCCGGCCCCTCCGCCGGAGTCGGAGCCCGCGACCGTCAGCACCCTGACCGGGGCGCTCACGACTCGATGTCCCCGCCGAAGTGGTCCCAGCCGCCCTTGCTGGTCCACGGCGCCCCGTCGACCGTCACCTGGGGCAGCGCCGAGGGGTTGAGCACCTCGCCGATCACCTTCCAGCGGGCGGGCAGCTTCACGTCCGGCGGGAAGGTCGCCACGATCGCGTGGTCCTCGCCCCCGGTCAGCACCCACTGCATCGGGTCGACGCCGACGGCCTGCCCGATGTCGTTCATCTGCGACGGGATGTCGATCGCGCCGGACCGGATGTCGATCCGGACCTTGCTGGCCTCGGCGATGTGTCCGAGGTCGGCGATCAGCCCGTCGCTCACGTCGCACATCGCGGTCGCGCCGAGCCCGGCCGCCGCCGGACCCGCGTGGTACGGCGGCTCGGGGCGCCGGTGCGCCTCCACGAAGGCCCGCGGCGAGCGGAAGCCGCGGGACAGCACCGCGTACCCGGCCGCCGACCAGCCCAGCCAGCCGGTCACCGCGACGAGGTCGCCGGGCTGGGCGCCGCCCCGGGTGATCGGCTCCTGGTTGCGCAGATCGCCGAGCGCGGTGATCGACACCATGATCGTGTCGCCTCGTACGACATCACCGCCGACCACCGACGCGCCCGCCACCTGGCACTCGTCCCGCAGCCCGTCCATCAGCTCGGAGGGCCAGGTCACCGGGAGTTCGGCAGGGACGACCAGGCCGAGCAGCAGGGCGGTCGGTACGGCGCCCATGGCGGCGATGTCCGCCAGGTTCTGCGCGGCCGCCTTGCGGCCGACGTCGTAGGCCGTGGACCAGTCGCGGCGGAAGTGCCGGCCCTCCAGGAGGATGTCGGTGGAGGCCACGACCCTTCGGTCGGGCGCGGCGACCACCGCGGCGTCGTCGCCCGGGCCGACCCGGACCGCCGAGGTGGTGGTGAGACGGGAGGTGAGCTCCCTGATGAGCCCGAACTCCCCGAGCTCACCAACAGTGCCCTTCATTGCCCTTGCTCCCCTTCTGTCCCTTGCCGTGCCCGGTCGCGCGTCATCAGTGTCCTCGATACGGTCGAGACAACCGTCAACCCGTGTCGTACCGGCATCCCGGCGCGGGAGCCCCGGGTCTCCCCGTGGCGAGCGACGACGCGATACCGTGGCGTTCCTTTTCCCCACATGATCCTCGTGGCCGCCCTGGAGGTTCCGTGGTACAGGCGTACATCCTGATCCAGACGGAGGTCGGCAAAGCGTCGACCGTCGCCGAGACGATCAGCAAGATTCCTGGGGTGATCCAGGCCGAGGACGTGACAGGACCCTATGACGTGATCGTGCGCGCCCAGGCCGACACCGTGGACGACCTCGGCCGCATGGTGGTCGCGAAGGTCCAGCAGGTGGACGGCATCACCCGCACCCTGACCTGCCCGGTCGTGCATCTGTAGCCCCCGTCTACCCTTGGCCGGTGAACTTCTTCTTCCGTCACCGGCTGACCGGTCTGCCCGTGCTGGCCCTGCTGATCACGGCCGCGGGCTGTTCCTCAGCAGACGACAGTGCCCGGGCCGCGGTTCCCAGCCCGGGCACGAAGGTCGCCGAGCTGTGCCGGAACCTGGACAAGGTGCTGCCGGCCAAGGTCGACGGCCAGGGCCGCCGGGATCCCGAGCCCGCGTCCGCACTGACCGCGGGCTGGGGGAACGCGGCGATCATACTGCGCTGCGGTGTCGAACGGCCCGCGAAGATGAGCGACCCGGAGGCCGACGGCGTCGAGGTCGACGGCGTGGGCTGGCTGCTGGAGAAGCAGAGCGACGGGTCGTTCCGCTTTACGACGACCCTGCGCAAGGCGTATGTCGAGGTGAGCATCCCGAAGGACCGCACGGGAGACGGGATGGCCCCGCTGGTCGACCTGGCCCCGGCGATAAAGAAGGCGATCCCCGAGGGGATCGCCGACTAGGCGCTGCGCCGGCTGAGCCGGTCGGTCAGCGCAGGCCCGTCGACCTGCGGAGGGCCGCCTGGATGAGCCGGTCCACGAGTTCCGGGTAGTCGATCCCGCTCGCCGCCCACATCTGCGGGTACATCGAGATCGGCGTGAAGCCGGGCATCGTGTTGATCTCGTTGATGACGAAGCCGTCGTCCGTGAGGAAGAAGTCCGCGCGGACCAGGCCCTCGCAGGAGGCCGCCTCGAAGGCGTCCACGGCGAGGCGCTGCACCTCGGCGGTCTCCTCGGGCGTCAGCGGCGCCGGGACCAGGCCCGGGGTCGAGTCGATGTACTTCGCCTCGAAGTCGTAGTAGGCGTGCGCGTCCGGCGGCGGGATCTCCGCCGGGACGGAGGCCCGCGGGCCGTCCTCGAACTCCAGGACGCCGCACTCGATCTCGCGGCCCCGCACCGCCGCCTCGACCAGGATCTTCGGATCGTGTCGCTGCGCCTCGGCGATCGCGTCGTCCAGCCCGGACAGGTCGTCGACCTTGGTGATGCCGATCGAGGAACCCGCGCGCGCGGGCTTCACGAACAGCGGCCAGCCGTGGTCGCCGACCAGGTCGACGATCTTCTTGCGGGCGGCGGACTGGTCCAGCTCCCACTCGCGCGGCCGGATCACCACGTACGGGCCGACCTTGAGCCCGAACGAGGTGAACACCCGCTTCATGTACTCCTTGTCCTGGCCGACGGCCGAGGCGAGCACGCCCGAACCCACGTACGGGACACCGGAGAGCTCCAGCAGGCCCTGCAGGGTGCCGTCCTCGCCGTACGGGCCGTGCAGCACCGGGAAGACGACGTCGATCTCGCCGAGCGCCTTGGGCACCGATCCCGGTTCGCTGTAGACGACTTCGCGGTTGGCCGGGTCGACGGGGAGCACCACACCGCCCTCGCTGGACTCGGCGAGGTCGTCGACCTCCGGCGTACGGCGGTCGGCGATCGCCATGCGGTCGGGTTCGTCGGCCGTGAGCATCCAGCGGCCTTCCCGGGTGATGCCGATCGGCAGGACGTCGTACTTCGTCCGGTCGACGGCACGCAGTACGGCGCCGGCGGTGACCACGGAGATCCCGTGTTCGGAGCTGCGACCGCCGAACACGACGGCCACGCGCGGCTTGCGGGCGGGCTGCTCAGGGCTCTGGGGGAGGTTCTCGGTGCTCATATCGGCTTGAGAGTACCCGTTGGTAGTGCCCTGACACAGCGACCGGCCCGCACCGGAGAAGGGCGTCGCTCAGCGTCGTTCGGACTTCGCACTGCGCGACATCAGCTCCTTGAGGGCGACCACCGGAGGCTTGCCCTCGTGCACGATGTCCACGACCGTCTCGGTGATCGGCATCTCCACGCCGTGCCGGCGGGCCAAGTCCGCGACGGACTCACAGGACTTGACGCCCTCGGCGGTCTGCTTGGTGACCGCGATGGTCTCCTGCAGGGTCATGCCCTTGCCGAGGTTGGTGCCGAAGGTGTGGTTGCGGGAGAGGGGCGAGGAGCAGGTCGCCACCAGGTCGCCCAGGCCCGCGAGTCCGGCGAACGTCATCGGGTCGGCGCCCAGCTCGACACCGAGCCTGGCCGTCTCGGCGAGGCCGCGTGTGATGAGCGAGCCCTTGGCGTTGTCGCCGAGGCCCATGCCGTCCGCGATGCCGACGGCGAGCCCGATGACGTTCTTGACCGCGCCGCCCAGCTCGCAACCGACCACGTCCGTCTCCGTGTACGGCCGGAAGTACGGCGTGTGGCAGGCCGCCTGGAGCCGCTGGGCCACCGACTCGTCGGTGCAGGCGACCACCGCGGCGGCCGGCATCCGGGCGGCGATCTCCCGCGCGAGGTTCGGTCCGGTGACGACGGCGATGCGGTCGGCGCCGACCTTGGCGACGTCCTCGATCACCTCGCTCATCCGCATGGTGGAACCGAGTTCGACGCCCTTCATCAGGGAGACGAGGATCGTGTCGGGCGCGAGCAGCGGCGTCCACTCGGCGAGGTTGGCGCGCATCGTCTGGGACGGCACCGACAGGATCGTGAAGTCGGCGCCCGCGGCGGCCTCGGCGGGGTCGGTGGTGGCCCGCAGGTTGGCCGGGAGTTCGACGCCGGGCAGGTAGTCGGGGTTCGTACGGCCGGAGTTGATGGCCTCGGCCACCTCCGCGCGCCGCGCCCACAGGGTGACCTCGCACCCCGCGTCGGCCAGCACCATCCCGAACGCCGTACCCCACGAACCGGCGCTGAACACCGCCGCCTTGACGGGCTTGCTCACGTACCCTGCTCCTCTTCCTGCTCTGCCTTCTCGTGCGTCTGCGCCTGCGTCTTGTGGCGCTGCTCGATCCGCTCGCGCCGCGGGTCGTAGGGCGTCTCGGGCGCCTTCTCGCCGCGGATGTCCTCCAGCAGGCGGGTGACGGCGGCCATGATGACCTCGGTGGCCTCCTTGAGGACCTCCGCGGACATGTCCTTGTCGTAGAAGCGCGAGAGGTCCACCGGCGGGCCGGCCAGCACATGGTGGGTCTTGCGCGGCAGGACGTACGCCTTCTTGCTGTACGGCGGCAGCAGTTCGTTGGCGCCCCACTGGGCGACGGGGATCACCGGGCACTTGGTCTGGAGGGCGACCCGCGCGGCACCGGTCTTGGCGGTCATGGGCCAGCCGTCGGGGTCGCGGGTGATCGTTCCCTCGGGGTAGAACACGACGCACTCGCCGCGCTCCACGGCGTCCACGGCGGCCCGGAAGGCGCTGAGCGCGTCGGTGGACTCGCGGTAGACGGGGATCTGTCCGGTGCCGCGCATCGCGGCGCCGATGAATCCCTTCTTGAAAAGGCCGCTCTTCGCCAGGAATCGCGGAACCCGCCCGGTGTTGTACTGGAAGTGCGCGTACGCGAAGGGGTCCACGTGAGAATTGTGGTTCACCGCGGTGATAAATCCGCCGTCGACCGGAATGTTCTCCATTCCGCGCCAGTCCCGCTTGAACAGAGGCACCAGCAGCGGTTTGCAGAGCACCGCAGCGAAGCGGTACCAGAAGCCGATTCTCCGGCGGGGCACGCGGACACCTTCCTCTTGGGCCTGGGGGGCCGCACAAGTGTCGCCCCAGGCCGCCGGTCTGTCGAGAACACCGTACGCCTCGGCGCCGCGACCGCCAGATGGCCGAGGTGACGGCTGAGTGACAATGGCCGCGACAAGAGAGGGACGGAACGCTCGTGCAGTGGACGTTGGTCATACCCCTGAAACCCCTGGCGCGGGCCAAGAGCAGGCTCTCGGACACCGCGCACGACGGGATGCGCCCGGGCCTCGCCCTCGCGTTCGCGCAGGACACCGTGGCAGCGGCGCTGGCCTGCCCGGTGGTCAAGGATGTGGCGGTAGTCACGGACGACGCCCTCGCGGGCCGTGAGCTGGCCGCGCTGGGCGCCCGCATCGTCGCCGACGAGCCCTCCGGCGGCCTGAACGCGGCGCTGGCGCACGGCGCGTCCGCGGTACGCGCCGAGCGCCCGGAATGCGCCGTAGCCGCCCTGAACGCCGACCTCCCGGCCCTGCGCCCGCTGGAATTGTCCCGGGTCCTGGACGCGGCCACGGAATTCCCCCGCGCTTTTCTCGCCGATGCGGCCGCAATCGGCACCACACTGCTGGCCGCGACCCCGGGCCGGGAATTGCTCCCGGCATTCGGCCCCGATTCCCGGACCCGCCATCGCGCGTCGGGTGCGGTGGAACTCCTGCTCGACGCGGTGGATTCGGTACGACAGGACGTGGACACCGGCGACGACCTGCGCGCGGCCCTTGCACTCGGGGTGGGCGCCCGGACGGCCGCCGTGGCCGCGCGGTTGCTGATCCCCGGGCAGTAGGCTGCCGGGCATGCAGGCGACCTCGTACACCTACGACCCCGAAACCCGCAGCGGACAGGTGCTCCTGGACGACGGCACACCCGTGCCCTTCGACGCGGCGGCGTTCGACGCGGGCGGTCTGCGGCTGCTCAGGCCGGGCCAACGGGTGCGTATCGAGACGGAGACCGAGGGCGGCGCCCTGCGGATCACCCTCGTAACCCTTCAAACCATGTAATTGCCCTTGCACACGCCGCGGGCCGGACTCCGATGCGGAGTCCGGCCCGGCGCGTGAGTGCCCCTGTGCGCTTACCTCTTGCGGGCGGTGGCCTTCTTGGCGGTGGTCGTGCGAGCCGTCGACTTCTTGGCGGGCGCCTTCTTGGCGGTCGCCTTCTTCGCCGGGGCCTTCTTGGCCGTCGCCTTCTTCGCGGTGGTCTTCTTCGCCGCGGTGGTCTTGGCGGCGCCCGTGGCCTTCTTGGCCGTGGTCTTCTTCGCGGTCGCCTTCTTGGCGGTGGCCGTGGTCTTCTTGGCCGTCGTCTTCTTGGCGGTGGTCTTCTTCGCCGCGGCCGTCGCCCGCTTCGCGGGGGCGGCCTTCTTCGCGGCCGCCTTCTTCACGGTCGCGGTGGCACCGCCGGTCAGGCTGCCCTTGGGCGCCTTCTTGACGGCGACCTCGCCGCCGCGCGGCAGCTTCTTCGAGCCGCTCACCAGGTCCTTGAAGCCCTGGCCCGCGCGGAAGCGCGGCACGGAGGTCTTCTTGACCCGAACCCGCTCGCCCGTCTGGGGGTTGCGGGCGTAGCGGGCCGGACGGTCGACCTTCTCGAACGAACCGAAGCCGGTGACCGAGACCCGGTCCCCCGCGACGGTCGCGCGGACGATGGCGTCCAGGACCGCGTCGACGGCCTCGGCGGCCTGCTGCCGGCCACCGACCTTGTCGGCAATCGCTTCTACGAGCTGCGCCTTGTTCACGTCTTCCCCTTCGGAGACATTGCCAGAACGAAAGTGTTCAAGCTTTTTCGCACGTTAGGCAGATATATACCGCAAATCAAACACGAAACGGGCTTATCACCCATGCGCCGCAACGAACTCGGCTGTCTCGGCTGCGTTCAGCGGTCCTCTTCGGGGAATCGACCCTCGTCGAGGTCTGTGCTGAACGCCTCCAGTCGCCTTGCCGCGTCGGCGAGATCGTGCTTGGCCGCGGCCGTAATGACCAGCAGCTTCCGGGTCAGCGCCATCCGTACGCCCTCCGGGACTTGCAGTGCGCGCACTCTTGTGTGCGCTTCCTTGAGTTGGACCGCGACCGCCGCATAGAGCTCGAGTTGGCCGTCGTGTTCCATGCACAGATTGTGCCATCTGGGGCGAGTTGTCGCCTGCGGGGGTCGCAACTGTGCCCTCAAACGGCCTTCCGGGCTCTGCCGGAAGTACCGCCCACAACCCACGGCTACCCCCACAACAGCCTTCGTAACGTGGGAAGTTGGGAGAACATCCGCGCGCCCGCAGGGCCGTTCGGGTGCAGACACGGCTGTACCCCCGATCGGGCTGATCGGGGGTACAGGAGGGGTGCTTCGGTGGCCGAAACCAGTCGCGTTCCGGCCGCGTGGGTCAGCTCTGGAGCGTCCGCGGCTTGTACGAGGGGCGCTTGGCCTCGTACGCGGAGATGTCGGCCTCGTTCTGGAGGGTGATGGAGATGTCGTCCAGCCCGTTCAGCAGCCGCCAGCGGGAGTTCTCGTCCAGCTCGAAGCTCGCGGTGACGCCCTCGGCGCGCACCTCGCGGGCCTCCAGGTCGACCGTGATCTCGGCCTCGGGGTCGTTCTCGCTCAGCTCCTGCAGCGCTTCCACGATCTTCTGGTCCAGAACGACCGTGAGCAGGCCGTTCTTCAGCGAGTTGCCGCGGAAGATGTCGGCGAAGCGGGAGGAGATCACGGTCTTGAAGCCGTAGTTCTGCAGCGCCCAGACGGCGTGCTCACGGGAGGAGCCGGTGCCGAAGTCGGGGCCGGCCACCAGGACCGTGGCGCCCTTGCGCTCGGGGCGGTTGAGGATGAAGTTCTCGTCCTTGCGCCAGGCCTCGAACAGCCCGTCCTCGAACCCGTCCCGCGTGACCTTCTTGAGCCAGTGAGCAGGGATGATCTGGTCGGTGTCGACGTTGGAGCGGCGCAGCGGGACGGCCCGGCCGGTGTGCGTGGTGAATGCTTCCATGACTCTCAGACTCCAGCGGCGACAGGGGCGTCGGACAGGTCGGCGGGCGAGGCCAGGTGGCCCAGCACGGCGGTCGCGGCGGCGACCTGCGGCGAGACCAGGTGCGTACGGCCACCCTTGCCCTGCCTGCCCTCGAAGTTGCGGTTGGAGGTGGACGCGGAGCGCTCACCCGGGGCCAGCTGGTCCGGGTTCATGCCCAGACACATCGAGCAGCCCGCGTGCCGCCATTCGGCGCCGGCCTCCTTGAAGACGACGTCCAGGCCCTCGGAGACGGCCTGGAGGCCCACCCGCGCGGAGCCCGGGACGACCAGCATCCGTACGCCGTCGGCGACTTTGCGGCCCTTGACGAGCTCGGCGGCGGCACGCAGGTCCTCGATACGGCCGTTGGTGCAGGAGCCTACGAAGACGGTGTCCACCTTGATGGAGCGCAGCGGCTGGCCGGCCTCCAACCCCATGTATTCCAGGGCCTTTTCGGCGGCGAGGCGCTCCGAAGCGTCTTCGTACGAAGCCGGGTCGGGGACGTCCGCCGAAAGGGGCGCGCCCTGACCGGGGTTGGTGCCCCAGGTGACGAACGGCGACAGTTCGGCGGCCTCGATGACGACCTCGGCGTCGAACTCGGCGTCCGCGTCCGTCTTCAGGGTCTTCCAGTACGCGACGGCCGCGTCCCAGTCCTCGCCCTTGGGCGCGTGCGGGCGGCCCTCCAGGTAGTCGAAGGTGGTCTGGTCGGGGGCGACCATGCCCGCGCGGGCGCCGGCCTCGATCGACATGTTGCAGATGGTCATCCGGGCCTCCATCGAGAGTTTCTCGATGGCCGAGCCCCGGTACTCCAGGACGTAGCCCTGGCCGCCGCCGGTGCCGATCCGGGCGATGATCGCCAGGATCAGGTCCTTGGCGGTGACGCCCTCGGGCAGTTCGCCGTTGACCGTGATGGCCATGGTCTTCGGGCGGACCAGCGGCAGCGTCTGGGTGGCCAGCACGTGCTCCACCTGGGAGGTGCCGATGCCGAAGGCCAGGCCGCCGAAGGCGCCGTGGGTGGAGGTGTGGGAGTCGCCGCAGACGACCGTCATACCGGGCTGGGTCAGACCCAGCTGCGGGCCGACCACGTGCACGACGCCCTGCTCGACGTCGCCCAGCGAGTGCAGGCGCACGCCGAACTCAGCGGCGTTCTTGCGCAGCGTCTCCAGCTGGACCCGGGAGACCGGGTCGGCGATCGGCTTGTCGATGTCGAGGGTCGGGGTGTTGTGGTCCTCGGTCGCGATGGTGAGGTCGAGACGGCGCACCGGGCGGCCGTTCTGGCGCAGGCCGTCGAAGGCCTGCGGGCTGGTCACCTCGTGCAGGAGGTGCAGATCGATGAAGAGGAGGTCGGGCTCGCCCTCGGCGCGCCGGACGACATGGTCGTCCCAGACCTTCTCCGCGAGTGTCCTACCCATCGCTTTCCCTCCGGCCGGCAAACGTCCACCGGCCCAACTAGAGATCTTGTGGAGGCGACGCCCTCGGCCCCTGTTCCCGGGCACCCGCCGCCAGGCCCGTCGGTCTGCGGGCCGCTGTGCATACAAGGGTTGCGCGTCTCACGGAAAAATGAACTTGCGTTTCACAGAGTGAGACGTGAGTATCGTTGCATGGACAACAGTAGCGGCGTCGGCGTTCTGGACAAGGCAGCCCTTGTCCTGAGCGCCCTGGAGTCCGGGCCCGCCACGCTCGCAGGATTGGTGGCGGCCACCGGACTGGCACGACCAACGGCCCACAGACTGGCCGTGGCCCTGGAACACCACCGCATGGTGGCACGTGACATGCAGGGCCGTTTCATTCTCGGCCCCCGTCTCGCGGAGCTGGCCGCGGCGGCCGGCGAGGACCGCCTCCTCGCGACCGCGGGCCCGGTGCTCACGCATCTGCGGGACATCACGGGCGAGAGCGCCCAGCTCTACCGCCGCCAGGGCGACATGCGCATCTGCGTCGCCGCGGCCGAGCGCCTGTCCGGCCTGCGGGACACGGTCCCGGTCGGCTCGACGCTCACCATGAAGGCCGGCTCCTCCGCGCAGATCCTGATGGCCTGGGAAGAGCCGGAGCGCCTGCACCGCGGCCTTCAGGGCGCCCGCTTCACGGCCACCGCGCTCTCGGGCGTACGGCGCCGCGGCTGGGCCCAGTCCATCGGCGAGCGGGAGCCGGGCGTCGCCTCCGTCTCCGCGCCCGTGCGGGGCCCCTCCAACCGCGTGGTGGCCGCCGTCTCGGTCTCCGGCCCCATCGAGCGGCTGACCCGGCACCCGGGCCGGATGCACGCCCAGGCGGTCATCGACGCCGCGGCCCGCCTCTCCGAGGCCCTGCGCCGCACCGGCTGACTTCCGGACCACACGGGAACGTCAGCGGGGAGGGCCCGCCCCAACGCCGCGGCAGGCCCTCCCCGCTCCCCCGATCCCCCCTGGTCACCCGGTCTTCTCGGCCGCCGCCTCCGGCTGCGAGCGGTGCGCGAACCGGTCCTTGGCGTACCGGCCCCGCTTCTCCAGCGGGATCTGCCCGTGCGCCGCCGCGAGGCCGAAGGCCGGCATGTCCCCGTAGATCGCCTCGTACGACCCCTCCGGCACCACGTACGCCTCGTGCCAGATCCCCACCTGCCCCCGCAGCTTCCCGTCGCGCTCCTTGCGGTTGAGCGCGCCCCAGGCCTTGTGGTGGAACGCGTCCGGCGCGGTCGCGTAGGCGTACAGCTTCTCCTTGGACTCCCAGTACTGCACGACGTAGTAGGTGCGCGGCGAAGCCGTCAGCAGGACCTTGCTGCGCAGCCCGCGCGCGGGGTCCTTCTCCAGCTCCCGCAGCATGCGGAGCATGCCGAGCATCACCGGCCCCCACAGATGGACGGCCCAGAAGCGGTTGATGCGCATGCCGATCAGCAGGACGACGACATCGCCCTTCGCGTCGGCGGTCGTACGGGACACCATGGCGACTTCCCCTTTGTTGGCGAGCGGCGCTATCCGAGCGGCGATGATGGGATAGTGCCGGTATCCGAGAAGGAGCGCAAGACATGCGGCTGGCCGAACTGAGCGAGCGCAGTGGGGTGTCCACCGCGACGATCAAGTACTACCTGCGCGAAGGCCTGTTGCCGCCGGGCCGCCAGATCAACACCACGACCGCCGAGTACGACGAGGAGCATCTGCGCCGGCTGAAACTGGTCCGCGCGATGATCCAGGTCGGGCGCGTGCCGGTGGCGACGGTCCGGGAGGTGCTGGGGCATGTGGACGACGACTCGCTGCCCCGGGTGATCCGCCTGGGCGCCGCCCTGTGGGCACTGCCACAGGTGCCGGAGCCGGACGAGGACGACGAGTACGTCCGGACCGCGCACCAGCAGGTCGACGCGCTGCTGGACCGGCTCGGCTGGGAGAACGCCAAGCAGCTCACGACGATCTCCCCCGCGTATCGCTCGCTGGTGGTGTCGGTGGCCGCGTTCCGTCGGCTCGGCTACGACTGGGGTGCCGAACTACTCGCCCCGTACGCCGAGTTGATGCACCGGACGGCCGTCCTCGACATGGACAACATGGAGACGCATCCGTCGGAGGAGGAGCGGATCGAGTTCGCGATCCTGGGGGCGATCATCAACGAGCCGATCCTCCAGTCGCTGCACCGGCTGGCACAGGAGGAGGAGTCGGCGCGGCGGTACGGCTTCGAGTGAGCGGGACATGCGAAAGGCCCTCCAGCTTCACGCTGGAGGGCCTTCGATCGAGTACCCCCGACCGGATTCGAACCGGCGCTACCGCCTTGAGAGGGCGGCGTGCTAGGCCGCTACACAACGGGGGCGTGGATCTTGCGAGCGTTTGACTTACAACGCCGCAGATCCGAGCTGGTCTACCTGGACTCGAACCAAGACTAACTGAACCAGAATCAGTCGTGCTGCCAATTACACCATAGACCAATGTGGTTTAGACCAGTTCGTACCCCCGACCGGATTCGAACCGGCGCTACCGCCTTGAGAGGGCGGCGTGCTAGGCCGCTACACAACGGGGGCCCTAGCGATCCCGAGTTGACCGGGACCAGTACCCCCGACCGGATTCGAACCGGCGCTACCGCCTTGAGAGGGCGGCGTGCTAGGCCGCTACACAACGGGGGCTTTGCGGATACTGCGTTTGATTCAAAGCATCCGCGGCGCAGATGAGCTCTGCGAGCTGGCCTACCTGGACTCGAACCAAGACTAACTGAACCAGAATCAGTCGTGCTGCCAATTACACCATAGGCCACTGGAACGCAAGCCCCTGCGGGGATCTTGTTCTAGTTCGCTCCCCCGGTTTCCGGCCTTTCGGCCCGCTCCCCGGCGGCGCAGGAAGAACATTACCTGAAGGTGGACGGGGCTCCAAAACGGGTATCAGCGCCGAGGATCGCGGGGAGTTCGGCGAGGGAGGCGATCCGGCGGGGGCCCGTGGGGGCGCCGTCACCGGTGTGGACGCCCAGGCGGTCGATCCACACCGACAGCAGTCCGGCGTCGGCGGCACCGCGCCCGTCGATCTCCGGGTGGTCGCCGACGTAGGCGACCTCGTGCGGTGCGAGGTCCAGGGCCTCGCAGGCGGCCAGGAAGGCGCCGGCCTCGGGCTTGGAGACGCCGAGTTCGGCGGCGCAGAGGATGACCTCGAAGCGGTCGTGCACGCCGAGCGCACGCAGCTTGCGGTCCTGGACGTGGATGCTGGAGTTGGACAGCACGGCGTGCCGGTGGCTGGCGGCGAGGGCGTCCAGGGCGGGCATGACGTCCGGGAAAAGGGCCCAGGCGGCCTCGTAGTACGCCTTGTAGCGCCGGAACCAGTCGTCGGCCTCGTCGTCGGTCAGCTCCCGCTCCAGGAACAGCCGCACCCGGTCCCGCCGCTGCCCCTCGAAGGAGACCTCGCCGGCCGAGAACCGCGCCCAGTTGACCTCGGTGGCCACCCGCCACCGCTCAAGCGCCTCCGGCACGGCCTCGTCCTGGTCGAGCAGCCCCTCGACGACCAGGTACTCCCGCATGGCCGCACGGTCCGCCCCGCTGTAGTCGAAGAGAGTGTCGTCAACGTCCCAGACCACGGCGCGAATACTCATGATCCGACGGTAACCCGGAGCGGGCGAACAGTGTGAGGGGCGGCACCCGGCTGTCCGGGTGCCGCCCCTCACACTGTTCGGCGTTACGCCGCGAGCTTCGCCAGTGCCGCGTCGATCCGGGCCAGGGTCTTCTCCTTGCCCAGGACCTCCAGGGACTCGAAGAGGGGCAGGCCGACCGTGCGGCCGGTGACCGCCACGCGGACCGGGGCCTGGGCCTTGCCGAGCTTGAGGCCGTGGGCCTCGCCCGCCGCCAGGACGGCCTCCTTCAGGGACTCCGCCGAGGTCCAGTCCGCGGAGTCCAGCTTCTCGCGGGCCGTGGTGAGGAGCGCGTCGCTGCCCTCCTTCATCGCCTTGGTCCAGGACGCCTCGTCGGAGACCGGCTCCGCCAGGAACAGGAAGTCGACGTTGTCGGTGATCTCCGAGAGGACCTTGAGGCGGGTCTGGGCGTGCGGGGCGATCGCGTGCCACTTCGACTCGTCGAAGTCCTCCGGGGCCCAGGGCGCGAACGGCGCCCGCAGCCAGGGGGCGCAGCGCTCCGTGAAGTCCTTCACGTCGAGCATCCGGATGTGGTCGCCGTTGATCGACTCGCACTTCTTCAGGTCGAAGCGGGCCGGGTTGGGCTGGACGTCCGCGATGTCGAAGGCCGCGATCATCTCGTCGATCGTGAAGATGTCCTGGTCGGCGGAGAGCGACCAGCCCAGCAGGGAGAGGTAGTTGAGCAGTCCCTCGGGCAGGAAGCCACGCTCGCGGTAGAGGTTGAGGGAGGACTCCGGGTCCCGCTTGGAGAGCTTCTTGTTGCCCTCGCCCATGACGTAGGGGAGGTGCCCGAAGTCCGGGGTCCGCTTGGCGATGCCGAGCTCGGTCAGCGCCTTGTAGAGCGCGATCTGCCGCGGGGTGGAGGAGAGCAGGTCCTCGCCGCGCAGGACGTGGGTGATCTCCATCAGGGCGTCGTCGACGGGGTTCACGAGCGTGTACAGGGGCGCCCCGTTCGCTCGTACGATCCCGTAGTCCGGCACGTTCTCCGGGGTGAAGGTCAGCTCGCCGCGGACCAGGTCGGTGAAGGTGATCGTCTCGTCGGGCATGCGGAAGCGGACGATCGGCGTACGGCCCTGGGCCCGGTACTCCTCGACCTGCCCGGCGCTCAGGTCGCGGCAGTGGCCGTCGTAACCGGACGGCTTGCCGGCGGCGCGGGCGGCGTCGCGGCGGGTGTCCAGCTCCTCCTGGGAGCAGTAGCAGTGGTACGCGTGACCGGCGTCGAGGAGCTTGGCGGCGACGTCCTTGTAGAGGTCCATGCGCTGCGACTGGCGGTACGGCGCGTGCGGGCCGCCGACCTCGGGGCCCTCGTCCCAGTCGAAGCCCAGCCAGCGCATCGCGTCGAGCAGCTGGTTGTACGACTCCTCGGAGTCGCGGGCGGCGTCGGTGTCCTCGATACGGAAGACGAGGGTGCCCTGGTGGTGGCGGGCGAACGCCCAGTTGAACAGGGCGGTGCGCACCAGGCCCACGTGGGGGTTGCCGGTGGGGGAAGGACAGAAACGGACGCGTACGGGTGCGCTAGCCACGCTTGACAACCTTGTTGGTGAGAGTGCCGATGCCTTCGATGGTGACGGCGACCTCGTCGCCGACGGTGAGCGGCCCGACGCCTGCCGGGGTGCCCGTGAGGATCACGTCGCCGGGGAGCAGCGTCATGGCCTCGGTGATGTTGACGATCAGGTCCTCGATCGGGTGGATCATCTCGCTGGTGCGGCCGAGCTGGCGCTGTTCGCCGTTGACCGTCAGCTGGACGGTCAGGTCGGACGCGGTGGCGAGGTCGAGGTCGGTCTCCACCCAGGGGCCGAGCGGGCAGGAGGTGTCGAAGCCCTTGGCCCGGGCCCACTGCTTCTCGCGCTTCTGGACGTCACGTGCGGTGACGTCGTTCGCGCAGGTGTAGCCGAAGATCACGTCCGCCACACGCTCGCGCGGGACCTCGCGGCACATCCGGCCGATCACCACGGCCAGCTCGGCCTCGTGGTGCAGTTCCTCGGAGAAGGAGGGGTACTGGATCTCGTCGCCGGAGCCGATCACCGAGGTGGAGGGCTTGAAGAAGGCGAAGGGTGCGTCGGGCACCTCGTTGCCCAGCTCGCGCGCGTGCTCCGCGTAGTTGCGGCCGTAGGCCACGACCTTGTTGGGGAGCACCGGCGGCAGCAGCCGGACCTTGCTCAGCGGGACCTTCGTACCGGAGAGCTCGAAGTCCGCGAACGGGATGCCCTTGATGATGTCGAGGACGAGCTCGTCCGGCCTGTCGCCCTCGACCGCGCCGAAGGCGACGTTCCCGTCGATGGAGAATCTGGCGATGCGCACGGGATCCTGGCGCCCCTCACTGAAGCCGGTGGAGTCTGACGCTCCAGGCTAACGCGGGAGGGGGCCGCCGACTTGCGCATTACCTGCTGCGGGCGGCTTGAGTGATCAGCGCGTCCGGCGCGTATCAGTCGGCGACGGAGGCGGTGACGGGGATGTCCATCAGTACGGTGCGCCTGGGGTTGGCGGTCTGGGCGGGGAGGTCGAGGGGGTGCTCCTGCTCGGGGGTCTGCAGTGCGTCGGCGTCCTCGAGGTGGGCCAGGGTCGTGCGCCGCGGGTTGGCTATGTTGTGGAACATCATCGTCGTCTTCACGGTTGTACTGACCCTGTCGTCTGTGTGTGGGTTGGCAGTTGCCGACTTCTTGTAAAGCGTCAGGCTAAACATCCAATTCCCATGCGAAGCCGTGAAGCCCCCTTGATCAGCATGTGAGTTTGCTCACTGAGCGGCAGGCAAACCGGTCAATTCCGGCCCGCAACTCACCCCAACGAAACGGACATTGACCCCCTGAAGCCATCATTCCGCTCCTGATCATGGCGACTGGGACACCGCCCGATCCCGTCCAACTCGCGCGGATACGCCCGTTATGGGGAAGATCCCTTTCTACGCCTGGTGACTCCGCACTCACGTGCTGTCACATAGGTCACGGCATGACCCGTGAGCCTTGTTGGAGATCCTGCACTGTGCTGGAATGCCACGGACCGCCGCAGGATCGAGCCGGCGCACAGGGGGCGCAACGAGCGCCGGGTGGCGGCGAGATAGGGGGAACCAGCGCCGGTCACTCAAGACCACCTGGGGGGCGCGTTCAGGGCGCTCCCCAAACGCCGACACCGTGTCTTTCCGTTCACGCGGAGGGGCGCCTGGTCCAGAGGTTGCGACGCTAGTGCAGGGACGTTTCAAGAGGGATGGCAGTGCTTCGGCGGAGCCGGAGCCGCACGGCGGGACTGGCCCCGTAAGCGGCAGTTCCTCGCCCCAGCACGCCCAGAACCCGGTTCCGGCCCCGACCGGCGACGGCGGTGAGCGCTCCGGGCGCCCCGGCGCGTCGGCATCCGCCGGTTCCCCGCCCCCCGCTCCGCCGGTGAAGCCGCCCAAGGGCCCGAGCGGCCCCGGGACGCGCCTGGCGCTGCGCAACTGGCGTATCTCCACGCGCCTGGTCTCGCTGCTCGCGCTCCCCGTGGTCGCCGCCACCTCGCTGGGCGCGCTGCGCATCAGCGACAACATGGACGACATCCAGCAGCTCGACAACATGAAGCTGCTGACGGAGATGACCAAGCAGGCCACCGAGCTGGCCGCCGCGCTCCAGGAGGAGCGCGACCAGTCCGCCGGTCCGCTGGCGCACGGCTCCAAGGCGAGCGACTACACGGTCAAGGGCTACCGGGACAAGACGGACCGGGCGAAGCAGAACTTCATCGACGCCGCCGAGGAGATCGACACCTCCAACAACGACGGTTCCCTCCAGGGCGTCCGGGAGAGCCTCGTCGGTGTGGTCAGCGACCTGGAGGGGCTCTCGAAGATCCGCTCCACCGCGTACGAGGCGAAGCTCAACTCCTCGCAGACGGTCGAGGCCTACCACCGGCTCATCACCCACCTGCTGGACCTCTCCCAGGACATGGCGGAGGCCACCAGCAACCCCGAGATGATCCAGCGCACGCGCTCGCTGTCCGCGTTCTCCTCCGCCAAGGAGTACGCGTCGATGCAGCGCGCGGTCCTGGCGGCGGCGCTGCCCGCGAACAACTCGACCTTCGGCAGCCTGTCGGAGAACGACCGCCTGTACGCCGACTCGGCGCTCGAGAGCCAGATCTCCGAGCTGCGCAGCTTCAAGAGCATCTACGGCACCGAGGGCGCCGCCTCTCTCCTCAAGCCCATCGAGGAGAACAACGCGACCATCAAGGCCACCGACACCTACGCCAGCCGCGCGCTGGCCGGCCAGGGCGGCCTTCAGGACCTGCAGAAGCGGTCCTACCAGGACTGGGTGGACGACAGCTCCACCAAGATCGACCAGATGAAGAAGATCGAGCACACGCTGCTCGAGGACATGGAGCAGAAGGCCCGCGAGCTGCGCTCCGCCTCCGAGCGCGAGGCGATCATCTCCGGTGCGCTGATCCTGCTCGTGCTCGGCGTCTCGCTCGTCGGCGCCTTCGTCATCGCCCGCTCCATGATCCGCTCGCTGCGCCGCCTCCAGGAGACCGCCAACAAGGTCGCCCAGGATCGCCTGCCCGAGCTGGTCAAGCAGCTGTCGGAGTCGGACCCGCAGGACGTCGACACCTCCGTCGAGTCGGTCGGTGTGCACTCCCGGGACGAGATCGGCCAGGTGGCCGCGGCCTTCGACGACGTGCACCGCGAGGCGGTCCGCCTCGCCGCCGAGCAGGCCCTTCTCCGGGGCAACGTCAACGCGATGTTCACCAACCTCTCGCGCCGCTCCCAGGGTCTTATCCAGCGCCAGCTCTCGCTCATCTCCGAGCTGGAGTCGCGCGAGGCCGACCCGGACCAGCTGTCCTCGCTCTTCAAGCTCGACCACCTCGCGACCCGTATGCGCCGGAACGGTGAAAACCTTCTGGTCCTCGCGGGTGAAGAGCCCGGCCGCCGCTGGACCCGCCCGGTCCCGCTGGTCGACGTGCTCCGCGCCGCCGCCTCCGAGGTGGAGCAGTACGAGCGCATCGAACTGGCCGCCGTGCCGACCACCGAAGTGGCCGGCCGCGTGGTCAACGACCTCGTGCACCTCCTCGCCGAGCTGCTCGAGAACGCGACCTCCTTCTCCTCGCCGCAGACCAAGGTCAAGGTCACCGGTCACGCGCTGCCCGACGGTCGCGTCCTGATCGAGATCCACGACACCGGTATCGGCCTCTCCCCCGAGGACCTCGCGGCGATCAACGAGCGGCTCGCCTCGCCGCCCACCGTGGACGTCTCGGTCTCCCGCCGCATGGGTCTGTTCGTGGTCGGCCGGCTGTCGCAGCGCCACGGCATCCGCATCCAGCTGCGCCCGTCCGACTCCGGTGGTACGACCGCGCTGGTCATGCTTCCCGTGGACGTCGCCCAGGGCGGCAAGAAGCCGCAGGGCAAGCCCGGTCAGGGCGCCGGCGGTGCCGGTGGTCCGGCCGCCGCGCAGGCCGCCGCCGGTGTGGCCGCTGCTCGCCGTCAGGCCGCCGGTGCCGGTGCGCCCGGTGGTCCCGCCCTCGGCGCCGGTGCGCCGGGCGGTGCTCCCGGTGGTGCCCTCGGTGCCGGTGCGCCCTCCGGGGGCGGTCGGCTTGGGGCCGGTCAGGGGCCGCGGGCCGCGCTTCCGGGCGCCGGCGGCGGCAACGGCCGTCCGGGTGCGCCGGGTGGCGCGCGTGGACCGCAGTCTCCGGGCGCCGCGCCGCAGGGCCGGCCGGCTCCCGCGGGCGCGGGTGCCTTCGGTCAGGCGCCGGGTGCGCCGCAGGGCCTCCAGGCCGCGGGCCAGGACGCCTTCGGCGGTCAGGACAGCTTCGGCGGCGCCCGTGGTGCCGTACCCCCGCAGTCCTCGAACAACTCCGAGCCGCCCAAGGAAGGCCGCGGGCGTCGCGGCCGTATCCCGCAGCTGCCGGGCCGCGGTGGGCCGCGGGCCGAGCTGCCGGGCGGCAACCAGCAGCCGCGCACGCCGAGCTGGAGCGACGAGAACGCGCAGCCGCCGGTGCCGCGGGCCTCGCTCGACACCCCGCGCGGTCACGACGAGACCTCCCGGATGCCGCGCATCGACGCGACCTCCGAGATGCCGGCGATCGGGCGCACCGACGAGCGCCAGGCGCCGGGCTCCACCTCCGAGTTCCCGCGCCCCGACTTCGGCGCGGTCAACAACCCGCAGCACACGGGCCAGTTCGCCCGTCCGGGCACGGACTCGCCGCAGAACACGGGGCAGTTCGCCCGCCCCGGCTCGGAGTCGCCGCAGAACTCGGGCCAGTTCGGCCGTCCCGGTGCGGACCCGGCGCAGAACACCGGGCAGTTCGGTGCTCAGGACTTCGCGGTTCCGCAGCCCGGTGCCAACGGTTCACAGAACTCGGGTCAGTTCGTCCGCTCGGACGTCTTCGGTTCGCCGAACGGCCAGAACGGTCAGAACAACCCGAACAACCCGGCGAACACCGGTCAGTTCGCGAGCCCGACGGCCTACGACCCCAGCTCCACGGGCCAGTTCGCCACGCCGGGCTACGACGGCAGCTCCACCGGACAGCACTCCCTGCCGGGCCGTCCGAACGGCAGCAGCAACGGCCAGTTCGAGCGTCCCCAGGGCGACTTCGGTGCCCAGCGCCCGCCGGTCCCGCCGCGTCCGCAGCAGCGGCCCGCCCGCCAGGAGCCCGAGGCGCTGCCGCCGGCCTCCGGCCCGGGCGACGGCCGTACCCCGCTGTACGACACCCTGGAGACCAACTGGTTCCACGGCGGACCGGGCGGTGGCCGGCCGGGCAACGGCAACGGCTCCGCTCCCGCCCCGCAGCAGTCGCAGGCTCCGGCCGCGCCCGCTGCCCCTCAGCGTCCCGCGACCTCCAGCTGGCGCAGCTCGCCGAACGACGACCTCGTCCGGCAGGCAGAGCGCGTACGGCAGCCGGCCGCGGGCGGCGTCACCACCTCCGGCCTGCCGCGCCGGGTGCCCCGGGCGAACCTCGTCCCGGGCACGGCTCAGCAGCAACAGCACCAAAGCGGTCCGGCTGTCTCGCGTGCGCCTGACGACGTACGCGGCCGGCTGACCAATCTCCGTCGGGGCATCGCGCAGGGTCGGCAGGCCGGTACCGGCCAGACCGGCAGCTTCCCGGGCCCCACTCACCAGCAGGAGCGTTAGTTGAGCCAGATGAGCCAGGCGGCACAGAACCTCAACTGGTTGATCACCAACTTCGTGGACAACACCCCCGGTGTGTCCCACACCGTCGTCGTCTCTGCCGACGGTCTCCTTCTGGCGATGTCGGAAGGCTTCCCGCGGGACCGCGCGGACCAGCTCGCGGCTGTCGCGTCCGGGCTCACCTCGCTGACCGCCGGGGCCTCCCGGATCTTCGAGGGTGGCAACGTGGCGCAGACGGTCGTCGAGATGGAGCGGGGATTCCTGTTCCTGATGTCCGTCTCGGACGGTTCGTCCCTGGCCGTGCTCGCGCACCCCGAGTGCGACATCGGCCTGGTCGGCTACGAGATGGCGCTGCTCGTCGACCGTGCAGGTGCGGTCCTCACACCGGACCTGCGTGCCGAACTACAGGGCAGTCTGCTCCACTGACCGGCTAGGATCCACCCCCCTCACGACATCACCGTCCGGCCGACACAATCCCCCACCGGCCCTGTCAGACGGCCAGCCCGACCGACTTGCTGTCCCGCCCGGAGGATTCATGACCCCGCCCACCGCCTCTCATGATCCGTACGCGGAGCCGTACGAGGATGAGGGCGACCAGCCGCTGGTACGTCCGTATGCGATGACCGGCGGCCGGACCCGGCCGCGCTATCAGCTCGCCATCGAGGCGCTGATCAGCACCACGGCCGACCCCGCAGCACTCATGGGGCTGCTCCCGGAGCACCAGCGCATCTGCCACCTGTGCCGTGAGGTCAAGTCGGTCGCCGAGGTGTCGGCGCTCCTGGCCATGCCGCTGGGCGTGGCCCGCATTCTCGTCGCGGACCTGGCCGAGGCCGGGCTCGTCGCCATCCACCAGCCGGGCGGCGACGAGACGACCGGTGCGCCGGACGTGACACTGCTCGAAAGGGTGCTCAGTGGACTTCGCAAGCTCTGACGGAGGGCGGGCCACCACCTCCGCGAAGATCGTGGTGGCGGGTGGTTTCGGCGTGGGCAAGACGACCTTCGTCGGCGCCGTCTCCGAGATCAACCCGCTGCGCACCGAGGCCGTCATGACGTCCGCGTCCGCGGGCATCGACGACCTCACCCACACCGGGGACAAGACCACCACCACGGTGGCCATGGACTTCGGCCGTATCACGCTCGACCAGGACCTGATCCTGTACCTGTTCGGTACGCCGGGTCAGGACCGCTTCTGGTTCATGTGGGACGACCTGGTACGAGGCGCGATCGGCGCGATCGTGCTCGTCGACACCCGGCGCCTGGCCGACTGCTTCCCCGCGGTCGACTACTTCGAGAACAGCGGACTGCCGTTCGTCGTCGCACTCAACGGCTTCGAAGGGCACCAGCCGTACGCTCCCGAGGAGGTGCGCGAGGCCCTGCAGATCGGCCCCGACACCCCCATCATCACCACCGACGCCCGCCACCGGGCCGATGCCAAGAGCGCGCTGATCACTCTGGTCGAGCACGCCCTCATGGCACGGCTGCGGTAGATCGTCACCAAGTCGGCAATGTCGTACGGCAGTTGTCGTAGAAGCACCGGAGCCGGCTGTGGCCTTTGACACGGTCGGCCCCGGTGTTCATAACGTTTCGGCAGAGGAATCGGGTGGTACGGCCACAGGTCGTTGCCAACTGGTGTCGCTGCGCACACGAAGGCCCCGTCTTTTGACGGGGCTCGCTCTTTATGACCGTTTTATCTGGGGCTTACATCACACGGAATCCTCGCTTTCCACTGTTTGGAAGAGCGCAGGTCGTCGTGCTGGAATGCCTGAACTGCCCAATAGTCAAAGACGTACTCAGTAGTACTGCGTACTCAGTGGCGAACTGGGCTCTGAGACACTGCGGCACAAGGTTCGTGCCCGCCGCCGAGAGGTTGTTGGTCGAGTGAGGCGAAGCAAGAACGGTCCCGAGCCGTCGGCCCGGGGCAACTTCACCCCGCCGCCGCGCGGAGCGGCGCCCGCCCCTGTGCCCGGATCGGAACCAACGGCCGCGCCGGCCCCCAGCGGCGGCCGTCTCTCCCCGCGCAACTGGCGCGTTCCGACCCGGCTGAACGCGATCCTGCTCATACCCGTGGCGGTCGGCCTGGTGATGGGCGGCTTCCAGGTGAAGGGCTCGATCGACACCTGGCAGGACGCCAAGGACGCCGAGAACACCGCCCGTCTGGTGCAGGCCGCCCTGACCTACAGCAACGCGGTGCTGGTCGAGCGTGACGGCACCGCCGCGCCGCTGCTCAAGGGCAAGAGCATGACCGCCGCCGACAAGGCGACCGTCGCCAAGCTGCGCAAGGACACCGACGAGGCCGCCGACGCCTTCGACGAGGCCGCCCAGAACATGCCGGACCGCCCCAACCTGGTCCGCCGCCTGGAGCGCTTCCGCAAGGTCGAGCCGGAGCTCGCGACCATCCGCGAGAAGGCCTACACCAACAAGTTCTCAGGTGTGGAGACCGAAGAGACCTACGTGGACATCGAGCACCCGCTGCTCGAGTTCTCCAACGAGCTCGGCCTCGGCACCGGAAACATCACCAGCTACGGCCGCTCCGTCTATGCGATCGCACTGGCCAAGGGCGCGCTCTCGCTGGAGCGCGCCATCGGCATGCACCTGCTGGTCAACCCGGGTCCCAAGGAGACCGACCTGGCCAAGCAGCGCGTCGCCCTGACCTCGTACGCCTATCTGGAGGGCATCGCGCTCCAGGAGTACCAGGCCGGTGGCACCGACGAGGACCTCGTCAAGCTGAACACCCTCACCACGCAGATCAAGGCGGACGGCGCTGCGCTGGCGAAGCAGGCGGCCGCGAAGGCCGCCGCCGCGGGCCAGAAGTACGTGCCGCCGCCGTCCGACCCGACCACCATGATCCAGGGCATGGCGTCGCTGCAGACCACGGCCCCCGCCGCGCGCGAGGCCCTGGCCGAGCAGGGCATCACCGCCGAGAACTGGTGGGCCGTCACGACCCTCAAGTTCGACGCCTACCGCAAGCTGGAGAAGGCCAAGGCCGACACCGCGGTGAGCGAGGCCTCGACCATCGCGGACAACGCCAAGCGTGACGCGCTGATCACCGGTGCCGTCGTCGTGGTCGCCCTGCTGCTCGCGTTCATCCTGGCCGGTGCCGTCGCCCGGCAGATGTCCCGCTCGATGCGCCAGCTGCGCAACGCCGCCTTCGGCATCGCCGAGCAGCGGCTGCCGATGCTGGTCGACCAGCTCTCGCGCACCGACCCCGGCCGGGTCGACACCCGGGTCGCGCCCATCCCGATCAACACCCGGGACGAGATCGGCGAGGTCGCCCGCGCCTTCGACCAGGTCCACCGCGAGGCGGTCCGACTGGCCGCCGAGCAGGCCCTGCTGCGGGGCAACATCAACGCGATCTTCACCAACCTGTCGCGCCGCAACCAGTCGCTGATCGAGGGCCAGCTGACCCTGATCACCGACCTGGAGAACAACGAGGCCGACCCGGACCAGCTGGAGAACCTCTTCCGCCTGGACCACCTCGCGACCCGCATGCGCCGCAACGGCGAGAACCTCCTGGTCCTCGCCGGCGAGGAGCCCGGCCGCCGCTGGGACCAGCCGGTCCCGCTGGTCGACGTGCTCCGTGCCGCCTCCTCCGAGGTGGAGCAGTACGAGCGCATCGAGCTCTCCGGCGTCCCGGAGGCCGAGATCCACGGCCGCGCGGTCACCGACCTCGTGCACCTGCTCGCCGAGCTCCTGGAGAACGCCACCACGTTCTCCTCGCCACAGACCAAGGTCCGCGTCACCGCGACCCGTCTCCCCGACGGCCGCGTGATGATCGAGATCCACGACAAGGGCATCGGCCTCACCGCCGAGGACTTCGCGGACATCAACCACAAGCTGGCCAACCCGCCGACCGTGGACGCCGCGATCTCCCAGCGCATGGGCCTCTTCGTGGTCGGCCGGCTGTCCGACCGGCACGGCATCCGGGTCCAGCTGCGCCCCTCGGGCGAGCAGGCCGGTACGACCTCCCTGGTCATGCTGCCGGACGCGATCACCCACGGTGGTGGCGGCGGCGAGCAGCAGCCCTCGCAGGACGAGTTCACGGTCTCGCAGATCATCCCGGAGCAGCAGTTCCAGGGCGAGGACTTCAACAACGGCCTGCCGATGCGCACGGCCGCGGAGCTCGGCTTCGACGACACCCGCTACGCCGAGGTCCCGGACGACATCCGGGAGCTGGACCCGGTCGGCCGCTCGCTGATGCGCGAGGAGCGCCGGGCGGCCCTGGAGGGCCGGCAGGAGCACGGCCAGCCCGGCCAGGACTCCCCCGAGATCCCGCCGTACGCCGACGCCTTCGACGGCCCGCAGGCATACGACAACGGCCGCGGCGGCTTCCAGGAGCAGAACACCGGCTCCTTCGACCCGCGCCCGGCGTACGAGGAGCAGCAGCAGACTCCGTACGAGGAGCAGCAGCGCCCGGCGTACGAGGAGCCGTACTTCGCGCCGAACGGCGGCCTGCCGCAGAACGACACGTTCTCGTCGAACGGCGGCTACCCCGAGCCCTCGTATGCGGAGCCGGTCCAGGAGGAGCCCGGGGTCGCCCGCGGTGGCGTACCGGAGTCCTTCCCGGCCTTCGAGGAGCGCCGCTACCAGGACGACTGGCCACAGCAGGACGGCTACCAGAACGGTTACCAGGACCAGTACGCTCCGGAAACGGAACCTGTGCAGGCCGCTGACGTCAGTGAGCGCGACCGCGTAGGCTTCGAGCGTCCGGGACCTGCTCCCTCCGCCGCCCACGCGCTGACCGACGCCGGGCTTCCCCGCCGCGGATCCTTCGCGGGTGGTACGAACGGTTCGAACGGCACCCGGCACGTGAACCAGGAGACGCCGGCACCGGCGCCCGCCGCCGCCACGCCGGAGACCAACGGCAGCGGCAACGGCGACTGGCGCTCGGCCAACGACGAGCGCTGGCAGCAGGCTTCCGCGCTCCGGAAGCCCAAGGCGGGCGGGGTCACCTCCTCCGGCCTGCCGCGGCGGGTACCCAAGGCCAACCTGGTCGAGGGAGCCGCCAGCAGCACCCCCCAGGGAGGCCCACAGGTCTCCCGCGCCCCGGAGGACGTCCGGGGCCGGCTGAGCAACCTGCGTCGCGGTGTACAGCGCGGACGCAACGCCAGCAGTGAAACGAACGGCCAGGGCTTCGGCTCTGACAGCACCTACAACCAGGAGCGTTAGTGTGAGCCCGATGAGCCAGGCGGCGCAGAACCTGAACTGGTTGATCACCAACTTCGTGGACAACACCCCGGGGGTGTCCCACACGGTGGTGGTCTCCGCCGACGGACTCCTTCTGGCGATGTCCGAAGGGTTCCCGCGTGACCGTGCCGATCAGCTTGCGGCCGTCGCGTCGGGTCTGACCTCGCTGACCGCCGGTGCCTCGCGCATCTTCGAGGGCGGCAGCGTGAACCAGACGGTTGTGGAGATGGAGCGGGGATTCCTCTTCATCATGTCCGTATCCGACGGTTCCTCCCTCGCGGTTCTCGCTCACCCCGAGGCGGACATCGGCCTCATTGGGTACGAGATGGCCCTTCTGGTGGACCGTGCCGGTACGGTCCTGACGCCGGATCTGCGTGCCGAACTCCAGGGCAGCCTGCTCAACTGACAGACAGACGGTGCGTTTTGGCGTCCCGGGGCCGTAAGGTTTCGGGACGCGGCTCCACAGGGATGGGTGCTCGGCACAGTCGGAGGAGGAGAAAGTGGCAACACCCCCAGGCGGTTCGAATTCGGGTAACTGGTCGTACGGCCCTGCCCAGGGCCCGAACGACGGTTCCCAGAACCCGAACCGTTACAACTTCCCCTCCGCCCCGAGCCAGCGGCGTCAGCAGCCGTACGCGCCCCAGGGTCCGCAGGGTCCCGGGCCGTCGCCGTACGACCAGCCGCCGGCGCCACGTATCCAGCCCGTGCAGCCGCAGCGACGCTCCCCTGAGCCTTCCCCCGCGGGAGGCGCCAGCAACCCCCTGGTGCGTCCGTACGCCATGACCGGCGGCCGGACCCGCCCGCGCTACCAGCTCGCCATCGAGGCACTGGTGCACACCACCGCGCAGCCGCACCAGATGCAGGGCCAGCTGCCCGAGCATCAGCGGATCTGCAACCTCTGCCGGGAGATCAAGTCGGTGGCCGAGATCTCGGCCCTCCTGACCATCCCTCTCGGCGTGGCCAGGATCCTCGTCGCCGACCTGGCGGAAGCAGGACTGGTCGCCATCCATCAGCCCGGCGGCGACGAGAACGCCGGCGGCCAGCCAGACGTGACACTGCTCGAAAGGGTGCTCAGTGGACTTCGCAAGCTCTAGCGGCGGTCCTTCCCGCTCCACCACCTCAGCGAAGATCGTGGTGGCGGGCGGCTTCGGCGTGGGCAAGACCACGTTCGTCGGCGCCGTCTCGGAGATCAACCCGCTGCGCACAGAGGCCGTGATGACGTCCGCGTCGGCCGGCATCGACGACCTCACCCACACCGGGGACAAGACCACCACCACGGTGGCCATGGACTTCGGCCGTATCACCCTGGACCAGGACCTCATCCTGTACCTGTTCGGCACCCCCGGTCAGGACCGCTTCTGGTTCATGTGGGACGACCTGGTACGAGGCGCGATCGGCGCGATCGTCCTGGTCGACACCCGGCGTCTCGCCGACTGCTTCCCCGCGGTCGACTACTTCGAGAACTCGGGCCTCCCCTTCGTCATCGCCCTCAACGGCTTCGACGGCAACCAGCCGTACAACCCCGACGAGGTCCGCGAGGCCCTGCAGATCGGTCCCGACACCCCGATCATCACCACCGACGCCCGCCACCGTGCGGACGCCAAGTCGGCCCTGATCACGCTGGTCGAGCACGCCCTGATGGCCCGCCTGCGCTAGCGACAACCGCCGTACGACGAAAGGGCCCCCTCTTCCCGAGGGGGCCCTTTCGCGTCAGCGACCGGCCGCGTTCCGCAGGATGTCCCGCATGGATCCCATCCCGAACCTGTCCTCGGCGCTGGAGAGTTCGGCGACCTCCAGCAGGATCGGCCGCAACTCGACCCCGGCCTCGCGGGCCTCCTCGCGCAGGTAGTGCAGGGTCACCAGCTCGTCCCGGGTGTCGTGCCCGTGATCCGCGACGGACATCTGGAGCAGCCGCAGCCGGAACCCCTCGGGGGTGGCCTCGAAGGGCAGCTGCGCCGCCCAGCGGAACGCCGTGTGCCGGCTCAACAGGGCCCGCACGGCGGCCCGTTCGGGCTCGCCCCCGCGCTCGTAGCATCGGACAAGGTCCCGCAGCGCGTCCTCGGCCTCCGTACGGACGCCCGCCTCGTCCAGCGGATGGCGCCGCTCCCGCATCCTCCGTTCCCAGTCGGGATCGGACGTGTCCACCGGCCGCTCCGCGATGGGCTTGAGCCGCGCGTCGACGAGCGCGACCCGGTCCCCTATCTCCGTCAACTCCGTCATGGTTCCCCATGATGCGCCACGGCCCCGCCCTCCCGGTGGGGAGGGCGGGGCCGTATGCGGGGCTGTGGGGCTCAGTGCCAGCTGTGCGGGGCCCGGAAGCCACCTTCGCGCTCCAGGCGGCGCCAGCCGGCCTTGGGGCCTCGGTGGGCCGGGGTCTCGGAGGGCTGGGCGGCCGCGCGGGCGAGGAGGACGGCCGTGATGGCGGCGACTTCCTCGGGGTCGGCGTGGCCCTTCTCGACGCGGATGTCAGGGGTGTTCATAGGTCTCAGTCTCCGTGAGAGAGGTTTCCGCGGGGGTAGCGCGGAGGGTCCGCTGGGTTACTGCGGGGGGTTGCCGTGCTTGCGCGAGGGCAGGTCGGCGTGCTTGGTCTGCAGCATGGCGAGGGAGCGGATCAGCACCTCGCGGGTTTCGGTCGGGTCGATGACGTCGTCGACCAGGCCGCGCTCGGCCGCGTAGTACGGGTGCATCAGCTCGGACTTGTACTCCTTGACCATGCGGGCCCGCATGGCCTCGGGGTCCTCGGCCTCGGCGATCTGCCGCCGGAAGATGACGTTGGCGGCACCCTCGGCGCCCATCACGGCGATCTCGTTCGTCGGCCAGGCGTAGGTGAGGTCGGCACCGATGGACTGGCTGTCCATGACGATGTACGCACCTCCGTAGGCCTTGCGCAGGATCAGGGAGATCCGCGGCACGGTCGCGTTGCAGTAGGCGTAGAGGAGCTTCGCGCCGTGGCGGATGATTCCGCCGTGCTCCTGGTCGACGCCCGGGAGGAACCCGGGGACGTCCAGGAAAGTGACGATCGGGATGTTAAAAGCGTCACACATCTGGACAAAGCGCGCAGCTTTTTCGCTGGCCTCGATGTCCAGGACGCCGGCGAGCGTCTGCGGCTGGTTGGCGACGATGCCGACGACCTGGCCGTCCAGCCGGCCCAGCGCGCAGATGATGTTCCGCGCCCAGCGCTCGTGGACCTCCAGGTACTCGCCGTCGTCGACGATCTCCTCGATGACCTTGGCCATGTCGTACGGGCGGTTGCCGTCCGCCGGGACCAGGTCGAGCAGGACGTCGCTGCGGCGGTCGGCCGCGTCGGCGGCCTCGACCCGCGGCGGGTTCTCCCGGTTGTTCTGGGGCAACAGGCTGAGCAGGTAGCGGACTTCGGCGATGCAGGTCTCTTCGTCGTCGTAGGCGAAGTGGCAGACGCCGGACGTCTCGGCGTGCACGTCGGCGCCGCCCAGGCCGTTCTGGGTGATCTCCTCGCCGGTCACCGCCTTGACCACGTCCGGGCCGGTGATGAACATCTGCGAGGTCTCGCGGACCATGAAGACGAAGTCGGTGAGGGCGGGCGAGTAGGCCGCGCCGCCGGCGCACGGGCCGAGCATCACGCTGATCTGCGGGATGACCCCGGACGCCTTGGTGTTGCGCTGGAAGATGCCGCCGTAGCCGGCGAGCGCCGAGACGCCCTCCTGGATACGGGCGCCCGCGCCGTCGTTCAGCGAGACCAGCGGGGCACCGGCCGCGATGGCCATGTCCATGATCTTGTGGATCTTCGTGGCGTGGGCCTCGCCCAGCGCGCCGCCGAAGATGCGGAAGTCGTGGGCGTAGACGAAGACCGTGCGGCCCTCCACCGTGCCCCAGCCGGTGATGACACCGTCGGTGTACGGCTTCTTGGCCTCCAGGCCGAACCCGACCGCCCGGTGCCGGCGCAGCTGCTCGACCTCCTGGAAGGAACCCGGGTCGAGGAGCAGCTCGATGCGCTCCCGGCCGGTCAGCTTGCCCTTGGCGTGCTGGGCCTCCGTCGCCTTCTCGCTCGGTCCGGCCAGCGCCTGCGCACGGATCTCGTGCAGCTCGGCGACTCGCCCGCGCGCGTCCGTCGGCTCACCCGTCGACTCACCCGGCGCCTCATCCAAAACGGTCATGTAGCGACCTTACGAAGCCCATCGAGGAAAGCGAGCCGTCGACTCCGCACAGTCTCCGGCCCGTTTTCCTGGTACCACTGAACAGAACCTCGGCGGCATGCAGCCTTTCCGACTGCTCAGGGGGCTTCCCCCTTGTCGGGGTCGCACAAAGACGTCACCCGAGAGACACCTCACATTGGTGAGTCGCACATGACACGCCTGGGGTAACCCGGACCGTCAGACGGCGTCCGACGGACAGCACCTCGACCGACGCGTCCGCCCGCACCACCCCGCGCACCGGCTGCTCCCAGGAGACCTCGACCGGCTCACCCGTGCGGCTCGGCTCGCTGACGCAGAGGGTAGCGGTACGTCCGTGCCGCCGGACCAGCACGCTCGCGGGCGCCGAGGCGGTGAGCGGACCCGCGCTGCCGGCCGCCCAGAAGTTGGCGGCCGTGAGCCCCAGGGAGGGGACACGGACGCCCTGGCGGGCGGAGTCGTTGGCGAGGACCGACAGCCAGTGCCGGTCGACGGCTCGGGCGACGACGGTACGAAGGGACGCTCCGGGCAGCAGGACATAGACGTACGTGGCGTCGACCGGGTCGGTGCCGTGGTCGAGCCAGAGGGTCTGCCAGCGCCGGGTGGCCCGTTCGGCCGTACTCGTGGTGTTGATGTCGGCCCAGGCGCCGGTGCGGTCCTCGCGGAGGGAGTGCAGGTCGCCTGCGACCAGCCAGCCGCCCTGGCCCTCCAGGTGGGCCCAGCCCCGCCCCCGTACGAACTCCTGGGTCCCGCCCTCCCCCAGGTTCCGGTTGTCGACGACCGTCTCCACCGGGACGCCGTCGGTGCAGGTGATGCCGGCGCCCAGGCAGATCACCGCGTCCGGCACGCAGAACCAGGACTTGCGGGCCTCCAGGGTCGAACCGAGGCCCTTGAGGTGCTGGCCGACGGCCGCGTACTCGCCGTCGGTGGTGCCGCCGACCCAGCGGACATCCGGCTTGGGGGCGCCCCACTCGCCGCCCGCGCGGTCGGGCAGGCGGACGGTGGAGACCGTCGTGCCCGGCAGGCGGTACCAGTCGACGGTCGGCCAGTACCAGTCCGTGTACTGGTCGCCACGGCCGCCCGTGGGCCACCAGGAGAGCAGCCCGGCGCCCGTGTGCCAGCCGCGCGGGTTCTCGCCGTTGCCGCATTCGTAGTACGTGATGCGGTCGCTGCACATCGAGATGCTCGCGGTGAAGGCGGGGCCGCGGTGGACGGCGCGGTCCATGGCCGGGAAGAGACGGTGGCCGAGGGGTTCGGGGGCGGCGGGGGTCGACGCGTCGGCGACCGCGTGCAGCCGGGCCAGGTCCGCCACGCCGAACTGAGGGGCCGTCAGGATCGGTGTCACCGTGTCCCGTTCGATCCAGCCCTTCACATACGACTGCCAGCGCTCGCGTTCCGCCGCGCTCGCGCCGCCGGCCAGCAGGGGGATCGCGGCGATGATGCCCTGGCCGTGGAAGTGGTCGCTGCGCATGACATGGAGGTCGTCGCTCTTGAGGTAACCCCGGCTGATGGCGCGGCCATTGACGCAGTCCATCACCAACCCGTCGTGGATCAGGGGCGCGTAGGCGTGCTCGACGCTGTCGAGGACGATCTGCCGGTTCGGATCGGTCACCTCCCATTCCGACCCCGCGAGGAGGGTGAAGAGGCGCCCGAGGCCGTCGAGCATGACCTGTCCGTACGTCCCCGAGTAGGCGACCCAGGTGTGCTGGACGAAGGAGCCGTCGGCGTAGAGCCCGTCCCCCTGGGTGACGTAGGGGAAGACCGGGGAGAGGGCGTCGCGGGCGAGGGCGATCTTCGCCGGGGTCCGCCCCAGGATGCCGCGGAGGGCGACGGAGCGGCACAGGTCGACGCGGTTGGCGCCGGTGGACGTACCGGAGTAGTCGGTGAGCATGGAGTCCGGGATGAAGTGGTCGACGGCGGCGCAGGCGGACTCCCGCTGGGCGTCGGTCAGTTGACCGTACAGGGCGGCCGTGATGTCCATGAGGAGACGGGGGCTGCCGATCTGCCATTCCCACCAGTTGCCGTAGCGGGTGGTGGCGGGGTTGTAGACGGTGGCGGCGAGGTGGTCGAGGCCGCGGAGCACGTCCGCGAGGAGCGCCGGGTCGCCGGTGGAGCCGGTGCCCTGCTGGAGGTGGGCCTGGGCCATGGTCCACAGGCGGCTGTAGCTCTGGGTGATGCCGGCGGGCGGGTCGTAGGGGTAGCCGGGCCAGAGGGAGGTCGGGGTGGGGGCCATGGCGGCCTGGGCGGCGCGGGCGAGTTCGCCGGTCCGGGCGAGGCGGGAGGCGTACGGCTCCGCCGTCGGGTCGTAGCCGGTGCCGAGGGCGAGGTCGAGCCAGCGCAGGCGGAGGGCGGTGTATGGATCGGGGTCGGGGTCGGGGTCGGCGGCGCGGGCGGCCGGGGTGGTCACGGCGAGGAGCGCGGCGGTGAGTAAGACGGCTCGGCGGGTGGGTCTCACAAGGGCCCTGCTGGGAGATTTCATGTCATGGGCATCTACCACCTCAGAGTGACCAGGCCAACACTCGCGGATGATGTTGAAACTTGAAAGGAATAGGTCTACGGTCATTCCCGTTGAGTAGTTCAACATTCAACATCACGCATTCCACGTCACTCCGAAGGAGCCTGTGATGACGACCCCCGACCTGACCGCACTGACCGGCGACTACACGATCGACGCGGCCCACTCCTCGATCGGCTTCACCGTCCGCCACGCCATGGTCACGAACGTCAAGGGCAAGTTCCTGGACTTCAGCGGAACGCTGCACCTGGACGGCGGCGACCCGTCCGCGTCCACGGCGTCCATCGACGTCAAGATGGACAGCATCGACACGGGGGCGCCGGACCGTGACGGTCACCTGAAGAGCGCGGACTTCTTCAAGATCGAGGAGTTCCCGACGATGACCTTCCGCTCCACCAAGGCGGAGGCGCTCGGCGACGAGGACTACCGGATCACCGGTGACCTGGAGATCCTCGGCACGACCAAGCCGATCACCATCGACCTGGAGTTCAACGGCGCCGCGAAGGACCCGTTCGGCAACGAGCGCGTGGGCTTCGAGGGCAAGGCCGAGATCAAGCGTTCCGAGTGGGGCCTGACCTGGAACGCGGCGCTGGAGACGGGCGGCGTGCTGGTCTCCGACAAGATCAAGCTGAACTTCGACATCTCGGCGATCAAGAACGCGTGACGTATCGCGACCAGTGACGTGTCGCCACGCATGATGTCTCGCGACTCGTGAGCGCCCGTCCCCTGAACAGGTGTTCCCTGTATCAGGAGGGCGGACGCTCGGTCATGTCCGTGAGGGCTTGAGACCCAGGGGGACACATGACCGAGAAGTCAGGACCACAGCACTATCCGCATGCCGACCGCACCCACTGGTACCAGCAACGCTTCCCGGGCGACGCCATGGAGGTCAACGTCGTCGTCCTGCACACCACCGAGGGCCGTACGCTGCCCGGTTACGACGGCGGCGCCATCGCGCCGAACCTCACGGCGGTGCCGGACCTCACCACGCGCAAGCTGAAGTGGTACCAGCACTTCGACATCGACATCTCCTCACGTGCGCTGCGGAACCTCTCCGGCGGCGTGGAGACGAACACCCTCAACGTCTGCCAGGCCGAACTGGTCGGCACCTGCTCCCCCGACACCCACCGGAAGTGGACGGACGCGGGCCACGCACACGTCTTCTGGCCCGAGGCCCCCGCGTGGGCGCTGCTCGAACTCGGCCGTTTCCTGGCCTGGATGCACGAGGAGCACGACGTGCCGCTGCGCGGTCCCGCGCTGTGGCCGCCGTACCCGAAGTCCTTCGGCAGCAAGGCCGGGCAGCGGATGAGCGGGCGGGAGTGGAACGGCTTCAAGGGCGTCTGCGGTCACACGCACGTGCCTGAGAACGACCACGGGGACCCCGGCGCGATCGACTTCAGCGGCCTACTGAAGGTCGCGCGGGAGGTACTGGACGACTGAGCCGGGCGAGGGCGGCGTCCAGCCGGGCGGCCCGGCCCTTGGTGGTACGGGCGGTGAGCAGCCCGTGGATCACCTGGTAGCGGTCGGTCCGCCCGAGGCGGTCGAAGGCGGCGCCGGCCTGCGGGTTCCGCTCCAGGGCGGCGGCCAGGTCGGGGGGTACGACGGCTTCGCTCTGGGACGCGTAGGCGGCGGCCCACCTGCCGTCCGCCTGCGCGGCGGCGACCTCCGCGAGCCCTGCGGGCCGCATCCGCCCCTCGGTGGTCAGCTCGGCCACGCGCCGCACATTCACCATCGACCAGACGCTCCCTCGCCTCCGCGGGGTGATCTTCTGGAGGTAGTACGACGCGTCAAGTGCCTTGCGCTGTCCGGTGATCCAGCCGTGGCAGAGAGCGACATCGTTGACCTCGTCCCACCCGACGGACGCGATCCCGGACCCCTTCTTGGCGACCTTGACCCACAGTCCGGGGTGGGGAACGGGGTGGGCTGCCAGCCAGGAGTGGAGTTCGGTGACGGTGGCGAAGGCCCGGGCTTCCAGGGCGTCGGAGGAGCTCATGGGGAGACCGTAGGAGACAAATAGGCCAGTTTCTGTCCTCTATCTCTCGCTCTACGCGTGCTCGGACGGCTACGGGCATCGGTCATAGACTTGAGCCGCCGGGAACGGGGGACGAGCTACCGACCCCAGGAGGACCGGATGTTGCGGCACACCCGACTGGCCGGAGAGTCGGCGGAGTACCTCGCCGCCCGCGAGGAGCTGCGCCTGGCCGAGATCGAGCTCATGCGTCACCGGGAGAAGGTCGCGGCGCGGCGACGGGCACTGCCGCCGGGGCCGCCGGTGGACGACTACGTCTTCCTCGAAGGCCCGGCCGACCTGGACGCGGGCGACACCCCGGTCCGCGAGGTGCGCCTGAGCGAACTGTTCGGCTCGGTCCAACGCCCGCTGATCGTCTACCAGTTCATGTACGGCAAGAAGCAGACCGACCCGTGCCCGATGTGCACGCTGTGGATCGACGGCTTCAGCGGAATCGCCCGACACGTCACCCGCAACGCCGACTTCGCGATCGCGGCGGCGGCCGACCCGGCGACGCTCAGGCAACACGCTCGCGCGCGGGGCTGGCACGGGCTGCGGCTGCTGAGCTGCGGGGACAGCACCTTCAAGTACGACACGGGCAGCGAGGACGAGGACGGCGAACAGGACTCAACGGTCTCGGTGTTCACCCGGGACGGCGACGGCACGGTCCGGCACTTCTACTCGGCGCATCCGCGAATGGCGGGCGACATCCAGGAACGCGGCATCGACCTGCTGGCACCGGTGTGGCATCTGCTGGACCTGACGCCGAGGGGGCGTGGGGACTGGTATCCGGACCTCGGCTATTGAAATCAGCTGAGGTCGTTTGAGGTCGATTGAGGTCAGTCACCGTCGTACAGACGCTCCAGGTCCACCAGCACGACGTCGCCCCGGTCCCCGGCCGCGCGCAGCTCGTCGGTGAACCCCGCTCCGCTGTAGCAGGCCAGTCGCACGGCCGACGTATCGATCCCGCGACCGGCCAGCAGCGCCTCCGCACGGCGCAGCCTCTCCAGGTGGGCCACGCCCATGATCTGATCCCACTTGGCCTCACCGAGGGAGAGCAGCACACCGTTGTCCTGGCCCACCGCACCTCGTACCACGACGTCGATCTCGTGCTGTGTGCGCTCCGCCTGGTCGGGGACCGTCCCGTACGAAACGTCGATCGGCATGCCTCCGAAGGTCTCCGGTGCCGCGAAATGGGCCACCCACTCACGACAGATCTGCTCGAAGTGCGGTCCGACGACGCCGGAGAGGAAGCGGGTCCGGGAGCTCTCCCAGACCTGTTCGGCCATTCCGCGGTCCAGCAGGGCGAGTCTGGGCCGTGAGATGGCGTGGTCGAACGCGATGAGCGGCTCACCGACGCGGTACACGCTCCGGTTCTTGCGGAAAGCGTCCACTTCCTTGCGTACGAGTCCGCAGTCTTGCAGGACAGTGAGGGGATGCGTGATGTCACTGATGGGACGCTCCAGACAGCCGGCGATCCGGCCGGCCGTGGCATTGCCGGACGCCAGCGCCGCAAGCACCGAGTGGTAGAGCGCCCGGTCCCGGAGGTCCGACTCGTCGGCCAGGAGGTAGCGGGCTTCGCGGTAGAGCGGCGATCGGGGCGAGAGGGCGGTACGGCAGACCCACGCGTCGAAGTCGCCGAGGTCTGCGGGACTGTCGTCGCGCACGAACTCCCTGCGGTAAGCGGGAGTTCCGCCGACCACGCTGTGTACGAGCAGCGCGAGCCGTGGGTCGTAGATGCCCCAGAAAGCCGCGGCCTGCCTGAAGTCGAGGGGATGAACGACGAGTTCGAGACCGGCGCGCCCGCGCAGGGGTGATGTGCCGCTCAGCAGCTTCCCCATGAAGGAGAGCGAACTACCGCACAGCAACAGGCGGGTACGCGAATCCAGCCGCTCCGGCCGCCTGGGGCCGTAGGCGACCTGGATGACGGAGGGCAGGGAGGGCGTGGCCCTGGCCAGGTACGGGAACTCGTCGATGACGACCGGGAGGGGGCGGTCCTTCCCGAGGGCGAGCAGCGCGTCGACGGCCTGCTCCCAACGATCGAACCGTACGGGTCCGACGCTCCCGGTGAACTGCCCCAGTTCCTCGCCGAACCGGCGCAGCGACTCGGCCTCGGTCGCCTCGTACGCACAGAAGTAGAACCCCCCGGCGGCCCGGGCGAGCGAGTCCAGAAGGAATGACTTCCCCTGCCGACGCCGCCCAGAGACGACGGCCATCGTCGCCTCGGGTCCTTCGTCGGCGGCGAAGGCGGTGAGTTCGCTCCATTCCCAGTCGCGGGCGAACATGTCGGCAGGCTTGGCGAGGTGGGGGCGGCGGCGAGGGCCGGGCATTGGACGCCTCCAGTGGTTAGGGAAGTACGTTTCCCGGAAGTACGTTTCCTCTAACGAGGATCGGGGGATCCGGTCACGGCGCCTGCCGGTTGAGCCACCATGGACCTGAGCGAGTGCGGCCTGGGGACGGGTGGGTGGGGCCAATGGTCGACGGGGATCACGTCAACCTTTCGCACGGTGAGTTCCACGGGAACGTCGTCGGCAAGGAGGTCCACATCCATGCGGCCCCGTCACCCACCGCGCTGTCCGCGCTGCCGGCGGCGCCCGCGGTCTTCACAGGTCGTGCGGCGGAGGTCGCCGAGCTGTCCCGGGCGCTCGATCCCGACATCGGCGATGGCTCCGAATCCGTCGTCATCTCCGCCGTCGCCGGCCTGGGCGGAGTCGGCAAGACCGCGCTCGCGCTGCACGTGGCGCACAAGGCGCGGGGGAAGGGATGGTTTCCCGGGGGTGCGCTCTTCGTCGATCTGCGGGGGTACGACAAGGTGCCGGTGACGGCCGAGCAGGCCGTGTCGTCGTTGCTGCAGGCGCTCGGGGTCGCGGATGCGGATCTGCCACCCACGCCCGAGGAGCAGTACGGACGCTATCGGGCCGAACTGAGTTCACGCGAGCCGGTGTTGATCGTGCTGGACAATGCCTGCGATCCCGCTCAGATCGCGCCGCTGCTGCCAGGAGAAGGGGCTGGACACCGAGTCCTCGTCACCTCCCGGGACGTCCAGGACTCCCTTCCCGTACGACAGTTCCGTGTCGACGCGCTCACGCCGGAGGCCTCCCGGGAACTCATCGACCGGTCGCTGCGCCGGAACGACCCCGACGACGACCGGGTCTCGAAGGAGCGCGCGGCCATCGATCGGCTCACGGAACTGTGCGGTCGCCTGCCCCTCGCCCTGCTGATCGCGTCCGCGCTGCTGCGGAAGCGCCGCCGGCGCCAGGCCTCGACCCTGACCGCCGAACTGCAGGGCGCGACGGATCGCGTGCTTGCACTGCACTTGGAGCGCGGCGTCGACCAGTACGGGAAACAGCTGAGCCTGCGCCCGGTGTTCGACCTGTCGTACGCCCGCCTTGAGCCTGAACTGGCCCGTGTCTTCCGACTGTTGGGGCTGGCACCGGGCGACGACATCGGGGCCGGTCCAGCGGCGGAACTGACCGAATTGCCTCCGGAACACCTGGAACCGCTCCTCGACGAACTCGTCGCCGCCTCGCTGCTCACCGCGCTCCCGGGTGGCGATCGCTGGCGAATGCATGACCTCGTCCGCGAGTTTGCCCGGGCCGTCGTCGCCGAGGAACCCGAGTTGCGCGATGAGGCCGATAAAGCTCGGATCAGGCTGCTGGGCCACTACTTCGTACGGACCTTCAATGCCACGGCCCTCTTCCCGCAACCGTCCGCCAACGCCCCCGACGACTACTTCGACGATCCGGCCCGGGCCGAGAGTTGGCTCGATTCCGAGATCACGGGCCTCGTGGCCGCCGCTCAGTGGACCGATACCGAAAACGATGTGCTGGCCTGGACAGCCATGCTGCTTGGCCTCCATCTGGACGGTTACCTCCGCCATCGACGCGCTTTCCGCGTCATGGCCACCGTGTCCGCAGTCGCATGCCACGCCGCTCACAGACTCGGCTACGCCGAGGGGGAGGCCCAGGCGTACAACGCTCACGGCAACGCCCTCCGTGGTCTGTGGCGATACGAAGAGGGAGCCGAGGCCTTCCGCCAAGCGCTGGCCCTCTACGAACAACTCGGCGACCTCGACGGGCAGGCCATGACGTGGAACAACCTGGGGCTCACGCTACGCGCGCTGGACCGGTACGACGACGCCATCGACGCCTATGGCAAAAGTGCACGCCTGTACGCCGAGTTGGGCGGACAAGCGCGAGCCAACGTCGTTCGAGGCAATCTCGGCCTCGCGCTGGAGGGCTCCGGGCGCCTTGACGAAGCGCACGCCGTGCTCCAGGCGGCCCTCGCCAGGCACTTGGAATCCGGTGACAGGAACGGCGAGGCAAGAGTTCAGGCGAGCTTTGGCGTCCTCTACGGCAGCTTGGGCCGCCACACGGAATCCCTGGATGCCATCATGCGCAGCCTGGCCCTCTACGAGGAACTCGGGGACTGGTACAGCAGGGCCCAAGCCTTGCCCTTGCTGGGGTTCGCCTTGTCGGACCTCAAAGCGCACGAAGAGGCTCTTGCCGCCCACACGTATGCCCGGGATTGGTTCAGGCGCTTCAACGACGGCCATAAGGAGGCCACGGCCTGGGACTGCATGGGCGCTGAGCTCATGCTTCTCCGCCGTATCCCGGAGGCGATGTCGGCTGCCCAGCGTGCCCTTCAGCTGTACGAAGCATGCGAGGACCTGGACAGTGCGGCGAGACTGCGGAACTACATCGACACCGTCCACGAGCTCCTGAGGATCGCCCAGGCCTAGCCCACCGCGAACTCGCACCACACCGTCTTGCCGGGGTTCCGCTCCCCCACCCCCCACTTGTCCGCGAGCAGCGTCACGAGCAGCAGCCCCCGGCCGTGTTCCGAGTCCGGGGACATGTCGCCGAAGCGGAGTTCGCCGGGGCCGCTGTCGTGGACCTCGGTTCGGAGGACTCCGTCGGGGTGGAGGGTGAGGCGCAGGGCGAAACCTCGGCCCGGGGGTGCGCCGTGGAGCAGGGCGTTGGTCGTCAGTTCGCTTACGCAGAGGAGTACGTCGTCCGTGCGGGCGTCCAGGCTCCAGGCCGTGAGGGTTTCGCGCGTGAACTCGCGGGCTCGGCGCACTGATCTGCGGTCCCTTCGATAGAACGCCTCGCGGGTTCGGGGGTGTTGGGGTTCCGGGTTCATGAGGTCAGTGTCACTGTGCGTGACTACAGTGGGTCAGTGAGTGAAGTCGTAGTTCTGATTACTACGAGTCCACTACGAGGGGTTCGGGCTCGCACGGGGGAAAGGGACACGCATGCACGTGGCGAAGAAGCCCAAGAAGTTCGGTTCGTGGCACGCGGTCGGGGCGCTCGTCGCCCACTATCGGAAACAGGCGCGGCTTACGCAGGAGCAGTTCGCCGAGTTGGCGAACCTGTCGGTCGACACGGTGGGGTCGATCGAGCAGGGGCGCATGGCGCTTCAGCCGGATCGGGCCGAGCAGTTCGACGAACTGCTGGGGACGGGTGGGGCGTTGTCGGTGCTGGTCGCCAAGATGCCCGTGCGGGAGCGCATCGTTCAGTTCGCGCAGGGGCTGGTGGATCATGAGCAGGAGGCGCTGAGCGTCCTCTCGTACCAGAGCCAGGTCGTCCCGGGGCTTCTTCAGACCAGGGACTACTGCCGTGCCGTATTCGGCTACCGGTATCCCGCGATCGGGAGCGAGACAGCCGAGCAGTGGGTGAACGCCCGCATGGAGCGGCAGTTGGTCTGGCAGCGGGACCGGCCGCCCGTGGGGCACTTCGTGCTGGAGGAGAGTGTGTTGCGGCGGGCAGTCGGCGGCACGGAAGTGATGCGCGAGCAGCTCCGCCAGATTCTGGAGTACACCGAGCCCGTCCACATGAGCTTTCAGATCATGCCTGAGGACCGGACCCCGCACGCTTGCCTCGATGGCCCCATGGTGCTGCTGGAGACGCCCGAACACGAACGGCTCGTCTACCTTGAGGTCCAGCGCGCCAGCTTCCTCGTCGATGATCCCGACGAGGTCAGCGATTACCACCTCCAGTATGGAATGCTGCGGTCACAGGCCCTCTCACCTGACGAGAGCGTGCGCCTCTTGAACGGACTGCTTGGAGAGTCATGAACACCGCAGCATTCACATGGTTCAAGTCGAGCTACAGCGGCAGCCAGGGCGGCGATTGCCTCGAAGTGGCGTGCGTCTGGCGCAAGTCCAGCTACAGCAGCAACGAGGGTGGCAACTGCGTCGAAGTCGCCCCGCACCCCTCCGCCATCCACATCCGCGACTCCAAGACCCCCGACGGCCCCATCCTCACCGTCTCCCCCGCCACCTGGTCCGGTTTCCTCGACTTCACGCGTCCCGCATCCTGAACAGCACTCCCCCGACCGCCAACAGGCCCCCCGCGTAAGCCGCCAGCACCCCCAGCCCCGGCCACGGGGCGATCGGCAGGCGGTCTAGGTTCTTCGTGGCCTGGATGGAGAGGGCCGCCGGGATGGGGGCCCAGCGCTGGAGACGGTGTTGCCAGGTCGGGGAGTTGATGATGTCCGTGAGGAGCGGGACCACGAAGAGGAGGCCCAGGCCCAGGGTGATGGCCGCTGCCGTGTCCCGGAGGGCCGTGGCCAGGGCCAGGCCGAGCAGGGCCACCAAGGTCAGGATCAGGATCGAGCCGACCGCGGCTCGGAGGGTGGGGGCGTCCGTCAGGGACGGGGCGTCGAAGCCGTTGCCGGGGAGGATCAGGCGGGCGGTGAGGAGTGCGATCGCCACCGCCACGAACCCCGTGCCTGCCGTCACGAGACACAGGGCCGTCGCCTTCGCCGACAGGGCCCGCCAGCGCAAGGGGATGGCTGCGAGAGTCGCGTGGATCGTGCCCGTGCCGTACTCCGCGCCCATCGACAGCGCGCCCAGGACCAGGCAGACCGCCTGGCTCAGCCACACCCCGGTCAGGCTCAGTTTCACCGTGTCCTCGTGACAGGCATCGGCGGACGGGCAGACGTGTGACGTGAGGGACGAGGTCGCCGCCGCTCCCACCGCCACCGTCAGCAGTACCGTCCCGGCGATCAGCCACCACGTGCTCGGCAGCGTGCGGAGTTTCGTCCACTCCGCGTGCAGGGACCTCATACGTCCCTCCGGCGCAGACGCCAGGCCGCCAGGAGGAGGGCGGCGACCGTGTAGGCGGCGAGGACGGACAGGCCGTTCCACGGGGTCAAGGGGTAACAGCCGCTCTCCGGGAGGCAGTTGTGCTGCACCTGGGGGTAGCGGGTCACGCCCTGTTGAATCGCGAAGGCCGCCGCCGGGGTCACCCGCAGCAGCCATTGCGCGGCCGGGAGCGGGAAGGCGAAGGACAGGATCTGCGGGAGGATCACGAGCACCACGACCGTCGCGATCGCGCCCGCGCTGTTGCGGAGGATCACGCCGATCGCCAGGGCCAGCACCGCCACCAGGGAGAGCAGGATCGCGCTGCCAACGACCGCGCGCAGGGCCGGATTGTCGAAGAGGGAAAGCTCCGGGAACTCGGGTGGGCTGAACCCGTTGGAGCGCAGGGCGCGTTGGGCGAAGGTGAAGCCGATGGCGACGGCGATCAGGGCCGTGGTGAAGGTGGCGGCCGCGATGACCGTCGTCTTCGCCGCCAGGACCTTCAGCCGGGACGGCGTCGCCGTGAACGTCGTGCGGATCAGGCCCCGTTTGTATTCGGCGGTCACGAAGAGCGCGCCGAGGGCGGTCATGAACAGGACGCCGACGAAGACTCCCTGGAAGCTCATCTGGAGCATGTCGGGGCCGTCCTCGACGGGTGCGATGTCGCCGTGACCGGTGAGGGTGTACGTGCCGTTCACGGAGACCGAACTGGTGCCGGGATTGGGAGTGTTGTGGGGTGCCGGGCCGCCCCCCTCGGTGCTCGCGCCGACGTCCGTGCTCTGCCAGGCAGTGGTGGCGGAGGTGCCCTGGAAGGTGAGGTGGTCGTAGGTGGCCTTCACCTCGCCGCCGCCGTACGTCTCGCTCGTACCGCCGAAGGCGCGGTGCACGTCCTGGTGGGGCGGGGTGCCGGCGATCAGGCCGACCTGGACGGTCCGCGGGAGGCCGGACAGCCGTACGTCCTTGATCTTGGACCAGGTACGGCCGTCAGCGGACTCGTAGCCGACGAGGTGGTCGCCGGTGCGGGTCAGGCGGAGCCAGAGGGGCGTGGTCGTGACGTCCGTGCTCGGACCCGCCGTGTCGTGGGTGAAGTTCCACTGCATACGGGTGCCGTGGCCGGGGGTGGCCAGGACCGCCGCATACGCGGAGCCCGGGGTGAGGCTCTTCTTCACCAGGAGCCCGGCCTTCGCCCAGGGTTCGACGCCCTGGCCGTCGTTGCTCCGCAGGCCGGTGACGCGGACCGTGACGGTGCCGTCGCCGGTCAGCGGGCGGTGGTAGTAGCGGAAGACGTCGTTGACCTGCTCGCCGCCGGGACCGTGGACGATCTCGGGGCCGCCGCCGCTGGTGGTGGAGCCGCTCGCGCCGAGCTCGCAGATCACCACGGTGACCACGGCGGCGACGGCCAGCACCAGCGGCCAGGCACGGACCGTACGGAACTTGGTCCACTCCGCGTGCAGCAGGCGGGCGAAGCCGGCGCGGGCCGGGTGGAGGCGGGAGCGGTACGGGGTCAGGGTCGGCGTCGTCACGAGGCCACCTCGTCGGGGTCGGCGGAGGACGTGAACTCGACGGCGTTGCGGGTGAGTTCCATGTACGCCTCCTCCAAGGTCGCGCGGTGGGCTCCCACTTCGGTGAACGGGATGTCGGCCGAGTTGAGGAGTTCGACGATCCGGCGGGCCGGGAGACCGTCGACCGAGAGGGTGTCGCGGTCGTTCACGGCGACGGTGGCGCCCTCGCGGGAGAGGAGTTCCATCGCCTCGGTACGGGCGTCGGTGCGCAGGCGGACACGGTCCCCGGAGGCGGCGGCGAGGAGGTCGGCGACCGCGGTGTCGGCGATCAGCCGGCCGCGCCCGATGACCACCAAGTGGTCGGCGGTGTCCTCCAGTTCGCTCATGAGGTGGCTGGAGACCAGGATCGCCCGGCCCTGCGAGGCCAGGTGGCGCAGGAGGCCGCGGATCCACTGGATGCCCTCGGGGTCGAGCCCGTTGACGGGCTCGTCGAGGAGGAGGACGGGTGGGTCGCCGAGCAACGCGGCGGCTATGCCGAGGCGTTGGCGCATGCCGAGGGAGTAGCCGCCGGCCCGGCGGCGGGCGGCGCTGTCCATGCCGACCTGTTCGAGGACGTCGTCCACGCGCCGTGCGGGCAGGCCGTGGGAGTGGGCCAGCCAGCGGAGGTGGTCGCGGCCGCGGCGGGCGGGGTGCAGGGCGGCGGCGTCCAGCAGGGCGCCGACCTCCAGGAGGGGGGTGCGCAGGGCGTGGTAGGGGCGGCCGCCGATGAGCGCCTCGCCCTCGTCGGGGGCGTCCAGGCCGAGGAGGGCGCGCATGGTGGTGGACTTGCCGGCGCCGTTGGGGCCGACGAAGCCGGTGACCGTGCCGGGATCGACCGTGAAAGTGAGGCCGTCGACCGCGAGGGTCCGGCCGAACCGTTTGCGCAGACCGCGGACTTCGATGGTTGCGTCGCTCATGTCGAGGGACGTTAGGGCGCGGCGGGTGCGGGTGTCGTCCCGCCGGGGGGGTCCCTCGCGGGAGGGACGCCGGGCAGGGCGGAGGTGGGGACAATGGCCAGGTGGGTGAGGAGAGATGGGTATCGGCCGGTTCGGCACCGCCGGACTCCGCCGTGGGGGTGCTCGCCGTCGCGGCGGGGCAAAGGTGGCGGACGGCCCTGAGGAGCGGCGTACGGTCGCCGGTCGTCGACTCCGTCGGCCTCGCCCTGCTCGCCGTCGCGGAAGGGCTCGTGCGGAGTGGGGATCCCGGGGCCAGTCTGGCCGTCGTGTTGCTGCTCGCTCTCGCCACCACCCTGCCGCTCGCCTTCGTGCTCGGGGGTGGGCGGAACGGCAGTCGGGGCCTGGCCGTCGTTGCCGTCAGCGCCGCCTGCGTGTTGGCACTCGTGCCGTTTCAGGCGCTCACCGTGGGGGCCGGATGCGCGCAGCTCGTGTGCGTGTACGTGTCGGCACGGGCCGGGCGGCCCCTGTTCGCCGGCGTGCTCGTCGTGCCGTACGTCGTCATCGCGCTGTTCACCCACGAGGACGTCACCCGGATCGTCGCCGTGCTGCTCGCCGCCTTCGCCTCCGCCGCCGCGGCCACCGGCATCAACCACCATGTGCGCAGCACCGCCCTCGCCCACAGCGCGACCGAGCGGGCGTTCGCGGACACCCTCCTCGAACATGCCGCCCGGGGTGAACGGGCCCGGATCGCCCGGGAGTTGCACGACGTCGTCGCGCATCACATCTCGATGATCGCCGTACAGGCCGAGAACGCCCGGCTGACCACCGCCGGTCTGCCGCCCGAGGGCGCCACCCGCTTCCTGGCCATCGGCGACACCGCGCGCACCGCCCTGACCGAGATGCGCCGGCTGCTCGGCGTGCTGCGCGAGGACGCGGACACCGGTGTGCAGCGCAGGCCGCAGCCGGGGCTCGGGCAGTTGCTGGAACTGCTGGACGAGGCGCGGGACGCGGCCGGTTCGGCGACGCGGCTGATCGTCAGCGGGCCGGTCGCCGCGCTCGACCCGGGCGTCGAGGTCACCGCGTACCGGATCGTCCAGGAGGCCCTGACCAATGCGCGCCGGCACGCGCCGGGGGCGGCCGTGGACGTGGAACTCCACTACGGGGAGGAGGAGTTGGCGGTGCGGGTGCGGGACAACGGGCCCGGTTCGGCCACCCCGGGCACCACCGGTCACGGCCTCCTCGGCATGCGCGAACGCGCGGCGACCGTCGGCGGCACCCTGCACACCGGCCCGGCCCCCGGCGGCGGCTTCCTGGTCGAGGCCCGCCTCCCGGTCCACGCGGAGGCCATCGCGTGAGCGCCGACGGCATTCGCATAGTCGTCGCCGACGACCACGAGATCGTGCGGGTCGGATACGCCGGACTCCTCGCCACGCAACCGGACTTCACCGTCGTGGGTACCGCGCGCGACGGCGCCGAGGCGGTGCGGGTCTGCCGGGAGCAGGGGCCCGACGTGGTCCTCATGGACGTACGCATGCCGGTCATGGACGGCATCCAGGCCACCGCGCGACTCCACAGCGACCCCGACGCACCGCGCGTCCTCGTGCTCACCACCTTCGACCTGGACGAGCACGTGTACGACGCGCTGGCCGCCGGGGCCAGCGGGTTCCTGCTCAAGGACGTGACCGCGGAACGGCTCTTCGAGGCGGTCCGGGTGGTCGCCGCGGGCGAGGCGCTGCTCGCGCCCGCGATCACGCGGCGGCTGATCGCCGAGTTCGCCCGGATCCGGCCGAAGGCCCCCGCCCGCGGCACGCTCGCCGCGCTCACCCCGCGCGAGACGGACGTCCTGCGGCTGCTCGCCCAGGGCCTGTCCAACCCGGAGCTCGCCCAGCGCCTGCACGTCGGCGAGCAGACCGTGAAGACGCACGTCAGCCGGATCCTGTCCAAGCTGGGGCTGCGCGATCGTACGCAGGCGGTCGTGATGGCGTACGAGACCGGGCTCGTCGTCCCGCGGACGGGGTGACGCGCCTCAGTTCGCGCAGGCCTGGCGCACCGCGCGAACGATGCTGTCGAACTGACCGGCGGTGGGCACCACTTGGGCCCGGCCCTCGCCGTGACCGTTGCGCAGGGTCACGAACAGGAGGGGTGTGCCGCGCGGCGGGAGCGGGGAGCGGCAGGTGCAGACGATGGCGCGGGCGTGCAGGGTGCGTGCCTCGCCGGCGGTCAGCGAGGTGCCGGGCACGGGTGAGACGTACAGGACGAGGTTGCCGTAACCCTCGCTCGTGCCCACGAAGGTCACGGGGGAGGTGGCTGCGGCGCGGAGGGTGATGTCGAAGTCCGAGGTGCCGTCGGGGATGCGCACGTCGGTGATGCGGATGCTGGTGGCCGCGACCGGGTCCGGCGGCGGGGGCGGCGGGCGGTTGGCGACGACGTAGCCGAGGGCGCCGGTGAGGGCGATCGCGCAGGCCGAGGCGGTGACGAGGACGCGGTTGCGGCGGGACAGCGCCCGCCAGCGCTCACGGAACAGGGGGCGCTCGGTGCCGAGGACCTCCACGGTGCTCCGGTCGTCCCCCTCGGGTGGACTCACCATGACGAGAGCGTAGGAGCCTGGGGCGGCCGGGCGACATCGGTCGATCGGCCCCTTTTCCCACCATCACATCGGCCCCTTTTCGGCCATCACCGCGGCCGTACGCCTGCGCGGCACCGGCAGCACCCACCAGGCCGACGCCACCGACAGGACCGCGCCGACCGCGATCCCCTCCAGGCGGGTCGGGAGGAGGTGCTGGGCGTTCTGGCCGAAGTAGCCGAGGAGGAGGGAGAGGGCGCAGGTCATGCCGGCTGCCCAGTAGGCGTAGCTGAGGGGGCGCAGCCACAGGGCCACGGCCAGGACGGTGAACATCAGGGCCACGGCGGTGTGCCCGGTGACGCCGGCGGCCGCCACGCCGGTGGCCAGCAGCGTGCCGACGGTGGCCCCGGCGAGCCGCTCGATCCCCTTGCGGAGTACGTCGGTCCGGCCGCGGTTGCCGCTGGCGGCGACGTACGCGGTGAGGACCACCCACGGCCAGTGGTCGTCGAAGAGGAGCCGCCCGAGGGCGAAGGCGACGGCGATGCCGGCCGCCATCTGGAGGGCCATGCGGGTGCTGGGGCGGGGGTGCAGGCGGGAGCGGCGGGGCGGCTGCTCGGCAGCCGGTGCCGCGCCGGGCCAGGGGCCGTAACGGTCCCCGGCTGCCTGCACCAGCCACACAAACCCGCACGCCAGCGCCCCGACCGTCGCCGACCAGAACCACGTCACCAGCCCGCTCTGCGCCTCCCGCGGCAGCGCGGGGCCGGGGACGACGAGCAGGGCGACGAGCGGGAGGGCCAGCAGGGTGCCGGCCTTGGTGGCGGCGGGGCCGTAGCGGCGGATCCAGATGGCGAACGCCATCCCGGCGGTGTAGACCGCGGCGCCGATCGCGTAGTGGGAGGCGATCAGCCGGCCGACGAAGATCGAGGCGCCGGCGGTGACCGGCAGCACCACGAGCGAGGTGAGGCGGCGGCGGGTGTCGGCGGTGCGCTGGGAGGAGGAGAGGGTGAGGGTCAGGGCGACGGCGAGGACGAGCACGTCGGTGTGGAGTCCGGCGGCTCCTTCGAGCGCGAGGGCGGCGGCCCAGGAGAGGAGGACGGCGGTCATAGTGAGGGCCGCTTCGTACGCGTTGCGTATTAGGTTGGCGGGCACTTGCCTGATGGTACGGCGATTTCCGACCGGTAGATAGTAAGCAACCCCTTATAATATGTCACATGACACAGGCCCTCCCCGAAGCCGCCCGCCTCCGGCACGCCATCGTCCGGCTCAACCGTCGGCTCCGGCACGAACGCGGCGACGGGGCCCTCAGCCCCACCCAGCTCTCGGTCCTCGGCCACCTGCACCGCAACGGCCCGTCCACCCCGGGCGAGGTGGCGACGGCGGAGCGACAGCGCCCGCAGTCCCTGACCCGCGTCTTCGCCGAACTGGAGGCGGAGGGCCTGATCCTGCGCTCACCGAGCACGACGGACCGACGCCAGTCGGTGCTGTCCCTGACGGAGGAGGCACGCCGGGCACTGGTACGCGACATGGCGGAGCGGGACGCCTGGCTGGCCGGCGCGCTCACCCTGCTCAGCCCGACGGAGCAGGGGGTGCTGGAGCTGGCGGCCGACATCATGGAACGGCTGGCGGACGCGGACGTACCGCAGGAAGCGGCTTCGGACGTACGGCGGGAAGGCGCCTGAACGCCTCAGAAACCTCCCCCGAAGTCCCCGCCGCCCCCGCCGAAGTCCCCGCCGCCTCCACCGCCGTCGCCGAAACCGCCGCCGAAGTCGCCGGCGTCGAAGTCCGCGCCGGACACGTCTCCGCCCTCGTAGCCGCCACCGAAGTCGCCGTATCCCGAGCCGTAGTCGGCCGCGTAGGTCGGGGTGGACATCATGCTGCCCAGGAGGGTGCCGACCAGGAGGCCGGGGAGGAGGCCGCCGCCGAAGTAGCCGCCCGCCCAGGGGCCGTAGGCCGGGCCCGCGTCCCAGTAGGGGCGGCGGCCGGCGTCCGTGTCGACCTCGCGGACGACCGGGTCGCGGCCGTCGGCGAGGCGGGTGGCGTCGGCCGCGCAGACCGGGACCTCGCGCGGGGCGCCGGCCGGCGGCGTCCAGGTGGCGTCGGCGACGGAGGGGCCGTGGCGGGGGTCGAAGAAGCAGGGCGGACGGCGTTCGGGCAGGGGACGGCCCTCGCGGCGGGCGCCGAGCTGGGCCAGGGAGAAGCGGCCGTCCTCCAGGGCCTGGGTGACGGCTCGGACGTCCTCGGGTTTCGTGGCGGCCGTCATGTACGACTTGGCCTGTTCGTAGGCGTCCAGCGCGCGTTCGTAGTCGGCTCGCATGGCGTCGTCGGCGCCCGCCTCGGCGGGGTGGAAGTCCAGGCGGTCCAGCTCCTCGCCGAAGGCCGTGATGTCCTCGTCGACGACGACCCGGAGCCGTTCCAGGGCCGCCCGCTGCTCCTCCGCGTGCCGGCGCCGGTTCCGTCGTACCAGCGTGAACGCGCCCGCGCCACCGGCCACCAGCACCGCGCCCACGGTGATCAGCGCGGTCGTCGAGACCCCGCCGGAGTCGCCGGTGGACCCCCAGCTCGACGGGGCCGAGCCGCCCATGTTGACGAGCGCGCGGTCGGTGAAGTCGGTGAGCTGGGCCGCCGCGTCCTCGCCCTGGACGCTGGTGACGAGGTTCTGCCGGGCCGTCGCGGACATCACCGAGGAGTCGGCGCGGGCGTCGAAACGGCTGCCGAGGCGCACTCCGTACAGGCCGGTGATGCCGGTCGCGGTGCGCAGGTCGGTGAAGAGGTTCGCGGTCGGGTAGTCGGCGGGCAGCACCGCGATGAACAGCGGCTTGTCGGCGTCCTTGATCTTCTTCGCCAGGGCGTCCGCGTCGGCGGCGGACAGCTGGGCGGAGGCCGCCGGGTCGACGTAGACGGGGCTCTCGCGCAGGGCCTCGGCGATCGTCGAGACGCTGGTGACGGCCTCGGCGCGGGGCGCGGTCAGGGCCAGGAGCGCGAGCGCCAGGGCCAGCAGCAGTCCTGGGAGGCTTCGGGTCCGTACGACGGCCTTCATGTATCGAAGCTACCCGAAGCCACCCAAAACTGGTCATCCAAGCAGGTCAGACATGCTCAGGCAGCCTTCCACGCCTCCAGGAGCCGCTGGACGGCCGCCCCGTACCGTCCGGTGAGGGAGAGGTGGTCCGCGTCAGCGAAGGGCTTCGCGTTCGCCGACGTGATGTTCTCCCCCACCTTCTGCTGGACGATCAGCCGCGCCTTGGTGACGAGTGCGCGGCCCGCTTCCCCTGCCCCCGCCTTCTCGGCCGCCTTGGCCGCGACCGCGAGCGCCTTCAACGTGGTCGCGCCGCCCTCCGGCACCTTGGTCAGGGTGGTCAGGCCCCAGCCGTACGGGAACTGCGGGTCGTACGAGGCGTCACCGACGTTGATCGGCAGCTGGGCCTCCGACTTGGGCCAGGTGACCGGGAGCCGGCCGGTGAAGGGCCGCTTGCCGTAGAGGACGTCGGCGACCCCGTCGCCCTCGGTGCCCGGCAGCCAGGAGGCCACCAGGGCGTCGATGCCGCCGAGCCGGTCGCCGATCAGCTGGGGCCGTCCGGAGACGATCAGCACCGCGCACTTCATGGCCGCGCACACCTTGTCGACGGCCGCCTTGTCGGCGTCGGTCGGCTGGAGGGTGTGCCCGTTGCCGACGTCTCCGACGCCCTCGGCGTACGGGGTCTCGCCGACCACGACCACGCCGACGTCGTAGCCGGTCGTGGGCGCGGAGGCGTCCTTGGAGTAGGTGACGTCCCCGTCCTTGCGCATCCCGGCGAGGATCGTCGTGCCCTGCGTGTGGGTGCCGGACGCGCCCTGCCAGGTGACTGTCCAGCCGCCGGTCTGGTTGCCGAGGTCGTCGGCGTTGGACCCGGCGACGTACACCTTCTGGCCCTTCCTGAGCGGGAGTACACCCCCGCTGTTCTTCAGCAGCACCTGCGACTCGGCGGCGGCCTGCCGGGCGACGGCCCGGTGTTCCGCGGAACCGATCGCCGCTGCTCCGCTGGTGTCGGCGTACGGCTTCTCGAAGAGGCCGAGCCGGAACTTCTGCGTGAGGATGCGCGATACGGCGTCGTCGACCCGCTTCTCGCTGATCCGACCCGCCTTCACCTCGTCGGTCAGGGTCGCGGTGAAGTCCTTGTAGGAGTACGGCACCATCATCATGTCGACGCCCGCGTTGACCGAGGTGTCCACATGTGCCTTGTAGTCGCCGGGGAGTTGGTCGATGGCGTTCCAGTCGCTGATGACGAAGCCGTCGAAGCCCATACGGCCCTTGAGCACGCCGTTGATCATGTCGGCGCGGGCGTGCATCTTCACCGGGCCCTGGCCGTCGCCGAGGATGTCGAGCGAGGAGTACGAGGGCATGACGGTGCCGATGCCCCGGTCGACGGCGGTCTGGTACGGCGCCAGGTGGACGGCCTCCAGCTGTTGCCGGGTGACCTTGGTGACGCCCTGGTCGATCGTGTACGTGCCGGTGGTGGAGGAGCCGTACTCGGTGCCGCCGTCGCCGACGAAGTGCTTGGCGGTGGCGAGGACCTTGTCGTTCCGGCTCAGGTCCCGTCCGTCCGCGCGGCCTTGGAGGCCCTGGATGACCGTCTCCATGTCCTGCACGAGGGCCGGGTCCTCGCCGAAGGACTCGTAGGAGCGGCCCCAGCGTTCGTCGCGGGTCACGCAGAGGCAGGGGGCGAAGTCCCAGGGGATGCCGGTGGCGCGGACCTCACTGGCCGTCACCGCGCCGGTCTTCTGGGCGAGTTGGGGGTCGCGGGTCGCGCCGATGCCGATGTTGTGCGGCATGATCGTGGCGCCGACCAGGTTGTTGTGGCCGTGGACGGCGTCGACGCCGTAGACGAGCGGGATCTGGAACCGCGTTGCCTGCGCCCGGAGTTGGAAGCCGTCGATCATCTTCGCCCAGGCCTCGGCGGTGTTGGGCGTGGGTGTCGAGCCGCCGCCGGAGAGGAGCGAGCCGAGACCGTAGGCCGCGACGTCGGCTCCTTCCCCGACCGCCCCGCGCTCGGCCTGGGTCATCTGGCCGGCCTTCTCCGCCAGGGACATCCGGGAGAGGAGGTCGGCGACCCGCTTCTTCACGGGCAGCTTCGGGTCCAGATACGGCAGTCCGTGCGCGTCGATGACGACCTGCGGGGTCTCGGCGGGGGACTTGGCGCCGGTGACCGTGAGCTTCAGCGGGATCGTCTCGGCGGACTCGGCGGACTTGTCGCGGAGGGTCGGGACCTGGATGGTCCGCGAGGCGCCGGAGGCCGTACCGGCCGGGAAGGTGAGGGTGCCGGAGACCGGGGTGTAGTCCTTGCCGGGGTCGGCGGTGCCGCCCGCGCTCTCGTAGGTGACGGTCACCGGGTCGTCGATCGGGGCGGCGCCGGTGGTGGCGACGGTGAGCTTCACCTTCGCCGTCCCGCCCTCTTTGACCGGGTAGACGGCCGAGTCGGTGGTGACGGAGGCGCGGAGCGACTGGTCGGCCTTGCCGTACAACTCGACGTCGTCCATGGCGAATTGGGCGTGCACGCCGACGGGGAGCGTGACGGCGTACCCCCACATCTGGGTCAGGCCGAGGACGTGGTCGATGCCGCCGACGGGCTGGTAGTCGGTGCGGTAGACGAAGTCCGTGAAGGGGATCTCGATCTGCTTCCAGCCGGTGAAGTCGTCGGTGAAGGAGGTCGTCCAGAGCTCGGAGGCCTCGCCGTTCGCGCCGCCGTCCTTGATCTCGAAGGCGGTCCGCCTGCCGTTGTTCCGGCCGTCCCACCAGAAGCGGATGCCCTTGTGGGCGGACCAGTCGTGGGCGGGTTCGGTCGCGGCGAAGTCGTGGGTGAAACCGCCGTAGCCGCTGATGTCGTAGGTGCCGGCGAGGACCTTCTCGCCCTCGGGGGCGTCGGGGCGGGCGGTCAGCTGGAGGGCGGGTGGGTCGTCACTGTCGCCGCCCCAGGTGAAGATGCCATCGGCGGGCTGGGCGGCGAAGGGGACCTCGCCCTCGAAGCGGTCGACGGGGGTGGGGGCCGGGTCGTCGGCGGCGTGCGCCGAGGACAGCGGCAGCGCGGCGGCCAGGAGGGCCGCGGTGACGAGCAGAGCGGTTCTTGGCACAGACCATCTTTCCCTTGGCATGGACCATCCCTCGACTCTCTGATTCACTCAGGACTTAGATCACGCCGTGAGTTAACTAACGGCCCACAGACCCGTCAAGACGCCACGTCAGACATTCCGGGAAGGGCCTTCGTTCCTGCGCAGTCCGACGGGGATCGCAGGCGAAGGTGCAGTTGTACGACTGCAACGGGACCGGTGCGCAACGGTGGTCGCGCAACGCGCCGACCGGTGATGTCGTGAACACGGCGGCGAAGGGCGGGCCGTGTCCCGCCGGTGAGGGGGCGGGGCATGAGACGTACGGGAGTCGCGGCGGTCGGGGCGGCGGTGGGGAGTCTGCTGCTCGCCGGGTGCAGTCCGGCCGAACTGCCCCTCGCCGCCGCGTCGTTGGACGAGGACGGGAAGCCCGTGGTGATCGTCCGCCCGTGCGGGGACGACCGGATCGGTCCGCTGCACCTGGTCAGCGGCGCCGGGGACGACGGCGTCGATCCGGGCACCTCGTGGTTCCAGACGACCGACGCCCGGGTCGGCAGGACGACGTTCCCGCTCTTCTCCCCTCCCGGCTCGCTCGGGGTGAGGGCGTACGGTCCCCAGCACCTGTCGACCGGGGCCGGTTACCACCTGGACATCTCCGGCGGCCGGGGCTGGGACGCGTACAACGTCTCGCTCTCCTTCACCGCCGAGGACCTGGCCGGCCTCAAGCCCGGTCAGGTCTGGGCCGACCGCCGGGCGATGAGCCGGGACGACTTCGACGACCTGGTGGGTGACAGGTGCTGAGGCGGATGGTGGTTTCCCTGGTGGGGGTCGTCGGCGGCGCGCTGACGCTTACCGGGTGCGGGGCCGTCGATCTGCCGCTGGCCGGGGTGCGGATGGGGGGCGACGGGGTGCCGTATGCCCTGATCCGGCCCTGCGGGGGCGACCCGTACATGAAGCCGTCGCTCGACGGGTGGGCCGGGGCCGCCGACGACGGGCCCTCCGTCACGGGGTGGGGGGTGAAGAAGGAGAACCTGAAGGGGGACGCCGACTTCCCGCTGTTCTCGCCGCCGACCGCGTGGCAGGCCCGGCAGCACGGCGCCCGGCGGCTGCTGCCGAAGCACCACTACACGCTGGTCTTCGCGCACTACGTCACCGGCGACTCCTACAACGGGGTCGTCGACTTCTCCACCGAGGACGTCGGGAAACTGAAGCCGGGGCAGGTCTGGGCCGACGGCCGGGTCATGAGCCCCGGCGAGTTCGAGGAACTCGCCGAGGACTCCTGCTGAAGCTGAACCACCCCTGAAACGCGCGGAGTTACTGCGCGGGCTGCACCCCGGCCCGCAGCAGGCCGTACGTGTACGCGTCCTCCAGGGCCTGCCAGGAGGCGGCGATGACGTTGTCCGCGACGCCCACCGTCGACCACTCCGCGGAGCCGTCGGACGTGGAGATCAGGACGCGGGTCGTGGACTGGGTGCCGTGCACGCCTTCGAGGATGCGGACCTTGTAGTCGACCAGGTCGAGCTTGGCGAGCTGGGGGTAGATCTTCTCCAGGGCGACGCGCAGGGCACGGTCGAGGGCGTTGACCGGGCCGTTGCCCTCCGCGGTGGCGACGATGCGCTCCCCCTTGGCGAAGAGCTTCACCGTGGCCTCGTTGGCGTGGCTGCCGTCGGGGCGGTCCTCGACGATGGCCCGCCAGGACTCGACCTGGAAGTAGCTGAGCGGCCTGCCCTCGACCTCGCCGCGCAGCAGCAGCTCGAAGGAGGCGTCGGCGGCCTCGTAGGTGTAGCCCTTGAGCTCGCGCTCCTTGACCCGCTCGACAACCCGGCCGACCAGCTCGCGGTCGCCGCCGAGGTCGACGCCGAGCTCCTTGCCCTTGAGCTCGACGGAGGCGCGGCCCGCCATGTCGGACACGAGCATCCGCATGGTGTTGCCGACCTGCTCGGGGTCGATGTGCTGGTACAGGTCCGGGTCGACCTTGATCGCGGAGGCGTGCAGGCCGGCCTTGTGCGCGAAGGCGGAGACACCGACGTACGGCTGGTGCGTGGACGGCGTGAGGTTGACGACCTCGGCGATGGCGTGCGAGATACGGGTCATCTCGCGGAGCTTGCCCTCGGGCAGGACCTGCTTGCCGTACTTGAGCTCCAGGGCGGCGACGACCGGGAAGAGGTTGGCGTTGCCGACGCGCTCGCCGTAGCCGTTGGCCGTGCACTGGACGTGGGTGGCGCCCGCGTCGACGGCGGCGAGGGTGTTGGCGACCGCGCAGCCCGTGTCGTCCTGGGTGTGGATGCCGAGCCGGGCGCCGGTGTCCGCGAGGACGGTCGACACGACGGCCTGGACCTGCGCCGGCAGCATGCCGCCGTTGGTGTCGCAGAGGATGACGACGGAGGCGCCGGCCTCGGAGGCGGCCCGTACGACGGCCTTCGCGTACTCCGGGTTGGCGCGGTAGCCGTCGAAGAAGTGCTCGCAGTCGACGAAGACGCGGCGGCCCTGCTCGCGCAGGAAGGAGACGGTGTCGCGGACCATCTCCAGGTTCTCGTCCAGCGTGGTGCGCAGGGCGAGCTCGACGTGCCGGTCGTGGGACTTGGCGACCAGCGTGATCACCTCGGCGCCCGAGTCCAGGAGCGCCTTGACCTGCGGGTCCTCGCTCGCCTTGGCGTTCGCCCGGCGGGTGGCGCCGAAGGCGACGAGCTGGGCGTGCTTGAAGTCGATCTCCTGCCGGGCGCGGGCGAAGAACTCGGTGTCCCGCGGGTTGGCGCCGGGCCAGCCGCCCTCGATGAAGCCCATCCCGAAGTCGTCCAGGTGCCGTGCGATCGCGAGCTTGTCGGCGACGGTGAGGTTGATGCCCTCGCGCTGCGCGCCGTCGCGCAGGGTGGTGTCGAAGACGTGGAACGAATCGTCGAGCTCGCTGGTTTCGGTCATGGTGTCAAGGCTCCTGTGTTGGATCTCGGTCTGTACCGGATTGACCGGCTCCACCGTCCTCCAATGATCCCTCGCGCTGCGCTCCCGGCTGAAGGTGGGCCAGAAAAGCGAAAAACCCCTCGCGGGTGCGAGAGGTCTGCGCGCGGGTCGAGGACGACGGTGTCCGCCCGTACCTGGTCGTACGTGGCGGTCACTGCGGACCGGCGCGCCTGCTGCCAATAATCATGGCGAACGAGAGCACGGGGGCAGTCTGGCACAACCCGCCCCCGCGCGAACCCTCGTCTCAGAATGCGAACCCTCCGGGGGTTCAGTGGATGTGGTCGAGGAACACGTCCGGGACCCCGTTGGTGTCGTCCGGCACCAGGGCGTCGGACGCGGAGGTGAAGGCGACGGCACGCCCGCCACGGGTGACCGAGCCGGGTACGGCGATGGAGCCCGCCGGGGCGACCGCCTCCCGCCGGCCGGTGCGGCGGTCTAGCAGGGTCAGGCCGTCATCGCCGCTCAGGAGGACGTGACGGAGGCCGGCATCGGCCGCCTCCGCCTCGACGTCGGCGACCCGGCGGTCCCGGCCGGTGCGCAGATCGTGCACGTAGGAGACGTAACCCCCTTCCTGTGCACGGGAGTTGTACAGCACCCGGCGTCCGTCGGCGGAGACCTGGACGACGACCGCCGACGTGCCCGTGGCCACGAGGCGGGTCTCGCCGGTGGTGCGGTCCTCGACGTACAGGGCGGAGTCGGTCGTGGTCTGCACGCCGTACGCCACGAACCGGCCGTCCGTGCTGAGCCGGCCGCCCGTGATCCAGCCCGGGTGGTCCACCGGGTCGATCATCTCGTCCGCGCCGGTGGTCAGGTCGCGGACGAACAGGTGCAGTGAGCCGTTGTTCCCGCTGCGGTTGCCGATGGTGTAGGCCGCGTGCTCGCCGTCGGCGCTGAGCGCGGTGAGGTCGCTGCGCTCGTAGCGGGTGTCCGTGGGCGGATTGGCCGGCCACAGCTCCTGGGTCGCGCCGCCGTGGCGGTCGTACACCATGGCGTGGAAGAAGTGGTAGACGCCGGAGGTGTAGCCGACGATCCGGCCGTCGGCGCTGATCGCCGGGCCGGTCACGTCCGCGTGCGCGTTGGGGAGGTGCTGTGTCCCGCCGGTGCGCAGGTCTTTGAGCAGGGCGCAGCTGAGGCCGTAGCCGGTGCAGGCGTCGCTGCGCGCCACGAAGACGGCGTACCGGCCGGTGGCGCTGACCACGCCGTCGGAGGACGGTGCGGTCAGCTGTGTGCCGTCCGCGGCGAGGCTCACCCGCTGGACGCCGGCCGGTGCGGCGTGCGCCGGGGTGGCGGCCAGGACGAACGCGCCGGTCAGGGCGGCGGCGACGCAGAGGAGCCGTCTCACCGCTTCGCCTCCGGCCGTCGTACGAAGATGTCGGCGACGCCGTTCGAGTCGCCGGGGACGAGGTTCGTGGCCGTGGAGGTGAAGGCGGCACGGCCGCCGGCGCTCAGGGACACGGGGCCGGCGGGGCCGTCGGACTGGGCGCCGTCGGCCGCGAGGCTGATCCGCTCGACGGCGCCGGTGCGCAGGTCCTTGAGGAAGACGTCGGCCACGCCGTTGGTGTCGCCCGGCACCAGGTTGTCGGCGGAGGAGACGAAGGCGACGCGGCTGCCGTCGGCGGTCAGGCTGACGCCGCCGCTCGGTCCGTCCGCCTGGGTGCCGTCGGCCGCGGTGCTCACCCGCTGCGTGGTCTTGAGCCGCCGGTCGAAGAGGAAGGCGTCGCCGGTCTTGTTGGTGTCGCCCGGGACGAGGCTGTCGACGTTGGAGGAGAAGGCGACATAGCGGGCGTCGGCGCTCATCGACGGGCCCCAGGAGCTGGACTTGTAGACGAACCGGGCGGGGATGCTGACCTGCTCGGTGGTGCCGGCGACGCGGTCGCGGACGTACACGTTGGTCGCGTGGGTCCAGTCGTGCGCCGGGTCCAGCTGGGCCGCGGTGGTGAAGGCGACGTAGCGGCCGTCCGCGCTGAACGAGGTGAGGAACGAGTCGCTGTCGCCGAGGGTGCCGTCGGTGGCGTAGGCGACCAGCTCGTCCTTGCCGGTGCGGCGGTCGTGGACGATCACGTCGTCGCGGCCGTTGGTGTCGCCGGGTGCGGCGTCCGGGGCGGCGGTGCTGTAGGCCACGTAGCGGCCGTTCGCGCTGATGGTGGGCTCGTAGTTGAGCGCGAAGGTCGGTGTGGTGACGGCGTGGCCGTGGCTGATGCGCTGGGTGTGGTGGGTTCTGCGGTCGACGAGGTAGATGTCGTCGAGGCCGTTGTCGTCGTCGCGGGTCAGGGCGGCCTTGGTGGCGAGGACGACGTAACGGCCGTCGGCGCTGAGCTGCGGGTCGGCGGCCGGGCCCGCGGCGACGCGCTCGGTGCGGCCGGTGCGCAGGTCCTTGACGAAGACGTCGGCCACGCCGTTCCGGTCGCCCTTGACAAGGTTGTCGGCGGACGAGACGAAGGCGACGTAACGGCCGTTGGCGCTGATCGAGGGCGTCGAGGAGGCACCGTCGGCCTCGTGCCCGCCTGTGCTGGTGCTGGCCCGGAAGGTCCGGGGCAGTGCGGAGTCGGTGTGGGCGGCGGCCGGGAGAGCGGTGGCCGAGAGCGCGGCGACCAAGGTGGCGGCGCCCAATATGGCTGTGCGGCTGGCGAGTTGCATGGAATGTCCCCCTGAAGTGTGCGGTTTCAGCGCATACGACGGACGAAGCCGTCCTGGTGACCGTTGGTGTCGTCCGTGACCAACTGGCCGGAGGAGCTGCCCAGTCCGATATGGCGGGCGCCCGCGCTCACCGAGTACAGCGACACGGACTCGTCCGTGACGGGGCCGCCGGTGGTCGACCGGCTGACCAGGCTGGTGGAGCCGGTGCGCAGGTCGCGGAGGTAGACGTTCGTCGGCCCGGTCCACCCGTCGGGCAGCCGCGGTGCGGCCTGGTACGCCACGTACCGTCCGTCCGGGCTGAGCAGCGGGAAGCCGGGCACCGACTCACCGGCTGGCCCGGGGTCGATGCGCCGGGTGACGTCGGTGCGCAGGTCGCGGACGTAGAGGTGGGTCTGGCCGTCGGGGGTCTCGCCCGGGACCAGGCCGTCGCCCCAGTACTGGAAGACGACGGTCCGACCGTCCGCGGAGAGCCTGGGCCCATTGGCGGCGTGGTCCACCGGGGTGCCGTCCGCCCCGACGTTGACGCGTTCCTCGGTGCCGGTGCGGCGGTCGTGCACCCAGGTCACGCCGTTCGCACTACGTGGCACGAGCTGCGTGTACGACACGTAGCGGCCGTCGGCGCTGATGTCGCCCAACAGCGCCGGGACGGTCGGTCGGTCCCGGTTGGCGACGCGCCGCACGGCGCCGGTGCGGCGGTCGAAGACGTACACCGCGCCGAAGAGGTCGCCCGGATTCCGCTCCATGCGGTCGGCCTTGGCGTTGAAGGCGACGAAGCGGGCGTCCGGTGTCATGACGGCGGCGGCGGTGAAGGCGGAGCCGCCGTCGAGGGCTGCGCTGATCCGCTTGGTGCTGCCGGTGCGGCGGTCGTGCAGGTAGATGTCCTGGGCCGATTCGCTGGTCGGCGGGTTGTCCCAGTGGACGAGGTTGTGGGCGTTGGAGCTGAACAGGACGTACCGCCCGTCGGCGCTGATCCCCCGTGCCTCCGACATGCCGCCGTCGGCCTGGGTGCCGTCCGAGGCGACGTCGACCCGCTCGACGGTCCCCTTGCGCAGGTCGCGCACGAAGACGTCGGAGCTCCCGTTGGTGTCCCCCGGCACCAGATTGGACGCGTCCGCGGTGAAGACCGCGAACCGCCCGTCGGCGCTGAGCTGAGGCCCGTACGCGTTGCCGTTCCCCTGCTCTCCCGTCGCCGACACCGTGACCCGCTCGGTCCGCGCCGGCCGCGGCGCCGGCAGCGCCGAGGTGGCCGTCAGCGCGACGACCGCCCCCGCGACCGCCACGACGGACACCCCACGCATGGCTTTGTGCACGATTCCCCCTGTGTTCCCCGTTGGGCGCTGGTCCCCCGGCCCCGCGCCGAGGGCTCCTTCGAGACAAGCGCACCGCTCGACACAGGGCAATCCCCCGAATTGAGTACAACCCGGGCGTGTGGTCAGTCGTCCGCGAGGAGGCTGTCGTCGAGGAACTCCCGTACGTGGCCGAGAACTTGCGTACGATCCGTGCCCCGCAGCCCGACCGCCACATGGATGGAGAAGCCGTCGAGCAGGGCGCGCAGGCGGGTCGCGAAGCGGTCCGGGTCGACCGGTCGGAACTCGCCCCGGGACACCCCTTCGGCGAGCAGCGCCACCAGGTCGCGGTGCCAGACGCCCTCGATCGCCGCCTGCCGTTCGCGGGCATCCTCATCGGCGTTCTGCGAGCGGTTCCAGACCTCCAGCCACAGGGTCCAGTGCGGGTCGCGGTGGCCGTCGGGGACGTACAGGTCGACGTACGAGTCGAGCCGTTCGCGCGCCGTGCCCGCGCGCGCCAGCAGCCGGCCGCGCTCGGCACCCAGCCGGCCCTCGCTCCACTCCAGGGTGCGCAGCAGCAGCTCGTCCTTGGTGCGGAAGTAGTAGAGCAGGTGCCCGCTGCTCATCCCGACCTCGCGGCCGAGCGCCGCCATGGTGACCTTCTCCAGACCGCGCTCGGCGATCATGTCCATGGCGGCGGCGAGGATGCGCTCCCGCGGCGGGGCCGGGGTGCGCCGGGACGTGCTCATACGGCGGCCACCCGCACCGCGTCGGGCAGGAAGTGGGTCGCGTACGGCGCGCTGCAGTCGGCGAACAGTGTGGCCACCACCGCCCCGCACCCGGCGCACACCATGTTGGGGCCCTCGCGTCCGGGCGGACCGCAGCATCCGATCTCCTGGAAGGCGGGGTTGCCGGACAGGTACCCACGTGCGTCCTCGGGGTGGACCACCAGGGTGTCGCGCGGCCCGGCGGACATCAGGAACCCCTGCCCGTCGGGGTCTCCCATGCACCCGTTGCCCGGGTGGGCGGCGTCGCACCAGTCCGGGTCGGGATGCGGCACGTACGGCGCCCCGCACGGCTCCGGGTCCACCGCGTACGTCCCGAGCGGCACGGTCGGCGGGGCGTGGCGCGAGCCGTCGGGGTTCTTGCGGCCGTCGAACTCCGGACAGGGCGGCAGCTCCGGCAGGACACGCAGCGGCTCGGTCAGCCGGGCTCCGCAGGCGGCGCACATCAGCACATTCACCCGTACGTTCTACCTGACGCCCGCCCGCGGCTGCTGTTGAGTAATGCAGTGAACGCCGCCCCCGCCCGCGAAGATCGTCCGGGCGTCCACCAGCGTCACCGTCCGCTCGGGGAAGAGGCGGCGGAAGATGCCGACCGCGATCTCGTCGTTCGGGTCGTCGAAGGCGCAGAGCACCACGCCGCCGTTGCAGAGGTAGTGGTTGATGTACGAGTAGTCGACCCATTCACCGTCCTCGTCCTGGAGGACCGTGGGGGCGGGGATCTCGACGACCTCCAGGCGGCGGCCCTTCGCATCCGTCTGACCGCGCAGGATCTCGACGTACTCGCGCGAGCGGGCGTGGTCGGGGTGGGCCGGGTTCCGCTGGCTGTGGACGACCACGGTGCCGGGCCCGGCGAAGGCCGCGACGATGTCGACGTGGCCCTGGGTGCCGTAGGTGCCGTAGTCACCGGTCAGACCGTGCGGGAGCCAGATCGCCTTGGTGGTGCCGAGTCTGGCGTGGATCTCGGCCTCGACCTGCTCGCGGGTCCAGCCGGGGTTGCGGCCCGCGCCGAGCTGGACGGTGTCGGTCAGCAGGACCGTGCCCTCGCCGTCGACGTGGATGGCGCCGCCCTCGTTCACCAGCGGTGACGACAGCACCGGCACCTCCACCAGGTCCGCGACCCGGCGGGCGATCTTGGAGTCGTGCTCCCAGCGGGCCCACTCCTGGGCACCCCAGCCGTTGAACGTCCAGTCCACGGCGGCCAGTTCACGTCCGTCGGTGACGAAGGTGGGGCCGATGTCCCGCATCCACGCGTCGTCGAGTTCGCGCTCCACCAACTCCACGTCCGGGCCGAGCAGTTCACGCGCCGACCCGCCCTGCCCGGGTCCGTGCACCATCGTCACCGGCTCGAAGCGGCGCACGGCACGGGCCACGTTCGCCCAGGCCGTACGGGCCGCCGCCAGCTCCTCGTCGTCGGTGAAGGTCGGGTTCGGCCCCGGCCAGGCCATCCAGGTGCGTTCGTGCGGGGCCCACTCGGGGGGCATGCGGTAGGTCATGCGAAGTCCTAGAGGAAGTAGAGGCGGTTGAGGGAGACGGAGTCGGCGGGCTCCGAGTGCAGCGGCTCTCCGTCGAGGGTGACCAGGCCGGTGCGCTGGTCCACGTCCACCGCTCCGGTACGGGAGTTGAGCCGCAGGTCGGCGGGGCCGATACCGCGCGTGCCACGGACGGCGACCCGCCTGCGCCGGGTCGGCATGGTGTCGTTGCCCTGGTCGAGGGCGGCCTGCGCGACGAAGGCGACGGAGATGTCGGCGGGCGTGGCGCCGTGCGCGCCGAACTGGGGCCCCAGGACCAGGGGTTCGCAGGTGTCCGTCGCCGCGTTCGGGTCGCCGACCACGCCGTACGCCGGGAACCCGGCCTTGAGGACGAGTTGCGGCTTGGCGCCGAAGTACTCCGGCAGCCACAGCACGATGTCGGCGAGCTTGCCGACCTCGATCGAGCCGACCTCGTGCGAAAGGCCGTGCGCGATGGCCGGGTTGACGGTCAGCTTGGCCATGTACCGCAGGACGCGCTCGTTGTCGTGGCCGACGTCCGGGGCGCCGAACTCGGCCTTCATCTTCCCGGCCATCGCGAAGGTACGGCGGACGGTCTCGCCCGCCCGGCCCATGCCCTGCGCGTCGGACGAGGTGATGCCGATCGCGCCCAGGTCGTGCAGCACGTCCTCGGCGCCCATCGTCCCGGCGCGGATCCGGTCGCGGGCCATGGCCGCGTCCCCGGGCAGGTCGGTCTTCAGGTCGTGGACGGAGACGATCATCCCGTAGTGCTCGGCGACCGCGTCCCGCCCGAAGGGCAGGGTGGGGTTGGTGGACGAGCCGATGACGTTCGGGACGCCGGCCATCTTGAGCACGTTCGGGACGTGCCCGCCGCCGCACCCCTCGATGTGGAAGGCGTGGATGGTCCGCCCCTCCAGCACCCGCAGGGTGTCCTCCACCGACAGGCACTCGTTCAACCCGTCGCTGTGCAGGGCGACTTGGACGTCGTGCTCCTCGGCGACGCGAAGTGCCGTGTCCAGGGCGCGGGTGTGGGCGCCCATGTCCTCGTGCACCTTGAAGCCGGACGCCCCGCCCTCGGCGAGGGCCTCCACCAGAGGCGCCTCGTGCGAGGACGAACCCCGGCCCAGGAAACCGATGTTGACCGGCCAGGCGTCGAAGGCGTCGAAGGCATGGCGCAGCGCCCAGGGCGAGTTGACGCCGACGCCCCACACCGGCCCGAACTCCTGCCCGATGACCGTGGTCACGCCGGAGGCCAGCGAGGCCTCCATGATCCGCGGCGACAGCAGATGGACATGGGTGTCGACGGCCCCGGCGGTGGCGATGAGCCCCTCGCCGGACACGATCGAGGTGCCTGTACCGACCACGACGTCGACCCCGTCGAGCGTGTCGGGATTCCCGGCCCGCCCGATCCCGCAGATCCGCCCCTCCCGGATCCCGATCGACACCTTGCGGATCCCCTGCACGGCGTCGATGACGACGACGTTGCTGATCACGACGTCACAGGTGTCCCGCACGGCGGCGGCCTTGAGGTGCAGCCCGTCGCGCGCGGTCTTCCCGAACCCGGCCAGGAACTCGTCGCCGTACCGCTGCGAGTCGGACTCGACCCGGACGACGAGCCCCGAGTCGCCGAGCCGGATACGGTCGCCGGCGCGGGGGCCGTGGGTGGCCGCGTACTCGTAAGGGCTGAGCCGCCGGGCTTCGGCGGGGTGCCCTCCTGGCCTGCTCATCGCAGCTCTCCTTCCGTTTCCGCGCCGACCCCCAGATATCCGCAGGCGGCGGCCCGGCGCAGCGCCTCGTCCTTCGCGCCCGGCGCGTCCAGCGCCCCGTCGACGAGCCCCGCGAACCCGACCGCGATCCGCTCGCCGCCGATCGGCACGAGCCCGACCTCGGCGCTCTCCCCCGGCCCGAAGCGCACGGACGACCCGGCGGGAACGGCGAGCCGCATCCCGTAGGCCGCTGCCCTGACGAAGTCCAGGCGCGGGTTGGCCTCGAAGAAGTGGAAGTGGGAGGTGACGGAGACGGGGACGGTCGCGGTGTTGGTGACCGTGAGCCTCAGGACCGCCTCCGGCTCGGCATGCTCGGGCCCCGGCAGCAGCGCACCCGGGGCATCCGCGCCCAGCCCGCCCCCGATGGGGTCGGAGACGACCGCGAGCCGTGAACCGTCGTCGAAAACGGCCTCGACATGCACCTCGGTGACGACGTCCGCGACGCCGGGCAGCACGTCGGCGGGCCCGAGCACGGAGCGTGCGGCCTCGACGGCCTCCGCGAGCCGCTTCCCGTCGCGGGCCGCCTCGCACACGGTGTCCGCGATGAGCGCGGTGGCCTCCGGCACGTTGAGCCGGAGACCGCGGGCCCGTCGGGCCCGGGCCAGCTCGGCGGCCCCGAAGAGCAGCAGCCGGTCGCGCTCCGTGGGAGTCAGCCTCATCTCACCCTCCTCATTTAGAGCAACACTCTAAACAATAGATCCGCGCCCCGAAAGTCTTGACGCGCGGCAATGAGCAAGGACACATTGGGTGTCGATCCAAGATATTGAGTGCCACTCCAAAAGAGGCAGAGCCCCAGCCATGCCGATGGAACAGCGCGGAGTGGACACCATCCCCGAGGAGGAACGCACCAGCGATCGGCGCGGTGCCGTCCACCTCGCCCTCACGGTGCGCGGGACAGCTTCCGGTACCCCTCCTCGTCGGCCTCGGGGCCGAGGACGACGAGGATGCCGGTGACGGTGTCCTGGAGGACGATGGGGCGTGCAGCGACGGCGGGGGTGGGGCGCCGGACGAGTTCGCGCAGCCGGCGGTACGCGTCCTCGGCCAGCCTGCCGCCGACGCCGCCGAGGAAGGCACGCTCGGGCAGGGCGACCGGGAACAGCCAGGCCTTGCCGCCGCCGACGGTGGCGAGGTGGGTGCCGTCGGGGCTGAAGTCGGCGGCGAGGACCATCGGGTGGTAGCGGATGCGCGGCCGCTGCTCGCCGGTGCCGATGTCCCACACGTGCACGAAGGAGTGGCCGGCCGTGCCCAGGCGGCGGCCCGCACAGCAGGGGGAAGGCGAAGCCCGCCGCGACGGGCGCGGCGGGCTTCGGGGCCTGGTGGGCTAGCCGAGCCTGTGCATCCAGCCGTGCTTGTCCTGTGCCGTGCCGCGCTGGATGTTCAGCAGCGCCTCGCGCAGCCTGAGAGTGACCTCGCCCGGCTCACCAGCCGTCTGCTGCCACTCCGCCCCCGTCCGCTTCACCGTCCCGACCGGCGTGATCACCGCCGCCGTACCGCAGGCGAAGACCTCGGTCAGGGAGCCGTTCTCGGAGTCGCGCTGCCACTGGTCGACGGAGATACGGCCCTCCTCGGCCTCGTAGCCGAGGTCGCGCGCGACCTTCAGCAGCGAGTCGCGGGTGACGCCCTCCAGGATGGAGCCGGTGAGGGTGGGGGTCACGATCACCGGCTTTTCACCGGGCGCGGCGCCGTACACGAAGTACAGGTTCATGCCGCCGAGTTCCTCGACCCACTTGCGCTCGACCGCGTCGAGGTAGCAGACCTGCGCGCAGCCCTCGGCCGCGGCCTCGGCCTGCGCCAGCAGCGACGCCGCGTAGTTGCCGCCGGTCTTCGCGTCGCCCATGCCGCCGGGGACCGCGCGGACGTGGTCCTCGGAGACCCAGATGGAGACGGGCTTGACGCCGCCGGGGAAGTACGCGCCGGCGGGGGACGCGATGACCATGAAGAGGTACTCGTTGGCCGGCTTCACGCCCAGCCCGACCTCGGTCGCGATCATGAAGGGGCGCAGGTAGAGCGACTCCTCGCCGCCGTGCGCGGGGACCCACGCCTCGTCCTGCTTCACCAGCACGTCGCAGGCCTCGACGAACGTCTCGACCGGCAGCTCCGGCATGCCGAGCCGGCGGGCGGAGGCCTGGAAGCGCTTGGCGTTGCGGTCCGGGCGGAAGCTGGCGACCGAGCCGTCGGGCTGGCGGTACGCCTTCAGGCCCTCGAAGATCTCCTGCGCGTAGTGCAGGACCATGGTGGCCGGGTCGAGGGAGATCGGCGCGTACGGGACGAGCTGGCCGTCGTGCCAGCCGCGGCCCTCCGTCCACTTGATGATCACCATGTGGTCGGTGAAGTGGCGGCCGAACCCGGGGTTCGCCAGGATCGCGTCGCGTTCCGCGGCGGAAAGTGGCGAGGCCGAGGGCTTGAGCTCGATCGTGGGCGTCGTCATGAGTGGTTGTCCTTCACCGGTTGTGTAGTGACGGGCCGCGCTCACGCCCGCTACTGCCAGTGGCCAGTGTTAGGACGTCCGAGCATTGCCTCATGCCGCGGCTCCGCGTTCGATTATCGCGCGCGCGGAGCCGTGGAGGAAAACGGCGTGAATGCGGTCCGGGGATGATGGTGGCACCCGGCGGGGACACAGGGGAAGCCGCCGGGTGCGGATGCGACCCGGCGGCTTCGAGGAGCAGCGGGGTCAGCCGGCTACTCGTACGGCCAGCGCGTCGCCGATCTCCGACGTGCTGCGGGCGGGCTTGCCGGTGCGCTCGGCGAGGTCGACCGAGACGGCCTCGTCGATGCGGGCGGCCTCGGCCTCGTAGCCGAGGTGGCGCAGGAGCAGGGCGACGGACAGGACCGTGGCGGTGGGGTCGGCCTTGCCCTGACCGGCGATGTCCGGGGCCGAACCGTGGACCGGCTCGAACATGGACGGGAACTCTCGGCCGGGGTTGATGTTCCCGGAGGCCGCGACGCCGATGCCGCCGGAGACGGCCGCGGCGAGGTCGGTGATGATGTCGCCGAAGAGGTTGTCGGTGACGATCACGTCGAAGCGGCCGGGGTCGGTGACCAGGTAGATGGTCGCGGCGTCGACGTGGATGTAGTCGGTGGTGACCTCGGGGAACTCCTCGGCCACCTTGTTGAAGGTGTTCGTCCACAGGTGACCGGCGAAGGTCAGGACGTTGTTCTTGTGGACGAGGGTGAGCTTCTTGCGCGGGCGGGCCTGGGCGCGGGCGAAGGCGTCCCGGACGACGCGCTCGACGCCGAAGGCCGTGTTCACGGAGACCTCGGTGGCGACCTCGTGCTCGGTGCCCTTGCGGATGGTGCCGCCGTTGCCGGTGTACGGCCCCTCGGTACCCTCACGGACCACGACGAAGTCGATCTGCGGCTCACCGGCGAGCGGGGTCGCCACACCCGGGAGCAGCTTCGAGGGACGCAGGTTGACGTGGTGGTCGAAGGCGAAGCGGAGCTTGAGCAGGAAGCCGCGCTCCAGGACGCCGGACGGGACGCTCGGGTCGCCGATGGCGCCGAGCAGGATCGCGTCGTGCTGCTTGAGGGAGTCGAGGTCGGCCTCGGTGAGGGTCTCACCGGTGGCGTGGTAGCGCTTGGCGCCGAAGTCGTACTCCTGGGTCTCCAGCTTCACATCCTGCGGAAGGACGGCGGAGAGGACCTTGAGACCTTCGGCCACGACTTCCTGACCGATGCCGTCACCGGGAATCACTGCGAGATTGATGCTGCGAGACATGTCGGCACCCTACTCCTCGTCCCATGGGATGACATGCGCTGTCCGCGATACGGACACGCCGTCGACCACCGGCGTCAACAAGTCGCCACCCGTTCACCCCTATGTATGGCGGCCGTTGGGATTCGCTGGGAACTTCACAGTCATGACCCTCCTTTCCAGGGGGACACCCCCCGGACCCCCCGTACCCGACTTCGGCATCCCCCCGCAGCTCGCGCGCCGGATGAGCATGGCCGAGCAGCACGAGTACCTGCGGACGAAGCTGATGCGCCGCCGCACGCTGGTGACGGCGGGCGCGGTGGCGGCGGGCGGGCTGCTGGCTGGCTGCGGGGGCAGCGGATCGGGCAGCGCGCGGGGTACGGCGACACAGTCGCCTGCGACCTCGAAGGTGCCCGGCTCGGCCGTCTCCCCCTTCGGCCGCCATCTCGCCTTCGGCGCCGACCCGAGGACGCAGATGCGGGTGTCCTGGCAGGTCCCGGCCGCGGTGAAGAAGCCGTACGTCCGGATCGGCCTGAAGCCGGACGACCTGAGCCGGAAGGCCGAGGCCGAGATCCGCGACCTGCACACCCCGGGCGTCACCGGCGTACGCCTGGCGCTGGAGCAGTACTACGTGCACGCGGCCGTGGACGGCCTCCGCCCCGGCACCACGTACTACTACGGCGTCGGCCACGAGGGCTTCGACCCCGCCTCCCCCGCTCACCGCTCGACGATCTCCAGCTTCCGCACCGCGCCGGCCACCGCCGAGAAGTTCGTCTTCACGGCCTTCGGCGACCAGGGCGTCAGCCAGGCGGCGGCCGCCAACGACCACGTCCTGCTGCGCCAGAACCCCGCCTTCCACCTCCACGCGGGCGACATCTGCTACGCCGACGGAAACGGCCGGGGCCAGAAGTCGGACGGCTACGACCCCTCGTACTGGGACCTGTTCCTCAAGCAGAACGAGTCGGTGGCGAGGACCGTCCCCTGGATGGTGACGACCGGCAACCACGACATGGAGGCCTGGTACTCGCCGGACGGCTACGGCGGCCAGCTGGCCCGCTGGTCCCTCCCGGACAGCGGCTTCGACGCGCGGACGGCGCCGGGGGTGTACGCCTTCACGTACGGCAACGTCGGTTTCGTGGCGCTGGACGCGAACGACGTGTCGTACGAGATCCCGGCGAACCTGGGCTACAGCGGCGGGCGCCAGACGAAGTGGCTGGACGGAAAGCTGGCCGAGCTGCGGTCGACCAAGGGGGTCGATTTCATCGTCGTCTTCTTCCACCACTGCGCGTACTCGACCTCCGCGCACGCCTCCGACGGCGGGGTGCGGGCTCAGTGGCTGCCGCTGCTCGAGAAGCACCAGGTGGATCTGGTGGTCAACGGCCACAACCATGTGTACGAGCGCACGGACGCGGTGAAGGCCGGCGGGGTCGGCAGGGCGGTGCCGGTCGGGGCGTCGACGGACCCGACGAAGGACGGGACCGTGTACGTCACGGCGGGCGGCGGCGGGAAGGACCTGTACGGCTTCCCGTCGGGCGTGCAGGAGAGCTACGAGGGTCACATCACGCGCCACGACACCATCAGGACCTCGCACTGGACGAAGGCCCAGTCGGCCGAGGCGGAGACGGCGGAGTGGTCGCGGGTGCGCTACCGGGGCTTCTCGCTGCTGTCGGTGGAGGCGGAGGGCGGCACTCGGCCGGTGCTCAAGGTGTCGGCGCTCACGGACAGCGGCAAGCGGATCGATCACTTCGAGGTGCGGCGCGGGGTGTGAGTCCGCCACTTCGAGGTGCGGCGCGGGGTGTGAGTCCGCGCCGCACCCCTGCGGGTGCGGCTCCCGGCTTGTAGGTGATGCCCGGCTCAGTGGCCGGTCGAACCGCCGTTGTCCCTGCGGTCCAGGGCGCGCTGGAGGGCGGCTGCGGCGTTCTTGCGGTCGGACTCGCTCGTGCGGGACGTGTGACGGACTCGGCGGCGTGCGGTCGTCTCGGCCATGGGAAATCGACTCCTTCGAAATCCGGGAGTGCGGAAAGGGGTTACGAGACGCCGGAGTGGGCGGGGAGCGGTGCCGCAGGGGTTGCCTGCACGGGGCCCGGCTCACGACCGCCATTCGCTTGGTCGAGCGAGACGTTCGGCTTCTACAAAGCTAAGGGAGGAGTCCGGGTCTGTCTCCACAATTACTCGGACTTCCTACTATCTGAGACGGTGGATTGGGTCACACACCTCTGAGCTGCGCTTTTATGGGGACGGTCCGAGGGCCACGGTCTATCGGAGCGCCACCGCGACCGCCTCACGGAAGCCCTTGGGATCCTCGGCCCACGGCAGGTGCCCGGCGCCGGGGAGCACCACCCGGCGCACCCGGGGCAGCGCACGCTCCAGCGAGTCGACGGCGGAGCGCGGGCGGATGTCGTGGGCGCCGTCGACGATCACCACGGGCACGTCGAGGGCGGCGCAGGCGTCGTACAACTCGGATGTGCCCCAGGTGCGCCGGGTCTCGTCGTTGAGTTCCCGGCTGCACTCCTGGTTTATCCCGAACCAGGGGTCGGCCATCCGCCCGGCCAGTTCCATGGCCCGCGCGCGTTCCTCGAACTCGGCGGACCACTGGATCACCGCCCGCTCCCGATCGTCCCTGCCCAACTCCCGCCAGCGAGCGAGCCGTTCAGGGTCCTCGCTCAGCCGGGCGAGGAGGTTCTCCTCGTAACCCCCGTGCCACTCCGCGACCGGCCCGATCCCCGTACCGGCCACGTACACCAGCGCCCGCACCCGCTGCGGATGGGCCAACGCATAGCTCAACGCCAGCTGCGCACCCCAGGAGTGCCCGAGCAACGCCACCCGTTCCACCCCGAAGTGCCGCCGCACGGCGTCCAGATCCCCCACGAACCGCTCGCTCGTCCACGGCCCGTCGGACCGCTCCGAACGCCCGCACCCCCGCTGGTCCCACCGCACGACGGACGTCACGTCGGCCAACAGCTCGGCGACGTCAGCGAACATGTCCCACAAGCCGGGCCCGCCGTGGCACAACACCAGTGGCTCGCCAGCCCCTTCGGACCGCGAGGCCCACAGTCGTACGCCGTCGTCCGCGATCACCGTCTCCATGGCGCCAGTCTGCCGGGGCGGGCATGCGAACGGGCCAGGTCGGCGAGACCTGGCCCGTTTCCGCGTCCGTGGGTGTCAGCCCATGTGCGGGTACGCGTAGTCGGTCGGGGCGACCAGGGTCTCCTTGATGGCGCGGGTCAGGGTCCAGCGCAGGAGGTTCTGCGGGGCGCCGGCCTTGTCGTTGGTGCCGGAGGCCCGGCCGCCGCCGAAGGGCTGCTGGCCGACGACGGCGCCGGTCGACTTGTCGTTGATGTAGAAGTTGCCGGCCGCGTAGCGCAGCTTCTCCATCGTGTACGCCGCCGCGGCACGGTCGTTGGAGACGACCGCGCCGGTGAGCGCGTAGTCGGAGACCGATTCCATCTGCGTCAGCATCTCGTCGTACTTCTCGTCCTCGTAGACGTGCACGGCGAGGAACGGGCCGAAGTACTCGGTGCGGAACACCTCGTTCTCCGGGTCGCTGCACTCGACGACCGTCGGGCGGACGAAGTAGCCGACCGAGTCGTCGTAGGAACCGCCCGCGACGATCGTGCAGGTCGGGTCCTGCTTGGCGCGGTCGATGGCGGCCTTGTTCTTGGCGAACGCGCGGTCGTCGATGACGGCCCCGATGAAGTTCGAGAGGTCGGTGACGTCGCCCATGGTGAGGTAGTCGACCTCGGCGGCGAACTCCTCGCGGAAGCCGTCGTTCCAGATGGACGCGGGGATGTAGGCGCGGGAGGTGGCGCTGCACTTCTGGCCCTGGTACTCGAAGGCACCGCGGGTGAGGGCGGTCTTCAGCACCGCGCGGTCGGCGCTCGGGTGCGCGACGAGGAAGTCCTTGCCGCCGGTCTCGCCGACCAGCCGAGGGTACGAGCGGTACTTCTCGATGTTGTTGCCGACCGTCTTCCACAGGTACTGGAAGGTCTTGGTGGAGCCGGTGAAGTGGATGCCGGCCAGGTCGCGGTGCTCGAGCGCCACCTTGGAGACCTCGATGCCGTCACCGGTCACGAGGTTGATGACGCCCTTGGGGAGACCGGCCTCCTCCAGCAGCTGCATGAGGAGGACGGCGGCGTGGGTCTGGGTCGGCGAAGGCTTCCACACCACCACATTGCCCATGAGCGCCGGAGCCGTCGGCAGGTTGCCCGCGATCGCGCTGAAGTTGAAGGGCGTGATCGCGTAGACGAAGCCCTCGAGCGGGCGGTGGTCCAGGCGGTTCCAGACGCCCGGGGAGTTGGCCGGGGGCTGCTCGGCCAGGATGCCTCGGGCGTAGTGGACGTTGAAGCGCCAGAAGTCGACGAGCTCGCAGGGGCTGTCGATCTCGGCCTGCTGGGCGGTCTTCGACTGGCCGAGCATGGTGGAGGCGGCGATCGTCTCGCGCCACGGGCCGGACAGCAGCTCGGCGGCGCGCAGGATGATGGCCGCGCGGTCGTCGAAGGCCATCGCGCGCCAGGCGGGGGCGGCGGCGAGGGCCGCGTCGATGGCGTCCTGCGCATCCTGCCGGGTGGCGTGCCGGCCGGTGCCGATGACGGCCTTGTGGTTGTGCGGCTGGACCACCTGGAAGGGCTCACCACCGCCCAGCCGCTTCTCGCCGCCGATGGTCATCGGCAGCTCGACCGGGTTCTCGGCCAGCTCCTTCAGCCTGGCCTCCAGCCGGGCGCGCTCGGGCGAGCCGGGGGCGTAGCCGTGCACCGGCTCGTTGACGGGGGTGGGGACCTGGGTCACAGCGTCCATGAGATCCGTAACTCCTTGTACGTGAGCGGGTGTTGAGGCCTGCTGGGGTTCAGCCCTTGCTGACCATGGAGCGGAGGAAGAACCGCAGGTTGGCGGGCTTTTCGGCGAGCCTCCGCATGAAGTAGCCGTACCAGTCGGTGCCGTAGGCGGTGTAGACGCGCATGCGGTGGCCCTCGGCCGCGAGCCGCAGGTGCTCGTCGCCGCGGATGCCGTACAGCATCTGGAACTCGTACTCGTCCGGCTTGCGCCCCGCCCGGTGGGCGAGTTCCTGGGCGATGGAGATGAGCCGCGGGTCGTGCGAGCCGACCATCGGATACCCCTCGCCCTCCATCAGAATCCGCAGGATCCGGACGTACGCCTTGTCGATCTCGTGTTTCTGCTGGTAGGCGACCTCGGCGGGCTCCTTGTACGCGCCCTTCACCAGCCGCACCCGGCTGCCGGCCGCGGCGAGCCGGCGGGCGTCGGCCTCGGTGCGGAAGAGGTAGGCCTGGATGACGCAGCCGGTCTGCGGGAAGTCGCGGCGCAGCTCCTCGTGGATGGCGAACATCGAGTCGAGGGTGGTGTGGTCCTCGGCGTCGAGCGTGACGGTGGTCCCGATCGCGGCGGCGGCCTCGACGACGGGCCGGACGTTGGCGAGCGCGAGCTCGTGCCCGCCCTCCAGCGCCTGCCCGAACATCGACAGCTTGACGGACATCTCGACGCGCTCGCCGAGCTCCAGGTCCTTCAGCCGGTCGATGAGCGCCAGATAGGCGTCACGGGCGGCCGCGGCCTGCTCCGGGGTGGTGATGTCCTCGCCGACGACGTCCATCGTCAGCTCCAGGCCCCTGGCCGTCAGGTCCTGGACGATCGGCACGATGTCGGCCACCGACTCGCCCGGGATGAAGCGGTCGACGACCTGCTTGGTCACCGGGGCCGCCGAGATCAGGCGTCGCATCCGGTCGCTGCGCGACGCGGCAAGAATCACGGGACCCAGCACGGGGCACCTCCACAAACCAGCAGATAGAACCACCGTGAAACCTAAGGATCCCTCCGATCGTCGGCCATCGACAGCTGTCACGCATCCGTGCCGCAGATCTCAGACAGATGTATGAAGGGGCCGGTGGGATGCGGGAGAATGCGACCGTGACGACGTCCGAGCACAGGTCCGACCACCAGGAACTCGTCGACGAGATCTCCGAGCTCCTCGGCGCACCGGCGACCCTGGAGAACCGCGACTTCGAGCTGATCGCCTTCGGGGCGTACGACAGTGAGGGCGACCTGGACGCGTCGGCCCTGGACCCGGTGCGCACCCGCTCGATCCTGACCCGGCGCTCCACGGCCGCGGTCCGCTCGTGGTTCGAGGGCTTCGGCATCACCAGGGCGACGGCCCCGGTCCGCATCCCGCCGACTCCGGAGGCCGGCGTCTACCGGGGCCGCATCTGCCTCCCGGTACGCCATCGGGGTGTCGTCCTGGGTTATGTCTGGCTGCTGGACTACGACCCCGGCCCCACCGAGGCCCAGCTGACGGCGGCGATGGAGGTGACGTCCCGCATCGGCGCGCTGCTGGCGGACGAGGCCCAGCACGGGGCGGACCTGAGCCGGGAACTCCGGGCGGTCCTGGTCGCGGACCGCGACTGGCAGCGCGACATGGCGGTGTCGGACCTCCGCACGGCCCTCGGCCCCCGCGCCGACGTCCCCCACACGCTGATCTGCGTCGCCCCCTGGCCCTCCGCCGACCCGGACGACGCCCCTTCCGTCCGTACGGTCCCGGGGGCGACGGCCCTGTGCACGGTCCCCTGGGGGCCGGCATCCCAGTCCCTGGCCCTGCTGGTCCGCCTCCGCTCGACGGACGTACTGACTCCGGCCGCTTCGGCGGCGGGGCGGCTGGTGGAGCGGGGGCGGTCGCTGGGCGGGGGCGGAGGCGAAGGCAACGCGACGGCCGCCGGGATCGCCGCCGCGCGGGCCGGCCTGGCCGAGCTGGGCACGGCCTGGCAGGAGGCATCGGCGGCGGCACGGGCCGCGCTGGCGGAACCACGCTTCGGCCCGGTGGCCGAGTGGTCAAGGATCGGCCCGTACCGCCTCCTGACGGCCCTCCCCCCGGACACGGCCCACGACCCCACCGTCCAGCCCCTCCTCTCCCCCACCCACCGCGAACTGGCCCGCACCGCCGAGACCTACCTGGACTGCGCCGGCCAGGCGGCCCGCACAGCCGCCGAACTCGGCATCCACCGCCAGACCCTCTACTACCGCCTGTCGAGAGTCGAACAACTGACAGGCCTCGACCTGGACGACGGAGAGGACCGCCTCCTGCTGCACATGGCCCTGAAGGGGGCACGGCTGTAGGCATGCCGCTGCTGATGATCGACCTCGACAACACACTCGTCGACAGGGACGCCGCGTTCAGGGAGGCGGCGTCGGCTTTCCTGGGGGCCCACGGGCTGCCCGCCGACGACCTCACCTGGCTCACGACTCTCGACGCGAGCGGCTACACGCCACGGCGGGAAGTCGCCGGGGCCATGGGCCAGCGTTACGGCAGCGCAGTCCCCGCGCCCGACATCCACACCCTGCTCGACCGGGGCGCCGCCGACCACGTCATCCTCCCCGGGCCCACGCGCAGCGCCCTCACCCGGGCCCGCGCCGACGGCTGGACCTGCGTGATCGTCACCAACGGCCGGGTCGCCCAACAGGAGACGAAGATCCGCCGTACCGGACTGGACCGGCTCGTGCACGGGTGGGTCGTATCCGAGGCGGTGGGGTACAAGAAGCCCGCACCGGAGGTCTTCGAGGCGGCGGCGGCCGCTGTGGGAGCGACGTTCGATGGCGCCTGGGTGGTCGGCGACTCGCCGCATGCCGACATCCAGGGCGCGGTCGGTATCGGCGTGCGGAGCGTCTGGGTGTCCGGGGGCCGGCCGTGGACCGAAGCCGCCTATCGCCCCACGCGGATCGCCTCCGACACCGCGTCCGCGCTCGGTCACGTGCCGGCGAACTAGCCCGCACCGCCCAGGAGATCCGCCACCGCAGCGATCCCCTCCACGATCGCACGCTCCGTCACATTGCCGAATCCCAGGATCAGTTGGGGCGGATTCGTCGCCCCTGAGGCGCGGCACGCGCTCATGCCGTACAGGCCGACTCCCCGGGTGCGGGCTTCCCGTACGACCGTCGGTTCGTCGGCGCCGGACGGAAGGTGGGCCACCGCGTGGAAGCCTGCCGCCAGGCCCGACAGGCTCACGGCGGGGGCGTGTTGGGTCAGGGACGTGAGCAGGGCGGTGCGGCGGGTGGCGTAGGTCGTGTGCATGCGGCGGAGGTGGCGGTCGTATCGGCCGGACTCGATCAGGCGGGCGAGGGCGAGCTGGTCGAGGGTGGGTGAGCCGCGGTCGGCGACGCGTTTCAGGTCGGTCAGGGGGGCGGCCAGTGCCGGTGGGGAGAGGAGCCAGCCGAGGCGTAGGGCTGGGGCCAGGGACTTGCTGACCGTGCCGATGGAGATCACCCGGTCCGCGGCCAACCCCTGGAGCGTGCCCACGGGTTCGCGGTCGTAGCGGAACTCGGCGTCGTAGTCGTCCTCGATGACGTACGCGTCCCGCTGCGCCGCCCAGTCGAGCAACGCGTGGCGACGGTCCGGGGCCAGGACGACTCCCGTCGGCCACTGGTGGGCCGGAGACACGATCGCCGCCCGGGCGCCGGTGGCGTCCAACGCCCGTACATCCACGCCGAGTTCGTCGACCGGCACCGGCACCGCCGTCAGGCCCGCCGCCTCCGCCGCCGCCGTCGCGGTGTCCGGGCCGCCCGGGTCCTCGTACGCCACCACCCGCACCCCGGCGCGGGCCAACGCCCGTAGCGCCAGGTGCAGTCCCTGCGCGTAGCCGGAGCAGATCACGGTGCGGACGGGGTCGGCGGCCGCCCCGCGGACCCGGCGCAGATAGCCGGCCACCACCTCGCGCAGGGCCGAACTCCCGCGCGGATCCCCGTAGTCGAACTCCGCGGTGGGCATGGCCCGCGCGGCCTCCCGCGTCGCCCACAGCCAGTCGGCGAGCGGGAAGGAGGTCAGGTCGGGGACGCCGTGCCGGAAGTCGGCGATCAGGTGCGGCCTGGTGTCCCCAGGAGGTGGTGCGGGGGCCTCCTCGACCTGCGCGCACGCCGCCACGCGGGTGGCCGAGCCGACCCGGGTGACCAGGTAGCCCTCGGCCTGGAGCTGGGCGTAACAGTCCTGGACGAGCCCGCGGGACAGGCCCAGGACGCGGGCGAGCTCACGGGAGGACGGAAGGCGTTCGCCGGCCCTCAGACGACCCGTGCGGATCGCGTCCCGCAGCTGCCGTTCCAGCTGGGCGCACAGACGGTCGCCGCTGTCCCGGTCGACCGTCAGAAGCAGCTCGGGTGACAAACCGGCCCACTGCACTGGCATGGAATTGGAGCTTAGCGGAGGGCCGGTCCATCTCTAGCGTCGTAACCATGACGACGACCACGACGAACTCGATGAACACGACGAACTCGACGAACTCGACGAACATCCCGAGCCCGGCCGGGAGGACATCCCTGCTGTCCCGCCCCCTGCTGCTCCGCTTCGTGAGCCTGGTCGGCGCGAGCCTGAGCTTCTTCCTGCTCCTGTCGGTGGTGCCCGCCTTCGCCGCCGAGGCGGGCGGCGGGGGCGCGGCGGGCCTCGCCACCGGCTCCCTGATGCTCTCCACGGTCCTCGGCGAACTGGCCACGCCCCGCCTCGTCGCCCGCTACGGCTACCGGACGACCCTGCTGGCCGGCCTGTTCCTGCTCGGCGCCCCGGCCCTGGTCCTCACCGTCTCCGGGGACGTCGTCTGGATCGTGGCCGTGTGCCTGGTGCGGGGCCTGGGCTTCGCGCTCACCATCGTCGCGGGCGGCGCACTGACCGCGACGCTGATCCCAGCCGAACGGCGGGGCGAGGGCCTGGCGTTGGTGGGCGTGGTGTCCGGCGTGCCGTCGCTGATCGCCCTGCCGCTGGGACTGTGGCTGGCCGGGCAGGCGGGGTACGGGACGGTCGCGGTGATCGGCGGCACGGCATCGCTGGCCGCGATCGTGTCGGTACTCGGGCTGCCGAACCACGGCACGGGGTCGGCGAAAGCAGAAACAGAACCAGGGGCAGGGGCAGAGGCAGGGGCAGGGGCAGGAACAGACGCAGAAGCTGGAGCTGGAGCTGGAGCACCGAAAGGCGCCCAGCCTCCGCTCGGCGTCCTCCGCGGCCTGCGCACCGGCCAACTCCTCCGCCCCATCGCCGTGTTCGCCACCACCGCGACCGCCGCCGGCATCCTCGTCACCTTCCTCCCGCTGGCCGTCCCCACCGCGTCCTCCGGCGTCGTAGCGGTCGCCCTGTTCGTGCAGCCCGCCGCCTCGACCGTGACCCGTTGGCTCGCCGGCCGCCACGGCGACCGGCACGGCAGCGCCCGCCTCGTCCTCCCCGGCCTGCTCCTCGTGGCCACCGGTGTACTGATCACCGCCGCGACCGCCGACCCGATCGCCGTCGTGACGGGAACCGCCCTCTTCGGAGCCGGCTTCGGCATCACCCAGAACGCCACGCTGACCCTGATGTACGCCAGGGTCTCCCCCTCCTCGTACGGCACCGTCAGCGCACTGTGGAATCTCGCTTACGACGGCGGCATGGGCGTCGGCGCCGCGGGCTTCGGCGTCCTGGCCGGCCTGACCGGCTACCCGTGGGCCTTCGCCACAACCGCCGCGCTGATGCTGGCCGCGCTGGCCCCGGCTCTCCGCGATCGCAACCGCATCAGCTGTCCTTGACGCCCGCGATGACGCGGCGCAGACCTTCGGTGAGCCGTTCCGCGCTCGTGGCCGAGTCGGGGTCGAAGAGCCACTGGACCATCAGGCCGTTGAGGAGGGTCTGGTAGAAGCGGCCTTCGGTGTCGACGGTCTCCTTGTCGAGCTCGTCCTCGGGGATGCCGTTGAACATGGGCACGATCCCCGAACGGCCCTGCTCCTGCGCCTCGGCCAGCAGCTTGCGCACCTCCGGTAGCCGGTCGCCCTGGAAGATGAGCTCGAAGCTCAGCATCCAGATGGCCCGCGTCTCGGGCAGTGAACCGATGATGTTCGCCCACACCTCCTGGAAGCGTTCCAGCGACCCGGGCGCCGCGGCCATCTCGCCACCCGCGCCCCAGCCGGGGTCGAAGTCGTCCCCGGCCCCCTCCACCAGGGAGACATAGGCCTGCACCAGCAGCGCGTCCTTCGACCCGTAGTGGTAGCCGATCGACGCGAGGTTGGTCCCCGACTCCTTGACGACGTCCCGCGCGGTCGTACGCAGGAACCCCTTCTCCAGCAGGCAGCGCTTGGCGCCCTCGAGCAGATCCTCACGGTGTCCCATACCCGCCACCCTACTCCCGATCCATACAACCGTCCTAGACGACCGACTTATACAATCGTTCTAGACAAGCGTTTAAGACGCGCGTACATTCCTCGGCATGACGAACTCGACGGGCACCACCACAACCACCCCGCCCGGCCTCGCAGGCCGTCGTGAATGGACCGCACTGGGCGTGCTGATGCTCCCGCTGCTGCTGGTCTCGATGGACGTCTCCGTCCTCTACTTCGCGATCCCCGCGATCAGCGCCGACCTGGAGCCGAGCGGCACCCAGCAGCTGTGGATCTTCGACATCTACGGCTTCGTCCTGGCCGGCCTGCTGATGACGATGGGCTCGCTCGGCGACCGCATAGGCCGCCGCAAGCTCCTCCTGATCGGCGCCGCGGCCTTCGGCGCCGCCTCCCTGACCGCGGCCTACGCCAACAGCGCCGAGACCCTGATCGCGGCCCGGGCGGTGCTCGGCATCGGCGGCGCGACCCTGATGCCGTCGACGATGGCACTGCTGCGCACGATGTTCACCGACCCCGGCCAGCGCGCGAAGGCGATCGGTCTGTGGTCCGGCGTGATGACGGCGGGCGTGGCACTCGGCTCGGTGATGAGCGGGGTCCTGGTCCAGTACTTCTGGTGGGGCTCGGTCTTCCTGGTCAACCTGCCCGCGATGGCCCTGCTCCTGGTCCTCGGCCCGTTCCTGCTCCCGGAGTCGAAGGACCCGAACCCCGGCCGCTTCGACTGGCCGAGCGTCCCGCTGTCGATGGCCGCCGTGCTCCCCGTCATCTACGGCCTCAAGGAGATCCCGTCCGAGGGCTGGCACGCGCAGTACGTCGTCTCGGTCACCGTCGGTCTGCTCTTCGCCGCGGCCTTCGTCCACCGCCAGCGCACCGCGGCCTCACCGATGATCTCCCCGGCCCTGTTCCGCGGCCGTGGCTTCGCCCCCTCGGTCGCGCTCAACCTGGTCGCCACGTTCGGCATGATGGGCTCGGCGTTCTTCACCACGCAGTACCTCCAGTCGGTGCTCGGCAAGAGCGCGATGGAGGCGGCCCTGTGGGCGCTGCTCCCCTCGGTGCCCATCGGCATGGCGGCCCCGCTGGCGACGGCCCTGGTCCAGAAGGGCGTCAACCGCGCCTACGTCGTCACCGCGGGCTTCGCGATCGCCGCGGCGGGCTACGCCCTGCTGGCCCTCGCCGGAACGGACTCGCTCTGGCTGGTCCTGGCCGCCTGCGGCGTCCTCGCCTCCGGCATCGTGATGGTCATCTCCCAGATCACCGACCTCGCGATGAGCAGCGCGCCGGTGGACCGGGCGGGTTCGGCATCGTCCCTGATGGAGACGGGCGCGGAGTTCGGCGGCGCGCTGGGGATGGCGGTACTCGGCTCCATCGGTACGGCGATCTACCGCCACGAGATCCCGGGTACGGCGCCGGCTCCGGCCCGCGAGACCCTGGGCGGCGCGCTGGCGGTCGCCGGTCAGCTGCCGGGGCGCACGGGAGACGCTCTGGCGGTGGCGGCACGGGAGGCGTTCACGAGCGGGATGCAGGGGGCGGCTGTTGCGGGGGCGGTGATTCTCGCGGGGGCGGGGGTGCTGGCGGCGAGGGCGCTGCGGGGGATCCGCGTCGACGCCGACAAGCCCAGTGGAATGTGACATATTACTGACGCTGCGTCAGAAAACCCGAACGCCGGCCGGACTGAGGTCTCTCAGCCCGGCCGGCGTTCACATGTTGCTTCTTCGCTCACCCCTCACCCGACCGAGTCGGGCGGGCGGGCGGGCAAGGAAGGTCAGACCAGGTTCACCGACCGGGCGAACGTCGCCCCGATCTCCACCTCGACCTCGGCCAGCACCCCGGACGGCACGGTGTCATCCACGGTCAGCACGGCCAACGCCTCGCCGCCCGCAACCGCCCGCGACACCTGCATCCCGGCGATGTTGATCCCCGCCTCGCCGAAGATACGGCCGACGGTGCCGACGACGCCCGGACGGTCCTCGTACCGCAGCACCACCATGTGGTCGGCGAGCGCGAGGTCGACGTCGTACTCCCCGACCGCGACGATCTTCTGCAGGTGCTTCGGACCGGCCAGCGTGCCGGAGACCGACACCTCCTCGCCGCCGGTGAGCGTGCCGCGCACGGTGACGACGTTGCGGTGGTCGCTCGCCTCGGAGCTGGTCGTCAGTCGCACCTCGACGCCGCGCTCCTGCGCGAAGAGCGGGGCGTTGACGTACGACACGGTCTCGTCGACGACGTCCTCGAAGACGCCCTTGAGGGCGGACAGCTCCAGCACCTTCACGTCGTGCTGGGTGATCTCGCCGTACACCTCGACGTCGAGGCGGACCGCGACCTCGCCGGCGAGCGCGGTGAAGATCCGGCCGAGGCGCTCGGCGAGCGGCAGACCCGGCTTGACGTCCTCGGCGATGACGCCGCCCTGGACGTTCACCGCGTCGGGGACGAGCTCACCGGCGAGGGCGAGGCGCACCGAGCGGGCGACGGCGATGCCCGCCTTCTCCTGGGCCTCGTCCGTCGAAGCGCCCAGGTGCGGAGTGGCCACCACCTGGTCGAACTCGAAGAGCGGGGAGTCCGTGCAGGGCTCCTTCGCGTACACGTCGAGGCCGGCGCCGGCGACGCGGCCTTCCTTGAGCGCCGAGTACAGCGCCTCCTCGTCGACGATCCCGCCACGCGCGGCGTTGACGATGCGCACGCTCGGCTTGACCTTGCGCAGCGCCTCGTCGCCGATGAGGCCGAGGGTCTCGGGGGTCTTCGGGAGGTGGACGGTGATGAAGTCGGAGACCTCGAGCAGCTCGTCCAGCGACAGCACCTTGACGCCCATCTGCGCGGCGCGGGCGGGCTGGATGTAGGGGTCGTAGGCGACGACCTTCATCCCGAAGGCGGACATGCGCTGAGCGACCAGCGCACCGATCCGCCCGAGGCCGACGACGCCCAGCGTCTTCTCGGCCAGCTCCACGCCCGTGTACTTGCTGCGCTTCCACTCGCCGTTCTTCAGCGCGGCGTTGGCCTGCGGGATGTGGCGGGCGGTGGCGACGAGCAGGCCGCAGGCCAGCTCGGCGGCGGTCACGATGTTCGAGGTGGGGGCGTTGACGACCATCACGCCGGCCTTGGTGGCGGCGGAGACGTCGACGTTGTCCAGGCCGACGCCGGCTCGTGCGACGACCTTCAGCTTGTTCGCGGCGGCGATCGCCTCGGCGTCGACCTTGGTGGCCGAGCGGATCAGGATGGCGTCGACGTCGGCGATGGCCGGGAGCAGTTCGGCTCGGTCCGCTCCGTTGCAGTGCCGGATCTCGAAGTCCGGGCCGAGCGCGTCCACGGTCGCGGGCGACAGCTCTTCAGCGATGAGTACGACAGGTTTCGAGCTCACGTGAGTCCTCACAAGTCCAATGCATGCGGACGGCCGTCCCGACGGCCGCAGGCGGTGGAGGGGTGTCGCGACCCAGAGGGCCGCTTGAGCCGCGTGGAAGACGCACGACGCTGTGGGCCTGACGCGTATGTAGTACGGCAGTGTAGTGGCGCGGCGACGGTCGTCTTGCGCCTCCGCGGAAGGATCACCCGTCCGTGACTCGACGGGTTGGACAAAGGGGCCGGAGCAGTCCGCTCCGGCCCCCGTGCCCGTAAGGCTTACGCCTCCTCGTCCACCCAGGACATCAGCTTGCGGAGCTGCTTGCCCGTGGTCTCCAGCAGGTGCTCGGAGTCGGCCGTCTTGTACTCGTTGTACTTCTTCAGGCCGCCGTGGTACTCGGCCATCCACTCGCGCGCGAAGGTGCCGTCCTGGATCTCGGCGAGGACCTTCTTCATCTCGGCCTTGGTGGCGTCCGTGATGATCCGCGGGCCGGTGACGTAGTCGCCCCACTCGGCGGTCTCGGAGACGGACCAGCGCATCTTCTCCAGGCCGCCCTCGTACATGAGGTCGACGATCAGCTTCAGCTCGTGGAGGCACTCGAAGTAGGCGATCTCCGGCTGGTAGCCCGCCTCGACCAGGGTCTCGAAGCCGGCCTTGACCAGGGCGGAGGTGCCACCGCAGAGGACGGCCTGCTCGCCGAAGAGGTCGGTCTCGGTCTCCTCGGTGAAGGTCGTCTTGATGACGCCGGCGCGGGTGCCGCCGATGCCCTTGGCGTACGACAGGGCGAGCGCGAAGCCGTTGCCGGTCGCGTCCTGCTCGACGGCCACGATGCAGGGAACGCCGCGGCCCTCCTCGTACTGACGACGGACGAGGTGGCCCGGGCCCTTGGGGGCGACCATGCACACGTCGACGCCCGCCGGGGGCTTGATGAAGTCGAAGCGGATGTTCAGGCCGTGGCCGAAGAACAGCGCGTCGCCGTCCTTGAGGTTGTCCTTGATGGACTCCTCGTAGACCTGGGCCTGGATCGGGTCCGGGACGAGGATCATGATGACGTCGGCCTCGGCGGCGGCCTCGGCCGGGGTCACCACACGCAGGCCCTGCTCCTCGGCCTTCGCCTTGGACTTGGAGCCCTCGTGCAGACCGACGCGGACGTCGACACCCGAGTCACGGAGCGACAGCGCGTGGGCGTGGCCCTGGCTGCCGTAACCGATGACCGCGACCTTGCGGCCCTGGATGATGGACAGGTCGGCGTCGGCGTCGTAGAACAGCTCGGCCACTTTGGGTTCTCTCCTTGTGTGCAGGTGTTGCGTCCCACCGTATGACGGCGGGCGGAAGTGGAGTCTCGGGGTCTCGGCATACGGGCGGCCGGTGACCGCCCGTACACAGGATTACGCGCTGCGGTCCAGGGCGCGCAGCGACCGGTCGGTGATGGAGCGGGCGCCGCGGCCGATCGCGATGGTGCCGGACTGGACCAGTTCCTTGATGCCGTACGGCTCCAGCATCTTGAGCATGGCGGACAGCTTGTCGCTGGAGCCGGTGGCCTCGATCGTCACGGCCTCCGGGGAGACGTCCACGGTCTTGGCGCGGAACAGCTGGACGATCTCGACGATCTGGGACCGCGTCTCGTTGTCGGCCTTCACCTTCACCAGAACGAGTTCGCGGTGCACGGCCTGGGCCGGCTCCAGCTCGACGATCTTCAGCACCTCGACGAGCTTGTTGAGCTGCTTGGTGACCTGCTCGAGCGGCAGGGCCTCGACGCTCACCACGATCGTGATGCGGGAGATGTCGGCGTGCTCGGTCACCCCGACGGCGAGCGAGTCGATGTTGAAGCCGCGGCGCGAGAAGAGGGCCGCGATCCGGGCGAGGATGCCCGGCTTGTTCTCCACCAGGACGGAGAGCGTGTGCTTGGACATGATCTTTTACGTCTCTCTCGCTCAGTCGTCTTCGTTGTCGCCGAAGTCGGGGCGGACGTCCCGGGCGGCCAGGATCTCGTCGTTGGAGGTGCCGGCGGCGACCATCGGCCACACCATCGCGTCCTCGTGGACGATGAAGTCGATCACGACCGGACGGTCGTTGATGGAGTTGGCCTCTTCGATGGCCTTGTCGAGGTCCTCCGGCCGCTCGCAGCGGATCGCGTAGCAGCCCATGGCCTCCGACAGCTTCACGAAGTCGGGGACGCGGGTGCCGCGGGCGTCCGGGTTGACGTCCTCGGGGCCCGAGTGCAGCACGGTGTTGGAGTACCGCTGGTTGTAGAAGAGGGTCTGCCACTGGCGGACCATCCCGAGGGCGCCGTTGTTGATGATGGCGACCTTGATCGGGATGTTGTTCAGGGCGCAGGTGGTGAGCTCCTGGTTGGTCATCTGGAAGCAGCCGTCGCCGTCGATCGCCCAGACCGTCTTGTCCGGCGCGCCGGCCTTGGCGCCCATCGCGGCCGGGACCGCGTAGCCCATCGTTCCGGCGCCGCCGGAGTTCAGCCAGGTCGCGGGCTTCTCGTACTGCACGAAGTGCGCGGCCCACATCTGGTGCTGGCCGACGCCCGCCGCGAAGATCGTGCCCTCGGGCGCGAGCTGTCCAATGCGCTCGATGACCTGCTGCGGGGAGAGCGTGCCGTCCTCGGGCAGGTCGTAGCCGAGCGGGTAGGTCTCGCGCCAGCGGGAGAGGTCCTTCCACCAGGCGGTGTAGTCGCCCTGCTGGCCCTCGCTGTGCTCCTTCTGCACGGCCTGGATCAGGTCGGCGATGACCTCGCGGGCGTCACCGACGATCGGCACGTCGGCGGCGCGGTTCTTGCCGATCTCCGCGGGGTCGATGTCGGCGTGGACGATCTTGGCGTGCGGGGCGAAGCTGTCCAGCTTGCCGGTGACGCGGTCGTCGAAGCGGGTTCCGAGGGCGACGATCAGGTCGGCCTTCTGCAGCGCGGTGACGGCGGTGACCGAACCGTGCATGCCCGGCATTCCCACGTGCAGCGGGTGGCTGTCGGGGAATGCGCCGAGCCCCATCAGGGTGGTGGTGACGGGCGCTCCGGTGAGCTCTGCGAGAACCTTCAGCTCGGCGGTGGCGCCGGCCTTGATGACACCGCCGCCGACGTACAGGACGGGCCGCTTCGCCTGGGTGATCAGCTTGGCGCCCTCGCGGATCTGCTTGGCGTGCGGCTTGGTCACCGGGCGGTAGCCGGGCAGGTCCATGACCGGCGGCCACTGGAAGACCGTCTTCGCCTGGAGGGCGTCCTTGGCGATGTCGACCAGGACCGGGCCCGGGCGGCCGGTGGAGGCGATGTGGAAGGCCTGCGCGATCACCCGCGGGATGTCCTCGGCCTTGGTGACCAGGAAGTTGTGCTTGGTGATCGGCATGGTGATGCCGACGATGTCCGCCTCCTGGAAGGCGTCCGTGCCGATCGCCTTGGAGGCCACCTGCCCGGTGATCGCCACGAGCGGCACCGAGTCCATGTGGGCGTCCGCGATCGGCGTGACCAGGTTGGTCGCGCCCGGTCCGGAGGTGGCCATGCAGACACCGACCTTGCCGGTGGCCTGCGCGTAACCGGTGGCCGCGTGGCCGGCGCCCTGCTCGTGCCGGACCAGCACGTGACGCACCCGGGTCGAGTCCATCAGGGGGTCGTACGCGGGAAGGATCGCACCGCCGGGGATGCCGAATACGGTGTCGGCCCCGACCTCCTCGAGAGAGCGGATGAGGGACTGCGCACCCGTGACGTGCTCGGGGGCGGACTGGTGTCCTCCGGATCGGGGCCGCGGCTGCGGATGGGCCCCGGTGGCCTGCTCGGTCATCGTCGGTCTCTTCTCGATGCTGAGGGTTTTTGCGAGTTTTGTGCGGGGTTCTGTTGCCGTTCGGCAGGTGCCTGTGCAACAAAAAACCCCTCGTGCCGTAAGGCAAGCGAGGGGAGCGCGCCGGGAGTGGTCGCTGGGAGTTCCGGGTCGGTCCGGACGTCACCAGCTTCAGCCGACGCGCTTTCCAAGTACGAGAATTCGGGTGCGCATGGCACTGACCCTCCCCCCGACGCGCACCACGTGTCAAGTGGGTGGGACGGGAGTCTCATTATGTGAGCGCAGTCCAGCTCCGCCTCCCAGGACGGCCGGTACACCACCTGTGTACACCGCCGCGCCGCCGCCCGCGAACGCGGGCTCGATCGGCCCGTGCGGCACCGGATAGTGGCCGGATCCGAGCGCCCGACGCAGCCGGTACTCGTCCAGCGGTGCGGAGAACGCCATGCCCTGCCCGTGCGTACAGCCCATCGCGCGCAGCGCCACGACCTGCTCGGGCAGGTCCACGCCCTCGGCCACGGACTGGAGCCCGAGGTCGGTCGCGATCCGCAGCAGCCCGCTGGTGATCTTGTGCAGCCGCGCGGACTCGACGACGCCCTCGACCAGACCGCGGTCGAGCTTCAGCACGTCGACGGGGAGCCTGCGCAGTGCGGTGATCGCCGCGAAGCCGCTGCCGAAGCCGTCCAGGGCGATCCGGACGCCGAGCCTGCGCAGGGCGCCCAGCCGCCGCTCCAGCTCGTCCAGGGAGACCCGGGGATCGGTGTCGGACAGCTCGATCACCAGCGCCCCGGACGGCAGCCCGTGCCGGGTCAGCAGGGCCTCGACCGAGCCGAGCGGCATCGACCGGTCCAGCAGCCGCCGGGCGCTCATCCGCACCGCGACGGGCACGGCGAGCCCCGTAGCGGTCCGCTCGGCTGCCTGCTCCACGGCCTCCTCGATGATCCAGCGGCCCAGCTCCTGCGTCTTGTCGCTGTCCTCGGCGACCCGCAGGAACTCGGCCGGGGTGAACAGCACCCCCTGCGACGACCGCCAGCGGGCCATGGCCTCGACCGACGTGATCCGGCCGTCCTGCAACCGGACCACGGGCTGGTGCAGCAGGGCGAACTCACCGTCGTGCAGTGCGGCCCGCAGCCGCGTGGCCAGCTCCGCCTTCCTTACGACGTCCTGCTGCATCTGTGGGGCGTACAGCTCGACGCGGCCCTTGCCGCCCGCCTTGGCGCGGTACATGGCGAGGTCGGCGTTGCGCAGCAGCTCGCCGGCCCCCAGGCCGGATTCGGCGAAGGCGACGCCGATGGACGCGGCCACCCGGACATCGTTGCCGTCGATGAGGTACGGCTGCGAGAGCGTGATCCTGAGGCGGTCGGCGAGCTCCAGGATGTGGCCTTCGCGGGCGGCGCGGTCACGGGTGCCGTCCCCGATGATCAGGGCCGCGAACTCGTCACCACCCAGCCGGGACGCGGTGTCGCCCTGCCGGACCGCGTCCTGGAGTCTGCGGGCGGCCTGGACGAGCAGCTCGTCCCCGGCCTGGTGCCCGATCGTGTCGTTGACGGCCTTGAAGCCGTCGAGGTCGATGAAGAGTACGGCCGTGCCGCGCAGGGCGGCACCGCGGTCGGAGACGCGGCGGCCGGACAGGGCCTGCTGCACCCGCCGGGTGAACAGGGCGCGGTTGGGCAGGTCGGTGAGCGGGTCGTGCTCGGCGTTGTGCTGCAACTGCGCCTGCAGGCGCACTCTTTCGGTCACGTCCCGGCTGTTGAAGATGAGGCCGCCGTGGTGGCGGCTGACGGTGGACTCGACGTTGAGCCAGCCGCCGTCGCCCGACCGGAAGCGGCATTCGATGCGGGTGGTGGGTTCCTCCCGGGGGCCGGCGGCGAGGAAGCGGCGTGCCTCGTGCACCACGCAGCCCAGGTCCTCCGGGTGGATGAGATGGGCCAGTTCGGTGCCGACCAGGTCCTCGGCGGGGCGTCCGTAGACCCCGGCGGCGGCCGGGGAGACGTACCGGAGGATGCCGTTGGGCGCGGCGATCATGATGACGTCGCTGGAGCCCTGCACCAGGGAGCGGAAGTGGTTCTCCTTCTGCGCCAGTTCCTGGGTGAGGGTGATGTTGTCGAGCAGCATGATGCCCTGGCGGACCAGGAGGGCGAGCATGACGGTGCCGCTGGTGGTCAGCACGACCTGGTCGTAACCGCGGCCGTTGAGGGGGCTGTACAGAGTCCCCAAGGTGCAGACGGCGGCGGCGAGATACGGCGCCAGTGTGGCCAACGAACCGGCGATGGGCCGGACCGCCGCGTACCGGCTGTGATCACCTCCCTGCGGGGGTGCGTGGTGCGGGTGGGTGTCGCCGCGCCGGCCCGGGAGGTGTTCGTGGACCACACGCGTGTGCCCGTCGTCCTCGCCGGGCTGCTGCGCGGTACGCGGTGCCGCCCAGGGGGCGTACACGAGGAGCAGCGAGGCGGCGAACCAGCCCGCGTCGAGCAGATGGCCCGACTTGTAGGTGCTCTGCACCAGCGGCGAGTGGAACAGGCCGTCGCACAGGACGGTCAGTGCGAGCGAGACGATGGCGGTGTCGATCGCCGCACGGTTGGCCGCCGAGCGCCGGAAGTGCAGCACGAGAACCACGCTGACCAGCGCGATGTCCAGCAGCGGGTACGCCTGCCGTGCGATGTGGGCCAGGTCGAGCTCGGCGGACCCGTCCGTCCTGCGGGGCACAAGGCTCCAGCAGAGCGTGAACAGCGAGCCGCCGATCAGCCATGCGTCCAGCCCAAGACAGACCCAACCGGCCTTGTTCACCGGCCGCTTGGCGAGCAGCAGCAGTCCCACGATGGCGGAGGGCGCGAAGCCCACGAAGAACAGGCTGGCGTAGCCGGCATCCGGCACGCCGTCTTTCAGTACGACCTCGTCCAGCCCCCAGGCCGCGTTGCCCAGGGCCGCCATGGCCGAGGAGAGGGCGAACAGCAGCCAGGCGGATCGAAAGCGGTCGTGGCGGCTGTGCGCGTAGAGGAAACAGGAGACGGCTGCTGCGGCTGCGGCCGCGCTGAGCCCGAAGTCGCCCATGATGACGGCGAGTTCGTTCGAACCCCAGTCGAGCACGGAACCGACGGTGTATCCCGCGCAGACCAGGGCCAGGACGACTTTGAGGACCAGACCGGCCCGGCCGCCGGTGGCCGGCGGACGGGGCGGCAGCGCCCCTGACGAGGACTGCGCCGGCAGCGCTCCCCCCAGCGTGGTCGTGGCAGGCGGGGAGTTCACCGGGCGCTCCCGGTCCGTGCGGCTCCCGGGTCCCTCGGGTCCCGGTGCGCTGGGTGGGCATGCCTCCGGCGGCCGCTGTGCCTGCGGTGGTGATGGCTGTGCCGGCAGCCGTGGCCGCCGTGGTGACCGCGTCTGCGCGCGGGTGTACGCCAGGGTCGCCGTCGGCGGCCCCGCCGCGTCGGATCGTTCGTCCATAGGCCGTGCATCGCCCGTCGCCCCCCTCACAGTCTGAAATATCCATCCCCGGCGCCGAACGGTGCGCGGCGCAGCCCCTGTCGGGACGATACACCAGTCTCGTCACTCAGGGACATAGTTCCTCTACGCTCCGTGACGACCAGCGGGGATGCGTACACGCAATGCGTCCGGAAGGTAGCGGAGGGTACCGGAAACGGATTGCGCGCCTGTTGCGCCCGTCCCGCGGATCGCGCGCCGGACGCTCAACTCATCGGTGTCACGCGCTGTTTGCGCCTGTCGTAAGGATCACGTTTCCGAGGGGCTCCTGGTTCACGAAACGTGTCAGCTGGTTCACAAGGAGTCGCTTCGCGCGCGGCAGGAAGGCGGACGTGGGTCCGCCGACGTGGGGGCTGATGAGCACTCCGGGCGCTCGCCACAGAGGGTGCTCGCGGGGCAGGGGTTCGGGGTCGGTGACGTCGAGGGCGGCGGTGATACGGCCGCTCTCCAGCTCGGCGAGCAGCGCCTTGGTGTCGACGACGGGGCCGCGGGAGACGTTCACCAGGAGCGCGCCGTCCTTCATGCGGGCGAGGAAGTCGGCGCCGGCCAGGCCTCGGGTGGACTCGGTGAGAGGCGTGATCAGGACGACGACGTCCGCCTCGGGGAGCAGCGCGGGCAGGTCGGTGAGTGGGTGCACGGGGCCGCGCGCCGTGGTGCGCCCGGAGCGCGCGACGCGCGCCACCCGCGCGACCTCGAACGGCGCGAGCCGGTCCTCGATCGCGGATCCGATCGAGCCGTATCCCACGATGAGCACGTTCTTGTCGGCGAGCGCGGGCCGGAACCCGCCCAGCCACTCCCCGCGCTCCTGTGCCCGCACGAAGTCGGGCACCCCGCGCAGCGAGGCGAGGATCAGCGTCAGCGCGAGCTCGGCGGTGCTGGCCTCGTGCACCCCGCGCGCGTTGCACACCTGAACGCCCGGACGCAGGTCCGAGAGGTTGGGCAGCAGGGCGTCGATCCCGGCCGACAGCGTCTGCACGACCTGTACGGAGGTCAGTTCGGGCAGCGGCCGCACGGCGATCTCGGCGGACTTCATGTAGGGGACGACGTAGTAGACGCAGTCGGCGGGGTCGGCGGGGAACTCCTCGGCACCGTCCCAGAAGCGGTAGTTCGGCCCCTCGGGAAGCCCCTCGATCTCCTCGGCCGGGATGGGAAGCCACACGTCAGCAGTCATGTAAGGAGGCTATGTCAGGTGGTCGGGGGTGCAGAGGTTAGGTTGGGGGCTCGGCAGAGGGAGGGTCACGGGCAGGTGGAGCGCAGGACGATCGGCGCGAGGGCACTCGCGGTGGGGGCCGTCGGGCTTGGGTGCATGCCGATGAGCTGGGCGTACAGCGGGTCACGGCAGCGGGGCGAGGAGTCGCTCAGGGCGGTGCACCGGGCGCTGGACGCGGGCTCGACGCTCCTCGACACGGCCGACATGTACGGCCCGTTCACCAACGAGCTGCTGGTGGGGCGGGTGTTGAAGGAGCGGCGCGCGGACGCCTTCGTGTCGACGAAGGTCGGCCTGCTGGTCGGCGAGCAGCACATCGTGGCCAACGGCCGCCCCGGCTATGTGAAGCGCGCCTGCGACGCCTCCCTGCGCCGGCTCCAGACCGAAGTCATCGACCTCTACCAGTTGCACCGGGCGGACCCGGAGGTCCCCGTCGAGGAGACGTGGGGCGCGATGGCGGAGCTCGTACAGGCCGGAAAGGTACGGTCGTTGGGGTTGTGCGCGGTCGGCGCACGCGGCGGCCGCCGCTCCGGCGGGCGGCTGCACGACGGAACGATCCGCCAGCTCCAGCGCGTCCAGCAGGTGTTCCCGGTGAGCGCGGTGGAGGCCGAGTTGTCGGTGTGGTCGCCGGAGGCGCTGGAGTCGCTGCTGCCGTGGTGCGAGGCGCGCGGCGTCGGCTTCCTCGCCGCGATGCCGCTCGGCAACGGCTTCCTGACCGGCACCCTCACCCCCGGCGAGGGCTTCGAGCCGGACGACCTGCGCGCCCGCCACCCCCGCTTCACCGCGGAGATGATGGCCGCGAACCAGCCGATCGTCGCGGGCCTGCGCCGCATCGCGTCCCGCCACGGCGAGGCCGTCACGGCCGCCCAGGTCGCGCTGGCCTGGGTACTGGCACAGGGCCGGCACGTGGTCCCGGTACCGGGCACCAAGCAGGAACGGTGGGCGGCCGAGAACGCCGCGGCGGCCGACCTGGGCCTCACGGCCCAGGAGCTGGCCGAGGTGGCGGAACTGCCGGGTGCGCGGGGATCCTGGGACTGAGAGCCGACGGCCCGCGTCCGGGATTCGCTGTCCGAGGATCGGGAACCTGCGCGGCGCGAGCGGTGTATGACAAGTAGAACCTGCCGCTGGACCGCCGCGCCGAAGGGACCAAGACCGTGCTACGACGAGCTGTGCCGGCCGTGCTGGCCGCGACCGCACTCCTGCTGACGGCCGGCTGCTCCTCCGACGGAGGAGGATCGCCGGGCGACGACGGCAGTACGCCACCGGGCAGTACGACCGCGAACTCCTCCCCTTCCGAACAGGCGGCCGAACAGGCACCGCCCGCCAAGGGCTCGGTGAAGGTGCTGCGCACGGTCACCACGGGCCTGAACACCCCCTGGGGCATGGCCCCGCTGCCCGACGACAGCGCCCTGCTCGTCGCCTCCCGGGACGAGGGGACCATCACCAAGGTCGACGCGACGACCGGCAAGAAGACCGAGCTGGGCAAGGTGTCCGGCGTCTCCCCGGCCGGCGAGGGCGGCCTCCTCGGCCTCGCCCTGTCCCCGGACTACGCCTCGGACCACATGATCTACGCGTACTTCACCTCGGCCTCGGACAACCGCATCGTCCGCATGCTGTACGACACCGAGAAGCCGGCCGGCGAGCAGCTGGGCGCCCCGGACACGATCTTCAAGGGCATCCCCAAGGGCTATATCCACAACGGCGGCCGGATCGCCTTCGGCCCGGACGGGATGCTTTATGCGGGCACGGGCGAGAGCGGCAACCGCGGCCTGGCCCAGGACAAGAAGTCCCTGGGCGGCAAGATCCTCCGTATGACCCCGGAGGGCGAGCCGGCCCCGGGCAACCCGTTCCCGGACTCCCCGGTCTACACCTACGGCCACCGGAACGTGCAGGGCCTGGCCTGGGACTCCAAACAGCGCCTGTTCGCCTCGGAGTTCGGCCAGGACACCTGGGACGAGCTGAACGCGATCAAGCCGGGCGACGACTACGGCTGGCCGGACGCCGAGGGCAAGTCGTCCGACGCCGAGTTCCACAACCCGATAGCCCAGTGGCACACGGACGACGCCTCCCCCAGCGGCATCGCCTACGCCGAGGGCTCCATATGGATGGCGGGCCTCAAGGGCCAGCGCCTGTGGCGCATCCCTCTCAAGGGCACGGTGGCCTCGGCGGCCCCGCAGGCCTTCCTGGAGGGCAAGTACGGCCGCCTGCGCACGGTGGTCCCGGCGGGCGGCGACAAGATCTGGGTGACGACCAGCAACACGGACGGCCGGGGCACACCGAAGAGCGGGGACGACCGGATCCTGGAGCTGGAGGTGAAGTAGAGGGCGCGCTCAGCCCTCGGCGGCATCGTCCTCGGCCGGGGGCGGCCGTCGTACGACGACCTTCCCGGACTCCAGGTCTATCGGCCCACGTCCGGGGTCGTTGTCCCCCACGTCCTCGCGGGTCAGCTCCAGTCGCTTCTTCTCCTCCCGGGTGTGTTTGCGGCTCGGTGCGAAGAGCTCCTCGAACATGTTGAACACGGTGCCTCCCTTGCGGGTCCCCTACCGGGCCGAGTCGAGGGCGTCGGCGGGAAACAGTCCGAGCCGGTGCGCCACCGCCGCGGCCTCTCCTCTACCTGAGACGCCGAGCTTGCCCAGAATGTTCGACACATGGACGCTGGCCGTCTTCGGGGAGATGAAGAGTTCCCCGGCGATCTGGCGGTTGGTGCGGCCGGCGGCGACCAGGCGCAGGACGTCGCGCTCCCGGCTGGTGAGGCCGAGGGCCTCGGCGGGGTCGGCGACCCTCTGGTCCGGGACGCGGGTCAGGGCCAGGCGGGCGCGCTGGGCGAGCAGGGCGACGGAGTCGGCGAGCGGGCGGGCGCCGAGGTGGTCGGCGACGGCGTGCGCGAGGCGCAGCAGCTCGGTGGCCCTGGCTCGCTCGTCGTCGTCGGCGGCGGCGGACGCCGTCAGCAGGGCTCCGGCCAGGCGGTGACGGAGGCGGGCGAGGTCGTAGGGGCGGTCCAGGCATTCGAAGGCGGTGACCACGTCCGACCAGGTGTCAGCAGTGTCGCGGCCCTCGGCGCGGGCGAGTTCGGCGCGGACCCACTGCTCGTGGGCGAGCCAGACGGGGGCGGCCGTGGCGAGCTGCTTGGCGGCCTCGCGGATGCGTTGGAGCGCCTCGGTGCGGCCCTGTCCGGCGACGGGCAGCAGCCGGGCGTCCGCCTCGGCGATCGCGGCACCGAGCAGCAGAGGCCAGCCGTAGCGGTGGGTGCCGGGCGGGAAGCCAGCGTCCAGAGCGTGCCGTACTTCGGCGCGGACGTCGAGGAGGCGGCCGTCGGTGGCGGCGACGCCGACGGCGATGGCGGCGAGCGGCAGGGACTGCTGGGGCATGGGGTCGTGTGTGCCGAAGTACCGCTCGGCGGCAGCCAGTCGGCGGGCCGCTTCGGGCACCTCGCCCCGGCCCAGGGCGACTTGGGCCAGTTTCAGGGCGCCCGCGCCCTGCGGTTTGGAGCTCTGGCCACGCCTCAGCGCCTGCTCCGCCGCCTCGACGGCCTCGTCCCAGCGACCCAGGGAGTACAGCGAGTCGGACAGGTTGGACCACACCCAGGCCTCGGTGTTCAGCAGGCCGTACTTCCGCGCGTGGGCGACGCCCTCTTCCAGGACGGGAACGGCCTCGGCGGAGCGGCCCACGGACTCCAGTTCCGAGGGCAGGTTGATGTGGCCGCGGCCGGCGACATAGTCGACACCCTCGGCCAGCGCCTGCTCCATGGCCGCACGCATCACCGTCAGTCCGGCCTCGATGTCTCCGGCGTCGACCATCAGGCCGCCGAGCGTGAGGCGGGCGTTCATCTCCGTCTCGCGGGCGCCCACCATCCGCGCGTACTCCACAGCGCGCTCCGCGGCGGACAGCGCGTCCGGCCCGGGTGCCCTCAGCATCGACCAGCCGGCGACGGCGGCCAGCACCTCAGCGTGCACCTCCGAGGGCGGCAGACCGCGCACCAGGTCCTGGGCGGTGGCGAGTTCCTTCCAGCCGTCGCCGCGGGCCTGGCTCTGCACCATCGTGGAGCGCTGCGTCCAGAACCAGGCGGCGCGCAGCGGATCGCCGTCGTCCTCCAGCAGGTGCAGGGCCCGCTTGGTGATCTTCAGGGCGCGTTCGCGTTCTCCGCAGAGCCGGCCGGCGACGGCGGCCTCGGCCATGAGGTCGAGGTAGCGCAGGGGGGTGGTGGCGGGGTCGCAGCCGCAGGGCGGGTAGACCTCGGTGTAGTCGATGGGGCGCAGTTGGTCCCGGACGGTCTCGGGGGCCGTGTCCCACAGCTCCATCGCCCGTTCCAGGAGCCGGAGTTGCTCGCTGTAGGCGTGCCGGCGGCGGGCCTCGACGGAGGCGTCGAGGACTGCGGGGAGGGCCTTGGCGGGGTCGTGGGCGTGGTACCAGTAGCTGGCCAGGCGCATGACGCGCTGGTCGGCGGGGACCAGCGTCGGGTCGGCCTCCAGGGCCTCGGCGTAGCGGCGGTTGAGGCGGGAGCGCTCGCCGGGCAGCAGGTCGTCGCTGACGGCCTCGCGGACCAGGGAGTGGCGGAAGCGGTAGCCGTCGGCGGCCGGGGTGGCGAGCAGGATGTTGGCGTTCACCGCGGCCCGCAGCGCCTCGATGAGGTCGTCCTCGGCGAGCCGGGCGACGGCGTCGAGCAGCCGGTACTCGACGGTGGAGCCGCCCTCGGCGACGATCCGGGCCACCCGCTGGGCGCTCTCCGGCATGCCCTCGACGCGGACCAGGAGCAGGTCGCGGAGGGAGTCGGTGAGGCCGGTGCCGCAGCCCTCGGTGGCGCAGACGGCGAGTTCCTCGACGAAGAAGGCGTTGCCGTCGGAGCGTTCGAAGATGTCGTCGACCTGGCCGGGGTCCGGTTCGGTGGCGAGGATGCCGGCTATCTGGCGGCCGACCTCCTCGCGGTTGAAGCGGCTCAGTTCGATACGGCGGACGGTGCGCAGCCGGTCGAGTTCGGCGAGGAGGGGGCGCAGCGGGTGGCGGCGGTGGATGTCGTCGGCGCGGTAGGTGGCGAGGACGACGAGGCGGCCGGTGCGCAGGGTGCGGAAGAGGTAGGCCAGGAGGTGGCGGGTGGAGGCGTCGGCCCAGTGCAGGTCCTCCAGGGCGACGACGACCGTGCGGTCGGCGGCGACGCGTTCCAGGACGCGGGCGGTGAGTTCGAAGAGGCGGGCCATGCCCTCCTCGTCGTGCCGTCCGCCGTTGGACTCGCCGATCTCGGGCAGCAGCCGGGTGAGCTCCTCCTCCTGACCGGCGGCCGCGGCGGCGAGCTCGTCCGGCAGTTCGCGGCGCAGGGCCCGCAGGGCGGTGGAGAAGGGGGCGAAGGGCAGGCCGTCCGCGCCGATCTCGACGCAGCCGCCGAGGGCGACGACGGCGCCCGCGCGGCAGGCCGCGGTGGCGAACTCCTCGACCAGCCGCGTCTTGCCGACCCCCGCCTCACCGCCGATCAGCAGGGCCTGGGGTTCGCCCGCGCCGGCCCGCGCGAGCGCCTCGTTCAACGTGTCGAGCTCCTCGCCTCGGCCGACGAACACGGGACTGACGGAATTGGTCTCCACGAGCCCGAGCATCGCACGGGGGTCCGACAGACGGGCACCGGTTTTCACCACGACGAGTCCCGCCCCAGCGGCGCCGGCCTGCACGACGGCGCTCCCTGCACCCCCTGCACCCGGATACCCGGCCGCCCCCGCCGCGGGCAGGTGCGGCGAGGGCGGAGGTGGGGTGAGTCTGGTTGCCGTACGGCTGCCGGGTTCCTGAGGGCGGCCCTCCCCCGCGGGGCCGCCCTCCCGGAGCCGGGGGCTCATGCGGCGCGGGAACGCAGCCGGCGGAGGCGAGGAGTATGGGACTCCTCCTCCCCGCTGTCGTGGCGGGCTGCCTCGCGGCGGGCGGCGCGGCGGGTGCGGGCGGCCTCGCGGGCCATGCGCTCCTGCTCGGCCTGCCGGATCAGCTCGGCGGAACGGATCTGCGAGATCTCGAACTCGTACATGGTGTGTCCCTCGTGAGAGTCGGTCTTCGGAGTCGCTTTCTGCGATGCCTCAACCTTCGTCTCCCAGGGGGGTGCGCCACATCGGGAGAGTTCCGCATCTTCCGAGGGGTGGGGGGCCTTAGACGCACCGAAGGGGCCCCAGGCGCTCCGTAAGGTGCTTACGGATGCCCTAAGGCCCCTCGTGACCTGCGGTGATTCAGCTCGCTGACGGCAGCGAGAGCAGGACGTCGGTGTACTTGAGGACGGCCAGGAGCAGGCCGAGGACGCCGAGGGCGACGCCGCCCCAGGAGACCGACTTGATCCAGGCGGCCTGCGGCTTGCCCGGGGCCCCGAAGGCGGGCCGGGCCAGCACCAGGACGCCGACGATCAGGCCGAGCAGGGCGAAGACCCCGCCCCAGAACGCGGTGGCGTGCCACGCCTGGCCGTAGCCCTCGTCGAGCAGCTTGGCGACGCTGGAGGACGAGGAGCTCTGGGCGTGCAGCTGGCCGACCAGCTGCTGGCGCTCGGACGCCAGGGTGCCGATCCAGCTGCCGGTCAGCGACACGAAGCCGAGCGCCGCGGAGACGACCGCTCCCGCGCCCTGGCCGACGCCGGCGGACTCGCCGGCGTCCTTGTCGACGCCGTTCTCCAGAAGCTCGGCCTCCGCGGCCTCGTCCTCGTCGATCTCCTCCTCGTTGGTCGTGTCGGCCGCCTCGGCTTCGGTGGCGTCCACCGTCTCCTCGTCGGGCTTCACTTCGGTGGCCTCGGTCACGGCCTCGTCATCAGTCTTGGTGGTTCCCATAACCTCGCACCGTACGGACGCTGGATGAGAGGTCTCTGAGTGATCGCGTGCGCGATCGCCGAGCCTCTGCTCTTACTGTTCTTCGTGATCGGCACGCACGCGGGCTGTACGCCACTCCGGGGCCAGAATCGACCACACCTCCGAGTCGTGCCGCACCCCACCATAGGGGTACGCCTCGCGGTGTACGCCATCGCGCTGGAATCCGAGCCTCCGGGCCACGTTCAGGCTGGGGAGGTTCCCCGAGGCGGCGATCCATTCGACGCGGTGGATGCCGCGTTCGTCCACCACCCAGTCGATCAGCACGCGCATCGCCCGGGTGATCAGCCCGCGTCCGGTCGCGGCGGGCTCCAGCCAGCAGCCGACCTCGGCGTTGCCGGCGGCCGCGTCGAAGTGCAGCGTCAGGACGCCGCCGACGAGCTTTCCGTCCAGCCAGATGCCGTGGGAGGAGCCGGTGTCGGCGGCGCGCATGTCGGCGTACCGCTGGAGTGTCGCGCGTGCGGAGGGCACGTCCACGGCCTGCTGCCCGAACGGGATGAACTGTCCGATGAACTCCCGTCCGCGCTCCAGGTTCGCCAGGAACTCCTCGGCGTGCCAGGGATCCAGCGGCCGCAGTTCGGCTCCGTCGTCACCCAGGGATATCGCGTACATCGCCCTGCTGCTCCTTCTCCAGTTCCGCCACGACGTCAGTGAGCCTCTCATGGCCGGCCCGGCACTCGGGCGGCTCGATGCTGATGCGGGGCAGCCGGGCGTCGAGCCAACGGGGCAGCCACCAGTTGGCGCCGCCGAGCATGTGCATGAGGGCCGGGACCAGGAGCGTGCGGAGGACGAAGGCGTCCAGGGCCACCGCGGAGGCGAGCGCGATGCCGAACATGGCGATCACGCGGTCGCCGCTGAGGACGAAGGCGAGGAAGACCGAGATCATGATGACCGCGGCGGAGTTGATGACGCGGCTGGTCTCGGCGAGGCCGACCCGTACGGCGCGCCGGTTGTCGCCGGTCTCCAGCCACTCCTCGTACATCCGGCTGACCAGGAAGACCTGGTAGTCCATGGAGAGCCCGAAGAGGACCGACACCATGATCACGGGGAGGAAGGGCTCGATCGGGCCCGCGCGGCCGAGGCCGAGCAGTTCGCTCCCCCAGCCCCACTGGAAGACCGCGACGACGATGCCGAAGGCGGCGGCGACCGCGGCGACGTTCATCGCGGCGGCCTTCACCGGGATGCCGATGGAGCGGAAGGCGAGCAGCAGGAGCAGACAGCCGAGGCCGATCACGACCCCGATGAACAGGGGCAGTTTGCCGACGATGACGTCCGCGAAGTCGTCGTACGAGGCCGTCACCCCGCCGACTTGCAGGTCCAGCGAGGTGCCGGTCTCGGCGCGCGCCAGCACCTCGGTGCGCAGCCGGTCGACGAGGTCACTGGTCTTCTGCGACTGGGGCGCGGACTCCGGGACGATCGTGAAGTACGCCGTGTCGCCGCCGGTGTTGTACGTCACCGGGGTCACCGAGGCGACGCCCTCGGTGGTGCGGATGGTGGCGTCGAGGTTGTCCAGGGCGAGCTTGTCCTCGGCGCCGTCGACGTGCGTGACGATCGTCAGCGGCCCGTTGACGCCGGGGCCGAAACCTTCCGCCAGGAGGTCGTAGGCCTGCCGGGTGGTGGACGACTTGGGGTCGTTGCCCTGGTCGGAGGTGCCGAGGTGGAGGGAGAGCGTGGGCAGCGCGAGGAGGGTCATGACGGCCAGCGCGACGATGCCGAGCACCTTGGGGTGGCGCTCCACGAACGCCGACCAGCGGTGCGCGAACCCGGTCGGGAGTTCGGGCTGCGGGCCGTGCTCGTCCAGCCGCCGCCGTTCACGTCGGCTGAGCGCGCGCATGCCGATGAAGGACAGCAGGGCGGGCAGCAGCGTCACGGAGGCGGCGACGGTCAGGACGACCGTCAACGAGGCGGCGATCGCCACCCCGTTGAGGAAGCTGAGCCGCAGGATCAGCATCCCCAGCAGGGCGATGCAAACCGTGGCACCCGCGAAGACCACGGCCCGTCCGGTCGTCGCCACGGCGCCCGTGGCCGCCTCGGTGACCGACAGCCCGCGTTTCAGCCCGCGCCGGTGTCGGGTCACGATGAACAGGGCGTAGTCGATGCCGACGCCGAGCCCGATCAGCATGCCGAGCATCGGTGCGAAGTCGGCGACGGTCATGGCGTGCCCGAGCAGCACGATCGCGCCGTAGGCGGTGCCGACGCTCACCAGCGCGGTGGCGATGGGCAGCACGGAGGCTGCGAGCGAGCCGAAGGCCAGGAACAGCACGGCGGCCGCGACGACCACACCGACGATCTCCGCCACATGCCCGCCGGCCGACTCGGTGAGAGCGACGGCGCTGCCGCCCAGCTCCACCTGGAGCCCGTCGGCCTCGGCGGCCTTGGCGGTGTGGACGACGGCCTCGGCCTCGGACTTGTCGATGTCCTCGGCGCTGTCCTCGAAGGTAACGGTGGCGTAGGCGGTGTGCCCGTCGGCGCTGATCCGGCCGGTGCCCTGGCCGTCGTAAGGACTGCTCACGGAGGCGACTCCGGGCAGGTCCGCGATCTTGTCGAGGGTGTCGGTCATCGTCTGTTCGACGTCGGCGGCGCGGACGGTGCCCGAGCCGGTGTGCCAGACAACGGTGTCGCTGTCGCCGCCGAGCCCCGGGAAGCCCTCCTGCAGCAGCTTGGTGGCGGCGCCGGACTCGGTGCCGGGGGCCTCGTAGTCGTTCGAGTAGGCGGAGCCGGTGACGGCGGCGGCCGTGCCGACTCCGACGAGGACGAGAAGCCACACCGCGACCGCGACGAGACGGTGCCGAACACACCAGCGTGCAAGGGCTGCCACGAACCAGCTCCCGGGGCGATATCTGGATCTTTGACCGGGAACAGCCCGCAAAGAACGCATGAGCAAGGTGAGAACACTCTTGCAGGCAGAAATGATCCTTTACGCCATTCGTGCGCCGATTCACAAGAGTGGGAGGCAGATCACAGGACAGTAACGACGACTCTGTCACCTCAGTCGAACTGGTCCCCCAGCGCCATCACCATCACTCCGACGATCAGCAGCCACAGCGCCCGCCGGGTGCGCCCCCGGGAGCCGAGCACGGCGGCCAGGGCACAGACGGCGGCGCCGAAGCCATAGGCACCGGGCACCACGGCGGGCGCCGACCCGGTCAGCCGGAGCAGGGACGCGGCCAGACCCGCCAGGGTCAGCAGCGTTCCCGTGCCGGCCGCCGTCCAGCGGGCCCGGCGGGCGTCGTAGGTCGTGTCCATGAAGTCCTCGACGTCCCGTATCTCGGAATCATCTCGTCCGCTCATGGCGCGGGAGCCTAGCGCGTCCTCCTGAGAAACCGGGTGCGGAGGCCCTCGTTTGAAGGTACGACGGACCTCCTACGTATCCCCTTGCGCTGCCCCGGATTCCAGGACCCAAGGAGCCCGCTCATCGTGACCGAACCCGCACTCGGCAAGTTGGACGCCCGCCTGAACCACCCGAGTTACCCGCGCAGCAGCCAGTACGACGCCCGCTGGGTCGTCGACAACCAGATGGGCCCGAACGCCCTGTGGCTGCTGGAATGGCTGGCCCCCGCCCTCGGTCTGGACACCCTGCGCCCCTGCGCACGCGTCCTCGACCTGGGCTGCGGCCGGGCCATGACCTCGGTCTTCCTGGCCCGGGAGTTCCACGCCCAGTCACCGCGGCCGACCTGTGGGTCAAGCCGGACGAGAACGCCGGGCGCATCGCCGAGGCCGGCTTCGCCGACCGGGTGCAGCCCGTGCACACCGAGGCGCACGACCTGCCCTTCGCGGAGGGCACCTTCGACGCGGTCGTGAGCATCGACGCGTACCAGTACTTCGGCACCGCCGACCTCTACCTGCCCACCCTCGCCCGCCTGCTCAAGCCGGGCGGCCGGATCGGCGTCGTCGTACCGGCCCTTCGGGAAGAGCCCGAGGGCGCCGAACCGCCGGAGCATCTCAAGCCCTGGTGGGAGCCCGACTTCTGGTGCTTCCACTCCGCGGACTGGTGGCGCCGCCACTGGACCCGCAGCGGTGCCGTGGAGGTCGAGGCGGCCGACTGGCAGCCGGACGGCTGGAAGGACTGGCTGCTGTGGTGCGAGATCGTCGCGGAGGAGAGCCCGGAGGAGTTCCACCGCACGATGGCCCGCCGGGTCGGCGAGATGGTCCGCAAGGACGCCGGCCGCACGCTGGGTTTCGTACGGGTCGTGGGACGCCGTAAGTAGACAGCCGTAAGGCGGACAGGGTTACGGCCCCGGAGGGCATCCCTCCGGGGCCGTACCGTCTGTCGCTGCTCAGCCCTCGCTGACGCCGAGCTTCTCCAGGATCAGCTCCTTGACGCGGGCCGCGTCGGCCTGGCCGCGGGTGGCCTTCATGACCGCGCCGACCAGGGCACCGGCCGCGGCGACCTTGCCGGAGCGGATCTTGTCGGCGATGCCCGGGTTGCCGGCGATGGCCTCGTCGACGGCCGTGCCGAGCGCCGAGTCGTCGGACACGACCTTGAGGCCGCGCTTCTCGACGACCTCGTCCGGGGAGCCCTCGCCCGCGAGGACGCCCTCGATGACCTGGCGGGCCAGCTTGTCGTTGAGGTCGCCCTTCGAGACGAGCTCGGAGACGCGGGCGACCTGCACCGGCGTGATGGCGAGCTCGTCCAGCGACGTGCCGGACTCGTTGGCGCTGCGCGCCAGTTCGCCCATCCACCACTTGCGGGCGGAGGCCGCGTCGGCACCGGCGTCGATGGTGGCGACGATCGGGTCCAGCGCACCGGCGTTGAGGATCGCCTGCATGTCGAGGGCCGTGATGCCCCACTCGGCGACGAGGCGGTTGCGGCGGGCCAGCGGCAGCTCGGGCAGACCGGCGCGGATCTCCTCGACCCACTCACGGGACGGGGCGACCGGCACCAGGTCCGGCTCCGGGAAGTACCGGTAGTCCTCGGCCTCCTCCTTCACGCGGCCCGAGGTCGTCGACCCGGTGTCCTCGTGGAAGTGCCGGGTCTCCTGGATGATCGTCCCGCCGCTGTTCAGCACGGCGGCGTGCCGCTGGATCTCGAAACGGGCGGCCCGCTCCACGGAGCGCAGCGAGTTGACGTTCTTGGTCTCGCTCCGCGTGCCGAACTTCTCGCGGCCGTGCGGGCGCAGCGACAGGTTCACGTCGCAGCGCATCTGGCCCATCTCCATGCGGGCTTCCGACACACCGAGCGCCTTGATGAGCTCGCGCAGTTCGGCGACGTACGCCTTCGCGACCTCGGGAGCGCGCTCGCCGGCACCCTCGATCGGCTTGGTGACGATCTCGATGAGCGGGATGCCGGCACGGTTGTAGTCGAGCAGCGAGTGCGAGGCGCCGTGGATACGGCCCGTCGCGCCGCCCACGTGGGTCGACTTGCCGGTGTCCTCCTCCATGTGGGCGCGCTCGATCTCCACGCGGAAGGTCTCGCCGTCCTCCAGCTGTACGTCGAGGTAGCCGTTGAAGGCGATCGGCTCGTCGTACTGGGAGGTCTGGAAGTTCTTCGGCATGTCCGGATAGAAGTAGTTCTTCCGGGCGAAGCGGCACCACTCGGCGATCTCGCAGTTCAGCGCGAGACCGATCTTGATCGCCGACTCGACGCCGGTCGCGTTGACGACCGGGAGCGCGCCGGGCAGGCCGAGGCAGGTGGGGCAGGTCTGCGTGTTGGCGTCCTGACCGAGCTCGGTCGAACAGCCGCAGAACATCTTGGTCTTGGTGCCGAGTTCGACATGGACCTCGAGGCCCATGACGGGGTCGTACGACGCGAGAGCGTCCTCGTACGACTCCAGGTCGGTCGTGGTGGTCACGGTGAAACTTCCCTCTCAGCCCAGCAGGACGTCGTCGTCGCCCAGTCGCTTCAGCTCGCGGTACAGGATGGCGAGGCCGGTGACGATCGCGACCGCGGAGACGGTGGCGTCGACCAGCCGGAGCGTGTCCTGCTCGGCGCGGGCCTTCTTGATCTGCTTGGCGACACCGACCGCGCCGAACACGGTGGTGGCCATCGACAGGTACGTACCGGACTTGGACTTCTTGAAGTCCTTCGCCTTGGTCAGCTTGCTCACAGCGACGGAGCCTCCTCGAGGAGCGGGTGCCCCCACTTTTCCACGAAGGCGGCCTCGACGGCGGCGCCGACCTTGTAAAGACGGTCGTCCTTCAGCGCCGGCGCGATGATCTGCAGCCCGACCGGGAGGTTGTCCTCCGGGGCGAGACCGCAGGGCAGCGACATGGCCGCGTTGCCCGCCAGGTTGGTCGGGATGGTGCACAGGTCGGCCAGGTACATCGCCATCGGGTCGTCGGCACGCTCGCCGATCGCGAAGGCGGTGGTCGGCGTCGTGGGCGACACGATGACGTCCACCTGCTCGAAGGCCTTCTCGAAGTCGCGCGTGATGAGCGTGCGGACCTTCTGGGCGGAGCCGTAGTAGGCGTCGTAGTAGCCGCTCGACAGCGCGTAGGTGCCGAGCATGATGCGGCGCTTGACCTCGGGTCCGAAGCCCGCCTCACGGGTGATCGAGGTGACCGCCTCGGCGGAGTTGGTGCCGTCGTCGCCGGCCCGGAGGCCGTAGCGGAGCCCGTCGAAACGGGCGAGGTTCGACGAACACTCGCTCGGCGCGATCAGGTAGTACGCCGACAGGGCCAGGTCGAAGGACGGGCAGTCCAGCTCGACGATCTCGGCGCCGAGGTCCTTCAGCAGGGCGACGGACTCGTCGAACCGCTGGATGACGCCGGCCTGGTAGCCCTCGCCGCGGAACTGCTTGACGACGCCGACGCGCATGCCCTCGACGCTGCCGTTGCGGGCGGCCTCGACGACCGCCGGGACGGGCGCGTCGATCGACGTGGAGTCGAGCGGGTCGTGCCCGGCGATGACCTCGTGGAGCAGCGCCGCGTCCAGGACGGTACGGGCGCAGGGCCCGCCTTGGTCGAGGGAGGAGGAGAAGGCGACCATGCCGAAGCGGGACACGGCCCCGTACGTTGGCTTGACGCCCACCGTGCCGGTGACGGCGGCCGGCTGGCGGATGGAACCGCCGGTGTCGGTGCCGATGGCGAGGGGAGCCTGGAAGGAGGCGAGCGCGGCACTCGACCCACCACCGGAACCGCCGGGGATCTTGGTCAGGTCCCAGGGGTTGCCGGTCGGGCCGTAGGCGCTGTTCTCGGTGGAGGACCCCATGGCGAACTCGTCCATGTTGGTCTTGCCGAGAATGACGACGTCGGCGGCCTTGAGGCGCTTGGTGAGGGTGGCGTCGTAGGGCGGGATCCACCCTTCGAGGATCTTCGAGCCGACGGTGGTCGGGATCCCCTCGGTGGTGAAGATGTCCTTGAGCGCGAGCGGGACACCGGCGAGGGGCCCGAGCTTCTCCCCTCGCTCCCGCTTCTCGTCGACGGCACGGGCCTGGGCGAGCGCACCCTCGCGGTCGACGTGGAGGAAGGCGTGCACCTTCTCGTCGACGGCCTCGATGCGGGCGAGGTGGGCCTCGGCGACCTGCACGGCCGTGAGTTCACCGGAAGCGATCTTCGCGGCGGTCTCGGCGGCGGTGAGCTTGATGATGTTGACGTGGTCCGTCATGGCTTCTTAGTCCTCCCCCAGGATCTGCGGCACCTTGAAACGCTGCTGCTCCTGGGCCGGGGCGCCGGAGAGCGCCTGCTCGGGGGTGAGCGACGGACGGACCTCGTCCGCCCGCATGACGTTGGTCAGCGGGAGCGGGTGCGAGGTCGGCGGTACGTCTTGGTCGGCGACCTCGCTGACGCGGGCCACCGCGCCGATGATGTCGTCCAGCTGTCCCGCGAAGTGTTCGAGCTCTTCGGGCTTCAGCTCCAGACGCGCCAGCCGGGCGAGGTGGGCGACCTCCTCGCGCGTGATGCCAGGCATGCAGCGTTCCTCTGGGGTGAGTGTGTGTGGTTTGGGCCCAATCCTAGGGGGCAGGGGCCTCCGGCCGTTAAACGGTTTCCTCTACGGCCGGAGGGTCAGGCCAGGAAGAGCAGCCCGGCGCTGATGAGTACCACCACCGCCGTGGCGAAGTGGATCCCGAAGGCCACTGCCTTCGTACCGCCGTTGCGCAGGACTATCAGGGTGTCGCCCAGGGGCACGAGCGCCACGCAGAGCATCATCCAGGCCGCGGCGTCCGCGCCGGCGAAGGCCAGCAGCGCGAGGCCCACGAGGCCGAGGGTGCCGTCCCGTGTGCCCTTGATCGTGAGGTAGGCGCCGGCGTCCCCCGCGGGGTCGGCCGGGACGCCGTAGCCGGTGGCGGCGGGGCGCGGCTGGAACAGGAACCGGTAGCCGAGGAACAGGCAGAACAGGTCGAGCAGGACGGCCAGGGTGTACGCGGTCGCAGTCATGTTCGTTTCTCCTCGCTAGCAACGCTAGGGACAAGAGCGAAGCTAGCAGAGCGCCGACAGATTGGCTAGCACTGCTAGAATCCCTCGTATGTCGATCCAGACGCGCCGCGAGCGCGAACGAGCGGACCGCGAACGGCTGATCGTCACGGCTGCGCGGGAACTGGCGGAGGCGGAGGGTTGGGACGCGGTGACGACCCGACGCCTGGCAGCGGAGATCGAGTACAGCCAGCCGGTCCTCTACAGCCACTTCAAGGGCAAGGACGCGATCATGACGGCGGTGGCGGTCCAGGGCTGCGCGGACCTGGCGGAAGAGCTGCGGGTGGCGCGGACGGCAGCGAAGGGCTCACGCGAGTCCCTGGCGGCAGTGGGCGGGGCCTACACGTCCTTCGGCCACCGCCGCCCGGCCCTGTACGACGCGATGTTCACCCACGCGGTTGACTTGCCGTTCGCCACACCTGAGGCGCCGGAGCCCCTCCAGGCGGCGTTCGGAGAACTGGCCCAGGCGGTGGAGCCGATCGCGGCGAAGGGCGAGGACGTAGGACTGCTGACGGAGACGTACTGGGCGGGCCTACATGGTCTGGTGACGCTGATGCGGAGTGGTCGACTGCCGGAGGAGGCGCACGAGCAGAGACTGGCCCTACTGATCGCCCACTTCACAACAACGCCGTAAAGGGGCGCGGGGCTGTATCGATACGAGCGACGCCCACCCCTCAGTTGGCTGTAACGGGCGGGCGCGGGTGGGAAAAACTACTCGGCGGCCGGCAACGCAGCCCGTGGCCGCTGCCAACCCCGAGACCCCCGCGCCCGCAACCACGCCGTGGTCTCCTCCGCCGGCATCGCGGCCGCGACCAGCCACCCCTGCACAGCGTCACACCCCAGATCCCGCAACCGCTCCCACGTCTCGTCGTCCTCCACACCCTCCGCGACGACGAGCAACCCCAACGAATGCGCCAGATCCACCGTGCACCGCACGATCTCCGCGTCCTCCGTGTCAACAGCCAGCCGAGCCACGAACGACCGGTCGATCTTCAGCTCACTCACCGGCAACCGCCGCAGATGCACCAGCGACGAATACCCCGTACCGAAGTCGTCCAGCGACATCTTCACGCCGTGCCCGGTCAACCCGGCCAAGGTGTCGGCGGCCCGCTGCGGATCCTCCAGCAGCACATGCTCGGTTATCTCCAACTGGAGCGCCCCCGCAGGAACCCCGTGCCGAGCGAGCCGCGCCGCCACCGACCCCGCGAAGCCCGGCGTGTGCACATCCCGCGGCGAGACATTGACCGCGACCGGCACATGCAGCCCCTGCGCCCGCCACTTGGCCACCTGCCCGAGCGCCGTCTCCAGCACGTACTCGGTCAGATGAGGCATCAGCCCGGACGACTCGGCGATCGCTATGAACTCGTCCGGCGGCACCTTCCCCCGCTCGGGATGCACCCACCGCACCAGCGCCTCGAGTCCGGCGACCTGTCCGTCGAAGCGGACCTTCGGCTGGTAGTGCAACTGCACCTCGTGCGCGTCCAGCGCCCGCCGTAGATCACCGAGCAGCCCCAGCCGGTCCGGCGTGTTCGAGTCCCGCTTGGACTCGTACACCTCGACGCCCGTACGGTCCCGCTTCGCCTGGTACATGGCGACGTCCGCCCGCCGCAGCAGCCCCTCCGCATCCAGCGCGTGGTCGGGGAAGACGGCGACGCCCGCACTCGCCTCCAGGACGAGCGTCAGCCCGTCGAGGTCGAGGGGGGAGCTGAGTTCGGCCACGAGACCGCGGGCCACCCGCGTCGCGGACGTCGTGGAGTCGGCGACGGGCAGTAAAACGGCGAACTCGTCGCCGCCGAGCCGCGCGGCCTCCGCCCCGCGCGGCAGCGCGACCCGCAGCCGGTCCGCTATCTGCAGCAGCAGCCGGTCGCCGGCGAGATGCCCGAGCGTGTCGTTGACGGACCGGAAGCGGTCCAGGTCGATGAGCATCAGGGCGGAGCGGGCACCGATCCGCTCGGCGTCGTCCAGCGCGGTCCAGATGCGCTCCAGCAGCCACTGCCGGTTGGGCAGCCCGGTCAGCGGGTCGCGCAGCTGCTCCTCGGCCCGGGCGCGGGCGATCCACAGCGTGGAGTCGAGGGCGATCAGCGGGATCGAGAACAGCGGCAGCAGCACCGGCTGGGCGACGGCGACCACGCAGACCAACGGGGCGATGCCGAGCAGCGCGACCGCGACCAGGCCGTGTCTGACCAGGGCGGTGCGGGCGACGGTGGGCAGTCCGCGGTGGCGCGGGGCGTGCACGTACCAGAGGAGGGTGCGGGTGACGAGGAGGTAGGCGGTGGCGACCAGCACCACTTCGGGGGCGGTGTAGATGGTCCAGGTGTCCGGGTTCCAGGGCTTCTCCACGGACGGCACCCGGCCGAAGACGCCGAGCACGAGGGCGCCGGCGCCGATGCCGAGGATGTCCACCGCGCCGTGCAGCACGCCCTGCCGCCAGCGGTTGCGCCGGGCTATGCCGACCAGCACGACGACGGTGAGGCTGACCATGCCGGCGGGGACCCAGCCGTAGAGCATCAGGACGGCGAGGGTGAGGGCGGCGCCGGAGCCCGTGCCGCCCCACCAGCGGGAGCGGCCGAGCATGACCAGGTGGCCGACGATGATGCCGGTGAGGACGGCGAGGGACCAGCCGACGGTGCCGGACGGGAAGAGCGCGTGGGTGCCGGTGAACGCTCGGTAGAAGCCGGCGCCGAGGACGAAGGAGGCCGCCCCGACGACGGCCGCGGGCAGCGCCGGCCAGGACGGGTGCTGTTCGTGTTCCGTGTCCGGCAGTCCGTGCGTGTGACCGGTGAGCGGTGGCACACCGCGGGTCTCCGTCACGGTGTACTGTCCGGTGCCGCGCCCCTCCGCGGCCGGACGCTCCGGGGGCCGCACGGCCCACCGGCTCGCCCGCCAGGCGCCGGTGGCCCGGAGCCGGCGCAGCCGTGAGTCCGGGGCGGCGCTCTCGGTCGGTTCCATTCCCGTCCCTCTCACAGCCGGCGGTGCCCACGCCACGCGGCCCGATGCCCGACATCCATCAACGGCGGCCGCGTTGGAAAACCCTTCCCCTTGCTCATCAGGAGCACGAGGATGCCCCAACCGCAGCTGGGCACGGCAGGCGCACACCTCAACAGTAGGCCGCAGAAGGCTTCCACGGGCAGCGGTCGTCCACGGTTGCCCGAATGCGACCCGGCCACCCGTATGCATCTGGTATGCGCCGATCGGGTGGCCTTCAACCGCTACTCCTCTGTGGGGAGTGCCACTTCGGCCGCCGCTTCCGGTCCCTGTTCCAACAGGACGTTGAACCCTTCCTCGTTCAGAACAGGCACCTTGAGCTGCATCGCCTTGTCGTACTTGGAACCAGGATTGTCACCCACGACCACGAAAGAAGTCTTCTTCGAAACCGAACCGGTCACTTTCGCTCCCCGGGTTTGCAGCGCCTCCTTGGCCCCGTCCCGCGTGAAGTGCTCCAGAGTGCCGGTGACGACGACGGTCATCCCTTCCAGCGGACGCGGGCCCTCGTCCTCGCCGGAGCCCTCCTCCTCCATACGCACGCCGGCCGCGCGCCACTTGCGGAGGATCTCCTGGTGCCACTCCTCGGCGAACCACTCCTTGAGGGAGGCGGCGATGATCCCGCCGACCCCGTCGGTGTTCGCCAGCTCCTCCTCCGTGGCCTGCTCGATGCGCTCGATCGAGCGGAACTCGCGGGCCAGCGCCTCCGCGGCGACCGGGCCGACATGACGGATCGACAGACCGGTGAGGACGCGGGCGAGCGGGCGTTCCTTGGCCGCGGCGATGTTCTCCAGCATGGCTACCGCGTTCTTCTTCGCCTCGCCCTGCTGGTTGGCGAAGACCGTGGCGATCTTCTCCTCGCCGGTCTTCGGGTCGCGCTTGGGCAGGCCGCTGTCCTGGTCGAGGACGTACGCCTTGATGGGCAGCAGCTGCTCGACGGTGAGGTCGAACAGGTCGCCCTCGTCGGTCAGCGGCGGGTCGGCCGGCTCCAGCGGCTTGGTCAGGGCGGCCGCGGCGACGTAACCGAAGTGCTCGATGTCCAGCGACTTGCGGCCCGCGAGGTAGAAGAGGCGCTCGCGCAACTGGGCCGGGCAGCTCTGCGCGTTGGGGCAGCGCAGATCGACGTCGGCCTCCTTCATCGGCTTCAGCGGAGTCTGGCATTCCGGACACTTCTCCGGCATGACGAAGGGCTTCTCGCTGCCGTCGCGCAGGTCGACGACCGGCCCGAGGATCTCCGGGATGACGTCACCGGCCTTGCGCAGCACGACGGTGTCGCCGATCAGGACGCCCTTCGCCTTGACGACGTCCTGGTTGTGCAGGGTGGCGAACTCGACCTCCGAGCCGGCCACCGTCACCGGCTCGACCTGGGCGTACGGCGTGACCCGGCCCGTACGCCCCACGCCGACGCGGATGTTGATGAGCTTGGTGTTGACCTCTTCCGGCGCGTACTTGTACGCGATCGCCCAGCGCGGGGCGCGGGAGGTGGAGCCGAGGCGGCCCTGGAGCGGGATCTCGTCGAGCTTGACGACCACGCCGTCGATCTCGTGCGCCACCGAGTGCCGGTTCTCGCCGTAGTACGCGATGAACTCCCGTACGCCGTCGAGTCCGTCGACCACCCTGTTGTGCCCGGAGGTGGGCAGGCCCCAGGTCTTGAGCAGGTCGTAGCCCTGGGACAGGCGGGTCAGGCCCTCGAAGCCCTCCAGGACGCCGATGCCGTGGACGACCATGTGGAGCGGGCGGGTGGCGGTGATGCGCGGGTCCTTCTGGCGCAGTGAACCCGCCGCCGCGTTGCGCGGGTTGGCGAAGGGCTTGTCGCCGGCCTCCACCAGGCGGGCGTTGAGCTCCTCGAACTTCTCCATCGGGAAGTAGACCTCGCCGCGGATCTCCACGAGGTCGGGAACCTTGTCGCCCTCAAGCCTGTCCGGAATCTCCTTGATTGTGCGGACATTTGGAGTGATGTCCTCGCCGGTGCGGCCGTCGCCGCGGGTCGCCGCACGGGTGAGGCGGCCGTGCTCGTAGGTGAGGTTGACGGCGAGGCCGTCGACCTTGAGCTCGCACAGGAGGTGGTAGACGGTGCCGCCGACGTCCTTGGCGACCCGCTCGGCCCAGGCGGCCAGCTCCTCGTCGCTGAACGCGTTGTCCAGGGAGAGCATCCGCGAGAGGTGCTGGACCGAGGTGAACTCGGTCTCGTACGCCCCCGCGACCTTCTGCGTCGGCGAGTCCGGCGTCCGCAGCTCCGGGTGCTTCTCCTCCAATGCCTCCAAAGAACGCAGGAGTTTGTCGAAGTCCGCGTCGCTGATGACCGGAGCGTCGTTCACGTAGTACCGGAAGCGGTGCTCCTCGATCTGCTCAGCGAGCTGCGCGTGCTGCTCCCGTGCCTCGGCGGGCACCGTCGTCTCCGCTTGCTTTTCGCCGGCCACCGTCATGTCCTCCCGTTACTCTGGGTTGTCCGCGAGTGATCTCGCCGCCCGGACGCAGTGGGCGAGGGCCCGGCGCGCGTAGTCGGGGGAAGCCCCCGCGAGTCCGCACGACGGCGTGAGGGTCACCGCTTCCGCGAGAAGTCCCGGTTGCAGCCCCAGCCTGCGCCACAGCGTCCTGACACCCATGACGCTACCGGCAGGGTCTGACAATCGGCCGTCCGTGCCCGGCACGACACCTGCGAAGAGCCGGGTACCCCCTTCCACCGCCTCGCCGATCGTGTCGTCGTCACGCTCGGTGAGGAGTGCGAAGTCGAAGGAGACCGCCGCCACGCCCGCCCGGCGAAGCAGGGCGAACGGGACGTCCGGTGCGCAGGAGTGGACCACGACGGGGCCGTCGCCGTGAACCCCCACGACGTCACGGAGGGCGGCCTCGACGAGCTGGCGGTCGACCGCGCGGTGGGTGCGGTAGCCGCTGGCGCTCTTCACCTGGCCGCGCAGGACCGCGGTGAGGGAGGGCTCGTCGAGCTGGAGCACCAGCTGGGCGCCGGGCACGCGGCGCTGCATCTCCGCCAGGTGCAGCCGCAGTCCCTCGGCGAGGGAGCCGGCGAGGTCGCGGCAGGCGCCGGGGTCGGAGAGGGCGACCTCGCCGTTCCGGAGCTCCAGGGCGGCGGCCAGCGTCCAGGGGCCCACCGCCTGCACCTTGAGCTGCCCCTCGTACCCCTGGGTGAACTCCTCCAGCGCGTCCAGGTCCTCACCGAGCCAGGACCGGGCGCGCTTGGTGTCGCGTCCCGGGCGGTCGCCGAGCCGCCAGCCGCTGGGCTCCACGCGCGCGTACAGTTCGACGAGCATCCCGGCGGTGCGCCCGACCATGTCGGCGCCGGGCCCGCGGGCGGGCAGTTCGGGCAGGTACGGAAAGTCCTCGAAGGTCCCGGTGACGGTCTTCGCGGCCTCGCGGGCGTCCCCGCCGGGCATGGAACCGACGCCCGTGGCGCCGCCGAAACGGAACTGGGTCACTTGCCCGGCCTCACCGTCAGGTCGTTGACCTCGGCGTCCCTGGGCAGGTCGACGGCCATGACGATCGTCGTGGCGACCGACTCCGGGTCGATCCACTTGGCGGCGTCGTACTCCTTGCCCTCCTGCTGGTGGACCTTGGCCTGCATCGGGCTCGCCGTGCGGCCCGGGTAGACCGAGGTGACGCGGACGCCGCCCGCGTGCTCCTCGTGGCGCAGGGAGTCGGCGAGGGCCTTGAGGCCGTGCTTGGAGGCGGCGTACGCGGACCAGTCGGCGTGGGCGTTCAGACCGGCGCCGGAGTTGACGAAGACCACGTGCCCGCGCGCGGCGCGCAGTTGGGGCAGGAAGTGGCGGGTCAGCTCGGCGGGCGCGATCAGGTTGACGTTCAGCTGGTGGCGCCAGGTCTTCGGGGTGAGCTCGCCGACCGGGCCCAGGTCGACCACACCGGCGATGTGCAGCAGGGAGTCCACCCGGTCCGGCAGCGTCTGGTGCGAGAAGGCCCAGGACAGCTTGTCGGGGTCGGCCAGGTCGCCGACGAGCGTCCGCGCGCCGGGGAACTCCGCCGCCAGCTCCTTGGCGCGGCCCGCGTCGCGCGCGTGCAGGACGAGTTCGTCCCCGCGCGCGTGGAGGCGGCGGGCGACGGCCGCGCCGATGCCGGAGCCGGCTCCGGTGATCACATGTGTAGCCATGCCGCCATGCTCGCACCCGCGAGCACCTGCCCGGCTCGCCAGGTCGGCTACTCCACCCCTCGGCTCTCTTCCAGGTACGCCAGCGCCCCCACCGGCTCCTCCGCGAAGAACACCAGGTCGGTCAGCGGGACGGGCAGGAAGCCCTCGTCCTCCATGCGCCGGAACTGCTCCTTGAGGCCGTCGTAGAAGCCCGCGGTGTTGAGCAGCACCACCGGCTTGTCCGTGTGCCCGTGCTTCTTCAGCTCCAGGATCTCGGTGGCCTCGTCGAGCGTTCCCGTACCGCCGACCATGACCACCACGGCGTCGGCCTTCTCCAGAAGCAGCTTCTTGCGCTCGGCGAGATCGGCGGCGATCACCATCTCGTCGACGCCCGGGCGGACCTTGGCGGCCAGGAACTCCACGGAGACCCCGACGAGCCGCCCGCCCGCCTCCTGCACACCGTCGGCGACGACCTTCATCAGCCCGACGTCCGAACCGCCCCACACGAGCGTGTGCCCGCCCTTGCCCAGCAGTTTCGCGAACTCGCGCGCGGGGCGCGTGTAACGGTCGTCGAGGTCGGCGGCGGAGAGGAAGACGCAGATACGCATGAGGCCACCGTACGCGGGAAGAACCGGGGCCCCGCGAACGCTTTTCCGGTATGGCCCAAGGACACACGATCACCATCGAGCAAGGCGACCAGCACGTGCGCGTGGTGCACGGCGACCAGATCCTCGCGGAGAGCGAACGGCCCCTCGTGCTCAGGGAGACGGGCAGTCCGGTGCGCTACTACATACCCGCCGAGGACGTACGACTCGATCTGCTGACCCCCTCCGAGACCCACACCTACTGCCCGTTCAAGGGCACCGCGTCCTACTGGTCGCTGCCGGACGCGCCGGACCTGGTGTGGTTCTATCCGGACCCGAAACCGGACGTCGCGGAGATCAAGGACCACCTCTGCTTCTACGAAGTCGAAGTCTCGTAGGCCGAAGTCCCGTAAACCGAAGTCCCGTAAGCCGAAGTGTCGTAAGCCGAAGTGTCGTGAGCGATTAAATCCGCGCCATGGGGGAGTCTCCTCAGGCATGGACAAGAAGACCCTTTCGCAGGACGGCACCCCCATCGCGTACCAGCGCACCGGTCAGGGCCCCGCGATCATCCTGGTGAGCGGGGCCATGTCGACGGGCGCCACCGTGGCACCCCTCGCCGGGCCCCTCGGCGGCCGTTTCAGCGTCGTCTCCTACGACCGCCGGGGCCGCGGCGCGAGCGGTGACACGGCCCCCTACGACGTGGCCCGCGAGGTCGAGGACCTCGCCGCGCTCATCGACGCGGTGGGCGGCGAGGCCTCGCTGTACGGCATCTCGTCCGGCGGCGCGCTCGTCCTGGAGGCGGCGGCGAGCGGACTGCCGCTGCGCTCCGTCGCCGTGTACGAGGTGCCGTTCACCCTCGACGACACCGCCGCCAAGGAGCGCGCCGAGTACACCCGGAACCTCACCGGGGCGCTCGCCGAGGGCCGCCCGGGCGACGCCGTCGCGCTCTTCCTGCGGCTGACCGGCATGGCCGAGGAGATGATCGAGGGCGCCCGCAACTCCCCCATGTGGCCCGGCATGGAGACGATCGCACCGAGTCTCGCCTACGACGACGCCGTGCTGGCGGGCGGCGCGGTGCCGCGGGAGCGGCTGGCCGCGATCGGCGTGCCCGTGCTGTCCGTCGCGGGCGGCGCGAGCCCGGAGTGGCTGCGCGAGGCCGCCCGGGCGGTGGCCGAAACAGCGCCCCAGGGGTCGTACCGAATGCTCGAAGGACAGACCCACATGGTCGATCCGAACGCCCTCGCGCCGGTGCTGGCGGACTTCTTCCGTAGCGGCACTTGAGGAACGGCCGAACCGACGGTGGGCGCCGGCCTTACGCCACCGAAGTCGTCGTCCTCGCGCGCGTGGTCGTCGCGATCGTCGCCGAGCCGACCACGCGCGTGCCGTCGTACAACACGATCGCCTGGCCGGGGGCGACGCCGCGGACCGGCTCCGTGAAGGTGACCTCCAGGGTGCCGTCGACCAGTTCGGCGGTGACCTCGGTCTCGCCGCCGTGGGCGCGGAGCTGGGCGGTGTAGGTGGCGAGGCCGGAGGGGGCGGTGCCGCACCAGCGGGGCCTGATCGCGGTGAGGGCGGTGACGTCGAGGGCGTCCGCCGGGCCGACCGTCACCGTGTTGTCCACCGGCGAGATGTCCAGGACATAGCGCGGCTTGCCGTCGGCGGCGGGGGTGCCGATGCGCAGGCCCTTGCGCTGGCCGATGGTGAAGCCGTACGCGCCCTCGTGCGTGCCCACCTTGGCTCCGGACTCGTCGACGATGTCGCCCTCGGCCTTGCCCAGCCGGTTCGCGAGGAAGCCCTGGGTGTCGCCGTCGGCGATGAAGCAGATGTCGTGCGAGTCGGGCTTCTTGGCGACCGCCAGGCCCCGGCGCTCGGCCTCGGCACGGATCTCGTCCTTGGTGGTGACCGTGTCGCCCAGCGGGAAGAGGGCGTGCGCGAGCTGCCGCTCGTCGAGGACGCCGAGGACGTACGACTGGTCCTTGGCCATGTCGGAGGCGCGGTGCAGCTCGCGGTTGCCGTCCTCGTCCACGATCACCTGGGCGTAGTGGCCGGTGCAGACGGCGTCGAAGCCGAGCGCGAGGGCCTTGTCGAGGAGCGCGGCGAACTTGATCTTCTCGTTGCAGCGCAGACAGGGGTTCGGGGTGCGGCCGGCCTCGTACTCGGCGACGAAGTCCTCGACCACGTCCTCCTTGAAGCGGTCGGCGAGGTCCCAGACGTAGAACGGGATCCCGATGACGTCGGCGGCGCGGCGGGCGTCGCGCGAGTCCTCGATGGTGCAACAGCCCCGCGCGCCCGTGCGGAAGGACTGCGGGTTCGCGGAGAGTGCGAGGTGGACGCCGGTGACGTCGTGGCCGGCTTCCGCGGCGCGGGCGGCGGCGACGGCGGAGTCCACCCCGCCGGACATGGCGGCGAGTACGCGAAGGGGGCGGGGGCGCTGCGGGGTGTCAGTCATAGCCCTTCAAGAGTAAGGGCCCGTGGGAACCGGAGCCCACGAGTATCCGTTGACGATCACATGGGGGACGAGCAGGACGGGAAGAAGGACCGGGAAGGCGACAAGCGGCTCGGGCGGCGGGCGCTGATCCTCGGCGGCGCGGCGGCGGCCGTCGGCTCGGCCGCGCTCGCCCGCGATGAGCTGGCCCACCTGTGGTGGCGGCTGCCCGGGGTGGAGCGACCACGGGTGGCGGGCGCGGTGGACTTCCGGGGCGCGCGCTGGATCGCCGCCTCGTCGGCGAACTACCGGCGGGCGGACCGCCCGGACGACTACGCGATAGACCGGGTGGTCGTCCATGTCACCCAGGGCGGCTACGCGAGCGCGGTCAAGGCCTTCGAGGACCCGGGCCACCGGGCCGCGGCCCACTACATCGTCCGCAAGGACGGCCGGGTCACCCAGATGATCCGCGAGCTGGACGTGGCCTTCCACGCGGGCAACCGGGGGTACAACGAGCGCAGCGTCGGCATCGAGCACGAGGGCTTCGTGGAGCGCAGGTCCTCGTTCACGGACGCGATGTACACCGCGTCGGCGCGGCTGACTGCGGGGATCTGCGCGCGGTACGGCATACCCGTCGACCGGGAGCACGTCATCGGGCATGTGGAGGTGCCGGGGACGGACCACACGGACCCCGGGCCGTACTGGGACTGGGACCGGTACATGGGTCTCGTACAGCATGCACGTACAAATTCAGGCAGCTGACTCAATTTGTTTGTCAACGAAGTTGCAAAACATCCGTGCAGACAGCATGTCCGATGCGTCCCACGCACCTCACGCGATCTGCACATCCTCAACTAAGCTTAATTTCAGGTGAGTTGAGGACGATGGGCATTCTGGGCCCACTCACAGCCTGCGCGGCGTGCTCCTAAATTCGCCTCAGTTTTCACACAGGCCTTAGGTCAAACATCCGGGCCATGACTCACACCACGGACCCCGCCTTCGAGGCGGGCAGAGAGAGCGAACACGATCGCGGCAAGGACCAGCACCGCAAGAACCGGCAGGACAAGGGCGAGCACCGCAAGGCGGCTCCCGCCAAGAGCGAGCACGGCAAGGCGAGCCAGGGAGGAGGACGCCGGGGCAAGGGCCTGCACCGGCGTCAGTTCCTCGGTGGCATGGCCGGGGCCGGGATCGGGGCGGTCGTCGCGGGCGGAGCGGTCTTCTCACTGCTGAGCGAGGCGGACAAGAACAAGGCGGGCGCGGCGACCAACACCGCGACCCTGACCATCCCGGACCTGCTGGAGGGCACCACCTCCGACAGCGTCACCACGTACACCCTGGAGGCCAAGACCGGCTCCCACGAGGTGCTCTCCGGGGTCACCAGCGACACGATGGGCTACAACCAGGACTTCCTCGGTCCGACCATGAAGTGGACCAACGGGGACGTGGTCCTGCTCAACATCACCAACAGCATCGGCGCGGACACCACCGTGCACTTCCACGGCGCCCACGTCCCGCCCAAGATGGACGGCGGCCCCCAGGTCGCCTTCGCCGACGGCGAGACCTGGTCCCCCACCTTCACCGTCAAGGACCCGGCGACCACCCTCTGGTACCACCCGCACGCCCTCGGCACCACAGCCCAGCAGGCCGTGCACGGCCTGGCCGGGATGATCATCGTCGAGGACGACACGGACACCTCCGCCGCGCTGCCCAGCGACTACGGCGTGGACGACGTGCCGCTCATCTTCCAGTGCCTCGCCGTGGACACCGACGGAGACATCAAGTACGACGCGGCCGGCTACCGCGAGTCCGACACCGCCTTCCCGCTGCTCCTCAACGGGACCAACGTCGACGACACGACACTCACCTTCACCGCCACGAAGACGCGGACCCGGTTCCGCTGTCTGAACGCCTCGCCGTCGGACATCATCACGATCCAGCGCAGCGACGGCGGCAACCTGACCCAGATCGCCACCGACCAGGGGTACCTCGCCGAGGCGGCCGACGTCACCACGATCCGCCTGGTCGCCGGCGCCCGCGCCGAGTTCGTGCTGGACCTCTCCGAGGACGTCACCCTTCAGGCGGTCGTCACCACGGGCTGGATCCGCGGCGGCTCCGGCACCTTCGACGTCCTCGCGGTCACGGCCAGTGGCACCGACACGGTGGACGACCTGCCCAGCACCCTCAACACCATCGACCGGTACGACACCAGCGACTTCACCGCCCGGACGATCACCCTCGGCAACAGCGGCGCGACCATGCTGATCAACGGCTCCGCGGGCACGAGCATGGACTCGATGGCCATGATCAGCACCACGCTGGGGTCCAAGGAGATCTGGACGATCAAGAACAGCACGCAGCTGGAGCACTCGTTCCATCTGCATGACGTTCCCTACCAGCTGATCTCCATCAACGGAGAGGATCCGACCGGCGTCCAGCTCGGCTGGTACGACACCTACGAGGTGGTCGGCGGCGGCTCCATCGTGATCGCGATGGAGTTCACCGACTTCGCCGACGACACCTACATGTACATGCTGCACTGCCACCTTCTGCAGCACGAGGACGAGGGCATGATGGCGTCCCTCATGATCACGGACGACGGTTCGACCAGTACGAGCACCAGTACCGACACGTCCGACAGCAGCGACTCCACGGCCACAGCCACGGCCAGCGCGAGCGCCTCGGCGTCCGCTACGGACGACTCGACCGCGACGGCGTCGGCGAGCGCCAGCGCGACGGACAGCTAGTCCCCCGGGTCCGGTGTCGGCCTCCCCCGTGGACGCCGGACCCCTCGTCAAGGGCCGGGGAGAGTCAACAGGCTCTCTCCGGCCCGCCGTCGGTTCGGCTCAGGTCAGTCCGGCCGCGCGCGCCCGCTCCACCGCCGGGCCGATCGCCTTGGCGACCGCCTCGACATCGGCCTCCGTGGAGGTGTGGCCGAGGGAGAAGCGGAGGGTGCCGCGGGCCAGGTCCGGATCCGTGCCGGTGGCCAGCAGGACGTGGCTGGGCTGGGCCACGCCGGCCGTGCAGGCGGAGCCGGTGGAGCACTCGATGCCCTGGGCGTCGAGGAGCAGGAGCAGGGAGTCGCCCTCGCAGCCGGGGAAGGTGAAGTGGGCGTTGGCCGGCAGCCGGTCCACCGGGTCGCCGCCGAGGATCGCGTCCGGCACCGCCGTACGCACCGCCTCGACCAGGCTGTCGCGCAGGGTGCCGATCTCGCGGGCGAACCATTCGCGCTGTTCGGCGGCGAGGCGGCCGGCGACCGCGAAGGATGCGACCGCGGGGACGTCGAGGGTGCCGGAGCGGACATGGCGCTCCTGGCCGCCGCCGTGCAGGACCGGTACGGGGGTGTACTCGCGGCCCAGGACCAGTGCGCCGATGCCGTACGGGCCGCCGACCTTGTGGCCGGAGACCGTCATCGCGGCGAGGCCGGACTCCGCGAAGTCGACCGGGACCTGACCGAAGGCCTGGACCGCGTCGGAGTGCAGGGGGACGCCGAACTCCTTTGCCACGTCGGCCAGTTCACGGACCGGCAGCACGGTGCCGATCTCGTTGTTGGCCCACATCACGGTGGCGAGCGCGACGTCGTCGGGGTTGCGGGCGATGGCCTCGCGCAGGGCGTCGGGGTGGACCCGGCCATGGGCGTCGACCGGGAGGTACTCGACGGTCGCGCCCTCGTGTTCGTCCAGCCAGTGCACGGCGTCGAGGACGGCGTGGTGCTCGACGGGGCTGGCCAGGACGCGGGTGCGGTTGGGGTCGGCGTCGCGGCGGGACCAGTACAGGCCCTTCACCGCGAGGTTGTCGGCCTCGGTGCCGCCGGAGGTGAACACGACCTCGCTGGGGCGGGCGCCGAGCGCTTCCGCGAGGGTCTCGCGGGATTCCTCGACCGTGCGGCGGGCCTTGCGACCGGATGCGTGGAGGGAGGAGGCGTTGCCCGTGATGTTCAGCTGGGCCGTCATCGCCTCGACTGCCTCGGGGAGCATCGGGGTGGTCGCGGCGTGGTCGAGGTATGCCATGGTGCGTCGATTGTACGGGGCCGAAGTAATCGGCCTCTCGGCCGTGCCCTGTCGTCCTCAGGGCCTTCGGCCGGCGTCGTTCACTGCGCTTTCCCCGGTGTCACAGGCTCCACGAAACGGTGTTGGACATCTGCATCACGATCACCAGGACCGCGAGGTCGGCGACGCCCAGGGTCAGGCCCAGGAAGGCGCGACCACGGCGCTTGGTGCCGCGCCACAGGGCCGCCGCGGCCAGGGCGATGGCGATCGGGCCGAGGAAGACGTTCAGCACGAGGAGGCCGAGGAGGCCGAGGATGAAGGACGCGACGGCCATGCCGTCGGCGTCGCGGCGGGTCGGGGCGGCGGTGGGGCGGGCGGTGGCGGGTGCGGTGAGTTGCATGACGGGTCAGCTCCTGGAGGTCGCTGGGTGGGTGGTCAGTGGGTGCGGCGGGCGTGGCGCTCGCGGAGCGCGAAGATGCCGAGCCAGGCGGCGATCAGGACGGCGGCGACGAGGGTGAAGGTGAACGGCGCGTGGGCCACGGTGCCGAGCACGGCACCGAAGAGCAGCAGTGCGGCGACGAGGAACAGCATGGGATTCGATCCCCCCTCCGAGATGCCCCGTGGACATCTCTCGTGACATCTGTCGTTACGGTTGGGTGAACAGTTGTAGTAACACTTGTTCACTGACTATGGAGTCTAGCGCGTCACGCGGCTTCCCAAATCCAGAGAACAGTTGTTAACTGGATGACATGAGTCACACCCTCGGCATCCGGCAGGCCCAGAAACAGAAGACCCGGCAGGCGCTGCTGGACGCGGCACTGGGCCTGCTGGAGGAGCAGAGCCTGAGCAGCCTGGGCCTGCGCGAGGTCACCCGCGCCGTGGGCGTCGCCCCCACCGCCTTCTACCGGCACTTCCGCTCCATCGCGGACCTCGGCGTCGCCCTGGTCGAGGAGGCGCTGGGCAGCCTGCACCCGATGATCCGCACGACGGTGACCACGGCGGACAGCAGCGAGGAACGCATAGCGCGTGCCATCGAGTTGATCGCCGGCCACGTGGACGCCTACCCGGCGCACGTCCGCTTCATCGCCCGGGAGCGGCACGGCGGGGTCCAGCCGGTGCGCGAGGCCATCCGGGACCAACTCGTGCGGTTCGCCGAGGAGGTGGGCACGGAGCTCGCCAAGGACCCCGAGTCCCAGGGCTGGAGCGAGGACGACCTGCTGATGCTGGCCCACCTCTACGTGGACCAGATGCTGATCACGGCCTCCCTCTTCCTGGAGGCCCTGGAGGGCACGGCGGCGGACCGGGAACACGTCACCCAGGTCGCGACCCGGCAGATGCGGCTGATCAGCATCGGACGCCATCACTGGCGGCACTGAGCCCACGCCGGACGGCAACACACAGGGGCGGCACCCCCGTTCACCGGGAGTGCCGCCCCTGTCGTACGACGGAACGCGTCAGCTCTTGGTCGACGCCGCCGACGGCTGGCCGCTCGGCGCGCCGCTGGGGGCCGCGCCGCCTCCGCCCGGGCCGCCCTGGCCGCCGCAGCCGCCGCCCATGCCGCCACCGCCGGGGCCACCCTGACCGCCCCCGGGGGCGCCGCTGGCCGCGCCGCTCGGCATACCGGAGGGGTTGCCGGTGGGCCGGTTGGTCGCGTTGCCGGTCGGGGCGCCCGAGGGGGCGCCGCTGGGCATTCCGGACGCGTTGCCGGACGGCGCCGAACAGGCCTGCTGCTGCCCGGAGTTGCCGTTGTTCGAGGACGACGAGGAGTCGCTCGAACCACAGGCCGCCAGGACCAGAGGCGAGAGCGCCAGCAGGGCCACTGCGGGGACGAGACGCACACGCTTCATGAGAAACAACTCCAAGGAAGATGAGGACTTCTTGAGGCGGGACTCAATCAACGGCGCTTAGGGCTTCCTTGGGGGCGGTCTGTCCCCGGCCTGTGATTCAGGTAAAGGGAATCCCAATAAACCCTTCTGACCTGCTACTTCAGGAATCCCTCAGGATTACTCGCTGGTACAAGCCCGTGACAGAAGCGGCCGCGGCGGCGAGTTCGGCACGCAGTTCGGGGGGTGTCAGGACCTCCACGCTGTCGGCGAACTGGAGGAGCCCGCGGGCCTCGCGGACGAAGCCGTACGACAGCTTCACGGTCACCCACTCCCCCTCGGCGTCCATGTCGCCCTCGATCTCCGGGAGTTCGGCGACCTGGGAGGCGGTCAGGCGCAGGAACATGTCGAGGCGGTCGCGCCGGACCCGGACCGTGACGTCGAGTCCGCCGGGCCGCTCCTCGACCTGCCGGCGCAACACCTCCCAGACGTCGGCGAGTTCGACGCCCGCCCGCCGCCGGACCGCCTCCTCGAGGACGGTGGCCGAGCGCACCCGGTCGGCGCGGAAGAGCTGCGGCCGCGTACGGCGGTCGGCGACCAGGTACCAGACGCCGGCCTTCGAGACGAGTCCGTACGGGTCGACGGTGTACGTCCGCGGGTCCTGTTCGCCGCTGTGCCGGTACCGCAGCCTCAGGCGCCGGTCGGCGAAGACCGCGTCCTGAAGCACGTCGAGGTCGACGGCCTTCTGCGGGCCGCCCTTCCAGCGGGTGGCGTCGACGAGGATACGGCGGCTGGTCACCTCGGCGGCCGGGCGGTACGGCGCCGGCAGCGCGGCCATCACCTTGCGCAGGGCCGAGCCGAGGGCCGCGTCCAGGCCGAGCGCGGCGTGCGCGCCCTGCGCGGCCAGGATGAACAGCGCGCGGGACTCGTCGGCGGTCAGTCCGGTGACGTCCGTACGGAAGCCGGCCAGCAGCTCGATGCCGCCGTGCCGCCCGCGCTCGGCGTAGACCGGTACCCCGGAGGCCGACAGGGCCTCGACGTCCCGGTAGATCGTCCGCACCGACACCTCGAGGCGGGCGGCGAGTTCGTGCGCGGGGACGCGGCCGCGGGTCTGCAGGAGCAGCAGGATCGAGAGCAGGCGGTCGGACTTCACGGCACCAGAGTCCCGCCGTGGGCGGGCCCGTCGCAAATGCTGACGGATACTGTCAGGTTATGCGGGGGAACCTCTGGGCGACGGATCACCGAGCAGAGAGGTCCACCATGGACGCCACGGATCCCCGCCCGATATACGCCCGTGCCACCGAGCAGACGGCCGCGCTGATCAAGACGGTGACGCCGGAGCGGCTCAACGGCCCTACGCCGTGCACCGAGTTCGACGTACGCACGCTGCTCGGGCACATCGTCGGCGGCACTCTGCGCATCGCGGTGGTCGGCGAGGAGGGTGACGGGGGCGATGTACGGGCGCTTGTCGAGGGTGTGGCCGACGACGGGTGGCCGGCCGCCTACGAAGAGGTGCGCGCCCGGGTGTTGAAGGCCTGGGAGAGCGATGAGCGGATGGTGGAGGCCGTGAAGGTGCCGTGGGGTGAGGCGCCCGGCCGGGTCGCCCTGTCGGCGTACGTCATGGAACTGGTCGTCCACACCTGGGACTTGTCGGAGGCGCTCGGCCACCCGGTCGAACTCGACCCGGAACTGGCGGAGTTCTCGCTCACGATGGCCCGGCAGGTGCTGCCGGAAGCGGTCCGTGAGGGTGCGGACCTGCCCTTCGCCTCCGCGCTGCCGGCCCCCGAAGGAGCCGACGGCTACGGGCAGTTGGCGGCCTGGCTCGGCAGGGCGCCGCTCAGCCCAGCCTGACCCGTGCCAGCTGGCGGGACTGGGCCACCAGCCTGTCCTCGCTGTCCCAGACCTCCGCGTCCTCCTCCAGGAAGCCGCCGGCCAGGTTGCGGGTGGTGATGGAGACGCGCAGGGGGCCGGGGGCCGGGCGGCAGCGGACGTGGACGGTGAGTTCCACCGTGGGGACCCAGCCCTTGAGGCCGATCTCGAAGGCGGTGGGCGGGAGCGCGTCCACCGCCAGCAGGAGGGAGAGCGGGTCCGCGTCCCGGCCGTCGGCCAGGCCGAACCAGGCCCGCATCTCGCCCTTGCCGGACGGCGCGCCGACCGCCCAGCCGAGGGTGGCCGGATCCAGCTTGAGCATCAGCCGGTCGGCGATGGCGGAGCTGCCGGAGACCGGGGCCGGTGCGTCCTGCGGACCGAAGCACTGGTCCATGGGCGGGATCACAGGCGGCGTCGCCGTCGTACGGACGTCGTCCGGGAGGGCGTCCAGGTCGCCGTAGGAGGCGAGGACGCGGATACGCTCCACCTCGCGGCCCTCGTCGTCGTACTGGAAGAGGGAGGCCTGGCCGGTGGAGAGGGTGCGGCCGGTGCGCACGACCTCGCTGCGGACGACCGCCGGGCCCGGCTGGGACGCGGTCAGGTAGTGCGCCGAGACGGTGAACGGGTCGGCGTGCGGCAGGGTGTCCGCGAGGGCGCGGCCGAGGACCGCCAGCAGATAGCCGCCGTTGACGGCGTTGATGATGGTCCAGCCGGCGGAGAGCTCGATGTCGTGGACGCCGGGCGCGCGCCGGGTGAGCGCGGTGTCCCGGTCGAACTCGCTGTCGCCGATCGTGGCCCGGGCGAGGTCCGGGGCGGTGGCTGCTTCTGGCATGGGTGAACGGTACAACAGTTGATTACTAAGCGGTAGCTTTTAGGATTACGGCCGTGTGAATCATGACCATCCCGGACCTGCCCCCGGGTGAGATCCCGGCAATTTCTTGGTAAGTGTCCGAACTCGTCCTCAACCTGAAGCCCTCCCCGCCCCTCTATGGGGACATGAGCCTCACCGGGACTCCGTTCCTCTACACGCTGATCGTGCTGTTCGCGATCGCCATCGTCGTGCCGCTGGTCCTGTGGTCACGGATGCGCGGGCCGAAAGCCCTGCGCCTGGCGGCCCGCATGCTGATGCTGCTGTTCGCCCAGGGGACGGCGGTCGCGCTGGTCTTCGTCCTCGTCAACAACGCCAACAGTCTCTACGACAACTGGGCCGACCTGCTCGGCACGGGCGACCACGTGCAGCAGGCGGCCAACCTGGGCGCCGACGGCACCGGCGGAATAGCGCTGAAACGGTTGCCCAAGGTGAAGCAGGACTTCACGGCGGCCAGCGGGCCGGGGATGCGCGGGGTGCGCGAGACCCAGCTCAAGGGCCGGGTCTCCGGAGTGAACGCCGAGGTCTACGTCTGGCTGCCGCCGCAGTACAGCGAGCCGAAGTACGCGCACCACAGGTTCCCGGTGGTCGAGTTGCTGCCCGGCTACCCCGGCTCGGCGAAGGCCTGGTTCGGGTCGATGCACGCGACCCAGCAGCTGGCCCCGCTGATGAGGAACGGCGAGGTGGCCCCCTTCATCCTGGTCGCGCCGCGCACCAACCTGCTGGCCGGTGTGGACACCGGCTGTGCCAACATCCCGGGCACGGTGAACGCCGACAGCTGGCTCAGCATCGACGTACCCAAGATGGTCATGGACAACTTCCGTGCCCTGCCCGCGCCCGACGGCTGGGCGGTGTCCGGCTATTCGGCCGGCGCGCACTGCGCGGTGAAGCTGGCCGTGGCGCACCCGGACCGGTACATGGCGGCGGTGAGCATGTCCGGGTACAACGACCCGATCGGCGAGCGCAACTCGCTGGCCGCGCAGAACCTGACCCTGCGCGAGGAGAACAACCCCTATCTGCTGCTGAAGAAGAAGCTCACCCCGCCGAAGATCGCGCTGTACCTCTCCGGCCAGCCGCACGACGGGTACGAGGCCGCCGTCGCCCTGGAGGAGACCGCGAAGGCACCGACGACCGTGCACGTGGTCTTCATCCCGAAGAGCGCGGGCGGGCACACCATGGCGCTGTGGCGGCCGCAGGTGGTCCCCTCCTTCCGCTGGCTCTCGGTGGAGATGGGCCAGCACCGGGCGCACGCCCGGAGTTCTACTCCTCTCGAACCGTCGACCGCCGGTTCCACGCACGCGGCGCTCGCCAGTGGTACTTCATCGCGAGCAGGCGCAGGGCGAAGGCGGTGACCACCGCGAGCCCGCTGGTGAACGGGGTGAGGGCGTCGTAACGGATGCACAGGACGACCATGGTGGCGCCGACGATCGCCGGGACCGCGTAGAGGTCGCGGTCCCAGCGCAGCAGGGACGGGACCTCGTTGGCCAGCACGTCCCTGAGCACACCGCCGCCGACCGCGGTGGCCAGGCCCAGGGTTGCCGAGGAGGTGAGGCTCAGCCCGTACTCGTACGCCTTCGTCGTGCCGGCGACGCAGAACAGGCCGAGGCCGGCCGCGTCGAAGACGTTCACCGCGATCTGGATGCGCTCCACCTGCGGGTGCAGGAAGACGACCAGGAGCGCGGCGAGCATCGGGGTGAGGAAGTAGCCGAGATCGGTGAAGGCGGCCGGCGGTACGGCGCCGATCACCAGGTCCCGGAACAGCCCTCCGCCCAGCGCGGTGACCTCGGCGAGCACGGCGATGCCGAAGACGTCGAAGTTCTTGCGGACGGCCAGCAGCGCGCCGGAGATGGCGAACACGAAGATGCCGACGAGGTCGAGCGTGTGCTGGACGGAGGGACTGAAGAGTTGCTGAAGCACCCCACATTCTTACGCGCGGGCTGCTGCCGAGCCGATCACAGGGCGGGCTTGCCCGTCGTGTAGATCCACGTCTGGAACAGGTCGTCCAGGTTCTGCCCGGAGATCTTCTCGGCGAGGCGGATGAAGTCGGCCGTGTTCGCGTTGCCGTACTTGTGGATCTTCGTCCAGGTGGGCAGCAGCTTGAAGAAGGCCGTGTCGCCGATCCGTTCGCGCAGCATCTGGAGGGTCATCGCGCCGCGCTGGTAGACCGCGGAGGCGAACATGGTGTCGCGCTGCGGGTCGGCGACGGTGATCTGCCAGAAGGGGTTGTCGGCGGCGCGGGCGTTGTAGGCGGCCAGGAACGAGTCGTGGGCGCTGCGGGTGCCCTGGTGCTCGGCCCACAGCCACTGGGCGTAGGTGGCGAAGCCCTCGTTGAGCCAGATGTCCTTCCAGCGCTCCACCGACACCGAGTCGCCGAACCACTGGTGGGCCAGCTCGTGCACGATCGTGGTCTCGCTGCGCACGGCCGAGTACGCCGGCTTGCTCTGCACCTCCAGCGAGAACCCGGCCTCCGGCATGTCGTCGACGATCGCGCCGGTCTCCTCGAAGGGGTACGGCCCGAAGACCTGCGACCAGTAGTCGGTGGCGGCGGCGGTGACGGCGTACACGTCGACGCTGTTGCTGTTCGCGAGCACTGGGTCGATGGCGACGTAGATGGGGGTCCCGGCGGGGGTCCTGCCGGTCTTGACGTCGAACTTGCCGATGGTGGCGGTCGCGAGATAGGTCGCCATGGGCTTGCTCTCGCGCCAGTGCGCGTACGACGAGTCGCCCTTGTCGTAGGACGAGACGAGCCGGCCGTTGGAGACTCCGGTCAGGCCCTTGGGGGCCTTGATGCGGATGTCGTAGGTGGCCTTGTCGTCGGGGTGGTCGCTGGACGGGAACCAGGTGGAGGCGGCGTTGGGTTCGCAGGCCACGAAGACGCCGTCGGTGGTCTTCATCCAGCCGTAGTCGGAGCCGAACACGATGGGGCCGTTGAGGGGTTCGGGGACACCGCCGTAGGTGACGGTGACCTTGAAGTCGCGACCCTTGGGGAGAACTCCCTTGGGGGTGATGCGCAGTTCGTCGCCGTCGCGCGTGAACTCGGCGCGTCTGCCGTCGACTTCGACTCTGGTGACCTCCAGTTTCTGCAGGTCCAGGTCGAAGGAGGTGAGGCTCTGGGTGGCGTGGGCGGTCAGGGTGGTACGGCCGTCCAGGCGGTCGGTGTCCGGGTTGTACGCCACGTCGAGGTCGTAGTGGCGGGCGTCGAAGCCGCCGTTGCCCAGGAGCGGGAAGTAGGGGTCGCCGAGGCCGGGGGCGCCGGGGCCCGGGGCGGAGGAGGCCGCGATGACCATGAAAGAAGCCGCCGCGGTGACGACGGCTCCTAAGCGTGCCGAACGGGAGAGTTTCACGGGTCGTCCCTTCGGTGTGCCGATAAGTCGGACACGGACGACTCTTTACCCTCCCGCTCGGGCATGTGCATGACTTTACCAACTCGTCATGCGCTACTTGTCGGTTGACTCCTGACGGTCGTCTTCCGCTTCAGCCGGTTCGTCGGTTGTCTGCGGGTCGGTGGGGGCTGGTCGCACCCCCGCGGCGGTAGCTGCAGATTCAATGCTGCCCCGCGCCCCTTGGTTGGCAGACTCACCCACCTCGGCAGCCACCGCCGCCGAAGTCGCCGCAGACTCGGCCAACACATCGTCGGCGACCAGTTCGGCCGCCTCCTTGGCCACGGTCAGCAGCACCGTGTCCTGCGGGGCCTGGTCCTCGAAGTTCTCCGGGTGGTGGCAGGCGACCTGCTGGCCGGGCTTCAGCTCCAGGAGCGGGGGCTCGGTCGTCTTGCAGATCTCCGTCGCCTTCCAGCACCGCGTGTGGAAGCGGCAGCCGCTCGGCGGGGAGATCGGCGAGGGCACGTCGCCGCGGAGCAGGATGCGCTCGCTCTTGGCCGAGCGGCGCTTCGGGTCCGGGATCGGCACCGCCGACATCAGGGCCTTGGTGTACGGGTGCATCGGCGCCTTGTACAGCGAGTCCCGGTCGGCCAGTTCGACGATCTTGCCGAGGTACATCACCGCGATGCGGTCCGAGACGTGCCGTACCACCGAGAGGTCGTGCGCGATGATCACGTACGTCAGGCCGAGCTCGTGCTGGAGGTCGTCCAGCAGGTTCACGACCTGGGCCTGGATCGACACGTCCAGCGCGGAGACCGGCTCGTCCGCCACGACCAGCTTCGGGTTCAGGGCGAGCGCACGCGCGATGCCGATGCGCTGGCGCTGACCGCCGGAGAACTCGTGCGGATAGCGGTTGTAGTGCTCGGGGTTGAGGCCCACCACCGACAGCAGCCGCTGGACCTCCTTCTTCACCCCGCCCTCGGGCTCGACGCCCTGGAGCTTGAAGGGAGCGCTGACGATCGTGCCGATCGTGTGCCGCGGGTTCAGCGAGGAGTACGGGTCCTGGAAGATCATCTGCACGTCACGGCGGAGCGGACGCATGCCGCCGACGCCGAGGTGCGTGATGTCCTTGCCCTCGAACTCGACCTTGCCGCCAGTCGGTTCGAGCAGCCGGGTGATCAGCCGGCCCATGGTCGACTTGCCGCAGCCGGACTCGCCCACGACACCGAGGGTCTCGCCCTTGCGGACCTCGAAGTCGAGGCCGTCGACGGCGCGCACCGCGCCGGTCTGCCGCCCCATCAGGCCCTTGCGGATCGGGAAGTGCTTCTGGAGCCCGGTCACCTTCAGCAGGGTCTCGCCGTCGGCCGCGCCCTTGGTGAGGGTGGCCGCGTCGCTCTGCGTGGGGATGCTCACTTCTTTGTCGTCGCTCACAGCTTCGGCGCAATCTCTTCGGTCCAGATACGCTCCCGCTGCTCCTGCGACATGTGGCAGGCCGCCCAGTGCCGGCTGCCCACCTCGGTCAGCTCGGGGCGGACCGTGCGGGTGACGTTGTCCTTGGGGATGTCGGCGTACGGGCAGCGCGGGTTGAAGGGGCAGCCGTCCGGGACGTTGATCAGCGAGGGCGGGGCGCCCTGGATCGGGGTCAGCCGGTCGGTGTCCTCGCGGTCGAGCCGCGGCATCGAACCGAGCAGGCCCCAGGTGTACGGGTGCCGGGGCTCGGCGAACACCGACTCGGCCGGACCGCGCTCCACGGGCCGCCCGGCGTACATCACGAGCAGGTCGTCGGCGATCTCGGCGACCACACCGAGGTCGTGCGTGATCATGATGACCGCGGAGCCGAACTCCTTCTGCAGGTCCCGGATCAGGTCCAGGATCTGCGCCTGCACGGTGACGTCCAGGGCGGTGGTCGGCTCGTCGGCGATGAGCAGCTCGGGGTTGTTCACCAGCGCCATCGCGATCATCGCGCGCTGGCGCATACCGCCGGAGAACTCGTGCGGGTAGCTGTCCACGCGCTGGTTCGGCTCCGGGATGCCCACCCGGTCCAGCATCTCGATCGCCCGGGTGCGGGCGATCTTCTTGTTGACGTCGTGGTGGACCCGGTAGGCCTCCACGATCTGCGCGCCGACCGTGTAGTACGGGTGCATCGAGGACAGCGGGTCCTGGAAGATCATCGCCATCTTGCGGCCGCGCAGCCGGCGGACGTCGTCCGGGTCGGCGCCGATCAGCTCCTGGCCGTCCAGCCAGACCTCACCGGTGACCTTGGCGTTGGCCGAGCGGTGCAGACCCATCACGCCGAGCGAGGTGACCGACTTGCCGGAGCCGGACTCGCCGACGATGCCCAGCGTCCTGCCGCGGTGCACGTCGAAGCTGACGCCGTCGACGGACTTGACCAGGCCGTCGTCGGTGTCGAAGTGGATGCGCAGATCGCGGACGGAGAGGAACGCGTCGGCGTCGGGCGGGGCGGCGTCGGTGGCGGGTTCGCCGAGGGCCGCCTTTTCGAGCTTGCTCACGAGTACCTCACGCGGGGGTCGATGGCGGCGTACACCAGGTCGACGATCAAGTTGCAGAAGACGATGAAGAACGCGGCGACGAGGGTCACGCCCATCACGATGGGCAGGTCGTTGTCGCGGATCGCCTGGATCGAGTACGCCCCGATGCCCTGCAGGGAGAAGACGGTCTCGGTCAGGACGGCGGTGCCGACGAGGGTGCCGAAGTCCATGCCGAAGATGGTGACGATGGGGGTGAGCGCGGCTCTGAGGCCGTGCTTCGACACGACCGTGGTCTCCTTCAGGCCCTTGGCCCGGGCCGTACGGATGTAGTCCTCGCCCATGGTCTCCAGCATGCCCGCCCGGGTGAGCCGGGCGTAGAGGGCGGAGAAGAGGAACGCGAGGCTGATCCAGGGCAGCAGCAGATGCCAGGCCCAGTCGGCCGGGTTCTGCGTGAAGGGGACGTAGTCGGTGCTCTCCCAGACGGGCCATTGATAGACGAAGAGCCCGCTCAGGATCTGACCGGTGAAGAAGATCGGGAGGGAGACGCCGGCCAGCGCGATGAACATCGAGATGCGGTCGATCGGCTTGCCCTTGCGCAGCGCGGAGACGACACCGGTGGTGACACCGAAGATCAGCCAGATCACGGCCGCCCCGACGGCCAGCGAGAAGGAGACCGGGATGCGCTGCGTGAGCTGCGGCCAGACCTCGATGTGACTCTTGAAGGAGTACCCGAAGCAGGGCGCGCTGCAGTGCGTCGCATCAGGGCCGAACTTGTAGTCGGCGCCGACGAAGAGCCCCTTGAGGTAGTCCCAGTACTGGATGTAGATGGGCTGGTCGAAGCCCAGGTTCTTCTTGATCGCGGCGATGGACTCGGGATTGGCGTCCTTGCCGACGTACTGGGTGGCCAGCTGGGTGGCCGTCTGTCCGCCCAGGCGGGGGACCAGGAAGAAGATGCCGAAGGTGACTGCGCTGACCACCAGCAGCAGTACCAAGGCGCCGAAGACGCGTCGGATGATGTACGCAGCCACAGCTGTCCGGCTCCGGGTGGCCGGGACGGAGTTGGTCCGTCCCGGCCACCCGGTGCCTTCACCTGCCTTTCAGGGGTATCCGGCCTGCTGCTACTTCGAGGAGCTGAGCAGCAGGTAGTCGTACATGCCGAGGTACGCCTGCGTCACCGTGACGTTCGTCGCGGACGCCGGCCTGTACAGCAGGTTCTTGCGGTAGAACAGCGGGACCACGGACGCGTTGTCCATGACCATCTTGTCGATGTCGCCCCACGCCTTGGTGCGGGCGGCGGTGTCGGTGTTGGCGATGGCGCTGGCCAGGGCCTTGTTGATGGCCGGGTCGTTCAGCTCCATCAGGTTGGTGCCACCGGAGGGCTTGATGGCGCCGCCGTCGACGATCTGCTCCAGGAAGCCGTAGCCGGTCGGCCAGTCGGCGCCCCAGGCCATCGACAGGATGCCGAGCTTGTGGTCGTGCACGTAGCTCGGGACACCGGCGAAGTTGGAGAAGTACTTGCCGGAGGGGTACTGCTTGATGTCGACGGTGATACCGACGGCCTTCAGCGAGTTCTGGACGGCCGTGGCGGCCGCGATCTCGGCGGGACGGTCCGAACGGGCCGTCATCGTGGTGGAGAAGCCGTTCGGCTTGCCGCACGCCTTCAGCGCGGCCTTGGCCTTCGCGACGTCGCCCTTGTTGCCGGCGGTCGGGTAGGTGTCGAACTTGGTGTAGCCGTTGACCGACGGCGGCAGCAGCGTCGAGGCCACGTCACCCTTGGGCGAGCCGCCCACGGCGTCGAGCACGGACTGCTTGTTCACCGCGTACTGCACGGCCTTGCGGCAGTCGGCGTTGTCGAACGGCTTCACGTTCACGTTCAGCGCCAGGTACTGGAGCGCGCCCGCGTACGAGTTGTCCGTCGACTTGGCGTTCTTGCCGGTCAGCACCTTCGGCTGGGTCTGCGGCTGCACACCGGTACCGGCCAGGTCGGCCGTGATCTTGTCGGCGAGCAGGTCGTTGTCGACCGTCACCGCGTTGACCTTGAACTTGACCGAGATCTTGTCCGGGTAGGCCTTGCGGACCGGGTCGGTCTTCTGGTCCCAGTTCTTGTTGCGGACCAGGACGGCGCTGGCGCCCTCCTCGTACGACTGGAACTGGTACGGGCCCGAGGACACGATGTGCTGGACGTACTTGGCGCCGTCGTCCTTCGCCTGCGGCACCGGGGCCGTCTGCGAGAAGGTCGCCAGGTAGTCGAAGTCGGCGAACGGCTGGTTCAGCTTGAAGACGATCGTCTGGTCGTCCGGGGTCTCGATGGACTTCAGGCCCTCGGCCGACTTGTCCTTGTAGGGACCCGTGTACTTGTCACCGCCGACCAGGTACTGCTTGAAGTACGTCGGGCCGTTGGAGAGGGCCTCGGGCGCGAAGTTGGAGCGCTCGATGGCGTACTTGACGTCCTTGGACGTGATCGGCGTGCCGTCCTGGTACTTCAGGCCGGAACGCAGGTGGTACGTCCAGGTCTTGGCGTCGGCGCTGGCCTTGCCGAGGGAGTCGGCGAGGTCCGGGACGACCGTGAGGCCGTCCTTGCCGGCGGCCGGCTTGAACGTCGTGAGCGTACGCGCGTAGAGGCGGGAGAAGTTCTGCACGAAGCCGTAGTACGTGTTGCCCGGGTCCAGCGAGTCCGGCACGTCCGACTCTTCGAGGTTGACAGTCCCCCCCTTCTTGCTCGTCGCGTTGACGATGGAGGTCAGCGCCGCGTCCTTCTTGGCGTTGCCACCACCACTGCTGTTGTTGCCGCCACCGCCGCCACATGCGGCGGCGCCCAGCGAGAGCGCCAGGACCGACGCAACGGCGGCGGTCACCCTTCTCGTCTTCACGTGAGGAAGCCCCTCTATCGGTGGATCACTTGCTGCGAGGGTCGAGTGCGTCACGCAGCCCGTCACCCAGCAGGTTGAATGCCAGGACGGTGATGAAGATCGCCAGACCGGGCACGAACATGTACTGCGGATCCGCTGTGTAGAGATCCACGGCGTTGCTGAGCATGCCGCCCCAGGAGGCCTGCGGCGGAGCGATGCCGACTCCGAGGAAGCTCAGCGACGCCTCGAAGAGGATGTTCGTCGGGATGATCAGCGTCGAGTAGACGAGGATCGGTGCGACGAGGTTGGGCAGCAACTCTCGGAACAGGACGTACGGGCCACGCGCCCCGAGGCTGTGGGCGGCCTCGATGAACTCCCGCCGGCGCAGGGTCATCGTCTGGGCGCGCACGATACGGCCGATGTACGGCCAGCTGAAGAAGCCGATCACGAAGATCAGGACGCTGATGCGCAGCGAGAGCCCGTCCAGGCCGAAGAAGCCGTCCTGCACCGAGGCCGAGATGGCGATGGCGAACAGGAGCAGCGGGAAGGCGAGGAAGGTGTCCATCAGGCGGCTGATGATGCTGTCGATCCAGCCGCCGTAGTAGCCGGCCATGACGCCGAGCACGGTGCCGATGATCACCGACAGCAGGGTGGCGCCGCCCGCGACCAGGAGCGACACCCAGGAGCCGTCGATGATGCGGGCGAGCATGTCGCGGCCGTACTGCGGGTCGATACCGAGCGGGTGGGACCAGCTCATGCCGCCCCAGCCGCCCTTGGGCGACAGCAGCGCCGGGTCGATGAGGTCCTGGTGGAACTTGTCGGGGTCGAGGTTGAAGACCCACTCGATCGGCTTGGCGAGGACCGCCATCAGCACCAGGCAGATGACGACGATGCCACCGGCGACGGCGACCTTGTCGCGCTTGAACCGGGTCCAGGCGATCTGGGTGAGCGAACGGCCCTCGATCTGGCTCTTCTTGGCCCCGGCGAGCACGGCTTCGGGCTGCGCTCCGGCTTCCGCCCCCGTGGTCTCGATCGGTGCGGTCACGATGACCTGACCCCTCTCGCCGGTGGTGACCGGCCTTTGTCCGCCGCGGTGGGCGGCTTGGTTCTCTTACCTGCTGGTCTCTGGATCGATACCGGTCGGTATCAGCTCACAGGAATCGTTGACCTCGCGTCTGGAGGGGAGTCTTCAACGCGCTCGCGATCACGCGCCAGGTCTGATGGAGAAAGTATGCGCAACCGTGATGACGACTGAGGGATTCCGTTATCCGGACGTCCATTTACGCGTGCCGGACGGAGACAGTGTGACCAGTGAGGCGCGAGCCGACTGTACCCGCCGAACGTCTACGCGCGAAGATCACGCCCGGACCGCAGATTTTCCTGCGATTTGACCTTGGCTCAGTAACCGCCGTGCACGGGCGGGTAGCCGTACCCGGCGACCGGGGCGGCCGGGGCGTGCGCCTCGCGGTCGTAGAAGGGGCGGGCGCCGGCCCGCATCCAGAGGGCGACCGGGTCGAACTCGTCGGACATCGCGACGGTCGACACGGGCAGTCCGTCCGGGACCGCGCCGATGGACTGCTGCATCATCGCGCGCACCGAGTCGACCGCCGGGGGGCTGGTGTCGTATACATCCAGACCGATCGCGAGATACGGCGCACCGAGCGCCGGCTGCACCCAGGCGCGGCGCAGGGAGCGGACCGCCGGGGTGCGGTGGGCGTTCTGCGTGAGCTGGGCGTAGAACTGCGGGATCTCGATGGCGGGTTCCGAGAGCCGCAGCGGGCCGGCGGGCTGACGCTCCAGGCCGGTGGCGATGCGCCGCAGGTCGAGCCAGGGGATGCCGACGCCGCCGCCCGGCGCGTGCGGGTTGAGCCAGAGGCCGAAGTGGTCGGGGTAGAGGGTGCGGGCCACGTCGAGTCCGTCGACCACTTCGTACGAGCGGTTCCAGCCGCTGGCGCTCAGCTCCTGGGCGGAGGTGACGCAGGGGGCGTAGCCGTAGCCGTCGACGTCCATGTTTCCGTACTGTGCGTCGGGCGAACCCGCCTGACCGTGCCACAGGAGCATCCAGACCTGGCCCTGGCCGGGGGTCGCGAGGGCGCGGAGGAGTGCCTCGTAGGCGTCGTAGCGCCCTGGCGTCACCTGGCGCAGCATGTGCTCGACCTGGCCGGTCGTGGTGCCGCTGGCGCTCACGTGTACCGCCCCTTCTTGTGGTTGCCCCGCGTATGGAACGAGTTTAAGCGCCCGGTTGCTCGAGCCCTGTTGCCGACGGCCCGGCGATCAGAAGTGGTCCCTCGTATAGAAAGGGCGTACCTGATCGCGCATCCAGTTCGCCACGGGGTCGTCCGTCACATCCAGCAGAACCAGGTTGACCGGCCACTGGGTGGGGATCCTGGTCACCGCCCGTTCCAGGGCCTGCAGCGGGAGGGCCCGCAGGTCGCCCTCGCGCAGGGAGAGTTCCACGCCGACGAACATCACCGGGTCCGCGGTCTCGATCGCGGCCAGGCAGCGGCGGGCCGTGGTGATCACGCCGGTCTCCGCGAACTCCGCCGACGCCGCGGCCAGGAAGTCGATCGGGTCGTCCTGCCAGTCCGGTTCGAAGAGCTTGACCCGGCCGCCGGAGGTGGGGCCGTCCAGGGCGGTACGGCCCACCCGGCAGAGTTCGGCGACCGCAGCGGGCGGCAGCGGCACGCCCACCACGCCGTCGGGGTTGATCGCCATGCCGACCTGCGGGGGCAGCCCGCGGGCGAACTCGACGGCCGGGGCGATCGTGTACGACATGTGGCCGCCGACGACCTGCCGGAACTGCTCCTCGGAGCTGAACACCGGGACGAAGGCCTGGCCCTCGATCTCCAGGGTGGGCAGGTCGAGGGGGCCGCTGTGCGGTCCGCCGCCACCGGGCAGCGGGATCCACACGTAACTGCGGCCGAGCACCTCGATGATCCGGCCGCCCGCGGCGGGTATGCCGAGGGAGGCCGACAGCACCTCCTCCAGCTCGTTGCCGGGCCATCCGCCGTGCGGATGGGGGTGCGCCTGCATGGGAAAGTCCGCGGGAAGATCCGCTGGGAAGTCCATCTGTCCGACCGCCTGCTGTGAACCACTGCTGTGAACCGCTGATGTGGCCAAAAGGCTAACGGGTAAGGAGGGACTGCGGTCAGCCCGTGAAGCCGATCCGGCGCAGCACGTCCGCCGCGTCCCGGTCGAGCAGCACCGCGGAGCCCACGCCGGCGGGCAGCTCACCCCGCTCGACCTGGCGGATCAGCCGGGCGGCCGCGTGCCGGTGGCGCAGGAACGCGTACCTCGACACACCCCGGCCGCGCTCGCGCTGCCCCGCCAGGGCGTCGCCGGCCGTGACGTCGAGCAGCAGCAGGTGGAGCGTGCCGCCGCGGCGGCGGGCCTCGCGGGCCAGCCAGTCGCGCACCCAGGCCTGCGTACCGCAGTCGTGCAGGACGACACCCCGGCCGCCGCGCAGGGCGCGGCGCAGTCCGGCGTAGTGGGCGAGGCGGACCAGGGGGCGGTAGACCGCGTACGGGAAGAAGCGGGGGGCGCGGGCGTCCCAGCGGTCGCGGGTGTCCTGGGAGTCGATGCGGACGCCGTTGACCGCTCGGTTCATCAGCGTGGACTTGCCGCTGCCGGGCAGCCCGGTGACGACGACGAGGTCGCGGGGGCCGAAGAGCAGGGCGTGCGGGCTGCGGCCCGAACGGTCGCGGAGGTCGCGGACCACCGGTGCCGGCCGTTCGCCGCACCGCTCGCGGGCCGGGGCCCCGGGCTGCTTGGGCAGCGCGAGAGCCGAGGTCGTGGCGTAGGCGGTGGTGGTCCTGTTCACCGTGATCGTCCTCCCCTGGGGCTTGGGTACGGAGTCCCATCCCCGTCGAGTGTAAAGAGAAGGTAATGCGCGGTGCCTCGCGTTTTCGTGATCGTCCTGCCACAGGCTGGTTACAGATGCGGCCCTGCCGTATGCCCCGGATGCGTGCAATGATGTGCGCGCCAACTGCATACCGGCCGTTTGAATCCGCGCGGGAGAGTCCCCAGGCGTACGCCGCCGGGGCGCCGAAGGAGCAAGTCCCTCCCTTGAATCTCTCAGGCCCCGTTACCGCGCGGGCGAGGCACATCTGAAAAGCGGGCCGCCTTCCCGGTGGTCCCACCCAAGGTGCAAGCCATGTCCCCCGTGGTCATGGCGAACCTCTCAGGTTCCGATGACAGATGGGGAGGAACGACCTCGCCGTGCCGTCATGCCTTGGGAGACATCCGTCCGATGAGCAGTACCGAAATCCGCCGTACCGCCCTCGATGCCCTGCATCGTTCGCTCGGCGCGACGATGACCGACTTCGCCGGCTGGGACATGCCGCTGCGCTACGGCTCCGAACGCGACGAGCACGTCGCCGTGCGGACCCGGGCCGGGCTCTTCGACCTCTCCCACATGGGCGAGATCACGGTGACCGGGCCGCAGGCGGCGCAGCTTCTCGACTACGCCCTCGTCGGCAACATCGCCTCCGTGGGCGTCGGCCGCGCCCGCTACACCATGATCTGCCGGGCCGACGGCGGCATCCTGGACGACCTGATCGTCTACCGGCTCGGTGAGACCGAATACATGGTCGTGGCCAACGCCTCCAACGCCCAGGTCGTCCTGGACGCCCTCGTCGAGCGTGCCCCCGGCTTCGACGCCGAGGTACGCGACGACCGGGACGCGTACGCCCTGATCGCCGTGCAGGGCCCGGAGTCCCCCGGGATCCTGAAGTCCCTCACCGACGCCGACCTCGACGGCCTCAAGTACTACGCCGGTCTGCCCGGCACGGTGGCCGGCGTCCCGGCCCTCATCGCCCGCACCGGGTACACCGGCGAGGACGGCTTCGAGCTCTTCGTGAAGCCCGAGCACGCCGTCGAGCTGTGGCAGGCGCTGACCAAGGCGGGCGAGGGCGCCGGCCTGGTCCCCTGCGGCCTGTCCTGCCGGGACACCCTGCGCCTGGAGGCGGGCATGCCGCTGTACGGGCACGAGCTGAGCACCGGGCTGACCCCCTTCGACGCCGGGCTCGGCCGGGTGGTGAAGTTCGAGAAGGAGGGCGACTTCGTGGGGCGCGAGGCGCTGGCGGAGGCCGCTTCCAGGGCTTCGGAAAACCCCCCGCGCGTCCTGGTCGGCCTGGTCGCCGAGGGGCGGCGGGTGCCGCGCGCCGGGTACCCGGTGGTGGCCGGCGGCGAGGTGATCGGCGAGGTCACCTCCGGGGCGCCCTCCCCGACGCTCGGCAAGCCGATCGCGATGGCGTACGTCGACGCGGCGCACTCGGCGCCGGGCACGGCGGGCGTCGGCGTGGACATCCGGGGCAGTCACGAACCGTACGAGGTCGTGGCGCTGCCGTTCTACAAGCGCCAGAAGTAATCCTTGGGCGTGAGCGCGGGCACATCACCGCTGCTCACGCACGTTTCCGGCAGTCACCCATTCACCACCACTCCCCCGCGTACAGGAGAATTCAGGCCATGAGCAACCCCCAGCAGCTGCGCTACAGCAAGGAGCACGAGTGGCTGTCGGCCGCCGAGGACGGCGTCTCGACGGTCGGCATCACCGAGTTCGCGGCGAACGCGCTCGGCGACGTCGTCTACGCCCAGCTTCCCGAGGTGGGCTCCGCCGTGACCGCGGGCGAGACCTGCGGCGAGCTGGAGTCGACCAAGTCGGTCAGCGACCTGTACTCCCCCGTCACCGGTGAGGTCACCGAGATCAACGAGGACGTCGTCAACGACCCGTCGCTCGTCAACTCAGCCCCCTTCGAGGGCGGTTGGCTCTTCAGGATCCGTGTCACGGAGGAGCCGGCCGACCTGCTCTCCGCCGACGAGTACACCGCCCAGAACGCCGGCTGAGGAGCCGTACACGCATGTCCGCACTGAACACGCCCCTGCACGAGCTCGACCCCGAGATCGCCGCCGCGGTCGACGCCGAGCTGAACCGCCAGCAGTCCACCCTGGAGATGATCGCCTCCGAGAACTTCGCACCCCTCGCGGTGATGGAGGCGCAGGGCTCGGTCCTCACCAACAAGTACGCGGAGGGGTACCCCGGCCGCCGCTACTACGGCGGCTGCGAGCACGTCGACGTCGCCGAACAGATCGCCATCGACCGGGTCAAGGAGCTGTTCGGCGCCGAGTACGCCAACGTGCAGCCGCACTCGGGCGCCTCCGCCAACCAGGCAGCCCTGTTCGCGCTGGCCCAGCCCGGCGACACGATCCTGGGCCTGGACCTGGCGCACGGCGGCCATCTCACCCACGGGATGCGGCTGAACTTCTCCGGCAAGCAGTTCGACGTCGTCGCCTACCACGTCGACCCGGCGACCGGCCTGGTCGACATGGCCGAGCTGGAGAAGCTCGCCAAGGAGCACCGGCCGAAGGTGATCATCGCCGGCTGGTCGGCGTACCCGCGGCAGCTGGACTTCGCCGAGTTCCGCCGGATCGCCGACGAGGTCGAGGCGTACCTGTGGGTCGACATGGCGCACTTCGCGGGGCTGGTGGCGGCCGGGCTGCACCCGAACCCGGTGCCGTACGCCGATGTCGTCACGTCGACCACCCACAAGACGCTGGGCGGCCCCCGCGGCGGCATCATCCTCGCCAAGCAGGACTTCGCGAAGAAGCTCAACTCGTCCGTCTTCCCGGGCTTCCAGGGCGGTCCCCTGGAGCACGTGATCGCGGCGAAGGCGGTCTCCTTCAAGGTCGCGGCGAGCGAGGAGTTCAAGGAGCGCCAGCGGCGTACGGTGGAGGGTGCGCGCATCCTCGCCGAGCGTCTGACGGCCGACGACGCCCGGGCGGCCGGGGTGAACGTGCTGTCCGGCGGTACGGACGTGCACCTGATCCTGGTCGACCTGCGCGAGTCCGAGCTGGACGGCCGGCAGGCCGAGGACCGACTCCACGAGGTCGGCATCACGGTCAACCGCAACGCCGTCCCGAACGACCCGCGCCCGCCGATGGTCACCTCGGGCCTCCGTATCGGCACGCCGGCGCTGGCGACCCGCGGCTTCACGGCCGAGGACTTCGCCGAGGTGGCGGACGTGATCGCGGAGACGCTGAAGCAGTCGTACGACGTGGACGCTCTGAAGGCCCGGGTCCAGGCCCTTGCCGACAGGCACCCGCTGTACCCCGGCCTGAACAAGTAATTCCCCGGTGGGGGCATCCGTGGACCGGTTGCCCCCACCATCCCGGCATTGAGGAGTCCCCGTGGCCATCTCGGTCTTCGACCTGTTCTCGATCGGCATCGGCCCGTCCAGCTCCCACACGGTCGGCCCGATGCGCGCGGCACGCATGTTCGCCCGCCGGCTGCGGCACGAGGAGCTGCTGGACTCCGTAGCGTCGATACGTGCCGAGCTCTACGGCTCCCTGGGCGCGACCGGCCACGGCCACGGCACCCCCAAGGCGGTGCTGCTCGGACTGGAGGGCGCCTCGCCGCGGACGGTGGACGTGGAGGGGGCGGACGAGCGGGTCGAGCAGATCAAGGCCGACCGGCGACTGCGGCTGCTCGGCGAGCACGAGATCCCGTTCTCCTTCGACGACGACCTGAAGCTGCACCGCCGTAAGGCCCTCCCGTACCACGCGAACGGCATGACCCTCTGGGCATACGACGCCTCGGGCACCGAACTCCTGTCGAAGACGTACTACTCGGTGGGCGGCGGGTTCGTCGTCGACGAGACCGTGCTTGATGAAGGCGCGGCCGGCGCGAACCGGATCAAGCTGGACGACACGGTCCTCAAGTACCCCTTCCGCACGGGCGACGAGCTGCTCCGCCTGACGAAGGAGACGGGCCTGTCGATCTCCGCGCTGATGCTGGAGAACGAGCGGGCCTGGCGCACCGAGGACGAGATCCGCTCCGGGCTCCTCGACATCTGGCGGGTCATGCAGGCCTGCGTGTCCCGCGGCCTGTCCCGCGAGGGCATCCTGCCGGGCGGGCTGCGGGTGAAACGCCGGGCGGCCGTGACCGCGCGCCAACTCCGCGCCGAGGGCGACCCGTTGGCCCGCTCGATGGAGTGGATCACGCTGTACGCGATGGCGGTGAACGAGGAGAACGCGGCGGGCGGCCGGGTGGTCACCGCCCCGACGAACGGCGCCGCGGGCATCATCCCGGCCGTCCTCCACTACTACATCAACTTCGTGCCGGGCGCCGACGAGGACGGGGTGGTCCGCTTCCTGCTGGCCGCGGGCGCGATCGGCATGCTCTTCAAGGAGAACGCGTCCATCTCCGGTGCCGAGGTCGGCTGCCAGGGCGAGGTCGGTTCGGCCTGCTCGATGGCGGCGGGCGCGCTGGCCGAGGTGCTGGGCGGCTCCCCCGAGCAGGTCGAGAACGCGGCCGAGATCGGCATGGAACACAACCTCGGCCTCACCTGCGACCCGGTCGGCGGCCTGGTCCAGATCCCCTGCATCGAGCGCAACGGTATGGCGGCGGTCAAGGCGGTCACGGCCGCGAAGATGGCGATGCGCGGCGACGGCTCGCACAAGGTGTCCCTGGACAAGGTCATCAAGACGATGAAGGACACGGGCGCCGACATGAGCGTGAAGTACAAGGAGACCGCGCGGGGTGGGCTGGCGGTGAACATCATCGAGTGCTGAGCCCGGCAGCCGCCGGAAGCTCGCGTCTCCTCACCGCCTCCCCCTCGATTCCACGCCGCTTCCACATCGTTTCCACGCAGCCCCGGATCCTCCGTGCCAAGGTGGGAGATACCTCAACTTCCGTCCCCACCCCGGCACTTCAGGGAGACCCCCATGCTGCGCGGCATAGACGTGAGCGCCTACCAGTCCTCGTCGTACGACACGGACGGCCTCTCCTTCGTCTTCATCAAGGCGACGGAGGGCCGTTCGTACGTCAACCCGAGACTGGCGGCGCAGACGAAACACGGCCGTGACGCCGGCCTGGTCGTCGGCTTCTACCACTTCCTGTGGCCCGGCAACCTGGAGGCCCAGGCGGAGTACTTCGTCAAACACGCCCCCGAGAAGGCGGGCGACATCCTCGCGGTCGACTGGGAGACGACGAGCTCCGGCACCCACGCGAGCAACGCGGAGAAGGACCTGTTCATCCGGAAAGTGAAGGAACTCCGGCCGAGCCACCAGGTGATCCTGTACGCGAACAGGGACTTCTGGCTGAACGTCGACACGACGTCGTACGCCGGCGACGGCCTGTGGATCGCCGACTACGTCACCGCCGGCAAGCCCCGCATCAAGGCCAAGTGGCGCTTCCACCAGTACAGCAGCGAACCCCACGACAAGGACGTCGCGGATTTCGAGGACAAGGCCGCGCTGAAGGAGTGGGCCAACGACGCCTAGGAGAGGGCCGGCCGACGGCGGTTCCGGCTAGCCGCGGAAGTCCGCCGGGCGTTCCGGGGACGCCTCCGACAAGGCCTTTGTCACGGCGTCCGTTCCTGCGCGGAGGCCGTACACCGGTGTGCCCGGCTGTTGGCGCCAGGAGTCGGCGAGGGTGCCTGTGTCGACCGTGTCGAAGCCGAGTTCGTCGATCAGGGACCGGACCTTCGCCTTGGCCTGCTCGTCGTCGCCCGCGACCGGGAGCGCCTGGCGGTCGGGGGTGCCGGGCGGCAGGGGGCGGTCGAGGATGTCCTGGGCGTAGGTGCCGTTGAAGGCCTTGATCACGGTGTGGCCGATCTCGCGTGCCGTCCAGGCGCTCTCCGTGAGGCCCTCGTCCTCGATGCCGGCGATCCTGCCGTCCCGCTGCGGGTAGTAGTTGCCGGTGTCGATCACCGCCACGTCCGCCGCGGCGCCGTCCAGTACGCCGGCCGGCAGATCGGGGATCGCCTTGAGGGGGATCGTGACGACCACGACCTCCGCGCCGCGCGCCGCCTCCTCCACCGGGACCGGTGTCGCACCGGTCTCCTTCGCCAAGTCGGTGAGCGTTTCGGGACCGCGGGAGTTGGCGACGGAGACGTCGTGACCGAGGGCGGTGAGCCGCCGGGTGAGGTTGCCGCCGATGTTGCCCGCGCCGATGATGCCGATCTTCATGACAGGACTGGCCTTTCAGGGTAGATGCACATGCATGCTTCTGACATGCGTCAACCCAGGCGGTTCCCGGTCTATTCCGTACGGCGGGCTCAACGGGTGAACACCGTCCGCACCTTCACACCCGTACGACGATCTTGCCCGTGTGCCGGTTCGACTCCATCAGGCGGTGGGCGTCCCGGATCCGGTCCAGTCCCTCGAAGACCTCGCCGACGACCGGGCGGAAGCCGCCGTCGGCCAGGCCCGCGTTCAGGAAGGCGGTGGAGCGGCGGCGGCCGTCCGGGGTGGCGGTGAGGATCATGTTGACGTAGGTGTGGATGGTGAAGGGCCAGTTCCGGGGATCTCGGCGGGACGGCGGTCCAGCCAGCCGTAGGCGAGCACCGAGCCGCCCGTCGCCAGGGCCTCCGCCAGCGCACGGAAGCCGGGGCCGCCGATCGCGTCGAAGATCACCTCGACGCCCCTGCCGCCGGTGAGCCGCCGCACCTCCTTGGCCACGGCCTCCGGCGCCGACTCCCCGGTGACGATCACCTCCGCCGCGCCCAGTTCCAGGAGCCCGCGCCGCTTCTCCTCCGTGCGCGTGGTCGCCAGGGGGACCGCGCCGATGCGGCGGGCGACCTGGATCGCCGCCGTGCCGACCCCGCTGGACGCGCCGGTGATCAGGACGTGGTCGCCGGGGCGGAGGCCGGCCGTCTCCAGCAGGCCGCCGTACGCGGTCGTGTACGTCAGCCAGGCCGCCGCGCCGGTCACCGCGTCGACGGAGCCGGGGCGGCGCAGGACGGCGGACTCGGGCAGGACGACCCGCTCGGCGTACACGCCCTGTGCGCTCATCTCGATGCCGGGGCCGGTCATCACCGGGTCGCCGACGGCGAGTTCGGTCACGCCCTCGCCGATCGCCTCGACGATGCCGGCGGCCTCGTAGCCGAGGCGGGAGGCGGGGAGGGCAGGCTGGTAGTAGTAAGTGCCGCTGCGGAAAAGGGCTTCGGCGCGGTTGAGGCCCAACGCCTCGACGCGGACGAGGACTTGGCCGGGGGCGGGGTGGTCGGGGACCGTCGCGTCCTCGATCCGCAGGACCTCGGGGCCGCCGATTTCATGAAAAAGCACGGTACGTGCGGTGGTTGGCATGCAGGAAACGCTACGAGGCGGTCGTGAGACGATCCATGTCCATCGGTCTCCGTTTCCTGTCCGCACGTCTTCTGCCCTGCCGCGCCGGTTACCGTTCGGACATGGACGTACTCAGCGATGCCGTGGGCGCGATGCGCACCGGGCGGCCGCACTCCTCGCTGCGGGACAAGTACGCGCCCTGGGGCATGCGGTTCGAGGCCTCGGCGGGGGCCGGGTTCCATGTGGTGCTGCGCGGGTCGGCGTTGCTGATCCCGGCGGAGGGCGAGCCGGTCGTCGTCGGTCCGGGCGACGTGGTGTTCCTGGCGCACGGGCGGGGGCACGCGCTGGCCAGCGGACTCGACGTACCGCTGGACCCGGTACGGCCCGGGCAGAACGGCCAGTGGCCCCAACCACCCTCTCCCCCAAGGGATTTGGCCCCGGACGCCGTCATGCTGTGCGGCTCCTACGGGCTGGACCACAGCCGCGCCCACCGGCTGCTGACCGAGCTGCCGGAGGTCGTGCACCTGCCCGCCCGGGTCGGCGCGGACCGTTCGCTGCGGGCGGCGGTGGAGCTGCTCGGCATGGAGCTGGAGGAGCGGCGGCCCGGCTCCGACGCCATCGTCACCTCGCTCCTGGACACGCTGCTGCTGTACATCCTGCGCGCCTGGTGGCAGCGGGAGCACCGGGGCACCGGCTGGTCGGCGGCGCTCGCCGACCCGGCCGTGGCGGCGGCCCTGCGCGCGATCCACGGCGACCCGGCCCACCCCTGGACGGTCGGGGAACTCGGCGCCGAGGGCGGCCTGTCCCGCGCGGCCTTCGCCCGCCGCTTCACCACGCTGGTCGGCGAACCGCCGCTCGCCTATCTCACCTGGTGGCGCATGACGACCGCCGGCCGGCTGCTCCGCGAGGAGGACCTCCCGCTCCGCCAGATCGCCCAACGGGCCGGTTACACCTCGGAGTTCGCGTTCGCCAAGGCGTTCAAGCGGGAGTACGGGGTGGCGCCGGGGCAGTACCGCAGACAGGCCTCCTGACGCGCCCCGGCGGACTTCCCGTCCGCCTCTTGGCCCGCCCCCGCCGGCCTGCCCCACATGACGAAGGGGGCGCCTCCTCGGGCGCCCCCCTTTTTCGCGTTCGCGACTTGGTTTCCGCGTCCGCTACTTGTTCAGGTAGGCCCAGAACTCGTCGAAGGACAGGACCTTGTCGCCGTTCAGGTCGCGGGACTTGATGATCACCTCGGCGACCGACTCGGTGACGTTCCAGTCGCCCTCCTGGGCGAGGGCGGACTTGAACTCGGCGGCCGTGATGAAGCCGTCTCCGTCGGTGTCGATCCGCTGGAATTCCTTGCGCGCTGCCTCGATGTCCGCCACCGATCCGCCCCTTTTCTCCATGACTGCGTGTCTTGCTGTGTTGCTGACGCAGGTCAGATTAGCTGGCCGTACGCGCCCGGAGCGCGGCGCCCACCCAGGAGAACTCCTCCGCGTAGGTGTGCATGGGCGTCCCCTTGAGGATCCCCAGCAGCTCGCGGTAGCGGGCGAGCCGGGGATTGTGGGTCGCGTCGATGCGTTCGAGGACCGCGGCGTGGTCGGTGTCACCGAACAGGTCCCGCAGCACCTCGTCGGCGGCCGACGACTCGGGGTCGATCCCGCGCTCACGCGCCTTCCCCACCAGCTCGACCATCCGTTTGGCGAACCACCTGGATGCCCCGGCGGGTGTGTCGGCCGCGCGGCCGGCGTGATTGAGCTCGGCCGCCCTGCGCATCTGCACCCGGAAAGCGGGGTCCTGCACCAGCTCCGCCAGCTCCACCCACGCGTCGACCTGCTCGGGCGTCGGGTCGTCCGGCAGGTTCACCGCGGTGTTCCGCATCCGTTCGCGGACGTCCGGGTCGGCCAGGTCGAGCCCGTGGAACATCTCCTCCACGAACTCCTCCATGATCCGCCTGCGCTCGGCCGCCGACAGCCGCGCCAGTTTGTTCATCAGGGTCATCTCCTCCGCACTCGAACCGCGTCGCGCCACGGTCGACAGCACCGCCCGGGTCACCCGCAGCGAGCGGATCTGCGCGTCCAGCGCCACCACGTGCGCCGCGGCCACCTCGGCGACCGTCCGCTCCCCGTCCAGCACCTTGCGCACGTCCGCGAGGCCGAGGCCCAGCTCGCGCAGGGTGCGGATCAGTTCCAGACGGGCGGCGGAACCGGCGTCGTAGAGCCGGTAACCGCCCGTGGAGCGGCCGACGGGAGTGAGTACGCCCTCGTCGGACCAGTAGCGGATGGTACGCACGGTCAGTCCGGTGGCCCTGGCCAGCTCGCCGATGGTGAAGAGTCCGGTGCCGTCTTCGATCATGTGTGTGAGTCTGGGCCTTCCAGTGGGTGGAGACTCAAGGCGTGCGGGGGCGGATCGATGGAGACCTTGCGGGACATTCTCGACTCGGCGGCCCGCGGTGTCTTCCCGCCCGCGGACGGCGGCACGACGGTCGTCCCGCAGGCCTGCGAACGGGACGCGGGGGTCCTCGCCTTCACCGCGCACGCCGTCGTCTTCACCGACGAGGACCCGGAGTGGGTGCGCGAGACGCTGAGCGCCGTGCGCTGCGACGCGCTCGCCGCCCCCATGAACCCGCGATTCCTGACCGCACTCCTCGACCGCACGGGCCGTACCACCGAAACCATCGACGCCATGCTGGTCGGCGCCCCGCTGCCGGGCGAACCGCCGGTCGCGCTCAGGGAGATCGAGGACGGCGGGCATCCGCGGATCGTGTACGCCCGCGGCCGCCGCGACGAGGTGCGCGCCTGGACGGCGGACGGCGGGGTGCTCGTCATGGGGCGCGGGATCGGTGGGCGGCTGGAGGTGTCGGTCGAGGTGGATGAGGGTGTACGGCACCGGGGGCTGGGGCGGCTGCTGGTGACCGCCGCCCGGCAGCTGGTCGCCGAACCGGTGTGGGCGCAGGTCGCGCCGGGGAACGCCCGCAGCTTGCGGGCGTTCCAGGCGGCCGGCTATCGGCCCGTCGGATCCGAGGCGCTGCTCAGTGCCAGGGCTCGTAGTACGGGTTGCTCTCGCAGTCGCTCATGATCTCGACCTTGGTCTTCTTGTCGACCGGGCAGACGCCGATGATGTACTGCCGGGCGATACCACCGGGGAAGGCCACCTCGACCTGGTCGGCCCATTTGTGGGTGTCGCCGATGGTCTTGTTGACGTCCACACCGCCCGGGGCGTCGATGTAGTAGTTGTAGCCGGCCTTCCACCACGTCTTGTAGAGGTCGTGGTCGTACGACGTCGAGACGTACGGGGAGGGCTGGTTGACCAGCACGTACTGCTCGATGTCGTACTGGCCGTCGATGACGTCCTTGGGGTAGAAGCCCTGCTCGAATACGGTCGCCGGGCCGCGGCCGTCGCTGCGGTAGAGGGTGCCGCAGGTCGTGCGCCAGACCGGCTCGGGCGTGATGCGGTCGACGTCGACCCGGCGGTCGGCGGCCGCCTTGACCGGGTCGTCGAACTGGGGGCAGGCGGGCGCGGCGGCCTTCGCGGGGGCGACGGTGACGAAGACGGCCGCGAGGGACAGGAGCGCGGCAGCGGCCCGCCGCCGGAGGGGAGTTGTGATCATGCTGAGCACGATTCCGGGTCCGCGGCGGCGGGTTGTGGATCATCACTCGATCGGCGGCGTGTCCAACTGCCGTGCTGTCAGCGGAAGATGCCGGTGTGCCCGAGGGAGTAGCGGCCCGGCTGGGGATAGACCGCGAGGCCGTGCGGGCCGCTGCCGACCTTGATGCGGGCCAGCTGCTTTCCGGTGTGCGTGTCGATGGCGTACACCTCGGAGTTGTAGCGGCCGGACAGCCACAGGACCTTGCCGTCGGCCGAGACGCCGCCCATGTCGGGGCTGCCGCCGTCCGGCAGATGCCACTTCTTGGTGACCTTGTTCTCGGCGAAGTCGAAGACGGAGATCGAGCCCTCGCCGCGGTTGGAGATGTACATCTCCCGCGAGTCGCGGCTGACGTAGAGGCCGTGGCAGCCCTTGCCGGTGGGCAGGAAGGCCGGCTTGGTGAACTTGTCGCCGTCGAGGATCCACACCCCGTCGGCCATCATGTCGGCGATGTAGAACTTCTTCCCGTCCGGCGAGATCTTGACGTCCTGCGGCATCGCGCCGTGGAACGGTAGCTTCTGCTGGCCGATCACCTTCATCTTCTCCGTGTCGACCTTCAGCAGCTCGCCGCTGAACTCGCAGGAGACGATGAAGTAGCGGCCGTCGAGGGAGAAGTCGGCGTGGTTGACGCCGTAGCAGCTGACCGGGACGGTCTTCTCGCGCTTCATGGTGTGCGCGTCGCGGAAGACCAGTTCGCGGTCGAGGGAGGCCATCACGATCGCGTACTTGCCGTTGGGCGTGAAGTAGAGGTTGTACGGGTCGTGCACGTCGACCGTCTTCCCCGCCTTGCCGGTCTTCGGGTCGATCGGGGTGAGGGTGTTGCCGCGGTCGTTGTTGACCCACAGCGTCTTCATGTCCCAGGACGGCACGACGTGCTGGGGCTGCGCGCCGACCGGGATCGTCTCGATGACCTCGTATGTCCTCGGGTCGATGACCGAGACGGTGTTGGAGTTGGTGTTGGGGACGTAGACGCGGGACGGGAAGTCCCGTACCACCGGGGAGAGTCGGTTCGGGCGGTCGGCCGCGTACACGTCCTTCGGGTTCAGCACCGGCGGCATGCCGGGCAGCCCCCGGACGACCGTCGTCTTCTTCCTGACCGGGGCGAGGGCGGCCTTGCTGCCGAGCGCCTCGTCCGTGCGGTGGTTCGATCCCGCGCCGCAGGCGGCCAGGGCGGCGAGGACGGTGGTCGCGAGGAGGGCGTGGGCGATTCGGGTGCGCTGCATCAGCTGAACAACTCCGTGGTGGTCACCGCGGACAGACCGCGACGGGCGAGTTCTTCCAGTACGGCGGGGAGCGCCAGGGCGGTGTCCGGATACCCGAAGTGCAGGCTCACCACGGACCCGGCGCGGGCCTCGGCGAGGACCTTGCGGGTGATGGCGGCGGCGCCGGGCCGGGTGTAGTCGAGGGAGTCGACGTCGTAGGACAGGACGTGCGGATAGCCGGCGGCCTGGGCCAGGCGGGCGACCAGCGGGGAGGCCTGCGGGGCGCGGGAGGGGCGGAACCAGGTGCCGATCGAGCCGGTCAGCCGCTTCAGCCGGTCGGCGCAGGCGGTGATCTCGGTGCGGGCGTCGGCCTCGGACATGGTGTTGATCGCGAGGTGGCGCTGGGTGTGGTTGCCGAGGTCGTGGCCGCCGTCGAGGATGCGGCGGGCCAGGTCCGGCTGCTCGTCGAGCCAGTTGCCGACGGCGAGCACGGTGACGTGGGCGCCGTGCCGCTCGGCCTCGGTGAGGATGCGGCGGGCCAGGGCCGGATCGCCCTGGCCGTGGAAGGTGAGGGCGACGCGGGGGTGGGTGCGGGGGCCGTGGGTGAGCTGGGCGGGTTGACCGGGGAGGCGGCGGGGGACGGGGGCCGCGGCGGAGGTCGTGCGGGTGGGCGTGGTCGGATGCGCGGAGGGGGCGGGGTGGGCGGCGACGGCACCGTGCGTACCGCATCCCGCGGTGAGGGCGCCGGCGGCGAGGAGCCCGGCACCGGTGCGCAGGGCCGTGCGGCGGTCGGTCTGGGTCACCCGCACCATTTAAGGGGCGGCGGGTAAGAAAAGGGGCGATTACCCCTATTGGGGGACACTGTTCGGGTCGCGGCCGATCCGCCCATGATCGGCCGGCGATCCGCTAACGGTCCGCCACCCGCATCTCGAACCACGTCGTCTTGCCGCGCGGCAGCAGGTCCACGCCCCAGCGGTCGGACAGCTTGTCGACCAGGAACAGGCCCCGCCCGCTGATGTCCGTCTCCTGGACCGGCATCAGACACGGCAGCCCGCGGGACGGGTCGCGGACCTCGATGCGGATCCAGCCCCGGCGGCGGCGCATCCGCAGGCCGAAGACCCGGGCGCCGGTGTGCCGTACGGCGTTGCCGACCAGCTCGGACACGAGCAGGACGGCGTCCTCGGTCATCTTGGGTGTCAGTCCCCAGTGCCGCAGCACGACGACCTGGGTGAGCCGGCGGGCCGTGGCCGCGGACTCGGGGCGGGACGGCAGCGGGACCTCGGCCTCCGTGGGATTGCCGAACAACTCCAGTGCCTTGAGCGCTCGTTCGTCCTCGACCGCAGGCGACCAGCGCGCCGCGGTCGCACGGCCCTGTCCCCGCGGCTGTTCGATGCCCTCCAGCCCCGCCATGCCCCCATCATGGCCGCACCGGGCGCCCTCCGGGGCCGTTCCGGAGGAATACGCCCCCCGGAATCCATCCTTCCGGATGGGCCGATCGGCATATGCCAGCGGCAGTTCGGAAGCTTCGGCACCCTGCCTGAGCTGCGACGACGACTCCTCTGGAGGCAATCGACGGACTCCCTCGACAAGCCAGACTTAAGGTTGCCTTAAGGCTCCCATAAACCGCCCCATCGAGGGACCCGGATCAGACATCGCGTCAATTGCAAGTGGTTCGGGGGTACTTCAGAGGAACTTCGCCTTGCCGGGGCCCTCCTCCACGAAGCTCCGCATCCCGCGCTCGCGGTCCTCCGTCGCGAACAGGCCCGCGAACCAGTTCCGTTCGACGGCCAGGCCCGTCTCGAGGTCCGTCTCCAGACCGGTGTCGATGGACTCCTTCGCGGCCCGCAGCGCGATCGCCGGCCCCTGCGCCAGCCTCGCCGCCCACTCGTGCGCGGCGGTGTACACCTCGGCGGCCGGCACGACGCGGTCCACCAGACCGAGCGTCAGCGCCTCGTCCGCCTTGACCATCCGGCCGGTGAAGATCAGGTCCTTGGCCTTGGACGGGCCGACCAGCCGGGCCAGCCGCTGGGTGCCGCCCGCGCCGGGGATCAGGCCGAGCAGGATCTCCGGCTGGCCCAGCTTGGCGTTGTCCGCGGCGATGCGGTAGTCCGCGCACAGCGCCAACTCGCAGCCGCCGCCGAGGGCGTAGCCGGTGATCGCCGCGACCACCGGCTTGGGGATGCGGGCCACCGCCGTGAACGAGTCCTGGAGGGCGCGGGCGCGCAGGACCATCGCGGTGTGGTCCATCGCCTGCATCTCCTTGATGTCCGCGCCGGCCGCGAACACCTTCTCCCCGCCGTACACGATCACGGCCCGGACGTCCTCGCGCCGGGTCGCCTCCTCGGCCAGCTCCTTGAGCCGGTCCTGGGTGGCCACGTCCAGGGCGTTCATGGGCGGCCGGTCGAGCCGGATGGTGCCGACGCCTTCGGCGACTTCGAGATTCACGGTCATGCAGGCAGGTTAACGTGCGCTAACGACAACGGCCCCGGTGCAGTAGCTCACACCGGGGCCGATCGTCAGGAGGCGGACGCAGGAGTCGTACGCCTGGAAGGTTCTACGACTTCCACTTGTCCCACGACATGTTCCAGCCGTTGAGGCCGTTGGCCGGGTCGACCGTCGCGTCGTCGGAGTTCTTCACGACCACCACGTCGCCGAGGATCGAGTGGCTGAAGAACCAGGCCGCCGGCGTGGTGCTGTCGTAGCCGCCGCGCACGTCCCGCAGACCGATGCAGCCGTGGCTGGCGTTGTAGTTGCCGAAGGCGCCGCCGCCCCAGTAGTTGCCGTGGGCGAAGGTGCCCGAGTCGGTCAGGCGGATGGCGTGCGGCACGTCCTTGATGTCGTACTCGCTGCCGTAGCCGACCGTCTCGCTGTTCATGCGGGTCTCGGTGAGCTTCTGGCTCATGACCATCTGGCCGTTCCAGGTGTCGTAGCCGGGCTTGCCGGTGGTGACCGGGATGGTCTTGATGGTCTTGCCGTCCTGGGTGACCTTCATGGTGTGCTTCTTGGCGTCCACGTAGGAGACCTGGTTGCGGCCGATGGTGAACTTCACCGTCTTGGCCTGCGAGCCGTAGACGCCCGGGCGGCCCTCGACGCCGTTCAGGTCGAGCTTGACGGTGACCTTGGTGCCGGACTTCCAGTACTGCTCGGGGCGGAAGTCGAGGCGGTCGTTGCCGAACCAGTGGCCCTCGACGTCGACGGCCGGCTCGGTGGTGATGCTGATGGCCTTCGCCACGTCCTCGGGGTGCGTGATGCCCCGGGTGAAGCGGATGGAGAACGGCATCCCGACGCCGACCGTGGAGCCGTCCTCGGGGGTGAAGGTGCCGATGAAGGTGTTCTTCGGGGTCAGCGTGGTGAAGCTGGAGTCCTCCGCCGCCTGACGGCCCTCGGAGTCCTTGGCGACCGCGTGCACCGAGTACTTGGTGGCAGCGGCCAGGTGCGTGTCCGGCGTCCAGCTCGCGCCGTCGGCGGCGATCTTGCCGGCCACCGCGTCGCCCTTGGCGTCCTTGACCTCGACGGTCGTCAACTTGCCCTTGCTGGCGCTGACCTTGAGCGCCCCGCTGGTGTCGACGGACTTCGCCCCGTCCTTGGGGGCGATGGCGACGACGGCCACGGACTGCTTGCTCTGGGCCGTGTCCGAATCCTTGCCCTTACTGTCTCCGGAGCCCGATCCGGACCCCGAGCCTCCCCCTCCGCACGCGGTGACCGCGAGCAGCAGGACGCCGAGAATCAGCGCCAACAACCCCTTGCGGCCACTCCTGCGTGCGTCAACCGACGCCCCCGATATCGGCCTGACGTTCAAGTCGTTCTCCCCTCCCGGGCCTGGTCGGGCCCCACCCCGGCGCAGCTCAAGCGCGCTTGGCGCATATTAACCGCCGGGTTTTGAGATTCGTGTCAGACGAAGGTCACCGTTCCGTCGCAACGTCAACTGCCCGCTTTCCACTCCTTCCACCCCATGTTCCACCCTCCGAGGCCGTTGTCAGGAGCGACCTTTTTGTCATTGCTGTGTACGACTTCGACCACGTCCCCGATCAGACTGCGGTCGAAGAACCAGCCCGCGGGGGTGTCGGAGCCGCCGCCCTTGACGTCCTTCAGGCCCACGCAGCCGTGACTGACGTTGACGCGGCCGGGGGCGGTCGGCGCCCAGTAGTTGCCGTGCAGGAAGGTGCCGGAGTCGGTCAGGCGCATGGCGTGCGGGACGTCCGGGATGTCGTACTCGCCGCCGAAGCCGACCGTGCGGCTGTTCATGCGGGTGACCTCGAGCATCTCCATCACCACCATCTTCCCGTTGTAGGTGGTGTGTTTGGGCGCCCCGGCGGTGATCGGGACGGTGGCGAGCAGGTCGCCGTCCCGGCGGACTTCCATGGTGTGCGCGGCCGCGTCGACCAGGGAGACCTGGCTGCGGCCGACGGTGAAGGAGAACGTCTTGTACTGGAGGCCGTAGACGCCGGGCGCGCCCTCCACGTCCCGGAGCTTGAGCGCGACCGTCACCTGGGTGCCGGGCTTCCAGTAGTTCTCGGGGCGGAAGTCGAGGCGGGAGCTGCCGAACCAGTGCGGGCGGATCTCGACGGCCGGCTTCGCGGTGACGTGGACGGCGCGTTCGACGGCGGCGCGGTTCTCGATCTCGCGGTTGAACTCCAGGGAGACGATCATGCCGGTGCCGACCGTGGAGCGGTTCTCGGGGGTGACGTAGCCGATGAAGCGCTCGTCGGGGACCTCCGTGGTGAACGTGGTGTGCCGGGCCGACCTGCGCCCGTGTCCGTCCAGGGCGACCGCGTCGACGGTGTACTTGGCGGCGAGCGCGAGCCTGCTGTCGTCGGGTTCCCAGCGCAGGCCGTCGTCGGAGAGGTGCCCGGGCACCACCGACTCCTGCGCGTCCTGGGACCGGACGACCTTCACGGACTCCAGGCGCCCGCTGGGCACCCGTACCTGGAGCCGCTGGTCCGGCTGGATGCCCTTGCTGCCGTCGTCCGGGGAGATCCGGATGACGTCCTCGGGCGCCGGGGCCTTGCCCAGCACCTCGTCGATCCCGCCGGAGCCGCCCGAAGTACAGCCGGCCAGCAGCCCCGCCCATGTCAGTACGGCGGCCAGTGCGGCCCCCGCGCGCCGCGCGCGCCCATGTCCATGCGTCACGAGGTGCACAACGACGGGGCCCGCCCCGGGGAAACGTGGGTCCGAACCCTGAGGGGCTCGCCACACCCCCACCTCCCTCGGGTCGTTTGGCCGAGCTCTGGGCAGAACAGTGGGGAGGACGACGCGCTGGGGAGCCGTGGCCGGGACGCCGTGCGCTCTCTTTTTCCGGTCGTCCCTTGAGCCGTGGGAGGCCGTGGTGTCCAGCGCAGCCGAGCAGGAGGCGGTGGCCGAGGAGGGTGTGCGGGCCGCCGCCGTGGTCAACGGCGTGCACCGCAGGGCGCCCGGCGTGCCCGTGCGGCCGGGTGCGCCGACGCCGCTGGGGGCCAGGTTCCGGGTCGGCCACGACGGGGTCGCGGGCACCAACTTCGCGCTGTGGGCGGGCGGGGCGGAGGCCGTCGAGCTGTGCCTGTTCGACGAGCGGGGCAAGGAGACCCGGGCCCGGCTGACCGAGCTGACGCACGAGATCTGGCACGGCTTCGTGCCCGGGGTCATGCCGGGCCAGCGGTACGGCTACCGGGTGCACGGCCGCTGGGACCCGTGGACCGGCAGCCGCTGGAACCCGGCGAAGCTGCTCCTCGACCCGTACGCCCGCGCGGTGGACGGCGACTTCAGCCTGCCGCCCGAGGTTTACGGGCATGTCCGCGACTGGCCGCAGCAGCAGGTCGCCGACACCGTCCGCGACGACCGCGACTCGGCGCCGTACGTCCCGAAGGGCGTCGTCGTCCACGATGACGACGACTGGTCCGACGACCGCCGCCCCAAGACCCCGTGGGCGGACTCGGTCATCTACGAACTGCACGTCAGGGGCTTCACCAAGCTGCACCCGGGGATACCGGAGGAACTGCGGGGCACTTACGCCGGCTTGGCGCACCCCGCCGCAATCGAGCACCTCGTCCAACTGGGCGTCACGGCCGTCGAGTTGCTCCCCGTCCACCAGTTCGCGCACGAGGACCACCTCCTGCGCCGCGGCCTGAAGAACTACTGGGGCTACAACTCCATCGGCTACTTCGCCCCGCACGCCGCGTACGCCGCCTCCGGTACGACGGGACAGCAGGTCGGCGAGTTCAAGCGGATGGTGCGCGCACTGCACGCGGCCGGTATCGAGGTGATCCTCGACGTGGTCTACAACCACACCGCGGAGGCGGGCGAGTTGGGCCCGACGCTCTCCCTGAAGGGCATCGACAACCGCGGCTACTACCGCCTCCAGTCGGACGCGCGTCGATACGCCGACTACACGGGCTGCGGAAACACCCTGCACGTGGTCCAGCCGCACGTGCTGCGGCTCATCACCGACTCCCTGCGCTACTGGGTGACCGAGATGGGCGTCGACGGCTTCCGCTTCGACCTGGCGGCGGCGCTGGCCCGCTCGATGCACGACGTCGACATGCTCTCCCCGTTCCTGGCGGTGATCGCGCAGGACCCGGTCCTGCGCCGGGTGAAGCTGATCGCCGAGCCGTGGGACGTGGGCTCCGGCGGCTACCAGGTGGGCTCCTTCCCACCCCTGTGGACGGAGTGGAACGACCGCTACCGCAACGCCGTACGGGACTTCTGGCGCGGCGCGCTGCCGGACGTACGGGACCTGGGCTACCGCCTCTCCGGCTCCAGCGACCTGTACGCCTGGGGCGGCCGCCGCCCGTACGCCTCCGTCAACTTCGTCACCGCGCACGACGGTTTCACGCTCCGCGACCTGGTGTCGTACGAACGCAAACACAACGAGGCCAACGGCGAGGGCAACCGGGACGGCACGGACGACAACCGCTCGTGGAACTGCGGGGCGGAGGGCGAGACGGAGGAGGAGCGGGTACGGGCCCTACGGCGACGCCAGTTGCGCAACCTCCTCACCACCCTGCTGCTGTCGACGGGCGTGCCGATGCTGGTCGCCGGCGACGAACTGGGCCGCACCCAGCGCGGCAGCAACAACGCGTACTGCCAGGACAACGAGATCAGCTGGCTGGACTGGAGCCTGCTGGAACAGCCGGGCTGGAAGGCCCTGTTCGACCTCACCTCCCGGCTGATCGCCCTGCGCCACCAGCACCCCGTGCTGCGCCGCCGCGCCTTCTTCTCCGGCCGCGCCCACTCCGCGGACGGCCTGCGCGACCTGGCCTGGTTCACGGCGCGGGGCACGGAGATGACGGAACGCGACTGGTACGCCCCCGCCGCCACCCTCGGCATGTACCTCTCCGGCAAGGACATCCCCGGCCGCGACGAACACGGCGACCCCATCCTCGACGACAGCTTCCTCGCCCTCCTGCACGCCGGCGACCGCCCGGAGACCTTCATGCTGCCGGGCCCACCGTGGGCGGCGGCCTACGAGGTCGTCGTGGACACCTCCCGGGAGACCCAGGCCGAGCAGCCGGGGGTGGTGCACCGGGCGGGGGCGGCGATCACGGTGCCGGCGCGTGCGGTGCTGCTGTTGAAGGTGGTCGACAGGGCCGCCATCGCAGCTCCGTGAACGCTGTAAGTGATCGCCGGTCATTACGTCGACCCGCTGAGTACGTAAGCCGGGACCACGGCACTCCCTGGCTGCTGAACCTCGACTTCACCACCCCGCACCGGCCCTGAGGTGCTCGCCGCGCTGCGTCACGCCGAACAGGAGGAGAACGCCGTTGTGGTGTTCGCCGGCGACAACGGCGGTGAGCGCTGGTCGTACCTGTGGCCGCTGAGCGGCGAGAAGTTCGTGGCCGATCTCGCCCGGGACAGGCCGGAGTTGCCGGCCGGGCTGAAGGCGGCCTGGGAGCGGACCGCCGCCCCCCTGCTCCCCTACCCGAGTTGGCCGAGGATCCCCCGCTGGTACGCCGTGGCGACCGCCGCCGCGCGGTCGCTGACGCCCAACTTGGCGTACAGGTGGGTGAGATGGGTCTTCACGGTCGCCTCGCTGATGAACAGCTGGCGGGCGATCTCCCGGTTGGACGTGCCCTTGGCGACCAGGGCCAGCACCTCGCGCTCGCGTGCGGAGAGCGGCTCGTTGCCGGGGGCGCGGACGGCCGACACCAGGCGGGAGGCGACCGCCGGGGACAACACCGTCCGGCCGTCGGCCGCCGCGCGGACCGCCGTGAACAGCTCGTCGCGCGGGGCGTCCTTGAGGAGATAGCCCGTCGCGCCCGCCTCGATCGCGGGGAGGGTGTCCGAGTCGGTGTCGTACGTCGTCAGCACGAGCACCTTCGCGCGGGCGGACCGGCGGGTCAGCTCCCGGATGGCGTCGACTCCGCCGCCGCCCGGCATGCGCAGGTCCATCAGGATCACGTCCGGGTCGAGCACCGACGCCTTCGCCACCGCCTCGACCCCGTCCGACGCCTCGCCGAGCACCGTGAACCCGGGCGCGGACTCGAACATGCCGCGCAGACCGTCCCGTACGACGGGATGATCGTCCACGATCAGGAGGCTGATCACCAGGTCATCGCTCATCGCGGACCAACGGTACGCGAGCCGACAGCGCCGTGCCGTGCCCCGGTTCGGACTCCACGGTGAGTGAGCCCGCGATGCGCTCGGCACGCGCGCGCATGCCGCCCAGGCCGAAGCCGCCGCTGGGGGTCCCCCCGCTCGAGCGAAGTCGAGAGTGGTGGAGGGTGCGGGCGGGCACGGCGAGGAGGTCGAAGCCGGTGCCGTCGTCGCGGATGTCGAGGATGACCTCGTCGCCCAGGTAGGAGAGGGTGACGCCGACGCGGGTGGCGTGGGCGTGCCGGGCGGCGTTGGAGAGGGCCTCCTGGACGATGCGCAGCAGGGTGGCGGAGACCTCCTCGTGGAGCTGTTCCGTGGTGCCGGTGACGGTGAACTCGGCGCGTACGCCCGTCCGTTCACCCCATTCGGCGACCGTCTTCTTCAGGGCCTCGGGGAGTCCGTCGTTCTCCAGGGCCACCGGCGCGAGGTTGTGCACCGAGCGGCGGGCCTCGCCGAGGCTGTGCCGGGCGAGGTCCATGGCGCGGCCCACGTGCTCGCGGGCCAGTTCCGGGTCGGGGGTGCCCGAGACGACCTGGAGCTGGGCGATGATGCCGGTCAGGCCCTGGGCGAGGGTGTCGTGGATCTCGGCGGCGAGCCGGCGGCGCTCGTCGGCGACCCCCGCCTCCCGTGCCTGGACGAGGAGTTGGGCGTGCAGCGCGGCGTTCTCGTCGAGGGCCTGCTTCAGGTCCGCGTTGGTGCGTTCGAGCTCGGCGATGGTCTCGTTGCGCTCGTGGGCCCGGTGCGTCTCCTGCTCGGTGAGGTGGGCGACCACCATCTGCAGACCGGAGTTGGCGATCAGGAGGGCGGCGAAGACGGCCCACTGGACCACGCTCCCGAACGGCATCCCGCCGGCCTGCGCACCGGCCACGGTGACCGCGCTCGCCAGCAGCCCGAGCCGCTGCCACCGCCTGCCGGGGATCGTCTCGTCGGCGTCCATGTAGCCGGTGGCGGCGTAGAACGCGAAGAACGGGTTGATCCAGGTGAGGGCGAAGGCGAGGGCCCAGCGGACGACGTAGTACACCGTCCCGGCCGGGGAAGGCGCACGACGGCGGTCGGGCCCGCCGGGGCGGGTGCTGTGCCACCACAGCTGGAGCACGACCGCGGCACCGAGCAGGGCCCAGGCGGTGTACCACTTGGCCAGGGGCGCGTGCGGGTCGGCGGTCGCGAGCGCGGGGACGACGCTGACGCCGAGCAGCCCGTACGGCCCCCAGGTGTGGAACTGCTCCCAGCGCCGCTCGATCTGCGTGTCCACCGCGGTCATGTCCCCAGTCTGCACGGCCGCGCCCCTACTCCCAGCGGAACCAGCGGCCGGCGGCACCCGTCAGCAGCAGGATCCACACCACCAGCACACCCAGGTGGGACCAGCCCGGCCAGTGCCCGGCCGCCGCCCGGTTCAGCGCCTCGGCCGCCGCCCCGAAGGGTGTGTACCCGACGATCCTGGCCATCAGGTGCGGCATGGACTGCACCGGCAGCCACACGCCCGCGCAGAACATCGACGGGAAGAACACGGCCGATCCGATCGCGCCCGCGATCTTCGTCGTACGGGACAGTGCCGACACCACCGATCCGAGGGCGAGGGCGACCAGGACGGCGAGGACGAGTGCGAGGCCGTATCCGAAGGGCTGCTTCGGCAGTCGTACGTCGAAGGCGAGCCGTCCGACCGCGAGGGCGAGCAGCGCGGACGCCAGGGCCGAGCCGCCGTACACCGCCATCTGCGCGGCGAGCAGGGCGCGGGGGCGGACCGGGGTGGTGGCCATGCGGCGCAGGATGCCGCGCTCGCGGTAGCCGGTGAGGGTCTGCGGCATCGACTGGAGCCCGCCGACGATCATGCCGAGGAGTACGGCCACCGGGACGTAGACGTCGATGGTGCGCAGGCCGCCGAGGTCGGCCTGGTGCTCCCGGAAGCCCGGGATGGAGCCGAGGATCACCAGGAGCAGGGTCGGGAAGAGCAGGATCCAGAAGATGGCGCCGGGTTCGCGGCGGAAGAGGCGGACCTCGGTCTTCAGAACGGCGGCGCTCGTGCCGCCGGTCCGCACTGCGGTGGCTGTGCTCATGACGCCGGCTCCTTGGTGTCGGTCTTCGTCAGGTCGAGGAAGGCGTCGTCGAGCGTGGCGTCCACGACGCGGAGCTGGTGGGCGGTGACGCGGTGGCGGGCGAGCAGGGTGATGACCGCGTTGACCGTCTCGTCGGTGCCGGCCAGCGTGATCCGGCCGTCCCGGTGCTCGACGGAGGCGAGCCCGGGTAGGGCCTGGAGGTCACGGTCGTCGAGCGCCGCGGACGGCGTGAAGCTGATGACGGTGGCGCCCGCCGAACGCCGGATCAGCCCGGCCGGGGTGTCCAGGGCGGCCACCCGCCCCTTGTCGATCACGGCGATCCGGTCGCACAGCCGCTGTGCCTCCTCCATGAAGTGCGTGACGAGGAGGACCGTCACTCCGCCGGCCCGGACGTCCTCGATCAGCGCCCAGGTGTCCCGGCGGGCCCGCGGGTCGAGCCCGGTGGTCAGCTCGTCCAGGACGACGACCCGGGGATTGCCGATGAGCGCGAGCGCGATGAACAGCCGCTGCTTCTGACCGCCGGACAGCTTCCCGAAACGCGTGCCGAGCTTCGCGCTCAGCCCCAGCCGCTCGGCCAACGGCCCCCAGTCCAGCGGATTCGGATAGAAGGAGGCGTACATCTCGAGCGCCTCCCGGACGGTGAGCTTGGGCTGGAGCTCGCTCTCCTGGAGCTGGGCACCCAGGACGCGAGTCACGCGCGCGTGGTCGGCGACGGGGTCGAGGCCGGTGACGCGCACCCGGCCGCCGTCGGGGACGCGCAGCCCCTCGACGCACTCCACGGTGGTGGTCTTGCCGGCGCCGTTCGGCCCGAGGATCCCGAAGATCTCCCCTTCCTCCACGCCGAAGGAGACGCCGTCGACGACGGCCCGGCCCCCGTAGGACTTGCGCAGTTCGCTGACTTCGATGACAGGCATGGCTTCACAGTCCCGGGAAGCCGGGTGCCGCCACATCGCCCGTCGCGCTCGAAGCGGCATCAACCGATCGGTTGATGCCGCCCTACAACCCGTGCCTCTCCTCCTGTACGGCTCCTCGAACGCGCAGGTCGTAGGTCCGAGGACGGATCCCGGTCCGGCCAAAACTCGGTGGGCGTTGTCAGTGCCGATCCGTAGGCTCACTGCTGATGCCCACGACACGTGCAACCACCAAGGACCGATCAGCCGTACGAACCCTGCTGCGCCTGTGGCCCTACGTCCGGCCGGTCCGGGCGCGGCTGTTCACCGCCGCGTCGGTCGCCGTGGTCGCCTCCTGTGTGGGCCTGGTCATCCCGCTCGTCCTGAAGTGGATGGTCGACGGCCCGGTGGCCGACCGGGACCCGGCCGGCGTGTGGCTCGGCGCGCTGTACCTCCTGCTGCTCGGCATCACCGAGGCCCTGCTCTTCGGACTGCGCCGCTGGCTGGTGGCCCGCCCGCTGTCGCACGTCGAGGCGGAGATGCGCGCGGACCTCTACCGCCACCTGCAACGCCTCCCGGTCGCCTTCCACGACCGCTGGGCCTCGGGCCAACTCCTCTCCCGCGGCACCACGGACCTGATGCTGCTACGCCAGTTCCTGGCCTTCCCCCTCACCTTCCTCCTGGTCAACGGCGTCACCATCCTGGTCGGCGTGACCATCATGCTGCTCCAGGACTGGACCCTGGGCCTGGTGATCCTGGTCCCCGCCGTCCCCGTGATGATCACCTGCGTGATCTTCGAGAAGCGCTACGCCCACGTGGCCCGCCTGGCCCAGGACCAGGTCGGCGACCTCACGACGGTGGTCGAGGAGAGCGTCCTGGGCATCCGCATCATCAAGGGCTTCGGCCGGCACAGGAGCCAGGCACGGGCGTTCCAGGACCTGTCACGGACACTGCGCGGGACGGAGCTGCGGAAGGCGAGCCTCCTGGCAGTGATCTGGGGCGTCATCGTGACGCTCCCCGAGGCCGCGATCGGGGCAGCCCTGGTGCTGGGCACGGTCCAGGTGGCGAACGGCGACTTGTCGGCGGGAACCCTGGTGGCCTTCCTGTCGACGGCACTTGCGCTGAGATGGCCGGTCGACTCAATCGGCTTCCTGCTGGCCATGAGCCAGGAGGCAGCGACTGCCACGGAACGGTACTTCGAGGTGATGGATGTCCCGCCGGAGGCGGACTCCAGGGGCGCGGGGCTGTGTCGATATGCGGCTCCGCCGCGGGGCGCGACAAGCCCCCACGCACCCGCACCCGACAACGAAGGCCTCCAGTTCCTCAACGTCCGATTCCGCTATCCCGACGCCCCCAGAGAGTCCCCACCCGTTCTCGACCAGATCGACCTGCACATCCGCCCAGGCGAATCCATGGCCCTCGTCGGAACCACCGGCAGCGGAAAGACCACCCTCACCGCTTTGGTCCCCCGCCTCCACGAGCTCACATCCGGCCGCATCACCCTCGACGGCGAGGACATCACCGCCATGTCCCGAGAAGAGCTGCGATCAAAGGTCGCCGTGGCTTTCGAAGAGCCCACCCTCTTCTCGGCCAGCGTCGGCGACAACGTCCTCATGGGCGCCGACGACGACGCGACCGCCGCCGACCTCGACCGCGCCCTCTCCGTCGCGCAGGCCGACTTCGCCCACGCCCTCCCGAACGGCACGGACACCCAGGTGGGCGAGCAGGGCCTCAGCCTCTCCGGCGGCCAGCGCCAACGCCTCGCCCTCGCGCGGGCAGTGGTCGGCCGCCCCCGTTTCCTCGTCCTCGACGACCCCCTGTCCGCCCTGGACGTCCACACAGAAGCCGCAGTCGAGGCCGCCCTCAGGGACGTACTCGCGGACACCACAGCCCTGATCGTGGCCCACCGCCCCTCCACGGTCCTCCTCGCCGACCGCGTCGCCCTCCTCTCCGGCGGCCGTATCACAGCCGTCGGCACGCACCACGAACTGCTGCGCACGAACGCCGAGTACGCCCACCTCATGTCCGGCGCCGGGGAAGCGGAGGACGACCGATGACGGCCCCCACCACATCCGCCCCGACCGCCGACGACGAGCCGGACCTCCCGCTCCCCAAGGAGTCGACGGACCCCTTCGACAAGGACGTCCTGCCCACTCCGCCGGGCGCCACGGCCGCCCTCCTGCGCTCGCTCCTCACCCCCCTGAAGGCCCGAGCCGCCCTCACCACGCTCCTCCTTCTCCTCCAGCAGGCGGCGGTCCAGGCGGGCCCGCTCCTCGTGGCGTACGCGATCGACAACGCCGTACCCGCGTTCCGCGACCACGACCACGGCCCGCTGATCGCGGTCGGCGTCGGCTATCTCCTGTGCGCGCTGGTCTCCGGCGGACTCCAGTACGCGTTCGTGCTGGCCTCGATCCGGGTCAGCCAGGACGTGCTGCTCGACCTGCGCGGCCGTATCTTCCGGCACGCCCAGGCGCTCAGCATCGACTTCCACGAGCGGTACACGAGCGGCCGTCTGATCTCCCGCTCCACCACGGACGTCGAGTCCCTGCGCGAGCTCCTGAACGAGGGCCTCCAGGAACTCGTCACGGTCGTCCTGTCCTTCGTCTACATCTCGGCGATGCTGCTCTGGCTGGACCTGGGCCTCGGGGCGGTGGCGGTGGCCTCCTTCGTGCCGCTGTATCTGCTGGTACGGCTCTACCAGCGGCGCGCGGTACGGGTGTACCGGGTCCGCTCCACCGCGATCGCGGCCGTGATCGTGAAGTTCGTCGAGACGATGAACGGCATCCGCCCGGTCCGCGCCTTCCGCCGCGAGGCGGTCAACGACGCCGAGTTCCGCAAGCTCAACCAACGGCACGAACGCGTGAACGGCGACGCCCTCCTGGAGATGGCCCGCTATGTCGTCGGCTCGCGGCTGGTCGCCAACACGGCCGTCGCGCTGATCGTGCTGTGGGGCGCCTACCGGGTGGCGAGCGGCTCACTCGAACTGGGCGTGCTCGCCGCCGCGGTCCTCTATCTCCGCCGCCTCTACGACCCCATCGACCGGCTCGGCATGTTCCTGAACGCGTACCAGTCCGCGGCGGCCTCCCTGGAGAAGATCGCCGGCCTGCTCGCCCAGACACCCTCCGTACCCGAGCCCTCGACTCCCGTGGAACTCCCGGCACTCGGGAGCGGGCACCCCGGCCGCGAGGTCGTCTTCGACGGCGTCCGCTTCGCCTACCGCACCGGCGGCGAGGTCCTGCCCCGCTTCGACCTCACCCTCCCGGCCGGGCAGACGGTCGCCGTCGTCGGCACCACCGGCGCCGGCAAGTCGACCCTGGCCAAGCTGCTCGCCCGCTTCTACGACCCCTCGGACGGCCGGGTCCTCCTGGACGGCGTGGACCTGCGCGAACTGGCCGTGCCCGAACTGCGGCGCGGGGTGGTGATGGTGACGCAGGAGGCGTTCCTGTTCTCCGGCACGGTCGCCGAGAACATCGCCATCGGCCGCCCGGACGCCACCCGGGAGGAGATCGAGCGGGCCGCGAAGGCGATCGGCGCGCACGAGTTCATCAGCGCGCTGCCGGACGGGTACGACACGGACGTACGCAAGCGGGGCGGCCGTATCTCCGCGGGGCAGCGCCAACTGGTGGCGTTCGCACGGGCGTTGCTCGCGGACCCGGCCGTCCTCATCCTCGACGAGGCGACCAGCTCGCTCGACGTCCCGGGCGAACAGGCAGTGCAGCGGGCGATGTCGACGGTCCTGCGCGGCCGTACCGCCGTGGTCATCGCGCACCGCCTCTCCACGGTCGAGATCGCCGACCGGGTGCTGGTCATGGAGCACGGCCGGGTCATGGAGGACGGCAGCCCGGCCGAACTCGTCGCGGGCACCGGCAGGTTCGCGGATCTGCACCGGGCGTGGCGGGACAGCCTGGCGTAACGACGGAACAGGACGGGGGCACATGATCGACGCGTACGAGGACCCGGGCACACCCGACCGCCGCGGCGGCTGGCACTACCTGTGGTGGCTGGTCCGCCGCCAGCTCGGCAGATGCACCGCCGGCGCGCTGCTGGCCAGCGTGTGGATGGTGCTGATGGCGGCGGCGCCGTACCTGATGTCCCGGGCGATCGACGACGGACTGGTTGCGGGGCACCTCGGCACGCTGGCCTGGTGGACCCTGGTGCTGTTCGTGGTCGGGGCGGTCAACGCGTGGCTGAGCATCATGCGCCACCGCACCATGACGCGGGTACGGCTGGACGCCAACCTCCGCACGGTCAAGGTGGTCGTGGGCCATGCGGTACGGCTCGGCGCCGCCCTGTCCCGCCGGGCCGGCGCCGGCGAGGTCGTGACGATCGGCGTGGGAGACGTCCAGACGATCTCCCAGGCCCTGACGGTGGTCGGCCCCGGCGCCGGCGCGGTCGTCGTCTACGCCTTCGTGGCGGGCCTCCTCCTGAACGTCTCGGCACAGCTCGCGGCGGTCGTCCTCCTGGGCGTACCCGTGATCGTGCTGTGCGCGGGCCCCCTGACCGTCCGCCTCCAGGGCGCGGAGACCGAGTACCGGCAACGCCAGGGCGTACTCACCGCCCGCATCGGCGACCTGGCGGGCGGCCTCCGGGTCCTCAACGGCCTGGGCGGCAAAGGCCTGTTCGCGGATGCCTTCCGCCGCGACTCCGGGCGCCTGCGCCGCCAGGGCTACCGGGTGGGCGCGGTGGCCAGCTGGATGCAGGCGCTCGGCGTAGGACTACCGACACTGTTCCTCGCCGTGGTGACCTGGCTGGCGGCCCGCCTGGCCGCGCAAGGGGAGATCAGCATCGGCGAGTTGGTGGCGGTGTACGGCTACGCGGCGGTCCTGGTGGGCCCGGTGGCGTTCTTCGTCCAGATGACGTACGACCTCAACAGGGGCGTGGTGGCGGCACGTCGAGTCGTACGCCTCCTGCACCTGCCCCCGGAACCGGACGAGGGCACGACCCCGGCCCCCACGGAACCGTCCACCCTCCACGACCCGGCGTCGGACGTACGGGTGTTGCCGGGCCGGCTCACTGCTCTGGTCTCCGCCCGCCCCGGCGACGCGGCCATCGTGATCGACCGCCTGGGCCGCTACACCCCGTCGGCGGCGACCTGGGGCGGAACACGACTGGACACAATCCCGCTGGCCGAGATCCGAGCACGCATCCTGGTGGCCGACAACGAGGCAACGCTTTTCGCAGGCCCCCTGCACGAAGTAATGGGCGCCGCGGAAACGTCTTTGTCTTTCAGGGGCGCGAGGAACTGCGCGACCAGCCACAACGAACCCGCACCCGCCACACAACACTCCGAGGCACTCTCCAAGGCGCTACACGCAGCCGCAGCCGAGGACATCGTCCAAGCACTCCCGGACGGAATCCACTCACCGATCGACGCCAACGCCCGCAACCTCTCCGGCGGCCAACGCCAACGCATCCGCCTGGCCCGAGCCCTGCTCGCCAACCCGGAAGTCCTCCTCGCCCCAGAACCCACCTCGGCACTGGACGCACACACCGAAGCGACAGTCGCGGAACGGCTCCGACACGCCCGTACCGGCCGCACCACCGTCGTAACCACAACGTCCCCCCTGCTCCTCGACCACGCGGACACCGTCCACTACCTGGTCGACGGCAAGGTCGAAGCCACCGGCACCCACCGCGAGCTCCTGTCCCAAGTCCCCGACTACCAGGCCCTCGTCGCCCGCGACAACGATGCCGAGGAGGCCGTACGGTGACCACCGCCCACCTCCCCGTCGCCGAACCCCAAGCCGTCCGCAAGGCCTCCCTCCGCCTGATCCGGGCCGACGGCAGGGCCTTCACCGCCGCGCTGACCCTCAACGCCCTCTCCGCAGCCGCAGGCCTCGGCGGCCCCTGGCTGCTCGGCCGCATCGTCGACGACGTCCGCGCCGGCCGCGGAGTGACCGCAGTGGACCACCTCGCCCTCGCCATCCTCGTCTGCTCCGTCGCCCAGCTCCTCCTCGCCCGCTGGGCCCGCTACGTGGGCCACCGCTTCGGCGAACGCACCCTCGCCCGAGTCCGCGAGGAGTTCGTGGACCGCGCCCTCGCCCTGCCCGCCTCCGTCGTGGAGCGGGCCGGCGCCGGCGACCTCACCGCCCGCGGCACCGCCGACGTCAGCACCGTCGGCTACACGCTGCGCGATGTCGGCCCCGAACTCCTGGTCAGCGGCGTACAGGCGCTGTTCGTCATGGGCGCCGTCTTCTTCATCGACCCCCTGCTCGGACTGTTCGGCGTGGTCGGCCTGACCCCGATCTGGTTCGCCCTGCGCTGGTATCTGCGCCGTGCCCGGGACGGCTACCTCGCCGAGGGCGCGGCCACCTCCGAGGTCGCCGAGATCCTCGCGGCGACGGCGTCGGGCGCCCGCACGGTGGAGGCGTTCCGGCTCCAGGAGCGGCGCACCACGGCGAGCCGCGACGCGCTGGACCAGTCCAGGCGGACCCGCCTGTACACGCTGTTCCTGCGGTCCGTGTTCTTCCCGGCGGTCGAGGTGTCGTACACGATCCCCGTGGCCGGCGTCCTCCTGGTCGGCGGCGTGCTGCACGCGCACGGCGCGGTCGGCGTCGGTGACGTCGTCGCTGCGGCCCTGTATCTGCGGCAGTTCACCGAACCGCTGGACCAGATCCTCATGCGGGTCGAGCAACTACAGAGCAGCAGCGCCTCGTTCGCCCGCGTGGAGGGCCTGGCCGCCGCCCCGCGGTCCGCACCCGACGGGGAGTCGCCCGCCCCCGCCGACGACCGGATCGACGTCGCCGGAGTGCGGTACGCCTACGACCGCGGCGGCGAGGTGCTGCACGGGGTCGACCTGACCGTGCGGCCCGGGGAGCGGCTGGCGGTCGTAGGGCCCTCGGGCGCCGGGAAGACCACCCTCAGCCGGCTCCTCGCCGGCGTCGACGCGCCGACCGAGGGCACGGTGACCGTTGGCGGCGTGCCCGTCGTCGGCCTGGATCCCGAGCAGCTGCGCCGTCAGGTCGTGCTGGTCACCCAGGAGCACCACGTGTTCCTCGGCACGGTCCGGGAGAACCTCCTCATCGCCGAACCGGCCGCCACGGACGAGGAGTTGTGGGCCGCCCTCACCGCGGTCGGCGCCGACGAGTGGGTGCGGGAGCTGTCCGACGGCCTCGACACCGCGCTGGGCGAGGGAGGTTGCCGTACCGACGGCTCGCAGGCCCAGCAACTCGCCCTCGCCCGGGTGGTGCTGGCCGACCCGCACACCCTGATCCTCGACGAGGCCACGGCGTTGCTCGACCCGACCACCGCCCGGCACACCGAGCGCGCCCTGGCCGCCGTACTCGAAGGGCGGACCGTCATCGCGATCGCGCACCGGCTGCACACCGCGCACGACGCGGACCGGGTGGCGGTCATGGAGGACGGGCTCCTCACCGAACTCGGCACGCACGAGGAGCTGGTGGGGGCGGACGGGGCGTACGCGGCGCTGTGGCACACCTGGCACGGGGACGAGCGCACACGTTCCAACAACGGGTCCGCATAACGAACACGAACAACCGGACAACGAACCATTTCCGGCCAACTTCCTGACGCGCTCCTGACAGGGGCCGAATCTCCTGCCACCCTTCCCACAGCTTCAACACAGCAACCCCACAGCTCCACCCGGTTCTGCCCGGACGGTCGACCCACCGTCCGGATCTCCCCTGGCCGCGAAACCCGTGGCCACGCAGAAGGAGTCAGTGTTGAGAAGCAGTTCCTCTCGCAGACGCACCTCCCACATAGTCGCCGTCGCCGGCGTCACCGCGCTGCTCGCCGCGGCCGTCCAGGCGGGCGCCGCGTCCGCCGCCCCGGCCTCCGGTACGAACAAGGCCCACGCGGCCGTCAAGCTCACCCCGTCGCAGCGCGCCGAGCTGATGCGCGACGCCGACGCGGCGAAGGCGGCCACCGCCAAGGACATCGGCCTGGGCGCCAAGGAGAAGCTGGTCGCCCGTGACGTCGTCAAGGACGCCGACGGGACCCTCCACACCCGCTACGAGCGCACCTACGCGGGCATCCCGGTGCTCGGCGGCGACCTGGTCGTCGACACCGCCAAGTCGGGTGCCACCAAGGGCGTGATCAAGGCGACGAACGCGGCCGTCAAGGTCTCGGACGTCACCCCGGACATCACGAAGGCGGCCGCCGAGAAGCAGGCCGTGACCCGCGCGAAGGCCCTCGGCGGGACCAAGGCGTCCGCCGACAGCGCCCGCAAGGTGATCTGGGCGGCGACCGGCAAGCCGACGCTCGCGTACGAGACGGTCATCGGCGGCTTCCAGGACGACGGCACGCCGAACCAGCTGCACGTCATCTCGGACGCGGCCACCGGCAAGAAGCTCTACGAGTTCCAGGGCATCGAGAACGCGACCGGCACCGGCAACACCCAGTACAGCGGCACGGTCTCGCTGACCACGACCCAGTCGGGCTCGAACTACAACCTGACCGACGGGGACCGCGGCAACCACAAGACGTACAACCTGAACCACGGTACGTCCGGCACCGGCACGCTGTTCTCGCAGACCAGCAACACCTGGGGCAACGGCACCACGTCGAACGCGGCCACCGCGGGCGCGGACGCCCACTACGGCGCCGCGGTCACCTGGGACTTCTACAAGAACACCTTCGGCCGCTCGGGCATCAAGAACAACGGCGTCGGCGCCTACTCCCGCGTGCACTACGGCAACTCGTACGTGAACGCGTTCTGGGACGACGGCTGCTTCTGCATGACGTACGGCGACGGCTCCGGCAACGCGGACCCGCTGACCTCGCTGGACGTGGCGGGCCACGAGATGAGCCACGGTGTCACCTCGAACACCGCGGGCCTCAACTACTCCGGTGAGTCGGGCGGGTTGAACGAGGCGACCTCCGACATCTTCGGCACGGGTGTGGAGTTCTACGCCAACAACTCCTCCGACGTCGGCGACTACCTCATCGGCGAGAAGATCGACATCAACGGCGACGGCACCCCGCTGCGCTACATGGACAAGCCCAGCAAGGACGGCTCGTCCAAGGACAGCTGGTACTCCGGCATCGGGTCGATCGACGTGCACTACTCGTCGGGTCCGGCGAACCACTTCTTCTACCTGCTGAGCGAGGGCAGCGGCGCCAAGGTCATCAACGGCGTCAGCTACAACTCGCCGACGGCGGACGGGCTTCCGGTCACCGGCATCGGCCGGGACAAGGCCCTGGCGATCTGGTACCGGGCGCTGACCACCAAGTTCACCTCCACCACCAACTACGCGGGCGCCCGCACCGGCACCCTCGCGGCCGCCGGTGAGCTGTACGGCACCACGTCGGCCGAGTACAAGGCGGTGCAGGACGCGTGGGCGGGCGTCGCGGTGGGCGCGCGCTCCGGCGGTGGCGGTGGCACCGGGACGTCGTACGAGTCCACCACGCCCGTGTCGATCCCGGACAACGGGCCGCAGGTGACCTCGTCGATCACCGTCTCCGGCCGGACCGGAAACGCACCCTCCAACTTGCAGGTGACGCCCAACATCACCCACACCTGGCGCGGTGACCTGGTCATCGATCTGATCGGCCCGTCGGGCACCGCGTACCGCCTGAAGAACTTCAGTTCCTCGGACTCGGCGGACAACGTGACGGACACCTACACGGTGAACGCCTCCTCCGAATCGGCCAACGGCACCTGGAAGCTGCGGGTGCAGGACCAGGCGGCGCAGGACGTCGGCACGATCAACAGCTGGAAGCTGACCTTCCCGTAGACCGCAGGGCCCGACCGGCCCCTCGGCCCCAATTCAGGGCGCCGCCCCGGTGGTTCGATCCCCCGGGGCGGCGCCCTCTTTTTGCCACCCTCTTACGTACCGATGATTGCCGCTTTACCCAGGTCAACTCGGTTTACATTGCGGAAATGTTCACCCGGGGGTCGTTTTTCAGCCAACATCACTTGAGGGTCCTGACATGTACGCGCCTTGATGTCACTCTTCCTCACAACCGCCGCACAACTTCACAGCAACCCCTTGCCCGGCAGCCCCACGCCGGGCCAGGACTCCCCCACCACAAGGAGCTTGTGTGACCCCCCTCTACGCGCGTCACAAGCGCTCGACTCTGGCCATCGCGACCGCTGTCGCCGCCGGAGCCCTGCTCGCCACCGGGCTGACCACCGGTGTGGCCACCGCCGCCCAGACCCAGGCGGACCCGGCCAGTGCTCGTCCGGCCGCCGCGGCCGCCGCGCTGTCGAACGCCAGCCGTGTCTCGCTCATCCAGAAGGCCGAGGCCGGCGTCGCCGAGACCGCCCAGAACATAGGCCTCGGCACCAAGGAGAAGCTGGTCGTCAAGGACGTCGTCAAGGACGCCGACGGCACGCTGCACACCCGCTACGAGCGTACCTACGCGGGCCTCCCGGTCCTCGGCGGCGACCTGGTCGTCGCGACGAAGGACGGCAAGACCGCCAGCGTGACCAAGGCGACGAAGGCGACCATCAAGGTGGCCTCGCTGAAGCCGGCCATCACCACCGCCAAGGCCGAGAAGCAGGCGCTGACCGCCGCCAAGGCCGCGGGCTCCGACAAGACCTCCGCGGACAAGGCCCGCAAGGTCATCTGGGCCGGCTCGGGCACCCCCGTCCTCGCCATCGAGACCGTCGTCGGCGGCTTCCAGGACGACGGCACCCCGAACGCGCTGCACGTCATCACCGACGCGGCCACCGGCAAGAAGCTCTACGAGTACCAGGCCATCGAGAACGCGGGCGCCGCGACCGGCACCGGCAAGACGCTGTACTCGGGCAACGTCACCCTGAACACCTACCTGTCGGGGTCGACGTACCAGCTGTACGACACCACCCGCGGTGGTCACAAGACGTACAACCTGAAGCACACCACGTCCTCCGGTACGGGCACGCTGTTCACCGACGCGGACAACACGTGGGGCACCGGCGCCGCCTCCAGCTCCACCACGGACCAGACGGCCGCCGCCGACGCCGCCTACGGCGCCCAGGTGACCTGGGACTTCTACAAGAACACCTTCGGTCGCTCCGGCATCAAGAACGACGGTGTCGCGGCCTACTCCCGGGTCCACTACGGCAGCTCGTACGTCAACGCCTTCTGGGACGACGACTGCTTCTGCATGACCTACGGCGACGGCGACAGCAACCTCGACCCGCTGACCTCGCTCGACGTGGCCGGCCACGAGATGAGCCACGGCGTCACCGCCAACACCGCGGGCCTCAACTACAGCGGTGAGTCCGGCGGCCTCAACGAGGCCACCTCCGACATCATGGGCACCGGCGTGGAGTTCTACGCGGCCAACTCGTCCGACCCGGGTGACTACCTCATCGGCGAGAAGATCGACATCAACGGCGACGGCACCCCGCTGCGCTACATGGACAAGCCCAGCAAGGACGGCGGCTCGGCGGACTACTGGTCCTCCTCCGTCGGCAACCTGGACGTCCACTACTCGTCCGGCGTCGCGAACCACTTCTTCTACCTCCTCTCCGAGGGCAGCGGTTCGAAGACGATCAACGGCGTGACCTACAACTCGCCGACGTACAACGGCTCCACGGTCACCGGCATCGGCCGCGCCAAGGCGCTGCAGATCTGGTACAAGGCGCTGACCTCGTACTTCACCTCCACCACGAAGTACTCGGGCGCCCGCACCGGCACCCTGAGCGCCGCCTCGGCCCTCTACGGCTCGACCAGCACCGAGTACGCCGCGGTGAAGGCGGCCTGGACGGCCGTGAACGTCAGCTAGCCCGAGGGGGGTTGGCGGGCGGTACCCGGGACGAAGGCATTCCCGGGTACCGCCCTACTCTTGTGTCCCATGCGCATGGAGGACTTCACGTACGACGACGTCGGCGGCACCCGCCGCGGCGGTTTCTGCCCGCCCGGCTTCCGCCCACTGCATGTGCGTACGCGCATCGGCGAGGGCGAGAAGGTCTTCCGCAGAGCGTCGGAGGCGGTGCTCACCTGGGAGATGCACCGCGAGCTGGGCGTCGGCATCGACGCCGGCGCACCGCGCGCCGCCGAGGACGTCGACGTCACCGTCACCCTCGCCGGAGTGATCAAGGCCCCGTGCCGCATCGTGTACACGGTCGAGGAGTCCCGCCGCGCCGGCTGGGCGTACGGCACGCTGACCGGACACCCGGAGTGCGGCGAGGAACGCTTCGTCGTGGAACGCACCGGCGACGGCACGGTCTGGCTGACGGTCTCGGCGTTCAGCCGCCCCGCGAAGTGGTACGCCCGAGCGGGCGGACCGGCCACGCGGGGCCTGCAGAACGCGTACGCACGACGCTGCGGGAAGGTGCTCCAGCAGCTGTGCGCTCCCCTGTCCGAGGACTAGTCCGACCAGTCCCTCACCGGAACAGCACCCCCGCCCCCTCCGCGGCGGCCTCCTCCGAAGGCACCGCCACCAGGCCCAACTCCGCGCTGGAGGCGAGGAGTCGGTGGTCCGGGAGGATGCGGACCGTGTAGCCGTAGGGCCCCGTACGCTCCAGGGAGAGCGGACCCTCGTAGACCCAGCGGCCCTCCAGGTCGGGGCCGCCCGCGGGCTTCAGCGGGACCGTCGTCGCGTCGGCGATGTGGTCCTCCGGATCGACCCGACCCGAGACGGCCTGCACCTCGACGTCGTCCGGGCTCAGTTCGCCGAGGCCCACCCGCACCCGCAGCCCGAGCGTCGTGCCGAGCTCCGCGGTGGCCGTGACCGCCGAGGTCTCCACGTGGTCGACGCTCACCCCGTGCCAGGCGGCCCGCACCCGCCCCTTCCACGCGGCGAGTTCGCGCGCGGAGTCGGCGTCCATGGCGCGGTGGGCATGCGCGGCCGGCGTGTAGAGGCGCTCGACGTACTCGCGGACCATGCGGCCGGCCAGCACCTTCGGGCCGAGGAAGGTCAGCGTCCGGCGGACCATCTCGATCCAGCGGTCGGGCAGACCGTGCTGTCCGCGCTCGTAGAAGCGGGGCGCCACCCGCTGTTCGAGGAGCTCGTAGAGGGCGTCGGCCTCCAGGTCGTCGCGGCGGTCGGGTTCGGTGCCCACGCCGTCGGCCGTGGGGATCGACCAGCCGAAGTCGGGCTGGAACCACTCGTCCCACCAGCCGTCCAGGACCGACAGGTTGAGGCAGCCGTTGAGCGCCGCCTTCATGCCGGAGGTGCCGCAGGCCTCCAGCGGGCGCAGCGGGTTGTTGAGCCAGATGTCGCAGCCGGGGTAGAGCTTCTGCGCCATCGCCATGCCGTAGTCGGGCAGGAAGACGATCCGGTGCCGTACCCGCGGATCGTCCGCGAACCGCACCAGCTCCTGCACCAGCCGTTTGCCCCCGTCGTCCGCCGGATGCGCCTTGCCGGCGACCACGATCTGGATGGGCCGCTCGGCGTGCAGCAGCAGGTCCATCAGCCGGTCCCGGTCGCGCAGCATCAGCGTCAGCCGTTTGTACGAGGGGACCCGCCGCGCGAACCCGATGGTGAGGACGTCCGGGTCGAGGACCCCGTCGATCCATCCCAACTCGGCCGTCCCCGCCCCGCGTTGCCGCCAGGAGGCGCGCAGCCGCTCGCGCACCTCGTCGACGAGCTGCTCGCGCAGACTGCGGCGCAGCTCCCAGATGTCCTGGTCGGGGATGTCCCCGACCGCGTCCCAGCGTTCCGAGCCGCCGACGGTCATCGCGTCCTCGGTGCGCTGGGCGCCGATCTGCCTGGCGCCGAGCCGGAACACCTCGGGGGCCACCCAGGTGGGTGCGTGGACGCCGTTCGTCACGGAGGTGATCGGCACCTCGTCCGGGTCGAAGCCCGGCCAGAGCCCGGCGAACATCTCCCGGCTGACCTGGCCGTGCAGCACCGAGACCCCGTTGGCGCGCTGGCCCAGGCGCAGGCCCATCACGGCCATGTTGAAGAGGTTGGGTTCGCCGCCGGGGTAGGTCTCCATGCCGAGCCGCAGGATGCGTTCGACGTCGATGCGCGGGAGTTCGGCGTCGGCACCGAAGTGGTGGGCGACGAGTTCACGGTCGAAGCGGTCGATGCCGGCCGGGACGGGGGTGTGCGTGGTGAACACGGTCCCGGCGCGCACCGCCTCGAGGGCGGAGTCGAAGTCCAGCCCCTGGTCGCCGAGTTCGGCGATCCGCTCCAGGCCGAGGAAGCCGGCGTGCCCCTCGTTGGTGTGGAAGACCTCGGGGGCGGGGTGCCCGGTGAGCCGGCAGTACGTCCGCACCGCCCGCACTCCCCCTATCCCGAGCAGCATCTCCTGGAGCAGCCGGTGCTCGCTGCCGCCGCCGTAGAGCCGGTCGGTCACCCCGCGTTCGCCGAGGTCGTTCTCCTCGACGTCGGAGTCGAGCATGAGCAGCGGGACGCGGCCGACCTGGGCCAGCCAGACGCGGGCGTGCAGCTGCCTGCCGCCGGGGAGGGCGAGGGAGACCTGGGCGGGGGTGCCGTCGGACTCCTTGAGGAGCGCCACCGGCAGCTCGTTGGGGTCGAGGACCGGGTAGTGCTCCTGCTGCCAGCCGTCCCTGGACAGGGACTGGCGGAAGTAGCCGTGCCGGTAGAGCAGGCCGACACCGATCAGCGGGACGCCCAGGTCGCTGGCCGACTTGAGATGGTCGCCGGCCAGGATGCCGAGGCCGCCGGAGTACTGCGGCAGGGCGGCGGTGATGCCGAACTCGGGCGAGAAGTAGGCGACGGCGGCCGGGAGTTCACCGGGCTGGGCCTGGTACCAGCGGTCGCCGGTGACGTAGTCACGGAGGTCGTCCGCCACCAGGGTCAGCCGGCGCAGGAAGCCGTGGTCCTCGGCGAGCTCGGCCAGCCGCGCCGGCGACACGCTGCCCAGGAGCCGTACGGGATCTCCGTCCGAGGCGGCCCAGTGCTCGGGGTCGACGGACTGGAACAGGTCGCGGGTCTCCGTGTGCCAGGACCAGCGCAGGTTGCGGGCCAGGTCGCTGAGCGGCAGGAGGGGTTCGGGCAGGACAGGTCGGACGGTAAAGCGACGGATAGCCTTCACTTGCCACCTCGTCAGGCGTGCGGAAGAGGACGCACCGCGGTGTGCGCCCTGTCGTCAACCTCGACGGTATCGGCCGGAGGGGCTTCTAACCACGGGACCCCGAACCCCACCGCACAGTCGTACACAGTCCAAAAACTGCCGCAACCTTCACCCATCCCCCATGGCCGACATGGCCGATTCCGCCCCCGTAGGCCCCCTTGTGGCGCTTCGCACCGCACGAGACGCTGCCAAACGGAGTCAAAGGGAGGGGAACTCACCATGACGCGGACGCGAACGCGGCGTCTGCGCTGGGCAGCGGGACTGACCGCGGTGGCCTGCGCCGCCACCCTGTCGGCCACCACCCTGCCCGCGCACGCCGCACCGGAGGGGCGGATACTCGGCGCCGGAGAACCCGGCTCCGTCGGCGGAAGTTACCTGGTGACGCTCAAGGGGGACGCGAAGGCTCCGTCGGCGGCCGGAAAAGGCATAGCCGAGAAGTACGGGGCGAAAATCAGCCACACCTACGGCACGGTCCTCAACGGCTACGCGATCACGGCGAACGAGAGACAGGCGAAGCGCCTCGCGGCGGACTCGCAGGTCGCCTCGGTCGTCCAGGACACCCGCGTCAGCCTCGACCACACGCAGCGGAACCCGCCGTCCTGGGGCCTGGACCGGATCGACCAGCCGGGCCTGCCGCTCGACAAGAGCTACACCTGGCCCGAGTCCGCGGGCGCCGGGGTGACCGCGTACGTCATCGACACCGGCATCCGGATCAGCCACAAGGACTTCGGCGGCCGGGCGAGCTACGGCTGGGACTTCGTCGGAAACGACAGGACCGCCGCCGACGGCAACGGCCATGGCACACACGTCGCCGGCACCATCGTCGGCAAGACGTACGGGGTGGCCAAGAAGGCCAAGGTCGTCGCCGTCCGGGTCCTGGACAACAACGGTTCCGGTACGACGTCCCAGGTCATCGCGGGCATCGACTGGGTGACCAAGCACGCGCACAAGCCCGCGGTCGCCAACCTCAGCCTGGGCGGCTACCACAACGCCCAGCTCGACACCGCCGTACGCAACTCGATCGCGTCCGGCGTCACCTACGCCGTCGCCGCCGGCAACGACGGCCTGCCCGCCGCGCTCTACTCCCCGGCGGACGTCAGGGAAGCGATCACGGTCGGCGCGACCGACAAGGCGGACGCGCGGGCGAGCTTCTCCAACTTCGGCTCGGCCGTCGACCTGTTCGCCCCCGGAGTCTCGATCACCTCCGCCTCGTACGCGAGCGACACCGGAAAGGCCACCTTCTCCGGTACGTCGATGGCGACCCCGCACGTCACCGGCACGGCCGCGCTCTACCTGGCCGACCATCCGACGGCCACCCCGGCCCAGGTCGCCAAGGCGCTGGTCAAGCTGGCGGTGTCCGGAAAGGTCTCCGGCCGCGGCCTCGGCTCGCCGGACGAACTTCTGCAGGTGCCGCCCTCGTAGGACGACACTCCTCAATACGGCCCCGTTCGTTCACGAACGGGGCCGGTCCGTGTGTAGACATACGCGCGAGTAGTTAACAAAGTGCCGGAATGCTCACCCGAATAGGGTGGGAAGGCTCCTCCGGTACGTTGCACGATAGACGCCACGCAGGACCCCCTCTCCCATAGCCATCCGCCCACCCACGTTGACGCGGACAGGAGCGGTCATGCCCGCCACGCACCACTCGTCGGCACCCCCGACACCCAGTACCGAAACGCCTTCCGCACAGCCCGATACGCCTTCCGCACAGCCCGATGCCGCCGGCATCGGGCGCATACCCGTCCTCGACGTCCGCCCGGTCGTCCAGCAGGGTCGCCGGCCCGCCAAGGCCGTCACCGGCGAGACGTTCGAGGTCTCGGCCACCGTGTTCCGCGAGGGGCATGACGCGGTCGCCGCCAACGTCGTCCTGACCGGCCCCGACGGCACCTCGGGCCCGTGGACGCCGATGCGTGAACTGGCCCCCGGCACCGACCGCTGGGGCGCCGAGGTCACGCCGACCTCCGAGGGCCACTGGACGTACCGCGTCGAGGCCTGGGGCGACCCGATCTCCACCTGGCGCCATCACGCCCAGATCAAGATCCCGGCGGGGATGGACACGGAGCTGGTGCTGGAGGAGGGGGCGCGGCTGTACGAGCGGGCGGCCGACGGGATGCCGTCAGTGGAATGTGACATAGCACTGGCCGCCGTGGCCGCCCTGCGGGACGAGGCCCGCCCCGCCGCATCGAGGCTGGCGGCGGCGTTGACGCCGGAGGTGGACGCGGTCCTGGCCGCGCATCCGCTACGGGAGTTCGTCACCGCCTCCGACACCCTCCCCCTCCTGGTCGAACGGGAACGCGCCCTGTACGGCGCCTGGTACGAGTTCTTCCCCCGCTCCGAAGGCACCCCCGAGCAGCCGCACGGCACCTTCCGCACCGCCGCCCGACGCCTCCCGGCGATCGCCGCGATGGGCTTCGACGTCGTCTACCTCCCCCCGATCCACCCCATCGGCACCACCTACCGCAAGGGCCGCAACAACACCCTCTCCGCCGGCCCCGACGACGTCGGCGTGCCCTGGGCCATCGGCTCCCCCGAAGGCGGCCACGACACCGTCCACCCCAACTGGGCACCATCGAGGACTTCGCCTGGTTCGTGCAGCAAGCCCGGGCACACGACCTGGAGATCGCCCTCGACTTCGCCCTCCAGTGCTCCCCCGACCACCCCTGGGTGCAAAAACACCCCGACTGGTTCCACCACCGCCCCGACGGCACCATCGCCTACGCCGAGAACCCGCCCAAGAAGTACCAGGACATCTACCCCATCGCCTTCGACACCGACCTCGACGGCCTCATCGCCGAAACCCTCCGCGTGCTGCGGCTGTGGATGTCGCACGGGGTACGGATCTTCCGCGTCGACAACCCGCACACCAAACCGGTCCTGTTCTGGCAACGCGTGATCGCCGAGATCAACCGCGCCGACCCCGACGTGATCTTCCTCGCCGAGGCCTTCACCCGCCCCGCGATGATGCGCACCCTCGCCCAGACCGGCTTCCAGCAGTCCTACACCTACTACACCTGGCGCACCGGCAAGCAGGAACTCACCGACTACCTCACCGAACTCTCCACCGAGACGGCCGCCTACATGCGGCCCAACTTCTTCGTCAACACCCCCGACATCCTGCACGAGTTCCTCCAGCACGGCGGCCGCCCCGCCTTCGAGGTCCGCGCCGTCCTCGCCGCCACCCTCTCCCCCACCTGGGGCGTCTACAGTGGATTCGAGCTGTGCGAGAACGTCCCGCTGCGCGACGGCAGCGAGGAGTACCTGGACTCGGAGAAGTACCAACTCCGCCCCCGTGACTGGGAGTCGGCCGACCGCGAAGGCCGTTCCATCACGCCCCTGATCACCAGGCTCAACGCCGTGCGGCGCGCGAGCCCCGCCCTCCGTCAGCTGCGCGATCTCCACTTCCACCACGCGGACCAGGACGCGGTGATCGCGTATTCGAAACGGAGCGGTTCGAACACGGTTCTGGTGGTCGCCAACCTCGACCCTCACCACACCCAGGAGGCCACGGTCTCGTTGGACATGCCGCAACTCGGCCTCGACTGGCACGAGTCGGTGCCGGTGCGCGACGAGCTCACCGGCGAGACCTATCACTGGGGCAGGGCGAACTACGTGCGCCTGGAACCGGGCACCCGTCCCGCGCACGTGTTCACCGTCCTGCGACCGTCCACCCCGCAGATCGGAGGGTCACCCACAACATGATCGTCAACGAACCCGTTCCGGACACCTTCGAGGACACCCCCGCCAAGGACCGCGACCCGGATTGGTTCAAGCGCGCGGTCTTCTACGAGGTCCTCGTCCGCTCCTTCCAGGACAGCAACGGCGACGGCGTCGGCGACCTCAAAGGCCTGACCGCGAAACTCGACTACCTCCAATGGCTCGGCGTCGACTGCCTCTGGCTCCCGCCGTTCTTCAAGTCACCGCTCAGGGACGGCGGTTACGACGTCTCCGACTACACCGCTGTACTGCCGGAGTTCGGCGACCTCGCCGACTTCGTCGAGTTCGTGGACGCCGCCCACCAGCGCGGCATGCGGGTCATCATCGACTTCGTCATGAACCACACCAGCGACCAGCACCCGTGGTTCCAGGAGTCCAGAAAGGACCCCGACGGGCCCTACGGCGACTACTACATGTGGGCCGACGACGACAAGCAGTACCCCGACGCCCGCATCATCTTCGTCGACACCGAGGCCTCCAACTGGACCTTCGACCCGGTCCGCAAGCAGTACTTCTTCCACCGCTTCTTCTCCCACCAGCCGGACCTCAACTACGAGAACCCGGCCGTGCAGGAGGAGATGATCTCCGCGCTGCGGTTCTGGCTGGACCTCGGCATCGACGGCTTCCGTCTCGACGCCGTGCCTTATCTGTACGCCGAGGAAGGCACCAACTGCGAGAACCTGCCCGCCACCCACGAGTTCCTCAAGGGGGTGCGCAAGCAGATCGACGCCCACTACCCGGACACGGTGATCCTCGCCGAGGCCAACCAGTGGCCGGAGGACGTCGTCGACTACTTCGGCGACTTCCAGAGCGGCGGCGACGAATGCCACATGGCGTTCCACTTCCCCGTCATGCCACGGATCTTCATGGCGGTGCGCCGCGAGTCCCGCTACCCGGTGTCGGAGATCCTCGCGAAGACCCCGGCCATCCCGTCCGGCTGCCAGTGGGGCATCTTCCTGCGCAACCACGACGAGCTCACCCTCGAAATGGTCACCGACGAGGAACGCGACTACATGTACGCGGAGTACGCCAAGGACCCGCGGATGCGGGCCAACATCGGCATCCGCAGGCGCCTCGCCCCGCTCCTGGACAACGACCGCAACCAGATCGAGCTGTTCACCGCCCTGCTCCTGTCGCTGCCCGGATCACCGATCCTCTACTACGGCGACGAGATCGGCATGGGCGACAACATCTGGCTCGGCGACCGCGACGCCGTACGCACCCCCATGCAGTGGACACCGGACCGCAACGCAGGTTTTTCCTCCTGTGACCCCGGGCGGCTGTATCTGCCGACCATCATGGACCCGGTCCACGGCTACCAGGTCACCAACGTCGAGGCGTCGATGGCGTCGCCCTCCTCGCTGCTGCACTGGACCCGCCGCATGATCGAGATCCGGAAGCAGAACGCCGCTTTCGGGCTCGGTTCCTACACGGAGCTCCAGTCGTCCAACCCGGCGGTGATCGCGTTCCTGCGTGAGTACGAGGACGATCTCGTCCTGTGCGTGCACAACTTCTCGCGGTTCGCGCAGCCCACCGAGCTGGACCTGAGGACCTTCAGCGGGCGGCACCCCGTGGAGCTGTTCGGCGGCGTGCGCTTTCCGGCCATCGGTGAGCTGCCGTACTTGCTGACCCTCGCGGGGCACGGCTTCTACTGGTTCCGGCTCCGCAAGGACCCCGTGTAGAGCCTCCGAGAACCCCGGATGGGGCGGTTTCCCCTGTCCCACCCGGGGCACGCATACGTAACACCCCGACCCCGGGGAAAGGACGCGACGCCATGTCGGAAGCCGTCACCCGTACCACCACGACAAGCCCCGGCCTCCTTGCGTCACTGGACCCCCTGTTGCGCGAGTGGCTGCCGCGGCAGCGCTGGTTCGCGGGCAAGGGCCGTCCGGTCACCGGGTTCTCGCTGGTCGGGGCCACCGAACTGCTGCCGGCCACCGCCAAACTGGGCCTGTACCACCTCCTCATCCGCGCCCACCAGCCGTCCGCGATCGGCGCCGAGCCGCACCCCGGCGACTGCTACCAGCTCCTCATAGGCGTGCGCGAGGCGCTGCCGCCGCGGCTGGCGCCCGCGCTGATCGGACACGTGGATCAGGGCCCGCTCACCGGCCGCACGGTGTACGACGCCCTGTACGACACCCGGCCCGCCGAGGTGCTCCTGGAGGCGATGCGCACCGGGGCCCGCATCGGCGGGCTGCGCTTCGAGCGCGAGCCAGGGCAGGAGATCCGTACCGGCCTCGTCCCGCGGGTGGTGACGGCCGAGCAGTCGAACTCCTCCGTCGTCTACGGAGATACGTTCATCCTGAAGCTGTTGCGCCGGGTCGTGCCCGGCGTCAACCCCGACCTGGAGCTGCCGCTGGCGCTGGCCCGCGAGGGCTGCCCGCGGGTGCCGGCGCCGACGGCGTGGCTGCGGGCGGAGGTGGCCGGTGAACCGTATGTCCTCGCCGTCCTCCAGCCGTTCCTCCAGGGCGCCACCGACGGGTGGGAGCTGGCCCTTCGCGAGCTGGCCAAGGGCGAGGACTTCGGCGCGGACGCGCGGGCGCTGGGGCGGGCCACCGCCGAGGTGCACCTGGCACTCGCCGAGGCGCTGCCGACGGTCACGCTGGGCCATGCCCAGCTGCGGTTCCTCGCCGACGGCATGATCGAACGCCTTGAGGCGGCCGCGCAGGCGGTGCCCGCGCTGCATCCGTACGTGCCCGCGCTGCACTCGGCGTTCAGCGCGCTGGCCGACCTGGCGGCGGAGGGCCGTACCTGGACCGCCCAGCGCGTCCACGGTGACCTGCACCTCGGGCAGTGTCTGCGCTCGCCGGGCGGCGAGTGGTTCCTGATCGACTTCGAGGGCGAGCCGGCCAGGCCGCTGGCCGAACGGCGGATGCCGCAGCCCGCGGTGCGGGACGTCGCCGGGATGCTGCGGTCCTTCGACTACGCGGCCCACTCGGCCGGACCTCCCGCAGAGGGGTGGGCGGAGAGGTGCCGGGCGGCCTACTGTTCCGGGTACGCGGAGGTCAGCGGCCACGATCCGCGCACCGACCCGGTACTCCTGCGCGCCTGCGAAACGGACAAGGCGATCTACGAGGTCGTCTACGAGGCCAGGCACCGCCCCGACTGGCTCCCCGTCCCGATGACGGCGATCGAGCGTTACGCCGACTCCGACCAGTTCTGACCCGCCCTGTTCTGACCGCCCAGTCGACTCACCTTCGCCGAGGAGGCGCCGCCCGTGACCCCCGCCCCACGCCCAGCGGTTCGGAACCGGAAAAGAAAGCTGCGAAGGCGGCGGACAAGGCGACCGCGAAGAAAGCGGCCGCGAAGAAAGCGACCGGCAAGAAAGCGGCGGCGAAGAAGGCAGCCGTGAAGAAGACCACCGAGAAGGCGGTGGCGAAGAAGGCCACGGCCAAGAAGGTCACGGCCAAGAAGGCCGCAGCCAAGAAGACGGCCGTGAAGGCGACGGCGGCGAAGACGACGGCGACGACGACAGCCGCGAAGTCCACGGGCGCGAAGTCCACGGCCGCGAAGAAGGCCGCGCCGAAGAAGTCCGCCGCCAAGAAGTCGACCGCCGTCGGCACAAAGAGCGTCGCCAAGAAAAGCACCGTCAAGACGGCCACCACCGCCGTAAAGGTCGCCGACCCCACTCCGGCTCAACCGCCGGAGGCAACCGTCTCGCCCGCCGTCGGCGCCGGTGACCGGGAGCGGTTGCTCGCCGGTGGGCATCACGACCCGCATACCGTGCTCGGCGCCCACCCGGTGCCCGGCGGTGTCGCCGTGCGGGCGTTCCGGCCGTACGCGCTGAGCGTGACCGTCGTCGCCGGGGAGCTGCGGGCGGAGCTGCACGACGACGGGGACGGGTTCTTCTCGGGGCTGCTGCCGCTGACGGAGGTCCCGGCCTATCGGTTCCTGGTGGCGTACGAGGGGTCGGTCCAGGAGGCCGAGGACGCGTACGGGTTCCTGCCGACGCTCGGCGATCTCGACCTGCATCTGATCGGCGAGGGCCGGCACGAGCACCTGTGGCAGGTGCTGGGCGCGCACCCGATGACGCACCAGGGCGTGACCGGCACCCGTTTCTCGGTGTGGGCGCCGAACGCGCGCGGTGTGCACGTGGCCGGCAGCTTCAACTTCTGGGACGGCACCGGCTATCCGATGCGCTCGCTCGGCTCCTCCGGCGTGTGGGAGCTGTTCGTGCCCGGCATCGGCGAGGGCGAGCTGTACAAGTTCGAGATCACCCGCCCGGACGGCTCCAAGACGCTCCGCGCCGACCCGCTGGCCCGCCGCACCCAGCCCCCGCCCGAGACCTCGTCGATCGTGACGGCCGCGCACCACGAGTGGCGGGACGAGGAGTGGCTGGCCAGGCGGGCCGACCTGCCCCCGCACGAGGCGCCCTTCTCCGTGTACGAGATCCATCTCCCGTCCTGGCGACCGGGGCTGACGTACCGTCAACTCGCCGAGCAGCTCCCCGCGTACGTCAAGGACCTGGGCTTCACCCACGTCGAGCTGATGCCGGTCGCCGAGCACCCCTTCGGCGGCTCCTGGGGCTACCAGGTCACCGGCTTCTACGCGCCGACCGCCCGCCTGGGCACCCCGGACGACTTCCGGTACCTGGTCGACGCCCTGCACCAGGCCGGCATCGGCGTGCTGATGGACTGGGTGCCGGCGCACTTCCCGCGCGACGACTGGGCGCTCGCGGAGTTCGACGGGCGGCCCCTGTACGAGCACGAGGACCCGCTGCGCTCGGCGCACCCCGACTGGGGCACCCTCGAGTTCGACTACGGCCGTCGCGAGGTGCGCAACTTCCTTGTCGCGAACGCCGTTTACTGGTGCGAGGAGTTCCACATCGACGGCCTGCGGGTCGACGCGGTGGCGTCCATGCTCTACCTCGACTACTCGCGCGAGCCGGGCCAGTGGGTCCCGAACGAGCACGGCGGCCGGGAGAACCTGGACGCGGTGGGCTTCCTCCAGGAGATGAACGCGACCGTGTACCGGCGGGCGCCGGGCGTGGTGACCATCGCCGAGGAGTCGACGGCCTGGGACGGCGTCACCCGGGCGACCCACCACCGCGGCCCGGGCGGCTTCGGCGGCCTCGGCTTCGGCCTGAAGTGGAACATGGGCTGGATGCACGACTCGCTCGACTACATGAGCCACGAGCCGGTGCACCGCAAGTACCACCACAACGAGATGACCTTCTCGATGGTGTACGCCTACAGCGAGAACTACGTCCTCCCCATCTCCCACGACGAAGTCGTGCACGGCAAGCGGTCGTTGGTGTCGAAGATGCCGGGCGACTGGTGGCAGCAGCGGGCCAACCTCCGGGCGTACCTGGCCTTCATGTGGGCGCACCCCGGCAAGCAACTCCTCTTCATGGGGCAGGAGTTCGCGCAGGGCGCGGAGTGGTCGGAGGCGCACGGCCCGGACTGGTGGCTGCTGGATCCGGCGTACGGCGCGGAAGCCGACCACCGAGGCGTCCGGGACCTGGTCCGGGACCTCAACACGGTCTACCGGCACACCCCGGCGCTGTGGCAGCAGGACACGGTCCCGGCCGGCTTCGAGTGGATCGTGGGCGACGCGTCCGAGGACAACGTCTTCGCGTTCCTCCGCTACGCCACCGACGGCACCCCGCTCCTCGCGGTCTCCAACCTCTCCCCGGTGATCCGCCACGACTACCGCCTGGGCGCCCCCGACGACGTCCCGGCCTGGCACGAGTCCCTCAACACCGACACGGCCAAGTACGGCGGCAGCGACGTGACCAACCCGGACGTCGTCAAGCCGGAACCCCAGCCCTGGCACGGCCGACCGGCCAGCATCCGGCTGACCCTGCCGCCGCTGGCGACGGTGTGGCTGCGGCCCGCGTGACGGGGAGGGCGGGCCCCGGCCGCGCGGCCGGGGCGGCGGTCACGAGATGGCGCGGAGCCGGCCGAGGGAGTGGCCGCGGAGTTCGTCGACCGCCCGGGCCGTGCTCTCGTCGGCGGGCAGGAGGACGACCAACTGCTGGGCGTCCGCGGGGAGTTCGAGTGTCTCGCGGTCCAGGCGCAGTTCGGGTCCGGCGGGATGGCGCAGCCTGAGCACTCCGCGTTCCGGGACGACGTGGCGGTTGAGCCGTCGGGTGAAGTCGGGGCCTGCGACGGGTGCGAGCTGTGCGGTGAACCACTCCGTGTTCTCGACGGACGGTCCGAGCCACAGGTCGAAGGCCTGCTCGTCGGCGACGTCCTCCCAGTCGGCGAAGAACGTCCGGGCGCGCGGGTCGGTGAAGACGTACCGGGTGAGGTTCGGGGCGTCGCCGTCGAGCAGCCCGGTCCCGCTCGTCACCGACTCGAAGGCGTCGGTGTGGGCGAGGAGGTCGCCCAGCCGGTTGGTCACCAGGGCGAGGCCGGGTTCGAGGAGGCGGAGCGTGCGCAGCACGGACGGCCGCACCTCCCGGGAGGGTGCCGCGGGCCGGTTGTGCGCGACGCACTCACCGCCGGTGATCTTCGCGAGGTAGCGCAGGTGGCCGCGTTCGGCCGGATCGAGGCTGAGGGCGTCGGCGAGGGCGTTCACCACCGCCACCGAGGGATTGCGGTCCCGGCCCTGCTCGATGCGGGTCAGGTACTCGACACTCACGCCGGCCCGCGTCGCGAGATCCAGCCGCCGCAGCCCCGGTGAGCGACGCCGGCCCCGGTCCGGCAGCCCCAGCGTCCCGGGCTGGATGCTGTCGCGCTTGGCCCGGACGAAGTCCCCCAACGGTGTCCCCATGGATCCGAGCATAGGTCGGCGCCCCGCGGCTCAGCGTGGCCCTGCGGGGGCCAGCCTGAGCGCGGCCTGGCTGCTGTCGCGGGGCGGCCCGAACGTGATGGGCATGGACAACAACAAGCACAGGCTCGTGATCGTCGTCGGCAGCGTCCGGGACGGGCGGTTCGGCCCGGTCGTGGCCTCGTGGGTGGCCGAACAGGCCGCGGAGCACGGTGGTTTCGAGGTGGAGGTCGTCGACCTGGCCGAGATCGACGTCCCGCTGGCGCTGCCCGCGGCCTCGCCGAAGTACGCCGGCGAGGACTATCCCCGCCCGGCCGGGATGGCGGCACTGACCTCCGCTCTGGAGCGCGCGGACGCGTTCGTCGTGGTCACTCCGGAGTACAACCACAGCTATCCGGCGTCCCTGAAGGCGGCGATCGACTGGCACTTCACCCAGTGGACGGCCAAACCCGTGGCCTTCGTCAGCTACGGCGGCGCGGCCGGCGGCCGGCACGCGGTGCTGCATCTGGAGAACGTGCTCACCGAGCTGCACGCGGTGACCATCCGCGACGGTCTCGCCTTCCCGAACTACTTCACCGCCTGGCAGGACGGCCACCCGCTCGACCCGGCCGCCCCCGGCTACGCCAAGACCCTGCTGGAACAGCTGTCCTGGTGGGCGGGGACACTGCGCTCGGCCCGCGAGACCGCTCCCTATCCGGCCTGAACCCCGGGAAGGCCGGGAGCACCGGTCAGAAGCCGCGGTCAGAAGCCGCGGCCAGGAGCCCCGACCAGGAGCCCCGACTAGGCGTCCTTCTTTCCCCCGAACATCAGCCGCCGCAGCGCCGACAGCAGGCCTCTCGCCTGGCTGTTGGCGCCGGTGGCCGCTGTGGCCTCGGGTCGCGCCGGCACATGCGGCTGCGGCCGCCCCGCGTTGAGCTCGTACCGCACCGGCAACACCTTCAGCCCCCGCACCACCGGCCCCGCCCGCCACGGCAACTGGTCCGGCGGCAGGGTCAGTTCGGCCCGCGCGAAGTGCTCGAACACCCGCCCCACGGCCGTCGCCACGATCAGCCCGCCCAACTCCCGCGCCGCGCTGGGGCACTGGTGCGGCCCTGCACCCCACCCCAGATGCGCCCGCGTGCTCACCGCCGACCCGACCATCGGCGAGGACCCGATGGCGAGCAGATCCTGATGCGCCGCCGCGGCCGACGGCGACACCGCATCCCCGGCCCGCACCCAGAAGTTGCCCAGCCGCACGTCCCGCGCCGCGAACCGGAAGCACATGTTGGCGACCGGCGGATTCGCCAGCGCCGCCCGGTTGACCGTCTCGCCGAGCTGCCCGGCCGACAGACTGCGCCGCACGGTCGCGTTGCCGCGCAACACCTCCAGCAGGGTGTTCATGACCATGTTGCCGGTGATGTCGTTCAGGTAGACGGCGTTCATGAACAGCTCCCGCCCGAGCTGCTCGTCGGACAGGTTCGGATCCGCCAGCAGCATGTACGAGGTGAGGTCGTCGCCCGGCCGGGCCCTGCGGTGGGCGGCCAGCCGGGTCATCGCCGCGGAGGCCCGCGCGGTGGCCGGACCGGCGTCCGGGCCGCCGTCGAGCATCCGCCACAGGTCCATGACCAGTTCGTCGCCGAGCTCCACCGGGCAGCCGAACAGCTTGGTGGTCACCATCAGCAGCAGGGGTCTGACGTACTGCGCGCCCAGGTCCGCGAACCCCGCCGTCCCCGACTCCGCGGCGAGCACCCCGACCAGTTCGTCGGCGTAACCCGCCACCGCCGCCCGCAGCTCCCAGCCCTGCGGACTGCGCGCCTCCTGGAAGGGCCGCAGCGCCGAGTGCAGGGTGCCGCGCGCCGCCCGGTGCTCCTCCTCGTCCATGAACATCGTCTGCCGCACCTCGTACCCGGCGAGCAGCGGCCAGTCCCGCGGCAGCCGCCCCTGGGCCCGGGCCCGCCAGTAGCGGATGTCCCGCCGCCACTGGCTCTCGTTCCGCAGCACCTCCAGCACCTCGCGGTAGTCGAGAACCAGCCACACCGGCACGCCCATCAGCCCCACGGGGGCGACCGGCCCGTACTGCTGCCGCAGCCGCCCGTACACCGCCCCCGGATCGGTGTCGAACTCCGCGGTGAGCAGCGGCTGGACGGGCAGCGACTCCAGCCAGGGGCTGTCGGTGGGCGCGGCCGGGTACGCGTGGGCTTCCATAACGCACACGCATACCGCACCAACCGTGCACAAGCGGTGACCGAGACGGGAACTGTTACGGCTTGGTGATACGAGTTAATCAGGGAGTGACCAGTGCCTTCGGCAGCCGCCCGGTGTGCAGCACCCCCAGTCGCTGGGTGGCCCGGGTCAGCGCCACGTACAGGTCGCTCGTCCCGTACAGGCCCGGCTCGACCACGAGCACGGAGTCGAATTCCAGCCCCTTCGACTGCCGGGGATCGAGGAGTACGACGGTCCGGGTGAGGTCGGGTTCGGCGCCCGCCGTCACCCCGTCCAGCTGCGCGGCGAGCCTGCGGTGCAGATGGCGCGGTGCGATGACCGCGAGCCGGCCCTCGGCGGGGGTGAGTTCCTCGACGGCCTTGGCGACCGCGCCGGGCAGGTCGTCGGTGGCGCGGACCCAGGGCCGTACACCTGTCGAACGGATCGAGCTCGGCGGTTCGAAGTCGGGGTGCTCGGCGCGTACGACGGCCGCCGCGAGGTCCATGATCTCGGCGGGGGTGCGGTAGTTGACGCCCAGGCGGGTGTGCTCCCAGCGGTCGCCGATGTACGGCTCCAGGATCTTCCGCCAGGAGCCGACGCCGGCCGCCTCCGCGGTCTGGGCCGGGTCGCCGACCAGGGTCATCGAGCGGGTCGGGCTGCGGCGCATGAGCAACCGCCAGGCCATCGGGGAGAGTTCCTGCGCCTCGTCGACGATGATGTGGCCGAAGGCCCAGGTCCGGTCGGCCGCCGCGCGCTCGGCCGCGCTGCGGTGGTCGTCCTCCTCCTGCCGTTCGGCGAACCGCTCGGCGTCGATGATGTCGTGCGCGGACAGCACCTCGGAGTCCTCCGCGTCCTTGTCCTCGAACTCGTAGGTGCGGGAGGCGTAGGACACGTCCAACACGCCCTGCGCGTACGCCACCTGCGTCTCCCGCTCCCGCTCGGCCAGCGCCCGCGCCACCCGCTCGTCCACGCCGAGCAGTTCGGCCGCCTCGTCGAGCAGGGGTACGTCCGACACCGTCCACGCGCGGGTCACCGGGCGCTGGATGGCGGCCGCGTCCTCGTCGGGGAGGTGGCCGACGGGGTCGGCGAGGAAGTCGGCGATCAGGCGCTGCGGGGTGAGGCGCGGCCACAACTGGTCGATGGCGGCCCACACTTCGCGGTTCTCGGCGATCTCGTCGCGGATCTGCGTGATGTCGCTCGCGTCGAGGAGACTGGAGCCGTCGTACGGGTCGGTGCCGACGCGCTCGGCGTACAGCTCGGTGAGGGTGTTGAGGATGTGGCCCTCGAAGTGCTCGCGGGCCACGTTGTGCGGCAGCCGGGCGGCGCGGGTCTTCTCGCGGGCGACCTTCACCAGGCCGTCGTCGAGCATGAGGACCTCCCGGTCGTGCTCGATCGCGATCACCGGGTCGGGCAGCGCCTGCCAGTCGCGTACGACGTCGGCGAGCACGTCCGCCATGTCGGCGCGGCCCTTCACCGCGGCCGCCTCCCGGGTGTCGGTGGCCGTCGCCTTCACGCCGGGGAACAGCTCCCCGACCGTCGCGAGCAGCACGCCCGTCTCGCCGAGCGAGGGCAGCACCTCGCCGATGTAGCCGAGGAAGGCGGGGTTGGGGCCGACGATGAGCACGGCGCGCTTGGCCAGCAGCTCCCGGTGCTCGTAGAGGAGATACGCGGCCCGGTGCAGGGCGACGGCGGTCTTCCCGGTCCCGGGGCCGCCCTCCACCACCAGCACTCCGCGGTGCGGGGCGCGGATGATCTCGTCCTGTTCGGCCTGGATGGTCTGCACGATGTCGTGCATGCGGCCGGTGCGGGCCGCGTCCAGGGCGGCGAGCAGCACGGCGTCCCCGGTCGGGTCCTCGTGGCCGGTGCGCTCCCGGTCGCCGAGGTCGAGGATCTCGTCGTGCAGCGCGGTCACCGCACGGCCGCTGGTGGTGATGTGCCGGCGTCGGCGCAGGCCCATCGGGGTGTGGCCGGTGGCCAGGTAGAAGGGGCGGGCGACGTCCGCACGCCAGTCGATCAGGATCGGCGTGCGCTCGGCGTCGTCCGTGCGCAGTCCGATCCGGCCGATGTGGTGGGTGCCGCCCTCGGTCAGGTCGATGCGCCCGAAGCAGAGCGAGCCGTCGACGGCGTTGAGCGCGGCGAGCAGCCCGGACCGCTCGGCCACCAGGATGTCCCGCTCCAGCCGGGCCTGCATGGGCGTGTTGCCCTGCGCGAGCGCGTCCGTGACACCGGCCTCGGTGCCGGCCCGCAGGCCGTCCACGCGGGCGTACAGCACGTCGATGAATTCCTGCTCACCGCGAATTTCATCGCTGTTTGACAATTCCACTCCCGGGCCGATATACTGTGCCTACTGAACTTCTCCGCGACGGAATTCCCGTGAAGTCGCGAACCATTGAATATACGCAAAGAAATCCCCCGAGCGCAATTGCTCGGGGGATTTCTTCGTATTACGTCAGGTCTTGCGTCAGCTCAGAGGGCGTCCTCGATCTCCGCCAGGAGCCGCCGCTTGGGCCGCGCCCCCACCATCGACCGCACCGGCTCACCGCCGCGGAAGACCATGAACGTCGGCATCGACAGGACCTGGTAGGCGTTCGTCGTCTCCGGGTTGGTGTCCACGTCCAGCTGGACCACCTTGAACCGCGCGCCCTCCTCCGCCGCGAGGGCGCTGAGCACCGGCCCCATCTGGCGGCACGGCGGGCACCAGTCGGCGGTGAACTCCACCAGCACCGGCAGGTCGGCGCCGATCACCTCCGCCGCGAAGTCCGCGTCCGTCACCTCGGCCACGCCCGCTGCCCTGATCATCCGTGCCCTCCCAGTTCGCACACCGGCTCCGGACCCCCCGGAACCCGCGCCTCGGCGGCCAGGCCGCCCATCGCTGCCTCAGCCTTCGCCAGCTGCGCCCCGACCGACGCCCGAACGGCCCCCAACTCGCCGATCAGCTCGTCGAGTTCGGCCAGCTTGCGCCGGTAGACCGCGAGCGAGGCCGGGCAGGAGTCGCCCTCGGGATGCCCGGCCCGCAGACACTCCACGAAGGGCCGCGTCTCCTCCAGGTCGAACCCGAAGTCCTGGAGCGTCCTGATCTGCCGGAGCAGCTTCAGGTCGCTCTCGTCGTAGGTCCGGTATCCGTTGCCGCCGCGCCGCGCGGGCAGCAGCCCGCGGGACTCGTAGTACCGCAGCGTCCGGGTCGTGGTGCCGGCCCGGGCGGCCAGTTCGCCGATGCGCATGCCTACGAACGTAATCCTTGACGCCGACGTCAAGGCAACAGCGGTTTCCGCTCGACCGGCGAGGTGAGCACGATCGAGGTCGTCGTACGGCCGAGCGCGGCGACCGCCTCCAGGACTTCTTCCAGGTGGACGGTGTCACGGACGGCGACCTTGAGGATCCAGCAGTCCTCGCCGACCATGTGGTGCACCTCGGTGATCTCCGGGCGGGCGATCAGCTCCAGGGTGCGCGGGCGCACCCGCTCGGTCACCGCGGCGGGGCTGAGCCGCACCCGGCGCCCCAGCTCGCTCAGCTTGATGCGGCCGTCCGTCTGGAGGTGCTCCAGGATCTGCCGGTCCACCGCGTCGAAGGCCACCGAGGTTTCGTTGGCGGCGGCTCGCGGATGCCGTGGTTCTTTCGATGCCGCGGCCTCGGCTCCCATGGTTCCCCCTTCAGGACGGACGGATACGCCGGGAGAATCATGGTCATGGAAAAGCGACACGACACAAAGGCCCGGGAGATATTGGCCATCGGCGGGAACCGCTATTTCGGAAAGCGGCTCATCGCCCGTCTGCCGGCCGCCGGGGACCGGGTGACGGTCCTGAATCGCGGCTCGTCACCACCACCCGCCGGCGCCCTCCACCTCGTCGCCGACCAGGTCTGCTACACACCGCGCCAGGCGGCCATCGCCCGCCGGGTGTTCGCGGACCGCACCCGGCGCTATGTGATGACGTCGACGGTCGAGGTGTACGAGTACGGCCGACCCCGAATTCCCTCATACGGCGGTCCGGGTGGCCCATGTCCTGGGCGGGGGTGACGACTTCACCGGACGGATGACCCTCCCCCGGGCCACCCGGCTCGGTTTCACCTTCGGCGACGCACGGCAGTGGCTGCCGCGGGCCGTCGCCGAGACGCTCGGGGAGGCCGACTGACATGCGGCACCGCACACTTGGCGACCTCCGGGTGAGCGCGATCGGTCTGGGCGCCACGCCCCTGTCTTACGAGGATGGCCGGCAAGGCAGGCCTCGGCGCCTTCCGCGCCGTGGCCGCCGAGCGCGGGGTGAGCCCCCAACAGGTGCGTCTGGCCTGGCTGTTGGCGAAGTCACCGAGCTCCGGGCGACCGGCCGGGCCGCGGCCCCAGCAGCCACTCCCCCGACGGAGGCCCCCCGTGGACCCCGATGTCGTCGTCCTCGTCCTCTTCCTCCGCGAGCCACTCCTCCTCGTCCCCGTCCCGCACGCCGAGCAGCCGCCGCGTCAGCCGGTCGCGGTCGGACAGGAGCTCGTCGAGGGCCTCGCGGAGGTCGGACGGCTCGGTGCGCTCGGACTCGCGCTCGGCGGCGATCAGCACCGCCCGTCGGACCAGCTCCTTGGTGAAGGAGGCCGTCGTGCCCTCGGTGCGGGTCACCACCTCGTCCGCGATGTCCTCGCCGAGGTCCAGGTTCGCGCCGTACAGGGCGAGCAGGGCCGCGCGGCCCGCCGTGTCCGGGAGCGGGATCTCGACGGCGAGGTCGACGCGGCCGGGGCGCTGGACGAGGGCCGGTTCGAGGAGGTCGGCGCGGTTGGTGGTGAGGAGGAAGGCGACGTCGGCGTCGTCGCCGAGGCCGTCCATCTCGTTCAGCACCTGGAAGAGCAGGGGCTGTTCGCCGTTGCCGTAGTCGCGGGCCTCGGCGATCAGGTCGCAGTCCTCCAGGACGACCAGGGCGGGCTGGAGCATGCGGGCCAGCGCGCAGGCCGGGCCGATGGCGTCGATGCTCTCGCCGGACAGGATGACGACCGTGAACTGCGGGAGGTGGGAGAGGAGATAGCGGATCGTGTGGGTCTTGCCGGTGCCGGGCGGGCCGTAGAGGAGGAGGCCGCGGCGCAGGTGCTGGCCGGCCGCGCGCAGCTGCTCGCGGCGCCGGGCCACGCCCACGACCTGGCGCTCGACGCGGTCCAGGAGCCCGGCCGGCAGGACGATGTCCTCGCGGGTCAGACCGGGCCGGCGGTGGAAGCGGAACGGGCCGAGGCCGTGCCCGAACTGGGAGCCCTCGAAGGAGAGCACCTGCCCGCGGAACACGTTGTGCTCACGGACCAGGGCGTCGATCTCGGCGAGCAGCCGGTCCGCGAACTCCTTGTCGGCGGCGAGGACTTCGAGCTCCACCTTGTTGCGCCCGTACTCGTCCGCCGGGCCGCGCAGCAGTACGGCGAAGCGCTCCTCGCCCTCCGCGCCGAGGTAGAACCCGCAGGAGACGCAGGCCAGTTCCTCGTCCGGGGAGACCGGCATGTGGGCGTAGTCGACGGCGCCGACGACGAAGCGGTCGTAGCGGTCGGCGGCCTCGATGATGTCGCCGAGGGTGAGCTCGCCGCGATGCTGGGCGCCGCGCATGCCGATGAGTTCGTGGCTGCGGCCGTCGGCGGCGAACCAGCGCTCCAGGGCGAGATGGACGTTGGGCAGGTCGTACGGCGCGTAGGCGGCCTTGACCACCGGGCGGTCCGTGGGCGCCGAACCCAGGTGCTCGCGCAGCCGCTTGGCCAGGTCGCGGCTGCCGTCGGCGTCGCCGCGCTTCGGCCGGGCGACCGCCATCAGGAACTCGTGGAACAGTTCGTTGATCCGCTCCAGCGGGAGCCCGGACGGCTCCCGGTCCGCGCCGTACTTCCGCTCGTACTCGTCCGTGCTGAGGATCTCCACGTCGCCGGGTTCCCCCATGTACGCCTCCGCGTGTTCGGTCGTGCGTCCCCCGAGCCTCTCCAGCCTGGGGCCCGACCGGCATGCGGGTCAAAGCATTTGGGGCAAGTGCCCCCATACGGTCGGCGTGTGCGCTATTGCCCGGCACCGGTCCGCTCGAACCACACCTTCGCCGCCTGCGGACGGCCGGTGAGCAGGAGGAGCAGAGCCTTGATCGGGCCCCTGACCTCCTCGCCCTCGCCGCGCGTCCACTCGATGTCGGTGGCGACCAGCCGGGACTTGGGGAGCGGCCACGGCCGGGGCGGGATGCACACACATCCGACCGAGGGCGAGGGCGATGTCCTGGCCGTGCACGAGGACGTCCAGCAGCGACTCGCGGGGCGCGGTCATCACCGCCGTACGCCTGGAGCCGACGATGGAGCGCAGGTCGGCGACGATGTCCGCCACCGGCAACCGCGCTTCGCGCAGCGCCGAGTCGTGGATCATGCGGTCGAAGTTCCCACGGGCCAGGGCGACTTCGCGCAGCACGGCCCGCAGCGGATATCGCGCCCCGACGGTCAGCTGCGCGGCGACATCCCGTACCCGCCGGTCCCCGCGTGGGCGCTGCGCCGGCGGAACGCAGTGAAGCGGAACGCAGTGAATACGTGAGCATCCTGCCGGCGCGGCCACGTGTGCGGGACTCGGCCGTGCCCCTCAGGGGCGCGGGGCTGTACCAAATTGCGGCTCCGCCGCGTGGGCGCGACAAGCCACAGCGGACCCGCGGCGTCGGACCCCACCGCAAGCCCCGACGGCACGCGGCTCACCGAACTCGCCGAGCAGGCGCAGGCCGCCAGGCAGACCGCCGGGTTCCTGGTCAACCAGCCGGAGAAGGCGGGCTATGTACGCCGGGAGCGGGACCCGACTGACAGGCGGGCCCGGCTCGTGTGCCTGGCGGAGAAGGCCTGGGCGGCGAAGGAGATCGCCGACGGGGTGGTCGCCGAGGTGGAGAAGGAGTGGGAGGCGCACCTCGGCAAGCGCCGGATGAAGCGGCTCCGGGACGCGCTGACGGCGCTGCGGGAGATCACCGATCCGTGGGCCTAGGCGGCCCCGGCGGGTACGCCCGCCGACTCCTCGACCTCCAGCAAGGAGGCGCTCTCCCGTTCCTCCTCGAAGGCCTTGCGGCCGCCGCGGAGCCCGAACAGGCGCTTGGCGAGGGCGATGTAGAGGACGGCGAGGATGTTGAGGACCAGGGTGGCGATCTTCAAGTAGCTGATGTGCTCGGTGAGTTCGTAGATCTCCAGCGGGAGGAAGGCCGCGGTGGCGACCACGGTCAGGTACTCCGCCCAGCGCTTGGCGTACCAGAGGCCGACCGCCTCGACGAGCTCGATCAGCGCGTAGGCGAGGAGCAGTGCGGCCACCAGCATCAGGGTGGAGTGCTTGTAGCCGAAGGTCTTCTGGATGGTGCCGACGACCGGCGAGTGGTTGAGGTCGTAGTGGAAGTGCTTGAAGACGGGCCGGAAGACGTCGAGGTACTCGTCGAAGAGCCGCCGCACCGAGTCCTGGCTGTTGCTGAACTTCCACACCGCGAGCGCCACCAGCACGATGAAGACACCGCGCACGGCCCGCTCGATCGCCAGGAAGCGCAGGATGAACAGGTCACGCAGGACCTTGCCGCGCGGAACGAGGGGCGCGTGGTCGGCCGGCCCCGAGCCGTGCGGCTCGCCCAGCACGAAGTCGCCACAGCGCAGACAGCGCCAGACGCCCCCGAGGGCGGTCTCCGCGTGCAGCCGCGCCCGCAGCCGGGCCTCGTCCGGCGCATAGGTGACATGGCCCTTACGGGCACAGGTCCGCCGGTCCCAGTCGATCTTCATCCCCCGTGCCTCCCAAACGTGCGCGCGGCCGTGCCGCACCGGTCGATCCGGCACGGCACGGTAGTGCATCGGGGTGTGAGACGACGGGCCGGGGGCTTCAGTTCGCCGCCGTGTCCACGAGTTCCTGGGCCGGCTCGGCCCGCTCCTCGGGCTCTTCCGCTACGACGTCCCGCTTGCGCGGCAGAAAAAGGCCGGGCGGCTGGGCGACGGGGGGACACCCAGCCGCCCGGCGGTCAGGGGCGGCGCATCGCGCCCCGAAGGGGCGCGGGGAACTGCGCGCTCGGCCACAGGCGGCCCGCAGATTCGGACCACCTGTGACCGGCGGAGCGTCAGGCCTTGGCCAGTTCCTTCTCGCCGCCCTGCTCGGGGACCTCGGCGTGCGGCTGGTCGTCCTCGTCGAGGAGCGTCGTCTCGTCGAAGGGCAGGTGGCCGGCGAGGACCTGCTGGACGCGGTCCTTGTCGATCTCCTTGGTCCAGGTGCCGACCAGGACGGTGGCGACCGCGTTGCCCGCGAAGTTGGTGAGGGCGCGGGCCTCGCTCATGAAGCGGTCGATGCCGACGATCAGGCCGACGCCGTCCACCAGGGCGGGCTTGTGCGACTGGAGACCACCGGCCAGGGTCGCGAGGCCGGCGCCGCTGACGCCCGCCGCGCCCTTGGAGGCGAGGAGCAGGAAGAGCAGGAGGGGGATCTGCTCACCGATGGACATCGGGGTGCCCAGGGCGTCGGCGATGTAGAGGGACGCCATGGTCATGTAGATCATGGTGCCGTCGAGGTTGAAGGAGTAACCGGTCGGGACGGTGATGCCGACGACGGACTTGCCGATGCCCAGGTGCTCCATCTTCGCGATGAGTCGCGGCAGCGCCGACTCGGAGGAGGAGGTGGAGAGGATCAGCAGGAACTCGCGGGCCAGGTACTTGAAGAGGACGAAGATGTTCAGCCCGGCGACGGTCCGCAGCAGGATGCCGAGGACGACGAAGACGAAGAGGAAGCAGGTCACGTAGAAGCCGAGCATCAGCACGGCGAGACTCTTCAGCGCGTCGAGACCGGCGGAGCCGACGACCGCGGCGATGGCGCCGAAGGCACCGATCGGGGCGGCCCACATCACCATGCCGAGGATGCGGAAGACGAGCCGCTGGATGTGCTCGACACCACGCAGGATCGGCTGGCCGGTCGAGCCCATGGCCTGCAGCGCGAAGCCGGCGAGCAGCGCGATGAGGAGGGTCTGCAGGATCTGGCCCTCGGTGAAGGCGGAGACGAAGGTGACCGGGATGATCGACAGCACGAAGTCGACCGGCGGCAGCGCGTCGGCGGACACCTGGTCGTGCCCGGAGGCCTTGATCGCGTTGGTGATGTGCAGGCCGTCGCCGGGGTGCAGGATGTTGCCGACGACGAGGCCGATGGTCAGCGCGACCAGCGACATCACCAGGAAGTAGCCGAGCGCGATACCGCCCACGGCGCCGACCTTGGCGGCCTTCCGTACCGAACCGATGCCGAGCACGATCGTGCAGAAGATGATCGGGGCGATCATCATCTTGATCAGGTTCACGAAGCCGGTACCGAGCGGCTTGAGCTCCACACCGGCGTCCGGCCAGATGAGCCCCACGGCGATGCCGAGCGCCACGGCGGCGATGACGGCGATGTACAGGTAATGGGTGCGGTCCCGCTTCACAACGGGTGCGGCAGGTGCCGTATCGGGGGTGCTGGCGGCCACGGCTGCCCTCCTTGACGTCTTCGTCGGCATCACCGGCGTGCGGCTCACGTCCGGATGGAGATGGGGAGTGGAGAAGGAAGGGGAAGCCTTGACCGGAGCCGGGTGTCTGGCCGGAACCGGGTGTGTCGCTTCCGCTCATTCCTCGATGCGGTGACTATGTCGTGCCCTGTGAGGGCGGTCACCCTTCCGTTCATTTAGTTCACGATTGACGTGCGAGGCACACTGACGACATGCGCATCCCCCGCCCGAGACCCCGCAGCCTGGCAGGCCAGCTCTTCGCGATGCAGGCCGTGCTGATAGCGGTGCTCGTGGCCGGATACGCACTGTTCACCTACGTCAGCGACCGGCGGCAGGCCGAGGACGCGGCGGGCCGCCAGGCGACGGCGGTGGCCCGCGCGGTGGCGGACGCGCCCTCGGTGCACGCGGCGATCCGCACCCCGAAGCCCACGACCGAGCTCCAGCCGTACGCACTGCGCGTGATGGCCGACACGGACGTCGACTTCGTCACGATCATGAACCCGAAGGGCATCCGCTGGACCCACCCCGACAAGAACCAGATCGGCAAGCACTTCCTGGGCAACACCGAGCGCGCTCTGAAGGGCGAGACCTTCACGGAGACGTACACGGGAACGCTCGGCGCGTCGGTCCGGGCGGTCACCCCGATCGAGGACGCGCGGCACCGCGTCATCGGCATGGTGAGCGCGGGCATCAAGGTGGAGGCGATCAGCAAGCGGGTACAGGGCCAGCTCACGGCACTGCTGGGCGTGGCCGGCGGGGCCCTCGCCCTGGGCGCGGTCGGCACCTACGTCATCAACGCGCGCCTACGCCGCCACACCCACGGCATGAACGCGGCCGAGCTCAGCCACATGCACGACTACCACCAGGCCGCGCTGCACGCCGTACGCGAAGGGCTGCTGATGCTCGACGGGCAGTACCGGGTGGCGCTGATCAACGACGGCGGCCGTGAGCTGCTGGGCCTGGCCGATGACGCGGTGGGGAAGTCGGTGGCGGAACTCGGCCTCCCGGCTCCGCTGACGGGTGCGCTGCTGGCATCGGAGCCGCGGGTGGACGAGGTGCACCTGACGGCGGACCGGGTGTTGGTCGTCAACACATCGCCGGTGTCGGGCGGCGAGCGGCGCGGGACGGTCGTAACCCTGCGGGATGTCACCGAACTCCAGTCGCTGATGGGCGAGTTGGACTCGGAGCGGGGCTTCACGCAGGCGCTGCGCTCACAGGCGCACGAGGCGGCGAACCGGCTCCACACAGTGGTCTCGCTGATCGAGCTGGGCCGGGCGGAGGAGGCGGTGGACTTCGCCACGGCCGAATTGGAGCTGGCCCAGGCGCTGACCGACCAGGTGGTGGCGGCGGTGGGTGAGCCGGTGCTGGCGGCGCTGCTGCTGGGGAAGACGGCGCAGGCGAACGAACGGGGTGTGGAGCTGGTGGTGTCGGAGGACAGCCGCCTGGACGACGGCCTGCTGCCGGCCTCGCTCCCCGCGCGGGACCTGGTCACCATCCTGGGCAACCTGATCGACAACGCGGTGGACGCGGCGCAGGGGAGCGTGGGGGCGCGGGTGACGGTGACGGCGTATGCGGAGGGGGCGGCCGGTGCAGAAGGTGTGGAAGGGCCGCTGGGGAGCGGGCTCGTTCTCCGGGTCGCGGACACGGGTGTCGGGGTGGATCCGGCCCACGCGGAGCTCGTCTTCCAGCGGGGGTTCTCGACGAAGCCGGCGGGGCCGGGGGGTCGGGGGCTGGGGCTCGCTCTGGTACGGCAGGCGGTGCATCGGCATGAAGGGACGCTGTCGGTGGTGGAGGCTGACAGGGGCGGGGCGGAGTTCGTGGTGAGGTTGCCGTTGCGGACGGCTGGGTCGGGGCCGGAGTCGACGTCGGCGGCTGTGGCGGGAGGTGCGGTGTGAGTGGTGAGCGGGGTGAGGGGCCGATTCGGGTACTGGTCGTCGAGGACGATCCGGTGGCTGCCGACGCGCATGTTATGTACGTGGGGCGGGTGCCGGGGTTCGTTGCGGTGGGGAAGGCGCATACGGGGGCGGAGGCGCGGCGGGTGCTGGACCGTACGGCGGTGGATCTGCTGTTGCTGGATCTGCATCTGCCGGATGTGCACGGCTTGCAGTTCGCGCGCTCGCTCCGGGCCGCCGGGCATCAGGCGGATGTGATCGCGGTGACTTCGGCGCGGGATCTGACGGTGGTGCGGGAGGGGGTGTCGTTGGGGGTCGTGCAGTACGTGCTGAAGCCGTTCACTTTCGCGACGCTTCGGGATCGGCTGGTGCGGTATGCGGAGTTTCGGGGGGCGGCCGGGGAGGCGAGCGGCCAGGACGAGGTGGACCGGGCGCTGGCGACGCTGCGAGCGCCTTCGCCTGCGGCGCTGCCGAAGGGGTTGAGCGGACCGACGTTGGAGCGGGTGACGGTCGCGCTGCGGGAGGCGGAGGAGGGGCTCACTGCGGCGGGGGTTGCGGAGGGGGTGGGGATTTCCCGGATCACGGCTCGGCGGTATCTGGAGCATCTGGTGGAGGCGGGGAGGGCGGCGCGGGCTCCGCAGTACGGGACTGTGGGGCGGCCTGAGTTGGTTTACCGGTGGGTGAAAGGCCCGTAAGCCCCATTGGCGCCCTCTAAGTGAACGGCCGTGCGTCGTACACCACCACCCCGACCGCTCGGAGGAGGCCGTCGAGCCGCCTGCCTCCAAGCCGCCGCAGACGCATTGACCTGACTAGACCACTCCACTTACGTTCACCGGGCAGCCATTCCCGCGCCACAACGAAGTGAAGCCGCTGGAGGTCATGCCCGTGCGCCCCACCGCCGCCCTCCCCGCCCTCCTCCTCACCACCACCCTCGCCGCGACGTCCCTCACCGCCTGCGGCACCGGCTCCGGCAGCAGTCCGGACACCGTGAAGGTCTCCTTCAAGCAGTCCACCGACAACTCCATCAAGGTGATGGACGTCTATCTGGCGGACATCAAGAAGCAGTTCGAGAAGAAGTACCCCGGCAAGAAGGTCGAACTCGTCCCCGTCAAGGCCCCGGACTCGGAGTACTACACCAAGGTCCAGCAGATGCTCCGCTCCCCCAAGACCGCACCGGACCTGGTCTACGAGGACACCTTCCTCATCAACTCCGACATCACCAGCGGGTACTTGAAGCCCCTCGACCCGTACCTCGCCAAGTGGGCGGACTGGGATCAATTCATCGACACCGCCAAGACCGCCGCCAAGGCCGAGGACGGGAAGACGTACGGCGTCCCGGACGGCACCGACACCCGGGGCCTGTGGTTCGACAAGGGAATCTTCAAGAAGGCCGGTCTGCCAGCCAATTGGCAGCCGAAGACCTGGGACGACGTCCTCGCCGCCGCCCGCACGATCAAGCAGAAGGTCCCCGGCGTCGCCCCGATCAACGTCTACACCGGCAAACCCGCCGGCGAGGCCGCCACGATGCAGACCTTCGAGATGCTGCTCTACGGCACGGGCGACGGGACCACGGACCCCCTCTACGACAAGTCGACGAAGAAGTGGATCGCGGGAAGCCAAGGCTTCGAGGACGCGCTGAAGTTCGTCGAGACGGTCTACAAGGAGAAGCTCGGCCCGGACGTCTCCCAGGCCCTCGACCCCAATATCCAGACCATCGTGGCAGGCGACCTGCTGCCCAAGGGCAAGCTCGGCATCGCCCTCGACGGCTCGTGGCTGCCGCAGGCCTGGCTGAAGGGCAGCGGTCACGAATGGCCGCAGTGGTCAAGTGAGTTGGGGCTGGCGTCCATGCCGACCCAGCACGGCCAGGCGCCCGGCAAGGTGAGCATGTCCGGCGGCTGGACCTGGGCGATCCCGTCCAAGGCCGGCAACCCCGACCTGGCCTTCGACTTCATCAAGACCATGCAGACGAAGGCGAACGCCGAGAAGTGGTACATCGCCAACTCCGGCATCGCGGTGCGCAAGGACGTCGCGAGCGACCCCTCGTACGCGACCGCCCAGCCCGGCATCAAGTTCTTCACCGACCTGGTCGCCAGCACGCACTACCGCCCCGCCTACCCCGCGTACCCGAAGGTCTCCACGGCCATCCAGGAGGCGATGGAGGGCGTCACGACGGGTGATCTCTCCGTCGACAAGGCGGCGAGCGGGTACGACGACGAGCTCAAGGACGCCACGGACAACCAGGTCGAGCAGAAGTGACGACGTCGATCCCGAGGGCGGCCAAGTCGCCCTCGCGCCAGCCCACTTCACCGACCCCGGAACCCCGCCGACGCGTCACCCGCACCCTCACCCGCCTCCTCCCCCTCTCCCCCGCCGTCGCCCTTCTCCTCCTCTTCCTCGCGGGCCCGATCGCGTACTGCGCCTACATCGCCTTCACCGACCTCCAGCTCACCGGCCAGGCCCACTCCTCCTTCGTCGGCTTCGCGAACTTCCGCAAGGCCTTCGGTGACGAGGAGTTCATCAACGCCGTATGGCTGACCCTGGTCTTCACGGTCATCTCGTCCCTCCTCGGCCAGAACACGCTCGGCCTGGCCCTGGCAGCCCTGATGCAGCGCGCCTCGAAACCGGTGCGCACCCTCACCGGCGGCATCGTCATCACGGCATGGGTGCTGCCGGAGGTCGTGGCGGGCTTCCTCCTCTACGCCTTCTTCCGTCGCGAGGGCACTCTGAACGCCATCCTGGACTGGCTCCATCTCCCGTCCCAGAACTGGCTGTTCACGCTTCCGATCCTCGCGGTGTCCTTCGCCAACGTCTGGCGCGGGACGGCGTTCTCGATGCTGGTCTACTCGGCCGCGCTGAATGAGATCCCGTCCGAGATCACCGAGGCCGCCGAGGTCGACGGCGCCGGCGGCTGGCGCCGTCTGTGGTACATCACCCTCCCGATGATCCGCCGTTCCATCGGCACGAACCTGATGCTCAACACCCTCCAGACGCTGTCCGTCTTCGGGCTGATCTGGGTGATGACGAGGGGCGGCCCGGGAGACAGGAGCCAGACGCTCCCGCTCTTCATGTACGAACAGGCCTTCCAGAACAGCATGATCGGCTACGGCACCGCGGTCGCCCTGCTGCTCCTGCTCGTCGGCTCCCTCTTCTCACTCGTCTATCTGCGCCTGCTGCGAACGGAGGTCTGATCACCGATGGCCACCGCCACGCCCCGCACCACGGTCGCCCGGGGCACCCCCACGCTCGCCACCCGCCGCCGTACCCGCCGACTCGCCGCGGACTCGGGCCTGTTGGTGGTCGCCGCGGCCTTCGTGCTGCCGCTCGCCTGGGTCCTGCTCTCCTCCGTGGACCCGCACGCCGATCTGCGGGTGAAGGTCCCCGACGGGCTCACCTTCGACAACTTCGACGCGATCCTGACCTCGGACATCACCTTCACGCCGCTCCTCAACAGCCTGATCCTGTGCGGCGGGGCGACGCTCCTCACGGTGGTGTGCGCGGCCCTGGCGGCGTACCCGCTCTCCCGCTTCCGCTCCCGCCTGAACCGCCCCTTCCTCCTGACGATCCTCTTCGCGACGAGCCTGCCGATCACGGCGATCATGGTGCCGGTCTACGCCCTGTTCGTCCGGGTGGATCTGATCGACACCGCTCAGGGCGTGGTCTTCTTCTTCACCGCCTCCCAACTCCCCTTCGCCATCTGGCTGATGAAGAACTTCATGGACGGCGTGCCGAAGGAACTGGAGGAGGCCGCCTGGACCGACGGGGCGAACTCCCTCCAGTCCCTGATCCGCATCGTCCTGCCCCTGATGGGACCCGGCGTCGCGGTCGTCACCGTCTTCTCGTTCGTCCTCATGTGGGGGAACTTCTTCGTCCCCTTCATGCTGCTGCTCACCCCCGACCAGATGCCGGCGAGCGTGAGCATCAACGAGTTCTTCGGAAACCGCGGCATGGTGGCGTACGGCCAGCTCGCCGCGTTCTCGATCGTCTACTCGACCCCGGTGATCCTGCTGTACCTGCTGATCGCCCGACGGTTGGGGGGTGGGTTCGCGCTGGGCGGGGCGGTCAAGGGGTAGGCGACGGCGGAACGTTCGGATTGAGCCGCAGGTTGTCGATCTTCACACGGCCGATCGACGTATCGTCCATGGCGAACTCGCCTTCGACGTCCGCCCACATCCGCGACACCTGAGGCACGCCGTCCGGCCCCACCGTCGCGAGCTGCCAGAGGTTCGGGGCCGGTAGACGCTCGCGAATATGCCTCCCGAGCTTGACGTTCACAAATTCGCCACCCTCCGGGCCGCTCGCCCGAACCGCCTCGCGCCACGCTCATGAGCGCATCCGCCCACCGGCAGACGATCTTCGGCCACCCGTGTGCACCCCGCGCACACCCCGCACATGTGGCCGAATCCGTACGTTCCTACAATCCGTGTTCCTGGCCGAACAGACCGTAGTCACCGCATCCCGACGCCCCTACGTTGTGCCCCGTGCGCCAACCACCTCCCCACCCGAACCGCCCGAGCCACCCCCACCGCCCCCCGCAGCCCGCCCCGCCCTTCGACGCCCCCGCCGCCCGCCGGCTGCGCTCCGCCCTGCGCATGGGCCCCGAGCACGTGGCCTACGGTCTGCGCACCTCGTACGGACTCCCCTACGTCACCCCTGATCTCGTCGTCGCCTGGGAACGCGGGCTGGCCTCCCCCACCAGTCCCGAACTCACCGCCCTCGCAGGCGTGTTGTGGTGTTCCCCCGCCGAACTCCTCGGCCGGCCGCGGACCTTGCGCGAGCACCGCATCGCCCGCGGCCTCGCCCCGGAGGACGTGGCCCGTACCGCCGGGCTCGAACTGCTCGCGTACCTGAACATGGAGGAGCACAACACCTGGCGCGGCAACGACCGTCAGTCCGCCGCCCTCGCCGAGCTCCTCGACCTATCGCTCCCGGACTTCGTGACCGTCACGGGACGCGAGGGCAGGCTCGCCGAGCTGCTGCGCAGCGCCGTGGGCACGCGCTGGCAGGCGTACGTGCGGCCCGTGGGCAAGATCGTGCCCCTGGACCGGCGGCTGCTGGAGGACACCCTCCAGCAGCTGCACCAGGACTACCAGGGGCAGATGGTCGCCTCGCTGAGCTGGGGCGACGGCAACGCGGCGAGCGATTCGAGCGACGCCGGGCGGGACTTCCTGGACCGGGTCGTCGACCACTTCTGGGCCGCGGTCCAGGACAACACCAGCTAGACCGGGGGCGGTTACCAGACCGGGGACGGTCAGAAGACCGACTCCGCCTCGTCCATCCGGTCCTTCGGGACCGTCTTCAGTTCGGTCACCGCCTCCGCCAGCGGCACCATCACGATGTCCGTGCCCTTGAGCGAGGTCATCTTGCCGAACTCGCCCCGGTGCGCCGCCTCCACCGCGTGCCAGCCGAAGCGGGTGGCGAGGACCCGGTCGTAGGCCGTCGGTACGCCACCGCGCTGCACGTGGCCGAGAATGACCGGCTTGGCCTCCTTGCCGAGACGGCGCTCCAGTTCGTACGCCAGTGCCGTGCCAATGCCCTGGAACCGCTCGTGGCCGAACTGGTCGATCTCGCCGTGGCCGTAGTCCATGGAGCCCTCGGCGGGGTGCGCGCCCTCGGCGACGCAGACGACGGCGAACTTCTTGCCGCGGGCGAAGCGCTCCTCGACCATCTTGACCAGGTCGGCCGGGTCGAAGGGGCGTTCGGGGAGGCAGATGCCGTGGGCGCCGGCCGCCATGCCGGACTCCAGCGCGATCCAGCCCGCGTGGCGGCCCATGACCTCGACCACCATCACCCGCTGGTGGGACTCGGCCGTCGTCTTCAGGCGGTCCATCGCCTCGGTGGCGACGCCGACCGCGGTGTCGAAGCCGAAGGTGCGGTCCGTGGAGGAGATGTCGTTGTCGATCGTCTTCGGGACGCCGACGACCGGCAGGCCCGCGTCGGACAGCATCCGGGCCGCCGTCAGCGTGCCCTCGCCGCCGATCGGGATCAGCGCGTCGATGCCGAAGGCCTCGACCATGTCCTCGGCCCGCTCACAGGCCTCGCGCAGGCGGTCGCGCTCCAGGCGGGAGGAGCCGAGGATGGTGCCGCCGCGGGCCAGGATGCCGCTGACCGACTCCAGGTCGAGGGTCCGGTAGTGACCGTCCAGGAGGCCCGCGTAGCCGTCCTCGAAGCCGATGACCTCGTCGCCGTAATTGTCGATGGCGCGGTGTACGACCGAACGGATCACGGCGTTCAGGCCGGGGCAGTCGCCGCCTGCGGTGAGAACTCCGATGCGCATCTGGCTGTGTCTCCTGCTCGGGGGTCGGTACCGGTGAGCCAGTGCGATTGTTTCATGCCGCGCAAGGCGATGTCGCATCTGCGGCCTATAACCCGATTGCCCCTATCGGAGCAACTGGTCCGCCCCGGTCTGCCCCGATGCTGACGGGCGCCCTAACCACCGCCAGGGGTACTGTCAAGAGGGTTCTGCTCACCTCGGTGGGCGATTTTTGTGACGCCGCAAGCCCGAGAGAACGTCGAGAACGCGAAACGGAGAGCACACGTGACGCGCAGCGTATACGTGACCGGAATCGACCGCGGCGACGGCCGCCAGGTCGTCGAGCTGGGAGTCATGGAACTCCTGACCCGCCAGGTCGACCGGGTGGGGGTGTTCCGGCCGCTCGTCCACCATCAGCCCGACCGGCTGTTCGAGCTGCTGCGCGCCCGCTACCGGCTGTCCCAGGACCCGGCCACCGTCTACGGCATGGACTACCACGAGGCCTCCGCACTCCAGGCCGAGCGCGGCAGCGACGAGCTGGTGTCCACGCTCGTCGACCGGTTCCATGTGGTGGCACGGGACTACGACGTCGTCCTCGTCCTCGGGACGGACTTCGCGGACACCCAGCTGCCCGACGAGCTCGCCCTCAACGCCCGGCTCGCCAACGAGTTCGGCGCCTCCGTGATCCCGGTGGTGGGCGGCCGCAAGCAGCCCGCCGAGTCCGTGCTCGCCGAGACGCGCAACGCCTTCCGCGCCTACGACGGCCTCGGCTGCGACGTCCTCGCCATGGTCACCAACCGGGTCGCCCGCGAGGACCGCGACGAGATAGCGCAGCGGCTCGACTCCCGGCTGCCGGTGCCCTGTTACGTCGTACCCGACGAGCCGGCGCTCTCCGCGCCGACCGTCTCCCAGATCGCCCAGGCGCTGAACGCCAAGGTCGTGCTGGGCGACGACTCGGGGCTGGCGCGGGACGCGCTCGACTTCGTCTTCGGCGGCGCGATGCTGCCGAAGTTCCTGTCCGCCCTGACCCCGGGCTGCCTGGTCGTCACCCCCGGCGACCGCGCCGACCTGGTGATCGGGTCGCTCGCCGCGCACAGCGCCGGCACCCCGCCGATAGCCGGCGTGCTGCTCACCCTGGGCGAGGCCCCCGGCGACGACGTCCTCACCCTCGCCGCCCGGCTCGCCCCCGGCACCCCGGTGCTCTCGGTGCCCGGCATGAGCTTCCCGACGGCGGAGCAACTCTTCGCGCTGGAAGGGAAGTTGAACGCGGCCACGCCCAGGAAGGCGGAGACCGCGCTCGGCCTCTTCGAGCGGTACGTCGACACCGGCGACCTGATCAAGCGGGTCTCGGCGCCGAGCAGCGACCGCCTCACCCCGATGATGTTCGAGCACCAGCTCCTCGAACAGGCCCGCTCCGACAAGCGCCGGGTCGTCCTCCCGGAGGGCACCGAGGAGCGCATCCTGCACGCGGCCGAGGTGCTGCTGCGCCGCGGCATCTGCGACCTCACCCTGCTCGGGCCCGTCGACCAGATCCGCAAGAAGGCCGCCGACCTCGGCATCGACCTGGGCGACTCCCAGCTGATCGACCCCGCCACCAGCGAGCTGCGCGACTCCTTCGCCGAGCGGTACGCCACCTTCCGCGCCCACAAGGGCGTCACCGTCGAGCTGGCCTACGACGTCGTGAGCGACGTCAACTACTTCGGCACGCTGATGGTCCAGGAGGGGCTGGCCGACGGCATGGTGTCGGGTTCGGTGCACTCGACGGCCGCGACCATCCGCCCGGCCTTCGAGATCATCAAGACCAGGCCGGACGCCGGCATCGTCTCGTCCGTCTTCTTCATGTGCCTCGCCGACAAGGTCCTCGTCTACGGCGACTGCGCGGTGAACCCCGACCCGGACGCCCGGCAGCTCGCCGACATCGCCATCCAGTCGGCCGCCACCGCCGAGCAGTTCGGCGTGGAGCCGCGGATCGCGATGCTGTCGTACTCCACCGGTACGTCGGGCTCGGGCGCCGACGTCGACAAGGTGCGGGAGGCCACCGAGCTGGTGCGCGACCGGCGGCCCGACCTGAAGACCGAGGGGCCGATCCAGTACGACGCCGCGGTGGAGCCGACGGTCGCCCAGACCAAGCTGCCGGAATCCGAAGTGGCGGGACAGGCAACGGTTCTGATCTTTCCGGACCTCAATACAGGTAACAACACGTACAAGGCCGTGCAGCGTTCGGCCGGCGCGATCGCCGTCGGCCCGGTGCTGCAGGGCCTGCGCAAGCCGGTCAACGACCTGTCCCGGGGCGCCCTGGTCTCGGACATCGTCAACACGGTCGCCATCACGGCGATCCAGGCCCAGTCCCCGTCCGAGAACCCGTCCGCCCCGTCCCCGAGCGCCCCGTCCCCGACCGAGAAGGCATCCGTCCAGTGAGCGCGACCCGAGTCCTCGTCCTCAACTCCGGCTCCTCGTCGGTGAAGTACCAGCTGCTCGACATGGCGGACGGCGGCCGGCTCGCCATGGGCCTGGTCGAGCGGATCGGCGAGGAGACCTCCCGGCTGAAGCACACGCCGCTCGTGACGGGCGGGGAGTCCCGGGAGTGGAGCGGGACGATCGCCGACCACGAGGCCGCCCTGCAGGCCGTATCGGAAGAGCTGGCCAAGGACGGGCTGGGCCTCGACTCCCCGGAGCTGGCCGCGATCGGCCACCGGGTCGTGCACGGCGGACAGGCCTTCACCGAGCCGACCGTCGTCGACGGCGCCGTGCTCGCCGAGATCGAGCGGCTGATCCCGGTCGCCCCGCTGCACAACCCGGCCAACCTCACCGGCATCCGCACGGCCATGGCCCTGCGCCCCGACCTCCCCCAGGTCGCCGTCTTCGACACCGCGTTCCACACCACGATGCCGGAGTCGGCCGCGCGCTACGCGATCGACGTCAAGACCGCCGACGAGCACCGAATCCGGCGGTACGGCTTCCACGGCACCTCGCACGCCTACGTCTCCCGGGCCACCGCCGAGCTGCTGGGCAGGGCGCCGGAGGAGGTGAACGTGATCGTGCTGCACCTGGGCAACGGCGCGTCCGCGTCGGCGGTCCGGGGCGGCCGGTGCGTGGACACCTCCATGGGGCTGACCCCGCTGGAGGGACTCGTGATGGGGACCCGGTCCGGAGACCTGGATCCGGCCGTCATCTTCCATTTGGCGCGAGTTGGCGGAATGTCCATCGCTGAAATCGACACTCTTCTCAACAAGAAGAGCGGGCTCGTCGGCCTGTGCGGCGACAACGACATGCGGGAGATACGGCGCCGCGTCGACGAGGGCGACGAGGCCGCACGGCTCGCCTTCGACATCTACATTCACCGCCTGAAGAAGTACATCGGCGCCTATTACGCCGTGCTCGGTACGGTGGACGCGATCGCGTTCACGGCCGGGGTCGGCGAGAACGCGGCGCCGGTGCGGGAGGCGGCCGTCGCGGGCCTGGAGACCCTGGGCCTGGCGGTGGACGGCGCGCTGAACGCCGTACGCAGTGACGAACCGCGACTGATCTCGCCCGCGGACGCACGGGTGAAGGTCGCCGTGGTGCCGACCGACGAAGAACTGGAAATCGCGACGCAGACCTACGCCCTCGTCAAAAAGATCGACTGAGCGGTAACGCAGCTGAGCGTCGACCCGCCCATTTGTATCTTCCGCCAGACGGAATATTCCGCGGCGAAACAAACCGATAGGATCGCCCCATGCGCCGTTCGAAAATCGTCTGTACTCTCGGCCCCGCGGTCGACTCCCACGAAATGCTGGTCTCGATGATCGAGGCCGGAATGAACGTGGCCCGTTTCAACTTCAGCCACGGCACCCACGCCGAGCACCAGGGGCGGTACGACCGCGTCCGTGCCGCGGCCAAGGAGACCGGCCGGGCCATCGGTGTCCTCGCCGACCTCCAGGGCCCGAAGATCCGCCTGGAGACCTTCGCCGAGGGTCCGGTCGAGCTCGAGCGCGGTGACGAGTTCGTCATCACCATCGAGGACGTCCCGGGTGACAAGACCATCTGCGGTACGACCTACAAGGGTCTGCCGGGTGACGTCGACCGCGGCGACCAGATCCTGATCAACGACGGCAACGTCGAGCTGAAGGTGCTGGACGTCGAGGGCCCCCGGGTCAAGACGATCGTCATCGAGGGCGGTGTCGTCTCCGACCACAAGGGCATCAACCTGCCCGGCGCCGCGGTCAACGTGCCGGCGCTGTCCGAGAAGGACGTCGAGGACCTCCGCTTCGCGCTGCGCATGGGCTGCGACATGGTCGCGCTGTCCTTCGTCCGCGACGCCAAGGACGTGGCCGACGTCCACCGCGTGATGGACGAGGAGGGGCGCCGCGTCCCGGTCATCGCCAAGGTGGAGAAGCCGCAGGCGGTGGAGAACATGGAGGCCGTCGTGATGGCCTTCGACGCCGTCATGGTGGCCCGTGGCGACCTGGCCGTCGAGTACCCGCTCGAGAAGGTCCCGATGGTGCAGAAGCGCCTCATCGAGCTGTGCCGCCGCAACGCCAAGCCGGTGATCGTGGCGACCCAGATGATGGAGTCGATGATCACCAACTCCCGCCCGACCCGCGCCGAGGCCTCCGACGTGGCCAACGCGATCCTGGACGGCGCGGACGCGGTCATGCTGTCCGCGGAGTCCTCCGTCGGCGCCTACCCGGTCGAGACCGTGAAGACGATGTCGAAGATCGTCGCCGCGGCCGAGCAGGAGCTGATGAGCAAGGGCCTGCAGCCGCTGGTGCCGGGCAAGAAGCCGCGTACGCAGGGTGGTTCGGTCGCGCGCGCCGCGTGCGAGATCGCGGACTTCCTCGGTGGCCGCGGCCTGGTGGCCTTCACCCAGTCCGGCGACACCGCCCGCCGGCTCTCGCGCTACCGCGCCGAGCAGCCGATCATCGCCTTCACCACCGACGAGGGCACCCGCAACCAGCTGACGCTCAGCTGGGGCGTGGAGTCGCACGTGGTGCCGTTCGTGAACACCACGGACGAAATGGTCGACATGGTCGACCAGGAGATCGCCAAGATCAACCGGTTCAACCCGGGCGACATCGTCATCATCACGGCCGGCTCGCCCCCCGGCGTCCCCGGCACCACCAACATGCTCCGCGTCCACCACATGGGCGGCGGCAACAACTGACCGCTCCGCAAAGGCTCTTGAAGCCTCCGGTACGGCGCTGAGGGCGCCCCCTGTCGAAGGGGGCGCCCTCAGGCGTTGTGCGGCTCCCGAACGGGTCTGTGGCGGCGCTCAGCCGGTGCCGTCGGTGGTGTACACATGCATGCCGGGCACGTGCAGGGTGCCGCCGAACTGCGCGGCCTGGACGACCTTCACGTTGGTGAAGTAGATCAACGGGATGTTCAGCGGCGGCGGGTTGTCGGGGCTGAACGTGATCGGGATCAGCCCGAACAGGTTCCCGGAGATGGACTCCGTGTACATCGTGGTGGCGCCGTCGGTGATCGTGGACGTCGAACCCGACGCGGCCTGCACGTGGTACGTCTTGTCGACGTCGGTGTCCTTGACCGTCTGGTGCAGGTCGCCGATGTCGGTACCGCCGGAGATGACGTACTTCAGCACCTTCTTCTTGGTGCCGTTGGCCGTCTTCACCTCGACCACGCCCTGGTAGTCGGCGCTCTTCAGCGTCAGCGAGCTGGCGCTGAGGTACCAGGGGTCGTCCGCCACCGCCACCTTGTTGTCGACGCCGCTCTCGTCGTCGGTCGCGGCCGGGCAGTCCTCCGCGTCCGTGCTCGAACTCGCCGAGGGGCTCGCGGAGGAGGTGGCCGCGTCGGCCGCCTCCTCGACCGCCTTGGTGGCGCTGTCCGCCGCCTTGGTCGCCGTGTCGGTGGTGTCCTCGACGGTGTCGGTGACCTTCTTGGTCGTGTCCTTGACCGTGTCGGAGACGCTGGAGTCCGACGAGTCCTCGGTGGCGCTCGCCGAGGGCGAGGCGGAGGCGGACGGCGTCGCGCTCGCGCTCGACGTCGAACTGCTGCTGCCACCGGTGAGGATGTCGCTGATCGTGTTGCCGATGTCGTCCAGCAGACCGCCGCTGGTGCTGCTCGCCGACGCCGAAGGGGTCGACGTGGCGGTGCTGTCGGACGACTTGCTCGCCGAAGCCGACGGCGAGGGCGTCGCCTCGTCGGAACCTGAATCCGACGAGGAGGACGTGTCCGAGTCCGACGACGAGTCCGAGGAGTCCTTCGACGTGTCCGCGGAGGCGGACGGCGAGGGCGTGGCCTCGTCGGCCGACGAGCTGGAGCTCGCCGAGGCGGACGGCGAGGCCGAGGAGTCGGCCAGCGCCGTGACGCAGTCCTTGTACTCGTCGGCGGTCAGGCTCTTCGAGGACGAGGAGCCACCGCTGTCGGCGAGGGCGAGCGAGGACGTGAAGCCCATGCCCATGAGGACCGCGGTGGGCATCGCCACCGTGGCTATCGCCTTGCCGGCCGGCATGTGGAACCTGGTGAACAGCGGCTTCTTGGGTGCCGCGTGGCGCGGCCCGGTTCTCACACGGGACTCGTCCACATCAGTCCCGTGGGTCACCTCGTCAGCCGGCACTGTGCCTCCCGTTCGCCCCGTTCGCCGGGCTCGTTCCTGACAGATCGTTCGGCTCGCCCACCACGGGCTTGAGGATGGTGGTGTCCGGGTCCGGGGCCGCGGCCTCCGGGGTACCGCCCGCGGCGGGCGGCTCCTCCTGCGCGGCCTCGGCCGGCGGCTCGCCCGGCGCCCAGGCCACGGCCATCGCGCCGCCGACCAGGGCGAGCAGGAAGCCCATCAGGAAGCCGCCGAGGTTGGACACGGGGATGGACACCAGCCCCAGCAGGATCGCCGCGACGCCCGCGAAGGTACGGACGTGCTTCTGGAACCAGAGGCTGAAGCCCAGTACGACGAGCAGCACGCCGATGATCAGGGACCCGGCGCCCGCCGTGGTGGCCATCGCCAGCGTCAGATGGCCCACCTGGAGGTGGGCGTAGGGGAAGTACGCGATGGGGAGACCGGCGAGCATGACGAAGAGGCCGGCCCAGAACGGCCGTGCGCCCCGCCAGGCGCGGAACTGCGTCCTCCGGCTGTCGAACTGGCCGGGGGACACGGCAGGAGTCTCGGCGCTCATGGAAAACAGCTCCCTGGTGCGGCTTTGCTGTGGCGGTGGTGCTGGTGGTGATGCTGTGGTGGTGAGTTGTACTCGGTGTGAAGAAAGTGCTGGAAGGGGGACGGGCGGGGGCGCCATAGGCTCCCCCGCCCGTCATGGAGTGCTTAGTAGCACTCCTTGACGCCCGTCGAGACGGACATCTTCAGCCCGCTGAGCTTGAAGGTTCCGGCAGTGGTGGCCCACGCCGTCTGCTTCACGCCGGTCAGCGTGGCCGACTCGGCCTGCTGCGCGAATCCGTACGGGTTCGCGGTGTCACCGCTCTTGATGCCGGGGCCCTTGCTGGCGCTTCCGGCGGCCACACCGATGTCGATGTTCTTGAACGTCGCGTCGGCGCTCAGGTCATCGAGGTCGATGTAGAGGTTGTCGGCCTCGACCGGCGTGTCGCCGCCGCCCGCCTTCAGGATCAGGCTGACGCTGCCGATGATCGGGATGTCCGGGGTGACCACGGACTGGCACAGGCCCTTGATGGTCGCGGACTTGAACGCCGAGACCGCGACCGGGTGGGCCGTCTTCTTGCCGTCGAGGGTGTACCCCGAGTCAACGGCACCGTACTGAGCGAAGCCGGTACCCGTCAGCTGGTCGGCCGTGACCTTGAACTGCTGACCGGACACGCTGAACGACGCGGCGAGAGCGCCCTGCGCGAGGGCGACACCTATCGCGGCCGTAGCGGCGACGCTGGGCACCATGACCACAGCGAACCGCTTCCATCTGGTCCCGCCACGCACCTGGGACTCCATATTTCCTCCTTCTCGGACGTACATCTCCTGACCCTGACTGCCCCCTATTGGCGGCTCAGCCGGGCAGGGATGGGAGAAGTGCTACGTCCTCGGGAAGGAGAGCGCCTGCTGCTCGGAGGCGCTGAAACCGCGCACCGATCACCGGCGATCACCCCCGAGCGACAACCACTGGTCGCGCCTGACACGCATCACGCACAACCTTGCTGGACAGGCTTCGCCGGATGAGCGAAGACCCCCCTGCCCAAGAGCCGGCGCCAGGGACGCCGTCTCTGCTCGGTGGGGACCCAGGAACTCCAGCGACCCGACCGGCTGTCGGGGTACGGGAATGGACCGAGCGTCGCCGATCGTGGTGCATTCTCGCCGCCCGCACAAGGGGCTTCGTTACTGGGTAGTAACGGCCGGATAACCGAACAACGACCCACAGGTCTCGGGTGGCGACGCAGGGTGCAGCCGAGGGGGAGGACAAAGCCGTTGATGAATGGACAGAATCCGACAGATCAACGGCCGTAACTTACTCGCAGTAACAGCGGCCGCGATTACCAAGATTTGGTAAAGCGCGGCCGCACTGACGTTCCGTCGGCAAATCTTTCACTCGGGCATCACATGCAGTGGCGTTTAGTCACTGGTCAGAACCGGGCTGCCGCCCCGCTCAGAACAGCGCGCGCGCAAGGGCTCTGCGGGCCGCCGCCACCCGCGGATCATCCGCCCCGACCACCTCGAAGAGCTCCAGCAGTCGCAAACGTACGGTGTCCCGGTCGTCACCCGCCGTGCGTCGCACGGTGTCGATGAGCCGCCCGAAGGCGTCCTCCACATGACCGCCGACCAGATCGAGGTCCGCCGCGACGATCTGCGCGTCGACGTCGGCCGGCTTCTCCGCCGCGTCCTTGCGCACCCGCTGCGGGTCGAGCCCCTGCACACGCTGGAGCAACTCGGCCTGCGCGAGCCCGAGTTTGGCCTCCGGGTTGCCCGGGTCGTCGGCCAGCACGTTCTTGTACGCCTGGACCGCACCGCCCAGATCCCCCGAGTCCAGGGCCTGCACGGCCGCTTCGAGGAGGGCGTCGTACGGGCCGACCTGCTCCGCCGCGACCGCCTCGCGGGCGGCACCGGGCTCGGCGTCGGGGTCGACCGTCAGACCGGTCAGACCGAAGCGCTGCTCGGCGACCTGCACCAGCTGGTCGAGGGTCTCGCGGATCTGCTGTTCGCCCGCGGCCCCCTGGAAGAGCGGCAGCGCCTGTCCCGCGACCACGGCGAAGACGGCCGGGATCCCCTGGATCTGGAACTGCTGCATCAACATCTGGTTGGCGTCGACGTCGACCTTGGCGAGCAGGAAGCGCCCGGCGTACTCGACGGCGAGCCGCTCCAGGACCGGGCTCAGCTGCTTGCAGGGCTCGCACCACTCGGCCCAGAAGTCGATGACGACGGGCACCTCGGTGGACCGCTGCAGGATGTCGCGCTCGAACCCGGCCTCGTCTACGTCGATCACCAGGTCGGCCGGGGAGACGGCGCCCGTGCCGCCGCCCTGCCGGGCGGCTTCGGCGCGCGCCTGCTCCGCCTTCGTCTTGGCCTCCTGGGCCGCCTTCACCGCGGCGAGGTCGACGACTCCGCTCATGGACATGTTCCGTGGCTGCATGCGTCTATCCTCCCCCGATCCCGCGCGCAAGTGAAAAGCGTTGTGAAAGCCGGTCGTGCTGTTCGCTGTTGGACGTCATGAGCTTTCGCTACGAGTCGTAGCGTAATGGCATCGGGTGCCTCTCCGGTACCACCCCCCAGTGATCTCCCTCACGGCCTCACAGGAAACGCCGGTTATGGTCATGGGATGCAGAGCCGCACTCCCGCCCCACGCGCCGCAGGACGCCCGCGCAGCGCCGAGGCCGACGCCGCGATCCTGGCGGCGACCCGGGAGGCGCTGGTGGAGCTGGGCTGGTCCAAGCTCACCCTGGGAGACGTGGCGACGCGGGCCGGGGTTGCGAAAACGACCCTGTACCGCCGCTGGGCCGGCAAGAACGAGCTGGTCGTCGACGCGGTCGCCGAACTCTTCGACGAACTGCGGCTGCCCGACCGCGGCACGCTGGCCGCCGACATCGAGGGCGTGGTGCTCCAGTTCGCGGCGATCCTGGCCCGCCCGGAGGCCCGGAGCGGCCTGATGGCGGTGGTCGCGGAGTCGACCCGCGACGAGGCGCTGCGGGAGCGGATCCGGGAGTCGATCGTGGACCGGCAGAAGCGCCTGGTCCTGGAGGGCCGGGCCCGGGCCCAGACGCGCGGCGAGCTGCCGCCGGAGACCGACCCCGGGGAGACGGCCCGTACGGTCGACCTGATCTTCGACGTGGTGGCGGGCGCGGTCGTACACCGCACGCTGGTGAGCGCGGAACCGGCGGACGAGGAATGGGTACGCAGCTTCACCCGGGTCCTGCTGCTGGGGCTGTCGGGGGCGTCGCAGGCCCTGTAGCGGCCCGGCGGTTCAGAAGCCCGGGGGCTCGGTGTACACGCCCCACTCGTCCCGGAGCACCCCGCAGATCTCCCCCAGCGTCGCCTCGGCCCGGACCGCCTCCAGCATCGGCCCGATCATGTTGGCGCCACCGCGCGCCGCGGCGAGCATCCCGCCGAGCGCGCCCCGCACAGCGGCCTCGTCCCGCGAGCCCTTCCGCTCCCGAAGCAGCCGTACCTGCTCCCGCTCCACCTCGTGGCCGACCCGCAGGATCTCCAGGTCGCCGGTGACCGACCCGGTGTGGACGTTCACCCCCACGACCCTCTTCTCCCCCTTCTCCAGCGCCTGTTGGTACCGGAAGGCGGACTCGGCGATCTCGCCGGTGAACCAGCCGTCCTCGATCCCGCGCAGGATCCCGGAGGTGACCGGCCCGATCGGGTGCCGCCCGTCCGGATGCGCCCTGAGCCCCCGCTCCTTGATCCGCTCGAAGATCTTCTCGGCGTCGGCCTCGATCCGGTCGGTCAGCTGCTCCACGAACCACGAACCACCCAGCGGATCCGCCACGTTGGCGACCCCGGTCTCCTCCATCAGCACCTGCTGGGTCCGCAGCGCGATCTCCGCGGCCCGCTCGCTCGGCAGCGCGAGGGTCTCGTCCAGGGCGTTGGTGTGCAGCGAGTTGGTCCCGCCGAGCACGGCGGCGAGCGCCTCGACGGCCGTACGCACGACGTTGTTGTACGGCTGCTGGGCAGTGAGCGAGACGCCGGCGGTCTGCGTGTGGAAACGCAGCCACTGCGCCTTCTCGCTCCTCGCCCCGTACACGTCCCGCATCCACCGCGCCCAGATCCTGCGCGCCGCGCGGAACTTGGCGATCTCCTCGAAGAAGTCGACGTGCGCGTCGAAGAAGAAGGAGAGCCCCGGCGCGAACACGTCCACGTCCAGCCCGCGGCTCAACCCCAGCTCCACGTACCCGAATCCGTCGGCGAGCGTGTAGGCGAGCTCCTGCGCGGCCGTCGCCCCCGCCTCCCGGATGTGGTAGCCGGAGACGGACAGCGGCTTGTAGGCAGGAATCCCGGTCGCGCAGTACTCCATCAGATCGCCGATCAGCCGCAGATGGGGCTCCGGCCGGAAGAGCCACTCCTTCTGGGCGATGTACTCCTTGAAGATGTCGGTCTGGAGGGTCCCGTTGAGGACACCGGGGTCCACCCCCTGCCGCTCGGCGGCGACCAGGTACATGCAGAAGACGGGCACGGCGGGCCCGCTGATGGTCATGGAGGTGGTGACGTCCCCCAGCGGGATGTCCCGGAACAGCACCTCCATGTCGGCGGCGGAGTCGACGGCGACACCACAGTGCCCGACCTCCCCGAGCGACCGGGGATCGTCGCTGTCCCGCCCCATGAGCGTGGGCATGTCGAAAGCGACGGACAATCCCCCTCCCCCGTTCCGGAGGATCGTCCGGTACCGCTCATTGGTCTGCCCGGCGCTCCCGAACCCGGCGAACTGCCGGATGGTCCAGGTCCGCCCGCGGTACCCGGTGGCATACAGCCCCCGGGTGTACGGATACTCCCCCGGCCACCCGATCCGCTCGAACCCCTCGTACACGTCCCCGGGCCGGGGCCCGTACACGGCCTCCACCGGATCCCCGGAGACCGTACCGAAGTCCGCCTCCCGCTTCCGCGAGGCGTCGTACCGGGCCTGCCAACGAAGGCGGCCCTCCTCGATGGCGTCAGCGTCCATACCACCGAATTTACTAGGACGTCCAAGTAAATGCCGATGGCGGACCGCCGTACGCGACTCGTACGGCGGTGGGGGTTACGCCTTCACGGCGGCCGGAGAGGGGTCGACGACCGCGCCCTCCAGCTCGTGGGTGATCTTGCGCTCGACGAAGAAGGCGGCCGTGGGAATCGTCCCTGCAAGCAGCACCCAGAGCTGCTTGCCGACCGGCCACTTCGCCTTGGAGCCCAGGTCGAAGGCGAAGACCAGGTAGACGACGTAGAGCCAGCCATGGGCGATGGCGACGACGCGGGTGAAGTCCGCCGCACCGTCGATGTCCAGGCCGTACTTGGCGATCATGCTCAGGCACAGCAGGACCAGCAGGACACCCGTGACGTAGGCCAGGACGCGGTAGCGGGTCAGCACGCTCTTCTTCATGCCGTCGAGCGTAACCGTCCGTTCCGGGAGATCTTGGGCCGGGTCGTCAGTCCTCGTCGAAGTCGCTCGCCGCCACCCGCAACGGGCGCAGCATCGCGAAGATCTCCGCGCACTCCTCGGCGTCGTAGACGCCCAGGCCGAAGTCCATCGCCATCAGGTCGCGGGTGGCCGCCTCGACGACCTCGCGGCCCTTGTCGGTGATGACGGCCAGGGTGCCGCGGCCGTCGTTCGGGTTGGGCCGTTTGGCGACCAGGCCGGACTTGACCAGGCGGTCGACCGTGTTCGTGACCGAGGTCGGGTGCACCATCAGCCGCTCGCCGATCTTCGACATGGTCAGCTCACCCTCCTTGGAGAAGGTGAGCAGCACCAGCGCCTCGTACCGCGCGAACGTGAGCCCGTACGGCTTGACCACCGCGTCGACCTCGGCCAGCAGGATCTGGTGCGCGCGCATGATCGAGGTGATGGCCGCCATCGACGGCACGTTTCCCCAGCGCCGTTTCCAGAGTTCGTCGGCGCGGGCGATGGGATCGAAGGGGAGACTGAGCGGCTTCGGCACGCCAACGACCTTACCGGCCGGTCACATGGTGGTCAGCCCCGTCTCGCCTTTCGGGCCGAGCGGTCCACCGAGCCTTCACCGCAGCCGTGTCACGGCCATGTCGGTTCCGGCCGCCCCCACTCCCTTGTGTAACGATTTGTCATGATTGGCTACAAATAGTCACTCACCGTCATCTCCGCCCAAGGGAGCAGCATGTCCCGGCTGATCCACACCTTCGCGGCTCTCGCGGTCCTCGGGCTCGCGGCGGGCTGCTCGTCCGGGTCCGGCGTCGACGAGGCCTCCGTGGCGGGCGCCGCCTCCGCGAGCCCGGACACCTCGACCCCCTTCTGGGTCGACCCGGCGAGCAACGCCGCCGAGCAGATCCAGATGTGGCAGCGGGACGGCCGTAAGAAGGACGCCCAACTGCTCGCGAAGATCGCCGACGAACCGGCCGCCCTGTGGCCGGCCGGCGAGATCGACCCCGGCCCCGCCATCCGCGCGGCGACCGCGTCCGCCACCTCCGAGGGGCGTACGGCGCTCTTCGTGGCGTACGACATCCCGCACCGCGACTGCGGTCAGCACTCGGCGGGCGGGGCGGCGGACGCGGACGCCTACCGGGCCTGGATCGGGAAGTTCGCGGCGGCGCTCGGGGACAGCAGGGCGCTGGTCGTCCTGGAGCCGGACGCCGTGGCCCACATCGTGGACGGCTGCACGCCCGGCGAGTACCACGACGAGCGCGAGCAACTGCTGAGCGAGGCGATCGACCGGCTGAAGCAGCAGCCGAAAACGAAGGTGTACCTGGACGCGGGCAACCCGTCCTGGATCCGCGAGCCGTGGAAGCTGGTCGACCCGCTGAAGCGGGCCGGCATCGAGAAGGCCGACGGCTTCTCGCTCAACGTCTCCAACTTCCAGACGAACGAGCGGACCAAGGAGTACGGCCTCCACCTCTCCGGCGACCTCGGCGGCAAGCACTTCGTCATCGACACCAGCCGCAACGGCAAGGGCCCGCTCCCGGGCGCGTGGTGCAACCCGCCCGGCCGGGCGCTGGGCACCCGCCCGACCACCGACACCGGCACGCCCGCCCTGGACGCCTACCTGTGGATCAAGCGGCCCGGCGAGTCCGACGGCACCTGCGCGGGCGGCCCCGACGCGGGCCAGTGGTGGCCGGAGTACGCCCTGGAGCTGGCCCGCAACTCCAGCAACTCCAGGACGTAGCAACTCCGGCGCGTGGCACGGGACTTCAGGGCCTCACTTCACCTGGATCCACTTCGCCTCCGACGGCGTGCCCTGCGCGTCCGTCACGAACAGCATGTACCAGCCGGGCGGCACCAGGGCCCGGTCCTTCGGTACGTCGACGGTCACCGAGTGGGCGTCCTTGGTCAGGCCGAGCTCGATGGAGCGCTGCTCGACGTCGGTGGTGTGGGTGACCGCGCTCGGCCGCATCAGGCGGGCCTTGACCACCCGGTCGGGGTGGTCCGTGCGGTACGTCGCCCGGTGGTGACGGTCGAGCAGCTGCGGGCCGTCCTCCAGTACGGGTCTGCTCTTGCCGTTCTTGTGCAGCAGGGGCGGGGTGAAGATCTCCATGCGCTGCTCGAAGTGGCCCAGCTTGGTGTTCTGCTGGTCGTCGAAGAGCGGGTCGGAGCCGAAGGTGGCGACCCGGCCGTCGGGCAGCAGCAGCGCCTCGGAGTGGTAGTTGCGGCCGACCGCGGGCGCGGCCGCCTCGCGGAAGACGTTGCCCTTCGGGTCGTAGAACTGCGCCTTGAGGATGTTGCTGGCGCTGCGGCCGCGGTAGTCCTCGGAGCCGTTCGTGGTGAAGACCGAGTCGTCCGGCATGATCACGCTGTTCAGGTAGCGCGTGCCCTGGGGGAGGTTGGGGCCGTCCTCGAAGACGGGGTTGTCCTTCTTCAGGTCGACGACGGCCGTGCGCGGGGTCGACCTCTTGGACTCGCCGACGCCTCCGCCGCCCAGGATCATCACCTTCTGGTCCTGCGCGGGCGGCAGCAGGAGTGAGGAGGAGGTCTCGGTCTCGTCGGGGTCGCGCAGGCCGTTCACCTTCTGGAAGGTGTTGGTCTTCAGGTCCCACAGACCCGGTTCACGACCCTTGTCGGCAGGGCCGTAACCGGCGTTGGAGGCCGGGTAGAAGAGCTTGCCGCCCTTGGTGAGGAAGAGGGCGGGGTACGTGGGGAAGTACCGCTTGGGGCCCATGGACCACTTCTTGGTCTTCGGGTCGTAGATCTCGTTGTCACCGGGATCGATCACCCCGACGTCGTCCAGGCCGGAGACCGCGAGTACGCGTCCGTCGTCGAGGCCGACCAGCGTCGGGTACCAACGGGCCTTGTTCATGGGGTCGACCGGGATGTACCGCTCGGCCCTCGGGTCGAACTCGTAGGCGGCGCGGATGCCTTGGAAGTCCTGCTTGTCGAGGGTGATCTTCTCGCTCAGGCCGTAGGTGTTGTCGGCGTCCTTGCCGGTCAGGCCCTCGATGTCGTACTGCGACTGCTTCTCGGTGACCGACATCGGGCCGGTCTCCGCGGCCTCGACGAAGACCCGCACCTCGCTCGCGGTCACCCGGGTCTGCCAGGGCTGCATCACACCGCGGGCGTTGTAGGTGACCTTGAAGCCGCGCTTGGCCTTGGGGACGGTGACGTCGAACTTGCTGACGTACTCGACCCCGGCGGGCGAACGGAACCGGGTGCCCTTCTTCAGGAAGACCGCCTTGTCGGGGCTCTCGTTCTTGACCCGCATACCGCCGCCGGCCCGCTTGACCTCGCCGTCGAGCCGCTCGTAACGGGCGGTGCCGCCGGCCACCAGCAGTCTGCCGTCGGGGAGTTGGGAGTGTCCGGAGCAGAAGAAGTCCTCCGGGGTGGGGATCTTCTTGAACGTGTCGGCCTTCGGATCCCACAGGATCGTGTCGAAGGACCCGGCGTCGAACTTCCGCTGCTCGTTGCCCGATCCGGCGACGATCAGCACCTTGCCGGTGTGCAGGAGCGCCGCGTGGATGGCGTTGGTGCGGTACTGCTCCGGGATGTCGATCTGGGTCCAGGAGCCGTACTTCGCCTGGTACTCGGGCTGGGCGATCTTGTACTCGTGGTACTTCTCGCTCGCGAAGTCGAAGGCTGCGGGGGCGTTGAGACCCGCGAGGATCGCGATGCCGCCGATCCCGAGGACGGTTTTTCTGGTCTTTTGCGACGGCTGGTAGGCCATGGCTCAGTTGCCTCCTGTCGTGGAGCCGGAGACCGGGGAGCCGGCACCGCTGGTGGCCAGGGCGGGTTCCGCGCCGTCGACGGTTCGTGGGGCGCGGTGCGGTGCCTGCCGCTCCCGTCGCTCCTTGAGCTGTGTGGAGCACCACACCCCGACCGGTGCCAGGGCTATCGCCATGGCCAGGACCGCCCAGGTGCGCATGGCCGCGTGGGTGTGGTCGAGGACGACCGAGGCGGCCAGGGAGGTCGCCAGGAGGATCGCCCAGAAGATGTGGATACGGAAGGTGAGCAGCCGGTCGGGGCTGGCGTCGGCGCCCTTGGGGGTGACGACGAAGCGGGAGGGCCGGCGGATCAGGGCCTCGCCGAAGGACTTGAGGTAGATGGGGGCGGAGAGGGCCGACATCGCCATGCCGGCGAGGCCGCCGGAGCCCTCGGGTTCGTGCGGGGAGACGTTGTGCCTGCGGTTCCAGAGGTAGAGGCCGATCTGGAGCGCCGCCGCGTCGCTGTAGAGCATCAGCCAGACCGAGGCCGCCACCTGGGTGCCGGACGCGCCGAACCAGAGGAACAGGACGCAGCTGAGGATGCCGAGGAGCCAGTTGACCGCCGTCATCGGGTAGTAGACGAGCATCAGGGTGTACGAGAACAGCCGCCCGGGAGGCATCGTGAACGGCGCCTTCCAGTACTGCTTGAGCAACGTCTCGTAGGTGCCGCGCGACCAGCGCATCTGCTGGGTGAAGAAGTCGGTCCAAGACGCGGGGCCCTCGCCCACGGCCAGTACGTCCGGTGTGTAGACGGACCGCCAGTGGTGGCGGGTCTGCGGGTTGCGGTGCCGGTGCAACTCGAAGCCGGTGGCCATGTCCTCGGTGATGGAGTCGTAGAGGCCGCCGATCTGTTTCACGGCCGAGATGCGTACGACGTTGTTGGTGCCGACGAACATGGGTGAGCGGTAGCGGTTGCCGGCTCTTTGGATCAGGGCGTGGAAGAGGAACTGCTGGGACTCGGCGGCCTTGGTGACGGGGTTGTGGTAGTTGCCGTACACCTGCGGGCCGACGACGAAGGCGACGTCCGGGTCCCGGAAGTAACCCATCATCCGCTCCAGGAAGTTGGGGAGCGGGACGTGGTCGGTGTCGACGGAGGCGAAGAACTCGTACTCGCCGCCGTGCATGGCGATCCAGGCGTTGTAGTTCCCGTGTTTGGTACGGGCCTTGTGGACGCCCTTGGGGCGGTTCCACTCGGGGACGCCGTGCCGGGTGAAGTGGCGTACGCCCAGTTCGGCGCAGAGCGCCTTGGCCTGCTCGTCGTCGCCCTCGTCGAGGAGCCAGACGTCCAGCGGGCCGGTGTGGGTGATCCGCACGGCGCCTTCGAGGGTGGCGCGGACCATGGCCAGGGGTTCCTTGCCCGGGACGTACGTCGTGAGGAAGGCGACGCGGGTGCCGGGTTCCGGGACGACCGGGACGGGGTCGCGGGCGACCAGGGTGGCGTGGGCGACCGAGGCGACGTTGACGACCATGAACAGCTCGATGAGGCCGATGGCTATGAGCATCGCGATGTCCAGGCCGACCATCCACTCGTCGCCGCCCTCGCGCTCCACCCAGTGGGTTGGCCAGACGAGGTAGACGAGCAGGGCGGCCGTGAGCACCGGCGCCAGGCCCATCAGGAGGATCGCGCGTATTCGGTGGGGCTCGCTGGAGAGGAGCGAGGTGTACTGCACCCGGTACGGGTCGGCGGACGGCTCGGTGAGCGGTCCGGCCAGCCTGCTGTGGGTGTCGTAGTCGTAGCCCTCCGGCCGCACAGCGCCCTCCAAGAGGTGAGGAATGATCGGCGATCAAGGCCGATAAGCACACACAAGTGGAGATTTGTGGGCGTGTCGAACCGGGCGCGTCCAGGTGGGTGGGCGGTTCCGCCGACGGTGGTGGTGGGATGCCTGCGGCGCCTGTGCGGGTTCGGTGGGGGCTCGTGTAGCGCCTGCGGTTCGGTGGGGGGTCGGGGCCGGGGCGGGGGTGTCCGTCCTCGGAACGGCGCGGAATCGGTTGGTCGGATGGGGGACGGTGTTGACGCGCCAACCGCTGCGGGCGGACACCCCCGCCCCGTCCCCTTCTCGCCGTACGCGGGTGCGGGCGCTTGGTGGCCCGCGGCCCTCAGCGGCGCGTCGTGCGGCGCAGGTGGTGGCGGACCGCCCGTTGGGCCACGGGGCCCAGGTCCTCCAGGGCGGCCACCAGGGCGCCCAGTTGCTCCAGCGCGTCCAGGGCCGCGGTCGCGCCGGCCTGGTCGACGCCCTCGTACAGCTCGATGCCCACGAAGGACGCGGCCACCGCGCGGGCCAGGCCGGTGGGGTCGGCGAACTCGCCGAAGGGGGTCTGGGCCAGCACGCGGGTGAGGACCTTCTCGATCTCCGCGATCCAGGTGTCGAGCCCGGCGGCGGTGGCGGGGGCGAGTGGGGGGTTCGTCTGCGCGCCGGCGAGGAGTTGGCCCAGGACGGCCACATGGCCTGCGGCCTTCTCTTCCTCGTGCATCTCCCGGCCGAACGTGAGGAGTTCGGTGAGTGAGCCGATGCGGTCGAGTCGGTCCCGGTAGCGCTCGACGCGCTGCTCGGTGCCGTATCGGCAGGCCGCCGCGAGGAGTTCGTCCACCGAGCCGAAGTGGTAGAAGACCAGGGCCTGGTTGACCCCGGCCGTCGCCGCGATGGAACGGGCCGAGGTCTTCGCGATGCCCTGCTCGGTGAGCGTGCGCAGGGCGCCCTGGAGGAGCTTGGTCTTCGTCTCCAGTGACTTGGCGGTCTCGGGGCTCACGCGCGCGACTCCTCGCGGACGGGGCGTAGGCCGCGGCGCACGCCGCAGGTGCGGATGTCCGTGTACGTCGCCTCGAAGGAACCCTCGTAGCCGAAGAGCGGGCCGAAGTACCGGTTCGTCACCTGGACTTGGATGCGGAAGCAGGCCGATCTGTCGTCGTACGACTCGCGTACCTCGGCTGTGGCGCCGATCAGTTCGGGGACGCGGGCGTCCACCATGCCCTCGCGGAAACGGTGTTCGCCGGAGCGGATCAGCAGCGAGCCGTCGGTCTCGGCGCTGAAGTGCAGGTCGCTGGCCAGGTGCTGGTGGGTGCCCAGGTAGTCGAGGATTCGGTCGCCCTTGGGGCTCAGCACCATCTGGGCGTCGAAGCGGCGGGGGCGGCCGGGCAGGTCGAAGGTGCGCACGAAGCTCACCGTCTCACGGCCGTAGGTGTCCGTGTACGGGACGTTCTCAATGACGAAGGGGACCTGGCGGCCCGGTCTCGGGATGAGGATGTTGCGGGTGGCGCCGAGGGCGAGGAACGGCTTCACGAAGGGGCCGCCGTGCCAGATGCGGTCCATCACGCCCCGGCCGGTGCATGCCTCGCCGCTCGTCAGGCCGACCGAGAAGCGGCGCTGCAGGTGGGGGTGGAGGCGGTCGAAGTCGGCGCCCATCACGGTGCGGAAGATCGAGGTCATCGCGGGTTCTCCAGGGTGCGCAGCAGGCGGGGGGCGCGCACGCGGGTGGGTGGCGTGCGCAGGCAGCGGCGGGCGGCGGGGGTGCAGGGCAGGGGTGCCTTGAACAGGGCCAGCGAGACGGCGACCACCAGGAGGAGGGGCCAGAGGTACGCCATCGGCGCGGCGAGTGGGCCGAAGAGGCTCAGCAGGCTCTCCTCGCCGAAGCCGGTGCAGCCGGCGGTGATCACGAGGGTGCGGACCAGGAGTTCGGCCAGCCAGTTGCGCAGGGCCCGGTCGGGGGTGATGCCGCGCTCCAGCCATAGCCGCAGGCGGTCGAAGGACCAGGCTGTTGCCCAGCCCATCAGCGGGCGGAAGAGCAGTCGGTCGGCGAAGGCGCCGAACGCGCCCCAGCGGGGGCGGTAGTCGTAGCCGGTGAGGAAGCGGACGCCGTCGCCGTCGGGGACGTAGCGCCAGTAGCCGCTGCCCTCGGCGAGGAGGGAGAGGGGGTGCGGGGAGGAGAAGCGGAGGGCGGAGGTGCGGGTGCCGTCGGGGCGTTCCCGCTCCCCCGCCGAGACGCCGGTGCCGGCGATGGTGAGGAAGGGCAGCACGCGCGTGGCGTAGCGGAAGCGCTGCGGTCCGTCCTCCGTGCGCGGGAGGTACGTGATCTCGGTGAAGCGGAGGTCCCAACGGTGGTGGAGGGAGGGCTCCTGGGTGCGGTGCCAGAGGTCGTCGAGGTCGGCGCGGATGCGCGCCTCAATGTAGAGCCCGGGCTTGGTGTGCCCCATGCGATTCCCCCAGGTCAGCATCATTGTCGAGCAACGATTTGAGCGAATGCTCAAACGGCCTGGAGGAGAAGGTACACCTGTTTGAGCGAGTGCTCAAACAGGTGGGACGAGAAAACCCCGGCCCGCGCGGGCCGGGGTTGTTCGTCTTTCGGGCCGGGGTTCGCCTTTCGGGCCGGCAACCGACTACTCGGCGAGGTGCCGCTCCACCGTCTCCACCTTCGAGGTGAGTCCGTCGGTCACGCCGGGGCGGATGTCCGCCTTGAGGACCAAGGACACGCGGGGCGCCCGGGCCTCGACGGCGGCGACGGCGCGCTTGACTACGTCCATGACCTGGTCCCACTCGCCCTCGACGCTGGTGAACATCGCGTCGGTGCGGTTGGGCAGGCCGGACTCGCGGACTACGCGGACGGCGTCGGCGACGTACTCCCCCACGTCCTCGCCGACCCCGAGGGGAGTCACGGAGAAGGCGACGATCATGCGTTCACCACCCCTTCCTTACGGGCGCGGGAGGCGATGACCTCGTCCTCGGCGGCCCGCTTGAGCTTGCGCTCGGCGAAGAAGCCGCCGGTGGGCAGGACGGAGAGGATGAAGTAGAAGGCGGCGGTCCTCGGGTTCCACTTGGTGCGGTTCCAGGCGTCGGCCCAGAAGATCACGTACAGGATGAACAGGACGCCGTGGACCATGCCCATCACCGGCACCGCGTTGAAGTCCGTGGTCCGCTTCAGTACGGAGCAGACCAGGAGGAGGAGGAAGGACACCGCCTCGGGGGCCGAGACGAGTCGGAGGCGGCGGAGGGCGGTGGCGGTCTTGAGGTCCACGGGTCACCTTCGGTGGGAGACAGGTCGCTCTTTGTGAACGGAAGCACAAGCGTTCGCCCATTGTGACAAACAGTCCACCTAAGGGTGCGGTCAGGGTCCCTCTCCACCCACGGGCCCTGTTCGGCCCACCCGCCCGGCGGCTACCTTCGCAGCGTGGCGATGTTCCGACTTCAAGGCAGCAAGGTGCTCGCCGTCGACATGACCGGGGACGCCGTGAAGGCGAAGAACGGCTCGATGGTCGCGTACGACGGTCAGATGGCGTTCAAGAAGCTGAGCGGTGGGGGTGAGGGACTGCGTCGGATGGTGACGCGGCGGATCACCGGCGAGCAGATGACCGTGATGGAGGTGAGGGGGCAGGGGACCTGCTGGTTCGCGGACCGGGCCTCCGAGATCAACCTCGTGAGTCTCCAGGGGGACAAGCTGTACGTGGAGTCGAGCAACCTGCTCGCGACCGACGCGGGGCTGCGGACCGGCACGACCTTCACCGGCCTGCGCGGGGCCTCGCAGGGCAACGGGCTGTTCACGACGACCGTCGAGGGGCACGGTCAGGCCGCGATCATGTCGGACGGGCCGGCGGTGGTGTTGCGGGTGAGCGCGCAGTATCCGCTGACCGTCGACCCCGGCGCCTACATCGCGCACCAGGGGAATCTGCGGCAGTCCTTCCAGTCCGGTGTGACCTTCCGCACCTTCCTCGGGGAGGGCGGCGGCGAGGCCTTCCAGATCCGCTTCGAGGGGGACGGGCTGGTGTACGTACAGCCGAGCGAGCGGAACACGATCGCGGGTGATGTGTGACATGGCACTGCGCGAGATCAACTCCAAGATGGTCGAGGCGACGGTCCTGCCCGGTCAGCGGTGGTACAGCCAGCGCGGCGCGATGCTCGCCTACAAGGGCGAGGTGTCCTTCACGCCCAACATGCAGGGCGGCCAGGGCGGGGTCATGTCGATGATCGGCCGCCGGGTCGCGGGCGAGGCGACGCCCCTGATGAGCGTCGAGGGAAGCGGCACGGTCCTGTTCGGGCACGGCGGCCACCACGTCCAGGTCATCAACCTCACCGGGGACACGCTTTACGTCGAGGCGGACCGGCTGCTCGCCTTCGAGGGCACGCTCCAGCAGGGGACGATGTTCATGGGCTCGCAGGGCGGGGTCATGGGCATGGTGCGCGGCCAGGTCACCGGGCAGGGTCTGTTCACGACCACCCTCCAGGGCCATGGCTCGGTCGCCGTGATGGCCCATGGTGGCGTCTTCGAGGTCCCGATCACCCCCGGGCGGTCCGTGCACGTCGACCCGCAGGCGTACGTCGCCCACCACGGCGACGTACGCAACAAGCTGTCGACCGCGCTCGGCTGGCGCGACATGGTGGGCCGCGGCTCCGGCGAGGCCTTCCAGCTGGAGCTCAGCGGCAGCGGCACGGTCTACGTCCAGGCCTCGGAGGAGAAGCTGTGAGCGGCGGGTACGGAACTCCGGGCGGGCCGACGGTCTTCGACCCCATGACGCTGCCCGTCGACGACAACGTGAACAAGTACACCTTCTGCGTGGAGCTCAAGGGGAGCCAGTGGTTCCTGCAGAAGGGGAAGATGATCGCCTACTACGGCTCGATGGAGTTCAACGGCATCGGGCACGGGCGACTCGACCGTCTTGTCCGTACGTCCTTTCATTCGCCACTGCACGCGAGCGACTGGGTGGTGGCGGAGGGCTCGGGCAAGATGCTCCTCGCCGACCGGGCCTTCGACGTCAATTCGTACGACCTCGAAGACGGCAACCTGACCATTCGCTCGGGCAATCTGCTCGCTTTTCAGCCAAGTCTCGCGCTCAAGCAGTCGATCGTGCCGGGATTTCTGACGCTGATCGGAACCGGAAAGTTCGTGGCTGCATCTAACGGGCCGGTGGTGTTCATGGAACCCCCGATCCGGGTGGACCCGCAGGCGCTTGTCGGCTGGGCCGACTGCCCGTCGCCCTGCCATCACTACGACCACGGGTACATGACGGGCCTGATGGGCGGTCTACGTGCGATGACGGGTCTCGGCGGGGCCTCCGGGGAGGAGCACCAGTTCGAGTTCGTCGGAGCCGGAACGGTCCTGCTCCAGTCGTCCGAGACCCTCATGGCCGAGCAGGCCACGGGGGCCGTTCCGCAGCAGGCCGGCGTGCCCGGCGGCGGGGCTCACACAGGCCCCGCACAGCAAACGGGCACACCGCGCCTTCCCGGACAGCTGGGGGACCTCCAGCGTCGCTTCGGGCTGTGAGCGGTAGTCTGCGGAGTGTGACGTCGAACGTGTGCGCGCCGTCACGGAAAATCCCTCACTAGTTCGCCTTTCAACTTCTTAGGTAGACTTCATTCATGGAGACCGAGACGGCCACCCGCTGGCTGACCGATGCGGAGCAGTGCGCCTGGCGCACCCACCTGGAGGTCAACAGGCTGTTGACGTACCAGCTCGAGAGGGACCTCCAGCCGTTCGGCCTGACAATGAACGACTACGAGATCCTGGTGAACCTCTCCGAGTCGGAGGAGGTGCGGATGCGGATGAGCGACCTCGCGTCCGCCACCCTCCAGTCCAAGAGCCGCCTCTCCCACCAGATCACCCGCATGGAGAACGCGAACCTGGTCAGGCGCGAGAACTGCGAGTCCGACCGGCGCGGTCTGTACGCGGTCCTGACCGAGCACGGCATGGAGACGATGAAGAAGGTCTCGCCGCATCATGTGGCGTCCGTGCGGAGGCACTTCATCGATCTGCTGTCCCCCGAGGCCCTGTCGGAACTCGACAAGGCCCTGAAGCCCATCGCGGAGCATCTGCGCGGGCAGCGCGGGCGCCCCTAGGGATCTCCTGGGGGACCTGGACGGCGCCGGGCAACCGGCGCGGCTTCAGGCCTGCGTCAGCCCCGCCACCAGCTCGTCCGCCGCCCGGTAAGGGTCCAGGTCGCCGCCCACGATCCGCTCGGCCAGTGCGCTGAGGCGGCGGTCGCCGTGCAGGTCGCCGATGCGTTCGCGCAGGGCCGTGACGGCGATCGTCTCGACCTCGCGGGACGCGCGGGCCAGGCGGCGCTCGGCCAGGACGCCGTGCTCCTCCATCCACGCCCGGTGCTTCTCCAGCGCCTCGACGACCTCGTCGATCCCCTCGGCGCGGGAGGCGACCGTCTTGACGATCGGCGGCCGCCAGTCGCCGGGCCTGCGGGACTCGCCAAGACCCAGCATGTGGTTCAGTTCGCGGGCGGTGGAGTCGGCGCCGTCCCGGTCCGCCTTGTTGACGACGTAGACATCGCCGATCTCGAGGATCCCCGCCTTCGCCGCCTGGATGCCGTCGCCCATGCCGGGGGCCAGCAGGACGACCGAGGTGTCGGCCTGGGAGGCGATCTCCACCTCCGACTGGCCCACGCCCACCGTCTCGACCAGGACCACCTCGCAGCCCGCCGCGTCCAGGACTCGGATCGCCTGCGGGGCGGACCAGGCGAGGCCGCCGAGGTGGCCTCGGGTCGCCATCGAGCGGATGTAGACGCCGGGGTCGGAGGAGTGCTCCGACATGCGGACGCGGTCGCCGAGCAGGGCGCCGCCGGAGAAGGGGGAGGACGGGTCGACGGCCAGGACGCCGACCCGCCTGCCCTGCTTGCGGTACGCCGTGACCAAGGCGGACGTGGACGTCGACTTGCCGACACCCGGAGAGCCCGTCAGACCGACCACGTACGCGTTGCCGGTCAGCGGGGCCAGTGCCGCCATGACCTCACGGAGCTGTGGGGACGCCCCCTCCACCAGGGAGATCAGCCGGGCCACGGCCCGCGGCCGGCCCTCCCTCGCCTGGGCGACGAGCGTGGAGACGTCCTGCATCACAGCTCCGTTCCGAGATCGACGCGCGGAAGGCTCAGGCCTTGGATACCCGAACGATCAGCGCGTCACCCTGACCGCCACCGCCACACAGGGCCGCCGCACCCACGCCGCCGCCCCTGCGCTTCAGCTCAAGGGCCAGGTGCAGGACGAGACGGGCGCCGGACATGCCGATCGGGTGGCCCAGGGCGATGGCGCCACCGTTGACGTTCACCCTTTCCGTGGACACCCCGAGGTCCTTGATTGACTGGACCGCGACCGCGGCGAAGGCCTCGTTGATCTCGATGAGGTCGAGGTCCTCGACCTCCAGGCCCTCCTTCTTGAGGGCGTGCAGGATCGCGTTGGACGGCTGCGACTGGAGGCTGTTGTCCGGGCCCGCGACATTGCCGTGCGCGCCGATCTCGGCGATCCACTCCAGGCCCAGCTCCTGCGCCTTGGCCTTGCTCATCACGACCACGGCCGCCGCACCGTCCGAGATCTGCGAGCTGGTGCCGGCCGTGATCGTGCCGTCCTTGGTGAAGGCCGGGCGCAGCTTGCCGAGCGACTCCGCCGTGGTGTCGGCGCGGATGCCCTCGTCCTTGCTGAAGACGACCGGCTCGCCCTTGCGCTGCGGGATCTCGATCGGGGTGATCTCGGCCTCGAAGACGCCGTTCTTCTGGGCGGCCGCGGCGCGCTGGTGGGAGAGCGCGGCGATCTCGTCCTGCTCGGGGCGGAGGATGCCCAGGCGGGTGTTGTGCGTCTCGGTCGACTGGCCCATCGGGATGTTCTCCCACGGGTCGGTCAGACCGTCGTACGCCATCGCGTCGAGCATCTCGATCGCCCCGTACTTGAAGCCCTCGCGGGACTTCGGCAGCAGGTGGGGGGCGTTGGTCATGGACTCCTGGCCGCCGGCCACGACCACGTCGAACTCGCCGGCGCGGATCAGCTGGTCGGCCAGCGCGATGGCGTCGAGGCCGGAGAGGCACACCTTGTTGATGGTGAGCGCCGGGACGTTCATCGGGATGCCGCCCTTGACGGCGGCCTGGCGGGCCGGGATCTGGCCCGCGCCGGCCTGGAGGACCTGGCCCATGATGACGTACTGCACCTGGTCGCCACCGATCCCCGCACGGTCGAGGGCGGCCTTGATCGCGAAGCCGCCGAGGTCGGCTCCGGAGAAGGACTTGAGGGAGCCCAGCAGCCGTCCCATGGGCGTACGAGCGCCCGCGACGATCACCGAGGTCGTGCTGTTCGATCCAGACATGCGCTGCGATCCCCTTCCGGCTGCACTGCCGAGGAGTGAACGAGGGTTTACCTCGAATGTACTGAGTGGCACTCCGTGCCGTCACCGGGCCGTCGGTGTGATCGCTCGCACGTTGCGCAACCACCTCCGGAGCGCTGCACTAACAGCATGCTGACGCGAATCGACCACATCGGAATCGCCTGTTTCGACCTCGACAAGACCGTCGAGTTCTATCGGGCCACCTACGGCTTCGAGGTGTTCCACTCCGAGGTCAACGAGGAGCAGGGCGTCCGCGAGGCCATGCTCAAGATCAACGATACGTCCGACGGCGGCGCCTCGTACCTGCAGCTCCTGGAGCCGACCCGGCCGGACTCGACGGTCGCGAAGTGGCTGGACAAGAACGGGGAGGGCGTCCACCACATCGCTTTCGGTACGGCGGATGTGGATGCGGACGCGGCCGACATCAAGGACAAGGGCGTACGCGTTCTGTACGAAGAGCCGCGACGCGGCTCCATGGGGTCACGAATCACCTTCCTGCACCCCAAGGATTGCCACGGCGTACTGACAGAACTGGTCACTTCGGCGCCTGTTGAGTCACCTGAGCACTGACCCTCGTACATATGGGCCGGTAGGGTTGGGGGCGGTCGCCGCTCTTTGGGGGGTGATCGCAAGCCGGGGTCCGGGTTTCGGGGGACGAGCGTCGGGGCAGCAGCCCATGCTCCGCCGTTGATCTGACACCATTCCCCGGGGGCCCCGTTCGGCGGAGGACGGAGCTCGTATGGGCAGACCTGCGACCAGGGGACGGATGGGACCGCGCAGTGCGGGGCTACGAACGCCAGGAGCGAGAGCCGGCGGCTGACGTCGACCACCTCTCTCGGTTCGAGGCCGAGATGGATCGGCTGAAGACCGAGCGTGAGAAGGCGATTCAGCACGCCGAGGACCTCGGCTACCAGGTCGAGGTGCTGCGCGCCAAGCTGCACGAGGCGCGCCGCACCCTCATGTCCCGGCCCGATTTCGCCGGCGGCGACATCGGTTACCAGGCCGAGCAGTTGCTGCGGAACGCGCAGATCCAGGCCGACCAGTTGCGGCAGGACGCCGAGCGCGAGCTGAGCCAGGTGCGGGCGCAGACCCAGCGCATCCTCCAGGAGCACGCGGAGAACGCGGCGCGGCTCCAGGCGGAGCTGCACCAGGAGGCGGTCACCCGTCGCCAGCAGCTGGACCAGGAGCTCGCGGAGCGCCGGCAGACCGTCGAGTCGCACGTCAACGAGAACGTGGCGTGGGCCGAACAGCTGCGCGCCCGCAGCGAGTCGCAGGCGCGCCGGCTCCTCGACGAGTCGCGGGCCGAGGCCGACCAGGCCATGGCCGCCGCCCGCGCGGAGGCCGAGCGGGTCGCGAGCGAGGCCCGGCAGCGGCTGGAGGCGGACGCCGAGACGGCCCGCGCGGAGGCCGAGCAGCTGCTGCTGCGGGCCCGCACGGACGCCGAGCGGCTGCTGAACGCCGCGTCCTCGCAGGCCCAGGAGGCCACCGACCACGCGGAGCAGCTGCGCAGTTCCACCGCGACGGAGTCGGACTCCGCGCGCCGTCAGGCGCAGGAGATGAGCCGCGGCGCCGAGCAGCGCATGGCGGATGCCGAGGAGGCGCTGCGCAAGGCGCAGGCCGAGGCCGACAAGCTGGTCACCGAGGCGACGGCGGCGGCCGAGAAGGCCCTCGCGAGCGCCGAGTCGACCAACGAGCAGCGCACCCGCACGGCGAAGGAGCAGGTCGCCCGGCTGGTCGAGGAGGCCACCAAGGAGGCCGAGTCCACCAAGTCGGACGCCGAGCAGGTCGTCGCGGACGCCCGCACGGAGGCCGAGCGGATCGTCGCGGAGGCCGCCGAGAAGGCCCGCACGATCACCGCCGAGGAGAGCGCGACCCAGCTGTCGAAGGCGGCCAAGACCGCCGAGGACGTCCTCAACAAGGCGCAGGAGGACGCGCAGAACACCACCAAGGCGGCCGGCGAGGAGGCCGAGCGGATCCGCCGCGAGGCGGAGGCCGAGGCCGACCGGCTGCGCGGCGAGGCGCACGACATCGCCGAACAGCTCAAGGGCTCGGCGAAGGACGACACCAAGGAGTACCGCGCCAAGACGGTCGAGCTCCAGGAGGAGGCACGCCGGCTGCGCGGCGAGGCCGAGCAGCTGCGGGCCGACGCGGTCGCCGAGGGCGAGAAGATCCGCGCGGAGGCCCGCAAGGAGGCCGTCCTCCAGATCGAGGAGGCGGCCAAGACCGCCGAGGAACTGCTCGCCAAGGCCCGGCAGGACGCCGACGAACTGCGCCAGAAGGCCACCTCGGACAGCGAGAAGGTCCGTACGGAGGCCATCGAGCGGGCGACCACACTGCGCCGGCAGGCCGAGGAGACCCTCCAGCGCACCCGCCAGGAGGCCGAGCGGCACCGCGAGGAGGTCGTCGAGCAGGCCGAGGGCATCAAGGCCGACGCCGAGCGGGCCGCCCGGGAGCTGCACGAGGAGACCGAGCGGGCCATAGAGGCCCGGCGCGTGGAGGCCTCCGACGAGCTGACCCGGCTGCACACCGAGGCCGAGGAGCGGCTGGCCGGTGCCGAGCAGGCGCTGGCCGACGCCCGTGAGGAGGCCGCGCGGATCCGCCGCGAGGCCGCCGAGGAGACGGAACGGCTGCGCGCGGAGGCCGCCGAGCGGATCCGTACGCTCCAGCAGCAGGCCGAGGCGGAGGCCGACCGGCTGCGCAACGAGGCCGCGTCGGACGCGTCGGCCTCCCGCGCCGAGGGCGAGGCCGTCGCCGTACGCCTGAGGTCGGAGGCCGCGGCCGAGGCCGAGCGGCTGAAGTCGGAGGCGCAGGACACCGCGGACCGGGTACGGGCGGAGGCGCAGGCCGCCGCCGAGCGGCTCGGCACGGAGGCGTCCGAGACGCTGGCCGCCGCCCAGGAGGAGGCCACCCGGCGCCGCCGCGAGGCCGAGGAGACCCTCGGCAGCGCCCGGACCGAGGCCGACCAGGAGCGCGAGCGGGCCCGCGAGCAGAGCGAGGAACTGCTGGCCTCGGCGCGCAACCGCGTCGAGGAGGCCCAGGCCGAGGCGGTCCGGCTGGTCGAGGAGGCCGACCGGCACGCGAACGAGATGGTGTCGGGCGCCGAGCAGCACGCCCAGCAGGTACGGGACTCCGTGTCGGGGCTGCACGAGCAGGCCCAGGAGGAGATCACCGGGCTGCGCAACGCCGCCGAGCACGCGGCCGACCGCACCCGGCGCGAGGCGCAGGAGGAGTCGGACCGGGTCCGCGCCGACGCGTACTCGGAGCGGGAGCGGGCCAGCGAGGACGCGGGGCGCATCCGGCGCGAGGCGGCCGAGGAGACGGACGCCGCCAAGGCGCTTGCGGAGCGCACCGTTTCGGAGGCGATCGCGGAGGCGGAGCGGCTGCGGTCGGACGCGTCCGAGCACGCCCAGCGGGTGCGCACCGAGGCCTCGGACGCGATCGCGGAGGCCGACCAGGCCGCCGCGCGCACCCGGGCGGACGCCCGCGAGGACGCCAACCGCATCCGTTCGGACGCGGCGACACAGGCCGACACCCTCATCACCGAGGCACGCAGCGAAGCCGAGCGGCTCACCACGGAGACGGTCCGGGACACCGACCGGCTGCGCACCGAGACGGTGGCCGAGGCCGAGCGGGTGCGGGCCGAGGCGGTCGCCAAGGCCGAGAAGCTCATCGCCGACGCCTCCGGGGACGCGGAGCGGCTGCGCGCCGAGGCCGCGTCGACGGTCGGGGCGGCACAACTGCACGCCGAGCGGGTCCGGAGCGAGTCGGAGCGGGTCAAGGCCGAGGCGGCCGCGGAGTCCGAGCGGCTGGTCAACTCCGCGCGCGAGGAGTCCGAGCGCACGCTGGACGAGGCCCGCAAGGACGCGGCGAAGCGGCGCCAGGACGTGGCCGAGCAGGTCGACACGCTCATCAACGAGACCACGGCCGAGGCCGACAAGCTGCTCACCGAGGCGCAGCAGCAGGCCCACAAGACCACCGCCGAGGCGGAGGGGCGGGCCGACACCATGGTGGGCGCGGCCCGCAAGGAGGCCGACCGGCTGGTGTCGGAGGCGACGGTCGAGGGCAACTCCCGGGTGGAGAAGGCCCGTACGGACGCGGACGAGCTGCTGGTCGGCGCGCGCCGGGACGCCACCGCGATAAGGGAGCGCTCGGAGGAGCTGCGCGACCGGATCACGGGCGAGATCGAGGCGCTGCACGAGCGGGCCCGCCGTGAGTCGGCCGAGACGATGAAGTCGGCGGGCGACCGCTGCGACGCGCTCATCAAGGCCGCCGAGGAGCAGTTGGGCAAGGCTCAGGCGAAGGCCAAGGAGCTGGTCTCGGAGGCGAACTCCGAGGCGGGCAAGGTCCGGATCGCCGCGGTGAAGAAGGCCGAGGGTCTCCTGAAGGAGGCCGAGCAGAAGAAGGCGGCTCTCGTGCGGGAGGCCGAGGAGCTGAGGGCCGAGGCGATCCGCGAGGCCAAGGCGACGGTCGAGGAAGGAAAGCGCGAGCTGGAGATCCTGGTGCGCCGGCGCGAGGACATCAACGCCGAGATCTCCCGTGTCCAGGACGTCCTGGAAGCGTTGGAATCCTTTGAGGCCCCGTCGGCGGGCAAGGACGGTGGCGTCAAGGCGGGCGCCGCGGTCGGCGCCCCTCGTTCGGGTAAGCCGTCGGACAGTTAGTCGACAGGTCAAGTCCGGTGGCTTCTGGGGCCTTTGACCAAGTTTTTGGCAAGCCGTCCAAGGGTTAGCCACTCAAAAGGGGTGTCATTCTCCAGATCAAACACGTATCCGCTCGATGACACACCGCTTCGGCCCCTAGGATTCCCCCTATCACCTCACCGGTCTCATTTGACAGGAACCCCATGAGCGACACTTCCCCCTACGGCTTCGAGCTTGTGCGGCGTGGGTACGACCGCGCTCAGGTGGACGAACGCATTTCGAAGCTCGTCTCCGACCGTGACAGCGCTCTCGCCCGCATCACCGCTCTGGAAAAGCGCATCGAGGAGCTCCACCTCGAGACGCAGAACGCCCAGGCTCAGGTGAGCGACGCCGAGCCGTCGTACGCCGGCCTCGGCGCGCGTGTCGAGAAGATCCTCCGCCTCGCCGAGGAGGAGGCCAAGGATCTGCGCGAGGAGGCCCGCCGCGCGGCCGAGCAGCACCGCGAGCTCGCGGAGTCCGCGGCCCAGCAGGTCCGTAACGACGCAGAATCGTTCGCTGCGGAGCGCAAGGCCAAGGCCGAGGACGAGGGCGTCCGGATCGTCGAGAAGGCCAAGAGCGACGCCTCTCAGCTGCGTTCCGAGGCCCAGAAGGACGCGCAGTCGAAGCGCGAGGAGGCCGACGCCCTCTTCGAGGAGACCCGCGCCAAGGCCGCCCAGGCCGCCGCGGACTTCGAGACGAACCTCGCCAAGCGCCGCGAGCAGTCGGAGCGCGACCTGGCGTCCCGTCAGGCCAAGGCCGAGAAGCGCCTCGCCGAGATCGAGCACCGCGCGGAGCAGCTCCGCCTGGAGGCCGAGAAGCTGCGCACCGACGCCGAGCGCCGCGCCCGCCAGACGGTGGAGACCGCTCAGCGCCAGGCCGAGGACATCGTGGCCGACGCGAACGCCAAGGCCGACCGGATCCGTTCGGAATCCGAGCGCGAGCTGGCCGCCCTCACCAACCGCCGCGACAGCATCAACGCCCAGCTGACGAACGTCCGCGAGATGCTCGCGACGCTCACGGGCGCCGCGGTGGCCGCAGCGGGCACTCCGGCCGACGACGAGCCCATCTCCCGTGGGGTTCCGGCTCAGCAGTCCCGGTAACCAGTAGTACGACCGAGGCCCGTGCCGTCTCCCCCGAAGGTGCGGGCCTTCGTCATGCCCTGCTGCTGACGAGCGGCAGGAACACCTCGTCGACGATCTCCACGAGCGTTGCTTCCGTCAGCGGCTCGCTGCGCATCACGATCTCGTTGCGAACGAGGTCGGTCGGCAGGGTCATGATCCGCGGCGAGATGTCCGCCGTGGGGATCTCGCCCCGTGCGGCGGCCCGTTCGAGCAGGGTCGTCATCACGTCACGCATGATGTCGAAGACCTCGACGCGCTGCGGGCCGATCTCCGCCAGCACACCGTGGACGACGTCCTGACCGATCTCCCGCTGCCGCTCCGCCATCAGCCGCAGCAGGGCCAGTACGTCCTCGCGCAGCGCCCCGGTGTCCGGCACCCGGTCCGCGTTCGACCCCTGCCGCTGCCGCAGGGCCGCCACCACCAGCTCCGCGCGGTTGCGCCAGCGCCGGTAGAGGACCTGTTTGCCGGTCCGGGCCCGGGCGGCGACACCTTCCATGGTGAGCCGGGCATAGCCGACCTCGGCCAGCTCCTCCCACGCGGCCTCCAGGAGGTCGGACTCCAAAGCCGCGCCCCGTCGCCGCCTGCTCTCCGCCGGCACGCACACCTCCCAGTAAGAGACCTTGCGTCTCCTATCAACGAAACCCTACCCTGCCCTTAAGAGACGCACCGTCTCCAAGGGAGTGCCATGACCAAGACCCACCTCGACCCCGCCGTCCTCAAACTGGCCGGAATCCTCGTCCTCGGCGCGCTCGCGCCGCTGCTGGACAGCACGATCGTGTCGATCGCGATCCACACCCTCGGCCACGACCTGGACGCCTCCACCGCGACCGTGCAGTGGGTCAGCACCGCCTATCTGCTGGCCCTGGCGATGGTCGTGCCGGTCAGCGGCTGGGCCGCCGAGCGGTTCGGGGCCCGGCAGGTCTGGCTGGGCGCACTGACGCTCTTCCTGGCCGGTTCGCTGCTGTGCGGGCTCGCCCGGGACATCGAGTCGCTGATCGCCTTCCGGGTGGTGCAGGGCGTCGGCGGCGGGCTGATGCTGCCGGTGCTGCAGACGCTGGTCATCCGCGCGGCGGGCCGGGAGCAGCTGGGCCGGCTCATGGCCGTCGTGTCCCTTCCGGCCGTCCTGGGTCCGATCCTGGGGCCCGTCCTCGGCGGCCTGATCGTCGCCCACCTCAGCTGGCACTGGATCTTCTACGTCAACCTGCCGATCTGTCTGCTCGCCATCGCGCTCGCGCTGCGGGGCATACCCAGGGACGAGGGCAGGCCGGCCGCCCGTCTCGACCTGGCCGGCCTCGCGCTCCTCTCCCCCGGGCTCGCCGCGCTGATCTACGGTCTCGCCCAGGTCGGCGACGAGGGCGGCTTCGGGCACGCGCGCGTGCTGGTGCCGATGACGGCCGGGGCCCTGCTGACCGCCGCCTTCGTCGTGCGCGCCCTGCGCGTCCCGCAACCCCTGGTCGATCTACGGCTGTTCCGGGTGCGGTCGTTCGGCGTGGCCTCGGCACTGACCTTCACGGGCGGGCTGACCCTGTTCGGCGGGATGTTCCTGCTGCCGCTCTACTACCAGCAAACACGGCACGAGAGCGTGATCGACGCCGGGCTGCTGCTCGTACCGCAGGGCGTCGGCGCGCTGCTGGCCCGCACCACCGGCTCGCTCGCCGACCGCATCAGCCCCCGCCCGGTCACGGTGGCCGGCCTGCTGCTGACCGCCCTCGGTACGCTCCCCTTCGCCGCCGGCGCCGAGAACGCCTACCTCCTCGGCGCCGCCCTCCTGGTCCGCGGCTTCGGCATGAGCGCGGCCAACCTGGCCCTGCTGGTCGGCGCCTTCCGGGATCTCGACCCCGCGGACGTCCCGCACGCCAGTTCCGCCACCCGTATCCTCCAGCAGCTCGGCGGCTCCTTCGGCACCGCCGTGCTCGCCGTCCTCCTCCAGTACGGCGGCGGCACGGACACGGCCTTCGCGCACACCTTCGCCTGGACGACGGCGTTCACCGTTGTTGCCGCCGGCGTCGGCCTCTGTTTGCCCGTCCGGGTGGCAGCGGCCCAACCGGCGTCTTAGCGTGGCCGCATGATTGAGCTGGCGGGGCTGACCAAGCGGTACGGCGAGAAGGTGGCGGTCAACAACCTCACCTTCACCGTCAGACCCGGCATCGTCACCGGGTTCCTCGGACCCAACGGCGCCGGCAAGTCGACGACCATGCGGATGCTGCTCGGCCTCGACCGGCCGACGACGGGTGACGTCCGTATCGACGGCAAGCACTACGACCACCTCAAGGACCCGCTGAAGTACATCGGCGCCCTGCTGGACGCCAAGGCGATGCACGGCGGCCGCAGCGCCTACAACCACCTTCTCTGTCTCGCCCAGAGCAACGGCATCCCGAAGAGCCGGGTGGCCGAGGTGCTCGACACCGTGGGACTCACCGCGGTCGCGAAGAAGAAGGCCAAGGGGTTCTCGCTGGGGATGGGGCAGCGGCTCGGGATCGCCGGCGCGCTGCTCGGCGACCCACGGATCCTGATGTTCGACGAGCCCGTCAACGGCCTCGACCCCGAGGGCATCCACTGGATCCGCAACCTGATGAAGTCCCTCGCGGCCCAGGGCCGTACCGTCTTCGTCTCCTCCCACCTCATGAGCGAGATGGCGCTGACCGCCGACCACCTGGTCGTCATCGGACAGGGGCGGCTGCTCGCCGACACGTCCATGGCCGACTTCATCGAGCAGAACTCGCGGTCGTACGTCCGGATCCGCACCCCGCAGCGCGAGCGACTGCTCGACGTGCTGCACGAGGCCGGGGTCACCGTCGTCGAGTCCGGCAGCGGGGCCCTGGAGGTGGACGGCGGCAAGGCCGAGCGGATCGGCGAGCTGGCCGCCCAGCACCAGATCGTGCTGCACGAGCTGAGCCCCCAGCAGGCCTCCCTGGAGGAGGCGTTCATGCAGCTGACCGCCGAGTCGGTCGAGTACCACGCGCACACGGACGCGCCCCACGACACACCCCCCGCGCCCAGGCAGCAGTGGGGCGACGGCTGGAACAGGAGCTGAGCATGGCGGCGATCCAGGTCGTACGGTCCGAGTGGACCAAGATCCGGTCGGTGGCCTCGACCGTGTGGACGCTCACCCTCGCCGCGGTCGTCACGATCGCCCTCGGCATGCTGATCGCAGCGCTGACCAAGCACGGGTTCGACGACATGAGCGCGAAGGACAAGCTCTCCTTCGACCCGACCTTCATCAGCTTCGCCGGGATGAGCCTCGGGCAGCTCGCGATGATCGTGTTCGGGGTGCTGGTCGTCTCCAACGAGTACAGCACCGGCATGATCCGCACCTCGCTGGCCGCCGTACCGCAGCGCGGCACCTTCCTGTTCAGCAAGATCGCGGTGGCCACCGGGCTCGCGCTCGTGGTCGGCCTCGCCACCAGCTTCGTCGCCTTCTTCCTCGGGCAGGCCATGCTCGGCTCGCACAAGGCGGAGATCGGCGACCCGCACGTGCTGCGCGCGGTCATCGGCGGCGGCCTCTACATGACCCTCATCGCGGTGTTCTCGATGGGCGTCGCCGTGATGCTGCGCTCGCCGATGCTGTCGCTGGGCATCCTGATGCCGTTCTTCTTCCTGGTCTCCAACATCCTCGGCAACGTGTCGGCGACGAAGAAGATCGGCCAGTACCTGCCCGACCAGGCCGGCAGCAGGATCATGCAGGTGGTCACCCCGATCGACGACGACACCCCGTACGGGCCCTGGGGCGGGCTGGGGATCATGGTGCTGTGGGTGGTCGTGGCGCTGGCCGGCGGGTACGTGCTGCTGAAGCGACGGGACGCGTGAGGAAACGGCGAGCGGAGCGCCACCTTTTACTTGCTCTTGAGCGGAACCGTCAGCGCCTCGATATCCTCCTAACCCTTACGGGGGCGTGCGCCCCGCTGTCCTGAACCTTTCGATGGGTGCGGAGCATGATCGAGGCTGTCGGCCTGACCAAGCGGTACGGCGACAAGACCGCTGTGTACAACCTTTCGTTCCAGGTGCGTCCCGGTGCGGTCACCGGCTTCCTGGGGCCCAACGGTTCCGGCAAGTCGACGACGATGCGGATGATCCTGGGGCTGGACAACCCCACGTCGGGGCAGGTGACGATCGGCGGCTACCCGTACCGGAAGCTGCCGAACGCCCCCCGCCAGGTGGGCGCGCTGCTCGACGCCAAGGCCGTGCACGGCGGCCGCTCCGCCCGCAGCCACCTGCTCTGCCTGGCCCAGCTGTCCGGGATCCCGGCCCGCCGGGTCGACGAGGTGCTCGGCGTGGTCGGGCTGCAGGACGTGGCGAAGCGGCGGTCCAAGGGCTTCTCGCTCGGCATGGGACAGCGGCTCGGCATCGCGGCGGCGCTGCTCGGCGACCCCCAGGTGCTGCTCTTCGACGAGCCGGTCAACGGCCTCGACCCGGAGGGCATCCTCTGGGTCCGCAACCTGATGAAGGCGCTCGCCTCCGAGGGCCGTACCGTCTTCGTCTCCTCGCACCTGATGAGCGAGATGGCGCTGACCGCCGACCACCTCATCGTGATCGGGCGCGGGCAGCTGCTGTCCGACATGAGCGTGAAGGACTTCATCTCGGCGAACTCCGCGGACTTCGCGCGCGTGCGTACGCCGGACACCGAGCCGCAGCTGCGCGAGAAGCTGACGTCCGCGCTGACCGAGGCGGGCGGACATGTGCTGCCGGAGCAGGACGGCGGGCTGCGGGTCACGGGGCTGCCGCTCCCCCGCATCAGCGACATCGCGCACGACGCCGACGTACGCCTGTGGGAGCTGTCGCCGCATCAGGCCTCGCTGGAGGAGGCGTACATGCGGATGACGCAGGGCGCCGTCGACTTCCGCTCGACGGTCGACCAGAAGGCCGGCCTCATGCAGCCCCTGCCGCCCGGCGCCCAGCCCCCCATGCCGGTCCCCGGCCAGGGCCAGCCCGGCTGGTACGCCCCACCGGGCCCCCAACAGGGCGGCCAGCCCTTCGCGATGCCCCAGGGACAGCCGGGAGGCCCGGGCTTCTACGGCGCCCCCGGACAGCCCCCGGCGGGCCCGTACGGCGCCCCGGGCGCCCCGGGAGCCCCAGGGGCGGGCCAGCCCAACCCGTACGCCCAGACGGCACCTCAGCCGCCTCAGACCCCGCAGGGCCAGGCCCCGGCGACCCCGGCACCCATGGCCGCGCCGGCAACCGCCCAGCCGGCTCCCGCGTCCGCGCCGGCCGGTCCCGCGCCCGCGTCTCCGGCGGCGCCCGCCGCGCCGGCCCAGCCGCCCGCCGCCGCGCAGGCACCCGCGGATCGCGCGCCTGCCGCCGCCCCGCAGTCGGCGCCGCAGACCCCGGCCGCGCCGGCTGCTCCGGCGCCGGCCGATCCGCCGGCTGCCGTCACTGCGCCGCCCGCCGCCCCCGCCGACCTGAACAAGCCCGAGGACGTCCGATGAGTACCCCGCAGCCCCCGATGCCGCAGGCCGCCGTACCCGAGTGGCAGGGTTCGGCGTATTCCGGCGGTTACACCTCGCCGATTCCCGTCGTGCGCACGCATCTCGGGCATGCCATCTCCTCGGAGTGGACCAAGATCCGGTCGGTGCGCTCCACGATGTGGACGCTCGGGGTGTTCGTGCTGCTCGTCGTCGGCATCGGGCTGCTGGTCGCCGCGCTGATCGCCGCCAACGAGTCGGACGCCAGCCTTCAGGGCGAGAACCCGCTGTCCTTCGGTGTGTTCGGGCTGCTGCTCGGCAGCATCTGCATCATCACGCTCGGCGTGCTGACCACGGCCTCCGAGTACGGCACCGGCATGATCCGGACCACGATGACCGCCTGCCCGACCCGCGGCCGCGTGCTCGCGGCGAAGGCGATCGTGTTCTTCGCGGTGGCGTTCACCGTCACCTTCGCCTCCGTCCTGCTCGTCGCCCTCGCCGACGTCTCCCTGCTGAGCAGCGCCCGGCAGCCGTCCACCGGCGAGTGGCTGAAGGGCACCCTCGGCATCTCCTTCTACATCGCGCTGCTCGGCCTGCTCTCGCTGCTGATCGGCTCGGTCATCCGGCACTCCGCGGGCGCCATCACCATCATGATCGGCGTCGTGCTGGCCCCGCTGGTGATCGCGCTGTTCATGTTCTCGGAGGCGCTGGACGGCGTACGCCAGGCCCTGTTCGAGTACTCGATCCCGAACCAGATGAGCGTCTTCTACTCCAACTCCCTCAGCGACTCCGGCCCGACCGGCTGGGACCCGCTGTGGATCGCGCTGGGCGTGACGGCGGCGGCCTTCGCGGGGGCCGTGGCCCTGCTGGACCGGCGGGACGTATAAAGACAGCCGGTCAGAACTTCGGCGAGTTACGGGACCGCTGCACCCGCGTGGTGCGGCGGTCCTTCGCGTTCCAGCACGCCTTGTGCCAGTGCCGCCGGTCGTCCACGCCCGCGTGCTCCGGCCAGGCCACCACGTGCGGGACGCCGGAGGGGATCAGCTGGTCGCAGCCGGGGCAGCGGTACGTCTTGCCCTGCGCGCTCGCCCCCGCCACATGCCGTACGTTCCACTCCTCGCCCTGCCAGCTCTCGGTGGACTGCCAGCCACCGTAGCGGCCCGGGCGGTCGTCCTCGGCGCTCCGTCCGGACGAGTCCGAGGGATCGGCTCCCTTGGGTCGGTTGCGACGCGGGGACACGGGACACCTCACGGGGCTATACAGGAAGCACGGGCCGTCTCCAGCCTACGGGGCGCGGACGGGGGTATGCGTAGAGCACCGGCCGTCCCCCGGACCCCGCCGCGGCAGCCCATTCTGCAGACAATCCGCAAATCTCCTCGCCAAGCCGTGACCTCGGCACGTGTCACACGGTTATGCCCGATGGGGGAGCTCCGCGTCGGAGCCAAGGAAGCAGGAAAAGCAATGCACGTTGGAAGTTTCGTGTTGGCGGCCCAGTTCCCGGGACAGGGCCAGGGGGAGGCACTGCACCGCGCGGTCCGCTCCGCGGAGGTCGCCGAGGAAGCCGGTCTGGACTCGGTCTGGCTGGCCGAGCACCACTTCGTGCCGTACGGGACCTGCCCGTCGGCGATCACCCTGGCGGCGTTACTGCTGGGACGCACCAACCGCCTGCGGGTCGGTACGGCGGTCAGTGTGCTGCCCACCGCCCACCCGGTCTCGCTCGGCGAGCAGGCCGCGCTGCTGCACATCACCTCCGGCGGGCGCTTCTCGCTGGGCGTGGGGCGCGGCGGGCCGTGGGTGGACCTGGAGGTCTTCGGCGCGGGTCTGGAGGCGTACGAGAAGGGGTTCCCGGAATCACTCGATCTGCTGGTGCGCTGGCTGCGCGAGCCCTCGGTCTCGGCCGCGGGCGAGCGCTTCGGCTTCCGTGAAGTGCCCGTCGTACCAAGGCCGTCGGAGTCGCTGTCCGAGGCGGCGGGACCCGAGGTCGTCGTCGCGTGCACCTCCCCGGCGAGCGTGCGGCTGGCCGCCGAGCGCGGGCTGCCGATGCTGCTCGGGATGCATGTCGGGGACGAGGAGAAGGCCGAGATGGTCGCGTTGTGGCGGCAGTCGGCGCGGGCCGCCGGGCATCCGCCGGACCAGGTGCTCCACGCGGCGCACGTCTCGGCCGGCGTCTGCCAGATCGCCGACCGGCGCACGGACGCGGTGGAGGCGCTGACGAAGGCGATGCCGGGCTGGCTGAAGCAGGGACTGGACGCGCATGTCACGGTGGACGGCCGGGCCCGGCAGATGCGCGACCCGCTGGCGTACACCGAACTGCTCTGCGGGCTGCACCCGGTGGGCACCCCGCGGCTGTGCGCCGACCGGCTCGCGGCGACCAGTGAGCGGACCGGCATCTCCCGCTTCGCCCTCCTCGTCGAGGGCTCGGGAGACCTGGCGGCCACCGAGGAGAACGTACGGCGGCTGGGGGCCGAGGTACTCCCGCACCTCGGCTGATTTTCTCGAACGACCAACTGCGCTGCCCGGCATGGAGCTTGCCGCCCCAGTACTGAAACACCTCCCGCGTACGGAGCGGCAAGCAAAGCGGCTACCGCTCAGCAGTCCCGGAACTCCGGAGACTGGTTGAGCAGCTGACTGCGGACCGAGGTGAAGCGTGCCAACGTCTCGTCGACCGAGGCGTCCAGCGGGAACACCGCCACCCGGTGGCAGTTCTGGAAGGCCAGCCGCACACCGAAGTGCCGTTGCAGCGCGCCGCGTATCGCGTCACTCGCGAGCGCACGCAGCAGCTGACCGCGTGCCTGCTCGTCCGGCGGGGGCGTCTGGTTGTCGGCGAACGATCCGCCGTCCACCTTCAGCTGGGCCACCAGGGAGCTGATCATCTCCCATGCGTAGGGCAGGGAGGTCCGGACGCAGTCGACGAATTCCGCTTCGTCGACCTCGCCTCGCTCGGCCTTTTCGAGTAGGGCCGGTGAGACGTCGAGCGACATGGGTTCTCCTCTCGCACCCCCGTGGTCGACAGGGGTTGCCGGACAGATAAGGGAGTTCGCGATACCGAACACGCTCAGTACACGTCTCGCGACCTCCCGTTTACTACGGTAGGCAACCGACGGTGACGGCACCAGGAGAATGCGTACATGCGGAGCTCTCTTTGGGCACACAATCGGCCACAAATGAACAAGGGTTGACCCGGGTCTTCTGGGGCGAATCGCGTGGACCCCAGGCCGTCGAGTAGCGTTGCCGACCATGCGTCTCGTCATTGCCCGGTGTTCCGTCGACTACGCGGGCCGGCTCACCGCCCACCTCCCCGCCGCGCCCCGCCTGATCCTGGTGAAGGCGGACGGCAGTGTGTCGATCCACGCGGACGACCGCGCCTACAAGCCCCTGAACTGGATGTCCCCGCCCTGCACCCTGAAGGAGGGCTCGGGCGACGACGAAGGCGTCTGGACCGTCGTCAACAAGGCGGGCGAGAAGCTGATCATCACGATGGAGGAGATCCTCCACGACACCTCGCACGAACTGGGCGTCGACCCGGGCCTGATCAAGGACGGCGTGGAAGCACACCTCCAGGAGCTCCTCGCCGACCGCATCGAGACCCTGGGCGAGGGCTACACGCTCATCCGCCGCGAGTACATGACGGCCATCGGCCCGGTCGACATCCTGTGCCGGGACGCCGAGGGCCAGACCGTCGCGGTCGAGATCAAGCGGCGCGGCGAGATCGACGGCGTGGAGCAGCTCACCCGCTACCTGGAGCTGTTGAACCGCGACCCGCATCTCGCCCCGGTCCGCGGCATCTTCGCCGCCCAGGAGATCAAGCCCCAGGCCCGCGTCCTCGCCACGGACCGCGGCATCGGCTGCACGGTCCTGGACTACGACGCGATGCGCGGCATCGAGGACGACAAGCTGCGGCTGTTCTGACCGAGGGCCGCGAACAGGCGGTTCCGATACGGCGAAGAGGGCCGGGTCCGTGGGAACGGACCCGGCCCTCACGCGTGCGCGGCCTCAGATCACCGGGGCCGAACTGCTGCTCGCCGGCGCGCTTGCCGAACTGCTCGTCTCCGCGGGGGCGCTGGAGGATGCCGGGGCGCTGGAGGCGGGACCGCTGGCCGAGGTGGACGTGGACGGGGATTCCGACGTGGACACCGACGGCGAGGGGGAGTCGCTCGGCGAGGGCGACGCCGACTGCGACGGCGAGGCCGACCTGGTGGGTGTCGGGCTGGACGACGACGGCTTGGAAGTCGCCGTATGCGAAGGCGTGCTCGACGCACCCCCCGACCCCTTCGTCCCGCTCGGGTCGTCCGACGGCGACTTCGTGTCGGACGGCGGGGTCGGGTCGTCCGACGTGCCGTACGTGCCGTCGGGGCCCGGGTCGGTCGGCCGGCTGGTCGCCGTACCCGTGTCGCCCTTGCCGTCGTCCTTCTTCGGGGAGTCCGCGCCGAGGGAGCCGTCGTCGACGCCCTGGCTCGCGGACGGGTTGACGCCGACGTTGTCGGACGGGTTGTTGGCGTCGTTGTTGGACGTCGCGCCGAGCGTCACCACCGTGCCGAGCACGGCCGCGAGGAGGGCGCCCGCGCCGGCCGCGACGAGGTTGCGCCGGGCGAGGCCGCGGAAGCCGGCCCGGTGGGCCTTGGGCGGTCCGCCGGACGGCCCTGCGGCGGCCCGGTTGACGACGATCGTGGCGGAGTCGCCGGTGGACGGCGGCCGGGGCGGCAGCATGGCCGCGGGGACACCGCCCGGCGGCGACTGGGACTCCTCGTAGCGCGCGTCCGGCACCTCCTCGCCCGCGGTGGAGCCGAGGCCCGGCTGGGTGCCGGTGCGGTCGGCGACCAGGGCGAGGGCGCGGCGCCCGGCGACGGTGCCGCGCTTGTCGGCGCTCGCGCCGCGCAGCCCGACGGACGCCTCCAGCTCGGAGCGGGCCCGGTCGAACTGTCCGCCGCAGAGCGCGAGGATGCCCAACTCGTGGTGGAAGTAGGCCTGTTCGGACACCTCGCCGGCCAGCCGGGAGGCCTCGGCGCCGCCCCGCAGGGCGCGCTCCCAGGCGCTCCAGTGCAGCCCCGCGGCGAAGGCGGGCGCGGCCGTGCGGGCCAGCTGGACGGTGACGCTCTCCTCGTCCTCGCCGGGCGGGGTGGTGCCGGGCACGAGCGCGCCGAGGGCGGCGAGCAGGGCGTCGGCCTCCGCGCAGACGCGCTCCGGGGTGACCGAGGGGTGCCCGGCCCACCAGGCGTAGTGCTGTCCGGCGGTGAGGGCTCGCGCGTCGACGTCGTCGCCGTATCCGGCGGCCTCCAGCTGGGTCAGCACGCCGGCCGCGAGGCGGTAGCGGGCGCCGACCGGGGAGACCAGTCCGCAGGAGGCCAGCTCGCCGAGGGCGGCGTCGGCGTGGGTGTCGCCGACGAGCGCGGGGAGATGGGCCTGGTGGGGCACCTCGCCGCCGAGCGCGACGGCGAAGCGCAGGGTGGCCCGGGCCGAGGCGCTCAGCCGGGAGGCGAGCAGTGGGGCGGGCGCGGCGGCCTCGCCGAGCGAGGGCAGCGGTATCTCGTCGCCCTCCTCGGCACCGAAGGGGGCGTCGAAGGGCGCGTCCACCGGGAGCGCGTCGGCGAAGACGCCGAACTCGTCGACGGCGCCGGTCCCGGCCCGCTGCCGGTCGCGCTCCCGCAGCAGGGCGCCGGCCTGCACGAACCGGAGCGGCAGGCCCTCGGACTCGAACCAGAGGTCGCCGACCCAGTTGGCCTCCTCCTCGGTGAGCACCCGGCCGACGGCACGCTCGATGATCTCCACGCCGCCCGCGCGCTCCAGGCCGCCGAGGAAGACCTCCTCGATCGCGGAGTCGGCGGAGGGCGCGGCCACGTCGGGCGTGGCGCCGATGACGAAGGCGCACTCGGGTGTCGCGTCGAGCAGCTCGTCCAGGGCGGCGCCGCCGAACTCGACGTCGTCCAGGACGACGACCGCGCCGATGTCCCGGACGTATCCGAGCAGTTCGTCCCGTTCCGGGCGGTGCAGGGGCGCGTTGAAGACGGCGTAGAAGAGGTCGTAGAGGAGGTCGTCGGCGGTGCGGTGGAAGCCGCTGAGGCGGACGACGCCGTCGGGCGCGAGGTCCCCGCAGTCCTCGGCGACGAGGTCGAGGAGGGCGGTGCGGCCGGAGCCGGCGGGGCCGGTGAGCCGTACGGAGCGGCCGCGGGCCACCAGCCGTACCAGGCGCTCGCGTTCGTCCTGGCGCTCCAGGAGCGACAGGGTCGGCCGGGTCGGGCCCGGTGGGACGGGCGGCCTGGCCGCGCGGTCCACCTCGGCGCGCTCGGCCGGGGTGAACTTCTCCGGCCGGCCCGGGCGCTCGCCCGGCGGGCAGGCCTCTATCTCGCTGCCGTCGACGGGGTTGACGGTGAGCAGGTAGTCGCCGGAGACCAGCTGCACCGTGCGCGCGAGCGTCGGCGAGTGCTGGCCGAAGTCGGGTGTGAGGGGGTCCCTGGGCGGGCGCTGGCGCGGCGAGGTGCCGTCGCCGTCCTGGCCGTACTCCTCGGGTCCCCGGTTGTTCGGGTCCATAGGTTCAAGCCCCCCAAAAGCGTCGTGTGCCGAGCCCCTCCCGGCCTTGCTGCACACTGCGCTGTCGCTTCTGGTCCGGACCCGCCGACAGGGATGTCGGGCAGCGGGCGACCGAACCTTAAACCTTCGCACAGTATCTACGACAGTCCGGGGTACCGCGCCGCCCGAGACGTCACAGTCTCGTGAGGATTGCCCGCGACGTCACACGCGGGGCAGTGACTCCACCCCGATGCCCCCCTCGATCGCCAGGATCCGGTGCAGCCGGGTGGCCACCAGCAGGCGCTGCATCTGCGGCGGTACGTCGCGCAGCACCAGACGCCGGCCGCAGCGGCCGGCCCGCCGGTGGACGCCCATGATCACCCCGAGTCCGGTGGCGTCCCAGGAGTCCAGTTCGGACAGGTCGAGCACCAGGTCGCCGACTCCGTCGTCGACGGCCGTGTGCAGGACCGTACGGGCGTCCGCCGCGCTGCGGACGTCGAGGCGGCCCCCGACGACCAGCTCGGCGTGGTCGCCCCTGATGTGCATATGCGCTCCCCGTGAGTGCGGTTGCGTACTCGTACTCCGTGACGGTGGCTGTGCAACGTCTGACTGCTTCAGCGGCGACCAGGTTGCCGTCTGTAAGCGAACCGATACCGAATTCACCCGAGGGGGTGAGCCCCCTGGGGTTTGTGCGGTTTCAGTGGCTGTACGTACCGGTGGTTCAGTACGTGTAGAAGCCCTGCCCGCTCTTGCGTCCGATGTCACCGGCGTCAACCATCCGGCGCATCAGCTCCGGCGGCGCGAACTTCTCGTCCTGCGACTCGGTGTAGATGTTGCCGGTGGCGTGCAGCAGGATGTCGACGCCGGTCAGGTCCGCCGTGGCGAGCGGGCCCATCGCGTGGCCGAAGCCCAGCTTGCAGGCGAGGTCGATGTCCTCGGCGGTCGCGACGCCCGACTCGTAGAGCTTGGTCGCCTCGACGACGAGGGCGGAGATGAGACGGGTCGTCACGAAGCCGGCGACATCCCTGTTCACCACGATGCAGGTCTTGCCGACGGACTCGGCGAACTCCCGCGCGGTGGCGAGGGTTTCGTCGCTCGTCTTGTACCCGCGGACCAGTTCGACGAGCTGCATCATCGGCACCGGCGAGAAGAAGTGGACGCCGACGACCCGCTCGGGGTGTTCGGTGGCCGCCGCGATCTTGGTGATCGGGATCGCGGAGGTGTTGGAGGCGAGCACGGCGTCCGGGCGCACGATCTTGTCGAGCGCGCGGAAGATCTCGTGCTTCACCTCCAGCTTCTCGAAGACGGCCTCGACGACGATGTCCGCGTCGGCGGCGGCGTCCAGGTCGGTGGTGGCGGTGATGCGGCCGAGGGCGGCGTCGGCGTCGTGCGCCTCCAGCTTGCCCTTGCCGACGAACTTGTCGTACGAGGCCTTGATGCCGTCGGTGCCACGCTTGAGCGCCTCGTCGGTGACGTCACGCAGGACGACGTCCCAGCCCGCCTGCGCGGAGACCTGGGCGATCCCGGAACCCATCAGGCCGGCGCCGATGACGGCAAGCTTCCGTGCCACGTTTGCGACTCCCCTTTGAACGCCTTGCACGCTGTTTACTGGGGGTCCCCCGACTTGAGCGAAGTCGAAAGTCGGGGGAGCCTCTTTCGCGGACCTTAGCGCTCTGTGGGTGCCGTGTGACCGGTAAGTAATGCGCGTCACGTCTCATCTGACGGACATCACACCGGGGCGGGTCATCGATCGCCCCGGACGGCGTAGTTGAGCACTTTGTCGCCCAACAGCTCCTCGATGTCGTCGAGGAGGGCCAGCACCTCTCGTGACACTTCGCCCGGATTGCGCCCGCGGACCATCTCACGCCCGATCACCCCCATGACGGTGCTGTGCACCCAGCCGAGCTGACCGGCGATCAGGTGCGGCATCGGGTCGCCGCCCGCCGCACCGGTCTCCTCACGCAGGACCTCCTCCAGGTTGGCCTGAACCTCCTGCCCGATCGCCCACAGCCGGGAGCGCAGCGCGGGCGCGTCCTCGATGACGCGCATGAAGTCGGCGTACCCCGGCATCAGTCCGACCCGCGGCGAGACCGCCTCGACCTCCTCGCGCAGTTCGCGCAGGACGGCCACCGCGGCCGACTCCCCCTTGTTCCGGCCGCGCACCCAGCGACCCATCCGCTCGACGAGGCCGGCGGAGCGGTCGAAGAAGAGATCCTCCTTCGCCGGGAAGTAGTTGTAGACGGTGTTCACGGAGACGTTGGCGGCGTCGGCGATCTCCGCGACGGTCACCGCGTCGAAACCGCGCTCGACGAACAGGCCCGTGGCGACATCCGAGATGTACTGCCGGGTCTGCCGCTTCTTCCGCTCCCTGAGCCCCTCTGCCATGTCCGAATCGTAGCCGTTTCTGGGTTCCCTGAAATTTTGGGGCCGTTGCAAAATTTCATTGACTCTGTTTTTCTGGCGGCATGGCAGCAGTCATCAGCGCGGCCGGCCTGGCCCGCACCTTCCAGACCAAGCTCGGCCCCGTCGAGGCCGTGCGGGGTATCGACCTGACCGTCCGCGAGGGCGAGATCCTCGGCTTCCTCGGCCCGAACGGCGCCGGCAAGACCACCACCCTCCGGATGCTCACGACCCTGCTGAAACCCACCGGAGGCACGGCCGCAGTGGCCGGCCACGACCTCACCGCCGACCCCACGGGGGTACGCCGGGCGTGCGGGTACGTGGCTCAGTCCGGCGGCGTCGATCCGCAGATCTCCGTGCGCGAGGAGCTGGTCACGCAAGGGCGTCTCTATCGGCTGACCAAGGCTCAGGCTGCCGAGCGTGCGGAGGAGTTGGCGTGCGACCTCGGGCTGGCCGAGCTGCTCGACCGTAGGTCCGGCGCCCTCTCCGGCGGTCAGCGGCGCCGTCTCGACATCGCGATGGCGCTCACCCACCGCCCGAAGGTCCTGTTCCTCGACGAACCGACCACCGGCCTCGACCCCGGCAGCCGCGCCGACCTGTGGGAACTGGTCCGCGGCCTGCGCGCCGAGTACGGCACGACCGTCTTCCTGACCACCCATTACCTGGACGAGGCCGACGCCCTCGCCGACCGCCTGGTGATCGTCGACCGGGGCGCGGTCGCGGCTGAAGGCACCCCGAGCGCGCTCAGGCTCCGCTACGGCGGCTCGATCGACGCCACCCTCCAGGACACCTTCCTCGCCATCACCGGTCGCGGCCCCGCGCCGGCCGACGCCGCCCCCGTAGCCCTATAGGACCGTCACGATGCTTCTCCACGACACCGCGCTGATCTACGGCCGGTATCTGCGCCAGTCCCTGCGCTCCCGTTTCGCGCTGCTCTTCGGGCTGCTGATGCCGCTGCTGTACCTCCTCTTCTTCGGTCCCCTGCTGACCGGTCTGCCGCTGGGCGGGCGAGGCAGTTCCTGGCAGCTGCTGGTGCCGGGGCTGCTGCTTCAACTCGGGTTGTTCGGGGCCTCGTTCACCGGGTTCGCGATCATCATCGAGAAGGGCCAGGGGGTGCTGGAGCGGATGCGGGTGACACCGGTGAGCCGGCTCGCGCTGCTGCTCGGCCGTGTCCTGCGCGATGCCACGGTCTTCGTCTTCCAGGCGGTGCTGCTGGTCCTGGCGGCCGTCACGATGGGGCTGCGGGCGCCCCTGGCCGGAGTACTGATCGGGTTCGCGTTCGTCTGCCTGCTGACGGTCTCGCTCGGCTCGCTGTCCTGTGCCGTGGCGCTGCGCGTCGACACACCGCAGACCTCCGGTCCGCTGGTCAACGCCCTGACCATGCCGTCGATGCTGCTGTCCGGCCTGATGCTGCCGATGACCCTCGCGCCCGGCTGGCTGGACCTGCTCTCGCACTTCATGCCGCTGCGCTATCTGGTGGACGCGGTGCGGGACGCGTACGTCGGCTCGTACGGGACGGATCACATGCTGTACGGCGCTCTGGTCGCCGTCGGTTTCTCGGTGCTCGCCGTGACGGTCGGCACACGCGTGTTCCGGACGGCCGGAGCGTAATTACGCTGGGTCCATGGTCAATCTGACGCGCATCTACACCAGGACCGGCGACAAGGGCTCCACCGCTCTCGGCGACATGAGCCGGGTCGCCAAGACCGACCTGCGGATCTCCGCGTACGCCGACGCCAACGAGGCGAACGCGGTGATCGGCACGGCGATCGCACTGGGCGGGCTCGACGAGGAGATCGTCAAGGTGCTCACCCGCGTCCAGAACGACCTGTTCGACGTGGGCGCGGACCTGTCGACGCCGGTGGTCGAGAACCCCGAGTTCCCGCCCCTCCGTGTCGAGCAGTTCTACGTCGACAAGCTGGAGGCGGACTGCGACCGCTTCAACGAGCGCCTGGAGAAGCTGCGGTCCTTCATCCTCCCGGGCGGCACCCCGGGCGCGGCCCTGCTCCACCAGGCCTGCACGGTCGTACGCCGTGCCGAGCGGTCGACCTGGGCCGCGCTGGAGGTGCACGCCGAGGCGATGAACCCCCTCACCGCGACCTACCTCAACCGCCTCTCCGACCTCCTCTTCATCCTGGCCCGCACGGCCAACAAGGACGTCGGGGACGTGCTGTGGGTGCCGGGCGGGGAGCGTTAGCGGTCCGTGTCCTGGGCCGCGTCCTTGTCCGCCTGTGCGAGTGCGGACTCGGCCGCGGCCATCTTCTTCTGCATCTCCGCGTAGCCGGACGGCGTGGTCGTGGTCGTGGTCGCCGTCGAGCCGTGTTCGCGGGCGCAGCCCGCGAGGAGCCCGACGGCCAGGAGTGCCGCGGCCGCCGTCGCCCGGGCCCGCATCAGCTCGCGCCCCCGTCGTTGTCCTTGCACCAGGTCCGCACGTCGGTCAGGTCCTGCTGCCGCTGCCGCAAGGTCGTCACCAGCGACTTGCGGAAGGTCAGCCGGTCCTGGAGATACGTGGCGATCTCGCCGTGCCCCGCGGCCTTCGCGTTGTCGACGCGCTGTTGCAGCCGGGCGATCGAACCGCGCTTGTCCGCCCCTGAGTTGAGCCGCTTCAGCGCGCGGTCGATACGGTGGTCGATCTGCGGCACCCGCCTGCACAGGGCCTGCGCGCCGTCGCCGGTCGGGGTGGCGGCGGGGGCCGGTGTCGTGGTGCTGTCGGCACTGGCCGCGCCCGTGCCGGTCGCCAGCAGGGCCGCTGCCGCGAGCCCCACGAGCAGCGTGCGCCGACGCCGTCGTACATATGTCGTGGACATCCATGTCTCCGTTTCCCGGACGGCCCCGTCGTCCGTCCGACGTGACGGAGGCTAGGGAGCGTCTTTGGGGAAACTCTGTGACCGGTTTGTCCCGGCTGTGTCGATCAACCAGTCGCGGTGGGCGGGCAGTTCACCGCCGGCCCGTGGCAGCCGCGCCTCGAAGCGGGCGCCGGTCCCGTCCGGGCCGTCGGTGACCGTGACCCGCCCCTGGTGCAGCGCCGTCTGCTGGGCCACCAGGGTCAGACCGAGCCCCGAGCCCGAGCTGCCGGGCCCGCGCCGGAACCGCTCGAAGATCCGCTCCCGTTCCTCGGGAGGCACGCCCGGTCCGCGGTCGTCGACCGTGATCACGACCTCCGCGTCAGTGCCCCGCAGTCCGACCGCCACGCCCGCCTTCCCCGCCCCGTCCCGGCCGTGGGCCAGCGCGTTGGCCAGCAGGTTGTCGAGCAGCAGCCGCAGGCCGGGCTCCCAGCCGTGGACGGTGAGCCCGGGTGCCGCGTCCAGCGTGATCCGGGCGTCCGGCTCCCGGCGCCGGGCCTCGGCCACCGCCGCGTCGGCGACCTCCGCGAGGTCGACGGTCCGCAGCGCCTCCGCCTCGACCAGGTCGCCCCGCCCCAGCTCGCGCAGCATCACCAACAGGCCCAGCAGCCGGGCGTGTTCGTGGCGCAGGTCGGTGAGGACCTCGGTGCGGTCGGGTTCGGGGAGGTCGGGGTGGGCGGCGAGGATGTCGAGGTTGGTGCCCATGCTCATCAGCGGGGTGCGCAGTTCGTGGGCGGCGGCGGAGGAGAAGGAACGGGCCGTGTCCAGGGCCTCGGCGGTGCGGGCGGCCTGTTCGTCGTAGCGGGCGAGGGCCTTCTGGAGGGTGGCGGCCAGGTCGTCGACCTCGGTGACGCCGGTGGGTTCGTGGTGCAGCCGGGTGGCGCTGGTGCGCGGGTCGAGTCCGGCGGTACGGCGACGCAGGCGGCGCAGCGGCCCGGTCGCGCCGGTGGCGATGCCCCAGGCGAGCAGGCCGGACAGCGGTACGGCGAGCAGGGTCGTGACGGCCACCCGGCGCCTCACGAGCCGGAGCCCGGCCTGGTCGGCGGCGTTGGGCGCGAAGACCCAGAGGGTGCCGGAGCCGCGGACGGTGGTGACTGGCCGGGACAGGGCGCGCCAGCTGGTGGCGCCGTCCCGGACGGTGATCGGGTTCGTCGCCCGGGCCGGGAGCGGTACGGAGTCGTCCGGCTGGGGGCCGCCGCTGAAGGTGGCGTCCGGGCCGATCACGCGGACGCCGACGTCGAGGGCGGCGCTGTAGAGCAGCCGTTCCCTGTTGTCGGCAGCCCTGGAACGGCCGGTCGCGCTGGCCCGCAGGAGGGCACGGGCGTCCTGGGCTACGGCGGCGGCGCGGGCCCGCAGATGGTCGTCCTCGGCCTTGTGCAGATCCTGGCCGACCAGCTGGAGCAGCAGCCAGCCGGAGGCCAGCACCAGCAGCGGGACAGTGACGCCGACGGCGAGCCCGATCCGGGTGGAGAGCTTCACGGTTCTTCCCTGAGTACGAAGCCCACGCCGCGCACGGTGTGTACGAGCCGTGTGCCGCCGTCGGCCTCCAGCTTGCGCCGCAGATAGCTGACGAAGGTGTCGACGGCGTCGGTGCGCACGTCGAAGTCGTAACCCCAGACCCGTTCGAGGAGCTGGTCGCGGGTGAGGACCAACCCGGCGTTGCGGGCGAGGACTTCGAGGAGTTCGAACTCGCGCCGGGTCAGCTCCAGTTGCCGCCCGTCCCGCTCGGCGGTGCGGGCCGCCGGGTCGATGACGAGGCCCGCCACCCGCAGCACCTCCCGGCCGGTGGGCGGCCTGCGTCGGAGCAACGCCCGCAGCCGCAGCACCAGTTCCTGCAAGGCGAACGGCTTGACCAGGTAGTCGTCGCCGCCCGCCTGGAGCCCGGCGATCCGGTCGGCGGTCTCGTCGAGCGCGGAGAGCATGAGGACGGGGAGGTCCTCGCCGTCGCCGCGCAGCCGCTCGCACACCTCGATGCCGCTCATGCCGGGCATCGAGATGTCCAGGACGAGCACGTCCGGCGGGGTGTCCCGGATCGCGGCCAGCGCTTCGTGACCGCCGTCGGCCGTGCGGACCCGGAATCCGCTCAGCCTCAGCCCGCGCTCCAGCGAGCGCCTGATGGCCGCGTCGTCGTCCACGACCAGCACGGCCCCTTGGCGTTCGGCCTCGCTCATGCACCCCTCCCTGGCTCGTCGCCCGGCCAGCGTACGACCCTCCTCGGGCCAAGCCGCCGTACCCGCAGAGGAGTTGGGGAGCCGGCGTGCCACCCATCACTCTCTTCGATTGGTGGTCCAGACCTATTGACCGGTGGTCCAGACCTTTCTATTCTCGCGGCACCGTGGGCGTGAAGGCTCAGTCATGCCCCCAACCCCCAAGGAGGCGCGGCATGCGCTTCAGACACAGAGCCGCGGCAGGTTTCGCCACGCTGCTGCTCCCGCTGGCCGGTCTGGTCGGCCTCGCGAGCCCCGCCCAGGCCGCGACCACCGCGACCGCCACCTACGCCAAGACCCAGGACTGGGGCACCGGCTTCGAGGGCAAGTGGACGGTGAAGAACACCGGCACCACGGCCATCAGTTCCTGGACGGTCGAGTGGGACTTCCCCTCCGGCACGTCCGTCACCTCGGCCTGGGACGCGGACGTCACGTCCTCCGGCACCCACTGGACCGCCAAGAACAAGTCCTACAACGGCTCCATCGCCCCCGGCGCCTCCGTCTCCTTCGGCTTCAACGGCGCGGGCTCCGGCTCGCCGAGCAACTGCAAGCTGAACGGCGACAGTTGTGACGGCACGACGGTCCCGGGCGACGCGGCCCCCTCCGCGCCGGGCACCCCGACCGCCTCCTCCGTCACCGACACGTCGGTGAAGCTGAGCTGGTCGGCGGCCACCGACGACAACGGCGTCAAGAACTACGACGTCCTGCGCGACGGCAAGGTCGTCTCGACGGTCACCACCACCTCGTACACCGACACCGGTCTCACCGCCGGCACGGACTACTCGTACACCGTGCAGGCCCGCGACACCGCCGACCAGACAGGCCCGGTCAGCGGTTCTGTGGCCGTGCACACCACCGGCGGCACCACGGACCCGCCCCCGACCTCCGGCTCCGCGGTCAAGCTCGGCTACTTCACCGAGTGGGGCATCTACGGCCGTAACTACAACGTCAAGAACCTGGTGACGTCCGGTTCCGCGGCGAAGATCACGCACATCAACTACGCCTTCGGCAACGTGACCAACGGCCAGTGCGCGATCGGCGACTCCTACGCCGACTACGACAAGGCCTTCACCGCCGACCAGTCGGTGAGCGGCGTGGCCGACACCTGGGACCAGCCGCTGCGCGGCAACTTCAACCAGCTGCGCGAGCTGAAGGCCAAGTACCCGAACATCAAGGTGATCTGGTCCTTCGGCGGCTGGACCTGGTCCGGCGGCTTCGCCCAGGCCGCGGCCAACCCGACCGCGTTCGCGGACTCCTGCTACAACCTGGTCAAGGACTCCCGCTGGGCCGATGTCTTCGACGGCATCGACATCGACTGGGAGTACCCGAACGCCTGCGGTCTGTCCTGCGACACCAGCGGGGCCGCGGCCTTCAAGAACGTGATGTCCGCGCTGCGTTCGAAGTTCGGCTCCTCCGCGCTGGTCACCGCGGCCGTCACGGCCGACGGCTCCTCCGGCGGCAAGATCGAGGCCGCCGACTACGCGGGCGCCGCGCAGTACGTCAACTGGTACAACGTGATGACGTACGACTTCTTCGGCGCCTGGGACGCGCAGGGCCCGACCGCCCCGCACTCCCCGCTCACCTCGTACTCCGGCATCCCGAAGGCGGGCTTCACCACCGCCGACGCGATGGCCAAGTACAAGGCGATCGGCGTCCCCGCGAGCAAGCTGCTGATCGGCATCGGCTTCTACGGCCGGGGCTGGACGGGCGTGACACAGGACGCGCCGGGCGGCACGGCGACGGGCGCGGCCGCGGGAACGTACGAGCAGGGCATCGAGGACTACAAGGTCCTCAAGACGTCCTGCCCGGCCACCGGCACCATCGCCGGCACGGCGTACGCGCACTGCGGCAGCAACTGGTGGTCGTACGACACCCCGTCGACCATCGCCGGGAAGATGAGCTGGGCCAAGTCCCAGGGCCTCGGCGGCGCGTTCTTCTGGGAGTTCAGCGGTGACACCAGCAACGGAGAGCTGGTGAGTGCGATCAGCAGCGGGCTGAGCTGACGCATACGCATATATCCGAATCTGGGGCGCGCGGCGCATGTCGCGCGCCCCAGGCGTGCGCGGCATGGAGCCGTTCGGCCCCCGCGGCAGGAAGGTCGGCGGGTGCGGCGGGCCGCCGACCGGGCACATCCTGAATCTCAGAGAGCAAGCGGAATGAGTCATTCAGGGGGGAAGAATGAAGCGCAGGTCCCAGAAGTCCCGAAGGACGGAGCGGTCGGCCGGTGCCAGGGCGGTGTCCTACGGAAGCTTCGCGGGGGCGGTGGGCGCGGCCCTGCTGGCCGTGTCGCCGGTGAACATAACGGTGACGCTCAGCCCCGGGCCGCCCACGGTGGTCGCCGCCGACGTCCCGAACCCGGTCTGTCAGGCGACGTTGACCCGCTGACCGGGGGGAGCCGCTTCCAGCCAGGCCAGGAAACCCGTCAACGCGTCCTCGCTCATGGCCAGTTCGAGACGGGTGCCCCGGTGCAGGCAGGTGAGGATGACGGCGTCGGAGAGGAGGGCCAGCTCCTCCTCTCCCTCGGGGAGGCGGCGGCCGGCGACCTCGATGGCGGCCCGTTCCAGGGTGCGGCGGGGACGGTAGGCGTAGGAGAAGACGCGGTACCACTCGATGCGGTCGCCGTTGTAGCGGGCGACCCCGTAACTCCAGCCTTTTCCGCTGGTGTCGGGTTTCTCGGGGACGTCCCAGCGGAGCGAACAGTCGAAGGTGCCGCCGGAGCGCTGGATGAGTCTGCGGCGCAGCCCGAAGACGAACAGCCCCAGCACCACCAGGGCGACAACGACTCCGCACACAGTCAGAGCGAGGACCATCGACACCGACCTCCTCGTCTCCTAGGTACCGAAAATAGGTAACGGAACGGAAAAAACATCCATATCTGCCTCAGCCGCGGTCGGCTCCGGATCGCTCCGGTGCCGACCGCGGCTGAGTGACGTCATACAGCCTCGCGCGGGTTCAGCTCGTCGCCGCCGCACGCAGTCGTACGTCCGCGCGGCGCTCGGCGGCGGCGTCGCCCTCCGCCTTCGCGCGCTCCAGCTCCCGCTCCGCGCGCTGGACGTCGATCTCGTCCGACAGCTCGGCGATCTCGGCCAGCAGCGACAGCTTGTCGTCCGCGAACGAGATGAAACCGCCGTGCACCGCGGCGACGACCGTTCCGCCATCACTCGTACGGATGGTCACCGGGCCCGACTCCAGCACACCGAGCAGCGGCTGGTGACCGGGCATGACGCCGATGTCGCCGGACGTGGTGCGCGCGACGACCAGGGTGGCCTCGCCGGACCAGACCTCTCGGTCGGCCGCGACCAGCGCGACGTGCAGCTCAGCAGCCAAGGTGGCTCCTCGGGTCACCACCCGGCTGTCCGGCCGGGTGTTGGTTACAAGTCTAGTGGGCGTGAGAGAGGGGGCGGGACGTACCCCGCCCCCTCAGACGTGAACCGCAGGGTTCACTGCGAACTCGGGTGAGTTCAGGAGACGCCCAGCTCCTTGGCGTTGGCCTTCAGGTCCTCGATGCCACCGCACAGGAAGAACGCCTGCTCCGGGAAGTGGTCGTACTCGCCGTCGATGATCGCGTTGAACGCGGTGATCGACTCGTCCAGCGGGACGTCCGACCCGTCGACGCCGGTGAACTGCTTGGCGACGTGGGTGTTCTGGGACAGGAAGCGCTCCACACGACGGGCACGGTGGACGACGAGCTTGTCCTCCTCGCCGAGCTCGTCGATACCGAGGATCGCGATGATGTCCTGGAGGTCCTTGTACTTCTGAAGGACCGTCTTGACGCGCATCGCGGTCTCGTAGTGGTCCGCCGCGATGTAGCGCGGGTCCAGGATGCGGGACGTGGAGTCCAGCGGGTCCACGGCCGGGTAGATGCCCTTCTCGGAGATCGGACGGGAGAGCACCGTCGTCGCGTCGAGGTGGGCGAAGGTGGTGGCCGGGGCCGGGTCGGTCAGGTCGTCCGCGGGGACGTAGATCGCCTGCATCGAGGTGATCGAGTGACCACGGGTCGAGGTGATGCGCTCCTGGAGGAGACCCATCTCGTCGGCCAGGTTCGGCTGGTAGCCCACCGCGGAGGGCATGCGGCCGAGCAGGGTCGAGACCTCGGAACCGGCCTGCGTGAAGCGGAAGATGTTGTCGATGAAGAACAGCACGTCCTGCTTCTGGACGTCACGGAAGTACTCGGCCATGGTGAGGCCGGCCAGCGCGACGCGCAGACGGGTGCCCGGGGGCTCGTCCATCTGACCGAAGACCAGGGCGGTCTTGTCGATGACGCCCGAGTCGGCCATCTCCTCGATGAGGTCGTTGCCCTCACGGGTGCGCTCGCCGACACCGGCGAACACGGAGACACCGTCGTGGTTGTTGGCGACGCGGTAGATCATCTCCTGGATGAGCACCGTCTTGCCGACGCCGGCACCGCCGAACAGGCCGATCTTTCCACCCTTGACGTACGGGGTGAGAAGGTCGATGACCTTGACGCCGGTCTCGAACATCTCGGTCTTCGACTCGAGCTCGTCGAAGTTCGGGGCCTTGCGGTGGATGGACCAGCGCTCGCCCTCGTACTTCTCGTCGACGTTCAGCACCTCGCCGAGGGTGTTGAACACCTTGCCCTTGGTGAAGTCGCCGACCGGGACGGTGATGCCCGTGCCGGTGTCGGTGACCGGGGCCTGGCGGACCAGACCGTCGGTGGGCTGCATGGAGATGGTGCGGACCAGGCCGTCACCCAGGTGCTGGGCGACCTCCAGGGTCAGCGTCTTCTTCTGGCCCTCGTTCGCCGGGTCGGCGACCTCGACGTGCAGGGCGTTGTAGATGTCCGGCATCGCGTCGACGGGGAACTCCACGTCGACGACCGGGCCGATGACCCGGGCGACGCGGCCCGTGGCAACGGCCGTCTCAACTGTCGTCGTCATTACCTGTCACTCCCCGCGGTCGCGTCGGCCAGGGCTGCGGAGCCACCGACGATCTCGCTGATTTCCTGGGTGATTTCGGCCTGGCGGGCCGCGTTGGCAAGTCGGGAGAGCGTGGTGATGAGCTCTCCCGCGTTGTCGGTGGCCGACTTCATCGCGCGGCGCGTGGCGGCGTGCTTGGAGGCAGCCGACTGGAGCAGCGCGTTGTAGATACGGCTCTCGACGTAGCGCGGCAGCAGGGCGTCGAGGACGTCCTCGGCCGACGGCTCGAAGTCGTACAGCGGAAGGATCTCGCCCTTGGGGGCGGCCTCCTTCGCCACGTCTTCGAGGCTGAGCGGGAGCAGACGGTCATCGAGCGCCGTCTGCGTCATCATCGACACGAACTCGGTGAAGACGATGTGGAGTTCGTCCACGCCGCCCTCGGCCGTCTCCGTCTCGATGGCCTCGATCAGCGGACCCGCGACCTTCTTGGCGTCCGCGTACGTGGGCTCGTCGGTGAAGCCCGACCACGACTCCACGACCTTGCGCTCGCGGAAGTTGTAGTGGGCCAGACCGCGGCGGCCGACGATGTACGTGTCGACCTCCTTGCCCTCGGCCTCAAGGCGCGCCGTCAGCTGCTCGGCGACCTTGATGGCGTTGGAGTTGAAGGCGCCGGCCAGTCCGCGGTCGCTCGTGAGGAGCAGCACAGCGGACCGGGTGACCGTCTCGGCCTGGGTGGTCAGCGGGTGCTTCGTGTTCGAACCGGTACCGACCGCCGTGACCGCGCGGGTGAGCTCGGTCGCGTACGGCGTGGAGGCCGCCACCTTGCGCTGCGCCTTGACGACGCGCGAGGCGGCGATCATCTCCATCGCCTTGGTGATCTTCTTGGTCGCGGTGACGGATCGGATGCGACGCTTGTAGACCCGGAGCTGGGCTCCCATGAGTCAGGTCCCTTCCTTACGTCACTTGGCCGCGGCCGGGGCGTCCTCGCCGAGAAGCTTGCCGTCCGAGGTCTCGAACTGCTTCTTGAACTCGGCGATCGCGTCGGCAACAGCGGTGAGGGTGTCGTCCGACATCTTGCCGCCCTCCTTGATGGAGGTCATGAGGCCCTGCTCCTTGCGGTGCAGGTACTCCAGGAGCTCCTTCTCGAAGCGGCGGATGTCGGCGACCGGGACGTCGTCCATCTTGCCGGTGGTGCCGGCCCACACGGAGACGACCTGGTTCTCGGTCGGCATCGGCTGGTACTGAGCCTGCTTGAGCAGCTCGACCAGACGCTGACCGCGCTCCAGCTGCGACTTCGACGCGGCGTCCAGGTCGGAACCGAAGGCGGCGAAGGCCTCCAGCTCGCGGTACTGGGCGAGGTCGAGGCGCAGTCGGCCGGAGACCTGCTTCATCGCCTTGTGCTGCGCGGAACCACCGACTCGGGAGACGGAGATACCGACGTTCAGCGCGGGGCGCTGACCGGCGTTGAACAGGTCCGACTCCAGGAAGCACTGGCCGTCGGTGATGGAGATGACGTTGGTCGGGATGAACGCCGAGACGTCGTTGGCCTTGGTCTCGACGATCGGCAGACCCGTCATCGAGCCGGCGCCCATGTCGTCGGAGAGCTTCGCGCAGCGCTCCAGCAGACGGGAGTGCAGGTAGAAGACGTCACCCGGGTAGGCCTCACGCCCCGGCGGACGGCGCAGCAGCAGCGACACGGCGCGGTAGGCGTCGGCCTGCTTCGACAGGTCGTCGAAGATGATGAGGACGTGCTTGCCCTCGTACATCCACTGCTGACCGATGGCCGAACCGGTGTACGGCGCAAGGTACTTGAAGCCGGCCGGGTCGGACGCGGGGGCGGCGACGATGGTCGTGTACTCCAGCGCGCCGGCCTCGTCGAGGGCGCCACGCACGGAGGCGATGGTCGAGCCCTTCTGGCCGATGGCGACGTAGACGCAGCGGACCTGCTTCTTCGGGTCGCCCGAACGCCAGTTGTCGCGCTGGTTGATGATCGTGTCGACGGCCAGGGCGGTCTTGCCGGTCTGGCGGTCACCGATGATCAGCTGACGCTGGCCACGGCCGATCGGGGTCATCGCGTCGACGGCCTTGTAGCCGGTCTCCATCGGCTCGTGCACCGACTTACGAGCCATGACGCCCGGAGCCTGCAGCTCAAGGGCGCGGCGGCCGGTGGTCTCGATCTCGCCGAGGCCGTCGATCGGGTTGCCGAGCGGGTCGACGACACGGCCGAGGTAGCCCTCGCCGACCGCGACGGAGAGGACCTCACCGGTGCGCTGCACCGGCTGACCCTCCTCGATGCCGCTGAACTCACCGAGGACGATGGCGCCGATCTCGCGCTCTTCCAGGTTCAGCGCCAGGCCGAGGGTGCCGTCCTCGAACTTCAGCAGTTCGTTGGCCATGGCCGAGGGCAGACCCTCGACCTTCGCGATGCCGTCGCCGGCAAGGGTGACCGTACCGACCTCCTCGCGCGAGGCCGCGTCCGGCTTGTACGACTGGACGAAGTTCTCCAGCGCGTCCCGGATCTCCTCCGGCCGGATCGTGAGCTCCGCCATCTGGGTTCCCTGCTCTCCTTGTTGGGCCCGAAGTTTCACTTTGGGGGTCTGGGGGCGACCCCCAGGATTCTTCATGTACGGCCCAACCAGGGCCGTCGATAAGTACGTACTGCTACTGCTATGAAGTTGCTGCTCAGCCCGCCAGGCGGCGGCCGGCGTCCTCGATGCGGTCCGCGATCGAGCCGTTGATGACCTCGTCGCCGACCTGCACCCGGATCCCGCCGAGGACCTCGGGGTCCACGTCGATGTTGAGGTGCATCGTGTGGCCGTAGAGCTTCGCGAGAGCGGCGCCCAGGCGCTGCTTCTGCGCGTCGCTCAGCGGCACCGCCGAGGTGACGACCGCGACCAGCCGGTTCCGGCGCTCCGCGGCGAGCTTGGACAGGGACTCCAGTCCCGACTCCAGGCTACGTCCCCGCGGCGCGGTCACAAGGCGCGTGACCAGACGCTCGGTCGTCGCGTTCGCCCGCCCGCCGAGCAGCCGGTGCAGCAGCTCGACCTTGGCCGCGGTGGTGGCGGCGCGGTCGGTCAGCGCGGCGCGCAGCCCGGTGTTCGAGGTGACGATCCGGCCGAAGCGGAACAGCTCGTCCTCGACGTCGTCGAGCGAGCCGGCCTGCTGTGCGGCGGTGAGGTCGGCGGTGTTCGCCAGCTCCTCCAGGGCGTCCACCAGGTCGCGCGACTGCGACCAGCGGGTGCGCACCATGCCGGACACCAGGTCGACGGCCGGGCCGCCGACCTGCGAGCCGAGCAGGCGCCGGGCCAGCTCGGCCTTGGCCTCGCCGGCCTGCGCCGGGTCGGTCAGGACCCGACGCAGCGACACCTCGCGGTGGAGCAGCGCGGTGACGGCGGCCAGCTCGTCGGCGAGCGTGCCCGCGTCGGCGGACGTGGAGTCCGTCAGCGCGTCCAGACGCTCGCGGGCGGCGGCCAGTGCCTCGCGGCTAGCTCCGTTCATCGGGTGGCCTCGGCCTTCTCCTCGAGCTCGTCGAGGAAGCGGTCGATGACACGGCTCTGGCGGGCGTGGTCCTCGAGGGACTCGCCGACGAGCTTGCCGGCCAGCTCGGTCGCGAGGTGACCGACGTCCTGCCGCAGCGCGGACGCGGCGGCCTTGCGGTCGGCCTCGATCTGCGCGTGACCGGCGGTGACGATCTCCTCGCGCTGCCGCTGGCCCTCGGCGCGCATCTCGGCGATGAGCGCGGCACCCTGCTCCTGCGCCTCCTGGCGCAGACGCGCGGCTTCGTGCCGGGCCTCGGCGAGCTGGGCCTTGTACTGCTCGAGAACGCTCTGGGCCTCGACCTGAGCGGCCTCGGCCTTCTCGATGCCACCCTCGATCGCCTCGCGGCGCTCCTCCAGAACCTTGTTGATGCTCGGGAGCAGCTTCTTCCAGAAGAAGAAGAACACGATGGCGAAGGCGATGGTGCCGACGAGCAGTTCGGGGCCCGGCGGGACGAGGGGATTCTGCTTCTCCTCGGCCGCCAGCTGAACCAGGTTGGCGATCACATCAGTGCCTTTCGTCGATACGTGTCGGTAAGTGGGTCTTACTGACCGAACACGAACGGCATAACGATGCCGATGAGGGCGAGCGCCTCACAGAAGGCGAAGCCCAGGATCTGGTTGGCGCGGATCAGACCGGCCGCCTCGGGCTGACGGGCCAGGGCCTGGGTGCCGTTACCGAAGATGATGCCGATACCGATGCCGGGGCCGATGGCCGCGAGGCCGTAGCCGATGGAGCCGAGGGAACCGGAGACGCCGGCAGCGAGGTCGATGGCAGCGGACATGCCGTTTCTTCCTTCTCTTTTACGGACCGGTGGGGGTTGGCCACCGGACGAGTTGGGGGTTCGGGGGTCGGTCAGTGGTGCTCGGCGAGAGCGCCCTGAACGTAGGAGCAGGCCAGGAGGACGAAGACGTACGCCTGGACGGCCTGCACGAAGAGCTCGAAGAGGACCATGATCACGGTCATGACGAACGAGACGCCCGCCGCCGGGATCATGTAGCTGTTCAGCAGGTACCAGCTGGCGACGGTGAACATCGCGAGCAGCAGGTGGCCGGCGAACATGTTGGCGAAGAGCCGGACCGCGTGGGTGAAGGGCCGGACGAGGACGTTCGAGAAGAACTCGATGACCACGACGAGCGGGAGCACCGCACCGAGCGACTTGTCGTAGCCGGTCAGGTTCTTGAACCCGCCCACGAAGCCGTGCTTCTTGAAGGTCAGCGACAGCCACGTGACGTACACGATCGCGGCGAGCACGGCCGGGAAGGCGATGATCGACGAGACCGGGAACTGGGCCAGCGGGATCACGGACCAGATGTTCATGATCCAGATGAAGAAGAACAGCGAGACCATGAGCGGGACGTACTTCTCGCCCTCGCGCTTGCCCAGCGTCTCGTAGACGATGCCGCGGCGGACGAAGTCGTAGCCGGCCTCGCCGACCATCTGCAGCTTGCCCGGCACGACCTTGGCCTTGCCGAACGCCATCGTGAAGAACGTGATGACGAGCAGGGTGGTGATGAGGGCGAGCAGCATCACCTTGTTGAACTCGAACCCGCCGACCGTGACGATCGGCTTGAACAGGAACGAGTGCAGGCCCGGAGCCGGGAAGCCACAGCCGTTGTCGGACAGAATGCGGCAATCCCACTCAAAGGCGAGCTGGGTCGGGTCAGCACTCACCGCGGGCTCCTTCGGCGTGACGCATGGGTTCGGCAACCTCGTTGTGTCGGCGCGGCGCGCGGCCGCGGTTCGGCACCGGACTGGTGTTACGGATGTGGGGGCGGCTGGGGGGCATCGAGCCTCGCGATTGAGCAGGCGTCAGCTCGGATGCCCGCGCCCGCGATGCCGCAGTTGGCACCGGACGATAGCAGGAGATCCCGCAAGCCCTTATCCCGGGCCTACCTCTCACGACGAGTGCCCCGTCTTCTCGGGCTTCTCGCTCTTCTCGGAGTCCGGATCGATGTAGAAGATCTTGGACTTCATGTGCGCACGAGCCTGAGTGGCCATCCACACGACGGTCGCGACGACGAGCGAGAGCGCGAACGCCTTGGCGTTGAAGAGAGAGGTGTCCTTGAAGAGGGCCACGAAGATCATGAGCAGCAGGAGTTGGGCGACGTAGAGCATCAGGCCCATCGCCTGGAAAAGCTGCGGGAGCGTTTTTGCCGTCCACTGGAGGACGTAGAGACCGAGGCCCATGAAGAGCATCGACAGCACCACGCCCAGGGCCGCCCCGATCGCACCCTTGCCGCCCGCGACCGCACCACTGACCGCGACGGCGATCACGCCGGCAGCCGCTGTGGGTACAGCGATCGGCAGAAGGTTCCGGGCGTCATTGGACGGCATGGCGGCAACTCCGCTTTCACAGGGGGCGGGGGGGTGTCGTCATGGACGAGCGTAGTCCCGGGCTGAGAGGGGAACTCACGGCCAATGGGCCGTCGTACTACGGTCCTTCGGCTCTATCCCGGGTTCTCGTGAACCGTATCACAAACTATTTGATGCGGTCTTTACCAAGTACGTGTGCTTGCTGTCACACATGAGAGTGACAGTGCGCGTCTGTGCAAAAACAGGGCCAACTTGTCTGGTATTGGGGTGCTTCGCTCCCCCACGACTTGGCAATGCTCTAGTCAGATTCTTACCTTGCCGACGTCAGCGCGACGTTCCGGCCTTTCGCCTGTCCAGGAAGCGCGAACGGGCGCCGATCGCGGTCGCTCCGTTGACTCCCGCCACACCGGCCACCACCGGAGTGCGGTGCTCCGGCTCGTCGGCGGCATCGACAGCGGCCTCAACAGCCGTGTCCGGTACGGCGATGGCGGCGGCCTCGGCGAGCGCGGCGGCCCGGCGCCGGCGGTAGCGCGGCGGCACGAAGGCCTCGGCCCAGCGCGGGGCGCGCGGCGTGAACCGCGGCAGCAGAAGCAGGCCCAGGCCGATCGCGCTGAGGATCACGATGCCGAGGACGATCCACATCGAGGCCGAGTTGACCGAGAAGGCGAGCGCGCCGAAGGCGATCAGCGCCGACCAGAAGTACATGATCAGCACGGCCCTGCTGTGCGAGTGGCCGATCTCCAGGAGCCGGTGGTGCAGATGGCCCCGGTCGGCCGCGAACGGCGACTGGCCGCGCCAGGTGCGGCGCACGATGGCGAGGACCAGGTCGGCGGCGGGCACCGCGATGATGGTCAGCGGCAGCAGCAGCGGGATGTAGACCGGAACCATCTGGTGCACGGTGTTGCGCTCGGACCCGGCGTACAGGTTCATCGCGTCCGGGTCGACCTGGCCCGTGATCGAGATGGCGCCGGCGGCCAGCACCAGCCCGATCAGCATCGAGCCCGAGTCGCCCATGAAGATCCGCGCCGGGTGCATGTTGTGCGGCACGAAGCCGATGCACATGCCCATCAGGATCGCCGCGAACAGCGTGGCCGGGGCGGCGGCCTCGATGCCGTACGAGTACCAGATCCGGTAGGAGTACATGAAGAAGGCCGCGGCGGCGATGCACACCATGCCGGAGGCGAGGCCGTCGAGGCCGTCGACGAAGTTCACCGCGTTGATGGTGATGACGACCAGCGCCACCGTCAGCAGGGTGCCCTGCCACTGGGTCAGCGCGACCGTGCCGACGCTCGGGATGGGCAGCCACAGGATCGTCAGACCCTGCATGACCATCACGCCCGCGGCGATCATCTGGCCGCCCAGCTTGATCAGGGCGTCGATCTCGAACTTGTCGTCCAGGACGCCGATCAGCCAGATCAGCGCCGCCCCGGAGAGCAGCGCCCGCGGTTCGTTGGACTTGTCGAAGACCTCGCTGAGGTTGGTCAGATGGTCCGCGACCAGCAGTCCGGCGCACAGGCCGAAGAACATCGCGATCCCGCCGAGACGCGGAGTGGGTTCCCGGTGCACGTCACGGTCCCTGATCTCCGGCATGGCTCCGGCCACGATCGCGAACTTCCGTACCGGCCCTGTCAGCAGATACGTCACCGCGGCCGTGATGCAGAGCGTCAGCAGGTATTCACGCACAGGCTTCCCCACAGGTCTCGCTGGCCATCTCAGCCCCACACCCTAGCGACGTACGCATAACAGTGGGGACTGCCGGGTAGCGACGATGGTTGCACGCCTGTCTGTGTACCCAGGTTCCACACAGGATGTCCGCAGGTGCGCCTACCCCCGCTCAGCCGAGATACGGCGGAAATCTACCGGCCAGCTCACGTGCCTCGTCACGTGCCTTCTGGCTCTCGGTCTCCCCGCGCAGCACGCCGGCGAACAGGGCGGCGACGTACGCCATCTCCTCCTCGCCCATGCCCTGCGTGGTCACGGCGGCCGTGCCGAGCCTCAGGCCGCGGGCGTCGCCGTGCGGCAGGGCGCAGCAGTCCAGGACCAGTCCGGCCGCCGCGAGCCGGCCGCGGGCGGTGCGGCCGTCGACGCCGAGGGGCGCCGGGTCGGCGGTGATCAGGTGGGTGTCCGTGCCGCCGGTCGTGACGACCAGCCCCTCCGCGGCGAGCCCGGCCGCGAGAACCCTCGCATTGGCGACCACCTGATGGGCGTACGCGGTGAACGCCGCTGTTGCCGCCTCTCCGAACGCGACCGCCTTCGCGGCGATCGTGTGCATCTGCGCGCCGCCCTGTGTGAAGGGGAACACCGCCCGGTCGACCCGCTCGGCCAGCTCCGCGCCGCACAGGAGCATCCCGCCGCGCGGCCCGCGCAGCACCTTGTGCGTGGTCGCGCAGACGATGTCGGCGTACGGCACCGGGTTGGGTGCCGCTCCCCCGGCGACGAGCCCGATGGGGTGGGCCGCGTCGGCGATCAGGTAGGCGCCCACCTCGTCGGCGACCTCGCGGAAGAGGGCGTAGTCGATGTGCCGGGGGTAGGCGATGGAGCCGCACACGATCGCCTTGGGCCGGTGGGTGCGGGCGAGTGTACGGACCTGGTCGTAGTCGATGAGCCCGGTCTCGGCGTCGACGCCGTACCCGACGAAGTCGAACCAGCGGCCGGAGAAGTTCGCGGGCGAGCCGTGCGTGAGGTGACCGCCGTAGGGCAGGCCCAGGGCGAGGACGGTGTCGCCGGGGCGCAGCAATGCCGCATAAGCGGCCAGGACGGCGCTCGACCCGGAATGGGACTGCACATTGGCGTGCTCGGCGCCGAACAGCGCTTTCGCGCGGTCCACCGCCAGCCGCTCGGCGACGTCGACCATCTCGCAGCCGCCGTGGTGGCGGGCGCCCGGATAGCCCTCGGCGTACTTGTTGGCCAGCGGCGACCCGAGGGCGGCCAGCACGGCAGGCGAGGAGAAGTTCTCGGCGGCGATGAGCTGAAGCGTCGTCGACTGCCGGTCGAGCTCCCCGAGCAGGATCTCGGCCAGCTCGGGGTCCTGCCGCCGCAGGACGTCGGCGGTCTCTGGCGCATGGGTGACCGACATGGTGGGCTCCGGGGCGTCGACGGTGACGTACGACCAATGTAGGCCCGGTACCGATGGGGTGCTCGGTTGTCACGTCCTCGCGGGGACGCCCGTGAGCGCTGTGACGACCGGATCCAGTGCCTGGTGTATCTCGTCGCCGATCGAGCGGAAGAAGGTCAGCGGGGCGCCGTACGGGTCGTAGACCTCGTCGGCCTCCAGGGTGGGGGCCAGGAGCCAGCCGCGTAGCGCCGCCGCGGCGCGGACCAGGGCGCGGGCGCGGGCCACCACGCCGTCCTCCAGCGGGGGCAGGGTCGCCGGGTCGATCGCGCGGACCAGGCGGGTGAACTCCTTCAGGGTGAAGGTGCGCAGGCCCGCCGAGTGGCCCATCGAGATGACCTGCTGGCGGTGGTCGCGGGTCGCGGTCAGGACCAGGTCGGCCATGATCACGTGCTCGTCGAGGAGCTCACGGCCGGTGAAGCCGGAGGCGTCCGCGCCGAAGTCGGCCAGCACGGTCTCCGCGTTGGCCTCCATGGGCGCGCCCTCGTGACCCCAGGTGCCCGCGCTCTCCACCAGCACCGAGCCGCCCAGGACACCGAGCCGCTGGGTGACGTAATGCCGGGTCAGCCGCTCCGTTATGGGCGAGCGGCACACGTTGCCGGTGCTGACGTGGAGGATGCGGAAGCAGTCGCGCGGAAGCCCCACGAACGTCGTCGTGATCTCCGCCGCGCTTTCCCCGTTGCCTATGCCACGCCCCGCGTCAGGGGCTGTCAATTGGCCACCTCGAGGTCTGGTACGACCTTCCGCAGCTCGTCGGGCGAGAGGGCACCCTCGCGGAGCAGCACGGGCACGGGACCCGTGACGTCGACGATGGAGGACGGCACGTTGCCCGGGGTCGGGCCGCCGTCGAGGTAGACGGAGACGGAGTCGCCGAGCATCTCCTGGGCGGCGTCACAGTCCTCCGGCGACGGGTGCCCGGTGAGGTTGGCGGAGGAGACGGCCATCGGGCCGACCTCGGTCAGCAGCTCGATGGCGACAGGGTGCAGCGGCATCCGCACGGCCACCGTGCCCCGGGTGTCGCCCAGGTCCCACTGGAGGGACGGCTGGTGCTTGGCGACCAGCGTGAGGGCGCCCGGCCAGAAGGCGTCGACCAGCTCCCAGGCCAGCTCGGAGAAGTCGGTGACGAGACCGTGGAGGGTGTTCGGGGAGCCGATCAGCACAGGGGTGGGCATGTTGCGGCCCCGGCCCTTGGCGTCCAGCAGGTCCGCGACGGCCTCCGAGGAGAACGCGTCCGCGCCGATGCCGTACACCGTGTCGGTCGGGAGGACCACCAGCTCGCCACGGCGGACGGCGGACGCGGCTTCGCGCAGACCCGTCGTACGGTCCGTCGCGTCGTTGGTGTCGTATCGCCGTGCCATATCTAGCGGGCCTCCTCGTACACGTACTTCCGGGAAACAGTCTGGGGGGTGGTCACGGCGTCGCCCTGCGGGCCGTCGCGAACCGGGGGCGGTTGTTGAGGTCCGGGTGGTCGGCCGCGTCGGCCCAGCCCCGCTCCTCGGTGAAGATCCACGGCACCTGGCCGCCCTGGGTGTCGGCGTGCTCGATGACGACGACGCCGCCGGGGCGCAGCAGCCGGTGTGCGGTCCGTTCCAGACCGCGGATGAGATCGAGGCCGTCCTCCCCCGAGAACAGGGCGAGTTCGGGGTCGTAGTCCCGCGCCTCGGGAGCGACGTACTCCCATTCCGTGAGCGGGATGTAGGGCGGGTTGGAGATGACGAGATCGACCTGGCCGTCGAGGTCGCGGAAGGCGTCCAGGGCGTTGCCCTGACGGAGGTCGACCCTGGAGCCCTCGACGTTCTTGCGGGTCCACTGGAGGGCTTCCTCGGACAGCTCCACGGCGTGCACCTTGGAGCGCGGGACCTCCTGGGCGAGGGCGAGCGCGATGGCGCCGGAGCCGGTGCACAGGTCGACGATGGTCGGCTCGACGACGTCCATCGCGCGGACCGCGTCTATGGCCCAGCCGACCACCGACTCGGTCTCCGGGCGCGGCACGAACACGCCGGGCCCCACCTGGAGTTCGAGGTAGCGGAAGTACGCCCGCCCGGTGATGTGCTGCAACGGCTCGCGCTGCTCCCGCCGGGCGATGACCTCCCAGTAGCGGGCGTCGAAGTCCGAGTCCTGCACGGAGTGCAGCGCGCCCCGCTTCACGCCGTGTACGAACGCGGCGAGCTCCTCCGCGTCGTTGCGCGGCGAGGGCACGCCGGCGTCGGCCAGCCGCTGGGTGGCCTGTGCCACCTCTGCGAGCAGCAGGTTCACGCAAGTCCTCCGTGTCGTACTCGGTCGTGCGTAGGTGCGGCTTACGCGGCCGCCAGCTTGGCCGCCGAGTCCGCGTCGACGCAGGCCTGGATCACCGCGTCGAGGTCGCCGTCCAGGACCTGGTCCAGGTTGTACGCCTTGAAGCCGACGCGGTGGTCCGAGAGGCGATTCTCCGGGAAGTTGTACGTGCGGATCTTCTCGGAGCGGTCGACGGTGCGGACCTGGCTGCGGCGGGCGTCGGCGGCCTCCCGCTCCGCCTCCTCCTGCGCCGCTGCGAGCAGCCTGGAGCGCAGGATACGCATCGCCTGCTCCTTGTTCTGCAGCTGGCTCTTCTCGTTCTGGCAGGAGGCGACGACTCCGGTGGGAATGTGCGTGATGCGCACGGCGGAGTCGGTGGTGTTGACGGACTGGCCGCCGGGGCCGGAGGAGCGGTAGACGTCGATCCGGAGGTCGTTCGGGTTGATCTCGACGTCGACCTCCTCCGCCTCCGGCGTGACCAGCACACCGGCCGCGGAGGTGTGGATACGGCCCTGGGACTCGGTGGCCGGCACGCGCTGCACGCGGTGCACGCCGCCCTCGTACTTCAGGCGGGCCCAGACGCCCTGTCCGGGCTCGGTGGCGCCCTGGCCGCCCTTGGTCTTCACGGCGACCTGGACGTCCTTGTAGCCGCCCAGCTCGGACTCGGTGGCGTCGATGATCTCGGTCTTCCAGCCGACGCGCTCGGCGTACCGGAGGTACATGCGCAGGAGGTCACCGGCGAACAGGGCGGACTCGTCGCCGCCGGCGCCCGCCTTGACCTCCAGGATCACGTCCTTGTCGTCGTTGGGGTCGCGCGGGACGAGCAGCAGGCGCAGCTTCTCGGTGAGCTCCTCGCGCTGCTTCTCCAGCTCCTTGACCTCGGCCGCGAAGTCGGGGTCGCTGGCGGCGAACTCCTTCGCCGTCTCGATGTCGTCGCCGGTCTGCTTCCAGGAGCGGTACGTGGCGACGATCGGGGTGAGCTCGGCGTAGCGCTTGTTCAGCTTGCGCGCGTTGGCCTGGTCGGCGTGGACCGACGGGTCGGCGAGCTTCGTCTCCAGGTCGGCGTGCTCACCGACGAGTTCCTCGACGGCCTCGAACATCTTGGGCTCCTGAACTGCGAAAAGAGAGGGAAGGCGGACGACCAAAAACGCCGGTCCCGGCACGCCTGATACAGGGCGCGGCCGTGGACCGGCGAATTGGGGCCAGCTACTTCTTGGAGCCGGCGCCAGCCTTGCCGAAGCGGGCCTCGAAGCGGGCCACGCGGCCACCGGTGTCGAGGATCTTCTGCTTGCCCGTGTAGAACGGGTGGCACTCGGAGCAGACCTCGGCACGGATGGTGCCGCTGGTGATCGTGCTACGGGTGGTGAACGACGCGCCACAGGTGCAGCTGACCTGCGTCTCGACGTACTCGGGGTGGATCTCGCGCTTCAAGGTGTCTCCTAGTTTCGGGAGGGCGCCGGGTCGCAGCCGCGGATTGCGGAGGCGTGAACCGGAGCCGACGTACCAGTCTGCCAGGACTGGGGCCATCCCCCAAAACGGGGGTGGACCGCCGTTTGTTCCCGGGGTCGCTAGCCGGCCGTCACGACGCCCTTGGCCTCGCCCGTGGCCGTTCCCTTCGTGGCCGCCTTCGGTACCACCTGGTCGTTCTTCAGGGCCGTCCAGACCTGCTGGGCCTTGGCCTTCTCGACGATGACGCGGTTGGGGTTGGCCGGGTCGTACTGGACCGGCATCGTCACCATCTGCATCTTCGAGGAGCTGATGCTCTTCAGGCCGTTGGCGAAGGACATCAGGGAGTTGACCGAGCCGAGGTCGGAGTCGGTCGTCACGGCCTTGGTGGCGGTGTCGGCGAGGTCGAACAGCTTCTTCGGGTTGGTGAAGACGCCGATGTGCTTGACCTGGTTGACCAGGGCCTTGATGAAGGCCTGCTGGAGCTGGATGCGGCCGAGGTCGGAGCCGTCGCCGACGCCGTGCCGGGTGCGGACCAGGCCGAGGGCCTGCTCGCCGTCGAGCTTGTGCGTGCCGGCCTTGAGGTTCAGGTGGCTCTCGGAGTCGTTGATGTCCTTGGTCGTGGTGACCGAGACACCGCCGAGCTCGTCGATGAGCTTCTCGAAGCCGCTGAAGTCGACCTCGAGGTAGTGGTCCATGCGCAGGCCGGTGATCGACTCGACGGTCTTCACCGCACAGGACGCGCCGCCCGTCGAGTAGGCGCTGTTGAACATCACGCCGCTCGCCGCGTCGTGGGTGGCCCCCTTGGCGTCGGTGCACTCGGGGCGGTCGATGAGGGTGTCGCGCGGGATGGAGACCACGGTGGCCTTCTTGTGGCCCTTGTAGACGTGCACGATCATCGCGGTGTCGGAGCGGGCGCTGCCGTCGTCGGTGCCCCCGCCGAGCTTCTTGTTGGTGCCGGACCGCGAGTCCGAGCCGAGGACCAGGATGTTCTCGGAGCCGTTGTCGACCTTCGTGGGCCGGTCGGTGCCGAGCGCGGAGTCGATGTCCACGCTCTTGATGTTGCCGTTGAGCTTGAAGTACACGTATCCCGCACCGGTGCCGCCCAGCACGAGGATGCCCGCGGCGACCCAGGCCGTGATCAACAGGCCCCTGCGACGCCCGTCGCGGGTCTTGCGGGGGCCCTTGGCGCGGTGGCGCGGGCCCTTGGTGCCGGACTCACCCGGTATGCCGGGTTCCGGCGTGCTCTCGGCGGACATGTGCTCCTCGAATCTCGTCCGGTCGGTTACCCCCTGCTTTCAGGGACAGGCCTGAATCGATGCGACTGACACCGCACCATCGTCGCTCCGTCCGGTCAGACGGCGAAACTCGGGAAAGGGTTGCACAACGCTCTGTGCCCGACCGGTGGACGGTCGGGCACAGAGCGTGATGTCCTAAACGGGACGAACCCCGCTCACCTGCGTTTTCAGCCGAAGATGTCGTACTGCTTGAAACCGGTACCGACCGAGACCCTTGTGGCAAAGATCTCGCTGGTGGCCTTACCGGTGCCCTTGTACAGGTAGAGCGTGCCGCCGGGCGTACGGGCCAGGAAGTCGGCCTTGCCGTCGCCGTTGACGTCCCCGATCGCGTCGAAGGCGTTGTACGTCGTGTTGCTCCAGGTGCGGACCTTGACCCGGGCGGAGAACGGGGCGGCGGCCTTGCCGGTGCCGCGGTACAGGTAGATCGCGCCGGTGCTCTTGTTGCGGGCGATCAGGTCGGCCTTGCCGTCGCCGTTGAAGTCGCCCTTGCCGCGCACGGTGTTGTACTGGTTCCAGCCCGTGCCCGTACCGATCTGCTTGCGGGCCGCGAAGGTGCCGTTGCCGTTGCCCGGGTAGAGCCACGCCTTGCCCGCGGAGTCCACGGAGACCAGGTCGGGCTTGTAGTCGCCGGTGAGGTCGCCCGGGGTGACGATCCGGGTGCGGGTGGTCCAGCCGCTGAAGATCTTCGTCTTCGACCAGGCGCTGCTCGCCGGCACGTAGTGCAGCCAGTACACGTTGCCGGTGGAGCTCTGGCGCAGCACGAGGTCCTGGTAGCCGTCCCGGTTGAGGTCGGTCTGCAGGACGAGGTTCACTCCGGCGTACGACCCCACGGACTGACGCGCGCCGAAGGAGCTGCCCGTGGAGTTCTTCTGGTACGCCTCCTTGTCGGAGGACGCGCGCACGAACAGGTCGGCCTTGCCGTCCGTGTAGCTGAGGTTGGCGTCGTCGACGTTCGCGTAGGCCGCGCCGATGTAGGTGCTGACCTTGGAGAAGACGCTGTAGTAGCCCTTGGCGACACAGTCCGCGACGCCCCACGAGACGACGCCCACGATCCGGCCGCCCACCACCAGCGGCCCGCCGGAGTCGCCGTTGCAGGCGGCCTTGGTCGCCGTGTCGCTGCCGCTCTGCGTGCCGGCGCAGATCATGTGGCCCTTGACGTAATCGGAGCCGTACACACCGGAGCAGGTGGCGTCGGTGTGGATGGTCAGCGTGGCCGACTTCAGGGTGTCGGAGATGTCGTCGCTGGTGGAGCTGGTCCGGCCCCAGCCGTAGACCTTGGCGCTGGTGCCGCCGGTGTACGAGGCGGTGTCGCCGGACGTCGTCATGCGGATCGGCGTCGCCGTGACCGGCGAGGCCAGCGTGATGACGGCGATGTCGTTGTTGATGGTCGTCGCGCTGTACGACGGGTGGTTCCACTGCCGCAGGGGCAGCGAGACGGTGCCGCCGTGCAGGTCCGTGCTGCCCGAACTGTCGGTGGTGGGCAGTTGGTTGGTGCCGGTCAGGACGGCGCCGTACGCCTTCCAGTTGTAGCTCTTGCCGTTCTCGTCCTTGACGCAGTGCGCGGCGGTGAGGATCTTCGTCGGCGAGACGACGCTGCCGCCGCAGAAGAAGCCGACGTCGTCGCTGGTGTCGTCGGTCGTGCCGTTGTCGTCGTAGTACCAGAGCTGCGCCATCCAGGGCGCCGAGGTGATGGCGGTGTCGGTGCCGCCGACGACCTTCGGGCTGACGGTGGAGCCGGTCGTGCTCGAGCTCAGCGCCGACTTCTTGGTCGTCGTCTCCCCCGCCGTGCCGTCGGTGGCGAGCGCCCCGGCGATGCGCGCGGTCAGCTCGGCGGTCGAGACGGAGCTGGTCGCGGGCTTGGTGGTCGGCGTGGGCACGGAGGTCGCGGCGTTGGCCGAGGCGGCCGTCAGCGCGGCTCCCACAGCCACGGCGACACCGGCGGCGGCGACGGGCAGGGCGAAACGCATCCGGCGTCTGTGACGACCGCTGCCGGACAGGGATGTGGACAAGGAGGTTCCCCCCGAGGCACAGGTGACAGGTGGGGCGCGAGAGTGCACCCGTTCCTATCAGCGCCAAAAGGTCGGCCCCCGTCACTCCTGTGACGGGGGCCGACCTGCGGAAGGCTGCTGCTCAGTCGCCGTTGCCGGGCGTGGGCGTCGTCTTCTGGATCTGCATCAGGAACTCGGCGTTCGACTTCGTCTGCTTCATCTTGTCGAGAAGCAGCTCGACCGCCTGCTGCTGGTCGAGCGCGTGCAGCACCCGGCGCAGCTTCCAGACGATGGCGAGCTCGTCGGGGGCGAGCAGGATCTCTTCCTTACGGGTGCCGGACGCGTCGACGTCCACCGCCGGGAAGATCCGCTTGTCCGCGAGCTTCCGGTCGAGCTTGAGCTCGGCGTTGCCGGTGCCCTTGAACTCCTCGAAGATGACCTCGTCCATGCGGGACCCGGTGTCCACCAGGGCGGTGGCGAGGATGGTCAGCGAGCCGCCGTCCTCGATGTTGCGGGCCGCGCCGAAGAAGCGCTTCGGCGGGTACAGGGCGGTCGAGTCGACACCACCGGACAGGATGCGGCCGGAGGCGGGCGCGGCGAGGTTGTACGCCCGGCCCAGACGCGTGATCGAGTCGAGCAGTACGACCACGTCGTGGCCCAGCTCCACCAGGCGCTTGGCGCGCTCGATGGCGAGCTCGGCGACCGTGGTGTGGTCCTCGGCCGGGCGGTCGAAGGTCGAGGAGATGACCTCGCCCTTGACCGACCGCTGCATGTCGGTGACCTCTTCCGGACGCTCGTCGACCAGGACGACCATCAGGTGGCACTCGGGGTTGTTGTGCGTGATCGCGTTGGCGATCGCCTGCATGATCATGGTCTTGCCGGTCTTCGGCGGGGCCACGATCAGACCGCGCTGGCCCTTACCGATCGGCGACACCAGGTCGATGATGCGCGTGGTGAGGACGCCCGGGTCCGTCTCCAGGCGGAGGCGGTCCTGCGGGTAGAGCGGGGTGAGCTTGGTGAACTCCGGGCGGCCGCGGCCGTGTTCGGGCGCCATGCCGTTGACGGAGTCGAGACGGACCAGCGCGTTGAACTTCTCGCGCCGCTCGCCGTCCTTGGGCTGACGGACCGCGCCGGTGACGTGGTCGCCCTTGCGCAGACCGTTCTTGCGGACCTGGGCGAGGGAGACGTACACGTCGTTCGGGCCCGGCAGGTAGCCGGAGGTCCGGATGAACGCGTAGTTGTCGAGGATGTCGAGGATGCCCGCGACCGGGATCAGGACGTCGTCGTCCGCGATCTGCGGCTCGCCCGCACCGCCGCCGATCTCGTCACGGCCACGACGGCCCCGACGGTCCCGGTAGCGGCCGCGACGGCCACGGCGGCCGCCCTCGAAGTCGTCGTCGTCCTGCGGGCCCGCGTTGCGGTCCTGACGACCGCCGCCCTGCTGCTGGTTCTGCTGCTGACCGCGCTGGCCGCCCTGCTGGTCGTCGCTCTTGCGACGGTCGCCGCGGTCACCACGGTCGTTGCGGTCCCCGCGGTCACGCCCGCGGTCGCCGCGGTCCCGGCGGTCGCGGCGGCCCTGCCGGCCGTCACCGTCACCGGCGTCGCCCTGCGGCTGGCCCTGGGCGGGCGTCTCGGCCTTCGGCTCGCTCTTCGCCTCGGCGACGATCGTGTCGGCGCTCGACGCGGCCGGGGCACCCGCCTCGGCGGTGGCGCGGCGACGACGGCGCTCGGCCGGGGCGTCCTCGGAGGCGGGCTGGCCGGGGATCTCGATCTGCTGCTGGGCCACGGCCTTCTCGGCGGGGGCCTCGACCTTGGCGTCCGCCTTCTTCTCGGCGTCGTCGCCGGTACGGGCCTTGGAGGTGGCCCGGCGCTTCGGCTTGGTCTCGGTGGCGGCCTCGGTCTTCGCCGGGGCAGCACCACCTCCCCCAGAGGGGGCACCCCCAGCCTGCGCTTCCTTGATGACCTCGATCAGCTGGCTCTTGCGCATCCGCGCGGTGCCCCTGATACCGAGGCCCGAGGCGACCTGCTGCAGCTCGGCCAGCACCATGCCGTCGAGGCCGGTACCGCGGCGCCGCCGGGAGCCGGCACCGGTGGCAGGCGCGGAGGCGTCCGTGGCGGGCGCGGCAGCGGTCTCCTCGACACGTGCGCCCATCAGATCGGTGGTGTCGCTCACGAAGGGTCCTTCCCTGGAGCGGACGTCGGCCTGTCTGGCTCGGCGACCGGTTGTGCTGTCCGGCTTCGGTCCTTGCTGTGTGGACCGTGCCGGGGCGGTGGTCCGCCCATGGAGGCGGAGGGAGTTTCTGGGATGGCGCTTACCAAAGCCTGGGCCGTGGCACCGGGTGTCAGTGTCACGTGGCTCGGTAGCACCGATTCCGGAGCGTGCCCGGCAAGTCGCTCAGCGCCCGCGTACGAGGTACTGCCCGCGTACGTCGTACGGAACACAGTGCGGCTTGGGAGGCTCCCGGAAGAATGTCTGTCCCGGACGGGGACACGAAGCACCTCGCCATGGTGGGGTCGGGTGCAGACTTGAGGTTAACACTACCGGATCCAACAAACATTCCCCCTCTCGAAATCCGGCAAGCGCCGGTTTCAGATGTCACTGGCCGCCGCTAGGGGCAGCACGATCGCTCCCTGTGCGTCGAGGTCGAGGCGGTTGGCCGCCCAGCCCTCGCCCGCCAGGTGGGAGACCTTGTCGGCGCTGTCGACGTCGGCCAGCGCGAGCACGGTGGGACCCGCTCCTGAGATGACTGCCGGGACTCCGTCGGCCCGCAGCCGCTCCACCAGCGCGGCGCTCTCCGGCATGGCCGGTGCGCGGTACTCCTGGTGGAGACGGTCCTCGGTGGCGGGCAGCAGCAGCTCGGGGCGCCGGGTGAGGGCCTCGACGAGCAGCGCGGCACGGCCCGCGTTGGTGGCGGCGTCGACGTGCGGCACGGTGCGCGGCAGCAGGCCGCGCGCGGTCTCGGTGAGGACCGGCTTTCCGGGCACGAAAACCACCGGAACGATGGAATCGGCGGCGTCCATCCTGATCGCGCGCGCGGCGCCCGCCTCCATCCAGGAGAGCGTGAATCCGCCGAGCAGACAGGCCGCCACGTTGTCGGGGTGGCCCTCGATCTCGGTCGCGAGCTCGAGCAGGGCGGTGTCGTCGAGCTTCGACTCCCCGCCTATGGTCACGGCTCGCGCGGCGACGATGCCGGCGCAGATGGCGGCCGAGGAGGAGCCCAGGCCGCGGCCGTGCGGAATGCGGTTGGCGCACACGATCTCGAGTCCGCGCGGCTGTCCGCCGAGCAGGTCGAAGGCGGTGCGCAGGGAGCGTACGAGCAAGTGGTTCTCGTCACGCGGCAGCGTCTCGCTGCCCTCGCCCGCGATGTCGATGTGCAGCCCGGAGTCGGCCACCCGGACGACCACGTCGTCGTAGAGCCCCAGCGACAGGCCCAGGGCGTCGAAGCCCGGGCCGAGGTTGGCGCTGGTGGCGGGGACGCGCACCCTGACGGCGGCGGCGCGGAAGGCTGGACCGGCCATCTCTCGATGACTCTCCTTGAGCTGCGTGATTGTCGAAGACATTCGATGACGTACGAAGACCCGTCGGGCCGCAAGGACGGCGCGGCACCCGTCATACGCGGAGGCATATGCAGCGGGCGGGTTCGGTACAGCCTATCGAAGGAAGGTTCTGTGGCGACATAGGGCGCACAGGAGGCGCACGATGCGTGTCGTAAGCCCCCTGTGCACCCCTCCCGAGGGGTATCCCTCAGGCGAGACCGAGCCGCTCGGCCGCGGTGACCGCGTCGACCGGGACGGTGACCGGCTGCGGAGCGCCGGCGACGGCCCAGTCGGGGTCCTTCAGACCGTTTCCGGTCACGGTGCACACGATCTTCTGCCCCGGGTCGACCTTGCCCTGCTCGGCCGCCTTCAGCAGACCGGCGACGGACGCGGCGGACGCGGGCTCCACGAAAACGCCCTCCTGCGCGGCCAACAGCCGGTAGGCGCGCAGGATCTCACGGTCCGTCACCTCGTCGATGAACCCGCCGGACTCGTCCCGTGCGGCGAGCGCGTACTGCCAGGAGGCGGGGTTGCCGATGCGGATGGCGGTGGCGATGGTCGAGGGGTCCTTGACGACCTCGCCGCGCACGATGGGGGCGGAGCCGGAGGCCTGGAAGCCCCACATCCGGGGCGTCTGCTTCGCGACACCGTCGGCGGCGTACTCCTTGTAGCCCTTCCAATAGGCCGTGATGTTGCCCGCGTTGCCGACCGGGAGGACGTGGATGTCGGGGGCGTCGCCCAGCATGTCCACGATCTCGAAGGCGGCCGTCTTCTGGCCCTCGATACGCACCGGGTTGACCGAATTCACCAGCGCCACGGGGTAGTTCTCGCTGAGCGCGCGGGCGAGCGTGAGGCAGTCGTCGAAGTTGCCGTCGACCTGGAGGATCTTGGCGCCGTGGACCAGCGCCTGGCCCATCTTGCCGAGGGCGATCTTGCCCTGCGGGACGAGAACGGCCGAAACCATGCCGGCCCGCACGGCGTACGCGGCGGCACTCGCCGACGTATTACCGGTGGAGGCGCAGATGACGGCCTGCGCGCCCTCCTCCTTGGCCCGGGTGATGGCCATGGTCATGCCGCGGTCCTTGAAGGACCCGGTGGGGTTCGCGCCCTCCACCTTGAGGTGGACCTCGCAGCCCGTGCGCTCGGAGAGCACCTGCGCGGGCACGAGGGGCGTGCCGCCCTCGCGGAGCGTCACGACCGGCGTGCTGTCGGAGACGGGCAGCCGGTCCCGGTACTCCTCGATGATTCCGCGCCACTGGTGGGTCATTGCTGGTTACTCTCCTTCAACCCGCATGATGCTGGCGACACCCCGCACGGTGTCGAGCTTGCGCAGCGCCTCGACGGTCCCGCCCAGGGCGGCGTCGGACGCGCGATGGGTGACGACGACGAGAGAGGCCTCGCCGTCCTTGCCCTGCTGCCGAACGGTATCGATGGAAACCCCGTGCTCGGCGAACACGGTGGCGACCTGGGCGAGAACACCCGGTTTGTCCGCGACGTCGAGGCTGATGTGGTAGCGGGTGACGACGTCACCCATCCCCGACACCGGCAGCGCGGCATACGCCGACTCGCCGGGCCCCGTTGCCCCGCTGAGCCGGTTGCGGCAGACGGCGACGAGGTCGCCGAGCACGGCGGAGGCGGTGGGAGCGCCGCCCGCGCCGGGGCCGTAGAACATGAGCTGACCGCTCGCGTCGGACTCGACGAACACGGCGTTGTAGGCGCCGCGCACGGAGGCCAGCGGGTGGCTCAGCGGGATCATCGCGGGGTGCACGCGCGCCGTGACCGACTGCCCGTCCCCGGCCCGCTCACAGATGGCGAGCAGCTTGATGGTGCAGCCCATGTTCTTCGCGGAGGCGAAGTCGGCGGCGGTGACCTCGGTCATGCCCTCGCGGTAGACGTCGTCGAGGCGCACACGCGAGTGGAAGGCGATGCCGGCGAGGATGGCGGCCTTGGCGGCGGCGTCGAAGCCCTCGACATCGGCGGTCGGGTCGGCCTCGGCGTACCCCAGCGCGGTGGCCTCGTCGAGGGCCTCCTGGTAGCCGGCCCCCGTGGAGTCCATCTTGTCGAGGATGAAGTTAGTCGTCCCGTTGACGATCCCGAGCACCCGGTTGACCTTGTCGCCCGCCAGCGACTCCCGCAACGGCCGGATCAGCGGAATCGCACCCGCGACGGCGGCCTCGTAGTAGAGGTCCTTGTCGTGCTGCTCGGCCGCCGCGTGCAGGGCGGCCCCGTCCTGGGCGAGCAGCGCCTTGTTGGCGGAGACGACGGAGGCGCCGTGCTCGAAGGCGGTGGTGATAAGGGAACGAGCGGGCTCGATCCCCCCGATGACCTCCACCACGACATCAATGTCGCCGCGTTTGACGAGGGCGGTGGCGTCGGTGGTGACGAGGGAGGGGGCGATGCCCTCGCGGACCCGGTCGGGCCGCCGTACCGCCACGCCCGCGAGCTCGACGGGCGCCCCGATCCTGGCGGCGAGGTCGGCGGCGTGCGTCGTCATGATGCGCGCCACCTCTGAGCCGACAACCCCACAGCCCAGCAGCGCCACCTTCAGCGGACGCGTACGCATCATCCGACCTCGTTTCCTCATACCGTCTACGGTTGGACCAGTCTCACTCACCGGACGGGAGTTTCTGCCCTTCGTCCGGATCGTGAGACATCTATTTCATTTGTACGGGGGTGGAAGACCGGAGATCTTCCGTTCCCGGAGTTCGGGTCGTTCTGCTCAGCCGACGTCGGCCGACGTCAGCCGACGTCGAGCCGCAGGAGGTCCTCCTCCGTCTCGCGCCGGACGATCACCCGGGACTCACCGTCGGCGACGGCGACGACCGGCGGGCGCAGCACATGGTTGTAGTTGCTCGCCATGGAACGGCAGTAGGCACCCGTAGCCGGTACGGCGATGAGGTCACCCGGTGCCAGGTCGGCCGGCAGAAACGCGTCCTTGACCACGATGTCCCCGCTCTCGCAGTGCTTGCCGACGACCCGGGCGAGCACGGGCTCGGCGTCGGAGGTGCGGGACACGAGAGCGACGCTGTACTCGGCGTCGTACAACGCGGTCCGGATGTTGTCGGACATGCCGCCGTCGACGGAGACGTAGGTCCGCAGCCCGTCGAGCGGCTTGATGGTGCCGACCTCGTAGAGCGTGAAGGCGGTGGGCCCGACGATGGCGCGCCCCGGCTCGACGGAGATACGGGGGGTGCGCAGCTTGGCGGCGTCGCACTCCCTGCTCACGATCTCCGTCAGCGCCTTGGCGATCTCGTGCGGCTCACGGGGGTCGTCGTCACTCGTGTACGCGATCCCGAGCCCGCCCCCGAGGTCGATCTCGGGCAGCTCGACGCCGTGCTCGTCACGGATGTCCTTGAGTAGCCCGACCACGCGATGTGCGGCGACCTCGAACCCGGACATGTCGAAGATCTGCGAGCCGATGTGGCTGTGGATCCCGATGACTTCGAGGGAGTCGAGCTGAAGCGCCCGCCGTACGGCCTCGGCGGCCTGCCCCCCGGCGAGCGGGATGCCGAACTTCTGGTCTTCGTGGGCGGTGGCGATGAACTCGTGCGTGTGCGCCTCCACACCCACGGTGATACGGATCTGCACGCGCTGCCGCTTGCCGAGTTCCCGCGCGATGTGGGCGACGCGGACGATCTCCTGGAAGGAGTCGAGGACGATCCGTCCGACGCCGTTCTCGATCGCCCTGGTGATCTCTTCCGTCGACTTGTTGTTGCCGTGGAAGGCGATGCGGTCGGCGGGCATGCCGGCGGAGAGGGCGGTGGCGAGTTCGCCGCCGGAGCAGACGTCGAGGTTGAGCCCCTCTTCGTGCAGCCACCGCACGATCGCCCGGGACAGGAACGCCTTCCCGGCGTAGAAGACGTCGGCGTCGTGCCCGAAGGCGGTACGCCAGGCACGGGCGCGGGCCCGGAAGTCGGCCTCGTCGAGGACGTAGGCGGGCGTGCCGTACTGCTCGGCGAGGGTCTTGACGTCGATCCCGCCGACGGTCGCGACACCGTCCCCGTCACGGGTGACCGTCTGGGACCAGACCTTGGGGTCGAGGGTGTTGAGGTCGGCGGGCGGAGCGGAGTAGTGCCCCTCGGGAAGGACGTCGGCGTGCCGGGGCCCGGCGGGGTGTGCGGAACGGCTCATCTGCTTCGTGACTTTCTGGTGGCTGCTCTGTCGGCTGCTGGGGGCCGGGTCTGGTGACTCTGGGGGCCGGGTCTGGTGACTCTGGGGGCTCTGGGGGCTTGTCCATTGCCCCGGCCATGGGGCTCCGGCTGGGCTTGCCAGTGGTTGTCTGGCTGAGCTTGTCCAGTTAGTTGTTCCGGCCGGGCTTGCCAGTGGTTGTTCTGGCCGGGCTTGTCCAGTGACTCCAGTCGGTGGCCTCTCCAGTGGCTTCTAGAGGTGGTCGGGTGCGTCGATGCCGAGCAGGGACAGGCCGCCGGCCAGCACCGTCCCGGCGGCTTCGGCGAGCGCGAGCCGGGCGCGGTGGGCGGCCGAGGGTTTCTCGTCGCCGCGCGGAAGGACGGTCGGCAGGAAGGCGAGGGCGGCATCGGCGACGGTGACGAGCTGCCGGGTCAGGCGGTCGGGGGAACGGCGGGTGGCCGCTGCGGTGAGGACGCGGGGGTGGTCGGCGAGAGCCGCGACGAGCGCGGCGGCTTCGGGGTGGCGGGGGTTCGCGAGCTCGGGGGGCGAGGTGTCGCCGGGGTGGGAGTGGCGGGCTTCGCGGGGCTTGGGGTGGCGGGGTCGGGGTGGCGGGGGTCGGGGTGCCGGGAGTCGGGGTGCCGGGAGTCGGGGTGCCGGGGGTCGGGGTGCCGGGGGTCGCCGGGCTTGGAGAACTGGAGGTCACCGGGCTCGGGGAGTTGGAGGTCACCAGGCTCGGAGGGCTGGAGGTCACCAGGCTCGGAGGGCCGGAGGTCACCAGGCTCGGAGGGCCGGAGGTCACCAGGCTCGGAGGGCCGGGCTGCGCGGGACTCGGGGTGCTGGGGGTTTGGGGCTTCGAGGTGCCGGATGTCGGCGGCCTCCGGGTGCCGGATGTCGCCGGGCTCGGCGGTGAAGCCCAGGCGGGCGGCGTTACGGCTGAGGGCCCGGGTGCGGGCGTGGGCGTAACGGACGCGGAAGAGCGGGTTGCTCTCGCGCTGGACCAGGTGGTCGGCGGTGATGCGGGGCCGGTCGTGGGCGGCGGGGTGCAGCAGCGCCCAGCGGGCGGCGTCGGGGCCGAGCGGGGCGGGGTCCTCGGGGGCCGGGACGGGACGGAGGTTGACCGGTTCACGGTGCTCTACCTCTGCGCGGCCGCCCTGGGTGGCGATGATGCGGGTGAGCGCGTCGGCGACGACCTCGGCCCGGACGTCGTACGGGATCCGCAGCTCGACGATCTCGCCGGCGAGGATGTCGGAGTGGCCGTACGTCACGCCGGCGTTCAGGACCTCATGGACGAGGGCGGTCTCGGCGGAGACCACGTCCTCCCCCAGGCTGATGTTGAGGAAGCCGGGGCCGGTGAGGGTGACGTCGGCGATGCCGTGCGTCCCGGCAAGGCGGTCCCGAAGAATCCGGGCGACGTCGAGAGGCGCCCGGCCGGCCGGCCGGGCGAGCTGAAGGGCGATGTTGGTGGCGTAGTCACCACACCCACCGGGCCCGGGCGGCGTAACCACGGCCCGTACCGGAACGGCGACACTCAGCTCCCCCTCGTCGACAGCACGACGCACCGCGCGCAGCACGGTGTGGGAGAGCTCGACGGGGGTCACGGGACAAGCGTATGGGAGGAGGGGGGTGGGTAGGCGAGCCGGTTTGGGGAGGGTCCGGGATGTGGGACGGGACCGGGGCCGGGGCGGGGGCTGGGGGCGGGGGCTGGGCGGAAGGTCGGGGTCGGGGCGGAGGTCAGGGCCGGACAGAGGCCTGGGCCGGGATGCGGGGGCCGAGCAAGAGCGGGACGGGGCAGGGATGCGGGACGGGTCCAGGAGCCGAGGCAGGGATGTGGAGCTGTCAGCCGGGACTGCCAGCCACGGTCCTTGGTCAGGCGCCGGCGCGCCCTGCCCGCTCGGCCTCACCGACACCGAGGACGGCCTCAAGAGCTGAAGCCTCAGCTACCTCCCTCTCCTTCTCCCCCTCTCCCTCCCGTCCCCCTTCTCCCCTTCCGCTCCTCCTCCGCTCGATCAACTGCTGTACGAGGCGCACGAGTTCGGCGGGTTCGAAGGGCTTGGCGAGGAAGGCGTCGACGCCGACGTCGAGGCCGGTCTCGACCTCGTAGGAGGTGCAGGCGCTGACGATGGCGAGCGGAAGGTCACGAGTGCGGGGGTCGGAACGCAGCCGCGCAGCCGTCCGCAACCCGTCGAGCCGCGGCATGACCACGTCCAGCGTCACGACATCGGGCCGCACCTGATGAACGACATCCAGACACTCGGCACCATCGGCCGCGGTCACGACCTCGAGCCCCTCCAGCTCGAGATTGACCCTGATCAACTGCCGGATGACCTTGTTGTCGTCCACAACAAGCACCCGACCCGACGCGCCTGGCACAACTCGAGAGTAGGTCGACCCCGGCCACCGCGTCCGGGTTTTCCCCACTTCCAACCTGTGCGGGGGACGCTGGGAGAAGGCGTACGGGATACGAGGGCAGGCCCGACTGAAGCCCCGACGGCAGGCCGTACGGCCACCCCCAGGACTCACCGCGCCGACAGGCATCACCCTGCACCGATGCCCGGGGCGACGCCGGGAAACCCGTTCATGAACACCCCGTTGGAGCTGGTAGGGTTCTACCCGTCGCCGCGCACACAGCGCAGCGGACACGCCCCCGTAGCTCAGGGGATAGAGCAACGGCCTCCGGAGCCGTGTGCGCAGGTTCGAATCCTGCCGGGGGCACAGAAGCCGGAACAGCGTGATCAGACCGCTGAAGTGCCAGACACAAAGAGTCGGCCCCAGTCTCACTGGGTCCGGCTCTTTGTCGTTGCTGCGCACTGATCGCGATAGACCTGCGCTAGAGGGTTCGCCTGCACGCCGAACGCGCTGCCTCGTCGCGACGTGATCCTCCCATCGAGCCCGCTGCTACACCAACTCCCGACGAGACGACCACCTAGGTCTGACTACGGGCTGGATTAACGTCCCATAGCTTCTACTATGCCGACTATGACCAGCGACGCAAGGTTGCAAAAGCTGCTGCACGCTTATGACTTGGAGCGGCAAGACGAGCGGGGCTACTGGACCACGACGTCGGCGCTCATGCTGACAGCCCTGAGCGCGCTTCTGACCGTGACGCTTGTCGCCAAGTCCCCTCCCTGGGGTATGTGGATCGCCGTACCGTTCATTGCCTTCGCGCTCGGCGCTTACCACGTGCAGCAGTCCGCGATCGGAGCTCGCCGACGCTGGTACATGGAAGCCCTTGAGGTTGAATTGAGTAAGGGCGAGTGGGCGCTCGTCGTGGACGAGAGGGTTGAAACGGATAGGAAGGTTTTTGAACCGGCTGAAATCCGACCCTTTGCGAACAACGGCTACACATGGTCACTGGCGACTAATGATCCAGAGCGTGCCGCAGGGGTCGCGGCGATCTGCATCTTCGTGGGCAGCGTCCTGGGGCCAGCCCTCCTGATCGCTGGCGCGGTTGCCGTGTCGCTGTTCAGGATCGTTGACAGCGGTCACCCCTGCGTCGCTTGGGGGGTGGGGATTCCCGTAGTCCTTCTCCTAGCCGCTCTCATCTGGACCATGTTCACGCTGACAACCCGGGAATCCCGGCAGAAGAGTTGGGAAAAGGTGAACTAGGTTTCGACTCCGCCGACATTCAGCTCCCGCCGAGCAAAGCGATTCATGCGAGCTACGGGCGGCCCTTTAGCTCAGCTCGGGGCGCACGGTAATCGGAACTCGACGATGTGCTCACTGCGCTACCCCTAGCGCGGGAGCGGATCCTCAAAGTCGGCAATCTCGTAGTTGAGACGCAAACCCATGCGCTTAGAGAACTCGGCAGCCAAAGATCGGGCTGACCGCCAGGCCCACTCAGCGCAGCCAGCACCAAAGGCATGGTCAGGAAACCAAGGGTTACCAGAGCCGCTCATCAATGCATTCTCGGGGAACTTGCCTTTGAGTGCACCCTCATGCCTGTGCGGGTCATCTGTAGTTCTTTCATGCGGCTTGTAATGAACAACGTAGTTACGCAGCTCAATCAATCGCTTAGCGTCCTGATAAGGGTTCTCACCCTTCTCAAGTTTCGGCCTATTGGCGAAAGATAGCGCAAGGTTATACTTGTCCAGAGCCTGCAACCGATCTCCGGTTGCTTCCCAGAGCGTCGCCATGTGTGAGCGACAGTCGGCCGACAGTTGACCAAAGTACGATCCGCGCTCTTCAGTAGCGTCCACGTAAACTTCGTTGATTGCGGCCTCAACAAATGCTACCGACTCGGTCACAGAAGCCAGCACCAGACCTCGATGACGTGCGTCAAACAGGGGTGCACGGCTTGCCAGAGCACGCTCTCTCTCATTTGCGTCCTGCGCCAAGTACCTGGCCGCGTAGAGATGATGAGTAGATAGGTACGAACGAAGGCTCGCCGTGGCGTCAAAAGCTACTGCGAACACCGCCGCTGCCTCGCCACCCTCATTCTGGCCAGATTCCATATCACAGACCCTTCATTTTCGAACTCTGGCCTGACCGCCAGTTTCAATAAACAGCCGTCTCACTCGTATGCTCCCAATAATCCCTGAAAGCTTCCTCGCGCACATCATCCGGCCGTTCAGGATAGTTCATGGGTCTGCCGCACGATCGGGTGACTGGGTTGACCTGCCCCACCTCTCAGGTTCCAGTTCTGCTGGCTAACTGACGGCCTTCACGAAAGGCTGCCGGACATGCCCCGCGCCTACCCCGCTGAGTTCCGCGCCCGCGCCATCGCGTTGGTGCGGGCAGGAAAGGAACAGAAGCAGACCGCCGTTGACCTCGGCATCCATCCGGTCACGTTGTCGAAGTGGTTGCGCCAGGACGACATCGACAACGGCCGGCGCCCTGGCAGGGTCTCGGAGGAGTCCGCAGAGCTGCGTGCAGCGCGGCGACGGATCCGCGAGCTGGAAACCGAGCTTGCGATCGTCCGCAAGGCCGCCACGTTCCTCGGCGAGGACAAGCCGGCCCCAAAAGGCTCTACCCGGTGATCGACCGTCTCGTCGATGCCGGGGCACCGGTCGACCGATGCTGCCGGATCCTCGGGGTCGCCCGGCAGAACTACTACAAGCACAAGCGCACCCCGACCACACTGCGGCAGTTGCGACGGCAGTGGCTGACCGGGCTGATCCAGGAGGTCCACGTCGCCTCACGCGGCACCTACGGCTACCGCCGCGTCCACGCCGAGCTCACCCTGGGCATGGGCATCCAGGTGTGCGCGGACCGTGTCGGTGCTGATGACACAGGCCAGGATCCACGGACTGCCCGGACCGGTGCGGATCAAGCGCCTGCGGGGTGTCGTCACCGCCGACGACCTGGTCAACCGCAAGTTCCATCGGCTGCGTCCCAACGAGCTGTGGGTCACCGACATCACGCAACACCGCACCAGAGAGGGGTGGGTGTACTGCGCGGCGGTCCTGGACGCGTTCAGCCGCAAGATCGTGGGCTGGTCGATCGACTCCAGACAGGACTCCACCCTCGTGGTCAACGCGCTGGACATGGCCCTGCGCAACCGGCGTCCCGAACCAGGCGGGATCGTGCACGCCGATCACGGCACCCAGTTCACCTCCTGGGCCTTCGGCGAGCGGATCCGCTCCGCCGGGCTCCTGCCATCGTTCGGCACAGTCGGAGACGGCCTGGACAACGCGATGATGGAGTCGTTCTGGTCCTCGATGCAGATCGAGCTGCTCAACCGCAGACGGTGGAAGACCCGGGTCGAGTTGGCGAACGTGATCTTCGAGTACATCGAGGTCTTCCACAACCGACAGCGGCGCCACTCAGCACTGGGCTACCGCACCCCGATCGAGTACGAACTACTCTCCGAACAAGACACCATCCCCGCCGCCAGTTAGCCACCGCGGCTGGAACCCAAACCGCGGGGCAGGTCAACCTGTCACCCAAACCTGCATCAGACCCGCTGGTGAGCCATCTTGTTTCGAGAGCTGAAGAGCAACCCGAGATCTGTCCAGAGGGCGGGATATCCTGCCGGGGGCACCCTGTGAGGTGCCCAAAGGCCCCGTCGTCAGCGGAAATGCTGTGGGCGGGGTCTTCGCGTTTGTGTGGACGCATGCCGCTCCGGGCTGGTGCCTTCCGATACGGTCCGGGCCATGGTGAACGGCGACGGCGTGCCGGAGAAGGTGGCGTGGGTTCTGGTGCGGGATGGCCGGGTGTTGGTGACTCGTAGTCATGGGAGGGACCGCTTCTATCTTCCGGGCGGTCATCGCGAGCCGGGTGAGTCCGACAGTGAGACTCTGGTGCGGGAGATCGACGAGGAGCTTCAGGCGGCGATCAGTCCTGGTTCCATGGTGCGCTTCGGGACTTTCGAGATCGGCGAGGGCCATCCCGGGCACGGCCCCTTTCGGATGATCTGCTACACCGCCGAGCACCGCGGTGAGCTGATCCCGTCGAGGGAGATCGCCGAGAAGGCGTGGTTCCGGCATGCCGATCGGGACCGGGTTTCGGTCGTCGACGCGATGGTCTTCGACGCGCTTCACGAGGCCGGCCGGCTTTCCTGATCCCGTGACCGCCGGACTGGCCCGGCGCAGCCGTGTGCCCTTCCTGGCGGCCCCAGTTCGGGGCCTTCCGGAAGGTGATCAACGGGCGTAATCTCCTGCCTCGCGCAAGATCTTCGCGTTTGGAGTCGGGGGAGGCCGGATGCAGCACCGTTCTACGCCGCTCGCCAGGGGGCTGGGGGCGGCGGCGTTGTCGGCGGCGGGGGTCGCCTGGGGCGCCGGCTCTTTGTGGTACGTCGGTGACGGGCCGCGGGTGGATGTTCTTGTGCCGCTTGCTCTGGCCGCGGTGTTCGTCGTGGGGTGGGTGGTGGTCTCCCGGTCGGCTCCCCTCGTCGAGCCGTTGCCGGCCGCCGCCGATCCGCTGGGGAGGGTGCCCGGGAAGCTGGGGGCGGTGCGTCGTGACTGGGGGCTGATCGTCACCGCCTACCTCACCATCTGGGCGCCGTATGTGGCGGCCGGCAGCGCCTACGGCGGTGGGGGCTCGACGGCCGGGGCCCTGTACTGCCTGGTCACCTTTCTCCTCGGTGCGGTGTTGTCCCTGCTCTGCCTCACCCTGCTCCAGAGCTATCTCGATCGCGGGCAGCGCATGCTCAAGGAGGATGCTGCCGCGGGGAGCGTGCATGCGGTTCGCGTGCGGTTCGGTACTCCGGTGCGCGAGGCGTATCGGTATCCGACGGGGAAGGGTGTCGGCCGGATCGGCGTCAACAGTTCGTATTCCATCGAGTTCGTTCCCGAGGGGACGGCGGCGAGCAGCCGGTCGTCCGGCTCCAGGCCGTGCACGTCGGCCACAGTGACATCGTCAGCCACAAGCACCTCACCCACGCCGCCTCCCAACTCGGCCGCCACGGTGGCTGGTTGTGCTGGCCGGCTCGGTGGCGGGACATCGCGGGCACGAACAGGGAGCGCAAGGTTTCCGCAGCCTTCGTCGCCGACTCCGGGCACGTGGTCTGGGGTACGACCCCGGAGGAGGACCACGCCCACTACCTGCGTGACGGTGCCGCGCCCGTCTGCGAGACCGACGTCGCGCTCACCGTCGTACCGGTTCCTCGGCCCTCCCGGTACTTTCCGAAAGTGCACGCCTCGCACCTGCGCATCGCGGCGGTCGGAGCCCTCCTCGCCGTTCCGTTCCTGCTCGATGTCGTCCCGTACTGGGCCCGGTTGGTGTTGGGTGTGGTCTCCGGCGGCCTGGGGCTTTTCGCGGGGATGACGATCGACGGAGTGGGCGTGGACCAGGAACCGTGGGTCGTGCGTGAGAAGTTGCATCCGTCGCTGCAGTAGGCGGTGCCTGACGCCCGATCACGCCGTGCGTTTGCGGGACGTCGTCTTCTTCGCCGGGGCTGTTTTCTTCGCCGGGGCTGTTTTCTTCGCCGTCGTCTTCTTCGCCGACGCCGTAGCCTGTGTCGATTCGGCCGTCGACTTCTTCGCCGATGCCGTGGTCTTCTTCGCGGCCGTCTTTTTCGGAGTCGTCGACGTCGTCTTCCTGCCGGTCTTCTGTTTCGGTGTCGTGCTTGCCGACTTGCGGGCCGGGAGGCGTCTGACCTCGGCCTTCGGTGCGGGCTCCGTGTCGGCCGGCTCCTCGCCCCTCGACTTCTTCGCCGCGCTCACGCTCTTCTCCAGTGCCGCCATCAGGTCCAGGACCTTGCCGCCCCGGGACGGTTCCGGGGATTCCGGAGGGGATTCGCCGGCCGCCTTTGCCGCTACGACCTCCTCGAGGGCCTCCCGGTACTCGTCGTGGAGTTCGTCGAGGTCGATCTCGCCCAGGGTGTCCATGAGGGCGTCCGCGAGGTCGAGTTCCTTGGCGTTGACGGTGACGTTCGTGTCGGGGGCGACGCCCTCGGGGGCGCGGACCTCGTCCGGCCAGAGGAGGCCGTGCATGGCGATCGCCTCGTCCACCACGCGGAGCATGCCCAGGCGTTCGCGGCCTCGTAGGGCGTACTTCGCTATCGCCACCTTGTTGCTGCGTTTCAGGGCCTCGCGCAGCAGGGTGTACGGCTTTGCCGCCGGGACGCCGCCCGCGGCCAGGTAGTACGCCGAGTCCATCTGGAGGGGGTCTATGCGGTCCGCGGGGACGAAGGCCACGATCTCGATCGTCTTCGCGGTGGGGAGGGGCAGGTGCGCGAGGTCCTCGTCCGTGATCTGGATGATCGTGCCGTCGGCGTCCTCGTAACCCTTGCCGATCTCGGCCGAGCTGATCTCCTTGTCCTCCAGTTCGCAGAACTTGCGGTAGCGGACGCGGCCGCCGTCCTCCAGGTGGATCTGGCGGAAGGAGATCGAGCGGCTCTCGGTGGCGTTCACCAGCTTGATCGGGATGCTGACCAGGCCGAACGAGATGGCGCCGTTCCATATGGATCTCACGGGCGGGATCCTTTCCGGAATGTCTGGAATTCTTATGGTATGACGCCCATCACGGAGGTGGAGGGGAGACGGCTCGCGCTCAGCAACCTGGAGAAGGTGCTCTATCCGGAGACCGGGTTCACCAAGGGCGAGGTGCTGCACTACTACGCCGTCAACGCCGAGGCGATCCTTCCCCATCTGCGGGATCGGCCCGTTTCGTTCCTGCGGTATCCGGACGGGCCGGACGGGCAGCTGTTCTTCACCAAGAACGTGCCTCCGGGTACGCCCGACTGGGTCACCACCGCCGAGGTGTCGCGGTCGGAGGGGCCGGCGCGGATGGTGCTCGTGCAGGATCTGCCGAGTCTGATGTGGGCCGCCAATCTCGTGACCGAGTTCCATACGCATCAGTGGGTGGTACGGGACCCAGGCGTCGCCGACCGGATCGTCTTCGATCTCGATCCGGGGGCGCCCGCGAGCATCGTCGACTGTTGTCGGGTGGCGGTGTGGTTGCGGGAACGGCTCGCGGGCGACGGCTTCGACGCCCTCGCCAAGACCTCCGGGTCGAAGGGGCTGCATGTGCTCGCCGCCGTGCGGCCGGTAGCGTCCGAGCAGGTCAGTGAGTACGCCAAACAGCTCGCCGTCGAGGCCGAGCGGGCCATGCCGCGGCTCGTGCTGCACCGGATGACCCGGAGCCTGCGGCCCGGCAAGGTCTTCGTCGACTGGAGCCAGAACGCGGCCCGGAAGACCACCGCCACGCCCTATACGTTGCGCGCCCGGCCAGAGCCCAGCGTCTCGGCGCCCATCACCTGGGGCGAGGTCGAGGCGTGTACGGCGCCTGCCCGGCTGGCCTTCCGGGCGGACGACATCGCCCCCCGCCTCCAGGACTACGGCGACCTGCTCGCCCCGCTCCTCGACCCGGGCGACGCGGCCCCGCTGCCCTGAGCCCTCGGCTCGACGGACAGCCGTAAACCGCTCCAACGGGTGCACCGCACCCGCCGTTCCGAGGGCACCTCTGACCACGGGGGGACATCGGCACGCCCGCACCCACCAAGGAGCAGCATGGAAGCGCGACCACCCACCTGCACCCATATCACCGGCCGCCCACCCGGCACCTTCCCTCTCCGCCGCACCTTCGCCGTAGGCCTCACCGCCCTCGCCCTCGCCGCCCTCCCCTGGGCGCCCGAGGCAGCCACCGCCGCCCCGAGACCCGTGCCGGGCTCCGGTGTCGTCAACGACTGGAACAAGACCGCCGTCGACGTCGTCTTCGGGGACGCCAAGCGGCCGACCGCCGAGCCGTTCCTCTGGTACGGCTTCGTCCAGGCCGCCGTCTACAACGCCGTGGTCGGCATCGAGGGCCGGTACGCCGAGTACAAGTGGGACGTGCGAGGGCCGCGCAACGCCTCCTCCGAGGCCGCCGCCGCTGCCGCCGCCCGGCGGGTGCTGCTCACCTACTTCCCGGCCTCCCGGAAGCGCATCGACGCCGCCTACACCGCCTCGCTCGGCAAGATCCCGGACGGGAAGGCCGAGCGGGCCGGGGTCGCCTTCGGGGAGAAGGCCGCCCGGCGGATCATCCAGCTGCGCGAGCACGACGGGCGCGATGCCGAGGTCGCCTTCGATCCCAAGCCGGCCCCCGGTGTCTGGCGGCCCGCCCCGCCCAACTACAGCCCGGCCGTCAACCCGTGGCTCGGGAAGGTGCGGCCGATGACCTTCGGCTCGCCGGACAAGTTCCTGCCGGGGCCGCCGCCGGCGCTGACCTCCGAGCGGTACGCCCGGGATCTGGCCGAGACCAAGGCCGTGGGAGGGAAGAACAGCAGCGAGCGGTCGCCGTACGGGACCGAGACCGCGCTGTTCTTCTCCGATCCGCTGCCCCAGCAGCTCCAGGCCGGCTACCGGGACCACGTGGCCAGGCACCGGCTGGACATCGTCGAGGCGGCCCGGCTGTTCGCCGCGCTCAACACCGCGGCCGCCGACGCCACGATCACCACCTGGAACGCCAAGTTCGGCTACGCCTTCTGGCGGCCGATCCACGCCATCCGGCTCGCCGACACCGACGGCAACCCCGCCACCGAGGCCGACCCGTCCTGGGAGCCGCTGCTCAACACCCCGCCCTACCCGGAGTACATCGGCGGGCACTGCGCCAACGACGGCGCCGTCATGGCCGTACTCGACCGCCTGACCGGTGGTGACATCGACCTGCGCCTGCACTCGGCGGTCACCGGCACCACGCGCACGTACACCAGCGCCCGCGACTACAACCACGACGTGATCAACGCCCGTATCTGGAGCGGGATCCACTTCCGTACCGCCGACGTCGTCGGGAACCGGATCGGGCGCCGGATCGGCCACTGGACGCTCGACCACTACTTCCAACCCCTGCGCTAGAGAGGGGCGTTCAGCGGGCTGACCAATCAGCGGAATGCGCCGGTCCGCGCCGGACCCGGGTGCACCCTTGGCTCCAACCGAAACCAGCCAAGGGGGGCACCCATGGCACAGAAACAGTTGAACGACCGGCATGGATCGTCGGCAGCGCCCGGACCCCGCACTGCTCCCCACCTCTCCCGCACCGTCCGCCGCACCCTCGTCGTCGGCCTGACGGTCCTCGCCCTCGGCGCCGTGCCGTGGGCCTCGCAGGCGGCCGGCGCGCCCCGGGCGCCGAAGTCCGTCCCAGGTGCCGGCGTGATCGACGACTGGAGCCGGACCGCCGTCGACGTCGTCCAGACGGACGCCAAGCGGCCGGGGGCCGAGCAGTTCCTCTGGTACGGCTTCGTCGACGCCGCCGTCTACAACGCCGTGGTCGGCATCGAGGGCCGGTACGCCGAGTACAAGTGGGACGTACGAGGGCCGCGGCACGCCTCCTCCGAGGCCGCCGCCGCTGCCGCCGCGCACCGGATCCTGCTCACCTACTTCCCGGCCTCACAGGCCCGGGTCGACGCCGCTTACACCGCCTCGCTCGGCAAGATCCCGGACGGGAAGGCCGAGGACGACGGGGTCGCCTTCGGGGAGAAGGCCGCCGCGCACATCGTGCGGTTGCGCGAGGGCGACGGGCGGGGTGCGCCGGTCACCTTCGACAAGCCGCCCGCGCCCGGCGTCTGGCGGCCCACCCTGCCCGCGAACGCGCCCATGATCGACCCGTGGCTCGCCAAGGTACGGCCCATGGTGCTGCGCTCCTCGGACCAGCTCCGGCCCGGTCCCCCGCCGGCGCTGACCTCGAAGGCGTACACGAGGGACTTCGCCGAGATCAAGGTGATGGGCGTGCGGACCGGGTCCGGGCGTACCGACGCGCAGACCGAGACCGGACGGTTCTTCGGTGATGTGCTGCCGGTGCAGTTCCAGGCGGCCTACCGCGGGTACGTCGAGCGGCACGGCCTGGACATCGTGGACGCGGCGCGGCTGTTCGCGGCCACCGGTACGGCGACCGCCGACGCGTCGATCACCGCGTGGAACACCAAGCTGACCTATGGCCAGTGGCGTCCCATCACGGCGGTCCGGCTGGCCGACACCGACGGCAACCCGGCCACCACGGCCGACCCGGACTGGCTGCCGCTGCTCGACACGCCCGCCTACCCGGACTACATGAGCGGCCACTGCACCAACGACGCGGCCACGATGAAGGTCCTGTCCCGGCTGACCGGCGGTGACATCGACTTCCGTGTCTCGTCGGCCGTCACGGGCACCACCCGGACGTACACGAGCGCCGCGGACTACAACCGCGACGTGATCAACGCCCGGGTCTGGGCCGGCATCCACTTCCGGACCAGCGACATCGTGGCCAACCGCGTCGGCACCCGGATCGGAGCCTGGACGCTCGACCACTACTTCAAGCCGCTCCGATAACAGGTCAGACCCGCGTCCACGTCCCCCGGTCCCGCGCCATCGCGTGCAGTGCCTCCACGTCGGCCGGCTTCAGTACGCCGCCGGTGCGGGCCAGGCCCTCGACCTCCGTGTCCTGGAGGATGCGGACCTCGCGCAGGGGCGCTGTGACGGACAGGTCCGCCGGGCCGGCCAGGGCCAGGACCGGGTGGACCTCGGCCGTCAGGGCGTAGGACGCCCGGTCGGCGTCGGCGCGGACGCGGCGCAGCAGCGGGTGGGGGTCGCGGCGGCCCAGGGTGACCATGGGGTCCGCGACCGTCACCCGCTGTTTGCGGGCGTAGAGGGTGTGTACGGCGAACAGGCCGCCGGGGCCGATCGCCAGGTGGTGGACCCGGTCGCCGCCCGGGAGCGGGATCGAGTGCAGGGCGTGCCAGCCCGCGCCGTCCAGGCGGTCCAGGGCGTCGCCGACCGCCTGTTCCGCCGCGAGGGCCCGGCGGCGCGGGTCCGGGCGGAGCCGGTGGTTGGGGCCGGGCTCGCGGTCCAGGGCGACCAGCAGCGCCTCGCCGGGGCGGTTGGGCGCCAGGTCGTCGTCCGGGTGGAGGGAGAGGCGCGCCAGCTCGGCCGGCGTGGGCACCGGCGGCGGGCCCACGGCCACCGGGCCGGTGAGGAAGGGGCCCAGGACCTCCAGCACCTCGTCCTTCTCGTCCTCGCTGAGCAGGTTGATCCTGGCCGCCTCACGGTCGTACCAGGCGATGTTCCGTCCGTCCGTCTGGCACACGTAGAGCCGCTCCTGACCGTGTCGCCAGGTCGGTATGACGCGCAGTCCGTTCATGCACCATCACCCCTTGACCATGGGAACAGGCGGGGTGCTCTGCGGGCAAGAACCCGGTTACCTTTGACAGCAGTTGGGAGGGGGACTTGGGGAGGCGTGATTGCGTACCCGCAGGAAGCAGCCCGACGTACCGGCCCCGGACGACCCGTGGAGCGAGATCGTGCCCGGCCTGTGGATGGGCGGGCACGAGTTCCGTGGGCGCACCGGACAACGTGAATTCGCCGTCGTACGCGATGAGTTCGATCTCGTACAGACCCTGTTGAGACTGCCCGGGCACGGTCCCGACCCGGGCGTCGAACACCACGTGTGGCCCATTCCGGACGGGCCGCTGGACGGGACCCAGCTCGCGGGGGTGATACGGCTGGCACTGGCCGCGAGCGAGGCACTGGACGAGGGCCGCGAGGTCCTCGTCCGCTGTTACCACGGCTACAACCGCTCGGGGCTGGTGGTGGCGCACGCCCTGGTGCGGCGCGGCCACTCCGCGGAGGAGGCGATCCGGCTGATCCGGGCCCGCCGCTCGCCGTGGGCGCTGCACAACGACCTGTTCGTCGACTATCTGCGGGCGGGTCTGCCGACGGCCCGGCTGCTGGAGGAGCTTGCCGAGTAACGTTTCCTCGCACGCATGAGCGTGCCATGAGTGCACCATGAGTGCGCAAAAAGGACTTCCGTACGAATAGGGTGTACGGGGCCGTAGAGGGCCGTAGACATCCCGTACCCCAGGAGCACAGTGCCCCCCAGACGTCCCGTACACCTCCTGCGCACCGTCACCGCCGTCGCCGTGCTCGCGGCGTCCGCGGTGGCCTGCGGTGACGCGGGCGGGCTCGAGGGCGCCGGGTCGACGCCGACCGCGACCAGCCCGGCCAAGCTGTGGCCGGACCTCACGCCCGCCTCCAGCCCCGCCTGGAACTACGACAACGGCGATTCCGAGGCCATGCAGGGCATCACCGCGCCCGGCGACGACATCCGCAAGGTGGATCCGGTGGCCGTCGTGAAGGCGGAGATCGCCCAGCACCCGGACGAGTACGGCGGCTCGAAGGCGCAGTACCGCGGGACCGTGCGCCGGATGGCGTACTGCGGCAGGAAGCCCGCGGACGCCAGGTGCCCGCTGCTCAAGGCCTACTACCGCGACATCACCGGCGACGGACACGCCGACCTGACGCTCGGCTTCCGGCTGCTGCCGGGCAACCAGACGGCCGTCCGCGTCTACACCGTCGAGGCCGGCCGGGTGGTCCAGGTGATGTCCAACGACGACGCCGTCAGCGGGGTCGAGCTGACCGGGCGCTCGGTGATCATCCACGCGCCGTCCGACCTCGCGGACTACGAGTACCGCTTCCAGTGGACCTGGGACCCCGAGCAGCACGTCATGCTGCTCACCCACGACGAGATGCTGCACATCGGCAGGCGCGAGCGCCTGTCCACCCCGTCCGCCTCCCCCTCGGCGACCTCATGAGCAGGCTCGCGCTCCCGCACTGGGCCGGCACGCTCGCCGTGAAGGCCGCCGTGTTCATCACGGTGATGTGCTGCGCGCTGGCCGCGATGCTCGGCGTACTCGTGCATGTCTCGGTGACCAACCAGACCGTCGGCCAGGCCCGCGACCTGGCACTGTCCCGGCTGACCGACGCGACCCGGGCGTACGAGGCCGGGGACACGCTGCTCGGGGGCGCGGGGGTGGATCCGCCGGGGCTGCCGGACGCGCTGCGGTCGCTGGCCGCGGAGGGGGACCGCGGCACGATGGTCTCCGAGCACCGCGGGCATCCGACGATGTGGGCGGCGGGTCCGGCCGACCGGAACCGGGCCCTCGCGGTCGAGGTCGACTACTCGCAGCAGTCCCGCACCATCGCCGCGCTCGACCGGTCGATCCTGTGGTCGTCCGGGCTGGCGATCGGGGCGACGCTGCTGGTGGGCGCGTTCGCGGTGACCCGGGTGACACGGCGGCTGCACGCGACCGCGCAGGTCGCCCGGCGGATCAGCGGGGGTGACCTGGACGCGCGGGTCGACGACGCGCGGGCCCAGGATCCGACCCGGCCGCAGGACGAGGTGGCCGCGGTGGCGGCCGCACTGGACTCCATGGCCGCCTCGTTGCAGGGGAAGCTGCTGAGTGAGCAGCGGTTCACGGCGGATGTCGCGCATGAGCTGCGGACGCCGCTCACGGGGTTGCACGCGGCGGCGGAGTTGCTGCCGCCGGGGCGGCCCACCGAGCTGGTACGGGATCGGGTGGCCGCGCTGCGGACGCTCACCGAGGACCTGCTGGAGATCTCCCGGCTGGACACCGGGCGGGAGCGGCTGGAGCTGGACGCGGAGGAGTTGGGGGCGCTGGCTTCTCGGGTGGTGCGGGCGTCGGGGACCGATACCGAGGTCGTGGTGGTGCGGGACGCCCGGGTGGAGACGGATCGGCGGCGGCTGGAGCGGGTGCTGGGGAACTTGGTGGCCAACGCTCACAAGCATGGGCGGGGGCGGGTGTCGCTGACAGTTGACGGGCCTGTGGTGACCGTGCGGGATGAGGGCGACGGGTTTCCTGACTATTTGGTCGAGCATGGGCCGCAGCGGTTTCGGACGGAGGGTGGGGCCAAGGGGCACGGTCTTGGGCTGACCATTGCGGTAGGACAGGCGGAGGTTCTTGGGGCTCGGCTTGAATTCGCCAACGCCGTTGGGGGCGGGGCCGTGGCGCGACTGACGCTGCGTGGGGGTTGATCGCGCCCACGCGGCGGAGCCGCAAATCGATACAGCCCCGCGCCCCTAAAAGCAAAAGACCACGGCTGGCCCAACCTGAAAAGCCACCCTCGGCCAACGCTCCTAATGTGGCGGTAAGTCAGGTTCGTCCCCCTCGTGGAGGTTCAGCCCCATGTCCCTGCGTTCCGCCATCAGCCGTATCGCCATAGCCACCGCCGCCGGCGCACTCATAACGTCCGTCGTCGCCACTCCCGCGCTCGCCGACGACGAGTGGGACGAGGGTGGTGGGGACCCGGGGTTCAGCCAGCAGGACGACCGTGGGGACTGGGACCACGGTGAGCACCACAACAACCCGCGGCTGTACCGCGGGGTCGTCACCGCCAGCGAGTTGTTTCTGCGCAGCGCGCCGAACCGGGGCAGCCAGGTGATCCGCGTGGCCTATCGGGGCGAGCACGTCTCGATCTTCTGCAAGACCACCGGACAGTACATCCAGGGCAACAACCGCTGGTACCTCCTCACGGACGGCACCTGGGCCTGGGGTTCGGCCCGGTACATCGACACCATCGGGCCCACGCCACGCTGGTGCTGAGGCCCTGAGGTCGCAAGACGCACTATTTGGGTAGGTTCCGGACATGACCAACGCCGGAACCACCGTGGCCAAGGCGGATCCCCCCGCTCCCGCGGTACGCCTCCCCCGGCGCCGTGGCATCGAGCTGGCCCTCATCGTCCTCGCCGTCCTGCTCTCGGTGTACGGCTACTGCGACGTCGGCCTGGCCAAGAACGGCACCGTCCCGCCCGGCGCCGCCGGTTACGGCGCCGGGCTCGGCGTGCTCGCGCTCCTCGCGCACATCGCCGTACGACTGCGGGCCCCGGACGCCGACCCGCTGCTCCTGCCGATCGGCGTCCTGCTCAACGGCCTCGGCCTGGTCCTGATCTACCGCCTCGACCTGGAGACCCCCGGCGACCGCGCGGCGCCCACCCAACTCGTCTGGTCCACACTGGGCGTGACCCTGTTCATCGTCGTGGTGCTGGTGCTGCGCGACCACCGGGTCCTTCAGCGTTATGCGTACGTCTGTGTCGTCGCCGCCCTCGTGCTGCTTCTGCTCCCGATCCTCTTCCCGGCCGTCAACGGCGCCCGGATCTGGATCCGGATCGCCGGATTCTCCATCCAGCCGGGCGAGTTCGCGAAGGTGCTGCTGGCCGTCTTCTTCGCCGCCTACCTCGCCGACAACCGCAACGCGCTCGCGTACGCGGGCCGCCGGGTGTGGTTCATGCAGCTGCCCACGGGCCGGGTGCTGGGCCCGATCGTCGCCATCTGGCTGCTGAGCGTGGGCGTGCTGGTGCTGGAGCGGGACCTGGGGACCTCACTGCTGTTCTTCGGGCTCTTCGTGGTGTTGTTGTACGTCGCCACCGGGCGGACCGGGTGGATCGCGGTCGGGCTGCTGCTCACCTCGCTGGGTGCGGTGGCCGTGGGCTGGCTGGAGCCGCATGTGCACGGCCGGGTCGAGGACTGGCTGCATCCGTTCGCATCCATCGACGCCGGCCAGGGCCCGAACCAACTGGCCCAGTCCCTCTTCGCCTTCGCCGCGGGCGGCATCCTCGGGACCGGCCTCGGCCTCGGCCACTCGATCCTCATCGGCTTCGCCGCCAAGTCGGACTTCATCCTGGCGACCGCGGGCGAGGAGCTGGGGCTGGCGGGACTGTCCGCGATCTTCCTGCTCTACGGGCTGCTGGTGGAGCGCGGCTACCGGGCCGGACTGTCGCTGCGGGAACCTTTCGGCCGGCTGCTCGCGGTCGGGCTGGCCTCGATCGTCGCGCTCCAGGTCTTCGTGATCGCCGGCGGGGTGTGCGGTCTGATCCCGCTCACCGGCATGGCGATGCCCTTCCTCGCCCAGGGCGGCTCCTCGGTCGTCACCAACTGGGCGATCGTCGCCCTGCTGATCCGGATCAGCGATTCGGCGCGCAGTCAGTACGACGGCGAGGTCGCCCCGTGACCAGGTACATCCGGCACGCGGCCGCCTTCTGCACCCTCCTCCTGGTCGCCCTCCTCGTCAACGCCACCCGCATCCAGGTCGTCCAGGCCGGCCGCTACGACGACAACCCGGCCAACCGCCGCTCCACGATCGCCCGTTACGACCAGAAGCGCGGGAACATCCTGGTCGGCGGCAAGTCCGTCACCGGCTCCCGGGACACCGGCGAACAGCTCCGCTACGAACGGACGTACACGAACGGCCCGTTGTACGCCCCCGTCACCGGCTTCGCCTCACAGGTGTACGGCACCACGCTCCTTGAGCACAGCGGGGACGCGGTGCTGTCCGGGACCGACCCGATGCTCACGCCGTTCCCGCTGTGGAACGACCTGACGCGGGCGCAGAACCCGGGCGGGAACGTCGTAACCACGCTCAACAGGGCGGCGCAGCAGGCGGCTTACGAGGGGCTGGGGGGCCGGAAAGGGGCGGTGGCGGCCGTGGAGCCCTCGACGGGGCGGGTGTTGGCCCTGGTGTCCTCGCCGTCCTACGATCCCGCCGTGCTGTCGGGGAACTCGGCGGCCACGGAGCGGTCGTGGGCGCGGCTGAACGCGGATCCCGACAAGCCGACGCTGAACCGGGCGGTGCGGCAGACGTATCCGCCGGGGTCGACCTTCAAGGTGGTGACCGCGGCGGCGGCGCTGGACGCGGGGGTCGTGACGGATGTCGACAAGCCGACCGACTCGCCGGATCCGTACACGCTGCCGGGTACGTCGACCTCGCTGACGAACGAGGGGGACGGATGCGCGGACGCCTCGCTGCGGGCCGCGTTCGAGTGGTCGTGCAACACGGTGTTCGCGAAGCTGGGGGTGGACGTGGGGGTGGCGGACATGGCGGCGACGGCGGAGGACTTCGGGTTCAACGACGCGGGGCTGCGGATCCCCTTCTCGGTCGCGCCGAGCACCTTCGACACCTCGGTCGACAAGGCGCAGCTGGCGCTGTCGTCGATCGGGCAGTACAACACGCGGGCCACGCCGTTGCAGATGGCGATGGTCGCGGCGGCCGTGGCCAACGGCGGGCAGGTGCGGGCGCCTTACCTCGTCGAGCGGACGACGACGGACGACGGCGACACGTTGTCCACGTCCGGCTCGCGGCCGGTGCGGCAGGCGATGCATCCGGCGACGGCGGTGCGGATGAAGGAACTGATGGAGGACGTGGTGACGGAGGGGACCGGCACGAACGCGGCGATCCCGGGCGCGACGGTCGGCGGCAAGACCGGGACCGCCCAGCACGGTCTCGGCAACTCCGGTACGCCGTATGCCTGGTTCGTGTCCTGGGCGCAGGGGGAGCGGGATCTGGAGCCGAAGGTCGCGGTCGCCGTGGTGGTGGAGGACGCGTCGGCGGACCGGGGGGACATCACGGGGGGCGGGGTGGCGGCGCCGATCGCGCGGGCGGTGATGGAGGCGGTGCTCGGTTCGTGAGACGGGGGTACCGCGGGCGCCCCACCCCGACCTACCGTTCGGTACATGACGTCAACCGCCGCGTACGAACTCGCCCAGGTCAACATCGGACGCCTCAAAGCCCCGCTGGACTCACCGCAGTTGAAGGACTTCGTCGACAGTCTCGACCCCGTGAACGCCGACGCGGACGCGGCCGACGGTTTCGTGTGGCGGCTGCAGAGCGAGGGCGGCGACGCGACGGACATCGCCGTCTTCGGCGACGAGTGGCTCATCATCAACATGTCGGTGTGGCGGGACACGAACGCCCTGACCGCGTACATGTACCAGGGCGCCCACCGGGAGATGCTGGCCCGCCGCAGGGAGTTCTTCGAGCGGGTGCAGGAGGCGATGGTCGCCCTGTGGTGGGTCCCGGCGGGACACCGTCCGACGGTGGCGGAGGCGGAGGAACGCCTGCTGCACCTACGCACGAACGGGCCCACCCCGCACGCCTTCACCCTCCGGACCTCCTTCCCACCGGGGGCGGCGGGGACGGAGGTACCGGTCCTCGGGGAGGTGCCGGAGGATCTGGGGTGCCCGGTCTAGCGCCCGTCAGCCCTCCGCCGCCCCCGCCTCGATCGCGTCCCGTACTTCCGCCACCCGTTCCTGTTCCTCCGCCGCGAAGCGTTCCGCGTCGAGTCTTTCGGCGATTTCCTCGTCCTGGGCCATCAGCAGGTCCAGGTTGGAGTTGCCCATCTCGAAGACGCCCATGTCGACGTACGCCTGTTGCAGGCGTTTGCCCCACAGGCCGACGTCCTTGACGCAGGGGACTATGCGGGAGAAGAGCAACTGACGGAACAGGGCGAGGAATTCGGAGGCCTCGCTGTATTCCTCCGCCTCGGCCGTGGGGATGCCGAAGTTCTCCAGGACCTCGACTCCGCGGAGGCGGTCGCGCATCAAGTAGCAGCCCTCGATGACGAATTCCTCGCGTTCGCGGAGTTCGGCGTCGGTGAGCTGTTTGTAGTAGTCGCGCAGCGCCATACGGCCGAAGGCCACGTGCCGGGCCTCGTCCTGCATGACGTAAGCCAGGATCTGTTTGGGGAGCGGCTTGTCCGTGGTGTCGCGGATCATGCCGAAGGCGGCGAGGGCCAGGCCCTCGATCAGCACCTGCATGCCCAGGTACGGCATGTCCCAGCGGCTGTCGCGCAGGGTGTCGCCGAGGAGTGACTGGAGGTTGTCGTTGATCGGGTACAGCATGCCGATCTTCTCGTGCAGGAAGCGGCCGTAGATCTCCGCGTGCCGCGCCTCGTCCATCACCTGCGTCGCCGAGTAGAGCTTGGCGTCGAGGTCGGGGACGGACTCGACGATCCGCGCCGCGCACACCATCGCGCCCTGCTCACCGTGCAGGAACTGGCTGAACTGCCAGGAGGCGAGATGCCTCCGCAGCTCGCCCTTGTCCTTCTCGGTGAACTTCGCCCAGTACTTGGTGCCGTAGAGGGAGATCGACTCGTCGGGGGTGCCGAGGGGGTCGTGGGGATCCACCTCCAGGCTCCAGTCGATGCGCTTCTGACCGTCCCACTGCTTGTCCTTGCCCTTCTGGTACAGGGCGAGCAGACGGTCGCGGCCGTCGTCGTACTCCCAGGCGAAGCGGGCCGCGCCGGTCGCCGGTACCTGCCAGTGGGGGTCCCCGGGGTCCGTGGTGTACAGGTCGAATGTCGGCATGCTCCGCAGGCTCCCCCTTCGTAGACGCCGGGTCAACAAGTCGCGCGCGAGGGATTGACGCCCTTGCTGACAAGCAGTCTCATAAGAGCCATGACGACCCTGACGGAAGCCGACGCGTTGGAAGGCCTGCGTGACGCGCTCGGGCTGCTCAAGGACCGCGAGCAGGTGGCCGAACGGCTGCTCGCCTCCTCCGCGAAGCACTCCTTCGACCCGGACAAGGAGCTGGACTGGGACGCACCCTTCGAGGAGGGGAAGTGGTTCTGGCCGCCGGAGCTGGTCTCGCTGTACGACACGCCGCTGTGGAAGCGGATGGGCGAGGAGCAGCGGATCCTGCTGTCGCAGCACGAGGCCGCGGCGCTGGCCTCGCTCGGGATCTGGTTCGAGCTCATCCTGATGCAGCTGCTGGTGCGGCACATCTACGACAAGGCGGCGACGACCGCGCATGTGCGGTACGCGCTCACCGAGATCGAGGACGAGTGCCGGCACTCCAAGATGTTCGCCCGGCTCATCGAACGCGGGGACGCACCCTGGTACCCGGTGGCCCGGATCCATCAGAACCTCGGCCGGCTCTTCAAGACGATCTCGACGACCCCGGGGTCCTTCACGGCGACCCTGCTGGGCGAGGAGGTTCTGGACTGGATGCAGCGGCTGACGTTCCCGGACGAGCGGGTGCAGCCGTTGATCCGGGGCGTCACCCGGATTCATGTCGTCGAGGAGGCACGGCATGTGCGGTACGCCCGTGAGGAGCTGCGGCGGCAGATGGTGACCGCGCCTCGGTGGTCCCAGGAGTTCACCCGGGTCACGTCCGGGGAGTTCGCCCGGGTGTTCTCGGTCGCCTTCGTGAATCCCGAGGTGTACACGAATGTCGGGCTGGACAAGCGGGAGGCCCTCGCGCAGGTGCAGGCGAGCGGGCATCGGCGGGAGGTCATGCAGACCGGCGCCAGGCGGTTGACCGACTTCCTGGACGACATCGGGGTGCTTCGGGGGGTCGGGCGGCGGTTGTGGAAGAGCTCGGGGCTGCTGGCCTGATGAAAACAGGTGGTCATGCGCTGCCTGCGATTACGCTGCAACCCATGACGCCCGCCGCCCCCGCCTACCGTCGGCTCAGCGTTGAGGAGCGTCGCAGTCAGCTTCTCGACGCCGCCCTCGGACTCTTCGCCCACCGTGCCCCCGAGGACGTGTCGCTCGACGACGTCGCGGAGGCGGCCGGGGTGTCCCGGCCCCTGGTGTACCGGTACTTCCCGGGAGGCAAGCAGCAGCTGTACGAAGCCGCGCTGCGGTCCGCCGCCGACGAGCTTCGGCAGTGTTTCGACGAACCCCGGGAAGGGCCGCTCCTCCCCCGGCTCTCCCGCGCCCTCGACCGGTATCTCACCTTCGTCGACGTGCACGACGCCGGGTTCAGCGCGCTGCTCCAGGGCGGCAGCGTCGTCGAGACCTCCCGGACGACCGCCATCGTGGACGGGGTGCGGCGGGCGGCCGCCGTGCACATTCTCAGCCACCTGGGGGTCAGTGAGCCCGGGCTGCGGCTGCGGACGACCGTCCGGATGTGGATCACCGCCGTCGAGGCGGCCTCCCTCATCTGGCTCGACGAGGGGAAGCAGCCGCCGGTCGAGGAGTTGCGGGACTGGCTGGTGGAGCAGTTCGCGGCCGTGCTGTCGGTGACGGCGAACCGGGACCCGCAGACCGCCGCGCTGGTGCGGGCGCTCGCGGACGATGTCTGAGACTGGTGTCGTGAAGAGCGAACCGATTCCCTTCGAGGGCGGACCCATGGACGGGCGTGTGCTGCCCGTCCTCGGCGGCCCGACCGGGCATCCGCCGAAGATCTACCGCATCCCGGTCCCCGACCCGGCCGGCGGCCCGGACACCGTACTCGTCTACCGGCGGGTGGCACGCGGGTACAGCAAGCGGCTCGGCATCCAGCAGGGCTGGAAGTACGAGTACGACCCCGCGGCCGGGCCCGACGCCGGCCGGCCGAAGTGGCCCTGGTCGAAACCGGACAGCAGGCCAGACGCCACGCCGGGCGGCAAGCCGGACGACACCGACGGGTGACCGGGTTGGGCCGAACCGCGCACACCCGGCGCGCGGAGCCGGCACGCACGACTGAAGCTCGCGGTGCGGAGCAGAGGGGCTGCCCGCACCGGAGGTGATGACGTGTCAGGAAGGCTTCTGCGTCTGGTGTGTACGGCGGCGGTGGCGGCCGGCACGGTCCTCGCGCCGCTGCCCGCAGTGGCCGTACCGGAGCCGCCCGCGGCCGGAGAGCGGTCCGTCTCCCAGTTGCTGACGGATCTACAGGGGTTGTACCGGGAGGCCGAGCAGGCCACCGAGACGTACAACGGGACCGCGGAGAGGCTGAAGAAGCAGCGCGCCGACGTCGACCGGCTGGACCGTGAACTGGCCCGCGCCCGGCTCTCCCTGCACGACAGCCGGGGGGCGGCGGGGCGGCTGGCCCGGCAGCAGTACCAGAACAGCACGGACCTCTCGCCGTACGTCCGGCTGCTGCTCGCCCGCGATCCGCAGCAGGCGCTCGACGAGGGCCATGTCATCGGGCAGTTGGCGCGCGAGCGGGCCGAGATGGTCGGGCGGCTCACGGGAAGCGAGAAGAAGGCCGGTGAGCTGGCGCGGGAGGCCCGCAAGGCGCTCGACGGTCAACTCTCCCTCGCCGAGCGGCAGAAGAAGGAGCGGGACGGTGTGGAGAAGCGACTCAAGGACGTCGAGGAGCTGCTCGTCTCGCTCACGCCTGAACAGGTGGCTGCGGTAGGGAAGTTGGAACAGGACCAAGTCGACCGGGCGCAGGAGCAGTTCATGGCTTCGGGAGCGCCGGGGACCGAGAGCGAGCCGTCACGAGAGGGGGACCGGGCCGTGCGGTACGCCGTGCAACAGCTCGGGAAGCCGTACGAGTGGGGGGCGGAGGGGCCGGCGTCGTACGACTGCTCGGGGCTCACGTCCCAGGCCTGGGGGCATGCGGGGACACCGATCCCGCGGACCAGTCAGGAGCAGTGGGCGCGACTGCCGCGGGTACCGGTCAAGGAACTGCGGCCGGGTGACCTGGTGATCTACTTTCCCGAGGCCACGCACGTGGCGATGTACCTGGGAGCGGGGATGGTGGTGCAGGCTCCGAGGACCGGCGAGCAGGTGAAGGTCTCGCCCGTCGCGTCCTATCCGATTCTCGGAGCCGTGCGGCCGGACGGCGATCAGGCGGCTCCGGCGACAGAGGCGAGGTAGGCCTCGGCCTTGTCGGGCTCGTAGAAGAAGTTCTCGAAGTCGGACGGGTCGTCGAAGCCGTTGGCGAAGCGGTCGGCGACCGGCTGCAACTGGCCTGCCGCGCCGATCAGGTTGAGGATGTGCTCCGGCGGCGGGGACAGCATCGCGTTGGTCCACTTGGTGACGTGCTGGGCGGTGTCCCAGTAGCGTTCGAAGGTGGCCCGCATCCAGGTCTCGTCGAACTCCTTCTCACCGTGCTCCAGGATCGAGGCGAGGTAGGAAGCGGCGCACTTGGCGGCCGAGTTGGAGCCCTGGCCGGTGATCGGGTCGTTGGCCACGACGACGTCCGCGACACCGAGGACCAGGCCGCCGCCGGGCAGGCGGCCGATCGGGTTGCGGACGGTGGGGGCGTAACGGCCGGCCAACACGCCGCCCGCGTCGGTCAGTTCGACCTTGGTGGCCCGCGCGTGCTCCCAGGGCGTGTACCGCTCCATGAGTTCCAGGGTCAGGGAGAGGTGCTCGGCCGGGTCCTTGACGCCGTTGAAGACGTCGAGCGGGCCGCCGGGTATGCCCTCCCAGAACAGGATGTCGGCGCGGCCGGAGGTGGTGAGCGTCGGCATGACGAACAACTCGCCCACGCCCGGCACCAGGTTGCAGCGGACCGCGTCGTGGTCCGGGTGCTCGGGGCGGGGCCCGAGACCGTGGACGTACGACACCGCGAGGGCCCGCTGCGGCTCGCCGTACGGCGAACGGGACGCGTCCCGGCCGAACATGGACACCAGCTCGCCCTTGCCCGCCGACACCAGCACCAGGTCGTAGGTACGGGAGAAGTAGTCGAGGTCGGAGACCGCCGCGCCGTGGATGACCAGCTGGCCGCCGCGCTGAGCGAACGTCTCCATCCAGCCGGCCATCTTCACCCGCTGGTCGACCGACTGCGCGTACCCGTCGAGGCTGCCCAGCCAGTCGATGGCACGGGCCGCGGGGCCCTCGGCCCACGAGCCCGGGGCCGCGACCGAGACGCCGAGTCCTTCGATCTTCGGGGCCTGGGACTCCCAGAAGTTCAGCTGGAGATCGCGCTCGTGCTGCAGTGCCGTGTGGAACATGCACTGCGTCGACATGACCCGGCCGGAGCGGATCTCGTCCGCCGTCCGGTTCGACATCAGGGTGACCTCGTACCCGTTCGACTGGAGGCCTAGGGCGAGCTGGAGTCCGGACTGGCCGGCTCCTACGACGAGTATCTTCCGCATACGGGGGCTGTTCTCCTACTCGGGGACTACTCGGGGGTTTCGTCCAGCGCGTGGGCGACGAGGGACAGGAGGGTCTCGACCACCGATATCCTGCGCCGCGCATCCATGATCATTACAGGGATGTGCGGCGGGACCGTCAACGCCTCCCGCACGTCCTCCGGTTCGAAGCGCTCGCTGCCGTCGAAGTGGTTGACCGCGACGACGTACGGCAGCCCGCAGCTCTCGAAGTAGTCGAGGGCCGGGAAGCAGTCCTTCAGGCGGCGGGTGTCGGCCATGACGACCGCGCCGATCGCGCCGCGCACCAGGTCGTCCCACATGAACCAGAACCGCTGCTGGCCCGGCGTGCCGAACAGGTAGAGCACCAGGTCGTCGTCGAGCGTGAGGCGGCCGAAGTCCATGGCCACGGTGGTGGTCAGCTTGCCGGGCGTGGCGGTGAGGTCGTCGGTCTCCTCGCTCGCCTCGGTCATCAGCGCCTCGGTCTGCAGCGGCGTGATCTCCGAGACGGCGGAGACGAGCGTGGTCTTGCCGACCCCGAAACCGCCCGCCACGACTATCTTCGTCGCGATCGGGGCGCGGGTGCGGTCCGTCTGCCAGGACTTCAGGTCCTCGTCGGTGTCCGCGAAGGAGGTGTCTCTCAAGGTTTCCCTAAAGGCGACGGAGTCCACTCAGCACCCTTTCCAGCAGAGCGCGGTCGGGACGGCCCGTACCGTGACCGGTCCCGGTGCCGTACACACGGATCTTTCCCTGGTCCGCGAGGTCGCTGAGCAGCACCCGGACCACACCGAGCGGCATCTTCAGCAGCGCGGCGATCTCGGCCACCGTGCGCATACGGCGGCAGAGTTCGACGATGGCCTGCATCTCGGGCATGACCCGGGTGCTGAGGGAACCATTCGTCAGTTCCTTGCGCTCCTCCGGCGCTTCGAGGGCCGCCACGAAGGTCTCGACCAGGAGGACATGCCCGAAGCGGGTCCGGCCGCCGGTGAGGGAGTACGGCCGTACACGAGCCGGCTTGCGGTCGCCGCCGCGGACGGGGAGCGTCTGTTTGGCCGGCTTCTGCTTCGGCTTCGGCGGGTTGGTCATCGGACGCTCCCGGTGGACTCCTGCTCCAGTGATTTCCGTAGCTCGCTGCGGAGTTCGGGGGTCAGCACATGGCCGGCCCGGCCGACGAACAGGGCCATGTGGTACGCCACCACGCTCATGTCGCAGTCCGCGGAGCCGTGCACACCGAGCAGCGAGCCGTCGCTGATCGACATCACGAACAGGCTGCCCTCGTCCATCGCGATCATCGTGTGCTTCACCGCGCCGGAGTCCATCAGCTTGGCTGCGCCGATGGTGAGGCTGCCGATGCCGGAGACGATGGTGGCGAGGTCGGCGGAGGATCCCTTCGGGCCCTTCGTCGTACGAGTGGTCTGGCGGGCCTCGTCGTTTCGGCCGGGGTCGGAGGAGAGCAGGAGCAGGCCGTCGGAGGAGACCACCGCTACTGACTGGATGCCCGGCACCTCCTCGACCAGGTTCGTCAGCAGCCAGTGCAGGTTGCGGGCTTCACTGCTCAGTCCGAAGGTACTGGGCGCGGTCAACTGCTTGCCTCCTCGACAGTGCCCCCCGTGGCTTCTTCGGATACGGCTGGTTCGGTGGCCGGCACCTTGTTCTGAGCGGTCTGTTCGGCGATCTCCGCCTGTACGTCGCGGTAGCCGGCGGTGGCGCCCTGGCGGAAGCCGCCCAGCCTTTGGCGGAGGGCCTCGGCGTCTACCGTGCTCGTGCGCTGGCGCGGGGCCTGGGTGGGGGCGGTGATCTTTGGTGTGCGCTTGGGGAGGCCCTTGGCGGTCAGGGGTTCCTCGTCCGGGGTGCGGGAGTGTTCACCGCCTTCGGCGGTGTCGTTCCCACCCGCACCACCCGTGACGGTTTCGTAGTCGGGTGCGGGTGGCCCCTGTGGGGCGGAATCGCCGTCGGCGGCCGCGGGGCGGTCGTGGGCCGCGGGGCGGTCGTGGGTCGACGGCTCGGCGTGGGCAGCGGGCTCGGCGTGGGCCACGGGCTCGGCGTGGGCGGAACCGGCGTGGGCCACAGGCTCGGCGTGGGCGGGGCCGGCGTGAGCAGCGGGATCGGCGTGGGCGGGGTCGGCGTGTGGCGGTGGCTCTTCCTGTGCTGGTACCGGGGCCAGGAGTTCCATCGTGGTTTCGGCGGGGAGTTCCGGGGCCGGAGTGGGCGTCGGTGCTTCCGGTTGCGTCGGCCTCTCGGCCACCGCCTTCTCCGCCAACGCCACCAGCGGGTCCGTCTTCGGGCGGGCGGGGAGGACGTTGGAGTTGGCTTCCGCGTCGGCGCCCGGGAGGGAGAAGGTGTGGGAAGCGCCGGGCAGGTGTGCGGCCGAGGTCGGGGTCGCCGTCGAAGGGGCCGCCGCCAGCAACGGCTGGGGCAGGACCACCACCGCCGCCACCCCGCCCTGCTTCTGTTCGCGCAGCTGGACTCGGACGCCGTGGCGGTGGGCCAGGCGGGCCACGACGTACAGGCCGAGGCCCAGGCCCTGTTCGCCCTCCTGGTCGTAGGGCGACTCGGGGTCGAACTCGGTCAGGCGGGCGTTCAGGCGGACCATGCGGTCCGGGGTCATGCCGATGCCCTCGTCCTGGACGGAGAGCATGACCTCGCCGTTCTCCAGCAGCCAGCCGGAGACCTCGACCGGCATGTCCGGCGGGGAGAAGGAGGTGGCGTTCTCCATCAGCTCGGCGAGGAGGTGGGAGAGGTCGTCCGCGGCGAAGCCGGCCACGTGGGCGTGCGGGGGCAGGGCCGCGATGCGGACACGCTCGTAACGCTCGATCTCGCTGACCGCCGCGCGGATCACGTCGACCAGCGGGACCGGGCCCGCGTGCTGCTGGACGTGTTCCGTGCCGGCCAGGACCAGGAGGTTCTCGCTGTGGCGGCGCATGACCGTGGCGAAGTGGTCGAGCTTGAAGAGGGTGGCCAGGCGCTCGGGGTCCTGCTCGCGCTCCTCCAGGCCCTCGATGACGGCGAGTTGGCGTTCGACCAGGCCGAGCGTGCGCAGCGAGAGGTTCACGAAGGTGCCGCCGATGCTCTCCCGCAGCCGCTCCAACCGGTCTGCGGAGTCGGCGAGTTCGGCGCGCAGTTCCTCTCGGGCGTCGGCCATCTTCTGGCGCTGGCCGACCAGGTGCTTGCGGTCGGACTCCAGGGTGGCGATGCGCTCGTACAGGGCGGCCGCGTGTGCGTGCAGGGCGTTGACGGACCGTACGACCTGGGCGAACTCGTCGTTGCGGCCGGTGAAGGTGATCGCTTCCTCGGCGGCCGGGTTCTCGGCCTCGGCCAGGCGGGCCGAGCCGCGGCGCAGGACGGAGAGGGGGCGGGTGAGGGTGCGGGCCATGGCCGTGGCGATGCCGACCGCGACCAGCAGCAGACCGCCCAGGACCGCGACGCGGATCTCCAGCGCGGTGACGTCGTCGTCGCGCAGCTGGGCGAGGTCCTTGGTGCGGCGGTCGTAGAGGGCGGACTCGGCGCCGCGCATCATGTCGACGCGCGCGGAGAGGGCCTCGCCGGCCTTGGTGGTGCTGGTGTCGAGCTGGGAGGAGGAGAGGGTCGGCTGGTCGGTGAGGGACGCCAGGTACTTCTCGGCGGAGTTCACCTCGGAGCCGGTGACCGTGTTGTCGTACGAGTTCCGGGCCGCCTTGGGGGCGGTCTCGCGGAAGTCGGCGAGGGCCGCGTCGGAGCGCACCCGGGCCTGCTGGGCGGCGGCCGTCAGCGCGTTACGGGTCTTGGTGTCGGCGGCCGAGGAGGTGGTCGTCGTGGTCGGCAGTCCGGTGACGGGGCTGATGACGGTCTGGGTCGTGCGCGGCACGCTGAGCGCGGCGAGGAGGAGCCCGCGGGCGGCCGCCGACTGCTGTACGGCGGAGTCGAGTTCGGCGAGCGCGTACGCCCCGGAGCCGGCCCTGGTCGGCATCTGCTCGGCCAGCTGCTCCGCGAGCCCGTGCAGGCCGGTGATGGCGGCCGAGTAGGCGTCGTGCGCCTCCAGGACGCTGCTCTTGCCGGTGAGCGCGGCCCGGCGCAGGGCGTCGATGCCGTCGAGGTCGCCGCGCAGGTCGGCGGGGATGTCGGGGTCGGCGCGCAACTCCTCGACCTGCCGGTCGACGCGGGCGCTGCGCTGCTCGGAGGGGGCCTTGGACTTGGACCGCCCGGCGGCGATGTACGAGGTGACCTCGTCCCGCTCGTCGGCGAGCGAGTGGGCCAGCGTGAGGGCGTCCTGGGTCTGCTCGGCCAGGGTGACCAGGTCCTGGGAGTCCTTCAGCTGCCCGGAGGCGGCGAGTACGGACGGGGCTCCGGCGCCGGCGATGGCGGCGGCCACCACGGCCACGGCGACGATCAGCCGGTTGCGTACGTGGGTGGGCCGGCCTTTGCCGGTGACAGTGGCGGGAGCGGGTTCCGGACCTCCTGCGGAGGCCGTCTGCCTGCCTTTGCTGCCTGTGCGACGAGGCCGCGTCTTCTGCACCGGTGCTCGCATTCCTGACTCGTGATCCCCTGGGCCCTGGTGACGTTCCGTCAACTCCCGTCGACAGTACGTGCACCCAGTACGGCTCCCGACCCTCCCAACTCCCGTGGGCAGCAGTCGCGCATCACCTGACCCGCCACCCGAAGGAGTGAACATCGGAGGGGAGTTGGCGGGCAAGTTCCTCCGACGTATTCACAGGCCTTTCCGGGCGGGCCGGTTGGACGTCTCCGGCGACCGGTGGCACTATGTGCCGCCGCGCATTCCCGGAACGCCGGATTCCCTCCCAAATCCGGCGCCTGACCTGCGCGGGTGCACCAATTCGACGACCGTTGCCAGCCTTTGGTGAAGCGTGTGGAGACGTCGTGCAGACTGGCCGAATGCGTACGGAACTTGTTTCGGAGCCCGGCGACCCGGACCGCCCCAACGAGGACTTCGCCGCCGTCCTCCTGCCCGCGTCCGGCCAGGGCGGAGCCCTCGTGATCCTGGACGGGGTGACGCCGCCGCGCGACGGGACGGGGTGTCTGCATTCGGTCCCTTGGCACGTCGCCCACCTGGGCGGAGCGCTGACCGAACTGACCGTTTCCCGCCCGGATGTTCCGCTGCCCGAGGCCCTCGCGCGGGCGATCGCTCGTACAGCTGAAGCACATGTAACGACCTGTGACCTTTCTCACCCACGCACCCCACAGGCCACGGTGGTTGTGGCGCGGTGGTCGCCGGAGTCGGTCGAGTACCTGGTGTTGTCGGACTCGGCGCTCCTGGTCGAATCGTCGGAGGGCTCGGTGACGGCCGTACTGGACGACCGCCTCTCCCGACTCCCCCGCTCGGCCCTGGCGACGGACGCTCTGGTGGACGCCAACGTCCGCAACAAGGAGGGCGGCTTCTACACGGCCGCCGCGGATCCGTCGGTCGCGGAGCGCGCGGTGACGGGCGTGCTGCCGAGGGCGGGGGTGCGGGCCCTGCTGGGCATGACGGACGGCGCCACGCGCTGGGTGGAGAAGTTCCGCGAGGGCGACTGGGAGGACTGCTTCCGGTTCGTGCGGAAGGAGGGGGCGGGGGCGCTGGTGGAGCGGGTGCGGGCGCTGGAGACCGCCGACACGGAACGGGTGTTCCTGCGGCGCAGCAAGGCGCATGACGACGCGTCGGCGGTCTACGTGGAGCTGTGACGGGCCCTACCGCTCCATGACCCCGTTCAACTGCCCCAGCAACCGCGCCAGTTCGGACACCTCGCGGCGGTCCCAGTGGGCCAGCTGGCTGACGTAGCGGCCGCGGCGCGCGTCCCGTACCTTGCTCACGCGTTCGCGGCCCTCCTCCGTGAGGTGGACCAGCCAGGCGCGGCCGTCGGCCGGGTCCGGTTCGCGGGCGACCAGGCCGAGGTCCTCCAGGGCGCGGAGCTGGCGGGACATCGTCGCCTTGCCGACGCCGATGTAGGCCGCGAGCTCGGTCGCGCGCTGACGGCCGCACTCGTCCAGCCGGATGAGCAGGCCGTAGGCCGCCGACTCCAGGTCCGGGTGGACCTCGCGGGCCATCTCGCCCTGGTTGGCGCGGGCGCGCCGGAACAGGATCGTCAGTTCGCGCTCCAGGGACAGGTACTCCTGGTCCGCACCGCTCGGCGACGCCTGCGCCTGTCCGCGGCGTCCGTCGCCGTTCCCGCCTTCGTGCACGTCAGCCCCTGCCTCGGTTTTCCCGTACCTGAAAGTTTCCGCCGAACCCCGTCATCGCCGCAGCTCCACAAGTATTTCGCAGGGCTAGACCAACGGCAGCCTCCACCCCCTCTTCACACGCCTTCTTCTACGTGCGTAGCTTCGTCAGGGTTTCCCCCCACCGAGCATCACCGAGCCTTCGGAGGCACGCCATGCCCGTGCACAGACCGAACCCGCTCCGCCCCCGGCGCCTCTTCCTCGCCGGGCTCCTGCTCGCCGCCCTCACCCTCGCCCTCACCGCCCCCGCCGACGCGGCGACGACGCCGTCCCGCGGCTCCGCCTACATGGGCATGGGGGTTCTCGCCCACGACGGCAGTGCCGGTACGCCGTCCACCGGCGACGCCACCCAGACCGAGGGCGTCGACGTCGCCAGCTACCAGGGCAACGTCGCCTGGTCGACCCTGTGGAGCAGCGGGGTCAAGTGGGCGTACGCCAAGGCGACGGAAGGCACGTACTACACGAACCCCTACTTCGCCCAGCAGTACAACGGCTCCTACAACGTCGGCATGATCCGCGGCGCCTACCACTTCGCCACCCCCGACACCACGAGCGGCGCCACCCAGGCCAACTACTTCGCCGACCACGGCGGCGGCTGGTCCAAGGACGGCAGGACCCTGCCCGGCGCCCTGGACATCGAGTGGAACCCTTACGGCGCCGAGTGCTACGGCAAGTCGCAGAGCGCGATGGTCGGCTGGATCGCCGACTTCCTGAACACGTACAAGGCGCGGACTGGGCGGGATGCCGTCATCTACACCGCCACCAGCTGGTGGACCGACTGCACCGGCGACTACGCCGGCTTCGCCTCCGCCAACCCGCTGTGGATCGCCCGGTACGCCTCGGACGTGGGGACGCTGCCGGCCGGATGGGCGTACTACACGATGTGGCAGTACACCTCGTCCGGCCCGACCGTCGGCGACCACGACAAGTTCAACGGGGCGCTGGACCGGGTCGTCGCCCTCGCCAACGGCTGACCTGCCGGCGTACGGAGAAGGCCCGGGCCTCCCTCACGGGACCCGGGCCTTCCCCTGTCCGGCAGCGTCCGTCACGCCGCTGCCGGAACCTCCGGCCTCGCGTCGCTCGTGGCAGGCGCGAGGGCCAGTTCCAGGACCTGGCGGACGTCCGTGACGGTGTGGACGTCCAGCTTGTCCAGCACCTCGGACGGGACGTCGTCCAGGTCGGCCTCGTTGCGCTTCGGGATGATCACGGTCGTCACGCCCGCACGGTGGGCAGCGAGGAGCTTCTGCTTCACTCCGCCGATCGGGAGGACGCGTCCGGTCAGGGAGACCTCGCCCGTCATCGCCACGTCCGTGCGGACCAGGCGGCCGGACAGGAGGGACGCGAGGGCCGTCGTCATCGTGACGCCCGCGCTCGGGCCGTCCTTCGGCACCGCGCCCGCCGGGAAGTGGATGTGCGCGCCGCGGTCCTTCAGGTCCGCGACCGGCAGCTCCAGTTCCGCACCGTGCGAGCGGAGGAAGGACAGTGCGATCTGCGCCGACTCCTTCATCACGTCGCCCAGTTGACCGGTCAGGGTCAGGCCGGCCGCGCCCGTCTCCGGGTCGGCCAGGGACGCCTCGACGAACAACACGTCTCCGCCCGCGCCGGTCACGGCCAGGCCCGTCGCCACACCCGGGACCGCCGTACGGCGCTCCGCCGGGTCCTGCGCGGACTCCGGGACGTGGTGCGGGCGGCCGATCAGGGCGCGCAGGTCGGCGTCCGTGATCGTGAACGGCAGCTCGCGGTCGCCCAGTTCGTGCTGCGCCGCGACCTTGCGGAGCAGCCGGGCGATCGAGCGCTCCAGGGTGCGGACGCCCGCCTCGCGCGTGTACTCGCCGGCGAGCTTGCGCAGGGCGCTCTCGTCGAGGGTCACCTCGTCCTTGTCCAGGCCCGCCCGTTCCAGCTGGCGCGGGAGCAGGTGGTCGCGGGCGATGACGACCTTCTCGTCCTCGGTGTAGCCGTCCAGGCGGACCAGTTCCATACGGTCCAGCAGCGCCTCCGGGATGGCTTCGAGCACGTTCGCCGTCGCCAGGAAGACCACGTCGCTCAGGTCGAGTTCGACCTCCAGGTAGTGGTCGCGGAAGGTGTGGTTCTGGGCCGGGTCGAGGACTTCGAGCAGGGCGGCGGCCGGGTCGCCGCGGAAGTCGGAGCCCACCTTGTCGATCTCGTCGAGCAGGACCACCGGGTTCATCGACCCGGCCTCCTTGATCGCACGGACGACACGGCCGGGCAGTGCACCGACGTAGGTACGGCGGTGGCCGCGGATCTCGGCCTCGTCGCGCACGCCGCCGAGGGCGACGCGGACGAACTTGCGGCCCATGGCGTGGGCGACGGACTCGCCGAGCGAGGTCTTGCCGACGCCGGGCGGGCCGACGAGGGCCAGGACGGCACCGCCGCGGCGGCCGCCGATGACGCCGAGGCCGCGGTCGGTACGGCGCTTGCGCACCGCCAGGTACTCGGTGATCCGCTCCTTCACGTCCTCCAGGCCCGCGTGCTCGGCGTCCAGGATCGCCTTGGCGCCCTGGATGTCGTACGCGTCCTCGGTGCGGTCGTTCCACGGCAGTTCAAGGACGGTGTCCAGCCAGGTGCGGATCCAGGAGCCCTCGGGAGACTGGTCGGAGGACCGCTCCAGCTTGTCGACCTCCTTGAGGGCGGCCTCGCGGACGTTCTCCGGCAGGTCGGCGGCCTCGACGCGGGCGCGGTAGTCGTCGGACTCCTCGCCGTCCTTCTCGCCGTTCAGGTCGCGCAGTTCCTTGCGGACCGCCTCCAGCTGGCGGCGGAGCAGGAACTCGCGCTGCTGCTTGTCGACGCCCTCCTGGACGTCCTTGGCGATGGTCTCGGCGACGTCCTGCTCGGCGAGGTGGTCGCGGAGCTGTGCGGTGGCGAGCTTGAGGCGGGCGACCGGGTCGGCGGTCTCCAGCAGTTCGATCTTCTGGTCGGTGGTCAGGAAGGGCGAGTAGCCGGAGTTGTCGGCGAGCTGCGAGACGTCGTCGATGGCCTGGACGCGGTCCACGACCTGCCAGGCGCCGCGCTTGCGCAGCCAGGCGGTGGCGAGCGCCTTGTACTCCTTGACCAGTTCGGTGACGTGGCCCGGCAGGGGCTCGGGGGTCTTCTCGTCGATACGGGTGCCCTCGACCCACAGCGCGGCGCCGGGGCCGGTGGTGCCGGCGCCGATACGGACGCGGCCGCGGCCGCGGATCAGGGCACCCGGGTCGCCGTCGGCGAGGCGGCCGACCTGCTCGACGGTGCCGAGCACGCCGGTGCCCGGGTAGGTGCCGTCGACGCGTGGGACCAGCAGGACCCTGGGCTTTCCAGGTTCGGATCGGGCGGCGGCCTGGGCGGCCTCCACGGCGGCGCGTACGTCGGCGTCGTTCAGGTCCAGGGGGACCACCATGCCGGGCAGCACGACCTCGTCGTCGAGCGGCAGCACGGGCAGGGTGAGCGTTGTGGACGTCGAAGCCATGATTTTCCCTCCGGCAGCCAAGTTGAGTTATGCCGACTCAATGCACGAGGCTTCGCGAATGTTCCCGGGGTGGCGTTCGCTGTCAGCGATCGGGCGTTGAGCTGGGCGTTCGGCCGACTCGCAGGGCCCTCATCGAAGGAACACCGCAAGGTCACCGTCGTAATCCCGCAACGGCATTCACAGGAACGGCCTGCACACTGCAAGCTCGTTCACAGGTTGCGTGTGCGTCGAAGCACCGCAAAACGGGGACTTGGGGACACCTATGAGCCAGGAGCAGCGGCGTGGGCCTGCCCGGCGGGCCGTGATCGCGGGGACCGCCGTCGTCGCCGCCGGAGCCGCCGTGCCACTGGTGGCGCGGGCCGTCGGAGGGGACGACGGGGACGCGGGCAGTCCGAACGCCCCCGCCGTCAACAACGTCCGTACCGCCGCCCCGGCCGCCAGCCGGGCCGCCTCCCCCACCCCCTACCGCCGCCCCCGTTCCGACCACCGGCCCAACATCCTCTTCGTGCTCACCGACGACCAGCCGAAGGAGACCGACTGGGCGATCCCCCAGACCCTCGACTGGCTCGGCGGGCACGGGACCACCTTCGGGCGGGCGCACGCCAACACGCCGCTCTGCGCGCCCTCCCGCGCCTCGATCATGTCGGGGCGGTACGCGCACAACCACGGGGTGCTCGACACCCGGCACCCGTACCACCTCGACCAGCGCACCACCGTCCAGCGGCGGCTGCACGAGGCCGGCTACCGCACCGGCCTGTTCGGCAAGTACCTCAACTTCTGGCACACCGGCGACAACCCGCCGCACTTCGACGAGTGGCTGCTCCAGGAGCCGGTGGCGTACTACAACGGCCACTACAACGACAACGGCACCGTCCGGAACATCCCCGGCTACAACACCACCGTCATCAAGGACCGCGCCCTCGCCTTCATGGAGCAGTCCCGCGTCGACGACCGGCCCTGGTTCGCGTACGTCGCCACCCGCAGCGCGCACGAGCTGAACATCCCGGAGCGGCGGTACGCGCACGCGCGCGTGCCCGACTGGGACGGGCGGCCCTCGGTGTTCGAGGACGACAAGAGCGACAAGCCGGCGTTCCTGCGGAAGGCGCACCACTCCTTCGAGCAGGGGAAGGCGCTGCGCGAGCGGCAGTTGAAGACCCTGCTGTCCGTAGACGACGCGATGCGCGACTTCCGGGACAAGCTGCGTGAGCTGGGGCAGCTGGAGAACACGCTGGTCGTGTACACGAGCGATCACGGGCTGTGCTGGGGTGACCACGGCTGGCTGCGCAAGTCGGTGCCGTACCGGCCGAGTCTGGAGGTGCCCTTCCTCGCCTCCTGGCCGGCCCGCGGTCTTGGCGAGGCCCGGACCGACGACCGGCTCACCGGGCACGTCGACATCGCGCCCACCTTCCTGGACGCGGCCGGCCTCACCCCGGACACCCCGCTCGACGGCCACTCCCTGCTCGACCCGCGCAACGACCGCGACCATCTCCTCGCCGAGTGGTGGTGGAACCGGCAGGACAAGGAACCGATCCACACCTGGGCGACGTACATCGGGAAGCGGGAGCAGTACACCGAGTACTACCGGACGCGGCTCGACAAGTCGGGTCGCCCGAAGGGCGGCGGCGAGGTGCTGTTCCGGGAGTACTACGACCTCGCCGCCGATCCCTACCAGCTCAGCAATCGGCTGCACGGGGCCAACCAGGAGCAGGAACTGCGACTGGGGATCCCCGGGCTGGCCCGGCAGTTGGCCACCGCCCGGAAGGCCTAGCCGGGTTACCTTGCACCCGTCCTGATCGACATCAGTGAGGGGTCAGCAGCATGACGGGGCACATCGTCAAAGGGCTGTACGAGGTGCTGGACGAACGCTTCAGCGGCGGGCGTTGCACGAACGGCGACGGCAGGCTGGAGGTGCTGTACGACGGGTGCCGGTGGGCGGAGGGGCCGTTGTACGTGCCGGCCTGGCGGCAGGTGGTGTGGAGCGACATTCCCGACGACCGGCTGCTGCGGTGGGACGAGAGCAGTGGCGCGGTGAGCGTCTTCCGTTCTCCCGCCGGGCACGTCAACGGCAACACCCTGGACCGGCAGGGGCGGTTGGTCAGCTGTGAGCAGGGGAATCGCCGGGTGACGCGGACCGAGCCGGACGGGACGGTCACCGTCCTCGCCGACCGCTTCGCCGGCAAGCGGCTCAACAGCCCGAACGACTCCGTCGTGCGCTCCGACGGCACGGTGTGGTTCTCCGACCCGGACTTCGGGATCCTCAGCGATTACGAGGGGCATCGCGCCGAGTCCGAGATCGGGGCGTGCAACGTCTACCGGATCGACCCGGTGAGCGGCGAGGTGCACCTCGCGGCCGACGGCTTCGACGGGCCCAACGGCGTCATCCTCTCCCCGGACGAGCGGCGGCTGTACGTCTCCGACTCCCGTGCCGCCCGCATCCGCGTCTTCGACGTGGCCGAGGACGGCACGCTCTCGGACGGGAAGGTCTTCGCGGAGGCCTCGGCGGGCGTCCACTACGACAACATCCGCCTCGACGACCAGGGCCGGCTGTGGGCGGCGGCCCTGGCGGACGGCATCCACTGCTACGACCCCGACGGCACCCTCATCGGCCGCGTCCTGGTCCCCGAGACCGTCTCCAACATCACCTTCGGCGGCCCGAAGAACAACCGCCTCTTCATCACGGCCACGACCTCCCTGTACTCCCTGGTGATGTCGGTGACCGGGGCACCGCGGGTCTAGGGCCCGTCCGGCGGATCACGCCGGGGGCGCGGGGCCTGGCAGGCGCATCTGCCGCCTTGCAGGTGCATGCACCAGACGCCGCTCACCTGCGCCGATGCGGCGCCGCTTCTGACAGTCGGCGTGATCCGCCGGACGGGCCCGAGGCTCCCGAGGCCCGTGCCCACCGGCGGAGCATCGGCCAGGTCGACACGCCTATGGAGAGGGAGATCAGGTGGCCCCAGTTGGTCATCGGGTCCGTGAACTCGTAGAGGTCCTGGAGGAGCATGCCGCCGAAGAGGATCAGCATGGGCCAGCGGAGCCAGGGGCGGACGAGGCCCGCCAGGGCGCCGACGGAGGTCGCCACGCCGAAGCTGATGCCGTAGTCCATGCGGTGCAGGGAGGTGTGGGGGAGGTGGCCGGCGAGGACCGCGAGGCCCACCGTGCCCTCGGTGGCGAGGGTGGCCAGGACGTGCCCGAGCAGGAAGACGACGGCGGTGCGCGCGCCGCCGATCCGCCGCTCCAGGGCGGTCAGGACGAGCAGGAAGCAGAGGACGTACGGCGACACCAGGCCGCCCGCGACCCAGAGGGCGCTGGCCAGCAGGACCAGGACGGGTGTGCGGACCAGGTGGGCCACGTCCGTGCTGGAGCCCTGGTGGAGGGCGTGGATCAGGGACGGGGAGGCGTACGTGGTGATCAGTGACGTGAGCGCCAGGACGGCCGCGTAGGCGAAGGTGAACGGCGTTCCGGTCGGGGTCGGCAGGAGGTGCCAGGGGCGCGGGACGCGGATCGCGGGGGCCGGCAGCGGGGCGGTGGCCGCGGGGGCCGGGACGCGCTGGCGGGGCAGGGCGTCCAGCAGGTCGGAGACCTCGGGGAGCGGCGCGGCCAAGGGCTTGGCGTCGGCCGTCGCGGCGTGTTCCACGGTGCGGGGCTCCTTCCGTTCACACCCCACCTTTCGGGGCATCACGGGCCCCTGTCTATGACCGACGCCACGCGAGAGCCGATTCACAGCAACCTTTAAGGGTCTTCTGGCGTCCCGCTCATCCACGCGTCGGCGGGCAGCCCTGTTCCGGCCGTGGTGATCGCGCGCAGCAGCCGGTCGGCGTACTGGCGGAAGCGGCCGACCATGTCGAAGCCCTTGGGGTCGAGCACCCACTGGAGCTGGAGTCCGTCCATGACGGCGGCCGTCTCCTGGGCGATGGCGACGACGTCGGTGTCGCGCCTCAACTCGCCGCTTTCGACAGCCTGCTGGAAGGAGGCCGCCATGACATCCGTCAACTCCCGGTAGCGGCGCGCGAAGTAGGCGTGGGCGGGGTGTCCGGGATCGCCGGCCTCGGCGGCCAGGACGTTGAACATCCGGGTGCGGCCCAGGCGTTCGGCGTTGTACTCCTTGAGCCGGAGCAGGCCGACGTAGCACTCGGCGGCGGTGCCGTACTCGCCGGCGAAGAACCGCTCCTTGTCGTGCTGCTCGGTGCGCTCCAGGACCTGGACGAGGAGGTCCTCCTTGCTGCGGAAGTGGTGCAGCAGACCGCCCTGGGTGATGCCGACGTCCTTGGCGATCCGGGCCAGCGAGGAGGCGTGGAAGCCCCACTGCGCGAAGTGCTCGACGGCGGCGTCGAGGATGCGCAGCCGGCGCTCGTCGCCCACGGCGTACGTACCGCGGCCTGGGCCTTTGCCGGCCTTCCCGCTCTCCTTGCGCTCCCTGCTGGGCTCCATGGGCCTCACCCTAACCGAGTCGCAAACCGGCGGTTACACGAGTCAAGTGCCTCGTTCTTTCAAGCCATGTGCGGCGTGATTCTGGCCACTTGAGCAAAACCTAGTACCCACTCGGTTTTGCTGGTTCCCTGAGCGGGCCGGTGCGGCGAAGAAGCCGCCCCCGTCCCCATGGAGTCGCCATGGCCCTGAGCCACGACGCACCGCTCGACCGGACGACCTCCCCATCGTCCGCCGCGCAGCCCGAGCCGTCCGCCCCCGCCAAACTCGTCATCGGCCTCGTCGCCGGCCAGTTCGGCGCCTATCTCGCCGTGCTCACCCCGGTGATGGTGACCCTCGCCCTGCGGGTCGCCCAGATCGTCCCGGAGGCCGACCGCGGCACCGCCCTCGGCCAGGTGCTGTCCGTCGGCGCCCTGCTCGCGATGCTCGGCAACCCGGTCTTCGGCGCCCTGTCCGACCGCACCACCAGCCGTTACGGCCGCCGCCGCCCCTGGCTGATCGGCGGCATGGTGGCCGGTTCCGCGGGCCTGCTGGTGGTCGCCCTCGGCTCCGACGTCCCGACCCTGATGGCCGGTTGGGCCCTCGCCCAGCTCGGCATCAACGCCTCCCTGGCCGCGCTCACCGCCACCATCCCCGACCTGATCCCGGCCCATCAGCAGGCCCGCGTCTCCGGCCTGGTCGGCAGCACGGTCTCCCTGTCGATGATCGGCGGCTCGGCGCTGGCCCAGCTGTTCAGCGGCTCGATGGCCCTCGCCTTCCTGGTCCCGGGCGCCATCGGCATCGCCCTGGTCGGCTACCTGGCCGCCGTGATGAAGGACCGCCCGGCCCGCGCGGGCGCCTTCGAGCCGTACTCCGTACGGGAGTTCCTGCGCAGCTTCTGGGTCAGCCCGCGCAAGCACCCCGACTTCGCGTGGAACTTCGCCGGCCGCTTCCTGGTCTTCACCGGCGCCTCCTGCGTCACCAGCTACCAGGTCTACTTCCTGATGGACCGCCTCGGCTACAGCGACTCCGAGGTCACCGGCAAGGTCCTGGTGGGCACCCTGGCGATGGTCGCCTCGACCGTCGTCGGCTCACTGCTCGGCGGCCTGCTCTCGGACAGGTCCGGCCGCCGCAAGCCGTACGTCCTCGGCTCCTCGATGGTCATGGCCGTCAGCCTGGCCCTGATCGCCTCCGCCCAGACCTTCGGGATGTACGTCGTCGCTCTGGTCGTCTTCGGTCTCGGCGAGGGTCTGTATCTGTCGGTCGACATGGCGCTGGCCGCGGCCGTGCTCCCCAACCCCGAGGAATCCGCCAAGGACATGGGCGTCCTGAACATCGGCAACGCCCTCCCCCAGTCCCTGGTCCCCGTCCTCGCCCCGTCGCTGCTCGCGATCGGTGGCGGCGGGAACTACGGCGCGCTGTTCCTGTTCGGCGCGATCGCCGCCGTGCTGGGCGCGCTGGCGGTCCAGTTCGTCCGCTCGGTCAAGTAAGCCCACGTACAAGGGAATCGCCGATGTCCACGCCCATCTACCGTGACCCGAACCGCTCCGTCGACGAGCGTGTCGAGGACCTCCTCTCCCGCATGACCCTGGCGGAGAAGGCCGGCCAGCTGTTCCACACCATGCTCGCCATGGGCCCCGGCGGCACCCTCGCCGAGAAGGGCGGCTTCCTCCGGTACGACACCACGGAGCTGGTCGCCGGCCGCCATCTCACCCACTTCAACCTGATCGGCCAGGGCGGCGCCCGCGAGATGGCCCAATGGGCGAACCGCGTCCAGGAGTTGGCGGCCGGGACCCGTCTGGGCATCCCGGTCACCCTCTCCACCGACCCGCGCCATGCCTTCACCGACAACCCGGGCGCCTCCTTCCTGGCCGGCGACTTCTCGGCCTGGCCCGAGCCGCTGGGACTGGCGGCGATCGGTGACCCGGCGCTGGTCGAGCGGTTCGCGGACACGGTCCGTCGCGAGTACCTGTCGGTCGGCTTCCGGGTCGCCCTGCACCCGCAGATCGACCTGGCGACCGAGCCGCGGTGGTCACGGCAGTCGGGCACGTTCGGGTCGGACGCGGAGACGGCCGGGGAGCTCGTACGGGCGTATGTACGGGGGTTGCAGGGGCCGGAGTTGGGGCGCGAGTCGGTCGCCGCGATGGTGAAGCACTTCCCGGGCGGCGGTGCGCAGAAGGACGGCGAGGACCCGCACTTCCCGTACGGCAAGGAGCAGGTGTACCCGGGCGGGATGCGCGAGCACCACCTCGCGCCCTTCGTCGCGGCGATCGAGGCGGGCTGCTCGCAGATGATGCCGTACTACGGGCAGCCGGTCGGCACGGACTGGGAGGAGGTCGGCTTCGGCTTCAACAAGGACGTGCTGACCGGCCTGTTGCGGGAGCGGCTCGGCTTCGACGGCATCATCTGCACCGACTGGGGCCTGCTCACCGACGCCGACATCCTGGGCGAGCCGGCCGAGGCGCGGGCCTGGGGCGTGGAGCACCTGACCGTCGCCCAGCGCGCGGCGAAGGCGCTGGACGCGGGGACCGACCAGTTCGGGGGCGAGCAGTGTCCCGACGTGATCGTGGAGTTGGTGCGCTCGGGACGGGTGTCGGAGGAACGGATCGACCGGTCCGTGCGGCGGGTGCTGCGCGAGAAGTTCGTCCTGGGGCTCTTCGAGAATCGGTACGTCGATGTCGACCGGGCCGAAGAGGTGGTGGGCGCGGGCGAGTTCACCGCTCTCGGTGAGGCCGCCCAGCGTCGCTCGCTGACGGTGCTGACCAATCAGGGGGTGCTGCCGGTGGCCGGGCGGCCGAGGCTGTACGTCCAGGGGGTGAGCGAGGTTGTGGCGGCCGGGTACGGCGAGGTGGTGGCCGATCCGAGGGATGCCGATCTGGCGGTCCTGCGCCTGCGCACCCCGTACGAGCAACGGCCGGGCGCCTTCGAGTCGTTCTTCCACGCCGGGTCGCTGGAGTTCCCGGCGGACGAGCTGAAGGAGATCCTCCAACTGCTGGACTCCGTACCGACGTTGGTGTGCGTGAACCTCGAACGGCCTGCGGTGATGCCGGAGATCGCGGAACGGGCGGCAGCCCTCCTGGCCGACTTCGGGGCCTCGGACGCCGCCGTGCTGGACGTGGCGTTCGGGCGGGCGAAGGCGGAGGGAAGGCTGCCGTTCGAGCTGCCGCGGTCGATGGAGGCGGTGGCCGCGGGGCGTCCCGACGTGCCCAATGACACGGAGGACCCGGTGTTTCCGTACGGGTTCGGGTTGGACGGCCGAGGCTGATTTCGCTCACGGGCGCAGCAGGGTCACCGCCCTCGCGTGCGCCGCCTGTGTGGCCGGGTCCCAGTCGCCCGTGCAGTAGACGGAGGCCTCGCTGATGGCGCCGTCCCTGACCTCGGCGCGCATCAACTCCCGGCAGTACCAGGCGCCTTGCTCGTCCTCCCAGCGCTCCTCGAACTCCAGGACGAAGCCGGTCGGGGTCGGGTCCACGCGGTGGCGGGGGACGGTGCCCAGGGCCGGGTGGCTGCGCCGGCGGGCGGCGACGAGTTCGTCGCGGCCGGAGGTCTGCAGCCGCCACTGCGGGACGGTCAGGTCGAGGAAGACGTCGTCGGTGAACAGGCCCTCGGGTGCGGTGTTGGTCTCCAGGAACCGTACGAAGAGGTCCGCGAGCTCCTTGACGTTCATGACGACACCTCCGCGAGGTTGCGGCCGACGACCTCCATCGTGCTGTTCAGCTCGGCGGTCGGGCTGAACTCGACGATCTCGGTACCGGCGAAGATGAGCGGGAGGTGGCCGGGGGCGCCGTAGTAGGCGTCACCGGCGTGGAAGACCTCGTCGTGGTCGGCGTACCGGAACACGATCTTCCCGCTGAGGACCTGGCCCCAGTGCGGGCACTGGCAGCGGTCGTCGGGCAGGCCCCGGAAGAGCGGGGCGGGGTCCATGTCCTCCTTCATGGTCTCGTACGAGACGGTGTACGGACCGACCTGGGCGTAGCGGCCCTCGATGACCGGCTCGTCGACCTGGAGCTCGGCCTCGGCCTTGGATGTACGGGGCATGGTGTCCTGCCTTCCTCCGTCGTTTCGTGGTTTCACGGAGGAGGCGTGAGGTCGGGCGGCACGGTGTGAGGCGGGGCCTCACAGGCGCCAGGCGAGCGGCTTTTCGGGCCGGTATTCGCAGAGGGTGCCGGTGCGCAGGGCGGTCTCCAGGTGCCGGCCGAGTTCGGGGTGGACCGCGCCGATCCGCTTCACGGCCGCCCGGACGCGCGCGGTGACGGCCGTCCGGGCGCGTTCGACGGGGGATCCGGTACGGCGGACCCGGCCACCGATGCCGTACGCGGCCGTGAGCTGCGCGACCAGGGCGTCCCGCTCGACGGCGACCCGGGCGGAGCGGGCGGTGTCCCCGGCGGCGTCGGCGTCCTCGGCCTCCGCCTCCAGCTCCCGCAGCCTGCGCCGGTAGGCGGCCCGCGCGGTGGCGTCGATCAGCTCGCCGGTGTCGCCCTGGAGGTGCAGGCCGTCGGCGCCGTTCGCCTCGGCGGGCGGTGCGGCCAGCTCGACGGCCGGGACGGGGGTGCCGGGGCGGGCGAGCAGCACGGCGATGTCGTGCAGCCCCTTGCTGTCGGGGAGCCTGACCTCGCGACCGGCGTAACGGAAGTGCCAGAGGGGGCCTTCGCGTTGGAAGACGGGGGTGTCGGCGAGCGGAGGTGGACCCTGTCCGGGATCCGGGGCGTCCACGCGGGACGGGGCCTCCGGATCCGCTGCCGTGCCTGTCACCCCGCCCACGCTCGGCTCCGCCCGCGCCACCGCTCCCCCGAACCGGCCGACCCCCGCTCACGCCGGGCTCCGCCCGCGCCACCGCTCCCCCCGAACCGGCCGACCCCCCGCTCACGCCGGGCTCCGCCCGCGCCACCGCTCCCCCCGAACCGGCCGGCGTCTCCCCCGCGATCTGCTCCACCAGTGCCACCGCGCCCGCCGCCCCGCCCGGCGTCTCCCCCGCGATCTGCTCCACCAGTGCCACCGCGCCCGCCGCCTCGGCCGCCCCCAGGGCCCGCTCCCGGTGTTCGCGGGTCCGGTCGGCGTCCTCCATCGCCGTTGCCAGCAGGGCGAGATGACGGTCCACCGGTCCCCTGATCGCCGCGCCGATGCCCTCCACCACGAACAGGCCGGCGTACGGAGCGAGCAGGTCGTACAGGACGGGCGCGGCGGGGTGGGTGCCGACGGCGGCGACCGTCTCCGCGGCCTGGGCCAGCATCGGCAGCCACTCGCTGTCGCGGGGCGCCCCGCCGAGCCGCGGCGCCACGGCGGAGAGGCGGCGCGCGGCCTCGTCCGGGCGGCCGAACTGTGCGGCGACCAGGGCGAGCGAGACGCGGGGCCACAGCATCGGGGACTGTTCCAGCATGGTCGCCTCCGCCCGCACCCGCGCCAGTCCGTCGCGGTCGTCCGTCTCGGTGTACAGGCACCAGCGCTGGGTGACGGCGAGCATCTGGGCGTTGGCGCTGCCGGCCCTGCGGCCGAGCTCCTCGACCTCGTCGAGGGCGGCCGCGCAGTCGTCGTAACGCCCCTCCATCAGTGCGCGCGTGCCGCGCCACAGCGGCACGTACCAGGCGTAGAGCGGTCGCCGCAGCGGCCGTACGACCGCCTCGTAGGCCGCCGCCTCCGCCTCGGCCTCCGCGAACGCGCCCGTCTCCATCAGGGCGACCAACCGCAGCCGCCGGCCTAGGAGTTCGAGCACCGGGTCGCGCAGGTCGCGGGCGATGGTGACGATCTCGGTGGTCCAGGTGAGGCGGTCGCGGCAGTGGTCGGGGCCGGGGCGGGCGTCGCAGAGCGCGGCGAGGGCGGGGCCGAGGGTGGCCGGGTCCCCGGTCTCGCGGGCGGTGCGGACGGCCTCCTCGGCGAGGGCGATGCGCTGTCGTTCCGGTTCGACGAGGCCGGCGGCCAGGGAGAGACGGGCGGTTACGGCGGCACGCAGGGCGGCGTGTTCGGGGCGGCCGGCGAGCGCGCTCCGCGCCTCGGTGAGCAGGTCGAGCTGCTCCCGGTCCGCCAGATCGACCTCGAACCCGACGGCCCCGGTCCCGAGCCCGAGCGCGGCCCGGGCGAGCAGGTCGGGCCGCCCGAGCTCCCGGGCCGGCCCGGCGGCCCTGAGCAGCGCACTCCGGGCAGCGTCCGGCTCCCCGGCACCGAGCCGCGCGGACCCGAGACCGAGCAGGGCCTCGACCCGTTCGGAGCGTACGGTCGAGGCGGGCCCGTCCTGCCGAGGATCTCCGGCGATCGTGCCGTCCTCGGCCCCGCCCTCGCCGCCCTCCGCGGTGCCCTCGCCGCCCTCTCCGCCGCCCGCCCCGGTCCCGCCGCCCGCCGCGTCCCACGCGCCCAGCGCCCGTTCGTACCACCGGGCCGCGTCCTCGAAGGCGAACAGGGTCTCCGCTCGGGTCGCCGCCTCGTGGGCGTAGTGGGCGGCGCGGGGCGCGTGTTCGGGGCCGGCGAGGAGGAGGTGGTGGGCGACCTCCGCGGGGCCCGTGTCGCGGCCGCGGCGGGCGTAACCGGCCAGGACCTCGGCGGCCGCGTGGTGCAGGGCCGCGCGCTCGGCCGGGGCAAGGGAGTCGTACACCGCGTCCCGGAGCAGGTCGTGGCGGAAGGCGCCCCGGTCGGCCCCGGCCTCCGCGAGCAGCCCGGCCCCGGCGGCCTCCCCCAGCAACGCCCGCACCTCCCCCAGCGGCACCTCCGCCGCCTCGGCCAGCACGTCCAGCCGGAAACGCGTGCCCAGCACGGCGGCCACGTCCAGCACCCGCGCCGCCCGGGGCGTCAGATCGGCCGACCGCTCCTGGACGGCGGCCCGCACCGCGACCGAGGAGACGCCGGCCCCGTCGACGGCCGACGGCGCGCTCCAACTCCCCGCCCGCAGCAACTCGGTGACGAAGAAGGCGTCCCCACCGGTGCGCCGTACCAACTGCCGGACCTCGTCCCGCCCGGGCGTCTTCCCCGTCACCGCCGCGACCAGCGCCGCGACATCCCGCGCGGGCAACGGCCCGAGCGGCAGGGCCCGCCCCCGCCGCAGCAACTGCGCCCGTACCCGCGCCCGGTCGTACCCGGCCGCGTGGTCCCCCGGCGTCCGGTCACCGCCCCGGCCATGGCTCCGCCCGTCGCCGCCCCCGCCGCCGTCGCCCCGGCCCTGGTCACCTCCCGCTCCCGCGCCCGAGCTCCGGTCACCTCCCGCTGCCGCGCCCCGACCCCGGTCACCTCCCGCTGCCGCGCCCCGACCCCGGTCACCCCCCGTTCCCGCGCCCCGGCCCCGGTCACTCGCCGTTCGCTCGTCTCTGCGCCCGGCGTCCGTCCCGCCGTCGCCCCGATCCGCGCCGTCCCTCCCCCGAGCGGACTCCGCCGAGCCCCCCGCGCTCCCTGCCCGGCCGTCGGCCGCCCCCGTGTCCGCCGGCCCCTCACCCCGCAGCCCCCAGGCCGCGTCCTCGTCCCGAGCCGTGGCGAGGAGCAGCACGGGGGTCGCCCGTACCGCGTCCGCCGTCTCCAGGAGCAGCCGCAGGGACGAGGCGTCGGCCGCGTGGGCGTCGTCCAGGACCAGGAGGAGGGGGCGGCGGCGGGCCGCCGTGGTCAGGAGGTCCGTCACGTCGCCGGCCAGGCGCAGCCGGGCCGTCTCCGGGTCCGCGCCGCGCAGGGCGCCCGGGCCGGCGCCGGAGACCAGCGCCCGGAGCGGTGGCGAGCCGGCGACCAGGCGCCCGCAGGCCGCGTCGTCCGCGGCCAGTTCCCGCAGGAGACGGGACCAGGGGCGGAAGGCGCGCCCGGCGGTCTCCGGCGGGCACCAGGTCCACAGCGTGCGGAAGGCACCGGCGTGCGCGGCCGCCTCCTCGGCGGTACGGGTCTTGCCCGCACCCGCGGGTCCGGTCAGGGTGACGAGGCCGCCCCGGCCTGCCGCGGCCCGTTCCAGCGCGGCCCGCAGCTCGCCCAGCACGTCCTCGCGTCCCACGAACGGGTAATTCGCGGCCATCCAGCCACCACGCAGTTCTCGCCGGTCTGTCGCTGTTACGAGGGTATGTATCGGCACGGGCACGCGCGAGACACAGGACCCGCACAGAACCGGCACATGGGCGTGGAGCGCACCCCTCGGGCCTCCGGCCACCCGTAATTCCCCCGCCCTCCGCTCCCCGTTCATGCAGGATGGGGCGCATGACCGCCATCTACGACACCCCTGTCGTCCTGGACCGGCGTGAGGGCCCGTACGGCGAGGTCGTGCTGCGGCGGCACGGGGAGCTGTTGCAGATCATCGCCAACGGCTGCTTCCTCATGGACACCTCGGACGGGCGGTCCGAGCGGCTGCTCGTCGATGCCGCGCTCACCGCCCTCGGCCCCCGCGAACAGCCGAACGTGCTGATCGGAGGCCTGGGCGTCGGTTTCTCACTCGCACACGCGGCGGCGAATCCCCGCTGGGGTGCCGTCACCGTCGTAGAACGGGAACCCGCCGTCATCGACTGGCATCAGCACGGCCCGCTTTCCGAAATGTCGGAAGACGCCCTCGCGGATCCGCGCACGGAGATCGTGGAAGCGGATCTCGTGGAATACGTCCATGAGACATCCGCCACGTACGACGCGCTGTGCCTGGACATCGACAACGGGCCCGACTGGACGGTCACGGAGGGCAATGACGGGCTCTACTCGGCGACCGGACTCGCCGACTGCGCAAGGGTGTTGAGCCCGGGCGGGGTGCTGGCGGTGTGGTCTGCGCAGCCCTCTCCGGAATTTGAAGGAACACTGTGGAATGCCGGGTTCCAACAGGTGCGTACCGAAGAGATCCCGGTTGCCCGGGGCGTTCCGGACGTCGTACACCTCGCCGTACGACCTGGATAGCCCAGACGCGGTAACTCCCCGTACTCTGCTCACCTGACGCGGATCATTCAAGCGTCAATCGCAAGCATGCGCAGGCAGTCAGAAGGAATGACCCCACGCATTCCGGAAAGCAACTCAGGGGCGGGCGATGGAGCAGACCCACACATCCCACAACGGCACGACGGCGACCCCGGGCGCACAGCGCCGGGTGCTGGTGGTCGAGGACGACCCGACCATCGTCGACGCCATCGCGGCCCGCCTGCGCGCCGAGGGCTTCCTCGTGCAGACCGCGGGTGACGGCCCGGCCGCCGTCGACACCGCCGAGGCCTGGCAGCCCGATCTGCTGATCCTCGACATCATGCTGCCCGGCTTCGACGGTCTGGAGGTCTGCCGTCGGGTGCAGGCCGCCCGTCCGGTGCCGGTGATGATGCTCACCGCGCGCGACGACGAGACCGACATGCTGGTCGGGCTCGGGGTCGGCGCCGACGACTACATGACCAAGCCGTTCTCCATGCGGGAGCTGGCCGCGCGGGTGCACGTCCTGCTGCGGCGGGTGGAGCGGGCGGCGCTGGCCGCGGCCACGCCCCGCTCGGGCATCCTGCGGCTCGGCGAGCTGGAGATCGACCACGCGCAGCGGCGGGTGCGGGTGCGCTCCGAGGACGTCCATCTGACACCCACGGAGTTCGACCTGCTCGTGTGCCTCGCCAACACGCCCCGCGCGGTGCTCTCCCGGGAGCAGCTGCTGGCCGAGGTGTGGGACTGGGCGGACGCCTCCGGCACCCGGACCGTCGACAGCCACATCAAGGCGCTGCGCCGGAAGATCGGCGCCGAGCGGATCCGCACCGTGCACGGTGTGGGCTACGCGCTGGAGACCCCGACGCCATGAGCGGCGGTCCGGCCGCACGGAGAGGTCCCGGGGAACCCGAGCCCTGGGGCGGGCTGCGCCCGTTCTCGATCAAGACGAAGCTGGGCGCACTGGTCGTCATCGCCGTCCTCATCACCACCGGGCTGATGATGATCGCGATGCGCACCGCGACGGAGCTGCGCTTCATCACGGTCTTCTCGATGATCGCCACACTCCTGATCACGCAGTTCGTGGCCCATTCGCTCACCGCGCCACTGGACGACATGAACGCCGTCGCCGGCGCCATCTCGCACGGCGACTACACGCGCCGGGTGCGCGAGAACCGCCGGGACGAGCTGGGCGACCTGGCCCAGACGATCAACCGCATGGCCGACGACCTGGAGGCCCAGGACCGGCAGCGCAAGGAGCTGGTGGCGAACGTCTCGCACGAGCTGCGGACGCCCATCGCCGGGCTGCGTGCCGTCCTGGAGAACATCGTCGACGGCGTCACGACCGCCGACCCCGAGACCATGCGCACGGCCCTGAAGCAGACCGAGCGGCTAGGCCGGCTGGTCGAGACGCTGCTCGACCTGTCCCGCCTGGACAACGGCGTCGTACCGCTGCGGCAGCGGCGCTTCGAGGTGTGGCCGTACCTGTCGGGCGTCCTGAAGGAGGCCAACATGGCCGTGCCCGCGCGTGCGGGCATCGCCTCGGGCTCCGGCAGCAGCACCCGTACGGACGTCCATCTGCACCTCGACGTCTCCCCGCCGGAACTGACCGCGCACGCGGACCCGGAGCGCATCCACCAGGTAGTGGCGAATCTCATCGACAACGCGGTCAAGCACAGCCCGCCGCACGGCCGCGTGATCGTGAAGGCCCGGCGCGGGGTCCAGCCCGAGTCGCTGGAGCTGGAGGTGCTCGACGAGGGCCCCGGCATCCCGCGCTCCGAGTGGCACCGCGTCTTCGAGCGCTTCAACCGCGGTGGCGCGGGCTCGTCGAACGGGCAGGGCGGCGACGGCGGTACGGGCCTCGGGCTGGCGATCGCCCGCTGGGCGGTCGACCTGCACGGCGGCCGGATCGGAGTGGCCGAATCCGAGCGTGGTTGCCGGATTCTCGTCACCCTTCCGGGAGAGACATCCGTGCCAAGTTGACGTAAAGTCCGATCCGGAGCCTCAAGATCCACCTACGTCCGGGCTGACGGACACGTGTGATCAGGCACACGCCCGCACGCTGAGCGTGCAGGGCCTGCGTCGTCGTATCCCGGAACCCCCCATTCGTAGCGGAACCACGCTTGTTTCCCGCCATTTCCGGGCCCGAAACACACTTTCCGGTGTGACTTACGCGACGATGACCTTGCTCGGCCTGACCTTCCCGGCCATGGGGGCGTAGCCTTTATTCCCGCTGTCCATCACCTTGTGAGAAGCGGAAGAGGGCGGTTGCCGCCGTGTCGCCACAGTCCCCCAGTAACTCGAGCATCTCGACCGACGCCGACCAAGCGGGCAAGAATCCCGCTGCCGCGTTCGGACCGAACGAGTGGCTCGTCGACGAGATCTATCAGCAGTACCTCCAGGACCCGAATTCGGTAGACCGAGCCTGGTGGGACTTCTTCGCCGACTACAAGCCGGGCGCGGCTGTCGCCTCGGCTCCGGCGGGTACTGCGGCCGCGGGGGCCGCAGGGACCACCACAGCGGCCCCGGCAGCTCCTGCCGCCGCTCCGGCTCCGGCCGCCCCGGCCGCCGTTCCCGCGCCGGCCCCGGCCGCCCCCGTGGCGCCCAGGCCCGCGGCCGCCGCCCCGGCGCCTGCCGCCGCGGCTCCGGCCCCGGCTGCCGCGAAGCCCGCCGCCGTCAAGCCGGCCGCCCAGGCCGCGCCCGCCGCCGCGGCCCCCCAGGGCCCGGAGCTGGTGACGCTGCGCGGCCCGGCCGCCGCCGTCGCGAAGAACATGAACGCCTCGCTGGAGGTGCCCACGGCGACATCCGTGCGCGCGGTCCCGGTGAAGCTGCTGTTCGACAACCGCATCGTCATCAACAACCACCTGAAGCGCGCCCGGGGCGGGAAGATCTCCTTCACGCACCTGATCGGCTACGCGATGGTGCAGGCCATCAAGACGATGCCGTCGATGAACTACTCCTTCGCGGAGAAGGACGGCAAGCCGACCCTGGTCAAGCCGGAGCACATCAACTTCGGCCTCGCCATCGACCTGGTGAAGCCCAACGGCGACCGCCAGCTCGTGGTCGCGGGCATCAAGAAGGCCGAGACCCTGAACTTCTTCGAGTTCTGGCAGGCCTACGAGGACATCGTCCGCCGTGCCCGTGACGGCAAGCTGGGCATGGACGACTTCACCGGTGTGACGGTCTCCCTGACCAACCCCGGCGGCCTCGGCACCGTCCACTCGGTCCCGCGTCTGATGCCCGGCCAGTCGGTCATCATGGGCGTCGGCTCCATGGACTACCCGGCGGAGTTCCAGGGCACCTCCCAGGACACCCTGAACAAGCTCGGCATCTCGAAGGTCATGACGCTCACGTCGACCTACGACCACCGGGTCATCCAGGGCGCCGCCTCCGGCGAGTTCCTGCGGATCGTCGCGAACCTGCTGCTCGGCGAGAGCGGCTTCTACGACGAGATCTTCGAGTCGCTGCGCATCCCCTACGAGCCGGTCCGCTGGCTCAAGGACATCGACGCCAGCCACGACGACGACGTCACGAAGGCCGCCCGCGTCTTCGAGCTGATCCACTCCTACCGGGTCCGCGGCCACGTCATGGCCGACACCGACCCGCTGGAGTACCGCCAGCGCAAGCACCCCGACCTGGACATCACCGAGCACGGTCTGACGCTCTGGGACCTGGAGCGCGAGTTCGCGGTCGGCGGCTTCTCCGGCAAGTCCCTGATGAAGCTGCGCGACATCCTCGGCGTGCTGCGCGACTCGTACTGCCGCACCACCGGCATCGAGTTCATGCACATCCAGGACCCCAAGCAGCGCAAGTGGATCCAGGACCGCATCGAGCGCCCGCACTCCAAGCCGGAGCGCGAGGAGCAGCTGCGCATCCTGCGCCGCCTGAACGCGGCGGAGGCCTTCGAGACCTTCCTGCAGACGAAGTACGTCGGCCAGAAGCGCTTCTCGCTCGAAGGCGGCGAGTCGGTCATCCCGCTGCTGGACGCGGTCCTCGACTCGGCGGCGGAGTCCCGTCTCGACGAGGTCGTCATCGGCATGGCCCACCGCGGCCGCCTGAACGTCCTGGCGAACATCGTCGGCAAGTCGTACGCCCAGATCTTCCGCGAGTTCGAGGGCAACCTCGACCCGAAGTCGATGCACGGCTCCGGCGACGTGAAGTACCACCTGGGCGCCCAGGGCACCTTCACCGGCCTGGACGGCGAGCAGATCACCGTCTCGCTGGCCGCGAACCCCTCCCACCTGGAGACGGTCGACCCGGTCATCGAGGGCATCGCCCGCGCCAAGCAGGACATCATCAACAAGGGCGGCACGGACTTCACGGTCCTCCCGGTCGCCCTGCACGGCGACGCGGCCTTCGCGGGCCAGGGCGTGGTGGCCGAGACCCTGAACATGTCGCAGCTGCGCGGCTACCGCACCGGCGGCACGGTCCACATCGTCATCAACAACCAGGTCGGCTTCACCGCGGCCCCCGAGTCCTCGCGTTCCTCCATGTACGCGACGGACGTGGCCCGCATGATCGAGGCCCCGATCTTCCACGTGAACGGCGACGACCCGGAGGCCGTGGTCCGCGTCGCGCGCCTGGCCTTCGAGTTCCGCCAGGCGTTCAACAAGGACGTGGTGATCGACCTCATCTGCTACCGCCGCCGCGGTCACAACGAGTCGGACAACCCGGCCTTCACCCAGCCCCTGATGTACGACCTGATCGACAAGAAGCGCTCGGTGCGCAAGCTCTACACCGAGTCCCTGATCGGTCGCGGCGACATCACCCTGGAAGAGGCCGAGCAGGCCCTCCAGGACTACCAGGGCCAGCTGGAGAAGGTCTTCACGGAGGTCCGCGAGGCCGTCACGGCCCAGCCGGCCGCGGGCCCGGTCTCGGACCCGCAGGCGGAGTTCCCGGTCGCCGTGAACACCGCGATCTCCACGGAGGTCGTGAAGCGGATCGCCGAGTCCCAGGTCAACATCCCCGACACCTTCCACGTCCACCCGCGTCTGCTGCCGCAGCTGCAGCGCCGGGCGGCGATGGTCGAGGACGGCACGATCGACTGGGGCATGGGCGAGACTCTCGCCGTCGGCTCCCTGCTCCTGGAGGGCACCCCGGTCCGCCTCTCCGGCCAGGACTCCCAGCGCGGCACCTTCGGCCAGCGCCACGCGGTCCTCATCAACCGCGAGACGGGCGAGGAGTACACCCCGCTCCAGTACCTCGCCGAGGAGCAGGCCCGCTACAACGTCTACAACTCCCTGCTCTCCGAGTACGCGGTCATGGGCTTCGAGTACGGCTACTCGCTGGCCCGCCCCGACGCGCTCGTGATGTGGGAGGCGCAGTTCGGCGACTTCGTCAACGGCGCGCAGACGGTGGTCGACGAGTACATCTCGGCGGCGGAGCAGAAGTGGGGCCAGACGTCGGGTGTGACGCTGTTGCTGCCGCACGGCTACGAGGGCCAGGGCCCGGACCACTCGTCCGCCCGTGTGGAGCGCTTCCTGCAGCTCTGCGCCCAGAACAACATGACGGTCGCGATGCCGACCCTCCCGTCGAACTACTTCCACCTTCTCCGCTGGCAGGTGCACAACCCGCACCACAAGCCGCTGGTGGTCTTCACCCCGAAGTCGATGCTGCGCCTCAAGGCCGCCGCGTCGAAGACGGAGGAGTTCACCTCGGGTCAGTTCCGCCCGGTCATCGGCGACACGACGGTGGACGCGGCCGCGGTCAAGAAGGTCGTCTTCTGCACCGGCAAGGTCTACTACGACCTCGAGGCCGAGCGCCAGAAGCGCGGTGTCACGGACACGGCGATCATCCGCCTGGAGCGCCTGTACCCCCTCCCGGGTGCCGAGGTCCAGGCCGAGATCGCCAAGTACCCGAACGCCGAGAAGTACCTCTGGGCCCAGGAGGAGCCGGCGAACCAGGGCGCCTGGCCCTTCATCGCCCTCAACCTGATCGACCACCTCGACCTGGCGGTCGGCGCGGACGTCCCGCACGGAGAGCGACTGCGGCGCATCTCGCGCCCGCACGGGTCTTCGCCGGCGGTGGGGTCGGCGAAGCGGCATCAGGCTGAGCAGGAGCAGTTGGTTCGGGAGGTGTTCGAGGCGTAGTAGCGCCTCGGTCGCAACGCGGAGGGTCCGGTCCCGGATTGGGGGCCGGGCCCTTCTCATCTACGCGTGCGCCGGGCTTCCTCGTCGGCTTCCATGACCAGGGTGACGAGGCGGTCCGCCGCGCGTGTCTGGCGCCGGACGCACTCGGCGAACACCGGGAGCCGCAGAGGCTGCGGAACATCGGCCAACGTGGCCGCCGCGATGAGTCCGCGTTCGAACTCCGCCGCGTCGACAGTACTGTTGACGAGCTCCGTCATCGCCGCGGCGACGGCCTCCAGATGGGTGCCCAGACGGCCGGTGTGCTGCGACGCCACGTTCTGGACGTTCGGGATGAGCCTCGCCACGCCGGTCAACTCCCCTTCCGTCGCAGCACCTTTGAGGTTGGCGACGCGCCGGGCCTCGACACCCACGTCGACCAGCAGGGCGCGGGTTCGGTCGAGATCACCGTTGTCCCGATCGCCCTTGCGCCACCGCTTCTTGAGCAGGAGGCCGACAATCGTTGCCACCGCCCCCAGGCCCAGCACAATTCCCGTGACGTTCCTGACGGTCTCCCAGCCGTCCCCCTGCGACTGCTCGGTCCCGGTGTCCGTCTGCTGCGGCGTGGGCGTCCCGGCGGCCTGCTCGAAGCCGACGACCGTGTGCACGGCAGGAACCGCTCGGACCGGAGCGGCCTCGCCGCGGGGCGATATCACCAGCACCACACCGAGTACGGCGCCGGCGGCAAGTCGAGCCACGCGTACTGGCGTCGTGGCATGGCGGATTGTCATGGAAGAGCTCCTGAAACGAGCAAGCCAAGGGGGTACTCTGCGCTCCCGGAGCGCGGAACCGAACCGCGCTCCGGGTGGGCCGTTCGGTCCCGTCAGGACGTCTGGGGCTCGAAGTCCCAGTACGGGCGGTTGCGGGAGCGGGCCGAGATGGTGTGAACGTGCTGTTTGCCGAGCGTCGCCTCCAGGTCCGAGAGGGCCTCCTGCTCCGTCTTCTCCGCCTGCCGACGTTCCCGCAGACCACGCAGGTCGGCCGCGAGCGCGATGCGTGCGGAAAGCGTGAGGGGGTGAGTGCGGCCCAGCACCTCGGTGGCACGGACGACCGTGTCCTTGCTGAGCGCCGCCGCCGACTCCGTGTCACCCACCAGGTTGCGCAGCGCAGAGGCGTTGACGGCGCAGCCCAGCGTCCAGGGATGGTTCTCCCCCACCGCCGAGGTCATGCCGGCCAGGGCCTGCTCGATGAGGACGTGCGCGTGCTCCCGCTCGCCGACGTTACGCAGGATCAGCGCCTGGTTGGCGCGGGCCCCCGCCACGAAGGGGTGGCTGTCGGCCAGCTTGAGTTCGTAGCGGGCGACGACGGCCTCGCTGAGCTCCCGCGCCTCGTCGATGTCACCGTTCTCCCGCGCGAAGCAGCTCTGGGCACTGGCGAACATGAGGGTCCACGGGTGCGTCTCGCCCATCACCCGCTCGCCGCGCTCCAGGACCCGGGCGAGCAGTTCTCCGGCCTTCGCGCGCTCCCCTCTGCGGTAGTGGCACAGCGCGAGGTTGTACTCGGCCTTCAGGGTCTGCGGGTTGCTCTCCCCCATCACGAGGCGGTTCTCGCGCAGGCTCTGCACCTGGTTCGACTCGGCCTCGTCGTAACGGCCGGTCAGCCGCAGGTCGATGGAGAAGGAGATCTGCGAGTCCAGCGTCCAGGGATGGCGCCCCTTCAGCAGGGACCGCCGGGCCTCCAGCACCTGGCGGTCGATGTCGAGGGCCTCGGCGTAGGCACCCAGCAGCCGCAGGGTGACGGCCACGTTGTTCTGCGCGTTCAGCGTGCGCGAGTCCTGTTCGCCGAGGAGGCCCTGATAGGCCGCCAGGGTCCGGCGGGACAGGTCGAGGGCCTCGTCGTAGCGGCCGAGACCGCGCAGGTCCGCCGCGAGGCCGCTGGCGGCGCGCAGGTACTCCAGGTCGTCCGGGCCGCGCTCCGCACGCAGGTGTTCGAGGGCGGCGCGGTTGAGGACTTCCGTGCGCTCGTACTCACCCGCGGCGCGCAGCACGTTGACGTAGTGGAACGACAGCTCCCACAGCCGTGGATGACCCTCGCCGAGCAGCTTCCGCCAGGCCTTCATGGCGCGTTCGCCGAGCTTGATGCCGGCCGTGTACTCGCCGGAGAAGTACATGTAGCGAAGGCAGTTGAGCACCAGTGTCTGGACGCTCGGGTCCTTGCTCTGGAGCACGTCCGCGTACTTCAGGTGCGGCGCGATCTCGGCGTAGCCGGGCCACAGCCGGGTGTCGGTGGGCCTGCGCGGGTCCGCGGCGGCCAGGGCGCGGCGCACCACGTCGATGAACTCGCGCCGGTCCACGTCGGGCATGTCGCCGCCCACGATCTGGTGGACCATGCGGTGCAGATACAGCGACTCACCGGAGGAGGTCGTCTCGTCGGCCCCGGCCTCGTGGGACTCCAGCCGGACCACGGAGTACTGGCGCAGCTGGTTGATCGCCTTGTTCCACAACAGCGGGTCGTTCAGCAGTCCGGCCACCTGTTCGGGCAGGTCGTCGCTCGGCATCTCCTTCAGCAGGCGTACGGGGATGAAACCAGGGGCGAAGAACGTGCACAGCCGCAGCAGGTCGACCGACTCCGGAACGGTCTCGCGGAGCTTGTTCAGCAGTATCGACCAGGCGGTCTGGAAGGCGATCGGGAAGTCCGCCGACACCTTGACGACGTCTCCGTCGATGCCGCCCTCCAGAAGGCCGATGTAGTCCTCGACCGAGAGGTCGGAGTCGTTGAGCCAGCCAGCCGTCTGGTCCAGCAGCAGCGGCAGGTCCTCCAGCGCCTCCGCCAGCTGGTTCGCCTCCTCGTCGGTCAGCCGCGGTGCCCGGCGCCGGATGAACGCCACCGACTCGTCGCGGCCGTAGACCGGCACCTCAAGGAGCATGCTGTTGTGCTCGCTCCACTCCGGGTTGCGGGAGGTGATGATGACGTGGGACGGGCCCGTGGGCACCAGGTCCCAGATCTGGTCGGGTTCGTCCGCACCGTCGAGGATCAGCAGCCAGCGCGCGTACGGATCGCCCCGGCGCAGTGAGTCGCGGACGGCACGCAGCCGCTCGCCGTACTCCTGACCGGTCTGCAGGCCCAGCTTGGGGGCGAGTTCCGCGAGCCCGCGGCGGTAGGTGACGCGCTTCTCGGCGTTGACCCACCAGACGACGTCGTACTCGGACCCGAAGCGGTAGACGTATTCGGCGGCGAGTTGGGTCTTGCCGACCCCGGACATGCCGTGGAACGTGACCACACCCGCGCCGGGCTCCGCCGTCGTCAACTGGTGGTAGGCGTCGTTGAGCAGGGGCTCACGGCCGGTGAAGCGCGTGTTGCGACGCGGCACTCCGCCCCAGACCTCGGGCATGGTGGCCGGGAAGCGGGGGCCGCGCCGGGTGCCCTCGGCGGGCTCCGGCAGCGGGTCGGCCGGCAGGTCCAGCCGTTCCAGCAGGCGTCGTTCGGCCTCCTCGGCACCCAGGTTGATGAGGCCGACGGCGGCGAGCACCGCGGTGGCGGACGGCACCTGGGCGGTGGTCAGGGAGACGGCGGCGAAGCGGGAGGGATCCGGGACGACGACCTCGCGCAGTGCCGCGTTCCACTCCTCGTGGGTACGCGGGCCGAGTTGGAAGTACCACTCGCTGACGATGATGAGGATCCGGCCCTCGGCGGCCTTCAGGTCGCGCAGCAGCTCCACCAGCGGGGTCTCGGCGGGCGAGTCCCAGCGCTGGAACACCACCCGGACACCGCGCCGCTCCAGCCGGTGCCCGATCCAGGCCGCCCAGGCCCGGTTGAACCCGGCGAAGCTGATCGTGACGGTCTGTTTCGCGACCGTTTCCCCCACGGTCGACCCGACCGGCATACGAGCTCCAGACATGCAGCGGCCTCCTGCGCTCAGTCAAAAAATCCTAGAACCTCGGCACGGCGGTGGTAAGTCCCTACGCCACTAACTGCGCCTCGGTTCAAGGATCTTCGCGCAGTGGACAGGGTACGGCGGGCATCTTCACTCGTTCGGACGGGTGGCCGATGCCTGCCGCTGCCTCCACAGGGTGCGCGCGGCTTCGAGGTACGCCTCCGCCCGGACGGTGTGCCCGCGCGGCGCGGGATGCGCGGCCATGCGTTCGTGGGCGGCGACCATCTGGTCCACGAAGCGGCGTCCCGCCACGGTGAGCTGCGGCGATCCGACGAGCGCAGGCAGGACGGCACCCACCTGCGCCCGATAGCGGCTGTGCTGACTCCAGGCGGATTCCCGATGGGCGGCGACGGTGAGCGCTCGCCGCTGGAAGAAGTCCGCCAGCGCCAGATGCGCGTAGGCGCCTTGTAGGAGGCCGTCGTACGGCCGTGGATCGGGCCGCCAGGGGGCGAAGTACCGTGGCTGGCCGTCGTCCTGATGGAGCACCAGCGCATCGCTCAGGGCGGCGAGTTTGGCGTGCTGCAGTTCGTGGACCAGGGTCGCCGCGAAGGCGACCGGCGAGGGCGGGGTGCTGCTGAACAGGGCGCCGAACGCCTCCCGCCGGGTGGCGCTGCAGCCGCCGCGGCCTTCCGCCCCTGGTGGCATCTCCAGGGGCACGAGGCAGCGCAGCAGCGCCAGGGCCTCCGTCAGCCGGTGCTCGCCCCCGGTGCGCAGCGCCGCCGCGGTGCCCGACCAGGCCTGGAGCCAGCGCTTGCGTCCCGCGTCGTCCAGGGTGGTGGGTCCGCTCTGGGTGGGATGGAGGGGCTCGGGGCCCGCCCGGTAGGGGTCGAGGTCATCCAGGGGCATGGGCGCGGCTTCGGGCGTCAGTCCGGGCAGCGCGTGCGCCGGCGTCCAGGCGAGCGCACCGGACCAGGCGCCGAATCCGCTCTCCAGGAAGACGACGACGTCGGACTCTCCGTGCTGACGCAGCGTCAGGCGACCGTCCGTGGCCGCCACTTCGACTGGTACGTCGCCAGGCCGGGCCGTGTGCAGGCTGCCGAGGGACGGGAGGACGAGGATTCCGTCGTGGGCGGTCAGGCGTGCGTGGAAGGGAATCCCGGCACGGGTGGCAACCACCGTGGCGAGGGCGCTGAAGTGGGCCAGGGCGAGCCGCAGTTCACGTGCTCCGTCCGGACCGGGAGGCCCTCCCGTCCGGTCCAGGCAGCGCAGACAGCGCAGGGCCCACGGCCCGGCGAGCGGGTAGAGGATCCGGTCCCGTGCGGGTGCCGTGGCGGGCCGGTCGGCGGCTCCCGCGGGCCCGGGCCCGGCCCGCACCGCGGCTTCCGTCTCGGCCAGCAGCGCCCAGTCCTCCCTCAGCCGTGTCTTCTGTGCGGCCGAGCACACCGCCGGTTCCGCCGCGTCCGCCGCGTCGAGGAGGACCCGGAGCAGGAGCAGCCGCCGGGTGTCCTGGTCCCGTACGAGAAGTGCGAGCGTGTCGGGGCCGCCCTCGGCACGGCCGAGTTCGTCGAGGGACCGGTCCGGGATGACCGAGAGCATCACGGGGTGTTCCTTTCGAGGGGGACCGGGACGGCGGCGGCCGTGGGCCCGGCGACCCGTGCGGCCACATGGCGGATGAGCCGCTGCAGGTCGGCGCAGTACACGGATGGGTTCCGGAATCCGTTCCCGGCCCGGTAGCGGTGGGCGTAGTGCCCGCCTCCGCAGACCGTCAGCAGCGGACAGACCCGGCACTGCCCGGCGAGCGCGCTGGCAGCCGCCTGCCGGGCGGCCACCCCGGGATGCCGCAGGGCCTCGTCGAAGTCGTGCCGGAAGATGTCGAGGCCGGTGCGCGCGGCGCCCTCGTAGGCCGACTTCAGCGAGTCCACCTGCTCGATCGATCCGTCGGTCTCGACGACCACGGCGTCGAAGGGTGCGAGCCCCAGGGACTCGGTCGCCGCCGGCAGCCCCAGCAGCAGCGCGATGCACTCCTCGAAGAGCCGGACGCGCGTCGCCCTGCGCCCGGCCGCGTACCAGCGGTCGAAGACCGCGCACAGCCAGTCGCCGTAGACGGTCCCCGTGGCGTCCCAGTGGGGCGGCGGGCTGGACCAGTTCCCGTGCGGCAGCAGCAGGTCGATGGCCGGTGGTTCGAGGGCGAGCAGGGACTCGTACGTCGCCACGGGGTCCTGCGTCGGGTCGACGACCGCGAGGATTCCGGCGTACGACCGCGGGAAGCGTTCGGCGACCAGGCGTGCCCCTCGTGCGGCGGCGGCCCAGGAGGGGCGGCCCGCGTGGTCGACCCGCCGTGCGTTGCCGGCGGCGGTCCCCGCGTCGAGGCTGATGCCGATGCTGACGTCGTGCCGGGCCAGGGTCGCCACGCGGCCCTCCGTCAGCAGGGTGGCGTTGGTCTGGACGGTGGCGCGGACCGTGCGGCCGGCCGGTACCCGGTCGCGGACCAGCGCCGTGAACCGGCCGAGCGTGTCGGCACCGGCCAGCAACGGCTCTCCGCCGTGCAGCACCAGGGAGACGGCGGTCAGGTCATGGCCGCGGACGTGCTCGGCGATGCGGGACGCGGTGCGGTCCAGGACCTCGGCGGACGCGGCGGCGGGACGGGTGCGCCAGGTGTGGTCCGGGCCCTCGTAGAGGTAGCAGTACCGACAGGCGAGATTGCAGCGGCCGTGCACCTTGACGATGAACTGCCGGAACGGGAAAGGCCGTTCGGATATCGGACCGGGAGCGGCCTGTCCGGACACACCAACACCCCCATGTCGTACGCCCGTGTCACGGCCCCGCGCGCAGGGAACCGTTTCCCGTCCCGTCTCCTGCCGCAAACGCGCCGCGTCCGACACTGTCCGATTCGATGGACAACGCGACCGAAACCGCGCCGCCCGCGGCTGCGTTCGCGAACGGGTCGGGTCTCAGAAGGAGTTGTTCCATCCCCAGAGCGTCTCGCCCGGCCGGGCCGACCGCTCACGGAGTTCGGCCAGCACCTCGCGGAGCACCGGATGCTCAATGGTCCTCAGGTCCTCCAGGGCCAGCCGCGTCAGGTCCGGCAGTGGCTCCGCCGTCTCCGGACGCCCGGTGACCTGCGCCGCTTCATCGTGTCCGTTCACACCGTCCCCCTCGTCTCCGGTGAGCGTCCGTGGCCTTCCGCTCACTCCAGTGCCGCCAGCCGCTCCGCCGTGTCCAGGGCCGTCGGCCCGCCCGTGCCCAGGCTGCCCTCCGGCAGCTTCGACCACTCCGCGCGGGCCGCCCGGTAGGACTCACGGGCGGCCCGTGGACGGGCCGCCGCCTCATAGGACATACCCCGCCAGTGTTGCGCCTGCGCGGCCAGTTCCACCGCGTCCTGGCGGCGATGGCCGGTTCCCTCCGTCTCCTCGGCCTCCCGCGCGCAGTCCGCGGCCGCGCGGAACGCGTCCACCGCCACGTCCAGCCGCGCCGGGCGCCCCAGGCTCCGGTACGCCTCGTACTGCACCTGCCCCAGCTCCAGCCAGCACCGCGCGGCCAGCAGCGGGTCGTCGGCCTCCGCCGCCGCGAGGCCCAGGAGGTGCTCGGCCTCGCGCAGATCGACTCGGTCGCCGCGGGCGCGGTAGCGGAGCATCAGCGCACGGCCCAGCAGCAGCAGACGGCCGGCCAGCAGGGTGCTGCCCGCCGGTGTCTCCGTACGGCAGTCCCGGAGAACGCGGATGGCGGCGGAGAGTGCCTCCTCGGCATGGCCGGGGGATTCCAGGGCGGCCCGGCGCAGCAGCACCTCGCCCCATTCGGCGAGCAGGTCGGCATGGGCCGAGGCGTCCCTCGGCATACGCCTGGCCGCCTGTTCGAAGTGCCCGGCCGCCGCCTGGAGTTCACGGAGGTCGCCCGTCTCCTCGTAACGCGCCACGCCGAGGCGCCCGGCGCGCACCAGCAGGGCGGCGCGCGGGCTCTGTTCGCGGGTGAGCCGCAACGCCTCCTCGACGCGCGCCTGTGCGTCGTCCAGCCCGCTGCCCGCGGCCAGCAGCGCGTCCACCAGGTCGAGCAGAACGCGAACCCGCGGGAGGCCCGCCTCCTGCGGGTCGTTGTCGAGTGCGCCGCGCAGCGACCGCGCGCTCTGTTCCGCGTACCGGCCCGCCTGTTCCCGGTCGGCCGTCGCTCCGGACAGGCGCAGCAGGACGCGGCCGTGGGCGAGGAGGAGTTCGGGCGGTCGGTGCCGGCGGTCGGGCCAGGCGTCGGCGAACGCCTCCAGCATGCCCACCGCGCCCTGGAGCAGGGCGCTGTCGCCACCGAGACGCCACTGCGCCTCCAGCGCGCCCACGCGTTCCAGGGTGAGTCGCAGTGCCTCCGACTCGTCCAGGTCGGGCGCGCCGCAGGCGACGGCGTACTCGCGGTCGGCGCGGCGCAGCAGGTCGAGGGCGGCACGTTGGTCGCCGCGGCGCCTGCGGTCCGTCGCGGTGGCCCGCAACACCCGTGCCAGCACGGCGCGTTCGCGCACGGCGTGCGGATGGGCGACCGCGCGCTCGGCGGCCGCCTCGGCCTCGCGCAGCAGTTCCGCACCGCCCTGCATCTCCCACAGCCGCAGCACACTGTGGGCGTACTCGGCCCAGAGTTCGAAGTCCCGGCCCGCCGGCCGCTCGTGTTCGGTCGCGCCGCGCAGGAGCTGCACGGCGTCGATGATGTCCTGCACCATGCCTTCCCGGTCGAAGCGCTCGACCAGGGTGCGGGCCCGGACGACCGCGGGGTGCGGCCCGCGGCCCCCGGCCGGGTCGCCGGGCTCCCGGCTGCCGTACAGGGCGAACTGTTCGGGCAGCGGCATGAACCGTTCCAGGACCCGTGCCGCGACCTCGGCGAAGGGCTCCGGCACCAGGGGCGCGGCGCCGTTGTCGCCGTTCTCGCCCGGGTATCCGGCGCCGGGCGAGAACGTGCGCCCCGCACCGTCGTCGCCGAGTTGGGCGAGGGCGAGCGCCGGGAAGTTCGGGCCACCCCGGCCGAAGTGCTGTTCGATGTACTCCGAGCAGTGCTTGAGCACGAGGATGGCCTCGTCCCGGCCCAGCGGCGCCAGCAGCGCCTCCTGCACGCCCGGCGCGAACTCGTACCACTGGACGCCGTCCGCGACATGGTCCTCCCGAGCCCGCGCCACCAGACCGCTGAGCAGCACCTCGGCGAGTTCGGAGGGTCCGGAGTCGGGCAGCATGGTCCGCTGGACCAACTGCATCACCGGCAGGCAGAGCGGGGCCGCGGCCAGATAGACGGCGAGCCGCCCCGCGGCCGGGGAGGCGGCGGAGCGGAACCTGCTGACGAGTTCGAGGGAGGACGCCCGGCGGCCGGGGCGTCCGGTGGCGGCGGGCGGCTGATCCGCGCGCACCCAGCCGACGGCACCGGCCACGGGCCCCGCTCCGGCGCCGGACAGCAGCCGGGCCCAGGCACCCAGGGCCACCGGCTCGGGCGGCAGCACGGGCACGGGCAGTTCGCCCCGCCCGCCCCGGGCGGCCGCTCCGCCGTGCGCACGGACCCGCAGCACGGTCCCGCCCAGCGACTCGCCACGCGTCAACTCGCCGTAGGAGACGGGAAGTCGGGTCCGGTTCCACATACGCTGCGGCAGCGGCTGGAGCACGGCGGCCGGGGCCTGCCGGGAGAGCTGGTGGAGCAGCCGGTGGGCCTGACCACTGCGCCACAGGGGTCCCGCGCAGTCACTGACGAGGACGGTGATCTGGCGGCCCGAGGGGTCGCTCAGCCGGTCGGTGGAGTGCAGCGGCGCCGTGTACGGATCGGGACTGCGGCTGACGCCCGGTCCGCCGTCCGGGCCCTGGTGCAGATAGCTGACCTGCACGTCCCAGAAGGCGCCCAACTGACCGAAGACCTGCTCCAGTTCGGCGAACATCCGGTCCCACACCCGCATCGACGACGAAGCGTCCATCACCAGCTGGAGCCGCGCGTCGGCGCGGGTCACCGCGCGGAACACCGGCAGCACGAGCCCGCCCGCCCGCGCGCTCACCTCCGCGGTCTCCGTCTCCGCCAGCACCGACCGCAGCGGCGGGGCGGCACTGCGGTAGCCCTGCAACGGCCGTAAAGCGCGCTGGAGTTCGAGCAGGGCGGGGAACGCGGGCGCGGCAGGCACCCCGACGGGCAGCGGGGCCGCCCGCCCGCGGCCGGCGCCGACCGACGTGCCGTGCTGGGGCACCGGGTACAGGGCCACGCGCCGGTCGCCGGTCTCGTCGTACACCTGTGGTGCGGGCGGACCGGGCTCGCGCTGCGGCTCCCCGGACGCCGGCGCGGACGTGGTCGGGCCGTCGGGCACCGGCCGGAGGTGGCCGCCGGGCCGGGCGCCGGGCGTGGACGACGGCTCGGCCGGCTCCGCGGGTGGCGTGGGCCGCGCCCACCGGGCCAGCCAGAGGGCGTCGCACAGTCCCTCGGCGTCGGGGTCGAGCCCGATCTGCCGCAGCCGGGCGACGAGTTCGGCGACCGGGTCAACGCCGGGCGCAGCGGGCCCGCCGGTCCCGGGTCCGGCCTCGGGGAGGCCGGGGGAATCGGGACCGTGACGCGCCGCCTCGTCGGGCATCACCGGGTCACCTCGGGCGGTCGAGTCGCTGGATGAGCAGATCGGCGAGGCGGTCACGGCTGGGCGGGGCGGCCGCGTCGGTGAGGTAGATCGCGTTCAACAGTTGGTCCGCGGCGAGCAGTTCGCTGCGGGAGCGTTCCAGGAACCGGTTGATCAGGTCGTCGCCCGCGCGTGCCGCCTCGTCGCCGAGATGGGCGCGTACGAAGGTGGCGAGCCGGTTGTGGTCGGGGCGGCCGAGTTCGAGGTGGATGCAGCGGCGCATCAGCGGGGCGGGGAAGTCACGCTCCCCGTTGCTGGTGAGGACCACGAAGGGGAAGGCACGGCAGCGCACCCGGCCGTCGCGGACCCGCACCTTGATGCCGTCCGCGGTCAGGACCTCCGCCTCACCGTCAGGTAACCGGTCGGCCAGCCGCTCCAGTTCGGGTATCGCGAACTCGCCCTCCTCCAACACGTTGAGCAGGTCGTTGGGCAGGTCGATGTCGCTCTTGTCGAGCTCGTCGATGAGCAGGACGCGCGGTGTGTCCGAGGCGATCAGGGCGGTGCCGAGGGGCCGAGGCGGATGTAGCTGCCGATGCTCTCGACCGCGCCCGGGGAACCGGCCGCCGACCCGTATCCGCCCTGCGCGGCGATCTGCACGTCCTGGAGCCGGGCGATGGCGTCGTAGTGGTAGAGCCCGTCCTGGAGGGTGGAACGGCTGACGATGGACCAGCGCAGCACATTGCCGAGTCCGAGCTCGTACGCCACCGAGTGGGCGAGTGTGCTCTTGCCGGCGCCGGGGCTTCCGGTGACGAGCAGGGGGCGGCGCAGATAGAGCGCCGCGTTGATCATCTCCAGCTCCTCGGCGCCGGGCCGGTGCAGTTCCGCCATGTGGCGGTTGGCGCCGAGCCGGCGGTCCTGGGAGCCGTCGCCCGTGCCCGACGCCGCGTCGCGGCTGGAGAAGTCGCGCCAGGGGGGCGGGGCGGGCAGGCGGTCGATCCCGTCGTGGGGTTCGCCGGCGCCACGGTAGATGAGCCACTCACTGGATTCGGTCATGTCCCGTTCCTCGTCGTCACTCGTCCAGCACGGCAGCCGCCTCGACGTGCATCACGGTATCGATCCTCAGCAGGCCTGGTAAGGGGCCGGTATACCCATGGGCCGGGTTGCGTCAAGGTGCCTCCAGCAGGTCGCCGGTGCCGGGCAGGGGTTGCCGCGGGTCGTCGTAGAACAGGGCTATACCGCTGGCCCAGAAGGCCTCCGTACGGCTCGCGAGGAGCTTCACCCGCAACTCGTGGACACGGTTGGGGAGATGCTCCGCGCCGCGTTCGTCGGCGACCGTGATGGCCGCTCCGCGATGGAACTCCCCGCAGACGGCGTCCCGTCGGCCCTTTCCCCGGCGCCACAGGGCGACCCCGAAGCCGCCGAGGACGATTCGGGCGAGGGCCGCCGCGTCGTCCTCGTAGCGGTGCTCGCCGTAACGGCACAGCACCGGCACCGATCCGGGCGACAGGTCGCGCAACTCGCCGGTGTCCGGCACGGGTTGGGGCACTCCTTCGCCACAGTCGAGGACATGGGCCCGGGCCCCGTGGCTGCGCAGCCAGCGCCAGCGGTCGAGCCGGTCCTCGTCGGGGTCGCTCCCCTCCGCGCCGAACCCGCCCTCACCGGGCAGCCGGTCCCGGTTGACGCAGCGCAACACCAGGGGGCCGCGCGCGCCCAACGGCGGATCCCCCGGCCGCAGCCGCCAGGTGTCCACCGGAAGGTCCAGCCGTACGTGGGGCAGCGCGACCTGGAGGACCGCGGGCCAGCCAGGTTCGTCGCACTGCCGGAAGGCCTCGGTGAGCGGGGCGGCGAGCCGCGCCGGGAGCTCGTCCGTCGCGGTGCGCTCGTCCTGGCCGACGCATTCCACGACCTCCCCGGGACGCACCACGCAGACCCGCCAGTCCCAGCGGTCCCGCTCCCAGCCCCGCTCGACCAGTTCGAGCAGCGCGGACGGACGGGGCCGCCGCTCCGGGGCCCGCTCCGCCGCCACGACCACGGACCGCCGCCTCAGCCGCAGCAGATCCGTACGCAGTCGCACCAGGCGGCGGAGCTGGACCTGTCCTCCCCTGGCCTGCCGTACCCAGTCCCACAGGGCCTTCTCCGCGTCCGCCGTGCCGGGAAGTTCGAACGGCCGCTCGGCGTACGCGGCGCGCACGGCGTATTCGAGTACGAGCCCCCACGCGCCGTCGTCGCGCGCGCTCTCGTACAGCGCTCCGAGCCCGTCCCGCCAGCCGCGCGGGGCGGGTGAGGTGGTCGCCTGGAAGTCCGGCAGGGCCTCAAGGATGTCGAGCAGGGCACGGGTGCTGACCGGCGGCGGTAGGTCCGCGAGCCGGCCCAGCAGCTGGGCCCGCTCGCCGGGGGTGAGGGTGCGGCCTGGCCGGGCGCCCAGTCTGCTCTGCACCTGCGCCCAGGTCGGCCGGCCGGAATCCGACTGGTGCCAGTCCCGGTGGTGGCGGTCGTGGGCGTGGCACACCGCCTGGTAGCGGTCCTCGTGCTCGGCCCGTACGCCGTCCGGGGGCACCGGCAGCCTCCGCAGCTGCTCGATACCGGTGGAGGTGCCGCCGGCCCCGTGGTCCGCCCGCGACTTGAGTACGCCGATGACCTCGCCGCGCACCGGATCGACGACGGGACCGCCCGAGACGCCGTACGGCAGGTCGTTGTGGCCGAGCCGCATCTGGACCCCCTCGGACGAACCGCCGATGGTGCCCTGCACCGTGACGGTCCCGTCCAGGAACTGCAGTTGCCCGGCCACCACGGTCCAGCCCGCGTAGAAGGCCTTGCCCTCGCCGAAGTAGGCGGCCGGCCGCTCGGAGAGGTACACGCACTCATGGTCGACGGGCTCGCGGAGCTGAACCAGGGCGAGGTCCGGGGCGGGCCAGTTGCCGGACGCCCGACGCCCGAGGCCGTCGGGAAGGGTGGCGACGACCTCGCAGGCGACCTGGGACGTGCCGGCACCCGGCCCGTTCTCGTAGACCACGGCCATCTCGCCCCCTCCCCCGCCGCTGACCACGTGTGCGCAGGTCAGAACCCAGTTCGGGGCGACGAAGAAGCCGCTGCCGAGGAAGCTTCCGGGTTCGTCGAGGGCATACCCGACACCTGTGCGATGAATGCGCACGGTCGCGGCCATGACGAGTTCACGCAGCGCACGGTGGGCGGCATCCCGGTCGCTGGATGCGCCCCCGTCGTGCCCGTTCGTCATGCGCCGGTCCCGGTGGCACCGGCGTCGGCGCCCCCGTGCGCCGGAGCGCCGGTGGATGCGCCCGCACGCGCCTCGCCGCCGGGGTCCGGTGGGCCGCCGCCCTGCCAGGTGAGGGTGACCTTGATACCTGCCTTGGCCTCGCCGTCGGCGAGCAGCCCCACGACCTTGCCGGCCTTGGCGGTCAGTTCGATGCCGAACTCGACGCTCACCTCGTCGGGCCGGACCGCGCGCAGCGGTGCGGCCAGGGACCGGGCGACGCTGGTGACGAGCGACTGCAGGCTCTCGACGCTCGCCTCCACCCGGTCCGTGAAACCGGTGTCCGAGTAGGACAACTCCCCAGGTGGCGCGGCGAGTTCATCGGTTCCCGATATCCGAGCCCATACGGGCGTCCCGTCCGGCATCACGATCCGGGCCACCCGTGTCGCTTCCTGCCCCATGGTGCTCCCCCGTGTCACGGGCGCGCGGGCTCCGCCCGACCTCCCCGGCCGGTGCGCCCCCTGCACCCTCACTGCTCCCTGCCCTCCGCCGGGAAGCCTCCCCCGCTTCTGCCCGGAGGAAAAGGGTCCTTCCCCAGAAGCGCGGCCGCCACGCCTATCCTGGTCCTGAGCGCCATTCACACGAACCGACGGAGCACCATTCATGTACTTCACCGACCGCGGCATCGAGGAGTTGGCGAAGCGGCGCGGCGAGGAGGAGGTCAGCTTTGAGTGGCTGGCCGAGCAGCTGCGTACGTTCGTCGATCTCAATCCGGACTTCGAGGTGCCGGTGGAGCGGCTGGCGACGTGGCTGGCTCGGCTCGATGACGAGGACGACGACGAGTAGGTCGGTGTGGTGTGGGGGCGCCCCTTCGGGGGCGCTTTTTGGGTTTCAGTCGCGTGGGCGGATCAGTTCGTACGTCAGTCCCAGGGCTCCGTGCGCCAGCAGCAGCGCCCCCGCCGTGAGCCAGCCGCCGCTGCGGTGTCGTAGGCCCCAGAGGGTGAGGGGGATGCCCGCCGTCACCTGGGCGAGGGCCAGGGCTCGGGAGCGTGGGGTGCCTGACCAGGGCAGCCAGGGGCCCAGGGGGCTCGCGTCGACCGCGTCGAGCTCCGCTCGGACCGTTTCGCGCCAGCCCTGCCATTCGACGGGGCGCGTGTCGGGGTGGGCGCGGGCGACTTCGCGGAGGCGGTCGGCGGGTTCGCCGGGGGTCAGGCCCGCGGGGAGGGTTACGCCCGCGCGGGTGAGGACGGCCAGGAGGGCTCGTAGGCGCGATCGGGCGTCGGCCGAGGGGTCCGGTTTCGTGAGTTCGTTCAGGGACTGGACGTCCAGGACCGGGTCCAGGCCCAGGCGGGCCGCGAAGGTGCGCATCGCCTCGTCCTCGCCCGCCGGGGTGCCGTTGGTGAGCCAGACGTAGCCGACGGGGCGGCGGAAACCGGCTGCGAGGGTGTAGCCGGCGCGGTCGGCGTCCCACCACAGGGCGAGCACGGGCCAGGGGGCGCCGACGGCGAGGGCGGTGGCCCAGCCGGTGACGACACGGTCGACTGGCTCGCCGCCGTGCAGCCACGGCTTGCCCTCGGGGACCAGGACGCTCCAGGCCTCGCCGGCGCCGGTGAGCAGCATGGGTTCGCGCAGCAGGTGGGCGGCCGGGGCGACGGACTCGGGCTGTGCGCGGCAAAGCAGCAGGGCGCCGGGGGCGGGGCCGGAGGGGGCGGGGCGGGGGGCTTCCGTCGACATGGTCACAAAGTATGGCGATTCATGGCTTTTTGCTGCATTTCGCGTCGCCGGTCGGCTTCGGGCGACAGCATCCCCGAAAGAGTGTCTTGACTTTCGACGGCCGCGATATATCGTGAATTGCAGGAGACGCGATATGGCGCGTTGTGACGGGGAGGTCTGCACCATGTCCGAGTGGTCCCTCGCAGAGCCGAGGAAGCTCACGTTCGAAGAGCCCGTGAGGGAGCTCCACGTACGCATCGTCAACGGAACGGTGAACGTGGTGGGCACGGAAGAAGGTTCCGCCCGTCTTGAGGTCTCGCAGATCGAGGGGCCGCCCCTGATGGTGACCCAGCAGCGCGGCACGCTCACCGTGGCCTACGACGACCTGCCCTGGAAGGGCTTCCTCAAGTGGCTGGACCGGAAGGGGTGGCGGCGCAGTGCCGTCGTCTCCCTCGCCGTGCCGGCCGACACGCGCGTGGAGGTGGGTGTCGTGGGCGCCGCCGCCGTGGTCTCGGGGATCGACGGGCTCGCGGAGGTCAAGGGCGTCACCGGGGACACCACCCTCGTGGGGCTCACCGGGCGGGTGCGCGCGGACACCGTCTCGGGGAACGTGGAGGCTCAGGCGCTGCGCGGGGACCTCCGCTTCAACTCCGTGTCAGGGGATCTGACCGTGGTCGAGGCGGGCTCCTCCGTCAAGGCGGACTCGGTGAGCGGCTCGATGATCGTCGACCTCGATCCGGCCGGCCGTCCGACCGACATCACTCTGACCAGCGTCTCCGGCGAGATCGCCATCCGGCTGCCCCATCCGGCCGACGCGGAGGTGGAGGCGAACACCGCGAGCGGCACGGTGTCGAACGCCTTCGAGGACCTCCGGGTCAGCGGCCAGTGGGGCGCCAAGCGAATCACCGGCCGGCTCGGCTCGGGCAACGGCACCCTCAAGGCGACGACGGTCTCCGGCTCGATCGCCCTGCTGAGGAGGCCTGCGGCGGAGGACGAGCCGTGGGACGTCGACCCCGAGGACATCGGCCCGGTGGTCGAGGACGCGGTTCCGGCGGGTTCGGGGGACGCGGCCGACTCGGACACAGGTACGGACGCCGGCCCGGCGGACACCCCGGCGGGCGGGGCGCACAGCGATTCGGGGGACAATTCCGCTTCCGGCCGGGGCGACGGCGCCAGCGACGACCCGGCCGACGGTACGACCGACAAGAAGGTGCTCTGACATGCCTCCCGTCTTCGCCCATGGCCGCCTCCGCCTCTACCTGCTGAAGCTGCTGGACGAGGCCCCGCGCCACGGTTACGAGGTGATCCGCCTCCTGGAGGAGCGGTTCCAGGGGCTGTACGCACCCTCAGCGGGCACCGTCTACCCCCGACTCGCCAAGCTGGAGGCCGAGGGCCTGGTCACCCACACCACCGAGGGCGGCCGCAAGGTGTACGCCATCACGGACGCGGGCCGCGCCGAACTGGCCGACCGCAGCGGCGAGTTGGCCGACCTGGAGCTGGAGATCCGGGAGTCGGTCGCGGAGCTCGCCGCCGAGATCCGGGCCGATGTGCGCGGCGCGGCGGGCGATCTGCGGCGCGAGATGCGGGCCGCGGCCTCGGAGGCCCGGCGCGGCCCCGGCACCAAGGGGCACGGCGAGAAGGACGGCCCCCTGGGGGACTTCGCGGACTACGCCGACAAGGAGGCCTGGCGCGCCGCCAAGGAGGAGATGCGGCGGGTCAAGCAGGAGTGGAAGGAGCAGGCCCGGCGCGCCAAGGACGAGAGCCGCCGGTCCCGCGAGGAGGCCCAGCGGGCGCGGCGCCAGGCCAAGGAGGCGCAGGAGCGGGCCCGGGAGCAGGCGCAGGAGGAGTTGCAGCGCATCGCCAAGCGGGTCCAGGAGCAGGTGCAGGACCACTTCGCACGGGGCGACTGGCCGACGGGAGTCCGGGAGGGCCTGACCGAACTGGCCAAGGACTTCGGCAAGGAGTTCGGGAAGGACTTCGGGTTCGGACGGGGCGGTACGACGGGCAAGGGCGCCGGCAGCAGTAGCGGCAGCAGCGGCACGCCGGGGACCGAGTACTCGTACACCCCGGAGGACTTCCCCGCCGAGTACGAGCCGGCGTGGGCGCACGAGGACTCCAGCGGGGAGCCCGCGCGCGACCTGGACCGGCTGCTCGACCGCTTCCGGGACGACATCCGTGACGCGGCCCGCGACCACGGGGTCACGGAAGACCAACTCCGCGACGCCCGCCGCCACTTGTCGACGGCGGCGGCGCACCTCGGGGCGATACTGCGGGCGCCGAAGGCCTGACGGATGGGAGGGGCGGCTCGGCTGGCCCCCCTCGGCACCGGCACCGACCCAGTCGCCCTCGCCTTCGCCCTCGCCCCCCCTCAGCCCGCCTTCGCCCTCGCCCCCCCCTCAGCCCGCCTTCGCCTCCCCACCCCCGTACAGCACCCGGATCAGCGCCTCGTACGTCACCCCGTGTTCGGCCAGGACCTCGGAAGGCACGCCGGGGCGGTTGGTGAGGGACAGGAGGATGTGTTCGTCGCCGATGTGGCGGTCAGCTCGGGCGACGGCCGTACGGAGGGAGTTTTCGAGGACGTTCCTGGCGTCGCGGCTGAAGGTGCGTCGGCCCGACCACCAGCCCCTGTCCTCACGGTCGCCGGACATCGCCCCGGCGCCGTGCACCGCCTCGACGCGGGCGACGATCTCCGAAACGTCGATGCCCAGCCCGGCGAGGGCATCCGCGTCGGCCCGGGAGAGGCCCGCCCGGCGGCGCGCCTCGGCCACGGCCTCCCGTACCGCATCCACGCGTTCGCCGGCCACCCCGAGCGAGGTGAGCGCGAACGAGGCGCGGCTCGCCTGTCGGTCGAGCAGCGCGAGCAGCATGTGCTCGGCGTCGACGGACCGCGATCCCGACCGTTCCGCGTGCTCGACCGCGCCCTGCACCACCGCGCGGGCGTCCTTCGTGAACCGTTCGAACATCAATGCCTCCCGTACTTCTTGTGGACGGCCTGCCTGCTCACACCGAGTTCCGCGGCGATTTCCTGCCACGACCAGCCGTGGTTGCGCGCACTGCGCACCTGCACCGCCTCCAACTGCTCCAGCAGCCTGCGCAGCGCGGCGACGGCGCGCAGTCCGACGCGTGGATCGCGGTCGCCCGCGCGCTCGGCGAGATCCGTTGCTTCGGTCATGCCGTCAACTTACGTTGACAAGGCAGACTCGTCAACCATGGTTGACAAACGCCGACGGCCGACCCGGAGCCGGGTCGGCCGCCACAACAGCGATATGGGGTGTCAGTCGTTGGTGAGCACGATCTTGCCGAACTGTTCGCCGGACTCCATCCGTTCGAAGCCCTCGCGGGCCCGGTCCATCGGGAGGATCTCGTCGATGACGGGGCGTACGCCCGTGGCGGCGCAGAAGGACAGCAGGTCCTCCAGCTCGTCCTTGGTGCCCATCGTAGAGCCGACGACCTTGAGTTCGAGGAAGAAGATGCGGGTCAGTTCGGCGTGCGAGGGACGGTCGCCGCTCGTCGCGCCGGAGATGACCACCGTGCCGCCGGGCCGCAGCGACTTGATGGAGTGCGACCAGGTGGCCGCGCCGACGGTCTCGATGACGGCGTCGACCCGCTGCGGCAGCCGCGCGCCGGACTCCACCGCCTCCACGGCGCCCAGTTCCAGGGCGCGCTTCCGCTTGGCCTCGTCCCGGCTGGTGGCGAAGACCCGCAGACCGGCCGCCTTGCCGAGCACGATCGCGGCCGTGGCGACACCGCCGCCGGCGCCCTGGACGAGGACGGAGTCGCCGGGGCGTACACCCGCGTTGGTGAAGAGCATCCGGTACGCCGTCAGCCAGGCCGTCGGCAGACAGGCCGCCTCCGCGAAGGAGAGCTCCTTGGGCTTGGGCAGCACGTTCCAGGTCGGTACGGCGACCTGCTCGGCGAAGGTGCCCTGGTAGCGCTCGGTGAGGATGGAGCGGGGTTCGTTCGGGCCGACGCCGTGGCCGGACTGGCCGATGACGGAGTGCAGGACGACCTCGTTGCCGTCCTCGTCGACGCCGGCGGCGTCGCAGCCGAGGATCATCGGCAGTCGGTCCTCGGGCAGGCCCACGCCCCGCAGCGACCAGAGGTCGTGGTGGTTGAGGGAGGCGGCCTTGACGTTGACGGTGCTCCAGCCGGAACGGGCCTCGGGAGCCGGACGGTCTCCCAGTTCAAGGCCGTTGAGCGGCTGGTCGCGGTCGATTCGGGCGGCGTAGACGGCGAACATGACGTCGACGATAGGTGGCGGTTGCCTCCGGCGGTACGGCAGGGGGTTGTGACACATGCCCTCTTGCCAAGGGTTGCCCGGCGTCTGGGTGACCCTCCCTGGCGGCTGCCGCCCCCAGCCCCCCGCTTCGGCCCTGAAGGGGCCTCGTCCTCAAACTCCCCCAGAGGGGGCACCCCCAGACGGGCCGGACAAAGAGGCCGGCGTCAAAAGGTGCCGAACAAACCCGCACCCGCCAACGACGAACCCCACCCACCACAAACGCCCACCCCTCAATCATCCGAACGGGCGGGCGGGTGGGTAAAAAAATGGCCCCGCCCAAACGGACGGGACCATTTCACGCAACCTCAGCGACGAGCAACGCCCTCGGTCCGAGCAGCCGCGGCAACCGCCGCCGTCACCGCAGGAGCAACCCGCTCGTCGAAGGGCGACGGGATGACATAGTCCGCGGCGAGGTCATCCCCCACCACCCCCGCCAACGCCTCCGCCGCCGCGATCTTCATGCCCTCGGTGATCCGAGAGGCCCGCACCTGGAGCGCGCCCGCGAAGATGCCCGGGAACGCCAGCACGTTGTTGATCTGGTTCGGGAAGTCGGACCGCCCGGTCGCCACGACCGCCGCGTACTTGTGCGCGACGTCGGGGTGCACCTCGGGGTTCGGGTTGGCCATGGCGAAGACGAACGCGCCCTCGGCCATCGAAGCCACCGCCGACTCCGCGACCGTACCGCCGGAGACGCCGATGAAGACGTCCGCGCCGGAGAGCGCGTCCTCGAGGGAGCCGCTGAGGCCCGCCTTGTTGGTGAAGCCGGCGACTTCCCGCTTGACGTCCGTCAGGTCGTCCCGGTCGGCCGACACGACGCCCTTGCGGTCGGCGACGGCCACGTCCCCGATGCCGGCCTCGACCAGCATCTTGGCGATGGCGACACCGGCCGCGCCGGCGCCCGAGATGACGGCGCGGAGGTCCGCGATGGACCGGCCGCTCAGCCGTGCCGCGTTCCGCAGGGCCGCCAGCGTCACGACCGCCGTACCGTGCTGGTCGTCGTGGAAGACCGGGATGTCCAGCCGCTCCTGGAGCCTGCGCTCGATCTCGAAGCACCGGGGTGCCGAGATGTCCTCCAGGTTGACGCCGCCGAAGGACGGGGCCAGCCGGACCACGGTCTCGATGATCTCGTCCACGCCGGTGCAGTCGAGCGCGATCGGCACCGCGTCGACGCCACCGAACTGCTTGAACAGGATCGCCTTGCCCTCCATCACGGGGAGGGAGGCCTCCGGGCCGATGTCGCCGAGTCCGAGCACCGCCGTACCGTCGGTGACGACGGCCACCACGGACGACTTCCACGTGTAGTCGTGGACCAGCTCCGGCTGCTCGGCGATGGCGGTGCACACCCGCGCGACGCCGGGCGTGTACGCCAGGGACAGGTCGTCCTTGTCGCGGACCGGCACGGTGGCCTGCACGGCCATCTTGCCGCCGCGGTGCAGCGCGAACGCGGGATCGAAGGAATCGAGGGGCTCCGCCCCGTCCTGATCCGTATTGCTGTCGCTGCGAGGATTGACGATCTCCGCTGCCACTTTGTTTTACCCCTTAAGTCTTCAATGGTTGAGGGTGGCCACTCCTGGTGAGAAGTGGGCGGGACCGCGCATGCCCGATCGATTGATGCGTACGGGTCATACGCGACGGGCGCGCCGCACACGCGCCCCGAGCCCCGGATGAGGGGTGTAAAGAACCTTCTTACCGGACGGACCGCGCCGAAGACGAGTCCATTGCGAGAACAGTGATCAACACCTCGGAACGATGAGTCCGCATCCCGAGATGCGCCGAAGATCCTGCGGCCGGAACGCCGGATTCCCGCAGAAGGTCCGCAGATGACAGGGCCATCATGTCCGAACATGGTGCGGTTCGGGGGTCACCCGTTATCCGATTTTGACATCGTGGGCACCCTGAACGCCTCCGTCCGAATGGCAAGATGCGGTAAACCCACGAGGTCGCGACACCCGAAGGTGTGTGTTCTCGTCGACCCATCGGCAACTCCACCCATCCGCCGGAGGAACCCAAAATGACCGCAAGCTCCACCCGTCGTACCACCGCCGCGCATCACCGTCTTGCCGCGGTCGGTGCGATCGCGGTCGCAGGCGCCCTGGTCCTCACCGGCTGCGGTGACCAGACCAAGGACAAGGACAAGGCCAGCAGCAGCGCCTCGACGAGCTCGGCGCCGCTGGCCGGCAAGCTCCCCCAGGCCATCAAGGACAAGGGCGTCATCAAGGTCGGCTCCGACATCGCCTACGCCCCGGTCGAGTTCAAGGACAACTCCGGCAAGGTCGTCGGCATCGACCCCGACCTCGCCGCCGCGATGGGCAAGCAGCTCGGTGTGACCTTCCAGTTCGAGAACGGCACCTTCGACGCGCTGCTCACCGGTCTGCGCTCCAACCGCTACGACATCGCCATGTCCGCGATGACCGACAACAAGAACCGCCAGGAGGGCGTCGACCCCGACACGGGCAAGAAGGTCGGCGAGGGCGTCGACTTCGTCGACTACCTGACCGCCGGTGTCTCGATCTACACCCGCAAGGGTGACACCGAGAACATCAAGAGCTGGTCCGACCTGTGCGGCAAGAAGCTCGCCGTGGAGCGCGGCACCGTCTCCGAGGACCTGGCCAAGGCCGAGACCAAGAAGTGCACCGGTGGCAAGAAGATCACCATCGAGGCCTTCGACGACGACCAGCAGTCCCAGACCCGGCTGCGCTCCGGCGGCGCCGACGCGGCCTCCTCCGACTTCCCGGTGGCGGCGTACGCGGTGAAGACCTCGGGCGGCGGCAAGGACTTCGAGATCGTCGGCGACCAGGTCGAGGCGGCCCCGTACGGCATCGCGGTCTCCAAGGAGGACACCCAGCTGCGCGACGCGCTGCAGGCCGCGATGAACGCGGTCATCAAGAGCGGCGAGTACCAGAAGATCCTCGACAAGTGGGGCGCGGAGGACGGCGCCGTCACGGAGTCCGCGATCAACGGCGGCAAGTGACGCCTGCCCACGGACATCGAGACGGGCACTGAGAGGCATCACCCGTGACTTCTGACATCGACAAGACGGCGGGGCCGAAGGACACGCCCCCGGCCGGACCGGAGGCCATCAAGGCCATCCCGGTCCGGCACTACGGGCGGTACGTCACCGCCGTGATCGCGATCGGCATCCTGGTCGCGATCATCTACGCGTTCGGCCAGGGCAAGATCAACTGGCACGCGGTCCCCGACTACTTCTTCGACGACCGGATCATGACCGGCGTCGGCAAGACCCTGCTGCTGACGGTCCTGTCGATGGTGATCGGCATCATCGGCGGCATCGGCCTCGCGGTGATGCGCCTGTCGAAGAACCCGGTGACCTCGTCGATCGCCTGGTTCTACATCTGGTTCTTCCGCGGCACGCCGGTCCTGGTCCAGCTGTTCCTCTGGTTCAACCTGGGCCTGGTCTTCGAGTACATCAACCTCGGGCCGATCTACAAGAACTACTGGTCCGACTTCATGACGCCGCTGCTGACGGCGCTGCTCGGCCTGGGCCTGAACGAGGCCGCGTACATGGCCGAGATCTGCCGCGCCGGCCTGCTCGCCGTCGACGAGGGCCAGACCGAGGCCTCGCACGCGCTCGGCATGAGCCACGGCAAGACCCTGCGCCGGATCGTCATCCCGCAGGCGATGCGCGTGATCGTGCCGCCCACGGGCAACGAGGTCATCAACATGCTGAAGACGACCTCGCTCGTGGCGGCCGTCCAGTATCCGGAACTCTTCCGCTACGCCCAGGACATCGGCCAGAACTCCGGTGCTCCGGTGGAGATGTACTTCCTCGCCGCGGCCTGGTACCTGATCATGACCTCGGTCCTGAGCGTGGGCCAGTACTACATCGAGCGGTACTACGCCCGCGGCTCCAGCCGCGCGCTGCCGCCGACGCCCCTCCAGAAGATCAGGGCGAACCTGCTCTCCATCGGCCGCCCGAAGGGAGGCGCGGCATGACCGACACCACGGTTCCCATGGTCAAGTCCGAGGGCGTGCACAAGTCCTTCGGCCCGGTCGAGGTCCTCAAGGGCATCGACCTGGAGGTGAAGTCCGGCGAGGTCTTCTGCCTGATCGGCCCCTCCGGCTCGGGCAAGTCGACCTTCCTGCGCTGCATCAACCACCTCGAGAAGGTCAACGCCGGGCGGCTCTACGTCGACGGCGAGCTGGTCGGCTACCGCCAGAAGGGCGACAAGCTGTACGAGCTCAAGGACAGCGAGGTCGCGCTGAAGCGCCGGGACATCGGCATGGTCTTCCAGCGCTTCAACCTGTTCCCGCACATGACCGCGCTGGAGAACGTCATCGAGGCGCCGGTCCAGGTCAAGGGCCAGAACAAGGCGGAGGCCAGGGAGCGCGCGCAGCAGCTCCTGGAGCGCGTGGGCCTGGCCGACAAGGCCGGCAACTACCCCTCGCAGCTCTCCGGCGGCCAGCAGCAGCGCGTGGCGATCGCCCGGGCGCTGGCGATGGACCCGAAGCTGATGCTCTTCGACGAGCCGACCTCGGCCCTCGACCCGGAGCTGGTCGGCGACGTCCTCGACGTCATGCGCGACCTGGCCGAGTCCGGCATGACGATGGTCGTCGTCACCCACGAGATGGGCTTCGCCCGCGAGGTCGGCGACAGCCTGGTCTTCATGGACGGCGGCGTGGTCGTCGAGTCCGGCGACCCGCGCGAGGTCCTGACCAACCCGCAGCACGAGCGCACGCAGGCGTTCCTGTCGAAGGTGCTCTAGCGGTACCGAAAGGGGCGGCACGGTTTTCCCGTGCCGCCCCTTTTCGCTTGTGCGGTGGACTACTTGAGGGCGAGCAACAAGGTGTCCGACGGCGAGCACCACACCGCCCGCGCCTCGCCGAACCCCGCGTCCCGCAGTGTCCGCGCATGCCACGCCGCCGACGGCATGTCACCGTCCGCGTGTTCGCCGTAGATCTCATAACGCCTGGCCGTCGGTTCCGCCAACACCGGGTCCTGGGCGGCGAGTTGCCACCACTCGGCCCAGTCCAGCGCGCCCTCCCCCTTGGCCCGGTCCATCCCCGCGTGCCGCCGCGCCCGCTCGGCCGCGTTGATCCGGGGCGTCGTCTCGTCGATCATGTGGTCCGCGTTCATGAAGACACCGCCGTCGCGGACGAGTCCCGCGACCTGACCGTAGAGGGCCGCGAGGGGTTCGCTGTGCAGCCAGTGGAGGGCGGTCGCGGTCAGGACGCAGTCGTACGAGTCGTACGGCAGCCTCGTCGTCCAGTCCGGGTCCTTGAGGTCGGCGGTGACGAAGGAGACCCGCTCGTCGCCCTCGAAGGTGCCGCGGGCGATGGCCAGGAGCGCCGGGTCGAGGTCGACGCCGGTGCTGGTGGCGTCGGGGAGGCGGGCGAGCAGGCGGGCCGTGATGCTGCCGGTGCCGCAGGCGAGGTCGAGGACGCGCGGGGCGGAACCGGTGAAGGCCTCGACCATGTCCAGCATGATGCGGAACCGCTCCTCGCGGTCCGGCATGTACCACTCCTGCTGCCGGTCCCAGCTCTCCTGCCAGGCCTGCCAGTCGGTTCCGGTCGTTCCGGTGCTCGTGGCCATGGAAGCCCCCTCCGCAGAGACAGTCGTAATACCCTGGAAGCGCAATCAGCCATTACCTGACCGCATCCACGACCATAGAGCTCCTCCGTAAGGACTACAAGTGGAACTGGCCTATTACTCGGACTATGCCGTTCGTCTCGTCAACACCGAGGAACCGCTGAGGGCCAAGGACTCGCTCACCTCGGTGGAGGCCGTCCGCGACCTGTTCGGCAACAACCAGGAGGCGGCCCGCCGCACCACCGACGCCGATGTCACGCGCTTCCGTTCGGTCCGGGGACGGCTGCGGGCGGTCTTCGAGGCGGCCGACGGCGGCGACGAGACCCTCTCCGTGAACCTGCTGAACTCGCTCCTCCTGGAGTTCCCGGTCAGCCCGCAGATCTCCGGGCACAACCACCGGGACGAGGACGGCCGCCCGCTGTGGCACATGCACCTCGCGGACCACCCGTCGAACGCGACGGCGGGCTACGCGGCCATCGCGGCGATGGGCCTGGCCTTCCACCTCACCGAGTACGGCGTGGACCGGCTGGGCCTGTGCGAGGCGGCCCCGTGCCGCAACGCCTACCTGGACACGTCCACCAACCGCTCCCGCCGCTACTGCTCCGACCGCTGCGCCACCCGCGCCAACGTGGCCGCCTACCGCGCCCGCAAGCGCCTGGAGGCCGACCGGTCGGAGAGCACGGGCCGGGCCGCCGACAGCGCCCAGCGCACGGCCGCGAAGGGCGAGCGCTGACCCGCCCTGAGCGGCCGGTAGCGGAAGCGGACCTTGCCCAGCACCAGGTCCTCCGGGACGGTGCCGTAGTCCGTGCTGTCACCGCCCGCGTAGGCGTTGTCGCCGAGCACCCACCAGCCGCCCTCGCGCCGCTCGGCGGCCCGCTTCACGACCAGCAGGTCCTGCTGGAAGGGATGCCGTAGGACGACCACGTCCCCGGGCCGGATCCGGGCGCCGTACTGCACCACGAGCCGGTCCCCGTGGTGAAGCGTGGGCACCATGGACGGCCCGGTCACCTCGGCCACCCCGAAGGGCAGCAGCGCCCTTCCGCGCTCGACGTCCTGCGACAGCTCCGGCATCCCCGGCACCTCCCCGGTCCGATCCTCCACCAGTCTCAGTCTCACCCTGGACTTTTGTCCTAAGCCCATGGGGGCACTCGCGAAATCCCCTCCCCCAGGGAGTAATGTCCCACCTGAGAAGACGATCACGAGGAAGGAACGCTCCATGCTTTCCCGCCTGTTTGCCCCCAAGGTCAAGGTCAGCGCACACTGCGACCTGCCCTGCGGTGTGTACGACCCGGCCCAGGCCCGCATCGAGGCGGAGTCCGTGAAGGCCGTCCAGGAAAAGATGGCCGGCAACGACGACCCGCACTTCCAGGCGCGTGCCACCGTCATCAAGGAGCAGCGCGCCGAGCTCGCGAAGCACCACGTCTCCGTGCTCTGGAGCGACTACTTCAAGCCCCCGCACTTCGAGAAGTACCCGGAGCTGCACCAGCTGGTCAACGACGCCCTGAAGGCCCTCTCGGCCGCCAAGGGTTCGACCGACCCGGCCACCGGCCAGAAGGCTCTGGACTACATCGCCCAGATCGACAAGATCTTCTGGGAGACCAAGAAGGCCTGACGAACGCCCCGTTCGCGGGAGAGTTCGCCAGGACCGGCGATCGGTGCACCATCGCGGGTCCGAGGGCATACCGAAGGGGCCCGGTCGTCCGATCGACCGGGCCCCTTCGGCGTTCTCAGCGGTCGCCGTGGTCGTCCTCGCCGGCTTCCAGCAGCCCCGCCGCCGCGCCCACGACCCGTGGATCGGGGCTGCCGACGACCTCCTCGTCCTTGTCGTCGTAGTCGAAGCGGGCCAGCACGCTGCGCATGGCCTCGACGCGGGCGCGCTTCTTGTCGTTGCTCTTCACCACGGTCCACGGGGCGTGCTCCGTGTCCGTCTCGCGGAACATGGCGACCTTGGCGGCCGTGTAGTCGTCCCAGCGGTCGAGGGAGGCGAGGTCCATCGGGCTGAGCTTCCACTGCCGTACCGGGTCGACCTGACGGATCGTGAAGCGGGTGCGCTGTTCGCCCTGTGAGACCGAGAACCAGAACTTGATCAGGTCCACGCCGTCGTCCGCGAGCATCCGCTCGAACGCCGGCGCCTGGCGCATGAAGCGCTGGTACTGGTCGTCCGAGCAGAAGCCCATCACGCGCTCGACGCCGGCCCGGTTGTACCAGGAGCGGTCGAAGAGGACGATCTCCCCGGCGGTCGGGAGGTGTTCGACGTAACGCTGGAAGTACCACTGGCCGCTCTCGCGCTCCGTGGGCTTCTCGAGGGCCACCACCCGGGCGCCCCGCGGGTTGAGGTGCTCGGTGAACCGTTTGATGGTGCCGCCCTTGCCGGCCGCGTCCCGTCCCTCGAAGACGATGACGAGCCGGCGTCCGGTCTCCTTGATCCAGCTCTGCAGCTTCAGCAGTTCGATCTGCTGGAGCCGCTTGTGCCAGTCGTACTCCTTGCGCTCCATGCGCTGCCCGTACGGGTAGTTCTCCCGCCAGGTGTCGATCGGCGAACCGTCGGGGCGGATGAGTACGGGATCGTCGGGGTCGCTGTAGTCGACCTTCAGGTCGGGCACCTCTGTCAGCAGGGGCGGTGTCGTCATTCTTGCTCCTGGCTCCCGGCTCAGTGGAACTGCGGCACGATCAGATAGATGCCGTACGCCACCACGGCCGCGCAGGCCAGGAAGCACAGGCCGGCCTGCGCCATGCCCAGGGACGACGTGCCGCCGCCCTCCTCCTGGGCACCCTCGTGGCGGGCGAGGCCGAGGACTCCGAGGGCGAAGACGACGACCACGGCGACCGTGACTCCGATGCTCACCGCGGTCACCTGACCGAGTGCGCTCCAGTCCAGATCCATCGAAACTCTCCTTGCCTCAGGCGGCCGTGCCGACGCTCGCCGGCACGGCGGTGCGGACGGGGACCTCGTGGTGGTCGTTGACGTTGCCGGCGTGCACCGGGTTGCGGCGCGACAGGACGACGATGCCCGCGGCCAGCGCGGCGCCGATCAGCGCGACGACGACCGTGCCGAAGTTGCCGCCGTGCTTGACCGCGTACGCGGCGATGCCGCCGACCAGCGCCGCCGAGGGCAGCGTGATCAGCCAGGCGGCCGCCATCTTGCCGGCGACGCCCCAGCGGACCTCCGCGAGGCGCCGGCCGAGGCCCGCGCCGAGGATCGAGCCCGAGGCGACCTGTGTGGTCGACAGGGCGAAGCCCAGGTGGGCGGAGGTGAGGATGACGGCCGTGGAGGCGGTCTCGGCGGCGAAGCCCTGCGGGGACTCGATCTCGGTGAGGCCCTTGCCCATGGTGCGGATGATCCGCCAGCCGCCCAGGTAGGTGCCGAGGCCGATGGCGAGACCGGCGGAGGCGATGACCCAGACCGGCGGGCCGGCGTCGTGGCGGAGGGCGCCGGCGGAGATCAGGGTCAGGGTGATGATGCCCATGGTCTTCTGGGCGTCGTTCGTGCCGTGCGCGAGGGAGACCAGCGAGGCCGAGGCGATCTGGCCGATCCGGAAGCCCTTGGTGACGGATCCCTTGCGGGCCCGGGCGGCGATCTTGTAGGCGAGGTAGGTGGCGATCAGGGCCGCGACACCGGCCACGACCGGGGAGGCCACCGCGGGGATCAGGATCTTCTCGACAACCTTGTCGAAGTGCACGCCGTCGGTCCCGGCGCCCACCCACACGGCGCCGATCAGCCCGCCGAACAGGGCGTGCGAGGAGCTGGACGGCAGCCCGACCAGCCAGGTCATCAGATTCCACAGGATCGCACCGATCAGTCCCGCGAAGATCATCCCCGGGGTGACGAGGGTGTCGTCCACGATCCCGCCGGAGACCGTCTTGGCCACCTCCGTGGACAGGAAGGCCCCGACTATGTTGAGGGCCCCGCTGATCAGCACGGCGACTTTCGGCTTGAGCGCGCCGGTCGCGATGGACGTCGCCATCGCGTTCGCGGTGTCGTGGAATCCGTTGGTGAAGTCGAAAGCGAGAGCCGTGACGATGACGACCGCCACGAGGAACGTGATGTGGTCCATTCCCCTATGGGAGCAAGGGCTTTCGTACGGGAGGCGAACTCAGGGCAAAGGACACTCCAGGACCACGCGCCCGGCGGGTGAGGATCGTGCGATCCTGACGTGGTGAACCGTGAGGATCTGGTACGTCTGCGCAAGGCCCGTGACCGGATGGACCGCGAGTACGCCGAACCCCTCGACGTGTCCGCCCTCGCCCGCACCGCGCTGATGTCGCCGGGGCACTTCCAGCGCGCGTTCCGCGAGGCGTACGGCGAGACACCGTACGCCTATCTCATGACCCGCCGCGTCGAGCGCGCCAAGACCCTGCTGCGCCGCGGCGACCTGACGGTGACCGAGGTCTGCATGGCCGTCGGCTGTACGTCGCTGGGCTCCTTCAGCGCCCGCTTCACCGAGCTGGTGGGTGAGACGCCGAGCTCCTACCGGGCCCGCTCGCACGAGGAGAGCGCGGAGATCCCGCCCTGCGTGGCCCGCGTGTACACGCGCCCGAGGCGGACCTATCTCCGGAAATGACCTTAGGTTGACCCCATGGACCTGAAACTGCAGACCTGTTTCATCGCCGTCGACGACCACGACAAGGCGATCGCCTTCTACTGCGACGTCCTGGGCCTGGAGATCCGCAACGACGTCAAGTACGAGGGAATGCGGTGGGTGACCGTCGGGTCGCCGCTTCAGCCGGACGTGTCGATCGTCCTGGAGCCGCCCGCGGCCAACCCCGACCTCTCCCCCGCCGACCGGGAGGCGATGGAGCAGCTGCTGGCCAAGGGTGTGCTGCGGGGCGTCAACTTCACCACCGAGGACTGCGACGCCCTCTTCGCCCGCGTCCGGGACGCCGGCGCCGACGTGCTCCAGGAGCCGATGGACATGCCGTACGGGGTGCGCGACTGCGCGTTCCGGGATCCGGCCGGGAACATGCTGCGGTTCATGGAGCGGAAGGGATGAGCCGACCGGTTCGGTGGTCGTACGCCTTCATAGACCGGCCGGCCGCCGACTTCGGCCGTGCCTGCGACTTCTGGACGGCCGTCACTGGCACCCGCCTCTCCGAACTCCGCGGCGAACAGGGCCAGTTCACGACCCTCCTGCACGACGGCGCCGACGCCTGCGTCAAGGTGCAGGGGGTCGCCGACGGCCCGGGCGGCGCCCATCTCGACTTCTCGGTGGACGACGTGCGGGACTTCGCCGGTACGGCGGTGCGGCTCGGGGCGACGGTGGTCTTCGACGAGGGGACGCTGATCGTCCTGCGCTCCCCCGCCGGCCAGCTGTTCTGCGCCGTCGACGGGCACGGCGAATCGGTCCGGCCGCCCGTCGTCAACGGCACCCGCCTCGACCAGGTCTGCATCGACCTCGCGCCTTCGCGGTACGACGCCGAAGTCGCCTTCTGGACCGCCCTGTTGGACGGCTGGGAGTCCCTCCCCGGCTCGCTCGCCGAGTTCCACGTCCTCAAGCCCCCGCCCGGTCTGCCGGTCCGCATCCTCCTCCAACGCCTGGGCGAGGAACGGGAGACGACCGCCCATCTGGACCTCGCCTGCGCCGACATCGCGGCGACCCGCGCCCGACACGAGGCGCTGGGCGCGGAGTTCGTCTCGGCGGGCCCGCACTGGACGGTGCTGCGCGACCCGACGGGCGGCACGTACTGCCTGACGGGCCGCGACCCGGAGACGGGCGGCCTGCCTAACCGGTACTGACCACACAGAGGATCTGGGCCGGGGCGTTCGGAGCCGTGGGGGTCGGGCATGCGGTGGCGCGGTATGGCCCGCGCGGCGGCGACAGGCTCGGGTGCGCCCTCTCCCAGCCGGCCGGTGGCGGTGGCGCGGCCGAGTCCTGCAGCCACAGCGTGAGCAGCCCCCCGGCCACCACGCCGACGGCCCACACCGTCACGGCCCAGCGCCACACCCGGCGGCGCGGTAAACCGCTCATCCCCATGCCTCCACAGCCACCACCGCGGCCACCGGAATCGGCCCGTACACGTGCGGGAACTCCTCGCCGCCGGGCTTGTTGGACTCGTACTTGAGCGGCGCGTTCAGCCGGTCCGGGTCGATCACCAGGACCACCAGGTCGTCCAGTCCGGCGAAGAAACGGCCGGCGGTCCCCGGGAGCTGGGCGCGGGTGGAGCAGTGGATGAAGCCCTCCTCCTGGAAGGTGCGGCCGCGGGTCGAGATCTCGTACGTGCCCTTGGCGCGGGCGGCGTCCCAGAGGGAGCGTTCGGTGAGGTGCAGGATGGGGTCGCTCATGGGAGCACGCTACGGCCTCAGGCGCGCCGCGCGCTCCCGCAGATAGCGCTGCTCGGGGAGGCTCAGGGTCTTCACGGCCGCCGTCTCGTATGCGGACCGGGCCTCCTCGTACGCGCCCGCCCGCTCCAGCAGATGGGCGCGGACCGCGTCCAGACGGTGGCCCGACTCCGGCTCCAGGACGGACAGTTCGGCGAGGCCCGCCACCGGGCCGTCGACCATCGCGAGGGCCACCGCCCGGTTGAGGCGTTCGACGGGGCCGGGGACCTGGCGGACCAGTACCTCGTACAGGCCGAGGATCTCGTGCCAGTCGGTGTCCGCCGCGGACGGCGCCTCGTCGTGGACGGCGGCGATGGCGGCCCGCAGCTGGTACGGGCCCACGGGCCCCCGGGACAGCGCCCGGGTGACCAGTCCGACGCCCTCCTCGATCGCCGCCTTGTCCCAGCGGGCCCGGTCCTGCTCGTCGAGCGGCACGAGTTCGCCGTGCGGACCGGTGCGCGCGTCGCGGCGGGCGTCGGTGAGCAGCATCAGGGCCAGCAGGCCGGCCACCTCGCCGTCGTCCGGCAGGAGGCGGTGGACCGTGCGGGTCAGCCGGATCGCCTCGCCGGCCAGGTCACGGCGTTGCAGACTGGCGCCGGAGGTCGCCGTGTAGCCCTCGTTGAAGATCAGGTAGAGCGTGTGCAGGACCGCGGGCAGCCGCTGTGCCCACTGGTCCGGCCGCCCGAACCGCACACCCCGCACCTTCTGCTTGGCCCGGCTGATCCGCTGCGCCATGGTCGCCTCGGGGACCAGACAGGCGCGGGCGATCTCGGCCGTCGTCAGCCCACCGACCGCGCGCAGGGTGAGCGCGATCCGGGCGGGCCTGGTCAGGTCCGGGTGGCAGCACAGGAAGAGGAGCGTGAGGGTGTCGTCCTCGCGCGGCGCCCGGTCGTCGAGGGTGTAGGGCACTCGGGGTTCGAGGGCTGCCACCCGCTCCTCCCGCGCCCGGCGCGCCTCCTCCGCCCGCAGCGCGTCCGTCAGCCGCCGCGCCGCCACCCTGATCAGCCAGCCGCGCGGGTTGTCCGGAACCCCGGCCGAGGGCCACTGCCCGGCCGCGGCCAGGAGCGCCTCCTGTACGGCGTCCTCGGCGGCGTCGAAGTGTCCGTACCGTCTGACCAGGGCGCCGAGGACCTGCGGCGCGTGCAGGCGCAGCAGGTCCTCGACCTCGGGGGTCGTACCCATGGACGGTCAGACGTCCGCGGAGCCGGAGTCGATCGGCCGGATCACCACGGGGTAGCTGGTGGCCCCGGCGGGCAGGGGGCACTGGAGGACGCGCTCGGCGATCTCGGTGACCCGCTCCAGGCTCGCGCAGTCCAGCACCCAGTAGCCGGCCAGCAGCTCCTTGGTCTCGCCGTACGGGCCGTCGGTGATCACCGGCTTGCCGTCGTCGCCCAGGCCGACCAGCCGGGTCCGCGCGGGCTCGACCAGGCCCTGTGCGTCGATCATCTCGCCGGTCTCGGCGAGGTCGTCGCTGAGGGCGCCCATGAAGGCGTACATGGCCTGGACTTCCTCCTGGCTCCAGGCCGGGGCGGTCGCGTTGGCCCTGCCCTGCATGCCCTCGTAGTCCGCCTGTGTGCACTGAATCATGACCAGGTACTTCATGACGTGGCTCCTTCGGCTCGGGCCGCCCTCGGTGGGCGGCTTCCACAGGGGACGTCGGAGCCGGGCGGGGATTCTCGACACGGTTCAGGAATTTTTCGCGGGAGTCCCGCCGGGCTCCTGGTCGGGCTCGGCACCCGCCGGGACGTAGGCCTCGCAGTCGGGGTTGCGGCAGGGCCCCGCCACCCACCGCGGGACCCACGCGCCCAGCGTCTTGTGGCGTTTCACGACGGTAGCCACGGGCTGTCCACAGGCCGGACAGACGTGTTCTGAGCTGTCCATGCCCTCAGGGTAGGCCGGTCAGCGCCTGCGCGCGTACGTACGGACGAGTACTCCGCTGCCGAACGTCGGCATCCCGGCGTACAGGGCGAGCCGGTGGCTGGCGCGGCCCCGGACCACGGTGTCGAAGCGGAGGTTCGCGGTCCCCTCGACGCCGGATCGCCGATGAAGCCGTCGATGGAGCGGGCGACGAAGTAGCTGGACGAAGTGGCTGAGCTTGCGCAAGCCGGTCTCTTTCCGTGGGCGGGCGGGTCCGTGTCGTAGGCAAGCCCCGGCTAGCTGGTGCGGGGTTCCCGCCACATCGGCCACATGGTCGGGCCGTCCGGGAGGTCGAGGGGGCTGCCGGTGAACTCGAAGCCGAGGCGCTCGTACAGGGCGCGGCTGCGGGTGCTGCTCGCCTCCAGGTAGGCGGGCAGGCCCTCGCGGTCGCAGCGGTCGAGGACGTGGGTGATCAGCGCGCCGCCGAGCCCCTCGCCCTGGCGCCCCGGGGCCACGCCGATCATCCACAGGTACTCGTGGGCACGGTCCGCGGGGTGGATGTCCTCGGTGAGCCGGCCGATCAGTTCGACGCGCTCGTTGTCCGGGTCCACGGCCGCGCGGAGTCGGGCGGGACCGTCCTCGTCGTGCCGGGCACCGGCCGGCACGGAGAGCCAGAGCGCGCAGGCGCTGCCGTCCTCGGTGACGTCGACATGGCCCTCGGCGAGCACGATGTCGGTGAAGGCGCCCACCAGTCCGGGATGGTTCGTACGGCGATGCTCCTCGCTCGGGAACACCCAGTTGCTGACCGGATCGTCCTGGAAGGCCTCGTCCAGCAGCCGCACGACCAGCTCTCTGTCGCCCTCTTCCGCCACCCGTATCACCACGCCCATGTGCCGTCCCCTCACCTCAACCGACCTTGACCGTACGGTAGTTGAGCCTATCCGGAACGTGTACAGCGGCGGGCCCCGCACACCGTGGGGATGTGCGGGACCCGCCTGTCCGGAGCCTCGGCGGCCGCACGGGGTCAGGAGCCGTACGGCCGCCCCGGTGGGCTCCGGGGTACTGGGTGACTCGGCCGGTGCCTGGTTCAGCTGCTGCGCCGGGTCACGAACTCCGCCAGCGCGAGCAGGCCGCCCGCCGCCTCCGGGTCCGGCACCGCCCGGGCCAGCTCCTGCATCGCGCGGGCCATCCGGTCGGCGGCCTGGACCTGCGCCCAGTCGCGCCCGCCGGCCCGCTCGACCGCGAGGGCGGTCCGCTCCAGGTCCTCCTTGGCGTAGGGGGCTTCGTAGAGCACGGCCAGCTCGGCCGCGGCCGGAGTGCCCGAGGTGAGCGCGGCGACCACCGGCAGGGATTTCTTGCGGGCCGCGAGGTCCGCCCCGGCCGGCTTGCCGGTGCGGCGCGGGTCGCCCCATATGCCGATCACGTCGTCGATGAGCTGGAAGGCGAGCCCGGCCTCCCGGCCGAACGCGTCCATCGCCCCGACGTCCTCGGCGCCCGCTCCCGCATACAGTGCGCCCAGCGCACAGGCGCATCCGAGCAGTGCGCCCGTCTTGGCCTCGGCCATGGTCAGCACCTCGTCGAGGGTGACCTCGGCGGGGCCGCGCCGCTCCATCGCCGTGTCCGAGTGCTGTCCGGCGCACAGCTCGACCACGCAGGCCGCGAGCCGGGCGGCGGCCGTCGCGGAGGCCGGATGCGGGTCCTCCGCGAGCAGCCGCAGGGCCAGCGCCTGCATCGCGTCCCCGGCGAGGATCGCGTCGGCGTCGCCGAACACGGTCCAGGCGGTGGGCCGGTGGCGCCGGGTGGTGTCGCGGTCCATCACGTCGTCGTGCAGCAACGTGAAGTTGTGCACCAGCTCCACCGCCGCCGCGGCCCGTACGGCCGCCTCGCGCGCCCCCGGTCCGCCGAGCGCGGCGGCCGCGGTGAGGACGAGCGCGGGCCGTATCGCCTTGCCCGCGTTGCCCGCCGCCGGTGTCCCGTCGGCGTGCTCCCAGCCGAAGTGGTAGAGCGCGATCCGGCGCATGGAGCCCGGCAACGAGTCGATCGCGGCGCGCAGTTCGGGGTCGACGGCGGCCCGGGTGCGCTCCAGGATCGCCGTCGCCTCCTGCCCGTCGAGGGCCGGCGCCTCCGGGGAGACGTCCTGCGCATCGGGTTTCGCCTCCGCCGTGAACTCGGCCATGGGATCCCCCTCGGTCAGTCCGCGGACGGTGGCGCTTCCGCTGCGGCCGGTCGCATACGACCGAGGTCTACCCGTCCCCGCGGGCGGGGACACGGCTCCGAGGTGCAGAAACGTCACCTCCAACGACCGATCTCGACGTTCTCCAGAACGCCGAGCGCGTCCGGGACCAGGACCGCGGCCGAGTAGTACGCCGTCACCAGGTACTTGATGATCGCCTGTTCGTTGATGCCCATGAAGCGCACGGACAGGCTCGGCTCGATCTCGTCCGGGATGCCGGCCTGCTGGAGCCCGATGACTCCCTGCTCGGCCTCGCCGGTGCGCATGGCGATGATCGAGGACGTACGGGCCTCGGTGACCGGGATCTTGTTGCACGGGTAGATCGGCACACCGCGCCAGGTCGGGATGCGGTTGCCGGCCACCTCGATGGTCTCGGGGACCAGGCCGCGCTTGTTCAGCTCGCGGCCGATCGCGGAGATCGCGCGCGGATGGGCGAGCAGCAGCTTGGTGCCGCGCCGCCGGCTGAGCAGTTCGTCCAGGTCGTCGGGGCTGGGCACGCCGTCGTGCGGCTGGAGGCGCTGGTCGTACTCGCAGTTGTTCAGCAGCCCGAACTCGCGGTTGTTGACCAGCTCGTGCTCCTGGCGCTCCTTCAACGCCTCGACCGTGAGCCTGAGTTGCTGCTCGGTCTGGTTCATCGGCTGGTTGTAGAGGTCGGCCACGCGCGAGTGGATGCGCAGCACGGTCTGGGCGATGCTCAGTTCGTACTCGCGGGGCCGGGCGTCGTAGTCGACGAAGGTGTGCGGGATGTCCGGCTCACCGCTGTGGCCGGCCGCGAGGTCGACCTCCTTCTCGCCGTACTTGTTGGTGTGCTGGTCGGGAATCGCGCGCAGCTGCCGGAGATGCTCGCGCAGGGACTCCGAGCGCTCCGCGACCTGTTCGACGTCCTGGCGGGACAGGACCAGCACCGTGCAGGTGGTGGCCGCGCGGACCGTGCACTCCCAGATGGCGTCCGGGCTCAGCAGTGCCGCATCACCGAAGTAGGCGCCGTCGGCGAGCACCCCGAGGACCGCGTCGTCGCCGTACGGGCCCGTGCCGACCTTCTCCACCCTGCCGTGCGCCAGCAAGTGGACCTCGTCGGTCGGGCCGCCGAACGAGGCGATCACGCTGCCCGGCGCGAACTCCTGCTGCCGGCAGCGCCGGGCGAGCTCGGAGAGCACCTCCTCGTCCTCGTAGTCACGCAGTGCGGGCAGTTCACCGAGCTCCGCGGGGATGACCTCGACCCGGTCGCCGGTCTTCACGAACGTGATACGACCGTCCCCCACGGCGTACGTCAGCCGCCGGTTCACCCGGTACGTGCCGCCCTGGACGTTCACCCAGGGCAGCGTGCGCAGCAGCCAGCGGGAGCTGATCTCCTGCATCTGGGGTGCGGACTTGGTCGTGGTGGCCAGGTTCCGCGCGGCGGCCGTGCCGAGACTCTGCTGCGGCTTGCCCTGCTCCGAACGGACCTCTTCGCCTACCGACATATGTGAATTGCCCTCCCGGTCATGCTCCGGCGCGCTGGGTGCGCCGGGCATCGCGATCTGCACGGGCAAGCCTTCCATTACGGAGCGTGCCGGTGCTATTACCCGAAAGAGCGGGAATGGATCACGGTGGGGCTGGGCAGATGCGCGATTTCCGTCGAACGCCGACGGGCCGGAGCCGAGCGGGAGTCGGGCCACGGGTGGCCGGATCCACTCGCTCCGGTCGGCGACGATGTGTGACTACCCGCTTACGTTCGGTACAAATCCCGGCATGGACGGTCGCACCGGGTGACCGTCGGCACGGTGCGAAGGAGCCGGTCATGGCCTCACCCATGCCCGCGGGCAGTTTTCTGGACAGTCTCAGGGCGGAGGGACTCACCGTCGTCGAGGTCGGCGACTGGGCGCGTCACAACCGCAATCACAAGGGCCCCTGGGGGCCGGTGCACGGCGTGATGATCCACCACACGGTGACCAGCGGCGGCGAACGCACCGTCGAGATCTGCCGCGACGGCTACTCCGGCCTGCCCGGCCCGCTCTGCCATGGCGTCATCACCAAGGACGGCACGGTCCATCTGGTCGGATACGGCCGCGCCAACCACGCGGGCCTGGGCGACGACGACGTACTGCGCGCGGTGATCGCCGAGAAGGCGCTCCCGCCGGACAACGAGGCCGACACGGACGGCAACCGGCACTTCTACGGCTTCGAGTGCGAGAACCTCGGCGACGGCGCGGACCCGTGGCCCGAGGCCCAGCTGGAGGCCATCGAGAAGGCGGCGGCCGCCGTGTGCCAGCATCACGGGTGGACGGAACGCTCGGTGATCGGCCACCTGGAGTGGCAGCCGGGCAAGGTGGACCCACGCGGCTTCACGATGGCGTGGCTGCGCGAACGGATCCGGGACCGCCTGAAGTGACGTACGAGGCCACAATGGTTCCGTGACCGGCCGCCTCGACACCCTGCACCCCCGCCTCCCCTCGCCCCTGCGGGAACTGTCGGACGACCGCTTCACCCGCCACGGCCTCCGTCTCCTCCTCAAGCGCGACGACCTGATCCACCCGGACCTGGTCGGCAACAAGTGGCGCAAGCTCGCGCCGAACCTGGCCGCCGCGGACGGCCGTACGGTCCTCACCTTCGGCGGCGCCTACTCCAACCACTTGCGCGCCACCGCCGCCGCGGGCCGCCTCCTCGGCCTCCCCACGATCGGCGTGGTCCGCGGCCAGGAACTCGCCGACCGCCCGCGCAACCCCTCCCTCGCCCGCTGCATCGCGGACGGCATGCGACTGCACTTCGTCGACAGGTCGACGTACCGCCACAAGACCGAACCGGACACCCTCGCGCGCGTGCTGCGGGAGGCGGGCGCCGAGGACGCGTATGTCGTCCCGGAAGGTGGTAGCAACGCGCAGGCGGTACGCGGCTGTCAGGCCCTCGGCGAGGAGCTGCGCGGCTGCGCGGATGTCGTCGCGATCGCCTGCGGCACCGGCGGAACACTCGCCGGGCTCGCCGCGGGGCTCTCCCCCGACCAGCGCGCCCTCGGCATACCGGTCCTCAAGGGCGGCTTCCTCACCGCCGGCATAAGAGCCCTCCAGGACCAGGCCTTCGGCGGCCCGCGCGGCGACTGGAACCTGAACGACCGCTTCCATTTCGGCGGCTACGCGCGCGTGCCCGCCGAACTCGACGCCTTCGCCGAGGACTTCGAGGACCGTCATTCAGTGCCTGTCGAGCGTCTCTATGTCGCCAAGTTGCTGTACGGCCTTGTCGCCCTGGCGGAGGAAGGGGCGTTCCCGCGCGGGACGACGATCGCGGCCGTCGTCACCGGGCGGCCTTTTGCTCAGGAGCCTTCGGCCGTCTCCCGGTAGGCCGCCGCCTCCTCCAGGTCCAGTCGGCGCAGCAGTGTGCGCAGCATCTCGTCGTCGATGTAGCGGCCGTCCCGCAGCCGCACGAACATCGCGCGCTCCGCGCCGATCATCTCGCGGGACAGGCGGCGGTAGGTGTCGTCGACGGATTCGCCGGTGATCGGGTTGGTCTGGCCGAGGCGTTCCCAGACGGCGTTGCGGCGGCGTTCCAGGACGTCGCGGAGGCGGTCGGCGAGGGGCGGCGGGAGGGTGTTGCGCTCGTCGGTGAGGAGTTCGTCCAGGCGTTGTTCGGCGACCCTGGAGGCCTGCGCCTGGGCGTTGGCCTCCGCGAGGGTCTCGGCCTGCGCGTCCCGGGCCGGGAACTTCACCAGGCGGATCAGCGGGGCCAGGGTGAGGCCCTGCACCACCAGGGTGCCGATGACCGTCGTGAAGGTCAGGAAGAGGATGAGGTTGCGCTGCGGGAACTCGTCGCCGCCGTCGATCGTGAGCGGGATCGAGAAGGCGATCGCCAGGGAGACCACGCCCCGCATCGCGGCCCAGGAGGTGACGACCGGGCCTCTCCAGGTGGGGTTGTCCTCGCGCTCCCTGATGCGCGGCGAGAGCAGGCGGGGAACGAACGTCCCCGGATAGACCCACATGAACCGGGCCGCGACGACCACCAGGAAGATCGCGAACGCGTACCAGGCGGCGTCGACACCCTCGTACTCCCCAAGGCCTCTGAGCACGATCGGCAGTTGCAGGCCGATCAGCGCGAAGACCGCCGACTCCAGGACGAAGGCGACCACCTTCCAGACCGCCTCCTCCTGGAGGCGGGTCGCGAAGTCGACCTCCCACGCGCGGTGTCCGAGGTAGAGGGCGACCACCACGACCGCGAGGACACCGGAGGCGTGCACCTGCTCGGCGACCGCGTAGGCGACGAACGGGATCAGCAGCGACATGGTGTTCTGGAGCAGCGCCTCCTTCACGTGCGTGCGCAGCCAGTGGATCGGCAGCATCAGCACCAGGCCGACGACCACGCCGCCGACCGCCGCCAGCAGGAACTCGCCGATCCCGCCGATCCAGGAGGCGCCCTCGCCGACGGCGGCCGCCACGGCGACCCGGTAGGCGGTGATCGCGGTCGCGTCGTTCAGGAGGGACTCGCCCTGGAGGATCGTGGTGATCCGGGACGGCAGGCCGACCCGGCGGGCGACGGCCGCGGCGGCGACCGCGTCCGTCGGCGCCACCACCGCGCCCAGCACCAGAGCGGCGGGCAACGGCAGCCCCGGGACGATCAGATAGGCCGCCCAGCCGACGGCGAAGGTCGCGAAGAGCACGTATCCGACGGACAGGAGTGCCACCGGGCGCATGGTGGCCCGCAGGTCGAGGTACGAGCTCTCGACGGCCTCCTTGTGCAGCAGCGGCGGCAGCACCAGGGGCAGCACGATGTCCGGGTCGAGCGTGTAGTCGGGCACCCCCGGGATGTACGACACCACCAGGCCGACCGCGACCAGCCACAGCGGGGCCGGCACCGGGGTGCGCCGGGCCGCCGCGGCGATCGCCGTGCTGCCCGCCACCAGCAACAGGAGTGGCATCACGTCCATGGACCTCGCCCGCCCTCGCTCATCGTCGTCCGCCCGCCCTCGTTTTTCCGCGCGGCCGTCCGCGCGGCCGTCGTAACCTGGCAATCATGAAACAGTGCACGCACGCCGACGCGCTGCCGCTCCCGGATCCCGAGCCGCGGAGCGAGACCTGCCCCGAGTGTCTGCGCGACGGCACGCATCCGGTACAGCTGCGGCTGTGCCTCACCTGCGGCCACGTCGGCTGCTGCGACTCCTCGCCGGGGCGGCACGCGACGGAGCACCACAAGGACTCGGGCCATCCGATCATGCGCACGTACGAGCCCGGCGAGAACTGGCGTTGGTGCTTCGTCGACCACGTACTTGTGTGACCCTGGACGCCCGGGTTCCAGGACGGTTCGACCGTCTGACGTCTGGGTACGTCAACCCGGCGCGCGTTCTTCCCAATTGGAGCCGCAGACCCCTAGACACGGAGCGTGTCCACAGGTTTACTGTGAGTGACGGCAGGGGGTCGGGGTCCTGGGGACAGGAAAGTTGAGAGCGCGATAGCGTCACCGCTGAACCACACTTCGCGTTACCCCGGGGGGCGACCCTCGGCCCTGAAAAGCTTGTACCACCTTGGAGGTGAGGGTGTCCCAGATCGCAGGCGAGCCCGCGACCCAGGACTTCGTGGAAGTCCGCTTGCCGGCTGCGGGTGCCTACCTGTCGGTGCTGCGTACGGCCACGGCCGGCCTCGCGGCCCGTTTGGACTTCACCCTCGACGAGATCGAGGACCTGCGCATCGCGGTGGACGAGGCCTGCGCGATCCTGCTCCAGCAGGCCGTGCCCGGCTCGGTGCTCAGCTGTGTCTTCCGGCTTGTCGACGACTCTCTCGAGGTCACCGTCTCGGCCCCGACCACGGACGGTCACGCCCCCGCGCGGGACACCTTCGCCTGGACCGTGCTCTCGGCCCTGGCGGGCAAGGTCTCCTCCGCCGTGGACGAGGACAAAACCGTTTCGATCAGCCTCTACAAACAGCGCGGCGCGGGACCCGGGCCGGCGTGAGGACAGGGGACGGGCCGGTGCGTGACGAAGAGCGCGGCACACGGGAGCTGCCGGCCGAGGGCACAGGCGGGTCCCGACGCACAGGGGACGGCATCGACGGCATCCCCGAGCAGGCCCGGCCGCATCCGGAGGACGACGCGGGCAGCGCCGCGGCGGCCGGCTTCCCGGACGACGGACGGCGGGATCGGGAAGGTGCCGCGCCGAGCACGCCCCTGGACGGGCGGAACGGGATCACCCCGCTCCGATCGGAGGCGAGGGCTCGGCGAAGGACAACGGGCGGGACGATGAGCGAGCACGAGCGAGACGATCAGCAGGGCGCGCAGGCTGTACAAGAGGCCACGCAGCACGACGCACCGGCCGAGCAACCGGCCACGCGGCACGACGCACAGGACCGCAGCGGAGCGCGCGCGATGTTCGTCGAACTGCGCGGCCTGAAGGACGGCAGCGCGGAGTACGCGGAACTGCGCAACAAGCTGGTCCGTATGCACCTGCCGCTGGTCGAGCACCTCGCGCGCCGCTTCCGCAACCGCGGCGAGCCGCTGGACGACCTCACCCAGGTCGCCACCATCGGCCTGATCAAGTCGGTCGACCGCTTCGACCCGGACCGCGGCGTCGAGTTCTCGACGTACGCGACCCCGACGGTGGTCGGCGAGATCAAGCGCCACTTCCGCGACAAGGGCTGGGCGGTGCGCGTCCCGCGCCGACTCCAGGAGCTGCGCCTCGCGCTCACCACGGCCACCGCGGAGCTCTCGCAGCAGCACGGCCGCTCCCCCACGGTCCACGAACTGGCCGAGAAGCTCGCCATCTCGGAGGAGGAGGTCCTGGAGGGCCTGGAGTCGGCCAACGCCTACTCCACGCTGTCCCTGGACGTCCCCGACACGGACGACGAGTCGCCGGCCGTCGCGGACACCCTGGGCGCCGAGGACGAGGCGCTGGAGGGCGTCGAGTACCGCGAGTCACTCAAGCCGCTCCTCGAGGATCTCCCCCCGCGGGAGAAGCGGATCCTTCTCCTCCGCTTCTTCGGCAACATGACCCAGTCGCAGATCGCGCAGGAGGTCGGCATCTCCCAGATGCACGTCTCCCGCCTGCTGGCCCGCACCCTGGCCCAGCTGCGCGAGAAGCTGCTGGTCGAGGAGTAGAGCCGCAGAGCCTTCGAGGGCTACGTCCGCTGCGGCGCCGTATGCCTACTGCTTGCCGTCCTGCGCGCGGCCCGGGCCCCTGATGCCGAGGGCCTGGGTCGTGGCCGGGTTGACCAGCAGGACGAGCGAGACCACGGCGACGACGGCGAGGGCGATGCCCGCCGGGATCGCCACGCTGTCGGCCTGGAGCAGGTTGTAGGCCACCGGCAGCGCCATGATCTGCGTGATGACGGCCGGACCCCGGCTCCAGCTCCTGCGGCCGAGCAGCCCGCGGGCGGCCAGCAGGGGCAGCAGGGCGAGGACGATCAGCGTGATCCCGCCGGTCACGGCGGACCCGCGGTCGTCCGGGTCACCCGCGAGGGCCTCCACGAGCATCCAGACACCGCCGGCGACCAGCGCGAGCCCCTCCAGCGCGGCGAGCGCGGCCGCGTACGTCAGACGGCGCGGGCGGGGGCCGGTGGTTTCCTCGGCGGCGTGGGTCTTCTCACTGGTCACCCCTGAAGGGTAGTCCCGGGGGCACCGGCTTCCCCCCGGGTGCCCCAGGGGGACGCGCGCCCCGGCGGCGAGGTTGAGCGGGACGCCCGTGGCGAGACTCACGCGCCCACCTCTTACCCGATCCCTACCTCGGCCTGTGCCCGGTACCCCCCAGTAGGTACGCTGCAACTCATGCGTGCACTTCTCGTGGTCAACCCGGCGGCAACCACCACAAGCGCACGTAGGCGCGATGTGCTGATCCACGCGCTCGCGAGCGAGATGAAACTCGAAGCGGTCACCACCGAGTACCGCGGCCACGCGCGCGACCTGGCCCGGCAGGCGGCCGACAGCGACGACATCGACCTGGTGGTCGCCCTCGGCGGCGACGGCACGGTCAACGAGGTGGTCAACGGCCTGCTGCACGCCGGCCCCAACCCGGACGGCCTGCCCCGGCTCGCCGTGGTCCCCGGCGGCTCCACCAACGTCTTCGCCCGCGCCCTGGGTCTGCCCAACGACTCCGTCGAGGCGACCGGCGCCCTGCTGGACGCCCTGCGCGAGGGCAGCGAGCGCACGGTCGGCATGGGCATCGCCGCGGGCACGCCGGGCACCGAGGACGAGGCGGTGCCGGCCCGCTGGTTCACCTTCTGCGCGGGGCTCGGCTTCGACGCGGGCGTGGTCGGCCGCGTGGAGCAGCAGCGTGAACAGGGGAAGAAATCCACACACGCCCTTTACCTGCGCCAGGTCGCACGGCAGTTCCTCCAGGAACCCAACCGCCGGCACGGCTCCATCACTCTGGAGCGGCCCGGCGAGGAACCGCTCACCGATCTGGTGCTGTCCATAATCTGCAACACCTCGCCGTGGACGTATCTGGGCAATCGTCCGGTGTACGCGGCACCTAAGGCTTCGTTCGATACCGGGCTCGACGTAGTCGGACTCACCCGTATGTCGACGGTCACGGCTGCCCGGTATTCCACGCAATTGCTCACTTCGTCCCCCGAACGCGGGGTCCACGGCAAGCACGCGGTGACGCTGCACGACCTGGACCAGTTCACCTTGCATTCGAAGGTCCCCTGCCCCTCCAGATGGACGGCGACCACCTAGGGCTGCGTACGAGCGTGACGTTCACAGGCGTACGCCGTGCACTGCGTGTGATTGTGTGAGCAGAAAGGGCTGAAGTCCTTTCACTCGAACGTTTAGGCCAGGATCCACCCCATGGAAGTACGGCTGTGACCTAGTCGACACCGAGGAATCAAAAAAAACTTTCCGGAAGGGGTTGTATCCGCCGCTGAGGTTTGCGAGTCTCTACGTGGCGGTCGGGACAGCCCGCAACACCAGCGTCCACAGGCCACCGGAACCCCTCTTCAAACCACAGGACCTCGCCAGGGAACCTGGCGCTCGGCCCTTCACTTGTTGAGGGATTCGTGAAAGCGTTCACATTCACAAGCAACTTGCACGTAATACCAAGGAGAGGTAGCAGCCATGGACTGGCGTCACAACGCCGTTTGCCGCGAGGAAGACCCCGAGCTCTTCTTCCCCATCGGCAACACCGGTCCTGCGCTGCTGCAGATCGAGGAAGCCAAGGCCGTCTGCCGTCGCTGCCCCGTTATGGATCAGTGTCTGCAGTGGGCGCTCGAGTCCGGCCAGGACTCCGGCGTCTGGGGTGGTCTCAGCGAGGACGAGCGTCGCGCGATGAAGCGCCGCGCCGCCCGCAACCGGGCCCGTCAGGCGACCGCCTGACGCACCCACCCCGCCTGAGCTTGGCGGCGCGTACAGCGAGTACGCATCTCCCGCCCCCGAGCCGCAGCGCGCAGTACCCCCGATGCGCAGCACAAGCTGGCAACGAGCATTCGAGCCCCGGGCCTTCGAAGGTCCGGGGCTTCTTGCTGTCCATCCTGCTGTCCAGCGGCCTTGTGTACGGCGCTACTTGTGCGCCCGCACCGGTACGTCCAGGATCACCCGGGTGCCCCGCTCCGGTGCCGGGACCATGTCGAACGTACCGCCCAACTCGCCCTCCACCAGGGTCCGTACGATCTGTAGCCCCAGGTTGCCGGCGGTGTGCGGGTCGAAACCCTCGGGCAGGCCGACGCCGTCGTCCTGGACGGTGACCAGGAGGCGGGCCTCCTTGCTGGTGCCGCCGCGGACCGCGGAGACCTCGACCGTGCCCGTGTCGCCTTCGCGGAAGCCGTGTTCGAGGGCGTTCTGGAGGATTTCCGTCAGGACCATGGAGAGCGGGGTGGCGACCTCGGCGTCCAGGATGCCGAAGCGGCCGGTGCGGCGGCCGGTGACCTTGCCGGGCGAGATCTCCGCGACCATGGCGAGCACCCTGTCCGCGATCTCGTCGAACTCCACGCGCTCGTCCAGGTTCTGGGAGAGCGTCTCGTGCACGATCGCGATCGATCCGACCCGGCGGACCGCCTCTTCGAGGGCTTCACGGCCACGGTCGGACTCGATGCGCCGGGCCTGGAGGCGCAACAGGGCGGCGACCGTCTGGAGGTTGTTCTTCACCCGGTGGTGGATCTCCCGGATGGTCGCGTCCTTGGTGATCAACTCGCGCTCGCGGCGGCGCAGTTCGGTGACGTCCCGCAGCAGCACCAGCGAACCGATGCGGGTGCCCTTCGGCTTGAGCGGGATCGCGCGGAACTGGATGACCCCGTCCCTGGCCTCGATCTCGAACTCGCGCGGCGCCCATCCGCTGGCCACCTTGGCGAGCGCCTCGTCCACCGGCCCACGGGTGGGGGCGAGTTCGGCGGTGACCTTGCCGAGGTGCTGGCCGACGAGGTCCGAGGCGAGGCCCATGCGGTGATAGGCGGAGAGCCCGTTCGGCGAGGCGTACTGGACGATGCCGTCCGCGTCGAGGCGGATCAGGCCGTCGCCGACGCGCGGGGCGGCGTCCATGTCCATCTGCTGGTTCGCGAACGGGAAGGCGCCGGCGGCGATCATCTGCGCGAGATCGGAGGCGCTCTGGAGATACGTCAGTTCCAGGCGGCTCGGCGTACGCACGGTGAGCAGGTTGGTGTTGCGGGCGATGACGCCGAGGACGCGTCCCTCCCGTCGTACCGGAATCGACTCGACCCGGACCGGGACCTCCTCGCGCCACTCCGGGTCGCCCTCGCGCACGATCCGGCCCTCGTCGAGCGCCGCGTCCAGCAGGGGGCGGCGGCCGCGCGGGACGAGGTGGCCGACCATGTCGTCCTGGTAGGAGGTGGGGCCGGTGTTGGGCCGCATCTGGGCCACCGACACATAGCGCGTGCCGTCCCGGGTGGGCACCCAGAGCACCAGGTCGGCGAAGGAGAGGTCGGAGAGCAGCTGCCACTCCGAGACCAGCAGATGGAGCCACTCGAGGTCGGAGTCGTCGAGGGCGGTGTGCTGGCGGACCAGTTCGTTCATGGAGGGCACGTGTGCGAGCGTACCTGGCGGTATGTGGGTGGCCGAAAAGCGGCTTGAAACACCCGCGGGCCGCGGCGCCTGAGAGGGACCCTCAACCCTCCCGGCACCGCAGCCCGGAGCAATATCGGCCGCGGGGTGTGCGGTCCCGGTACCGGCCGAAGGTTGAGGAGCCGGGGCAGTCAGGGCAGAGAGCTCCGGATCCTCCGTCCGTCCTCCTGTGCGGGGAGGGCGGAAGTTCAGTTCAAGTGTGGACTAGACCACTACACGTGTCCATGCGTTGGAGGCTGTTCGTTGTTGTTATTTCTCGGACGCTCTCCAACTACTCGGACGCCCTAACACCACCACGCAGCCTAACCCGTGTGGGTTCATGTGCGGGGCCAGATCGCCATGGCAATTTCCGCGACCGCTTCCAGTTCCTCCCGGCTCGCCCCGTCCCGCGCCTGTTGGGACATGCCCTGGACGACCGCACCGGCATGCCGGGCGAGTGCGCCGGCGTCGGTACCGGTCGGAAGCTCCCCCGCCGCGACATCGGCCCGGATACGGCTCTCGACGGCGGCGATGTTGCCGTTGCGCCGCTCGCGCAGGGATCCTTCGACCTCGGGGCTGGTGCAGTTCGTGGCCGCGTGGATGACGAGACAGCCGTGCGGGCGGCCGGGTGCCGTGTACTCGGCGGCGGCCTCCCGCAGCATCCGCGACACGGCCGCCCGAGCGGTGGGCTCCTCGGCGAGGGCCTGGTCGGTGAAGGAGCCGTACCGCGTGCCGTAGACGGTCACGACCTCCTCGAACAGTGCGCGCTTGTCGCCGAAGGCCGCGTACAGGCTCGGGGCGCCGATGCCCATCACCCGGGTGAGGTCGGCGACGGAGGTCGCCTCGTACCCGTGCTCCCAGAACGCCATGACCGCCTTCTCCAGCGCGGTCTCGCGGTCGAAGGAACGGGGGCGGCCACGGGGCTTGACCTTGGTCTTCGTGTTGTCGGCGTCCACCATGGAGTGAATTATATAGCGGGCGCTAGAGAAATGTCGGCGGGCTGTTGTACGGTCTTTCTGTAGCGACCGCTAGACAATTCTGGAGGGGTGTCGGAATGAGGGGTGTCGGCATGGGTGTGCTCGCGGGCAGGACGGCTCTGGTGACCGGGGCGAGCAGGGGCATCGGGCGGGGGATCGCCGAGCGGCTGGGGCGCGACGGGGCACGGGTCGCGGTGCACTACGGGCGGAACGAGTCGGCGGCGAAGGAGACGGTCGCCGCGATCGAGGCGGCGGGCGGCTCGGCCTTCGCGATCGGGGTCGAGCTGGGGCGGCCCGGGGACGCGGCGGCTCTGTGGGAGGAGTTCGACCGGCACGCGGACGGGCTTGACGTCCTGGTGAGCAACGCGGCGATCGGGAACTCACGGCCGATCGAGGAGATAGCGGAGGACGAGTACGACCGGCTGTTCGCGGTGAACGTGAAGGCGCCGTTCTTCATCGTCAAGCAGGGCGCGGCGCGGCTGCGGGACGGCGGGCGGATCATCAACATCTCGTCGGGGCTCGCGCGCACCGCCGCGATGCCGCACAACATGGCGTACGCGATGACCAAGAGCGCGCTGGACGTCTTCTCGCGGGACCTGTCCAAGGTGCTGGGCCCGCGGGGCATCACGGTGAACTCGGTGGCGCCCGGGATCATCGACACGGACAACACCGCGGAGCTCCTGTACGGCAACCCGGACGGCTGGGCCCAGGCGGCGTCCTACTCCGCGCTGGGCAGGGTGGGCGAGACGGCCGACGTCGCGGACGTGGTGGCGTTCCTGGCGTCGGACGCCGGCCGGTGGGTGACGGGGAGCTGGGTGGATGCGACGGGGGGTTCGCTGACGTAGGGGTGGCCTGGCCGTCGGGGTCAGCGGGTCTCGGTCACCTTGGCCAGTGCGCGGGGTGCGTCCGGGTCCTGGCCGCGGGCGATGGTGACCTCGTAGGCCAGCAGTTGGAGGGGGATGATCTCCAGGATCGGCTGGACCTCCTCGGCCACGCCCTCGGTGGGCAGGACGAAGCCGGCGGAGGCCTGCTCGACCTGGTGCCGGGGACCGACGACGAACAGGTCGGCGCCGCGGCCACGCAGCCGGTCGAGCACGGGCTGGAGCGCCTCGCCGCCCTTGCCGTCGGTGACGACCGCGATCACCGGGGAGACGTTGTCGACCATGGCGAGGGGGCCGTGCAGGAGGTCGGCGCCGGAGTACGAGAGGGCGGGGATGTAGCTGGTCTCCATCAGCTTGAGGGCGGCCTCCTTGGCCGTGGGGTAGCCATAGCCGCGGGAGGTGATGACCATGCGTTCGGCGAAGCGGTAGCGGGCGGCGAGGGCACGGATCTCGTCCTGCCGGGCGAGCAGTTGCTCGGCGAGGTCCGGGAGCGCCTTGGCGGCGCCGCCGTCGCCGTCGCGCAGGCCCTCGACGAAGAGGTACAGGGCGAGCAGGGAGGCCGTGTAGGTCTTGGTCGCCGGGAGGGCCTTCTCCGGTCCGGCCATGATGTCGACGTGGTACTCGGAGACGCCGGCCAGCGGTGAGTCGGGGTTGTTGGTGACGGCGAGGGTGATCGCGCCGGCCTCGCGGGCGGCACGGGTCGAGGCGACCAGGTCCGGGGAGCCGCCGGACTGGCTGACGGTGATCACCAGGACGTCGGTGAGGTCGGGGTGGGCGCCGTACGCCGTGGTGGTGGACATCGAGGTGAGGCCGCAGGGGAGGCCGAGGCGGATCTCCAGGAGGTACTTGGCGTAGAGGGCGGCGTTGTCGGAGGTGCCGCGGGCGGTGAGCAGGACGAAGCGGGGGTTGCGGGCGGCGATCTCCTGGGCGACCTGCCGGATGCCGGGGGCGCCCTGCTCCAGGAGCCGGCGCAGCACGAGGGGCTGCTCGCCCATCTCGCGGGCCATGATCCGGCCGGGGACGTCGTTCTGGGGGCCGGGGTCGTGGCGGTCATGGTGGTCCTCCGGGTGAGTGCTGGGGCAGCGCCTATTTCACTCCCCCAGGGCGAATGATGTCTGTACTCCGTATTGAATGCCGGTGCCGCTCGCTCGCCCCCCGTTCCCCTCGACCTCTTTGTTCACCTCGCTCACCTGGGCTCCAGAGGGCACCTCTGTTAGATTGGTCTAAACCACATAGCCCTTCAGATCGGCAGGCCCAGCGTGGAAGTTGTCATCGTTCCGGACGCCAAGTCGGGCGGCGAACTCATCGCCGAGGCCATGGCACGGCTGCTGCGGCGCAAGCCGGACGCGTTGCTCGGGGTGGCCACCGGCTCGACTCCGCTGCCGATCTACGAGGCGCTGGCGGCGAAGGTGCGGTCCGGGGCGGTGGACGCTTCGCGGGCGCGGATCGCTCAGCTCGACGAGTACGTGGGGTTGCCGGCCGAGCATCCGGAGTCGTACCGGTCGGTGCTGCGGCGGGAGGTGCTGGAGCCGCTGGGGATCAGGATGGACGCGTTCATGGGGCCGGACGGGACGGCGGCCGACGTGCAGGGGGCGTGCGAGGCGTACGACTCGGCGCTGGCCGGGGCCGGGGGTGTCGATCTGCAGTTGCTCGGGATCGGGACGGACGGGCACATCGGGTTCAACGAGCCGTGTTCGTCGCTGGCCTCGCGGACTCGGATCAAGACGTTGACCGAGCAGACGCGGGTGGACAACGCACGGTTCTTCGAGGGCGACATCGATCAGGTGCCGCATCACGTGATCACTCAGGGGATCGGGACGATTCTCGAGGCTCGGCATCTTGTGTTGCTGGCGACGGGTGAAGGGAAGGCCGATGCCGTCGCCGCGACGGTTGAGGGGCCGGTTGCCTCGGTGTGCCCGGCGTCTGCGCTGCAGCTGCATCCGCATGCGACGGTGGTCGTCGATGAGGGGGCTGCGTCGAAGTTGAAGCTTGCGGACTACTTTCGGCACACCTTTGTCAACAAGCCGGAGTGGCAGGGGATTTAGCGGGTTCGTCTGCCTGGATCGGTTGTCTCCGGGGCGCGGGTTGTGCGTGGTTGATCGCGCTCACGCGGCGGAGCCGCAAATCGACACAGCCCCGCGCCCCTTCGGGGCGCGTTCTACGCCCCGGCGATGACCTCTGCCGCCGCCCTGCCGCACACCCTGGCCGCGCCATGAGTGGCAACGTAAAGAGCGCCTCGGGCAGGTGACTGCGGCAGGCCCATCTCGATGATGATCGTGTCGGGGCGGGTGCGGAGGAGGGTGTCCAGGGACTTGGTCATCCATCCGTGGCGGTGCTCGTCGCGTACCACGGCGACGATGCGGCGGGGGCCCGCCGCGGCCAGGGCTGCCAGGCCCGCGTCCTCGCCGGTGAAGGTGCCGGTCTCCGTGCCGGGGAGCAGGCGGGTGAGTTCCGCTGCCACACCCCAGGGGGTGTCGGCGCCGACGGCGAAGTTGGCGACGGGGCTGAAGGCGGCGACGTAGGGCGGGTCGGTGAGCGGGGTGAAGGCCTCTCCGCCGGTGATCCGCAGGGCCCGGCGCGCCGCGCGCAGGCCGACCTCGTCGTCGGCGGTCGTTGCCGTTCCTGCCTTGCCGGTCCCCTTCTCCTTGGCTGCCGCCGCCGCTGCCGTCCACCGGGCCAGCGACCGGACCCGTTCCGCCGCCTCCGCCAGGCGTTCCTCGGGGAGATCGCCGCTGCGGACCGCTGAGACCAGGGCGTCGCACAGGCGACGTACCGTCTCCTCGTCGGAGTGGCCGCCGCCCACGCAGATCGCGTCGGCGCCGGCGGCGACCGCGAGCACGCTGCCGCGTTCGATGCCGTGGGCCGCGGCGATGGCCTGCATCTCGATGCCGTCGGTGACGATCAGGCCTTCGTAGCCGAGTTCGCCGCGCAGCAGGTCGGTCAGGATCGTGCGGGACAGGGTCGCCGGGTGTTCCCGGTCCAGGGCCGGGACCAGGATGTGCGCGGTCATGATCGCCCGGGAGCCGGCGGCGATGGCCGCGCGGAACGGGGGCAGTTCACGGTCCGCGAGGATGTCGGCCGGGGCGTCGATGCGTGGCATCGCGTCGTGGGAGTCGACCGCCGTGTCGCCGTGTCCGGGGAAGTGCTTGGTGCAGGCCGCCACTCCGGCGGACTGGAGGCCGGTGACGTAGGCCGCGGTGTGGCGGGCGACCAGGTCGGTGTCGGCGCCGAAGGAGCGGACGCCGATGACCGGGTTGGCGGGGTTGGAGTTCACGTCGGCGGACGGGGCCCAGTTGAGGTTCACCCCGCAGGCGGCGAGGCGGCGGCCCAGCTCGGCGGCCACGTCGCGGGTCAGCTCGACGTCGTCCACCGCGCCCAGCGCGTTGTTGCCGGGGAAGGAGGAGCCGGTGCGCACCTCCAGGCGGGTGACGTCGCCGCCCTCCTCGTCGATGGCGACCAGGACGTCCTCGCGCTCGGCGCGCAACCGGGCGGTCAGCGTGGCCAGTTGCTCGGCCGAGGCGATGTTGCGGCCGAAGATGCCGACGGAGGCGAGGCCCTCGCCCAGGCGGCGCAGCACCCAGTCGGGGGCGGTGGTGCCGGTGAAGCCGGGCTGGAGGACCGTGAGGGCGTCGCGGGTGAGCCCGCTCTCCCAGTTGGACGCGGTGGTGCCGCTGGCGAATGTCGTCATCGGGTCGCGTTATCCCTTCACGGCGCCGGCGGTGAGACCCGCGGCCATCTTGCGCTGGACGAGCAGGAACAGGACGACGATCGGCACGGCCATCATGGTGGCGCCGGCCATCATCGGGGCGTATTCGGTCCCGTGCTTGGTGGTGAAGTTGCCGAGCCAGACGGTCGCCGTCTGGTTCTCCTGGCTCAGCAGCATCAGGGCGTAGAGGTACTCGTTCCACGCCTGGATGAAGGCGTAGACCGAGGTGGCGACCATGCCCGGGGCGAGCAGCGGGAAGACCACGCGGATGAAGGCGCCGGTGCGGGAGCAGCCGTCGACCATCGCCGCCTCCTCCAGCTCCTTCGGGATGTTGACGATGAAGCCGCGCAGGGTCCACACCGTGAAGGGGAGGATGAAGGTCAGGTAGGTGATAATCAGGCCGGAGAGCTTGTCGTACTGGCCCAGGTCGTTCAGGAGCAGGAAGACCGGGATGATCATGGCGACCAGCGGGACCATCTGGACCGCGAGGATGCCGACGATCACGACCTTGCGGCCGCGGAAGGCGAACCGGGAGATGGCGAGCGCGGCCAGCATGCCGACGACGATGCCGATCACGACGACCGTGAGCGACACGATGAGGCTGCGGCCGACCGGGCCCCAGAAGTCGGCGATGTCCAGCGCACGGCTGAAGTTGGAGAGCGTGAAGCCCGTGGGCAGCACGCTCGGGTCCGGGTCGATGGCGTCCTTGGCCGGCTTGAAGGCCGTGTTGAGCATCCAGTAGACGGGGAAGCCCGCAGCCAGGAAGACGAGGAGACCGAGGAGGTTCCAGCCGGCCTTCGACTTCCGGGGCCGGCCGGCCGCGGACGGGGTCCGCCCGGTGGTGATCGCGCTCATTCGACCTCTCCGATCTTCAGCATCTGGCGCATGTACACCGCGACCACGCCCAGCAGCAGCACGACGGTGATGAGGGCGATCGCCGAGCCCTGCGCGTAGTCGTTGACGACGAAGGCGCGGTCGTAGGAGTAGGTGGTCAGGATCTGGAACTCGGGCTCGGGATGGCCGTTGCGCATCACGAAGACCTGCGGGAAGACGCCCATGTCCCAGATGACCGACAGGGTCGTGAGCATCACGACGATCGGCTTGAGGATCGGCAGGGTGACGTACCGGAAGACGCCCCAGGCGCCCGCGCCGTCCAGCCGGGCCGCCTCCTCCAGCTCGGCGGGGACCTGGGTGAGTCCGGCGCTGAGCGTGATGACGACGAAGGGCACGGCTCCCCAGACCACCAGGAGCATGATCACGGCCAGGCCCTGCGGCCCGCTGGCGAACCAGTTGTGGCCGATCAGGTCCACGCCCGGCAGCTTGCTGAGCAGCGCGTTGAGGATGCCGTAGTCCGCGTCGAACAGCCACTTGAAGACCGTCGTCGCGACGATGATCGGCATGCCCCAGCTGGCCACCAGGGCGATGTTGACGAGCGTCTTCACCCAGCCGGAGACCCGCTGGAGGAGCAGGGCGATCAGCATGCCGGCGACCATCGTGAAGATCACGCAGCCCGCCGCGAAGACGATCGTGCGGACGACGACCTGCCAGAACTCGCTGTCGTCCAGCACATTGGTGAAGTTGGCGAAGCCCACCCAGTCGGCCGGCTGGAAGCCCCACAGCTGGGACTGCCCGAACTTCTGGAACGACAGCGTGACCAGCCGGACCAGCGGATAGCCCATGACCAGGGCGAGGATCGCCAGACAGGGCGCGAGCAGCAGCCATGGCGTGGCCGCGCCGCCCGAAGTCCGGCCTCTGCGTGGCGGGGTCGGGGCGGCCGGTGGTGGCGCCGCCTGACGCGGGGGCGGCACCTTGGCGGGTGTGGTCGTGTCTGCGGCACTCATCGCGCGCTCCTCAGCGGTCCCTCAGGTCGTACGAGGAGCAGGGCCCCGTCCTCCGCGGGGAGGCGGTACGGGGCCCTGCTCACAGGTCACTTGGTGTTGATGACCTTGTCGATCGCGGCGTCCGCTTCCTTCGCGGCGGCCTCGACCGTCTCCTTGCCGGTGCCGATGTTCTGCAGCATCGTCTGCAGGACCTGGGCCTTCTCGACCTGGCCCCAGCCGGGCGCCATCGGGACGAACCAGTTGGACTCGGCCGCGGTGGCCGGGACCGCCGTCGCGGGGTCGTTCTTCAGGGTCGCGAGGTCGGTCTTGTTGTTGGGCAGGTTGCCCTTGGCCATCAGGCCCTTCTGGCCGGAGGGGCCGGTGAAGGCGTTGATCCACTCGGCGGCGACGCCCTGCGCCTTGGACTTGACCGGGATCGCGAGGTCCGAACCGCCCAGGAAGACGGGCATGTTCTTGCCGGACGGACCCGGCATCACGAAGTTCTCGAGGTTGTCCTTGAGCTTGCCGGTCTTGTCGTTCTTCGGGTCGGCCGCGGTCGCGCCCTCCCACGCGGCGCCGAAGATCATGCCGGACTTGCCCTGGCCGTAGACGATGTAACGGTCGGACTCGTCCTTGGTCTTGTCGCCGTGCATGTACTTGTCGACGACGTTCTTGAACTCGGTCAGGCCCTTGATGGACTCCGGCGAGGACAGGCTGCCCTTCCACTGGCCGCCCGACTGCGTGGCGATGGCGCCGCCGGCGTCGTAGACGAAGGACATGGCCGCGTACCAGTCACGGGTGGGCTGGTACCAGGCGGAGAACTTGTCGCCCTCCTTCTTCTGCACCTTGTCCAGGGCCGCGGTGAGCTCGGCGTAGGTCGTCGGCGGGGTCTTCACGCCGACCGAGGCGAAGACGTCCTTGCGCCAGTTGGCGACGCGGCCACCGGCGTAGTAGGGGACGCCGTAGGTCTTGCCGTCGTAGGTGACCGAGGCCTTGAGGCCGTCCAGCCAGGCGGCGGAGTTGGTGAACTTCGAGGCGTCCACGGGGGCGAAGGCGCCCTTCACCATGTAGCTCAGCATCTCGGTGTTGCCCATCTCGACCACGTCGGGGGCCTTGTCCGTGGCGAGGACCGCGTCCAGCTTGGTGTTCTTGTCCGGCCAGCCGTAGTACTCGTGCTTGATCTTGATGCCGGGGTGCGCCTTCTGGACCGCGGCGTCGGCCGCCTTCACCAGGTTCGGCCAGTTGTTCTGGGCGTCCACGGTGAGCCAGACGGTCAGTTCCTTGGCGTCCGCGCCGCTGTTGGAAGAGCCGTTGTCGTCATTGCCCCCACATGCCGCGATGGAGACCATCATGCCCGCGATACCGATCGCGGCTATCAGCTTGCGCTTCACGCCGAACCCTCCTCAGGGATGCCCACACCTCCCGTCCCCCAGGCCGGGACCTGAACCAATGGTGTAGACCAGTAGGGGGAGCTTGGACCAGACCAGAAGACCTGTCAAGAGTCCTCGAAACGGCCCTGACCAGCCGTTATGGGACCTACATATGCAGGAACCTTTAAGTAAGAAGGCAGCGAAAACACCGGCGCCGGAGTACTCTCGTCCGCTAGACCACTTGGCTCTGTGGACTAGACCAAAAGAGACGGCGACGGTATACAGAAGGGATCACGAAGTGACCCGCATCCGGAGCCGGGAAGGCAGCGCATGAGCACCGACGTCAGCAGTGCGGAGAACGAGGGTGGAGCGAGTGTCCGTACCGCGCGCGTGCCCAAGTACTACCGCCTGAAGAAGCACCTGCTGGACATGACGGAGACGCAGTCGCCCGGCACCCCGGTACCGCCCGAGCGCACCCTCGCCGCCGAGTTCGACACCTCCCGCACGACCGTGCGCCAGGCCCTCCAGGAGCTGGTCGTCGAGGGCCGCCTGGAGCGGATCCAGGGCAAGGGCACCTTCGTCGCCAAGCCGAAGGTCTCCCAGGCGCTGCAACTCACCTCTTACACCGAGGACATGCGGGCCCAGGGCCTCGAACCGACCTCGCAGCTGCTGGACATCGGCTACATCACCGCCGACGACCGCCTCGCCGAGCTCCTCGACATCACGGCCGGCGGCCGCGTCCTGCGCATCGAGCGCCTGCGCATGGCGAACGCCGAGCCGATGGCCATCGAGACGACCCACCTGAGCGCCAAGCGCTTCCCGGCCCTGCGCCGCTCACTCGTCAAGTACACGTCCCTCTACACCGCCCTCGCCGAGGTGTACGACGTCCATCTCGCCGAGGCCGAGGAGACGATCGAGACGTCCCTGGCGACCCCGCGCGAGGCGGGCCTGCTCGGCACGGACGTGGGCCTGCCGATGCTGATGCTCTCCCGGCACTCCCTGGACCGCGAGGGCCAGCCGGTGGAGTGGGTGCGCTCGGTGTACCGCGGCGACCGCTACAAGTTCGTCGCACGTCTGAAGAGGCCTGTCGAGTAGTGCAGGTGGTGTAGCGCAACTGCCGTTCCTGCTCTACGTTCCTCCCGTCGCCGCATGGACGGGAGGACATCCCAGTGCGTACCGCGAACGTCCGATCCATCGTCATCTGGACCCTTGTAGCGCTGATCGGTGCGGCGGGCTGGTCCGTGCTCGCGCTCGCCCGGGGCGAGGACGTCTCGGCCGCCTGGATGGTGGCGGCCGCCCTCGGCTCGTATGCGATCGGCTACCGCTTCTACTCGAAGTTCATCGCCAACCGGGTGCTCAAGGTCGACGGCACCCGCGCCACACCGGCCGAACGCCTCGACAACGGCATCGACTTCCACCCAACCGACCGCCGCGTGCTGCTCGGCCACCACTTCGCCGCGATCGCCGGCGCCGGCCCGCTGGTCGGGCCCGTGCTCGCCGCGCAGATGGGATACCTGCCCGGCACCATCTGGATCATCGCGGGGGTGATCTTCGCCGGGGCCGTGCAGGACATGGTGGTGCTGTTCTTCTCGACCCGGCGGGACGGCAGGTCGCTGGGCCAGATGGCCCGCGAGGAGATCGGCCCCTTCGGCGGCGCCGCCGCGCTGATCGCCGCCTTCGCCATCATGATCATCCTGCTCGGCGTGCTGGCCCTGGTCATCGTGAACGCCCTCGCCGCCTCCCCCTGGGGCACCTTCTCCATCGCGATGACCGTCCCGATCGCCCTGCTGATGGGCTTCTATCTACGAGTACTCCGCCCCGGCCGGGTCTCCGAGGTCTCGCTGATCGGCGTGGCCCTTCTGCTGCTCGCCCTCGTCGCCGGCCGCTGGGTCGCCGAGTCGTCCTGGGCGGACGCCTTCACGCTGGCGCCCTCGACGCTGGTCGTCTGGCTGGTGGCGTACGGCTTCATCGCCTCGATCCTGCCGGTCTGGATGCTCCTCGCACCCCGCGACTACCTCTCCACCTTCATGAAGATCGGCACGATCGGCCTGCTGGCGCTGGGTGTTGTGATCGCGCTGCCGACGCTGAAGATGGACGCGGTGACCGACTTCGCCTCCCGCGGCGACGGCCCGGTCTTCGCCGGCTCGCTCTTCCCCTTCGTGTTCATCACCATCGCCTGCGGGGCGCTGTCCGGCTTCCACTCGCTCATCTCGAGCGGTACGACGCCGAAGATGATCCAGAAGGAGACGCAGGTCCGCATGATCGGCTACGGCTCCATGCTGATGGAGTCGTCAGTGGCGATCATGGCGCTGGTCGCGGCCGGCATCATCGACCCCGGCCTGTACTTCGCGATGAACGCACCGGCCGGCGTGATCGGCACCACCGTGGACAACGCCTCGCAGGTGGTGACCGGTTGGGGCTACCACATCTCCCCCGCCGACCTCGCGCAGGCCGCGAAGAACGTCGAGGAGTCCACGCTCCTGTCCCGCACCGGCGGCGCGCCCACCCTCGCCATCGGCGTCTCGGAGATCTTCTCCAAGGTCACCGGCGGGAGCCTGCGCGCCTTCTGGTACCACTTCGCGATCATGTTCGAGGCGCTGTTCATCCTGACCGCGCTGGACGCGGGCACCCGGGTGGGCCGGTTCATGCTCCAGGACACGCTCGGCAACGTCATCCGGCCCTTCAAGAACGTGAGTTGGAAGCCCGGCCTGGTCATCACCAGCGGGATCGTCTGCGCCCTGTGGGGTTACTTCCTCTGGGTCGGCGTCCACGAACCCCTCGGCGGGATCAACCAGCTCTTCCCGATCTTCGGCATCTCCAACCAGCTGCTGGCCGCCGTCGCCCTGGCCGTCTGCACGACCCTGCTGGTGAAGTCCGGACGCCTCAAGTGGGCCTGGATCACCGGCATTCCGCTCGCCTGGGACGCCACGGTCACCCTCACCGCCAGCTACCAGAAGGTGTTCTCCGGCGACCCCAAGGTCGGCTTCTTCAAGCAGCGTTCGGTCTTCCAGGACGCGATCGACGCGGGGAAGGTGCTGCCGCCGGCCAAGAACATGGACGACATGCACACCGTGGTCACCAACTCCACGGTGGACGGCGTACTTTCGGCCGTTCTCGCGGTCCTGATCGTCGTCGTCATCGCGGACTCCCTGCGCGTCTGCGTCCGACATGTCCGCCGCCCCGCCCTGTCCACGCTCAGCGAGGCGCCGTACGTCGAGTCCCGGATCACCGCGCCGGCGGGGCTGATCCCGACACGGGAGGAGAAGGAGGAGGCGCGCGATGCGGTCGGCGCTGGTACGGGCGGCTAGGAGTGTGCGCTGGTACGTGCGCGAGCTGACCGACGAGTCGGCGTACGACCGGTACGTGGCGCACGTACGAAAAGACCATCCACAGGCCGAAGTTCCGTCCCGCCGCGAGTTCGAGCGGATGCGGACCGACCGTCAGGAGGAGGACCCGCGGCAGGGCTTCCGGTGCTGTTGACACCGATGTCCGGCTTTCACTGAATCGACATACCGATATACGGACGAGGTCTTCCGCTCCCTTTACACGGTGACCTAGATTGCCTGCGCATTACACAAGTGATCACAGGCGATCACAGGTATCGGCGAGGGGACGGAACCGCGGTATGTCAGATGTGCCTGAAGTGAGAGCTCCGGTGGTGACGCCGGTCCGCGTGGTGATCGCCCTCTGCCTCGTGGCACCGTTCGTGGCGTTGCTGTGGGTCGGCTCCTACGCCAAGACGGACCCGGCGTTCATCGGCATCCCGTTCTTCTACTGGTACCAGATGCTGTGGGTGCTGATCTCCACGGCGCTGACCATGACCGCGTACACGCTGTGGCAGCGTGACCAGCGCGCCCGTCGTGGGGGTGCCCGGTGAAGGACGGCGTGAACGGCGTCGCGCTCGGCGTCTTCATCTTCTTCTTCCTGGCCGTCACGGTCATGGGCTTCCTGGCGGCACGCTGGCGCAAGGCCGAGAACGAGCACTCGCTGGACGAATGGGGCCTGGGCGGACGGTCGTTCGGCACCTGGATCACCTGGTTCCTGCTGGGCGGCGACCTGTACACGGCGTACACCTTCGTCGCCGTACCGGCGGCGATCTACGCGGCGGGCGCGGCCGGCTTCTTCGCGGTGCCGTACACGATCCTGGTGTACCCGCTGATCTTCACCTTCCTGCCCCGGCTCTGGTCGGTCTCGCACCGCCACGGGTACGTCACCACCTCCGACTTCGTGCGCGGCCGCTTCGGCTCGAAGGGGCTTTCGCTGGCGGTCGCGGTCACCGGCATCCTGGCGACGATGCCGTACATCGCGCTCCAACTGGTCGGCATCCAGGCCGTGCTGGACGTGCTGGGCCTCGGCGGCGGTACGGACTCCAACTGGTTCGTGAAGGACCTGCCGCTGCTGATCGCCTTCGGCGTGCTGGCCGCGTACACCTACTCCTCCGGTCTGCGGGCCCCCGCCCTGATCGCCTTCGTCAAGGACGCGCTGATCTACATCGTCATCGCGGTGGCGATCATCTACATCCCGATCAAGCTGGGCGGCTTCGACGACATCTTCGCCTCGGCGAACGACAAGTTCACGAAGGCGGGCGCCGGCGCCCTGGTGTCGCCCCCGGCGGCCCACTGGACGTACGCCACACTGGCGTTGGGCTCCGCGCTCGCGCTCTTCATGTACCCGCACTCGATCACCGCGACGCTCTCCTCCAAGAGCCGTGACGTGATCCGCCGCAACACCACGATCCTGCCGCTGTACTCGCTGATGCTGGGCCTGCTCGCGCTGCTGGGCTTCATGGCGATCAAGAGCGGGGTCGACGTCACCAACCCCCAACTGGCCATCCCCCAGCTCTTCGAGGACATGTTCCCGAGCTGGTTCGCGGGCGTGGCCTTCGCGGCGATCGGCATCGGCGCGCTGGTGCCGGCGGCCATCATGTCGATCGCGGCAGCGAACCTCTTCACCCGCAACATCTACAAGGACTTCATCAAGCCGGACGCTACGCCGGAGCAGGAGACCAAGGTCTCCAAGCTGGTGTCCCTGCTGGTGAAGGTGGGCGCGCTGGTCTTCGTCCTGACGATGGACAAGACGGTGGCGATCAACTTCCAGCTCCTGGGCGGCATCTGGATCCTCCAGACCTTCCCGGCGCTGGTCGGCGGCCTGTTCACCCGCTGGTTCCACCGCTGGGCGCTGCTCGCGGGCTGGGCCGTCGGCATGATCTACGGCACGGTCGCCGCGTACAACGTGGCCTCCCCCACCAACCCCGACCAGAAGCACTTCGGCGGCTCCAACGCGGAGATCCCCGGCATCGGCGAGATCGGCTACATCGGCCTGACGTCCTTCGCCCTGAACGCCCTGGTGACGGTGGTCCTGACCTTCGTCCTGAAGGCCGCGAAGGCCCCGGAGGGCATCGACGAGACCAACCCGTCCGACTACACGGCGGACGCGGGCGATCCGGGAGTGGAAGTGGAGCTTCCGCCCGCTACGGCAGGTGCATCTCACCAGTAGTCACGGTGATCAATGGGTCGTCGGAAAACCGGCGGCCCATTGTCGTACCTGCCAGGCAGACTCTGGCCATGGACATCCAGATCCGCCCGGCGGACCCCACCGAATACGACGCCCTCGGCGAGATCACCGCCCAGGCCTACCTCCAGGACGGCCTCCTGGCCTTCGGAGACGAGGACGACTGGTACCTGGGCGAGCTGAGAGACGTGGCGAAGCGCGCCGCCCACGCAGAGGTCCTGGTCGCCGTCTCCCGCACGGAACTGCTCGGCGGCGTGACCTTCGCCCCCGCATCCGGCCCCATGGCGGAGCTGGCCCGCCCCGGCGAGGCCGAGATCCGCATGCTCGCGGTGGCCCACGCGGCCCGCGGCCGTGGCGCCGGCGAGGCCCTGGTCCGTGCCTGCGTCGACCGCGCGCGAGCAGCCCAGTGCACCGGCGTCGTCCTGTCGACCCAGCACACGATGCACGCCGCCCACCGCATCTACGAACGCCTCGGTTTCCGCCGTGCGCCGGGCCGCGACTGGAACCCGATCCCCGGTGACGAGTTCACTCTCCTCACCTACGAGTTGACGCTCTGAGACGACACGCGACACAACATCTGGGGGCGTCACCGCAACCCGGCACAAGATGTATGCTCATGCTCGCTGTCGCCGCAGGGGAATCCGGTGCGAATCCGGAACTGTCCCGCAACGGTGTACTTGTGCACGCCTTGTGCGTGTACGGGAGTCAGTCCGAGGACCTGCCGACAGTGCGCCCGGCCGCCGTGGCCCGGGTGCCATGACGTCCGGGCCTCGTGGAATGGGCCGGTGGACGCGACGCCGTGCGCGCTCGTGAGCTGCCCCCTGCCCTCCGCAAGGCCCCGTGCCCAGCGAGGGAGAGCCCCACGTGACCATCGCGCCAGCCGACCCGGCCTCAGCGTTCGCCCCTGTGGAACAGGACGGTCCCGCGGCCGCGTTGCTGCGGACCCTGACCGAGCTGACCGCCGACCTCCCCGACGCCGACCCCGGCCGGGTCGCCGCCGCCGCACTCCGCGGCCGGTCAGCGCGGGGGGCCGTGCCGGATGTCCTCGTGGAGTTGCGCGAGCTGGCCACGGAGGCGGCGGCCGGGCTCATCTCCGAGGACCCGGCGTACAGCAGGCTGGCGGCCAGGCTCCTCACCGTCAGCATCGCCGCCGAGGCCGCCTCCCAGGGCGTCACCACGTTCACCGGGTCCGTCGCCGTCGGCCATCGGGAGGGCCTCATCGCCGACCGTACGGCGGAGTTCGTGCGCGTCCACGCCGTGCGGCTCGACGCGCTCGTCGACCCGGCCGGCGACGACCGCTTCGGCTACTTCGGCCTGCGCACCCTGCACAGCCGCTACCTGCTCCGGCACCCGATCACCCGCAAGGTCATCGAGACGCCCCAGCACTTCATGCTCCGGGTGGCGAGCGGTCTGGCCGAGGACACCGTGCTCGATTCAGAAGCGGGGACCCGCGCCCTGGACGAAGTCGCCGCGCTCTACCGCCTGATGAGCCGGCTCGACTACCTCCCCTCCTCCCCCACCCTGTTCAACTCCGGTACCCGGCACCCCCAGATGTCGTCCTGCTACCTCCTCGACTCCCCCGTCGACGAGCTGGACTCCATCTACGACCGCTACCACCAGGTCGCCCGCCTCTCCAAGCACGCCGGCGGCATCGGCATCGCCTACTCCCGCGTCCGCAGCCGCGGTTCGCTGATCCGCGGCACCAACGGGCACTCCAACGGCATCGTCCCGTTCCTCAAGACGCTGGACGCGAGCGTCGCCGCCGTGAACCAGGGCGGCCGGCGCAAGGGTGCCGCCGCCGTCTATCTGGAGACCTGGCACTCCGACATCGAGGAGTTCCTGGAGCTGCGCGACAACACCGGTGAGGACGCCCGCCGTACGCACAACCTGAACCTCGCGCACTGGATCCCGGACGAGTTCATGCGCCGGGTCAACGCCGACGAGCAGTGGAGCCTCTTCTCCCCCGCCGACGTACCGGAGTTGGTGGACCTGTGGGGCGAGGAGTTCGACACGGCCTACCGCAGGGCGGAGGCGGCCGGGCTGGCCCGCAGGACCATCCCGGCCCGCGACCTCTACGGCCGCATGATGCGCACCCTCGCGCAGACCGGCAACGGCTGGATGACCTTCAAGGACGCCGCGAACCGTACGGCGAACCAGACGGCCGAGCCGGGCCACGTCGTCCACTCCTCCAACCTCTGCACGGAGATCCTGGAGGTCACGGACGACGGGGAGACGGCGGTCTGCAACCTGGGTTCGGTCAACCTCGGCGCGTTCGTGGTCGACGGGGACATCGACTGGGAGCGCCTGGACGAGACGGTCCGTACGGCCGTCACCTTCCTCGACCGCGTGGTCGACATCAACTTCTATCCCACCGAGCAGGCGGGACGTTCGAACGCCCGCTGGCGCCCGGTCGGCCTCGGCGCGATGGGCCTCCAGGACGTCTTCTTCAAGCTGCGTCTGCCCTTCGACTCCCCCGAGGCCAAGGCCCTTTCGACCCGGATCGCCGAGCGCATCATGCTCGCCGCGTACGAGGCCTCCGCCGACCTGGCCGAGCACAGCGGCCCGCTGCCGGCCTGGGACAGGACCCGTACCGCCCGCGGAGTCCTGCACCCCGACCACTACGGCGTCGAGCCGACCTGGCCGGACCGCTGGGCCGCCCTGCGCGAGCGCGTCGCCGCGGTCGGCCTGCGCAACAGCCTGCTGCTGGCCATCGCCCCCACGGCCACCATCGCGTCGATCGCCGGCGTCTACGAGTGCATCGAGCCGCAGGTCTCCAACCTCTTCAAGCGCGAGACCCTCTCCGGCGAGTTCCTCCAGGTCAACTCGTACCTGGTGAACGAGCTCAAGCAGCTCGGCGTCTGGGACGCCCGCACCCGCGAGGCGCTGCGCGACGCCAACGGCTCGGTGCAGGACTTCGCCTGGATCCCGGCCGACGTGAAGGCGCTCTACCGCACGGCGTGGGAGATCCCGCAGCGCGGCCTGATCGACATGGCCGCGGCCCGCACCCCGTACCTCGACCAGTCCCAGTCCCTGAACCTGTTCCTGGAGACCCCGACCATCGGCAAGCTCTCCTCGATGTACGCGTACGCCTGGAAATCGGGCCTGAAGACGACGTACTACCTCCGCTCCCGCCCGGCGACCCGCATCGCCCGCGCGGCACAGGCGACCCTCCCCGTACAGACGACGGACGCCGTCGCCTGCTCCCTGGAAAACCCCGAGTCCTGCGAGGCCTGCCAGTAATGCCCAGCAACCAGAACCTGCTCGACCCCGGCTTCGAGCTCACCCTCCGCCCCATGCGCTACCCGGACTTCTACGAGCGCTACCGGGACGCCATCAAGAACACCTGGACCGTCGAGGAGGTCGACCTCCACTCGGACGTCGCCGACCTCGCGAAGCTGTCGCCGATGGAGCAGCACCTGATCGGCCGGCTGGTCGCCTTCTTCGCGACGGGCGACTCGATCGTCGCGAACAACCTGGTGCTGACGCTCTACAAGCACATCAACTCCCCCGAGGCGCGGCTGTACCTGTCGCGCCAGCTCTTCGAGGAGGCCGTGCACGTCCAGTTCTATCTGACCCTCCTGGACACCTACCTGCCCGACCCGGAGGACCGTGCCGCCGCCTTCGCGGCCGTGGAGAACATCCCGTCCATCCGCGAGAAGGCCGGCTTCTGCTTCAAGTGGATCAACGAGGTCGAGAAGCTGGACCGCCTGGAGACCAGGGCCGACCGCCGCCGCTTCCTCCTCAACCTGATCTGCTTCGCGGCCTGCATCGAGGGGCTCTTCTTCTACGGCGCCTTCGCGTACGTCTACTGGTTCCGCAGCCGCGGCCTGCTGCACGGTCTCGCCACCGGCACCAACTGGGTGTTCCGCGACGAGACCATGCACATGAGCTTCGCGTTCGACGTGGTCGACACCGTCCGCAAGGAGGAGCCGGACCTCTTCGACGACGAGCTCGGGGAGCAGGTGACGGACATGCTGCGGGAGGCCGTCGAGGCCGAGCTCCAGTTCGCCCGTGACCTGTGCGGCGACGGGCTGCCGGGCATGAACACCGAGTCCATGCGCCAGTACCTGGAGTGCGTGGCCGACCAGCGGCTGACCCGGCTCGGCTTCGCCCCGGTGTACGGCTCCGAGAACCCCTTCTCCTTCATGGAGTTGCAGGGCGTCCAGGAGCTGACCAACTTCTTCGAGCGGCGCCCGTCCGCGTACCAGGTGGCCGTGGAGGGCACGGTCGACCTCGACGAGGACTTCTAGCCCCCGTCCAGCCCCGCCAGGCCCTGGACGGCCCATGGAGCTTCCATGGGCCGTCCATGCATCGGCTATGGAGCGGCAAAGTTCTTCCGGCGCATCTGGCTCCGCATCCTCGGCCCCGGCTACGTTCTGCCCGTCCCGCCATGTCCACAACACAGGCACAGGACGCCCAAATGTGTCATGCCCATGACGGCATCGCGCACCGCCGCCGCTACGCGCGTCACAGGCCTGCCACCTGCGTCGAGAACCCCACTCCAACGACGGAGGCAGTACCCCCATGCGTGAGAAGACCGGACGGAGTCTGCGAAGACTCCTGACCACCGCCATACCCGCCCTCGCCCTCGGCCTCGCCGGGTTGGTCGCCGCACCGGCACACGCGGCACCCGCGGTGTCCGCGACGGCCCACACCACCCGGGTCACCCAGAACGCCAAGGCCCTCACCTCCCCCGACCGGCAGACCTTCCACTCCACCGGCAAGGCGGGGCAGAAGGTGCCCACGAAGCACCTGTGCGCCACCGCCGCCCCCGGCCAGGCGGCCTGCTTCGCGCAGCGCCGTACCGACATCAAGCAGCGGCTGGCCTCCGCGGTCGCCGCCGCCGCGCCCTCCGGCCTCAGCCCGGCCAACCTGCACAGCGCCTACAACCTGCCGTCAACGGGCGGGTCGGGCCTGACGGTTGCCGTGGTCGACGCCTACAACGACCCCAACGCGGCCTCGGACCTGGCCACTTACCGTTCGACCTACGGCCTGTCGGCGTGCACGGTCGCCAACGGCTGCTTCAAGCAGGTCAGTCAGACCGGTTCGACGACCTCGCTGCCCTCCAACGACTCCGGCTGGGCCGGCGAGGAGGCGCTCGACATCGACATGGTCAGCGCCGTCTGCCCCAACTGCAACATCATCCTGGTGGAAGCGAACTCGGCCACCGACTCCGACCTCGGCACCGCCGAGAACGAGGCCGTCGCGCTGGGCGCCAAGTTCGTGTCCAACAGCTGGGGCGGGGACGAGTCCTCCTCCCAGACCAGCGAGGACACCTCGTACTTCAAGCACCCGGGTGTCGCGATCACCGTCTCCGCGGGTGACTCCGGCTACGGCGCCGAGTACCCGGCGACCTCCCAGTACGTGACGGCGGTCGGCGGCACCGCCCTCTCCACGTCCTCCAACTCCCGCGGCTGGACCGAGTCCGTGTGGAAGACCAGCTCCTCCGAGGGCACCGGCTCCGGCTGCTCGGCGTACGACTCGAAGCCGAGCTGGCAGACCGACACCGGCTGCACCAAGCGCATGGAGTCCGACGTCTCGGCGGTCGCCGACCCGGCCACCGGTGTGGCCGTGTACGACACCTACGGCGGCTCCGGCTGGGCGGTCTACGGCGGTACGAGTGCCTCGTCGCCGATCATCGCGGGCGTGTACGCCCTCGCGGGCACCCCGGGCTCCAGCGACTACCCGGCGAAGTACCCCTACTCGCACACCGGCAACCTGTACGACGTGACCAGCGGCAACAACGGCTCCTGCTCGACCTCGTACTTCTGCACCGCCGCCACCGGCTACGACGGCCCGACCGGCTGGGGCACCCCCAACGGCACCACGGCCTTCGCCTCCGGCAGCACCTCCGGCAACACGGTGACCGTCACCAACCCGGGCAGCCAGTCGACCACCACCGGCAGCTCGGTCAGCCTCCAGATCAGCGCGACCGACAGTGCGAGCGCGACCCTGACCTACAGCGCGAGCGGACTGCCGACCGGCCTGTCCATCAGCAGCTCGACCGGCCTGATCTCGGGCACGGCGTCCACCGCGGGCACGTACCAGGTCACCGTCACGGCGAGCGACAGCACGGGCGCCTCCGGCTCGGCCTCCTTCAGCTGGACCGTCGGCTCCTCCAGCGGCACCTGCACCTCGTCGCAGCTGCTGGGCAACGCCGGCTTCGAGTCGGGCAACACCACCTGGACCGCCACCAGCGGTGTGATCACCAACTCCAGCAGTGAGTCGGCGCACGCCGGGTCCTACTACGCCTGGCTCGACGGGTACGGCTCCACCCACACCGACACGCTCTCCCAGTCGGTGACCGTGCCCACCGGCTGCAAGGCCACCTTCACCTTCTACCTGCACATCGACACCGCGGAGACCTCCAGCAGCACCGCGTACGACAAGCTGACGGTCACCGCCGGTTCGACCACCCTGGCGACGTACTCGAACCTCAACGCCGCCTCCGGCTACGCGCAGAAGTCCTTCGACCTGAGCTCGTACGCGGGCTCCACCGTCACCCTGAAGTTCAGCGGTGTCGAGGACTCCTCGCTCCAGACCAGCTTCGTCGTCGACGACACCGCCGTCACGACCAGCTGACCCCGTAGGAACGGGCAGAACCCGGAGCCCCGGTCGCCGCCTTCGCGGCCGGGGCTCCGGTGTGCTCCGGTGTGGATCCGTCGGAGCCGGTCACACGTCAGAAGGGAGAGGAGGCCCCCAATGCGCCGAACGATCCCCCACACGACCGTCGCACTCGCCGCGCTCACCCTGGTGCTGGCCGGCTGCGGCAGCCAGACCGACAGCGGCAAGGGCGGCGACGGCGGCAGCGTGTCGTCTTCCCCCAACCGTCGTCTTCCCCCACGGGCACGGGCACGCCGTCCACGAGCCCCACGGGCTGTACGTCCGCCTCGACGCTCGACGCGGCCGACAGCGGCCGTACCGTGTGCCTGGCGGTGGGCGAGACCCTGCGGATCAACCTTGACGGCACCGCCAAACGGCCCTGGAAGCCGGTCTCCGGAAACGGTTCCGTGCTGGAGGCGACCAACGCCGGAATCGTCCTCCAGACGGGCGACGCGAACGCCGCGTTCAAGGCGGTCAAGGACGGCAGGACCCGGCTGGAGTCCACGCGGCCGCTGTGCGCCGCCCAGCCGGGCCGGGTCTCGTGCCTGGGGATTCAGGAGTGGTGGGTCACCGTGGTGGTGAAGTAGCGCCGGCGGGCCTGCTGGGCCTTGCGGATCTGACGGTCCATGCGACGGTCGTGCGCGATGCCCAGCAGGGACGGGAGGACCACGAGTACGAGGATTCCGAGAACGGTCAGCATTCCGATCAGCCCTTCGAGGTGTGCCGTATCCATGTACACCACTGTCGCGCCGATAGCTCCTTACAAACAGTGGCAGGACTGCCGTAGACCCTCGAAATACTGCCAATGCCGAGGCATACTGGGAGCATGCTGAAAAACGTCGCCGCCGTCGTGCTGGACGGCGTGAACCCCTTCGAACTCGCCGTCGTCTGTGAGGTGTTCGGCACCGACCGCAGTGACGACGGACTTCCCGTGTACGACTTCGCGGTCGCCTCGGCCGAGGGGCCCGTGCTGAGTACGCGCGCGGGCTTCTCCATGCAGGTCGAGCACGGTCTGGAGCGGCTGGAGGAGGCCGACCTGATCGCCGTGCCGGCGGGCGCCCGCTTCGAGAGCCGGGAGTTCCCGCCGGAGCTGCTCGACTCGCTGCGGCGCGCGGTCGACCGGGGCGCCCAGGTGCTCAGCGTCTGCTCCGGCGTCTTCGTGCTCGCCGCGGCCGGACTCCTTGACGGCCGCCGCTGCGCCGTGCACTGGCACCACGCGGACGAGCTGGCCCGGGCGTACCCGGCGCTGACCGTCGAGCCCGACGTCCTGTACGTCGACGAGGAACCGGTGATCACCTCCGCCGGCACCGCCGCCGGCATCGACGCGTGTCTGCACATCGTGCGCAAGGAGCAGGGCCCGGAGGTCGCCAACAAGATCGCCCGGCGGATGGTGGTGCCGCCGCACCGGGACGGCGGACAGGCGCAGTACATCGAGCGGCCGCTGCCGAAGAACTCCTGCGACACCGTCGGCGAGGTCCTGGTCTGGATGGACCGGCACCTCGACGAGGACGTCACCGTCGAGCAGCTCGCCGAGCGCGCGCACATGTCGCCGCGCACCTTCGCCCGCCGCTTCCAGCAGGAGACGGGGACGACTCCCTACCGCTGGATCCTGCGCCAACGAGTGCTACAGGCCCAGCGGTTGCTGGAGGCGACGGACGAGACGGTGGACGCGATCGCCGGCCGGACCGGGTTCGGCAACGCGGCCGCGCTGCGTCACCAGTTCGCGCAGGCGATCGGGACCACCCCGCATGCCTACCGGCGCACGTTCAGGGGGCCGGAGGCGGCCGCCTGACCCCTCTCTCCCCCGTCTCTCCCACTCATCGCGGGACCGCCCGCAGCTTGAGCGCGCGGGGACGCAGCGTGATGCCGATCCGCGGCCGGGAGTCGGACCCGGGCGCGTGCTCGAACGCGAAGGCGCGGGCCGCCGCCGCGGTGAGCAGCGTCAGCTCGGCCATCGAGAAGTGGTCGGCCGGGCACTTGCGGTTGCCGACGCTGAACGGCTTCATCGCGTGCTTGGGCACCTCCGCGTCCCGCCCCGGCAGCCAGCGGTCGGGGTCGAACTCCTCGTGCCGTTCGAACGAGCGCGGATCGCGCTGGATCGCATACGGGCTGTACACGATGTCGGCGCCCGCGGGAATGCGGTATCCGCCGAGCTCGGTGTCGGTGACCGCGCGCCGGGTCAATATCCACACGGACGGATACAGGCGCATTGTCTCGGTGACCACATTCGCGGTGTACGTCAGCTTCCGCACGTCCTCGAATGCGATCGGCCGGTCCCCCGCGACCGTATTCACCTCGGCCCGGATCTTGTCGGCCAGGTCGGGGTGCTCGGTGAGCACCAGGAGCAGTGAGATGAGCACCGCGCCGACGGTTTCGCTGCCGGCCGTGAGCATGGCGACGACCTGGTCGTGGATCTCCTGATCCCCGATGGGGTCGCCATTCTCGTCCGTCGCCGCCAGCAAAGCCGTCAGCAAATCGTCCGGATTTTGACCGGATGCCCGTCGGTCGGCGACGATCTCGTCGACCAGGAGATGCAAATCGGCCAGCGCCCGGTTGAATTCGCGGTTGGCCGGGAGGGGGAGCCGATAAAGCGGTCCCAGGGGGATCACCATGCGTTGGTACATACCCCTGAACAGGGTGGTGAGCGCGGCGCTGACGCGTTCCGCCCGCTCGTCGGTGCAGCTGCCGCGCATCAGGCTGCTCACCGAGATCCGGACGACCGCCCGGAAGGCCTCGGTGGTCGCGTCGATGGTGCCGGCGGACCGCCAGCGGGCCATCAGCGCGGCGATCTCCTCCTCCATGACGGGCCCGTAGGCGTGGAGGGCGCCGGGCCGGAACGCGGGCTGGATGGTGCGCCGTTGGCGCCGGTGCAGCGGGCCGTTGGCGGTGGCCACGCCCTCCTTGCCGAGCAGGCTCTCCAGGGACTCCCACAGCGGCCCGGCGATGATGTAGTCGGGGCTGAGGGCGATGGCGCCGGTGAGTTCGGGCGTGGTGACGGCGTACACCGCCTTGGGGCCGAGCCGGAGCCGGACCACCTCGCCGTGGTCGCGCAGGCCGGCCAGGAAGGCCAGCGGGTCGCGGACCAGCTTCCAGCCGTGGCCGAGCAGCGGGATACCGCCGTCGGCGAACGGCGGTTCGGTCGGCGCGCCTTCCGGTTCCGCATATATCTGCGGTTCGGACTTCACTGACTCGACGGTCATTTCTCACCTGCCGCTTCGTTGTTGACGTACGGGGGCGTGGACCGGTCGTCCCAGCTGTCGACCATGTAACGGCCGGATTCGTGGTGGAACCAGTAGACGGCGGAGAACCAGCTCCGCATGGTTCCGACGCAGTCCCTCACTGCGGTGCTCAGTTCTTTTCCGCGCACGGTGCCGTCGGCGAGATCGTCCGCGAATCGCAGCGTGCTGCGTTCCACCACGACGAAGTCGGATATGCATTTCAGAATGCGTCGCCGTACTTCGGCGATCGCTTCCTCCACCGTCATACCCTCGTGTTTGATGAGACTTATTCCGAGGTTGTGGAGCTCGTCGCCCGCTATTTCCTTCGGGAGCGAGCAGAGGTCGTTGTACCAGGCGGAGAATTCCTGGGTGAGCAGCGCCGCCCGCCGGAATGCCGGATGTTTCCGTACGGCGTCCGGGAGTTCACGTCCGGCGCTCGCCTCCAGCAGGTCGATCCAGATCCAGTGCGCAAAGGTGAGCCGGCGCAGGGCGAGATAGTCCTCGACCGTGGGGATGATCCCCTCGGTGCGGTTGTGGAACTCCCGGTCGTACGCCTCGATCACCGCGTGGAAGTGCCGGGCGAAGCGCGCGTTCCACGTCTCCGACACGAACGAGTACATGCGCACCACGCAGTCCGCGAGCGCCGCGACCAGCGGATCGCGGTGGTGCAGGTGCTCGTGCGGGGAGTCCAGGGCCGTGTGCAGGCGGAGCCGGAGCCGCCGCCAGGCCTCGGGTCGCCGGTGGACGATGTCCCGGTCGTGCCGGTCGTCCCAGGCGAAGAACCACGCGCTGTAGTCGGCTATCGCCTGCAGCACGTCGTCCGGGGCGTCCGGGTAGCACCCCGCCATGAGGTCGGTGTAGCAAAGCCCGTCGGCATATTCCGCCACCTTCTCCGCCGGCATGAGCCGTTTTTCCAGCAGCCAGGCGCGTGTCTTCTCCTGTAGTCGAGGCCAATACGGGTGCAGTTGCCGGGGAAACGCAGCCTCGATCACGGGGAGGGAGAGTGACGGTGGGACCGCGGTCGCGGTCACTGTCGTTGTGGTGCTGTGTGGGAAAGCAGGCACGAACAAACCCCTCTCAGCCGCCAGTTGACGCGCGCCCTCTCGCATACCGGGCGTGCGCCGTTGCGTATCCCCGCACTTCCCATTCAGCACCACAACTGACCGATCTGGGAACGGATTTGCTCCATTCACCACCCCGCAGTGCCGAGAATCTCCCCTTGTATGACTGATTATGGATCACTTCAGGCACACATACGATCGAACGTGCGACGGACAGACGAACGGCGCCTGGTCAGGGAGGTAAACCTGAACAGACGCCGTACGTATGGGTGTTGTGCTCGCTCCTGGGGCCCCGGGGGCTCAGTCGTTGGCGACCACGGGGTAGCGGGGCTCGTTCTCGGCCATCTGCCGCAGCGCGTCCTTGCGCTCGCGCTTGGAGAGGCGGTCGATGTAGAGGTAGCCGTACAGGTGGTCGGTCTCGTGCTGCAAACAGCGCGCGAAGTAGCCGGTGCCGCGGACCTTGACCGGGTTGCCCTTCTCGTCCTGCCCGGTCACCTCGGCGTAGTCGGGGCGGGCGAGCGGCGCGTACGCGGTCGGCACCGAGAGGCAGCCCTCGTTGCTGTCGTCCAGCCGGCGCTTCTCGGCGGGCAGGTCGACCACCTTGGGGTTGCAGACGACACCCACGTGCCGGACGCCCTCGTCGTCGCCGCAGTCGTAGATGAAGACCTTGAGGTCGACGCCGATCTGGTTGGCGGCCAGGCCCACGCCCTCGGCGGTGCGCTGCGAGGCGAACATGTCCGCGACCAGCTGCTGGAGCTCGTCGCCGAAGTCGGTGACGTCCTTGCACTCCTTGTGCAGCACGGGGTTCCCGACGACCGTGATGGGCCGCGAGGTCCCGGCCTCCCGCCAGGCGCTCTCCCGCTCCTCGGCGTCCTGGGTGTCGATGACGAAGCCCTCGTCGTCCACGGGGAGCACGCCCGCGTGCTGCTGATCGGTGTCCTGCTGCGCCATGACCTACGGATCGCCTTCCTGGAAAACTGGGATTCAGTGCTAAAGGGTACGGCGATGTCTCAGCAGACCTCTTCGAGGTCTCGCCAGTCCCGGGAGTCGGGGCTGTCCGCGACCCACCCGTCCAGCAGCCCCCGTACCAGCGAAGCCGGCGCCGCCACCCCGCACTCACGCTCCGGTACCCACATCTGCCCGTCGGTGCGGTGGCCGAGCGGCCCGGGGTGTCCCGGCTCGCTGTGGTCGTGCGGGTCGAGATGCTCGCCGTCGCCCTCGTCGGACGGCATCCGCGACTCGGAGCACATCCGGCACAGCAGCCGTACGGATGACGACCAGTCCTCGGCCGCGAACCCGGCGTCCGCGGCGAGCTGCTCCAGCGCGTCCCGGTCGGCCTCGGTCGCGGCCTCCAGCAGGACCACCCAGGTCGGCACCGGCGACGGCGCCCACAGCTCGATCTCGTCGAAGACGGGGTAGGCGTGCCCGGCGGTGGTCGTGCGCTCACCGTGCGGTACGCCGTCGTGCAGCACGACCTCGCCCCAGCGCCGCCCGGACGAGGGCAGCGGGATCGACAGCACCTCGATGCGGGCGGGGTCGAGGCGCCGTCCCCACACCACCTCGGCCTCCCCTTCCGGGGAGAGCCGGACGGCCGCGCTGCCGAGGTCCATGCCCACCGGTTCGCCGGACGCCGTGGCGACGCCCGGCACCCGCAGCCCGTACGCCTGCCAGGCCCGCCGGGCCAGCGGCCAGTCCTGGAGGGCGGTGGCCGCGATGCCGACGTTCCACCAGTCGGGGGCCCCGGTCTCCCGGTCGAGCAGGGCGACGGCACGCAGTCCGGCCGCCCGTGCCTGCTCCCAGTCGTGCCGGAACTTGTGCAGCAGGGCGAGGTTGAACCAGGACTCGGAGAGCCACGGCTCCAGGTCGGCGGCACGTGTCAGCAGCGCGCCCGCGTCCTCGTACCGGCCGTCGCCGATCAGCGTGAAGGCGCGATCTGTGGCCTGCCGCCAGGAGGCGGAGGGCCGGTGCCGTCCCTTGCCGAAGATCCTCACGATTCCCGCCTGCCAGTTCCGTGGAGTGGGCTGGCTAACACCGCCCCCGGACACCCTCTCATTCGCATCCAACCACGTGCGGCTGGAAGGGCGCTCATTACCCATGGGTTACCCAGCCGAGGGGAGGGTCAGACGGTCTCTCGCCAGGACGCGGGCCAGCGACTCCACGACCTCGGGCGCGTAGTCCCCGGCGGTCGCCAGGCGCAGCTCCTCCAGTGCGGTGAACGGCCCGCCCGGACCGGCGTCCCGCACCTTCTCCTCGTACGCGTTCACGGCCCGTACGATCCGGGCGGCGACCGGCTGCTCCCGGTAGGGGTCGGCCTGCCGCTCCACGACCACGGCGACCGCGGAGTCCACCCCGGTCTGGCGTACGACGGCCCCGCCGAGCAGCGCGATCCGGCGCTGCTCCGCCGCGGGCAGTACGGCGGTGGCGCCGGCCGGCACCGGGTCGACCAGGCTGAGCTGACCGATGTCGTGCATGAGGGCGGCGTACTCCAGGACGCTCAGCTCGGGTCGGGTCAGGCCCAGCTCGCGGCCGACGGCACGGCTGAGCTCGGCGACCCGGCGGGCGTGACCGGTGGGGTGTATCCCGCTATCTCGGTGGCCCGGGCGAGGGAGGCGATGGTCTGGCGGTAGGTGGTGCGGACGGCCGCGTACCGCTTGAAGGACAGCTGGGTCAGCAGCAGCGGCAGCGAGAAGACGGGCAGCGCCCACAGGCCGACGACGGCGACCGCGAGCGCCATCACCGCGCCGGTCGCGCAGACCGCCGACCCGATGCCGAGCAGCGCGCGCAGCTCGTCCCGCAGCAGCGGGCCGAAGGGCCAGCCGGTGCGGGAGTGCGCGAGGGCGGCGGCGAGCACGCAGTCGCACAGGGCGGTGAGGGTGAGCAGCGCGAGCAGCAGCAGGGCGTAGGCCGGGCCGCCCCACTCCGCGAACACGCCCCGGTTGTACAGGGGTTGGAAGCAGACGGCGGCGAATCCGACGGTCAGCACGCGCCGGGCGAGATGGTCGAGGACCGGTCCCTGTCCGCGCGCGATGTGCGGCACGACGCCGAGCAGCGAGGCGGCCAGGACGACGGCGACGACCTGTGCGACCCCGTGCCGGGTGGGCTGTCCGGCGTCGGCCCCGAGCAGCGCATACGACAGCGCGGCCGCGGCCCCGAGCGGGGCGGCCTCCCGCACCCGGGCCCCGGTCCAGCGGGTCAGCTCCCCGACGGTCACCAGCAGACCGAAGGCGAGCGCGGTGGGCCGCTCCTGGACACCGCTCCAGAGGGTGACGGCGAGGGAGACGGCGGCGAGGAGGGCGGCGGAGGTGTGGATGAGGGCGGTGAGGGTCGGACGGCGCGGGCTTCGACGTACCGTCATCGGCGCGCCCCGGGCCGCCCCGCCACCGAAGGCGCGGGCAACTCGCACTCCCGCGTCTCGTCCGCCGTCACCGCCGGGTGCCAGCCCTGCCGGCCGAGCGCCCGGACCAGCGCGGTGACCATTCGCGGGTCGAACTGCGCCCCGGCGCACCGCTCCAGCTCCTCCAGTGCGACCGGGACGGGCCGGGCCCGCCGGTAGGAGCGGGTGGAGGTCATCGCGTCGAAGGCGTCGGCAACCGCCACCACCCTTGCCGACTCGGGGATCTGACTTCCCATCAGTCCGTACGGGTACCCGCTCCCGTCCAGCCGCTCGTGATGGTGGAGCACGGCGGCCCGCGCCTCACCGAGAAAACCGATTCCGCGCACCATTTCGTGGCCGTACTCGGGATGCAGCTCGATCACCCGCCGCTCCTCGGGAGTCAGCGGTCCGTCCTTCCGCAACAGCCTTGTGGGGACGCCGAGTTTGCCGACGTCGTGCAGGATCCCGGCGAACCGCAGCACCTCGACCCGCCGGTCGTCCATGCCCAGTTCGCGCGCGATCATCATCGAGGCCTGTCCGACCCGCTCACTGTGCCCGCGGGTGTACCCGTCCTTGATGTCGACGGCCTGGACCAGCGCCCGGATGGTCGCCTGGTGCGCGGCCCGCTCGCGGTGGTACTGGGCGAACACCCACCAGGACACGCACATCGGCAGCAGCACGAGCAGCGCGGCGACCGGCCCGTACGGGCTGCGCCACAGCACGGCCATCATCAGCCCGGCGAGCCCGTGCACGGCGACGGGAGCGAGGGACCGTACGAACAGACCGCGCCAGGCCCGCCGCACCGGAAGCCTCTCGGCCAGCGCGAGGATGCCGCCGTCCAGCACGGTCAGCACCAGGCAGAAGACGAGGACCGCGGCCCCCGCCGGCACGAGCGCGTACGGGAAGTGGGAGCCGACCACGGCGTCCCGACCGCCCAGCGCCCAGTGCACCCGCCCGGCGGCCCAGACGGCGAGCACCAGTTGGGCCGCGCGCCAGATCCGCCGTAGCGCGTACGGCCGTTGCTCGACCCGGGAGAGCAGCGCCCCCGGCAGCGGGACCAGCGCGGCCGCGGGCGGCGGCAGCAGGAAGGCGCCGGCGAGCAGCACGGGGTAGAACGTTCCGGCGAACCGCCAGCGGGCCGCGGCCTGTTCGCAGCCCGCGTACACCACGGCGAGGAGGACCACCGCCCACCAGGAGGTCCTGATCGTGGGCACCGGCAGCAGGCAGCACAGGGCGCCGAGCACCGCACAGGCGACGTACACGCGCGCCCGCGCCGGAACCGCCTCCATCACGCCCCTCCCCGGCCGAGCCTGCTCAGGCCGACGAGCCTAGGGGCGGTACGGGGGAGTCCGCGGGCTTATGAACCGCGGATTAGCACATTCGAGTGAACGAACACTCAGTGGCCCACGTCCGCGGCGAGCACCTTGTTCAGCTGTTCCACCGCCACCGGCGACTCGCGCTGGAAGGCGGCCAGATCGAGGCCGTCGTCGCCCTTCACGGTGAGCAGGGCGCGCTCGCCGACCGCCAGCACGATGACGTGTCCCGCACCGCAGCGGACGATCACCTCGCGCAGCGCCCCGGCCTCGGCGGTGTCGGCCATGCGGCGGGCGACTCCGAGGGTGGCGGCGGCGAGGGCGGAGACGGACTCCGGGTGGACGGTGTCGGCGTCCGCGACCACCAGGAGGCCGTCCACGGTGGACAGGACGCTCTCGGAAACCCCCATCACCCGTTCACGCAGCGAGGTCAGAATGTCGGTCAGGGACTCGGGCGACGGGATTTCGGCCATGTGACGTGCTCCTTGTTCCCGGCATATGCCGGTACTGGTATGGTCCAAGCGGCTATCGTCCAAGCGGGCCTCGACGGCCGGGCCGTGCGGGATCACTCCGGCTCCGGGAGGGACCGCAGCGCCTTCCGGACGCGCCGCAGTGTCTCGATCGAGGGTTGTTCGGCGGCCAGTTCCTCGGCCGTGAGCATCGACAGGAGCCCTGGTGGGGCTGCGGAGGCCGGCGCGGGTTCGCGGCGCGGCAGCGGTCGTCGTACGGGCAGCGGTGTGCGCGTCGGTTGCGACAAGGAGCCGGGGCCGGTGTCCGGGTCGGAGCGGGCGAGCGGCGTCGGTTGGTTCTTTTCCCGTGCGGTCTTCGCCGCTTCCCTGTCCGGTCGACTCACGCTAGCCGCCTCTCCCCGTCCGGTCGCCGGGATCGCGCCCGGGAGGTCCGCCACCGGGTCTGCGTCTGGGCAGGGCCGTGCTCGCCGGCGACGCGGCGGGGGCGTTCGCCGGCAGGACGCGCGGGGCGGTGCTCGGCCGGGTGCCGGGGGTGGCCCGGGCTTCACAGCGGACGAGTCCCAGCGCTTCCAGGCGTACGAGGTCGAGCATGACCGCGTACAGCCCGCGCCCCAGCGCGAACGCGATGTCCCGTGCCGTCCTGCGGCCGTTGGCGCTGTCGAGCACGTCCTGCTGTCTGGGCAGAAGCCGGGGTCCCGCGGCCGCGACGGGCACGGGCCGGACACGTGTCAGCTCTCCCGGCGGGCCCCACGAGCGCGAGAGCACGGCCATCCGTCGTGCGGTCTCCTGCGACAGCAGCCGCGGCTCCACTCCCCGGCCGGCGACCAGCGCGGGCTCGCGCTCGCCCAACTCCCTTTCGCCGGGCGGACTCAGCGCCATGGCGAAGGCGCCGTCGAAGGCGGCCGCCGCGCAGACGACGTCCAGTTCGGCGGCGCCGATCAGCCCGGTGGCCACGAGCCGCCCGCCGAGCCGGTCCGCGTCGGGCTCGGCGGCACAGGCGGCGAGCCAGTCGTCGTCGCCGATCCGGCCCGAGGCGAGCAGGGTCGAGGTGACGGTCGGCGCGCCCGGTGTCTCGACCGCGCCCACCAGCCCGTCGCGCAGGTGGATCGTGCCTCCGGGGTGTCCGGAGACCCGTACCGTCCCGCTGAATTCCTGCTCGCGCAGCCGTTGCAGCAGCGCCGGTACGTTCCGGGCCGCGGGGGCCGTCACGCCAGCACCTCTCCGGCACGCTCCCCGAAGCCGCGCAGCACCAGCGCCACATTGACCCGCCCCCGGTCGAGACCGGCCGCCAGCAGCAGCGGGTCTCCCGCGGGACGTACCACCGAGAACAGCACCTGATGGCGCTTCGTACTGGTCGTGACCACGCTCTCCAACTCCCCCTCGGCCCCTGCCGCGCCCAGCCGTTCGACGATCAGAGCGGCGAGTTCGGAGGCCTCCGCCCCGTCACCCGCCTCCGCGGCCTCGCCGGCGACACCGTAGGCCAGGCCGGTGACCGCGTCGACGAGGGCGACTCCGGTGACCCCGGGGAATCGAGAAGCCCGTCCAGGGCCGCCTGGAGTGCCATCGCCATTTCCCCCATTCCCCCCACAACGTTCTGCGACGCACAGTACTTTGAGCGTCAACTTTCACAACCCGCAACAAAGTTGACGTTCTCCGACTCGCGAATCACGCACGTTCGATCGTAGGTGGCCGGACCTGGACCGGTCAGCAGCACCGAGGAATTGGGGCCCCAGCATGAACATCGAGACCGCGCTGAAGGAAGCAATGACCATCGAGGGCGCGCTCGGCGTCGCCCTCGTCGACTACGAGAGCGGTATGTCGCTCGGCACGCTCGGCGGCGGGCACGGGCTCGACCTGGAGCTCGCGGCGGCCGGGAACACCGAGGTCGTGCGCTCCAAGATGCGCACGCTGGCCTCGCTCGACATGAACGACACGATCGAGGACATCCTGATCACGCTGGGCCGGCAGTACCACCTGATCCGGCCGCTGACCAGCAGCCAGGGAAGTCTCTTCCTCTACCTGGCGCTCGACCGCTCCCGCAGCAACCTGGCCCTGGCCCGGCACGGCCTGAAGCGGATCGAGTCCGGTCTGGAGATCTGAGCCTGCGCCGTCGCCCCGCACGGGGTCCTGCGGAGTCAGGACTCCTGCGGGGCCGCGGTGATGTCGTGGTCCGGCACCGCCTGCCCGGAGCGGATCAGGTCGAGCCGCCCCAGGACCTTGGACCGCAGGTCGCTCGGTACGTCGTCATGCCCGCAGCACCGCTTGACCAGCTTCTTCACGGCCTCTTCCAGGCCGTACTTCTCCAGGCACGGCGAGCACTCCTGGAAGTGCTGCTTGAACTTGGCGCGGTCGACGTCCGGCATCTCGCTGTCGAGGAACTCGTAGAGATGATCGAGGACCTCGCTGCAGTCCGTCTCGTGCGGCTCTCCGCAGCTCATGAGCCCGAGCCTTTCGCTTCGTTCGACTCTCCGGCGCCGGCCGGGACCAGTCCGCGCTCACGGGCGTAGTCCTCGAGCATGCCGCGCAGTTGACGGCGGCCCCGGTGCAGCCGGGACATCACCGTACCGATGGGTGTCCCCATGATGTCCGCGATCTCCTTGTACGCAAAGCCCTCGACGTCCGCGAGATACACGGCGATGCGGAACTCCTCGGGGATCGCCTGGAGCGCTTCCTTCACGTCCGAGTCCGGCAGGTGGTCGAGCGCCTGCGACTCCGCGGAGCGCAGACCGGTCGACATGTGCGACTCGGCACGGGCCAGCTGCCAGTCCTCGATCTCCTCCGCCGCCGAACGCTGCGGCTCACGCTGCTTCTTGCGGTAGGAGTTGATGAAGGTGTTGGTGAGGATCCGGTACAGCCACGCCTTGAGGTTGGTGCCTTCGCGGAACTGGTGGAAGGACGCGTACGCCTTCGCGTACGTCTCCTGCACCAGGTCCTCCGCGTCCGCCGGGTTACGCGTCATGCGCAGGGCGGCCGAGTACATCTGGTCGAGGAATTCGAGCGCGTCCCGCTCGAAGCGCGCGCTGCGCTCCGTCGTCGACTCCGCGCTGACGCCCTGGCCCTCGGGCAGCTCCGCCTGGCCGTTGTCGGTCCCTGCGTCGGTACCGGTGACCGGACCCACCTCCTCAAGATTCCGGGCAGGGCCGAAACCGGACCCACCGGAATTGGAGGATAGACGACGACCCGTCCCCGCCGCCCCTCGAATAGGGGTGGTCTTGGCCGCACTCAGCACCGTCCAGTCCAGGTCAGCGCTGCGCTCACGGCTCGGGCATACGGTCGAACCCATGCGGCGGACTTCCTCTCCACGACGTCGGTGCTGGTGGTTCAGCACTTCTGTCCGGCTCAACAGAGGTAAGCCCCGCAACATTCCCGGGCCTTTACCCCAGTGACCCGGTCCACTCCACGACCGCGTCCGTGATGATCCCCACGGCCGCGTCCTGTGTGATCTCCGCCCGCTTGGGCACGGCGAACCCATGATCGCCGCCAGGCACCTCGACCAGCGCGTACTCCCCGTCCGGGAACTCGGCCGGCCTCCCGAAGGGGTCGTTCCCTCCTTGTACGACGAGGGTGGGCACCCCCGATCCGAGCAGTTCCCCGGCGCGGGACCGCTCCGGCTTCCCGGGCGGGTGCAGCGGGAAGCCGAGGGCGAGGACGGCGTGCGCGCCGAGTTCGACGGCCGTACGGCAGGCGACCCGGGCGCCCGCACTGCGCCCGCCCGAGATCACCGGCGGCCCTGCCTTGGCGAGCGCCGGCCAGATCCCCCGCCAGCCGACGTCGAGCGTCTTCGGCGCGGGCGCCAGCTTCTTCCCGGCCACCCGCCAGGGCTGCTCGACCAGGGCGACGGTCACGCCGTGGGCCGGCAGCACGGCGGCCAGCGCCTGCAGATCCCGGGCCTCGATGCCACCGCCCGCCCCATGGCTCACGGCCAGCACGAGCCGGGGCTTCCTCGCGGGGTGCCAGGTGATGCGGGCGTCCCCCGCATCCGTACCAACGATCTCGGTCCTCACGTCAGAAGAGTGTGCCCTCTTCGGGGCCCTCCAGCTCCTTCAGCAGCTCCGGGCCGTTGTTGCGGACGTTGCTGACGGCGGTGGAGACCGGGTAGGCGCGCATCAGGCCGGGCGGCGGGGGCTCCAGGAGGGTGCGCAGGTCGTCGAGGTCGGTGCGGGACGGGTCGAGCCAGGTGTCCCAGCGGTCCGGGGTGAGCATCAGGGGCATCCGGGGGTGGATGTCGGAGAGGGCGTACGGGCCGTCGGCCGGGGCGACGGCCAGCGGGGTCGTCTCGGCCTCCGTGGTGATCACCGAGCAGGTCACCCACCAGGCCAGCGGATGGTCGTCCGGGAGGGTCTTGTCCCGCCAGAACTCGTACAGCCCGGCCATCGCGAAGACCGAGCCGTCGGCGGGCAGCACGAAGTACGGCTGTTTACGCGGGCGCTTCTTCTTCCCCTCCACCTCCAGGTCCCGCTCCTGCGTGCCGGTGACCCACTCGTAGTAGCCGTCGGCGGGGATGATGCAGCGGCGGGAGGAGAAGGCCCGCTTGAACGAGGGCTTCTCGTGGATGGTCTCGGAGCGGGCGTTGATCATCCGGGCGGCACCCTCGGGGGACTTCGACCAGGACGGGACCAGGCCCCACTTCAGCTTGCGCAGCTGGCGAACCGGGCGCCGGTCGTCGACGTCCTTGAGAGGGCGGTCGAGGACGGCATAGACCTCTTTGGTCGGGGCCACGTTGTAATCGGGGGCCAGCGTCTCCTCCGGCTCCCACTTCTCGATCTCAAAGATTCCTGCGAGATCCTCGGGTCCACGACTAGCTGCATACCGTCCGCACATACGTGCCACACTGCCAGATCCGCCGACACCCACGGGAGCCACCGCCCACAATGGACAGCACCGCCTCCTCACTCGCCTCCCTGTGGGACCGGGTCTTCGGCACCCAGCCCGACCCCGATCTGTGGGTGGTGATCGCGACCCTCGTCGCCGCGCTCGCCGTGACCGTCCCGCAGGGCGTCTGGCGGGTCTCGCGCAACGCGATCACCATCGCCCACGAGGGCGGCCACGGCCTGGTCGCGCTGCTGACCGGCCGGCAGCTCAACGGCATACGCCTGCACTCCGACACCAGCGGCCTCACCGTCAGCCGCGGCAAGCCGCACGGCATCGGCATGATCCTCACCGCGGCCGCCGGCTACACCGCTCCCCCGCTGCTCGGCCTCGGCGGCGCGGCCCTGCTGGCCGCCGGTCACATCACCCTGCTGCTGTGGCTCGCGACCGCCCTGCTGGTGGCGATGCTGGTGATGATCCGCAACGCGTACGGGGCGCTCACGGTGGTCCTCACCGGCGGCACGTTCCTGGTGGTGTCGTGGCTGGCGGGGTCGCAGGTGCAGGCGGCGTTCGCGTACGCGGTGGTGTGGTTCTTGCTGGTCGGCGGGGTGCGCCCGGCGTTCGAGCTCCAGGCCAAGCGGCACCGCGGCGGCGCCGGGGACTCGGACGCGGACCAGCTGTCCCGGCTGACGCACGTACCGGCGGGGCTGTGGCTCTTCCTGTTCCACGCGGTGTCGCTGTGCTCGCTGATGGGCGGGGGGCGCTGGCTCCTCGAGGTCTGAGGAGTGACCGGGCGTCCGTGCATATATGCGCGGCAATTCCCATGCCGCTGTTTCACCATGGTTTCGCCGCTTTTGATCAAGATCTCCGGTCACCCCCAGCCACTAAAGTGGGGCGCATGACCGTTAACCCCGCACACACCGCCCTCTGGCCCGCCCCGCACGCGAGCGGAGCCGTCGACGCGACGGTCCACGTGCCGGGGTCCAAGTCGGTCACCAACCGGGCCCTGGTGCTCGCCGCCCTCGCCTCCGAGCCCGGCTGGCTGCGCCGCCCGCTGCGCTCCCGGGACACGCTCCTGATGGCGGGCGCCCTGCGCGCGATGGGCGTCGGCATCGAGGAGGGGGTCGGCCCGGACGGCACGGGCGAGACCTGGCGGGTGCTCCCCACGGGCCTGCACGGCCCGGCCACGGTCGACGTCGGCAACGCCGGCACGGTGATGCGCTTCCTGCCGCCGGTCGCCGCGCTGGCCGACGGCCCCATCCGCTTCGACGGCGACCCGCGGTCGTACGAGCGTCCCCTGGGCGGTGTGATCGACGCCCTGCGCGTCCTCGGCGCCCGGATCGACGACGACGGCCGGGGCACGCTGCCGCTGACGGTGCACGGGGGCGGGGCGCTGGACGGCGGCACGGTGGAGATCGACGCGTCCTCGTCCTCGCAGTTCGTCTCGGCGCTGCTGCTCTCCGGCCCGCGCTTCAACCAGGGCGTCGAGGTCCGGCACACCGGCTCCTCGCTGCCCTCACTGCCGCACATCCGGATGACCGTGGACATGCTGCGCGCGGTCGGCGCCCAGGTGGACACCCCGGAGTCGGGCGGCGAGCCGAACGTGTGGCGGGTGACGCCGGGCGCGCTGCTCGGCCGCGACCTGACCATCGAGCCGGACCTGTCCAACGCCCAGCCCTTCCTCGCCGCGGCCCTGGTGGCCGGCGGCAAGGTCGTGATCCCCGACTGGCCGGCCCGCACCACGCAGCCCGGCGACCGGCTGCGCGAGATCTTCACCGAGATGGGCGGCACCTGCGAACTCACCGAGTACGGGCTCGAGTTCACCGGTTCGGGTGCGATCCACGGTATCGACGTGGACCTGGGCGAGGTCGGCGAGCTGACCCCCGGCATCGCGGCGGTCGCCGCCCTGGCCGACTCCCCCTCGACCCTCCGCGGCGTCGCCCACCTGCGCCTGCACGAGACGGACCGGCTGGCCGCGCTCACCAAGGAGATCAACGAGCTCGGCGGTGACGTCACCGAGACCGCCGACGGCCTGCACATCCGCCCGCGCCGGCTGCACGGCGGGATCTTCCACACCTACGAGGACCACCGCATGGCCACGGCCGGCGCGATCATCGGCCTCGCGGTGGAGGGCGTGCAGATCGAGAACGTGGCGACGACGGCGAAGACCCTGCCGGACTTCCCCGAGCTGTGGACCGGGATGCTCGGGGCGTAGGGGCACAAGGAGATGCGCCGCTACGGCAAGCACACCGACGAGGACGACATCCGCACCCGCCCGAACCGCAAGGGCAACCGACCCCGCACCCACATCCGCCCCAAGCACGAGGACGCGGCCGAGGGCATGGTCCTCACCGTCGACCGGGGCCGGCTGACCGTCCTCGTCGACGACCGGATCGTCATGGCGATGAAGGCCCGCGAACTGGGCCGCAAGGCGGCCATCGTGGGCGACCGGGTGGCCCTCGTCGGCGACCTGTCCGGCACCAAGGACACCCTCGCGCGCATCGTCCGCATCGAGGAGCGCACCTCGGTGCTGCGCCGCACGGCGGACGACGACGACCCGTACGAGCGCGTGGTCGTCGCCAACGCCGACCAACTCGCCATCGTCACCGCCCTGGCCGACCCCGAGCCGCGCCCGCGCCTCATCGACCGCTGCCTGGTGGCGGCGTACGACGGCGGCCTGGAGCCCCTGCTGGTCATGACGAAGTCGGACCTCGCCCCGCCCGACAAACTCCTCGAGCTCTACGGCGACCTGGACATCCCGTACGTGGTCACCAGCCGTGAGGAGCTGGAGAACGGCGACGCGGCCGACCGGGTGCGCGAGGAACTCGACGGCCGGATCACGGCGTTCGTCGGCCACTCCGGCGTGGGCAAGACGACGCTGGTCAACGCGCTCGTGCCGGAGGAGCGGCGGCGGCTCACCGGTCATGTGAACGCGGTGACCGGGCGCGGCCGCCACACCACGACCTCGGCCCTGGCACTACCTCTCCTCGGGGAAGGCGGCTGGGTGATCGACACCCCGGGCGTCCGTTCCTTCGGTCTCGCGCACATCGACCCGTCCCGCGTCATCCACGCGTTCCCGGACCTGGAACCGGGAACCGAGGGCTGCCCGCGCGCGTGCAGTCATGATGAACCGGATTGCGCGCTGGACCAGTGGGTCGCGGAGGGGCACGCGGATCCGGCCCGGCTGTACTCGCTGCGCCGGCTGCTCTCCACCCGGGAGCGCACGGAAGGCGACTGACCTCCGCGTTGTTTGGCTGTACGCGAGTTCGGTAAGTGCATAATCGCACCGAGCCGGACATACGGGAGGACAGCACATGGCGTGGCTGCTGGTGGTGGTGGCCGGGTTGCTGGAGACCGGTTTCGCGGTGTGTCTGAAGCTCTCGCACGGTTTCACCAGGCTCTGGCCGACCATCGCCTTCTGCGTCTTCGCCCTCGGCAGCTTCGGCCTGCTCACGCTCTCCCTGAAGAAGCTCGACGTCGGCCCCGCCTACGCCGTCTGGACCGGCATCGGCGCGGCGGGCACCGCCATCTACGGCATGATCTTCCTCGGCGACCTGGTGTCGACCCTGAAGCTCATCTCGATCAGCTTCGTGATCGTGGGCGTCATCGGCCTCCAACTGTCCGGCTCCGCGCACTAGTCGACTTCCCGGCGGACGGTCACACCACCTGCCGGGGCAGGGCCGTGCGGACCAGGTCCGTGACGCCGCCCTCGCCCGGCGGGGCGGCCACGCAGGACAGGGCGATCCGCACCACCAGCTCGCAGGAGCGGGCCAGTTCGGCCGTGTCCGACTTGACGGCCCCGGGCCCCGACAGCACCGCCACCGCCCGGTCGCGGACCATCGCCACGAAGTCGCCGGGCGAGGGCAGCGGACCGTCGGCCCGGCGCTGGGCCGGCACCGCGGAGGAGGACGGGACCGGGGAGAGCGTCGGCGAGGGCAACCGCTCGCTCCAGCAGCCGGTCAGCATGGCCCGTACCAAAGCGTTCTCGCGGGCCGCCGACGCCGTCCACTCGGCGGTGGCGGTCAGCCGCTCGCGGGCGTCGCTGTGGGTGGCGAGGGCGCGTTCGACACCGGCCAGATAGCCGTCCGCCTCCCTTCTGACCAGCGCCCGGGCGAGCCCCTCTTTGCTGCCGAACTCGTTGTAGAGGGTCTGCCGGGACACTCCGGCCGCGGCGGCCACGTCCACCATCCGCACGGCGGACCATGGCCGGCGCGCCAGCGCCGTGTACGCGGCGTCCAGTAGGGATTCCCGCGCTGCAGGCATCATCGCCTCCCTGGGGCGGAGCGACTCTGCGCCCCAGATTTGACGCGCACGGGAGCACTGTCAAGGGTTCGCGGGGGCATGCGGGGGCGCCCGTCCGTCACCATGTGCCGCCAGACCGTGACCAAGGCCCGGTAGCCCCGCGCCGACCACGGCGGATAGCGTTCGTTCCATGCCGGACTACCTCGACGACCTCCGTTTCGCCCACGTCCTCGCGGACGCCGCCGACGCCGCCACCATGGACCGCTTCAAGGCCCTCGACCTCAAGGTCGAGACGAAGCCGGACATGACCCCGGTGAGCGAGGCGGACAAGGCCGCGGAGGAGATCGTCCGCGGCCACCTCAAGCGCTCCCGCCCGCGGGACGCGATCCTCGGCGAGGAGTTCGGCGTCGAGGGCACCGGCCCTCGCCGCTGGGTGATCGACCCGATCGACGGCACCAAGAACTACGTCCGCGGCGTCCCGGTGTGGGCCACGCTGATCGCCCTGATGGAAGCGGGCGAGGGCGGCTTCCAGCCCGTGGTCGGCGTGGTCTCCGCGCCCGCCCTCGGCCGCCGCTGGTGGGCCGCGAAGAGCCACGGCGCCTTCACCGGGCGCAGCCTCTCCTCCGCCTCCCGGCTGCACGTCTCCCGCGTCTCGAAGCTGACGGACGCCTCGTTCGCGTACTCCTCGCTCTCCGGCTGGGAGGAGCAAGGCCGGCTGAACGGCTTCCTGGACCTGACCCGCGAGGTGTGGCGCACGCGCGCGTACGGCGACTTCTGGCCGTACATGCTGGTCGCCGAGGGCGCGGTCGACATCTGCGCGGAGCCCGAGCTGTCCCTGTGGGACATGGCGGCCACCTCGATCGTCGTCACCGAGGCGGGCGGCGCCTTCACGGGCCTCGACGGCCGCCCGGGCCCGCACAGCGGCAACGCGGCCGCGTCGAACGGGCTGCTCCACGACGAGCTGTTGGGGTATCTGAATCAGCGCTACTGACCTGGTCTGCGGCCTGACCTGCGCGTTTCCCCCCTCCTCAGTCCCCCTGGGCCGTCGTGGGGCCGTCATCGTCCGTCGCGCCGTCCTCGAACGCGCCGTTCACCGCTTCCCGCGTCCGCTTCTCGCTGCTCGGCATCAGATGTGTGTACGTCCGCAGCGTGAAGCCCGGGTCGTGGTGCCCGAGGTACTCGGAGAGGGCCTTGATGTTCTCGCCGGCGTCCAGCAGAACGGACGCGTAGAAGTGCCTCAGCGCGTGCATGCCGTTCTCCCTGCCGCGCGGCACGCCCACCTTGTCGAGAGCGGGCCGCCATGCCTTGTTGTTGAAGACGACACGGTTCACCGCGCGCCCCGCCACATTGCTGAAGATCACGGATGCCGTGACCGGCGCGCCGTCAACCGATCGCCACGGCAGCGTCACGGCCGTCGGCGGGAGGCGCTCGATGTGCGCTTCGAGAGCCCGAGCGACGCTCTCCGGCAGCGGGACCGTGCGCGTCTTGCCGCCCTTGGGAAGCGCGAACACCTGCTTTCCTGCGATGAGTTTGACCTGGCGGACGATGTGAACGACCTCTTCGGCGAAGTCGACATCGTCAATGGCGATGCCGAGCACCTCCCCCTGCCGCATCCCGCATCCGCCGGCCAGGTCGACCATCCCCCGGTACCGTTCCGGCAGTGCCGCACGCATGGCCAGCACTCGCTCAGGCCGCCAGGGCACGATCCGGCGGGGCTCCAGCTTGGGCGCCTTCACCGACGACGAGCGGCAGGGGTTGTGCGGGATCAGGCGGTCGTCCACGGCCGCCGCCAACATCGCGTTGAGGTTGGCGAAGATGACCCGCTGATAGGCCGGGGCCACTCCCCCGTCTTGGAGCTTCCGCAGCCACTCACGGACGTGGATCGGGCGCAGCGAGTCGAGCGAGCGACTGCCCAGATGCGGCACTACGTGCAGCCGGATGCGCTGCTCCGTGCTCACGAAAGTGCCGGGATCCATGGTGAGCGAGGCCAACCACCGTTCGGCGTACTGCCGCACAGTGAGGCGGCCGGCGCGCGGGTCGATGTACTGCCCGCGCGCCATGTCGGCCTCGATCTGCGTGAGCCACTGCTCAGCGAGCCGCTTCTGACGATCGGGGAAGCTCTTGGACTTCTCGGTGCCATCAGGGCCGACGTACCGGGCGCGGTAGCGCAGGCCGCTTCCGTGACGGTCGGTCTTGGTACGGACGGTCTTTCCGTCAGCGGTCGTCTCGGTCTTGAACCAGCGGTCTTGGATGTGGCCAGCCATGTAAGGCGTAGTCCCTTCCGGGCGTGGAAAGGGGAGGGCCGTGGTGTGGCCCTCCCCTGGGGAGTTGGGCGATGCGGTGTGCTGCGCGTCAGACCGCGTCGCTGTCGGCGCTCTTGCGACTGGTGACGTAGGCGCGGACGTCAGCGGGGTCGTAGCGGATGTACTTGCCGATGCGGAAGCCGGGCGGCCCGATGCGCTTCTTGCGCCACTGGTAGACGGTTTCCTTGGGCACCTCGAACATCTCGGCGATGTCGTCCGGAGTGAGGTATCGGTCCGGGAGACCTCCTCGGAGGATGGCGCGGGGGTCGTCTCTGACGGGAGCAGGCGCGCTCACTGGGTCCTCCATGGGGCGGAGATGCGGGGGGAGTTGATTTCGGGGTCTTTCGTGAGCCCGTGTGTGTCCGAGGCTCGGATTTCTGCGTCATCGCGTCATCAGCGACATTCACGCTTCTGACCTGCGCCTTTGATCGACGCAGTGGTGAGGCGCTGCGTCATCGGCGCGTCATGGGCTGCGTCATCGGGTGACGCAGATGACGCAGGATGACGCAGAGGCCGCCGTCTGCGTCATGGCTTTCGCCGCAGGTCAAGGGCCGTTTAGCGTCCCGTGTGACGCAGGTGACGCAGCGTCTTCCCTCTTAGGACAAGAGGAGGGGGTGTCTGTTGTGGTGCCAGGCGGCGCGGCGCGCCGAACAGCAAGAGGAGCACGCCGGGCCGGTGGTGCTCTTCTTGCTTGTGCCGGTGGTCGTGGGGTGGGTTAGAACATCCGCTTCGGCTGGTGCGGGGGCGGGGCGGCCAGGCGGGTCATTTCGAGGTAGCGGCCGGTGCTGGTGCGCCCCGTGTCGATGAGGACGCCTCGCGCGGCCAGGGTCGGCTGGAGGCGCTTGAGACGGTCGGAGAGCACCTTGCCGGTGGTCGGCCAGCCCTTCGGCAGGGGACGCGGCTCGTCGCTGCTGTAGAGGCCGCTGAGGAGGTGCAGCCACTCCGTGGAGGTCATCCGCTGCGCGGTGCCCGGCTCGATGGTGTCGGCGTGCCTGAGGACGGTCTGGGCGAGGAGGTCACCCTCGATCACGTCGTCGTTCAGGTCGTCCAGGCTGGCTCGGTAGGCGGGAAGGGCCCCGAGCCCGGTTGCCGCGTCGAACTGGGCGCACAGGTGCGCGAAGTCCGCCATCCGCAGATCAGTTGGCGTCTCCGTCTGCACCGCGCGGACCTTGACCGTGAGGTCGAGGAGCGAGCCGAGCACGACCGGGAGAACCTCCTCGTAGTCCAGCCACAGTTCCGCCTCGGTGCGCCGGATCTTGGGGCGCTCCAGCCGGAGCGGCAGGAGCCGTTCAGCGAGGTCGGGCCGGATGACACCCACGTCGATCCCGGTCAGGAGAAGTGGCCGGCGGTAGCCGACGCGGAAGACGTCCCCGTCGGTGAACAGCGCGCGCTTGACGCTCTCGGCGCCGGTCACGATGCAGCACATCGCGTCGGACAGGTCCGGCGTCATGTGGGACAGGTTGTCCAGGGCGGTGACCCATCCCGCCGCTACGGCCGCGATCAGGTTCTCCTCGTCCTTCGGGGCCCGCCGCAGGTCCCCGGTCATGCCCTCCACGATCCGGATCAGCATCCGTCCGCCGGTGGACTTCCCCGCCCCTTGCGGCCCGGTCAGGAACGGGGCGGGTACCGGCACCGACGGACCGAGGCAGCCGATCAACCACGCGATGGCGAGGCATTCGGTCTCGGCGTTGGCGAAGTTGCACAGCCGCATCAGCAGATCGATGCCCTTGCCGTCGGTGTCCTTGACGGGCATGGGCAGTTCGCCGGTGAGCTGGGTGCGTCGCCAGCACACCTCACGCGGATCGGGAACGGTGATCTCCCACCCGGTGGGATGGATGCGGACGGACTGTCCGTCGTCGCGGCCCAGGTCGAGCCACGTCGCCCCGTCGAAGCCCGGGGCGACGCGGATGTGCACCGGCTGTACGTCCTCGCTCAGCGCGAGGGCTTCGATGAGGTCCAGTGCCTCTTTGATGGCGCTGCCGTTGAAGACGCCGCGTCCGTCGCGGAAGAGACCGACCATGAGTTCCTGGCGGTGGCTGCCCGTGGTGCCCTGGGAGCGGATCGGGCGGGCCACGGGGTGGCCCTTCCTCTGGGCGTACACCGTGCCGTCGGGAGTACGGAAGTAGCGGAAGTGATCTTGGGCGTAGTCGGTGATGACCTCGCGAGCGGGGGTCTTGTCGTCGTCAGCCACGGTCACACTCCCAACGTGGTGCGGGCGTTGGCCCATGCTTCGGTGCAGTGGCGGGCGGTCTCGCCCTTGGCTTGCGCGGCGTTGAAGAGTCGTGCGACGTGAGCGTCGGTGAGGCAGCCGCACCGGCCGTGGGTGGAGAGCACGGCCAGGAACGTGCGATACACGGCGTTGTGCACGCCGCTCGTGGCCTCGGCGATGCGCTGCTCCGCCATCGCGATGCCGCGCTCCAGGAACGCGGGCGTGCGATGACGGCACGCCCCGCCCCGGCACCGACAGGCACGGCGATGGCAGGAGGCGCCGACCGGACCAGGGCGGGTTGCCGCACGGCCAGTGCGCGGACAGCGTTCGGCAGGGCGGTCATGGTGCCGGCGCCGAACCCGAGCCAACGGGCGTAAGCCATGGTCGACTTGATGTCCACGCCGGGCCGCACGCCGTTGGCGGACTGCATGGCACCGAGGTAGAGCCAGTGCTCGCCCCTGGTGGTGCGTACGGTCCGTGTACGCGGCAGGGTCTCGCGGGCCCACGCGATGGCGTCGGCGTCGTCCAGGTCCACGACTGACAGCCCCGCCCCGCCCGGGTGGTAGGCGACCGCTTCGGCTTGCAGCCAGGTGCGGCGCCAGGGACCGGAGGTGAGGACACGCGGGTCGGTGGTCGCGGCGGCCCACGCGTGGCACGGCCCGGGGCAGACGCACGGCCCCGGGGTCTTCATGTTGGGCCGGCCGCCACAGGCGTTGTCGGCGCAGCGGCGGCAGTTGCCGAACGGCACCTTCCCGGCCCGCAAGGGCAGCGGGGGCAGTCCGGAGGCGGCCAGGTCGAGCGCGGTCCGAAGGTGCTCCCCCCGTACGGGGGTCGGTTGGGTCATGCTGGAGGTCTCCAGTTCGTGAGCGTGCTGGACTGGCGGCGGCCCCGGTTCTTGGTCGGATGGGGGCCGCCGTCGTCGTTGCTTGGTGCGGTGTGGTCAGGCCGCCTGGCTGCCGGGCAGGAGACGGCCGTCGGCGGTCCGGTGCAGGGCGCCATTGGCGGTGAGGGCCTTGATCTCGCGGGAGACGGTGCCCTTGTTGAGGCCGGTCGCGTCGGCCACGCCCTTAGCGGTGCGGGCCCCGGACTGCACGGCGTCGAGCACCTTGTCCCGGTTGGTAGCCGCCCCGGCGGGTGCGGGCGTGTTCTTGACCAGGTGCAGCGGCGTGCGCGGCGGCTGCCCGCCCGTGGACGGTGCGGGGGACCAGATCGACGTGGGCAGGGCGCGCACGCCCGCGTCGTCGAGGGTCCAGGTGCGCAGCATGCGCGGCCCATAGCTCTTGAGGTAGCCGTGGCCCCGGTATTCGCGGCCGTCGGGGATCTGGTGCGGTGCGTAGTGCGCGCAGTCGTCCAACGCGACCTGGGCCTGTGTCGTGCCGGCCACCCGCAGCGAGAACCGGGTGAGGAGGTTCGGTGCGATCAGCTTGTGCACGCCCGGCGCCCCGCCGTCGGTCAGCGGGTACTGCGTCGCCCACCACAGGACGACGCCGCGCGAGCGGCCCAGCGAGGACAGCTCGATCAGCCGCTGCAAGCGGTCCTTGTCCTTGGTGATCAGGGCGAGGATGACCTGTCCCTCGTCCACGACGATGGTGAGCTGAGGGCCGTCCCACATGCTGATACCGCGCTGCTTCATGTCGGTCTTGCGGCGGGTCATCTCCGCGTGCGCCTGGTCCACGGCGTCGGTGATGTCGTCCTGTTCCACGGCGACACGGCACACCGGCTCCCAGATGTTCGCCTCCTCGCCCTTGCCGTCGATGAGCACCAGGTCGCCGCGCAGGTGGGCGGTGGCCATGAGCGGGCGGAACGACCAGGACTTGCCGGTGCCGGACGCACCGGACACCAACAGCCGCTCGTCGAACGGGACCAGGACCTCATCCCCGGTCTCCGTGTCAAGACCGAGGCTCATCGTCAGCGGGTCGGACGGGATGCGGTCCGGGGTCCACAGGGAGGGAACGCCCGCGGCTGCCGAACGGGTGGCCAGCGTGAGGACGGCCCAGCCGCCGCGCGAGGCGGACGTGATCCGTATGCGCAGCGCGGTCCGAGCCCCGAGCAGCGCACGGACCGAGTCGGCCTTGTCCGCGAGCGTCTTGACCGTCCACGTCCCGTCCAGGCGGATCTCACAGCGGATGCCGCCCGGCTCCATGGCCGGGGGCGTGGTGACCGTGCCCGACAGACCACGATCACCGGCGTACTCGACCCAGTACGACGGGTCGAGGCGCTCCATGAGCTGACGCTCTTCCAGCGACAGCGACTCATCCACCGGCACCCGCAGCTTGCGCCGACCGAGCGCGAGCGCGGCCATGTTCGCCCCGATCAGCACGGCGGACGTGGCGGCCGGCCAGAGGGCCAGGTGCGCGGTGGACATGAGCGCGGACGCGAGCGCGCTGGGCACGGCGTGCACCGAATGCGCCTGCACCGCACGGGCCTTGAGCGTGGACGGGTAGTTCACCCGCGCGGCCTTGAGCTTGGCGCGGGTGTCGCGCTCGTGGCTCACAGCCGCCTTGACCGCGACGCGGGCGGCACGGCGACCGGCCGCGAACGGATTGTTCGACGCGGCCTTCGCGGACAACTGCTGCGACTTGGCGGTGGCGTGCGTGGAGCGCGCGGCGTTGTGCTCCTTTTGCGCGGCCATGAGCGCCTTCAAGTGCTCCGGTGTACGCAGCTTGTCGCGCCGCTCGGCCTCAAGGTCCCAGCGGGCCGCGAACGGAGCGCACACCGGGGCGAGCAAATCGAGAGCCGCAGTGGTGGTGTTGATAGTGGTCGACCATGCTTGCTTCCAGTCCACGAGGGTCCTCCAAGACCGTGGATGAGGGCCGGTGCGCCGTTGCGTGGCGTCACCGGCCCGCCCGGGTTGCAGGGGGCGGTCCTGTCGGTTGCGTCGACAGCACCGGTTGAACCCCTGCAACCACATCTGACCTGCGATGTTGCAGAGTTGAGCGCTAGGGAGGGGTGGGCGCCCTACGCGCACGCGCGCGTAGGGCGAGCGGAAAACCAGCCGTGCAACTCCCTCGCGGGGGCGTGAAGGGCCGTTCACAGCCCGGGGGATCTCGACCCACACGCGAAGGGGTTCGGAGGGCCTGCGGGCCGCCTGCGGCCTCTCGCCTCTTGCCGCCTGGTCGGAAGGGTCAACTTCCCTTGCGGCCAGGCCGCTTGGCGGCGGCCTTACCGTCGGTGCCGCCCACCGAGCGGACGACAGTGACCACACCCCACGCCATGGCCACGGCCAGCAGGGTGAGGATCGCGAGGTTGGCCGCGATGGCGGTGAGCACGCCGACCAACAGTGGGCCGAAGTAGACCCCGGCGGCCACTGCACCGGCCCCGACGCCGGACCCGAGTGCGAGGCGCTGCATGGTGCGGTCCGGCGGCGCGTGATGGATGTGCTGGATCACCGTCTGCGCCCCCTGGTGGGGAGGCGCCATCGGCGTGAGGTGGGCGGGGTGGTCGTTGTAGACGTAACGGCCGTCCGGAAGACGGACGACGGCGGGCACGGGCAGGTTGTGGGAGTCCACCAGGGGCCTTCCAAATCAGTTGCAGGGGGCGCAGGGCACACACGCACCGGGCAGGGCGGGGACGGTGCGTCCGGCAGCACGCCGGCGGATACGCGTGGGTCTCAACGGCCCGCGCCGGTGAGGTCGACCGCAACGCCGCTGACGGGTCCACGGAGTTCGGCGTACCGGGCGGAGACCCAGCCGACCGACCAGCCGCACAGTTCGGCAGCGGACCGCACCGACAGCCCCTCGGCCTGAGCGGCAGCCACGATGGCGCGCGCGTCGTCCTCGGCAAGCTTGTCCGTGACCGGACCGCCGGACAGCAGCGCGGCGCGTTCACGCGCGGCCCGCTCCTCCCGCTCCGCCTGTTCACGGCGCGCCTGCTCGGCACGCGCCCGCTGCTCGTGTTCGGCGCGCTCAGCGGCCTCCCGCTCACGGCGTTCACGCTCCGCCCGGAGCTGTTCACGCTCGCGCTCGACGCGTTCACGCTCCTCGCGCTCAGCCCGTTCCCGGGCCTGCTCGCGCTCGCGTTCCTCGCGCCGTACGGCGGCCTCCCGCTCGGCCTGTTCACGGGCCATGCGGGCTTCATGCTCACGCTGTTCACGCGCCAGGACCGCCGCGTGCTCGCGCTCCTCGCGAGCCCGCCGGGCGACCTCCTCGCGCCGCTCGACGGCGGCGCGTTCACGGGTCTCCCGCTCGGCCTGCTGCTTGGCTTCCGGCGCCACCACGGCGGCGGTGATAGCGCGCCGGTAGGCGAGACCGGTCTCCGCCGTGACGATCAGCAGTAGCGGAGCGACCGCATGCACGGCCACGCCCACCAGGTCGTTCTTCAACGCGGAGTCGGCCACGTTGAGGGCCAGCGTCATGCAGCCGGTCATCCAGCGCAGCACGATGGGCCACCGACCGCCGTTGCCCCCGAGCCGCGCGAGCACCGCATCCAGCCGGACCACGATGACCACGGCCGCATCCACCACCAGCGGCAGAATCGGCGCCGTCCAAGCCCACCGAGCGGGGGTGTGCGCGGCGGCGAGCGGCGTGACGGTGAGGATCGAATACAGCATCGCGCCCGCCACGATCAGCCACGTACCGGCCGACAGCGCGCGCTCGGCTGAACGGATCTGAACAGCGTTCATGCGGCGCCACCCCGGTGCGCCTCGGCGGCCTGGTTCGCCAGTGCGACCAGCAGCCGGCGGCGGGCCCGGCGGATACGCCGGACGTCCAGCTCGGTGGGAGTGCGATCCATGGTGATGATCTGCGCGTCCAACAGGTCGACGTCCGCGAGGATCACGGACATCTCCCGCTCGATGGCGTCGAGCTCGGCGTTGGTCGGCTCCATGAAGTCGGCGAACGCGGTAACAGCGTCCTGAACAGTGACGATGTGTTCCATTGGGTCGTGTGTCCTTCCACAGGTGAACGGCCCGAACAGCGGCCCCGGAGTTGCACCTCCGGGGCCGCGCGCCGTTGAAGTCGGTCAATCCGGCTCCCCTCAGCGCTGCTCGTACGAGACGAGCAGCGGAGGCAACCGGCCGCAGAGAACTGCGGTGGATGAGTGGTCTCTTTCGGGGACGCGGCTGCCGGATCAAGGAACAGCCCGCTAGGGCCCCGTTGCAGGCAGAGACCTGACCTTTCGGTCTGCCATCCGGACTGCCAAGGGATCGCCTGCCGCGAGGCAGACGACTGTCCGGTGCCCTCCCCCCGTCCACTGCGGGGCTCCTGGGTGGTGCGTTCTTGCAGGTAAAGCAGGTGCGACGCATTCCCCCTACGTTGCTTAGGGGGGCTTGCGCCCTCGTTCGATAGGTACCGTAAGCAAACGCAAGGGGTGTGCGCAACCCCCTCTAGCGATAGAGTTCGCTAGTCCCCCTAGACAAGGAAGTGGAGAGCCGTGCACGACGACATGAAGCGGGTCTCGGAGATCGCGGCCCCGGTCGACCGGGCCAAAGCGGCGATCGACCTGATGGCGACCTATCAGGGATGGGTGCTTGAGCTGTCCCGCATCCGCCGCGAGGCCATCGAAGAAGCGCAGGCGTCCGGCATGACTCAGACCGAAATCGCCGCGAAGCTCGGGGTGAGCCGAGGCCGCGTAGGGCAGCTGGCGTCCGCCGGCCCACCTCCGGAGCGCGCGTTCTTCGGCACGGACCTGGTGACTGTGTCTCTCGGCGGCAAGCCCGAGGCAGGCAAGGGCCCTGATCAGAACCCGAGTGAGGTCGTGACCAGGGAAGACCTCAACAACTTCGACCACCTGCGCAAGCTGCTGGGCGGGATGAAGCTTGAGGCCGAGTACGAGGTGATCCCGACGACGGGAATCGTCAACCTCAACCGCGACAACCACGTGGTCGTCTGCGGACCGCGGCTGTCGCCCATCGTCGCCCAGGTGCTCGAAGGGGACGACAACTTGCGGTTCGAGAAGGACCGAGCCTGGCATCTGGTGGACCAGAAAACCGGCAAGGAGTACCGATCCCCGATGGACGAGGACGGCTCGGCCGGCGACTTCGGTTACCTAGGCCGACTCCCCCGACTGGACGGCCGTGGCACGTTCTTGTACATCGCCGGAATCCACGCCATAGGCGCCAACGGAGTCGTGCACTACCTGGAGAACAACCTCGCTGAGCTGTATCGAGAGGTTCGCACCCGCCGGTTCTCCACGCTCATTTCCTGCCGCTACGACCCCAAGACGCTCGACGTGCTGGAGAGCCGCCGCGTCACCCCGCTGTACCGACACGAGGGATGATCATGCGCGTCTGCATGGACACACGACCTGGGGGAGCCAACCCCAATGAGGACTGGGTGGCTGGAACACCCACGCTCGCTGTCGTGCTGGACGGACTGAGTACGGCCGGCCTCACCACGGGATGCCGACACGGCGTCCCGTGGTACGTCGCACACCTCGGCGGCCAGCTTGTTGCGGCTCTCGCAGACCCGGACCGCCAACTCTCGGATGGTCTGTCGGATGCCCTCGATCGTGTCGCAGGCCTGCACCCGGAGTGCGACCTCAAGAATCCGGGGACCCCGTCCACCACGGTTGCGGTCTTGCGGCATCGAGGCGAAGTCCTTGACCATCTCGTCCTCGCAGACTCCCCCATCGTGTTCGAGGGACCACAGGGGCACTCGGTGATCACTGACCTTCGAGTGGACGACATCCTCCCCGAGATGAGAGCCGAGGTTGAGCAGTACGAGACTCACACCTCAGAGCACAGGGAGGCCCTGCAACGCTTCGTGCTCGCGCAGCGGCAAGTACGCAACACACCGGAGGGTTATTGGGTGGCTGCGGCGGATCCAGAAGCGGCCAAACACGCCCTGACCGGCACGACAACGCTCGAAGAAGTGGATGCTGCCGCCGTAATGTCCGATGGCGTATCAAGGCTCGTGAGCGAGTACGCGATGGCAACCTGGTCGGAAGCGTTCGCCACTCTCCGGGCCGGAGGCCCCGGTGAACTGATCGACACCGTACGCAGTGTTGAGGCTACGGACCCCACTGGACGGCGGTGGCCGCGGTACAAGTCCGGGGATGATGCCTCGGTGGCCTTCTGCCAATGGTGACTTGAGCGGCGAAAAGTTCGCGACGTTCCGACATCAATGCCTGACGCGGACGATCACGACCGACGTGGCTCCTGGCAAAGTCACGTCACCGGGTTGTTGTGCATCAGGCCCTTCCCCACCCCGCGATCAGCACACGCGCCAGGATGCGTACCAACGCGGGGTCCGGCTCAACAAGGCCGGCGTGCTCGCGGTGCGCCCACACGTCCCACCCCGGTCCGCTCATGCTCTCCTCGTACCAGAGGTGAACCGCGTCGCCAGGATCGGTGATCGGCTCGTCGCAGTAGCGGCAGAAGCGTTGGATCATGACGCACCCTCGATGCGCGCGTGGCAGGGGCAATTGCAGCGCCGTACGACGACCAGCCCGGCCCCATGAGGCAGTGGGATGTCCTTGGTCTGCCGGCATTCGTGGTGCAGATCCTGGTAGCCGTCCCGCGAAGCCAACGCGCACTCGGCGGAGCGGATCGAAATATCCCGGATGGCCGTGGTCACTGGCGCTCGACCAAGTTCTCGTAGTGGTCGCACAGTGCGTTCAAGGCGCGGGCAAGACGTCGGGCGTAGCCGACTTCTGCACCGAATCTACGGGTTGGCTCAGCTCGAAGCTTTCCCCGAGCCTCGCCCACGCAGGCGAGCGCGCAGTACCGAGGGATGCTGTCCTTCTTCAACAACGTGGCGGACTGCTCGACCTCAGGGATGAGCAGCTCTAGGTGGCCCCGAAGCATCTGCGTCAGCGTCTCCACTTCGTCAGCCGCTGGGGGCAGCGCCACGGCGTCCGGATCCAGCAGAATCCGCACCGTCTCGCGCATGACGGTGATGTCCGGGCGATCGACTTGCCGACGCTCAGTACCTTCGGATGCCGTTGCGGCGCTGTTCGCCATATCGATCCCTGCCCAGTCGGCCACGCCCGGGGCCTTTCGCATGGTCGCCGGGTCTCGTCGTGCCACTTGAAGCTAGGGGTGCGACAGGCGCCAATGCCAGCAATGTGCAGATCTTTGCACTCACGCCAACTCGCCCCGGTCCTTGTCGAATTCGGCCTCTTGACCAGCTACGCCATCTGTCGGAACGTGTCGCAAAGAACTGCACATCTCGTGGATGGAGTCAGTCATGACGCTACGGTTCATCGGGATCGACCCCGACACCAAGACCGGGGACTCACCGACCGTGTGGGTCGACCAGGAGAACGGCGAACTCGTCTTCCAGGGATGGAAGCCCGATCCTCAACTCGAAGCAGAGTGCGCCGCGTTCGAAGTGCCGGGCCATGCCGTAGGCATTCCGGCGGACGAGGCCGTCATCCGTATCCCTGCCACGATGGTGCACATGATCAGGGAGGCGTGCAATGTCCTCGATTGTTCCGACGATCGCTGAACTCATCGACGGGTGCACACACTCCGCCGTGCACCTTGAGATGCGGGATCACTACGGGGTGGCCGCAGAGGCTGACGACTTCCGGACGTGGCTGGAGACCGGCCGTCTCGACACCGACCCCGGATCACCGGACTGGGCACCCTGGGTAGACCTGGTCTCCCGCGCCCTGGCGCGCGGCGTCGTGGTGCGGCGCGCCCGGATCGTGTCCGAACCAGTCTCGGACTACATCCGCTACGAACACGCCTCCACCGGCGTCAACGTGCACGCCGGCGAACAGGTGCGCTGGTTGCCCCGCCGCCGCGCTTCAGACATCGCCTTGCCCGGCAACGACTTCTGGCTCTTCGACGACCAGGTGATCCGGTGGGGCTATTTCTCCGGCGACGGAGCCTTGATCGGCCACGAGGTCTCTGAGGATCCTGCCGCCGCAAAGCTGTGCGCCGAGTCCTTCGAGGTCGTATGGGCGCGCGCGATCCCTCACGACCAGTACGAAATCCACTGACCAGAAAGCACCGGCAGCCAACCCATGCCCGCCTCGCCCTCCTCGTCTGCCCAGGCCGCACGTGAAGCCGTCGCCCACCGGCTGCGCGACCTCCGCAAGGAAGCCGGCCTGACGGTCGTCCAGTTGGCTGCCGCGTGCGGCTGGCACTACTCCAAAACCTCACGCATCGAGAACGCCCTCACCGGACCGTCCGCGAACGACATCCGAAGGTGGTGCACCGCAACCGGTTCGGACGGACAGGCTCAGGATCTCATCGTGCAGTCCATCAGCGCCGAGTCCATGTACCGGCAGTGGCGCGACCAGGTCCGCGCCGGCCTGCGCCACATCCAGGACAGCAGGATGCAGGCATCCCGCGAGACCGAGACCTTCAGGATCTACTCCTCCAGCATCGTCCCCGGGCTGTTGCAGACAGAGGGCTACGCCCTCGCCGTACTCGGCATCGCCGCCAGCATCCACGCACTGGACATCGACGACAGCGCGGAGGCCGCGCGCGCTCGGCTCGAACGCTCCCGCATCATCCACGAGCAAGGACACCGTTTCATCGTGGTAATCGAGGAGGCAGTCCTGTACTCCCAGGTAGCCGACGCCGACCCGATGGCAGCGCAACTCGGCTACCTCCTCACCGCCGGCGCCCTACCGGCCGTCTCCCTGGGCGTCATCCCCATGAACATCCGCCGGACACACTGGCCCGAGGAGACCTTTCACATCTACGACGACAAGCACGTCTCGGTCGAGCTGGTGTCGGCGGAAGTAAATGTCACCCAGCCCTCCGAGATCACCCTGTACATGAAGGCATTCGAGCGGTTGCGCAGCATGGCCGCCTACGGCGCGGACGCCCGCGCCCTGATCGTGAAGGCCATCGAAGCCTTGCGTTGAGCCCGGTCATCAAACGGGCGCCTTTATCACCAGCGCGGATTCTTTCTCCTGAATTCAACCAGTGCCTGGAATGCCTTCTCGGCGCGCTCCGGATTGGCACCGAAAGCACCACCCCGCAAGAGTGGCCACGACTCCTTAATTTCTTGATGCACATCCGCTGCTAGACCGTTTTCATCGTACCCCCAGTTCAAATCTAGCAAGAACTCACCAGACCACGGATTCACATATGTGCCGATTTCGCTATCCATAGCAACCATGGACGCAAGAAACTCGAATCGATAGCAGGCTTCCGCGTATGCCGAGTCATCAGGCTCGATCAATTGGAACGGCTCCCGCATCTCCTGTCGAATAAAATGACTCTGAGGGTAATAGTATTTGGCCCCATTTTCGGCGTGGCAAACTTCATCGATGGAATTCCCATAGATGACAAGTAGGGGATTTAGATACACCGCAGGTGTTTGGCGCACTCGATTACCAAATGGGGGCCTGAAAGAAGGCTGCATCAGAATGCGAGCGATCAATTCTTCTCGTCGGCCTAGTACGGCCGCAACCCCAATTCCCCATGCAGCCAGGAGTGCAGGGAAGAGGCGGAGTCGATCAAGCTCATCATTGAAAGACTGAAGATTGCTATCCCGCAACCGACTCAGCCGCTCAATGACACGAACCCACAATGCATCATGGGACCCATCATCATGGAATACGCCAGTTGCCAACAGATGTAGGAGTTTGTCACTGTCGCCTCGATAGCCGTGTAGATTCTCCACAAATACCGGGCCAATAACAGGACGTCTATCCCGAGTCGAATTTCCGATCACTTCGGTCACGGCAAGGTCTACAAGGTCAAAGACCTCAATACGCCGGACAGGATCAGGCAACGCTCGCTTGAGTTGAGCCACAGCAGCATCACGATGGGCAGGATCAAGAGCCGGGTTATCCACCTCTTTCTCCTCATTTGCATCAGAGGCGATCGTCGCCAGAGTTGCAGCACTTTCCATCCCGGGGAGCACCGGCTTTGGAGCCGACGCGGCGGAGTGCTGCGATCTAGCCACAACTACCTGGTATTCGAGAGCGTTCCACATTTGAGGGCTCTGCATTTTGTTCTTCGCCCGAACGTTCTCGTAGACATATTCATAAAGCTCTTGTGCACTTACTTTACCGTCGCGATTGAGGTCGGCATCGCCGGACCGCAGACCCTCAATCACTGCTCCTGTGAAATGGGACGGTTCTGGATCAAGCTCGCTTAGATTATCCCCTTCCCAAGCGTATTCAGTGCGACTAGTCGCAGTAAGCACAACTCGACCATGCCCAGACAGTTCGTCATTCACGTGAACAGAAGAGTCGCCTTTGACTCCAAGAAAGAAGGCGCCACTGTAGCAGCAGTCAAGTAGCAGAACAATCGACTTTACCCGACAGCGATTCATCTGCTTTTGTAAGAAAGCCGCCGGTACCCCTGTCGAGTCCAGCAGCTCACGATCAGTATCACACGCAGCAAAGTAGAGATCACCGTGATCCGCCTTAAGACCGTGCGATGATATGTGAAGAAGTAGCAAGTCGTCCCGACTGCGCCCCCGAAAGAAGGTCTCAATGGATCGCATCACTTGGTGATGCTCTTGATCCATTTTGGTGGTGACCTCGAACTCACCAATATCCGGGTCTGCAAGGACTTCAGCGAGTTCCCCGACATCACGCGCAGGTGACCTCAGCTGTTGCAGTCCTGGATTGTCAAACCGACTAGATCCGATCAGTAGAGCAAATCGGCGCCCAAGCATGCCAGACCTCAGCCTTCAGCAGGGTCGGTGCTGGGCGTCTGAGCCTGCGGAGTGGGAGCCAAACCCCCCAGTAGGCGGAAGAGTAGATTCTTGCGCCGAAATGAACGCCTCGATCACACGGCGTTGATTCGCAGAGGATGCGGCCTGAACCTCAATTGTATTGTTGCCGATTGTCACACTGGCAGTGCGGACCGGACGATTTTCGATCCAGACCTTCAAGACGTCCAAAACCTTGCGGAGAACGGGGATGCCGACACTGACAACCAAGGCTCCGGTAGTGAGGGCCCCAGCAATTTTTGTTCCCGTCGGAGCAGTTTCTTGCCGAACGGGGTCTACGTCTTCGACATCGAGTTCAAGGAGGCGTTCACGCAATTCGAATGTCAACGACTCCAGCTCATCAAGATCACTATCCTGGCCGCCATGCAACTCGATCAACACTGTTTGGCTTGCGCCGCCGCTCATGTGCAACCCGCCCCTCTAGCATGTGGAGGCGCACAGCCTACTGGCGTCACGGTGTCCAATGCAGACTTACTCTCTTTCCTCAACTGCCGGCCTCGAAGACGCCGACCCCAGGTTGACCGTACGGCACCCGTCCGTAGGGCCTTCCCGGGTCGACGTCACCGGCAGCGTGGCTGAGGCCGCTGGGGCGCAGCGAGACACACGCGCGCCTGCTCGGTCAACTGAGCCACCGCGGTGGCTGGCTGTCGTCGTCTGAGGTGCGCGCGCCTCTGCCGTCCGCAACCCAACGCATACGCCATGAAGCGTTCGAGATTCCACCCACCACTTGGGGCGCCCACCTCCGACCCTCGCCATAGCCAGGAGCGCTTCAATCTGTCTAACAACGGCTAACACAATGAGGTGGATCGGCGCTGATGGCCGTGTCCAGGGCGGGAGTTGAGCGTTCGGCCTGGCGTGGGGACGTTGCCGTGGATCGTGTCGGATGAGCTGTGGGACCGCCTGGAGCCGCTGCTGCCGCAGCGCGAACGGCGCTTCCGGTACCCGGGCCGCAAGGCGTTGCCGGACCGGGAGGTGCTGTCCGGGATCCTGTACGTGCTGCACACCGGGATCCAGTGGGAGTACTTGCCGCAGGAGTTGGGGTTCGGGTCGGGCATGACGTGCTGGCGCCGGTTGCGGGACTGGAACGATGCCGGCGTCTGGCAGCGGCTGCACGAGGTCCTGCTCGCTGAGCTGAATGCGGCCTCGCGCCTGGACTGGTCCCGCTGCGTGGTCGACTCCTCCCACGTCAGGGCGCTAAAAGGGGGCTCCACACGGGCCCCTCGCCGGTCGACCGGGGCCGGGCCGGCTCGAAGCACCATCTGATCACCGACGGACACGGCACCCCGCTCGCCGTCCTGCTGACCGGCGGCAACCGCAACGACGTCACCCAACTGCTTCCCTTGCTCGACGCGATCCCACCGGTCCGCGGTCGGGTCGGACGACCGCGCCGCAAGCCCGACTCGCTTTTCGCCGACCGCGGCTACGAGCACGACATCTACCGCGACCAGGTCCGCGCCCGCGACATCGTGCCCGCGATCGCCAGACGCGGCACCCTGCACGGCACCGGACTGGGCACCTACCGCTGGGTCGTGGAGAGGTGTTTCGCGTGGCTGCACGGCTTCCGACGCTTGCGGATCCGATGGGAACGACGAGCCGACATCCACGAAGCGTTCCTCAAACTCGCCTGCTGCCTCATCGCTTTTCGGCAGTACGAGTCGCTGTGCTAGCCGTCGACTGGCGCCAGAGTTGTCGGTATCACCTTCACACCGGCCTCGCGTAGGGCGGTGCACGTCGCGTCGTCCGCCGGTGCGTTGGTGACGAGCACATCCAGGTCTTCTGGATCGCAGATCTTCACCATCCCGGTCCCGGGGAACTTGCTCCTGTCGGCCAGGAGGACCACCTTGTCGCTGGCGGCAATCATGGCGCGCCTGGCCGGCACCTCGACCACGGTGGTGTCCATGACCTGCCCCCCAGGGCGAAGACCGCACGCACCCATGAACAGCCAGTCGGCATGCACCTGGCGGAGGTTGTCCTCGGCCATGAAGCCATCCAACATGCGCGACTCACGAATGACCATGCCACCGAGCAGCATCAGATCGATGTGCTCGGCATCCTTGAGTTCCTCATAAACCGCAAGGTTGTTGGTGATCACGGTGAGGCGGCGGCCCTTCAGTTGCAACGCCAGCCGGTGGACCGTCGTGCCGCTGTCCAGCACGACCGACTGGCCGTCCTCGATCATTTCGGCCGCTCGGGCGGCGATCGCGTCCTTCACACCCACCTCAACCGCGGCGGCCTCGGTGAAGGACGGCTGATCCTCCTCGACGACAGCCCCGCCGTGCACCCGGGTAAGCAGCCCGTCCGCCTCCAGCTTCAGGAGATCACGACGGACGGTCGCCGCACTGGCATCAAGCTGCTCGGCAAGGTTGGCTACCGAGGCCGTCCCACCGGAGCGCAGGGCCTGCAAGATGAGTTGGTGTCGTCGTTCGGCCAGCACGCAACCGGACACTACACGCCGCTGGGCGGAACAACCCACCTTCTTTTGGCCGCAGTTGACGGCTACCTGAGCTTCAGCGACAGCGTTACCCCTGTGCTGTTCGCCCTGGCCAATGAGCCGCTCAGCGCGAACCCTGTGAAGGTGGCCTGGTCGTCGGGCGTCGCAGAACAAGCACTCACAACGGCAGACAGGCAAGGAGCTATCGCAGTCGCCCGTCTCATTGTGTTAGCCGTTGTAAGACTATGCATGCGACACATGCTCAGCTTTGATTTCTAGCCCCCGCTCCGAGGTTGCTGTCAGCGCCGTCCTGGGTAGGACCATGGTCTCCAAGGGGGGCGCTACATGACCGAGGAAACCGCGTCGTCGGACGAAGAAAGCACACCACAGAATCCAGAAGCGAACCGAGTAACAGAAAATAGCAGTTCCAAAGCAGAGCGCCGCCATTCGGGACTATCCGCATGGGGCACTTTATTTACGGGCCTGGCGGCCTTAATGACCGTGTTCACCGCCGCAGCAACGTCCTACACGGCTTTCATCACCTACCAAGACCAACAAGAGCAGGAGATCAAAAACGAAGAGGTTGCCGCAGCCAACTTCGCGCAGAGGGTGGAATTTATTCCTGGCGCTTCTGGCAGCATGACACTAGACAACCCGAACGTTTTCCCGATCAGCAATGTTGTCCTCTCGGTTGCTCTGTATGATTCCGGGCGCAAGGCTTCTCAGCAATACTTCCTCCTGAGCACCCATAGCGTACTGCTCCCAGCATGCTCCAGGATCACAATCCCAGAGTCTGACAAGTGGGGCACCGACTTCTTCGCTACCCGGAAAGGCCAAGTGGCGTACTTCGAAGACCGATCAGGTCAGGCTTGGTATTCACAGGGGTCCGAAACATTCAAGAAAAGTATCCCAGTCCGCTGGGATGTTTCCCGTAGCGGCAAAGCACCCGTATACGCATTCGGAATTCAATTCAATACGGTATTGACCAACGATATGCGATCGTCAATAAGTAAGTCACCGAGATGCAAGTAGCAGAAATTCAGAGGTGGCAAGGCGCCCTCTGACCGTCTCCGCACCATACAGCCCCCGTCCACACCCGGGTCTGCTGCAGGATCGGGTGACACCAGATCCTGCAGCAGACCCCGCCCGCAGTTCAGGGGTGGGGGTGGTGGTTGAGCCACTGCTGGAGTTCACGGTGGCGGAATTGATAGGCGGGGCCGCTATATCGGAGCAGGCCGGCGTTGACGGCCCAGTCGAGGAAGCGGGCAAGCCGGAATGGCAGCCAGCTGCGCGAGCACAGCAGGAAGACCGTGTATCTCCGGGCCGACGCAAGTCCGACCCCGAGAGCAGCGGCAAGGCCCGCCGAGAGACCGAGGACGACCCCCGCGATGACGCCGTCCCCACGCCCGGCTGTGTAGCCGACGGCGATCCCGATCATCAACCCGTACCCTGACCCTGCTGCGAGCCCTATCACGAGGCCGTGGAGGATGTCGTTGCGGATGATGGCTCTCGGGCTGGCCACTGGCGCTGGCTCCTTGCTGAACTGCTCGAATGAGACGGCGAAGCCAGCAGTGATGCCAGCCGCGAGTCCCGCCGCGAGCCCGGCCGTCACCCCCGCTGTGCGTCCAACTACCAGCCCGCACACGAGCCCGATCACTAGCCCGGCCAGGGATCCTTCCAGCAGTGCTGCCAAAGTGCTTCCCCGAGCGTTCTTGCGGGTTGGGAAACGGCGTGGCTCGGCGGAACGAAGGGCAAATACACCGGCTACCGCCGCAAATGCTGCTCCGACAAGTGCAGGATGGCGGGGGTCGTTGGCGATCCAAGCCAGGGGCAGGGGAAGCAAGACGGCGACGGAGCTTAGGCGGACGTCGGTAGAGCGAACGCGGTTGGGACCGGCAAGAGGCCACAGACGGTGAAGTGTCAGGTCGGTGGCCGGAGCAGCGATCGCGCTGCTGAGGTGGCGGGCGAGGTGGTGAAGCCAATGGTGGATCTGGTCGGGTGGGTAGCGGTGGGGATTAGGCGTGATGGCGGCGGCGGAGGGGATGTAGCGGGCGAGGAGATGCTGGTCGAGGTCGTGTGCGGTGGCGTGGCTGAGTAGTTCCACGGGGCTGCCGGTGCGGTGGTAGACGGTGGCGGTCAGGCAGAGCCGCCATGGGGTTGACAACGTGGCGGCGAACGTGCCGGTGGGGTGGGCCTGGAGGTGGTCGAGGAGCGGCTGCCAGCGGGAGGTGTCGAGAGCCCTGTTGCCCAGGTAGGTGACGGCACGGGCGGCGTTGACAGGAGCAATGGCGATGCGGGCTGCATCGATCAACTGCAGGGAGGGTGCGAGAGCGTTGTAGTGATCGGTGCGGCATGTCAGGACCAGAGGGCCTGCGTCCCGGCCGTCCTGGTATGCGTTTAGTGCGTCCAAAACCGCAAGAGCCCGAGGCGCATCTGGGTCGGGCCTGCCGTCGTCGAGGACGGAGTCCATCTCGTCCAGCCCATCCAGCACGGGCAGTATCAGACCTTGGTCCACCAAACCTGTGGCCAGGTCTGGAGGCCAGTCGTAGACCTGAACCAAGTGCTGCGCCAGCAACTCCGGCAGGGGCAGACTTGTGTCCCATTGAGCGAGGGGGATCCGGATCGGCACCGGTTCGTCGACTGCTCGGTCGTCGATGAGGGCAAGCATGAGTTCCAGAGCCAGGACTGTCTTGCCCGCTCCGGCAGCCCCGGTGATGACCAGACGCTGCGGCCGTGTGGAGCGGTAGTAGTGCAGGACATTGGGCAGCGCCGAGGCGTCGTCGGTGAAGGTGCGCCCAGCCGGCGGAGCGCTAGCACCACGGCCGATCGCGGGATGAAGGACGTAGGCGAGGTTGATGCGCTGAGTGTCGGCACCGAGCAGTTGACGCCGCACCTGGCTTTCACTCGCTTCGACATGCCGAGCCAGGGTCTTGGCCCAGCCGCACGCGAGGTCGGCGTCGTTACCCTCGAGCGGCTTGCGCAGGGTCACAACAGCGAGCACGAGGCTTATGACAGATACGAGGAACCCGAGCAGGCTCGCAGCATCGACCGCGGACGGCCGTCCTTGAGCGATGGGCTGCACGACGAAGCCTGCACTCGCCGCTATCCCAGCCACAGACACGAAACTGATGAACTGCCACTTACGCCGATGGCGGCGTCCCCCGAGACCACCCATACCTCGATCCTGCCCCCCGACCTACACGGTGGCCGCTAGTTTGCCTCGCTTGTTACCCTTCACGGCCCGTCAAATTGTCCACGCCCAGCACGCGCGGTGTGCTGGGCCGCAGATCAGGCAGCGCCATGACCCTGCGCAGCAAGGTCATCCGCGTCCCACACGGGAGCCAATTGGACAGGCAGCCAAGCGCCGGCCCGTTCAGCCAGCGCGAGCCCGACGCGCTCCAAGACGTGGCCGAGCCGCGTGGTGAAGCGCGCGTACGGGGCGGCGGTCAGCTGCACTAACGTTTCGGCCGGACATGCGGCGCGCGGGCACTCAGCCGTGCTATGGATGAAACGACGGACCATCAAGAGCATCACGACGCTCTGCCGAGCGGAGCGGCACATCCTCCCTTCACTGGTCTCGATGTCGTGGTGAGCCCGGGGAAGCAGGGGCGGGCGGGGCGCCAGGATCTTCCTGGAACTCCAACGCGCCCTGCAGCAGCTGGCGCATGCTGCTGATCGCGCGTTCCAGGCGGACGGCCGTGGTCCTTACCGTCGCGTGCGATGCCTGTGCCTGGAGCTTTCCGGGCCGAGGGGACACCGCCGTTGCCGTCGGTCTCATCTGGAGCGACGTGACCTCCGACGGCGGACGAACCTGGACACGGTTCGACAGCACCACTCTGATCGGCGTCAACTGCCTGCCGCACGTCGGGTGCTGGGCCGTCGGGGCGGGAGGCTTGGCGGCCCGACTCGAATTCCGGCACGGTTGACGCGCCCCTTGGTGGCGGTCTGCGCTTCACGGCCGCGCGTAGCGCGAAGGGCACAAAAGCAGGTGCTGCCACGCGACCCGTCGTCGAGGTTGCCTTGGTCAGTGACGCCAAGCCGCCGTTCCTCACCATGTGCCTGATCCCGATCCCGGTGCAGAAGCGAAGTACAGCAACCCCAGTAACCGTCAGTGCCGAGCTCCGGTCCTTACGCTCTTTCCTGTAGCCCGTATGACCTGCGATGACCGATCTCTACAGAGCTACGGATCAGAAGACCGTCCGGCTCGACTCCGACAAGTCCAGCCGCACGGCTACCTGCAGCCCGTGAACGACAAAGGCAAATGGATCGGCGCGGCAGCCTGGTTCGCCGTCTGGTGGGGCCTGGTAGCGGTCGTGTTCCGCCTCTTCGGCCTGGTCATCGGCGACCTCAAGAGTTGGACCACGTGCGCCGTGATGGCCGCCGCTTCCGTTGTCACCGGAGAACCGTCGGAGCGCTGGCACCGGCGCCGGCGAAGAACGACGACAGGGACCTCCCCCAGCACCGCGCCGGATACGGACCGCACCACAAGGGCACCAGATCGAGCGGGGAACAACGGGGAACCACGGTGAAAGCAGCCGGGCCGGCGGGGACCGCTCCCCGGTCGTTCGCCCAGGTCAGGCTTCAAGTCCGCCCCAAATACCCGCACCTTCCCAAGCTGATGGTGAGAAGCGAACCGGGCACTGACACGACAGCCCCGCCGGGCCGTCCCTGGGCCGTCCGAGGGCGGCCCGCGACACCCGGCAACGACCACTGACGACCATCACCGCGCAGCTCGTCAGCGGGGTACAGGGTGCCCCCGCACCCCACCCACGCCCCCGATCAATACCAGCGCTACTGAGCGCCACCACCAAAACACAGATGAGCGCGCACGCCCTCAATTGACTGCCCGCGCCCCCTTGTTGACCCCTGCTTTACCTGCCACTCTGAGAGTCCCCCCACTTGTGAACTTGTGAATCCATGAACTAACGGACCGGGATCCGTCAGTCACCGTGGATTCCCTAGGAGGTGGCCCAGTCCATGCTCGTCCGAGACGCCATGAGCACGGTGGTCCTGACCATCGGCCCCGCCCACACCCTCCGCCAGGCAGCCGCCCTGATGTCCGCCCGCCGGGTCGGCGCGGCCGTCGTCCTCGATCCGGACGGCACCGGCATCGGCATCCTCACCGAACGCGACATCCTCAACTCCGTCGGCTTGGGCCAAGACCCGGACACGGAGTACGCCCACGCCCACACCACCACCGACGTCGTCTTCGCTGCTCCGTCCTGGACGCTGGAGGAGGCGGCCCAGGCCATGGCGCACGGCGGCTTCCGCCACCTGGTCGTCATGGACCGCGGGGAGACGGCCGGTATCGTCTCGGTCCGCGACATCATCCGCTGCTGGGCGCCCGCACGGCAGAAGGTGGCCCTCCTGCACTAGACCGCAGATCGAGGCCCGCATTAGACGGAGTCCAAAACCATATCCATTCGCGACCTGGTCTCCTTCTGTTAGGCTGGGGAGCATGAGCGACCTTCTTGAACGGCTGCGCGGACGCGGATGGCGGATGACCGCGCAGCGGCGCGTAGTGGCCGAGGTTCTCGAAGGCGAGCACGTCCATCTGACGGCCGACGAGGTGCATGCCCGGGCCGTCGCCAAGCTGCCCGAGATCTCCCGGGCGACCGTCTACAACACGCTGGGCGAACTGGTCTCCCTCGGCGAGGTCCTAGAGGTCGCCACCGACAAGCGCGCCAAGCGGTACGACCCGAACGCACACCGTCCGCACCACCACCTGGTCTGCGCCGGGTGCGGAGAGATCAAGGACGTCCACCCCAGCGGCAATCCGATGGCCGACCTGCCCGACTCGGAGCGCTTCGGCTTCAAGGTCTCCGACGTCGAGGTCACCTACCGCGGCATCTGCCCGAACTGCGCGGCGACGGCGTAACACCGCATCGCCAGGAGCCCCGGCCCCCGCCCATGGGAGCCGGGGCTTCGTGCTGCCTACAGGCTTCCCGAATCTGACGGTCCGTCATATCGTCGTTGCACTATGGGAGAGCCGCAGCCCGATACGGGAGACCCGCACCCCACACTCCACGCCACCGACCTGACCCGCACCTTCGGCCGCCCGCCGCACGCCGTCGACGCGCTCGGCCCGCTAGAACTGACCGTCGCCCCGGGCGAGTTCGTGTGCCTCGTGGGCCCGTCGGGCTGCGGCAAGTCCACGCTGCTGCGCATCGCGGCGGGCCTGCTCCGCCCCAGCACCGGCCAGCTGCAGATCCGCACGTCGAGCCCGCGCCCCGCCGCCATGATCTTCCAGGACTACGGCATCTACGACTGGAAGTCCGTCCGCGCCAACGTCCGCTTCGGACTGGACGTCCAGCGCGTCCCGCGCCGCGAGGCGAACGCGCGTGCCGACGCCTGGCTGGCCCGTCTGGGCCTGGCCGACTTCGCCGACGCCTATCCGGCGACCCTCTCGGGCGGCATGCGCCAGCGTGTCGCGATCGCCCGCGCCCTGGCCGTAGAACCCGAACTGCTGCTCATGGACGAGCCGTTCGCGGCCCTGGACGCGCAACTCCGCACGATCCTCCAGGACGAACTCCTCGCGCTCACCCAGACCCTGCGGACCACCACCCTCTTCATCACCCACAGCCTGGAGGAGGCGATCGTCCTCGGCGACCGCGTCCTGGTGATGTCCGCCCGCCCCGGCCGGATCATCGCCGAGCACCACCCGCCGTTCCCCCGCCCGCGCACCGGCGACGTGCGCACCGACCCCGAGTTCACCGCGTTGAAGAGCGAACTGTGGGACCTGCTGCGGAAGGAGACGGCACCGGCATGACGACGATCGCCCCCGAGAGGGAACCCGGGAAGGAATCGGTCCTGGTCCGCCGCCCGGGCCCGGCGGAACTCCACCCGGCCCGCACCCACCGCCGCAGACGCGCCCTCCAGCTGTCGCTGGCGGTGGCCGTCCCCCTGGTCCTCGTCCTGTGGTGGCAACTGGCCGCCACCCAGGGCTGGATCGACGACCGCGTCTACCCGGCCCCTTCCACGATCCTGTCCGACGGCTGGGACCGAGCGGCCGCCGGCGACCTGTGGCCGGACGTGTGGGCGACCCTCGAACGCGTCCTCGCCGGCTACGCCCTCGGCACGGCCGCGGGCTACCTCCTGGGCCTCCTGATGGGCTCGCTTCCCCTGGTCCGAGCCGCCCTCGAACCCCTTCTCGACGCCCTCTACGTGGTCCCGAAGCTCGCCCTCCTCCCGATCTTCCTCAACATGTTCGGCCTGGGCGAGGGCCCGCAGATCGCGCTCGTGGCCACCACGGTCTTCTTCTTCGTCTGGATCTCCACGATGTCGGCGGTGATCGCGATCCCGTCCGGCCACCGGGACGCCGGCCAGGTCTTCGGCGCCTCCCCCTGGCAGATGTTCCGCCACGTCCTGCTCCCCGCCTCCCTCCCGTCGGTCCTGGTGGGCGCGCGGATCGCGGCGGGCGTGGCCGTCCTGGTGATCGTCGCCTCGGAACAGATCGCCGCGACGAACGGCCTGGGCCACCTCATCTTCGACTCGCGCGCGCTGTTCCAGAACGACGTGATGTTCGTCGGCATCGTCTGCGTGGCGATCCTCGGCGTGCTCTTCTCCGAACTGATCAGACTCCTGGGCCGGTTGCTCACCCCGTGGGCGCCGAGGGACCGCGGAAGGGGCCAGTCATGAAGAGGCGTGCATACGGCGCCCTCGTCGCCGTGGCCGCGCTGCTGACGTCGGCGGCCTGCTCGGCGTCGCACACGGACGACTCGGCGACCCAGGCGGGCGCCGGGCAGCGCACGGTCCGCCCGGTCGACGGCTGCGGCAAGAAGTCCTGGACGGACCCGGCGGACCTGTCCCCGACCCGCGCACCGGCCCGCTGCGACTCCGGAACACCCGCCCCGCAGCCCCTGCCCAAGACCCGCAGACTGACCATCGCGACGGGCACGCTGAGCGCCGAATACGTGGCACCCCTCGAAGTCGCCCTGGACAAGGGTGAGTTCAAGAAGGAGGGCCTGGACGTCACGCTGAAGGTGCTGCCGACACCGGACGCTCTGCCGCTGCTGGCGAAGGGTGACATCGACGCGCTGTGGGCAGCTCCGGAGGCGGCCGTCATGAACGGCGTCCGGGGCGGCTTCGACATCAAGTGGGTCGCCGGCAACTTCTCGCCCGCGACCGGCTCCAAGAGCGGTCTGTGGGTGCGGCTGAAGAAGGGCGAGAGCGCGGCGTCCGTCCCGATGGCGGGCCGCACGCTGGGCACGATGATCGGCAAGGGCTCGGTGATCGCGTACCCCATGCAGAAGGCGCTCGCCTCGCACGGCGGCGGCCTCGACGAGATCCAGTACCGGCAGCTGGGCTCGGCCGACGTCCTCACGGCCCTCCAGAACGGCGGCGTGGACTCGGCCTGGCTCCTGGACCCGGTCTGGCGCACGGTCGACGGCAAGCCCGGCTACGCCTTCCTCGGCGGCCAGCCGCAGGGCGAGCCGTTGGGCGGCATGCTGTACGGCCGCACGCTCCTGAGCGCCGACGTGGTTGCGGGGGTGGCCCTGCTCAGGGCATACATCCGCACCGTGAACACGTACTTCGCGTCGGACTACAAGGCGGACGCGAGCTTCGTCACCTACCTGGCGAAACTCCTGAAGACCGACGAGGGGATCCTGAAGTCCACCCCGTCCCTCCGCATGGACTGGGAGATCCGGGCCGGCACGACGACCCGCCTCCAGTCGGCGTACGCGGCGCAGGGAGCGGTCCAGGGCGGCGACCCGCTCCCCGAGTCGAAGACGGTGGACCGCACCCTGTACGAGGAGGCGGTGGGCCACACCCCGTGAACACGACTTGGGGCCGGAACCCATTTCTGGATTCCGGCCCCAGGCCTTCAGTAGCGGGGACAGGATTTGAACCTGCGACCTCTGGGTTATGAGCCCAGCGAGCTACCGAGCTGCTCCACCCCGCGTCGGTGAACGCAACGTTACGTCAGGGACGCCGACAGAAGCAAATCGGTTTCGACCGGCCCCGCTGCCCCTACGCCGACAGCTCCTCCCGCAGCGCGTCCCGCAGCCGAGCCGCCCGCTCCGAGACCTCCGCCGGCCCCAGGGACACCGCCCGGTCCGCCCACCGCTGTCCTTCCGCCAGTTCGCCCCGACGCGCGTAGACCAGGGCCAGCCGCAGCGCCGCCCGCCCGTGCCCGGCGTCGGCGGCCCGGGTCCACCACACGGCGGCCTCCGGCTCACTCCCCTCGCGGGCCAGCAGCAGCCCCAGATTGAACGCGCCGTTCCGGGACCCGGCCTCCGCGGCCGCCCGGTACCACCGAGCCGCCTCGACCACGTCCCCCCGAGCCGCCGCCATCATCCCGACCCGCACCTGCGCCCGCCGATGCCCCTGGGAAGCCGCCCGCTCGTACCACTCCTCGCACTCGGTCTTCTCGTGCACCGTCTCGCCCAGCTCATGCGCGGGCTCGGGCGGCCGCCGCGCGTCGAGCACGGTCGCCAGCCGATACGCCCCCTCCGCACTGCCACCGCCCGCCGCACACCGCAGATGCCGCTCCGCGGCACCCTCGTCCCCGTCCCGCAGCCGGGCGATCCCGACCTGCAACGCGGCCTCGGTGTGCCCGGCGGCGGCCGCACGCTCGTACCACCGCAGCGCGACCCCGTCCTCGCCCCGCCCGGCGAAGAGGATCCCCAGGTTGAACGCGGCGTCCACGCTCCCGGCCTCTGCGGCCTTGGAGAACCACGGCTCGGCCCCGGTCGCGTCCCCGCCCTGCAGCAGCAGGATGGCGAGCGCGTTGGCAGCCTCCCGGTGCCCCGCGTAGGCCGCCCGCCGGTACCACTGCTCGGCCGGCCCGGTCCGCCCCTGCTCGGCGCAGAGCAGCCCGAGGTTGTACGCGCCGTTGTCGTCCCCGGCGTCCATCGCCGCCCGGTACCACCGCTCGGCGGTCTGCGTCTCCCCGCGCTCGGCGTGCAGGGCGCCCAGCGCGTTGGCCGCGTTGCCGTCCCCGTCCTGCGCGGCCCGCAGCCACCACACGGCGGCGCTCTCGGTGTCGCCGGCGTCGCGCAGCAGGAAGCCCAGCGCGCACGCGGCTCGTGCCTCCCCGTCCTTGGCGGAGGTCAGATACCAGCGCCCGGCCTCCTTGAGCTCCCCGCGCTTCTCGAGGATCGCGCCGAGGTGCAGCGCGGCCCGCCGGTGTCCGCGCGCGGCGGCCTGCCGGTAGAACTGCTCCGCCTCGGCCAGCAGTTCGACACCGTTGTCAGCTCCGCCCTCGCCCTCGCCGACCGCCTTGCGATCAAGCGCGCGCGCCAGCCGGTACGCCGCCTCCCGGTGCCCGTGCTCGGCCGCGGCCCGCATCCACGCCTCGGCCCCGGCGTCCCCGCGGTGCTCCAGCAGGTCGGCGAGGGCGTACGCCCCCAGGGCGTGCCCCTGCTCGGCGGACTGGCGCAGCCAGTACTCGGCGGCCGGCTCGTCGCCGCGCTCGCGGTGGTGCCGGCCGAGCGCGTGCGCGGCCGCGGCGGACCCGGCGACGGCGGCGATCCGCCACCATCCGGCGGCCTCCTCGGCGTACCCGCGCTGGTGGAGAAGGACTCCGAGGTTGTTGGCGGCGGCACGGTCACCGGCCGCCGTGGCGGCACGCAGATGGGGCTCGGCTCCGTCGAGATCACCACGGCGCAGCAGCATGGCCCCGAGGACACTCATCGCCTCGACGTCGCCGGCCTCCACGGCGAGCCGCTGACGCAGTTCCTCGGCAGCCTGCTCGGCAACCTCCCCGGCCTCGGCTTCTTCCGGGCCGGAGGGCTGCACAAATCGCCCTGTCTCGAACAGAGTTGCCTTGTCCCCCATAACGTCCATCGTCGCACCACCTGCAACCTGGGTACACCTGGTATACCGCAGCCAGTGAGGTCACTTCAGCGTTTTGTCGACATGCCCACAGAGAGACAAGTCAAACACACATCTCCCAACTCCCCATGGCGGCACGGCGAATCCCGGGTCCCCTACATGCGTTCGCACATCACGAAGGCCCGGATCCAAAAGGATCCGGGCCTTCGACTTCAGTAGCGGGGACAGGATTTGAACCTGCGACCTCTGGGTTATGAGCCCAGCGAGCTACCGAGCTGCTCCACCCCGCGTCGTTGTGAGGCAACCGTATCACGACGCGGGACGGGCATGATCAGCCGCTGCCGGAGCTCTCGCTCGGACTCGGACTGCTTCTCGGACTGGCACTGCTTCTCGGACTGGCGCTGCTGCTCGGACTCGGGCTGCTGCTGCTCTTGCTGCCGCTGCCGCCACTCGTCTTGTCGGCCTTGGACTGCGCCTCCTCGGCCCGCTTCAGCGCGTCCTCCAGATCCTTCTGCGCCTCGCCGTACGCCTTCCAGTCACCCTTCTTCAGGGCCGCCTGGCCGGCGTCGAAGGCCTTCTGGGCGTCGTCCAGCGCCGCCTGGACCGTCGGATTGCTGGACGTCGGTGGCGTGGTCGTCCCCTCGTCCGGTGGTGGCGTGGTCGAACTCTCCGCTCCGAAGACCTTGTTGAGCGCCTCGTCAAGGGTGTCCTCGAAGGCGGTCTTGTCGCCGTAGCTGACCAACACCTTCCGCAGCAGCGGGTACTTGAGTCCACCACCGCGTACGTAGACCGGCTCCACGTACAGCAGTCCGCCGTCCAGTGGCACGGTCAGCAGGTTGCCGTACTCGATGTCGGAGTCGCCGCCCTTGAGCAGCTTGATCGACTCGGCGATGTCCTGTTCGGAGTTGAACTGGCTCTGCACCTGTTTGGGTCCGTCGACGGTCGTACTGGTCGGCAGTTTCAGTATTCTGATCTTGCCGTAGTCGCTGGAGTCCGCCTGGGCGTCGACCGACATGAACGCACTGAGGTTGTCCCGCCCGTTGGGCGTCAACGTCGTCGTCAGCGAGAACGTCTGGGACGTCTGGTCGGGCATCTTCATGCTCAGGTAGTACGGCGGCACCGCGTTGCCCGACTTGTTGGTCGGGTCGTCCGGCACCTGCCACACCTCGCTGCCGCTCAGGAAGGTCTGCGCGTTGGTGACGTGGTAGCGGGTCAGCAGCTCGCGCTGGACCTTGAACAGGTCCTGCGGATACCGCAGATGGGCCAGCAGCGACTTGGAGATCGCCGTCTTGGGCTGCACCGTGCCCGGGAAGGCCTTCATCCAGGTCTTCAGCACCGGGTCCTCGGTGTCCCACTGGTAGAGCTTGACCTCACCGGTGTACGCGTCGACGGTCGCCTTCACCGAGTTGCGGATGTAGTTGACCTGGTTCTGCTGGGCCACCACCGCCCGCGAGTTGTTCGTCGCGGTCAGCGAGTCGGCCGTGGTGTCACCGAGGGTGGTACGGGAGGCGTACGGGTATCCGTTCGTCGTCGTGTAGGCGTCGACGATCCACTGGATACGGCCGTCCACCACCGCCGGATACGCGTCGCCGTCGATGGTCAGCCAGGGCGCCACCGCCTCGACCCGCTCCTTGGGCGTGCGGTTGTACAGGATCCGCGAACCCTCGCCGATCGCCCCTGAGTAGAGGATCTGCGGCTCGCTGAACGCCACCGCGTACGCCGCCCGGTTGATCGGGTTGGCGAGGTTGACGCCGCTCTTGCCCTTGTAGCTGGTGGTCTTCTCACCGCTGTCGTCGGAGTAGTCGATCTCCTTCTGAGGACCGCCGACGATCGAGTACGTGCTGGTCTTCTCGCCGTAGTAGATCTGCTGCTCGTACGTCCCCAGGTCACCGGTGGACGGCAGGTCGGACTCGGTGAAGACCGGCTGGCCGTTGGCGTCGGCGTCGGTGCCCTTGGCGGCCACCACGCCGTAGCCGTGGGTGTAGCGGAAGTGGTCGTTGATCCAGTTGTTCTTCGGGATGCCGTTGAGGTTCAGCTCACGCAGACCGATGACCGTGTCCTGGACCTTGCCGTCCTGGGTGTAGCGGTCGACGTCCAGGTTGGTCGGGAACGCGTAGTAGTTCCTGATCTGCTGGAGCTGCTGGAAGGTCGGCGAGACGATGTTCGGGTCCAGGATGCGGATGCTCGCCGTGGAGTCGACGTCGTCGCGCAGCGTGGACTTGTCCTGGGTCTTGCTCGTCCCCGAGTAGTCGCTGACCTTGGCGCCGTCGATGCCGTACGCCTCGCGCGTCGCCTTGAGGTTCTTCTGGACGTACGGGGCTTCCTTGGCCTGCTCGTTCGGCTGGACCTGGAACTTCTGGACGATCGCCGGGTACAGCCCGCCGATCAGGATCGCCGAGAGCACCATCAGACCGAAGCCGATCACCGGCAGCTGCCAGGTGCGCCGCCACAGGGTGGCGAAGAACAGCAGCGCGCAGATGACGGCGATGCAGAACAGGATCGTCTTGGCCGGCAGGTACGCGTTGGCGTCGACGTAGCGCAGACCCGTCCAGTTGTCGGTCGCCTTGAAGTCGCTGGACTTCACCGCGAGGCCGTACCGGTCGAGCCAGTAAGCGACCGCCTTCAGCGCGACGAAGACGCCGAGCAGCACCGAGAGGTGACCGGTCGCGGCGGCGGTGGCACGCGCGCCCGGGGAGGTGATGCGCAGCCCGCCGTACAGGTAGTGGGTCAGCGCGGCGGCGATCAGGGAGAGGATCGCGGCGGCGAAGCCGAAGCCAAGCAGGAAGCGGTACCAGGGCAGGTCGAAGGCGTAGAACGAGACGTCGAGGTGGAACTGCGGGTCCTTCTGGTGGAAGGGCACGCCGTTGACCCACATCAGCCAGGTCCGCCACTGGCTGGACGCCGAGGCACCGGCGATCAGGCCCACCAGCGAGGTGATCCCGAGCAGCAGCCAGCGCTTGAACGGCGCGATGCCCATCCGGTACCGGTCGAGGCTCTGCTGCTCCATCGACATGGCGCTCAGCGGGGGCCGCAACCGGTGCGCGAGCCAGATGTTGAAGCCCACCGCGAGGGCCATCAGCAGACCGAAGACGAAGAACAGCCCGATCTTGGTCCACAGCATGGTCGTGAAGACGGACGAGTACTTCACCGAGCGGAACCAGAGCCAGTCCGTCCAGAAGCCCGCGAACATGGTGAACGCCATGCCGAGCACGGCGAGGACACCCAGTGTCATGAGCAGGGTCCGGACACGCCGGGACGGGCGGCCCACTCTGATCCGTGGCCCCGTCGGGCCTCCGCCGCGGTCCGGCATCTGGAAAGCCAAGGTGCGCACCTCGAAGTTCGCTGTCGATCCGTCAGGCCCTCGTGTTCGTGAGCCCGCCGTGGCCCCCGTGATCGCGGGCCCACACCTATGCAACTTACTCACCGTTTACTCGGTTCCCGATTCCGGCCATGAACGAGGCAGGATTGTGACCATGTCCAACACTCCCATGGCGGCGAGCCCGCTCACCCGGGCCGTACTCGAGATCGACGAGTACGCCTCCAACCTCGGCTGGGACCAGCCCGCCCGCCTTTTCGCCCTCGTAGACACCGCTCGGCTGCGGACCCAGGAGCCCGCTCTCGCGGCCCAGCTCGGCCTGGAGGACGAGCAGGAGTCCGCCGGGCTCACGCCGATCGAGCAGGACGAGGTGCCGACGGGCAAGGCGCTCGACGAGTTCCTTGCCACCATCGCCTGGCCCGACGCGGTGGCCGGCTGCGCGCTCACCGTGGAGCGGCTGATGCTGCCGCCGTCCGCCGAGGCGTCCGTCCCGGAAGGGCTGGACGAGAAGCGGCTCGCGAAGTGGGTGGCCGAGCACCCGGACCGTCAGGAGGTCCGGATGACGGTCGCGGTGCTGCGCGACGGCTCCCGCGAATCGGCCCTCAGGCTGCGCGAGAAGGACACCCCGACGGAGGTCCTCACGGGTTCCGACCTGGTGCCCGGCCTGGCGGAGGCGCTGACGGCGACCTTCGAGGAGTAGCGCCGCTCAGGCCTTCGTAGCCCTTCCGGCTACTTGGTCGTGCACTTCGGCAGGTCGGCGGTCCTGCCGCCGCGGATGTCCTTCAGCGCGCCGAGGGCGTCCTCGATGGTGTTCACCTTGACCAGGGTGAGGCCGCTCGGGGTGTCCTTGGCGGCGGCCGCGCAGTTGTCGGCCGGCGTCAGGAAGTACTGGGCGCCCTTGCTGCGCGCGCCCACCGTCTTCATCTCGATGCCGCCGATCGGGCCGACCTTGCCGTCGTCGTCGATGGTCCCGGTGCCGGCCACGAACTTGCCGCCGGTGAGGCTGCCCGGGGTGAGCTTGTCGTAGATGCCGAGCGCGAACATCAGACCGGCGCTCGGCCCGCCGACGTCGGCCAGCTTGATGTCGATGGTGAACGGGAAGGTGTGGTCGGTTCCCGCCGAGATCCCGACGATCGCCCGCTTCGCACCGCTGTCGTCCGAGGTGGCGGTGGTGATCGTGATCTTCTCGGTCCTGGTCGCCGTCTTGTTCGCCTTCTCGGCGGCGGCCTGCTCCTTGGCGGGGACGACCGTGAAGACGACGTCCTCGCCCGGCTTGTGCTTGGTCACCAGCTCGGCGACGTCGTCCGGCTCCTTGACCGTCGTACCGTCCACGGCCTTGATCACGTCACCGGCGTGCAGCTTGCCCTCGGACGGGGAGTCCTTCACCACGGTCGAGACGATCACCCAGGACTTCACCGGGACGTCCAGCTCCTTCAGGGCGGCGACCTTGGCGCTCTCCTGGGACTGGCTGAACTCCTCGGCGTTCTCCTGGGTCGACTGCTCCTCGGTCTTGCCGTCCGGGTAGAGCGTGTCGTGCGGTACGACCTTGTTGTCGTGCGCGAGCCAGCCGTAGACGGCCTCGACGAGGTTCATCTTGTAGTCGGCGCTGGTGACCCGCACGGTCGTCATGTTCAGATGCCCGCTGGTCGCATACGTCTTGCGCCCGGAGATCTGCAGCACCGGCTCGCCGTCGTGGTCCCCGAGCGTGTTCACGGTCGGTCCGGGGGACATCTCCGCGTACGGCACGGGGATGAACACTCCGGCGCACAGGAGCGCGATCAGCATCAGGGTGGAGGCGAGCATCGTCGCGGTGCGGCGTGGCATGCCAAGACAGTACGGGACGACGCTGTCAGCGCACCGTCAGCCCCACCTCTGTCAGGTACCGGAGTGGGACTTCTCCATGGCCTCGCGGAACCGGGCGTACCCGTCGAGCTCGGGCCCGTCGCTGCGCACCTTGCGGGTGCGGTTGGCCCAGCTTCCCCACAGACCGGCGGCGACCGCAGCGACAAGCGGAATCAACAACCAGACGAGCGCACCCATGCCGACCTCCCAACCCCGGTGAGCGACCGCGAGAACTGACTGATCAGCAGATTAACCAGCCACACTGACAACGCTCACGGCAGGGGTGCGGTTACGCAACCGGAGGACCGGCGAAGGGGGTTCGGGCGCCGGGGTTCAGCAGGCGCCGACCCACTCCTCCGTGCCGTCGGAGAAGGTCTGGTGCTTCCAGATCGGCACCTCGTGCTTGAGGTCGTCGATCAGCTTGCGGCACGCCTCGAAGGCCTCGCCCCGGTGCGGGCACGAGACGGCGACGACCACGGCGAGGTCCCCCACCGTCAGATCGCCGACCCGGTGCACCGCGGCCAGCGCCCGTACCGGGTACTCCGCGACGACCTTCTCGGCGATGCGCCGCATCTCGGCCTCGGCACTGGGATGGCACGAATACCCGAGCCGGTCGACATCGACACCCCCGTCGTGGTTCCGCACGGTCCCCACGAACAGCGTGGTCCCACCGGCGGCGTCGTCCCCGACGGCCCGGAAGACCTCGTCCACGGAGAGCGGCGTCTCACGGATGGCGACGAGCTTGATCGGGTCGTCCGCGACCTGCTCGCCGGGGTGGTCGTGTGTGGCTGCCATGGGTCCATCGTGCCCCACGCCTGTGACAACACGGAATACGACTTTCACCAGGCACACGCGTGTGCCGTTTTGGAGCGTCCTACAGCTTTGACGTCTCCCGGGGCGCGCACGCGCGCGTCAGATGCGCCGCCGCGCCTTCCGGGCCCGCCGCACCACGGCCGCCGCGCCCAGCAGCGCGACCGTCGCGCCGGCGGCCCCCGCCGCGGTCGCGTCCTTGCGCCCGAGCCGCCGCCCGACGACCGTGTGCCGCCCGGAGACCTCCTCCAGCAGCTCGGCGAGCACTTCCTCGTTGGTCCACTGCGGCCGCCACCCCGCGTCGTGCAGCCGGCTCCCGCTCACCACCCAGGGGTACATCGTGTACGCCAGATCGCCCGCCGGGGACGGCGTCAGCCCGATCCGGTGCAGCCGGGCCGCGGCCCCGAGGGCCACCGCCGACGGCAGCTCCATCCGCCGGATCCCGCTGAGCTCCTCGACCTCCTCCTGCTCCAGCCACCCGTCGCAGCCGACCGCGAGCTCCCCCTCGACCTTCTCCAGGACGGCGTACTCCAGAGCACTGCACAGATCCTCGATATGGCAGAACTGCCAGGCGGGCCGCGATCCGGCCACGACCAGCAGTCGCGGCGACTCGAAGTACCTGGTCAGCGCGGTGTCGGTGCCACCGATGAGCACCGCGGGGCGTACGACGGTGACATTGAGGCCGGGATGCGCCCGGGGCGCGCGCCGGGCGAGCCGCTCGATCTCCAGCAGGTCGCCCACCCCGGTGGCCTCGGCCGTCGCCCGCAGCTCGGCGTCCTCCGACAGCGGCAGCTCGTTGTCCGGCAGCGCCCCGTAGACCATGGCGGACGTGCACAGCACGGCCCGGTGGACGCCGGCGGCCGCGGCGGCCGTGAGTACCGTCTGGGTCCCCCGCACGTTGTACGCCGTCCGGGCGGCGGGGTCGGTCTCCAGGTCCAGATCGAGCGCCAGATGCACCACCACGTCGGCCCCGCGGAGCTTCTCCGCGATGGCCGGATCCCGCACGTCCAGGATGTGCCACTGCGCCGCCGCGCACTCGCCGCGCCGCTCGTCGATGGCGATGACCTGCTTGATCTCCTCCGAGGCGGCGAGTCGCTCGGTGAGCAGCGCGCCGATGCCGGAGGCGGCGCCGGTGACCGCGACGACGGGACCGCGCACCGTCGGCGGGGTTGACTCGTTTCGCGCTGCGCGAACCTGAGGATCTGGGGAACTCACCGGGCGTCTCCAGCGGTTGTCTTCAGTAAGAACGCGAGTGAAGCGTCCGTACCAGGTGGCATCCATCCTGCCGCAGGCCAAGAGTCGGCGAAGCACCGAGGCCCTAACCGCCCGCGGTGTCTACGCTGGGTGGTGTTATCGGGCAGTCGTGCCGTCGGAGACAACCGGCGGCCTTACCAGCCGAGGAATCCCGTGAGTGACACCCCATTCGGATTCGGCCTTCCGCCGGAGGAGCCGGAAGACGGCGACGAGGGCAAGAAGAAGGACCAGCAGAGCGGTGGTGGTCAGGGCCCGGCCAACCCGTTCGGTTTCGGCGGGCTGCCCGGCGCCGGGGGCTTTGGCGGCCCCGGTGCGGACAACCCGCTCGCTGCCATGTTCGGCTCGCTGAACCCCACCGACCTGGGCGCCGCCTTCCAGCAGCTGGGCCAGATGCTCTCCTACGAGGGCGGCCCGGTGAACTGGGACATGGCCAAGCAGATCGCCCGCCAGACGGTCTCCCAGGGCACCCCGGACGGCACCAAGGACGCGAGCGTCGGCCCCGCCGAGCGCACCGCGGTCGAGGAGGCCGTCCGGCTGGCCGACCTGTGGCTGGACGACGCGACGTCGCTGCCGTCCGGCGCCGGCTCCGCGGTGGCGTGGTCCCGCGCGGAGTGGGTCGAGGCGACCCTGCCCGCGTGGCAGGAGCTGGTCGACCCGGTCGCCGAGCGCGTCGGCGCGGCGATGGGCGACGTCCTGCCGGAGGAGATGCAGGCCATGGCGGGCCCGCTGATCGGCATGATGCGCTCCATGGGCGGCGCCATGTTCGGCACGCAGATCGGTCAGGCCGTCGGCGTGCTCGCGGGCGAGGTCGTCGGTTCCACCGACATCGGCCTGCCGCTCAGCCCGGCAGGCAAGGCCGCGCTGCTGCCGTTGAACATCGAGGCCTTCGGCAAGGACCTGGGCGTGCCCAAGGAGGAGGTGCGGCTGTATCTCGCCCTGCGCGAGGCCGCCCACCAGCGCCTGTTCGCCCATGTGCCGTGGCTGCGCTCGCACCTGTTCGGCGCGGTCGACGGGTACGCGCGCGGGATCAAGGTCGACACCGCCAAGCTGGAGGACGTGGTCGGCCAGTTCGACCCGCAGAACCCGGAGCAGCTGCAGGACGCCCTCCAGCAGGGCATGTTCCAGCCGGAGGACACCCCGGAGCAGAAGGCGGCCCTGGCCCGCCTCGAGACCGCTCTGGCGCTCGTGGAGGGCTGGGTGGACGCGGTGGTCCACGCCGCCGCCAAGCCCCGTCTGTCGTCCGCGGACGCGCTGCGCGAGACGCTGCGCCGGCGCCGTGCGACCGGCGGCCCGGCGGAGCAGACGTTCGCCACGTTGATCGGCCTGGAGCTGCGCCCGCGCCGCCTGCGCGACGCCTCCCGCCTGTGGGCCTCGCTCACGGACGCGCGCGGGGTCGACGGCCGGGACGCCCTGTGGGCCCACCCGGACATGCTGCCGACCGCCTCCGACCTGGACGACCCGGACGGCTTCGTGCACCGCGAGCAGCTGGACTTCTCCGAGATCGAGAAGATGCTCGGCGGGGCAGCGGACGGCTCCGCCGAGAAGCCGGACTTGAAGAAGGACGACGACAAGGGCGACGACACCGAGTGAGCCTGTACGACGACGCGGTCCTCGTCCTGAAGGGGTACGAGGGCCAGGACGAGTTGCGCCAGGCCTACCTGGACCACTTGGCGACCCACCCGGACGGCATGTGGAAGGCCTGCCACGCGGGCCATGTCACGGCGAGCGCGCTGGTGATCGACCCGTCGCGCGAGCGGGTGCTGCTCACCCTCCACAAGAAGCTCCAGATGTGGCTTCAGATGGGCGGCCACTGCGAGCCGGAGGACACCTCCGTGGAGGCCGCGGCCCTGCGGGAGGCGACCGAGGAGTCGGGCATCGCGGGGCTGACGCTGCTGCCAGGCGGCCCGGTGCGCCTGGACCGCCACCCCATCCCGGCGCCCTGCCACTGGCATTTCGACGTCCAGTACGCGGTCGTGGCCCCGCCCGGAGCGGTCCAGGAGATCAGCGACGAGTCGCTGGACCTGCGCTGGTTCGCCTACGGCGAGGTGGCGGACGTGGCCGACGACTCCGTCGTACGACTGCTGGATGCCACGCGCGCGAGGCTCTGAGCGCTGACCACGTGTAAGGGGCGCCCGCTACGGCGGGCGCCCCTTACGTTGGTTTACTGGACCCTCAGCTCCAGACGTTCCCCTGGTTCTGCGCCCGTGCCCCGTGCTGGCCCATGCCGTACTGGGCGGCGAGGCCCTGCCCGATCTGGGCGTTCTGCGGCGGCAGCAGTTCGCTCGGCTGGACCAGCGCGTAGCCGCTGCCCATGAAGCTGAGCTCCCAGCCCTCACCGGTGCTGCCCCGGCGCCGCCACACCCCGGAGGAGTGCGTCTGGGCCTGCATCTGGACGCGCAGGCCGGTCGACCAGGCGACGATCGCGTCGGCGTCGCAGTTGACGTACTTGTCGGGCGTGACCTGCATCATCAGCGGCTCGCCCGAGGTCATCAGGGCGACCTTGCCGCGGCCGGTGATGTTGAGCTGGTACTTCCCGGAGCCGGAGATGCCGTACTGGCTGTCGACGGCGATGACCTCGTGGTGCAGCGAGGAGTCCATCGCGAGGACATAGCTGCTGTCGACGGTGAGGCCGTCCTGCTCGACCTCGACCACATGGATGTGCTGGGCGAGGTTGGCGAGGTAGACCGTGCCCTGCCCGTGGCAGCGCATCAGGCTGAGGCCCTCACCGGTGGCCGCCCGCGCGTAGGCCTGCTGGGTGCTCTGGTACTCGGCGTCGAACTCGACGAGCCCCTGGTAGGCGACCATCGTGCCCTTGCGGGCGAGGATGTCGTCGTGGCCCTCCAGGGTGAGGCGCAGCATCTGCTTGTTCTGCAGGCTGTAGCGCTCCTGGGACTGCGAGTCGTTGAAGGCGAAAAGCGGACTCTGCATGGCGTTTCTGGCTCCCCCTCAGCCCCGGAACCGCAGGCGGTCGGTGCTGTCCTCGCTGGGCTGGACGACGACGATGCCCTGACCGGAGAAGGCCATCTGGTAGGCCTCGCCGCTGCCGCGGCCGATCAGCGACTGCGCCTTGAAGCTGCGCTTGCCCTTCACCTTGAGGTTCGGGGACCAGGCCACGAGCGCGTCCGGGTCGACGTACGTCTCGTCCTCGCCACCGCCGCAGTCCACGACGATCGGCTTGCCCCGGGAGGTCAGCGCGACCCAGCCCTGCCCGGAGATCTTGGTGTTCCACAGGCCTTGGCCGGCGAACTTCGCCAGCCCCTTGACCCGCTCGACACCCCAGGTGAGGGACGCGTCGAAGGCGAGCAGGTTGGTGGCGTTGACGGAGATGCCGTCGCCGTTGAGGTTGATCACGACGACGTCGGCGCCGTAGTCGGCGAGGTAGAGCAGTCCGTCGCCGGAGACCTTCATCAGCGGGGCGCCCTCACCGGTCATCCAGTCGCGGGCGATCTGGCGCACGGCCGGCGGGTTGGGCTCGTACTGGATGAAGCCCTCATAGGCGACCATCGACCCCACGCGCGCGAGGAGGTCGTTTCCGGTCTGCATGGCGACCTTCAGCATGTTGTTGCCGTGGTTCTCCATGCGGGCGGTGACGGGTGCGGGAGCGTAGCCCGCGAGCGGCTGGTTCATGACGGGCTCCCTCAGACCTCGTACGGCTGGACGACGATGAAGTTCCCGGGCGCGCCCCGGAACTGCAGGTTGACGCTCTCCCCGGTGTCGCCCGGGTAGGCGTTGCGGCGCATCCGGACCTGGCTGGAGACGATCACCTGGGAGGCGGCCGACCAGGCCACGACCGCGTTGCAGTCGGCGAAGGTGGTCGGCGTGACCGGCAGCACCACGGGCGTGCCGTGCGTCTTGACGACGATCGTGCCGGTGCCCTGGAACTGCATCGTGAACAGCGCGCCCCCGGGGATGCCGTGGCCCTCGATGCGGCGGACCTCGTACTGGAGGCTCTCGTCGAAGGCGAGGACGTTCTCGGCGGAGACGCAGATGGCGTCGCCCTGGAGCTCGACCGGGTGCAGATGGGTGGAGTTCTCGGCGAGGAACACCTGACCCTGGCCGGTGCAGCGCATCAGCTGCATCTCCTGGCCGGTCGCGCCGCCCACGATCCGGCCGGCGAATCCGGCGCCCTTGTAGCCGAAGTCGACCTTGCCCTGGTAGAGCACCATGCTGCCCTGCCGGGCGAGCACGGGCTGGCCGCCGATGCCGAGGTCGACCCGGATGAGCTTCTTGTTCTGCTGCGTCCAGCGCTGCCCGGTGGGCGTCTCCTTGAACTTCTGGAGCGCGGCACCGACACCGGCACCGCCCTGGGGAGCGCCCTGCGGAACGCCGTACCCCTGCTGGCCCGGGACCTGCCCGAGGGGCGGCTGCTGGCCGTAGCCCGGGGGCTGGGGCGGCTGGCCGTAACCGGGCGGCTGCGGCTGCTGACCGTAGCCGGGCGGCGCGGTCGGCTGGCCGTATCCGGGCGGCGCCGTCGGGGCGTGCGGGGCCTGGGGGGCCTGCGGGGGCTGGCCGTAGTTGGGCGGCGGCGGGGCGCTCTGGCCGCCGGGCTGGCCGTAGGGCTGCTGCTGGGGCGGCTGGCCGTAGCCGGGCGGCGGGCCCGGGGGCGGCACCGGGGCGCCGCCGGGCGGGGTCATGGGCGCGACGATGGTGGGCGCGGCGTGCACGTTCGGCGCGGGGGCCGGGGTGGGCGCCAGGGGCGGGGTCTGTCCCGGGGGCGGCGCGAAGCCCTGGGGGGCGGGTGCGGGGGCCGGCGGGACAGGGGCCGGTGCCGGGCCGCCGAACGCGGGCGGCGCGGTGGCCTGGGCGGGCGGGGCGAAGCCGGGGGCGGCGCCGGTCTGCGGCTGCTGCGGGGCGGGGGCCGCGGGGGCCTCCTCCTCCATGACCTCGCCGCCGAAGTTCTTCAGCAGCGCGTCGAGGCCGCCGTCGAAGCCCTGGCCGACGGCCGCGAACCGCCACACGTCCTTGAGGTAGAAGTCGCCCAGCATCACGGCCCGCTCGGTGGTGAACTCCGAGCCGTTGAAGGCGTACCGGGCCACCTCCTCGCCGCCCGCGACGATGCGGATGTATCCGGGAGCGATCTGCGACATCTGTCCGGCGCCGTCGACGGTCGCCGTGAACGACAGCTTCTGGATCTTCGCCGGGATCCGGTCGAGCGTGACCCGGAAGGACTCCGTGTCCCCCGACTGGGCACCCAGGAGCTGAATCGACTCCTCAGGGGTCTTCGGCTGGTTGAAGAAGACGAAGTAACTGTCGTCCGAGAGCCGTTCGTCGGCGTCGAGGCCGAAGCAGCTGATGTCGAAGGTCAGTCCAGGGCCGCTGATCTGCACGCCTACGTACAGATCGGTGCCCGCGGTGAGGTCACTGATCCTGGCCTTGTGGCCGCGTTGGAATTCCCTGGCCATGCGTAACGACCGTCCCCCATCCCGAATGCGAGTGCGTCGCGCCAGGCTAACGGCAAACTCCGACACCGGAAGAAGTCGGTACACACCCGGTACACAACACCGGGCTCGCCCTTCACTCGCCGCGCGCGCCCGGCAGATGCGGCAACCGCTCGGCGGCGACCACCCCTTCGAGGTAGCCCCGGGCCCGCTCGGTCCGCGGATACGCCTCCAGGAGCCGCCAGAAACGCGGCCCGTGCCCAGGCACGAGCAGATGCGCCAGCTCGTGGACGAGGACGTAGTCGACGACGTACTCGGGCATCCCCTGCAGCCGGTGCGACAGGCGGATGCTGCCCTCGGCGGGGGTGCAGGAGCCCCAGCGCGTGTTCTGGTTGGTGACCCAGCGCACCGAGGTGGGCCGCGCCCGGCCGTCGAAGTACTGTGCCGACAGCCGCTCGGCCCGCTCCGCCAGCTCGGCGTCGCCGAGGACCCGTTTGCTCTCCTGGGCGGCCAGCTTGTCGAGCATGACGGTGACCCAGCGCTGCTCCTCCGCCTCGGACATCCGGGCAGGGATGAGTACGACGGTGCGATCGCCCTCGCGGTACGCGGATACGGTCCGGCGTCGCCGGGCGCTCCTGCGGACCTCGATCGCGCTCGCCCCCGAGCCGCTCGGCGGCTGGCTCGTCGTGCTGCGCTGTGGCGTTCCGGCGCTTTGCAGTGGGTCGGCGGGCACGCCCCGACGTTACCCGCTGCACACGCGGGAAGTCCCGACTCCGGGACGGTTCCGTGCCGATCCCCCTCCGAGCGTCTGATTTGTACGACGAATACCCACCGCCTGTGGACAACTTTCGGCACCCCTCGGCAGGTCCGGGCATGCTGGATCCCGCCGGGGGAACCGCGACGGCCGTCGACCGACCATCGACGCACCGTGAGCGAACCGCCTCGGCGCCACGGGATGTTCTGCGAGGGCTACGGGGGCCTGCGATGGATGCGGTGAGCGTGAAGGGTGCGGTGCGCGCGGACTTGGGAGACGCGGTCGGCTTGGCGAATGCGACGGCCCCGATCGCTCCGCTGGTGAAGCCCGCGCTGCGGCGCGGCTGGCGCGATCTCAACACCGTGCAGTTCGGGATGGCACCGGCGCACGCGATGACGCTGGGGCCGATGGACCCGGCGACGGGCAGCTTCCTCGACCTGCTCAACGGCACGCGGGGGATGCCGCTGCTGCGTGAGGAGGCGCGCCGGATGGATCTGCCCGACGGCCATGTCGACGGGCTGGTGGCGGGGCTGGCACGGGCCGGTCTCCTGGACGACGCCAGAGGAGGTGGCCCGGCCGCCGACGCCCTGCGCGGCAAGAAGGAGGTCCTGGACCGGCTGCGCCCCGACCTCGCCTCCCTCTCCCTGCTCACCACGGGACCGGGCGACGCGATCGGGCAGCTGGCGGCGCGACGCTCACTGCGGGTGCAGGTAAGGGGCGCGGGCCGGGTGGGCGCGATGGTGGCCTCGCTGCTCGCGGCCGCGGGGGTCGGCGAGGTCGACGTGTGCGACGTCGGCAAGGTCGAGTCATGGGACGTCGCGCCGGGCGGACTGCCGTCCGAGTCCGTCGGAGACCGCAGGGACGAGGCCGCCCGGCGGACCGCACGCGGCTGGGCTCCGGACCGCCCACCGCGCCGCGCCCGCACGGCACCGCCCACAGCCGGCGACCCCGGCTTCTCGCTGGTGATCCTCGCCCCGCGCGACGACGTCGACGTCCACGCGCCCGCTCCGTCCGCCGCCGAACCCCTCGTCGATTCGGGTACGCCCCATCTGTACGCCGGCGTCGTGGAGGCCACCGGAGTCGTCGGCCCCCTGGTCCTGCCCGGCGAGACGGGCTGCGCGGGCTGTCTGCACGAGGGACGCAGCGACCGGGACCAGGCCTGGCCCCGCCTGGTGGCCCAGTGGCGCTCGGGTTCGGGCAGGCCACGCCCGGTGCGGCCCTGCGATGTGACGCTGGCCACTACGGTCGCCGGGCTGGCGGCCGCACACGCCCTCGTCTTCCTGGACGGCCGGGTCCCGACGACCGCGGGCGCCCGCTGGGAGGTCTCGCTGCCCGGGCTGACCTGGCACGCTCGACCGGTCTGGGCGCACCTGGCATGTCCGTGCGGTGCCGCGGAGAAAGGTAAGAAGGGGGCACAGGCCGATGAGGACGGGCAGCCGCACGAGACAATGACGGGGCAACGGTCGTCGAAGTCATGCCGTGAGGCGGACGCGGCGCGGCCGGCAGGGACTTGGAGGGCGCATGTCTGATCTTCCCCGCAAGGCGGTCACCCGGACCGCCAAGCTCGCCGCGCTCCCGCTCGGCTTCGCCGGGCGGGCCACCTGGGGACTGGGCAAGCGGATCGTCGGCGAGTCCGCGGAGATCGTCGGCCGCGAGCTCCAACAGCGCACGGCGGAGCAGCTGTTCAAGGTGCTCGGCGAGCTCAAGGGCGGCGCGATGAAGTTCGGCCAGGCCCTGTCCGTCTTCGAGTCGGCGCTGCCCGAGGAGGTCGCCGGCCCCTACCGGGCGGCGCTGACGAAGCTGCAGGAGGCGGCCCCGCCGATGCCGACGCGCACCGTGCACACGGTGCTCGCCGAGCGGCTCGGCAAGGACTGGCAGGAGCTGTTCCTCGAGTTCGAGGACAAGCCGGCCGCCGCGGCCTCGATCGGCCAGGTGCATCGTGCGGTGTGGCACGACGGCCGCGAGGTGGCGGTCAAGGTCCAGTACCCGGGAGCGGGCGAGGCCCTGCTGTCCGACCTGAACCAGCTGAGCCGTTTCGCCCGTCTGCTGGGCCCCCTCATCCCCGGTATGGACATCAAGCCGCTGATCGCGGAGCTCAAGGACCGGGTCTCGGAGGAGCTGGACTACGGCCTGGAGGCCCAGGCCCAGCAGGCCCACGCGGAGGAGTTCGCGGACGACCCGGACGTCGTGGTGCCCGGTGTGGTCCACCAGTGCGACCAGGTGCTGGTCACCGAGTGGATCGACGGCATCCCGCTGTCGGAGATCATCTCGGACGGCACCACGGAGCAGCGCGACCGCGCCGGCCAGCTGCTGGCCCGCTTCCTCTTCTCGGGCCCGGCCCGCACCGGTCTGCTGCACGCCGACCCGCATCCGGGCAACTTCCGTCTGCTGCCCGGCGGTCCGGCCGGCGAGGACGACTGGCGGCTGGGCGTCCTGGACTTCGGCACGGTCGACCGGCTCCCGGGGGGCCTGCCGACCACGATCGGCGACTCCCTGCGCATGACCCTCGACGGCGAGGCGGAGGCGGTCTACGAGCTGCTCTGCGAAGAGGGCTTCGTCAAGGAGTCCATAGAGCTGGACCCGGCCGCCGTCCTCGACTACCTCCTGCCGATCATCGAACCGGCCGACGTCGACGAGTTCACCTTCACCCGCGGCTGGATGCGCAGCCAGGCGGCCCGCATAGCCGACCCCCGCTCCCCCGCCTACCAGCTGGGCAAGCGGCTGAACCTGCCACCGGCCTACCTGCTGATTCACCGCGTGACGCTGAGCACGATCGGTGTGCTGTGCCAGCTGGGCGCGACGGTCCGGCTGCGGGACGAGCTGGAGGAGTGGCTGCCGGGGTTCGTGCCGGAGGAGCCGGAGGAGGAAGAGTCGGCCGCGGAGGCGTGAGCTACCACCAGGCCGAGTCGAGCCGCCCCTCGATCGCCCGGAGGTTCTCCCGGGAGCAGGCGTCGCAGAAGTAGTGGCGGGTGCCGTTCTCCACGGAGCAGATCCAGGTGGGTTGCGGACCCTCGGCGCGGGTGCCGCAGTGGGCACACACCAGGGGCTGGGGCTCCGCCGGGGAGCCGCCGTCGTCACTGCCTCCGGAAGGACTCGTCACGCGGCGACGATACGCCGAGGTCGGCGCCCGCGCGGGCAGAACGCACCGCGGGGGCCGGTCCGTTCGGACGGACCGGCCCCCGCGGGGAGCTTTCGCCTCCCGGGCTGGGGAGGCCACCGCTTCAGGTGTGGTTGGTCACTGCATGACGGCCATGGCGAGCGCACGGCGGGCACGCCGCGAGGCGCGCTCCGCACGGCGCTGCATCCGGCGGGCGGACACCAGGCGCACGGCCTGTCGTTCCCGCTCGGCCTCGTGCAGCAGGTCGTGCATATGCGCACGAGCCAGGGCTTCTGGTTGAAGTTGCATCTCTCGGGTCCTGTTCTGGGGTGAACCGGCGGTGCCGGTAGTCGTGGTGTCTTCGATCGCGGAGCCGGCGGGCTCGTTGGTGGACGGCTTCATCGGGGCCTGCTTCTTGGGGTCGTGCGTGAGGGGGCGGTCGATCGTTCCTGCGGTGTTCATGCCGTGACCGGGTTCTTGCGCGGGCGACCACGCGGCCGCTTCCGGGCGACGACAACACCCTGGACGAACAGCTCGCCACCCCAGACGCCCCAGGGCTCACGCCGCTCCTTGGCGCCGGCGAGGCAGGCCTCGATCAGCGGGCAGGTGCGGCAGAGGGACTTGGCGTACTCGACGTCCGCCGGCGACTCGGCGAAGAAGACCTCCGGGTCGTAGGAACGGCAGGGGACGGGTACGCCGAGGTTCTCGATGGCGTCGTCGAGCGCGGTGAGCGCAGTGAGCGGGATCAAGGCGGAGTCCTCCGTGAGGCCGGGCGGGGGGATCGTTTCGGAAGGCGGTACGGACGGGGCGTGCGCTTCGAGTTGCACGGTTGGTCTTCCTCGTCTGGTCGTTCCGGCCCTGTTGGGCCGGGTGGCGGCTGGTACCGGGTTCTTTTCTTGTCCCGAGGCCCCTTCGCCCGTCCGTCCCGGTGCTGGGACAAACAGAAGGGCCGCGGATCCCGGATGGGGTTCCGCGGCCCTGAAGGCGCCGGCCTGATTGTCGATCAGGCTGGATCACTCCAGGGTTCTGGCCCACGGAAGGCCCACATCTGGTGGTGCTGCGTCGTCTGCTTCCGGTTACCGGCACCGGCCGCCGTAAAGGCATAGGCCTGTGCCTGCGCCGCTACTGCTTCCAGTGCCTTGGTCGGTCGCTCATTGCGCTCACTGACGGGAAGACCCGCGAGAGACACGGAGGACGCCGGCCGGGCGGCACGAATGCCGGACAGACCGGTGCCCGAGATGCTGGCGCCGAGCATGCACATGGAGGCGACGACCGAGGGATCGGTCATTTTCGCGGTCTTGATGGAGCTGGCGTTGATGCTGATCACTGGACTCGCCTCCTCTCGGCGTCTTGGGGGACTGGGATGAACCAGTCCGACGGATATGCAAGTAGAACACGGAATCGGGGCCTCCGAGAAGGCCTCCGTCCCCGTGGCTAAGAACCTATGGGGATTGCTGGGGCATGCGCAAACTATTTTTTCGACGAGTTTCCGTCAGCCTTCCTCGTCGTCCTCCGGGACCTCCCGGCCTGCGCAGATGGCCAGGACATCGGCCCCGTACCGGTTGAACTTGCGCGCTCCGACGCCGGGGATCCGGGCCAGCTCGTGCTCCTCGTCGGGGACGGCCTCGGCGATCGCCATGAGTGTCTTGTCGGTGAAGACGCAGAAGGCGGGCTGTCCGCTGAGCCTCGCCTGGTCCGCCCGCCACTCGCGCAACCGCTCGTACAGGCCCTCGTCCATGTCGGACGGGCAGTCCTCACAGCGCATCAGTTTCATCTCGCCGGCGTCGGTGAGCGTGCGGCCGCACACCCGGCAGCGGGCCGGGCTGCGCTGGGTGCGCCGCTGAACGACGTCGGGCCGGCCGGCGAAGCCGCGCTCGATCCCGCCGGAGCCCGCCGCCGCGCTGCGGCCGACGGTGGCGGTGGAGCCGGGACGCAGGCCGTCCAGGAAGCGGCTGGGGCGCCGGTTCGGGCGGCCGCCGGGCGAGCGGGACAGGGACCAGGAGACGTGCAGGCGCTCGCGGGCGCGGGTGACGCCGACGTAGAGGAGGCGGCGCTCCTCCTCGATCTGCTCGTCGGTCTTTGCGTAGGTGATCGGCATCATGCCCTCGGCGACGCCGACCAGGAAGACGACGTCCCACTCCAGGCCCTTGGCCGAGTGCAGGGAGGCCAGGGTGACGCCCTGGACGGTCGGGGCGTGCTGGGCGTTGGCCCGCTCGTCCAGCTCGGCGACGAGGTCCCCGAGGGTGGCGTCGGCTCTGGCGGCGACGAAGTCCTGCGCGAGGTTGACCAGGGCGGCCAGGGACTCCCAGCGCTCTCTGACGGCGCCGGAGCCGGCCGGGGGCTGGGATGTCCAGCCCTCCCCCGACAGCACGGCGCGGACCTGGGAGGGCAGGTCGACGGCGTCGTCGAGCAGGGAGTTGTTCCCGCCGAAGCGGGCCGAGCCGCGCAGGGCGACGATCGCCCGGCGCACCTCGGGGCGGTCGAAGAACCGCTCGGCGCCGCGCAGCTGGTAGGGGACCCCGGCGTCGGCGAGGGCCTGTTCGTAGGTCTCGGACTGGGCGTTGGTCCGGAACAGGATCGCGATCTCGGCCGCCGGGACGCCCGCGTCGATGAGCTCGCGGATGCGGCGGGCGGCGCCCTCGGCCTCGGCCGGCTCGTCGACGTACTCGGTGTAGCCGGGCTCGGGGCCCGCCGCGCGCTGGGAGACCAGCTCCAGGCGGTGGTCGGCGGCGCGGCCGCGGGCCTGGGCGAGGAGGCCGTTGGCCAGGTGGACGACCTGGGGCGTGGAGCGGTAGTCCCGGACCAGCTTGACGACGGTGGCGCCGGGGTGGCGGGTGCGGAAGTCGAGGAGGTGGTCGGGAGTTGCTCCGGTGAACGAGTAGATCGTCTGGCTGGCGTCGCCGACCACGCACAGGTTGTCCCGCTCGCCCAGCCACAGGTCCAGCAGGCGCTGCTGGAGCGGGCTGACGTCCTGGTACTCGTCGACGACGAAGTGCTGGTACTGGGCGCGGACCTGTTCGGCGATGTCACCGCGGTCCTGCAGGACGGCGACGGTCAGCAGCAGGACGTCCTCGAAGTCGATGACCGCGCGGTCCCGCTTGAGGTCTTCGTAGACGGAGTAGAGCTGGGCGATCTCGGCCGGGTCGCGGGGGGCGTCACGGCCGGCCTTGACGGCGGCCGCGGCGTAGTCGGCGGGGACGGTCTGGGTGACCTTGGACCACTCGATCTCGGCGGTGACGTCCCGCAGCTCGCCCCGGTCGAGGCGGATGCGGCAGGCGGCGGCCGCGTCGGCGACGAGCTGGATCTTGCGGTCGACGAGCCGGGGCATGGAGCCGCCGACGGCTTTCGGCCAGAAGTACTGGAGCTGGCGCAGGGCCGCGGAGTGGAACGTACGGGCCTGGACGCCGGCGGCGCCGAGCTGCCGGAGCCGGCCGCGCATCTCGCCGGCGGCACGGTTGGTGAACGTGACGGCCAGCACGCTGGAGGGCTGGAGGATCCCGGCGCGCACTCCGTAGGCGATCCGGTGGGTGATCGCCCGGGTCTTGCCTGTGCCGGCGCCGGCGAGCACGCACACCGGGCCGCGCAGGGCGGTGGCCACCGCGCGCTGCTCGGGGTCGAGCCCGGCGAGCACCGCGTCGGCCGACTCCGGAACCTGCGGGAAGAGCGTGGAGTGCGTTGCTGCTGTCACACCGCCATGCTGCCAGGTCGCCGGAGACAGGAGCGGCGGTTGTCCACAGGCAGGCACCGGCAGTCGTACTAATGCGGCAGGCGTCACGTCGGGCGGGGCACCGCGTGTGGGAATGGTGGCCCTTTCAAGTACGTTCCCACTGCGACCACCGATCCCCAGCAGCTGAGGAGAGCGAGAGACATGCCGGGCACTCTGACGATGTACAGCACGACGTGGTGCGGTTACTGCCGCCGGCTGAAGAGCCAGATGGACCGCGAGGGCATCACGTACAACGAGATCAACATCGAGCAGGACCCGGAGTCCGCGGCGTTCGTGGAGAAGGCGAATGGCGGAAACCAGACGGTTCCGACCGTGCTGTTCTCCGACGGTTCGACACTCACGAACCCGTCGCTGGCGCAGGTGAAGCAGAAGATCGGCGTGTAGTCGCTCCGCGGTTTCGCAGAGACGGAGAAGGCGGTTCCTGAGGCGGCTCAGGGGCCGCCTTCTCGCTTGTGGTGCGACCCCGGACGATCGTTGCCTTCAGACGAAGCTCCTCGTCGGCAGCGGCTTGCCATACCACATCTCGATCAGGCGGGCCGCGATGGAGATGCCGTAGGGCGGCAGCACCTCGCCGGCCTCGAAGGCGGCGCCCAGTTCGTCGCGGGAGAACCAGCGGGCCTCGTGGATCTCGTCGCCGTCGACGTTGATCTCGGTCGAGGTGGCGTGCGCCATGAAGCCGAGCATCAGGCTGGACGGGAACGGCCAGGGCTGGCTGGCGACGTACTCGACCTGGCCGACAGTGATGCCGGCCTCCTCGAAGACCTCGCGGCGCACCGCCTGCTCGATGGACTCGCCGGGCTCGACGAAGCCGGCCAGCGTCGAGAAGCGGCCCTCGGGCCAGTGCACCTGGCGGCCGAGCAGGATGCGGTCCTCGGCGTCGGTGACCGCCATGATCACGGCGGGGTCGGTCCGCGGGTAGTGCTCGGCGCCGCAGGCCTGGCAGCGGCGGATGTGGCCGGCCGCCGCGATCACCGTGCGCTCGCCGCAGCGGGAGCAGAAGCGGTGGGTGCGCTGCCAGTTCTCCAGGCCGACCGCGTGCACCATCAGACCCGCGTCGCGGGGTGACAGCAGCAGGCCGGCCTCGCGCAGGCCCGCCGGGCGCGCGGACTGGTCGATTCGGCCGGGCAGCGCGTCCTTCTGGAGGGCGAAGTAGCTGACGCCGTCCTCGTCGGTGCCCAGGAAGTAGCGGTGCGCCTCGGTGAGGGGGGCTTCGAACGAGGGGGTCATGACGAGTTCGGTACGGCCGTCCGCCGTCTCGTCGATGAGGACCTGGCCGCCGGAGACCACGAAGCAGCGGGTCGTGGGGTGGCTCCAAGCCGCCGCGAGCCAGGCCTCGTCGAGGCGGTGGTGGGCGGCGCGGTCGATGCCGCTCGGGGCGGTGAGCGAGATGGGGCGGTCGGCGGTGTGGTCGGTCCAGGTGGTCACGGGTGCTTCCAACTCCCCCAGTGGAACGGATTGTTTCGGCGGGCGGTCAGGCGGGACGTGTCGTGGGCGGCGGTCGGCGCCGGGCACTCAGGGTGCATGGCGCCATGTCTCCGCGAGGTCGCCCCACAGGTACGCGGTGGTCTCGACGCCCTTGAGCAGAAGGTCGAGCTCGACCTTCTCGTTCGGCGCGTGCCAGCCGTCGGACGGGACGGAGATGCCCAGGAAGAGCACCGGTGCGCCGAGGGCCTCCTGGAGGTCGGCGGCCGGGCCGGAGCCGCCCTCGCGCGTGAAGCGGACCGGCCCCTCGAAGGCGCGGCCCATGGCGCGGGCGACGGACTGCAGGGCGGGGTGGTCCAGCGGTGTCAGGCACGGGCGCGTGGCGGCGCCGAACGTGATCTCGTGCCGGATCCCGGCGGGCACCTGCTCGGCGGCCCACGCGCGGACGGCCTTCTCGATGTGGTCGGGGTCCTGGCCGGCGACGAGTCGGAAGGACAGCTTCACCATGGCCGAGGACGGGATGATCGTCTTGCTGCCGGGGCCCTGGTAGCCGCCGCCGATGCCGTTGACCTCGGCGGTGGGGCGGGCCCAGATGCGCTCCAGGGTGGTGTGCCCGGCCTCGCCCCGGACGGCGTGCGACCTGGCGGTGCGCAGCCACTGCTGCTCGTCGAAGGGCAGCTCGGCGAAGAGTTCGCGCTCGTGCTCGGTGAGTTCGATGATGCCGTCGTAGAAGCCGGGGACCGCCACGCGTGCGTGCTCGTCGTGCAGGGCGGCGACCAGGCGGGCGGCCGCGGTGGCCGGGTTGGGCACGGCGCCGCCGAAGGAGCCGGAGTGGATGTCCTGGTCGGGGCCGTACAGCGTGATCTCGCACTCCGCGAGGCCGCGCATGCCGGTGCACACCGTGGGGGTGTCCTCGGACCACATGCCGGTGTCGGAGACGATCACGGCGTCGGCGGCGAGCCGGTCCGCGTACCGCTCGACCAGTGCGCGGAAGTGCGGGGAGCCGGACTCCTCCTCGCCCTCGACGAGCAGCTTCAGGTTGACCGCGGGGGCGGTACGGCCGGTGGCGGCGAGGTGGGCGCGGACGCCGAGTGTGTGGAAGAACACCTGGCCCTTGTCATCGGCCGCCCCGCGCGCGTAGAGGCGGTTCTCGCGGACGACCGGCTCGAAGGGGTCGCTGTCCCAGCCGTCCTCGCGGGCGGCGGGCTGTACGTCGTGATGGCCGTAGACCAGGACCGTGGGCGCCTGGGGATCGGCGGCGGGCCACTCGGCGAAGACGGCCGGGGCGCCCGGGGTCTCCCAGACCTCGGTGGTCGGGAAGCCGGTCTCCTGGAGCTTGGCGGCGAGCCAGTCGGCGCTGCGCCGTACATCGGGAGCGTGGTCGGGCTGGGCCGACACGGACGGGATGCGCAGCCACTCGGCGAGGGCGTCGAGGAAGGCGGCACGATGCTGCTCGATGTACGTACGGACGGCGCTGACGGCACTGTCAACGGGCTGGCTCATGGTCACGAGCCTATCGGCCCGCACCGACATCCTCGGTGGGCGGTTCCTCACAGTTTGCTTGTGCGCCGGGCTCGCCCAGCAGCAGCCGCTCCAGTGCCGCCCGGTCCGGCAGGCCCTCCGGTCGTACAACCTCACCAGTGCGTACGTACAGGAACGCCGCGTTGACGGATTCCAGGGGAATGCCCTGCTGCTCGGCCCAGGCCAACCGGTACACGGCAAGCTGGAGGGGGTCTGCGGTACGGGATTGGCTGGTCTTCCAGTCGACGATCTCGTACGTCGTCCCGTCGCCGTCGTCCGCCTTGTAGACGGCGTCGATCCGGCCCCGGACCACGCGGCCGGCGATGGCCAGCTGGATGGGCGCCTCGACGCGGTGGGGCGTGCGGTGCGCGTACTCGGTGCGCTCGAAGGCGTCCTTGAGGGCCTCCAGGTCACGTTCGTCGGCGATCTCGGCCTCGCTCCCGGGCAGCTCGTCCGGCTCCAGCACGGGCAGCGTCAGCTCTTCGAAGCGGGCCTCGACCCAGGCGTGGAACCGGGTGCCCCGGCGCGCGGCCGGCTGCGGCGGGCGCGGCATCGGGCGCGCGAGCTCCTGCGCGAACCCGTCCGGGTCGGCGGCCAGCCGGAGCACTTGGGACGCGGTGAGCGAGGCGGGCAGCGGCACGTCGGTCACGGCTGCACGCGCGCGTAGGAGCTCACCGGTGAGGGCGTCGAGGTCACGGTCCCAGGAGGCAAGAGTGCGCGCCTCCTCCGGGGTGAGGCGGGCCGGCGCACGGCCACGCGTGCGTGCGCCCGCCTCCTCGGCCCGCTCCGGAGCCGCCGCCTGGTGCGGCACGCTCGGTCGGTCCGCGGACCATGCGTCCCAGTCGTCCGGCTCGCCCTCGGCGAAGGACTCAGTGAACGGATCCTCCTCGTAGGGCAGTTCATCCGCGTCGTAAGGGAGCTCTTCGTCGTCCGGCGGCGGTGGCCACTCCGGGTCCTCGTGGTCGTCTGGGTCGTGTACGGCCGCGGGGTGGTCGTCCTCGTGGGAGGCGAGGTCCTCCAGGTGGGCCAGGACGGTTTCGGCGGCCTTTCGGCGGCGGGTGAGGGACGCCTCGTCCAGGGGCAGGGGCCAGACCTGGTCGGCGCTCGCCCTGTGCAGGGCCGGGTTCTCCTCGTCCTCGGCCGGCTCGTCCGCCCAGGCCTCGATCTCGCCGTAACCCGTCTCACAGTGCTCGTAGAGGTCCAGCAGGAAGCCGGAGGGGCCGCGCGGCTTCTTCTGGCTGGGGCCCCACCAGTGGCCCGAGCCGAGGAGGAGGGAGCGGGGGCGAGTGAAGGTGACGTAGCCGAGGCGGAGTTCCTCGGTGTGCTGGTGCTCCTTCATGTCCTCCTGGAAGGCCTTCAGGCCGCGCGAGTCCCAGGCCTCGACGTCGGGGAGGGTGTCGGCGTCGCCGCGCAGTTCGTGCGGCAGCACCTTGCCCTGGGCGGTCCACTTCTCGCGGCCCTGGGTGCTGGGGAAGGTCCCCGTGACCAGGCCGGGGACGGCGACTACGTCCCACTCCAGGCCCTTGGACTTGTGCGCGGTGAGCACCTTGACGGTGTTCTCGCCGCCCGGCAGCGCGTTGTCGAGACCCTTCTCGTACTGGGCGGCCGTGCGCAGGAAGCCCAGGAAGGCGAGCAGGGTCGCCTCGCCGTCGCCGGCGGCGAACGCGGCGGCGACGTCCAGGAAGTTGGAGAGGGTCTCGCGGCGGCGGGCGGCCAGCGCGTGCGGGGACGCCGACAGCTCCACCTCCAGGCCGGTGACGGCGAGGACGCGGTGCAGGACGTCCATCAGCGGGTCGGACAACGAGCGGCGCAGGTCGCGCAGTTCGGCGGCCAGGCGCGCGAACCGCACGCGTGCGTCCGGCGAGAAGGGCAGTCCGTCGTCCTCCTGCTCGGCGTCGAGCGGCAGCTCCAGGAAGGTGTCGAGGGCGTCCGCCAGCGATATCACCTCGGACGGATCGACCCCCTCGACGGCCTCGGCGAGCCGGCGGTCCCGGTCCTCGTCGCCCTCCACGCGCGCGTGCGCGACGAGTCGCCGGGCGCGGCGGCCCAGCAGGGCGAGGTCGCGCGGGCCGATGCGCCAGCGCGGACCGGTCAGCAGGCGCACCAGGGCGGCGTTGGCACCGGGGTCCTGGAGGACCTCGCAGACGGCGACCAGGTCGGCGATCTCCGGCAGGTGCAGCAGCCCGGACAGGCCGACGACCTCGACGGGGACGTCCCGGGCGACGAGCGCGCCCTGGATCTCCGCGAAGTCGGTCGCCGTACGGCACAGGACGGCGATCTCACCGGGTGCCTTGCCGGTGTTCACGAGGTGGGCGATCGAGTCGGCGAGCCACTCGATCTCCTCGGCATGGGTGGGCAGCAGCGCGCAGCGCACCATGCCGTCGCGCTCGGCGCCGGGAGCCGGGCGGAGTGCCTCCACGCCCGCGTGCATGGCACGCAGGGGCTCGGCGAGGCCGTTGGCGAGGTCGAGGAGGCGGCCGCCGCTGCGGCGGTTCTCGCTGAGCGCCTGACGGGTGGCCGGGCGGCCGTCGGGGTGCGCGAAGTGCTCCGGGAAGTCGTCCAGATTGGCCACGGAGGCGCCGCGCCAGCCGTAGATCGCCTGGCAGGGGTCGCCGACCGCGGTGACCGGGTGGCCGGTGCCGCCGCCGAACAGGCCCGCCAGGAGGATGCGTTGGGCGACCGAGGTGTCCTGGTACTCGTCGAGCAGGACGACACGGAACTCGTCGCGCAGGATGCGGCCGACTTCGGGGATCTGCGCGAGCTGCGCGGACAGGGCGATCTGGTCGCCGAAGTCGAGCAGGTCGCGCTCGCGCTTGGCGGCCCGGTAGCGGACTACAAGGTCGGCGAGTTCACGGCGGGCCGCGGCCGCCTCGGGGACCTTGCGCAGGTCGGCGTTGGTGAGCTTGGCGCCCTGCAAGCTGCGCAGCAGTTCGGCGTCGTACGCGCGCAGGTTCTCGGGTCGTACGAGGTGCTCGGCGAGTTCGGCGTCGAGGTTGAGCAGGTCGCTGACGAGGTCGGCGAAGGAGCGGGTGAGCGCCGGGTAGGGGCCCGGGGACTCCCGCAGGACGCGCGCGGCGAGTTGGTAGCGGGTGGCGTCGGCGAGCAGCCGGGATGTCGGCTCCAGGCCGATGCGCAGGCCGTGGTCGGTCAGCAGGCGGCCCGCGAAGGCGTGGTACGTCGAGATCACCGGCTCGCCCGGCGGGTTGTCCGGGTCGACGACGTCGGGGTCGGTGACGCCCGCCCTGATCAGCGCCTTGCGGACGCGCTCGGCGAGTTCGCCGGCCGCCTTGTTGGTGAAGGTGAGGCCGAGGACCTGCTCGGGGGCGACCTGGCCGGTGCCGACCAGCCAGACCACGCGCGCCGCCATCACCGTGGTCTTGCCCGACCCGGCTCCGGCCACGATCACCTGCGGGGCGGGCGGCGCGACGATGCAGGCCGTCTGCTCCGGGGTGAACGGGATCCCGAGGAGCTCCTTGAGCTGATCGGGATCGGTGATACGAGGCGGCACGTCAGAGAGGCTAGCGGCGGCCACTGACAACGGAGGACCGATCGACCTTGGGTCGAGGAGAAGCGCAGGTCAGCACGGGGGGTGTCGTCGCTCACCCGGGTCACTCGACCACGTGCCGCCCCTCGGGCCGAGCGCTGCAGGACGCCCGGAACGCGCAGTGTGTGCAGTGTTGTCCGGAGGTCGGGGTGAAGCGTTCGTCGAGGACCTTGCCGGCGGCGGTCGCCAACAGGTCGCCGACCCACTCACCCTCAAGCGGCTCCTGGGCCTGCACCTTGGGCAGCGTCTCGCCGCCGTCCCGCCGCGCGGCGCCCTGGCGCAGCTGGACCAGTTCGGCGCCGCCGGGCTCGGGGCGTACCCCGTCGAAGGCCTCGTCGACGGCGCCCTCCTTGACGGCGAGCTGGTAGACGGCGAGCTGGGGGTGGTGTTCCACCTCGCGCGCGGTGGGCGCCTGTTTGCCGGTCTTGAAGTCGACGACATAGGCGCGGCCCTCGCCGTCCGCCTCGACGCGGTCCATCTGACCGCGGATGCGCACCTCGTAGTCGCCGGCTTCCAGGGTGACGTCGAAGTCGTGCTCGCTGGCGACCGGCGTACGTCCCGTGCGGTCCATGACGTGCCACTTCAGGAAGCGTTCGAGCGCCACGCGCGCGTTCTCCTTCTCCTGCGCCGACTTCCAGGGCGCGTCGAAGGCGAGCGCGTTCCACACGGAGTCGAGGCGTTCCATGAGGACGGCGAGGTCGGCCGGGGTGTGCCCGGAGGCGACCTCGTCGGCGAGGACGTGCACGACGTTGCCGAAGCCCTGGGCGGCCGTGGCGGGCGCGTCGGCCTTCACCTCGCGGCCCAGGAACCATTGCAGGGCACAGGTGTTGGCGAGCTGGTCGAGGGCGCTGCCGGAGAGCACGACGGGCTGGTCGCGGTTGCGCAGCGGCACCTTGGACTCGGTCGGGTCCCACATGCCCCACCAGCGGTAGGGGTGGGCGGACGGCACGAGCGGGCGGCCGTCCTCGTCGGCGAGCGCGGCGAGCCGGGCCAGCCGGTGGGCGGCGGCCTCCCTGAGGGTGTCGGAGACGCGCGGGTCGACCGTGGTGGCGCGCAGTTCGGCGACGAGCGCGGCGACGGACAGCGGGCGGCGGGGGCGGCCGGTGACGTCCCTTGATTCGACGCCGAGTTCGGTGAGGAAGCGGGATGGCTGGTCGCCGTCGTCGGCGGGGGCCTTCACGGCGGTGACGACGAGGCGTTCACGCGCGCGCGTGGCGGCGACGTAGAACAGGCGGCGCTCTTCGGCGAGCAGCGCACCCGGGGTGAGCGGTTCGGCGAGTCCGTCGCGGCCGATGCGGTCGGCCTCCAGGAGGGAGCCGCGGCGGCGCAGGTCGGGCCACAGGCCCTCCTGGACGCCGGCGACGACGACCAGGCGCCACTCCAGGCCCTTCGAGCGGTGCGCGGTCATCAGGCGCACGGCGTCGGGGCGTACGGCACGCCGGGTGAGCGTGTCGGCGGCGATGTCCTCGGCGTCGATCTCCTCCAGGAAGTTGAGGGCGCCCCGGCCGCCGGTGCGCTCCTCCGCGCGCGTGGCGGTCGCGAACAGCGCGCACACGGCGTCCAGATCGCGGTCGGCGTTGCGCCCGGCCGCGCCGCCGCGCCGGGCGGACCGCTCCAGCCGCGCGGGCCAGGGCGTGCCGTCCCAGAGGTCCCACAGCGCCTCCTCGGCCGTACCGCCGCCCGCGAGCCGCTCACGGGCCTTGCGCAGCAGCGCGCCGAGCCGTTGGGCGCCACGCGCGTACGCGGGGTCGTGCACGGCCAGCCGTTCGGGCTCGGCCAGCGCCCGCGCCAGCAGCTCGTCCGAGGGCGCCGGCAGGGCATTGCCGCCGGCCCGCTCCTCGTCCCGCAGGGCCCGCCCGAGGCGGCGCAGATCCGCCGCGTCCATGCCGCCGAGGGGAGAGGCGAGGAGGGTGAGCGCGGTCTCGGTGTCGAGCCAGCAGGGGGCCGCCGCATCGGTTGCGTCGTCTTCGCCGCCGTCCACCGGCTCGGCCGCCTCACGTTCGCCGGCCTCCAGCGCCTCAGCCGCGCCGCCTTGGCCGCCCTCCGGCGCGCCCTCCTCGCTCTCGGCCGGCGGTGCCACGTCCGCGCCCTCGCCACGCGCGCGTGGGCCCCCGTCGGCCGCCTCCGCCGCAGCCACCGCCCGAAGCGCCGTCAGCAAGGGCGCCACCGCCGGTTCGTGCCGCAGTGGCAGGTCGTCGCCGTCGATGTCGAGGGGGACCCCCGCGGCCGTGAGCGCACGGCGCACCGTCGGGATCGTGCGGGACCCGGCGCGCACCAGGACGGCCATCTCGCGCCAGGGGACGCCGTCCTCCAGGTGTGCCCGGCGCAGGATGTCGGCGATGTTGTCCAGCTCCGTACCGGCCGTCGGGTACGTGTACACCTCGATGCGGCCGCCGTCCCGCACCGGCGCGAGCTCGCGATGCGCGCGAACCTTCTCCGCCGGGAGCCGGGTCAGCGGCATGCGCTGGGTGAGCAGCCGGGTCCCGGCGAGCAGCGCGGCGCCGGAGCGGCGGGAGGTCCGCAGAACCTCCACGGGGGCGGGGCGGCCGTCCGCGCGCGGGAAGGCATACGGGAACTCCAGGATGCCGTTGACGTCGGCGCCCCTGAACGCGTAGATCGACTGGTCCGGGTCGCCGTACGCGACCAGGGTGCGCCCCCCGCCCGCGAGCGCGTGCAGCAGCCGTACCTGCGCCGCGTCCGTGTCCTGGTACTCGTCCACGAGTACGGCGTCGTACTGCGCGGCGAGCTTCTCGGCGACCTCGGGTCGGTGGGCGAGGAGGACCGCGCGGTGGACCAGCTCCGAGTAGTCGAGCACGCCCTGGAGGTCGAGCACGTCGAGGTACTCGGCGAGGAAAGCGGCCGCGGCGCGCCAGTCGGGGCGGCCGATGCGGTGGGCGAAGGCATCCAGGGCGCCCGGGTCCAGGCCGAGTTCGCGGCTGCGCGCGAGGACCGCGCGGACCTCGTCGGCGAAGCCCCGGGTGGTCAGGCAGGCGCGCAGCTCGTCCGGCCAGCGCACGTGCGCGAGGCCGAGCCGCTCCAGGTCGGGCTGCCCGGCGAGCAGTCCGCGTACGGCGACGTCCTGTTCGGGGCCGGACAGCAGCCGCAGCGGCTCAACGAACAGTTCGCTGTCCTGGTGGGCGCGGACCAGGGCGTAGCAGAACGAGTGGAACGTCGTCGCCTGGGGCGAGTGGGCCGCTCCTATGCGCAGCGCCATGCGGTCGCGCAGCTCGACGGCCGCCTTGCGGCTGAACGTCAGCACCAGGATGCGCTCGGGGTCCCCGCCCCGGGCGATCCGGGCCGCCACCGACTCGACGAGCGTGGTGGTCTTGCCGGTGCCCGGACCTGCGAGGACGAGCAGCGGACCGCCCTTGTGGTCAACCACGGAGCGCTGTGCGGCGTCCAGAAGAGGGGGATCCGGTCGGGCCGGCGGGGTACGGACCAGTCGGTAAGCGCCACGGTTCCCCTGTCGCACCTGGGGGTGCGGCAGGCGCCTGGTGGAGGAAGAGGAGCTCACGTGGTTCGCCGGTCCTGGTGGTCGTACTGGTTGTCGGACCACCGCGCGTGCAGGGCGGTGATCGGGTGGTGAGGGGGACTCGTGCAGCCGACGCTACGCCGACGGGTGTTGCGGAAGCAGGGCTTCCCCTTCTTCCCTCTCCTCCCGCACGGCACTCGCGACACGCGCGCCCCTCGCCTCACGAACGTACGGCATGCAACGGGCGTGCCCCTGTTCCCCCGTACGGATCACGGGTCACACACCGGATCGTCGTATGGCGGAAGCTTTCAGGTGTGACCCTCCGTGCGTTCGCCGCCGTCCCAGCGCGCCCGCTTCATGTCGAGGCGCGGCAGGTGGCCCTGGGCGGCCCGGCTCGCCTCCTTGAGGGGCGTGCCCTCGGCGCGGTAGTGGTCGAGCGCCCGCAGCTCGTGCCCGGGGAGCAGCACACCGTCCGAGCGCACCACACGCCACCACGGAACGGCTCCCCCATAGAGGGCCATCACCCGGCCGACCTGCCTGGGACCGCCCTCCTCCAGCCACTCGGCCACGTCGCCGTACGTCATGACACGCCCGGGCGGGATCAGTTCGGCGACCTCCAGGACGCGCTCGGCGTACTCGGGCAGCGCGTCGGGGCGGTCCTCAGGCGGCAGGCTCTCCTCGCTCATCCGCCCCATCCTGCCGCACCCCACCGACAGTGTGACGGGCCCGTCACCATGCGTATCCCTCGCCCCGGGGCGGCGCTTCCGGCAGACTGTGCGCCCCCGCCCTTGCACCCTGATGCCCCCGTGTGTCAGTGGGGCATGCCACCATCATGCGGGCGGTGACCGGTGATACGAGATCAAGAAGAGACGATGAAGCAGCAGGGTGTGCACCCGGAGGACGCTCAGAGCGCCTCTGACGCTTCGTCGCGCCCGGACACCGACAACGACGACACCGACACGCCCGCGAAGGACGTCGAGGAGGCCGCGCGGAACGACGACTCCGAGTGCCTCGACGAGGCGCACGCCGACGAGGTCGAGGGCGACGAACCGCTGCTCCCCGCGCGCGTGCACCGCCCCTCCGACCTGATGCGGCTCCTGGTGGGTCTGCTGGCCGTCGTCGTACTGCTGGCGATCGCCGCGTTCGCGCACGGCACCACCTCGGGTCTCGAACAGGACATCAACAAGGGCACCGGACAGGCGCCCGACCTGCTCATCAAGATCGCCGGCCTGGCCTCCAGCATCGCGATCCTGCTGGTGCCGGTCGCGTTCGCGATCGAGCGGCTGATCAAGCGCGACGGCCTGCGCATCGCCGACGGCGTGCTCGCGGCGGTCCTGGCGCACGGCGTGACCCTCGCCACAGACCTGTGGGTCGCCAAGGCCGCCCCCGACTCCATCCAGGAGGCGCTCACCCAGCCCTCCCCCGGCGACATCCACGCGCTGACCGACCCGGTGCACGGCTATCTCGCCCCGGTCATCGCGTACATGACGGCCGTCGGCATGTCCCGGCGGCCGCGCTGGCGCGCGGTGCTGTGGATGGTGCTGCTCCTGGACGCGTTCTCGATGCTCGTCACCGGCTACACCACGCCGTTCTCGATCATCCTGACGGTGCTGATCGGCTGGACCGTGGCCTACGGGACGCTGTACGCGGTGGGCTCGCCCAACGTCCGTCCGACCGGGCGGACGCTGATGGCGGGCCTGAGGCACGTCGGCTTCCGTCCGGTGAGCGCCGCGCGCGAGGAGGTGACGGAGACTCCGGAGACCGGCGACCGCGGCCGGCGCTACTTCGTCACGCTGGAGGACGGCCCGCCGCTGGACGTCACGGTCGTCGACCGCGAGCAGCAGGCGCAGGGCTTCTTCTACCGCGCCTGGCGCAACCTGACGCTGCGCGGCTTCGCCACCCGCAGCAGCCTCCAGTCGCTGCGGCAGGCCCTGGAGCAGGAGGCGTTGCTCGCGTACGCGGCCATCGCGGCCGGCGCCAACGCGCCCAAGCTGATCGCGACCTCGGAACTCGGCCCCGACGCCGTCATGCTCGTCTACGAGCACACGGGCGGGCGCACCCTCGACTCCCTGGCGGACGACCAGATCACCGACGAGCTGCTGCACGACACCTGGCACCAGGTGCGCGCGTTGCAGTCGCGCCGGATCGCGCACCGCAGGCTGGTGGGCGACGCGATTCTGGTGGATCGTTCCGGCACGGTCATCCTCACCGACCTGCGGGTCGGCGAGATCGCGGCCGGCGACCTGCTGCTGCGCATGGACGTCTCGCAGCTCCTGGTGACGCTCGGCCTGCGGGTGGGCGCCGAGCGCGCGGTGGCGTCGGCTGTGGGCGTGCTCGGCCCGGACGCGGTGGCCGACTGTCTGCCGATGCTCCAGCCCATCGCGCTCAGCCGCACCTCGCGCGCGACCCTGCGCAAGCTGGCCCGGGAGCGCGCCCAGCGGGAGCGGGAGGCGGTCCTGGAGGCGTCCCGGCAGGCCAAGCAGGCCCGCCTGGAGGCGGCCGGGGACGACGACACCAGGCCCGTACTCGAAAAGCCCGACAAGAAGGCCGTACGAGCGGAGCAGCGGGCCGAGAAGCGGGCCATCGACGAGGCCATCGACGAAGCGCGCGAGGAGGATCTGCTCAGTCAGATCCGGCACCAGGTGCTGTTGATCAGGCCGCAGGCGCCGGTCGAGCCGGCCCGGCTCGAGCGGGTGCGGCCGCGCACGCTGATGAGTTTCATCGCGGGCGCCATCGGCGCGTACTTCCTACTCACGCAGCTCACCCACATCGAGTTCGGGCCGCTGATCGAGAACGCCCAGTGGGGCTGGGTCCTCGCGGCCGTGGTGTTCTCGGCGGGCAGCTACTTCGCGGCGGCGATGGCGCTGCTCGGGTTCGTGCCCGAGCGGGTGCCGTTCCTGCGGACGGTGGCGGCGCAGGTCGCCGGGTCGTTCGTCAAGATCGTCGCGCCGGCGGCGGTGGGCGGCGTCGCCCTCAACACGCGCTTCCTGCAACGCGCCGGGGTGCGCCCCGGCCTCGCGGTCGCGAGCGTCGGCGCGTCGCAGTTGTTCGGGCTCGGCTGCCACATCCTGATGCTGCTGTCCTTCGGCTATCTGACCGGCACGGAGAAGACGCCGTCCCTGTCGCCGTCCCGGACGGTCATCGCGGGCCTGCTGACGGTGGCGGTGCTCGTCCTGGTGGTCACCTCGGTGCCGTTCCTGCGGAAGTTCGTCGCCACGCGCGTGCGTTCGCTCTTCGCCGGTGTCGTGCCGCGCATGCTGGACGTGCTGCAACGGCCGCAGAAGCTGGTCACCGGCATCGGCGGCATGCTCCTGCTGACCGCCTGCTTCGTGATGTGCCTGGACGCCTCGATCCGCGCCTTCGGCCAGGAGGGGACCTCGCTCAGCATCGCCAGCGTCGCGGTCGTCTTCCTCGCCGGCAACGCGCTCGGCTCGGCGGCCCCGACCCCGGGCGGTGTGGGCGCCGTCGAAGCCACCCTGACGGTCGGTCTGATCGCGGTCGGCCTCCCCAAGGAGGTCGCGGCCCCCGCCGTCCTGCTGTTCCGCCTGCTGACGCTCTGGCTGCCCGTGCTCCCGGGCTGGCTGGCCTTCAACCACCTGTCCCGCAAGGGCTCGCTCTAGTACGGCCGTTTCCGGTACGGCGTCTTCTGGTACGGCGGCCGTACGCGCGCGTACCTCATACGGCCCGTGCCCCGAGCGCCCCGCCCCGGGCGACCGCAGGATGGGAGCATGCCGAAGCCTCCCCGCGCGCGTGCCGCTGCCCTGACCGCCACCGCCGTGCTGCTGTCCTCCGTGCTGGCGGGCTGCAGCGGCGACGACTCGAAGGACAAGGACGAGGACCTGTCGGCCCAGAAGCTGGACTGGAAGGACTGCCCGGCGCCGTCCCAGGCGGAAGGCGGAGGTGATGCCCCGTCACCGCTGCCGAACGGCGCGAAGTGGCAGTGCGCCACCATGAAGGCGCCCCTCGACTGGAACAAGCCCAAGGGCGACACGATCGGCATCGCCCTGATCCGGGCCAGGACCAGCGGCAGCGCGAGCAAACGCATCGGCTCGCTCGTCTTCAACTTCGGCGGCCCCGGCGGCTCGGGCGTCACCACGCTGCCCGCCTTCGGCGAGGACTACACGAAGCTGCGCACCCGCTACGACCTGGTCAGCTTCGACCCGCGCGGAGTCGGCCGCAGCGCGCCCGTGAAGTGCGAGAGCGACCAGCAGCTCGACGCCTACTTCCAGCAGGACGCGACCCCCGACGACGCGGCCGAGCGCACCGAGCTGCTGGACAACACCAAGGAGTTCAATGCGGCCTGCGAGAAGAACTCCAAGAAGGTGCTCCCCCATGTGCGCACCACCGACGCGGCCCGCGACATGGACCTCATGCGGCAGGTCCTCGGCGACGACAAGCTGTACTACTTCGGCATCTCGTACGGCACCGAACTCGGCGGCGTCTACGCCCACTTGTTCCCGAAGAAGGTGGGCAGGGCCGTCTTCGACGCGGTCGTCGACCCGACGCAGAACTCCGAACAGGGCTCGCTCGGCCAGGCCAAGGGCTTCCAGCTGGCGCTCGACAACTTCGCCGAGGACTGCACCTCGAAGACCGAGGCCTGCCCGGTCGGCGACAGCGCCCAGGACGTGAAGGACCGTATCGCCAAACTGTTGACGGACCTGGACAAAAAGCCGATTCCTGGCATCCTCCCGCGTGAGCTGACCCAGACTGCCGCGACCAACGGCATCGCCCAGGCCCTGTACTCGAAGGACTTCTGGCAGTACCTCACCGAGGGCCTGGAGCAGGCGTACGACGGGGACGGCAAGATCCTCCTCGCCCTGTCCGACTCGATGAACGGACGCAGCGAGAACGGCGAGTACAGCAACATCACCGCGGCCAACATCTCCATCAACTGCGCCGACGACAAGCCCCGGTACGACTCCGACTACGTCGAACAGAAGCTGCCGGAGTTCCGGGCCGCCTCGCCGCTCTTCGGCGACTTCCTGGCCTGGTCCATGGTCAGCTGCACGGACTGGGCCGTCGCGGGCGCCGCGGACCATCCCGACGTGAGCGCGCCCGGCTCGGCGCCGATCCTCGTCGTGGGCAACACGGGCGACCCGGCAACCCCGTACGAGGGCGCGCGGAAGATGGTGGACGCGCTGGGCGAGGGCGTGGGCGTCGAGCTGACCTACAAGGGTCAGGGGCACGGGGCCTACGACAGCAAGAACAAGTGCGTGCAGAGCGCGGTGAACGGCTATCTGCTGGACGGGAAGGTACCGGCGGCCGGAACCGTCTGCTCCTAGTGACCGACCCCCATTCCGGTTAAACGTGCAGGTCAGAACGTTATCCACAGGCCTCCGCAGGCTCGGCCCGGTCCGCTTACCATGGCCTGACCGCCGTCTGCTGCTCGGTGCGGACGGCTCACATGGGGGGAAAGCACATGGCACGACTGGCACGGTGGGCGGCTCTGGGGACGGCCGCCGGACTCCTGGTGGCGGGCTGCAGCAGTGGCTCGTCGTCCGACGACGGCGGCGGGGACGGCAAGGGGGGCGGGAAGACGAGCGCGGCCGCCTCACCGTCGAGCGGCTCCTCCGGTACGACCGCCGCACTGCCCTCCTCCCTCACGGCGCAGAAGCTCGCCTGGGGGCGCTGCAAGGCCACCGCGGGCTCCGCGGCGCCGTCCAGCGAGTGGCAGTGCGCCACCCTGAAGGTGCCGCTGGACTGGTCGAAGCCTGAGGGCGGGACGATCGGCATCGCGCTGATCCGCTCGAAGGCGACCGGCGGCGACCGGATCGGCTCCCTGCTGTTCAACTTCGGCGGCCCCGGGGGCTCGGGCGTCGACTACATGCCGGCGTACGCGCCCACGGTGTCCAAGCTGCACGAGCGGTACGACCTGGTCAGCTGGGACCCGCGCGGGGTGGGCGCCAGCGAGGGCGTGCGCTGCCGCAGCGACAAGGCGATCCAGGCCGCCGAGGACATCGACGCGACGCCCGACACCCCGGCCGAGGAGACGGCGTATCTCCAGGACGCCGCCGACTTCGGCAAGGGCTGCCAGAAGGCCGCCGGGAAGCTGCTGGCACACGTGTCGACGACGGACACCGCGCGCGACATGGATCTGATGCGCCAGGTGCTGGGCGACGCGAGCATGCACTACTTCGGCATCTCGTACGGCACCGAACTCGGTGGTGTCTACGCCCACTTGTTCCCGAAGAAGGTCGGCCGGCTGATCCTCGACGCGGTCGTCGATCCCAGCGCCGACTCGGTGGGCCACGCGGAGAACCAGGCCACGGGATTCCAGCGCGCGCTGGACGACTACCTCAAGTCCACCGGCCAGGACCCTAAGCAGGGCACGCAGAAGATCGCGGACCTGGTGAAGCAGCTCGACGCGAAGCCGCTGCCGACCTCGTCCGGGCGCAAGCTGACGCAGACGCTCGCGGTCACCGGCATCGTCCTGCCGCTGTACAGCAAGTCGGGCTGGCCGACGCTGACCAGCGCCCTGAACGCGGCGGAAGAGGGTGACGGCACGGAGCTGCTGGCCCTCGCGGACGGCTACAACGAGCGGGATGCCTCGGGGCACTACGGCACGACGACCCACTCGCAACGGGTCATATCGTGCCTGGACGACAAGCAGCGGCCGACCGCGGAGGAGACCAAGAAGCTGCTGCCGACGTTCGAGAAGATCTCGCCGGTGTTCGGGGACTACCTCGGCTGGGACACGGCCGGCTGGTGCCACGACTGGCCGGTGGCCGGGCAGTTCGACAACCCGGAGGTGAGCGCCCCGGGTGCGGCTCCGGTCCTGGTGGTCGGCAACACCGGCGACCCGGCGACCCCGTACGAGGGCGCCCGGAAGATGGCCGACGAGCTGGGCAAGGGCGTCGGTGTGGAGCTCACCTGGAAGGGCGAGGGCCACGGGGCGTACGGCAGCGGGAGCGACTGTGTCGACTCGACGGTGAACGCGTATCTGCTCAACGGGACGGTGCCGAAGGACGGAAAGGTCTGCGCCTCGTAGCGGAAGCAGCGGAAAGGGGCCCGGCACCCGTGGTGCCGAGCCCCTCCCGGGAAGGCTTGTGTCTAGTAGACCGGCTTGTGCGGCTCGATCTGGTTGACCCAGCCGATCACGCCGCCGCCGACGTGCACGGCGTCGGCGAAGCCCGCGGACTTCAGGACCGCGAGGACTTCCGCGCTGCGGACACCCGTCTTGCAGTGCAGGACGATCTTCTTGTCCTGCGGGAGGCCCTCCAGGGCGGTGCCCATGAGGAACTCGTTCTTCGGGATCAGCTTGGCGCCCGGGATGGAGACGATCTCGTACTCGTTGATCTCGCGGACGTCGATGATCTCGATGCTCTCGCCGTCGTCGATCCACTCCTTGAGCTGCTTGGGAGTGATCGTCGAGCCGGCGGCGGCCTCCTGGGCCTCCTCGGAGACGACGCCGCAGAAGGCCTCGTAGTCGATGAGCTCGGTGACGGTCGCGTTCGGGCCGCAGACCGCGCAGTTCGGGTCCTTGCGGACCTTGACCTGGCGGTACTGCATCTCCAGGGCGTCGTAGATCATCAGGCGGCCGACGAGGGGCTCGCCGGTGCCGGTGAGGACCTTGATGGCCTCGGTGACCTGGATGGAGCCGATGGACGCGCACAGCACGCCCAGCACGCCGCCCTCGGCGCAGGAGGGGACCATGCCCGGCGGCGGGGGCTCCGGGTAGAGGCAGCGGTAGCAGGGGCCGTGCTCGGACCAGAAGACCGAGGCCTGGCCGTCGAAACGGTAGATCGAGCCCCACACGTACGGCTTGTTGAGCAGCACGCACGCGTCGTTGACCAGGTAGCGGGTCGCGAAGTTGTCGGTGCCGTCGACGATCAGGTCGTACTGGCTGAAGATGTCCATCACGTTCTCGGCCTCAAGCCGCTCTTCGTGGAGGATCACGTTCACGTACGGGTTGATGCCGAGGACGGAGTCGCGCGCGGACGCGGCCTTGGAGCGGCCGATGTCGGCCTGGCTGTGGATGATCTGGCGCTGCAGGTTCGACTCGTCGACCTCGTCGAACTCCACGATGCCGAGCGTGCCGACGCCCGCCGCGGCCAGGTACATCAGCGCCGGCGAGCCCAGGCCGCCGGCGCCCACACAGAGCACCTTGGCGTTCTTCAGCCGCTTCTGCCCGTCCATCCCGACGTCGGGGATGATCAGGTGGCGGGAGTACCTGCGGACCTCGTCTACGGTGAGCTCGGAAGCGGGCTCGACCAGGGGTGGCAGCGACACGGGGACTCCGTTGGTCGGTCAATCACTACGGTTGTTCTCCGTGTAACAGTGCCATGGCCTTCTTCATTCCGAGACACCCGTTCCGATCCGCGAGACGATTTCGTCCCAGTAGCCGGGCATGGTCTCCCATGGGTCGGTGCGGCCGCCGCGGTCCGTGCGGTCGGTGAAGTAGATGGTCGACGCGCCCTGCCAGCGGGCGATCCGCAGCGCCTCGTCCAGGTGCGGGCGGGGCAGTCCGTGGACGAAGTGGCAGAAGCGCTCGGGCGGGTGGTCGGCGGTCCACTCGGCCACCTGCGACCAGCGGTAGTCGCTCCACGGCCCGGCGAACGTGACCAGTTGGTCGGCGGTCTCGGCATAGCCGGGGTAGGGGTGAGTGCCGTGGCCGAGGACGATGTGGGCGTCGTCGCGGATCGCGCGCAGTGTGGTGACGGTACGGCGGATCTCCGGGAGCGAGCCGCGCTCGGTCGGGCAGCGGTCCAGGAGGAAGCCGTCGACCTGGTACCAGTCGAGGTAGCGCTGCGCGTCGGAGACCAGCTCGCCGAAGGTGCGGGCGCCGTAGGTCGAGTCGAGGTGGCCGAGGACGCGGACACCCGCGTTGCGCAGCCGGCCGGCCGCCTCCAGGCAGTGCGGGTCGGGGCGGCTGCCGGGGCCGTCGGCGACGTTGAGGACGACCCAGTGCAAGGGGGTGCCGGGGCGGGTGAGTTCGCCCCATTCGGTGGGTGCGAGGAGGGGGTGGGCGTAGCCGGGGATCCCGAAGCCGGTGCGGACGTCGGTGCTCGCGGTACTGGTCCTGGTGCTGGTCACATACGGCATGCGGCCTCCATCCAGATGTCGGCGAGGGACTCTTCGAGGTTGATCCGGGGCCGCCAGCCGAGCCGGTCGCGCGCGGTGCGCACGTCGGCCTGCTGCCAGCTGCCGCAGCCGTCGGGGTACGGGTACGCGACCGGGGACGCGTGGTCGGATTCGCCGCGCGGGTGGCCGATGGACGCCCGCAGCGGGCCGGGCGGGCCGTCGAGTTCGTGCAGGGCACCGCCGTATCCCGCCACGCGTGCGAGGGTCGCGGCGGCGTCGCGCAGCCGGACGGCGCGGCCGGAGCCGATGTTGATGACGCCCTGGGCGGCGGAGAGCGAGGCGGCGTGCACGGCGCGCGCGACGTCGCGTACGTCGATGAAGTCGCGCTGCGCGCCGAGGCCGCCGAGCTTCAGCTCACCGTCGCCGGACTGCATCGCCCGGCGCATGGCCTCCGCGAGCCGGCCCAGCGGGGAGCCGGCGGGCGTACCGGGGCCCGCCGGGGAGAAGACGCGCAGTACCACGGCGTCCAGGCCGGAGCCGAGGACGAGTTCGGTGGCGGCGAGCTTGCTGACGCCGTACGGGCCGCCGGGGCGTGGCACCGCGTCCTCCGCGGTGGAGGAGCCGGGCTGGCTGGGGCCGTACTCGGCGCCGCAGCCGATCTGCACCAGCCGGGCGCCGCAGCCGCTGCGGCGCAGGGCCTCGCAGACCGTGGCGACGGCGACGGTGTTGTGCCGGGCGAGTTCGCGGGCCCCGCCCCGGGTGGCGCCGGCGCAGTTGACGACGACGCCGGGGTGGACCGCGTCGAGGAACCGGGTGAGGGCGCCGGGGCTGCCCGAGGCGAGGTCGAAGCGGACGTCGGCGTCGTCGCCGCGGCCGAGCGCGGTGAGCTGGACGGCCGGGTCGGCGAGCAGACGGTCGGCGACGAAGCGGCCGAGGTAGCCGTTGGCTCCGATCAGCAGGACTCTCATCGGGCGGCTCCCGGGGCCGAGGCGTCGGGTCGGGAGGTGATCATCTGGGGTTCTCCTTCAGAGGGGGTGGTGCGATTGCCTCGGGCGGCGGGACCGGGCGCCTCGGGCTGGATACGTCGGGCCGCGGAGCGCACGTGGGCGCGCTCCGCGGGGGTCCCGGGGGCGGCTGCCGCGTCAGCACGGCCGGTCCGCGCGGGCGTGGGCGGAGGCCCGGGTGAGGGCACGGGCCGCGTGGACGAGCACGGTCAGCGCGGCGGCCGAGCAGACGAGCGCCGGGACGCTGCCGGGGCCCCATGACTCGACCAGCGTCTCCACGGGGGTGGCGAGGAAGCCGCAGCCGGGTAGGCGGCCCACGAAGACCGTGCCCAGGGCGGTCGCCTCGGCCGTGGCCGCGGCGGTGAGCACGATCGCCGGGGCATGCCGGAAGCCGTGTGTGGTGAGGAGGCGGGCGAGGAGCAGCAGGGCGCCCAGGGTGACGGTCTGGGCGTACGCCGCACTCTCGCCCAGGACCGTGCCGCACAGGGCGAGCAGGGCGGCCAGGGCGCACAGGTACAGGGCGAAGGTGCCGAGCAGCAGGGGTCGTACGGAATCGCCGAACTCCGCCAGACCGCGGCTGGCGGCGAGTCTGCGGCGGGCGCGCACGGCGAACAGGTGGGCGCACCAGGCCGCGGGGGCGCAGGCCCAGGCGAGGGCCAGGACGGGGGCGGTGGCGACGGGCCAGGGTCCGTGGGCGGCGCCGTCGGGCAGGCCGTCGGGGCCGCCGGCGACGGCCGCGCGGAGGAGGCCGTCGCCGAGGACGGCGTAGGCGAGGAGCCAGTAGGTCCAGGTGCGGATGCCGGGAGCGTGCGGGGCGGGGCCCAGCGGCGTGGGGTCGGTCGTGGCGAGGGGGCCGCGGGAGAGCACGGCGCGCACAGCCAGGGCCACGGCGAGGACACCGGCGACAGCCACGAACGGGCGGGCCTGTCCGTGGGTCAGGCGCATCCCGACCGCGGTCGCGGTGCCGAGCACACCGGGGAGGAGGGTGAGCAGGACCCAGCCGGTACGCACCTCAAGGGCCGTGTCGAGCACGGGAGTCGGCGCGGCCTCCTCGTCGCGGGCGGCCCGCGCGAACATCTCCTCGGCCAGGGAGAAGACGTCCCGGTGCCGGAACCGCGCCGCGGTCCGATCGGTGACGCCGTGCGCCTCCAGGCCGGCCGCGATCTCCAGCGGGTCCACGGCCCGCTCGCACAGCTCCCGGTGACGGTGCATCAGTGCTTTCACGGGGTCGGCGGCGGTGCGGCGGGGGCTCGCCGGCTGCCGTCGCGCGGGGACGGCTTCGGCGCCCCCACGCGCGCTGGTGTCCATGTCGCCTTCGACACGGACGCGCGTACTCGCCTCGCCGACGGTCCACTCCCCCGACCGCTCGTCCCACGCCCCCGGACTCTCCGGCATCCCGGGCCGATCCAGCTCCCCGAGCCCGCTCATCGCGCCCCCTTCGCGGCCGGCATCGAAGAGATCCCGGCCCCCGTTGAAGCCTCAGTCGGCGCCGAAGCCACAGCCACCGTCGAAGCCTCCGTCGGCGCCGAGGTCGCGGCCGCCGTCGAAGTTCCGGTCGGCACCGAGCCGGCGGGCATCGAGCCGGCAGGCACCGAAGTCGTCGCCCGCACCGGCGCCCCCGCGGCCCACCCCGGCCCGCCCCGTGCCACCACACGGGCCCCCGCTTCGGTCCAGCGGCCGGGGACGTGGGCCTCGGCGGGGACGGCGAAGGGCAGCGGCTCTCCCGTGTCGTCGAGGACGACCCGGCGTACCGGGGTGTGCGACACGATCTCCAGGTAAATGCCGTGAAATGCCGTGGTGTTCTGCTCGACGGTGAACAGTTCGAGCGCACGCGCGCGTGCGGCCGCGCCCAGGCGCGCCCGGCGCGCGGGGTCGCGCAGCAGCGCCACGCACGCCTCGGCGAGCGCCCGCGGATTGCGCGGCGGTACGACGAGCCCCGTACCGCCGATGACCTCCACGACCGCGCCGACGTCCGTGGAGACGGTCACGCGGCCGCAGAACATGGCCTCGACCAAGCTGATGGGGAAGCCCTCGACCACGCTGGACAGGACGGTGACGGCACCGGCGGCGTACGCGTCCGCGAGCGTCGGCAGTTCCGGTCCGCCGATCTCCTCGAAGGAGACGGGGTTGTCACCGACGGAGTGCAGTCCCTCAGCCTCGTCGGGGAAGAGCTGGGCGGCGAGGGCCCGGCAGTGGCCGAGGTAGGCCTCGCCCTCGGCGCCCACCGGAGCGCCGACGATCCGCAGCCGCGTCTTCGGCTCCTCCTTGCGGACCTCGGCGAAGGCGTGCAGCAGGGAGACCAGGTCCTTGGCGGGTTCGACGCGCCCGACCCAGACCAGCGTGTCGGGGTCCGCGCACTCCGTGGACTCCCCCACCTCGGCGAAGTGCGAGGCGTCCATGCCCGGGTAGACCGTGTGGAGCTTGGCGCGGTCGGCGCCGCAGCGCTCCTGCCAGCGGCGCGCGTGCGCGTTGCCGGGCGTGATGATCGCGGCCCGGTGGTAGGTCTCGGCGGCGAGCCTGCCGTGGAAGGCGGCGAGCAGCGACCGCACGGCGGGGGGCGCGTCCGTGCTGGCGAGGTAGTGCGTGCGCAGCCGCACGCCGTACTCGGTGAGCAGCAGCGGTACGCCGGAGAAGTGGTTCGCGAGCAGTCCGGGCAGGGCCGCCGGGCCACCCGAGGTCGCGTGGCACAGGTCGACCTCGTCGAGGCCGTCGTCGTACCAGTCGAGAGAGAGGGGGCGCAGGGCGCGTTCCAGGTGCGCGGCGACGGCGAGCAGATCCGGTACGCGCGCCTCGCGCGCCGTCCGCAGTGCGCCCGGCGCACGACAGGCGCGCTCCAGGGCGCGCACGGCGCGTTCCGAACGGAGTGCGCCCACCAGCCCGCCCTCGTCGCGAGCGAGCTCGGCGAGCCCGTACAGCGCGCTGCTGAAACGGTCCGCCTCAGTGGCCGACTTCCCCGCGGCGGCGCCGTAGGCATCGCCCGCGCTCCCCCCGCACACCACGGCCGCCAGCTCCCCGTAGTACTCGGCGAATCGCCGCCGCGCCCGCCGCCCGTACACCACGCCGTCGTCCTCGGCCGCCCACAGCGGCGCCGTCCGTACCCGGCCGACCTGGCGCGGGAGCGCGACCCAGCCCTCGTCCTCCTGGCGCTCGCTGCGGCTGAGCGCGTAGATGTCGAACTCGTGCTGCTCGAGCCCGCGCACGAGCCGGTCGCACCAGAGCCTGGCGTCACCGCTCACATACGGATAGCCACCCTCCGTAAGCAGTCCGATGCGCACTAGTGCACCCCCGATCTCCCGTATGGGGAGCCGCCGTTGACCCGACGGCTCGCAGCGGGAAGAACGTATGCGGACAAGGCGGTGGCGCGACGGACGGTTGTCCATCGCGCCACCAAAAGGGGTGAACGGTCGTAACTTTCCCGTGCGGGTCGCGTTCGATCGCGCTAAGAGATCAAGCAGTTACGTTACGTCAGGCTGCGGCCAGCTCCCGCCGGGCGGCCCGGCGCCGGGCCGCGACCTGGGGGTCGAGAGCCGGTACGGCGGCCAACAGCTGCTTGGTGTACGGGTCCTGGGGGTCGTCGTACACCTCGTCGGCGGGCCCCGATTCCACGATCCGGCCGCGGCGCATCACCGCGACCCGGTCGCTGACCTGGCGGACGACGGCGAGGTCGTGCGCCACGAAGACGAGCGCGAGCCCGAGTTCACGCTGGAGTTCGCCGAGCAGGGCGACGACCTGAGCCTGCGTCGTCACGTCCAGCGCGGAGACCGGCTCGTCGCAGACGATCACGCGCGGGTCGGCCGCGAGCGCCCGCGCGATGCCGACGCGCTGGCGCTGGCCGCCGCTGAACTCGTGCGGGTAGCGGTCGTAGTGCGCCCCTTCGAGCCCCACGCGCTCCAGCAGTTCCCTCACGCGCCCCCTGATCGCCTGCTCGTCGCGCTCTCCACGCGCGCGTAGCGGGTCGGCTATCGACTCGCCCACGCTGCGGCGGGGGTTGAGGGAGGAGACGGGGTCCTGGAAGACCATCTGGACGGCCGGATTCACGCCCACGCGCGCGTGGCCGCCGTAACGGACCTCGCCCGCCGTCGGCTCCAGCAGTCCGACCAGCATCCGCCCGAGCGTCGTCTTGCCGCTGCCGCTCTCGCCGACGACACCGAGGGTCTCGCCCCGGTGGATGGTCAGCGACACGTCGTCCACTGCGGCGAACGCCCGCTTGCCGCGGCCGAATTCGCGCCGGAGGCCGGTCGCCTCCAGGACGACCTCGTCGGAGGCCTCGGACGGGGCGCGCCGGTCGTCCACCCGTGGCACCGCCGACATCAGTTCCCGCGTATAGGCCTCCTTGGGCGCTCCGAGCACGTCCGTCACCGGCCCGTGTTCGACCACGCGCCCGTGCTGCATGACGAGCACCCGGTCGACGCTCTCGGCGGCGACGCCGACGTCGTGGGTGACGAGCAGCAGCCCCATGCCCGTCTCCTCGCGCAGCGTGTGCAGCAGGTCGAGGATCTGGGCCTGGACGGTGACGTCGAGGGCGGTGGTCGGCTCGTCGGCGATCAGCAGCTCGGGCTCGCAGGCGAGCGCCATGGCGATGAGCGCGCGCTGGCGCATGCCGCCGCTGAACTCGTGGGGGCGGGACCGGGACCGGCGCTGCGCGTCCGGAATTCCAACCCGGTCGAGGACCTCGACGGCACGCGTGCGTGCGGCTCGGCGTGACACGCGCGTGTGCACGCGGTACACCTCGGCGATCTGGTCGCCGATCGCGTAGTACGGGTCGAGGGACGACAACGGGTCCTGGAACACCATCGCGGCCTTCGCCCCGCGCAGCCGCCGCAGTTCCTCGTCGGACGCCTTGGGTACGTCGACGCCGGCGACCTCGATCGAGCCGCCGACCCGCGCGCCCGTGCCCCGGTGCAGCCCCAGCAGGGCGGAGGCGACGGTGGACTTGCCGGAGCCGGACTCGCCGACCAGGGCGAGGGCGGCGCCCGGCGCAAGCTCGAAGGAGAGGCCGTCGACGGCCCGCAGGTCGCCGAACTCGACGGACAGGTCCGTGACTTGGACGAGACTCACGTCAGTACCACCCGTCGGTCGGCCAGCGCGTACAGCACGTCCGCGACGGCGTTGGCGAGGACCACGAAGAAGCCGATGACCAGGACCATGCCGACCACCACCGGAAGGTCGACCACATTGACCGCATGGACGAGCTCCTGGCCGATGCCGGGGAGGCCGAACAGCGACTCGATGAGGACGGCACCGCCCACCGCACTGCCGAAGTCGTTGGCGTTCAGGGCGATGATCGGCGCCAGGGCGCCCCGCAGGGCGTGCCGGCCGACGATGGACCGCTCGCCGACTCCGTAGGCCCGGAAGGTGCGGATGTGGTCCTCCGCAAGGGTCTCCAGCATCGACGCGCGCGTGAGCCGCGCGAAGTAGGCCGCCTCGGCGAGCGCGAGGGTGAGCCAGGGCAGCAGCAGGCCCCAGGCCCACTGTTCGGGGTCGTCGGAGAAGGAGACGTACTCCGGGAAGGGCAGCAGCTCCAGCTGGCCGCAGACCACGATCATCAGCACGAGACCGATGACGAAGGGGGGCGTGGAGATCCCCGCCAGCGTGATGCCGGTCAGCGCGCGTTCGCTGAGCCGGCCGCGCCGCCAGGCGGAGAGGACGCCGGTGCCGACGCCCAGGATCAGCCAGAGCACCATCGCGCCGAGCACCAGCGACAGGCTGACCGGCAGTTTGGTCAGGATGATCTGCATGACCTGCTGGTCGCTCTGGTACGACTGCCCGAGGCAGGGCGCCGAGCAGTGCTCGACGGACGTGCCGGTCGAGTAGTCCTGGCCGACGAGGATGCCCTCCAGGAAGTGCCAGTAGCGCAGGTACAGGGGGTCGTCGAGTCTGAGCTGCTGGGCGACCTGGTGGACCTGCTCCGGCGAGCAGCGCGGGCCGCAGGTGATCTGGGCGACGTTGCCGGGAGTGGCGTAGAAGACGACATAGATGATCACCGAGAGGGCGAGCAGGGTGAGCACGGCGCCCACGGTGCGGCGCAGGGCGAATCCGGCGAAGCCGCTCATGACTTCGCCTCCTTGCCGCCGGCCGGCTTCGGCTTCGCAGCACCCGGCTCCTTGTCGACCGCCGACTCCGAATTCGCCGTACCCGACTGCGACTTCGCGCCGCTCGCGGCCGCCTTGGCCTCGCGCCTGCGCCCCGTGCCGACGCGCAGGCGCGAGGCCGCGCGTGGGTCGAGGGCGGTGCGGATGCCGTCGCCCAGGACGGTGAGCGCGAGGACGGTCACGAAGAGCGCGCCGGCCGGCAGCAGCAGGTACTGCGGGGCGGCCTGGTACCAGACGTTGGCCGAGGTGAGCATCTGTCCCCAGGACGGGGTGGGCGGCTTCACGCCGACCCCGAGGAAGGACAGCGCGGCCTCGACGGTGATGTTGGCCGGCACCATCAGCGCGGCGTAGGTGATGACCGGCGCGGCGAGGCCGGGGAGCAGTTCCCGGCGGGCGATGCGCCAGGTGCCCCAGCCGCTGAGCCGGGCGGCGGACACGTGGTCGAGCTCCTTGAGGGTGAGCGTCGCGGCGCGGGTGATCTTGGCGATCGTGCCCCAGGCGACGAATCCGATGATGAGCGCGACCAGCACGGGCCTCGGGAAGCTGCCGGGCACGACAGCCAGCAGCGCCAACGCCATGATCATCAACGGCATGGCGACGATGATGTCGGTGATTCGGCTCAACAGTTGATCAACCCATCGATTGCCGAGCGCGGCCGCGACGCCCACGACGACACCGAGGAAGACCTGGACCGCGGTGGCGGCCAGCGCGACCCCCAGGGAGACCCGGGCGCCGTACACCAGACGCGCGAACAGGTCGCGCCCGGTCTGCGGTTCGACGCCCAGCCAGTGGTCCCCGCCGATGCCGCCGAGGGACCCGATCGGCACGCCGCCGCGCGCGGAGTCGACGAGGGAGGGGTGGTACGTGGTCGGGTCCTGGCCCTCCAGCGCCGTGAGCAGCGGCGCGGCGAGTGCGACCAGGACCAGCAGCGCGACGACGGCCGCCGCGACGAGGGCGGCGCGCTGCGCACGCAGCCGCCGCCAGAACTGACGAGCCCCCGAGGTCCCCGAGGCGGACGCCTCGGGGACCTGGGTGGCGACAAGTGCCTCGCTCACGGCGCTACTTGACCGCGACCTGCGAGATGTCCAGCACGCCGGTCCAGTCGCTGATCACCACGTTGCGGATGTCCTCGCCGACCAGACGCTTGTAGACGGGGTGGAACAGCGGCACGGTCAGCGCCTGCTCGCCGATCTTCTTGTCCAGTGCACCCCACCTCTTGGCGGCAGCGTCAAGATCGGTCAACTTGTTGATCGCGTCAATCTCGGCATTGACCGACTTGTCATTGAGCAGGCCCGTGTTGAAGTTCGCGCCGTCCTTGACGATCTGTCGGCCGTCGAAGATCGGGGCGAGGAAGGGACCGCCGGAGGGCCAGTCGGCACCCCAGTGGGCGAGGAAGAAGCCCGGCTCGGTCTTCACGCTGTGGATCGTGTCCGAGTAGTCGTTGTCCTCCAGACCCTGCAGCTTGACCGTGATGCCGGCCTTCTTGAGCGCGTCCTGGATCGCGGTGGCGATCTCCGGGCTGGTCTCGAAGTCCTTGGCGTTGGAGTGCGTCAGCGTGACGGTGAGCCCGTTCGGGTAACCGGCCTCCTTGAGCAGCTCCTTGGCCTTCGCCGCGTTGCCGGTCCTGCCCGCCGGGAAGAGGTCGTACGGCTCGTAGCCGAAGGACTTCTGGTTCGGCAGATAGGTGGTCGCGGCCTCGGCGAGCGCGGAGCCGCCCGCCGCGTTGATCACCGACGAGCGGTCGACGGCGTACGAGATCGCCTGCCGCACCTTGACGTTGTTGAACGGCTTGACCGTCGGGTTGAACGCTATGTAGTTCGTGTAGCCGAAGTGGCCGGTGCCGACGCGCGAGGCGAGGTCCTTGTCGCCGGTCACCTTGGCGAGCTCGGCCGGGCCGAGGTTGGTGTCCGTCGTGACGGCGGTCGCGTCCGCGCCCTGGGACGCCGACAACCGCTGGTTGATCACGGACGAGTCGAGCCCCGACTTCACGTCGACCTTGTCCGGGTAGGCCTTGCGCTCGGCGTCCGTGGCGGTCGACCAGTACTTGTTGCGCTCCAGGACGATGTGCTCACCGTTGTTCTCGTTCTGCACGACCTTGTACGGGCCGGACGAGACCGGGTGCTCCGCGTACTTCGTGCCCGTGTCCTTGGCCTTCGGGACGGGCGTGAACTGCGTCTGCGTGGCCAGGTACGGGAACTCGCCCTCGGGCTTGTTCAGATGGAAGACGATGGTCCGGTCGTCCGGCGTCTCGATCGCCGACAGGCCCTTCTTGTCCTTGTACGGCCCCTGGTAGTCGGCCGCGCCGACCAGCCAGTCCCGCAGGTAGGGCGCGCCGCCGGACAGTTCGGGCGCGAAGGAGCGCTCGATGCCGTACTTGATGTCGGCGGAGGTGATCGCCGTGCCGTCCTCGTACTTGAGGCCCTTCTTCAGGGTGTACGTCCACACGGTCGCGTCCTTGTTGGGACGCCCGGTGTCGGTGGCGAGGTCCGGGACGACCTTGGCGCCGGCCGCGCCGGCCTCGCGGTTGCGGGTGGTGAGCGTACGGAAGACCAGGGACGGGACGTTTCCGCCGCCGGAGGTGTACAGCCGGGCGGGGTCGAAGTTCTCCTGCGGGCTGGAGTTCAGCACCGTCAGGGTGCCGCCCTTGTGGGGCGTGGAGTCGCCACCGGAGCCCTTGGCATCGTTGTCCTTCGGCCCGCAGGCGGCGGCGCCCGCCGCCAGTACCAGGCCTACGGATGCAGCGGCCACACGGCGCGCTCTGACGGACGGTTGACGCATCGGAATGACGACCTCTCGGACGGTTCGGACCACTATGGCCCGAATAGTGAGACGGATTGACGAAGGGTGAGACGGAAGCGAACAGACCTCTGCCCGGGCGTCAGGTCGTCGAAAACCGTGACCCAGTCACGGAAGGGGAAAGAAATCGCGACGCGAACGCCTGGGGGCGGGCGTCAGCGACAGTGGATGTCGGCCACGCAGAGCGGGGTCACGCCGATGAGCGCCAGCTCGATGGCTGCGCGAGGCGAGGCGTGAAGGGTCGACATGCCCAGAAATATGTACGATCTTTCTGCGCATGTCAACGTGACCTATGTGGCTTCTGTCAACTCCCGGGATACGGCCAGGGGTTGGGCAGACAGTGGATCCCGTCGTGGTCGAGGAACTTGGTCTGCTGCTGCATGACCGGCGCGAGCTGACCGTCCTTGCTGCAGGTGACATGGCTGTAGCCGAGCCGGTGACCGACCTCGTGATTGATCAACATCTGCCGGTACGCATGGATCTGATCACCGTATGTGGTTGATCCCTGTGCCCACCTGTACGCATTGATCATGACGCGCTGGGTGGAGGCGGAATCGCAGGACACGTTGTCCTCGGTGGTGTCCAGGCCGGACTTGGCGCACCAGGTCGCGGTGGTCCCCGGGCTGGCGAGCGTGATCACGAAGTCCGGTTTGCCGGTGGAGACGCGCTCGAAGGTACGGGCGCCATTGTGCGCCCAGCTCCGGTCGTCGTTGAGCGTCTTCTGCACGGCCTGCGCGAACAGTTCGCCGTCGAGGCCGAGCCCCTGCTCCACATCGACGCGGTAGGTGTACTTCTGCCCCTTCCCCGGCGCCTTGTCGGTCCCGGGGATCGTGTCGAACTTCCCGGATCCCTTGAGCGTGGCGCTCAACGTGTACTTCGTGTCCATCTTCTGCGTGTACGTCAACGTCGCGACGCTCGCCGACGAGGACGGCGTCGGCCGCCCCTCCCCGCGCGAGGAGGAGTCCCGGACGTCGCGCGCCTGACCGGTGGCCGACTGCGTTCCGACGGCGGAGTCGTCGCGCCCGTTCGTGACCTGGCCGGCGACGACGACGGCCAGCACGGTGGTGACGGCGGCGGCCGCGATACCGGTGAAGGTCCGTCCCTTGGCGCCCTTGGCCTGTGCGGGCACACCGCTCGGCGGCACGTCCTCGGCATCGTCGTCCGCCTCGGACGGAACGCCGACCCCGGTGCCGGGATCCCAGTCGGTGACGGAGGCGTACGGATCGGCGGCGTAAGGGGCGGCGGCGTGCGCGGAGACACTGCCGCGGGGCGCGAAGACGTCGACGTCCTCACCACCCTCCCCGAAGGCGTCGAGGTAGTCCTGCCGCGGCCCGCCGGGCGGCGCCTGCCGCTGCCGCGGAAAGGCGACCCCGGGTCCGCCCGCGGACCCGTACCCGACCCCGGCCCGCCCCCTCGACTCGCCCCAGCCACCCCCGCCTTCACGCTGCTCGGGATGCCCACCACGAACCTGGGGCACCCCGTGGGCAGGAGTGCCGTCGCCATAACGCGGCACCCCGTGTGCGGGCGTACCGTCGGGCAGCCTCGGAAACCCGTGCGCGGGCGTCCCATCGGGAAATCGCGGCACCCCACGCGCGGGCGTGCCATCGGGCAGCCTCGGAAACCCATGCGCAGGCGTCCCATCGGGCAACCTCGGCACCCCACGCGCGGGCGTGCCGTCCGCCATCCTCGGCACTCCACGCGCAGGCGTACCGTCAGCCGTCCTCGGCGCCCCAGAACCCCCGGAACCCCCGGAACCCCCAGACCCCCGAGCCCTTTTCCCGGCCCCTATGTCCCCTGCGTCACCCTTCGCGGCGGCAGAGCCCCCGCGGCGGCTGTGGCGTCCCACGTCGCCCCTCAGCTCCCCGCGCTCTCGGCAACGGCCCCGTCCACGCCCGTGGACGCCGTACCGTCCACCAACCCCCCGGTCTCCCCGAGGAGTTCGACGAACGCGCGGGCCACCGTCTCCGGGTACTCCATCATCGCCACGTGCCCCGCGTCCGGCAGGGTCAGCAGGCGGGAGTCGGGGAAGGCGCTGGCCGCCTTCCGGGCCATGCGGAAGCCGACGAGCTGGTCCCGGCCGCCGTAGACGAGGAGGGTCGGCGCGAGGACGCGCTCGGCCTGGCGCCACAGTCCGTGCTGGCCGCCCAGGGTGTACGCGTTCACGACCCCGCGCGCGGAACGCGTCATCGCGTCCCAGAAGTACGGCAGTTGGAGCCGCCGTTCCATCTCCTCGACCGCGTTGCGGAAACCTTCCGGCGAAACCCGGCCGGGATCGCCGTAACAAAGCCCGAGGACCCCGCGGACGCGCTGCTCCGCGGTCCACTCGCGGGTGTACCGGGTGAAGAATCCGGCCACTCCGGGCAGCGCGAGCAGCGCCGTGGGTACGGCGGTGCGCTGGACCAGGATCTCGGGCAGCGCCGGCGAGACCAGGGTGAGCGTGCGGACCAGATCGGGGCGCAGGGCCGCCACACGCGTGGTGACCGCGCCGCCGAGCGAGTTGCCGAAGACGTGCACGGGACCGCGCCCGGCCGCGTCGAGATAACGGATGACCGCACGCGCGTGCCCGGTGACCGAGTAGTCGCCGTCGTCCGGCGGCGGGGAGTCGCCGAAGCCCGGCAGGTCGATGGCCTCGCCGTCGACGACACCCTCGAGCCGCTGCATCAGCTCCGACCAGTTCTGCGAGGAACCGCCGAGGCCGTGGACGTACAGCGCGGCCGGCAGCCCCTCGCGCGCCGGCGGTCTCGACCGCACCGTCAGGGTGATCCCGGGCAACCCGACCGACCTGAGCCGCTCGCCCTCGGCGACCCTGACGGGCGCCACCTTCGGGAGCACGGTGGACGCCGGTACGGACGGCAGCTCGGTCGAAGACATGCGGCAATGTTACGAGACGATCACGTAGTGGCTCATGTGTTCGCCTGTGTTCGCGGTCACAGATCGCACGCTCATCGCATAGCGTCCGCCTCCGGTGTCTCCTAGGCTCGTACAGAGGGCACCCGCTGTGGCCCCTGCTTCTTCCAGGGACATTCGTAGGAAGGGAGCCCACCATGGCCATCGACCCCACCGATCCCGAGACGTTCGAGGACATCGGCGCCCGGAAGGCGCAGGAGTTCGACGTCGAGGCCCCCGAGAACGACGCGGCGGAGCAGTACACCGACGTCTCGTCGGACCGCGACGACCCGCTCGAGGACGTGGACCCGGCCCGGGCGAACGAGGCGGACCTGGTGGAACAGCGCCGCGTCGTCTCCCTCGACGAGGACGACTACCGCTGACGGGGGACACGGGCGCGCCGGAGGGCACGGCTGAGCTGGAACAAGACGGGCCTGTGCCCGCCACATCCCGCTTTGAAACCCTATGCATGGCTTTCGCGGCCGTCCGGTCCGTGAAATTCTGCGCTCGCACCGCGCACACCAGGGTTACCGAAAAGTACGATGGCCGCGCGGCGCACACCGCATGTGGACGAAATTGGGAGGCGGCGTGACAGCCATCGAGCAGACAGAGGCGGCACGCCCGCGGGGCACGCGCCTGCCGCGACGTGCCCGACGGAATCAGCTGCTGGGCGCCGCCCAGGAAGTCTTCGTGGCGCAGGGCTACCACGCGGCCGCGATGGACGACATCGCCGAGCGCGCCGGCGTCAGCAAGCCGGTGCTCTACCAGCACTTCCCGGGCAAGCTCGACCTGTACCTGGCACTGCTGGACCAGCACTGCGAGTCGCTGATCCAGGCGGTACGCGCCGCGCTGGCGTCGACGACCGACAACAAGCAGCGCGTACGGGCGACCATGGACGCGTATTTCGCGTACGTCGAGGACGACGGCGGCGCCTTCCGCCTGGTCTTCGAGTCGGACCTGACGAACGAGCCCGCCGTGCGCGAGCGCGTCGACAAGGTCACGAACGAGTGCGCGGAGGCGATCTGCGAGGTCATCGCCGAGGACACCGGCCTCTCCCAGGCCGAGTCGATGCTGCTGGCCTCGGGCCTGGGCGGCCTCGCCCAGGTGGTGGCCCGCTCCTGGCTGCACAGCGACCGCAGCGTCCCGCGCGACCAGGCGGTTCAGCTGCTGACGTCACTGGCCTGGCGCGGCATCGCGGGCTTCCCGCTGCACGGCACGGACCAGCAGCACTGAGCCGCACGCGCGCGTGGCGGCCGTTTGTTCCCGCTCCCTGTTCGCTCCTGGCGTGCAGGCGCGGAGCGTGTACGTCCCCTCACCGGGCTAATGTGTGCTGGGTACGGCGCGGAAAGGTCGCGCACTTACTGACCGTCGGAGGGACATAGCCGTGGAGGTCAAGATCGGCGTGCAGCACGCGCCCCGCGAGATCGTTCTGGAGAGCGGTCAGAGTGCCGAGGAGGTCGAGCGGATCGTGGCCGACGCCCTGGCGGGGAAGTCGCAGCTGCTCTCCCTCGTGGACGAGCACGGCCGCAAGGTCCTCGTCCCGGCCGAGCGCCTCGCCTACGTCGAGCTCGGCGAGCCGGCCCCCCGCAAGGTGGGCTTCGGCGCGCTGTAGGAACACGCCACGAGAGGGGCCCGGCGACCAGTGGTCGCCGGGCCCCTCTCGCACTCTCCCCGCCCCCCTGCCACGTACTCCCCGAAAGATTTTTCTCCTCCACATATGGAGCACAAGGAGCGCACAGAGGAGGATTGCATTCCGCAGGTCACGGGTATGACGGGCTACGACCGTGATGCGCAGTGTGGCCGTGTGGGAGGGACCCCATGATGTTGTTCGAAGCGCTCGGCTCCGCTCTGCTCGGCCTGGTGCTGGCGTGGGCGGCGAACCGCCGCTTCTCGCACCGCCTCCCGGCCCGTTCCCTGGTACTGGCGACGGGCGTCGCCGGAGCCCTTTTCGGCGCTTTCATCACCCACACCGCGCTGGACCCCGGCTACGTGGTCTTCATCCTCCTGGGAGCGGCGGCCGTCTCCGCGGCCTCCCTGTCCCTGCTCCTGCGCCCGGCGGGAAGACTCCGCCGCTCGGCACCGGCGTGACCGACGACGAGCGCGGACCCGAACGCCCCTAGGCCGCCAGCCCCAGCGCGGCCATCCGCTTGGTGTGCGCCTCGGTGATCCGCGAGAACATCCGTCCCACCTCGGCGAGATCGAACCCGTCGGCGACCCCGCCCACGAGCATGGTCGACAGCGCGTCCCGGTCGGCCACGACCCGCTGCGACTGCGACAGCGCCTCGCCCATCAACCGTCGCGCCCAGAGCGCGAGTCGCCCGCCCACGCGCGGGTCGGCGTCGATCGCGGCCCGCACCTTCTCCACCGCGAACCCGGCATGTCCGGTGTCGTCCAGAACGGCGAGCACCAGTTCCCGCGAGTCCGTGTCGAGCCGCGCGGCCACCTCCCGGTAGAAGTCGCTGGCGATCGAGTCACCGACGTACGCCTTGACGAGCCCCTCCAGCCAGTCCGACGGTGCCGTCTGCTTGTGGAAGCCGTCCAACGCGGCGACGAACGGCTCCATCGCGTGCGTGGGCTCCTCGCCGATCTCCGTCAGCCGGTCCCGCAGCCGCTCGAAGTGGTGGAACTCCGCCGACGCCATCTTCGCCAGCTCCGCCTTGTCCGCCAGCGTCGGCGCCAGCTTGGCGTCCTCCGCGAGCCGCTCGAACGCCGCGAGTTCGCCGTAGGCGAGTGCGCCGAGGAGGTCGACGACCGCGGCACGGTACTGCGGGTCGACGGAGGCCGTCGCCCAGTCCTGGGCGGCTACTCCGGTGTGTTCCTGGGGGGCGTCGGAGGCGTTGTCAGGCTTGTCAGAGGTCGTCATGAAGCGCACAATAGCCCGCTTGTCGAGCGGGGGAAGGCCCTGGTCAATCAGTGTGACGACGACTACGTGACCAAATCGGCCATCGCATATACAGGATTCCGGGGTATGGTGGTAATGCGCCTGCTGAGTACGTACGTCGCAGAGAAGCCTCTGCGGACGCCGTACACAACGGGCCGCACGTTTGAGGATGCCCGGTCGGTGGCCCGATCGGCTCCGACCCGACAGCCCTTCGAGGTCGTACGGCCCATTGCGTACGACGACCGGAGGGACACCCTCAGCGGTACGAGCGCTAGAGCGTCGGCAGTGGTCCCGTGCGTTACGGCAAGCCCGTAAGGCAGCCGACGTCCCCCGGCACGGTCCGTCAACGACCCCCGCGCTCGCCTCGCACCGCGCACACAGAAGAGGCAGCACCCTGACTACGACGTTCAGAGATCTCGGAATCCTTCCCGAGACCGCCGAGGCCCTCGAGGCCGTCGGCATCATCACTCCCTTCCCCATCCAGGAGATGACGCTCCCCGTCGCCCTTTCCGGCACGGACGTCATCGGACAGGCCAAGACCGGCACCGGCAAGACGCTGGGCTTCGGCCTCCCGCTCCTCGAGCGCGTCACCGTCCCCGCCGACGTCGAGGCCGGCCGCGCGAAGCCCGAGGACCTCACCGACACCCCGCAGGCGCTGGTCGTCGTCCCGACGCGCGAGCTCTGCACCCAGGTCACCAACGACCTGCTGACCGCCGGCAAGGTGCGCAACGTCCGCGTTCTCGCCATCTACGGCGGCCGGGCCTACGAGCCCCAGGTCGAGGCGCTCAGGCAGGGCGTCGACGTGGTCGTCGGCACCCCGGGCCGTCTTCTCGACCTCGCGGGCCAGAAGAAGCTCAACCTCAAGCACGTCAAGGCCCTCGTCCTGGACGAGGCCGACGAGATGCTCGACCTGGGCTTCCTGCCCGACGTCGAGAAGATCATCAACCTGCTGCCGGCCCGCCGCCAGACCATGCTGTTCTCGGCGACCATGCCGGGCGCCGTCATCGGCCTCGCGCGCCGCTACATGTCGCAGCCCACGCACATCCGCGCCACGGCGCCGGACGACGAGGGCGCGACGGTCGCGAACACCGCGCAGTACGTCTACCGCGCGCACAACATGGACAAGCCCGAGCTGGTCGCGCGCATACTGCAGGCCGAGGGCCGCGGTCTGGTCATGGTCTTCTGCCGCACGAAGCGCACCGCGGCCGACCTCGCCGACCAGCTCAAGCAGCGCGGCTTCGCGGCCGGCGCGGTCCACGGCGACCTCGGGCAGGGCGCGCGTGAGCAGGCCCTGCGCGCGTTCCGCAACGGCAAGGTGGACGTCCTCGTCTGCACCGACGTCGCCGCGCGCGGCATCGACGTCGAGGGCGTGACCCACGTCATCAACTACCAGTCGCCGGAAGACGAGAAGACGTACCTGCACCGCATCGGCCGCACCGGCCGCGCGGGTGCGAAGGGCATCGCGATCACGCTCGTCGACTGGGACGACATCCCGCGCTGGCAGCTCATCAACAAGGCGCTGGACCTGGGCTTCAACGACCCGCCGGAGACGTACTCCACCTCCCCGCACCTCTTCGAGGAGCTGAGCATCCCCGCGGGCACCAAGGGTGTCCTGCCCCGGGCCGAGCGCACGCGCGCGGGCCTGGACGCGGAGGAGCTGGAGGACCTGGGCGAGACCGGCGGCCGCGGTGGACGCGGACGCGGCGGCCGAGGCGACCGCGACGGCCGTTCCGACACCCGCTCCACGGACCGCGAGCGCGCACCGCGCACCCCGCGTCGGCGTCGCCGCACCCGAGGCGGAGCCACGACGGACGGTACGCCGGCCCCGGAAGCGGTGTCGGAGACCTCGCCCCTCGAGGAGCCCACGGCCACCCGCACCCCCCGCCGCCGTCGCCGCACCCGCGCCGGCGCAGGGCAGGCGGCACCGGCCACGGCAACGACGACGCCCGAGTCCGCGGAAGCAGCGGTAGCGACGGCAGCGGCCCCAGCCCTGGACACTCCGGCGACCCTGGACGTCCCGGAGACCCCGGCCAAGCCCCGCCGCCGTACCCGCAAGGCGACGGCATCCGCGGAAGCCGCGGTCGACACGGCCGAGGGCACCACGGAGTCCGCTCCGGAGCCGAAGGAGACGGCACCGCGCCGCCGTACCCGCAAGACGACGGCAGCCGCGGAGCCCACCACCGACACGGCCGAGGCGACGGAAGCGAAGCCGCGCACCCGGACCCGCAAGGCGACGGCGGCGGACACGGCGGTCGCCACGGCCGAGGCCACCGAGGTCAAGCCGCGGACGCGCACCCGCAAGGCAACGGCCGCCGCCGAGACGGCAGTTGACACCGCGGAGGCAACGGAAGCAAAGCCGCGCCGCCGCACCCGCAAGACCGCCGAAGCCACCACGGCACCGGAGACCACCGAAGCGGTCACCGCGCCGGAAACCACCGAAGCGGTCACCGCGCCGGAGACCACGGAGACGAAGCCGCGCACCCGTACCCGCAAGGCAACGACGACCGCCGCCGCCAAGGCCGCAGTCGACACCGCCGAAGGCACGGAGGCCAAGCCCCGCACCCGGACCCGCAAGGCAACGGCTGCCGCCGCCGAGATCCCGGCCCAGACCGGCGAGGAACCCGAGGCCAAGCCCCGCAGCCGCGCCCGCAAGGCGACGGCGGCGGACACGGCAGTCGCCACGGCCGAGGCCACCGAGGTCAAGCCGCGGACGCGCACCCGCAAGGCAACGGCCGCCGCCGAGACCGCAGTTGACACCGCGGAGGCAACGGAAGCAAAGCCGCGCCGCCGCACCCGCAAGGCCGCCGAAGCCACCACGGCACCGGAGACCACCGAAGCGGTCACCGCGCCGGAGGCCGCCAAGGCGGTCACCGCGCCGGAGGCCACGGAGACGAAGCCGCGCACCCGTACCCGCAAGGCAACGACGACCGCCGCCGCCAAGGCCGCAGTCGACACCGCCGAAGGCACGGAGGCCAAGCCCCGCACCCGGACCCGCAAGGCAACGGCTGCCGCCACGGAGCCGGAGTCCGCGCCGACCGCCGAGACGAAGCCGCGCCGCACCCGCAAGACCGCGGCCGCAGCCGAAATCCCGGCCCAGGTCACCGCGGAGCCGGAGGCCAAGCCGCGCGCCCGCCGCACCCGCAAGGCGGCAGCCGCAGCGGAGCCCACGGACGGCTGACCCTGCCCTGACCGACGGCCCGGCCCACCTCAGGTGGACCGGGCCGTCGGCGTTGCACCCCACCACACGGCCGGGCACCAGCCCTGACATCTCCCCGACACCCTCGCCAGATAGCCTCACCCCATGAGCCGCCCCCCGACCTTCGCCCCACCCCCGGCGCCCAGGCGTTCACGCTGCACACCGCCCGCGGAGCCTTCGCCGCGGTCAAAGCCGACGTGCCGGCCGGCATCTCCACGAAGGGCACCGCCCTCCTCCTCCCCGGCTTCACCGGCAGCAAGGAGGACTTCAACCCCCTCCACCAGGCGCTCACCGCCCGCGGCTACCACACCGTCGCCGTGGACGGCCGCGGCCAGTACGAGTCGGACGGCCCGGAAACAGACGAATACGCCTACGCCCAGGACGAGTTGGCCCGCGACGTCCTCGCCCAGGCCGCCGCGCTCGACACCCCCGTACACCTGGTGGGCCATTCCCTCGGCGGCCAGATCGCCCGAGCCGCCGTGCTCCAGGACCACGCCCCCTTCCGCTCCCTCACCCTCATGGCCTCCGGCCCCGCCCAGATCTCCGTCTCCCAGCAGCAACGCGTCAAGCTGCTCCAGGACGCGCTCGCCGTCATGACGATGGCCGAGGTGTGGGAGGCGATCCAGGCGATGGAGCCCCCGGAGGAGGCCGAGGCCGGGGACCTGGACGAGGGCCTCGCCGACAGCGAGGACCTGCGCCGCCGCTGGCTGGGCAACAAGCCGGCCCAACTCCTCGCCACAGGGCGCCAGTTGTGTGTGGAACCGGACCGCGTGGCGGAACTCGCCACCGTCCCGATCCCGTTCCACGTCCTCTCGGGCTCCCGCGACGACACCTGGCCGGTGACCCTCCTCGACGACATGGCCCTGCGCCTGCGCGCCCGCCGAACCGTCATCCAGGGCGCGGAACACTCCCCCAACACGGACAGGCCCCAGGAAACGGCCCAAGCCTTCGCCGACTTCTGGGACCGGAACTAGTACTGCGCCTGCAGGTGCTCCCAGAACCCGTCGCGCAACGCCCGCCGCAGATCCGCCTGCCCCCGCAGCGAGTACTGAAGCAGCCCCTCCGCCTCCACCAGCAGGTCCTGATCCACCGACCCCGGCAGATAAGGGTGCCCCGGCAGCAGCTCCACCAGCGCCTCCCGCCCCCGGGCCGCCAGCCACTTCGCCGCGATCTGCGCCCCGACGAAGCGCACGTCCTCCCGGCTCGGCCGGACCGCCGTCGCCTCATAGGCGGCCGCCGTCCGCCGGGAGACATACGGCTTGAAGAAGTCCAGGTCAAAGGTCCGCTGACTGTCCACCTCCCACAACAGCGGCTCCGCCTGGTTACGCCCCTCCGGCGCCTCGATCCCCCACAGGTGGACCCGCGCCCCGTACCCCTGCGCCGCCTCGACCGCCGACACCAGGTCCTCGTCCCCGCCGAGCAGCGCCGCGTCGCTGATGGCCCGATGTCTCGCCAGCGACTCCAGGTCCGACCTGATCAGTGAGTCGACGCCCTTCTGCTGGTTGTTGGCGTTGAGGTTCCCCAACCGGACCTTCACGTCCGGGAGTTCCGCGATGGACTGCTGCTCCGCGGTATGGATACGACGCCGAGCCCCGTCGTACCAGTAGACCCGCAGCAGCCGGCTGTCCGCGAAGATGGTCCGCGCCTTGTCGATGAGCGCCTCGATCAGCCCCTCCGCGTCCAGATCGAAGGCGCGCCGGTCCTCCGTCCCGGCGACGAGACGCCCCGCGGCTGCATACAAATACCCCGCGTCGACGAAGATCGCATGCGTCGAGGGCGTCTTCGCCACCTCGGCGAGCATGCGCTGAAGCAGCTCGTTCGTGCGGTCGATGCGGTCGCCGAGCGCCGCTTGGTCGTCGTTCATCGCCTCCATTGTCCCGGCGGTCACGCTGCGAACACAACCGGTCCCGGTCAGTCTCCTTCCTTCACCTCCCTTGTCCCTTACCGGTCAATTATTAGCCGTTCGAAAAATTTCCTTAGCGTAGGGAATGTTTGTAACACGCAGGCCGTTGACTGGTACGGAACACAGCGAGACGAAGGGAGAGGCCATGCGCTTCGAAATCATGCGACTCGACGAGGTCAACGGCACGACCGTGGACAGCAAGGTCGTGGACGCCGCCTCCGTCAACCGGATCGTTCAGCAGGCCGCCGCCATCGGACAGCGCCTCTGGATCAGGCCGGCCGACGAGCCGGCCGCGTAACAGACGCGGATCACCCCAGAAGCTTCAGAGCCCCCGCCCGGCACCGACGCCGGACGGGGGCTCTGCGCCTACCGGGACGCTCAGGCCCCCTTGATCACCTGAGTGACCCCGTTGATGATCTGCTGCACGGCGATCGCGGACAGCATCATGCCCGCGAGCCGGGTCACCAGCACGACACCGCCGTCCTTGATGACCCGGATGATCAGCAGCGAGTACCGCATCACCAGCCACAGCACGACGTGAATGGCGAGGATCGCGCACCACACCGCCACCTGCGAGGCGACACCGTCGGCCTTCTGCACGGCGAGGATGACGGACACGATGGCACCGGGACCGGCGAGCAGCGGCATGCCGAGCGGAACCAGCGCCACGTTGACGTCCTTGGTCTGCTTGGGCTCGTCGGTCTTGCCGGTGAGCAGATCCAGGGCGATGAGAAGCAGCAGCAGCCCGCCCGCGATCATCAGCGCGGGCACCGAAACATGCAGGTAGTTCAGGATCTGGTGCCCCAACAGCCCGAACACCGTGATCACACCCCCCGCCACGCACACGGCCTGGAAGGCCATCCGCTTCTGCACCTTGCCGGGCCGGCCGGCGGTCAGGGCGAGGAAGATCGGGGTGATCCCGGGGGGATCCATGATGACGAACAGGGTCAGGAACAGAGAGCCGAAAACGGCGGCGTCGAACATGACGAAGGAAGCCTTGCGGTAAAGAATCCGGACTGGAGGACGACGGCGAACAGACCGTCAGACCCCACCCGCACCCGGCACCGGAAACGCTCCGGTGGCCCGCCGAGTGATCTCCCCGTACACCTCGGGATCCGTCACGTACTCGCCGAGCACGCACGTCTTCCGGCTGCCGTGGTAGTCGCTGGACCCGGTGACCAGCAGTCCCAGCTCCTTGGCCAGCCCCCGCAGCCGCGCCCGCGTCTCCGGGTCGTGGTCCATGTGGTCGATCTCGACGCCGTCCAGGCCGGCCGCGGCCATCTCGGCGATCGCCGATTCCGGGACCGTACGACCGCGCTTGCTGGCGCCGGGGTGCGCGAACACCGTCACGCCCCCCGCGGCCTTGACCAGCCGGATCGCCTCGAAGGGATCCGTCTCGTGCTTGTCCACGAAGGCCCGTCCGCCGTCGGCCAGCCACTCGGGCGTGAAGGCGTCGGTCACGCTCGCCACGACACCCAGCTCGACCAGCGCGGTGGCGACATGCGGCCGCCCGACCGACCCGTCCCCGGCGATCCGCAGCACCTGCTCCCAGGTGACCGGCACGCCCAGCCCGTTCAGCTTGGCGACCATGCCCTGGGCCCGCGGCACCCGGTCGTCCCGCACCAGCTCGCGCTCGGCGAGCAGGGCCGGCTCCTCGGGGTCGAAGAGGTAGGCGAGCATGTGCATCGAGATGCCGTCGATACGGCAGGACAGCTCGGCGCCGGTGACCAGCGTGAGCCCCTCGGGCAGCGCGCCGATCGCCTCGGCGTACCCGCGGGTGGTGTCGTGGTCGGTCAGCGCGACGACGTCCAGCCCGGCCGCGGCGGCGTTGCGCACCAGCTCGGCGGGGGTGTCCGTACCGTCGGAAGCGGTGGAGTGGGTGTGCAGGTCGATGCGCACTACGCGGACTCCAGACAGCGACGGAACGACAGGGAACGCTCAAGGATAACCGGATTTTCGAGCTCCCCTGTCACACCCGCACCCGCACAGCGACCCCTACACAAACGCCCAGCGGGCGCTCAGCGAACCCCTAGGGTTCCAACAGTCGCGGCGACAGCGCCCCGCAGGGCACGAGCTCCACTTCCGCCCCCGCGTCGCGCAGATCCGTCAGCACCAGCTCGTCGTACATCAGCAGCCCCGACTGCTCGGGCCACACCACGGCCCACAGCCACAGCCCGCGCGCCTCGCCCGCGAACACCGCACGGTCGTCCGGCGTGCCGGAGACGTGCCAGAGCGGCGTGGGACGGCCGCCGGCCAGGACCTTGGCCTGGGGCGGCTTCTCGACGCTCATGTACGGCCCCGGGTCCGGGCCGTCGATACCGGCGTACCGCGCGCCGAGACCGACGCCCAGCTCCTCGGCGACGAGGATCAGCTCCCCTATACCGCCGAGCGGGCCCGGTCCCGAGCAGGCCACCGCGGTGGCTCGGCCGCCGTGCCGGTCGTCGCCGGCGCAGGCCACGCCCGTGTGCAACCAGCCGACCGGCAGGGGCCACGGCATCCACACCGGCACCTGCGTGCGATGCACCACCACGCTGAGGGCCTCGACGCTGGGCGGGATCACGGGCTGCACCGGATGCACGGTGCCGTGCACATCGCACTGCCAGGTATCGGCGAAGAGTCCGGGAGCCCTGACCCGGCCACCACACTTCGGGCAACTGGGTTCGCCCCTCATAGGGCCCCACGGTCCTACCCTCGCTCCGCCACGTCAAGGACGATCACCCGTCCGGACGGAACCCTTCACCGGCCGGAACTAGATGCATCTTGCATTAATTAGCTGCCCTAACTTACTATGTGCATATACCAACCATCCCGTCGGGACAGGAGCACATGATGGGAGCAAGTCAGGACCCCTTCGACGCGGGAGCCGGCAGCCTCCTGCGACAGCCCAGGGCCGTGTGGGCCACGGCCGGCGCGTCCGTCGTCGCCTTCATGGGCATCGGACTCGTCGACCCGATCCTGCCGTCCATCGCCAAGGGCCTGGACGCGACGGCAAGTCAGGTCTCGCTCCTCTTCACCTCGTACTTCCTGATCACCGCCGTCGCGATGCTGGTGACCGGCTTCGTCTCCAGCCGTATCGGCGGCCGCAAAACCCTGCTGCTCGGCCTCGCCTTCGTGGTCGTCTTCGCGGGTCTCGCGGGCACCTCGGACTCGGTCGCCGAACTCGTCGGCTTCCGCGCGGGCTGGGGGCTCGGCAACGCCCTCTTCGTCTCGACCGCCCTCGCGGTCATCGTCGGCGCGGCGGCCGGCGGCAGCGCCGCGGCGATCCTCCTCTACGAGTCCGCACTCGGCCTCGGCATGGCCTGCGGCCCGCTGCTGGGCGCGCTGCTCGGCAACCAGAGCTGGCGCTACCCGTTCTTCGGCACCGCGTTCCTGATGGCGGTCGGCTTCCTGTGCATCACGGTGTTCCTGAAGGAGCAGCCGAAGCCGGCCCGGAAGACCTCGCTCCTCGACCCCGTCAAGGCGCTCGGGCACGGCGGCCTGGCCTCGGCTGCCGTCTCCTCGTTCTTCTACAACTACACGTTCTTCACCGTGCTGGCCTTCACGCCGTTCGTGCTGGACATGACCCCGTACAGGTCGGGCGCCGTCTTCTTCTGCTGGGGCGTGCTGCTCGCCGTCTTCTCGGTCCTCGTGGCACCGCGCATGCAGGCGCGGTTCGGCTCGCTGAAGGTGCTCGGCGGCTCGCTGGTACTGCTCGCGGCGGACGTCCTGATCCTCGGCTACGGCAGCCATACCACGGCCGTCGTCTGCACGATCCTGTCCGGCGCCTTCATCGGCGTGAACAACACCGTGTACACCGAGCTGGCGTTGGGCGTGTCGGACGCGCCGCGTCCGGTGGCGAGCGCCGGCTACAACTTCGTGCGCTGGTTCGCGGCCGCCGCGGCGCCCTACTTCGCACCGAAGATCGAGGAGTGGACCGACATCCACGTCCCGTTCGTGGTCGCGGCGGTCACCGCACTGCTGGGCGCGCTCGTGGTCGTCGTACGACGGAACGCGCTCACCCACGACGCCGAGGAGCTGGAAACGCGGCACGCCACCGAGGACGGTGTCACCGTGTTCGCCAACTGACGCTTTTCGGCCACCGGTTGGTGAGCTTGCTCACTTGGTGGGTCAGTCGAGCGGGACGGACTTCCGGGAGGGATCGCGGAGGTCCGTTCCGTTCGTCAGCCAGCGTTCCTGGAGGGCCGGGGCGCCGTGGACGCGTTTCCAGGCGGCCTCGTTCGGGGTCATCGGGAGCAGGGGCAGGAAGTGGACCGGGGAGAGGGGCTCGTCGAGGTCGAGGTCCTCGACCAGGCCGCCCGGCTCGGCGACCAGGACCGAGCTGAACGGGGCGCCGGGCCACAGCGGTTCGCCGACGTCGAGGGAGGCGCCGGGGGCCACGATCACGCCCTCGACCTGCGGGGACGCGGCGAGCACGGCGAGCGGGCGGAGCGCCTTGTCGGTGTCGGCGAGGCCGCCGCGGACGGAGAGGACCAGTTCGGCGCGGGGGCCCTTGACGGGATCCGCGAGGACGGCGGTGGGGTCGCTCATCGGCTGTGCGGACATGCCGAGGGTGGCGTAGCGGACGATGTCTCCCGAGCGGAAACGGAGCACCTCGATGCGGTCCGTGCCCAGGAAGGTGACGGCGGCGCGCGCGTCCGGTTCGCCCAGCGCGGAGCGCAACCGGGCCTCTACCAAGGGAAGAACATCAACCATGCGGCGAGCATAGAACTCGTCAGTACCGGGCAAAGCAGCGCCTTGACAGTTTGGGCGGCTGATACTCTGGCCCGGTCGTTCGGGCAGCACGCAGAAGCGTCGCGAACAAGTCCCGACGCGCTTGGTACTCCCTTACGAGGGACCGGCCGGAGGAGGTGGGGCTGTCATGGATCGAAGTCACCCGTGCAGTACCACTCGCTCTTCCCGCCGCTGATACAGCTGATCCGGCTCTGGCTGACCGCCGCCTTTCACGCTCACGTCTTCTTGCGGAAGAGCGCTTCGTCTCGTTTTGCCTGATCCGTCTGATCTGACTCTGTAGCGAAGCTCGCCACCGCGATGGTGCGGTGCTCCCCGCTTTGTGGACGTGCCAAACACCCGCAGTCAGGACGTCCCCATTCCGGGTAGTTCCACCCCTCGTCGGCGCCCTTTCGTTGCCTGCCACGAAGGAGCCAGCCATGTCGATGATCCGTGACCTCCGTGCCGCGGTCCGGCCCTCCCGCAGCCTGTCGCTGCGCAAGGACACCGGTTCGTACGACACGACACGCGACCCCGGCACCCCCTCGGCCGTCGTCGACTGCGCCGTCTACCGCGACGGCGCGCGCGTCGACACCGGCCGGTCGCTGACCCCGCACGAGGCGATGCGCCAGGTGCGCCGGGACGGGGGCTTCGTCTGGATCGGTCTGCACGAGCCGACCGAGGCCGAATTCGCCGGTATCGCGAGCGAGTTCGGGCTGCACCCGCTGGCCGTGGAGGACGCCGTCCAGGCGCACCAGCGGCCCAAGCTGGAGCGCTACGACGACTCGCTCTTCACCGTCTTCAAGACCATCCACTACGTCGAGCACGACCGGCTGACCGCCACCAGCGAGGTCGTGGAGTCCGGCGAGGTGATGTGCTTCACCGGCCGGGACTTCTTCATCACCGTCCGGCACGGCGGCCAGGGCTCGCTGCGCGCCCTGCGCCACCGGCTTCAGGACGACCCGGAGCTGCTCGCCAAGGGCCCCTCGGCGGTGCTGCACGCGATCGCCGACCATGTCGTCGACGGCTATGTCGCGGTCGCCGACGCCGTGCAGGACGACATCGACGAGGTGGAGACCGAGGTCTTCTCGCCCGGCCGGCGCGGGGTCTCGCGCGGTGTGGACTCGGCACGGATCTACCAACTCAAGCGCGAGGTACTGGAGTTCAAGCGCGCGGTCTCCCCGCTGCTGCGGCCCATGCAGCTGTTGAGCGAGCGGCCGATGCGGCTGGTCGACCCCGACATCCAGAAGTACTTCCGGGACGTCGCCGACCACCTCGCCCGCGTCCAGGAGCAGGTCCTCGGCTTCGACGAGCTGCTCAACTCGATCCTCCAGGCCAACCTCGCGCAGGCGTCCGTGGCGCAGAACGAGGACATGCGGAAGATCACCGCGTGGGCGGCGATCATCGCCGTACCGACGATGGTGACCGGTGTGTACGGCATGAACTTCGACCACATGCCCGAACTGCACTGGCGCTACGGCTACCCGATGGTGCTCTGCCTGACCGTGGGCCTGTGCCTGGGCATCCACCGCACGCTGAAGCGCAACGGCTGGCTGTGAGCGGGCCTGGATAGGCTGGGCCCATGACAAGCGAGCTGCTCGACCAGGCCCTCGTCGAGGAGGCCACGAAGAAGTCCGGTCTCGTCTGGGTCTCGGGAGCCGGCCTCCCGGCCCGCGCGCTGTGGCACGTGTGGCACGAGGGTGCCGCCTGCGTGGTCGGCGACGGACCGGGCGAGCAGCCGCTGCCGGGGCTGACCGACGGCGGCCCGGCCGAGGTCACCGTGCGCAGCAAGGACAAGGGCGGCCGGCTGGTCTCCTGGTCCGCGAAGGTCGTGGAGCTGACCGCCGGGTCCGAGCAGTACGAGGCGACGGTCGCCGAACTGAAGGGGAAGCGGCTCAACGCCCCCGACGGCGAGGCGATGCCGGAGCGCTGGGCGCGCGAGTGCCGGGTGCTGCGCCTGGAACCGACCGGGGCGACAGCGCCGTTGCCCGCCGAGAGCCTGGCCGAGGCACCGCTGCCGACGCCGGCCACGACCCGCAAACCCATCCCCGCCGGGCTGCCGAAGCTGCTGCTGAAGAAGCGCCGACGGTAGCCGTCTAGGACGCCGGCAGCTGCTTGCCGTAGTCCACCGTCTCGCTGTCCTTCGGCTCGCTGAGCCGGAAGGCCTTGTCCCAGGAGGAGAAGGTCAGGCTGCCGGCGCCGGCCGCGCGGTCCAGCCGTAGCGGATACGGCTTGCCCTCCAGGGAGACGTCGAGGGTGCCGCCGGAGCCCTTGTCGCCGGTGATGCGGATGGTGCGGGTACCCGCCTGCTCGTGGTGCCCGTCCGTCGCGAGCGAACCGTGCAGGGTGAGCAGACCCCCGAGGAGTACGTCCATGTCCGTGAAGCCGCTGAACTTCTTGTACGCCGGGTCGCCCGACGGCACCTTCACGTACTTGCCGTCGAGCTTGCCCGCGGCCGAGTCGTCCTTGTCCCCGTCCTTCTCCTCGTCGGCGTGGTTCCAGAACTCCGCGTCGGCCTTCAGGTACAGCCGCTCGCCGATCCGCAGCAGCCCGAAGGCCCCGGCCTTGGAGGTGACCGAGCCGGTGGCGCCGCCGGACTTCAGGCGCATGTCGAGTCTGTACGTGCGTCCGTTGGTGACCACGGTTCCGGAGAGGCGTACGGCCCCGGCCGAGTCGGCGGCCGCCCGGGTCTTCGACTGGATCGTGGCGGCCGGCAGCTTGCCGACCCCGTTGGTCCCCGCGTCCGGGTCCGAACTGCATCCCCCGAGCAACCCCGCCCCCACCACGGCCAGTACGCACAGCGCGGTCCTGCGGTTACGGCCCTGGGGAATCGCAGTCACAGGCGGGGCTGCCTTTCGGTCGCGGGGCGTGCGGAGCGTACGCAGCGTACCGGTGAGTCGGGGGTGCGGCGGAGGCAGTCCGTCCGGACCTCCCACCAGCGCGGATCCGATCGGTACGGGCTAGCCTGAAGCCCACCCGAGCGGGCAATCCGGATAAAGAAAACCAACACGGAACTATCGCAAGAAAAGGAGGCGCAGCCATGGCAGCGGGCGCCCCTTCCCGGATCTTCGTCTCGCACCTGTCCGGGATCGCAGTCTTCGATCCGAACGGCGACCAGGTGGGCCGCGTACGCGATCTCGTGGTCGTACTGCGTGTCGGCCGACGGCCCCCGCGCGTCCTCGGACTGGTCGTCGAACTGCCCACCCGGCGTCGCATCTTCCTGCAGATGACCAGAGTGACGAGTATCGAGTCGGGCCAGGTCATCGCCACCGGCGTGCTCAACGTCCGCCGCTTCGAGCAACGGCCCACCGAGCGCCTCGTCTTCGGCGAGCTCCTCGACCGCCGGGTCACCCTCGCCGAGACCGGCGAGGAGGTCACCGTCCTCGACCTGTCGGTGCAGCAGCTCCCCGCCCGCCGGGACTGGGAGATCGACCGCGTCTTCGTGCGCAAGGGCAGGAAGGGCGGCGCCTTCAGAAGGGCCAAGGGCGAGGCGCTGACCGTCGAGTGGTCCGCCGTCACCGGCTTCTCCCTGGAGGAGCACGGACAGGGCGCCGAGAGCCTCCTGGCCACCTTCGAGCAGCTGCGCCCGGCCGACCTGGCCAACGTCCTCCACCACCTCTCGCCCAAACGGCGCGCCGAGGTCGCCGCCGCCCTCGACGACGACCGGCTGGCCGACGTACTCGAAGAGCTCCCGGAGGACGACCAGATCGAGATCCTCGGCAAGCTGAAGGAGGAACGTGCCGCCGACGTCCTGGAGGCCATGGACCCGGACGACGCGGCCGACCTGCTCTCCGAACTCCCCGAGGATGACAAGGAGCGGCTGCTGAGCCTCATGGAGCCCGGCGACGCGGCCGACATGCGGCGCCTGATGTCGTACGAGGAGCACACCGCCGGCGGTCTGATGACGACCGAGCCGATCGTGCTGCGGCCCGACGCCACCGTCGCCGACGCCCTCGCGCGCGTGCGCAACCCCGACCTCTCCCCCGCGCTCGCCGCCCAGGTCTACGTCTGCCGCCCGCCCGACGAGACGCCGACCGGCAAGTACCTCGGCACGGTCCACTTCCAGCGGCTGCTGCGCGAACCGCCGTACACGCTGGTGAGCGCGGTCGTCGACGACGACCTTCAGGCCCTCGACCCCGAGTCGGCGCTGCCCCTGGTCGCCGGGTTCTTCGCGACGTACGACATGGTCGCGGCGCCCGTCGTCGACGAGGCCGGGTCGCTGCTCGGCGCGGTGACCGTGGACGACGTACTCGACCACATGCTGCCCGAGGACTGGCGGGAGACCGAGTTCCACCTGGACGAGGGTGCGGAGGGGGTGGCCGCTCATGGCTCCTGAGCGCGAGAACACACGGGAGCGCACCCCGGCCGGCGCGACGGCGACCACGCGCCCGCGGGCCCGTCTCGACCAGCCGCGTCCGCCGCGCCGGAGGCTGCTGCCGGAGTGGGACCCGGAGGCCTTCGGGCGGCTGTCGGAACGCATCGCGCGCTTCCTCGGCACGGGCCGGTTCATCGTCTGGATGACGGTCGTCATCGTGCTGTGGGTGGTGTGGAACATCTTCGCGCCGGGCAGCCTGCGCTTCGACAACTACCCGTTCATCTTCCTCACCCTGATGCTGTCCCTCCAGGCCTCCTACGCGGCCCCGCTGATCCTGCTCGCGCAGAACCGGCAGGACGACCGCGACCGGGTCAACCTCGAACAGGACCGCAAGCAGAACGAGCGGTCCATCGCCGACACCGAGTACCTCACCCGGGAGATCGCCGCCCTGCGCCTCGGACTGGGCGAGGTGGCCACCCGGGACTGGATCCGCTCCGAGCTCCAGGACATGGTCAAGGAGCTGGAGGAACGGCAGAACGGGCACCGGGGGCACGTCGTATTCCCGGCAGAACGGTCGCCCGGACGTGACGTAGACGACCGGTGACGGGCTTACCGGGGCCCGGCTACCGAGCCGTACCATCGTTCCTATGGCTAGCGAAGACGCGGTGCGCGAGGCACTGGCGACGGTGAACGACCCCGAGATCAACCGACCCATCACCGAGCTCGGGATGGTCAAGTCGGTGGACATCGCTGCGGACGGGGCGGTCGCGGTCACCGTGTACCTGACGGTCTCCGGCTGCCCGATGCGCGAGACGATCACCCAGCGGGTGACCGACGCGGTCTCGGCGGTCGAGGGCGTCACCCGGGTCGACGTCTCGCTGGACGTGATGAGCGACGAGCAGCGCAAGGAGCTGGCGACGGCTCTGCGCGGCGGCACCGCCGAGCGCGAGGTCCCCTTCGCCAAGCCCGGCTCGCTCACCCGTGTGTACGCGGTGGCCTCCGGCAAGGGCGGCGTCGGCAAGTCCTCGGTGACGGTGAACCTGGCGGCGGCGATGGCGGCCGACGGCCTCAAGGTCGGTGTCGTCGACGCCGACATCTACGGCCACAGCGTGCCGCGCATGCTGGGCGCGGACGGCCGCCCGACCCAGGTCGAGAACATGATCATGCCGCCGTCCGCGAACGGCGTGAAGGTCATCTCGATCGGCATGTTCACCCCGGGCAACGCGCCGGTGGTGTGGCGCGGCCCGATGCTCCACCGGGCGCTCCAGCAGTTCCTGGCGGACGTGTACTGGGGCGACCTGGACGTTCTGCTGCTTGATTTGCCGCCTGGCACGGGCGACATCGCCATCTCCGTCGCCCAGCTGGTCCCGAACGCCGAGATCCTGGTCGTGACGACCCCGCAGCAGGCCGCCGCCGAGGTCGCCGAGCGCGCGGGCTCCATCGCCGTCCAGACCCACCAGAAGATCGTCGGCGTGGTCGAGAACATGTCCGGCCTGCCCTGCCCGCACTGCGGCGAGATGGTCGACGTCTTCGGCACGGGCGGCGGCCAGACGGTCGCGGACGGCCTGACCAGGACCACGGGTGCTTCCGTGCCGGTGCTCGGCTCGATCCCGATCGACGTCCGCCTCCGCGAGGGCGGCGACGAGGGCAAGCCGGTGGTCCTGACCGACCCGGACAGCCCGGCGGGCGCGGCCCTGCGGGGCATCGCGGGCAAGCTGGGCGGCCGGCAGCGGGGCCTTTCGGGACTGTCCCTGGGGATCACCCCGAAGAACAAGTTCTAGGGAACTTCTTACGACTGTGGGGCGCCATCCGGTGGGATGGTGCCCCTTTTGTCGTCTCCGTCGTCGTCAGGCGTACTCGCCGATGTCCTTGATCATCGCGAAGCCGAGCCCGTACGCACTCATGCCTCTCCCGTACGCCCCCACGTGCACGCCTTCCTGTGTGGACCCCGCGAGCACCCAGCCGAACTCGGACTCGCGGTAGTGGAAGGGGGTCGGCACGCCGTCGACCGGCAGGGAGAGCGTCGACCACTCCTCACCGGCCAGGTCGTCGGCCAGCGCCCACGCGGTCTCCGTCTGCTGCTCCAGCCAGTCGTCCCGCAGCGAGTGGTCCATCTGCCCGGGCCAGGTGAACGACAGCAGCCCCACCCCCGCCAGCCAGGCGGCCGAGGAGACCGAGGTGGCCTCCAGCAACCCCGTGCCGTCGGCGCTCCGCCGGGACGGATTCGCCGCGACCGTCACGACGACCGCGAACTTCTCCCGCGGCTCACCGGTGGAGCCGACCGCGTACTCGTTCTTCACGGAGGGCTCGTCACCGTGTCCGATGGACCCGTGCTCGACCGCCCCGTCGGCCGCCGTCCCGACCTGCATCAGCCAGCGCGGGCCCGTGAAGGCCTCGTCGAGGCCGTACCACGGGAAGGGCGCCTCCAGGTAACCGTCGACCGTGCGCCGGGCGGAGGGAACCTGTTGTCCACCCTCCGCGGCCGGCGCCTGCGCGACCTGACTCGTCGTCTCCATGTGCCCGGACGCCTCCTCGCTCTCGTCGGACCGAAGCGGCCCGCCCCCCTTCGGGCTGACTCGTCCGGTCCGCACAACAACTCGGCAGCATAGCCACACCACAGAGAGCAACCGGGAAATCGCCCGGCGCGTGGGTCGTGCGGGAGGCGGGTTCAGGCCGTGCGGAGGCGCGAACGACTATGAAACGCGTCACGTACGACGGTTTCGCGGGCGGTGTCCGTACGGCTCAGGTGGCGTCCGCGTCGAAGGGCGGGCGGTCGTCGTCCTCGGGCTTCTTGGTCATGTCGACACGGCCGGAGGAGGACGGACCGGAGGACGCGGAGGAGGACGAGGAACCGGACGACGACGGCGCGTCGGTGCTGTGCACCGCGTCCGTGACCTCGGCCATCTCCTTCTTCAGGTCGAAGCCGTTGCGGATCTCCTTGAGCCCCAGTTCGTCGTTGTCCAGCTGCTTGCGGATGAACGTCTTGGGGTTGAGGTCCTCGAACTCGAAGTCCTTGAACTCCGGGCCGAGTTCGCTACGGATGTCTTCCTTGGCGCTCTCCGAGAACTCCCGGATCTTGCGGATCGTCCGCATGACGTCCTGAATGACCTTCGGGAGCTTGTCCGGACCGAAAACGAGCACGGCGAGGACAACGAGCGTGATGAGCTCGAGCGGTCCTATGTCATTGAACACCTGAAGCTCCTTGCGATTCCGGGCCGGAACCACGGTACCCGGCGATCCGGTACGACCGGTACTGTCCCGAGGTCCGCGAGTACGCGCGCGTGGTCGGTTTTCCCCGTTGTTTGCCTTGTGGGGCGGGGTACGGGGGGCCGCCTATGAGGTTTCTGTCAATCGTGCTCAGCCACCGTCAGCTGCCTTCGGAGGAGCCGAGGACCAGCGAGATCGCCAGCTCCTTGCCGTCGCGCCGCACGGTCAGCTCCAGTCGGTCGCCGGGCCGGTGGGCGCGGGTCTTGACGATCAGTTCCTCGCCGGAGTGGACGCGCTGGCCGTCGACCGCGGTGATCACGTCGCCCGCCTTGATGCCGGCCTTGTCGCCGGGGCCGCCCGCGTTGACGGCGGGACCGCCGCCGGCGGCCTTGGTGCCGACCCGGGCGCCGTCGCCGGTGTAGTCCATGTCGAGGGTGACGCCGATGACGGGGTGGGTGGCCTTGCCGGTGTTGATGAGCTCCTCGGCGACGCGCTTGGCCTGGTTGACGGGGATGGCGAAGCCGAGCCCGATGGAACCGGCCTGCCCGGTCTCCGACCCGGAGCCGTCGTCGGCCGACCGGATGGCGGAGTTGATCCCGATGACCCGCGCGCTGGAGTCGAGCAGGGGTCCGCCGGAGTTCCCCGGGTTGATCGGTGCGTCGGTCTGCAGCGCGTCGACGTACGAGACGTCGCTCCCGTCGGCGCTGTCGCCACCGGCCGTGATGGGCCGTTCCTTCGCGCTGATGATGCCGGAGGTGACCGTGCCCTCCAGGTCGAAGGGGGCGCCGATGGCGACGACCGGGTCCCCGACCTGGACGTTGTCGGAGTTGCCCAGCGCCATGGGCTTGAGCCCGCGCACGCCGCTCACCTTCACGACGGCGAGGTCGTACCCGCTGTCCCGCCCCACGACGGTGGCCTTGGCGGTGTCGCCGCTGTTGAAGGTCACGGATATCTGACCGTCGGCCCCCGCGGGCTGGACGACGTGGTTGTTGGTGAGGATGTGCCCCTGCGCGTCGAGCACGAACCCCGTCCCGGTACCGGACTCCTCGGCCCCGGTCACATGCAGGGTCACCACACTGGGCAGCGCCCGCGCCGCGATCCCGGCCACACTGTCGGGCGCCCGCCCGACAGCCTCTTTCCCGGCCTGCGGCAGCGATACGTCCCCCACGCCGCCGTTCCGCTCCAGATAGGCGCCGATGGCACCGCCGACGCCGCCGGAGACGAGCGCGAGCACGACGGCACCGACGACGAGGGCTTTCCGCGCCCGCCGACGCTGCGTTTGCCGGTCGTCCACGGGGGCGCCGTTTTGCTGGAGGGGGGCGGCGGGGACGGGGGCCCAGGGGTCGTAGTTCCGCCAGGGGTTGGCAGGGGGCTGGGGGTCTGTGTGGGGCGTGGACGGGGCGGGGGTGGAGGTTGCCGGGGGCCGGGCGCCGTGCTGCGTCGGCAGCGATGTGCCCTGGGCCGGGGTGGCCGCGGGGTGCTGGACGGGCGGGGCGGGGGCCCAGGGGCCGGGTCCGCCGTAGGGAGGGGTGCTGTAGGGGTCGGGGTCGTGCAGGGGCTTGGGCTGCTCGGCGGAGGGCGCGGCAGGCACGTGCACCTCGGCGGGCCGGGCCAACTCGAAGTCGCCGTCCGTATCGGCGACGCCCTCGGGAGGCCTCAGCTCGAAGTCGCCGTCAGCGGGAACGGCATCCGGACCGGGAACGGCATCCGGACCGGGAAGGACAGCCGGCCGCGCCAACTCGAAGTCGCCGTCGTCGTCCGCACGCCGCACCGAAGCCGACCGCGGCTCCCCCGCCGGTGTCTCCCCCGCCGCGTCCTCCGGGCGCGGCCGGTTCCACCACCGTGGCTTCGTGGGCTTCCCCTCGTTCATGCTCTCCCCACAGCTCGCCGCGGCACGCACGGCGGCGGCCCCGGTTCGTCGGCTCCGCGCCCCGCGGCCGAGGGCAAACCCGGCCGTGGGCACGGCTCACCCTGGATTGAACCAGGTTCCCGGGCCGCCGGTCAGCGGGCGGTGCGGGCAGGGGAAGGAGAGGAGGTCGAGTCGGGGACGGGTGCGGCGAGGAGGCTCGGGCCGGTGACCTCGGGAGCCGAGGACAACGAGGTCAGGGTGAGCGGCTGGGCGTCGGTGAGCGGACGTATCAGTGGCGACATCACGGCCGCGCCGGCCATCACGGGAGCGGCCAGTGCGTGCATGGTCTGCGCCACGCCGGCCTGGCTCGGTACGCCGGGCAGCAGCGGTGCGGACACCTCGGTCGGGGCGGCCGGGGTGTCGCCGAGCGAACGCTGCCCCTGCACCTGCCCGAGCAGCGGGCCCACGCTCCGGCGCCGCTGGGTCTCGGGAGCCGTCGCGGCGCCCGACCCCTGCGTGCGCGCCGGAGTCACATTGCTGCCACCCGAGCCGCGGGCGTCCGCGGCCGTGTCCGTCACCGTGGCGGTGGTGACGCCGCCCAGCGCGATCGCGGCCAGCGACACCGCGCCGGCGGCGACGAACGCGAACCGCATCCCGCGCGAGGCCGAGCGGTCGGCCTCGTGACGGCTGACGTCATGGATACGGAAGCCACGGTCGGAGGCGGGCAGGCTCGGGGCGGGGGCGACGTGCGGCGCGGCGGGGGCGTAGTCGAACTCGAAGCGGTCGGGGCGCTGCTTCAGCCCGAAGACTCCCGTCGTGCCGAACTTCCCGGAGGCCGAGCCGGGGAGTCTTCCCCCGCCGAACGGCGAGCCGCCGTCCGGCTCGTCACCTCCTCCGGGGAGCCCCTGAAGCCGGGCCAGGAAGCTCTCGGAGGGCGGCGGGGGCGCCGCCTCCGCGAAGACGTTCTTCAGCCGTCGCTGGGCGTCGGCCTCCGCCTTGCACCTGGCGCAGGTGGCCAGGTGGGCGAGGACGCGCTCGCGCGACTCATGGCCGAGCTCGCCGTCCACCAGGGCGGAGAGTCGGTCTCCCAGGTGCTGCTCGGACAGATGCCGCTCGGCGGGGCCGGGGCCGGGTCGTGATCCACTCACGCGGTCGCGCCCCCTCCCCCCAGAGCGGCCACGCGTGGCACGAAGGAACGTCGCTCGGCCGCCCGGGCCTCGGGCGAACGGTGCGCGAGCGCCTTGCGCAGCTGCGAACGGCCGCGGTGGATCCGGGAACGGACCGTGCCGAGCTTCACGCCGAGAGTCGCGGCGATCTCCTCGTAGGACAGTCCTTCGATGTCGCACAGGACGACGGCGGCGCGGAACTCGGGCGCGAGCGTGTCGAGGGCCTGCTGGACGTCGGCGTCGAAGTGGGCGTCGTTGAAGATCTGCTGCGGGTTCGGCTCGCGGCTGGGCAGACGCTCGGCCGCGTCGTCGCCGAGGGCGTCGAAGCGGATGCGCTGCTTGCGGCGGACCATGTCCAGGAACAGGTTCGTCGTGATGCGGTGCAGCCAGCCCTCGAAGGTGCCCGGCGTGTAGGTGGACAGAGAGCGGAAGACGCGGACGAAGACCTCCTGGGTGAGATCCTCGGCGTCGTGCTGGTTACCGGTCAGGCGGTACGCCAGTCGGTAGACCCGGCCGCTGTGGGTGCTGACGATCTCCTCCCAGGTGGGCGGAGTCCACGCCTGCCCGTCCGCGTCGGTCGAGAAAGTCGCGGTCTGGGCGTGGTCAGCGGCGTGGCTGTGGTCAGCAGCGGTGTCGTTCACGGATTTCGGCCTGCCCGCCGATCCGAGGAAGCGCCGCAGCACTCCTCCGCGATCCACAGGCGCAGCCGCACCTCCCCTGTCGGCTCTGGTGGTGTCCAGTGGAGCCCCTACCATAGCCACCTCGCCCGTTAGCTCCGGATAAGCGGTTTTACGAGAATTTGATCTGGGCTGATACCGCTCGGACCCCTGCGTCTGCAGTTGCTCGGGCCGCTGCCCCTCATCGTGATCCAACTGTGTCCCCCCGCTGTCGTCTCCACCCCTCTAAACGCCCGGTCCCATCTGCGGGTTCCCGGGCCCAACGGATACAGTCACGCCCAGGCAACCACGGGGACAGGAGAGGGTCATTACCGGCAACCGGCAGACGAGCTGGGCGTTCGCCGACGCCTACGTCGCCGAGGACGAAGTCCTGCGCTGGGCCCGTGACCGGGCCCGCGACGCGGGGCTGCGCTCGGTGTCGCCCGGCACGGGCGCGGCGCTGCGGTTGCTGGCGGCCTCGGTGGACGCGAAGGCGGTCGCCGAGATCGGCACCGGCACCGGCGTCTCCGGCATCCATCTCCTGCACGGCATGCGCCCGGACGGGGTGCTCACCACCGTCGACCCCGAGCCGGAGCACCAGCAGTTCGCCCGCCAGGCCTTCCGCGCCTCCGGCTTCGCCAGCAACCGGGCCCGCTTCATCCCCGGGCGCGCCCTGGACGTCCTGCCCCGCCTCGCGGACGCCGGCTACGACCTCGTCTTCTGCGACGGCGACCGGCAGGAGGTCATGGACTACCTCGCTGAATCGTTGCGCCTGCTCCGTCCGGGGGGTCTGGTGGTCTTCGAGGGCGTCTTCGCCAACGGCCGCACGGTCGACTCGGGTCCGCAGCCGACGGAGGTCCTGCGGCTGCGGGAGCTGCTGCGGGCCGTGCGCGAGAGCCAGGAGCTGGTGCCCTCGCTGCTGCCGGTGGGCGACGGCCTGCTGTGCGCCGTCAAGCGCTGAGGACCACGCCGAGAACCACCTCGTACGCCGGTGACGAGGCCCACAAAAGCAACCCCGGCATCACTGGGATGCCGGGGTTGTCGAAAGGGTATGGTCGCTTCCGCGTCAGCCGACGACCTTCTTGAGGGCGTCGCCGAGCGCGTCGGCCTCGTCAGGGGTCAGCTCGACGACGAGCCGACCGCCGCCTTCGAGCGGAACGCGCATGACGATGCCCCGCCCCTCCTTGGTCACCTCGAGCGGGCCATCGCCCGTCCGCGGCTTCATGGCCGCCATGCTCGTTCCCCTTCCTGAAACCAGCTCATCGCCAAAGCCGACGGCCCGGGAGGGCACGCGCGGGCCACAGCGTGGGACTGGGACACGCGACACCGGCATCGAACACATTGCTTCCAAGCCATTATCCCGCATCTCAGGACCCGATGACCAACATCAGTCGGCATCGCTTGGGCAACGCGCGCGAGCAAAACCACCCAATTCGGCGATGTGACTGCGATACTGCTCGGCCCCACGGTCCTCCGCCGACCGGAAACCCTCCCGAATTCTTTGACGCAGGTCACACGTCCACTCCGGTCTCTCTCCGCCATGCTGTCCTACGGACAGGGGCGTACCCACCGGTACGCCTGAGCCGCTACTGCGGAGGGGACACACCATGGCCGACACCGTGCTCTACGAGGTGACCGACGGTCTCGCGACGATCACGCTGAACCGCCCCGAGGCGATGAACGCGCTGAACATCGCGACGAAGGTCGCACTGCTGGAGGCGGTTCGCTCCGCGGCCGAGGACGACGCGGTACGGGCGGTGCTGCTGACGGCGGCCGGGGACCGGGCGTTCTGTGTGGGTCAGGACCTCAAGGAGCACATCGGATTGCTCGCCGAGGGTTCGGCGCACGTCATGAGCACGGTCAAGGAGCACTACAACCCGGTTGTACGCGCGCTGACGGAGATGCCGAAGCCCGTGGTGGCCGGGGTGAACGGGGTCGCGGCGGGTGCGGGCTTCGGGCTGGCGCTGGCCGCGGACTACCGCGTGGCGGCCGACACCGCCGGGTTCAACACGTCCTTCGCCGGGGTCGCGCTCACGGCGGACTCCGGGATCTCGTGGACCCTGCCGCGGGTGGTGGGGCCGGGGCGCGCCGCCGACCTGCTGCTCTTCCCGCGCACGATCAAGGCGCAGGAGGCCTACGAGCTGGGGATCGTGAACCGTCTCGTGCCGGCGGCGGAGCTTGCCGCGGAGGCGGAGAAGACGGCGCGGGCTCTCGCCGAGGGTCCGACGGTGGCGTACGCGGCGATCAAGGAGTCCGTGGCGTTCGGCTTCTCGCACTCGCTCTCCGAGACGCTGGAGAAGGAGGACGAGTTGCAGGGGCGGGCAGGGGCGGCAGAGGACCATGCGATCGCCGTGCGGGCGTTCGTCAACAAGGAGACGCCGAAGTACCTGGGCCGGTAGGACCGTTTTCGAGCGCGGGTTCGTGGGGGCTGGTCGCGCAGTTCCCCGCGCCCCTTACGGGGCGCTTCTGGTGACGCATGTTTCCAGGTGGTCGTTGACCAGGCCACATGCCTGCATCAAGGCGTACGCCGTTGTCGGGCCCACGAAGCGGAGGCCCTGCTTCTTCAGGGCCTTCGACAGGGCCGTCGACTCCGGGGTGACCGCCGGGACGTCCCCGGTCGTCTTCGGGGCCGGCCCCGGCTTCGGGGCGTGGGACCAGATCAGGTCGTCCAGGGTGCCCGGCGTCCACTCGGCGAGTGCGCGCGCGTTGGCGAGCGTCGCGTCGATCTTGGCCCGGTTGCGGATGATGCCCTCGTCCAGGAGGAGGCGGGCGCGGTCCTCGTCCGTGAACGTGGCGACCTTGGCGATCCTGAAGTCGGCGAAGGCCTTACGGAAGCCCGGGCGGCGGCGCAGGATCGTGATCCAGGAGAGGCCGGACTGGAAGGCCTCCAGGCTGAGGCGTTCGAAGAGGGCGTCGTCGCCGTGGACCGGGCGGCCCCACTCCTCGTCGTGGTACGCCACGTAGTCCTCGGTGGACAGCGCCCAGGGGCAGCGCAGGGCGCCGTCCGGGCCGGCGATCGCGGCGCCGTCGGTCACTGCTGCTCCCCGTGGCCGTGCATCGGCTTCTCCATGGAGACGTGGTGGGCGGCGGCCTGCGCACCCGCCAGCGCGGACTCCAGGTCGGCGATCCGGGCGTCCCGCTCGGCGAGCTCCGCGGCGACGCGGTTGAGCGCGTCGTCCACGTCGGCCATGCGGTAGCCGCGGGCGGCGAGCGGGAAGCGGAGGGCGTCCACGTCGGCCCGGCCGACCGGGCGGTCCAGCGGCAGGGGGTCCTGGAGGCGCTCGGGGTCCACCTCGGGCAACGGGCCCTCGCCCTCGCCACCGCCCACCACGGCCAGTGTCACCGCGGCGACCACGACGGCGAGGGCGACGACCAGGAACAAGAACATAACCATCGCTGTGGTCCCCAAGCTCGAAGTCAGGAAGCTGAATGTGTCAGGGTCCGATCGTGCCATGCGACGCTGACAGTTAGGGTCACAGGCGGCCGAAAGGCCGAGGACACCCAGGTCGTACTACGAGAGGTCACAGGGGATGCTCAGGCTGGGCAGGCGCGAATTCGAGGCGCACGAGCCGGTGATCATGGCGATCGTGAACCGCACCCCGGACTCCTTCTACGACCAGGGGGCGACGTTCCGCGACGAGCCCGCCCTCGCGCGCGTGGAGCAGGCGGTGGCCGAGGGCGCCGCCATCGTCGACATCGGCGGGGTGAAGGCCGGCCCCGGCGAGGAGGTGACCGCCGAGGAGGAGGCGCGGCGGACCGTCGGCTTCGTGGCGGAGGTCCGGCGGCGCTTCCCGGACGTGATCATCAGCGTCGACACCTGGCGGGCGGACGTCGGTGAGGCCGTGTGCGAGGCCGGCGCCGATGTGCTGAACGACGCCTGGGGCGGGGTGGATCCCCGGCTGGCGGAGGTCGCCGCGCGCTACGGGGTGGGCCTGGTGTGCACGCACGCCGGCGGCGCCGAGCCTCGGACGCGGCCGCACCGGGTGACGTACGACGATGTCATGGCCGACATCCTGCGGGTCACCCTGGGGCTGGCGGAGCGGGCGGCCGAGCTGGGTGTGGCGCGGGAGTCGATCATGATCGACCCGGGACACGACTTCGGCAAGAACACGCGGCACAGCCTGGAGGCGACGCGGCGGCTGGGCGAGATGGTCGAGACGGGCTGGCCGGTGCTGGTCTCGCTGTCCAACAAGGACTTCGTCGGCGAGACGCTCGACAAGCCGGTGAAGGAACGGGTGGTGGGGACACTCGCGACCACCGCCGTCTCGGCCTGGCTGGGCGCGCAGGTGTACCGCGTGCACGAGGTCGCGGAGACCCGGCAGGTGCTGGAGATGGTGGCGTCGATCGCGGGCCACCGGCCCCCGGCGGTCGCCCGCCGAGGGCTCGCGTAGCGGGCGGGCGCTAGCGCGCGGCCTCCTTGGACACCAGGGCGACCGCCTCGTCCACGTCGTCCGTGACGTGGAACAGGAGGAGGTCCTTCTCCGAGGCCTTGCCCTGGGCGATCAGCGTGTTCTTCAGCCAGTCGACCAGGCCACCCCAGTACTCGCTGCCGAACAGGACGATCGGGAAACGGGTGACCTTCTGGGTCTGGACGAGGGTCAGCGCCTCGAAGAGCTCGTCGAGGGTTCCGAGGCCGCCGGGGAGGACCACGAAGCCCTGCGCGTACTTGACGAACATCATCTTCCGCACGAAGAAGTAGCGGAAGTTCAGGCCGATGTCGACGTACGGGTTGAGCCCCTGCTCGAAGGGGAGCTCGATGCCGAGGCCGACCGAGACGCCCTTGGCCTCGACGGCGCCCTTGTTGGCCGCCTCCATGGCGCCGGGGCCGCCGCCCGTGATGACCGCCCAGCCGGCGTCCACCAGGGCGTGTCCGAGGCGTACGCCCGCCTCGTACTCGGGCGAGTCCGCCTTGGTGCGGGCCGAGCCGAACACGCTGATCGCGGGCGGGAGTTCGGCGAGGGTGCCGAAGCCCTCGATGAACTCCGACTGGATGCGCAGCACCCGCCAGGGGTCGGTGTGGACCCAGTCCGAGGGCCCGCCCGCGTCCAGCAGCCGCTGGTCGGTCGTGCTCGCGGTGACCTGACTGCGCCTCCGGAGGACCGGTCCCAGGCGCTGTTCCTCCGGTGGCTGCTGCTTGCCCTCGGGGTTCCCGGTAGCCATGTGCGCTCCCTCCGCTTGCAGGTGTTTCCACCATCAGCGTAGATCTACGCGGGTTACGGACGGGGGACGTCAGCGTGTCAGCCAGTTCCGCAGGCGTTCCTCGCCGGCGAGGATCTTCGCCGTATCGACCCTTTCATCCCGCTTGTGTGCCAAGTGCGGGTTTCCGGGGCCGTAGTTGACCGCGGGGACGCCGAGGGCGGAGAAGCGGGAGACGTCCGTCCAGCCGTACTTGGGCATCGGGGTGCCGCCGACCGCCTCGATGAAGGCCGCGGCGGCCGGGTGGGAGAGGCCGGGCAGCGCGGCGCCGCTGTGGTCGTCGATCACGAACTCCTCGACGCCGCAGTCCGCGAAGACCTCGCGGACGTGCGCGACGGCCTGCTCCTCGGTGCGGTCGGGGGCGTAGCGGAAGTTGACCGTCACCACGCACTCGTCGGGGATTACGTTGCCCGCCACCCCGCCCGAGATGCGGACCGCGTTGAGGCCCTCGCGGTACTCGAGGCCGTCGATGACCGGGTAGCGGGGTTCGTACGAGGCCAGCCGGGCCAGGATCGGGGCGGCCGCGTGGATCGCGTTGGAGCCCATCCAGGAGCGCGCCGAGTGGGCCCGCTCGCCCTTGGTCTTCAGCAGCACCCGGAGCGTGCCCTGGCAGCCGCCCTCCACCTCGCCGTTCGACGGCTCGAGGAGCACCGCGAAGTCGGCCTCCAGCCACTCCGGGTGGGCCTCGGCGACGTGCTTGAGGCCGTTGAGCTCGGCCTGGACCTCTTCGTTGTCGTAGAAGATGAAGGTCAGGTCCCGGTTGGGCGCGGGGACCGTGGCCGCGATGCGCAGCTGCACCGCCACCCCGGACTTCATGTCGCAGGTGCCGCAGCCCCAGAGCACCCCGTCCTCGTCCAGCCGGGAGGGGACGTTGCCCGCGATCGGGACCGTGTCGATGTGGCCGGCCAGGACGACCCGCTCGGACCGGCCCAGGTTCGTCCGGGCGATCACGTTGTTGCCGTACCGCTCGACCGTCAGGTGCGGAAGCGCGCGCAGGGCGGTCTCGATCGCGTCGGCGAGGGGCTTCTCGGTGCCGCTCTCCGAGGGGAAGTCGACGAGCTGCGCGGTGAGCCCGGCGGCGTTCAGGGTGAGATCAAGGGGGGTGTCGGCCATGCCGTCGACCCTAACGCGCCAGGGCCTTCATCAGTTGTCCACACCCGTAGCAGGGGCCACAGCGCGCTCCGCTACCTTGTACGGCGTGCCAGAGCCGTCACCCACCCTCAAGCGCCGTGGCCGCCTCTTCCGGATCGGGGCAGCCTTCGTTGTCCTGCTCGCCCTCGCGGGCTACCTCGTGGTGAAGTACGTCACCGGGGGCAACGGACCGGGCTGCAAGGTGGTCTCCGGCACGGGGGACGGGAAGGCGTACGAGTTCACGCCGGAGCAGGCGGTGAACGCGGCGACGATCGCCGCCGTCGGCACCGGGCGCGGGATGCCCGAACGGGCCGTGGCGATCGCCCTCGCCACCTCGATCCAGGAGTCGGGGCTGCGCAACATCCAGCACGGCGACCGGGATTCGCTCGGCCTCTTCCAGCAGCGGCCCTCGCAGGGCTGGGGCACCGAGAAGCAGATCCTGGACCCGACGTACGCGGCCGGTGTCTTCTACGAGCACCTGGCCAAGGTCGACGGCTACCAGAAGCTCCCGCTCACCGTGGCCGCGCAGCGCGTGCAGCGCAGCGGCTACCCGGAGGCGTACGCCAAGCACGAGCCGGACGCCACAATGCTCGCCGCCGCCCTCACCGGGGACTCCCCCGCCACGCTCACCTGCCAGGGGCGGACGGACGCGACCACCGCCGTCGCGGCGGGCCCGGACGGCGTACGGGCCGCTCTGGTGCGGGACTTCGGGCGGGACGTGCTGCAGCCGGCCGGGGCCGAGGTGAGCAAGAAGCGTGCGTCCACCGCCTCCCCGTCGCCGACCGGGAGTTCACAGGCCGCCGGGCGGACCGTCACGCTGCCCGTCGCCGCCGGCAGCAGCCCCGCCAAGGGGCGCACGGCCCGGCAGCGCGGCTGGCAGCTGGCGCACTGGGCCGTGGCCAACGCCACCGCCCTGCACATCGAGCGGGTCTCGTACGGCGGGCGGGAGTGGACCGCCGGGAACACCGACAGCCAGTGGCGCACGGCCCGTTCGCAGGTGAGTTCGGTCCGGATCGTCACTGGGCAGTAGTACGGGGCTTCACTCGGGCGGGTTACGCGGGTCGCGGGTGCGCCGTGGTGTGGGCAGGTTTTCGTGCCGTAACCCTCGTATCCGTCAAAACCCTTGGGAACAAAGGGCTGTAAGGATTCGGCGCGCTTTCGGTGGTGGCACTCTTTGCCCGTTTTTATCCACAGCCGATAATGCGACGCATTGCGAACTCTTTACGTTTGGTCGCCGCAACCTTCGTCTGCTTCGAGCGGTAGTCACTGCGTCCGACCCGGACGATCAACATCCAGTCGACCAACAGGAGCATCATGTCCCTCCCTCTGACCCGTCGGATCGCCCGTGCCGCGCTGCTCGTCGCAGCGGGAGCGGCCGCCGGGGTCGGTGCGGCCGGCTCCGCGAGCGCGGCCCCGCAGCTCCCCGCGACCCCGAACCTCGGCGGCCTGACCGCCCTGGACGGGGCGAACGTCGGCAACACCGTCGACGGCGCGACCCAGAACGTCACGGGGCTCGCGGGCAGCACCGGCGGCAAGACGGTCGAGAAGGCGGTGCCGGCCGCGGGCAAGACCGGTGGCAAGGCCGTGAAGAAGGCGACGCCGGCGGCGCAGAAGGCCGCGGGCGAGGCGGCCGGGTCCGCTGGGGGGATCGTCGGTGACACGGCTCAGACGGCGACCAAGGGTGGGCTGCCGACGGACTCGCTCACCAAGGGTGGGGGGCTGCCGGCTGCCTCCTCGCTGCCGCTGAAGGGGCTGCCGCTGGGCTGACGCCTTGGCGCCGGTGGGGTGACGAAGGGACCCGGGGTTTTCCCTGGGTCCCTTTTCGTTGTTCGTCGGGTGCGGGGCGGTGGGGGCTGGTCGCGCAGTTCCCCGCGCCCCTTAGCGGCGTGCTCCTTAGCGGAGGCGTTCAGTTGCCGCTTGGACGCGCTCGTCCGTCGCCGTAAGGGCCACTCGTACGAAGTTCCTGCCCGCCTCGCCGTAGAAGTCGCCCGGTGCGACCAGGATGCCCAGGTCGGCCAGGTGGGCCACCGTGGTCCAGCAGGACTCGTCCCTCGTCGCCCACAGGTAGAGGCTGGCCTCGCTGTGTTCGATGCGGAAGCCGTGGTTCACGAGGGCCTCGCGCAGCAGCGTCCGGCGGGCCGCGTACCGCTCCCGCTGCTCGCGCACATGGGCGTCGTCACCCAGCGCCGCCACCACCGCCGCCTGCGTCGGCGCCGACGTCATCATGCCGCCGTGCTTGCGGATCTCCAGGAGGGGGGCCAGGACCGTCGGGTCGCCGGCCAGGAAGGCGGCGCGGTAGCCGGCGAGGTTCGAGCGCTTGGAGAGGGAGTGGACCGAGACGATGCCCTCGTACGAGCCGCCGTTCACGTCGGGGTGCAGGACCGAGACCGGGTCCGCCTCCCAGCCCAGTTCGAGGTAGCACTCGTCGGAGAAGACGAGGATGCCGTGCTCGCGGGCCCAGGCCACGATGCGGGTGAGTTCCGCCTTCGACAGGACCTTGCCGGTGGGGTTGGACGGGGAGTTGAGCCAGAGGAGCTTCAGGCCCTCGGGGTCCAGCTCCGTGGGGTCGTCGTACGCCTCGTAGTCCGCCCGGGCCAGGCGGGCGCCCACCTCGTAGGTCGGGTACGCCAGGCGCGGGTACGCGACCCTGTCGCCGGGGCCGAGGCCCAGCTGGGTCGGGAGCCAGGCGACGAGTTCCTTGGAGCCGACGATCGGCAGGACGTGCCGGTGAGTGACCTCGCGGGCGCCGAGCCTGCGCTCGACCCAGCCGGTGATCGCGTCGCGCAGCGCCGGGGTGCCCCAGACCGTCGGATAGCCCGGGGAGTCCGCCGCGTCGATCAGCGCCTTCTGGATCAGGTCGGGGACCGGGTCGACCGGGGTGCCGACGGAGAGGTCGACGATGCCGTCCGGGTGCGCGGCGGCCGTCTTCTTGTACGGCTCCAGCTTGTCCCAGGGGAAGGTCGGAAGGCGATCGGAGACTGCGGACACGGTCTGGTGCTCACTTTCGGGTCGTACGGCAAACGCCTCGGTCCCGTACGGCGATCAGGGCTGATCGGGCCGTACGGGACCGAGGCGGCACTGGGGTCCCCCCCCCCCGCTCGAGCGAAGCCGAGAGTGGGGGAGCGGGCCGCTACGCGCTCACGCCTGGGGCGGCAGCGCGGCGATGAAGGGGTGGTCCCGCTCGATCAGGCCCAGCTTGCTTGCGCCGCCCGGGGAGCCGAGCTCGTCGAAGAACTCGACGTTCGCCTTGTAGTAGTCCTTCCACTCCTCCGGAGTGTCGTCCTCGTAGAAGATCGCCTCTACCGGGCACACCGGCTCACAGGCACCACAGTCGACGCATTCGTCCGGGTGGATGTACAAGGACCGCTGGCCCTCGTAGATGCAGTCGACCGGGCACTCCTCGATGCACGCCTTGTCCTTGACGTCTACACAAGGCTGCGCGATGACGTAGGTCACGCTGTCGTTCCTCCTCGATAGGGCGCTGGCGGGCCTGTCCTAGGCTCCGCCGCCTGGCGCGCGGGAGCGCGGCGTCGTCGATGCCCGCACCTAGTATCTCCGTTCTTGGGCATGATCCGAACAGGAGGGGTGAACCGACCTGTGGAAATCTCGGCCGGCGGACGTCTGGAGGTCCGTATCACCGCTGCTGACGTGGGCAAACGGGTCTCCGTACGGCGCTTGAGCGAACCTGGAGTCACCGGGGAGAAGTTCACCGACACGGTGGGTGTTCTCACATCATGGGACGACGGTGTGCTGCTGATCACACGGAAGAGCGGCGAGAGCGTCCGTATCCCGGAATCCTCGCTGGTCGCGGGGAAGGTCGTGCCCGCCGCGCCGGCCCGTCGCCGGGGGCCCGCCGCCTCGTACGGGGAACTCGCGCGCGTCGCCACGCGCGCGTGGCGGCCGGTGGAGAGCGAGCGGCTCGGCGAGTGGGAGCTGCGGGCGGCGGCCGGCTTCACGCGACGGGCCAATTCCGTGCTGCCGCTCGGCGACCCAGGCATACCGCTCGACGAGGCCCTGGGTGTCGTACGACGGTGGTACGGCGAGCGTGGTCTGCCCGCGTACGTCCAGACCGCGACCGGCGCCGAGGGCACACAGGAGCTGCTGTGCGCGGAGCTGGAGCGGCGCGGATGGGTGCGTGAGGTGACCGCCGAGCTGTGGGTCGGGGCGCTCGCGCCGGTCGCGGACCTGGCGGACGGCTCGGGCGTCGTGTTGTCCCGGGAGGTCGACGAGGCGTGGCTGTCCCGGTATCAGCGGAAGGGGGTGAGCGAGGTGGCTCTGGGGGTATTGGGAAGCGGGCCGTCGGTGTGGTTCGCGACGGTGCCGGGCTCGTCGGCCGATGCTCCGGCCGCGATCGGGCGGTGTGTCGTGGACGGGCGATGGGCCTCGTTCGCCGCCGTCGAGGTGGATCCCGCGCTACGACGGCAGGGGCTGGCCACGAAGGTGATGGCCGCGTTGGCCGGACGGGCTCTCGACGAGGGGGCCTCGGCGGCGTGGTTGCAGGTCGAGGAGGAGAACGCGGGGGCGCGGGCCCTGTACGCCGGGATGGGCTTCGCCGCGCACCACGCGTACCACCACTACCGGGAACCGGCGGCTCCCGGTGGCGGCCGGTAACGGATCGCCGTGAGAGGGCACGACCCAGCTATGCGTCCCACCGATCCCCCGTCCCCCGAGCGCGCCGCCGAACTGCGCCGGCGGTTCGCCGAGGAGGCACGCTGCGAGCAGCCCGACCTGTCCACGCTCTGTCTCCTGCTGGGCGCGGAGGCGGACGGCGGGCTGGACGAGGCGGGCATCGACGCGGCGCAGATGGCACTGGACGAGCTGGCGGGCCAGGTCCCCTTCCGCCCCGGCGGCCCGATGTCCTGGGCGACGGCGCTGCACCACCTCCTGGGCGCCCGCGCGGGCTTCCGCGGCTCCCCCGCCGACTACCAGCGCCTGGAGTCGTCCCTGCTGCACGAGGTGCTGCGACGGCGGCGCGGGCTGCCGATCCTGCTGTCGGTGGTGTGGATGGAGGTCGCACGGCGGGCGGGGGCGCCGGTGTACGGGGTGGCGCTGCCCGGGCACTTCGTGGTCGGCTTCGGGCCGCAGGAGCAGCAGGTGCTCGCCGATCCGTTCGACGGCGGGCGGGTGCTCGGCGGGGGCGACGCGGAGTTGCTGGTGGCGGGGGCGACGGGCGCTCCGCTGGACCCCTCGATGCTGACTCCCGCGGACCCGCTGGACGTGGTGCTGCGCATCCTGAACAACGTCCGCGCGTGGGCCGCCGCCCGGCCAGAACGGTCGGATGTCGGGCTGTGGGCGGTGGAACTGTCCCTCCTGCTGCCGTCCCACCCGGCACGCCTGCGCTACGAGCGCGCCCAACTCCTCGTCCAGCGCGGAGACTTCCTGACCGGAGCCGCGGAACTCGACGCATACGCCGAGGTGGTGGCGGCGGTGGACGAGCCGGCGGCGGAACGGGTGCGGAGGCAGGCCGACTCGGCGCGGGCGATGCTCAACTAGGCACGCGGACGCAGCTCAGAGCCAGCCCTTCTCCCGCGCTGTCCGAACCGCCTCCGCCCTGTTGCGCACCGCCAGTTTCTGGATCGCCGTGGAGAGGTAGTTGCGGACCGTGCCCTGGGAGAGGTGCAGGGTCGCTGCCAGTTCGGCGTTCGTCGAGCCGTCGGCTGCTGCCCGCAGGACCTCTCGTTCGCGGTCCGTCAGGGGGTTGGCGCCCTCTGCCAGGGCCGCTGCCGCCAAGGTCGGGTCGATGACCCGCTCGCCCGCCAGTACCTTCCGTACCGCCGCCGCCAGTTGGGCCGCCGGGGCGTCCTTGACCAGGAAGGCGTCGGCGCCGGCCTCCATCGCGCTGCGGAGGTAGCCGGGGCGGCCGAAGGTGGTGAGGACGACCAGTTTCACGGCCGGGAGCGCCTTGTGGACCTGGGCCGCCGCCTCGATGCCCGTGCAGCCCGGCATCTCGATGTCCAGCAGGGCCACGTCCACGGCGTGCTCGCGTGCCGCGGCCAACACCTCGTCGCCGCGGGCCACTTGGGCGACGACCTCGATGTCGTCCTCCAGGCCGAGCAGCGCCGCCAGCGCCTCGCGGACCATGGACTGGTCCTCGGCGAGCAGCACCTTGATCGTAGGGCTCATGCACCGGATCCTACGGCGGCCGACGCGTCCACGGGGACGCGGGCGACCAGGCGGAAACCGTGCTTCAGACGGGTCGCCTCCAGCGCGCCGCCGGCCTTCTCCAGGCGCTCGGTCAGGCCCGTCAGACCGTTGCCGGGGCCCTTGCCTGAGCCGCCCGAGCCGTTGTCCTCGACGGTGAGCTCCAGGACCCGTCCGTCGAGGGTCTGGCGGGTGAGCAGCTCCACCGTGCAGCGGGTGGCGCCGCTGTGCCGTACCACGTTGGTGACCGCCTCCCGCAGCGCCCAGGCCAGGGCGGACTCGCTCTCGTCCGGGACGCCGGTGAGGTCGGGCTCCGCGGGCACCTCGGCGGTGACCTGGGCCGCCGTCAACGCGACCTGGGCACCCGCGAGTTCGGCGGACAGGCGGGGGCGCCGGTAGCCGGTGACGGCCTCCCGGACGTCGACCAGGGCCTGGCGGCTGACCTGTTCGATGTCGGCGACCTGCTGGGCCGCCTTGTCGGGGTGGTCGGGGAGCATCCGGCCGGCGAGTTCGCTCTTGAGCGTGATCAGCGAGAGGGAGTGGCCGAGCAGGTCGTGCAGGTCGCGGGCGAGCCGCAACCGCTCCTCGTTGGCGGCGAGTTGGGCCACCGTCGCCCGGGCCTTGCGCAACTCGACAGTCGTCCGCACCAGTTGCTTGACGCCGGTCATCGCGAAGCCGAGGAGGACCACCACCAGGAGCAGGCTCCAGTCGAAGTCGCCCGCGTGCAGGCCGACCAGGACCATCGCCAGGGCATTCGCGCCGATCGCCCAGTACGCCCCCCGCAGCGGCAGAGTCGCGCCGCATGTGACGGAGACGTACACGAACAGGCCGATCCATGCGCCGCCCAGGGTGAGGCACAGGACGACGGCGAGTGTGCCGAGCAAGGCGACCATGACGGCAACGGTCCGGCCCTGGAACGGTCGGCCCATGTTCCGGAACACCAGCGTCAGATAGACGCCGGTGAAGGTCGCCAGGGCCACCCAGCCGGCCGCGGTCGCGGCGGCCGAGTGGTGGCCGGAGGTCAGGTCCTGCACCGGCGACCCGAGGAAGATCAGCCAGGGCAGGATCCAGACCAGCTTGCGGAACGCGTCGCCCCGGCTGCGGGGCGGCTGGCCGATCCGGATCGCGTTCTCGGGCCGCACGTCCTCGGGAAGCGTGTCGTCCGTCATGGTGCTCACGCCTTCAGCGTGTCCTTCCGGTACAGCCAGGCCGCGCCGCCCGCGAAGAGCAGGAAGAAGGCGACGAGGATGGCGATGTCCTGGGCGTGGGGGGCCTGGCTCTGTTCGATGGCCCGTCCGAGGGCAGCGTACGCGTGCGTGGGCAGCCACTTGGCGATGTCCTGCAACCACTCGGGGAAGGTCGAGCTCGGCATCCACAGGCCGCCGAGGATGGACAGGCCGAAGTAGACGATCATCGTGATCGGGCGCACCGCGTCCCCGGAGGCGAGGTAGCCGATGGCGACGCCGAGCGCGGCGAAGACCAGACTGCCCGCCCAGATGGCGCCGGTGAGCGCGAACCACTGCCAGGCGTCCAGGCGTACGTCCTTCACGGCGGCGGCGACCAGGAAGACGACCACGATGGACGGCAGGCTCACCACGGCCGCGCTGGCGGTCTTGGCGAGGACGTAGCCGCGCCCGGGCAGCGGGGTCAGCCTCAGCTGCCGTACCCAGCCGCCCTCCCGCTCCTTGGCGATGCGCTCGCTGTTGCCCATCAGGACGGCGGTCAGGGCGCCGAAGGAGGCCATGGAGACCATGACGTACTTCGCGACGCTCAGGCCTGTCCCGTCGACGTCGCCCGTCTGGTTGGAGACGAGCAGGAAGATCACCGACGGGTAGATCACCGAGAAGAACAGGAACTTGCGGTTGCGCAGGGCGCGGGTGAGCTCCAGCTTGATCAGACCGTTCATGACTGCTTGGCCTCCTCGGCGGCGGTGATGGCGACGAAGGCCTGCTCCAGGCCGAGCCCGGCGACTTCGAGGTTGCGGGGGTAGACGCCGAGGCCGTAGAGGGCGTGCACGGTCGCGTCGGCGTCGGTGGACTGGATGCGGATGGTCTGGCCGGAGATGTCGATCGTGGTCAGGAAGGGGAGGCCGCGCAGAGGGGCTTCCTCGATCGTCCCCTCCAGGTCGAACGACACCCTCCGCGCCCCGGCCTTCGCCTTGATCTCGGACGCCGTACCGTCCGCGAGGAGCCGTCCCCGGTGCAGCACGAGCACGCGGTCGGCGATCGCGTCGGCCTCCTCCAGGTAGTGCGTGGCGAAGAGGACCGTCCGCCCCTGGTCGGCCTGCTCGCGCATGGTGGCCCAGAACGCCTGGCGGGCGGAGACGTCCATGCCGGTGGTCGGCTCGTCCAGGACGATCAGGTCGCTGTCGCCGGCCGTGGCGAGGGCGAAGCGGACGCGCTGGGCCTGGCCGCCGGAGAGCTTGTTGACCTTGCGGTCGGCGATCTGGGTGAGGCTGGCACGGGCCAGTACGTCGGCGACCTTGTACGGCTTCGGGTGCAGACCGCAGGCGAGCCTGACCAGCTCGGCGACGGTGACCTCGTCCATCAGGCCGCCGCTCTGCAGCATGGCGCCGACCCGGCCGTTCACGATGGCCTCGCGGGGGCTGGTGCCGAAGACGCGGACCGTGCCGCTGTCGGCGTTGCGCAGGCCGAGGAGGAGGTCGAGGGTGGTCGACTTGCCGGCGCCGTTCGGGCCCAGCAGGGCCACGGTCTCCCCCGGGTGCAGGGCGAGCGACAGCCCGTCCACGGCCCGTACGCTCCCGTAGGTCTTGCTCACCTGGTCGAAGCCGACCACCTCGGTGGTGGCTGTCGCTGTCGTCGTCATGTGATCCATGGTGGCCGCGGGGGCCGCACGGACGGCAGTGTCGGCGGTCCTGAGTGGCGGATGACAGATGTCATACGACGACCAGGGGGCACCCGGCGCGTGCCGGGTGCCCCCTGATGGTGTCGTGCTCCGCTAGCTGGGGTTCGTCTCGATGACGCCGACCCGGTTGGTCTTGCTGAGCAGGGCCTGGCGCAGGGCGACGTAGACGTCCTGCGGGGTGACGGCGGTCTTCTTGCCGGTGCCGCGGGTGATCAGGACGCCGTCGAACTGGCCGCCGTAGAGCTTCTTGAGCGCGGTGAGGTCCGGCTTGTCGACAAGCTTGCCGTTCACCGCCTCGACCCTGAGGAACTTCCAGAGGGAGTTCTGCGGGCTGAGCGGGAGCGTGACACCGGTGTCCGTCTTGACCGTGACCAGGCCCGACATCGCCGGCTCCGCGAAGGCCTTCATCTCGCGGTCGACCTCGGCGTTCGTGATCGTCGGCTGCTTGGCCGTGGTGACCACCGCGACCGGGTCGCTGGAACCCGTCTCCACCTGGGTGCGGTACGCCTCCGTGACCGCCTCGGCCGACTTGGCCGCGTCGATGCCCTTGCCCGCCTTGCCGTAGACGGCGACGGCCTTGCCGGACTTGAACTCGATCGTGCCCTCGGTCATCGAGCCGGAGCCGCCGGCCGCGCTCTGCAGGGCCGCGGTCAGCTTCTCCTCGTCGACCGGCATGTCCGGTTCGACGACACGGTGCTGCCCGAACAGGGAGCCGATGACGGAGATCGGGTTGTAGTCGCTCGTCGCGGCCGCGGATACCGTCGACTGCTCGTCGAACTGGAGGCCAGCCTGGTCCGGCGTGAGCGAGACGGTGGAGCCGCCGACCGAGAGCTTCAGCGGCTTGTTCACGCTCTTGCCGAAGGCCGTGTCGAGCTTCTTGACCGCGTCGTCGCGGGTGCCGCCGCCGATGTCGACGCCGAGCACGGTGGTGCCCTTGGGGACGTCGGAGTGGTTCATCAGCAGGCCGGCGCCGTAGGCACCGACGCCGGCGACGAACACCAGGCCGCCGACCAGGACCAGCTTGTTGCGGCCCTTCTTTTTCTTCTTGGGCGCGGCGGACGCCGACGAGCCCTGCTTCTGCGAGGGCGCGTCGGGCAGCTTCGGGGGCGTGTGCGGGCCCGAAGGCTCGGTGTCGGTGCCCTGGCCGAACGCGCCCGGACCGAACGGTGAGTTGGCGCCCTGCGGCAGCACCGGGATGCCGCTGGTGACGGTGTGCCCGGAGACGTTGTCCGGGGCCGGGTAGCCCTGCGCGCCCGGCTCGGGGGCCGGCTTCTGCGGGGTGAGGATCGCGGTGTCGTCACTGAGCCCGCCACCGGGACCGAGTCCCGCGCCGGGGCCCTGCGGACCGGCGTTGATGCCGGTGCCGGGACCCTGGGGGCCGGTGCCGATGCCCATGCCGGGGTCGAGGGGGCCACCGCCATGGCTGAGGGGGCCGGGGCCCTGCGCGCCGGCGCCCGGGCCGAAGGGACCGCTGCCGGTGCCGGGGCCCTGGAGGCCGGTGCCGGGGCCGGCGGGGCCTGCGCCCATGCCGGACGGTCCCGTGCCGATGCCGGAGGGGCCCGGGCCGATGCCCGCGGGGCCCGCGCCGATCGGCGGCACCATCGGGCCGTCGCCGGTGACCGGGCCGGCCGTCGGGCCGGCGGGGCCCTGCGAACCGCCCTGGCCGCCGTGGCCGTTCGGCCCGTTGAAGCCGCTCGCGCCGCCCTGGCCGCCGTAGGTGTCCGGGCCGTTGAAGTCGCTGATGCCGCCCTGGCCGCCGAAGGTGTCCGGGCCGCCGTAGCCGCCCTGGCCGTTCTGCGGGGCACTGCCGTTCTGCGCGCGGCCGTTCTGCGCGCCGCGGTCGTTCTCCGAGAAGTACGGCAGGTCGTCGCGGCGCGGCTCGCCGCCGCCGGGGCGCGATCCGTTGCCGCCGCCGAGGGGGCCCGCGGCCAGCGCCTCGGTGACGTCGAAGGAACCGGTGCCGCCGCCGTGTCCGGGGGCCACCGGGCCGCCGGTCGCGCCGCCGGGGAGCCCGGCGCCGTTCGTCCCGCCCGGCCGCGCGCCGTTCGCACCGCCGGGCCGGGAGCCGCCCGGCACGCTCATGGAGCCGACCACACCGCCGGGACGCCCGGCGCCCGTACGCGGACCGCCGGCAGCGCCGCCGCCGGCCCCGGCCGCACGCGGACCACCGGCAGCCGTACCGGGTCCGCCCGGCCGCGCACCGCCGGCCGCGGGACCCGCCGCGGGGGCACCCGCGCCCGGACCCGAACCGCCCGGCAGACCGGCCCCGTTGGTGGCGCCGCCGCCCTGACCGCCCTTGGCGGGGCCGGACTTGCGCGGGGCGAACCAGTCGCTCTGCTTCTCGGCCGGCTGAGCAGGCTCGGCGGGCGGCTCGACGGCGCCCATGGCCGTGGTCGCGCCCGGCGCCGGAAGCTGGGTCTCGCCGGTCTCCTCGACGGAGGGCTCGGCGTCCGCGACGGGCGTCCGCACGACGACCGGCGGAATGGGCCGCGACCCGGGGATGTTGATCCGGATACGGGTCGTCAGCGTGGTCTCGGTCTTGCGCTCCTCCGGCTGCGCGGCCGAACGGCCCGCGTCCGTACCGGCGTCGGAAGCCGTCGGGGTCCCGTACGGCGGCGTGCCGGAGGGGTATGCGGCCCCGCCGTGCCCGTTGGGCCCGGAGGACGGAGTGTCAGTTTCACGACTCAAGGCAGGTTCTCCCGGTTGGCTCCGCCGCCCCACACGACCTGAACACGCGGGCGGCTCGGCGGCGCGCACCACCATACTGGCCACTTCTGGCGCGTATCCCACGACCGCCGGGGAAACCCACACGGCACTTGCACGCGCCCTTAACGGCGAAGTGGTACGTCACTTGCCAAGTCGGACGTCACGGCCACCTGGTTGCCGCCCCTGGCCAAGGGTGGCGCAGATCACAGCGACCGCCATCCCTCCGAGGAGGAAGAGGTACGAGCCTCCTCCTGCGCCGAAGAGGAAGTCGCCCTCGGGTCTGCTCGCGGTGAGCAGGATGACGGCGATCATCCAGCCGGCCGCGGGCGCGACGGCCCCGCCCCGGCTGCCGACCGCCCGTGCCCCGCCGAGGCAGAGCCCGGCCTCGCCGGCGAGCGCGAGCAGCAGCCCGCCCGGGAACCAGCCTGCCTGCACCAGGGAGCCGGCGGCGCCGACGACCGCGCCGAGCACGAAGAGGGCCACATACAGCAGCGTCCGCCCGGCGGAGGGCCGCTGGATCGGCTGGGCGAGCAGGGAACCGCGCTCGTTCATGACGCCTCCCCGGCACCGAGTCCGGCGAACAGGTCGTGCTCTCTCGCCGCGCCGCCCTCTCCGCGTACCAACTCGTAGTACTCGGTGGTGAAGAGGGGTTGCGCGAGCTCGTTCGAGAGCGCGAAGTACGGCTCCGCGACCTCGATCTGCGTCGCGTGCGCCCGCATCGCGGCGGCCTTGGCCCCGGCGTGCGCGGTGCCGTCGATCTCGGTGGTGATCCGCTCGTCGGCGACCACGCCCGGCACGTCGTCGAGGACGCCGGCCTTGGAGAAGGGCAGAGCGGACAGGTCGCCGTCGAGCCCGGCGAAGGCGGCTTCGCCGACGGACCGGGGGACCCGGTTCCAGTAGACCTTGGGGATCTCCCAGCCCTGGTCCGCGGCCAGTTCGGCGGCGCGCATGGCGACGCGGTGGGCCTGGATGTGGTCGGGGTGGCCGTAGCCGCCGTGGTCGTCGTAGGTGACGAGGACCTGGGGACGTACCTCCAGGATCACCTCGACGAGCCGGCCGGCCGCCTCGTCCACGTCGGCCTGCCAGAAGCAGGCCGGGTCCTCGTTGTCCGGCAGGCCCATCATCCCGGAGTCCGTGTACTGGCCGGGGCCGCCGAGCAGACGGAAGTCCTCGACGCCGAGCTCGGCCATGGCGGCGGTGAGCTCGCGCAGCCGGTGCTCGCCCAGAGCCGCGCCGGTGAGATGCCGCAGCTCGGGCGGGATGACCTCGCCACGCTCGCCGAGTGTGCAGGTGACCAGGGTCACCCGGGCACCCTCGGCCGCGTACCGGGCCATGGTCGCGCCGTTGTTGATCGACTCGTCGTCCGGGTGCGCGTGCACCAGCAGCAGACGCCGGGTGGGTTCCGTCATGGATCCCACCCTACGAGGCGCCACTGACAGGGCCGCGCAGCCCCGGTCAGAACTTGATGCTGCCGATCATGCTGGCGATGTTCGTCGTCAGGTCGTTGATGGTGGGCGCGACGGTCGAGGAGGCGAGATAGAACCCGAGAAGGATGCAGACGACCGCGTGTCCGCCCTTCAGCCCGGACTTCTTGACCAGCAGGAAGACGACGATCGCCAGCAGCACCACCGCCGAAATCGAGAGTGCCACGGCGGCTCACCTCCAAAGATCCACAGGAGCGCGGGGGTCGGACCAAGGGGCAGAAAAGTCCATGCGGATAAATCCACAAGGACCAGCAGGTTCATACCCACTATGCGCTAGTGATCATAACTATCCGTACGCGCGCATCGGTCGGCGCACGGCCGCACAAGGGGGCGCATGGCCAATATGGTCGGGGCATGACGACGACGTCCGACTCCTTCCCCCGCCGGCACGCCCGCACCCAGCGCTTCACGCTCGGCGCGCCGCGCGCGTTCGCCGTGGCTCCCGACGGTGCCCGTGTCGTGTTCCTGCGCTCCACCTCCGGTACGGACAGGGCGAGTTCCCTGTGGGTTCTCGACCCGGCGGACGGCGGGGAGCGCGTGGCGGCGGACCCGCGCGCCCTGCTCGACGGCGGTTCGGAGGACCTGTCGCCGCAGGAGCGGGCGCGGCGCGAGCGGAGCCGTGAGGGCGGTGCCGGCATCGTCGGCTACGCCACCGACGCGGACGTGGAGTTGGCCTCTTTCGCCTTGTCAGGGCGGCTTTTCACGGCCGAGCTGCGGGCCGGCACGGCACGTGAACTCCCCGTCCCCGGACCGGTGATCGACCCGCGCCCCTCCCCCGACGGCCGGCACATCGCGTACGTCGCCGAGGGCGCCCTGCGTGTGGTGGGCGCCGAGGGCGAGGGTGAACGGGCGCTCGCGGAGCCGGAGTCGGCCAACGTCACCTATGGACTGGCCGAGTTCATCGCGGCCGAGGAGATGGGCCGTTCGCGGGGCTTCTGGTGGTCTCCCGAGTCGGACCGGCTGCTGGTCGCACGGGTGGACGACACGCCGGTGCGGCGATGGTGGATCTCGGACCCCGCACAGCCGGAACGTGACCCACAGCACGTCGCCTATCCGGCGGCGGGCACGGACAACGCGGACGTCCGGCTGTTCGTCATGGGCCTGGACGGGACCCGCACGGAGGTCGTCTGGGACTGGGCGCGCTATCCGTATCTGGCGCATGCACACTGGTCAGACGCGGGTGCGCCGCTGCTGCTGGTACAGGCGCGCGACCAGCGCAGCCAGCTGTTCCTGGCCGTGGACCCGGAGACCGGGGCGACCCGCCTGGTGCACGCGGACGAAGATCCAGTTTGGCTGGATCTTTTCCCTGGGGTGCCCTGCTGGAGCCCCTCGGGACGGCTCGTGCGGATCGCGGACGAGGGCGGGGCGCGGGTGCTCGCGGTGGGTGAACGGCCACTCACGGGACCGCAGTTGCACGTCCGCGCGGTGCTGGACGTGAGCGACGCCGACGTGCTCGTCTCCGCGTCGGCCGGGGCGGAGGCCGAGCATCCGGAGACCGGTGAGGTGCACGTCTACCGCGTGAACGAGCTCGGCCTGGAGCGCGTCTCGCAGGCGCCCGGCGTGCACTCGGCGGTGCGCGCCGGGGGCGTGACCGTGCTGGTGTCCGCCGCCCTGGACCGGCCCGGCAGCCGGGCGCAGGTTCTACGGGACGGCAAGCAGCTCGCGACGATCACCTCTTACGCCGAAGATCCCGGTTTGTCCCCGCGCGTGACGCTCACCGAGGGGGGCGCACGCCGAATCCCGTGCGCCGTGCTCATGCCACGTGACTACGCCGGTGACACCTCGCTGCCGGTGCTCCTCGACCCGTACGGCGGTCCGCACGGGCCGCGGGTGGTCGCCGCACACAACGCGCATCTGACCTCGCAGTGGTTCGCCGACCAGGGCTTCGCGGTGGTCGTCGCCGACGGGCGGGGCACCCCTTGGCGCTCCCCCGCCTGGGAGAAGGGCGTCCACCGGGACTTCACCGCCTCCCTCGACGACCAGATCGAGGCGCTCCAGGACCTCGCCAAGAGTCACCCCCTGGACCTGTCCCGGGTGGCGATCCGGGGCTGGTCGTACGGCGGCTGGCTGGCGGGCCTCGCGGTGCTGCGCCGGCCGGACGTCTTCCACGCGGGCATCGCGGGCGCCCCGGTCACCGACTGGCGGCTGTACGACACGCACTACACGGAGCGGTACCTGGGCGACCCCGGCGCGGCCCCGGAGGCGTACGCGAAGAGCTCGCTCGTCACCGACGAGGGGCTGTCCGACCCCGCCGAGCCGCACCGGCCGCTGATGATCGTGCACGGGCTCGCCGACGACAACGTGGTCGTCGCACACGCCCTGCGGCTGTCCTCCGCGCTGCTCGCCGCGGGCCGCCCGCACGAGGTGCTGCCGCTGTCCGGGGTGACCCACATGACCCCGCAGGAACAGGTCGCGGAGAACCTGCTGCTGCTCCAGGTCGACTTCCTCAAGCGCTCATTGGGGCTCGCATAGCCACACAAACCCGCATCAACCGCGTTAACAAGCAGGCAACTTGGCCGACCCGATCCCGATATACGGACGCGTCAGTCTATTGAGCGTACGGCCGTGCGGGTGCCGTAAACGGACCGGGGTGTCGCCATGTCACCCCGGTCCGTTGTTGTCCGGGGCTTCCGGCGCCTCAGACGGAAGCCCGTCCGGCTCCTCCGGTGGCACGACCTGCTTCTCCTCCGCGAAGTGGCACGCCGAGTCGTGTGCGGCCGGGCCGGTTGCGAGGCGGAACTCGGCCGGGACCGCGAGCAGCGGCACCTCAAGGGCGCAGCGCTCCTGCGCCTTCCAGCAGCGGGTGCGGAAGCGGCAGCCGGAGGGGACGTTCGTCGGGGACGGCACGTCGCCGGAGAGGATGATCCGCTCCCGGTGCTCACGCGCCTCCGGGTCGGGCACGGGGACGGCGGACAGCAGCGCCTGGGTGTACGGGTGCGTCGGGTGGTCGTAGATCTCCTCGTCCCGGCCGATCTCCACGATCCGCCCGAGGTACATCACGCCGACCCGGTCCGAGATGTGCCGGACGATCGACAGGTCGTGCGCGATGAAGACGTAGCTCAGCTCGAACTCGCTCTGCAGCCGGTCCAGCAGGTTGATCACCTGGGCCTGCACGGACACGTCGAGCGCGGAGACCGGCTCGTCGGCGACGATCACCTCCGGGCGCAGCGCCAACCCGCGCGCGATGCCGATGCGTTGGCGCTGGCCACCGGAGAACTGGTGCGGATAGCGGTTGATGTACTCGGGGTTGAGCCCGACGACGTCCAACAGCTCCTGGACCCTCTTGCGCCGGTCGCCCTTGGGTGCCACCTCGGGGTGGATCTCGTACGGCTCCCCGATGATGTCGCCCACCGTCATGCGGGGGTTGAGGGAGGTGTACGGGTCCTGGAAGACCATCTGGATGTTGCGGCGGACCGACTTGAGGGCCTTGCCGGAGAGCTTGGTGAGGTCCTCGCCCTTGTACTTGATCAATCCATCGGTGGGCCGCTCAAGATTGACCAGCATCTTGGCAACGGTCGACTTGCCGCAGCCGGACTCCCCGACGATGCCGAGGGTCTCTCCTTTGTTGAGCGTGAAGTCAACACCGTCAACGGCCTTGACGGCACCGACCTGTTTCTTGAACAGAATGCCCTGGGTCAAGGGGTAGTGCTTGACCAGTCCACTCACTTCCAGGATGGGCTCAATCCGATCAATCTGGTCAACCATTGAGGCACTCCCTCCAGAAGTGACAGGCACTGCCCCGGTCCTCGTCAACCTCGTACAGAGGCGGTACATCGGTCCGGCAGACGTCTTGAGCCATCGGGCAGCGGGGGTTGAACGCGCAACCCGGAGGGATGTTCATCAAGTTGGGCGGCAGTCCCTTGATCGCATACAGCTCCTGCCCCTTCTGATCAAGACGGGGGATGGAATCAAGGAGACCGCGTGTGTACGGATGCGCCGGCGCCTTGTAGATGTCGTGGACCGGCGCCGACTCGACGATCCGGCCCGCGTACATCACGGCGATCCTGTCGGCGACGTCGGCCACGACCCCCAGGTCGTGGGTGATCAGGATCAGCCCCATGTGGAACTCGCGCTGCAACTCCGCGAGCAGGTCCATGACCTGGGCCTGGACGGTGACGTCGAGGGCGGTGGTGGGCTCGTCGGCGATGATGAGGGCGGGCTCCAGGGCGAGCGCCATGGCGATCATGATGCGTTGGCGCATGCCGCCGGAGAACTGGTGCGGGTAGTCCTTGACCCGGTCGGCGGCGGCCGGGATGCGCACCCGGTCCATCAGCTCGACGGCCTTGGCGCGGGCGTCCTTCCGGGACATCCCCCGGTGCACGACGAACATCTCGCCGAGCTGGTCGCCCACGGAGAGCACCGGGTTGAGGGAGGACAACGCGTCCTGGAAGATCATCGCCATCTCGGCGCCGCGGACCTTGCGCCGCTCGTCCTCCTTCAGCTTCAGCAGGTCCTGGCCCCGGAAGAGGATCTCGCCGCCGGTGATCCTCCCGGGCGGGATGTCCAGGATCCCCATCACGGCCTGCGCGGTCACCGACTTCCCCGACCCGGACTCACCGAGCACGGCAAGGGTCTCCCCCGCGTCCACGCTGTAGTTCACACCGTTGACGGCCTTGGCGACCCCGTCCCGGGTCCGGAACTCCACGTGCAGGTCACGCACTTCGAGCAGCATGACGGCGGCTCACCTCAGCTTCGGGTCGAGGGCGTCGCGGACCGCGTCGCCGAGCATGATGAACGCGAGCACCGTGATCGCGAGTGCGCCGGCCGGCCAGAGCAGCATGTGCGGGGCATTGCGGATGTAGGCGGAGGCGGAAGAGATGTCGATGCCCCAGCTGACCGTCGGCGGCTTCAGGCCGACGCCGAGGTAGGAGAGGGTCGCCTCGAGGGCGATGTACGTGCCGAGCGCGATGGTCGCGACGACGATCACCGGGGCGACGGCGTTGGGCGCGATGTGCCGGAGCAGGATGCGGGAGTCGGAGGCGCCCAGGGCGCGGGCCGCCTGGACGTAGTCGTTCTGCTTGGCCGTGATGACCGAGCCGCGGGCGATGCGGTACACCTGCGTCCAGCCGAGCAGCACGATGAACCCGATGACCGGCCAGATCGTGTTGCTGGTCACCACGGAGAGCAGGACCAGACCGCCGAGCACGACCGGGATCGCGAAGAAGATGTCGGTGATCCGGGACATGAACGAGTCCCAGGCACCGCCGAAGTACCCGGCGAGCCCGCCCAGGATCGAGCCGAGGAGCGCTACGCCGAGCGTGGACAGGACGCCGACGCTGATGGAGATGCGGGTCCCGTACACGGTGCGCGTGTAGACGTCGCAGCCCTGGCCGTCGTAACCGAAGGGATGGCCCGGCTGCGAGCCCTCCTGGGCCTTGGCGAGGTCGCACTTGAGGGGGTTTCCCGACGCGATCAGGGACGGCCACAGCGAGATGACGACCAGGAAGAGGATCACCAGCCCGGAGACGATGAAGACCGGGTTGCGGCGCAGGTCGCGCCAGGCGTCGGACCACAGGCTGCGAGGCTTCTGCTGGGGGCCGGTGCCTTCGGGTCCCCCGGGGGCCCGTCCGCCGGAGGCGGCTGATGGACGCTGCTCCAGGGTCTCCGCCTCGCTCGTAGCGAGGTCCATCGCGCCGCCCATGCCGGTGCCGGCGATGGCGCCCTCCGGTTCGTACGGCTGCTCAGGCATAGCGGATCCTCGGGTCGAGTACGGCGTACAGGAGGTCGACGAGCAGGTTGGCGACCAGGAAGACGAGGACGAGGACCGTCACGAAGCCGACGACCGTCTGGGTGTTCTGCCTGAGAATCCCCTGGTAGAGCTGGTAGCCGACGCCGTGGATGTTGAAGATCCGCTCGGTGACGATCGCGCCGCCCATCAGGGCGCCGATGTCGGTGCCGATGAAGGTGACGACCGGGATGAGCGAGTTGCGCAGCAGGTGACGGATGATCACCCGCTGGCGGGGCAGGCCCTTGGCGATGGCCGTACGGACGTAGTCGGCGCGCCGGTTCTCCGCGATGGAGGTGCGGGTCAGCCGGGTGACGTAGGCGAGGGAGACGGAGGCCAGGACCAGGCCCGGCACGATCAGTTCGCTGAAGGTGGCGTCCGTGGAGACCGAGGGTTTGATCCAGCCCCACTCGACGCCGAGCAGCAGCTGGAGCAGCAGGCCGGTGACGAAGGTGGGGACGGAGATGACGACCAGGGTGAGGAGCAGCACCGAGGTGTCGACGGGACGGCCCCGCCGTAGACCCGTGACCACGCCCAGCGTGATGCCGATGACGATCTCGAAGAGGATCGCCACGATGGTCAGCCGGATGGTGACGGGGAACGCCGTCGACATCAGCTCGGTGACCTTCTGGCCGTTGAACGCCGTGCCGAAGTCGCCGGTGAAGACGTTCCCCATGTAGGTGAGGTACTGCTGCGGGAAGACGGGCTTGTCGAGTCCGTACTCCTTCTTCAGCTGGGCGGCCGTGGCCGGGTCGCACTGCTTGTCGCCGCACAGGCCCGCGATGGGGTCGCCCATCACGTTCACCATCAGGAAGATCAGCAGCGTGGCCCCGATGAACACCGGGATCATCTGGAGCAGACGCCGGACCACGTACCTGCCCACGGGGGCTCAGCCGACCTTGATCTCGTTGTAGACCGGGACGCTGAAGGGGTTGAGGGCGACGTTGGAGAGCCGGTCGGACCAGCCGGCGCTGCCGTTCTGGTACCAGAGCGGGATGGCCGCCATGTTGTCGCGTACGACCTTCTCGGCGTCCTGGAAGAGTCCGATCGCCTTGGTGGTGTCGGTCTCGGTGTTCGCCTGGTTGACGAGCTTGTCGAAGTCCTTGTTGGACCACTTGCCGTCGTTGGAGGAGGCGTTGGTGTAGTAGAGCGGCTGGAGGAAGTTCTGGATCAGCGGGTAGTCCATCTGCCAGCCCGCCCGGAACGGCCCGGACATCTTCTTCTGGGTGATCTGGTTGCGGAAGTCGGCGAAGGTGCCGACCGGGTTGCCCACGCAGGCCTTGTCGTTGCCGAGCGCGTTGTTGATGGAGTTGCACACGGCGTCCACCCACTCCTTGTGCGAGCCCGTGTCCGCGTTGTACGTGATCTTGACCTGGCCGCCGGGCAGCCCGCCGCCCTCCTCGATCAGCTTCTTGGCCTCGTCCGGCTTGTACTCGCAGCCGTCACCGCACAGCCCGTCCTGGAAGCCGCCCTTCTCGCCGAGCACCGGCGAGGTCCAGTCGGTGGCCGGGGTGCGGGTCTTCTGGAAGATCGTGTCGGTGATCTGCTCGCGGTTGATGGCCATGGACAGGCCCTTGCGGACCTTCTCCGAGCCGCTCTTGTTCCAGTCCTTGTCGTAGTACGGGAACGCGAGCGTCTGGATGATGCCGGCCGGGGTGTTGAGGTAGCGGTCGCCGAGGTCGCTCTTGACGTTCTTGAGCTGGGCGGCCGGGACGTCGTCCACCAGGTCCAGGTTGCCGGCCATCAGGTCGGTGTAGGCGGTGTTGTTGTCGGTGTAGACCTTGAGGTCGACACCGCCGTTCTCCGCCTTGTCGTCACCGGGGTAGTCGGCCCACTTCCGCAGGGACATCTTCGAGCCCTTGGTGTACGACTCCACGGTGTACGGGCCGTTGCCGACAGGCTTCTTGATCCAGGCCGAGTGGTCGGAGTAGAAGGTCTTCGGCAGCGGGGCGAAGGCCACGTAGCCGAGGGTGTCCGGGAAGGTCGAGAACTTCTGCGTGAGCTTGATGGTGAAGGTGTTCGTGCCGGTGACCTTCAGGCCGGAGAGGGTGTCGGCGGTCTGCTTGGAGCCGTCCTCCGGGTGCACCTTGTCGTAGCCCTCGATGTACCCGAAGAAGTACGCGTTCTTCTGGTTGTTCTTGAGGGAGGCGCCGTAGTTCCAGGCGTCCACGAAGGACTTGGCGGTGACGGCCTCGCCGTTGCTGAACTTCCAGCCACTCTTGACGGTGACGGTGAAGTTCTGCGAGTCCGAGGTGTCGATCTTGTCGGCCAGCATGTCCTCGGCGGCACCGGTCTTGGGGTTGTACCGCTTCAGCCCGCGGAAGATCATGTCGAGCACCTTGCCGCCCTGCACCTCGTTGGTGTTGGCCGGCTCCAGCGGGTTCTGCGGGTCACCCCAGGAGGAGCTGAACACCGCGCTGTCGTCACCACCGCCGCTGTCGCTCCCGCCACCCCCGCAGGCCGTCGCGGCGAGTGCGACCGCCGCCGCGCATGCGGCCCATTTGGCGTGCGTGGCTCCGCGCATGGAGTGCCTCCTCAGAAATGCCAGTCCGTTATCGGCAAATATCGGGGCAAGCCACATACAGCGCACATTCGGCGCGCCCATTTGCAGGAGTCACGAGATCGTCACGGTGGCCGAATCCGCTCGGTGACGGCGTCAGCGCCTCACCAGGACCCCTTCAGTGGTCTGGACCAATATTGGCGGGCTCGCACATCAATTCGGCATTTCCGCAGGCCACGCAGGTTTCACGCGCCGTTGACGGGTGCAGACCACCGCTGATAGACACACTCATCACCCAGCTGGCGTCACCAGGCGAAATCCGTTCCCGAGGTTCCGACAAGCCGTCCCTGTGCGAGCGATGACGCGAGGTCACCAATCCATGAGCACTCAAGACCAGCACGGCAGAAGGCGTTCACACCCGAGAAGCCCGCGCTTGCGTGCGCTCCGGCTGGTCGCGGCGGCCGGTGCCGCCGCACTGACCCTCTCGGCGGGCCTCGTGACACCGCTGAACCCCGCGCCCGGGCAGGCGCAGGCCGCCGACGGCGACAAGGTGCTCACCGTCGCGGTGGCCCAGAGCGTCGACTCGCTGAGCCCCTTCCTCGCGGTACGGCTGCTCAGCACCAGCATCCTGCGGCTGACGTACGAGTACCTCACCGACTACGACCCCGGGGACGCCCACCCGGTGCCGGGCCTCGCCACCAGCTGGAAGCCGTCCGCGGACAAGCTGACCTGGACGTACACGATCCGCTCGGACGCGAAGTGGTCGGACGGGCAGAAGGTGACCGCCGAGGACGCCGCCTGGACGTTCGACAAGCTGATGACCGACGAGGCGGCCGCCACCGCGAACGGCAGCTTCGTCACCAACTTCCGCAAGGTTACGGCCCCGAGCCCCACCCAGCTGGTCATCGAGCTGAAGAAGCCGCAGGCCACGATGACCGCCCTGGACGTGCCGATCGTCCCCGAGCACATCTGGAAGGACGTGAAGGACTTCTCGAAGTTCAACAACGACAAGTCCTTCCCGATCGTCGGTGACGGGCCGTTCGTGCTCACCGACTACAAGGCGGACAGTTACGTCCGGCTCAAGGCGAACAAGAGCTTCTGGCGCGGGGCGCCCAAGTTCGACGAGCTGGTCTTCAAGTACTACAAGGACCAGGACGCGGCGGTGGCCGCCCTCCGCAAGGGCGAGGTCTCCTTCGTCGCGGGCCAGCCCGCCCTGACACCGGCTCAGGCGTCCTCCCTCAAGGGCCAGAAGGACATCCACGTCAACGAGGGTCCAGGCCGCCGCTTCTACGCCCTGGCCACCAACCCGGGCGCCAAGGCCGGGAACGGCCAGAAGTTCGGCGACGGCGACCCGTCCCTGCTGGACGAGCGGGTCAGGCACGCACTCTTCATGGCCGTCGACCGCAAGACCATCATCGACAAGGTGTTCCAGGGCCACGCGGTCGAGGGCCAGGGCTACATCCCGCCACGCTTCTCCACGTACTTCTGGCAGCCGTCGGGCAGCCAGACCCTCTCGTACGACCCCGCCAAGGCGGCCCAGCTCCTCGACCAGGCGGGCTACAAGAAGAACGCCGACGGCAAGCGGGTCGGCAAGGACGGCAAACCGCTGAACTACCGGGTGCTGTGCCACGCCACCGACCCGAACGACAAGGCCGTCGGCCAGTACCTCAAGGAGTGGTGGGCCAAGCTCGGCGTCGGCATGACGCTCGACTGCCTGGACAACGTCACCGATCCCTGGCTGGCCGGCAAGTACGACCTCGCCTTCGACGGCTGGTCGGTCAACCCGGACCCGGACTACGTGCTGTCGATCCACACCTGCGCGGCCCTGCCCGCGACCCCGAAGGACACCGGCGCGACCGACAACTTCATCTGCGACAAGACGTACGACGAGCTGTACGCCAAGCAGCTCGCCGAGTACGACTCGGCCAAACGGGCCGACATCGTCAAGCAGATGGAGTCGCGGCTGTACGACCTCGGGTACATGAACGTCATGGCGTATCCGAACGCCGTCGAGGCGTACCGCACCGACCAGATCAAGTCCATCGAGACGATGCCGGAGGCGGCCGGCAACATCTACGGCCAGGACGGCTACTGGAGCTGGTGGTCGGCCGTGCCCGCCGACTCCTCTTCCTCCTCCGGCGGCTCGTCGACCGGGGTGGTCGTCGGAGTCGTCGCGGGTGTCGTCGTACTCGCCGCGGCCGGGGTGTTCCTCGCGATGCGCCGCCGCACCACCGCCGACGACCGCGAGTAGGTGGTCCATGGTCTCCGAGGCAGCAACCGCGCCCGTGGTGAAAGCCGGACGGACCGGCATGGGCACCGCCTATCCGCGGTACGTCGCCGGCAAGGCGGGCGGTGCCGTCGTGTCGCTGCTCGCCGTCCTCGTCACCGGCTTCTTCCTGTTCCGGCTGATCCCGGGCGACCCGGTCAAGACGATGACCGGCGGCCGCCCGGTGTCCGCCGAGCAACTCGCCCAGTACCGCAGGGAGTTCGGGCTCGACCTGCCGCTGTGGCACCAGTTCACCGACTACTGCGGCAAGGCGCTCACCGGTGACCTGGGCACCTCGTACCAGTTCCGCGCCCCGGTCATCGACAAGATCACCGAAGCCCTGCCGAACACCCTCCTGCTCACCGGCACAGCCTTCGTCCTCTACACCGCGCTCGGCATCTGGCTCGGCACCCGCTCGGCCTGGCGGCACGGCAGGCTCGGCGACCGCCTCAACACCGGCCTGGCGCTGACCCTTTACTCGGTGCCGTCGTTCTGGCTCGGCCTGCTCCTCATCATCGTGTTCGGGGTGGGCCTCGGCCCGATCCCCGGCCTGTTCCCGACCGGCGGCATGGAGTCCGGTGGCAAGGAGGGCTTCGCATACGTCCTCGACGTCGCCCACCACCTGATCCTGCCGGTGATCACGCTGGTCGCGGTCGAGTACGGACAGACCCTGCTGGTCACCCGCTCGGCGCTGCTGGACGAGATGGGCAGCGACTATCTGACGACGGCCCGCGCCAAGGGCCTGCGGGACGATCTCGTCCGCCGCCGGCACGCCGTGCCGAACGCGCTGCTGCCCACGGTCACCCTGGTCTTCGTCAACCTCGGCCGGACCGTCGCGGGCGTCATCCTGGTCGAGACCGTCTTCTCCTGGCCGGGCCTCGGCGGACTCTTCTACCAGGCCCTCAGCGTGCCCGATCTCCCCCTCGTCCAGGGCCTGTTCCTCGTCTTCGCCGCCGCGGTGATCATCATGAACACCCTGGCCGACCTGCTCTATCCGCTGCTCGACCCCCGGGTGGGCCGATGACGACCGACACCGAGACCTCTGTCGCCCCGGCTCCCGGCCCGCGCGGGCTCGCCTGGCAGAGGCGCCGCAGCTCTGCCGCACGGTTCTGGCGGCAATACCGCACCCACCGGGCCGGGGTGGTCGGCCTGGCCGCGCTCGTCCTGTTCGCGCTGGTCGCGCTGACCGCGCCGCTGACGGTCGGCTCGGACGTGACCGGGGTGACCGACGCGCCGGGCAATCCGCTCGAAGCGCCGAGCACCGAATTCCCGCTGGGCACCGACCGGTTCGGGCGCGACCTGCTGGGCCTGGTGATCTGGGGCTCCCGGGTCTCCCTCTTGGTCGGGCTGCTCGCGGCCGTGCTGTCGGTGGCGATCGGCGCGGTCGTCGGCATCACCGCCGGGCACTTCAAGGGCGCGTACGCGACCGTGCTGATGCGGATCACCGACTGGTTCCTCGTCATGCCGACGCTGGTGCTCGCCATCGCGCTGGCCACGGTCATGTCCCGCTCCCTCGGCACCGTGATCCTCGCGATCGGCGTCACCTCCTGGCCGACCACGGCCCGGCTGGTGCGCGCCCAGACGCTGGCGGTCGAGTCACGGCCGTACATCGAACGCGCGAAGGCGCTCGGCGGCGGCCACTGGCACGTCATGAGCCGGCACGTGCTGCCCAATGTGATGCCGCTGGTGCTGGCCCAGACGACCCTGATGATCTCCTCTTCCGTGCTGGCCGAGGCGACGCTGGCCTTTCTCGGGCTCGGCGACCCGACGGTGATCTCGTGGGGCGGGCTGCTCCAGGACGCGCGGGAGGCGGGGGCGGTCAGTGCGGGCGACTGGTGGTATCTGGTGCCGCCCGGCATCGCGATCGCGGTGGTCGCGCTGACGTTCACGCTGTGCGGGCGGGCAGTGGAGTCCGTGCTCAACCCGAGGCTGGGGGTGGCCCGTTGACGCTGCTTGAGGTCCGGGACCTGACGGTGACGTACGCGGGCGGGGCCGCCGCCGTACGAGGCGTGGACCTGTCCCTCGAGGCCGGACGCAAGCTCGGCATCGCCGGGGAGTCCGGCTGCGGCAAGTCCACGCTGGCACTGGCGCTGCTGCGACTGCTGCCGGCCGGCACCGAGATCGGCGGGGAGATCCTGCTCGACGGGGAGGACGTCCTGACCATGCGGTGGGGGCGGGTGCGCGCGGTGCGCTGGGCGGGGGCCTCGATCGTCTTCCAGGGCGCGATGCACTCGCTCAACCCCGTGCACCGCGTGGGCGACCAGATCGCCGAGCCGATCCTCCTCCACGGCGGGGCGACCGCGGCGGCGGCGCGGAAGCGGACCGGCGAGCTGCTGGAACAGGTGGGACTGCCGGCCGCGCGGGCACGGACGTACCCGCACGAACTCTCGGGCGGCCAGCGCCAGCGCGTCATGATCGCGATGGCCCTGGCCTGCGACCCACGCCTGGTCATCGCGGACGAACCGACGACCGCGCTGGACGTGATGATCCAGGCGCAGATCCTGAGGCTGATCGAAAGTCTGGTGTCCGAGCAGGAGTTGGGCCTGATCATGATCAGCCACGACCTCGCCGTCCTCGCCGACACCTGCGACCGGCTGGCCGTGATGTACGCGGGCCGGGTGGTCGAGGAGGGTCCGGCCCGTTCGGTGTACGAGAACGCGCTGCACCCGTACGGCAAGGCCCTGTCGGGAGCCTTCCCGCGCATCGGCGACCCGGCCTCCCGGTTCGCCCCGCGCGGCCTGGCCGGCGATCCGCCCGACCCCTCGGACGTCCCGTCCGGCTGCACCTTCCATCCGCGCTGCCCGGTGGCGCTGGACGAGTGCGCGGTCGAGGACCAGTGGCTGCGGGAGGGCGAGCCGGGGCGGCGGGCGGCCTGCGTACACGTGGGCACTGCGGTGCCGCCGCCGGCCGGTCCCGCGCGGGACGTGAGGAGTACGACATGACGACTCCCGAGCCGCTGCTCAGCGCGCGGGGCCTGCACGTGACGTTCCCCGGCCGGCACGGCGCGCCCGAGGCCCGGGCCGTGGACGGCGTCGAACTCGACATCGGGGCCGGGGAGATCGTGGCGCTGGTCGGCGAGTCGGGCTGCGGCAAGACGACGCTGGCGCGCTCGCTGCTGGGTCTGGTGCGGCCGACGGCCGGGAGCGTCAGCTTCGCCGGCGAGCCGCTGGCGTACAACTCCCGTGCGCTGAAGGCGTATCGGAAACGCGCCCAGCTGGTGTTGCAGGATCCGAGCGGGTCCCTCAACCCCCGGCACACGGTGTACGAGGCGGTGGCCGAGGGCCTGCGGATCCATGGCTACGGCGGCGACGAACAGGCGGCGGTGGCCCGGGCGTTGTCCCGTGCGGGACTGCGACCGCCGGAGCGCTTCTTCCTGCGCTACCCGCACGAGTTGTCCGGGGGCCAACGCCAACGGGTGGTGATCGCGGGCGCGTTGGTCCTCGACCCCGAACTGATCATCGCGGACGAGCCGGTGGCCTCCCTGGACGCCTCGGTCCGCGGCGAGATCCTGGCCCTCCTCCTCCGCCTGCGCACCGAGTTGGGCCTGTCCGCGCTGGTGGTCACCCACGATCTGGGCCTGGCCTGGAACATCGCCGACCGGGTGGCGGTGATGTACCTGGGCCGGATCGTGGAGACCGGCACGGTGGAGGAGGTCCTGACGGCACCTCGACACCCGTACACCCAGGCGCTGTTGTCCGTCCTTCCGGAGGCTCCCGGCGACCCGGTGGTCCTGACCGGCGAGCCCCCGGACCCGTCCCGCATCCCTTCCGGGTGCCGCTTCCATGCGCGGTGCCAGGTGCTGGCGGGTGGGGAGGCGGAACGGGCGGGGGTCGCGGATGCGTGCCGGTCCCTGGATCTGGAGGTGCTGGACGGGAGCGGGGAGGGGCAGGTGGCTTGCCATTGGGCGCGGGCGCGGGTGGCTACCTAGCCTCGCGGGCCACCAACTCGATCTCGAAACCATCGGAGTTGGCGAGATAGGCGGCGTAGTGGTCGGGCCCGCCGGCGTACGGGTACCGCTCGGCGAAGAGCGGCTGCCAGCCGTGGGCGGGGGCGTCCTGGGCCAACGAGTCGACGTCCGATCGTGAACCGGCGTGAAAGGCAAGGTGGTTGAGGCCGGGTCGCGTCCGGTCGTGCGCCGTGCCGCTCATGGCCGACGACTCCTCGACGACCAGATAGGTGTCCCCCGCCCGCCAGCTCCGCCCCCGCCCCCACTCCTGATACGGCACCCATCCGAGCCGCCCCAGCAGCCAGCCCCACTCTCCGACTGCCCGCCCCAGATCCGGCACCCACAGCTCAACGTGGTGCAACATGTCACTCCCTGTACACAAACGCCGCAAAAGGGGCGCGGGGCTGTGCTGACGCTCAAAACACCAGTTCCCGGCACCCCTGAGACAAGGGGTACCGGGAACAACGGCTCAGCCGCCGCAGGTGTCACGCCGCGTGGACGACGTCCTTCTCCTCCGCGAAGTGGCACGCCGACTCGTGGGCCGCCGGCGAGTCCGCGCCCTTGAAACGCTCGGGGATCGCCAGCAGCGGCACCTCCTCGGCACACTTGTCCTGCGCCTTCCAGCAGCGCGTGCGGAAGCGGCAGCCCGAGGGCGGGTTGGCCGGGGACGGCACGTCACCGGTGAGGATGATCCGCTCGCGGTGCTCGCGGGCCTCCGGGTCCGGCACGGGCACGGCCGACAGCAGCGCCTGGGTGTAGGGGTGCGTCGGGTGCTCGTAGATCTGCTCGTCGGTGCCGATCTCGGCCATCTTGCCGAGGTACATCACACCCACCCGGTCCGAGATGTGCCGGACGATCGACAGGTCGTGCGCGATGAAGATGTAGGAGAGGTTGAACTCGTCCTGCAGTCGCTCCATCAGGTTGATGACCTGCGCCTGGACGGAGACGTCCAGCGCCGACACCGGCTCGTCGCAGATGATGATCTCGGGGTTCAGGGCCAGGCCGCGGGCGATGCCGATGCGCTGGCGCTGACCGCCGGAGAACTGGTGCGGGTACCGGTTGATGTACTCCGGGTTGAGGCCGACGACGTCCAGCAGCTCCTGCACCTTGCGGCGCCGGTCGCCCTTCGGAGCCACCTCGGGGTGGATGTCGAAGGGCTCGCCGATGATGTCGCCCACCGTCATACGCGGGTTGAGCGAGGTGTACGGGTCCTGGAACACCATCTGGATGTTGCGGCGGACCGCCTTCAGCGCGCGCCCGGACAACTTGGTGATGTCCTGGCCCTTGTAGAAGATCTCGCCGGCGGTCGCCTGCTCCAGGTTCATCAGGAGCTTGGCCACCGTCGACTTGCCGCAGCCGGACTCGCCCACGATGCCCAGGGTCTCGCCCTGGTGCAGGTCGAAGGAGATGCCGTCGACGGCCTTGACCGCGCCGACCTGCTTCTTGAACAGGATGCCCAGCGTCAGCGGGAAGTGCTTGACGAGGTTGCGCACCTGGAGGATCGGCTCACCGCGGTCGACGGGCGCGTCCAAGGCGGTTACGGCCTCCGCCTCGGACTTGGCCTCAACGACGTCGACCTCGGAGACGTTGGGCGTCGCGTCCTGCGGCTCGTCGTTCTTGCTGAGCTCAGCCATGGAGCGTCTCCTTCCAGAAGTGGCAGGCCGAGGCGCGGCCCACCAGCTCGCCGCCGTCCTGCTCGGTGACCGGCAGGAGGTTCGGGACGTCGGTACGGCAGACGTCCTGGGCCTTGGGGCAGCGCGGGTTGAACGCACAACCGGTGGGGATGCGCAGCAGGTTGGGCGGCAGACCCTTGATCGCGTAGAGCTCCTGGCCCTTCTGGTCCAGGCGCGGGATCGAGTCGAGCAGACCGCGGGTGTACGGGTGCGCGGGCCGCTTGTACAGCTCGTGCACCGGCGCGGTCTCGACGATCCGGCCCGCGTACATCACGGCGATCTTGTCCGCGACGTCGGCGACCACGCCGAGGTCGTGGGTGATCAGGATCAGACCCATGTTGTACTCGCGCTGCAACTCCGCGAGCAGGTCCATGACCTGGGCCTGGACGGTCACGTCGAGGGCCGTGGTCGGCTCGTCGGCGATGATCAGCTCCGGCTCCAGCGCGAGCGCCATGGCGATCATGATGCGCTGGCGCATACCGCCGGAGAACTGGTGCGGGTAGTCGTTGACCCGCGCCGCGGCGGCCGGGATCTTCACCCGGTCCATCAGCTCGATGGCCTTGGCCTTGGCGTCCTTCTTCGACATGCCGTGGTGGACACGGAACATCTCGCCGAGCTGGTAGCCCACGCTGAGCACCGGGTTGAGGGAGCTGAGCGCGTCCTGGAAGATCATGGCGATGCGCCGGCCGCGGATCTTGCGGCGGTCCTCGCCGGACATCGTGAGCATGTCCTGGCCGAGGAAGCGGATCTCGCCCTGCGGGATCTTCGCCGGGGGCATGTCGAGGATGCCCATGATGGCCTGCGCGGTCACCGACTTGCCGGAGCCCGACTCGCCGAGGACGGCGAGCGTCTCACCGGCGCTGACGCTGTAGTTGACGCCGTTGACGGCCTTGACCACGCCCTCGCGGGTGTGGAACTCGACGTGCAGGTCACGCACTTCGAGCAGCGGGCCGTCGTTGCCCTCGCGCGGCGAGGGCACGGAAACTTCTTCGATGATGGTCACGTACGCCTCCCTCAGCGCATCTTCGGGTCGAGGGCGTTGCGGACGGCCTCACCGAGCATGATGAACGCCAACACGGTGATGATCAGCATGATCGACGGGTAGAGCATGATCCACTGAGCCACTCGGATCTGGTTGCCGCCGTCGGAGATGTCGTTGCCCCAGGACACGCCGTTCAGGCCGAGGCCCAGGTACGACAGGGTCGCCTCGGCGGAGATGTAGATGCCGAGCGAGATGGTGGCGACGACGATCACCGGGGCCAGCGTGTTCGGCAGGATGTGCCGGAACATGATGCGCGGCGTGCTCGCGCCCAGCGCCTGGGCTGCGTGCACGTAGTCCGACTGCTTGGTGGTGATCACCGCGCCGCGCATCACGCGGGCTATCTGGGTCCAGCCGAAGAAGCTCAGGGCTCCGATGACGACCCAGGTGGTGCGGTCCTGGAAGGAGTTGAGGATGACCATCGTGCCGAGCAGGAACGGGATGCCGAAGAAGACGTCCGTCAGCCGGGACAGGATCGAGTCGACGATGCCGCCGAAGTAGCCCGCGATCATGCCGACCAGACCGCCCGCGATGGTCACCGCGACGGTCGTACCGAAGCCGACCGCGATGGAGGCCCGGGCGCCGTAGATGACACGGGCGTACACGCTGCGGCCCTGCTGGTCGTAGCCCAGCCAGTCGGCGGAGAAGACGTTGCCCAGCTTCGGCTTCTGCAGGAAGTGCTTGGCCAGGTCGCCGTGGGCCGGGTTGGCGCCGGTGTACCAGCCGGGGAAGAAGGTAATGGTCAGCAGCAGGACGATCAGCACCGCCGAGACGAGGAAGATCCAGCTGCGCCGCAGGTCCTGCCAGGCGTCGCCCCACAGACTGCGGGTCTTCTCCTGTTTCGGCTCGGGCAGCGGACCACCGGCCGCCGCGACGGCCGCGTCCTCGGCAGCTGCCTCGGGAACGGTCTTGGTGACGTCAGGCATAGCGAATCCTCGGGTCAAGGACCGCGTAAAGCAGGTCGACGAGCAGGTTGGCGAGGAGGTACACGAGGACCAGGATGGTCACGAGGCCCACGAGGGTCGTGCCCTCGCGGCGCACGATCGACTGGTAGATCGTGCCACCGATGCCCTGGATGTTGAACAGGCCCTCGGTGACGACGGCTCCGCCCATCAGTGCGCCGATGTCGGTGCCGAGGTAAGTGACCACCGGGATCAGCGAGTTGCGCATGAGGTGGACACCGACCACGCGACGCCTCGGCAGGCCCTTCGCGATGGCCGTGCGGATGTAGTCGGCGCGCAGGTTCTCGGCGATCGACGTACGGGTGAGCCGGGTGACGTACGCCAGCGACGCGGTCGCCAGCACGATGGCCGGCATCAGCAGCTCGTTGTAGTTCGTCGAGTCGTTGACGTTCGGCGGCAGCCAGTTGAGGTCGAAGGCGAAGACGACCTTGAGGATGTAGCCGAGGACGAACACCGGCACCGAGATCAGCACCAGGGTGACCAGCAGGATCGCGTTGTCCGCGAAACGTCCGGCGCGCAGACCCGCGACGATGCCCAGGGCGACGCCGAAGACCATCTCGATGAGGAACGCGAGAGCGGCCAGGCGGAGGGTGACGGGGAACGCGTCGCCGAGGACGTCCGTCACCGGACGGCCGCTGGCGATCTGGGTGCCGAAGTCGGCGTGCAGGATCATGTCCCGCATGTAGTGCCAGTACTGGACCAGGATCGGCTGGTCCAGGCCGTACTGATGTCTCAGTGCCGCGATCACCTGCGGGCTGCCGCCCTTGTCGCCGAAGAGCCCGCGCACGGGGTCACCGGGCAGGGCGTACACCATGAGGAAGATCAGCAGGGTTGTCCCGATGAAGACCGGGATCATCTGGAGCAGTCGTCGTGCGACGTAGCGCCCCATCGTGCCTCCATGTCAGTCACAGCGGCAGCCAACGGGCCCTTTCCCCGCGCACCGGTGATTGATGCGCATGGAAAGGGCCCCCCAGCCACTGCCGTTGCCCGGGGCGCGAGCAGCCGCGCCCCGGGTACGGGCTTGTGGTTACTTCTTCTTGACCTGAACGCCGGTCAGGATCGGGTCGCCGTCCTGGGCGTACTTGACGCCGGTGACGTTCTCCGAGTAGCCCGCGTTGACCTTGTAGTACCAGAGCGGAATGCTCGGCATGTAGTTCGGGAGCTGCTTCTCGATCTCCTGGTACTTCTTCTCCGAGTCCTCCAGCGTCGGCGCGGCGTCGGCCGCGGCGATCTCGCTGTCGATCGTCTTGTTGGAGAAGCCGCCCTGGTTGCCGTCCGACTCCGTGCCGTACAGGTCACGGATGAAGTTGGCGTTGAACGGGTAGTCCAGCACCCAGCCCGAGCGGTACAGCGACTTGACCTGCTTCGCGTCACGCGCGTTCAGGTCGGCCTGGAAGTCGGCCTTCGAGTCGCCGGAGCACTTCACGCCGGTGGCGTTGGTGATGGAGTTGCAGACCGCCTCCACCCACTCCTTGTGGCCGCCGTCGGCGTTGTACTGGATGTAGATCTGGTTGCCCGGAACACCGCCGCCCTCCTTGATGAGCGCCTTGGCCTTCGTCGGGTTGTACGTCGTGACGTCGCCGGCCGCGTTCGGCTGGTAGCCGAGAACGCCCTTGGCGACCCAGCCCGTTGCGGGCTCACGCGTGCCCTGCAGCACCGTCTTGGTGATGGTGTTGCGGTCGATGGCCATGGACAGACCCTGGATGACCTTGGGGTCGATGTCCTTCCACTGCTTGGTGTAGTAGGCCACGGCGATCGTCTGGATCGCGGAGTAGGCCTGGTCCACCGCGCGGTCGCCGAGGTCCGACTTGTAGACCGGCAGGTCCTTGGGCGCGATCTGGCGCAGCACGTCGACGTTGCCGGACTTGAGGTCCTCGTACGCCGTCTCGAGGCTGGTGTAGTTCTTGAAGATCACACCGCCGTTCTTCGCGGCGTTCGGGCCCTTGTAGCCGTCGAACTTGGCGACCTCGATCTGCTTCTTGTGCTGCCAGCTGACGAACTTGTAGGGCCCGTTGCCGATCGGGTGCTCGCCGGCCGCCTTCGGGTCCTTGTAGAAGGACGCGGGCAGCGGGTCGAAGACCTCGTAGCCGAGCTTGTAGACGAAGTACGGCAGCGCCTTCGACAGCGTGATGGTGAAGGTGCTGTCGTCGACGACCTTCAGACCGGAGAGGGTCGTGGCCTTCGGCTTGCCCTTGGCCGGCGCGACGTCGTCGTAGCCCTGGATGTCGGAGAACCAGAAGCTGTTGGTCTGCTTGTTGGCCGGGTTCGCGGCCCAGTTCCACGCCTTGACGTAGGAGTCGGCGGTCACCGGGGTGCCGTCGTGGAACTTCCAGCCGGACTTCAGCTTGACCGTGAAGGTCTTGTTGTCCGTGGAGTCGACCGACTGGGCGTTGACCATCACGATCTTGCCGCTCGAGTCGTAGTCGACCAGGCCCGAGAACAGCGAGCGGATGACGATGCTGCCGTTGGACTCCATGGTGTTGGCCGGCTGCAGCGGGTTCTGCGGCTCGCCCACCTCGACCGAGAACTTTCCGGCCGGGTCGACAGCGGCCTTGCTGTCGCTGCCCTTGTCGTCACTGCCACCGCCACACGCAGTGGCCCCCAGCGCCACAACCGCAGCTATCGCAACCCACTTGGCGCTCTTGGCACCACGCATGGGGCTCCTCCTCATGAGTCCATTGGTTCACCGCATGGAGGAGCACATGACACGTCACCGTCACCGGTGCCTGAAACGGTCAAGTGCCCCCGCGCTCGTGAGTCGGCGCCGCCTGCGACGCGTGACCCGTTGATCCGAGCTCTACGCGCCTAACTATCTGCCATGCGCCGTGGCCGAACCACACTGAAAAGGTCTCGGTTCGATCACACCTGAACCGAACATCTTCCAAAATCCGGACAAACGGTTTGACGAAAGATCCCTGCGAAACGGACTTGTTACACACCTATCGGACCTGCATGTCCGTATACCGAACGCGAAGGGCATGAAAATTCGCTTGCGGATCCAAGTTCGCTGTGTATGGGCGCACGACGGGCCGCTTTCGGCCAACAGGCCTTCTTCTCAAGGCAGTTGGCGGAGCGCACAGCGGAGGGACAGTTCTCACCCTGGCAGAAGCCTAGTGCGGTTCGATCCGCCTTTGCGGAACCGGAACGAGAACTAGGGTTTTCCCTATTTCTGCACCCGCCGTCTTCGCACCCAACGCAAAACCGGGCACCCCGCGTTGCGGAGTGCCCGGCGCCGTCGTGGGACGGCCCGAATCAGCCGTTCTTGGCGCGGCTCGCGGCGCGGGCGCGCTCGCGGGCGTCCAGGTTCACCTTGCGGATGCGGACGGCCTCCGGGGTCACCTCGACGCACTCGTCGTCGCGGCAGAACTCCAGGGACTGCTCCAGGGAGAGCTTGCGCGGCGGCACGATCGCCTCGAACGAGTCGGCCGACGAGGACCGCATGTTCGTGAGCTTCTTCTCCTTGGTGATGTTCACGTCCATGTCGTCGGAGCGCGAGTTCTCGCCGACGATCATGCCCTCGTACACCTCGGTGCCCGGGTCGGTGAACAGCACGCCGCGCTCCTGGAGGTTCGTCATCGCGAAGGCGGTGACGGCACCGGCGCGGTCGGCGACCAGCGAGCCGTTGTTACGGGTCTGCAGCTGGCCGAACCAGGGCTCGTGGCCCTCGTGGATGGAGTGCCCGATGCCCGTGCCGCGGGTCTGCGTCAGGAACTCGGTACGGAAGCCGATGAGACCGCGCGAGGGCACCACGAACTCCATGCGCACCCAACCCGAGCCGTGGTTGGACATGTTGTCCATCCGGCCCTTGCGGACACCCATGAGCTGCGTGACCGCGCCCATGTGCTCCTCGGGCACGTCGATCGTCATGCGCTCGACCGGCTCGTACGTCTTGCCGTCGACGTCCTTGGTGACGACCTGGGGCTTGCCGATGGTCAGCTCGAAGCCCTCGCGGCGCATCTGCTCGACCAGGATGGCGAGCGCCAGCTCACCACGGCCCTGGACCTCCCAGGCGTCCGGGCGCTCGGTGTCGAGCACGCGGAGGGAGACGTTACCGACCAGCTCGCGGTCGAGACGGTCCTTGACCTGACGGGCGGTCACCTTGCGGTCCTTGACCGCGGCCTTGTTGTCGGCGCCCTTGCCGGTACCGCCACGGCCGACCAGCGGCGAGGTGTTGGTGCCGATGGTCATCGAGATCGCCGGCTCGTCCACCGTGATCAGCGGCAGCGGGATCGGGTTCTCGGGGTCGGCGAGGGTCTCGCCGATCATGATGTCCGAGATGCCGGCGACGGCGCAGATGTCGCCCGGGCCGGCCTTCTCGGCGGGCTTGCGGGTGAGCGCCTCGGTCATCAGCAGCTCGGTGATGCGGACGCTGGACATGGTGCCGTCGCGCTTGATCCAGGTGACGGTCTGGCCCTTGCGCAGCTCGCCCTGCTCGACGCGGAGCAGCGCGATACGGCCGAGGAAGTTGTCGGCGTCCAGGTTGGTGACGTGCGCCTGGAGCGGGGCGGCCTCGTCGTACTCGGGGGCCGGGACGTGGGACAGGATCGTGGAGAAGAAGGGCTCCAGGCTGTCGCTGTCCTGCGGGACGGTGCCGTCCTCGGGCTTGGTCAGCGAGGCCACGCCGTCCCGCGCACACGCGTAGACGATCGGGAACTCGATCTGGTCCTCGTCGGCGTCGAGGTCGAGGAAGAGGTCGTAGGCCTCGTTCACGACCTCGTCGATGCGCGAGTCGGGGCGGTCCGTCTTGTTGATGCACAGGATGACGGGCAGGCGGGCCTGCAGCGCCTTGCGCAGCACGAAGCGGGTCTGGGGCAGCGGGCCCTCGGAGGCGTCGACGAGCAGCACCACCGCGTCCACCATCGACAGCCCGCGCTCGACCTCGCCACCGAAGTCGGCGTGGCCCGGGGTGTCGATGATGTTGATGGTGATGACGTCGCCGCCATCCTTGGGGTGGTACTTCACGGCCGTGTTCTTGGCCAGGATCGTGATGCCCTTCTCACGCTCCAGGTCGTTCGAGTCCATCATGCGGTCGTCGAGCGACTCGGCGGCGTGCGCTGCGAAGGCACCGGCCTGCTTCAGCATGGCGTCGACCAGGGTCGTCTTGCCGTGGTCGACGTGGGCGACGATAGCGACGTTGCGGATGTCGTGGCGCGTGGCCATAGTGCGGCGTACTCCCGGAGTGTGAGGAAGGCCTGCGCGGACGTCTGTGTTACGCGGACCCTGCCGGGCTCAACATGCCACGGCCTTACCCCATGGTACGGGGCCCTGGGGCAAGGGGCCTCCGGGGGCCGCCGGGACCCCCTGCCCGCGGGCGGGATCAGGCGCCCTTGGTGGCCTTGGATCCGTCCGGACAGGTCTCGCGGGCGGCGGTACGGCCGGTGGCCACGTCCGTGGGATCGGAGTCGCAGGGGAGGAAGCCGCTGCCGGTCGTCTCCCAGGTGAGCACATGGCCCTTGACCGGCTGCTCGCTCCCGCAGGTGTACGTGAAGTCGGCGTCGACCAGGCTGATGTAGGCCCAGGAGTAGTAGGCGCCCTCAAGGTCCTCGGTCGTCTCGAAGTACTCGTCCTCCGAGGGCCGCTCCACCTCCGACGGGTCGGCGAGTGGCTCCTCGACTTTCAGGTGTGCGCCCAGGACCTTGATCACTCCGGTCGCGGTGGCGCCCGCGGGGACGCCCGTCACCTTGGGCCGGTAGACGGTGTCGCCCACGGGCTTGAGGTGGGCCGAGTAGTGCTCCGTCTTCTTCGCGAACGAGATGGGGTCCGCGAGCGCGGTCAGCTTCTCCGTATGCCGGATGCCCGCCCAGGTGTACGTCCCCTTCGAGCAGGCCTTCGCCCCCTCGTCCACGCTCTTGCCGCCACCGGTACAAGCCGTGAGCCCCGCCGCCACCGTCACCGCGACCAGTCCCGCCGGCCAGGTCCCCCGCCCGAATACGCGCATTCCGCGCCCCCGTCTCCCCCGTGCGCGAACGCCCGGCGCCCGCACCATGATCGATACCGACCTCATGGTGCGGGCGCCGAGCGAATACGGCAAGCGTGCTCAGCCGTCCGACGACGCGCTCGCCGAGGGCTTCGCCCCCTTCTTCAGGAAGCCCATGTCCTCGTACACCGGTGTCTGGAATCCGAAGGCCCCGGCGTTCACCACGTCTCTCTTCGCGGCCGTCAGCTGCGGCCTCTGGTAGAGCGGGATGGAGCCGGCCGCCGCCCAGATGCGGGAGTCGGCCTTGCGGATCAGGTCGCGGCTCTCGTCGTCGTCCAGCGAGGCCATCGCCTGGTCGAAGAGCTGGTCCACCTGGTCCGTGCCCACCCGCGTGTAGTTCTGCTCGACGTCCAGCGAGCCGTCGGCCGCCGGCACGGGCTTCGCGTAGATGGGGCGCGCGTCGGTCGCCGGGAAGGCGGAGGCGGGCCAGGAGTAGAGGGCGAGGTCGTACTGGCCGGCCGCGATGTGGTCCTTGAAGTAGCTGTCGTCGGACACCTTCACGATGTCCGTGCGGATTCCCACGCGCGCCAGCATCCGGCTGATCCGGTCCGCCACCGTGCGCAGGGTCTCGGACCCGGCGCCCGACGGGATCACGAAGCGCAGCGTGAGCGCCTTGCCGTCCTTGGCCAGCTGCGCGGCCGCCGCGCCGGCCGGCGCCGCCGTGCCCTTGGGCGCGTACGCCCCCGGCGCCCCGCCCTGCTTCAGGTGCTTCTCGCCGTACTGCTTGCCGTCGGCGAGGTGCTTGGACCCGTCCTCGCCCTGGTGCTCGTGCTTCTTCTTGTGGTCCTTGGTGTCCTTGCCGTCGGCACCCTTGTTGTCCTCGCCGACGATGTACGTCCCGTCGTCGCCGCCGTCGGAGTCGTCGTCGGCCTTCCTGCCCTTGGCGCCGGCCGCCTTCTCGCCCTTCTTCTGCTCCTTGACCGGACCGCCGGGCACCCATCCGGCGTCGGCGAGCAGCGCCTGCGCCTCCGCGGTGTCCTGGCCGCCGATCGCGCCGCTGTTGTCGGCGTAGTCGGCCTGGCCGGACAGCGCGAGGTGGCTGCCGACCGGCACCGCGGGCAGGCCGAGCGGCCCCAGCACGGCCTCGGCCAGGGCCGCCCGGTCGAGGGCACGGGCCACCGCGCGGCGGACCCGCTCGTCGGCGAGGGGGCCCGCGGAGCCGTTCAGGGCGAGCTGGGTGAAGGCCGGTTCGAGGGACTTGCGGACCTCGAAGCCGCGCAGGGTCTGCTGCTGCTTCTGGTACTTGGCGATCTTCCTGCGCTGCTTCTCGAGGGCGCGCACCTCGTCGTCGGCGGCGTCCTCGTCGGTGCCGTGCGCCAGCGCCCAGGACCGCAGCGACTTCGCGGCGACACGACCGCCGCCGACGGAACCCGCCAGCGGGGAGGCCCCCTGCAACGGCGTGTTGGTCCCCGACTTCGCCCGGTCCGCGAGGGCGATGCGCTCGGCCGCGGACGGGTCGATCTCGGCCAGGTCGATCTTCCCGGCGGCCAGCGCGGCGGCACGCTTGTCACGCGGTACGGCCATCAGGTCGATCTCGGACAGCTTCGCCGGACGGCCCCACCAGCGGGGGTTGCGGGCGAGGGTGACCTGGTCGTCCTTGCGGTCGACCTTCTTGAGGGCGAAGGGTCCCGCGGTGACCTTGAGCTTGCGGCGGGCGCCGTCGTTGAAGGAGTCGGGCGTGCCCATGACGTCCTTGGGGTACAGCGGAGAGAACAACGACTGCCAGTCGGCGTACGGGCGCGCGAAGGTGACCTTGACCTCCAGGTCGTTCGCGCCGCGCTCGATCTTCTCGATGCGGTCGTAGCCGGCGTTGCGGGCGGTCCAGTAGGCGCTGTCCTTGCCGGACAGGGCGCGCCACTGGGCGGCGAAGTCGGCGGCGCCGATCTCCCGGCCGTCGCTCCACACCGCCTGCTGGTTCAGCTTGTAGACGACGACCTGCTTGGGCTCGGTGTCGACGACCTTCGCGGACTCCAGGTAGTCGGCGTTGCGCACGGGCCTGCCGGCGGCGTCCATGCGGTACATCGACGGCAGGACGGCCTGCGCGATGCGGGTCGTGGCCGCGTCGGCGTCCGACTGGAAGGTGTTGAGCGTCTCCGGTACGTCGTCGACGGCCCAGCGCAGGGTGCCGCCGTCGGCGACGAGCTCCCGGGCGGCGGGGGCGACGTCCTGTGCGGCGAGGGGCTTGCCCGCGGGATCGTCCGAGCTGCACCCGGCGAGCAGGGGGACGGCCAGCGCGCCGGCGGTCAGAAAGGCGGCCGATCTGAGTGCTGCGCGGTCGGTAGTCGTTCGTCTGCTGGTCCGTTGTGGCTGGTCGCGCAGTTCCCCGCGCCCCTTCAGGGCGCTGTCCGGGCCGTCGTTCGACATCTTTGGGTTACCTCCGGAGAGCCGCTCCCGCCCATGCCACGAATAGGGCCTCTGATCACATTTGGCGGTATTTTGGAGTTGATCAGATCTACGGCCCCACTGAAGAGGAAAGGGTTCGCCTGCCGGGGGCGACACGGCGGCGGGGGCGGACAAGCCCACCCGTGCGGCGCAATGCCGATGAAATGCGCTCCCCGGCGCACACAGAGCGCATGCGGGCGTGCACTGGAGGCGTGCAATCCGCCAATCGCTGCACATCCCTTCCCACCGGCAGGTGTGACGCGCAACACTCGCAGGCGCATGAACGTTGCCGACCTAGGCCGCAAGGCCGACGGAAGTGAGGTCACGTCATGTCCGTGCACGACGACCTGACGTCAGTCCAGCGCTGCCTCGACGACCTGACCCGGTCGGTGGGCCGCCTGGAACAGCAGCTCGGCAGCGGCGGCCTGGACATGCGCCGCGTCCGCGCCGACGCCGATCACCTGCGGGAGAGCGTCCAGCTCCTGCGCGCGGCGGCGTCGCTCCAGACCACGCCCGCCAAGCCCGAGCTGGTCACGATCCCCGACACCCCGTACGACCCGAAACTGTGGACGGACTCGGACGACGAGGGACTCGGCGCCCGGCACACCCCCTGACCCGACCCCCGGAGCCTTCAGTTGGCCACTGGTACGGAACCCCATCCGAACAGCGGCGGCGTGAGAACCGGTACGCGCGCCGCGATCGCCGCCCCGCACCTGCGCACCGACCGCTGGTGGCTGGCCCCCGCCGCCACCGCGGCCGGACTGCTCGCCTTCATCGTCTACTCGACCTGGCGGGCCTTCGCGAACGCGGACTACTACTCGGCGCCGTACGTCTCCCCGTTCTACTCGCCGTGTCTGGCGGAGAACTGCAAGAACATGCCCTCGGGCCCGAACGCCGATCTCTTCGGGAGCTGGTGGGCCATCTCCCCCGCCATCATCATCCTGATCTTCCCGCTCGGCTTCCGGCTGACCTGCTACTACTACCGCAAGGCCTACTACCGGGGCTTCTGGGCCTCGCCCCCGGCCTGCGCGGTGGCCGAGCCGCACAAGAAGTACTCCGGTGAGACCCGCTTCCCGCTGATCCTTCAGAACGTCCACCGGTACTTCTTCTACGCGGCGATCGTGGTCGCGGGCATCCTGACGTACGACACCGTGCTGTCCTTCCGGGACACCGACGAGAACTGGGGCCACATGGGCCTCGGGACGGTCGTGTTCCTGGTCAACATCACGCTCATCTGGATGTACACGATCTCCTGCCACTCCTGCCGGCACATCGTCGGCGGGAAGCTCAAACACTTCTCCAAACACCCCGTGCGCTACAAGGCATGGCAGTTCGTCGGGAAACTGAATGCCCGTCACATGCTGCTCGCCTGGGCGTCGTTGGTGAGCGTGGCGCTCGCCGACTTCTACGTCTATCTGCTCGCGTCCGGTGCCTTCGACGATCCGCGCTTCTTCTGACTGAGATGAGTGGGGCCTTCTGATGTCCGTGGTCGACCGCCAGGAGTGGGACGTCGTCGTGGTCGGCGCCGGGGGCGCGGGCCTCCGAGCCGCCATCGAAGCGCGTGAACGAGGCGCCCGTACGGCAGTGATCTGCAAGTCCCTGTTCGGCAAGGCGCACACCGTGATGGCCGAGGGCGGCATCGCGGCGGCGATGGCCAACGCCAACGAGCACGACAACTGGCAGGTGCACTTCCGCGACACCATGCGCGGCGGCAAGTTCCTCAACCAGTGGCGGATGGCCGAACTGCACGCCCAGGAGGCCCCGCAGCGGGTCTGGGAGCTGGAGACCTGGGGCGCCCTCTTCGACCGCACGAAGGACGGCCGCATCTCGCAGCGCAACTTCGGCGGGCATGAATACCCGCGGCTCGCGCACGTCGGCGACCGCACGGGCCTCGAGCTGATCCGCACGCTCCAGCAGAAGATCGTGTCGCTCCAGCAGGAGGACAAGAAGGAGACCGGGGACTACGAGTCCCGCCTGAAGGTCTTTCAGGAGTGCACGGTCACCAGGATCCTGAAGGACGGAAGCCGGGTTTCCGGGGTCTTCGCGTACGAGCGGGAGACCGGCCGTTTCTTCGTCCTCGAAGCGCCCTCGGTCGTCATCGCCACCGGTGGCATCGGCAAGTCCTTCAAGGTGACGTCGAACTCGTGGGAGTACACGGGAGACGGACACGCGCTCGCGCTGCTGGCCGGAGCGCCGCTGCTGAACATGGAGTTCGTGCAGTTCCACCCGACCGGCATGGTCTGGCCGCCGTCCGTGAAGGGGATCCTGGTCACCGAGTCCGTCCGCGGTGACGGAGGCGTCCTGCGGAACTCCGAGGGCAAGCGGTTCATGTTCGACTACGTCCCCGACGTCTTCAAGGAGAAGTACGCCGAGTCGGAGGCGGAGGGCGACCGCTGGTACGAGGACCCGGACAACAACCGCCGTCCGCCTGAGCTGTTGCCGCGTGACGAGGTCGCCCGGGCCATCAACTCCGAGGTGAAGGCGGGCCGCGGCTCCCCCCACGGCGGCGTCTTCCTCGACGTGTCGACGCGTATGCCGGCGGAGGTCATCCGGCGCCGACTGCCGTCCATGTACCACCAGTTCAAGGAGCTGGCGGACGTCGACATCACGGCGGAGGCGATGGAGGTCGGGCCGACCTGCCACTACGTGATGGGCGGCATCGCGGTCGAGTCCGACTCCGCGGCGGCTCGCGGGGTGCCGGGCCTGTTCGCGGCCGGCGAGGTGGCCGGCGGCATGCACGGCTCCAACCGCCTCGGCGGCAACTCCCTCTCCGACCTGCTGGTGTTCGGGCGCCGGGCCGGCTGGCACGCGGCCGAGCACGCGACGGGGCTGAAGGGGGCCCGCCCGCCCGTGGACGACGTCCAGATCGACACGGCGGCGGCGGAGGCCCTGCGCCCCTTCTCCGCCGAGGGTCCGGCCCCCGGCGAGGACGACGGACGCCCGCCGGAGAACCCGTACACCCTCCACCAGGAACTCCAGCAGACCATGAACGACCTGGTCGGCATCATCCGCCGCGAGGGCGAGATGGAGCAGGCCCTGGAGAAGCTGGCGGATCTGCGGGTACGGGCCCGTCGGGCCGGCGTCGAGGGCCACCGCCAGTTCAACCCCGGCTGGCACCTCGCGCTCGACCTGCGGAACATGCTGCTGGTCAGCGAATGCGTGGCGCGGGCGGCGCTGGAGCGCACCGAGTCGCGCGGCGGCCACACCCGCGAGGACCATCCGACGATGGACCGCAAGTGGCGCAACATCAACCTGCTGTGCCAACTGACCGACCCCACGGGCGGGTTGGCGGCCACGGACCCCGTCCGCGGCCAGATCGACCTCACCCGCGAGACCACCGAACCCATCCGCGCCGACCTCCTCGCTCTCTTCGAGAAGGAGGAGCTGGTCAAGTACCTCTCCGAAGAGGAGCTCTACGAGTGAGCAGCTACAAGGCCCGCTTCAATGTGTGGCGGGGCGACGTCAAGGGCGGCGGCCTGGAGGACTTCGAAGTCGAGGTCAACGACGGCGAGGTGGTGCTCGACATCATCCACCGCCTCCAGGCCACCCAGGCCCCCGACCTCGCCGTCCGCTGGAACTGCAAGGCGGGCAAGTGCGGTTCGTGCTCCGCCGAGATCAACGGCCGCCCGCGTCTGATGTGCATGACCCGCATGTCGGTCTTCACCCGCGAGGAGACGATCACCGTCACTCCGCTGCGCGCCTTCCCGGTGGTACGGGACCTGGTGACCGACGTCGGCTTCAACTACACCAAGGCGCGCGAGGTCCCGGCGTTCGTGCCGCCGGAGGGTGTGGGTCCCGGCGAGTACCGGATGATGCAGGAGGACGTGGACCGGTCGCAGGAGTTCCGGAAGTGCATCGAGTGCTTCCTGTGCCAGGACACCTGCCATGTCGTCCGTGACCACGAGGAGAACAAGACCGCCTTCGCCGGCCCCCGTTTCCTCATGCGGGTCGCGGAGCTGGACATGCACCCGCTGGACGCCGCCGCCGAGTCCGGCCTGGACCGCAAGAAGACCGCCCAGGACGAACACGGCCTCGGCTACTGCAACATCACCAAGTGCTGCACGGAGGTCTGCCCCGAGGGCATCCACATCACGGACAACGCGCTGATTCCCCTGAAGGAAAGGGCAGTTGACCGCAAGTACGACCCGCTGGTGTGGCTGGGGTCGAAGATCAGACGGCGGTCTTCGTAGGTCGCGGGGTGCGGCCGGGCCGCTCGGCGAGGTACTGGACCCCCAGCCCCGCCATGAACGCGACCCAGCCGCACCATGCGACGCCACCGCGCACGCCGATCGGCGGCCCCGAGAAGGGGCCCAGGAACATGAACAGGCTGCCGCCGACCACGCACATCAGCGCTCCGTATCCCCACAGTCGCGGCCGCAGGACCTTGGACCGCCGCCACGGGATCACCCAGCCGGTCGTGAGGGCGGCTATGCCGAGCGCCCCCATCAGCGACATGACCAGCGTGCCCGCCACCACCAGGTAGATGTGCATGGCGATCAGCATCCCACCAGGGCGAGAGCCTGCGCCAGGTTGTGTTCGGCGATCTCCCGCATGAACCCCCGGTCCGGGAAGTCGCCGTCCAGCAGCCGGAGCGGCCCCGCGGCCAGGGACAGGTGCATGGCCAGCCGGTAGAGCCGGATCCGGTCCTCGTCGAGGTCCGGGGTGCGCAGGGCTTCGTAGTGTTCGTGGAAGCGGATCCGCAGGAAGACGTGCTCCCACTCCACGTCGAAGTAGAGCAGCCCTTCGATGTCGATGAGGGCGGGTTGCCCGTCCGGCGTCAACAGGACGTGGTCCGGGCCGAGTTCACCGTGGATGAGGGAGTAGCGGCTGCGGGGCTGGACGACGGCCGCCAACGCCCTTACAGCGTCGGCCAGTTGATCCCTCGCCGCCGCTGCCCGCGCGTCCCGTACGACGATCTCGTCGATGTCGCGCAGGGCGCCCTCGGTGACGCGCTGCTCGCACGAACCGGCCGTCGGCGTACCGCCGTTGTCGACGAGGGCGGCCTTGCCGAAGGTCGGGCCATGGTGGGCGTGCAACTGCCCGAGCTGGGCGGCGAGCAGCTCGAGCGAGCCGCGGGCCGCGACCGGGTCCCGCCGCAGCGCCTCCTCCAGGCTGCCGCCCGCCATGTCCTCGACGACCACCTGTCCGTCCCCGGCGTACAGCAGGCGGGGCGTGCGGACGCCGGCCGCGGTCAGGCGGTCGTACGCGGCCGTGAACAGGTCGAAACCGGTGCCGTGGGAGAAGGGGTCGCGGAGGTCGGAGGGGCCCGCGTCCCAGAAGTCCTCGTCCGCGGACCAGACGTAGGCGACGGCCGTCGAGTCGTCGTCGTGGACCAGCCGGTAGACGCCCTTCTTGGTGCCGCCGCGCAGCCTCGTGACGGCGGCCAGGGTGCGGCCGGTCGCGGCACGGGCGAGAGGGGCGAGGTCGTCGCGGGTGAGGTGCTTGCGGGTGGCGGTCATCGGCGGATCCTCGCACTCCGGCCGGGCGACCGCAGGCGGATTTCAGCGGACCCAGTCCTCCCGGTACGCCGTCCAGTCCTTCTCCTCGGCCGCGAAGTCGACGTAGAGGGCGACGCCGAAGTTGGCGCGGTCCGCGTCCGTGCGGGACAGGCCGAGGCGGACGCCGCGGACGGCGGCGGGGACGGTCTCCGCGTGATTCCAGTGGCCGAAGCGGTTCTCGTGGTAGAAGGGCAGGCCCATGAGGAGGTCGGTGGAGGGTGGGGTGACCTCCAGGGCGAGCGAGGTCTGCTGGGCCACGTAGCCGCCGTACAGGCTCTGCAAGGGCTGCATGGTGTCGTACGACATCACGGCGATCTGGTCGACCCGGCGCGCGACCTGTCCGAAGAACTTCTGCGACCACCACTTCGGGTGGCCGGCGACCGTGCCCCAGAAGGAGTGGAAGCCGGGGAGCGGGTCTATCTGGTGGGCGGCCACGGAGAGTTGGGCGTCGTGCGCGCGGGTGACGGAGTGGAGGGAGTCGAGGAGGGTGAGGTAGTCGCGGTCGCCGGAGTGGAGGGGTTCCAGGTCGAAGTGGGCGCCGTCGAAGCCGGCGGCCAGGATCCGGCGGGTCGAGGTGACGACGGCGGCGCGGGTCGCGGGGCGGTCGAGGTGCATTCCGGTGGGGGTCTCGGTGGCGAGTACGTCGCCGAGCCAGGCCTGGACGCGGATGCCCGGGGCGGCACGGTGGACGGCCTTGATCAGCCAACCGGCCTTCGGGTACGCCGACTCGGGCAGCGTTCCGTTGTGCTCCAGGGGGCCCGCGTGGACGTACAGATCCCGGATGCCGGTGGTTTTCAGGCGGGCGGTCAGGGCGGTGACGTCGGCGTCGGTCTTGCGGCCGTCGACCCAGGCGTGACCGAGCCAGATGGCGTCCTTCTGGCGGGTGTACGTGCCGGGTTCCGGGTCACCGAAGTAGTTCACGCGGAGGGCGGTCTCGGCGGCGAGGACGGGGAGGAGCAGGACCAGCAGGGCGAGCAGCCCGATCCGACGCGCCCGCCGCCACCCGGCCTTCCGCACGTGCCGCCCGACGCGCTCGCCGGCGCCCTCACCCTCACCCACCGCGGCCCGCTCATCCGCCTCCGTCCGCTCATCCATCCCCGCGCCCTCGCCCTTGCCCGCCTCCGCCCACTCCATCCCCGCTCCCCCGCCGCCGACCCCGTCCGTCGTCATACGTCCCCCTGTCTCACGCCTCCTCCACCCCCACCCCTGCCTCACCCCTGCCTCACCCCGGTCGCGCGGGCGCTTTCCTGCTCATACGCTCCGAAATGTGACGTCATCCTTGATCCGGGGCCGGCCGCGGCGGGCCACCTCTCACATATCCGTGCGGGTGGTGCACACCCTGCTGGGCGGGCTGGCCGGGGTGGTGTGGCTGGTGTTGCCGGGGATGACGATCAGTGGCGGCGGGTCGGTTCCGGACGCGCGTGCGAATTCCGCGGTCGTGAGGGGAAGCCCCGTCGCCGAGGAGGACGAGACCTCGGGCGCCGATCTGGTGCTGCCGTTGGTGGCCGTGGGGGCGGCGGGGGTGCTCGCCGGGTACGGGTACGTGCGGCGCACGCGGCGGGCGCGGAGCCGGACGACACCCGGCGGCGGTTCCTCGCTCACCGGCCCCGCCCCGCCTCCGCTCGGCGAACTGGACGATCAGGTACGGATGTTGCTCGTCGAGGCCGACGACTGCGTGCGCACCAGCCGGGAGGAGCTCGGCTTCGTCGAGGCCCGCTTCGGGGCGAAGGCCGTCGCACCCTTCGCACGGGCGGTACGGGACGCCCACTCCGAACTGTCGGCCGCCTTTCGGATGCGGCAGCAGTACGACGACGGTGTCCCCGAGGACGAGACGGCCCGGCGGCACGCGCTCACGGGGATGGTCGGGCGGTGTCAGGAGGCGGGGCTGCGGCTGGACGCGGAGGCGGACGGCTTCGACCGGCTGCGGGCGCTGGAGGACGGGGTGGGGGAAGCGCTGGAGATCGCCGAGGGCCGTTTCCGGGGGCTGGCCGGGCGGGTCGGGGGCGCGGACGCGACCTTGTCGGAACTGGCCGGGCGGTACGGCTCCCCCGCGGTCGCCGCCACCGCCGGTCACGTCGAACAGGCCAAGGACCGCCTGGTGTTCGCCACGGTCCGGCTCAACGAGGCCCGTCAGTCGGCGGACATGGGCGAGGGGAAGGCGGCGATACGTCATCTGCGCGCCGCCGAGGGCGCGATCACGCAGGCCGACATGTTCATCGCCGACATCGACCGCCTGGCCGACGCGCTGAAGTCGGCGGCAGGGTTGGTGCCGGCCGCGCTGACGGGGGCGGAGGCGGAGCTCGCCGGGGTGCGGGGGCCGGCGTCGCGACCGGAGACCCCGGTCCTCCCCGCCGGTGAGCTGCACGCCGTCGTCGCCCACGCGGACCTCGTACTGACCGCCGTACGAGAAGAACTGACCACGGACGGACCGTACGACCCGCTCGACGCCCTTCGACGGATCGTGGCGGCGACCGCCCCGGCGGGCCTGGGGCGGGCCGGGGTTCTGTCGGCCGCCGCACTGCTGCTGGCGCGGAGTGCCGTCGGCGGGGCCGCCGGGTTCATCGCGACGCACCGGGGAGCGGTGGGCGCCACGGCCCGTACCCGCCTGGCCGAGGCGGAACGCCTCCTCACCACCGAGCCGATCCCCGCCGACACCCTGGCCCGCGACGCCCGGGACCTGGCCGAACAGGACGTACGCCTGCACGGCAACCCTTACGAGAACCACGCGGCGGGAGTGGCCGGAGCGGTCCTGGGCGGAGTCGTGTCCCCCGACGGCACACCCCCGACGTACGGCGGCCCACGCACCCGCCCCCGCCGAGGGAACCATGGGATCGAGCGGTGAGCGGTCGTGGCGACGGGGACCGAGGGGTCGTCGGCCGGGCGGTGAAGGACTTCACCCGGCGCGAGGAGGTCGTTCTCGCCACCAAGGTCTGGATGCGGATGCCAGATCCACCGCTGGGACTACGACACCCCGATCGAGGAAACCCTGGAAGCGCTGCACGACGCGGTCAGGTCCGGGAAGGTCCGCTACCTCGGCGCCTCCCGCTCCGCGCCGACCAGGGCATCGGCGTGATCCCGTGGAGCCCGCTGGCGCGGGGCAGGCTGACGCGGGCCCGGGACACCGCCACGCCTCGGCGCACTCAGAACAGGCTGAGCAACGCCTCCGCGGGATCCGCCAGCCCTGTCTCGCCGTCCGGCAGCGGCAGTTCGAACCACACCGTCTTTCCGCGCGGGGTACGACGAGAGCCCCACGCCGCGCTCAGGAGCCCCACCAGCTGAAGCCCCCGGCCGCCTTCGTCCGTGTCCCGAGCCCGCCGCCGTCGGGGCTGGACCAGCCCCGAGTCCCACACCTCGCACACCAGCGTGCGATCCAGCAGCAGCCGCAGCCGGATGTCGCCCTCGCCGTACCGCAGAGCGTTCGTCACCAGCTCGCTGACCAGCAGCTCCGTCGTGTCGACCAGCGGCTCCAGATCCCAGGAAAGCAGCTGCCCGCGCGCGTACTCACGGGCCCGGCCCACACTCCGCGGCTCCCGCGGCAGCGTCCAGTCGCCCACCGAGTCGGCCGGCAGACCCTGGACCCGGGCCATCAGCAGGGCGATGTCGTCCTCGCCGTGGTGGGTGTCGAGGGTGTTGAGGACGTGGTCGCACACGTCCTCCAGCGGCCGGGTGGGGTCGGTCAGCGCGCCCACGAAGGCCTGGAGGCCCTCGTCCAGGGGGTGATCGCGGCTTTCGACCAGTCCATCCGTGTAGAGCGCGAGCAGGGCGCCTTCGGGTAGTTCGACCTCCACCTCCTCGAAGGGCTCCCCGCCGACGCCGAGCGGCATGCCCGGCGGGACGTCGAGCATCAGCGCGTCCTCGCCGGGTTCGACCAGGACCGGCGGCAGATGCCCGGCGTTGGCGAAGGTGCAGCGGCGGGTGACGGAGTCGTAGACCGCGTAGACGCAGGTCGCGAGGTACACCTCCAGGAGGTCGGCCTCGCGGGGGCGGCGGGCGGAGCGGGTGGCCTGCTGGACACCGCCCGGTGCGCCGAGGCCGCGGGCGATCTCGTCCAACGCGCTGAGGACTTCCGCGGGTTCGAGGTCGAGGAGGGCCAGGGTCCTTACCGCCGACCTGAGTTCGCCCATCGCCACCGCCGCGCGCAGACCGCGGCCCATGACGTCGCCAACCACCAACGCCGTGCGGTGGCCCGGCAGTTCGATCACGTCGAACCAGTCACCGCCGACCTCGCTGGGGCGGTCCGCGGAGGAGTTGCCGGGGAGGTAGCGGCAGGCGATGTCCAGGCCGGAGGCGACCGGGTCGCCGGGCGGGAGCAGGGAGCGCTGGAGTATGAGCGCGCGCTCGTGCTCGCGGCGGTACAGGCGGGCGTTGTCGATACAGACGGCGGCGCGGGCGGCCAACTCCACGGCCAGGTCGCGGTCCCGGTCGCCGAACGGCTCGCTGCCCTTCGTACGGGCGAACTGCGCGATGCCCACGACCGTGTCGTGGGCGACCATCGGCACGGCCAGCGTCGACTGGACGAGGCCGCCCTCCTCGGCCGGGACGAGCTGCGGCCGGGCGGTGCGCAGGGCGTCCGCGCAGGGCGAGTTGAAGGGGAAGTGGTGGACCGCGCCGACCGAGACGGGCGGCCCGGAGCCGATGAACGGGGCGTCGGAGACCGCGCTGGCGAACGCCACCCGGCGCAGCTCCGCGCTGCCGTCGGCGAGGCCCGGCGGGGTCTCGTCGCCGGCCAGCAGGCCCTGGTAGAGGTCGACCGTCGCGAGGTCGCAGAAGCCGGGGACGACGACGTCGAGGAGTTCGCGGGCCGTGGTCTCCAGGTCGAGGGAGTTGCCGATGCGGGCGCCGGCCTCGTTCAGAAGGGCGAGATTGCGCCGCGCCGAGGCCGCTTCCCGGGCCGCCGCGCGGCGGGCGGTGATGTCGGTTCCGAGCCAGGCGATGCCGATGGGGCGCCCGGAACCGCTGTGCACCCGGTAGAGGTTGATGGACCAGTGCCGGCGCTCGTCCGAGCCCGGCAGGAAGCCCGTGACGTGCATGTCCGTGATGGAGTCGCCGGTCTCCAGGACCCGGCGCAGGGTCGCGGCGACCCGCTCGGCCTCGGGGCGCGGCAGGTAGTCGTGCACGTCCTTGCCGCGGTGGTCGTCCGGGGTGCCGCCGAAGAGGGAGGCGAACCGCTGGTTGGCGCGCCGGACCCGCAGATCGGGGTCGATCAGCAGGAAGCCGAACGGAGATTGACCGAAAATCGCCTGCGAGGCGGCGAGGTCGGTCTCGATGCTGCGCAGGGTGCGGACGTCGACCACGATGCAGACGGCGGCCTTCTCGCCCTCCTCGGTCCGCGTCGGCATGACGTAGACCTCGGCGAGGCCCTCCCGGCCGCAGTCGCCGTCGGCCGCCCCCGGAGGAACCCGGAAGGGGACCACACCGGTCCACTCCCGCCCGTCGAGGATCTCGGCCATCTTGCGCTGGCCCTGCTCGCGCAGGTCGGAGTCGATGAACGCCTCGATGGGGTCCATGCCGACGGCGCGCCCCGCGGGGATCCCGAAGAGCTGCTCGGCCCTCAGGCTCCACTGGTCGACCAGGCCGTCCGGGCCGATGGAGAAGGACGCGACCTTGATGTAGTCGTAGATCGAGCCGGGTGGGCTGCTCTGCCACATCGCGTCACCGCCGGGCGCGTCGCCCAGGCCGGTGTCGCGGAGTCCCGTGCGGGACGGCGATCCGCCCGTACCGGATCCGGAAAGCCCCGTGCCGCCCGTCGCATGCCTCGCCGCGTCCGCGGCGGCATCACCCGCGGACTGTGACCTCGCGCGGTCCGACGGGTCCGTGGACCCCGTGGCCTTCGCTGGTATCTCGCTCACGCGAACCGTCCCCTCCAGCTCACCGCGTCCGGCACCGGTCACCGGGGGCGGCTGCCCGCAGTATCCAGCACTACGGCGCCGCACAACACGGTGTTCACGATCACAGCACGGTCCCGACGGTTTTCGGTCCCGGCTGCGACAACACTTCCAGTCTTCTAACCAGCCAACACCTCGTCGAATCACGCGCGGCGACAACCGCCACTGGCCTGAACCAGTCGGTCGACAACGCGGGGGCGGTCGTACAACCCGGATCCGGCCCGGATCGGCCCCGGATCAGCCCGGTACGGCCAGCTCGAACCACACCGTCTTGCCCGCCTCGCCGGGGCGGGTGCCCCAGCGGCGGGAGGAGTGGGCGACCAGCTGGAGTCCGCGGCCGCTCTCGTCCTCGGGGTGGGCGACGCGTTCGCGGGGCGGGTCGGGGAGCGGGTCGGAGACCTCCACCAGCAGGACGTCGGGGAGGCTCACGGGGCGGACGAGGCGGACGCCGATGGGGCCGGTGGCGTGCCGGAGGGAGTTGGTGACCAGCTCGCTGACCAGCAGGGCCGCCAGGTCGCCGAGGGTGTCGAGGTGCCAGGTGTGGAGTTGGCCGCGGACCGCTGCGCGGGCGTTCCGGACGGCGCCCGGTTCCGCGGGAAAGCTCCACTCGGCGCAGTCGCCTTCGGTGTCGATCACGCCGATCACTTCCCGGGCCAGCAGGCTCACCCATGTCCGGTTTCATGGGGTTAATGGGCACATACCCGATATTCGATGGGGAGTACCGTCCGGGGAGGCGCACTGTGGCACGAACGGAGTAGGGGGCGTGCGCCTCCTACAGGTTGGTCAGTGCGCGGACCGCTTCCACGTCCTGGTCGAGCCAGTCCACGTCCCAGATCTCGTCCGGAGCGAGCCAGCGCAGTTCGTCGTGGTCCTGGAGGGGCTTCGGGGCCGGGGATCCCGGGAGGAGGCGGGCCGTCCAGATCCGGAGGACGTACGGGGGCTTCAGGGGCCACTCGCCCGGGACTCGGGTCAGGGGCTCGGCCGCCACGCCCAGTTCCTCCTGGAGTTCGCGCACCAGGGCCGCCTCGGGGGTCTCGCCCTGTTCCACCTTGCCGCCGGGGAGTTCCCAGCGACCGGCCAGGGCCGGCGGCGCGCTGCGGCGGGCCGCCAGGAGGTGGGTGCCGTCGAAGAGGGCCGCGCCCACCACCACGATCCGTTCCGTCATGGGGCGGAGCCTACGGGAGGGGGCGCGGGCCGGGTCAGTTGGCCGTGACCGTGCTGCCCTGGCCGTTCTGGCCGATGCGTTCGACCCAGTAGAGCTGCTTGTGGCCGCGGTCGTCGAGGCTGTCCGCGATCTTCTGGGCCTCCGCCCTGGTCGCGTACCTGCCCACGCGGTAGCGGTTGCCGTTGTCGTCCTGCCGTATGACGAGCCAGGGAAGAGTGATCGTGCCGTCGTTCATCGCCCCCCACCGCCCCTTCCGACCTCGGCCCGCCCGCCTCGCGGTTCGTGCCGTGCCCCGCCCGCTAAGGAAACCGCAATCCGCATATGCCCGAGCCTACGCCTAACCTTTACGCAGCGAACACGGCTTTTCACAAAGAGGTACGCAACCGGCCAGAACGAGGGGGGCGCACGAGTTCGAGCGCGCCGCCCGGGAGCCTTGACGCATCCGGTCAGCGGCATTCCGGGCACGCCTCGGACGACCTGCGAGAACGACCGGAATCCACCGGCGCGCGGACGGGGCGCGCGAGGGGTGGGAGGGGGTACGGCGGGGGGCCGAGGGGAGCAACTCCCGTAAAGGTGTGCGCTATTTCACCGGGAGGTGGTACGCGACCCGGTAGCGGTCGGCCGGGATGACCACGTCGGCGGTCTCCACGGCGCGGCCCGAGGCGTAGAACGTGCGCTGGATGACCAGGACGACATGGCCGGGGACGCCGCCCAGGTCGACGAGTTCCTCGGCGAGGCCGGGGCGGGCGCCGACCTCCTCGGTGACGTTGTCCACCACCACGTCGATCGCCGCCATGCGCTCGACCACGCCCATGCCGCCGAGCGGGCCCTCCTCGGGCAGCATCACGGGCGTCCGGCCGGTGACCGCGAGGGGCTCCCAGGAGGTGGAGAGCATCATCGCCTCGCCGGCCTCCCGGAACACGTACTTCGTGCACATCACGCGGTCGCCGGGCTTGAGGCCGAGGCGCTCGGCGACCATGCCGCTCGCCTCGGTCTGCTCGCTGCGCGACTCCCAGGTGCCGCGGGTCGCGCCGTCGGCCTGCTCCTGGCGGAACGGGGTGGCCCCGCCGTCCGGGCGGAAGCCGGAGCGGGCGACGCTGCGCGGGACGGGGCGCTCACGGACGTACGTCCCCGAGCCGGAGCGGCCCTCGACCAGGCCCTCGGCCATCAGCACCTTGCGCGCCTCCAGGGCGACGGTGTCCGAGACGCCGTACTCCTCGCGGATTCTGGCCTGGGAGGGGAGGCGGGTGTGCGGTGGCAGCGAACCGCTGACGATCTTCTTGCGGAGATCACCCGCGACGCGCAGATACGCCGGCTGCTCACCGAAAGTCACTGGCCGCTCCCATCAGGTTGTACAGACAGCAACAGCGTGGCAACCGTGGGTTCCGCCATGCAAGCAAAGGCCAGAGAATCACTCGATGTGATGACATGTTCCAAGGGAAGGCTTTACGCAGGCACTTTCTCCCCGCTATAGCCGCCGTCACACCTCGAAGCCGGAGGAGTCTCCGCCGCCGTCCCCTCCGCCGCCGGTCTCCCCGTCCGGGGGCGGGGTCGTGGCGAGGCCCAGAGCCTTGCGGGCGGTCACCGACCTGTCGAAGGTGGAGAGGGTCATGGCGCGGTCGTAGGCGACGTAGAAGGCGTCGGCGTCGGTGGCCTTCGCGGCCTTCGCCCACTCCTTCCGGACCGTCTCGACCTGCTGGGCGACGGCCGTGACCGGGCCCTTCGCCCCTGCCGGCCAGTCGTGGGCCCGGAGCGACTCGGCCTGCGCCGTGAACGCGTCCGAAAGGCGCGCGGCCCACTGCGTGTTGGTCTTCAGGTCGTCGTCGGGGCCGTCCACCGGCTGCGAATCCAGGGCCCTGTTCCCGATGTTGACGGCCTTCAGGTAGGCGAGCTGGTCGGCGTCCAGGGTCCGTGCGTCGTTGCGCACCGAGCCGGTCAGGCTCGCCTTCTCGTCGGTGTTGCCGAACACGCAGGTGATCTCACGGTCGCCCAGTCCCCAACTGTCCCGGGTCGGCGTCAGGTAGTACACGTCCACGTCGTCGGGGACGGCCCAGGCGTCCATGGCGTAGTCGTAGCGGAGCGACCAGCACCGGGTGTCGGCGAGGTCGGTGACCTTGCGGTCGCCGGGGTAGGAGGCGTAACCCTTCATCCGGAACGAGGCGAAGACCTCCCCGTCGTGCTTCCCGGTGCACGGCACCTTGTCGACGTCGTAGGCCTCGCCCTCCAGCGAGCCGCTCGGCGAGTCGAAGCACTCGCCCTTGGCGAGGGTGTAGGCGCTGCCGTTGTCGCGGGCGGAGTCCTTGAAGCCGTCCCAGAAGTCGGAGATGCCGCCGGTCGCGACGGCCAGCACCCACAGGGCGAGCCCGAGCGAGGAGAGCACCGACCCGGCGACCGCCATGCCCTTGCCCCGCTCGCCGTTCCGCCTGATCTGCCCGAGCGCGATCAGGCCGAGGAGCAGTCCGAGGGCCGGGATGCAGCAGAGGATGCCCAGGACGAGGGAGGCGATGGCGAGGCCGTTGACGGGGGTGGGGCGGTTGTACGGGCTGTAGCCCTGGGCCCAGGGCTGGTACGGGTACCCGGGGTACTGCGGGAACTGGCCCTGTTGGTACGGCCCTTGGGGCTGCTGTGGCCCAGGGGGCGGGGGTATGGACACGGGTACCGTGCTCCTGGCTCGGGCGGGGTGTGCGGTGCGCAACGGGCATGCGAACTGGGCGCATCGTAAACAGGCGGCCGGCCGGGGCGGAACGGGGCCGGCCTAGCGCGGCCCGCGCTCCTTCTCCAGCACCTGCACACAGCGGCCCAGCAGGCCGACCAGCGCCTCGCGTTCCGCGTCCGTGAACTCGGCGGCCAGCGCCCGCTCCACCCGTACCGCCCGGGCGTCCGCGTCGGCCATCACCTTGCGGCCCTCCTCGGTGAGGCGGGTCTCCAGGACGTTCTTGTGCCACTCGTGCGGGGTGCGTTCGATCAGGGCGCGGTCCTGGAGGTTGTTCAGGACCGTGTTGATCGTCGGGGGTGTGACTCCGCACAGCCGGGCCAGGGCCGCAGCCGAGATGCCGGGGTTCTCGGCGAGGTGGAGCAGCGCGGAGTACTGCGCGACCGTCACGCCCGCCGGTTTCAGGACCGCGGCCTTGGTCGCCATGAGGGCCTGGTCGGCCAGCTTGAGGTGCGAGCCGAGGCGCTCGGACGCGGGCATGGACGTCATCCGCGCATGATATCGGGGCGACTGCCGGTGTGACCTCGCACGACTATTAATGCATTGACGATGATTAGAGTTCTAATCTATGTTCGCCTACGTAATGGAATGCGAAGCCGAACCGAGAGGCTCCGACGTGTCCCGATCCATCCACCGTCGTTCGTTCCTGACCGGCGCGGCCGCCGTCGCCGCCACCGCCGCGCTCCCGGCCACCGCCGCGCGGGCCGCCGACGCGGTCCGTGTCCGTACGGCCTTCACGCTGCCCGGTGAGCGTGTCTATCCGGAGGGCATCGCCCTCGACCCGCGTACCGGCGACGCCTACGTCGGCTCGTACGCGAACGGCGCCGTGTACCGCGCGGCGCGGGGCGGCCGTGCCGCCGAGGTGTACCTGCCTGCCGGCGCCGACGGGCGCTCCACCGCCAACGGCCTGAAGGTCGACCGGGCCGGGCGGCTGTGGGTCATCGACTCCACCGCCGGGGTCGACGTCTACGACCTGCGCGACCGCTCCCCGATCGCCCGCTTCGACGTGCCGGCCACCGGCTCGCACCTGGTCAACGACCTGGTGATCACCGCGGACGGCACCGCGTACCTCACCGACAGCCTGAGCCCGGTGGTCTACCGCGTGACCCCCGCCGAGGTGGCCCGCGGCGGCCGCGCGACGCTGGTCCCGGGCTACGACCTGAGCGGCGTCCTGGCCCCGCACCCCGCCGACGCCTTCACCCTCAACGGCATCGTCGCCGACGCCGCCGGGCGGTATCTGTACGTCGTCGACATGACCGGCGGCGATCTGTTCCGGGTCGCGGTGGCCACCGGCGCCGTACGTCAAGTGACCCTGATCGGGGGCGATCTGACGCACGGCGACGGACTGGAGCTGGCGCACGGCAGGCTGTGGGCCGCGCAGAACGCCAGTAACACCCTCAGCCGGTGGCGGCTGTCGGCCGACGGCGCCTCGGCGCGGCTCGAGCGGCGGTTCAGCGACGCCTCGCTACAGATCCCGACCACGCTGGCCCGCGTCCACGGGCGGCTGCTGGTCGTCCGGTCGCAGTTCGACAAGGGCGGGCCGATGGGGGCGGGGGTGCCCGAGGAGCCGTTCACCGTGGCCTGGGTGGACGGGATCTGACGGGAGCTCCGGTGGCGCGGGACCGCCGGTCGGGGCGGAGGCCGGCCGTCAGTCGACCGGCTCGCCCGCCAGTCTTCGCTGCTCCTCCGCCACGATCCGGCGGGCGATGCCCGCGTCCGTGACGTCGACCGCGTCCGGTGTCGCCTCCGCGGTGTCGCTGCGGCGGGCGTAGGCGTCGAAGAGGCGGTTCTTGTTCTCCAGGATGCGCAGCAGACGTTCGTCCACGCTGTTCGCGGCGAGCAGGCGGTGCACCTGGACCGGGCGGACCTGGCCCATCCGGTGGGCGCGGGCCACGGCCTGGTGTTCCAGGGTGGGTTTGACCTGCGGTTCGCAGAGGATCACGACGGAGGCCGCCTGGAGGTTGAGGCCGACGCCGCCGGCCTCGATCTGGGCGAGCAGCACGGCGTGGCCGTCGGCGGCCGTGAACTCGTCGACGAGCCGCTGGCGGCGGGCGGCCGGGACGCTGCCGGAGATCGGGCCGAACACGTCCTCGCCGAGGGCCTGGTGGACCGTGGCCAGGACGTCCCGGAAGTACGAGAAGACGACCACCTTCAGCCCGTTGGCCGCCGCCTCCGCGACCAGTTCGCGCAGCCGCTGGAGCTTGGCGGACTTCTCGGGGTCGGCGTATCCGGCACGGCGCATCGCCATGAAGTTCCCCGCGGCGACCGCCGTGCGGTACGCGTCCTCGTCGGCCGCGCCGAACTCCTCCCACTCGTCGACCTGGAGCAGGGCGGGCAGTTCGGTCAGCACGTCCTGCTGGTTGCGCCGGAGGTAGGCGGGGGCGACCGACCGGCGGAAGACGTACGGCCCCGCGACCGCGTCGCCGTCGCGGATCCTGGGGACCAGGTCCGGCTGGAGATAGCGGACCAGAGTGCGGAACTCCTCGACGTGGTTCTCCATCGGGGTGCCGGTGAGGAACAGGACGCGGTCGGCCGTCTTCGTCCAGGCGGCGATGGACCTGGCGCGGCGGGTCTCGGGGTTCTTCACGTAGTGCGCCTCGTCGACCACGAGCATGGCGGGCTTCGGAGTCCTCGGGAGGTTCGGGGGCCTGGAGCCCAGGAGCTTCGTGGGCCTTGCGCCGTCCGGTGCGGGCAGGGTGTGCAGCAGGTCGAAGGTGGTGAGGGCGACGCCGCCCCGCTCGCGCCACTCGGCGTACGCCTCCTGCCGGTCGGGGCCGTGCACCGGGACCGCGCGCAGGGCGCTGCGGGAGCGGATCTCGCGGGTCCAGTTGATCAGGACGCTCGCCGGGCAGACGACGAGGAAATGGCTCTGTCCCTCCGCCGCGAGGTGGGCGAGGGCCGCGATCGCCTGGACCGTCTTGCCCAGGCCCATCTCGTCACCGAGCACCACCCGGCGCTGGGCGAGCGCGAAACGGGCGCCGAAGGACTGGTAGCCGCGCAGCGAGACCCGGGTGTGGGTGTCGTCGAGCGGCTGTGCCCGCACCCGCTCGGCCACCTCGGACGGCAGGTAGCCCTCGGCGGCCTCCTCGTCCGGGTGGTGCTCGGAGGCCTCGGCGAGCCGGCTGTAGTACTCGGCGGAGCGCAGCTCGAAGTCGACCCAGGCCTCGACGTCGGAGGCCGGTCCGCGCAGCAGGTCGGTGGAGGCCTGGGCCAGTTGGAGCCGGGTGCCGCGGGTCTCCGCGTCGGCGGTCAGCTCGCGCAGCTCCGCCGTGGCGGCGAGGGCGGCCTCCTTGCGGCGACGGCCGGTGAGCGCGAGGCGGAGTCGGCCGGTGGCCGGGCGGGCCGCGGGCAGCAACTCGCGCAGTCTGCCGTCGAGTCGGGTCGCGTTGCCGACGGCCTTGCGGAGCTCGGGTCCGGCCTCGACGAGTCGGTGCAGGGCGACGACCAGGGCGGTGGTGCGGGGTTCCGGGTTGTCGACGTCGATGCGCACCGAGACCGTCTCCTCGACGGCCCGGGCGATCTGGCGGGCGGCGGCGAGGGCCTGGTCGGCTGTCTGGGCGCCGACGCCGGGGATCTGCCGCAGGTCGAAGCGGGTCGCCTCGTACACCGAACCGACGGTCGCGAACCCCGCCGCCTCGACGGCCGTCAGCCGCAGCCGGCCCTCGGTGGCCTCCTTGAGCCGGGCGACCGGGATGTTCTCCAGCTCCTTGACCACGAGTTCGTCCCGGAGCGGGGCGAGCGCGGAGCGGACCGCCTCCAGGGCGCGGGTGTGATCGTCGAGCACGCTGCGGGCGGCCTCGTACAGCCGCGTGCCCCGCGTGCACACGTCCCGGGCCCCCCGCCCCACGGGCGCCGCCTGCACCTCCCCGACCGCCACGATCCCGCCCCTCGCACGCCACCCGACCCACCCGGTACGCCCATAGTGACACCGGGGTCCGACAACGGGGACGGCCTGTGGACGCGGGTACGCGCGAGCCGCGGGTTCGTCCTGGGGACGCGGGTACGCGCGCCCCCTGGACCCCTCAGTCCCGGAACCCCGTCCTGCGGGTCCGCTTCTCCCACGTCATCACGTCGTCCCGGATCTGGTCGAGGTGGTCCAGGACCGCGCTCACGCCGTCGTCGCCCAGCGGGAGGCGCAGGGGCGTGCGGTCCGAGTCGAGGGCCGTCAGGATCAGGGCCGCCGCCTTCGCCGGGTCGCCGGCCCGGTCGTCGAAGCCCGCGTCGACCATCGCTCGGGTGCCGCCCACCGTGGCGTACGCGCCCGTGTCGATGCTGGCCTGTGTGCCGTCGTACAGGGAAGTGCGGAACGCGCCCGGCTCCACCACCAGCACCTTGATGCGGTACTCCGCGACCTCGCCCGCCAGCGCCTCGGACATGCCCTCCAGGGCGAACTTCGTGCCGCTGTAGGCCGAGAAGCCGGGGTAGGAGGTCTGCCCGCCCATGCTGCTCATCTGCACGATCGCGCCCGAGCGCCGTGAGCGCATGTACGGCAGGACGGCCCGCACCAGCGCAGCCGGCCCGAAGACGTGCACGTCGAACAGGGCGCGCAGTTCGTCGTCGCCGGTCTCCTCGAAGGCGCCGACGTGACCGCGGCCGGCGTTGTTGACCAGCACGTCGATCCGCCCGTGCCGGGCCACCACGTCCCGTACGGCGGGCTCGGCGGCGCTCACGTCGGCGACGTCCAGTCGCAGCGCCTCCACCTGGTCGGGGTGGGCGGCCACCAGGTCGTCCAGCCCCTCGGGGCGCCGCGCCGCGCCCACGACCACGTCACCGTCGGCGACCGCGGCCTCGGCGATGGCCCGCCCCAGTCCGCTGCTCGCGCCGGTGATCAGCCAGACCCTGTTCATGGTTCGCTCCCTCCCGGAATGGTTCGGGATTCAGCTTCTTCCCGTGCCGCGGCACCCGTCCAAGACCTACGGTGATAACCGATGGCTATGACGACGGACGTGCATGTGCGGGACCTGCGGTACTTCGTGACGGTGGCGGAGGAGCTGCACTTCACGCGCGCCGCCGAGCGGCTGTACGTCTCGCAGCCCGCGCTGAGCAAGCAGATCCGGGCGCTGGAGCGGCAGTTGGGGGTGGAGCTGCTGCGCCGGGACCGGCAGGGCGTGGAGCTGACCGCGGCCGGCGCGGCGCTGCTGCCGCACGCCCGGCGGGTGCTGGCCGCGTGGGCGCAGGGCGCGGACGTGGTGGCTCAGGCGCGGGCCGCGCAGCGCAGCACGCTGGTCGTCGGCATGAGCACCAGCCCGGGCCGGGGCGGGCTGCTGCCGGCGATCCGCTCCCGTTTCACGGCCGCCCGGCCCGAGGCCGTCGTGCGGCTGCGTCAGGTGAGTTGGGAGGATCCGACGGCGGGGCTCGCGGACGGCGACGCGGACGTGGCCTTCGTCTGGCTGCCGCTGCCCGACCAGGAGCGGTACGCGTGGACCGTCGTCGCCGAGGAGCCACGCCTGGTCGCCCTGCACGAGGGCCATCCGCTTGCCGCCCGCGCCGAGGTCGACTTCGCGGACCTGGCCGACGAGCCCTTTCTCGCCCTGCCGCCGAGCGCCGGTCCGCTGCGCGACCACTGGCTCGCCCTCGACGAGCGCGACGGGCGCCCGCCGCGGGTCGGCGCGGAGATCGCGAGCACCGAGGAGACGTACGAGGCTCTGGTCGCGGGGCTGGGGGTCTGTCTGGTGGCGGCGGGGAACGTCCCGCTGATCACTCTGGGCGGTGTGCTCACCCGTCCGGTGCGGGGTCTCGCGCCCAGCCGCTATGTCCTGGCCTGGCGGAAGGGGGATCGCAGGCCGCTGGTACGGGCGTACGCGGATGCCTGCCGCCAGGTGGCGGAACGGGCCTGAGCGTCCAGTAGGTTGAGCGCCGTGACGAACCGGATACCCACCGCCGAGGAGCTGGTGGCCGCGCTGCCGGCCTTCGCCGGATACCTCCGCGAGGCCGCGCTGCTCCAACCCTCCGCCGGTGTACCGGGGTTCGGGGAGAGCTCGGTCGGCGGTCCGCTGCTGTGGCCCGCCGGCGAGCCGTGGCCGGTGTGCCCGGGCCCGCACCTCGTGGAGGTCCGCGAGCAGCTCTCGGACGAGGACCGGGAGACCTGGCAGCGCATCGACGAGGCCATGCGCGCCCGCCACCGCGAACACCCGGAACGGGCCTACGAGGTGACCGCGGAGGAGGCCGAGACCCAGCGGCGGATCATGGACGGCGCGGGCGCCCTCGACCTCATCACCTGGGAGACCATGCGGATGGCGCCGGACGCCTCGGGGCCCGGCGTCGCCATGGTCCCGGTCGTCCAGCTGTACGCCCGTGACATGCCCGGCGACGACTGGCACTGGCCCGCCGGGACCGACGTACTTCAGGTGCTGTGGTGCCCGAACGACCACGACGACCTCCCCGGCCAGTCCGGGTACTACGGGCCCGCCGTCGAGCTGCGCTACCGCAGGGCGTCCGACGTCACCGAGGTCCTGGTCGACCCGCCGCACCCGGACCGCACCGACGACTCCTACCTGCCGCAGCCCTGCGTCCTCGACCCGGTCGCGGTGACCGACCTCCCCGACCGGGACGAACTGCCCGGGGAACTGGCCGAGTCGGGGGAGGACTGGGCCGAGGAGCGGGCCGTCGAGTACCACCGGGGGCTGGCCTGCCGGGAGGGCTGGAAGCTGGGCGGCTGGCCCAGCTGGCACCTCACCGACCTCCTCCCGATCGACTGTACGTCGTGCGACAGCACCATGCGGGTGCTGCTGACGGTGGACAGCTGCAACGACGGTCCGGACGTCAATGTCGGACGCTTCGGCGAACTGCGCGTCTTCATCTGCCCGACCGACCTCTCGCATCCCTTCCAGCTCAACATCCAGTGAGGGAAGTGGAGTTCACCGGGCGATCTGCGTCACTATCGACGCGTCGGCTATGCGCGTGTCGTCGGCCAGCAGGAACGCCTTGCTGAGGATGAGTGCCAGGCGGTCGTCCTCGAAGGGCAGGAACACCTTCCCGTCGCCGGCCTTGCCGCGCGCCGGGACGATGCAGAGGTAGGAATCGTCCGGCTCCATCAGGATGTTGGCCGAGCCGAGATGGATCTTGTACGTGCGCAGGTCGCCGCGGACCACCAGGAAACGGCCGTCCAGCGAGCAGCGGTCGGCGATCCTCAGCCGCGGCAGAACGCGCTCCAGGACGTCCCGGCGGGCCTCGGCGCTCGCCGTGAGCTCGGCGAAGCCGGCCCGCTCCCAGTAGGCGCGCACGGGGCCGCCGTCGGTCCAGTCGGGGTCGGCGGCGACGGAGGTGACGCCGACGAAGAGGTCCACGTCCCGCATCGCCTCGCTGAACATCAGCGGCGGCACCTCGGTGAGCGGCGCCTCCCGCCAGGTCCCCTCCGCCCTGCGGGAGAAGCGCACCTGATCGGTCGAGGCCAGCGGCTGGTCGCCGTCCAGGTCGGCCAGCGAGTGCAGGAAGCGGACCCGCCACTCCCCCGCCGCCAAAGTCCTTACTGCGCCGTCCTGTTCCCCGTCGGACCAGTGTCCGAGCAGGTTGCTCCGCCAGCCGCGCGCCCGGAACAGCGCGAACATCCGGTGGTAGTGGACGAGGTGGGCGGCGAAGCGGTTGGAGTAGACGCGGGTCGCCTCCTCGGCCGGGGTGAGGAGGTAGATCTCCCGGAAGGCCTGCTTGAACGGCTGCCGTATGCGCCGCTCGGTCAGCAGGTCCCGCCAGGCCCGCACGGCGTCCGGGTCGGAGCGCAGAGGGTGCCAGAGGCGTACGGCGGCTTCCTCGGGTGCGTCGGGGAGGCCGTCGGTCTCCGGGAGCACGGGCTGCCAGTCGCCCGGCGCCGTCTCGACCTCCCAGATCAGCCGGCGGACCACGGGCCCGGCGAGCGGATGCCCGGCCAGCCCGGTGCGCCAGCGGCCGTACGGGTGGACCGCGGCCATCGCGTAGCCGCCCTCCAACGCCCGGGCGAGGGTGGCGAGTTGGCTGTCGACCCGCTTGGCCAGGTCGCGCACTTCCCTGACCAGGTCGGCGTGGTCGCGACGGACGGCGGCGGGGACGGAGCGCAGGGGGCGGCCGCCCTTCTCCCAGGTCAGTTCGGCGGTGGTGCCGTCGACGCGGACGACGGCCGTGTACTCGCCCGCCTCGCGGCGCAGGACGCCGTCGGCGCCGAAGCCCAGGGCGGGCAGCCGCAGCGCCACGTCGGTGCGCTCGGCGAGGGCCACGTCGATCTTCTTGAGCATCTTGGCGAGCTGCTTGGGCACGCCCGCGTGGCGGACGATCGTGCGTACGTGGCGGAGTGCGGTGACCAGCTCGGGGGTCGGGAAGTCCTGGGCGGCGCGGGCCAGTTCATAGAGGAGCGCCTGGGACGGGACCGTCCTGGCCGCGGTCGGGGCGACCGTGATGCCGGGCAGGAGGCGGTCGAGGAGCGGCGGCAGCCAGGGTTCGTCGCGCAGCAGGGCCACGCGCGCGGCGTGGCCGAGGGCGGCGACCTCGCGGTCCGTGAAGGCCTTGTCCGCCCGGTACGGGATCGTCCCCGCATGCAGCGCGTCGGCGCGATCGGCGGCCTCCTCCAGGGCACCGCGGGCGAATGCGACGTAACCGGGGATGTCGGCGATCCCGCGCCAGGCGTCCGGGAGGGACGGCGGTGAGGTGAACGAGTGGTCGCGCTCGACCTCCGCCAGCAGCGTCCGCTCGGCGTCGGTGAGGCGGGTGAGCGCGGCGAGTTCCGCCAGGCCGATGGGGCCGGCCTCGCGGCCGAGCCGGTCGGTGACCGTGCGCAGGGTGCCCTCGCCCGCGAGGCCGGCCACCGCGAGCAGCGCGTACGGCTGGCGCAGGTCGTTCTTCTCCAGGAGGAACTCGGTCAGCAGGCGGGCGGGACCGGAGAGTTCGGGCCAGGGCCCGGTGCAGCGCGCCAGCGTGCCCGCGCCCAGGGTGAGGTCCGCCCAGTTCCGCACCTCCGTCCCCGCGAGCAGCGCCTCGAACATCCGGCGGCAGGCCTCGGGGGTGTAGCGCGGCTGCCGCTCCCTGCCCGCGTCCTCGACGGAATGACGGACCCGGGTCGCCGTGTACGTGGCGGTGGGCCGGAGGCCGTAGGCGGTCGGGAGGAGGTCGCCGAGCTCCTGGTCGGAGAGGCGGGCCACGTCCTCGTACCGGAACTCCTCGGCGGGTTCCGGGTCGTTGAGCAGGCGCGTCAGGCGGTCGGCGGCGGTCATGCAACGGATGATGGCAGCCGGCACTGACAATGCGAGCGGTCGAGGTGATCGGCCGATGCGATCAACCCGGGCGCAACGCAGACCACTCCCTGTACCCTGTCGCCACTGTGCGTGAGGAGCCGCGACGCTAATCGGGGGATAGGGCGGATGAGTCTCCGGGCATTGCCGTTCGAGGACGAGGACGAGCAGCGAAGACTGTCGGTGTTCCATCTCGTCGGCCTGGCGGCCGGCGGGGTGATCGGCTCCGGCTGGATGCTGGGCGCGGGCGAGGCCTACGGGAAGGCCGGTTCGGACGCGTGGCTGGCCTGGCTGTTCGGCGGGCTGCTGATGCTGCTGATCGCCGGGGTCATGGTCGAACTGGGCACGGCCGCGCCCAAGACCGGCGGGCTGATCTTCCTGCCCTTGCAGAGCAGCGGCGCGCTGGTGGCGACGGTGATGGCGGCCGGGCTGTGGCTCGTCTACGCGATCAACCTGGCCAGCGAGGCCGTCGCGATGACGAAGGGCCTGTCGGGCTGGAAGGGCGTGCACGGGCTGCTCGACCCGTCCGACACGCTGACCACCGAAGGCTGGTGCTACGCCCTGGGGTTCATGGCCGCGATCTCCGCGGTGAACCTCATCGCCCCGCGCATCTTCTTCCGCATCAACTCCTGGCTGACGGTCCTCAAGGTGGTCGTCCCCGTACTGACCGTGGTGCTGCTGATCGCCGCCGGCTTCGACGACAGCGGCCTGCAGGCGAGCGAGCCCAGCGCCGGGAAGGGCGCGGCCGCCGCGCTGACCGCGGTGGTCGGCAGTGGCGTGATCTACGCATACGTGGGTTTCCAGGGCCCGTTGGACTTCGCCGGGAACGTCAAGCGACGGCCACCGGGTGAGGCGGCGCGGCTGCGGCGGGCGGTCTTCGGGACGATCATCGGCTCGATGGTGCTCTACATAGCGCTGCAGATCGTCTTCACCCGTTACCACGACGCCGCCTGGTCCACGGCCAACATGGGCTCGTCCCCGTACGCCCATTTCGCCTCCGCCGCAGGCCTGTTCTGGCTCGGCGTACTGCTCCGCGTCAACGGCGTGATCTCCCCCATGGGCGCCGGCCTGGTCTTCGCCCACTCCCTCACCCGCGAGGTCGCCGCACTCAGCCGCGCCCACCTCACCCACCGCGGCCTCCAGACCGCCCGCAAGGCCTCGCTGAAGCGGCGGTACGACGTCTACTGGCTGGTCCTGGTGGTCGACTGCGTCATCGCGGGCATCGCCCTGTGGGCGGTCGGCGGCAGCTGGCGGACCCTCGTCGCCGTCACCGGCGTACTCACCTTGGTCGTGTACGCCGTCCCGGGCGTGGCCCTGGTCTCCCTGCGCGGCTACCTCCCCGCCCACTCCGACCGCCGCCGCGACGCCCACGAGGTGCTGGCCCGCGCGAGCTTCGCCCTGATCGCACTGATCCTGTACGGCGCCGGGTGGGGCCCTCTGTGGCAGGGCATGACGGCCCTGACGGTGGGCTCCGCGCTGCTCCTGTGCCTACCGATCCTGGCCGGCTGGCTACCGGCTCTGGGGCGCATATACGACGCCAAGGTGCACGTCACGCAGTTCAGGGACTGGCGGACCAGCCCGGCGGCCCAGGCAGCCCTGTGGCTGATCGGCCAGCTGGCGGTCCTGATGCTGGTGACGCTGGTGTTGGGAGACTCCCCGATCACCCTGGACCACAAGGTTCTTGGGGGCTTCCTGGCGGTCGTAACCGCGTTGGTGTCCTTCGAGGGCCTGGTGAGGGCATCCAAGCAACACATGACCGAGATCCCACCGATGCTTCCCGCTCCCGGGCCAGGACAGCGCCCCAAAGGGGCGCGGGGCTCTGTTGAATCTGCGGCTACCGCCGCGCGGGCGCGACCAGCCACGACGGACCCGCAGCCGAGCGCTATCGCAAAGACCGAATGACCTCCCGCGCCTCCGCGTCGAACCCCACATCCCCCAACTCCCCCACCGCCTCCTCCCGCCGCCGCGCATCCGACCACCGCCCCACGGTCGCGCGAAGCAGAAAGTGCCGATCCTCCACCTTCATCGGACTGTCGCAGAGCCGGAGGACGATCGCCGCGACCTCCCTTGGGGTCACCCTCTGCTCGTTCTCCAGGAAGCGTTCCAGCAGATCCCAACCGTCACGCCCGCGCTCCTCACCAAGCTCGTACAGCCTGGCCGCGATCTCGGCGACGACCACACCCGCCCCCTCCGGCACCCGCACCGGGTCGGACGGATCCGCGAGCTCCTTGCAGGCCAGGTACACAGCCTCGGCCCGCCCCGCCGCACGCAGCCCGTCGACATACGCCACGAACAACCCGGGCTCGGCCCCCTGTTCAAGGACGCGGCCAGCGAGCCGCTGGGCGATCGTGTGCGCCGCGCGGTTGCGGTCCCGCGGCCGGTCGACCTTGCCGAGCAGCGTCACCAGATCGGTCCCGGAACGCCCGTCCGTGTGCACCGCGGCAGCGATCCGCAGCAGCCGACGGCACTCCGGCGGGGCGTTGACGTTGCTCAACGCCGTGTCCAGGCGGTCGAGTTCACGCGGGGAGCGGGGGCCCGCGTCCCGGTCGGTCCCCCGCGCGACGATGTCGGCGAGCAGTTCCTTGATCGTGCCCTTGAGCGCGTCGGACTCGTACCAGATCCGGACGATCTCGGCGAGGTCCTCCATCTGCTCCCGGGAGGCCGCGTGCCGGCGGATCTCCGCACACTTCCCGGCGTGCGGCGGCCTGGTCAACTGGCCGCAGATCTCGGCGATGTCGTGCCGCGTACGGCGCCTGCCGACGTGTTCGACGAGGGTGTCGGGGCTGTCCGTGCGGGTGGCGATCAGCCGGGCGATGATCTGCCGGGTGTCGTGGACGTGGTCGTCGAGCTGGAGCTGGGTGTCGACCCACTCCTCCAGGATCCGCTCGGAGGGACTGAGGTGGTGCAGCGCCCCGGCGAGGTCGTGGAACTCCCTTGGCACGGTGTCCGAGGCCAGGGTGCCGTTCCCGGTGATGGCCACCAGCGCCTGGCGCAGGAACTCGGCGGCTTCCTCGGGGCACTTCTCGTCGCGCAGGGCGATGTAGAGCAGCGCCTTGTCGAGGTTGGTGCGGCCGGAGCCCGGTTCGGTGAAGGCGCTGATCGTGCGGTCCACCAGGGCGGGTTCGCCGGCCCGTCGGCACACGCGGATGAACACGGCGACGTCCAGGACCGTCCGCTGGCAGGCGATGTCGTGGATGACGCCGTCGGTCAGCCGCGGCCGCCCCTCCCCGCCCGTGCGCTCCGCCTGCCACTGCCGGATCGCGAGGTCGGCGGCCTGCCGGATGTTCCGGCACAGGGCGGCCGTGGCCAGCATGTTGATGGCGTCCCGGTAGTCGAAGCAGCTCGCGGACTCGATGAGTTGCCCGATGGGGCGCTTGACGGCGAAGGCGTGCAGGGCGCGCACCGCGGTGGCGGGACGCGGGCGTTCACCGCCCTCGGTGCCGGGCCGTTCGCCCTCCCGCATGGCCCGCATCCGGGAGACGAAGGCGTCGACCGTGCAGGTGGTCACCCATTCGTAGCCGAAGCCCCACGCCTCACCGTCCTCGCCCTCCTCCTGGTGCCCCTCCCTCATACGCGCAGTGCCTTCTCCACCTGGTTCCAGTAGCGGGCGAAGGCGTGCGGCTCGCTGAAGGCGTTGTTGGCGCGGGCGTCTATGTGCCGCGCGAGGTGCCGGCTGGCGTCGTCCGGCCGGGTGCTGAGGATGGCGACGACGTCACCGGTCTTGCGCTCGTCCTTCAGCAGGTCGTCGAGGCGGGAGTCGCGGTCCAGCATCAGGGTGCGGACCCAGTCCTCGGGGTCGACCGGGAGCTGCGGGGCGCGGTCGCGCCGGTTGGCCTCCATGCGGTTGGTGAACAGCGGGGTGCCGTCCCGGGCGTCGTTGAGGGACATGCGCGGCACCTGGTGCGGCGCGGCGGCGCAGCTCTCCATCTCCCGCCTGACGGCCTCGCGCAGCAGGCCGATGGTGAGCCGCGCCTCGTGGTCCTTGGTGCCGTCCTGGAGTATCCGCAGCAGATGCCCGCTGAACGGGGTGCACCGCGCGAGGTCCCCGGGGAGGGCCGAACAGCCGTCGGCGGGCGCGAAGTTGGCGTTCTTCACCGCCGTGAACACACAGGTGCCCTCGTCCAGCTCCCCCAGCACGCCCGGCAGCACCGGCTCCTCGCCCAGCTGCGGCAGCAGGTTGGAGTAGCAGCAGTCGGCGATCAGCACCTTGAGCTTGGCCCGGGCGCGGCGCATCACTCGGTAGACGTACCAACTCGACAGCCAGGTCCAGGGTTTGTCCTTGTACGAGGATCCGACGGACAGGTGCACCTGGGCGCCCGGCAGATCGCTCCAGTACTGGCCGTGGCCGACGTAGACGACCAGGAAGATGTCCTCGGGCTCGGTCTCGTCCGCGGCCGCCTGAAGGGCCCGCATGACGCCGTCCGCCGTCTCCACCTCGTCCTTGCCCAGGACCCGGCAGCTGTCGGCGCCCCACATCGCGTCGCCGGCCAGCACCTCGCCGTACATCCGGGCGCTCTCGCCGATCGTCGGATGGCTGTCGATCCCCGAGTTCACGGCGTAGGCCGCCGGCCCGATCACCACCGCCCTGGATGCCATGTCAGCCGTCCGATCCTTCCGGGTCCGCCGAGCCGGTCTCCGCGTCGGGCACGGACTCCGTCCCGACGGTCACGTCCGGCGGGTCGAGCCGCTCGCTCCGCCACCGCTCGACGGCCTGCTTCACGGCGTCCACCGCGGCCGAGACACCGATCTCGACGGTCTTGCCGACGACGGCCACCAGGACGATCTCGACGATGCCGCTGCCGAGGGCGCCGTCCTCCTCGACCTCCCGGACGTGCCACGGCAGGTCGGCGGCCTCCTTGAGCTCGCCGAGCATCCGGTCCGTGTCGTCGAGCCCGGTCGGGCCCTTGACGGACACCGAGATCCGCACTGCCATGCGCACGCCCCCCGTCTCGCACCAACGCCTCTGCCAGGTTACCCACTTGGGCGGGAGCCGATCAGGGGTCCGGCGAGATCGGTGGTGGGCGGAGCGGGGAGCGGGGCATGATGCCGCCATGGCCGAGATCAGCGATTCGCTGTGGAACGACGGTGTTTCCGCGTCCGACTACGACGAGAGGTCCGAGGCCTACCGGGCCGCCCTGTTCGAGCAGTACAAGCTGTGCGTGGAGATGGCGGACCGGGTCAGCTCCCGGCGCAACCTGGCCAACACCTTCTTCCTGACCCTCAACAGCGGCCTGGTCGCCTTCCTGGGCGGCTGGCTCGCCCCGGCCCATCTGCGGGACGCGCCGGTGCTGTTGCTCCTGGCGGGGCTGCCGGTGCTGCTCGCGATCTGCGCGGCCTGGTGGTTCACGGTCCGCTCCTACGAGCAGCTCAACCAGGGCAAGTGGCAGGTGATCGGCGCGCTGGAGGAACGGCTGCCGACGCGGGCCTTCTCCGCCGCCGAGTGGCAGGCGCTGAGGGAGGGCCGGGACTGGCGGGTCTACCTGCGGCTGACCGTTGTGGAACGCTGGGTTCCCATCATCTTCGCCGGCACCTATGTGCTGGGCTTCCTGGCCCTGGCCCTGTGACGAGAGGTACGCAGTGATCACGATCGCCGTCACCGGCCATATGGACCTGGCCGCGGAGGCCACCGGTCCCGTGCGCGAGGCCCTGCGCGCGCTGCTGTCGGGTCTGGCCGGTGCGGAGCCGGCCGGCGAAGAGCTGGTCGGCCGCTCGTGCCTGGCGCGGGGCGCCGACTGCCTGTTCGCCGAGGAGGTCCTCGCCCTCGGCGGCCGGCTGGCGGCGGTCGTCCCGTCCCGGGACTACCGCTCGGCGGTGGTCCGCCCGGAGGATCTCGCCCAGTTCGACGCCCTGCGCGCCGCGGCCGGTGACGTAACGGTTCTCCCGTACGAACACGCGGGCACGGAGGCGTACGAGGCCGCCAACCGCCTTCTCCTTCAGGGCGCCCAGCGCCTGGTGGCCGTCTGGGACGGCAGCGCACCCACCGGCAAGGGCGGCGGCACCGCAGACACGGTGGCAGAGGCACGCGCGGCCGGGCTGGCGGTCGACGTGGTGTGGCCGTCGGGGGCACGGCGGACGGGCGCGCTGCGCTGAGGGCCGCCGCACTCCGCTGAAGGCATGTGCACCTGCCAAGGCCGTCCGGCCGCGCGCGGCGATCAATTCCGGCCATGTCGAAACAGGTCGCCCCAACTGGTGCGGAAGTGAGGCGAGTTGATCCAGGCGCAACTACAATTGACCCCGACATCGCGGCCGTACAGGGTCGTGACACGTCGATGAAGGCCGCGTCGGGGGACGCGTAGGCCTTGGATCGCCCCCGGTGCGTAGCGTTTGTGAACGTGGGACGGGGGCTTTGTGATGCCGGGTTCGGACACGGCCGGCGAGGGACTGTTCGCACTGCCGATGGTCGTCCCCCGGTCGACCGAATATAGCCGTCTCGGTGTGCCCCCGGAGGCGACGGCCCAGGAGATCCGCGCGGCGGCCGGACGATACGACGCCGCGCTCCAGGCGCGCGGCGCGAGCGAGGACGAGATCGTCGCCGCGCACGCCGTGAACCTGGAGAACGCCGAGGCCCGCGCCGAGCACGACGCGCGCTTCCCGCCGCTGCCGCTGCTGCGCCTCGAACCGACCTGGGAGCCCGTCCTCGACGAACGGGACGCCGGACTGACCGTGCTGCGCCGGGAGATCGAGGACTTCCTGACCGCGGCGGGCGAGACCGTGCACCACCCCATGGACACCACCCGCACCGACTTCACCGGCGACTTCACCCGCATTCACCTGCTCGACGGCTTCGCCGACGAGTGAACCCGGAGGATCCCTTGGAAGCTGAGCTGCACCGGGTCGTCGGCATCGACCTCGGCACCACGTACTCCGCCGTCGCCGCCTACGACCCCGACGAATTCGCGCCCACGATCCTCGCCGATCCGGAACTGGACGGCACCGCCGCCGTCGCCACCCCCTCGGTCGTCCGCATCGACCCCGCCACCGGCGCGCTGGTCGTCGGGCACGAGGCGAAGAACGCCATCAGCGGCGCGGCGGGCGCCGGTGACGCGCTGGTGGAGATCAAGCGCGAGATGGGCGCGGTGTTCACGCCGGAGCTGCTCCAGCACTTCGGCGCCGCCGGTGTCTACGCGGTGGACGACCCGGTGCGGGCCAGGCTCGGCGACGAGTGGCTGCGGCCGCAGGAGATCAGCGCGCTGGTGCTGATGCGGATGAAGCGGATCGCCGAGCGGACGCTGGGCGGCGACATCCACGACGCGGTGGTCACCGTACCCGCGTACTTCATGGAGCGGCAGAAGAAGGCCACCGAGGAGGCCGCCCTGCTCGCGGGGCTGTACCCGCGCCAGCTCATCCCCGAGCCGACCGCCGCGGCCATCGCCTACGGGGTCGACCGGGCCGAGTCCGAGAAGCAGGTCTATCTGGTCTTCGACCTCGGCGGCGGCACCTTCGACGTGTCGATCATCGAGACCCGGGACACCGAGATCGAGGTCATCGCGACCGCCGGCGACCAGCGGCTGGGCGGCGGCGACTTCGACGACGCGGTCGCCGCGTGGATCGTCGAGCAGCTCGGCGAGACCCTCGCCAAGGACACCGACCGGCTGCGGATCAAGGCGGCGGCGGAGGCGGCGAAGCGCGAGCTGTCCCTGCGCTCCGCCACCACGATCGACCTCGGCGGTACGGCGGCTCCCCTGGAACTCGACCGGGACGGCTTCGAGCGGCTGATCCAGCCCATCCTCGACCGCTCGCTGCACCAGGTCGACGAGGCCCTGAAGTTCGCCCGCACGGCGAAGGGCGTGCAGCGCGAGGACATCAACGCGGTTCTGCTGGTGGGTGGTTCGACCCGGATCCCGCGGGTCAAGCAGATCCTGCTGGACTACTTCGACCAGGACGAGGGGTTCGTACGAGGTGACGCCAACCCCGACACGCTGGTCGCCCGGGGCGCGGCGATCGTGGCCAACCGGTTCGAGCCGACGGACGCGTTCGACCTCGCCAGCCGGCCGAACGCGGAGCGCTCCGCGGACGAGCAGGACTACACCGTCACCCTGATCACCGAGCACACCCTGGGCGTCGGCGTCCAGCAGGCCCGCTTCAACGCGCTGATCCCGCGCGGCACGAAGATCCCGGCCCGCCAGACGAAGACGTACACGAACCCGGAACAGGCCCAGCGCATCGAGGCCGCGATCTACCAGGGCGAGGGCGAGTACGTCTACGACAACACCCTCATCGGCACGATCCACCTCGACGACATCGAGCCCCGGCCCGAGGGCTACCACCAGTTCGAGGTCGAGTTCTCGCTGGACGTGAACGGCCTGCTCGGCGTCCAGGTCACCCACACCAACACCGGCCGCGAGTACCAGGCGACCTTCGACCAGAGCACGACGATCGGCAAGGTCGACGAACTGGCGGAGCGGCGGGCGGCGTTGGTGAAGCTGTACACGACGGTACGGCCGGCGGGGGCGACGCCTTCCGGGGGTACGGCCGCCTCGGCACCCGCCGCCACACCGGGCGGCGGCGCGCCGGAGTTCACGGTGCCGCCGCCGGTGACCGCCACGGTCCCACCGCCGGTGACCGCCGCGGTTCCGCCCCCGGTGACCGCCGCGATCCCGAACCCCGCCCCGGCGCCGGAAGCCGCCCCCGCCGCCTCCCCCTTCACCGGCGTCGACCCCTCCGTCGTACCCGCCGAATACCGCCGCATGTTCAAGAAGGCCCTGCGCGCCGCCCAGGACGGCACCGCGCCCGCCTCCCTTGCCTCAGCCCTCAGCGGCTTCCTCGACGGCGTCCGCGACGGCGTGGACGAGGACACCCTGGACGATCTCGCCGACCGGCTCGAGGACGCGTATGACGACAGCCGTCGATGACCCGAGGCGGGTCGTCGAGGACGAGCTCGACGCCGAGTTCGCCGGTGTGGGGTGGTGGGGCTCGCTCTACCGCGCCCCTGGCCGGCGCCGGTGGTACCGGCTGATCCCGGTCGAGGAGGTGAGCGGCGAGCAGCGGGCCGAGCTGCTGGCCTGGCAGACCCGGCCGCGCCGCCCCGACCTGGTGCCGGTGGTGCGCGAAGAGCGGGGCGAGCAGCGGCAGTTCGGGGACCGCTGGTTCCAGATCGTGAGTTACGAGACCGACGCGGCCCGCAGCCTCGACGACGTCCTCGGCGACCCGGAACCGGCCTACCGGCTGGCCTGCGTGGCCGCCGCGCTGCGGGCGCTCCCGGGCTGGCGGGACGGGATCGGCCCCGGGCTGGTCCCGCTGCCCGCCGACATCGTGCTGGCCGGCCACAGCCCGCTGCTGCTGCCGCTGCCCGCCTGGGGCCCGCCCTCGCTCGGCCAGCTGTTCGCCGCGCCGGAGCGCCTGGCACACCTGACCCCGGAGGCCGCCCGCGGCCTCCCTCCCGGCGACCGGGACCCCGGCCTGCACGCCCTGTCCGTCACGGCCCTGCGCTGCTTCGAGTCACTGCCGTACGGCGATCCGGACCGCCTGATGCAACGGACGGCCTGCGCAGGGGTGTTCGGCGGGCAGCGCGGAGACGGCCGACTGCCGGTGTGGATGCGGCGGGTCGGGCAAGTGCGGGCGGCGCTGGACGAGTTGGCCGGGATCACCGGACTGCGCGGCGCCAGGGCCGATGGGCGCGACATGGCGCGGCGAGACTCGGGCGGTCTCGCCGGGCCGCGCCGCACCGGACCCGGCGAGGCGGAGCCGGCGCGGCTGGCCGACGTACTCGATGCGGCGCGGCACTCGATGGACCCGGTGACGACCGTGCGTGCGTTGCGTGAGGCGGGCGAGCCGCACCGGGCCCTCGGGCTCGCGCACGCGGCGCTGGTCGACCGGCCGGGTTACGACCTGCTGCTGCTCGCGGCCGGGATCGCCGGCCAGGACCTGCGGGAACCGCTGGAGGCTCTGTCGCTGCTGGAGCGGGCGGTGCTCGCGGATCCGGAGCGCGTGGAGGCGTACGAGGAGCAGCTGGCGATCGTCGGCGGGCTGGCGTCGGCGGGCCGGGGGCGGGTTTCCGGCGGCACCGGCGACTCCTCCGGCTCCTCCGACTCCTCCGACTCCTCCGACTCCTTCGCCGAGCGGCTCAGAGCGACCGCCACCGCGGCCTTCGACCGCCTGCCGCCCGGTCAACGCCGGGACCACGCCCACGAGATGGCGTCCTGTCTCATCGGCCTGGGCGAGCTGACCGCGGCCAACGCCTTCGTGCACGGGTGGCTGCACGACGGGCCGACGCTGATGTGGTGGAGGTTCGACCTGATGATCGACTACGCCGAGACCTTCCTCGGCCTCGGACACCTCGACGCGGCCGCCCAGATCTCGGAACAGGTCAGGGCGGGCCTGAAGAAGGTCAGGGAGAACGGGCAGATGGCCCGGGACGAGATCCACCGGCACGGCATGCGGCTCGCGGACTTCGACCTCACGCTGCTGGCGGCCCGGGACGGGGAGACACACACATGACCACGATCCTGCTGCTGGTGTTCCTGCCGCTGTTCTTCCTGTCGACGGTGGCCAGCGGGCTGTACTTCCTCGTCGTCCTGCCGGGCCGCTGGCGAGTGCCGTACGAGGAGTCCCTGGCACTGCTCGACAGCGACGACCGCGACGAACTTGAGCGGGCCGACCGCCTGCTCGGCCAGGCGGTCAACGCCGGGCCGCGGGGCAAGGGGCTCTCGCGGATCCGGTTCGCGCAGGCCTATGTGCGGGCGATGCTCGGGACCTACGAGCCCGCCCGGTACGCCGCCGCCGCGACCGTCCTCGACGAACTGGTCGCCGCCGACGGGCACTCGGCGCACACCGCGTACCTGGAGCTGTGGGTCCAGTCGAGGCTGGACAACCACGACCGCGTCACCGATCTGTACGCGGAGCAGCGGGAGTTGCTGGACGGTCGTCCGGACAGCCGCCGTATCGCCGCCGTGTCGCATCTCCAACTGGCCGTCGGCCACTGGCGGCGCCGGGAGACCGACGGGGCGCTGCACCACTTCGACCGGGTCCGTGAGCTGGGCGAGCTCACCGAGCGCATCCCGCCCGAGGTGAACGACCTCCAGCTGGTCAAGGGCGTCCAGGCGGTCTTCGACGGGCGGACCGACGAGGCACGGGACGCCTTCGCGGACGCGCGCAGGCGCAGCGCAGAGCGCGGAGTACCCACCGCCCAGGCCGAGTTGGGACTGCTGGCCTGCGACTGGGCGGACGGCGATCCCGGGCAGCTGGGCGAGTGGCTGGAGCGGCTCGCGCAGGAGGTCGAGCGGGAACTGACGGACCTGCCCGCGAATCCCGGCGGGGCCTCTGCGGAATCCGGCGCCGACGAGGACTCCGACGCCGACTCGGACGCCGACACCGACACCGACACCGACGCCGACGCCGACGCCGACGCCGACGCCAAGGAACGCAGCCGCACCGCCGAGCTGCTCCGTACCGGCATCGCCCTGCTGCGGCTCATCGCCCTCGTCCGGGAATGGTCGCGGCGCCCCGCCCTGAGCGGGGCGCCCTCCGCGGCCGACTTCGCGGAGTTCGACGCGCGGGTGGACGCGGTGCGGGCGGCCGACCCCGAACTGGGCGACGCCGCGCTCGTCGGCGGGCTGGTCCGCTACTACTTCGCGCTGAGCCAGCCGGAGCGGGAGCAGGCCCTCGCCGTGCTGGACGGCGGGACCGAGCTGGCCAAGGGCATCATGCTGCCCGAGGTGCTGGACCTGATGGAGCGCGAGCGCGCCCTCGGCGGCGAGGGGGACGCCATCTCCCGCTACCTCGCCCTGGTCACGGAGTTCCTCGACGACCCCGACCGGTCCCCCGAGGACCGGGCCCAGTACCGCAGGCTGAAGGCCAGGTTCACCCGGTTCCAGGACGCGGAGGGCATCGAGGAGGGTGCCGTACCGACGCAGCGGTCCGCGCCCGACGACCACCGGCGCCGCTCGCAGGCGCTGCGTCGGCGGATCGAGCTGATCGTCTATCCACGGGTCCGGGACCTGCCCGACGACGCCCCCGCCAAGCTCGCCCTGCGCGAGCTGCTCGCCGACCTCGACCGCGCCTCCGGGGTGTACGCCGAGGGCGCCGAGGTGCTCCAGAGCGCCGAACAGAAGCTCATCACCAGCACCGGAGCGATCCTGCTGCCCGAGGAGCCCGAGGAGAACGCATGACCAGGAACCTGCCCGACCGACGGGCCGGGTCGGCTCCCGGGCGGCTGGCGGCACTTGGCGGACTGCTGCCCGGGCGGCGCCGTACGGCCGACCACGGGGGGCTGCTCGACCGGCTGCCGCCGGTGGAGCACCGGCCCGCGGCGGACGAGGACCAGCTCTTCGAACAGGCCTCGCTGGCCCGGGTGTTGCTGCTGATGGTGAAGGTCGACCAGGAGTCCGAGTACCTGCTCTGCCGCGAACTGGCCGAGCACGCGCTCGGCACGGTGCCCGAACCGGGCGAGTCACCGGAGTGAGGAGAGGGCGCCCATGAGCGGCACCGGCCGTGACCACACCTTCCAGGAGATCCGCGTGCAGTCCCTGCACGCCCCGGCCTTCGAGTTCAGGGAGCCGACGGAGACCAGGGGGCACGGGGACTTCGCCGAACACGACCGCCGCCTGGAGGAGATCGCCCGCGAGGCGGCCGCCCGGGCCGCCTCGGACACGGCACTGGTCCTCGTACCGCCGATCGCCGCACTCGAGGAGATGGTGCTGGTCCTCGACGGCGACGAGGACCTGCTGGAGGACGCCCGCGCCAACGCGGCCGAAGGCGCCTACGAGCTCGCCCTGGAGCTGCTCGCCGAGTACCTCCAGGCGCACCCCGAGCACCAGGAGGGGCGGTACCTGCGCGCGTACTGCCTCTACCGGCTGGACGGGCCGCAGCAGTCGGAGGCGCTGGAGATCCTGGGCCGGCTGCGCACCGAGGAGGGCCTGCCGGAGGAGCTGCGCGAGCGGATCCGGGACCTGCGCCGCGAGCTGCGCCGCAGGCTCACCCCGCCGGAGATCGCCGCGTACACCGAGAAGGTGCGCTCCGACCCGCTCGGCGCGCAGGCCCGGTTGCAGGCCTTCCTGGAGCTGGCCCCGGAGGAGGGCATGGTCTCCTACCTCCTCGCCCTCGCCCAGGCGCGGCAGAACCGCCTGGAGCTCGCCCTGGACACCGCGGAGCGGGGCGCCGCCGCGGCGGACGTCGACCGGGGCGAGGTGGCGGCGCTGGCGCGCAGGCTGCGGCTCGCGCTGCTCGGCACCCATGCGGCGCCGGCCACGTCCGCGTTCAAGACCGGTGACTTCGACCGCGCCCGGCGCGAGCTGGCCCGGATGGACCCGCGGTGGCGGCGCAGCGCGGTCCTGGACGACTTCGACGCCCATCTCGCCCTGCTGATCGGCCGGCCGCGCGGTGAGCGGCCGCTGCCGCCACCGCGCCTGACCGCCGAACGCGCCGAGGACCTCTACTCGCTGATCGCCGAGGACGACTGCCGGCACGCCTCGATGCTGATGCAGACCGGCCGCGCCGTCGAGGCCGAGCGGCTGCTGGCCCACCTGCTGACCCTGCTCCCCCGCTTCGCCTGGCTCAACTTCCTCTGCGCCGCCTGTCTCTACCGCCTGCGCCGCTCTCCGGACCGGGCGGCGGCCTGCGCCGAGATCGCCCGCACGGACCGCACCCTCACCCAGGCCGGCGAACTCCTCGAAGCGATCCGGAGCTGGCAGGAGGCCACCGTCATCAACCCGGCGGTGGACGAGTACCTCGCCGCCATGGAGTCGGTCCAGGGCGGTGTGTCCGTCGACCGCCTCGCGGCCCTGCGCCGGCGCCTGACCGCGCTGGAGCGGCAGCTTCCCACGCTGCGCGGGGCGGCCCGTACGGAGGGCGGCGCGCAGGTGGTCGAGCAGTTCGGGCAGGCCATCGCGGACCGGCTGCGGGAGATCGACGACGCGATGGTGGTGGGCGGCCTGTACGAGAAGTACGACCGTGTCATGTCCTCCGTGCAGGGCGGCATCAAGGGCGGCGCGGAGGCGGACCGCCTCGACGGCTCCCTCGCCGCCCTGGCGACCGAGATCAAGTCGGTCCGCAAGAACGCCAAGGAGAGCGCCCGCGGCCAGCTCGACGAGCTGACGTCCCTGGTGACCCGGCGCCGCGGCGAGCTGGAAGAGGTGAAGGCCTCCATCCAGGTCTCCGACCTCGTGGGCCGCTTCAACGACCTTGCCCAGCAAGGGCGTTACGCCAACCAGTACACCCTGCGCGCCCAGCTGACCACGATCCTCCAGGAGGCGCAGAAACTGAACCGCCGCAAGAGCCGGCTGGACGCCCGCAGCCGGGAACTCCTCGACCAGCTGATCGGCACCCTCTCCAGGACCCTGCGATGACGACCGAAGCCCCCACCCAGCAGTGGGACGTGTTCATCAGTTACGCCCGCGAGGACTACATCCAGGCCAAGGACCTCCAGGACGCGCTCGGCGAGTACGTGACGGCCCGCGGGGCGGCGCCGAGGATCTACCTCGACGTGTCCCGCAAGGACGGCACGCCCCTCGGCGCGGACTTCCAGAGCTTCCTGGAGGACGCCCTCCCGCGCAGCCGCCATGTGGTGGCGCTCTATTCGCAGACGTACTTCGACAAGCCGATCTGCCAGTGGGAGCTGCACGAGGCGTACAACCTGAACCCCAAGGAGGGCGGGCGGCTCATCCCGCTGCTCATCGATCCCGCGGCCGTCCCGAAGGTGCCGTACATCGTGCACCGGATCAACTGGATCTCGACGACCCGGCCGCGCTGGATCGACGAGGTGGCCGGGGCCCTGGGCCTGCGCCCCACCGAGACCCGCACCGCCCTGCGGTTCGGCACACCCCTCACCGACGCCGTCGCGGGCCACACCCTGCCGCCGGTGACGGTCACCGGTTCGGCCCCGGGCGGCGCGCCCCCGTGGCCGGCCGGCGGGACGGTCACCGTCTCGGCCCAGCCGGAGGACGCCGGCCTGACCGGCACGCTCACGGCCCAAGTGACCCGGGACCGGGCGGTCTTCACCGACCTCGCCTTCGCTTCGGCCGCCTCCGGGGTACGGCTCCTCGCGACCGCCCCCGGCTGCGAACCGGTGACCAGCGCACCCTTCGAGGTGCGCCCCCGCGAGGAACCGCCGTCCTTCCGCGAGACCGACGACCGCCCCGCGCTGCCCGCGCGCGGCCACCCGGTGTTCTTCCCCGACGGCCTGGGGCTGGTGGTACGCGACGGGCGGACCCTCACGGTCCATTCGGAGGGTTACGAGGCGGTCGGCGGCGGCGAGTTGCGGGACCGGCCGCGGCTGTGGGCGCACGGCGAGCGCTGTCTGGCCGTCGCCGACTGGTCGGGGCGGGTGGTCCTGGCGGCCCCGGACGGGCGGACCCGCGTGGTGGACCTCCCGGTCCGGCCCGGCGCCCGCTTCAACGTGCCGGGCGGGCTGGCCTTCGGCGCGGACGACGTGCTGTACGCCGGCACCTGGGGCGGGACCGTGTGGCGGCTGTCCCTCGACGCCGGGGAGCCGGAGCGGGTGCTCGAACACCGGGGCGGCGTCCAGGTGTTGGCGGACGGCGGGGACGGGCTGCTGGTGGGCGGCCTCGACGGCGGGCTCACCGTGTACCGGGGCGACCGGGTGGCGGCGGAGCACACGCTGGAGCCGCTGCTGCCGGCCATGGCGCGGGTGCGGGACTTCGCCCTGGTGGTCGGCGAGCGGCGCGTCCACCGGCTGGACCTCGTCGGCGGACGGCTGCTCCAGGTCGACCAGCCGGTCGGCGCGGTCACCGGGACCCTGCCGGGCGGCGAGCTCACCGCGGTGATGGACGCCGAGGGCCAAGGCGTCTGTCTCGACGCCGAGTTGGCGGTGCGGGTCGGCTTCCGCGGGGTGCCCGGCGCCCGGCCCGTGGCCTCCGGGCTCGGCGGGCGGCTGCTGGTGCTGGAGAACCCGGACGGCTCGCACGCCCTCGTGCGGGACGGCCGTACCACCTATGTGTCGGAGCACCCGATGACCGTCTCCACGGACGGCCGCCGGGCGGCGGTGTCGGACGGGGAACGGCTGATCGTGCTGCCGACCGGTGAACTCGGCGGGACGGCGTCGGCGGAGGGCGGGCGGGCATGAGGACGCGCAGGGCGCCGGAGAACCGGCCCGATGTGCTGTGGCGGATGGTCGGCGGGCTGTGGTCCGACCTGGAGGCCGGACTGCCGCTCACCCAGGGGCAGTTGGACGCCGTCGTCGAGGGCTTCTTCCGGATCGGCGTACACCCCGGCACCGACCCGGCGACCGCGCTGGTCCTCCTGGTCCGCGCCCACCGCCTGGACAGCGCCAACCCGAAACACCCGTACCACGTCGGCCTGTTGTACCTCCGCCACGGCCTCCCGGAGGCGGCCGCCCGCTGGCTGACCGCGGCGGCCGCACTCGCCCCCGCCAGCCACCGCGTCTGGGCCCATCTGAGCCTCACGCACCGGCAGTTGGACAAGGACCCCGCGAGCGGGCAAGGCGGCTCCGGGGAACACCGCGCCCGCGCCGAGTCGATCGCCGGCACGATCCGCGAGGGCCGCGAGGACTTCGACCCGGAGATCGCCGGGTCCGTGCTCCCTCTGCTGCGGCCCGGGGAGTGCCGCTGGTCGGGCGTCCTCGACATGGAGGCCGACAGCCGGCTGCGCGACCGGACCACCACCCGCACCAGGGACGCGCTCGCCGAGGAACTGGAGAGCATCGCGGGGCTGTCGGAGCGCCGCGGGGGCGGGACGGCCGCGTTCACCGTCCTCGCCGTGCAGTGGATGGTGTACGGCTATCCGGCCGCGACGGTACGCCGACTGGCGAAGCGGCTGCCGCCGGACGACGGTCCCGCGGCGCTCCTGCTCGACCTGGTCTGCGACCTGTTCGAGACCGACCGGGCCGAACTCCCCGAGCGACTCGCCACCTGCCTGGCCGAGGGCCTGCTGCCCGAACTCCTCACCGCGCTGATCCACCGACAGCGCCTGCTGTGGCGCCCGTTGCGCTTCCCGGACGTGGGCGCGCACGCGGCGGCCAGGGACTTCACCGACGGCGACCCGGCACGGCACGTGACATCGCTGAGGGCGGCGGAGAAGGAGCTGGGCGCGGGTCCGCCGGAGGAGATGACGGACGTACCGCAGTCGTCCGGGGGCGAGGAGGGGGAGGCGGCGACGCCCGACGAGCGGCTCACGGAGTGCGAGCAAGCCGCCGCCGGGCTCCAGGAGTTGATCCAGGAGGCCAAGGCGCAGGCGCAGGCCCTGGCCAAGGGGAAGGTGGGGAGCGCGGCCGACTTCGCACGGATGTCGGGGGACAAGGAGCTGCTGACCCGGCTGGTCGAGGGCCTCGAAGAGGTACGGATGGCCTGGCTGACCACCCTGAAGGAGCTCACCGGCACCGATCCGGCCGGGCTGGTCATGCCGTTCGAGGAGTTCCAGAAACGGGCGGAGGGGTGCGAGGCCGAACTACAGAAGCCGGCGACGACGCTGCGGAACATCCTGAAGCGGGCGGACCGGAAACTCGACGGCAGGAAGGGGGAGTTCGGGCACCTCCCGACCGAGCCGTCCGAGCAGGCGCTGGCCCTTGAGGGGCGCGTGTCCGCCCTGCGGCAGCAGCAGCCCGCCGGCGCGGCCACCCCTGTGTCCGCGGCCCCGGCCGACCAGCCCTTCTCCCCCGAACCTGCATCACCAGCCCCACCCGAGCCCCCCGCCGAAGCCACCCCCCGCGAGCGCGTCACCCATGCCCTCGCCGCCGCCGAGAGCCGGCTCGACGCCAACTTCGCCGAGGCCTGGCGGACCCTGGACGCCTATCCGCCCGCGCTGTGGCACCGGGACGCCGTCGCCCTGTTGCGGGCCTACGTCGGGGGTCACCAGGCCGAGGCCGATCAGCGGCTGGGGCGGACCACCGCGGCCCGGCGGCGGTGGAGTGCCATGCTCGCCGACGATCCGCTGGACACCGCCGTGCTGCGCAACCTCGCCGTGGCGCACACCACTTCGGGCGACCTGGGCCCCGCCGCGCAGGCGTGGCGCCGTTATCTGGAGGCCCTGTACCTGCGCGACCTGCTGCACGGCGACATCCGCCGCGGCGCCGCCGAACGCGCCGAGGTGCACCGCGTCCTGGCCGGCTCCTTCGGTACGGCCCCGCTGTGCGCCGCGTCGGCGGCGGACCGCGAACTCGACGGCGACCTGCGGCAGGTGCCGCCCGTGCTGGCCAGTCGCGGCAAGGTCACCCTCGCCACCGCCCACCTGCGCCTGGAGGAGCTCAACCACACCCTCGCCCACCGCGGCCCCACGCTGCTGCTCGGCGTCGGCCGCTCGGTCGGCGAGACGGAGCTGGCCGCCGCCCGGGACCGCCGGACCGCCGCCGTCGACACGGCCGTACAGGCGCTGCCGGCCAGGGTCCGGGAGCCGTACGCGAAGCTCTGCCGTCAGTTGGTCGACGAGGCGTTCCGGGAGGCCTCCGAGACGGGCCGGCGTACCCGCAGGGCGGGGGACGAGGCCGAGGAGCAGGCGCACATGGAGTGGGTGCGCGGGCGGATCCTGTGGAAGCTGCGGATCACCAGCGCCATCACGGGCACCCAGGCCGAGTGGCCGCTCACCGAGTACTCCGGCGATGTGATCGGCAACCTGCGGCTCATCGACGCGCTGCCGCTGGACCCGGCGGACGAGACCGTGCTGCGCGCCGCCCAACTGCTGGGCGTGCAGGGCGATCCCGCGGAGTTCGTGGCGCGGCACAACCAACTCTCCGAGCTGGCCGGCGCGTTCGCGCTGCGGCAGATCTTCGACGCGGCCGAGGAGACCAGATCGGGTCCGGTCACCAAGGACTTCCCGGACCGGTTCCGCCGTACCGCCCGCTCCTGGGGCCGTAATTCCGCCACCATCCTCGACCGGTACACGGACCGCCTCGACGACCCGATCGACCTCTACTACCCGTCCGCGCGCTCGGCGTTCGGCGTGCTCGAGGCGTCCGCCGTGCCCACGGACGACCGGGAGCGCGACATCGTCACGGCCGCGGTGGCGGGTCTGGAGCGGTGGGTGGAACGGCTGCCCGGCGCCACCGGCCCCGCCCGCGCCCTGGCCCGGCTGCTCGGCAGCCTCGGCCGGCACGACGAGGCCCGGGAGGTGCTGGTCAGGGCGCGGGACGAAGCCTTCAGCGAGCGCGGGCGGGAGAAGCTCGCCGTGTCCTTCGTCCGGGACTCGATCGCGCGCGAGGAGTACGCGGAGGCGGTCGAGCAGGTACGGGCGCTGCTGGACGGCGGCTCCGACGACGAGCGGCTGCGCTATCTGCTCGTCGAGGCCTACAACCACTGGATCAGCTCGGGGAAGCTGCTCCCTCCGGCTCGCCGCATCACCGAGGACTTCGCCCGGTGGACGGACGACGAGACGGTGCAGAACAGCCGGCTGCTGGTCGTCTCGGCGACCATGGCCCGGCACCGGGACCGCCCGGACGGCACCGGCGCCGGCCGGCTCGCGGACGACCTGCGCGAGGTGTACGAGGCCGACCAGGGCAACCTGGAGGCCCGCTACCACCTGGTGCACGCCCTGTACGGCGAGGCCTGGCAGCTGCGCGAACGGATCCGCTCGGCCTCGGGCGGCCTGCGCCGCACCCTGCGCGAGCAGCTGGACGCCGTACGCGCGGAGTGCGAACGGCACGCCCTGGGCCTCGTCGGCACCGGTCAGGCGGGGGCGTTCGCCGGATCCGACGCGGGGTCCCAGGAGCGGACGGTGGACACGGGCACGCTGCGGGACGCGGAACGGCGGGCGAAGATCCAGGAGATCCTTCAGAAGGTACGACCGCGGGGATGATCCCGGAGCTCAGCCCTTGTGGGTCACGCTCACCCGTACCGTCAGCGAGCCCCGGTTGTCCTGGGAGCAGTATCCGGCCGTGTCGTTCATACCGAGTTGGAGGGTGCCGCCGCCGGCGGCCTTGAAGGTCAGGTTCCTCCCGACGGTGTGCACGGGGGCGTTCTTGACGCCGGCGAGGACGGCCAGCAGCGCGCCGAACGGCGCCACCTTCTTGATCTTGCAGTCCTTCGCGCCGTCGAGGATCCTGTCGGTCCGCGCGTCGTACCCGGCGGGCCCGGTCATGGGCATGTTCGCGTTGGCGGCCGTCCACTCCCCCGACACGAACCGCAGGCCGACCTGGCTGACGGTCGTCGTCCGCGACCCCTCCTGGAAGGGCGGCCACCCGGCGAGGAACAGTCCCCCGACGGCCGCCGCAACCACTACCGCCGTACCCCCGAGCACCCACCGCAGCCGCTTCGGCGCGGCGACCGGCCGGTGCCGGTCCCGGGTCACGGTGTCCGCGTCGGCAAGCACCTCCGAGGCCGACGGCACGCGCACGGTCGCGGGCGGCAGCGGTCCGGTGCCGGCCCGCCCCGCCGCGACACGCTTCAGCTCGGCGCTTACGGCCGCCGCGGAGGGACGCTCCTGCGGCGCCTTGCGCAACAGCGCCTCGACGACGGTCCGCAGCGGCCCGAGTTGCCCCGCCAGCAGGGGTTCCTCGTACGCCACCGCGTGCAGGGTCGCGGGCGCGGCCGGCCGGCGGAACGGGGACTGCCCGCCGCAGACGGTGGCGAGGGTGACGCCGAGCGACCAGAGGTCGGAGGCCGGCCCGGCCTCCGCGCCCGTCACCCGCTCGGGCGCCATGAACTCCAGGGAGCCGACGAGTTCGCCGGTGGTGGTGAGGAAGTCGCCGTCGTCCAGGGCCGCGATGCCGAAGTCGGTGAGGACGGCGCCGCCGTCGGGGCGCAGCAGGACGTTGGCGGGCTTGACGTCGCGGTGCAGGGCGCCGACGGCGTGTACGGCCTCCAGCGCGTCGAGCAGTTGCAGCCCTACTGCGGCCGTGTGCTCCGGCGTGAAGGGGCCGGTCTCCTGGATCCGGCGGGCCAGCGAGGGGCCCCTCGACGAGCTCCATGACGATCCACAGCCGGTCCTCGGCCTCGACCAGGTCGTGCACCCCGATCACATGCGGATGCGGCACCCGGGCGACGGCCCGCGCCTCCCGGACCGCCCGGCGCAGCCGTACCTGGTGCTCCTCGTCGCCGAGGTTCAGGATGTGCAGCCCCGGCCGAGGACGTCGTACAACCGGTACCGACCGTCGATCAGCCGCTGCGCGTCGCATGCCGTCAACTGCCTTGTGATGAACGACCCTTGAGCGATGTCGTTCAAGTGGATCGGGTACAAGTGGGTGGACCGCGAACTGGCCGGAATGGACCCGGAGTCGGACTGGGAGCGCATGGTCTCCCTCTACGTCGGTCATCGCATCCCGGAGTTCGCTCTCGCGATGATGATCTATCCGGGCACCATGCGCATGATGCAACCGCCGCCGACCGCGGCGACCCTGGCGCACACCGGGAAGCTGGAGCGGCGGCCGCACCGCCGTTTCCAGGACGGCAACGCCTTCCTGACGGCCTGGATGGTGGACGGCCCGACCAGCCCGGCGGGCCGCGCGGCCGCCGACCGCCTCAACCGCCTCCACCGCGCCGTCGACCGCCGCACCCCGCACCTCCCCGGCAACTTCGACGACGTCGACGACTTCGTCTACCCGCTGGTCCTGCTGGCGACCTTCGGCGACAGCCTCCAGACCTCCCTCGGTCTGCCCGGCACGAGCGATCCCATGAAGATCGCGTGGCACCACTGGGCGCAGGCCCTCTTCCGCCTCCTGGACCGCGCGTCCGGCCCGCTGGCCGACGAGGCGTTCCCCGAGGACTGGACGGCGATGACCGAGTTCGCCGCGAAGTTCGACGCCCGCCCGTACGAGCCGACGGAGGCCGGCCACCGGGTCGCGACCGCGATGATGAACCACTTCGCCGACCGCTGGTTCCCGTCCCCCTTGCGCCCGTTCGCACGGGACATAACCCGCTACCTCGCCGGCGAACGCGCCTGCCGGCTCCACGGCATCGGCTGGCCGACCCCGCGCCGCGAACGCCTCGTCCGCGCCTTCCTGAGGTCCGCGTTCCGCGCCCAGTCCCTGCTCCCGGACCACCGCACACCGCTGCCCGAGCGCCTCGACCGGAACCGACGTACCAGGATCTCTAGGCTCTACGGCGGTTGCGCCACCAGGTGACCAGCCAGAGGACGTTGATTCCGCCCAGGGTGACCAGCACGGCCGCCGCGTCGGCGTTCCCGGCGAGCCCGTGGCCCGGTCCCAGTCCGCGGGCCGCGCGGGCCAGCAGGGTGATGTCGGCGGGGAGGGTGACGGCGGCCAGGAAGGCCAGACAGGCCACCGTGCCGACGACGAGGACGACGCTGTAGGCGCGGACGGCCCGGCGCTCGTGCGGGGGCAGCCGGGTGCTCGGGTCAGTGGCGTACGCCTTGCCGCGCAGCGCCCGCCGGAACGCGTACCGGGCGTGGGCGAGACCGTCGCCGTACAGGTTCCGGCAGCCCGTGAGGTCCTGGAGGACGAAGTAGAGGTCGGTGCGGGTGAACACCATGCACTGGAAGGGCAGCGGCATCAGGGCCAGCAGCAGGGCGGCGGCCAGGACACGGTGGGCCGTCGTACCGGTGTCCGTCGCGGCGAGGACCAGCATCAGGACCGACGCGACCGACAGGTCGAGGGCGATGCCGGCCAGGTAGGCGGTCAACCGGTGGCGGCGGGGCGCGAGTTCGATGCCACTGATGTCGGTCTGCATGACGAGGAACTGCAACCGGGTGCCCAGCCGGATCCTCCCCGGCACGCCCGCGGCCCGCGCGGTGACCAGGTGCGCCAGTTCGTGGGCGAACAGCAGCGCCCACCCGATCGCCGCACCGGTGAGCAGGACGAGGCTGCCGTGCCGGCTCCACAGCAGGTCGCGGTAGCCGGGCAGCAGGTCGGGACGCCGGATGAGGACGGCGACGGCCGTCAGCAGCAACGCCCCGACGAGCACGGGAAGCGCCGGGTGCAGGGCGTACCGGACCTGGTGGGGGCGCAGCCACGGCAGCGAGGCGCGCGGCGCCTCGGCATCCGGGACCGCCGAGTCCCCGATCCGGGCCACGAACCCCAGGGCGGCCAGGTCCCGGACGAAGTCCGCGATGTCGAGCTCCTCGCCGGTCTCGTCCCGCAGCGCCTCCGCCGTGCGGGCCACGCTCAGGCCCTCGCCGAGCAGTTCCACCGCACGCGCCCCGGCCGCCGGGAGGGCGACGAAGGTCCGGGTGGCCATCCGGCCGACGATCCACTCGTCCCCGTCCCGCCGTACGCCGAGGTCGTGCAGGAGGACGCAGGTCGATACTTCGATACGGGGCTGGCCTTGGGCCGCGGTGTCGGTCACGTGGGGTCCCGTGGGCCCGGATCGCCGCAGGCGGGGCAGTCGGGGCGGCGCTCGGAGCGTTCCAGGACGCCGTCGCCGGGTGTCATGAGGTTGAGGCCGAACCGGCAGCCGGGCTCGACCGGCGGGATCCCGCACAGCAGCATGAGCGCGGCATGCGCCAGCAGGCTGCCGGACAGTCCCGCGGTCACGGCGTTGACCGGGTTCCACGGCATCCGGGGCGAGGCGACGTCCTCGTCCTGGCCGGGCGCGAGCCGCAGATCGCGCCGCTCGATCCCGGTACTGCGCAGACACTCCCAGCACGCGCCCCGCCCGGGTGTGAAGACCCCGACGCTCACCAGGGGCCCGCGATAACCGGCTTCGGCCCAGGCCGTCCCGGAGGCCAGGCAGACCTGGTTGGCCCAACGGCGGATCACGGCGGGCCGGTCGGCGGCGAGCAGCAGTACGTCGTACGGCGATTCCCCGTCGGCCAGCAGGTCCTCGAAGTCCGCCGGCCCGCGTACCTCGCGCCGCTCGCCGGTGACGGTCGCGTCCGAGTTCAGCGCGCGCAGGGCCGCCAGCGCCGCCTCCACCTTGGGCACACCGAGGTCCTGTTCCCGGAAGAGGGTCTGCCGGTTGAGGTTGGAGAGCTCGACGACATCGGGCTCGACGCAGTGCAGCAGCCCCACCCCGGAGGCCACGAGGTCGCGGGCCGCGGCTCCGCCCGTGCCGCCGACGCCGACCAGCAGGACCCGCGCCCGGCGCAGCCGCAGCTGCGGTTCCCAGGCGCTCTCCCGCGGCCGGAGGTCCATCCAGCGCAGCAGGGTCATACCTCGGCCGTACCGCTCGCGTTCCCGCTCGGACAGCTCGGCCGGGGGCGGGGCACCGGCGTCCTCGACGTATCCGGCCATGGTCAGATCCGTGATCGCCTGGACGATGTCCGGTTCCGGCAGCGGCAGTTCGGGATGGTGACGAACCACCTCACCCACGACCTCCTGGACGCCCCGCGTGCCGTCCAGGGCCTCGACAAGCGTCCACACCCAGCCGCCGGGATCCTTGATCTCGGCGCCGATGCCGTGGACGACGCTGCCGATCCGGACATGGCCGTCGACGGTCCGATAGGCCCGGTGTTCCGGCTTGATCCGAGGCCGCCGCAGCGCGTGCACCGTCATCTTCACGCCAATCTCGTGAGCCCCAACTGCCCGGACAAAAGCGGACGTTGACAAGCCTCACCCGCTGCGCGAACTCTGACAAGAGGACGCCGACACCGGCACGTCCCGGCCACCGACGGAAGGACACGACATGTCGAACAAGATCGAGATCCGTCCGCTGGACAAGAAGGAGACCACCAGCCAGAGCAGCGGCAACGGCGGCTCCTGACCGAACGCGCATGCCGGACCGTTACCTCACGGTCGCGGAAGTCGCCGATTCGGCGCGGCGGTTGGCCTCCCGGTTCCCCGGGTCCGGCCGCCTGCGCCGGATCGGCGCGTCACGCGCCGGCCGCCCGATCCTGATGCTGTCCGTGGGCCACGGCCCGCACCACGTCCTGGTGGTCGCCCGACCGCACCCCGACGAACCGGTCGGCGGCACGACCGCGCTGGCCCTGGCGGAGCAGGTGGCACGCGGCGAAGGCCCTTCCCCGGCGACCGACCCCTCCCGCACCACCTGGAACATCGTCCTGTGCCTGGACCCGGACGGCGCGGCGCTCGGCGCGGGCGTCGAAGCGGCGACGGCGGGACCGGCCCCCACCGTCCACGACTACTACCGCACGGCCTTCCGCCCCATCGCGCGCGAACAGCCCGAGTGGGCGCCGATCGAGTCGTACCGACTCCCGGAGAGCCAGGCCCTGTTCGACGTCATCGACGAACTGCGCCCGTTCGTCCAGTGCTCCCTGCACAGCGTCGAAGCAGGGGGCGCCTGGGTCCAGTTGACCCGCCCGCTCCCCGAACTCGCCCTGCCCTTCCGGACGTCCGCCGCGCGGCTCGGCATCCCGGTCCAGCACGGCACCTTCGACGCCCTGTACTGGGAGAATCCGGCCCCCGGCATCCACGTCCTGCCCCCACCGGAGAGCGCCGCCCGCCTGGCGGCCGGCTCCGAGAACATCGCCCGGTCCACCTGGTGCGCACCGCAGCGGTACGGCGGCGTGACGGCGATAGTCGAAGTGCCCATGTGGGCAACCGACTTGGCCGACGACCTCGCCCCGCACCCGGCGCCCGCCATCGCTCTGTCCGACCTGGCCCAGCTGGTACGCGAAGGCGGCCGCCAGGTGACCACGTTCCTCGAGAAGTCCCGCGCCTTCCTGCCCCCGCCCGAGGCGGACCCGTCCAGCCGCGTCCTGGAGTGGATGGCCGACGGCCTCTACGACCTGGTCGCCACCTCCTGGGAACCACTGGCCCGCACGTCACACCCCGACGGCCCCTGCCGCCTGACGACGGCCCACATCTCCGCCCTGGACGCGGTGGCCCGCCGCCAACCCCTGCGCGCGGCGGGCCTGTTGCTACGGCTCCTGCGGGCGGCGGACGACCCCGCCGCCCCCGCCCTCCACCGCGCCCTGGACGGCCTCTTCACCACCTGGTGCGGGGACTTCGAGAGGACCCTGCGCCTGCGCTGGGTGCCCGTGCGGCACCAGGTGGAACTCCAGGCGCGCACGGTGGTGGCGGCCGCGGAGAGCGCGCTGGCGGTCGGGCGGTGACGGTCATGGGGTGACGGTCGTGCGGTGACGGCGAAGGAAATCGGATGGCACCCGCGAGGACAGGCCGTCGACGTCCGGCCTTCATGGCATAACATCGACTTCCCTTTCCGATCAGCACCGACCTCCCCGGCGTGCGCGGCATCGCGGAGTGCCCCCTGCTGGAGCGCGGGCAGTACGCATGCCCGGGAGGGTGACGAGAGGTGACAGGAAGCATGCACACCTGGGGACGGAGCCTGACCGCGGCGGGAATCCGGGAGCCGCGTCTCCGTGACGACTACTCCCGCGGACGCCGGCTGGTGTCCCGCTACCGCCGAAGTTCCTACCTGGCGGCCCGACTTCTGCTGCCCCCGCCGATGCTCCCGCACGTGATCGCCGCCACCGCCTTCATGCACCACGGGGACAACCTGCTGGACACCGGTCCCAAGCGGCAGCGGATCGAGGCCTGGGCCTCCTGGGAACAGCGCGTACGCAAGGCCCTGGACCAGGGAACAGCCGACGATCCGCTGATCCGCGCGCTGCTCCACACCGTCACCGCGTACCCACGGCTCCACGACACGGTGGAGGAGTACCTCGCCACCGCCCACACCGACCTGGAGTTCACCGGCTTCGACTCCGAGGCCGACTACCAGGCCTACGTCGACTCCTACACCCTCCCCGCCTTCATGCTGATCGCCACCCTCCTGGGCCCGGAACGGGACGACGACGGCCGCTACCGGGCGATGTGCCGAACCCTCATGGACGGCAGTCAGCGCCTGGACTTCGTCAACGACCTCGCCGAGGACACCGCGGAAGGCCGACCGGGCATCCCGTCCGAGACGCTGGCCCGCTTCTCCCTCACCCCCGCGGACCTCGACCCGAAGGCCCACGCGGCGGGCCACGAGCCGCCGGGCCTCGCCGAGTTGCTGGCACACGAGATCGGAACGGCCCGCACGGACCTCCACAAGGCCCGGGAACTCCGCGCCCAACTCCCGCCCCTCAACCAGACCCTGCTGACCGCTTTCACCGAGATCGAGCTCCTGACGGCCGACGCGGCCCTGACCCGCGGCCCGGCCCTGCTCCACGGCTCCGCAAGCCCGTCCCTGCCGGCCACGCTACGGGTACTGCGCGAACAGCGCGCCCGAGGCCGGGCCACAGCAGGGTGACCCGGTCGCGCCGAACGAGATCAGTTGACCTGGCCGGCAGGACGCACGACGAGGTGGTTGATGTCCACGCCGCCAGGTTGATTGACGGCGAAGAGGATCGTCTCGGCGATCTGTTCGGCGGTCAGCGCCGGTGCTGCCTCGGGACAGCCGCCACGCTCGTCCCAGAACGGGGTGTCCACCACTCCCGGGGCAACGAGGGTGACGCCGACGCGGTCCTTGGCCACCAGGAGCCGGACGTTCTCGGCCAGGGCGTGCGCGGCCCACTTGGTGACGGAGTACAGGTTGCCGGGCGTGTTCCTGGTCCCAGCGACCGAACCGACGATCACGATCCGGCCCTTGGACTCCCTGAGGTGCGGCAGTGTCTCACGCACCAGCAGAGCCGGGCCGAGGACGTTGGTGAGAACCATGGCACGCATCGCCTCAGGGTCGTGGTCCTCCAGGGTGCCGGGCAGGGAGAACCCGGCGTTGGCGATCACCGTGTCCAGCCGACCCCAGACGCCGACGACATGACGCACAGCGGTGGCGACATGGTTCTCGTCACTGGCGTCACCGCCGATGGTCAACAGCCGCTCCCCCGCTCCGGCCGAGGCGGCGAATGCGGCCAGCCGATCGGCATTGCGGCCGGTGACAGCCACGAAGTGACCTTGCTTGAGCAGGGCACGGGCAACGGCCGCACCGATTCCGCTCGAACCACCTGTGATCAACGTGACGGGTTCCATGGGGCGGCCTCCTCCTTGACGGCGGCATCGACGAAGATGTTACTGCCTGTTACCACTTGTTACTGCGCCACCGGGATCTTGTGACCAGCCTCGGTGGGAGACTCCCGACCGTCCGAAATCGGCGACGGACGGCGCGCCCATCAAGGCCATGACTTCCTCGAACTCGTCAATGAGCAGGCGTAGGACGTCCGCGACCCCCTTGGCACCGGAATGCGACAGCCCCCACAGAGCCGGACGTCCGATCATGACCGCGTCCGCGCCCATGCACAGGGCCTTGGCCACGTCTGCGCCGTGCCGGATCCCCCCGTCAAGGATGACCTGGCATCCTCCTCCCGCAGCGTCCACCACCTCGGTGAGGCACTCCGGAGCGCTCCTGGCGAAATCGAGCTGTCGGCCGCCGTGGTTGGAGACGACCAGCCCGGAAACGCCGTTCTTGACTGCCAGTTCGGCGTCCTCGCCGGTCAGCACGCCCTTCAGCACCACCGGCAGAGTCGTCACTCCACGCAGCCAGGCAAGGTCCTCCCAGGTGATCGAGGCGTCGAACTGCTCCCTCGAGTGCTGTGCGACAGCCGATTGCCCGTTCAGGCTCCGGTGGGAAGCGGCCATGGTCTCCGCAGAGATGTTGACCGCTCGCACATCGGGCGGTACGACGAACTCGTTACGGGCATCGCGCGGGCGGAACGCGACCCTGGGTGCGTCGACGGTCAGCACCAGCGCCCGATAGCCGGCGGACTCGGCCCGGCGGATCAGGCCCGTCATCGCCCCGCGGTCCTTGAGCCAATAGAGCTGGAGCCACAAGGAGCCGCCGGCCGCGGCGGCGATGTCCTCAAGAGTCCGGCTGGCGAACATGCTCACCGTGAACAGCAAGCCCGCGGCGCCCGCGGCGCGCGCCGTCGCCACCTCGCCCTCAGGGTGGGCGAGCCGGTGATAGGCCATGGGAGCGATACCCACTGGAGCCGCCAACTCGGCACCCAACAGGGCGGTTGAGGAGTCGCAGCGGGAGACGTCGACGAGGCAGCGCGGCCGCAACCGAATCCGGTCCAGGGCTTCCCGGCCCGCCGTCAGCATCGACTCGGTGCCGCTGCCGCCCGCCAGGAAATCCCAGACCGGTTTCGGCAGCCGCTCCTTGGCCGCAGCCTCGTAAGCGTCCAGATTCGGCACCTCGTGTTCTCCATTCTCCGTCCGGTGAGCGGGTCGCCGGCGCGCATGTGCCGTTGGGCCTAGCCGGCTGTGCCGGTTGTCTGTGCGGTGATGAAGTCGGCCAACCTCGCAACGCCCTCGGTGATCTCCTGCGGGCTCTGTGAGCTGCACGACAAACGCAGCTGATGAGTGCCGCCGCCGTCCAGATGGAAGTCGCACATCGGGGTCCACAGCACACCGAAGCACCGCGCGGAGAGCTCGAGAGCCCGGTGGTCGGCGACGAAGGGGACGTCGACGACGACGAAGAAGCCGCCGTCGGGACGGTTCCAGCGGACTCCGGCCTCAGCCCGGCGCGCCGCGGGGAAGTGCCGCTCCAACTCGTCGAGCAGCGTGTCCATGTTGGTGCGGTAGTGGGCGACAGCTTGAGAGTTCGCGGTGCGAAGCCGACAGTCGCTTTCGACCAGCAGCCCGCCGATGACGGCCTGGCTGATGGCCGAGGTGTTCACCGTGGTCATGCTCTTGATCTTCGACAGTTCGTCCGTGAGCATCGTGCGCCTGCCGGACGGGCCTACGACCTCCTGGTCGGCGACGATGTAGCCCACACGGGCTCCAGGGAGCGCGGTCTTGGCGAAGGAGCCCAGGAATATCACCCGGCGGCCGCGGTCGAGGGCCTTCAGTGTCGGGCGGGCCGATCCGGTTCGGACGAAGAACCCGTAGGGGTCGTCCTCCAGGACAAGCAGGTCTTCGTCAGCGGCCAAGTCGAGCAGACGCCTCCGCGCCGCCGGACTCATGCTCGCTCCCGAAGGGTTACCGAAATCCGGGACCACGTAGAAGGCCCGGGGGTTCTCGCCTGCCTGCCGGCCGGCACGGACAGCCGCGAGCACCGCTTCCGGATCGGGTCCGGCGGGGCCTTCAGGCACGGGGCGCACCCGGATGCCCAAGAGCTGGGCCGCACCGGTGATGCCCACATAGCAGGGTGAACTGACCAGCAGAGTGTCTTCCGGCCTGGCGAAGAGCGCCCGCAGGGTGAGGAGCAACGCCTCCTGGCACCCCGTCGTCACCACGATCGCTTCCGGCGGGACCTGGATTCCCTCGTCGTTGGCGACCGTCCTGGCAATCAGTTCTCGGATGATGCCGCTGGTACGGCCGTACTGGAACAACTGGGTCCGCACCCGATCACGTGACCAGCCGAGTTCCTTCTCGAGGTACGTGGTGTAGGTCTGTAGATGGTGTGCGAGGTCCTCGGGTTCGAAGCCGCCCTCGGTCGGCCGGCCCGGAGCGAAGGAGATCGCGTCCGGGAAACGGCCGACGACCTCGTTGAGGAAGGTCATCGCGTCGAGGACCGGGTCACTGAGGGAGCCGTGCAGGTCGGCGAGGAACAGGGTCTGATCCGGTGGCGCTCCGACTTGGGTCATCCCTCACGCCCTTCCCGGTGCGGTCGCATAAGTCCGGCTCGGGCCGGCTGCGTCCGTGCTGGACGCGGGGATCCGGGCCCTTCCCTGCACGCCGCGCAGCAGGACGGACGCGAGCCGATCCCTCGAGGCACTGCCTTGCTCCGGCTTCCGGGCGGTGCCCAGTGTGCGCAAGGTGTCGACCATCAGCGCCACGTCGTGGGAGAACTCCGCAAGGACGTCGGCGACGGCCGCGGCATTCGTGCCCAGAATGTCGGTCCACAGTTCGACGCAGCCTCCGGCGAGGCGGGTCACGTCACGGAGTCCCTGTCCTGCGAGCCCGAGCTGGGACTGCTCGCCATGCAGCAGACGCGCCGCGAGCAGGCTCGACACCAGATGCGGGGTGTGGGAGATCAGCGCGACCGCCCGGTCGTGCTCCGCCTGGGTCATCACGACCGGCCTGGCCCCGCACAGCTCGGCCAGGTTCCGCGCACGTTCGACCGTCTGCGCCCGGGTCTGCGGGGCCGGAGTGAGTATCCAGGGACGCCCGTGGAACAGGTCGGCGCTCGCGGCCAGCGGACCCGACTGCTCCCGGCCGCCCATGGGATGCCCTCCGACGAAGCGGGTCAGGTCACAGCCGGTCCGGGCCGCCTCCTGCTGGACCTGCTCCTTGACGCTGGCCGCATCCGTGAAGTCATGTGCCAGCGCCCGTCGCTGGTGTTCTCCGAGGGCCGCCGCGACGTACTGCGGTGGTACCGCGATGACCGCCAGGTCGACCGGTTCACGCGGACTGCCCGTGATGCCGGCCCCGAGTTCGGCGGCCGTGCGCGCCGCCTCCGGGTCGGTGTCGATCAGGTAGGTGGTCACGCCCCGGCCGCGCAGGGCCAGGGCGATCGAGGTGCCGATCAATCCGGTACCGACCACCGCGGCACTACGCATCAGTGGTCGCTCCACAGCAGCGGGAGGTACTCGGGGTCGCTGTAGTCGGGAGTTCCCTCGGCCGTGCGGCGCACCAGCACGTCGTGGTTGTAGCTGACCTGGGTGCCGTCCGAGCGGAAGAACTCGCGGTAGTGGTTCTCGCCGTCCTGAAGGTGGAAGGAGATCGCGCGGCGCGGACGGTCGCTGACGTTGGCCCCGCTGCCGTGGTAGGTGCGGCAGTGGTGGAAGTTGACGTGTCCCTTGGGGATCGTGACCGGGATCTTGGTGACCTCCACGCCGTTGAACTCCGCGTTCTCCTCCAGCATCTGGTCCAGCTCGGAGCGGTCGCGGTCGGCGAAGTGCAGCGAGGTGGCATCGTTGTCGGCGGTCTCCTTCCACAGGTGGCTGCCGTCGACCATGGTGATGGTGCCCATCTCCTCGCCGCAGTCGTGGAAGGGGATGAACGCGGTCAGCATCCGCTCGGAGGTGGAGGTGGACCAGTAGTGGCGGTCGAAGTGCCAGGGCACGATGTTCGACTGCTCCTGCGCCACCGGAGGCTTGTAGATGAGCGTCGACTGGAACACCCGTATCTGCTCGGCCTGGGCGAGGCGCGCGGCGACCGCACCCAGCAGCGGTTTGCTGAGGATCCGGCCGATGGTGTCGTCCTCGTAGTGGATGTAGTCGTTGTGCCGCTGGACGTCGCCCTTCTCCGGCTCCCAGTAGGCCAGCTTGGGCGGGCGGACCGGCAGGGTGCGGTCGCGGTGGCCGGCGTAGAAGCGCTCGCTGGCGGCCTCCAGCCGCTCGATCTCCTCGTCGGTGAACAGCTTCTTCGACAGGTACCAGCCGTGCTCCGCGTAGAAGGCGACGTCCTCGTCGGTCGGCAGCAGCGCGCGCTCCTCGTCGGTGAGGGCGAAGGTCTGGATTGCCTCGGTGGTCATGCTCTTCCTCACAAGTCGGTGGTGCGGTGGATGGACGGCGCCCTGAGCCGGCTCAGGAGACGACCTTCTCGCGGGCGACCGCCTCGTAGAGCGCCTTGATGTTGCCGCTGCCGAAGGTGCGGGCGCCGTGCCGGTCGATGACCTCCCAGAAGTACGTCTTCCGCACGTGCTGGGACTGGGTGAAGATCTGGAACACCTGACCCCAGTGGTCCTCGTCGATCAGGACGTTGGTCCGGCGCAGGTCCTCGACCGCGAGCTCGGAGCGCTCGAAGCGCTCCCGCAGCTGGTCGTAGTAGGAGCCCGGCGTCTGCAGGAAGGTGACGCCCCGCTGCTCCAGGGTCTGCACGGTGCCCACGATGTCGTCGCAGAGCAGCGCCACGTGCTGGACGCCGGCGCCGCCGTGGCGGGCGAGGAAGGTGTCGATCTGGCCGGGTTGGCGGTCGGTGACCGGCTCGATCAGGGTGAAGGTCACCTTGCCGGACGGGCTCTGGACGACCTTGGAGTCCATCGCCTGGGAACCGACCTCGATGAACTCCTCGAAGATCTGCGAGAAGCCGAAGACGTGCTCGTAGAACGCGACCGTGGGGCGCAGTTGGCCCGCCGGCAGGCAGATCGCCGCGTGGTCCACGGTGCTGAGCAGTTCCTCGCCCGCCTCGGGATCCGCGGCGATGATGTCCATCACTCCGGGCAGGAACTGCTTGCGGTCGCCGGTGCGCTGGACGAACCGGTGGGCCACGTCACCGAAGCCCAGGACGGAGGCGGTGACCACCTCGGTGCCGTCCTTGCTGTGGACGGTGGGCTGTTCGACGGCGACGGCGCCCCGTTCGACTGCCAGCTCGAAGGCACGGGTGGCGTCGTCGACCTCGAAGGCGATGTTGGCGACGCCGTCACCGTGCTGCATCACGTAGGACGCGGCCGGGTGGGTGGGGTTGAGGGCGGAGGTGAGGACGACCTCGATGCCGCCCTGGCGCAGCAGCAGCGAGCGGTGGTCGGCCTGTCCGGTCTCGGGGCCGGCCTGGCCGCAGATACGGAAGCCGAAAGCGGTGCAGAGGTAGAACGCGGACTGCTGGGCATCTCCGACGTAGAACTCGATATGGTCTACGGCCCCGATTTTCATGCGAAACCCTTCTGTTTCCGTGTTCGAGAAGAGAAAGTCAAGAGGTTTTCAGAGAGTGGAGAACTCGTTCAAAGGCGACCAGACGCCGTAGTCGCCCCGACGGTAGAGAAGTGGCTCGCGGGGGAAGGTCTCAGCGCCTTCCACCCGGCCTACGAAAAGCCAGTGGTCACTCACTTCGATCGCGTTCTCAACCCTGCATTCCGCAATGCCGAGTGCGATTTCGGTGAGCAACGGAGCGCCTCCGGCGACGGCCGAGGGGCGCCATTCGACATGTGCGAACTTGTCCGTGGCCTTACTCGCGAACACCTGCGAGGCGTCACACGCGGACGAGGAGAGGAAGTTCACCGCGAACGCCTGCGAAGAAACGATCGCCGGCAGCGTGCGGGACCCCTTGCCGACGGAGACCAGCAGCGTCGATGTCGCCGCCGACACCGAACAGACGGCGTTGCTGGTGAAACCGTACGGCTCACCCGCCCCGTCCACTGCCGTGACGATGGCGATCGGAGTCGGGAACGAGCCGAAGAGTTCGCTGAAGCGTACAGAACCGACGTCCATCAAGTTCCCCCATGGTGTGGTGCGGCCCCGGTCCGGGATTCCTTTACTGCGGCACCGGAGCGGTTTCGATCCGGAAATCGGCGATGATCTTCCGGATGTCCTCCGCCACGGTCGACTCGTCGCCGGTGAGGATGAACCGCCCGCTGTGCACGGCGTCGTAGCTGCCGCCGGGCTGCATCACCTCGCCGGGGGTCGGCACCAACTCCCGCCAGATCGTGGCGAAGTGGTCCCGCAGGGAGGTCACCGAGACGACCTCGGCCGGCAGTCCGGCGGGCTTCGGGATGATCAGCCAGCCGCCGGACGGGTCGCCCGTCTGCGGCGGGACCGTCGCCCCGCCCTCGCACAGGGCGTCCAGCCAGAGCTCGAAGAGGTTGACCCCGAAGAGCTTGTCCGTGAGGTACGGCACCTCGGCCCCGCCGATCCGGCCCGCGATCTCCAGGAACACCAGGTCCCCCTCGGCCGTGACGAAGAGCTCGAGGTGGAACGGCATGGAGCTCATGCCCAGACCCGACACGCACTGCCGGGCGAACTCGTGCACACGGTCGCGCAGCGGGGAGTCCTGGACGACGACCGAGCCGAGCGGCTGTCTGCCTGCCTCGAAGGCGAGGCAGTCGCCGATGTAGCGGGACACCGCCATGAACGGGATCTGCGAGTCCCCGCCGACAAACCCGTCCACGTGGTAGATCGGCCCGTCGATGAACTCCTCGAGTTCGTAGTCCCCGGTGTCGACCTGATCCAGCAGCGTGGTGAGCGTGGCCTCGTCCTCGATGCGGTGCACCCCCCTGCTCCCCGCGCCGGACAGCGGCTTGAGGATCAGCGGGAACCCGATCACCCGCGCGAAGGCCACCGCGGACTCGGCGTTCTCGCAGGAAGCGAACCGCGGCACGCGGACACCAGCCGTCGCCACGACTTCCTTCATGCGCAGCTTGTTCAGGTAGAGCGCCACGTCCTCGGGCCGCGGACCGGGGATGCCCAGTGCCGCGCGAACCTCGGCCGCGATACCGAGCGTGGCCTCCGACACGGCGACGAGCCGGTCGACCGGGCCGACGTGGTCCGTGATCTTCTGAACCGCTCCGCGAACCGCCTCGAAGTCCTTGAGGTCTTCGACCTCGACCAGGTCGGCGATCTGCTCGGGATCGGCAAGGACTCCGGTGGCGCCGACCGCGTCGACCACGTAACTGACCTGGTGCCGCTCATGGTCGATGAGCTCCTCGAAGCGGCCCATCGAGAAGTCCCAGCGCGGCCCCTCCTGGAACCTCGGCCACCGGTTGATGACGACAATGTGCATGGTTACTCCTCCGCAGCCTCAAGAGCGCGAATCAGGGGAGCGACATGAGTGAAGAAGTTCCTCATCTCGTCCCGGGTCGGCCACCCCGAGAAGATGAATTCGCTGATACCTGCGGCCTTGTAGCTGTGGATGTACCGGGCCACTTCTTCGTAGCTCCCGACGATGCACAGGGCCGGACCCCCGCGGTAGGCCACGGCACCCGTCCAGATGTAGGGCGAGAGCCAGTCGTCGACCGCGGAGTTCGCCAACTCGTAGGAGGACCTCACCGCCTCGGAGTCGGTGGTGCTGAGCGCCTGGCGGACCCACTCCTTGTGGTCCTCGTTCGGATCGCGCACGAGTTCGGCAAGCTCCGCCACGGCCTCCTCCCGGGTGGGACGAGCCAGCACGTGCATGCGGGTACCCACGCGGCAGCCACCCTCGACGAGCGGCCGGCCGGCCTCTGCCAGCGCCTCAGGGGTGTCGCCGTAGCGCAACCAGCAGTCCCCCAGGGCCAGCGCGGTCTGCTGCGCCACGGCCGACGCCCCGCTGATGTAGATCTGCGGCCGCCCTCCGCCGAGGTGGCCGAGGCCCAACTCCGCGTCCTTGAGCGTGTAGTGCTGCCCGTCGTAGCTCAGCGGCGACTCGCCCTCCCAGAGACCCCGGAGGATCTCCAGGAACTCGTTGCAGCGCGCGTACCTCTCGTCATGGCTGAGGAAGTCGCCGTATCCGGCCTGCTCCGCCGGAGAGGCTCCGGACACGATGTTGAGGGCGATGCGCCCCTCTGTCATCCAGGACAGGGTGTTGACGACCTGTGCGAAGAGCGGCGGCGTCATCAGGCCCGGCCGATAGGCGAGCATGAACCTGACACGATCGGTGACCTGCGAAAGCGCCCCGAGCACCGGGATCGGGTCGGGAAGCCTCTTGGAGATCCCGAACAACAGGGTGTCGACGCCGAGTTCATCGGCCTCCTGGACGAAGTCGATGACTTCCCCCATGTCGAGCTTGCCCATGTTGTAAGGATCCGTGGGCTTCGCCTGCCCCGTGTCCGGCGGTGAGCACCAGTGGAGGCGCAGGGGATTCATCTTCGATCCTTCCTTCCGTGTCAGGTGCTGACCACGCGTACGCGGTCACCGATCTCGGACCAGCGCTCGAGCGCCTCTTCCGGGGAGTCCGCGGTGAAGACGACGGCCGCGATCCGACAGCTGTAGTCCGTCTCATCGGTCTTGATGGGGGCGCCCGGTTCGATGAGGACGTGGCCCCCCACCACCCACGGCTCGGACGTCAGCTCGTCCCAGCCTTCGAGCCGCGCGTACGAACCTGCGCCGCCCGCGGTCAGGAAACGAATTCCCGTCGCCTTGGCGACCGGCTCGCCATGGGCCGCCGCGCTCCGGGGATCCGCTCCGGTGATGTCCGCGAGGACCTTTCCGGGCAGCCTGAGGCCGGTGACCATCTCCATCAGCTCGGTGATCTTGCCGCCGGGCAGGCGCGCGGCCACCTCGATGAGTACGGGGCGCCCCTCACTGAGGCGCAGTTCGCAGTGGAACGGCCCCGTCGTGATCCCCACCGCCCTGACGACATCCACGGCGTACGACGCGAGTTCGTGGCGGACAGCCTCGTCGAGCGGCGCGGGCGTGAGATGCCCCAGCTCCAGGAACCGCGGCTCGGGACCGAGCAGCTTCCGCGTCACCGCCACGACGGTGGCTTCGCCGTTGCTGACGTAGCCGTCGGCGCTGTACTCCGGGCCGGCCACGTACTGTTCGACCATCACGTCGGCGGTCAGCGGCCGGTCGAACTCGAGTCCCTCCTCGGCATGGATCGCAGACACCGCCCGGCGCGCTTCCTCGAGGGAGTCGACGCGCGACACGTGAACGCTCCCGCCGGAATCGACCGGCTTGACGACCGCGGGGAAGCCCACGTAGGCACATGCCGCATCGAGTTCCGCCGGCTCACGGACCACAGTGAACCTCGGTACGTGCAGGCCCGCCGCAGCCACCGCCTCGAGCATCCTCGCCTTGTGCCGGACCTGGTCCACGGCCGTGCCGGCCAGACCGGGCAGCCCCAGCCGGGCGGACAGCCGGGCGGCTGCCGGTACGTAGTACTCGCCGCCGGCGACAACAGCATGAATGGCGTTCCGCTGGTGGGATTGGACGACGGCGGCCTCCAGGACATCCCCGGAGTTGGTATCCGTCACGATCATCTCTGTCGCGGCAGATCGCACGGACTCGGCGACCCTTCGGCCTTCGGCCTCATAAGAGGCCACCACGACATCCCAATTGAGAGAACGGGCATGAGTGATATAGGCGTTCGCAGAGAACGCGGGTTGCACCACCAGGACACGGTAAGGCATAGGGTTTCCTCGAGTTCTAGCTCTGAGCTCGGCTGTGGTTCACGTGACGAGAAGTCAGACCTCAGCGCATTGAGGATTACCGAAGTCCGCGCGGTCAGGATGCGGAGGGCTCCACGATATTCCAGCCGACATCGCCGTCTCCTGCCACGATCGAATCGGGCGCAGACGCCGCCGTGACGGACGGCGAGAATGAGCCGCTCCCCACAGCTATCGCCACCGCCACACCGGTGATGCCGCTGATGAATGCGACACGTACGGTGCGCGTCATACGAGTCAAGATTGCATGAACATGCATGATGCATTTACCCATTCGTCGAAGCCCATTGGGCGTGAGGTAGAAGGTCGACTTGGCCCCAGCTATCTCGGTAGCTGTGCACGCACCCCATTCGGGTTAATTGCGCGTCCGGCCTGCGTCCATCGATTCAGTACACGAATGCCCCCGTAGCAATCAAGCTCTGACCTGCACCCAATCCTTCCCGCACCACCCCCACGGAGGCCAGGCACTAAGATGGCTCCGGTTCCCGCACTGCGGATCTTCACGGGGGTTCAACATGGACAAAGAGGAAAAATGGGAAGGGCTCACGGCAAGGCGAGCCACCGTGGGTGACGAGGCGGACGCCGAGAGTCACTTCGATCATGTCGTTCCGCCGAACGCTCCGACGAAGCCGGAAGAGCTCGTCCAAGGAATGGCCAAATACTTGACGGACTTAAGCCGACTCGTCGATGAACAGGCCAGCCGACTGCACAACGTGTCATACGCAGCCACCAGCCGGAACTCGGATGTCCGCGAAATTCACGGCCTATCCACCATCGCTCAGGCCATCGATGACGCTCTGTCGGCCTCCCGGCGGGAAATTCTTACCGCGCAGCCGGACGGTCCCCGCCCGAGGGAAGTTCTTGACGACGCCCTGGAAAGCGTGCGGCGTCACGTGGCCGCCGGCGTCGTAATGCGTACTCTCTATCAACACACGACGCGTTTCGACGAGGCGACAAAAGAGTACGTCCAGAAGGCGACGAGCCTCGGAGCTTCAGTCCGGACGCTCGACGAGTTCTTCGACCGCCTGATCATCGTGGACGACGTCGCCTTCATCGCGGCGAACGCAGACCGCACCTCTGCGGTCGCGGTGAGCGAGCCGGCCGTCGTCGGCTTTCTCCGTGACATGTTCAACAGGTCATGGGACCGGGCAAAGCCCTTCCCGTTCGTCCCGAATTATGCGGCGCTGGCAGCAAAGGAAGTCATGCCCGCAATGCGTGACTCGATCAAGCGCCTGCTGATCAACGGCTACCCGGACAAGCAGATAGCCCGGCGGCTCGGCATCAGTGAGCGGTCGCTGCAGGGCCACATCGCCACCATGAAGCGAGAGCTCGAGGCACACAACCGGATGCAGATGGGCTATCTCTGGGGCAAAGGCGAGGGTGAGTAGGACGGTCTGCGAGGGCGAACCACGGCGGGCTGCCCAGGCGGATCCGAGGTTGCGGGCGGCGTTCTCGGCGCGACGGGTTCGGACAGGCCGGCGAAGGGCGACCCGGCCGCGCTGACGCCGCTGACGCCGCTGGCACGACCATGGCACACGGGCTCGTGTCGGCGACGAAGTGACCATGCCATCCGTACGCATGGCCGCCGGCGAGCCTGCCGCCGCGCGGCTACCGGCCGGTCCCGGCAGCCACCTACTCGGCCTTGCCCGGGTCGATCCAGCGAAGTGAAGTCCCGGCGGCGGCGAAAACCGCGCCGAGGGTCAGCCAGCCCCATACCGGGAACTGCAGCACGCCGCTTGTCATCACCACCGGTGCAAGCGATGTCGCCGTGGATGTCCCTGATTGGAACAGGCCCTGGTAGGCGCCGGCTTGGCTGTCGGGTGCGAGGTTGTAGCTCAGCGTGGTACTCGAGGCCGCGAAGTACACCTCGGCGATCGTCATGATCAGCGCCGCACCCAGGACCAGGACCGTCGCCGTGATCGCCGACCCGGATCGCGACACGACGAAGACCACGCAGCCCAGGGCCAACAGCCATCCGACGCGCTCGCCGACCCGGATCGCGCCGACACTGTCCTCACTGCCTTTGCTGAGGCGCACCTGGAGCAAGGCTACGAGGGCTGTGTTCATCACGAGCGCCACCGCCACGATCGCCCGCGGTGCACTCGTTTCGCGAACCACCCACAGCGGCAGGCCGACTTCGAAAATGCCGAACTGAAGCGCCAGGACCGTGCATATCACGCTGAACAGAACATAACGCCGATCTCGTAGCACGCCCGAGCGTCGGCGATCCTGCCCGGTGGCTGCGGCGTCGGCCGTCCGGGCGATCGGAAGGCGGGCCAGCATGGCCGCCGCGACGACGAAGGTCAGACAGTCGACGACGATGACGGCGAAGTAGGCGGTAGCCGTGTTCACGGCGAGCGCAAGGCCGCCGACGCCCGCGCCGAGCCCGACCCCGACATTCGCCAGTGCTCGAAGCTTCGCCCGCGCCTTGACCACACCGTCCTGTGGCAGCGCTGTCGCCAGCAGTGCCCGGTACGCGACCACTGCCCCGCGATCCACCGCGGTGATCGGGCAGATCAGCACGAGGAACAGCCAGAACGAATGAACTTGCGTATAACCCAGGATCCCCACGGCCTCCGCGGACCAGAGGATCATCAGCACACGGCGGGCACCCCAGCGGTCGCAAGCCCGGCCGAACGGGACGGACGCGAGGATGCCGCAAACGCCGCCGGCAGCCAGTCCGGTGCCGAACTGAGCCGCCGTCATGTCCCCGAAGTGCGTGAAGAACAGCGCACTGTTCACCCGGAACAGACCGTTGCCGAATGTGTTGATCAGTGTCAGAGGCACGAGCAGCCTGGCTGCGCGGTCCGCGGGCGCCCCGGAGCCTTCGGCCATGGGCGCTCGCGTCTTGGGCAGCGCAGGTATGAGGGAGCGGATTCCCACAGAGTTTCCTCGATTTCCAGCTCTGAGCTCGGCCATGGTTCACGTGACGAGAAAGCAGACCTCAGCGCATTGAGGATTACCGCTGGCGAACCCCGCAGCGATCAAGCTCCAACCTGGGCCGGTCCGCTCGTTCGAGGTACGTGAACAGCTACCCCGCCACCTCGAACCTCCGAGAGGCCCTACGGCCCCGGGGGCCAATCCTTCCCCCACCGCCCCCAAGCGGACCAGGCCCCAAGACGGCTCCGGTTCCCGCACTGCCGAAATTCGCGGGGTCTATCTGGGACTTCCCAGGGACTTTCCGCCAGGCCGGCCATGGCACCAGAGCGACGCCGAGACCGATCCGGACCGCGGAGGGTGGCGGAGAACCCGGCTACGGCAACCCCGCCGCACTCACCGCTCTGGTCGGCTGCGAGATCCGCCCGCACAACCGGAGCCGCCGACCGACCGCTTCGGTCAGCTGCACCCCAAGCTCCGTGCCCAGCACGCTGATCCGACCGACGCGGCCCTGCTCCGCGGCTCCGCAACCCCGCCCCTGCCGGCCACGCTACGGGTACTGCGCAAACAGCACACCCGAGGCCGGGCCACAGCACGGTGACCCGGTCGGCGTACGGCGATCGAACGGCTACACGTTGAAGCGGAATGTTTGGTGCAGAGCTCCCACCTGCGAAAACGCGGCTTCTGGGGTGCCCATCCCAGCACCATCCCAGCACGGTAGCCACGTCCCAGCACCGTCCCAGCAGAGCGGCTCGTCACCCGCGTCTACGCGGCTGGCTCGAACGCCGTCTGCATGATGGCACGACACCGGTCCCACGCCTCCGGCACCAGGTGGCCGTAGATGTCGACCGTGGTTGTGATGGATTTGTGCCCGAGCCAACGCGAGACCTCGTGGATAGGTATGCCCGCGGCGAGCGCGGTCGAAGCGAAGAAGTGCCTCAGCGAGTGCGGGTGGTACTTCGGCTTCCCCTCCACATCGACGAGGCCGGCGGCGACGCACGCCTTCCTGAAGTGATACGAATAGGTGTTCGCCGTAGGCATGGTGCCCTTGCCGCGCTCCCGGGGAGCGAAGAAGACGTCGACCTGACGCGCCTTCCCTGCCTTGTCGCGGAACGTGATCGGGATCGGCGACCACAGCTTCTCGTGCTCGTCGATCTCCGTGCAGATGAAGGGCGCGACCGGCACGTCGCGGTACTCGCCCTCCTCGCGGTGCTTGAGCGGGACGAGCCGTGTCCGGCAGTCGTCACGGTGCGCCTTCGCGCTGATCTGCCAGCGGATCCGGATCATGTCGTTGCGCAGGCATCCGACGTGGAAGGCCAGGGCCTCGCTCACTCGCATGCCGACCCCGGCCTGGAGCCAGACAGTGAGCTTGTACTGGGGCGACATGTGCTTGTGCAGCAGCCGCACCTCGTCGAGGGACGGGATTTCGTCCTCGTCGACGGCGCGCGACCCAGGGGCGTTCTTGACGTCCTTGGTCGGATCTTCCTGGATCCGCTTTTCTTCCTTCGCGGACCAGAAGATGTGCTTCACCATCTTCATGCGGTCGTACACCGTGCTCGCGGCCAGCTCCTTGCTGATGGCCGCTTTGAAGTGCTCGATGTCCCGCTTGGTCACCCCGGCGAGGGTTTTCCGACCTAGTCGGGGGACGAGATGGTTATCGATGAAACCCTTGTAATTGTTATAGGTTCCGTCGCCGATTATTCGACGTTCGAGCCAGTCTTCGACATAGACGCGGACGGTAATCTTGCCAGCATCGGGGTCAATGTAGACCATCATCCCCTTGTCGGTCTCGACCTTGGCAGCAAAGGCATCCGCGCCGTCGGGCCCAGTCTTTTTCGCAAACGTCTTTTCGCGCTGCCGCGCCGTTCGACCGCCAGGCTCCCGATAGCGGACCGTCCAAGAATGCCCACAGCGCGGCTTGTCGCATGGGTACGTGGTGACCTTGGGATCGGACTTGCATCGCTGATATACGGTTGCCAACTGACACCCTTCGTGTGCGAGAAATGGCCGAGCGGCCGTTATCCGTAGTTGTCTTCGAGATAGGCGATAATGTCGCGCTCACGGAATCGCAGAAGGCGTCCGACTTTCTGCGCCTTAAGCCCCCACGCCCGATACTTGTTCTTCACGGTGATCTCGCTCACCTGCAGCCAGGAAGCCACTTCTCCCGGGTGAGGAGCCTGTTGCTTCCGCCGGCGGTCACGGCGCCACCTGCTTGGCAGCAGAAGAGGCTTGCCGTTCAGAGCCGTCATGGAGGCAGCTACCTGAGCGCAAATGGGCAGGGGGTATCACGGATCGGCGCACGTTTGGGTTCCTTGCTGGGGCGCGTGGTCGATTGGGCAATGCCGACAGCACTCCCATGCCATGAGGGGCTTGGAGCGGAAGCCGACAGATACACGAATGCAGCAGACGGGCCGTGTACTACCTCTCTATTTGCTTGGCCCTGTCTGTTAGCCCGCTCCGACTCCACCGCCAAGCACAGTCCGGTGCGAACTCCCTCAATGGTCTGCACGATCCCCGGTTTCGGTAACCGGGGATCGTGGGCTATATTCCGCCCGCGACCGAGGACTACGAGGTCAGCCGGTAGAACCTGAGCGCGGGGTGTACGTCGTCGTCGACCAGGACCACGAGTCCGTTGTCGGTGAGTCGGCTGAGGTTGCGAGCCACGACGCGTTCGGGAGTGCCGACGGCTCGGGCGATACCTCGGGCTTCAGCACCTGGGTGGGCAGCGATGTGCGCGAGCACCATCAGGTCTTGGCGATACCCGCGCTGCACCAGGTCCTCACCGAAAAGGCCGGCGGCGCAGACGCAGAGGCACAGGGCTGTGGAGAGAGCGGCGTAGTCGGCTTTCGCCTGGGCGGTCCATGCGTTCATGGCGCCGAGCGCCAGAAGGATCGGAGCAGTAACGCGGGCCGATCGAAGTGCGGCTTTCGACAGGTGGGCCTCCTCGCTAGGGACTAGGGCACGAGACGAGAGATGGAAGCCAGCGCGGCCCGCTGGCACCCGCACCGCTGGAAGCGTCTCTGACCTGGTGTTTTCCGGGGAGGTTGTACGTTGACATGGACCTGGGGGAGGGTTCCAGTCCTTTGGGGCTCTTTCTCGTCTGCCGTGAGCTGAAGGCCCATGTCCTTCGACAGCGAACCCAGGCGACACCGGTCCTTGCCATCCAACCCAGTCGCTCCAGGTCAGCGGCCCACCTGCCGCACTTCGGCGCTGCGGGCCTTGACAGTTAACCCAGTCGTCGCAGGTCAGGAACTTTCAGCCGGACTGAGTTGGCTGTCCAAGGATAGCCCGGCTGACTCTCGCTCAGCGCTGCTCGCTGTCGTGGGCATGGGAGTGGCTCGGAGCCAGACGCTCATCAGACCCGAAGTCGCTTCCGTGGACAGTTGCCGAGACGTCCATGGACGTCCAGCTGATACCAGCCACACCCAGGGCATTCCGGCTTAGTCTTCCAGCATGGATCTCAGCGTTTGGGCCCGCGACCTGGCCAAGTCCCTCCTCGCGGAACCTCTGCCGCGCCGCTGGACGCACTCCCAAGGCGTAGCTGCGAAGGCAGGGGTTCTAGCAGAGATCCTGGGTGTCGATGCAGAACTGCTGTGGGCTGCGGCGATCTTGCACGACATCGGCTACGCGCCGACGCTGGCGGTGACAGGGTTCCATCCGCTCGACGGGGCTCGCTACCTGCGCGACCACTCGGCCGCGGACGAGCGGCTGGTGCGGTTGGTCGCCAACCACTCGTGTGCCGTGCTGGAGGCGGAGGAACGCGGGCTGAGGGAGCAGCTTGAGGACGAGTTTCCCCTTCTCGATCACCCCGCGCTGGTCGACGCACTGGCCTACTGCGACATGACCACGACGCCGGACGGCGAGCCGACCACGGTCGATGCCCGCTTGGCGGAGATCCTTGGTCGGTACGGTCTCGACAGCATCGTCGGTCGGTTCATCCGTCGAGCGGAACCCGAGCTGTGCGCGGCTGTACACAGGGTCGAAGCCCAGCTCACTGCGGTCGGCGAGAGTAGGAGCGCGGACTTCTAGTCCACGTGCGGGTACGCCCCGTTGAGGAAGTGGGCGATCTGCTTCCTCATGGAGGGGTGGATGTCGTAAGAGTGGAGGTCGCTGGGCCGGATCCAGCGGACGTCGTCGGCTTCGTCGTTGATGGTGGGCTCGCCACCGACCGGCCGACCGATCACCGTCACCTCGTACGCTTGCCGGATCTCTCCGTCCGTGTAGGCCACGACATGTTCAGGGGGCGAGTACACGCCGAGAAGCCCGGTGGGTTCGGCGTCGATTCCGGTCTCCTCCTTGCATTCCCGGACCGCACATTGCGACGGGGACTCCCCGATGTCCATGGCTCCACCGGGAAGGGCCCACTGCCCCGTGTCCCGGCGTCGCTGCAGGAGGATCGCCCCGTCGGACTCTCGAGCGACGAGCATGTTGCACGCCGGGATCAGCGTGTTCGGCTTCGGTGCGTTCTCGTCGTACCAGTACTCCGTACGTCCCATCGCGGGCCGTGCTCCTCACATGGACTCGGGTGACCAGGGCTTCGCAGTCTCCCAGACCGCGTCGAAGCTGCCGGCGTAGTGGTCGAACCAGCCGTCGTCCCCCAGGCGTCGCAGTTCGAACACGGGGTTGGCGCTGGCAGGCTGCCCCCACACATGGGGGTTGACGAGGAGTGCGTCGTCGAAACGGAAGAGGCTGCTGTACAGGGTCGTGTCGTGCAGGCGCACCTCGCAGCCGGGGGTGCCGATCAACTTGCGGTAGTAGGTGAGTGATGCCCTGATCTTCGCGGAGAGCGTGCCGCCGATCCCTTCTTCCTCGTCTCGGACGGCGACCGCCTTGCCGGACGGGTCGCCGAAACAGAGGCGGACCCGGACGCCGGCGTCGGCGCGCTCGGCGAGCATCGCCGCCACCCGCGGGTTGGTCTGGGCGAAGAACGTTCCGCTGAACACCAGGACATCGATGTGCTCCTGCGCGGACTTCAGGAGGCGGACCCAGGTCTTCTGCGGGACGCTCGCGCGGTTAGGGAAGGCGGCGACCAGCTCGGTCTGCTCGGTCGTCTGCGCCTGCTCCTCATCGTCTTCCTCGGGCGGCCACAGGTAAGAGGCGTCCACGCCAAGTTGTTCCGCGACCGCCCATTGGTGCCGGCGGAGCGGCTGCCGCCCCAGGCTGATCCAGCGTTCCACGGTCTTGACGTCTACATGGCATGAGGCCGCGAGCTTCTCCGGGGTCACCTTCCGCTGGAGCATTACCGTACGCAGCCGCTCGTTCACGTTCGCATCTTTCCAGGACGTCCTGGGACGCGGCAAGATCTTGCGGGACGCCAGGACGTCCCATGAGGGCACTATTAACAGGCAGTTCACGCTGCATACCCTGGGCACGTGCAGCTCATCGTGCTCTGGGACGTGGACCACACCCTCGTCGACAACGCCGGCGTCAGCAAAGAGATCTACGCCGGCGCCTTCAAGGCCCTCGCGGGGCGGGATGCCGAGCTGCCTGCGCCGACGGAAGGGCGCACGGACCGGGCGATCATGCATGAGATGTTCGTCCGGCATGGTCTGCCGGTTCCCGGATGGGCCTCGGCGCAGCGGGTGCTGGAGGAAGCGGGGCGGGGCCGCGAGGAGGATCTGCGGCGACGGGGTCGGGTTCTGCCCGGTGTCCAGGAGGGGTTGAAGGCGCTCGCGGCGGACCCCGAGATCTGCTCGTCAGTCCTCACGGGCAACATCGCGGCGAATGCGCGCGTCAAGCTGAGGGCGTTCGGTCTCGACGATCTCCTCGACATGGCCGTGGGTGGGTACGGCGAGGACAGCGAGGACCGGGCCTGTCTCGTCGATGCTGCCCGGTCCCGGATTCACGCCGCCTACGGCGTGGCGCTGACGATGCCGACCGTGCTGATCGGTGACACGCCTCGCGATGTGCAGGCCGCGCATGACGCCGGGGCGCGCTGTGTTGCGGTCGCCTCGGGCATCCACTCGATGGCGGAACTCAGTGCCGCTGGCGCCGACTTCGTCGTTCCGGATCTGACGGATACGGAGGGCCTGCTGGCTCACCTGCGCGCGGCAGCGGCCTGAGCCGGCCTTCCCTGCCGCCGGAGGGCCTCGCCGAGGTCAGGATTGGGATCGTGGCGGGTCAAGGGCGCAGAGCGTAGCAGCGCATCGAGTCCAGGTCTTCGCTTCGTACCAATGACCAGGACGCGGTCAGCAATTCCGCCTGCTGCACGGTGATTCCGATCGATTTCCGTTCCTCCGGGAGGCGTTCAGCAAGAGGGGTCACCAGCCAGAGAGTTCCGCCAGGCGGGAGGAGACATCGGATGCGGTCGAGGAAGGCGGGCTTGTTCTTGATGAAGGCGAACACCAGGCGGCAGGTGACAAGGGCGTAGCCGGCGTCGGGAAGTACGCTGATGTCGTCGGTCTCGATGTCCAGCTGCTGAAAGACCAGCCCGCTCCCGTCTTGCTCGGCCTGCGCGATCTTCAGAGCGGCGGAGGAGCAGTCGATCGCCGTTGTGCGGTATCCCAGGTCGGCGTGCAGGTACCGGCCGAGAGCACCGTCGCCGCAGCCGATGTCGAGCGCGGGCCGGCCGCGGCCGACGCCGAGGAAGCGGCGGGTCAGCTGCTGTTCCTGGGGGCCGAGGCCGCGGTAGCGGCGTCCCGATGCCCACAGCGGGTCCCAGTATCCGGCCGGGTTGGTGATCGTCATGGGTGGGCGGGCTCCTCGGTCGGGGTCAGTGGGATGGGGGCGGCGGTGCTGAGCGCGCGGACGGGCGAGTTCCACAGCACGAGGAACGGGATCACCAGGGCCGCGGTGACGAGCGTGAGGGTGGGGCGCAGTCCGAGCAGGGTGCCCAGCGCACCCGCGGCGAGGGCGGCGAACGGGCGCAAGCTGAAGGCGAGCCAGGCTCCGGTGGCCTGCGCCCGTCCTTGGAGATGGTCAGGTGCCAGTTCCTGGCGGACGGCGCGCTGGAGCCCGCCATGGCACACCGCGGCACCGGTCTGGAGGACCATGCCGACGCCGATGGCGATCTGCCCGCCGAGCCCGGGGCCGGCGAGGACCAGGGGAATCTGGGCGAGGGGGTTGAGGGCGAGCGCGCCGAGCATCACCCTGCCTGGGCCCCAGCGTCGTTCCAGGGGCTGCCAGACGAGGGCTCCGAGGATGCCGCCGATTCCGCCGGCGCCCATGACGATCCCGAGGGCGGTCGGGCTCCAGTGCAGTTCGCGCAGCAGGTACAGCGACCACAGGGCACTGCTGGCGGCCAGGACGAAGGAGGTGGCCGTATTCGACAGCACGATCGAGCGCACGACGGGGGTGCGCAGGGTGTAGGTGAGGCCCTCGCGGATTTCCGCCCAATGGTTGGTGCCGGCTGTGCGGGCGGGTGGCGGGTCCTCGCGGTGCTTGATGCGCCACAGGAGCAGGGCGCTGGCCAGGTAGGAGGCGGCATCGACGGTGACGGCGCGGGCCGCGCCGAGGACGGTGACGAGGACGCCGCCGGAGTTGGTGCCGATCAGGTCGGCCAGGGAGTTGTTGGCGCCCATCTTGGAGTTGCCGTCCTTGATCCGGCCTGGACTGAGGAGGGAGGGCAGGTAGCTGATGGACGCGTTGCTGCCGATGACCTGCAGGGCGGCCACCGTGAAGGCGACCGCGTAGAGGTGGATCAGGGTGATGCGGTCGAGGAGCTGCGCGGCGGGGAGGGTGAGCAGGACGGCGGCGCAGAGCAGGTCGCAGGTGATGATCAGGGGGCGTTTGCGGCGGCGATCGGCCAGGACGCCGGCGTGCAGGGACAGCAGCAGGGGTGGGAGTTTGGAAGCGAAGGAGATCAGCGCGACGTGGAAGGTGGAGGCGTGCAGGTCGACGACGGCCAGGACGGACAGCGCGATCGTGGTCACGCCGCTCCCGGTCACGCTGATGCCCTGCGCGAGCGCGTAGTGCCGGAAGTCCCTGTCCCGCCACAGGCTTCCCCGGGCGTCGGGTTCGGATCGGTGCGGCACGTCAGTGAACTCCCCTCGTGAGTGTGGCCGTTGCGGTCCCGCCGTAACGGCATCCGCGTCCCGTAGTGGGCTACCGCTGGCGATCGGGGCCGCGTGGGTCAGCGCGGCAGGAGCCGTTCCACTCCTTCGCCATGCAGCAGCTGGGTGATGTTTTCCACGAGGCCGCCGAGGTCGTCGGCCGGTCCGGTGGCTGCGACGTAGATCGCGTCGTTGCCCACGGGGTGGAAGACGGCGGCGTCGACTCTGATCCGGCTGAGCTTGTCGGTGTAGTGGGCGTGGACGGAGCAGGCGGTCTGGCAGTTGCCTTTGAGCTGGGCGAGGACGCCGCGTTCCACGGCCAGCAGCCGGGCGGTGGCGGAGTGGTTGATGGCGTCGAGGAGGTGGGCGGCGGCGGTGTCGCCGCTGCGCTGCTCGACGACCAGCGTGCCCGCGCCGGTGGCCGGGGCCAGCAGCGTAGGCGGGATGAGCTGTGTGGCACGGTCCGCCTTGGACACCCGGCACAGTCCGGCGTAGGAGACCACGAGGGCGTCGAGCGGCTTGTCGCCTTCGCCGGCGTCGAGGCGGGCGAGGCGGGGTAGCAGGTTGCCGCGCACCGGCTGAATGGTGAGGTGGGGGTAGCGGGTGCGGAGTTGGGCGATGCGGCGCGGTGCGCTGGTGCCGAGGATGCTTCCGGGTGGGAGGTCGTCCAGGGTGGCGGCGGGCTGTCCGGCGGGGAGGACGAGGGCGTCCCGGGCGTCTTCGCGGGGCAGGACGGCACCGATGGTGGTGTCGGTGCCTCGTTCGTGGGGGCCGGGGAGGTCTTTGGCGCACGAGACGGTGACGTCGACGCGCGCGGCGGCCAGGGCCCGGTCCAGCTCGCGTACCCAGACGGCTTTGCCGCCGATCTGGGACAGGGGCCCCTGGTGCAGGTCGCCGGCGGCCTTCATCGGGGCGACGTGTACGGCAACTTGAGGGAAGGCGCGTTCGAGCAGGTCGGCGACGTGGGCTGCTTGGACCAGGGCCAGGTCTGAGTCGCGGGTGCCGATGACGAGTTTGGGCGGCAGGTTGGTCACGGACGGATCCTGTGATCGGGGAAATGGGCGGTGAGCAGGGTGACGATCGTGGTGATGGCGAGGCCGGCCGCGATCACGCCGACGCAGCCCAGCAGGTCGCGCAGCGTGCTCCACAACGGGTCGGCGGCCCATTTGCTGGGCCTCCGCGTGGCAGGCCGGATGGTGTGCGGCGGGTGGTGGCGGTTAGTCGGGGGTGCTGGCGGCATGTGATTCGCCGTTGGCCGAGGGAGTCGGCAGTACAATGGGTACGGCAGTGCCGTACTGGTTGGCCTGCATGAGGTACATGCGCCGGTATTGGGAATCAGGCCGCGCCATGAGCTCCTGGTGGGAGCCGCTCTCCACGAGGCGCCCTTCGTCCAGGACATAGATGATGTCGGCGTGCTGGACGCCGGCCATCCGGTGGCTGACCAGGACGACGGTCTTGCCCTCATCGGCCAGGCGGCGGATGCGTTCGAAGGACTCGATCTCGGCCTCCGGGTCGAGGGCGGAGGTGGGCTCATCGGCGATGACGAGGCTCGCCTGCCGATGCCGCAGCCGGGCTTGCCCGACCGTCTGCCACTGCCCACCTGACAGTTCCTGGCCGCCGCGGAACTGCCGGGCCAGCAGGGTGGAAAGACCGCGGGGAAGAGCGGCGGCGAGCTTGTCGGCGCCCGAGTAGGCGGCGGCGCGGGCGATGTCGTCGTCCGCGTTGCGTTCCGGCTGGCCGATCTGGATGTTGGTCCGCAGGGTGAAGGGCCAGCGCTGGAAGCCCTGATCGAGAGCGGCCACGTGCCGGAAGATGTCCACCCGGTCGGCCTCGACAAGATCGGTTGGCCCCCACAGGACGCGTCCGGCCGTGGGCCGGTGCAGGCCGGCGAGGAGCTTCACCGCGGTGGACTTGCCGCTGCCGTTCGCGCCGACCAGGGCGATGACGGCTCCGCGCGGGAAGGTCAGGGTCACCTCGTGCAGGGCGGGAGTGTCACGGTCCGGGTAGGCGAAGGACACGTTGTCGAAGGTGACCTGGTCGGGAAAGTCGCTCACGGGCCGGCCGCCCGTGGGGATGGCCCGGCGTTCGGCTTCCTCACGGAAGCGGTCGAGGTCGCGGACGTAGAGGGACTCCTCGTGCAGCCGCAGGATGTTGTCGACGAGGACGCCGAGGCTGGCTGAGCCGGTACGGATCGCGAGGGCGGCGGTGGCCACGGTGGCGGCGCTCATGTGGCCGGTCAGCCACAGCGCGCCCAGGCCCGCGAACGTGGCCGCCGAGGCGAGGCCGGCCATGGCCGCGGCGATCAGTTCGGTGACCGCACGGCCGTCGGCAAGACGGGTCTGTTCGGCCTCGGCGGTCTCGCCCATCTCGTGGAAGTGATCGAGCAGGAACGGGCCGACCTGGTGAACACGGATCTCCGTGGCGGATTCCCGTGCGGTGATGAGGTTGTTGACGAGCCGCTTGGCCCGCTCGTGCTCGATCCACTGCATCCGGGAGGCGTAGCGGCGCTGGGCCACATGCATGGCGCCCCAGCCACGGGGCAGCGCGATGAGCAGCAGCAAAGGCAGCAAGAGGGGGCTGAGGACCGTGACCACGCCGGCCGCGGCGACAAGCGAGAACAAACCGTTCACCACGGCCACGCAGATGCCGATCATGGTGCGGGAGGACTGGGCGCCGAAATAGGCCGAGTCCAGGAGCGTGCGGAACTCGCCGTCTTCGATGGCCTCAAGTTCCGCGTGGGCGGCGCCCTCCAGGAACTGCTCGGTGGCCAGCCTTTCCACCTTCGGCTCCAGCCGCCCGGTCCCCGCCGTCGACAAGCAGGCCAGGACGGTGCCGACCACCGCGATGATGCAGCCCGCGATCAAAGCCGGCAGGGCAGCGTGCAGCCGGGAGACGTTGTCCCCGTCCTTGAGGAGGGCTTGGATGACCTGGTTGGTGACCAGCAGCCCGGCGGCCTGGGTGATGCTCTGGCCCACCTCGGCGATCCCGATGGTCAACAAGGCGCGGCGGTCCGCCTGCCAGGCCAGGCGCAGGGTGCTGCCCACCAGGGCCGGCACCATCCGGGCGGCCTGCCCGAATTTGGTGTCCAGCCGCGCGTACTCGTGGCGTACCCATCCGAGGTTGTAGCGCAGCGCCCCGCCGAAGAGCGCGGCCTCGGACTCGGAGACGGCCTGTTCCGTCTTCCAGACCCGTTTCAGGAGCCGCTTCATCGCGCCTCCGATACGACAGGGCCGGGCAGGAGGCGGGACGTTCCGTCGATCAGCACGGCCGGCACGCCCGAGAGCAACGCGGCGTGCGCCGCCTGGATGCGGCGGGCGAGGCGGTGCGGCAGCCGCCCGAGCGCCTCCTCGACGGGCAGGAACTCGGCGGCTCCGATCTCCCCGTCCACAAAGCGCAGGGACTGCTTCTGCTGGTCGGTGAGGGGACCCACGTGGAACACCGTGACGACCATGGCCCGCCCGTACCGGGCAGCAGGGACCTGGTCCAGAACGAGGAACCGGCCGATCGGCACGCCAGTCAGGTCGAGTTCCTCGCCCAGCTCCCGCTCCAGGCCCTCGATCTGCGTTTCGCCCGCCTCCACCATGCCGCCAGGCATGTCGAAGCCGTCCTTGTAGGTCGGGTCGACCACGAGAATCCGGCCGTCAGCATCGGTGATCAAGGCGGTGCAGGAGGCCATGGGCGCCCCGACCTGGGCCCAGTACGCCCGTTGCTCGTCGGTGACCACGCGGTCAGGGCCACCGACCGACTGTGCAGCGGTGTCAGGTTCGCCGGACATGAGAGTCCTCCTCCAGGGCCAGAAGGGCAGTGCGGGGCATCGCGCCGGCAGGACTCCGGCACGAGGTGGGCGTCACGTGCGGGCGTCAGGGCAGGAGGGCCGCCAGGCCCGTGTGGGGAATCTCGATCGCGGCCTGCGGCGCACTCAACGGAATTCCCCAGCGGACTGCCGCCGTTTGGGCCGCGTACTCGGCCTGTTCGGCTCCGGCGCGTCCGAGGCCGAGCAGCTCGCTCGCCTGCACCGGGCTGACCAGCAGCCGGCCGTAGGTGATGCCGGTCGCGACATCCGGTTCCGCCGGCCCCAGGCAGTCGATGCGTGCGATGTACCGTGCCCGGGCGTTCGCCCCGGTGCCTGGGCCGTAGACCGCACCGTCCGGATCGAGGAGGTAGCCGAGGTAGGCGGCATCGTGCAGGCGCAGAGCCGCTTCTTCGGCGGCTTCACGCTGTGCTGCCGCCTTCGGCCCGTCGTCGTCCGTTTCGACCGTTCCGCCTGGCAAGACGACATGGCCGTCGCGCGGATCCACGAGGACGACGACCCGGCCGAGCGGGTCGAAAGCCCACACCCACGCTTGCTTCACGGGAAGGCCGGCAGCGGGCTCCATGGCCGGGTGCCAGGCAATGTCCTGGTAGCCGATCGCAATACGCGGGACGACGTCCAATCGCTGCAGTGCCTGTCCGAGCCCGATGATCTCACCGTCCTCCAGCACGGCGGGTCCGGCACGGTCGATCCGGGCACGCAAGGCAGCGAGCATCCGCCGCCTCTCGATCGGGCGCATCCGGCGTGCGGCCTGGGCCGGCGGAAGGAAGTGGAACGAGGTGATCTCGTTCTCAGGCAAGCGAATCCGGGCGATGTCGCTCTCCTCCAGGACGCCACCGTCCCAGATGGAGACCGTTTCACCAGGAAAGCCGTATACCGTCCTGTACTCCGGATTGGCCTTGCTGACCCAGTCGACTGCCAACAGTTGGTGTACGTGGGCGGACAACCCAAGCTCCTCGGCCACTTCTCGCACCGCCGCGTCCGAGGGCAGCTCCGGCTGGTCCACACCTCCGCCGGGCAACAGGAGCTTGCCCGGCCGGTACGCCGGATCGAGGACCAGGACCTTGCCCTCCGTATCGGTGAACAACACCGCGGCACCGCCCCAGAAGGCCGCGCGTGAGCGCGCATAGTCCTGCGGCGCCATCAGTCCTGCAGGTTCGCGCCAGTCGTCAGCAGGCATCGGGCCACCCCACCGTGCTCGCGCTCTGACCCCGCTGAATGCAGACCAGGGCTTGGCGTGTGTAACGCACCAGCTTCTCCGGCAGAGCCGAGAGCGACCACCACCGCAGCTCTGCACACTTGTCCGGTTCTGCAGCATGAGGCCGCCCGGCGTACTGCGTGGCGGTGAAGAAGATTTGGAGACGACTCTCGCGAGTCTTGGGGTTGTGGTCATGGACGGTGTGTGCGACCACCAGGTCTTCCTCGGCGAGGGCGATGCCCAGTTCCTCTCGAGCCTCACGGACCATGCCTGTGAGGAAGGATTCGCCCTCTTCGAGATGGCCCGCAGGAACGTGCCACCAGCCGTCGCACCAGGCGGTGCCGGCACGGAGGCCGAGCAGCACCCGGTCCTCCTGGACCAACACCAAGTGAAGCCCGATCACGGAGCGATACGGCAACGGATTCTCCGTGCCGGCATGTCGCAACGGGCGGAGGAGGGCTGACAGTGCCGGAAGTGAAGAGGCGGCTTCCCAGAGGCGGGACCGCTGAAGAGCATGCGCCTCCGTCGCGAGCCAGGGCACCGGTTTGGTGGGCGCAGGGACGGAGAGGGTTCCGTCGCGCGGGCGAAGCGCAGAAGCGGACGCAAACGGCATTACAGAGCCTCCCGGGCATGAAGAATCCACTCGACCTGCCGCCTGTGACCGCAGCGACCCGGGTGCCCGTTGCCGGACTCCGACGAGTCTATCTAGCCTGCGCAGTAAGGGTGTTGGGCGAGGCCGTGTTGTCGCAGCTTCCACTCGTTGTAGTAGTTCTTCGGAGTCTTCGGCGCGTCCCATCAATCCAGCAGGAGGTGCCACGGCTGCAGTTCTGGCCAGGGCGTGCGTTCCCTGCTGTCCGAAACAAGCTGCTCCTTAACACCGTCCAGCACACCAACGGCTTGGCCCCTTCCGGGTCTTGGATGACGTCCCGCCAGGTGGTGTAGGGGATCAAGGGGACGGAACGCGCACGTCAGTGGCGGTGGCCCCACCCCTGGGGCACCCAACCCGCCTCACCGGGACGCTTCGTGGGCCGCCGCGTCCACGGAGATCACCGTGGGCCTCGAACCGGAACGCGTAGCGCTTGATCCCCTACACCACGTCGTGGGACACGACCGGGTCTTGCCTGGCCCTCGCCTTCGATACCGCAGCTCGCCGCCTTGTAGAGGCCCCTAGGTACGCCCAGTGATCGGGAGAGCGGACTTCCGGAGAACCACCACCCACGACAGGTTGAGCAACGACGTGCGTGCGCGGTCCCGCTGTTCGGCAGCTGCGCCCCGGTCGTTGTCAGTGCCCGGGCGGAGAATCAGCGGATGGCCCTCGAACTGACGGCGGTCGGCGAGTCCGAGATCCTCGCCGCTGCCTTACGCGCGTACCTGTCCGAGACCCGCTTCGCCTTCACCGGTCTGACGGGAAAGGAGGCAACCCTGTGCATCACCCGCGCAGTGTCAGAGTGGGCGAAGGCGTCGGGCTGGCGGAACAGATGGGAAGCGCCAATGCGCTACATCGACCCGCCTCGCCGGATGGATGGGGGCTGCCGCATCTACTGGTCGCCGCCCTGGTCCGCCTACTTGGATCTCCGCCTGTTTCGCAAGGAGGGCCCTCCGGTCGCCGTGGAGATCGACCGCGAGGACGACAGCACCGCCGTGGACAAGCTCCGCGACGAGGCCCTTAGGGGGCGCCCCGCACTGTGGATCCGCTGGCACGGTGCCCTGCGTGCCGAGCTCCCGGCCGGTGTCGCCCGCCTGCACCTACCGACGCGGTCCAGCCGCTCTCCCGTCCGGTACTCGCTGACTCCCGTCACCAGCGCGGCGGCGATCGCCCTGGGCGAGGCAGTCACCCCCGAGGCCCGAGCGGACGCCCTGCACCGGGACCAGCAGCGGATAGCGGAGGAGAAGCATGCTGCCGCCCTCCCCCGGGACCTCGGTCCCATTCGGTGCTAGGGGGTTTCGGCACAATGATCCGAAGCAAACGACCACAGTGCGCGTAGAGGAAAGCGCCGACGCCGGGACTCGACACGGCGACTTAATTGGGCAGAACGCCGGCCTGGTGGCGCCACAGCGTGCTCTGGTCTTCCGCGTACGCGACAGTTCTCTGAGCAACGCCTCCGGGCATGGCCAGCGCGGGAAGTCACAGAGCAGAGATCGGTTCTTCCAAAGTGACCAAGGAGATCAAGCGGTGCAGCCGTATCCGTCCTAGTAGCGGGTCTGGTTCCAGTGCCGACAAAAGGCCGTACCCGGGTGGGGTTGCGGCAGTAGGTTGTGCCGATGACCGAATCCCTGCCGCCCGGCGGCGCCGTGCTCGATGTGGACGAAGTGGAGGCCCGGTGGGCGGATGCCTGGCGTCCGGAACAAGTCGCTGAGCGGATGGACGGGGTCGGCGCGCCCTGGTGCATCGCGGCAGGGTGGGCGCTGGATCTGTTTCGCGGGGAACAGTCTCGGCCGCACGGCGATCTGGAGATCGCGGTGCCCTCGGCTAGGTTCCCGGAGATTCGGCACCGCTTCCCCGAGTACGTGTTTGACCCGGTGGGTTCCGGGCGGGTCTGGTCGGGGGCGGGTGCCGAGGCGCTGGCGGCCACGCACCAGACCTGGCTGCGGGATCCAGCGAGCGGCCAGTTCCTGTTCGACGTCTTCCGCGAGCCGCACGAGGGCGAGACGTGGCTCTTCCGGCGGGACGAGAGGCTGCGGCTGCCGTACGACGCGATCATTGAGCGAACGGCGGACGGAGTCCCGTACCTGATGCCGGAGTTGGTGCTGCTGTTCAAAGCCAAGGCGACACGCCCCAAGGATCAGGCGGACTTCGCCGGAGTGCTGCCGCTGCTGGGACGGGCGCGGCGGGATGTCCTTAGTGGGTGGCTGACGCTCGTACATCCCGGGCATCCGTGGCTGGAGGAACTGGCGGGGTGAGTAGCGCGGGCGGCGCCAGAGGATGGCCAAGGACCGTCCCGCCTGCGAGGACTGGCTGACAGAGCCCGTCCTGAAACCCCGTCACCCTGCCCTGACCAGCTGATCAGTACCTCTCGCACGCCGGGGGAACCTCACGGTGGCACGAGGCGCCTTCTCGTTAGCGGCCAGCGAGGAAGCAGCGAAGCACTTGGTAGAGAGTGTCGGAGGTCCTCGCTCGATGCACGCCCGGCGTCACATCGGGCAGCGGCTGGGAGCCGACGAGTGCGGTACAGGTTCCGGCCCTGTGGCCGGCGTTGATGTCGCAGGAGGAGTCGCCAACCATCCACGATGCGGAGAGGTCGAGATCGAGGTCGTGGGCGGCTTGGTGGAGCATGCCGGGGGCGGGCTTCCGGCATGAGCAGAGCCTGCGGTATCGGGGCACCGTGCCGTCCGGATGGTGGGGGCAGGCGTAGATGCCGTCGAGCCGGACCCCGTGGCGGGCGAGGAGAGCGCGGAGTCGGTGGTGCATCGCGTCCAACGCTGTCGTGTCTAACAGCCCCCGCGCCAGCCCGCTCTGGTTCGTGACGACAACCAGGGCGAAGCCAGCGTGCTGGAGGGCGCGCAATGGCAAGCCGATATCCGGCTGTAGGACCAGCTCGTCGGGGTGGGAGGGATAGTGGCGCGGCTCGGTGAGGGTGCCGTCGCGGTCGAGGAACACCGCCCGTCGGCGCGGCCGACCAGCGCCTGTCGTCGGGGCGGGCGGCGCCGGTTCATTCTGTCTCACTGCTGCGGAAGGTCTCGAACAACTCGGCGGCGCGGGCTTCGATGGATTCGGCTGAGACGGTCGGCCGGTTGGCCAGGGCCTTGTCGAGAGCGGTCATGTCAGCGCAGGTGAAGTACTGGTAGGCGGCCGTGTCCGGGTTCGGTACCAGCTCGGCGAGCAGGGGCCGACCGGTGGCCTCACGGTGCAAACGGGCGCACCACTGCACCACGTCTGCGAAGGACGTCGCGTAACCGCCACCGAAGTTGTAGACCCCAGCCGGCACCGGCGGCTGCTCGGCGAGCTGGACGATGGTGGCAGTGACTGTCTCGACGGGAATGTAATCGCGGGCGGCGGTCAGGGAGTCGTCGAAGACGCGGATCTGTCCAGTGCGGGCGGCTTGGCGCAGGAGTTGGGACAGGATCGAGGCCATCGGGCCCTTGTCGGCTTCATCGGGGCCGAAGACGTTGGTATAGCGCAGCCCCACCCATTCGAGGCCGGTGACGTGGCGGGCGCGCATTTGCTGGTCGAGGGCAAGCTTGGAGGCGGCGTACGGGTTGAGCGGCCCGGAGCAGCGGGAGAGGTCAGAGTCCGCGTCCTCGGCGGTCGGCGTGCGGTGGTGGAGGGTGCCGTAGACGGAGTGCGAGGAGGCGTAGATCAGGCGGGCGCCGCCGGTGCGGCAAGCGTCGGCCAGCCGGAGCGGGCCGAGGGTGTTGGTCTCGTCCAGCTCAGGTCCGTGCGGAGCGCGAGTGTCGCTGATGCCGGCCTGGTGCACAACGGTGGCGTAGCGGCCGGCCGTGATCTCGGCGAGGAGAGCCGGGCTGGCGAAGTCGCCGCGCTGCCAGCGGGCCTTGCGGGCAAGGTGGTCGGGGGCTGGGCGCAGGTCGATGGCGGTGACGTGGTGTCCAGCGAGGTGGAAGGCGTCCACTGTGTGTCGGCCGATGAACCCGGCCGCCCCGGTGACCAATACGTTGCCTCCGGGGATCATCGGGCACCTGCCTGTTGGGTGAGCTGGTCGATGCGGTTAGTGGTGGAGTGACCGTCGAGGTAGGGCACCACGACGACCTCACCGTCCCAGCTCTCCACGAGGTCGGCTTCGGTGATCCGCTGGCCCGCATAGTCGCCGCCCTTGACCCAGATGTCGGGGCGGAGCTCGGCCAGCACCTTCTCGGGGGTGTCCTCGCCGAAGATGAGCACGCCGTCCACACAGTCCAGTGCCTCCAGCAGCGCGGCGCGCTCGCGTTCGCCGACGACCGGCCGGTCGTGCCCCTTGAGTCGGCGGACGGAGTCGTCGCTGTTGATGCACACCACCAGGGCGTCTCCGAGGCGACGAGCCTGGTGCAGGAGGGAGAGGTGTCCGGCATGCAGCAGGTCGAAGCAGCCGCCTGCTCCCACGACTTTCCCGCCGCGCGCTCGTACCCGCGCGGCTAGCTCCAGTGGCGCCGACGGGTCAGCGGGCTGCGGGACGTACAGGCTGGCGGGGCCGCCCGCTTGGACGTAGCTGGTCGCAGCATCGACGGCCGCGGCCACGGCGTGTGACGGCAGCCGTCCGGCACCGAGCATCACGGCTGCGGTGACGGCCAGCTGGTCACCGGCCCCACAGGTGTCCCCAGCGGCCGGGCGGCCCGGGACGACCAGGGGGTGGGAGTCGGGGTCTGCGATCAGGACCGCGCCGTTGTGCCCCTGGGTGACGGCGATCTGCTTGACCGGCCACGCGGCCAGAAGCCGCACGCCCCGCCCGACGTCGTCGCCGAGCTCCTGCGGCCCGCTGTCCCCGGTCAGGGCCCGGGCTTCGTCCGCGTTCGGGACGGCCAGGGCCGTCCCCCGGACTGGCTCGGCCCCCTTGGGGTGCGGGTCCCACACCAGCGGGCAGCGGCGGGCCGCGGCGGTGAGGGCCTGGCGGAGTTCGTCGTGTGCGCCGATGCCACGCCCGTAGTCACACACCAGTACGGCTGCGGCCTCGTCCAGCCGGGTGCGGGCGATGTCCGCAAGCGGGCCGAGCCGCAGCGGGGAGGTGGCCGTATCGAAGCGGAGCAGGGTGCGATCGGCGGCGCGGATACGGGTCTTGACCGGGGTGGTGCCGGCGGTGGCCATGTCGACGACCTCGACGCCTGCTTGGTCCAGCAGGGTGCGGACCCGGGCCCCAGGGGTGTCTTGTCCGAGGCCGCACACCAGGGTGACGCGCCAGCCCGGCTCCCGGGCGGCCAGGACTGCGGCCAGTCCGGCGCCGCCCGGACGGTCGATGGCCTGTGAGTCGGCGATGACCGGCACGGGGGCCTCCGGTGAGAGGCGGTCGGCCGTGCCTGTGATATCGCGGTCCAGCAGCACGTCGCCGACCACCACCAGCCGGCGCATGCCGTCCAGCTGTTCATCGTTGGACGCGGCCGGCCCGGTGAGGTGGGCGTCGATGGCCGCGCAAAGGACGTGCACGGCCACCAGGTGGCACTCCTGGACGGTGGCGGTCTGCTCGGTGTCCACGCACACCGCCTGATCGCTGGCCCCGGCGAGCGGGTTCGGTGCGGGGCCTGTCAGCGCCCAGACGGTGAGGCCGAGTTCCCGGCCCGCCTGGGCTGCGGCGAGCACGTTGGGGCTGGTGCCGGAGGTGGAGATCAAAAGTAGGACGTCGCCGGGGCGACCGTGTGCGCGGACCTGACGGGCGAAGACCTCCTGGGCGCCATAGTCGTTGGCGATGGCGGTCATCGAGGAGGAGTCTGCGTGCAGCGCGATGGCGGACATGGGCGCCCGCTCGGCGCGGAAGCGGCCGACGAGTTCGGAGGTGAGGTGCTGGGCCTCGGCCGCCGAGCCGCCGTTGCCCGCGACGAGCAGTCGCCCGCCCGCGGGCAGTCGGCCGGCGAGGAGGCTGCCCCATGCCTGGAGGCGGGCGACATCAAGCAGGGGTAACGCGACGGCGAGCGCCTGTATGTGCTCACGGCCCAGCTGGGGCACGATCAACTCCCTTGAAGGACAAAGAAGACAGCGTCGGGGCGGTTGCCGGGGTGCCGGCGCTCGCCGACCGGCGCCAGCACCCTGAGGGCTTAGGACGCGGCGGGCCGGTAGCGGGCAAACAGCGGGCCGTACGCGGTCAGTGCGCGGTCGCGCTCCAGGAGCGGATAGTCCAGGAGTTTCTCGACGATGCGGTGTTCGGCGAGGAGGCGCTCGGCGTGCTGGAGCAGCACGGTGTCGCCGAGTTCGGTGAGGTGGACGCCGTCGCTCCACACGCCGCCTGCCTGGTCGTCGGCGGGCAAGTGACGGGCGACGGCGGTGAACGGGGTCCACACGTCCAGGAAGTGCGCGCCGTACGCGGCTGCAGCCTTGCGGGCGGCCTCGTTGTATAGGGCGAGCTCGGTGTTCATGGCGGCGACGGTGCCGGGATCCTCGATGGGCCCGAACGGCGTCTCGCTGATGACGACGACCTGTCGGGAGTAGCCGGTCAGCTGCTCCAGCATGGTGGTCATGTGCCGGGTGTACTCCTCGATGTCGACCGCCTCGGACAGCCGGTTCTGGAAGCGGCGCCAGACGTCGTTGATGCCACAGCCGACGAACACCAGGTCGTAGTCGACGCCTTCGGTCGCCCGGTCGGCTTCCACGAGAGCGGCGACGTCCCGGCTTGTGGCACCGCCCTCGCCGTGGTTGCGGACATCGAAGCCGACGTGGGCGTGGGCGGCACGCAGAGACAGTGCGAGGCGGCGTACCCAGCCGCGCTGGTGCCAGCCCTCGACGGTGACCTTGGAGCCGACCTCGGGCAGGTTGGCCTGGGTGGTCATCTGTGTGTTGAACGCTTCGAGGTGCTCCATGATGCTCGTCCCGAAGAACCCGACGGTCAGGGTGCGCCGGTCCTGGCCCGCGACGGGGGCGCCGTCGAAGTGGCGGCGTACGCCGGCGGGGACGCCTGCGGCGACGGTGTCGGGGGCGATGCTGTGGGCGACGACGGCGTTCGCCCCGACCAGTGCGTTCGCCCCGATGCGGACACCGCCGGTGACCGTGACCTTGTTCGAGAGGGTTGCGCCCGTCTCGATGATGATCGGCGCGGCCTCGAACCCGGACGCCCACGGCACGAGCTGCCCGGTGGGCACGTTGGTCGTGGTGCGCGCGCGGTGGTTGTGGTCGTGGAGGTCGACCATGTTCGACAGGGCCGCGCCGTCCCCGAGGCGGATGCCGGCCATGGCGGAGATGAAGGTGTGCTCCCCGATGGCGACGTCGTTGCCGATGATGACGGTGGCGCCGCGGTGGACCTGGATGGTGGACCCGCGCCGGATGGAGACCCGGTCGCCGATCGTCAGGTGGGCGTCGGTGTCGAGCTCGATCACGAGGTCGTCGGGCAGGTCGCAGTCCTCGCCGAGAGTGAGTGCCGCGCCGTGCTGGACGCGCAGCCGGTCGGCTGCTGGCACGTCGGAGGTGGCAGGGGCTGTGCTGGTCATCGCGAATGGTCCTGTTCGCTGGATGTGGATGAGGGCCACGGGGCCGGTTCTCAACCTACCGGCCGTGAACGGATGGTGTCGGACAGTCAGTTAGGCCGGTCCTTGCGGATGAGGAACGGTCCGATGGCGAGTACGCCCAGCGGGCCTGCGGCGAACGTGGCGACCGCGTCGCGGGGGGTGCACACGATCGGCTCGGCCTCGTGGTTGAAGGAGGTGTTGAGCAGCGCGGGCGGACGGCCGGTCTGCTCGGCGAACGAGGAGAGCAGGCAGGCATAGGGGTCGGCGTCGTCGCGGGCGACGGTCTGCGGGCGCAGCGTGCCGTCGGTGTGGACGGCGGCCGGGATCATCTGGTGTGCGGACTCGGTGGCCTGCCTGGCGACGATCATGAATGGGTGGGGGACGTTCGTGCCGATCAGGTCGGGCGCGGCCTCCTGGAGGAGGGCAGGGGCGAGGGGCCGCCAGGGCTCCCGGTGCTTGACATGGTTGTTGATGTGGTCGCGGGCCCGGGTGTGGTGGGCGTCGGCGAGGATGCTGCGTCTGCCGAGCGCGCGGGGGCCTGCCTCCATGCGCCCCTGGAACCAGCCGACGGTGTGCCCGAGCGACAGGTGCCTGGCTACCACGGTCGGCAGGTCGTCGCCATGGTCGTGGAAGGCCAGGCCGTAGTCGGTGAGGGCCGTGGCGATGTCGCCCGGACTGAAGGCGGGGCCGAGGGCGGCGGTGGTCATTGCCGCGCCGGGCAGTGTCAGGTCGCCGCGGCGCACCGCAGCCTCAAGAGCTGCGCCGATGGCGCACCCGGCGTCCCCGGCGGCGGGCTGGACGAACAGCTCGTCCACGCCGCGCAGGGAGGCGAGGTGGCCGTTGGCGGAACAGTTCAGGCCGACGCCACCCGCGACGCACAGGCGCGAGGCGCCGGTGAGGGTGAGGGCTTCGCGGGCCAGCTCCGTCAGGCATTGCTCCAGCAGGTGCTGTGCCGAGGCGGCGAGGTCGGCATGCTCGGGCAGGTATCCGGTGTCGGGCACGGTGCGTCCGCAGGTGTAGGTGCGGGTTCGGTGGTGGCGCGGGATGCCGAGGTCGATGTACGCGGTGGCGTACGCGGCCTTGAGACGACGGTAGTAGCGCAGGTCGGTGTACTGGTCGTCGACCGCCTCGTCGGGGCGGATTCCGTAGCGGGACAGGTCCAGGTGGTAGCCCCCGGCGCGTGGGGTGAGGAAGTCCAGGGTGTAGCGGTCCGGATTGCCGTAGCCGGCCAAGCCCATGAGCTTGCCGGAACTCGTCCAGTCACCGAGCCCGACATGTTCGGCGACCGTCTCGTAGAACCAGCCCAGGGACTGGGAGAAGGGGAACTGGCGCAGGACCTTCAAGCCGCTGGTGGTGCCGTGGGCGAGGGTGGCGGAGATGCCGTCGCCGGAGCCGTCGACCACCAGCACGGCGGCCTCGTCGAACCCGGAAGGGTGGAACGCCGAAGCAGCGTGGGCGAGGTGGTGCTCGATCACGGTGACCTGCTTCGGCCGGTGGTGGCCGAAGAGGGCGGGATTGAGGAGCTCGGCGATCAGCTCGGCGTCCCTGCAGACCTCGCTCGGCGTGGGCCAGGTGGGATTGAAGGCGATGGCGATCTCGTCCACCTGGTCGAGGGAGATGCCGGCCTCGGACAGACAGTACGCCGCGGCCACCGCGCAGGAGCGAGAGTCCTTGTGGTGCTTGCGGCGGGAGAACCGTTCTTCCTCGGCGAAGGCGACGATGCGGCCGTCAATGACCAGGCAGGCGGAGGCGTCGTGGTAGTACGGGCCGCCCAACCCCAGCACGATTCCCAACGTGGTGCTCCTTCTCGCGGCCACCCACGCGCCCCGGCGTGGGGGCGGGTTCAGACGGTGGTCAGGTGCTCGATGGTTGCCTTGAAGACGGTCGGGATGTCGATGGTGTCCATGCAGCCGCCGACTCCGCCGCAGGCGACCTGGTGAGCGCACGGCGAGCACGGAAGCGCAGCGCGCAGTGCGGTCACGTTGGCCACGTGCTTGGGAATGACCTCGGCGCCATTGCTCGGCCCGAGCAGCAGCACGGTCGGCTTCTGGTGCGCGAGGGCGAGATGAAAGCCGAAGGAGTCCCCGGTCACCATCACGTCGACCAGGCCCGGCAGCGCGGCGGCCTCTTCCAGGCTGAGAGGCGCGTACGCCACGCGGGACTCGTCGGCGCCCCGCATCCGAAGGTGTCGGAGCAGGGCCTCGCACGCAGTCCGGTCGCTCGGGCCGCCGAGAAGGGCCAACTGCGCCCCGTGGTCGATGAGGGCGTCGGCGAGCTCGGCCCAGTGCCGGGCCGGCCACAGCTTCGTCGGCAGGGACCCGCCCAGGTTCAGGCATACCCGGGGGCCGGTCCGTTCCCCGAGCAGCCCGGCCGCGCGCCGCCGGGCGGCCTCCGGTACGTCAAGGATGTACGGCTCGCCCGCGTACTCGTATCCGGCGACGGCGAAGTACAGCTCGGTCCACGTCTGCTGGTTGCCGGTGGTGCGGTAGTCGTTCCAGGTGTTCTGGCGGAAGAACTGCATCGCCGCCTCGCCCATCGGATACAGGGCGTGGTGGGGGCCGCCGAAGGCGAGCCCTGCCTTGTGCCCGGCGTCGATGCGGTCCACCAGCGCTGCCGCGGACGGGGTTCGCTCGAAGGAGTACACCGCGTCGAAGCGGCGTGACGGCAGCTGGGCGGCGGCCTCCCAACCGTGGACGAGGACCTCGTCGACGTACGGGTTCATCCGCAGGATCGGCGCGCACGCCTCGTCCACCAGCCAGGTGATGTGCGCGCCGGGCTTCTGGGCGCGGATCCGCGCGGGGAGCGGGGAGGCGATGAGCATGTCCCCCAGCAGGCCGAGCATCACGATCAGCACCCGATGGTCGACCCGGTCGTGGTGCGGGCAGCCGTGACAGGGCCGCCACTGGCGGCACGGCATCCCGCCGGCGAAGTGCCGGCAGTCCGGGCGGATCTCGAACGTGTCCGTCGTGTGCACGGGGCCGAGGAAGAGGCCCCGGGCGGGGAGTTGTTCCGGAATCACGCACCACCTCCTGCTTCGAGGGCTGCCAAAGCCGTGTGCAGGACCCGCTCGTCTGCCCCCTCAGGCTGGTGTGCTTCCGCGAGGGCCCGGGTCCGCGCCGCCAGGGCGGACGGCTCCCGGCCGTCGCGCAGCACGTCGGTGAAGATGTCGGCGAGCTCGTCCATCGCGGCCTCGCCCATCCCGGCCCAGGACACCTCCTGCACGCCCAGGCGGAGCCCCGCCGGAGCGGTGATGTGCGGCAGCGGGATCGCGTTGACGACGATCCCCGCCTCGAACAACCGACGGGAGGCGTCCTCGGCGGCCATCAGCGGGGCGATGTCGATCCACAGCTGATGGCAGTCGGTGAAGCCGCCCTTCTCCCCGCATACCGTGAACCCCCGTTCGGCCAGCGCCGCTCCCAGGCGGCGGGCGTTGGCGACCGTGGCCAGCGCGTAGGCGGCGCCGTGGGCGTCCATCTCGGCGGCGGCGACGGCCAAGGCGACGACGTCGGCCGGATGGTGGTGGGAGACGAAGTGCGAGGCGTGCTCATCAAGCCGGGCTGCGAGTCCGGCGTCATTGGTGGCCAGCAGCCCCTTGTGTGGCCCTGGGTAGGTCTTGTGGGTGGAGCCGCCGAGACTGTCCGCGCCTTCCACGAGCGGGTTCTGCCAGGCGCCGCCGGCGATGAGGCCCAGAGTGTGGGAGGCGTCGTAGTGGATCACTGTGTCGGAGCCGACCACCTCGCGCAGCCCGGGAAGGTCGACGGGAAACAGGCACATGAACGCGTCCAGGTACACCAGCTCCGGCTGCGGCCCGCCGGCCAGCCGGTGGGCGAGGGCGGCCAGGTCTAGGGTCCAGGAGGCCGGGTCGATGGGCAGGTCCTTCATACGCAGGCCCAGCCGAGTGCCAATGAAGCGGGTCGAGCCGTGGCCGCCGTCCCTTTCCGCCCAGTTGAACGCCACCTCCCCGGGGCGGGCCAGCGCCGACAGCGCCACTGTCAGCGCCGACACCCCTGACACCGGCTTGAGGTTCACGTGCCGCGCACCCATCTGCGCGCCGAGCCGTACAGCCGCAGCCCGCTCGATGGCGACCAGGTCCTGCCGTCCCGGCCACGCCCAGTTCTCGCCTCCCCCGTCGGAACCGGGGAAGGCGTAGCGCACGGCGGCCTCCATCAGGTGCGGGATACGGGCGGCTAGCGACAGCCCGTTCTCGCTCGGCACCAGATGCAGCCGGTGCCGAGCGGCCTCGTGGTGGGCTGCCGCCTGTCGCAGGGGGGTGAACGCGTCGGACGGGGTGCGGGTCACGCAGCGGTCTCCTGACGGTCGATGACGAGCGGCACCGCCATGAGCGGGGCCTTGGCGGGCCGGTAGCGGATCCGTCCGGGCAGCCCGCCGGGAAGACGCGGCACGCCCCGATGAAGGACCGAGGCCATGGTGGCGAGGGCCATCAGCTCCGCGAGCGGCCGGCCCAGGCAGGCATGCGCGCCCCCGCCGAACGCCCACAACCGCGCACCACGGGCCTCGCCGTCGAGGAACCGGCCCGGGCGAAAAGCGTACGGCTGCGGAAAGACCTCGGGGTCGAAGTGCCCGGCCGACGGGGAGTACGCCACCCGCGTGCCGGCCGGAATCCGGTAGCCGCCCAGGTCCACCGGACATACTGCCTCCCGCATCGAGAGCAGGTTCGGCGAGTGCAGACGCTGAGTCTCGGCGAGAACCGCCCGCAGAACAGGCAACTCATCCCGCCGGGCCAGCACCCCCGGCGTCACCATTGCCGTGTGCGCCTCCGCCTGCGCGCGCGCCGCATCCTCCCGGTTGCTGGCCAGCTCGACCAGACACCAGGTGATCAGGCTCGCCGTCGTCTCCCGCGCCGCGATCAGCAGCGCCAGCAGATGATGGGGCAGCGGCCCCGCCGCCTGCGGCGCATCCTCGAACGCGGTCACCAGCCCCGCCAGCGCCGAGCCCGGATCCCGCTTCATGACGATTCCCGCCGCCCGCCGGGCGAACAGGGCATGCAGCCGCCGACGGGCTGCGCGCCCCGCCCAGTACCGGCCGGTCATCAACCGATCCCGTCCCGACGGGGCACCGGTCGCGGCGACGAACCGCTCGAAGACGGCCGCGAACACGGCCGCGTCCGCCTCCCCGGGAACGATGCCGAGCAGAATCCGGGCGCTCAGCTCGCCGGTGAGAGCCCGGGCCGCCACATACAGGTCCGCGACGCCGTGCTGAGCCCACCGTTCCGCAGCTGGGCCCGTCACCTCCAGCAGGGACGACACATAGCCGGGCAACGCCCGACCCCCCAGCGCGGGACGCAGCCGACGACGGGCCTCGGCGTGACCGTCGCCGGAGAGATTGAACAGGGCCTGGCCGAACAGGTCATGCACCAGCGGGGTGTTGAGCACCTCCAGACGACCGCGCTCGCCGGCGAACAGCTCACCCAGGCCCGCCCCGGTGCCGACCAGCACCGTCTCGTTGCCGTCGACCGTCATCCGGAACACCGGCCCGTACTGACGGTGGCCTTCCTCAATGGCGCCCAGCGGGTCCCGGTCGAAGCGCTGCACCGTGTGGTGCGGGGGTAACCCGCAGGCGGCAGGTGTGACCCCCTGATCAGACACCTGACCGCTCCACGAGGGTCAGCTGCAGCGCCGCGCGGGCGGTGATGGCCGCGTGGTCGAGCCCCGTCACCTCCAGGGGCGGTCGACAGGCGCAGTCCTGGGGCAGGTCGTCCGCCTGGCCTGTTTCCCCGAATCGCATCAAGGCGTCCACCACCCGGTCCGCGCAGGCCGGGCAGGCGTCGGGGAACACCGACTCGAAGTCGGTGCCCCGCAGGTTCACACACGCCACCCGCACCGCGAGCCGCTCGTGGACCCGGCGTATCGCCTCCACCACGGTCCAGAGGTTCGGCGGCGTGTACTGCCCCGCCTGCCACAGCTCCCACGCCACGGTATTCGGTGACACCCGCGTCGGGCACAGCGTCATCCCGCTCACCCCGAGCCCGGTCAGATAGTCGACCGACTGCACGACGTCGGTCACCGCCTCGCCATCAGTCAGGAACGGCGGCTTGACCATCAGGTAGATCTTCGGATCCACCCCCTGGTCGGCCATCACACTCAGGGCGCGCTCGAAGGAAAGCTGGGAGATCCGGGTGTTCACCAGCGTCTCGCGCACCAATACGTCCGCAGACTGCAGGCCGATCCCGATCTCCAGTCGCACCTCGCCCAGCGCCCGGACGAACGGGGCAAGCACCCCCTCGGTGACGAACTGCGGCAGCGACTCCACCACCAAACGCTTCACCCCGGCCGCCGCGACCAGCCTGGCGATCTCCACCTGGACATCCCGCGGGATCTCTCGCGGTGCAAAGAAGCTGCCGTCGTTGTAGAGGGAGAGCACCTCGTACGGTGGCTCTCCCTCAGCCCGCGCCAGGGTGCGCTGCACCTGATCCAGCAGGCTCTCGCGGGAGGTCCCACCGTCAATGCCGTAGTTGTTCAGGTTGGTGAAAGGGCACATCGTGCAGGTCGGCACCGAGCAGCCGCCAGACATGACGATCACTTTCTTCCGGCCGACAACCTCACCGTCCGGCAGCCGAATCATGTCGAAGTCTACGAACCGAGGCTCCGCCGGCTTTGCCTGCGTCCCCGAAGTGCGTAACTGTAAGGACAGATCACCGATCCGGCGCCGCAAGTCCTTCACCGTCACCGGCGAGTCGAGCGCGTACTCAGGCATGTGGAGCCCCCCTTGATCCCCGGTCGATCAGTCGGGTCTGCCCGCGGACCGGAAGCGCGGCGCAGCCGTCACGAATCCTCAGAAGAGCCGAAGATTCAATGCTTGGGAAGACGGCCTCGAACCCACCAGCCCAGTGGATACGAACCGGGCAGACGACAACACTGCGATACGCAACGCCCGCGCATTCCGATGGCCTAGGAGCTGTAGCGAGAACACATGCTCGCCTTGAGGGTGGCGAAGACACCGGCACACTCGACGAGTCAGCAGAGCGGATTCCGCTCAGTAGCCGACGGTCCGCCGTGGACAGCATGACGGGGCCTCCCAGGGGACGACGAATCAATCCACTTGCCGCCTATGACCGCGACGACCCGGGTGCCCGTTGCCGGACTCCGGCGAGTCTATCTGGCTTGTCCGGCAAGGACCATGAGACGAAACCGCCTGGCTCATCGGCGCCCCGATGCTGACCGCCGCCGTGGCCAGCGTCTGGTGGGCAAGCCCGCTCTGAACCGGCCTCGCCGCAGTTGGTGTCTGCTGCACGGCTCCGCCACCACCGCCCGGCTGCTCGCCGTAGTACCGGCTCTGCACCAGGGCTTTATCCTGCCCGCCACCACCGAGCCAGCGCCCCGCTTTACCAGCGCGTCCGATCGCGCTCGTCACGGCTGGCCCTTCTAGCCCTTCGTCCCGCTGGCTGGGCCCTGGCGGCTGATCTGGGCCACGTCCACCGGACGCCGCCCCGGCTTCGGTAAGGCTGAACGCTGAACACCTTCAACCCCGAGTAACAGAGGGAGCCCTCATGGCTGAAACCGGCACCACGACTGTCCGCAACGCCGCCAAGGCCGTCGTCCTCCATGACGGCCGAATCCTGCTCCAGCGCGCCCACTGGGAGGGACAGGACTGCTACTTCCTTCCCGGCGGCGGCCAGCACCCCGACGAGGCCCTCGGCACCCTGGCCGCCGCGAGGTCCACGAGGAGACCGGCCTGAACGTCACGCCCGAGCGCCTACTTTGGCTACGCGAGTACATAGGCGCCCATCACGGCGGCGCCCCGTAGGACCACCGGGTTGAAGCGATCTTCCTGTGCCGGCCCCAAGGAGCCCCCGGCTGGCTCGGCGGCAACGCCGAAGACGACGCGCAGACCGGGTTGGAATGGGTGGAGCCGGAAAAAGTGCCCGACCTCAACCTGCTGCCCCACGGCCTGCCAGGCCCGATCGCCGACCTCGCCCACGGCGAGCCTCTCACCCGTTACCTCGGCGACATCGCCTGACCGTGAGGATCAATGGCCGGGTCCCCGACGGCGCCACCGAAATCACTACCGACCAGGCCAACCTCGCCTGGTACATCGGCGCACGCAAGCCGTACATCCTCAAGCGCTCCAGTGACCCGGCCCGTGCCGCCAGCGAACCCGCCGTCATCACCCTCCTCACCCACCACAGGGTTCCCAGCCCCCGCCTGCTGCACGCTGGCGTAGAAAGGCCGCTGGCCGTCACTGACCGTTGGAACCGCAACGAGCCGCCTTGACCCGTCCCGTGGGGCAGAATCCCAATGACCACCGATGAAGGGAGAGTTGATCCGGTGCGACCCAGCCAGCAGATGCGTGACCTTGGCATCGTCCAGTACGGTGCCCCCATTCTGGCCGAGACCTCCCGCCCCTTTGGGCTCCCTGATGAGCGGGAGACGACCGACAGGGTCATCAGCCAACTCCTCGACGCCATGGAACGGATCCGCCGCGCGCACGACTTTTCCGGCAAGGGCCTGGGCCTGGCTGCGCCGCAGATCGGAATCAGCCGGGCCGCAGCCGTCGTCCAGCCGCCCAATGCGGACCCAATCGTGCTCCTCAACCCACGTATTACTGCCGCCTCCGACGAGATGGACGAGAAGTTCGAAGGGTGTCTGTCGTTCTTCGACGTACGGACCCCGGTCCCCAGGCCCCTGCAGATCACCGTCGAGACGGTCACGCCTGTCGGCAGCACCGCGACCACGGTCTATGAACGGGGCGAAGCTCGGCTCATCGCACACGAGATCGATCATCTCGGCGGTCTTCTACTGCTGAATCGGGTACGGCCCGGCGTGGCCCCAATTCCCGTCGAGGAGTACCGCACGACGGCCGAAGCCACCGGCCGGGCCTGGTCATACGAGTGGAAGACGCAGGACCCCGAGCGGCACGCACGTCTCGGACCGCCAGAAGGCATGTGAACATCGCTGGCTCAGCGGAGATCAGGTCCGCCCGCCTCGGCGAGCTCGCCTAGCACACTAATCGCCTCGCCGGCGTCGTCCGGAACGTCCGAGCCGACATCAGGAAAGGAACCGGATGCCTCCTCGTCGGCGAGATGCGGGTACTTCTCAAGGAGGAACCGCCGCCGGTAGGCCAGCTCGGCGGCGTCGACGATCCCCTCCAGAGTGGTCCAGTTGAGGGTGCCCCCGACGAGAATCCCGACTGCGGGTACGGCCTTGCCGAGTCCCTCCTTGGTGAGCCGAAAGCCGAACGCCTTCGCGAACTGCGTGGAAACCCTGGCGACAACCGCCTCGTTCAGGGTCTTCCACGTCTTGCCGCGAAAGAGTGCTTGGGTGAGCCGCGAGATGTCGGCCATCGCGGCGTTCTTGGCGGTTGCCGAGCTCGCCGTCCCGGCGTTGACGACAGACATCACGAAGAGCTTCTCGGCAGGCTCTTCGGGGTCGTAGCCGTAGAACAGCGAGACCTGGCCAACGGCGCGGGACGCGAGTCCGAGGACGACTGCGGTGTCGGCAGTAAACGCGCCGACGATCGCACCTCCCGAAGGCGCTGCCGCGGCACCAGCGGAGGCGGCGATGACGAGCTGTCCTCCGGAGATCACCAGTCCCGCGCCCGCTCCCGAGAGCGCTGCGCCGGCCGGGTAGTACCAACTCGCTGCTCGTCCACGGACAGCGTCGATCTGCTGGAGGTCGAGGTGGCGCAGGTCGGCCAGTGAGACAACGTCGTGTCCGCGCTTCTTGTGGCGCACCACCACCCGTTTGGAGGAGAGTCCCGCTCGCGAGACCCGTCCCACCGTCTTCCGTACGGACTGAGAAGCAGCGCCGCTCCAGTCCGGGAGGGCGTCGGCGGCTCCGCGAGCTCCGGCGCTGACCTTGTGAGCGCCCTTGGCTGCGATTTCCTGTCCACGCGAAACCACCGATTGGGCACGTGGGTGGCTCTCCAGGTACTTCGCGGCACGCTTGCCGAGTTCCGCGGCGCCGGTGGCCACTTGCTCGCCGGCGTTTCTCATCACTCGTGACAGTGGGCGGCCCTTGAAACGTTGGATGTCACGCCAGGCCGCGAGCTCGTATTCCGAGGGATCTGCCATGCCGCGATGGTAGTGGCCAAGACCTCCGCGCGGATCAGCCCCTCTCTGCCCAGTAGTTCTCCAGCATCTCGCCGGGCCACGCGGGCTCGTGAACAGGGCCGCGCGGCCCCATCTCGATGAAGAACGGAGACAGGTCGTAAATCTTGGTGCCGACCACGGCATCCAGGTCGATCACCCGCAGACGAAGACCGTCGACCTCCAGCAGGCGGGGAAAGGACTGCGCAAGCTGATTGGGGCGCCGGTGGTTGCGGTGCGCGAAGGTGCCTGTGGCCGGCCACCGTGTGTTCCCACGCGGGCGGCGGGCGTGGTACTCGACGTCGCCCCGGGACGCTTGGTCAAAGCACCACACGACCACCAGATGAGAGAACTCATCCAGGCCCTGCACAGAGTCGAGGGGGAACTCATCCTCGTCAAGCTGAATTACCGACTCGACGCCGCCCCAATAGTCATCGGCGACCTCCGCACGGCCCGCAACAACTTGACCGATCGGCTTGATCTCCAAAGTCATGGTCCGGCCCTTCAGCTCTACCTCAACGACGGTTGCGATCAATCTACTTGGGCCAGATACGTGAACGCCGCGGCGTCGAGCACGGCCACCGCTGGGATGCCACATTTCGGGAAGGGCGACAGAAGTTGTCGCATCTCAAGGGCCCTCTGCCGCGCGCGGCCGAAGTAGATCCCGACTTCCATCGCGTCCGGGACGCTGGTTCAAGTCACGCAGACTACTTCGACGCCACCTTGTGCGATCTGCGTCGCGCCCGCGTGCCCCAGGGTCACCGCGTGCGCCGGCAGGAACGCTGTTCCCCGCGTGCGCACGAAGCGCCGGCACTCCTTGATTGAGCCGCAGGCCAAGATCAAAGATCGGATCCGCGCGACGAGACAAGTCGCCCTTCTGGAAGCGGTCTCTGCGCCAGCGCCATTCGCTGGCCTCCTCGCGGGCCCACGCTTCGGTTCAACGCGACCGAGGCTACGGGACCGCTTCCCACGCCCAGGGGCGAGGCCCGCGCTGACCCCGTACACATGCGATCCGGTACCGGGCCTGTTCGGCAACCACCGGGTTTCCTTCGGAGAGCAGAACTGCGATGGAGACCTGGCGAAGCTCACGTATGCCAAGAAGCACCGGATAGCCGTCCCAGGTCCTCACGTCGTGTCCGTACGCGCGGCAGAAGGCCAGATACTCGTCGCGGGAGATGGAGCCGAACGTGTCGAGCGCGCCGGCCGTCGAGGTCAGATCCCATTCCGGTCGGCCGACAGAGGCGCGCTCGAAGTCCATCAGAATGCTCTTTCCGTTGGCGATGACGGCGACGTTGCCCCTCCAGGCGTCGCCGTGAACGATGCAGCGGGGAAGCCCAGTTGAAAGTTCGGCCCAGGCGATCCGAAGCTCGGCGAGTCGAGCCAACAGCCAAGCGTGATCGTCGCCAGGGAGGCTGCGGGCTTGGGCCAGCCGGGTCTCGACGCGTACGAAGGGATCGAGGTCGCCAACCTCAAAGGCTGGAACGGGAAGGCCGTGCAGTCCACGAAGGAGCGACGCCAGGTCCGCAGTTCGGCCCTGCCGGTGAGAGGGAAGCTCCTGCCAAAAGGTCACCGCTCGCTCGCCCACGTAGACGGGCTGTTCCACGGCGAGCGGCACCACGGCTGGCACATCGTGTTCGGCAAGCCATCGCGTGATGGCGATCTCCCGCCGTGCCGCGGCCTGCTGTCCAGCACGAGTGATGCGGGCAACGACGCCTCCGGGCAAGCGCCACAGCTCGTTCTCGCTCAAGCGAATCACCTCCGCCCCGCGAGCCGACAGATCCGCCATGCCGACTGCTGCCTCAAGGACGGTGCGCGATGCCTCAGTACGGCTTTGGGTCATGAGAGGACGGTAGTGGTGATCCGCTCGATCAGCTCGGCCACCTTTGGCTGTTCTCTATGAGCCTGGGCAAGATTGACCAGCTCCTGCACGTCGTCGGCCGTCCGCCGGGACCGTACGCGGCCGACATCCTGCATCGCACGGTGAGCGATCGCCGCCGCCTCCACTGGATCTCCCGTTGCCATGGTGAGCGAGGCGAGCTTGGTCCCAGAGATCGCACGCGAGCGAACGAACCTCGGCGCATGCTCATCGATGGCGATACGGAACCGCTCGGCTGCACAACCGGGCGAACGCCCGGTCAGGAGTGCGAGGTCGTACAGCGAATGTGCCGTGTCTCCGTGGTGCTGAGCCCGGTCGTAGTACCGCATCCAGACGACGTCCTCGTCGTCACGTGCGTTTGCGAAGATGTCGTCGGAGTGGCCCACAGCGGCCAGGGTCTCCTGCACCCTTTCCATCTTGGCGAGAGCCCGAGCGCGCGCATTGTGCAGCATCGCCTGCTCTCGGTGCGTCAGCAGATCGGACCTGACAAGGCCATGTTCAGCGAGTGTGAGACCAGCATCGGGTGCCCCGCACCATGTTGCTTGCCGCGAACGCCAGTTCAGTGACGTGGCACGGAGATGCCAGTCACCGCCGGCCTCCGCGCAGGCCGTGCCGAACTCCAACAGCGCACGTGCCTCATCGTGTTCGTACGCGTCGAAAGCAGATGCACCGAGGGCTGTCGCTAGCCTCCCGACCGCGGTGAACAGCGGACCCTCCAGCCCAGGAGGGCGGTTCACCTTCAAGAGCCCGGCGGCCCACCTCAGCTGACTGATGGCGGTCTCGCGGGCAAGTCCTCCGCCTCCTGCCCGGTTGTCTGCTTTCGCGAAGGAGGTAGAGGCGAGCCGTACCTCTTCCACGTCCTTCAGCCGAACGGAAGTGGGGAGCGGGGTGCTCGCCAGTGGGGGCAGTGCCCGGTCCATCCGCGATGTAGCCGCCAGAACGGCAACGCCGCCCAGGGCAAGGAAGGACCGGCGCTCGACAGGCGGCAGGGGACGATCACGGGGAGCGGAAGCAGGAGGCGGCAGCTCGCCCCCAACGACCGTCTGTGCTGTGAGAGGCTCGCCGCTCGTCCGCGTCTTGTCCGATTCAAGACGGCGCTGGTCCAAGTCCTTCTCAACCCGGTCCCACAGTCGACGCAAGGCACCACCAGCATTCAGGGCGTCGTCCAGAGCCGCGGCTAACTGCGGGTTGCAGAGCCGGTCTGCTTTTTCAATCTTCCCGATGTAGTTGCCGCTGACGTGCACCTTCAGCCCGAGGGCGTCCTGCGTAAGGCGCCGCTCTCTACGCCAGTTACGTAGCTCGACACCGAACCAGGCGAGCATCGAGTCGTTGTCATCCAGTGGCTTCGGCTGACGCGTCACGCCTTGCCCCTCCCGACTCCAGAATCGGACAACACGCCGCGACACGCGATTGTCCGATTGCCCCTATGGATCCCGACGCTCCGGTACTGGCTGAATGGTCTCACCCCTTCGATACCCCACCGGGGAGCCGACGTTCTTCGGTTCCACTCGTAACGGCACGGGGAGGTTCGCGATGCGCTACGCCGTGCCTGCCGCGGCTGAGCGCATCGGCGTGCCCACACTTGCGGAAACACCTTCGGCCCGGCAACTCCAGGGAAGCCGCAGGGCCGAAGACAGAAAGGTTGATCAATTACTGGCGCGGCAGGTCGAAGTCTCCGACCTTCAGCGCATTGGTGAAGGTCATCCACGCGCGGCCCTCAACGAGGAACGCGGGACCAGCCGGGAGCTTGGAGTCTCGAACAGCCATGCTGGCGTCTGCCAGGCGGGCCCCCTCGACGCAAGCACCTCCATCGTTGTCGCTGTGGCTGGACTTGAACCAGGTGGCATCGGTCAGGTCCGTGGCCCGGATGTGCATCTAGAGCTCCTTGCGTGCTTTCTCGATCATGCTCAGGGACTCGTCATGCCCCAGAGCGATGTTGCCGAGGTCGCGAAAGGCAACCTCGCACTTCTCGACATCATCCGCCTTGCTGGTCACGACAGTGGTGACCAGATTCTCCATGTAGACGATCGGCTTGATCACAGGGTCGGGAAACTGAAGGACGATGAATGGAGCGCCCATACAGGGGTGGCTTCCAGCACTGAACGGTACGACCTGAAGCGTCACGTTGGGGAGTCGGCCCACCTCCAGCATGTGAGCCAGCTGGCCCTTCATTACGTCAGGGCTCCCGACGACTCGGCGCAGCACGGCCTCGTTCACGATGGCGGTGAGCCTCAGCGGGTGATCGCTGCGAGTGAGGATCTCCTGTCGCAACAAGCGAACCTCGACGCGGCGTTGAACCTCATCCGCCGGCAGGTGCTGGCGAACAGCAGCATGACCTGTGCGAACGTATTCCTCGGTCTGCAGGAGCCCTGGCACAAACTCGGCCTGGTACTCGTGCAGTTCGGTGGCGATGGCCTCCAAGCCAAGGAAGGCGTCGAACCCGGGGCGAATGACGGGCCGGTACTGAGGAGACTGCCACCAGTCCTTCTTTGTCTTCGTAACGAACGCGTAGCCCTCCAGACGCGATGTCGTCTCCGCGTCGGCGTCGTACAGCTGGCACAGGACGCGAACATCCATCGGCTCGACGGGCTTGTCCCCGGTCTCGAACCGCGTGATCTTCGCGGGCGACCACGCTGTGAGGTTGGAGACCTCCTGCCCCACCAACCCCTTGGCCTTTCGCAGCTTGCGCAGCTCAATGCCCAGGTAGAGCCGACACAGAGCCGGCGATCCCGCCTCGACGTCTCCTGCCACCGTGAACCTCCCCTACCTGGTTTCACCCAGTCTCTCGGTGCATCGCCACAGTTGGCAACGTGCATGTGCGCCAGCCGCCGTGCACCCCGCCAGATTCATCAACTCGCACGACCGGCAGGCAAGTTCATTCTGCACTCGCGGGCATGAAATTTCATAGATGAGGTTTCATGTTGAAAAATCATGTGCCATCCTAGCGTTGCGATCCTGCACGCTGCGCACGTGCCGTACGACGGTGCGTGAGGACAGCGTGAGCGGAGTAACCGTCCATGACCTGCGACAAGGACTGGCGATGCACCCCACAGCGCAGCCGATCAAATCCACCCGCCCCATGAACTTCAGCCGGTTACACGTGCTGAGGTCGGGGCTGGCCGGAGACACGTGGGGTGAGCTGGATGCAGGCGGTCTCGAAGCCGCACGGGCGCGGGTGCTTCTTCCTCCGCTGGTCCGTGTCGGGCCGCCCTTGCCCGGCTTCGCGGCCTCGGGCACCAAGCCCGCGCCCCGAGAACACGCCCATCGCAGACTCCTGCTCGTCGGTCGATTGCGAGGCGTGGTGCCGGAGGCGGGCGCCAGTGCGCCCCAGCCGCAACTCCGTCCCACCTCTGACACCCACCGGGATCGAAGCCTCAGAGAAGCGGTGCCGTTGGACTCTTCCACCGCCAGGCTGACCGGGAGGCAGGCATGAGGCTCGCCGCTCAGATGCAGGGGTCCCGCACCATGCACCTGGAGTTCCCCGCGCTGGGGAAGCACGCCGGCGATGTCCGGCGGCATCTCAAGGAGCATCTCGCCACGTGGGGCTGGCTGGACATGGTCGACGACACGCTGCTGGCCGCCAACGAGGTATTCGTAAATGCCGTGGAACACGGCAGCTCGGGCGCGAGTGACACCGTATCGGTGGAGATCGACTGCGCCGCGGACACGCTTCGCATCGCCATCACCGACTCATCGCGCTCTCTGCCTGACCCGCGGGTGGCGAGCGGCTTCGCCGTTGGCGGACGCGGCCTGGCACTCGTCGCGGCGGTGAGCGACCGGTGGGGCGCTGAGGTAGCTCATGACGGCAGCGGCAAGCAGGTGTGGTTCACCCTCTCGCGCTCCAGCACTCCGTAGACCACGGCGAGCACACGACCTGCTCACCCTTCCCGATCGAGAACACGATGCCTCATCCATTACCTGCTTCCCTGCCTCCTTCCCAGACCTCGGAGGCGTCCGGCGTGCGCCATGAGACGCCCATTCCTCAACAGCCCGCGTCTGTCCGAACGTTCGAGTCCCCTACTGATCCGCCCAACGGGACGTCCCAGGACGTCCCGGCCGGGTCCTGTGGGGCGGTACCGGTGTCTCCGCGTTCCCTGAACGATTCCCGTGTGGCTCGCAGCGCTGTGTCTCCCCTGAACGAACCGCCCTTGTCGGCGAGTGGCGGCTCGATATGCCTCGGCGGCTCCTCTTGGGGGGCCGCCGAGGCGACGCTCTCATCGCCAACCTCGAACCCAGCCAGTGGAGTTGCCCCTATGTCTCGCACCATGACCTCGGCCCCCACGGCCAGCGGTGGGCAAGTGGAGGGCGCGTCCTGGCCGGAGGGCTCATTCCAGGAACTGGACCGTGACCTGAGGGCCGTTCTGTCGACGCTGGCCCCCGGGCCGTCGCCTCTCGCGGTGCAGGAGACCCTTCATCGCGAACTGACCAGACTGGTCTTCGCCGAGACTGCCTCCGTCAGCGAAGACCCGGACGAGCGACACGTCCAACTGCTGCTCATGCGCGGCCACTTGATGAGACTGCTCGGAGCAGTCCTTCCCGTCGATGCCAACGAGCCTCCTCTGGAAGATGATCGACTGGTCGTACGCGTGCGTGCCCTACTCGACGAAGAGATTCCCGGCGACGCCGTGCGTGCGGCGTCCCTGCACCGGCGGATGTCCGAGGTCGGGCGGGAGCTGCTCGCCGTCCTTCCTGCTGTCGCCGCCTCTGACGACGTTGTCGATGGCTGGGGCAGGGCTGTGTGCGCCGGGTTCGATTCGATGCGTATCCGCGAAGCCATTCGTGCGGCGAAGTCCTGGGAGCAGGCGGGGGTGTACCCGCATCCGCACACCCTCGCGGCGGTCACAAAGGCGCTCAGCGGCTACGTCACGACGCTCGTCCCATACGTCTCGATCCACTTGGAATCGCTCCCCGGCGGGAGTCGAGGGTGGTCCGCATGCGGTGAGGCGATCGAACGCTCGCAGGAGGCCCGCGACGTCGCTCCGGGAGAGGGGCTCAAGGCGGCGAGGGAGCACGCATACCGTCTCGCGGTCCACACCGAGACCCTGCTGCGCTACGCCGAACAGGACTGCGCGCGGGACGGTGAGTGACATGACCGGGTCCTATCGCGCGGCGCCCCCTCAGCGGACTCACCGTGCTCCGGCCTCACCACCGAATTCGGGCTCACCCCGCAAAGACGAGCCGGCTCCAGGGCGCGTTCGACGTGGCTGGCAACAGGCTCGCGAGCACCGGGGCGCCGTCCTCCTCGCTACCGCCATCAGCCTGCCCACCGTCTACGTCCTCGCCGAACTCGCCCTGCAGCTCAACGGCGGTTCTTAGCTCACGCCCCAACCAGCCGACCAGCAAAGTGGGCCGGCCCCGATAAGACGACGCCTGTGCCAGAACAAACACCGAAGGAGTACGACCATGCCGGCCCCGGACGAGACCATCTCGCCGCCGCTTTCCTCTCAGGAGCGGGAGGCTCTGCTGGGCATCTCTCAGGGAAGGACGACCGCAGAGACGGCCTGCGACATGGGAGTGTCCGACAGTACGGTCAAGACGTACATCCTCCGGATCGGCGGAAAGCTGGGAACTTCCGAGCGGGCGGGCATGGTGGACCTCGCCTACCGTCACGGGCACTTGGACGTCCCCGGGCCTGTGGACTACGTCGTCGAGCTGCCCAAGGAGCAGCACACCGTCCTGGCAGGGCTCGCCGGCGGAAAGACCGTCGAGGAGATCGCAGCCGACGAGAAGCGTCCGCTGGACGACGTGCGCAAGGACGCTCGACGCCTGCTGCGGGCGCTGGGCGCCTCCTCGGCCGCGCACGCGGTCACGCGGGGGTGGCAGTTCCGTCTCCTGGGACCCGCGACCGGCCATGAAAGCTCCCGAGACGTCGTCGCCGTGGCAGGACAGTCATGAACGCCCGCGTCGAGGCCGGCAGCCTGCGACCGGGCAGTAGCCGCGTTCACCAGCACGCGGGGGACGTGTTCACCTGCGATCGGCGACAGGACTTCGTGCCCCACGTGATCCGTACGCACCGAGGTGGCCGCTGGCGCAGGGTGGACCGGAACAAGAACGCCGGCGAGTGGGCGAAGTTCGTCCATCGCTCCGAGATGCTCGTGTTCGACGTCGATGACGGTGGGGAGGGCGGCCCTGGCCTCGTCACGGGCGTGATCCCGTCCAAAGAAGACGTTGCGGCACGCCTGGCCGCGCTCGCTCCAGTGCCGGGAACGGCCGTTGCCGAGATCGGCACGGATTGCGGCTGGACGGCAGCCTTGCTGGACCACCGCCTCCAGGGCGGCCAAGTCGTGACGGTCGCGGACACCGAGCGTCTCGCCGAGATCGCCCGGCAGCGCCTGCGCCCCTACCCGCGGGTCCGAGTGGTCAGCGGGCCGGACGCCGGGGTCTTGGGGCCGGCGGGCGCGTTCCACGGGCTTCTGTCCCATCGTGCGGTACGTCGTGTGCCGTGGGAATGGGTCACCCGGGTTCGTCCGGGGGGCCGGTTGTGCCTGCCCGTCCGTACCGCTCTGGGCGGATCCAGCACCCTGCTCGTCCTGACCGTGGCGCGCGACGGGGCGTCGGCCAGCGGGCGTTTCCACGCTGGACCAGCCCCGCAGACCGTGTGGCTGCGCGAGCACCGCCCCGGCGAGGGCATGCCCGTCGAATCGCAGGGCAGCCCGAGGGCGTCGGAAGCCCTGGACACGAGGGGGGCGCACGTACGGCCGGCGGCCCGGTTGTTCGCCGGGTTACTTCGCCCCGACCTTCGGATGCAGGTCGTGCGCGGCGTTGCGCAGCTCGAAGGCGAGGTTGCCGACCGCCTGCGTATTCATGACCACCAGGCGTCTCGGGCAGTGGTCTTCCTCCACTCCCCTCGCATCTACGAGTGGGGACCGCGTGATCTCGGATCCGATCTGTTCGACGCGCTCGGTCAGTGGCACGCGGCCGGAGAGCCAGAGGTTGAGCAGTTGGGCGTGACGATCACGGAGACGGAACACACGCTGTGGCTCGGCGCACCGGACGGTCCGTCGTGGCGTCTGCCCGAACTCCATACGTTCACCGGCGGGGTGGATCGAGATGCGACCTGATCACCCGATGCTCCTCCACTCCTCCGGTGCGGTCGCCGAGTTGCAGTCGCGGCCGTCGAGCGCCCGGATGCAGAACTACCTGCTCGGCGGGCGGGACCACTACATCGTCGACCGGGACGGGGCCCTTCGGGCGGCTGACCGGATGCCGTTCCTGGAGAGCGCCGTCCGCCACGAGCGCCTGTACGTGCTCCGGATGGTGCAGGCCCTGGCCGTAGCGGGCATCCGGCAGCTGGTCGACTTCGGCTGCGGCCTGCCCCATGCCCCAACGCCGGTGGATGTCCTGACCCGCATTCATCCCGACGCCCGCGCCGTGTGCATCGACAACGACGTGCTGGTGCACACCTACGCCGACGAAATGATGGGTGGCAAGGCGCCCGCAGTCGTCGAGAGCTTGTGCGCCGACGTTCGCGATCCCGAGTCGATCCTCGCCTCGCGAGAAATCCTGGAGACGATCAACTGGCGAGAACCGGTCATCCTTCTCTTCGGCAGCGTGCTCCACCACATCGAAGACGCCACGGCGCAGCCCCTGACCGTCCTCGTCGACCAGTACAAACACGTCGCCGCCACCAGCAGCGCTCTGGTCATCACGCACGCCAGCGCCGACGTCTCCGGCAAGCCCGTGCGCAGATTCGCCAAGACCATGACGACGGCCGGCTGCCCCGTCCACTTGCGGACGAAGGAGCAGATCGCCCGGCTGTTCGACGGCTGGCAACTGACCGCCCCGGGCCTGACCGCGCCACAGACACTGGCCCTCGAATACCCGGTCCCGCCCCATGCCGCCTCGTACGCCGGTACCGCCCGAAAGGAGTCCGCGCATGGCCGCGCTGTCTGATCAGCGGACCGGCGTGATCAAGCCGGTGACCAGCCCACTTCCCATGGTGTCCCGGCTAGACTCCGTGACGTCCGGAGACGGGCACCCGGGCGTCGCGGTCACTGACGCTGGACGTCACGTCTGCACCCCGGAGATCCGCATGCCCAACACCCGCGCCTTCCCGCGCGTTGCCGTAATCCACTTTGTGGGGCGGTCAGCTGATGCCGCGCCCTGCTGCCCGGACGCGTGTCGGCTCCGGACGCACCCCCGTCGGGCAGGCCGGCGGTGACCGGGCAGACGGCCTCGCATCAGGGCGGGGAGGACACGGCGCAGAGCGAGTTCGTACACGCCGCGCTGCTCCACGGCTTCGGGGCGCGAGCAACCGCGGTGACGCGGGTGCGCGCCGGGACGGACACCGTCAACCACCGCGCCGTACTCGAGGACGAACGGCAGGTCTTCGTCAAAACCATGCGCCCCGGCCAGGCCGAGGCCAAGGTACGGGCGGCAACGCATCTGGCCTGCTTCGCCCGCAGCGGGGGACTGCCGGTGCCGCGGTTCTGGCTCGGCCTCAACGGCATGCCCTTCGCCCGGCACGACGGCCGCCTCGTCACGGTGCAGGACTACGTCGACGGCGCCCCGGCCTCTGCCTGGCCCCTGACGATCTCCCTGGCCGAGGAGATCGGGTCCGTCATCAGGCGTCTTCACCGACAGCTAGCCGCCTCCCCCGGCACCCTGCCGGTCCTGTCCGCCCGTTGGTGGACCGACGCGGGCCAGCAGCGCTTCGACACCGACTACCAGCGGCTTCGCGACGTTCTCGCCCACTATGAGGGCACGGCAGCCGCGGCGCATGCGCAGATGCTGGAGGAGCGTCGTCAGGACCTGCTCGCCCACGCCGATTCGCTGCGGAAGGGCTTTCCGGCCGTTCCTGTGCGGCAGCCGTTGCATGCCGATCTGACCACGCCCAACGTGCTGTTGAGCCCGGCTGGCCGGGTGGCCGCGGTCATCGACTTCTACGCGCGCACGGGGCCAGCGGCGTGGGAGGTGGGCCGGATCGCCCTCGACCCGCGGACCGTGGCGAGCGAGAGCGACTGGGTTCCCGTCACCCTCGCTCTGATCACCGCTTACCGGGAGGAGAACCCGTATCTGCCCGGCCAGGACCTGGTCGCGTGCGCGCGCATGGCCCTGGTCCACGCGCTGCACTCGCTGTTCGGGCTGTACGAGCACTACGTCGAGCCCGGCACCTACGACGTCGGGGACGTACTGCGCTACTGGGAGCAACGACACGTAATGACCCGCCGGGTGCTCCCCCAGCTCGACTTCCTGGAAGAAGAAATCCACGCCGCGGCAGGTGCACGATGAAGCCCGGCGGACACGATCAAGCCAACGGCGAGTCCGGCGTCCAGCAGAGCACGGGGCACGAGAACGCCCCCGTCCCCCTGGAGCTCTCGGCGGGCCCGCGCCACCGGGAACCGGTCGACGTCCATCTCATTCTGCGGCGCGGCGGCGAGGTGCTGCTGAGCCGGCGGGCGGGCGACACCTACGCCTCGGGCCTGCTGCACATGCCCTCCGGGCACCTCGACGGCGACTTCGAGGACGTGGTCACCGGGCTGATCCGGGAGGCCGAGGAGGAACTCGGGATCCTCATCCGAGCAGAGCACGTCCGGTTCGCGTTGGTGATGCAGCACCGCTCGCCCGGGGGCGAGAACCGCACCGGCTGGTTCTTCGAGGTCACCCAGTGGTTCGGAGTGCCGCGCATCGCCGAGCCGCACCGCTGTTCCGAACTGGGCTGGTTCCCGCTCAGCGAACCGCCGGATGACATGGTCGCCTACTGCCGGGCCGGCCTGGAGGCGTACCGCGACGGCCACACCGCCGCCCTTCACCTCCAGGAGCCGGACGACCCCATCGCCTACGCCCCGGCAGGACCCGTCCGTCTGTATCCGCTGCCGGCCCGGGCACCGGATGCCCGCGCTGTGCTCGGTGATCAGCTCGCTGACTTCGCCGAACAGGCCATCGGCCCGCTGGTCGGAGCCATGGACTCGTCATGGGCGCGCGAAGGCTCCTGCGTGTGGAAGGTGACCGGCCGTGGCGGCGGCGTCTGGTTCCTCAAGGTGCACCAGAACAGCAGGTTCCACCGGCGCGAGGTGGGGGCCTACCGACAGTGGGTTCCGGCGCTCGGCCGGGAGCACGCGCCCCAGCTGGTGGCCGCCGACCCCGACCAGCTCGCTGCCGTCGTCACCGCCCGGGCGGGCATCAATCTGCACGGCGCCGAGCTGAGCGAGCCGACCTGGCAGGCGGTCTACCGCCAGCTCGGCCAACTGCTGCGCGCCCTTCACTCCTGCGAGCCGCCCATGATGGCGCAGGCAGTGGGCGGCCTGGCGAAACTGGAACGCCATCTGGCCGCGGCCGACGGACTCCTGGAGGACGGCGAGGAGGAGCTGATCCGCTGCCTCGCCCAGCGCCTGACGACCCTGCCGCCCATTCCTCACGGCCCGCGCCACGGCGACCTCCAGCTGCGCAACCTGCTGCTCGACGACAGCATGGTGCTGGTCCTGATCGACTGGGAACGGGCCGAAGTCGGCCCCCTCGTCAGTGACTTCATCCGCATCGCCGACACCTGGGCGAACGCCCCTGCCCGGCAGGCCGCCTTCTTCGACGGCTACGGCCGCCTGGTGTCGCCGGATGAAGCCCAGGCTCTGCAGGGCCTGTCCGCGCTCGACGCGCTCAGCGGCATCCAGTACGGCACCGCACACGGCGACCCCGAACTCGTCGAACGCGGCCACCGCACCCTGCACCGACTCCAGAAGGAGGCAGTGTGACCACATCCGATGCCCTGACGCCGGAAGCGGTGAATGCGGATGCCTGGCTTGAGTACGGGCGCCGGCAGCTCGACCGCAGCTATCAGCCCCCGGAAGTCGCCGAGATCGACTGGGGCTTTTGGGGTACCGGCCCCGGCACAGGCGTCCTCGGCGACGTCGCCGGCTACCGACTGCTGGACATCGGCTCCGGCACCGGCATCCACGCCGCGCATCTCGCCCGCGACCACGCAGCCTTCGTCGACGCCATCGACCTCTCCGCCACCCAACAGCAGCGCGCACGCGACCGGTTCGCCTCACTGCCGGGTGTGCGGTTCCTGCTCGGTGACGCCGCGGCGCACCTGCGCGACGCCGAGCCCTACGACCTCGTCTACTCCGTGCACGGCCTGTCCTACATCGACCCGTACCGGCTGCTGCCCGTGCTGCGGGACGGGATCCGGCCGAACGGACGACTGGTCTTCTCCGTCCTGCACACCGACCTCAACGAGGGCCCCTCCACCACCGTCACTGCCCGCCACGGAGAGGTACGGCTGGCGAAGACCGCGCCGATCCCGGTGCAGATGTGGGTTCTCGCCCCCGACGTGTGGGAACGGCTGCTGGCCGAGAACGGCTTCGCCGTGGAGTCCACCGTCCTCCTGCACGCCCCGGGCCCCGACAACCCGGTGGTAGTCCAGCTCATCCAGGCCCGCCGCCATCAGCACACCGCCCCACCCCGCATCGCGGCACAGGAGCGCAGCCATCGCCCGCCCCTCGCGCAGGCCGCCTTAGGCGTCGGCATCATCGTCACCAACCCGGACGGCCACGTGCTGATGGGCCAACACCGCCTGGGCACTTTCGAGTTGCCCGGCGGCAAGGTGGACGCCACAGGCTCCGCGGGCGAGTCGATCGAGACAGCCGCCATCCGTGAACTCGCCGAGGAGACCGGGCTCGTCGCCAACCCCGGGGACGTCCGAGTGCTCGCGCTGCTGCTGGACGCACGGCACAGCCTCAACCGCCTCACCGCCGCCGTCCTGGTCCGCCGCTTCGAGGGCACCCCGACCGCCAGGGAACCGAACGTGGTCGCGGAATGGCGGTGGCACCGCCTGGACGCTCTTCCCGGCCCGCTATTCGTACCCTCCGCCCAGGTCCTGAGCTGCTGGCGTCCCGACCTGCCCATCGACCATCCCCCCGCCCACCGCTACCCCGTGTGTGTCCACCCGTCCGCCTTGGCCACGCACTGACCACGACGAAAGAGGGAGTCCGCCGTGACATCGGCGCTGTTCCGATTCGGCACGTACAACCTGTTCAACCTTGAGATACCGACCACGCCCGAGCAAAAACGCCGCTACGAGCTGATCGTCGGCATCATCCGCGCCGCCTTCCAGAACCGCACCGGCATCCTCGGCGTCCAAGAACTCCTCGGCCCCACCCACACCGAAGCCCGGCGGCTGCTACGCATGCTCGCCCAGGACACCGGCCTGATGTGCGAAGCGACTCCGGCCCGCGGCAAGAAGGCGATCCCCGCCCTGGCCAGCCAGTCGCCGGGGGCGAGTGCCAACCGCTTTCACGTCGGCCTGCTGTGGACGCAGGACGTCGAGCCGGTGCCCGGCAGCCTGCGGGCGTACGAGGGCGGCAGCGACTTCTGGCACGGCCTGACCATGGCCGACTTCCATGCCGGCGGCACAATGCCCACTCGCTGGTGCTCGTACCACGCCGACCCCTTCCGCCCGGAGCGGCGCCTGCAGGAGGCCCACCGCGTGCTCTCTGTGTTCCAGGAGCCGGACGTGGCCGGCGGGGTCGCGGCCGACTGGAACTCGATCAGTGCCGACCGCCGCCCGGACGGCTCGTACTACGATCCCGAGCCCTACCTGGAGCAAAACCACTCCAAGCTCCGCTACCAGGTCACATTCGACCCCAGCAACCCCGACGCCCCCAAGCTGGCGAACCGTGATGCCGGGGAATTCCTGCGCCGTGACCCCGGCGGACTCCGGGATACCGCCGCCGTCCTGGACACTCAGTGGCAGTGGTCGTGCGGGCACTGGATGGACGCCAAGGGCCGCCCCGACGACTTCGGCCGGCGCCGCATCGACACCCTCCGCGTCACCGAGAACGTCGCCTCCACCGCTCGCGCGCACCTCACCCACTACGGCCCCGACGCCGAGGCCGCCTCGGACCACCTGCTGGTCACCGCCGACTTCGCCCTGCACGAGCTGGAGGTGACAGCAGCATGAAGGCGTTCATGAGTGCTAGCCGACGGTGGCGCGCCGAAGGCGCACCCACCGAGGACAGCGTCCGCCCGCATGTGCTGTGGCTGCCGCCCCCCGAGGTGATCGACTACTTCGGGGAGGTACGCGAGGTCCTCGCTCCGTACGAGGACCTCGTGGCCCCCATCGCCGACGAGGACCTGCACTGGACCATCCAGGGCGCCATGTCGCACGACTATGCCGACGAGCGTGTCGGCCCCCGCCAACTCAAGGACGCCGCAGACGCCCTTCGCACCGAACTGGCCGACCAAGAACCGTTCACGCTCGACATCGGACCGGTCGCCCTCAGCCGCAGCGCGGTGCTCACTCGCATCTGGCCCCATGACGTGCCCGCCGATCCGCCGCTGCACCTGAACCTGCGTACACGGGCCGGTCTGTCAAACGCCGGCCTCGTCCTGCCCGAGGCCGCCGAGGCGTACTTCCCTCATATGTCGGCGGCTTACGGAAAGGTCGACACCCACTACCTCGCTCAGATGGACCGCGCCGACTCGCTGGCCTCCGCCCTGCTGCGCCGCGCCCGCCATCACGTGTCCACCCGCGTTGACTCGGTGTGGCTGGTGATGGAAACCCAGCACCCTGACCGCCACACCTACACGTTCGAACGCATCCAGGAGGTGTCCTTGGGCCGCAGAGCCAACCGCTCCTGACCAACCGGCATCCGCCGGCGAACCGCGCGAGGTCCCTATGCCTGCGCAGTTGTGCAAGAACACCACGTAAGGAACCCCTTTCCATGACCGATGTGACCATGGACCCCGACGAGGCCACCCAGCTCCGCAACAAGGTCGTCGACCAGCTCATGGAGGACGGCACGATCGTGTCGCCCGCGGTCGAGGCCGCCATGCGCAAGGTGCCCCGGCACCTGGCCGTGCCCGAGGCGCCGCTCAGCGACGCCTACAGCACGTACAACGCCGTGATCACCAAGGAGGACGAGCACGGCAACCACACCAGCTCGGTCTCCGCCCCGCAGATCCAGGCAATGCAGCTGGAGCAGGCCGACATCCGCCCCGGCGACAAGGTGCTGGAGATCGGCACCAACGGGCCGAACGCCGCCTACCTCGCGGAGCTGGTCGGGCCCACCGGTCAGGTCACCACCGTCGACATCGACCCCGCGCCCGCCGACCGCGCCAGGCAGTTCCTCAGCGAGACCGGCTACACCAACGTCAACGTCGTGGTCGCCGACGCGGAGGACGGTGTCGCCAAGTACGCCCCCTACGACGCGATCGTGGTGACGCTCGGCGCCTGGGACATCCCTCCCGCCTGGATCGACCAGCTCAAGGACGACGGCCGACTCGTCGTGCCGCTACGCATCAACGGCCTGACCCGCACGTACGGGTTCATCCGGCAGGCTGACCACCTCGTCGCCGCCAGCGCCCACGTGTGCGGCTTCGTCGCGGTGCAAGGCGCCGGCTCCCACGCCCAGCAGGTCATGCAGCTCCCCGGAGCGGAGGACGTCACTCTGCGCTTCGACGAAGGCTTGCCCGCCAACCCCTCTCTGCTGGACGGCGTCCTGAACAGCGCCCGCGCCGAGACGTGGACCGGCGTGACCGTCGCCAGCCAGGAGCCCATCGGCACCCTCCAGATGTACCTGTCCACACAGGTCGAGACGTTCTGCTTCATGTCCACCAACCCCGAGTTGGCCACCGGCAAGATCGGCCCCACGGGCAACAGCTGGTCCATGGTCGCCATCGACGGGCCGCACTTCGCCTACAGCGTCGTGCGCCGCGACACCGAGAAGAAGACCGCAGAGTACGGCGTCCACGCCTTCGGGCCCGACGCAGCCGAGTTCGCTGAGCGAATCGCCGACATCTTCCGCACCTGGGGCGAAAAGCTCCGCGGCGCTGACGGCCCGCACATCGCCCTCTACCCGGCGGGCACGCCCGATGACCGGATCACCGGCGACCGGATCATCGACAAGAGGCACAGCCGGATTTCGATCTCCTGGCCCACCGCGTAGAACACGGCGCCGGGCCAGGCCGTCCTGCACCATCCCATCGGACAAAGAGAGTGATCGCCATGACCACTGCCGTACTCGACCACCCCACCGCCCCGGCCGACCTGCCGGTCGACAGCCTCGCCGACGACGACTTCGAGCTGGACATCAAGGTCGTCATCTCCGAGAGCCCGCTCACCGTCTTCATGTGCCCCACCAGCGACGGCTGCGGCAACACCTGCGAGAACGGGGCCAGCGCCTGCCAGTCCTCCATCGAGGACGCCGCCTGACACGCGGCGTTAGCCGGGGCGGCAGCCGATCACCGCTGCCGCCCCGGCACCACCCGTCCGCGCACCCCACAACAGGAAGGGACACCGGTGGCCCAGGGATCACCCCTCACGTATCAGTGGCAGCCCGGAATGCTGCTGCGCGCCTCCACCGCTTCGCGGCCGATCCCCGTGCCGGACTTCGACCTGCACGGCGACGACGCCACGATCCGCGGTCGGCAGTGGCTCGAGGAGGTATGGCGCGCCCCGGTGCCGACGGCACTGTCCGCAGCCAGCCCCGTCCTGTGCCAGCGCGTCGCCGAGATCCTCAACGGCACCGTCACCGACGGCCGCCGTATCAGGCGGGCCGTCCGGTCTGTTGCCGCGTACCTCCTGCGGTGGAACCACCGGCCCACCCCGTTCGGGGTGTTCGCCGGCGTCGCCCCCGCTGAGCCCGCTCAAACCGCCCACGTTCTGTGGGGCAAGGGGTACCGCACGGTTCTGCGGCCTGATTCCGACTGGCTGACGGATGTCATTACCCGCCTGGAGAACCACCCCGCCCTGCTGGCCCGGCTGACGGTCGTGGCCAACAACACCGGCCGCTCCCGTGGCGACCGGCATGTGGTGGAGGGCATGCCGACCGACGCGCATGCCTCCGGCTACGCCCCGATCGAGCTGTCCGTCCGCCTGACCCGGCCCGTGGCTGCTGTGCTGGCCTCGAGCCGCGCCCCCATTCCGCACGACAGGCTCATGCATCAGTTGGCCCACCAGTTCCCTACGGCGCGCCCAGAACAGCTCACCGGCCTGATCTTCGATCTGGTGAGCAAGAACATTCTGATCAGCAGTCTGTGGCCCCCGATGACCTCGATCGACACCCTCGCACACCTATGCGACGAGCTGGAAAAAGCTGATGCCTCCAGCATCCCCGACCTCGCAGAATTGACCTCCCAACTCGCCTCAATCCGGGCTGATATGAACCAGCCCGACACGACCGCCCCCTGGACGCCCAGCGACGGGTTGGCGCAGAGCATGCAGCTCGTGAGTTCCACCGGCCGCGTCCCCTCCTCGTGGACGCCGCACTGGACTGCACCGCCCGCATCCCCGAAGCCCTCCTGGCCGAAGCCGCCGAAGCCGCCCAGGTCATGCACCAGCTGTCGCCCCATCCGTACGGGTATCCGCAATGGCGCGACTACCACCAGCGGTTCCTCGACCGGTACGGCACCGAGGCCCTCGTGCCCGTACTGGATGTGGTCGCAGACAGCGGCCTCGGCCTGCCCGCGGGCTTCCTGGGCTCCGAGCGCGCCCGCCCTCCCTATAAGGTGACCGACCGGGACCAGAAGATCCTGCGCCTGCTCCAGGAGGCGATACTCGGCGGGCAGCGTGAGCTGGTCCTCACCCGGGCGACGATCGCCGACCTGACCGCCGACCACGCCGAACCGCTACTGCCCCTGCCCCGGGCCGAGATCGCCGTGGAAATCCACGCCCCCACTCTGGACGCCGTGCAGCGCGGCGACTACCGGCTGCTGGTCACCGGCGCCCCCCGCCCCGGCAGCAGCATGCTCGGCCGGTTCGCGCACCTTCTCCCTCCGTCCACACAAACCGCGCTCACCGACTCCTACGCAACCGTCGACCCCAATGCTGTCGCGGCGCAACTGTCGTTCACCCCTCGACGGCGCCGCAACGAGAACATCGCCCGCACCATGCAGGTCCTGCCCTTCACCATCCCCCTCGGCCAGCACCACGAGCCCGGCCCCCGCGTGATCCCGCTCGACGACCTCGCGGTCACTGCCGATACCCGCCGGTTCTATCTGGTGCGCAGGTCAACGGGGCAGCACATCGAGCCTCGCGTCACCCACGCGCTGGAAGCATCCGTCCACACGCCGCCGCTCGCCCGCTTCCTGGCGGAGATCACCACCGCCCGCAACGCCGCCTACCGGCAGTTCACCTTCGGCGTCGCCTCCACCCTGCCCTACCTGCCACGCGTGCGGTACAAACGAACGATCCTCGCGCCTGCCCGTTGGCTGCTGTCCGCCGAGGAACTGCCCGGCCGGTCCGCTCCCATGGCCGACTGGGACAAGGCACTTGCCCGGTGGCGCGAGCGGCTCTGCGTCCCCGATCACCTGGCTCTTGTCGAAGACGGCCAGCAGCTGCCCCTCGACCTCAACCAGCGCATCCACCGGGCGCTGCTGCGCGCCGGCGTGGACCGCAACCGCGTTGTCGAACTGCGCGAAAGCACCACCGCGCAGGACTGGGCATGGATCGGCCGCCCCCACCAGCTCTTGATTCCCTTGGCGAACTCCGCCCCGGCCGACCCTCCACGTCTGCGGGATGGCGCTGCCGCAGCCCCGGGGACGCCCAGCCCGTCCACCGTCCTGTGTGCCCGGCTGTTTGCCCACCCCCAGCGGTACGACGAGATCCTGTCCGACCACCTGTCCACTCTGCTCGACCAGTTCGCCACCATGCCGCTCTGGTGGTTCAGGCGCCATCACGACACAACCCGGCCGGACTCCGACCAGCATCTGGACCTGTACCTGCACCTTCCCGATCCAACCGCCTTCGGTCCGACCGCTCAACTGGTCAACACTTGGGCAGACTCGCTCCGCAGCCAACATCTGGCAGCCCGCCTGGAGTTGGCCGCCTACCCGCCCCAGACCGGCCCCTTCGGCCACGGCCCCGCTCTGGACGCCGCGCACCGGGTGTTCGCCGCGGACTCCGCCGCCGGCGTGGCACAGATCCGTGCCGCTGCGGACGACGCCGCCGCCGCGCAGGCCCTGACTGCTGCGAGCCTGTTCGACCTGGCGGTGTGGTTCACCGGCGACACAGATCAGGCGTCGGACTGGCTGACCCGCACTCTGCCTCAAGAACGCGGCCCCATACCCCGGGATCGAATCGCCCTGGCCCAGGCGCTGGCCGATCCCGAGCACACCGCTCTCCAGGCCCTGCCGGGCGGCCCCGATGTCATCGCCGCCTGGCGGCAGCGCGCTGCCGCCCTGACCGCCTACCGGCAGCAGCTGGCCACCGGGCACAGCCCCGACAGCGTGCTGCGGTCGCTGCTCCACGAGCACCATGTGCGGGCGCTGCCCGTCGACCCCGATCACGAACGCACCACCGGTCGGCTCACCCGAGCCTGCGCCCTGCGACACCGGGAGCGGCAGCCGTGACCACCACAACCAGCCCGGCCCTGCTGGCGGACTCCTTCGCAGCCCACCTGGCCACCCCCGTCCCGCCGCCCGAAGACCAGCCCTGGGCGGCGCAGGACCTGGCCGCCGGCGCCGCCGGATCCGCGCTCCTGCACATCGAGCGCGCCCGCACCGGAGACGGCACCTGGCAGCAAGCACACCCCTGGATCAAGACCGCCGTCGCCACCCCCGTCAGCGCCGCCGACACCAGCGGCCTGTACCTGGGGGCGCCCGCCGCCGCGTTCATGCTCGACTGCGCCGTCACCGCCGAGGCGCCCCGCTACCAGAACGCGCTGGCAGCCCTGGACCACCACGTGTCTCAACTCGCCCACCGCAGATGCGACGCGGCACGCACCCGCATGCAACACGGGCGTCCAGCCGGCTTCCACGAGTACGACATCTTCTACGGACTCACCGGCATCGGCGCGTACCTGCTGCGCCGGACCCCATCCGGCGCCGCGATGGCACGCGTCCTGGCCTACCTCGTACAGCTCACCCGCCCCATCCGGCACCGTGACTGGGGCGTGCTGCCCGGCTGGTGGGTCGATCACCAGCCCGACCTCACCCCGTCCACCGTCGCCGCCGGCCACGCCAACTTCGGCGCCGCCCACGGCATTACCGGCCCACTGCTGCTCCTTGCCCGCGCGCTGCGTCACGGTGTGAAGGTCGACGGACAGGAAGACGCCGTCGACACCATCCTTCACTGGCTCGATAGGTGGCGGCAGGACGGCCCCGCCGGATTCTGGTGGCCCGAGCACCTCCGCCTCGGTGAACTCCGCGCCGGCCGTCCCGCCCAGCGCGGCCCGGTACGGCCCAGTTGGTGCTATGGCACCCCCGGCATCGCCCGTGCCGGACAGCTCGGCGCCCTCGCGCGCCGTGATCCGGATCGCCAGCGCCTGTACGAGGACGCCCTGGTCCGCTGCCTGACCGATTCCGATCAGCTGTCCAAGATCACCGACGCGGGCCTGTGCCACGGCTGGGCGGGTGTCTATCAGACCGCCTTCCGCGCCGCCCACGACGCCGCCGCCCCGGCTCTGCGCGCCGCGCTGCCCGACCTGGCCGCCGTCCTGACCCGGCACGCCCAGCCCGGCCGCGACCCCGGTCTACTCCAAGGCGACGCGGGCACCGCCCTCGCCCTGACCACCGCAGCCCACGGCGCTGCGCCGACCTCGGGATGGGACGCATGCCTACTGATCGACTGAACAGGACCACCCTCCTGGAAGCGACCCTGCCCGCCGTGCTGGACGTCCTGGCCGGTACCGACACAGACACCGCCGCAGCCCGCGCCGGACTCGAACCCGCCGACCTGGACGCCGCCGTCGCCGTCTACCGGCAGGCAGGGCGACAAGCCCTCGCCCAACAAGCGGGACCTCCGGCATGGCGTCAGCTGTACATCCAGTTCACCGACTGGGCCAAGGCCGAGCAGACCGCCGCCGACCACCTCGCCCCCGTCCTGGACCTGGCCCGACAGGACGACTTGATCACCGGGTGGTGGTTCATCCGCAAGCACCCGTGCTGGCGGATACGACTGCTCCCGGCCTTCGAGACGCAACTCCCCCCGGCACTATCCGACACGCTCGAGGAACTCACGGCCGCCGGGGCAGTCCACCGCTGGTGGCCCGGCATCTACGAGCCCGAGACCGCGGCGTTCGGCGGCGACACCAGCATGACCATCGCCCACACACTGTTCCACGCCGACAGCCACGCCATCCTCACCACACCTCACGGCGAGCTGGGCCGCCGGGAGTTGTCACTGCTGCTGTGCGCCACCCTGATGCGCGCCGCCGGACTGGAGTGGTACGAGCAAGGAGACGTCTGGCACCGCGTCACCCGGGAACGTCCCCTTCCCCCAGACGTACCGACCGCCAAAATCCACGCCCTGGCCGACAACCTCCGACAGCTGCTCATCGCCGACACCAGCCCCTCTGGCCCCATGCTCCAGTCGGACCGCACCCTCAAGTCCGCCGCCGACTGGGTGAGCGCGTTTCGGCAGGCCGGAAGAGACCTCGGCGCAGCCGCCCGGGACGGAGCCCTCGACCGCGGCCTGCGTGCGGTCATCGCATACCACGTGATCTTCCACTGGAACCGGATCGGTCTGCCCGCCCGCACCCAGAGTGTGCTCGCTCATGCGGCATATACCGCGATCCTGCATCCCGCCGACCTCATGGAAAGGCCCATGCCGTGACCGCGCCGCCACCGCACCCACAGGCAAGGCTCCGTCGGCTCTCCCGGCGGTTACCGCTGGTCAGCCGGTCCCACCTCGTCTACCCCAGCTTCGCCGCCCGGCTCGACGAAGTCCTCTCCTGCTCAAAGAAGTCGGCGCAGGACGGAACGCTCCGCGACCGGATCAACCTCGCATGTGCCACCTGGAACCTGTCTGCACTGATCGCCTCCGACTGCGGGCTGACCGATCTGGCTACAGACCTCTGCCTGCGTCAGCTCCGTCTCTTCCAGGCCGCATGGCCCGTCACCGGGGACACGGCCATCGCCAGCCTCCAGCCCATCGTCAACCTCGTACGGCTGACCGCCCGAACCGGTAACCCTCATACCGCCTATCAGCAGCTCATGAGCGTGTACCGCGCCGCCCGCGACGGCGGCATCGTGACCGTCCACGGACAGGCCATCGACCTCACCGGCTTCACCACCGACGCCGCCCAGGACCACATCCAACCCTGGCTCCACGACCTCCTGCTCGACGACGGCACCCGGCTCCTGGTCGCCGCCGGCCAATGGCATGCGGCGGCCGAACACGCGACCGCCTACGACGAGCATCCCGAGCGCCTGTACGGGAGCAGACAAGCACGCATCGTGGCGAACCTGCACACCGACGCTCTGGACACGGCCAACTCCCTGATCGACAAAGCCGCGATCACGGAGCCGTGGGAGGAAGCCGTCGCGCAGGTCCTCCGCCACTACGCCGATCACTTTGCCGGCCGCGCCGCAGCTCAAGGGTTCGCCGCTATGGCACTCGCCGTCCGGGAGGTCCTGGAGTCGCCCCCGCCGCACCTGCGCATGTTCCGGGTGCGGCTGGCCCTGGCGGCGATCGACCTAGCGCCGGAAGGCTGTGAAATCCTCGCGCGCCCCCTGTGCGACGCGATCGTCAGCGACACCACACTGGCGCGTGACGCGTACGCAGCACGCGAAATCCTCCGCCACCCCGCTACACCGACTGACGAGCGCTCACGCCATGAGCTGGAGGCGATCGTCCACGACGGCGGCCTCGGCCGGGGCGCCCTGCCGGAATCGGTGCTGTCCACGATGTTGCGGGCCGTCAGCTCGGCTGGGGCGAGCCTCGCCCAGTGCCTCACTCAGGAGGGAGGGGTATCGCCACATGCAAGACAGCCAGGCGTCCGTTGAGGCAATGCTCGCCAGCCCTCGGGGCGTGGGACCGGTGCCGCTCTCGCCTGCCCTCCAATCGCCGCCTTCGACCGCATCTGAGTGCCTCCGACCTGCACGGGCCGCGGTGGGATCCGCTGCGCCGCCAAGTCGCTTGCGTAGAGGCGCACGTCACCGACGTGCCTTCCAGTCACCCCACCCCCGCCAGCCCTAGTCTCACGCGAATGGAGACCACTGTGCCGCCCGTCACCGATCCCGCTGTATGGCGCGACGAGCTCGTGAGCCGCCTCGTCGACAGCGGCCACCTGCGCACCCCGGATATCATCGCCGCGTTCCGGGGAACCGAGCGCCACCGTTTCCTTCCCGGTGTCGACCTTCAGAGCGCCTGCGTCGACGACGCTGTGGCGATCAAGCACGACGCGACGGGCACGATGCTGTCCTGTATCTCGGCCCCCTCCGTCGTCGCCACCCAGCTCGAACAGTTGGACGCCCGGCCCGGCCACAAGATCTTCGAAGCCGGGGCCGGCACCGGCTACAACGCCCGGCTGCTGTCAGAACTCGTGGCTCCCGAGGGTCATGTGTGGACTGTGGATGTCGACCAAGACCTCATCGACGGCGCGCGGAAGAACCTCACCCAGGCCGGAGCGACAAACGTCACCGTCGCGCTGGGCGACGGCGCCACCGGCCTGCCCGAGCACGCACCCTTCGACCGCATCCAGTTCACGGTCGGCGCCGGCGACATCCCCGTACGGATTCTCGACCAACTCGCCCCCGGCGGACGCCTCGTCATCCCGATGCGGATTCGCGGCAGCATCTCGCGCAGTTTCGCCTTTGAACGCGACGGCCAGACCTGGAAGACGGTCTCAACCGAGATGATGACGTTCGTCCCCCTGCGCAAGGGCGTCTGCGACGACATCCGCACCATGGTCGACATGGAAGGTGAGGGCGACGTGCGCTTGGAGACCTACAGCGAGCAGAACGTCGACCACGAGGCGATCGGCGCCGTCCTGGACCAGCGCCCGGCCGAGATCTATACCAACGTTAAGTTCCGCAAGGGCGACTCCTACCAGTGGCTCTACCTGTATCTGTCATACGTGCTACCGAACGGCCTGTCCCGGATGCCGGGATCCCGCTCCAACCTCATCCCGAACTTCGGCTGGGGCTCGATGACCGCACTCGACAAGGACACCTTGGCCTACCTCACGAAGCAGGAAGGCGAAGACGAGCACGGCACGTTCTGGCAGATCGGGGTCATCGGCCACGGCCCCCGCGCCGCCGAACTAGCCGACCATGTCGCCACCGAAATCAGCGAGTGGAGCCAATACTGGGGCAATACCTCGCCCGAACCCGGCTTCCGCATGGCCGTCGGCGACGCCCGCCACCAACTGACAGCCTCGGAACCGCACTTCATCATGGACAAGCCCTACAGCCGCCTCGTCCTTGACTGGCCGCGCAGGAGTTGACCCGACGATGCCATCCCAGCCAGGAAGAGAATGTCAGCTCGACTGACCAGCATCACCGAACATGCAGCGCAGCAGTATTTCCCGTTCTGGGCGCCAACACCCTTGTGCACCATGAATTTTTCACAGACTTACGGCCTGAGAACCTCTATTACTTCCCTGGTTTGCCTGTAAAATGAAAGAAGGCCGGAAACGGCCACCCGGGCGTCGCGGACATGACGCGAGACGACAAGTCTGCACCCCCGGAGGACATCGTGCCTGCCCCGTTTCTCGCCTTAGCCGGCATAACGGCCGATCCCGGCCGCGCCCGGACCAATGCGGTCACCAGCTGCGCAGACACGGCACCATTCAGGCATGCTGACGCCTCAAGTCCCGCGGCCATGAAGACCATTGCCGACAACCCGATTGGCAACGCGGGGCCCTTCGGGCGCACTCGCCCAGCAGAAACCCAATTCCGTGAGCATCACTGTCTCCCTGGTTGTTGTGCTGGCCGTCGTGGTGTGGCTGCTGATCCGCAAAGGCGGCCTCAAGGCCGGCCACGCAATAGCGGCCGTGCTCCTCGGCTTCTATCTCCACGACAGCTCGCTCGCTCCGTCCATCAGCCGCGCCGTGCAGACCGCGGCCGAGACGATCAGCAGGATCCATATATAGACCGGCCGCCGGGACACCCCCGTAAGCCCGGACCGTACGCCGCCCACCCCGTCGACTGCGGTCTGGTGCACGTGTTCCGGCGGCCATTCCTGCCCGACTTCCGGCATGGTCTCGGCGACTCGCGCAATGCGTCGGTGTGCTGTTCGTCCGGTCCCTGCCGACCATCCCGCCCCTCCTGTCAGGACCAGCTTCCACGAGGTCACCAATGTCTGATTTGTCATGCCCGCGCCCGAACGGTCGCCGCCGCAGCCCGCGCCGGCGCGCGCACGGTGCCGAGCCGCTGCGCACCGAGAAGGGTTTGCGGCTGCGGCTGCGGCTTCTGGTACTGGTGCCCACCCTCGTGACCACAGCCGCTCTGGGCACGGCGGCTGCCGTCACCACGACGGCCCCCGTCACCGCGAACGGTTGGATCATCGCAGGGGCGGCAGTGGCAGCCTGGCTGACCTCGCTGGTCGTTGCAGACTGGCTGGCCGTACGGATCGCGGGTGACCTGCACCGGCAGCGCAGCGAGTACAGCGATTCGGTGCAGGGATGGCTGGGGCACTTCCACTCCCGAGTGGACGAAGGGCGCAAGAGCATCAGCGACGCTCTGGAGCAGCTCGACCGGGGTGAACGGCCTTCCCCTCCCGGCTTCCGCGCGGCACAGACGAGCACCGAAAACAACCCATGGAACGAGGCCGAGACGGCGCTGGCCCAGTTGCACGAAGAAGCCTGGCGGGCGGTGGTGAACGGGCGGCAGGCGGAACTCACCCAGGCGCTCGTCTATCTCGCCGGCGGCCTGACTCTGCTGCTCGTACGCGCGCTGGGCATCGTGACGGAACTGACCAAGCAGGTCCAGGACCCGGACGTGCTCTACCGCGTGTTCGACGTCAACAACCTGCTCAAACGGATGCGCCGGTCGGCCGGGCGCCTGGCGGTGCTGGGGGGCGTGAAGGCGCGCACGCTGACCCAGCCGATCGGGCTGATGGAACTGCTGCGCGGCGCGTCGGGGGAAATCGAGAGGTACGCCCGCGTCCGCATGCACACGGCCGCCCTCGATGTGCAGATACCAGGCTTCGCCGGCCCCGATCTGATCCACCTGCTGGCCGAGTTGGAGGAGAACGCCACTCTCAGCTCGCCGCCGGACACCAAGGTCGTCGTCCGCGCGACAAAAGTCACCGCAGGTCTGGCCGTCGAGATTGAGGACCGTGGCGTAGGCATGGCCCTGCGCGAACTCGACCGCTACAACAAGATGTTGGCCGATCCCCAGGACACGCACCTGGCGGAGCAACTCGCCCAGCGCCAGACCGGCTTGCTCGTGGTGGCGAAAATCGCCCGCCGGTACGGCATCGACGTGCGGCTGCAGAAGAATCTCATGCACGGAATCACGGCGCTCGTGGTGGTGCCGGACCGACTCCTACTCTGGCACAACGAGCCGACAGACCCGTCGCCGGCGCACGCCTACGCTGCCGCTGTTCCGGGCCCGGCACCACACGCCGCGAGCGGTCCCAGTCCCCGGCCAGCCGGCGGTCCCCGACCGAGTCCACCGGCCCCAGCGCCGACGGGCCAGCTGCCTCACCGCGGCGCGCAGCCCATCGCACCGCCGCGTCCCGCCGTTTCGGGACCGCCCGCCGCGGCGTCTGCGCTCGGCGCTACACCCGACACCCGCCCCCGGTTGCCACAGCGGACACCCCAGGCAACGACCCGTGAGCCCGCGGCCCCCGCACAACCCGAGGCCGCGCCCTCCCCGCAGGCACCACCGAATCCCGCCTTCGTCAGCAATTTCACCCAAGGCGTGCAGCGCGCGGCGCAAGCCGGGACAGCCGGCGAGGCCCGACCGCCCGAGGGGAGCGCGAGCTGATACCCGCAGCGCGCCCCACCCATCCTTCGTGCCTGGCTTCGCGCCGGAGCACCGGTCCGTACGACGTACGGAGATACGGAGAATTGGAATGACCCCCGATTCCACTACGGTCCAGCCGGAAGTGGTTGTGGACGAGCTCCTCAACGACTTGGCCCAACTGCCTGACGTGAGCGGAGCCCTGCTCGCCTCACAGGACGGCCTGCGGCTGGCGCACGCGGGACCGAGCATGGACGGCGATCTACCAGACCGCCTGGCCGCCGTGATCAACGGCGCTTACTCGCTTGCCCACGGAGTCGATGACGGCCAGGGTCGCGTTGAACAGGTCCTCATCAGGAAGAACAATTTCCTGTTGTTCATCATGAGCGCGGGGAGCCCACCGGCCGTGCTGGCGCGGAACATCGGACGCGACCCCGAGAAGGTGGAGAGCGTCCTGGGCGTGCTGACCAACACGCGGGCGGACGAGGGAGCCGTCGGTTTCGCGATGGTCAACCTGATCAAGCGGATGGGCGAGCTGCTGGCCACGCAGGCACGGGTAGGCGGGACTTCCTCCGGTGACGGCCAGTGAGATGGCGGCCTCAAGCGCCCCGGCCTGGACCGTCGAGGACACCGAGGCCCCCAGCCTCTACGTCCTGACCGGCGGCCAGACCCGGCCCACGCACACCTTGCAGGTCCAGACGCTGTTGTGGGCCGAGGGAGAACTCCCCGCCGGTCAGCCGCCGGAAGCCGAACAGGCCGTGGCGTTGTGCCGGGAGAAGCCCCTGGGCGTCGCTGAGATCGGCGCCCGGATCGGGCTGCCTTTCCAGATCACCAGGATCCTCATGTCTCGGCTGATCGATATCGGTGCGCTGAGCGCCATGGCCTCCACAGGCCCTACTGACCTTCCCGACGTTGCTCTCCTGAAGGCCGTTCGCGATGGACTCCTCAACACACTCTGACCCCGGGCTGCCCCGCCGATTCGGCGGCGCGCAAGCCACCTCCATAAAGATTGTTGTCGCCGGCGGGTTCGGCGTCGGCAAGACCACGTTCGTGGGCGCCATCTCCGAGATCACCCCGCTGCGTACCGAGGCCGTGATCACGGCGGCCTCCGAGGGCGTGGACGACCTCACGTTGCTGTTCGACAAGAAGGCGACCACCGTCGGCATGGACTTCGGCCGGATCACCTTCCCGCAACTGAACACCGTCCTGATGCTGTTCGGCACCCCCGGGCAGGACCGGTTCTGGTTCATGTGGGACGAACTCAGCAGAGGAGCCCTCGCTGCAGTCGTCCTCGTCGACACCCGCCGGCTCGACGAAAGCTTCCCCGCCGTCGACTACTTCGAGAACAAGGGCCTTCCCGTCATCGTCGCCGTGAACGAGTTCGACGGCGCCTGCCGCTACGCCGCCGACGAAGTCTCAGCCGCTCTTGCCCTGCCGGCCACGGTTCCAGTCGTGCTGTGCGATGCCCGCAAAAAGGCGGACGTGAAGGGCGTACTCGCCCGTCTCATCGACCACGCACTCACCCGCCCACCTGCCCCTGCCACCGTTCTTCAAGGAGCACAGCTGTGAACCCCCACGCTCCGTCCGACCGCCTGTCCACCGCCGGCCCCGACATCGACTGGCAGAGCCACCTGCCCGAATTCTTCGACCCCACGGCTCCGCCCGTGGGCGCGTTCGACGCATTCGCCCAGCAGGTCGCCAACGCGGCCGGCACCCCGTACGCCATGCTCAACTGGGTCGGCAACCAGCAGTTCTTCCTCGGTCTCGCCAACCCCGCCAGCGGCGAACTGCCCGTGGTGGGCCGCACCATGCCGCTGACCCACGGGTTCTGCCCGCACGTCGTCCAGCGCCGAGGCTCGCTGGTCCTGACCGACGTCCTCGACTTCGACGACTTCGCCGGCAACCCGGTCGTCGACGAGATCGGCGTCCGCGTCTACGGCGGAGCCCCCCTCATCGACGAGCGCACGAACCACGTCTGGGGCACGGTCTGTGTGGTCGGCACCGAGCCACGAGACCGCTCGGAAGGCCGCCCGCTATGGACGCTCATCGACCACTACCGCGACCTGTTCATGACCGAGTTCTACCGGCGAACCAGCTCGTAGCAGCACCCGCCCGCCCGGGCCGCACCACCCGCGACCACCACCCCGAGGGGGAGACAACGATGCCCACGACGTCGTCCGCTCCGGATCCGACGCCCGACTACGACGCCCTGGTCCAACACTTCGACGAGTTCGCAGCCGAGGAAGTCGCCCCCCGAGTCTCACACATGGAGTCCTCCCCCCACACCGTGGAACGCGAACTACCGCGGCTCATGGCCGAGCAGGGCTGGTTCGGCGTCACCGTCCCCCGCCAGTACGGCGGCATGCACGCCGGCCACCTCGCCAAGACACTCGTGATCCAGAGCATGGCCCGCGCCTCCGGCGCGGCCGGCGCCCTCTTGCAGGCGAGCCAGCTGCCCGTATCGATGATCATCCACTTCGGCAGCGACGAGCAGAAGGCCCTCCTGCTGCCCCAGATCGCCTCCGGGGACACGCTGCTGTCGATCGCGGTAACCGAGGACAAGGCCGGCAGCCATGTGCTCGGCATGGAGACCACCGCCCGCCGCAACGGCAGCGACTGGATCATCGACGGCAGCAAGGCCCACATCGGCAACAGCCACATCGCGAACGTCCACTGCGTCGTGGCCCGCACCGCACCCGCCGACGAGGCCGGCTCCCGCTCCCTGACCGCTTTCCTCGTCGAAGAGGACCGCAAGGGTCTGACCGTCGAACGCCACCGGCCTGCCCTCGGCCTGCACGGTTTCAGCTTCGGCCAGCTCACCTTCGACGGCGTACGAATACCCGAGGCCAACGTGATCGGCGAAGTGGGCGACGGCAAGGACATCGCCTACAGCAGCAGCATCCTCTACGGCCGCCCCAACCTCGCCGCGGTGGCCCTCGGCATCCACGAAGCGACCCTGGCATGCACGACGACCTTTCTCAGCGAGCGCGAACGCTACGGCGGCACCCTGTCAGACCTTCCCGTCCTCCGTGACCGGGTGGCGGATATGAAGTCGCGGCTGATGGCTGCGCGCGCCCTCGCCCACCAGGCCGCCGTCATGCTGGACCACGGTCAGTCGTGCGATGGCGAACTCATCAACTCCAAGCTCCTCAACGACGAATGGGCGGTCGAATCCGGTCAAACCGCCATGCGTCTCCACGGCGCCCACGCCCTGCGCGGTGACTATCCCCTGCAGCGGCTGTGGCGGGATCTCCAGCACATGAACGCGCCCGCCGGGACCGGTGAGGTCCAGCGTCAGCGTCTGGCCGAAACCGAATTCGGCCCCCCGCCCGTGCAGTGGTCCGAACGGCTTGCCGCCAAAACCTCGCTCTTCCGCCTCACCAGCACAGCCAGCTGACTCCAGGCACCCGCGTCCGCGTAGGCGGCTACCGGCTGCGGGAACCCTCAACGATCCCACCTGCCGCCCAGGTTCCACCCGTTGCACGGGGCCTGCCGACGGCACGGCCGGCCACGGAACAGCTCACGCACAGCGGCCCCCGTTCATCACCTCCTACTCAGCCGACACGGAGTACCTCCATGACGATCGCACCTCCCACCGTCCCCACAGCCGACACGAACGTGGCCGCTCTGTTGATCGAGGCGCGGCGGGAGCTTGACAGCATCGCAAACCGAGGCATCGTCTCCGCCCCACGTGCTGTCGCCGAAACGCTCACCACACTGAAGGAACTCACCCCCACCCTGGCGCCGCACGCCCGCGCCCTCGCCGCACGGCTCGGCGACAGGGAACGCTCCGAACTCCACGAATTGATTGAGCGGACCGAGGCCCGCGCCAACTCGCGGCCGCGGGCGGACCTCGCCTACGAACACCTACTGGTGCTGGTCAGCCAGTTGCAGGAACTGCTGCGCTGGCTGGAGCGAGCGCACGGCATCGCATGTCGAGGCACACAGGCAGCCGCCAGGCGCCGCAGCAGCGAAGAGCCTCGCCCTACCCAACCGGGGTAGCGGTCCGCACGCTGTGCCAATCGGCACCCTTGTCCTGTACAGCCGCACCGACACCACTCAGTCGATCGACGTCCGGCGTGACTCAAGCCGGGGCTGGCTAAGACCGCTCTCTGCGACATCGCCCACAACCCAAATCGCGGAGACCTCCGCAGCGTTCGCGGCCACACCGTGAAGTCCTGCCTCGCCGCCGGACCGCTCTCATGCCGGACCACCGAGTGGCGCGGCAGCACGCATACGTACCGCACAACTAACAGCACCATCTAGGAAGGTCATGACACCACCTCGATATATCAAGATCGCCAGCTGCAACTTCGAGCGCAACGGCGGTGGCGACAAAAAGAAGTGGCTGGCCATGCACCAACGGCTGGCTGACCTGGAACCGACGATCCTGTGCCGGCAGGAGAATCCCGGCCATGCCCGTACTGGAAGCGGAAGAACGCTGTTCAACTCCTCCCAACGCATCCTGGGCCTTTCCGGAGAACTCGGTCCAGGGGTGGGCGCCACGTCGCTGTACTACGACCCGGAGGTTTTCGAGCAGGTCACCCTGTGGGACACGGACTGGCCGAACTGGCTGCTACCGCCCACCGCTATGACCCTCCGGGTGCTCGGCACCGACGACGTCGACCTGGTGGCGGCCTGCGCACACCTGTCCTACAACTCGCCCTCTCTACGGCCGATTCAGGCCGAGGACGTCACCCGGTTCGCCGACAAGGTGGAGATGTACCCGACGCCCGACGGAGCGGCGGAACGGAAGCTGCCGCTCCTCGCCCTCGGTATGGACTGCAACAGCTACGTCGACCCCGACCGACTCGTGGCCGGGGAAGTGCCCATCCCTGCCCTGGCGGACATCAAGGACCCGCAGCACCGCGCGCACCGCAGCTACGAGATCGCCCCCGGCCAGCGGGTGATGGACTCCCGCCCGGACCGAACCTTGCTGACTGCCCACCTGGAGGATGCCGCACGGTTTGCTTCCCTGCTCCCCGGCGGCCCGGGTCTGGCCGCCGTGGCGCCCACTGTGGACGCCTCGGGCACCTACGGGCCGGCGCACCGGGTCGACCGCGTCTACACCACCGACTTCCTGCTGCCCGCCGTCGTGCACGCGGAAGTCGTCGACATGAAGGACCTGTCCGATCACCACACCGTGGTGGTGACGTACGACCTCCATGCCGTCATCGAGATCTACCGCGACCGCTTCGGCCCTGCGGCCTGACGCCGGCCCGCAGAGCACCGGCTACCCGCTCGGCCAGTTCGCCTAATCCGGCACACACCCTGCACCTCGAAGAAGGAGACCCGTTGACCTGCGACGACACTGAACTGCGCGTTGCCTGCTGCAATCTTGAGCACAACGGAGGCGACGACCAGACGCGTCAGCTGGCACACGGCATCCTCGCCTCGTACCGGCCGCACATCGTCTTCCGGCAGGAACTCACCGGGGCCTGGGACCACGGCAAACGCGCCCTGTTCGAGGAGGCGACCGCGCTCGGCGGCATGTTCCCGTTCATGACGGAACCGCGCGAAGGCCGCAGTCGGAACCCGACCGGGGTGATGGTCGATCCACGGATGTTCGACATCGTCGCCCATACCGATCACGATCTGCCGTGGAAGGCGATCTGCCACGTCCAAGTGCGCCTCAAGGACTGTCCCAAGATCCTTCATCTGGCATCCGGCCACTTGTGTCACTTCGATCCCGACCTGCGCGCCACCGAAGCCCGCCGGCTCACCACCCTGGCCGACCACGGCCGCACCGCCCTGACGGGCATGGACGGCAACAGCTACCCCCACCGCAGCCCCGACGAGGTCTCCGAACCACTCATCTGGGCGAAGGTCAAAGACCCCGTCCACTTCCAGCACCGCACCATCGAACGCAACGGTGTACGCGTCAGCGACACACGCCCCAGCGAGATCCTCACCGGCGGTCCGAAGGCCGTCTTCACCGACCTCGCCCACCATGCCGGCACCGTTCTCGGGCAGCCCGGGGCGCTGACACCGACCGCCAGCCTGAAGCGTGAAGACCAGGGCCCACCGCAGCGCATCGACTGGATCCTCGGCACCCCCGACTGGGCGCCAGCCCTGCGGCGCGTCGAGGTCCTCGACACCGAAGACGTCCGACGGGTCACCGACCACGCGCTCGTTATCGCCGCCTTCGACCTCGCTGCCGTGCAACAGATCCTCAGCACCGCCGCGTAGCCGAGCCAGCGTGGCGCGAAGACGCCCATGCCGTGCCACAACGTCCCGGCTGACTGCCCCCCTGACGCGCTGGGGCGGCGGGACGACACACCCGCCTGCTGACCGACTGCCTTGCGCCCCTCCTTCTCCGACGACGCCGAGGAACCAACCGACCGTGACTCAGCTCCAAACCCATCAGCCCCTGTTTCTTCACCAGCAGGAGGCCGTGGATGTCCTGGTCAAGACCCTGATCGACTCCAGCCGGGTCACCGCCGTGATGGCCTGCGGGACGGGCAAGACGCGAGTGGGCGCGGAAGTCGCGGGCCGGGTCGGCGAGGCCGGTTCCCGGCATCGCCTAGTGGTTGTCCCCACCCTGGAACTAGTCCGCCAGACGATGCTGGAATGGGAACATCAACTCGGCCGGCACCAGCTGGGCCGCATCATCGCGGTCTGCTCGGACCGCGAGATCCTCTCCGCCCACCGCACCGGACTGCAGGACGAACTCACCAGCACCGACGCCCGAGTCGCCAACGACGCCGCCGAACTGGCAGCCCTCGCCAAAGTTCCCGGGCCGCTGACCATCGCCTGCACCTACGCAAGCCTTCACATCTTGGCCCAGGCCCAGGCCCACCATCGCATGGCACCGCCGGACATTGCGGTGATCGACGAGGCCCACCGCACCGCCGGCGCCGCGACCAAAGCCTGGGCGGCCATCCACTACGACGACACCATCACGGCGCGACGCCGCCTGTATCTCACCGCCACGCCCCGGATGCTCGACGGCGAGGGCGACGACGTCATCAGCATGGATGACGAGGACCTGTACGGCCCAGTCGCCTACCGGCTGCCGTTCGCGACCGCCATCGACCTCGGCCTCCTGGCCCGCTATCGCCTTGTGGTCCCCGTCGTCACCAGCCGTGAGACTCACCAGCTCCTCGACCAGGACGACGCCTTTCTGCGTATCGGCAGGAACGCCATTGCCGCACCCATGCTCGCCAAGCAACTCGCCGTGCTGCGGGCCGCCCACGAGCACGGCATCCGGCGCATGATCACCTATCACGGCAGCATCTCCGAGGCGAAGTGGTTCGCCACGCTCCTGCCCCACGCCCACGCCCTCCTGCCCTCCGACCAGCGCCCCACCGCCCTGGCCGCCGAGCACGTCCACGGCAACCAAACCGTCGCCCAGCGGCGAAAGGCGCTGGACAGGCTCGCCAGCCAGGAAGACGGGCTGGTCGTCGTCTCCAACGCACGTGTCCTGTCGGAAGGAGTCGACGTCCCCGCCGTGGATGCCGTCTGCTTCCTCAGCCCGCGCAGCACGATCGACACCATCCAGGGGACCGGCAGGGCCATGCGGCTCAGCAACCGCAGCCAGCCCAAAACCGCGACCATCATGGTGCCGGTCTTCCTCCAGCAGGACCAGGACCCCGAAACAGCGCTGAGCTCCACCCCCTTCGGCCCGGTCTGGCAGACGGTGCGGGCTCTGGCTTCACACGACGAGACACTGCACCGGCAACTCGAAACCGCCCGCCGCTCCCTCGCCACCCCCACCGCCACCGGAAAGGTCCAGCTCGGCTCCAGCACCGAAGGCGAGCTGCCCGACTGGCTCTCCTTCACCGGCATTCCCGTCCCACCGGACTTCGCCGACGCCATCACCGTACGGACGGTTCGCGCGGCGACCACAGTCTGGCCCGAATACCTCCAAGCCGCCGAAACCTACCAGGCCAAACACGGGAACCTCCGTGTCCACGAGGACTACCGAACCTCCACCGGACTGGGCCTCGGCCGCTGGATCTCCTACCTGCGCAAACTGCACCGGCTGGGCCGGCTTTCGCCTTCCCAGATCGAGGAATGGGAAGCGCTCGGGATGACGTGGTCGGTTCCCGATCAGAAGCTGCAGGAACTGATCCAGGAGCTAAGAGAATTCAAGAAGGAATACGGCCACCTGGACGTCCCAAAAACCTACGTCTCCAGGAAAGGCGACCGCGAGTATACGCTCGGCCAGATATACGCCAGCCTTCGCACCTCCTACAGATGCGGTCAGGTGCCGGAGGCCAAGGTCGAGGCCCTCAATGCGGAGGGATTTATCTGGGACCGGGCCACATATGTCTGGAATCAATTCTTCTCAGACTGTCGCGAATTCATGATCTGGAACGGCCACCTCGACATACCCCAAACGCATGTCCTGCGCGGCCGGAACATCGGCCAGCAGGTTTCCGGATTCCGTACCAACCCTGACCGTCTGACTCCCGAACAGCGCACAGCACTCGACCGCATCGGGTTCGTGTGGGACTCGCTACAATTCCGGTGGGATCTACATATCAAAGCTATCTCCGATTTCAGGGATACCAATGGGCATCTGAACATCCCGAGCAGCTACATCGTTGAGAAACCGGTCCGCCTTCGCCCCCGCAGCTGGATGAACACCTGCGTCCAGAAGTACCGACAGGGAAAGCTCAGGCCCGAGCGGCACCAGCAACTCGTGGCCTTAGGAATGGAGTTCCCGGAGCGAAACGCGTGACGGGCCCCAAGGCCCTTATTGACCAGGGGCAGAACCGCATGCGAAGCACTGTGTCGACCGCGCCCCACGAGGATCGCCTGACCTCCAAACCCGGCCGACCTCTTCGCCCCGCCGCCCGCGTAGCAGCGACCGCCTCCTCCCTCTGACCGGTCCTGGAACGACAGCCCCCGTGGCAAACACCTACGTCTTCGACTGCGTCCAGGAAAGTCACCTCGTCCACACCGAACCAGGAAAAGGATCATGAAATCGTTCACGCCGACCTTCAGAGGCCAGGACTGGGAATCCGGGGCGGGAGCACTCCATCTCTACGTCCGGCCCGACGAAGCTGATACGGAGTTCCACGACCTCGTCGCGGCCTGCCGGGAGGCGCTGGACGGTTATCCCGTCTGGTGCGTACCCGACGATCTCGTGCACATCACCGTCGAAATGGACGCCTCCGCCCCCAGCAGCGACATCGGTGCCGCCGAGCGTACGCGCCTCATCACCGCGCTCAAGGGTGAACTGAAGCACATCGAGCCGTTCACCGTGCTGTGCGGAAGTCCCCTGGCCAACCGTGCCGGAGCCGTCCTCGACACCCATCCTGACCAGGGCCTCGTAGCCCTGCGGAACCTGACGCGTCGTGCGCTGTGGGAGGCGCGCGACACCTCGGCGATCGCCCATGAGGGGGGCCGCGGTCATGCCTCCCTGGGCTACGCCTTCGACAGCGCCGACTCCGATCCGCTCCAGAGCGCCCTGCGCCGGATCAGCCCCAGCCACGCCCCGCTGACCGTGTCCCGCCTGCACCTGCTCGACGTGCGCTGGACCGCACACCCACGAGCGGACGGAGGCGTCCGGTGGGAGATGGACTGGGACCCCGTTGCCGTCCTGCCCCTGGGCACTTCCTGACCGGCCCCGCAGACTCCACCCTCCGCAGGCCATGACATGAGCATGCATCGTTCTCGTCGAAAGGATTTGCCATGAACGCATCCGCGCCGAACGACAATCTGCGCCAGCAGGCCGAACGCGCCCTGCAGACCGGCGACTTCGCCGCCTCAGCCCGCCTGTACGAGCAGCTCCTCCCGGACATATCCCCGGCCGCGGGCACCGAGGACGCCGATACCCTCACCGCGCGCGTGCAGTACGCGCTCGCGCTGTACGGTCTCGCCGACTATCCGGCCGGCGAGACCCAGCTCCGGCACGTCCTGCACGGACAGCAGCAGCTCCTGGGCCTGGACCATCCCGACACTCTGACCACGATGGCCCGGCTCGCCGACAACCTGGGCGAGCAGGACCGCTGGACGGAGGCGGGAGAACTGGCCCGCACCGCCGTCGAGCGCGCCACCACCGTCCTGGGCGCCGAGCACCCGGCCGCCCTGACCTGCCGCCTCACCCTGGCCTGGGTCCAGTACCACACGGTCCCGCACGAGTCCGAGGAGTCCATCCGCGCCACCGTACGAGACATCGTCGCCGTCCACGGTGACGGTCACCGCGACGCCTGGGCCGCCCGCCACCTCCTGATAGAGACCCTTTGCGCCCTGCACCAGACCGACGAAGCCGAGTCCGAGGCCCACGCCCTGATCGCCTTGCGGGAAGAACGGCAGGGCGCCGAGCACCCGCACACCCTGCGCGCCCGTGCAGACCTCGCCCTGGTCCTGTACACCGCCGGGCAGGCCGATCAGGCCCGGGCGCTGATCGACGAGGTGGCGGAGACGAGCAATCGCGTGCTGGGCGGCGACCACCCGTACACCGCCGGCATCCATGCCACCCGCAGCACCATCGCCGCGTGAACACCGCCCTGCGGCAGATCGTCGCCCGGGTGTGCCGGGGTGGCCTTGTCACCCTCGCCATCACCGGGGACGATCAGGCGGCGGACGCCGAACGAACCCTGGAGGAAGCGTGACCGTGCTGCTCGCCGTACATGCCGTGCTGATCGCCGCGGCGATCGCGCTGTGGGCCGTGTCGGTGGCCCAGCAGCGTTCCCGGACCCGGGACGGGCTACGGCTGCAAGCCCTCCAGAGCCACCTGGACCTCCTGCGCCAGGGCATCGCGGACCCCGAGCTGGCCCGGCTGTGGATGACCGAGCGGCTGGAGGGTCTCAGCGACGGCGAGATCCGGGCCCACCTTTTCCTGAACGCACGGATCATCGTGCTGCAGTTGCAGTGGGAGACCGGCGCGCTGACGCCCGTGCACCTCCGGGAGGCGGCCGAGTCGTTCCTCTCCACACCCCAGGCACGCCAGTACTGGGAGCGTGCTCGTACGGTCCGCGCGAGCGTGGCCGAACAAGCAGCACAGCGCACCTTCCACTCAGCCTTCGAGGCCGCCTACCGCAGCCGCTACGGAGCCCCCGTCGCCAGCTGAGCACACCCTACGTGCTGACGGCATCGGCGGTCCCTTCCGCGCTGAAGGGACCGCCGATGGATCCCCTTTCACAACGGTGTCCTTCGGACAGGAGAAAATCACGACGCTTCTCCAAGGCCGACGCCGGTCGTCGTATAGGACTCCGGGCTCGCAGGCCGCGCCGACGCACAAGTCGGCCCTGGCCAGGAACGCACACCCCAACTGGCGCTTGCGGTGGGGAGCGGCTCGTCGAGGCCGCCAGTCGACCAGCCAGCGCGGGCTGAAGGCGTCTTCGTCCATGTAGCGGATGAGGTTGTGGCGGATGGCCTCGGCCTCGTCGGCTGGCGCGTCGGCGAGAACCGTGACAACGGGTCGTCCCCCTTGCCCAGCGGCCAGCTCCGTGTACGCGAACCGGAGGCTGAGGCTCTGACTCAGCCCCCTCGATAACGTCGTCAAGGGTATGGTCCAGAGCGATGCCAAAGCACCGAACCGGAGCGTCCCGGTACTGACCGGGCGGTACTGCTCTGGGTTGGTGTCCGCACACGACTTCCAAGGATTTGCATGGAGTTCCGTCCGGTCAGGCGCGCCCCTGGAGCGTTCCAGCAGTCGCTGAACGCCGAGGAGATCACCTCGGTGTGCGACCGGGCCTTCGGACCCGAGAGCCGCGCCCTGTCCGCCGTCGAGTTGGGCATGGGCATGTACAACAGCACGTACAAGGTCGAGCTAGTTAGCCAGGACCGGCCGGTGATCCTGCGGGTGGCGCCGGAACCGGGTAGTCAGTTCCGTTCCGAGCGGCAGTTGATGCGCAACGAGTACGCCTCCGTGCCGTGGCTGGCAGTGATCGCGCCCCTGATGCCACGAGTGATCGCGGCGGACTGGTCGCACCAGGTGATCGGCCGGGACTGGATGATTCAGACGTACCTGGACGGCGTCCCGGCTCCGGAGCACCTGGGAACGTACCCGCGTACCGCGTGGTCGACGTTCTTCCGGCAATTGGGCGCCATCACCCGCTCCGTACACGACGTATACGGCCCGCACTTCGGTCCTGTCGGCGGCCCGGGGTACGGGACGTGGAGCGAGGCGGTGATCACGTCGCTGGAGGAGATCGCCGCCGACCTGGACGGCGTCGGCCTGGACTCGGCCGACGTACGGAAGGTCGCCGCGGCGGCAGCGCACGACCGTGCTGTGCTGGACGAAGTCGCCGAAGCAAGGCTGCTGACCGGAGATCTGTGGACCGTCAACGCCCTGATGGACTCGGCAGCGCCCGAGCCGGTGATCACCGGCGTCATGGACTTCGACCGCACCTCATTCGGGGACCCTGCCGCTGACTGGACCATCCGCATGGCGAGGGCCAAGGACGATGAACGGACGGCGTTCTGGGAGCCCTACGGTGCGCTGGACCGCTCGCCGGCAGCGGTGTGGCGGGCGCGGGTCTACGAGGCCCGGCACTTGGGCGCGATCCGGCTCGAACGCCACCGGCTGGGCAAGGCGGACGCGGTCCGCGAGAGCTACGGCGCGATGGCCGAGGTGGTCGCCGGACTGACCTGAACGGGGTCCTCTGGGGCTGGTTCGACGTGGATGCGAACCCGCCGCAGAAGTGCGTCGGCCCGCTCCTCGACCTCGGCGGCCTCTGCGCCAGTGACCACGAACGCCCCCAGCCGGTGGCCGTTGGCGCCCGGCTCGTGGACGAGGCTGCCGATCGCTGCCCGCCAGCGGACGAACGGCACACCCGGCCCCGTCTTCGGGAACCCATGGAGAGAGGCCAGCCGCCCGGCGCGCGGGCTGATCACGAACCGTACGGTCGCGTATCCGCAGGCGGCGGGGGCAAGGACGGCGGGTCGGCCGAGGGCGACATCGAGCAGCGCCGACCACACGTCGATGCCCAGGGCGTGCTGGATCAGGACGCCGATGTGTCCGGCGGCGAGGCGGGCGCCGATCTCGATGACCGTGCACCGCCCGTCCTGGCCGACGATGACCTCAGTGTGCGAGGCCCCGTGCCGGATACCGGCCGCCCGAATGGCCGCCTCCACCTCGCGGTACACGGCCGCCTCCACTGCCGGGGGCAGGCAGACGGGCAGGCTGTGCCCCGTCTCGACCCTCTTCGTGCCGTCGATCACCTGCTTCCGGGTCACGGCAAGATGCGTCGTGGTGCTGTCCTGGGTGAGGGACTCGACGCTGTACTCCGTCCCGGCGGCGAACGCCTGGACCAGGACGCCCGGGTCGCCGCCGCTTCCGTACATGCCGACCGTCTCGTGGGCGACGTGGGCGGCCTCGGCCGCACCGTCCGGGCCGGTCACCACCGTGACGCCTGCGGAGCCTGCCCCGGACAGCGGCTTGAGCACGCAGGGGAAGCCGAGCCTCGGGTCCGCCAGGGCGGCCCGCAGGCCGGCATCGTCCCGGACGAGAATGGTGTGCGGGGTGCAGACCCCGCCCGACGCGAACGCTTCGCTCATGACGGCCTTGTCGCGGGCCGCCCGTGCCCGGCCCGGATCGTTGCCGGGCACCCCCAGCTCGGCGCAGAGATGCGCGGCGAGCTCGGTCAGGTACTCGTTGACGGTCAGCACCGCGCCGACACCATGGCGGCGGGCGTACGCGGCGGTCTCGGCCAGGGCCTTGTCGGGCCGGGTGAAGTCGGTGGCAATGTGCCCGGCCAGCAGGCCCCTCAGCTCCGGTCCGTAGCCCAGGTACGCTGCGGCGGCGGTCGCGGCGTGGACCTGGTGGCCGCGGGCGGCTGCCGCCATGGCAAGGGCGCCCGCCTCGGGGCCGGCCGCGTCCAGCAGCAGCACGCCCGGAAGGGTCACGACAGGTAGTCCTCGAAGCCGCCGGTGCGGTGGGTGTCGAGGGTGAAGCAGTGGAACCCACCCCCGAACAGGCGCCGGTGCCGGTGCCGTACGGGCACCACGTCGAAGCCCTCGGCCTCCAAGAGCTTGGCCAGGCCGGTGCACTCCTGGTTGACCAGCACTGTGTGCTCGTCGACGGAGAGCACGTTGAGGTCGATGTAGGGGCTAGTGAGGACCAGATCTTCGTAGTCGTCGTAGACCGGGAACGCGCCCGGGTCCGGCTCCGGGGGCACGATGTAGCGCCACGAGCGCAGCGGCTCGGGCATCAGGTCCCGGATGCCGTCGTGCCGGGCCAGGAACACCCCCGGTTTCAGGGCGAGCACCATGCTGTCGATGTGGTTGTCCGCCATCCGCCATACCCGGTGGACGCGGTACTCGTGGCCAAGATGCCGCTCCAGCCACTCGGCTCCGCGGGCGTGATTCTCCTGCGCAACGTTGACGACCAGGTCGCGGCCCAGGCGCAACACTTGGGCGCCGTCCAGCATCATCTCCACGCCGACGTCGTACGGGCTGGGCTGCGGGTCGTCGATGGACTCCGTCGGCCCGCCGAGGGTGGTGGCGGTGTCTCGCGCGTACGACAGGTCGAAGCTGTTGTCGGTGAGGGTGGGGCGAGGCATCGTCGTCCACCGTGCGCCCTGCTCCCAGTAGGTGGTGAAGACCGGGGCAAGCAGGCGGGTCTCCAGGTAGCGGGAGCGGATCGCGGGCGGCGTCTCGATGATCTCGCCCCCGAGGATCAGCGTGTTGTCACGGATGTTCAGCGCCGGGGTCGGAGCGGCTTCCCAGCCCAGGCCCGCGATCGGGGCCACGTCCGCTGGCAGGGGCAACGGCCGGTGCACGACGACGCCGAGCCCGGCCAGCGTCGCCGCCAGGGCCTCCACGTCCTCGTGCAGCTCGTCCGCGTACCGCGCCTTGATGGCCCAGCTCTCCCGGTGGCCAGCTGCGGCCCGAGCCAGGCGGGGATAGGCCCAGTCCGACCGGAAACCGCTCAGGTTCTCGTGGTGGAACAGCTCGAAGCTGACGTCGCGGTCGTGTCCGACGTAGTTGGCGGCGGACCCGACGATGACCTCCTTCAGCGGGGTGAAGTCGTCGTGACTGTTCAGGCGGGGCATGGCGTTCCTCTCGGCAGCGGAGTGGGTCAGGAAGTGCGGGAGGCTGCGGTCACCTGCCGGTCGGCGAGCGCGCGGCCGTGGCGGGCCCGCAGCGTCAGGCCGGTGCCGTCTCGGTCCGGCTGAAGGGTGCGCTGCTCGCTCCAGCCGGAGAACCGGAACTCGCGGTCGTCGACCGGGACGAGGGCGAAGACGCGTCCGGCCATCGTCAGGGCGAGGACGCCGTCGGCGCCGTGGTCGATGCGGGCGGGGATGAGGGAGCCGTCCAGCGGGTCGGAGGTGTCGAAGTCCGCGAACCCGGACGGCAGCAGTGCCTCGTACGGCAGCCCGGCAGGCCAGACCGGGGCCGTCGGCGGGCCTGTGCGGTTGAGCAGGACCTCGCCGCGGGTCAGCAGCTCCTGCCAGGAGTCCGGGAACCAGGCCGCGAGGTCGGCGGTGAGCAGGGCGTCGATCACGACGTGGACGCGGGTCACCGTCTGGCTGGTGTTGCGCACCAGGTGCTCGCGGGAGAAGTCGCCGTACCAGCAGGTGCCTGGCTGCCAGCAGTGTTCGACGCCGTCCAGGACGAGGACGGCGGCCGGGTCGGTGACGACGGGGATGTGCAGGCGGACGACGCCGCGGTCGAGGCGGTACTTGGGGTCGCGGTGCGCCTTCGATACGGCGCCGGGCCCCAGTGCCATCAGCCGCACCGCGTTCAACGGCGCGGGGATCGTGTCCAGGACCTGCGCGAGGTACGGCAGTTGGTCGAGCCACCGCGTCGGCTGGAACGTCTGGGGCCCGGGGCCACCCGGGTCGGTGCGCTCCGGGTCACCGCCAAGGCTGCGCAGCGCCAGGACCCGCCAGTCGATCGTGGCCGCTAGGCCGACCTGCCCGTCTCGGGTATGGGTGCGCTGCACGTTCCAGGTGTGGGTGGTGACGGCCGTGAGTTCGGCGGCCAGCCGGCCGGAGTCGAAGACGGGGTGGAGTCGGGCGGCTTCGGCCGGTTCCACGGTGCGCGAGGTGGTGGTCATGGGGAGGCTCCCGGTCAGGAGGAGAAGGACACGGCGCCGGTGCCGATGTGCTCGCTGGCGTCGTAGGTGCCGGCAGGCACGGCCGCGAACCGCGCGTCCAGCAGGGCGAACGCGCTCGCGTGGCCCACGGCGGGGTCGTAGGCGAGGCAGAACACGAACTGCACCGGCTCCCCGGGGGTCAGGGGGATGGCGGGCATCGACACGATCACCCCGGTCCGGGTGGACGGGTCGTACGCCAGGCCCAGCTCGTCGAGCGCGGCCAGGAACGCGGCGAATGAGGGCACCGCCCAGGTGGGCGGGACGTGGTACTCGACCACCTGCCGGACCGGGATGGCGGTGACATCGACGATGCCGTGGGCGATCGACTGGTAGATGTGCAAGGACCCGGAGACCTGGGCGTTGACCTCCGTGAACACCACGGTCCCGTCGGGCAGGACCAGGGCGTCCGCGCTCAGGTGCCCGCGGTAGCCGAACGCCCGGTACGCCTCGGCGAGCCGGGTGCCACCGTCCAGCAGCTCCGCGCGCACCGGCTCGGTGACGCCGTCCAGCGGCACGACCTGGTGGCTCAGGCGCCGCCCGACGTACAGCAGGCGACCCATCTCGGTGGCCCGGGTCCCGCCGTCGGAGGCGTAGTGCTCGGAGTACACGGCATCCGCGCCGGGCGCGAACTCCTCGATGACGACCGGCCAGCGGCCTTCCCCACTCGCCCACGGCCACCGCTCGGCCCAGTACTCGGCGATGCCGTCGGAGCCCGGGGCCAGGTGGTGCAGGTGCCGGGCGCCGACGTGGTCCACGGCCATCTCCCGCTCGCGGACGAGGAGTTGGTTGCCGACTCCGGCCCCGTTGTGGGCCTGCTTGACCACGACGGCCCCGGATGCGGAGTCCTTGAGCAGTGCGCCGGTCGCATCGGTCGCTTCGGCGAGGCTGCGGCAGACGCGGCCCGGCAGGATCGGCACCCCGGCCGCTGCCGCCAGGGCCCGGAAGTTCGCCTTGCTGTTTCCGATCTCCCCGCCGCCCTGTCCGAAGAAGGCCGCGCCGGGGAAGCGGTCGGCCACACCGAGGGCATCGGCTAGCCGCGTCACGGCGGCGGACGGCCACAGCGCGAACACCTCGCTCACCGTGCTGGCACCGGTCGGGCCGAGCGCGGCGCGCACCTGCTCCACGCACGCGGGCTCGGTCAGCGAAGCGGGGTCGAGAAGCCGATCGCCCCAGGCTCCCGCCGGGGCGGTCAGCAGGGTCAGCTCCTCGCGCTTCACGCCGGTGTGGGCCAGGGCGTAGTCGAGGAACTCCGCGTCCGGCTCGCAGCACAGGACGAGCAGGTCGCCCGGGCGGGCGAACCACAGCAGGCGCTGGGTCCAGGCCCGCATGTCGTGGCGCTCGCGGATGGATGGATCGATGTGGTTGCCAATGAGGATGCGCACAACAGGCTCCTGGAGTAAGGCGGGCGAGCGGCGTCAGAGGAGGAGGGCGGGCAGCGTGTCGAAGACCCGCATGGTCGCCGTGCGGCGCCGCACACCGTCGCCGGCAGCGGTCAGGCGGGCGGGGTGGTCGTTCAGGGCCGCGACCAGGGCGCGCAGTCCCGCCTGGGCGACCGTCGTCCCAATGCAGGAGTGCGACCCCCACCCGTAGCCGAGGTGGCGGTTCGGGGAGCGGTCCAGCACCAGCTCGTCCACCCGCGAGAAGGCGGCCGGGTCTCGGTTGGCCGCCGCGAACAAGGGGACGACCTTCTGGCCCGCCTCGATGACGGCGCCGCCGATACGGCAGGAGCGCACGGCCATGCGCGTGGTGCCCTGCACCGGTCCATCGAAGCGCACCAACTCGTCCACGCCCGTGGCCAGCAGCTCACGGTCCTGCATCTGCTCCAGGGCTCCTGGATAGCCGAGGAGGGTGTGGACGGCGTTGCCGACTGCCGCAGCCATCGTGCTGTAGCCGCCTTGGAACATCACCCGTGCCGAGTTCTTCACGTACAGCCGGGCCGACGCGTCGGCATCGGGGGGCACCGCCTGCCGCACCTGGGTCAGCATTCCAGGACGGGACGAGGCCGTGAACCAGGAGTCGACCAGGTCGCTCAGCTGCTGGCGGGCGACACGGCCCGGCTCGACGAGCGCCGGGTTGAGGCCGCCGTCCATGCTCCGCATGATCGCGTCCGACACCGCGGCGAACTCCCCGTACGGCGGGGGCTCGACACCGAGCAGGTCGGCCACGACCGCCACGGACAGAGGCACCGCGATCTCGGCCATCACATCGAACGCGCCGGCGCCGGCCAGGTGGTCGAGCCGTTCGCGCACCCGGAGGCGGGCACGGTCTTCGAGCGCGGTCAGGTCCTGGGCCCGCAGCGCGGTCATGAACTGGGACCGGACCCGGCTCTGCCGCGGGGGGTCGAGCGTCTGCACGCTCAAGGACGGCTCGGGCACCGTGGCGCCGGTGCGCCGGGGGTCGCGGGCGAACGTCGCGTGGTCGCGCAGTACGCGCATGCTGTCCGCGTACCGGGTCAATGCCCACGAGCCCATGCCCTCGTGCCAGAACACCGGCTCAGATGAACGCAGTTCGGCGAGAACCGGGTACGGGTCGCGCAGGATTTCGGCGTCCAGGGGGTCGTAACGGTCGATCAGAGATGGCATCGCGAGTCCTTCCGGAGCGGGGCGGGCCCACCGTGGCGGGCCCGCCCCTGTACCTCTTGGGTTCAGTGGTCGTACGACATCGCTGGCCTCCTCTCGTCCGGCTGCTTCGCGCCGGCCGCAGCAGGGCCGGTGGCCGCTCGCCACCGGCATGGTCGGGCTTGGAGCCACCCGCATCGACACAGGTGGCCCATTCCGTCCTCTCGGGTGAAAGGCTCCGGGACCCGACGACCGCGCTCTACCGAGAGCCGGAGCCGCACATGACCAACTTCGCGCTGGAGAACCCGAGTTCGAGGCGGACGACGTTCAGTCAAGCGCCGGGTGCGGAACGCCGGCAGGGGGAAAGATGTAGTCCTGCGTAGGCCCGCGTAGTCCAGGGTTGGGGTGACGAGATGACGAGTAGGCCGCACGCCCAGACCATCGCGAACCTGATCCGCACGGCCTGCGAGGAACGCGGATGGGGCCCCACGGACCTGGCGCGAGCCGTCGGCCAGGAAGAGGGCAGCGGGCCCGGCCGCATAGGCCGCCAGTACGCCCGCAAATGGATGACCGGAGAACGCACGCCCGACTACTGGTGGCCCCACGTCGCCCGCGTCCTCGATCTCGACCCCGACGCGACCGTCATCCGTCCATCCCCCGCACCAGCACCGCCCCACGCCGATACCGTGGCCTCAGTCATTGAGTTGGGAAGGAACGACCTCGACGTGGACCGCCGGAACTTCCTCACCGCGTCCAGCGGCTACGCTCTCGCGGCCCTCGGCCTGCCCGACCCCGAAAGCATCACCCGCCGCGTCACTCGAACGCCGGCCAACGCCGTACGGGTCGGCCAGGGCGAGATCGAAGCCATCAAGGTCATGGTCAAGACCCTCGGCGACTCCGCCTCCGAACTCGGCGGCGGCCACGCCCGCCACCTCGCCGTGCGCTACCTCACCCAAGACGTCGCCCCCTGGCTGAACGGCAAGTACACCGAAGCCACAGGCAGAGCCCTGTTCGCCGCCACGTCCCAGCTCGCCCACCTCGCAGGCTGGATGGCACAGGACGAAGGCGACACCGCCGAACTCCAGGGCATCGCCCAGGGCTACTACGCACACGCCTACCGGCTCGCGGACGAAGCCGGCGACCCCGAACTCGCCGGCACCGCCCTCCGCGGGCTCGCCGTGCAGTGCATCGATCTCGGCTACCGCGCCGAGGCCGTCCAGCTCAGCGAAGCCTGCGTCAACTACGGCCGAGCACTGCAAAACCCGCGCGCCGTGGCGTACTACAACGCGACACTCGCCAACGCCGCAGCCCAGGACGACGACCGCACCCTTGCTACCCAGCACCTCGCCCTCGCAGAGAGCGCCATCGGCAAGCCCACCACCGGATCCGGCGACTCCTGGGCAGCTCACTACTCCCCCGGCCGCTGGGCTCACGAAACCGGGATGATCCACACGCGCCTCGGTGACCTCACCGCCGCCGAGGAACACCTTCACCTTGCCCTCGATATTCACGGCCTCGACCGGCGCCGCACCCGCGCCATCGTCCTGGCCGACCTCGGCGGCGTACTCCTACGCCAAGGCAATGTGGACGGCGCCATGGCCACCTGGTCAGACTTCCTCGACTTCGCCGACGGCGTCCACTCCGTCAAAGTCCGCGCAGCGATCCAGGACATGCGCGTACGCCTCCGCCGCTTCCCCGACCTGCCCGAAGCTCAAGAGCTAAGGACACGGGCGGCAGCCCTCTCGTAAGTCTGACTCCGAGCCCGCGGCACCGAACTCACCATCAGCCAGGGCGAATCCGTGGGCAGACCCTCCACCCTGTACGCCACGGTCGATGCCGATGCCAGGGATCCGTGCCGCAGTCACGGGCGGGGTATGCCTCATCGACTCGGGGCAACTGGATATTTGCCAGGCACATGACGCAGAGCGGCCCACGACGACCCTGACCGGTGCCCCCTTGCCTTGCTCAGACTCCAGGCGATCGGGGTCGGCGGCTGCATGCTCGATCAGGCGGATAAGGTGCGTCGCATCCCACGGCCGGGGCAGAATTGTCCCGTGACTCCTTGGCAGATCGTGATCGTCGCCGTCGGGTCGGCGTTGGCCGGCGGTCTGGTGACCTCCTGGTTCGCCCGGCCAACCAGTCGGCTTGCAGCCGAGGGAGAGGAGCAGCCCCTGGCCGCCGTGGCCCCGGCCCTGGCAGCGATCGCTGATGGTCCTCGTCATGAACGAGAGCGAGACATCGAACGCTCGGCGTATGTCGAGTTCCTCGTACGCGTCGAGGCCGCCTTCCGTCATGCCGCGCCGGGCAGCGCAACGCCCTTGGCCCACCAACGAGCCGTGGGCGCAGCGCTCGACATCCTCAGGCTGGTCGGTCCCAACGAAGTCGCCGAGGCAGCGCAGCGCCTGGCCTCGCTCGCAACCGCCGACCATGGGCGCTCACCTCACGAGGTGGAAGACGCGAGGAATGTGTTCCTCAACGCCGCCCGCAGCGCCCTGCACCCTTCTTCGTTCCTCACCCCTGCTGGAGGGCCGGACGCCCCCGGTCCTCTCGGCTGAGCACGGACACGGTCAGGGAGCCGGTGCCGGCCGCGGGCCATCGGCCGACCAGAGGAGAGCGCCGCGCTCAACTCATCTGCAGACGAGGCCAATTCGGCAAGTTGGTCAGTCAACCCTACGGCCCCGGTGCCGGCCAACCCGCCCCGCCGCCGTGGTCGGCGGGCCGCCAGACGCCCAGAGCCCCTGGACAACGAAGAGCCGCTCGCCCCGGCAGCGCACCTGCCCCTCGTGCGGTACTACCCTCGTCCCGAGCGGACCCCTCTGCCTCACTGTCCCGCCCGCGCCCCAGACCGGCCCGTCGGGGCACGCTCCGGCTATACAGCCCGCTTTCTCTCCCGCCCGGGCCGCAGACCGTTAAAGGGGGGAACTGTTGACGTGCGAGCACCCAACCGGCGCCCGCAGAAGGGATGGTGGACCAGTGGACGCCGCCGAGCCGGACTCCTCCCCGCACTCGCCCCGCACCCGCTGGGAGCACTGCCTGGCCTGGGCAGATCTGCTCGTGATCAGGCACATCGAGCGCCCCCGGACCGACGACGGGCCGCTCACCGAGGCCGAGAACGCCACCTTCCACGGTGACGAACGCCCGCTGATCGTTGTGCTCATCGCCACCGCCCTGCACGAGCGCATGACACACTTCGCGCTGCCCGACGACGAGCTGCACCTGGTGCCGCTGGGCGCGCCAGGCGAAGAAGGAGTCACCGGCACCCTGCGCCGCCACCCTTACCAGGCCCTGGAGAACACGCCCGTTCCCGCTGGCCCCGGTCAGGCGGAAGTGCACCGCCTGCTGAACGCCGCGCGCTCGGACCACCCCGATGACCGGGGACTGTGGGACCGTATCCGCTCTGTCGCGAGAGAGGCAGTCGTCGATGTCGCCACCTTCGCCGGCAGTCGCCACGCCGGGCGCCGTCACCCCCTCGCCCAGCCGTCCGGCACCTACTGGGAACGCGGCGTGATGATGGCCGACGTCCTCCTCGGCGAGCAGCACCGACGCCAAGCAGCACCCCTGGCCACCGTGTTCGGTGACGACGGCTGAACCCGCCCGGTGACGCCCGTGCTCGGCGTCCGTCTGATCCGCTACACCGCATGAAGCCATCGACCCCGCCCGTTCACCTCCTTCCGGCGGTCGGCCGTTCCGCGGTCCGCACCCGTCGTGCCCTAGCCTCCGGCTCGGCAGTGTGAAGACACCGGTGGTCGCCATGACCATCCGGGCAGGCCGCCTGTCACGCGCGATTCCGGCGGCGCTATCGTCGGCAGCCATGGATGACACAACGACGGCGCAACCCCGTGACGATCGGCGCCTGACTTGCGGAAGGTGCGGGCAACGGGCGTACGCCGGCGTGCTGACCGGCGGCGGCACGGCTCGGCAGGTGTTCAGGCACGCGGAGGGCGAGGCAACAGCCGAACACGAGGTCGAGCCGGTCTGGGGCGAGATCTTCTACCGGTGCGACTTCTGCGAGCCGGACACCCCGGCCGTCTGGTCTTACCAGGTCATCCCCGTGGACACGCGGATCGGCATCACGGCAGGACTCAGACCCGAAGAAGTGTTCTCCTCCAAGGGCCTCAACGACACGCCCTGGTACGCGTGCCCGGCCTGCGCGGAGTTGATCGAGGCCAGGCAGTGGCGAGAGCTGCTGAAACGATCGCTGTCCCTGTACGAGGAGCGGAAGGGGCACAAGGCAGCAACGGGACTGCGTATCCAGACCCACGAGACACATCAGCAGTTCGTACAGATGATGACCGGGCTCCGGCTGCCCCTGGACGGCTCCCAGTGATCGTGCTGTCCCTGGCGTGCTCCGTGACCAGCTTCGCGTTCATGCTCTCCACCCGGCATCGCGCCCGTATCCACGGCGAGCGGATGCGGGCATACGCCGGTTCCGGGATGGCCTAGCGCGATCAGACCGACGCCGCGTACCGCGACTGCCACTTGATCACGATGCGCTCGGCCCAGCTATCCTCGTCTTCGCGGTTGCCGCGCTCATGTTCCTCGCCCTGCCGTAGCTTCCCGGAACGGCAATACGGTGGCCGTCATCCCTCACAGGACACTGCCCTTTGCCCCTTCGTGCGCTCCGGCACGAAGGGGGGCGTCCCCTGAGCGACGATGGACCGCCGAGGACGGCCGGTGCCGGGCGCGGCCCTCCCCAGCACTGGGCCGGGCAAGTGAAGGCCCGGCCCCAGGCGGGAACGTGGCTGGGCATGCCGAGCATCCGGTGCTTCAACGCTCCTGCGGGAGAGCGCCGTTCGGCTCTCCCGTTGCCGATTCGGGCAGCCGCGCGTCCCTGGGGACGACAACGAGTTCGCTGCCGCTGATCAGTCGCCAGTCGAGGGGCGCTCCAGCAGCTTTCCGCGCCCGTCGGTACGTCAGGGCCCAGCCCATGTCCCGATCGGGTTTCCCGTCCGGTCCGAGGGTAGTGCGCCACCATAGCCAGCCGATCCAGGATGTCCGCTCTTTGAGGAGAGGGGACGCGAAGGCGTAGGCGGTGGTGGTCGACTTGGCGAGCGCGCCGGCGAGTTGCTGCATCTGCCCCAGCGAGACCAAGTCTTGCCGGATCGAGACCTGGGACGCGCGTACGGCTCCGCGTACGACGGCCGCGACGAACAGGGCGACGATGACCCCGAGCAGGGCCCAGACCACGATCATCGCGACGCCCGTATGGCTGCGCGGCTCGCTTCGATCGTGTCCGCCAGCGCGGCGTGGACCTCAAGCTCCGGGCGGGCGAGGGCGAGCTGCGTCACCACGTTCGTGCGGCGTACGTAGCCGGGATCGGTCCCGACGACCAGAGCGCCACCCTCGCCGACGAGCGCCCCCAGTTCGTACAGGGCGATCGGCTGGTGGCTGGTGGGTGACTGAGGGAACCAGAACATGACGAGATGGGCGCGGCGCAGATGCCGGTACTCCCAACGGACCTGCTCCGCTTCCGCGTTCGGGTCGTGCAGCGGGAAATTGCTGCGGCGCGGGTTGAGGATGGTGATATCGAGGTCGTCGAGTGCGGCTGTGGCGGTCTTCTGCCAGTCGGGGCAATCAGTGATCCCCCCGGCGAGGAACAGGCAGGAGCCGGATCCGGTGAACTCCTCGGGCGCTTCGACGTAACGCATCAAGCGGCTCCCTGCCCGGTGGTGACGTCGAAGCCGTAGAACTCGACGAGGGAGGCGTACAGCCGGCGCAGCGACTGCTCGGCGCGTTCGGCGGCGGCCTTGGCCTCGTCGGCTCTCGACCAGGTAAGCATGGCCGGGCCGTTGATGTACTGCGGGCCGGTGGCACCGGACAGGTTCGCAGGCGCCGGAGAGCGTTCATCGCAGTGCCGCATCCAGGCTGGGCACATCTCCGCGAGCACCCTCGCCTCTCGCGCCGCCTCGATCAGCGAGGCGACGAACGGGGCGTTCGGGTCGACGAGGCCATGTCCCAGTGCGTCGAGGGAGCTGATGATCGTGCCGCTGTCGACCAGGACCTCCGCGACGTGGGAGGAGGAGTCTGGGTCGCTCGCAGAGTCCTTGCGGAGGAACGGTGTGCGTGTGGCGATGGCCACCAGCGCAGACCACGCCAGCCTCTGCTCCTTGGACCGCACCTCCTTCATGGCCTGCCGCGCTTTCATACCGAGCCAGTCGGGCATTCGTCCACCTCCTTCATCCTGGTCCGAAGACCATGGTGACTCGGCAACGGACGTCAGCCCCTGCCTGGTCTTGGTGTCTGCTCGTTGTCGATGTGCCGGTCAGTGCGTCGGCGCGGCGGCGACGATCACTTCGCGCATCGTCTCGACGGTGCCCGTCCAGCTGTGCCCGTGCTCGCAGATGATCACGGCCTGACGAGTCCACGAGCCCCGTACGAGGAGCTGGGTGGATCCGCACACGCCGCCGGCGGACGGGCGCTCGCAGGCCACCGTGACAGGGTCCGGCCACACAGGCAGGGGAGGCTCCCCGTCTTCGAAATAGGTGCCGTCGGCGTCGAGAGCACGGTCCACGAACGACTCGTACTCTCTCTGCGCCGTGGACAGCGGCGGCTGTACATCCAGGCGTCCGACCTCGATCTCATATTCCGCGTCGGAGTCTCCCCAGGGCGGCGTGGAACGGTAAGTCGCCGTGGTCTGGGCCTTGCCGCACACCACCTCGCGAGCCGCGGCGTCGGCCGCGGTAGGGCCGAGCGGGATCTCGGCGATCGGGGTCCACGTGTAGTAGCCGAGATCGAGGTCCTGGTGCATGTGGACAGCCAGCAGACGGCTGATGGTGATCTCAACGCGCTCGGGTCTGATCGCCCGCAGCCGGCGGTTGAATTCGGCGTCGCGCACAGACGGGGACCGGAAGTAGGCGAGCGTCGAGCGCGGCCGGTACCCGTCCTCTGCCTCGCGCAGCTGCACCCCGGGCACCGCCGAAACTGCGTCGCGGACAACGGCGTTGATGGCGGCGAGCGGTTCCTCGGGATCCATGGCGACGGTCACGGCGCTCGGGCCCGGACTCACCGGGCCCATCGTGACGGTTGCGGGCGCCGCGTGCTGCGCCGCCTTCCTGGCGGCCCGCACCGTGTGCTCCACCTGCTCCTCGTCGAGCTGATGGTGAACGCCCTGCACGGCCCAGTGCAGCCAGGGGGCCGGCACGATCCCGACCCGTTCGCCGTACTCAGTCAGCAGACCGTGGTGGGCCTGGGCGAAGACCGCGTACTCCGGGTCGTCGAGCACCGCGATGAAGTACAGGTACGGGCCGTCCGACCCCGTGCGTTTCCGGGAGAAAAAGTTCTCCACCGTCCCACCCTCCGCGTCCAAGGCTGCCTGACAGCACGCTACCCGCCTTGTGCCGCCGCTTCACCCCGATGCCCTGGCCGACATGGCTGGTCACACGTCCAGGCCGACGGCAGCATGGTCGATCCGAGGTACGAGTGCCGAACCAGCCGGGTTCGACGGAACGAGGGCCCAGGCGAGATCAGCTCTGGTGAAATGGACCCGTCTTATCCTGACACGGCGGATCGGACGAGCGTGCGACACAGCGAAGGAGGTGCGGGTTCAAGTGGTACGACACCAAGTCACCAAAGAGCAGAACCTGTTCGGCGCAGGCCGGGTCGCTCTTGAAGTCCCCGGAGAGATCCTCGTAGAAGCCCAGGACCCGGAGGTGTTCAAACCCTTCACGGCCACCCTCGCCTGTCCCGAATGCCAGGCGACCACCAGGCTGACGCTGGCCGCACGCGATCAACTCGGCTTCCTCATCTGCCCCAACGGGCGCGCCTTCGCTTCTGCGCAGATCGACGCGGGCCTCGTGCGCAAGCTCTTCGTGATGCACCACAGCCCGAGCGGCCCCCTGGATCTCGATCCTCTGCGCGTGGGGCAGTTGGGCCCGATCGCCCCGCTCCCGCTCGACGAGGACCGCAGCATCGTCGAGCACTCCGCCGACACTGACGACGAGGCCAGGGAACAGGTCTCCTGGTCGATCGGGCACACGATGAGTTCGGGGGCGCCGTTCGACATGGCGATGGCCTGGTCCCGCAATCTGCTGATTCGGGCGCTGATGCATGAAGGACGGCTCTTCGACGCCGTGTTCAGCCCACGTAACGAATCCGCCCTCGACACCCACATGATCAGCGTGGCATTGGGACTGGCCCTGCATGAGGCTGCCTGGCGCAACCGGGTCCGCCCGATCGACAACGTGCCCCTGCCGGACGTCCTGGACCTGCTCGGCCGCGGTGAGAACCCGACTCAGAGCGTCAACGAGCGGGAACTGTTGCGCTCCCTTCGTCCGGCCGGAGCCAAAGTCCGGGGCGGGCGGCTGCGACTGACCGATGTCGCACGGCTGGAGAACTGCACGGCCGAGGAGTGGGACCGCTGGTGCACCGGCGCGCTCCACGTCGCCTCCTTCCACATCCGGCGTCAGCACACATGGCTCTCGTACGACACCTTCCAGACCCGTAGAGCCCTGTTCCGCCTGGTCGATCTCGGCATTGACCACCAGGACTCCGGACGCATCGATCCGTTCTGGTACTCCGCAGAAGACCCGAATCACAGCTCCTGATCCGCGCGAAGCAGCGTCGCGAGCCGTTCCGCCACCGCCAGCAGCACGCGGTCCGCGTATGGCCGGCCGATGATCTGGACGCCGATGGGCAGCCCCTGGGCAGTCGTGGTCACCGGTACGACCAGGCTGGGCAGGCCGATGTGGCTGGTGAGGTTGGCCCAGCCAGTCTGGTCGAAGAAACTCCGCTCCTGGCCGTCGACCGTGAGGGTGCGGCTGCCGGCAGGGATCGCGGGGGTTGGTGCGGCCGGTGTGACGAGGACGTCGCGTTCCGTGAAGAACTGCTGCCAGTCCGATCGGAGCCGGGCGCGTTCTTCGTTCGCGCGCAGCCAGGAACGGTGGGTTTGGGTCCGGTGCCGGAGGATGGTCGCACGGGGGCTGGAGTCGTCGTCGTGCAGCTGGCGTACGGCGCCGAGTTCAGCGGTGGCGGCTTCATCGTCGGCGGTGGCCGTAGCAGTGGCGTGCAGGAGCTGTTCGAACAGTCGCGTGGAGTCGGCGAAGCGGACGGGGCCGGGTGTGTGGCGGACCTGGGCTCCGGCCGCAGTCAGTGCCTCCGCAAGGGAGCCGAGGGCCTGGGCGGTCTCCTGGTCGACGGGGCAGTGCGGGTCTTCGGGCCAGATCGCGATGCGCAGATGTGGGACCCCTGGGCCGGCCGTCGGCAGATCCACGCGCCATGGCGTGCTCTCGGCAGGTGCCGGGGTGGTCAGCGCGGCAAGCAGCAGGTCGAGGTCGCGGGGGTGGCGGGCCAGGGGGCCCGGGGTGACCATGTCGCTGCTGGTGAGCCAGCCCGGTGGCCGGGGGATGTGGCCGCGGGCCGGGACGAGTCCGTGGGTGGGGCGCAGGCCGTATACGCCGCAGTAGTGGGCCGGCAGGCGGAGTGAGCCGGCGAGGTCGCTGCCGAGATCGGCGGGAGTGAGGTGGGCGGCGACCGCTGCGGCGGGGCCTCCGGAGGAGCCGCCGACGGTGCGGGTTGGGTCGTGGGGGTTGAGGGTGGGGCCGAAGAGGGCGTTGTCGGTGTGGAGGTCCTGGCAGTAGGCGGGGGTGTTGGTCTTGCCCATGATCACCGCCCCTTGGTGGCGGAGGCGTGCGACAGCATCGGCGTCCTGGCCGGGAATGTGGTCGGTCAGTTCCTCGGCTCCGCTGGTGGTGCGAAGGCCGGCGGTTTCGAAGCTGTCCTTGATGGTGATCGGGAGGCCGTCGAGGATCCCGACGGCCCCGCCGCGGGCTCGGCGTTCGTCGGCGGCGTGAGCGGCTTGCCGGGCCGCGTCGTCGTCGCAGGCGATGACGGCATTGAGGGTGCTGGCATCGATCCGGTCGAGGTGGAGGTCAAGCAGCTCGCGACTGGAGATCTCGCGCCGGTCCAGGGCGCGCAGCTGGACGTGCGCGGGCAGGCGCGTCAAGTCGGTCATGCGGAGGCTCGCTCAGGGTGGGGGGCGCGGGCGGGTTGACGCGGAAGGTGGCGGGCGACAGCCAGGAGGGCGTCGATGTCGTCCATCGGCTGGCTGGTCTCGGGGTCGGTATCAGCAAAGTCGGTGAGCCGGCCGGGAGGGAGACGCTCTCCCGTCTGGCGGGCAGCGAGGCCAGCGAGTATCTGGTCGGCAGTGACAGCGGCGTTCAGTTCCTCACCCGAGAGCCCGCGCGCCCTGTGGTGGGCTTCGCTGCTTTCCCGGACGTCTGCATCGAGGTACTGCCGGATCACGAAGCGGCCGTCACGGATCTCGACCGCCCGCCGGTAGAGCTTGAACCCGATCCCTCGGAAGCGGCGACGCTGGGCGCGGTCGCCATGGTCGACCGGCAGACGGATCTCGGGGGCTTCGCTGGAGAAGACCAGCCACAGCGGGCGCAGCCGGTGATAGCTGAGGTGCTGCTTGAGCCAGTACCGGATGTTCTTGGCCTGGTCGGTGATCGTGGGCACCAGCCAGCCGATCAGGGTGAGCATGGCGCCGACGTCGCCGCACGTCCAGGCGAAGTTCTCCCAGCCAGCGAGGGAGATCCCGAAGGCGGGGGCGATGACGTCGCCGGTCCGCACGCCGCTGTATCCGAAGGTGACGACGGCACCCAGGGCGACGACTCTCAGACCGACGCGGACGGAGGTGCGCTTGCTGCGCCGGGCCAGACGCCAACAGCCGCGGGCGAGGAGCACCTCGCCGATCGTGTACGCGGTGACGTACAGGGTGAGGTACGCGGCGTACACGTTGTCGTGCGCGTAGTACAGCGTGAAGCCGATCGGCCTGGTTGCACTCGGCGTAAGAAGCGCGAAGAGGACCAGCAGCCCCGCGATCACTGCGAGGCCGGCACCGAGCCAGACCCGCGCTCTTCTACGGGCGATGTCCGGAGGCGACCCCCAGTACGTGAGGACCACCTGCTGGCAGGCGATCAGCGCGATCACGCAGCCCTGGGCCAGGGGAACGGCGAGGTTGACGGTACCCAGGACGCGGTCGAGGTAGGTCCACATCGGGGTGATGGAGAACAGGAACGACAGGCCCGACAGCAGGAAGACGGAGGCCAGGGCCGTGGTGGCGGGGTCGCGGCGACGGGCGGGAATGTCCCGCAGGAGGCACAGGAATCCCAGGACAGCGACCACGAGGCTGATCGGGTGGAGCAGGTCCTTCACGGCCGGGCCTCCCGCCTGCGCAGCAGGGTGCGGGCGACGCGGTCCTGGACCTCGTCGCCGGAGGATTCGTCGCTGCGCAGCCACCGGTCGATGATCCGGCGCTGGAGGAGCGAGGCGAGGAGCTCGGCGTCGCGCTCCTCCGCCTCGTCGTACTTGGTCCGCCCCAGCATTATCTGTACGGCGGCCAGATCCACGGTCGTGATGAAGGACGGCGCCAGGGCGGACAGCGGACGGGTCTTGTAGTGCCCGAGCAGCAGGTGCATGATCTCGTGCGCGATGATCGCGTCTTGGTGAAGGAGACTGGTCCGCGGGTCGTAGAACACGTAGATGACCGACTCCAGGACCGCACACGCCCCACAGACCGACGGCACCTGCTCCCGCGCCTGCAGGACCACCTCGCGGCCCGTACGGCGAGAGACCTCGTCCCGCAGATCGCGGATGTTCGTGACGTTGGGGAGTTCCAGCGCGGCCAGGGGATCGCCCTGGCGCCACCTACTCGTGGACCACATTATCGTTCCTTGATCATTTCTTGAACTGTAGCCGTAATTCGGCTAGTTGGAGGGCGGCAGCCCCTCCATCTTTCGCACGCCGTCCACAAGACCGAGGACGGCTTCCTTTCCGTCCGCCGAGACGTCGGACAGACGGAGAAGTACATTTTTGATCTTGGAATCGCGGAGCAATTCCAGCAACTTCAGTTCCTCCGCGGTCTTTTCGGCAACCTCATCGTCAAACCAATAGGCGGCGGGCACACCGAAAAAGCTTGCCAGGGCTTCGAGGTGACGCTTCGTCGGATTATCTCGGCGGCCGGTGCGCAGCATCCAGAGATAGGTGGACGTCACGGTTTCGAGCCCTCGCTCGGCCATCAGCTCGGCCACCTCCGAGTTGCTGTACGGGCCACGGCCAGGGGGATGCACCGCCTCGAACAGGCGGTTGAGCCGGTCACTGAGCTTCTCCACGGGAAGGCCCACCGGCTCCTCTGCTGGCTCTTTCATGATCCTTTCCAGGGGGTGCGACTTAACAGGGGTTCAGCCACTGTACTCCGCGATTAACGCCAGTTGACGCACCGATCTTGCGTATGGAAAGTTCTACCTTGCAAACGCTTTCGGCGTCACCGCGTCCATCCTTCGGGATGCTCTGCCCGTTTCTACCGATAGGTGCGTGCGGCATGTGTGACACGTGTCACTTCCCCCTGGTCGCATTAGCTGCGCCTGTGTAATTACAAAGCGAATTTGATCTTCGAATGGAAGGCGCAGAGGCCGCGGTGGAAACGCTCGATCACCTTGGCGATACCCACACGGCCAATTCCGTGCGGTCATTCGGGCACTGCGGTGCAAGGCCACCACTCGCCATCCTCACGGACGGACGGCCGACTCCGCGCCACCGTGCCGCCGCAGGAACAGCGCCGCTGTCCTCGCTGGCGGTGTGCGGCGCGTCCCTCACCGTCATCGCGTGCCTCCCCGACACCAGCTGGCGGCTCGCCGCCGACTGCCTCGGTATGGCGGGTGCCGCCGAGCGTGCCGTCGCGGTCGGCGCCGCCGAACTCGTACGGTCCGCCACCGCGCCGCGTTGTGACACGAGATACGAGGGGACGCGGTGAGAGTCATCTCCCGGTTCGTCGAGACGATCGGCGTGCTGCCTGAGTCACGGCCCGCCGCCTCCATCCGCAGGCGCAGGTGCCGCCGCTCTCCGCTACGACTTGTAGAGAGTCCTTTAGCAAGGTCTGGATCTTGCCGCAGGTCCTGCATATGTTCATCGTCCCTCGCCGGGCTCCCTGCCCGGCGACAGATGACGCCAGGAGGCACATGCGGAACACGTGATCCAGCGGGGTGACCTAGCCCCGGATACAGCGACGGCGCCCAGGGAGCGGCAAACTCCCGGACGCCGAACGCCAACAGGTACTTCCGCCCCGGCAAGGGCGGAGATCTACCCACCTTCACCGCACCGGCCCTTTCCACGGGGCACACCGGCGCGGGTTTCACTACGGAGGAGAGTCCCACATGCCGCCTGCCCTGCGCAAAGGGCCGGTTTCCCCGGCTCGCGCGGCAGCCGTCCCCGCTTCACCGCCCGGTTCCAAGATCACGCACCGGTCGCCCGGTGCCCTCGCGCTGGAGCCCACCCCCGGCACCCGCCCCTCCTGGGGGGTGGCTCGATGAGCCGGGAGGCCCGTGAATGGGCGTGGGAGCACAGTGCCAGCCGCGGAAACGCGCGCCTGGTCCTGCTGTCGATCGCCGACCGGATCCCCGACGAACAGTGCGTCGCCTGGGCGTCCCTCACCTCGCTGATGAAGCGGACGAACGCCAGCCGCAACGCCGTGCGCGGCGCCATCACGGCGCTGGCCGAGGCCGGCGAGCTGGAGGTGCTGGACGGCCTCGACGGCCCGCAGCACAGCACGGTCTACCGGCTGCCGCGCACCGCCGGGTGGCTGGCCAAGGTCGCTGCGGCCCGCGAGGACGATCCCGAGGCGTACGTCGAGCCCCCGGCGGAGGACGACCCGGTCCCCGCGCTGGACGTCGAGCGGCTGCGCAGGCACGGGATCTGGCCCCGGACCGGGTCGGAATCCGACCCCCCTCGTCAGGATCTGACCGGGTCGGAATCTGCACCCCCTCGTCAGAACCTGACCCCTCCCCGGGTCGGAACCCGACCCCCCTCCGGGTCTGAATCTGACCCCCAGAACCGTAGTGAACCGAAGGTGAACCGTAGGTACAGCAGCAGTGGTGCTGCTGGCCTCACATCCGCCGCCGACTGGCAGGTCGACGACGCGAGCCTGTCCTGGGCCCAGCAGCAGGGACATCTCGACCGCCTCGGCGAGCACGGACTCCAGGTGGCCGACGCGAAGTGGCGCCACCACCGCGCCGACCGGAGCCCTCGCTCCGCCGCAGCCTGGGCTGCCGACTGGCGGTCCTGGATCGCCCGCGAGCACAGCCCCACACCCCAGCGCCCGAACCTCTACGCCCTGCCCGGCGGCAGCCCCGCACCGCAGGCCGGCATGACCAAAGCCGACCTGCACATGGCCGCCCTGAAAGCCGCGCTCGACGAACCGACTGGAACGGAGTAACTACCTTGGACCGCCGCGAAGTTGCTGCCGTGCTCACCTACGTCGGCCGCCTGGACCCGCGCACCATCCGCACCGACGCGGGCGAGGCCCGCGACCAGCTCGCCATGTGGCACGAGCTGCTCGGCGACGTCCCGATGGCCACCGGTCAGGGCTGGGACGTGCGCGAGATCGTCCGCAAGCGCATCGTGAGTTCGCCCTACCCCGTCCTACCTGCCGACGTCGCCCGTGAGTGGCACGCGCACCGCCGAGAGCGTCTGGCCCGGCACACCGACCCGACTCCGATGGCCGACCCGGACAACCCGCAAGCCTGGCGGGCGGAGCTGCTGGCAGCGCGCGACGCCGTGGCCGCCGGGCACACCGCGCCTTCGGCGCACCGCGGGATCACCGCCGGGCGCCACCGGCCGGGCCTGAGGGACCAGCTGGCCGCCGTCGGCTCCTACATCCCGGCCGCTGTCCGCGCCGAGCTGGCCCCCTACCGCCCGGCCCGCGCCGCCCGCGAAGCCGCCATCGCCGCCGGGGGACCCGACGTCCTCGCCGTGCCGTGCGAGTGGTGTCACGCCGACAAGGGCGAGCCCTGCCGCCGCCGGCGTATCACCCTCGACGGTGCCGCCCGGGGCAACGCACCGCGCGCCACCGCACACCCCGGCCGCATCGACCGCGCCCTGGCGGCGCAGGCCCAGGCGCCCGCCGCCTGACCGCAGCCCGCTTCTCCACAGAAACGTTCCGCCTTGCGTACGGCTCACCGCCGTACCCCGAGCCCGCCTCGCAGCGCCCTACCGCACCCCAGCACCACCGGTGCCGAACGGCCCCTGCCGACCGAGGCGACTTCCGGAGACTGCCTTGCGCCACATCACCACCAACGACACCCCGCCCCCGACCATCCGGGGCATCGCTGACCACAGCTGGCAGGCCCGCGGTCTGTGCCACAACATGCCGGCCAAGGACATCGACGAGCTGTTCTTCCACGCCGCCCGCGACCGCGCGGCGATCGACGAGGCCAAGTCGATCTGCGGCCGGTGCCCGGTGAAGAAGGCTTGCTTCGACTACGCCCTCGACAACGAGATCCGCCACGGCATGTGGGGCGGGCTCACCGAGGACGAGCGCCGCCCCTGGCACGCCAAGGTCAACAAGCGTCTGGACTACAGCCGGGTGAAGGCCGCCTTCGAGGGGCGCGACATCCACCTCAGCGACGCCGAGCGCGAGGCCGTCACCCGCCACGCCTACGTCCGCGGCTGGAGCCCCGAGCGCCTCGCGCACACGCTGCGCCTCGACCTCGACTGGGCGCGCGACCTGATGCGCAACGCCGCCCACGCTGTCGCCGACCGCGACCGCTACTGGGACCAGGCCGACGAGACCGAGCCGACCGACGAGACCACGGAGGACGACGACGTCACCTCGCCGGTGCAGGTGCCCCGCCAGGTGCAGACCGACTCCCTGATCGCCGCCCTCCGAAAGGCCGCATGACAAACGCCATCGCCATGTCCCTGCCCTACGGCATCGAGCCCGTCTACGTGGTCGCGGCCGTCGGGCTGCTCGCCCTCGCGCTTGCCGGCTGGTCGATCCGGCGTAACCGGAACCGGGCTGACGGCAAGCGCGTCGGCACCCCCGCGGTCTGGGTCTCGGCCCTCGCCGCCCTCAACTGCACCGTCTACTCCGGCGACACCAGCTGGCGGTTCGCCGCCGATTACCTCGACATGGCCGGCACCGTCGAGCGGGCCATGATGTTCAGCGCGGGCGAGTCGGCGCTGTTCGCGACAGCGCTGATGGCCCGGCAGAACCTGAAGACCCAGGGAGCGCCCGGCCTGCCCGGCGCCCTGGTGTGGGTGATCACCGGGGTGCAGGTCATCCCGGCGTACGCCGAGTCGGGCACGGTGGGCGGCACTGTGCGGGCCTTCGTCGGCCCGGTCATGGCAGCCGTGCTCTGGCACCTGGCCATGGGCATCGAGCTGCGGCTGCACAAGCCAGACGCCACCTCGCAGGGGCTCCTGGCCACGCTCGGACGCGAAGCACGAGAACGGCTCCTGTCCCGCCTGGGCATCGCCACCCGCAACCGCGACGCCGCACAGATCACCAAGGACCGCGCGACTCAGCGGGCAGTGGCCTTGGCCTCCCAACTGGCGTCGATGTCGGCAGCGGATCGCGAGAAGGACACCAGGATCATCCGTCGGCTCCAGTCGGCCCTCAGCCGAGCCGGGGTCGGCAACGATCCTCAGCAGCGTCAGGCTCTCCTGGAGCAGCTGGCCGCCCGCCGGCACGCGGTAGCCCTCGCCACCGTCGAACTGCCGTCGCCCTGGGTGCAGGACATGCACGGCCAGGACGCCGACCGAGAGGAGCGGTCCCCTCTCGGCCCGTCCCCGGTGACCCTGCCGCCGGACGAGAAGCAGGTCGGTCGGCGACTGAGCGCGGTCCCCAACGACGGTCCCCAAACCGCCGGGGACGGGGACCGTGCGGAATCGGGGACGGGGACGGAGAGCGAGGGGGACCGTCCCCACACCGTCCCCAACACCAACGGGGACCGCGAACACCCCGACACCGAAACGGGGACGGAGACCGAAGGGGACCGTCCCCACACCGTCCCCAACGCCGACGGGGACCGCGTCCACAAGCCCGGCTCAAGCCTGCTGAGCAAGGGCACAGCGGCGCCGATCGGGGACCGAGACGACGTGCCCGCCAGGGCCGAAGCGGCTGATGCCGACGGGGACGGTAGTGCCGCGGACGCCCACGAAGGTGCTGCTCGGGGCGGTACAGGACCGTCCCCGGCAGCCGTCCCCAATGGCGACGAGGGCCGGGAGCACCCGGACACCGAAACGGGGACGGGGACCGAAGGGGACCGTCCCCACACCGTCCCCAACACCAACGGGGACCGCGAACACCCCGACACCGAAACGGGGACGGAAGCCGAAGGGGGCCGTCCCCACACCGTCCCCGGACGCCGGAACACGAAGGCACAGCGGAGTCGGCCGGGTGGCGGGAAGTCCAAGCGCCCTCGGCGGAACCAGATGAGCGTCGAGGAGCGGGTCAAGATCGTCCGTCCTCACGTCCCCGAAAAGCTGGAGCGGGACGGCAACGCCTCCATCACCCGTCCCCAACTACGCGAGATCTATCGCGACCTGGGGCTGCCGGGCGGCCGGAACGAGAGCCTGACGCCCGTCCTGGAGCGGCTGCGCGCCGAGGCAAGGAGTACGACCCGATGAAAACCTGCCGCAGGTTCACCACCATCAAGGCCGATTTCGAGCGGGACGTCAGCTTCCTGCGCGGCCACGCCGAGCGCCACCAGGGATCCGCGCCGGCGAAGACCAGCGCGAAGAACGCCGTCTCGGTGAAGCGCAACATGGCGCGGGCCCTCAACACGCACCTCGACCGCTGTCGCGAGTGCGGCTGAAACCTGCAAAGCAGCAGGTCACGCCCCTGAATCCACATCATCCATGGTGGCCCGGCTCCGGTCGGGCCACCGCTCCTGCCACGAAGGGATCGCCATTCCTACCCGCCACCCGCGTACGCACATCCCGTCGACCGCCGAGGCCGGCGCCTGGGCGGACGTGCTCGTGCGCCACCAGCTGCTGCACACCGCCGTACTGGCCCCCACCGGCCAGTGGCTCGTCCAGCACCACCCCGACGCGCCCGTCCGCGTCCTTGCCGGCGCGACCGCCATGGTCGACCTGGCCGCCGAGATCCAGCACCGCATCCGCACCACGAGGAACCACGCCCGGTGACGAACCCGACAACAAACCCGGCTCCCACGCCCGATGAGCCGGAAGCCAACTCGACCTCAGCGCAAGCAAGATGGAGGTTCGGACACTCCCCCGCGGGGGGAGTGTCCGAACCAGTCCCCGCCCCAGGGGTGGCGGGGCCCGACCAGCGCCAGGGGGCGCCGGACGGGAAGGCTGCGACCGAGGGCGGATCGCAGCCAAGGCCCACCCGTTCGGGGCGGTCCAAGGGGAAGTCGCGCCCGCGCGATAAGAAGCAGCGCCGCGCCCACAGCGTCCGCCTCAACGAAACCGAGCACGCTCTCATCCAAGGGGGTGCAGACGCCGTCGGCATGAGCACGGCGGGCTTCCTCGCGTACTCCGGCCTGGCCATGTCCCGCGATCAGTCGCGTACCGCCGTGGCCATTGCCACCGAACGCGATGTGCTCACTGAGCTGTTCGCCGCGCGTCGGCAGCTCGGCTGGGCCGGCAGCAATCTCAATCAGGTCGCCAAGGCCCTCAACACTGGTGGCGAGGTTCCGCACCTGGCGGCGGTCATCACTGACATTCAGCGCGCGGCCAAGTCGGTGCAGGTTGCCGCTGATCGGGTCGCCAACCGGCAAGTGGGCGAAGCCGCTTGATCCCCCAGGTACACAAGCAAGGCAGCGAGACCCTCTTTCTACTCAACTACCTCTACGGCAAGGGCACTCGCGAGGAGCACATCGACCCCCACCTCGTCGCCTCGTTCGACGGCATGGCCCCCGACCCCGGCCGTGACCCGGGCGCGACGAAGCGGGACCTCCAGCAACTCCTCGACCAGCCCTTGCAGCTCCTCGACCCCGACCAGCGCCCCGAGAAGCACGTGTGGCATCTGTCCGTACGAAACGCCGCCGAGGACCGCATCCTGTCCGACGAGGAGTGGGGAGACATTGCGCGCCGCATGGTGGCCGCGACCGGCATCGATCCGGGCGACGGTGCGGGCTGCCGCTGGGCGGCCGTCCGCCATGCCGATGACCACATCCACATCATCGCGACCCTCGTACGCGAGGACGGCCGCCGTCCCAACCACCACCGCTCCGGCAAACGCGCCCAGGCCGAGGCCCGTCTCCTTGAGGTCGAATACGGCTTGCAGCGAGTCAATCCTGGGGACGGCACCGCTGCGAAGAGGCCCACCAGCGCCGAGCGCCACAAGGCCGAACGTCAGGGCCGGGAGCGGACCGCCCGTGAGGAGCTGCGCGAGACCGTGCGCCGCGCCGTCGCCGGCGTACAGAGCGAAGGGGAGTTCTTCGACCGCCTGACCGCCGCCGGCGTCCTGGTCGAAAAGCGCGTCGCGCCCTCCGGCGACCTCCTCGGCTACAAGGTCGCCCTCACCGACGACCTCAACAAGGACGGCGAGCCCGTGTTCTACCCCGGCTCGAAACTCGCCCCCGACCTCTCCCTGCCCCGTATCCGTGAACGGTGGGGCAGCGATGCCGCTGGCGGCCACGATCCCGACTCGGACCGTTCGGCTGGTTCGGCGCGCGTCACTCCCTCGACCGCACGCCGCCTGGCGGCGTCGGCGTCCTGGCAGGCCGTGCTCATCATCGACCAGGGCGACGACGGTCAGGTCTCCGCGTTGATCGCCGCGGGCGGTGAGATGCTCGATGCGCTCGCCAAGACCTCGGCCGCGCACACCCGTCGTGAACTGCGAGAGGCCGCCTGGGCGTTCGAGCGGGCCTCCCGCTCCCACATCCGGGCCGAGCGGGGCCACGACCGGGCCCTGCGGCAGGCTGCCCGAGACCTCGTCCACGGCGGGCCCGCGCAGGGCCGGGGGGAGGACGGCGCCACCACCGCCATGCTGATCGACATGGCGATCTTCTTCGTGCTCGCAGCCGCCCACTGGCACGGGAAGAAGGAGCACGCCCAGCAGGCTGCTGCTGCCCGCCAGGCCGCCGAGCATCTGCGCGCCGCGTACCAGGCCGCCGCACCGATGTACCTGGGCCCCATGTACCAGCGCGGTCGGAACCTGTCCCAGCCTCTACAGCGCAAGCAGACCGCCCACCTTCGCCGGGCGGTGCCCGAGCTGGCCGAGCAGGTCCTCGCCGAGCCGGGTTGGTACGCCCTGGCCGCCACGCTCGCGGACGTAGAGCGCGCCGGGCACGACCCGGCCGCGCTCCTTGCCGAGGCCGCCGAGCGACGGGAGCTGGACACCGCCGACTCGATCAGCGACGTCCTCGTGTGGAGGCTGCGACGCATGGCCGATCTGCCCGCCGACGCGTCCACCTCGCCCGAGCACACCTCCTCCGCGCCCACCGCCACCCGCGGTCCCGCGAAGCGTCCGGCGAACCGAAAGGAGCGCTCCGCCAAGTCCCGCTGAATTCAACATTCTTAGAGTTGCAGCAGGTCAGGGACTTGCGGCACTCTCCTTGTGCAGGCGAGACGACAGAGATGGAGACGGCGTGTTCCGAGGTAACCGTGCGGACCGAGAATTCCGTGAAGCCCAGCGTGCCGGCCAAGCGCTGCTGGCCATGCACGCCGAGTGGCCCGAGGCTCCCGTCCCGGTCTCTGCGCCGGCCCCGGCCGCGCCGACCGACACCACCGTGGTGCCCGACTTCCTGCCGCCGGAGTTCCGGGCACCGTGCCGCCAGGACGTGTCGGGCTTCATGATGCGCTGGGACCTGCCGCTCGTCATCGACGGCGAAGTCCACGCGTGCCACTGCGGTGCGTACCGGAACTGGATCGTCTTCAACATGCGCGACGACTCGGTGTGGCTGCGCTGCGAGGCCGGCCACGAGGCGCAGGAGACCCGGCTGGACACCGCCTGGTACAACCGCAATTCCGGTCCGGTCGACCACTTCCACCCCACCCTCGAAGACGGCCTGCGCCACCTCGGCCACTGAGAGCGCGAAACCCCTTCCCTTCACCCCTGCGTTCGTCGGCACCCGGAGGGCCGATCCGGTCAGATCTTCCGTCTCGCATCACCAAAGGGGTTTCCGTATGCGCCGTTCCACCACGACCCTCCTCGGCCTCAGTGCCGTCTGCACCGTCCTCGCCCTGACCGGCTGCGCCAGCCATGCCGAGTCCGCCGTCTCCTCCGTCCCCGCGCAACGGGGCGGCAGCACGCCCTCGGCGTCCGTGCCGCTGTCGTCGACTCAGCTGAACCAGCGGCTGCTGAACGAGAGCGACCTGGGTGAGGGCTACACCCGCAAGCCCGAGACCCCTCGCCGCAACGACGACGTGACCGTGATCGGCTGCCCGGCGCTTGAGAAGCTCGGCGGCGACACGGCCACCGGCTCCGGTCTCGACTTCGCCCACAAGGCGAAGGCGTCCTTCGCCTACACTGCCAGCACCAGCTCCGAGGTCAGCGAGGAGCTATACAGCGACAGCGCCGCGAAGCTGTCCAAGGGCATGTCGAAGGTCTTCGACGCGATGCTCTCCTGCCCCGCCTACCAGGTGACGTCGGGCAGCACCGTCATCGACATAGGCACCGAGAAGTCGACCGCGCCGGACCTCGGCGACGAGCAGTGGAGCCAGTTGCTCACCTTCTCCGCTGGCGGGCAGCGCAGCGTCGTCAAGCAGACGGCGATCCGCACCGGCAACATCCTGGTCGTCGTCTCCGGCTCGCCGGGCCTCGTGGACACTCACCTGGACAAGGCGCTCACCAAGGCACGCACCGCCCGCTGACCCGCTCCTCCACCCTGCCCCGGTGTCCGGTCTGTCCTCCCGACAGGTCCTGGCACCGGGGCTTCGTCGTATCGGGCGATCAGCCGTCGAGACGGAGTTCGCCTGGCTCGTAGCGGAGTTGGAAGGTCTGCGCGTGCTCCCCGTGCATCCAGTACAGGGTCATGGTCGACAGCATGCTGCGCTTGACGTACCGGGTGCGGGAGGGCATTCCTTCGTCCTGCGCGACGATCCACTTCTCCACCCGCTCGGGCAGGCCGAACCGCAACGCATAGGCGTCGGGGTGTTCCGCGGAGCGCAATTCCCAAACAGGGTGTGACGCTGCCTGGTTGATGCGTCGCAGGCGCACCGCATGCGTGGGGTGCGCGCGAGCGTATTCCACGAAGCCGTAAAGGTCGTCCGAGGCCAGGCCCAGGACGAACGGCGCGGCAGGAAAGGCCAGAACAAGGCCCAACTGTGACCGGCTGTACAGGGCCTGAGCAAGGCCGTCGAGTGGGCCGCGAATCGCATCGGGCAGTTCCACGTCCCCCGGGTCCATTTCCAGCAGCGGGCCACGAAGGTACGTCCGTATCTCGCGCACCTTCGGCCGCTCGGCCGCCGGAGTCGCTTCAAGCACGGCGTGGATCGTGTCGGCCGTGTGCTTGACGAGATTCCGCAGCACGTCGAAGTCCGGTGCGGAGAGATCGATCAGGGATATCTGGTGAGCCAGCGCGTAATCCTGCGCCTCCGGGCTGAAGCCGGACGTGGAGAAGATCGCGTAGCTGTAGCGGTATCGCGTCCGAGGCCGGCCCGTTCCCGGAGCAGAGAGTGTGGTGGTCTCGCCCTCGTTTACGTCGTGGATCACACCGTGGCCATTGCGGACGGTGGGCAAACCGACAGGGGCTGTGGTCAGGTACTTTGCCTCGACGAACAAGCGGACCGGCAGGGAGAACGGCGGGACGTACCGGAACTGTCCGAGCGCGTCGACCTGGTGCCAGGCACCGCGTCCGCGAACCAGCAGACCGTTCTTGTCCTCCTTCAGGACCTTCCACGGCTCTTTGTCCTGGTCGTCGGCGGCCGTGAGGACCTCGAACCCACTGGAACGCAACAGCCAGGCCAGCACCTCCTCCAGGAGGTAGCCGCGCAAGGGTCCTTTGCCGATCACTTTGACAGCCACGCAGGCGATCCTACGTACGGCCTTGATCTTGGTTCCAGGGTGCCGTCCCGTGCTCGGATGCCGGTACGGCAAAGGCCCGGTGGTTCCGCTCCAGTAAAGAGCACGGAACCACCGGGCCTGGGAGAAGGGGCACCCTCCGTCGATCACCCGCCTCGGTCAGCGGCTACTCGCAGCCGTCAGCCACGACGGACGACGGTGAGACGGTCCTCCGCGCCCACGGGCAGCGTGCGACGCGGCACCGGGCCGGGTACGGCGAGCGAGGAGGCGAAGGCCGCTACCAGCTCGTGCGGTGCGCTCGCGCTGAAACTCGCACACCACAAGTACGGCGCCCCGAGCACGGGCTCCGCCCACGCCTGCCACCCCAGAAGGTCATCGCGGGGGTCGGCATCGTGGATGAGCGGCGGCAGCATCTCCAGCGAGACGTTCGTGGAGAATCCCGGGTCGGTGGCGGTCGTATGCGGGCGGTCCACGTCGCGCAGCCACCCGCGGGCGGTGAGCGCGGTGAGTACCGCCTCGGCGTTCTCGAGCCCGGCATCGGGGGTCTCGCTCGCGTCGAGCGCGAGCAGGAAATCAGTGAGCGCCTCGTGCGGTACGCCGGCGGTGAAGTACGCGTTCCACTCGGTGAGAGCCGAGTCCGGGTGCGGTCGGGCCGACATCTGCCAGGCGACCGGGAGGCCGCCCAGCTCGAACGGGTAGGAGGCGAGGATCCACTCGGCGCCACGCAGGCCGTCGGGGCTCACGTACAGCAGGGAGTTGCGGGACGTCGGCCACATGCGCCAGCCGAGGTCGGTCAGGGTATCGCCGATCCGCTCGGCGAGGACGCCGTCATCGCCGGCCAGGTGGCGCGGGACGACCCAATACCTCGGGTCGGGCGAGACGGGGTGAGAAGGATCGATGGGGTGGTGCGGGTGCAGGGGCGCCTCCGTCAGTTCGAGGGTGGGTCAGTGGCCGTCGTTCGGCCGGGTGGCGCCGCGCCGGCGGCGCGGGGGTGCCTCGACCGGCCCCTGCCAGGCCAGGGCGACGGCCACGGCGGGCGGCAAGGGGCCGAACTGCTCGGCCTCCGGCGACTCGGCGATGTAGACCATCGGCCGGCCGTGCTCGTCCACCGACTTCTCCACGCCGCCCAGGCGGTGGGCCATGGGGAAGAAGGGGTTGATGGCGAGGCGGGCGGGTGTGTCACGGTCGAAGGCGGACAGGGCATCGATGATGTCGCCGACGGTCATCTCGGGCGAGTGCGATTCCAAGGCGTTCTCCTAGCGGTAGCGGACGAATCCGCGCGAGCAGGGGCAGGGTACGCGGGGCGCATATATAGGGAGGGCGGACGTGCCCGTCACAGGGGTCGCGAGGTGGACAGGATCCGGGCCGCGGCATCGGCGACGATCTCCGCCGGAGTGTCCGTGGAGAAGGCGATTCGGTAGCCGGGGACGTTCGCGGTGCCGGTGACGGCGATGACCCAGCCCTCGCCGGTCACCCAGTCCTTGTCGGCGCCGCCTGGCCGGCCGTTCGGGAAGTAGCCGAGGTAGAACCGGCCGTCGCGTGAGCTGATGTGCACGTCGGCGCGGTCGTCAACGATGTGGGTGAAATCGGCCTGCGAGAACTGGTCGATCACGTCCATCGCCTGGCCGGCACCGAGCTTCCAGGAGCGGAGCCGCAAAGCGGCGACCGTGGTGGCGAATCCGGGTTGCGACGCATCCAATGCCACAGCATCACCTCTCTGACCTGGGATTTTCCGGAAGGTCGTTCAGGTTGGCATGCTGTTGCGACGTCCACCAGTCCTTTGGGGATCTTCCTCGTCTGCCACCGGCGAACTGTGTCCGTCGACAGCCAACCCAGTCGGGTCGAAGTCGCCGACCTGTGCGGACTGGGTTGGCTGTCAAAGCCGGTTGTGTCGACCGCAGCGGCGCAGACCCGGCTGATCTGGGACGACTCGGTTGGATGGCAAGGATCGACGTCGACTGGATTCGATGGCAGCGGACAAACTGCCACCCTGCGCGCCCGTCGGCCTCGGCGCGGGCTACTCGGTGAGACGGGCCCGCTACTCTCTGGCTGTTATGGAATTCCCGGAACCTGCCGGACCGCCGTACATCGATCCGGACCGCGAGGACCCGAGCCGCCCCGTCTGCGGGATCTGCCCAGCCACCCGGTACCCACGCGCGCAGTTCCTGGTCTACAACAGGCCGTCCTGGGAGTGCCCGTTCCATCCGGAGAACGGGCACCGCTACACCCACGACGAGACCGTGCCCGCCTGCGTCCACCCGGACAAGATCGGCCTGGAGCCCGACAGGATCGCCCCGCCGCCGAAGGCGCCGCCAGACCCGGGCGAGGCACCGACCGGCCGCCGGGGCTGGAGCTTTCCCTGGAGCGCCTCGCAGCGGCGCCGTTCCTCATGACGCCCCGGTCCGCCAGGAGGCACCGAGGTCCGCGAGCCGTCCTCGAAGCGTCCCGCGCTGCTCCTCCAGATCTGGCGAGGCCGGGGAGAGCAGATAGACATTGTCCCGATAGAGACGGAACCCGAGGCTCTCCCACCCCTGGGCGATCTTGGCGTTCACGCGGTCCCACTCGGCCTGGTCCGTCAGCCGTCGACTACTGAGGTCGGTAACGCCGGGCGAGCAGGCAACTGCCCGGCAGCCGAACATGAGCCGATGGATCGCCTCGCAGCCGAGTACCGCGGCGAGTCCGTGTCCACGCCACGCAGGGTCCAGTGTCACCCGGTCCATGACGAGCAGCGCGGAGCCGACGTACTCCAGCAGCTCGCTGACCTCGCTGGTGAATGAGCCCGTGTCGGGATCGAGGAGGACCTGAGCGGTCTCGTACAGCTCCTCCGACTCCTCCTCCATGGCCCAGTAGGCGTTCCGTCCGCGGTCGAGGTGCACCCGGTAGAACGTCATCGACCCCACAGCGGCGTCCTCGACCGTGCACGAGGAGCACTCCGCGCTGGCGCAGCTGCTTGTCGCCGCCGGCCCCTGGCCTCCGTCGTGCACACGCCGGCGGTGGAGGACAGCCACGTTCCATCGCTCCAGCGTGTCCGCCTGCGGGGTGTCCCAGAGTCCGTCGTCATAGGAGATGCGCAGGTGCAGGTCTGAGGGATCGCCTGGAAGCTGGGGCCGCGTGCTCACCCGGTCAACCTAGACGTTGAGGTCCTGCACGATGGCTTCCAGGACGGCAACCGAACCCTCGATCGACGCGGGCATGACGACGCCGACCACCGTCCGGTGCCCAGCCCCGCCCGTCAGCAGCGACGGCTCGGTCTTCTTGGTCACAATCCGCAGGAACCGGTGTCCGGGAGACCCCTCGATCCGATAGCCGGGCTGAAGCCGGGCGAGCCACTCGTGGTCCACGGCCACCGCGCCGCCGAGCAGCGCGCCGATCCGCAGACCGCGAGTCACCCAGGCCGACCAGGTGATCTCGCTCCAGTCCGCGCCGTCGGCTGCCGCCGGGATGACGTCGGAGAGGTCGGGGTGCTGTTCAGAGACCCAGCGTGAGGGCTGCGCCTTGCGGAGGACCCACTGCCCGTCCCGGGCAACCTCGCCGGGGTTGAGCCCCGGGGTGAGGCGCATGTCCAAAGCGACGTGGCCGTCGGTGATCCGGTCGCCGTGGACCCAGACCTTGTCCTTGTTGACGACCCAGTCGCAGAGCCGCTCCATTGACGCTGTCACTCGTTGTGCTCCCAGGAGAGATCGTTGCCCTTCCACAGTAAGCCGCTGTCCGGGGCACCTGACCGGCATGCGCCACGCCCGGCGTCCGAGGACTTGGCTCCGAAATCGAACAGGGTTTCTAATAGCGGGATGACTCGGCACCCCTTCCCCCCAGACCTCGTCGAAACGCAGACCGCCTGGTACGTCACATACGGACGGTTGGCGAACGAAGACAACGGCGGGGCGGCCGAACAGCGTCGTCGCCTGCTGCAGCTTTCGCAGCGGATCGCCGATCACGCCTTCTGGCGAAGTCCGGCGGGCACGCCCGCAGCCCGCGTCGCGCTCAAGGAGCTTGCCCGCGCCGAGGCCGCAGGAGAGCAGCCGTGAGCCGTCACGCCTCGGCCGGCCGGCCCTCTACCCGGAAGCCCATCGAGATCCGGCCATCTCCTTCGATCACCGAGGTGTAGCCGCATGGAGCCTGGATAGGCTCCGGCCAGATTCCTCGCAGGTTCCCCCCGTAGCCCGCGAGGATCGCCGGGCCCCCGTTCTGTCAGGTCAGGGCGGGGGTCGTGCCGGTGATCTCTAGGAGGCAAACGTGCCGGTGGACTTGGCTACTTGCGTGCGCGAGCACACGGAGCGGTACGCAGCCGCCCACGGCGGCGAGCACCCGCTGACCGAGTGCATGCCCTGGGCCAAGGCGATCGTGTCCTGGCTGGAGGCCCAGCCGGAGGACGACAGCCCGCTCCCGAAGCCTCCGATGTGGCACGGCCCGAACCGATTCGGCCCGCGGGTGGTCAGCACCGACGAGCTCACCCTCGCCATCGCCGAGGCGATGCGCCTGGCGACGGCCGTGTGGGGTGAGCCCCTTGGCGATCTCGGCCTTCACAGCGTCCAGAACGTGCTCCGCGACTGGCTCCGGTGGGACGTCGTCCCGGGCGCGGGACAGTGGCCGGCGCCGGACGGCACCCCGTACATCGCGAAGTGGGAGGCGCTGTTCACCGCCGACGCCGAGCGGGCCAAGGAGGTGGCCTCTTGTGCGTACTGGGCGATCGAGGAGCTGGAGGGACCCTGGCGCGACATCCAGATGTCGACGGCCTGGTTCCACCGACTGCACACCTACAAGATCGTCTACGCGCGGCTCGCGGACGTGGCACCACTGCTCGGGCTCACCATGCCGATCCGGGTACGCGAACCCGCCGACTACATCAACGTGCCGGATCTGATTGTCGAACAGGCCGCCTAGCCGGCACCGCACGCGCGCGAAGGCCCCCGGAATCGGATGATTCCGGGGGCCTTCGCGGTGTTGTGGGTGGTTAGTTCTCGTCGGTGGCGTCGCCCGTACGGCGTCGGCGGGCTACGGCCAGGGTGCCTCCGCCGGCGACGATCAGGAGGCCGGCGCCGCCGAGCAGCCAGGGAGTGGCGTCGGCGCCGGTGTGTGCGAGCGAGCCCTCGGGGGCGGGCGCCGCGGTGCTCGACGCGGTCTCGTCAGAGGTGGGGGTGGCCGATTCGGACGGGGGCGGGGTTTCCTCGTCCTTGCCGGGCTTGCCCGGGGTGGGCTTGTCGCTCGGCTTGTCCGTGGGCTTGTCGGTCGGCTTCTCCGTCGGTGGCGGGGTGGTCGCCGTCTTGGCGTTGGTCGTTGTGACCGTCACCGGATCGCCCGGCTTGGCCTTGAACTCCTTCGAGGGCTTGTAGAGGTCGTAGCCAGCGGGTGCCTTCACCTGCTTGACCCAGAAGTCTGTGCCGGTACGGGAGTTGATGGGGAGCTTGCCGGCGGCCGTGCCGTCGGAGCCGGTGGTCAGTGTGAGGAGGGTCTTGTCGCCGCTGCCGATGTTGACGGTGGATCCGGCCAGCAGCTTGCCGGTCTTGTCGTCCTTGGCCTTCAGCAACACTGAGGCGTCCTTGAAGAGGTCGACGATCGTGAGCGGTGTGTCCGTGTCGGGGGTGACGATGACGTCCTGGTCGTCGACCGTGTCATGCAGGTTGCTGCCGCTGGAGACCTCCTTGAGGCGGTAGACCCCCGGTGCGAGGTCCTGGAAGGCGAGCTTGCCCTGGGCGTCGGTCTTGCCGCTGGCGGCTTCCTTGCCCACGGAGTCGAAGAGGGCGAAGGACGCGCCGGCGAGCACATCGCCGCCGGGGTCCTTCTTCAGGATGGCCACGCCGCCGGTCTCCGGCTCGGCCGCGTTGCGAGGAGTCGAGGACGTGGATGCGGACGGGGCGGGATCGGCGCTCTGGGCTGAGGCGGTCGGCGCCCAGGACAGGGAACCGGTCACCGTGGCGGCGACGGCAACAGCGACCGGGAGGGTGCGAGCGGAACGGATGCGCAAGAAGGGTCTCTCCAAGGGATACAGGCGGGAACAGGCAAGGCGGGCGCGCGGGTCGTTGTTCAGCGGGAGCGGCACGGCACTGGGCGCGGGGGCAGCCAGCGAAGCGGGGACATCCAGAACTCCGTGGCGAGGTGGGCGGTCAACGGCTGCGGAGGGAAGCCCCGGCGGTGGGTGTGGGCTGGGCGACAGGGCGGCCGACGGGGCGGGACGCGGCAGGCGCCGGGATCCAGAAGTGGACGTACTGCTCGATCGCGGTACGCAGCCCTGCGCCGTCCGCGCCGTGCCATGGTGGCTGGCTGCTGTGGGGGTGCCAGTCGCGGATGACGGCGTAGCCGTCTCGGCCGGGCACGAGGTCGCGAGCCGTGTCGCGGCGGGTGAAGGTGCCGTGGTCTGCGAAGCGGAGGATCGCGGTGTCGAGGACGCCCTGCTCGGGGTGGACGACGCGCAGGCGAAGTCCGTCGTACTCGCCGTGGCGGATGGTGGGGGCGAAGTCGATCCGTAGCCGCAGCGGCGAGTTCGGCTGCGGGGATGCGTAAAGGGCGTCGCCGACAATGGCGTACTGGTGGAGAGGCAGTTCGATGACGTCGTCGAAGAACTGCTGGGCGTGCAGGGCCAAAGAGCCTCTCTCGGACGAAGGGGATCTGGTCAGCGGTGGGGGCCGGAGCGCCGGGCGGGCAGGACTGCGGACGGAGTTGTCGTGGTGCTCCAGCGCGGGATGCTGCGCGTGGTCAGCGCGGGCGCCCGGCGGGGGGCGATACGCCGGACGTCGAGGGGCGTGGGAACCAGAGGCGGCGGAGGGGTGACAGGAACGAGCTGGGCGCTCTCGCGCAGGCCGCGCAGCATCTCGTCCTTCCAGCGCGGCAGGGGCGCGGGGTCGGACACACTCTCGGTGATGGCCGTGACCAGTGGGATCGGGGTGTTCGTGGAAGCGGTGGCGTACCAGCGGGCGTATCCGCTCTTTGGGCCGCCCCACAGGTACCAGCGAGCCTGCAGCGTGGCGAGTTCCTTCTCGGCATCAAGCCTGCCCTGGGCGTATTCGAGGCCGGCCATGCCGTCCGGGGTCTGCATCTCCAGGACTCCCCATCGCGGGTGCTGGATGGTCCAGCCGCGGTTGATGAGCGGGACGACGGCGTGGAATGCGTCGAGTTCGGGGTCAGTTGGGTCAGGCTGAGCGAGGTAGTAGTCGGGCCCGGACTGGTACGCGGTCGCCAAGGCCGTGGTGAACGCGGTGACGAACTCGGTGGGGCAGGTGTCGTTGAAGCTGACGCCCCAGGCGGGCGAGCCGAAACGATCGGAGTAGGCGTTGATGCGCCACAGTCCGTCGTCGTCGCCTTCGGGCAGGTAGCCGAGGCGGATCTTGCGGTCGGGCGCGGTGACGTAGACGTTGGCGAGGTCGTCGTGGGTCAGCTCCCAGCCGAGTGCCATCAGAGGCTCAAGGGCCGGGTCGCCGGTGTAGGTGCTGCCGGCGAGATAGCGGGGGAAAACGTAGACGTCGCCGTCGATCTCTTCGGTGTCGGGCACGAAAGTCCAGAGGGTGTCGAGGCTGCGGGGTGAGCGGCGCGGTGCGGGATCACGAGTCGGTTCGCTCCGCGATGACGGGCAGCAACTGCGCGGCAAGTTCTGCGGGTTGGCCGGTGTAGTGCAGGGTGCGCAGGCCCAGCTCGGCGGCGGCCCGGCAGTTGTCCTCGCGGTCGTCGACGAACAGCACGCGCCCAGGGTCGTCGGCGCCGGTTACGGCCAGGGCGTGTTCGTACGCGGCCGGATCGGGCTTGCACAGGCCGAGGCGTGCGGAGTACAGGGCGTCGTCCATCAGTTCGCGCCGCCAGTCGGTGGCGTCCAGGACGTTGCTGAGGTGGGCCGGGGCGTTGGAGAGCAAAACCATGGGCAGCCTCGCGGCCCGGGCGCGGTACAGGATGTCGAGGACGCGCTGGTCGGTGCGGGTCCACAGGGCGGTGTCGGCATCGCGCAGGGTGCGCAGCCATCGCGGGCCGGGGTGGTGACCGAGCACCTTGGCCCAATAGGCGAGATCGCTCAGTTGCCCTGCGTCGTAGGCGTTGCGGGGAGCCCAGAAGGCGTCCTGGAACGAGGGGAGATGCCGGCCGGGCCACTCGGCGAGGTCGGCCAGGCGGGTCCACATGGCAGTCGGGGGTTGCAGGCCCGCAACCCCGTTGTAGTCGACGATCAGGGCTTCAACGCCGGTCCGGGGGTCGTGGGTGCGGGTCAAGGGGTCGTTCTCTCCAGGGCTTTGGGTGCGAGGGTGGCGACGGTCAGGGCGAGGAGGGCGGGCAGCAGCAGCGCGTGCGGGAGCGCAGTGACAGTGGCGAGGGCGCCGATGACGGCGGGGCCGGCGAGCAGGCCGACGTAGCCGGTGACCGCGACGGTGGCGACCGCGCGGGGTCCGCCAGTGCCCGCGGCGGTGATCAGGCTGGGGATGGTGACGGACAGGCCCAGGCCGAAGGCCGCCCAGCCGAACAGGGCGAAGGCGATGGTGGAGCCGGCCAGTCCGGTGGCAAGCCCGAGTGCGGCCAAAGCGGCGCCGGCGCGGACGACGGTGGACGCGCCGAAGCGGGCGGTGAGTCGGTCACCGGCGAGTCGGCCTGCGGCCATGGCGGCGCTGTAGGACCCGTATGCCGCGGCGCTGGTCGCGGCCGTCGCGCCGAGGCCGTGCAGGTGGACGGCGGCCCAGTCGGCAGCAGCGCCTTCGCCCAGCAATGTTGCTGCTGCCAGGACGCCCAGCAGCCGCACCCGGGGCCGCGCCTGGCCCCCGAGTTCGCACGAGCCCTGTGCAGCAAGATGGTGAACGGGCTTGAGTCCAGAGCTGGCGAGAGTCCGGGCCAGAGCCGTCGTGGCTCCGGCCGCCGCCGCGGCGCAGACGGCGACACCGGTGAACAGAACGGTGTGTGAGGTGTGGGCGGTGGCCGCGGCCAGCGCGGCGCCGAGGAGGGCGCCGAGGCTGTAACTCGCGTGCAGCCTCCCCATGATGGGGCGGCCGTGGGCGTCCTGGCAGCGGACCGCCGCGGCATTGGCCGCGACGTCGAGGACGCCGTGCGCGACGCCGAAGACGAACGCCGCCGCGAACAGGCTCTCCAGAGTGGAGCAGACCCCGAGGATGGCGAGACAGGCGGCGAGGGCCATGGCGCCGCCGGTCAGCAGCGCGGGCAGGCGGGCCGGGACGGCGAGGCGCCCACCCGCCTGGAGTCCGGCGACCATGCCGAGGGCGGCGGCCAGCAGGACCAGGGCAAGCCCGCCGGTGCTCACCTCGGCGGCGGACTGGACGGCGGGCATGCGGGCGCCGAAGACGGCCATGATCACCCCCAGGCCGGCGAAGTACCCGATCAGCAGGCGGCGGCTGCGCACCAGCTCGATCGCTGCGGTTTTCCTCACGCGGCGTGCTCCCCGGTGGCCGGAGCCGTCTGTGTGGCAGCGGCCACCTGGACGTCGAGGTTGCGGTACGCCTCCTGGGCACGGTCCTGGGCGGCCGTGGCGGTCGGCCCGGTGGTGATGACGAAGCCGACGCGGGCGGTGAACAGATGGCCGCCGTCCTCGGGGAGCAGGAGCTGGTCTCCGGGCTGTCGCTGGAAACGCACGCGCTCCACTCCCCCAGTGGGCTTCACGACACCGCAGGCGGTCAGGGTGCCGGAATAGGCGGGGTAGATGAAGCGGATCGCCGCAGCCTGGCGGCGGGTAGGCGTCAGGTCAGGCGTACGTCCGCACGCGATGTCGGCGGCGGCACGGGCGAGATCGACGCCGGTGGCCAGGTGGACGAGGTGGCCGATCATGTCGCCGGCGATGCGCGCGTTGACCTCGATCAGGCGGGGGCGGCCGTCGACGATGCGGATCTCGACGTGGCTGACGCCGTCGGTGATGCCGACGGCGTCGAGGGCCGCGACGGCGACCGGTGCCACGGCGGCGAGCAGCGGGTCGTTCGCGTCGACCACGTGCGCCAGTTCCTCGAAGAAGGGCGGCATCCCGACGGTCTTGCGGGTGACGGCGACCACGGTGGTCTGCCCCTTATAGGTGACGCACTCGACGCTCACCTCCGGGCCGTCGAGGTACTCCTCGACCAGGACCTGGGTGCTCTCCACACCGTGGTCGGCGGTGCGCGCGGCGAAGGCGTACGCACCCGGAAAGTCGTTGGCCGTGTCGACGCGGATGACGCCCATGCTCGCGGCGTGCGCGGCGGGCTTGAGGACGACGGGATAGCCGATCAGCGCGGCGGCATCGGCCGCCTCCCGCTCGGTACGCACGCTCACGGATACGGCGGAGGGCACCCCGTGGCGGGCGAACAGGCTCCGGCTGGTGTGCTTGTTGCGGCAGCCCTTAAGGGCTTCTGGAGCCGTGGTGGGCAGGCCGAGCTGGCGGGCGAGCCGGGCGACCGGGACGAGGTACCACTCGGTCCAGGTCATAACGCCGGCCAGCTCGTAGCGTTCGGCGAGCGCTCGCCCGGCCGCGACGAGTGCCGCCTGGTCGGTGGGGTCGGCGACGGCGTAGTCGAGGAGGAACTCCTTCTCCCAGGTCGGCTCGGCGCCGGAGATCAGGACGACGTCGTAGTGGGCGCGGACGTTCTCAAGGCAGTAGCCGCGATACGCGTGCGCCTCCATGTCGGCGGCTGCAACAACCAGGACGACGGGGCGAGAGGACAACAAGGCTCCAAACAGTGGCAGGACAAAGGAGGTTGACGGCAGACAGCCAGGGTCAGAGGGTGCGGCGACGTCGCAGCTCGAAGGCACTCGCCCAGTGGGGGTGGTCCTCGATCAGCTTTCGCGCATACAGGGCGGTGAAGTTGTTGTTCAGTCCGCGCACGCCCGCGGGCAGCTGCCAGCGCAGGTCCTCGAACAGCGCCTTCAGCCCAACCCGGGTGGCCCCCGTGGCGAGCCGGTCGGCAGTCAGGCGCTCCAACGCGCGGTAGACGTACGGGTGCTCGGCGTCGAAGGCCAGGAACCGGTCGGTCAGCGTAGGCCGCGATCCTGCTCGAAACGAGGGGCGGGATATCGGCAGGACCGACTGCTCGGCCGGGGCGTGGGACGTGGGCATAGCGGGTCTCCGTGAGGTGGGCAGGAAGGCGACCGGATCGGTCAGGCGAAGGAAGTGCGCAGGGCGGGCGTGGCGCGCAGCCGGGCGAAGGCGGTGAACAGGCCCGCAGCCTGGAGCACGGCGCAGAGCGTGATGACGTGGCCGAGCTCGGCGGGCGGCACGACGGCGACGAGGACGCCGGCCAGCGGGAAGGGCAGCAACAGCAGCAAAATCGTCAGGGAGAGGGTGGCGCCGAACACGTCCGCGGGGATGAGGCGGGAGCGCAGGGTGCGCAGCACGACGGTCATGCCGCCCTCGCCGGCCATGAGGACGGCGATCAGAGCGAGATAGGCGTGGTAGGTGCCGGCGAAGGAGACGGCCAGGCACGCGGTGGCGGCGATCGTTGCGGATACGACGCCGACCGGCCACAGGCCGAAGCGGTCGATCGCCTTGCGGCACAGGAGGACCGCGCCGAGTGAGGCGACCGCGGCCACCGACCAGATGTATCCGACGTCGGCCGTGGAGTGGCCGAGCTGCTTGACGATGATCACCGGGGCGGCGGCCTGCAGCAGGCCCACGGCCAGGTTGGACACGGTCAGTCCGGCCACCAGCCAGCCGAGTGCCGGCAGGGCGCGCAGGGTCGACCATCCGGTGCGCAGTCCCTTGCCGACGGGCTGCGTTGCGGCGGGCTCGGGGCGCAGGTGTTGGCGCGGAGCGAGGACGCTGGTGAGCAGGGAGAAGACGGCGATCACCAGCAGCATCCCGGTGGCGCCGGTCCGCTGGAGCAGGAGACCGGCCAGCGCGGGGCCGGACAGGGTGGCAACCTGGTCGATACCGAGGAGCACCGACTGCACCCGGTGGGCGCGGGCGCCGGCCTCACGGCTGGCGACCCCGCCCGCGGTCTCAACCGCGATGTACGAGCACTCGGTGAGGATCCCGGTGGACGCGGCGAGCACCATGACGGTGACCGTTGCCCCAAGCCCCGCTTCCTGCTGCGGCAGGAGGTACGCGGCCGCCAGGACGACCAGGGCGCGGGCAACGGAGGCGGAGCGGAGCACGGTGGTAGTGCCATGGCGGTCGACCAGGGCCCCGGCGAAGGCGAACGCGCCCAGTCGCGGGATCCATTCCAGCGCGAAGGCGAGGCCGGTCAGGGCTGCGGAGTTGGTACTGGCCAATACCAGCAGCGGGATGCCGTAGGTGGCCATGGCGTACGCGGCGGCGTCCGTGCTGCGCGGCAGGTAGATGCCGCGCAGCACTGTGGGGACCGGGCGGCGGGCATGGCGCGGTCCGACACGGGATATCACGCAGCGCGCCCCGCTTCCGCCCTCTCCTGCGCGGAGCGGGCGTCGGTGTGGTTGAGGACGCGGGGGTTCGCCTGCAAAAAATCGGTGAGGACCTGATGCGGCGCCGACGGCTCCAGACTCGAACCGAACGCGCGCGTGCTGCGGCTGTGCAGCTGGAGGGTGTGCTGGACGCGGGTGACGAAGTCGGTGCTGGTGTCGGGGAACTGACGGGCACGCGCCCAGCGGGCCGCGGTGTCGTACACCTCGGCCAGAGCCTCGCCGCTCACGGTGAGCCGGTAGCGGTCGGGGGCCTGTTCGTCGGCGTGGACCAGGCCGAGGTCGCGGGCGACGTCGATGGCGTGGCGCAGTTGCCCGGGGGTGAGGTCGCCGAAGGCGCCCTGAAGGCTGCCGCGCCGGTGGCTGATGGGGCCGTTGTCGTCGATCTCGGTGACCAGGCGGATCAGGCCCGGCAGGGTCAGGGTCCGGATCGCGCGGCGTTCGTGCAGGAGGTTCTCGGGCAGGGAGCGGGTCATCGGCGCGGGCCTCCTGCCGGGGAGATCGGGCGGGCGGGTATCTGGTGGGAGAAGAGGTCGCCGGGCTGCCACGCCGGGCCGCCCGGGGGCGTCGTGGCCAGCGCGGGACGAACTGCTGGCGCTGCCGGAACCGCCGGTGCGGGAAGGCGGGTCGGAGTGGTCGCCCACGGGCCGGAACGGTTCTGCGACGGGGCGGCGCCCGGCGCCCGAGTCCGACGGGCGTCGGGCTCGGGCGCCGGGGCGGTGGCCCAGGCGGAGATCGCCTGGAAAACGGGGGCGAGTGCCCGGCCGCTCGCGGTCAGCTGGTACCCGCCGGTTCCGGTGGCCGTGACGAGGCCGTCGTCGACCAGGCGTTCCAGGGGCTTGTAGACGGCGGTCAGCCCGTAGCCGGGCATCGCCTCACTCGCCAGCGTCTTGGCCGTCGCGGTGCCCCGGGCCTGCAGGGAGAACAGGATCGGGGTGGCGTGCCGTGGCGCGAGCAGCGCGACGGCGTCGTCGATGTTCTGGGCCGGTGCGATCCGCTCGGACTCCACCTCGCCGGTGTGCTTGTTGGCGACCAGCTCCTTCTCCAGATAGGTGTCGCCCCAGGATGCGATCACCGTGAGGACGCCCAGCAGCGCGGCACCGCGGCCGGTGAGGCCGTAGGTGACGTGGCGCGGGGCGTACTCCGTGCGCTCGATGACGCCGGCGTTCGTGAGGTGACGCAGCCGGGGGTGGAGCTGCCCGTCCGCCAGCCACGGAAGCCTCGGCTTGAACTCGGCGTAGCGCAGCGGCTGGGAGGAGACGGTCATCAGCACCCACGCGCTCCAGCGCGGGGCGAGCAGGTCCAGGGTCTTGGTGACGCCCACGAAATCGTTCGGTGTGGCGGGCGGCGCGGTGGTGGCCAAGAAGGGGGCTCCTCAAGCGGTACGGGTGGATCAGCGGGTGCGGGAGGTGGTCGCCGTCGGCGTGGCGGGGGCCGGTACAGCCGGCGGGTGGGTGTCCGGGGCGGACACGCGGCGCAGGCCGCCCAGGACCGCGCTGGTGCTCTTGGCGTAGGCGTCGCGGGTGGCGACGGACTCGGCGATGCGCCGGGCGCAGTCGAGGATGTGGCCGGCGGCGAAACGGCCGATCTCCTGGTCAGGGCCGGTGAGTTCGCGCAGTCGCTGTAGCTGGAAGGCGATGTTGCGTTCGGCGAGGGCCAGGTCGCCGTGGGTGCCGGTCAAGGCGGCGAGCAGCGTGGTCTCGGGGGTGGCGTCGGCGATGGCTTCGAGTTCGGCGAGCGGCTGCCCGTACAGCGCCTCGATGCGCTGGGCGACGAGCTGGGAAACGGCATGGGACGGGGTGTCGGGCTGGGGCAATCGGTGGACTTTCAGGGACGTCGGGTCCGCACCGCCCCGGCGCGGGGTGGGGCCGGGGCGGGCGGAGCGGTGGCGGCGATCTTGGGACTCAACCCGGCGCGTGGTGCTGCTACTTGGTTCGGCGCCGGCATGGTGCGCAGCACCTCGTCGAGTGCGGCGGTGTAGCCGTCGCGGCCGGCCAGAGCCGCCTCCAGCCACTGGGCGTCCCACCGCAGGTCCTCGGCGGACAGGTCGTCCATGTCCCCGTCGGGTTCCGTCGCGGAATGGACGCGGTCACGGACGCGGGCCACCTGCTCCTCGGCAATGGCGAGGAAGCTGCGCAGTTCCAGGGCCCGCTGGAGTGCAGCATTCGCCTCGCCGCGGGCTGCCTGTGCGTACAGTTCGGCTACTTCTGTGCCGAACGCTTCCTGCAGTGCCGCATCACGGCTGCTGGACCTTTTGATGACGTTCACCGCGTGGCCCCGCGCGCCGTGGTGTTCCGCGCACTGGGCAGCGTGGGCGGAGAGGTGGGCAGGGCCGGAGCGCGACGGGCGGCGGGAGACGCGCCGCGCCACACCTCGGGTCCGCGCTTGCCAGGAGCGTTGGGGTCGAGGAGGTACTTCACGACCATGGCGCGGCCGTCCCGGGCGGCGACAGCGGCGTTGACCTGGTGGGCCAACTCCATGACGGGGTCGTCGAGTACGTCCGGCGGCTGGGTGCCCAGCGCCTCGACGAGCGCGTCCTCGGCGGTGTCGAGGGCCTGCTGTGTTTCGGCGAGCAGGCCGTACCAGTGCACGACGGTGGTGGCCTCGGGATTGGCCTGCGGTGCCGCCTCAACAGCCCGGCGTAGGTCGCCGAGCGGCATCTGGAATCGGTCCTCGATTCGCTCGGTGATGACGCCCATCACGTCTTCGCTGGCGTCGAGCACTAAGAGCTTCCCTTCGTTTCGGAAATTCCGGTGTGGGAATGGAAAATGGGGTGACGGTGGGCTAGTCCAGGCACATGCCGGCCGGGCGGTAGACATACTTGGCGGAGACCCAGCCCTTGACGCCGGTCGTCCTGTCGGTGATGTAGCGCCACTTTCCGCTGGTCTTGTGCACGGTGAACTTGTGGCCCCGATACAGAATCCCGAGCGCCTTGGAGTTGGCGGACGTCTTGGCGCGGATGGTGACGGCCTTGGTGCTGAGCGTCCACGGTCCGGGCTTGCTGCAGGTCGGGTCGGTCATGGAGGTTGGCGGCTGCGCGGGTGCGGCGCTCGCGGTGGCGGTGGAGACCAGCGGCAGCGCGAGGGCACCGAGCAGGGCAGCGGAGACGGCTATGCGGGTTGAGCGCATGGGGGATTGAGCTCCATTTCGAGGAAAGGGCATACGGAAGAAGCAGCCCCAGGCGGGTGCCGTGCGGGCTGAGAACAAGAGTCCGGAGAATCCCCGGTTTCGGTAACCGGGGATTGCGTGCTATGTTCCGCGCCGCCTCGCACACGGCTGATGGCAATTCGCCGGGGCAGGAAGGCGAAATGCCGTCGGGTTAGCGGGAGTTCAGCGGCCCGGCCCGCGCGGCGGGGCGGGGCGTGCCGGCAGGGCAGGGACGGCGGTGACGGGCCGGGTTGCCGGCGAGGCCGTCGGCAGCGAGGGCTCGTCGCCGTTCCAGTGCGCTTCCCACCACTGAGTGGCGGCCTCGAAGGTCTGGAAGCCGCCCTCGCGCAGAGTGTGCGTCCACACGGTGGTGTCGACCTCTTCGAGCAGGACGCGGAAGGGCAGTGCCGCCTTCTCGTCGACGGCCCGCAGCATCACGGTCGTCTGGATCGGGTCGTCGTCGCGTGTGTAGCTGGTGAGCAGGGCGAAGTGGTCGCCGTCGCTGCGCAGACGCTGCTCCAGCACGCGGGTGGCGTCGTTCGCGGGGGTGGTGCCCATGCCGTCGGGCAGGAGGATCTTCTCCTCGGGGCAGCCGCGGGCGATCAGCCAGGACTGTGCCATGGACGGCAGTGGCAGCTCTGCGTGGTCAAACTGGTAGGTGCGCGCGGCCGGGTCGCGTTTGAGGTGCAGGGCGACGATCTGCGGTTCCCCGGGGATGCCCCAGGTGACGGCGCGGTTGTGCATCAAGTAGAAGCTGTGCTCGGCGTCGTCGCTGTGGTGCTCGGCGAGGACAGTCATCGCGTCCTGCTCGATGCCGATGTGCCCCCAGAACTGGTCGGCGACGTGGTCGTTGACGGCTTCGTATCCGTCGAGGCGGAAATCGGGTTCGTAGGTGGGCATCGGTGCTTTCGGTCGTGACCCCGGCGGCGCCGTGCGCGTAGCACGGAGCGCGGTTCAGCGGCGGGTACGGGAGACGGCAGGGAGGGCCGGCGGCAGGGGCGCGGGCGTGGTCCCGGGCGGGCCCGCGCGGCGGGGGGCGGTCAGTACGGCGCGACCGGCATCGGTGAGAGTGACGGGCTGCCCGGCGTGCACCGGGTGCGCGGTGTCGCGCGCCACCAGGCCCATCTCCTCCAGGTGCTGCAGCTGGGCGTAGGAGATGCGGGTGCGGGTGGGAGTCGCCACGGCGAGGCGATGGGTGACGAGGTGTTCATGCAGCTTGGCGCCCTGGGCGATGGCGAGCAGAGCCGCCACATCCTTCGTCGCGATCTGCGGTGGCGCCTGCCGAGGAGCGGCGGCCTCGATCGGCGCCAGCGCCGCGGCTGCCACGGATCTCTTCGCATCGCGGACGGCGGCGGCCGTCGCCAGCTGATCGAGGGTGCGCTCGATTCGAGCGAACAGCGCCTGGTCCACGGGCAGTTCACTGGAGGCGAGGCGAGCGAGACGGACACGGTAGAAGGTGACGTCCCGCTCAGCCGCCGCCAGCTCGCGGTACGTGTCGGCCAGGGCGGCGTGCGGTGCGTCGAGGAGTCCGCTGTCGCGGTGCCGGCGCAGCTCCTCGACGCCGTAGCCCACGGCGGCTTCGATCCGCTGATCGAGGGCGGTGGGCATCAGCCCGTCGGGCTGTGGTGCGGTCATGGCGGAGCGGTTTCTGGGTCCGGGGGGAGCGCGTCCAGGGCGAGTCGGACCTCGACGTACGGGCCGTCGCGGGTATGCGACGTCGGGCCGAGGCGGTCGAGGAGCCGGAGCATGGGCGCATTCGCCACCTGCGTGAACGCGGACAGGGTGTGGGCTCCGCGCGCGCGGGCGAGGCGGGCGGCTTCGCGGGCCAGGGCCGAGCCGATGCCCTGACGCTGACGGTGGTCGACGACCTGCAGCCCGAGATCGAAGACCCCCGGCTCCCGGCTGACCGGCCCGACGCAGACAAGGGCCACGGGCCGCTCGTCGGCGCCGAGCCCGATCCAGCACTGCGCGTGGGCAAGCAGCCGGGACAGGTCGCGGGGCGTCAGTCGCGTACGGCCCCAGCGGCGCAGCAGGTTCTGCTCGGAGCACTGCGCGTGGAAGGCGGCGACCCGGTCCCAGTCCGCCTCCGTCACCCGCCGACTCCGCGCGAGGGCGGGGTGCCTCAGCAGGAGCAGGTCGGGCGGGCGGCCAGCAGGTCGGCGCGCCGGTAGGCCCGGTAGCGGCTGCCGTCGGCCGCGCGCGGCTTGCAGGGCTGTACCCCGTAGCCGCGCAGGAGCAGACCCAGCCGCAGCGGGGTGAGGTCGGCGTAGCTCCAGCGCCCCTCAGCCTGGCCGGGCAGACCGCGCAGGCGCTGGACCAGCTCCGCGGTGCTTACGTAGTCCGGGGCGCCCTCGTCGTCGAAGACGGCGAGGCAGGCGTGCACGATCGTCTGCGGGCTGCTGGGGCAGGACAGGAACTCCTCGCACGCGTCCTCGTGGATGTCGTCGAAGTCGTCCAGGCCGTCCGGCTCTTCGAAGTCGTCGAACCCGTCGAAGTCGTCGAAGTCCGGGTCGAAGCCGGGCTCCTCGTCGTCCAGCGGTTCGTACTCGGACGGGGGCGCAGCTTCGTACGCGGCGGCGCAGCAGCAGGAGGTGGCCAGGAGCGCGCTCAGTTCCGCCCCGGCGGCCATCCGTTCGACCAGCAGGTCGGTCAGGGTGTTGAGCTGCTCGGTGGGGCTGACGCCGGGAAGCTCAGTGCCAGCGAACTCGGCGAGCTGCTGGTCGAGTTCCTGGATTTCGACGAACACGTCGAGGATGGCGCGGTGGTGCGGGTTCTCGGTGACCTGGGCCGGTGCGAGTACGGCGGTGGCGACCTGGTCGATCAGGGTGGGGAACTGCGTCAACGAACGGGGCCCTTCAGGGTCGGGGGCATTGCGGGTCGGGGAAGGCCGGGCATCACATAGGGCGGTGGTCCCGGCTTGGGGACGGGCGGGCGTGTGCCCAGCTGCGGCGAGCGGGTGCGGGCGGCGTGGGTGCGCTCGCCCAGGGGGCGCCGGCGGATGCCGAGGCGGGCGCGGGCGGTGTCGTACACGTCGTGCGCCTCGCGCGGGCGTACGGCCACGACGTGGATTTCGGTGGTGTGCGTGGAGTTCGCGGGCGCCGGCCGCTGGGCGTAGACGATGCGCCAGGCATTGCGGTGATCGACGTAGACCTTGCGGCAGCCGGCGAGGTCGCGGGTGAGTTTGGCGCCGAAGAGGCGGGCGTTGACGACGTCCTGGAGCCGGGCGAGTGCCAGGTCGCGGATGTCGCCGGGTGCTTGCAGGAGATCGGTCAGGGCGCGGGGGTCGAAGGACAGTCCGAACGCCGGCCGGTCCTCGCGGCCGGTCATCCGCCGGCCTGGCCCAGCTCGCCGGTCTCCTCGTGTTCCTCGGTGGCGGAGGTGGTCCGGTTCGAGGGACGAGGGCCGGGCAGCAAGCGGTGCGCGGGCCGGTCCGGATCGGTCATGCACGCGGACAGCGGCCCGCCGGGGGCTCGGACGGTGGCCATGGCGTGGGTGAGGAAGTCCCGGTGCCACACGAACAGGCCGGACAGGCCGGCTTCGGCGTCCTTGTGCTGCTGGTAGGCCAGCCACAGGGCGTGAAGCCAGGCGACGACGTCGGCGTGCTCCTGCCACTGCTCGCACCACGGGGCGGCGGTGGTGACCTCTGCTCCGTAGACCCGGAGGAGGAAGTCGTCGACCCAGTCGGACAGGGCGTCGAGTTCGTCCTCGTACTCCTCGTCCTCCAACTCGAGGATCGGACGCGGCTCGGGGGGCGCGGGGGCGGGCGGCAGGCCGGCGAACCCCGGCAGTCCGTAGGCGGCGAACGGCGAGTCCGGTAGCGGCGGTGCGGCGGAGAGGCTATCGATCTGGCGGCCGTGCTCTGCGGATCGATCCAGCAGCATGGCGACGTTCGCCTCGACTCTCGCCAGCTCGGCCTCCGGCAGCCGAACCGGCTCCATCTCTTCCTCTTCCGAGGGGAGATGAGGGTCGGATATCTGGACCGGATCCTTCTCCGCGTCGTCCGGGGGGTTTATGGATTCAGGCACGAAAAGGGGCCTCCTTGGGCCGCAGCCATAGGGCGTTGATTGCGGCTCCAACCATCCGGAGAATCCCCGGTTTCGGTAACCGGGGCTTCGCTGCTATAACGCTGCGCATGACGCGGCAGGAACCCCGCGCACGAGGGGCGCGGCTCGCCGCGCCGCGCGCGAGTTTCAGCCTCAGACGGTCAGCGTCAAGTCATCCTGGGAAAGGGTCTGTTGCAGCGTCTCGGTGAGACGGTCGGCGGCGATCTCGGCATAGTGCTTGGTCTTCTCGACGCCGATGAAATCGCGGCCCTCCAGCAGCGCTGCGACCCCGGTCGAGCCGGATCCGCAGGTGAAGTCGAGCACCGTGCCGCCCCGCGGAGTTATCTGCACCAGCTCCCGCATGACGGAGACGGGCTTCTGCGTGATGTGCTGGCGCGCCTTGCCGCTGGGCTGCGAAGCGCTGTAGAGGCCGGGCAGGTAGACCGGGTTGCGGGCGGCGTCAATCGGGCCGTTGGACGCCCAGACGATGAACTCGCAGTTCTGCGTGAACCTGCCCTTTTGCGGCCTGGCCTGCGGCTTGTGCCAGGCCAGGACGCCCCGCCACAGCCAGCCGGCGGCCTGGATGGCGTCCGTGGTGATCGGCAGCTGGCGCCAGTCGGTGAACAGCAGCGCGGTGCCGCCGACCTTGGTGAGCCGGTGCGCCTCGGTCATGATCTGGGTGAGCCAGAAGCCGTAACTGCGCTGGTCCATGTTCTCGCCGGTGAAGTCCGGCAGCTCGTGGCCGGCGTCGGCCGAGGTGTACTTCTGCTTCGCGGACCGCGAGGTGCGTTCCTTCGCCGTCCGCCCGCCCGAGTTGTACGGCGGGTCGGTGATGACGGAGTCGACGCAGTTGTCGGGCAGTCCGGCGAGGACGCCGAGCGCGTCGCCCTGGTGCAGGGAAAAAGGCAAAGAGATACCCCGATTCGGGTTGTGTGAGATGAGTGAGAGACGCTCCGGCTCGCCTGGATGACCCCCACAGGACCGAATGCGGGCGGACGGCTCCGCGGTCTGCGACGTGAGGGGGCGAGGGGAGGAGCCAAAACTGTAGGGCACGATCCCCGGTTGAGCGCTATCGCCGCCGAAAACCCCGCAATAGAGCCTTGATCACGAAGGATTTCGGCAACCGGGGATCCGCCCTTACTGTTTTGGAACTGCCCGGCGGACACCGCCGATGGCACATCCCCGCCCCTGCCTTTGTGGAGGTATCCCATGTCCTGGCACACCTGACCCGGCGCCCCGTGCCGGTGCGAGCGGCAACTCGCAATGGCACCCGGGCCACCCGAATTACCCACCACCCGGTCGTCGCGCCCTTTCCTCAACGACGCACGCGCCGCCGGGACTTCACCTAGGACCTCGCTGTGACATCGCTCTACCCTCCCCTGCCCGCGATCCGTCCGCCGGCCCGTGACCGCCTTCCGGGAGGCGGACCGGATTGAAGGGCATAGCCGCCGGCATCGGCGTCGTCGTCCTCTCCCCGCTTCTGCTCGCGGGCACCGCCATGATGATGGCGTCCTCCAGCGAAGCCTCCACCACCGCGTCCTTCAGCGGATGCCTGACCGGCATCGACACCGCCGAGGTGACCAAGGAAGTCACCAAGCTCCTCGACGGCGCGTCCGGCAAGGACGTCCACATCCAGGGCCTAGATCTTCCGGCCGAGCAGATCCCCAACGCGCAGACCATCGTGGCCACCGGCATCAGCCTTGACGTGCCCAAGAAGGGGCAGATCATCGCGATTGCCACCGCGATGCAGGAATCGCGGCTGCGCAACCTCAACTCCGGGGACCGGGACAGCCTCGGCTTGTTCCAGCAACGGCCCAGCCAGGGGTGGGGAACCGCGCAGCAGATCCGTGACCCGGTCTACGCCTCGGAGCGCTTCTACAAGGCGCTACTCAAGGTCGACGGCTGGCAGCAGATGAAGGTCACCCAAGCCGCCCAGGCCGTCCAGAAGTCCGGCTATCCGGACGCGTACGCGCAGTGGGAGGACCTGGCCACCGCGCTGCAGAAGGCCATCGCCGCCACGTTCCCGAACGCCGACAAGGACGAGTCCGCCAAGGACACGAAGGACAAGGACGCCGAGTCCGCCTCCGGCGGATGTGCGCCGGACAAGGACGGCACGTCCTTCGGGCGGATCCCCGAGGGGAGCGTCCCGAAGGGGTACAAGATCCCCAAGGATGCCGATCCGAAGGCCCGCAAGGCCATCGAGTGGGCCATGCACCAGCTCGGCACGCTCTACCAGTGGGGCGGCTCGTGCACCGACTCCCACGGGCCCGACCCGATGGGCCGCTGCGACTGCAGCTCGCTGATGCAGCAGGCGTACGCGCACGCCGGCATCAAGCTCACCCGCACCACGTACACGCAGGTCAACGAGGGCAAGGCCGTCTCGGCGAAGGACCTCAAGCCGGGTGACCTGATCTTCAGCCGCGGCACCGCGGCCCGGCCCGAACACGTCGGCATGTACATGGGCGAGGGCCTCGTCATCGAGGCGCCGCGCACCTCAAAACCGGTCCGGATCACGCCGATCAAGGACTGGGCCATTTTGGCCGTCCGCCGCGTCCTCTGACGCCGCGCGCCCCGGGCACCTCCTGGGCCACGCCCGCCGGGCCCCCTTCTCGCGCCGCGAGCGCACCTCTCCTCCCTCTTTCTTCCCTTCCGCCGGCCCCTGCACGGCCCGCGCACGCAAGGAGCCCCGCCACACCCATGCCCATACCTCTCGCAGACCGCGCCGCCGTCCTCCTCGCCTACGACCCAGGCATCTCGCCCAAGGGCGGCGGCCTTCCCGGTCTGTCCGTGCTGAAGAACGTCGTCAACTCGATCAACCTGTTCGGGATCATCGCCGTCGTCGGCGCCCTGGCCGTGTCCCTCGGTGTCTGGGCCTGGGGCCACCACACCGGTGGCCATCAGGCCGAGGCCAACGGCAAGAAGGGCGCGGTCGTCGCGGCCGGCGCAGCGCTCGGCCTCGGCGCCGCGAACGGAATCGTGGCGTTCTTCTCCGGCCTGGGGTCGCAGGTTCATTGATGCCGAATCGACTCCCCTCCCTGTCCGGGTACGGCGTGACCTGGTCCGTCAACAAGCGCGTCGCGATCGTCGCCCTGGTCGTCACCGCGCTGCTCGCCGTCGCCGCGACCGCCGCCTGGTTCACCGGCCGCGGCGAACACCACCAGGGCGCCGACACGCCTTCGCCAAACAGCAGTTCCTCGCCCTCCGAGGCCGCGCCGAAGCCCGCGGCCGGGTCGGGGGCGGTGCCCAAGCCCCCGCAGATCGCCGAGCCGGTCGCCTTCGCCAAGGCCGCGGCGGCGATGCTCTGGTCGTACGACACCCGCGACACCAGCCGTGACCAGCAACTCGCGGGCATGCGGGCGTGGATGACCAAGGAGACCAAGTACACCGACTGGGCCTCGGTGTCCGGTCAGGTCCCCGACCCGCTGCTGTGGTCGCGCATGGCCGACCAGGACCAGCACGCCACCGGCACGGTCACCGAAGGCCACTACCCCGGCGCGTTCAAGCAGGCCCTGGCCGAAGACCCGTCCGCGATCACCGAGGCGTACATCTACGTCGTCACCGTCAATGGCAAGCAGCAGATCGAGTGGAAGAAGGGCGGCGGCGGAGCCGAGGACCGCGCCGTGACCCTCGCCGTGCAGTGCCGGCCCAACCACGACTGCACCCTCGCCGCCATCGCCCCCAGCGTCACGCAGTGACCCACCTCACCAACAGATAAGGAGGCCAACTTCCCGTGGGTTTCTGCGACTTCCCCGTAGCGGACAAACTCTGCGCCGTCGGCGAGGCCGTCGACTTCGCCTCCGATCCCGGCAAGGCGATCGGCGACTGGATGGCCAAGAGCGCCGGTGAACTCGCCGCCGCCGCAGCCGACCTGGCCGCCAAGGCGGTCGACGCCACCACCAAGGTCGACCTGAACGCCGGCTGGTTCCGCGACAACTACGAGATGCTGCTGCCGATCGGCCTGGTGATCCTGGTCGGGACGTTCTGTGCGCAGCTCATCCGGGCCGCCGTCAAGCGCGACGGGCAGGCCCTCACCCAGGCGTTCACCGGCACCGCCTCGGGCGTGATCTTCGCGTTTGCCGCCATCGCCCTGACCACCGTCGCCATCGAAGTGGTCGACGCCCTGTCCGCCGGCCTGTTCAAGGCATCACACCTGTCCATCGAGACGGCCGTCCGCCGCATCGTGAAGGTCTCCCAGATCCCCTCCCTGGCGGGCCTGGGCTGGCTGGTCGCGGTGTTCGCCGGGCTCGGCGCCGCCGTCGGCGCGTTCCTCTACTGGTGCGTGATGATGGTCCGCAAGGTCGGCATCCTCGTCATGGTGACCTTGGCGGTCTTCGCCGGGGCTGGCGGAGGCTGGGAGGTCGCCCGCCGCTGGCGGCGCGGCTGGATCGAGGCCACCGCCACGTTGGTGGTCAGCAAACTGCTGATGACGATCATCTTCGTGCTCGGTATCGCCGCCATGGGCAAGACCGAGGCCAAGGACGGCCTGGGCGCGCTCGCCGACGTCATGTCAGGCATCGTGATCATGGTGTTGGTGCTGCTCTGCCCGTACGCCACCTTCAAGTTCGTCCACTGGGCGGCCGAGGGTACGGACGGAGAATCGATTCACCGCGCCGGTGGTGCCGGCGCCCAACTCGCCCGACAGCACGCCGAGAAGGCCGGCCGGAAGGCCGCCGCCGCAGCCGCCACCGCAGGAACCGGCGGCGCGGCAGCCGGAGCGGGCGCCGCCGGGCCCGAGGCCGCCGGCGGCGGGTTCCCTGGCGACATAGCAGCGAACCCCACCGGAGGCAGCGGCCAAGAGAGCCAAGGCTCTCCGAGTTCTGGCGGCGACGGCATCAAGAACGGCCTGGAAAAGGCGGTTCAGCCGCCCCCGACCAGCCCCAGTGACGACACCAGCGGCCAGGTAGGCGGCGCGCCCGGAGGCGGCGGCAGTGCCGCATCGGCACCCAGCGGCGGCAGCGGCTTCATGTCGCAGCCCGGCGCCGGTGCCTCCACGCCCCCGCCGCAGGGCGCCCCGTCGGCACCGAACTCGGCTGGCACCAGTGGGACTGGTGCACCGCCGCCCCCGCCCACCGGCCTGTAGCTCCTGCCCGACTCCGGGGCGGCACGCGCCGCGCACTCCTTCGCCGCGTGCCGCCCCGGCCACCGCCCCGCGCACACCCGGAACGGCCCTTGTCTGATCTCACCGTCCAACCGCTCACGGTCAAATTCCCCCACCGCTCCCGGCGCGGCATCCTGCTCGGCCTGTCTCTGCCGCAACTCGTCTTGGTGTCCTGCGCGTTGGCGCTCCTGTTGGGCACGGTGGTGTCCACCGGGCTGCTCGGCGCCATCGCCCTGACGCCGCTGTGGGCCGTGGTCGCCGCCCTGGTCGCCATCCGCCGGCACGGCCGCTCCCTGATCGACTGGGCGCCGATCGTCCTGCGCTTCGCGCGACGGCGCCGCACCGGACAGACCCTGTGGCTCGCCCGGCCCGTCACCCGCCCCCGCCGGGACGGCGTCCTGCACCTGCCCGGCACCGCCGCCTCGCTGCGGGTGGTCACCCCCGGCGACTCCGCTAACGGCGCCGCCGCCGTCCACGACCCGCACCAGCAGACCCTGACCGCCATTGCCCGCGTGTCCAGCCGAGCCTTCGCCCTGCTGGATCCCGCGACCCAGAACCACAACGTCGCCGGGTGGGGCCGGGCCCTGGCCGGCATCGCCCGGACCGGACACGTGGCCACCGTGCAGGTCCTGGAGCGCACCGTCCCCGACAGCGGCGACACCCTCGCCCGGCACTGGAGCCAGCAGGGCCATCCCGAGACGCCGGTAGCCGGGCAGGTCTACAGCGAACTGGTCGCCTCCGCCGGACCGGCCGCCGCACCGCACGAGGCATACCTGGCCATCAACCTCGACCTGAAGGCCGCCAAGCGCCTGATCAGCCAGGCCGGTGGCGGGCTGCCTGGCGCCTTCACCGTCATGGAGCAGACCACGTCCTCCATCGCGCAGGCCGCGCGCAGCGCCGGACTGATGGTGACCGGCTGGCTCTCGGCGCGCGAGATCGCCGCCGTCATCCGCACCGCCTACGATCCCAAGGCCCTCTCCGCACTCCAGCAGTGGTCGGAGTCCGGGCGCGCCGAGGCCGACCCGGCCGCCGCCGGCCCGGTGGTCCAGGTCGAGGAGTACGACCGGCTCGCCACCGACTCCGCCCGGCACGCCACCTACTGGGTCGAGGACTGGCCCCGCACCGAAACGAGCGCCGGCTTCCTGCACGGGCTGATGTTCACCGCCGGGGTCCGCCGCACCCTCTCCCTTATATACGTGCCCCAGGGGCTCGAGTCCGCGATGCGCGACGTGCAGCGCAAGAAGGCGGCGATCATCGCCGATGCGAACGAGCGGTCGCGGCGCGGGCAGGTCGACTCCGAGGCCGACAGCGTCGAGTACGCGGACGTCAAGACCCGCGAGCGGCAGCTGATCGCCGGGCACGCCGACGTCGCCCTGACCGGACTGCTCACCGTGTCCGCCGAGACGGACGCCCTCCTCGACGCCGCCTGCGCGCAGATCGAGACCGCCGCCGTCACCGCCCAGGTCGACCTGCGGCGCCTGAACTTCCAGCAGCCCGACGCATTCACGCTCGGCGCCCTCCCGCTCGCCCGCACCGCCCTGTAACCCCCCGCACCCGGCCGACCGACGACGTCCTGCCGCCGCGGCAGGAAGGAACCCTTCCCCTTTGACCTCTGCCATCCCCGTCGGTGACGCGTACCCGTACCTGCGGGCCGCCAGCGCCGGCATCCGCCACCACGCGCGCACCCTCGCCCCCCGCGCCGAGAAGCCCGCCGCTCCCGCGGACCGTGCACATCTCGACGTACTGCACGCCCACCTCACCGCCCTGCACCAGTTGCTCGACCAGCTCGCCGACACCACCCGGCCCCCGCATCCCGCCGCCGGCCGACAGCTCGCCACCGCCCACACCCGGCTGTGGCAGGCCACCGCCGCCGTCCACGACGCCTTCCACCTTCTCCCCGTTGCCGACGAGTCCGGCTCCGAATGCCACCCCGAGCGCCTCCCCGAGGGGCCGCCCGTCCTGACCATCTGCCAGCGCCATCTCGCCGCCGGCCACGTCGTACGGCGCAAGACCACCCCGGCCGACCTCAATACCCCGGCGCCCAGTCGCATCACTACCTGCGCCCAGTGACCCCCACCACCGAAAGGCCCTGCATGCGCAAGCTCAAGCGCTCCACCTCCGCCGCCGTCATCGTCGCCACGCTCGCCGGCACCGCCGCCCTGGCCACCGCCGCACCGGCCTCCGCCGCCAGCTATCACTGCACGACCAGCAGCTACACCGTTGACGACCCGTCGTACAACGGCCCCGACTCCGACAACTGGGACTTCGACGTCACGCTGTGCGCCATGCGATCCGGCGGTGCCATCTACACCACCGCCACCGTCTACTGGGACGGCCCGTACACGGCCAAGAACCGCAGCACCCTGACCTTCAACAAGGCCAAGTTCCAGCTCCAGACCAAGAAGAGCGTCAGCGGCACCGACCCGGTCGTGAAGTCCGCCGCCTACACCGGACTGGAGCACGCGCTCGAACACAGCAGCAGCAACGGCAACGGCTCCTACTCGACCGGAACCCTCAAGCACACGGCCAGCTCCGGCCACTACCTCGCCGACGGCTACATCCAGCTGGACTGGTCCGGCGACGGCAAGAGCTACCGGGCTCCGATTCTGTTCACCGCCTCACCGGTCGTCTGAACCCGCACCGCGTCCAGACCGCCACCCCGTGAAAGCCGCCCCGCCATGAGTCACCGGCCCGCGCGCCGCGCCCGCAGAGCCAGCGCCAGCCCCCTGTTCACCCCACACGGCACCGACCGCGCCTCGCGCAAGGCGGCCCGCCGACAGCTCGCCGAGGCCGCCGCGAAGGCCCGCACCGAAGCAGCCGCCCACACCAGCAGCTCCGGCGCAGCCGAGCACGAGATGCCGACGCCGCTCTTCCCACCGGCCGGACGCCCCGGTCCCGCGTCCTCGCGCAACAACAAGATCAAGCTGCCTGCCCACCGCATGACCACCGCCACCGCGAGTGGGGCGTACCCGTTTCTCGCCGAGGGCGGACTGGGCGCCGAGGGCATCTACATCGGCCGCGACGTCCACGCTGAGGCGTCCTTCTGCTTCGACCCGTTCGCGCTGTACGGCCGCATCGAAGGCTTCACCAACCCCAACGTCCTGCTGGCCGGGGTCATCGGGCAGGGCAAGTCGGCGCTCGCCAAGAGCTTCGCGCTGCGGTCCATCGCCTTCGGCTACCGGGTCTACGTCCCGTGTGACCCGAAAGGCGAATGGACCCCCGTGGCACAGGCGTTGAGCGGCACCTCCATCGCCCTCGGACCGGGCCTGCCCGGCAAACTCAACCCGCTGGACGCAGCGCCGCGCCCCAACAGCGTCTCCGAGACCGACTGGGCAGGCGAGATCCGCAAGCGCCGTCTGCTACTGCTCGGCTCCCTGGCCCGCACCGTCCTCGGACGGGACCTGCTGCCGATGGAACACACCGGACTCGACGTCGCCCTGGACGCCGTCGTCACCCGCGCCTCCGCGAACGGACGCACCCCGCTCCTCGGCGACATCGCCGCCACCCTCAACAACCCCGACGAACTCGACCGGGTCGGCGGCGTCATGTCCGGCCGCCTCGGCGACGCTTCCCGCGACCTGGCCCACGCCATGCGCCGCCTGGTCCACGGCGACCTCGCCGGCATGTTCGACGCCCCCAGCACCGTGGCCTTCGACCCCAACTCGCCCATGCTGACCATCGACCTGTCCCGCCTGGGCGGATCCGGCGACGACACCGCCCTCGTTCTCGCCATGACCTGCGCCTCCGCGTGGATGGAATCCGCGCTGTCCGACCCGAACGGCGGCCGGCGCTGGATCGTCTACGACGAGGCATGGCGTCTGATGCGCCACCCCGGCCTGCTCGCGAGAATGCAGTCCCAGTGGAAGCTCAGCCGCGGCCTGGGCATCGCCAACCTCATGGTCATCCACCGGCTCAGCGATCTGCTCACCGCCGGCGACGCCGGATCCCGCGGACGCGCCTTGGCCGAGGGCCTGCTCGCCGACTGCTCCACCCGCATCATCTACCGGCAGGAAACCGACCAACTCCACGCCGCAGCAGCATTGCTGGGACTCACGTCCGTGGAAACGGACGCCATCTCCCACCTCAACCGCGGACGGGGCCTGTGGAAGGTCGCCGGAAGATCATTCATCGTTCAACATCTTCTGCACGCACACGAATTGGCACTGTTCGACACGGATGCCCGTATGCATTGATCCGGTCGAGACGTGCCGACCGCCCCCGAACCCGTGGACGTCCCCATCGAGAATCCAGCCAGCCTTCCACCTTCCGCCGGTCCCGGCACCCGGATGGTGCACGAAACCCTCGGCGCCTCGCCTCAAGACCTCGGCCGCCTTCACGATGACGGTCCCGAACTGGTCCTCGCCGACCTGGTCCACACGGCCGCGCGCCATCTGGACCACGTGCACGAGCAGTTCGCCGGCGCCGCTCAGAGCGCGGCTTCCACTCTGACACGCGCCGCCTCCGGGAATACGTCGATCAATTCCCTCGGCGTCCTGCAGAACAGCGGCACACAGATCGACATTCTCGCCGCACGCCGGGCCGATGCCGTCGACCACCTCAGAGAAGTCATCCGCGCGTACCGGGAAGTGGCAGCCTCCCCGGCCCCTTCCCTGCGGGCACCCCGGACACGAGCCGTGCCCGCTCCGGCGCCCACGAGCGCGCCGCCCGCCCGCGTGGCGCGTGGCCGATAGGACCACCTCACCACTCCGTAGGGAGCCCATGCCCTCAGCACGCACCGACCTGGACACCTTCGCCACCGCCCTGGCCGACCGCCTGCCCGGCGTCTGGACCAGCGAATACCACCGTCACCTCGCCTACTCCGACCAGTTCACCGTGTCCGAACAGCTCTGGGACGCCGGCCACGTCGGCTACGTCGCCACCGAATTCGTACTCGGGCACGAGGCCGTCCTGCACGGTCCGGATCAGCAGCACCTCTACCTCTCCGACCGGCCGCGCTCCTCGCACCAGTTCGTCGTCGCCCCGCTCGAGCCAGACGACGACGCCCTCCAGGCGCATCACTTCGACGGCGTCGACGAGCCGCACGGCATCGTCATCCCCGATGATCCCGCGCGTGCCGCAGCCCTCATCGTCCGCAGGGCCCTACCTCGCTACGAGCAGGCTCTCCAGGCGGTACGCCGCAACGCCGCCGAGCAGCCGGAGCCCCCACACCGGCAGGCTCCGCCGCAGGTCGCACAGGTGGTCACGCTGACCTGGTATGACGACGGGGTACTGGGGGCGCCGTACACGAGCGTGCCGGAAGAGGCGCGGATGGCACTGTACGCCCACGGCTTCCAGTACCACCCGCACCAGGCAGCCTTCCTGCTGCCCACCGCATACGGCGAGGACGGCCGTGCCCTGCGGGTCCAGGCGGTGGCCCGCCATCTCGCACAGCGGGGAATCGGCGTGAACCTGCGCCACGCCGCACCGGCCACGCCCGCCGTGCTGCCGCCCGCGCTGCCCACGGCAGTCCGCAGCCATCACCGCTGACCGCGCCGTCGCCCGGACGGTCTGCGGCGGCGCCGGGGAGGTGCACCGTGCGCTACCTCGGTACTCCCTCGGGGCCTGACATACGGGCGGCCATGAGCGCGGGACGCATCGGCTGTATGACCACCCCGGCGCAAGGCAGCCGCATCCCCGAGGGCGCCCTGTACGCCTGCGACAATTCCAAGTTCGGCAGTGACGGCAAAGGCCGCTACTGGCCCGGCGCCGAGGCGTGGTTCGCCTGGCTGTCCCGGACCGTCGAGAGGTACGGGCCGGATCGCTGTCTGTGGGCTCTCGCCCCGGACCAGCCGTTCGACGCCGCCAGCACCCTCACCGAGTCGCTGCCGTGGCTGGCCCGCATTCGTGAGCTGGGCGTCCCCGCGGCCTTCGCGGCGCAGGACGGCTGTGATCAACCCGGGCTGCTGCCCTGGGAAAGCTTCGACGTCCTGTTCCTGGCCGGATCGACCGAATGGAAACTCGGCCCGGTCGCCGAACGGCTGGCCCGCGAGGCGAAGGTCCGCGGCAAGGGCGTGCACATGGGCCGCGTCAACTCCCGGTCCCGTCTGAAGATCGCCGAGTGGTTCGGCTGCGACAGCGCCGACGGCACCTACCTCGCGTACGGGCCCGACAAGAACCTGCCCAAGCTCCTCAAGTGGCTCGACGAACTCGACGGCACCCCCTCCCTCCTCGGCGGCACGCACACTATCGGCGCTCCCAACGCAGCGCCGAGAACCCAACTCCCGCGCGAAGCCCCCAACCGCCGCGCACCACAGCGTGGGGCGTCTACCGCGAGAGCACAGATGTCTCCGCCCGCAGGGACACCTGCTCCTGCCGTACCGATACCCGGACGTCCAGGCACCCGAACCCGCTGACCGCGCCGTCACCCGCCGCACACTTCCAGGAGCCCACCTGCCCTTCCCCTACGACCAGGTCAGTCAGCTGCACTCGCTGGCCGAGCGCATCCACAACGCGGCCGACGAGCTGCCGCTCACCGACTCGGTGCACTCCGCCGTCGACAACCTCGATGAACTCGACGACCGCGTCCGCGACGTCACCGGGCTGATCACCCACGTCACCACCGCAGCAGCCTTCGCCGCGCGCACCGTACGACGCGGACGCGCCCCCGAAACCGACATCATTCGCCGCACGGTCGCCCAACTCACGCTCACAGTCGGCGCCCTGGGGCACGCCATAGCCGACCTCGGCGACGCCGTCGCCCACGCCGGCGCCCTCCACCAGCTCGCCGCCGCGCCCCGCTCGACGCAGCGCACTACGGAGATCGAGTCCACCCGGGCCCTGCTGCACGCGCGGATCGACAGCACCCGCGATCGGCTGAACAAAGCCGGCGGCCGACTCCATCAGCAGGCCGACCGGCTCGCCGCTGCGCCGACACCGAACCGCAGCCCCAGCACGACCAGCGCCATCCCTCCCACCCCGGCCAGCCCCGCTACTTCCCGCAGCCGTTGATCCCTACCCCAACCAAGCCCCTGGAGCACACCCATCCGCACCGCCCGCCGCGCCCTTCCCCTGCTCGTCTCTGCCGCGCTGCTCACCGTCGCCGCCACCGCCTGCAGCAGCGACGACGCCCCGTCCACGAAGAAGAACGCCACCACACCCGCCGCGCCGAAGCCGGTGCCCGCGCTCAGTGACGCGCAGGCCCGCGCCGTCATCACCAACTACTCGAAGATCAACAACGAGGCCAACGCACAGCGCGACCGGACCCTGCTCGACACCGTCGAGGACGGCCCGCTCTACGCGATGTCCGTCTCCGACTACACCGAGACCGAGGGCCTGCCCAAGGCCGACCGCAAGCCGTACAAGCCCTGGTCGTACGACACCTCCACCGCCAAGCTGTACATCCCGCGCTTCGCCGCCAGCCAGGACCGCTGGTTCGCCGCCGCGCTCTCGGGCGAGAAGGGCAAGCAGCCGAGCCGCATCGCCGTCTTCGCCGAGCAGCCGAAGGACAAGCGGTGGGAGCTGGTCTCCGTCGTCGACCTCGACAGCACGACGCTGCCAGACGTCGCCCTCGACAAGGACGGCTACGCCACCGCGGTCGCCGCCACCGGCAACAAGCAGCTCGCGGCCGACGCCGACGTGCTGCGCACCGCGGTGATCGACAACTTCGCAACCGGCGGGACGAACACCGGCACCAAGGTCTTCGCCCCGACCAAGGCCAGCAAGCAGCAGATCAAGGTCCACGACGAAACCACCCGCAAGTTCGGGAAGCTGGGCACCACCGTCTTCGCCGGTGGCACCAACCGTTTCAAGGACGCCTACGCGCTGAAGACCAGCGACGGCGATGCACTGGTGCTGTTCGCCCACACCCACACACAGACCGACGCCGTCGCGCACTCCGGGCTGCAGATCAACCCCGACAAGGACGACAACGCCTGGCTCCACGGCATCCCGCGCACGTCGGTGACGTACACGTTCGTCTGCGCCGACGCCGCCACCGTGTCGACGAAGGCCGCCCCGTCCCGCCTGATCGGCTACACGTGCGCCCGCACCGACGCCTCCGGCCCGCCCGTCGGCTCCGCCTCGACGGACCGCGCGTAGCCGAGAGGAGTCCCTTGTCCCTGCCACACCCCGACTTCGAGCTGTACGACAACGTCGGCCGCACCACCGAGCAGATCACGGCCCATCGGGTCGACCGGCCGACCGCCGACGACCTGCATCGATGGGCCGCCCACGACGCACAGGAGCTCAGCGCATCACTCCCCGACGAAGAGGCTGGTCAGAGCATCACCGCCTGGACCCGTCAGCTCTACCGGGTACGCACAGCAGCCGAGTTGAACACCGTTGCACAGGCCGTCCTCGGCGACGGACACAGTGGCCTCGGTGAGCTGCACACGTTTCTGGAGACCGCGGCCGAATGGTGCGAGCACAACCAGGAACCAGGCATCGCAGCGCGCTACCGCCAGCACGCCGAGGACCTGTCCGCACTCGGTGACCGGCTCGCCTACTTGACCGAGGACCACCTGGCCAGCGTCTATCGGCGCCCGAACCTGTCGGCATCCGTGCAACCCCCGCGGGCCGTACCGGCGGCTCCTGTCGCACCGACTTCGCCCGCGCGCCGATCCGCCCGCTGACCCCGCCCACGACAGGAAGATCCTCTGTCCACTCGTTCTGTCATCGCCCGCCCCACCGCCGACGGTTACGCCGGCAGTTACGTCCACTGGGACGGCTACCCCAGCCATCACCTGCCCCTGCTTCTCGCCGCACACCAGCATCGCTTCGCCGGGGACACCGACGCCCTGACCGCGTACCTCATCGACGAGGCGCCGGAGGGCTGGTCCGTCCTGGGCACCGACCTCCTGGACGGTGCGCCCGATGCGCTGCGCGAGCATCTGGTCGGCGGGCGTAACGAACCCGGCCGCCGGTACCCGGCTCACCCGACGTTGCCCCCGTTCACCTGGACCGAGCGAACGGCGTCCCAGCTGAGCTGGGGCTACGTCCTCCACCCTCAAGGGATCGAAGTGATCAGCGCGCCCGGCGCGGCACGCGGCCCGGTCGTCGCGTGGGGCACCGACCCCCGCGCGCGGTTCCGCGACACCGCCAGCCTGTGGGCGCCCGACCGGCCGATCCCGGCCAGCATCCCGCCAAGGACCACCGCGCGCACGGCGACACCCGGCCCCACCCCGTCGCCCATCGCGTCAGCGCCAACGCGCCCCCGCGCGCACTGACCACCCCATTTCAGGAGACCGACCTGTCCACCCGCTCTGTCATCGCCCGCCCCACCGCCGACGGTTACGCCGGCATGTACGTCCACTTCGACGGCTACCCTGACAACAAGCTCCCGCTGCTCCTGGCCGCCTACCAGCACCGGTTCGCCGGCGACCTGGAAGCCATGGCCCGCCACTTGATCGACGACGTGGAACACGGCTGGGACGAGCTGGGCACCGACCTCCTCGAGGGCGCTCCCGCCACCCTGCGCCGCTCCCTGACCGGCGGCGACGAGTACCCGAGCCGTCAGATCACCGACGTGATCAATGCGGACGCCAGCCCCGCCAAGCGTGAGCTGATCACGCAGGACGGCACCGACGAACTGGAGTGGGCGTACGTCCTGCACCCGCACGGCATCGAGGTGATCGCCCTGCAGACGTACGACCGCGGTCCCGTCGTCGCGTGGGACACCGACCCGTGCAGCCAAGTCACGACGAATCCGAGCGCGTGGCACCCGGACACGTCGGCTCCGATCGTTGCGCCGCGCACCGCCCCGCGCCTGACCACGACCGCGTCCGCGCCGGCGCCGACGCCCCGAAAGACCGCCCGCCGCTAGCACCGGCTCCCCGCACCGTCCCCGACCGCCATCCCGCCCGGAGAACCCGCTGTCCCCGCACTCCCGCCCAAAGATCACCGTGGTCATCGCCACCCAGCTCCGCCCGGATCGCCTCGCGTTCCTTGCCGCCATGCACGCCAGCCTGTGCCGCCAGAGCGTGCCGTGGGAGGCCGTCGTCGCCCTCGACGGAGCCGACCCCGCCCGGCTGCCCAGCGCCCTCGCCGCCGACCCGCGCGTGCGCATCCTCGCCCTGCCGGGCCCGGTCGGCGCGGCCTGCGCCCGCAACTTCGCGCTCACCGAAGTCCGCACCGAGTACCTCAACTGGGCCGACGATGATGACGAGTTCACTGACCGGGCCATGGCGCTGCGGCTGCGCGCCCTGGAGGAAACCGGGGTGGGCTGGTGCGCCGGATACAGCCAGGACCTCCACCCCGACGGGACCACGACCCTGTGGCGGCCCCCGACTCCGCCGGGCCGGCACGAGGCCGGGGACGTGTGGCGGTACTGGAAGGACCCCGCCGACACCATCCCGCTCGGCCCGACCACCCTCCTCGCCCGCACCGACCTGGTGCGCGCGGCCCCCATGGGCGGGCTCATCCAGGGCGAGGACTACTGCACCCTCGCGGTCACCTGCCTCGCCCCGGGCATCGTGCTGCCCGTCCCGGTCTACCGGTACCGCAAGCACGCCGGGCAGATGACCGCGCAGGACTCATACGACCAGCTGGAGGCCAGGGCGCGGACCTTCGCCCACCGATTTGGTGTCAGCCTGCGCGCCGCGTCCTCGCCGCTACGCGAAGCCGCTTCCGCCGCGCGTAGTTGAGACGGCCCTCCCCCCCCCGCCCCACTCCTACCCACCAAAGGCACCTATGCCCGACACCCCCGCTCAGGACCACGCCCCGCAGAAGGTCCTCATCTCTCCCCGCTACCTGGCCGCCAGCCTGCCCACCACCCACCACGGCTTCCTGGACGTCTTCGCCGAAGAGACAGGGTGGAGTGCGCAGACGGACAACTCGTCATTGACCGTGACCAGTCCCTGCCGGCGCATCACCATCCGCCACGACCAGACGGCCGTGGGCCGAGGCCCCCACCTGGTGGTCTCGGGCCGTAGCGAGGAGGACGCGTCCGAGCGATGGCGCACGAGCGTCAGCGGCGCCGTGCCGGTCGAGTTCGTCTCCACGCTCCTCGGCACCCTGGCCGCCGAACTGGAAGCCGACCCGGATCACGTCGTCTACGGAATCGGCGCCGAGCCCGGCCAGTTCGAGCTGCTGGTCGACATCGACGCCTGGAACCACTTCGAGGCTTCCGGACTCTCCGGGTTTATCTCCCGCGACGGGCAGGCAGCCGTGATCGGTCGGCCGCCGGGCTCATCGGCGCCGCCCATCCACGGCGACGCCTCCATCGCCTGGCACGTGGCCGCCTCCCCGGACGACCTCGGTCACCTGTGGGACATCTCGTTCACGCAGATGGCGCCCGACTTCCTCATGCATGCCGTCGTCGCCAAGACCCTCGATCCCCGGCCCATCCTGCGCTCCACGTCGTTCCCGTTCCCCAAGGCCGTCGTGCCCCTGGTGACCATCACACCCGTTCCGTCGGCTCGGCCTCCCGCGGCGCGGCCGTCACCCGCCGGCCCGGCGCGCAGCCCCGAGCCCAAGCGCGCCCCGAAGACCCGCTGAGCCCCGTCCGCATGGACGACGTCGCCTGCGGGCTTGACCCACCAGGACCTTGACGCCCACCCCCTCCACTGCGATCACCCTCAGCACCAGTCGGACGCTCGGCCTCGTCGCCATCGCCTCCGGTGAAAACTACGAACAGGCCAACCCCTCGAAGCTGCCGGGTTCAGCCGCCTGTCCAACGGCGCGTACACCGCCTCGCTCGCCGACGCGGAGGCCGCCCGGCGCACCGCGAGCGCTCTGGTGCACCGCGCCCAGGAACGCTGCGCCACCCTCGGGGCCTCGCCGTCCTGCCGGCCGTCGAGACCTGGCTCGCCGAGAGCGAGGCGTTCGAGCGCCAGGTCCGCGCGGCCGTACCGGGCGGGCCGGCGGCTCTGTCCGCTCCCAGCCCACGGCTGCTCACCGCCCGCACCGTCCCGCCGCCTGCGCCCCGCACCGCGGCAGCGCACCGCTGACCGCTCCAGAAAGGATTCCTCTCTGTCCGACCACTTCCGGCTCGGCGCCCACCCCGACTACGGATTCGTGGCCGCCGCTACAGCCAACATCCCCGCACACCTCGCCAACTGGTTCCTCGTGCGCGAGCAGTTCGAGCCCGTACCCGACACCCCGGGCCTGTACCGGCTCACCAACCCCGAGCAGGATGGGATCCGCCGCGCACGCCAGGCCGTTCACGACCTTCGACGCCACGGCTACGAAGTCCACGCCGACTACAGCCTCGGCCCCGGCCGCAGCGCCTCCCCGCCTCGGCCGACCGTGCGCAACGGGCTGATGGAGCGCCGCAACCGCATCGCGCAGGCAGCCGCCACCCGCTCCCCGCAGCAACGCGGCGCCCCGACCACCGCGCTCCCCGAGTTTCTGCCCCAGCCCGGCGCCGTACCGGTGGGCGGGCGTGCCCAAGCAGCCGGGAAGGGACGGAGCCGATGAGCGACGAGCCGATCCGCATCACCCGCGGCCAGGGCGACGAAGTCGACGTCGAGGGCCCGGTCGACGGCTTCGCCGCGAGCGTCCTCAAGCGCGCCGGATTCGACACCTACCCCACCTTGCGCGGCGTCTGGATCCGGCTGCCGTTCGACCTGGGCCGCACCTGGGAGAACGAACACGCCACCTGGGCCGCGGAGATGCTCGCCGCCGCCCGCTACAGCGTCGACCTCGACCCCGATCTGCGCGCCGTCCCGCCCGCCGCGTCCGCGCCATCGGCGCCACGCCGCACGAAGACCGCCATGACCGCACAGTCAGCACCCGTTGGCACCCCGCGGCGGCAACGGCGCTAACCGCCGATTCGACACGAAGCCCTCCGCCCTGACTTCCTCCGCCGCCACCGATAGGAGACCCGCCTTGCCCGAAGCACCAGCAGAGCCGTTCATGACGATCCGGCACACCATCACCGGCGAGATCACCACCACCGGCTACAACGCCGCCGCCCGGCGGATCCTGCTCCAGGACGGCTTCGAAGAGACGCCAGGCTGCGCCTGCCGGGCGACGGAACCCGGTACGGAGCGGACGCACGGGCCTGCTCGGCCGCCGGCGAGCTGCTCGTCGCCGGCCATCCCGTGCCCCTGGACCGAGCCCTCGGTCGGCCGGTGAGCGCCGACGGTACGCCCCGGCCTGCCCGGTCGCTGATGTCGGCACAGTCCGTGATCCGCTCCGAGAGCGGATGGCCTCTCCAGCGCATCGATAACTCCGCCCGCACCCGCACCCGCACCCGCACGTGTTGAAGGATCCTCGTTTTGACCACACCCGGAACGCCTGCCAGTCCAGCGCGCACCAAGGGCGGCGAACTACGGGCCAAGGTGGCCCGACTGCTGGCCGACCGGCCGGCGGACACGCTCACCATCGGGGACATGGCCAGGCAGCTGGGCCACTCCCACGGCGCCGTCCGCAACGCCGCCCTCACCCTGGTGCGACGCGGCGAGGCCGACCAAGGCGGGACCGGACAACCGGAGTTCCGCGCGAACGCGAAAACTGCCGCCGCCGCGCAGAGGGCTGTGATCAGCCCACCGGGCACCCACGCTCCCCGCGCCCCGGCGGCCACGGCCCGCACGACCATTCCCGCAGCAGCCACGCCCCGGCAGACCGGCCCGATCCGCCGCGCGGGGGGCCAGCTCTATCACCCCCGGGAGCTGGCCGATCTGCCCGACGTCGAGGCGCTGAACCGTCTGCGCGACGCCGACGTGCCGGTGCTGCTCTACGGCCCTCCGGGCACCGGGAAGACGAGTCTGGTCGAGGCGGCGTTCGAGGACCTGCTCACCGTCGCCGGTGACGGTGACACCACGGTCGGCGACTTGATCGGCGAATACACACAGGACGACGCGGGAGCCTACGTCTTCCAGTACGGTCCGCTGGTCACCGCGATGACCGAGGGCCGCGCCCTGCTGATCGACGATGCCACCTTGATCTCACCGAAGGTGCTGGCGGCGCTGTATCCCGCGATGGACGGGCGCAGGCAGATCCAGGTCAAGGCCCACAAGGGCGAGACCATCAAGGCCGAGCCGGGCTTCTACGTGGTGGCGGGCCACAATCCCGGCGTCCACGGGGCGGTTTTGACGGAGGCGCTCGCGAGCCGGTTCAGCGTGCAAATCCAGATCGGCACGGACTATGACCTCGCCCTGGCGCTGAGGATCGATGCCCGAGTGGTCCGGGTCGCCCGACACCTCGCCCGCCAAGTCGAACTCGGCGAGCTGGGCTGGGCCCCCCAACTGCGGGAACTGCTCAGCTACCAGAAAACCGAGGCCGTCCTCGGCACCAAAGCCGCGCTCGCGAACCTGGTCGGCATCGCCCCTGTGGAGGATCGCGACGCCGTCGCCGCCGCCGTCATCAAGGCTGCGGGCGTCAAGAAGATCGCGCCCCTCACCCTCGGCAAGCAGCTCCCCGCCTCGGCCGCCCGACAGCCCCCGGGCAGCACCGGCTCCGCGCACCGGGGCCGCTCGCGATGAGCGCCCACCACCACGTCCAGTCCCCCGCCACCACACCGGACGACGACGCCGACCTCGCGCGATGGGACGACGACGGCGCCCCGCCCGCGCAACCCCGCTCCTCCCCGCACTTGTGGCTGCGCGTGGGAGCCGAACTCGGCGACCGGCTGGTCGCCCTCTCCGGCCGCCAGGACCTCCTCGTCACCTGCCGCCCCGGCACGCGCAGCGGCGCACCGGCCGCGTTCTTCCCCACGCTGGGCGAGGTCGAGTTCGACGCCGACCTGTTCGCCCCGCTTAAGCCCCACGAGATCCATCCGCGGATCGTGGGCGACGAGGAGCGGTATCCCGCCGCCTGGGGCGTGTTCGTCCACGAGGCCGCGCACGCGGCCCACTCCCTCTGGACGGCGCCAGCCGGAGCGAACCCCCGTGTCGTCGAGGCCGCGCTCCTGCTGGAGGAGAGCCGTGTCGAAGGCGCACACCTGATCACGCGGCCCACGGACCGCACGTACCTGCGCACCAGTGCCCGAACCCTGGTCATGCCCGACATCGCCCACCCCACCCTCCAGGGCATCGAGCACGCCGCCGCCGTGGCGGCCCTGGTCCTCGGCCGCCGTGACGTCGGCATCCTGGACGCCGGCGAGACCCGGGCCGTCGCCGATCTGTGCGAAAAGGTGCTGGGCGCCAACCTGCTGGCCACACTCACCCGCATCTGGACCGCAGCCCACCAGTGCGCCGACCACGACGCCACGACCATGCTCGACCACGCTCAACAATGGTGCGACGCTGTGGACACCGCGGCCCCCGCCCTGCCCGTGCCGGAGAACCTCACCGATCTGCTGTCCGGCGCCGTGGGGGTCGTCATGGACAGCACGGCAGCCACCGACGCCGCCGACCTCGCGGCACAGGCCGCAGCGACCAACGCCATGGCCGCGCAGTCCAAGGCGCAGGCTCAGGACCGCGCCCAGCGGGCCGGCCAGCGACGCAAAGCCGCCGCCACCGCCAAGGCGGTCTTCAACGCCCGTGGCACCACCGTCACCCCCGACGGCACACCGGCGCCCTACGGCAACCCGGTCACCGGCACCCGCAGGCCCACCGCCGCCGAGCACAGTGCCGCCGCGCGCCTGAGCCGCGCCCTGCGTGCCGCCGCCTACCGCGAGCGGACCGAGGAGCGGACCACCAGCCCCACCCCGCCCGGCCGCCTCAACATGCGCGCGGCCCTCGCCCGCGACGCTCAGCGCGCGGCCGGGTCGGTCCCCACCGCGGAACCGTTCACCCACACCCGCCGCCGCAACTCCCCCACCCCACCGCTGCGTGTGGGTATCGCCGTCGACGTCTCCGGCTCCATGCGGGCCGCCTGCGCGCCCGTCGCGTCCGCTGCCTGGATCGTGGCACGCGCAGCAGCCCTGACCGACCCCGACTCCCTTACCGCCACCATCGCCTATGACAGGCACCTGACCGCACTTATCCGGCCCACCCACCGAGCACCAGAGCGCGTGACGACGTTCGATGCCAACGGCGGCCACCACAACCTCGGCGACGCCATCGACGCACTCGACCACGGCCTCGAACTCAGCCGCCCCGGCGCCGGCCGCCTCCTCGTGATCGTCACCGACGCCCGGTACGGCAGCGACGAAACCGCTCAAGCCGTCACCCGCGTCAAGCAGCTCACGACCGCCGGCTGCGCCGTACTCCAACTCACCCTCACCGCGAAGTCCCACCACTTGCCGGGGACCACCTTGCTGCACCTGCCCCAGCCCTCCAGCGCTCCCGTCGCCATCGCCACGGCGGCCACAGACGCCATCCGCAGGACACGCTGAGACGACGCAGAAGACAGAAAGCAGGAACAACCACGTGGCAGTCCGTAAGACCTGGAACATCGTCCACAGCTGTGGACACGAAGTAGCGCATGACCTGTCCAACCGTCGCGCCGACCGGCGCGCCTCATTCGCCCGCTGGCTCAAAGGCCGCGACTGCACCGACTGCTGGAAGGCCGCCCGCGACTCCGACACGGAATCCAAGGAAGCCTGGCTCGCCGCCCAGCGCGCCAAGGAGCAGCAGGCCGCCCGCGAGTGGGCCGAGCAGTTCGACATGCCGCCGCTGGAAGGACCCGAGCGGGCCCTGGACTGGGGCGAGCGCTCCCGCCACCAGCTCGTCACCACCGCCTACAGCGCGCTGGTAAGTGAAGGCACCTGGGACGAGGCCGACTGGGCCGTCCTGGAGGACAAGATCCGCACCGTCTCCCGCGCAGGATGGTGGATCGACCAGCGTGACGCCAAGGGCTCTGACCTGCCCGAACTCCTAGACGCCGCGGCGTCCGACGACATCGGGACGGAGAACCCGTTCCGGTAGAACGCGGGACCGTATACCCGACGATCCCCGGTTACCGAAACCGGGGATCGTCCGGATCCTTGTTCCTCCCACCGCCTCCCCGCGCACCTCGTGGAAGGAACCCCACTGTGCCCGCATCCCGCCATCCGCATGCCCCCGGTGACATCGTCACCCCCGACCGGGACATCGCCCACGCCCACTTCCGGCCCGGTGACCGGGTCGTCATCCTCAAGGGCACCTCCGGCAGGCAACTGTGGGGCGACACCTACAAAGTCGTCACCCCCTCGTGGCACACCCCGACCGACGAGGACGGCTGGCGCCTGTACGACCCGGCCGGCGGCGCACGCACCTACGTCACCGCGCACCCGCGCTACCTCGTCCACCTCTCCAGCCGGTGTCCGGACTGCCTCATCTACCAGCAGGCGCTGCGCACTTACCTGGTCCCGCGCCTGGCCGAGGCCGACGAGGACGTCGACTGCGGCTGGTACTCGCTCACCCACCTCAACCAGGTGGTGCACGTCGCCGACGCCCGGGGCAGCCGGTGACACAGGCACTCAGCTCGGAGCGCGCCGTAGCCCTGACAGGTGCGGCTTCAGCGGCCATCGAGGCGATCACCGGGAACCAGTGGCCGACGCTGCTCGCCGAGGCTCTGCGCGAGATCGAGGCGACGTGGCAGGAGTCGGCCGAAGTGTGCGCCGACGTCGCCTGGCAGGCCCGCGCCGCCGGCAACAGCGCACTGGTCGCGCTCACCCCCGAGCACGTCACCGACGCCGGCCCGAACCCGGTGATTTGGCGGACGTACCGGCACCTCTACCTCAGCACGCTGCGCTACGACTTCCGCTGCCGCGACATCGAGAACCTCATGAACAAGGTGCCGGTGAGCGTGCTGAACGAGGACCCGTACAGCGAAGCCCTGTACGGCTTCTCACGGTTGGGGCAGTCCCGCTCCGACGGCCTCGCCGTCATGCACCGGGTTCTCGTGGCTGCACCCGGCCACCCCAAGACCCTGCACGTCCTGCTGCACGGCGTGTGGCTGGGCACCTTCCTTCCCGGCCGAGCACCCATGCTGCTCGCCCTGGTAGGGCTGCTCCCCGAGGGCGGGCTGAACGATCCGATCGCACTGTTCCGCATCGCCTCGGCCCGGCGCAGTCTGGGCCAGTACCCCGAGGCCCTCACCGCCATCGACCACGCCCTGGAGCTACTGCCGCCCGGCGAACTGGCAGTCCACGCCGACCTGGTACGCGAACGCGCCCTGATCACCACGGCGCACGACCTCGCCCTCCTCATCCCCAACCGCCCGGACCCCACCCCATGATCATCCGTATTGGACCGCGCGACCTCAGCGCCGGCGAGGCGCTCGCCGAAGCCCTCGGCCGCCCGGTCAGCGACCGTGAGGCCCTGACCGACCACACGGTGGTCGCCCACTGGAACAACCTCGACGTGTACACCCCCCTCGACGAAGGGCAGAGCTGGACGACCGCCGAGTTCGCCGAGCACTTGGACGACCCCAACTGGCGCCACCCCGCCCCAGTCAGTCCGCACGGCGACCGCTGCGCTATCTGGCACGCGGACGTGCGGCTGCACCCGGACGACCGGGACCTGACCCGCCCCGAGTGGACTGAGATCGCCCACCGGATCGCCCGCGCCGCCGGCATCCAACACCCCGGCGACGACCACGGCTGCCGCTGGATCGCCGTGCAGGCGCAGCCCGGCCGCCTCGATCTGATCGCCAACCTCATCCGGGCCGACGGCACGTGGACCGCACAGCCGCACCGGTTGTTCGCGCTCCTGGCGGCGGAGAGCCGACGCATCGAGGCAGAGCTGGGCCTCATCTCGCCCCGTAGTGGACCGGATCTGCAGCAGCCCGTCCAGCAAGCCCGGTTCACGGGGCGCCGACTGGAAGCCGGCACCGCCGATGCCGCTTCTCAATTCGGTGTGCTGCTGCGGCAGCTCGCCGCCGAACGCACCGGGCCGCTGTCCACGGTTCGTGGCCTCATCGAGCACGCGGCCCACCGCCTCGATGAACTGCCGGATGCGTACGGCCCCGACATCGCGCACCAGCTGGAGATGGTGGCCCGCCGCCTGTACGGCATCCAAGAGAGTCTCGAGTCTCTGGCTGCAGCCCTGCCAGCCCCCGCTCAAGCGCCCCTTGCCGGGCCAACACCCCGTGCATCCACGCGGATCGTCGCACCTGGCCTGTCCGGCGCCCGGCTCTCCCGCTGACCCGACTGAAAGCACCCTTCTTGGCCCTTACCGATCGCTTCCTGACCTTGAGGCGCGATGTGCACTCCGGGGAAGTCCTCGCCCGCGGCGGGGATCCCGAAGCCCACAGCATCCTTGAACGCAGCGGCTTCGTCCCCGTCGTCCGCCTCCACGAGACCTATCACCGCCTGCCCATCGGCCTCGACGAAGCCGAGGAGAAACGTCTCGCCACCCGCGCCGTCGCCCGCCTGCGTGCCACGAAGTACGGCGTCGACACCGACGACGCCTTCGACACCGAGATGCGCGAGCCGCACTACCTTCCGCTCGGCTCCTCCGTCGCGCACCTGGCCGAGCGGATCCGCGACGCCACCACCAGTGACGAGGTCGCCGACGCCCTGACCGAACTCACGGCCTCCCACGACGGCGTGCTCATCGCCCTCGGCGAGGTCCTCGCGGCCACCGCCGCCTTCTATCAAGACCTCGGCCAACCGCCGGATCCGCACACCGCAAAGCGGCTGCAGTACCTCGCAGAGCACCGGCTCGCCGTCCTGTGGTCCGACCTCGCGCACATGCGCAACGACCTCGCCGACCGACACCAGGACCACCCCCAGCGCCGCGCGTGCACCACCGAGGCCGGACCGGACGAGCGCGAAGCCTCCGCCGTCTGCGCCTGCCCGCCGCCCCCGCCGCGCCTGACCACCACTCCCATCGCCGCACCCGCGCCAGCACACCCGCGGCGCTGATCGCACCCTTCCCTCTCGAGGAGCCCATGCACGACCCCACCCCCGACACCACACTCGGCTCGTTCGCCGCCGTCCTCGCCGGCGAACTGCCGGGCACCTGGACCAGCGCGTACCACCGGGACCGCGGCAGCCTCAACGCCCACCACGTCCTCGCTGACGCGGTCTGGGACATGAACGAGGTCGCCGAAGCACTGGCCAAGCACCCCGTGGACCACTGCGCCGTGCTGCAACGGCACGACGGAACACGCCTGTTCGTCACGGAACAGCCCGGCCACGCCGAGGGATACCTCATCGCCGCACTGGCCCCCGACGACGTACCGGCCGAGGCATTCCGTGGCGTACGCGAGCCCGACGGAATCGCGGTCGACGCCGACCCGTTCAGCGCGGCCGAGAACATCACCTTCGACCTCCTTCCCCGCTACTACGTCGCGGCCCACCAGGTCTTCAAGAACGCCGAGCACCTCACGCGGGAATCGTCCGCTGAAGAACGCCTGGTCATGACCTGGTCGGACGGTGCACTCGTGGTCGACAAGCCCGACCGCGCCGACATCACCCGGGTACTGACAGACCACGGCTTCGTCCTCGACACATCGCGAGCCGTCCTTGTCCTGCCGGGCGACGACACCGCCCGCCAGGCTGCCACCGTACGAGCCACCGGAGAACGGCTGTCCGCGCTGGGCATCGACACCGTGCTGCGCCATCCCCAGACGCGGCCCGCCCTGGACACCACCCCCGTCGCGCCGCCCGCCACCTCGTCCGCGCCGTCCGCGCGACGGCGATAGCCCCGACCCGCACAGGAGAAACCGCACGTGGGATCCCGTGCCGACGTTGAAGGCACCGACGTCACGATCTACCTCAAGCCCCTCACCGACACCGTGCACGCCGACACCCCAACCGGCGCGCCCGAGCAGCTGCTCGCCCTCCTCGACCAGCTCGGCTTCGAGCGCCGGACCCTGCCCACCCCCGAGCCCGTCTACGTCTGGCACGAAGCACCCGCCCACCTCGACGAGGACGCGAAGAAGCAGCTCGCCACCCATGCGGTGCCCTGGCTGCACCAGGCCGGATATGTGGTCCGCATCAACGATGACGTCTGGGACGCCGCCGCCTACACCGACGCCGCAACGGCCGTGCGCGACCACGGCGCCCTGGCCCCGCCGCTCGCCGTGCCCGCCATGGGGCGTCCGGCAGGGGCACGCCGCCGGTGAGCCTCGCCGATGACTACGACGTCGACGTCACCTTCTGCCACCGCGACGGAGCGATCTACGCCGACACCCGCGCCGGCGCCGGTGAGCCCCTCCTGGCGCTGCTCGACGCCCTCGGCCTCTACCGGTACCAGGCCGAGGGTGACGTCTGGCATCAGATCCCGGACGAGATGGACGAGATCGCCATGAAGGCCCTGGCCGACCAGGCCGCGCCGCTGCTGGCCCGTGCCGGATACCGGGTCGACATCGACGCGGGCCTCTTCGGCGGCACTGCCTATCGCGCAGCGCTCGCCGAACAGGCAGCACACCGACCAGCACCGCCACCCACACCACCCGCCGCGCAAGCACGCCGTACGCGCTGACCGACCGACCCTCGCCGGCCCCGGTCTACCGGGGCCGGCCCCACCCTCGCCAGGAGCCCGCCGTCACTCACACTCCCGACCGCACACCCCCGCCCATCACCGCCGACCGCAAGCCCCGCCTGGTCACCGCCCTGTTCCGCCGCTACCTGCGCGCCGTGAGCGTCGGCAGCTGGGAGCGCACCATCCCGTTGGCGGGCGGACGCCCCGAGGCGGTCCTCGACGAAGCCCGCCGCCGCGACGCCGCCCTCCTCGTGGAGAGCTACCGCATCCGGCACCACAACTAGCAGCCCCGAACGGCCTGTTCAGGAGGCCCATGCCCGACTCGAATCTCCCCTCCATACAGCTGGCCAACGCCATCACCGCCCAGATCGGCCAGCTCCGCCGTCACCTCGCCCTGGCGCCGCCGGGCGAGGCAGCCCAGATCCTCGCCAACGTCCTGGACTACGACACCGGTCTCCTCGGTGAGGTCACCGAACTCGTCTCCACCGGCTCGCGTTTCGCGAAGGTCAACTCCGAGCGCGGCATCCTGCCGCCCGAGGTCTGGCTAGCGCTGGGCCGCGCCGCCAACGAACTCGACAGCGTGGGCGTCGGCCTCACTGAGCACACTGGCGCCATCAAGAAGGTCGCCGCGCGGGCCCTCAGCTCCAGCGGGCCCACCGCCGCGCCGGTCGCATCGGCGATGGTCGTCAGGCGGCGCCGGTGAAGAAGAACAAGCAGTGGTCCGGCTGGGGCCCCACCGGTCAGCAGGCCCAGCAGCACTACCTCGTCGAACCCCGGCACCTCGCCGGCGGCGGAGACCTGCGCTTCGTCACCGAGTACCTGCGCGCCTCGGGCTGGAAGGACAAGTCCAAGACCGGCGGTCCCGTCGTGTTCGACAGCCCCGACAAGTCCGTGCGCATCGGGTACGACCCGTTCACCCAGCCCGGCGGCTGGACGATCAGCGGGAAGCAGACCAGGACGGAGGAGGCGTGGCACGCCACTCTCGGCCGGCAGGTCCCCGTCGAGATCGTGGCCGGAATGACCGACGCGCTGACCCGGCCGCGCTCCGCACACGCCCCCAATGTGTGGGCGCCGCTTGAGGCACAGGGATGGGAAACCGAGCGCGGACAGCACTTCACCGCCCGTAGTCCGGACGGCGACGCCGTCGTCCGCTTCCACCAGTCCGCCCCCGGACAGGCGCACTGGTGGGCCGGCGCCCGCAACGAGCACGGGACGGTATGGGAGGCGACGTTCACGCCGACCACGCCGATGCATTTGGTGCAGGCGTTCAGCACCGCGCTCGCCGACCCGCAGCCGGTGATGCGGCCCCTCGGCCACGTCCCGCCCTCGCAGAGAATCCGCACGACCTCGGTGTCCGTGCTGCCCTCGCAGCTCAACGCATGGCAGCAGGCCCGGATCACCGCAGCCCGCGCCGCCACCTGGGCCAGCAACACCTTCGCCAGCAACCGGGCACGCCCTCAAGGCCCCGGGGCCCGCCCGTACGCCAAGGCCGGGCGGATGCGGTGAGCCACGAACGCTTCTACTCCAAGGTCAACGGCCCCACCCTGCACCGCGTCAACGCCGTCCGCTGGCTCGACGAGGTCACCCCGCGCCACCTGGCCGGCGGGGGCGACCCCCGCCACGTGACCGAGTACCTGCTCGCGTCCGGCTGGAGCAACCACTCGGTCCCGGGCTATCCGCATGTCCTGCTGGAAAGCCCCGACCGACGGTTGCACCTCACGCTGGAACCCAGCCCCGTCACACCGGAACAGCACCGCCTGCAGCATCTGCGGCGCCTCGAAGCCGCTCAACGCACCGGCACCGCCTCGCCCGCGCCGCCACCACCCGGACTAGGTCGCCACAAGAGACACCGCTGACCCCGGGGGCTTGTACGCCCCGGCCGTACGCCCAAGCCGGAGCACGCGTCCGCCGCTGACCGTCTCACCTCAGCCCGCCGCCCCATCGAAAGCGCATCACCCTGACTCAGTCACAAGACCTCCCGCCCGGTGGCGTTGAGGCCCTCACCGCCGAACTCCTGCGCCTCGGCCGGCAGCTTGATAGAGCCGAACGCCCCGAGGATCTCGCCAACGTCCTCACTCCGATCGTCGACCGGAGTCACGGTGCACTCCACCTCATCGCCCAGATCTTCGACGTGATCGCAACCACCTGTGCCGACTTCGCTGTCCAAGACCCCTACGCCAACGATCTGCAGGACCTCTGCTGCGACGCGTACAGCGACCTGACCGACCTCAGAGATCGCTTCAACGGACTCGACGAACAGTTCCGCACCTTCTCCCCGGACGTCACACGCATACCCAGAGGACAGCGCCCAGTCCGGCCATGGTGAGCGCGGCCCCGTCCCTTCCATCCAAGGAGAAAATTGCCCACCCCCTCCGCCCCCAGCGCCGACGACGTCGCGCAGGCGACCGCCACCCTGGCCCAGGTCCAGAACTACCTGCACACCAATCCGTCCGTAGCCGGCGTGCTGCCGCTGCTCGCCGTCCTCCTCGACGAGGACACCGGCGTCCCCATCCTGCTCGGCGACATCCTTCGCAACGCCGCACGCCTCATCGCCCAGGAGGCGAAGGCCGACAGCGACGAGATCCACCTGATCGTCACCGGGCTTCGGGAAGCCGCCCAGGAGGCCACCGACCTGCACGTCCTGCACTGGGACGTACAGCGCCTGAACGGCTACGCGCCTGAGCCCGCCGCTCCCTCGGCGCCGTGACACGTCCCTATATCGCCAGCGCAGCCGACGATCCCTGGTCGCGGATCTGGTGCGACACCACGCCCCGCCACCTCGCCGGAGCCGGTGACCCGCGCCACGTCACCCAGGCTCTGCGGGCCGGCGGGTGGAAGAACTTCGGCGACCCCGACTTCCCCCACGTTGTTCTGGCCAGCCCCGACTACCGGCACTCGCTCGTCCTCGAACCCACCCCGGATACTTACGGCTCCTGGTGGCGGATCTCGTCACAGCACTGGCACGCGTCCTTCGGCGCCAACACACCCGTGGAAATCATCGCCGGATTCACCGACGCGCTCCTACGCTCCCCGCCCGCGGCCGAGCCAGACATCTGGCCGACGCTGCAGGCAGCGGGCTGGACGTACGAGTGCGACGAACGGGGCAACGAGTACGCCCGCCATCCGGACGGCATCACCGCCATGGAGCGGTCGGCGACGCTGACCAGCGACTACTTCAGCTGGAAGGCCGAAGTCGCGCTGCCCACCGGCCTCGGCGGCCACCACCGGCTATGGCACGCGTACTTCGACGACCGCACCCCACGCCACCTGATCGCCGGATTCGCCACGGCCCTCATCGACGCCGAGCCCGTCTCCCGCGGCCGATACGACGTCCCGCATGACCACCTCGTCGCGCAGGTGGAACGCGGCGCCCAGGGCGAGCAGCTCGCCGCCGCCCACGAAGCTCGGCTGAAGGCCAGCCGGGCCGCCGCCCGCAAGGCCCGCCGCAGCGCCGCCCCAGCACCCGGCCGTCGACAGGCCCGGCCGCCGAGGCAGTCACGCCCGCGGCCCGCAGCCGCTGACCGTGCGGAGCGGCTCCGGCCGCTCCGCACCCCGCCCCTCCATCACAACTGCCCGCCCAAAGGCCCTCTTTGACCATCTCACTCGAACCCGGGAGCCCGGCCCACCGGCTCTATCTGAGCCAGCTCGCCATCTATCTGCGGCACAGCAGGCAGATCCTCACCGCCTGGGACCACTACTCCGACCGGCACTCCGACCCCGAGACGTTCCAGCCCCACGACGAGGACGCCTACGGCCGCCGGCAGCAGAAACGCGACGCCGACACCCTGTCCGCGTTCGGCCGGGTGTACTACCACGCCGACGAACTCGTGGACGTCGCCCAGCGGCAGCTCGCCCTGCTAGCGCCGTCCGACCGGACCCGCCGCTACGCATGGCAGGTCCGAGAACTTCGGGATGCCACGCAGCGCCTCTACGCGGTCCGCGACGACTGGCTCGCGGAACGCGCCGCGCTGCCCGCGAGCGCGCGGCCCGGTACGAAGGCGTACGAGGAACCGCTCGCCGAGAGCTACGCGGAAGCCTGGTCCTACCTCGACCAGTGGGCCATCCACGGCCAGGCACTCTTCACCGTCAACGCGCTGGCGCAGAGGCACTCGACGGCATCCGCGCGGACCCTGTCGACGGCGGCGCCCGTACACACGGCCACCGCCACACCGTCCATGGGCCGGCGGTGACGGGCGCGAGCGAGACCGTCGAGCAGGCGTTCATCTCCCCGCGGTACCTCGCGGGCATCGGCGACGCCGGCTGGATCACCCAGCCCCTGCATCGGGTCTCCGGCTGGAGCTACGGACATGACCCGCTCATCCCTCGCGTCCTGCTCACCAGCCCGGACCAGCTCACGCAACTGCGTCTGGCCCCCGGCGATCCGGATGATTCGGACTGGTGGACCATCCGGCAGGCGCGAACCGCGGATCATCCCGCCTGGGCGGCCACCTTCCAGGCCCGCACCCCCGTCGAGATCATCGCCGCCTTCACCGACGTGCTCACCGACCCATCCGGTGCGCCCACCGCTTCGCCCGACCCCTTCACGACGTTGCAGGACGCGGGATGGGAACCGCCCCGGCACTTCGGCGGGCTCGCAGCCCCCGACGGCATCACGCGCATCGAGCGGCTCGGCAACCCCGGCAGCGACCTGTGGCACATCGAGACGGCCGTCATCCGAGACCCGACGATCTGGCGAGCCGTGTTCACCGGCACCACGCCCCTGCACCTGATCGCCGCCGTGACACGGGCGCTCGCCGACCCCGCGCCCCTCATGCGCGACCCTCGCCGCATCCCGGGCTGGGCCCGCGACCGCATGACCGTGCACACCCGCCACATCCCCGCGACCGACGTCGCCTTCGCCCTGGAGCGACGCATCAGCGCCCTCACCGAGCGACACCACCACGTGGCCAACGTTGCCCCCACGCCGCCCGGACCGGCGCGAGGCCGCACACGCTGACCAGTCCGTCGTGACCGGCCCCCTCCTTCCCCGTACTTGGAACAGCCCTTGCCCCAGCCCAACTCCACGCCCACCGACGGCTACGACATAGCCTTCAAGGTCCTCCTCGGCGCCATCGCCGTCGCCGTGCCCCTGTCCAACCTCGCCTGGCTCGGCGGCAATCTCACCGCCTGGACCACCACCTCCAACACCGCCCCCTACCAGCCGGTTCAGGCCCTGCTGCACCCCGACCAGCTGTGGCCCAACCTGAGCGAAACGTCCCTCCTGATCGGCACACGCATCCTGCCCGGCGCCGTACTCGTCGCGCTAGGCATCACCGCCGCAGTGCTCTACAAGCGGTACCGAGGCGGCGGCAGCGGGCGTAAGAAGCGCGTCGCCGGCATGGCCAAGCAGAAGGACATCCAGCCGCTGATGGCCAAGGCCATCACCGACAAGGCGCGCTCGCTACGCCCAAGCCTGAAAGACGCCAAGCACATCGCCGCAGCCGACACCGGCATCCTCCTCGGCAATCTCCAGGGCACCAAGCATGAGGTGCGCATGGGGTACGAGGACGTCGCCGTCGCGATCATGGCACCCCGATCCGGCAAGACGACCAGCTTGGCGATCCCCTCGATCCTCAATGCGCCCGGCCCGGTCCTGCTCACCTCGAACAAGGCCGCCGGCGATGCCTACACCGCGACCCTTGACGCGCGGGCTGCCGTCGGCCGGACCTGGTCGATGGACCCGCAGCAGATCGCCCACGCGGAGCGGGCCATGTGGTGGAACCCTTTGGTCGATGCCAAGACCCTCGACGGCGCAGGGCGGTTGGCCGGGCACTTCCTCGCCGCGAGCGTGGACGCGTCCCAGCAGGGCGACTTCTGGTCGAAGGCCGGCAGCAACATCCTGAGTCAGCTGTTCCTGGCCGCGGCGCTCGACGAGCGGCCGATCACCGACGTGATGGCCTGGCTCGCCTTCCCCGCCGACCGCACCCCGCTCGACATCCTGCGCGACCACAAGTTCGCCGCGGTCGCCGCCCAGCTCAAGGGCACCGTGGAAGGGCCGCCGGAAACCCGAGACGGCATCTACGAGACGGCCCGCCAGTACGCCGCCGCCCTGCTGAACTCGGAGATCGCCGCCTGGGTGACACCCCAAAAAGACGTGCCCGAGTTCCGGCCCTCCGCGTTCGTCACCTCGACGGACACGCTCTACCTGCTGTCGAAGGACGGCGGAGGCGGAGCCTCGGCCCTCATCGCCGCGTGCGCGGACAGCGTGATGCGCGCCGCGACAGCCCAAGCCGAACGTTCCGGCGGGCGCCTGGACCCGCCGATGCTCGCGATCCTCGACGAGGCCGCCAACGTCTGCAAAATCAGCGACCTGCCCGACCTGTACTCCCACTTGGGATCGCGCGGCATCATCCCGATCACCATCCTGCAGAGCTATAGGCAGGGCCAGAAAGTGTGGGGCGACGCGGGCATGGACGCCATGTGGTCCGCCTCCACCATCAAGGTCATCGGCTCGGGTATCGACGACCCCGACTTCGCCGACAAGCTGTCCCGCCTGATCGGCGACCACGACGTCGAGACGACCTCCACCTCGACCTCGGAGTCCGGGAAGTCCACCTCCGTGTCCATGCGCCAGGAACGCATCCTGGCCGCCGACGCCATCCGCGCGCTGCCCAAGGGCACCGCGCTCGCGTTCGCCACCGGCATGCGCGCGGCCATGCTCGATCTTCGTCCCTGGTATCTCGAGCCCGGGGCCGACGCACTCTCCGCCGCCTCCGCCCGCGCCTCCAAGGGCATCACCGCCCGCGCCATCGCCAAGGCCGCACCGAAGCAGTCCGCCTTCGGCCCCGCCGCGTAAGACCGCCGGCCTCCTCACCCTCCCTCTGCATACCGCCCGCCTGCCCACCTGGACCGCCTATGCCACTGATCCACGGCGTCCCCGACGACTGGAACCCCGACCACCGCTGCTGCCTCGAATGCGGCAACAGTGACCCCGACGTCACCCTGCGGGCCATCAGCCACCGCGCGACCAACCAGCAGGCACTTGCCTGCATCCGGCACATCGCCGAAGTTGCCGCCGTCCTCGAATCCTTCGTACCGGCCTCGCACAGCCCGGCCGAACAGGTATCGAAGCCCGGCGCCACTTCGGCACCGTCCTCCGCGCCCGCGCTTTCTCACTGGTCTCGCGCATGACTGAATCGCCCGCCGACGCCCTGCTGTTCGAGGTGGCGCCACCGCCGACGCCCGTTGAGCGGCTGCTCCGACTGGCCGACCAGTACACCCAGCACAACGACGCGCTCGACCTGCTCCTGCACGCCGCAGGCGCACCGCTGCCGGATGCCTACGCCAACTCCGCGCACCGCCTGGCCTCCGCCACCGGTGCCGCCATCAAGGCCATCCAAGGCGAACGACTCTATGAGGGTGAGGAGTTGACCGAAGTGATCATGCGGCTGAGGCAGCTTGTCATCCTCGCCGACGCCTCGATCGACCTGAACACCCGCTCCGCCCGCGAACTGACCGCGCTGGCTCCGGAAGCCGCCGTCACCAGCGCCGTGACGCTGGCCTCCGAGACCAGGCGGCGGCGCTCAACCACTGCACCAGCACCCGACGGTCAGCTCGGTGCCGCCCACCGCACCGCCCTGGCCGAGATCGCCTGCGGACACGTAACGGCCAGCAGCTCCCTGGGGCGCGAGTTCACCCGCTCCCGCGAGCCCAAGGTGCTGATGAGCACCCTGCGCGCCCTGGAGTCGAAGGGGCTGGCTGAAAGGACGACGGGCTCGGCACGCGCGGCCTACGTCGGCGGCCCGCCCTTGGACCGCGTACGGCTCACCTTGGCCGGCGTCACCGCCCTTGCCTCGGTCATCGACGCGCCTCCCGCCGGGCCGCGCACTGCGCCCGGAACCACACCCCGCCCCCTGCCCGCCGCCGGGCAGGCCACCACGCGAAGCCGCTGAACCACAGGAGCCATCGATCCCCACGCCCCCACTCGACCTGAATGAACAAGTCGGTCAACTCAGGCAGTTGGCACACGACTTCGAAGCCCTCAAGGCGCGCGTGCGCGACATCTCCTACACACCCGGCACGGACGCGCTGCGCCACATCAGCCCCCTGCTCCTGCAGGCGCAGGACCTCACGGCCACCGCCCTGGTGCGCCTGAGCGCACTCGACAACAGCACGTACACCAGCGTCGCCGGCAGCCGGGCCAGCCTGGAGCTGATGGCCTCGGTCGTGTCCTCGTCATCGCTCGCTGGCACCGACCTGGCCCATGTGGTGCTCGCCAACCCGTACGAGGGCGCCCAGTTCGCCGGTTACCCGGCCGACGACGAGGCCGTGCGCACCGTCCGGCACGCCCAGGCCATCCCGAATATGAACGGCCACCTCAACGATGCCGTCCACCAGCTCGACCTGTGCGCCATCGGCTGCCACTACCTCGCCCACGGCATCACCGAGGACCTGACCACCGCGCACAAGAACAAGCCCGCGGCCGTACAGCAGACGACGGGCCCCGCGCTCACCGCGGCCCAGTACGACGCCCTCACCGCCCTCAACGGCGGGGGCTACCTGTACGAGAGCGCCACTCGCGGACTGGGCGTAACCCGCGTCGCCACCAACGACGGCACCCGCGTCTCCATCGCCACCTATCGGGCCCTGGAAAAGCGCGGACTCGTCACCCACGACACCAGCACCTCCCTGTGGGCGGGAGGGCAGAAGATCTCCGTCACCGAGCAGGGGCAGCAGGCCCTGGCCCAGCCGCGCCCGGCCGCTCGGCTTGCGACCCAAGTGGCCGCCGGACCCAAGACCGTGGTCACGCAGGGAGCCCACCGGTGACCGCGTACGGACCCGACGACCGGGTCCTGGTCTCCCCGCGATATATGGCGGGCGCGGGTGACCCGCTCACCGACGCAATCGGCCCGCTGATCCACCTCGTCGGCTGGACCCCGCAGCATGACGCCACCACCGGACACGTCAAGATCGACAGCCCCGACGGCGGCATGTTCGTCGACTGCGCCCCCGTCCACCCCCTCGGGCAGTGGTGGACGATCATGCACCACGAGCCGTACTGGGAGGTGCAGTTCAGCCGACAGACTCCTCTGGCGGCCTCGTGACCGGCATCGCCCGGCCCCTGCACGCCCGGCTCTACGGACTCCCCCACGACCCGGCCCCGGTGCCCGCCGCCCTCGACGAACTCCTGCAGACCCTGATGACCGCCCGCGACCCCAACCAGCAGCACGCCGTGCTGGCCCAGCTCGCCGAGCAGTTGCGCAACGCCGCCGAGATCCTCGAATGGGCACGCGACAACGCCCACTGGCGCCAACTCCCCGCCCCCACCTGGGAATGGCTGCGTACGGCCACGGATGCCGCCCGCGACCTCGCTGCCGGTCTCGACGAAGTACGCCCCGCCTTCGCCGCACCTCGCGCCCCCTCCACGACCCCGGCTCCGCCACCACCCGCCGGGCATCGCGCCTCCACTCTCCGCCGCTGACCACCCGCCATGGCCAGCACCCCATTCACCGCAAGGACGTCCTCATTTCCGACAACCCCGTATTCCGATCGATCTCGCTCGGCGCCGGAATTCAATCCAGCGCCATGCTCGCCCTGTCAGCCGAAGGAATTCTCCCCAAGGTCGATTACGCCATTTTCGCCGACACAGGGTGGGAACCGAATGCCGTTTATTCGCATCTTGACCGCCTGGAGCGGGAGGTAGCGAAACCGGCAGGTATACCCATTCTACGCGTGACGTCCGGGAACATTCGCAGCGATGCGCTAGACCCTGATCACAGATTCGCCTCCATGCCACTCTACATCCTCAATCAGGACGGCAAGGCGGGGATGACCAGGAGGCAATGCACCGGCGAATATAAGATAAAACCGATCAAGAAGAAGGTTCGCGAACTCCTCGGCTACCCCTACCCCGCCCGCATTCCACGCGACGTATTTGTGGAGCAGTGGGTTGGCATCTCGACGGATGAATTCCACCGCGCCAAGGACGCGGACGTGAAGTACATGCGCAACCGGCACCCGCTCATCGATATGGGCTGGTCACGCAGCGATTGCATCCGTTACCTTTCCTCGCTCGGATTGGCCGACACTCCGAAATCGAGCTGCCTTGGATGCCCATTTCACGGTAACGCCCAGTGGCGAAATATCCGCGACAACTCTCCTGCCGAGTGGGCAGACGTGGTGGAGTTCGATGCCGCTATCCGCAAGGGAAACGCCCGCGCCAACGCCACCGGGAACCTGCTTCTGGGCCAGGCATTCCTGCACCGCTCCCGTATTCCGCTGAGCGAAGCCCCGATCGACCACGTCACCGCCGCCGAATGGGCCGCACTCCAGCAGGAAATCGACACCGAAGAAGCCACGCAGCAACTGGAAGAGGGCGTAACCGACGGGTGCTCTCCTTGGGCCTGCCGAGGCGAAATCGCAGCCACACAGGACGACTTCGGGCTGGCCACATGATCGTGCTCGATCTATTTTCGGGGCCCGGTGGCTGGAGCCACGCACTAGCCATGCTCGGCGTGCTGGACATCGGCCTGGAATGGGACGAGTGGGCCTGCAAGACCCGGGCCGCGCAAGGGCAGTTGACGATCCGGACCGACGTGGCGATGTACCCAGTGGGGCCGTTTCTCGGGAAGACCACCGGGCTCATCGCCAGCCCGCCCTGCCAGGCATGGTCGATGGCCGGCAAGCGCCTCGGCCTCCTCGACCAGCCGCTCGTCCACCAGGCCGTCGCCGACCTCGCCGCCGGCCACGACACCCGCAAAGCGCTGCTGACGGCCTGCCGGGACGAGCGGTCGCTGCTCGCTGCCGAGCCCATGCGCTACCTGCACGCCCTGAACTCCTTCGGCCAGCCCGAGTGGGTGGCGATGGAAGAGGTGCCCGATGTCCTGCCCCTGTGGCGGCAGTACGCGTCCATCCTGCGCGCCTGGGGATTCTCGGTGTGGACCGGTGTCCTCAACGCGGCCGATTACGGCGTTCCGCAAACACGGCGACGGGCGATCCTGCTCGCCTCCCGTGTACGCACCGCCGAGCCCCCGCCGCCCACGCACGCCCAACATGCCGAGCCGGAGAGCCTGTTCGGGCCGGGCCGCGCCCGTTGGGTGTCCATGGCCGAGGCCCTCGGCTGGGGCGCCACCGACCGGCCCGTGCCCACCGTGTGTGCCGGCGGTGGACCAGGAGGCGGCCCCGAACCCTTCCCCTCCGGCTCCCGCAAGACCCTCTCCGACGCCCGCGCCCGCGGCACCTGGTCGCCGCGTAGCGACACCGACGCCGTCTCTGCCTCCCGCCGCGAAAGCTCCGGCGAGGCCGCGGGTCACGGCACCCGCGAGGACCAATCGTCCGAGGATGCGGCCCCCGCGTTCACCCCTGATGCCCGCCGCTGGGCGTGGTCGCTGCGCAGCAACAACCAGGCCAACGCCACCGTCCGACCGTTGTCCGAGCCTGCCGGAACTCTGTTCTTCGGTCACCGGGCCAACGAGTGCACCTGGGTCGCCGACACCACCGCCAGCAGTGTGGAGGACGAGGAGCAGCCGGTGCCGGATCCGATCAGGATCACCGCCCGCGAAGCGGGCATCCTGCAGAGTTTTCCCGCCGACTACCCCTGGCAGGGCAACAAGGGCCAGCAGTTCTCCCAGATCGGCAACGCCGTGCCTCCGCGTCTGGCAGCCCACCTGCTCGCCCCGCACCTCAACCAGCCTGTCAATCCCGAGGACTTCACTCTCGCCGCCTGATGCCTGACACCCCTGACACCACCGAGGACTATGACGATCTGTACCGCGTGCGGGCCCCCAAGCCGGTGTACTACGCCGAACAGGCCCTCCTCGGCGCCCTCCTCCTCGAACCCCGGCGCCTGGCCGACACCGGAACCCTGACCGCCGGCCACTTCGACAACCACAGCCACGCCACCCTCTTCACTGCGATCCGCACCCTCCCTGCGCCCGACCCCGCCGACCACGCCAAGGACACCGTCTGGCTCAACAAAGTGCTCGAACACGCCCGGCCCCACGCCCGCGGCCTGAGTGCCTCCTACATCCACGGCCTCATCCAGTTCTGCCCGCAGCCCAAGCACGCCGCCGCGTACGCCCGGATGATCCGCGCCGACCACGCCCGCCGCACCCTGCGCCTGCACGCCGAACGCCTCGCCCACACCGCCACCGACGCCACCGGACCGAACCCCGCCGCCGCGGCCCTCGTCCAGGCCGACGCCCTCGGCCGCGTCCTGGACGATCTCGTCGGCCAGTTCGCCCCGCACCCCGGCTCCCTCCCCCGCTCACAACCCGCCACCACCGTCGCACGGCACGGCAGCGCCGAAGACCTCGACGAGGAACGCCTCCTGCTCGCCACGGCCACCGCTTACCCGGCCGAGGTCCAGCAGATGCGGTGGCTGGCGGCGGAGGACTTCATCTCGCCACTGCACGCCGCGTTGTGGCAATGTGTGACCGCGCTGGTCCACCGCGGCGACATGGTCGACCCCGTCACCGTCCTTGGCGAGGCCCAGATCCGCGGACTGATCACCGACGCCCTCACCTCCCGCGACCTGATGGCCGTGGTGTCCACGCCCGCGGGCTCTCCCGAATACTGGGGCGAGAACGTCCTTAGGCGTGCTCTCCTCGCCCGCGCCCACACGGTCGCGACACGGATCACCGCCTACACCGACGACCTCGCCAACACCCCCCACCAGCTCATCACCGGCAGCCGCCGCGCCCTGGCCGACCTGAACACCCTGCGCACCCGCTGGCGCCACGCCACCTCCCCGGTGCCGGCGACCAGACCCGCGCGCGCCAGTGCCACGGCCGCGCCCCGGGCCGGCCCGCCGCCGGCCACGGCCCCGCCCGCCGCACGCCTGTCCCGCTGACCCCGAACCCGCCGGTGACCGGACCTCCCCACTCCGGCCCCCGGCACGAGAGAGCACCCCACTTTTCGTGACGCCACCCTCCACCGACGCGCACGTCCGCCTCGACGCCCACCCCACCCACACAAGCGCCGTGACCGCCATCCTCACCGGCACCCGGCAGGACCTGGCCCGCCCCGTGCTGACCGCACACGGCTTCGAAACCCTCGACGACCACACCCTGATCCTGGCCCGCATCGACCGCGAGGAAAAACTCGCGCACGGCACCGGCACCCGCCTCCACCGAAGTCCCGGCACGCCCCGGCAGCTGCCCCACCACACCACGGTGTGCCCCGCCACCACGGCGCCCGGCCCGTAACCCCAGGCTGGCCGACCGCGCTGACCGGCGAACACCGCCATGGTCATAGCGGGCACGGGCACGCCGCGGGGCCACCCGCACCGGGCCGCCCGTCTGCGACTCCGCACAGGTTTGCGCTGCACTGAACGCCGGTGCCCGGCCCCGCCCCGCCAGCCCGGAGGGCTGGAAGGCTCCTGGATTCCCTCTTCAGCGCACTCTCGCCAGAGCCCTTGACCCATAAGGTCGAACCAGCGGCCGTGCACAGCAGAGGGAGCCTCAATGAAGCGCGAGCGGGCAACGGAGCTGCTCCACGAGATGCTCGACCGGCTCGAGGCAGGCGCTCGCCCCCTCGACCTCGTGGACGAGGTCTACGTCTTCGGTTCGTACGCCCGAGGCGCGCTTGAGCCGGGCGACCTCGATGTGGCGGTGGTCCACCACACTGACACCGAGTTCACCGAAGACGTCGTCGGCGCCATCATCTACGGCCGGGATCCCATGGCGGGGATGAAGCGCGCGCTCAAAGGCAACAGGCGCGGGTTCCAGTTCCAGTTCAATCAGAACGACCGCCTCCCCGAAGGCTCCGCGCCACAACTGCTGTGGAAGCGCGGTGACACCCGCGCCACCGCAGAAGAGCGGTTGCAGGCGATGACGGCGGACCCGGACGCCGGCCGAGCGCCCCGCGACGCCATGATCGAGCAGTTCGACGGACTCGACCGGTGGATCCCCTTGCCCGTACGCGTCCGGCTGGTGGATCTGCTCGACGCCGGCGCGATCGAGATCAGCCGCATCCAACTCCCGGCCGACGACCCCACCCACCCGGCCGCCCTGGCCGCCCTGGGGCGCCGGTGGAAGCTGGACAGCCCACTGCGCCGCGCCGCCGCTGCCGCCGTGCGCTACGCGGAGGACACCGGCATGTCCCCGCCGTCCGTGTGGGTACAGGGACAGCCACTCGACCACCGCCGCGACCAGTACGGCGCCGGCGCTCTGTGGATCAACCTCGGCTGGTACCACTTCGACCAACTCGTCTTCCGGCTCCGTGAGGGCGCACAGAGTCTGGAGGTCGTCCGCCCCACACGGACACAGCCGCTGCACGCCCTCCACATCACCGTGCGTGACATCGCAGCGCTGCCCCCGATGTAGCACTCCCGCCACCCGAATGACGACGAAACAGCGTGGCTCAGGGGACAGATCAGGCCGCCGAGCAGCGCGACGGGGCCCGGCAACCGCCACAGGTTGCCGGGCCTTCCGTGCATTCGTCAGTCAACGAGGTAGTGGGCTTCGATGTAAGCGACGGTGGAGTCATACGGCTCCCCCACCGGCTTCAACGCATATCTGCGGAAGACCGCAGCAGTGGCACGACGGACGCCTCGGTTGCGAGCGTCAGCGTTGTCCCATGCCCGGCCGAGGGTGCGGGTGACTACCTGGTCGATCTCCTCGGCCAAGTTCCGCTCCGTGATGGTGACACCGGCCGGTGCGTGGTCGTGAATGATCCGGGACAGGACACCTACGTGGTCGTCGTCCAGGACCACGACGGCTTCGTCGGGGTGCTTCTCGGCGTCCACGATGGCGCGGGCAACCCGGAGGGCTTCAGACAGGAAGTCCAGTGCATCTTGGGAGTTCTGAATGATCCGGTCCCGCAGCTGCCTGATCCGCTCCGCCAGGGCGGTGTACTTCGCGGACCCTGGTTCGACGCCCTTTTCGAGGGCGGCCTTGATGTGGTCCAGGATCTCCGCCGCGGACGGCGGCCTCTTGTCCTCGTCGTCGTCCTTGCCGGGCTTGAGGCGGACAAGAGCCAGGAGTTCCTTGAGGATGGCGATGCCCTGGGCGTCCAGGACGAGGGCTTCTTCCTGAGAGGCAGCCACGGAGAAGGAGTGGACGTGGGCGTTGATTATCTCCAGGACCATCGGCCCTAGTTCGGCCAGCCGTTCCTTCCTCTCCTCGTCGGAGGACTTCTTGAACAGGGTCGTGTACACGGACCCGAACAGCCCGAAGCCGTCCTGGTACTTGGTGATCCGCTTGTCGGTGTTGATGAGCGGGTACAGGCGGGCCAGGAGCCGGTAGTCCTTGCTGAACGCCTCGGCGGCAGCCGGGTTGCCGTCCAGGAAGAGGTTGATGGTTCGCACGGACTCGTATCCGTGGACGGTGAGGTCCAGGCCGTCAACGTCTGCGAGGAGGTCTTCGATGCGGGCGAAGGTAGTACGGAACTCGGCGACCAGTTCGGTCAGGTCAGTGACGAACCCGCCACCCTTGCCGGCCCCCTTCGCGGTGGGGTCGACCACGGCCCGCTGGACCTCCTCGGCCAGGCCGATGTAGTCCACGACCACGCCGTCGGTCTTCACGAACCCGGTCGGGGACACCCAGGTGCGGTTCGGGCGGGTGATCGTCTGGAACAGCGTGTGGGCCTTGAGCGGCTTATCCAGGTAGAGGACACCCTCGTTGGGAGCGTCGAACCCAGTCATCAGCTTCGCCGTCACCACCAGAAAACACAGCGGGTCGTCCGGGGTGAGGAACCGCCGCTTCTGCTTCTCCTCATCGACCTCCGAGAGCTGGAACGCCTTCATGGCACGGTCTTCGTCCTTGGAGTCCTTGACGTGGATGTTCACCTCGGCGGTGATCCGCTCGTGCTTCCCGACCTCGGCAAGTACCTGGGATGCCTCATAGCCAGCCAGCAACTCGTTGATCTTGTCCGTGTACGCCACGGCCAGCTCACGGTTGTATGCAACGACCTGGGCCTTGAGGCCGTTGCGGTAGGCGCTGGCCAGGTAATGGTCCACGATGTCCTGGCAGACCGCATGGATGCGGTTGGGATTGGCGAACACAGAGGTGAGGCGCCCGAACTTGCGGGACAGGGCCTCGCGGTCCGGGTCGTCGAGGTCGAATTCGTCGGCGAACTGGTCGAACTCGGCCTGCAACGCCTGATCGTCTATCTCGAAGGTGACCGGACGCGGGTCCAGCATGACCGGGACGGTCGCCTCGTCCAGCAGAGACCGAGACACCGAGTACCGGTGCAACACCCTGTCCGGGTCACTCTCTTCACCGAAGAGAGCGAAGGTATCGGTGGCAAGGTTCCTGACGGGGGTGCCGGTCATGCCGAAGAACTTCGCATTCGGCAACGCCGCGCGCATCTGCCCGGCGAGGGACTTCTCCTTGGCGGACTGGGTGCGGTGTGCCTCATCGACCAGCACGATGATGTTGTCCCGGGTCGACAGGCCCGTGCCGGCGTCGGCGAACTTGTGGACGGTGGTAGAGATGACGCCGCGCACGTCATCGGCCAGCAGGGAGCGCAACTGCTGGCTGGTGGCGGGCTTATGGAAGTAGGCGTGCCCCATCGCGGAAGTGAACACGCCAGAGGTCTGCCGGACAAGATCGGTCCGGTCCGAGAGCAGGATGATCGTGGGCGACTCGGTGCGAGTGTCGGTCAGCAGCAGCGAGGCGGCGAACACCATCAGCAGCGTCTTCCCAGACCCCTGGTGATGCCAGATCAGGCCCTTCGACCCGCCCTCCAGAACCCGCTCATGGATCAGGTGCGCGGCCTCCATCTGCGGGTAGCGGGGCAGGTACTTCATGTCCGCCCCATCCCCGGAGGTGTCGAAGAGGGCGAAGTTGGCGAGCATGTCCAGGATCGTGGACGGGGTGAGCAGCAACTCGACGGAGCGCCGCACGTCGGCCTGCCCGGACAGGTTCTCGTCGTCGGCGGTGGACCTGAACGGCTGCCACAGGTTCACGGGCGCGCCGGCGGCACCGAACCGCAGCTTCAGTCCGTCGGAAGCGACGGAGAAGACATTGGGGGTGAAGAACCACGGGTACTCGGTGGCGTACACGTCGTTGATCTCGCGGGCCGCGTCCGCCCAACCGGACTTCGCAGTGGGAGACTTCACCTCGACCACGACGAGAGGCAGCCCGTTGACCCAGTACACGAGGTCGAACCGGCGGGAGGTCTTGCCGGGGATGGTTATGGTCACCTCGTCCGACACGACCAGTGTGTTGGCCGTCGGGTGCTCGAAGTCGATGACCTTCAGGGCGTGCCAGACGCCGTCGGCGTCCCGGAACTCCTTGTGTCCGCGCAGCAGGTTCAGCACCAGCTCGTTGGCCCGCACCAGGCCACCGTCGACGGCGTTGACCGTAGCAACGATCTCCTCGACAACCACGTCCACGTCGAACCCGGCGATCAACCCGGGGTTTAACCGGACGATGGCGTCCCGCAGCTGGTCGACGATAACCGTCTGCGTCATCTCACGCGGCAACGATCTGCCCGCGGTGAAGCCCCAGCCCATCGGGAGAGACCACTGGATCATCAGGTTCTGGAACTCCCGCTCGCGAATGCCCTTCGCCACGGTTCAGACCTCCAACTCGGCGGACTCAATGTCGATAGTGCGGTCCAGTAGCCCCGACAGCAGCCTCGCCCGGACTTCACGGAGACGGGCGGCCTCTGCACGGATCGCAGCGGCCTGCCCTTCGATTGCGTCTAGGGCCTCCGCTGCCTCCTCCTGCTCAGGTCGGGACGGGATAGGAAGTGTCAACGACAGAAGCTGGTCGGGATTGAGGCGCTTACGGCGCTGCACGGTCCCGACGACCCGGCTCTGCATTTCAGCCCATAGTCGAGGTGTCCGGCAGACGTGCCTCATCCACGCTGGGGCGACGTCAGCGGAGAGAGTGAAGGTCGGGAACTCGTTGCTGGCCACGAAGCCGTCGAACTCGGCAGGAACCACGGAAATCGGCCCCTCCCAAGCAGTTAGCTTCCGCATCACCACCTGGTTCTCCCGAAGGACGTTCATCGCGGTGTACTCAGTATCAGCCCCGTCGAACGCATCTTTGTCAACAAGCCCCTTGCCAGCATTGAGCACTCCAGCGAGGCGATATGTCGTCCCTGATTCCATCGGGGTCCGCACAACGTCGAGGTGCATCACGTCTCCGAGAGACCGGGGCTCCGCCTCGTCCCCCGCGGCGGTGCGCCAGAGCAGAGGGGCAGCCGCCCGATACACACCCTCCAGAGCCCCTGCTTCGTCGTCGAGTGCGGCAATCTGGTCGTCGACCGCGCCGACAACTTCAACGATCCGCTCCTGCACCCGCTGAGGGGGCACTGGAATCTCGATCAGGCTCAGGCTCGCACCCGAGATCCGCACGACCTTCGTCTCGGATACGTACTTGATTTTCTGCGAATGGAAAAGGGATGAAGCGAAGAAATACGAGACGTACGCAGGATCGAATCCGTGGCGGAAGATGTAGCAGTCATCGTGAACCGCAACGTCGTCGTCGCCCAGCCATGCAACCGCCTTTCCGACGTCTTCAACGTTCTCGCTGGTCGCGGCGATGACTAGATCTCCGGGGTGGGCAAGGCGCATTCGCGCACGGAAATCCTCGGCCAGGAACGTGAGTGAATCCCTCGCGATAGCCCCAAAATCAGTGTGAATCTGCGCGTAGTGGATACAGCCAAGCCCGGATTCCAGGTAGTCGTTCTTCGTGAAACGACGACCGCGGACCAATTCTCCAACTTCGGCGAGCGCCTTCCGGTCCCACTCCGACTGCTCACTCATCAAAGCCCTCGATTCCGGCGGACGCGAGAACCGCGAGCATGCGCTGCTCGGCCTTCTGACGTTCGGCGCGAGCAATGTTGTAGGCGTCGATGAGGGTACCGAGGTCTTCCTGCTCGGCAGCGACATGTTTGATGTACCTGCCGATGTTCAGGTCGTACCCGTTCGCCGCGATCTCTGACAGTGGAGCGAATCGTGCGGCCAGGCCACCAGCACCATCGGGGTCTACTGGATTGCCGTCGGTATCGAAGGTGGAGTGGTAGGCGGCCAACACGTTGGCAATGTCAGACTCAGTGAGGATGTTTCGGTTAGTGGCCTTTGCGAAGCGCGTGGAGGCGTCGACGAACAACACGCCACCCTGCCGCTCTGGAGCCTTGGTACCGGGAGCACGGAAGACCAGGACGCAGGTCGGGATAGTGGTGTTGTAGAAGAGGTTGGACGGCAGCCCGATGACGGCTTCGAGGAGGTCGCCATCGAGGACACCTCGCCGGATGGCTCCTTCTTCGCCGCCGCGGAAGAGGACCCCGTGGGGTAGCACGACACCGGCGCGGCCCTTCTTCGGGGCCATGCTGGCGATCATGTGCTGCACGAACGCCCAGTCGGCTGACTTCGATGGCGCGGTGCCGCCGATGGCTCGGGGATCGCTGGTCCAGGGCTTCCACTTCAGGCTGTAGGGCGGGTTGGCAAGGATCACATCGAACTGCGCGACAGACCCGTCCAGCTTCTTGAAGCGCGGGTCCCTCAAGGTGTCGCCAACCTCGACCTTGAACTGGGTGAGGTTGTGCATGAAGAGGTTCATGCGGGCCACACCCGCGGTGTCCTGTACGGCCTCCTGCCCGTGCAGTTTGAGCGTGTAGCCACGCCCGCCGTGGGCCTTCAGGAGGTTCGCGGAGGCGATAAGCATGCCGCCCGACCCGCAGGTCGGGTCGTACACCGACTCGTGGCTCTTGGGGTCCAGGATCTCGACGATCAGCTCGACGACCTCGCGCGGGGTGAAGAACTGGCCGGCGCGGGTGCCGGACCCGTCGGAGAACCGCTTCAGCAGGTACTCGTACGCCCCACCGAGCACGTCGTGGGACATGTTGCCCTCGTGCATCTTCGGGGTGCGGTCCATCGCCTGCATGACCGCCGCCAACACCTCCCCCGGCAGTACCTCTTCGGAAGTCCAGGTCATAGACCCGAACAGGCGGGAGAACTTGTCAGGGTTGGCCGTCTCGATGGCCTGCAGGGAGGCGCGCACCCGCTGTCCGAGGCCGGGCTGAGTGATGGTGGCGAGGATGGACGACCATGAGGCACGGCGCTCATGGACGGTGCCGGGGTGGATGGACGGGATCTCGAACGACTGGTGGTCGCGGTACTCGATCTCGCGCGCTTCCTCGGCGGAGAGGTCGTCCCCCTCGTACTCCGCCAGGAACTCCTGGTGATGGTGCTCCCAGGTGTCCGAGAGGTACTTCCAGAACATCAGCGGGAAGACGACCGAGGCGTATTGCGCTTCGGGCATCGCCACGCGCAGTTCGTCGGCCGCATCCCACAACCGGCTCTCGATCTCCTGCTGGGTCACTGCCATCAGTCGGTGGTGTCCTTGCTCGTCAGTGGGTGGCGGCCCGAGGGCCGCCATGATCGTGTTGGCCGACCTATTCTCGCTCAGTCCCCCGCAGCAGAAGGGACTTGTGCGAACAACCTGCAGTCCGCCAACTTACGCGCCGCCACTGACAACGACGCGATGCACGTCGGACGTGGCACCCACGTCATGACCGCCTCGGCGGTGAATCGCAGCGCCATCCCGGCAGCAGCTGCGCGAAGCACGCCTGGTCGTCTCTACCGTCTACGCCGCAGGAACGCTGTGGGCTGGTGCTCCGTGGGCTGTCTCAGACAGGTGACCTAGCACCGCTCCGCCATCGTGAACGCGGCAATATAGCGGCGGATCTCCGGTTACCGAAACCGGGGATCCGCCGAATACTTGTAGCTCCACCGCCACCTCCTGACCGCCCGTCGAAAGGCAGCACTGCGACGATCCATAACGTCATCGCCACACGGCATCCGCCGCCGGTTCCTGCTCCATCACGCCGCGGTGAAGCTGAGTCGGAACAGCTCCTGGGCGCGCTCCAGGTCTCGCTCGGTGCGCAGCTGAACCTCCAAGTCTCCCGTGCCATGGTGGCCGAGTCCGGTCACGTCCCGGGTGAAGCCCGACACCAGGTCCACTGCTGTCGGATCCGCTTTCAGGTAGACCAGCACCTTGGCCTGCTGGGGCGGGATGAGACAGGCGAAGTTCCGCAGCCGCTGATAGGCGCGGTACTGCTTACGCTGCACCCGGGTGACGCCGTCGCCCAAGCCGACGAGCACCTCGTCGACCGCTGCTGCCAGCTCGGCCATCGCACCGCCCTGTTGCCGAGCTGGCCGTGTCCCGGGCGCGCTGCGGCGTACCCGCTTGGCCTCTGCCGAGTGCCCGGTGACCGAAGCCACGGTCTCAAGGCCGAAGTGGTCGCTGCCGAAGTACCGGTAGCGGACCAGGTCGATCGAGCGCCGGTGCTCGCGTACGGCGTGCGCGTCGTAGCGGGTGAAGTCGCCGGCCACGCAGATCAGCCGCGGTGCGCTCCACAGGATCTGGGACGCGGCCGTCGCCCCGAGCCGGTCGCGGACCAGACTCCGGAAGGATTCCTTGTGGCTCATCAGCCAGGCCATGTAGAAGAGGCCCTGGTTGATGACCCCGGCGTCCGTGCCGCGCTTGTACTCCACGATCACGGGCGCCCCGTTCTCGTCCAGCCCGAGCGAATCGATACGCCCGCCGTCAACGCAGTCGATCACGTACTCGCTCGCGAGGAACGCGACGCCCAGCATCGCCTCCATGTGCGCCTCGACGAGATCCTGCACATCCGCCTCGACAGCAGCAAGACGCGGCGTGACCTCAGTCACGCCGCTATTCGTCGTGTGGAACAGCTTCAGCCCCGACACCTTCCCCTCCTCGGCTAGGAGATCGACAACGTCGGGCGGGTGCAGATTTGTTTCCGAACGGGGGCCACGGAGCCGTGAAGAAACCGTGCAGACGGAGCATCTTCCTGCCCACCCGTCGCACCGGTCGCCGCGCTGTCCGAAACCCAGCACGGGCTTTCTCATCCCATCCCAGCACGATCCCAGCACGGTAGGGATGAGCAGGGGTGATGACAGGTGACGAGGGGTCAGCTATCCCAGCACCATCCCAGCACGGGAAAAAACTAAGGGCCCGACCCCGAAGAGCCGGACCCTCTCTGACCTGCATGTTTGCCAGATCAGCGACGTGGTGATATGTCAGCCGCTACACGTTGAAGCGGAACTCCACCACGTCCCCGTCCTGCATCACATACTCCTTGCCCTCCATCCGCGCCTTCCCCTTCGCGCGGGCCTCCGCCACCGATCCCGTCTCCACCAGGTCCTCGAAGGAGATGACCTCCGCCTTGATGAAGCCCTTCTGGAAGTCGGTGTGGATGACGCCGGCCGCCTCGGGGGCCGTGGCGCCCTTCTTGATGGTCCAGGCGCGGGATTCCTTGGGGCCGGCCGTGAGGTAGGTCTGGAGGCCGAGGGTGTTGAAGCCGACTCGGGCGAGCGTGGTGAGGCCGGGCTCCTCCGCGCCGACGGACTCCAGGAGTTCCATCGCGTCCTCCTCGTCGAGCTCGGCGAGGTCCGCCTCCAGCTTGGCGTTGAGGAAGATCGCCTCGGCCGGGGCGACCAGGGCGCGCTGCTCGGCCTTGAAGTCGTCGTCGACCAGTTCGTCCTCGTCGACGTTGAAGACGTAGAGGAAGGGCTTGGTGGTCAGGAGGTGCAGGTCGTGCAGGAGTTCCTCGTTGCCGGAGCCCTGGACGATGCCCGCGGAGAAGAGGGTGTCGCCCTTCTCCAGGATCTCCTTCGCCGCCTCGACCGCCGCGACCTTCGGGACGACGTCCTTCTTGATCCGCGACTCCTTCTGGAGGCGCGGCAGGACCTTCTCGATGGTCTGGAGGTCGGCGAGGATCAGCTCGGTGTTGATCGTCTCGATGTCGTCCTTCGGCGAGACCTTGCCGTCGACGTGCACGACGTTCTCGTCCTTGAAGGCGCGGATGACCTGGCAGATCGCGTCGGACTCACGGATGTTCGCCAGGAACTTGTTGCCCAGGCCCTCGCCCTCGGACGCGCCCTTCACGATGCCCGCGATGTCGACGAAGTCGACGGTCGCCGGGAGGATCCGCTGGGAGGAGAAGATCTCGGCCAACTTGGTCAGGCGCGCGTCCGGGACGCCCACCACCCCGACGTTCGGCTCGATCGTGGCGAACGGGTAGTTGGCCGCGAGCACGTCGTTCTTGGTCAGGGCGTTGAACAGGGTCGACTTGCCGACATTCGGCAGACCGACGATTCCGATCGTGAGCGACACGTTGCGACTTCCCGTAGTGAGAGGGCCAGGGGCCGGTGCCCGTACCGGGCGGGCCAGGGGGCCGGCGGGCCGACCGATCCCCCAGTTTACGGGCTGCCCGGCCCCGCCCCGCCGGACCTCTCGAACGCACGGCCAAGGTCTGCCCTCCGGCGTGTCTGAGGGCCGATTCGGCACATAAACCGACCTAAGTTGGTCGCGTGGAGCAACACAGGACGCGCCCCCCGCACAACGGCACGAGACGCAACCCCCCTCCGCTGCCCCCGCAGGCGGCCCGCGGCGGCGCACGCCCGGCGGCCAAACGCCCCGCGGCTCGTCCCGCGGGGGTACGGCAGCCGGGCCCGCCGCTGGTCGAGACGGTACGGCGGCTGCCGAACCCCCGGCTGACCGGTCTGGGCGGCGGCCTGTTCTGCGGGGCCGTGATGTTCGTCCTCGGCGGCCTGGACCAGCTGCTGTTCGGGGCCTCGCCGACGGTGTACGGCGTGCTGTTCCTGCCGGTGTGCGTGCTGACCGCGCTGTGGGTGCGCAAGGGCGACCTGGTGACCGCCCCCGTGGTCGTGCCGATCGCCTTCGCGGTGGGCCTGCTCCCCGTCGCCGACAGCGGCGGCGGGTTGGCGGGCCGCCTGATGGGCCTGGTGACGGCGCTGGCCACCCAGGCCGGCTGGCTCTACGGCGGCACCCTCGTCGCGGGTGTGATCGTGACCGTCCGGAAGATCGCCCTGATGCGCAAGCAGGTCGCGAGGCGCCGCCCACCGAGGGCCTGAACCGCCGGCCGGGGTGGCCCTTAGGCCGGCCCACCCTGGCCGGCGCTCCTAGCCGTCCTTCGCCGCCCGCATCGCCGCCCCCACGATCCCCGCGTTGTTCTGCAGCTGCGCCGGGACGATCTCCGCCTGGATGCCCTCGATGAAGTGCAGGAACTTCTCGGACTTACGGCTGACACCGCCGCCGATGATGAACAGCTCGGGCGAGAAGAGCATCTCGACGTGGGCGAGGTACTTCGTGACACGGCGGGCCCAGTGCTCCCAGGTCAGCTCGCCGTCGTCCTTGGCCTTGCTGGAGGCCCGCTTCTCCGCGTCGTGGCCCTGCAGCTCCAGGTGGCCCAGCTCGGTGTTGGGCACGAGCTCGCCGTCGGTGAAGAGCGCGCTGCCGATGCCGGTGCCGAAGGTCAGCAGGATGACCGTGCCCCGGCGGCCCCGGCCCGCGCCGAAGTTCATCTCGGCGACGCCCGCCGCGTCCGCGTCGTTGACCACCGTCGTCGGCAGGCCGCCCAGCCGCTCGGTGAACAACGCGCGCGCGTCCACGTCGACCCAGCCCTTGTCGACGTTGGCCGCCGTACGGATCGTGGATCCGCCGGTGACCACGCCCGGGAAGGTGAGCCCGACCGGGCCGGTCCAGCCGAAGTGCTCGACGACCTGTTTCACCCCGTCGGCCACGCCGTCGGGCGTCGCCGGGTGCGGAGTGAGCACCTTCAAGCGCTCCTCCGCGAGGTCGCCCCTGTCCAGGTCCACAGGGGCGCCCTTGATCCCGGACCCACCGATGTCCACACCGAAGATCTGCATGGCCCTACGTTACGACGGACGACTGACAGTCACTCGGCCGAGGCGGCCGTACGACCGGCGATCAGCGCGGCGGCCTCGTCGCGCAGATCGCGGCGGAGCTCCTTGGGCAGCGAGAAGGTGATGGACTCCTCGGCCGCCTTGACGATCTCCACGTCCTCGAAGCCGCGCTGCGACAGCCACTCCAGGACCTGCTCGACCAGGATCTCCGGCACGGAGGCACCGGAGGTGACGCCGACCGTGCTCACGCCCTCCAGCCAGGCCTCGTCGATCTCGTCGGCGAAGTCCACCAGGTAGGCGGCGCGCGCGCCGGCGAGCTTGGCGACCTCCACCAGGCGCACGGAGTTGGAGGAGTTCTTCGAGCCGACCACGACGACCAGGTCCGCCTCCTCACCCATCTGCTTCACGGCGAGCTGACGGTTCTGCGTGGCGTAGCAGATGTCGTCGCTGGGCGGGGAGATGAGCTGCGGGAACTTCTCCTTGAGGGCGTCGACGGTCTCCATGGTCTCGTCGACGGAGAGGGTGGTCTGCGAGAGCCAGACGATCTTCGACTCGTCGCGGACCTCGACCTTGGCGACGTCTTCCGGACCGTCGACGATCGTGATGTGGTCGGGAGCCTCACCGGAGGTGCCGATGACCTCCTCGTGGCCCTCGTGCCCGATCAGGAGGATGTCGTAGTCCTCCTTGGCGAAGCGGACGGCTTCCTTGTGGACCTTGGTGACCAGCGGGCAGGTGGCGTCGATGGTGGCGAGCTTCCCGCGCTCGGCCTCCTCGTGCACGACCGGGGCCACACCGTGGGCGGAGAACATCACGATGTTCCCCTCGGGGACCTCCTCCGTCCGCTCGACGAAGATGGCGCCCTTCTTCTCGAGGGTCTGCACGACGTACTTGTTGTGCACGATCTCGTGCCGGACATAGATCGGAGCCCCGTACTGCTCCAGGGCTTTCTCGACGGCGATCACGGCGCGGTCCACACCCGCGCAGTAGCCACGGGGAGCGGCGAGCAGGACACGGCGGCCAGGCGAAGCAGTCATGGATCCATCGTAGGGCCACGTTCGGCGGGTCAAAGATCGCGTCCATGGGGAGACATGCCCTGGAGTGGGAGGGGTGGGGAAGGACGCGACGGGCGAGGCACTGGCGGAGGCACGATGTCCGACACCGGCACGGCGACGCGGAGCACCGAAGAGAGCCACGACCTGCGGCGCAGCCTCGGCTTCCGGGATCTGGTGGTCTACGGGCTGCTTTTCGTCGCCCCTATGGCGCCGGTCGGCGTGTTCGGCACCCTGGACGCCAAGTCGCACGGGGCCGTAGCGCTCGTCTACGTCGTCGCCACGGTCGCGATGGCGTTCACCGCTTTCAGTTACGCCCAGATGGTGCGGGTGGTCCCCCAGGCGGGCTCGGTCTTCGCGTACGCGCGCGTGGCGCTCGGGAAGGAGGCGGGGTTCGTCGCCGGCTGGATGGCGATGCTGGACTACCTCCTCATCCCCGCGGTGGCGTACCTGTTCTCCGGCATCGCGATGAACTCCCTGGTCCCCGAGGTCTCGCGCTGGGTGTGGACGGCGCTCGCCGTGGTCGTCACGACGCTCCTGAACCTCTGGGGCGTACGGGCCGCGGCCCGCGTCGGCTTCCTGGTGCTGGCGATGGAGATCGTGGTGCTACTGGTCTTCGTCGTGTCGGCGGTGGTGGTGCTGGCCCGGGACGGGGCGACACGGGGCTGGCTGTCGCCCCTGTCGGGAGACGGCACCCAGGGCTCCTTCGCCCTCTCCGCGGTGATCGGCGCGGTGTCGGTCGCTGTCCTCTCCTACCTCGGCTTCGACGCGATCGCCACTTTCGCCGAGGAGGTCACCGGCGGGTCGGAGAAGGTCGCGCGGGCGGTGCTGTTCTGTCTCGCGCTGGCGGGTGTGCTGTTCGTGGCGCAGTCGTATCTGGTGGCGCTGCTGGAGCCGACGACGTCGGCGCGGCTGGCCGCGGATCCGGGAAAGCAGGGCTCGGCCTTCTACGACGCCGTGGAGACGTCCGTCGGTGGCTGGCTGCACGATCTGGTGGCCGTGAGCAAGGCGATCGGGGCGGCGTTCGCGGCGCTGGCCGGGCAGGCGGCTGCGGGGCGGCTGCTGTTCGCCATGGGGCGGGAGCGGCGGTTGCCTCGGGCGCTGGCGAAGACGGATGCCGGGGTGCCGCGGGTCGCGCTGCTGTGTGCGGCCGTGATCACGCTGGTGGCGGCGGTGTGGGCGGCCCGGCGGGACGACGGGATGGATCACCTGGTGTCGGTGGTCGACATCGGGGCGTTGACGGCGTTCACGCTGCTGCACGCGAGCGTGGTGGGCTGGTTCGCGGTGCGGCGGGCCGGGGGGCCGGTGGTGTGGTGGCGGCATGTGCTGGTGCCGGTGGTGGGGGCGGCGATCACGATCGCGGTGATCGTGGAGGCGTCGGGGGCGGCGCAGGTGGTGGGAGCGGTCTGGTTCGTGGTCGGGCTCGGGGTGTTGGTGGCGCAGCGCGGGCGTTGATCGCCCCCGCCGCCCTTACCCGTCCCATCCCTGGGGGCTGCGCCCCCAGACCCCCCGCTTCGGCCCTGAACGGGCCTCGTCCTCAAACGCCGGACGGGCTGGGATGCCGGCGTCTGCCCAAACCGCCGGACAGGCTGGGATGCCGGTGTCGGCCCAAGCCGCCGGACAGGCTGGATTGTCGGTGTCGGCCTATACGCTCGCGGCATGGCTCTCAACACCAGTGCCGAAACCGCCATCCCCGTCGGTGAGGTCTCGCGGCTCATCGGGGGGTGGATCGACCGGCTCGGGGCCGTGTGGGTCGAGGGGCAGATCACGCAGCTGTCGCGGCGGCCCGGTGCCGGGGTCGTTTTCCTCACCCTGCGCGACCCGTCGTACGACATCTCCGTCAGCGTCACCTGCTACCGCCAGGTCTTCGACTCCGTCGCCGATGTGGTGAGCGAGGGCGCCCGGGTCGTCGTACTCGCGAAGCCGGAGTGGTACGCGCCGCGGGGCCAGCTGTCGTTGCGGGCCGCCGAGATAAGGCCCGTGGGGGTGGGTGAACTGCTCGCCCGCCTTGAGCAGTTGAAGAAGTCGCTCGCCGCCGAGGGGCTGTTCGCGGCCGAGCGGAAGAAGCCGCTGCCCTTCCTGCCGCAGCTCATCGGGCTGGTCTGCGGCCGGGCCTCCGCCGCCGAGCGGGACGTCCTGGAGAACGCCCGGCACCGCTGGCCCGCCGTCCGTTTCGAGGTGCGCAACGTCGCAGTGCAGGGCGTGCACGCCGTCCCGCAGGTCGTGCAGGCCGTGAAGGAGCTCGACGAGCGGGGCGAGGTGGACGTGATCATCGTCGCCCGTGGGGGTGGCAGCGTGGAGGATCTGCTGCCCTTCTCCGACGAGCAGTTGGTGCGCGCTGTCGCCGAGTGTCGTACGCCCGTTGTCTCCGCCATTGGGCACGAACCCGACAACCCGCTCCTCGACTACGTCGCCGACCTGCGGGCCTCCACTCCGACCGACGCCGCCAAGAAGGTCGTACCGGATGTCGGTGAGGAGTACGAGCGGGTACGGCTGCTGCGCGACCGGGCGCGGCGGTGTGTGGAGGCGTTCGTGGAGCGGGAGGAGCGGGGGCTGGCGCATGCCCTCGCGCGGCCGTCGATAGAGGATCCGCACCGGATGATCGACGAGCGGGCGGACCATGTCGCCTCGCTGGTCGACCGTTCGCGGCGCACGCTGGGGCATCTCCTGGACCGGGCCGACTCCGAGCTGACGCACACGCACGCGCGCGTGGTGGCCCTCTCCCCCGCCGCAACCCTCAAGCGCGGGTACGCGGTGCTTCAGAAGGCGGACGGGCATGTGGTCCGGGATCCCGGCGAGGTGAGCGCCGAGGAGACGCTGCGGGCGCGGGTCTCCGAGGGCGAGTTCTCCGTACGAGTCGACGCATAGGGTGGGCGGATGACCAGCAAGGTGGCCGAAGAAGCGCTCGGGTACGAGCAGGCGCGGGACGAGTTGATCGAGGTCGTACGACGTCTCGAGGCGGGCGGTACGACGCTGGAGGAGTCCCTCGCGCTGTGGGAGCGCGGCGAGGAGCTGGCCAAGGTGTGCCGGCGCCGGCTGGACGGGGCGCGGGCGCGGCTGGACGCGGCGCTGGCGGAGGAGGAAGAGGCCGGGGAGCAGGAAGCCGGCGAGTAGTCGACCGACCGTTTGCTGTGAAGCGGATCACTACGCCCCGCTTTTTGTTGAACCTTGAACTTCTCTGGCGTACGGTCATGCCTGCAAGCCGAAACGGACCGCGGTCCGGTAATCCGGGCCAGGCTACACCCGAGGAAGTCCCCCGCATGTCTCTCGTTCTCGACCCCGCCGCCCAGGACCTGCTGTTCCGTGAGGCCCGCACCGCGAACACCTTCACCGACGAGCCGGTGACCGACGAGCAGGTACAGGCCATCTACGACCTGGTCAAGTACGGCCCGACCTCGATGAACCAGTCGCCGCTGCGCGTCACGCTGGTCCGCTCCGAGGAGGCCCGCGAGCGGCTCGTCGGCCTGATGTCCGAGGGCAACCAGAAGAAGACCGCCGCCGCCCCGCTGGTCGCGATCCTCTCCGCGGACAACGAGTTCCACGCCGAACTTCCGGCGCTCTTCCCGCACTTCCCGCAGGCCAAGGACCTCTTCTTCGGCGAGCGCTCGACCCGTGAGGGCAGCGCCGGCCTGAACGCCACGCTCCAGGCCGCCTACTTCATCATCGGCGTCCGCGCCGCCGGTCTCGCCGCCGGCCCGATGACCGGCCTCGACTTCGCGGGCGTCCAGAAGGAGTTCCTGGACGACGACCACACCCCGCTGATGGTCATCAACATCGGCAAGCCGGGCGAGGACGCCTGGTTCCCGCGCTCCCCGCGCCTGGAGTACGACCAGGTCGTCACCACGGTCTGAGCAGACCCCATGCGAGAGAGGCCCCCGGCAGCGCTGCCGGGGGCCTCTCTCGTACGCGGATGCGGTTCTACGACGTCTTCAGCGCCTGCGCCATCTCCGTCAGCTGCTTGAACGAGCCCGTCCCCGCGACGACGGTGGTCGAGCCCTTGGCGGGGAGCACGAGGGCGTCGTAGCGGCCGCCCGTGTAGTGCGTCCAGGTCTTGCCGTTGATCTCCTGGGTGGTCTTCGTCGCCGAAGCGCCCTGGCTGGCGTCGTCGATGAACTCCGCCGCCTTCTGAGTCGACTGCTCGATCTGCACGTACTGGTCGTCGGGGGTGTGGAAGCCCAGATGCCAGGCGTCGAAGTTCGCCCCGTCGAAGCGCACGGACGTCGCCTTCCAGGACTTGGCCAGCCCCTCGGGGGCGGCCACCGGGTACGCCGCGGCGCGGCGCGCCGTGAGGAGCTCCACCCGGTAGTCGACCCGCTTGATGTCCGGAGCGGAGTCGTCGTGCGGGATGAACACGTAGATGAGCGCCGCCGCGATCCCGATGATGCCCAGGGAGAGGATCATGTCCCGGGCCGTCTTCTGCCTGCCGTTCGAACCTGCCACGCCCTCTATCGTCGCAGGTGCCCGGTCCGCTCATCCGTGGGGTCCCCTGCTCATTTTGTCGGACTGACGATAGAGTCGAGGGTCGAACCCTCATCCGGCCGTCGTCGTATCAGAAAGGTGCGCCTCGATGACCGAGCATCATCACTTGCCGTCCGAACTCGAAGTCCCCAGCGAAGCCCCCGACCGTAACCTCGCCCTGGAACTCGTCCGGGTGACCGAAGCCGCCGCGATGGCCGCGGGCCGCTGGGTCGGGCGCGGCGACAAGAACGGCGCCGACGGTGTCGCGGTGCGCGCCATGCGGACCCTCGTCTCCACCGTGTCGATGAACGGCGTGGTCGTCATCGGCGAGGGCGAGAAGGACGAGGCCCCGATGCTCTTCAACGGGGAGCGGGTGGGTGACGGGACCGGGCCGGAGTGCGACATCGCCGTCGACCCGATCGACGGGACCACGCTGACGGCCAAGGGCATGCCGAACGCGATCTCCGTGCTGGCGGCCGCGGACCGGGGGTCGATGTTCGACCCGTCCGCCGTCTTCTACATGGACAAGCTGGTCACCGGGCCCGAGGCGGCGGACTTCGTCGACATCGACGCGCCGGTCTCGGTGAACATCCGGCGGGTCGCGAAGGCGAAGCGGTCCACGCCGGAGGACGTGACCGTGGTGATCCTCGACCGGCCGCGGCACGACGGCATCATCAAGGAGATCCGGGAGGCCGGGGCGCGGATCAAGCTGATCTCCGACGGTGACGTGGCGGGTTCCATCTACGCGCTGCGCGAGGGCACCGGTGTCGACATGCTGCTGGGCATCGGCGGTACGCCGGAGGGGATCATCTCGGCCTGTGCGGTGAAGTGCCTCGGTGGCACCATCCAGGGCAAGCTGTGGCCGAAGGACGACGAGGAGCGGGCGCGGGCGATCGACGCCGGGCACGACCTCGACCGGGTGCTGATGACCGACGACCTGGTCTCCGGGGAGAACGTCTTCTTCGTCGCGACCGGGATCACCGACGGTGAGCTGCTGCGGGGTGTGCGGTACCGGTCGGAGACGGCGACGACCGACTCGATCGTGATGCGGTCGAAGTCGGGGACGGTGCGGCGGATCGACTCGGAGCACCGGCTGAGCAAGCTGCGGGCCTACAGCGCGATCGACTTCGACCGGGCCAAGTAGCCCCGGACAGGTCTCCGCAGGAAGACAAGGGCGCCCCCGGTGCGGTGGGGGCGCCCTTTGCTGTTCACAGGGCCCTGCTCAGCCCGCCTGCGCTATGCGGTTCGGCCGGGCCGCCTTCTTGAGTTCCATGTCGCGGCGGCGCCTGCGGGCCAGGACCACTCGGCGTTCCGCGGCCGTCAGGCCGCCCCAGACGCCGTAGGGCTCCGGTTGCAGGAGCGCGTGCTCGCGGCACTCGACCATCACCGGGCAGCGGGCACAGACGCGCTTGGCCGCCTCCTCCCGGGAGAGGCGCGCGGCGGTGGGTTCCTTGGACGGTGCGAAGAACAGGCCGGCCTCGTCGCGCCGGCACACCGCCTCGGTGTGCCAGGGTGCGTCTTGGTCCCTGTCCCGCACTGGCACCCGCTGGGCCGGAACGGCAGCGACCTGCAGGGACGAATGCGGCGGTTGCAGCACGGTCTACTCCTGACGACGGCTTCGCGAGCGAGCGACGATGCAGCAAGCCCTACCCGCTGTGCGCGGGCCTATGCACTGAGTGCAGGACCGGCCCGATTCACAACCGTCAACGATCCAGGTGCTTGCGCAAACTCTTGTCGACCTTGCGCTGAACCCGATCGAGAATGTCCGCGACGAGCTTGCCGCGCTTCGGCTTCGCTTCCACATTGCCCAGTACCGCCCAGCCGTCGATGTAAACGACCGGGGCGTCCGGGTCGGTCGAGTCGAGCGGCGCCACCTCGAAGTTGCCCAGCACACCGCCGCCGGTGCCGCGCAGCGACACGTTCTCCGGGACGCGTATCTCGATGTTGCCGAAGACCGAGACCGTCTTGATCACGACCTGCTGGTACTCGAAGAGCGCCTCGCTGAGGTCTATCTCGACGGAACCGAAGATCGCGTACGCGTGGATACGGCGGCCCGCGCGCCAGCGCCCCTTGCGGACCGCGCTGCTGAACACCGCCACCACGTTGTCGTCGGGGTCGGCCGGGATCGCGCCCATGGTGGGCCGGTTCGGGGCCGCGGCGAAGGCGGGGGCGGCGCGGTCGCGGTGGGCGGCGGGCAGGTCCCGTATGAAGCCCTCCAGCTCGCCGACCGTCTTGGCGGCGAGCACGCCCTCCACCCGCTCGGCATGCTCGTCGGCGGTCAGCCGGCCCTCGGCCAGGGCTTCGCGCAGGATGTCGGCGATACGGTCACGGTCGGCATCGGAGGCGCGGAGTTCCGTCTGCTTCTGAAGGTCCACGGCAACAGCGTACCGAAACGCGATAGATCGCGACTAGGCCTGTGGATAAGTCTTGTACAAGCAACTGAGCCTTACCTCACAAGCTTCCGGTCTTGGACAGGTTCTACGCTGGTGAGACCCGCCAACGGAGGCGGGCGCCGTCTGCCGAGTGAGGAATGGGCTGAGATGCCTGAGTTCGCGTACACCGATCTGCTCCCCATGGGAGAGGACACCACCCCGTACCGGCTGGTGACCTCCGAGGGTGTCTCCACCTTCGAGGCCGACGGGCGGACGTTCCTCAAGGTGGAGCCGGAGGCGCTGCGCAAGCTCGCCGCGGAGGCCATCCACGACATCCAGCACTACCTGCGCCCGGCCCACCTGGCCCAGCTGCGCCGCATCATCGACGACCCGGAGGCGTCCGGCAACGACAAGTTCGTCGCCCTGGACCTCCTGAAGAACGCGAACATCGCGGCCGCCGGCGTGCTCCCCATGTGCCAGGACACCGGCACCGCGATCGTCATGGGCAAGCGCGGGCAGAACGTGCTCACCGAGGGCGGCGACGAGGCCGCGCTGAGCCGCGGCATCTACGACGCCTACCTCAACCTCAACCTGCGCTACTCGCAGATGGCTCCGCTCACCATGTGGGAGGAGAAGAACACCGGCTCCAACCTCCCGGCCCAGGTCGAGCTGTACGCCACCGACGGCGGCGCCTACAAGTTCCTGTTCATGGCGAAGGGCGGCGGTTCCGCCAACAAGTCCTTCCTCTACCAGGAGACGAAGGCCGTCCTGAACGAGTCCTCCATGATGAAGTTCCTGGAGGAGAAGATCCGTTCGCTCGGTACGGCCGCCTGCCCGCCGTACCACCTGGCGATCGTCGTCGGCGGTACGAGCGCCGAGTACGCCCTGAAGACCGCCAAGTACGCCTCCGCGCACTACCTGGACGAGATCCCCGCCGAGGGCTCCGAGCTGGGCCACGGCTTCCGGGACAAGGAGCTGGAGCAGAAGGTCTTCGAGCTGACCCAGAGGATCGGGATCGGCGCGCAGTTCGGCGGCAAGTACTTCTGCCACGACGTACGCGTGGTCCGCCTGCCGCGGCACGGCGCCTCCTGCCCCGTCGCCATCGCGGTCTCGTGCTCCGCCGACCGTCAGGCCCTGGCGAAGATCACCCCCGAGGGCGTCTTCCTGGAGCAGCTGGAGACGGACCCGGCGCGCTTCCTGCCGGAGACGACGGACGAGCACCTCGACGAGGCGTCCGACGTGGTGAAGATCGACCTGAACCAGCCGATGGAGACGATCCTCGCCGAGCTCACCAAGTACCCGGTGAAGACCCGGCTCTCGCTTACCGGCCCGCTGGTCGTGGCCCGTGACATCGCGCACGCCAAGATCAAGGAGCGCCTGGACGCGGGCGAGGAGATGCCGCAGTACCTGAAGGACCACCCGGTCTACTACGCCGGTCCCGCGAAGACTCCCGAGGGCTACGCGTCCGGCTCCTTCGGCCCGACGACGGCCGGCCGTATGGACTCGTACGTCGAGCAGTTCCAGGCCGCGGGCGGCTCCAAGGTGATGCTCGCCAAGGGCAACCGGAGCAAGCAGGTCACGGACGCCTGCGACGCGCACGGCGGCTTCTACCTCGGCTCCATCGGCGGCCCGGCCGCCCGCCTGGCCCAGGACTGCATCAAGAAGGTCGAGGTCGTCGAGTACGAGGAGCTCGGCATGGAGGCGGTCTGGAAGATCGAGGTCGAGGACTTCCCGGCGTTCATCGTGGTGGACGACAAGGGCAACGACTTCTTCCAGGACCCGGCACCGGCACCGACGTTCACGACGATTCCGGTACGGGGCCCCGGGCTGGCCTGACCCTGTGCCGGACGCCCCCCCTGATGGACGCAGGGGCGGGCGTCTTGCATCACTTCGCGTCCCGCGTCACTTCGCGCAGAGGGTCACGTCGACCGTGCCGCCGGGGTTGGTCACCTGCGGGGCGTCCGACATCGTGGCCAGGGCCGTCCCGCCGCCCGCCGCGATCAGCGCGGTGGCTACGGCGGCGATGCCCACCGTCCGCCGCCGACGGGTGCGCCGTAGGATCCCGGGCGCGATGTCGAACGCGGAGGCGTCGGCCGAGCCGGCGTAGTCGTTCATGGCGTTCACCAGTTCCTCCTCGAAGGGTGTGCAGCCGGAGGGCCGTGCGTCGTCGTACGAGGTCATCGGGTTCCTCCCTGGGGCTGCCGTGGTGAAGGGCCGGAGAGTGCGGGGAACTGGCCTCTGAGCTTCGCGATGCCCCGGGCCAGCTGCGAGCACCGTGCTCGGCGAGATGTCCAGGTCGGCCGCTGTCTCGGCGTCGGAGAGGTCGTCGACCTGCCCGTACTCGTCCCCGGGGGCGCTGCGGTCGCCGCGCGGCGATGAGACCTGAGTCACAGCCCCCGGGTGGCCCAAGGTCCGGAACATCCCCACCCTCCCGATCGCTATACGGACATGAGCGAATACCGCATCGAGCACGACTCCATGGGCGAGGTCCGCGTCCCCCTGGACGCCAAGTGGCGGGCCCAGACGCAGCGGGCCGTGGAGAACTTCCCGGTCTCCGGGCAGCGGATCGAGCGGGCGCACATCGAGGCGCTCGCGCGGATCAAGGGGGCCGCGGCGAAGGTGAACGCGCGGCTGGGGGTGCTCGACAAGGATGTCGCCGAGGCGATCCAGGAGGCGGCCGCGGAGGTCGCCCGGGGGACTGGGACGACCAGTTCCCGATCGACGTGTTCCAGACGGGGTCCGGGACCTCGTCCAACATGAACACCAACGAGGTCGTCGCCACGCTGGCGAGCGAGCGGCTCGGCAGGGACGTACACCCGAATGATCATGTCAATGCGTCCCAGTCGTCCAATGACGTGTTTCCGTCCTCCATTCACGTCGCCGCCACCGCCGCCGTCACGCGTGATCTGATCCCGGCCCTGGAGCACCTCGCCGCCTCGCTGGAGCGGAAGGCGGCGGAGTTCGGGGATGTCGTGAAGTCCGGGCGGACGCATCTGATGGATGCCACTCCGGTGACCCTGGGGCAGGAGTTCGGGGGGTACGCGGCGCAGGTGCGGTACGGGGTCGAGCGGCTGTACTCCTCGCTGCCGCGGCTCGCCGAGCTGCCCCTCGGCGGGACGGCGGTCGGGACCGGCATCAACACCCCGCCCGGCTTCTCCGCCGCCGTCATCGAGGAGGTCGCCCGCGTCACCGGGCTGCCGCTCACCGAGGCCCGCGACCACTTCGAGGCGCAGGGCGCGCGGGACGGGATCGTCGAGACCAGTGGGCAGTTGAGGACCATCGGGGTGGGGCTTACCAAGATTGCGAATGACCTGAGGTGGATGGCCTCCGGGCCGCGGACCGGGCTCGCCGAGATCAACCTGCCCGATCTGCAACCCGGTTCGTCGATCATGCCCGGCAAGGTCAACCCGGTGATCCCGGAGGCCGTGCTCATGGTCGCCGCCCAGGTCACCGGGAACGACACCACCGTCGCCACCGCGGGCGCCGCCGGCAACTTCGAGCTCAATGTCATGCTGCCGGTCATCGCCAAGAACGTGCTGGAGTCGATCCGGCTGCTCGCCAACGTCTCCCGGCTGCTCGCCGACCGGACCGTCGACGGCATCACCGCCAACCGCGAACGGGCCCGCGAGTACGCCGAGTCCTCGCCGTCGGTGGTCACCCCGCTCAACAAGTACATCGGCTACGAGGAGGCGGCCAAGGTCGCCAAGAAGGCGCTCGCGGAGCGCAAGACGATCCGCCAAGTCGTCCTGGAGAACGGGTACGTGGAGCGCGGCGACCTCACCGAGGAGCAGCTGGACCAGGCCTTGGATGTCCTGAGTATGACGCGCCCGTAACCAATCATGGCCGGTGGGAGAACCGTGACGCGGACCGCAGCGTCGTATGCCCTGGGCACCTAATATCTGTTCATGGCAGACGGTGGAGCGGTGAGAGCGGACGAGGCGGCGGGTACTGCGACGGGTTTCTGGGCGCCCGGGACACAGGTCCTGTGGCGGTACCGGGAGAACGCCGGCGAGCACTTCCACATCGTGCGGCCCGTCACCGTCGTCCGCGACGACGCCGAACAGCTCGCCGTGTGGCTCGCGCCCGGCACCGAGTGCGTGAAGCCGGTGCTCGCCGACGGCACGGCCGTACACCAGGAGCCGCTGCACTCGCGCTACACCAAGCCGCGGACCGTCCAGCGCGACCGGTGGTTCGGCACGGGCGTGCTCAAGCTGGCGCGGCCCGGTGAGCCGTGGTCGGTGTGGCTGTTCTGGGAGCCGGGCTGGCAGTTCAAGAACTGGTACGTGAATCTTGAGACACCGCTGGTCCGTTGGGCCGGCGGGGTCGACTCCCAGGACCACTTCCTCGACATCTCCGTGCACCCGGACCGCAGTTGGCGGCTGCTCGACGAGGACGAGTTCGCGCAGGCCCAGCGGGACGGACTGATGGACGCCACGGTCGCCGAGCGGGTGCGGGAGGCGGGGCGTTCGGCGGTGGAGGTGATCCGCGCCTGGGGCCCGCCGTTCGACGACGACTGGCAGCACTGGCGCCCGGATCCGTCCTGGGCTGTACCTTCGTTGCCGGAGGACTGGGACCGTACGCCCGCGCACGTGTCCACATGAGACCCTTGATGCGCCCCCGGTCCACAACCGTAGGATCGTCCTCCGCAAGGGCGCAGGGCGGCAACTCCCGGAACATGCGCTGGGCTTGACCGAACGTCACCGAGGGGCGGCAGGACGTGAGCGAGTGGTACGAGGGCAACACCTCTGCGAGCCCGAGATGGTTCGCCGGTGGCACAGGAACCGCCTCTGACCACGCGGGAATTCCGTTCCGGGTGCACGCATTCCGGGTATCGGAGTTTCGGCGGGCCGAACCGCGCGTATGGCGCGCAGCCCCGGACGGATGGATTCGACACGCGTGACGGAGCACCCGACCTCCTTCGAGCGCCGACAGCCGGGCGCCGACCCCGCGGACCCCCGCGGGGCGCTCCTGCACACCCCGACGCAGGCGCCTCCCGCCCCCGCGGCCGCCTTACCGGCACAGGCCCGCACCGGAGAGACACCGTCGACGCCGGGTACGGCCACGCCGTGCGCCAAAGGAAAGGATCCGGCCTCGCCCCCCGACACCACCGGCCCCGAGCACTCCCAGCCGGCCGCCGTAGAACCAGACACGCATCGCCCGCGGCCCGTGCCCGAGGGCATCCCGGCCCAGCCCGCGGCCGAGCCCGAGAAGGCCTCCGGCGGGGGCCAGGAGCGCCGCAAGGGGGCCGGGGTGACTCCCGGGCAGCCGACGCCCATGCGGCGGGACGGGGACCGGCTGCGCTTCGTCGGGGCCGCCACCCGGCGGATCGCCCGCGGTATCGACCTCGACGAGATCGTGATGGGGCTGTGCCGGGCGACCGTGCCGACCTTCTCCGACGCGATCCTCGTCTATCTGCGCGACCCGCTGCCGGTCGGCGACGAGCGGCCCACCGGCCCGCTGCTGCTGCGCCTGCGCCGCACCGACCGCATCCCGGCCGAGCGGGACACCGAGGGCGGCGGCTTCTCGCCCGCGCTCCAGCCGGAGCCGGCCGAGCTGACCGGCCTCGACACCCTCGGCGCCGAGCTGTGCGAGGTGCGCCCCGGCAGCGCGCTCGCCGAGGTGCTGCGCGGGGTGCGCCCGGTCTTCACGGACGCGCCCGCGGCCCATGCCGCCCTGCCGGAACTGCTCGGCGAGGGCGGCGAGTTGGCCGTACCCGGCGGACAGCGCTCGATCCTCGCCCCGCTGCGGGGCCGACGGCGCGTGATCGGCGCGGCGCTGTTCCTGCGCCGGCCGGAGCGGATCCCCTTCGAGCCGGACGACCTCCTGGTCGCCGCCCAGCTGGCCACGCACAGCGCGCTGGGCATCGACAAGGCGGTGCTGTACGGCCGTGAGGCGTACATCGCCGACGAGTTGCAGCGGACCATGCTCCCGGAGACGCTGCCGCGGCCCACGGGCGTGCGGCTGGCCTCCCGTTATCTGCCCGCCGCCGAGACCGCGCGCGTCGGCGGCGACTGGTACGACGCGATCCCGCTGCCGGGCAGCCGGGTCGCGCTGGTGGTGGGTGACGTCATGGGCCACTCCATGACCTCGGCCGCGATCATGGGCCAGCTGCGGACCACCGCCCAGACACTCGCCGGGCTGGACCTGCCTCCGCAGGAGGTCCTGCACCACCTCGACGAGCAGGCCCAGCGGCTCGGCACCGACCGCATGGCGACCTGTCTGTACGCCGTCTACGACCCGGTCTCGCACCGGATCACCATCGCCAACGCGGGCCATCCGCCGCCGGTGCTGCTGCATCTGGGCGGGCGGGCCGAGGTGTTGCGGGTGCCGCCGGGTGCGCCGATCGGGGTCGGCGGGGTCGACTTCGAGGCCGTCGAGCTGGACGCGCCGGCCGGGGCGACGCTGCTGCTGTACACCGACGGGTTGGTCGAGTCGCGGCTGCGGGACGTGTGGACCGGGATAGAGCAGCTGCGGGAGAAGCTCGCCGCGACCGCCCAGCTGACCGGGCCGGATCATCCGCCGCCGCTGGAGGCACTGTGCGACGAGGTGCTCGACATGCTCGGGCCGGGCGACCGGGACGACGACATCGCGCTGCTCGCCGCACGCTTCGACGGGATCGCGCCCAGTGACGTCGCGTACTGGTTCCTGGAACCGGAGGACGCGGCGCCGGGGCGGGCCCGGCGGCTGGCCCGGCGGGCGCTGGACCGGTGGGGACTGGAGGAGCTGAGCGACTCCGTCGAGCTGCTGGTGAGCGAGGTCGTCACCAACGCGGTCCGGTACGCCACTCGGCCGGTGACCCTGCGGCTGCTGCGGACCGACGTACTGCGGTGCGAAGTGGGCGACGACGTGCCCCAGTTGCCGCGGCTTCGGCAGGCCCGGGCGACGGATGAAGGCGGACGCGGGCTGTACCTCGTCAACCGCCTGGCCCGGCGCTGGGGCGCCACCCGGCTGAGCACCGGAAAGGTCGTCTGGTTCGAACTGAGCAAGACGGCCGTGCAGTAAAGGCCAGTAAGGACCAGTAAGGGCCAGTAAGGAAACGCAAAGGGCGCCCGGTGATCACCGGGCGCCCTTCCTTCTGCGTGCCTACTGGTCGTCGTTCGGGTTCAGCGGGTCGTCCACTGCGCCCGTCGGGGTCTGGGTCGGGGTCTGGGTGGGCGTCTGGGTCGGCGTCTGCGTAGGCGTCTGGGTGGGCGTCTGCGTAGGCGTCTGGGTCGGGGTCTGCGTAGGCGTCTGGGACGGCGACTGGGACGGCGACTGCGTCGCGCTCTGGCTCGGGGTCTGGGACGGGGTGTACGAGGGCTGGACGGCCGCGCCCTGCGTGGTGTCCAGGTCGAACTTGACGCCCGTGGCCGAGACTCCGAAGGTGTACGCCGCCCAGATCTGGGCCGGGAAGCCACCGCCGTTGACGCGCGGGAAGCCGCCTGCCTTGTACATCGAGACCTGCGCGCCGTTCTTCTTGGACTCGCCGAACAGGCCGACCGAGGTGACCAGGTCGGGCGTGTAGCCGGTGAACCAGGCCGAGCGGTTCTCGTCCGACGTACCCGTCTTGCCGGCGACCTTACGGCCGTCACGGTTGGAGTTGTCGGCCACCGACACCTTGGCCGTACCGTCGTCGACCACGCCCGTCAGCACCGAGGTGACCGAGTCGGCGGCCTCGCGGCTGACGACCTGGTCGCCGATCGGATCCGGCAGCTTCACCTCGTGCTGGCTGCTCTCCACCGACTTGATGATCGTCGGCGTGACCTGCTTGCCGTGGTTGTCGAGGGTCGCGTACACGCCGGCCATCTGCCACGGGCTCGCGCCCATCGTGCCGAGGGTCTGCGCGGGTACGGACTTGAGGTCGGCGGTGTCCATGCCCAGCTGGCTGGCGACCTTGAGCACCTTGTCCATGCCGACGTCCACGCCCATCTGCGCGAAGACGGAGTTGACCGACTTGTTCATCGCCGTCTGGACGGTGATGTTGCCGTAGTTCTGGTCGTCCTCGTTCTCCGGGGCGAAGCCGACCTTGGTGCCGTCGTCCACGACCTGGCGCTTGCTCGTGCCGTCGTACATCGTGTTCGCGGTGATCGCCTTGCCGGTCTGCGTCTGGGCGTCCTCGTCCAGGGCCGCCGCGAGGATGACCGGCTTGAAGGTCGAGGCCGGCTGGTAGTCGACGCGGGTCGCGTTCGAGCGGTAGTGCTTGTAGTAGTCCACGCCGCCGTAGAGGGCGACGACCGCGCCCGTCTTCGGGTTCACCGAGACCGCGCCGGCCTGCACGTCCGCGTCGACCGAGCGCTTCTTCGCGTCGAGCTTGCTGGTCAGCTGGGACTTGGCGGCCGCCTCCAGCGCCTTCTGCTTCTTCTTCTCGATGTTGAGCGTGATGGTCCAGCCACCCGCCTTGACCATCGTCAGCGCGTCGTTGACGTTGTCCGCGGTGCCCTGCGCGACCAGCTGCTTGGCCAGCTGGTTGTTGGCCGCGTCCACCAGGTAACCGGTCTGGCCGCCCATGCCGGGCGCGGCCTTAGGGGCCTTCGGGATCGGGAACTTCAGTCCCTCGCGCTTGGTCTTGTCCAGCCAGCCCTCCTCGACCATGTTGTCGAGGACGTAGTTCCAGCGGGCCTTCACCAGCTCCTTGCCGGTGTCGGACGCGACCGCCCAGTCGTACTGGCTCGGCGCCTGGAGCAGCGCGGCGAGGTAGGCGCCCTGCTCGACCGAGAGCTTGTCGGCGTCGACGCGGTAGTAGGCCTGCGCGGCGGCCTGGATGCCGTAGGCGCCACGGCCGTAGTAGCTGGTGTTGATGTAGCCCGCGAGGATGTAGTCCTTGGACTTCTCGCGGTCCAGCTTCAGGGAGATGACCAGTTCCTTCAGCTTGCGCGTGACGGTCTGGTTCTGGGTCAGGTAGAAGTTCTTGACGTACTGCTGGGTGATCGTCGAACCACCCTGGGCGCCCTTGCCGGACAGCGTGTTGAGCAGACCGCGCGCGGTGCCCTTGAGGTCGACGCCGGCGTCCTTGTAGAAGGTCTTGTTCTCGGCGGCGACGAAGGTCAGCTGGACCTTCTTGGGCACCTTCGCCAGGTCGACGATCTCGCGGTTGCGCTCACCGTCGCGGGTCAGCAGCGAGCCGTCGCTGTACTTGTAGACATTGCTTTGCAATGTCGCGTCGGCGTTGCCCGCGGGAATGTCGATCATCATGTACAGCGCGATGAAGGCACCCATGCCGAGCAGGCACATGCCGAAGAAGGCGCCGACGATCTTCTTCCAGGTGAACATCCGGCGTATGAAGCTCTTGCCGTCCTTGCCCGCGCCCTTGCCCGCCTTGCCCCGGCCCGGGTTCTTGCCCTGGGCTGCCCTGCGGGCGGCCGCCCGGCCACCTATGACGGTCGGCTCGGCCTCCGCCGGGCCCGGGGGCGCCGTCGCCACGGACGAGCGCGTAGGGGGCGCTGCGCGGCGGCCACCGCGCTGTCGCGCTCGTCTCTCGTCCGCTCGTCCCATTGGTCCGATCCGCTCCGCTTCGTTCATGTGTGCTCATGAGTCACACAGGTTCGCCGCTCAGGTCAGCTCAGAAAGCTAACACCGGGAGATGTGGCAAAGGTCCGCCGTTCCGGCCTTTTGCGGACGTGACAATCAGCACCCGCCGCCAAAGGAACCGACGGACGAGAGGGGTAGAGGGTTGCCCTGCGGGGTAAAGTGATATCACTTAGATAGAATTACGAGAACGGGGGAACACCATGTCCGCGCACGACTCCACACCGGCCGCCGACGTACCGGAGATGCCGACACCGCACGTCCGCGAGTTCACCGCGCACAGCATCGGCGGCGCGCTCGCGCTGCTGCTCGGGCTGCTTGGCCTGCTGATCGCAGTCGTCCTGTTCGCGGCCTCGTCCGCGAGCCCCGGCTTCGCCGTCGGCGGGGTCTTCGTCCTCATCGCCGCGCTCATCTCACTGCGCGGACTCAACACCGTCGCGCCGGGCGAGGCGCGGGTCGTGCAGCTCTTCGGGCGCTACCGGGGGACGATCCGGCAGGACGGCCTCCGCTGGGTGAACCCCTTCACCTCGCGCACGAAGATTTCCACCCGCGTACGCAACCACGAGACCGCCGTCCTCAAGGTGAACGACGCCTACGGCAACCCGATCGAACTGGCCGCGGTGGTGGTCTGGAAGGTTCGGGACACCGCGCAGGCGACCTTCGAGGTGGACAACTACCTGGAGTTCGTCGCGACCCAGACCGAGGCGGCCGTGCGGCACATCGCCATCGAGTACCCGTACGACGCCCACGACGAGGGCGGGCTGTCGCTGCGCGGGAACGCGGAGGAGATCACCGAGAAGCTCGCGGCCGAGCTGCACGCGCGCGTGGAGGCGGCCGGGGTGCAGATCGTCGAGTCGCGGTTCACGCACCTCGCGTACGCTCCGGAGATCGCCTCCGCGATGCTCCAGCGGCAGCAGGCCGGGGCGGTCGTCGCGGCGCGGCGGCAGATCGTGGACGGAGCGGTGGGGATGGTCGAGGCAGCGCTCGCGAGGATCACCAAGCAGGACATCGTGGAACTCGACAACGAGCGCAAGGCGGCGATGGTGTCCAACCTGATGGTGGTCCTGTGCGGCGACCGGGCACCCCAGCCGGTCCTCAACACCGGGACCCTCTACCAGTGACGGCTCCTTCAGGGGGTTCCTCCCCCAGCGTCGGCCGCAGCAGCGCAAGCAGGTGCTGCTGCGGCTGGACCCGTCGGTGTACGAGGCGCTGGCGCGGTGGGCCGGGGACGAGCTGCGTTCGGCCAACGCGCAGATCGAGTTCGTACTGCGGAGGGCCTTGAAGGAGGCGGGGAGGCTGCCCGGGGAGGCCGGGCCGATTCCGCGAAGGGGTCGACCGCCCGCGCCACCCCAGTAGCAGAACCGTGACAATCACCCCCCACCTGCGCATCCCCACACCCCGCCATGATCTACACACTCCGCGTATACACGAGGCGTATACACCCCGTGTAGAGTCCTCGGCATGTCCATCGGTCACACCCTTCTGGGGCTCCTGGAGTCCGGGCCGCGTCACGGTTACGACCTGAAGCGGGCCTTCGACGAGAAGTTCGGTCATGATCGGCCGCTGCACTACGGCCAGGTCTACTCGACGATGTCGCGGCTGCTGAAGAACGGCCTCGTCGAGGTCGACGGCATCGAGGCCGGCGGCGGGCCCGAGCGGAAGCGGTACGCCATCACCGACGCCGGGATCACCGACGTCGAGCGATGGCTCGCGACGCCCGAGGCGCCGGAGCCGTATCTCCAGTCGACGCTCTACACCAAGGTCGTCCTCGCGCTGCTGACGCACCGCAACGCCGCCGACATCCTCGACACGCAGCGTGCCGAGCACCTGCGGATGATGCGGATCCTGACGGATCGGAAGCGGAAGGGTGATCTCGCGGATCAGCTCATCTGCGATCACGCCCTGTTCCATCTGGAGGCCGACCTGCGGTGGCTGGAACTCACCGCCGCGCGTCTCGACAAGCTCGCCGAGGTGGTGGCCAAGTGACTCCCGCCGGTTCCCTGCTCGTCGCCGACGAGCTGCGCAAGTCGTACGGACCCACCACCGCGCTGGACGGTGCCGAGTTCTCCATCCACCCCGGTGAGGTCGTCGCCGTGATGGGCCCGTCGGGGTCGGGGAAGTCGACGCTGCTGCACTGTCTCGCCGGGATCGTGACGCCCGACTCCGGGTCGATCATGTACAACGGGCGCGAGATGGCGACCATGAGCGACGCCGAGCGCAGTCAGCTGCGGCGGTCGGAGTTCGGGTTCGTGTTCCAGTTCGGGCAGCTCGTGCCCGAGTTGACCTGCGTGGAGAACGTCGCACTGCCGCTGCGGCTGAACGGCACCTCCCGCAAGGAGGCCGAGCGGGCCGCGTTGACGTGGATGGAGCGCCTCGAAGTCGACGACCTCGGGAAGAAGCGGCCAGGTGAGGTGTCCGGCGGGCAGGGGCAGCGGGTCGCGGTGGCTCGATCGCTGGTCACCGATCCGCGGGTGCTGTTCGCCGACGAGCCGACCGGCGCGCTCGACTCCCTCAACGGCGAGCGCGTGATGGAGCTGCTGACGGACGCGGCCCGGACCGCCAACGCGGCCGTCGTGCTCGTCACGCACGAGGCCCGGGTGGCCGCGTACTCCGACCGCGAGATCGTCGTACGGGACGGGAAGTCCCGGGACATGGAGCGCGTCGTATGAGTGCTCGTCAGTCGGCCAGGGATCTGGCCATGGGGGTGCGGTTCGCCTTCGCGGGCGGGCGAGAGGGCTGGACCCGGGCCGTACTGACGGCCGTCGGTGTCGGGCTGGGCGTGGCGCTGCTGCTGATCACCACGGCGATCCCGAGCGCGCTGTCCGCCCGCGACAAGCGCGGCACCGACCGGGACGACTTCACGTACAGCGCGAAGACGCTGCCGAAGTCGGACCGCACGCTGATCATCGCCAACGCGGAGTCGACCTTCCGCTCCAAGGACATCCGCGGCCGGCTCGTGGAGCCCGAGGGCGTGAAGGCGCCGCTGCCGCCGGGCGTGGCGAGGTTCCCGGGGAAGGGCGAGATGGTCGCCTCGCCCGCGCTGAAGAAGCTGCTGGAGTCCGGCTCGGGCAAGCTGCTGCGCGAGCGCTACCCCTACCGGATCGTCGGGACGATCGGGAACTCCGGGCTGATCGGGCCTGCCGAACTCGCCTTCTACGCCGGCGCCACCGGCCTGGAGAACCACCTCTCCAACGGCTCCGTCGAGCGCATCGACTACTTCGGGCCCTCCGCCAACCGCACGCCGGACGAGCTGGACCCGGTGCTGATCCTGCTCATCATGATCATCTTCGTGGTGCTGCTGCTGCCGGTCGGCGTGTTCATCGCGGCGGCCGTCCGCTTCGGCGGCGAGCGCCGGGACCGGCGGCTCGCGGCGCTCCGGCTGGTCGGCGCGGACGGGCGGATGGCCCGCCGGATCGCGGGCGGGGAGGCCCTCGCGGGGGCGCTGCTCGGGCTGGTGCTCGGCACCGTCTTCTTCGTGGCGGCCCGGCAGTCGGCGAGCGTACTGGTGGTACGGAACGTCAGCGTCTTCCCCAGCGACCTCAACCCCTCCCCCGCGCTGGTCGCGCTGGTCGCCGTCGCCGTACCGGCCGCCGCCGTCCTGGTGACGCTGTTCGCGCTGCGCGGGGTCGTCATCGAACCGCTCGGCGTGGTCCGTACGTCGAAGCCGCCGCGCCGCCGGCTGTGGTGGCGGCTGCTGCTGCCGCTCGGCGGCCTGGCGATGCTGTACCCGATGATGGGGCAGGGCAACGACAACGGCAGCTTCAACGAGTGGATGGTCATCGGCGGCACCGTGCTGCTGCTGATCGGCGTCACCGCGCTGCTGCCCTGGGTCGTCGAGGCCGTGGTGGCCCGGCTGAACTCGGGCTCGGTCTCCTGGCAACTGGCCGTGCGCAGGCTCCAGTTGAGCAGCGGTACGGCGGCCCGGATGGTCAACGGCATCGCGGTCGCGGTGGCCGGGGCGATCGCGCTGCAGATGCTGTTCGCCGGGGTCGAGAACGACTACACCAAGCAGACGAACAACGACCTGAACCGCGCCCAGATGCAGGTCTCCCTGCACAGTGACGTCCCGTTGGCCCAGGTGGGCCGGGCGCTCTCCGAAACCGAGGGCGTGCGCCGCGCGTCGGCCCTCTCGCTGGGCTCGGCCGCGGACCGGGCGAAGAACCCGGACACCTCGCTGGAGGTCGCCGTCGGCAGTTGCGCGGAACTGCGCGAGGTGGCACGGCTGGCGACCTGCCGGGACGGTGACGTCTTCCGGATCACCGGGGGCGAGTACGGCGACAAGGCGAAGGAGTTCACCGCCCCGGGCCGGACCCTGTACTTCGACCCCCGGTACGACGACCACCCGAGCCACACGGCCGCCTGGAAGGTGACCTCCGGCGTGCTGACGGCGGAGGGGCGCGAGGACCCGACCGGTTACGAGCGCGGCGGCCTGCTCTTCACCCCGGGCGCGCTGCCGGCCTCCGCGGAGGCCGGCCTGAGCCCCATGGTGTACGTGTCGCTGAACCAGTCCGTACCGGACGCCCGTGACCACGTGCGCAACACCGCGGCCCGCCTCGATCCGCTGTCGGACACGTTCAACCTGGCGGCCAGCGAGCAGTCGCTGCAGTTCAAGCCCATCCGCAACGGCCTCTTCGTCGGCGCCACCTGCGTCCTGATGCTGATCGGCGCGAGCCTGCTGGTCTCCCAGCTGGAGCAGTTGCGCGAGCGCAAGAAGCTGCTGTCCGCGCTGGTCGCCTTCGGCACCCGGCGCCGCACGCTGAGCCTGTCGGTGCTGTGGCAGACGGCGATCCCGATCGCGCTGGGTCTGGCGCTGGCCTCGGTGGTCGGGCTGACGCTGGGCGCGGTGCTGCTGCGGATGACCGGCGACTCGGTGACGGTGGACTGGGCCGGCGTGCTGGCGATGACCGGCATCGGAGCCGGTGTCGTCCTCGCGGTGACGCTGCTCAGCCTGCCGCCGCTGCTGCGGCTGATGCGCCCGGACGGCCTGCGCACCGAGTAGCTGCCGTACCGGCCGCGCCCAGGCCCCTCCCCCGCGACGGGGAGGGGCCTGACGCGTTCACAGGCCGTACTCCCGCACCACCCGCCGCACCTGGGCGAAGAGCATGCCCACGTTGACCGACTTACGGCAGACGACGACCGCCACGACGTCCTGCTGCTCGCTCATCCGCACGAACAGATGAGTGAGATTCTCGCTGTTGACGAGGATCTCCTGGAAGAAGTGGTTCTCGCTCTGCATTCCACGGCGTTCCTTGAAGACGTCCTCGATCATCACGACCGTGCGGCCCTGGAACAGGTCGAGGGTGGCGCCCGCCAGCAGGTCCAGGACCTCCGGCGGGTGGTTGTCGACCGTCTCGTACGACAGCAGCATGCCGGTGGACATGTCGACGACGCCCGAGGCCACACAGTCGGGGGCGTCGGTACGGAGGGACTTGACCAGGCCCATCACCTGGTCGGAGAAACCGGGGGTCATACGCTTCGTCGCCATCCCTTCAGACTCCTTCTGCTGTCTTGTTCATGAGGATCGAGCCGATCCGGTCGAGCGCGGGCTGGGTGGCCCGGTGCAGTCGGTCGACGTCCAGGCCCTCGTCGCCGAGGACGACCATCAGGGCCGTGTCGCCGACCGCGTAGAAGGCCGCACAGCCGTGACTGCCGTACGTCACGGTCTGGCGCAGCGCGCCGCGGGCGGTCGCCTGGGCGGTACGGCGGGCCAGGCCGAGGCCGGCCGCGGCGAGCGCGGCGAGTCCCTCCGGGTCGATCGAGTCGGCGGTGTCGGCCGCGATGAGCAGTCCGTCGGCGGCCGCGACCGCGGTGTCGGTGATGCCGGTCACCTGCTCCCGCAGGCCGCGCATCTCGTGCGTCAGGGCTTCGTGGTCCATGTATTCAACTCCCGCAATTTTCTTGGGATCCGTGCGTCTCGGGGTTTCGGTGATCGGAAGGGGTGCGGTGATCGGTGGGGTTGCGGTGATCGGTGGGAATGCGGTGATCGGCTCATCTCGGGGTTCCGTTCCGGAGACGGAAGAAGCCGCCGGGCCTGCGGCGGGGCAGGTCGGCGGGTAGGGACGGTTCGGGCGGGGGCGGGGCGGGCGGCGGCGGGGTGCGGTGCTGGATGCCCTCGGGAGGCGTACGGACCGGGATCGGTGAGGGCGGCGGGGCGCACTCCAGCTGGCCCTCGGCGAGCATGCGGCCGATCTCGACGGTCACCGTGTAGACGCCGCGGCCGGTGCGGAAGGCGAGGTCGCGGGCGCTGCGGCGGCCGTCGGCGTGGGCGAGCAGGTCGCGGCGCAGCTCGCCGAGCTCGCCGTCGGCGAAGTGCCGGGCGGGGACCGGCCGTTCGCGGTCCGGGTGGACGGGGTACGGCAGCGCGGCGAGAGCGGCGATCTTGCGGGCCGCGTCCTCGATGAGGCGGGCGGGCGGCTCGCCGACGGGGACCGGGGCGGGCGGGTCGAAGCCGGGGGCGCCGCGCTCACAGCCGTCGACGCGGCCGGCGACCACCGCGAACGCCGCGTCCTGCAAGGCCATCACGCACACGACCCGCAACTGGGCGGCTCCGGCGTACCCGTGGGCGATCAGCCCGGTGGCCGGCCAGCGTGTCCCGCCCGACTCCCGCACCAGCGCGGCCCACTGCTCGCCGGTCACCCGGCCGGAGCGCAGCAGCAGCGCCTCGGCGCCCGGTGCGCCGGGGGACTCCACGGAGACGACCAGGCCGCCGCGGAAGTGGAAGGTGCCACCGGGTGAACCGGACACCCGCAGCTCTCCGGTGAGCCCCTCGCGCCCGCAGGATTCCAGGGACCGCGCCAGCAGGTCGTAGCCCGACATCACGCCCCTCGCCCGCCGCAGCCGAGTCGCACATACGCCTGACGCGTAGCGCTGAGGGGTGAAGGTCTATCAGCCGCGAGGGGTGTTCCGGCCGGAGATTTCCGACCTGTCCCGAGGTGACGGAAGTTGCCCTTGGGTTCCTTCCAATTCTCTTTGTTCGGTGCTCATTTGGCCGATTCGGCGACGGTTTTCACTCGGGTGCGGCGGCGGTGCTGGGGGCTGCGCCCCCAGACCCCCCTTCGGCCTGGAGAGCCTCGTCCTCAAACGCCGGACGGGCTGGATTTTGATCACCGGAGTTCGCCAGTTGCCGTTCCTCGTCGTAGGCCCTCAGGTAGCCGACCACCGTGTTCGAGACCGCCACCAGGGGTACGGCGACCACCGCGCCGCCGATGCCCGCCACCATGCCGCCCGCCGCCACCGACAGGACCACGGCGAGCGGGTGGACGCGGACCGCCCGGCCGAGGATGAAGGGCTGGAGGATGTGGCCCTCGATCTGCTGGACCAGGAGGACCACGGCCAGGGTCATCACCGCGGTGAAGACGCCCTGGGTGACCAGGGCGACGACCACGGCGAGGGCGCCGGAGGCCACCGCGCCGACCAGCGGGATGAAGGAGAACAGGAAGATGAAGACGGCCAGCGGGACCGCCATCGGGACGTCCAGGAAGTAGATGCCCAGGCCGATGAAGGTGGCGTCGATCAGGGCGACTATCACCGTGCCGCGGACGTAGGCGGTGAGGGTGCGCCAGGCGCGCGGGCCGGCGCCGGCGACGCCCGGGCGGGCGGCGGCGGGGACCAGCTTCAGGGTCCACTGCCAGATGCGCTCGCCGTCGTAGAGCAGGAAGAGGGTGGAGAAGAAGGTCAGCAGGATGCCGGTCAGGGCCTCCACGACGACCTGGACGCCCTCCAGGCCCGCCGAGGTGATCTGGTCCGTGTTGGCGCCGACCGCGTCCCGCAGGTTCTTCGCGATCTGGTTGATCTGCTTGTCGGTGACGTGGAACGGGCTCTTCAGGAGCCAGTCGCGCAGGTCGTCGATGCCGTTCTGGATCTGGTCGGAGAGCGTGTCGATGTTCTCCATGACCTGCCAGGTCACGAACCAGCCGATCAGGCCCAGGATGACGAAACCGAGGATCGCGGTGAGCGCGGTCGCGGGCCCGCGCGGGACGCCGTAACCCTTGAGGCGGGCCACTGTGGGCTGGAGCAGGGCCGTGATGAGCAGGGCCACCACGAAGGCGAAGACGACGAGTTGGACGCTGCTGATGACCCGCATCAGGACCCAGACCGTGCCCGCGAGGACGAGCAGGCGCCAGCCGGCCTCGGCGGCGACGCGCACCCCCCAGGGGACCGCCTGGGAGGGGTCTGGGCGGGGGCCGGCGGGGGCGGGAGCCCGGGCGGGGGGTGCTTCGGGAGTGCGGTCCGTGGGCAGCGGGGGCGAGGCGGCCGGGCGGGGGGCGCGGGGCGGGGGGCCGGTCTCGGCGTCCTCCCGGGCCACCTCGGCGCGGCGCTCGTCCAACCGCTCACTCACCTCGGTGAGCCCGGCACCGAGCCGGCCGAGCCACCCTGGCACTCGCGACATGATCCGTCCTCTTCCCCCGCGTCCCCGGGTGCTGGCCACCACTCCCTCCCCCTGGAGCCGTCCGCGTCCGACCGTACAGGGCAACAGCCCCTCCCCTAGGACGGGGAGGGGCTGTTGAAGGTTGAGAGGTGGGCCCGTGGGCCTCGCCGGCTCAGTACCAGCTGTTGGCCTGCCAGAAGGACCAGGCCTCGCACGGGCTGCCGTACCGGCTGTTCATGTAGTTGAGGCCCCACTTGATCTGGGTCGCCGGGTTCGTCTGCCAGTCGGAGCCGACCGACGAGTACTTGCTGGCGGGGAGGGCCTGGAAGAGACCGTAGGCGCCGGAGGAGGCGTTCACCGCGTGGTAGTTCCAGCTGGACTCGTGGTCCACGATGTTGCTGAAGCACTGGAACTGGGAGCTCGGCACCATCTGCCGTGCCATCGACTGGATCTCGGCGACGGTGTAGGAGCTCTGCACCGGGAAGTCCGCGGAGCTGCGGCTCGCGGCGGCCTTGGCCTCGGCGCGCTCCTTCGCCTCCTTGGCCGCCTTCTCGGCCGCGGCCTTCTTGGCGACGGCGGTGTCGGCGGCGGCCTTGCGGGCCGTCTCCTCGGCGTCCTTCTTGGCGCTCGCGTCGGCCTGGATGGCCTGGGCGTCGGCCTGCTGCGTCAGGGACGCGGTCTGCACCTGGGCCTGCTGGCCCGTGGGTATGTCCGCGAGCAGCGTGGTGTCGGCTGCCGTCGCCTCGGCGTCGTTGTTCTGCGCGACGCTGCCCGAGGCAACTCCGACGACGCTTCCGACGGCGGTGACCGCGGTGGCCGAGGCCACTGCGAATCCCCGGACCGAAATCCGGCTCACACGGTTTCCTTCCAGCATCGCCCGCTTCGGTGACCCTGGCGGACGCAATCGTGCCCCTGGCGCTGGTCTCCGAACTGCGGGGTCACGGGAGACGCGGGCCCGGTGGGCAACTCCCTTGCGAGGAGAGCCGTGTGATGCTCGGGCGGCATACGACGTCGACTATGGAATTGGCGGTGCTGCTGTTGTTCCGTACCGCTGGGGTACAGGTGTGTCGTATGCGGGGCCTGACAGGAGTGAGACTCTGCCGCACGTGGACGCCGGGTGGCAATTCTGAGTTGCGTGTGAAAGCTCACATCTCGTTTGACCCAGGGGATTTCGGCAAACCGCACCACGCGAAAGCGCCGCCCCGCTAGGCTCTCAGGCTTTGCGGGACGGCGCCAACTGGTGCCGAATCGGGCAGATTTGACTGGATCCGCTAGATCTGGCCGTCTTCCAGCATTTCGGTCACCAAGGCCGCGATCTGGGACCGTTCGGACCTGGTGAGGGTCACATGCGCGAAGAGCGGATGCCCCTTCAGCTTCTCCACGACGGCGACCACACCGTCGTAGCGGCCTACGCGCAGATTGTCCCGCTGGGCCACGTCATGGGTCAGAATGACCCGCGAATTCGCGCCGATCCGGGACAGAACGGTCAGCAGTACGTTCCGTTCCAGCGACTGCGCCTCGTCCACGATCACGAACGCGTCGTGCAGCGAGCGTCCGCGGATGTGGGTGAGCGGCAGGACCTCCAGCATCCCGCGTGCGGTGATCTCCTCGATGACCTCGCGGCTGGTGACCGCGGACAGCGTGTCGAAGACCGCCTGTGCCCAGGGGCTCATCTTCTCGGCCTCGGAGCCCGGCAGATAGCCGAGTTCCTGCCCGCCCACCGCATAGAGGGGACGGAAGACCATCACCTTCTGGTGCTGGCGGCGCTCCAGGACCGCCTCCAGACCCGCGCACAGCGCGAGCGCCGACTTGCCGGTGCCGGCCCGGCCGCCCATCGACACGATCCCGACGTCCGGGTCGAGGAGCAGATCGAGCGCGATCCGCTGCTCGGCGCTGCGGCCCTTGATGCCGAACGCCTCACGGTCGCCGCGCACCAGACGGATGTTGCCCTCCGCCGTGACCCGGCCGAGCGCCTTGCCGCGCTCGGAGTGGATCGTCAGACCGGTGTGCACGGGCAGGTCCGACGCCTCGGGGACGTGGATGTGGCCTTCCTCGAAGAGGATGTCCACCTGCTCGGCGCCCAGGGTCAGTTCGGACATTCCGGTCCAGCCGGAGGAGTCCGTGATGGCGAGTTCGGCGCGGTACTCCTCGGCGAGGAGACCGACCGAAGAGGCCTTGATCCTGAGCGGCAGGTCCTTCGACACGACGGTGACGTCGAACCCCTCGGCCTGCAGATTGCGGGCGACCGCGAGGATGCGGGAGTCGTTGTCCCCCAAGCGGTAGCCGGAAGGCAGAACGCTGGGGTCCGAGTGGTTGAGCTCGACACGGACGGTGCCGCCCAGTTCGCCGATCGGGATGGGGGCGTCGAGACGGCCGTGCCGTACCCGGAACTCGTCGAGCAGGCGCAGCGCCTGCCGGGCGAAGTAGCCGAGTTCGGGATGGTGCCTCTTGGCCTCCAGCTCCGTGACCACGACGATGGGGAGCACTACCTCGTGCTCGTCGAAGCGGCTCAGGGCGTTCGGGTCGGCCAGCAGGACGCTGGTGTCGAGAACATAGGTGCGCCGGTCAGGCATACGACGCTTTGTGCTGGTCACCACGGAAGGACGTACCCCCTCGGAAGAGGTCGGGGAGCGACGGAGTGGAGCTGGGCCGGTCGACGGCCCGTTTGCACGGGCCGGGAACCGGCCCTCCGCCTTTTCGTCCGTGCTGCGACCGCACGTTCGGGCTGGTGCAAAGGGCCTCCCGGGCGGACGGCCCCGTGCCGCCCGCTGAGATCCGACACCCGTGGTTCGGGCATCGACCTGACTGGCTTATGCCCTCGAACATGCGGTGCCATGCCGACGCATATGACGGCGCCCTGGTGAACTCCTTGTTACATGCGTCCCATATCGGGGTAGTCGCGGTCCCTCGGGGGTGCGGAGTGTCAGCCGCCGTAACGCCGGTGTCGCGCCGCGTAGTCGCGCAGGGCGCGGAGGAAGTCGACCTTGCGGAAGGCCGGCCAGAAGACCTCGCAGAAGTAGTACTCCGAGTGAGCCGTCTGCCACAGCATGAATCCGGACAGCCGCTGTTCGCCGCTGGTGCGGATGACCAGGTCGGGGTCGGGCTGGTCGCCGGTGTAGAGGTGGCTGCCGATCAGGTCGACGCTGACCGAGTCGGCCAGGTCATCCATCGAGGTGCCCTTGTCATGGGCGTCGACGATCATCGACCGCACGGCGTCGGCGATCTCCTGGCGGCCGCCGTAGCCGATGGCGACGTTGACGAGTATTCCGTCGATGGCCGCGGTGGACTCCTCGGCCTCCTTCAGCGCGTTGCGCATCTGCGAGGGCAGGAGGTCGGGGGTGCCGACGTGGTGGACGCGCCAGCGGCCGTCCGCGGCGAGGGTGCGGACGACGTCCTCGATGATGCCGAGCAGGGGGCCGAGTTCGTCCTGGGGGCGGTCGAAGTTGTCCGTCGACAGCAGCCAGAGGGTGACGACCTCCACGTCCGTCTCGCTGCACCAGCCGAGGAACTCCTCGATCTTCTCGGCGCCGGCGCGGTGGCCGTGCACGGTGGTGGAGCCCGCGGCCTTCGCCCAGCGTCGGTTGCCGTCCATGATGACGCCGATGTGCTTGGGCACCTGAGCGTGGTCCAGGTGGCCTTCCACCCGGCGTGCGTACAGCCTGACCAGCAGGCCGCGCAGCTTGTCGCGCAGGTTCACTTGAATGTCCGCCCCTCCGTGTGTCTGCGGTCCCCGTGCGGGGAGCGTACCGGGGTCGTCCCGGGCACAAAAAACGGGCCGGTCCGTGGGGGGGATACGGACCGGCCCGAGGGGGGTTTCCACCATAACCCTTCGTAAGTGATGCTGCGTGCATCGGCGTGCCACAACTACTCTCCGGAATCGAATGGCGACGCGGCGGTGGTCGTCCAGGGGGCATTTCATGGCGGATCCTTGGCCGGATCACGGCAGATTCCCAGGGGAAACGGGCGGGATGCGGGGCGATCCGGAGGGTATGACGCTTCTGAGGCCTTGATTGGCGAGTTGTCCACGGGTCCCCCGGGCGGGTGACGGGAGTGGCGAACGTCCGCTTGACGTCGTCGTGAGCCATGGACACGTAAAAACGGCACCGCGCAGCCCCCTCCACTGCGCGGTGCCGCCGCGCAGCTTTGCTTACGCGAATTACCTTGGTCTGAACTTACGTGACGTGTGGGGCTGGAAGCGACCCCTGGGGATAACAATGTGGAAACCGATGCGGCCAGAGTCTGGCCTACTTCGGTTCTAGGGTCGCGCCATGACCCTGAGGATCACTTGGAACCAGGCGAGCGCGCGGCGGCTGGAACGGCAGTTCCTGGCCAATCCCGCAAAGAAGGACACTCCCGTCGCCGAAATCGTCGGCGCGATGCTCGGTGCGCATGCGCAGGTGCTGTCCGCGGCCGAGTTGTCGGTGGGGGTGCGCGCGGTGGGGGTGACGCGGGCCGGGGTGCGGGAAGCGCTCTGGAAGGGGCCCGGGGAGAGGCTCCGGGAGGGGCCCGGGGGGAGGCTCCCGGAGGGGCCCGGGGGGAGGCTCCCGGAGGGGCGGAGTCTGGTCAAGATGCATGGGCCGCGGGGGACCGTGCATCTGCTGCCGGCCGGTGAGCTTCCGATGTGGTGTTCCGCGTTGCCGGCCGTGCGGTCGGGGGCGAGCCCGTTCGCGGTGGGGGTTCGGGTGAGTGAGGAGCAGGCTCGGGAGATCGTGGCGGCGATCGGGGATGCGCTGGAGGGGGCGACTCTGACCATCGACGAGTTGAGCGAGGAGGTTGTCGCACGGGTGGGCGCCTGGGCCGGGGATCCGGTGATGCCCGCGTTTCAGGGGATGTGGCCGCGGTGGCGGCAGGTGATGCATCGGGCGGGGCAGTCGGGGGCGCTGTGCTTCGGGCCGGATCGGGGGCGCAAGGTGACGTACACGCGGCCGCCGGAGTTCACGCCGCTGGGGGCGGAGGAGGCGGTGCGGGAGCTGGTGCGGCGGTATCTGCGTGCCTATGGGCCCGCCACTCCGCAGAACTTCGCCAAATGGCTGGCGGGTGGTGCGAGGTGGGCGGTGGAGCTGTTCGGGCGGCTGGCCGAGGCGGGGGAGATCGAAGAGGTCGTCTTCGAGGGGGATGGGGGGTGGTGGGTGGTTGCGGGGGACGTGGAGTTCCCTGAGGGGGCGGTGTCCGGGGTGCGGTTGCTTCCTTATTTCGATGCGTACGGCATTGCCGCGCAGCCCCGGGAGACGCTGTTCCCGGGGGACGCGTATCGGCGGGCGCTGGCGCGGGGGCAGGCCGGGAACTATCCGGTGCTGCTGGTTGACGGAGTGGTGGCGGGGGTGTGGCATCAGCGGCGGCGGGGGCGGCGTACGACGGTGACGGTGGAGCCGTTGGGGCAGCTGACTGCGCGGCAGGAAAGGGAGTTGGGCGAGCAGGTGGGGCGGATCGGTGAAGTGCTGGAGGCGGAGCCGGAGTTGGTGGTCGGGCCGGTGACGGCGGGGCCGCACGCCTGACCGGTGCGGCTGTGCCGCTATCGCTTGCGGGTCTCGAAGAGGTGCCGGGTGCTGTGGGCGATGAAGGGGCCCGTCGTCTCGATCTGGTTGTGCAGGGTGCGGAGTTGGGGCTCGTACGACTCCGGTGTGAAGTCCGGGACCATCCAGATCACCTTGCGGAGGAAGTGGACTACGGCCGCGATGTCGTGGAACTCGATGCGGAGGCGTTCCGCGCGGAGGTCGGTGATCTCCAGGCCGGCGGCTTCGGCGGCGGTGCGTTCGCGGTCGGGGTGGCGGGCGTTGCGGGAGGCTTCCGGCTGGGGGCCCAGGAAGTACTCGACGAGTTCGTAGACGCTGCTCGGGCCTACGTGCTGGGCGAAGTACGTGCCGCCGGGCTGGAGGACTCGGGTGATCTCCGGCCAGTGCGGGGCCACGGGGTGGCGGCTGGCGACCAGGTCGAAGGTGGCGTCCGCGAAGGGGAGGGGGGCGTCTTCGGGGGCGGCTACGACCACCGTGCCGCGGGGGCGGAGGAGGGTGGTGGCCTTGGTGACGTTCGGGGGCCAGCCCTCGGTGGCGGCGGTGAGGGTGGGGGTCTTGGGAGCGCGGGCCAGTGCGAAGTCCAGGACCTCTCCGCCGCCCGTCTGGATGTCCAACGCGGCGGTGGCCTGGGCCAGGCGGTCGGCCAGGGAGACGGCGTAGCCCCAGGACGGGCGCTGCTCGGTGGCTCGGCCCTCGAACCAGGAGAAGTCCCAGCCGTCGGTGGGGACGGCTGCGCCCTCTGCGACGAGGGATTCGTAGGTTCGCATCGGTGGTCCTCGCGGGTGGTCGTGGGTGGGGTCGGGGTCGGGGCCGTACGGCGAACCCGCCGCCGACGGTACTGCTGTGGGTCGGGAGGGGAACGAGCCCAATTAGCCACGTAAGCGGCGGGTTGCGCCGTACCGCCCCGACCCGCTCCGGTGCGAGAGCGGCTGCGGGTGCGTGGGGCGGCCCGACCCGCTCCCGTGCGAGAGCGGCTGCGGGTGCATGGTGGCGGCCCGACCCGCTCCGGCGCGAGAGCGGCTGCGGGTGCATGGTGGCGGCACCGACTCGCTCCCGTGCGTTCGCGGCTGCGGGACGGTGGGGCGGCACTGACTCGCTCCCGTGCGTTCGCGGCTGCAGGTGCGTGGGGCTTTGCTTCCTCTTCCCTTTCCTCTACGGCACCAAGGGGCGGACTTGCTGGGCTGTGAAGCGTACGAAGGCCTCGGGGTCGGGGTCGTCTCCCGTTGGCTGGAGGATCACGCGGTCTGCGCCTGCCTCGGCCAGGCGTTGGACTGCCTTGGCGACGGTGGCTGCGTCTCCGGCTACGCCCAGGTCGGGGACGTCTGCCAGGCCCTCGTCGGCGAGTTCGGCGCGGAGGCGGGCGGGGCCGTCGGGGCCGGTGGCCGTGAGGAGGTAGACGACGATGGGGTGCGGGTCGGTGGACCGGCCTGCTGACTCGCGGCCCTCGTCGATGAGTTGGCGTGCTCGGCGTACGCCGTCGGGCGTGGTGGATGCGGTGAGGATGGTGCCGTCGGCTGCTGCGCCGGAGAGGCGGAGGGTGCGGGGGCCCGTGGCGCCGGCGAGGACGGGGACGGGGTTGGGGTTGGGGTTGGGGTTGGGAGCTGTGGGGGGCCAGTCGAGGGCGACGTCTCGGAGGTGGACGTAACGGCCCTCGGTGGTGAGGCGCTCACCGCGGAGTAGGGCGCGGAGGGCGTCCAGGTGTTCTCGGAGGAGGGTGAGGGGGGATTCGGCCCGTGCCCCTACCTGGGCCATCCAGTCCTGTACGCCGTGGCCGACGGCGATGATCGCGCGGTCGGGGAACAGGCGGTGCAGTGCGGCCGTCTCCATCGCGGTGATGGCCACGTTACGGAGGGGGACGGGTAGCAGGCCCACGCCGATGCGGACCCGTTCGGTCCAGGCCAGGGCCGCGGCGGCGGTGGAGATGCCGCCCTCCCGGAAGCAGTCCTCCCAGAGCCAGAGTTCCTCCAGACCGCTCTCGTCGGCGAGGCGGGCGACCTCGCGGAGCCGCTCGGGAGGGAGTTGGGGGCGGAACACTGCGCCGAGTCCGGTCATGGCTCCTTCCTAGCCTGGCGGACGCGGCCGTTCAACGGCTTTTGGGCGGCCGGCTCGTAGCGCATGAGTACGACGCCGTTGGAGAAGGTGTGGCTCTCGATGAGGCGGAGGGATGCCGCGATGTCGGCCTCCGGGAAGAGACGGGTGCCGTGGCCGACGAGGGCGGGGTGGACGTAGATCCGGAACTCGTCGACCAGGCCGAGGCGGAGGAACTCGCCCGCCACCTCCGCCCCGCCGAGGCCGAGGTCGCCGGTGTCCTGTTCCTTGAGGGCGTGGACCTCCTCAGGAAGGATTTGGCGTACGACTGTTGTGTTCCAGTCGGCCTTCTCCAAGGTGCGTGAGTAGACGACCTTGGGGATGTCCCGCCAGATCCCCGCGAATTCGATGGTGGTGGGCGAGGCGTCGGGGGCGGTGTCGGCGGTGGGCCAGTAGGCGGCCATGAGTTCGTGGACGCGACGGCCGCTGAGCAGGGCGCCGAACTGTCGGATCGTGTCGTTCATGTGCTGGTGGAGTTCTTCGTCGACCCGGTGCCAGCTGATGTCGTGGTCGGGGCCTTCGATATAGCCGTCGAGGGAGATGGACATCATCAGGACGATGTTCGGCATCGGCGGCCTCGTTTCGGGCGGCTGTTCTTGTGCGGGCGGCGCCCACGCTACGCGTGCGGATACGTTCTGTTGAGGTGGTGGGCGGGTGTGGCGGATGTGGGAGGCGAGGCGGCGGTATGGGGCGGAGATGGCGGGACGGGTGGGGGACGTTGGTCGTGTGTGCGGGGGACGGTGGAGCCGGCTCCCCTTCGGTCTCCGTTCCGCTGGAGATCGCCGTTTCCTATCGCGCCCGGACCAAGGGGTTGTTGGGGCGGGACTCGGTGGAGGGAGCCTTGCTCCTCTCCCCCGCCAACAGCGTGCACACCTTTCGGATGCGCATTCCCATCGACGTCGCCTATCTCGACCGTGGCTTCAAGGTCATCGCCGTGCGGACGATGAAGCCCGGGCGGTTGGGGCTGCCCCGGCTGCGGGCCCGGCATGTGGTCGAGGCGGCGGCCGGGGCGATGGCGGGGTGGGGGTTGGGGGTCGGAGCTCTGGCGCGGGTGGAGGTCAGCTCTCCGTACGAGGGAAGGTGACCTCGACCCGGCGGTTCTTCTTGCGGCCTGCTTCCGTGGAGTTGTCGGAGATCGGGTACTGCTCGCCGTAGCCCCGGACCTCGAAGGTGATGTTGGGGTCGTTCAGGTCCTGGTCGAGTACGCCCTGTACGGCGTCGGCGCGTTGCTTGGACAGGACGTCGCCGTGGGCGGAGGAGCCGAGGTTGTCGGTGAAGCCGAAGACTCGGACCTGGGTCGCGTTCTGTTTCTTGATTTCGTCGGCGATCGTGGCGATGCGGGCCTTCGCCTCGGCGCTCAGCTTCGCGCTGTCCTTGCTGAAGAGGACCTCGGCCTGGAGGGCGAAGGTGACGGTGGTGTTGGTGTCCTCGCGGCGTTCGTCGCCGGACTGGTCCTCGACGACCGACTTGATGTCCAGGACCTTGGGGTCGGCGAGGGTGGCGCCCTCGGGGAGTTTGAGGTCCGGGTCGTTGGGGTCGACCTTCACGGGCGCCGAGGCGGAGGCCTCCGTGTCCGGGGCGAGGGAGGGGGTCGGGGTCTCGTCGGCTTGGGCGGTCGCGGCGCCGAACAGGTTCGTGGCGATCACGAGGGTCGCGGCCGTGAGGATCGCGGGGAGGCGTGGAGTGGTCACGGTGGGCCTCAACCGGAGATCTGGATAGTGGCGGTGGCGAAGCCCGGCAGCTGGAAGTCGACCTCTGTGGTGCTGGCCGGCGGTGAGGGGAACTGCATGAACACCGGGATGGACTCTCCGGACTTCAGCGCCGGCAGCCCTGTTGTGGTGAGGGGGCGGCCGTCCGTGTCGCGCAGGACGTAGTAGCGCTTCTTCCCCTTGGAGTCCACGAGCGTGGCACCCCCGAGCGAGCTTCCGTTCTTGATGATCTCCGTCTCGTTGCCGCTCAGGTTGGAGGGGATGACGGCAGTGCCGGCACCGTCGTTCTTGATGGTCCCGTTCACCGTGACGAACCCGCCGGAGTCACGCTTGGCGGAGGTGATCTGGAGCAGCAGGCTCTGCGGGCCCTTGAGTTCGGCCAACGGCTCGTCCGACTGCCCCTCCTGCGTGCTCGGCTTGGATCCGCTCTCCTTGGAAGCGGAGGCCGTGGTGTCCGGCTTCTTGTCGTCGCCGCCGCTTCCGCCGCAGCCGGTCACCCCGAGGGCCAGACCAGCCGCAACGGTCAGCACGACCATCCCCCTGCGGGCCTTCGCAGTGAACCGAATGCTCATCTCTCTGTTTCCTTCTCCACTCGTCGTTCGCTTCTCAGTCGGCCAGATGGACGTCGAAGAGGTCCTGCGGCTCCGGAAGATCGGTGAGGTCGTCCGGGTTGAGGTCCCAGGTCTTGTCCTTGCAGGCGAGTTGCGGCAGCGTGCCGTCTTCGGCGCCCTCGCCGGGCAGCTCGAAGGTACAGAGCGACTCGATCACCGCGACGGCCGAAGCGGTCGACCTGGTGTTCTCCGTACCGGGGACGATGGACTCGCCGACCGTTTTGTTGGTCGTGACGTCGACGTCGTAGCGCAGAACACCCGCCGTGCAGGCGTCCAGATGGGCGTCGTTCTGCTCGGCGAGCTGACCGGCACGGTCACACCCGTCGACCGCTCCGACCCCGTCGAAGATGTCCTGCCACTTGGTCGGGTCGAGTACGTCGTCGACCCAGTCGCCTGCCAGTTGGTCCCGGGTCTTCTGGGCCGCCGCCAGCGCCGCCGCGTCGGCGGCCGTCTGCGCGCCGTTCCGGTTGACCGCGGCCTGGCCGACCGCGAAGTAGGCGAACGCGAGAAAGAGCAGGCCCGCCACCACCGTGATGTAGATGGGGAAAGCCTGCCCTGCGTCGCCGTACCTGCGCGCCCGCCTCAGGTGATTTCGGCGATCTTCGCCTTGATCTTGTCCAGGATCGTCTGCCCGATGTCCGTACCCGTAATCGCCAGCACGATCGCCACCACCACCGCGATGATCCCCAGATACTCGACCGCGGTCTGCCCCTTGTCGCCCGCGCGCCTGCGCATCGCCTCGGCCGTCGTGTTCTTCCAGCCGTTCACGCGCACCTTGGCCGCGACGGCCTTCCTCAGCATCAGGTCGCTCATGGTGCTTCCCTCCGGGTTTGCTTCCGACCTCGGCACCGTACGGTGCCGTCCCCCGGTCCCCGAAGGGTCCCTGGGCCCAATTGTGGGCCCAGTCCAAGGCCCGCCCCCTCACCGCGGCTCACCCCAGCCCTCGGTCCGGGCCCGGCGCGGTGCCGAGCCATTTGGCGGTGGCCTCGGAGCGGGTGGTGCTGTGGAGCTTGGCGAAGATGCGGTTGATGTGGTTCTTGACCGTCTTCTCGCTGATGAAACAAGTGGCGGCGATCTGTTGGTTGTTCATGCCGGACGCGATGAGGTCCATGATCTCCGCCTCCCTTGCGCTGAGTTGAGAGTTCGACTTTCTTGAGAACTGTCCCACATCTGGTTGCAATCGCGAAAGCCCTTTCGCGAAAATGGCTTCTGACAAGGGTGTTGTGAGGTTCTCGTTGTGTGCAGTCGCACTTGTCTCCCGTAGTTGGGCCAGCAGTGCGTCCGCCGCCGTGGACGTGAAGTGTGCCCGGCCCTCCTTGATGTCCCGTACCGCCGACACCAGTTGGTCCGCCGTGAACTCGCCGTGGACCAGGTAGCCGCCCGCGCCTCGGCGCAGCGCCTCCTGGACGATCTCCGACTCGCGGCTGTACGTCAGCATCACCACCGGTGCGAGCGGCACCAGGTGAGGGAGGGCGGAGATGCCGTCCACGCCGGGCATGCGGACGTCCAGGAGGACCACGTCCGGGCGGAGTCGGTTCGTCGCCTCGTAGGCCTCGCGGCCGTCGGTCGCTTCGGCCACTACCTCGATGTCCGCACGGCCGGATAGGAGCGCGGTGAGGCCGGCGCGGACCACCGGGTTGTCGTCGGCCACCACTACCCGGAGGGGCGTTGCCGGTTGGGGTGGCGGGAAGTGCTCGAAGGGGTTCGGTGGCGGCGGGTGCGGGGAGTCGGGGTGGGGAGTGGTCGGGTCCGGCATCGGCTGCCTCCTCTCGTCGGCGTGGGGGGAGTCGGGCGTCGTAATCAGCGAAGTCGTGTTCATGCGGTGTCCGAAGGGAGAGCCGCCAGGGGGAGTTCCAGGTGGACCTCCGTGCCGTGGGGGTGGGCTCCGCGGCCTATGCGGATGCGGGCGCCCACGGAAGCCGCGCGCTCGACCATGCCGACCAGACCGAAGTGGCCTGCCTGGCGGAGTTGTTCGAGGGTCGTGCCGGTGGGCAGGCCGCGGCCGTCGTCGTGGACGGTGAGGGTGAGGAGGCCGTTCCGGACACCTGTCGTCACCTCGACCCGGGTGGCCTGGGCGTGGCGGTGGGCGTTCTCCAGGGCCTCGGCGGCGATCGTGAGGAGCTGGCGGGCCACGGCAGGGGGGAGGAGCTGCGGGGCGGAATCCGGTGTGGTGGGGCGGTAGGTGGTGGGCAGGCCGGTGCGGGTGGTGAAGTCGGCGGTGTGGGCCGCCAAGTCGGCCAGGATGTCCGTGCCGTGGTCGGGGTCGTGTTCGCGGCGGAGGTCGGTGAGGAGTTCGCGGGACTCGGCGGCGGCCCGGCGGGCGGATCGGGAGACCAGGTCGGCTTGTTGTCTGATCAGGGGCGCGTCGATGCGGTCGGCGTCCGCGGAGGCGGCCAGGCCGTCCGCGGCCAGGGCGACGCCGTGCAGGGTCTTGGCCACCGAGTCGTGCATCTCGCGGGCCAGGCGGGCGCGTTCGGCACTGACGGCCTCGGTGACCGCCAGGCGGGCCTGGACCTGGGTGAGGGCCTGGGTCGCGGTGCCGAAGCGGAGCATGAGGTTGCGGAGGGACGAGCCCACGGCGCCGGCTATCACGCAGAGGCCGGGGAGGAGCAGGGACTCGGCGAGGTTCGCGTGCAGGTCCCTGGTGGTCGCGGAGACCAGGAGGAGGATCAGGGACTGGAGGGAGGCGAAGCAGGCCGCTCCTCGCCAGCTGTAGACGATGCCGGCCAGGAGGGGGGTGCAGACGCTGACGTACGCGAGGGTGGTGTCCGGGCCCGCCGAGATGAGGAGCAGGGAGCCGAGGAGGGTGTCCGCGGCGAGGAGGGTGGGGTGGCGGAGGAGGAGGGGGCCGAAACGCTCCCAGTCGCGGTAGAGGACGTACGAGCCCATGAACGTGACGACCACGGCGGCGCCCACCAGGCGGGTGGGTATGCCCGGTGCGGCGTTGAGGAGGGCGGCGGGGGCGGCCAGCGCGATCATCGCCAGGCGGAAGGCGAAGACCTGACGGCACATGGCCTGGAGGGCGTTGATCTGGAGGGGGATGGTGGGGGCCTTGGGGGTACGCCTCTTCGGCGATTCCTTCGGGGTCTCCAGGACGGTCGCCCGGTCGGCCGGCATCGGTTCGAGCGGCCGATCCGCTCGCGTCGCCTGTCGTGGGACTCCCGGCAGCGGACGGGGCGCGTCCGCCGCCGGTACCCAGCCGGGCGGGAGCGCCGGTGTCACCGACGTCACGGGGACGTCGGGGGCGCCCGTGCGGGCGTGGGCCGGGAGGACCGTGCCCGTTGGTGGGGTGGTGATCTCCGGGGTTTTGGGGCGGCGCCACAGCAGGCCGCTCGCTTCCCTCGTCGTCGCCATGTCCGTCGCCCTCCTCGTCTGCTTGCCCGTGATCGTGCCGGATGCCTACTTGCCCGTGATCGTGCCGAAGTCGGTGCCCGAGCCGAGCAGCAGGCCCGCGCCGAGCAGGAGCAGGGTGGCCGGGACCATGAACGTGGTGATCATGAGGGTGGCCCGGGGTACGGCTCGCGCGGCCTTGCGGCGGGCGTTCTGGGCGTCCGTGCGGCGCATGTCCTTGGCGAGGGAGACGAGGGTGTCGACGATGGGGGCGCCGAGTTCCTCGCCCTGTTGGAGGGCGGTGACGAACATGGCCACCTGTTCGGAGTCGTTGCGCCGGCGCAGTTCCGCGAAGGCCTGGCGGCGGCTCATGCCGAGGTCCATCTGGCGCAGGGTGATGCGGAGTTCGTCGGCCCAGGGGCCCTCGTAGCGGTGCGCCACGCGGTCCAGGGCCTGGCGGAAGCCGAGGCCCGCGCTGACCACGACCGCGAGTACGTCCAGGAAGTCGGGGAGCGTCCGCTCGATCACGTCCTTGCGGATGCGGATCGCCGCCCAGATGCCGACCTCGGTCCAGAACGCGCCGAAGGCGAGGAGGAGAAGGGCGACGAGGTACTGGCCGCGCATCAGGAAGACCAGGAAGCCGACCGCGCCGAGGAAGCCGTAGACCGCTCGGCGGGCCGCGTAGCGGTCGATGGTCAGGCCGCCGGGGTTGCCCGCCAGGTCGATCCTGCGGCGGTACTTGGCCACCAGTTTGGGGCCCATGAGGCGGAGGACTGCGGGGGCGTAGCGCATGCCCATGCGGTCGATGAGGGAGTCGACGGCGCCGGTGCGGGTGGCGCCGACCTCCAGGGCCAGCACCAGGTCGCTGGGGAGTTTGGCGTCCGCGCGGTACATGCGGATGCCGGCGAAGACGCCCCAGACGCTGAGGCCCATGGCGAGGGCGAGGAGCAGGGCCATGTCGGATCCTCCTTCCTCAGACGTCGATTCGGGACATACGGCGGATGAGGACGAAGCCGACCGCGTAGAGCCCGAACGCGATGAGCACGCAGGCCTGGCCGATCGGGGAGCCGGTCATGCGGTCCAGGGCCCCCTCCTTGACGCCGTCCATCAGGAACAGGGCGCCCACTCCCATGACGGGCACGGCGTACGCCGTCATGTTGACCTGGGCCAGCTGGGTGCGGATCTCGCGGCGGGTCTCCTTGCGCTCCTCCAGCGTCTCGGTGAGGTTGCGCAGCGCGCCGACGACCTGGCCGCCCGCCCGGTTGGACAGGACCAACGTGGTCACGAGCACGACCAGTTCGCGTGAGGGCAGCCGGTCGGCGAGGTCGCCCAGGGCGTCGTCCATGGACTGGCCGATCGCCAGCTGGTCGGCGACCTTCTCCAGCTCCTCGCCGGCCGGCGCCTCCATCTCCTCGGCCGCCATGCTGATCGCGGTACGCAGGGCGAGGCCGGCCTGGGTGGCGTTGGCCAGGATGCGGGCCAGTTCGGGGAGTTGGTTGATGAACTTCTCGATGCGCTTCTGGCGCTGCCAGTTGAGGAACTGGAGCGCCGCGAAGACGCCCAGCAGGCCGGCGATCGGGCCGAAGAAGGGGGCGAGGGAGGCGTCGCCGACGATCCAGAGGGCGGCGACCGCGCCGAGCATGTAGACGAAGAACTCGCCCGGGGTGACGTCGAGTCCGGTCGCGACGAGCCGCAGCTCCAGCTTGCGGCCCGCCTTGGTGCGGCGCAGCCGCCGGTCCAGCTTGCGGAAGCGGCGGCCGCGGCCCTCGGCCGTTATCTGGCCGGAGTGCGACAGCCGCTCGATCAGTGCCGCCCGCTCGGCCCGGCCCGCGGCGTAGGCGCGCAGGCCGGCGACGGCGAGGACGCAGGTCAGCAGCGTTATGCCGGTGGTGAGTTGGACGAGGGTGTGCAGCTCCATGGGGACTACCTGGCTTCTCGGATGGCGAGCTGGTGGGAGGACTGGGCGACGCCGAAGGCCTGCGGGACGGGCTGGTTGGCCATGAAGAGGCGGTCGGCGGTGCGGCGGGTGAGCGGGAAGTGCTGGAAGGTGCCGTGGATCCGGCCGTCGGGGGTCATCGGCTGAGCGTTGAAACGGGCGACGGTCGCGAGACGGTACGGCTCTCCGCCGTGGCTGTCGAGCAGGGCGATCTCGGTGATGCGGCGCATGCCGTCGGCGAACCGGGTGAGCTGGATGATGACGTCCACCGCGCTGTTGATCTGGTCGTGCAGCGCCACGAAGGGGACCTCGACGTCGGACATGGAGGCCAGGGTCTGGAGCCTCATGAGCGCGTCCTCCGCGCTGTTGGCGTGGACCGTGGCGAGCGAGCCGTCGTGGCCGGTGGACATGGCCTGGAGCATGTCGAGGGACTCGCCGCCGCGGACCTCGCCGACCACGATGCGGTCGGGGCGCATCCGGAGCGAGTTGCGGACCAGGTCGCGGATGGTGATGCGGCCCTGCCCCTCGACGTTCGGGGGGCGTGCCTCCAGCCGTATGACGTGGGACTGCTGGAGCTGGAGTTCCGCCGAGTCCTCGATGGTGATGATCCGCTCGCCCTCGGGGATCAGGCCGGAGAGGGCGTTGAGGAGGGTCGTCTTCCCGGTGCCGGTGGCGCCCGACACGATCACGTTGAACCGGGCCTGCACCAGGCCCGCGAGCAGGTACAGGGTGGGCTCGTCGAGGGAGCCGAGGCCGATCATCTCCTGGAGAGTGAAGGAGCGCGGGAAGCGGCGGATGGTGAGGGTCGCGCCGGTGAGGGACAGCGGCGGGATGATGACGTTGACGCGCTCGCCGGACGGAAGGCGGGCGTCGACCATCGGGTTCGACTCGTCCACGCGGCGGTTGACCGTGGAGACGATGCGCTCGATGGTCTGCATCAGCTGGTCGTGGGAGGCGAAGCGGAGGGGGAGCTGTTCGACGCGGCCGGCCCGCTCGACGAAGATCGCGTCGGGGCCGTTGACCATGATCTCGGTGATCGACGCGTCTTCGAGGAGGGGTTCGAGGATGCCGAGGCCGAGCGCCTCGTCGACCACCCTGCGGATGAGCTGCGAGCGTTCGACCGTCGAGAGGACCGGGCCCTCTCGGCTGATGATGTGGCCGAGGACGCGCTCCAGGCGGGCCCGGCGTTCGGCGGCGGCCAGCGAGGACATCTCCGCGAGGTCGATCTCCTCCAGGAGCTTGGCCCGGTAGGAGGCGACCAGGTGGCCGTCCTCGCCCCGGTGGCCGTTCTCCTCCGGGGAGTTGATGCGTGCCCGCAGGCTCATGGTGCTCCTCGCTGTGCTCAGTGGTCGAGCGGCATGACCGCGGTCTTGCTGGCCTGGTAGTCGTCGCCGAGTCCGGGGAACAGGACCGGGATGTGGACGTGCGAGGTGACCTGCACCTCGGTGCCCAGGTCGGCCCGGTCACAGGTGGCCTTGAGGCTGACCGCGTCGGCGCAGTCCGCCTGGTAGTCCCGCTCCAGCGAGGCGCTCCGGGCCCCGGCCCGCGCCGCCGTGCCGGCCTGCTGGGCGGCGTAGGCGATCAGCCCCAGCTGCACGCCGGCCAGCGCGACCAGGAGCAGCACCGGGATGAACCCGAGGTACTCGATGGCGACCTGGCCACGGTCGCGTTGCCTGCGGCGGTCCGGCGTCCCGGGGCGCCCTTCGACGTCGTACGACATCTCACTTCGCCTCCTCTACGGCGCCCGCGTGGCCGTTGACCGTGAACGGGAAGCCGATCGCGCCCGGGAAGAGGACGGGCACCTTGAGGTGCACGTCGGCGGTGACATAGCCGCTCCCCCCACAGGTCACGGTGGCATCGTCCCTCCACGCGGCCGACAGCTCCTTCAGCGCGGCCTGTTCGCAGGCGGCCGCGCGCTCCCCCGGCTTCGCCGCCGTGCCCGCCCGTACCGCCTCGTCGGCAGCATTCCCCGCGAGCGTGTACGTGTATCCCACCAGCACGAACTGCCACATCAGCACCAGCGTCAGGATGATCAGCGGGGTCATGCCGAGGAACTCGATGGTGACCTGGCCGTCGTCGCGGTTCCGGATGGCCCGGGGCGCCCTCACGGTCCCAGCTCCCGTCGGCGCCGGAAGCTCACCGCGCCGCGGTCCCCGCGGAACCGGCCGGTGCGCGGCACCCCTTCCGCGGCCTTGACCAGGCCCAGCTCCCCCGCCAGTCCCCACAGGGCCTGTTTCACCACGCCCTTGTTGTCCAGTTCGTGGATGCGGCCCGCGTCGACCGCGGCCTGCAACTCCTTGAAGTTCGCGGGGATCGCGGTCGCCGCCACCGCCGTGCCGGTGATCTTCTGGATCAGCGGGGGCTGGATCTCGGAGCCGCGCGAGAAGCGGTTGACGACCACTGTCGTCTCCTCCGCCTTGCGGATCTGCAGGCGGTCCCACATGCGTACCGTGCGCTTGGCGCCGCGGACGGCGAGCACGTCCGGGGTGGTGACCAGGAGGGCCAGGTCCGCCATCTCCACGGCCGCCGCGCCCGCGCCGCTCAACTGCGCGCCGCAGTCGACGATCACGACCTCGTAGCGGGAGCGCAGGGCGCTGACGATCTGCCGGGCCGCCCGGTCGGTGACCTCCTCGCCCCGCTCCCCCTCGCCCGGCGCGAGCAGCAGGGCGACGCCGGTGTCGTGCCGGTAGACCGCGTCGGCCAGCACCCGCGGGGAGATGTCCGTGATGGCGGCCAGGTCGACCACCGAGCGGCGGAACTGGACGTCCAGGTACGAGGCCACGTCGCCGGTCTGGAGGTCCATGTCGACCAGGGCGGCGCTGCGTCCGGAGGCCTGCGCGGCGAGGGCCAGCTGGATCGCGGTGAGGGTCGCGCCGACCCCGCCCTTCGCCCCGCTCACCGTGACGACCGTGCCGCCGACGCCGGTGAACACGTCGAGGCCCGCGCCCGCGCCGAGATGCCGTCGTACGCCCACCGACCACTGGGCGACCGCCTGGACGCGGCTCGCGAGCTCCTCGTAACTCAGCGGGAGGGCGACCAGGCCGCGGGCGCCGTAGTCCATGGCCGCCTGGAAGAGGCCGGGGCCGGCGTCGGAGGTGACGAGGATGACGCCCACGGCGGGGAAGCGCAGGGCGACTTCGCGGATCAGTTCCAGGGCGGGGACCGGGCCGATGCGTTCGTGGACGACGACGACCTCGGGCAGTTCGTCGACCGACTCGGCGGCCAGGCGCGCGAGGGTGTCGACGAGCTGGGTGGAGTCCACGACCGGGGTCACCGGCTCGGCGTCGGGGAGCTGGCTGAGCAGGGTCGTGATGGACCGTACGGCGTCCGCGTCGCCGACTGCCGGGAGGATCCTCGTGGGCATGGCGGCCTCTCACTTGTCCTTGGAGAGTTCGTACGTGCGGTCCTGCTCGGGGATGCTGCCGGTCTCCCCCGGCGCGACCAGTGCGAGCCGGACCCGCTTGGCGAAGGACTCGGCGTAGGTGAGGCGCTGGGCGTCGAGCGCGGAGAGCGCGAAGGTGATCGGGACGACCTCGGTGGCCTGGTTGGTGCGGTCGCTCGAGTCGGGCTGGAGGGACCTGAGGTCGCCGACGTCCAGGACCCGGGCGTTCGTTACGATGATCTTGGACAGGTCGGGATCACCCTCCTTCTGTCCCTCGAAGGTGGCGTAGACGTTGACGCGCGAGTCCGGCGATATCTTGCCGGCGACGCCGGTCGCCGCATCGATCATGATGGCGACCTCCTGCTGCCCGGGCTGCAGAGCGGGCTGATCGGCGATCATGTCGCTCTGCAGCAGGGAGCCCTTCTTGAGGGTCGTGACGGCGACCTTGCCCCGGATCGAGTTCAGATCGGTGACCGCGGTCGACGACAGCCACCGCTTCGGCATCCTCGTCTTCTCGAACTGGCCCGAGTCGAGGCTCGTGTACGGCTTGATGTCGCTCTTTATCTCGTACGCCGTCACCTCCGGTCCGACCTTGGACTTCACGTCGCTGATGACGGACAGGACGCCGGCGAAGGCGCCGATGGCGCAGATCACCGACACGATCAGCAGGAGCACGCCGCGGCGCTGACGGGAGTTCATGAACCGTACGACCTCATTGGGGGATGGGGGGTGGTGACGTACCTCTGCGAGCGGACGGGGTCAGGGGTCAGGAGCCCCGCCCAGCCGGGAGTTCGTTGTTGACCAGCGGTGCGGTGGCGGAGCAGAAGACGCAGCGGTCGCCGATGACGTCGATGCCGCACCAGTGGCAGCTGCTCTGCCGGACCGAGGTCACCAGCTGGTAGAGGACCGAGAGGTCGGGCAGGAAGGCGGCGAACTCGACGAGTTTGTTCGTGCCCCACCAGGCGGCGGACTCGGCGGGCGGCGCGATCTCCCTGAGCCCCTGCGCGCTCCACTGCTTGGCCAGTGTGGCGGTCACCCAGTCCGACTGGAGCTGGCCCTTGGCGACCAGCATCCAGGTGCCGAACTCCGGGCCGGCCAGGGACGCTCCGGGGGCGAGCTTCACCAGCTGCGGCTCGGGGTGGGCAAGGACCGCGAACTGGCTGCCCGGCACCCACGACTTGGCGTGCGACCTGAGCCCGACCGGGATGCGGTCGAGGCGGGCGACCGAGCCGAGCAGGGCGCCCGCGTGGATGTAGTGGGTGAGCAGCCGCCCGGCGGAGGCCAGCACGCCCGGACTGAGGTCGCAGGAGGCGAGCTGCCTCAGCTGGCGGGCCAGGACGGCGAGCCCGAGCGGGGGGAGATTCGGGCGGAACAGGGCTATCCGGTCGCTCTCCAGGAGGGAGCGGATGGTGTGCAGCCGCTGCTCCACGCCGGGCGGCACGGCCTGCGAGCACACGACGACGACATGGCCGTACTGGTCGATGAGGGCCTGGACGGCGGACAGCGCCTGGTCGAGCGGCTGCCGGTCCAGGTCCGGCAGGACGACGGCGGGCAGGGTCCGCTCGTCCAGCGGCGGCAGCGCCATGTCGGCACTGGTCACGGCAATGGCAGTTGGCACGCGCAGCTCCCCGTGTTACGCCGTCGGTCCACCGTTACTCCGGTACACCGGGATGACTTCACTCCGTGACTACCTCAGCACTGTAACCACGCCTCTATGACCGGAGAACAGCGTTTCTGTAGCTGATGGGGAACTGTCCCTTCACAAGATGCGCCAAATCGGGGCAGGTTGAGCATCTCGCCGGTCTCAATTCGAGCGCGGGACGGACCTGGCCACCGGGATATTCATCTTCCGTATCCGGCCCGTTATTTGGTCTGGACCTATTGACAGAAGAATTGGTCTGGACCAACTTATTGTCATGTCCCCACAGAGACGATCCACCCGGCTCTGGTCCGGAGCCGTCACCGCCGCCCTCGCCCTGTCCTTCCTGGGTGCGGGCCAGGCGTCCGCAGCGGACGTCAACAACGCCAAGAACGCCGGCTTCGAGTCCGGCCTGAGCAACTGGACCTGTTCCGCGAGCAGCGGTACGACGGTCTCCTCCCCCGTGCACGGCGGCGCGGCCGCGCTGAAGGCCACCCCGGCCGGGCAGGACAGCGCCCAGTGCAGCCAGACGGTCGCCGTGAAGCCCGGCTCGACGTACTCGCTGAGCGCCTGGGTCCAGGGCGGCTACGCCTTCCTCGGCGTCACCGGCACGGGCACCACGGACGTGTCCACGTGGACGCCCGACTCCTCCTCCTGGAAACAGCTGACGACCAGCTTCACCACCGGGTCCGCGACGACCTCGGTGACGGTGTACACGCACGGCTGGTACGGACAGGCGGCCTACTACGCCGACGACGTCTCGGTGTACGGCCCCGACGGGGGCGGCGGCACCGACCCGCTGCCGACGGTCCCGGCCACGCCCGGCGGCCTGGCCGTCTCCGGTACGACGTCCTCCTCGGTGTCCCTTGCCTGGAGCGCGGTCTCCGGCGCGACCGGCTACAACGTCTACCGCGACGGTACGAAGGTGACGGCGGTGACCGGGACTTCGGCGACCGTGACCGGTCTCTCGGCCGCCACCTCCTACTCCTTCCAGGTCACGGCGACCAACTCGGCCGGTGAGTCGGCCAGGTCGACGGCCGTGACGGGGACGACGACCACCGGGAGCTCCGGCGGCGGGGGTTCGGTGCCGAAGCACGCGGTGACCGGCTACTGGCAGAACTTCAACAACGGGGCCACCGTCCAGAAGATCTCGGACGTCTCCTCCCAGTACGACATCATCGCCGTGGCCTTCGCGGACGCGACGACGACGCCGGGCGCGGTGACCTTCAACCTGGACTCGGCGGGGCTCGGCGGGTACACGGTCGACCAGTTCAAGGCGGACATCAAGGCGAAGCAGGCGGCCGGCAAGAAGGTCATCGTCTCGGTGGGCGGCCAGAACGGCACGATCTCGGTGACCGACTCGACGTCCGCGACGAACTTCGCCAACTCCGTGTACACGCTGATGCAGACGTACGGCTTCGACGGCGTCGACATCGACCTGGAGAACGGCATCAACGCGACCTACATGAGCCAGGCGCTCAGGTCGCTGTCCGCGAAGGCGGGCTCGTCCCTCGTCATCACCATGGCCCCGCAGACGATCGACATGCAGTCCACGTCCAACGCCTACTTCCAGACGGCCCTGAACATCAAGGACATCCTCACGGTCGTCAACATGCAGTACTACAACAGCGGTTCGATGCTGGGCTGCGACGGCAAGGTGTACTCGCAGGGCTCGGTCGACTTCCTGACCGCCCTCGCCTGCATCCAGCTGGAGGGCGGCCTCTCCCCGTCCCAGGTGGGCCTCGGTCTGCCGGCCTCGACGAGCGGCGCGGGCAGCGGGTACGTGTCGCCGACCGTGGTGAACAACGCCCTGGACTGCCTCGCGAAGGGCACCAACTGCGGTTCCTTCAAGCCGTCGAAGACCTATCCCGACCTGCGCGGCGCGATGACCTGGTCGACGAACTGGGACGCGGCGGCGGGCAGCGCCTGGTCCAACTCGGTGGGGCCGCACGTGCACGCGCTGCCCTAGCCGGATCCCTGGTCATTTCCTGCGCAGCACGCGGCCCGCGCCGGCCGCGACGGTCGTGGCCAGCAGCCAGCCGGTCCCGATGAGCACGATCCCGGCCCACTGCATGGCCCCGGACGGCTCGTACGCCCGCTCCTGGCCGAGGTCGACCAGCGGCAACAGCAGGTCGAGCGTGTAGATGACCGGCTGGAAGCGGGGGTACGGGCCGCCGCCCACGGGTTCGGGATGCCAGGTCCCGAAGAGCGCGGAGCCGGCGGCCAGCAGGCACAGCAGCAGCCCGATGGCCCGCCGCGGACGGTACCCGTACCCGACCGTCACGTCCTGCAGCAGGCTCCACAGCCGGGCGGGAAGCGGCAGGACCGGCCGCAGGTTGCGGTGCCTGGCGACCAGGACGGTCCTGGCGTCGGCGTCCCGGCCGTGGCTCTGGTAGACGGTCGCGAGCTGCTCGTACGGCTGGGGCGTGAACCCTTCCGGGTCGCGCGCCAGCCAGGGGAGGCGGTCCGCGGCGCGCAGGGCGGGGCGCAGGATGCCGTAGACCGTGCCGTCGACGATGAGGGAGTCGGGCCAGGTGGCGGGGTCGTCATGGATCAGTGCCGCCCTGGTGCGGCTGAGGTCGACGACGCCCTTGGGTATCTCGCCGAACTGCAGGGCCAGTTGGGCCGCCTGCGTACCGCGGCAGACGAGGGCCTCGTCGGCTTCACCCGCGTCCAGAACGGCCCCGTAGAAGGACAGGTAGCTGCGGACAACGGCGTTGCTCATGGCGATCCTGCCATGGGCGGTGAGGCCGCGGCCGAAGTGCGCCAGCCCGCCGACGTCGATGCCGTTGGCGCTCAGGGCGTTCGGGCCGCCGTCGGGGGCCGTCAGTTCGGCCCCGTCCAGCAGGAGCGAGCCGCCGATCCGGGCGTCGCAGAGGTCCAGGGTGCCCTCCGCTGACAGGCCGCCCCGGCCGTCGAAGTCGCCCCCGATGTGTACGCGGGCCGCCATCAGCGCCGTACCCGAAGGATGGTTCAGGCGGGCGCCCCTGAGGACCACGCTGCCGCGTACCGAAGTGTCCGCGAGGGTGATCGGACCGTCGACGACGAGGCCCCGCTCGGCCTGGATGTCGCCGCCGACCTGGGCGCAGCCGAGATGGAGGGCGTAGTCGCCCGCATCCAGGCCCGGGCCGGTGAGGGTGGCGTCGAGCAGTTCCACCGTCGCCCCGATCGTGGCCCCGCAGAGGTTGACGGTTCCGGTGCACGAGAAGCCGCGTCCCAGATACAGGCCGCCGCCGACCGTGAGTTCGGACATCTGCAGGTTGCCCCTGGGGCCGCTGATCGTCGCTCCCCTGAGCAGGAGGACGTCCTGGACACGGGCGTTGGTCAGGTAGAACGTGCCCGCGCAGTCCAGGCCGGCCGCCTCAAGGGACTCGTCCACGGCGACGGAGTGGGCGTCGATCCCCGCCTCCCCCGGCGCCGGCCGGACCTTCGTGCCGCCGAGGGACAGATGGGTGCCGACCGTCGACGAGCGCAGGTCCAGGGTCCCGTCGACCGTGCACCGGGTGACCTTGAACTCCCGGGCGAACCGCGCGCTGTGCGCACGCAGCCCCGGAAGCCGGCACTCGTCGAGTTCGAGCGCCTCCAACTGGGCCCCCTCCAGCCGGGGTTCCTCGTCGAAAAGGCACTCCCGCAGCCGTACGGCCCCGCGTACGACGGCCTCGGACAGGTCCAGCTCCCCGCGTATCCGCACGCCCCGCAGCCGGAGCCGGGCGAGGTGGCCGGGGTGCGGTGGGGGCGCGACCAGCAGCAGCCGGCGTACGGCCGCCCCGCGCACCTCCGGCGGCCCCTCGCACCACTCACCGCGCCGGTAGGCCTCCCACATCCGGCACTCGCCCTCGTCCCACCCGGCCGGTGGGCCGTCGTCGTCCGCCACCCGATCCCCCTTTTCCCGACACCCGGAGCGGCGATCTCCGCCCCGCATGAAACATTTCCCCATGCCCACCGCATCAATGAAGTGAGAACGGCGTCGGCGGACGCCGGCGGGACAGGGGGACGGTATGAGACGGCAGGCACGCGCGGACGAGTACGCGGAGTTCGCGACGGTGCGCGCAGGTCATCTCTACCGTTCCGCCTGTCTGTTGACCGCCGGGGACACGCATCTCGCCGAGGATCTGGTGCAGGAGACGCTGGGGCGGCTGTACGTGAGCTGGGGACGGGTGTCGCGGGTCGAGAACCCCGCCGGGTACGCGCAGACCGTGCTGACCCGGACGTTCCTCGCCCATCAGCGACGGCGCTCCAGCACCGAGCGCGCCACCGACGTGCTGCCCGACCGGCCGACCGACGGCTCCGACACACCGCTTCGGCTGACCCTGCTCCAGGCCCTGTCCCGGCTGCCCGCCAAGGACCGGGCCGTGGTCGTCCTGCGCTACTGGGAGGACCGCTCCATCGAGGAGACCGCGGACGTCATGCACGTCAGCTCGGCCGCGGTGCGGACGCGGTGCGTCCGTGCGCTGGGCCGGCTGCGGGAGCTGCTCGGCGAGAGCCTCGACGAGTACGCGCGCCCCTGAACACCCGATACCCCAGACCTGTAAACCCCCTTCGCGAAACGGTGGTCCGTCATGCCCGTCGACCAGCACAGTGACCCCTTCGAGGAGCGGCTCGCCGCCGGCCTGCGCGACACCGGCGCCGTCTTCGAGACCGACCGGGCGGCGCTGGTCGACGCCGGTGCGCTCAAGGGCCGTCGGCGGCTGCTGCGGCGCCGGGCCGCCGTAGTGGGCGGGGCCGCCTCCCTCGCGCTCGTCGGCCTGGGCGGCGCGCTGCTGCTGCCCGGCAACGGCTCCCCGGACGACGACATGGCCTCGGTGGGCACGAGCAAGCCCTCCGCCACCACGCCCGCCCCCACCCCCGTCTCCGGCGCCGAACTGATCCGCACGCTCGAAAAGCTGCTCCCCGAGGGCAAGTTCAGCCAGGCGGAGGCGCGCGGCACGAGCGAGGAGCCCGGGCCGTACGTACATCTCGTGTACGACGACGGGAAGGGCGCCGCGGCGATCGGCGTGAGCCTCGACCGGGTGGAGCCGGGGAGCGACCAGGCCCGGGAGACCACCCAGTGCCCGGGGAAGGTGTTCGTGCACTACGACGCGTGCAGCACGACCCGGCTGCCGGACAGTTCGGTGGTCATGGTGCTGCAGGGGTACGAGTATCCGGACCGGCGGGTGGACACCAAGTGGTGGACCGCCGAGCTGGTCACGCCGGAGGGGCAGCACGTCAGCGTGAGCGAGTGGAACGCGGCGGCCGAGAAGGACTCGCCGACCACCCGGCCCGAACCTCCGCTCTCCGCCGCGCAGTTGAGGAAGCTGGCCGCTGCCGGCGCCTGGCGGGACGCCGTCGACGCGATTCCCGAGGCCATCACCAAGCCGAGCGCGAGGCCCAGCGACACCGCCACCGTCGGTGACGTGGCGATCGCCCCGACGCTCAGGAGCCTGCTGCCGAAGGGGAAGTTCACGGTGTCCGAGGACAGCGGGGACGACTCCGGCTTCGGTTACCTCGTGATCGACGACGGCAAGGGCAAGAACTTCGTCCAGGTCAACGTCCAGGCCGACATGTCGGACGTCGAGGGCGACCTGTTCGACTCCGGTTCCGAGACCCTGTCGGACGGGACGAAGGTCGCCACGCACCAGGGGGCCAGCGAGAAGGGCGGTACGGGTGCCGTGACGTGGACCGTGGACACCATGCGGCCCGACGGCCGCCGGGTCGTGATCACGGAGCTCAACTCCGGCGCCTGGCACGACGCGGCAACCCGAGACACACCGGCCCTGACCGTGAAGCAACTCCGGGAGATCGCCCTGAGCCCCGTCTGGTGGTCCTAGGGCGGGAACGGCGCCCCGGAGGCAGGGGCGAACCCCCGAGGCTGCCGACCCCGCGGAACGTCACGGCTGTCGCCGACCGCAGCCGTCCAGCCCGCAGGTACCGAGCTCGAACCACACCGTCTTGCCTGGCCCGTCCTGGTGGCAGCCCCAGCGCCACGCGAGCGCGTCCACCAGGAACATCCCCCGCCCGTTCTCCGAGGCCCCCGCGTCCACCACCCGCGGGACCCGGCTCCCCCCGTCGCTCACCTCGCACCGCAGCACCCCGTGCGCGGCCGACAGGGTGAGCCGGAAGCGGCTCCCGGAGTGCAGCAGCGCGTTGGTGACCAGCTCGCTGACCAGCAGTTCGGCCACGTCGGCGAGTTCGTCCCGCTCCGTCAGCCCCCACCGCTCCAGCTGTCTGCGAACCTCCGCACGGGCCTCCCGGACCGCGGTGGGACGGGGGTCGTACTCGACGCTCAAGTCGCCTGCGCCCAGGGGTGGTTCGGGATAGCCGGCGTGCTGAGGATCGTGGTCCGGGCGGGGGGTCCCGGAAAGTTGCAGCATGGGTTCAGGGTCGCCTCCCCGCGGGCGCGGTGCACGGGGAGGACTACCCGATTCCATACCTGCGTAGCCGCCCACGGCCTACCCGTACTGGAGTCGTACGGTCGCGCCGTGCGCGTCGTCGCGGACGTCGACGTACGCGCACACCTGCCGGCTGAACCACAGCCCCTGGTCGGGTTCGAGGTCGGGCACGGGAGGCGGGACGAAGCCGGCCAGCGGGTCGTCGACGCGGCGCGGCGCGTGCAGTTCGACGACGCAGGCCGGCGCCTCGCCCCACAGCAGCGCGCCGGTGACCGGGCCGAGCGCGGCGGCCGCGGCGGTGACGGCCTCGGTGAACAGCTCGGCGTCCACCCGGGACAGCCCGCGCCCGGCGGCCCGGGACCGCACGGCCTCGGTGTACGGCTCGTCGAGCCGCTCCACGTCGGGCGGGGGCGACGGCAGCGGTACGGCGTCCAGCTCGGCGGTGAGCCGGACCGGGTCCTCGTACACACCGCTGTCGGGGTGGGCGCGGCGGGCGGCCTCGACGATGGCGGTGCCGGCGGTGCGGGTGTCGTAGGCGCACAGGACGGTCGTCGCCAGGGGCGCGAAGAGGAGGTTGGCGAGGGCCTCGTAGCGGAGCCACTCGGTGGTCTCGCGGGTGGAGCGGCCGGCCCGGCCGTCCCATTCGGGTTCCATGAGGAGGTGGATACGGCCGCCGGGGCCGGCGTGCGCGGCGAGGTAACCGGCGCCCTGGGCCACGGCGTTGGCGGCGGAGCCGGTGTACCACTCGGTGTGCGGCAGGAGGCCGACCTCCTTGACGTCGGCGCCGAGGGCGTCGCGCAGGAGGTCCAGCTTGTCGGGGGCGGCGATGGCGACGGGCGGGGGTTCGCCGGGCGCGCCGAGGCCTTCGGTGAGGAAGGGCAGGGCGGCGGCGACGAACTCGTCGTCGGCGCCGAAGACGGCCATGCGGTGGTCGAACGGGTGGGCGTGGGGAGCGGGTTGAGTGGTCATGGACTCCTCCTGGTCCTGGCTCTCCGGTGGGAGGGCGTGGGTGATCTCGTCCGCGGGGGCGTCGGTGTGGTCCGCCGCGGGGAGCGTGGCTCCGGTTCAGCGCTGGGCCGTCACCCAGGAGGCGATCTGGCTGCGGTTGCTGAAGCCGAGTTTGCTGAGGATGCGTTCCACATGGCCTTCGGCGGTTCGGCGGGCGATGACGAGTCGGTCGGCGATCTGCTGGTTGGCGAGTCCCTCGGCGACGAGCTGGGCGACCTCGCTCTCCCGGCGGGTGAGCCGGACGCCGGCGGCGGTTTTCCCCGCGGCGGCCGACTCGGGCTCCCGGAGCGGCTGTTGGCCTGTCTCGGCCTCGACGGCGTATCCGACGACCCCTTCGAGCCCGAGCGCGGCACCGCACTCGTACGCCTTCTCGAAGACGGTCGGTTCCATGGCCTCGCGGGCGCGGGCCTCGCTGTCGTGGCGGGTGGCGCCGAGGGCCTGGGAGCCCCAGCGGAAGCGGTCGACGTCGGACCAGACCCGGTCGGCGCCGCCGAGCAGCACGGCGGCCCGTTCGAAGGCGCCGCGGCGGGCGGCGATCTGGGCGAGCAGGTCGAGGGTGAGGCCGATGCCGATGACGTCGGACACGGCGAGTTTGAGGCGCAGGGCGTCGCGGGCGTGCAGTTCGGCCTGCTCCCAGTCCTCCTTGACGGTGTGGGCGAGGGCGAGCATGCGCAGCACGTACGACAGCACCCATTCCTCGCCGTGCTCCTCGCACATCCGCCGGGTCCCGGCGCACACGGCGATGGCCTGGTCGGCCTCGCCCAGGAAGCCGAGGGCGCAGGCGAGTTCGACCCGGTCGAGGCCGACGAGGCTGAGGTGCTGGCCGGGGACGCGGCCGCGGGCGACGGTGGCCCGGTAGTGCTCCAGGGCGCCGTGGACGTCGTTGTTGAACAGGCGTAATACGCCGATGACGTACTCGGCGTGCGCGGCCTCGGCCTCGTCACCCAGGGAACGGGCGAGGTCGCGGGCCTCCTCGGCGCGGCCGAGGCCCAGGGTGAGGTCCTCGGCGGAGCCGGCGAGCAGCCCGCCGATCCACAGGGCGCGGGCCCGTTCCCGGGTCGGCCCGGGGCTGGCGTCCAGCGCCCGGTCGAGCCAGTAGCGGCCCTCGCGGGGCGCGCCGCAGGCATGCCAGTAGAACCACAGCGTGCCCGCGAGGCGCAGTCCGGCGAGGGCCTCGCCGGGGGCGGCGAGGCTGAAGTCGAGGGCGGCCCGGAGGTTGTCCTGGTCGGCCCGGAGCCGGGCGACGATCTCCCGCTGTCCCGGCCCGAACCAGGCGGATTCGAAACCGGCCGCCCGCCGCTGCATCCACTCCCGCTGACGGCGCCGGGCCGCGGCCTCCTCGCCGTCCCACTGCCGCAGCCGGTCCAGCCCGTACTGGCGCAGGGTGTCGAGGAGCCGGAACCGCACCCCGTCCGGCCCCTGCTCCCGCCCCAGCACGGACTTGTCGACGAGCCCGGCGACGGCTTCCAGCACCTCGTACGACTCGACCCTCCCCCGGCCTCCGGTCGGGGGACCCCCATCTCGCTTCGCTCGCTGTCCGCGCACACCGCCTCGGCGGTCTCCGCGTCGAAGCTGCCGGCCAGCACGGATGCCCGCGCCCACACCAACTGCTCCTGTTCGGTGCAGAGTTCGTGGCTCCAGTCGACGGCGGCGCGCAGGGTCTGGTGGCGGGGCAGGGCGGTGGTGGAGCCGGCGGTGAGGAGGCGGTAGCGGTCGTCGAGGCGCTCCAGGAGCTGTTCGACGCCGAGGACGCGCATACGGACGGCGGCGAGTTCGATGGCGAGCGGGAGGCCGTCGAGGCGGCGGCAGAGGCGGGCGACGGCGGCGCGGTTGGCGGCGGTCAGCGCGAAGCCGGGGACGACGGCGGCGGCGCGGTCGGCGAAGAGGGCGAGGGCCGGGTAGCCGTCGGCCGCGCTGAGGTCGCCGTCCGGGTCGGGGACCGGCAACGGCCGTACCTCCAGCAGGTGTTCCTCGGTCAGGCCCAGGCGGTGGCGGCTGGTGGCGAGCACGCGGACGCCGGTGGTGCCGCGCAGGAGGGCGGCGGCCAGGTCGGCGCAGGGCTGGAGCAGGTGTTCGCAGTTGTCGAGCACGAGGAGCAGCTTGCGGTCCCGTACCTGCTCGACCAGGGCGTCCAGCGGTGGCTGGCGGGAGTGGTCGTGCAGGCCCAGCGCGTCGGCGGCGGCGACCGGGACGAGCGCGGGGTCGTGCAGCCCGGCCAGCTGCACGAAGCGCACGCCGTCCGGGAAGGTGCGCTCGACGCGTGCCGCGATACGCATGGCGAGCCGCGTCTTGCCGACGCCGCCCGGTCCGGTCAGCGTGACCAGGCGTGCCCTGGCCAGCAGTTCCCGGCCTTCGCTCTGTTCGCCGCGCCGGTCGACGAAGCTGGTCGTCTCGACCGGCAGCCGGCGGTCCCGTCGCGGCGCTGATCCGCCCATGATCAGCCTCCCCTGGCAACGGAATCCAACTCTCCTCCGGGCCCGGCATATATGCACGTGCCGCTCACACGGGCGAGTGCACTTTGCCGGAGCTCGATGCGGGGGTTACCGGCGCGCGTACACTGCGCGGCCGGTTTGCGCGGCCGATTTACCTTCTTGACCTGTTCATGCCATTCCCTGACGATGGCGTCACCCGCACAGCACGTCGCACGGACGAACCACCCCCCGGCTCCACTCCCCACTTCCGGAGACCCCGGAATCCCTGGAGAAACAAGGAGACTTCATGCGACTTCGCATACGAGGTTCAGGCGCCCGAGGCGGCAGACGCACCGCCGCCCTCGCCGCCGTGGTGGCCCTCGCACTCGCGGCACCCTTCACCATGGACGCGAACGCCGACAGCACCACCAAGGCGTCCCCGTCCACGGACGACATCCGGCAGTACGAGATCCACCAGGGCACCAACCGGGTGACCCGTACGGCCATCCAGCAGACCGGCGTGACGGTCGACGAGGCCGACGAAGAGACCGTGGTGGTCTCCGGCCGGGCGGACCAGATCAGGAAGCTCCGCCAACTCGGCTACGAGGTAACGGCGTTGGGCGCGGCCCCGAACCGGCTGGCCGAGGACGAGGTGAGCCTCTACGACTTCCCGTCGGCCGACTCGCAGTACCACAACTACGCGGAGATGACGTCGGCGATCAACTCGGTCGTGGCCGCCTACCCGTCCATCGTGAGCCAGCAGGTCATCGGCACCTCGTACCAGGGCCGGAACATCGTCGCCCTCAAGATCAGCGACAACGTCGGGACCGACGAGGCCGAGCCCGAGGTGCTGTTCACCGCCCACCAGCACGCCCGCGAGCATCTCACCATCGAGATGGCGCTGTATCTGCTGAACCAGCTGACCTCGGGCTACGGCAGCGACTCACGGGTCACCAACATGGTGAACAGCCGGGAGATCTGGATCGTCCCGGACCTCAACCCCGACGGCGGCGAGTACGACATCGCGACCGGCTCCTACCGGTCATGGCGCAAGAACCGGCAGCCCAACTCCGGTTCCTCGTACGTCGGTACGGACCTCAACCGCAACTGGAACTACCGCTGGGGCTGCTGTGGCGGCTCCTCCGGTTCGACGTCCTCCGAGACCTACCGGGGCACGGCCGCCGAGTCGGCACCCGAGGTCAAGGTCGTCGCCAACTTCGTGCGCAGCCGTGTGGTCGGCGGGGTGCAGCAGATCAAGTCCGGCATCGACTTCCACACCTACAGCGAGCTGGTGCTGTGGCCGTACGGGTACACCTACTCCGACACGGCGACCGGGATGACGGCCGACGACAACGCCGCGTTCAAGGCGGTCGGGCAGAAGATGGCCGCGAGCAACGGCTACACCGCCGAGCAGTCGAGCGACCTGTACATCACCGACGGGACGATCGACGACTATCTCTGGGGTGTGTACAAGATCTTCTCGTACACCTTCGAGATGTACCCGACGTCCAGTTCCGGAGGAGGGTTCTACCCGCCCGACGAGGTGATCGCGGCGCAGACCTCACGGAACCGGGACGCCGTGCTGCAACTGCTGGAGAACTCCGACTGCATGTACCGCTCGATCGGTAAAGAGGCGCAGTACTGCAGTTAGTTCAGTCGTCGGTGCCTTCGACGTCCGCCTCGGTGTCGGCCGGCGGTTCTTCGGCGTCGTCCTCGAAGTAGGCGTCCAGCACCGCGTCCAGCTGGTCCTCCCACTCCTTGAAGCGGTCCCTGGCCGTCGCCTCGATCTCGATCGGGTACCAGCGGCGGTCAGGGGTGTGGACCGTGATGGTGAAACGCTTGCCGAAGCGGGGGGACTCCGTCTCCACCGCGCCGATCTCGTCCCAGCGGAACTCGCAGGCCTGGTCGTCGAGGGTGAGGCGGACGCCGTCGCGGTCGGCGACGATCTTGGCGCGACGGTCGGAGGCCTCGAAGACGGGGCCTTCGGGGGCCGCGTCCGAGACCTCGGGGTCGGAGTCCTCGGGGTCCTCGACATCATCGTCGGAGGCCTCCGGCTCGGCGGCCTCGGTCTCCTCCGCCTCCGGCTCCGTCTCCTCGACGGCCTCCGTCTCCTCGACGTCGTCCTCGGTGACCTCGTCCTCCGGCTTGGTGTCCTCCGGGTCCTCGGACGCGGGTGAGGTGAGCCCGGGGATGAAGGCCGGGTCGAATCCGGCGCCCGTCACGGGCTCGCCCTTCAGGGGCTGGCTGCTCGAACCTATGCGCTGCTCCACAGCGGGCAGTATGGCCGACGACCCTGTGCCAGTCATAGCCAGCCCCTACTTCGTTTGGCTTCCTGCACTTCGCATCAGCGCGAGCGGATTCCGACCAGCGGCTGGCAGTCGCGAGTGAGGCTTCCGTTTTCAACGGGGAACGAGATGTACCAGTGGCCGGCCCGGTCGAGCGCATGAGCGCCTACACGAACAAGCTCAGCACCGCCGCCACCACGAACCCCACCACCGACAGCACCGTCTCCAGCACGGTCCACGTCCTGAGGGTGTCGCGTTCGCTGATGCCGAAGTACTTGGCGACCATCCAGAAGCCCCCGTCGTTCACGTGTGACGCGAAGATCGAACCCGCCGAGATCGCCATGATGACCAGGGCCACGAAGGCCTGGGAGTGGTGGCCCTCGGAGAGGAGGGGGGCGACTATGCCGGCCGTGGTGACGATCGCGACCGTGGCCGAGCCCTGGGCGACCCGGAGGACCACCGAGATCAGGTAGGAGAGGACGATCACCGGGAGGCCCACGTCGTGGAAGGTGTCCGAGAGGGCCTGGGCCACTCCGCTCGCCTTGAGGATCGCGCCGAAGATGCCGCCCGCGCCGACCACCAGGAGGATGTTGCCGACCGGCTTCAGGGAGGCCGTCGAGACCGTCTCCAGGGACTTGCGGGACCAGCCCCGGCGGATGCCCAGCAGGTAGTACGCCAGGAGCAGCGCGATCGTCAGGGCCACGAAGGGGTGGCCGAAGAACTCGATCACCGAGCGGCCCGTGGACGGGTCCAGGGCGATGGAGGAGAAGGTCGCCGCGAGGATGAGGATCAGCGGGGTGCCGATGATGCCGAGGACCGTGCCGAGCGGCACCGGGCTCTCCCGGGGCTCGACTCCCGACTCGCGCTGCTCCTCGATGACGGCGAGCTTCGCTTCCGCCGCCGCCTCCACCATGTCCTGCGGTACGGCGACGAAGATGCGGTTGCCGATCCACGCCGAGTAGGCCCACGCGGCCAGCACCGCCGGGATGCCGCAGATGATGCCCATCAGGATGACCCAGCCGAGGTCCACGTGGAGGAGACCGGCCGCGGCCACCGGCCCCGGGTGCGGGGGCAGGAACGCGTGGGTCATCGACAGACCCGCGAGCAGCGGCAGGCAGTACAGCAGGATCGACTTGCCGCCCCGCTTCGCCGCCGCGTACACGATCGGTGCCAGGACGAAGATGCCGACGTCGAAGAAGACCGGGATGCCGAAGATGAGGCCGGTGAGACCCATCGCGAGCGGTGCTCGCTTCTCGCCGAACAGGTTCAGCAGCCGCGACGCCAACACCTCCGCCCCGCCGCTGACTTCGAGGATCGCGCCCAGCATCGTGCCGAGCCCGATGATGATCGCGACATGGCCGAGGATGCCGCCCATGCCGGACTCGATGGTGGAGACGGCGTCCGATCGCTGGACCGTGCCGAAGAGTTCGGTGACCGAGAGACCCGCCATCAGGCCGACGGCTATGGAGACCGCGAGCAGCGCGACGAACGGCTGGAGTCTGACCTTGATGATCAGGAAGAGCAGCAGGGCGATACCGATGGCGGCGACGGTCAGCAGACCGGCCGTACCGTCGATCAGGAGGAGCAGACCGCCGGTGTGGGGTGGGGTCACGGCGGCGGGGGCTGTTGCGGCGAGCGGATGGGACATGGGGGTCCTCGGGGGGAGTACATACTGCTTTCGGGCAGGGGAGATCGCGGCATGACCCGGCGCGGGGCCATGCCGGTTACGGCGTGCGGGAGTTGAGGGTCCGTCAGCTCAGGACGGCGAGGGCGTCGATCTCGATGAGGAGGCCGGCCGGCAGGCCGACGTACACCGTCGTGCGCGCTGCGGGCGGGGCGGTGAGGCCCTGCTCCTCGAAGTAGGTGTTGTAGATGCCGTTCATCTCGGCGAAGTGGTCGACGTCGGTCAGGTAGACGCGGATCATCATCACGTCGTCCCAGCCCGCACCACCCTCCTCCAGGATCGCCTTGACGTTGGCGAGGGTCTGGAGGGTCTGCTCGCGCAGGCTCGGACCGGCCGGCGTGGGCGGCTTGCCCTCCTCGGCGGGCAGGAAGCCGACCTGCCCGGCGACCTGGAGGATGTTCCCCTTCTTCACGCCGTGCGAGAACTTCGCGGGCGGGGTGGTGTGCGTCTTCGGCGTGAGCGCGATCTTCTCGGTCATGAGGGGGTTCCTTAGGGGGCTTCCTTGATGGGGGTTCTGCCGGAGTACTCGCCACTGATCACGTCGGCCGTGCGCCGTACCAGCGGGAGGAGGGTGAGGAGTTCGTCGGCGGTGACGACGACGTTCGGCGCGGATACCGACATCGCGGCGACGACCCGGCCGTCGGCGCCGCGGATCGGCGCGGCGACGCAGTTGATGGACTCCTCGTGGCCACCGAGGTCGGTGGCCCAGCCCTGCTCACGCACCTTCTCCAACTCCCGCAGGAAAGCGGGGGCGTTGGGGGTGGAACGGGCCGTGTACATGGGGTATTCGAGCTTGTCGGCGAGCACCCGCCGCTCGCCCTCGGCCAGATCGGCGAGGAGCAGTTTCGCCACCGCCGCGACGGTGATGGCGACGGGCTTCCCGATCCGCGAGTACATCCGCACCGGGTACCGGCTCTCCACCTTGTCGATGTAGAGCACCTCGTCCTCCTCGTACACGGCGAGGTGCACGGTGTGTCCGCACTGCTCGTTGAGGCGTACGAGGTGGGAGTGGGCGATCTCGCGGATGTCGAGGTTCTCCATCGCCTCCTGGGCGAGGGCGATGAGGCGGGCGCCGAGGCGGTAGCGCTGGTCGGACTGGCGGTAGACCATGCCGTGTTCGTGCAGTGTGCGAAGGAGGCGGAGGGCCGTGGACTTGTGCACACCGAGGCGGTCGGCCACCTGGCCGAGGTCGGCGGGCCCCTCGGCGAGCAGCGGCAGGATGCTGAGCGCTCGGTCGACGGTCTGGCTCATGGGGTACGTACCTCCTCCGGGGCCTGCTCGGCTTGCGTCCAGCCGGGGCCGAGTCGAAGTTTCCCCCACACCTGGTCGTCGAGGGCCGCCAGGTGGTCGGCGTGGTCCCGGGACGGCGGCGCGGCGAGATCGCCGGGCACGGTGAGAGCGGCGGCGGCCATGAGGTGCCCGTGCCGGAGGCGGGCGGTCATGGGCAGCCCGCGGAGGGTCGCGGAGAGGAAGCCGGCGGCGAAGGCGTCACCGGCGCCCACGGCGGCCACGACGTCCACGTGGGGGGCGGGCACGAAGGTGGCCTCGCCCCGGTCGAAGACGGTGGCCCCTTGCGCACCCTGTTTGACGACGAGCACCTCGGGGTCGGGGAAGGCGGTGCGGATGGCGTCGACGCCGACCAGCCCCCAGACCTCCTCGGCCTCGTCCTCGCCGACGAACACCAGGTCCGCGCCGCGCGCCAGCTCCAGCAGGACCTGCGCCCCGCCGCCGTCCGGCCACAGACCGGGCCGGTGGTTGACGTCGAAGGAGACCAGCGGACGCCGGGCCCGCAGCGCGGTCAGCTCACGCAGCAGCCCCAGGCACTCGCCGGACAGCGCGGCGGTGATCCCCGAGAGATGCAGCACCCGCCCCGCCCGTACGGCGTCCAGGTCCACGTCGGCCACGGACATCGCGGAGGCGGCCGACCCGGCCCGGTAGTACGCCACCTCGTGCGCGTCCGTCGCCCGGTCGCCGGCGGTGCGGAAGTAGACGCCGGTGGGACGGGCGGGATCGCGGCGCACGGCCGACACGTCCACCCCGTACGCCCCGATCGTCTCCACCAGATGGTCCCCGAACCCGTCGGCCCCCACCCGGCTCACCCACCGCACGGAGTGCCCCGCCGCGGCCAGCACGCAGGCGACGTTCGACTCCGCGCCCCCGATCCCCCGCTCGAACGACGGAACGTCGGCGAGGCGCCCCGGCCGGGACGGCAGGAACGTGACCATGGACTCGCCGAGCGCGACGACGTCCACGGCGTCGAGGGCATTCACGATGGTCGTAGCTCCTTCATTGACCCGGCGTTGGCGTGGATGTTAGACAGCAGTCAGCGACATACGCAATGGACGTTGCACATACTGCAACGAACACCTCAGGGAGGCCTCGTGTCCGGTACCGAAGCGCTCGCCCGCCTCGCGGCGGAACCGGTCGACCACCGCTTCAAGGGCCTCCCCCCGGACGCCGACGGCCACACCGTCGCCGAGCTGGCCGCGCAGCGCCGCAACCTCTTCACCGGCGGCTTCGCCACCCCCGTGCTCGCCCTGTCCGCCGAGCGCCTGGAGCACAACCTCGCGCTGATGGAGACGTACGCGACCCGCCACGGTCTCGCCTTCGCCCCGCACGGCAAGACGACCATGGCACCCCAGCTCTTCCACCGGCAGATCGAGCGCGGCGCCTGGGGCATCACCCTCGCCGTCCCCCACCAGGTGCGCGTGGCAAGGCAGTTCGGCATCGGGCGGGTCTTCCTGGCGAACGAACTCGTCGACCCGGCCGCCCTGCGCTGGATCTCGCGCGAGCTCGACGGCGACCCCGGCTTCCGCTTCATCTGTTACGTCGACTCGGTGCGCGGAGTCGAGCTGATGGACGCGGCGCTGGACGGGACCTCGCGCCCGCTGGACGTCGTCGTCGAGCTCGGCGCCGGCGAGGGTGCCCGGACCGGCGTCCGTACGGAGGCGGAGTGCACCGCGGTCGCCGACGCCGTGGCCGCCACCCGCACCCTGCGGCTGGCCGGTGTCGCCGGCTACGAGGGCGAGGTCCCGCAGGCCGACCCGGAGCGCGTGCACGCCTGGCTGCGCCGGCTGGTCGCCCTCGCCGTCGACTTCGACAAGGCGGGGCGTTTCGCGGGGTTGGACGAGATCGTGGTCAGCGCGGGTGGCAGCGCCTGGTTCGACGCGGTGGCCGACGTGTTCGCGGAGATCCCCGAACTCTCGGCGCCCGTACTGAAGTTGCTGCGCTCCGGCGCCTACGTCTCGCACGACGACGGCCACTACCGGAAGGTCACCCCCTTCAACCGGGTCCCCGAGGAGGGCGCCCTGGAGCCGGCCTTCCGACTCTGGGCGCAGGTCGTCTCCCGCCCCTCCCCCGAGCAGGCCTTCGCCAACGCGGGCAAGCGGGACGCGGCGTACGACCTCGACCTCCCGTTCGCCCAGGTGGTCCGCCGGGACGGCGCCGAGCGCCCGGCGACCGGCGTCTCGGTGACCGGCCTGTCCGACCAGCACGCCTGGCTGCGCACCACCGAGGAGGCGGACCTGGAGGTCGGGGACTGGCTCGGCCTGGGCCTGTCCCACCCGTGCACGTCCTTCGACAAGTGGCAGCTGATCCCGCTGGTCGAGGCGGACGGCACGGTCGTCGACTACATCCGCACGTTCTTCTAGGAGGCAGGCCGTGGAGGAACTCGTCATCCGGGACGCGGACGTGGTGGACGGCAGCGGTGCGCCGTCGTACCGCGCGGACGTGGTGGTCGACGGCGGGCGGATCGTCTCGATCGTGCGGGAGGCCGCGGCGGCCGGCTGCCAACGGCCCAAGGCGCGCCGCGAGTTGGACGCGGAGGGGCTGGTCCTCTCCCCCGGCTTCATCGACATGCACGCGCACAGCGACCTCGCCCTGCTCCGGGACCCGGACCACAGCGCGAAGGCCGCACAGGGGGTCACCCTCGAAGTCCTGGGCCAGGACGGGCTGTCGTACGCCCCCGTCGACGACCGCACGCTCGCCGAGGTCCGCCGTGCGATCACCGGCTGGAACGGGTACGGCGACGACATCGACTTCGACTGGCGGTCGGTCGGCGAGTACCTGGACCGCCTCGACCGGGGCATGGCCGTCAACGCGGCCTATCTGATCCCCCAGGGCACGGTCCGGATGCTCGCCGTCGGCTGGGAGGACCGCGAGGCGACGCCACAAGAGCTGGACCGGATGCGGCAGTTGGTGGCCGAGGGCATGGAGCAGGGCGCGGTCGGTATGTCGTCCGGGCTGACCTACACGCCGGGCATGTACGCCAAGGACGCCGAACTCACCGAACTGTGCCGGGTGGTGGCGGAGTACGACGGCTACTACTGCCCGCACCACCGCTCGTACGGCGCGGGCGCCCTGGAGGCGTACGAGGAGATGGTGGCCCTCACCCGGGAGGCGGGCTGCTCCCTTCACCTGGCCCACGCGACCATGAACTTCGGCGTGAACGAGGGCCGCGCACCGGAGTTGCTGTCGCTCCTGGACGAGGCGCTCGCCTCCGGGGCGGACATCAGCCTCGACACGTACCCCTACACCCCCGGCTGCACGACTCTCGTGGCGATGCTGCCCAGTTGGGCGAGCGAGGGCGGCCCCGAGGCGATCCTGGAGCGCCTCGCGGACCCCGGCACCTCCGAACGCATCCGCCACCACATGGAGGTGATCGGGGCCGACGGCTGCCACGGCGTGCCGATCGAGTGGGACACGATCGAGATCTCGGGGGTGACGGATCCGGCGCTGGACGAGTTCGTCGGCCGCAGCGTGCGGGAGTCGGCGGAGCTGCGGGGCGAGACCCCGTGGACGACCGCCCGCCACCTGCTCCGCACCGACCGGCTGGGCTCGACGATCCTCCAGCACGTGGGCCACGAGGAGAACGTGCGGCAGATCATGCGGCACCCGGTCCACACCGGCGGCTCGGACGGCATCCTCCGGGGGAGCAAGCCGCATCCGCGGGCGTACGGCACCTTCCCGCAGTATCTGGGCCGGTACGTAAGGGAGTTGGGCGTCCTGTCGCTGGAGGAGTGCGTCGCGCATCTGACCTCGCGCCCGGCGGCGCGCCTGCGCCTTCCCGACCGGGGCCTGGTCCGCGAGGGCCACCGGGCCGACCTGGTCCTGTTCGATCCGGAGACGGTGGCGGCCGGAGCGACGTACGAGAACCCGCGAACGCTCCCGACGGGCATCCCGCACGTCCTGGTCGACGGCCGTTTCGTCATCGAGGACGGGCGCCGGACGGACGTACTGGCAGGCAGGGCGGTCCGTCGCAGTCCCGTGCGACGGAGCGCCACCCGTCCCTGAGTTACGGCTTGGGCAGGGTGCAGCCGCTCGCGCTGAGGTTCAGTACGTTGCCGGTGGTGAAGCAGGCCGGGATGTTGTACGTCTCCTGGGCGTAGTTGATGCCCTCGCGGACGGTGACGTTGCCGCTCGCGTCGACCTCGCAGGGGTTGTTCTCGGTGCAGCGCTCGCCGTCCTCGTTGCCGGTGTTGTTGACGGCGACGACCTTGCCGGTGGCGTTGTCGATCACGGGCGAGCCCGAGGTGCCGCCGATGGTCTGGCAGGCGGAGGTGTAGCGGACCGAGTCCTTCCAGGTCCAGTCGCCCTCCTTGAGGCGGTAGACGAAGCCGTCGATGTTGCAGGCGTACGTCCGCTTCCAATACCCGGAGACGACCGTGATCGCCGTCCCGGCGGTCGGGTGGGTGTCCTGGACCGTGAGCGCGCTGATGCCGTAGGAGCTCTTGATGGCGGAGTACGTGGTCGTCAGCCGGTAGATGGTGACGTCCGTGTCGGTCATCGTCGAGTAGACGACCTGGTTGGCGCGGAGCGTGGCGACCCTGGTCGCCGAGGCGTTGAGCAGGCCGAAGGTACGGCTGGAGGACTGGCCGGTGATGACCTCGCCGGGCTCCGGGAAGCCGGTCTCCAGGCAGTGGCCGTTGGTCATGACGAGCGCCGGGTCGGTGTCCGCGGAGTTGGGGAAACGGATGACCGAGCCGGAACAGTTGCTGAGCGAGACGGTGCCGGCGAAGTTGACGGCCTTGATGGTCGGAGCGGCGGTGTCCTGCACGGGAGCCGCGACCGCTGGTGCCGCGCCGGCCCCGGCGAGTACCAGGGCGGTGACGACGGCGCCGAGAGGCTTCTTCATGTGGGGGTCCCCTCTTACGAGTCGAGCGACCGGAGATCTTCCGGCCGCCCACTTTTTTGACATGTGCATTGTGAGGGGAAGGGGGTGGTTGGGCAAGGAGTTGTTTCCGGCCGCGGGTCGGGAGCAGGGCGTCACACGGCACCCGGCATGGCCGCGGCCAGGCGGTCCTGGGCGACCCGCAGCACCCACTGCATCAGCTGGCTGGGACTCGACGTCGGCCCCTGCGCGTCCAGCGCACGGGCGCGCGTGTGCCGGTTGGGGGTGCACTTGGAGGCGAAGAAGATCACCGGCCCCCGGTAGGCACCGCCGTCCCGCCACTCCTGGAGCGCGTCCAGCCCCGCCTCCGGACCCGTACCCCGCCCGATGTCGGAGATCACCAGGTCCACCGCGCCGTCGCCCAGGGCGAGTTCGGCCTCCTGCTGGTCGACGGCCTCCACCACGGTGGCACCCCGGACCGTCAGATACTCCACCAGACGCCGGTTGTTGACCGGATAGTCGTCCACCCACAGCACCCGCAGCCCGGTGAAGTCCTCCCGGACCCGGGTCGGCGCGGGCTCCGTCACCCGCTGGGCGGCGACCGGCACCACAGCGGCGTTCAACGGCAACTGCCGCAGATACTCCAGCAGACCCTCCGCGTCCGGGAGCTTCATCAGTCCGTCGAGCAGGGCGTTGAAGTCGCCGTCGCGGGCGAGTTCGCGGAACTCGTTGGGCAGTTTCCCCTCCAGTTCCGCCAGGCTGCCGGCCCAGGTGTCGCGGACGGTCGGCTCGGGCGGCTTCACCTCGTACTCCAGGAAGTACGAGGTCACCCATCCCCAGCCCGCCTCGGACGCCTCCTCGGTGGTGGCCGGCCCCAGCACCCGGCGCGCCCGCCGGTAGTCGACGAACTCGCTCACCGCACCCCGGCGGCCCGTCTCGTGCTGGTCGGCGAGCTGCCGGTAGAACTCGGGATAGCAGTACTGGAGCAGCAGGACCCGGAAGACGGCCTCGGGCACATGGCCGGTCCACACCGGGTTGAGCCGGCAGGCCAGCACGAACCCGTTGATCAGCCGCTTGATACGGCGCGGATTGCGCCCGCAGCCGTTCGCGACGAGCTCCGTGAGCCCCGGGTCGAGCAGCCCGGCGATCCCCGCGTCGGCCGCGGACCGCTCGATGTACTTCCTTATCTCCTCCTCCCGGGCCATCGGCAGCCGGTAGCTCGTCTGGAAGATCTTCTCCATGAACTCGACGGCCTCGGGCGACACGTCCCGGAGCATGCCGCCCGGTCCCAGGGCGGCACGGTCACAGCTGACGACGAAGGCGATGCCGCGCACCCCCAGATAGAGCTTGACCGCCTCGCACACGGCCACCACACCCTGGTCGGTACAGCGGTCCAGGTCGTCGATGAAGACGACGAGCAACCTCGGCCGCCCCCGCTTCGCGCGCCGCTCGGTCCAGGCCGCCGCCAGCCTCTGCACCGACTCCTGGGTGTCGACGCGCCGCCTGGGATCGACGGTCAGCGAGTTCCACACCACGTTCACCAGCGCGGCCGGCCCCAGGAAGGCGGCCAGTGCGGCCAGCGCCAGGCGGAGCAGCCCGAACAGCGTCCGGCGCCCGTCCGGCACGGCGAAGAAGCGGATCAGGGCACGCCGTCCGAACCCGGCCAGCACCGCCTTCAGCAACCGCTCCAGCTGATCGTCGTCGCGCCCGGACCAGGCGTTGTACCAGACGGTCTCGACGCCCCGCTCCGCCAGCCGGGCCCGCACCAGCCGCATCAGCGTGCTCTTGCCCATGCCCCGGCGGGCGTCCACCGCGACGGCCATCGGCGTCGACCCGCACGAGGTCACCAGCAGCCGGCTCAACGCGTCGGCGGTGTCGTGCGCCTTCAGCAGATCATGGTCCGCGCACTCCACCGGCTCGTCACTGAGCAACTTGAACTCGGCCATGTCCGCCCCCCGTTCACGGCAAGGACCGTGCGCCGAGTGTCGCACCGCCCCCATCACCGGGCGCCGCTCGCGCGGACATCTCCGTACGACTACGTAGCCTCCCGGCGCGGCTGCGTGAGGCGCCCTACGTCAGGCCGCCACGCCTCACCGGGGGTGCTTGGTCCGGCCCTGGCCGCGGCCGGGGTGGTCGGCCGACCCGCTCGTCCCGGACGGGCCGGCGGAGGGGCTCGTGGTCGGTGTGGCGGTCGCCGTACCGGACGCGGAGGCGGTCGCGGACTCCCGGACGGCCGACGGGCTCGACCCGGCGCTCGGTCCCGTGGACGTCGTACCCGAAGAGGCACCGGTGTCCGACGACCGCGCCCCCGCCGTACCCCCGGGTGCCTCCGAACCGGTGGCCGCGGCCGGCGACCCCGTCCGACCCTGTCCGCCCTCCGTGCCCTCCGGGGACGACGATCCGGAGAGCGACAACCCGGAGATCACCGCCGCCAGCGACACCGCGCCCACCGCACCGGCGATCACCACGGGCCGCCGCGAGCGCCGGGCGGCACGGCGGCGCCGGGCCCGCCCGCCCGGGGCAGTGCGCTCACCCGTGGCCGTAGGTCCCCACCTCGCGTCGGCCGCCGATTCGCGCGCATCCCCGCCGCCCTCGGCCCCCTGGCCGCCGCCCGGGGCGGCCCCTTCTCCGCCCCCGTCCACCACCACCGGCAGCCGAGCCGTCGCGTCGAACGCGTTCCCCTCCCACCCGTGCGCCGCCGCCGGATCCGCGTACTCCTCATAAGCGGGCGCCGTGTCGACCCGTGGGTGGTACACGTTCGGCGGCCCCTGTGGCTCGTCGCCCTCCGGGCCCGCGCGCCGCACACCGTCCGAGCCGGCCGCATTCGCGCCATACGCCCCGTTTTCAAGCTCAGCTCGCCTCGACATGGCCGCGCATTGTAGGGACGGGTGGGGTGGCTGAGACAGCTACCGGCGATAACGGCCCAAACCGCCGCGTCTCGCGTGGTGGAAAACACGGTCCGGGAGGCGTTACCGGGCCGTAAGCTCCCAGACATGCAGGTGATCCAGTCGACCAAGCTCGCCAACGTCTGTTACGAGATCCGGGGCCCGGTGCTCGAGGAGGCGATGCGGCTCGAGGCGGCCGGGCATCGGATCCTCAAGCTGAACACCGGGAACCCGGCGGCGTTCGGCTTCGAGTGCCCGCCCGAGATCCTGGAGGACATCCTCCGGAACGTGTCGACGGCCCACGGGTACGGCGACGCGAAGGGGCTGCTGGCCGCCCGCCGCGCGGTCGTCATGCACAACCAGACCCTCGGCATCGAGACGGACGTCGAGCACGTCTTCGTGGGCAACGGCGTCTCCGAACTGATCGTCATGGCCATGCAGGGGCTGCTCGACGACGGGGACGAGGTGCTGGTGCCCTCGCCCGACTATCCGCTGTGGACCGCCGCCGTGTCGCTGTCCGGCGGCACCGCCGTGCACTACCGCTGCGACGAGCAGGCCGACTGGATGCCCGACCTCGCCGACATCGAGCGCAAGGTCACCGACCGCACCAAGGCCATCGTCGTCATCAACCCCAACAACCCGACGGGGGCCGTCTACGACGAGGCGATGGTCAAGGGCCTGACGGACATCGCGCGCCGGCACAACCTGCTCGTCTGCTCCGACGAGATCTACGACAAGATCCTCTACGACGGTGCCACCCACACCCCGACCGCGAAGATCGCCCCGGACCTGCTGACCCTCACCTTCAACGGCATGTCGAAGGCGTACCGGGTGGCCGGCTACCGGGTGGGGTGGATGTCGATCTCCGGGCCGCGCGCGCACGCCGACTCGTACATCGAGGGGCTCACCATCCTGGCGAACATGCGGCTGTGCGCGAACATGCCGGGGCAGCACGGGGTGGTCGCCGCGCTCAGCGGACGGCAGACCATCAACGACCTGGTGCTGCCGGGCGGGCGGCTGAAGGAGCAGCGGGACGTCGCCTACGAGCTGCTCACCCAGATCCCGGGCGTGACCTGCGTAAAGCCCAAGGGCGCGCTGTATCTCTTCCCGCGGCTCGACCCCAAGGTGTTCAAGATCAAGGACGACCGGCGAATGGTCCTGGACCTGCTGCGGCGCGAGAAGATCATGGTCGTGCAGGGCACCGGGTTCAACTGGACCGAGCCGGACCACTTCCGGGTCGTGACGCTGCCGACGGTCGGGGACCTGCGGGACGCGGTCACCCGGATCGGGAACTTCCTGGACGGATACAGCCAGCCGTAGATCATTCGGTCCACAATTTCGACTCGCTCAACTTTAGACGGAATCTAAGCTAGGATGGTTTCCTGACAGCACAGGAGGCCATCCCATGTACGAGCCGATCCGCACCAAGTCGGTCCACAGCACGATGGCCGGCACCACCTCCGACTTCCCCCACCGGTCGCGCGAGGAGGAGCTGGACATCCAGCTCGCGGGTCATCTCGCCGCACTGCTCGCGGTGACGGACGAGCTGCGGGCGCTGGCCCCGGAAGCGGAACTGGACACCGCGGCCGAGCGGCTCGCCGGACAGGTGGCCCGGCTGCGGGGTGGTACGACGCCGGTCCGGATGTCCGTGGCACCGGCCGAGGACGACCCGATGACCCTGCACGAGCGGGCCCACGCCCTGGCCGGCCGCGCGCTGGTGGTGGCCGCGTCCCGCGCCGACACGGCGGTGGCGATCCTCGCCGCCGAGCGGATGGACGTACACGCGGCGGCCCTGGAGCCCCGCGAACTCGCGTCCCACTGAGCCCCGCCGAGGGCTCCCCCTGACGGCCCCGGTCCGCGTGCACCCGCAGCGACGCGCGGACCGGGCGCCATTTTTTGTCCGCCCGTTTTTCCGTGTGTACGGCGTGGCTGGTTCCGTTGCGTTCCGGGACCGCCACTTCACCCCCCGTTCACCGGGTCAACCCTGGAACATGGGGTTCCGCGAGCACGCTCCCCGGCGTGAGACGAATCGCAGGAATCGTCCTCGCGGTGTTGCTGATCGGCGGAGTGGTGGCAGCCGTCGTCGCGGGCCGCAACGAGGATGACAAGGGCACGGCAACGAAGACCGTGCGTATGGTGATCGGGTCGGAGAAGGCCGAGTACTTCTCGGATCCGGCTGTGGTGAAGGCCCTCGCCGCCAAGGGCTACACCGTGAAGGCCGAGACCTCCGGGTCCTGGGCGATGGAGGGGCTCGACCTCGAGGGGTACGACCTCGCGTTCCCGTCCAGCCAGGCCCCGGCCGTCGAACTGGCCTCCCGCTACAAGGTGCACGGCACCCTCCCTCGGCCCTTCTACTCACCGCTCGTCGTGGTGGCCCACCGCAGCGCCGCCCAGGTGCTCGCGGCGAACGGCCTCGCCACGCTGGACACCGCACATCGCGGGGTCCTGAAGATGAGCGCGTACGTGGCGGCCGCGGAGCAGGACCGCACCTGGCAGCAGCTCAAGGGGGCGGACAAGTACGGGGAGTTGGGCGGGACCCTCTTCATCTCCAGCACCGATCCCGAGTCCTCCAACTCCGGCGCCCTCTATCTCGCCGCCGCCTCCTACGTGGCCAATGGCGGCCGGGTGGTCGCGAGCAAGGGTGAACTCGACAAGACGGAACCGCTGTTGAAGAAGCTGGTCAGTGTCCAGGGGGCCCAGCAGTCCAGTTCGGACGCGGTGTTCCGGGACTTCGTCAGCGGGGCCGGCAATCCGCTGGTCTGGGTCTACGAGTCGCAGGTCGCCTCGCTGCTGACGGGCGGGCAGAAGCCCGACGACCTGGTGGTGCTCTACCCGGACACCACGGTCAACAGCGACCACACCGTCGTACCACTGACGGACAACGGCAAGGCGCTCGCCGAACTCCTGTCCACCGACCCGCAGTTGCGGAAGCTGGCGGTGCGGCACGGGTTCCGGCCGCAGGGGGCCGCGTCCGAGTTCGCCTCGGACACCACCTATCTCAAGCAGGAACTGACCGGTGTCCGGCAGGCGCCCGTGCCCACCTCCGCGGTGCTGCACGAGATGGCGCGCCGGGCGCGCGGCTGAAAACGGGGGGATCCACATCATGACCAGCAGCTTCAACACCAGTCAGAACAGTCATCAGAACACGCTCAGCGGGGACGACGTCTTCACGCTCACCCCGCCGGAGGCCGTCGCGCCGGTGCCGCGGGAGAAGGCCGGCGGGCTCGTGCCCGTCGACGACAGTGTGCGTGACGACATGGCCGAGAAGGCTTCGGCCTACGTAGCCGATCTCGCCGCACTGGACGCCCGCTCGCCCGAGTTCGCGGGCAAGGTCGGGGAGATCACCGGTCTCGGCGCCGGCGAGATGCGGACCGCTGCCGCGCAGTCCAACCGGATGCTGGAGCGGACCGTCAACTCGCTGCCCGGCAAGGGCGGGGACGCGCAGTCGAAGGTGGCCGGGTCACTCGTCGAACTCCGCCGCGTCGTCGAGGACCTGGACCCGCGTGACCTGCCGGCCAGCAAGGGGCGGAAGTTCCTGTCCCGGCTGCCGGGCGGCAACAAGCTGCGCGACCACGTCGCCAAGTACGCCTCCGCGCAGGGCACTCTGAACAAGATCGTGGGCTCGCTGCGGGGCGGGCAGGACGAACTCCGGCGCGACAACGCGGCGTTGCAGACCGAGCGGGTCCGCCTGTGGGAGACCATGGGCAAGCTCCAGGAGTACGTCGTGCTGACCGAGGCACTGGACGCGGCCGTCGAGCAGCACGTCGGCGGGGTCCCGGACCCCCAGGCGGCCGACTCGCTCCGGGCCGACGTGCTCTTCCCGGTCCGGCAGAAGCACCAGGACCTGCTCACCCAGCTCGCGGTGTGCGCGCAGGGCTACCTCGCCATGGACGTCGTACGCCGCAACAACGACGAGCTGATCAAGGGCGTCGACCGGGCCGCCACGACGACCGTGTCCGCCCTGCGGATCTCCGTGATGCTGGCTTCCGCGCTGGACAACCAGAAGAAGGTCGTCGAGCAGGTCAACGCCCTGCGCGGGACGACCGAGGAGCTCATCCGGGGCAACGCCGAGATGCTCTCCTCCCAGAGCGGGGAGATCCAGCGGATCGCGGCGGACCCGGCCGTGGGGGCCGAGACCCTGCGCTCCGCGTTCCAGCAGATCTACCGGACGCTGGACGCGATCGACTCGTACAAGGTGCAGGCGACCGAGGCGATGGCGAACACCGTCGAGTCACTCACGGTCGAACTCCAGTCCGCCAGCGCCTACTTGGAGCGCAGCCGGTCCCGCGGCGCCCTGGAAGGGGGCCTCGGATGAGACGCGCACTGGCCGTCTGCGTGGCGGCGCTCGGTCTGCTCACCGCCTGCACGACGCAGAAGGATCCGGGCCTCGACCTCTCGACACCCGGCGTCCCCGGCCCCGCGAAGCCGGGCACCCTCCGCGTCCTCGCCTCCAGCGAGCTCAGCGACATGGCCCCGGTCCTCGCCCAGGTCGAGAAGGACACCGGCATCAAGGTCCGGCCGACGTACATGGGCACCCTGGACGCCGTGGACATGCTGGCGAAGGGGCAGGTGGACGGGGAGTACGACGCCCTGTGGCTGTCGTCGAACGACTACCTCCGCCTGAACTCCACCGCGGCGGCGAAGGTGGTCTCCGAGACGCCGATCATGTCGAGCCCGGTCGCCATCGGGGTCAAGTCCGCGAAGGTGAAGGCGCTCGGCTGGAAGCCCGAGAGCGTCACCTGGTCCCAGCTGGAGCAGGCCGTCCAGGACGGCAAGCTGACGTACGGCATGACCGACCCGGCCCGCTCCAACTCCGGCTTCTCCACGCTGGTTTCGGTCGCCTCGGCCCTCTCCGGCGCGCAGTCCGCCCTCACGGACGCGGACGTCGACAAGGCCACGCCCCGGCTGAAGGAGTTCTTCCGGGGCCAGAAGCTGACCTCGGGCTCCTCGGGCTGGCTCGCCACGGCCTACGAACGGCGCGGCAACGTCGACGCGCTGCTCAACTACGAGTCCGTCCTCAAGGGCATCCCGGGCCTCACCGTGATCCGCCCCAGCGACGGCGTGATCACCGCCGACTACCCCGTCACCTCGCTCAGGTCGACGAGCACGGACACCCGCGAGGACGTCCGCCGGCTCACCGATGACCTGCGCACCGCGAAGATCCAGCGGCTGATCACCGAGCGCACCCACCGCCGCCCGGTCGTCACCTCCGTCAAGCCCGCCGCCGGCCTCGACACGACCCGCCGCCGCGAACTCCCCTTCCCCGGCAGCCGTTCCGTCGCCGACGGCCTCCTCGACTCGTACGAGAACGAGCTGCGCCGCCCGTCCCGCACGGTCTACGTCCTGGACACCTCGGGCTCGATGGAGGGCGACCGCCTCAGCCGCCTGAAGAAGGCGCTCACCGACCTCACCGGCGACTTCCGCGACCGCGAGGAGGTGACCCTCATGCCGTTCGGCTCGGCGGTGAAGAGCGTGCGCACGCACGTCGTGGAACCGGCGGACCCGAAGGCCGGACTGGCCGCCATCCGCAAGGACACCAACGCGCTCTCCGCCGACGGCAACACGGCGATCTACACCTCGCTGGAGAAGGCGTACGACCATCTCGGCGCCGACAGCGACACGTTCACGTCGATCGTGCTGATGACGGACGGCGAGAACACGGCCGGCGCGAAGGCGAAGGACTTCGACTCCTTCTACGCCGGACTCGGGAAGGACCGCCAGGAGATCCCGGTCTTCCCCATCCTCTTCGGCGACTCCGACCGCTCGGAGCTGTCCCACATCGCCGACCTGACCGGCGGCCGCCTCTTCGACGCCCAACAGGGCTCGCTGGACGGCGCCTTCGAGGAGATCCGTGGCTATCAGTAAGTACCTCGAGTCACGCAAGAACATCGCGGGCAGCGCCTGCGGGCTGCTCGGGCTCGTACTCACCTTCACCGGTGTGGCGGGACCGTACTGGCCCGTCGTGGTGGCCGGCCTGTACGGCGCGGGCGCCCTGATCGCCCCGCCGGAACGCCCGCCGCTGCCCGACTTCCCGACCCCGTCGGCCCAACTCGACGAACTGCGCGAGGACTTCGGGAAACTGGGCGCGTACTTGGCGGAGGTCGAGCTGCCGCCCGCCGCCGCGGGCCGGCTCACCGAACTGACCGGCCTGCTGAGCACGTTGCTGGAACCCGGCTGGGTGGCGGAGGTCCTCGCCCAGGACCCGGAGGGCGTGCACACGCTGTCGCGGGTGGTACGGCAGGACCTTCCCGAGGCCGTCGACACCTTCGTACGAACGCGGTGGTGGACCCGTATGACACCGGGCACCGAGCCGCCGGAACGGCACCTGGAGCGGCAGTTGACCCTCCTCCAGGAGGAGGCGGAACGGCTGACCGCCGCGCTGCGGGAGACGGAGGCGCGGCGGCAGGAGTCCCACACGCGGTATCTGGAGGACCGGTCGAAGTGAGCGGACCTAGTGCGCGAGCTTGGCCACGATCAGGATGATCAGCAGCAGTGCGACCAGCAGCGCCACGCCCTTCAGCGGCCCGAACCGGCGTGTGTCGGGCGGTGGTTGGGGTGCCGGGGGCGTCGGTACGGGTACCGGTCGTTGGCCGTTGAAGACGTCGTGGCCGGTCGTCGCCGTGCGGGTGCACCAGGGGCAGGTCGGCAGGTGGGAGCCGTACGTGTGCAGCGGGCGCGTCGGACACACCCGTACCTGGGCGCGTTCCTTGTCGAGGGCGCGCAGCCAGGCCTCCGCCGAGGGGCGGGCCGCGGGGGCGTGGACGCCGGGGCCGAAGGCGGAGCGGGCCAGGGTGAGGAGTTCGGGCGGGAGGACGGAGGGGTCGACGGTGCCACGGGGGACGACGACCAGCTCGGGACGGACCACGTAGGAGACGCTGGCGGCGATGTTGTCCTTGACCGTCGACTCGGAGGTGCTCTCGTGCGGGACGCCACCGAAGGGGTGGTTTCCGGCCGTCAGGAGTTGGTAGACGAGGACGGCGAGGGCGAAGTCGTCGCTGGCCCGGGTCGCCGGGGCACCCTGCTGCCGCTCGGGCGAGGAGTAGTCGGTGGTGTGCATCAGACAGGGGAAGGACTCCCCGGTCACCGGGTCGGTGAAGGCGATGGAGTCGCAGTCGAGGAAGGTGACGAAGCCGTTGGCGTCCACGACCACGTTGCTGCTGGAGAAGTCGCCGATGACGAGGTGGTCGTGGTGCATGCGGGCGGTCATGAAGGCGAGGTTCCAGGAGACGCCGAGCAGGAACCGCCAGTCCGCGCGGTCCGGGAAGAGGCGCAGCCGCTGGGCGCGGGTGAACAGGCCGACCAGCTGGACGTGTCCGGGCTCGCCGAAGCGGTGCATGGCGTAGCCGAGGAACTCGCCCTCAAGACCGCGGGCGATCGCGGTGGGCCAGGCCAGTTCGGGCGGCTGGGAGCGGTCGGTGGGGCGGGCGGCGAGCGGGGACATGGCGAGCATCCGGGTCAGCCGGCGTTCCTGGTCGGGGCCCGGGCGGTCGCGGTACAGCTTGACGACGGTGTGGTCGTCCCCCTCGACCGGGAAGACGGCGGCCTGTCCGCCGCCCTTGAGCGGCTGCTCGGCGAGGGTGACCCGCTTGCCGTCGAGGAACACCGTGCGGCCGCTCATGGCCGCACCTTGCGCACGGCCCGCAGCAGCGTCTTGTCGTCGGCGTTCAGTGCGGTGAGCCGGTCCGACCTGAGCAGCGCGGCGAGGCTCTCGTGGGCGCTCTCGGAGACGGGGCCGGGGGCGTCGAGGGAGCGGAAGACGGCGTCGGTGAAGGAGGCGTTGGGGATCGGCGGCCCTGCGGCGGAACGGGACAGTGCGGCCTGTGCCAGGCCGTCGGTGGACAGCAGTACGCCGTCGATCCCGGGGTCGGAGACACAGTCGGTGTGCACCCAGCGGGCCGCGTCCGGTGAGGTGAGGAAGACGGTCTCGTTGCTGTACTCGCCGGCCGCGGCGGGCTGTGGCAGCAGATGGAACTGCCGCTCGCCGTCCTCCGTGCCCGCTCTGAGTACGACGAAGCCGTCGCCGACACTGAGGTGGCCGAGCCAGTCCGGGGCCAGGACCACGACGGTGAGGGTGGTGGCGAAGTCGTCGGCCTCGGGCCCGGTCCGGTCCAGGAACACCTTGCTGACGTCGCGGTAGGCCTCGGTGAGCAGTTCGTGGACGCCCTCGCCCGGCACGCACTCGACGGCGGCGACGGCGCGGCGCCCGAAGTGCTCGACGGCCAGCTCCACCGCGAGCCGCGCCCCCTGCCCCGACCGTGCCCTGCTGCCCGCGCCGTCGGCGACCGCGAGCACCGCCACGGACGCCGACGAGCCGTACGTACACGCGTCCTGGCCCGGCATGCCCGCCCGGTGGTGCCGGTAGCCGGTGACGCTGACACCGTGGATCCGCCACGGGGAGTCCCGGTCGTCGTTGCCCCGCAGGGCAGTCCCGTCGCCCATCGCTGCCCGCCTCAGGATTCCCAGGCCGGTCGCTGCGTCTTGAACTGGCTGAAGATCTTCTCGAAGACCTCGTCGCCCGCGCCCTTCTGCTCGGCGTTCGCGCTGGCGGACATCATCTGGAGCAGCTCGCGGAACGGGAAGCCGTGGATCCGCGCGTTGAACATCGGCGCGAAGGCCTGCAACACCTGCTCGCCGAGGTCGGTGATGCCGCCTACACCGATCGCGTACAGCCGGAACCGCCGGGCGCGCTGCTCCTCTTCCAGGACCGGTACGAGCCGCTGCCAGGAATCCGTCCGGTGTCCGGTGCCGTCGGTGGGCAGGCCGTCGGTGACCAGGCAGATCTGCGGGCGGTAGTACTGGAGCCCGGAGGCGCGCAGTTCGGCCTTCCGCGCGGCGACGATGTGCATCGACAGCTCCAGGGCCTCCGTCATCAGCGTCACCCCGGCGGCACCGAGCTGCGGCGGGCTGAACATGTGCGCCGGCACGAAGGGGCTCACCGGGGCGCCGGGCGCGAGCGGTTGCGGGCCGCGCCAGGCGGCTACGCCCTGACCGCCGAAGGTGACGACGGCGACCTCGACGCTGTAGCTGAGGGCGACGTCGTCGTGCAGCTCGCGGGTCCACTCCACGAGGGCGTTGTTGAGGGTCTGTATCGGCGCCCCGGCCATGGAACTGGAGGTGTCGAGACACAGCACCAGGGGCAGCCGCTGGGCGTTGTTCTCGAACTCGATGTCGGCGTACTCCGCCGGCAGGGTGGGCGGGTATTCGCTGGACATGGCTTCTCCTGATGAACCGGTGCGTCAGTGGGCTCGGGCGTGCCGGGCCGGGGCGGGCGGATAGGCGTACAGAACGTCGGAGCCGGCGTCGGGCGGGTCGGCGACGTCGACGCGGGAGCCGGGGGCGGGCGGCGGCTCGGCGGGCTCGGCCCAGACGGCGCGGTAGAGGACGCGGTCGAGTTCCACGTAGCCCTGGGGATGGAGCGGGGTGCGGACGGTGGCGGGGTGGGTGGGACCGACGCGGCGGGCGGGGGCGGGGGTCGGGCGGAGGGCGCGGGTGGGTTCGTCGGCGGTACGGGTCGCTGCCGGCGCGGATACGGCGGGGGCGGTACGGGTGCGACGTACGACGAGGACGAAGGCGGCGAGGAGGAGGACGAGGGCGGTGGCGGTGGCGAAGAGGAGCCACTTGTCGCGGTCGCTGTTGTCGCCGGTCGAGTTCGCGACGTATGTGGACTGGGGGGTGGCGAGCTTCGCGTGGATCAGCTTCTCGCCGGTCACGTTCGGCTTGCCGACCAGCTTGCAGAGGTCGCCGTCCCGCCCTGCGCAGAGGTCGTGGTCCGTCAGTACCTGGATCAGCTTCGGCGAGAGCCGGTCGATCCTGGCGTCCGGGTCGACGAGCCGGTGCCCGGCCAGCACGAGCAGCATGGTGCCGCCCTCGCCCGTGGAGACACCGGCCGGTACCTGGACCTCCAGATTCCCGCGATGATCCTTGGCAAGCTCGATGGCCTCGTCACGATCGCCCTGGGAACCGTCCAGCTTCAGCTGATGGTCGAGGAGGACCGCGGTGCTCCTCTTGTCGAGCTGGTCGGCCCAGCAATTCAACTTCGCCGGAAAGTCCCCGCCGCACTTCTCATCCGCACTCGCCGGCGCCGCCGCCCCCAACCCGGCAACCACCCCGAGCAGCACCGCGCAACAGACCCAACGCCTCATGGGCAACCCCCCGTGGCCCGAAAACCCCCGCCCATAATGGCGGCAACGAGCCCGAACCCGAAAGGGGTTGAAGGCCCTCACACAATTCACTTCTACAGCTTGAAAACCTCATGGCAGCGCAGGAACATCTGCCGCGCCCGTTCCACCCAGTCACTGGCCAGCGCATCGAAGTCCGCCTGCGTGACACGGCAGGTCAGCGGCAGATCGCACACCCCCGCGAGACACGGACGCGGCCCCCGTACGTCCCACACGGAAAGCATGGGGTTCAACTGTTCGGTATTCCACGCGTTCGACGCCGCCGCGGCAACCGCCAGCTGATCGTGCCGCAGAGAATGACCGTCCGTGACGAATGCGACGAGCAGCCGCTTGGTGGTCATGAATCTGACCGTGAGCATGCGCCCGGTTTCCTCCAGATCGAATTGCAGGGAAACCGAATCCGTGTCCGCAACGGTGCGGTAATTCCGCCCGTCCCCCCATTTCCGTACCAACTGCCGCCAGTGCGTACCGATTTCGAGGACCGCACCGGGAAGAGACTCAGACGCTGCCACGGCCCACCGCCCGGACGACCATCCCGTCGGTGAGCCCGGCGTCGAGCAGTGCCTGGGCGTGCAGCAGCAGACAGGACGGCACGGACACGCTCGTACCGGCCTTGCGGCGGGCGGCGAGTTCGTCGACCCGTATCTCGATGGTCCGTCTCACCTTCGGCGGCGGCCAGGACGGCGCCTGCGGGGCCTCTCCAAGGAGCGCGCCCAGCAGTTCGTCGAGCCGCGGCCGGTCCTCGGGCCGCTTGGCGAGGCAGTGCGAGACGAGGGGGCGCATCGCGGGCGGTACGGCGTCGAGGTCGGGCTCGCCGAGTACGACCTGGTAGCGCACCGCCTCGCCCGTGCCGTGCGGCGGCTTGCCCGAGAGCGCGTACACCAGCACCCCGCCGAGCGAGAACACGTCGCTCGGCGGGCCGACGGCCGCGCCCTTCATCTGTTCCGGCGACATGAACGGCGGTGTGCCGACGACGATTCCGGCCTGGGTGAGCCCGGGCGCCCCGTCGACATGGGAGATCCCGAAGTCGATGACGCGCGGACCGTCGGCGGCGAGCAGCACGTTGGCCGGCTTGAGGTCGCGGTGCACCACCTTGGCGCGGTGGATGGCCTGCAACGCCTCGACGAGGAACGCGCCCAGCCGGCGCACCTGGGGTTCGGGCAGCGGGCCGTCCGTGCGGACCGCCTCCGCGAGGGACGGTCCGGGCACGTACATGGTGGCCAGCCAGGGCAGTTCGGCCTCCGGGTCGGCGTCGACCACGGCCGCGGTGTAGGCACCGCTCACCAGTTGGGCGGCGGCGACCTCGCGGGCGAACCGCTCCCGGAACTCCTGCTCCGCGGCCAGTTCGGGCCGTACCACCTTCACCGCGACCTCGCGCCCGGCGGGCGAGCGGCCTAGGTACACCCAGCCCATGCCGCCGGAGCCCAGGCGTCCGACGACGCGGTACGGCCCCACCTTCAGGGGGTCGCTGACCGGTGTGCGCACCCCGCTCACCTCATTTCGGGGGTTCGTTGCAGGATGTCCCGAGTGTCCCGCGAAATCCCGGTCCGCACAGAGGTGATGGCGGAAAAACAGGGGTGATCCGGAAAAAGACGAAGGCCTGTCGTCGCCCCTCCCGTCGGGGCGGACGGGAGGGAGGACGACAGGCCTACAGCCCCGTACGCCGTTGTACGGAACCTCGTCGGCTGAACACCGCGGCCGGCCGTGACGATCACTGGTCAGGGCGCATCCCAACCGGCCGCGGAGTCTTTCGGTGTGCGGGCCCTCAGCCCAGGCGCTGCACCAGCGCCCGGTACTCGTCCCACAGTTCCTTCGGGGTGTGCTCGCCGAAGGTGTTGAGGTGCTCGGGGACCAGGGCGGCCTCCTCGCGCCAGATCTCCTTGTCGACCGTGAGCAGGAAGTCCAGGTCGGACTCGGAGAGTTCGAGGCCGTTGGTGTCGAGGGCGCCCTTGGCCGGCAGGATGCCGATCGGCGTCTCGACGCCCTCGGCCTTGCCGTCGAGGCGGTCCACGATCCACTTCAGGACGCGGCTGTTCTCACCGAAGCCGGGCCACACGAACTTGCCCGCGTCGTTCTTGCGGAACCAGTTGACGTAGTAGATCTTCGGGAGCTTCGCCTGGTCCCTGCCCTTGGCGACGTCGACCCAGTGGCCCATGTAGTCGCCCATGTTGTAGCCGCAGAACGGCAGCATGGCGAAGGGGTCGCGGCGCAGCTCGCCGACCTTGCCCTCGGCGGCGGCGGTCTTCTCGGAGGCCACGTTGGCGCCGAGGAAGACGCCGTGGTTCCAGTCGAAGGACTCGGTCACCAGCGGTACGGCGCTGGCGCGGCGGCCACCGAAGAGGATCGCCGAGATCGGCACGCCCTTGGGGTTCTCCCACTCCGGCGCGATGATCGGGCACTGCGCGGCGGGGGTGGTGAAGCGGGCGTTGGGGTGGGCGGCCGGGGTCTCCGAGGCCGGAGTCCAGTCGTTGCCCTTCCAGTCGGTGAGGTGGGCCGGAGTCTCCTCCGTCATGCCCTCCCACCACACGTCGTTGTCGTCGGTCAGCGCCACGTTGGTGAAGACCGAGTTGCCCCACAGCGTCTTCATCGCGTTGGCGTTGGTGTGCTCACCGGTGCCGGGTGCGACGCCGAAGAAGCCGGCCTCGGGGTTGATGGCGTACAGCCGCCCGTCCTCACCGAAGCGCATCCAGGCGATGTCGTCGCCGATCGTCTCGACGGTCCAGCCGGAGATCGTGGGCTCCAGCATGGCGAGGTTGGTCTTGCCGCAGGCCGAGGGGAAGGCCGCCGCCACGTACTTGGACTCGCCCTGCGGGGGCGTGAGTTTGAGGATCAGCATGTGCTCGGCGAGCCAGCCCTCGTCCCGCGCCATGACGGAGGCGATGCGCAGGGCGTAGCACTTCTTGCCGAGCAGCGCGTTGCCGCCGTAGCCCGAGCCGTAGGACCAGATCTCTCGGGACTCCGGGAAGTGCGAGATGTACTTGGTGGAGTTGCACGGCCACGGAACGTCCGCCTCGCCCTCCGCGAGGGGGGCGCCGAGGGTGTGGACGGCCTTGACGAAGAAGCCGTCGGAGCCGAGCTCGTCGAGGACCGGCTGCCCCATGCGGGTCATGGTGCGCATGGAGACCGCGACGTAGGCGGAGTCGGTGATCTCGACGCCGATCGCGGAGAGGTCCGAGCCGAGGGGGCCCATGCAGAACGGGACGACGTACATCGTCCGGCCCTTCATCGAGCCGCGGAAGACACCCTTCTCACCGGCGAAGATCTCCCGCATCTCGGCGGGGGCCTTCCAGTGGTTGGTCGGGCCGGCGTCCTCCTCCTGCTCGGAGCAGATGAAGGTGCGGTCCTCGACGCGCGCGACGTCGGTCGGGTCGGAGGCCGCGTAGTAGGAGTTGGGGCGCTTGATCGGGTCGAGCTTCTTGAAGGTGCCCTTCGCGACGAGCTCCTCGCACAGGTGCTCGTACTCGGCCTCGGATCCGTCACACCAGACCACGCTGTCCGGCTGCGTCAGTTCTGCGATCTCGTTCACCCACGAGACCAGTTCCTTGTGGTTGGTGGGAACGACGGAGGGAGCCGCGTTGTCGCGCGCCACGATTGCTCCTAAGTGAGGGATTTTTTTGTTGGAGGCCCCGTGGGGGCTGCGGCCCGGACGCTTCGTGGCTGGATCTTCAGCGCTCATCCGGTACCGACCGCACTCATTTGATCATCCGACGCGCCTGCGCATATGTCCAGAGGGCCGCACAGGTGAGCGGAGTGGGGATCGTCACGTGCCTTTTGTGCACGACGCGTTTATTTGCGTGCACGTAGGGTTCAAGTGACCGTTTCTTTGCGCGGCAATCCTGGGTGGTCAACTCCCGTGAGATGATGGCCACTCTTGGCCGGTTCTCAGACCGCACTCATCCGTAACTTACGGTTCCGTAGGTACGATTCGAGTCATGACTGCGCCCGTCCCCGACGCGCCAACGGACACGCCGGCCGCCGGCGGCGGCTCCGACGCGCCCTCGATTCCGCACCAGATAAGGCAGCACGCCCAGCAGCTCGCCGAGCCGATCAAACCGAAGCTCCGCGGCTGGCTGCACCTGGGCATGTTCCCCGCCGCACTCATCTCCGGCCTGGTGCTCACCGCCCTCGCGGACTCGACCAGAGGGCGCATCGCCTGCGGGATCTTCGCCCTGACGGCCTGCCTGCTGTTCGGTGTCAGCGCGCTGTACCACCGGGGCAACTGGAGCCCGCGCATGGACGGCGTCCTGCGCAGGCTGGATCACGCCAACATCTTCCTGATCATCGCCGGCACCTACACCCCGCTGACGATGCTGCTGCTGCCCGGCGCGAAGGGACAGTGGCTGCTCTGGGGCATCTGGGGGGCCGCGGCGGCAGGCATCGTCTTCCGCGTCTTCTGGGTCGGCGCCCCGCGCTGGCTGTACACCCCCTGCTACATCGCGATGGGCTGGGCGGCGGTCTTCTTCCTGCCCGACTTCATGCGCACCGGCGGCATCGCGGTCCTGGTCCTGGTCATCGTGGGCGGCCTCCTCTACAGCGCGGGCGGCGTGATCTACGGCATCAAGCGGCCGAACCCGTCACCGCGCTGGTTCGGCTTCCACGAGGTGTTCCACTCCTTCACGCTGGCCGCGTTCGTCGTGCACTACGTGGGGATCTCGCTGGTCGCGTACCAGCACGGGTAACCGCTCCACCGCTCCCCTTCATGGCCACGGCTCCCCAGCCGTGGCCATTTTTTCATGTCCAGAAAGCAGCTCCCGATTGACAGCTCCTACATTTTGAGAGCTACTCTCATTTCATGGTTACTGTCACTCAGACCGAAGAGACACGGCCCGACCCCCGCCGCTGGTGGGCCCTCGGCGCCCTGGTCGCGAGCATGCTCACGCTCGGCTTCGACACGACGATCCTCAATGTGGCGCTGCCGACGATGGCCGCCGACCTCGGCGCCGGCACCGGCCAGCAGCAGTGGATGGCGGACTCGTACGTCATCGTCTTCGCGGCGCTGATGCTCCCCGCCGGCCTGCTCGGCGACCGCTTCGGACGCCGCCGGATGCTCATCGCCGGACTCGGCGTCTTCCTCGCCGGCTCACTGCTCGGCGCCCTGGCCGGGGACGTGAACTGGGTCATCGCGGCCCGCGCGCTGATGGGCGTCGGCGCCGCCCTGATCACCCCGCTGGCGCTCTCCGTACTGCCCACGATGTTCGCGCCCGACGAGCAGCCCAAGGCCAACGCCATCGTCTCCGCCGCCTCCGCGCTCGGCCTGCCGCTCGGCCCGATCATCGGCGGCTGGCTGCTGAACCACTTCTGGTGGGGCTCGGTCTTCCTGGTCAACGTCCCGATGGCCGCGATCGGCATCGCCGCCTGCGTCTTCCTGCTCCCGGAGACCCGCGACCCGGCCTCCCCCAAGGTCGACACCGTCTCCACCGCGCTCACCGCGACCGGCCTCGGCGCCCTCATCTACGCGATCATCGAGGCGCCCACCCGCGGTTGGGGCGACCCGCTGGTCCTGGCCATGCTCGCGGCGGCCGTCGTACTCATCGCCGCCCTGGTGCTGCGCGAGCGCCGGGTCGAGCGCCCCATGCTCGACCTGACCCTGCTCGCCCACCGCGGCTTCCTCTTCAACACCATCGCCGCGACCCTGGTGATGTTCGTCCTGTCCGGCCTGCTGTTCGTGCTGCCGCCCTACCTCCAGGCCGTCCTCGGCAACGACGCCCTCGGCACCGGTGTCCGGCTGCTGCCGATGATGGGCGGGATCCTGATCGCCGCCCGCTCGGCGCCGCAGGCGGTCACCCGCTTCGGAGCCCGCGCCACGGTCAGCGCCGGTCTGGTGGTGCTGGCCTTCGCCGCACTCCTCGCCAGCCGTACGACGACCGACTCCGGCTACGGCTTCACCGCGCTGTGGCTCTCCATCACCGGCCTCGGCTTCGGCTTCTCGCTCATGCCGGCCATGGCCGCCTCCCTCGGCGCCCTGCCCCGCGACCGCGCCGGCAGCGGCTCGGGCCTGCTGATGACACTCCGCCAGGTCGGCGGCGCGATCGGCATCGCGCTGCTCGGCAGCCTGCTCGCCAGTACCTTCCAGGACCGGCTCGACGTCACCGGACTGCCCGCCCAGGTGGCCGACACTGCCGACAAGTCGGTGGTCGCCGCGCACATCGTCGCCGAGCAGACCGGTTCGGCCGACCTGCTGGCCTCCGCGAACAGCGCCTACGTCCACGGCATGAGCGTGGTCATGCTGGTGTGCGGGATCGCGGCGCTGCTCTCGGCGCTCCTCGCGGCGGCCTTCCTGCCGAAGGCGACCCAGGGGCAGCCGGCCCGGAGCCCCGAGCCCGACATGGTCGCCGCCACGGAGGATGCCTGACAATGAACCCCATGACGGCCGCACGCTCCCCTTTCGCCTCCCCCGCCGACCGGCCCCAGCTGGGCCTGCGCGAACGCAAGAAGATCAAGACCCGCGAGACGATCCGCGCCGCCACGTACGCGCTGATCAAGGAGCAGGGGTACGACGCCACGACGATCGAGCAGATCGCCGACCGCGCCGAGGTGTCGCCGTCGACCGTCTTCCGGTACTTCCCCACCAAGGAGGACATCGTCCTCACGGACGAGTACGACCCGCTGATGGCAGAGGAGTTGCGCGGCCGGCCGGCCGGCGAGCCGTGGATGGAATCGGTGCGGCACGTGATGCACCTGGCCATCGAGGCGAACAACCGGGAGGACCCCGAGGTGGCCCGGCTGCGGGCCCACCTCGCGGTCCAGGTCCCCGCGGTCCGCTCCCGGATGGTCGAGAGCATGTCCGCGACCGGCCGCCTGCTCCGCGAGGCCATCGGCGAGCGGCACGGCCTCGACCCGGACAGCCTCGCGGTCCGGGTGTACGCGATGGCCTTCGTCGGCGGCCTCATGGAGGCCTCCATGTACTGGGCGGAGAACGGCTTCGAGGGCGAGCTGCGGGACCTCGTGGACCAGGCCCTGGACGTCCTGGAACACGGCCTCCCCACCCAGAACCCCTGAACCCCGGGCTCCCTCCCGTGACATCCTGACCGGGTGAACGGTCCCGAGATCCACGTCGAGTTCGCCCCCGAGCTGACCCTCTTCGTCCAGCGCGCCCCGCGCCGGACCCTGGTCACGGACGGCGTCTCCACCCTCGGCCACGTCGTCGAGTCCACCGGCGTCCCGCTCACCGAGGTCGGGACGCTGTGGGTCGACGGCCGCGAGGTCCCCACCTCGTACGTCCCCGCGGCCGGCGACTCGGTGGAGGTGCGGACCGTCGAGCGCCCCCAGCGGGTGCCCGGCGCTCCCCTGCGCTTCCTGCTCGACGTCCACCTCGGCACGCTCGCCCGCCGGCTGCGCCTGCTCGGCGTGGACACGTCGTACGAGTCGACGGACATCGGCGACCCGGCGCTCGCCTCGCTCTCCGCCGCCGAGAAGCGGGTCATGCTCAGCCGCGACCGGGGTCTGCTGCGCCGCCGCGAACTGTGGGCCGGCGCCTATGTCTACAGCACCCGCCCCGAGGACCAACTCCGCGACATCCTCGACCGGTTCCGCCCCGAACTGCGGCCCTGGACCCGCTGCACCGCCTGCAACGGCCTGCTGAAGGAGGCGACGCTGGAGGAGGTCGCGGACCAGCTGCACGGCGGGACGCAGCGGTCGTACGACGTCTTCGCGCAGTGCCAGGAGTGCGGGCGCGCCTACTGGAAGGGCGCGCACCACGAGCAGCTGGTCGCCATCGTGGAACGCGCCCTTGAGGACTTCGCGAGCTAGCTCCTGCGGAGGTCCGCCTTTCCGCAGGCGATGCCGTCCCGGCTCGGGTCGAGGCCGAGCGGGTCGTCCTTGCCGTTGACCTCGAGCCGGCCGTAGTCGTTCTTCTTCAGCCAGGCGCAGCGCGCGGCCGTGGTCTTCTTCACGCCCTTCGGGAAGGCCGTCGGCACGCAGACGTTGATGGTGCCGTAGTGCCGGTCGCAGCCGGAGATGGTGACGGACACCTTCTGCGAGGTGCGCTTCTTGCCGGGCTTGACGACCTTGCCGGACAGGGAGTCGGCGAAGGAGTGGACGTGCGCGGTGGCGGTGTCGGCGCTGAGGGCCTGCGGACCGGCCAGGTGCACCCACTTGGCGACCGAGGGCACGCCGTTGGCGTCGACCGCGAAGAGCATGTACCAGCCGGGGGGAGCGATGTCGGGGTTGTTGGTCACGTTCAGGTCGACGTTGTTGCCGTCCACGGACAGCGGCAGGTCCACGAACCGCTGGTTCGGGTCCGAGGAGTGCGTGACCGCGGCCGGGCGGATCAACTCGGCCTTGGCGATGGGCCGGTCGACGGTGATCCGCTGGGTGTCGCCGTAGTTCCACTCGCTGTCGATCACCGAGGTGATCGTCGGCCGCGTGCCCTTGAGGAGGTACGGCGGGGTGTAGATCGACACGTTGTGGTTCCAGGTGCCGTTGCCCGGGTTGTCACCGGTGGCCATCACCCGGCCGTCGGGCAGCAGGAACGCCGAGGAGTGGTAGCCGCGGGCCTCGGGATCCGCGGCCACCTGGTCGAAGGTGTTGGAGTCCGGGTCGTAGATCGAGGACTCGAAGACCGGGTTGGCCCGGTTGTGCAGACCGCCGCCGGTCTCCAGCACCTTGCCGTCGGGCAGCAGTACGGCCGAGACGTACATCTTGCCCTGGCTACCGGTCTCGGGGACCTTTCCGTTGCCCAGGTCGACCGTCCCCTGCGGGATCTGCGGCCCGGCGACATAGGTGGGGTTGGCCTGCTTGAGGTCGATGACGTCGGTGAGGCGGTTGCCCTCCGGGTTGGAGTCGATGTTGCCGCCGCCGAGGGTGAGGACCTTCTGGTCCTGCGCCGGCGGGAGCAGCACGCTCGCCGACTGGTCGCGCTGGTCCTTGTTCTGGAGCCCCGGGACCTGCGTGATCGTGTTGGCGCCGTAGTCGTAGATCGCCGCACCGGTCCCCGGGATGTTGTTGCCGAAGACATGGCTGCCCGAGTAGAAGAGGCGGCCGTCCTGCATCAGGATCATCGACGGGTACAGACCCCAGTACGACCAGGTCTGGTTGACCTTCCACAGCGGCAGCCACTGCTGTTCCGCGTCCGACCAGTACTCGGCGGTCACCGAGCCGGTCGAGTCCTCGCGCAGCCCGCCGAAGGAGATGACGTCACCGTTGCCGAGCTCGGTCGCCGACGGGTACCAGTGGCCGTCGTTGAGGTCGTTGGTCTTGCTGTAGGTCTCGGTGACCGGGTCGAAGATGTACGAGTCCTTGTAGCCCTCGTAACCGTGCGAACCGTCCGCCGCCGGGAACGCCTTGTTGCCGCTCAGCACCAGCACCCGGCCGTCCTGGAGCTGGATGTGCCCGGAGCAGAACATGTCCTTCGGCGTCGGGATGACCTTGTAGGTGCCGTCGGCCGGGTTGTAGACGGCGGAGGTGAAGGTGCCCGCGTTGAAGTTCTCCTCGCTGTTGCCGGAGCCGGCGATCAGCAGCACCTTGCCGTTGTTGAGGACGACCGAGTGCATGGAGCGAACCGGGTTCTGCGTGGGCAGCACGTCCCAGCGGCCGTTGGCGCACTCGTCCGCCGTACCGGTGCAGGTGGCGGGCGGGGTGACGTCCGGGACCTGGTCCATCGTGTAGTCGTCGGTGGTCGCCGAGCCGGTGCCGTAGACCGAGACGCCCCAGGTGATGCGGTCGGTACCGGCCGGCACCTCGGGCGTACGGACCGTGGCCTGGGTCCAACTGCCCTGCATCTCCAGGGTCTTGAGGTCGGTCCAGTACTGCCAGCCGGCGGTGGCGTCGTGCCGGAACAGGGTGACGTTCGCGTCCGGTGTGGTCGTCTTGTACCAGAGCGAGAGGTCGTACTGCTTGCCCGCCGTCACCACCGGCGCGCACTCCGTCGACTCGGTGATCAGCGCCTTGCGGTCGCCCTCGACCCGGCGGGTCAGCGACACCTTCATCGCCGCGGAACCGCTGTGGGCGTCGCTCGTCGTCTCGAAGGTGAAGTCGTTGTCGCCCCAGCCGGACTTCTCCCAGCAGTACGGCATCCCGTCCGTCCCGGCGGTCTCGAAGCCGGGGTTCTTGACGAGGTTGGCGGCCTCGGCGGACTGGGGTACGGCCATGAGGAGCGAGGCGGCCAAGGCCGTCACCCCCACGAGGGCCGTCTTGCGAGTGGTTCTCATGCTGCGGCTCTCCTTGCATAGACCAGCGCTTCGGTTCCCACGAAGCGCAGGACGAACGTCGTCACCAGCGCGAGCGCGGTGGCGGACAGGGCCCCCATCCCCAACCGGTCCACGAACAGCGCGATCAGCGGGATGCGCAGCACCAGGTCGGCGTTGGCGAGCAGCGCGAACCGGCCGAGGCGGTCCCACCGGTTGCGGTACTGACGGCGGTCGCGGAAGAGCAGGTGCTCGATGAGGACGAAGTTCCAGGCCACACCGAGCTGGTTGGCGAGGATCTCGGCCGGTACGTAGTGCATGCCGAGCACGGTCAGCGCCCACAGGCCGACCAGGTTCGGGACGAACCCGCTCGCGCCGATCAGGCCGAAGCCCACCATGCGGGCGATGGGCGAGGCCGTGCGCAGGCCGACCAGATGGCGCAGAAAGCGGAAGCCCTCCTGCGCGGTCGACTTGGATTCCCCCGCGAACCGGTCCTGGAAGACGAAGGGCACCTCGGCGACTCCGCGCGGCCGGCTCCGTACGGCCAGCTCAAGGAGGATCTTGTAGCCCAGCGGCTTGAGCACGTCCGCCGTCACCGCACTGCGCCGAATCGCGAAGAAACCGCTCATCGGGTCGCTGATGCCGTGCAGCCTGCGCGGGAAGAGGGACTTGGTGAGCCAGGTCGCGCCGCGCGAGACGGCGACCCGGTAGCTTCCGGCGAGTCCGGCCCGACTGCCGCCCTTGATGTAGCGGGAGGCGACCACGAGCCCGGCATTGGACCGCTCCCCCGTGGCCACCAACTCCGGTACCAGGGACGGCGGATGCTGACAGTCGCCGTCCATGACGACGATCCACTCCGAGGTGGCCGCCTTCAGCCCCTCCACGACCGCGCCGCCGAGCCCGCCCACGGGCTCCTCGCGGTGCAGCACGGTCACCGGGAACGGACAGTCCTGCGCGGCCGCTTCGACGGCCTCCGGGGTGTCGTCGGTCGAGTCGTCGACGAAGACGACCTCACAGGGCAACCGGGCGGGCACCGATTCGGTGATCTGACGCAGCAACTGCCTTACGTTCGCCGACTCGTTGAAGGTCGGCACGACGATGGTGACGGCCCCGGGCTCGGCGACTTCCGTGGCTTCCAGCCCCGCGGCCGGGACCGTGTATTCGTGGCTGCTCAACGGGCACCCCCTGCGATCTGCCGGATCTCGATCCGGTCCGCACCGGTGCCGAACGTGGCGACCGGGCTCGAATGCTCGATGGCCGCCTTCACGTTGGGCAGGTCCACCGCGTCGCGCCGCACGGTCGGGGAGGCGACGACGTAGTCGATGTCCCGCCAGCCGTCGGGCATGGTCTTGGTGACGGCCGGGTCGAGGTCGGCCTTGTAGAACCAGATGACGCCGAGCCCGGGCCGGTACCCGTGGTGCACCAGGTCCAGCCAGAGCGCGTCGTCGACCAGGACGCGGGTGTCCTCGGGGTCGGCGACCTCGGTGGTGAGCCACTTGGAGGCGGCCCGGTAGGGGGCGTTGGCATCAGCGGTGACGGCGGTGCGGTCGCCGTCGTACCACTTCGGGACGACGTACGCGCCGGCGGCGACGGCGAGGACCGCCGCGAGGGTGTAGCGGCCGTACGTCCGCCACTTCTGTTCGTCGGGGCGGCGCCACCTGCGCAGCACTCCGTGGGCGACGGAGGCGGTGCCCGCGGCGAGGACCAGGGCGAGGAAGGGCAGCGCCTGGATGACGTACATCGCCGGAAGGTAGCCGTTGGGGCGCATGGCGAGGGCGGTGAGGATCGCGATCGTGACGGCGGGGCCGGCGAGTGCGCGGGCGGTGACCGACCAGCGCCAGGTGACGATCAGCAGCAGGGCGCCCGCCAGGCCGCCGAGGGGCAGGACACGGTCGTAGTAGAGCCACGAGTGGAGGACGCCGTACGAACCGGAGGACTGGTCCAGGATGAAGCCCGAACCCGGCCTGGTCATCTGGTACTTGACGCCGTCCCAGAGGGAGACGTGTCCGCCGCCGGGGAACAGCTCGCCCTTGAGGAGGGCGAAGAGCGGGTAGCTGAAGCCGATCAGGACGCAGGCGGTGACGGCTCCGGTGACCGCGAACTTGCGGGTGTCGCGGTGGCTGTGGCGCCACATGGTGACGAACAGGGCCGGCAGGACGACCAGCATGGTCTCCTTGGTGAGCACGGCCGTCGCGGCCGCGAGGCCCGCGCCGAAGTGGTGCCACAGGTGCCGGCTCGGGGAGGCGGCGAGGGTGAACGCCACGAGCGTCCACATCACCGCGATGTTGTCGAGGAAGATCTCCCGCTGCAGCACGACGGAGAGCGGCGAGAGGCCGAACAGGGCCATCGCGAGGCCGGCCGCCCAGCGGGGCAGCGAGAGGCGGCGGGCGAGGACGTAGACGAGGACCGCGCTGACCGCGGAGACCAGCAGCATCACCACCCGCATCGAGCCGACGGTCATCGAGTCGGGGCTCAGCCAGGACGGTACCCAGGTGAGCAGTGCCAACTGGATCCAGCCGAGCGGCGGATGGTCGTACCAGTAGGTGTAGTGGGCCAGGCCTCTGCCCTGCTGGACCGCCCAGGCCTGGGCGAGGTAGGTGCCCTCGTCGTCGCTGAGCGTCGGGTAGTCGGCGATGTTCCAGCCCTGGACGACGAGGATCGCCACCAGGAGCGCGCCGCACAGGAGGAGGTCGGGGCGGGAGGAGCGGAGCCTTTTCGGCGGGGTCGTTCGACTGGTCGAACGGGCCTCAGGCACAGGCTGGCGCTGCGCGGGGACCTTCGAAGTGGTCACCGCGGGAAGGGTGGAGGTCACGCAGGGACGTCCTCTCGGATTGCCGCTGTGTCGTTCAGATGCGCGCCGACGTGGCTGGTCAACTCCCAGTCGTTGCGGCCGCGTTGCTCACGCCAGACGGCGCGGATCGCGGCCCCGGCGAGAAGGACCTGGTAGAAGGGGCCGCCCACGACCAGCTTGAGGTAGTGGACCGCGCGGACCCGGAGCCCGTACTGCTTGCCGAAGTCGTGCAGTCCGACGACCTCGAAGACGAAGGTGACGGCCGCCGTGACCAGCGGCAGGAAGGTGAGGAAGGCGATCCCGACGGGCACGTCGAGGAAGAGCGCCACCGCCGCGTTCAGCGGGATGATCACGCCGGAGAAGGCCTGGAGGAACGGCGTCATCAGGGTGTAGCGGGCGAGCAACCGCTGCCCGAAGCCCGGGAGTTGCTTCCAGTCCTTCTTCCGGTAGACCTGAAGGAAGCCCTGGTTCCAGCGGGTTCGCTGCTTCAGCAGCGACATGAGCGAGCCCGGGGTCTCCTCCCGGGTCACCATGTCGGAGTCGTAGGCGACGACGACCTTCTTGCCGACGGACGACAGCCGCACCCCCAGGTCGCAGTCCTCGGCGAGGCAGTCGGGGTCCCAGCCGTCGGCCTCCCGCAGCACGTCGGTCCGTACGAAGACGGTGTTGCCGCCGAGCGGGATGAACCCCTTCTGCGCGTGCAGGTGAAGTCGCGACCGGAACCAGAAGAAGTACTCCAGGCAGTTGCGCAGCGAGTACCAGCTGGAGTGGAAGTTGATGAGCTGGACACCGCCCTGCACGACGTCCGCCTTCGTCGTCCGGAAGGCGTGGTCGACGTGCGCGAGGAGTTCCGGGTGCACCTGGTCCTCGGCGTCGAAGACCCCGACGACGTCACCGCGGCAGTGCGGCAGCGCCGTGTTCATGGCCTTCGGCTTGTTCTTCTTCTCGTGGGTGTCGACGACGACCCGCACCCGCGGGTCGCGCGCGGCGGCCGCCTCGGCCACCGCGGTGGTCTCGGGATCGTCGTGCCCCACGATCACGATGATCTCGAAGTCGGTGTGCGTGGACTCCAGCAGCCGCTGGATGGTGTGGTCGAGCACGGCCTGTTCGTGCCGCGCCGGCAGCAACAGCGAGAACGAGACGTGCTCGTCCCCGTCCGGTCTGCTGAACCGGGTGGAGGCCAGCACTTCGGGCGTACGCCACGCGTGCATCTGCCACCACAGGGTGAACGCCGCCATCCAGAACAGGGCCAGTGAAACGGCAGCGACAAAGACAGACGTAAGCAACAGATCCCCCCAGATCCCAATGCCCCCTGACGCGACAATGAGTCACATCTGTCGCGTTACTGTGTAGACACTAGGGAAGATCTGTGAAGCGTGCAGTCCGTTTGGATGAAGAGCACGTTTCTTGGATGAAGGGCCCGTTTCCGCGGGAAACGCGAGGCATCAGCCGCCCAACGCGCCCCGCAACCGCTCCTGGTCGGTGGTCGGCGCGTCACAGGTGAAGTTGCGGCAGACATACGCGGCGGGCTCGCCGCCGACGAGCGGCCGGTCGGCCAGCAGCGGGAACTCCTCACTCCCCGGCACCCCCACGGCGACGACCGCCCCCGGGGCGATGCCCAGAAGTGCCGTACGGTGCAGGGCTTTTGTCGCCTCGTCATCGAGTGCGGGACCGACGACGGCGACCTCCCGCGGCCCGTCGAGCAGCGCCTCGGCGACCGCGAGCCCCCACCCGATGAACCGGGGCACCCGCGGCCCCAGCGCCTTCACGACCCCCAACGCCCGCTCGGCGGCGGCGCGATGCGGCTCCGCACCGGTCTGCGCCGCATAGCTGAGCAGGGCGCCCGCGGCGGCGGTCCACCCGGAGGGCGTCGCGTTGTCGGTCGGGTCCTGCGGCCGGCGGATCAACTGCTCGGCGTCGGCCGCGGTGTCGTACAGCGACCCCGACTCGGCATCGACGAACCGCGCGAGCACATGGTCGAGCAGGAACCCCGCGAATTCCAGCCACACCCCCTCCCCGGTGACGGACCCGAGCGCGAGGAACCCCTCGGCCACGTCGGCGTAGTCCTCCAACACCCCGGCATTCGCGCCGACTTGCCCGTCCTTGCTGGTGCGCGAGAGGCGGGCCTGCTCGTCCAGATGCAGTCGTACGAGGAGGTCGGCGGCGCCGGTCGCGGCCTCGACCAGATCGGGGCGGTCGAAGTACGCGCCGGTCTCGGCGAGCGCGGCGACGGCGAGGCCGTTCCAGGCGGCGACGACCTTGTCGTCCCGGCCGGGGGCGGGGCGCTCGGCGCGCGCCCGCAGCAGCCGCTCGCGGACGGACGCGATCTTGTCCGCGTCGAACACGCCCTCGTGCTGCGGGAGTTGGAGGACGGACTGCCCGTGCTCGAAGGTGCCTTCCTCGGTCACGCCGAAGTAGTGGGCGGCAAGCGCCGCGTCCTCGGCGCCGAGGACCTCGGCGAGTTGCTGCGGGGTCCACACGTAATAGGCGCCCTCGACGTGCTTCCCGCTCCCGTCGTCACTGTCGGCGTCGAGCGCGGAGGCGAACCCGCCCTCGTTCGTACGGAGTTCGCGCACCATGAAGTCGGCGGTCTCCAACGCGACCCGGCGGGCGAGCTCGCTGAGTCCATTGGCGACTCCGTCGCGGGCGGTGGCCCGCCACAGGTGGGCGTAGACGCGGCACAGCAGGGCGTTGTCGTACAGCATCTTCTCGAAGTGCGGGACGACCCACTCGCGGTCGACGGAGTAGCGGGCGAAGCCGCCACCGAGCTGATCGTAGATGCCGCCGCGGGCCATCCGCTCGCAGGTGTCGGCGGCCATCTGGAGGGCACCCTCGGCGCCGGTGCGGGCGTGATGCCTCAGCAGGAACTCGACGACCATGGACGGCGGGAACTTGGGGGCGCCGCCGAAGCCGCCGCGCTGGGCGTCGTACTCACGGGTGAGCCCGAGCAGGGCCCGCGCCTGCTCCTCGTCGCCGGGGACCTGCGCGTCGCCGTAGGAGATCTCCCGCTGCGCGAGGTCGCGCACGATCTTCCCGGCGACCTCGGCGACCTCGTCCCGCCGATCGGTCCAGGCGGCGCGGACACCCTCCAGGACCTGCCGGAAGGAGGGCGAGCCGTGGCGCGGGGCGGGCGGGAAGTAGGTGCCGAAGTAGAAGGGTTCGGCGTCCGGGGTGAGGAACACGGTCATGGGCCAGCCGCCCTGCCCGGTGGCGGCCTGCACGGCCTCCATGTAGACGGCGTCGACGTCCGGGCGCTCCTCGCGGTCGACCTTGACGCTGACGAAGTGCTCGTTGAGGAAGTCGGCGGTCTCCTGGTCCTCGAAGGACTCGTGGGCCATGACGTGACACCAGTGGCAGCTGGAGTACCCGACGCTCAGAAGGACCGGTCTGTTCGTCTTGCGGGCTTCCTCGAAGGCCTCGGTCGACCAGGGCCACCAGTCGACGGGGTTGTCGGCGTGCTGGAGCAGGTACGGGGACGTCTCATGGGCCAGTCGGTTCACTGTCCCACTCTCCCACGGGCTCGGGAGCGGCGTAGAAACGCAGGTTCATGTGGCGTGCCCCTTCGGGGGCTTCCTCCGGGAGGTGGCTGTAGCGGTCGAGCAGTTCCTGGTAGGCGCGGACGAACCCGATCAGGTCCTCCTGGGTCATCCAGGTGCCGGTCCGCCGGACCTGGGCCCAGCCCTCCGGGCCCCGGTACTCCCGGTGGGCGCGGCGGAACAGCCGGGTGTCCATCTCGATCTTCAGCAGGGCGAGTTGCTCGGCCGCCGCGTACTCCTCGGGGCCCATCGTGGCGGGGTCGGGTGTGGTGTGGCTGAAGGGCAGCGTCCGCCACCAGCGCTCCCGGCCGCCGGACTTCTCCGGGATCTCCTCGATGAGCTTCTGCTCGGCGAGTTTGCGCAGGTGGTAGCTGGTGGTGCCGGAGCTCTCGCCGAGTTCGCGGGCGAGCACGGTGGAGTTGGCCTCGCCGTGCCGGCCGAGGTAGTCGAGGATCCGGCGGCGCAGTGGGTTGCCCAGCGACTTGTAGAGCGCGGTGCGTTCGAGGCCGGTCATCTCGGGCGTGCCGTCGGTCATGCGGTCACGGTAACCCTGAGAACCCTGACTCGTCCCTGATGTCTGCCGAATTTTCTTTGCAGAGATTTCTCTGCGGTCTAGCGTTGAGGCGTGGGATCGAAAGGGGGAGCTCGATGAGGAAACAGTCGTGCGCGGGGCAGCTGCTGGGATGGACGCTGCTTCTGCTCGGCCTGGCGGTGGGTGCGGTGGTCGTCCTGCTGAGGAGATGGTCGCTGGTGCTGCTGGGCGCGGCGGCGGTGCTGCTGGTGCCGTGGATGGTGGTGCTGGGCCTGACCCTCCCGGCCGACACCGAGGTACGGCACTGGTCGGTGGCCTGGATCGGCCTCGACGTCCTGATGGCGGCGGGCTGCGCGGCGACGGCCCTGCTCGGGCTGCGCGGCGACCCGCGGGCCCGGCTCACGGCCTCGGCGACGGCGGCCGTCGCGGTGCTGGACGCCTGGTTCGACATGACGACGGCACAGCCCGGCACCGAGCTCACCCAGGCGGTGGCCTGCGCGCTGGCGGAGGCGGTGCTCGCCGCCGTGTGCATCCGCCTCGCCGTCGTGGAGCGCCGGGTGCCGCGCGAGTGATCGCCGGCCTCCCGCCTTACGGCCCGCGGGTGGTCGCCGCCGTCCCGCGCTCAGCGCCCCCGCGTGATCGCCGCCCTCTGTCGCTCAGGGCTCCCCCGAAGGACACTCATAGGCAAAGGAGTTGACGCCGGAGGGGGACGTGACATGCGGGACAGCCACCGGGCGGACGCCGAACGGCTGTTGGCCCGGGCCGTGGAGGAAGAGGTGCGGCGCTCCGGCGGCCGCACCGACGGAGGCGTGCTGCTGTCGAGGTCGCGCGCCGCGCTGGACGCGATGGCGGAGACGGCCGCCGAGGAGTACGAGGCCTACGCACGGGCGCTGGACGAGTCGGAGGCCGGCCGCCTCACCTTCGGACAGCGCTACGCCAAGGAGGGCGCCGGAACTCCCCTGCTGGTGGCGGTCGTCGCCGCGGTCGCGGCCGTGGTGGCCGACCTCGCCTTCGGCACCGACACGGGCACCGCACTCGGCGTGGGTGCGACGGTGGCCGTCGTCGGCGCCGCCGCGACGGTGGTGAAGGTGGCCGGCTCGCATCTGCCCGCCGCGCACCACCGCGCCGGCGCCGCGAGCCAGCCCGGCGGCCCCGAGCAGCTGCGGCTGCAGTGGCTGACGGCCTTGGAGGTACGTGGCATCCGCCCGTTCCTCGACCAGCAGCGGGTGCTCACCGCCGCCGCCACCAGGACCCCGAAGAAGCCGGGCGGCCCGCAGCTGAAGGGCGCGGACAAGAGCGCGGCGGCCCGCGGGCGCAGCGTGCTGGCCCAGTCCTTCGGCCAACTCCCCGATCCGGAGGGCGCGTTCGCGGGCCGGCGGCAGGAGATGGCGCGGATCCGGCAGTGGGTGCAGGCCTCGCGGGCGAGCACCGAGACCCGGCCGACGGTCGTCGTACTGCACGGGGCGCCCGGCAGCGGCCGTACGACCCTGGCCGTGCGCGCGACCCACGACCTGAAGGACTACTTCCGTGGCGCCTGCGTCGTCGACCTGCGCGGCGCCAGCCCGGAGGAACAGCCGCTGTCCACCCGGGACGCCCTGCTGCACCTCCTGAACCGGCTCGGCGCACCCCGCGAACAGCTGCTGTTCCGTGAGCGCTCCTCCCCCGACCAGCAGGTCAAGCGGCTCAGCGAGCTGTACCACCAGCATCTGACGGGGCTGCCGGTCACGATCGTCCTGGACGACGCCTGGGACCCCGAGCAGGTGCGCACCCTGGTCCCCGAGCGCTCCGACAGCCTGGTCCTGGTGACCGCCCGGGAGCGGCTGGAGCTGCCGTCGGATCTCCCGGCGCAGGTGCACCAGTTGGCGGTGGAGGCGCTGGACGCGGCGGGCGCGGAGGAACTCCTCGACGCGGCGGCGCAGGAGAACTCGGGGCCCTACGACGCGGATTCCGCGGATCTGATCAGGGAGCTGTGCGGCGGGCTGCCGCTGGCGCTGAGCATCGCCGGCTCCTCGCTGGGCCCGCGCTCCCCGCGCCAACTGGCCACGGATCTGGCGGCGTACGGCCCGGTCGAGCCGACCGAGCGGGTGCTGTGGCTGCGCTACACCGACCAGTCGGACACGGCCCGCCGACTGCTGCGCCGGCTCGCCCTCGCGGGCCGCGCCTCGCTCGGGGCCGCCGCGGCCGCCTCGCTGCTGGCGACCGACGAGACGGAGGCGACCCGGCAGCTGGCCGCCCTCTCCCGCGCGGGGCTGATCGACCAGGTCCGCGGCGACCGCTACCGGCTGCACGACCTGGTGCGGGCCTTCGCCCAGGCCCGGCTGCTCGACGAGGAGGAACCGGCCGAGCGTACGGCCGCGCAGGAGCGGCTGATCGTCAACTACGCCGACCTCGCGGACTCGGTGCTGCGCCTGGTCGACGGCAACATGTCGACGCGCTCGGACCGGTTCAGCCCGCACGGCTTCACCTCGCTGGACGAGGCGCTGCGCTGGCTGGACGACGAGTCGAGCTTCATCACCTCGACGCTCCGGCACGCGGAGGGCGTGAACCAGGCGGCGGTCCTCAACCTCCTCGGCGCGCTGTGCGACTACTGCCTGCTGCGCGGCGACCTCTACCGCCTCGGCGAGATCAGCGAACTGGCGCAGGCCGTCGACCAGGGCCTCCTGGTCCGCTCGGTGCAGTGGCGCACGGGTATCGCGGCCCGGCAGCTGGGCGAGCTGGACAAGGCCCGCACCACCCTCTCCTCGGTCGTGGACCTGTACATGGAGGCGCATCACGACGCGGGCGCCGCCCGCGCCCTCTGCTCGCTCGGCATCACCCTGCACCACCAGGGCAACCTCACCGAGGCGGCGGCGAAGCTCCGGGAGGCCCTGGACCTCCAGGCCGCGCCCGAGCTGGCGACGGACCGCGCCTGGACGATGCACGCCCTCGCGGCGGTGGAGCGGGACCGCGCGCACCTCTCGGAGGCGATGCGGCTGCTCACCCAGTCACTGGTGCTGCACCGGGCCGGCGAGTCCGTGCACGGCGAGGCCTGGGCGCACTTCCAGCTCGGCCAGCTGGGCCTGCGGATGGGCGACGTACCGCGCGCGGAGGACGAGCTGAACGCGGCCCTCGACCGGTACGGCCGTACCCGCGACGCCCGCGGCGAGGCCTGGGCGCTGACCCAGCTGGCCCGCGCCCGCCTGGTCGCCGGCGACCCGTCCCCGGCGGTGGACGGCCTGCGCCAGGCAGCGGCCCGGCACCGGGAGAACGAGGACGCGCGCGGCGAGGCCTGGACCCTCTACTACCTGGGCCAGGCCCTGGAGGAGACGGGCAACCTCGACCACGCGGTCCGCGAACTGGAGCGCTCCCGCACGATGTTCTCCCGGATGCGCGACGTGTACGGCCTGGCCTGCGCCCGCCACCACTCGGCCAGAGTCACCCGCGACCAACGGGCGGCCCAGACGGGCTCGTTGCGCAACTCCGGCTTCGCCCGCCAGCTCCTGGTCGACGCCCGCGCCGACTTCCAGCGCATCGGCGTAGCCCACGGCGAGGCCTGGACCTGCCTGGAACTCGCGGTCGTCGACGCGGGCAACACCCGCACCCAGCAGGCCCTCGCCCTCTGCGACGACGCGACCACCCTGTTCACGTCCTACGGCGACCGCCGCGGCGAGGACTGGTCCCGCTTCCTCCGCTGCACCCTCCTGCCGTACGCGGCTCCGGGCGGCGTGGACATAGGCAGCGCGGTGGCCCAGGAGGAACTGAGCCAGCTCTCCCGGACGGGCCATTCTCTCCGGGACGAGAAGCTGGACGAGTACGTCGGCGCGTACGCACTGTTGCTGGAACGGGGCGTGAACCTGGAGGCGGGCTGGCAGGCTTGGCGGCTCGGAATGGTGCCGAACCGTCATGCGCGGGAAGTCATGGGAGTGGCGGTGACGGCTTCGTCCCGGTGACGGGAGGCGGGAGGACCGACATGAGCGGGCCCGACACGGCCGCGCCCCGCGGCGTCGCCCGGCTGCTCATGAACCGAGGCCTTCAGTCCTCGTACGGATCCACGAGCCGGATCGGCTGCCGGACGGCTGCCAGCACCTCTGCGGGGAAGTCCGGGCCCGGTACGTAGAAACGGGACTTCGTGTTGCCGACGGCTTCCAGCAGCCCCGCCTCGGTCAGGGCGCGGACGTCCCGTACCGCCTGCTGATTGCTCAGGTTCTCGGCCCGCTGGTAACGCGCGCGGCGGACCCGGCCGGCGAGCGCGGCGTCGTGCAGGGCCGTGATCTGGCGTTCGTCGATGCCGTGGCGCTCCGCGTAAGCGGTCAGGTCGATCCAGCAGCGGTTGGAACGGTCGATGCGGTGCTGCACCGACTGGGACTGCTGGTGGTAGGCGAGGAGGTTGAAGCGGAGCCAGGGGGCGGTGTCGCGCCGAGGGCTCCACTCACGTCCGCCCACCTGGTTGAGGACCCTGTAGTACTCCCACGTGTTCTTCGGCTTGCCCAGCCATGACTCGATGGACGAGAACTCGGGTGCGAGCGTGCCGCCACGAGCGATGACCAGGGTCTGGAGCGAGCGCGACATACGGCCGTTGCCGTCCGGCCACGGGTGGATGTTGACCAGGTTGAGGTGCACCATCGCCGCTCGGACCAGCATGGGGGCGTCCAGATCTCCCTCATTGGCCCACTCGACCAGTTCACCCATGAGCTTGGGCAACAGATCGTGATCCGGCGCTACGTAAGCGACTTCTTCCGGAGCCCCTGGCTCGTTGATCCACACCCCTCGCCTGCGGAACTGGCCTGCGAGCTTCCTCGGGTAGTGGTGCCCTTGAAGCATCCAGTGCAGAGCGTTCAGCAGCCACACCGAGTAAGTGAAGCCGGGAGCGTCGTGGAGGGACTGGATGTAGGTCATGGCGTGCTGATACGCCAGCGTCTCCGCCTTGTTCTCCTCCGACGTGGCCACTTCCTGTTCGCCGTCGATCAGATCCTCGACGTCGACGGAATCGACTTTGTAGCCCTCGATCGTGTTGGAGCCCGCGATGGCATTCGCCGTCAGCGTCCTGCGCAGCCCCGCCGTCCACTTGGTCGGCGTCTGAAGGACCTGGTGCTGAAGTTCACGGCGCATCGCCTCGACGTCCTCCAGCACCTCTCGGTCCTTCGAGGTGAGGGCAGGAATCTGGTGCAGCATGACTCCATGATACCCACAGGGTGTCACGGAATCATGCCGTCAGACCATCGGCGCGAGACTCAGCCCTTGGAGTCCGCGGGTTCCTCGGCGGAGGGCTCCACCTTCGGGTCCGGGACCTCCGTGAACTCGACCTTGTTCATGTGTCGGCTCATCGACTTCATCAGCCCCCACACGGCCAGGGCCATCGCCGCGAAGACGATGAAGCCGAGGACGCCGGGGGTGACCTTGTTCTCGTCCACCTCCTTGGCGAGGGGGACGAGGTTCGTCAGTGCCAGGCTCACGCTTGCGCTCATGTCAGGCATTCTCGCGGATGCCCGCGAAGAGGTCGTCCTCGGGGAGGGAGGTGTCCACGAGCGACTTCGCGAGCTCGTACTCCTCCGTCGGCCAGACCTCCTTCTGGATCTCCATCGGGACCTTGAACCAGCCTCCGTCGGGGTCGATCTGCGTGGCGTGGGCGATCAGCGCCTTGTCCCGGATCTCGAAGAACTCGGCACACGGGATGTGCGTGGTCAGCGTGCGCTCGGTGCGCTCGAACTCGGCCCAGCGCTTGAGCCAGTCCCCGTACGGTGACTCCAGACCGCGCTCCAGGAGCGCGTTGTGCAGCGCCTCGGTGCGCGGGCGGTTGAAGCCCTGGTTGTAGTACAGCTTCTGCGGCTGGTACGCGGCACCGAACTCGGACTCCGGGAACTTCTCGGTGTCCGCCGCGCCCTCGAAGGCCACCATCGAGATCTTGTGGGTCATGATGTGGTCGGGGTGCGGGTAACCGCCGTTCTCGTCATAGGTGGTGATCACCTGAGGGCGGAAGGCGCGGATCTGCTTCACCAGCTCGCCGGCCGCCTTGTCGACGTCCTCCAGCGCGAAGCAGCCCTCGGGGAGCGGGGGCAGCGGGTCGCCCTCGGGCAGGCCGGAGTCGACGAAGCCGAGCCACTCCTGCCTGACGCCGAGGATCTCGCGGGCCTCGTCCATCTCCTTCTTGCGTACTTCGTGGATGTGCTCCTCGATGTACTTGTCGCCCTGCAGCTTCGGATTGAGGATGGAGCCGCGCTCCCCGCCCGTGCAGGTCACGACCAGCACGTCCACCCCCTCGGACACGTACTTCGCCATGGTGGCCGCGCCCTTGCTCGACTCGTCGTCGGGGTGGGCGTGCACGGCCATCAGTCGCAGCTGGTCAGTCAAGACTCAATCCTTGGTCAGTCGGCGCCCCCGGTGACTCGGGGGGCGATCGGCGGCTTCTATAGTGACCGAATCGGAGGGCGAATAATTCCTGGGTCCGGCCCCGGGAGCCTTTTGCCGAGAGGACGATCATGAGTACGGCGAGCACGAAGCTGCCCGAGGGCCGCTACGGCCGCTCCTCGGACGAGCGCGCCGACCACCGGCTCAAGATCGCCGGCGCCGTGCTCGGGACCCTGCTGCTCGCCCTGATCGGCTACTTCGCCTACCACTACGTCGGCCAGAACAAGATCAGCGGCGAGGTGATCACGTTCGAGCCGCACAAGGACTCGGTCTCGATCCACCTCGAGGTCCGCAAGGACGCCGGCACCTCCGGCTACTGCACCGTGCGCTCCCAGGCCGCGGACCAGTCCGAGGTGGGCCGGGCGGACTTCCGCTTCGGCGGCAGCGCGACCCGCATCGACAAGGTCGTCACGCTCCGTACGACGGCCCCCGGCACCACGGCCGAGCTGCTCGGCTGCCACGCTGACTGACTTCACCCCCGATCCTTCCGGGCTGACCTGCGGCGACGTATTTCTGATGGCTTATGTCCTCCCCCTTGGGCCGCTGAATTGTTAGGCTCGTGGTTTCGCCCTTCCGTGAAGGAACATTCTTCTGGGTAGGGCGATGCTTTGTATTCCCAGTACCTACGAGGAGCATCTGTGACCCAGACCAGCGAAGACGTCACCTGGCTTACGCAGGAGGCGTACACCAAGCTCAAGGAAGAGCTGGCGTACCTGTCTGGTCCCGCGCGCGAGGAAGTCACCGCGAAGATCGCGGCCGCGCGCGAGGAGGGCGACCTGCGCGAGAACGGCGGGTACCACGCGGCCAAGGAGGAGCAGGGCAAGCAGGAGCTCCGCATCCGCCAGCTCACCCAGCTCCTGGAGAAGGCCAAGGTCGGCGAGACCCCGGCGTCCGCGGACGGCGCGGTGGCGCCCGGCATGGTCGTGACGATCGCCTTCGACGGCGACGAGGACGACACGACGACCTTCCTGCTCGCCTCGCGCGAGTACGCGAGCGCCGACATCGAGACCTACTCGCCGCAGTCCCCGCTGGGCTCCGGCGTGATCGGCCACAAGGTCGGCGAGGACGCGGAGTACGAACTGCCGAACGGCAGGAAGGCCTCCGTGACGATCCTCAAGGCCGAGCCCTACAACGGCTGACCCCGCCCCGGTCCGGCCGCCCCGGCCGACGCGCCCTTGACGAGCCCCCGGTGTCCTGGTGATGCCGGGGGCTTCGTCATGTCCCCGTCGGTATTTCCTCGTCGGTATTTCCCCGTCGGTCAGGCCGTGGCCGAGCGGTATTTACGCACCGCCAGCGTCCTGAATATGACGATGATCAGCGCCGAGTAGATCAGCGAGGCCCAGACCGGGTGCACCATCGGCCAGGCGTCGGACTGCGACTGGCCCGGGTTCGCGAACAGCACGCGGGCCGCCTGGACGGTGGCGCTGAAGGGGTTCCACTCGGCGATGTGCCGCAGCCACGGGGTCATGTGGCTGGTGTCCACGAAGGCGTTCGAGATGAACGTGACCGGGAAGAGCCAGATCAGTCCGCTGGAGGTGGCCGCCTCGGGGGTCCGTACGGACATGCCGATCAGGGCGCCGATCCAGGTGAACGCGTACCCGAGCAGGAGCAGGAGCCCGAAGGCGGCGAGGACCTTCGCGGCGTTGGTGTCGCCGTCCGTCCCGACCCGCCAGCCGACCAGCAGGGCGACGAGGGCGAGGACCACCAGGGTCAGCGCCGTCTGCACCAGGTCCGCGAGGGTGCGCCCGGTGAGCACCGCGCCGCGTGCCATGGGCAGCGAGCGGAAGCGGTCGATGAGCCCCTTGTGCATGTCGTCGGCGATACCCGCGCCGGAGCTGGCGGTGGCGAACGTGACGGTCTGCGCGAAGATGCCGGCCATCAGGAAGTTCTTGTAGTCGACGGCGCTGGTGCTGCCGCCGATCTGCATGGAACCGCCGAAGACGTAGGTGAAGAGCACCACGAACATGATGGGCTGGATGAGCCCGTAGATGATCATTTCTGGAATCCGGCTCATGCGGATCAGATTGCGTTTCGCGACGACCATCGAGTCCCGGAAGGACTGGCTGACGGGGTTCCCGGTCGGCGCGACCCGCACCGCGTCGGTGACGGCGCTCACTGGGCGGCCTCCTTCTTGTGCTTGCGGTCCTTGGCGGGGGCGTCCGCCGCTTTGCCGTTCTCCTCCGGCTTCTCCTCGGCCACGTGTCCGGTCAGGGACAGGAACACGTCGTCGAGGGTGGGGCGGCGCAGGCCGATGTCGTCGATCTCGATGCCGCGGACGTCCAGCTCCCGGATGACCTCGGCCAGCAGCTTGGCGCCGCCGGTGACGGGCACGGTGAGCTTGCGGGTGTGCTCCTCGACCGTGAGCTCGCCCTTGCCGAAGCCGGCGAGGACCTCGCGGGCGGTCGGGATGTGCTCGCGCTCGTGCACGACGGCCTCGACGCGCTCGCCGCCGGTGCGGGCCTTGAGCTGGTCGGAGGTGCCGCGGGCGATGACCTTGCCGTGGTCGACGACCGCGATGTCGTGCGCGAGGTGGTCGGCCTCTTCCAGGTACTGGGTGGTCAGCAGCAGGGTCGTACCGCCGGAGACGAGCTGTTTGATGACCTCCCACAGCAGTTGGCGGTTGCGCGGGTCGAGGCCGGTCGTCGGCTCGTCCATGAACATCACGGGCGGCGAGACGACCAGGGCGGCCGCGAGGTCGAGCCGGCGGCGCATGCCTCCGGAGTAGGTCTTCGCGGTGCGGTCGGCGGCGTCCGTGAGGTCGAACTGGGCCAGCAGCTCCTCGGCCCGGGCCTTCGCGGCCTTGGCCTTCATCTGGTAGAGCTGGCCGACCATCTGGAGGTTCTCGCGGCCGGTCAGGTATTCGTCGACCGCGGCGAACTGGCCGGACAGGCCGATCGAGCGGCGCACCTCGTTCGGTTGCCTGAGCACGTCGAGTCCGGCGACGACCGCCTTGCCACTATCCGGTTGCAGCAGGGTCGTCAGACAGCGGACAGTGGTCGTCTTGCCCGCGCCGTTCGGCCCGAGCAGGCCCAGCACGGTGCCCTCGGGGACATCGAGGTCGACGCCGTCCAGAGCCTTTACGTCGCCGAAGGTCTTCACGAGACCTTCGGCATAGATGGCGCCTGGCATGTGAGTCTCCACGTCGTCGGGGATTCTTCGGAAAGCCTAGGTTTGTGCGTTTTGTTCCGCCTGATGGATGACGGTGGCGGGGACATGCGACACACCATAACGCGATGTATCGCGTCTCTCAACGGATTTCCCCGAACGAGTGACACCGGGTCCCGCCTCAGTCGATGACCGTGTAGCCCGCCTCGCGCAGGGCGCGGCCGACCTCGGCGCAGTGCTCCGGCCCCTTCGTCTCCAGGTGCAGCTCGACCTCCGCCTCCGTGAGCCCGAGCCGTGGATCGGTCCGTACATGGCTCACGTCGAGGACGTTAGCGTCCACCACTGACAACGCCCCGAGCAGCGAGGCGAGCGCTCCCGGCCGGTCCGTCAGCCGCAGCCGTACGGCCAGGTAGCGGCCCTGCGCGGCCATGCCGTGGCGCAGGACGCGCTGCATCAGCAGCGGGTCGACGTTGCCGCCGGACAGCACCGCGACGACCGGACCCTCGAAGCTGCCGGGATCGCCGAGGAGCGCCGCGACCGGGCTCGCGCCGGCCGGTTCGACGACCAGCTTGGCCCGCTCCAGACACAGCAGCAGGGCGGTGGAGAGCTGGTCCTCGGTGACCGTGCGGACCTCGTCCACCAGCTCGCTGATGATCTCGAACGGCACGTCTCCGGGCCGTCCGACCTTGATGCCGTCGGCCATCGTCGCCGGGTTGTCGATCGACATCGGCCGCCCGGCCCTGAGCGAGGGCGGGTACGCGGCCGCGCCCTCCGCCTGTACGCCCACGATCCGCACGTCGGGCCGCAGCGCCTTCACCGCGACCGCGATACCGGCCGCGACGCCTCCGCCACCGATACCGACGACGATCGTGCGCACCTCGGGGCACTGCTCCAGGATCTCCAGGCCGACCGTGCCCTGGCCCGCGATGATGTCCGGGTGGTCGAAGGGGTGGATGAACACCGCGCCCGTCTCGGCCGCGTACTCCTGCGCGGCGGCCAGCGTCTCGTCGACCACCTGGCCGTGCAGGCGCACCTCGGCGCCGTATTCACGGGTGGCGCTGATCTTCGGCAGCGGGGCGCCCTTCGGCATGAACACCGTCGCGCGCACGCCGAGCAGGGAGGACGCGAGGGCGACGCCCTGCGCGTGGTTGCCGGCGCTCGCCGCGACGACTCCGGCGGCACGCTCCTCGGGCAGCAGTCCGGCGATACGGACGTACGCGCCGCGCAGTTTGAAGGAGCCCGTGCGCTGGAGGTTCTCGCACTTGAAGTGGACCGGCGCGCCGACCAGCTGGGACAGATGCCTGCTGCCCTCCATCGCCGTCACCCGTGCCACGCCCGAGAGCATCTTCTGGGCGCCCCGAACATCGTCGAGGGTCACGGGCCGAAAGGAGTCAGCCGTGCTGTAGCTCATGACTCAAGCATCGCAGTTCACAGGCGGGAAGCTCGGCTGTGACCAACCTCCGAGACTGGTTTGCGCAGCCCCGGTACGGCCCGCCTTCCAGCCGCGTACTCTGTCCCCCATTCCAGACCACCCTCATGAAGCGAGCCTCCGGCCATGCCCACAACACCTGAAATGTCGATGGACATGACGACCGTCGGTGACACCGGTCTCCTCGACACGCTGCAGCACGAGGTGGCGGTCTTCGCCCGCCGTGCCGAACAGACCCGGCTCGGCGGAGTCGGCCAGGTGCGCAACTCCATGGACCGCGCCGCATACCTGCTGCTCAACCGCCTCGACAAGGAAGGCCCGATGGGCGTCAAGGCGCTCGCGGCCAGCATGGGCATCGACTCCTCGACGGTGACCCGGCAGGTGGCTCCACTGGTCGACACCGGGCTCGTCAAGCGCACCTCGCACCCCGAGGACGGGCGTGCCGTGGTGCTTCAGCTGTCCCCGCGCGGGATGTCGCGGCTGGAGGAAGTGCGCTCCTCAAGGCGTCAGTTGATGGCCGAGCTGACACACGACTGGGCGCCGGAGGAGCGCGAGGCGTTCTGCACGCTCCTCACGCGCTTCAACACCGCCCTGTCCACGCGGATGGCGGCCCAGGGCGTTCCCGGCCCCGAGGCGTCCTCGCCGGCGTAGCCGGTCCGGCACGCGCGTGTACGTGCCGGTCCGGCACGCGCGTGTGCCCGCCTGCCGCGCGACTCTTGACCGAAAGGCCACCCCTGCCCTCATATGAGATCGGGACCGCGTCAGGCGGGAGGCTCGGTGCGATCACGGCAGGCGTCACAGGGCGTCCGCCGGGCCCGTGAGTTCGAGGCGTTCGTCGCGGGCGCGGCAGGACGGCTGCTGCATGCCGCCACGCTGCTCACCGCGGAGGCACCGGACGCCAACCCTCGCGCGCAGCGGCTGCTGACGCTGGCCCTCGCGCACACGTACGCGTGCTGGGACCGACTGCGCGGCGAGGACCCGTACAACCGCACCCGCCAGTTCCTGGCCACCCGTTTCGCGCGCACCGCCTGGCACCAGTACGGCGGTCTCGGCCGCGGCCGCCCGCACCCCGCCGCCGCGCTGGCCGGCCTCAGCCCGCAGGAACGGCTGATCCTGGTGCTCCGGTTGTACGAGGGGGTCGCCGAGGAGCAGACGGCGGCGCTGCTCGGCCTGCCGCCCGACCGCGTCCGCGCTATCTGCGACCGTGCGACGACGAACCTGCTGCACCCGCCGCCGGACCGGCCGCGGAGGGTGGTCGGCGCGAAGGTGGCGCACCCGTGAGGGCCCGGACGAGCCCCGTCCGCGCGGACGCCGACGGCCACGCGCGCGTGGGCGCAGGGAGGTGGCGTCGGTGAACCGGCCCGAGCGTGAGGCCTCGGCGCGGCGGATCATGGAGTCCGTGCCGCCGCCGGTGCCGCCCGAGCTGTACGCGGAGGTGATGCGCCGCGGGGCCCGCATGCTGAAGCGCAGGATGATCGCCCGGCGGCTGATGTGGCTGCTGTTGTGTGCCGCGGCCGTGGCGTTCGTGGTCTGGGCCCTGATGGCCCGCCCGTGGGTGGAGCCGCCCTCGCAGACGACTCCCCCGTACACGGGCTGGTGAGAGCCCCTCTTCGGGCTCTCCCTCGCTCCCGCTCGGCTAGCCGAGCGCCTGCTGGAGGTCCTCCAGGAGGTCCTCGACGTTCTCGATGCCCACGGAGAGGCGCACCAGGTCGGCCGGCACCTCCAGGGCGGAGCCGGCGGCGGACGCGTGCGTCATCCGGCCGGGGTGCTCGATCAGCGACTCGACGCCGCCCAGGGACTCGCCGAGCGTGAACACCTTGGCGCGGTTGCAGACCTCGACGGCCGCCTCCTCACCGCCCGCGACCTGGAACGACACCATGCCGCCGAAGGACCGCATCTGCTTGGCGGCGACCTCGTGACCCGGGTGGTCCTCCAGGCCCGGGTACAGGACGCGCGTCACGCGCGCGTGCCGGGTCAGCATGTCGGCGACCTTGGTGGCGTTCTCGCTGTGCCGGTCCATGCGCACCGACAGGGTCTTGCTGCCGCGCAGCACCAGCCAGGAGTCGAAGGGCCCGGCGACCGCGCCCATCGCGTTCTGGTGGTACGCCAGTTCCTCGCCGAGGGCCTCGTCGGCGACGACCAGCGCACCGCCGACGACGTCGGAGTGGCCGCCCATGTACTTCGTGAGGGAGTGCACGACGACGTCCGCGCCGAGCGCCAGCGGCTGCTGGAGGTACGGCGTGGCGAAGGTGTTGTCGACGACCAGCTTCGCGCCGGCGTCCCGGGCGATCTGCGCGACGACGGCGATGTCGGTGATGCCGAGCAGCGGGTTGGAGGGGGTCTCCACCCACACGGCCTTGGTCTTCGAGGTGAGGGCGGCCCGTACGGCGGACGGATCGCTGGTGTCGGCGACCGACCACTCCACCCCCCACCGGGAGACGACCTTGGCGAACAGCCGGAAGGTGCCGCCGTACGCGTCGTTGGGGATGACCACGTGGTCGCCGGGGCTGAGCAGCGTACGCAACAGGCAGTCCTCGGCCGCCAGTCCGGACGCGAACGCGAGCCCGCGGCGGCCGCCCTCGAGGGCCGCGAGGTTCTCCTCCAGGGCGGTCCTGGTGGGGTTGGCGCTACGGCTGTACTCGTAGCCCCCGCGCAGGCCGCCGACGCCGTCCTGCTTGTAGGTCGAGACCTGGTAGATCGGCGGGACGACCGCGCCGGTGAGGGGATCGGCGGTGTTGCCCGCGTGGATCGCGAGGGTCTCGAAGTGCTGACTGATGTGCCTGTCGCTCATGGGCACCGAGGGTAGTGCGCTCCGGGTCCCGGTGTCGGACGGCGAGACCCGGGGGCCTGTACTTCCGGGTTTTCCCTCGGTTCCGGAGAGGTGTCACCCGTGGTTGTCCACAGGTGCGGCCGACGGTTTTCCACAGGCCGCCGACCTGGTTCGCCAATTGTCGGTGGCGTCTGGAACGCTTGAGGCATGGAAATCCTCTGGGTCCTGATGGCTGCGGTCCTGATCGGCTTCGTGCTGCTCCCGTTCCTGCGGCGCAGGCGCGGCATGATCGAGCAGGTCCCGGCCGGCCACCCGGACGCCGCCGACCCCGCGAACTACGGCTTCGCACGCGAGGAGGAGCTGGACGTCCGCATGCCCGGCCCCGACAAGGACCTGCTGGACGTCCTCGACCTGGTGCAGCGCACACAGGACTACCGGGCAGCCTCCCAACTGCTGGCCGGCACGGAGGCGGCGGGCGAGTCGCGCTGGCAGCGCGTGCAGGCCTTCGCGGGTGCCGCGTCGCTGGAGCTCCAGCAGCGGCCGGGCGGGGTCGGTGAGACGCCGGGCGGGCAGTGGCTGCGGGTGTGGCGGGCCGAGCAGCCCAAGGACGCGGGCGGTGCGGCGGTGCACGCGGAGTTCCTGGTGCAGCAGGCGTGGCGGACGTCGACGCCGGGCACGGACGAGTTCCGGATCATCATGGAGGAGGCGAAGGCCGCCTGCGGCGACGCGGCGCTGCTCGCACCCGGCGACCCGGTCCCGTACATCGTCGAGCTGTCGGTGGCGCGTGGACTCGCCTACTCCCAGGCGGAGTTCGAGCAGCTGTGGCTGAAGATCCTGGACCGCGCCCCGTCCCACATGGGCGCGCATCTGGCGGCCCTGCACTACTGGTGCGAGAAGTGGCACGGCTCGCGCGAGCTGGCGTATTCCTTCGCGGAGGCGGCGGCCGCCCGCGCGCCCCAGGGCTCACTGCTCGCCGCCATGCCCCTGTTCGCGGTCTTCGAGCACCTCCCCGAGGTGAACCTGGTCAGCGGCTTCTACCAGAGCGAGGTCGTGACCAAGGCGATCCACGGTGCCCTCCACGCGGTCCACTCGGCCCGCCCGGACGACCCGATGCTCGCGCATGTACGTCACCTCCTGGTCCTCTTCCTGGTCCGCGCCGAGCGCTGGTCGGAAGCGATGAACCAGCTCATACACATCGACGGCCATGTCGGGGCCCTGCCCTGGACCCTGTCCGAGGACCCGGCGGCGGCGTTCGCGGTCTACCGCGCGCTGGCGGTGGCGGGCTACGAGGCGAACGGCGGCAGCCCGGCGACGCTGCCGCACTAGGCGGGGCGGGGTTCAAGTGTGAGCAGGGCGCCTCTGCGGGAGGCAGAGGGCCCGGTGTTCAAGGTGCGGGAAGGTGCCGGTCACGCGTCTCCGGTCCGGTCCGCTCCCGGGCGGTCGCTCACCTGCTTCACCGAGTTCGCCATCGCGGTGAGGGCATCGGGTCGTGGCATCGACAGGAGGGTGTCGAAGAGCTTGCTGTAGTGGGCGCTGGGGATGTGTGTGGGGCCGCTTCCCAGGTGTTCCAGGGCCGAGCGGGCGACGTCGTCCGGCGACATCAGGTCCTGAAGGGTGGAGGGGTCGACGCCCTGGAGGCGGGGTGCCTCGGTGTCCGTTGCTCCCGGGCAGAGGGTCAGTACGTCGACTCCGCTTGGGCCCAGTTCTGCCCAGAGGGCCTCGCCCAGCGCGTTCACGTAGGCCTTGGTGGCCGAATAGCCGGCCGAGTAGGGGCATCCCATGAGGCCTTCGACGGAGCTGGTGAAAATCACGCCGCCTTGTCCGCGTTGCGTCAGCCGCGGCGCGAGGCCGTGTGCGAGTTGCGTCGGCGCGTGGCAGTTGACGGCAAGCATCGACGCGAGGACCGCGGCGTCCTCCTGTCCGAATGCGCCCTTCACGCCGAATCCGGCGTTGCTCACCAGCAGGCCGACGTCCAGCTGTGCCACTGCCTCCAGGATCTCTCTGCCCGCCGCCGGATCAGCGAGGTCGACCGGCAGCACCGTGGGGTTGACGCCGTGGGTGTCCCGCAGTGTGCCGGAGAGTTCTTCGAGTCGATCGCGGCGACGGGCGACGAGCACCACGTCGAGTCCGCGGGCGGCCAGTTGGCCGGCGAAGGCCCGGCCTATTCCTGAAGAGGCGCCGGTGACCAGTGCCACCGGGCCGTAACGCTGCACGAAATCGTTCATGCGACATGACTCCGTTTCCCTGCCCGAGTTGAGGCGCTCGGCTCGTGGTCGAGCCTGTGGGCAGTATCGGATATCACGTTATCGGTGTGCTGACGAGGGACAGAACTCGGCTTTGGTTAAAGGTAGTTGGCCACTTCAATTTCAATGGAGCGATCGGTCCATTGAAGTGGCCAGGGCGCCCAAGAGCAGCGGCCACTCGCGTCGGGCGTTCGTCAGCCCGGACTCTGGGCCCGGCGGCGGCGCACGACGGCGAGCGTGCCCGCACCCGTCACCACTGCCACCGCGGCGGCCGCGCTCGTGATCGGCATCGTCGAGGAGCCGGTGTCCGCCAGGGTGTCTCCGTTCGTCGTCGTGCCGTCGCCGCCGGTCGACGACGATCCGCCGGCCGAGCCGTTCGATCCGGCCGATCCGCCCGAGCCGTTCGTCGAGCCGGTCGGCCCTCCGCCCGTGACGTCCAGCGTGATGTCGGCCTTGTCGTTGGCCTTGTCGGGGTCGAACGGCCGCGCTTCGGTGCTCAGCGCCACCGAGCCCTTGGCGTCCGCCACCCGCTTGTCGATCTTCAGCTTGAAGGTGTAGGTCTCTCGGCCGCCCTCGTTGGTGGCCGGCTGTCTCATGCCGCAGTGGTACGCCCCATCCTGGGCCCTGCAGAATGCGGCGGTCTTGACGACCGATGTTCCAGCGGGCGGCGTGATCACGACGCTCACGGACCGATCCCAGTACTCGGTCATGACCCAGGCGGGCCCGGCGTTGGTGAACTCCACCGTCATCGGCACCGTTTCACCGACGCTCCCCTTCAACGCCGCACCGGTCACCTGGTAGTCGGCCGTGTTGACGGTGGTGACGGGCACGTCGACGACTCGCGCGGTCCCCACGTCGCCCGCCGGCGCCTCGACCAGTTTCACCGCCGGCGCGGTTCCCGCCACCGGTGGAGTGCCGTTGTCGTCGACCCAGGGATCGCCGTCCCAGACACGCACACGCAGCTGGTCGTTGAGCGCGCGGTCCAGTGCCTTGACGCGGAGAGGCGTCTCGGTCGTGTAGACGGCGCCCGGCTCCGCCACCTGGTCGAACGCGCACGCCGCCGTCCACCGCTCGGGCATCTCGTCGTAGGGCCGGACGTGTTGCACCTGACAGTTGGAGGGCACCTCCGCGAAGTCGAGCCCCCGGGTGACGGAGTAGGAGACCCACACCTTCTCGGCCGGTACGGAGCTCTTGTTCGCGACGGTGACCGGCACGTCGAAGGTGCTCCCCGGTTTCAACCCGTCGACCGGTTCGACTCCTCCGACGACCAGTTCGGGTGCGGGGTCGTCGGCGGAGGCGGCGAAGGCGGCGGGAGCCGCGGCCAGCGCGATCAGGCCGGCAGCGACGGCGGCAGCGGCAGCGCCGAGGGCGGCACGGGAGACGCGACGGTTGTGCGGGGGCAACGGCATCAGCAGCGGCATCGGCATCGGGAGAACCTCTGTTGGAGCGTGGGCGAACAGACGGTGTTTTCCAGGAGAACGGATCTGCGCTCCCTAGACTCCTGCCGGTCCTGAACAGTTGCACGTCCGTCACGTCGAAGCCTGCTCAGCTGGTCGGGCCGTGGCGTCGCGTCACTCCCGGGAGCTCCCGGGCATCGCCGGTACGCAGGACGGCGGGGTGCCGGCGATCTTGCCGGCCTGGATGACGCCGCCCGCGTGGGCGGGGTCCGTGCGGGCCAACGGGAAGGCGACCAGCAGGTGTTGGCCGGCGGGGATTCTGTCGGGGCGGACGGAGAGGACCGGCTTGCCGCCCTTGGCCAGTTCGATGTGCCAGGTTTCGCGGGGGGCGTCGTCGGCGGTGGCGGTCGGGGGCTCGGTGCAGTCCGGGTCCCCGGCGTAGACGAGGGCCGGGACGCCCAGGCGGTTGAGGTCGCGTTGGAGGCGGGCCGTGTCGAGCAACTTGCCCGCCGCGTCGGTGATCGCGAGCCTGACGCGGCCGTCCTCTTCGCGTTGCAGGGTGTAGGCGGCCGTGGCGATCCTCGTGATCTTCTGCGGGTGCGATCCGGTGTCCGGTGCGGTGGCCTGGGCGGGCGTGGCGGGTTGGTGGGTGGCCACGATGGTGAGGATGACGCCGGCTGCGGCTGCAGCGGCGATGGCCAGGGACAGCCGGGGGCGCCTGGCCCAGCGCCGCCGACGCGATGCCGGGATGGGCGCGAGGTCGGTCGCGGCCGCAGCGACCGTGGTGCTGGTCCGCTCCGCCGCGAGGGCGGAGAGCTCGTCGCCGAGGCGTTCCCGGAAACCGGCGGGCGAGAGGGGGGTCGTGGTCATGATGCGTTCTCCAGGGCGGTGTCGGGGAGCTGGGCACGGTCGTCGTCCTGCTGGTGGCCACCGGTTACGGGGTGGTCGCCGGAGCCGTCGGCCGCCGCGCGCGACGCGCCCGGGCCCTCCGCCACCGCCCGCAGCGCACGCCGCGCCCGGTGCAGCCGCACCCGTACCGTCGCCTGGCTGAGGCCCAGGACCTGGGCGGCTTCCCGAGGTGTCAGGCCGTCCACCGCCACCAGGTCCAGCACCGCCCGCAGCGGCTCGCTCAGCGCGCTGTGCTGTTCGGCGAGTTCACGGACCGCCCGTTCGGCGTCGATCCGTTCCTCCAGGGCCGCCATGTCCTCCGTGTCGAGCAGTCGGCGCCCTTTCAGGCGGGCCACCGCGCCGAGTTCGCGGACCGTGCCCCGGCCGTGGGAGGCCACGACGTTGCGTGCGATGCCGTACAGCCAGGCGATCGGTGTTCCCCGCCCCGCGTCGTAGCGGTCGGCGGCCTCCAGGGCGGCGACGAAGACGTCGGCCGTGAGGTCGGCCGCCACGTGGGGGTCGGCGGTGCGGCGCGTCACGAATGTCAGCACGGCCTCGAAGTTCTCCTCGTAGAACGCCGAGAATCCGGCCGGGTCGCTTCCGGGCGGCGCGGGGCGTCGTCGGCCGCCGACGCCGGAACCCGAGGCGGAATCCGAGGCGCGATCGAGGTCGCGATCGGAATCGGGATCGGGATCGGGGATGGGATCGGGGATGGGCACCCGTTCCTCCAAAGGGGTCGGTCATCCTTGCACCCGTACTTGGCCGCAGCACGGCGGAGCGTTACATCGTGGCCCGCCGCGGATCCGGTCCCGCCGCCGGGGCACAAATTCGGTTGCTCCCCGGCACGGCGATGCGGGCTAATGCGAGGCATGGCTGACAAGGCTGAGGTGGCCGGCATGGCTGACATTCGGGGCTCGTACGACGAACTCTTCACCGCCGTGCCCAGTGCACTGGCCGAGCTGCTGGACGGCGGGGACGTCGGCGGGTCGGTGGCGGTGTTCGTGGACGGGGAACCCGTCGTCGACGTCTGGGGCGGGTTCGCCGACGCGGAGCGGACCGTGCCGTGGGAGCGGGACACGGTCGTGGGGGTCTACTCCGTGACCAAGACGATGACCGCGCTGTGCGCGCTGGTGCTGGCCGACCGTGGGGAGCTGGATCCGGACGCGCCGGTCGTGCGGTACTGGCCGGAGTTCGGGGCGGCGGGCAAGGAGAAGGTGCTGGTACGGCATCTGCTGTCGCACACCGCGGGGCTGCCCGACTGGGAGTGGCCGGTGGACGAGCTGTACGACTGGGCGACCGCCACGGGGCGGCTGGCCGGGGCGGCGGCGCAGTGGGAGCCGGGGAGCGCGGCCGGGTACCACTCGGCGACGCAGGGGTTCCTGGTCGGCGAGGTGGTGCGGCGGATCAGCGGGCGGAGCGTGGGTGAGTTCTTCGCCGAGGAGGTGGCGGGGCCGCTGGGCGCCGACTTCCACATCGGGCTGGGCGCCGAGCACGACCACCGGGTGGCGCTCACCGTCCCGCCGCCCGGCAAGGACGAGGACTACCTGGCGAGCGCACCCGGCGGCGGGGCGCGCGCGTCCGCCGCCACGGGACTGCGGGTGCGCGACGGCAACAGCCTCCGCTGGCGCCGCGCCCAGATCCCCGCCGCGAGCGGCTACGGCAACGCCCGTTCGGTCGCCCTCGTGCAGTCGGTGATGGCCTGCGGCGGAACGGTCCGCGGCACCCGCCTCCTCTCCCAGGCCGGCTGCGACCGCGCATGGGAGGAACAGTTCAACGGCGACGACCTGGTCCTGGGCATGCCGATCCGCTGGGGCCTGGGCTACGGCCTCTTCGGCACCACCTACGGCTGGGGCGGCTGGGGCGGCTCCCTCGTCATGATCGAACCCGAGTCCCGCATGGTGGTCGCCTACGTCACCAACCAGATGCGCGAACCCGCACAGGACCAACGCGGCCTGAACATCGTCATGTCCGCGTACGACGGACTCACGGGACTGCGGGCGTGACGACGGGTCGGAGGGCCTGGAATCTCACCACAGCGCCCTGACCCGTCCCCTCACCACGGCCCCCTGACCCGTCCCCTCACCACGGCACCCCCGTCCCGTCCCACGAGAAGAACTCCCCCGTCGGGCCGTCGTCCGGGAGGAGGGCCAGGCGTACGGCGCCCTGGGCCGCCTCCGCCGGGTCGCCGCCCGATGGCCTCGCGCCCGGGAGCAGGTCCGTGGCCCGGCGGCCCGGGGCCAGGGTGTTGATCTTGAAGCCTTCCTCGGTGAGGGTCTGGGCGTAGAGGAGGGTGAGGGCGTTCAGGGCCGCCTTCGAGGCTCGGTAGGCGGCGGAGCCCGGGGTGCCGGGGGTGAACTGGGGGTTGGGGCGGGTGCTCCAGGTCAGGGACGCCGTACCGCTGGAGATGTTGACGATCCGGGGGTGCGGGGAGCGGCGCAGGGCCGGGAGGAAGGCGTTGGTGACTTCCAGGACGGCGATCACGTTCGTGTCGTACGCGCGTCGGAACTCGCCCGCGTCGGACTCCGTCGGTGTGGCCAGGGACGGGTTGATGCCCGCGTTGTTGACCAGGACGTCCAGGCGGTCCACCCGTGCCGCGGCCGCCGCGATGCTGTCCGCGTCCGTCACGTCCAGGTGCAGCAGACGGGCGGCAGGGCCGATCTCCGCCACCGCCCGTTGCCCGCGCTCCGCGTCCCGTGAGCCCACGTGGACCGCGAAGCCCTCGGCCGCCAGCAGGCTCGCAATATGCAGGCCGATTCCCTTGTTGGCACCGGTGACGAGTGCAGTTCGATCGTTCATGACTGCAACGGTCCCCGGGGATGCACACACCCTGCCAGGGACAGCCTGTACCAGGCAGTGCAGTGAGGAGGTGGCGGATGGCCCGGCAGGAGTTGGCGCGCTTTCTGCGGGAGCGCCGGGCGGGGCTGCGTCCGGACGACGTCGGGCTGCCGGACTGCGAACCGCGGCGCACTCCCGGGCTGCGGCGCGAGGAGCTGGCCGAGCTGGCCCACATGTCGGTCGACTACTACGTACGACTGGAACAGGCCCGCGGGCCGAGACCGTCCGCCCGGATCCTGGACGGGCTGGCGGCGGCCCTGCGGCTCGGTCCCGCCGAACGCGACCACCTCTTCCGGCTCTCCGGGTCCGCCACGCCGCCCGGCGCCGGGCCGGTACGGCAGGTGCGGCCGCATGTCGTGCGGATGCTGGAACGGCTGCCGGAGACTGCGGCGATCGTCACCGACGCGGCGTACGGTCTCGTCGCCTGGAACCCGCTCGCGCAGAGCGTGTTCGGCGGCGACCTCGGCCTCGGCACCACCAACCTGGCCCGGCGCCGTTTCCTCGACGAGGGGCGGATGTACGGCAGTTCCAGCGTCGAGGAGTTCGGGCGGATCGTCGTCGCCCGACTGCGACGCGCCGCCGACCGCTATCCGCACGACCCCGCACTCGCCGCCCAGCTGGCCGAACTGCACGCCGGCAGCGCGGAGTTCCGGCGCCTGTGGGAGAGCCGCCCGGTGCACGCGCCCGGCCACCGCACCAAGACCGTCGACCACCCCACGGCGGGCCTCCTCCGCCTGAACTGCGACGTCCTCCTCGTCCCCGAGGACGACCAGGAGGTTGTCCTGATCACCGCTGACCCCGGCACCTCGTCGGCCCGGGCCCTGCGTGAACTCGCCGAGTGCGCAGCCGAGTTCGCCACCGCAGCCGCAGCCGCAGCCGGAGCCGGAGCCAAGTCCGAAGCTGAAGCCGTTGCCGCGGTCGGGGTCGCCCCCATCCCGGTCAGCCCGGCCGCCGCTCCGCCAGGAACTCCTCCCACGTCCGCTTCCCCACCTCCGCGCCCTCCAGCGTGAGGTTCTCCCCCGCCCGGTACACCCGACCCGCCTTCCCCGGCCCCCGGCGGGACGGGGAGCCCGGCCATCTTCTCCACCATCGTCAGGGTGAGGTCGTGGAACTGGGCCGCCCGCAGGGTCGTCCACGGAATGCCCGACTCGGCGATCGCCCGCTCCGAGTCCAGCTTGGTGCGCAGCCACGCCAGCGGGACCCGGTCCGCGCCGATGACCGAGATGTGGACCAGGTGCCGTACGCCCGAGGCCCGTGCCACCCGTACCAGGTTGCGGATCGCCTCGTCGTCGCCTTCCGGCCGCCCGCGAGGTGCAGGACGGTCTCCGGGACGGCTGTCACGACGCTGACGGCTCAGCACACGCACTTCGTGACCGGCCGCCCGCAGCAGCGGGAGGACATGGCCGCCCGGTGTTGGATCTCGCGTGGCGTCGCCGGCTCTCGCTCTTCGCCGGTCTGACGCCGCGCGCCGCGGTGATGTGACGGGCCCGCCGCCACGGCAACGCGAAAGACCCCGCCGGAAGACCCCGTCGGAAGACCCCGTCAGCCGCCGCTGCCGTAAGGCCTGGTGAGGATCTCCAGGTTGTGGCCGTTCGGGTCGTCGAAGTAGGTGCCGCGGCCGCCGTCGTTGTGGTTGATCTCGCCGGTGCGGTGGTGGTACGGGTCCGCCCAGTAGGTCAGTCCGGCTTCCCGGATGCGGCCGAAGATGGTGTCGAAGTCGTCCTCGGAGACCAGGAACGCGTAGTGCTGCGGTGTGATGTCGCCGGACGTGTCCATGTAGTCGAGCGTCACGCCGTTGGGGATCTCCACGGGGACGAAGGGGCCGTACTGCGGGCTCACTTCCAGTCCCAGGATGTCGGCGAGGAACTGGGCCGACGCCTTCTTGTCGTACGCAGCGACGATGGTGTGGTTCAGCTGCACGGTCATCGTGTGGGCCTCCTCACGACCAACATACTCCGAGAAGCAGTTAAGGTAAGGCTTGCCTTAGCTAATGATCGGAGCATTTGCCGTGCGTGCAGTGGGAATGAAGGCCGTGCTGGCCGCGACCGTCGTCGGAGGGCTGCTCGCCGGCTGCTCGTCATCCGGTAGCGGCGGGGACGGCGACAAGAAGGCGGACGGCTCCCGCAACCAGGTCATCGGCGCGAGCGAGGGCCCCTCCGCCGCACCCAGCACCCTCGCCGACGGCATGGGCACCGACCAGGACGAGGACGGGGCCTTCCCCCGTACCGTCACCCACTTCGAGGGCAGAACCACCATCAAGGCCGAGCCCAAGAAGATCGCCGTGCTCAGCACCGGCCAGCTCGACGACCTGCTCTCCCTCGGGATCACACCGACGGCCACCACCCGCGCCGACAACGCCGGCCTCGTCCCCGACTACCTCGCGGACGCCTTCCCGGCCTACAGGTCGAAGCTCGCCGCCATGACCGACGCGGGCACCCGGCAGGCCCCCAACCTGGAGTCTTTGGCCGCCGCCGAGCCCGACCTGATCCTCGCCAACGACTCCCTCGGCGACCTCTACCCCAAGCTCTCGAAGATCGCGCCCACCGTGATCACCGCGGGCAACGGCGTCAACTGGAAGCGCGACCTGCTGCTGGTCGGCGACGCCGTCGGCAAGGGGCAGGCGGCCCAGGACCTGCTCGATGACATCGTTGCCGACGCCGGGAAGAAGGGGGCGGCGGTCGAGGGCTCCCCGACCGTCTCCATGATCCGCTTCACGCCCGACCGCACCCGCATGTTCGGCGTCTCCTCGTTCACCGGTTCCATCGCCGTGGACATGGGCCTTGACCGGCCCAAGTCCCAGCAGTTCAAGGCCATTTCGGAGGACATCGGCGCGGAGAGCATCGACACCGCCGACGGGGACTGGATCTTCTACTCCGTACAGGGCGACGCGGACAGGACGGACGCGGTGAGCGTCGTCGCCGGGCCGCTGTGGAAGTCCACGAAGGCGGTCAAGGCCGGCCACGCCGTGAAGGTCGACGACGACCCCTGGTACCTCAACGCGGGTCCCACCGCCGCGCGTCTCGTGATCACGGAACTCGGCGAGAACCTCGGCAAGTAACCCCGTGATACGTCGTCTCGCCTGGCCGGCGGCCATCCTCGCGGTGGTCGCCGCCGGGCTGCTCAGCCTCGCTGTCGGCACCCGTCCGGTGCCGCTGTCCGCCGTCGTCGACGCCCTGCTGCACGGCGGTTCGTCGCCGGACGCGCTCGTCGTACGGTCCCTGCGCATGCCCCGGACCGAGGTCGGGCTGGTCGCGGGCGCCGCGCTGGGCGTCGCCGGCGCCGCGCTCCAGGCGGTCACCCGCAATCCCCTCGCCGACCCCGGCATCCTCGGCCTCAGCCAGGGCGCGGCGGCGGGGGTCGTCCTCGCCATCGCCTTCGGTCTCGCGAACGGCTTCGGGGGTTACGTCTGGTACGGCTTCGGCGGTGCCGTCCTCGCCGCGTGTCTCGTGTACGGGGTCGCCTCACGGGGGCGGGGCGGGGCCTCGCCGGTGAAGCTGGCGCTCGCGGGGACGGCGTTGTCCGCGATGACCGCCGGTGGGACGACCGTTGTTCTGACGTCCAGTTCGGCGACCCTGGATCAGTTTCGGTTCTGGCAGGTCGGGGCGCTGAGCGGGCGGGACGCGGGGGTCGTCGTATCGATGCTGCCGTTTCTGGTGGTGGGGGCGGGACTGGTGTTCGCGTGTGCCCGTGGGCTGGACGCGTTGGCCCTCGGGGACGAGACGGCTCGGGGCCTGGGGCATCGGGTGGGGGTGGTGCGGGGGTGTGCGGCGCTGGGGGCGACGCTGCTGGTCGCTGCCGCTGTGGCCGCGGCGGGGCCGATCGCGTTCGTGGGACTTGCGGTGCCACATCTGGCTCGGCGGGTGGGGGGCGGGGGTATCGGGGGGTGCTGCCTCTTTCGGGGGTGCTGGGGGCTGCGTTGCTGGTGGGGGCGGATGTGGTGGGGCGGGTGGTGCGGGCTCCTGCGGAGGTGCCGGCGGGGGTCATGACTGCGCTGGTGGGGGTGCCGGTGTTGGTTGTGCTGGTACGGCGGAAGGGTGCGGTTTCGTGATGCGTCGGGGGTGGTGGGTTCGGTTGTGGGGCGTGTGCGGGTTCGTTGTGGCTGGTCGCGCCCCGCGGCGGAGCCGCTGGTTGACACCGTCCCGCGCCCCTGGGTGGGTGGCCGCGAAGTCGCCCACGAACGAGCCGTACCTGCTCTTCCGGCCTTCTCCTGGTACCTCCCTCCTTCTTCATCGTCGTTCCGCACTCGTCGCCTTCGGCCTTCTCCTGATGCTCTGCACTGTCATGGTCGCCTCCGCTTGTCTCGGCCAGACGTACGTCTCCCCCGGCGAGGTCTGGCACACCCTCCGTACCGGAACCGGCCCCCATGAGCTGGTCGTCGGCGAGCTCCGTATGCCCCGCATCGTCGTCGGCGCCCTCGTCGGGGCCGCGCTGGGGCTTTCCGGGGCCCTCGTGCAGAGCGTGACCCGGAACCCGCTCGCCAGTCCTGATGTCATCGGGGTCGGGCACGGGGCCGCTGCTGCCACCGTGCTGGCGCTCGCCACCGGGGCCGTCGCCTCGCCCGGGGCCCTGCCTCTCGTCTCCGTGTCAGGTGGACTCGCAGCCGCGGCCCTCGTCTACCTGCTCGCCTGGCGGCACGGTATGCAGCCGAGTCGCTTCGTGCTCACGGGAGTCGGGATCGGAGTCGCGCTGTCCGCTGTCGTGCAGCTGTATCTCACCGACAGCGAGCTGGAGGCCGCCGAGCAGATCAAGCTGTGGCTCACGGGGAGTCTCAACGGGCGGGGTTACGAGCAGGCGGAGCCGTTGGCCGTCGTGCTCCTCGTCTCCGTTCCCGCGCTGGTGTGGGCGAGTCGGGCGCTCGGGCCCCTCGGGCTCGATCCCGACACCGCCGCCGGGCTCGGGGTGCCGGTGGACCGGGTGCGGCTCGGGCTCACCGGGCTCGGGGTCGTGCTCGCCGCCGTCGCGACCGGGGCCGCCGGGCCGATCGGGTTCGTGGCGCTCACGTCGCCGCAGTTGGCCCGGCGGCTGACCAGGACGGCGCAACTGCCGCTGTTCAACGCCGCGTTGACCGGTGCCGTACTCCTCGTCGCGGCCGATCTCGCCGCCCGTACGCTGCTGCCCCCGCTGGAGGTTCCCGTCGGCGCGCTCACCTCGCTCGTCGGTGGGCCGTATCTGCTGTGGCTGCTGGGGCGGCGGACGGCGACGCGCTGAAAGGCCCCGGCGGCACCTTCCGCCGGGGCCCCTCGGCCGCTGGTCAGATCGTCGCGTTGTCGATGACGAAGCGGTAGCGGACGTCGCTGGTGAGGACCCGCTCGTACGCCTCGTTGATCTCCTGCGCGTCGATCAGCTCGATCTCGGCGCCGATGCCGTGCTCGGCGCAGAAGTCCAGCATCTCCTGGGTCTCCGGGATGCCGCCGATGCCGGAGCCGGCCAGGGTCTTGCGGCCGCTGATCACCGAGAAGAGGTTGAGCTTGACGGGCTCCTCGGGGGCGCCGACGTTCACGAAGGCGCCGTCCGTCTTCAGCAGGGACAGGAACGCGTCCAGGTTCAGCGGGGCCGAGACCGTGGAGAGGATCAGGTCGAAGGTGCCCTTGAGGTCCTTGAAGGTGTTCTCGTCGCTGGTCGCGTAGTAGTGGTCGGCGCCCAGCTTCAGGCCGTCCTCCTTCTTGCGCAGGGACTGCGAGAGGACCGTGACCTCCGCGCCGAGCGCGTGCGCGATCTTGACGCCCATGTGGCCGAGGCCGCCCATGCCGAGGATGGCGACCTTCTTGCCGGGGCCGGCGTTCCAGTGGTTGAGCGGGGAGTACGTGGTGATGCCGGCGCAGAGGAGCGGGGCGGCCACGTCCAGGGAGAGGCCGTCGGGGATGCGCAGGACGTAGTTCTCGTCGACGACGATCTTCTCGGAGTAGCCGCCGTAGGTGGGCTCGCCGTCCTTGCCGACCGCGTTGTACGTGCCGACACCGCCGCCGGTGCAGTACTGCTGCAGACCGGCCTTGCAGTTGTCGCACTCACGGCAGGAGTCGACGAGACAGCCGACGCCCACGCGGTCGCCGACGGCGTACTTGGTGACGCCGGGGCCGACCTCGGAGACGATGCCCGCGATCTCGTGGCCCGGGACCATGGGGAAGATCGCCTCGCCCCAGCCCTCGCGGGCCTGGTGGATGTCGGAGTGACAGATGCCGGCGAACTTGATGTCGATCAGGACGTCGAACTCGCCGACCGGGCGGCGCTCGATGGTGGTGCGCTCCAGCGGAGCCTTGGCGGCGGGTGCTGCGTATGCGGCGACGGTCGTCATGCCGGGGTTCTCCTAGCGAAAGTTCCGTGCCCGGCTGCCTTCCGACCGGGTACGACGTCCAGCTTGCCGGTTGGTTCACCGTTCACCCAGCACTCGGTTCTGCGTATGTCCGGTGTTCCTACTACTGGCGGGGGCAGGCTGGTGTTCGTACGACCGTGAATACTGGACACATGGACGAACAGCCCGATCCCGTACAGGACGCGGCGGAGGGGACCGGCGGGGCCCTGGACCGGCGTGCCGAGCTCAGCGAGTTCCTGCGCACCCGGCGGGCGCGGCTGAAGCCGGAGGACGTGGGGCTGCCGGACTTCGGGCGGCACCGGCGGGTGCCGGGGCTGCGGCGCGAGGAGCTGGCGCAGCTGGCGGGCGTCTCGGTGGCGTACTACACGCGGCTCGAGCAGGGCAACGGGCGGAACGTGTCGGCGGAGGTGCTGGACGCGATCGCGCGGGCGCTGCGGCTGACGGACACCGAGCACGACCACCTCACGCATCTCGCGAAGCCGAAGCAGAACAAGAAGAAGGCGGCGGGTCGGCCGGAGCAGGTGCGGGTGTCTCTACGGCAGCTGCTGGACACGCTGGACACGGTGCCGGCGTACATCTCGGGGCGGTACTGCGACATCCTCGCCTGGAACGGGATGGCGGCGGCGGTCTTCGGCGACTGGGCGCGCATGCCGGTGCAGGAGCGGAACTGGGCGCGGCTGGTGTTCCTGAACCCGGAGTACCGGGAGCTTTTCGTGGAGTGGGACCAGAAGGCCAGCGACATGGTGAGCTACCTGCGCATGGCCGCCGGCGTCTACCCGGACGACCCGCGGCTGTCCGCGCTGGTCGGCGAACTCTCCGTGAAGAGCGAGGAGTTCCGCCGCCTGTGGGCGACGCACGACGTCAAGGAGAAGGGCCACGGCGTCAAGCACCTGCGCCACCCGCTGGTGGGCGAACTGACCCTCAACTTCGAGTCCTTCCGCCCCCCGGACAACTGCGACCAGGGCCTGGTCATCTACCACGCCGAACCGGGCTCCGCGTCGGCGGACGCCCTGCGCCTGCTGGCCAGTTGGGGTGCGGACGCGACGCGCTCGGGGAAGGCCTCCGTCAGCCCCGATACGGCGGCATAGCCCCCCAGTTCCAGTGCGGCACCGGCTGCTCGGCGGGCGGCTTGGCGTCCGGGCCGGAGAAGTAGACCGCCAGGCGCGTGCCCCACTCGATGTACGCCAGGAACGCCGAACGGAACTCGGCGTCGGTCGGCAGGCCCGCCTCGTCCGCCGCGTCCTGGATGAGATTGACCCAGCGGCGGCGCTGGGGCTCGGTGATGTGCTTGCCGAAGTGCTTGGCGACCATGTGGCCGTGGCCGCCCTGGGTGAGGGAGTAGGCGGGCGGGCCGCCGAAGACCTCGGAGAGCCAGAGGGCTACGTGCTCGGCGTGGTCGGGGGCCAGGTCGGCGAAGAGGGGGGCCAGCAGGTCGTCCTTGAGCACCTTGTCGTAGAACGCCGAGGTCAGGCGGGAGAAGGCGTCCGCGCCGCCCGCCCAGGTGTACAGCGACGGCACCGAGGAGCCCGTCCCCCGCACCGCCGTCGGCTTGTAGTGCCGCATCTCCTCGATGTTCTCGACGTACGGCCGGATCTCCGCGAAGAAGGCCGGGAACAGCTCCGACTTGCGGAAGCCCTCGAGGTGGTCCTCGGTGGAGGTCCAGGTGATGCGCAGAACGTAGTGCTCGGAGCCTTCGGTGGACTCCTCGCAGCGCGCCAGTTCGTAGTCGACGCACTGCGGGGCCGCCGCCAGCTCGCCTGCGGCGCGGGTGTAGGCGGCCAGGAACTCCGCCGAGCGGTCTTCCGGGACGCGGTACCGGATGTATTCGACGGTCTCTGTGGTCATACGCCCACACAAACACGGACGGCCCACCGGAGGCTGTACCTCCGGTGGGCCGTTCGCTCAGCGCTCAACGCGCCCGCGGGCTACTTGCCGTAGTACGCGTTGTAGATCGTCACCGACGACTTGTTGTTCTTCTTGTCGGTGATCTTGGCGCGGAAGGAGATGGACTTGCCCTTCCCCGGGTTCTTCACCTTGATCTTGCCGCCGACCACGCTGACCTTGGTCCAGGTCTTGTTGTCGTACGACACGTACACCGCGAGGGACTTGAGGTTGCTGCCCTTGGCGGCACCCTCGACGACGACCGGGATGCTCTTGGTCTGACCGGCCGTGACCTTGCTGCCCAGGTCCGTGTACGCGTTGAAGCGGGCCGTGGACGCGGGGAGCTTGGCGAGGTCGGCCTTCTTGGAGCGGAACTCCCAGGTGGCGTCGATGCGGGTGGAGGCCGCGGCGACCTTGACGCTGCGCTTGACCGAGGTGGTCAGCTTGTAGGCGGCGTCCGCGGACGGCACCTTGAACGCCTTCTCACCGAACAGCGGGTCGTCGTTGGAGCCGACCTTGGTGCCGTTGCGGTAGAGGGTCGTGTTGACCGACGTGAAGACCGAGGAGCCCGAGTGGGTCTTGCCGTCGGCGAACAGCGGGACGACACCGTAGATGTTGTTGCCGTCGCGGTAGAGGCCGAACTCGGAGTTCAGGTGCGGTCCGAAGACGGCCGTGTTGAACGTCTTCGAGTAGGACTGGCCGGCCTTGAAGGACTGCGCCGCGCCGATGGTGTAGTACGCCTCGGTGACCGGGAAGCCATCCGCGTCGACGCCGCCGTCCTGCTCGAAGTCCAAGTTCCACTTCACCCCGCCGGTGGCGGACAGGTGCAGCTTGCGGACGCCGGGCAGGGTCTGCGGGATGGCGATCCCGGAGGCGCTGTTGGTGCCGGGCAGCCAGCCCATCGCGGTGACGGAGCCCTTCTTGCCGCTCGCCGAGGCGCCCAGGCCGACCTTCACCGTGGCCAGGTCGCCGGTCTTCCAGTGCTTGGTGTAGCCGGTGGCGAGCTGCTTGACGACACCGCCGGTGGTGACGTCGTACTCCTCGCCGGCGCCCTTGGACCAGTGACCGTCCCACGACTGGGTCAGCGAACCGTCGGTGATCTGCGGGCCGAGGCCCTTGGAGCGGAAGCCCTCGTACGTGTTCAGGAACCAGCCGAAGCCGTAGCCGGAGTCGCCGACCTCGACGTCGTAACCCGGCGAGGCGAACTCGGACTTGGCGGCCGCGTCCGGCACGGTGATGTCGACCGGCTTCGCGGTGCGCGCGTCCATCGTGACCGTCGTCTTCTTGGTGACGTCCAGCTTCGGCTGGGCGATCCAGTCGAGGCCCTTGGTGGCGTCCTCCGGGTCCACGGAGACGCTGCCGTCGAGCACGTAACGGCCCTTGGGCAGCCGCACGGTGACGGTGCCGGACTCGTCGTACGGGGCGTAGAACCTGTCCTTGCCGAGGCCGGAGACGCCGACCAGGGTGGCGCCGTAGTTCTTCGTCGGCTGCCCGTCACGGCCGATGGCCTTGACGGTGACGTCGTACGACTCCACCTCGCGCTGCACGGCCGCGGCCGTCCGCACGGTCTGACCGTCGCCCGTCGCGGTCACGTACGCGGAGTACGCGCCGTCGACCGTGCCACCGAGCTTGGTGTTCGCGGTGAAGTCCACGGAGGCCTTGCCGCCCGCCGGGACGGTGACCGTGGTCGCGCCCAGCGTGAAGAAGCCGGCCGGAGCCGCCTGGCCCTTGGGGTTGGTGGCGGTCGACGTCAGCTTCAGCGTGACGTCCTTGGTACCGAGGTTGCGGTACGTCAGCTGCTTGGTGACCGGGGCGTCGTCCGTGTGCGGCCACTGGGCGACACCGAAGCTCACCGACACCGGGTCGGCGATCACCGTCTGCTTGATGGCCTTGTCGACCGCGATACGGCCCGAACCCTGCTCGAACGGCGTGTACTTGCCGCCCTTCGCGGAACCCGTCAGCGCACCCTTGAGCTCGCTGAACTTCCAGTCCGGGTGCTGCTGCTTCAGCAGCGCGGCGGCGCCCGCGACGTGCGGGGTCGCCATCGACGTACCCGAAATGGTCAGGTAGCCGGGCGGGTTCTCGCCGACTTCCTTGTCGATGACGCTGCCGGGCGCGGCGGCCGCCGTGATGTCGACGCCGGGGGCGGTGACATCGGGCTTGATCTGGCCGTCGAGGCCGGGGCCGCGGCTGGAGAAGGAGGCCAGCTTGTCGTTGTCGTCGACCGCGCCGACGGTCAGCGCGTCGGCCGCGCTGCCCGGGGAGCCGATGGTCTGGTCACCGAAGTCGCCCTCGTTGCCGGCGGCGATGGCGAAGAGGATGCCCTTCTCCTCCGACAGCTTGTTGACCTCGGCCTCGAGCGGGTCGATCTCCGGGGTGTCGCCGCCGCCCAGGCTCAGGTTGACGACGTCGGCGCCCTGCTCGGCCGCCCACTCCATGCCCGCGAGGATCTGGGAGTCGTCGCCGTAGCCGCTGTCGTCCAGCACCTTGCCGTTGAGCAGCTTGGCGTCCGGGGCCACACCCTTGTACTTGCCGCCGGACTTGGCGCCCGTACCGGCCGCGATGGACGCGACGTGGGTGCCGTGACCGAAGTGGTCGGTGGCGTCGGCGGCCGTGGAGAAGTTCTTGGACTCCAGGACCTGGCCCTGGAGGTCCGGGTGGGTGGCGTCGATGCCGGTGTCCAGGACGGCGATCTTGACGCCCTTGCCGGTGTAGCCGGCGGCCCACGCGGTCGGGGCGCCGATCTGCGGCACGGACTTGTCGAGGCTGGCCTTGCGGACGCCGTCGAGCCAGACGTGCGCGATGCCGGAGGCCGTCCTGTCGCCGTTGGTCACCGCGTCCCACAGCTCGGGCGCGTCCTGCTTGGGCGTCTGTACGGCGTCCGCGTTGAGCGACTTGAGGTTCTCGCGGAGCTTGCCCGCCTCACGGACCTCGGACTTCGCCGCCGCGGCGGTGCCCTTGTAGCCGACGATGACCTTCAGGCCCTTGGCCTGCGACTTGAGGGTCGTCGCCTTGCCGAGTTCGGTGACGTCGAACAGCCGCTGGTCGACCTTGCCGGTCGCGATCATGCGGGCGACGTCGGACGGTACGACCAGGGTGTGGCCGTCCGCCTTGCGGATCTGGACGGGTATGTTCTCGCGGCCCTTGGCGGGCTCGATACCGACGACGCGGCCCTTGGCGTCGACCGCGACGCGGTCACCCGTGATCAGCGTGATGCGGTGCTTGACGGTGAGCTTCGAGGACGCGGCCTTGGAGACAGCGGCGCTCGTCTTCTCGGCCGTCGCCTGCGCCGGGCTGGTCATGCCCGCCGCGAGGGCCACGGCGGCTGCCGCGGCGATCGTGCCCGCGCACGCTCTTTTCACTTGTCTGCGCAAAACTCCCCCTAGCTGAAGTTCCGGGTGAAATATCCCCGTTCACCCGGCCGGGGGTGGTCTCGCACACGTGAACGTGCGCACCCCCCGGTATACGCAGTATGCCGGGGGGTGATCACGTGCCTCAAGAGATGAGAGAAGGGTAAGAGACCGACTTCGCGTCTGTTACGTACCTAGTAGAAAGCCGTTACAGACCTGTCGAACCGAATGCCCCCAATTCCCTTGACAGCCTTGCTACTTGCCGTAGTACGCGTTGTAGATGGAGAGCGCCGACTTGTTGTTCTTCTTGTCGGTGATCGTGGCGTGGAAGGAGATGGACTTCCCCTTCGCCGGGTTCTTCACCTTGATCTTGCCGCCGACGACGGAGACCTTCTTCCAGGTCTTGCCGTTGTCGTAGGACACGGTCACCGCAAGGGACTTGAGGTTGCTGCCCTTGGCGGCACCCTCGACGACGACCGGGATGCTGACCGTCTTGCCGGCCTCGGCCTTGTTGTCCAGGCCCACGGCCGCCTTGAAGCGGGCGATGGACGCGGGCAGCGTGGCCACGGTGCCGGTGGCCGGCTTCTTGGAGCTGAACTCCCAGCTCGCGTTGATCCGGGTGGACGCCCCGGCGATGTTCGCACTGCGCTTGACCGAGGTCGTCAGCTTGTACTTGGCGTTCGCGGTCGGGACCTTGAACTCCTTGTTGCCGAACAGCGGGTCGTCGTTGGAGCCGACCTTGGTGCCGTTGCGGTAGAGCGTGGTGACGACCTTGGTGAAGTCCGAGGAACCGGCGTGCCCGGCCCCGTCGGAGAACAGCGGGAGGACACCGTAGATGCTGTTCCCGTCCCGGAAGAGCCCGTAGTACGTGCTCAGGTGCGGGCCGAAGACCGCGGTGTTGAAGGTCTTCTTGTAGCTCTGGCCCGCCTTGAAGAACTGCGGGTCGCCGAGCGTGTAGAACGCGTCCGCGATCGGGAAGCCGTCCGCGTCGACGCCCTTGTGCTGCTCGAAGTCCCAGGTCCACTGGATCTTGTCGGAGGTCGAGAGGTACAGGGTGCGGCTGCCCGGCAGCTTCTGCTCGATGCCGGTGCCGAAGACCGCGTCCTCGGGGAAGAGGCCCACCGGGTACAGCGCGCCGGTCTTGCCCGCGGCGCCGGAGCCGATGTTGTTCTTCACCGTGGCGAGCTCGCCCGCCTTGAAGTGCCGGACCTTGTCGCCCTGCACCTTCTTGACGGTCGCGGTGGTGGCCACGTCGTACTCGGCCTTGTCGCCCTTGGTCCACTGCCCGTTCCAGGTCTGGTGCAGGCCGGAGACCTCGCCGCCGAGCGGCGCCATCCGGATGTCGGCGAAGGACTGCGCGCCGAAGCCGATGCCGATGAAGGCCGGGTCGTAGGTGTAACCGACCATGCCCAGCTGCTGCTTGGCCGCCGCGTCCGGCACCGTGATGTCGGCCGCCTTGGTCTTACGGGCGTCGATCGTCACCGAGGTGTTCTTGGTGACGTTCAGACTCGGCTGGACCAGCCAGTCGAGACCGCCCTCGAAGTTCACCATGTCCTTGGCGATCCAGGCGTCCAGCAGGTACTTGCCCTTGGGCACGCGCACGGTCGTCGTACCCGACTCCGCGACCGGCACCTGGAGTCCGCGGTTCTCGGCGAGACCCGAGTAGCCGAGCAGGATGGTGTTGTAGTCGGAGGTCGGCTGCCCGTCCTTGCCGATGTGCTTGACGGTGACGTCGTACGACTCCACCTCACGCTGCACGGCCGCGGCCGTCCGCACGGTCTGACCGTCACCGGTCGCCGTCACGTACGCGGAGTACGCGCCGTCGACCGTGCCGCCCAGCTTGGTGTTCGCACTGAAGTCGACCGAGGCCTTGCCGCCGGCCGGCACGGTCACCTTGGTCGCGCCGAGCTTGAAGAAGCCCGCCGGAGCCGCCTGCCCCTTGGGGTTGGTGGCGGTGACGGCCAGGCTCAGCGTGACGTCCTTCGTACCGAGGTTGCGGTACGTCAGCTGCTTGGTGACCGGGGCGTCGTCCGTGTGCGGCCACTGCGCGATGCCGAAGCCCACCGAGACCGGGTCGGCGATCACCGTCTGCTTGATCGCCTTGTCCACCGCGATACGGCCCGAACCCTGCTCGAACGGCGTGTACTTGCCGCCCTTCGCGGAACCCGTCAGCGCACCCTTCAGCTCGCTGAACTTCCAGTCCGGGTGCTCCTGCTTCAGGATCGCCGCCGCGCCCGCGACGTGCGGCGTCGCCATCGACGTACCCGAAATGGTCAGGTAACCCGGCGGGTTCTCGCCGACCTCCTGGTCAATGACGCTGCCCGGAGCGGCGGCCGCCGTGATGTCGACGCCGGGGGCGGTGACATCGGGCTTGATGGCGCCGTCGACGGTCGGGCCGGTCGAGGAGAAGTCGGCCAGCACGTCCTTGTCGTCGACCGCGCCGACGGTGATCGCGTCCTCGGCGCTGCCGGGCGAACCGACCGACTCCGGGCCGGAGTTGCCCGCCGCGATCGCGAAGAGGATGCCCTTCTCCTCGGACAGCTTGTTGACCTCGGCCTCGAGCGGGTCGATGCCGGGCGAGTCCTGGCCGCCGAGGCTCAGGTTGACGACGTCGGCGCCCTGCTCGGCCGCCCACTCCATGCCGGCGAGGATGCCGGAGTCGTCACCGGAGCCGGTGTCGTCGAGGACCTTGCCGTTGAGGATCTTGGCGCCGGGAGCGACGCCCTTGTACTTGCCGCCGGACTTGGCGCCCGTACCGGCCGCGATGGACGCGACGTGCGTGCCGTGCCCGAAGTGGTCGGTGGCGTCGGCGGCGGTCGAGAAGTTCTTGGACTCCAGGACCTGGGTCTTCAGGTCCGGGTGGTCCGCGTCGACACCGGTGTCGAGTACGGCGATCTTGACGCCCTTGCCGTCGTAGCCGGCCGCCCACGCGGTCGGGGCGCCGATCTGCGGCACGGACTTGTCGAGGCTGGCCTTGCGGACGCCGTCGAGCCAGACGTGCGCGATGCCGGAGGCCGTCCTGCCGCCGTTGGTGACGGCGTCCCACAGCTCGGGCGTTTCCTTCTGCGGGGTCTGGACGGCGTCCGCGTTCAGGGACTTGAGGGTGCGCCGCAGGGTGCCCGCGTCCCGGACGTCGGCCTTGGTGGCCGTCGCCGCGCCGGTGTAACCGACGATCACCTTCAGGCCCTTGGCCTGCGACTTGCGGGTCGCCGCCTTGCCCAGCTCGGTGATGTCGAACAGGCGCTGGTCGAGCTTGCCGGTGGCGACCAGCCGGGCCGCGTCGGCCGGTACCACGAGGGTGTGCCCGTCGGCCTTGCGGACCTGAACGGGTATGTGCTCGCGCCCCTTGCCCCGCTCCAGGCCGACGACCCGGCCCTTCGTGTCGACGAGCACCCGGTCGCCGGTGATCAGGGTGATGCGGTGCTTGGACGAGAGCTGAGCTTGCGAAGCAGCCGCCGACTGCTCCGTCTTGGCCGACGCCGGGCCGGTCATGCCCGCCGCCAGGGCCACGGCCGCCGCGGTCGCGACGGACGCGGCGCAGGCCCTTTTCGCTTGTCTGCGCAAGTCTCCCCCTGGAGATGAAGCCGGGGGCGGTCTCGCACGCAAACGCGTACACCCCCGGTATACGCAGTATGCCGAGGGGTGATCAGACGCCTCAAGAGATGAGAAGAAGGTAAGAGCGCGGGCCTCCAGACTGTGACAGACCCATCAGAAAGCCGTTACCGATCCGCGCTGTTACGCCCCCGCGTTCTCCTTGACGGTGAGCTTGCCCTTCCGGATCGTCGCGACCCGGGGGGCCTTCTTCGCGATCGCGGAGTCGTGGGTGACCATGATGAAGGTCAGGCCCAGCTCCTTCCACATCCGCTCCAGCACCTCCATGATCTCGTCGCGCATGGACTCGTCGAGGTTTCCGGTGGGTTCGTCGGCGAGCAGCACCTTCGGCTGCTTCACCAGCGCCCGCGCGATGGCGACGCGCTGCTGCTGGCCGCCGGACATCTCGGACGGCAGATGCGCCAACCGCTCGCCCAGACCGACGGACTTGAGCGCCTCGGCGGCCCGCTCGCGCCGCTCCTTCACCTTCACACCCAGGGGTACGAGGGCGGTCTCGACGTTCTCCTGCGCGGTGAGCGTCGGGATGAGGTTGAAGGACTGGAAGACGAAGCCGATGTTCTCGGAGCGGACCTTGGTGAGCTTGGCCTCGGAGAGCTTGGCCAGGTCGGTGCCGTCGAGGACGACCTCGCCGTCCGAGGGCCGGTCGAGCCCACCGAGCATCTGCAGCAGCGTGGACTTGCCGCCGCCGGTGGGGCCCTGGATGACGAGCCGGTCGCCGTCGGCGATGGCCAGGTCGACGCCGTCGAGGGCGTGGACGGTGTCCTTGCCGCGGGTGTAGCGCTTGGTGACGCCTCTGAGTTCGTACATGGGGTGACTCCTGGGGTGCGTAAGGGAGATGGGGTCGACTACTCGACGCGGCGCAGCGCGTCCGCCGGACGCAGCCGGGACGCCCGCCAGCCGCCGAACGCACCCGCGATCAGGCCACCGGCCACCGCCAGGCCCACCGCCAGGACGATCGTCGTCACGCTCACCGGTGCGGTGAGGGCGACCTCCAGGGTCTTGGCCGCCTGCCGGCCGGGGCCGCCGAAGCCGCCGCCACCACCGGGGCCGCCGCCCGTGTTACCGCCGCCGCCTCCGCCCAACTGGGCCTGCAGATTGGGGCTGATGCTGGTCACGACGTACGCGCCCGCGAGCCCGAGCGCGATACCCAGCGCACCGCCGAGCAGACCGTTCACCATGGCCTCGCCGACGACCTGCCGGGTCACCCGGCCCGACTTCCAGCCCAGCGCCTTCAGCGTGCCGAACTCGCGCACCCGGCGGGAGACCGCGGAGGAGGTGAGCAGACCGGCGACCAGGAAGGCGGCCACCAGCACCGCGATGGACAGCCACTTGCCGACGTTCGTGGCGAGCGAGGACGCGGTGGAGAGGGAGCCGGAGACGGTGTCCGCGAGGTCGGCGGAGGTCGTCACCGTCGTACCCGAGACGTTCTTCTGGATGGTCGACTTGACGTCCGAGATCTGCTTGGAGTCGGTCGCCTTGACGTAGATCGTGGTGACCTTGTTCTTCTCGCTGGCCAGCGTCTGGGCCTGCTTCAGCGGGATGTACAGGTTGGCCGCCGAGTCACCGCTGTCCGCGGTCGCGATGCCGATCACCTTGAACTTGACGCTCTTGATGGTGACGGTCGAACCGACCTTGTACTTCTTCTCCTTGGCGTACGCGGAGTCGGCGACCACGACCTTGGCGTCCGTCTCGGTGGACTTGAAGGTACGGCCGCTGGTGATCTTCGAGGAGGTCAGCGGGCCGAGGGCGCTCTTGGTGACGTCGGTGCCGTAGACCGTGTACTGGTTGAGGCTGAAGTCGGCGCCACCGCCCTGCACTTCGCCCTGCGGCTGCCCGTTGCCGCCACCGTTCTGACCGCCGCCGTTCTGGCCGCCGCCCTGGCTCCCGCTGTTCTGGTTCTGCTGGAACTGCCCGCGGGTGAACTGGCCGCTGACCTTCACCACGTTGAGGCTCAGCCCGCCCACCGCGGACGAGACGCCCTTCTGGCCCCCGACCTTGGTGACGGTCGAGGAGGCCAGGGTGCTGAAGCCCTGCACCATGACGCGGTCGCTGCTCTGCGTCGTCGACGAACCGTTGTTCTGCGCGTCGAAGTTGAAGCGCGGCCGCTGCGAGTTGCTCGCCGTCGGAGTGGCCGCCTTGGTGACCGTCATGTCCGTACCCAGACCGTAGAGCGACTGGAGGACCTTGTCCTGGGCCTTCCCCATGCCGGACGACACGGAGCTGACCACGATGACCAGCGCGATACCCAGCGCCAGACCGGAGGCGACGACGAGGGCCGCCTTTCTGCGGCGGCGCAGTTCGCGCCTCAGGTAGGTGAAGAACATGGCCGCAAGGTAGGTACGGCGCGTGATGACTGGATAAGGCCGAAATAAGAGAAGCATGAGAAGGCTGTGGCGAGGCCAGGAAACACCGATGCCGCCCCTGGGGGCGGCATCGGAAAGCTGTGGACTGCCGGTGGGTCAGACCGCCGAACCGGCCTTCCAGTCGGCCCAGCTGAGGTTCCAGCCGTTGAGCCCGTTGTCCGGCTGGACCGTCTTGTCGCCGGTGTTGGAGACGACCACGACGTCACCGATGATCGAGTTGGTGTACATCCAGTAGGCGGGCGTACCGGTGTCGTTGGCACCCTTGGTGTCCGACAGGCCCACACAGCCGTGGCTGGTGTTCACGGAGCCGAAGACGGACTTCGCGCCCCAGTAGTTGCCGTGCAGGAAGGTGCCGGAGTTGGTGAGCCGGATGGCGTGCGGCACGTCCTTGATGTCGTACTCGCCCTTGCCGTCGTCGTCGGTGAAGCCCACGGTCGCGCCGTTCATGCGCGTCTCCTTGAACTTCTCGGACATCACCATGATGCCGTTGTACGTCTTGTTCTCCGGCGAACCGGCGGAGATCGGGATGGTCTTGATGGTCTTGCCGTCCTGCGTGACCTTCATCTGCTTGGTCTTCGCGTCGACGTAGGAGACCTGGTTGCGGCCGATGTGGAAGGTGACCGTCTTCTGCTGCACGCCGTAGACACCGGAGGCGCCCTCGACGCCGTCGAGCGCGAGCTTCAGCGTGATGGTCGAGTTCTCCTTCCAGTAGTCCTCGGGGCGGAAGTCGATGCGGTTGGCGCTGAACCAGTGGCCGACGACCTCCTGGCCGCTGCTGGAGGAGACCGTGATGCCCTTCTGGACCGCGGCCTTGTTGGTGATCGCCTTGTCGAAGTTGATCGACACCGGCATGCCCACGCCGACCGTGGAGCCGTCCTCCGGCGTGAAGTTGCCTATGAAGCTGTTGGTCGGCGAGACCGTGGTGAACGAGGCGTTCTCGTGCGCGACCAGGCCTGCGGAGTCCTTGGCCTCGGCGGCGACCTTGTAGGTGGTCGAGCGCTCCAGCTGGGCGCTGGGCTTCCAGCTGGTCTTGTCGGCGGAGAGGGCGCCGGCGACCGCCGTGCCGTCGGCCGTCGTCATCTTCACGCTCGTGAGCGAGCCCTTGCTGACGGTGACCGCGGCGGAGTTGTTGATCGACGCGTTGTCCGTGCCGTCCTTGGGCGTGATCTTGATGTCGGCCTCGGAGGACTTCTTGGCCGCCGCCTCGTCGGCCTTGGCCTGTGAGGTGTCGTTCCCGCTGCCGGAGGACTTGTCGTCGCCGCCGGAACAGGCCGAGAGCACCAGAACCCCGCCGAGCAGTGCGGACGCGACCCTCAGGCCCCTGCGCCGCTTACTGTCCGTCATCACAGATTTCTCCATCGTTGCCACAACTACAGCCGTCAACGAACTCAACGCTACGACCGGTCCCGCCCGTTCCACATTCCTGGGATGTGTGGGACACACCACGTCCGCCGGAGCGGATGGTGCGGATGGCACGGAGGTCGGTCAGTGCGCGCCTTGAGACGACGAAACCCCGGACGGCGGTTGCCACCCGGGGTCACGATTTCCCCAAGCCGCTCAGCCGACGCGGTCCCCCTCGTCGTCGTCCGCGTCATCTTCCTCGACATCATCCTCGTCCAGGTCCCAGTCAGGCGAATCGGGGTCGTAGTCGATCGGCTCGCTCGACCAGGAGGCCTGCGCGAGCTCCACCCCCGGCACCTCGTTGACCAGGTCGAACGGGTCGACGAGATAGGCGAGCGCCTCCGCGGTGTCTTCCGTCACAGCGTTCTCGGCGTGTACCCGCTCATCGGCCGGCATATCGGCGTCGTCGGCGATCCGCCGCAGCGCGGCCTTGGTGACGGCGTCGGCGTCCTCGACCTCGACGACGAGCTCCACCCGAAGGCGGACAAAACGGGATGTCTCTTCAGTAGTCATGGCGCGAGCGTACGGCTCATACCTCCCGTGACTTTCCCGTGACCCGCGCCTTTCACTAACATCGCTCCACACGGCCAATTCGCCAGCGCCACAAGGGGATCGATATTCCGTGTCATCCGTTCGCCGTCCACTGCTGACCGCCACCGCCGCGGGTACCCTGCTGGGCGCCCTGTGGTTCGTCCCGTCCGCCAACGCGACCCAGGACACCCCGGCGAGAGACCAGCCCTCGGCGACCGCGACGACGCAGGCCAGGCCGACGACGGAGGAGTCCTCGTCGTCGGCCCGGGAAGACGGGGCCGGCACCGAACTCGCGGACACGGGAAGCATCGACACGACTCCGTACGTCGTCGGCGGCACCGTGTTCCTCACGCTGGGCGCGGGCTTCGTCGTCTATTCGGTACGCCGCGAACGCCTCGGCTTCTGACGGCGGTTGACGCTCCTCGCGGCTACCGCAGCGGCCCGGTGACCGTCTCCACGGCGGCCACGACCTGTCCGTCCCGCACGAACGCGTCCGCCGCGGCGAGGTCGGGCGCCAGGAACCGGTCAGGACCGGGACCCTCGACACCCGCGGCCCGTACGGCCTCGATGACGGCCTGCGAGGCGGGCGCCGGGGTGAGGCCCTCGCGCAACTGGACGGCCCGGGTGGCCGCGTACAGCTCGATCGCGACCACGCGCGAGAGGTTGTCGACGGCGGTACGCAGCTTGCGCGCGGCCGACCACCCCATGGAGACGTGGTCCTCCTGCATCGCGGAGGAGGGGATGGAATCGGCCGAAGCCGGTACGGCCAGCCGCTTCATCTCGCTCACCAGCGCGGCCTGCGTGTACTGGGCGATCATGAGCCCGGAGTCCACACCGGCGTCGTCGGCGAGGAACGGCGGCAGCCCGTGGCTCCGGTTCTTGTCGAGCAGCCGGTCCGTCCGCCGCTCGGCGATGGACGCCAGGTCGGCGACCGCGATGGCGAGGAAGTCAAGAACGTAGGCGACCGGCGCGCCATGGAAGTTGCCGTTGGACTCGACCCGCCCGTCATGCAGCACCACGGGATTGTCGACCGCGGAGGCCAACTCGCGCTCGGCGACCAGCCGGGCGTGCGCGATGGTGTCCCGTCCCGCACCGGCGACCTGCGGAGCGCAACGCACCGAGTACGCGTCCTGAACCCTCGGCGCATCGTCCTGATGATGCCCGGTCAGCTCCGAACCCTTCAGCACGGCAAGCATGTTGGCGGCGCTGGCGCCCTGCCCCGGATGCGGCCGGATGGCGTGCAACTCGGGCGCGAGCACCTTGTCCGTCCCCAGCAGCGCCTCGAGACTCAGCGCGGCGGTGACGTCGGCCGACTTGTAGAGCATGTCCAGGTCGGCGAGGGCCATGACCAGCATGCCGAGCATGCCGTCGGTGCCGTTGAGAAGGGCGAGCCCCTCCTTCTCCTTCAGCTCGACGGGCTTGATCCCGGCCTCGGCGAGCAGCTCACCGGCGCCCCGCACGACGCCGTCCGGCCCCTCGGCCTCCCCCTCGCCCATGAGCGTGAGAGCACAGTGCGACAGCGGAGCGAGATCCCCGGAACACCCCAGCGACCCGTACTCGTGGACGACGGGCGTGATCCCGGCGTTGAGCACGTCGGCCATGGTCTGCGCGACCTCGGGCCGCACCCCCGTATGCCCGGAACAGACGGTCTTGAGCCGCAGGAACATCAGGGCCCGTACGACTTCCCGCTCCACCCGCGGGCCCAGCCCGGCGGCGTGCGAGCGCACGATGTTGCGCTGTAGCTGCGCGCGCAGCTCCTGGCCGATGTGCCGGGTCGCCAGGGCGCCGAAGCCGGTGCTGACGCCGTAGACGGGCTCGGGCTTGGCGGCCAGCGCGTCCACGATCCCGCGGGCGGCGGCCAGGGCCGCGACCGCCTCCCCCGACAACTCGATCCGGGCCCCGCCGCGCGCCACGGCGAGCACGTCGGACGCGGTCACCCCCGACGTCCCCACCACCACAGTGTGCATATCCATATTCAGGAGCGTACGCAGTGAAGACGAAGATGTCACTAGTGGGTGGCCGGTACGCCCCTTACACGCGTCGCCCCCGGAAACGCCGGCGTTCCACGGCCTCCCCGGCGGGCGCGGCGTCGGCCAGCCGCACCACCGGGTCGTCCGGCCCCTCCCGGCCGGCCACGACAGGCCTGGCAGCACGCTCGGCCTTGGCCCGGTACTGCGCGGCGTCCGCCAACCGGAACAGCCGCCGCGCCGAGCGGACCGGCCCGATCGGATCCTCGGTGGACGCGACCCCGCACGCCACCCCTCCCCCAGCTCCAACTCCCCGGCCCTGCGGCAGAGTTCGTCGGCCGCCTTCACCACCTCGTCGGCGCCCGGCCCCACCGCCAGCAGACAGAACTCGTCACCCCCGAGCCGCGCCGCGAGCGCGCCGGGCAACATCGCGCCGCACAGCGAGAGAACGGAGCCGAAGCGTTCGAGCAGCCGGTCACCGACGGCGTGCCCTTGGGTGTCGTTCACCCGCTTCAACCCATTCAGATCACAGACGACAAGACTGACGACCGTGCCCTCGGCCCGGTGCCGTTCGATGGCCTCGTCGAGCTTCACGTCCACGGCACGGCGGTTGGCGAGCCCGGTGAGCGCGTCGGTGTACGCCAGCCGTCTCGCCTCCTCCAGCCGCTCGGCCTGCGCGATCCCGGCGGCGACGACGGAGGCCAGTACGGTGGCGAAGTCGGCGTCGGCCCGGTCGAAGACGGGCGTTCCGGCCGGGCGGGCGACGTACAGCTCACCCCACGCCCGCCCATGCAGCACGATCGGCGCGACGACACAACAACCCCGCCCCCGGCGGCGCAACGCGGCCACACGCTGATGGACGTACCCGGGCCGACGCCCGGCAGCCGGCCCCTCGGCCGTCTCGACCCAGGCATTGGGCTCACCCCCACCGGCCCACCGCTCGTGCAGGAACTCGGTGATCTCCGGAAACTGGTGCACGGGATAGGACTCGTCGTCCGGGAACTCGTCCTCCCCCTCGGCCCGCTCCCCCACGTTGACAAGCACCCTGAGCCGCCCCAGCTCCCGCTCCCACACCGACAGCGCGGCGAAACTCCCCCCGAGCGCCCGGCACGCCCCGGCCGCCGCCGCCCGCCACGCCCCACGCGAACCGTGCGCCGCGGCCATGCCCTGAGCCAACGCGACGACAGCCGCGAGCCGCTTGTCCTCACCCATTACTCCAGGTTAGGGAGGTTTGCGGTGATTAGGCGGTGTTGATACGACGCAGGGGTGACCGGCCCGGAGACTCCAGGGGATTCACTCACCCGGCCACTGAGGCGGCCGCTTCTCATTGAAGGCCGCCACCCCCTCGGCCCGGTCCCCCGAGAACGCCACCGACCGCCACGCCGCGTCCTCCACCTCCAACCCGGCCCGCAGATCCAGCCCCTGCCCCAGCCGCAGCGCCCGCTTCGCCGCCCGCAGCCCCACCGGCGAGTTCGCCGCGATCCGCGCCCCGAGGGCCAACGCCGCCTCCCGGTCCTGCCCATCCCCCACCAGCTCGTCCACCAGCCCCAACTCCCGCGCCTCGGCCGCCGCCAGCCGCCGCGCCGTGAAGATCAGCTCGGCCGCCCGCGCCGCCCCCACCCGCCGCGGCAGCAGCTGCGTACCGCCACCGCCCGGAATGACCCCCACCGACACCTCGGGCAGCCCCACCACCGCCGTGCCGTCGGCCACGATCAGATCGCACGACAACGCGAGCTCGAACCCCCCGCCCAGCGCGAACCCGTGCACCGCCGCGATCGTCGGCACCGGCAGCTCCAGCACCCCGGTGTACGCGCCCCGCGCGACCGGCCGCTGCCGCACCAGATCCGCGTCGCTGAAGGAGTTCCGCTCCTTCAGATCCGCCCCGACACAGAACGCCCGCTCATGCGTAGAGCTCAGCACCACGACCCGCACCTCCCGATCCGCCCCCAGCGCCGCACACGCCCCCGCGATGGACCGGGCCATCTCCGTCGACACGGCGTTCATGGCCTTGGGCCGGTCGAGGGCGAGCTCCGCGACATGGCCGTCCGCATGCCTCCGTACCAGCACGAACTCCCCGAACCGCTCCTCGCTCATGACACCCTCCGGTTAACGCGGGTTAACATCCGACGCCCCGATCATCGCAGCCCCGCCCCGCCGGGGAAAGGCCGTCCACCGGTTCCCATCCCCTGCCCCGTCACCCCGTTCGAGTGACATCCCGCCCAACTCACGACCGACCGCCCACAGGAGCGCATAACGTGCGTCCGCCACGGCGCACCGGGGGCGCGAGGGCATCGGGGAGGGATCACGATGACGACGAACACGGCGACGAAGCCACGAACCGCGGAGACGGCGGGCACACGGCCGACGTCCGCGACACAGACGGCACCCTCGTCCGGGCCAACTCCGGGCCGGCCGACGCCGTCGCCGCACCCGACGACACCCCCGGGCCCCCGCACACCGTCCGCTCAGGCAGCCACCTCCCCCCGGCCGGCCGCGCCAACTCGACCCGTTGCCGCAGCCGCCACCGCCCCCACCACCGCCTTCGAGCCCCCCACCACCGGCCCCCGCCTCTTCGGCCCCCGGATCCGCGGTCGGCACCGCAGGCCCCGGCCCCGCAAGCTGATGCTGGCCGCAGGGGGCGTCGCGCTGGCGGCCGGTGTGCTCAGCCTGGTCCGGATGGCGCCCGACTCCGGGACCGGCGGCTACGGCACCGCCGAGGCCGAGCCCCGACAGGACCCCGGCGCCGGACCCGAGCGATCCACCAACGCCGCCGCCACCATCGGGACCGTCCCCCACGTGAGCCCGTCGGCGACCTCGGCGATGGGCGGGGTGAGCGCAACGCCGACCGCGGGCTCAACCCTCGTCCCCCTGCCGACCGCCTCCTCGTCCCCGACGCCCCTGGCCCCGGCCAACACCGTGACAACGATCCCGGAGGCCCCGAACCCCCCGGCCCGCACGACCACCTCGCCCCCACCCACGCCCCCGGCCCCGCGCAAGCCCCCACCGTCCGACCGCACCACACCCCCACCCAGCCCCCAGCCGACCCCCTCGTCCAACCCGGGCCTGTGCGTCCCGGTAGTCGGCCTGTGCGTGGGCCCACTGACCCGCTGAACCCGCCGGCCCCCACACGGCAGCGGCCCGGTGCCGGCCCCACCGCCCCACAGCCGCGAACACACCGGGAGCAAGTCAGTGCCGCCCCACCGTCCCGCAGCCGCGAACACACCGGGAGCGGATCGAGCCGTCCCACGCACCCGCAGCCGCTCTCGCACGGGAGCGGGTCGGGGCGGTACGGCGCAACCCGCCGCTTACGTGGCTAGTCGGGCTCGTTCCCCTCCCGACCCACAGCAGTACCGTCGGCGGCGGGTTCGCCGTACCGCCCCGACCCCGACCCACCCACGACCACCCGGCCAACGGCCAGACGTCGCCTACTGCTCCTGCGCCCGCCGAGTGAGCAGCCAAGGCTCCACCACGCCCAGACCTCGCACCGGCCGCTGCCACATCGGCTGCAGCGCGAAGCGGTACGTCGGGGGCTCCTCGCCCTCCTTCTCCGCCGTCGCCGCCGCCTCGGCAGCCTCCGCCTCGGACGCCGGCGCCTCGCCGCTGCGGATCAGTTCCTCCGCGAAGGCCGTGTCGACCAGGACCGCGTCACGAGGAGCTATCGACGTGAGCCGCGAAGCGAGGTTCACCGTCGTACCGAAGACGTCGCCCATCCGCGTCGTCACCGTGCCGAACGCGATGCCCACCCGCAGCTCCGGCATCGTCTCGTCGTTCGCCATCGTCTCGATGAGCCGCAGCGCGATCTCCGCGGCGACACCCGCGTCGTCCGCCGCGTACAGCACCTCGTCGCCGAGCGTCTTGATCAGCCGCCCGCCGTGCGCGGCCACCAGATCCGCGGCGGTCGTCTCGAAGGCCTCGACGAGCTCGCCGAGTTCCTCCTCCTCCATACGGCGGGTCAGCCGGGTGAAGCCGACCAGGTCCGCGAAGCCCACCGCGAGCCGCCGGTCCACCATCTCCTCGTCGTCGGCCGCCTGCACGACCCGCCCCGCGGACGCGGCCAGCTGCCGCCGCCACACGTAGACGAGGAACTCCTCCAGCTCGGGCAGGAGCAGCTCGACGATCGGGTACGTCACCTCGGTGCGCGTCATGCCCGGCTCGGGCGGCTCGGTCAGCCCCTCCAGGAAGGAGTCGATCTGCCACTCGGCGAGCCGGGCCGTGGTCTGCCCGGTCGAACGGGCCACCTGCACCGCCATGGCCTCGCTCAGCAGCCCCGCCTCCACGAGGCCGGACAGCCGGCGCAGGGCGAGTACGTCGGCCTCCGTGAGCGCCTTGGCCTGTCCGATGTCGGCGAAGCCCATCGCCCGCCAGAAACGCGTCGCCAGCTCCACCGAGACGCCCGCGCTGCGGGCCGCCTGAAAGGGCGTGTAGCGCCGCTCGGCGCCGAGGATCAGATGCTCCAGGCGCAGGGCGAGCGGGTCCTCGCCGTCCGCGTCCGCGCCGGAGCCCGTGTCGTCGACGGTCACGCCTGCTGCCCTTCCGATCTGCCGCGGTCAGGTATCGACCGGCCTTAACTCTACGGCAGGTGTGCGCTAGCTCACTCCCGTGGAGCCGACGGTAAGTCACCGGCGTCGGTGCTTCTGGGGGCTGCCTTTACTCAAGCCGGCCGCAAGTGCACGACATCCCCCGCCCCCACCGGCTCCTGCACCCCCTCCCCCGTAGCGATCACAAGCCGCCCGTCTCCATCGATGGCCACCGCCTCCCCCGTGACCGCCCGATCCCCCGGCAGCTCAGCCCGCACCGCCCTCCCCAAGGTCGCGCACCCCGCCGCATACGCCTCCTGGAGCCCGCTCACGCCCGGATCGCCCCCGGCCTCCCGCCACCGCCCGTACCACTCCTCCAGCGACCGCAGGACGGCCCGCAGCAGCGGATCCCGGTCCGTGCTCACCGCCCCCGCCAGCGCCAGCGACCCCGCCGCGGGCACCGGCAGCTCGTCCTCCCGCAGGGTGACGTTGATGCCCGCGCCGATCACCACCCCGTCCTCCCCGGCCCGCTCGGCCAGGATCCCGCCTGTCTTCCGCTCCTCCCCGGCGATGGAGACCAGCACGTCGTTGGGCCACTTGAGTGCCGTGTCGACGCCCGCCGAGCGGGACAGCCCCGTCGCCACGGCAACGCCCGTGAGCAGCGGCAGCCAGCCCCAGCGGGCCACCGGCACCTCGGCAGGCTTCAGCAGTACGGAGAAGAAGAGCCCCGACCGGGCAGGCGCGGTCCACTGCCGATCCAGTCGTCCCCGCCCGGCCGTCTGCTCCTCGGCGACCAGGACCGCCCCCTCCCCGGCCTTCCCCGCCCCCGCCAGGGCGGCCAGGTCGGAGTTGGTGGAGCCGGTGCGCTGCACGACCTCCACGTCACGCCACAGCCCGCCCTCGCGCACCAGCCCGCGGCGCAGCGCGGTGGCGTTGAGCGGCGGACGGTCCAGGTCGGACCAGCGGCTGTCGTCTGATGCATCTCGCGGCGTCATGCAAGCCACCCTAGGTGTGTGAAACGCCGCACTGCTGATTCGTAAGCCCCCCACTACTCTACGGATGAGTAACCGTCCCCCCTTTTGAGCAGGCAGGGAGCCGCGATCCCGATGTCCGAGCCGGAAGCGATCGACATTCACACCACCGCGGGCAAGCTCGCGGATCTCCATCGTCGTATCGAGGAAGCAACGCACGCCGGCTCCGCACGCGCCGTCGAAAAGCAGCATTCCAAGGGCAAGTTGACGGCGCGTGAGCGGATCGAGCTCCTCCTCGACGAGGACTCCTTCGTCGAGCTCGACGAGTTCGCCCGCCACCGCTCCACCAACTTCGGCCTGGAGAACAACCGCCCGTACGGCGACGGAGTCGTCACCGGGTACGGCACGGTCGACGGCCGCCCGGTGGCCGTCTTCTCGCAGGACTTCACCGTCTTCGGCGGGGCCCTCGGCGAGGTCTACGGCCAGAAGATCGTCAAGGTCATGGACTTCGCCCTGAAGACCGGCTGCCCGGTCATCGGCATCAACGACTCCGGCGGCGCCCGTATCCAGGAAGGCGTGGCCTCCCTCGGGGCCTACGGCGAGATCTTCCGCCGCAACACCCACGCCTCCGGCGTGATCCCGCAGATCAGCCTGGTCGTCGGCCCCTGCGCCGGCGGCGCGGTGTACTCCCCCGCGATCACCGACTTCACCGTCATGGTCGACCAGACGTCCCACATGTTCATCACCGGCCCGGACGTCATCAAGACGGTCACCGGCGAGGACGTCGGCTTCGAGGAGCTGGGCGGCGCCCGCACCCACAACTCGACCTCCGGCGTGGCGCACCACATGGCCGGGGACGAGAAGGACGCGATCGAGTACATCAAGCAGCTGCTGTCCTACCTCCCGTCCAACAACCTCTCCGAGGCCCCGGTCTACCCGGAGGAGGCGGACCTCGCGGTCACCGCCGAGGACCTGGAGCTGGACACCCTCGTGCCGGACAGCGCGAACCAGCCGTACGACATGCGCACGGTGATCGAACACATCCTGGACGACGCCGAGTTCTTCGAGACGCAGGCACTGTTCGCCCCGAACATCCTCACCGGCTACGGCCGCGTCGAGGGCCACCCGGTCGGCATCGTCGCCAACCAGCCGATGCAGTACGCCGGTTGCCTCGACATCAAGGCCAGCGAGAAGGCCGCGCGCTTCGTCCGCACCTGCGACGCCTTCAACATCCCGGTACTGACCTTCGTCGACGTCCCCGGCTTCCTCCCGGGCGTCGACCAGGAGCACGACGGCATCATCCGCCGCGGCGCCAAGCTGATCTACGCCTACGCCGAGGCCACCGTCCCGCTCATCACGGTCATCACCCGCAAGGCCTTCGGCGGCGCCTACGACGTCATGGGCTCCAAGCACCTCGGCGCCGACATCAACCTCGCCTGGCCCACCGCCCAGATCGCCGTCATGGGCGCCCAGGGCGCGGTCAACATCCTGCACCGCCGCACCATCGCCGAGGCCGAGGCGAACGGCGAGGACCTCGAGACGGTCCGCGCCCGCCTGATCCAGGAGTACGAGGACACCCTCCTCAACCCCTACATCGCGGCCGAGCGCGGCTACGTCGACTCGGTGATCATCCCGTCCGACACCCGCCGCCACGTCGTACGCGGCCTGCGCCAGCTCCGCACCAAGCGAGAGTCCCTGCCGCCCAAGAAGCACGGCAACATCCCCCTCTAGGAGCCGCTGTGAACATCAAGGTCGTACGGGGCAACCCCACCCCCGAGGAGCTGGCCGCCGCCCTGGCGGTGGTCAGGGCCCGCGCGGCAGCGGCATCAGCGACAACGCCGGAAGCCGCGCGAGCAAGGGACTCCTGGTCCGACCCGGCGAGGATCGCGAGCCACCGCATCCCCCAGCCGAGCCCGACATCATGGACCCGCACCTACTGGCCGGGCTGACAACCGAGGGCGCCGATTTGAGTACGGCTACTCAGGCGCCCTCAAAGCCCAACCCGCACCCTGGAAGCATGCTGTGGTCGGACCCTGAGAACGAACCTCCGGAGGAACTGCGCAACATGCAGGACATGTTGCGCAGACTCGGCGTTCTCATGGCCCTGGCAATGGTCCTGGCGATGATTGTCATCGGACTACGCTGACCACATGACCGATCACCCCCGCCGCCGCCTCATCCTCGCCTCTCAGTCACCTGCCCGACTGAACCTCCTGCGCCAGGCCGGCCTCGCACCGGAGGTCATCGTCAGCGGCGTGGACGAGGACGCCGTGACGGCCCCCACCCCCGCCGACCTGGCCCTCGCCCTGGCAGAGGCGAAGGCCTCGGTCGTGGCGGCGCGCCCGGAAGCCCGTGGAGCGATCGTCATCGGCTGCGACTCGGTCCTCGACCTCGACGGCGAACCCCTCGGCAAGCCCGCGGACGCCGAGGAGGCCACCGCCCGCTGGAAGGCGATGCGCGGCCGCGCGGGCACGCTCCAGACCGGCCACTGCGTCTACGACACCACCACCGGCCGCTACACCTCCGCCACGGCCTCCACCGTCGTCCGCTTCGGCGAGCCCACGGACGAGGAGATCGCCGCGTACGTGGCCTCGGGCGAACCCCTCTACGTGGCGGGCGCGTTCACGCTGGACGGCCGCAGCGCACCCTTCATCGAGGGCATCGACGGCGACCACGGCAACGTGATCGGCATCAGCCTCCCCCTCGTCCGCAAGCTGCTCGCCCGACTGGGCGTCGGCATCACGGAGTTGTGGGCGCCGGCGGAGGGGTGACCGGCGAGCCGTCGTCGCCCTTGGTGTCCTCGGGTTCCTCGGCGGCCGGCGCCGGCGGGCGGTCGTAGGTCATCAGGAGCAGCACGATGAGCCCCAGCACCACGACCATGAAGAGGAACGCGGACCAGCCCACCAGGCCCCACGCGAACGCGCCGAGCAGCCCGTGCACGACGGCGGCGCTGATGAGCAGGATCCGGCCGAGGCCGGCCGGCGGCCGGTTGCGCAGGGCCACGAAGAGCGCGGCCACGCCGCACAGGGCGAAGTAGGCACCGAAGAGGAGCCCGCCGATCTTCGAGGACATCGACATCATGTCGGGGTCGAGCCCGGCCAGGGACATGTCCTGGCGGTCGACGACGATCCCGAGGAACCAGTTCAGCGCCGCGACACCGAACGCCTCGGCGAACAGAACGACCGCCACCACCCACGCCACCGGTCTGCGCACCACCGGTCCCCACCCACTCTCGAGCCGAGCTGTTGTTACCTCAAGTACGTTTCGATACCTCGCGAACGCTACTAACGGGTAAACCCCGGGACAAGGGTTCTGCCGACCGCAAAGAATCGTTGGGCCATTCGTAGGGACTCCACAAAGAAACGGAGTGGCCCGCAGCACGCTCTCACAGAGACCTTGACCACACGGGCGGGCTAGGGTTGCCCGAAGGAGTCCTGCATACCTAGGTGCGACAAGGGATTTCACGGGTCGAGCAAGCCTCGAATCACGCTCCGTGTGGGCAAGCTCACCATTGGGGATGGGTCGAAGTGCCTCGTCGGCAGTCCCTAAACTCGGCTTGTTTCAAGGAGGGAGCCTCAATCGTGCGCAAGGTGCTCATCGCCAACCGTGGCGAAATCGCTGTCCGCGTGGCCCGTGCCTGTCGGGACGCCGGCATCGCGAGCGTGGCCGTCTACGCCGACCCGGACCGGGACGCTCTGCATGTCCGCGCCGCGGATGAGGCGTTCGCCCTGGGCGGTGACACCCCGGCGAGCAGTTACCTGGACATCGAGAAGGTCCTGAACGCGGCGCGCGAGGCGGGCGCGGACGCCATCCACCCCGGCTACGGCTTCCTGTCGGAGAACGCCGAGTTCGCCCAGGCGGTCCTGGACGCCGGCCTGGTCTGGATCGGCCCGCCCCCGCAGGCCATCCGCGACCTCGGCGACAAGGTCGCCGCCCGCCACATCGCCCAGCGCGCCGGCGCCCCCCTCGTCGCGGGCACGCCCGACCCGGTGAGCGGCGCGGACGAGGTCGTCGCCTTCGCCGAGCAGCACGGCCTGCCGATCGCGATCAAGGCGGCGTTCGGTGGTGGCGGCCGCGGCCTGAAGGTCGCCCGCACCCTCGACGAGGTCCCCGAGCTGTATGAGTCCGCGGTCCGCGAGGCCATCGCCGCGTTCGGGCGCGGTGAGTGCTTCGTGGAGCGCTACCTCGACAAGCCCCGGCACGTGGAGACCCAGTGCCTGGCCGACAGCCACGGCAACGTCGTCGTCGTCTCCACCCGGGACTGCTCGCTGCAGCGCCGCCACCAGAAACTCGTCGAGGAGGCCCCCGCGCCGTTCCTGTCCGACGCGCAGGTCGAGCAGCTGTACACGTCCTCCAAGGCGATCCTGCGCGAGGCCGGCTACGTCGGCGCGGGCACCGTGGAGTTCCTGGTCGGCGCGGACGGCACGATCTCCTTCCTGGAGGTCAACACCCGCCTCCAGGTGGAGCACCCGGTCACCGAGGAGGTCGCCGGCCTCGACCTGGTCCGGGAGATGTTCCGCATCGCCGACGGCGAAGCCCTGGGCTACGGGGATCCCGAACTGCGCGGCCACTCCTTCGAGTTCCGCATCAACGGCGAGGACCCGGGCCGCGGCTTCCTGCCCGCCCCCGGCACCGTCACCCTCTTCGCCCCGCCCACCGGCCCGGGCGTCCGCCTGGACGCGGGCGTCGAGTCCGGCAGCGTGATCGGCCCGGCCTGGGACTCCCTGCTCGCCAAACTGATCGTCACCGGCGCCACCCGCGAACAGGCCCTGCAGCGCGCCGCCCGTGCCCTGGCCGAATTCACCGTCGAGGGCATGGCCACCGCCATCCCCTTCCACCGCGCGGTCGTCACCGACCCGGCCTTCGCACCGGAGTTGACGGGCAGCGAGGAGCCGTTCACGGTCCACACCCGGTGGATCGAGACCGAGTTCGTCAACGACATCAAACCCTTCGCCGCCCCCGCCGACACCGAGTCGGACGAGGAACCGGGCCGCGAGACGGTCGTCGTCGAGGTCGGCGGCAAACGCCTGGAAGTGTCCCTGCCGTCCTCGCTGGGCATGTCCCTGGCCCGCACCGGCCTCGCCGCCGGCGCCCGCCCCAAACGCCGCGCCGCCAAGAAGTCCGGCCCCCTCGCCTCCGGCGACACCCTCGCCTCCCCGATGCAGGGCACCATCGTCAAGGTCGCCGTCGAGGAAGGCCAGCCCGTCAACGAAGGCGACCTCATCGTCGTCCTCGAAGCCATGAAAATGGAACAACCCCTCAACGCCCACAAGTCCGGCACCATCAAGGGCCTGACCGCCGACATCGGCGCCTCCATCAGCTCCGGCGCCGCCATCTGCGAAATCAAGGACTGACACCACCCGCACCCGCACCCGCACGCATGTCACGAGGCGCCCGCCGGACCGGAGCAGTCGGTCCAACGGGCGCCTCGTCCTTCTCCCCGTCCCCCGTGACGGTGGCCGAAGGCGGGGGCGCCGACGACAGCGAGCCCCCGCACTTCTCAGTGAACCGGCGTCCGCCCAGGACCACCAGCCGTCAAATCTGAGGTGTCGCGACATAGCGCCACGCCGGCTCAGTCGCCGATGAGCCCCAGATCCCGTCCCCGGCGCAGCAGCGCGGCCGTGTGTCCCGCCTCCAGCTTGCGGTGCAGGGCGGCGATGTAGCCCCGCACGGTGGCGGGCGCCAGTCCCATCCGCCGGGCCGCCTCGGTCGCCGTACGCCCCTGATGGAGATGGAGCAGCGTCCGGTGCTCCTGCTCGGTGACCCCCAGCACCCGTGCGACCGCCCGGGCCCGCGCCAGATCCCGCAACAGCAGCATGGCGGGCACACCGGGCGAGGCCGCCGGCACGTACCGCACCTCGATGTCCCGCGCGGTGAACGACTCCCCGCGCCCCAACCGGGGATCGTCCTGTACGACGGCCAACAGCCCGGCGGCGACGGCGTTCAGCGCATACGGCCGCCCCTTCCCGTCGAACGAGGCGATCCCCTTCTCCTCCCCGCCCGCCAGTTCCAGCGCGACGGCGGACAGCAGACGCAGCTGCTCGCGCTCGCGCAAGGTCCGTTCCGCGACCGTCAGTTGGAGCTGGGCGAACCCGAGGAGATCCCGGTCCCGTTCGCTGAACTCGGTCCCCGAGCGGGTGAGGGCGTAGCCGTGCACGACCATCGCGTCCGAACCGGCCGAGGCGACGAGATGCCGCTGCATACCGAAGGGCCGGAAGTCCAGGTTGTAGCAGTGCGTCCGCTGCCACTGCCGGTCCCCGGCGACGTCGCTCACCCGCCATGCCTCCGAGGTCGGGGTCTCCAGCATCACCTCGGTCAGCGGGTGGTCGAGCGGATGGTCGTAGATGACCATCGGATCCTCGTGGAAGGACTCCCGGGGCAGGGACAGGGTCTGCAACCCCACCCCGTCCACCGGAAGCCGGTAGCACTGGGCGGCGTCGGCCGCGATCAACTCCAGTAACCCGGGCAGCGCCCGTTCCTGCAACTCGCGGACGGAGTCCGCCTCTTCGAGCTCTCGTACGAGCGTCAACACGCGACGCGCGTCCGTACCACTGATGTCCATCGCATCCCCCGGCGCTGCTCCCGCCTGAGAAGAAGGTACGGCTTCGAGCCCGCGCGGGAAGCCCGCGTGCGCATCCTCGATGGCATCCTGGAAGCACGACGGCGCACAGAGGGAGCAGGTGGGAGGCATGGTGGGCGCAAGCTCGTCCGAGGTCCCGGAGGACCGGGGCACGACGGTGACCCAGGAGCCCCCGCGCGCCATGCGTGCCGACGCGCGCCGCAACTACGAGCGGCTGCTCGCCGAGGCCCGCGCGGCCTTCGCGGCGCACGGCACGGACGCTTCCCTCGAGGACGTGGCCCGCCGGGCCGGCGTGGGCATCGGCACCCTGTACCGCCACTTCCCGAACCGGCACGCGCTGCTCAGCGCGGTCTTCGAGGACGCGGTGAACGACCTGCTGACCCGCGCCCACGAGCTCCGGCGGTCCCCCGAGCCCTGCACGGCCCTGGTGACCTGGCTGGGCGAGATCGTCTCCCAGGCCGGCGAGTACCGGGGCCTGTCCCGGGCCCTGATGGCGGTGACGACGGACCGCACCTCACCGCTGTCGCGGTGCAGCGCCCCCATCCGGGAGGCGGGCGAGGCCCTGCTCAGGCGGGCCCAGGAGGCGGGCAAGGTGCGGGAGGACGTGGCGATCACGGACCTCCTGCAACTGACCCACGCGATCGCCCTGGCCGCGGAGGAGTCCCCGGCCGACCCCCAACTGGCCGACCGTCTGCTCCACTTGACCCTGCGGGGCCTGGCGACCGGACGCGCCTGACGCCCTAACGCCGCCGCAGGTCGGCGACGCGCGCCGCCCGCTCGGCGGCCTGCGGGGTCTCACCGAGCACCGTCGCGGCGCGCAGCCCCGGTCCCGCCCCGGGAACCTGTCCGCGTCGAGGCCCCGGCAGAGCCACGTCCCGGCGCGGTTGACGCGGGGGGACGGAATCAGCGCCCGCACCCGAGCCCCCCGACCCTCCGGCGACGGCGATCTGCACACCCTGGTCGGCGAGCGCCTGGAGCTCGGTGGCCGCGCGGTCGTCGTGGGCCGGCGGCTCGTCGGTCACCAGCCGCGTGATCACGTCGGTGGGCACGGTCTGGAACATGGTGTCCGTCCCGAGCTTGGTGTGATCGGCGAGCACGACGACCTCCGCCGCAGCCTGCACCAGCGCCCGATCGACGGAAGCCGACAGCATGTTGGACGTGGACAGCCCGCGCTCGGCGGTGAGCCCGCTCCCGGACAGAAAGGCCCGGGACACCCGCAATCCCTGTAGGGACTGCTCGGCCCCACTGCCCACCAGCGCGTAGTTGGAGCCACGCAGGGTCCCGCCGGTCATCACGACTTCGACCCGGTTGGCATGGGCCAACGCCTGGGCCACCAGCAGGGAGTTGGTGACGACGGTCAGCCCGGGCACCCGCGCGAGCCGGCGGGCCAGCTCCTGCGTCGTGGTCCCCGCCCCGACCACGATGGCCTCGCCCTCTTCGACGAAGCCCGCGGCGAGGTCGGCGATGGCCGTCTTCTCGGCGGTCGCGAGATGTGACTTCTGCGGAAAGCCGGACTCCCGCGTGAACCCGCCCGGCAGTACCGCACCGCCGTGCCGGCGGTCGAGGAGTCCTTCTGCCTCCAGTGCGCGCACGTCCCGCCGTACGGTCACTTCGGAGGTCTGGACGACGCGGGCGAGCTCACGGAGCGACACGGCCCCATTGGCTCGCACCATTTCGAGGATCAATTGGCGACGTTCTGCAGCGAACACGAAACTGACAGTAACCCCAACGACCGTCTGCTTTCAGCAGTATGCGCCGAATAAACGAAGTTGTTCGCACACAAGGACGGGAAGTGGTATAGGGCCTACTCGCCCCGCCTATGCCGTACGCATGCTCGACAACTCCCCGTGACCAGCGAGGAATCGCTTTCGGCCGTCAGGCGTCCCCGCCCGACTTACGGGTGTGCAACTGCCGGGCGACCTCCGCGATCGACCCCGAAAGGGACGGATACACGGTGAACGCGTTCGCGATCTGTTCGACCGTCAGATTGTTGTCGACGGCGATCGAGATCGGATGGATCAGTTCCGAGGCGCGCGGCGAGACAACCACGCCACCCACCACGATCCCCGTCCCCGGCCGGCAGAAGAGCTTCACGAACCCGTCCCGGATGCCCTGCATCTTGGCCCGCGGATTACGCAGCAAGGGCAGCTTCACCACACGGGCATCGATCTTGCCGGCGTCCACGTCGGCCTGCGTGTATCCGACCGTGGCGATCTCAGGATCGGTGAACACATTCGACGACACGGTCTTCAGGTTCAGCGGAGCCACGGCATCACCGAGGAAGTGGTACATGGCGATACGCCCCTGCATGGCGGCGACCGAGGCCAGAGCGAAGACACCCGTCACGTCACCGGCCGCATAGACACCCGGAGCCGTGGTCCTGCTGACCTTGTCGGTCCAGATATGCCCGGACTCCCTCAGCCGCACCCCGGCCTCCTCCAGCCCCATCCCGGCGCTGTTGGGAATGGCACCGACGGCCATCAGACAGTGCGACCCGCTGATGACCCGCCCGTCGGACAGCGTGACCTCGACCCGGTCGCCGACCCGCTTGGCAGCGGCGGCCCGGGACCGAGCCATGACGTTCATTCCCCTGCGCCGGAAGACATCCTCAAGAACCGCAGCCGCGTCCGGGTCCTCCCCCGGCAGCACCCGATCCCGGGACGAAACCAGCGTGACCTTCGACCCGAGCGCCTGATAGGCACCCGCGAACTCGGCACCGGTGACACCGGACCCGACCACGATCAGCTCTTCGGGCAACTCGGTCAGGTCGTACACCTGGGTCCAGTTCAGAATCCGCTCACCATCCGGCTGAGCGTCAGGCACCTCCCGAGGGTGCCCCCGGTGGCGATGAGCACGGCATCGGCGGTGAGCGTCTCCTCGCTCCCGTCCGCAGCACTGACGACAACCTTCCGGGACCCGTCCAGCCCCTGCATGCCTTCGAGTCGCCCGCGCCCGCGCATGACACGAGCACCCGCACGAGTCACCGACGCGGTGATGTCATGCGACTGGGCAAGCGCAAGCCGCTTCACACGCCGGTTGACCTTCCCCAGGTCGACCCCCACCACCCTCGCGGCCTGCTCCAGGGGCGGGGTGTCATCGGCGACGATGATCCCCAACTCCTCATAGGACGAATCAAAGGTCGTCATGACCTCAGCCGTAGCGATAAGGGTCTTCGACGGCACGCAGTCGGTCAGCACCGACGCTCCGCCCAGACCGTCGCAGTCGACGACGGTCACCTCCGCGCCGAGCTGGGCGGCCACCAGGGCCGCCTCGTATCCGCCGGGTCCGCCACCGATGATCACGATCCGAGTCACGTACCCCATTGTCCCGCACGCTTCAAGGTGCTACCGCCCCGGGGCCGGGGCAATGGGTTGGCAAGGGGCGCCTGATCCCTGTGAGCCCCCTGTTCCCGCTGCCGTACCCTCGACCCCATGTCGCTCTACACCGCGTACGCCGGCAACCTCGACGCGCGGCTGATGACCCGCCGCGCCCCCCACTCGCCGATGCGTGCCACGGGCTGGCTGAACGGCTGGCGGCTGACGTTCGGCGGCGAGCACATGGGCTGGGAGGGCGCGCTGGCGACGATCGTCGAGGACCCGCTCTCCCAGGTCTTCGTCGCGCTGTACGACATCGCCCCGCTCGACGAGGAGTCGATGGACCGCTGGGAGGGCGTGGGCCTGGGCGTCTACCGCCGGATGCGGGTTCGCGTACACACCCTGGAGGGCGAGGAGTCGGCGTGGACGTACGTCCTGGACGGCTACGAGGGCGGTCTCCCGTCGGCCCGCTATCTGGGCGAGATCGCCGACGCGGCCGAGTCCGCAGGAGCCCCCCACGACTACGTGATGGAGCTACGAAAGCGCCCCTGCTGACGCCACCCACCCCCACACCCGGCCCCACAGCCAGCCCACAGTAAGCACATAGATCCCCTTCCGTCCCGACCTTCGTTGGAAACGACAAGACAACGATCGACATCCCGTTAGCTCTGTCATCTACGCGCGTAGGCCCTGACCGGCTACCCTCGACCGCGTGAACGCATCTCTTCTTCCGGACGACATCCAGGGCGACCCCCACGCCGCCGCCGACGCCGCCGCCTCGCGCCTGCGCGAACTGACCGGCGCCGAGACCCACGACGTCGCCCTCGTGATGGGCTCCGGCTGGGCACCGGCCGTCGACGCCCTCGGCGCACCCGAGGCCGAGTTCCAGGTCACCGAGCTGCCCGGCTTCCCGCCGCCGGCGGTGGAAGGGCACGGCGGCAAGATCCGCTCGTACAGCATCGGCGAGAAGCGCGCCCTCGTCTTCCTGGGCCGCACCCACTACTACGAGGGCCGCGGCGTGGCAGCCGTCTCCCACGGCGTCCGCACCGCCGTCGCGGCCGGTTGCAAGACGATCGTCCTCACCAACGGCTGCGGCGGCCTCCGCGAGGGCATGCGCCCCGGCCAGCCGGTCCTGATCAGCGACCACATCAATCTCACCGCCGCCTCCCCCATCATCGGCGCGAACTTCGTCGACCTCACCGACCTCTACTCCCCTCGCCTGCGCGCCCTGTGCAAGGAGATCGACCCCACCCTCGAAGAGGGCGTGTACGCCCAGTTCCCCGGCCCGCACTACGAGACGCCGGCCGAGATCCGCATGGCCCGCGTGATCGGCGCGGACCTGGTGGGCATGTCGACGGTCCTCGAAGCGATCGCCGCGCGCGAGGCGGGCGCCGAGGTCCTGGGTATCTCCCTCGTGACGAACCTCGCGGCCGGCATGACCGGAGAGCCGCTGAACCACGAGGAGGTTCTGCAAGCGGGTCGTGACTCGGCGACGCAGATGGGTTCCCTGCTGGCGCAGGTACTGGGCAGGCTCTGATCGTCGCGGGAGGGGGTGCCAGGTCCGGTCGCACAGCGGCTGCGGGTCCGTAGGGGCTGGTCGCGCAGTTCCCCGCGCCCCTGGGAGCGCCCCCGAAGGGGCGCATGAGCAGCCGCCGTCGGCCGTAAGGGGACGGGGCGGGGGTGTCCGCCCGCAGCGGTTGGCGCGTCAACACCGTCCCCCATCCAAGCAACCGATTCCGCGCCGTTCCGAGGACGGACACCCCCGCCCCGGCCCCGACCCCCCACCGAACCGCAGGCGCTACACGAGCCCCCACCGAACCCGCACAGGCGCCGCAGGCATCCCGCCACCCACCCGAGACGACCCGACCGACTGGAGACCGACCGTGCACGACGATCTCATCGCCCGCGCCAAGACCTGGCTGGCCGAGGATCCCGACGCGGAAACCCGCGACGAACTCGCCAAGCTCATCGAGGCCGGCGACGTCACCGAGCTCGCGGACCGCTTCAGCGGCACCCTCCAGTTCGGCACCGCGGGCCTCCGAGGCGAACTCGGCGCCGGCCCCATGCGCATGAACCGCACAGTCGTCATCCGCGCCGCGGCCGGCCTAGCCGCGTACCTCAACGCCAAGGGCCAGACCGGCGGCCTCGTCGTCATCGGCTACGACGCCCGCCACAAGTCCGCCGACTTCGCCCGCGACACCGCGGCCGTCATGACCGGCGCCGGCCTCCGAGCCGCCGTACTCCCCCACCCCCTCCCCACCCCCGTCCTCGCGTACGCCATAAGGCACCTCGGCGCGGTGGCCGGCGTAGAGGTCACCGCCAGCCACAACCCACCCCGCGACAACGGCTACAAGGTCTACCTCGGCGACGGCTCCCAGATCGTGCCGCCCTCCGACGCGGAGATCGCGACCCGAATCCAAGCCATCGCCTCCCTCCACGACGTCCCCCGCCCCGACACCGGCTGGGAAACCCTCGACAACGCCGTCCTCGACGCGTACCTCACCCGCACGGACGCCGTACTCGCCCCCGACTCCCCCCGCACAGCCCGCACGGTGTACACCGCGATGCACGGCGTGGGCAAGGACGTCCTGCTCGCCGCCTTCGCAAGGGCCGGCTTCCCCACCCCCGTGCTGGTCGCCGAACAGGCCGACCCCGACCCGGACTTCCCCACGGTCGCCTTCCCCAACCCGGAAGAACCCGGCGCCATGGACCTGGCCTTCGCGCAGGCCCGCGAGACCGACCCGGACCTGATCATCGCCAACGACCCCGACGCGGACCGCTGCGCCGTGGCCGTCAAGGAGAACGGCAACTGGCGCATGCTCCGCGGCGACGAGGTGGGCGCCCTCCTCGCCGCACACCTGGTCGGCCGAGGCGCCCGGGGAACGTTCGCGGAGTCGATCGTCTCCTCCTCCCTCCTCGGCCGTATCGCGGAAAAGGCGAACCTCCCCTACGAGGAGACCCTCACCGGCTTCAAGTGGATCGCCCGCGTGGAGGGCCTGCGCTACGGCTACGAGGAGGCGCTCGGCTACTGCGTGGACCCCGACGGCGTCCGCGACAAGGACGGCATCACCGCGGCCCTCCTGATCACCGAACTGGCCTCCACCCTCAAATCGGAGAATCGCACTCTCCTCGACCTCCTCGACGACCTGGCCGTAGAACACGGCCTGCACGCCACGGACCAACTCTCGGTCCGCGTAGAGGACTTGTCGATCATCGCCCGGGCGATGGACCGGCTCCGCGAGCACCAGCCCACCCACCTCGGCGGCCTCCCCGTCACCAAGGCGGAGGACCTCACCCGGGGCACCGACAAGCTCCCGCCCACGGACGGCCTCCGCTACACCCTCGACGGCGCCCGAGTGATCGTCCGCCCGAGCGGCACGGAGCCGAAGCTGAAGTGCTACCTGGAGGTCGTCGTCCCGGTACCGACCCACGACGACCTCCCCGCAGCCCACACCACCGCGAACAACCTGCTCTCCGCAATCAAGCGAGACCTGTCGACCGCGGCGGGCATCTGACACCGAGTCGGGGCGCCCCCGTTCCGCCGGACGCGGGGCACCCCATCGGGTGATTCACCCAGGCCTGTTGACCCAAGCTGCACGCCCCGGCGGGGCACCCGGGAAACGGTGGAAGGCAACCGCACCGCCGATTCCTGGAGCCCCCGCCGTGGCGACGACCGCGCTCAGGCCGAATCCCCCGGCCACAAGCTCCCCAGGCAAACGCCGCCTGCACCACCACCTCCGCCACGCGGCCCCCGCCCTCCTCGCCTACCTGGCCGTACGCCTCACCGGCCTCCTCGTCCTCACCCTCTGGGCCCACCACCGCCACCACGGCGTCTGGCCCACCCTGGCGATCCAGTGGGACGCCGACTGGTACCTGGGCATCGCCGACCACGGCTACGCACACACCCTCGGCACCGCCCACAACGCCAACAACCTGGCGTTCTTCCCGCTCTACCCGTACCTCGTGAAGGCGCTGGCGGTCCTCACCCCCGGCACCAGGGCCTCCACCGGCCTGGCGATCGCGGTCGTGGCGTCGTTCCTGGCCGCATGGGGCGTCTTCGCGGTCGGCGACCACCTGCACGGCCGCCGCGTGGGCGTCCTCCTCACCACCCTCTGGGCGGCGCTCCCCGTGGGCCTGGTGCAGTGGATGGGCTACACCGAGTCCCTGTTCACGGCCTTCGCCGCCTGGACGCTGTACGCCGTACTCATCGACCGCCCCGTCACCGCCGCGACCCTCGCGACCTTCGCCGGCCTCACCCGCCCGACGGGCATCGCAGCGGCAGCCGCGGTCACGACCTGGGCCCTGCTCACGGCCCGCCGCCATCCCAAAGACCACCGGACTCGGACCCCCCGCCTCCTCGCGGCCGCCGCCCTCGCTCCCCTCGGCTGGTGCGGCTACGTCGGCTGGGTCGGCCTCCGCCTGCACCGCTGGGACGGCTACTTCGCCGTACAACGCCTGTGGCGCAACGAGTTGGACGGCGGCGCGGAGACAGTGCGCCGCATCAAGGTGACCCTGGGCGTGGACCCCCGCCCCCACCTCTTCCTGGTCCTGGTGACGATCACCCTGATCGTCTCGACCGTCCTGTACGCCCTCTCCGTCTGGGACCGCCAGCCCCTCCCCCTCCTCGTCTTTACCGGCGTCCTGCTGCTGATCGTCCTGGGCAGCGGCGGCGTCTACTTCCCCCGAGCCCGCTTCCTCCTCCCCGGCTTCCCGCTCCTCCTCCCCGTGGCCCTGCACCTGACCCGGGCCTCCCGCAGATACCGCACGCTGTTCCTCATCGCGGCCGTACTCGGCTCGGCGTACTGCGGCGGCAGCATGGTCATGGTGTGGCCGAGCGCGCCGTGACTACGGCAGCAGCACCAGCCCCGCCACCCACACCACCGCGACCAGCACCCCCACCGGCCACAGCAACCGCCGCCGCTCCCGCTCACCGGCCGTGCCGAGCGGCCGTAGCGAAGGGTCCCGCCACATCGCGGTGATCTCGGCGGCCGCCCGCTCGTAGCGGTGGATCCGGCCCCACCTCCGCTCCAGCCACGGCCACCGGAAGCCGACCACCGACCACTCGTCGAAGGAGGCCCGGCGGCTGTCGATCTTCAGCACGCTGCTCCCGCACTCGACGACCCGTATGTGGTCCCAGGCGATGTGCTGGGCGCGCCGGAACCCGTTGAACCACAGCCCCTCGGCGTCGGCGGTGATGCGCCAGACGATCCACTTGGGCAGCATCAGCACGGCCACGACCCCCATGGCCCCGCCGAGGACGTACCGGAACGCCCCGTCCTCGCCCCAGAACGAGAAGTGCACGGCCCACCCCGAGGCCCCGGCCGCGGTCACCCAGTCGGGCCACCCGGCCCGCCACCGCCGTACCCCCTTGCCGCCCAGCCGGTACGGATCACCGGCGACGGCCCGTTCGGCCGCCCCGGTCAGCTCCTCGTACACGGCTGCGAGCTTCGCCGACTGCTTCTCCTTCCGGAGCTCAAGCCGTACAAGCCCCTCCGGGACGGGCCGTACGGGCCCGATCGACCGTTCCACGACGGGCGGCTCGCCGGCCTTCCGGGCGGCGCTGACGATCAGTACCTCGGCGCCGTCGTGGGGGGCGCCGTACAGGACGGCCTCGCGCAGCGACCCCGGCTCGTCGGACGCCAACCGGTCGGCGAGCTCCTCGATCTCCTCGTCGTCCAGGTCCCCGGCATCGGCCTCGTCCACCTCCGTCACCGTGACGGTGAACAGCGGCCGCAGCGCCCCCAGGTCGTCTGACGCGAACACCTCGTGGCTCCCGGACCGCCCCTCCCGCACCAGTACCCGCAGCACGGGCGCCGGCGCCGCCCGCAGCGCCGCAGCCCTACGACGCCCGAGGAGGCCGGAGAGCAGCGTCGTGAGGCCGACCCCGACGAGGGAGAGCCCCGCCGCCACCCCGGCACGGCGGTCGTCGACGGCGTCGGCGTAGGGAGCCACGGCGGCCAGCGCCCCACCCAACGCGCACAGCACCGGCCCGAGCCAGCCGAACAGTTTCCCACGTCCCAACGGCCGCTTCGCGTCCGGCAGTACGGCCGTGACGCCCCCGGCCGCCGCCAGCGCCGCGTCCCGCTGGCCCGCACGGGCCCGCAGCCGCAGGTGGGCCGCCCAGCCGAAGACGACCGCCACCAGGACCCCGGCGGGCTCCAGCAGCCAGGCCGGCTCCGGCGGCAGCCAGACGACCAGGACGATCTGCAGCGCGGCGGTGAGCCGTACGACCTCGGGCCGCACCAGCAGCCACAGCAGCTGGAGGCCGATGACCGCGGCGACGACGGGGGCCGTCCCGCCGACGGCCAGCGCGCAGCCGCCGATCACGGCGAGGGCGCCGAGCGCGAGGACGAGGCGCAGGCGCACCCGTACCGGGACCCAGCGGGGTGCGAGCGCCCGCGTCCAGCGGAGCGTCTGCGTGCTGTCCCAGGGGAGACAGCCCTCGGGCAGCGCGGAGGCGGGCAGCCGGGAGGGCCGCCGGGGAGTCGTGCTCATCGTTTCCCAGCCGGTCGGGACCACGGAGGTGGCAGCGGTCCTCGGTTCCGTCCGGGTGGGGGGCGGCCGTCGTGGCCGAGGTGTGGACGCCGAGCATGCCCAAGGAAGCTGTGAAGTTCCAGGTGAGCGGCGGGTCCCGTCAGCCGACGGCCAGGAGGATCGCCAGCAGTACGGCACCGGCGAGCGCCGGTCCGGCGATCTCGTACGCCCAGCGGACGGTGATCTCGCCCTGGGCGCTCTCCTTCTCGCCGCGGGCCTCCAGGAGCTCGCGCAGGTCGTCCATGGCCCGGTCGGACTCGGCGCGGTCGGCGCCTTCGGGGAGGTGCCGGGCGGCGCCGAAGCCACCGATTCCGCGTCCCTGGCCGCTTGCGTCCGCCGCGCGCCGGGTCGCGCGTCGGGCCGCCTTCTTGCGGGCGCGCAGGGAGACGGGGAGGGCCCACAGCTGGTACTTGGTGCCGGACCTGACGACGACCTCGTTCGAGTAGGCCGAGCGCAGGGTGGCGATCTCGGCCCACGGGAGGACGATCACCCGGAAGGGGTTACGGATGCGGAGGCGGTCGTCGTTCGTGTAGACGGCGGGGCGGATCGTGAAGGCGACGATCAGGGGGACGGCGAGGATGAGACCGGCGAGGGCCAGCCAGGGGGTCCGGCCGTTTCCGGTGACGAGCGCGTCGATGCCCAGCCAGGCGGCGATGGCCAGCAGGAGGACGCCGCCGACGATGCCTGCGCTTGATCGGTACGTGCGGTCGCTTTGCTGGGTCGTCATGCCGGCGATTCTGCCTTAGAGGTTCGCCCAATCGCCGCGGGGGCGGTGTGCGTGTGCGAGTACGGGTCGTCTGTGGTTGATCGCGCAGTTCCCCGCGCCCCTTACGAGCCTCACCTGCGCCTGCGTCGAGAAGAGCCGTCCGCTGAAGACAAGGTTCCGGGCTGTACAGCCGCTACGCGCGTAGATATGCTCGTCTGGTGACCATGCCCACCACTGCACCCCACGCACTCGCCGACGTCACCGCGTCCGGCAGTACGCTGCGCCGTTTCCTTCACGGGCTGCCCGGCGTCGACGCGGTCGGACTGGAGGCGCGTGCCGCCTCGCTCGGGACGCGTTCCATCAAGACGACCGCCAAGGCGTACGCCATCGACCTCGCGATCTCGATGGTCGACCTGACGACGCTGGAAGGCGCGGACACCCCGGGCAAGGTCCGGGCGCTCGGCGCCAAGGCGGTCCGCCCCGATCCGACCGACCGGACGACCCCGGCGACCGCGGCCGTCTGCGTCTACCCCGACATGGTGGCCACCGCCAAGGAGGCCGTCGCCGGTTCGACGGTGAAGGTCGCCTCCGTCGCCACCGCCTTCCCGGCGGGCCGCGCGGCCCTCCCGGTGAAGCTGGCCGACGTGCGGGACGCCGTCGCCGCGGGCGCCGACGAGATCGACATGGTCATCGACCGCGGGGCCTTCCTCGCGGGGAACTACCTGAAGGTCTACGAGGAGATCGTCGCCGTGAAGGAGGCCTGCGCGGCCTCGGCCCGGCTCAAGGTCATCTTCGAGACCGGCGAGCTGTCGACGTACGACAACATCCGGCGCGCGAGCTGGCTCGGCATGCTGGCCGGCGCCGACTTCATCAAGACGTCCACCGGCAAGGTGGCGGTGAACGCGACCCCCGCGAACACCCTCCTGATGCTGGAGGCCGTGCGGGACTTCCGCGCCCAGACCGGGGTCCAGGTCGGCGTGAAGCCGGCCGGCGGCATCAGGACGTCCAAAGACGCGATCAAGTTCCTGGTTCTGGTCAACGAGACCGCCGGCGAGGACTGGCTGGACAACCACTGGTTCCGCTTCGGCGCCTCCTCGCTCCTGAACGACCTGCTGATGCAGCGTCAGAAGCTGGCCACCGGCCGCTACTCCGGCCCCGACTACGTGACGGTGGACTGATCACCATGGCATCGGTATTCGATTACGCGCCCGCCCCCGAGTCCCGCTCCGTCGTCGACATCGCGCCCTCCTACGGCCTGTTCATCGACGGCGAGTTCGTGGACGCGGCGGACGGCAAGGTCTTCAAGACGGTCTCCCCCTCCACCGAGGAGGTCCTCTCCGAGATCGCCCAGGCCGGCGAGGCGGACGTCGACCGCGCGGTGAAGGCCGCCCGCAAGGCCTTCGAGAAGTGGTCCGCGCTGCCGGGCTCCGAGCGCGCCAAGTACCTGTTCCGCATCGCCCGCATCATCCAGGAGCGCTCGCGCGAACTCGCCGTCCTGGAGACCCTGGACAACGGCAAGCCGATCAAGGAGACGAGGGACGCCGACCTGCCCCTCGTGGCCGCGCACTTCTTCTACTACGCGGGCTGGGCCGACAAGCTGGAGCACGCCGGCTACGGCGCGAACCCGCGCCCGCTCGGCGTGGCCGGCCAGGTCATCCCCTGGAACTTCCCGCTCCTGATGCTGGCCTGGAAGATCGCCCCGGCGCTCGCCACCGGCAACACGGTCGTGCTGAAGCCGGCGGAGACCACGCCCCTCTCGGCCCTCTTCTTCGCGGACGTCTGCCGCCAGGCCGGCCTGCCCAAGGGTGTCGTCAACATCCTTCCGGGATACGGCGACACGGGCGCCGCGCTCGTCGCGCACCCGGACGTCAACAAGGTCGCCTTCACCGGCTCCACCGCCGTCGGCAAGGAGATCGCGAAGACGGTCGCCGGCACCCGCAAGAAGCTCACCCTCGAACTGGGCGGCAAGGGCGCCAACATCGTCTTCGACGACGCCCCGATCGACCAGGCGGTGGAGGGGATCGTCACCGGCATCTTCTTCAACCAGGGCCAGGTCTGCTGCGCGGGCTCCCGCCTGCTGGTCCAGGAGTCGATCCAGGACGAGCTCCTCGACTCCCTCAAGCGCAGGCTCTCCACGCTCCGCCTCGGCGACCCGCTGGACAAGAACACGGACATCGGCGCGATCAACTCCGAGGAGCAGCTCACCCGGATCACCTCGCTGGTCGAGCGGGGCGAGGCGGAGGGCGCCGAGCGCTGGTCGCCGGCCTGCGAACTCCCCTCCGCCGGCTACTGGTTCGCCCCGACGCTGTTCACGAACGTCACCCAGGCGCACACCATCGCCCGCGACGAGATCTTCGGCCCGGTCCTGTCGGTGCTGACCTTCCGCACGCCGGACGAGGCGGTCGCCAAGGCCAACAACACCCAGTACGGCCTCTCGGCGGGCATCTGGACCGAGAAGGGGTCGCGGATCCTCGCCGTGGCGAACAAGCTGCGGGCGGGCGTCGTCTGGTCCAACACGTTCAACAAGTTCGACCCGACGTCGCCCTTCGGCGGCTACAAGGAGTCGGGCTTCGGCCGCGAGGGCGGCCGCCACGGCCTGGAGGCGTACCTCGATGTCTGACCGACTGTCTGTCTTCAAGACCTACAAGCTGTACGTCGGCGGGAAGTTCCCGCGTTCCGAGAGCGGCCGGGTGTACGAGGTGAGCGACTCGAAGGGCAACTGGCTGGCCAACGCACCGCAGTCGAGCCGCAAGGACGCCCGGGACGCGGTCGTCGCCGCGCGCAAGGCGTTCGGCGGCTGGGCGGGGGCCACCGCCTACAACCGCGGGCAGATCCTGTACCGGGTCGCGGAGATGCTGGAGGGCCGCAAGGCGCAGTTCGTGCGCGAAGTGGCCGACGCGGAGGGGCTGTCGAAGGCCAAGGCGGCCGACCAGGTCGACGCGACCATCGACCGCTGGGTCTGGTACGCCGGCTGGACCGACAAGATCGCCCAGGTGGTCGGCGGCGGAAACCCGGTCGCCGGCCCGTACTTCAACCTCTCCTCCCCGGAACCGACGGGCGTGGTCGTGGTCCTGGCCCCGCAGGAGTCGTCGTTCCTCGGCCTGGTCTCGGTCCTCGCCCCGGTGATCGCGACCGGCAACACGGCGATCGTGATCGCGAGCGAGAAGTCCCCGCTCCCGGCCCTGTCCCTGGGCGAGGTCCTCGCCACCTCCGACGTCCCCGGCGGCGTGGTCAACGTCCTCTCGGGCCGCACGGCGGAGATCGCCACCCCCCTGGCCTCCCACCAGGACGTCAACGCGATCGACCTCGCGGGCGCGAACGACGTACTGGCGAAGGAACTGGAGATCGCGGCGGCCGACAACCTGAAGCGCGTCCTCCGTCCACAGCCTGTGGACGACTGGTCCGCGACCCCGGGAACCGACCGCATGACGGCGTTCCTGGAGACGAAGACGGTCTGGCACCCGACGGGATCACTGGGCGCGTCGGGCTCGTCGTACTGAGCCCCCACAAACCGAGCCGCGCCTCCCCTCCGTCCGGGGGAGGCGCGGCTCTCTTTCGTGGGTGGGGGGGCTCAGTGGTTGAGGAGGCTCGCCGCCTGCCCCAGTACCGGGATGGCGCCGATCGACTGGGCTTGGGCCACCGGGGCGGTCAGGGCCTGGGAGGCGAGGGGCTGGAAGTCGGCGAGCTGGGTGGCGACGCCGTTGTCGAGGGGGTCTACGCCGGTGCCGGCGAGGGGGTTGGGCTTGAGGCCGGTGACCGGGCCGGTGACGTAGCCGACGGTGCCGGTGAGGGCCTGGAGGCCGGCCTGCGGGTCGATGTTGCCGAGGGAGGTGGGCCGGGTCCGCATCACGTCCAGGACGGGCTCGGTGTCCGCGGAGGCCGTCGCGGCACCCGCGCCGAGCGCCACGCCTGCCGTCGCGAGGGCGACCAGGGCGCGCTGGGCGGTCGGGTTCGGGGAGGACGTGTGTCGTGCCATTGTTGGTGCCACCTTCTGCTGCGTTTCTCGTGCACAGGGTAATCAGGTCGACACGTAGGGTAGTTGAGGTGTGACGCACGCTCCAAAGACGACCCGCGGGGTCGGCAGGGCGGACGGAATACGTCAAACTGGTGTCCCGTGAGCATCCATCTCCCCTCCTCCGCCCGCGTCGTGCTGCTCTGCGGCCCCTCGGGCTCGGGCAAGTCCCTCGTCGCCGCCCGCTCCGGCCTCCCCGTGCTGCGTCTCGACGACTTCTACAAGGAGGCCGACGATCCGACGCTGCCGCTGGTGGCGGGGAGCTCCGACATCGACTGGGACCACCCGGACTCCTGGGACACGGACGTCGCCGTCACCGCGATCGCCGAGCTGTGCCGCACGGGCCGTACGAAGATCCCCGTCTACGACATCTCGCTCTCGGCCCGCACCGGCGAGGACACGGTCGACATCGGCCGGACGCCGCTCTTCATCGCGGAGGGCATCTTCGCGGCCGAGATAGTCGACCGCTGCCGGGAACTGGGACTGCTCGCCGATGCCCTGTGCCTGAGCCGCGGCCCGGTGCGCACGTTCCGCCGCCGCTTCCTCCGCGACCTGAAGGAAGGCCGCAAGTCGATCCCGTTCCTGCTCCGCCGCGGCTGGCGCCTGATGCGCCTGGAACGCTCGATCGTCGCCCGCCAGACCGCACTGGGCGCCCACGCCTGCGACCGCGACGAGGCCCTGAGCCGCCTGGCCGCGGCAGCGGTGGGCCGCCGCCCGGCGACGACTCCGGCGAACTGAGCCCGAACGCGCGCGGCGCCTTCTCCGTCGTAGGCCCAAGGACCTGTTGACGGAAAGGACGCCGATGCCGACTGCCCTCCGGGCCGGCCGACGGCGCCCGGCGAGGCGATGTTGGCGACCGTGCACGTCCGCTGAGCGCGCACAACGAAAAGCGGGACTGGATGGACCCCCCGGCCCTCCAGTCCCGCTCTCCCCCGTTCCCCCGTGCTCCCCCGTCGTTCCCCCGTTTTCCCCGTGGTACTTCCCCCGTTGGTCCCCCGTGACCCCCGCGGTCCCCCTCGGGCGTGCTCCCCCGTTTTCCTGCTTCCCCCGTTACTTGCTACTTGCTACTTGCTTCCCCCCGACCCTCAGGCGACGAGCTCCCCGAAGGCGTCCTCCTCGTCACGGCCGAAGCTGAGGACCTCGTCCTCGCGCAGCCGGCGGAGCGACCGCCAGATGCTGGACTTCACCGTGCCGACACTGATGTCGAGGATCTCCGCGATCTCCGGGTCGGTGCGGCCCTCGTAGTAGCGAAGGACCAGCATCGTGCGCTGGAGTTCGGGAAGCCGGGCGAGCGCCTGCCACAAGACCGCGCGCAGTTCCGTGCCGCGCATCGCGTCCGTGTCGCCGGGCGTCTCCGGCAGTTCCTCGGTCGGGTATTCGTTCAGCTTGCGGCGGCGCCACGCGCTGATGTGAAGGTTCGTCATGGTGCGGCGGAGGTAGCCCCCGACCGCGGCCTTGTCGCTGATCCGGTCCCAGGCCTTGTACGTCGAGAACAGCGCACTCTGGAGCAGGTCCTCGGCCTCGAAACGGTCACCGGTGAGGTGGTAGGCGGTTGCGTACAGGGAGGCGCGGCGCTCCTGGACGTAGGCGGTGAACTCCGCCTCCGACAGCGAACGACGCTCCCCCGTGTCCTCCCTGTACGCGCTTCCCCCGTGCGGTTCCCCCGTGAAACCGTCAACCACCGTCATGTACGCGGTGTGCTGACGCCCGGCGCCGCGAGCGCACCCCCGCCCGCTCACGGCGCCGGACTCCTTTGAACCCCGGCCCCCGTTCACGTCGTGCAGACGCGTGATCACTGCGCTGTTGCTGTTGCCGTGCAGCGTGTTCATCTCGCGCCCCCCGTCGTGGACTTCCGGTGTTCGGTCTTTCCGGGCGGTGCTTCCTTGCCCGTGCCGAAAAGCTTGCCCTCGCACCTTCATGGCCGTGTCCGCCGACTGTCACAGACCTGTCACAGGGGTCGGCCGCAGGGAAGACACAGCCCGATCACAGAACGAAGCGCTACGTGCACGTAGGTGTACAGGAGTCGAAACACCGACCCCGCATGGGCCAGAATGAGCCCCGTGCCTTCCCTGTTGCTGATCGAAGACGACGACGCCATCCGTACGGCCCTGGAGCTGTCTCTTACGCGCCAGGGACACCGGGTTGCCACCGCTGCCACCGGTGAGGACGGTCTGAAGCTCCTCCGTGAGCAGCGGCCGGACCTGATCGTGCTGGACGTGATGCTGCCCGGCATCGACGGGTTCGAGGTGTGCCGGCGCATCCGGCGCACGGACCAGCTGCCGATCATCCTGCTCACCGCGCGCAGTGACGACATCGACGTGGTGGTGGGCCTGGAGTCCGGCGCCGACGACTATGTCGTCAAGCCCATCCAGGGGCGGGTCCTGGACGCCCGGATCCGGGCCGTACTGCGGCGCGGGGAACGCGAGTCGACCGACGCGGCGAGCTTCGGCAGCCTGGTCATCGACCGTGCCGCGATGACCGTGACGAAGAACGGCGAGGACCTCCAGCTCACGCCGACCGAACTGCGGCTGCTGCTCGAGCTGAGCCGGCGGCCCGGACAGGCGCTGTCCCGGCAGCAGTTGCTGCGGCTCGTGTGGGAGCACGACTACCTCGGCGACTCCCGTCTGGTGGACGCCTGTGTCCAGCGGCTGCGCGCCAAGGTCGAGGACGTACCGTCGTCCCCGACGCTGATCCGTACCGTGCGAGGCGTGGGCTACCGGCTGGACACGCCTCAGTGACCGAAGCGCAAGGGGGGGTTCGCGGCTGGGCCGCGACCCGCAAGGGACATCTTTCACGGCTGCGGTTCACGAGCCTGCGGCTCCGGCTCGTCGTCGTCTTCGGCCTGGTCGCCCTCACCGCGGCCGTCTCCGCGTCCGGCATCGCCTACTGGCTCAACCGCGAGGCCGTGCTCACCCGCACCCAGGACGCGGTGCTCGGCGACTTCAAGCAGGCCATGCAGACCCGCGCCGGCTCCCTGCCCACCGACCCGAGCCAGGACGAACTCCAGCGCACCGCGGGCCAGATGGCCAACAGCAGCCAGCGCTTCAGCGTGCTGCTGGTCGCGCGGGACTCCGACGGCAAGACGGTGTACGGCAGTTCGGGCGCCCTGGACGGCTTCTCGCTCCAGGACGTGCCCAAGTCGCTGCGCGCCGCGGTGAACAAGCGGCAGACGGTCGACTCCGGCAACAAGTACGCGTACCACCTGTACTGGCAGCGCGTCGTCGACAACGGCACGCCGTACCTGGTGGCCGGCACGAAGGTGATCGGCGGCGGGGCGACCGGCTACATGCTCAAGTCCCTCGAGCCGGAGGCCAAGGACCTCAACTCCCTCGCCTGGTCACTGGGGATCGCCACCGGCCTCGCCCTGATCGGCTCCGCGCTCCTCGCGCAGGCCGCGGCGACGACCGTACTGAAGCCGGTGCACCGCCTGGGCGTCGCCGCCCGGCGGCTCGGGGAAGGCAAGCTGGACACACGGCTGCGGGTGTCCGGCACGGACGAACTCGCCGACCTCTCCCGGACGTTCAACTACGCGGCCGAGGCGCTGGAGAAACGGGTCGACGACATGGCCGCGCGGGACGAGGCGTCCCGGCGGTTCGTCGCCGACATGAGCCATGAGCTGCGCACACCGCTGACCGCGATCACCGCCGTGACGGAGATCCTGGAGGAGGAACTGGAGGCCGAGTCCGGGTCGATGGACCCGATGATCGAGCCGGCCGTCCGACTCGTCGTCAGCGAGACCCGACGCCTGAACGACCTCGTCGAGAACCTGATGGAGGTCACCCGCTTCGACGCCGGTACGGCACGCCTGGTCCTGGACGACGTCGACGTCGCCGACCAGATCACCGCCTGCATCGACGCCCGCGCGTGGCTGGACGCGGTCGACCTGGACGCCGAGCGCGGCATCCACGCCCGGCTCGACCCGCGCCGCCTGGACGTCATCCTGGCCAACCTCATCGGCAACGCCCTCAAGCACGGCGGTTCGCCGGTGCGGGTGTCGGTGCGCACCGCGGACGACGAGGTCGTCATCGCCGTGCGGGACGGTGGCCCCGGTATCCCCGAGGACGTCCTCCCGCACGTCTTCGACCGCTTCTACAAGGCCAGCGCCTCCCGCCCGCGCTCCGAGGGCAGCGGCCTCGGCCTCTCCATCGCCCTGGAGAACGCCCACATCCACGGTGGCGAGATCACCGCCGCCAACTCGCCCGACGGGGGCGCGGTGTTCACCCTCCAACTCCCACGCGACGCCTCGTCCCTCACGGAGGACCCGACGAACGGCGACCCCAAGAAGGGCGACGCGTGATGAACGTACGCCGACGCCCGACGGAAACACAGCGAGCAGCTCTGCGCCCCCTCCTCGCCCTGCCCGTCCTCGCCCTGCTCCTCGCCGGCTGCGGGATCCGTTCCACCGAGGTGCCGACCGACTTCGGGGCGGCGCCCTCGAAGGTGCTGTGTTCGCTCGCCGAGCCGAACGGCACCGCGGCGGCGTCGCGTGGGCTGCCGGTGCAGGTGTTCCTGCTGTGCGGGTCCTCGCTGGTGGCCGTCGACCGGACCGTGCGCGTCCCGGACGGTACGGCGGACTCGCAGCGGCGCGTGCTGGTGGCGCAGGGGCTGCTCGACCAGCTGGCGGCGACCCCGTCGGCCGCCGAGAAGGAGGCCGGCTACACGACGGACGTGCGCGGCGGCATGAACGTGAGCGGCCCCCGCTCCGGCGACCCCGACGACACGCTCCGGCTGAGCACCCCGCCCACCGACCTGACCTCCTTCGCGCTCGCCCAGGTCGTCTGCACGTTCTCCGACTCGGCGGCGGCCGAGGGCGACGGCTCGGTGATCCTCGGCGGCCCCGGCAGGGAACCCCTGCGCCGCTACGAGTGCACGGACGACGTCCGCTCCCACCCGGGCAGCACACAGCCGCCCTCCGGCGAGGTGACGGGCGGCTGACGTACCGGTGAGGCGGGCGTGTGGCGGAGGCCTCATCGAGGTGCTTGGGGCCGAGCCGGAACCGATCCCGCCGGTGGCCGCGTCTTGGGGATCGTGCAGCGTCAAGGCCTCATCGGCAGCAGCGCCGAGATCCGCGTCCGTGTGACAGGGGGTGTCCTCCTCGTCGCACACCTCGCGTTCGTCGCCTGGCTCACGCTGCGCCCGCTGGACGTGCCCTGGGTGCAGCCGCCCAACCTGCGTCCGTTCGCCGGCATCCGCGCCGACCTCGCGCTGGGCTGGCCGGCGGCGGCCCACCGCATCGGCGAGGCCGTCGGCCTGCTCGCCCCGCTCGGCGTCCTGCTCCCGATGACCCACGGCAGGCTCTGGGCCTCGCCGCTCGCCTCCTTCGTCCGTACGGTCGCCGCCGGCGCCCTGGTCTCGCTCGGCATCCTGCTGCTGCAGACGGGCGTCCCGGGCCGCGTCCCGGACATCGACGCGCTGCTCCTGAACACCGCGGGCGTGGCACTGGCGCACGCCGTGGTGGTGCCCGCCGCCCGCGCCTGGCTCCGCCGCAGGTCCGAGCGCCGGGAGCACGCGGCCCGCCGCCAGGAGGAGGCGACTCAGGGTCGGACCCCGACGTTTCCCAGGGTCGGGATCGCACCGTAGAGCGACGCTCGACCCGCTTGGTCTCCGTAGCGTTGTAGGCAGATGAGGAAGCCACCGGGGCAGCCTCACCCTGACGCTCACGAAGGAGCCGCAATGTCCGCCCTCGTCCGCCCCACCCACGGCCGCATGATCGGCGGCGTGTGCGCCGGTCTGGCGCGGCGCTTCGGCACCTCCGCGACCACGATGCGGGTGATCTTCCTGCTCTCCTGCCTCCTGCCGGGCCCGCAGTTCCTGCTCTACATAGCCCTCTGGATCCTGCTGCCCTCCGAGGACAAGGCGCCCAGCACCGCCTGGTAGACCCTTTTCGCATACGCCGATGGGGCGCACCCCGTGTCCAAGGGGTGCGCCCCATCGGCGCGTTCGGGGGTGGTCAGCCGAGCGGGAGGCCGTTCACCGGGAGGCCGTGCGTGGGCAGGCCGGTCTGACCGACCGGGAGGCCGCCGAGCAGACCGGCGACCGGCGCGGTCGGGCCGTCGGCGAGCACCCGCTGGGCGGCCGGCTGCACCGCGGCCAGACCCGCCGCGAGCGCGGGCTGCGCCTGGCTCACCGCCTCGCCGGCACCCGGCAGCGCCTTGGAGATGTTCTCCGCCGGGAGCGTCTTGGTGACGGTGTCCAGCGCCCCGTTGGCGTCCGGAAGCGCGGGGGCGGCGTTCGCGGCGCCGGCGCCCGCGGCGGCGAAGGCGGCACCGAGGGCGGCGACACCGAGGGTCTTGGCAGCAGACTGCTTCATGAAGTGCGTCCTCGAAATGGAGTTTACGGGGATGTGAGCGGTCCACGACCGTAAACATGCGCACCCACCTGCCGCAAACATCGAAATGCGGACGGATTGTGAATACCCGCCCGCAATCCGCCCCGCCCATTACCGCCCGATCAGCCCTCCGAGTCGACAGAACCGCTGGTGGAGGCGGTCTGCTGGAACAGCCATTCGGACTTCAGCTCCGCATATCCGGGCTTGATGACGTCATTGATCATCGCCAGTCGTTCATCGAAAGGAATGAACGCTGATTTCATCGCATTGACGGAGAACCACTGCATGTCGTCGAGCGAATAACCGAACGCGTCGACAAGGTGCTCGAATTCCCGGCTCATGCTGGTGCCGGACATCAGCCGGTTGTCCGTGTTCACGGTCGCCCGGAAGTGCATCCGCCGCAGCAGCCCGATCGGGTGCTCGGCGTACGAGGCCGCCGCCCCGGTCTGGAGATTGGAGCTGGGGCACAGCTCGAGCGGGATGCGCTTGTCCCGTACGTACGAGGCGAGCCGCCCCAGCTTCACCGAGCCGTCGGCCTGCACCTGGATGTCGTCGATGATCCGCACGCCGTGCCCGAGCCGGTCGGCGCCGCACCACTGGAGGGCCTGCCAGATGGACGGCAGCCCGAAGGCCTCGCCGGCATGGATGGTGAAGTGGTTGTTCTCCCGCTTGAGGTACTCGAAGGCGTCGAGGTGCCGGGTGGGCGGGAAGCCGGCCTCGGCACCGGCGATGTCGAAGCCGACGACGCCCAGGTCCCGGTAGCGGTTGGCGAGTTCGGCGATCTCCAGGGCGCGGGCGGCGTGCCGCATGGCGGTCAGCAGCGCACCGACCCGGATGCGGTGCCCATTGGCCCGGGCCAGCCGCTCCCCTTCCCGGAAGCCCTCGTTGACGGCCTCGACGACCTCTTCGAGGGTGAGCCCGCCCTCCAGGTGCTGCTCGGGCGCATAACGCACCTCGGCGTATACGACCCCGTCCTCGGCGAGATCCTCGGCGCACTCGCGGGCGACCCGGACGAGGGCGTCCCTGGTCTGCATCACGCCGACGGTGTGGGAGAAGGTCTCCAAGTACCGCTCCAGCGAACCGGAGTCGGCGGCCTCACGGAACCAGACACCCAGCTTGTCGGGGTCGGTCTCGGGGAGACGTGCATAGCCCGATTCCGGGGCGAGTTCGACGATCGTCCCCGGGCGGAGACCGCCGTCGAGGTGGTCGTGCAGCAGAACCTTCGGCGCCCGGCGGATCTGATCCGGCGTCGGGTTGTTCGAGATGGTCTGGCTCGTCATTTCCGCACTCTAACTCCTACGCGCGTAGATCGCCTGTTGTACAACTCCGTCGATACGTAACGGTGACCGCGAGGAAGGGTCGCGTACACCCACCCTTCTGACACTGTTCTGTCATGGCACACCAAGCGACGCCGGTTCGACGGGCCCGGCTGGGGAGGGCACTCAGCCCGGAGCCGACGGCGGTGAGCGGTGTGGTGCTGCTGCTCCCCGGCGGCGACGAGGAGTCGGCCCGCCGACCGTCACCCATGCTGGCCACCGCGTCCGTACGGGCGTTGGGGCGCCGGCTGGCCCGGGCGGGCCGCGAGGAAGGGCTCGCCGCGCATGTCGTCCACTACCGCTACCGCGGCTGGAACGGCAGCGAGGCCCATCTGGCCCGGGACGCCTCCTGGGCCGCCGACGAGGCCGTACGACTCTACGGCGACGTCCCCGTCTGCCTCGTCGGGCTCGACATGGGCGGCCGGGCGGCCCTGCGTGCGGGCGGTCACACGGCCGTCAACTCCGTGCTGGCGATCGCTCCTTGGCTGCCGGAGGAGGACGTGGCGGCTTCGCCTGAACCGGTGAAACAGTTGGTGGGGCGGCGGGTGCTGGTCGTGCACGGCACGAACGACGACGTCTCCGACCCCGAGCTGTCCTTCCGGCTGGCGTCCCGGGCGAAGAAGGCGAACCGGGACGTGTGCCGGTTCGAAGTGCACTCGGACGGGCACGGGTTGCACCAGTACCGGAGTGAAGTGCAGGCGCTGGCCGAGGACTTCGTGATGGGCAGCCTGTTCGGGCGGCCGTTCGCGCGGCCGTTGGAGGACGCGTTCGCCGCGCCGCCGCCGTTGGGGCTGCGGATGCCGTTGGCCGCGGGCTTCGGCAAGTCGCTGAAGCGGTAGGGCTAGACCGGCAGCAGACTCCCCCTCCTCGCCAGCAAGAACTTCTTGAAGGCCGCCACCGGCGGTGTGTCCGGGTGTCCGTCCAGCCAGGTCACGCCGATCTCCCGTACCGCTCTGGGAGCCGTGACCGTCAGTTCCACAACTCCCGGGCGGGGGAAGGCCGGTGGCGGCAGGAGGGCCACGCCCAGGCCCGCGGCCACCAGGCCCCGCAGCGTCTCCGCCTCCTCTCCCTCGAAGGCGATCCTCGGCTTGAAGCCCGCCTCCTTGCACAGGTCGTCCGTGATGCGCCGCATGCCGTAGCCGGGTTCCAGGGTTACGAAGGTCTCGTCGGCGGCTTCGGCCAGGCGGATGCGTCTGCGGGAGGCCAAGGGGTGGTCGGCGGGGACGACCAGGCGGAGTTTCTGTTCGTCGAGACGGCGGCCCACGAGGTCGGGGGCGTCGGGGACCGGGGAGGTGAGGCAGAGGTCCAGTTCGCCCGCGCGCAGCTTCTCCAGCATCGCCTCGCCGTAGTTCTGGACGAGGCTGAAGCGGACCCTCGGGTGGTCCGCGCGGAAGGCCTGGATGAGGGCCGGGACCGTCTCCGCGCCCATGGTGTGCAGGAAGCCGAAGGCGACCTTGCCGGTCGTGGGATCGGCGTCGGCGCGGACCTCCTCGGCGGCCCGCTCGATCTCCGCGAGGGCCCGCTCGACGTGGGCGAGGAACGTACGCCCGACCGGGGTGAGCGAGACGGTGCGGCCGTGGCGGGCGAACAGGTCGACGCCCAGGTCCTGTTCGAGCCGGACCATCGCACGGGACAGCGTCGACTGCGGGACCTGGAGTTCCTGCGCGGCCCGGGTGACGTGCTCGGTGCGGGCGACTCCGGCGAAGTAGGCGAGGCGCGGGGCGAGCACCCTCGACATCTCTGCCATGTCTTCTGTGTCACTGGATGGTGACAGGCGGGGCCGTGAGCTGTGTTGATGCACCATGGGAACGATTATGAGGGTTCTGTGCATTGGACGGATGAGTGAGGCCGTACGTAACTTCGAGGCATGTCTCCCGCCAGTACCGGGGCGTCCGCCGTAGCGGGCGCCGAGTCCCTCGTCCCTGTCACCGACTCCCGTATGAGCCCGGGCGGTCCCGGCTACCGCCGGATGAGCTTCGCGCTCTTCCTCGCGGGTGTGGCGACCTTCGCGCTGCTCTACTCCACGCAGGCCCTGCTGCCGCTGATCTCCGGCGACTTCGGGGTGGCGGCGAGCGAGGCGAGCTGGACGGTGGCGGCGGCGACCGGTGGACTGGCGCTGTTCGTGCTGCCGATGAGCGCGCTGTCGGAGCGGTTCGGGCGCCGTACGGTGATGACCGGTTCGCTGGCGGTCGCGGTGACCGTCGGGCTGCTGGTCCCCTTCGCGCCCTCGATCACCGCGCTGGTGGTGCTGCGGGCGGTGCAGGGCGCCGCGCTGGCCGGACTGCCGGCCTCGGCGACGGCGTACCTCGCCGAGGAGGTGCGGCCGAAGGCGCTGGTGACGGCGATCGGGCTGTTCGTGGCGGGCAACAGCGTCGGCGGGATGAGCGGCCGGATCATCACCGGGTGGGTCGCGCAGGAGTGGGGCTGGCGGGTCGCGCTCGGCGTCATCGGCGCGATCGCGGTGGCCTGCGCGGTGGCCTTCCGGCTGCTGCTCCCGGCGCCGAGGCACTTCGCGGCGGGCTCGCTGCGGCCGCGCGTGCTGGTCCGCACGGTCCGCGAACACCTCGCGAACCCGCTGCTGTGCCGGCTGTACGCGATCGGCGCCCTGTTCATGACCGTCTTCGGCGGCGTCTACACGGTGATCGGCTACCGCCTGACGGAGGCGCCCTTCTCGCTCCCCCAGGGCGTCATCGGCTCGATCTTCCTGGTGTACCTGGTGGGCACGGTGTCGGCGTCCACGGCCGGACGCCTGGTGGGCCGCCTGGGCCGCCGCGGCGCCCTGTACCTCGCGGGCGGTACGACGACTGCGGGCCTGGTCGTGTCCCTGGCCCCGTCCCTGCCGCTGGTCCTGCTGGGCCTGGTCCTGATCACCGCGGGCTTCTTCGCGGGCCACGCGGTGGCGTCGTCGGCGGTCAGCAAGACGGCCACGACGGGCCGCGCGCAGGCCTCGGCGCTGTACCAGTCGGCGTACTACATCGGCTCCAGCGCGGGCAGCACGGTGGGCGCGCTGGCCTTCCACGCCGGCGGCTGGGCCGGGACGGTGGGGGTCGGGCTGCTGGCGGTGCTGGGAGTTGTGACGATCACGGTGATCGGTTCGCACGCGGCACGCACGGTCGCTGTCGGCCAACCTGCCTGACCTGCACCTTTCCCGGCTCACCACGCCGTTGTCAGTCCCCTGCGCTAGCTTCGGACGTGCTGGGCGCAAAGGCGCGTGACAGGAATGCCACAGGGGTGGGTGGACATGAGCGACGGTACGGCGACGACCACGACGACAGACCTCGACGTCAGGCTGGAGAAACACCGCGTCGAGCTGACCGGCTACTGCTACCGCATGCTCGGCTCGTCCTTCGAGGCCGAGGACGCGGTGCAGGACACGATGGTCCGCGCCTGGCGGAGCTACGAGAAGTTCGAGGGCCGGTCGAGTCTGCGTTCGTGGCTGTACAGGATCGCGACCAACGTCTGCCTGGACATGCTGACGGCGGGCAACAAGCGCGCCCGCCCCATGGACCTCAGCGAGTCCACCCCGCTCGCCCAGGCCGCCCTCTCCCCCCGCCCGGACAACACCTGGCTGGAACCGATGCCGGACAACCGTGTGCTGCCGACCGTCGAGGACCCCGCCGAGGCGGCCGTCGCGAAGGAGTCCGTGCGGCTCGCCTTCATGGCCGCCCTGCAGCAGCTCCCGGCCAAGCAGCGCGCCGTGCTGATCCTGCGCGAGGTGCTGGCCTGGAAGGCGAGCGAGGTCGCCGAGCTGCTCGACACCTCGGTCGCGTCGGTCAACAGCGCACTCCAGCGGGCCCGGGCGACCCTCGCCGAGCGGGACGACAGGGCGGCGGGCGCGGCCGTCTCCGACCCGCTGGACGAGGACCAGCAGAAGCTCCTGGACCGCTATGTGGCGGCCTTCGAGGGGTACGACATGACGGCTCTGACGGCGCTGCTGCACGAGGACGCGGTCATGACGATGCCGCCGTTCGACCTGTGGCTGACCGGCCACGACGACATCACGGGCTTCATGACGACGCTCGGCTCCGCCTGCGAGGGCTCGCGGCTGGTGCCAGTGCAGGTCAACGGTCTGCCGGGCTTCGCCCAGTACAAGCCGGACCCGGAGGAGGGCGGCTACACCCCGTGGGCCGTCCAGGTCCTGGAGATCTCAGACGGCCGGCTCACCGGGTTCCACTTCTTCCTCGACACCCAGCGGTGGTTCCCGCTGTTCGGGCTGCCCCTCCACCTCGAAGCGGAGGCCGACCAGGTCGAGAAGGGCGTGTAGCGAGGGCGCGGGGTCCCGGAGGCGGATCCGTCCCCCGGCCCGCCGGGCGGCGAGCTCCAGCCGCGCCAGCAGGTCGACGGCCCCGAGGCCCGGCGGCCCGATGGCCGCGACGTCGACCACGACGACCCCTGTCCCGCCGGACTCCAGCAGCGCGCGCACGTCGTCGCACAGCCCCGTCACCGCGTCCCGGGTGACGGGGCCGGCCGGCACGAGTACGGCAGGTGTCATGGCGTCCACGAGCGGTAGACCGGCCGGAGACACGGAACTCATCGGGACCCGATGAGGGTCACATTGACCTGGGGCAGGCCTTCCCCGGAGGGTTAGGTGCATGCCCCACAGATCGCCGCCTCCCCGGATACCCGACTGTCTCCGCACCGCCGAGGAGGCACCGTGCAGGGCGTGTTGACGGGCTTCGCGGTGATCGCGGTCGTCATCGGGGTGGGTTACGTCATCGGCCGCCGGGGATACCTCGGCGAGCACGGCCGCGAGGTCCTCACCAAGCTGGCCTTCCATGTCGCCTCGCCCGCCCTCCTCTTCACCACCCTTGCCCGCGCCGACCTGTCGGTGATCTTCTCCAGCCGCCTGCTGGTGACGGCGATGAGCACGGCGGCGGCCGCGGGTGTCTTCGTCGCGGTGGGGGTCGCACGCGGCTGGGGTGTGGGCCGTACGACGATCGGCGCCCTGGCCTCCAGTTACGTCAACTCGGGCAACCTCGGCATCCCGATCGCCGTGTACGTCCTGGGCGACGCCTCCCTGGTGGCGCCGGTGCTGCTGTTCCAGCTCGTCGTGGTCTCCCCGGTCGCCCTGACGATCCTCGATCTGTCGGGCGAGGGCGAGCAGGGCCCGCTCTGGCTGCGGCTGTTGACTCCCCTGCGCAATCCGATCGTCGTCGGCTCGCTGGCCGGCGTCGTGGTGGCGGCGAGCGGCGTCCGTGTCCCGAGCCCGGTCATGGATCCGCTGACCCTGATCGGCAACATGGCGGTCCCGGCGGTGCTGATGGCCTTCGGCATCTCCCTGTGCGGCAGCACCATGCCGGGCCGGGGCGCCGACAGGGGGCGGTGTTCCTGTCGGTGGCGTTGAAGGCGGTGGGCCAGCCGCTGGCGGCCTGGGCGCTGGCGGTGGGGGTGTTCGGGCTGCACGGCCACCAACTCCTGGACGTGGTGGTCACGTCGGCGCTTCCGGCGGCGCAGAACCTGTACACCTACGCGAGCCGGTATCGGGTGGCGGAGGGGCTGGCGAGGGACTCGATCCTGCTGTCGACGGTGTTGTCGGTGCCGGTGCTGGTGGGGGTAGCGGCGGTGTTGGGATGATCAGCTGTCAGCCGAGCGGGAAGATGCCGGTGTCGAGGGTCAGCTTGAACGGTGCGGGCAGCGTCAGCTCTTCGCCGTACTCCACCGAGTTGAGGACTCGATATGTGCCGCTCTGCGGTTCTCCATAGAGCGTCGCCGTGGGACGCCCCGACTGCCAGGCGTCCAACAGGAGGTAGAGCGGCACGCCTGCCACGGCGTAGCCGTGGGCCTTCTTGATTCGGTCGTGGTTCGCGTTGCTCTTGGACGTGACCTCGACGACGAGTTCGGCTTCGCCCGCATGCACGCGCGTTCCGCGGCGCAGGGCAGCCCTCGGCACCACGCACAGATCTGGCATGAAGAGGCCACCTGACTCCGGGCACGTGAGGCCGAGTGTCTGATAGACACCCCAGTCGTCTGGAATCGCTGTGTACAGGCCACGCTGCACCAGCTCAGCGGTGTCGTTGTGCTCTTCGGACGGTGGAGGCGGCACGGTGACGATCCCCTCGATGATCTCCACCTTGCTGCCCTCGGGGGCGTCCGTCTCTTCCCAGACACGGACGATCTCGTCCCAGTCCGTACCCTCAGGGGTTCCGGACTCGGCGGCGAGTGCGCCCATGGCGGTCTCCGTTCTTTAAGTCACCGATCCCAGCATGCCGAACGGGACCGGCGGCGGTCCACCGATCCCGTTCACCCGAATGAGGAAATTCCAGGTCAGGCGATACGTTCCAGCACGACAGGCGACGCCGTGAACGTCGTGTCCGCCGCCCCGATGTCGTAGGCCCCCTCGACCGACTGCAACGCGTACTCGAAGCGTTCCGGGGTGTCCGTGTGGAGGGTCAGGAGGGGCTGGCCCTCGGTCACCGTGTCGCCGGGCTTGGCGTGCATCTCGACGCCCGCGCCCGCCTGCACCGGGTCCTCCTTGCGGGCGCGGCCCGCGCCCAGCCGCCAGGCGGCGACGCCGATGTCGTAGGCGTCGAGGCGGGTGAGGACACCGGTCGACGGGGCCTTGATGACGTGCTGTTCCTTGGACGTCGGCAGTTCGGCGTCCGGGTCGCCGCCCTGGGCCGCGATCATCCGGCGCCAGACGTCCATCGCCGAACCGTCGGCCAGGGCCTTCGCCGGGTCGGCGTCGCGCACGCCCGCCGCGTCCAGCATCTCGCGGGCCAGCGCGATGGTGAGCTCGACGACGTCGGCCGGGCCACCGCCCGCGAGGACCTCGACCGACTCGCGGACCTCGAGGGCATTGCCCGCGGTGAGGCCCAGCGGGGTGGCCATGTCCGTCAGGAGCGCGACCGTCTTCACGCCGTGGTCGGTGCCCAGGCCGACCATCGTGGACGCCAGCTCCCGTGCGTCCTCGATGGTCTTCATGAAGGCGCCGGTGCCCACCTTCACGTCCAGGACCAGGGAGCCGGTGCCCTCCGCGATCTTCTTCGACATGATCGAGGAGGCGATCAGCGGGATCGCCTCGACCGTGCCGGTGACGTCCCGGAGCGCGTACAGCTTCTTGTCGGCGGGGGCCAGGCCGTCGCCGGCCGCGCAGATGACCGCGCCGGTGGTGTCGAGGACGTTCAGCATCTCCTCGTTCGAGAGGAGCGCACGCCAGCCGGGGATCGACTCCAGCTTGTCCAGGGTGCCGCCGGTGTGGCCGAGGCCGCGGCCCGACAGCTGCGGGACGGCCGCGCCGCAGGCCGCGACCAGGGGCGCCAGCGGCAGCGTGATCTTGTCGCCGACGCCGCCCGTGGAGTGCTTGTCGGCGGTCGGGCGGGACAGGGACGAGAAGTCCATGCGCTCGCCGGAGTTGATCATCGCCGCCGTCCAGCGGGCGATCTCGCGGCGGTTCATGCCGTTGAGCAGGATCGCCATGGCGAGCGCGGACATCTGCTCGTCGGCGACCTCCCCGCGGGTGTACGCGTCGATGACCCAGTCGATCTGCTCGTCGCTGAGCTCGCCGCGGTCCCGCTTGGTGCGGATGACGGAGATGGCGTCCATGGCCATGGCGTGCGTTCCTTCCGGGAATTACTTGGTGAGGTGCTCCGGCCCGAAGGCCTGCGGAAGCATCTCGGACAGCGGCAGGATTCCCGCCGGGGTCTCCAGCAGGAGGTCGGCGCCACCGAACTCGTACAGGAGCTGGCGACAGCGACCGCAGGGGACGAGCACCTCGCCCCGGCCGTCCACGCAGGTGAAGTGCGTGAGACGGCCGCCGCCCGTGTTCTGGAGCTCCGAGACCAGACCGCACTCGGCGCACAGACCGAGACCGTAACTGGCGTTCTCGACGTTGCAGCCGGTGATGGTGCGGCCGTCGTCGACCAGGGCGGCGACGCCGACCGGGTAGCCGGAGTACGGGGCATAGGCCCGGGACATCGCGTCCCGCGCCGCCGCCCGCAGCGCGCCCCAGTCGACGCCCGTCACTTGCCCTGACCCTTCCGGTAGCGCATACCGTCCGCCTTCGGCATCCGCAGGCGCTGCGCGGACAGCGACAGCACCAGCAGCGTGACGACGTACGGGGTGGCGCCCACGAAGTCGCTCGGGACCTCGTCGGTGACCAGATACCAGACCAGGACGCCCGCGCCGACCATGAGGCTGATGCCGCCCTGCCAGTGCGCCTTCCTGTAGAGCTTCCAGCCGCCCAGCACCGCGAGCAGCACGACCAGCAGGAGCAGCAGCGCGTGGACGGTCTCGCCGCCGTTGCGCAGCTGGAGCGCGTCGGAGTAGCCGAACAGGCCGGCGCCCATCGCGAGGCCGCCCGGCCGCCAGTTGCCGAAGATCATGGCGGCGAGACCGATGTAACCGCGTCCGCCGGTCTGGCCTTCGAGGTACGTGTGCGAGGTGACCAGCGCGAGGAAGGCGCCGCCGAGGCCGGCGAGACCGCCGGAGATGGCGACGGCCGCGTACTTGTACCGGTAGACGTTGACGCCGAGGGACTCCGCGGCGATCGGGTTCTCGCCGCAGGAGCGCAGGCGCAGGCCGAACGGGGTGCGCCACAGCAGCCACCAGCTGGCGACGAACAGCAGGATCGCGAAGAGCGTCACCACGGACAGGTCGGTGACCAGGCCGCCGAGGATGCCGGCGAGGTCCGAGATCAGGAACCAGTGGTGGTTCTCGAGGGACTTGAGGCCGTCCGAGAGACCGGGCACGTCGATGTTGGGCAGCGAGTCCACCGGCGGGGACTGCTTGGGGTTGCCGCCCGCGTTGGCCGCGTCGCCGTCCGAGAAGAAGATCTTGGCGAGGTACTGGGTGGTGCCGAGCGCGAGCAGGTTGACCGCGACACCGGAGACGATGTGGTCGACGCCGAAGGTGACGGTCGCGACCGCGTGCACCAGTCCGCCGAGGACACCGAAGCCGATGCCGCACAGCAGGCCGAGCCAGGGGTTGGACTGCCAGCCGATCCAGCCGGCGCCGAAGGTGCCGAGGATCATCATGCCCTCGAGGCCGATGTTGACCACACCGGAGCGCTCGGACCACAGGCCGGCGAGGCCCGCGAGGCCGATCGGCACCGCGAGGCCGAGGGCGGCGGAGACCTGGCCCTCGGAGGTGAGCTGGTCGGAGCCGGAGATCATCCGGACCGCGGCGACCAGCAGCAGCGCACCGGCGATGATCATGAGGATCTGGCCGACGGAGCGACCGGACCGGCTGCCGGCGGTGTCCGCCTTGGGCGCCGCGGGGGGCGGCGTGTCGGTCATCGTGGCAGTCATCACGCCACCTCCTGCTTCTGGGTCGGGGCGGCGGCCTGGGCGGCGAGCTCCGCGCCGACCCGCTGCTGCTGGCGCTTGAGGCCGTAACGGCGTACGACCTCGTAGGCGATGACGACGCACAGGACGATGACGCCCTGGATGACGCCGAGGATCTCCTTGTCGTACCCCTCGAACTCGAGGTGGTTCGTGGTGCGCTCCAGGAAGCCCCACAGGAGCGCGCCGAGCGCGATGCCGACCGGGTTGTTGCGGCCGAGCAGGGCGATGGCGATGCCGGTGAAGCCGATGCCGGTCGGGAAGTCGTTGCTGAACTGGTGGCTGTCGTTGAGCAGGGTCGGCATGCCGATCAGACCGGCCACCGCACCCGAGATGACCATGCTGGTGGCGATCATCTTCTTCACTGAGACACCGCTCGCGGCGGCCGCGGACTCGGACTGGCCGACGGTGCGCAGGTCGAAGCCGAAGCGGGTACGGCCGAGCACGAACCAGTAGGCGACGCCCACGAGTACGGCGATGACGATGAAGCCCCACAGCTCGCCCGACGCGCCGGTGTCGATCTGGAAGAAGTACGAGGACTCCGGCAGCGGGTGGGTGGAGATGACCGTGCCGCCGCTCTGCAGCTCGGCGAGCTTCCCGGGCTGAAGCAGGTAGGCGATGATCGCGGTGGCGATCGAGTTGAGCATGATCGTCGAGATGACCTCGCTGACCCCGCGGGTCACCTTGAGGACGCCCGCGATGGCCGCCCACACGGCGCCCGTGCCCATGGCGCACAGGATGATCAGCGGGATGGAGATCCAGCCCGGCGTGGTCAGCGCACCGCCGAGGACGGCGGCGAAGAACGCGGCGATCCGGTACTGGCCGTCGACGCCGATGTTGAACAGGTTCATCCGGAAGCCGATGGCCACCGAGACGCCCGCCAGGTAGTACGTCGTCGCCTTGTTCAGGATGTAGACCTGGCTGTCGCTGGCGGAGCCGTAGGTCACCATGTCGCTGAAGGCCGCCCCCGGGTTCTTGCCGGTGGCGAGGATCACCAGGGCGGTGACGACGAGCGCGGCGACGATCGCGAGCAGCGGTGCCGCGATGCCGAGGAGCAGCCGCTCCTTGTCGATGCGTTGGGTCAGCTTCTTCATCGGGCGTCGTCCTCTGTGTGCTCCTGGCCGGAGTCCTCGGTGTGCTCCAGGTGGCCGGTGGCCGCACCGGTCATGGCGGAGCCCAGCTCCTCGGGGTGATCGTGGCGGGGTCGGCGTCGGCGACCAGCCGGCCGCGGTACATCACCCGCAGGGTGTCGGACAGGCCGATGAGCTCGTCCAGGTCGGCGGAGATCAGCAGCACGGCCAGGCCCTCGCGGCGCGCCTCGCGGATGTGGTCCCAGATCGCGGCCTGCGCGCCGACGTCCACACCGCGGGTGGGGTGGGCGGCGATGAGCAGCTTGGGCGCGTGGCTCATCTCGCGGCCGACGATCAGCTTCTGCTGGTTGCCGCCGGACAGGGAGGCGGCGGTGACGTCGATGCCGGGCGTACGGACGTCGTACGCCTCGATGATGCGCTCGGTGTCGGTGCGGGCGGCCTTGATGTCGAGGAGCTGGCCGCGGGAGTTGGGCCTCTCGGTGACGTGGCCGAGGATGCGGTTCTCCCACAGCGGTGCCTCGAGGAGCAGGCCGTGGCGGTGGCGGTCCTCGGGGATGTAGCCGACGCCGGCCTCGCGGCGGTGGCGGGTGGGGGCGTGCGAGATGTCGGTGCCGTCGAGGGTGATGGCGCCGGCGTCGGGGTCGCGGATGCCCATGATCGCCTCGACCAGCTCGGACTGGCCGTTGCCCTCCACGCCGGCGATGCCGAGGATCTCGCCCTGGTGGATGGTGAAGGAGATCTTGTCGAGGATGACGCGCTCGACGCCGTCCAGGTCGACCTGGGTCAGGTGCACGCCGTCCAGCTTGAGCAGCGGGACGTCCGTGACCGTGGACTCCTCGGTCTCCGGCGTGGGCAGCTCGCTGCCGACCATCAGCTCGGCGAGCTGCTTGGGGGTGGTGCCGGCCGGCTCGACCGTGCCTACGGTGGTGCCGCGCCGGATGACGGTGATCTCGTCGGCCACCGACAGGACTTCGCCCAGCTTGTGGGAGATGAAGATGACGGTGAGGCCCTCGGCCTTGAGCTCGCGCAGGTTGTCGAAGAGCGCGTCGACCTCCTGCGGCACGAGGACGGCGGTGGGCTCGTCGAGGATGAGGGTCTTGGCGCCGCGGTAGAGGACCTTGAGGATCTCCACGCGCTGGCGGTCGGCGACGCCGAGCTCTTCGAGGAGGACGTCCGGGCGGACGTTCAGGCCGTAAGCGTCGGAGATCTCCTTGATCTTCGTGCGGGCCTTGGCGCCGATGCCGTGGAGCTTCTCCGCGCCCAGGACGACGTTCTCCAGGACGGTGAGGTTGTCGGCGAGCATGAAGTGCTGGTGCACCATGCCGATGCCGCGGGCGATGGCATCCGCGGGGTTGTTGAAGGTGACCGTCTCGCCGTTCACCGTGATGGTGCCCTCGTCCGGCTGCTGCATGCCGTAGAGGATCTTCATCAGGGTGGACTTGCCGGCACCGTTCTCACCGCACAGGGCATGCACGGTGCCTGTACGGACGGTGATGTCGATGTCCTTGTTGGCAACGACGCCGGGGAAACGCTTGGTGATGCCGCGCAGTTCGACGGCAGCGGGAGGGCTGGACGCGTTGATGGCGCACTCTCCTCGGGGAAAAGGGGCTGCGTAGGGGAGGGCAGGCGTCGGCGACGCTAGCGCGGCAACTCCATGCTACACGCGTAGAGTTGACACATTGTTATGGCTCGACGAGGGGGTTGTCGAGGGCCCCCTCGCCGAGCCGAGGTTCCGGCGGGAACCGTCAGGTCAGCTGGTCTTGACCTTGACGGTGCCGTCGACGATCTTCGCCTTCGCGGCGTCCAGCTGGGTCTTGATGTCGTCGATGAAGCCACCGCTGGTGGCCAGGCCGACGCCGCCCTTGGCCAGGGAGTAGACCTGGTTGCCGGTCAGCGGCTTGCCGTCGTGCACGGACTTGATGAAGTCGTAGACGCCGACGTCGACGTTCTTGACCATCGAGGTCAGGATCGAGTTCTTGTACTTGCTCAGACCCGGGATGTTGTACTGGTCCGAGTCCACGCCGATCGCCCAGGCGCCCTTGACGGCGGAGACGGCCTCGATCGAGCCGTTGCCGGAGGAGCCGGCCGCGGAGTAGATCACGTCGGCGCCGTTGTCGAGCTGGCCGGACGCGGCCTCCTTGCCCTTGTCGGGGCTGGCGAAGCCGGACAGGTCGGAGCCGTGGGTCAGGTACTGGACGTCGACCTTGACCTTGGAGTTGGTGTCCTTGACGCCCTGGACGTAGCCCGCCGCGAACTTCTTGATCAGCGGGGTGTCGACGCCGCCGATGAAGCCGACGTGGTCCTTCTTGGTCTTCAGCGCCGCCGCGACACCGGCCAGGTAGGAGCCCTGCTCCTCGGTGAAGGTGATGCTGTCGACGTTCTTGGCGGTCGCGACCGAGTCGATCAGGCCGAAGCTGACCTTCGGGTACTTCGCGGCGACCTTGTCGACCGAGGTGGCGTAGGAGAAGCCGACCGCCACGATCGGGTTGTAGCCGGCGTCGGCCAGGTCGGTCAGGCGCTGCTCGCGGTCGGCCTCGGTGTCGGAGCTCTTGGCGGTCAGCTCCTTGATGGAACCGCCGAACTCCTTCTCGGCCTTGTCCGCGCCACGGGCGGCGGAGTCGTTGAAGGAACGGTCACCACGGCCGCCGACGTCGTAGGCGAGACCGATCTTGATGCCGCCCTTGCCGCTGCTGGAGGAAGCGGAGGACGAGCTGTCGCTGTCGGAGGAGGTACTGCCACACGCGGTGGCAGTCAGTGCGAGAGCTGCGGTGGCGATACACGCAGCGGAAAGCTTGGCTACCCGGCGCACGGGAGGCTCCTTCACCTGACCTGAGCGCCTTGTCGGCGCTTCATGTGAGCACCATGCCAGTGCTCGGGCCCGGACGCCCCTGCGGCGTCGGCTTCGCGGCATCGTAACGCGCGTAGATGTCGGAAACAGACCTCTTCCGAAGCCGTTATCGATTCGAGGCAAACACCGTCTGAACTCGGACTCCGGTCCCCTCACACACCCGGATTTCGAAGTGCGCACGATTGGCTTACGACCATGTTGCGCCGGACGGCGGAAGGGGTTTCGGGGCCCGCGCCCCGAAGGGGCGCGGGGAACTCCGCGTCAGCGCCCCGCGTCGATCAGGGCCGCCGCAGTGAACAGCTCCACGCCCACCGTGATCGCCGACTCATCGGCATCGAAGTCACCTTGGTGCAGATCGCGCACGGTCCGCTCCCCCGGCGTGCGAACGCCGAGCCGGGCCATCGCACCCGGCACATGCTCCAGGTACCAGGAGAAGTCCTCGCCGCCGAGGCTCTGCTCGGTGCCCTCGACCGACAGCGCCCCGCGGCGGGCCGTCATCGCATCCCGCAGCAGGTCGGTGACGTCCGCGTCGTTGACCACCGGCGGGACCCCGCGGACGTAGTTGATCTCCGACTTGGCGCCGTGCAGGTTGGCGACCTCGTCGATGGCGGCGACCACCAGGTCCGGCGCCTGCCGCCACGCGGCCAGGTCGAGGCAGCGCACGGTCCCGGAGAGCTCGGCGTGCTGCGGGATGACGTTCGGGGCGTGCCCGGACTCGATCCGTCCCCAGGTCACGGCGAGGCCGCTGCGGGTGTCCGCGCGGCGGCCGACCAGCGCGGGCACGTCGATCGCGACGCGGGCAGCGGCGGTGACCAGGTCGGTGGTGAGGTGCGGGCGGGCGGTGTGGCCGCCGGGGCCGTCCAGCGCGACCTCCAGCCGGTCGCACGCGGACGTGATGGCACCCTCGCGCAGCCCGATCCGGCCGGCGTCCACCTTGGGGTCGCAGTGCACGGCGATCATCCGCCCCACCCCGTCAAGGACCCCGCACTCGATCGCGTCCGCGGCCCCGCCGGGCAGCACCTCCTCGGCCGGCTGGAACAGCAGCCGCACCGGGCGCGGCAGCTTCCCCTGCCTGTGCAGCTCGGCGAGCACGAGCCCGGCGCCGAGCACCACGGTCGTATGGACGTCATGACCACAGGCGTGCGCACGGTCCGGGACGGTCGAGCGGTACGCGCACTCGCTCTTCGTGTCCGGGATGGGCAGCGCGTCGATGTCGGCGCGCAGCGCGAGCATGGGCCGCCCGCCGTCCCACTCCCCGATGTCACAGACGAGCCCGGTCCCGATGGCCAGGACGCGCGGCTTCAGGCCGGCCTTCTCCAGTCGCGCCTTGATCGCCGCGGTGGTGCGGAACTCCTGGTTGCCGAGCTCCGGATGCATGTGCAAGTCGCGGCGGAAGGCTACGAGTTCGGCGCGCAACGCGTCGGGCAGCGCACCCGGAAGCTCGGCTTCCCCGGGGAGATCGACCTCGGACTCCAGTGACATCTGTTGCTTCACCCTCTAAAGGGTAGGACGCCGACGTAGCCAACTACCCCTCGATCAACAAAAGTTCAGCCCGTCAGGGGAAGAAAATCTGACCGCGCGACGCATGAGTACGGATGGAGATGGGTAGAACGCTCTTTTCTCTACGCATACCACGCCCCGCACCTCCCGGGCGGTTCTGTTCACCTGTCGGGACCGCACTGTGGGAGAAGCGGTCCCATATCCCGGAATCATCACCTCCGAGCGACGTTCCGGCCACGCAGCGCACACAGCCACGGTTCGCGGGCACTCTGCCCTCATGGAGGCATGCGGCTGCGGGGAGGAGCACATCCCCTGGATGCTGGCGAAGTTCGGGCTGCTCGGGACGGCGGGGCTGGCACTGGGGCTGCTGGTGCTGATGATGCTGGTGGGGTGGCTGCTGGTACTGGGGGTGTCGCTGTACCAGCGATGGCGGTTCCCGCCGGTGGAGGTCGAGGAGAGTTCGCGGGACTCTCTCGGAGGGTTCACCTGGCGGGCGGAGGACGGCTAGTAGGGTGCGGGCCCGTGAGCTCCGAGATACCGGGCACTCCGGCTTTCCTGCACGCCACCCGTTCCTCGTACGACGCGATCGCCCGCCCGTACACCGAGCAGCTGGCCGACTGGCTGGGCGAAAGACCCCTGGACCTGGCGCTGGTCCACGGTTTCGCCGAGCTGGTGCGTGCGGCCGGTACGGCGCCGGTGGCGGACGTCGGCAGCGGCCCCGGCCACGTAACGGCCCGCCTGGACGCCCTCGGCGTACCCGTGTTCGGCGTCGACGTGTCGCCCCGGATGGTGGCGCTTGCCCGGGAGGCGCACCCCGCGCTCCGCTTCCACGTCGGCTCGATGACCGCGCTTGACCTGCCGGACGAGACGCTGGGCGGAATCCTCGCCCTGTACTCGATCATCCACGTCCCCGACGACCACCTCCCCACCGTCTTCGCCGAGTTCCACCGCGTCCTGGTCCCCGGCGGCCACGTCCTGCTCGGCTTCCAGAGCGGCGACGAGGAGGGTCACCTGCACCTGTCGGAGCGCTTCGAGCAGCAGATCTCCCTCGACTACTACTGGCGCACGCCGGACGCGGTGGCCGAACAGCTGGTCAAGGCGGGTCTACGGCTGCACGCGCGCGTACTCCGGGAGCCGGACGCCGACGAGACGCGGCCGCGCGCCTATCTGCTGGCCCGGAAGGACGACTGACCCCTCCCCCCTCCGCGCGGGCGTGCGGCGCCCGGCGCGCCGGCCCGCGCTTCGCTCCCGCCGTGCTCCCGGCGCTTCACCGCGCCGGCGGCCGTCCGTCCCCAGGGCCCGTGCGGGCGCCCATAGTGGGACGAGGGCGCAGGGATCGGCCATGGCAGTGGAGAGGCGGCTGTCGTGCTGGACGAGACAGGAGACGTCGGCTCCGGGCCGTGCGGAACCGGCTTTCCCCGGCACCTCGCGGTCATCCCCGACGGGAACCGTCGCTGGGCCGAACGGCAGGGGCTGCCCCTCGTCGAGGCGTACCGCGCGGGCGCCCTGCGGGTGCACGACCTCATGACCTGGTGCGAGGCGACGGGCATCGAGTACGTGACGGTGTGGGCGCTGTCCCGGGACAACCTGCGGCGCGCTCCCGCGGCGGTCCTCGACATCCTGCACACCGTGGTGGACCGGCTGGAGAAGATGGCCGCCACGAACCGGTGGCGCATCCGGGTCATCGGCGCGCCGGAGGAGCTTCCGGGTGCGGAGGCCCGTGCGCTGCGGGCCGTGGAGGAACGTACTGGGCGGATCCCAGGAGTGACCCTGAACACCGCGATCGCCTACAGCGGACGGGCCGAACTGACCGCCGCCGTACGGGACTTGGTGCGACACCATCCCGTGGACACGGTGACCTCACTCTCGCCGACGGCGGCCGAACGCCGGCTGGGGATGTGTCTGAGCACCGCCGGACAGCCCGACGTCGACCTGGTCGTCCGTACCTCCGGCGAGCAGCGCATGTCCGACTTCATGCTCTGGCAGACCGCCTACGCCGAGCTGTACTTCTGCGACGTGCCCTGGCCCGACTTCCACCGGGCCCACTTCGACGGGGCCCTGGCCGCCTATCGGTCACGCCGGCGGCGTCACGGGATCTGACCTTCCGGAGGGATCGAGCACCATGCCGCTGTCCGACGCCGCCTGCGCCGCCAGGTGGGCGCACGAGCGCCTTGCGGCGGCCCACGCCGAGTTCGATCCGAGGCTGCCCATCGCCCGCTCGGCCGCCGGGGAGTGGACCATCGTGGTCGACCACGGCCGCTGTGCGCGGCTCTGGGCCGACATCGAGCGCTGGGCCCTGCGGGTCGGGCTGTACGAGCCCGGGCGGGACCGGGGGCTGGTGCAGGCGCCGATGACGGAACTGTCGGCGGCCGTGCTGCCCACCGCGTCCACGGACCTCGTACGGGCCGCGACCATGTACTGGACGGTCGTCGTCGCCTTCGACGACCAGGTGGTGGAGACCGGGCGCTCGCCCGCGCCGTATGCCGCGTCGGTCGGGCCGATCCTGCTCGAGGGGCGTCTCCCGGCCGAACCGGACCGCTTCCATCACGCCTACCTGGACGTCCACCGGGAACTCGTGGCCGCGGGGGCGGGTCCGGCCATGCCCGAGTTCACCCGGCAGGCGGTGCGGGCGCTGGAGGGCTACGTCGAGGAGTCCGGGTGGCGGCGGACGGGACGCCTCCCGGTCTTCGCCGAGTACCTGCGCAACGGGCTGAGCAGCGCCCAGATGCTCCCCTACATGGCACTCCAGCGGCTGCGGCCCGGTCTCGTCCCGCCGGATGCCCCGTGGCCGCCGCAGATCGCCCAACTCGCCCGGCTGTCGTGCCTGGTCACCAGGCTGGAGAACGATCTCCTCGGCATCACCAGGGACGACCCCGACGGCGGCCTCAACGCCTGCTGGGCCGCCGCCCGCGACTACGGGATCAGCCCGTACGAGGCGGCGCCCGCGGTGCTGGCCGCCCGCACGGCGATGCGCGCCGAGCACGACGCGCTGCTCGCGGACATCCGCCGGGACCCTTCCCAGGTCGCCTGTCGCGCACAGGCCGAGGCGATCGGCGGCTGGACCGACGTCTGCTACGCCTGGTTCCTGAGCGTGGCCCGCTACCGGGACTAGACCGCGCTCACCATCGACAACCGCGTCACGTCCCGCGCCGTCCCCGTCACCCCCGACAGGAAGCCCTGCGCTCGGGGTGAGGCGTTCTCCGTCAGCCAGGCGGGGTCGATGTCGCAGACCGCCACGCGGACCTCCGTGCCGACCAGGGCCAGGGGGAGGGTGTGGACGACCGTGGAGGGGAAGCTGAGGATGGTGCGGCCCACCGGGCCCCGGCGGGCGATCAGTTCGAGGGGGAGGTCGGGGCGGACGATCTCCAGGCCCGTCTCGGCCGCCAGGCGGTGGAGTTTGGCGGTGCTCTCGCGGCGGTGGGCGAAGTAGCGGGTGGCGCCGTGGGCCTTGGCCAGGTTCTGGACGGCCTCCAGGTAGCGCTCGCCGTCGACCACGCCGGTCTCCACCAGCGAGGTGCCGACCATGTCCGCACCCTTGGTGATGCGGGGCGGGCCGAAGCGGAAGCGGGTCCAGGCGAAGTCGTTGGCGTGGATCGTGACGCCGGGCGGTGTCTCGTCGATGGGCATGGACGAGAAGACCGTCACGCGGCGCTTGTCGCTGGGGGTCAGACGATGGCGGGCCCGGGCGGAGACCGGTGCGAAGAGCAGGTCCCGGGCGCCGGGGCGGCCGCCCTTGCGGTGCCAGCGGACCAGGCGCTCACCGCGGGCGAGTTGGGCGACGAACTCCATCGTCGCCGTGCCGTCGTCGACGACGACCAGGTCGCGGGCCTTGGTGATGGTCAGCAGGAGCTGTACGTAGCGGGAGAACGGGTCGCCGAGGACGACCCGGTCGGCCCGGCGGAGGCGTCCGGTGAGGCCGCCGATCGTCTGGAACGGCGCACCGGGGCCGCCGCGGGCCTCCTCCCAGCGGACCTCGTGGCCCTCCTCGCGGGCGAGTTCGGCCATGCGGCGCAGCTGGCCGCGGGTCATGGGGTCGGTCGGGGACAGCACGACGAGGGTGAGCCCCGCGCCGGGCGCATGGGCGTGCGCCCACTCCAGCACGTTAAGGAGCTGTACCGGGCTCTCGACGAACGCGAGAGTGGAGTGGCCGGCGGATCCGGCGCGGCGGCTCATCGACGTATGACCGTCCCCTAACCGATGTGATGTCAGACCGAGACCGGCTCGCCCGCGGCGGCGGCGATCTCCGCCTCGGCGACGACACCGGCGACGCGGCGCAGCTTCTTCATCGGGCCGAGCTCGGAGTCGTAGACCTTCTTGACGCCGTCACCGAGGGAGGCCTCGATGGTGCGGATGTCGCGGACCAGGCGGCTGAGGCCGCCCGGCTCGACGGAGGCGGCCTGGTCGGAGCCCCACATCGCGCGGTCGAGGGTGATGTGACGCTCGACGAAGGCGGCGCCGAGGGCGACCGCCGCAAGGGTGGTCTGCAGGCCCGTCTCGTGGCCGGAGTAGCCGATCGGGACGTTCGGGTACTCCTCCTGAAGCGTGTTGATCACGCGCAGGTTGAGCTCCTCGGCCTTGGCCGGGTAGGTCGAGGTGGCGTGGCAGAGCAGGATGTTGTCGCTGCCCAGGACCTCGACCGCGTGGCGGATCTGCTTCGGGGTCGACATGCCGGAGGACAGGATGACGGTACGGCCGGTGGCGCGCAGGGCGCGCAGCAGCTCGTCGTCGGTCAGCGAGGCGGAGGCGACCTTGTGGGCCGGGACGTCGAACTTCTCCAGGAAGGCGACGGCCTCGGTGTCCCACGGGGAGGCGAACCAGTCGATGTTCTTGGACTTGGCGTACTCGTCGATCTGGCGGTACTCGTCCTCACCGAACTCCACGCGGTGGCGGTAGTCGATGTAGGTCATCCGGCCCCAGGGGGTGTCGCGCTCGATGTCCCACTGGTCGCGCGGGGTGCAGATCTCCGGCGTGCGCTTCTGGAACTTGACGGCGTCGCAGCCGGCCTCGGCGGCGGCGTCGATCAGCTTGAAGGCGTTCTCGAGCTCGCCGTTGTGGTTGATGCCGATCTCGCCGACGACGTAGACGGGGTGACCCGGGCCGGCGGTCTTCGAACCGAACTGGCGCAGACGGGAGTTGGTGCTCATGGCGGGTGGGGTTCCTTACCTGTCGAGGGAGTCGAGAGAGGGGCCGAGGATCCAGCTGGCGATCTCTCGGATCGCGCCGTCGCCACCGGGAACGGTGGTGACCGCACGGGCGGCGCCGCGTACCACGTCGTGGGCGCTCGCGACCGCCACGGGCCAGCCCACGAGGGCGAAGCACGGGAGGTCGTTGACGTCGTTGCCGACGTAGAGCACGCGCTCGGGCGCGATGCCCTGCTCCTCGCACCACTGCTTCAGTGCGAGGTCCTTCCGGTCGATGCCGTGCAGCACGGGAATCTGCAGCTTCCGTGCGCGGGCGGCGACGACCGGGTTCTGCTCCGTGGAGAGGACCAGCATCTTCAGCGCGCTCTTGCGCAGCGCGGCGATGCCGAGCCCGTCCCCGCGGTGCACGGAGACGAACTCCTTTCCATCGGCATCGATCAGCACCCGGTCGTCGGTCTGGGTGCCGTCGAAGTCCAGTACGACCGCGTCGATGTCGTCGGCGGTCGGCAGCGAACCGGGGCGGTTCGCGTCGAAGAGGGGCGCCAGCGCCCGGGCCCGCGCCATGTCGTGCGGGTCGTCGATCTCCAGCACCCGGGCGGGGTCCGTGCGGACCAGCTCGGTGCGCCCGAAGAAGCGGTGCTGGTGCTTGCGGAAGCCGGGGGCGGCCATGCCGTAGACGGCGCCGGTCTCCAGGAAGTCCTGGGGGCGGTCCTGGCGGCGCGGGCGGAAGGACTTGTCGTGGTTGACGCCGTAGCCGCCGCCGGTGGCCGCGTCGGCCTCCGCGACACTGCCGGCGGTGACCTCGTCGTCCGCGTCGCGCCATACGAAGCCGTGGAAGGGGGCGACGGTCATCGCGGTGTCGGCGCCGTTCCCGACGACGGCCTCGACCACGCCGTCCACGTCCTCACGGATGATGAACGGGCTGGTGCACTGCACCAGCAGCACCACGTCCACCGGCGAGCCGTGCAGGGCCTCGTGGGCGTCCATCGCGTGCAGCACGGCGGCCTCGGAGGTGGCCGTGTCCCCGGCGATGGCCGCGGGCCGCAGCACGATCTCGGCGCCGGCCTCACGGGCGGCGGCGGCGATGGCCTGATCGTCGGTGGACACCACGACATCGGTCACCAGCCGCGAAGCCAGACACTCCCGCACCGCCCGCGCGACCAGCGGAACCCCACCGACGGGCAGCAGGTTCTTCGCGGGCACCCCCTTGGACCCACCACGCGCAGGAATTACGGCGAGCACACGGCGCACAGAGGCCCCGGCATCGACCGGCGAGTCGGACATGGCTAGCACTCCTTGTGCAGAGGTACGGAGATGGGCGGCGGAGCCGCCCTCAAGGGGCGCGGGGAACTGCGCGACAAGCCCCGACGGCGCAGCACCCGCCCGACGACCGGACCCGGCACTCTGGATGGCGCTCACAACTCCCCCATCCGCCGGATAACAGGCGCCACCCGCTGCACCCCATGCCGGTACGCACCACGCGCAGCCCGCCGCACGATCTGCCGAACAGCCCCGGCTCCTTGTCCGCGGCGGGAGCCCCCGGCAGCGGACTGCCGTCCGGCCCAAGGTGATGACGAGCGAGAATCCCCGGCAGATAACCCGGCGCGGTAGCCGGCGTGTAGTACGGAGTCAGCGGCGCCAACCCACCCGGCCGGCCAAGCAGCTTGGCGATCCGCTCCCGCGCCGCGTCGAACGCGTACGCGTAGGAACCTCCCCCAGAGGGGGGACCCCCAGCCGCGACCCCCTGCCGGGCCACCCAGTCCGAGTCCGGCACCGGCCGGTACCCCGCGTCCAGCTGGTCCCAGGAGGCCAGGCACCCGGAGCCGACGAAGTGGTGGTTGCCGAGCACCTCGCGGACACCGAGGTCGGTCAGGATCACGGTCGGGACGCGCCGGTGCAGGGATTCCAGCGCGGCCGTCGAACTGATCGTGACCAGCAGGTCGGTGCGGTCGAGGACCTCGCCCATGTTCCCGTACACCAGGCGGAAGTTGGCCGGCGGATCGAGCCGCTGGACCAGCTTCTGGTAGGGCTGCTCCTCGATGTGGGTGGTGTGCTCACCCGGCTTGGAGCGCAGCTTCAGCAGTACCTCGCGCTCGGGGTGCAGCCGGGCGTGCTGGATCAGCCGGTTCAGCAGGTACGTACGGTCCTTGCGGCTGTCCGGCACGGACGGCTGCACCGCGAACACCACGGTGTAGGGGTCGTGTTCACCTTCGTACGCGGCCCCGCCGAGGAACGGGAGGGCCACCTCGGTCACCGACGAGGCGTCGGCGCCCACCCCCTCGTACACCTCCCGGAAACGCTCCGCGTCCTGGCGGGAGTTGGCGAGGACGAGGTCCGCGCCGTGCCGCAGCAGGAGGCCGTCGGCGAGCTTCTCGTAGACGACGCCGACATAGCCGGTGACGACGACGGGGCGCCGCTTGCGGCCCTCCCACACGCGCTTGAGTCCGTGCAGCATCGCCTGGACGCCGCCGCCGACGAGGGCCAGCACGACGACGTCGTACTCCTCCTCCGCCATGGCGCGCAGGAACTCGACCGACGTGACCTCTTTCAGGGAGTCGGCCGTGACACCGACTTCCGCCAGCTGGCGTGCGGTCGGAGTGGCCCGCCCGCGCAGCAGGAATCCGCTCAGCCGGAGGCCGACTTGCGCGTCCTCGTCCGCTGCGGCTTCCATTGACGGACCGGTCGGGCCCGGAGCGATACGAGCCGCGGTCAACGCACCCCATTTCCAGCGGGTGTCGGAGTCCGCGAGTACGGCGATTCGCGTGGGCTTCGTTGTACTAGGTGGCACGAGAGAGACGCTAGGAAGCAATTCCGAGGTGCGGCCCAACCGCATCTGGCCAAAAAGTTAACAACACCCCGCCGAGAGCCGAACTGGCCCGTGAAAGCAGCGAAAGTACAGGGGATGCACCGTTCCGTCACATTGAGTTCACCCCCCGTACGGGTACCGGAAAGGCTTGCCGTCGGGGCGCCTCCTAGGCTCTCGACCGTGCCAAAGCTCTCCGTGATCGTGCCGTTCTACAACGTGCAGCAATTCGCCCCGGACACCCTCAGAAGCCTCCGCCTCAACGCCCGCCCGGATTTCGAGTTCATCCTGGTCGACGACCATTCGAAGGACGGAACTCCGGCCATTCTCGAACGCGCTGCCGAAGATCTTTCGGACGTCGCGCAGGTGCGCTATATCCGCCACGAGAAGAACGGAGGTCTCGCCACCGCGCGCAACACCGGCCTGGACGCGGCGCAGGGCGAATACCTCACGTTCCTGGACGGCGACGACTGGCTGGCCCCCGGCTACTTCGCCGAACTGGTGGGCGCCATCGAGGACTTGGGCTGCGACTTCGTCCGTACCGACCATGTGCAGGCGACCGCCCGTGCCCGCACGGTGCACCGGGTGCCGATCGGGCGCCGCTGGGAGGTCCTCGACCCGCGCGCGGCGATCCTGCCCGCCGACCGCACGACCTCGGTGGACTACGCCTACGCCTGGGCCGGCGCCTACCACCGCCGCCTGCTCGACAAGGGCCTGCTGCACTTCACCGACGGGCTGCGCACGGCCGAGGACCGGCCGTGGATCTGGAAGCTGCACCGCGAGGCGGAGTCCTTCGCCGTGATCAGCCTGCTCGGCGTCTTCTACCGGCGCGGGGTGGCCTCCTCGCTGACCCAGATCGGCGACGTCCGCCAGCTCGACTTCATCCGCGCCTTCGACCAGGTGATCGAGGAGACGGCGAAGGACCCGGACGCGGCCGAGCTGCTGCCGAAGGCCGTACGGACGTACTGCGCGATCATCGCCCACCACCTCGCCGACGAGAGCAAGTGGGAGCCGGCCGTGGCCAAGCAGCTGCGCACCATGAGCGCGGCGGCGATAAAGCGTATGCCGCAGGACGCGCTCGGCGACGTGCTGGAGACGATGGACATGCACCGCTCCTCCAAGCTGCGGCGGCTGCGGCGCCGCGTCACCACTGCGAAGGCGGCCGCCTGATGCCCCGTACCACCCGCATCTTCTGCGTCTCGACGCTGTACGGCGCCACCACGCTGGCCGCCGCGCTGGAGTCGGACTGCTTCACGGAGGCGGACGGAGACCGCCGGCTGCTCCTGGTGTTCAACAACTCGGCGACGCCGGAGACCACCCCGCCGGTCGACGCGATGCCGGGCTTCGAGCCGCTGCGCGACCACTTCGACGAGGTGCTGTCCTGGAACGAGGCGATCCGCCCCTTCCACCCCGGCGCCTGGGCCCCCCGCCCGGACGACATCCCCCTCTTCGAGCGCTATCTGCGGCTGCTGTGGGAGCTGGGCGAGGACCGGGTGGAGCTGGTCCTGGAGTCGATCCAGGTCACCCCGGCGCTGACCGTGGCCCAGCTGTTCACCGACGCCCCGATCCATGTCTACGCCGACGGCCTGATGAGCTACGGCCCCACCCGCAACAAGCTCGACCCGCTGGTCGGCACGCGGGTGCGGCGGCTGCTCCACCTGGACCTGGTGCCCGGTCTCGCGCCGGTGCTGCTCACCGAGTTCGAGGTGCCCGCGGAGATCGTGCCGACCGGGGCCTTCCTGAAGGCGATGGGCGAGCTCACCGCCTCCGTCGAGGACCTGCCGGTACTGCCCGCCGAGTCGGCGCTGCTGCTCGGCCAGTACCTGTCCGCACTGAACATCCTCTCCCCCGAGGAGGAGGAGAACCTCCACGTACGGATGATGCGCGGGGCGGTCGAGCGCGGCCACCGGTCGATCGTCTTCAAGCCGCACCCCACCGCGCCGGCCCGCTACAGCCGTGCCCTGGAGACCGAGGCGGAGAAGCTGGGCGTCGACCTCACCGTCCTGGACCTGCCCGTCCTCGCCGAGGTGCTGTTCGAGAAGTCGCCGCCCGCGCTGGTCGTCGGCTGCTTCTCCACCGCGCTGTTCACGGCGTCCGCGTTCTACGGCCTGCCGGTCGCCCGCATCGGCACCGAGCCGCTGCTCGACCGCCTCACGCCGTACCAGAACAGCAACCGGGTGCCGGCCGTGCTCGCCGACGCGCTGATCCCGGACCTGGACGGCGGCAAGAGCGAGAAGCCGGTCGCCGCCGACACGCTGAGCGGTCTGGTCGAGGCCATCAGCTTCACCATGCAGCCGCAGATCCACCCGGCCCTGCGCCCCTCGGCGGAGCGCTACCTCGCGGGGCACCTCGACGCGCGCACCAAGCGGTACTTCAAGCGCAAGCGGCTCACCTCGCTGGGCCTGCCCGGCGGCATCCCGGAGCGGCTCGCCTTCCTGCCGCGCAGCTCCACGGCGCGCCGGGTGGTGCGGCGGGCGCGGGCGTTGCGAAAGGCCGTGACGAAGTAAGAGCGTCCGAACAGCCGCCGGGTTGCCCGGGTTTGAGCAAACGCCGAGTAAATCGCCGACAAAGCCCGTGGAAATGCCGGGTGAGACTTATCTTGCCCCTGTGATTCAACGGTGAAGCGGCTTCCGGATCCCTAGGATCTCGGAAGCCGCCCCCACCGATGATTCCGTGAGGCATTCAATGACGAAGCTCGGCCGGCTCTACTCCCAGTTCGACAGCGTGCAGCTGCCCGAAGACCTGCCCTACACCCAGTGCAGCGCCTGGGAGCTCCAGTTCCTCTACCTCGTGGGGCGCCACCACCTCACCGGCAAGGACCGGATCGTGGAACTGGGCTCCGGCGGCGGCGGATCGACGTACGCGCTGGCCATGGGGCTGTCGGAGAACCCCGCCTTCGACCGGAGGACGGGACGGCTGCACGCGTACGACTTCTTCCGGGTCGGCAAGGGGACGTTCGCCTCGGAGAAGTTCTTCACCTCCGGGCACAAGCCGGAGGACGACGACTCGTTCCTCGACGACTTCCGCGGCCGGCTCGAACCCTTCCTGCCCTTCCTGGAGATCCACGCCGGCGACCTGTGGCAGACCTCCGACCCGGACGACACCAGCCCGGTCGAGTTCCTGCACATCGACATCGCCAAGACCGCCCGGGTCTTCAAGTGCGTGTCGGAGCGGTTCCTGACCCGGATGCGGCCCGGCACGGTCGTCCTGCACCAGGACTTCGCCGGCCCCCGGCTGCCCTGGCTGCACCACAGCACGGGCGCCCTGCTGCCGTACATCGAGATCGCCGGACCGCCGATCCGCTCCACCCTCGCCTTCGAGGTGACGAAGCCGATCCCCGAGGACGTCCTCAAGCGCATCTCGGAGGACGCCTACACGGTGGACGAGAAGCTCGCGCTGATCTCGGCCGTGCAGGAGCGGGTCGACCGCGACCACACCGACGGCATCCCCTTCAAGTCCGTCCTGGAACTGGCCAAGGCGTACGTCGCCCACTACGACGGCCAGCACCGGCGGGCCTGGTCGATCGCCAAGCCGCTGCAGACCGACGAGTACCTGAGCCGCACCCGTGCCGACCACTTCGCCCAGCTGCGCAAGGCGTACGAGGCCGAGCCGAAGGTGTCGCCGATGTCCAGGCTGAAGCGGCTGGTGGGAATCAAGTGAAATTCGGCGTCATGGGGTGAAGCGCAACAGGGAAGCCCTCCTTCCGATACGGGGCGTTTGGGTGCGGTTAACAGAAGGTCCATAGCTTCCGTCAATGCACATAGCCCCCGTCACGCTGGCGACGGTCGAGCCGGTGCCGGCCAGGCGGTCGCTGATCTCGTACGTCCTGCCCGTGTACAACGAGCAGGACGGCATCGCCGCCTTCCACGCCGAGCTCACCGCGGCCCTCGCCTCCCGGCCCGAGCTCGACTTCGAGCTCGTCTACGTCAACGACGGTTCCTCGGACGGGTCGTTGGCCCTGCTGAAGGGGATCGCCGAGAAGGACGAGCGGGTCCGGGTCGTCGACTTCGCCCGCAACTTCGGTCATCAGATCGCCATCACCGCGGGCCTCGACCTCGCCTCCGGCGACGCCGTGATCGTCATGGACACCGACCTCCAGGACCCGCCCAAGGTCAGCCTGGAGCTGGTCGACGCCTGGCGGGAGGGCGCGGAGATCGTGCACGCCCGCCGCCGGTCGCGGCAGGACACGCCGTTCAAGAAGGCCACCGCGCACCTCTACTACCGCCTGCTGCGCTCCTCCACCGAGGTCGACATCCCGCTGGACACCGGCGACTTCCGGCTGCTGGACCGTAAGGTCGCCGACGAACTGCGCAGGTACCGGGAGAAGAGCCGGTTCGTGCGCGGGATCGTCGCCTCGATGGGGTACGCCCAGACCGAGGTGGCCTTCGACCGGGACGAACGCTTCGCCGGCGAGACCAAGTACCCGCTGCGCAAGATGGCCCGCCTCGCGGTCGACGGCATGACCAGCTTCTCCACCGCCCCGCTGAAGATGATCACCCGCCTCGGCTTCGTGGTCCTCGCCCTCTCCCTGCTCGGCATCCTCTACGCGCTCGGCATGAAGTTCTTCCGCCCCGAGATCACCGTCTCCGGCTGGACGATGCTGATGTGCGTGGTGCTGTTCCTGGGCGGCACGCAGATGCTGTCGCTGGGTGTCATAGGGACGTACATAGGGCGCATCTACAGCGAGGCGCAGGGGCGTCCGCTGTACCTGGTGCGTGAGGTGATCGGCGGCGACGGTGACGGCTGAGACCACGACGGCCCCACCTCAGATCTCCCGTCAACTGATCCGCTACACCCTCATCGGCGGCAGCGGCGTCGCCCTCGACCTCGCCGTCTTCCTGCTGCTGCACAACCTCGCCGGCATGGACGAGCAGCTGGCCAACGGCATCAGCACCACCCTCGGCATCGCCAACAACTTCGCCCTGAACGCCCGTTTCACCTTCGAGCGCCGCGACCGGCTCTTCGTCCGCTTCCTGCGCTTCTACGCCGTCGGCCTGACCGGCATCGCCTTCACCGACCTGCTCTTCCTCGCCTTCACCGACGGACTCGGGATCGACGCCAACCTGGTCAAGGCGGGCTCGCTGCCGCTGGTCCTGGCGCTCCAGTTCGTGCTCAACAGAAAGTGGAGCTTCGCATGAACCTCGGCATCATCGGCGCGGGTGCCACCGGCCTCACCGCAGCCTGGGACGCCGTACGCTCCGGCCACCAGGTGACCGTCCTGGAGGCGGCCGACGAACTCGGCGGTCTCGCCGCCTCGTTGGAGGTGGGCGGCGCCCCGCTGGAGCGCTACTACCACCACATCTTCAAGAGCGACAAAGCCATGATCGCGCTGATCGAGGAGCTGGGCCTGGGCGAGGCCCTGCGCTTCCACAAGCCGACCACCGGCATCTACCGCGGCGGCAGGCTGATCGACTTCACCACCCCGTTCGACATGATCCGCTTCCCGGAGTTCTCCCCCGTCGACGCCGTCCGCTTCGCGGGCTCCTCGGCCGCGCTGAAGGCCATCCGCAACGGCGAGCGCTTCAACGACCTCACCGCCCTCGCCTGGCTGCGCAAGTGGGCCGGCAGGAAGGCCACGGCCGCAGTCTGGGAGCCCCTGCTGAAGGGCAAGTTCGGCGACCGAGCCGAGAGTGTGTCGATGGCCTGGCTGTGGGCCCGTATCCACTGCCGTACCTTCGAACTCGGCTATGTGGACGGCGGGTTCGAGCGGGTCTACGCGGCGCTCCGGGACGGCATCGAGGAGCGCGGCGGGAAGGTCGAGTTCGGCAAGGCGGCGGAGGCGATCCGGCAGGACGGGGACACCGTGCGGGTGACCTGCGCCGACGAGTCGGCCTACGAGTTCGACCGGCTCATCGTCACCACCCCGCAGCCCGCCTTCGCGAAGGCGGCCGGGCTGCCCGCCGAGGACGCGGTGTGGAAGAACCAGTACCTGGGCGCCACCTGCTTCGTCCTCGAACTGGACCGCAGCGTGATCCCGTACTACTGGCTCAACATCAACGAGTCGGGCTTCCCGTTCCTGGCCGTGGTCGAGCACACCAAGATGATCGACCCCTCCGTCTACGGCGGCCGGCACATCCTCTACGTCGGCAACTACGTCGAGCGCGAGGACTGGCGGTTCACCACCGAACCCGGCGAGCTGCTGACCCGGTTCGTGCCGTATCTGCGGAAGATCAACCCGGAGTTCGACGCCTCCTGGATCAAGGACTGGCACTTCTCCAGGGCCGGGTTCGCGCAGCCGGTGGTGACGCCCGAGTACCGTGCGCTGATCCCGGCCCACGAGACGCCCATGAGCCGGGTCACGCTGGCGACGATGGCGCAGATCTACCCGCAGGACCGCGGGCAGAGCTACTCGGTGGCCATGGCCCGCAAGGTCACCGAGTCGCTCGGCCTCAACGCCTGACGCAGAGGACGATCCTGGTTCCGGCGCTCGGCGCCGGACAGTCGTAGACCGCCTTGATACGACGCCACAGCTCCGGGTCCACCTTCCCGGGCCGGAACCAGGGCCGCTCCAGTACCGCGTACGGGGCGGGGTCGTGGTCGACGCAGTCGGCGTTCTCCTTGAACGACTTCAGGTCGGCCACGTCCGGCAGGAAGCGGCTGCGCTGGAGGAACGTCGAGATCGGGTAGCGGCACTGGGCCGGGTGGTCGACGTAGTACGTGGTGTCGCCGAAGGCCAGGTAGAGGACCGAGGCGTCCGCGGGCAGCTGGGCCCGGATCCGGTCCGCGTCCTGCTGGGTGAGCCGCATCTCGTCCAGATACTGGGCGCTGGTCTCGGTGACCTTGCCGTCGAAGACGAGGTGCGGGGAGCCGGGCCAGATGGTCCCGGCCAGGCACACCACACCGGCGAGGGTGGCGAGGACCGCGGCACCCACGGGCGCCCTTGTCGTACGGCGACGCTCCAGCAGGACGTCCACCGCCGCCGCCAGCAGCGCGAGCAGCACGAACGACCAGACCACGTACGGCCGTTGGTCGCTCTGGGGCGCCCGGGCGTAGAGCACGGGCAGTGCGCCGCAGGCCAGTGACACGGCGGTGAAGAGCCACGGCACCGAGCGGCCGCCCACGGCGAGGCCCCAGGCGGCCGCGGCCAGGATCGGCATCTGGGCCGCGTGGTAGAGGAACCAGTTGCCCTGCACGACCACGACGGCCTGCGCGGCGACGCCGATGGTCACGGCGACGGCCAGCAGCTCCACCCGCCGCCAACCGCCCTGCACGCGCGCCAGGACGAGCAGCAGCGCGCCCGGCAGGAGCATCAGCACGGGGGTGGCGACGGCCCGGTCGCCCAGGAACTGGACGGACCGGGTGAGGATGAAGTGCGGGTGGACGCCCGTCCGGCTGAGCGCCGACTGGTTGATCAGCGGCATGTCGTGGGTCCACTGCAACTCGTGCGAGCCACCGAGGGCGCTCAGCCCGAACAGGACCGCCGACGCCGGTACGGCGATCAGCGCGACCCGGACCGCGCGGCCCCGGTCGACGACGTACACGAGCAGGATGCCGATCGCGGCGGTGGCGGCGGTGGAGTACTTCATCATCACCGCGAGGCCGAGCGGCAGGGAGGCCAACAGGGCCGCCCGCCACGGCTTTTCGGGGCCGATCGCGGCCGCGACGCCGAAGACGGCCAGGACCACGGCCGCCCACTCGGGCTGGAGGAAGTCGTTGCGGGGCGCGAGCGCGAGGGCCAGGCCCGTGGCGCCCGCGGTGAGCGCCGCCTCGCGGCCGGTGACCCGGCGCTGGAGGGCGACGAAGAGGGCGTGGCCGGCCGCGGCGGCGAGCAGGACGCCGGCCGCGCCGATCAGGGCCTCGCGCTGTGTCGCCGTACCGCCGAAGGAGGTCAGGCGGTCGAGGAGGGCGATGAACCAGCGGTAGAAGTACGGGCGGTGGGTGAAGACCTCGGAGGGCGAGTAGCCGGCCTTGCCGCCCGTGCGCAGGGCGGCGAGGACGTAGTGCAGGTCGCCGGTGAGGCGGCGGGTGGCCACCGTGTAGACGACGGCCACCGCGGACGGCAGGGCGACCGCCGCCCACCACAGGGGTGAGCGGCGGCCGCTTGCTGCCGGCCGGACGACCTTGTCGTCGGCCAGAGTTGTCGCCACGATCAGCCGCCCAGAATGACCCGCAGGTCGGCGGCGTTGGCCTCGGTGATCTTCCACAGTTCCTGCTGGCGGCCGTGTACGTCGGCAACCGTCTTCGCGTGGTCCGCGAGCAGGTCCTTGGAGCGCTCCACCAGGCGGGCGGCGAGGTGCCGGTCGTGGACCGAGACGCCCCACTCGGGGCGCTCGATGTCACGGAGGAAGTACGCCATCTTCGGGTGCGAGATCAGGCTGATGATCGGCGTGCCGCAGCCGAACGGGATCATGCCCGCGTGGCCGCGCATGCCGATGACCAGCTTGGTGCGCGCGTACAGGTCGCGGATCTCGTCGTTCTCGAAGTCGTACATCGGGATGACGGGCATCGAGATGCCGTGCTCGCGCCGCAGGTCGAAGGCGATCTTCTCGTCGTCGAGCGAGTGCGCCGCGCACCGGACTTCCGCCAGCTCGCCCAGGTCCCGTACCGCCTTGGCCATCTGCGCCAGGAAGTAGTCGTAGTCGTGGCCGAAGCGCAGGCCCGCGCGGTCGTACGCGGCGTTGATCAGGATCGTGTCCTCGCGGAACGACGGGTCCCGCCAGCCCTCGACCAGCTGCCGGGTGACCGTCGTCGGGCAGGGCTGGAAGCGGATCTTGTCGTGCAGCCGGGCCGGGACCATGGCCCGGACCTTCTCGATCGAGCCGTGGTTGCGCAGGCCGAAGAAGCTGGACTTCTCGACGAGGAGCTGCAGCGACTCGCGGAAGCGGTTGGCGCGGTAGGACTGGCCGTCGAAGGCGTTGAAGCCCACCGCGTACACGGCGATCGGCACGTCGATGCGCTCGAGGAGCTCGTCCGGGACGTTCCACTGCCAGGCGCTGTTGCCGTTGGGCATGGTGTCCGGGATGAACAGGCCGCCGCCGCCGATGACCAGGCCGCGCCGGGCGTTGACCCGCTCCAGGGCCGCCTGGTCGAAGAGGCGGTGGGCGTGCACCGAGTGCCAGCGGCGGGACGTGGTGTCCTTGCCGAAGCCGAGCCGGACGCTCTCCGGGAGCAGCTTGTCGCCCGCGTTGCCCTGCCGGTCCATGTAGAAGGCTACGTGCGCCAACTGGTCCTCGGCGGCGCCGAGCTCCTGGGCCGGCACGGCCGCGGCGCGCTGCACCCACAGGCGGCTGGGCCGGTGGGTGGGGTCGACCGAGATGCCGGCCGTGGCGTGCTGGAGGGCCTGCGCGTTGTCGCCGTTCACCCAGGAGATCTGGGCGAGCCGGGCGTACGCGGTCGCGGCCCGGTTGGGGGCGGCGGTGGCGAGCAGCAGCTGGGCCTTGGCCTCGTCGTAGCGGGAGACGCTCATCAGGGCGTGGCCGAGCACCTCGTGCGGCCAGGCCTCGTCGAGCGGGATGCGCACGCTCTCCAGGACGTCGACGGCGTCCTGGTAGTCGCCGGAGGCGATGTGCGCGGCGGCGACCTTGCGGGCGACCTCCACGTCGCCGGTGCGGGCTACGTGCGGGGTGCCGTAGTGGACGAGCAGGTCGTGGTGGAGGCCGCCCTGCGACTCCAGGTAGGCGGCCTGGAACTCGGCGTCGGTCAGCTCGAACTCGCGCCAGCGCTCCTCGGCCTGCGCGTACCCCGCCTCGCCGCCCTGCCAGGGCTTGTGGCGGCCGGTGAAGTGCAGGATCGCCGTGTCCTCGGGGACCGGCAGGTCGCCCGACAGCCGCCGCTTGACGAAGTTGTAGCGGGCGTCGAGGCGGACGAAGTCGCCGTCCAGGACGGAGTTGAGGATGCCCTGGTCGTGCTTGTCGAGCTCGTAGTCGCCGGAGCGGCCGCACTGGTCGAGCTTGGCGCAGAAGGCGTCGCTCAGGTACTCGCGCTGGATGACCAGCAGACCGGAGTTGAGCTTGTGCTGCCCGTAGAAGAACTGCGGGACGGCCGCCAGGCCCTCGCGCAGCTGGAGGAGTTCGGTCAGGTCGCCCAGGACCACCATGTCGGTGTCGAGGGTGATGACGGTGTCGTACTCGCGGATCCTGAAGACGTCCAGGATGAAGTACGCCTTGCGGACCAGGTAGTTGTCCTGGTCGCCCTTCTTGTACGAGTCGTAGCGGTCGGCGTCGACCCGCTTCATCACGATCCGCGGGTGCAGGGCGCGGATCTGGGCGATCGAGCCGGGCCGCAGGTCGTCGTAGAGGACGACGAAGTCCTCGCACACGCCCGGGTTGGACAGGGCGAGGCTGCGCAGCAGGGCGAGGAAGCCGGGCAGGTAGTTCTCGTCGACGAAGCTCGCGAAGGCGATCTTGCGCTTGCCGGTCAGCGCGGAGGCGTCGGTCACCGGGCCCGGGGCCGCGGACAGGGTGGGGGTCGTCATCGCAGGGATATCCTCATGTCGGTCACGCCCTGGGCCCGCTGCATGACCCAGTCCTTCTCGCTGGTGTATTCGTGCACGGACGTGATGGCCAGCTTCATGGCCTCCTGCACGCGGTAGGCGCCGCTCTCGTAGAAGTCAAAGCCGATCAGGTCGAGCTTCGGGCTGACGTCCAGGAAGTCCAGCAGCCACAGCATGTTGAAGCCGGTGGTCGGTATGCCGGACCAGGCGTCGCTCGGGACCTTGCCGATGTTGCGCATGGGCCAGCGCAGGGACTCGTCGCCGAGGAAGGTCTGGGCGCCGGGCACCAGACGGTTGCGCAGGGAGTACTTCCAGTCGCCGGAGATACCGCCGAAGACCAGGCGGGTGGTGACCTGCTTCTCCCAGTTGAAGCCGTGCTTGTGGATCGTGGCGTGGATGTCCGTCCTGCTGCCGGTGTGCTTCGGGTCGATCCTGTACGAGTTGAAACGCACGACCAGGTCGTACGAGTCGATCTCGGCGCCCATCGAACTCTCGCCCACGCGGCCGGAGTTGGCGATCAGGCAGATGGACTTGCCGGCGATCTGGTTGCGGAACTCGCCCAGGCTGATCCACTGCACGCCGCCGACGGTGGGGTCGGCGACGGGTCCGCGCATCCGGGCGCGGCGCTGCTCGGCGTAGAGCGCGAGGGCCTCGGTGAGGGCGGCGAGGTCGACGCCGGGGGCGGTGGTGCGCAGGTCCAGGTACTGGCTGAGCAGCTCCTGGCGGTCGCCCACCGGGGCCTCCTCGTCGGCCAGCCTCAGCAGCGCGCCCACCAGGCGGGGCTCGGCCTCGGTCCAGTCGCCGACGGCGTGCGCGGCCAGGCCCTCGGCCCAGACGTCGGTGGCGGGGCGGCGGCCGAACTCCTCGGCGCGCGGGGACTGGCGGCGCAGCAGGGCGAGCAGCTCGCGCTCCTTGTCGCCGGCGATGCGCAGGCCGGCGATGCGGGCCTTGACGCCGAAGCCGTCGTCGTTGGTGAGCTCCAGGTACTTCTCGTACGCCTCCAGCGCCTCGGCCTCGTCGCCGATGGCCTCCAGCAGCCGGGCGCGCAGCCGCCAGCCGGCGCGGGAGTTCTTGCGCTGGGCGAGGACGGTGTCGCTGATCACCAGGGCGAGGTTCAGCTCGTCGTCGTAACCGGCCTCGAGGGCCTTGTTGGCCACGGCGAGCAGGGCGTCGAGGAGCTCGTTGCCGATGTTGGCGGAGGGGGTCGCGGCGCCCTTGACGGCACGCTTGAGCAGCGCGGTGGCACCGCCGGCCGGGGCCGGCGCGGGCGCGCCGGTGGCCGTGGTGCCCCACACGACGAGCAGCTTGCGCAGCTGCTCGGCGAGTTCGACGCGGCGGCGGTCGATGCTCCCGACGAGTTTGCCGCTGTGCGCGGCGCAGGCCCGCAGGCAGTCGTCCAGCTCCCCTCCACGTGCGCGTGCCCGTCTGTTCTGGACCCTCGTCATGGCGCTCCTGGGTATTGACCAACTCAAAGCTGAGTCATTGCTGTGAAGTAGCCGCGGATGACCGAGTCGCTCGACGGGTTCACCGCGCTAAGGGGGGATGCTGGGAAAAATTAGGTAGCGAAAACGACATTCAGGTGAACCGATTGGTACTGGAGAGAGAATCGTTTGCTCGTCAACCAAGCCTTCTTCACGATTCGGGCCAATTGCGCGGCGGCCGACTGCGGGCGCTGGACGGACTGCGACTGATCGCCGCGTTGATGGTGGCGGTGTATCACTTCGGCGGGCGGGGTGGCGAGGTGAGCAGGGCCTGGGGCAGCTCGGCGCGGGAGCAGTTCCCCACTTTCCATACGTTTTTCGCGTACGGCTGTCTCGGTGTGCAGGTCTTCTTCGTCATCAGCGGGTTCGTGATCTCCATGAGCGGCTGGGGCCGCCCCCTGAAGTCGTTCTTCGCCTCGCGCGCCGCGCGACTGCTGCCCGCCTACTGGGCGGCGATCGTACTCGTCACCGCGGTGTTCGCGCTGCCGGTTGTCGCCTTCAGGGCGGTCTCGCCGAGCGACGCCCTGGTCAACCTGACGATGCTTCAGCAGCCGCTCGGGGCGGACCGGGTGCTGGGCGTGTGCTGGACGCTGTGGGCGGAGCTCCGCTTCTACGCGCTGTTCGCGCTGCTGGTCGTGGCGCCGGGCGCGAGCCGGCGCCGGGCGATCCTGTTCTGCGCGGGCTGGACGCTGGCGGCGGCCGTCGCCCGGGGCGCGCACGAGCCGCTGCTCGACATCGTGCTGATGCCGGAGCACGCACCGTTCTTCGTCGGCGGCGTCGGCCTCTACCTGGTCCACCGCGACCGGCGGGACGTCTACGCGTGGGCGATCGTGGCCGTGAGCTGGCTGATCGGGCAGCACCACGCGGTGGCGGGGCTGTGGCGGGCGCCGAGCGCGGACGCGTTCGCGAACCGGTCGGCGTTCGGGATCATGCTGGTGGTGACCCTCGGCTTCGCCGCCGTCACGGCGATCGCGCTCGGCCGACTCGGCTGGGCGAACTGGCCCTGGCTGACCGCGGCGGGCGCGCTGACGTACCCCTTCTACCTGGTCCACGAGCACCTGGGCTGGCCCGTCATCCGGCTGCTGCACACGACGCTGGGCGTGCCCGCGGACGTGACCCTCGGGCTCACCGTGCTGTCGCTGCTGGGCCTGGCCTGGCTGGTCCACCGGTTCGTGGAGGTGCCGCTCGGGCCGCGGCTGAAGCGGGCGCTCGCCTCAGCCTGAGCGCCGGTACCGCGCCTCGACGCCGGCGACGATCAGCGCCAGCCCCTCCTCGAACCGCTCGTCGTAGCCCTGGAAGATCTCCTTGCCCACCGCGGCCGACAGCGGGAAGTCGGCCAGCAGCCGGGCCCGTTCCTCGACGTCGTACCCCTCGCGCCGCTCGTCGGGCATGGGCCGGACGCCCTGCTCCTCGGTGACGAAGCCGATGGTGTACGAGTACGCGGTGGACGCGGCTCGCACGGCCTCGGCGAGGCCGAACCCGGCCGCCGTGAACAGCCGCAGGTTCTCCTCCATCTCCCGCGCGTGCTCCGTGCCCGTGAAGCGTGAGCCGCTGTAGACCTTCGCGCCGTCCCGGTAGCCGAGCAGCGCGGCGCGCAGTCCGCGGTTGGCCTTCAGCATCCGCTGCTGCCAGGTGTCCCCCGGATCCAGCGCCGCCCCGGCGACCATCCGGCGGTACATCTCCGTCGCCATCTCGTCGAGCAGCGCCTGCTTGTCCTTGAAGTGCCAGTACAGGGCGGGCGCCTTGACGTCCAGCTCACGGGCGATGGCCCGCAGGCTCAGGCCGTCCAGACCGACCTCGTTCAGCAGCTTCAGGGCGGTGTCCGCGACCCGCTTGCGGTCTAGGGGCGCGCGTTTCTCCGTACTCACGCTTGACAGCTTAACAGCGTTAAGGGCACTCTCGGAATCGACGGAACTTAACAGCGTTAAGGAGATGGATCATGAGTGACGCCATGGTGGACGTGGTGATCGTGGGCGCGGGCCCGACCGGACTGGCCCTCGGGATCGACCTCGCGCGGCGCGGGGTGGACGCGCTGGTGGTGGAGAAGGCGGACGGGCTGTTCCCCGGCTCGCGCGGCAAGGGCATCCAGCCGCGCACGATGGAGGTCCTGGAGGACCTCGGCGTACTGGACTCGATCCTCGCCCTCGGCGGAAGCTACCCGACCGGGATGATCTGGCAGGACGGCGAGCGGCTCGGCGAGCACAGGATGTTCGACGAGGACGAGGTGAAGGCGGCCTCCGCGGGCTCGGCGTTCAACGTGCCGTGGATGGTGCCGCAGTGGCGGACACAGGAGATCCTGTTCGCGCGCCTCGAGGAGCTGGGCGGGCGGGTCGAGTTCGGCCGGGAGGTCGTCGGCTTCGAGCAGGACGCGGAGACGGTGACGGTGCGCTTCGCGTCCGGCCCGGAGGTCCGCGCCCGCTACCTGGTCGCGGCGGACGGCGGCCGTTCGGTCGTCCGCCGCGCACTCGGCATCGGCATGACCGGCGAGACGGTCGACCCGGACCCGATCCTGGTGGCGGACGTGCGGATCAACGGCCTGGACCGGGACAACTGGCATGTGTTCCCGCCGAGCGGGGACGGCAAGGTCGGCTACCTGGCGATCTGCCCGCTCGCCGGCACGGAGGACTTCCAGCTGGTCGCGCAGTTCCCGGAGGGCACGTCCATCGACCTCTCCCTGGACGGCGTCCGCGAGGTCGCCGCCGCCCGCTCGCACCTCTCGCCGGAGGACATCACGGAGGTCCGCTGGGCCTCGGACTTCCGCCCCCGGGCGGCCCTCGCGGACAGCTTCCGGTCCGGCCGCGTCTTCCTGGCCGGGGACGCGGCACACGTCCACTCCCCCGCGGGCGGGCAGGGCCTGAACACGAGCGTCCAGGACGCGTACAACCTGGGCTGGAAGCTGGGCGCGGTGCTCCGCGGGAGCGCCCCGGTGTCCTTGCTGAACACCTACGAGGAGGAACGGCGCCCGATCGCGGCGCAGATGCTGGGCATCTCGACGGGCGTGCACCGCGGGGAGGTCAAGCGGGGCGCGGCGACGGTCCAACTGGGCCTGGGCTACCGGGAGTCGTCACTCACGGAGGAGACGCGGGCGAGCGTGTCCGAGGTCCGGGCGGGCGACCGCGCGCCGGACGGCACGCTGGAAGGAGTACGACTCTTCGACGCGTTCCGCGGACCGCACTGGACGCTGCTGGCGCTGGGCGTGCAGGCGCCCGAGCTGCCGGAGGGAGTGCGGGTGGTACGCGGCTCGGAGGCGCAGGAGTCGTACGGCACGGGCCTCTTCCTGGTCCGGCCCGACGGGTACGTCGGCTGGGCGGGCGACGAGCCGAAGGGTCTCGCGGACTACATCTCCCGGCTCGGCATCCGCTAGAGCCCGCCCCGCCTAGGAACTCGCCAGCGACAGCTTCACGGCGAACCCCAGGAACAACGCCCCCGCCGCCGAAGTCGCCGTGGCCGAAAGGCGCTTACGGCGACGGAAGGCGGCGGCCAGCTTGGTGCCGCCGAATATCAGCGCGCTGAGGTAGAGGAAGCTGGCGAGCTGGGCGAAGGCGCCGAGGACGACGAAGGAGAGGGCGGGGTAGGCGTACCCCGGGTCGACGAACTGCACGAAGAAGGCGACGAAGAACAGGATCGCCTTGGGATTGAAGAGACTGACGACGAGAGCCCGCCGGAAGGGCCGCTCGTACGAGACACCCGTCGGAGTCTCCTCGACGGCCTGCTCCCTGCGCGCCTTCCACATCCCCCACGCGGCCCGCATCATCCCGATCGCGAGCCAGGTCAGATACCCGGCACCGGCGTACTTCACGATCCCGAACAGCACGGCGTTGGCCTGGAGCAGCGAAGCGACCCCGGCGGCGGACAGCGTCATCAGCACGGCGTCGCCGCACCACACCCCCGCGGCGGCGGTGTACCCGGTCCGCACCCCGCGCCGGGCGGCGACGGACAGCACGTACAGCGAATTGGGACCGGGCAGCAGCACGATCAGGACGAGGCCGGCCAGGTAGGTGGGGAGATCGATGACACCGAACATGAGAGCGAGTGTCGCATGTCAGAACGCATCCGAAGGTACGTAGGTGCCCCATACGTCCCGCAACGCGTTGCACACCTCGCCCACCGTCCCCCGGGCCCGCAGCGCCTCCCTCATCGGGTACAGGACGTTCTCCTCGCCCTCCGCCGCCTTCTTCAGGGCCGCGAGCGCCGAGTCCACCGCCCCTTGGTCCCGCTCCGCCCGCAGCCGCGCCAGCCGCTCCGCCTGCTGGGACTCGATCGCCGGGTCCACCCGTAGCGGCTCGTACGGCTCCTCTTGCTCCAGCTGGAAGCGGTTGACGCCCACCACCACCCGTTCCCCCGAGTCCGTCTCCTGGGAGATGCGGTAGGCGTTCTGCTCGATCTCGTTCTTCTGGAAGCCGTGCTCGATGGCCGAGACCGCGCCGCCCAGGTCCTCGACCCTGCGCATCAGGGCCAGCGCCGCCGCCTCCACCTCGTCCGTCATCTTCTCGACCACGTACGAGCCCGCGAAGGGGTCGACCGTCGCCGTCACGTCCGTCTCGTAGGCCAGGACCTGCTGCGTACGGAGAGCGAGACGCGCGCTCTTGTCCGTCGGCAGGGCGATCGCCTCGTCGAAGGAGTTGGTGTGCAGGGACTGGGTGCCGCCCAGCACCGCGGCCAGGCCCTGGACCGCCACCCGGACCAGGTTCACCTCGGGCTGCTGGGCCGTCAGCTGGACGCCCGCCGTCTGGGTGTGGAAGCGCAGCATCAGCGACTTGGGGTCGCGCGCCCCGAACTCGTCCCGCATCACCCGGGCCCAGATCCGGCGCGCGGCGCGGAACTTCGCGACCTCCTCCAGGATCGTCGTACGAGAGACGAAGAAGAAGGACAGGCGGGGCGCGAAGTCGTCGACGTCCATGCCGGCCGCGACCGCCGTGCGCACGTACTCGATGCCGTCGGCCAGCGTGAAGGCGATCTCCTGCGCGGGGGACGCGCCCGCCTCCGCCATGTGGTAGCCGGAGATCGAGATCGTGTTCCACTTCGGGATCTCGGCCCGGCAGTACTTGAAGATGTCCGCGATCAGGCGGAGGGAGGGCTTCGGCGGGAAGATGTACGTCCCACGCGCGATGTACTCCTTCAGGACGTCGTTCTGGATCGTCCCCGTCAGCTGATCGGCGGCCACCCCCTGTTCCTCCGCCACCAGTTGGTAGAGGAGCAGCAGCAGGGCCGCCGGTGCGTTGATCGTCATCGACGTCGAGACCCTGTCCAGCGGGATCCCGTCGAACAGCACCCGCATGTCGTCGACCGAGTCGATCGCCACGCCCACTTTCCCGACCTCGCCGTGCGCGATCGGGGCGTCCGAGTCGTGGCCCATCTGGGTGGGGAGGTCGAAGGCGACCGACAGACCGGTCGTGCCGTGGGCGATCAGCTGGCGGTAGCGGGCGTTGGACTCGGTCGCCGTACCGAAGCCGGCGTACTGGCGCATCGTCCAGGGGCGGCCCGTGTACATCGACGGGTAGACACCGCGGGTGAAGGGGTACGACCCCGGTTCGCCGAGTTTCTCGGCCGGGTCCCAGCCCGCCAGGTCGGCGGGCCCGTAGACCGGTTCGATGGGCAGCCCGGACTCCGACTCACGCGCCATGGGTGTGATGCCTCCCTCGCCGACGGCCCTGTGCAGTCCAGGTCACCTCAATGCGCCGCCGTTCGCAACCAGTCGCCCGCGGGCAGCATCTCCAGTGACATGCGTGCTCATCGGTGAGACGGCGGGGGTCGTGTTGCGTACTACGGGCATGGGGAGAGCGAGCGCCACTGCGGCAGCCGCGGTGGTGGCCGGTCTGGTCGCCGTGTGCGGATGCACCGTGCAGGGCACCGACGGCAAGGGCAACTCTCCCGTGCACATCGAGCTGCCGAGCACCAAGTCGCCGTCGACGAAGGCCGACGACAGGCCGAGCCCGACACCGACGGCCACGGCCACGGCGGGAGCTCCCGTGCTGTGGCGGCGCGGCGACTCGGGGCGTGACGTGCGGGAGCTTCAGGCCCGGCTGCGACAGGTGCAGTGGCTCTTCGACGGGCCGACCGGGACGTACGACGACCTCACCGAGGACGCGGTCAGGGGCTTCCAGGGCAAGCGCGGGCTGCCGAAGACCGGCGAGACGGACACCGTCACCTGGCAGCGGCTGACGAAGATGACGCACGAGCCGGGGAAGTGGGACCTGTACCTGATGGGCGGGCAGCCGGCCGGCGCGCCCGATCCGCGGTGTCTGACCGGCCGGGTGCTGTGCATCGACAAGACGACCCGGACGCTGCGCTGGATGATCGACGGCCGGACGGTGTCGGAGATGTCCGTCCGCTTCGGCGCGACCGGCACGCCCACCCGCGAGGGCGTCTTCCACGTGTACTGGAAGTCACGTCACCACTGGTCGACGCTGTACGACTCCTCGATGCCGTACGCCATGTTCTTCAGCGGCGGCCAGGCCGTGCACTTCTCCTACGACTTCTCGGCCCGGGGTTACTCCGGCGCCTCGCACGGCTGCGTCAACGTCCGGGACGAGGCGGCGATCGCGGACCTGTACGCGCAGGTGAGGAACGGCGACAAGGTCGTCGTGTACTGGTGAAGTGCGGGGCGCGGGCGGGACCGGGGGAACGTGTCCCGCCCGCGCCGAGGTGCACGAGCCGTGGGTACGGGGGGAACCCCGGCTCTGTGCGACGGCCGATGACCAGTCGGCTCACTCAGTACTGCGTGGCGGCGGCCGAAAACGTTACTGGGGCGGCCGGAAAAATTTGGACCGGTAAGGAACCGCAGCTCACAGGGGGTGCGGGCGGGTCAGAGCGCGCTGTACGTCGGGTCCGGCGCCGGCGCCGGGGACTCACTCGTCAGGACGCGGCCGGGCAGCACGGACGTGCTGGTGGACGGGGTTACGGCGCCGCCCCCACCGGGGGCTATGTGGTTGCCGTCGTCGTCACCGCCCTGGCCACCGCTGTTCTGGCCGCCGCCCTGCTCGCCCTGGCCGTTGCCGTTGCCCTGACCGGAGCCGCCCTGGCCGTTCTGATCGCCCTGACCGCCCTGACCGCCCGCGCCGTTCTGCCCCCCGCCCTTGCCGGTCTTCTTGCCGTCGCGTGAGGTGGCGTCGGTGCCGGCGAGGACGTGCTTGCAGTACTTCCAGACCCGGTCGGGGGCGAGGCCGCCCGCCGCGGTCTCCAGCGCCTGCTTGCGGTTGGGCGCGAGTTCCTTGCCGCCGAGCGCGTCCCGGCAGGTCGACGGGGCGTGCTGCTTCCACCACCAGCCGCCGGCCCGGGTGTCGGGCTTGTCCGAGGAACCCGGGGTGGGCGTGTTCCGCGGGGTGGCGGAGCCGCCGGTCGAGCCGTCCGGCGTGGGCTTGCCCAGCAGGCCGTTCGGCGAGGGCGAGATCAGCGGGCGCTCGGGGGTGACGGCGGCCGAGACCGAGGCCGCGGGGCCGGGTTCGTCGCCGCCGAACGGCGTCGGCAGGACTCCGCTGGTGGCCGCGAGCGTCACCCCGCCGACCATGCCGGCCGCCAGTACGGCCGTGAGCCCGAAGCGCAGGGGGCGGCTCAGGGCGCGGCGCCGGGTGTCGGCGTCGGGGCGACCGCCGATCCGGACCAGCCCGGCGTCGGAGGTGTGGCTGCGTGAGCGGCGGCCGGTGTCGGCGGCGTGGGCGCGGTGGCCGGGGGCGGGCCGGCGGTCGTGCGCGGCGGAGCGGGCCGTGCGGAAGGCGGCCAGCGCGGCGGCCTCGCCCGGGAGTTCGGCGCCGCTCGACGGGAGCTCGGAGGTGAGCGACCCAAGCGTCCTCGCGAGGCGTTCTGCCTGGTCACGGGCGTCCGCGTCGACGGCTTCCAGTGACTCACCACGCAGCAGGGCCTCCGCTGCTTCGCGGTTCAGCCACGTGCCGGGGGTCCGGGGGTCGCCCCCCGGGGAGACACAGCGCTCGTCGGCCATCACATGTCCTTCTGCGTCCGCGCACGCAGATGCGTCACACTCGCGGACGTCACCGCGCGACCGCGCGGCTCTCGCTGGGGCGGCAGCGCGTCGAGGCCGCCGGTCGATTCCGGATCCTCGCCGAGCAGTTCGGCGAGCCGTTTGAGACCGCGGTGCGCCGCCGTGCGTACGGCACCCGGTCTCTTGCCGAGCGTCTCCGCCGCGGTCTTGGCGTCGAGGCCGACGACCACGCGCAGCACCACGGCCTCGGCCTGGTCCTGCGGGAGTCTGGCGATGAGGGAGAGCGTGTGGTCGGTGGCCAGGGCCTCGATGGCCTCGCCGGCGGTGTCGGACTCGCCGGCCTTGCCCGTCAGCTCGGTCTCGTCGCCGCCGATCGCGGGGCGGCGGCCGCGCATGCGTATGTGGTCCAGGGCGCGGTTGCGGGCGATCCGGGCGGCCCAGCCGCGGAAGCGGTCGGCGTCGCCGTCGAAGCGGTCCAGGTCACGGGCGATCTGCAGCCAGGCCTCGGAGGCGACGTCCTCCGCGTCCGGGTCGCCGACCAGGGTGCGGACGTAGCCGAGCAGCCGCGGGTGCACAGCTCGGTACACAGTCCGGAACGCGGTCTCGTTCCCGTCCTGTGCCGCAAGCACCGCGGCGGTCAGCTCCGCGTCGTCCCCCAGCACCCGTGGTACGCCCTTTGCGCCTAAACCGGCGCCGCTCTCGCGGACCGGGTCCTCGCCGTCGTGGTTCCTCAATTGATGGTTGCGGTGGTCGGGGCCGCAGCTGGTGGCGGTGGTCGTACGCGCCCGCCGTGCCCCGGCGCGAAAGGCACGTTACGACCTGAAACCGCTGCTCGTCCATGTCCGTACAACCTGCAACCACCTTGTGACGGAGCGGTCCGCATGCGGGGTGTGACAGAAACCGCAGTCATGGCGCTGTAGAAGATACGGGCCGCCGCGCGGCCCGACCGCGCGACGGCCGGGGCCTCTCCTGTGGGGGGTGGCGGCCCCGGCCGTCTCCCGGGCGTCACGTCTTTGTCGGGATGTCCGGAAGGTCGTTCCACCACCAGGAGACCGCGGGATTGTCCAGTGCCCGACCGGCCTGGGGCGGTGCGTCGCTGCGGCAGCCGCCGGTCAGGGCGGCCGGGCAGTCGGGGTTGACGTAGCGGTCGACGTCGTAGGACCAGTCCAGCCAGGAGCGCACCCAGGTCCGCATGCCGGAGACGTACGCGGTGAGCGCCTCGTCGGCCGTGTCGAGGATTCGGGTGCTCAAGGTGTCGAAGCGGCTCATGATCCGGTCCCGCATGTCCATCGCGCCGGCCAGCGCCTGCTCCAACGGCGCTTCGTCGATGCGGGCGAGCAGACTGACGAGATTGGGGTCGTCGGGGCTTCGGTGCATTTCCTTGTGCAGGGAGACGATGTCGTCGTCGAGGCCGATCACGGCGATTCCCATTTCGCAGACGGCCCGCACTGCCGGACGGTTGAAGTTCTTCCCGTCCACTTCCGTTCCGCGGGCGTAGTCGTTGAGGGCGAACACGGGGAAGGTTCCCGCGGTTTCGAGCCGCGTCGTCATGAAGTCGACGAGGTCGGGCCGGACGGATCGGCCGCGGGCAAGGGTCTCTCTGACCTGCCCGAACAGGAACATGCGCAGGCCGTAGGACCAGCGCAGGATCTGCGTTCCCGTGGCGCCGGTCGCCTCCAGGCGCCGGCGCAGTTCCCGCACGCTTGCCACATAGGGGTTGGCGTCGAACGCGTCGACCTCGGGGGCTTCCAGCACGCGAAGCACCTGAGCGGCGAAGGCCGCGTACTCGTACGGTGCATGGGAGAGGCCCGTTTCGTCGCAGTAGTCGTCCACGGCGAACAGCCACATGACGAAGTCGCTTATGACACGTGTCCGCTCGGGTGTCCCGTGCGGGACCCCGCGCGCCGTGAGGTGTCCGACATCCACACGTTCGAGACGGCTCCTGTGTTCCGGGCTGTTGTAGATCCCGGAGCGGGCCATCCATTCGTTGGTCTGCCGGTCGAGGAGGTCTCCGTCGACGTCCGGGGCCGGCGCGGGGAGGGGGCAGAACGGTGCGGGGACGGGGAGAGGGAGGGGAAGGGGGAGAGGCAGAGGGCTGCTCGATCGCCGGGGAAATGACATCGGGAATCCTCGATCTCGGGCCCTGGGCCTGGGGCCTTGGGCCTTGTGTGTGCCCCGGTCAGGCGTGGGGCGTCCCCTCCATGCGACTTCCCTGCCCTGACACGGCATCAACCTGGGCCGGCGGGCGTACGGAAGCGAACCGAGGCATCCGCGAGGGCCACGTCGAGGCCCGCGGGCGCGCCCCGTGCGGAACGGCCCCGTCCGGGCGCCGTACGCGCCGTGCCTGTTCGGCGGCCCTCGGCCCCTAGGTCAGTTGTTGTTGCCGTTGCCCTTGTCGGCGTTCTTGCCGTTGTCGGTCTTCGCGGAGCCGTCGGTCGCCTCGGACTTGCCGACCTTGCCGCTGTTGCCCGGCTTGGTCGCCGACGGTGTGGCCGTCGGCTCCCCCAGCTGCTCCGCGCAGTACGCGGCGACGTTCTGCTCGCCGCCCGCCGCCGCGATCAGCCGCTGCCAGGCCGTCGACTCAAGCGCCTTGCCGTTGCCCTTGACGTTGTCGTACGCCCGGCAGTGTGCCGCGGTGTCCTTCGCCGTGGCCGGACGGTCCGGCGTGGCGGCGGAGGTGCCCGGCGTGCGGGGCGCCGAGGTGGAGGGGCCGGTCGGCAGCTGTTCCCGCTGCCGGGCCGCGTGTCCGTCGTCGTGCGTGGAGCCGCCGCCCGTGCCGATCGCCGCGAACGCGACGCCGCCCAGGGTGAAGCCGGCGAGCGTGAGCGTGAGGGTGGCCTTCAGGGAGCGGCGGGTACGGCGCTGCTCGCGCGGCCGCCAGTCGTCACGGCGCCGGGTCCGCGCCTTGAGCGCCCCGGTGTCCCGGGCCTCCCGGAACGCCGCCACCGCCCGCTGCTCGGCCGCGCTGTCCAGCGCCTCCGGCCGCATCGCACCGGCCAGCAACTCCTCCAGCACCGGGCCGCCGGCCGCCCGGTCCTCGGGGCCCGACACGGCGCCGGGGTGCACGCGCCGAGGGCCATGCGCCCCGCCGTCGCTCCGCCGCTCACCCATGTCCGTATCCGTATCCATCCATGTCCGACGACCGTCCGCCGCCGCCACTCCTGCCACCCATGACGGCCGACCCGCCACAGGCGTTCACCCGACCACCGCCACCGGGGCCACCGCGGCCGAACCAACCACAACCACCAGGACCGCCCCGGCCGAACCAACCACAACCACCAGGACCGCCCCGGCCGAACCGACCACCGCAGCCGCCACGACCGACACCCGCCCGACCACCGCAGCCGCCCCGCCCGACAGCCGCCCGGCCACCGCAGCCGCCGCGACCGATGCCCGTCCGGCCACCGCTCCCGCCGCGACCGGCTAGCTCCCGACCGCCACCGCTGCCGCCGCCGATGCGCCGCCGACCGGCCTCACCGTCGCCGCCGACGGCCGTCCGGCCGCCTCCGCCGTCGTGGCCCCCGGTGATCCGGCCGCCACCGCTTTCGCGGCCCCCGGCATTCGCACTGCCGCTGTCGTTCATTTCGACTCCCCCAGCGTCCGGGGATCCTCATTCGTCACACCCGCGCCGCCGAGGCGGGCCGCGAGGCGCTTCAGGCCCCGGTGGGCCGCGGTGCGTACCGCGCCGGGGCGTTTGCCGAGGACCCGGGCCGCCCCCGGGCCGTCGAGGCCGACCACCACGCGGAGCAGTACCGCCTCGGCCTGGTCCCGGGGCAGGCTCCTGACCAGTTCCAGGGCGCGCTCGGTGGAGAGCGCCTCCAGGGCCTGGTCGTGGGTGCTGTGCGGGCCTGGGAGGTCCAGGACGTCCTGTTCCAGCCCGGCCGACCGGGGCCGTACCTTCAGCCGGCGCAGATGGTCCAGGGCCCGGTGCCGGGCGATGGTCGCCGTCCAGCCGCGGAAGCCCGCCCCGTCGCCCTTGAACCGCCCCAGGTCGCGGGCGATTTCCAGCCAGGCGTCCGAGGCCACGTCCTCCGCGTCCTCGCCGACGATCCCGCGCAGATAGCCGAGCAGTCCGGGCTGCACCAGCCGGTACGCGACCGCGAACGCGGCCTCGTCGCCCTCCTGGGCCCGCGCGACGGCCGCGCCCAGCTCCCCGTCGTAAGCCTGCGCGCGGCGGGGTTCCCGTCCCTGGCCCAACAACTGTCCTCGTCCGTACGAGTGCGAAGGGGGCTCTGCCGAACCCGCACCGCGCGCCACATCCGTCCGTGCGCACGCCTCCATGGACCTCTGCGTCCGGCATCACGGAAGTGTCACAGGGGACCCGTGTGACGGGCCGTCGGGGAGCCGGGACTCCGGGCCCTGCCGTGCAGCATCAGATAGAAGGTGAGCAGGGAGTCCTCCGGGTCGCCCGTCCCGAGACGGTTGTGGACCTTGCCGACCGGGTTCCACACCCGCCCGTCCGGCATCCGCACGCCGACCGGCTGGCCGAAGTACGCCCGCTGGTCGGCGTCGAAATCCACCCAGACCGCCCCTGCCCGGCGCACCAGCACCTCACCGACGTACGCCCCGAGTCCGAAGAGTGTGCCCCGGGCCCGTTCCGGGTCGGCGCCGCCCTTGCGCAGGCCGTCGACCAGGAAGTCGACGATCCGGAGGCTGCGCTCGGAGTAGTCGAGCGGCAGGCGGTTGCGGGCCGTGGCGCGGGCGACGAAGCCCGCGGCGCAGGACCGCATCCCGCTCGCGCCGGGAACGCGGTCGTCACTGGTGCTCATGGGTCCCCACCCCTCGTTCGATCGACGGGAGGCTCCCCACCTCCCGTTCAGCAAGCGGATGCGGTGCCGCGAACATCACCGGCCGGGAAAGGTGTGACGTTTGGCCAGAGGCCGACGCTGAGTTGTAAGTGCCACCTGTGTGACCGATGTGGACAGGTGTGGCAGTCGTGGCCAGTCATGGTCTTTCTCTAGGGGTGGGGTAGTTGAGTCCTCGTGGGACGCGTGCGTACAGACCGCTGAGCATGAAGCGGCGGGCCTGGCTGACGCTGGGGGCGGTCGTCCTGGGTGGCGGGGGTGTGGTGTCGTACGCCGTCGCCAGCCCGTCCTCCGGTCAGGCGGACGTGGGGCAGGCCAAGCGGCCGGTGAAGGTGTACGACCTGTCCCTGAAGGGCGGCGCGACCGGCAGGCGGGAGCTGCCGCGCACGGAGACCAAGCAGTTCTCGATGCTGGGTGTCTCCTGGACCGGCCCGAAGACGCGGCTGCACGGCACCGCTCAGGTCCGCACCCGCAGCGTCGAGACCGGCGAGTGGTCCGGGTGGCAGGACCTGGAGGCGGACGTCGACCCGCTACAGGACCAGGAGGCCGGCGCCGACGCGCGCGGCGCCTCCGAGCCGCTCTGGGTCGGGCCCGCCGACGGCGTCCAGGTCCAGGTCGTCCACAAGGACGGCTCCACCAGCGCGGGCCTGCCCAAGGGCCTCCAGGTCAACCTGGTCGACCCGGGCGTGGCGACCGCCGCCGAGCAGAAGGCCGCCGCCCCGGCCCCCGCCGCGTACGCCGCCGAGGCGTCCGCGAGCGACAGCGCCTCCGCGACCGACAGCGCCTCGCCCACCGACTCCGCGTCACCCACCGACTCGGTGTCCCCCACCGACTCCGTGTCCCCCACCGACTCGGTCTCCCCGAGCGACAGCGCCTCCGCGTCCCCGAGCGACTCGGCGTCCGCCACCACGCCCACCGCGCCGCCGTCCACCGTGCCCGAGCCGCCGATCACCTCGCGCGCAGGCTGGGGCGCCGACGAGTCGCTCAGCCCGGACCCCTCGGAGTACAACGCCGATGTGAAGGCCGTCTTCGTGCACCACACGGACGGCACGAACGACTACTCCTGCGCCGACTCCGCGGCGATCGTGCGGGGCATCTACGCGTACCACACGCAGACCAACGGCTGGAACGACATCGGCTACAACTTCCTGGTCGACAAGTGCGGCACGATCTTCGAGGGCCGCAAGGGCGGCGTCGACCTCCCGGTGCTCGGCGCCCACACCTACGGCTGGAACCGTGAGTCGGCCGGCATCGCGGTGCTCGGCGACTACACGACCACGGGGGCGAGCAACGCGGCCCTGGAGTCGGTCGCGCGGATCGCCGCCTGGAAGCTCGGCCAGTACGACGCCGATCCGAACTCGACGGTCCAGCTCAAGGCGGGCGCGACCCAGACGAACTACTTCGGCACCAGCTTCACCTCGGGCAGCAGCTACACCTTCAACCGGATCTCCGGTCACCGCGACGGCTACAACACCCAGTGCCCCGGCAGCTCGCTCTACGACCAGCTGCCCACCATCCGCGCCTGGGCGTCCGGCCCGGTCCAGGGCCTGAAGCTGGCCTCGCTCTCCGGCGCGGGCCTGTCCGGCTCGACGTACTACACCAAGGGCGCGATCACGGCGAAGTGGTCGACGACCACGCCGGGTTCGCTGATCTCGAAGTTCGAGCTGCTGGTGGACGGCACGGTCGCCGCCTCCGCGTCCGGCACGTCCACCTCGGTCGGCGCGACGCTCGCCGCGGGCAGCCACACGGTCGCCGTACGGGCCGTGCACCAGTCCGGCAGGACCACGACCACGGCCGCCGTGAAGGTCGTGACGGACACGACCGCGCCCACCTTCTCCACCGCGCCGAAACTCTCCCTGCGCACGGGCACGGTCAACACCACCGCCGTCCCGGTCACCCTCGGCTGGAAGGCGGCCGACGGCCAGGCCCTGAAGTCCGTGAGCCTGCTGACGCCGACCACGGCCACCTTCGGCCCGACCACGACCAGCTCCAAGCAGATCGCCAAGTCCGGTACGGCGTCCACCTGGTCGATGAAGGCGTACGACTACGCGGGCAACACCCGCACCTCGTCGCCGGCCTTCACGCCGCTGATCCTCCAGGAGACCTCGGCCACCAAGTCCGGTACCTGGACGGCCCGTTCGTCCACCAGCTACCTGGGCGGGAAGTCGTACTCCAGCAGCTCCAAGGGCGCGAGCCTGAGCTGGACGTTCACCGGACGGTCCGCGTCCTGGGTGGTCAGCCGGGCCTCCAGCAGCGGTCAGGCGTACGTGTACGTCGACGGGGTGAAGGTGAGCACCGTCGACCTGAAGTCCTCGACCACCGCCTACCGTCAGGCGATCTGGACCAAGACCTGGTCGAGCAGTGCCAAGCACACGGTGAAGATCGTGGTCGTGGCGACCAGCGGCCGTCCGACGGTCACGACGGACGGCCTGGTCTACATCAAGTAGCCGGCAAGTGGTCAGCCCAGCGTGTCCACCGGTTCGGGCGCCTGCTTCTCCGCACTCTGCGGGGTGGGCGCCCGGTCCGCGTTCACGACCACGCCCGCGATGACCGCGGCCAGCAGCAGCGCGGCCAGCGCCCACCAGGTGGCGACGTTGAAGCCGTGCACGGTGGCCTTCGCGGCGAGCAGCTGCTTGTCGACACCCGGTCCCGCATGGGCCGTCAGATAGGTCGCCGTCACGCTCGCGGCGATCGTGTTCAGCAGCGCCGTACCGATCGAACCGCCCACCTGCTGGGCCGTGTTGAAGGTCGCGGAGGCCGCGCCCGAGTCGCGCGGCGCCACGCTTCCGGTGGCCAGCGACACCGAGGTCATCATCGCCGTACTCATGCCGAGACCCAGCATGATCATGCCGGGCAGGACGTGCGAGGCGTACGCCGGTTCCACGCCGACCTGGGCGATGATCGCCAGCCCGCCCGCGGCGACCAGCAGCCCCGGCACCATCAGGAAGCGGGGCGGCACCTTGTTCAGCAGCCGCGCGGCGATCTGCGTCGAGCCGATCACCATCGCGACCGTCATCGGCAGGTAGGCGACGCCGGTCTTCAGCGGCGACCAGCCGAGCACGCCCTGGAGGTAGTACGTCAGGAAGAGGAACGTGCCGAACATGCCGATGGTGACGAACAGCGTGGCCAGGAAGGCGCCGACGCGCTGCCGGTCCTTGACCACGGACATCGGCAGCAGCGGCACCTTCGCCCGGGTCTGCCAGAATCCGAAGAGAGCGAGCAGTACGACGCCGGCGACGAGCAGCGTCAGGACCAGGCCGTCGTGCCAACTGCGCGACTCCGCCTCGGAGAAGCCGTAGACCACCGAGAGCATGCCGGCCGAGCCGAGCAGCGCGCCCGGTACGTCGAGCCGGGCGCCGGGATGGCGCTCGCCGACCTCGAGCAGCGCCAGCGCGCCGAAGAAGGCGACCAGCGCGATCGGGATGTTGACGTACAGGCACCAGCGCCAGTTCAGGTACTCGGTGAGGATGCCGCCCGCGAGCAGCCCGACCGCGGCGCCCGCGCCGATGATCGCGCCGAAGATGCCGAAGGCCTTGCCCCGGTCCTTGGGGTCGGTGAACGTCGTCGCGAGCAGCGACAGCGCGGACGGTGCGAGCAGCGCGGCGAACACGCCCTGCAGCGCCCGCGCCCCGAACAGCATCCCGGAGTTGGCCGCGGCACCGCCGAGCGCGGAGGCGGCGGCGAAGCCGAGCAGGCCGATCACGAAGGTGTTGCGGCGGCCCACCAGGTCGGCTATCCGGCCGCCGAGCAGCAGCAGTCCGCCGAAGGCCAGGGTGTATGCGGTGATGACCCACTGCCGGTTGCCGTCCGACATGTTCAGGTCGGCCTGGGCGGAGGGCAGCGCGATGTTGACGATGGTCATGTCGAGGACGACCATCAACTGGGCGAGCGCGATGACGACCAGCGCCCACCAGCGGCGGTTCTCGGCCATGGAGGCCTCCCGAATCGAGCCGAGTCGTACCGTCCCTGAGGTCGACTCCATGCTCCCTCCAGGATCCGCCGTTTGGGAACGCCAGCGTCTCTTATTACGCCGATTTTGCTTACGGCGACTCCGCCCGGGTGCTCATCCGCGTACGCCGCCGGTCGCGTCCCGGCACATCAGCCGCAGCGAACCGTCGCCGTAGAAGCAGCGCCGGGCCTCGTCGACCGGATCCCACAGCCGCCCGTCCGGCGTCCGCAGCCAGTACTCGCTCCCGCTCGACCACCACTCGCCACCGGTCTGCCGCACGATCACCTCACCGGCGTACGCGCCGAGCCCGCGCAACACGCTCTCCACGGCCGCATACGGCGCACCCTCCCGTCGTATGTCGTCGATCAGGCGGTCCACCCGCCACAGACTCTGCGCCGAGTAGTCGAGGCGCAGCCGCGCCCCCTCGCGCATCGTCGCCACCGCGTCGGCCGCCAGGCGCGCGGGCTTGGCCGCGGCGGAGGGCCGTCCTGTCGTCGCATGCTGGGCTGTCACACCCGGGAAAGCGCTCCGGGGAAGCGTTTCGTCACGGGAATTCGGGGTGCTCCCCCGGACCGGCGCAGGACCACCTCACCTCCACCCCACGACAGCCACAGTCCCCTCTCACATGGGGCTTTCGCCCGGGAGTGACGCTTCGCCCCTTCCGTGCGCTCCTCTCACTGATGAACGTGTACTTCCATCTCCGCGCGGTGCCGCCCTCGGCGCTGCGCAACAGCGCGAACTGGATGCAACGGCTGTTCGAGGACGACTGGAACGCGGTGCGCGAGCGAGTGGACCGCCACCGCGAGGAGTTCCTGGACCGGCGGTACTGCGACCACGACGTCTTCTACGCCGGCGCCGACCCGGCGGAGGACATACGAACCCATGTGGTCCTCGGCGGCCACCGAATCGCCCACCCGGACAAGGAAGCGCCACCCTTCCTGATGCTGACGGCGGCACAGGCGGCGAGAGTCGCCGACTTCCTGACGTCGACGGACTTCGACTCCCTGTGGAGCGCGGCCCGCGCCGAACTGCTCCCGCGCTACGGCGGCAAGGAGTCGGAGGAGGAGGCGAGGTGCGTCTTCGCGTCGGCACACCGCGACCTGACGGCGTTCTACGCACAGACTGCGGAGTACGGCGACGCGGTGGTGAAGTGGATTCTCGACTGATGAGGCGGGTTCTACGAAGTGGTCCTACGAGCCCGTCGCGAGACAACCGCCCGCAACACCCGCCGCCCCTCGGTGGACACCTCCAGCGCCCGGCGCAGGCCGGCCGCCCCATGCCCGGCCAGCAGCTCGAGCACCGTCACCTGCCGCCGCAACTCCGCGGCGACCAACGGCGAGATCCCCTCCGTACGCCCTTCCCGCCGCGCATCGACCGAAGAACCCTCGTCGTCGAGCGGATCGAGCAGCCGATGTATCTGCAAGGCGGCGACGGAACACCCGTCGGCCCACACCCGCACCACACCCGCGTCCCACTCCACCGGCGCGGCCGCCAGCATCCGACGAGCCAGCAACGCGGCCTCGTCCTCGGGGGACTCCGCGTACTCCTCCGGCCCGGCGAGCGTGTCCCGCACCTGCTCCAGCCACCCGCCCCAGTCCCCGGCGTCACCGTCGTCCGCGAGGCACCCCCACAACGGCCGCAACACCTCGTCGTCGGCCCCGAGCAGCGGCACACACCGGTCCAAACAAGCCAACCCGCTGGCGGCCAGCCCACGCTCGTCGGCCTGAGCGATCAGTTCCACCAGACTCATCCGGCCCTCCTTCTGCGGGGCGTCCGCAAGGCGCGACGGGCGTCTTTCCTGACGGAACCCGCACTTCCCCTTACTGCGTGCGACGGCCCGGGAGTGTCACAGGGGCACCACACCCAGCCGGTCGAGCAGCCGGAAGAAGAGATTTTCGGCCAACGGATCGGGGTCCGCGGTCAGCACGTCGAGCAGCGGATCCGCGGCCACGTCACGCCCCGCCTCGGCGGCCCAGGCGACGGCCCGGTCGGCGGCGTCGCGCGGTTCGAGGAAGTAGTCCTCGAGCGTGAGGCCCTCGTTCCCGGCGTCCAGATACCCGGCCATCGCGGCCCGCGCGAGACAGGTGGTCCACGCTCCGCTCTCCGGCGCCGCCGCCTCCACGACCACCGAGGCGCTGTCCATGACGTACCCGAAGAGCGCGGGCGCCCCGGTCTCCCCGGCGAGGACGTTCATGCTGCCGACCTCGCCGTCCCCGCTCGGGTACTCCCACACCTGCCAGCCGCCCGGCGCCTCGGCCCGTAACTCCATGCCCTTGGCGCCGGACAGCGCGTCCAGTTCGGTGAGCGGCCGCTCGCTGCGGCCCACGACGTAGTACCCCCAGTAGCCCATGTCCCGTTCCCCCACGGCAGTGTCGGCTTCGGCTCGCGCCGAATACACCACAGCCGTACGGCTGTTCGCAGCCGTACGCGCCAAGTGGCCGGGTTTCAGCCGAGCTTGTCCGCCAGCGCCTTGAACCGGGCCCACGTCAGCTTCGGTTGCCCGGGATCCCACAGTTTCTGCACGGTCGCCCTGAGCGGCATCCGGATCCCCGCCGCGACCTGGTCCTGCGTCTGCGCGTTCGCGAGATCGCACCACACCGCGAAGGACCCGCCGAGGATCTGCCCGTCGTACCTCGACGGCACCGCCTGCGTGCCGCGCACGACCAGCGGCGTCCACCGCTCGTAGATCCGCTGCCCGGTCGGGTAGACGAAGTTGTTCGGCTGCCCGAGCACGTAGTAGAGGAACTCGTCGTTGTAGTTGACGACCTTCCGCCCGGCGCTCAGGTACTCCACCGGCTGCCGCGCCCCGATCTCCTTGCCGGTCCAGTACCCGACCCGCAGGTCCTTGGCGGGCTGCACGGTCGTACCGCGGAAGAACCCGTCGTTCCACACGCGCATGGTCCGGTCGTGCGCGCGGACGGTGTCGGCGCGGTCGTTGAGCCACCCGGTGGTCAGGTCGGAGACGGTGGCGCCGGAGCCGTACCTGCTCCGCGCGGCGGCGGCCAGCTGCGGATAGGAGGCGGCCGGGTTGGACACCACGAGCGCCTGGTACTCGTCGCCGCCGAGGTTCCACTGCCCGCCGGGGAACAGACCGGCGTACTCGTTCAGCAGGTCGTCGACGATCTCGGCGGCGGCAGGCTTGGAGATGTCCACCGCGCCCTTCGTCGCCACCCCCTGCGTGTTGCGCAGCTGCAGATCCGGATGCGCGGCGATGACCGCCCCCAGATGCCCGGGCGAGTCGATCTCGGGCACCACGGTGATGTGCCGGCTCGCGGCGAGCGCGACGATCCGCTTGACCTCGGCCTTCGTCAGATGCGGCTGGGACACCACCTCGGGATGGGTGTCGGACTCGATCCGGAAGCCCTGGTCGTCGGAGAAGTGCAGCCCCAGCTCGTTGAACTTCAGGTCGCCGAGCTCCCGCACCCGGTCCTCGATCCACTTCGCCGTGTAGTGCTTGCGCGCGATGTCGAGCATGAACCCGCGCACCGGCTTGGCCGGTTCGTCCCGCACGACACCCTCCGGCGCCGTACCACCGCCGTGGACCTCCTGCTTGAGCGTCCGGGTCCCGTAGAAGACCCCCGCCTCACCCGGCCCGCTGACACTGACCCGCCCGCCGCGCACGGTCATGCGGTACGACTCCGGGTCGGCCCCTTCGTCGTCGTTCAGCGCCAGTCGTACGTCCCCGGCCCGCACGTCGTCCTTCTCACCGGCGTACGTCAGCCCCAGCTCGGAGGCGATCAGCCGTCCCTCGTCGGCCAGTTCGGCGTCGTCCACGACCACGCGCTCACCGCGGGCCGGACGCCAGCCGGGCCCACGCGCCGCGGTGTGCGAACGCACCGCGGGGATGGTGCGGGGGGCCTGCGAGAGGGCGTACGACCGCGACGGACTCGGCGAGGGACTGGTCCTGCCCGCCGAACTGGGCGCAACGGCCGACTTGGCGTCGGTGGGCCGCTCCTGCCGCTGCGCCGACCCCGCCGGACCGCTGTCGTCGCCGGAGGCCCACAGCCCGAAGCTCACCCCGGCCCCGACCGTCACGGCGAGGGCCGTGCCGATCACCACCCGCGTTCTCATGTTCCGCGCCGGGCGCCGGCGCCTGTGCTGGCTCACCACGCCAACCTAAGACCCTCGGACGGCCCGATGCGTCCACCACACGTTCCGAAACTCTCCCCTGCGGGTGAAAAACGGGCATCCGTCGGACACGTCCCGCCCACTCCCGATAACGTGACGCAACACCTCTCACACTTCCCTCTGCTTCCGCTGCTTCCCCTGCCGAAACACACGTGACGCCCACACACCTCCCTGGCCGGCCGGCCATACCGTCCCTGCCCACCATCCTGGGCGCCTTCAACACCGCCCCGCAGGACGACGCCCGCAAACTCCTCCTCGACTGCCTCCGCAGCCTCCGCTGGGCGGACCGCATCGCGGCCCACCGCCCCTACCCGGATGCCGACGCCCTGCTGGCCGCATCCGACGAGGCGGCCTACGACCTCACCCCGGCCGACCTGTCGGAAGCCCTGGCGGCCGAGACATTGCCGACATTGCCGGACGGATCGTACGGCGCAGCCTATACGGCCCTGAGCGCGGCCCACGCGGCCTACGAGTCCCGCTTCGGCCACGCCTTCGTCATCTGCCTGGAGGGCCTGTCGGCCGGGGAGGCGCTGGACCACGTACTGGAAGGAATCCGGTCGCGCCTGACGAACGATCCGGATGAGGAGCGGGTGGTGGCGGCCGAGGAGCTGCGTCGCCTCGCAAAGGAACGGTTGGGCGACCTGCTTTTCAGGGGCGCGGGGAACGGCGCGACCAGCCACACGCGACCCGCACCCGGCGAATAACCATCCACGCCGCCCCAGAAGCCGCAAAACTCACCCATCCGCGTGCCACTTTGATCACACCGGTAGGCCCCACGTAAGCCCGGCGCCCACCGCTGAGTACGATGCTGGGGGCCGGTGGACCGTACCCGGCCGGGCCCGACCGACAGGCAAAGCCGGCGCGGCCCCAATCCCCGCTCCCGGAGGGACTTCCGTGCCGGCTGGAACGCTGTACCGCGGCCGGGAAGGAATGTGGTCCTGGGTGGCTCACCGAGTCACCGGCGTCCTCATCTTCTTCTTCCTGTTCGTTCACGTGCTGGACACCGCTCTCGTCCGTGTCTCCCCCGAGGACTACGACAAGGTCGTAGCCACCTACAAGACCCCGATCGTCGGAGTGCTGGAGTACGGCCTCGTCGCCGCCATCCTCTTCCACGCTCTCAACGGCCTGCGCGTCATCGCCGTCGACTTCTGGTCGAAGGGCCCGCGCTACCAGAAGCAGATGCTCTGGTCGGTCGTCGGCATCTGGGTCGTGCTGATGATCGGGGCGATCTACCCCGTCCTCGGTCACGCCGCTCGTGAACTGTTCGGGAGCTGACACCGATGGCCACCACTGAATCCACCGCGTCCGGGATCGGCCCCGTCGAGGGCGAGTCGCTCTACAACGTCGACAACCCGGCCCCCGTCATCGAGGCCCCGCGCAAGCGCACCAAGAAGTCCCCGAAGTCCACGCGGGGCAACTTCGAGATGTACGGCTGGCTGTTCATGCGGCTGTCCGGCATCGTGCTGGTCGTCCTGGTCCTGGGCCACCTGCTGATCCAGCTCGTGCTGGACGGCGGCGTGTCGAAGATCGGCTTCGCCTTCGTGGCCGGCCGCTGGGCGTCCCCGTTCTGGCAGGTCTGGGACCTGCTGATGCTGTGGCTCGCGATGCTGCACGGCGCCAACGGCCTGCGCACGGTCATCAACGACTACGCGGAGCGCGCGAACACCCGGCTCTGGCTGAAGGGCCTGCTCTACACCGCCACGGTGTTCACCATCCTGCTGGGCACGCTGGTGATCTTCACCTTCGACCCGAACATCCGCTAGGCACGGGGCTGAGGCAACTACCGATGAAGATCCACAAGTACGACACCGTCATCGTCGGCGCCGGTGGCGCGGGCATGCGCGCGGCCATCGAGTCCACGAAGCGCAGCCGCACCGCGGTCCTGACCAAGCTGTACCCCACCCGCTCCCACACGGGCGCCGCGCAGGGCGGCATGGCCGCCGCGCTCGCCAACGTGGAGGAGGACAACTGGGAGTGGCACACCTTCGACACCGTCAAGGGCGGTGACTACCTGGTCGACCAGGACGCCGCCGAGATCCTGGCGAAGGAGGCCATCGACTCGGTCCTCGACCTGGAGAAGATGGGCCTGCCGTTCAACCGGACGCCGAACGGCACGATCGACCAGCGGCGATTCGGCGGCCACTCCCGTAACCACGGTGAGGCGCCGGTCCGCCGCTCCTGCTACGCGGCCGACCGCACCGGCCACATGATCCTCCAGACGCTGTACCAGAACTGCGTGAAGGAGGGCGTGGAGTTCTTCAACGAGTTCTACGTCCTGGACCAGCTGATCACCGAGGTCGACGGCGTGAAGCGGTCGGCCGGTGTGGTCGCGTACGAACTCGCCACCGGCGAGATCCACGTCTTCCAGGCGAAGGCCGTGATCTACGCGTCCGGTGGCACCGGCAAGTTCTTCAAGGTGACGTCGAACGCGCACACGCTGACCGGTGACGGCCAGGCGGCCGTCTACCGTCGCGGGCTGCCGCTGGAGGACATGGAGTTCTTCCAGTTCCACCCGACCGGCATCTGGCGCATGGGCATCCTGCTGACGGAGGGCGCCCGCGGTGAGGGCGGCATCCTCCGCAACAAGGACGGCGAGCGCTTCATGGAGAAGTACGCGCCGGTGATGAAGGACCTGGCATCGCGAGACGTGGTGTCGAGGTCGATCTACACGGAGATCCGCGAGGGCCGCGGCTGCGGTCCGGCCGGCGACCACGTGTACCTGGACCTCACCCACCTGCCGCCGGAGCAGCTGGACGCCAAGCTCCCGGACATCACCGAGTTCGCCCGCACCTACCTGGGCATCGAGCCGTACACGGACCCGATCCCGATCCAGCCCACCGCGCACTACGCGATGGGCGGCATCCCCACGAACGTCGAGGGTGAGGTGCTGAGCGACAACACGACGGTCGTCCCGGGCCTGTACGCGGCCGGCGAGGTCGCCTGCGTGTCCGTCCACGGCGCCAACCGCCTCGGCACCAACTCCCTGCTGGACATCAACGTGTTCGGACGGCGGGCCGGCATCGCGGCGGCGGAGTACAGCCAGAAGGCCGCCTACGTCGAGCTGCCGGAGAACCCGGAGGAGCAGGTCGTCGCGCAGATCGAGAACCTGCGTACGTCGACGGGCACCGAGCGGGTGGCGGTCCTGCGCAACGAGCTGCAGGAGACCATGGACGCCAACGTCATGGTGTTCCGCACCGAGCAGACGATCAAGACGGCCGTCGAGAAGATCGCCGAGCTGCGCGAGCGCTACAAGAACGTCTCGATCCAGGACAAGGGCAAGCGGTTCAACACGGACCTCCTTGAGGCCATCGAGCTGGGCAACCTGCTGGAGCTGGCCGAGGTCATGGCGGTCTCCGCGCTCGCCCGCAAGGAGTCCCGCGGCGGCCACTACCGCGAGGACTACCCCAACCGCGACGACGTCAACTTCATGCGCCACACCATGGCGTACCGCGAGGTGGGCGACGACGGCACCGAGTCCGTCCGTCTCGACTACAAGCCGGTCGTCCAGACCCGCTACCAGCCGATGGAGCGTAAGTACTGATGGCAACCCCCGTTCTGGACAAGGTGGAGGCGGAGGCCGCCGCCTCGTCCCACCTCATCACCGTCACCTTCCGGGTCCGCCGCTTCAACCCGGAGGTCTCCGCGGACGCCGTCTGGGAAGACTTCCAGCTGGAGATCGACCCGAAGGAGCGCGTCCTCGACGGCCTCCACAAGATCAAGTGGGACGTCGACGGCACGCTGACCTTCCGCCGCTCGTGCGCGCACGGCATCTGCGGCTCGGACGCGATGCGGATCAACGGCAAGAACCGCCTCGCGTGCAAGACCCTGATCAAGGACATCAACCCCGAGAAGCCGATCACGGTCGAGCCCATCAAGGGCCTGACGGTCCTGAAGGACCTGGTCGTCGACATGGACCCGTTCTTCCAGGCGTACCGCGACGTGATGCCCTTCCTCATCACGAAGGACACGAACGAGCCGACGCGCGAACGCCTCCAGACGGCGGAGGACCGCGAACGCTTCGACGACACGACGAAGTGCATCCTCTGCGCGGCCTGCACGTCCTCGTGCCCGGTCTTCTGGAACGACGGCCAGTACTTCGGCCCGGCGGCCATCGTCAACGCCCACCGCTTCATCTTCGACTCGCGCGACGAGGCGGGCGAACAGCGCCTGGAAATCCTCAACGACCGGGATGGCGTGTGGCGCTGCCGCACGACCTTCAACTGCACGGACGCCTGCCCGCGCGGGATCGAGGTCACCAAGGCGATCCAGGAAGTGAAGAGGGCACTGATCACTCGGCGCTTCTGACCTCCGTTCGTCCTTCGATTCGCCTTTCTCTACGGCGATATGGGCCCCGCCTCCCGGATACGCACCGGGGGCGGGGCTTTCGTCGTCCCGAGAGTCCCTTGCCCCTGCTTTACTCCTGCTCACGGACGTGATCAGCTTCGTCGGTCATGTACATAGCAGCCTCTGGGGAGGGGCTGCCGGGAGGGGGGAGGGCGCGCCGATGAGTGCCGCCGAGGAGCAGACCGTAAGACCATGCCCGGAGTGCGGGGCGGAGATCCGTGCGGACCGCCGGTTCACCACGTGGTGCGCGGCCTGCGACTGGAACCTGGAACCCGACGGGCGGGACGAGGAGAAGGGCAGGCTGCAGCGGCTGCGCCATCGGTTGGCCCAGCAGTACGGCGAAGGGCTGCTCGCGGACCTGAGCACCAGCGACGAACGGCAGCGGACGGGACGTACGACGGCGGGCGTCCTGGCCTACGCGATCGCGCTCACGGTGCATGCGGTGACCGCCGCCCTGGTCGTGGGCGGGCTCTGGCTCCTGATCGTGGGCCGGGGCGGCTTCCTCATGGTGGCCGGCATCCTCCTGCTGGCGCTGGCGTGGCCACTGCGGCCGAGGCTGAACCGGCTGCCCTCCGACGCACGGGTCCTGTCCCGGGACGCGGCGCCCGAGCTGTACGCCCTGATCGACGAGATCGCCGGGGCGCTGGGCACACAGAGCGTGGACGTGGTGGTCGTGGACGCCCGGGCCAACGCGAGCGTGACGCTGCTCGGCCTGCGCCGCCGGCTGCTGACCTTGGGACTGCCGCTGTGGGAGGTGCTGACCCCGCAGGAGCGGATCGCCCTCCTGGGCCACGAACTCGGACACTTCACCAACGGGGACACGCGGCACGGGGCGGTCGTCGGAACCGCGTACAAGTCCCTGACCACGTGGCACTACTTCCTGGCGCCGATCGAGCGGCCGACGATCACGGAGGCCTTCATCAACGTGGTTTACCTGCTCCCCCGCTGGCTCATCACCGGCCTGCTGACGCTCCTCGAACTGCTGACCTCGCGCGATTCCCAGCGCAGCGAGTACCTCGCGGACGCCGCGGCCGCCCGTGCCGCCTCCACCGAGGCCGCGGTCGGGCTGATGGACCGTCTCCTCGTCACCGGCTCGATCACCACTACGCTGTATCGCGAGGTCAACGGCCGCCGGATGCGGAGGTCCGGGCGGGTCACGGCGGAGGACGCACAGGGGGTGTGGGAGGCGCTGGCCGACCACATGGACTCGATCCCGGAGTCGGAGTACGAGCGCCGCCGCCGAGTCGGCGAACGCCACGGCCACAGCGTCGACGGGACCCATCCCCCGACCCACCTGCGCCGAGGGCTCCTGCTGGGGGCCACGCCTGTACCGGCCCTGGTGACGGCGGACGCCGAGCGGGTCGGGCGTATCGGCGCCGAGTTGGGGGACACCCGAGAGGCGTTGGCGCGGAAGGTCGTGACGGATGGTGTCAACGCATAGACGCCTGGCGTGGGCAACCGAGGCCGCATTCTCGTCGCGAACATACTGTGCGGACAGTGGAGTTGACTGCATACTCGATCCACCGGAGTGGGGACGGGTATGGCAGGGAAGCGGCTCGGCGGAGCGGGATTCGGGTTTCGGTTACTGGCCCTGGCGTGGGCGCTGGCGGCCCGGCCTGCACCGCCGCCGCGCGGCTCGTTCCAGCTCGAATCAGCGAAATCCCCCAAGAAGAAGACTTTCGTCTACGCCTGCACCAAGCGGAACTGCGTCGCCAACGCCCAGATCATCCCATCCGAGGTCGCTCCTCAACACAGCCCTTGCTCCAGCGGACACCCCACCTTGCGCAGCCAATTGTCCAATGGCGTTCTCATCCCACTCTGGGAAGGGCAGCGTGACGACGTCTGGGTGTGCGTCGAGTGCGAAGAACCGCCGTTCCGGCCCAAGGACCGGCCCGGTCGAAGGACACCCGTCCACCCCACTGCCGAGTTCCTGCAAATCGCCACCAAGAACGGAGGTTAGAAAATGCTCAAGGCACTCGCCGAAGCAGGCGGCAAGGTCATCGGCGGCGGCCGCTTCAGCCTGACCAGCGTTCTGCCCGGCGCGCTGCTTGTGACGATCATCGCGGCTGTCGCACGTGCGGGACTGTACGACTTCGGGGCAAAGCCAGATTTCTCCGCTGTCCAGCCCACCAAGGACGACACCGCGACCGTGGTGCTTTTCGTCTTCTTCGCCTTCGTGTTCGGCGTGCTCATACGGCCCTTCGAAGCCGCAGTCGTGCAACTGCTGGAGGGGTATTGGGAGAGGCCGTCGCCACTGGCCCCCCTGCGCGAAGCGGCGGTGGAGCGACACCGGCGCCGCAGGGATCGGGCTGCCCTCGTGCTCGAGCACTCCAAGCGCCTGGCGGAAGCCGAGGCCGCGTCTGCTCCAACAGGCGCACGCGCCCCCATCGGATCCGTCTCGCTGCAGGATCTGGCGGAGCGGGACCGGCGGAGCGTCCGTCTCCGACGTGAGGCCCAGCGTGCGAGCCGCATCCGGTCCGGTTATCCCACCGAGATTCGCCCGGACGATCCAGAGGAGGACCGGGATCCTGCGGGGGAACTCCTGCCTACGTCACTGGGGAACATGCTGTTGCGGGCAGAACGACTCTCGGGTGACCGCTATGGACTCGACATGTCGCGCGTCTATCCGCGCATCTATCCCTTCATCGCACCCCGATTGGAAGGTGCTGTCACCCAACAACTCAGTCTCATAGCGGCCACCGCATCGCTCGCCGTTTCTCTGGGAATATCGACGCTGGCCATGCTGCCCCTGGTCCTACGCTGGGACGTGTGGTCCCTGTTGCCACTGGCTCCGGGGATCCTGACCGTCCTGGCCTACCGTGGCGCGGTGTCAGCTGCGGCCTTCCACGGCACCCTTCTGTCAGCCGTTTTCGACGTGCACCGGTTCGATCTCGTCAAAGCGTTCCACTACCCCGTACCGGAGGCAGCCGACCGATTGGTGGGGCTGAACATGATGATCTCGGATTATCTCGCCCAGGACGCTGCCCGGCTCGACGAGGAATTGGACCTTCCGATGAAACATCCGTCCGAAAGCGAAGACGTCCTACAACGAGCGAACAGCAACGGCCCCACCCAGACCTAGCACGTTCAGTACCATCCGGTGCGGTCGGCGCTGGGCACCGCTGTCCAAGTCCAAGTACTGGTCCACGTCGGCGTACACCACGACCCGCTCGGCGAAGCGCACCGCGTGTGTGCTCTCCACGTTTCCCTTCACCACCGCACAGGACGGCCCCACGACGAGTTCGACACGTCCGAAGAACACCGTCACGTCCACGCGAACCACGCGCAACGCGGCGTCGGCGGAATCCTCGGCGAACTGCGCACCCGAGAGATCTACTACGGCGTTCCCGAAGTACGAACCCACCGTCAGGGTCTGCAAAGGCACGGACGATGCGAGCACCCTCCGGTCCACCGGCACCAGCACACTGCGGTATCGCCGCAGAGGATGCTCCTCCTCCCGGCTGCCGGACTCCGTCCGTACCCCCAGGGACAAAGCCACCCCGACCGCGATCACGACAGACGGCCAGATCCGGTCGGCCGTCTCGCCTTCGAAGACCCCAGCGTTGTAGGCCGCCCACAAGCCACCGCCCGCGACGAGCGCCACAGGGCCGACCAGCAACCCCCGGGGCACAGCCGCCCGCAGTATGAGCAGCAATCCCACCGCGGCCAGCACGTACGGCAGCGCCGACAGAGTCAATCGCCCGCCCGAGCGGACGGCCGACCCGCCGCCCACCAGCCAGACCATGCCGACGATCACCACCAGCAGCCCGAAGGCTGTGCGCAAACGGCCCACCGGCTCCCCCTCCCGCAATCAGCTGAAGGGTACTCAAGGGTCCCTGCTACAACTGACTGAGGATCGTCGGGTCCGTGATCTTCCGGTCGTCGGCCAGCATCAGCGCCTTGCTCAGGATCACCCCCAGCATCCGATCCCCTTCGTACGGCAGGTAACCCGCCTGCGGAGCACCCGGGTTGGGCTTGGGGACGATGCACAGGTACTGGTCGTTCGGGGTCATGAGGATGTTGCCCGAGCCCAAGTGGATTTTGTACGTGTGGCGTTCGCCCTTCACATGCAGGAAGCGGCCCTCGATGGTGCAGCGGTCGGCGATCGCGAGGCGGGGTATCAGGCGGTCCAGGAGGGCGCGGCGTGTCTCCGCGCCCTGGCTGAGGTCTCCGAAGCCGTACGACGTCCAGTACTCGCGGAAGCGGCCGCCGGGGCCGCCGTCCTGCCAGGTCGGGTCGTTGCCGACGCTCGCCACGCCGACGAACAGGTCGACGTCGCGCAGGACTTCGGAGAGGACGAGGGGCGGGATGTCCATGAGGGGGACGGGAGTCACCGGGTCGACTCCATCGCGTAGCCACATGTGGTACTCGCCGCCGCAGCAGTGCGCCCAGTTCTCCGGGGCGTCGATCGGGTAGAAGCGGACCTGGTCGGTGCGGAGGCGGAGGTAGCTGCCGGATTCCGTGGTGTCGGCGCCGTAGTTCTCGCCCTCGCCCTCGATCCAGTACTCGGCGCGCAGACCCCACTCCGGCAGGTCGCGCGTGGCCGGCGGTGCCGAGTCGTCGACCATCAGGCGCAGCTTGTTGCGCCAACCCCTGATCGCCGCCAGGGAGTTGAACTGGTGCTGGCGCAGCACATGCGCCGCGAAGCGGTTCGAGTACGTGTGCGTGGTGCGCTCGGCGTCCGTGAGGAGGTACACCTCCCGGTGGGCCTGTTTGAACGGCTGGGTGATGGCGTGCCGCTCCAGCCAGTCCCGCCAGGCGACGACCTCGGCGGGATCGTGGCCGACCGGGTGCCAGAGGCAGACTTCGGTGCCGCTGGTGACGACGTCGTCGGTCAGGGTGCGCAGCTCGCCGTCGGCGTATCCCACTGTCGTCCCGTCCACCGTCCACAGGAGGCGGCGGGCCAGCGTGCCGACCAGTGGGTGGTCCAGGTAGCGCTCCCGCCAGGCCGCGTACGGCCAGGTGCGGCGGGCCAGGAACTGGCGGTCCAGGCGCTCGCTCTGCGCCGAGAGCATCTTGTCGATGTCCTTGGCCGCAGCCTTCAGCTCCTTGAGCTCGTCGGCGTGGTCGCGCTTCACTGCGGCCGGCACGCTCTTCACGGCCTTCCCCGCAGCGTTGCGCCAGCTCAACACCGCCTTGGTGCCGTGCACTTCGAGTACGGCGGTCACGTCGCCGAGCAGCAGATCGGCCCGCCCGACCTCCCTCAGGCCGTACGCCGGCACGGCCAGCTCCTCGATCTCCTCGCGGCTGAGGCCGAGGGCGCCGGCGCGGGCGTCCAGTGCGGTGTTCAGCAGCTTCAGCGTGCCCTTGTAGGTGACGCGGGTGGCCAGGCGGGCCAGTTCGGCGAGGGAGGTCTCGCCGTCGATGCGGGCGAGGGCGTTGACCGAGGCGTTGGCGATCTTGGGGTTCATCGGTCCGAGGCCCTGGACCTTGCGCAGCGCGGTCTCGACCAGGGCTCCGAGCGCGCGGTCGGAGTCGGGGCGGCCGGGCAGGAAGGAGAGCAGCCAGGTCAGACCGCGCAGCGCATCGGCGTTGTACGCGTCGAGGGACGCGTTGGGATGGGCTCCCCAGCCCCGGTCGAGGAGGGGACGCGTGCGAGGCCTCCCGACGAGACGGATCCAGGCCGTCACCCGCTCGCGCACCGCCTCGGCACCGAGCTCCTCGATCAGCGCCGTCGCGGCCTGCTCCCACTTGGCCGAGGGGCGGGCGGAGTTGGCCGTGGCCGCGTGCGCGAGCAGTTGCTCCCAGCGCGGGTCGAGGTCGGAGAGGTCGGCCAGGGCGCGGTCCGCCCACGCCTCGCCGGGGTTCACGACGGGCCGACCTAGCTTCGCGACCAAGGGGCCCAGCTTCGCCTTGCCGTCCCACTGGGCCAGATGCGTGCGTCGGACCACGGCCACGAACTCCCCGGGCAGCTCACGGCCGTCGGCCAGTTCCAGTTCGGCCAGCCGGATCAGCTCCCCGACGCTGTAGTGCACGTCCTGCTCGCCGGCCAGGCGGATCAACGCGGAGCGGGCGTCGAGGGGCTTCGGCTCATCGGGCGTCTCCGCCATCGGCAGATTACCGAGCAGGGCCACGATGCTGCGCCGTGCAGGTGCACCCGGCTCCAGTTCGTGGAAGCGGCCGGCCAGCGCGTGCGCCAGCCGGATCCGGAAGGTGCCGTCCGCGTCGCGCACCGCGTCGATGACCTTGCGGTGTCGCGAGCCCCAGTGGTTGCCGACCGACTCGGCATGCGCGAGCAGTTGCGGAACGAGCCCGTCGACGTCCCCGGCCTCGACGAGGGCGCGGATGTCGGTGACCAGCCGGGAGTACTCGGCAGGAGACATGTCCATCAGCCACCCACCAGCGGTACGAGCTTCAGGAACGTCACCTCGGTGCTGAGCGGCAGCTCGACCTCCTCGTCCGCCTCGGTGACCTGGCGGTCGCCGACCAGCACCAGGAAGCCGTTCCCCGCGAACGCCTTCAGGGCCAGCTCGGTCTGTGTCTCGGGGTCTATCCGGCGGGGTGTGCGCAGCGCGTACCCGTTCAGCACCCGCTCCGCGTCCCGCGGCTGCACCAGTCCCTGGAACACCCCCGGCGTACGCGCGTTGTACTCGGCGACCTCCTGGAACACCCGGCGCCGGATCAACTCACCCACGGTGAGCCAATCCTCGGCGACCTCCAGCTCCCAGCCGGCGCCCCGCTCCCCCGCAGTCGTCTCGTCGACGAACGTCACGAATCCCATGCCGACGACAGTAGAGGCCGCCACTGACAATCACCGGTTCCGGGCGATCGCGCACCTATTCTGACGGTATGTCAGATGACCAGTCGTACGAACTGCTCGGATTCGACAACGCCCTGCTGCCCGTCGGAGACCTCGGCGCGGCCGTCGGCTTCTACGAGCGGGCCGGGTTCGCTGTGGGGTTCCGGCTCGACGAGGCCGGGATCGCGCTACTGAAGGTCGGGGGCGAGACGCCCGGGATCCTGCTGCGGCAGGAGGACGGGCTGGGGCAACGCCCGCCGGCGTGGCCGTCGCCGCGGCTGTGGGTCGAGGTGGGGGACGCCCGGAAGGCTGCCCGCGCCCTCGCCGCGGCCGGCGTCCCGCTGCTCGACGAGCCGTTTCCCGTGGCCACGGGCTGGACCGTCGAGATCGCCGATCCCTGGGGGAACGTCATCGGGTTCACCGACTACTCGAAGCGGCCGGAGCTCGGCCGCCGGCCGTGACGCGGGCCCCGGCGCGGCCGTGACGCAGACCCCACTCCATCCAGGTTGAACGTGTTCAAAAACCGGTCTACAGTCATTCCTGTCAGCGTTTTGAACGCGTTCAAGAAGGGGTGGGGCATGGACCGCACGGTCATCGCCTACGTCATCTACCTGCTGGTCAGCATCGCGCTGACCATCTGGGTGGCCCGCACGCTCAGCCGCAACGGACGGATCTTCCTCGCCGACGTGCTCCAGGGGAACGAGAAGCTCGCCGACGCCGTCAACCACCTCCTGGTGGTCGGCTTCTACCTCGTCAACCTCGGCTTCGTCGCCCTCTACCTGAGCGGCGACGGGACCATCGAGGACACCCGGGGCATCTTCGAGGCCCTGTCGACCAAGCTCGGTGTGGTGCTGCTGGTGCTCGGTGTCATGCACCTGGGGAACGTGTACGTCCTCAACAAGATCCGGCGCCGCAGCGTCCTGGAGCGCGAGCAGGTGCCGCCGGTCGGGCCGCAGGACTGGGTCGCTCCGCCGGTCGGGGCGTGAAGGGCGTGACGACCCTCCAGGGCCGGGACGCCAGGCGCGTCCCGGTCCGCCGGCTCACCGTCCTGTACGACGCCGACTGCTCGCTCTGCGCCTTCCTGCGCGACTGGCTGGCGCGGCAGCCGCAGCTGGTGCCACTGGAACTCGTACCGGCGAACTCGGAGCGGGCCCGGCGGCGCTACCCGGACCTCGACCACCGGGCGACGCTCGACGACATCACCGTCGTAGGAGATTCGGGTCAGGTCTACCGGGGCACGGCCGCCTGGATCGTCACCCTGTGGGCGCTGCGCGAGCACCGGCCGCTCGCGCACCGGCTGAGCACGCCGTCGGGGGCGCCGTTCGCCAAGGGGGCGGCGCTGGCGGCGGCCAAGTGGCGGGGCTCGCAGTGGGGGCAGCGGCAGTGGGGTGGGCAGACGTACCGCACGGCCGACGGGTGGTCGTACGACCCGGCGGCGGGCTGGACGTACACCGCACCGGGCTGCGACAACGGCGCCTGCGTCACCCCGTAGGCTCTCGTCCGTGCCTGCGATGAACGACAGCCCGGACAGCGACCGCCCGCACGGCGAGGGGCCCGACGAGGGCGGCGGGCCCAGCAAGTCCGAGCAGACCCGTGCGCTGATCCTGGAGACCGCGATGCGGCTCTTCCAGGAGCGGGGCTACGACAAGACGACGATGCGGGCGATCGCCACGGAGGCCGGCGTCTCGGTGGGCAACGCGTACTACTACTTCGCCGGCAAGGAGCATCTGATCCAGGGCTTCTACGACCGGATCGCCGCCGAGCACCAGGTGGCGGTCCGGGAGGTGCTGGACCGGGAGACCGACCTGGAGGCGCGGCTCGCGGGCGTCCTGAAGGCGTGGCTGGACATCGCGAAGCCGTATCACGAGTTCGCGGTGCAGTTCTTCAAGAACGCGGCGGACCCGGACAGTCCGCTCAGCCCGTTCTCCCCCGAGTCGGAGCACGCGCGCGTGGAGGCGATTTCCGTCCACCGCGAGGTGCTTGCGGGGGCGACGAAGACCAAGGTGCCGGAGGAACTCCGGGACATCCTGCCCGAGTTGATGTGGCTGTCCCAGATGGGGCTCGTCCTGTACTGGATCTTCGACCGGACGGAGGGGCGCGAGCGCACCTACCGGCTGGCCGAGCGGGGGGCCAAGCTGACCACCCGGGGTGTGTCGCTGGCCCGGTTCCGGGTGCTGCGCCCGCTCGTGCGTGAGGTGCACGAGCTGTTCACGGACTTCCTGCCGGGGATGACCAGGGTGCTGCCCACCCCCGGCAAGTCCTGACGCGGTCAGTTCACCGCGTCCACCTCGCCCTCGGCGAGCTCGACGTCGTACACCAACGGGCCCGCCGCGACCGCCACCTGGGCCACCCGCGAGCCGTACGACGTCGCCGTCGTCGCCAGCAGGTACGCCCCCGGGGCAGGCACCGACACGATGTACGAGCCGTCGGCCAGCGACTCGACCCGGTCCAGCTGGCGCCCGCCCTTGGTCAGCAGGGTCACCGAGGCGCCGTCCACGGGCTCGCCGTCGGCGGTGCGGATGAAGCCGTGGACCACCGAGGCCGGGCCGTCCGCGGCCGGCGTCTCGAGCGCGTCCTCCTTGGGCTCGACCGCGAGGTGCGGCAGCCGCTTCTCCAGCCAGGCCGGCAGCCACCAGTTGGAGTTGCCGAGCAGGTGCATCGCGGCCGGCACCAGTGCCGTACGGAGAATGAAGGCGTCGAGCGCCACCGCGGCGGCCAGGCCGACGCCCGCCATCGCCGCCCCGGAGTCGCCGCTCAGTACGAACGCCATGAACACGCAGACCATGATCAGGGCCGCCGAGTTGATGACCCGGCTGGTCTCGGCGAGGCCCACGCGCACCGCGCGCGCGTTGTCGCGCGTGTGCACCCACTCCTCGTGCATCCGGCTCACCAGGAAGACCTGGTAGTCCATCGAGAGGCCGAAGAGCAGGGACAGCATGATGACCGGCAGGAAGGCGTTGATCGGGCCCTCCTTGCCGAGGCCCAGGAGGTCCAGGCCCCAGCCCCACTGGAAGATCGCGACCAGGACGCCGAAGGAGGCGGCCGCGGCTATCAGGTTCATCAGGGCGGCCGTCAACGGCACCACCAGGGAGCGGAAGGCGATCAGCAGGAGCAGGAAGCCGAGGCCGATGATCGTCGCGATGAAGAGGGGCAGGCGATCGCCGGTCACGGACGCGAAGTCCTTCGACACGGCCGTCACACCGCCGACGTGGGCCTGCGCGCCGGCCTGCGGGATCACCTTGTCGCGCAAGGTGTCGATCAGGTCGTCCGTCGCCTTGGACTGCGGTGACGTCGTCGGCACGACCTGGATCACCGTCACGCCCTTCGCGGGCGGCAGCGCGGCGACCTGGGCGACCCCGGAGGTCGACTCGATGCCCTTGACCAGGGTGTCGGTGTCGCCGCCGACGGTGACCACCTGGAGCGGGCCGTTGAAGCCCGGTCCGAAGCCGTCCGCGAGCAGGTCGTACGCCTTCCTGGTGGTCGTGGACGCCTGGTCGTTGCCCTGGTCGGTGGCGCCGAGACGGAGCGACAGCACAGGGATGGCGAGGACGGCCATGACGACCAGGGCCAGCGCGGCGATCCGGCGCGGGCGCTTCTCGACGTTCACCGACCAGCTGGCGGCGAGGCCGCTCGTCCGCTCCGGCTCGGGGCCCTCGGCGGCCAGCCTGCGGCGCTGACGGCGGCTGAGCACGCGGGGGCCCAGGAAGCCGAGCAGGGCCGGCAGCAGGGTGGTGGCGGCGAGCACGCTCAGCACGACCGTGAGCGAGGTGCCGATCACCACGCCGTCCAGGAAGCGCAGTTGCGTCACGAGCATGCCGGCCAGCGCGATGCAGACCGTGCCGCCCGCGAACAGCACCGCGCGCCCCGAGGTGTTGAGGGCGGTGACCGCCGACTCCTCGGGGTCGAGGCCGCGCTGGATGCCGCGCCGGTGCCGGGTGACGATGAACAGGGCGTAGTCGATGCCGACGCCGAGGCCGATCAGGGAGGCGAGCAGCGGGGCGATGTCCGGGATGTCGGTGGAGTGGCTGAGCAGCTGGGTGGAGAACAGCCCCATGCCGACGCCGAAGACCGCGATGGCTATCGGCAGCAGCATCGCGAAGAACGAGCCGAAGGCCAGGAACAGCACGATCGCGGCCGCGATGATGCCGACCGACTCCGACAGGCCCTGCGGCGGCTCCTGGACGCGCTGGATGGCCTGGCCGCCCAACTCGACCTGCAGACCGCTCTTCTCGGCCGCCTGAGCGGTGTCCAGGACCTTCTGCACCTGCTCCTTGGGGATCTCGTTGGCCCGCTTGGTGAAGGTGAGCTGGGCGTACGCGATCCGGCCGTCCTTGCTGATCTGCCCGGCCCCCGGGTGCCGACGTAGGGGCTGGTGACCTCGCCGACGCCGGGCAGCTTCGCGATCTTGTCGAGGGCCGGCTGGACGCGGTCCTGGACGGCCGCGTCCTTCACCGAACCCTGGTCGGTCTTCCAGACCACGGTGTCGGTGTCACCGGAGGTGTTCGGGAAGGCCTTCTCCATCAGGTCGTACGCGCTCTTGGAGTCCGTGTCGGGGAGGGAGAAGACGTTCGCGTAGTTCGTCCCCGCCGAAGAGGCCGAGAAGCCCAGGCCGAACAGTGCCCCCACCCACAGCAACAGGACCACCAGCCGGTGCCGATAGCACCACCGTGCCAATGCCGCCACGATCAACGCTCCTTAGTCGGTCGTCGGTTGGTCCCCCAGGTCCTGGGCAACAGAATTGGGGGCGGCACGCGCGCGTGGACACGACCCGGCCATGACTCTCAAGGAACTCCAAAGACCGATCCGGGCCGACTGTCAGTGGTCCGCCCGATACTGGGGGCATGACGACGGCTCCAGGCACCGTGCTGGTGGTGGAGGACGAACCGAGCATCGCGGACGTCCTCGCCATCGCCCTGCGCTTCCACCGCTTCGAGGTGATGGTCGCGGGCAGCGTCCGCGAGGCCCGCGCGCTCGCCGAGCGCACCCGGCCCGACGCCGCGCTGCTCGACGTCATGCTGCCGGACGGCGACGGCCGGGCCCTGGGCCGCCAGCTGCGCGCCGAGCGGCCCGACCTCGCGCTGGTCTTCCTCACCGCGCGGGACTCGCCGGCCGAGGTCGTCGGTGCCCTCGGCTTCGGCGACGACTACATCACCAAGCCGTTCAACATCGACGAGGTCGTCGCCCGCATCACGGCGGTGCTGCGGCGCACGCGCGCGGCGGACGTCCTGCCGCAGCGACCGCCCCTGCGGTACGGCGATCTGGAGCTGGACGAGACGACGTACAGCGTGCACCGCGCGGGCCGCAGCGTCGAGCTGACCCCCACCGAATACGCCCTGCTGCGCTTCCTGGTGCGCAACGAGGGCCGGATCGTGCCCAAGGACCAACTCCTGCGCCACGTCTGGCAGTACGAGCACACCCCGCCCGAGTCGACGGTCGTCGAGACCTACATCAGCTATCTGCGGCGCAAGCTGGACACCCTGGGGCCGCCGGTGATCACCACGCGGCGCGGCGTCGGATACGGGCTGGCATGAACCTCAGGGAGCGGCTGCGCTGCCATCACGGGATGCACTCGCTGCGCGCCAAGCTGACCATGACGAACGTGGCGCTGCTCGCCCTCGGCATCGTGGCGACCACCGCGATCAGCCTCATGGGCATGCGGTACTACCTCATCGACCAGATCGACTCCCAGCTGACCAAGATGCGCGACTCGCTGGGGAGTTCCCAGCTCACGATCCGGCAGATCGACTCGCTCAGCGCCCTGAACTTCGTCCACGACCGGCTGGTCCCGGACGACACCGAGAAGGAGCGGTCGACCCCGGACTCGATCTACGCGGCCGTCAACGGCAAGGGCACCGCCGTCGGCATCCTGGGCGTCCAGCCCACCGAGGCACAGCTCGGCCTGGCCCACGCGGTCGGCGACGCCGCGGCGCTCGCCAAGGACTCGGACCCGCACGAAGTGAAGGTGCACGGCACCTCGTACCGGGTCACCGCCGTCCATCTCGCCGACGGCACGTACGTGCTGATGGCCACCTCCACCGAGGCCCTGCACACGGGCATGGCCAAGGCCCTCAAGCTGGACTTCGCCGTCGGCGGCACGCTGCTGGCGCTGCTCGCCTGTCTGACCCTGTTCAGCGTCAGCCGCCGGATGCGGCCGCTGGAGGACATGGTGGAGACCTCGTCGGCGATCGCCGAGGGCGACCTGGCCCGGCGCGTGCCGTCCAGCACGCACCCGACCCAGGAGGTCGAGCAGCTGCGTCTCGCCCTCAACTCGATGCTCCACCAGGTCGAGTCGGCGTACCGCACGCGCGAGCGCAGCGCCGCCCAGCTGCGCCGTTTCGTCGCCGACGCCTCGCACGAACTGCGCACCCCGCTGTCCGCGATACGCGGCTATCTCCAGCTCTACGACAAAGGGATGCTCTCCGACCCGGACGAGCGCAAGCGGGCCTGGGAGCGGGTGCTGGCCGAGACCGACCGCATGGGGCGCCTGGTCGACGAACTGCTCACCCTGGCCCGCCTCGACCAGCAGCCCGAGCTGCGCTTCCGCAACGTCGACGTGAGCCGGCTGATGCGGGACGCGGCCGAGGATCTGCGGGTGCAGCAGCCGGACCGGCCCATCGAGGTCGCCGCCGACGGCTCCCTGCTGGTGCACGCGGACGAGTCGGGGCTCAGACAGGTGCTGGGCAACCTGGTCGGCAACGTCCGCACGCACACGCCCGCCGCGGCGCGGGTGCGGCTCGGTGTGGAGCGGGCGGACGGGACCGTACGGCTGTGTGTCTCGGACGAGGGTCCGGGGCTGTGCGAGGAGGACGCGGCGCGGGTCTTCGACCGGTTCTTCCGGGCCGGCGGGGGCGCGGGCAGCGGCCTCGGGATGGCGATCGTGCAGGGCGTCGTACAGGCCCACGGCGGCGAGGTGGCGGTGCGCACGGCACCGGGCGAGGGGTTGGCGGTGACGGTCACACTCCCGGCCCGGACGGCCGCCGTACGGGCGTGACGCCTGTTACGACGGCTGTAGTGCCGCCGGAAGTCCTGTTACGACGGCTGTGACTCCCCATACAACGCTCAGGTGTCGGCCAGGACCAGCGCCCATACCGTCTTGCCGTGGCGGCCTCTGGTCCATACGCCCCAGGCCGCCGCGATGCTCTCCACCAGGTGCAGGCCGCGGCCGGTCTCCTCCCAGTCCTCGACCACCCGCAGCCGCGGCACCAGTTGGCCCTCGTCCGAGACCTCGATGAGGCAGGACCCGTCGGCGAGCGCGGTCACCGCCACCTCGAACTCCCGCTCCAGGAGCGGGCCGTGGCGCACGACGTTGGTGGCCAGCTCGGACACCAGCAGCACCGCGTCCTGGAGGGCAGGATCGTCAGGCCCGTGGCCCCAGTCGGCCAGATGGTCCCGCACCCGGCGCCTGGCGAGACCGACGGAAGCCGGATGCCGGGGCAGCCGGAAGGAGTTGCGTCTCAGCACGTTTGCTCCTCACCCCACGCACACCTCCGTCACATCGTCCTGCGTTGGGTGGGCGCCCGGCGTCACTCGGGCGAATGTCAATGCCGCGAGATCGCGTCAGATCCAGTTCAGGCTCCACAGCCTGAACACGCCCGTGCCGTCGTCCAGATACTGGCTGCCGCCCACGTCCTCGCTGCTGAGGACGTACTCCTTGCCCTGCCACAGCGGGATCACCGGCACGTCCCGGGCGACGTCCTGCTGGACCGTGCGGAAGTCTGACGTGGCGTCACCGCGGTCCGGGTACTGCTGGCTGTTCTGGATCAGCGCGTCCACGGCCTTGTTGCTGTAGCCGGTGTTCATGGTGCCGTCGGTGCCGATGAGCGGGGCGCCGTAGGTGTCCGGGTCGGGGTAGTCGGCGACCCAGCCGACGGCGTACGCGTCCAGCTTGCCGGTGGCCCAGTGCTCCTGGAAGTCGGTCCACTCGTAGCCCTTGAGCGTGACCTTGAACAGCCCGCCCGCCTCCAGCTGCTTCTTGAGCGCCTCGGCCTCCTCCTGCGAGGAGCCGCGGTTCTTGGCGTAGCCGTAGGTGAAGTTGACCGGCAGACTCACGCCGGCCTCGGTGAGCAGCGTCTTCGCCTTCTTGGCGTCCTGCTTGGGGTAGGCGTCGAAGAAGGAGGTGGTGTGGCCGGTGATGCCCGTCGGGATCAACGAGTAGAGCGGGTCCACGGTTCCCTCGTAGACCGTCGCGGCGAGTTCCTCGCGGTTGATCAGCCAGGCCATGGCCTGCCGGACCCGGAAGTCGTGCAGGGGCGAGCTCGCGCGGGTGTTGAGGTAGAGGTTGCGGGTCTCGGAGCTGTCCGACTCGGAGACGCGCTGGTCCGGGTCGCTCGGCGAGAGCGCGGACAGCACCTTGGGCGGCAGCTGGCGGGTGGCGACGTCGATCTGCTTGTCGTCCCACGCCTTGTTGAGGGCGTCCGCGTCGGTGTAGTAGAGCAGGTCGACGGGCCGTCCGGTGCTGCTGAGCGCGCCCTTGTAGTGCGAGTTCGGGCTGAGGACGGCCTTCTTGTTCTTCGTGTACGACGCCAGCGTGTACGGCCCGGAGCCGTCGACACCGGGGTCGGTGCGCAGGCTGTTGCGCGGGTACTTCTCACGGTCGACGATCGAGCCGGCCCCGGTGGCCACCTTGAACGGGAAGGTGGCGTCCGGCGAGGACAGGTGGAAGGTGACGGTCAGGCCGTCCGCGTCCACCGACTTGAGCGTGGAGAGCAGGGAGGACGGGCCGACCTCGGACTTGATCTTCTTGACCCGGTCGAAGGAGTACTTGACGTCCTCCGCCGTCACCCCACGGCCGCTGGAGAAGGTGAGCCCCTTGCGCAGCGTGCAGTGGTACGTGGTCAGGTCGGTGCCCTCGAAACCGCAGCTCTCGGCCGCGTCCGGCACCGGTGCGGCGCCGCCCGGCTCGAAGGTCAGCAGTGACTGGAACACGTTGCTGAACAGCGCCCAGGAACCCGCGTCGTAGGCGCCGGCCGGGTCGAGCGCCGTGACGGCGTCCGTGGTACCGACCGAGATCGTCTTGTCCTTGTTCTCCTGCGACGGCAGCAGCTGCCAGCCACCGACTCCCACGCCTGCGAGTACGAGCAGCGTCGCGAGAATCCGCATGCGAACCGAGCGCATCGGTTGCCCTCTCCGGGCCCGACAGGCCCCGCCCCACATGCCACTCCCCTAGTGGCGCGGCTCACCTAATCACACGTGTTTCACCTGGAGGAAGAGGCGTTTATTGAATTGAGAAAGAAGTTACCGCAAGGGGTTTCCGGCAGATTTCACAGCGCTCTCACAGAGTCTGCGACGAACCGTTTCCGCCGTGTCGCACATTTCGGTCACGCGCGCGTGGACGCCAACTCGATCACCGTGATGTCCGACGGCGCGCCCACGCGCGTGGGCGGACCCCAGGCGCCCGCGCCCCGGCTGACGTACAACTGCGTGTCGCCGTAGCGGTCCAGGCCCGCGACGGTCGGATTCGCGGCCGCCGCGATGAAGTTGCCGGGCCAGAGCTGGCCGCCGTGGGTGTGGCCGGAGAGCTGGAGGTCGACGTCGTGCTTGACGGCCTCGTGGATCTGGACGGGCTGGTGGGCGAGGAGCACACACGCGCGTGCCGTGTCCCGGTCGCCGAGCGCCCTGGTGAAGTCGGGGCCGTGGCCCTCGCTCTCGCCCGCGATGTCGTTGACCCCGGCGAGGTCGAACCAGGGGAGTTCGGTGCGGGCGTTCTCCAGGGGGTGCAGACCGAGCCGCCGCACCTCCTCGACCCATTGTTCGGCGCCGGAGAAGTACTCGTGATTGCCGGTGACGAAGTACGAGGGCGCGTTGAGCTGACGCAGCGGGGCCGCGGCCGGGCCCAGGTCCTTCACGCTGCCGTCCACCAGGTCGCCGACGACCGCGACGATGTCGGGCTGCGTGGAGTTGATCGTGTCCACGACCTGCTGGGCGAAGCCGCGGCCGAGGATCGGGCCCAGGTGGATGTCGCTCACCACGGCGATGCGATAACCGTGCGCCGCACGCGGAAGCTTGGCCAACGGCACGGTGACTCGCTTCACGCGCGGGCCGCGGAGGACTCCGTAGGTGCCGTAGCCGACGGTCGCGACGGCGGCCGTGGCGGCGGCGCCGGCGACCACTCGGGAGACGAAGAGGCGGCGGGAGGGGGTTGGGGTGGGTGCGGATTCCGGGGTGGGCGCGGATTCCGGGGCGGGCGCGGGCTCGTGGGTGGTGCGCGCCGGCGTGTGATTCGCTTCACGCGCCGGAGCCGACGGCGCGCCCGCCGGCACCGGCTCCGTGTGCGATACGGCCGTGGCGGTGCGCGCCCGCCGTTCCAAAACGCGCCGCAGCAGGGGGCGTACGACCTCTCCCGCCACCACCGCGATCAGCAGGTAGATCGACAGCGCGAGCCACAGGAAGCCCGGCCAGGCCAGGGTCTGCTGGAGCCAGAACGGTGCGCCCGCGCGTTCGGCGACCAGGGCGCCGACCGCCGCCACCCAGCCGCCCGCGATCAGCACCGCGCCCGCGCGGCGGGCGAGGCCGGGGCGCCGGGTGGTATCGCGGAACAGGCGGCGCCAGAGGTACCAGTTGGCGGCCACCAGGATGCCGAGCGCGAGCAGCGCGAAGAGGATGACCACCGTGCCGTGAACCCCCGCTGTCGGTTCCGTCGCCGTCCGGTTTGTTGCCGTACGGCCGGTTATGAAGTGCGGCGCAAAGCGCGCAGGCCGCGCAACCCGATGCTCCCGACGACCGTCCCCAATACGAAGGAGACGACGGCGAGCGTCAGATGCACCCAGAAGAACGCTGTCGGGTGCCCGTCGTCGAAGGCCTGCCCGCTGCTGTCCTTGACAAGGTTTTTGACGAAAGTGACCCAGATGACCCAGCTCCACACCCCGAAGGCGAGCAGGAACCAGGAGACGGGGCGGCTGAGCTTCATGCCTTCAGTATCGCCGTCGCGGTTCCGGTCCCGTGCCCGGGGTGGGGTGCCAGGCGCGACTTCACACCGCGTGGCATGTACGTTCTCGTCCGTGTCCGCACCCAAGAAGACCGTCAGGCGATCCCTGCTGGTCACCTCAGCCGCCCTGTCGTCGCTCGCGCTGACCGCGCCCGCAGCCCTCGCGGCCCCCAGTCCCTCGACGAGCCCCTCCGCGAGCCCTTCGGCCACTCCCCCGGCGAACATGTCCAGCGTGGGCGGCACGCGCCTGGGGCAGCCGGGCACGCAGGTCGACCTGGGCAGCGGCGCCCCGGTGATCCCCAAGGACATCACCGCGCGCTCCTGGATCGTCGCCGACGCCGAGTCGGGCGAGGTGCTCGCCGCGCACAACGCGCACTGGCGGCTGCCCCCGGCGAGCACGATGAAGATGCTGTTCGCGGACACCGTGCTGCCCAGGTTCCCGAAGACCGAGAAGCACAAGGTCGTCCCCTCGGACCTGGCCGGCATGGGCTCCGGCTCCAGCATGGTCGGGATAAAGGAAGGCGAGACGTACACGGTCCACGACCTGTGGCTCGGCGTCTTCCTGCGCTCCGGCAACGACGCCGTGCACGTGCTCGCGGCCATGAACGGTGGCGTCGACAACACCGTCAAGGCGATGAACGAGCACGCCGAGGAGCTCCAGGCCCTCGACACCAACGTGGTCACGCCCGACGGCTACGACGCTCCCCGGCAGGTCTCGTCGGCGTACGACCTGACGCTGTTCGCCCGCTCCGGGCTCCAGAAGAAGGACTTCCGCGAGTACTGCTCGACGGTCAGCGCCAAGTTCCCCGGCGAGACGAAGAAGGGCAAGAAGGGGAAGTCGGTCCGGGAGTCGTTCGAGATCCAGAACACCAACCGACTGCTGAGCGGCGACTCCGACGTGCCCGTCTACCAGGGCATCGCGGGCGTCAAGAACGGCAACACGACCAACGCGGGCGCGACCTTCACCGGTGTCGCCGAGCGCAATGGCAAGGTGCTGCTCGTCACCGTCATGAACCCGTCGAAGGACGAGCACAACGAGGTCTACAAGGAGACCGCCAAGCTCTTCGACTGGGGCTTCCAGGCGGCCGGCAAGGCGCGTGCGGTGGGTGAGCTGGTGCCGCCGAAGAGCGCCACGCAGGCGAGCGCCCAGCCGGGGGCCAACGCCTCGGCGGGCCAGGCGGGCGGCGCGGACTCCTCGGCCTCGCCGAGGACGAAGGCCGCGGCCGGGACGGCCTCCGGCGGCATGGGGGTCGCGTTGGCGATCACCGGTGGGCTGCTGGTGCTGCTGGCGGCCGCCGCGTTCCTGGTCAACCGCCGCTGGCCGCTGCCCGACCTGGTACGTCGTCGTCCTCGTCCCTGACCTTGCGGATGACGCCCTCCCGGTCCTCGCGCTCCTCCTCCCGGAGTTCCTGCTCCTTGCTCTGCGTCGCCGTCCAGGCGGCGCAGAACAGGACCAGCTTCGAGGTGAAGTTGATCCACAGCAGCAGCGCCACGGGGACGCCGAAGGCGCCGTACATGCTCTTCGCGGCGACACCCTGCATATAGCCGCTCAGCAGCGTCTTGAGCAGTTCGAAGCCGACCGCGCCGATCAGCGCGGCGACCATCAGGCGGCGGCGCTGCGGTTCGACGCCGGGCAGCAGGGTGAGGACGTACAGGAGCAGCAGGAAGTCGGCGAACACGGCGACGGCGAACGCCGCGACGTACAACAGCATCCCGCCCCAGCCGCCCTTGTCGATGCCGAGCTGCTCGGTGATCCAGCCGACCATCGCGGAGGCGACCGTGGAGGCGGCGAGGGTGACGAGGACGGCGCCGCCGAGGCCGACGAGGATGCCGAGGTCCTTCGCCTTGCGCAGGACCGGGTTCTCCTCCTGGTCGGGCAGCTCCCACACCGACCGCAGGCACTCGCGCATGGAGCCGGCCCAACCGATGCCGGTGACCAGCAGTGCGAGGCCTGCGATGAGGCCGACGGTGCCCGCGTTCTGGACCAGGTTGTGGATGTCCAGCTGGTCCGAGATGCCGGGCACCTGCTCGGCGATCTTGTCCTGCAGATCGTCCTGCTGCTGCTTGCTGAGCGTGGCCGCGGCGATCGCGGCGGCCACGGTGAGCAGCGGGAACAGCGCGATGAAGCTGATGAAGGTCATCGCGGCCGCCAGCCGCGACCACTTCACCCGGTCGAGCCGTTCGTACGATCGCCACGCGTGCGTGGTCGTCAGGCGCGCCACCAGCGGCCCGACGACGGGGAGCTTTTTCAGCCAGTCCATGATCCGACTCTGCCCTAGGTACGGAAGACCAATGTGCGAGTACCCCAAAAGCGCAGCACTGTGGCGAGCGCCATACCGATTCCGGCCCCGGATACGGTGTCCGCACGTTGCGAGGTGAGCCCGAGACCGTAGTGGCTCACGGCCAGGCAGAGTAGTTGTACGACGGCTCCGGCGACGTTCACCGCGAAGAACACGGCATAGGGGCGCAGGCCTTGCACGCGCGCGTGCCGGTAGGTACCGAGCGCGTTCCCCGCGTACGCCACCGAGCAGCCCGCGACGAAGGAGAGCACCTTGGCGGTGATCGGGTCGAGGCCGGCCGGTCCGCGCAGGTAGGTGAAGAGGGCGAGGTCGACGGCGTAGGCGAGGAGTCCGACGGTGGCGAAGCCGACCAGCTCGGCTCGGCGCGGGGAACTCGCGCACGCGCGCGTGGCCGCCGGTTCGCCTCGGCTCGCGCACGCGCGTGTGCTCACCAATTCGCCACCGCCAGGCCGTACATCGCGAGCCAGACCAGGCCGATGAGGGCGAGGGCGCGGTCGCGCAGGACGACGTCCTCGGGCTCGCCCGCGGTGCCGCGGTCGGCGAAGACGGCGTATCTGAGGATCGCGAGGATGAAGGCGACCATGGACAGCTGGCGCCAGGGCAGCACGCTGGTGTGCGGGACGCCGCCCTCCTCGAGGGCCCACAGGCAGTAGCCGAGGACGGCGACGCCGGCCGCGAGCTGCCACACGAAGCGCAGGTACCCGGTGGTGTACTCGGTGAGCAGCGCGCGCGTGGCGCCCGCTTTCCCGGCCATCTGCACGGCCTCGGAGTAGCGCTTGGCCGACACCATGAACAGCGCGCCGAACCCGGTCGTGATCAGGAACCAGCGGGAGAGCGGGATCCCCAGGGCGAGCCCGCCGATCACCGCCCGCATCAGGAACCCGGTGGTGACGACCACGAGGTCGACGACCAGGACGTGCTTGAGGCTGACGCAGTAGGCGAGTTGCATGCCGAGGTACGCCGTCAGGAGCGCCGCGACGGCCGGCGAGACCAGCCAGGCCGCGGCGACCGGCGCGAGCACGCCGAGGGCGCCTCCGACGGCGTACGCGACGGGTACGGGCACGTGTCCCGCGGCCACCGGGCGGTGCCGCTTGGTGGGGTGCGCGCGGTCGGCCTCGGCGTCCCGGGCGTCGTTGATCAGGTAGACGGCGGCGGCGCAGGCGGTGAACAGCGTGAAGACCAGCGCGAGTTGGATACCGGCGTGCCGTGAGAAGAGCTGGCCGGCGGCGGCCGGGGCGGCGACGACCAGGAGGTTCTTGACCCACTGTTTGGGGCGCGCGGTTCTGAGCAGGCCGCGCAGGAGGGCGCCGAGGCCGCCGAACGGGCCGCGGGGGCATTTGAGGTGGGGTGGTGCGGGGCTCCGGTGGGGCGTGCGTTGTTCGAGAAGCGCCGTTTCCTGAGTGCGCACGCTGCTCGTGAGGGGCGCTGTCTCAGTCATGCGCGCCCCCTGCCATCCAGCGCGACCCGGCGCGCGCCGTGAGCGCCCCGAGGGCCGCGCCCGCCGCCACGTCCGAGGGGTAGTGGACGCCCACGACCAGGCGCGAGAGGCACATCGCGACGGCGAGCGGCGGGATCGCGTGGGCGCCGAGCGCCCCGTAAGCGACAGCGGCGGCCGCGGCGGAGGTCGCGTGCGAGCTCGGGAAGGAGTGCCGGCCGGCGGTGCGCACGAGGGGTTCGACGTGCGCCGGGCGCGGACGGCGCACCACCCTTTTCACGCCCATGCTCACGAGGTGCGCGCCCGCGGTGAGCGCCGTGCCGCGCAACCAGGCACCGCGGCGCGCGCCGTCCACGGCGGCTCCCGCGAGGCCCGCCGCGAGCCACAGCGCACCGTGCTCGCCGGCCCGGGAGAGGGCGCGTGCGGCACCGGCGACACGCGGGTCGCTGCCGTACGCGCGGAACACGGAAAGGATTCGGCGGTCCATATGGTCCATGTCATCCATGTCGTCCATGTGGACTCACTGTTCACGTCAACACCGCCGGAACTCCGGCAATATTGAGCGACATCCCATTAATCACCCATTTCGGGGAGAGCATTCACGTTTCAAAACTAATCGGTCACACATGGGCGATACGGTCACCTTCATGCCTTCCGACACCGCTCCCGTGACCGTCACCGGATGGGGCCGCACCGCGCCCACCGCGGCCCGTCTGATCCGCCCACGGACCTACGAGGAGGCCGCGGCCGCGGTCCGGGGCTGCGGGGCCCGCGGTGGCATCCCCAGGGGCCTGGGACGGGCGTACGGGGACGCGGCGCAGAACGCCGGCGGGGCGGTGCTCGACATGACGGGCCTGGACCGCGTCCACGCGATCGACGCCGACGGTGGCACCGTGCTGTGCGACGCGGGCGTCTCCCTGCACCGGCTGATGGAAGTGCTGCTGCCGCTGGGCTGGTTCGTGCCGGTGACGCCAGGCACGCGCTATGTGACCGTCGGCGGCGCGATCGGCGCGGACATCCACGGCAAGAACCACCATGTGTCCGGCTCCTTCTCGCGCCACGTCCTGTCGCTCGAACTCCTCACCGCCGACGGCGAGATCCGCACGGTGAGCCGCGGCACGCCCCTCTTCGACGCGACCTCGGGCGGCATGGGCCTGACCGGCGTGATCCTCACGGCCACCATCAGGTTGCTGCCGGTCGAGACGTCCTTGATGTCGGTCGACACGGAGCGCGCGACGGACCTCGACGACCTGATGACGCGTCTGACGGCATCCGACCACCGCTACCGCTACTCGGTCGCCTGGATCGACCTCCTGGCGCGCGGCACGGCGACGGGCCGCGCGGTCCTCACCCGCGGCGACCACGCGCCCCTGGACGCGCTGCCCGCACGCGCGCGTAGAACACCGTTGGATTTCCGGACCCCCCAGTTCCCGGCCGCCCCCGCCGTCTTCCCTGACGGCCTCCTCAGCCGCACGACCGTGGGCCTCTTCAACGAGCTCTGGTACCGGAAGGCACCACGCGCGCGTACCGGCCAACTTCAGAAGATCGCCACCTTCTTCCACCCCCTGGACGGCGTGCCCCACTGGAACCGCGTCTACGGCCGCGGCGGCTTCGTGCAGTACCAGTTCGTCGTCGGACACGGCCAGGAGGACACCCTGCGCCGGATCGTGCGGCGCATCTCCGAGCACCGCTGCCCGTCCTTCCTGGCCGTCCTCAAGCGCTTCGGGGAGGCCGATCCCGGCTGGCTCTCCTTCCCCGTGCCCGGCTGGACCCTCGCCCTGGACATCCCGGCCGGCCTGCCCGGTCTCGGCGGCTTCCTCGACGAGCTCGACGAGGAGGTCGCGACGGCGGGCGGGCGCGTCTACCTCGCCAAGGACTCCCGCCTGCGCCCCGAACTCCTCGCCGCGATGTACCCCCGCCTCGACGACTTCCGCACCCTGCGCGCCGGACTCGACCCGCGCTCGGTGTTCACCTCGGACCTGTCCCGCCGTCTCGCCCTCTAGGAGCTGCTGTCGTGAAGGACGCCTTCGGTCTCCCCCAGTCCCTGCTCGTCCTCGGCGGTACGTCCGAGATCGCGCTGGCCACCGCCCGCCGCCTGATCGCGCGCCGCACGCGCGTGGTGTGGCTCGCGGGCCGTCCCTCGCCCGCCCTGGAGCAGGCCGCGGAGCAACTGCGCGGCTGCGGCGCGGACGTGCACACCGTCGGCTTCGACGCGCTCGACCCGCACTCCCACGAGACCGCGCTCGGCAAGGTCTTCGCGGAGGGCGACATCGACATGGTGCTGCTCGCCTTCGGGATCCTCGGCGACCAGGCGACCGACGAGCGCGAACCGGCCGCCGCGGTGCGGGTCGCGCAGACCAACTACACGGGCGCGGTGTCGGCGGGCCTGGTGAGCGCACGCGCGTTGCAGGCGCAGGGGCACGGCTCGCTGGTGGTGCTCTCCTCCGTCGCCGCCGAGCGGGCCCGTCGCAGCAACTTCATCTACGGCTCCAGCAAGGCGGGCCTGGACGCCTTCGCGCAGGGCCTGGGCGACGCGCTGCACGGCACGGGCGTGCACGTGATGGTCGTACGCCCCGGGTTCGTACGCTCCAAGATGACCGCGGGTCTCCCGGAAGCACCGCTCGCGACGACTCCGGAGGCGGTCGCCACGGCCGTGGAACTGGGGCTGCGACGGCGCTCGGAGACGGTGTGGGTGCCGGGCGCGCTGCGCGTGGTGATGTCGGCGCTGCGGCACGTCCCGCGCGGGGTGTTCCGGCGGCTGCCGATCTAAGGGGGCGGTTTCCGGACGAGCTCGGTGTCCGGAGCCTGAGCCGCTAACGGCTGCCGATGGTGCCGCGCTCCGCGTGGCCGAGCTGCGGCGGCACCACGGTGCCTCCGAAGGCGTACTCGCGCAGCTTGCGCCACACGCCGTCCTCGCCCTGCTCGTACAGCGCGAAGCCGGTGCACGGCCAGTCCGCCGCGTAGTCGGCGAGTTCCTCGAAGGCGCGGTCCATCGACTCCTCGTCGATGCCGTGCGCGACGGTGACGTGCGGGTGGTACGGGAACGCCAGTTCACGTGCCACCGGCCCGGAGGCGTCGCGGACCTGCTTCTGCAGCCAGGTACAGGCCTCGGCGCCCTCCACGACCCGCACGAAGACGACGGGCGACAGGGGCCGGAAGGTCCCGGTGCCCGACAGCCGCATCGGGAACGGGCGACCGGCCGCGGCGACCTCGGTCAGGTGGGCCTCGATGGCCGGCAGGTCGGCGCCGTCGACCTCCGTCGGCGGCAGCAGGGTCACGTGCGTGGGGATGCCGTGAGCAGCGGCGTCGCCGAAGCCCGCGCGCAGCTGCTGGAGCTGGCCGCCCTGTGGCTCCGGGACCGCGATCGACACGCCGATCGTTACGGTCCCCACGTCGTCTCCTGTCGTCGTGACGGATTTGTTCCCGGCCGTCGGCTATCGACTGTAAGGCCACGGCTGTGTTGCGGGCAGGCGCAACCATAGTGATGTGCAGCGCTCTGCCCGGTGGTACGTGTGTGTGAGGGTGCGCGTCAGTGCTTGGCGGGGAGGAAACCCACCCGCTCGTAGGCCTGCGAGAGGGTCTCCGCGGCCACGGCGCGGGCCTTCTCGGCCCCCTTGGCCAGAATCGAGTCCAGCGTCTCCGAGTCGTCCAGGTACTGCTGGGTGCGCTCCTTGAAGGGCGTCACGAACTCGACCATGACCTCGGCGAGGTCCGTCTTGAGCGCGCCGTACATCTTGCCCTCGTACTCGCGCTCCAGGTCGGCGATCGGCTTGCCGGTGAGGGTCGAGTAGATGGTGAGCAGGTTGCTGACGCCCGGTTTGTTCTCGGCGTCGTAGCGGATGACGGTGTCGGTGTCGGTGACCGCGCTCTTGACCTTCTTGGCGGTGGCCTTGGGGTCGTCGAGGAGGTTGATGAGGCCCTTCGGCGTGGATGCCGACTTGCTCATCTTGATCGACGGGTCCTGGAGGTCGTAGATCTTCGCCGTCTCCTTGAGGATGTACGGCTTCGGGATCGTGAAGGTCTCGCCGAAGCGGCCGTTGAAGCGCTCGGCGAGGTCGCGGGTCAGCTCGATGTGCTGGCGCTGGTCCTCGCCGACCGGCACCTCGTTGGCCTGGTAGAGCAGGATGTCCGCGACCTGGAGGATCGGGTACGTGAACAGGCCGACGCTGGCCCGGTCCGCGCCCTGCTTGGCGGACTTGTCCTTGAACTGGGTCATGCGGGAGGCCTCGCCGAAGCCGGTGAGGCAGTTCATGACCCAGGCGAGCTGGGCGTGCTCGGGGACGTGGCTCTGGACGAAGAGCGTGCAGCGCTCCGGGTCGAGTCCGGCGGCGAGCAGCTGGGCGGTGGCGAGCCGGGTGTTGGCCCGCAGCTCCGCCGGGTCCTGCGGGACCGTGATCGCGTGCAGGTCGACGACCATGTAGAACGCGTCGTGGGTCTCCTGGAGGGCCACCCACTGGCGGACGGCGCCGAGGTAGTTGCCGAGGTGGAACGAGCCTGCGGTGGGCTGGATTCCGGAGAGCACGCGGGGACGGTCTGAAGCCATGTTCACCATTCTCTCAGGTGTCAGGGCCCGATCCGGAACTGGTCGGAAACAGATGGGAACCGATCTCTCCTCCGCGGTGTAACAAGAGTGTGAGAACGCGGGAGGGGGGCCGCATCGTCGATGAGGCCGCGGTGATCGCACGCGTACGGGCCGGGGAGCCGGAGGCGTACGCGGAGCTGGTGCGGGCCCATACGGGCATCGCGCTCAGGGCGGCCGCGGCGCTCGGGGCGGGTGCGGACGCGGAGGACGTGGTGCAGCAGGCCTTCGTGAAGGCGTACTGCGCGCTGGGCAGATTCCGGGACGGCGCGGCCTTCAAGCCGTGGCTGCTGTCGATCGTCGCCAATGAGACGAGGAACACAGTGCGGACGGCGGCCCGGCAGCGCACGCTCGCCGGCCGGGAGGCGGCCTTCGTGGAGGCGGAGCCGCTGATACCGGAATCTGCGGACCCGGCGGTGGCGACGCTGGAGACGGAGCGTCGCGCAGCCCTTCTGTCCGCCCTGGACAAGCTGAGCGAGGAGCACCGCCTGGTCGTCACCTACCGCTATCTCCTGGAGATGGACGAAGCCGAGACGGCCCAGGCCCTGGGCTGGCCCCGCGGCACGGTCAAGTCCCGCCTCAACCGCGCCCTGCGGAAGCTGGGCCGACTACTGCCGGATTTCGAGCCTCGGGAAGGGGGTGATGAGCGTGAGTGAGGGACGGGAGTCCTACGACGATGAGGGGGGCCGTGGCCCGAGGGGCGCCGGTGGCCGGGGACCGCGCGGGCGTGGTGGTGGCCGGGGTCCGGGATCGCGGGGACGCGCGCGTGGGCGGGGGCCCGAGGGTGCGTCCCGGCTGCCGGAGGAGCTGAAGGCACTGGGCCGCTCGCTGGACTCGGCCGACCGTTCCAGCGGCTCCGAGACGATGGTCGAGCGGGTGCTGGGCCAGATACTGGCCGAGCAGCTGCCGGTCCCGAAGGCCGAGCCGCGGGGCGCCCGCGAGAGACTGCGGGCGGTCCGGCGCTGGACACGCGTCCGATGGCGCTCGCTGACCGCGGCGCTGTGCGGTCTGCTGACGGTGCTCGCGCTCACGCCCCCGGTGCGGGCGGCGGTGATCGACTGGTTCGACTTCGGTGGGGTCGAGGTGCGGTACGACCCGTCGGCGGTGCCCTCGCCCGGCGCCGAGGTGCCCGGCTGTGGCAGGTCCGTGTCACTCGGGCAGGCCGAGCACCGGGCCGGGTTCGAGCCGCTGGTGCCGGACGCGCTGGGCGCCCCGGACACGGTGACGGTCACCGGCGAGCCGCAGGGGCGGTTCCTGGTCAGCCTGTGCTGGCGCGAGGGCGGGCACACGGTCCGGCTGGACGAGTTCCCCGCCTGGCTGGACGTCGGTTTCGCCAAGACGCCGCCGGACCCTCCGGAGTGGCTGGAGCTGGGCGGGAAGCCGGCCGCGGACGGCCTCCAGGAGTACGCCCTGTGGTTCCCGCGCCCGCACCTGCTGAGCTTCTGGCTGGTGGATGCGGACGGGCACCACTTCACCCGCAAGGAGCGGACCGCGGGGCCGACGCTGCTGTGGACCCACCGGACCGGCGAGACCCAGGTGACGCTGCGGTTGGAGGGGGTTGCGTCGAAGGCGCGTGCCGTGCAAATCGCCAAGTCGCTGGAGGAGCCGACCGGTCCCCCCGGTCCGTCCGGGAAGTCCCCCGACTAGTTCGCGGAGAGTGGGAACCCCGGCGGGTCGGGCGGTGTACCAGAAGTGACACGCGGCTCGCGGACGGGCCGCAGGGGACGACTGGTTGGGGGACACGATGCGTGGATGGAGGCGCAGGGTTCATGAACTGGCCGCGCTGACCGGGGCGTTGACGGCGACACTGGCGCTGATGGTGTGGGGCGCGTCGTCGGCGTCGGCGGGCGGACCGACGAGCGTGCTGGTGACCTCGCCGTCGAGCGGGGAGGCCAACGCGTTGTACTACTCCGACAAGGAGTACGAGGAGCTGGAGCAACTGCTCGGCCCGCCTGACACCGGCACCCGGGAGGAGCCTCCTGGGACCGACCTGACCAACGCCCGCCAGATAAACGTCACTTGGCTGGCGCACGACATATCGCCATGGCGGATGGACCGGGTCTTCCCAGGCGAGTCGGCATCCGGGGCGGTCTGGATCCATACGGCGGCAGGCGTGCCGGACAGCATGAACGGCTACTGGCACCGGGCCGACCATCCCACCGAGCTGCGCACCCTGCTCAAGAAGCTGGGCGTGATGGGGAAGGCGGCCAAGGGCGAAGGCCACTCGGGGATCTTTCCGGCGCCTTGGGAGTCGGACGGGGTTGACGCAGACGCCGGGACTGCCTCGGTTGCGGTCGGCGCGGCCCCGCCGGACGGCGGCACGGCCTGGTGGGCCAACTGGTGGTGGACGCTGCCCGGCGCGGCGACCGGGGCGGCACTGGCGCTGGTGCTGCGGCCGTACGCGTCGCGGGTGCGGACCGGCGGGTGGCGGCGGACGCGGGTGGGCGAGCCGAGGCAGGAGTTGCGGGACGTATGAGGGGCGGTTGGTGGGGAGGGGGACGGATGAGGCGTCGGCGGGGGCCTGCCCTGGAGGGGGGCGACTGGTGAGGAGGGGACGGATGAGCCGTCGGAGGGGGCCTGCCCTGGAGGGGGCGGGCGGCGGAGGGGTGCGGGTGAAGGTCGCCTGTTTGGTGCCGGCGGTGGTGGTGGTTGGGGTGTGCGGGATGTCGGTCGCGTGCGGGGGCGGGGTCGGGCGGCCGGTGGACGGAGTGGGTGTTGCGGGTCTTGCGGGGGACGGGAGCGTGATCGTTGCGGGGCGCTCGGAGGACGGTGCGATCGCTGCCGGGTGGCTCTCGGGTGCGCAGGCCGTGGCCAGGCCGACGCCGGTTTCGTCGCCGACTCGGGATGTGCCCGATCTGGCGATGATCGTCGCGGGCGGCACCGGGCGGACGGCGGTGCTGAAGTCCGGTGAGCCGGCCTTCGTCCGGTTGCGGCAGCTGTTGCGGCCGTCCTTCACCGGGACGGAGCGGGTGCCGGAGGCGTGGACCGAGGGACGTTATCCGCCGGTGGCCTTCACCGTGGTCTGGGGGCTGACGGGGGTCGGGGGCTGGCCGCAGACGAACCGGGCGCCGGGGGGTGACGTGGCCGTCGAGCGGCAGGACCAGTTGTTCGTGGCGGCGGACGGGACGCCCTGGATACGCAGCGATCCCGCGCCGGACGTGCCGGACGACGACATCCGCTGGCATCGGGCGCCACGCTCGGTGTTCGTGCAGCTGGAGCGGGAGAAGGTGCTGGTCGGGCTGGGTGAAGGAGCGGCTGCGGCTGGAGGCGGCGGGGGCGGAGACGGCGACGGGCGCGCTGCCGGGCAGGCCGCGGGACGGGTTGGCGGAGGCCACGGCAGCGTCTGGTGGGCGGCACCGGGACTGGCCGTGGGGGTCGTGGTCGGGGTCGGCGGCGGTCTGCTGATACGCCGCGCGGCGGACCGGCCGGGTGCCGGACCGCCGCGGGAGGAGCCACGACAGGAACTCATCGATCTTTGAGGAGCCGACCCGTGAAGGCGGACCTGTGAAAGCCGACCTGTGAGAACGGATCTGTAATAGCCGACGAGTGAAAGCAGACCGACGAGGGCGGACCTGCAAGAGCCGCCGACCTGCAAGAGCCGATCTTTGACAACTCAAGAGGGAGCGTGGGCGGCCAGGGCTGGGCCGGGGTCAGCCCAGGTCGATCTCCGGGTAGAGCGGGAAGCCGGCCACCAGGTCGGTCGCGCGGCGGGAGATCTCGTCCGCGATCTTCGGGTCGAGGATGTGCTGGGCCTTGGAGGGGGCGCCCGACTTGGTGGTGCCCGGCTCGGCGGTGGTCAGGACGCGGTCGATGAGGCCGGCGACCTCGTCCATCTCGGCGGTGCCCAGACCACGCGTGGTCAGAGCGGGGGTGCCGATGCGGATACCCGAGGTGTACCAGGCGCCGTTCGGGTCGGCGGGGATGGCGTTGCGGTTGGTGACGATGCCGGAGTCGAGGAGCGCGGCCTCGGCCTGGCGGCCGGTGAGGCCGTAGGAGGTGGCGACGTCGATCAGGTTGAGGTGGTTGTCGGTGCCGCCGGTGACCAGGGTCGCGCCGCGGCGCATCAGGCCTTCCGCGAGCGCCCGGGAGTTGTCGACGATGCGCTGGGCGTAGTCCTGGAAGGAGGGCTGACGCGCCTCGGCAAGGGCAACGGCCTTGGCGGCCATGACGTGCGGGAGCGGGCCGCCGAGAACCATCGGGCATCCGCGGTCGACCTGGTCCTTGAGCGAGTCGTCGCACAGGACCATGCCGCCGCGCGGGCCACGCAGCGACTTGTGGGTGGTGGTGGTGACGATCTGGGCGTGCGGGACCGGGTCGAAGTCGCCGGTCAGCACCTTGCCCGCGACCAGGCCGGCGAAGTGCGCCATGTCGACCATGAGGGTCGCCCCGACCTCGTCGGCGATCTCGCGCATGATGCGGAAGTTCACCAGGCGGGGGTAGGCGGAGTAACCGGCGACGATGATCAGCGGCTTGAAGTCGCGGGCGGAGGTGCGCAGGGCTTCGTAGTCGATGAGGCCGGTGGCCGGGTCGGTGCCGTAGGAGCGCTGGTCGAACATCTTGCCGGAGATGTTCGGGCGGAAGCCGTGGGTGAGGTGGCCGCCGGCGTCCAGGGACATGCCGAGCATGCGCTGGTTGCCGAAGGCCTGGCGCAGCTCGGCCCAGTCGGCCTCGGAGAGGTCGTTGACCTGGCGGACGCCGGTCTTCTCCAGGAAGGGGGCCTCGACGCGGTCGGCGAGGACCGACCAGAAGGCGACGAGGTTGGCGTCGATGCCGGAGTGCGGCTGGACGTAGGCGTGGCGGGCGCCGAAGAGCTCCTTGGCGTGCTCGGCGGCGAGGGACTCGACGGTGTCGACGTTGCGGCAGCCGGCGTAGAAGCGGCGGCCGATGGTGCCCTCGGCGTACTTGTCGCTGAACCAGTTGCCCATCGCGAGGAGGGTGGCCGGGGAGGCGTAGTTCTCGGAGGCGATCAGCTTGAGCATCTCGCGCTGGTCGTGGACCTCCTGGCCGATGGCGTCGGCGACCCGGGGCTCGACGGCGCGGATCACGTCGAGGGCGGCGCGGAAGGCGGTGGACTCGGTGGAGAGGGGCTGCTGCTCTGACATGTCTTCGGCCTCCGGACGGCGTGGCTTGAAGCGTTCACGGTTCACGGTTGGCCCAGGCGCACGGCACTCGCTCACACACAGGCCGCTCCCCGATGGTCCGTCCCATCCCAGCGCGCCAGTCACGGCCCGCCGGTCAGCCTACCGGGCGCGTCGAAGAGCCGAGGTCCCGCGTCCACCATGCGAGCGACGATAGGAAGGGGGCCATCCTCAGCACTCGGCACCACCTGGAGATCCCGTGACCACTACGGAGACACTCATCGCCGCCGCCGAAGCGCACAGCGCGCACAACTACCACCCGCTGCCCGTGGTCGTCGCCTCCGCCGACGGGGCCTGGATGACGGATGTGGAGGGGAGGCGGTATCTGGACCTGCTGGCCGGTTACTCGGCGCTCAACTTCGGCCATCGCAACCGGCGGCTGGTGGAGGCGGCGAAGGCGCAGCTGGAGCGGGTGACGCTGACGTCGCGGGCGTTCCACCACGACCGGTACGCGGTGTTCTGCGAGCGGCTCGCCGAGCTGTGCGGCATGGAGATGGTACTGCCGGTGAACACGGGCGCCGAGGCGGTGGAGACCGCGGTGAAGACGGCCCGGAAGTGGGGGTACACGGTCAAGGGCGTGCCCTCGGAGATGGCGAAGATCGTGGTCGCGGGCAACAATTTCCACGGCCGTACGACGACGCTGATCAGCTTCTCCACCGACGCGGAGGCGCGGGCGGACTTCGGGCCCTACACGCCGGGCTTCGAGATCGTGCCGTACGGGGACATGACGGCGATGCGGTCGGCGGTCACGGAGAACACCGTGGCCGTGCTGCTGGAGCCGATCCAGGGCGAGGCGAGGGTGCTGGTGCCGCCGGCCGGTTATCTGCCGGCGGTGCGGGAGCTGACGCGGGAGCGGAACGTGCTGTTCGTCGCCGACGAGATCCAGTCGGGGCTGGGGCGGACGGGAAAGACCTTCGCGTGCGAGCACGAGGGTGTGGTGCCGGATGTGTATGTGCTCGGGAAGGCGCTGGGCGGCGGGATCGTGCCGGTGTCGGCGGTGGTGTCGAGCGCCGAGGTGCTCGGGGTGTTCCGGCCCGGAGAACACGGGTCGACGTTCGGCGGCAATCCGCTGGCCTGTGCGGTGGCGCTGGAGGTGATCGCCATGCTGCGGACGGGCGAGTTCCAGGCGCGGTCCGCGGAGCTGGGCGAGCATCTGCACCGGGAGTTGGGGGCGTTGGCCGGCACGGGGCGGGTGACGGCGGTGCGCGGACGGGGGTTGTGGGCGGGCGTCGACATCGCCCCGCGGTACGGGACGGGGCGGGAGGTGTCCGAGAAGCTGATGGATCGCGGAGTACTGGTCAAGGACACGCATGGGTCGACGGTACGGATCGCGCCGCCGCTGGTGATCGGAAAGGAGGACCTGGACTGGGGGCTCGGTCAACTGCGGGCGGTTCTGGGGGTGTAGGCCGCGCCGGGGGTGAGGTCACAGTGGCTTTCGACCCCATGCGGTGACCATGAAGTTGGGGAGGCAGAAGGTTCCTTGCCGCTCCGTCAGCGCCATGACCTCGTCGACGTCCCGGGCGCTGACCTGGCCGGTCTCCAACAGGCGTGGGCGCAACCTGCGCAGGGTGAGACCCATGAACTCGGCGGCGCCGCCGGCCAGGACCGGGGTGTGGGTCCGTCGAGGTCGAAGGCGCCGTCGGGGAGGGAGTCCGCAAGGAGGTCGTGCCGCCGTACGGTCAGGTTGGGCATGCCGTGGTCGAGGGCGAACCGTGGGTCGAGGCGATCGCCAGCACCCGGCCGCCGGTACCGACCCGCTGAGCCAGCCAGCGGGCGATGCTGCCGGCTCCGCAGCCCACCTCCAGGCACTGCCATCCCTCCGCGACACCGAGTTCGGCGAGCCGGTGCCGGGACTGGCCGTCGTAGACGTCCTCCAAAGCGCGTAGTCGAGCGTGCTCGTCCTTCCACGACTGGTCGAAGATGTACCCGTCGTCCACCGGTCGGTGCTCATCGCGTCACATAGGGCGAACATTCTGTCGAACAACAGCCCTTCGTTCAGGCTGCTCAGGCTGCTCAGGCCGTCAGCGGATCACATGGGGCAGGAAGCGCGCGTACTCATCCGTGATCAGGCCCGACGACTCGCGAATGCCCAGGCCGGCGGACTCGTCCTCGACGACCCAGGCTCCGAGGACGACGTGGTTGCCGTCGAAGTCGGGCAGAGGGGCCAACTCCTGGTAGCAGCACGGTTCTTGGCGTGCCGCCGACTCGGTACCCGGTTCGTGGACCGTCACCCCCGCGCCCTCGCGGCCCAGCAGCGGCTTGGCGACGTAACCCGTCGTCGTCGCCAGTTCGCGTGGGCCGTCGAGGTAGGAAGGGAGCAGGTTCGGGTGGTTCGGGTACAGGTCCCAGAGGACGGCGAGCAGGGCCTTGTTGCTGAGGAGCATCTTCCAGGCCGGCTCGATCCAGAGGGTGGTGCCGGTGCCGCCGCCGTTGTCGAGGGTGTCGAGGACGTGGCCGGCGAATGTGTCGGTGGTGAGCCACTCCCAGGGGTAGAGCTTGAAGCAGCTGCGGATGAAGCGGAGTTGGTTGTCGACGAAGCGGCCGGAGAGGTGGTCCCAGCCGATCTCCTCCATCGAGATCCAGTCGGTGTCCAGGCCGGCCTGTTCGGCGGTCTCCTTGAGGTAGGCGACCGTCATCAGGTCCTCGCCGAGTTCGTCGTCCGAGGAGTGCGCGAAGTAGAGGGGGCTGCCCGGCGGGAGGAGGGCGGACTGTTTCTTCCAGGCGGCGATCAGGCGTTCGTGGAGGGAGTTCCACTGGTCGGCGCCCGGGAAGCGTTCCTCCATCCAGAACCACTGGGGTGAGGCGGCCTCGACCAGGGAGGTGGGGGTGTCGGCGTTGTACTCCAGCAGCTTCGCCGGGCCCGTACCGTCGTAGCGGAGGTCGAAACGGCCGTAGAGGGACGGGAGTTCGTCTCGCCGGCGCCAGGCCTCGGCGACCGCTTCGGCGATGCGCGGGTCTTTGATGCCGAGGTCGGCGAAGCGGCCGGTGGTGACGATGTGGTCGGCGGCCGCGAGGCACATGGCGTGAAGTTCCTCGACGACCTCCTCCAGGGCCTCCACCTCGGGGAGCGTGAAGGAGTAGTACGCACTCTCGTCCCAGTAGGGGCGCAGGGAGCCGTCGGGGTGGCGGGTGAGCGGGTAGACCAGGCCCTGCGCCTCGACGGTCTGCTGCCAGCCGGGGCGGGGCGTGATGGTGTGGCGTTCCATGGTGGTGCTGGCTCTGTTCCGGGGTGTTGGCTCTGGTCCGCGCTATCGGCTCTGTTCCGGGGTCCTGGTTCAGCCGCCGGAGCTGCCCTTGCCGCTGCCGAAGCCGCCGCGGGAGACTCCGTGGCCGCCGGTGGAGCCGCCGGAACCGCTGGAGGCCTTGCGGGGCTTGGTGAAGGAGCCGCCGTCGACCCAGTCGCCGCTCTTCTCGCCCTCGTAGTACCAGGCGCCGTTCACCGAGGACTTGGCGGACTTGCAGTTCTTGTCGGCGACGAGCTTGTAGCCCTTGGCGAGGTTGTAGCTGTCGCGGTCCACGCAGCGCTTGTCCGGGTCGTCGGAGGAACAGGCCGTGAGGGCGGCGGCGAGGAGGCCCATGCCGCCGAGGACGACCGTGCCCGAGCGAAGTTGTCCGCGTGCGTCCGCCATGTTCGTGTCTCCCCGTTGGTGTTGCCGGTGGTGTTGCCGTGTGCGATGTGCGGCGGCCAGCCTAAAGATCGGTGTGAGCTCCGGCGCAGGCACCCCGGCCCAAGCGCCCCTCCCCTACAGTCGCTTTGTGATCTTTGGGATGGTGTGCGCGCTCGGGGCGGCGGTCTGCTTCGGTACGGCGACGGTGTTGCAGGCGGTCGCCGCGCGGGCGGCGAGCACGGGTGAGGGCGGGGACGCAGCGCTATTGCTGCGGGCGGTGCGGCAGTGGCGGTATCTGGCCGGGTTGGCGCTGGACGGACTGGGGTTCCTGTTCCAGATCGTCGCGTTGCGGTCGATCCCCATCTACGCGGTCGGGGCGGCACTCGCCTCCAGCCTGGCGGTGACGGCCGTGGCGGCGGCGCGGCTGCTGCGGGTGCGGCTCAGCCGGAACGAATGGGTTGCGGTCGGCATCGTGTGCGCCGGGCTCGCGATGCTGGGGCTGGCGTCCGGGGGTGAGGGGGATCAGGAGGGGTCGACGGCGCTGAAGTACGCGATGCTCGCGATCGCCGTGGCGGTGCTGCTGCTCGGGCTGGTGGGCGGCCGGTGGTCCGGGCGGGGGCGGGACCTGGTGCTCGGGCTGGGGGCCGGTTTCGGGTTCGGGGTGGTGGAGGTGTCGGTACGGCTCATCGACTCGCTCGCGCCCTCGGACCTGCTCACCAACCCGGCGACGTACGCACTGCTGCTCGGCGGAGGCGCCGCGTTCCTGCTGCTGACGTCGGCCCTCCAGCGCGGCTCGGTGACCACGGCCACGGCCGGCATGGTGATCGGCGAGACGATCGGCCCGGCGGCGGTCGGAGTGGTGTGGCTCGGCGACCGCACCCGGGAGGGGCTGACCTGGCTGGCGGTGCTGGGGTTCGCGGTCGGCGTGGCGGGAGCTCTGGCGCTGGCGCGGTTCGGAGAGGCGCCGGCGGAGGAGGCGGAGGAGGCGCCGGCCGAGGAGGCGTGAGTGCCGTAGGACGTGGACACCGCTGCGGGCACCGGCTTGGGGCAGCGGCCTGACCGGCGCCACCCAGGGCCAACGCCACCCAGGGCCAGCGCCACCTCGGGCCGGCGCCATCGCGGCCTCGCCCCGCCCCCCCTCCTCACCCCATGACCCTCACCACACGGCCCCACCACCCCGCCCCACCGCCCCGCCCCACGGCCCTCACCACGCGGCCCACCACCCCATGGCCCTCAGCCCATAGCCCCAACAATGCCGTCCCACAACCGCACCCGTGCCTCCAGCGCCAGCTCCGCCGTCTCCACCGCCTCCTTCCAGCGGATGTCGTCCGTGCCGCAGAGGTCGGCGACCATCTGGAGGGCCATGGGGGTGTGTTGTTCGCCGTCGACCTCTATGTGGCGGGCGAGGTAGTCGCAGAAGAGGGTGAAGCGGTCGGTGCCCTCGTTCTTGATGACCTGGTCGAACATGTCGGGGATCAGGTCCTCGCGGGAGAAGGCGAAAGCGGCGGCGCGGCAGTGCAGGGGGCGGTCCTCGATGATGGCGAAGGTGGTGCGGACGAACTCGTTGGCGGGGGCCGGGACCTGGGCGCCGCGCAGGGCCGCCGGGACGCCGTGGCCCTCGACGAGGAGGGCGAGGAAGGTGTCGATGCGGGTGGTGTCGGCGCCCGCCTCCTCCATGCCGGCCCGGTAGAGCTCGAAGTGGCTGGTGAAGCCGCCGTTGAGTTCGTCGCTCTCCTCGACCAGCACGATGTCGTTGATGAGCCGCCGGGCGACCTCCGAGCCGCGCGGGACCCAGGGGACGTCGACACAGGTCAGTTCGCGTTGCAACGACTTGAGCAGGGACATGAAGTCCCAGACCGCGAAGACGTGGTGGGCCATGAACGTGGCCAGGTCGGCGCCGCTGTTCATCCGGCGGTAAATGGGATGTGCGGTCACCTCTTTCCGTGCGGATTCGATCACGGAACGGGCCTGGTCGATTCCCTCGTGACTCATATCCCAGTCGTACCTGGACATGATTCTCCTTGATGATTCGAGGTCGGGGGAAATCGATACTGCGACTTCAGTCAACGCCCGGCAAGCGCTTCACCGAAATTCGGAGAAGTTACCTTCAGTACCGCTCGAAAAACCACTCGACAGACTACGCCAAGGCAACCGAAAGGCTGATAAAGAGTCACGATACGGACAGCCGAAAAAACTTCGTTGAAGTTTTGAACGTGATGTGGAGGCTTTGCGTACTGGACGACGTGACCAGCAATCCCGTCACTGTCACCGTGGCCTATCAGGTGCTGTCGGACCGCGAGGCCGACTTCCACTCGTGGGGGTGGGCCATGCTCGGCGCGAGTTCGCGGCAGCCGGGCTTCCTGGGGGGTGGCGTCCTTGTCGACCGAGAGGCGGAGTGGCATGTGGTCTATCGCTTCGCCAGCGAGGGGACGGCCCAGGCCTGGGAGGACTCGGCCGATCGGGCACAGTGGGAGGCCCGGACGTCGGGGTTCGCCCGGCAGACGGAGCGCAGGAGCGTGCGGGGCTCCAAGGTGTGGTTCGACTCCCAGACCACGGCGCCCAGGGCGCCGGCACCGCCGCCGAAATGGAAACTGTGGTTCATCAACATGAGCGCGGTATTTCCGCCGGTGCTCCTGTTCAACCTGATCGTCATTCCCTATCTCGGCGGACTGAATCCGCTCGTCCGCACGCTGCTCTTATGCCTGTGCGTCACGGCCCTCGTCACCTGGATTCTCATGCCGCGGCTCCAGCGTTTCTTCAAGAAATGGCTGTATCCGCCGCTGCAGGCGCTGCGCGGACGGCACAAAAGACGGACCGCATAGGCCCGGAACGAACCGAGGGAGGTGGGCGGGTGAAGACCCTGCTCATCGACAATTACGACTCGTACACCTATAACCTGTTCCAGCTGATCGCCGAGGTCAACGGTCAGGAACCGGTTGTGGTCGTCAATGACGCCGTCGTCGGTGGCGTCAAGGTCGGTGGCGCCATCGCCGATGGTGCCGACGGCAGAATTCCCGATCTTGGCGAATATCTTTCGGAATTCGACAACGTCGTGGTGTCGCCGGGGCCCGGGCACCCGGCCGAGCAGCGGGACTTCGGCATCAGTGCCGCCGTGCTCGCCGAGGCCACCATCCCGGTGCTCGGCGTCTGCCTGGGCCACCAGGGCATCGCGCTCGCGGAGGGCGCCCGGGTGGCGTCGGCCCCCGAGCCGCGGCACGGGCATCTGACCACGGTCCGGCACGACGAACGGGACCTGTTCCGGGGGCTGCCGCAGGGTTTCGCCGCGGTCCGCTACCACTCGCTGGCGGTGCACGAGCCGTTGCCGGAGAGCCTCGAGGCCACCGCCTGGGCGGAGGACGGAGTGCTGATGGGGCTGCGGCACCGGAGCCGGCCGCTGTGGGGGGTGCAGTTCCATCCGGAGTCGGTGCTGACCCAGTTCGGCCACCGGATGCTCGTCAACTTCCGCAATCTGACGGCGGAACGGGCCCGTAGGCCCCGTACGAAGAACACCGCGGTCACCCCCGACGCGGCGGCCATCCCCACGCCGGCCGCGACCATCCCGCGCCAACGGCGCGCCACCCCCGCCTACCGGCTGCACACCCGGCGGATCGCGACCGCCGTGGACGCGGAGGCGGCCTTCGCGCGGATGTACGGGGCGTCGCGGCGGGCGTTCTGGCTGGACAGCTCGCTGGTCGAGGAAGGGGTGTCGCGGTTCTCGTTCTTCGGGGACGACAGCGGGCCGCTCGCGGAGTTCGTGCGCTACGACGTCGACTGCGGGCGGTGCGAGATCGAGCGGTCGGGGCGGCCGACACGCAAGGTCACGGCGAGCGTCTTCGACTATCTGCGGCGGCAGTTGACGAACCGTCGGGTGGACGCCGAGGGGCTGCCCTTCGACTTCACCGGCGGTTACGTCGGCTACTTCGGCTACGAGACGAAGGCCGACTGCGGATCACCGAACCGACATTCGTCCGAACTCCCGGACGCCTGCTGGCTGTTCGCGGACCGGCTGATCGCGGTGGACCATCTGAAGGGGTTCACCTACGCGGTCTGTCTGGCGGAGGACACCACGCAGGCCGCGCGAGAGGCGGACGACTGGCTCGAAGGGGCGCTGGCCCAGCTGACCTTCGTGGCCGTGGGCGCCGAGTGGCCGGCCGGGCGGGCCGAGCCCGACATCGGTGCCGCCGAGCCGTGGCTGGTACGGGACAAGGGGACGTATCTAGCCGATATCGAGGCGTGTCAGGCGGAGTTGCGGGCGGGGACGAGTTACGAGATCTGTCTGACGAACTCGGCCCGGTTACCCGCGCCGCCGGACGCGTTCGAGTTCTACCGGGTGCTGCGGCGGGTCAACCCGGCGCCGTATGCGGCCTTCCTGAGGTTCGGGGACGTCGATGTGGCCGGTTCCTCGCCCGAGCGGTTTCTGCGGATCACCCGGGACGGGGTCGCCGAGGCGCGGCCGATCAAGGGGACCGCGCCGCGTGGGGAGGACCCGGAGGAGGACGCCCGGCTGCGGGACGCGCTGGCGGCGGACGCCAAGACCCGCGCCGAGAACCTGATGATCGTCGACCTGCTCCGCAACGACCTGGGGCGGGTGTGCCGTACCGGATCGGTGCGGGTGACGCGGCTGATGCACACGGAGTCGTACGCGACCGTGCACCAGTTGGTGTCCACCGTCGAGGGGCGGCTGCGACAGGGCACGGACGCGGTGGAGTGCGTGCGGGCCTGTTTCCCCGGCGGGTCGATGACCGGGGCGCCGAAGCTGCGCACGATGGAGATCATCGACGGGCTGGAGACAGAGGCGCGCGGCGTGTACTCCGGGGCGCTCGGTTATCTGGGGTGCAGCGGGGGCGCGGATCTCAACATCGTGATCCGTACGGGGGTGTTCGCCGACGGGCTGATGCAGCTGGGCGCCGGGGGCGCGATCGTGCTCGACTCCGACGCGGACGCCGAGTACGACGAGATGCTGCTGAAGACCGCGGCCCAGATGCGGGCCCTGCATCTGCACACCGCGGACCGGATACGGGAGCAGCGCGAGCACTCGGCGGCACGGGCGGACGTGCGCCGGGAGCGGGCGGCGAGCGAGGAGCCGGTGCGATGACGACTCCGCAGACCCTTCTGACACCGGCCGATTCCGAGGCACCCGGCAATCTCGCCGCCCAGCTCGCCGACTTGGCCGAACGGCGCAGGTGGACCGCGCGAGCCGCCTTCCACCAGGGACATCGGGTCTGGACGCACGGTGAGGTGCACGCGCTCGCGGCGCGGGCCGCCGCCGTGCTGGCCGAGCACGGGGTGCGGGCCGGGGACCGGGTGGTGCTGGCGCTGCCCGACGGGATCGCCTGGGTGACCACCTTCCTCGCGACCGCGCGGCTCGGTGCCGTGGCCGTGCTGGTCAATCCCGAACTGCCCGCCGCCGACCACACGTTCATGGCGCACGACACCGACGCCGTGCTCTGCGTGACCGGTCCGGGCCTGGAGGATCGCTTCGCCGACCGGACCCGGCTCGGCGCCGACCAGCTGCTCGCGCTCAGCGCCACCGCCGAGCCGGCGCCCGCCCGTCCCGTGGACGCGCACAGCCCGCTGTACGTGCAGTACACGTCCGGGACGACCGGTCGGCCCAAGGGGGTCGTGCACACGCACGGCGACCCGAAGACGTATCACGACCTCATCGGGCGGCGGCTGCTGCGGATCACGCAGAAGGACGTGACCCTCTCCGTGTCGAAGCTGTACTTCGCCTACGGGTTCGGGAACGCGTTCGTCTTCCCGCTCTTCTCCGGCTCCTCCGCCGTCCTCGTCGACCGCCGCCCGACCCCCGCCGCCGTCGACGAACTGGTCGCCCGGCACCGGGTGACGCTGCTCTACTCCGTGCCGTCCGCGTACGCGGCGCTGGTCGCCGACCGGGGCAGCGGGCACGAGGCATGCTTCGCCTCCGTGCGGGCCGCGGTGTCGGCCGGGGAGGGCATGCCGGACGGGCTCGGACGGCAGGTCACCGAGCTGCTCGGCGCGCCGGTCCTGGAGCAGATCGGCTCCACCGAGGCCGGGCACGCCTTCTGCGCCAACAGCTTCGACCACAACCACCCCGGCACCGTCGGCCGCCCCGTCCCCGGCTTCGAGGTCGAGCTGCGCGACCGTGCGGGCCACCCGGTCGCGGACGGCACGGAGGGCGAACTCTGGGTCCGCGGGCCCTCGGTGACCCCCGGCTACCTCAACCGCCCCGAGGAGACCGCCCGCACCCTGATCGGCGGCTGGCTCGCCACCCACGACCGGGCCCGCCGTGAACCAGACGGCAGCTACCGGCACTTGGGCCGCACCGACGACATGGAGATGGTCGGCGGCATCACCGTCTCGCCGCTGGAGGTGGAGGCCGTGCTGCGGCTGCATCCCGCGGTGAAGGAGGTCGCGGTGGTGACCGTCACCGACGAGAGCGGGGCGGGGCGGCTGCGCGCCTTCGTCGTACCCGTCGCGCCCGCCGCGAACAGCGAGTTGCCCGACGCCCTGATCGGGCTGGCCCGCGAGCACCTGGCCGCCTTCAAGGTCCCGCGCAGCGTGAGCCTCGTCCCGTCCCTCCCCCGCACCCCGACCGGCAAGCTCCGCCGCCATCTGGTCCGCCAGGGCGCCTGGTGAGCTCCCGGCTCCCAACTCCCAACTCCCATGAAAGGAACGGCCAGATGAGAGAGCAGCAACCCCCGTTCGCCGACCGGGGGTTCTACCTCGGCCCGATGTTCCGCCGCGCCGCCGACCGCCACGGAGCCGTCTTCGTCACCCTGGACCGCCCGTTGGACACGCACCCCCGACTCGGCGTCGACCTCACCTACTCGGCGCTCGCGGACGTCGTCGAGGAGCTGTCGGGGCGGCTGTGGGAGGCGGGTGTACGGCCCTCCGAGCAGGTGGTCGTACACAAGACGGACAACGTCGACATCGTGCTGCTGACGTGCGCGGTCGCGCGGATCGGGGCCGTGCCGGTGCTGCTCTCCCCCGGGCTGGCCGGCGAGGTGGTCGGGGAGTTGGTGGAGCGGCTGCGGCAGCCGTGGCTGATCACCGACCGGGCCAAGCTGGAAGGGCCGCTCAAGGGAGTCGGCCTGCGCGTCCGGCGCGTCCTGTCGGTGGACGAGGCGCCCGGCGCCGACCCGCTGGAGCAGTTCGCGGGTGCCGAACGCCCCGCCCCCGTCCGCCTCCACCCGCGCGAACCCGCCCTGATCACCCACAGTTCGGGCACCACCGGCCTGCCCAAGCTCGCCGTACACTGCGCCAACACCATGTGGAACCGGCTCGTCCCGCAGAAGGCGATGGGCTGGCCGACGCGCGGCGAGACGGCGGCGCTGCACATGTCGTTCGTGCACTCGCGCTTCTACCATCTGCTCGGCGTCCTGCTGCACTTCGGCAGCCCGCTGGTGCTGATCACCGACCCGGAGCCGGCGAAGGTCGGCCCGCTGCTGGCCCGGCACCGGCCCGGCATCGTCGAGACACACCCCAACACCTTCGTGCTGTGGGAGGAGTTGGCCGACGCACCCGGGGCGCCGCTGTCGCGGGTGCGGTCGTACGGCTCGACGTTCGACGCGATCCACCCGCGGACGGTACGACGGCTCCTTGACGCCTCGAAGCGCCGTACCCCTTGGCTGATCCAGCTGTACGGGCAGAGCGAGACCGGGCCGGTCGCCTTCCAGTGGTTCACCCGGCGCAGTGCGGCGCGGGCGGACGGGCGGCGGGTCGGGATCGGGATACCGGGCTTCACGCGCGTGCGGGTCGCCGGGCCGGACGGACGGCGGGTGGCCGCCGGGACGCCCGGCAGGATCGAGGCCCGCACCCGGGGCCGGATCCTCACCTACCTCGGCATGCAGGACCGCTACGACCGTCAACTCACCGACGGCTGGTGGGAGATGGGCGACATGGGCTACCTCAGCCGCCTGGGCTCGCTGCACCTCATCGACCGGGAGATCGACCAGATCGACTCCGTGCACAGCAATCTGGAGGTCGAGGACGCGCTGATGGACCGCCTGGAGGAGCTGCGTGAGGTGGTCATCGTGCCGGGTGCGGACCGGGAGCCGGTTCCGGTGGTGTGCGTACGCGGGGAAGAGCCACTCGACCCCGAGCGCTGGCGGGAGGCGACCGCCGATCTGCCGGCGCTGGCCGAGCCGCGGCAGTGGCGGTTCGAGGAGCTGCCGATGACCGCGACCTGGAAGGTGAAGCGGGTCGAGATCAGCCGGATGCTGGCCGAGGGCGTACGCGCGTGAACCCTGTCGTGGTGGTCGGCGCCGGGCCCGTCGGCCTGTCGGCGGCGCTCGCGCTGCGGGCGCACGGGCTGCCGGTCGCGCTCCTGGAGTCGGAGGCCAAGGACCGGGTGCGGCCGGGCAGCCGGGCCCTGTTCGTGCACCGTGAGACCCTCGCCCTGCTCGACGGGATGCAGCCGGGGCTGGCCGAGGAGATCACCTCGTACGGGCGGACCTGGCGGACGAAACGCACCCTCTACCGAGGCCGGGAGGTGTACTCGCGCACCTTCCCGCCCCGGTCCGGGCCGCCGCCTTTCACCAGCCTGCGCCAGGTCGACACCGAGCGTTTTCTGCGCGGCGCCTGCGAGCGGGCCGGGGTGGAGTTCGTGTGGGAGGCGCGGGTGACGGCCGCGCGCACCACGGCGGACGGGGTCTCGCTGGCCTGCGCGGACGGGCGGGAATGGGAGAGCTCGTACGTGATCGCCGCCGACGGCGCGCGGTCCGCGGTGCGGCGCGGGCTCGGCATCCCCATGGAGGGTGAGCGCGGCGAGGGCTTCCACGTGGTCGTGGACGTGGCCGATGTGCCGGGCGGGGAGCTGCCGTTGGAGCGGGTCTTCCACTACGAGCATCCGGGCGTCGGCGGACGCAGTGTGATGCGGGTGCCGTTCACCGGTGGCTTCCAGGTCGACCTCCAGTGCCGGGACGAGGACGCGCAGGAGGACTTCGGGACCCGGGAGGCGGTACGGCGGTGGCTGCCGGCGGTCGTCGGGGACGCGTACGACCACCGGATCCTGTGGGTGTCGACGTACCGCTTCCTGCGCATGGTGGCGGCCTCGTTCACCGACCCGCACCGGCGGGTGCTGCTGGTCGGGGAGGCGGCGCATCTCTTCCCGCCGTTCGGGGCGCGCGGCATGAACAGCGGGATCGCGGACGCGGCGGCGGCAGCGGAGGCGGTCGCGGCGGGAACCCCGGAGGCGGTCGCCGACTTCGCCCAAGTGCGGCGCGCGGCGGGCCTGTTCAACAGCGCCGCGGCCGGCACCGCCCTCGACCACCTGCGCCCCCGACGCCGGATCGTCCGCGTCAGACAGCGCGCGGCGGCGGCCCTGGCACCGATGCTGCCGTGCTGCGGCGAATGGCTGGAGCACGCCCCGTACGGGCCGCGGAACGGGGCGCCCGCGGTGGCGGGCGGCAAGTACTAGGACTCAAGTACCAGGAGGAGGTACGGCTGTGGCACAACCGGTCGTCGTGGAAGGGCTGTTGGCGTGGTCACCGGCCGGTGGGCTGAGCCCGGCCGGTGAGGTCGGCGGGCGGCTGCTCGTGGCCGACTCCTGGCTGGTGCGGGACGGCAGGGTGCGGGGCCTCGAACGGCACCGGGAACGGTTCCTGCGGTCCTGCGGGGAGGTCGGCGGACCGCCGTTGCGCCGGCTGCTGGAGTTCTGGCAGGACATGACGGCCGCGCTGCCGCGCACCGGCGAGTGGTTCCCCCGGGTCGAACTCGCCGCTGATTCCCATGAGTTACGGCTGCTGCTGCGGCACGCGCCGCCGCTCGGTTCGGCGGTACGGGTCTGGGCCGCCGGTCAGTCCGATCCGCGGACCGTCCCCCGCCGCAAGGGACCCGACCTGGAGACCCTGGCCCGGGTCCGCAGGCGGGCGTCCGGCGAGGGCGCCGAGGAGGCCGTCCTGGTCGCGCCCTCCGGAATCGTCCTGGAGGCGGCCACCGCCAGCGTGCTGTGGTGGGAGGACGACACCCTGTGCCTGCCGCCGCCGCTCCTGCCGGTCCTGCCCGGCGTCACCGTCGCCCTCCTCCAGGACCGCGCCCGCCGCACCGGCATCCGCGTCGCCCACCGTGAACGCACGGTCGCCGAACTGGACGGCCGCGAGGTCTGGCTGGTCAACGCGCTGCACGGCATCCGGCCGGTGACGGCGTGGACGGGAGGGGAACTGCGAGCCGCACCCGCGATACGCGCGCCGGAATGGCGGAAATGGCTCGACGAGACGATGGAGCCGCTGCCGGACAAATAGAACGAGGGCGAATAGAGCGAGAGTGAATAGAAAACACGGGCATCGGTATTTCCGATGCCCGTATTCGGCGTTACTTCTTTGCGGGCTGATAAGCCCCCGGCGCCATCCGCGTCGCAATGGCGATCCGGTTGTACGCGTTGATGACGGTCGCCGCCCAGATCAGCGCCGCGACCTGCCCCTCGTCGAAGACCTCGGCCGCCTCGGCGTACACCGCGTCCGGTACGCGACCGTCGTGTACGAGGGTCACGGCCTCGGCCAACGCCAGTGCGGCGCGCTCGCGTTCGGTGAAGAAGGGCGTCTCGCGCCAGGCGCTGAGGGCGTAGATCCGCTGCTCGGTCTCGCCCGCCGCACGCGCGTCCTTGGTGTGCATGTCGAGGCAGAACGCGCAGCCGTTGATCTGCGAGGCGCGGATCCTGATCAGTTCCAGGAGTTCCGGTTCGACCTTGGCGTCCTGGGCCGCGGTAACGGCGGCGGCGTGCAGGGATCCCATCGCCGAGGAAACGTCGGGGGTGATTTTCTTCAGGGCCACACGGGATATCGGGTCGCTATTACTCATGGGGCGACTCTAGCCATGCGGTGGTAATTCAGGAAGTCGTATTCAGGAATGCAGTGAAGCGCACAGCGCGTCGAGGGCGCCGGACCACGCGTGGTCCGGCGGGGTGCCGTACCCGACGACCAGTGCGTCCCGGCGTTCGACGGTCGCGTCCGGGTGCTGGTAGCGGTGCAGTTCGTGCAGGGCGAGCCCGTGCCAGGCCGCCGCCCGCAGCACCGCCGGCTCGGTGCCGGGCGGCAGCCGCAGCACCAGGTGGAGACCGGCCGCGATGCCGGTGGCCCGCACCTGCGGGGCCCGGCGCGCGAGTTCGGCGACCAGGGCGTCACGTCGGCGCCGGTAGCGCAGCCGGGCGGCGCGGACGTGGCGGTCGTACGCCCCGGAGACGATGAACTCGGCGAGGGTCAACTGGTCGAGCACCCCGCAGGAGTCGGCGCCGCCCTTCGCCCGGACCGCCTCCGCCAGCAGGCTCGGCGGCAGTACCAGCCAGGCCAGTCGCAGGCCGGGGGCGAGGGACTTGCTCGCCGTGCCGGCGTAGACGACGTGGTCGGGGTCGAGGCCCTGGAGGGCGCCGACGGGCTGGCGGTCGTAGCGGAACTCGCCGTCGTAGTCGTCCTCGATCACCACTCCCCCGGTGCGCCGCGCCCAGTCGACGACGACCGCACGCCGGTCGCGGTGCAGGGTGCCGCCCATCGGGAACTGGTGGGCGGGTGTGAGCAGGACCGCGGCTTCGTCGCTCAACTCCCGCGGATCCGTGCCGAGTTCGTCGAAAGGCAGCGGGGCGGTACGCAGACCGGCGTCGGCGAGGAGGTCCCAGTGGACGTCGAGGCCGTACGACTCGACGGCGACACCGCTCCCCCCGCGTCCGCGCAGCACCGCCCCCAGGATGCGCAAACCGTGCGAGATGCCCGCGCACACCAGGATGCGCTCGGGGTCCGCCCGGACACCCCGTGCCCGGGCCAGGTAGCCGGCCAGCGCGGACCGGAGTTCGGGGCGGCCGCGGGGGTCGCCGTAGTCGAGGGCCTGGTGCGGGGCCGCGGTGAGGGCGCGGCGGGCGGCCTTGAGCCACTCGGCGCGGGGGAAGGTGGTGAGGTCGGGGGTGCCGGGGACGAGGTTGTAGGCGGGGCGGTCGCGCTGGTGGGAGCGGGGGGCGGGGGCCGTCGGCGGGACCACCGTGCTCCCCCACTGCCTTGAGGGCGTGGGAGGTGCCCCCATCGCGACCCGCGTGCCCGACCCCTGCCGTGCCGTCAGCCAGCCCTCCGCCACCAGGTCGGCGTAGGCGTCGGCGACCGTGTTGCGGGCGATGCCCAGGTCGGCCGCGAGGGTGCGGGAGGAGGGCAGCCGGGTGCCAGGGGCGAGGCGGCCGGTGCGGACGGCCTCGCGGAGGGCGTCGGTGAGGCCCCGGCGTACGCCGGTCCCCGTCGGCTCCAGGTGCAGGTCGACGCCGTAAGTGGCCCATGATTTCGCCATGGAAATGGACCATACCCTTGGGCTGCCTCGCTCCTAGGGTCGAACCATGACCACACAGGACACCACCGACCACACGGCCGAACGGCCGGCCCGCATGCGCTGGGCGCAGCACGCCCCCGAGGTCTACAAGGCGATGGCCCGCCTGGACACGGCAGCCAAGCAGGGCCTCGACCCCCGCCTGGTGGAGCTGGTGCGGCTGCGCGCCTCCGGGCTCAACCACTGCGCGTTCTGCCTCGACATGCACACCAAGGACGCGCTCGCGGCCGGCGAGAGCGTCCAGCGGATCGTGCAGCTGGGCGCCTGGGAGGAGTCGCGGCACTTCTACACGGAGAAGGAGCTCGCGGCGATCGAGCTGACGGAGGCGGTGACCGTCCTGACCGACGGTTTCGTGCCCGATGAGGTGTACGAGCGTGCCGCCAAGCACTTCGAGGAGGCCGAGCTGGCCCAGCTGATCGCCACCATCGCGGTGATCAACGCCTGGAACCGGTTCGGCGTGACCACGCGCATGGTGCCGGGCCACTACCAGGCGGGCGACTTCGAGTGACGGCCCGTACGCAACTGCTCGACCGTGCCGTGGCGCAGGCGATGTCCGCGGTCAGCGCCGCCGCCAAGCGGGGCCTCGGCGACCCCGCCCTCGCCGAACTGGTCGTCATCCGCGCCTCGCAGCTCAACCACTGCGCCTTCTGCCTCGACATGCACCTCGCCATCGCCCGCAAGCACGGGGTGAGCGAGCGGCAGCTGGACCTGCTCGCCGCCTGGGAGGAGGCCGGGGACGAGCTCTTCGACGAGCGGGAGCGGGCCGCGCTCGCGCTGACCGAGGCGGTGACCGTCCTGACGGACGGCTTCGTGCCGGACCGCGTGTACGAGCGGGCCGCCAAGCACTTCGACGAACCCCAACTCGCCCATCTCATCGGCTTGATCGCCGCCATCAACAACTGGAACCGTGTGATGGTCAGCCGCCGTGTCCCGCCGGGAGGTCACACACCATGAGCAAGGTCGAGGTCTTCCGCGCGCTGCACAGGGGCCGCCTCCCCGGCGATCCCCTCGTGCTGCCGGGTCCCTGGGACGCGGTCAGCGCGAAGGTGCTGGAGGAGGCCGGGTGGCCGGCGCTCGCGACGCCGAGCGCGGGGGTCGCGGCCTCGCTCGGGTACGAGGACGGGTCGACGCCGGCCGACGAGATGTTCGCTGCGGTGGCGCGCATCTGCCGGGCCGTGGACGTGCCCGTGTCGGCCGACGTCGAGGGCGGGTACGGGCTGGCGCCGAAGGAGCTGGTGGAGCGGCTGCTGGAAGCGGGGGCCGTGGGCTGCAACCTGGAGGACTCCGTCGGAGGCGTCCTCAAGGACCCGCGCGAGCACGCCGACTGGCTGGCCGAGGTGCGGTACGCGGCCGGCGACCGGCTCTTCGTCAACGCCCGCGTCGACGTCTTCGAGTACGGCGACGGCGACCCCGAACGGGCCATCGAGCGGGCCGCGTTGTACGTCGCCGCGGGCGCCGACTGCATCTATCCGATCGACGCCCCGGCCGACGTACTGCCCCTGCTGCGGTCCGGCATCCAGGGGCCGATCAACGTGTACGCCAAGCTCGGCGAGGGGACCCTTTCGGCCATCGAGCTCGGTGAACTCGGGGCCACGCGTGTCACGTTCGGGCCCAGGTTGCAGCGCTGGGCGGCGCTGGCGTTCCAGGGGATCGCCGAGGAGCTGAGGAAGCGCTGGTGATCAGGACAGCCACGCCTGCCAAGTGGAGGCGTGGCCGTCCACCCACTTCTTCGCCGCCTGCTCGGGCGTGAGCTTCTGGTCTGCGATCAGCAGCGACACCTCGTTCTGGTCCTCGGTCGTCCACTTGAACTTCTTCAGGAAGGCGGCCGCCTTGCCGCCCTTCTTCGCGAAGTCGGCGTTGAGGTACTTCTGCAGCGGGGTGTGCGGATAGGCGCAGGCGACCTTCGCCGCGTCCGCGTCGCAGCCCTCCTCGTACGCGGGCAGCTTCACCTCGGTCATCGGGACCTTCTTGAACAGCCACTGCGGCGCGTACCAGTACGTCAGGAAGGGCTTCTTCTCCTTGGCGAACTGCCTGATCTGGGTGATCTGAGCCGCCTCCGAACCGGCGAACACCACCTGGTAGTCCAGCTTCAGATTGCTCACCAGCGCCTTGTCGTTGGTGACATACGACGGTGAGCCGTCCATCAGCTGACCCTTGCCGCCGCTCTCCGCGGTGCGGAACAGCGACGAGTACTTGTCGAGGTTCTTCCAGTCGGTGATGTCGGGATGCTGTTTGACGAGGTACGTCGGCACGTACCACCCGATGTGCCCGGTCACCCCGAGCCCGCCGCCCCGCGCGATCGTCTTCTTGTCCTCGACGTACCGCTTCTCCTGGTCGGGGTGGCCCCAGTCCTCCAGGATCGCGTCGACCCGGCCCTGGCTGAGCGCGTCCCAGGCGGGCACCTCGTCGACCTGGACGGTGTCGACGCGGTAGCCGAGCTTGTGCTCCAGGAGGTACTGGGCGACGGCGACGTTCGCCTGCGCGCCGACCCAGGACTGGACGGAGAGGGTCACCGTCCTGGCGCCCCGGGCGCCCGCGAAGGGGGACGCCTGCTTGGTCATGTCGGCGGCGCCGCAGCCGGTGAGGAGGGTCAGGGCGGCGGTTGAAGAAACGATTAGAGCTGTGCGTTTGCTCAGTGCCATGTCACATACCACTCTTCGTTCGGCGTTCCGTCGGCTGCGTCACCCGGTCGAGCATCAGCCCCAGGCAGACGATCGCCGCCCCGGCGACCAGCCCGGTCGCCAGATCCCCCTGAGCGAGCCCGAACACGGCGTCATAGCCGAGCGCGCCCCCACCGACCAGGCCGCCGATGATGACGACGGCGAGGACCAAGACCACGCCCTGGTTGACGGCGAGCAACAACGCGGGCCGGGCGAGCGGGAGTTGGACCTGGCGGAGCTGCTGGGCGGGGGTCGCGCCGAGTGAACGCGCCGACTCCAGGGCGGCGGGGTCCACCTGGCGCAGACCCTGGGTGGTGATCCGTACGACGGCGGGCAGCGCGTAGACCACGGCCGCCGCGACCGCCGGGGCGCGGCCGACTCCGAAGAGGGCGACGACCGGGATCAGGTACACGAACTGGGGCATGGTCTGGAAGACGTCCAGGACGGGCCGGAGCAGACGCTCGAAGCGGTCGCTGCGGGCCGCCGCGATGCCGGTCGCGAAGCCCAGGACGAGGGTGACGGCGACGGCGGCGAGGACCTGGGAGAGGGTGTCCAGGGCCGGGCTCCACACGCCGAGCACGCCGATCGCGGCCATGGCGAGGACCGCGGTGAGCGCGGTGCGCCAGGTGCCGATCAGCCAGGCCAGGGCGGCGACCAGGAGCAGCATCGACCACCAGGGCAGCCACTGCAGGCCGGAGCGGACCGGGTTGAGGACCCAGGTGGTGAAGTGCCCTGCCCAGTCGGCCGTACCGCCGATGTACGGGACGCCCGAGTACAGGTGCGCGGTCATCCAGTCGACGGCGCGGTTGACCGGCTCGGCGATGTTCAGGGTCCAGGCGTCGGGCCAGTCGAGGCGCCCGGCCAGCCGTCCGGCGACCGCCACGGCGACGGCGGCGACGGCCGCGTAGAGCCAGGGGCGGAGGGTGTTTCCGTGCTCCTCGCCGGCGTGTTCGCCCGCGGCGCCGGTGACGCGGTCGAGGACGACGGCGAGCAGCACGATCGGGATGCCGGCCGCCAGCGCGGCGCCGACGTCGACCGAGGCGAGGGCCTGGTAGACGCGGTCGCCGAGGCCGGCGGCGCCGATGACGGAGGCGATGACGGCCATCGACAGGGCCATCATGATCGTCTGGTTGAGGCCGAGGAGGAGCTCCTTGCGGGCCAGTGGGATACGGGCGGTCAGCAGCCGTTGGCGGGAGGTGGCGCCGAGCGAGTCGACGGCTTCCAGGACCTCCTTGTCGGCGCCGCGCAGGCCGAGGGCGGTGAGGCGGGCCATCGGCGGGGCGGCGTAGACGACGGTGGCGAGGACGGCCGCGGGGACGCCCATGCCGAAGACCAGCACGACCGGCAGCAGATAGGCGTAGGCCGGCATGACCTGCATGGTGTCCAGGACCGGACGCAGGGCACGGTCGAGGCGGTCGGAGAGACCGGCCCCGAGGCCGAGCAGGACGCCGACGATCACCGACGCGATGACGGCGACCACCATGAGGGCCAGCGTCTGCATGGTCGGCACCCACATGCCGAGCAGTCCGCAGGCGAGGAACGCGGCGGCCGAGCCCACGGCGAGCCTGACACCGGCGACACGCCAGGCGACGAGCGCGCCGAGCGCCGTGACGCCGGCCCAGCCCGCGGCGAGCAGGACGAGATAGACGGCGCGTACGGAGATGACGACAGCGTTGCTGACGTATCCGAAGCCGTAGAGGAAGAGCGGGTGGGTGTCCCGGTTGTCGATGATCCAGTCGCTGGCGCCGGTGAGGGGTTTGGTGAGGTCGACGGTGAGGGCCTCGGGCCAACTGCCGCTGGCCCACTGGGCGTTGGCGAGCGGGACCAGGATCGCGGCCGCCAGGGCGAGGAGCAGCAGCTTCCGCACGGAGCGGCGCTTCAGGAAGTCGGCGGAGAGCGGGACAGACGTGGTGAGGGTGGCCATCAGACCGCCTCCTTCCGCGGCTCCGTTCCGGCGACGACGCCGATGAGCCTTTCGTGGTCCACGACACCCAGACAGCGCCCGTCCTCGACGACGCAGGCCGCCCGGCCGCTCGCGGCGACCACCTTGATCGCCTCGGCGACGACCGCGTCCGCGGCGATGGCGTCGGGATGCTCGGGCGCCTCGCAGGCGCCGGGCCGCATCGCCGTCCGTACCGTCATCACCTGCTCGCGCGGCACGTCCCGGACGAACTCACGCACATAGTCGTCGGCCGGGCTGCCGACGATCTCCTCCGGGGTGCCCAGCTGGACCACCCGGCCGTCGCGCATGAGCGCGATGCGGTCGCCGAGCTTCAGCGCCTCGCTCAGGTCGTGGGTGATGAAGACCATCGTGCGGCCCTCCTCGCGGTGCAGCCGGATCACCTCGTCCTGCATGTCACGCCGGATGAGGGGGTCGAGGGCGCTGAACGGCTCGTCGAAGAGCAGCACTTCGGGATCGACGGCCAGTGCCCGGGCGAGGCCCACGCGCTGCCGTTGGCCGCCGGACAGCTGCGCCGGGCGGCGCTGCTCCATGCCTTCCAGTCCGACCTTGTCGACGACCTGCTGGGCGCGCGCCCGTCGCTCGGCCTTGCCGACGCCCTGGATCTCCAGGCCGTACGCCACGTTGTCGAGGACCGTGCGGTGCGGGAGCAGGCCGAAGTGCTGGAAGACCATCGCGGCCCGGTGGCGGCGCAGTTCGCGAAGGCGGGACCTGTCCATGGCGCGGACGTCCTCGCCGTCGATGGCGATCGTGCCGGCGGTCGGCTCGATCAGCCGCGTCAGGCAGCGCACGAGGGTGGACTTGCCGGAGCCGGACAGGCCCATCACCACGAAGACCTCGCCCTTGCGGACGTCGAAGGAGACGTCCCGGACGGCGGCCGTGCAGCCGGTGCGGGCGCGGAGTTCGGCGGGGTCGAGGGCGGTCAGTTCGGGGTCGGCCGGGATCTGCTCGGCCTTCGGGCCGAACACCTTCCACAGACCCTGGACGGCGAAGACGGACTCGGTCATCGTGCATCACTTCCGATCAGGTCGACGGCCTTCTCACCGACCATGAGCACCCCGATCATCGGGTTCACGGCCGTCATGGTCGGGAACACGGACGCGTCCGCGACGCGGATGCCGTCCAGGCCACGGATCCTCAACTCCTGGTCCACCACGGCGAATTCGTCGTCCTCGGCGCCCATACGGCAGGTGCCCGCCGGGTGGTACACGGTGTGCGCGACGCTGCGGGCGTACACGCTCAGCTCCTCGTCGCCCGTGATGTGCGGGCCGGGGGCCACCTCGCGCTTGAGCCAGCCGGCCAGCGGCTCGGTCTTCGCGATCTCACGGGCGATACGGATGCCGTCGACGAGGGTCCGGCCGTCGTAGTCGTCCTCGTCGGTGAAGTAGCGGAAGTCGAGGGCGGGCTTCACGGCCGGGTCGGCGCTGGTCAGATAGAGGCGGCCGCGGCTCTTCGGCTTGGGGATGTTGGGGGTCATCGAGACGCCGTACGCGGGGCGTTCGTAGCCGATGCGCTCCGGGTTGTCGGTGAAGGGGACCTGGTAGAAGTGGAACATCAGGTCCGGGCCCGGGTGTTCGGGGTCGCGGCGGACGAACAGGCCGGCGTCGGAGTCCATCGCGGAGTTCTCCGGGATCGGGCCGTTCGTCTCCCAGACGATCACCGACTCGGGGTGGTCGAGGAGGTTCTCGCCGACGCCGGGCAGGTCGTGCGCGACCGGGATGCCGAGCGCTTCGAGGTCGGCGCGCGGGCCGATGCCCGAGTGCAGGAGCAGGCGGGGCGAGTCGACGGCGCCGGCGCAGAGGACGACCTCGTGCCGGGCCCTTACGAGGATCTCCTCGCCGTCCTTCGTGCGCACGTGCACGCCCTCGGCGCGGGTGCCGTTCAGTTCGAGCCGGTACGCCCAGGTCTCCAGCAGGATCGTCAGGTTGGGGCGCTCGTCCATCACCGGGTGCAGATACGCCACCGAGGCGCTGGACCGCTTGTTGTTCTCGGGGTGGTAGGCGAGGTCGAAGAAGCCGACGCCGTCGGTGAACGGCGTGCGGTTGAAGCCCTCGACGCGGGGAACCCCGGTCGCCTGCCGAGCGGCGTCGACGAAGTCGCGGGCGATGGCGTTCCGGTCCTTCTCGTCGACCGGCACGATGTTGTTCTTCAGCCGGGCGTAGTACGCCTCCATCGGCACCGCGCCCCATCCCTTGGCGCCGGCCGCCTCCCACTCGTCCCAGTCGGAGGGCAGCGGCTTGAAGGCGATGAGGGTGTTGTGCGAGGAGCAGCCGCCGAGGACGCGGGCGCGGCTGTGGCGGATGTGGGAATTGCCCCGGGGCTGCCGGGTGGTCGGGTAGTCGTAGTCCAGTTCGCCGCCGAGGAGGCCCATCCAGCGGCGCAGGGTCAGGACGTCGTCGCGGCCGACGTCGCTGGGGCCGCCCTCGATGACGGCGACGGTGACGTCGGGGTTCTCGGTGAGGCGGGAGGCTATGACGGAACCTGCGGTGCCGCCGCCGATGACGACGTAGTCGTAGAGGTGGGGGTTCTCGGGCATGGGGAGATTGCTCCAAATAGCTTGGTACGAGCGAAAGTTCAGAAGGCTCAGCCCGCGAACCAGCGGACCGGCTTCGGCGCCAGGTTCTGGTAGACGTGCTTCGTCTCCCGGTACTCGGCCAGGCCCGCGGGCCCCAGCTCACGGCCCACCCCGCTCTTGCCGAAGCCGCCCCACTCCGCCTGGGGGAGGTAGGGGTGGAAGTCGTTGATCCAGACCGTGCCGTGGCGCAGGCGGCCGGCGACTCGGCGGGCGCGGCCGGGGTCGGTGGTCCAGACGGCGCCTGCCAGCCCGTACTCGGTGTCGTTGGCGAGCGCGACGGCCTCGTCCTCGGTCCGGAAGGTCTCCACGGTCAGGACAGGCCCGAAGACCTCTTCCCGTACGACCCTCATCTCGCGATGGCACTGGTCGAGGACCGTGGGCTCGAAGAAGTAGCCGGTGGCGGGCCGGTCCGCGGACGGCTCCGGACGGCGGCCGCCGGCGCGCAGCACCGCGCCCTCGGCCAGCGCGGAGTCGACGTACGCCTCGACCTTGGCGCGCTGCTGCTCGGAGACGAGCGGGCCGCACTCGACGCCGTCGGCGTTGCCGCGGCCGAGGCGGATCCGCGCGGCCCGGCGGGCGAGTTCGGCGACGAAGCGCTCGCGGACCGTCTCCTCGACGATGAGGCGGGCGCCCGCCGAGCAGACCTGGCCGCTGTGGATGAAGGCGGCGTTGAGGGCCTGGTCGACGGCGGTGTCGAAGCCCTCGTCCGTGGCGCAGGCGTCGGCGAAGACGACGTTGGGGTTCTTGCCGCCGAGTTCGAGGGCGACCTTCTTGACGGTGGGCGCGGCGGCCTGGGCGACCTTGGTGCCGCTGACCAGGCCGCCGGTGAAGGAGACCAGGTCGACGTCGGGGTGCTCGGCGAGCCGCGCGCCGACCGTGTGGCCGGGGCCGGTGACGACGCCGGCGACGCCGGTCGGCAGGCCGGCCTCGGCGAGCAGGTCGATCAGGGCGACGGTGGTGAGCGGCGTGATCTCGCTGGGCTTGATCACGAAGGTGTTGCCGGCCGCGAGGGCCGGGGCGATCTTCCAACTGGCCTGGAGGAGGGGGTAGTTCCAGGGGGTGATCAGCGCGCACACCCCCACCGGTTCGTGTACGACGACGCTGTGGATGTCGGTCGAGCCCGCGTCGACGACCCGCCCCGGGGCCTCTCCGGCGACCAGGTCGGCGAAGTAGCGGAAGGCGTCGGCGACGCAGTCGATGTCGACGCGGCCCTCTTCGAGGGTCTTGCCGGCGTCGCGGCTCTCCAGCGCGCCGAGCCGTTCGCGGTCGCGTACGAGCAGATCGGCGACCCGGCGCAGCAGGGCGGCGCGCTCGGCGGCCGGAGTGTGCGGCCAGTCGCCGTCGTCGAAGGCCCGGCGGGCGGCGGCGACCGCCAGGTCCGTGTCCTTCTCGTCACCCTCCGCGACCAGGGCGAAGGCCAGGCCGTCCGCGGGGTCGATGATCTCGCGCGTGGCACCGGCGACGGCGTCCCGCCACTCCCCGGCCACGTGGATGGTCGCCTGCGCGTCCAGTCCCTGGGTTTCCGCTCTGTCCGACATGATCCGCACTTGCCTTCCGTTCCTGTTCAGTTCCCCTGAGTGACACGGATGTCACTCACGAGGACCGTGAGCGCCTGCCCCTCGCCCCGCGTTGCATGCGCAATCCATGTCCGAAAGTGCGCCGCGTCACTGAACATGCGGGCAAATAGGGCGAACCGTACGCTGGTGGGCGCGGGGGTGACGCTCGGGGGTAACGCGCACCACGGAGCACCACGGAGGTGACGCCATGGCCGGCAGAGCACCGAGGCGCGGAGCACTGGTGTGTACGGCGGCGGGCGCGGCCCTGCTGCTGACGCCCGCGCTCGCGGTGGCGGACGACGGCGGGGACCTCTCCGCGCAGCAGCTCGCCCAGCAGGCGAAGAAGAACCTCCTCGCCGCGAAGTCGGTCCATCTGAAGCTGACGGACCGCAGCGCGGGGACGTCGACGAGCGGGACCCAGCCGACCTCGATGGACCTGGCCCTCGACCAGGACGGCAACTGCGTCGGCACACTGCGGATGGCCGGCAAGGGCGGCAGCGTCGAACTGATCAAGCGCGGCGAGCAGGTGTGGATGAAGCCCGACACCGCCTTCTGGAAGTCCCAGGTCCCCGGCGGCCAGGGCGACGCGGTGGCCGAGCTGTTCAAGAACCGCTACATCCACGGCTCCACGAAGGACGCGATGCTGAAGGGTCTGGCCGACACCTGCGACCTCGGGGCCTTCCAGAAGGAGGTCGACCGCGGGTCGTCCACGGAGGGCAAGTCGCTGAAGAAGGGCGCGGAGACGACGGTCGAGGGCACGAAGGTGATCCCGCTGACGGGCACGGAGGACGGCAGGAAGGCGGTTCTGTACGTCACTTCGGACGAACCGCACCGGCTGGTCGAGGCGACGCAGCGGGGCGGCGGCACCAACACGACACTGACCTTCACGGATTACGACAAACCGGTGCCGTCGAAGACGCCGTCACCGGACGAGACGGTGGACATCGGCAAGCTTCAGCAGGAGTTGCAGAACATCTGAGCCACGGTCGTGTCAATCGATACCGGCGTCCGCGTCGCAGGTCGTGTACGGCGGGCAGAACCAGTCCAACGCCGTGGTGAGGTTGGCGAGTTCGGCGCCGCTGCCGTCGGAGTCGGGGCCGTAGGCGGCGATGGCGTAGATGTTGCCGTCGGCGGCCACGAAGCGTTCGTCGTAGACGTGCCAGGTGCCGATGTCCGGCTCGCCGTTGAGGGAGTCGGCGATGTACTCCAGTCGGGAGCCGGTGAACCGCCCGTCGTCCAGGGTCTGGAGGTCGAGCTTCTCGAAGCCCGGGGGCTTGGGCACCTGGTCGGAGAGATACAGCCTGAAGGAGGCGGCGGGAGAGGCCTCGGAGACCTGGTAGATCTGAAGGCGGTGCTCGCGGTCGGGGCTGCGGTAGTTGACCACGGCGATCCCGTGCTGCGAGGCCACGCTGTTGCGCGACCACCCCTCGGGCACGGCGATCCGGAACCCCTCGGTGTCGTCGTGCAGCTCGTACCCGGAAGGCGGAGCGGAGGCGGAAGGGGAGGGCACGGTGGTGTCCTCGACGGTGGGCGACTGCGATACGCCGGACGAGGAGGCGTCGACGGAGGGGCTGGCCGCGACAGCCCGCTTGCCGTCGTCGCCACCGTCCTTCCCGACGACGAAGGTCAACACGAGACTGACGGCAACGCCGACGGCAGCGGCACCGACGACTACGGACCAGACGAGACGCCGGTTGAGCCCGGTGGTGGTGGGGACGGGCGCGGTGGGTTGCTCTACGGGGGGCCAGGAGGAGCCGGTGGACCAGGGGGTGGAGGGAGCGGGGGGTGGGGTCGACCAGCCGCTGGAGGCGCGGTCGGCCGACGGCCAAGCCCCAGGAACAGGAACAGGAGTAGGAGTAGGAGTAGCACCAGGACCAGAACCAGGACCGCCGTCCACCACCGTGCCGCCGGCCCCCGGCCCATGCCAGGCGCTCTCCCCGCCGCCACCAGGCCAGCCACCCGGGTCAGGGGAGGCGGCAGGGCCGGAAGCCGAACCCTCGGCCTGCTTCGGAGGCTCCGCCGAGACAGGGTCTCCGGCGGACGAGCCCGCGGCAGCCGCGCCCACCGAAGCCCCCGGCACCCCCGCCGCCGGCTCGAACCCCGGCCGCGCCGGCGCCGGAAGCGTCGGCCCGGTCAGCGGGACGCTCCCCGTGCCGTCGCCGTCCTCCCAGCGCTGGGTGTCCTCGTTCCAGTACCTCGGTCCCCCGCTCATCCCTACCGCCCGCCCCCGCTCATCTCGACCGATCTCCCCAGCTCACCGCCACCACCCACCGCGCTCATCGAACCCCTCTCACAGCCCGGCCGGCCCGCCCCTTCACAACCCCCGTCCGCCCTCCACTCACGGCCCCAACCAGCCCCCCACTCACAACCGCAGCCCCACCAACCCCGCCACCGCCCCCGCCGAAGCGAGGACCGTAAGCAGGGCCTGGGAGTCGGTGAGGAGTTCGCGGAGGCGTTCGCGGCGGGTGGGGGTCGCCTGGCCCGTCGTGGTGATCTCCGTCTCCGTCTCGGCCAGCGCGGCGTCCAGCGCGACCGTCTGCTCGCTGCTCCGCACCTTCTCCTGGAGATCGGCCCGGAGCGCACGCACCGCCTCAAGCAACTGCTGAGCCGTCTCGTCGAGTTGCGGCCCACCGCCCTGGTGCACGTGATGACTCTCGGCCCGGGCATGGCTGCCCACGGCGAACGTGTTGTTCCCCGAGATGTTCCCGATGTTGACGCCCGGCTCACTGCCCGTCGCTTCACTGCCCATTGCCGGCGGCTCCCTTCGACGGCCCCGGGCCGTCCGAGACATTGGTGGACGCGGCGGACGCATGGCTGCCCACCGCGAAGGTGGACCCCTCGATCCGCCCGATGTTCACATCACCGTTGCTGATGTTGACGACCTTCTGGACGAACTCCCCGGTCTCGTAACCGGATTCGGCGAGCGCGATCCGCACCCCGTTGGCCACCCGGTCCTGCACGCTCTTGAGATAGCGCCGTACGTCCATCTCCTGGAACGTCGACCCGACCGTCACCGAGCCCAGCTCACGGACGGACAGGGACGGCCCGTCCGGCAGCGCCCCGGCATACCCCCCGGTCAGCAGCCGCCACACGTACACGACACCCCGCCCGAGCTGGGCCAGCGCCCGCCCCGCCGACGCCGGCACCTGCGTGGCCGCCCCCGCCGCCTTGCCCAGCGCGTTGTTGTTCCGGAACCGGTGCGCCGTACGATCCGCGTCCTTGAAATCCGTCCGCACCGGCGTCAGCACATGCGGAGCGATCTCCAGCATCAGCATCCGCCCCTGCGTGTGGATGCGCACGAAGACCGTGACGACCAGCTCCTCCTCCCAGCCGCCGACCCGGATGCGCAGGAAGTGCCGCCGCTTCTCGGCACCCTCCTCGACGGCCCGCGCCCGGTGCTCCTCGAAGGCCTGCTGGTTGTACGGCGCCTGCTCGCGCCCGAGCAGCCCCTCGGCCGGCAGGAACACGCACTCGTCGATCTCCAGCCACCGCAGCCGGTCGCGCACGCCCTGCCCCGCGAACTCGGCCGGGATACGCAGCTGTTCGAGCAACGGCCGGACCCGCTCCAGGATCGCCCGGTTGCTGAGCGGCTGCTGCTCCTGCAACTCGTCCGGCCGCAGTTCGACGGCGAGCACCCAGGTGTCGTACGCCGCGCCGGCCCCGCAGAACGGCCGCGCCTCGTGGTACATGACCAGCGGCGCGTGCTGCTCGGTCCGGATGCGCTGCTTCAGCCGCTGGAAACGATCGTTGTCGGCGTGCTCGGCGGGATCACCGGCGGCGTCCGGGAAGCGCTGGGCGGAGAGCTCGGCGGCCAGCGCGCGGCTGAACTGGTTGCGCTGCACATGCACGCACCAGCCGATCAGCGCGAACACGACGAGCGCGATCCAGGCCTGCCAGGGACGGACCGCGCCGGCGATGTCGCTCGGCCCCGGCACCAGGTCACTGAAGCTGTCCGGCCCGGAGGAGTAGGGATCGTAGGGGTCGTACGGGCCGCTCGAAGAACTGCTGTACCCGGAACTGCCGTCCGAACCGCCCCCGAAGGCGGCGATGACGGTGGCGACGAACAGGAAGGTGAAGAAGAACCGCCCGCCCCAGCGGAACAGGAACGCGAAGAAGCGGCGATACAGGGGCGGTTCCTCCGCGCGCCCCCTGATCCAGGGCGCGAGCGCGAGGTAGAAGCCCGGCACGAGGAAGAGCAGCAAGAGGCCCGCGCTGAGCGCCGTGCCGACCACCCACAGCCCGATGATCGCGCCGGCCCAGAGCAGCTCCTGACGCCGGGCACGCAGCGCGTGGGCGAGAACGCGGGCGGCGTCGAACCCGAGCGAGGGCGCCACGATCCGCTGCTCGTTGAGATGCAGCTCCTCGATGACGCGGTCGCGGTAACCGGAGTCCAGATAGGTACCCGCGCACAGCAGCCGAGTGGCCTCACTGGCGTGCGGCGGCGCGGGCGGCGCGGCGGGCGGAGCCCCGGAGGGCGTCGCCGACTGCGGTTGCTCAGGCACGAATGCGGTACTCACGCCAATCCCCCGATGCGTGGAAAGTCCCTTGTCATACGTTCAGTTGACAAACCATCAGCATAGAGCGACGGGTGGGGCGGGCGAAACCGGAATGACGTGGGATGGACTCCCCGGATTTCTTTGACTAAAGTCAAAGAACTATGGAGCCCGAAAAGCCGGTACCGGCGGAGCAGGTCGCCGCTCTCCGTCGCTTCAACCGCTACTTCACCCGCCGCATCGGCGCCCTCGACGACCACTACCTCGGCCAGGACCGCCCGCTCGGCGAGGCCCGGCTGCTGTTCGAGATCGCCGGGAAGCCGGGCGGGGTGTCCCTGCGTGAGCTCAGGAGTCGGCTCGGGCTGGACGCGGGTTATCTGAGCCGGATGGCCAAGGCGCTGGAGACCCAGGGCCTGGTCCGGCTCCGCGCCCACCCCGACGACAACCGCCTCCGCATGATCGAGCCGACCCCGGCCGGCCGCATGGAGGTCGAGGAACAGAACCGCCGGGCCGACGCACTCGCCGCCGGCCTCCTGGACACCCTCGCCCCCGCCCAGCGCGACCGGCTCATCGAGGCGATGACCACCTCACAGCGCCTGCTCCGCCTGGCCGCGATCACCGTCGACCTCGTGGACGGCGCCGCCCCGGACGCCCGAGCCTGCCTGGACGCCTACGCCACCGACATCGACGCCCGCTTCCCCGAGGGCTTCGACAAGTCCGACCTGGTGAGCCCCGAGGAGGTGTCCGGCACGGCGGGCGCGTTCTTCGTGGCGTACGAGGAGGGCCGCCCCGTCGCCTGCGGAGCGCTGCGCCGGCTGGAGCAAGGGGTGGGCGAGATCAAGCACGTATGGGTGGCCCAGGAGGCCCGGCGGCTCGGGCTCGCCCGCCGCCTCCTCGACACGCTGGAGCAGGAGGCACTCACCCGGGGCCTCACGGTCGTCCGCCTGGACACCCACGCCACCCTCACCGAGGCCCAGGCGATGTACCGAGCCTCCGGCTACAAGGAGATCCCGCCCTACACAGAGCACATCTACGCAGGTCATTGGTTCGAGAAACACCTCAACAACGCGCCCCGTTAGGGGCGCGGGGAACTGCGCGAGCAACCACCGACGAACCCGCAGCCGCCCGACTACTCCCCCTGGCACCCCCAGTCGGCGAACACCTACCGCGACACCGCGAAATCGCGCACTATCGCGTCGAGCCGGAAACGCGTACTATCGCGTTCGGGTCGCCCATCAGAACCCTTCGGCGGGAGCCCAACCACCCCTGCCCGTCCCCGAGTTCACCTGGAGCATCCCCATGCCTCCAACCCTGCCGGCCCCGGTCCTGGACCTGCTCATGCTGCGCGGCACCGTCACCGAGGCCGAGCCGATCGCCGCCCGGATGCGCCGGCTGCGCATCGAGGACGACTCACTGGCCGGCCTGACCGTCCGCCCGGGCCAGCAGGTGCGGGTCCTGGTCGCGGGCAGCCTGACCCGTCGGACGTACTCGATCTGGCGCTACGACCCCTCCGGCGCCGTCGAGTTGTGCGTGCTGGACCACAACGGGGCTGGTCCTGGCGCCCGTTGGGGCCGCGAGGTCGAGGTGGGTGAGCGGGTCCGGCTGGGGCGGCCGGAGGGGTCGTTCACGCTCCGCCCGGAGGCCGCCCAGCACGTCTTCGTCGGCGAGGAGACGGCCTCGGTGGCCTTCGGTTCGATGCTCGCGGCACTCCCGGCGGGGACCCGGATCTCGGGCTGGGTCGAAACGGAGTCCCCCGCCGACCGCCTGCCCTTCCCGCACGCCGACCGCCTGAACTGGCTGACGCGGGGCGCCACTTCACTCCCCGAGGCGATCCGCCTGCTGCCTCCCGCGCCGGACGGCGGGATCGCCTACGTCGCCGGCGAGGCACGCACCGTCCAGCAGGTGAAGCAGCTGCTCGTCCGGGAGGCGGGCTGGGACCGGCGCGCGGTCCTCACCAAGCCGTTCTGGACACCGGGCAAGCGCGGCCTGGAGTGACACAACGCCTACGTGCACTGCTCCCCCGTCGGGCAGAAGTACCGCACCGCGGTCCGCAGCGGATCCCGCACCTGCTCGGGATCCAGGGCCGCCGGGCCGCTGGAGCGGATCGCGTACAGCGTGCCGTCGGCGGCCTCGAAGCGGTGGTCGATGACCTGGCGGCTGCCCTTGTCCGTGTCGTCGTAGAGGTAGGAGAGCTCGGCCCAGGTGTCGCCGTGGTCGCGTTCGACGACCTGGTAGCCGGGCAGCTTCGCGAAACCGAAGCCGGGGTCGGTCTCCGCCAGGGTCAGCGAGTCGTACGGCGTGGACTCCGTGACCTCGAAGATCTGCAGCTGACGGCCGTCGTCGGGCGAGTCGTAGAAGACGACCGGCGCGAGCTTGCCCTGCTTCTCGCGGCGGCTCCAGCCTTGAGGGACGTCGATGCGGTAGCCGGTGGGGTCCTGGGCGGTCTCGTAGCCGGGGCCCGCGGAGTGGGAGACGAGCGTCGAGGCCGACACGGTCACGGACGGCGTGTCCGACGGGGTCGTCGGAGGCGGCGAGCCGGGCGGCGTCGAGGTCTGCACGCTCGTACTGGCACTGGTCGTCGGACCTGCCTCGTTGCCGGTGCCGTGGTCGCGGGCGAGATACCAGGTGCCAGCGCCCGCACCCCCGCCGACCACGGCGACGAGCGCGATCACGGCCAGCAGCCGACCCGCCCCGCGCCGGGGCGCCGGGGGCGGCGGGGTCGGGCTCAGGGTGTACGGCGGTGTCGCGGGCGAGGCGTACGGCGGCGGGTACGCATGGCCGGGCGGGGGCGTCCCCCAGGGCGGCGGAGGCGGCGTACCACCGGTCTGGGTGGGGGCCGCGGCCCATGGCGGCGGAGTGGTGCCGCCCGTCTGTGTCTCGGCCGACGCCCACGGCGGGGGTGTCGCGCCTCCGGTCTGCGTCTGGGCCGAGGCCCAGGGCGGGGCGGAGCCCGACTCGCCGTCGGACCAGGCGGCCCGGCCTCTCTCCTCGCTCGGCTCCCGCTCCGGACCGGAGCCCGAAGCGGCGTCGTACCTGTCCCGTGCACTCATCACGAACCCCCCGAATAACCCCACCGGGTACCGCTTCAGACGGTAGCGGCGAAAAGGGGAACGGGCCCTGTTCCGGTCGAAAACCGGAACAGGGCCCGTGCACTCCTGTAACAGAGCCGTCGAGAACCCGCGGACGGCGAGCCGTCGTCGAACTCCTGGACGGGAGCCGTCAGATGAGGCCGAGGGAGCGGACCGCGTCGCGCTCCTCCTCGAGCTCCTTCACCGACGCGTCGATACGGGCGCGGGAGAACTCGTTGACGTCCAGGCCCTGGACGATCTCGTACTTGCCGTCCTTGGTGGTGACCGGGAAGGAGGAGATCAGGCCCTCCGGGACGCCGTAGGAGCCGTCCGACGGGATGCCCATGGAGGTCCAGTCGCCGTCCGCCGTGCCGTTGACCCAGGTGTACACGTGGTCGATGGCGGCGTTGGCGGCGGAGGCCGCGGAGGAGGCGCCACGGGCCTCGATGATCGCCGCGCCGCGCTTGGCGACGGTCGGGATGAACTCCTCGGCCAGCCACTTCTCGTCGTTCACGGTCTCGGCGGCGTTCTTGCCGGCGACCGTGGCGTGGAAGATGTCCGGGTACTGGGTGGCGGAGTGGTTGCCCCAGATGGTGAGCCGCTTGATGTCGGCGACCGTGGTGCCCGTCTTCTTCGCGAGCTGGGTCAGCGCGCGGTTGTGGTCGAGGCGGGTCATCGCGGTGAAGCGCTCGGCCGGTACGTCCGGGGCGGCGGCCTGCGCGATCAGCGCGTTGGTGTTGGCCGGGTTGCCGACGACCAGGACCTTGATGTCGTCCGCGGCGTTGTCGTTGATGGCCTTGCCCTGCGGCTTGAAGATGCCGCCGTTGGCGGAGAGCAGGTCACCGCGCTCCATGCCCTTGGTGCGGGGGCGGGCGCCGACCAGGAGGGCGACGTTGGTGCCGTCGAAGGCGACGTTCGGGTCGTCCGTGATGTCGATGCCCTGGAGCAGCGGGAACGCGCAGTCGTCCAGCTCCATGGCCGTGCCCTCGGCGGCCTTCAGCGCGGGCGTGATCTCCAGGAGACGCAGCTTGACCGGCACGTCCGCGCCGAGCAGCTGGCCGGAGGCGATGCGGAAGAGGAGGGCGTAACCGATCTGGCCGGCCGCGCCGGTGACGGTGACGTTCACGGGAGTGCGGGTCATGGCGTTCTCCGTATGACAGCTGGCGGTGGGCGTCCTTGCCCAGGGGTGCGGACTGCGGACGTACAAATGATCGATCTCTTGGTATCAAGAGAGATCCGTCGCTCAGGCTATCGCGCATCCGGAATCCCGGACGGCCGGGTCCGTGTGGCCCACCCCACAGAGTGGACCACCGTGTCAGGGGCCGCGGAAAAAACGTGGGGCGGCACGCATGGCCGCCCCCATCCCGGGCACGCGAACCGTACCCCCACGGGAGTCCGGCACGGTCGGTACCCCCAGCGGCGGCCGCCTCGGTCTCTCCTCTCCCGGACGACGGGCGGCCGCCCCCTTCTCTCACCGCGCTGCTACGGGGTGCAGCCCTTCGTCCCGGACGCCAGCGTCGCGCACGCCTTCGCCTCGCCCGCGTCCTTCACGGCGACCATCGGCGTGTACGCGATGTTGTCCCCGGCCTCGGTGATGCTGTCGCTCTCCTTGGCCTTGCCCGCGGTGACCTGCACGGAGTCGCCCTGCGCGGCCGCGGTGATACGGCCCCACGCGGCACCGCACGTCTTGCTGTAGCGGACCTCGACGGTGGTCGTGCCGACGACCGCGGTCTTGGCGGTCGTCACCGCCGCCGTGTCCTTGGTGCAGCCCATGGCCTCCGCGTCCTTGCCGGTGCAGGAGTCGCCGCTGCACTTCACGCCGGCCGGCAGCTCGACGGAGCTGACCGAGGGCGAGGGCGAGGCCTTGCCGCCCTCGTTCTTCTTGCCGCCGCCGTTGTCGGTCAGGAAGAACACGGCCGCCATGACGACCAGTACGCCGACGACGCCCGCGAGGAACATCGTCAGCCGCCGCCGGCCGTTGCCACCGCCCGGGGACCCGCCGCCGGGGCGCGGCCCCTGCGGGGGTTCGCCGTACGGGCTCGGCATGCCCGGGCTCCAGCCGGGACCGCCCGGCGCGGGCGCCTGCGGCTGTGCCACTCCGGGCGGAGTGGTGCCGACGACAGGCGCGCGTCCGCCGCTCTGCGACGGCCCCTTGTAGCCGGCCAGCCGCCAGGAGTTTGCCGCGGACGCCTCCGCGGAGGCGGAAGCCCCGGCTCCGCTCTCGGCCGGGCGGGCGTCCGGCACCGCGTCCTCCGGCTCCCGGCGGTCCGGCGTCACCGGCTGCGGCGGCACTGTCGGCGCCACCCCCGCCGGTCCCGCGATCCCCGGCGTCGCCGTCGCGCTGCCGGACCTGCGGGCCGTCTTGCCGCCCTTGGCGTTGACCGGAGGCACCGGCGCCCCGAACTCCCCGAGCGCGGCGCGCGCCTGGGAGATCCGGATGGCCTCCATGGTCATGTCGTGGCGCATCTCCGACTTGCTCCAGGCACGTTCGGCGAGCTCCCACATGGTCGTGAGATGGATCGGGTTGGTGCCCGTCACCTCGGCCAGCGCGACGATCGCACCCTTGGGCGCGAGCAGCCGGCCGTTCAGATACCGCTCCCAGGACGTCTTGCTGTATCCCGTTCGGTCGGCCACCGACGCGATGCTCAGGCCACTGCGGTCCACGAGCCGCCGCAGCTGGCTCGCGAACTCCCTGACCTGCGGATCGAGTTCGTCCGGCAAGGCCCTCCAACGAGGCATTGCTTCCCCCCTCTTCCCCCCGGTTCGGTGCTGGTCTTCCTCGCCTCTTCCCCCTGGGCAAGGATCTCAGCTCCCTGGGCAGGGGCGCACGGGTGCATCCCCTGTCGGACTCGTCACGCTAGCCCCCGCTTCGAACAACCCCGTATCAGATCCGCAAACTTGCCAATACATCGACACCGCAGCCACACACGGACAACCCCACCCGTCACGGGCGCATTCATCTCACCTCATCAGCAACTCACCCAAGCACGACAGCTCCGACGACCGCGACGAGCAGCATGAGGAGGAGCAGGAGGACGGCGTAGAGCAGCAGTCGTCCGCCCGGTCCGCGGCCCTTCTGCTCCTCCTCCGGGGTGTCCCACCACGGCAGCGTCGGGTCGTCCTCGTAGTCGCCGGAGCGGCCCTCCTCGTCCGCGGGTTTCGGCGGGCGGGGCCAGGCCTGGACGGCGAGTTCCCAGCGCACGGCGTAGCGCTCGGCGTCCGCGCCGTCGAGGCCGGCGATCCGGCACAGGGCGGCGACGGCCTGCCGGGGCGGCGGCTGGGTGCCGTTGAGATAGCGGTGCCAGGAGGACTTGCTGTACGCCGTCCTGGCGCCGAGGGAGACGAGGCTGAGCCCCGTGCGGTCCTTCAGGAGCCGCAGCTGCTCCACGAAGTTCCGCACCTCCGGCGACAGATCGTCCGGCAGCGGCTGCCAGCCGCCCATGACACACCTCCAGCATCGCTCCGGTTCTGAGCAGGTGACGACGCCGGCCCGTCGATGGTTCCCGCGTTGCGGAACGGTCACCTCCGTGCCACAGCGCGCTGACAGGCGTTGAACAGGCGGTTCACCGTGCAGGAGGGTGGTTCTGGCGACGGCCCGTCCTTGCTCGGGGGAGAGGACGGGCCGTCGTCGTGAAAGGTTGCGTGGCGCGGTCAGCCGCTGCTCACCGTGAAGTGCAGGGTGTCCTTGAGGAACGGGATCTGCAGCCACGGGTTGGGCTGCACCATCAGCGCCATCAGGACGATCGCCAGGCCGAGGACGCCGTAGGTGGCGATGTCGGTGAAGCGGGAGCGCACGGCGAGCATGCCGACGCTCGGCAGTACCCAGCGCATCACCCCACCGACCAGCAGGGCGACGCCGACCAGCAGGCAGCCGACCCGGAAGAGGTCGAGCGCGGTCAGCAGCAGACCGAGGGCGGCCAGCCCGAGCACGACGAGGATCGGCCACTGCCGCGCGGGCGCCGGAGCGTCACCGGGCGCGGCCCTGCCACCGCCCTCGGGCCGCGCGGTGTCCCGCGTGAACAGCGGAAAGCGCCGGGTCGCCCGCCGCGGGTGCCCCTCGGCATCAGGAGCGCTGATCGCGTCCCGCACGGTCTCCTCGGCCTCAGCCTCGACCTCAGCCTCGGCCTCGGTCTCCGGCTCGGGGCGCGAGGCTCCGGTCCCGCTGATCGCCTCGCGCATCGCCGTCTCCACCTGCGTCTCGGGGTCCTGCGGCTCGGCCGGCCGGCGGTCGCCCCGGGGCTCAGCCGACACTGCGCTCCGCCGCCTCGACCACGTTGACGAGCAGCTGGGCGCGGGTCATCGGGCCGACACCGCCGGGGTTCGGGGAGATCCAGCCGGCCACCTCGGCGACCCCGGGGTGGACGTCGCCCACGATCTTGCCCTCGGCGCTGCGCGAGACGCCGACGTCGAGGACGGCCGCGCCCGGCTTGACGTCCTCGGGCCGGATCAGGTGGGCGGCACCGGCGGCGGCGACGATGATGTCCGCGCGCTTGAGGTGGGAGGAGAGGTCACGGGTGCCCGTGTGGCACTGGGTGACGGTCGCGTTCTCGCTGCGGCGGGTGAGCAGGAGGGGCATCGGGCGGCCGATGGTCACGCCACGACCGACGACCACCACCTCCGCGCCCTTGATCTCGACGCCGTACCGGCGGAGGAGGGTGAGGACGCCGTTCGGGGTGCAGGGCAGGGGGGCGGGCTCGTTGAGGACCAGCCGCCCGAGGTTCATCGGGTGCAGTCCGTCCGCGTCCTTGTCCGGGTCCATCAGCTCCAGGATGCGGTTCTCGTCGATGCCCTTGGGCAGCGGCAACTGGACGATGTAACCGGTGCACGCCGGGTCCTCGTTCAGCTCCCGGACGACCGCCTCGATCTCCTCCTGGGTGGCGGTGTCGGGCAGTTCGCGCTGGATGGACGCGATGCCCACCTCGGCGCAGTCGCGGTGCTTGCCGGCGACGTACTTCTGGCTGCCGGGGTCGTTCCCGACGAGGATCGTGCCGAGGCCGGGCGAGACGCCCTTCTCCTTCAGCGCCGCCACGCGGGCGGTCAGATCGGACTTGATCGCGGCTGCGGTGGCCTTGCCATCGAGAATCTGGGCGGTCATGGCCCCATCCTCGCGGATGACCGCCCCCCGGTTCCAATCCGGGTACCACCCCCGCGCACGTCCATGATCAGCCAGGTTGCACTTGCACAACACATGCGAAATCCGTCTGGACAAGCCACTCGGGCGTGAAGAACGATGAACGGCGCAGTATCGCGGTTCGTGTTCGGGGGGCAAAACCGCTCACATCGTGTGATTCCTCCGCGCAATCCGCATCGTCCCCGCAGCGCAACGGAGGAAGACCGGCCATGAGTTTCGGCCCCAACAACCCGTACGGTCAGCAGCCGCAGAACCCCCAGCAGGGTTACGGCTACCCGCAGCAGCCCGGCGGCCAGCCCGGTCAGCCCGGCTACGGCTACCCGCAGGCCCCGCAGGGCGTCCCGCCGCAGCAGGGTTACGGCTATCCCCAGCAGCAGCCCGGCTACCCGCAGCAGGGTTACGGCTACCCCCAGGGCGGCGGCTACCCCGGTGGCCCGGTGCCCAACCTCGCCTCGATGGGCCGCCGTTTCGGCGCCCGGGTCATCGACGGCCTGATCCTCAGCGTCGTCTACTTCGTCCTGACCTTCGCCGGCATCGCGGGCGCGGTGAACTCGGTCAACGACTGCGACGTGAACTCCCCCGACTACCAGACCTGCGTGAACAACGCGGGCTCGGACTTCGCCGCGAAGTTCGGCGCCGTGTTCGGCGCCCTCATCCTCCTCAGCCTGCTCTACGAGTGGCTGATGGTCGGCCTGATGGGCGCGACCCTGGGCAAGATGGCGGTCGGCGTCCGCGTGGTGAAGGCCGACACCGGCCAGAAGCCGGGCCTGGGCTCGTCGTTCATCCGCTGGGTCATCCCGCAGGTCGGCGCCCTCGCCTGCGGCATCGGCTCGCTCCTCGTCTACCTGTCCCCGTTCTGGGACAAGTCGGGCCGCCAGCAGGGCTGGCACGACAAGGCCGCGAGCACGATGGTCATCCAGAACTGACCGGAACCGACGGAACAGTTCGCGCCAATAAATGCCGAGGGCCGTGTCTCACCCTTCCGAGGGGGACACGGCCCTGGTGCGTCGCCCTAGTCTGACGTGGGTAGCTGTCAGGCACGGGGAGACGCACCTTGTACAGCATCATCGTGGTACCTCCGCCGACCCCGGAGGACGACACCGACCGCACCCGCTTCCGGCTCGCCCCCGGCGAACGGCTGACCTTCGGACGCTCGGCGCCCGACGTCGACCTTGCGATCGCGCACGACGGGGTCTCCCGAAGAGCCGGTGAGATCACCGCGCAGGGCGCGTTCTGGATACTCAGCAACCTCAGCCGGGAGCAGACGTACGTCGTCGAGAACCCGGAGGGCGCCGGCGAGCACATCAAGGTCGGGCCGGGCCGGATCGACGCCCCAGTCCCCTTCGAGTTCTCGCGGATCGTGCTGCCCGCGGCCGGCGACCTGCTGGCGATCGAGGTGTGGGCGCCACGCCACGACTACCTCCACACGGACCCGGGCAGCGACGCCGACAACGCTGTCGGCGGTACGACCGCGCCCGCCTTCTCGGTCGACCGCACCAAGCGCTACTTCGCGGTCCTTGCCGCCCTGTGCGAGCCCCGGCTGCGCGGCGAACCGCACGCGCCGCTGCCCACGGTCGACCAGGTCGTCGACCGGCTGCGCCCGGGCTGGCCCGCCGCCTCCCGCACTTCGGTGCAGTGGAACATCGACTACCTGGCGGTGAAGCTGCGCCTCAAGCCCGGCCCGGAGGAGGCCGACCAGGGCCCGCGCCTGAACGGCAAGAAGGAGTCCCTGGTCTCGCTGGCGCTCCGCTTCGACCTGGTGCGGGAGGACGACCTGGTGGTCCTGGCGGCCGCCCGCTCCGGCCGGGTGGCCCGGTGACCGAGCCGTACGCCGTCCCGGTCCCCAGGGGCTACCGGGTCGGCGACTGGGAGGTGCGGGAGCCGATCGCGACGGGCGCCTTCGGCAGCGTCTACGAGGGGCGGCGCGCCGAGGGCGACCCGCGCACCGCGGCCCTGAAGTTCCTGCCCACCGGCACGGGCACCCCGCGCCGACTGACTCACCTGCGCGAACTCATCGACCGTGAGGTCGAGTTGCACCGCCGGCTGAAGCAGCCACGACTGATCCGGATGTACGACACCCTCGTCGTCGACGACCCGTCCCACCCGGACCTCGACGGCGCCACCGTCCTCGTACTGGAGAAGGCGGAGAAGTCCCTGTCCGCCCTGCTGAACGCGGCGCCCCGCCCCGCCGCCGGGCCCGCCCTGCTCGCGCAGATCTGCGCGGGCCTGGCGCAGCTGCACCGCGCGGGCTGGGTGCACGGCGACCTGAAACCGGCCAACGTCCTGCTGCTGAAGGACGGTTCGGCGCGCCTCGCGGACTTCAACATGGCGGCGGAGCTGGAGGGCACCCATGCCTACACGCCCGCCTTCTCCACGCCCGACTACACGCCGCCGGAGCTGCTGTGGGCGGAGATCGGCGAACGCGGCCGCCGGATCCGCCCGTCGGCGGACGTATGGGCCTTCGGAGTCCTCGCCCACCTGGTCCTCACCGACTCCTTCCCCCTCCCCGGCGGCACCCCGACGGCCCGGCGCGACGCGGCCGCCGCCTACGCGCGCGGCACCGAGGAACTGCGCCTGTCTCCCCAACTCCCGGATGCCTGGCGGGAGATCGTCCGCTCGTGCCTGTCCCGCACACACGCCGACCGGATCGGCACGGACGCGCTGCTGAGCCGCGTCGAGGCGGCGGCCGGCACGGGCCGCTCACCCCGGCTGCCCCGCCGCCTGCTCCGGCGCCCGCGCTCCCGCCGCTCGTCGATCCTGTCCGCGGCAGCCGCCACCGTCGCCGTGGCGGCGCTCGGCTACGGCATCAGCAACCGGGCGGACCCGGGCGGCACCGGCAGCTCGCCCGCGACCTACGGCGCGACCGAACTCCGTACCGACAAAGGGGTTCCCGTGCAGTACCGCCGCCTGATCGTCGACTCCGCGCACGAGTGCCTCCAGCGGGAGGTCAGCCCGGCGCTGCTCGCCGCGATGCTCAAGTCGGAGAGCGACTTCGACCCGGACCTCTCCGACCCCGGCAAGCAGGAGTACGGCATCGCCCGCTGGACACCGGCGGTGCTGCGCTGGTGGATCCGGGCGGACGGCATCCCCGCGTCGGCGACCCCTGCCCCACCACTGACCCCCGCCCAGTCCATCCCGGCCATGAGCCGCTACCTGTGCTTCATGGAACCCCGTCTGAAGACCTCCCTGCCGGGCGACCGCCGCGTGCTGCTCGCCGCCTCGTACCGGACGTCGTACAAGAAAGTGAACGCGGCGGGCGGAGTCCCCCCGAACTACCGCGCCTACTGCGCCCGCGTCGCCCACTACCTCAAGGAGTACACCCCGCCCGACGGGACGTGACCCTGAGACTTCCCAGGTACCGGGCGGCGGGCGGTGCCGGGAGGGTGGGAACCGGAGAGCGGGCGGTCTCCGGCTCCCTCGGGGGAGGGCCGGAGGCCGCTCGCGCTACGGCGTGATCCCGGGTCGGCTTCCCCTGAGGGGCGGTGCGGAAACCCGGTAGTCTCTCGTCAACCAGAGGTGCCACAGGGCCCGTTGGGGTGACCGAGACCAAGGTCGAGTTGTCGAGGCCGAGAGAGAACACGCCCGGGGGACACATGCCAGACGCCGCCCTCGCCGAGACGTGTGCGAGGCCGCTGCGGCCGACCGATCCGGTGCGCATCGGACCGTACGTGCCGTTGGGGCTGCTCGGCAGCGGTGGCATGGGGCGGGTGTACCTGGCGCGGCACGGCGACGGGACGCCCGGACTCGCCGCGGTGAAGGTCGTCCGGCCCGAACTCGCCGAGGACCCGCGCTTCCGGCGACGGTTCGAACGCGAGGCGACCGTCCACGCGCGCGTGGGCGCGCCGTACACGCCGGAGTTGTTCGGCACGGGGTTCGAGACAGAGAACGACTTGCTGTGGATGGCGACCGCGTATCTGCCGGGGCTCAACCTGGCGGACGCCGTGCGCGAGTGCGGCGTGCTGGAACCGGCCGGGGCGTGGCGGCTGGTGGCCGATCTCGGCCGGGCCCTGGGCGCGCTGGCCGCCGTGGGGATCGTGCACCGGGACCTCAAACCCTCCAACGTGCTGCTCACCCACCAAGGCGCGCACGTCATCGACTTCGGCATCGCGCAGGCGGTGGACGCCAGCGCGATCACGACCACCGGCAGCCGGGTCGGCACCCCTGCCTTCATGTCCCCGGAGTACCTCAGGGACGGTCGCTGCGACACGGCGTCGGACGTGTTCTGCTGCGCGAGCACGGTCGTCCACGCGCTCACCGGGCACGCCCCGTTCGGCGACGGCACCGGCATGGACGTCCTGCACCGCGTGGCCTCCGAGCAACCGAACGCCGAGGTCATGGCCGACGTGGCGGCCGTCGACCCCACCCTGGCCGCACTACTGACAGCCTGCCTCGACAAGGACCCCGCACTGCGCCCCGGCCCACAGGACCTCGTCGACGCCGCCGCCACCCACCCGCGGGCCGCGTCCTGGCAGGAGCCGCTGGGCAGCCGCCTCCTGGCCCGGCAACAGGCGTACGAGGTACTGCGGGAGGCCTCCCTGCCGGGCTCCCTGCCGGGCGAGCGGACGCCGACCGAGCGGGTGCTGTATCCGGCGGCGGGGCCGGGGTTCGGACCGCCGGGGTTCGGACCGCCCGGGTTCGGGCCACCACCGGTGATCCCGCCCACGCCGTCCCAGCCGATACCGACGCCGACGCAGATGCCTGCCGCACCGGCCCGGCGCCGCAGGAAGTCGTACGCCGCCCTCGCCGCCGTACTCGCGGTGTGCGCGGTGGCCGCGACCACCTTCCTCCTCACCCGCCCGTCGTCCTCCGACGCACACGCAGGCACGATCGCCACCACGACCAGTGCGTCCGGCGACGCGTCCGGTCAGTCCCCCTCGCCCTCCAAGCCGAATGAGAAGGGGACTGCGAGTGAGAAGGGGAAGGGGAAGCGGAACTCGACCGCCTCAGCCACCCCGTCCGATTCCTCTTCCGACAACGGCACGCAAGGCACCCCCGGCCCAAGCCCCACCCCGCACCCCACCTCCAAGGCACCCGGCACGCCGACGCCGACCGCCTCGAAGACGACTCCCGCCCCGGCGAATCCGCCATGGCTGACGGAGTGCACCACCTACTCCGGCACCGAACTCACCCAACTCGGCGACCGGGGCCAGCGAGTCGTACAGGTGCAGTGCATGCTGACCAAGCGCGGCTACAGCGTGGGCAGTTCGGGAGTGGACGGGGAGTTCGGCAAGAACACGGACGCGGCGGTACGAAGCTTCCAGACCGACAAGGGCCTGGAGGTCGACGGCCAGGTCGGTCCCAACACGTGGGCCGCATTGCGCAGTTCGACCTAGGGACGCTTCACCGGCAAAGAACCGCCCGTACGCGGGGCGAACCGCGTACGGGCGGAAGAGGGGATCAGCACCGGCGTGCCGTTCACGGCTAGTGGAAGAAGTGCCGCGTCCCCGTGAAGTACATCGTCACGCCCGCCTTCTTCGCGGCCTCGACCACCAGCTCGTCGCGGACCGAGCCGCCCGGCTGGGCGACCGCCTTGATGCCGGCCTCGGTGAGGATCTCCAGGCCGTCGGGGAAGGGGAAGAAGGCGTCGGAGGCGGCGTAGGAGCCCTGCGCGCGCTCGGCACCGGCCCGTTCCACCGCCAGCTTCGCGGAGTCGACGCGGTTGACCTGGCCCATGCCCACGCCGACCGAGGCGCCGTCCTTGGCGAGGAGGATCGCGTTGGACTTGACGGCACGGCAGGCGCGCCAGGCGAAGGCCAGGTCCTTCAGCTCGTCCGCGCTCAGCGCCTCGCCCGTCGCCAGCGTCCAGTTCGCCGGGTCGTCGCCGTCCGCCTGGAGGCGGTCGGTGACCTGGAGGAGGGCGCCGCCGTCGATGGGCTTCACCTCGGCGGGGTGCGAGGGCGCGGCCGGGGCCTTCAGCACACGGATGTTCTTCTTCTTGGCAAGGGCTTCGAGGGCGCCGTCCTCGTAGTCGGGCGCGACGATGACCTCGGTGAAGATCTCGGCGACCTGCTCCGCCATCTCCTTCGACACCGGGCGGTTGACCGCGATCACGCCACCGAACGCCGACAGCGGGTCACAGGCGTGCGCCTTGCGGTGCGCCTCCGCGACATCCGAACCGACCGCGATGCCACAGGGGTTGGCGTGCTTGATGATCGCGACGCAGGGCTCGTCGTGGTCGTACGCGGCACGGCGGGCGGCGTCCGTGTCCGTGTAGTTGTTGTACGACATCTCCTTGCCGTGCAGCTGCTCGGCCTCGGCGAGACCGGTACCCGTGCCGTCGACGTAGAGCGCGGCGGGCTGGTGCGGGTTCTCGCCGTAGCGGAGGGTGCTCTTGCGCTCCAGCGCGGCGGCGATGAACTCGGGGAACTGCGAGTCGTCGGCGGGGGCGTAGGTGCTCGCGAACCAGCTCGACACCGCGATGTCGTACTCGGCGGTGTGCCGGAAGGCCTCGGCCGCGAGGCGCTTGCGGGTGGCGAGGTCGAAGCCGCCGTCCTCGACCGCGGCCAGGACGTCGGCGTACCGCTCCGGGCTGGTGACGACCGCGACCGAGGGGTGGTTCTTGGCGGCGGCGCGGACCATCGACGGACCGCCGATGTCGATCTGCTCGACGCACTCATCGGCGGACGCACCGGAGGCGACGGTCTCGCGGAACGGGTAGAGGTTGACGACGACGAGGTCGAAGGGCTCGATGCCCAGCTCGGCCAGCTGCTCGCGGTGGCTCTCCAGGCGCAGGTCGGCGAGGATGCCGGCGTGCACGCGCGGGTGCAGGGTCTTGACCCGGCCGTCCAGGCACTCGGGGAAGCCGGTGAGCTCCTCGACCTTGGTGACGGGGACGCCGGCGGCGGCGATCCGGCCGGCCGTGGAGCCGGTGGAGACGAGCTCGACACCGGCCTCGTGCAGGCCGCGCGCGAGCTCCTCGAGCCCGGTCTTGTCGTAGACACTGACGAGCGCCCGGCGGATCGGCCTCTTGTTGCTCTCGGCGGTCACTGGATAACTACCTTTCGTCCCTCGATGCGATAGCCGTTGCGGGCGAGGCGCCCCACGACATCGACGAGCAGCCTTCGCTCGACTTCCTTGATGCGCTCGTGCAGAGCGCTCTCGTCGTCCTCGTTCCGGACCTCCACCACGCCCTGAGCGATGATCGGTCCGGTGTCGACGCCGTCGTCGACGAAGTGGACGGTGCAGCCGGTGACCCTGGCGCCGTACGCGAGTGCGTCACGTACGCCGTGGGCTCCCGGAAAACTGGGGAGGAGGGCAGGGTGCGTGTTCACGAACCGCCCGCCGAAGCGAGCCAGGAACTCCTTGCCCACGATCTTCATGAACCCCGCGGAGACGACGAGGTCGGGTTCGTGGCCGGAGACGGCCTCGGCGAGGGCGGCGTCCCATTCGTCGCGGGTCTCGTAGTCCTTGACCTTGCGGACGAAGGTGGGGAGACCGGCGCGCTCAGCGCGGGCGAGCCCCTCGATGCCCTCGCGGTCCGCCCCGACCGCCACGATCTCGGCGCCGTAGGCCTCGGTACCGGTGGCCTCGATCTCGTCGAGGAGCGCCTGAAGGTTGGTACCGGATCCGGAGACCAGCACGACGAGGCGCTTGACCACGGGCTTGGCGGCCACGGTGGGGCCCTTTCTCGGGGGAGCGATTCCGTACGGCCGGCTCGCACGGCGATTCGCTTGTGCATTCGTACGAATGCATCGCGCCCCGGGATACGGGGAAGTCTACGAAGCGGCCGACCGTCAGCAACGATACCGGCACACGGGACGGCCCCCACGGGACGGGGGCGTGGCCGGAAGGTAGCGTCTGGGAGGAGCCGGTTCGGGAACGTGCTTGTCGTGCGGTGCGTTCACGAAGTGACAGCTCTTGTCGGATCAGTCGTACACCAAGGGGAAGACGCTCACTTGATGCCGGACCGCAGCCTGCGACTCCTCACGCTCCCCCCGCTCCCGGCGCAGGGAGGGGAGCGGGACGCCGTGCTGCTGCGGGAGCGGCCGGCCTCGCCGCCGGACGCGCCCTCGGACCGGCGGTCCGGCGACGCGCAGGGTGACGACACCCGCGAGGACAACCCCTTCGCCCCGCCGCCGGAGGGCACCCCGGACCGGCCTTGGCAGCCGCGCCGGCCTGAGAGCGGCGGTGACGACGACGAGGGCTCCGACCGCCGCACGCCCTGGGGCACTCAGTGGAGCGACCGCCAGCCCGGCCGCTCCCCCGGCGGCTTCGGCAGCCGACCCGGCGGGCCGAACACCGGCCCCGAGGGCCCGGGCGGTCCGCCCCCGGAGCAGGGCATGCGCTGGGACCCGACCGACCCCGCCCAACGCCGGGCGCGGTACGCGCTGCTGTGCGGCATGTGGGCCTTCTTCTTCGCCCTGTTCAGCTGGCCGTACGTGGCGCTGCTGCTCGGCGCGCTCGCCCTCTACTGGGGCATCAGCGCCCTGCGCGCCAAGCCCCGCACCCCCGACAACAGCACTTCGACCCACGACCCCTCGGCCCGCCCGCAGACGACGGCGGCGGTCAGCGGCCTGGTCACGGCGACCCTGGCGATCGCCCTGGTGGCGGCGACCTTCACGGCGCAGATGGTGTACAGCGACTACTACACCTGCACGAACGACGCCCTGACGAACGAGGCGAAGCAGTCCTGTACGCAGCTTCTGCCGAAGGAGCTGCGGGGGTTGCTGGGGACCAACAGCTGACGGGCGTCGGCCCCGGTGGGGGTCAGGGCAGGTTCGTGGGCTCGGGTGACTCGGGTGACTCCGGTCGTTCCGGGGCTTCCGGTGGTTCCGAGGCCTCCGGCCTGTCGGACGCCTCTTTGAGCGCTGCCCAGCGGGTCTCGCGGGAGGCGTCGTCGTACCAGGGGGCCGCGTGCAGGGGCTCCGGTGCGAGGTCGGTGGGCAGGAAGTCGTATCCCTCGTCCTCGTTGTAAGGCACCAGGGGCGTGCCGTTCGCCGCTTCGGGCAGCACACTCTCAGGCTCGGCGCGTTCGGGCTCGGCGCCCTTCTGGATCCCGAGCCAGGCCCCGACTCCCGACCACGCCGCCCGGATCCCACGCACCCCTGGCACCTCCGACGTCGCTGTCTCCGACCTCGGCGCGGCGATCTTCGGTGCCCCCTGTTCCGTATCCGCACGGCCGCGCCGGCTCCGGCTCCTCCACGCCCTGAGCCCCAGCGAAGTCGGAACAGCCACCGCCGCGATCCACAGCAACGCCGCGCCCCCGGTCTCCCACCACACCGGCCCGAACCGAGCGAGCGCCCCGCCCCCGAGCCGCCCACCGGCCAGGGCCGCGAGAACTCCGACGCCGACCGCACACACCAGCGCCGCGAGCCCGGCAGTCCGGGCGGTGCGGCCACGTGCCCAAGCCGTCTCCCGGCCTGCCCCCGCGGCCGCCGCCCCCACGAACCACCCCACCGTCACCCCGGCCGCCAACGGCACCACCCCCGCAGCCCAGTTCAGCCACCCGCCGTCCCCCGCGTCCGGCACCGCCGCCAGCAGCGGAAACGGTGGCAGCAACGGCGCCGGCGCCGAGCTCAGCGGCCAGACGACATGCCCCGTACCCAGCGCGAAGCCCGGACCCAGGGAGTACGAGGCCCCCCACACCGCCCCGTTCGGCACCAGCGCGACGCACAGCAGCAGGACGGCGAAGCGGCCCGACAGGCCCTCGGTCAGTTGGAGGAAGGACGCGCGGGCCGCCCCGCCATGCCATGCCAGTGCCGCCCCCAGCAGCAGCGCCCCGCCCCCGACCAGCACCGTCACCCCGGCGAGCGCGGCCCGCGCCGCCGCTCCCGACCGGGCCCGGGCATCCGCTCCGAAGACCAGTCGCCGTACCCCCGCGGGCAGCAGGAGCAGGACCCCGTCCAGCGCCTCGCGCGGATACCCGTACGCCGTCCAGACCCCCGCCCCCGCCGCCCCCATGACCAGCAACGGCACGCACACCACGGTCCACGCCCACGCGGGCCGCAGCTCGCCCCCGGACGCGTACAGCGCGGCCGCCGTGCCCACGCCGAGGTAGCCGAGGACGACGCCGGACCACACGGCCCACCCCGACGCGCCCTCCTCCCCCGCGTCCACCGCGTCCCGCGCCGCCCGGTGCACCAGCCACACCGGGAGGGCGAGCAGCAGCAACGGCGTGACGCCGACCGGCGCGGGGACGCCGGAGAGGGTGTCGGCGCGGATCAGTTCGGCGCCGTGCGCGAGGAGCCAGAGTGCCGCCGCGACATGCAGCGCGCCCCCGGGCCCGCTGTCGGGATACGGCGAACTGATCCACAGCACCATCACGAGCACGGCGAACGACCCGAGCCCAAGACCCGCGGCCACCGCACCACCCAGAAGGCTGGCGGCCAGTCCGGGCGATCGGTCGCGCAGACGGATGAGCAGGGACGACAACGGCGATCGGCGAGCGGTCATCTGGATCACGACCGTCATGCTCCCAACGACACGCGCTTTCTCGTCGTAACAGGCGAACCTCCGATGTGTCGCTCAATATACGTTTATGTACTTTTTCGCACGAAGGGGCGCCCGGTGAGCCGGAAACGGGAGGTGTGCGCGAAGCCGCCGAACACCCTCGGCACGGAGACGGAGGTGACGGAGCCTCAGCCGACGCCGGAGCCGGAGCCCCTGACACCCGCTCAGGCCTTCGACGCGTTGTACGCGTTCTGCGCGCCCGCCCTCGTACGGCAGACGTACCTGCTCACCGGGCGCCGGGAACTCGCCCGCGAGTCGGTCGAGCGGGCCTTCCAACTCGCCTGGCAGCGCTGGCCGGAGGTGGCCGTCGACCGCGACCCGGCGGGCTGGGTGCGGGCGGCGGCGTACGACATCGCGCTCTCCCCCTGGCACCGCTTCCGCCCCCGCTACCGCCACCCCGAACCCCCACCGGCCGACGCCCCTGACCGCACCCTCCTGGCCGCCTTCCTCAAACTCCCGCCGCCGTACCGCCGCACGCTTCTGTTGTACGACGGTGTCGGCCTCGACCTGCCGGAGACGGCCGCGGAGACGGAGGCGAGCACTCCGGCCGCCGCCAGCCGGCTGCTGCACGCGCGCAAGGCGATCGCCGCCCGGCTCCCGGACCTCGCGGACCCGGCGGAACTCCACCGCCGCTTCACCGAACTGGCCTCCACGGAGCGTCTGCGCGCGGCCCGGCCGCCGACGGTGCGGAGAGGCGGCGAGCGCAGGACGCGCTTCTGGACCCGGGCCGCCATCGCCTTCACCGTCACCCTCATCGGGACGACGACCTTCACCCTGCGCACGGCTCCGACGCACTACGAGCCGCCGGTGTCACCAGGTGTGCAGGTGCAGGGGGTTCCGGCGCGGGTGGCGCAGGGGGCCTTGTCGGAGGCGGAGACGGAACTGCGGTCGAAGCTGCACCGGGAGGCGGTGCACGGACCGGACAGGCTGGTGCCCGTGGCACGTTGAAGGGCCCGTCCCCGGGCGGGGGACGGGCCCTTCAGCAGTCAGCCCTGCGGCCGTACGGCAGTTCAGCCGGCGAGGCTGTGTTTAATTGCCAAGAATGGCGCGCGCCAGCTTGGCCGTCTCGGTCGGGGTCTTGCCGACCTTGACTCCCGCGGCCTCGAGGGCCTCCTTCTTCGCGGCGGCCGTGCCGGAGGAGCCGGAGACGATGGCGCCGGCGTGGCCCATGGTCTTGCCCTCGGGCGCGGTGAAGCCCGCGACGTAGCCGACGACCGGCTTCGACACGTTCTCCTTGATGAACGCGGCCGCGCGCTCCTCGGCGTCGCCACCGATCTCACCGATCATCACGATCAGGTCGGTGTCGGGGTCGGCCTCGAACGCGGCGAGCGCGTCGATGTGCGTGGTGCCGATGACCGGGTCGCCACCGATGCCCACGGCGGAGGAGAAGCCGATGTCACGGAGCTCGTACATCATCTGGTACGTCAGCGTGCCGGACTTCGAGACCAGGCCGATGCGGCCCGGCTTCGTGATGTCGCCCGGGATGATGCCGGCGTTCGACTGGCCCGGGGTGATGAGACCGGGGCAGTTCGGGCCGATGATGCGGGTCTTGTTGCCCTGCGAGACGGCGTACGCGTAGAAGGCGGCCGAGTCGTGGACGGCGATGCCCTCGGTGATGACGACGGCAAGGGGGATCTCGGCGTCGATCGCCTCGACCACGGCGGCCTTGGCGAAGGCCGGCGGTACGAAGAGGACGGATACGTTCGCGCCCGTCTTCTCGATCGCCTCGGCGACGGTGCCGAAGACCGGGATCTCCGTGCCGTCGACGTCCACGGACGTGCCCGCCTTGCGCGGGTTGACGCCACCGACGATGTTCGTGCCGTCGGCGAGCATGAGCTTGGTGTGCTTCATGCCCGTGGAGCCGGTCATGCCCTGGACGATGACCTTGCTGTCCTTGTTGAGGAAGATAGCCATGGCTGTTGTCCTCGTCCCTTACTTCGCAGCCGCGAGCTCGGCGGCCTTGTCGGCCGCGCCGTCCATGGTGTCCACGCGCTGCACCAGCGGGTGGTTGGCGTCGGAGAGGATCTGACGACCCAGCTCGGCGTTGTTGCCGTCCAGACGCACGACCAGCGGCTTGGTGACGTCCTCGCCGCGGTCCTCCAGGAGCTTCAGCGCCTGGACGATGCCGTTGGCGACCTCGTCGCAGGCGGTGATGCCGCCGAAGACGTTGACGAAGACCGACTTGACGTCGGGGTCGCCCAGGATGATCTCCAGGCCGTTCGCCATCACGGCCGCGGACGCGCCGCCGCCGATGTCGAGGAAGTTGGCGGGCTTGACGCCACCGTGCGCCTCACCGGCGTACGCGACGACGTCCAGGGTGCTCATGACGAGACCCGCGCCGTTGCCGATGATGCCGACCTCGCCGTCGAGCTTGACGTAGTTGAGGTTCTTCTCCTTGGCGGCGGCCTCCAGCGGGTTCGCGGAGTCCTTGTCCTGGAGGGCCTCGTGCTCCGGCTGACGGAACTCGGCGTTCTCGTCGAGGGAGACCTTGCCGTCGAGGGCGATGACCTCGCCGGAGGCGACCTTGGCCAGCGGGTTGACCTCGACCAGGAGGGCGTCCTCCTCGACGAAGGTCTTCCACAGCGTCACGAGGACGTTGGCGACCTTGTCGGCGACCTCAGCCGGGAACTTCGCGGCCTCGACGATCTGGCGGGCGACCTCGGGGGTCACGCCGACGTTGGCGTCGATCGGCGTCTTGGCGACGGCCTCGGGGCGGGTCTCCGCCACCTCCTCGATCTCCATGCCGCCCTCGACGGACGCGATGGAGAGGAAGGTGCGGTTGGCGCGGTCCAGGAGGAAGGAGACGTAGTACTCCTCCACGATCTCCGGAGCCGTCTCGGCGATCATCACCTTGTGGACCGTGTGGCCCTTGATGTCCATGCCGAGGATGTTGGTCGCGTGCTCGACCGCCTCGTCGGCGGTGGCGGCGAGCTTCACGCCGCCGGCCTTGCCGCGGCCGCCGACCTTCACCTGGGCCTTGACGACGGACTTGCCACCGAGGCGCTCGGTGGCTGCGCGGGCCGCCTCAGGCGTGTCGATGACTTCACCGGCCAGCACCGGTACATCGTGCTTGGCGAAGAGGTCCCTCGCCTGGTACTCGAACAGGTCCACGCGCTTCCGTCCCTATCAGTGATCTCGCGGTTCGTTGGATGCGTGGGCGTGCCGCGAGGGCAACGTGACGTCCGACCGTTGTCTGTCACAGGGGAGGCGCACACGGTGACCGAGCGCGCGGCATGTCCGTCTCGCAGGTTATCGCTGCTTGCAGGAGGCCCCTAAATCGAGGGTCACACCTGAGCGGTGATACCTGTCACATGATGCCGCACTCACTGGCACGGGGTGCCGGATGTGAGGCGGGTGGGGAGTGGCCGGGGGCCCGTCGGGGGCCCGCGGGAGGGGCATCGGGGGCTGCCGGAGGGGCATCGGGGGCTGCGGGAGGAGGCGAGGAGAGAGCGAGGAGGAGGCGGGGAGCAGCCGGGGAGAGAACGGGAAGGGGCCTCCGGCGCCGCCGGGAATCGGCCAAGGTGGGGTGGAAGGCCGAGGCGGGGCCCCACCGGGCTGGGGTTGGCCCGGTGAGGCCCCTTGTACGGCCCCGAAGCCCCTCGGAAGGGCCATGTCACGGGGCCTGGCCGGGTGGTCCCCACCCCTATGGGGACCACCCGGCCCGTTCCGCGAGGTGCGGGAGGGACAGACCGACGGCTTTCGGCCATCCGGGTCCCACACCCTCACGGAGCCGGTCGTTCACCGCACGGATCGGCGCCCACGTTCGTCCGGGGCGGGCACTGCGTGCGCCGGGCAGAGCGGGCATTGCGCCGTCCTGGTGGTGCAGGCAGTGCATGCGGCCCGGTGGTGCAGGCAATGCGTGCGGTCCGGTGGTGCAGGCAATGCGTGCGCCAGACGGTGCAGGGCATTGCGTGCGCCGGGTGGGCGCATCGCTGCGGTGATCGGTCAGTGGGTTGCGGCCGGTCGGTCGTCGTGCGGCGGCTCAGCGGAGAGCTGTCGTACGGCGCCGGGACCGGCAGTGCGGTCAGGCGCTGTACGAGGTGCCGTACGGCGCGTTCGGGATGTGCTGGACGTAGCCCGGCGTGACCGACTCGGCGATGCCCTCGACGCCGGTGACGGCGTGTCCGGCGAGCGGGGCGGCGGTGTTCCGGACGGTGCCGGTCAGGTCGCCGGCGAAGGGGGCGACCTGACCCGTGACACCGTGCACGAAGGGGTCGACGTCGCCGACGACGCCGTACGCGAAGGGCGTGACGTCGCCCGTGACGCCGTAGGCCAGAGTCGTGGCGCTGCCGGCGACGCCCTGGACGACGGGCTCGACGAGCCCGACGACGGGCCCGACGGCCTCGGTGACCCCCTCCGCGAACTGCGGCACCTGGCCGGTGACGCCATACGCCAGACCGGTCGCGTGCCCGCCGACCCCGTACGCGAGCGGCGGCACCTCACCGACGACACCACCGGCGAAGGGCGCGGCATCTCCCACGACGCCGTACGCCAGCCCGGACACGTCACCGACGGCCTGCCCGGCGACGGGGAGCACGCCGTGCACGGCGGTTCCGGCGACGGGGGGCAACACGGCACCGGTGGCGTCCTGAGCCACCTCGCCGACGAGCCCGGTGGCGTACGCCGGCACGTCGGCGACGACGCCCCCGACGACGGGCGTCACACCGTGAACTGCGCCTCCAGCGACGGGCGACACACCACGGACTGCGCCTCCGACGACGGGCATCACGCCGTGGACTGCGTCTCCGGCGACGGTCTGCACGCCGGCGACCGCACCGGCAGCGACCGGCTGAACGCCCGTGACGACCCCACCGACGACCGGCGTCACCCTCTGCACGGCACCCGTGGCGACCGGGACGACGCCCGCCACCGCCTGGTCGGCGACCGGCAGAACGCCGTTCACCGCGGAGGTGGCGAGGGGCGGGACGGCGGCCGTGACGGTCTCATCGACGATCGGGGTGACCGTACCGGGGACGTTCCCGACCGTGCCGGTGACATGCTGCTGAACGCCGCCGACTGTGCCGGTGACGCGCCGCTCGACGCCGCCCACCGTGCCCACGACCTGCTGTTCGACCCCGCCGACCGTACCGACGACGTGCTGCGCGGCCCCGCCGACCGTGCCCGTGACGTGGCTCGGGACCGTGGAGACGGAGGCTTCCGCCGTGGAGGTGACTGTGCGTGCCTCGCCCTGGGCGAAGGCGGTCGCGCCGGTCGCCCTGCCCTGGACCGTGCCGGTCGCGGTCCAGGCGGTCTCCCGGGCTCCCGCCGTCGCGCGGCCCGCGCCCGCGACCGTCTGCTGGGCCTTCGTGCGTACGACGCCGTCGACACCCTGCGTCTGCGAACGCGCCCCCGACTGCGCACCCTGGAGCTTCGTCTGCGCGGCGGCCAGCGCCTGCTCGACCTCCGGGGCGAAGACGGCGAGCGGGCCGAAGAGGTAGTCGATCTCACCCTGCGGGGAGGAGCTCGCGTCGGCGGCGGTGGCACGTGCCTGCTCCGCCGTGGCCCGCGTCCGGTCGGCCGTGGCATGCGCCTCGGCCTGCGCGGCGCGGGCCGCCTTCGCGCCCTGGATCGCCGCGGCGCCCTTGATCTTGGCGGCCTTGGAGGTCACGGAGGCCGTCGGCGCGGAGACCTTGGCATCGACGTTCTTGCGGGCCTGGTCGGCCGTGCCGGTCGTCTTCGTGGCGCCGGTCGCGGTGTCGGCAGCCCCGGACACGGTCGACGTCGCCGTACCCGTGGTGTCGTCCACCGTCCCGGTCACCCCGGAGACGGTGTCCTGCACCCCGCTGACCACACCGTCGACCGTGCCGGTGACGGTGTCGGTCAGCGTGCCGAGCGTGCTGTCGGTGTCGGTGGTGGTGTCCGATGCGGACAGGGAGGAGGCCGGCAACTCGTCCGCGCTGGCGACGGCGGAACCGAGCGCCCACGCGCCGGTGACACCGGCGGCTATGACGATGGAGCGGCGGATGTTCTTGTTCATACGTACGTCAGATCCTTCGGATCCTTGGAAGCGCCCGGAAGCAGTCGGAGACACCGGTCGGCAACGGGAGCTCGCGGATCACCGGCGGTCCCCGGGCGTTCCGGGAGATCGGGCTGGTCGATCCGGGCGTTCTGGAACCTCGCGGGTTCCAGCCCTGCTGTTCCGGTGGGTTCCGGTGGATTCCGGGGCTTCGGAGGACGGCTTGGGGACAATTCCGGCGCCGGTCTCCGTTGGTGGTCCGTGAGTCGGGACCAGTGGAGTCGGCGGCTTCCGTCCGGAGTTCGGAGGGGTGTCCGGACGGGCGGGCAGACCTGTTCCGCCCCCGCGCGGCAGGTCTACGGCGGGGGAAGGGCCTGTCCTAGGCGGGGGATACGGGAATGTCCCGGTGCCGGTCCCGCAGACCGGCGGCGTCCGTACGCGCCGCGCCACCCGGCAGCAGCCGCAGCGGCGCCCGCCGGCTCAGTGCCACGGCGTGCGCGTCACCGTGCCTCGACGTGCTGTTGTCCACGCCGGTACGACTGTCCAGCGCGCCGGTCGGATCGCCGTCGGGCGCCTGATGGACCGGCGCGTACCCGGCCCCACCGGCGCGCTGCCCGGCGCCGCGCGCCGGACGGCGGACGGCATCGGCGTCGCCCCCGAGCCCCGGCCCGTACACCGCACCGCTGACCACCGCACCGGCACCGCGTTCGGTGTCCCGCGCGTCCGGCAGCTGGTGGCTCGCGCCGCCCGGCGACGGGACGGGCGCCGGCAGGGTCTGCCCCGGCAGCGCGGGGACACCCGGCAGCGAGGGCACCGAAGGCACACCGGGCAACGACGGAAGCGAAGGCAGGGACGGCAGCCCCGGTATCTCCGCAGTCACCTTCCCCAGCTCGTCCGTCACGGTCTCCACCAGCCCACCGACCGGCCGCAACACCCGGTCACCGACGGCCTGAACGACCTGATCGGTGACGGGCCGGAGGATGTCGTCGCCCTCGCCCGAGGCCGGGAGGGATCCGGAGCCGGATCCGGTGAGGATCTCGGTGATCGGGTGGGCGGGGGACTTGCGGGCGGAGGACTCGCGAGCAGGGAACTTGGGGGCGGGGAACTTGGGGGCGGGTGGTACGACGGGAGCAGCGGCCGGAGCGGTGGAGCCCACCTCGGCAGGCTTGCCGACCGGCCTGGGCTTGGCCGGGGTTGCCGCGTGCTGCTCGACCGGCGCGGCAGTCGGGCCGTGCACGCCACCCTTGCCGCCCGTGGTCGGCGACGACGGCCCAAACACACCACTCGCCAACGACCGGACACCGTCGCCCACCGCCGCCGGGACCGCCGGCACCACCTCGGACGAGGATGCCAACGGCACCCCCTCCGCCGCGTGCGCCTGCTCCCCGCAGAAGAACCCGAGCGCGAACAACCCGCCCACCACCACGACCACTTGCAGCGCACGTCGCCCAACCGCCGTGCGCATCACGCGCAGAGCGGCACCGGGCAGAGCTGCTGGCCAGGTCAAGACGGGGTGGATCCTCCCGTGCGGCGGAACGGTCTGAACGAACTCCGCGAGCAACTCCGCGCAACGGACTCGGAGTCGGCGCGAGGTGGTACGGGCGAGCGGAGCGGCGGGGTGACGCCGATGAGGCGTCGATCCTCGCACGCCCCTCCCGAGGTTGCGCAAGCCCTCCGTTACCGATGGGTAGTCATGTCCCTTTTGCTGGGCGAAGTCGGACGACTACTCGTCGACAAATCGTCAGCGACAACCCACATCCACCCGCCTGCATCGACCCGCCCGCGTCCACCCGTCCTCACGCCGTGTCCGGTATCGGCAGCGGCCGCTTCTCGATCGCCGCCGCCATCACCTCCGGGAAGAGGTCGGGGGTGCACGCGAACGCCGGTGCCCCGAGCGCGGCGAGCGCGGCCGCATGCTCGCGGTCGTACGCGGGCGCCCCTTCGTCGGACAGCGCGAGCAGTGCCACGAACTGCACGCCGGACGCCTTCATCGCCGCGACCCGCTTGAGCATCTCGTTGCGGATACCGCCTTCGTAGAGGTCGCTGATCAGCACGACCACCGTCTCGGCGGGCCGGGTGATCTGCGACTGGCAGTAGGCGAGCGCCCGGTTGATGTCCGTACCGCCGCCGAGCTGAGTGCCGAACAGGACGTCGACCGGGTCGTCGAGCTGGTCGGTCAGGTCGACCACCGCCGTGTCGAAGACGACGAGTCGCGTGGAGATTGTCCGCATCGAGGCGAGCACCGCGCCGAACACCGAGGCGTACACGACGGACGCCGCCATGGATCCCGACTGGTCGATACAGAGGATGACCTCCTTCTTCGTGGACTGCGCCGCGCGCCCGTATCCGATCAGCCGCTCCGGCACGATCGTGCGGTACTCCGGCAGGTAGTGCTTGAGGTTGGCCGCGATCGTGCGGTTCCAGTCGATGTCGTGGTGGCGCGGCCGGTTGATCCGGGCGCTGCGGTCGAGGGCGCCGGTGAGGGTGGCCCGGGTGCGGGTGGCGAGCCGCTTCTCCAGGTCCTCGACGACCTTGCGGACGACCGCCCGCGCCGTCTCCTTCGTCGTCTCCGGCATGGCCTTGTTGAGGGAGAGCAGCGTGCCGACGAGGTGCACGTCGGCCTCCACCGCCTCCAGCATCTCCGGCTCCAGCAGTAGCGCGGACAGCCCGAGCCGGTCGATGGCGTCGCGCTGCATGACCTGTACGACGGAGGAGGGGAAGTACGTGCGGATGTCCCCGAGCCACCGCGCCACGGACGGCGCGGACGCTCCCAGCCCCGCCGAACGCTCCCGCCCCGCCTGCCCTTGCCGCTCCGCCTTCCCGTACAGCGCGGCCAAGGCCCCGTCCATCGCCGAGTCCCGCCCCGACAACGCGCACCCGGTCCCGTCAGCGGCGTCCCCGCCCAGCACCAGCCGCCAACGCCGCAGCCGCTCCCGCGCCGCCTCGTCCGGCTCCACGGCCGTCCCCCCACCACTCATCCCCGTACCTCCGCACGGTCCCGATCCCAGAGCGGCACCACCCGCACGGCCCCCGCACCGGCCCCCGCCCGGGGCCCGTTCCCGTACCGGGACCGCCGAGGCTGCGGCGCGCGTCCGCACCGGCAGGTGCGGACGGCCGCCTCCGGAGAGATGTCGCCCGTCTCGGCCCTCTCCCCGCGCCCCTGCTCGTCCAGCCCGTCCACCGTCGTCATCACGCCACCCCCGCAAGGTGCTTGTCGTCCCTGTCGTCGTCCGTGCTCTGCGTGTCTTCCCGGCCATCACCCAGCCCGAGCAGCAACCGCACCACCGGCACGACCGCGTCCGCCCGATCCACGTCCAGGTCGGGTGCGAAGCCCGGGAGCGCCGAGCCCGCTGCCGTCGCACTCGCCCGTTCGCCGGGTCCGCGCCGGACGAGTTCGCCCAGCGTCCGGCGCACTCCGGGCTCGTACGCCGAGAACGTCCGCCGCAGCAGCGGCAGTACGTCGGTGAAGGCCTCCGCCGGCACCCCGGTCAGCCAGGCGTCGACCAGTCCGAGCAGCCGCTCGTCGTGCACGAGGAGCATCCCGCCGCCGGAGCCGCCACCGACGAAGCCCTCGATCCACGCGGCCGCCTCCCCCGGCGGTGTCCCCGGCGACAGCACGAGCCCCATGAGCCGCGCCGCCTCGTCCTGCGCCAACTCCCCTTCGTCCAGCAGCAACCGCACGGCCCGCCCACGGACGACCCCGGAGACGGTGTCCCGCACGGACAGCACGCGCAGCACGGAATGCCAGCGGCCGCGCAGGCCGGCGTGAGCCGCGGCCGGATCGTCGGCGGCCCGTCCCGCCGAGGCGGGCGCCTCGGCGAGGAGCGCCACCGCACCCTGTACCGCATCCAGATGGCGCCGCATCTCCTCGGCCGCGTCCGCGTCCAGGGCGGCGCAGGCCGGTGGCAGGCCGACGAAGATCCGCTCGGCGAGACCCGCCGCGACCTCCGCCAGCGCCCCGGTGTCCGTACCGCGCACATCGCCGTACCGCAGGGAGCGGACCAGGGCAGGCAGGGCCTGGGCGAGGTGGCCGACGTCCGTGTCGAGCGCCGCGCGATCGGCGAGGACCCGCATCACCACGGGCAGCGCGTCCGGCAGTTCGGCCAGCAGGCAGCGCTCGGCGAGCCCGGTGACCTCGGCAAGTCCCTGCGCCCCGACGGCGTCCGCCTCCGCCTTGGCCGTCGCCGCGGCGAGCACGGTCGTACCCCACACCCCGGCCTCGGCCACCCGCACCGACAACTCCGGTTCCCAGCGCAGCCGCCATGTCTCCCGGAAGGTGCCCGTGCTCCCCCGCGACGCGGCCGGCTCGCCCCACGCGACGCCCAGCAACCGCAGCCGGTGCAGCAGCCTGCTGCGCCCGGCGTCGGTCTCCTTGCGCAGGTCCAGCTCCAACTCCCGCTCCAGCGCCTCCGGTCTGAGCCGCAGCCGCCGCTGGATCCGGTCCAGGTCCCGCTGCAACGGCACCGCCGGCGCCGCCTGCGGCACCTCCCCGAGTACGTCCCCGACGACCAGCCGGTCGTGCACCAGGGCGAGCGGCACGTCCGAGCCCTCGCACATCACCGCGCGCACGGCGTCCGTCGTCTCGCCGAGCCCCGGCAACGGGCGGCCCCGCATCACCGCGAGCGTCTCCGCCAGCCGTACCGCCTCGATGACGTGTGCCGAGGAGACGAGCCGGTCCTCGTCCCGCAGCAGCCCGGCCACCTTGGTCATCCACCGCTCGACGGGCCGGTCCGGCGCGCTGAAGAGATGCCCGTACCAGCCCGGCGAGTCGATCCCGGCCCCGTACCCGCTGACCCGCGCGAGCCGCCGGTACGTCCACGGCACCCACGTCATGTCCGCCTTGACCTTGGGCAGCCCCTTCACCAGCGCCCGGTCGGCGGCGACGGCCGTCCTCTCCCGCAGCGCGGGCACATGCCAGGCCCCGCACACGACAGCCACGGCGTCCCCGAACTCCCGCTGCGCTGCCCGCACCTGGAGCCGCATGTACGCCTCCCGCACGAGGTCCCGCTCATGGCCCCCGACGCCGTACGTCTCCCGCAGCGCCCCCATGGCCTCTTCCAGCACGACGAAGGGCGCGAAAACGTCCCGCTCCCCCGCACCCCGATGCTCGACGACGTCCTCCCACCACCGCTCGGGATCGTCGCAACCGGCGGCTTCGGCAAGCACCGCCAGGGGGTCGATACGGACGTCTGCTTCGGCGGCTGAAGCAGGGACGTCGGAAGCTGGAGCAGGTACCTCGGAGGCCGGAGCGGGTACGGAGGCGGGCTCGGACTCAACCCCCTCCCTCCCCCACGCCAGCGTGTGCACCGCCGGCAAGTCGATGAAACGGGCCGGGACTTCATGCTCCAGCGCCCACCGGATCGCGACCCACTCCGGGGAGAACTCGGCGAGCGGCCAGAAGGCGGAGCGGCCGGGCTCGTCCACCGCATGGGCGAGGAGCGCAACCGGCGGCCGCATGTCCTCCTCGGCAGCCAACGGAATCAGCGCGTCGGCCTCCGGCGGCCCCTCGATCAGCACGACCCGCGGCCGAGCCGCATCCAACGCCCCCCGCACGGCACGCGCCGACCCGGGCCCGTGATGCCGCACCCCGAGCAGCAGAGGCCCACTCCCACCGGCCCCTCCCGAGCGCCCCCACCCCAGGTCGTTCACGCGCTCACCTCGCGGCAGGCACGGTAGAAGTCCGTCCAGCCGTCGCGTTCGCGGACGACCGCCTCCAGGTACTCCTGCCAGATGACCCGGTCGGCCGCGGGGTCGCGGACGACGGCGCCGAGGATGCCCGCGGCGACGTCACCGGCCCGTAGGACGCCGTCGCCGAAGTGGGCCGCCAGGGCGAGTCCGTTGGTGACGACGGAGATCGCCTCGGCCGTCGAGAGGGTGCCGCTGGGCGACTTGAGCTTGGTACGGCCGTCGGCGGTGACCCCGTCGCGCAGCTCGCGGAAGACGGTCACCACGCGGCGGATCTCGTCCGCGCCGTCGGGCACGGCCGGGAGGTCCAGGGAGCGGCCGATCTGGTCCACCCGGCGCGAGACGATGTCCACCTCGGCCTCGGCGCTCTCCGGCAGCGGCAGCACCACCGTGTTGAAGCGGCGGCGCAGGGCGCTGGAGAGGTCGTTGACCCCGCGGTCGCGGTCGTTGGCGGTCGCGATCAGGTTGAAGCCCCGGACCGCCTGCACCTCCTGTCCCAACTCCGGTATCGGCAGCGTCTTCTCGGACAGGATCGTGATGAGCGTGTCCTGCACGTCGGCCGGGATCCGGGTCAGCTCTTCCACCCGCGCCGTCATCCCCTCCGCCATGGCCCGCATGACCGGGCTGGGGACGAGGGCGGCGCGGCTCGGGCCGTTCGCGAGCAGCTGCGCGTAGTTCCAGCCGTACCGGATCGCCTCCTCCGGCGTACCCGCCGTGCCCTGCACGAGCAGGGTCGAGTCACCGCTGACGGCCGCGGCCAGGTGCTCGGACACCCATGTCTTCGCGGTGCCCGGCACACCGAGCAGCAGCAGGGCGCGGTCGGTCGCGAGCGTGGTGACGGCGACCTCGACGATGCGCCGCGGCCCCACGTACTTCGGCGTGATCACGGTCCCGTCCGGCAGCGTGCCGCCGAGCAGGTACGTCGCCACCGCCCAGGGCGACAGCTTCCAGCGGGCCGGACGCGGCCGGTCGTCCTGTGCGGCCAGCGCGGCGAGTTCACCGGCGAAGGCGTCCTCGGCATGCGGCCGCAACGCCTCGGCCGGTTCCCGCACGAGTACTTCGGCTGCTTCGACGGTCGTCGGTTCCACGGACACAGACATGGCTGAGGTCCCCCTCCAGCTCGGCCGGTTCGGATCTGACACCAACCGTGCACCACGCCACTGACAATGCGTTCCGACCTGCGAAAACGCCTCCGCGGGCCCGATCTCCGAACCCTTCGCCGGACCGCTCGCGGACCGATTGTCAGTGGTGGGATCTACCGTCGAAGACATGACTCAGCAGGGGGTGCGCTGGAGCGCGGATCAGGTGCTGGCATTGGCTCCTGACGCCGCGTCACGCAAAGCGGGAAGCAAACTCGGCGCGGCGGGGCCGTGGTCCGAGGCGGGGAGTTCCGACGAGGGGACGGTGTGGGGGCTGTGCAAGGGCAGTGGCGGCAAGCCGTATCAGACGGTCGTCGACATCGCGGACGCGGCGGGTCCGGCGTACAAGTGCAGCTGTCCGAGCCGCAAGTTCCCGTGCAAGCACGCGCTCGGGCTGCTGCTGCTCTGGGCCGGCGAGGACGGGGAGGTGGGGGCGGGCGCGCCGCCGGACTGGGCTGAGCAGTGGATAAAGGGGAGAAGGCAGCGCGCGGAGGAGAAACGGTCGGGGGCGCCGTCCGGTTCCTCGTCCGCGGCCGGCGATCCGGAGGCGTCGCGGCGGCGGGCGGAGCGCCGGGCCGAGCGGGTCACCGCGGGCGCGACCGAGCTGGAGCAGCGGCTGGCAGACCTGCTGCGCGGCGGCCTGGCCAGCGCCGAGCAGGCGGGGTACGGGCTGTGGGAGGAGACGGCCGCCCGCATGGTCGACGCGCAGGCGCCCGGACTCGCCGCGCGGGTAAGGGAGTTGGGGTCCGTCCCGGCGTCCGGGCCCGGCTGGCCGGTGCGGCTGCTGGAGGAGTGCGCGCTGCTCCATCTGCTCGACCAGGGCTGGCTGGGCCGTGAGCGGCTGCCGGAAGGCCTGGCGGCGACGGTCCGTTCCCGCATCGGCCTGCCGGGCTCGGCGGACGGCCCGCCGCTGCGGGACCGCTGGCTGGTCCTCGCCCAGTACGACACGGCGGACGCCCGCCTGACGACCCGCCGGATCTGGCTCCACGGCACCGACTCGAACCGCACCGCGCTGCTCCTGTCGTACGGCGCCGCGGGCCGCTCCCCGGAGCTCGCGCTTCCCGTGGGGCTGGCCCTCGACGCGGAGCTGTCCGCCTATCCCGGCGCCGGGCAGCTGCGGACGGCCCTCGGCGAGCAGTTCGCCCCACCGGCACCCACCACCCGACGACCACCGGGCATGACGACCACCCAGGCCGCCGCCCGCTACGGCACCGCACTGCGGGACGACCCCTGGCTGGACTCCGTCCCGGTGACCCTGGACGGGGTCATACCGACGCCGGACGGCACCTCTTGGCAGCTGGCGGACGCAGACGAGGACAGCGCCCTGCCCCTCACACCCACCGCCGCCGCCCGCCCCGGCCTCTGGCGCCTGGTCGCCCTCTCGGGCGGCGCCCCCGTCAAGGTCTTCGGCGAGTGCGGCCACCGCGGCTTCACTCCCCTGACGGCCTGGCCGGAGGACGAGGGCGAGCCGGTGCAACTGTGCTGACCCGACCGCCCACGACCGCTCTCCTCTTCTTCACTCCCCTTTTCTCAGGCAGCCCACCGAAAGGAACCGCATGAACAGGACGTCCGCACCCGTGGATGCGCCCGCGCCGGGCGCCTGGGAGGAACTCGTCACGGCGGCGCTGCTCGGGACGGAGCGGCGTACGCCGCCGGGTGGCGCCTCGGGCCGGGAGGCGCCGGTGGCGCTGCTGGACGCGGCGGCCGTCGAGACCGTACGACGGCGGGCCGGGCTGCGTCCGGCACGGGCGGCCGTACGACCGGAGCCCGCCCCCGCGGACGCACGGGCCGCACTGCCCGAAGCCGCCGCCCGCCGGCTCGCGCTGCTGCTGACGGACCGTGCCGGCCCGGCCGGCGGCCGCCGAGGCACCGCCCCGGACCTCACGGAACTGCTGCCGCAGTGGCTCGCGACGGCGAACGCCCACGGATTCGCGCCCCCAGCGCACCTGCTGCCCGCGCTGCTGGACGCGGCACGCGGGCGCACGGATCTGCGGCCTGCGGCGCTGACGTTCGCGGGGCCGCGGGCTGTGTGGCTCGCCCGGCTGAACCCGGACTGGCGGTTCGCACTGCGGGCCACCCCGGGCGGGGGCGCGGCGCTCCCGCACCTGGAGGACGAGGAGAGGACCCGACGGCTGTGGCAGGAGGGCCTGTTCGCGGAACGGGTCGCCCTGCTCTCGGCCCTGCGCGACCGCGAGCCCGCCGCCGCGCGCGAGCTGCTCATGACGACCTGGGCGACGGAACGGGCCGAGGACCGGCTGATGTTCCTCGACTCGCTGCGGACGGGCCTCGGACCACAGGACGAGCCGTTCCTGGAACAGACGTTGGCCGACCGCAGCCGCAACGTCCGGGCGACGGCGGCCGAGCTGCTCTCCGCGCTGCCCGACTCGGCGCTGGCCGCGCGGATGGCGGTCCGGGCCGGGGCGTGCGTGGCCGTCGACCGCACCCATGCCCTACCGACGATCACGGTCGAGGCCCCGCACGAGTGCGACGCGAGCATGGAGCGCGACGGTGTCGTGGCCAAGGCTCCGGCGGGAAGGGGTGAACGGTCGTGGTGGTTCGGCCAGTTGGTGGAGGCGACACCGCTCGGGACGTGGCCCCGGCGGCTCGGCGGACGTACACCCGAGGAGATCGTGGCCCTGCCGGTCGCGGACGACTGGCAGGGCGAGCTGCACGCGGCGTGGTGCCGGGCCGCCGTACGACAGCGGGACGCCGACTGGTCCCGGGCGCTCCTCGGGGCGCCCTCCGTACCCGAGGCGGGCGGACCGGGAGCGGTGTCCCTGGCCGAACGCGCCAAGCTGCTCGGCACGCTGGGCGCCGCCGAACGGGCCGACTGGGTGGCCGGGTTCATAGCGGCGCACGGGCTGTCGGAGGCGTTTCAGCTGCTCGGGGTGTGCGCGGTGCCGTGGACCGCGCCACTCGGGCGATCGGTGGTCGACGCGCTCAACATCGCGCGGGACGCAGGGAGTTACCCATGGAGTTTCAGCGGAGTTATGGGCCTGGCCGAACGCTGCCTCGACCCCTCGGACACCGGCCGCCTCGACGGCCTGCAAGCAGTCCCGGACGAGTCGGAGCACGCGTCACCGGGAGCGGGCGGCTATTGGGCGGAGGCATTCCAACGCCTGGTCACGACACTGCGATTGCGGGCGGCGATGGCGGAGGAATTGAAGCCGACGTAGCAATTCCAGCCCGTCTGGGGGTGCCCCCTCTGGGGGAGTTTGAGGACGAGGCCCTCCGGGCCGACCGGGGGTCTGGGGGCAGAGCCCCCGGGTCCGCGAACCCCCACCGACCCGCACCGAACATCGGCTGCACCGCCGGAGGCCTAAGCCCCCGTCGGCTGCCTGACATTCGCCCGTACCCAGTCGACGATCGACTGCGTGGTCGCCCCCGGCGTGAAGATCTCCGCCACGCCCTTCTCCTTCAGCGGCGCGATGTCCGCCTCCGGAATGATCCCGCCCCGAAGACCAGGATGTCCTCCGCCTCCCGCTCCTTGAGCAGGTCGATCACCGCGGCGAAGAGCGTGTTGTGGGCGCCGGACAGGATGGACAGCCCGATCGCGTCGGCGTCCTCCTGGATCGCCGTGCCCACGATCTGCTCCGGCGTCTGGTGGAGCCCGGTGTAGATGACCTCCATACCGGCGTCGCGCAGCGCCCGCGCGATGACCTTGGCCCCGCGGTCGTGGCCGTCGAGCCCCGGCTTGGCCACCACGACGCGGATCGGACCGGCTGCCACACCCATCACTGCCTCCATGAAGCGACTGCGTCCATCCCCACATCCCTCCCTACCGACGGGTACAGGGGTACCCGAACCGGCCGAGAAAGTGAACGAACGTTATCTCCAGCATCCCGCAACCGGCAGTTTCGCGCTGTCGGCCGAGGGGGAAATCACACGGTGGGACACGTTCACCGCGCGACGTTCCGGCGGGAACACGCGCAGCGGGAGCCGCAACGAGGTCGCCGTACCACCGCGCCGCAGGCCGCGCGGCGTGGTGGTACGGCGTGTCGACGTCGGTACGTGCAGTCGACAGCCTCCGCCGCGGCTTCCCATGAGGGCACACGGGGGACAGAGCCGTCCTCCTGCGTGCCGACAGGAGGTCGGCCATGAAGGTCACCAGGGCAGTGCAACCCCTTCTTCCGCTCTGTCAGCGACTGCTCCCGAGCAGGCTGGCCGGACTCTCCGTCGCTCTGCTGAAGGCGACCGCCCTGGAGCTCGCGATCCTGGCGGGACACCTCCTCCTCTATCCCTCGGGCATCACCCAGGAACGCCGCACGCCGGCCCCGCTCCCATCACCCGAAGGCGCCGCCCAGCTGCCCACCGGGACGAAACCCCCGGTCGTGCTGCTGCACGGCTTCATAGACAACCGCTCGGTCTTCGTGCTGCTGCGCCGCAGCCTCGCCCAGCACGGCAGGCAGCGGGTCGAGTCGCTCAACTACTCGCCGCTGACCTGTGACATCCGCACCGCGGCCGAGCTGCTCGGCCGGCACATAGAGGAGATCTGCGAGCGCACCGGCAGCAAGGAGGTCGACATCGTCGGGCACAGCCTCGGCGGGCTGATCGCGCGGTACTACGTGCAGCGTCTCGGCGGCGACATCCGCGTCCGCACCCTGGTCACGCTGGGCACCCCGCACTCCGGCACCCGGGTCGTGCCGCTGGCCGACGCGCACCCCATCGTGCGCCAGATGCGCCCCGGCTCGCAGGTGCTCGAGGAGCTCACACTGCCGGCGCCCGGCTGCCGTACCCACTTCGTCAGCTTCTGGAGCGACCTCGACCATCTGATGGATCCGCTGGAGACGGCCTGTATCGACCACCCCGACCTGCTGGCGCAGAACGTGCGGGTCAGCGGGGTCGGCCATCTCGCCCTGCCGGTGCACCCGGCCGTCGCCACCGGGATACGTCAGGCTCTCGACGCGACACGGACAGGAGCCGAAGCCGCCGCCCACGCCGGCGGCCTGACAGTGGCGTGACAGCCGACCCACATCGAACGCTCTTCGAACACAAGGCCAAACCCGCGCCCGCACTCCCCCGAAACACGGCCGAATGCCCGTTTCCTGCGCGCCCGAAACCAGTTGAAGATTGTCGCGCCCGCATACCGCCGGGTACAGTCACCGCACTGCTCTGGCAGCCCCTGTTGTCGAGGCGAAAGAGAAGTTGGTGAACGACCGTCACCCGTCGGGGACCATGACCACCCCGGCTCCGGCTTCCGATGCCGCCTCGGCGCACTACGCGTCCTATGGCACACAGGAAGCCCAGTACGGCGACTTCACCACGTACGGCGGCTACGACGCGAACGGTTTCGCGACCGGCGCGCACGCCACGGCGACCTTCGACGCCGACCCCCTCTTCGGCAGCCTCCCCGGCGACGACACCACCGGCTCGTACGACTCCGGTCAGTGGACCAGCGGCGGCCGGCAGACCCTGAACTACGACGCGTACGCGGCCCAGCACCACGCCGCCTACGACACCGGCGCGTACGAGACGACCGCCTGGAGCGCCGACTACCAGCAGCTCTCGGCCATCCCGCCGCAGTCCACCGGGCACGACACCTCCGGCCACTGGGACGCGAGCGCCTGGCTCCAGCCCGACCAGTCCGCGGCCCCGGCCGACCAGACCCAGCACTGGGAATGGGGCACGCAGGCCTTCGACACCGGCGCGTACGACGCCACGCAGTGGAACTCGGACGGCCCGGTCGGCGACGAGACTTCGGCCACCGACGCCTACGAGCAGTCAGGCGAACCGTTCGGCCGGCAGGCGACCTCGGTCTTCGAGCAGGTCGAGCCGGGCGCGTACGAGGAACACGCTTACGCCGACGACGAGTTGGCCGACGCGGGTGAGCTTCCTGCCGCCGCGACGCCCCTGCTGGACGACCAGGAAGAGGTCACGTCGGCCCCGGGATCGCGCGCGGCCGCGCGGAACGCGTCCCGCTCCCGCCGCCGTACACCCGCGAAGCGCTCCGCGCTGCTGACCATCGCCGTACCCTCGGCCTGTGTGATGGGTGTCGCGGGCATCGCCGCCGCCTCCGTGGGCACGCTGACCGGCGACAAGGACTCCTCGAATACCGCGTCGGACGTGAAGTCGGTGAAACCGGCCGCCGCCAACAACAAGCTGGACACCCAGCTCGAGAGCCTCTCGGCGGGCGCCGACGACTTCGCCGACCGGGCCAGCCGGACGCAGGAGCGCATCGACCTCAAGGCTCAGCAGGAGGCCGAGAAGAAGAAGGCGGCGGCCGAGGCCGCCCGCAAGGAGCGGCTGCGCCCCAAGTACGCGCTGCCGGTCGCCCAGAAGGGTCTCAGCGCCTACTTCGGCCAGGCCGGCGTCAACTGGATGTCCGTGCACACCGGCATCGACTTCCCGGTCTCGTACGGCACGACGGTGATGTCCGCGGTCGACGGCACCGTGCGGACGCAGTGGAACAGCGCCTACGGCAACATGATGATCGTGACCGCGAAGGACGGCACGGAGACGTGGTACTGCCACCTCTCCAGCTACCGCGTCGCTTCCGGTACGACGGTGAAGGCCGGCGACCCGATCGCGTACTCCGGCAACTCGGGCAACTCCACCGGCCCGCACCTGCACTTCGAGGTTCGGCCGGCGGGGGGCTCCGCCATCGACCCGTTGCCCTGGCTGCGCAGCCACGGGCTCGACCCGACGTAGAAGACCTGGGGCTGCGCCCCCAGACGGGCTGGTGTGTCGCGCCCGTCGGCTACAGCTTCTCCACCGGCGCGTACCGCAGCAGCAACCGCTTCGGCTTCTCGTCGCCGAAGTCGATCGTCGCCTCCGCGTTCCCGCCCGTGCCCTTGACCGCCACGACCGTGCCGAGGCCGAACTGGTCGTGGGTGACCCGGTCGCCGACCGCCAGCGAGACCACCGGCTTGTCGGAGGCGCGGCTCGTCGCGAAGCCGGACGCGCCCGAGGCCGAGGAGCGGGAGCGGGAGGAGGACAGGGAGGACGCCACGCTCGACGCCGGGCCGGAGGAGACCGGGGCCGTGGCGCCCGTGCGCTTCCAGTCGACGTGCTGGGCCGGGATCTCCTCCAGGAAGCGGGAGGGCGGGTTGTACGACGGCTGGCCCCAGGCGCTCCGGAGGGAGGACCGGGTGAGGTACAGCCGTTCACGCGCACGCGTGATGCCGACGTACGCGAGCCGGCGCTCCTCCTCCAGCTCCTTGGTCTGGCCGAGGGCGCGCATGTGCGGGAAGACGCCGTCCTCCATGCCGGTCAGGAAGACCACCGGGAACTCGAGGCCCTTGGCGGTGTGCAGGGTCATCAGGGTGATGACTCCGGAGCCGTCCTCGTCCTCGTCGGGGATCTGGTCGGAGTCGGCGACCAGCGCGACCCGCTCCAGGAAGTCGGCGAGCGAGCCGGGCTCCTCACCCTCGCCGGACTCCTGCTCGAACTCCAGGGCCACGGCGGCGAGTTCCTGGAGGTTCTCGATCCGGGTCTCGTCCTGCGGGTCGGTGGAGGCCTGCAACTCGGCGAGGTAGCCGGTCCGTTCGAGGATCGCCTCCAGGACGGTCGCCGGTCCCGCACCCGACTCGACGATCGTACGGAGGTCCTCCATCAGCGTGTTGAACCGCTTCACGGCGTTCGTCGACCGCGCGGCCATCCCGTACGCCTCGTCGACCCGCTTGAGCGCCTGCGGGAAGCTGATCTTCTCCCGCTGGGAGAGGGCGTCGATCATCGCCTCGGCGCGGTCGCCGATGCCGCGCTTGGGGACGTTCAGGATCCGGCGCAGCGGCACCGAGTCCTCGGGGTTGGCCAGTACGCGCAGGTAGGCCAGGACGTCCCGGACCTCCTTGCGCTCGTAGAAGCGGACACCGCCGACGACCTTGTAGGGCAGGCCGACACGGATGAAGATCTCTTCGAAGACACGGGACTGGGCGTTCGTACGGTAGAAGACGGCGACGTCGCCGGCCTTCGCGTCGCCCGCGTCGGTCAGACGGTCTATCTCCTCGGCGACGAACTGGGCCTCGTCGTGCTCGGTGTCGGCGACATAGCCGGTGATGCGTGCGCCCGCGCCCGCGTTGGTCCACAGGTTCTTGGGGCGGCGGGACTCGTTGCGCTCGATGACCGCGTTGGCGGCGGAGAGGATCGTCTGCGTGGAGCGGTAGTTCTGCTCCAGGAGGATCGTCGTCGCGTTCGGGTAGTCCTCCTCGAACTGGAGGATGTTGCGGATCGTCGCGCCGCGGAAGGCGTAGATCGACTGGTCGGCGTCACCCACGACACACAGCTCGGCGGGCGGGAGGTCGTGCTCGCCAGGCGGTACGTCCACGGGGTGCTCGGAGGTCCCGACCAGCTCCCTGACCAGCGCGTACTGGGCGTGGTTGGTGTCCTGGTACTCGTCGACCATGACGTGGCGGAAGCGGCGGCGGTAGTGCTCGGCGACGTCCGGGAAGGCACGGAGCAGGTTGACCGTGGTCATGATCAGGTCGTCGAAGTCGAGGGCGTTCGCCTCGCGCAGCCGCGACTGGTACATGGCGTAGGCCTGGGCGAGGGTCTTCTCGAAACCGTCGGCGGCCTGGGCAGCGAAGTCCTCCTCGTCGATCAGCTCGTTCTTCAGGTTGCTGATCTTGGCGCTGAAGGACTTGGGCGGGTACCGCTTGGGATCGAGGTCCAGATCGCGGCATACGAGCGCCATCAGCCGCTTGCTGTCGGCGGCGTCGTAGATCGAGAAGGAGGAGGTGAAGCCGAGCTTCTTGCTCTCCCGGCGCAGGATCCGCACGCACGCGCTGTGGAAGGTCATCACCCACATCGCGTTGGCGCGCGGGCCGACGAGCTGCTCGACGCGCTCCTTCATCTCGCCCGCGGCCTTGTTGGTGAAGGTGATCGCGAGGATCTGGCCCGGATGCACGTTCCGCTCGGCGAGGAGGTGCGCGATGCGGTGGGTGAGCACACGGGTCTTGCCGGAGCCGGCGCCGGCCACGATGAGCAGGGGCGTGCCGGCGTGCACGACGGCCGCGCGCTGGTTCTCGTTCAGCCCGTCCAGCAGGGCGGCGGCGTCGATCACCGGGCGGGGCGCGCCGTCACGGTAGTACGCGTCCCGGTCCGGCGGCACGTCGAACCTCCCGCCGAACAGATCGTCCGGAACCGGCTCCGGTACGTGATCGTCCTCGGGCGGCGGTGGGGGTTCCTCCTCACGGCCACGGGGTGCCTTGAGGTCCGCCAGGAAGCTGTCGTCAAAGAGGCTGCTCATCGCTCTCCGAGTTTAGGGTGCCCCACTGACAACCCGCTGCCGCCCCGGGAACATCGCCGGATCCGAGGCGGTCGTAACGCTCCCATGCCGCATGATCACAGAATGTGACGAACTCCGATCGCCTGACCAAAGGTCACGAAAATGTATCGGGCATATCGAACATCAACCTTCACACGGGCCACACGAGTTGGCTACCGTTCCGAGCAGGCCGTACGACCCCCACCGGCGAACCTCGCCGGGCCGTGCGGCCTCCGCCGAGTCCGGGGCGCCGCCGCGCAGCCGGAGCCGGGGACCCACACCGACCTTGGGGTGAATCGGTCCAACTCCCTTGAGGGACACGGACCGTAGGGCAACCCTTCCGAACCACCCGCCCGAACCCGACAGCTAACTCGGTAGGCGGAGTATGGAAGGAGTCGCCAACCTTGGCGTCGCACCGCAAGTCGCGTCCCGCAGGTACGCGTGTGGCCGGCATACGCACCCCCGCCCTCGCCACGGCCGCCCTCACCTCCGTGGCCCTGCTCTCCCAGACGGCCAACGCCGCCCCGTCGACGGACGGGAACCCCTCCCTCGAGGAAGTCGAGAAGAAGGTCGACGACCTGTACCGCCAGGCGGAGTCGGCGACCGAGAAGTACAACGCGGCGAAGGAGAAGACCTCCAAGCAGCGCAAGCGCGTGGACACCCTCCTCGACGACGTCGCCAAGCGCGCCCAGAAGCTCAACGAACAGCGGGAGCGGCTCGGTTCCTTCGCCGCCGCGCAGTACCGCACGGGTGCCGCCGCGCCCGACACGGCGACCTTCCTGCTCGCCGACACCCCGCAGGACTACTTCGACCAGACGCAGTTGATGGGCCGGCTGACCTCCCGCCAGAAGAGCGAGGTCGACGACTACTTCAGCGAGCAGTCCGCGACGATGAAGAAGCGGCAGGAGGCCTCCGAGAGCCTCCAGTCGCTCACCGAGTCGCAGAACGACCTGCAGACGGCCAAGTCCACGGTCCAGAAGAAGCTCTCCGACGCGCGCGATCTGCTGTCGAAGCTGACCGCGGAGGAGAAGGCGCGGCTCGCGGCGATCGAGAAGAAGAAGCAGGAAGAGGCCGCGCAAAAGGCCGCGGAGCTGGCGAAGCAGCAGGCGGCCGAGCAGAAGGCCAAGGAGGAGGCGGCCCAGGAGAGCAGTTCCTCCTCGGACTCGGGAACCTCGGGAAGCACCTCCACCGACTCCTCGTACTCCACCAAGGCCGAGAAGGCCCTCGCTTTCGCGCGCGCGCAGATCGGCAAGCCGTACGTCTGGGGCGCCACCGGCCCCGGCTCCTACGACTGCTCCGGCCTCACCCAGGCCTCCTGGAAGGCCGCCGGCGTCTCCCTCCCCCGCACCACCTACGACCAGGTGAACGCCGGCACCACGGTCTCCCTCGCCGACGCCCAGCCCGGCGACCTGATCTTCTTCTACGACGACATCAGCCACGTCGGCATCTACATAGGCAACGGCATGATGATCCACGCCCCCAAGCCCGGCGCGTACGTCCGCGAGGAGTCGATCTACTACGGCGGCGAGTCGATCATCCACAGCGTGGTGCGGCCGGCGTGAGGTAGGGGCGCCGGGGCTGTCGAGCGCGAGGGCGCCGGGGGCGCCGGGGGCGCCGGGGCTCCTCACGTGCCTCTTGTGGGGCTCGCGCGATCTGAGCGCAGGGCGCGCGGAGATTCCTGCGCGCCCTGAGCGCTGAGCGCTCAGCGCGCGATGGTTCCCGAGCGCCAGCGCGCGACACGCCCCGCGCGCCCCCTCTCCTCTCCGGGCGCCCCTGCCTCCGTGCCCGCGCCCGCGCGAATTCCCTCGCCCACGCGCGCGTGCCCCGCCCGCAACCCGTGGTGTGCTCCTTAGCATCGGCTGCATGGCCGCCCACTCCGCCGACACGTCCTCCCCGCTCCGTGCCTGGTGGGCGGAGCGTCCGCCGGCGGCCGGGGCTGCCGTGATGGCGACCGGCATCGTGTCGATCGGGCTGCATCTGACCGGGTACGAGGTGGTGTCGCGCGTCGCGCTGGTGATCGCCTGCGCGGCCTGGCTCGGACTGGCGGCGGACTTCGTCGCGCGGCTCGTGCTGGACAGGGAGCGGTGGCGGGCCGACGCCGGGTCGCCCGCCGCGCTCACCGCCGTCGCGGCGACCACCGTCCTGGGGACGCGGTTCTCCGCACTCGGGTGGCAGACGCTCGCCGAGGCCCTGCTGGCGCTGGCGGCCGTCCTGTGGCCCGTGCTGCTCGTGGACGTCGTACGACACTGGAGGCGGCGCATGCCGGGCGCGGTGTTCCTGTGTTGCGTGGCCACACAGGGGCTCGCCGTGCTCGCGGCCGCGCTGGCCGGGGCGCAGGCGGTGGGGTGGCTCGCGCGCACCGCGCTCGTGCTGTTCTGGCTCGGCCTGGTGATCTACGGCTTCGCCCTCGCCCGTTTCGACCCGCGCCAGATCCTCGAAGGCGCCGGCGACCACTGGGTCGCGGGCGGCGCGCTCGCCATCTCGGCGCTGGCCGGGTCCAAGCTCATCGCCGCCGACAGCTCGCGTCTGTACCTGTGGAACGACGACGACCGGGGCGTCCTGCGCGCCGTCACCGTCACGCTCCTCGTGCTCGACGTGGCCTGGTACGCCGTACTGCTCGTCGCCGAGGCACTGCGGCCCCGGCTGCACTACGACGTGCGGCGCTGGGCCACCGTCTTCCCGATGGGGATGACCGCGACGGCGACGCTGTCCATCGCCGCCGCCCTCGACATCCCGTGGCTCAAGGGCCCCGGTCAGATACTGCTGTGGATCGCGGTGGCGGCATGGCTCGCCGTCGCCGCGGGGGCCGTCGCCGCCGCCCGCGCCGGGGTCAGGTCCACAGCACCGCGATGAAGATGTTCGCCGTGGTCAGCGCGCCCACCAGCCCGAACAGGCTCTTGTCGACCTTTTCGTCGTCCCGCTTCACGTAGACCAGGCCGAGGATCACGATCAGCAGGGCCAGCTTCAGGCCGATCTTGATGTTGTTGACGTGCTGGTCGTCGGCCTGGTTGAGGCCGACCAGGATCGCGCCGGTGACCAGCATCGTCAGCGCGCCGTGCAGCATCGCCGGGACGAAACGGGCCTCGCCGCGGCCCATCGCCTTCATCTGGGTGAGGAAGCCGCCGAGCAGCGAGGCGATGCCGACGATGTGCAGGCCGACGAAGAGATGGATGAGTACGTCCATGAGGCCGGAGCTTAGACAGGGGCGCTCGGTGCGCCCTACACCGGCCCCGCCGCGAGCCGCCCGCCCGGCATGAGTGGATCTTGCATATATGCGGCTCATAGCAGCCCGTCACTCGTACGTGTCCAGGAACCGCCACATCGGTCAGCGCACTGCGTGAAGTCGTCGGCTCCGGTCCGGGATCACGGTCGTTTACGGTCATCGGCCGATCCGCGCGGGACACTTCCGCACAGTGCGTTACCAAGCCGACACAGCCGGGTTTAGCGTCCTCCACCAGGTGACCGGCTCCCCACCGCCGCCCGGGCCAGGGGCGGCAGTCGATCACCACCGCCGAGAAGGTCCGGCGGCGGCCCGCTCCCCCTGTGCGGGCCGCCGCCGGACGCGTAAGCCGTCCCGGTGTCCGGGGCGGTCGTACGAAAGGACGTGCAGTCCACGTGGCAGCGCACCGCAGGCCCAGTCGGCGTTCGATCAGCGGCCATACGGCCCGTACCGCCTTCACGATCGCCCTCGCGGGCGCGGCGACCGCGACGGCCTTCGACGGGACCGGTGACGCGGCGCCACAGCTGACGCCGGCGCAGGTCAAGGCGAAGGTGGACAAGCTGTACCAGGAGGCGGAGGCCGCCACCGAGAAGTACAACGGCGCGCAGGAGAAGGCGGACGCGGCCGAGCAGAAGCTTTCGGGGCTGCGGGACGAGGCGGCGCGCAAGACGGACAAGCTGAACTCGGCCCGGGACGCGCTGGGTTCGACAGCCGCGGCGCAGTACCGCGACGGCGGGATCGACCCGGCGCTGCAACTCGCGCTCTCCGACGACCCCGACCACTACCTCGACGGCGCCGAGTTCGTCGACCGAGCGAGCACCCGGCAGGCGGCGGCCGTGGCGAGCGTCCGCAAACAGCTGCGGGAGATCGAGCGGCTGCGCGGGGCCGCACGCGTGGAGCTGGCCTCGCTGAAATCCCGGCAGGCAGAGCTGGAGCGCGAGAAGAAGACGATCACCGGCAAACTGGACGCGGCCCGCCGGCTGCTGTCCCAGCTGTCGGCCGAGGAGCGCGCCCGGCTGGGAGAGGACGGCGGCGGGGCAGGCCGTGCGTCACGGTCGTCCGGCTCGGGCTCGCGCGTCGGCCTGGAGGCTCCTTCCGGTACGACGGCCAAGGCGCCCAACTCCCGTGCCGCGGCCGCCGTCTCCTACGCCTACTCCAAGCTCGGCAGCCCTTACGTCTGGGGCGCCACCGGCCCCGACGCCTTCGACTGCTCGGGCCTCGTCCAGGCCGCCTACCGCTCCGCCGGTGTCTCCCTCCCCCGCACGACCTACGCCCAGATCGACGCCGGCCACCGCGTCTCCCGCTCCGAACTCGCCCCCGGCGACCTGGTGTTCTTCTACTCCGGCATCAGTCATGTCGGCATCTACATCGGCAACGGCCGGATGATCCACGCCCCGAACCCGTCGGCTCCCGTACGCATCGCGCCCATCGACGAGATGCCGTTCGCGGGGGCCACGCGGGTGGTGTGAGCGAGCGCCGAGGACCGGCGCCCGATCATCGACCGACCGCAGCCTGCCTCCCCGCCGACCGCTCGGACCAGTCGCCCCGCCTCACCCTCCCCCGCTCAGACCAGCCGTCGCGCCGTCGCCCACCGTGTCAGCTCGTGCCGGTTCGACAGCTGCAACTTCCGCAGGACCGCCGAGACATGGGACTCGACCGTCTTGACGGAGATGAAGAGCTGCTTGGCGATCTCCTTGTACGCGTAGCCGCGCGCGATGAGACGGAGCACCTCGCGCTCGCGCTGGGTGAGGCGGTCCAAGTCCTCGTCGACCGGTGGGGCGTCGGTGGAGGCGAAGGCGTCCAGGACGAAGCCGGCCAGACGGGGCGAGAAGACGGCGTCGCCCTCCTGGACGCGGAAGATGGAGTTGACGAGGTCGGTGCCGGTGATCGTCTTGGTGACGTAGCCGCGCGCGCCGCCCCGGATCACGCCGATCACATCCTCCGCCGCGTCCGAGACGGACAGCGCAAGGAAGCGGACGGGCTGCTCGGCGTCGGCCATCAACGCGGCGCAGCGGCGCAGCACTTCGACCCCGCCGCCGCCCGGGAGGTGGACGTCCAGGAGGACCACCTCGGGGCGGGTCGCGGTGATGACGGTGACCGCCTGGTCGACGTCGGCCGCCTCGCCGACGACCTCGACGCCGGTCTCCTCGGTGCGGCCGATCTCGGCCTGTACTCCCGTACGGAACATGCGGTGGTCGTCGACGAGGACCACGCGCACGTGCCGCTCGGCGCCGCCGCCGGTCGGCTCCACGGGCTCCGTGTTCGCCTCGGTCGGGTCGCTCATGACGTCTTCTCCGCCCTCTCCATCTCCAGCTCGACCTCCGTGCCGCCGTCCGGCACCGCGCGCAGCCGCGCCGTGCCGCCGTGCCGCTCCATGCGGCCGATGATCGATTCTCTGACGCCCATGCGGTCGGCGGGTATCGAGTCGAGATCGAAGCCGGGGCCCCGGTCCCGCACCGACACGAAGACCGTCCTCCCCTCGACCTCGGCGTAGACCTGCACCGCGCCGCCCTCGCCACCGTACTTGGCGGCGTTGACCATCGCCTCGCGCGCGGCCTGCATCTGTGCGCCGATTCTCTCGTCGATCGCGCAGTCGCCGACTATGACGACCTCTATGGGGACGCCGTGCTTGTCCTCCACCTCCGCCGCGTTGCGCCGCACCGCGTCGGCGAGGTTGGCGGGTTCGTCCTCCTCGTCCTTGCCGGTGCCCTCCGGTTTGTAGAGCCAGGTGCGCAGGTCGCGCTCCTGGGCGCGGGCGAGGCGGCGCACCTCGTTCGCGTTCTCCGCGTTGCGCTGTATCAGGGTCAGGGTGTGCAGCACGGAGTCGTGGACGTGGGCGGCGACCTCGGCGCGCTCCTGGGCGCGGATGCGCATCAGGCGCTCCTCGGACAGGTCCTGGGTCATACGGACGAGGTACGGGCCCGCGAGCAGCGTTATCCCGACCAGCACCGCGAGGGCGGCCTGGAGGACGGAGCCGAGGTGGGCGGCCGAGCCCTGCAGCACGAAGACGCCGGTGACGCCGGCGGTGACGAGGAGAACGCCGCCCGCCGCGCGCAGCAGGCTGAGCGTGCGCTTGCGGCGGCCGACCTCGACCCAGCGGGCCCGCCGTGCGTTGTCCGCCTGGCGCCAGACCAGGGCGACGCCCGCGCCGACGAGGACGACGGGCCAGAGGTAGACCTTGGCGCCGCCGCTCAGATTCACGTTGCCCACGAAGACCATGGCCACCACGACCATGAGGAGCAGGGCGACGATCTGGCCCTTGTCCGGCTTGCGGGCGACCAGTCGGCGCCGGCCGTCGGGCGAGGTCTCGGTGCTGACCAGCGACGGGGGCCGCTGACCGCCGACGCCGCCGACGCCCAGCGGCACGAAGAACCAGAACGCGGCGTACAGCAGCGCGCCGAGGCCGTCCGCCATGAACAGGCCGACGAAGACGAGCCGCACCCAGACCACGGGCAGCCCGAGATGCCCAGCGAGCCCCCGCGCCACACCACCCAGCCAGCGGCCGTCGCTGCTGCGGTAGAGCTTGCGCGGCGGCCGCGGTTCGACGATGGGCGCTGCGGCGGCTTCCGGCATGCCACCGATACTCACACGGGCGGCGGACACAAGCATCAGGGTCGACCCCCGAGACTCCCCTGATCTTCGAGGCCAGGGCCCGTCGAACGCTTCCCCGGCGCCGGCTCAGGGGCGAAATCAGGGTCCGGCCAGGGTCGTTCCGACTCCCGTCGCGGCGGTCGGCCCGTCACCATGGACTCATGACAGATCACGAGCGCGCCGCTGCGGGCCCGGGAGCCGAGGCGAACACCGGCACCCCGGCCGACGCGACCTCACGTGTGCACGCGCAGGCGGGCACCCGCGGGCAGGCGGACGCGCGCGGAGAAAGGGGAGCGGGAGCGACCGAAGCGGACCCCACGACCGACGCAGGCAAGCCGGGCCAAGGCAGCCCGGCGACCGGCGAGGGCAGGCCGGCCGAAGGGGGTCCCGCCGGGGCGGATGCCGTCGCGGAGCCGCGGAGGCTCCGTCGTGACCGGCAGTACAAGGTGCTTGCCGGGGTCTGCTCGGGGCTGGGGCGGCAGTGCGACATGGATCCGGTGATCTTCCGGATCACCCTCGTCGTGCTCTCCGCGACCGGCGGCATCGGCCTGATCTTCTACGGCTTCGCCTGGCTCCTCGTGCCGTACGCGGAGGACGAGCAGAACGAGCTGCGCAAGCTGCTGACCGGCCGGGTCGACGGCCAGGCGCTGACCGCGGTGCTGTTCGCGCTGGTCGGCTGCGGGGTCTTCCTGACCATGCTGAGCAACGGCGGGGTGCTGGCCTTCGCGGTCGTCCTCTCGCTGCTCCTCGCGGGCGCCGGATACTGGTCGCGGCAGCGCGGCGCCCCCGATCCCGACCCGTTGGCCGCCCAGGCCGCCGCCGACGCCCCGCCGGAGGCCCAGGCGCCCCCGGTCCCCACCGCCTACCCCTCCTGGTGGCGCGACCCCATAGTCAAGGATGGGACGCACTACGGCGGCACCGGTTACCTCTGGGGCCCCCGGGACTCCCGCGACCGGGACATCGCCGCGGCGGTCAACATCAGCCACGGCAACTCCTGGACCAACCAGATCGACCTCCGTGCCCCGCGCACCCCGGTGCCACGGCCGCGCGGCCCCCGTTGGATCGGCGGCTGGGTCTTCCTGCTCGCCCTCCTCGCGGGCGGCCTCGGCACCGCCGCCACCTGGGACGACCACGCGCTCGGCACCAGCCTGCAGGCCGGTCTGGCGGGTGCGCTGATCGTCTTCGGGCTGGGCATCGCGGTCAGCGCGTTCCTGGGGCGGACTGGAGCGGGGTCGATATTCATGGCGGTCGTCACGGCGGCCCTGCTCGCCTCCTCGGCCGCCCTGCCCAAGGACATCACCACGCACTGGACCCGTACGACCTGGCAGCCGGCCGCGGTCGCGGAGGTCCAGGAGATGTACAACCTCGGGACCGGGGTCGGCACCCTGGACCTCAGCCGGGTGCACCTGGGCAAGGGGCAGACGGTGAGTACGGGAGCCGATGTCGGGGCGGGCCGGCTGAAGGTGATCGTGCCGAAGGACGCGACCGTGAAGCTGAGCATCGACGTGGGGGTGGGCGACATCCAGTTGCCGGGCGACGAGCAGAAGGACGTGGACGTGGAGCCGGGCAAGCACAAGGACGTGACGCTGGCGCCGGCCGGCGGCGCCAGGAACACCGGCACGCTCGAGGTCGAGCTCCAGGTCGGCGTCGGACAGGCGGAGGTGAGCCGTGCTGCGTCATGAGTTCCAGCCGGGGAGGCTGGTCGCCGGTTTCTTCCTCGCCCTCGCGGGCGTCGTCTACGCCGGTGACGCGGGCGGGCTGTGGGAGACACCGTGGTTCGCGGTGATACCGATTGTCGTGATCGGGCTCTGCCTCGCCGGTGCGGTCGGGGCGGTCACCGGTGGGATACGGCGGCGCCGAGCCCTGACGGCACGCAGGGACGGCTCGGCGCCCGAGCCGAACATACCGGGCTGACGGTCACGCGCCCCGCCTCGCGTCACCGGTAGCCCCCGCCGACCAGGAGCTACCGGTAACCTCCCGCCCGCTGCCTTCGGCGCGCGCGGAGCGCGGAGTCCAGGGAGAGCATCGGGGCGCCCGCCAGCACGAGGGGGAGCCAGGCCATCAGGTAGGCGAGGTCGTTGCCGTAGTAGTACGGGTCGGAGGCCCAGCTGACGGTCATCCACAGGCTGAACGAGATCAGCGCGCCGCCGAGCGCCGCCATGCGGGCCAGCAGACCGATCAAGGTGCCGATGCCCACGGCGAGTTCACCGAAGGCGATGGCGTAGCCGAAGCCGGTGGGGCTCTTCAGGGCCAGGTCGATCAGGGCCGGGATGGCGGCCGAGTCGCGGGCCGCGCGCATCGTCTCGCCGACGGAGCCGGCGCCGGAGGACTTCATGAAGGCGCTGTCGGTGAGCTTGTCCAGGCCGGCGTAGATGAAGGTGACGCCCAGAAAGATTCGTAGCGGTAGGAGGGCGTACCGGCCGGCGGTGTCGCGCCAGCTCCGGTCGCCGCCGTCGGCGTAGGGGGTGTACGTGTCGGTGCGCATGCCGTGAGTCATCACTGTCGCCTCTCGCCCGCGGTGCGGAGCCCCTTAAAAGACCATACGTACGAAAGGGAGGGTGCGCTCAATGCGTTCGTGCCGTTTTGCTGTCGGTTCGCTGTCGAAGTGGCGGCCCTCAGTCCGTCACGTCGATCGCGTACCGGTTTGTCTCCACACCGGCCGCGGTCACCACCTGGACCTCGACCCGCCCCGGCTCGACCTCCGCCGGTACGGGCACGGTGAGCACCGCGTCGGTCGGGTTGCTGAAGCCGCCCGCCACCGGGACCAGCGGCACGTGGACGTTGACCGCGCCGATGCGGACGACCATGCGGGACAGCCGGTCGGCGCCCTGGGCGCCGGGCGGGACGAAGGCCGCGCCGCGGATCTCGATGTCGTCGCCGGTGCGGATCGGGGCGTCGAGGTCGCCGGCCTCGCGGGCGCGGACCACGGAGAGGATCACCGGGCGGCCGCCCTCGGCGTACTTGCCGGCCAGGTAGGTCGCGGCCGAGATCAGGACCACCACCGCCAGGCCCCAGGGGAGGTCGGGCAGCTGGTCGGGGCGGCGGGCCAGCCGTACCGCGGCGAACAGCACGGCGACGGCGCTGATCACGACGTACTGGATGTCGGCGAAGGTGCCGCGGCCTGCGTCGTCGGTGAGCAGGTCGGAGGCTCTCGGCCGGTGCGCGCGTACCTTCTGGAGCCGCTGCCCGAGGACCCGCAGTCCGACCACGCGCCGCACCAGGACCGCGATGCCGCACACCACGGCCAGGACCGTCACCATGCCCGCGCCGCGGGCCAGTTCGAGGCCGGAGATCAGCGTGTCCCGCTCGGCGTGGCCGGAGGCGGCTGCCAGGCGGCCGACGAGGACCAGTACCGCGTAGGCGACGAAGAGGACCCAGGACGCGGCGACCACCCTCGAGGTCGAGAGGCGGTTGTCCTCGCCGATCACCGGGGCGAGTGCGCCGCCCCGCGCGCGGTGGAACCAGGAGGCCGCCGTCAGGGCGCCGGCCACCAGCAGGGCTGCCAGCAGGCCGGCCGTGCGGGCGGAGGTCCAGCCCGCGCCGATCGCCGTCAGGGACTGCACCAGGAGCAACAGCACCACCAGGGCCCACACGGCGATCGCGGTACGGCGCCACAGGCGGGCCAGCCAGGCCTCGCCCTCGGCGCGGCCGCGTTCGGCGACGAGTTCCGCGGACTGGGTGAGTTCCTCCGAGACCCACTGGCGGGAGGCCTGGGCCGAGTGGGCCACCGCGGCGGGCAGCCCCTGTCCGGCCGCGAACCCGTCGCGCATGAGCAGGAATTCGGCGACCGCCCGCCGATGCCCTTCACGCGCCCCGTGCGGGCAGTCCCCGCAGGTGCAGCCGCCCGCATGCGCCCCACCGTGCACAGCCGCGTCCGCACCCCCTCTCGCCTCCTGCACCGCCACCGACGTCCGCCTTCCCCGCGACCACGACCCCATGGACCGGCGCCCCTGTCGAACAGTCGGCCGCCGCCTTGCAACTCCCCCGCGATGACAGCGAATTGTGCCCTACGCCACCCCACCCGCGTCCGGCAGGTCTGGTCACGGCGGGTGAAGCCGGGGCCGCCGTGTTGACCCGGCTGCGAGAATTTCCCTATGGCCGAGATCATCCAGCGGGACGGGACCTGGGCCTTCGACGGCACCACGGTCAGGATCACGCCGGGCCTGCACCGCTCCGTGCCGCTGTTCCGGCAGACGTACGGAGAGGTCGCCGTACCCCTGGAAGCCATCGCCGGCGTCGTCTTCGAGCCCGAACGCAAGCGCGGGCGGCTGCGGATGCGGCTGCGCGAGGGCGCCGATCCGCTGCTGCAGGCGACCGGCGGACGGCTGCCCGACCCGGCCGATCCGTACCGGCTCGTGGTGGACGTGGACCGGGCGGGGGTCGCCGAGTACGTCGCCGAGGAGATCCGGCAGGCGCTGATGCTGGAGCAGATCCCCAAGGAGCCGACCAAGGCGTATCTGCTGCCGGGGCCACCGGTGCCGGTGTCGGTGCGCAGCTCCGACGGCACCGCCTCCTTCGACGGCACCCAGGTGCGGCTCGACTGGGCCGACACCTCGGACCGGGTCAAGCGGGCGACCGGGCCGCGGATCATCGCCCTCGGCGATCTGGTGCAGGTGGAGTGGCTGCCCAACTCCGGTTACGAGGACGGGTTCCTGCGCTTCGTGACCCGGGAGACGGCGTTCTCCAAACTGCCGCCGGAGAAGGACCCGTACGCCCTGGATCTGTGGGGCAGCGCCCGTCGCGATCTGCTCACCGCGCTCGTCGCCACCGCGGTCACCGCCCGGCTGCCGCACCCGTCCACCCGGGGCGGCGACTTCGCCGACCGGCCGCGGCCCACCGGGGCCGTGCCGCCGCCGGCCGACCATCACGACGTACTCCTGCGCAGGCTGCGGGAGTTGGGCGAGCTGCACCGGGAAGGTGTGCTCACGGACGAGGAGTTCGCGATGACCAAGGCGGCGGTGCTGCGGGGGTTCTAGCCGGGGCCGCTAGCTCAGCAGATCGGGCTCGCTGCGGCTGATGTCCTGCCACAGGGGCTGGTAGTTGATCCACGCGACCAGGTCGCCGCCGAGCTGTTCGCGGGTGGCCACCGCCAGTTTGTGGTCGATGAGGAGGGGGCGGCCGGCGGCCTTGGCGGTGAGCTGGACCTGGCTGGAGCGTTCCATGGACAGGAACCACCAGGCGGCCGCGTCCACCGAGTCGCCGACCGTCAGCAGTCCGTGGTTGCGCAGGACGAGCGCCTTGCGGGAGCCGAGCGCGGACGCGATACGGCGGCCCTCCTCGGCGTCGACGGCGACGCCGGTGTAGGCGTCGTAGAGGGCGTGGTCCTCGTAGAAGGCGCAGCTCTCCTGGGTGATCGGGTCCAGGAGGTCGCCGAGGGCGGCGAGGGCGCGGCCGTGCACCGAGTGGCAGTGCGCGACGGCGACGACGTCCGGGCGGGCGGCGTGCACCTGGGCGTGGACGGTGAAGGCGGCCTGGTTGACGTGGTAACGGCCCTCGATCACCTGGCCGTCCGAGTTGGCGAGCACCAGATCGCTCACGGTGACGTGCTTGAACGGCATGCCGAACGGGTTGACCCAGAAGCAGTCGGAGTACTCGGGGTCGCGCGCGGTGATGTGCCCGGAGACCCCGTCCTCGAAGCCGAGCCGCCCGAACAGCCGGAGCGCGCCGGCCAGCCGCTCCTTGCGGTGTCGGCGCTCGTCGTCCAGCGATTCGTGCATCGGCGGCATGGCGAACCGCAGTCGATCGTTGGACAGGGGCAGCGGTGGGGTCGGCCCGTGCATGTGTCCCTCCAGCACTGGGTGGCTTTACGAGGCGGAAGTTACCCTCGGTCAGCGCAGGAGAACAGAGCTGTTTTGTAAAGATGACGCGCGCGATCGATACCCGACAGCAGATGTCCGGTATCGGCACGAGACTCGACGTATGACATGGAGCTGGGCGGCCTTCAGCGCCGCCGAACCCGAACTCGCGAAGACCGCCGAGGAGCGCTTCGGCGCGTTCACCCATCACGTGCTGGCGACCCTGCGCAAGGACGGTTCGCCACGCACCACCGGCTTGGAGGTCCGTTTCCTCAACGGCGAGCTGTGGTTCGGCATGATGCCGGACTCGCTCAAGGCGCTCGACCTGCGGCGGGATCCGCGGTTCGCGCTGCAGGCGAATCCCGGGGAGGGACAGAGCATGGGCGGCGGGGACGTCCGGATCAGCGGGCGGGCGATCGAGGTGGAGGACGCGGAGACCAAGGCCCGGTACGGCGAAGAGGTGGAACCGCCGGAGCCGTTCCACCTCTTCCGCACCGAGCTGACGGAGGTCGTGCGGACCTACGTCGAGGACGAGACGTATCTCGTCGTGCAGGTCTGGACGCCCGGTGCGCCCTTGCGCGTCGTCAAGCGCACCTAGGGCTTACTCCCACTCGATGGTGCCCGGCGGCTTCGAGGTGACGTCGAGGACGACCCGGTTGACGTCCTTGACCTCGTTGGTGATCCGGGTCGAGATCTTCGCGAGGACCTCGTACGGCAGTCGCGACCAGTCGGCCGTCATGGCGTCCTCGGAGGAGACCGGGCGCAGCACGATCGGGTGGCCGTAGGTCCGTCCGTCGCCCTGCACGCCCACGCTGCGGACGTCCGCGAGCAGGACCACCGGGCACTGCCAGATGTCCCGGTCGAGGCCGGCCGCGGTCAGCTCCTCGCGGGCGATGGCGTCGGCCTCGCGGAGCAGGTCGAGCCGCTCCTTGGTGACCTCGCCGACGATACGGATGCCGAGGCCGGGGCCGGGGAAGGGCTGGCGCTGGACGATCTCCTCCGGGAGCCCGAGCTCCTGGCCGACCATCCGGACCTCGTCCTTGAACAGCTTGCGGAGCGGCTCGACCAGCTGGAACTCGAGGTCCTCGGGGAGGCCGCCGACGTTGTGGTGCGACTTGATGTTCGCCGTGCCGGTACCGCCACCGGACTCGACCACGTCCGGGTAGAGCGTGCCCTGGACGAGGAACTCCACCGCCGGGCCCGCGTCCGCGATGATCTCCGCCTGCGCCTGTTCGAAGACGCGGATGAACTCGCGGCCGATGATCTTCCGCTTCTCCTCGGGGTCGGAGACGCCCTTGAGCGCGGTGAGGAAGCGCTCCTCCGCGTCGACGACGACCAGCTTGACGCCGGTCGCGGCCACGAAGTCCTTCTCGACCTGCTGGGTCTCGCCCTTGCGCATCAGACCGTGGTCGACGTACACGCAGGTCAGCTGGTCACCGATGGCGCGGGCGACGAGGGCCGCGGCCACGGCGGAGTCGACGCCACCGGACAGGCCGCAGATGGCGCGCTTGTCGCCGACCTGCTCGCGGATCGCGGCGACCTGCTCCTCGATCACGTTGCCCGTGGTCCAGTCCGGCTTCAGACCGGCGCCGCGGTACAGGAAGTGCTCCAGGACCTGCTGGCCGTGCGTGGAGTGCATGACCTCGGGGTGGTGCTGGACGCCGTAGAGCTTCTTCTCGTCGTTCTCGAAGGCGGCGACCGGGACGACGTCCGTGGAGGCCGTGACGGTGAAGCCCTCGGGGGCGGCGGAGCAGGCGTCGCCGTGCGACATCCACACGTGCTGCTCGGCCGGGGTGCCCTCGAAGAGGGTGGAGGACGACCTCGACACATGGAGATCGGTACGGCCGTACTCGCGGGCGCCGGTGTTGTCGACCGTGCCGCCGAGGGACTGGGCCATCAGCTGGAAGCCGTAGCACATGCCGAAGACGGGGACGCCGGCCTCGAAGAGGGCGCGGTCGATACGGGGGGCGCCCTCCTCGTACACGGACGAGGGGCCGCCGGAGAGGATGATCGCCGCCGGGTTCTTGGCGAGCATCTCCGCGACCGGCATGGTGCTCGGCACGATCTCGCTGTAGACCCGGGCCTCGCGGACGCGACGGGCGATGAGCTGGGCGTACTGCGCGCCGAAGTCGACGACCAGGACGGTGTCGGGGGCGGGAGCTTGTGACACGGGGTGCCTTCTGGTGGTCGGGCGGGGTCGGTGGTACCGATTCTAACGGGGCCCGGACGGTCACTTCCCGTCTCAGGATGCGAACCGGGTTGGACGCTCCCGTACAGCGCGGCATACTGCTCCCATGCTCACGCACTCGACCTTCCGATTTACCTATGGCACCGGGCCCACCGGCTGCCATGGTCGTGCTGCTTGAGTTACTGACAAGCGACTTCCCAGGCGCCCCGGGCCGACAAGGTCCGGGGCGCTCGTGGTTTCCGGACCGTGTCGATTCGGGGCACCTTCGAGAAAGACCGACGAGGAGCCCCGCATGACCACCACCGCCACCACCACCGCCACCCCCGAGCAGACCATCGCCGACGCCCGCGAGCGCATCGACGCGATCGACGACCGGATCATCGGTCTCATCCAGGAACGGGTCGCCGTGTCCGCGGTCGTCCAGGAGACGCGGATCGCCTCCGGCGGCCGGCGCGTGAACCTGTCGCGTGAGAACGAGATCCTCGGCCGCTACAGCGACGCGCTGGGCAAGCCGGGTACCGCTCTCGCGCTGACGCTCCTCGAACTGTCCCGCGGTCGTATCTGAGTTCGGGCCCTTCTCACCCGTACGGCGCGTGACCGCCCCGCGAACGGCTTCGTTGGTGCTGGTGTCCGTGCCAGCCAGGGGCGGGCCCGAAAGAACCACGCGTGGCTTGCTGGAGCGATGAGACGTACGGGTCGTGCCGGACGTCGTGGGACCTCGCTCCAGGGTCGTGACCGGACGGCAGGGGACAGCAGCCCGGTCACCCAAGTAAACGGTCGGCTCCGGGGACGCCCGGGGCCGACCGGCGGAAAATGCAAAAATGCACAACCCTGGGTCAAACGGTTGCGTAGGCCGCGTCCATCCAGCACGATGCGTACAAAGCCCAAGTCCCGCCGCAGACAACCGCATTGCACTGCACTTCCGCACCGCCAGAGGTACAGACCATCCGCGCGCCCCACGCGCGCCGGGGCGCCGACCCAGGGCACACAAGGGCACACGAGACAAGCGGCGCAACCCCCCGGCGCCGCTACCCAGGCACCGGCGCTGCCCTGACGTCGGTGCTGACGGAGAAGGGCCCCGCGGCCAGGTTCCGCGGGGCCCTTCGCACGTCCGGATGTCCACGTCCGGATGTCGAGGATGCCGGGGCGGGTCAGACCCGGGACACCGTCCCGCAGCCCTCGCTGCGGTCCTCGTCGAGGCCCTTGCTGCGGTCGTACGGGTCCGAGGTCGGGCCCGAGGGCGCGGCGCCGGTCGGGGTGTCCGTCGTGAACTCGGGGTGCAGGAAGCCGTCGTAGACGTCGCAGGCCGAGTTGCCGATGTCGCGGTCGTAGCGGCGGATGGTGATCTTGCCGGGGGTTACCTGGTAGCGGGTCGGGTCGGACAGCTGGACGTCGAGGACGCGGCGCACGATGGTGCGGGTGACCTCCTTCGAGCCGCCGGCGCGGACGACCGGGTAGACGAAGGTGTAGTCGGCGTGCACGGCGACGGAGGCCTGTTCGCCCGCCTTGAAGGTGATGCGGCCGCGGGTCTTGATGACGTCGCCGACGAGCTTGATCTCGGTCGGGTCGAAGCGGCTGAACATCGAGAGCGGGTCGTGCTGTTCGTCCGGTTTGCTCAGCGACGTGTTCAGTCGCGTGAGCAACTCCGTCTGCTGGGGCTCGATCACGCCGAGCGAGGTGGTGGGGCGTTCGCCGCGCAGGGTGGCCGAGTTGAGGTTCGCGTCGACCAGCAGGGTCCTGGTCTGCTGGAGGGCCTGTTCGACCTGGGCCTTGGAGAGCGTGCCGATCGGGGTCGCCTTCGGCAGCACGATGCCGGCCGCGCCGTCGGCCCAGCGTTCGGCCGGGGAACCCGCGAACGGCCGGGCGAGGGTGGGCACTTCGGGGTCGGCCGAGGAGGGCGGGGCGGTGGGGGCGGCGGTCTCCATCGGGAGGGGCGAGGCGCCGGCGGCGGAGGAGTTCTTGTCGTCCTTCGTGCCGAAGGGGTCGCCGGGAATGACCGACGGCTTCACGGCCACGACGGCCACGGCAGCGGCGACGAGGATGCCCAGCACCGGCCAGATCCGGCGGCGGCGCCGTTCCGTGCGGGGCGGGCCGGCGCGCCAGTTCTCCGGCCGCTCGCCGCGCGCGTCCTGCTGCCGCAGTCGCTCGGTGACCATGCGGGCGCGGGCGGAGGGTTCCTTGGGGGCGGAGCCGATCCCCGCCTCGGAGTCCTTGAGGAACTTGTCCCACACGTCGTCGGGTATGGAGGGCTCCTCGCCGGAACCCGATCTCGGCTCTTCGGACGGTCTGTCGGGCACGGCGCGGACGCCTTTCTGCGAGGGGTCGGTCGAGCGGCTGTGCTGTGCGTCGCCTGTCGAGGAGCAGAGCGTACGTGACCCGGCGCACATAAAAAATCTGTTAGGCCCGGCACAACCATTCACAGGTGTTACGGATCCAACCATGCGAACCAAGGGCCACACCCGCGCCCCACACGCGGAGCCCTCCACACTGGACTCCCTTGAGGTCTTCATGAAGCTTCGCCGTGCCATGGGTGTGGCCGCCGCGACCGCGGTACTCGCTCCACTCGCCCTGCTGTCCGCGCCGGCCGCGTTCGCGGACGAGACCCCGGACACGTCCACCAGCACGCCCGCCGCCGACGACACCACCCCCGCCGCGGACGACACCACCCCCGCGGCCGACGACACCACTCCGGCCGCCGACGACACCACCCCCGCGGCCGACGACACGACCCCGGCCGCCGACGACAGCACGCCCGCCGCGGACGACAGCACCCCCGCGGCGGACGACAAGACTCCGGCCGCCGACGAGAGCAGCACCTCCACGTCCCCGACGCCGAGCGCCAGTGACAGCGCCCCGGCGGACGGCGGCGAGCTGTGCGTGGACGACAACGGCGACAGCACCGGCGAGCTCAGCGCCGACCTGACGAGCGGTCTTTCCGGGCTGCCCGAGACGATCGTCGCCGGCAGCGGCTGGACCGGGTTCTCCTTCAACGTCTCCAACAAGGGCGATGCGGAGATCAAGGACATCAAGCCGCTGATCGGCGTCGCCGCCATCGGCTGGGAGGACGAGAAGGACTACTCGGGCAAGATCAAGGTCCAGATCTTCGACAAGTCCTCCAAGACCTGGCAGACCATCGCGGACGCGGCCGGCGAGGGCGGCACCTTCCCGGCGTTCTCGCTCGGTGCCGGCCAGTCGGTCTCGTACCAGCTGCGGCTGAGCGTGAGCGGCAAGGTGCCGGACTCCCTCGGTGTGACCGGCGGTCTCGCCGAGTACCAGGACGACGAGGGCTGCTGGGTCGCCGACGACCCGAACGGCTGGATCTACTTCTTCGACATCCTGGCGGCCGGCTCCGACGCCGGGAACCCGGACGACGCCAAGCCGCAGACCGGCGGCATGAAGCCGCTGGACGACGTGAGCGACGTCGACGCCACCGGCAGCCTCGCCGAGACCGGCTCCAGCTCCGCGCTGCCCGTCATCGCCCTGACCGGCGGTATGGCGGTCGCGCTGGGCGGCGGCGCGGTGTTCGTGGTGCGGCGGCGCAAGGCCGGGACGCACGCGTAACCGGACCGGCCGCAGGAAACAGAAGGACCCGCACTCGGAGGGGGGTGCGGGTCCTTCCCTTTTACGGCTGCTTCCGTTCTACGGCTGCCTCGTGAGCGTTATTTCTTCGGCACCGTCGGCATCCCCAGGAACGGCAGCCTGAGCGCGCCGAAGGCCTCCGCCGGGACCGCCGGGGTCTTGGGCTCGACCGGGCGCAGGCGTTCGTACACCGCTCCCTGCGCCGGACGCGGGTCCGCCTCGCCCTTGTTGGGCCAGTACGACATCGCGCGCTCGGCCTGCGCGGTGATGGTGAGCGACGGGTTCACGCCCAGGTTGGCCGAGACGGCGGCGCCGTCGACGACCGAGATGCCGGGGTGGCCGTAGAGCCGGTGGTACGGGTCGATGACGCCGTGCTCGCGCGAGGAGCCGATCGGGCAGCCGCCGAGGAAGTGGGCGGTGAGCGGGGTGCCCATCAGCTCGCCGACGTTGGAGCCCGCGAAGCCGTTGATGTCGGCGGCGATCACGGAGGCGCTCTCCGAAGCCGCCTTGATCTGCTTGGGGTTGGGCGCGCCGTGGCCCTGGCGGGCGGTGAGCAGGCCCTTGCCGACGCCGTCCGGTTTCAGGTACGTCGTCAGGGAGTTGTCCAGCGACTGCATCACCAGGCCGATGATGGTCTTCTCCGACCAGCGGCGGTTGGAGAGGGAGCGCAGCACGAGGAGAGGGTGGCGGGCGGCGTTGGTGAGCCAGCCCAGGACCCTCGACGAGTTCTCCGCGTACGGCACCTGGAGGATGGACAGGCTGCCCATCGAGTTGGAGCCCTTGCCGTAGCGGACCGGCTCGATGTGGGTGTTCTCGTCCGGGTGGATCGAGGACGTGATGGCGACACCGCGCGTGAAGTCGACCTTCTTCTCGCCGGTCGCCTTGCGGTAGCGGCGGTTGTCGGTCTGGGCGCCGACCAGGGCCTCCGAGTTGGTACGGGTCAGCTCGCCCAACTTGTCGGAGACGTAAGGAAGTTGGCCGTTGGCCTTCATACGGTGCAGCAGGGTCTGGGTGCCGTAGGTGCCGGCCGCGAGCACCACGCGGCGGGCCTTGAAGGTGCGGCCCTCGCCCTTCTTCTTCGCGTCGGTGGGGAGGGTGGCCACGGCGTACCCGCCCTGCGAGTCGTCGGCGACCGACACGACCGTGGTGAGCGGATGGACGACCGCGCCCGCCTTCTCGGCGAGGTAGAGGTAGTTCTCGTTGAGGGTGTTCTTCGCGCCGTGCCGGCAGCCGGTCATGCATTCGCCGCACTCGGTGCAGGCGTTGCGGGCCGGGCCCGCGCCGCCGAAGTACGGGTCGGAGACCTCTCCGCCGGGAGCCGCCTTCGACGTCCCCTCCGCGTCCTCGCCGTCGCCGAAGAAGACGCCGACCGGGGCCATGTGGAAGGTGTCGCCGACGCCCATCCGCTCGGCGGCCGCCTTGAGGTGGACGTCCGACGGGGTCATCGTCGGGTTGAGCCGTACCCCGAGCATGCGTCGGGCCTGGTCGTAGTACGGCTTCAACTCCTCCTGCCAGTCGGTGATGTCACGCCACTGGGGGTCGTCGAAGAACGGCTTCGGCGGTACGTAGAGGGTGTTGGCGTAGTTGAGCGAGCCGCCGCCGACGCCCGCGCCGGCCAGGACCATGACGTTGCCCAGCAGATGGATGCGCTGGATGCCGTACATGCCGAGCTTCGGTGCCCAGAGGTAGTTCTTCAGGTCCCAGGAGTTCCTGGGGAGGGACTCACGGGTGAAACGGCGGCCGGCTTCCAGGACACCTACGCGGTAGCCCTTCTCGGTGAGGCGCAGGGCGGTCACGGAACCGCCGAAGCCTGATCCGACGACGATGACGTCGTAGTCGTAGGTGTCCTGTGGCACTTGCTCTCCTCGTTGAGAACGGGTGTGGTCTACCGGAACCGGAACGCCTTCATCAGCCTCAGACTGCGGCTCATGAAAGCCGCGTACTTCTCGTCGTCCATCCCCAGCGCGGGCGCCATCGGGAGCAGGCGCTGCTGGGCCACCGTCTGGGCCTCCGTGTACTTGAGGATGCCCTCCGAGCCGTGGCGGCGGCCGAGGCCGGAGTCCTTCATGCCGCCCATCGGGGACTGGACGCTGCCGTAGGCGGAGGCGTAGCCCTCGTTGACGTTGACCGTGCCGGCGCGGACGCGGGAGGCGACCTCGCGGCCCCGCTTGCCGTCCTTCGTCCAGACCGACGAGTTCAGGCCGTACGGCGTCGAGTTGGCGTGCTCGACGGCCTCGTCGTCGGTCTTGAAGCGGTAGATGGAGACGACCGGGCCGAAGGTCTCCTCGGAGCAGACGGACATCGGCTCGGTGACGCCGTCGAGGATGGTCGGCTCGAAGAAGTACGGGCCGACGTCCGGACGGGCGACCCCGCCGGCGATCACCTTCGCGCCCTTGGCGACCGCCTCGTCGACGTGCCGGGTGACCGTCTCCAGTTGCCGCTCCCCCACCAGCGAGCCCATGTCGGCGCCGTAGGAGAGGGAGGTGCCGAGCCGCATCGCCTTGGTGCGGGCGGCGAAGCGCTCCAGGAAGGCGTCGGCGATCGACTCGTGGACGTACAACCGCTCGATGGAGATGCAGAGTTGGCCCGCGGAGGAGAAGCAGGCGCGGACCGCGCCGGCGGCGGCCTTCTCGAGGTCTGCGTCGTCGAGGACGAGCATGGCGTTCTTGCCGCCGAGTTCGAGGGAGACGCCGACCAGGCGGGCGGCGGCGCCCTGGGCGACCTCGCGGCCGGTGCGGGTGGAGCCGGTGAAGGAGACGTAGTCGGCGTGCTTGACGACCTCGGGGCCGACGACCGGGCCCTCGCCGAGGACGACCTGGAAGACGTCGGCGGGCAGGCCTGCCTCGATGAGGAGGTCACGCGCCCACAGGGCGGTCAGGCAGGTCTCGGTGTCGGGCTTCATGACGACCGCGTTGCCCGCGACGAAGGCCGGGATGGCGTCGCCGACCGAGAGTTCCAGGGGGTAGTTCCAGGGGGCGATCTGGCCGACCACACCGCGCGGGTGGCGCAGCTCGGTGACCTTCGTCAGCGTCGGCATGGCGCCCGCGTGCCGCTTGGGCCGCAGATAGGCGGCGGCCCTGCGGCCGTAGTGGCGGGCGGCGACCGCGACGGCCTGGACCTCCTCGTGGGCGTGCAGGCGGGCCTTGCCGGTCTCCAGCTGGATCAGGTCGAGGACCTCGGCCTGGCGCTCCAGGATCAGGTCGTGGAAGCGGAGCAGGACGGCCGCGCGCTGCCGTACCGGCGTCCGCTCCCAGACGGCCTGCGCCTTGCGGGCCGCGTCGAAGGCCTTGGCCACGTCCTCGGGGGTGGACTCGGGCAGGTCGGCCAGCTTCTCGCCGGTGAACGGGGTGTGGTTAGCGGTGCGCCCGGAGCCGACCACGCCCTTGGTGAGCTGGGCGACCAGCTCGGGGGTGACCACGTCGGCGGCGGTGCGGGCGCCTTCGGGGGCGGGGGCGAGGGGGTTGGTGCCGGCCTTGGTCTCGGCATGCGCTTCCGTCATGAGGCGCAGGGTATTCCGGCACGGAGGCTTTGGGTACCCGTCGGTAACGCGGCTTCACCGAGTGCACACACGACGCCAGTGGTCACTGGCAAGGTTTGCGCTGATCAGGGCGTTGGCCGGGGCCGACGGGCGCGGTTCAGCCCTTCTCGATCACAAGCCGGTCACGCGCGCCCTTGAAGAGTGCCGTGCCCGTCTTCTCGTCCGGCGTTCCCTTGGGCATGTCCACGCGCAGTTCGTACAGGCGGTCGTCGTCGGTGCGGACGAACAGCTGAAGGACGCGGGTACGGGTGTCGTCCGGGCCGTAGGTGGTGTCGGCGAGGACGGCCCCGTAGCCGTGGAAGCCGGTGGTGGTGAACTGGCTGCCGGCCTCACCTGGCTCCGCCAGCCCCTTCGCGGACTGCCTCGCCTTGTCCATGGGCGAGGCCGGCGCCTTGTCCCACTGGGTGAACTGGATCCGGAAGGGTCCGCCCGTGTAGAGCACGGCGCGGGGCTGGTTCTCGCCGTCGCCCCGGCTCTGGTACCGCGTGTACTGGCCGGGCAGGGAGAGGACGGCCCGCATGCCCTTCTCCCGGTGGGCGATCCAGGCACCGGCGGTGGGGCTCGCGCCGGCCGCGGGAGCCGAGCGGTAGGTGGCGGTGTGTTCGGTGACGCCGCCGGCGTTGCCGAAGTGGGAGACCGCCAGCCAGGTTCCACCGGCGACGAGGATGCCGAGCGCGGCGACGAGGGCGGGGCGGCGGCGAAGGGCGGGGCGTTCGGGCCGGGCGGTGGACGCGGTCGGGTCCGGCCGTGCGGACTCCGCACCCAGCCGGACCGTGCCGACGTCGTCCCCCAACTCCCTTAACGGGGCAGGACTCTGGGTCTCCGTCACCCCTGTGTCCGGTACCGGCCACCCCTCCGCCACCGCCTCCAGCACGGCCCCGCACTCCTCCGCGCCGGGCCGCCGCTCGGGCTCCTTCACCAGCAGCCGCGCGATCAACGGCCCGAGCGGACCGGCCTGTTTCGGCTCGGGCGGATCCGCGGCGATGACGGCCGCAAGGGTGGACTCCACCGTCGTACGCCGGAAGGGGGAAGCTCCTTCTACGGCCGCGTAGAGCAGGACGCCCAGGGACCACAGGTCGGACGCCGGACCGGCACTCCGCCCCGACATCCGTTCCGGTGCGACGAACTCCAGGGAGCCGACGAACTCCCCGCTGACGGTGAGGGATTCCTCGCCCTGGACGTGGGCGATGCCGAAGTCGGTGAGGACGACGCGGCCGTGGGTACCGAGGAGGACGTTGGCGGGCTTCACGTCGCGGTGGACGATCCCGACGGTGTGCGCGGCGTGCAGGGCGCCGAGCACGGCGAGGCCGATGCGGGCGACCTCCGGGGCGTCGACCGGCCCGCGCCGGAGCATCTCGTGCAGGGACTCGCCGCGGACCAACTCCATGACGATCCAAGGGAGTCCGTCCTCGTCCACGACCACGTCGTGGATGGAGACGGCGGCCGGATGGTCGACCCGGGCGGCGGCGCGGGCCTCGCGGTGGAGGCGGTGGGCGGCCCGCTTGCGGTGCTCGTCCTCCGGGTCGCCGGGGAGCCGCGGCTGCTTGACGGCGACGTCCCGGCCGACGAGTTCGTCGTACGCCTGCCAGACGGTGCCCATCCCGCCCGAGCCGATGCGCTCGGTAAGCCGGTAGCGCCCGCCGAGCAATCGACCCTCGCCCGTATGTTCGCTGCCAGCACTCATGCCCCATCAGTACCGTGCGGAACGGGGACTTGTCGACGCGGCGCCGGTGCTACGGCGCCCAGTTGGCGAAGGCGAGCTTCCCGCTGTCGCGCCGCACCTCCACCACCCCCGAGCCGCCGAAGTGCGCCGGGATCACCAACTCACCCTGATCCGCGGCCCGTTCCAGGACCCGGCCACGACTGGCGGCCGCCCGCGCCGGGTCCAGGCAGAAGCAGCTGCTGCACTCGGGGTGCGGGATCTGGACCGGGCTGTGCAGCAAGTCGCCCACGAACACGGCCTGTTCGCCTCGGGAGGCGAGGCGAAGGACCGAGGAGCCGGGAGTGTGGCCCGGCGCGGACTCCAGGGTGAGGTGGTCGTCGATACGGTGCTCGTCGTCCCACAACACGGCCTGCCCGGACCGGTGCACGGGCGCGATGCTGTCCTCGTAGGTCAGCTTGTCGTCGGGGCGGACACCTCCGCCGTATCCGCCGTCCGGCCCGAAGTGGTGGTCGTCGGCGGCCGGGAGGAGGTAGGTGGCGTTGGGGAAGGCGGGTGCCCAACCGCCGTTCACGTCATGGGTGTTCCAGCCGACGTGATCGCCGTGGATGTGGGTGTTGACCACGACGTCCACGTCCTCGGGGCGGACGCCGGCCCGCTCCAGGCGGTTGAGGAGACCGTCTCCCTGCTGCTGGTGGAAGAGCGGATTGCTCGGCCGCTCCCGCCCGTGGCCCACACCGGTGTCCACCAGCACGGTCCGTCCGCCGCTGCGCAGCACCCAGGTCTGCAGGGCGACCACGGCCCGGTCGCCGCCGGGCTCCCAGTGGTCCGGGACCAGCGCCTCCCGGCCGCCCTCCCAGACCTCGGGCCCGACGCCCGGCACGAGGTCGCGGGCGGGGGCGTAGGGCGCCTGCCACTCGAGGATCCGGAGGACCTGGACGTCTCCGATCACGAAGCTCTGTGCGTTGTCATCAGCCATGCTCCGAACACTAGAAGCGCAGTGGTGAGCATTCCAATGCCCGCTTGGCTCAGTTCGATACGCTTACGTCTCATGGACGTGGTGAGCGACGCGATCTCCGCCGTACGCATCGGGCAGCCCTCATCGAACCGGCTGCGGGTCGGCGGGACCTGGTGCACGCGGCTGGCGCCATACGAGGGTGCCGGATTCCATGTGGTGCTGGCAGGCGGCTGCCGGCTGGTGCCCGACGGGGGCGGTGAGCCGGTGACGCTGGGCGCCGGGGACGTCGTACTGCTGCCGCACGGGGCGGGGCATGTACTGGCGGACGGGCCCGGCGACACGGCGCGGGCGGTGCCGTTCGAGGAGATGACGCGACCGCCGGACGATGGCACCGGGCGGGAGGTGGAGCTGCTGTGCGGGAAGTACCGGCTGGACCACAGCCGCGTGCACCCGCTGCTGGCGGAGCTGCCGCAGGTCGTCCATCTGCCGAACCGGGTCGGCGCGCACCCCGAACTCCGGTCCGCCGTGGACTTGTTGGCGCGTGAACTGGACGAGCGCCGGCCGGGCTCCTGCCTGGCCCTTCCCAGCCTCCTCGACCTGCTGCTGATCTACATGGTGCGGGCGTGGATGACCGAGTCGGCGACCGGCTCCTGGCCGACGGTCCTGAGCGACCCGGTGACGACGGCGGCCCTGCGCGCCCTGCACTCGGACCCGGCCGCGCCCTGGACCAACGACCGGCTGGCGGCGGAGGCGGGCGTGTCCCGGGCGACGCTGGCCCGCCGCTTCACGTCACTCGTCGGCCGACCGCCGATGGCCTACCTGACCTGGTGGCGGCTGACCCTGGCGGCGACGCGGCTGCGGGACACGGACGCCCCGCTGGCGACGGTGGCCAGGGAGGCGGGGTACGGGACGCCGTATGCGCTGTCGCACGCGTTCAGCCGGGAGTTCGGGGTGACGCCGGGGCGGTTCAGAGCTGGTGGATCTTCCAGTTCGCGATGACCTTCGCGGCGATCTGACGGCCCTCGTCCGTGAAGTAGCCCTTGGCCGGGTAGTCGATCCACAGGCGGTACATGTCGCCGTTGTCGGCCCGGTAGTAGCGGACCTGGGCCTCGCGCCGCTGCTCGTCGTCGGTGGACGTGTAGGTGAGGGTGTTCTCGGCGGCCTTGTGGCCCTCGTAGGTGGTCTCCTTCGGCTCGCCCTTCGGGACCGGTGTGTCGGCGATGCCCCAGGAGTACTCGCCGTCCTTGAGCGTCGCCCACTCCGCGAAGGCCCGGGCCGCCGCGGTGTCCTGGATCTCGTTGCTCTTGTCGTCCTTCTTGATGTCCCGGTCGACGGTGAGCCAGACCGCGCCGCTCGGGTCCGTGTAGGTCACGCTCGTGTCGTCCGTCTCGGTGGTCGGCTTGGTCACCACGAAGGCCGCGGGCATGCCGACGCTGGAGCCGATCTTCGTGCCGAGGTCCTTGGTCTGCCAGCCGTCCGGCAGCGTGCCCGCGAAGGGATCGGCGATCAGCAGATACGCCGCCAGGGCCGCCGCGACCACGCCCGCACCGATGCCGAGCCAGGCCTTGCGGCCGAGGGTGACCCCTCGTCGTACCACCTGGACGACCTGCGTGGGCGCCGGCGCCGGTGGATTCGCCGTCTCCGCGAGCAGGGCCCTGACCTGGGCCGCGTTCGGTCTGTGGGCCGGATCCTTCTGGAGCAGGCCGGTGATCACCTGGGCGAGCGGGCCCGGCGCCGAAGCCGGTGTCGTGGGCGTGGAGTTGAGGACCGACTGGAGGGTGGCCGCGGTGTTGCTGCGGCGGAACGGGGAGACGCCCTCCGTCGCCGCGTAGAGGACGACGCCGAGGGACCACAGGTCCGAGGCCGGGCCGGGGCGCTGGCCCAACACCCGTTCCGGGGCGATGTATTCGGGTGAGCCGACGAAGTTGCCGGTGTCCGTCAGGTTCGTCTCGCCCTCGATCTGGGCGATGCCGAAGTCGGTGAGGACAACGCGGTCGTGGCGGCCGAGGAGGACGTTGTCGGGCTTGACGTCCCGGTGCAGGATGCCCGCCGCGTGCGCGGCCTCCAGCGCGCCGAGCACCTCCAGGCCGACGCGCGCCGCCTCGCGCGCGCCCAGCGTGCCCTCCTGGAGCGCGCTGCCCAGCGAACGGCCCTGCACCAGCTCCATGACGATCCACGGCTGACCGTCGACCACGGCCACGTCGTGGACGTTCACGACAGCCGGGTGGTCGAGGCGGGCAGCGGCGCGCGCCTCGCGGCGCATCCGCTCGAAGACGTTGGCGCGTTCGCGTTCGGGAAGGTGATCCGGGATGCGCGGCTCTTTCACGGCGACCTCGCGGTCGACGGTCTCGTCCTTGGCCCGCCACACCGTGCCCATACCGCCGTGCCCGAGCTTCGACAGCAGCCGGTAACGGCCCGCGATCAGCCGCCCGGCACCCGGGTCCGGCGGCTGCGCGGACTGGGCCGGCACCGCGTACGGGTTGTCGGGGACCGGTACGGCGGCCGCCTGCGGGTTCGGCGGTTGCAGAGCGAAACTCGTCGTCTCGTCGGATCCCTGAGGGGCTCCCCCGTTGCTGCTCATGCACTCATCCTTATCGCGACAGCCGCCCCCGGATCCACCGGGAACGCTTTCCGGTCACAGACCCGTGACCCAGCCTGCCGCTTATCTCCCCTATGTTCCGGTGAACGTGTCGACGGCGACGTCGAAGTACTCCTTCGCCTCCCGCACCTTCCCGACCGGCGCCAACACCCACACGTCGTACATCCGGCCGTCCGCCTCCCAGCACAGGTCGTAGGTGTGCCGGGGGCCCTCCGCCGTGCTGAAGCCGTTCCAGGTGAACTCCCAGAGCGCGGCGGGGTGTCCGTCCTGGGTCGTCGAGGTGACCCGGCCGTCGTGGTAACCGGGGTTGGAGTCCGGCCCCGCGGCCGCCGAGCGCCGCATCACCGCGAGCGGGCCGTCCGGATCGGGATCGGCGAGCTTGATACCGAGGCGGAAGGTCTCCCCCGGCGACATGTAGAAGACGCGCTCGCCCTGCGGTTTGCGGGTGAAGTCCTCCGGTACGGCGAGGGAGAAGCCGGCCGGGTCGTCGGCGACGCGGTAGCCGGAGGGGGCGGAGGGGCGGGTCGCGGTGGCCGACGGGGTGGGGGTGGGACTCGGGGTGGGGCTGGCAGTCGGGGTGGGGCTCGGGCTGCCGGACGACGGAGACCGCGGCGCGCTGATGGACGTGCCCGTCCCGGAACTCGTCGGCCCCCCGTCCCCTCCGCCCCCGTCCCGGTTCATCAGCAGCGCCGCCGCGGACACGCCCGCCCCGGCCGTCGCGGCGACCAGCAGCGCGGCCACCAGTACGCCCCGGGTGGAGCGGCGGGTCTCAACCGTGGGCGAGGGCGCGGGAGTCGGCGCCGGCGGGCGCGGCACGTCCCGCTGGGTCGGGGTGTAGCCGGCCGGCGGCTGCGGGGTGCGGCCGGTGTCGCGGAAGGCGCGCAGCATCCGCTCGGCCTGCGCCGCGTCCAGCCGCCGGTCCGGATCGCGCTCCAGCAGCCCTCGTACGACGGGCAGCAGCGGCTCGGCCTGCGCGGGCGGGCGGATCTCGTCGAAGACCACGGCGTGCAGGATGCCGCCCAACGAGTCGCGCCGGAACGGGGATTCACCGCTCAGGGCCGTGCAGAGCAGCGCACCGAGCGACCACAGGTCGGACTCCGGCCCGGTGCGGGCCCCCGACATCCGCTCGGGCGCGGTGTACTCGGGCGAGCCGACGAAGGAACCGGTCTCGGTGAGCGTCGTGGCGCCCGCGACCTGGGCGATGCCGAAGTCGGTGAGCACGACCCGGTCGGAGCCGGACTCCAGCAGGACGTTGGCCGGTTTGATGTCCCGGTGCAGAACACCGGCATCGTGCGCGGTGCGCAGCGCGCTCAGCAGGCCGATGCCGATCCGGGCGACCTCGGCCGCGTCGATCGGCCCGCGCGCGGAGATACGGTCGGCGAGCGAGCCGCCGTCGATCAACTCCATGACGATGTACGGGCGTTCGTCGTGCTCGACGACATCATGTACGACGATGATGTGCGGGTGCCGCAGCTGGGCCACCGCCCGCGCCTCACGCAGCGTCCGGTCGCGCTGGCGCCGGGACTCCTCCTCGGAGAGGGCGTCGTCGAGGTCGAGGGGGATCTCCTTGACCGCCACCTGCCGGCCCAGCAACTCGTCGGTCGCCCGCCACACCACGCCCATACCGCCACGGCCCAGCCGCGACTCAAGCCGATACCGGCCCGCGATCACACGGACGCCTGCCCCCTCGGTCCCCATGCGCCCCATCATGCCGCACCGGAGAGACGGGCTCCGGGACGGCGACCGGCCAACCGCACGGACGGCCCGCACAGCCCACCCGCATGGAACGGCACCTCAAACGGTCAATGCCGGAGCCGGCGTCAGCGAGTCCACCGACTTGCCGAGCTCCGACTGGCACGCGTTGTTGCTGGCCGCCTCGCCTACGAAGATCCGGGAGCAGCCGTGTCGGCACACACCAGTGGCCCGGTGGCGCGCGACGGCTCCTGGGAGCCCGTGAGCTCGGCCAGTTCGTCGGGTGCTTAACCAGGTCGGACCGGACGGCCAAGGTCGATCATTTTCGGCCACATCTCGCCTCAAAACGTGCACAAAACTCCGCAAATCATCTAGCCATATGCACTCTATAGCGCAAAGAGGGTGTCCAGAATCATGCTGTCTTGTGAATCACGAGAAGCTTTATCTTTTCCTTATGAGAAACACATTGAAGCGCCTCTCCATCACGAGCGTCGCGGCCGTGGCAATATTCGCTACGACCACGGTGACCAATGCCAGCGCAGCGAGCGGCGGAGCCGCGTGCTCGGTGACCGGCGCCTCGGGGAGTCTCACGTTTACCAACTGGACAAGCCACTACGTAGATATCAGCGGTTGGGTCAAGGACACCGCTGCTGATGGTCACCATGTGGCCATTCGACTGGTATCCATAGACGACCACACTGGATGGGTAACGGAGTGGCCCTGGCATTCCGAATACGACGGAAAGGGAGCGACCACCTCCTTCAGCACTTACGCATCACCCTCCGGCGATGATCTCGACGCCATCGGCGCACAAGTGGCGGTGATAGAAGGGAGCACGATAGTCCGCGTTTGCGAGGACTACGCCTGAGCCCTCCGCGCAATAACCTGCCGCAGCTACGATTCAGCTGGATGACATTGAGGCACGAAATCAAATAGTTCTAGCCAAAGTCGGAACTTCCTGGGTGCGAACGATGAAATTGACGCCGACCGGTTGCTAGGAGTCGGCCTCGAATCGTTGAGTATCGGCCCACGCGATTTTCGGGTGGGCCGATACGCGACCGCGTCCCGTGAAGTTGTTGTCCGTGTAGGTCACGCTGTTCTCGGGCGATTCGCTGCCATGGAACGACTTTTGGTTGCATCCTGACTGCTTGAAGGCCCTCCAGAAGTCCGTTGAGGAAGCCGACCAGCGGCACTCGCCCGAAGCCGGCCCTGCGGCCATCGAGTTAAAGACACACCAACAGGGTCACCGGGGGCGTTACTGCGGCTGACCCGCTCCGGTCCACTCGGATCACCCCTCCTGGAAGCCCCGCAGGATCCAGTCGTACTGCTTTCTGGTGGTGGCCCAGTCGTCGGCCGGCGAGGCCGCGTAGATGGCGTACTCGGTGCCGTCAGTCTCCATGTACGCTACGTCGATCGCGCGATAGGGCCCCGGGAAGTAGTGCGGCGGATCCTTGGCCAGTGCGTTCCACGTGTACTCCCAGCGGACGCCCGGCTGGTCGCGGAAAAGCTCCTCCTTCAGGCTCAACCGCTTGTAGTCCTGCAGCCGCGCTGAGACTCGTTTGTCCAGGTCGGTCATGTGCTCATACGAGGTGCTGAAGTCAGGTGCCGTGTCGACGGCGACCCGTACGAGATGCTTGCCCTTGTCCGGCGAGTAGTCGACCTGCCGTAGGCCGTCCTGGTCGATGGAGACGGACCGCTTCCACCCCTTGGGCAGAGAGATGCTGAAGCCCAGCGGGTCGTTGTGCCGCTCCCAACCAGTGGGAACCGCCCCCTGACCACTCTCGTCGCTCGGCGTGGCACTGGCGCTCGAAGTCGACGATGCAGAGGGGGAGTCGGAGGGGCTGCCCGTGCCGAACTGCTGAAGCGCGACCGCGGCACCTCCGCCGACGATCGCGGCGAGGGTGATCGCGAGGAGCGCGGTGCGCAGACGCCGACGTTTCTTCGGCGTGGGGACGGGGGTGGGTGCGGTGCCCGAGGGGTAGCCCGGGCCCGTGGGATGCCCCGGGCCGCCCATGCCGGTCGGACCGACCGCCGTCGGCCCGGTCACCGGCGGGTACGGCGTCGCGGAGCCGCTCTGCGGCCCCGTACCACCGAAACCGCCCGTACCGGTGTGCCCGGTGGTGCTGCTCCCGGTCCCCGTGTCGTAGCGGGGGCCGCCGTACTGCGTCGGCACATACGCCTGCGCCGAATGCGAGCGACGTCCCTCGGCCGCCTCGGCGAGCATGTGCTCGGCCTCGGTGACGTCGGGCCGGGCGGCGGGGTCCTTGGCCAGCAGCGCGCCGAGGACGGGGCCGAGCGGGCCGGCGTACTGCGGGGCGGCGGCATCCTCCTCGACGACCGCCTGCATCGTGGTCAGCGGCGAGGTGCGGCGGAACGGCGACCTGCCCTCCACCGCCGTGTACAGGGTCGCGCCGAGCGCCCACAGGTCAGAGGCGGGGCCCGGGTCGTGGCCGCGGACCCGCTCGGGGGCGAGGTAGTCGACCGAGCCGACGACCTCGCCGGTGCGGGTGATCGTCGTATCGCCCTCGATCTGGGCGATACCGAAGTCGGTGAGCAGCACCCGGCCGTCATGGCCGATGAGAACGTTGCCGGGCTTCACATCGCGGTGCAGGACCCCGGCGGAGTGCGCGGCGCGCAGCGCCCGCAGCACCCACAGGCCGATCCGGGCGGCCTCGGCGGGCTCGATGCGCCCGCGTTCCTTGACGGCGTCGGCGAGCGAGTGGCCCTCGACGAGCTCCATGACGATCCACGGCCGCCCGTCGTGTTCCAGCACGTCATGGACGGTGACCACGGCGGAGTGGTTGATGCGCGCGGCGGCGCGCGCCTCGGCACGCGTGCGTGCGAGCAGCCGCTCCTGGTCGCTCTCCGAGACGTAGAGCGCGGCGGTCAACTCCTTGATCGCGACGGCCCGGTGCAGCACCTCGTCGTGTGCGCGCCACACGCGGCCCATGCCGCCGCTGCCGATGGAGTCGGCGAGCCGGTAGCGGCCCGCGACAAGCTGGCCCTGCATCTGATTCACGTTGCCCCGCAATGGTCTTGACAGGGTCAGACTAAGGACCGGCCCCCGTCCATGGAACCAGGGGGGTCCCAAGGAGACAGCACTGTGACGGTTGTCGCTCCCGGGGTGTGACTGTCAGCCGGTGTATGTGTACGTCGCGTAAGCCTGCTCGTACAGCTTCGTCACCTCGTCCCGCTGGGATTCCGGACCACGTACCTGTACGACGTGGTACCGCCCGTCGATCAGGATCGCGAGGTTGCGCACGTACAGGTCGCGCCCGCTGCCGTCGGTCCAGGTGAACTGTCCCTCGGCCATGGTCCGCGTCCCCACCGTGATGGTCCGCAGCCCGGTCGCGGTGGCCCAGCTGGAGCTGCGGTACGGCTGGAGCTCGTGCTCCGAGTTCCGCTGGTACGCCATCGGGTCGCTGCCGTAGGTGACGGCGCCGTCCCGCCCCGGCACGACGATCAGCTCGAAGTCGCCCTTGGAGTAGACGACCTGGTTCCAGCTGTTCTTGTCGGCCCGCGACCAGCCCTTGGCCACGGCCACCCGGAAACCCTCGGGGTCCGTGCGCAGGGTGAACCCGGCGCCGACGTCGGGGTCGGTGGTCTGCGTCTCGTTGGCACCGGTCGACTTGGACGGGCTGGGACTGCTCGAGGCCTTGGGCGAGGACTGGTCGGGCTGCGGCTTGCTGCCCGCGCCGCCCTGATCGGACTGCTCCGGCACGGGACTGGCCTCCCCGGCGGCACCGGTCCTGTCACCCGTGCCCGCGCCGCTGTCCTCCCCCGCCTTCGGCATGAAGAGCATCGCGTACGCGATCGCGCCGGCCAGCAGAAGCAGGATCAGCACGAGCAGGGTCCGGCCCAGCTTGCGCGGCGAACCCGCCTGCTCCTTGGCCCGCTTGTGCCGACCGTGCGGGGTGGTCGCGGGCAGCCCGGCCTTCCGCCGCCGCACGAGCTCGCCGCGCCGTCGTATCACGGGCAACCGGCTGGCATCGGCGGGCGGCGCGGCGACGACATGCGCCCCGGCGTCGGGCTCGGGCGCCGACCGCACGAGCGACCGCAGCCAGCCCCTGACCTCCTCGAAGTCCAGCCGCTCGGTCGGATCCTGCCGCAGCAGCGACTCGACGACCGGCCTGAGTGGCCCGCACTCCTCCGCGAAGGCGGGCGGCTCGGCACACACCATCTGCACGAGCTCGGCGGTCGACTCCTCGGGATACGGCGCGTGCCCCTGCACGGCCCTGAAGAGCAGGGCCCCGAGCGCCCACAGATCCGTCGCGGGCCCGATCGGCGCCGCCAACTGCCAGTTCTCATGCACAGGCCCGGCCTGCTCCGGCGCCCACCGCTCGGTCACGGGCCCGACAACAGCCATCCGAGCCTGCCGAGCACGCTCGGCGGCGAGCGCGGTGGCGGGACCACGGGTGGGAGCGGGGGTACCGGCGACCAAGTCGTCCCAGCGGGTGGGGGGTTGGGGTGCGGAGGAGGCTTCGAGAGCCGGCGGGTGGTGGGCGTTGGGGTGGGGGACGTTGGGGTGGGGGGCTTCGAAACCCTTGGGCATACGGCTGCTTGGGGCGGGGGTGCCGTAGGCGGAGGCCCGGTCGGCGACGGGTCCACCTGAGGCGAAGCCCGATGCCGGGTCGGCCAGGGGTCCACCCGAGCCGTAGGCGGACGTCGGGTCGGCCAGGGGCTCGCCGTAGCCGGGGGTGGGCGTACCGGTTGCGGAGGTGCCGCCCATGCCGGGGGCGGGGAGGCCGGGGGTGGGAGTCCCACCGAAGCCGGGGGACGGAACGCCCGTCGGGGGTGCCGTGTCCAGGTCTGCGGGCCCGCTGCCCGGGGCTCCCGCGGACGTGGCGCCGTTCCCGGTGCCGCCGCGCGGGGTCGCCCCGTGCCAGGAGGTGCCGGACACGCCGTAGGGGTCGGCGATCTGTCCCGGCGGCGCGGTGCTGGTGCGGGCGTCCTGGACGCCTTCGCCGGGGGTGTACGGCTGTGCCGTGCCGTTGCCGGTCGGGGCGACGCCGCCCGCACCGGCCGGATACGGCTGCAGCGCCGAGCCGTTGGCGGTCGAGCCGCCGCTCTCGGGTGCCGGCCGCGCACCCGGCAGTGCCGCCCGCCCGTTCTGCGCCTCCTGCACCCTGGCCGCGGCCCGGGCGCCCGCCCGATACGCGGCGATGGCCCCGGCCCGCGCCGCCCTGACGTCCCCGCCACTCGCAAGCGCCTTGGGCGCAACCGCTCCCGCCCCACCGCTCCCGTTACCGGCGTCCGCCTCCGCACTCGGCAACCCACCGGCCGAACGCGCCCGGATGGCAGCACTCCGAGCAGCCACTGGATCAACACCGCCGGGGGCTACGTAACCCTGCGCGCCGGCCGGACCGCCGGGCCCACCACCGGCTACGTTCCCGCCACGCCCGTCACGGCCACCGGCCGCACCGCCGACGCCACCGCCCGCATGTCCCCCGGGCCCGCCCGTCGTACCGCCGCCACCACTGCCGCCGTACCCGCCGCCCCCACCAGGACCACCGGACACGCCACCGCGCCCGCCGCCGCCAGGGCCACGGAACGTATCGCCGGCACCGCTCCCCCCTAGCCCCCCGTCCCCAGACCCGTCACCACTCCCGACTCCGACCCCGAGCCCACCGTCACCCTCCGGCGCCGGCACCGGGTCGTACCCGCACAGTGCCTCCTCCGCCGCGCCGACCGCCAGGCCCGTCAGCATCACGCGGCCGTCGTCGCAGACCAGCACCGTGCGGGCGGTGATGTTCCGGTGCACCCAGCCATGCGCGTGCAGCACCCGCAACGCCATCAGCACGTCGGACGCGACCTCGGCCGCCCGGTACGGCGTCAGTGGCTTCTCCGTGAGCAGTGCAGAAAGCGGCCGCGCCGCGACCGCCTCGCTCACGATCCACAGCGACCCGCCCTCGGCGAACACGTCGAAGACCTGGTCGAGCCGCGGATGGTCGGGTATTCGCGCCGCGGCCTGCGCCGCCTCGACCGCCCGCCGCACGGCGGGATCCGTCGGCCGCCGGTACCCGGCGCGCTGCGACGAACGCCGCGCCCCCCGCTCCCGGGGCTCACGCGCCGTGAACCCGTCGGGCAGCCCCTCCGCGTCGAGCACCTCCGCCTCGACGACCTCCGGCAACGGCACCTGCCGGACGAGGACTTCCTGCCCGCTGTACGTGTCGAAGGCCCGGGTCTCGGTGAGTTCGTACTCGTCGGAGGGCGGCAACGGCAGGCGGTAGCGGTCGGCGAGAACCCGACCCGCGTAGTCGTCCACATTGCCTCCCTCGGCCGCCCGGTCGGTCAATTCCGTTCGCCTTGTGCCCCGTTCCGGACGCATACCCGGATGCGTACGGTCCGCAAGCCTTCACGATACGTGCCGGAGGCAACCTGCAAAGAGCGGATGCCGGATCTCACGCCTCAAACACGCACAGTTACTTCGACGACTCGGGCTCGAACGTGCTCGCGAGCGTCTTCCACGTGTCCTTACGGAGTTCGGTGCCCCAGTTCGCGGCTTTCGCCGTGTACATCAGCGCATACCCGAGTTGACTGTTGACGACGAACCCCCGGTCGATGGTCCGGTACTTGGTCCCGCTCTCCACATAGGTGAACTCCCAGTCGGCCGTGTTCCAACCGCGGTAGTCCACCTCCTCTATTCGGATCTTCTGGTACTGCGAGCGCGTCATGTAGCGCTCCTGGTTCTTCCAGTCGGCCACCGGGTCGCCCTTGGGCGTGGTGGTCCAGGCGACCAGCAGCTTCTGCCCGTCGGGCCCGGTGAACCGGTCCCCCGAGGCTCCCGTCGTCTCGTACTTCCACCCCTTGGGAAGCCCGATCGAATACCCCTGCCCGCCCTTGTACGTCTTCTCGACCGCGTTGCCCCCGGACGAACCGTCCGTTCCCGCAGCGCTGCCGCCGGACGCGGACGGGCTGTTGCTCGGCGTGCCCGCGCCCGCCGCGGCCCCCGCGGACGCCGTGGAGCTCTCGTCCGCCTGGGTCCCGTCGCTCTTGTCCTCCTTGGTGTCCGCACTGGCCGACGAACTGGCGACGGCCTTGCCGCCACCGCCCTTCGCCCCGTCGGAGTCCTTGCTGTCGTCCCCACCGAGCGTGATCGCCAGCACGGTCCCGAGCACCGCCAGCACGAGGACCACCGCGATGATCACCAAGGTCCGCTTCGGCACCACATCGGTGATCGGCGCCCGCGGCACGGGCCGCGGCGGCAGATCCGGCAGATCCGGCGGCGTCATCTTCGGCCACCCCGAACTCGCCCCGCCCGCGGCCCCCTTGGCAGAGGCCGACGAAGACGAGGAGCCCGAGGCTCCCGAGGAGGAAGGCGCGGGAGAAGGAGTCACGGCGGCCGAAGACGCGGGAGACGAAGACACGGAGGAGGACGAGGAGCCGGCCGAAGCCTTGGCCCCCGAGGCCGCCGAAGTACCCGCCGATGCGACCGACCCCGACTTACCGGACCTGGCCGGCGGAACGGTCGGCGCCGACGCCGCAGCCGAAACCGCACCCGCCGCCGAAGCAGAGCCCTCCACAGCACCGGAAGCCACGGAACCAGAAGCCGCAGACCCCGAAGCCGGAGCCCCCGAACCCGCCGCCCGCGCCGCCTTACCACCGGAACCGGCCTCTACCCCAGTGCCAGTCCCGGTCCCGGCCCCAGTCCCGTCGGACGCAGTCCCGCCCGAAGCACTCCCGCCGCCCGCCGAACCCGCCTTACCGCCGCCCGACTTACCCCGCGCCGCAGCAGCCGACCCGGCCGCCGACCCCGCCGCCACAGCGGCCTTCCGCACGGAACGCAGCGCCCCGCGCAGCTTCTCCGCCGCCTCCTCGCCCCGCTTGCCACCGGAGCCGCCCGAACTCCCCTTGCCCGCAGGCCCGTCGGGCCGCGTCGGGATCGGCACGACCCTGGTCGCGTCCGCCGGCGGCTCCGGCTCGGCCTCCTTCGGCTCGGGCGCGTGGATCACGGCGTTGAACATCGCCCGCGCACCCGCGTCGTCCAGCCGCTTCGCCGGGTCCTTGGTGAGCAGCCCGTAGATGACGTTCTTCAGCGGCCCCGCGTTCTTCGGCTCCTCCAGCGGCTCCGTCATCACCGCGGTCAGCGTCGCGATCGCGGACCCCTTGTCGTACGGCGGCACGCCCTCGACCGCCGCGTACAGCAGGCCGCCGAGCGACCAGAGGTCGGCCGCGGGGCCCGGCTTGTGCCCGCGGGCCCGCTCCGGGGAGATGTAGGAGGGCGCGCCGACGAGCATGCCGGTCGAGGTGATGGACGGGTCGCCCTCGACCTGGGCGATACCGAAGTCGGTGAGCACGACTCGCTCGGTGTCGCTCTCCAGCAGCACGTTGGACGGCTTCACGTCACGGTGCAGGATGCCCTCGCGGTGCGCCGAACGCAGCACGTCGAGTATCGCCAGCCCCACCTCGGCCGCCCGCCTGGGCTCCAGCAGGCCGTCCTCCCGGATGACCTCGGCCAGCGACTTGCCCTCGACGAGCTCCATCACGATCCAGGGCCGGTCGTCCTCCTCGACCACGTCGAAGACCGTCACCGCGCTGTTGTTGCGGATCCGCGCGATCGCCTTGGCCTCGCGCAGCGTCCGTGTGATCAGCCGACGTTTCTCGTCCTCGTCGATGTTCGACGGGAACCGCAGCTCCTTGACGGCGACCGTCCGGCCCAGCGTCTCGTCCTCGGCCCGCCACACCGTGCCCATGCCGCCGCGGCCGAGCACCCCTCCCAGCCGGTACCGCCCGGCGAGAAGACGCTCGTTGTTGTCCTGACGAGTGTCCTGACGGGATGTCCCCGCCCGCTCCGCCTCCGACATGCGTCCCCTCATACAACCCGCCCTGACAGAGCCTCCATTGTCCCTCACCCGACAAGTGCCCGACGCCTAGGGTGCCCCTGTTCGCGCACAAGGTCCCGGACACCGGTTCGAGAGCACCCCGGCCGCCCCCAAGCCGACGAACGGACCCGCACAACTGCCTCAAAGCCCCCTCTCAGCCACCGCCCTCGGACTCGGCCCGCACAGCTCCGCCCTGCATCATGGCCCGCGACGAGGAAGGACCCCCACGATGCCGCCGCTGAGGACACTCCTGGCCGTACCGGTGTCCCTGGCACTCCTCGCCGTGGCCCCGGTCGCCTCCACAACGCCGCCGACACCGGCCCCGGCCGCCGCCACCACATCCCCGGCCCTGGCCACGGCTCCAGCCACGGACGCGGACGCGGCCACGGACGCGATCCTCCCGCTCCTGCTCACCCAGGGCCACGCCCCCGCCGCCGCCCTGCTCACCCGCGAGGAATCCGGCAGCGCCGGGCAGCCCGGCACCTTCGAGGCGTCCAGCGCCGTCGGCCCCAGCGTGCAGACCCGCACCGTCAGCACCCACTACGCCCAGGCAGGCCAGGGCATCGCCCGCGCCGACCACTTCCGCGCCGGCAGCATCACGAAGACCTTCATCGCGACGGTCGTCCTCCAACTGGCCGCCGAACACCGCCTGTCGCTCGACGACACCGTCGACCAGCACCTGCCCGGCCTGGTCCGCGGCGCCGGCAACGACGGCCGCACGATGACCCTGCGCGCCCTGCTCACCCACACCAGCGGCCTGAACGACTTCACCATCGACACCAAGGGCGTCGTCCCCCTCTCCCCTCTTCAGGCCGTACGCATCGCGCTCACCCACCCCCCGGCCGGCCCTGGCCGCTACTACTACTCGAACACCGACTACGTCCTGCTCGGCATGGTCATCCAGCAGGTCACCGGCGACTCCTACGCCGCCGAGGCCGAGCGGCGCATCATCGCTCCACTGGGTCTGACGGGCACCTCCTTCCCTGGTTCCCGCATTTCTCTCCCCTCCCCGCACGGCCGCGCCTACGCCGCCGACGGAACCGACGTCACCGAACTCGACCCGCGGGTGGCCGGGGCCGCGGGCGAGCTGGTGAGCACCCTCGCCGACCTGGACCGCTTCTACGCGGCGCTGCTCGGCGGTGAGCTGCTGCCCCCGCGCCGGCTGCGCGAGATGCTCGACACCCGTACCGCACACGGCCTGTACGGCATGGGCCTGTTTCCGGAGAAGCTGTCGTGCGGAGTCACGGTGTGGGGGCACAACGGCCGTATCAACGGCAGCTACGTGCGCACCGCGGCCACCGTGGACGGCCGTCGTGTCCTCACCTTCCGGGTGAACACGACGGCGATCGCAGACCCCGACCTCGAACCGGCCCTGCTCGCCGCCGAGTTCTGCCCCCGCACCTCGTAGAACGACCCGGTTCCGAACGAAGATTCCGCTTCACGACACCCGTTCGAGTGAACCGACGGACCACTGGACCCCTGGAGCACAGACCCGACCACAACCGCCGCCCGGGCCCGCCCCGGCCGGCCGCCACCCCACCACGGCGCCTACAGCGGCACGATGTCCGGCGCCCCCAACCGCGCCGCGTCCGCCGTCAGGTCATCGGGCTGCCGCTGCGACTCCCGCTCGGCCTCCACCCGCTTCTCGTAGTGCTCGACCTCGCGCTCGATGTGGTCCTTGTCCCAGCCCAGCACCGGCGCCATCAGCTCGGCGGCCTCACGGGCGCTGCGCGTACCCCGGTCGAAGGTCTCGATGGAGATCCGGGTGCGCCGGGTCAGCACGTCGTCCAGGTGCCGGGCGCCCTCGTGCGAGGCGGCGTACACGACCTCGGCGCGCAGATAGTCGTCGGCGGCCTGCAGCGGCTCCCCCAGGGACGAGTCGGAGGCGATGAGGTCGAGGACCTCCTCCGCCATCGAGCCGTAACGGTTCAGCAGATGCTCCACGCGGGCCACATGCAGGCCGGTCCGCGCCGCGATCCGCGCCCGCGCGTTCCACAGCGCCCGGTACCCCTCGGCGCCCAGCAGCGGCACGTCCTCGGTCACGCACTCGGCGACGCGCAGGTCGAGCCCGTGCACCGCCTCGTCCACCGCGTCCTTGGCCATCACCCGGTACGTCGTGTACTTGCCGCCCGCCACGACGACCAGCCCCGGCACCGGATGCGCCACGGTGTGCTCGCGCGACAGCTTGCTGGTGGCGTCCGACTCGCCGGCCAGCAGCGGCCGCAGCCCGGCGTACACACCCTGCACGTCGTCCCGGGTCAGCGGCACCGCGAGCACCGAGTTCACATGCTCCAGCAGGTAGTCGATGTCCGCGCTGGACGCGGCCGGGTGCGCCTTGTCGAGGTCCCAGCCGGTGTCGGTGGTGCCGACGATCCAGTGCCGCCCCCAGGGGATGACGAAGAGCACCGACTTCTCGGTGCGCAGGATGAGCCCTGTCGAGGAGTTGATGCGGTCCTTCGGTACGACCAGGTGGATGCCCTTGGACGCCTTGACGTGGAACTGCCCGCGCTCGCCCACCATCGCCTGCGTGTCGTCGGTCCACACGCCCGTCGCGTTGACGACCTGCTTGGCGCGGATCTCGTACTCGCCGCCCGCCTCGACGTCCTGCACACGCGCGCCCACCACCCGCTCGCCCTCGCGCAGGAAGCCCGTCACCCGCGCACGGTTGGCGACCTTCGCGCCGTACGCCGCCGCCGTACGCACCAGCGTGGCCACATACCGCGCGTCGTCCATCTGGGCGTCGTAGTACTGCAAAGCCCCGACCAGCGCGTCCTTCTTCAAGGCGGGCGCCACCCGGAGGGCGTGACGGCGGCTCAGGTGACGGTGTGTCGGCAGGCCCCGCCCATGCCCGCGGGCCATCGACATGGCGTCGTAGAGCGCGACGCCCGAACCGGCGTACAGCCGCTCCCAGCCCTGGTGCTGGAGCGGATAGAGGAACGGCACCGGCTTCACCAGATGCGGGGCGAGCCGCTCCAGCAGCAGCCCGCGCTCCTTCAACGCCTCGCGTACGAGGGCGAAGTCGAGCATCTCCAGATAGCGCAGGCCGCCGTGGATCAGCTTGCTGGACCTGCTGGAGGTGCCCGAAGCCCAGTCGCGCGCCTCCACAAGGCCGGTGGCCAGACCGCGTGTCACGGCGTCCAGGGCGGTGCCCGCGCCGACCACGCCGCCGCCCACCACCAGCACGTCCAGCTCGCGCTCGGCCATTCCCGCCAGTGCCTCGGCGCGCTGCGCCGGCCCCAGTGTCGCTGTCCTCACCGCTGCCTCCTGCTTATCGGTAGCGCCGGCCGCACCCGTCGGGCGAAGCCCGTTCCCTCTCCCCCATGCCCAAATTCTGACCGGGTTGCCCGACTTCAGCCACCACTCACCCCCAGCCTGTGGACAACACTCACGGAAACTCGACGAACCAATCCCGCAAATCGGTCATATTTACTCCTAGTCTGACATTGCGCTCGCTCATTCTGTCCACAGGGCTTGCGCACCTGTCCCGCTTCGGTTATTGGGAAGGACGGCCCAACGCCATGCCCGCAGATCTCGCCGTCATCGGCCTCGGCCCGTTCGGCCTGCCCCTCGCCCAGGCGGCCGTCGCCGCCGGCATCCCCACCGTCGGCTACAAGACCGGCCCCGAACCCGGCTCGCTGAGCGCCGCCGACCTGCGCCGGATGCTCTCGGCGGGCTTCCGGCACGCCACCGGCCCGGCCGAACTCGGCCGCGTCCGCACCGCCGTCATCTGCGCGCCCACCCCGCGCGGCGCCGACGGCGGCCTCGACCTCACCCAGGTGGAGTCGGCCGCCCGCACCCTCGCCGCCCACCTGCGCCCGCACACCACCGTCATCCTCGAATCGCCGGTCCCGCCGGGCACCACCGAGGACCTCCTGCGCCCGATCCTCGAAGAGGGCTCCCGCCTCCGCGCGGGCCGCGACTTCCACCTCGCCTACTCCCCCAGCCGCGTCGACCCCGGCAACCGCGACTTCACCCCCGCCAACACCCCCAAGGTGATCGGCGGTCTGACCCCCGCCTGCACCGAGTCGGCCGCGGCCTTCTACTCGCGCCTCACCGACAAGGTGGTACGCGCGCGTGGACCGCGCGAAGCGGAGACGGTGCAGCTCCTGGAGACCAACTTCCGGCACGTCAACATCGCCCTCGTCAACGAGATGGCCGTCCTCTGCCACGACCTCGGCGTCGACCTCTGGGACGTCGTCCGCTGCGCGGAGACCAAGCCCTTCGGCTTCCACGCCTTCCGCCCCGGCCCCGGCGTCGGCGGCCACGCCCTCCCCCAGGACCTGACCGGCCCCGCCGGCCGCACCCTGCGCATGGTCGAACTGGCCCAGCAGGTCAACAGCCAGATGCCTCGTTACGTCGTCCAGCGCGCCGCCACCCTGCTGAACGAGCACGGCAAGTCGGCCCGCGCCGCCCGCGTCCTCCTCCTCGGCGTGACCTACAAGCCCGACCTCGCCGACCAACAGGCCACCCCGGCGCGCGAGATCGCGGTCCGCCTGATGGAGCTCGGCGCCCAGGTCAGCTACCACGACCCGCACGTCCCGTCCTGGAACGTCCTGGACCGCCCGGTCCCGCGCGCCGACTCCCTCTACGAGGCGGCGGCCGACGCCGACCTGACGATCCTGCTCCAGCACCACCGCACGTACGACCTCCAGGGTCTGTCGGTGAAGGCCCAACTGCTGCTGGACACAAGGGGAACGACACCTACCGGTGCGGCCCACCGTCTCTGACGCCCCACTGCCGTCAAATTCGCTGGTGGCACTGTCACACCCACCTGTTAATCTCCCCTCACTCGTCGCACACTCGTGCGCGCGCATCTGAGCTTCACCATTCCGCTCGTTCCATCCCGTGGGGGGATCTCTGTCATGACCCAGTCAGCTCCGCAGCCGCAGCCGCAGCCCCAGCCGGTCGACGGCAACCCGTACGCCCAGGCCGCCGACGGCGCCCCGGACGCCCAGCAGCCGGGCGCCGCCGTACCGCCGCCTCCGGTGCCCGGTGTGCCGTACGCCCCCGTCGCTCCCGCCCCGGCGAAGAACAACGTCGGCCTGGGTCTGGGCGCGGCCCTCGTCGCCGCCGTGGTCGCCGCCGGCGTCTACGGCGCGATCATCGGCCTGACCAAGCACGAGATCGGCTGGGCGGCGGTCGGCGTCGGCTTCCTCGTCGGCCTCGCCGCGGGCCGCGTCGGCGGCCGCAACCCGATCCTGCCGGTCGCGAGCGCTGTCCTGTCCCTCGGCTCCGTCTACATCGGCCAGCTGGTCGGCGAGGCGATGATCGGCGCCAAGGAGACCTCGCTCAGCTTCACCGAGGTCTTCTTCCAGCACTTCGACGTCGTCCAGGAGGCCTGGAAGGCGGACGCCGACCCGCTGACGTTCGTGTTCTTCGCGATCGCCGCGTACGTCGCCTTCACGGGTGCCAGGAAGGCGGCGCTCTGACGCTGCCGGTGCGCGGCGGAGGGGCGGCGCGTCGGTGGTGAAGGGGGGCGCGCGGGTGCGTCGGGCTCCGGGGCTGGTGGCATGGGGGGCGCGGCGCGGGTACCTAACGGAGACAGGTGGAGCCCGCCGCCGTTGGCCGCTGTGACAGGCTCCTGATGGTTTACCGGTGTCCACCCCTAGTCCTTATAGGGGTGGACGCTCACCATCCGAAAATCCGCAAGATCCACCTCCTCCGGCACTTCACCGTCCATTAGCCCGGTAGACGGTCCGTCGGAAATCGGGCCGGGCCCCGAGGAGCGGGGTCCGGAACCAAATCCTTGGAAGGGGGCGCTCCAGCAACCTGGGGCGCTGATACGGACGTTACCGCCCTCGATCCCGCTGACCAGGCCGTTTCCACCCCGAATACAACCGCACGCCCCCACACCACCCCACGCGCCCCGCACAGGCCCCAGGCACACGGAGGGGGCCGGTCACCCATCAAGTGACCGGCCCCCTTCCCGCCGTAACCCCTACCGCTTGTGCTGCGAGTCCGCCACCGTCACCTCGACGCGCTGGAACTCCTTCAGCTCGCTGTACCCGGTCGTGGCCATCGCCCGCCGCAGTGCGCCGAAGAGGTTCATCGAGCCGTCGGGGGTGTGCGAGGGGCCCGTCAGGACCTCCTCGATCGTGCCGACCGTGCCGAGGTCGACCTTCTTGCCGCGCGGCAGCTCGTCGTTGACCGCTTCCATGCCCCAGTGGTGGCCCTTGCCGGGCGCGTCGGTCGCGCGGGCGAGCGGGGAGCCCATCATCACGGCGTCGGCGCCGCAGGCGATCGCCTTGGGGAGGTCGCCGGACCAGCCCACGCCACCGTCGGCGATCACGTGCACGTACCGGCCGCCGGACTCGTCCATGTAGTCACGCCGGGCCGCCGCCACATCCGCGACCGCCGTGGCCATCGGGACCTGGATGCCGAGCACGTTCCGCGTCGTGTGCGCCGCGCCGCCGCCGAAGCCGACCAGGACGCCGGCCGCGCCGGTGCGCATCAGGTGCAGGGCCGCCGTGTACGTGGCGCAGCCGCCGACGATCACCGGGACGTCGAGCTCGTAGATGAACTGCTTCAGGTTCAGCGGCTCGTGCGAGCCGGAGACGTGCTCCGCCGAGACCGTCGTACCGCGAATGACGAAGATGTCGACGCCGGCGTCCACGACCGCCTTGGAGAACTGCGCCGTGCGCTGCGGGGAGAGCGCGGCGGCCGTGACCACGCCGGAGTCGCGCACCTCCTTGATGCGCGCGCCGATCAGCTCCTCCTTGATGGGGGCGGAGTAGATCTCCTGGAGGCGCCGGGTCGCCGTCTCGGCGTCGAGGCCGACGATCTCGTCGAGCAGCGGCTGCGGGTCCTCGTACCGCGTCCAGAGGCCTTCGAGGTTCAGGACGCCGAGGCCGCCGAGCTCGCCGATGCGGATCGCGGTGGCCGGGGAGACGACCGAGTCCATGGGGGCGGCCAGGAAGGGCAGCTCGAAGCGGTAGGCGTCGATCTGCCAGGCGATCGAGACCTCCTTCGGGTCCCGCGTACGGCGGCTGGGGACGACGGCGATGTCGTCGAAGGCGTACGCCCGCCGCCCGCGCTTGCCGCGCCCGATCTCGATCTCAGTCACGTCTGTGGCCTTTCCCTGATGCGTTCAGCGTCTACCAGTATCGCCGACGGGTACGACAAGGGCGGCCCCGGATCCCTCCGGGGCCGCCCTTCGTAAGGCCTGTCGCCTACTTGCTGCTGTAGTTCGGCGCCTCGACCGTCATCTGGATGTCGTGCGGGTGGCTCTCCTTGAGGCCCGCGGAAGTGATGCGGACGAAGCGGCCCTTTGACTCCATCTCGTCGATGGTGGCCGCGCCGACGTAGCCCATGGTCTGGCGCAGACCGCCGACGAGCTGGTGCAGGACGCTGGACAGCGGGCCGCGGTAGGGCACCTGGCCCTCGATGCCCTCGGGCACGAGCTTGTCGTCGGAGCCGACCTCGGCCTGGAAGTAGCGGTCCTTCGAGTACGACTTCGCCTGGCCCCGGGACTGCATGGCGCCGAGCGAGCCCATGCCGCGGTACGACTTGAACTGCTTGCCGTTGATGAACTGCAGCTCGCCGGGCGACTCCTCGCAGCCGGCCAGGAGGCTGCCCAGCATCACGGTGTCGGCGCCGGCCGCAAGGGCCTTGCCGATGTCGCCGGAGTACTGGAGGCCGCCGTCGCCGATGAGCGGGATGCCGGCCGGGCGGGCGGCCAGGGAGGCCTCGTAGATCGCGGTGACCTGCGGGACGCCGATGCCGGCGACGACACGGGTCGTACAGATGGAGCCGGGTCCGACACCGACCTTGATGCCGTCGACACCGGCGTCGATGAGGGCCTGCGCGCCGTCGCGGGTGGCGACGTTGCCGCCGATCACGTCGACGGACACGCCCGACTTGATCTTCGACATCCAGCTGAGGGCGTTGCTGTTGTGGCCGTGCGAGGTGTCGACGACCAGGAAGTCCACGCCGGCCTCGGCGAGCGCCTGGGCGCGCTCCAGGGCCTCGGGGCTGGCGCCGACGGCGGCACCGACGAGCAGGCGGCCCTCGGCGTCCTTGGCGGCGTTCGGGTACTTCTCGGCCTTGACGAAGTCCTTGACGGTGATCAGGCCCTTGAGGACACCGGCGTCGTCGACCAGCGGAAGCTTCTCGATCTTGTGCTTGCGCAGCAGCTCCATGGCGTCCACGCCGGAGATGCCGACCTTGCCGGTGACCAGCGGCATCGGCGTCATGACCTCACGCACCTGGCGGCTGCGGTCGGACTCGAAGGCCATGTCGCGGTTGGTGACGATGCCGAGCAGCTTGCCGGCCGGGTCGGTGACGGGGACACCGCTGATGCGGAACTTGGCGCACAGCGCGTCCGCGTCGGCGAGCGTGGCCTCCGGGTGCACCGTGATGGGGTCGGTGACCATGCCGGACTCGGACCGCTTGACCAGGTCGACCTGGTTGACCTGGTCCTCGACGGAGAGGTTGCGGTGCAGCACACCGACGCCACCGAGGCGGGCCATCGCGATGGCCATACGGGACTCGGTCACCTTGTCCATCGCCGCCGAGAGCAGCGGGATGTTGACCCGGACGTTGCGGGAGATGCGGGACGAGGTGTCGACCGCGTTGGGGAGCACCTCGGATGCGCCCGGCAGCAGCAGCACGTCGTCGTAGGTCAGCCCGAGTGTCGCGAATTTTCCGGGCACTCCGTCGACGTTTGCAGTCATGACACCTTCCCCAAATGGCCTTGATCGGTGCGGATGTCCATGCTAACGGGAAGCGCACCTCTCTCATTCCACGGTTGTGGATGACCAGGGGCTTCGTATGTTCGTACGGAATCGAAACGGAGCCTGTTCAAGGAAGGCGCTGACGGCCGCTGACGGCCGCTGACGGCAAAAGGGTCACTGCTCCGCGAGCGCCCGCAGCCGGCTCAGCGCCCGGTGCTGGGCCACCCGAACCGCGCCGGGTGACATTCCCAACATCTGGCCCGTCTCCTCGGCGGTCAGCCCGACGGCGATGCGCAGCAGCAACAGCTCCCGCTGGTTCTCCGGCAGGTTGGCCAGCAGTTTCTTGGCCCATTCGGCGTCGCTGCTGAGCAGCGCGCGCTCCTCCGGGCCGAGCGAGTCGTCCGGCCGCTCCGGCATCTCGTCGGACGGCACCGCTGTCGACCCCGGGTGCCGCATCGCCGCCCGCTGAAGGTCCGCGACCTTGTGCGCGGCGATGGCGAACACGAACGCCTCGAAGGGCCGTCCGGTGTCCCGGTAGCGCGGCAGCGCGAGCAGGACGGCGACACAGACCTCCTGTGCGAGGTCCTCCACGAAGTGCCGGGCGTCGCCCGGCAGCCGGGACAGACGGGTGCGGCAGTACCGCAGTGCCAGGGGGTGGACATGGGCGAGCAGGTCATGCGTGGCCTGCTCGTCCCCGTCGACGGCGCGATGGACGAGTGCACCGATCGCCCCTGCGGCCCCGGCCGCCTCGTCGTCGCGCATCGGTCCATGGTGCCTTGCGGCATTGGGGTCCGTGGCACCGCGTCCGATGTTGTGCACCGAAGCGTTATGAGCAGGTGCGCCGGAACTCATCCCTTGCGCCCTCCCCTTCCGCTCGACCGACTCGTCCCCGAGAGACTCCACATCTCAAGGATGCGGCATCAGCGCCGAAACAAGCACCGGACGCCGAGGGAGCCGCTTGACCAACCTCGCAACCGCGCCCCGAAAGGGGCGCGGGGAACTGCGCGACCAGCCACAACGAACCCGCAGCCGCCAGACGACAAATGGCGGCACTCCAATAGGCCTAGCGGACCAAGCCCCACCGGAAGCCAAGAGCCACCGCATGCGCCCGGTCCGAAGCCCCGAGCTTCTTGAACAACCGCCGAGCGTGCGTCTTCACGGTGTCCTCGGACAGGAACAGCTCCCGCCCGATCTCGGCATTGGACCGACCGTGGCTCATCCCTTCGAGCACCTGGATCTCCCGCGCGGTGAGCGTCGGCGCCGCCCCCATCTCGGCGGACCGCAGCCGCCGAGGAGCCAGCCGCCACGTCGGGTCGGCCAGCGCCTGCGTCACGGTCGCCCGCAACTCCGCACGCGACGCGTCCTTGTGGAGGTAGCCCCGCGCTCCCGCGGCGACCGCGAGAGCGACCCCGTCCAGGTCCTCCGCGACGGTGAGCATGATGATGCGCGCACCGGGGTCGGCGGAGAGCAGCCGCCGCACGGTCTCGACGCCGCCCAGTCCGGGCATGCGTACGTCCATCAGAATCAGGTCCGAACGGTCCGCACCCCAGCGGCGGAGGACTTCCTCGCCGTTGGCCGCGGTCGTCACGCGCTCGACGCCGGGCACGGTCGCGACCGCGCGGCGGAGCGCCTCTCGGGCAAGCGGGGAGTCGTCGCAGACGAGGACGGATGTCATGGCCGTCCTCCGCAGCTGATGCACGTCACCTTGAGCCTCCAGGCTGGTACGAAATCGTCACCTGTGCGGTCGACCGTCTCGGACACCTGCCCGAGCTTGTTGCTTCAACCGCCTCCGCACTCTCAACGACGGTCACTCGAAAGAGTTACGGGGCTGTGTGCCATCTTCGGCACTCTACGTGAGGGGGCGGACACGGTGCAGACATGCGCGGTGGACCCACAACGTTTCATCACAACCAGTGCCCCATTTAGCCCCTTTTCTTCCCATCTGCTGGTGTCTGAGGCTAGATTCGCAATGAGTCATATTTTCATCTCCTTAGATCGTAGATGTACGGTCGTGGGCACCGTATCCGCTCAGAACGGCTACAAGGGGTCACGTAATGGCAGATTTCTCCCGCCTTCCCGGACCGAACGCGGACCTTTGGGACTGGCAGCTTCTGGCTGCCTGTCGCGGGGTCGACAGCTCGCTCTTCTTTCATCCTGAGGGCGAGCGAGGCGCGGCCCGGAGCGCTCGCGAGAACTCGGCCAAGGAGGTCTGCATGAGGTGCCCGGTGCGCGCGCAGTGCGCGGCGCACGCGCTGGCGGTGAGAGAGCCGTACGGCGTGTGGGGCGGCCTGACCGAGGACGAGCGCGAAGAGCTCATGGGCAGAGCGCGGAACCGGCTGGTGTCGGCGGGGGCCACCAGCGGGGACAGCGCTTCGAACAACTGAAGGAACGTTTCTGCGTTCCAGGGTTCCCGAGCTCCCGAACCCTGAGCTCCCACCGAGAAGGGCACGCGCGCGTGCCCTTCTTCATGACCGGGGGCCTGTCTTCACGACCGGGGGCGCGCGCTGGCCGCCGTGCGCCCCAGCTGTTCCAGGGTGGCCGCGACCGCCGGCACCTGGGCCAGGTCGGGCAGGGTGAGCGCCACGATCTCCCGCCGTACCGCCGGCCGGAGCGTCAGCACGCGCGCGTGGCGTGGTCGTACCGACTCGATGGCGAGCTGCGGCAGTACGGCGACCCCCAGACCGGCGCCGACGAGGCCGACCACGGCCGGGTAGTCGTCAGTGGCGAAGTCGATGCGCGGGGTGAAGCCGGCCGACTCGCACACCTCCACCAACCGACCGCGGCAGCGCGGGCATCCGGCGATCCACGGCTCGCGCGCGAGCTCGCCGATGGCCACGGTGCCGGCGTCCGCGAGCGGGTGCCGCTCGGGCACCAGCCCGACCAGCCGGTCGGTCAGCAGCGGACGTACGACGAGGTCGTCCCACTCGCCTTCCTGCTCCTGCCGACCGCCTGCCGCCCCCGCGGCACCCGTCGCACCCGTCGTATCCGTGGCACCCGTCGCACCCGTCGCACCCGTCGCACCCGTCGCACCCGCGCCACCCCTCGCACCTTCGTACCGGAAGGCGAGCGCCACGTCGCACTCTCCCGCGCGGAGCATCTCGACGGAGGCGGGCGGTTCGGCCTCCTCGAGCGAGACGCGGGTGCCGGGGTGCGCGGCGCGCAGGGCCGCGAGGGCGTTCGGTACGAGGGTCGAGCTGCCGCTGGGGAACGAGACCAGCCGGACCCGCCCGGCCCGCAGCCCGGCGATCGCCGCGACCTCCTCCTCGGCGGCGGTGAGGCCGGCGAGGATGCCGTTCGCGTGCCGGACGAGGGCCTCACCGGCCTGGGTGAGGCGCATCTCACGCCCGTTGCGGACCAGCAGCGGGGTGCCCACGGAGGCCTCCAGGGCCTTCATCTGCTGGCTGACGGCGGGCTGGGTGCAGCCCAGTTCGCGCCCCGCGGCCGAGAAGGAGCCGGTGGTCGCGACGGCGCGCAGGACGCGCAGATGGCGGGCTTCGATCACCCTTCGAGAATAAGTCGTCCTTTAGCACGGCGCCCAAAAATGCGTCGTGGCTTTGAGGTCGGGTCGCCTACCGTGAGGTCATGAGGCTTCTGTCAGTGAACGTGGGCAGCGCGCGGGCCGTGCCGTACACGGACGCGCCCGAAGGCCTGACCGGAATCGACAAGCGCCCGGTCCCGGGGCCGGTGCGGGTGGCGGCGCCCGGGCCCAAGGGGGTCGCCGGGAGCGGGCTGGCCGGGGACGCGGTGTGCAAACTCCAGCACCACGGCGGGAACGACCAGGCGGTGTACGCGATGGCCCGCGAGGACCTGGACGGCTGGGAGCTCGAGTTGGGCCGCGCGCTGCCGAACGGCTCGTTCGGCGAGAACCTCACCACCGAGGGCCTCGACATCACCGGCGCACTGATCGGCGAGCGCTGGCGGATCGGGCCGGAGGTCGTCCTGGAGGTCACGTCTGGCCGGATTCCCTGCCGTACCTTCCAGGGCCATCTGGGTGAGAAGGGCTGGGTGAAGCGGTTCACGCGGAAGGGGGCGCCGGGGGCGTATCTGCGGGTGATCGAGCCCGGCGAGATCCGCTCCGGCGACACGGTCGAGATCGTGCACCGACCGGACCACGACGTGACGGTGGCACTGGCGTTCCGCGCTTCGACAACCGAACGGGCCTTGCTGCCAAGGGTGTTGGCGGCCGGCGACGCGCTCCATCCTGAGCAGCTGGCGGAGGCGCGCAGGTACGCGTCGCGGCAGACCTCCTGACTTTCCGTCAGATCATGCGCCTCCCCAGGTGCTTCACCACCGTCGGGCCGTGTGCAGAGATCGGATTCCCACAGTCCGGGTAACTACCCTTGGGCCATGACAACGGCTCTGATTACGGGATCGACCGCGGGCATCGGCGCCGCGTTCGCACGGCGGCTGGCGGGTGACGGGCACAATCTGGTGCTCGTCGCGCGGGACACGAAGCGGCTGCGCGACCAGGCGACCGAGCTGCACGACCGGCACGGCATCGAGGCGGAGGTCCTGACGGCCGACCTCGCGACGGACGCCGGCATCGAGGCGGTGGCGGCCCGCCTGTCCGACCGCAGGAACCCGGTCGACCTGCTGATCAACAACGCGGGCTTCGGCAACAAGGGCCGCTACCTCGACGTCTCCATGACCGACGAGCTGAAGATGCTCAAGGTCCACTGCGAGGCGGTACTCCGACTGACCTCGGCGGCGACGGAGGCGATGCGGGAGCGGGGCCGGGGCGGGGTGGTGAACGTGGCGTCGGTGGCGGCGTTCGTGCCACGCGGCACGTATGGCGCGTCCAAGGCGTGGGTCGTGCAGTTCACGCAGGGGGCGGCGAAGGACCTCGCGGGGAGCGGGGTGCGGCTGATGGCCCTCTGCCCCGGATTCGTCCGCACGGAATTCCATCAGCGGGCCGGGATGGGCACGGACAACATTCCCGGGTGGATGTGGCTCGACGCGGACAAACTGGTGGCGGCGGCGCTGGGGGATCTGGCGCGGGGGAAGTCGCTGTCGATTCCGGATCCTCGGTACAAGGCGTTGATGGGGATCGTGAAGGTGGCGCCCAGGGGGTTGTTGGGTGGGATTACGTCGAGGACCGGTCGGAAGTACGGAGCGCAGTAGGACGATTCACGCCGAGCCAATGCTTCCAGGTGGCACCGCTCGGGGTGTTCGTCCGCACAGGACCGCTCAGGGCCTCGACGACGAGAGGAACGGCTCGGGGCTCCAGTCGGAGCAGGGCGGGAAGAGCCTCCGTCCACCGCACGTGGGTGAGTGCTGCGACGACCAGCCTGCGTGCGCTGGGCTCATCGGCGTGACGAGCGATCTCCGCGAGGACATCCCCGGTGATTCCTGCCTGGGGCGTGATCCTCCGTGCGAGCCGTTCGGCCCTCTCGTACTCGCCCGCCTCGGCGAGCACCTTGGCCACCTCGGCCTGGGCACTGGCACGGGTCTCGGTGTCGCCGATCCCGTTCGCGAGGATTTCGGCCTTGTCGTGCCAACCCACGAAGGCCAGCAGACGTGCGTACGCCGGCAGCTCGCTCACGTCGAGGTCATGCCGCGCATGGTCCAACAGCGTGATGAGTCGTGAGCGGGCGGCGTCGGTGTGTCCCAGGGCGACCAGGGTCTCGACCAAGTCCGACTGCGGCGCAAGGCGGCCCGGTGCGAGTATGTCGTCCGCCAGCTGGATCGCGTTGCCGAGCAGTGACTCCGCGTCGCCATGACTTCCGAGGTCGGCGGCTGTACGAGCAAGCCGGGCCAGGGTCGCCACCACCTTTTCAGGGCCTGCCATCGCCCGCACGGATTCCAGGGCGCGCTCTGTCTGTCCCTCGAGTACCAGTGCTCTGGCGACCGCTGCCAGGACCTCGTTGCTGGTGCTCTCGCTCCGGCACCCGGCCAGCAGTGCCCGTACTCGCTCGATCTGTCCCGCTACGGCGAGCGCCTCCGCGAGGGGGAACAGGATCCCCAGGTGGTCGGGAGCGTCCTCAAGCATCGCTTCCAGCCGCTCGAACTCCCCCACACTGGCGAGCACTTCGCACCCCGCCATCAGAAACAGGTCCAGACCGTAGTCGTCGTCCGGCCAGACCAGGGCCTCCAGATGAGCGAGCATGGGGGGCTCGGTCGTGACCACGGCGACCGCCTCGTCCGGGTAGCCGGCCTCGGCCAGTGCCTTCAGCGCATCCGCCAGAGTGAACAGGTCACGGGGCACGAGCACCGCACCGCGCGCCTCGGCCTCCAACTCGGCCAGGATCTCCTCGGCCTCGCCCACGCAGCCGTGCGTGGCGAGGGCCAGCGCGACCGCGGGCATCCCGTCGCTCGTGAAGGGGAAGTCGGCGATCTCCCGTATGAGGGCGAGGGCGGTCTCCTCCTCGCCCAGGCGTGCCCCCGCCTCTGCCAGAGCGACCATGACGTGAGCGCGCGCCGGCTCCAGCACGAGATCGTCCGCCCTGTCCGCGGCCTGTTCGAGGTCGCCTGCCTCTGCCAGTGCCCCGGCGACACGTGCCCGTACCCACTCCCACTCCTTCTGCCGGTCGCCGTCCACCGTCGCCGCCAGTCGGTCCGCCCGCGGCAGCTGGCCCCGGCGCACCAGCTCCGCGGCCACGTCGGCCCGCACGGCGTCGCTCAGCTCGGAGTCACGAATCCGGGTGAGCCACGCCTCCGCCCGTCCAAAATCCCCCCGGCTCGCCTCGGCCCGGGCCAGCTCCGCACACGCCGGGTCGCGCCCCCGAACACCCGCCGTACGGTGGCTCAACTTCGGCAGCCGGGTGACCAGTGCCACGGCACGATCCACTTCACCCGCGTCGACAAGCGCCTCCACGACACCCCAGGGCGACTCCAGCCCTCTGACCGTCTCGTCGAGGAGACGGTCGGCCTCCGCCGCCCCGGTGTCCATGCCCCGCAGCCGAGCCGCGACCAGGGCACCGACCGCCAAGGCCCTCTCGCGTGGCCCGGTGGTCCAGTCGGCAACCTCGGACGCCGACTCGAAGCGCCCCTCGGAGAGGTGCTTTCGCACGAGTTCCACGGAGACTTCCTGTGCGAGCGGGGGCACGAGCGAACCCAGCAGCTCTGCCGCCCGCGCGCACTCGTCCAGTTCGATCAGGGCGTGGCACACCTGCCGAGTCACCCGATCCCGGTCGTCGGACCGACGCACCAGACCCACGCACGCCTGAGCATCGGTGAGCAGGGTCAGCGCCCGCTCTCTGTCTCCCGCCGCCAGCCTGCTCGCGACCGCGATGAGCGCCCGGGCCCGGCTCTCGGGCTCCACCTGGCTGTACGCGAGCGCCTCCGCCCGGCTGCCCTGTCCCAGGACCGCCCACGCCTCCGCGACCGCGCCGGGGATACGGGCGCTGCGCCCGGCGAGCTCGTCGCGGTGCATGGCGAGGCGCAGTGCCCCCAACAGGTCCGCCTCCTGGCCCTGTTCGGTCCGCTCGACCATGAGCTCCTGCGCGGCACGGATCTCGTCGAGGGCCGCGGCGTCACCGCCGGTCGCCTCGAACATCCGCTCATGGCGTGTCGAGTCGAGGGCGTTCGACGTCATCCGATCCAGGTCAGCCGTGGCCCGCAGCATGGGGAAGTAGCCCCGCAAGAGGTATTCCGGCGTGGCCTCCGGCCATCCCTGTTCCTGCCACCCGTCCGCCCATGCGTGCAACTGTGCCCGGTGACACGCGAGTTCGGATTCGCCGAGGATCTCCTCCGCCCTCGACTGCAACTCCTCGTGGCCCAGCAGGTACACACTCGCGCGCACGGCGAAGGTCCGGCCGGCCCGGGTGCGCAGGATGTCCTGTACCCGGTACGAGGTCTTCCCGGTCAGCGTGGCCAGATCGCCGGCCGTGAGCCCGCCCCCGGCTGCCGTCACCAGCGCGAGCAGATCGTGTTCGAGCCCGCCGGCCTCGATCAGCCGCTTCAGTTCGCGTTCGGCCTCGGCCCGGATCACCTCGGCGCGCGGCGACCGGCGCAACAGCCGTACGACCTCTGGTTGCCAGAGCGGGTGGTCCCCCGCCACGTCGCCCGGCAGCGGCGGGTTCAGACGGCTCGCGATCACCACGCGCATGCCGTGCTCGGGGTATCCGGGAAGAAGGCTCGCGATGCTGTGGGCGTCAGGGCCGGTCGTCACCCCCCGGTCCTCGTCCAGCCCGTCCACCAGCAGGACCAGACGCTCGCCCCGCTCCCCGCAGGCGCGGGCCGCTTCGCCGTAGAGGCGCAGGAGGTGGGCCTCGCGGGTCGCGGGGGTGAGGTAGGCCGGGATGCCCTCGCCGGTCAGTTCCGCCAACTGCTCCAGGACGACATCGACGTACGCGATCACGTCGTTCTGCGCACCCAGCCGCGCCGTCACGAAGAACGGCACCACGCGTACGCCCGCTGGCGGATGCAGCGCGAACCACGACAGGAGTGCCGTCTTGCCCGCCCACGCTCCCGCCCGCCACCAGGCGTACGACGGGCCGGAGTCGGTCGTGCAGAAGTCGGCCAGGTCGGTCAGCTCGGCTTCGCGGTCGAGGAGTTCGGCCGGGGCGATGCGCCGCACCTGCTCCCAGTACGCCGACCGCACCGCCGGCGCGAGCAATACCTGGTTGTTGTCGCCCGTGATGGCGGTACCGATGCCGCCGCCCGCCGACACGGACCGTTCCCCCCGTTCCCGCATGACGCCATGGTGCCAAACGGAAGCGCGCCGCCGAGGCTCTCCGGTGGGAAAATGGTCCCGTACACCCGAACCGACCCGGACCCACCCGGACCGGAGGCACCACCATGACCTTCGTTCAGATCATCGACTGCAGGACCAGCCGGTTCGATGACATCAACCGGCTGATGGACACGTGGGTCGAGCAGACCAAGGGGAAGCGGACGGCGACGCATGCGGTGGTCGGGAAGGATCACTCCGACGCGTCGCACTTCATCGAGATCGTGGAGTTCCCGTCGTACGAGGAGGCCATGCGGAACTCGAATCTTCCCGAGACGGACAAGATCTTCCGGGAGATGGTCGCGCTCTGCGACGAGATGCCCACGTTCACGGATCTCGACGTCGTACGCGATGAGCAGTTGTACGCGACCAACGCACGGCGGTTCTTCGAGACCATCGCTGTCTCGGGGGATCTGCCGCCGCTCGACGAGCTGGTCGCGGAGAGTTACCACGACCATGATCCCGCGAACGAGCAGGACACGATGGGGATGGATGCCCTGCGGCGCGAGATCGGGATGTGGCGCGGTGGCTTCGAGTTCGAGTTCGTCATCGACGACCAGATCGCCCAGGGGGACCGGGTCTGTACCCGGTGGACCTGGAACGGGACCCAGACCGGTGAGTTCATGGGGATGCCGGCCGGTGGGAAGAAGGTGGCCATGACCGGGGTCACCACGCATCGGTTCGGCGAGCACGGGAAGATCGTCGAGGCGTGGTGGGAGTACGACCGGCTGGGGCTGATGGCCCAGTTGGGGGCCCTTGAGGGGCTTGAGCAGTAGGGGATGCGCTGAGGCCCGGCACCCCCTGTCTGCAGGGTGCCGGGCCTCTCACGGCGTTACCGACCTACGTCAGTGCGAGTGCCCGTGGCCGTGGCCGGCCGCGGCCGGCTCTTCCTCTTCCTTCTTCTCGACGACCAGGGTCTCGGTCGTCAGGAGGAGGGACGCGATGGAGGCCGCGTTCTCCAGGGCGGAGCGGGTGACCTTGACCGGGTCGATGACGCCGGCCTTGACCAGGTCGCCGTACTCGCCGGTCGCGGCGTTGAAGCCCTGGCCCTTGTCGAGCTCGGCGACCTTGGAGGTGATGACGTAACCCTCCAGGCCGGCGTTCTCGGCGATCCAGCGGAGGGGTTCGACGACGGCCTTGCGGACGACGGCGACACCGGTGGCCTCGTCGCCCGTCTTGCCCAGGCCGCCCTCGAGGACCTTGGCGGCGTGGACGAGGGCCGAGCCACCGCCGGAGACGATGCCCTCCTCGACCGCGGCGCGGGTCGCCGAGATGGCGTCCTCGAGACGGTGCTTCTTCTCCTTCAGCTCCACCTCGGTGGCGGCGCCGACCTTGATCACGCACACGCCGCCGGCCAGCTTCGCGAGGCGCTCCTGGAGCTTCTCGCGGTCCCAGTCGGAGTCCGTGTTCTCGATCTCGGCCTTGATCTGGGCGACGCGGCCCACGACGTCGGCGGAGTCGCCGGCGCCGTCGACGATGGTCGTGTCGTCCTTGGTGATCGTCACGCGGCGGGCGGAGCCCAGCACGTCCAGGCCCACCTGGTCGAGCTTGAGGCCGACCTCCTCGGAGATGACCGTGGCGCCGGTGAGGACCGCCATGTCCTGAAGCATCGCCTTGCGACGGTCGCCGAAGCCCGGGGCCTTGACGGCGACCGCGTTGAACGTGCCGCGGATCTTGTTGACGACGAGGGTGGAGAGGGCCTCGCCCTCCAGGTCCTCGGCGATGATCAGCAGCGGCTTGGAGGCACCCGACTGGATGACCTTCTCCAGCAGCGGCAGCAGCTCCTGGATGGAGGAGATCTTGCCCTGGTTGATGAGGATGTACGGGTCGTCCAGGACGGCTTCCATGCGCTCCTGGTCCGTCACGAAGTACGGCGACAGGTAGCCCTTGTCGAAGGCCATGCCCTCGGTGAAGTCCAGCTCCAGACCGAAGGTGTTGGACTCCTCGACGGTGATGACACCGTCCTTGCCGACCTTGTCCATCGCCTCGGCGATGAGCTCGCCGACCTGCTGGTCCTGCGCGGAGAGCGCGGCCACGGCGGCGATGTCGGACTTCTCGTCGATCGGGCGGGCGGTCGCGAGGAGGTCCTCGGAGACCGCGGCCACGGCCGCGTCGATGCCCTTCTTCAGCAGCGCCGGGGAGGCACCCGCGGCGACGTTCTTCAGGCCCTCGCGCACCAGCGCCTGGGCGAGCACGGTGGCGGTGGTGGTGCCGTCACCCGCGATGTCGTTGGTCTTGGTCGCCACCTCCTTCACCAGCTGGGCGCCGAGGTTCTCGTACGGGTCCTCGACCTCGACCTCACGGGCGATGGTGACGCCGTCATTGGTGATGGTGGGCGCGCCGAACTTCTTGTCGATGACGACGTTGCGGCCCTTGGGGCCGATCGTCACCTTGACCGTGTCGGCCAGCTTGTTGACGCCGCGCTCGAGGGCGCGACGGGCGTCCTCGTCGAACTTCAGGATCTTCGCCATGGGAGCGGTTCAGCCCTCTCGGAAAACGTGAGTGAAACGAACTGCGCCCCGGAGACCCGGCTTCATAAGGACGCGGGAACCCGGGGCGCAGCTCACAAGCAAAATGCTTCGATGTGAATCGAAACGAAGTGAATTACTTCTCGATGATCGCGAGCACGTCGCGGGACGAGAGGACGAGGTACTCCTCGCCGTTGTACTTCACCTCGGTGCCGCCGTACTTGCTGTACAGCACGATGTCGCCGACCTTCACGTCGAGCGGCAGGCGCTCGCCGTTCTCGAAGCGGCCCGGACCGACGGCGAGGATGACGCCCTCCTGGGGCTTCTCCTTCGCGGTGTCCGGGATGACCAGGCCAGAGGCCGTGGTCTGCTCGGCGTCGAGCGGCTGGACCACGATGCGGTCCTCGAGCGGCTTGATGGCAACCTTGGAGCTGGCGGTCGTCACGATCCGACCTCCCCCTTCGGAGATCTCACGGGGTTAACTGTCTGAGGTGGCGACCAGGTGGATCCGTCGTCGCGGGTGCCGGACCTGCCCGTCGCTGTGTTGGCACTCTCCAGTGGCGAGTGCCAGAGCCGAGACTATGACCGTGATTAGCACTCGGTCAAGCGGACTGCTAATTACGGCGGCGCGCCGCTGCCCACACAGGCGCTACGGGCAGTCCCCACCCGGCGCTACGGGCAGTCCCCACCCGGCTCTACAGGCAGTCCCCCACCCGGCACTACAGATAGTCCTCCAGGCGCCCAACCCGCAGCCCCCGCCCCCGCAGCTCGCGCAGCAGCCGTGTCGTGCGCTGCTCGAGCGTCAGCCCCGTCCCCCCGTCCGGGTCCACGGCCACGATGTCGCCGGGCCGCAGTCGGTCGCCGCCCTGGGTGTACGCAAGTCCGCCGCTCCCCGTCACCGAGGCCCGCCACAGCACGAGCGCCGAGACCCCGCAGTCGGCCGCCGCCCGCAGGGTCGTGGTGTCGTACGTGCCGTAGGGCGGGCGGAAGAGGTCGGGGCGGACGCCGAAGCGGGACCGCAGCTTGTCCCGCTGGCCGCAGATCTCGGCGCGCTGGCCGGCGTAGGGCAGGCCGGGCAGGGCGGAGTGGTCGAGGGTGTGGTTCTGGAGGGTCGCGCCCACCGACTGGAGGCGCGCGAAGTGGCCGTACCCCGGTCCCACGACGTCGTCGGTGAGGAACACGCTGACGGGCAGCCGCCGTTCGCGGACCAGGTCGACGAAGCGGGGGTCGCGCTCGGCGCTGTCGTCGTAGGTGAGGAAGACGACCCGGTCCCGGGTGCGGACACGGGTGACGACCGGCGGGAGCTGCGGGGCGGACGGTCCATGGGCCCGTACCCGCTGCGCCGCCTTCTTGCCCAGCCGCTCGATGGGGTCGACGGACTGGGCGCAGCCGGTGAGGAGCACGGCCAGCGCGAGGGCACCGGCCGCCAGTCCCCGGCGCCTCACAGGTAGTCCTCCAGGCGGGCCACCGCGTACCCGTCGGCGGTGACCCGGTTCAGGAAGCGGCGCATGTCGTCGACCATGGTGCCCTTCCACTCGTCGCGGCCGCGGAAGTGGGTGAGCACGATGTCGCCGGGGTGCAGGTCCTGGTCCCACTCGCGGTACTCCCAGTGGTCGACGAAGACCTCCTCGTCCCAGATCGGCGCGTACTTGATGCCGCAGGACTTGGCGGCCCGCAGGGTGTCGCGGTTGTAGTTCCCGAAGGGCGGCCGGAAGACGGTCGGCGCCTTCCCGAACTCCTTCTTCATGACCTTCTGCATCCCGCAGATCTCGTGCTTCTGCTCCTCGTACGACAGCCCCGGCAGGAAGGGGTGCGTGAGGGTGTGGTTGTTCAGCGTCACGCCCTCGGACTGCATCTTGCGGAAGTACGGGTAGTCGTCCTTGACCAGGAAGTTGCTGAGGAAGGCGGTGTACGGGATCTTCAGCTCGTCCATCATCCGCAGGAACGCCCGGTCCTTCTCGGCGCCGTCGTCGATGGTGAGGAAGACGATCCGCTCCTTGGTGGGGACCGTGGTGAAGACCGGCGGAAGGTTCAGCTCCTCCTGGTCGTCGACCTCGAAGCCCTTGCGCGCGGTGATGTGCGGCTTCTCCGCCGGGGCCGGCGGCGCCGTCAACGGCACCTGCTTCAGCCCCCAGCGCTTCGCGGCCGCGGCGCGTGCGGTCATGGCGGCGCGCAGCCTGGTGGCGTACGAGTCCAGGGCACGCGCCTCGGGCGCCTTCAGGCGCTGCGGGGCGTGGGCGGGGCGCACCGCCCTGTGCTCGGCGCTCTGTGCGCAGCCGGAGGCGACGGCGGCGACGGCGAGCACGGCGATTCCGCCGCGGATCCGGGCCCCACGCGACGACCGATTTTTGTCATTTTGTACGACTACTCGCATGGCGTTGGATCTTCGCAGCTCACCGCCCCTCCCCCGGCCCGACACCGCGACCGGAGGCACACCATCCACCGACTGGCCCACAATGAGCCGGTGAACGACCTCGCCCCCCTCCTCACCCCCGAAGGCCGCGCCCTCCTCGCCGAGGTGCGCGGCACGGCCCCCGCCGACGAGCTCGCCGTCGCCACCCGGCTGCGCCGCGAGCACCCCGCCGAACTGGTGTCGGCGGCGCTCGGCCAGGCGCGGCTGCGGCAGCGGGCTGCGGCGAAGTTCGGCGCCGAGGACGCGGCCCGGATGTTCTTCACGCCGAACGGCGTCGAGCAGTCGACGCGCGCGACTGTCGCCTCGTATCGCGCGGAGTGTTTCCAGGCGCTCGGGGTGCGGTCCGTCGCCGACCTGTGCTGCGGGATCGGCGGGGATGCCATCGCGCTGGCCCGGGCGGGCATCCGCGTGCTCGCCGTGGACCGCGACCCGCTGACGGCGGCCGCGGCGCGTGCGAACGCCGAGGCGCTCGGGCTGGGCGGGCTGATCGAGGTGCGCGAGGCGGACGTCATGGAGGTGGATACGGCGGGATACGACGCCGTGTTCGTGGACCCGGCCCGGCGCGGCGGCCGCGGCCGCATCTTCGACCCGGAGGCCTACTCGCCGCCGCTCTCCCGGGCCGTCGAGGCGGCCCGCAAGGCGCCGCACGCCGCGCTCAAGGTGGCGCCCGGCATCCCGCACGAGGCCGTGCCGGAGGACGCCGAGGCCGAGTGGATCTCGGACGGCGGGGACGTGAAGGAAGCGGTGCTGTGGTTCGGGGCGAAGCCGGGCGCGGTGCGCGCCACCCTCCTCCCCGGGCCGCGCACGCTCCTCGGCAGGGGCCTGCCCGACCCCCAAGTCCGCCCCGTGGGCCGCTACTTGTACGAGCCCGACGGCGCCGTCATCCGCGCCCACCTCGTCGCGGAGGTCGCCGAGGACCTGGACGGCGGCCTGGTCGACGCGACCATCGCCTACGTGACGGCGGACGAACTCCACGCCACCCCGTACGCCACCGCCTACGAGATCACCGACCAACTCCCCTTCAACGTGAAGAAGTTGAAGGCACTGCTGCGGGAGCGCGAGGTCGGGATCCTGACCGTGAAGAAGCGGGGGTCGGCGGTGGAGCCGGAGGAGCTGCGGAAGAAGGTCAAGCCGCAGGGGCGTAACTCGGCGACCGTGTTCCTCACCCGGGTCGCCGGGGCGCCGACCATGCTGATCGGCGCCCCGGCGTAGCCGCTACTGGTGCTGGGCCGTCTTCAGCGAGTCCAGGTGCGGATCGGCCGTCGCCCGGCCGGACTTGGTGGTGGCCGCGGACTCACTGCCCGCCGTGCGCTGGGCGAACGTGCTCGTGGACGGGGCGACACCGTTGTAGAACGGCTCGTACACGAACTGGCTACCGCTCGCGCTCATCGACGAGCCGGCCGTGTTCAGGGCGCCCGTGGTGACCGAGGCGGTCGGGCCGAAGGCGACGGCGGCCTGGGTGCCCGCGGACTCGCGCAGCAGGTAGCTCTTGACCTCGCTGGACAGGGCGGGCCGGGAGGTCCAGACGAGGGGTCCGTAGATGTTCATCGCCGCGCTCGCCGAGACCCCGTCGCGCCAGGCGCCGGTGTAGGCGAGGGCGATCTGGCCGGGGGTGGTCCACCAGAACTTGGCGACGGCCACCGAGAGTCCCTCGCTGGTGGTCGCCGTGATCGGGTAGTAGTAGTACGTCGACGGCCAGTGGGAGAAGTTCGTGTGCGTCAGCGCGTACTTCGCGTCCGAACCGACCGGGATGACCATGGTCTTGGCCGGGTTGAGGGTGTTGAGGTACGACTTCACCGACGCGGTCAGCTTCTTGCCGGCGGTGAGGACGAGGCCGCCCGTGCTGCCGGTGCCCTCGGCGCCGGCCGCCGAGGCCGCCGGGAGGGCCGCCTTGTAGTCGGTGCCGCTGGCCAGGAACACGTACGTCGGGGCGGTCGTGACGCTCTTGGCCACCTTGACCGAGGTGTCGTAACGGTCCGTGCCGGACAGCCGCTTGGGGACGTACCCGAGCGACTTCAGCTGCGTCGAGACGTTGGTGGTCAGGATGGACGTGCCGCCGACCATCCAGACGTTCGCGCCCTTCTTCAGGGTGCGCTTCAGCTCGTTCTTCACCGCCGTCGACAGGCTCGTCTTCGGCGTCATCAGCACGGGGCCCTGCTTCTTGCCGGCCAGCGTGGGCGCGGTGAGCGAGTACGCCGCGTCGTCCCGGTTGACCAGCACGGCCGACCTGGCGTTCAGCAGACCCGGTTCGCTCTGGCCGACCGTGTTCCAGCTGAAGCGGGAGGAGGCGACGGCGGTGGCGTAGCTGTCGGCGCCCCACACCCGGGCGGTGGTGTTCTTGCGCAGCGGCTGCCAACTGGGGTTGCTGCCCTCCCAGTTGGTGGGAACCTCGGTGAACTCGCCGGTGGCCAGGTCGACGTACTCGGTGGAGTGGACGTAACCGCCGCCGCTCGTGAGGGTCTCGACGTCGGCGAGGATCCGGGTGCCGGTGGGCGACCAGGACGGGTTGGCGTACGTACGCGCGTCGGTGGTGATCTGCTTGACGTCCGTGCCGTCGGCGTTCGCCGTGAAGATCTGGCCGCCGCGGACGAAGGCCAGCCTGGTGTCGTCCGGCGAGTAGACGGGCTGCGCGGCGTCGGTGAGCACGCGCTTGACGGTCTGCGTGGACGGCTCGTAGACGTAGACGCCCGGGGTGGCGTTGCAGCCGCCGCTGTGGCGCTCGAAGGCGACCAGGCCGGCGCCACTCACGCTCGGGTTGCCGTCGCAGGCGCTCGACGGGCCCAGGGTGCTCGACAGCAGCGGCTCGGGGGCCCAGGAGCCGTCCGAGGGGCCGTAGGCGAGCTGGCCGCCGACGGAGAAGACGACGTAGCGGCCGCGCCATCCGAAGGCCAGGTCCGTGTAGCCGGCGCCGCTGTTGCGCATGCCCGTCGCCTTGGGCAGCGTGATCTTCGTGGAACCGGTGGCGCGCACGCTGGTGATGGTCTGGTCCGAGATGGACGCGAACCGGCTACCGTCCGGCGCCCAGGCGCCGTACTGGCCGAAGCCGACGGCCGGGTCGGTGGTCGCGCCGGTGGCCGGGTCGATCAGCCGCGGTCCGTCCACCAGGATCTTGCCCTCGGCGCCCGGCCACGGCCCCGCGTCGTCGGCGACGGCACCCGGCGCGAGCGCCAGGGTGCCCGTGGCGGCCAGCACCGCCGCGGTGGAGAGCGCCGCGGCACGGCGGCGCGTGAACAGTCTCAAGTTGTCGACCCCCCATGGATCCGCACAGGCCCCGCACAGGGGCGGAGTAACTGTAGTGACCAACGAGACGCCAGGGAACAGAGTTTCGGATGAACAGATGCCCGAGATCAGGTTAAGACCGGGATCGGGTCAAGAACCGCACTCCTCGGCCCGCGCCAGCAGCAGTTCCCGCTCCCGCTCGTTGCGCGCCAGCCCCGCCGCCCGTACGAACTCCTCCCGGGCCTCGGCACTCCGCCCCAGCCGGGCCAGCAGGTCCCCTCGAACGCTGGGCAACAGGTGGTAGTCGCGCAGGGCGGGCTCGGCGGCGATGGCGTCGACGATCGCGAGCGCCCCCTCCGGGCCGTCCGCCATCGACACGGCGACGGCGCGGTTGAGTTCGACGACGGGTGAGGGCGCGCGGGCGGCGAGCAGGCCGTACAGGGTGGCGATGCTCTGCCAGTCGGTCTCCTCGTAGGTGTACGCGTGCGCGTGGCAGGCGGCGATGGCGGCCTGGAGGGCGTACGGGCCCGGGGCGCCGGTGGCCGTGGCGTCGGCTCGGTGCAGGGCCTGGATGCCGCGGGCGATGAGCATGCGGTTCCAGCGGCGGCGGTTCTGGTCCTTGAGCAGGACGGGCTCGCCGTTCGGGCCGGTGCGGGCGGCGGTGCGGGAGGCCTGGAATTCGAGGAGGGAGGTGAGCGCGTGGACTTCCGGCTCCTTAGGCATGAGGGAGCCGAGGACGCGGGCCAGGCGCAGGGCGTCCTCGCAGAGCGCCGGGCGCAGCCAGTCGTCGCCGGCGGTGGCGGCGTAACCCTCGTTGAAAATCAGGTAGATGACGTCGAGAACGGACCCCAGCCGGGCCTCGCGCTCCGGCCCGTACGGCACCTCGAAGGCGATGTTCTTCGTGGCCAGGGTGCGTTTGGCGCGGACGATGCGCTGGGCGACGGTGGGCTCGGGGACGAGGAACGCCCGCGCGATCTCGACCGTGGTCAGACCGCCCAGCAGCCGCAGGGTGAGGGCGATGCGGGCCTCCGCGGACAGCACGGGGTGGCAGGCCGTGAAGACGAGACGGAGCAGGTCGTCGTCGATGTCCTCGGGGTCGGCGGGCTCCTCGGGCGGGGCCGTGGTCTCCAGGTCCCGGCCGATCTCCTGGAGCTTGCGGGCGTAGTTCTCCCGGCGCCGGATCAGGTCGACGGCGCGGCGGCGGGCGGTGGCCATGAGCCAGGCGCCCGGGTTGTCGGGGACACCGTCGCGGGGCCACTGCTCCAGGGCTGCGACGAGGGCGTCCTGGGCGAGCTCCTCGGCGATGCCGATGTCACGGACCAGGCGGGTGACGGCGGCGATGATGCGGGGGGACTCTATGCGGAAGACGGTCTCGATGGCGTGGATGGGGGCGGTCGCGGCGCCGTCGGCATGGGCGCCGGGGTCGTCGGCGTGGGCGCCGGGGTCGGCATGGGCACCGGGGTCGGCATGGGCGCCGGGGTCGATGGAGGGCTGCGGGGTCACAACCCTCCATTCGACACCCCGGGCGGCCTCAGGCCAAGGAGGTGTCAGCCTTCCGCGATCTCCCGCACCTCACAGGTCACGGTCCAGTAGTCCTCGTGGACCTTCAGGAAACGGGTGGCCCACTCCAGGGCCTCGGCGCGGTCCTTGCACTGCATGATCGCGTAGCCGCCGATGACCTCCTTGGACTCGGTGAAGGGCCCGTCGGTCACGGAGATCTCACCGCCCTGCCAGGTCACACGGGTGCCCTGGGCGGTCGGGGTGAGCCCGGCGGTGTCGAGCATGACACCGGCCTTGGTGACCTCCTCGATCAGCTCGCCCATCCGCTGCATCAGCTCGGGGCTGGGGCCTTCGGCGGGCATGGTGTTCTCGTCGATCCGGACGAGGGAGAGGTAGCGGGGCATGGGGACTCCTCGGTGAGGTTCTGGTTCGGCGGGCCGGGGGTTTCCGGCCTTTCACCCTTGCGTCGATCAGGACCGGCCCGGATCGACAGACTCACCGGTTTTTCTTCGAGGAATTTTCCGGGCGGACGTTTCCGCAGGTCGGATCAGTCGACGCTGTCCCGGCTTCTCCCCTACCGCACTTCGCCCCCGAACCCCGCCTCCGCACAAGGCGCCCCGATCGCCTTCGGCCCGACCAGCAGCGCCGCGTCCGTCACCACCCCCGTCGGCCGCCCCCGCAGCTCCCACACCGCCCCGTTCCCGCCGTCCTCGCCCACCGCCGCGGCGGCCAGGTCGGCGTATCCGTTGCCGTTGATGTCGAGGAGCTGGACGGCCGAGCCGAAGGTGTCCGACAGCTCGGCCGTGCCCGGGACGCCGGGGGTGTTCTGGGTGAAGGACTGGGCGCCCTCGCCGGTGAGGCCCGTTTTGGTGCCGTACAGGATGTCCACCGCGCCCGCGGAGTCGTCGTAACCGAGCTCGGTGCCCGGGACTCCGACCGCGAGGTCGTCGATGCCGTCGCCGGTGATGTCGGCGGCCGAGACGGCGGCGCCGAAGCGGTCGACGTCGGAGGCGGTGCCGGGGACACCCGGGGTGTCCGGGGAGAACCTCGCCCAGGTGCTGCGCGGGCGGAGCCCCGAGGCCGCGCCGTACACCACGGTGACCTGCGAGAAGTCCGTGCCGCCGACGAGCAGGTCGGCGTATCCGTCGCCGTTGAGGTCGCCGAAGTCGATGCCGCCGTTGCCGTTCGGGACGGTGTCGTCGGGCGCGAGGGCCGGGCCCGATGCCGAGCCGGTGTAGAAGCGTGTGCAGTAGCTGCCGTCGCCGCAGTAGACGGTGAGCGCCAGTTCGTCGAGGCCGTCGCCGTTCACGTCACCCGTGGCGCCGCCTTTGATGTCGTAGTACTTGAGGTGGTCGGCGTCGAGGGAGGCCTCCGCTCCGTGCTTGCCGGCGCGCGTGAAGGGGCCGTTCCACACGGTGGCCGTGCTGCCGTTGGGGTCGTCCCCGGCGGAGGGGCGGGTGCGGAAGAGGGCGAGGTCGAGCTTGTGGTCGCCGTCGAAGTCGCCGGTCTGGGGATTGGTGGCGGGGACGGACCTCGCGCCGGAGCCGGACAGCCCCTTCCGGCCGCCCCGGACGATCACGGCGTCGCTCGTACCCGCCCGGTTGCCGATGACCAGGTCCGCGTACCCGTCGCCGTCCAGGTCACCGCGGGACAGCTGCGTCCCGAAGCCCTCGCCGGTCGCCGCACTGCTCGGAATCCCGTCCGTGGAACGGGTGATGACGGTCCGTCGGGTCGCGGACAGGCCGTGCGGTCCGCCGTACATCACTGTCACGTAACCCGCCTTGGCGTGCCCGGCGACGGTGGCTCCGGGCGCGCCGATCGCGAGATCGCCGTAACCGTCCCCGTCCAAGTCCTCCCGGACGGGCAGAGAAAGGGAAAACACCGGGGGACCCCCTGGTCAACGGTGACGTCGAGGAAGACGCGTCACCGGCGACCGGGGTTGTAACCGGCCCCCGCCCCTCACCTCAACGACTCCCACAGCTCGCTCGCCGCCGGCTCCTTCGCCACCACCCGGTTGGCGTCCGACGGGGCCGTGACCACCGGCATCGTCACCGTCTTCACCGAGGTCGAGGAGAGGCCGCTCAGGCTGCGGCCGAGGCTCACCAGTTCGCTGATCGAGTCCAGGCCGGTGTCGGTGGTCAGGCTGCTGGTGACCGCCTGGGCGACCTCGTAGGTCTTGGCCGGGTCGGTGAGGAGGTTCGTCGAGGCGATCTGTTCCAACAGGGCCTTCACCAGCTTCTGTTGGAGGCCTATGCGGCCCAGGTCGCTGCCGTCGCCTATGCCGTGCCGGGTGCGGGCGAGGGCGAGGGCCTGCTTGCCGGTCAGGTGGTGCGTGCCGGCCTTCAGGTGCAGGTGGCTGTCGTCGTCGTCGATGTCCTCGTCGGTGGTGACGGTGACCCCGCCCAGCGCGTTCACCAGCTTCGCGAAGCCCGAGAAGTCGATCTCGATGTAGTGGTCCATGCGGACGTTCGTGATCGACTCGACCGTCTTCACCGCGCAGACCGGACCGCCCACCGAATAGGCGCTGTTGAACATCGCGTTGTACGCCACCGAGGTCGAGCCGCCCGACTTCAGCGGGCAGGACGGCCGGGTGACGAGCGTGTCGCGCGGGATGCTGACGACCGTGGCCTTCGTACGCCCCGCGTCGATGTGCACCACCATCGCCGTGTCGGAACGCGCCCCGGAACTGCTCCCCCCGCCCAGCGCCTTGTTCGCCTTGCCACTGCGCGAGTCCGAGCCCAGCACGAGGATGTTCAGCGAACCGGTCGGCAGCGGCGACGCGGAGGCGGATGCGGATGCGGAGGACGACGGCGTCGTCACGCCCTTCGCCGGGCGGTCGTCGCCGAGCGCCTGGTCGATGTCGACGCTCTTGATGTTGCTGTTGAGATGCCAGTACGCCAGGCCCGCCGCGCCCGCGGCCAGCACCAGCAGGCCGGCCAGGGAAAGGCCGGCGATCTTCAGTACGGTCGATCGCCGGCCCCTGGGTCTGCCCGCGTCGCCGCTTTCGTCGAGTCCTGTCACGGGCAGGAACGTAAGTCTGAATTATTAGGAGATTGTTAGTGGAGACCGCGTGAGGCTGTTTTCTTCGGAAAATCTCACGCTTCTCAGCCTGGGATCAGCCCAGCGTCACCGTCGGCAAGGGGTTGCTGCCGCTCCACGACCCGTTGAAGCCGAAGGTCACCGAACCACCGCTCGGCACCGAGCCGTTGTAGGAGGCGTTGGCGCAGCTGACCGCCGACCCGCTCTGTGTGCACGTCGCGTTCCACGCCTGCGTGATCTGCTGCCCCGCCCCGAAGCTCCAGCTCGCCGTCCAGGACGACAGGGACGTGCCCGAGCAGGCGATCGTCACCTGCCCGGTGAACCCGGTGTTCCACTGACTCGTCACGCTGTACGTCGCCGAGCAGCCGTCCGTCGACTGGGTGCCGCCGAGCGCCTGGGCGATCGCGTAGTACGCCGGTTTCGGCGCGTAGTTCTCGTCGTACGGCGTCGCCGCCCCGTACCCCGGGAAGGTGCTCGGCACCCAGGAGTCGGAGTCGGTGAAGCCCCAGACGGTGACGCCCGCGCACCGGGTCACCGCGACGCAGGCGGCGAGCACCGACTTGTAGTCGGCGGCCTGCTGGGCGAGCTTGGTGCTGTCCGACGGCAGCGCCATGCGTACGTCCAGCTCGGTGATCGCCACGTCGACACCGAGGTCGGCGAAGCGCTGGATGTTCTGCTGGAGCGTCGACGGGACCTGTCCGAGGACGAGGTGCGCCTGGAGGCCGACGCCGTCGATCGGGACGCCTCGGCTCTTGAGGTCCTTCACCAGGTTGTAGAGGGCCGTGGACTTCGCGTTGACGCCCTCGACGTTGTAGTCGTTGATGTACAGCTTGGCGTCCGGGTCGGCGGCCCGTGCCCAGGTCAGGGCGTTGGCGATGTAGTCGGCGCCGAGGCCGTTGTACCAGAGGGTCGAGCGGTAGGTGCCGTCCTCGTTGAAGGGCTCGTTGACGACGTCCCAGGCGGCGATCTCGCCCTTGTAGCGGCCGACCTCGGTGCTGATGTGGTTCTGGAGGAGGCTGCCGAGCTGAGCCGACGTCCAGGTGCCGTTCGTCAGCCAGCTCGGGTTCTGGCTGTGCCAGACCAGGGTGTGGCCGCGCACCTGCTGGTTGTGGGCCTGCGCGAAGGCGACGATCTGGTCGGCCTCGGCCCAGTTGAAGGTGCCCTGGGTCGGCTCGACCGAGCCCCACTTCATGGCGTTGCCGGGGGTGAGCGAGTTGAACTGGGCGCCGGCGATGTCCCCGTAGGTCCCGGTGAGCTTGGACCCGGTGACCGCCGTACCGATGACCTTGCCCTTGGCGGCGGCGAGGTCACGGAGAGGAGTGTCGCCGGCGTGCGCCGCGGGCGCCGCGAACAGCGCGGCGACGGCGGCCACAAGTGCCGCCAGGGATAAGCCTGTTCTCAGAGATCGCATTGCGGGTACCTCCGAAAGTTTCGGCTGAACAACCGATTGGCTTCGGAGCAGTGTGGGGCGTCCCGCAACGACCGTCAATACAGACCCGCTAAACGGCGGGAGGCGCCGCCGTACTCGAACGCACCACCAGACTCGTCGCCAGCTCCACCCTCGTGGCCACCGGCGCCTGGTCCTCCCGCCCCAGGTCGAGCACCAGCTTCGCCGCCGCCTCGGCCATCTCGGTCAGCGGCTGCCGTACGGTCGTCAGCGGCGGCCCCACCCAGCGGGCCACCGGCAGATCGTCGAAGCCGACCACGCTCAGGTCCTCCGGGATGCGAAGGCCCAGCTCGCGCGCGGCCTCGTAGAGGCCCAGCGCCTGGAGGTCGTTGAGGGCGAAGACGGCGGTCGGCCGGTCCGGGCGGCGGAGCAGTTCCAGGCCCTGGCGGTAACCGGCCTCGTGGTGGAAGTCGCCGGTCGCGATGAGCGAGGTGTCGACCGGGAGCCCGGCGGTTTCGAGGGCGGCCCGGTAGCCGTCGACGCGGGCGCGGCTGCACATCATGTGGGACGGGCCCGTGATGGCGCCGATCCGGGTGTGGCCGAGTTCCACCAGGTGCCGGGTGGCGGCGAGGCCGCCCTGCCAGTTGGTCGCGCCGATCGAGGGCACGTCCACGCCCGGGTCGCCGGCCGGGTCCATCACCACGAACGGGATGGAGCGGCTGGTCAGCAGCGCGCGCTGGGACTCGTCGAGGCCGGACAGGACCAGGATCACACCGTGCGGGCGGCGGGCGGCGACCTGGTCCGCCCAGGTCCGGCCGGGCGTCAGTCGCCCCGCGCTCTCGCTGAGCACCACACTCAGGCCCGTGTCCCGGGCCACGTTCTCCACGCCCCGGATGACCTCCATCGCCCACGCGCTCTCCAGCTCGTGGAAGACCAGGTCGATGAGCGGCGAGCGGCTGGCCTCGGCCCGTCTGCGCCGGTAGCCGTGCGCACGCAGCAGTTCCTCGACCCGGCTGCGGGTGGCCGGGGCCACGTCGGCGCGGCCGTTGAGGACCTTCGAAACAGTCGGCGCGGACACGCCGGCCTCACGGGCGATCTCGGCGAGCGTCGCGGTCTGCGTCGACCGGCCTGTCGCCGGGGTTGTCGTCCGTGTTTCAACGGGCTCGGGGGGCGTCATGGCGGCGATCGTATCCCTGCGCGACCTCTTGACGAACCCTTGCGACCGTCCTAGGTTCCCGGAACATTCGATACTAACAACGAAACATTCGCAGTCAGCATTCGTGAGAGGGCCGCACCCCACTCGACAAGAGCAGGAGTTTCATGACCACCGCCCCTTGGCGTGACCCCGCCCTGCCCGCCGACTCCCGCGTCGACGACCTCCTCTCCCGGATGACCTTGGAGGAGAAGACCGCCCAGTTGTACGGCGTGTGGGTGGGCGCCGACACCGACGGTGACGGGGTCGCGCCGCTGCAACGCGAGATGTCCTCCGACTACGACTGGGACGAGCTGATCGGCCAGGGCCTCGGCCAGCTCACCCGCCCCTTCGGCACGGCCCCCGTCGACCCGGCGCTGGGCGCGCAGGCACTGGCCCGCGCCCAGCGCCGTATCGCCGCGGCGGGCCGGCACGGCATCCCCGCGCTCGCCCACGAGGAGTGCCTGGCCGGCTTCACCACCTGGCGGGCCACCGCCTACCCGGTGCCGCTCGCCTGGGGCGCGAGCTTCGACCCGGGGCTGGTCGAGGAGATGGCCCGCGCCATCGGCCGCGACCTCCGCTCGGTCGGCGTGCACCAGGGGCTCGCCCCCGTCCTGGACGTCGTACGCGATCCGCGCTGGGGCCGGGTCGAGGAGACCATCGGCGAGGACCCGTACCTAGTCGGCACGGTCGCCACCGCCTATGTGCGGGGCCTGGAGTCGGCCGGGATCGTCGCCACGCTCAAGCACTTCGCGGGATACGCCTCCTCGGCGGGCGCCCGCAACCAGGCGCCCGTGCGGGCCGGCGTCCGGGAGTTCGCCGACATCGTGCTGCCGCCGTTCGAGATGGCGCTGCGCGAGGCCGGGGCCCGCTCGGTGATGGCGGCGTACACGGACACGGACGGCGTCCCGGCCTCGGCGGACCCGGGCCTGCTGACCCGACTCCTGCGCGAGGAGTGGGGCTTCACCGGCACGGTGGTCTCCGACTACTTCGGCATCGGCTTCCTGCAGAGCCAGCACCGGGTGGCCGGCACGGAGGCCGAGGCGGCCCATGCGGCGCTCGCGGCCGGCCTGGACGTCGAACTCCCCACCCTGAAGTGCTACGGCACCCCGCTCGTCGAGGCGGTACGGGCGGGCGGGGTGCCCGAATCCCTGATCGACCGGGCGGCCCGCCGGGTCCTGCTCCAGAAGTGCGAACTGGGCCTCCTGGACGAGGACTGGACGCCGGAGCCCACCGGCCCGATCGACCTCGACTCGGCGGCGAACCGCGCCCTGGCCCGCCGTCTCGCCGAGGAGTCGGTGGTCCTCCTGGACAACCCGGACGGCCTGCTCCCGCTGGCCCCCGACACCCGGGTCGCGGTGGTCGGCCCGCGCGCCGCCGACGCCCTCGCCATGCTGGGCTGCTACTCCTTCCCCTCCCACGTCCTCACGCACCACCCCGAGGTCCCGATGGGCATCGAGATCCCGACGGTGCTCGAAGCCCTGCGCGCCGAACTCCCGGACGCGAAGGTCACGTTCGCGGAGGGCTGCGGGGTCGACGACCCCGACCCGGCCGGCTTCGAGGAGGCGGTGGCGCGGGCGGCCGAGGCCGATGTGTGCCTGGCGGTCCTGGGCGACCGGGCGGGCCTGTTCGGGCGGGGCACCTCGGGCGAGGGCTGCGATGTGACGGACCTTCATCTCCCGGGTGTGCAGGGCGACTTGCTGGACGCGCTGATCGCAACCGGGGTGCCGGTGGTCCTGGTCCTGCTCACCGGGCGGCCGTACGCGCTGGGCCGCTGGGACGGTCGACTGGCCGCCGTGGTGCAGGCGTTCTTCCCGGGCGAGGAGGGCGGCCCGGCGGTCGCGGGCGTCCTGTCGGGCCGCGTCAACCCGTCGGGGCGGCTGCCGGTGAGCGTCCCGCGGGTGCCGGGCGGCCAGCCATGGACGTACCTCCAACCGCCCCTGGGCCTGGCGGGCGAGGTCAGCAACCTGGACCCGACGCCGCTGTACGCCTTCGGGCACGGGCGCTCGTACACGACGTTCACGTGGGAGTCGGACGCCACGGGGGCGGAGCTCGGCACGGACGGCTCGTACGACGTCCCGGTCACGGTCCGCAACACCGGGGACCGGGCGGGCGCGGAGGTCGTGCAGCTGTATCTGCACGACCCGGTGGCGAGCGTGACGCGTCCGGACGTACGCCTGATCGGTTACCAGCGACTGGAGTTGGCGCCCGGCGAGGCGGCCCGGGTGACCTTCCGCTTCCACGCGGACCTGTCCGCCTTCACGGATCGCTCACAGTCGCGCGTGGTCGAACCGGGCGCTCTGGAACTACGGTTGGGAACATCCAGCGCCGAGGTACGGCACACGACCCGGCTGACTCTCACCGGGCCGGTGCGAATGCCCGGTACCGACCGGCGGCTGGTGTGCGAGACGGAGGTCTCGGGGGCGGACTGACCCCGGCCTCGGACAGGGGGCGGGGACGATGGTCCGGTATGTGCGTCACGAGTTGTGGGCCGCCGCGTTGATGCTGGTCGGCGTCGCCGGCGGCTGGGCGTCGGCGGTCGCCGTGGGCATGGGCGCGCCGGTGCGGGCCGGAGCCCTCCCGCTGCTGGTCACCTTCGCGCTCGGCTTCCTCGTGCTGTCGGCGCTGGTGCGGGCGAGCCGGCTCAAGTGGGTCGGCCAGTTGCGGGAGTTCGAGGCCGCGGCGGCGCTGCCGGACCCCGACGCGCGGTCACGCCGTACCGCCCTCGCCCCTCGTATGTTCGGCCTTCTGCTGCTGCCGGCCCTGTGTGTGTTCGTCATCAGGGACGCCGGAATCGTCGCGGTCTGCCTGGCGATGGGTCTGGACTGGCTCGGCAAGGCGGTGGTGGGGGCCGGCTGGGAGCGGATGAACGGCCGCCGCCTGTGGCTGGCGGCCCCTGCCCCCGAGGAGCCGTGGCGGCTCTCGTACTCACCGGCCGGGCCGGCCCCCACCGCCAACTGACAGCCCCCTCCTACCAGAACAGAATCCGGAACCGACCGCCCCGGAAGATGTAGCGGGCGTAGAACCCACTCCCCGTGGCGACCAGCGCGCTCAGCAGGAACCCACCGAAGTCACCGCCCGTCAGCCCCTTCATCGCGGCGACGACACCCGCCACCGCGATCAGACACCAGAAGCCCCCGAACACGGCACGCGACGCGGTCTCCCGCGCGCCCAGCGGAGCGGCGGCCGGCCGGGGCGGCGCGGCCGGCACCGGCGGCGGGCCGGACGGCATCGGCGGCACCGCGGCCGGCCGGGACTGATAGCCCAGCGACTCGTACAGGTCGGGCCGGGGCCGGATCGACGTGCGGTGTCCGCAGCCGCGGCAACGGCCGCCGAGCTCCAGCTTGGTGAACTGACGGCAGTCCCGGCGCAGACACGTCGGCTGGCCCGGACGGGCGTCGGTGGGGCCGTACACGACATCGGTCATGGCAGTGCCCCTCCCCTACTCGCCGTCGTCCCGGCCGCCGCCGGCCGTGGACCCCGTCACGCCGAAGGCCGCGGCCACCAGGTAGATCACCGCTCCCGCCGGGATGATGAAGATCGCGACCGGGAAGGAGTACGTGCCCGTGGTCTGCTTGGCCACATAGACGCCGTAGACCAGCAGGAACGCGCCGCCGATCACCGCCCCGGCCCTGTCCTTCACCTTGACGTTGGGCAGCATGAGCCCGCACACCAGAAGCACGATCCCCGAGATCACGGAGAAGACTTCGTAGACACCCCAGTGCATTGTTGATCCCCCCTGCATCAGAACTGACCCTTGTACTGCTCGATCACGGCGCCCAGCGACTCGCTCGGGTGGTAGCTGCACTCGTAGCGGATGGCCGGCAGCGCGAGCGGGCTGCCGAAGCCGCCGAGCCCCTTGGACGTGGCGATGTCGACGAGTGCCTGCGACTCGGTCCCCTGGTCCGCGTTCAGGAACTCCTTGCAGGTCGAGGACGCGGACAGACCGTCGCCCCCGCCGCCGCCGATGATGGCCGGGATGCCCTTGAACACGAGGAGGAGCAGCGCCACGACGACCACGGCGATCAGCACGTACCGCCCGAGCGGGTTCTCCTGGTTGACGTCCCCCTCGTAGGTGTCGCCGTCCCGGTGCTGGGTGACGTCACCCTCGTAGATCGAACCGCCCCCGTGCGCCACCCGGTTGTGGTCGCCGTAGGTGTCCCGCCGGTCGCCGATCTGCGCGTCGCCGTCCCGGCCGATGCCGATCGACTTCACGCTGGCCCCGGCCGGCCGCTCGGCCTTCGCACTGCGCACCGCCCCCGCGAGCGCGATCCGGAAGTCGCCGTCCTCCTCCGCCGCCTGTCTCAACAGGTACTCGACGAGGGAGCTGTTGCCCGGGTCGCGGGTGAAGCTCTCCCACTCCCGTTCGTTCCCCCTGCTGCGCAGCCGTTCCGCGACCAGATCCGACAGGAGTCGGGTCGCCACCCCCTGCACCACTTCCCCCGCGCCCGCGGCCGCCGACGTCATGGAATGCGTCAGAATCCGGACAGCCTCGACCGCCATCTCTCCCACCTGCATTGGCCCCCCAGCCCTTTCCCCCAGTTGGCATGCGTCGGCCGTCGGAACATTCGAACCGTCATACGACAGAACCGGCCAGAAGGCGCATACCGAGAATGAGGAATGTATTGGTCCGGACGGGTGGCAGGTGGGAGAAGCCGCCCGTCTTTACACAAGTGAGATATGTAACAGGCTCAGTCGGACGCGACCGACTCGAACCGCCACCGGTGCACCGCACGGGTGACCAACCCGCCGTCGGGCTCCGGAAGTTCGGGCAGCTCGGCGTCGTAATCCGCATCCCACCAGGTGATGACCAGCACCCGGTCCTCGGGCCCCCGGAAGGTCTCCCGGCGCAGGGGCCCGCCCGGGAGCCGCTGCGCCCGCGCCCAGTCGAGCAGTTCCGCTCCCCGCCCCTGGACGGCCCGCGCCTCCCACATCAGGGCGACGGTCACGAGTAGAGGTTCTCCTCGCCGACCTCGTGGACGTGGTCGTGGCCGGGGACGTGCGGGTCGGTCACCGGCAGCGAGGAGTCCGCCGAGAGGTCCCAGCCGGAGGCGGCCCGGCCGCGGGCGACCATCTCGGCGCCGAGGGCGGCCACCATCGCGCCGTTGTCCGTGCACAACTTGGGCCGCGGCACCCGGAGTCGGATGCCGGCCGCCTCGCAGCGCTCCTGCGCCAGCGCGCGCAGCCGCGAGTTGGCGGCGACCCCGCCGCCGATCATCAGGTGGTCGACGCCCTCGTCCTTGCAGGCCCGCACGGCCTTCCGGGTCAGCACGTCGACGACCGCCTCCTGGAAGGAGGCCGACACGTCACGCACCGGCACCTCCTCCCCCGCCGCCCGCTTGGCCTCGATCCAACGGGCCACGGACGTCTTCAGCCCCGAGAAGGAGAAGTCGTACGCCGGGTCGCGCGGGCCGGTGAGGCCACGCGGGAAGGCGATCGCCGTGGGGTCGCCCTCCTTCGCGTACCGGTCGATGACCGGGCCGCCGGGGAAGCCCAGGTTCAGCACGCGCGCGATCTTGTCGAAGGCCTCGCCGGCCGCGTCGTCGATGGTCGCGCCCAGGGGCCGTACGTCCGAGGTGATGTCGGTCGACAGCAGCAGCGACGAGTGGCCGCCGGAGACCAGCAGCGCCATCGTCGGCTCGGGCAGGGCGCCGTGCTCCAACTGGTCCACGCAGATGTGGGAGGCGAGGTGGTTGACGCCGTAGAGGGGCTTGCCGAGCGCGTAGGCGTACGCCTTCGCCGCGGACACGCCGACCAGGAGCGCGCCCGCGAGTCCGGGACCGGCGGTGACCGCGATGCCGTCCAGGTCCCGCGCGCTCACCCCCGCCTCCTTCAGCGCGCGCTCGATGGTCGGGACCATCGCCTCCAGGTGGGCGCGGGAGGCCACCTCGGGCACGACACCGCCGAAGCGGGCGTGCTCGTCGACGCTGGAGGCGATGGCGTCGGCCAGCAGGGTGGTGCCGCGCACGATGCCGACGCCGGTCTCGTCGCAGGAGGTCTCGATGCCGAGGACGAGCGGTTCGTCAGCCATGGATCTCGGTTTCTTGTGCGGAGGTTGAGCCCGCGGCGGAGCCGCTGTCGGATTCTGTGGTCAGGCGCATCACCAGGGCGTCCACGTTGCCCGGCTGGTAGTAGCCGCGTCTGAAACCGATGCCCTCGAAGCCGAAGCGCTCGTAGAGCTTCTGGGCGCGGATGTTGTCGATCCGGCACTCCAGCATCACTTCGGCGCACTCGAAGGCGGTGGCGGCCCGCAGCAGTTCGGTCAGCAGCAGGCCGCCGAGGCCGGTGCCCCAGTGGTCGCGGGCCACGGCGATGGTCTGGATGTCGGCAAGGTCCCCCAAGGCGGCGAGGCCGCCGTAGCCGACGATCCGACCGTCCTCCTCCTCGGCGACGAGGTAGCGGCGCGTGGCCTCGGCTCCACGTGCGTGGGCCAGCTCGGACCAGAACATGCCCCGGGACCAGGTGTCCTCGGGGAACAGGTCCTTCTCCAGCTCCAGCACGGGATCGATGTCCCACCAGCGCATCTCGCGCAGACTAGCGTTCACGGATGTGGTCACTTGGGGGTGACCACCTTGTAGTTCCTGGGGACCTGGGCGTCCGGCCGGCGCAAATACAGCGGCCGGGGCGCCGGCAGCTCCTCGCCCGCGGCCAGCCGCTCGGCGGCCAGGCTCGCGAGGGCCGCGGCCGACACGTGCTCGGGCTCGTGGGCGTCCGGGAAGGTGTCGGGGTAGATCAGCGCGCCCGCGCCGACGGCCGGCAGCCCCGCCACCTGGTCGGCGATGTCGGCCGGCCGGTCGACGGCCGGGTCGGTCAGCCGCGTCCGGGAGTCCGCGTACCGGGCCCAGTAGACCTCCTTGCGCCGGGCGTCGGTCGCCACGACGAAGGGGCCCTTCTCGATGTCGGCCGCGTAGGCGAGGCCGTCGAGCGTGCAGACGCCGTGCACGGGCACGCCGAGCGCGAGCCCGAAGGTGTCGGCGGTCATCAGCCCGACGCGCAGGCCCGTGTACGGACCGGGCCCGATCCCTACGACGACGCCGGTCACGGCGTCGAGCTTCAGTCCGGCCTCGGCGAGCACCCGGTCGACGGCCGGCAGCAGCAGCTCCCCGTGCCGGCGGGCGTCCACCTGACTCGACGAGGCGATGACGTCCGTGCCGTCGTGCAGGGCGACGGTGACGGCTGGGGTGGCGGTATCCAGAGCGAGCAAGAGCACGCAAACAGCCTACGGCGCTTCCGGCCGCGGCATTGCCGCCCCGGTAGGACCCGTCCGTGCTGCTACGGTCGCCGGGAAGCACGGGGTACGAGGCGATGGGTCAGGTGGGCGACGGTGGCGAACGGCAGCTCCGGGTTCGTGTTCGGGCTCACCGCGGCGGCCGTCGCGACGGTCGGGCTCCTCGGTTACCAGGCCTCCGCGAGCGTCCCGGCGGACCTGGGCAGGCCGCACGCGAGCGCGTCTCCCTCGGCCGCCGCCAAGGCGCCCCGCGACAAGAAGAACCCCACCGCGCTGCCGGGGAACTCCGGCACCGGTGAGCGGGTCGTGTACTCGCTGGACGACGACCGCGTCTGGCTGGTCGACGCCCGCAACAGGGCCACCCGCACCTTCGCGGTCACCCCCGGCAGCGTCGACCCGGTGCCGGGCGCCTACCCGGTCACCTCCCGCTCGAACACGATCACGGGCACCGACGGCACCCCCATCGAGCACGTGGTCCGCTTCGCCGACGTGGACGGTGTGGCGGTCGGCTTCAGCGCGGCGGTGAAGGAGGCCAAGTCGGCCCCCGACCCGGGCGTCCGCACGGGCGGCATCCGCGAGTCCCGCGAGGACGGCGACGCGATGTGGGCGTTCGCGACGATCGGCGCGAACGTGGTCGTGATCCGCTAGGCGGCTTCCCGGCGCTGCTGTACCGACCGCCGTGCCACCTCGGGGTCGGGGACCCGGGGCGGTGTCGAGATCGCCTCGGCCGCGGCGCACGACGCCAGCAGATCGCGCATGGACACGCCGGCGACGACGGCGTACGGCTTCTGCTCGTTGCTCTCGGTGGCCGGCATGGACGCCTCCTGAGGACCCGGGGGCGGGCGTAGTTAGGTAGACCTAACTACGAGCTGGGTACCATGTGACCACGCGCAAGACACCGAATGCAATATCTTGCCGACGTCTTGTCGGAAACGTTCGCGGAATTGTCCGTACGATCACGGACGGTCAGGCGGACAGCACGGTCAGGTCCACCGCGGCCCAGCGCCCGCCGAGCCCCGTCACCGTCACGTGCCGTACCTCGTCCGTCGTATCCCCGACGGCCCGGTGGATGACGATGTGCAGCCGGTCGTCGGTGAGCTCCTCGACCTTGCCCTCGCCCCACTCCACGACGATCACCGAGTCGGACAGCGACACGTCCAGGTCGAGGTCCTCCATCTCGTCCAGTCCGCCGCCCAGCCGGTACGCGTCGACGTGGACCAGCGGCGGACCGTCGCCCAGCGAGGGATGCACCCGGGCGATCACGAACGTCGGCGAGGTCACCGCCCCGCGCACGCCGAGCCCCTCGCCGAGCCCGCGGGTCAGCGTCGTCTTGCCCGCGCCGAGCTCCCCGTCGAGCATCACGAGGTCACCGGCGCGCAGCAGCTTGACCAGTCGGCGGCCCAGGTCACGCATCTGCTCGGGAGACGTGACGGTGACGTCCACGGAAGGCGTCTCCCCGGAGGACACGGAGGCCTCGGTCTCAGCCGGGCTGTGCGGTGCTGCTGGTGCTTCCATAGCCACCCACGGTAGCCCCTGCCGGCACGGCACCCGCACGGGTGAGGAGGTCGGCGAGCCGGTCGGTGACCACTTCCGGGTGTTCCAGCATCACCAGGTGCCCGGCGTCCGGAACCAGCACCAGCTCGGCGTCCGGCAGCAGGTCGGCGATGGCCTCGCTGTGCTCGCTGGGCGTGACGAGGTCCCCGATCCCGGCCAGCACCAGCACCGGCAGGTCCGCGAAGTGCGCGAGCGCCTCGGTCTTGTCGTGGTCGGTGAACGCCGGGTAGAACTCGGCGACCACGTCGATCGGCGTCCCCTCGATCATCCGCTCGGCGAACCGGGCGACGGCCGGATCGACGTCCCGGGAGGCGAAGGAGTACCGCTTGATGATCCCGGCGAACAGGTCGGCGGTGGCCCGCCGCCCCTTCTCCACCAGCGCGGCCTGCTGCCCCAGCGCCTTCAACACGCCCGGCAGCACCCGCCGTACCGCGTTCACACCCGCCACCGGCAGCCCGAAGTTGACCTCGCCGAGCTTCCCGGACGACGTACCGATCAGGGCCACGGCGACGACCCGGTCCCGGATCAGCTCGGGGTACTGGTCGGCCAGTGCCATCACGGTCATGCCGCCCATGGAGTGCCCGACGAGCACGATCGGCCCGTCCGGCACGGCCGCGTCGAGGACCGCCTTCAGGTCGCGCCCCAGCTGGTCGATGTCGACCGGCACCCCGTCCTGCACCTGCCGCACGCCCCGCCCGGACCGCCCGTGACTGCGCTGGTCCCAGTGCACGGTCCGCACGACCCCGCGCAGCGCCGCGCGCTGGAAGTGCCAGGAGTCCTGGCTGAGGCAGTAGCCGTGGCTGAAGACGACGGTGACGGGGGCGGGCGCCTTACGTCCGAACAGCCGCCGTCGGCGGGTGCTGAGCGGCGGTACGGCGGCCGGGTCGACGTCGTCGACCTCGTAGTACAGCTCCGTGCCGTCGTCGGCGTACGCCTTGCCGGGCATCCCGCGCAGCGAGCCGTACGGTCCCGTCGAGTCGAGCGCCAGCCGCGCCTTCTTCCGCATGCCGCGGCCGACGGTGAGCCGCTCTATGGCGACGCCGGCCGCGGCCCCGGCCGCCACCACGCCTATCGCGGCGCCCGCGATGCCGGTCGCCCTGCGCCAGTTCCCGGCCGCCCCCGTGGCGGAGGCGACGGCTGCGACGGCCTCCGCACTGCTCTCGCTCACGTACCGCTCCTTCTTCGCCGGACTCTCGTTCACTGGGTCGGGTGATGCAGGTGTTGCAGATGTTGCCTGTTGTCACACGTGTTGCTCGTGCTGCTGCTCGTCGTCACGCGTGTTGCTCGTGTCGCCGGTGCTGTACCGCGTCGGTGTCGACGGCCCCTTGTGCCGCTTACCCGCTTTGTTCCTCGTTCACGTAGACGCGGGGAACGCGCGTTCCGATGCGCGTGACGATCTCATAGGCGATGGTGCCCGCGGCCTGCGCCCAGTCCTCGGCGGTGGGCTCGCCCCGGTCGCCGGGCCCGAACAGCACCGCCTCCGTGCCGGCCGCCGGCTCGTCCCCCCCGAGGTCGACCACGAACTGGTCCATCGCGACCCGCCCCGCGACCGTCCGCCACTTGCCGCCGACCAGGACGGGCCCGGTGCCGGAGGCGTGCCGCGGGATGCCGTCGGCGTATCCGACCGGCACCAGGCCGAGGGTCGTCTCGCCGGGGGTGACGTACTTGTGCCCGTAACTGACGCCGTGGCCCCCCGGAACGTGCTTCACCAGCGCGATGTTCGCCGCGAGCGTCATCACCGGCCGCAGTCCGAAGTCGGCCGGGGTGCCGACCTCCGGGCTGGGTGAGATCCCGTACAACGCGATCCCGGTGCGTACGAGGTCGAAGTGGGTGTCGGGCCGGGTGAGCGTGGCGGGCGAGTTGGCGATGTGCCGCACCTCCGGGCGGACGCCCTGCTGCTCGGCGTACGCCAGCATCTCCCGGAAGAGGGCGAGCTGGGCGTCGACGGAGGGGTGTCCGGGTTCGTCGGCGCAGGCGAAGTGCGACCAGAGCCCGGTGATGCGCAGAAGTCCCGCCCGCTCGGCCCGGACCGCCGCGCCGACGAGTTCGGCCCAGTCCTCCCCCGGCTGACAGCCGTTCCGCCCGAGCCCGGTGTCGCCCTTGAGCTGCACGCGCGCGACGCGACCCGCCGCCCGGGCCGCCGCGGTGACCTCCGCCAGCGCCCACATCCCGCTCACGGACACGTCGATATCGGCCTCGACGGCCTCCCGCCAGGGCCCGCCCGGCGTCCAGAGCCAGCACATGAGCCGCCCGCGCAGCCCCGCGGCCCGCAACGCGAGCGCCTCCTCGGGCGTGGCGGTGCCGAGCCAGCCGGCCCCCGCCTCCACGGCGGCCCGCGCACAGGCCACAGCCCCGTGCCCGTACGCGTCGGACTTCACGACAGCCATGAGCTGCGCACCCGGCGCGAGGGCACGCAGAGCGCGCACATTGGCCCGCAGGGCGGCCAGATCGATCTCGGCACGGGCCCGCAGGGGCGCGGTAGGGGCAGCAGCTGTCTCAGTCATGGCGCCCCCAGTGTCTCAGAGGGGTCGGACACTCCCTCGGACGCCTACGCCCCCGGACGCCGTCCCCACACGTACACCCGGTCGCCCTTCCTCAGCACGCTCCACAGCTTCTTCGCGTCCCCCAGCCGCAGGTTGACGCACCCCCACGACCCGACGGTCGTGTAGATGCTCCCGTAGACGGCGTGAAAGGCCTCGCCGCCGTCGAAGAACTGGGCATACGGCATAGGTGAGTTGTAGAGGGTCGACCAGTGGTTCTTGTGCCGCCAGTAGATCTTGTGCCACCCGAGCCGGGTCCGGTGCCCGGCCCGCCCGCTGCGCATCGGCACGGGCCCGAAGACGACCTTCTTCCCCTGCTGCACCCAGGTCAGCTGCCGGCTGAGATCGACACACGCGACCCGATACCGCCGTACCGGACACTTCTTCGCGGCATTGGGGTTCTTCCTGGCCCCGATGAGCTGCATGGTCGCCCAGGTGACCGGCCCGGCGAAGCCGATGGCGGGCTTGATCCTGTGCTTCAGCTGGAACTTCCGAATGGCCCGGCAGTCGGCCGCCGACTGCTTCCCGTCCACCCTCCGCTTCAGCCACCGCTCGACGCCCCGCTGATAGGGCCCGGTCCGTTTGCTGCACGCCACCTTCCCGACGGCGTCCCCGAGCGGCACGTACTCGACGAGGTCGTACGTCCCCGCCGCCGCGTCCCGCGGCTCGACGGCGTCCTCCTCGGCGCTGGGCGCGTACACCTTCGGCGCGAGCACCTGGTCGGGCGTGTCGATCTGCCAGGGCTGGGCCGGTCCGGGCGCGACACCGGGGACCAGCTCGGCCTCCGGACCGGGCGCGGGAACGGGCGGTACGGGGGCGACCGGCGCGGCAAGGGCTTCCGTACCCACGGGCAGAGCGGTGACGACGGCGAGCACGACCGCGGCCCCGCGACAGGCAATACGTCTGCTGATCATGCGATCAGAGAAACGTGCCGGCAAGGGGCGGCCGGGGCGGCGCGCGGCCGGGTCACCCTTATTGAGGAGCGAGCCTAGGCTGGAGTCAGGAGGTGGCGGACATGTTGGCAGACACACCCCTGAACGCCGTGATCCCCGCCAGTGACCTGGGCAGGGCCAAGCGCTTCTACGGCGACACACTCGGCCTCAAGCTCATCCTCGACGGCAGCGACTTCGCGGTCTTCGAGTCCGGCGACAGCCAGTTCTCGCTCTACTCGACCCCGAGCGGCGGCCGGGCCGCCCACACCCTGGCCACCTGGCTGGTGGGCGACCTCGACGCGGAGATGACGGACCTGCGCGGCCGCGGGGTCACCTTCGAGGACTACGACCAGCCCGGCCTGAAGACGGTGAACGGCGTCGCGGAGGACCCCGGGATGCGGGCGGCCTGGTTCAAGGACAGCGAAGGGAACATTCTCTGCGTGACGCAGCAGGTGCAGTAGGCGAGCGAGGCGGTTGGTTCAGTCCCCTACGCTCCGCCACGCCTCCGGAATCGCCTGCGCGACGTCGTGCGCGCCGGCCGGAGCGCCGTCCGCGGCGAACCTTCCGGCGAGCCCGTGCAGGTACGCGCCCACGCTGCCCGCGTCCAGGGCCGACAGCCCGGCCGCGAGCAGGGACCCGGTGAGCCCCGACAGCACGTCCCCGCTGCCCGCGGTGGCGAGCCAGGGCGTGCCGGTCGCGTTGACGCGCACGGCGCCGCCGGCCGGGTCGACGACGAGCGTGGTCGAGCCCTTGAGCAGGACGGTCGCCCGGTACCGGGAGGCGAGTTCGCGCGCGGAGGCCAGCCGGGCCGCTTCGACCCGCTCCCTCGACACCCCCAGCAACGCGGCGGCCTCGCCGGCGTGCGGAGTCATCAAGGTCGGCGCGCTACGACGTCGTACCGCATCCCGCTCCGCGAGCCGCAGCCCGTCCGCGTCGATCAGCACGGGCACGTCGGCGTCCAGCACCTCGGCGACGGTCCCGGCGTCGTCCCCGGCCCCCGGCCCGACGACCCAGGCCTGCACGCGTCCGGCCTTCGCGGGCCCCTGATCCGACACGAGCGTCTCGGGAAACCGCTCGACGACGGCGTTCCCGGCGGGCCCGACATACCGAACGGCCCCCGCGCCGCCCCTGAGCGCCCCGGCGACGGCGAGCACAGCGGCCCCCGGATACCGGGCGGACCCGGCCGCGATCCCGACGACGCCCCGCCGGTACTTGTCACTCTCGGCACCGGGCGAGGGCAGCAGCGCAGCCACGTCCACATGCTGGAGCGCCTCCACCTCGGGCTCTTCGGGCAGTACGACGCCCAGCCCGATGTCGACGAACCGCACCGACCCGGCGTACTCCCGCGCGGGGTCGATGAGCAGCCCCGGCTTATGAGTCCCGAAGGTGACGGTGAGGTCGGCGCGGACGGCGACGCCGTGCACCTCCCCGGAGTCGGCGTCGACGCCACTGGGCAGATCGACGGCGACGACGGGCACGCGGGACTCGGCGACGACGGCAGCCAACTCGGCTGCACGGGGCCGGAGTCCACCCTTGCCGCCGATTCCCACGATGCCGTCGAGGATGAGGTCGGCACGGAAGACGGCCTCTTCGGCGGGGGTGATGCCGGTGGAGGAGGCGAGGGTGGGGGTGGGGGCGGAGGGGGTGCGGCCGGCGCCGGCTGGGGAGCCGTTGGAGGGGGTACGGGCGCTGGGTCGGGCGGGGTCGGAAGGGATCGGGTCGCTGCGCGGGGCGGGGTCGGTCGCGGCGCCGGACGGGGTGCTGCCGCCGGACGGGACGGGGGCGTGCGCAGGGGCGTGGTTGTTGGGTGGGGCGGGGTCGTGGGCGGGGTCGGTCGCGGCGTCGGCGCCGGTGCCTGCACCCGCGTGGGGGCCGGCCGTGGCGTCCAGGACCCGGCCTCCGGCCCGGCGCAACGCCGCCAGGCCCGCGGCGTGCACTCGCTCGGGTGCCAGGAGCAGCGCGGTGACTCCGGCGCCGCGTCGGGCGAGGCGGGCGCCGGCGTACAGGGCGTCGCCTCCGTTGTCGCCGCTCCCGACCAGCAGCACGACCCGGCTGCCGTAGACCCGTCCGAGCAGATCCGCGCAGGCGGCGGCCAGCCCGGCGGCGGCCCGCTGCATCAACGCCCCGTCCGGAAGCCGTGCCATGAGCTCGCGCTCGGCGGCCCTTACCGTCTCAACGCCGTAGGCAGTACGCATGCGACCGAGTCTGCCCTCAGCCTTCGGCGATCACCACCGCCGAGGCCACCCCGGCGTCATGGCTGAGCGACACGTGCCACGCCCGCACACCGAGCTCGGCGGCCCGCGCGGCCACGGTCCCCTTGACCCGCAACCGGGGCTGCCCACTGTCCTCGACGTACACCTCGGCATCGGTCCACTGCAGCCCGGCCGGCGCCCCGAGCGCCTTGGCCAGGGCCTCCTTGGCGGCGAACCGCGCGGCGAGCGAGGCGATCCCGCGCCGCTCCCCGCTCGCCAGCAGCAACTCCCGCTCGACGAAAAGCCGTTCCGCCATCCCCGGCGTCCGCTTCAGCGACGCCTCGAACCGCCCGATCTCGGCCACGTCGATACCGACGCCGATGATGCTCATCCGGGCACTCTACGATCCGCCTGGGGCCCCGCGGCCCGCCTCCCCGACGACCGGATCGGACTTGCGCGCCGCGGTGACGGCCCGGTCCAGGAAGCGGGTGAGCAGATCCGCGTCGGGGCACAGGTCGAGAGCCCGGAGAACGTGGTTGTCGACGACGACATCGCGCCTGTCCAGGACACGCAGCACCGCCATGGCCCACGCCGAGAGATACCCCGCGGCAAAGCCGGCGGCCCAGCGCTCGACATGCTCTGGATCTCTTGAGTACACCTGAGTCAGGTCCTCAAGGCGAAGAACCCCCTGCCGTCTGAGGTCGTGCAGCCCTGACAAGTAACCCTGAGCCGCTTCGTCCACCTCGTCCGGGAAAATGCCCAGCGCGAGGCAGGCGGCAGCGAACCGGAGGAGGTTGAACAACTCCGGCGAGTCGTCCTGCTGCCCCTCTTGCTGAGCGGCCAGCACTCAGGCCTCTCCAGAACCGGCACCCGGAAGCCCCGGGTCCTCGGCGAACAGGTCCTCGGCCGTCGCGGCCGTCAGGGAACGGTCGAACCAGGCAGTGAGGATGTCGAGATCGGTGCACGAGGTGACACGCTCCCGCGTGTACTCGGGGACGGCGATGCCGCGCTTCTCCAACGCACGGAGGATCATCGAGGCGCATTCTTCGGCCTTGCCCTCCAGGTAGGCCGTCTCACGGACCGTCCCCCGACCGGGGAAGTAGCTGACGAAGGTCGACATGATTGCCTTCCATTTCTCTCCGGCTGGAGTCTTGCCCAGGGTGACTTCGAGGAAGTCGAATATGGCGTCGCCGTCGCGGCTACGGGCGTGTGCCAGGGCGGAGAGCACTGCCAGCGGGAGGTTCTTCGCCGCGGTCCGGGCGTCGGTGATCACCGGCAGGTTGTCCGGCCCGGCAACCAGCGGATATGTCCGCAGAGCCGTCCAGCCGCGCGTGCCGCAGTCGAAGGGACCGGCCGCCCACTTGGCAGTGGCCCTGTCCTGACAGACGACGAGAAGCAGTACGGGCAGCTTGTACTTCGCCTGGAGGTACCCGATGTAATACGCCCAACTCCACTCTTTGCCTTCAACCTTGCCCGACTGCGCCTCGACAGCGAGCAGAAAGCTCTCGCCGTCGGACGGGCCGATGCGCAGCACCGTGTCCACGCGACGTTCCAGCGGCCGGGCCTCCCGTCACGTCCGTGGTGACGGCGTCCACGGTCGCCTTCGCGGCGAACGGAACGCCCAGCACCCCGAACACGGGAGCCAGGATCTCGGGCCGCTCCTGAAAGATGCGGTGCATGCCCTCGTGAGCTGATGTGACCATGTGCGAAACCTAGGTTGATCAAAGGATGGTTTGTCCGGGCGATCGGGATGCGTTCACCCTTTCGAGCGGCGGGGAAACGTTCACGCCGCCGACGCCAGCTCGAACCACACGTACTTGCCCCGATTCCCGTGCCGGGACAACGGCTGCCAGCCCCACACATCGGCACAGGCCCGCACCAGAGCCAGCCCCCGCCCTTCCTCCGCATCAGCGAGCCGCCCCAACTCCCCTGGCGGCTCGGGCGGTTCGGGATCGGCGTCCCAGGCCCCGATGCGCAGCACGCCGACCGACCAGCGAACGCGCAGGGCAGCGGGGCCCTCGGTGTGGCGTACGGCGTTGGAAACCAGCTCGGTCGCGAGCAGCTCGGCGACATCGACCAGGCGGATGAGGCCGTGCATGGTGAGGATCAGACGGAGGGTGCGGCGGCTGATGGGGACGGCTCGCGGGTCGTTGGGGATGTGAAGGCTGTACTCCCAGGGTTTGGCATCACTTTCGGGCATGCGACAACTCCGTTCCAGAGGTGGGAGGTTGGGCGCGGTGGCAGTGCCGCGGCCGTCGCGGCAGGACGGGGCGGTGCGCTTCCGCATCGTTCGCTTTATGTTACAGACGGTAGACCTTTGTTTTATGACCCAGCAACCCAATCCCGTAAACTGCCCCTGAACGAGTCGCTCTGGCAGGCGCGTTGGACGAGGAGCACCGATGGGAACCAGGCGCGAGCCAACCGCACGGCAGAAGCGTCTGGCTGTCGAACTACGAAGACTCCGCGAGGCGGCAGGCTTCAGCGCCCGCGAGGCCGCAACGATGCTCGGCGTCAACTCCGTGCAGATCAGCCAGATCGAGTCCGGCATCTCGGGGGTCAGCGAAGAGCGACTGCGCCGACTCGCCTCCCACTACGACTGCACGGACCAGGAGTTCGTCGACGCCTTGGCGGCGATGGCCACCGACCGGACGCGCGGCTGGTGGGAGGAGTATCGCTGGCTGTTGCCCACGCCATTCCTGGATCTCGCCGAACTGGAGCACCACGCGACGTTCCAGAACGAGGTGGCGATCCTGTTCGTGCCGGGCCTGCTGCAGACCGAGGACTATGCCCGCGCCCTCTTCTCCGGCAGGGTGCCCGAACTCACCGGCGAAGAGCTTGAGTTGCGCGTACGGCACCGAATGCGGCGCCAGGAGGCCACCGTCCCGTACGACGCGGTGATCCACGAGGCAGCGCTGCGCATCAGGGTCAGCGACCGCGCCGCTTCACAGGCCCAACTCACACGCCTCGTCGAGTTTTCCGAAGCGGATCACGTCACCCTGCGTGTCATCCCCTTCGACCTGAACGGCTTCTCAAGAGCCTCCAGCACCATGACATACGTGGGCGGCCCTCTGCCCAAGTTGGACACAGTCCTCCGTGACGCGCCTCATGGCTCGGTCTTCATCGACTCCGAGGCTCAGCTCAACGCCTGTCGAACGCGCTTCCGTAAAGTGGAGGCTGTATCACTCGACCCCGAACGATCTCGCGACTTCATCCACAAGTTGGCGAAGGAGCTGTGAGGCACCCCATGAGCACCCCGCACAACTGGCGGAAGTCGTCCTACTCCGGCGAGGGCGACGGCAATGCCTGCGTGGAGATAGCCAACTCCCCCACCCACGTTGCCGTCCGTGACACAAAGGCCCCGGCCAGAGCAGTACTCACCTTCCCAAGCCGAACCTTCGCCGCCTTCGCCGAAGCCCTGACTCACTCCACCGTGACCGACTTCGCAAGGTTGCGCGACTGATCCAGCTCGTTACCCCATGCCGTCACCAACCAAGGATCGTCTCGGCCGCCTGAGAGAACCCCACTCGCCTGAGCACCAAGGTTCCCCTCGTACTCTCAGCCACCTGTCGATGCGGTTCAGCGACGCTTGGCCCGCTTCCTGACCCGGTCGATCAGCTTGGCGTCGAAGTACTCGAACCGCTCACGGTCGGGATCCACCGCGTCGAGAATTATCCGAGCCATGGACGCGCGGCCGGTCGCGTAGTCCTGGTAAAGCGTCCGGATGCCCTCGCGAGCCGCGATCTGGCAGTCGATCTCGGGCGCGCCCGCCTCGACCTCGGTCCAGTGGGATTCACCTCCGATGCACGAGATCAGCTCATCGAGCAGTCGGACACGCACCGCTACGGATGTCCCCTCGCCCAGCGCCGCCACGATCATGGACGTCACCGGCACCGCAACCTCGAAGAGGAGGGACTGAACGTAAACGTGTCCCTCCAGGGACGCGGCTGCCATCTCCTGCGGCGTCCCGGCCGAGAGCAGAGCGGCGAATGTGCGCGCCCGTCCTGCCGCATCCACAGCGCAGGGAAGCCCAGCCCACACGCTCGGCCTGGATCAACGACGGCCTGACGGTCATGCCACGCCTCCGGGTTCGTCGGTTAGTTCGACGAGCGCATGACAGCCATTCACCGCCTCGGCGCTCCCCACCATCGCCCGTGGTGATGGCGGACGCGGTTCCAATCCTCGGAAGGGGCGTCGTCAGGCACCGGCACAAGCATCGACTCCGCTGCATCGCGCACGCGTTCCACCTGAGTCGTCGTGAGACGTCGGCAGTTCCACAGCAACCCCGCCATTTCAGCAGCGAGTTCATCGCCTGGCCGCGGCACGTCCCGGAGTTCCACCCCCGTGATGGTGGCGAGCACTCCCACCGGGATGCCGAGAGCAGTTGCGAAGCCTGCCACCAAATCCGGGGTCAACGGAACCCGACCTCTTCCGATGCCGCTGATCGTGGCGGCGGACCTGTACACGCGTCCTTCGGTCAGCAGAGCCAGGATCTTGGCCGCCGCAGTCACCGAGTGCAGATTCCGGTTGGCGCACAGCAGGTTGGCGAGCATCGCGCCGAAACCCGCCGCGTGTTGGTCGTAGGACAGCGGACTGGCGCACGGGTGTTCCTCGCGTTCCGGTGGCTGTTCATCGACGAGCCGTTGGACGTTGGCTCTCTGATGCGACGGCAGTGCCATTGAGACCTGGACAAGCTGCACGACCTCGGCCCCGGCGGCCGGGTCCCGGGGTGTGAGCGGTTCCGGCGCCGGGGCGTCGGCGATCACGTGGAGATCGGCGGCATGCAAGCCGAGCGCGGAGGCAAGAGCGTCGAGCTGAAAAGCCCGTGGGGGCGTGCCCGATACCACTGCCCGGAGTTCGGTCTCCGGAACACCGGACGTCGAGAACAGCCACGCGACATCCTTCCGTCGGTGATTCAAAAGCCGGGCCAGAAGCTCGCCGAATCCCGGATGACCCGTCACGGCGTCACCTGGACCGACACTCTGCAGTTGCTCTGCGAGTACCCGGATCCTTCGGGTCCACGGACTCCTCCGGCATCAGCTGGTCCACAAGTGCCTCCATCGTTCCGTCCAGCGTGGCCGCACGATCGTGTCCTCGTCGATCACCCCGAGGCACCTCCACGGAGTCCGAACCTCGGCCGTCTCCGTGCCGTCAGTCGGCAAGGTCTTCACACAACTCGAACTGCCCCGAGTCCTTGAAGGCGTGCAGCCGCTCCTCGTCCGTTTCGATCACCCGCAGGACGTAGTACGCGCAGTCGGTGGCACCGCGCGAGATGCCCGACCACAGGTCCCGGTACAGCAACCAAAGCCCCTGGCGCGCGATCTCCTGGCACGCCTGCGCCGAGTCCTCGTCGTCGGTGTCGACCAGTCGGCCGAGCAGGTCCAGGCAGACGAGCCTGGCCCCGTCGGAAAGGTCACCGGCCAGAGCCGCCATGAGCACGGAGGTGACGGGGACCGCCGGCTCCTGCGGAAACGACTGGATCAACGCGTGATCGTCGATGTGCAGCGCCCGTGCCTCGTGACTGGACTGCGCCGCAGCCAGCCGCAGCAGGTCGTCGGCCAGATGTGCGGCCGCCTTCCCGCATCCACACTCAAGCGCCGACCAGTCGTGCCGGCCGATCTCCACATCAATCAGACGCACTCCGCTCTTCACCAACTCGGATCCTCCGGGTCCACGGACTCCTCCAGCATGAACTGGTCCACGACCGTGTCCATCGTGTCCTCATCCAGCATCGGTGCCGCCCAGCCCAAAGCACTCATATGCCGCAGGAAATCGTCCGGAAGCCGAATGTGGTGCTTGGCCAGGTAGTAAGGGAGAGTGCTCGGCCAAACCCACACGCCATCGGTTCGGATCGAATACTGACAGACCCGGGTGATGTCCGGATCGAGCAGATCATCGACCCAGGACCCCGTGGCGACGAGAGGCTCACCGGCCTCCAGGTAGAGAAGGATCGCGTGCTCGTCGGACACCGCGGTAGAGCTTTTCAGAGCCAGGATCTCCTCAGCCTTTTCATAGAATCCCACACGCCTCAACACCAACCGTTCCCTTCTCGCGCTCACTCGCCGCCCACGCCAGGACCACCCGGCTGGAAGGTCAACCACCTGCCCCCCGTGTACACCCTCTTCTCCAGAAGTGCTCCGGGCTTGCCGACGGTCATTCTCCCGTTCGTCCACACCCACAGATAACCGTTCGGCGCCATGACTTCGACGCCAAGCTTGTTGGCCAGGTCCTGAGCGAAGCTTCCCGTGGGAGCACCGGTCTGACACGAGCAAAGCCGGATGGGACCGCCCGTGTAGTCCGGGTCGTGCGCCAGCATTTGAGCGAAGATCCGGTGATCCACCAAACTCGCGCCACCGGTCTCCGCGTCTTCCATGCTGGGAGACACGCCATTGGGTGAACCGTGAATCCACACGTCGTGGTATCCAGGCACCTTCTTGGTCTTGGGAACCATCTTGTTCAGCTTGTCTTCCGGCGCGAAGAACTTCGACTCCTGCTTCGGCGCCCCCTTCGCACCCAATTCCGCCGTGCCCGACGCACCGGTCTCCGGCTTACTCGGCTCGGCCGACACTGCCTCGGCTTCTTCGGAACGCGCCTGCGCGTTCGCCCGCTTAATAGCCACGAGGTCAGCCATGTCGGCCGCCGCCTCGTCGACCGCCTTCGCCCCCGCCCCGGCAGCCGCCGCCGCGTCCCCCTCGGCGGCCCGCACGCCGGCGCCTTCGAGGGAGCCCGCCACGTCGCCCTCGACGCCGCCTTCCACGGCACCGCCGACGCCGCCACCCCCGGCGCCGCCGGAGTAGATACCGCCGGCCGCGTCGCAGGATTCCTGGTGACCGGAGCTGCCGGACAGCCAGAACGTGCAGTTGGCGAAGTCGTACGGCGCCATGAGGACCGCGTCCAGCACCGCCGTGAAGCCGTGCGGGTCGATCTTCTCGTTGGGGTTGGCGTGCGGCAGTTCCTGTGCCGCCGGGACGGTGGACGACGGAGAACTGCTGCTACCGCTCGACGTACCTGTGGGAGCAGGCGCGGGGGACGGGGACGGCGTCGGCGAGTTGCAGTCGATCACGCACGGGTTCTGATCGGGGTAGTTGTACCAGTCGTCGAACCCCGTCGGATCCGACCCGCTCGCCGGATTGTCCGCCGCGTACGTGTACCCGCCCATCTGGTTCGGATCGCCCGCCTGGAACAGCGGGTCGGGGGTGAGGAATCGGCCCAGGGTCGCGTCGTAGTTCCGCGCCCCCAGCAGGTCCAGCCCCGTCACCGAGTCCGCCGGCTTCCCCAGGAACCCGTGGTTCTCGTCCGCCGACCCCCACGTCGACGGCTTCGCGCCCCGCGGGTTCCCGTACGGGTCGTAGTACCGGCGGGTTACGGCGAGATCGTCCGCGGCGACCGAAGTCGTCGCCGTACCTTGGGCGTTGGCGACCTGGTAGAACACATCCCCCGAGCTCGACCGCGTCACCCGCGTCCCGTCCGGCCCCGAGTAGTACCGCAGCGCCGTGCACGTCTTCGCCGTCACGTCCAGCGTCAACTGCTCGGCTCCGCCGAAGAGATACAGCACCCGCGTCTTGTCCGTGCCGCCCACCGACGCCGTCTGTTCCAGCAGGTTGCCGTCGGCGTCGTACAGGTACTTGCTGGTGCGAGCCGTCGTACCGGAGGGGGTGGAGACACTCGCCGTGCGGCCCTCCGCGTCGTACGTGAGCGTCTGTGTCTGGCCGACCGGCAGCGCGCCCGCCGTGATCGTCGACCAGGTCTGTCCCTTGCCGCCGCAGGTCGTGGCCGTCAGCTGGGTGCCCTTGGTGGCGCTGGCGCTCGGGTCGGTCAGGCACAGGGTGCTCTTGGCCGCGTTGACGAGCGTGCCGGTCGAGGTGACGCGCCACTTCTGGGTGGCGTCGGTGGAGCAGGTGTCGGCCACCACGCCGGTGCCGGACGTGGTCGCGTTGCCCGCGGTGTCCAGACAGAAGCCGCCCGCCTTGACCGTGCCGTCGGTGCCGATCGCCCACTTCTGGGCGGCGGAGGACGAACTACAGGCATTCACCTCGACCTTGGCGCCCGACCCGGTCTCCTCGACGCACAGCTTGCCGCCGCCGGAGAGGGTGAAGGCGGTCGCGACCGGGCCTGTCGTCTTCGTCGCGCGGCTCAGCGTGTTGCCCGCGTTCTTGCCGGCCGTGTCCGTGTACGACGGGGTCTGCGTCGCCGTACCCGTGCCCGGGTTGCTGATCGTCGTCGCGCCCGCCTGATCGGGGTGCGAGATGGACGCCGTACCGTCCGTGCCCGGGTACGACGTCGACTGCGTCGTGTCGGCCGCCGCGTTGCCGGTCGGGTCGTGGTCGACGAGACCCGTGCGGTCGCCGAGCAGGTCGTAGGTGTACGTCTGCCAGTACGGCGCCGGGCCGCCGACCGTCTTCGTCTTCACCGGGGCGGCGCTGGTCTGCACGGACGCCGTGGTGCAGCCGCCGACCGCGCCCACCGGCGCGGTGCCGGAGCCGGTGATGCCCGCGGTGTCCGTCCAGGCGGCGGTCAGCCGCTGGAAGGAGTCGTAGGCGAAGCACTGCGTGTCGTGGGTGGTGTTGTCCTGGAGGTCGTCGGTGGCGGTCAGCTCACCCGCTTGGTTGTAGCGGTAGTTGACGATGTCCAGGGCGGTGGTCGACGTCTGCGTCATGCTGCTGGTCTGCGTGGTGCGGCCGGTCGTCGCGTCATACTGCGCGAAGGTCGCCAACTCCTTGCCCGTCGGCCCGTAGTTGGCCTGGAGCACCCGGCCGAAGGGGTCGTGGACCGTGCCGTCCAGGTAGGAGGGCGTGTTGGCGGCGTTGATGTAGCCGCCGAAGCCGTCCAGGGCGCCCTGGAGCGTGTAGCCGTAGCCGACGCGCTCGGTGGGGAGGCCGCCGTCTGCCTGGTACTCGGTGGTCGCGAGCAGGCCGGTGTTCGGGGTGTAGGTCGAGGACAGGGTGTAGGTGACCGTGCCGCTGTCGGTGCCCGCCTTGCCCGGGAAGCCGTCGGCGGCGGGGATCGTCAGCGTCGAACCCAGCGGCTGGTAGGCCGTGTTGTAGCCGGTGACGGCCTCGGTGTACGCGCTGCCGTTCGCGCCGCCGACGTAACGCGTCGAGGAGGTCGGGTAGCCCTTGGCGAGGGTGTCGTACACCTTCGCGAACTGCTGCTTGGCCGGGTCGGGCGTGGCCGACCAGGGGGCCGCGTACTCGGCGGTGACGCGGTTGTCCCAGTCGTAGGTGTAGGAGAGGACCTGGCCGCGCGGGTCGGTGGTCTGGAGGAGGTTGCCGAGGACGTCGTACTTGTCGAAGGTCGTGGTGCCGGTGTTGGGGTCGGTCTGGGAGGTCTTCTCGCCGAGCAGGTCGTACTTGTACGACCAGGTGTTTCCGGCGCTGTCGGCGACCGAGTCCAGTTGCCCGGCGGGCGTGTACGTGTAGCGGGTGGTGGCGTCGGCGGCCGGGACCGCGCCCGCGGTGCCCTGCTTCCACAACGCCGTACTTCCGTCGCTGCCGACGACGGCGAGCGTCGAGTCGTTGCCCACCCGCAAGGTCGCACCGGTGGTCGCGGTCAGGCCGGTCGTCCACTTGGAGGTGCCGGCGGCGGTGTACACGGCGAGGTTGCCGTCGGTGCCGAACTGGGCGTAGGCGCCCGCGTTTCCGCTCGTGCCGCTGGACCAGAGGGTCTTGCCGCCCGCCAGCCCGGTCAGCACCAGGTTGCCGTCGGCCTGCATGGTCAGGCGCACACTGGCGGAGGCCAGCGAGGTGCCGGACGGGATGATGCTGCCGCCCTTGAGGGTGACCGTGGCGCCGGTGTTCTTCACCACCGACTTCACGGTCTGGCCGAGTGCGTTGGTGTACGCGGCGGTCGAGGAGCCGCCGGCCGGCGGGGTGGAGTCGGTCTCGTCGGCGCCGGGGTAGGCGGTGGAGGTGCTCCACTGCTTGACGGCCTGGTGCCACAGGGTGCTCGTGGTGGCGCGGCCCTGGCCGTCGTACGTGGTGGTGGTCTCGGCGGGGATCTCGTTCTCGTTGGCCGCGTAGAGGGTGGCCGAGGGGGCGTGGTCCGGCTCCGAGTACGCGGCGTACGAGGCGCTGGGCCAGCCGTGGGAGTCGTAGAACGAGTCGGAGATGATCCGGCCGGAGTCCGAGTCACCGTCGGCGGTCGTCTGGACCTGGCGGGGCTGGAGCATCCCGTCGTAGATGCTGATCGAGGTCGAGTACGTGCCGTCCTCGCGCAGGGTGCGCGTGGTGACCGAGGACGGGTCGCCGGGCTGCGTGATCGTGCCGCCGGGGGCCGGCACCGCGCCGGGGTTCACCGCGTAGGCGAACGTCATGTCCGCGCTCTGCGTCGCCTTGTCGCGGCCGGGCAGCCAGACGGCGGTACGGCGGCCGAGCGCGTCGTAAGTGATGTCGGTGACGCGGTTGTTGACGTCGACGTTCTCCAACGGCAGGCCGCGCAGCGGGTCGAGCGTGGAGGTGACCTTCCAGGTCCCGTGCTGGACGGACGTGATCCTGGTCGGGTTGGTGTTGCCGCCCGAACTCGACCACTTGGGCGAGTAGTCGGTGTGCGTGAGGTTGCCCACGGCGTCGAGCGCGTCGGTGACGCGGCCGGCGGTGTCGTAGGAAATACCGCTGGTGGTACGCCAGTTCTCGGTGCCGTCGGCGGCGAAGCCGGCGCCGGTCTGGGTACCGGTGACGCGCGGGTGGGTGACCGTGCCGTAGGTGCCGAGGGCGGTGACGGAGCCGTCACCGTCGTAGTAGATCTTCTTGTCGGAGAGCAGGGTGTCGGTGCCGGGCTTGGTGCCGCAGGGGCCGGAGACCGTGGTGACGCGGTCCGGGTAGGCGAGCAGCATGGTGTTGCCGGCGGAGGACGACGGGGTCGCGTAGTCGGTCGTGGCGCACTTCTCCTGCGCGGCCACCGAGACGTCCCCGTGCGAGTCGACCGACTGGACGCGGCCCTGGTCGTCGTAGGCGGTGTCGCTGCGGGTGTGCCGCCAACTGCCGTCCGCCAGCAGGGAGTAGCCGTTGGTCTGGGCGGACTTGATCCGGCGCGCCGTGAGGTCGGGCAGGGTGGCCGCGGACGGCTTGGTCTCGCCCGGGTTGTCCTCCTGGGTCCAGGCCGTCCAGGAGGTGCGGTCCTTGTGCGCGGTGGTGGTGAAGTCGAAGGGGCCGTTGACGGTGGAGGCGTTCACCTTGCCGCCGGACGCGGTGTAGGTGTCCGACTGCAGTGCCGTGCCCGCGAGTTGGTCGGCGTCGGTGACCGTCTCGACGGTCTTGCCGCCGACGGTGGCGTCCACGCTGACCGAGCGGCGGGAGCCGTCGGCCCTGTAGTCGCCGTCCATGCCCTGGAGGTAGGTGGTCGTCTGCTGGGTGACCGGCTCGGGCGCCTTGCCGGTGCGCACGGTGACGTTGCGGAAGCCGCGGAACTGGTCCCAGGTGCGGTACTGGTCGTCGGTCAGGTCGGAGTCGTCCCGGTGCCAGGCGGCGCCCGAGTAGGCGTAGGTGAAGACGTGCGCCTCGGAGCCGGCCGGGATCTTGGAGGCGTCCGGGTTGTACTGGGCGGCGACGGTCAGGTCGGCGGCGGTGACGCTGTGGACGGTGGTCTTGTTGAACCAGTCAGCGATCGGCTTGGAGGCGCCGGGCACCGTCCAGTACACGGGATAGCAGGAGTTGGTGTTGGAGTCGGCCGACTTGATGTCGAGCGACTTGCCCGCGCACGGGTTCTGGTCGTACTCGACGGTGATCGACTCGCCGGTCTCCGTCTGCACGTTGGAGATCCGCGGCCGGTACAGCGGCGGCGCGGACGGCGAGTCGTCGTCGACCCGGTTGTCGATCTCGGTACCGGTGAAGGAGACCTGGTTGAGGGCGATGTCCTTGTCGCCGCCCGCGTAGGTGTCGTGGCCGGTGTGCCGGATGGACTGGAGCCACATCACGGCCTGGAGCGAGCCGGCGTCCTTCGGGTCGACGGTGGTGCCGGTGACCGGGTCGACCGAGCCGCCCGCGTCGGAGTACACCTGCCCGAGGTCGTAGGAGTCGACCGGGACCAGCTTGTCGGTGTCACCGTCCTTGACGTGCACCTTCGTCGTGATGGTGTCCAGCCGGGTGGTGGACCAGAAGGTCGGCGCCGAGGTGACGCAGACGTCGGTCGGCACCTTGGTCGCGTCGTCCGGCAGCTTGACCTTGTCGGTCGAGTCGCAGTGCAGATCCCAGGGGACGTCAGGCCAGTGCGGGGCGGTGTTGTCGTCGAGATTGCCCGCCGAGCAGTCGGTGAAGGAGGACGTCGTCTGGCAGCGCTGCTTCGACGCGAAATCGACCTGCGCGGACGGGGTGCGGCCCGCCTGCTCGTCGTCGAGCGTGTAGCCGTACGAGATCGAGGTGAGCGTGCCGCCGCGGGTGTACGAGGTGAGGGTGCCCGTGTCGTCCTTGTCGTCGGTGGCCGCGGCCGTGCCACCGCCGAGGTCGTAGTACCCGGTCTCGGTCGCGTAGTCGTAGCGCTGCACGAAACCGCTCGGCGAGACGACGAAGTCCAGGTTCCAGCGCCAGCCCTCGGGCTTGTCGCAGCGGGACTTCCTGCCGTCGGCGTCGCTGTGGCACGGGTCGGAGGAGCGCGGGTGCAGCACCGGGACGCCCCACGCGGAGTGCGTGGAGTCGTCGGAGTCACCGGAGACCGAGCCCTTGGTGCCGGGGCCGGACGGCGCGTGGTCGGCGCCGAAGTAGGCGGCGCTGCCGTCGGTGGTCAGGACCCGGAAGTAGGTGCCGTCGTACAGGCCGTTGGCGGCTCCGGACATCTCCTGCACGACCGTGCCGTCGTCGCCCTGGAGCTTGAACTCCCTTATCTCTCCCGGGAGTCCGGAGGACGTGGTCGGCACCAGCACACCGGAGTGCGAGCCGAAGGAGACGGTCGCGTTGGCGCCGCCCCAGCACTGGTCGCCCGAGCCCTTGACGATCTTCTTGCCGTCGGAGTCGAGGAGCGAGCCGCAGGAGCGGTACTGCCGCTCCACGAAGCCCGGCTGGTAGCTCCAGCCGTCACCGATCCAGGACGCCTGCGAGTTACGGGCCGAGGTCTCGCCGTCCACCGACTGCGAGTCGTACGACAGCGCCACCGAGGGGCCGGTGTCCCCGACGCCCGCCGGCATCTCGATCGGGTACGAGTAGGTGTAAGCACCGGTGCCGGTGGCCTGCCAACTCCCCTCCGGAGTCAGCGAGGTGGCCGAGTAGTCGCCCTGCGAGCCTCGGCTCCCGGAGGTCACGGCGATCGCCGAACCCGCGGTGGTCGTGGCGGTGAGCTGGTTGGCGGTGGCTCGGTTGACGGTCTTCAGGGGCGTGCGGGTACGGCAGTCGGCGCGCTCCGGCGTCGTCAGGGCGCAGGCGGGAAGGCGGGTGAGGGTGAGACGGGAGCCGTAACCGCCGCCGTAGGCCTTGGCGACGGAGGAGTAGTCGACGACGACCTGGACCTTGCCGGTACGGGATCCGGTCATCCCGACCAGGAGACCGGTGTCGGCGCCCGCCTTCAACGCCTGTGTGCGGGAGGCAAGTTGGACGCGCACCTTGGAGGCCTTGCCCGACGAGGCCAGCCAGACCGGCAGCGAACCCGCCTTCACCGGCTTGCGGTTGACGTCGACCGTGCGTGAACCGGCGTGCGGCCAGGCGGGTTCGGCCGCCGTGTAGCGGGTCAGGGGACGGTAGCCACGGGGGCGAAGGGTCTGCGGGCGGCTCAGGTCGTGATCGCCCACCGCCGGGGTCTCCGGTAGCGGCTTCGGCTTCCAGATGTCGCCGTGGAACACGTACGGCCCGACACCGTTCTGCGCGACGGCACCGGTCACCAGCAGCGCCATCGCCGCGAGCAGGGCGGAGACAAGCGTCAGCGTTCTTCGCACACCCACGTGAGATGTACCCCCGTATGAAACGGACTTGGCTGTCCGTTGACTGAAAGGTCACGTGGTCGGCGTGATCCAGCTTCGGAGGCTAGGAAGGTCGTTGAACGAACCTCAAGACTCTTTGCCAATGCCATGACAACTCAGTGATTGCTTTTGGCATTTCCTGTGTACGTTCTGTGCCGGGGGAGCGAACATCACCGCCGTTTGCCATTGCTGAACGCACTGACCGACGTCCAGCAGGCTCTTCGGGCGGCGGATGGTCGCAGATCTCGTGTCTGCCCTGTCCGTCGTGCGAAGGAGTTGTTCCGTGCTGCCGTCATCCGCCCGCAGACCGGCGGTGTTTTCCGCGCTCGCCGCGCTGCTGCTGACCGCACTCGCCGTGCCGGCCGGCGCGGCCGCCGCCGACGAACCCGCCGACACCGCGGACCCGTTGCTCGCCGCCCAGGCGAAGGCGGTCGGCGACGGTACGGCCGTCCCGGTCGACGCGCTGACCAGCGAGACCGACACCGTGACCGCGGAGGCGGACGGCTCCTTCACCACGACCTCGTCGGTGCTGCCGGTGCGGGTGCGGCAGGACGGCGACTGGGTGCCGGTGGACGGCACGCTGGTCGCGGGCACCGACGGAACGTACTCCCCCAGGGCCACCCCCAGCGGCGTCCGCCTGTCCGGCGGCGGCAGCGGGCCGCTGGCCACGCTGACCGACCCGGCCGGGCACAGCATGAGCCTGACCATGCCGTTCGCACTCCCGAAGCCGCAGGTCAGCGGGGACACGGCGCTCTACGCCGCCGTACTGCCCGGCGTCGACCTGTCGGTGACGGTGACCGACCAGGGCGGCTTCAGCGATGTGCTGATCGTGCACGACGCGAAGGCCGCGGCCGACCCGCGGGTGCGGAAGCTGGCGGTGGCCACCGACACCGACGGCCTTGATCTGGCGGCCACTTCGGCGGGCGGCATGACGGCCGAGGGACCCGACGGCTCGGTGTCGTACACGAGTCCCCCGCCGTTGATGTGGGATTCGAGTACGGCGGCCACGGCAGCGGGTGTCAGGCCCGCCGCGTTCGTGCACGCGGCCTCCGACACGGCACCGGCGGACACGTCCTCCTCCGCGGCCGGCCCCGGCCCCGGCGCCCAGGTCGACCAGGTCCCGATGACCACCACCCCCGGCGCCATCACCCTCGCGCCCGACACCTCGGTGCTCGACGACCCCGGCACGCGCTACCCGGTCTACATCGACCCCTTCGAGAACCCGGTGCCCAGCAAGTCCGGCGCCTTCGACGAGGTGTACTCCAGCTCGACCTGTGACGACGCCCCGCAGTACAACAAGCCGCAGACCAACGGCGAAGGCGTCGGCTACCAGCAGTGGGGCGGCGCCTGCGGGGTCGGCCTGGAGCGGTCGTACTACGCGGTCAACACGACCGGCCTCGACCCGTCCATGCAGGTCATCAAGGCCGAGGTGAAGGTCAGCACGACATACGCGGCCAGCCTCGACTGCTCCCACGACCAGCCGATCACCCTGCACACCACCGGCACCATCAACGAGAACACCGACTGGAACCACCAGCCGGACACCCTCGACGACAACGGCTACCCGGCCGTGAAGACCACCGTCCCGAGCGGGGCGAACGGCAACGGCAACTGCTCCAACAGCACGGCCTCCTTCCGCGTCGACGACCAGGTCCAGAAGATCGCCGACGGCAACAAGGGCATCTGGACGATCGGCCTGTTCGGCAACGAGTCGAAGAGCAGCTCCAACCTCGACTACCTGCGCCTGTCCCAGGTCCTCGTCCTGACCACCAACTTCGACATCCCGCCGGACGTCCCCACCAAGATCCGCACCACGCCCAAGCCGACCGGCGCGGACGGCGACTGCGTCACCGGCGGCGCGATCGGCTGGATCGGCGCGACGACGTACAGCGACGCGGGCAGCAACATCCAGCTGCACTCCACCGTCACCACGCACATCTCCGGCGAGCACGCCGAGGCGCACTACCACGTGTGGGATCGCACCGACCTGGACTCGGCCGGCGACCCGGTGGACAAGGGCAGCCCGGACAGCGGCATGGTCGCCTCCGGAGCTGACGCCGACGCGCCGATCGGCTTCACGCTCAAGGACGGGCACGAGTACGGCTGGGACGTCTACGCCCAGGACAACTCCTCGATCAAGCTGAAGTCGGCGATCAGCGACCACTGCTGGTTCGACACCGACTTCACCCCGCCGCAAACCCCGACGGTCGCCGACAACCCGCACTTCCCGCCGGTCGGCAGCGGCGCCGGCGACACCCCCGCGGGCCCCAAGGTCACCGCCGACTTCGCCGTCACCGCGGCCGACAACGCCCCGGCCGACACCTGCGACCCGGCCGGCTGCAAGGCCAGCGGCATCGACCACTTCCTCTGGCAGCTCGACAGCCAGCCCACCGCCACCACCGGCACCCCCGCCAAGGTGACGTCCACCAGCGGCACCACCGCCTCCGGCACGGTGACCATCCCGGTCACCGACTGGGGCGTGCACACCCTCTACGTCGCCGCGGTCGACCGGGCCGGCAACATCTCGCAGAACCCGTCGAGTTACACCTTCACCGCCCCCTGGGACCGGAAGACGAAGATCGCCCCGGGTGACGTGACCGGCGACGGCAGCCCCGACCTGCTCGCCACCACCAGCACCGGCGACCTGGAGTTGCTCCCCGGCGACAGCGACCCCGCCCAGACCCCCGCACCCGCGCAGAACGGCCCCGTCGACGCCGACCCGCCCGCGGTCACCGGCCCGGTCATCGTCTCCACCAGCGCCGGCGCACCCACCGGCACCTGGAAGGACTACCTGATCGCCCACCGCGGCAACCTGCACGGCGACACCCACGACGACCTGTTCGCGTACAACACCAAGAGCGATCAGCTGTACGTGGTGAAGAACGACCTCGACCCGAAGAACGACGGCGACTTCCCGCGCACGCCCTACTCGGCCTACCCTGGCTTCGTCGGCCGCCGCTACGACGTCGTCACCAAAGACGCCTGCGAGGCCACCGACACCGTCCCGGCGGACCGCTGCGCGGGCGCCGGCTACGACCCGGCGAAGGCCTGGGACATCTCCCAGCTGGTCGTCGACGGAGACGTGTACGGCAACGCCGACCACCCCGCGGTCCTCACGGTCGAGAACAACAAGCTCTGGCTGTACCAGACTTACGGCGTCAACCACCTCGGCCACCCGCTGCTGCTGGGCGACGGCGACTGGTCGGGCCTGACCCTGATCGCGCCCGGCCGGGTCGGCGGCACCTTCTCGGTCGACGGCGACGACAACGGCAAGGTCACCGGCGGCACCCCCACCCTCTGGGCCCGCGACGACTCCTCGGGCGCCGTCTACACCTTCCCGATCGACGTCGACGGCTCCACCCTGCTGCCCAAGCTGCTGCACGCCCCGGTCCACTCGCCTCTCGTCTCCGCGGTCAAGACGTCCGCGGGCGGCACGATCTGCCTGGACGACGCGGGCGCCCACACCGCCGACCACACGAAGATCCAGATCTACACCTGCAACAACGGCGCGTCCCAGCAGTGGACCCTGCACGACGACGGCTCGGTGCGCGTCCTCGGCAAGTGCCTCGACGCCACCGACGGCGGCACGGACAACGGCACGCTGCTCCAGCTCTACCGCTGCAACGGCGGCGGCTCCCAGAAATGGACCACCGGCAGCTCCGGCAGCCTGGTCAACCCGCAGTCCGGCAAGTGCGTGGACAACCCCGGCGCCAGCACGACGAACGGCACCCAGGTCCGCCTCTACACCTGCAACAACTCCGCCGCCCAGAACTGGACGAGCGGCGCCACCGCCGGCTGGAGCGCCCACCCCGCCACGGGCCTCTCCGTCGTCCTGCGCAAGCGCGACTACCCCACGGTCGCCTCCCCCGGCGACGTCAACAGCGCCACCGGCGGGCCCGACGGCAGGCCCGACCTGTACGCCACCGACACCAGCGGCCAGTTGACCGAGTTCCCGGGCGCCGCCCCGTCCGGCACCACCGCCGCCTTCGCCGACCCCGTCTCACTGGGCACGGTGACCGACACGGCCACGCACCGCTGGAACCTCGCCGAGAGCTCCGGCACCACCGCGGCCGACCCGACCGGCAACGCCCCCGCCACCCTCACCGGCAACGCCGCCTTCGCCACCGACCCCGACCGCGGCTCCGCCCTGAACCTCAACGGCAGCACCGCCTACGCCGCCACCGGTGGCCCCGGCGTGAACACCGCGGCCGGCTTCACCGTCTCGGCGTGGGTCAAGCTCAACGCCCTCGCCGGCACCAACTCGACGTTCGTCTCCCAGTCGGACGACCCGACCGTCGGCGCGGCCAACGGCTTCCAGCTCTACTACTCCTCCGGCGCCGGTGTCTGGGCCTTCGGCCGCCACAACGACGACACCACCAGCACGGCCTTCACCGCGGCCTACGGCGCCAAGGCGGTGGCGGGCAAGTGGACCCACCTGGTCGGCGTCTACGACCCCGACGCCGACCAGCTGCTCCTGTATGTGAACGGCCACCTGTCCGCCACGAAGGCCTACGCCGGCACGGCCTGGAACGCGGCGGGCCCCGTCCAGTTCGGCCGCCGCCTCTTCCAGGGCACGTACGGCGAATACGCCAACGGCCGGCTGAGCGACGTCCGCCTCTACCCGACGGCCCTGCCACCGGCGGACGCCACGGCGATCGGCGGCAGCGCGGCGGTGACCCAGCTCAACTAGGTCCCGAACCGGGCTGCAACCGGGCTACTCCACCGTCACCGACTTCGCGAGGTTGCGCGGTTGGTCCACCTCGTTGCCCCGGGCGGTCGCCAGCTCGCAGGCGAAGACCTGCAAGGGAACGGTCGCCACCAGCGGCTGCAACAAGGTGGGCGTGGCGGGGATGCGGATGAGGTGGTCGGCGTAAGGCACGACCGCCTCGTCCCCCTCCTCCGCGATCACGATCGTCCGCGCACCCCGGGCCCGGATCTCCTGGATGTTGGACACGATCTTGTCGTGCAGGACGGACCGCCCCCGGGGCGAGGGCACGACCACCACCACCGGCAGATCGGGCTCGATGAGCGCGATCGGCCCGTGCTTCAACTCCCCCGCCGCGAACCCCTCGGCGTGCATATAGGCGAGCTCCTTGAGCTTCAACGCCCCCTCCAACGCGACCGGATAGCCCACGTGCCGCCCCAGGAACAGCACCGTGTTCTTGTCGGCCAGTGAGCGCGCCAGCTCCCGTACCGGCTCCATGGTCTCCAGCACCCGCTCGACCTCGCCGGAGATCTGCGACAGGTCCCGGATGACGGCGGAGATCTCGTCGCCCCACTTGGTGCCCCGCACCTGACCGAGATACAGGGCCACCAGGTAGCAGGCGACGAGCTGCGTCAGGAAGGCCTTGGTCGAGGCGACCGCCACCTCCGGACCGGCGTGCGTGTACAGCACGGCGTCCGACTCCCGCGGGATGGTCGACCCGTTGGTGTTGCAGATCGCGAGAACCTTCGAGCCCTGTTCCCTCGCGTGCCGCAGCGCCATCAGCGTGTCCATGGTCTCGCCGGACTGCGAGATGGCGATGACGAGGGACCGCGAGCCGAGGATGGGGTCCCGGTACCGGAACTCGCTCGCCAGCTCCACCTCGCACGGGATCCGCGTCCAGTGCTCGATGGCGTACTTGGCGATCAGCCCGGCATGGAAGGCCGTACCGCATGCCACGACGACGACCTTGTCGACCTCCCGCAGCTCCCCCGCAGGGATCCGCACCTCGTCCAGCGTCAGCGAGCCGCCCGCGTCGATACGGCCGAGCAGGGTATCGGCGACCGCCTTGGGCTGCTCGGCGATCTCCTTGAGCATGAAGTAGTCATAGCCCCCCTTTTCCGCCGCGGACGCGTCCCAGTCCACGTGGTACGAGCGCACCTCGGCCGGGCTGCCGTCGAAGCCCGTCACCGTCACCCCGTCGCGCCGCAGCTCGACGACCTGGTCCTGCCCCAGCTCGACCGCCGACCGCGTGTGGGCGATGAACGCGGCGACGTCCGAGGCGAGGAAGGCCTCACCCTCCCCAACGCCCACCACCAGCGGCGAGTTCCGCCGCGCCCCCACCACGACGTCCGGTTCGTCGGCATGCACCGCGACCAGCGTGAACGCCCCTTCCAGCCGCCGGCACACCAGCCGCATCGCCTCGGCGAGATCCGCACACGCCGAGAACTCCTCGGCGAGCAGATGCGCGACCACCTCGGTGTCGGTCTCCGATTCGAGCTCGTGCCCGCGCTCCGCCAGCTCGGCCCGCAGCAGGGCGAAGTTCTCGATGATCCCGTTGTGGACGACGGCCACCCGCCCCGCGTTGTCGAGGTGCGGATGCGCGTTCGCGTCCGTCGGCCCGCCGTGCGTGGCCCACCGCGTGTGCCCGATCCCCGTACTCCCGGCCGGCAGCGGCCGTTCCATCAGCTCCTTCTCCAGGTTCAGCAGCTTCCCGGCCTTCTTCGCACCGGCCAGCCCACCGTCCGCCAGCACCGCCACACCGGCCGAGTCGTACCCCCGGTACTCCAGTCGCCTCAGTCCGGCCATCACGACATCGAGCGCCGACTGCGACCCCACGTATCCCACGATTCCGCACATGAGCGGCAGAGTACGGGCCGACCGCCGTCGAAATGAGCCTCAGCGTGCCCGAAATCGGAAATTCCCACGGCCATACGAAGCCTCAGAGAGCCCGCACAGGAAAAGCGTGACGCACCCCACCCGCCGTCCCGTTCAAACTCCGTTAACAATGGACTGTGATCTCTCCGGTCTCCTCGATGCCCCGGAGCGCCCACCGGCACAAGCCGGAGGCGACTCCCTACGTCGACCTCACCCGTACGGAGTGGAGCGCGCTGCGCGACAAGACGCCGCTCCCGCTCAGCGCCGAGGAGGTCGAGAAGGTGCGCGGCCTCGGCGACGTCATCGACCTCGACGAGGTGCGGGACATCTACCTCCCGCTCTCCCGCCTCCTCAACCTCTACGTCGGCGCCACCGACGGCCTCAGAGGCGCCCTGAACACCTTCCTGGGCGAACAGGGCTCCCAGTCCGGCACCCCCTTCGTGATAGGGATCGCCGGCTCGGTGGCCTGCGGCAAGTCGACCGTGGCCCGTCTCCTCCAGGCGCTCCTCTCCCGCTGGCCGGAACACCCGCGCGTGGAGCGCGTCACCACCGACGGCTTCCTGCTCCCGACCAAGGAGCTCCAGGCCCGTGGCCTGATGTCCCGCAAGGGCTTCCCCGAGTCGTACGACCGCCGGGCCCTGACCCGCTTCGTCGCCGACATCAAGGCGGGCAAGGACGAGGTCACCGCGCCCGTCTACTCCCACCTCATCTACGACATCGTCCCGGGCGAGAAGCTCGTCGTCCGCCGCCCCGACATCCTGATCGTCGAGGGCCTGAACGTCCTTCAGCCCGCCCTCCCCGGCAAGGACGGCCGCACCCGCGTCGGCCTCGCCGACTACTTCGACTTCAGCGTGTACGTCGACGCGAGCGCCGAGGACGTCGAGACCTGGTACCTCAACCGCTTCAAGAAGCTGCGCCAGACGGCCTTCCAGGACCCGTCCTCGTACTTCCGCAAGTGGACCCAGGTCTCCGAGGACGAGGCCCTCGACTACGCCCGCACCCAGTGGCGCAACATCAACAAGCCCAACCTGGTGGAGAACATCGCCCCCACCCGGGGCCGGGCCACCCTGGTGGTCCGCAAGGGCCCGGACCACAAGGTCCAGCGACTGCGCCTGCGCAAGCTCTAGAGCCGCCTGTTAAAAAGGCGTCATGCTGCACCTGCGCCTGATCACCCCGTCCGACCGGACCGACGACGTGGTCCGCCTCATCGAGCGGACCGTCGGCACCGCCCACCTGGTGGTGCTGTCCGGCGCCGCCCGCAACCCCGTCGGGGACGTCGTCACCTGTGACGTGGCGCGGGAGGCCGGCGACGAACTGCTCACCGGGCTACAGGAGTTGGGCCTGGACCGCACCGGTTCGATCGCCGTCGAGAACATCGACCTGTCACTGTCCAAGCGGGCCGACAAGGCGGAGGCGGAGGCGCCCGGCGAGGGCGCGGACGCGGTCCTCTGGGAGCACCTGACCGACGCGACCCACGAGGAGTCGACGCTCTCCGTCACCTACATCGCCTTCATCACGCTCGCCACGATGATCGCCGCCTGCGGTGTCGTACTCGACAACGCGATCCTGATCGTGGGCGCGATGGCGGTGGGCCCCGAGTTCGGGCCGCTCGCGGGCATCTGCACGGCGATCGTGCAGCGGGCTCCGCGACTTGCGGTGCGCTCACTGGTCGCGCTGCTGGTCGGCTTCGCGGCAGCGATGGCGCTCACCGCGGGCTTCAGCCTGTTCATGGACGCCGTCGGCCTGTTCACCAAGGGCCAGTTGGAGGCGGAGCGGCCCAACACGGGCTTCATCTACGCCCCGGACTGGTTCTCGTTCGTCGTGGCGGTCCTCGCCGGAGCGGCCGGCACCCTCTCCCTGACCTCCGCCAAGTCGGGTGCTCTGGTGGGCGTCGCCATCTCGGTGACGACGGTCCCCGCAGCCGCCAACGCGGCGGTGGCCCTGATCTACAGCGACACCAACCAGGCGGGCCGCTCGACGGAACAACTGCTCCTGAACCTGCTGGGCATCGTCATGGCAGGCACCCTGACACTACTGGCCCAGAAGTGGCTCTGGAGCACGACTCAAGGCGGGAAGATCAGCGCCCCGTAAGGGGCGCGGGGCTGTGTCGATGTGCGGCTCCGCCGCGTGGGCGCGACAAGCCACAACGAACCAGCAGCCCGCAACGCACAGAACCCCCTACCCGAACCCGGCACTCAACCCAGCGCCGACTTCACGACATCGGCCAACCGCTCGGCCACAGCCCGAGCCTGATCGATGTCCGCGGCCTCGACCATCACCCGCACCAACGGCTCGGTCCCGGAAGGCCGCAACAACACCCGCCCGGTGGACCCGAGTTCACGCTCGGCCTCGGCAACAGCCGCCGCCAGCTCGCCGGAAGTCCGCACCCGTGACCGATCCACGTCGGGCACATTGATCAGCACCTGCGGCAGCCGCTCCATCACACCCGCGAGATCCCGCAGCGTGCGCCCGCTCCGCACGGCCCGAGCCGCCAGCATCAGCCCCGTCAGCGTCCCGTCCCCGGTGGTCGCGTGGTCCAGGATGATCACGTGCCCGGACTGCTCACCCCCGAGCGCGTACCCGTGCTCCTTCATCGACTCGAGCACGTACCGGTCCCCGACCGCGGTCTGGACGAGCGTCAGCCCCTCCCGCTCGAGCGCGAGCTTGAACCCGAGGTTGGACATCACGGTGGCCACCACGGTGTCGGCCCGCAGCACGCCCCGCTCCCGCATGTCCAGCGCCAGCACGGCGAGGATCTGATCCCCGTCGACCTCGGCCCCGGTGTGGTCCACGGCGAGGCACCGGTCCGCGTCCCCGTCGTGCGCGATCCCCAGCGCGGCCCCGTGCTCGACCACGGCAGCCTTCAGCTTGTCGAGGTGCGTGGACCCGCACCCGTCGTTGATGTTGAGCCCGTCCGGCTCGGCCCCGATCGTGACGACCTCGGCCCCGGCCCGCGAGAACGCCTCCGGCGACACCCGGGCGGCAGCGCCGTGCGCCTCGTCGAGAACGACCTTCAGCCCGTCCAGCCGGTTCGGGAGTACGGCGATGAGGTGGGCGACGTACTTGTCGAAGCCCTCCTCGTAGTCCCGCACCCGCCCGACGCCCGCGCCCGTCGGCCGCTCCCACGGCTCACCGTGCCGGTGGGACTCGTACACCGCCTCGATCCGGTCCTCCAGCTCGTCGGCGAGCTTGTGGCCGCCGCGGGCGAAGAACTTGACGCCGTTGTCGGGCATGGCGTTGTGGCTCGCGGAGAGCATGACGCCCAGGTCCGCGCCGAGCGCGCCGGTGAGATACGCCACCGCGGGCGTCGGCAGCACGCCGACCCGCAGGACGTCCACGCCCGCGCTCGCGAGGCCCGCGACCACGGCCGCCTCCAGGAACTCCCCGGACGCGCGGGGATCGCGTCCGACGACCGCCGTCGCCCGGTGGCCCTCGAACGTGCCCGCCTCGGCCAGCACATGCGCCGCCGCGACCGACAGACCGAGCGCCATCTCGGCCGTCAGGTCCGCGTTGGCGACGCCGCGCACGCCGTCCGTCCCGAAGAGTCGTCCCACTGTGGTGTCCTCCGAATTACTTGAAGAGAGTGCGGCTCACTCCCAAGTACATCCCCTGAGACTGTCCGGAGCCTGTAGGGGTTGTGTAAATGAACCGCCCCGGCCGCACAATCCGTGCGACCGGGGCGATTGCTGCCAGAACAGCGGACGCGATTAGCGCTTGCTGTACTGCGGCGCCTTGCGGGCCTTCTTCAGACCGGCCTTCTTGCGCTCGACCGCACGGTCGTCGCGGCGGAGGAAGCCGGCCTTCTTGAGGGCGCCGCGGTTGTTGTCCACGTCGGCCTCGTTCAGCGCGCGGGCCACGCCGAGGCGCAGGGCACCGGCCTGACCGGAGACACCGCCACCCGCGATGCGGGCGATGACGTCGTAGCGGCCCTCGAGCTCGAGCACCTTGAAGGGCTCGTTGACTTCCTGCTGGTGCACCTTGTTCGGGAAGTAGTCCTCGAGGGTGCGACCGTTGATCTTCCACTTGCCGGTGCCCGGGACGATCCGGACGCGGGCGATGGCGTTCTTGCGACGGCCCAGGCCGGCGGCCGGCTGCGGGTCGCCGAAGCGGGAGGCCAGGGACTCCGAGGTGTACTCGCCCTCGACGGGGACCTCGGACTCGGTGGTGTAGCTGTCGATGTCGACGAGCTCGGTCTCGGTCTCTTCGACCGGCTGCTCAACAGTGGTCTCGGCCACGATGCTCCTCAGATTCTTTTCTGTCTTAGGGGGTGGCCGGAACTACTGCGCGACCTGGGTGATCTCGAACGGCACCGGCTGCTGGGCAGCGTGCGGGTGCTGGTCGCCCGAGTAGACCTTCAGCTTGGAGATCATCTGACGGCCCAGGCTGTTCTTGGGGATCATGCCCTTGATGGCCTTCTCGATGGCCTTCTCGGGGTTCTTGTCGAGCAGCTCGTCGTAGCGGACGGAGCGCAGACCACCCGGGTAGCCGGAGTGGCGGTACGCCATCTTCTGGGTCCGCTTGTTGCCGGACAGGTGAACCTTGTCGGCGTTGATGATGATGACGAAGTCGCCCATGTCCATGTGCGGGGCATAGGTCGGCTTGTGCTTGCCGCGGAGGAGGTTCGCGGCAGTGGTAGCCAGACGGCCCAGGACGACGTCCTGCGCGTCAATGACGTGCCACTGGCGAGTCACATCGCCGGGCTTGGGGCTGTACGTACGCACTTCGCAGCCTTCTTCTTCAGTGGATGGGCGCTGAAAATGGCATCACTGAAGCGATCGTGCAGCTGGGGACGACAGTGCCGGGAACGAGGCCCGTATGCCGCCCACTGGTAACTGCTCCAGGGAACCTGTGTGAAGGGCGCCTCTCGCATGAGAGCGAGCGAGCCGATACACAACGAAGAAGCAGAATACCGGGATGCCCCCGGACGGGTCAAAACGACGACCCTCGACCGCACCATCCGCCCCCCGTCTAAGATGCGCCCCATGAGCTTTGGGCAGCAGGGGGGACCTCAGTCCCAGTGGGATCCCTGGAAACCGCAATCCCAGCAGCCGTGGACCAACGGCGGCGACGGCCAGACCCCGGACTGGGCCGCGCTGGCCGAGGCGTCCGAGACACGGAACAAGAGGCGCCGGCTGCTGTTCATCGGCGGTGGCGTGGTCGCCACGATCGCGATAGGCACCGCCGTCGCGATGGCGGTGGTGTCGGCGAACGGGAACAACCAGGCCTCGGGCAACCCGTCCAACCTGCCCGCGAGCGCCTCCATCCCCGGCTCCACGGCGACGGCCCCGTCCTTCGCGCCGACCAGCGCCCCGCCGCCGCTGGACCCGAAGGACTTCATCTCCAGCAAGACCAAGGACACGGCCGCGCTCAGCGTGGACACCCTGTTCCCGGGCACCCAGGTGACCAAGAACTCGGTCGTCTACAAGAAGGGCGCCACGGCCGACACCAAGAGCTGTGCCGCGGCCGCCCAGGGCACCCTCCCGAAGGTCCTCACCGCCAACGGCTGCACCCGCCTGCTGCGGGTCACCTACAGCCAGGGCGGTGTCGCGGCGACCGTCGGCGTCGCCGTCTTCGACACCCAGGCCCAGGCGGCGAAGGCCAGGACCCAGGCGAACAAGCAGGGCTTCGTCCAGGCGCTGGCCGGCAAGGGCGTGAAGGACTTCTGCAACGCCGCGACCTGCCTCACGACGGCCAACTCCTTCGGCCGCTACGCCTACTTCACCACCGTCGGCTTCGAGAACGGCAAGGACGTCACCGACAAGTCCGCGGCCGTCTTCACCACCGGCAACAACCTCCAGCTGTTCACCTACGACCAGATCTACCGCCGGGGCCAGGTTCAGGCATCGGCGGCGGCGAACGGCTGACCGCTCGGGACGGGTTCCGGACGGCCCTCGGCCGTCCGGAAGACCCACGTCCGGTACGACCAGAAGCGGAAGAGCGTCGCGATGCCGATACCGAAGAACTTGCTGACGTTGTTGGCGATCGCGCCCTCCCAGCCGAGGCCGTAGGTGGCCGCGTAGAGGACCCCGTTCTCGATGACCAGGCCGACCGCGCTGAAGAAGAGGAAGAGGGTCAGCTCCCGCCGCCGGCTGTGCCGGTCCTCCTGGTCGCGGTCCCGGTAGGTGAAGTACCGCAGGCCGAGGTAGTTGGTCATGATCGCGACGGCGGTCGCCACGACGCTCGCCCGTACGGGCTGGAGGTCGGAGACGCTCCTGAGGAGGTTGAAGACCGCGAGGTTGACCACGAATCCCGAGGCCCCCACCAGGCCGAACTTCGCGATCTCGCCGTACAGCTTCCCCACCCGGGAGGGAAGCGCGTGCCGTCCGCCCATCGTCGCGTTCAGCCCCGCCTGTTCCGCAGCCGCAGCCGGACCGGCATCACGGCCGACTCGATCTGGGTCGTGAGGTTCATCTTGGACACGCCCTCGGTCCGCTCCTCGAAGCGGATCGGGATCTCGACGGCGCTGTGCCCGGCCCGGACGGCCTTGAACTTCAGCTCGACCTGGAAGCTGTAGCCGGCGCTGTCGAGGGTCGCGAGGTCGATGTCGCGCAGGGTGGCGGCCGACCACAGGTTGAAGCCGGCGGTGATGTCCCGGATCTTGGTGCCGAGCACGGTGCGGGCGTAGCGGTTGGCGAAGCGGGACAGCAGGACGCGGTGCCTGCCCCACTCCTCGTCCAGCGAGCCGCCCTCGACGTACCGGCTGCCGACGACGAGCCCCACGCCGGAGGCCACGGCCGTGCCGAGCATCCGCGGGACCGCCTCGGCCGGGTGGCTGCCGTCGGCGTCCATCTGGACGACGTACTCCGCGCCCTCGGCGAGCGCGGCACTCATGCCGGCGACGTACGCCCGCCCGAGCCCGTCCTTCTCGGTGCGGTGCAGCACGCTCATCCGGCGGCGCCCGTCCCAGTTGTACTTCTCCGCCAGTTCCTCGGCGATCCGCCCGGTGCCGTCCGGGCTGGAGTCGTCGACGATCTTCAGGTGCAGGCCGTCGATCGGCAGACCGAGGACCAGCTCCGCCATCCTGGGCAGGTTCGCGGCCTCGTTGTAGGTCGGCATCACGACGGTGACCGGTACACCCGGGTATCTGTCGATGCTCGTCATGTCCGTTCTCTTCCCTCCCTAGAGGCCCCGGAGGACCTCTCCCCAGCGGGCGCGGGTCTGCCCAGCGCCCGGAAGTACCAGCCCGCCACGGTCCAGCGGTCCGCGTCGAGCACCCCCCGGCCGTCCACGATCAGCGGACGGGCCACCAGCCGCACGGCACGCTCCGGGTCGATCTCCCGGAACTGCGGCCACTCGGTCAGATGCAGCACGAGCTCGGCACCCTGCAGCGCCTCCTCGGCCGACATCGCGTAGCCGAGGAGCGGGAACGCCTTGCGGGCGTTGTCCAGCGCCTCGGGGTCGTACACCGTGACGTCCGCGCCGTCGAGACGCAGCCGGGCGGCCACGTTCAGCGCGGGCGAGTCACGGATGTCGTCGGAGTCGGGCTTGAAGGCCGCTCCGAGCACGGCGATCCGGGCCCCCAGGACCGAACCCCCGCACAGCTCGCGCGCCACCTCGACAACCTTGTCGCGGCGGCGCATGTTGATCGCGTCGACCTCCCGCAGGAAGTCCAGCGAGACCCCCAGCTCGTCGGCGCGGTGCGCGAAGGCCCGGATGTCCTTGGGCAGGCAGCCGCCGCCGAAGCCGATGCCGGCCCGCAGGAACTTCTTCCCGATCCGGTCGTCGTACCCGATCGCCTCGGCGAGGACGCCGACGTCGCCGCCCGCGGCCTCGCAGATTTCGGCCATCGCGTTGATGAAGGAGATCTTGGTGGCTAGGAACGCGTTCGCGGCCGTCTTGACCAGTTCGGCGGTCGGGAAATCGGCGCTGACCAGCGGGGTTCCGGCGTCGAGGACCGGGGCGTACACCTTGCGGAGGATCGTTTCCGCATGTGAAGACCGCACGCCGAAAACCAGCCGGTCGGGGCGGAGTGTGTCCTCGACGGCGAAGCCCTCGCGCAGGAACTCCGGGTTCCACGCGACCTCGACACCCTGGTGCGCCGCTGCCAGCCGCTCCGCCGTGCCGACCGGCACGGTCGACTTGCCGACCAGCAGCGCCCCCTCGGCGGCATGCCCGGCGATCGCCGCGAAGGCCGCGTCGACATGGGTCACGTCGGCGCCCTCGGAGCCCTTGCGCTGCGGGGTGCCGACGCACACGAAGTGCACCTCGCCGAAGGCCCCGGCCGCCGCGTAGTCGGTGGTGAACCGGAGCCGTCCGCTCGCCGTGTGCTTCGCGATCAGCTCCGGCAGCCCGGGCTCGTGGAACGGCACCCGCCCCGCCCGCAGCGCGGCGACCTTGTCGGGGTCCACGTCGACCCCGAGCACCTCGTGGCCCAGCTCCGCCATACAGGCGGCATGGGTGGCACCGAGATAGCCGGTGCCGATGACTGTGAGCCGCATCCAGCGGCCTCCTTCACAACTCCGTGTCGGCCGTTACCTGCGCTCGAGAACCTGGACCACGATGTGGTTCAGCTTCACCGTGCGACCGGCCTTGAAGGACTTCTCGATCGCCGCCGCGGTCTTCTCGTTCATGCCGGTGAGCAGCGGGCGCCCGTCGCTGACGGTGGAGACCAGCCACAGCCGGTCGGTGCCCTTGAGACAGCTCGCCGGCTTGCGGCACTCGGTGGCGCCGTAGGACCCGTTCTGCTGCGGGGTGTACTCCATGAGCACGTCCTTCGGGGCCTTGCGGTCCCGTAGTTCGTACGACATGGCCCGGCGCTCCGACATCCCGCCGTTGAAGACGATGCCGTCGCCGGACTTCTCGCCGGCCGCGACGGTGTTCGCCGCGCCCCGGAAGTCCGGTTCCATCGGCAGGTCCTTCTTGGCGTCACCGATCGCCGGCCACGCCACGAAGGCGTACCCGGCAGCCACGGCCGCGACCAGCAGCCCGCTCAGCACCTGCGCGCCGGTCCCCCGGCGGGCCTCGGGATCGAGCCTGCCGACGAGCCGGGTGAGCGCGGCGGCCACCAGCAGCGTCCAGGCCGGGATGGTGAAGAGCAGGTACCGCGGCAGGAAGAGGTGCAGCTGGTTGGCGGTCACGAAGGTGAGCACCGGCGGCAGCACGGCCCAGGCGGCGAGCAGCACCGAGTACCGCCCGGCCACCAGCAGACCGACCACGCCGAGGGCCATCACCGCGCCACCGGTGATCCACGACCCGAACAGGGTGTCCGGGAACTGGGTCAGATCCTTGGTCGTGGTGACGTTCCAGGCGATCTGACCGCTCTGCCCGGAGCCCTGGGCCACCATCGGGAAGGTGATGGACAGTCCCAGCATGGCCGCGCCGGCGAACGCGTAGTGGGCGATGCGGTCGCCGCGCTTCTTGGCCAGGAAGACGAGCCACACATGCCCGGCGAGCACCGCCATGGCCACCAGGTGACTGAACCCCGTGGCCGCGACGGCTAGCCCGTACAGCGTCCAGTTGCGCAGACTCGGCCGGTCCAGCGCCCGGATCAGCCACAGGGTGGCCAGCAGCGCGAACATCGTCGCGAAGGCGTACGGCCGGGCTTCCTGGCCGTACCGGGTGATCATCGGCACGACGGCGAACAGCAGTCCGGCCAGCACGCCGGTGCGCAGCGCGAACATCCGGCGCCCCAGCAGCCCGACCAGACCGGCCGAGACCGCCATGGCGAGCGCCTCCGGCAGCCGCAGCATCGCCGCCGAGTCCCCGGCGACGTCGATCCACAGATGCATCGCCGCGTAGTACGGCGCGATCACGACGTCGATACTGCTGATCAGCCGTCCGAGGTCGTGCCAGGAGATCGTGGACGCCCACCAGGTGGCGTGCTCGTCACGCCACAGCTGGCGCCCGCCGAGCCCCGGCACCACACAGGCGGCCGCGACCACCGCGGGCAGCAGGAAGGCGAGCCAGGCCGAGCCGCGGCCGGCGCCTTCGGCGGACCGCCGGTGGTCGGAGGGCGCACCCTCCTCGGATTCCCGGGCGGCCGTCTCGTCGACCGGTGGTGTGTACGCCGTCATCGCTTCACCCAGATCCGGTACGGCTCCTGTCCGCCGTCCTTGTCGGTGGGCCGCAGCACGCCCAGCAGCCGGTAGTTCGCGTTGCCGCGCAGCGCCTCGGGCACGGAGGAGGCGCGCAGCACGATCGCGTCGTACGAGCCCTTCTTCACCGCGGCCGTCAGGGCCGCGCCCCGCTCGGCGAGGTGCCACTGGGCGGGCTTCGTCTGCGTCCGCAGGTAGTAGGCGGAGATCTCCGGGTCGTCCGTCAGGTACTCGCCCTTGGTGTCCACGACCTCGCGCAGGGCGCCGATCATGGCGGCCGAGTCCGGCGGCCGGTACAGCTCCCGGGTCTGTGCCATGCCGATGACCAGGGCGGCGACGTAGATCATGATGCCGATCTGCGGGTACCGGAAGTGGGCGCCCATCATCCGCGAGACACCGAGACCGGCCATCGGCACCGCGAAGAGCAGTCCGAAGCCGACGTGGATGTACAGCGAGCTGCCGTTGCCCAGCCAGGCCTGGTAGAGCGGGGCGAGCAGGGCGGTGCCGCACATCGTCAGGCCGAGCAGGGAGCGCCGGATCGCGCCCGGTGCGCTGCCCTCGGCCCACGGCATCTCGCCCATCCGGGCCCGCCGGATGAAGCCGACGGCACCGATCACCGCGACGAGCAGGACGACCCCGCCCCACTGGGCGCTGTCCTTGAGCAGCTGGACGGCGCTGTCGGTGCCCTTGACGTTCCAGCCGCTCGGCGTGCCGGCGAGCTGGACGCCCGCGAAGCACAGGGCGCCGGTGACCGCCGCGAAGAGCGCGCCCCGCACGAAGGCGCCCGCGCCGCGGAAGCGGTAGGCGGTCAGTACGGCGAGCACGGTCAGCGTGGGCAGGTACAGGGCGGCCGAGTAGGCGGCGAACGGCGCGAGGGCCGCGAAGGGGGCCGCGAGCAGCACGGCCGCGGGGCTGGACTGCCGGGTCCTGGCCAGCAGCCACAGGGCTGCGGCGAGCAGGAACAGCGACAGGGAGTGCAGGGAGGCGTACCGGCCGGTGAAGGCGGTCGACTCCAGCACGGAGTACATGGCGGCGGCGGCGAGGCCGGCCCGCGCGTTGAACAGCAGCCGGGTGGCGCCGAACAGCAGGGCCGTGGCCCCCAGCGCCCAGGCCAGGCTCAGCGCCCGGGCCCCGGCGAGGCCGAGCTGGGCGACCAGCCCCGACAGCTCGCCGTCGGAGGTGAGGAACTTCGCCTCCTGGGCGAAGGCGCTGCCGTCGAGCCGGAAGGAGAGTCCGGCCTGCACGAGCAGGATCAGGATCAGGACGCCCCGGCTGATCCACGCGGAGCGGCTGTTGTCGACCGACCAGGCCGACACCGGGACCTCGGGCAGCACATAGCCCGGCTCCGGTTCCGGCTCGGGTTCGAGGACGGCGTACTCCGGGACGTAGTACTCGGCGTCGGAGCCGCCCGTGTAGGGACGCGCGTAGTGCTGCTGCCCGGCGGTGGGCTGCTGCGGGATGTACGGCTGCCCGGCATACGGCTGCTGATAGCCGTAACCCTGCTGGTCACCGTATGCCTGCTGGTCACCGTAGGCCTGCTGCTGTCCGTACCCCTGCTGGTCGCCGTAGACCTGCTGCTGTTGCTGCTGCGGCTCGGTGTAGGGCGGGTACTGCTGCTGCCAGTCCTGCTGCGGGCCGGGTTCCGACCAGCCGCCGTCCTGCTGCTGCGTCGTCATGAACGCGGCACCTCGAATCCGAAGTCGTCGTCGGCGATGAGGCGCTTGAACTCGGCCAGGGCGAGCGGGCTGCTCTGGATGCGCCAGTCGGCCCTCTTGGGGATGTTGAACCACAGGAAGCCGATGACGTCCTTGTCATCTTTCACGCCCCCGAGCAGCCCGCGCACATCGGCGCGGCGCCGCTGGCCGGGCTCGGACGCGGTCTCGCTGATCAGCACCGGCTTGTCGGTGAACTTCTCGATCTGGGTGCGGGTCGGGCCGTAGAGGGTGTCGAAGGTGTGCGCGCCGGTCTGCGTCCAGTAGCCGACGATGCCGACCCAGTCGACGTAGGCGTCACCGGGCCAGTACGGCTTCAGCTTCACGTCGGGGACCGGGTTGACGACGTTCGGGCTCCACACCCAGATGACGTTGGTGGCGCCGACCTCCTGGAAGACGTCGTGGATGTGCCGCCACGCCTTCACGAAGGTCGCCGGGGTGGTGTCCTTGGTGCCCCACGGGTACCACTGGCCGTTCATCTCGTGGCCGAAGCTGATCGCGACGGGCACGTTCGTCTTGCGCACGCTGTTCGCGTACTTCTTGATGTACGCGTCCTGCGAGCCGTCGGCGATCTTGTCGAGACCCGGCTTGAACGGCTCCCACGACACGTACAGCAGGCCGCCGTCGCCGAAGACGTTCTGGGCGCCCACGGCGTTGAAGCCGTTGCCCCAGGACGAGTAGGAGCCGACCATGTTGGGCTTCTTGCCGACGGTCTTCGCGAAGGCGTCCACCGGCTTCAGCGAGCTGGGCGCGCCGTTCAGCGCCACCCCGAAGTAGTCCTTGTCGGGGTGCAGCAGCGGTTTCACGTCGTACGGCGGCTGCGCCTCGGGCGCCTTCGAGGAGGACCCGGTGGGTTTCTTCGCGGCCTGTGCGGCGGGGTCGTCACCGCCGAGCACGCCGCAGCCGGCGACCGCCGCCAGGGACATCAGTGCCGCGCACAGCGGGAGAACGGTCCTGCGGATCAAGCGGGCTCACCTGCCGCGGTGTGTTCCTTGGGCTGGATGAGAGCCCGCGTGACGACCAGCGCGTAGAACAGCCCGGAGGACAGGACGAGGGCGAAGTCCGGCGGGTAGCCGGTGAAGAGCCGGTACACGGCCGCGCCGACCCAGACGACGGCGGTGCCGCCGCTCCAGAGCCACAGGCCGAGCCAGAACCGGCGGGTCTTGTTCTTCTTCGCGCCCTTGGAGCCGGTCGGCTGCCAGCCCATGCGCTGCTTGCGCAGGATGTCCCAGATGGCGAAGACATGCGCCCAGCCGTACATCATCCGTGCCGACCAGGCCTCCAGCCGGTACGGCGCCTTGTGCCACATCGGGAAGACGAGGGTGGTGTAGGCGATGCTGGGCAGCACCCAGACAAGGTGCTTGACCTGGAGCATCTCGGGGCTGGTGAGCAGCAGCATGATGGGCACGAGCGGCGCGAGGAAGGTGAACAGCGCCGTGTGGATGTAGTAGAAGAAGCCGGACATGTAGCAGAGCCGGCTGGAGAAGCTGATCGGCGCGTCCCAGAACTTCTTGCTGGCGAGCAGCGACATCGAGCCGGAGCACCAGCGGTACTGCTGGTTGAAGAAGGCCCCGGCGGTGTCCGGACACACGCCCGTGGACAGCGCGACCGGCACGTACTTCAGGTCCCAGCCGAGCCCGCGCAGGTCGAACCCGGTGTGCACGTCCTCGGAGTGCTCGATGAGGGTCGTGCCGCCGTTGGTGTCCAGCGCGGCCCGCCGGTAGATGGCGCAGGAGCCGACGCAGATGGCGCCGTCGCTGTTCTGCCGGGACACCTGCACGGAGCGGTAGAACAGCTCCTGCACGGCGCCGGCCCCGCGCTCGATCCAGTTCTGCGAGTCCAGCACCCGGAAGTACTGCGGGGACTGCACGATCCCGATGCGCTCGTCGGCCTCCATGTACGGCAGCAGCTCCTCCAGGAGGTCGGAGCGCGGGGTGAAGTCGGCGTCGAGGATCAGGATGTACTTGCCGTCGGACTGGCCGAACCCGAAGTGCAGGTTGCCGGCCTTCTTGAACCAGCCGCGGTTCTCGCGGGTGCCGTAGCGGAAGCCGAAGTCCCGGGCCATGGCGGCGAGCTCGGGGCTCGCGCCGTCGTCGAGGACGAAGGGCACGCAGGTGCCGGGGTAGCGGTCGGCCAGCTGCCGCACATGGGTCCAGGTGTTGTGCAGCACCTCGATGGGCTCGCCGCACACCGGCAGGAAGACGTCGACGCTGGGGTAGACCGGTGGCCGCCAGCCACGGACCAGCTGCTGGTGGTACTCGAAGTCGAAGTCACGCGTGAAGCCGTTGACCCGCAGCGACACGAGGTAGTAGACGACGGTGAAGAACAGCGGCGGCGCGAAGATCCACATCAGTGGGCTGGCCTTGGTCAGCGCCACCTGACTGACGGTCAGGCACCCGAAGCTGACGATCGAGGCGAGCGTCAGCACCCACAGGCGCCGCTTGACATACGAGTACTTCTCCGCATGCGACGGCGGCGCGGGCAGAAGTCCCAGGGGCGCCTGCTCGACGCCACGCTTTCCTCCACGCCTTGCGGATCGGTGCCCCCCGGCACCGGCCGCTCCGGACATGCGGGCAGAGTCAATGGATGACATTCCTACCCTCCGGGCCATGGGCCCGCTGTGTTCCCCACCCCAAGAAGCCCCTTTCGAACAAAGGGGCCAGATGGGAAAGGTTATCCGAGGGGTGTGAATGACGTAAGAGGAGTGTGGAGGCGGACGCCCGACAAGTCCCTTTATGCACGTTATTTTTGTTGAAGAGTGGTGTAACCAACAGGTTTCACATCCAGACGACCCGGGCACAGGACTCGACTTGTGTTCTTCCTGTGCCCAAAAGCGTCAACTGATGATAAGAACAACCACTCAGTCTTCACGTTTGCGTGTATCAGGGGGAGGTCCCGATTTGCCCGGGTTTTCACGGCTGCTCGCCACGGTGGCCGTGGCCACCGCGGCACTGATCGGTACGACGGTCGGACTGGTGGCGTCCTCGGCCCAGGCCGACCAGAGCACCCAGGGCGTCGACAACCTGCGCACCAACTGGGACCAGGACGAGGCCTCGCTCTCCCCCGCGGTCGTCCAGTCCTCCGCCTTCGGCCAGCTCTTCGCCACCAAACTGGACGGGCAGATATACGCCCAGCCGCTGGTGCTGGGCGACCAGGTGATCGCCGTCACCGAGAGCAACACCCTGTACGGCCTCGACCGCACCACCGGTGCGATCGAGTGGAGCAAGAACTACGGACCGTCCTGGCCGGCCTCGGCGATCGGCTGCGGTGACCTGGTGCCCAACATCGGGGCGACCGCGACGCCCGTCTACGACTCCGCCACCGACTCCCTCTACTTCACCACCAAGGTCGACGACGGGACCGCCACCCACCGTCACCCGACCTGGCTGATGCACGCCGTCGACCCGAGCTCCGGAACCGAGCGCTCCGGCTGGCCGGTCACCATCGCCGGAAGCCCCGTCAACGACCCGAGCGTCACCTTCGACGCCTACTACGAGCAGCAGCGCCCCGGCCTGCTGCTGATGGACGGCGTCGTCTACGCGGGCTTCGGTGCCCACTGCGACGCATGGCCGTACCGCGGCTATGTGGTCGGGGTGAGCACCACCGCGCACAGCATCACGTCCATGTGGGCCACCACGACCGGTGCCGCCCTCGGCGGCGCCGGTATCTGGCAGGCGGGCGGCGGACTGGTCTCGGACGGATCCGGCCGGATCTTCTTCAGCACCGGCAACGGCATCAGCCCGGCGCCCGGCCCGGGCAAGACCGTGCAGGGAACCCTGGCCGAGTCCGTGGTCCGCCTCCAGGTCGGCGCGGACAAGAGCCTCAGCACGGCCGACTTCTTCAGCCCGAGCAACGCCGCCACCCTGGACCTCAACGACCAGGACATCTCCTCGGGCGCCCCGATGGCGCTGCCGGACGGCTTCGGCACCAGCGAGCACCCGCATCTGCTGGTCCAGCAGGGCAAGGACGGCCGGGTGTTCCTGCTCGACCGGGACGACCTCGGCGGCATGGGCCAGGGCGCCCAGGGCGGCGACGCCGCGGTGAGCGTGTCCGGCCCCTACCAGGGCATGTGGGGACACCCCGCGTTCTGGGGCGGGGACGGCGGCTATGTCTACGTCGTCGGCAACCAGGGCCCACTGCGCGCCCTCAAGTACGGCGTGCGCAACGGCGGTACGCCCGCCCTCACCCTCACCGGCCAGAGCCAGGACACCTTCGGTTACACCAGCGGCTCGCCCCTGGTCACGTCCAACGGCGCGGACGAGTCCAGCGCCCTGGTGTGGATGACCTCCGCCACCAACGCCTCCGGGGCCGACGGCACCCTGCGCGCCTACAGCCCCACCCCCGACGGCAACGGCCGCCTCCAGCTGCTGTGGTCCGCGCCCATCGGCACCGCGACGAAGTTCAGCACGCCGACCGCCGATCGCGGCAAGGTCTACGTCGGCACCCGGGACGGTGTGCTCTACGGCTTCGGCAGCCCGGCCAGGACCGCCCTGACCGCGGCCTCGCTGGACTTCGGCCAGGTCGGCGTGGGCGCCGGCAGCTCCGCCACCATGAAACTGACGGCCACGCAGGACGTCAGCATCACCGGACTGAAGGCCTCCGGCTCGTTCACGGTCGACCCGGCCGCCGTACCCACCGCCGAGCAGCCCAAGGCGCTGGCGACGGACGCCACCCTGGACGTACCGATCACCTTCACGCCCACCGCCACCGGCGGCGTCAACGGCACCCTGACCGCCAACCTGTCGGACGGCCAGAAGCTGGTCTTCGCCCTGCACGGCGTCGGCACCAGGCCCGGCCTCGGGGCGGCACCGGCCGCCCTGGACTTCGGGGAAGTGCCCACCGGCAGCAACTCGACGCTGAACCTCCAGATAACCAACACCGGTACCGAACCGGAGACCATCGACTCGGTGGACGCGCCCGGCGGCGCCTTCTCCGTCTCGGGGCTGCCGAGCGCGGGGACGGTCGTACCGGCCGGTGGCTCGTTCGTGCTCTCGGTCACCTACGCGCCGACCGCCGACGGCGCCGACAGCGACGCGCTCGTGGTCAGCAGCAGCGGCGGCGGAGCCACGCACACGCTGAGCGTGCCGGTCGGCGCGACGGCCATCACGGGCCAGGGGCACCTGGAGTTCTCCACCAGCTCACTGGACTTCGGCCAGGTCCCGATCGGCAGCTCCAAGTCGCTGTCGTTCACCATCACCAACACCGGCAACATCCCGGTGACGGTGACCAAGGCCAAGGCGCCGACGGGTGACTTCAACAGCCCGGTGCAGCTGTCGGAGGGCCTGGTCATCGGCCCCGAGCAGACCGCCGTGCAGAGTGTGACGTTCACTCCGCGCTCGGCCGCCGATCTGAGCGCCGCCTACGAGGTCACCGGCACCGGGACCGACGGGAACGGCAACAGCCAGGGCGCCATGTACGTCCAGGTCAAGGGCACCGGTACCGGCACCGCCACGACCACCTCGGTCGCCGACGGGAAGTGGCAGACCAACGGCTCGGCGGTCCCGACCGACGGCGGCGGGGTCCAACTGACCCCGGCCACCGCCAACAAGGCGGGTACGGCGGTGTACACCAAGCCGCTGCGCACCGAGGGGCTGCGGGCCACCTTCACCGCGAAGTTCGGCCCGGGCACCGGCGGCAGGGGCATGACGCTCACGCTGCTCGACCCGGACCAGAACACCGCCTCGGCACTGGGCGGCACCGCCGACAGCCTCGGCATCGCGGGGCGGCCGGGCACGGTGATCGCGTTCGGCAGCGGCTGGAACAACACGCTCAAGGCACAGAACTTCGTGGGCGTCGGCCGCAGCTCGGCCGGCTCGTCGACCATCGCCTACCAGTCGGTGGTCCCCCTGACCACCTCCCTGCGCCAGGGCACCCACCAGGTCGACGTCCAGGTGGCCGCCGGCCATGTGTACGTCTGGATCGACGGCACGCAGGTGACGGACGCGACAACGACGGTGACGTCCACCACGCTCCTCGCCTTCTCCGGCGCCACCGGCGACAGCTCCGACGTGCAGACGGTCACCGGCCCGGTCGTCAGCGAGGCGCCGCTGGTGACCCCGAAGGCGGCGACCACGCTCCACCTCACCGCCCCGAGCACGGCCGTACCAGGCCGGAAGCTGGCCGTCGCCGGCACCCTCACCTCGTCCGCGGCGCTTCCCGCGGGCCAGGTCGCGCACATCACGCGGAACGGAACAGCGCTGCCCGACGTGACCACGGCGGCGGACGGCACCTTCACCTTCAGCGACACCCCGCCGGCCGAGGGCACCTACACCTACGCCGCGAGCTACGCCGGGGACGCGACACACGAGGCGGCGAGCACGACAAGCCTGGTCCAGGTGTCGAAGCTGGCCACCACGGTCACCGTCACTGCCCCGGCCACGGCCACCCGCGCGAAGAAGCTGACCGTGTCCGGCACGCTCTCCGGTTCGCCCTTCGCCACCGGTGGGGTCGTCAAGGTGACGAAGACCGACCTCGCCCACCCCTCGGGCGTCGCACTCGCCGACGCGAAGGTCGCCGCGGACGGCTCGTTCACGTTCACGGACACCCCGCAGATCGGTGGCGCCAACGCCTACAAGGTGACCTACGCCGGCGACGTCTCCCACAAGTCGGCCGCCGGCACCGGCACCGTCCAGGTGTCCCGGACCGCCACGTCCCTGACCATCGCCACCGACCACTCGACGTACGCGTACGCCAAGACGGCGAAGATCACCGCGCACCTCGGTACGACGTACAACAACCGCAAGGTGTCGATCTACGCCAAGCCGTACGGCGGCGACTCGGTCCTGGTGAAGTCCGGCACAGCGGACTCCCACGGCGATCTGACGGCGTCCTACAAGCTCACCCGCAACACCACGTTCAGCGCGGTGTTCGCCGGCGACTACCGGTACGCCCCGAAGACCGCCGCCCGAGCCGTGCACACCCAGGTGCGGGTCGCGGAGAAGCTGTCCGGCTACTACACGAGCACGCACTACGGCAGCACGCTCTACCGGGTCTACCACCACACCGCCAAGGAGCAGCTGGACGTCACCGTCACGCCCGCCAAGGCCGGCCAGTGCCTGCTCTTCCGCGTCCAGCGCTACTACAGCGGCGCCTGGCACACGCAGACCACCACGCCCTGCGCCGCGCTGAGCTCGACCAGCACCGGCCGCCACAAGATGTCCCTGACGAAGTGGACCGGCAGCAGGTTCCGCGTCGCCGCGGAGTACGTCCGCAGCAGCACGGACAACACCAACCTCAGCACCTGGGGCGCCTGGCAGTACTTCACCGTCAAGCAGTGAGAACTAACCGCAGCAGCCCGCCCCCGGCAACGTCCGCCTGTTCCGCGCCTCCTTGTTGCGCGCGGCCAGCAACTCGTCCGCCGGATAACCGACTTCCTCCAACGTCAGCCCGTGCGGCCGTACGACATGCACGGCGGAGTCCCGCACCCCGGCGGCGAGCACCTTCCCGGGCCACTCCGGCCCCCGGTGCCCGTCGCCCACGAACAGCAGGGCCCCGATCAGGGACCGCACCATGTTGTGGCAGAAGGCGTCGGCCCGCACGGTCGCCGTGATGATCCCGTCGTCCCCACGCACCAGGCTCAGCTGTTGCAACGTACGAATGGTCGTGGCCCCCTCACGCTTCTTGCAGTAGGCAGCGAAGTCGTGTTCCCCCAGCAACCGCTCGGCGGCCTCGTTCATGGCGTCGACGTCGAGCGGCCAGTCGTGCCACAGGACGTGATTCCGCAGCAGCGGGTCCACTCCCCCGGGGTTGTCGGTGACCCGGTACGCGTAGCGCCGCCAGACGGCCGAGAACCGGGCGTTGAAGCCGCTGGGAGCCTCCCTGAGCGCCCAGACCCGCACATCCCGCGGCAACCGCCCGGCAAGCCGCTTCAGCAGCTTCTCGTGATGCTCACGCCAAACGCCCTCCGGCAGATCGACATGCGCCACCTGCCCCCGGGCATGCACCCCGGCGTCGGTCCGCCCGGCCACGGTCAGCTCGTACGTGTCCCGTGACCGCGTAACGGTCCGCAGAGCATCCTCGATCTCCCCCTGCACGGTCCGCCGCCCCCCGGCCTGCTTGGCCCACCCGGAGAACTCGGTCCCGTCATAGGAGAGGTCAAGACGGACTCGTACACAACCGGGCTCTACTTCGTCACTCACCCCTGGATCCTCTCAACAACGCAGAACGGGCCCGCCCCTAAGGGCGAGCCCGTTCACTTCAAGGCAATGCCTCAGGCGTCCTTGGACTCCTCGGCAGCGTCCTCGACCTCGTCGGCCTTGGTCACATCGACCTTGGTCTCCTCGGCAACCGGCGCAGCCTCGGCGTCCTTCGCGGCACGCTTGGTGGCGGCCTCGGCCTCACCCGTCGCCTGCTGCGCGACCGTCAGCGCCTCCACCAGCTCGATGACAGCCATGGGCGCGTTGTCGCCACGACGGTTACCGATCTTGGTGATACGGGTGTAACCACCCGGACGGTTCTCGTACCGCGGGCCGATCTCGGTGAAGAGCGTGTGGACGACGCTCTTGTCCGTGATGACCTGGAGCACCTGACGGCGGTTGTGAAGGTCGCCCTTCTTCGCCTTGGTGACCAGACGCTCGGCGTACGGCCGCAGGCGGCGGGCCTTCGCCTCGGTGGTGGTGATACGGCCGTGCTCGAAGAGCGACTTCGCGAGGTTCGCGAGGAGCAGCTTCTCGTGCGCGGCGCTGCCGCCCAGACGGGCACCCTTGGTGGGCTTCGGCATTTCTTTCTCCTTCGTCTGCCCCGGCCGTATGAGGTACCGGGGTCAGGAACCCGATGAGCGGATGCTCACCGGCAACGACCGATCAGTACTGCTCGGTCTCCACGAAACCCGCGTCCGCGTCGTCGTCGGCGCCGAAGGCGTCGGCAGCGGCCGTGGGGTCGAATCCGGGCGGGCTGTCCTTGAGGGCCAGGCCCATGCCGGCCAGCTTCGCCTTGACCTCGTCGATGGACTTCGCACCGAAGTTGCGGATGTCCAGCAGGTCGGCCTCGGAGCGGGCGACGAGCTCACCCACGGAGTGGATGCCCTCACGCTTGAGGCAGTTGTACGACCGGACGGTGAGCTCCAGCTCCTCGATCGGCAGCGCGAGATCAGCGGCCAGGGCGGCGTCCGTGGGGGACGGGCCCATGTCGATGCCCTCGGCGTCGATGTTCAGCTCACGCGCGAGACCGAACAGCTCGACCAGCGTCTTGCCGGCCGACGCCATGGCGTCACGGGGACGCATGGCCTGCTTGGTCTCGACGTCGACGATCAGCTTGTCGAAGTCGGTCCGCTGCTCGACACGGGTCGCCTCGACCTTGTACGTGACCTTCAGCACGGGGCTGTAGATGGAGTCGACCGGGATACGGCCGATCTCCTGGCCCACCTGCTTGTTCTGCACGGCGGAGACGTAACCACGGCCACGCTCGACCGTGAGCTCCATCTCCAGCTTGCCCTTGCCGTTGAGCGTGGCGAGGACGAGGTCGGGGTTGTGCACCTCGACACCGGCCGGGGGCGCGATGTCGGCGGCGGTGACCAGACCCGGACCCTGCTTGCGCAGGTACATCACGACCGGCTCGTCGTGCTCCGAGGAGACGACCAGCTGCTTGATGTTGAGGATCAGGTCGGTGACGTCCTCCTTGACGCCCGGCACGGTGGTGAACTCGTGCAGGACACCGTCGATCCGGATGCTGGTGACAGCAGCGCCGGGGATCGACGACAGGAGGGTACGGCGGAGCGAGTTGCCGAGGGTGTAGCCGAAGCCCGGCTCCAGCGGCTCGATCACGAACCGGGAGCGGAACTCGTCGACGACCTCTTCGGTCAGCGAGGGACGCTGAGCGATCAGCATGTTGAGATCCTTCTGTCAGGGGCGCCCGCTATTTGACGCCCTGATTTCCAACAAGGGTACGGGCGGCACAACCCGAAGGAGTCGTACCGCCCGAAAACCTCAGACCAAGCGGCCTGCGTCGAAGATCAGACGCGGCGGCGCTTGGGCGGACGGCAGCCGTTGTGCGGGGTGGGCGTGACGTCCTGGATCGAGCCGACCTCGAGACCGGTCGCCTGCAGCGAACGGATCGCGGTCTCACGACCCGAACCCGGGCCCTTCACGAACACGTCGACCTTGCGCATGCCGTGCTCCTGGGCGCGGCGGGCAGCCGACTCGGCGGCCATCTGCGCGGCGAACGGCGTGGACTTCCGGGAGCCCTTGAAGCCGACGTGGCCGGCGGAGGCCCAGGAGATCACGTTGCCGGACGGGTCCGTGATGGAGACGATCGTGTTGTTGAACGTGCTCTTGATGTGCGCGTGGCCGTGAGCGACGTTCTTCTTTTCCTTGCGGCGCACCTTCTTGGCAGCGCCCTGACGACCCTTGGGGGGCATCTACAAACTCCTACGGGGAGGTGGTCGGTCCTACAGCGAAGACCGCTGATGAAGCGTTGTCCGCTGAGGACTACTTCTTGCCCGGCTTCTTCTTGCCGGCGATGGCGCGACGCGGGCCCTTGCGGGTACGGGCGTTCGTGCTGGTGCGCTGACCGCGGACGGGCAGACCCCGACGGTGGCGGAGACCCTGGTAGCAGCCGATCTCGACCTTGCGGCGGATGTCGGCCTGGATCTCGCGACGGAGGTCACCCTCGGTCTTGATGTTGTTGTCGACGTACTCACGAATCGCGACGAGCTGCTCCTCGGAGAGGTCGCGAACGCGGGTGTTCGGGTCGATGCCGGTCTCGGCCAGCGTCTGCTGGGAGAGCGTCCGGCCGATGCCGAACACGTAAGTCAGGGCGACCTCCACACGCTTTTCGCGCGGGATGTCGACACCGGAAACGCGTGCCATTCAATGGCTCCTGGTGTTCTTCGGAGGTCTGCCGCAGAACCGGTTCCCGGCCGCCGTATCAGGTACGTACCGAGTCCCCGGCCTCCGAGCCGGGGGTGTCGGACCTCAGAGGGTCCGGGTCCTGCGTATGTACACATTCAGCTCGCGTCGCGCGAATCTCTGCGGATGCAGAGGGTGAGGCCTGTTTGCGATTAGCCCTGGCGCTGCTTGTGGCGCGGGTTCTCGCAGATGACCATGACCCGACCGTGACGGCGGATCACCCTGCACTTGTCGCAGATCTTCTTGACGCTCGGCTTGACCTTCATGAGAGTGAGGTTCTCCGAGTCAGAGGGATCTACTTGTATCGGTAGACGATCCGGCCACGGGTCAGGTCGTACGGAGACAGCTCCACCACGACCCGGTCGTCAGGGAGGATGCGGATGTAGTGCATACGCATCTTGCCGCTGATGTGTGCCAGGACCTGGTGGCCGTTCTGGAGCTCGACCTTGAACATGGCGTTCGGAAGAGACTCGACGACAGTGCCCTCGATCTCGATGGCACCTTGCTTCTTGGCCACGCTTCGCCCTTCGAATCGACTACCTTGATCGACTCCCGCACTGCATGCGGACATGCGGGTGCACGAGAGCCGACGAGTCAGTCTACGTCAGCGCACCCGGAAAGACGAATCGAGGAAGAATGCCCCAACGGCGAGATCATTAAGCACAGGACCCTCAGGCAAGCGGATCCGGAGCGGCCACAACCCCGTGCTCGGCCAGCTTCGCCTTGCCTCCGTCGGGCGCCGTGAGCACCAGTGGCCCGGCCTCCGTCAGGGCGACCGAGTGCTCCCAGTGGGAGGACCAGGTGCCGTCCGTCGTGATGACCGTCCAGTCGTCGGAGAGGACCTCGGTCTTCGGGGTGCCCAGGGAGACCATCGGCTCGATCGCGAGGCAGAAGCCGGTGACCAGCTTGGGGCCCTTGCCGCGGCGGCGGTCGACGTAGTTCAGGAGGTGCGGGTCCATGTGCATCTCGGTGCCGATGCCGTGGCCGCCGTAGTCCTCGATGATCCCGTACTTGCCGCCGCCCGGCTTCGGCTGGCGGCGGATGTAGGTCTCGACGGCGCGGGAGACGTCGACCAGGCGGTTGCCCTGCTTCATCGCGGCGATGCCGGCCCACATGGACTCTTCGGTGACGCGGGAGAGCTCCAGCAGCTCCGGAGCGTGGCCGGAGCCGACGAAGGCGGTGTAGGCCGCGTCGCCGTGCCAGCCGTCGATGATCGCGCCGCAGTCGATGGAGATGATGTCGCCGTCCTTCAGGACCACCTCGTCCGAAGGGATGCCGTGGACGACCACCTCGTTGACGGACGTGCAGATCGTGGCCGGGAAGCCGCCGTAGCCCAGGAAGTTCGGCTTGGCGTTGTGCTCGGCGAGCACCTTGCGGGCGACCTCGTCCAGGTCCTTGGTGCTGGCACCGGGCACCGCCGCCTCACGGGTGGCCGCGTGGATCGCGGCCACGACCAGCCCCGCCTCACGCATCTTGGCGATCTGCTCGGGGGTCTTGATCTGCACCATGGGGGCCTGCGCTCTCCGTCACTCACGTCTACCGGTTACCTACACAACAGTACGGCCGTGACGCCCTCGGGGTGTCACGGCCGTACTCGCTGACAGCTACTTGCCGTCGTCCTCGCGCTTGAGCGCCTCCAGGGCGCGCTGCGTGACCTCGTCCACCGGGCCCAGGGAGGAGATCGTGACGACCAGCCCCTGCGCCTTGTAGTAGTCGATGATCGGCTCGGTCTGCGTGTGGTAGACCTCCAGCCGGGTGCGGACGGTCTCCTCGGAGTCGTCGTCCCGCTGGTACAGCTCACCGCCGCAGACGTCGCAGACGCCTTCCTTCTTCGCGGGGCTGTACGTCACGTGGAACACGTGCGAGGAGTCGTTGCGGCAGATGCGCCGGCCGGCGATCCGCTTGACGACCTCCTCCTCGGGGACCTCGAGGTCGAGTACGGCGTCCAGCTTGATGCCCTCGGTCTTCAGCAGCTCGTCGAGCGCCTCGGCCTGCGAGACGTTGCGCGGGAAGCCGTCGAGCAGGAAGCCGTGCTCGGCGTCCGGCTGCTCCATGCGGTCCTTCGCCATCGCGATGGTGACCTCGTCGGGCACGAGGTTGCCCGCGTCCATGTAGGACTTCGCGAGTTTCCCGAGCTCCGTCTGGCGGCTGATGTTGGCGCGGAACAGGTCGCCCGTGGAGATGTGCGGGATCGTGAGCTTCCCGGCGAGGCGGGTGGCCTGAGTGCCCTTCCCAGCACCAGGCGGCCCGACGAGGACGATTCGCATCAGCGGAGGAACCCTTCGTAATTGCGCTGCTGGAGCTGGCTCTCGATCTGCTTCACCGTCTCGAGACCCACACCCACGATGATCAGGATGCTCGTCCCGCCGAAGGGGAAGTTACCGGTTGCCCCGAACCCGACCAACGCCATCGTTGGTACGAGAGCGATCAGACCCAGATACAGCGAACCCGGCCAGGTGATCCGGTTGAGCACGTACGACAGGTACTCAGCGGTCGGTCGGCCAGCCCGGATGCCCGGGATGAAGCCACCATACTTCTTCATGTTGTCGGCGACTTCTTCGGGGTTGAAGGAGATCGCCACATAGAAGAACGCGAAGAAAACGATCAGCAAGAAGTAGCTGACCAGGTAGATCGGGTGGTCGCCCTTGGTCAGGTTCTGCTCGATCCAGCTCTTCCAGCCGGCCGTGCTGCCGGAGAACTGGGCCACCAGCGCCGGGATGTAGAGCAGCGACGACGCGAAGATGACGGGAATCACACCCGCCTGGTTGACCTTCAGCGGGATGTAGGTCGACGTACCGCCGTAGGAACGGCGGCCGATCATCCGCTTCGCGTACTGCACCGGGATCCGGCGCTGGGCCTGCTCGACGAAGACCACCAGGCCGACCATGACCAGGCCGACCGCGATGACGGTGCCGAACTCGATCCAGCCGCCGGCCAGGGTGCCCTGCTTCTTGATGGCCCACAGCGCGGACGGGAAGGTCGCCGCGATGGAGATGAACATGAGGATCGACATGCCGTTGCCGATACCGCGGTCGGTGATGAGCTCGCCGAGCCACATCACGACGGCCGTACCGGCGGTCATGCAGATGACCATGGTGATGGTGGTGAAGATCGCCTGGTCGGGGACGATGCTCGAGGCCACCGTGCAGCCGGAGAAGAGGGCGCCGCTGCGGGCGGTGGCCACCAGGCCGGTGCCCTGCAGGATGGCCAGCGCCACCGTCAGGTAACGGGTGTACTGCGTGATCTTCGCCGTACCGGCCGAGCCCTCCTTCTTGAGGGCTTCCAGGCGCGGGATCACGACGGTCAGCAGCTGCAGGATGATGCTCGCGGTGATGTACGGCATGATGCCGAGCGCGAAGATCGTGATCTGCAGCAGCGCACCACCGCTGAACATGTTGACGAGACCGAAGAGACCCTGGTTGCCGGAGGCCTGGTCCACGCACTCCTGGACGGCCGTGTAGTTGACGCCGGGGATCGGGATGTGGGTACCGACTCGGTACACCACGATGATGCCGAGCGTGAAGAGCAGCTTCTTGCGCAGGTCGGGCGTCCTGAACGCCCGGGCGAACGCGGTGAGCACGGTGCCTCCTGCGACCCCCGCGCAACTGCGTCAAGGGTGACGGTCTTGAGGTTCGACGGATACGAAAAAAGAACAGTGCAGGCTACCTTACCGGCGGCACAGCTCCCCGTGGAACGACCAACCGGGGATACCCCTTTGTGGGATATCCCCGGTCGGGATCGTTCAAGTCATCGAGACGTCCGAGTGGTTCAGACGAGCTCGGTGACGGTGCCGCCGGCGGCGGCGATCTTCTCCTTGGCGGAGCCGGAGACGGCGTCCACCGTCACCTGCAGCGCCACGGAGATCTCGCCCTGGCCGAGGACCTTGACGAGGCTGTTCTTGCGAACGGCACCCTTGGCCACCAGACCCTCGACGGTGACCTCGCCACCCTCGGGGTAGAGCGCGGCCAGCTTGTCGAGGTTCACGACCTGGAACTCGGTCTTGAACGGGTTCTTGAAGCCCTTCAGCTTCGGAAGACGCATGTGGAGGGGCATCTGCCCACCCTCGAAGCGCTCCGGAACCTGGTAGCGGGCCTTCGTGCCCTTGGTACCACGACCGGCCGTCTTACCCTTCGACGCCTCACCACGACCGACACGGGTCTTGGCGGTCTTGGCGCCGGGGGCGGGACGGAGGTTGTGGATCTTGAGCGGGTTGTTCTCCGCCATGATCAGTCGACCTCCTCGACCGACACGAGGTGGCGGACGGTGTGCACCATGCCGCGGAACTCGGGGCGGTCCTCCTTGACGACCTGCGTGTTGATGCCCTTGAGACCAAGGGAACGCAGGGTGTCACGGTGGTTCTGCTTGCTGCCGATGTAGGACTTGACCTGCGTAATCTTGAGCTGCGCCATGATTACGCACCCGCCCCGGCACGCGCACGGAGAAGAGCCGCGGGAGCGACGTCCTCGAGCGGCAGACCACGGCGGGCCGCGATCTCCTCGGGACGCTGCAGACCCTTCAGGGCCTCCACGGTCGCGTGCACGATGTTGATCGCGTTGTCGGAGCCGAGCGACTTCGACAGCACGTCGTGGATACCGGCGCACTCGAGCACGGCACGCACCGGGCCACCGGCGATAACGCCGGTACCGGGGGACGCGGGCTTGAGCAGGACGACGCCGGCAGCCTTCTCACCCTGGATGGGGTGCGGGATGGTGCCCTGGATACGGGGGACCTTGAAGAAGTGCTTCTTGGCCTCCTCAACACCCTTGGCGATGGCGGCCGGCACCTCCTTGGCCTTGCCGTAACCGACACCCACGGTGCCGTCACCGTCGCCCACCACGACCAGCGCGGTGAAGCTGAAGCGACGACCACCCTTCACAACCTTGGCGACACGGTTGATCGCGACGACACGCTCAACGTAAGCGGTCTTCTCGGCGGCGGCTGCGCCACCGTCACGGCCCTTACGGTCCCGCCGCTCGCCGCCACCGGCACCGCCACCGCGGCGCTGGGGTCCAGCCATTGGATTACCTCTCTCTTTCCGCTAGCTACGAGCGGCTCAGAACTTGAGCCCGGCTTCGCGGGCGGCGTCCGCCAGGGCGGCGATGCGCCCGGCGTACTGGTTGCCACCACGGTCGAACACGACAGCCTCGACACCGGCGGCCTTGGCGCGCTCGGCGACCAGGGCGCCGACCTGCTTGGCCTGCGCGGACTTGTCGCCCTCGGCACCGCGGATCGAGGTGTCCAGGGTGGACGCCGACGCCAGGGTGTGACCCTTGATGTCGTCGATCACCTGGGCCACGATGTGGCGGTTCGAGCGGGTAACGACCAGACGCGGACGCTCCGCCGTTCCGTTGATGTTCTTACGGATCCGGATGTGGCGGCGCTTGATCGCGGCGCGCTTGTAGGCGTCGCCCTTGAGGATCTTCTGTCCGTATGCCATGGCTTACTTACCCGCCTTTCCGACCTTGCGGCGGATGACTTCGCCCTCGTACTTGACGCCCTTGGCCTTGTACGGGTCGGGCTTGCGCAGCTTGCGGATGTTGGCCGCAACCTCGCCGACCTTCTGCTTGTCGATGCCCTCGACCGAGAACCGGGTGGGGGCCTCGACCTTGAAGGTGATGCCCTCGGGGGCCTCGACGGTGATCGGGTGGCTGTAGCCGAGAGCGAACTCGAGGTTCGAACCCTTGGCCTGCACGCGGTAACCGACACCGCTGATCTCGAGCTTCTTCACGTAACCCGTGGTCACGCCGGTGATCATGTTCGCCACCAGCGTGCGGGACAGGCCGTGCAGGGCCTTGTTCTGACGCTCGTCGTTGGGGCGGGTGACGTTGAGAACGCCGTCCTCACCCTTGGCGATGTCGATCGGCGCTGCGACGGTGTGGGTCAGCGTGCCCTTGGGGCCCTTGACCGAGACCGTACGGCCGTCGATGGTGACGTCCACGCCGGCGGGAACCGTGATGGGGAGCTTGCCAATACGCGACATAGCTGTTTCCTCCGTTCCCTTCCGCTACCAGACGTAGGCGAGGACTTCCCCACCCACGCCCTTCTTGCCGGCCTGCTTGTCGGTCAGGAGACCGTGCGACGTGGAGATGATCGCCACGCCGAGGCCACCGAGGACCTTGGGCAGGTTGGTGGACTTCGCGTAAACCCGGAGACCGGGCTTGGAGATCCGCTTGATACCCGCGATGGAGCGCTCACGGTTCGGGCCGAACTTCAGCTCGAGAACGAGGTTCTTGCCGACCTCGGCGTCCTCGACCTTCCAGCCCGTGATGAAGCCCTCCTGCTGGAGGATCTCCGCGATGTGAGACTTGATCTTGGACGCCGGCATCGTCACGGAGTCGTGGTACGCCGAGTTCGCGTTCCGCAGACGCGTAAGCATGTCTGCGATCGGATCAGTCATGGTCATGAATTGGCCTTCGGCCTCTCTCGCCGGGGTTTCCAGGTGCCCATCCCTCTCCTCGATCCGAGACGAGGCGGGTGCGGTGCGGTGGACCTACGGCGTAGTAAGTCGTAAGGGCAGTCGTCAGACGCCCAACCCTCCAAGCCTAAGCCATGAAAGGGAGGGCGTCTGACACGCCCATTGCTTACCGAGAGCTTCAGGAATCCCTAAAAGCAGGGATTACCAGGAGCTCTTGGTCACGCCCGGCAGCTCGCCACGGTGAGCCATCTCACGAAGGCACACGCGGCACAGGCCGAACTTGCGGTACACGGAGTGCGGACGGCCGCAGCGCTGGCAGCGGGTGTACGCACGCACACCGAACTTGGGCTTGCGAGCAGCCTTGGCAATCAGAGCCTTCTTCGCCATCTCGCTCACGCCTCCTTGAAGGGGAAGCCGAGGTGACGAAGGAGCGCGCGGCCCTCAGCGTCGTTGGTCGCCGTGGTGACCACGGTGATGTCCATGCCCCGGGTACGGTCGATCTTGTCCTGGTCGATCTCGTGGAACATGACCTGCTCGGTGAGACCGAAGGTGTAGTTGCCACGGCCGTCGAACTGCTTGGGGGACAGACCACGGAAGTCGCGGATGCGCGGGAGCGCGAGCGACAGGGTGCGGTCCAGGAACTCCCACATGCGGTCGCCACGGAGCGTGACGTGGGCACCGATCGGCTGACCCTCACGCAGCTTGAACTGCGCGATGGACTTGCGGGCCTTGGTGACGGCCGGCTTCTGACCGGTGATCGTGGTGAGGTCGCGAATCGCGCCGTCGATCAGCTTGGAGTCGCGGGCGGCGTCGCCCACACCCATGTTGACCACGATCTTGACGAGGCCGGGGATCTGCATGACGTTCTCGTACTTGAACTCGTCACGCAGCTTGCCCGCGATCTCCTCGCGGTACTTCGTCTTGAGACGCGGAGTGGTGGTGGTAGCCATCAGATGTCCTCACCCGTCCGCTTGGCAACGCGGATCTTGTTGCCCTCGTCGTCGAAGCGGTAACCGACACGCGTGACGACCTTGTTGCCGTCCTTCTCAACGACCAGCTGGACGTTGGAGACGTGGATCGGCGCCTCGGTCGTGACGATGCCGCCGGCCTGCGAACCGCGAGCGGTCGGACCGGCCTTGGTGTGCTTCTTGACCCGGTTGACACCCTCGACCAGGACACGCTCGTCGCGCGGGTAAGCGGCAATGACCTTGCCCTGCTTGCCCTTGTCCTTGCCGGTGATGACCTGGACCAGGTCGCCCTTCTTGATCTTCATGCTTACAGCACCTCCGGAGCCAGCGAGATGATCTTCATGAACTTCTTCTCGCGCAGCTCACGCCCGACCGGGCCGAAGATGCGGGTGCCGCGAGGGTCGCCGTCGTTCTTCAGAATGACGGCGGCGTTCTCGTCGAAGCGGATGTACGAGCCGTCCGGACGGCGGCGCTCCTTGACGGTGCGAACGATGACCGCCTTGACGACGTCACCCTTCTTCACGTTGCCACCGGGGATCGCGTCCTTGACGGTGGCGACGATGACGTCACCGATGCCCGCGTAGCGGCGACCGGAGCCACCGAGCACACGGATGCAAAGGATTTCCTTCGCACCAGTGTTGTCGGCGACGCGCAGTCGCGACTCCTGCTGGATCACGTCTATCTCCTGTTTGTCTGCCGGTTCCCGGCAGGGGCCCTATCCCTTACGGGAGTTGAGCCCCTGCCGAGCCTGGCGGAACTGTCCTGCGGGATGACCCCCGCAGGCGTTTACTTTGGAATTCCCTTGCGGGAATTACCTACTTGGCCTTCTCGAGGATCTCGACGACGCGCCACCGCTTCGTGGCGGACAGCGGCCGGGTCTCCGCGAGGAGGACACGGTCGCCGACGCCCGCGGCGTTCTGCTCGTCGTGAGCCTTGAGCTTGTTCGTACGGCGGATGACCTTGCCGTACAGCGCGTGCTTGACGCGGTCCTCGACGGCGACGACGACGGTCTTGTCCATCTTGTCGCTGACGACGAGACCCTCGCGGGTCTTGCGGAAGCCGCGGGCCTCTGCAGTCTGCTCGGTCACGTTGCTCTCACTCATCAGGCGCTCTCCACCGTCTCGATGCCCAGCTCGCGCTCACGCATCAGGGTGTAGATCCGCGCGATGTCCTTACGGACGGCCTTGAGCCGACCGTGGTTCTCGAGCTGACCGGTCGCCGCCTGGAAGCGGAGGTTGAACAGCTCTTCCTTGGCCTCGCGGAGCTTCGCCAGAAGCTCCTCGTTGCCCAGCTCGCGCAGCTCGGACGCCTTGGTACCGGCCGACATCACGCTTCACCTGCCTCGCGCTTGACGATCCGGCACTTCATCGGCAGCTTGTGGGCTGCGCGAGTCAGGGCCTCACGGGCGATCTTCTCGTTGGGGTAGGACAGCTCGAACATGACCCGGCCCGGGTGCACGTTCGCGATCCACCACTCCGGAGAACCCTTACCGGAACCCATGCGGGTCTCGGCGGGCTTCTTCGTGAGCGGGCGGTCCGGGTAGATGTTGATCCAGACCTTGCCGCCACGCTTGATGTGGCGGGTCATCGCGATACGGGCCGCCTCGATCTGGCGGTTGGTCACGTACGCCGGCGTGAGGGCCTGGATGCCGTACTCGCCGAACGCAACCGTCGTACCGCCCTTGGCCTGACCACGGCGCTTCGGGTGGTGCTGCTTGCGGTGCTTGACCCTACGGGGGATCAGCATGACGGTCAGGCCTCCGTTCCGGTGCTCTCAGCCGGAGCGGCGGCGGGAGCCTCGGCCTTGGGGGCCTCGGCGCCGGCAGCCTGCTGCGGCTTGCGACCGCGCCCGCCACGCTCGCCACCACGGCCACCACGGGCCGGGCGGTCGGCGCCACCACGGGCCGGGCGGTTACCCGCACGGGCCGCGGCGTTCTCGGCGCGGACCTCGGCGATGTTCTTGACGTCGCCCTTGTAGATCCAGACCTTCACACCGATGCGGCCGAAGGTCGTCTTGGCCTCGAAGAAGCCGTAGTCCACGTTCGCGCGGAGCGTGTGCAGGGGCACACGGCCCTCGCGGTAGAACTCCGAGCGGGACATCTCGGCGCCGCCGAGGCGACCGCCGCACTGGATCTTGATGCCCTTGGCGCCGGCCTTCATGGCGGACTGCATGCTCTTGCGCATGGCCCGACGGAAGGAGACGCGGGAGGAGAGCTGCTCGGCAACGGCCTGGGCAACCAGCTGAGCGTCGGTCTCGGGGTTCTTGACCTCGAGGATGTTCAGCTGGACCTGCTTGCCCGTGAGCTTCTCGAGGTCACCGCGGATGCGGTCGGCCTCGGCGCCACGGCGGCCGATGACGATGCCCGGACGAGCGGTGTGGATGTCCACCCGCACGCGGTCACGGGTGCGCTCGATCTCAACCTTCGAGATGCCGGCGCGCTCCATGCCGGACGTCATCATCCGACGGATGGCGACGTCTTCCTTGACGTAGTCCTTGTACAGCTTGTCGGCGTACCACCGGGACTTGAAGTCCGTGGTGACACCGAGCCGGAACCCATGCGGGTTAACCTTCTGGCCCATTACCGGGTTCCTTCCTTGCTGCTGACGACCACGGTGATGTGGCTGGTCCGCTTGCGGATCCGGTAGGCACGGCCCTGGGCGCGCGGACGGAACCGCTTCAGGGTCGGACCCTCGTCGACGTACGCCTCGGAGATGAAGAGGCTGTCGGCGTCGGTGTGGTCGTAGTTGTGCGCGGCGTTGGCGATGGCGCTGTCGAGCACCTTGCCGACGGGCACGGAGGCTGCCTGCGGAGCGAATCGCAGAACAGCCTGAGCCTCCGTGGCGTCCATGCCACGGATAAGGTCCACCACGCGGCGGGCCTTCATGGGCGTAACGCGGATGTACCGCGCCTGGGCCCTGGCTTCCATGGTTGTCCCTCTCAGTTACTTACGTGTCTGAATGCGATCCGCTTTAGCGGCGCTTCGACTTCCGGTCGTCCTTGACGTGACCCCGGAAGGTGCGCGTCGGCGAGAACTCGCCGAGCTTGTGGCCGACCATCGACTCGGTGACGAACACCGGGATGTGGGTCTTGCCGTTGTGCACCGCGATCGTGTGGCCGAGCATGGCCGGGACGATCATCGAGCGACGGGACCAGGTCTTGATGACGTTCTTGGTGCCGGCTTCGTTCTGGACTTCCACCTTCTTGATCAGGTGGTCGTCGACGAAGGGCCCCTTCTTGAGACTGCGCGGCATCTAAACCCGCTCCTAGCGCTTCTTGTTCGTCTTGCGGCGGCGGACGATGTACTTGTTCGACGCCTTCTTGGGCGAACGAGTACGACCTTCCTTCTGGCCCCAGGGGCTGACCGGGTGGCGACCACCGGAGGTCTTGCCCTCACCACCACCGTGGGGGTGGTCAACCGGGTTCATCGCCACACCGCGAACGGTCGGGCGCACGCCCAGCCAGCGCTTACGGCCGGCCTTGCCCCAGTTGATGTTGCTCTGCTCGGCGTTGCCGACCTCGCCGACCGTGGCGCGGCAGCGCTGGTCGACCAGGCGGATCTCACCGGACGGCATACGAAGGTGGGCCATCGTGCCCTCCTTCGCGAGCAGCTGCACCGAGGCACCGGCGGAGCGGGCGAACTTGGCGCCACCGCCCGGACGAAGCTCCACGGAGTGGATCGTCGTACCGACCGGGATGTTGCGCAGCGCCAGGTTGTTGCCGGGCTTGATGTCGGCGCCGGGACCGTTCTCGATCCGGTCGCCCTGGTTCAGGCCCTTCGGCGCCAGGATGTAGCGCTTCTCGCCGTCCGCGTAGTGGAGCAGCGCGATGCGCGCCGTGCGGTTGGGGTCGTACTCGATGTGCGCGACCTTCGCCGGCACGCCGTCCTTGTCGTGACGACGGAAGTCGATCACGCGGTAGGCGCGCTTGTGTCCGCCACCCTGGTGGCGAACGGTCACACGACCGGCGTTGTTACGGCCGCCCTTGCTGTGCAGGGGGCGGACCAGCGACTTCTCCGGCGTGGACCGCGTGACCTCGACGAAGTCGGCGACGCTGGAGCCGCGACGGCCCGGCGTAGTCGGCTTGTACTTGCGGATTCCCATTTCTCAGTCCTCGTCCGATATCGGACGATCCGACCCGCTTACGCGGTCGGACCGCCGAAGATGTCGATACGGTCGCCCTCGGCGAGGGTCACGATCGCGCGCTTGGTGGCGGCACGCTGACCGAAGCCGGTCTTGGTGCGCTTGCGCTTGCCGATGCGGTTGATCGTGTTGACCCCGGTGACCTTGACCGAGAAGACCGCCTGGACGGCCTGCTTGATCTGGGTCTTGTTGGCGTTCGGGTCGACGATGAACGTGTACTTGTTCTCGTCCAGGAGCGCGTAGCTCTTCTCCGACACGACCGGCTTCAGCAGGACGTCACGGGGGTCCGTGTACGACTTGCTCAGCGGCGTCTCGACGGTGTTCTTGCCCTCGGCGGCGTGGCGACGCGCCTTGGCGACGCGCGCGGCCTTGGCGGCCTTGGCAGCCTTGGAGGCAATGCTCGGGTGACGCGTAGCCATCAGGCTTCGCTCCCTTCGGTGTCAGCGGCCTTGGGGCCAGACACGAAGGACTCGAAAGCGGCCTGGGTGAAGACCACGTCGTCCGAGACGAGAACGTCGTACGTGTTCAGCTGGCCCGGCTCCAGGATGTGGACCTGGGGCAGGTTGCGGGCGGACAGCCACGCGGCCTCGTCGGCGCGGTCGGCGACCAGGAGCAGGTTCTTGCGCTCCGAGATCTTGCCGAACAGCGTCCGGGCGGCCTTCGTCGACGGGCTCTCGCCCTCGATGACGCCGGAGACGACGTGGATGCGGTTGTGGCGGGCCCGGTCGGTGAGGGCGTGGCGCAGGGCCGCGGCCTTCATCTTCTTCGGGGTCCGCTGCGAGTAGTCACGCGGCTGCGGGCCGTGGACGACGCCACCGCCGGCGAACTGCGGCGCACGGGTCGAACCCTGGCGGGCGCGGCCGGTGCCCTTCTGGCGGTACGGCTTCTTGCCGCCACCACGGACCTCGCCGCGACGCTTGGTCTTGTGCGTGCCCTGACGGGCAGCGGCGTTCTGCGCGACGACGACCTGGTGAAGCAGCGGGATGCTGATCTTCTCCACGCCGAAGATCTCCGCGGGGAGCTCGACGGTTCCGGTCTTCTCGCCGGCAGGCGAAAGGATGTCAACAGTGCTCATCGGTACCTCAGGCCCCCTTGGCCGCGGTGCGGACCAGGACGAGGCCGCCGTTCGGACCGGGGACAGCGCCCTTGATGAGCAGCAGACCCTTCTCCGCGTCAACGGCGTGGACGGTCAGGTTCTGGGTGGTGACCCGCTCGTTGCCCATGCGACCCGCCATGCGGAGGCCCTTGAACACGCGGCCCGGGGTGGCGCAGCCACCGATGGAACCGGGCGAGCGGTGCTTGCGCTGGGTGCCGTGACCGGCGCCGAGGCCCTTGAAGTTGTGACGCTTCATGACACCGGCGAAGCCCTTGCCCTTGCTCTTGCCGGTGACGTCGACCTTCACGCCCGCCTCGAAGACCTCGGCGGAGATCTCCTGGCCGAGGGTGTACTCGGAGGCGTCCGCGGTGCGGATCTCGACGAGGTGACGGCGGGGGGTGACGTCGGCCTTGGCGAAGTGGCCCTTGAGGGGCTTGTTCACCTTGCGCGGGTCGATCTCGCCGAAGGCGATCTGGACCGACTCGTAGCCGTCGACATCGTTCGTACGCACCTGGGTGACGACGTTGGGGCCGGCCTTGACGACGGTGACCGGAACAACGCGGTTGTTCTCGTCCCACACCTGCGTCATGCCGAGCTTCTCGCCCAGGATGCCCTTGATCTGCTTAGCCATTCTCAGATCACCGACCCTTAGAGCTTGATCTCGATGTCGACACCGGCCGGGAGGTCGAGTCGCATCAGAGAGTCAACGGTCTTGGGGGTGGGGTCGAGGATGTCGATCAGGCGCTTGTGCGTGCGCATCTCGAAGTGCTCGCGCGAGTCCTTGTACTTGTGCGGCGACTTGATGACGCAGTACACGTTCTTCTCAGTGGGCAGCGGCACCGGGCCCGCGACCGACGCACCAGTGCGGGTCACCGTCTCGACGATCTTCTTCGCCGAGGAGTCGATGACCTCGTGGTCGTAGGCCTTGAGCCGGATGCGGATCTTCTGTCCCGCCATGGCTACTCAGTAGTCCTGTCTCTTTTACAGCTCTGGAACCCGGTGTTCCCTTGACTTTCGCCGACCCACGCGGTCGGGTGTGTCGCACTCTCACCGACACAGATGTCCCTTGTTCGAACATCCCTGCAGGGAATGAGGTACTCCGGGCGCCTGGCCAGTGCCGCACTGACGCTTCCCGAAAGATTCCCGTACGTCCGTCCCAGCGCTGCCGTGAGGCAGTTAGGACGACGAGTACTGTGGGACTCGCTTTCGGTCCTCCCGGCGGGAGGCGCGCAGCATCAACACTCGACCGAGCAACTCCGACAGTCTGCCATATGGGGCAGGGGGCTGGCCAATCGGGCCGGAGAGAATACCCCGGGAGTGACGCAGGTCAAACACCCCTGACCGCCCACCGGAACAAACCACCCTGGTTCCACCCAAGGGGTACCGATCAGCGACAGCGACGCGTAAGACTCCCCCGCACACGCCTTACACGCGTACAAACGGGGGAAAAAGTGACCGATCTGTTCCGTTTCGTTGCGCTGCGCGCGCCCGCGCGCACCGCACCCGCACATTCCATAGATCTGCAGTCGTCCAGCACGTTCCAGAAGGCTCTGGCGTCGGCCCGGCAGAGCGAGAGCCCGGTCGACGCCGCGCAGCAGGTCGCCGGTCGGTATCTGATCGGGGACTACGGCCCGGGGTTCATCAAGGAGAGCGACGCGATCCCGGACCAGGGGGCCTACGACAAGCTGGCCGCGAGCGCCGCCACGGCGCAGCACGCCGCTGATCTGACCGCCGTGATCAAGTCGGGGTTCGGGAAGACACCGCAGGTCCTGGCCGCCGACGCGGGTTTCAAGCTCTTCGTGCAGAACGTGCACGACACGATCGTCGCCCTCTTCCTGCTGCCGGCCACCCGTTCGCACCCGATCAGCGATCTCGCCCAGCTCACCCGGCTGACGGGGCTGATCATCCGGGTGGCCGCGGCGGACGCCTCGCTGGAGGTCGCCGGTGAGATCCAGCGCTCGCTGAGCGAGTCGCTGGTGCTGCCGACCGCCGTGTTCCCGCTGCGGAGCGGGCTGCCGCAGCCGGTCGGGGTCGGGGATCTGCTCGTCGTGAAGCAGCAGCTCACCCGGTACGAGCCCGGGGATGTCGCCAACATCGAGAACATCCTCAAGGGCGAGAAGCGGGAGAAGCTCACCCACCACAACCTGACCACCGACACGACCGTGGTGACGGAGACCTCGAAGACGACGGAGACGACGACCTCGCTCGACGTGACCGAGCGGTTCGACTTCAAGAACGAGGTGCAGAACACCGTCAGCGAGGACCTGTCGATCAACGGCGGTGTGAACGTCTCCGCGAAGTACGGCGCCGTGGAGATCAACGCGAACGCCAGCGTGGCCTACAAGCTGTCCAAGGAAGAGTCCACCAAGGTCGCGACCGATCACGCGCGGGACGTGACGAACCGGGCGGCGACGAAGGTCACCGAGACCGTGCGGCGGCAGGAGATCGCCCGCACCATCGAGGTGTTCAAGGACCGTGAGCTGCACTCCTTCGAGAACACCGGCCCGGGGAACGCGAACGTCAGCGGCGTCTACCAGTGGGTCAACAAGGTCTACGAGGCACAGACCTTCAACTACGGCAGCCGCCTTATGTTCGACCTCACGGTCCCGGAACCGGCGGCCTTCATCATCGACGCCACCACCGTGAAGGGCGTCAAGGAGACGATCACCCCGCCCGAGCCCTTCGTCGTCGTCAACGACGGCCAGGGCACGGCGCATTGGCGTGCGGTGCAGCCCGACGACCTCGGCCCGGACGGCCTCCTCAAGTCAGGCGTCGTCTCCCGTCCGCTCACGCCCGCCGACGTGTCCGAACTGCCCAACTCACCCACGTACTACGGCACGTTCATGGGCAAGTACGGCGCCCTCGGCGTCAACGCGCCCCTGGAGCCCTTCACCACGGTCACCAAGAGCCTCACCGGCAACAAGGACGACCACGATCACCTGGCGGCCGTAGACGATCTGACGATCCCTCAGGGCTACCAGGCCACCGCGATCACCGCTCAGGGCGCCTTCACCCTCTACGAGGAGGAGGACGGCGACGAGCGGATGTGGGTGTTCGTCGGCAAGCACCGCTTCGAGTGCAAGGGCGCCGGCGACCTGCCGCCCCGCGCCGCGCTGCTGCCCGATCCCGTCACCACGGTGGTCAACGAGCAGGGGAGCATGCCCATCGCCGTGGAGACCCAGCAGGCGCGGGACTTCGCGGTCACGGTCGAGGTGGCGTGCGCGCGGACCGACACCGCGCTGGAGCAGTGGCGGCTCGACACCTACAACTCGCTGCTCAACGCGCACGAGAACCTGGTCAGCGTCTACCAGGACAAGCTCAAGGCGCAGGCGGTGCAGGCGGCCACCACCGTGTCGCTCGGCCGCAACCCGGCCCAGAACAGGCTGATCGAGCGCGCCGAACTCAAGAAGGCGTGCATCTCCCTGCTGTCCGGCACCGATCTCTACGACGCCGACATCGACGACGTCAAGGTGAACTCCACCGCGCCCGCCTTCCCGCGCCCGAACGTGCCGCAGCGCCCGAACCAGAACCTCGTCGGCGACGATCAGGAGGCGTTCATCCGCTTCTTCGAGCAGGCCTTCGAGTGGGAACACATGATGTACGTGTTCTACCCGTACTACTGGGCCCGCCGCGAGACCTGGTACGCCAACGCGCTCGCGGACGACCCCGACCCGCTGTTCGCCGAGTTCCTCAAGGCCGGCGCCGCCCGGGTCGTCGTACCGGTCCGCCCTCAACTCGAAGGCGACGTACGGTACTTCCTCATGGTCGGGCAGATCTGGAACGGCGGGGCCGTGCCCGGTATCACGGACACCGACTACCTTCCGATCACCGAGGAGATCCGCGCCCGCGACGACGCGCCCGGCGGCGAGGTGCCGCAGGGCGATCCCTGGGAGGTCACGCTGCCGACCACCCTCGTCCGGCTCCGGGCGGACGACACGCTGCCGGAGTGGCGCAAGTTCCTGGTCGACGGCCGTGACTTCTGGGTGCCCGGCCGGATCGTGGCCGGCAAGTGGACGCCCGACTTCGGGAAACTCGACAGCCACGGCGACTGGACCCCGCAGTGAAGGGCCGGTGACCCTTCATGACCGCGAACAGCTATGTCTTCTTCGGTACGGAACCGCAGTTCGTCCTCATCGTGGCGGGCATCCACGAGAGCGAGCAGGGCGGCATCGAGGTGGCCCACTGGATCCGGACCAAGCTGGCGGCCCGGACCAAACCAACCCGGTTCGGGGCGGTCGTCATCCCCGACGTCTTTCCCGAACGGGGGCTCCTCGCGCGGGCCGACGAGTGGAAGCGCGGGGACACGGGCAACACCTGGCGGGAGGTCACCCGCCCAGGCAACCCCAATGTGCCCTTTCACCCGTCCCGCCATTTCCCGCCGCCCGGTGAGCCGTTGAGCGCCCTGAAGAAGGGGCTGCTGATCGGCCGGGACGGCGCGCAACTGGTCGAGGGCAAGCTGACGCTGCCTCAACTGCCCGAGATCCGGTACGTCATCCAGTTCATCGAGCAGTACCGGCCGATCAGGATCGTCAGCGTCCACGGCATGCATGCGCGGACCAGGGACGAAGTGAAGGCCGCCAAGGCCCAGACCGGCATGACCGACGAGCAGATCAAGAACTGGGACGGCGTCTCCGCCGTCAAGGGGGTCAACTTCCCGGCCGTCTTCGTCGACCCGAGATACCAACTCGGCAAGGACTGCCCGAAGTTCGACCTGGAGATCTGCAAGTTCGACCCGCTCGTGGACCCGGCCTTCCCGGTGCAGAGCCAGGGCAAGGACGGCAAGGGGACGGACCGGCGCTTCGACTCGGCCCGCACCCCGGAGGGCCGTACGGACGACGCGCTCGCCCTCAAGGCCGCCCAGGCGATCGCCAAGCTGGACCCGACGCTCGTACGCGGCAATCACGTGGACGAAGCCATACCCGTCGTCCACTACGCCAAGGAACCCGGTACGCCCTCCGCCTTCTCCCTCGGCGACTGGGGGCCCGTCGAAGTCCCCGCCTCGAAGGGCTACGGCGCGCGCCCCGGCGCCCCCGTGTTCACCGTCGAGGTCAGCACCAACCAGCAGAGCTGGGCCTTCCTCGACGGGGTCCAGATGATGTCCGAGGGCGGGAAGCCCCTGCCCCTGCCCCAGACACCGGAGGAACGGGCGAACAAGGCCGCCCCACGGATCTTCCTGCCGACTCAGGAGTTCGCCAACAAGAAGTTCAGCCAGACACGGTCCCAACAGCTCCAGGCGTACGCCCAGGGCATCATCGACACCATCCTGGAAGTGCCCTGACACACAGGGGTCACTGAGGCGGCGGGCGGCGGAGCCGGTCGCGCAGCGGGTCGGCCTCCGGCAGGCCCAGCTCGTCGAAGACGGCCAGCGCCCGCGTCCAGGCGCCGCGTGCCGCCTCCGGTTCCCCCGCGGCCTCGAGGGTGTCGCCCAGGTAGGCCAGGCCGATCGCCTCGCTGCGCAGGTCCCCGGTCTTCCGGAACAACCGCAGCGCCTGCTCGTAGCAGTCCACCGCCTCCGTGAACCGCCCCAGCAGGCGGTGGACATAGCCGAGGCTGTCCCAGGTGTGCGCCTCACCGTTGAGATCCCCGATCTCCTGTACGGCCGCGAGCGCCTGCCGGCAGGAGGCGAGCGCCTCCCGGTGGTCGCCGAGTTTGGCGAGATACCAGCCGATCTCGTTCAGGGCGATGGCCTGGCCGCCGCGGTCGTGCGCGGCGCGGAAGTGGTCGAGGCTCAGCCGGGCGTGCTCCAGCGCCTCCGGGTGGTCACCCCGCGCCGAGGCCGCGATGGCCAGGTTCTGGCGGATCCGGGCCTGTCCGGCGTGGTTGCCCAGCTCCTGGAACAGGCCGAGGCCCAGCAGATAGTGCTCACGGCTGCGGTCGGGGCTGCCCAGCCGGTGCCGGGCGAGCCCCAGACCGCGGTGGGCGTTGGCCTGACCGGCCTTGTCGTGGCTCCGCCGGGCGCTGTCCAGGGCGGTGGTGTGCGCGTCGGCCAGCGCCTGCCAGTGCCCCTGCCGTTCCAGGAAGGTGCCGAGCGTGGTGGCGAGCTGCCAGGTGTGGGTCTCGAAACCGGGCTGTCCGTGCTGCACCACGGACAGCAGCACCGAGTACTCGGCGGCGAACCAGGCCAGCGCCTCGTCGGGCCCGGTGGGCCGTCCCGGCAGGGCGCCGGGCAGCGCCGGGGCGAGCGTCATCGGGTCCCGCCGCCGGGTCAGCAGCGCGTCCGCGGCATAGGCCGTGTGCAGATAGTGGTCGAGCAGCCGGTGTACGGCGGTGTGCCGGGTTTCCTCGCTGTCGTGGACGGCGGTCAGTTCGGCCGCGTACGCGCGCAGCAGGTCGTGGAAGGTGTACCGGCCGGGCCGGTGCTCGGTGACCAGCTGCGCTTCGGTGAGTTCGGCGAGCAGGGTCCGGGCCTCGGGGGCGGTGACCCCGGCGAGGGCCGCCGCGGCCGGCAGGGCGGTGTCGGGTCCGGGGTGCAGGCCCAGCAGCCGGAACAGCCGGGCGGCCGCCGGGCTCAGCATCCGGTACGACCACTGGAACACCGACCGCACTCCGGTGAGCGAGTCGCCGCCGTCGAGCGGGTCCAGTCGGCGGTCGGCCGTCCGCAGCTCCTCCGCGAGCCCGGCGAGCGGCAGTCCGGGCCGGCCGGCGGCACGAGCGGCCACGACCGCGAGGGCCAGCGGCAGCCCCGCGCACTGCACGACGATCTCGTCCACGGCCGCGGGCTCGGCGGCCATCCGTACGACCCCGAGCCGCCCGGCCAGCAGAGCGCGGGCCTCGGCCGGGGTGAGCAGGTCGACGGGGAGCAGATGCGCGCCCTCGGTGGCGGCCAGTCCGGTGAGCCGGTTGCGGCTGGTGACGAGCGCCAGACAGCCGGGCGCCCCGGGCAGCAGTGGGCGCACGTGGTCCGCGTCCCGCGCGTTGTCGAGCACGATCAGCACCCGCCGGCCGGCCAGCAGACTGCGGTAGAGCGCCGCCTGGGCGTCGAGGCCGCGCGGCACCCGGTCCGCGGGCACCCCGAAGGCGTCGAGGAACCCCCGGATCGCCTCGCCCGCGCCCATCGCGGCGCGGCCCGGGTCGAACCCCCGCAGGTTCACATAGACCTGCCCGTCCGGAAACTCCGCCCGCACCTGTCGCGCCCAGTGCACGGCGAGCGCGGTCTTGCCCACGCCGGCGGTGCCGGAGAGAGCCGAGATGACAACGGCCGTCGGCTGCCGCTCGACCTCGGCGAGGAGATCGTGGAGCCGTGCGAGCTCTTCGACACGACCGGTGAAGTCGCCGACGCTCATGGGGAGTTGAGCCGGGATGTCATGCGAGGGCCACGGCGGCGCTCCGGTGCCGGAACGCCTCTCGCCGGACGCCGCGGGGGCGGCCGGGGCCGGGAGGCGAACGGCGGCGGCCTCGGCCGGTGGCACGACGGCGGCCGGCACCGGCGGGACAGGCGGCGCGGCGGAGACCTCGGGCGAGGGCCCGGCAGCGGTCGCCGCCGCGGACGGTGTGGAGGGAGCCAGGTGTGCCCGCCGAACGGAGGCGGCCGAGGGCGACAGGGCGGGTTCCGTCGTACGCGGCGCACCGACCAGGCTCCCCGCACCACCGGGGACGTACGTCCCGGACAGGCCGACGCCCCCTCCGAAACGCCGCCCCTCCTCGACCGGCCGCCCGGTCCCGACCGGATCCCCGGGGGCAGTCGTGCGCCCGCCTCCGCCGAATCTCCGCCCCCGCAGGATCGCCGTGTGCGTCCCGCCGAGCCGTTCTCCCGGATCCGCCCCCAGCTCCTCCACCAGCCGCTCCCTGATCTCCGCGAAGCAGCGCAGCGCCCCCGCGTTGTCCCCCACCGCGTGCAGTGCCCTCATCAGCACCTCGGCCAGGGGCTCCGCCAGGGGGTACTCCCCCAGCAGTTCGGTCAGCGGCTGTACGACGGCGGCCGGTTCGCCCGCACGGAGCTCCGCCTCGGCCAGCAGAACGGCCGCGTCGACACGTCGGCGGTGCCATGCCTGCCGTACCCGCTCGGCCCACGGTCCGTCCATCCCGGTCAGCGGCTCGCCGCGCCACAGGGCGAGCGCCTCCCGCAGCAGCGACACCTGTGCGCCGACGGGCTGTCCGGGCCGCCGGGCCAGCTTGTCCAGTCGGCGGAACCGGTGCAGATCAACCTGATCCGGGCCCGCCTCCAGCTGATAGCCGCCGGAGCGCCGCAGCAGCCGTAAAGGCTCCTCGCCGGCATCGCCCGTCCGCTCGCACACCCGCCGGATCCTGGCGATATGGGCGTACAGGGCCCGCCGCGCGCCGGGCGGCGGACCGGCACCCCAGATCCTCTCGGTCAGTACGTCGACCGGGACCGGCCGACCGGCGTCCACCGCGAGAGCGGCCACCACGGTACGGCGCTGCGGCGGCCCGAGCTCCTCGATGCGCCCCCGCAGCTCAAGCTCGACCGGTCCCAACAGCCGTAACTGAACCAAGAGTTCCACCCCCCAGGCACATTTTCTTCACAGAATGCCCGTAGGAGAACGCGGCGCGACAAGCTTTCGGCAACATCCCGCCCCAGATCCGCCCCCCACCCTGGTCGGGCGCCTCCCGCCACGGGGGAGCGGGAGGCGCACCCGCGTCACCACCACACGTGACCGCCGCGGGGACGACAAGAGAGAACAGAAGAAGAGAAAACGGGGATCTGCCGATGAACCAGGCGACATCGGTGCCCACACCCGCGCCCATGACCGGGGCGAGCGGGCGTGGCGTGCTGGAGGGCGCGTTCGCGCTGCTGAGAGCGGTGGAGCGGGCCGAAGGGGCGAGGCTGACCAGGCTGGCGGCCGAGTGCGGGCTGCCCAAGACGACCGCGTACCGGCTGCTGGAGCAGCTCGCCGACCTGGGCGCGGTGCAGCGCACCGGGGCCGGCTACGGGATCGGTCCGCGCGTGTACCAGCTCGGCCGGCGCTGGCAGCCCTTCCCGGGGCTGCGGGCGGCCGCGCGGGAACCGGCGAGACGGCTGGCCGCCGCCACCGGCATGACGGTCGGCCTCAATGTGCTGTGGCAGGGCCAGACCCTGGTCCTGGACTGGACGCCCGGCCGGGCCGGGTTCGTCGGCTCGCAGGACGGGGAGGGCACCTGGCCCTGGTACACCGCGGCCGGCAAGGTCCTGGTGGCCGGCGCCGAGTCCGGCCTTCCGCTGGGCCCGCTCTCCTCCGCCTGGCGGCGCGAGGCGGAGGCCATACGCGAGACGGGCGCCGCCTTCGACCGGGAGGGGGTGCTGGCGGGGGTGTGCTGTGTGGCCGTACCGCTGTACGGCGCGGGCGGGGCGAGCCGTACGCCGGTGGCGGCGCTGAGCGTGCTGACCGACCCCTCGCACCGCCTGGAACGGCTCGCCGACACTGCGCGGCGCGCGGGGACGGCGATCAGCACGGCACTGGGCCACCGCTGAACACCGCCCCCGCGGGAGAGTCTTCCGGTCCTACTGCTGGTGCCACCTGTCGTACAGGTCGAACGGGTCACAGCCCGTCGTCTGTATCCGGTGAGCCGCTACTTCTGTTCGGCATGGCGACATGGTCATGCCGCGTTCCGCAGCCGCGCGAACGACGTGTCCAGTCCCCGCTTCAGCCACCTCGCCACCGGCGCCTCCACGAGCCGGTGCACCAGCCAGCTCAGTACCAGGAACCCGGCGATCACCGAGACGACCAGCAGGCGGGCGTCCATCGTGTCCTTCAGGCGGTTGATGACCGTCGTACCGGCGACGTAGTGCGTCAGATAGAGCGGATACGTCAGCGCGCCCGCCGTCACCAGCCACCTCCAGCGGACGCGATCCGTGGCGCCGAGCGCGATCGCCACCATGACCAGCAGGAAGACCGTGAAGATCAGCACGCTCCCGCGCCAGCCCGACACGTGCTCGACCTCGTCGATCCGCAGGCCCAGTTCCCGCTGGCCCATCAGCCAGGACATCGCGAGGATCCCCCACAGCAGCAGGTCCTGGCCGAAGCGGTGCATCAGATACAGCGCCAGACCCGCGATGAAGAACCACGCGCCGTCCGGGTTCGCGGCCAGCGTGAGGAGGTGGAAGTCCGCCACCGGCGCCAGCATCGCCGCCGCGCCCCAGCCGCAGCAGAAGAGCACGACCTTGCGGTACGTCAGCCCGGTGGCGACGACGAGGAGGAAGAGGAGGTAGAAGCGGAGCTCCGACCACAGGGTCCAGTACACGCCGTCGACGCTGTCCACGTGCGAACCGGACTGCAGCATCGTGAGGTTGAGCAGGATGTCGCGCAGCTTCAGACGGTCCCAGACGCCGGGCAGGGCCGTCACCACGGCCGTGGTGAAGACGATCCCGAACCAGTACGCGGGGTAGAGGCGGATCACCCGGGAGGTGAAGAACTGGCGGGGGCTGCGGCCCCAGCAGGACATGCAGATCACGAAACCGCTGATCACGAAGAAGATCTCCACGCCGATCCAGCCGTAGGAGGCGAAGCGGAAGACCGTCGGCATGATGTCGGAGACGGGTCTGTCCCAGACCGCGTTGCCCGGCTGGTTCACCCGCCGGGTGCCGGCGTAGTGGTGCACCGCGACCATCAGCGCGGCCACGAGCCTGATGCCGTCGATGGCGTACAGGCGCGGGCGCTCACGGCGGAGCGGGGCCGCGGGACGGCGTACCTGTACCTTCCGCAGCTGCTGCGTCGGCCGGTCCACCATCACGGACATCGATGACCATCCCCTGTCTGCCTTCTGCCCTCTGCTCCGATCCGGCAACGCTAGGCCGTCACATCCATCCCACAGAGAGCAGACAGGAACATAGGGGGCGGGGACGGGCGGGAGTTGGTCCAACTCTCGACGACACGACCCGCAGGGTTCGCCGAGACTTCACCGGACCGCCGTCGTCCGTCGGGACGGGGGCAGGCGAAAGGGCCCGTACGACCGAAGTCGTACGGGCCCTCTCAGCGGCCTAGTGGCTCAGGGTCACTTCGTGATCTTGATGACCTGGCCGGCGCCGACCGTCCGGCCACCCTCACGGATGGCGAACTTCAGGCCCTCTTCCATGGCGATGGGCTGGATGAGCTCGACCTTCATCTCAGTGTTGTCGCCCGGCATGACCATCTCGGTGCCCTCGGGGAGGGTCACGACGCCGGTCACGTCCGTGGTACGGAAGTAGAACTGCGGACGGTAGTTGTTGAAGAACGGCGTGTGACGGCCACCCTCGTCCTTGGACAGGATGTACGCCTGCGCCTCGAACTCGGTGTGCGGGGTGACCGAGCCCGGCTTGATGATGACCTGGCCGCGCTCGACGTCCTCGCGCTTGATGCCGCGGAGCAGCAGACCGACGTTCTCACCGGCCTGGCCCTCGTCGAGCAGCTTGCGGAACATCTCGATACCGGTGACCGTGGTGGTGGTCTTCTCGGTCTTGATGCCGATGATGTCGACGGTCTCGTTGACCTTGAGGATGCCGCGCTCGATACGACCGGTGACGACGGTGCCACGACCGGTGATCGTGAAGACGTCCTCGATCGGCATCAGGAACGGCTTGTCGACGTCGCGCTCGGGCTCCGGGATGGACTCGTCCACGGCCTTCATGAGCTCGAGGACCGAGTTGCCCCACTCCTTGTCGCCCTCGAGGGCCTTCAGAGCGGAGACCTTGACGACCGGAACGTCGTCGCCCGGGAACTCGTACTCGGAGAGGAGCTCACGGACCTCGAGCTCGACGAGCTCCAGGATCTCCTCGTCGTCCACCATGTCGGCCTTGTTCAGGGCGACGACGATGTACGGAACGCCGACCTGGCGGGCCAGGAGCACGTGCTCCTTGGTCTGCGGCATCGGGCCGTCGGTCGCGGCGACGACGAGGATGGCGCCGTCCATCTGCGCCGCACCCGTGATCATGTTCTTGATGTAGTCCGCGTGACCGGGGCAGTCGACGTGGGCGTAGTGACGGGTCTCCGTCTGGTACTCGACGTGCGCGATGGAGATGGTGATACCGCGCTGGCGCTCTTCGGGAGCCTTGTCGATCTGGTCGAACGCCGAGGCCTCGTTCAGGTCCGGGAACGCGTCGTGCAGCACCTTGGTAATGGCGGCCGTGAGGGTCGTCTTACCGTGGTCGATGTGACCGATGGTGCCGATGTTGACGTGCGGCTTAGTCCGCTCGAACTTCGCCTTCGCCACTGGGGTCCTCCTGGGAGTGGTTCTGGTACGCCTTACTTCATCGGCGCCAGGTGATCTTTGCTGTCAAATCCCGGGCCCCGGGTCATTCCGCCACGAATGCGGAGGAACGACCCGTGAGGCTCCGGGGTCAAGCCTAAGGCGTGTGAACGCGGTGCGATAACGCGGTGCGTTACTCGCCCTTGGCCTTCGCGATGATCTCCTCGGCGACGTTCCGCGGAACCTCGGCGTAGGAGTCGAACTGCATGGAGTAGCTGGCCCGGCCGGACGTCTTGCTGCGCAGGTCGCCGACGTAACCGAACATCTCCGAGAGGGGCACGAGGCCCTTCACGACGCGGGCACCGGCCCGCTCCTCCATGGCCTGGATCTGGCCACGGCGGGAGTTGATGTCGCCGATGACCTCACCCATGTAGTCCTCGGGCGTGGTGACCTCGACGGCCATCATCGGCTCGAGGAGCACGGGGGACGCCTTGCGCGCGGCCTCCTTGAAGGCCTGCGAACCGGCGATCTTGAACGCGAGCTCGGAGGAGTCGACCTCGTGGTAGCCACCGTCGATGAGCGTGACGCGGACGCCCGTCATCTCGTAGCCGGCCAGGATGCCGAACTGCATGGCCTCCTGCGCACCGGCGTCCACCGAAGGGATGTACTCCTTCGGGATACGGCCACCGGTGACCTTGTTCACGAACTCGTACGAGGCGTCGCCGCCCTCGATGGGCTCGATCGCGATCTGCACCTTGGCGAACTGACCGGTACCACCGGTCTGCTTCTTGTGGGTGTAGTCCACGCGCTCGACGGCCTTGCGGATCGTCTCGCGGTAGGCGACCTGCGGCTTGCCGACGTTGGCCTCGACCTTGAACTCACGGCGCATACGGTCGACCAGCACCTCGAGGTGCAGCTCGCCCATACCACCGATGATGGTCTGGCCGGTCTCCTCGTCCGAGTGGACCTGGAACGACGGGTCCTCCTCGGCCAGGCGCTGGATCGCGATGCCCAGCTTCTCCTGGTCGCCCTTCGACTTGGGCTCGATGGCGACCTGGATGACCGGCGCCGGGAAGTCCATGGACTCCAGGATCACCGGGGACTTGTCGTCGCACAGCGTCTCACCGGTCGTGGTCTGCTTCAGACCCATCACGGCGACGATGTCACCGGCGCCCACCGACTCGATCTCCTCACGCTTGTTCGCGTGCATGCGGTAGATCTTGCCGATGCGCTCCTTGCGGCCCTTCACGGAGTTCAGCACGGCCGTGCCGGACTCCAGGCGGCCGGAGTACACCCGGACGAAGGTGAGCTTGCCGAGGTGCGGGTCGCTCATGATCTTGAACGCCAGCGCCGACAGCGGCTCGTCGTCGGACGGCTTGCGCTTGACGACCGTCTCCGGGTCCTTGACGTCGTGGCCCTCGATGGCCTCGATGTCGACGGGAGAGGGCAGGTAGCGCACGACCGCGTCGAGCAGGGGCTGGACGCCCTTGTTCTTGAACGCGGTGCCGCAGAACACCGGGGTGACCGTGGTGTCCTTCGACTTGCCGGACGCGATGGTGATACGACGGATCGCGGCGTACAGCTGCTCCACGGAAGGCTCCTCGCCCTCCAGGTACAGCTCCATGATCTCTTCGTCGTTCTCGGCGACGGCCTCGATCAGCTTGCCGCGGTACTCCTCGGCAGCCTCGGTGTGCGTGGCCGGGATGTCGACGACGTCGTACATCTCGCCCTTGGTGGCCTCGGCGGACCACACGAAGGCCTTCATGGTGACGAGGTCGACGACACCCTTGAAGTCGGCCTCGGCACCGATCGGGAGCTGCATGACGATCGGCTGAGCGCCGAGGCGGTCGCTGATCATGTCGACGCAGCGGTGGAACTCGGCACCGGTCCGGTCGAGCTTGTTGACGAAGCAGATACGCGGAACGCCGTAGCGGTCCGCCTGACGCCAAACCGTCTCGGACTGGGGCTCGACACCGGCAACGCCGTCGAACACCGTCACGGCGCCGTCGAGCACGCGGAGCGAACGCTCCACCTCGACGGTGAAGTCGACGTGACCCGGGGTGTCGATGATGTTGATGGTGTGATCGACGTCTTCGAGCGGCCAGTGACAGGTGGTGGCAGCAGAGGTGATCGTGATGCCACGCTCCTGCTCCTGCTCCATCCAGTCCATGGTGGCAGCACCGTCGTGGACCTCACCGATCTTGTACGACACACCGGTGTAGAACAGGATCCGCTCAGTGGTGGTCGTCTTGCCCGCGTCGATGTGGGCCATGATCCCGATGTTGCGGACCTTGGCCAGGTCAAGCGAAGTGGTAGCCATAAGGCTTCAGTCTTCTCTCGGTCTCGATGTGGACTGCGACTACCAGCGGTAGTGCGCGAAGGCCTTGTTGGACTCGGCCATCTTGTGCGTGTCCTCGCGCTTCTTGACGGCCGCACCGAGGCCGTTCGAAGCGTCGAGAAGCTCGTTGAGCAGACGCTCGGTCATGGTCTTCTCGCGACGGGCGCGGGAGTAACCGACCAGCCAGCGCAGGGCGAGCGTGTTCGCACGGCCCGGCTTGACCTCGATCGGGACCTGGTAGGTCGCGCCACCGACACGGCGGGACTTGACCTCGAGGGTCGGCTTGATGTTCTCCAGCGCGCGCTTCAGCGTGATGATCGGGTCGTTGCCCGTCTTCTCGCGGAGGCCTTCCATGGCGCCGTAGACGATGCGCTCGGCGGTGGAGCGCTTGCCGTTCAGCAGCACCTTGTTGATGAGCGACGTGACAAGAGGAGAACCGTAGACCGGGTCGATGATGACCGGGCGCTTCGGGGCGGGGCCCTTACGAGGCATTCTTACTTCTCCTTCTTGGCGCCGTAGCGGCTGCGGGCCTGCTTGCGGTTCTTGACACCCTGGGTGTCAAGCGAACCGCGGATGATCTTGTAGCGAACACCAGGCAGGTCCTTCACACGGCCACCACGCACGAGCACGATGGAGTGCTCCTGCAGGTTGTGTCCCTCACCCGGAATGTAAGCGGTGACCTCGATCCCGCTGGTCAGACGCACACGCGCGACCTTACGCAGGGCCGAGTTCGGCTTCTTCGGGGTGGTCGTGAACACACGCGTGCAGACGCCACGACGCTGAGGGGAACCCTCGAGTGCGGGCGTCTTGTTCTTCTCGACCTTGTCCTGCCGGCCCTTACGGACCAGCTGCTGGATCGTAGGCACTACTTCTCCGGTTTCTGTGTGCCGAATGGTGAAGCTAACCTGGAACGTCGCCGACCCACGCGGTCGGGTGTGTCGAATCCCGCGGACTTCCGCCGCAAGGCGAAAAGAGCACAGATTACGGTGGCCGCTCACAGCTCGCGATGCGGTTGAAGGCACGCACGAGAGCCAGGGCACACCCCAGGCACAAGGTCTGAGCGTACCTACCTCAAACGCTACGGTCAAAACAAATGGACCTCGCCCGCATCACCATGCGGTCCATGTCAAGACCCCATGCCGAACCCGATCTTCGAATCCACGGCCGATGATCTTCGTCTACGGCGGTCCGCGGCACGTATCCGGAGGTCAGCCCGAGGACGACGCCAGCCCCGCCGCGATGAGGATGGTGATGATCAGCGCCCAGCCCGCGACCGACATCCAGCCCAGCACCAGACCGGTCATCGCCAGGCCCTCACCGCGCTCGCCGGTGCGCTGCATCTCACTGCGGGCGCTGTGACCGAGGATCACCGCGGGGATGCCGGTCAGCCCGGCGGTGGCGATGGTGAGCAGCCCGCAGACCATGGCCCCGACGGCCTTGCCGTTGGTGGGCGGCGGGGCCGGCAGGAAGGTCGCGGGCACGGGCGGCGGGGGCTGGTTGACGGGCATGGGTCCCTGCGGCAGATCGGCGACGAGCAGGGCCAGCTCACCGACCGTCCGGGCGGCGTACGCCCGCTCGGCCCGCCGATCGAACTCCCCCTTCTCCAGCCGCCCCTCCCCGTACCCCGCTCTGAGCACGTCCACGGCCCGCTCACGGTCGGCGTGCGAGGCGAGCATCGACGGGGCGCTGTGCCCCTGCCACGGCTGCGGAACACCCTGTCCCGTCTGCCACGGCTGCCAAGGCGTCGGATTCGACACGGAGCACCTCCCCGAACCCCCCGAGTCCCTCCATGATGCGCCGAACCGGTGTTTCGGGCACAGAGGGCGTACGGGGCGCACCACACTCCGCCCGTCGTAGATCATTTCGCGTCGATGGCCGGTTCGCGCCCTTTCCGCTCCGGCCCGATTGCGCTTTCAGTACGTTGATCCATCCGCTGCGAGCGGCAGCGCGGGAATCGGGGGACGAGCGTGACGAGAACGGCGGTGCACCCACCGGACGACGGGGGTCTGGACGACCGGGTGCCCTTTCTGGCACGGCTGGAGAGCGGGGACCGCTCGTCGCTGCTGGCGCTCGGCCGCCAACTGGACTTCACGGCCCGTATGGTCCTCATCCACCAGCACGAGCCCTCCTCCCACGTGCTCTTCCTGGTGCACGGCTGGACCAAGGTGACGGCCTCGGCGGCCAACGGCTACGAGGCGCTGCTCGCGCTGCGCGGCCCCGGCGACATCGTCGGGGAGTCGGCCGCGCTCACCGGCCGGCCGCGGTCGGCGACCGTGACCGCGCTGGAGCCGGTGCGGGCCGTGGCCGTGGAGCACGAGCGCTTCAAGGACTTCCTGAGCCGCTCCCCTGCCGCGTCCCTCGCCCTGCTCGGGCTGACCGCGGACCGCACCCGGGCCGCCGACCGGCGTCGCCTGGAGTTCGCCTCGATGACGGTACGGGAGCGTTTCGCCGTCCTCCTGCTGGACCTGGCCCGCACCCACGGCCGCCGTACGGAGGAGGGCATCGAACTCGCCGTACCTCTGAGCAAGCAGGAGCTCGCGGGCTCGGTGGGCGCGTCCCGGGAGATGGTGCAGCGACTGCTGCGGGAGCTGCGGGACAAGGGGGCGGTGGTCACCGGCCGCCGGGCGCTGCTGATACGGCGGCCGGACGTGCTGCGCAGGATCGCCGCGGCCGGGCCGGCCTCCGGGATCCCCTCGCCGCAGGGGCCGCGCGAGGAGTGACCTCGTCCTGCTCATGAGTCCTTCTGTGCACACGGTCACAGAAGGAGTGCGTCATCCGCCCTCACCACCCCGGTCACCCGAGCGACACGCTGCTGCCCAGCACCGCATCCCCTCGGAGAGGCCACCATGACCGACCCCGTGAGCCGCACGATCCTGTTGCTGGACATCGAGAGGTACAGCGACCGGGACGACGTGGAGCAGGCGTATCTGCGGCGCATGCTCTACGACATCACCGACCGCGCCCTGGAAGCCGCCGGCATCGACGAGACGCTGCGGCTGCGGGCCGACCGCGGGGACTCGGTGATGGAGCTCGTCGACGCGAGCGCCTCGGTCACGGCCCTGCTGCGCAGCCTGCTCACCCAGGTGCCGGCGCAGCTGCGGACGGTCAACCGGATGGCGTCCAGCTCCGCGCAGATCCGGCTGCGCGGTGTCGTCGCCACCGGCTGGGTCGCGGTGGACGAGCTCGACGGCTGGGTCGGCTCCGACCTCAACCACGCCTGCCGACTGCTGGACGCCTCGGTGCTGCGGGACGCCCTGCGCGAGCGCGCCGACGACTTCGCGCTGTGCGTCTCGGACGCCCTGTACGCCGGGGTCGTGCGGCACGACCACACCGGGATCCCGAAGGCGGAGTTCCACCCGGTGACGGTGGACAGCAAGAACGGCCCGCTGAAGGCCTGGCTGCACGGCCCGGTGCCGGGCGGTGCGGCGGGTGAGGACCGCGGTGACACGGGGGCGGGGGAGGCGTCGGGCGGTTCGGGGGACCGCCCGACGCCGCGGGTCCCCGCGCAGGGCGGCCCGGCGTCGGACCGGGGAGCCCCGGCGCCGGGCCCGGTCGTCGACGGCCCGGTCACCATCGGCGGCGGCACGGTGAGCGGCGACCAGAACAACGTCACCGGCAACCGGATCGGCGGGGACTTCATCATCGGCGGCGGGAACGGCCGGCGGGGTGAGGGCTCGTGAGCACGCCCGAGCAGCAGTCCCCGGCGGGCGGCGCCCCCGCGCCGGACCAGCCGCCGGCCGACGACCCGAAGGGCAAGGACGCCAAGGACTCCCAGGACGCGGCCCGAAGAGAGGCCGCGGACGAGGAGCCCGAGGAGCGCGACCAGCCGCAGAACGCCTGGTCGGCCCGGCGGGACCTGGTGGACCACAGCCCGCGGAGCATGAGCGTCGGCGCCCAGGCGCGCTTCGGCGGCGGCACGGTGCACGGCGACCAGAACAACGTCACCGGCAACCAGGTCGACGGCGACGTGATCATGGGCACCAAGACGGTGTACCAGTTCTCCATACCCGGGTTCTCGACGTCGGCGTCCGCGTCCGGCGAGGTCCCCGCGGCCACCCTGGAGCGGCTGGCCGAGCACTTCGTCGCCGACGAGGAGGTCGTCGCCGGGCTGCTGGAGCGGCTGCGCCGGGACCACGTGCTCATCCTGTCCGGCGCCCGCTTCACCGGCCGGCGCACGGCCGCGCTGATGCTGCTGCACCGGCTCGGCCTCCCCTCCGTCCGCACCCTGGACCGCGACACCGGCCCGAGCGCCCTCGCCGACCAGGTCGCTGCGGAGGACGACCGGTCCCGCGGTTACGTCCTGTGCGACCTGGCCACCCGTCGCGACCGCCCGCTGCGCGAATCCCATCTGCTCGCCGCCCGCGACCGGCTCGGCGAGCACGGCCACCTGATCGTCACCGTCGACGACACCGCCGTACTCGAGGACGTGCCGTTCACCGCGGCCTGGCGGCCACCGGCCCCGCGCGAGGTCCTCGCGGCCCATCTGCGCACGCTGACCGACGCCGAGACCGTCGCCAAGCTGCTCGAACTGCCGGACGTCACCGCGTTCCTGAAGCGCAGTCACCAGTTGCGTGAGGTCGCGAGGTTCGCGCAGCTGCTCGCCCGGCACGCGGCCGGGGAGCTGGGCGCGGACGCGGTCGCGCAGTACTCGCTCGGCTCGCTGGAGAGCCAGGTCCAGGAGTGGTTCGAGGAGGACGAGGCCTCGGTCCACCTGCGGGACAAGGCGTTCCTGGTCGCCCTCGCCGCCTTCGACGGCGGCCCGTACGCCCTCACCGCCGAGGTCAGCGACCTGCTGTACCGCCTCCTCCAGGAGACCTGGAACCGGTCCCAGGTCCCCGAGGTCCCCGTCTTCGGCACCCACATCGGCAAGCGGCTGCAGCTCGCCCGCGCGGAGAAGTACGAGGAGGACGAGCACACCGAGTGGGGGCCGGTGCCGCAGCAGAAGGCCCGGTTCGTCGACGAGCGGGTCTCGTACGTGCTGCTGCGCGAGGTGTGGACCGGGCACCCGTCCGCCCGGCCCGCGCTGATCGGCTGGCTGCGCCGGCTCGCCGACGACGGCCGTCCCCTGGTCCGCACCCGCGCCGCGTCCACCGTCGCGGTCCTCGCCCGCACCGACCTGCCCTCGGCGATGGCGCTGATCATCGAGCCGTGGGGCACCTCGAAGCGGTTCCGGCAGCGGCTGGTCGCCGTCAACGCGCTCACCCTCGCCCACCTCATCGGCACGCCCCACGTCCCGCGCATCCTGGACGGCTGGTGCGAGGGCGACGACCCCCGGCTGCGCTGGGTGGCCGTCCGGGCGTACGGACTGATCGGACCGGAGCGGCCGGAACAGGCACTGGCCGCGCTGCGCGGGGCCGTACGCAGGCTGTACGAGGACGATCCCGACGACCTCGACGGCGAGATGGCCCGCGAACTCGCCGAGGCCGTCGAGCTGTTGCTGCTCTCCCCGGCCAGCGACCGGGTCCTCGCCGAGCTGCGCGAGCACCTCGACGACGACCGTGCCGTGCACGATCTGGCCCTCGGCGGCTTCGTGAACGCCTGCCGCCGCACCGAGGACGGCGAGCGGTACGGCACTCCCCTGGTCCTCGGCTGGTACGCCCGCTCCGCGCCGGAGGACGGCGCGCCCGCGCACGGCATCCCGCAGCTGTGGCGGGCGGCGCTCGCGGACCCGCGGGCCACCCGGCACGCGCTCGACGTGCTGCGCGAATGGGTGCTGATCGCCGACCGCGCCACGGCCGCCGAGTGGTCGCTGGCCGCCCTGCTGCCCCGGCTGGTGACCACGCCCGCGGAGTACGAGCGCCTGAGCCACCTGCTGCGGACCATGCCCGGCGAGGACGGCGATCCCCCACCCTCGGTCGCCGCCCGCCTGCACGCGGTCCTGCCGTCCCGCTGACCTGTCACATCTGCGAGTCACATCTCCGAGGAGAAACGCACCATGCCCGCTTTCAACCGCCCGCCCGAGTGGCAGCAGCAGGCGGACCGGCACACCGAACTGGTCGACCCGGTGCTCACCGTGCGCCAGTTGGGCCGCTTCGACTTCAACCTCAAGTCGCTGGTCCGCATCGACCACGCCCTGGTCTTCGCCACGCCGAAGGGGGGTTACGACGCTTGTCTGCCGCCGCGGCGGCCCACCCGCAGCGAGATCGCGGCGAAGCGGTACACGGCCGTGTACGAGGTGGACATGGGCGTGCACCCGTTCACCGCCGAGCTGGCGCTGCCCAGCGACAACGACGCGTTCGAGTTCACGGCCGAGGTCGAGCTGTCCTGGCAGGTGCTGGACCCGGCCCGGTTCGTGGCGAGCGGGCACCGGGACGTGCCGGCGCTGGTGCTGGGTGAACTGCAACAGGCCGCCCGCCCGGTGACGCGGCGCTTCGCGATCGCCGACAGCGCGGCCACCGAACGCGAACTGCTCCAGGCGGTCACGGTGTTGGGCCCGCTCGGGGCGCCCGCGGGCCTCCAGGTCACCTGGACGCTCCGGCTCCGCCGCGACCAGGAGAACATCGACCACCAGCGCCGGCTCCAGGCCATCGAGCACTCCGCCGCAGAGCAGATCCGTGCGGCCGAGCGGGGCATGGAGATCGACGTCGAGGTGGACCGCCGAGGCCGGCAGCAGGACCAGTTGCAGCTCGGGCGGGCGGCGGACTACGGCCGTCAGCAGCAGGAGCTGCTCCTCCAGCAGCAGCGCTGGCAGCACGAGCAGGCGATGCTCGCGAGCGGTCAGCAGCACCGGCTGGCCCTGCAGCAGGGGGAGCAGATGCTGGAGCTGCAGCGCGTTGAGGCAGAGAAGATCAACTTCTACCAGTACCACCTGCAGCAGGGCGGCGTCCACGCCTGGGCCCTCCATCTCGCCCAGCACCCCGAGGACTCCCACCTGGTCATGCAGAGCATGCGCGAGGACCAACTCCGCATGATCCAGGCCCAGATGGACCTGGTGGGTCAGCTCCTCAGCGGTGACACCGCCGAGAACTACGAGCTGGAGGGCCCGAAGCAACTCGCCCTGCGCACGGTGAGCGACATCCTGAACCAGCGCCTTCCAGGGGTCCCGCAGTCGCCGCCGCTCATCGCACCGCAGGACTCCGGCCCCGCCTACCCCGGCACACCGGACGAGCAGCCCCCGCCCCAGGTCATGCCGGGAACACCGACGCCTCCGCCGCAGGCCCCGGCGCCTCCGCCGCCCGCCTGGCAGCCGCCCACGCCCTACACTCCCCCGCCCACGCCGTACGCCCCACCGCCGCCGTTCTCCGGCCCGTACCCCGGCGTCCCCACCCCGCCGCCGGCCCCGCCGCAGCCCCCGGCCTGGCAGCCGCCGCCCGGCTACGGCAGCTCACCGACCCTGCCCCCGCAGGCCCCGGACGGTGCCCCGCAGGACGGGCCGGCCGACACCGACCCCCAGGACAACTCCCCGGAGCCGAGCGGCACATGACGACCACGGACCCGACACCGGCACCAGCCCCCGCGCCTCCGGGCACGCCGGCCCCCGCGCCCGCACCGCCCGCGCCTCCCCCCGCCCCGTCCCCCGAACGCCTACGCCTCTGTGAGCGCCTGCTCGCCGACCAGCGGAGCGAGATCGCGCGGGCCGACAGCAAGGCGTCCGTGCTGGTCGCGGCGCTCGGGATGACCGCCGGCGTGTTCAGCGGGCTGCTGGCAGGGCGGGACTGGACCCCGTCGGCACTGTCCACGACCGGCACCACGCTGTGGTGGTGCGGGGCGCTCGCCCTCACCGTCTCCCTCTTCGCCCTGCTCCTGGCCGTACTCCCCCGCTACCGCTCCGGATCGTGGGCGCCGGGCCGGCCCCTGACGTACTTCGGCGACATCCAACAGGCCGTCCGCCACGGCCACTTGGAGTCCGCGCTCACCGACACGGCACAGGATCCCGTCGGCGGCCTCAGCGCCGCCCTCGCCGAGTCGAGCCGTATCGCCGCCCGCAAGCACCAGTGGATCCGCACCGGCCTGATCGCCTTCTGCGCCGGCACGGTCCTGCTCCCCGCGTCCCTGTTGATCGGCTGAGCCGCCGTACCAGCGTCCCCGACCGCAGCAACCACTAGGAACCGCCATGACCCAGCAACCACCGGAGTACCCCCAGTACCCGACGCAGTCGCCCCAGCCGTCGGTACCGCCGCAGTACCCCCAGTCGCAACAGCCTCCGCAGTACCCGCAGGCGCCGCAATACCCCACCCAGGCACCCCCGCAGTACCCGCAGTCGTCACCGTTCCAGCAGGCCGCCCAGCCCCCGCAGTACCCGCAGACTCCCCCGCCCGCGCCCACCGCACCGCCCGCGCCCCCGGCGCCCGCCGCGCACCCCCACCACATCAGCACCGACCACGGCCGCGTCCACATCCGCAGCGACCAGCGCCGCACGGACGTCACGGCCGTCGGCAGCCTCCTGCTCCACCTGCCGAACTTCCTGTGCAGCCTGTTCGTCGTCGGCCTGGTCTCCCTGTTCTTCGGCGGCTTCGGCATCGTCGTGATCCTGGCCTGGCTCGCCAGCGGCGCACTCGTCTTCCACCGCCCCACCGAAAGCGCTGTCGCGCGCCGTTTGCTCCGTCTGCGCTACCCCACTCCACAAGAACGAGCCAAACTCGAACCGGTCTGGCGCGAGGTCACGGCCCGCGCCGGCATAGAAGGCCGTACCTACGAACTGTGGGTCGAGGACAGCGACGGTCTGAACGCGGTCGCCGCGGCCGGCCACATCGTCGGCGTCACCCGCTTCGCCATGAACGAGCTCCCCAACGGCGAACTGGCCGCCGTCATGGCGCACGAGCTGGGACACCACGTCGGCGGCCACGCCTGGGCCGGCCTCCTCGGCTACTGGTACGCCCTGCCCGGCCGCATCGCCTGGCGCGTCCTGAAGGCGTTCTCCAGCGTCGTCTTCCACGTGTCGAAGGCCTTCGGCTGCATCGGCGTCGGCGTGGTCGTGGTGGTCATCGGCAGCATCACCCTGGCGACGATCAGTTCCCTGTACGGCCTTCCGCTGCTGGTCCTGGCCGTGCCGTACGCGCTCGCCGCCGTCGGACGCCGCTCCGAGCTGCGCGCCGACGAGCACGCGGCCGCGCTGGGCTTCGCCCCGATGCTGGCCGCCGTACTCGGCAAACTGCACCAGCAGGAGCAGCAGACCGAAGCCGCGCTCACCGCGGCGAACGGCGGGGTGAAGCCGGAGGAGAGCGCGCTCAGCAAACTGCTGTCCTCGCACCCCGATTACTACACCCGCCTGCACCACCTGCAGCCGTATCTCCAGCAGCCGCACTGACGACCCGCACACGCGCCGAAGGGCGGCCACCCCGTACGAAACGAGGTGACCGCCCTCATCGGACGAGCGCCCGCGCTCACCGCCGCCGCGTGTGACCGGCCGCCGCGCGCTCGGCGGCGAAGACGTCGTCCAGCCGGAAGAGCTGCGCACGGCCCGCCCTGCCCGCCGCCTTGAGACGGCCCAGCTGGACCCACTTGCGAATGGTCGCGGGAGCGACGCCCGCCTCCTGGGCGGCGAGCGGCCCGGGGATGAGTGTCGGCAGGCCGGTCCTCGGCGCGGTTCTCAGGTCGGTCCTCAGGTCGGTCCTCAACGGTGGTTCCACTCCCCTTCGTTCCAGGTGTGCCGGTAGGCCGGATCGTCGTGGCAGCCGCAGTCCGGCACCGGGCATCGGCAGGCCGGGTTGACGCAGAGGACGGCGGCGCGGTCCGGGAAGGCGCGCAGCGAGACGGAGTCGCACCACGGGCAGCGGCCGGAGACGCGGACGACGGTCTCGGTGTCTCCCAGCGCGCGGGCGCAGCGCCGGGCCATCCGGCGGGACTCGTCCCGGACGTGCGCGGCCAGCACCGGGTCGGCGGCGATGTCGTCGAGGAGTCCCGCCATACGGCGCAGCCGCTCGGGCACGGTCGCGCGGCGGGCCCGCGGCAGACCGAGGCGTTCACGGACCGCCTCCTCCAACTCGACCACTCCGTCGGTGATGTCGCGGATCGTGTCGGAGATGTGCAGCCGCAGCGGGGCCGCGCTGTGCCCGGGAACGACGAGTCCGTGGGCCCGCTGGAGGAGCAGTGCCTCGGCACGCTCGGCGCGGAGGCGGTCGGCGAGGTCGGCCGGGGGCGGGGCGGGTGCCGGACGGTCGGCCGGGGTGGTGCGGCCGGGGACCAGTTCGGTGGCCAGCTCGGGGAACTGCTTCAGGAGCATGGCGATCCAGAGGGCGGCGGCCTGGGCGGGGCGTTCCGCGGAAGCGGGGTGGGCGGAGCAGGGGGAGGCGGAAGCGGGGGGTACGGACGTCGTGGGACGGGAGTTGCGCGGCAACCGCTGGTCAGACAACGGAGCCTCCACCACGCGGGCCCCGCGTGATCCGCAGCAGCTCCGCCGGAACCTCGACCGGCCGGCCCCGGCGCCACAGGCGGCCGCCGCAGACGCCGTCGAACCAGTTGCCGGCCGGCGCGACGACCTCCTCGCAGGCGCGCTGCACCGGGCAGTCGGCGCAGGCCCGCAGCGCGGGGGCGGCCTCCCTGATCTTCTTCGAGAAGACGACCTCGGGCGGCAGCCCGACGCAGGCGGCCACGGCCTGCCAGGCGGGTGGTGGACACGTGCCGGTGACGGACATGGGGCCTCCCAGTGTGGCTGATGTGATGCAAGGGCCACCCAGGGTTACAGATTGCGTGCGCGCTCGCAACAAATATGCCAACGGCCGACCCGCCCAACCAATCCTTCACCAAACCCTTGCCCACTGCTTGCGCGAGAGCACGTAATTCCTCGCGCGCAAGCAAGCTAAACTTGCCGCACTCCGATGGAAGCGAGCCTCACATGACCAGTCAGGATCTGGACGCGTTCGCCGCTTGGGTCGAGGACCTGATGCGCGGCCGCGGCTACGACATCGACAGCCCGCGCGGCGGCGGCAAGTCGCGCATCGCGGACGAGGCGGGAGTGCACCGCGCCGCCGTCACCCGCCTGTTGCAGCGGCAGAGCATGCCGGACCTGGAAACCACCCGCAGGCTCGCCCGGGTGCTGGGCGTGCCGGTCCGCGACATGCTCATCCGCTCCGGCCGGCTGACCGCCGAGGAACTGACCGACCCCGGCGGCCGGCCGGCCTCCCCCACGCCCGGCACGGAGTTCGGCCGCCGGCCCACGCTGGAGGAGGTCGCGGACCTGCTGGGCGTACCGGCCGACCGACGCGACATGTTCCTCAGGGTGGCGGAGCAGTTCCTGCCGAACGAGCCCGGCACCGCGGCCGAGACCGAGCCGGCCAGGCAGGCTCACGCCCGCGCGGACGGCCGCCTCTCGATGGAGGCGGCGACGGGCACCTCGTCGACCTCGGACTGACCTCCTCCTTCCGGCAGTCGGCGCCGACGCCTCCCGGCAGGGCCGCCGACGCCTTCCGGTTGCAAGTCGCCGACTCCTCCCGGTTGCCGGCCGCCGGGGAACACCCGGGGCGGCAGTGCACGGCCGAGGAACCCCCGGGGCGGCAGTACGCCGCCGAGTTACGCCCGTGGCGGAGCTGCGCCGCCAAGGAACGCCCGTGGGCCGACGGCTGCGCCAAGTCGTACGCACGCCGAGCGGTCCCCGCTCCGACCGCACGGGCGCCCGCTGCCCAGCCGCGGCCGAGCAGCCCGTACGGGGGTGGGCATCACACCCTGCCCATGACGGCCCTGCCCATCGCCCTGCCGAACCCGCCGTGCCCGCGACGACACCTCCGGCCCGACTCCCATGGCCCCGGTACTTCGCCTACTCGCCTACTTCGCCCCACGGCGCCGGGGCTCAACGTCGTCCGCGCCCATTCGCGCCGCCTCGCCCTGCCTTTCCCCCCGTCCTTCGCCCGGTCCGGACATCGCAGGCGCCGCCTCAGCCGGGCCCCCGCGTCCCCCCGTCCCCCTCCTCCACCCCTTCCCCCTGCGCGTCCCCGCTCCGCCCCGAAGCCCGGCCCTTGCTCTCCAACTCCTCGGCGAGCACCCGGGCCTTGTCCGAGAGACGTGGACGGTCCTCGTCCCGGGCGCCCCGCGAGTCGGACTCCTCCTGCTGGCGGCGACCCTTCTCCCGTGCCGCCCCCGCGGTGTCACCGGCGGCACGTGTCAACGGAGGCACACTGGGCCGGCCGTTCCGCCGCACCACCGTCCGCCGGTCGACCGAAGCCGAACGCTTCCCCCGCAGCTCGCGAGCGGAGACCGGGGCATCGGCCGCGGGCACGGCGCCCATCCCGGGCTCAGTCGCGGAATCGGGCGCAGCCTCGGGCACAGGCGCGGGCGCCGACTCGGACGTGAGCCCGGAGGCGGCGACGCCCTCGCCGGTGTCGTCGTACACAGGCCGTCCCCCCGCCTCGACCGGCCGCCCCCACTGCCCCCGCTCCTCTACCCGCGTCAACTCCGAAGGCGGACGCAGGAGTTGGAGGTACGGCAACGGGATGACCTCGCCGCCCCCTACGCCCCCGCCCCGCTCGCCCTCGGGCCGCCTGGTCCGGCGTGGCCGGCGGCCGGTGCGGGCGTCCTCGTGGCCCTGGAGGTACGCGGCGGTGATCCGTTCCTCGTAGGCATGCCGTATCGCCGGGAGTTGCTCGTCGACCACGTCCGTCCAGGCCGCGCTGTAGGCGCCCAGTTCACGCCGGTCGAGTTCGGCCCGGGGCAGGACGACGAGGTCCCCGGGGTCGTGGCCGAGGCGGTGGACCAGTTCGGACACCCTGGCTATCAGATGCGGCAGATCCTCGTAGTGCTCAAGCCAGTCGATCGCATGCCCGTGCCGCGCGTTGCTCGCGTCCGCATCCACCCCGTAAGCCTTGCTCTCGTCCCCAGCCCCATCGCGCACCCCCGCGCGAGGACGGTCCTCAGTAACCGTCCAACGTCACCCGTCAGGCAGCAGTTCCCTCACCCAGCCCGTTTGTTCACATCGCATTCACTGACGGAAGACCGGCCGGAGCCTACTTCACCAACCTGACAGGAATCGCACGGGATCCCGCATCACTGCAGGTCCGGACCAGGTGGGACGGAGATTCCCCCTCGCCCCAGGGCGCGCGGGCCAGTTGAATGTGGCCGCTGTCGGTACGACAGATCACGGGTGGGGTGTCAGGGGTGGGGCGGATCCGCCCCGGGAGTTCGCGGGGGTTCGAGTGGCTGACGAGGACAGAGTGCGGTTGACCGTCGACGCGGACGCGCAGCGGCGGCTGTGGACGCTGCGGGCCGTCGGAGGCGGGGTGGGGCGGCCCGTCGTGGTGGGCGGAGCCGTGTACGTGCCGGTGCCGGGTGGCCGGATCGCGGCCCTCGACGCCGAGAGCGGGCAACTGCGCTGGTGCAGCGAGGAGATCGAGAAGGCGAAGTCGGCGGAGTCGGTCGTCGCGGGCGAGGTGGTCGTGGTCCCGGTCGGCTGGGATCGGGAGCGCAAGGGCTTCACCGCGTTGGACGCGGCCACCGGCAAGGTGCGCTGGACGCGCCGCAAGAGCCGACTGCACCGGATCGCCGCTGTGGGCGACAAGACTCTCGTCATCTGGAACGACGAGAACGAGGAGCGCGGCGCGGCGATCGCCGGCGTCGACGCACTCACCGGCGAGACGCTGTGGGAAGACGAGTTCAAGCGGATCTACGGCCTGGTGGTGCGCGGGGAACGGGTGATCCTGGACGACGGGAACATCCGCGCCCTGGACGGCCGCGGCGGCGAGGAGCTCTGGGAAGAGGGGTCCGGCAGCCTGCTCGAACAGGACGGCTCCGAGGACGCGGCCGTCTTCCGCAGCTGGAGCGGCGGCGTACGCAACACCCTTGCCGTACGTGCCTCGGAGACGGGCAGGACGCTCGCCGAGACACGGTTCCCCGACGGGAAGGCGCTGAAGAACTCCTGGCACAGCCCCACTCTCGTCGACGGGAACCGCGCTCTGTTCGCCGGCCCCTTCGAGCGCGGCGTCCAGCTCTTCTCCTCTGCGGAGCCCGACCGGGCCCGGTTCCTGGGCAGTTGGCGACTGAGCCGCTGGCGCTCCGGCACCCTCCGCGAGGCGGTGTGCGTCGGCGACCGGGTGTACGTGGTCACCTGGCGCCGGCAGCTGTACGCCGCCCGGATCGACGACGGGCGCAACCTGCGGCGACTGTCACCGACGGGCCCGTACGGAAAGGTGGTACGGCCGCACGACCTCGTTGCCGGGCCGGGTTACGTGCTCACCTGGGACAGGGACACGGTGGCGTTGATCCGGGACGGCAGCGCGCTGTGGACGAAGGCGGTCGCCTCCCCCATCCTCGGCGGCCCGGTACCGCTCGGCCACGACCGCGTACTCCTCCAGGTACGTGACCGGCGAACCGGCGAGACCCGGCTTGCCTGCGTCGACGCGGAGACGGGTCGGCACCTGGGCTGAGGGCAGCCGGGCTGAGGGCACCCGAAAGCAAGTTGATTGCGCGCTCGCTCGCAACGTGTCACAGTTGGTGCAGCGGCGGAGCTGTGCCCGACACCGGGTAACGGCCCCGCCGTTTCGCATGGCGGAGCCCCGCGGCACAACCGCGGGGCTCCGCACGCTTCCACGCGACAACCCGTCCGCCCCTTCACGAAGGGAGGCCGCACCTTGGCCGATCCGACGGTCACCTTCCCGGATGTCGAACGACTCGTCGTCGACTTCCTGACCGACCGCACCGAACTCGCCGCCGCGACGGTGGACAACATCCCGCCCACCGGATTCGACGGCACCCAGCCGGTCGTCCTGGTCTCCCGCTCCGGCGGAGCCTGGATCGACGACCAGCACCTGGACCAGCCCCTCGTCGACTTCGAGGTGTACGGCCCGAACAAGACCAGCGCCCACACGCTCGCCCTCACGGTCCGCTCGGCGCTGCTCGCGCTGCGCGGCACCTCGTACGGAACGGCATACGTCACCGACGTCGTCGAGGCCGACGGGCCGCGCTGGCTGCCGGACTGGAACCGGTCCGCCGCCAACCGCTACTTCTCCACGGTGCGGCTGAACATCCGACCCGCCTGAGCGCGCGCCCCCGCCCGCTCACCCTGATCAGGCCCTGCCCGTTCGAGAACGGCAGGGCCTTCGCCGTACCACGGCGGCACTTCTCAACAACCCACCCGTCACCATCACCGTCACCATCCCAAGGAGTCACCCATGGCAGGCAACAACGCCAACGAGATCCGCGTCGCCGGCACCGGACGCATCCTGGTCGCCCCGGTCGGCACGGCCGCGCCGACCGACACCACCACCGCGTGGGCGGCGGCCTGGAAGGACCTCGGCTACACCTCGACGGACGGCATCAAGCTGTCGAAGAAGGACAAGCTGGACCCGGTCGAGACCTGGCAGTCGGTCTCCCCGGCCCGGTTCATCTACTCCGACCGCGACCTGACCGTGAAGTTCCAGCTGCTCCAGCTCAACGAGGACACCCTGCCGTTCTTCATGGGCGGCGACACCCTCGCCGAGACCGCCACCGGTTCCGGCATCTACAAGTACGAGCTGGGCTCCGCCCCGAAGTTCAACGAGAAGGCGCTGGGCATCGAGTTCACCGACGGCAGCTCCATCACGTACCGCTTCGTCCTCCCGCGCGGCCAGGTCACCGACTCCGAGGAGCTCTCGCTGACCCGCACGACCTCCATCAAGCTCGGCGTCACCTTCACCGCGCTGGCGGTCGACGACACCAAGCCGCTGGCGACCTTCCTGATGAAGGACCCGGCGTACGCGGCCTGATCCACCGTCCGATCGGGGGGCGGTCCGGACCGCCCCCCTTCCCCATCCCCTGTATCCCCCATCCCCTGTCTTTCAGCAAGGAGTTGCCCCATGGCGAGTTTCGACGTCTCAGCCGCCCGTGCGCAGCGCCAGGAGGCCCTCGGCCGGACCTGGTCCTTCACCGTGGACGGCGCCACGTTCACGCTTCCCACCGAACTGACCCGCAGGACCGCCCGCTCCCTGCGTGAACTCGACGACAACGACGTCGACGGGCTGCTGCGCGCGCTCATGGGCGACGCCCAGTTCGAGCGCTTCGACCGGCACGAGGTCACGATGCAGGACATCGCCGCGATCCTGGAGGCGTACGGCAAGGAGACGGGGCTCGGCCTGGGGGAAGGCTGAGCCTCGGCGAGTTCGTGGACGAACACGCCGAGGCACTCGAGGCGGACCTGCTCCGCCACTACGGCGTGGACCTGCTCGACTGGCACCGCGGCCGGCTCTCCTCCCGTCGGCTCGCGGTGCTGGTCAGGCATCTGCCACGCGACAGCGCGACCCTGCGCGCCCTGCACGGCGAGGCGGCCGACTGGACGGTCACCGACCACCTCCTCGCCGCCGCCGTCGACCAACTCGCCGAGGCCAACTGGATGTTCGCGACCGTCAACCGGGACGAGGACGCGGAGCCGCTGGAGTACCCGAAGCCGGTGCCGCGGCCGGGAGCGCGGGAGGCCGAACCGGATTCCGAAGCGCCCGGCGTCCGCAACCCCAGCCCCGCCGAACTGGCCCAGTTCTTCACGTAACCCGGTACTTCAGCCCGGTACTTCAGCCCAGTACTTCACGCAGGAGTGATGACACCTCATGACCCTCTACACCGCGCTCAGCAAGCTCCCCTACCCCCAGTCCACCGACACCGCGGACCTCCCGCTCCACCTCCAGTCCCTCGTGGAGGGCATCGACAACCGCACGATCCTGCGCTACGCGACGGCGGCCGAGCGGGACGCCGCGGTCACGACCCCGGTGGCCGGAATGGTCGCCTGGCTGACCACGCCCGGGACCCTCAGTTACTACACGGGCTCGGTGTGGATCGCGATGGGCGCGTGGAACACGTATACCCCCGCCTGGACGGCCGAGACCACGGCGCCCGCGATCGGGAACGGCACGCTGACCGGCAAGTACGCGATCGTCGGCAAGGTCTGCCACTTCACGACGCTGGTGGCGTTCCAGTCCACGACGACCTTCGGCAGCGGCTTCTACTACTTCAGCCTGCCTGTCACGGCCGGCGCACTGGGCGGACTGCCGCAGTTCCAGGGCGTCGCGGTGAACGTCACGTCGGGCGGCCGGGCCATCCTCACCTGCCAGCCCACGACGAGTTCGGGTGCGACGACCTACACCCTGTGGGGCCCACTGTCGAGCTCGTCCCCCGCGATCTCCCAGATCAAGGAGACGGGCGTCCTCGGCACGGCGTGGGGCAGCGGTGGGGTGATCCGGGTGGTGGGCACCTACGAAGTGGCTTGAACCGACTCCGTTTCCCTCTCCGTCCCACAGTCGCGTGGAGTATCCTTCAACAACTATCGCTCACATGTTCGATTAATGCTATCGAAAGTCCGGGCGATACGGAGGGATGGGGGGCTCATGACGAGGGACGACGGCACGACACAGGGCGAGACCGAGGCCGAGGAGGCGGCCACCGAGCTGGGGCAGGCCCTGGCCGCGCACCTCAAGGGCCGCCCCCTGCCACCCGATCTCGTGATCACGACCCGCACGGAGATCGAGAAGCGGGAGTTCAAGGCCTACGCGGCGGGCTGGCGGGACCGACTCGAACACGACGAACGCCGGCGGGCGGAGGCAGCAGCGGAAACGGCACGATCGAGAACCCGCCACCACACCCCCACCAACGCGACGGTCCTCCCCTTCCCACACCCGTCCGGCCCCACATCGGCCCGCCCACACCCGAACAACGAAGACCACTGACGACAGCACCGGCGCCCCGGGGTGCACGACGACGAGGCAACACCGTGGCAACCGCCGGAAACCTCCGCGCCGGCCGACGACTGAGGAAATCCGGTGCGGCTACGGAGCTTGAACTCGGGTTGTCGTCGTGAGTTATCCGGGGCGGAGGGCGAGTCCGGTTTCCGCGAGGCAGCCGTCGAGGAGTGCTGGACGGTACTGGATCTTGCGAAGGCCCTGGCGGACGGTGCGGATGAGGTGGTCCGTGCTGGTGAAGGCGACGTTGGCGGTGTAGCCGCGTCTCAGCAGCGGGCAGATACCCTCGACCGGGTTGAGCTCGGGCGCGTAGGCGGGGAGCCGGACGACGGTCAGCCAGTCCTGGCCTTCGATGAAGCGGCGCATGTCCGCGCAGAGGTGGGTGCCGAGGTTGTCCCAGATCAGGACGATGGGGGCGCCGAGCTGCCGGTGGGCCGCGATGAGCAGGTCTCGGTAGTCAGTCCAGGCGAAGCTCCGGCGCTCTTCACGTCGTCCGCTGTGTCGTCTGGGCCGGTAGATCAGCCGGGGCGAGTGGCCTGTCTTGTAGCAGGCCAGGACAGCGACGGACAGCTGGCCCAGTGCGTGCGGTCGGCGGCGTCATCGAGAAAGTCGGCTTCGTCCTCGAAGACGACCCAGGCGTCGAGCGCCGCCGCAGTGCTTCCACGTGCGGCCAGGTCTCCTTCACCCAGCCGCAGATGGCCTCCTCGTCGCGTTCGACGGCTCGTCTGGCCGGCACCTGGCAGGAGAAGCCGTGCCGGATGAGTAGTTTGCGCACACCTTGCAGCGTGTAGCTCTTGTGGAAGCGCCGTCCGATCACGGTCTTGACCCTGGATAGCGTCCACCGCTGGTCTGGCCAGCCGTGCTCAACCGGTCCCTTGGCCAACTCGCTCTCCAGCACCGCGAACTGGGCCTCGCTCAGCCGCGGCGGCGAAGCCGAACCCACCGACCGCAAGGCCCGCGGACCACCCTTGTCCCAAGCCCGCCGCCACCGCTGACCGAGCGCACGCTGACCCGTGACTCCTTTGCGATCACCGAGCTCGGCCCGCCCCCGGCGAACCGCTCGGCGGCCATCATCCGGATGCCCTCACGGAACTGCCGCCGTTCATCCGACAGACCCCCGCCCGATCTCTATGCCGCCCAGTGCCGATGGCCGGTGAACCCGGATTCCTCAGTAGGTCAGGTAAAGAAGAAGAACCGTGACCATAATCATCTCCAGCACGAGGCCCCACCAAAGAGACATCCACGCCTCGGATCGAGAGTCAAGCTCCCGCCGGCTGCGCGCCCTGCGCCACGGAGAGCTGGGATCGTACACCATCAGGGCTTCTTCCCCGGGCGTACCCCAGGTGCTGCCACTGAGCGGAGATATGTAGATCACCCGAACTCCGGAATGCGTCGAGAATTCAAAGCTCGTCGAATATCTCCCCTCCGAGGTCGAGATGACCCGACATCGCCCCATGACTTCCCTGCCGACTCGCCTAAGCCTTCGGTCAACCCACAGAGGAATGATCCCAAACCAGAACAAAAAGGGAATCGGAAAGAGTACCAGACAGAAACAGATCCACCCCAGAGCGTCCATTTGATCATAGTGACATACATCACCGCTGAGCGACAAGCTCAGCTTGCGAATTGGAGATGGAAATGGCAGCAGGAGCTACAGGGTCTGGCAGCAATGAAAGCGTCGGATACCTGTGGACGAAGGACGAGGCGGACAAGTTCAAGCACAAACTCAATGGACTTAGCACTTCGGTAGACATCCTCAAGATAGCCGCCGGGGCCGCAGCTATCGGATTCACTCCGCTCAAGATCGACGCAGCGATCCTGAAGGTGGACGAAAAGGGGATCGTATTCGCCGGCTCCCAGAAGTGGACATGGCCCCACGCGCGCGACGAAAAGGGAAAGCTCGAAGCCGCGGACAAGAAGCTCGTCAAGTTGGATCAGCGGACGAAGGAGGCTGCCGAGGAAGCGAAGCGCGCCATAAGCATTGCACAACGACTCCGGGGCAGCACAGGAGAAGCGGGTAACTGGGCAGTCGATGCGGAGAAAAAACGCGCAGAAAAGGCACACAAAAGGGCCGGTGAGGCTTTCGAGGAAAGCGTCGAAATATATCGATCCATCGCGAGGATGGCGCACGACGCGGAGGAGAAGAAGAAAAATGTCGAAGATGAACGCAAGCGAGTAGTGCAGTCATTCGGTGCCATGAGTTCAAAAATCGATGACTTTGGGGAAAAATTGAGGGCCCTAAGTTCAACGGTAGCTTGATCATCTCCTGTAAAGTCGCCAGAGGGAGTATCCGTGAGTATTAATTCATCGTTCAGTAGGGCCACCGAAACAATCCATCGTTTCCGTGAAGCGGTCAGCAGAACGTCCTCCGCCCTGCCCGGTATGCAGCAGGCAGCTCAGCGGGCCGGTTCCTCTGTGAGCGGCCTGTCCTCGACCGCGAACAACAGCGCAGCGCTCGCCAAGTTCAAGACCGGCTCCGACCAGCTCAGTACCTCCCTCACCAAACTCAAGACCTCCGCCACCCAGTCCGGCGACGGCATCGGCAAGATCAAGACGGCTGCGACGAACGCCGACAGCGGCATCGGCAAGGCCCGTACCGGCACCGACAAACTCAAGTCCTCCCTCGACAAGCTCAAGTCCGCCGCCAAGGGCGCGCACGGTGAGCTGAAGAGCGTCAAGAGTCAGGCCGACGCCGTCGAGAAGTCCGTCGGCAAGGCCGCCAAGAACGCCGACACCGGCGGTAAGTCCATGGGCAGCCTCGGCAAGGGCCTCAAGGGCGCCTCGCTCGCGCAGAAGGGGCTCAACCTCGCGATGTCGGCGAGCCCGTTCGGGCTCGTGATGACGCTGCTCACGCCGCTCATCGCCCAGTTCGTCAACATGGACAAGATCACCGCCCTGCTGCAGAAGGGCGTCTCGTACGCCATGAAGCACATCGGTACGGCGGTCGGCGGACTGGCGAAGAACGCGGGACCGCTGCTCAGAGGCCTCGGCAACGCCATGATCGCCCCGCTGACCGGCCTCGCCGTCGCCCTCAACGGCCTGCTCGGCGCACTCGCCGGCATCCACATCAGCATCCCGGACTGGGTCCCGAAGTTCGGTGGCCGTTCCTTCGGTTTCCCCCGTCTGAGCGTGCCGGTGCCCCACCTCGCCACCGGCGGTGTCATCCAGGCCCGTTCCGGCGGCACCCTCGCCCTGCTCGGCGAGGCCGGCGAGAACGAGGCCGTCATCCCGCTGTCCAAGCTGGAGCGCATGCTCGGCCACGGCGGCGGCCTGCGCACCCTCACCGCGGCCGTGGAGAAGCTCGCCGACCGCCCGGTCGTCGTCCAGGTCGACTCGCAGGAGATCGCCCGCGCGGTGTTCCTGGGCCAACGACAGCTCGCCCGCCGATAGATCCGGCACAGGACAGCCCAGCACAACCCCGCCCAGCCCGCACAGCCCAGCGCCCCGAACAGCACCCCCGTACGCCGACGGTCACCCCGTCGGCTTTTTCATGCCCGCCTCCAGAACCTCCAGGAGTCCCCATGGGAAACCTCTGGATCGGCCGCCCCGGCTCCATGACCGAGATCGACCAGGCAGCCAAGTCCTTCGACCGCAGTTCCGACCTGGGCGTCAGCGAGTTCAAGTCGCTCGGCGGCCGGGTCACCGTCACCCGCAACCAGTCCCCCGTGCGCCGCCTCAAGCTCGCCTGGGACCTGCTCGCCCCCGCGCACGCCCGCGCCCTGGACCGCCTCGCCCGCAGGATCGACGGCTCCGGCCCGGTGTTCGTCGTGGACCCGGCCGCCGGGAACTCCCTCGGGCTCAACCAGGCCGCCGGTACCGGCATCGCCGGTGCCACCGACATCACGGGGCTCGCCCAGTGGTTCCGTACGTCGACCACGGGCACCGTCGCCGAGAGCACCACCGCCGCCGGCACGTTCGCCTTCACCGCCGCCGACGCGACCAGCACGGTGGCCTGGCGCTGCGTCAACACCGTCGGCAACTTCCCCGCCGCACCCGGCATGTCGGTCTCCTTCCGCGCCCCGACCGCGATCGCCGCGCTCGGCACCTGCCGCGTCGGCATCGACTACAAGAAGGCGGACGGCACCTACATCAGCTCGGCCGGGGCGGACGGCCCCGTCGTCACCGGCACCGCCCCGGCCGGCGCCGCCTACGCCACCCCCACCGCCCGTCCCGGCACGGCCGGCACCTACTCCCTCGCCGGCGCCTGCCTCACCTACGGCGGCGCCCCGGAGGACGGCCTGGCCGGCGAGGGGCTGCCCCCGATGTCCGTCACCGGGTACAGCGACACCCCGGGGCGCCCGCTGCCGTACCGGAATTTCAGCATCGACCTGGTGGAGGTCTCCAGTGCAGCAGGCTGACGACGCCACGACCGCCGCTCTCGCCGCCGGGGAGCGGACCACGACGCACAGCACCCGGCTCGGCGGCAGGGATCTCTCCGCGCAGGTCCAGTCCTGGCAGCTGGACCGGTCGTACGCCACCGATCTGCCCGCCGCGATGCGGGCGTTCTCGGGTTCCTCCTCGGCGCAGCTCCAACTCCAGCTGTCCGGCACCGGCGGCACGACCGCGCCCGAGCTGTACGCGCCCTGGGCGGACCGCGCCACCGGCGACCTGGCCCGGCCGGGCCAGTCCGTGGTGCACCGGGGCGGTGTCGATACGACGACCCTGCCGGCCTTCCGCGGCACGCTGAGGTCCCGCTCGGCCCAGGCCGGCACGGACTCGGTGCAGCTCACCGCGCTGGACGGCGCCGAGCGGCTGCGCGGACCGGCGCTGCTGCCGAAGCCGTACGCCGGTTTCTACTGGGGCCGGCCGGTGGCCACCGCCACCTGGTGCGTGGACGAACTGCTGCGCCAGGCAGGTGTGTTGACCGCGCCGCCGGCCCGCTACCCGGCGTTCGCCGACGGCCAGCCGCTCACGCTGGTGCACGCCTCGCTGCACGGCGGCTTCGCCACCCCGTACGGCCAGCCGGAGGTGCTGCCCGCGGCGGCCGACTACACCTGGACCCGGGACGGCGCCCCGCACGAGATGGCCCTGCTGCCGACGGACAGGGCGGGCACCGTGACCGCGAGCTGGTTCCCGCGCTCCCGGGTGACCGTGCCCGGCACCCGACTGTTCGCGGAGGCCTGGGTCAACCCGGCGATCGGCCCCCGGGACACGGTCACCCTCGAACTCGTCCTGGACCGCACCGGCACCGCGCGCGGCTCCCTGCGCATGGAGGTGAACTTCGCCGCAGGCACCGTCCGCGTCTACTCGGCCACCGTCGACGGCTCGTACTGGTACTTCGAGTGGTACTGGTACGGCCTGGCCACCCTCAAGGGCCCCTGGCACATCGGCGCTCTGTTCGACACCACCGGCAGCGGCACCTCGGTCTACCCCACCGTGCAGCCCCGGCTGACCGGCCCGGACGGCACCCAGTACCTGGGCGGGGCCGCCACCTTCACGGAGAGCGCGGGCCTCCAGTACGCGGCCGAACTGCGCGAGCTGAAGCTGACCACCGGCATGGCCGTGGAGGGCGTGCAGCTCACCAGCGGGCTGTCCGGCATGCCCACCGCCTCGGTGTTCACCCAGGCCGGCACCTGGACCAAGGCCGCCGAACTGGACGACGCGATCCTGCCGCTGTACGCGGTTCCGCGGGTGTCGGGCTCGCAGTGGGAGGTCCTCGGCCAGATCGCCAAGGCCACCATGGCGACGGCGGAGTTCGACGAGCGGGGCATCTTCCGCTGGCGCAACCACACCCGTTTCAACGACATCCCCACCACCGCCGACCTCGCGCTCACCTCGGTGCGGGACATCTCCTCGCTGACCCTCGCCGAGGAGATCGACGCCTGCCGCAACTACGTCGTCCAACCCGCCAAGGTCTGGGAGGACTTCGGCGTCGACGCCGGCACGACGTACACCGACACCGTCGTACGGACGATCCCGGCGGGCGGCACCCTGACCGTGCAGTACGTCATGGCCGAGGAGGAGTTCGACGTCGGCCCGCCCGGCACGGACGACGACTCGGTGACGACCGCGGGCTCCCAGGTCCGCTTCGCCACCACCGCCGCCGGTACGACGGCGGTGAAGGGCGCGGTCGACGTACTGACCCGCCGCGAGGACGGCTACCTGGTCGTCCGCTTCAGCAACCGCAGCTCCCAGACGCTCTACACGGCGAAGAAGGACGGCACCCCGTCCGTCTACCTGATGACGCTGAAGCCGCGGGCAGACCCGGCGGACCGCACGGCGACCGCCTATGCGGCGGGCACCGCCAGCGAGAAGTACTACGGCCGCCAGGAGCACACCGGCGAGTCCACCGACTGGGTCCAGGACCTGTCCGCGGCCCAGTCCATCGCGGACTCGCTCTACGACGCCGGCGCCTACCCGGTACCGGTCATCGGCGACGTGGAGGTGCTGTACGACCCGCGCGTGCAGCTCGGCGACATCGTCCGGCTGACCGACACCAGCGGCACCCGGCTCTCCACCCTGGCCTGGGTGGTCGGCATCAGCACGACGGCGACCGCCGACGCCGGGATACGCCAGACCCTCACCCTGCGCGGCACCGAACCCAACGGGACGCCCGCCGACAAGAACCTCACCCCCGACGCGGCCGCCGATCCGCCGACCGTGGCCCTGTCCACGTACGCCTCGGTCACCGCCGCGTTCGCGACTCTGGCCGCGCTGACCGCCTCCGGGCACACCTGGGGCGAGATCAAGGAGTCCGCGTATGTCTGACACCACGGCCTCCGACGCCTCGACCGACGACACCACGGCCGACGACACCTCGACGCCCATCGTCGCCGTCCCGGTCGAGGTCACCGTCACCCTCCCCGATCCGGCGACCGGGGAACCGGAGGAGCCCAGCGAGCCGGAGGACCCGACGGAGGCCACCGCGCCCATCGCCTCCGGCGGCCCCCCGGCCGGCGACACCGGCCCCGACCCGACGGCACCGGTCGAGGTGTAACCGCCCGTACCCGGCTGCCGGATCCCGCACCGAAAGGCACACCCATGGCCCAACCCCTCTCCGCCGACGCCCTCGTCTCCGCCCTGCGGGCCGAGGGCGTCACCGTCGTCGAACACGCCGGCTGGCGTACCAACAACCGCAACAGCAAGGGCAGTTGGGGCCCGGTCAACGGCGTCGTCATCCACCACACCGTCACCTCCGGCACCACCGCCACCGTCAACCTGTGCTTCGACGGCCGCGCCGACCTCCCCGGCCCGCTCTGTCACGGAGTCATCGCCAAGGACGGCACGGTCCACCTCGTCGGAAACGGCCGCGCCAACCACGCCGGCAGCGGCGACGGTGACGTACTGCGCGCGGTCGCCGCCGAAAACACCGCGCTGCCCGCCCCCGACCAGAACGACACCGACGGCAACACCCACTTCTACGGCTTCGAGTGCGTCAACCTCGGCGACGGCGAGGACCCCTGGCCCGAGGTCCAACTGGACGCCATGGCCCGGGCGTCGGCCGCGCTGTGCCGGGCGCACGGCTGGACGGCCGCCTCGGTCATCGGCCACAAGGAGTGGACCAGCGCCAAGATCGACCCGCGCGGCTTCACGATGGCCGCCTTCCGCACCCGGGTCGCCGCCCGGCTCGGCGCGCAGCCGACGAGGCCGACGAAGTCCACCCCGGCCCACCAGCCCTTCCCCGGCGCCGCCTGGTTCAGGAAGAACCCGAAGTCCGCCATCGTCACCGCCATGGGCAAGCGGCTGACCGCGGTCGGCTGTTCCGCCTATGCCGAAGGCCCCGGCCCCCAGTGGACGGACGCCGACCGCGCCTCGTATGCCAAGTGGCAGCGCAGGCTCGGCTACACCGGCGCCTCCGCCGACGGCTGGCCCGGCGCGAAGTCCTGGGCCGCGCTCAAGGTGCCGTACGTGAAGGAGGCCTGACCCGTGAAGGACTCGAGCAAGCGCACTCTGCGCACCGCCCTCCAGACCACCGTCGGCGTGGCGGTGATGCTGCCGCAGATCGTGCGGGCCTCCGGCATACCGGCGGCCCTGCCGTGGGTGGCCGGTTCGCTCGCCGTCGCGGGCGGGCTGACCCGGGTCATGGCGCTGCCCGGCGTCCAGGCCCTGCTGCCGAAGTGGCTGCGCACCGGAGGAGATGCCGATGGGTGACACGGACCCGAACGACCCGATCGCCGTGGCCCTGGAGCTGGAGCGGCTGCGCGGCACCCTGGAGGCCGGCTTCGCCCGGGTCGACGGCTCGCTCGCCCTGCTCGTCCAGCGCAGCGACCAGACCGACAAGCAGCTCGCCGACCACGAGAAGCGCCTGGACTCCCTGGAGCGCTCCCGCTGGCCGCTCGCCAGCGTCGGCGTCCTCGCCGCCCTCACCACCGCGGCCGTGGCCGTCGTAGAACTGTCGAGTCGCTGACACGCCGAAGGGCGGTCACCCCGTGCGAAACGGGGTGACCGCCCTTCAGAACCAACTACTTCAGAACCGGCTACTACTGGTTGTACGGACCGTAGTCGTAGTCCTCCAGCGGAACGGCCTGGCCGGAGCCCGTGCCGAACGGCGAGTAGTCGATGTCGTCGTAGCCGACGGCCGAGTACATCGCGGCCTTGGCCTCCTCGGTCGGCTCGACCCGGATGTTGCGGTAGCGGGACAGACCCGTACCGGCCGGGATGAGCTTACCGATGATGACGTTCTCCTTGAGACCGATGAGCGAGTCGGACTTGGCGTTGATCGCCGCGTCCGTGAGGACTCGCGTCGTCTCCTGGAAGGACGCCGCCGACAGCCAGGACTCCGTGGCCAGCGAGGCCTTGGTGATACCCATGAGCTGCGGACGACCGGAGGCCGGGTGACCGCCCTCCTGCACCACACGACGGTTCTCGGTCTCGAACTTCGAGCGCTCGACCAGCTCGCCGGGCAGCAGCTCGGCGTCGCCGGACTCGATGATCGTCACGCGGCGGAGCATCTGCCGGATGATGATCTCGATGTGCTTGTCGTGGATCGACACACCCTGCGAGTTGTAGACCTTCTGGACCTCGCCGACCAGGTGGACCTGGACCGCGCGCTGACCGAGGATCCGCAGCACGTCGTGCGGGTTGGTGGCACCCACGGTGAGCTTCTGGCCCACCTGGACGTGCTCGCCCTCGCTGACCAGCAGACGGGCACGCTTCGAGATCGGGAACGCCGTCTCGTCGCTGCCGTCGTCCGGCGTGATGACGATCTTCTTGGTCTTCTCGGTCTCCTCGATCCGCACGCGGCCCTGGGCCTCGGAGATCGGGGCGACACCCTTCGGGGTACGGGCCTCGAAGAGCTCGACGACACGCGGCAGACCCTGGGTGATGTCGTCACCGGCCACACCACCGGTGTGGAAGGTACGCATCGTCAGCTGGGTACCGGGCTCACCGATGGACTGGGCGGCGATGATGCCGACCGCCTCACCGATGTCGACCAGCTTGCCGGTGGCCAGCGAACGGCCGTAGCACATGGCGCAGGTGCCGACGTGCGACTCGCAGGTCAGGATCGAGCGGGTCTTGACCTCCTCGATGCCGTGGTGCACCAGCTGGTCGATGAGCACGTCGCCCAGGTCCACGTTGGCCGGCGCGATCACCTTGCCGTCGATGACGACGTCCTCGGCGAGCATGCGGGCGTAGACGCTGGTCTCGACGTCGTCCGTCTTGCGCAGCACACCGTCGGCGCCGCGCGTGGCGATCTTCAGCTTCAGACCGCGCTCGGTACCGCAGTCCTCCTCGCGGATGATGACGTCCTGCGAGACGTCCACCAGACGACGGGTCAGGTAACCCGAGTCGGCGGTACGCAGGGCGGTGTCGGCGAGACCCTTACGGGCACCGTGCGTGGAGATGAAGTACTCCAGCACGGACAGGCCCTCGCGGAAGGACGCCTTGATGGGACGCGGGATCGTCTCGTTCTTGGCGTTCGACACCAGACCACGCATACCGGCGATCTGCCGCATCTGCATCATGTTTCCTCGGGCACCCGAGTCAACCATCATGAAGATGGGGTTCGTCTTGGGGAAGTTCTCGTTCATCGCCTCGGCGACCTCGTTGGTCGCCTTGGTCCAGATCGCGATGAGCTCCTGAGTGCGCTCTTCCTTGGTGATCAGACCGCGCTCGTACTGCTTCTGGACCTTCTCGTCCTGCGCCTCGTAGCCCGCGACGATCGCCTTCTTCGCCTCGGGCACGACCACGTCGGAGATGGCCACGGTGACACCGGAGCGGGTGCCCCAGTAGAAGCCGGCCGCCTTCAGGTTGTCGAGCGTCGCCGCCACGATGACCTTGGGGTAGCGCTCGGCCAGGTCGTTGACGATCTCACCGAGCTGCTTCTTGCCCACCGAGTAGTCGACGAACGGGTAGTCCTCGGGCAGCAGCTCGTTGAAGAGCGCGCGGCCCAGGGTGGTGCGCAGCCGGAAGGTGTCACCGGTCTGGTACTCCGGCTCGCCCTCCTCGACGACCGGCGGGGTCCAGCCGCGCGGCGGGATGGTGCCCACCGGGAAGCGGATGTCGATCGCCGACTGGAGCGCGAGCTCACCGGCGTCGAACGCCATGATCGCCTCGGCCGTGGAGCCGAACGCCCGGCCCTCGCCCTTGACGTCACGCAGCTCGCCGTCGGTGGTGAGGAAGAACAGACCGAGCACCATGTCCTGGGTCGGCATGGTGACGGGACGACCGTCGGCCGGCTTCAGGATGTTGTTCGAGGACAGCATCAGGATGCGCGCCTCGGCCTGCGCCTCCGCGGACAGCGGAAGGTGTACGGCCATCTGGTCGCCGTCGAAGTCCGCGTTGAACGCGGTGCAGACGAGCGGGTGGATCTGAATGGCCTTGCCCTCGACCAGCTGCGGCTCGAAGGCCTGGATGCCGAGGCGGTGCAGGGTGGGCGCACGGTTCAGCAGCACCGGGTGCTCGGCGATGACCTCTTCGAGGACGTCGTACACGACGGTGCGGCCGCGCTCGACCATGCGCTTGGCGCTCTTGATGTTCTGCGCGTGGTTGAGGTCCACGAGCCGCTTCATCACGAACGGCTTGAAGAGCTCCAGCGCCATCGCCTTCGGCAGACCGCACTGGTGCAGCTTGAGCTGCGGACCGACGACGATCACGGAACGCGCGGAGTAGTCCACACGCTTGCCGAGCAGGTTCTGACGGAATCGACCCTGCTTGCCCTTGAGCATGTCGCTCAGGGACTTCAGCGGGCGGTTGCCGGGACCGGTGACCGGACGGCCACGACGGCCGTTGTCGAACAGCGCGTCCACGGCCTCCTGGAGCATGCGCTTCTCGTTGTTCACGATGATCTCGGGGGCACCGAGGTCGAGAAGGCGCTTCAGGCGGTTGTTGCGGTTGATCACACGGCGGTACAGGTCGTTCAGGTCGGAGGTCGCGAAGCGGCCACCGTCCAGCTGCACCATCGGGCGAAGGTCCGGCGGGATGACCGGCACGCAGTCGAGCACCATGCCCTTGGGGCTGTTGCTGGTCTGCAGGAACGCGGAGACGACCTTCAGGCGCTTGAGCGCACGGGTCTTCTTCTGGCCCTTGCCGGTGCGGATGATCTCGCGGAGGCGCTCGGCCTCCTCCTCCAGGTCGAAGGACTCCAGGCGCTTCTGCAGCGCCGCGGCACCCATCGAACCGTCGAAGTACGTGCCGAAGCGGTCACGCAGCTCGCGGTAGAGGAGCTCGTCGCCCTCCAGGTCCTGGACCTTGAGGTTCTTGAACCGGGTCCAGACCTCGTCCAGGCGGTCGATCTCGCGCTGCGCACGGTCGCGCAGCTGCTTCATCTCACGCTCGGCACCCTCGCGCACCTTGCGGCGCACGTCGGCCTTGGCGCCCTCGGCCTCGAGCTCGGCCAGGTCGCTTTCCAGCTTCTTGGCGCGGGCCTCCAGGTCGGAGTCACGACGGTTCTCGACCTGCTGACGCTCCACGGAGACGTGCGCCTCCAGGGAGGGCAGGTCGCGGGTACGACGCTCCTCGTCGACGTACGTGATCATGTACGCCGCGAAGTAGATGACCTTCTCGAGGTCCTTGGGCGCCAGGTCCAGCAGGTAGCCGAGGCGCGAAGGAACACCCTTGAAGTACCAGATGTGCGTGACGGGCGCGGCCAGCTCGATGTGGCCCATCCGCTCACGACGCACCTTGGCGCGAGTGACCTCGACGCCGCAGCGCTCACAGATGATGCCCTTGAACCGGACACGCTTGTACTTGCCGCAGTAGCACTCCCAGTCCCGGGTCGGACCGAAGATCTTCTCGCAGAAGAGTCCGTCCTTTTCGGGCTTGAGCGTGCGGTAGTTGATGGTCTCGGGCTTCTTGACCTCGCCGTGGCTCCACTGACGGATGTCGTCCGCGGTGGCCAGGCCGATCCGGAGCTCGTCGAAGAAGTTGACGTCGAGCACTATGCGTCAATCCCTCTCAGGGTTGTAAGTCTTGGGGTCTGATACGGGGGTCCAGGGGCCGGCCGGAGGTTCCTCACCAGGGCCTCCGGCCGGACGCCCGTCAGACCTCTTCGACGCTGCTCGGCTCGCGCCGGGACAGGTCGATGCCGAGCTCCTCCGCCGCGCGGAAGACGTCCTCGTCGGTGTCACGCATCTCGATGGACATACCGTCGCTGGACAGCACCTCCACGTTCAGGCAGAGAGACTGCATCTCCTTGATGAGCACCTTGAAGGACTCGGGGATGCCGGGCTCGGGGATGTTCTCGCCCTTGACGATGGCCTCGTAGACCTTCACGCGGCCGGTGACGTCGTCGGACTTGATGGTCAGCAGCTCCTGGAGGGCGTACGCGGCGCCATAAGCCTCCAGCGCCCACACCTCCATCTCGCCGAACCGCTGGCCACCGAACTGGGCCTTACCACCCAGCGGCTGCTGGGTGATCATCGAGTAGGGGCCGGTCGAGCGGGCGTGCAGCTTGTCGTCGACCAGGTGGTGCAGCTTCAGGATGTACATGTAGCCGACCGAGATCGGGTCCGGGAACGGCTCACCACTACGGCCGTCGAACAGCCGCGCCTTACCGGTCGGGAGCACCATGCGCTCGCCGTCCCGGTTCGGGATGGTGTGCTGGAGCAGACCCGCGAGCTCGTCCTCGCGCGCACCGTCGAAGACGGGGGTCGCGACGTTCGTGCCCGGGTCGACCGCGTCGGCGCCGATCGCCTGGAGGCGCTGCGCCCACTCCTCGCCGAGACCGGAGACGTCCCAGCCGCGGCTGGCGAGCCAGCCGAGGTGGATCTCCAGGACCTGTCCCGGGTTCATTCGGGACGGGACACCCAGCGGGTTGAGGATGATGTCGACCGCGGTGCCGTCCTCCAGGAACGGCATGTCCTCGATCGGCAGGATCTTCGAGATGACGCCCTTGTTGCCGTGACGGCCGGCGAGCTTGTCACCGTCGGTGATCTTGCGCTTCTGCGCCACGTACACGCGCACCAGCTGGTTCACACCGGGGGGAAGCTCGTCGCCCTCCTCGCGGTCGAAGACGCGGACGCCGATGACCTTGCCGGTCTCGCCGTGCGGCACCTTCAGCGAGGTGTCACGGACCTCACGGGCCTTCTCACCGAAGATCGCGCGCAGCAGGCGCTCCTCGGGGGTCAGCTCGGTCTCACCCTTGGGCGTGACCTTGCCGACGAGGATGTCACCGGCGATGACCTCGGCACCGATACGGATGATGCCGCGCTCGTCGAGGTCGGCGAGGACCTCCTCGGAGACGTTCGGGATGTCCCGGGTGATCTCCTCGGGGCCGAGCTTGGTGTCACGGGCGTCGACCTCGTGCTCCTCGATGTGGATCGAGGAGAGGACGTCGTCCTGCACGAGGCGCTGCGACAGGATGATCGCGTCCTCGTAGTTGTGACCCTCCCACGGCATGAACGCCACGAGCAGGTTCTTGCCCAGCGCCATCTCGCCGTTCTGGGTGGCGGGACCGTCAGCGAGCACCTGGCCCGTGATGATCCGGTCGCCCTCGTTGACGATGACCTTCTGGTTGACCGAGGTGCCCTGGTTGGACCGGGAGAACTTGGCCAGGCGGTACGTGATGTACGTGCCGTCGTCGTTGGCGGTGGTGATGTAGTCCGCGGAGACCTCCTGGACCACACCGTCCTTCTCGGCCTTGACCACGTCGCCGGCGTCGACGGCGGAGCGGTACTCCATGCCGGTGCCGACGAGCGGGGACTCGCTCTTGATCAGCGGCACGGCCTGACGCATCATGTTCGCGCCCATGAGGGCACGGTTGGCGTCGTCGTGCTCGAGGAACGGGATCATGGCGGTCGCGACCGACACCATCTGGCGCGGCGAGACGTCCATGTAGTCCACGTCGTCACCGGGGACGTAGTCGACCTCGCCGCCACGGCGGCGGACCAGGACGCGGTTCTCGGTGAAACGCATGTTGTCGTCGAGCGTGGCGTTGGCCTGCGCGATGACGAATCGGTCCTCTTCGTCGGCCGTCAGGTAGTCGACCTCGTCGGTGACGACGTCGCCGTTGACCTTGCGGTACGGCGTCTCCACGAAGCCGAACGCGTTGACGCGGCCGTAGGAGGCGAGCGAACCGATCAGACCGATGTTCGGGCCTTCGGGAGTCTCAATGGGGCACATACGGCCGTAGTGAGACGGGTGCACGTCACGGACCTCGAAGCCGGCCCGCTCACGGGAGAGACCACCCGGGCCAAGAGCCGACAGACGGCGCTTGTGGGTGAGACCCGACAGCGGGTTGTTCTGGTCCATGAACTGCGAGAGCTGGCTGGTGCCGAAGAACTCCTTGATGGAGGCGACGACCGGCCGGATGTTGATCAGGGTCTGCGGCGTGATCGCCTCGACGTCCTGGGTCGTCATGCGCTCACGAACGACGCGCTCCATACGAGCCAGACCCGTGCGGACCTGGTTCTGGATGAGCTCGCCGACGCTGCGCAGACGACGGTTGCCGAAGTGGTCGATGTCGTCGGTCTCGACGACGATCGTGCCGCCGCTGTCACCGGTGGTCTCGACCTCGCCGGCGTGCAGCTTCACCAGGTACTTGATCGTCGAGATGATGTCCTCGACGGTCAGCACGCCCGCGTCCAGCGGAGCGTCCGCACCCAGCTTCTTGTTGACCTTGTAGCGGCCGACCTTGGCGAGGTCGTAACGCTTCGGGTTGAAGTAGAGGTTCTCGAGCAGCGTCTGCGCGGCCTCACGCGTGGGGGGCTCGCCCGGACGCAGCTTGCGGTAGATGTCGAGCAGCGCGTCGTCCTGGCCCTGGGTGTGGTCCTTCTCCAGGGTGGCGCGCATCGACTCGTACTCGCCGAACTCCTCCAGGATCTGCTCGGTCGTCCAACCGAGAGCCTTGAGGAGGACGGTCACGGACTGCTTGCGCTTGCGGTCGATGCGGACACCGACCATGTCGCGCTTGTCGATCTCCATCTCCAGCCAGGCACCCCGGGACGGGATGATCTTGGCCGAGAAGATGTCCTTGTCGGACGTCTTGTCGATGGAGGAGTCGAAGTAGACACCGGGCGAACGGACCAGCTGCGACACCACGACACGCTCGGTGCCGTTGATGACGAAGGTGCCCTTGTTCGTCATGAGCGGGAAGTCGCCCATGAAGACCGTCTGGGACTTGATCTCGCCGGTCTCGTTGTTGGTGAACTCAGCCGTCACGAAGAGCGGGGCGGCGTACGTGAAGTCGCGCTCCTTGCACTCGTCGATGCTGTTCTTCGGCGGCTCGAAGCGGTGGTCGCGGAACGTCAGCGACATCGACCCGGAGAAGTCCTCGATCGGGGAGATCTCCTCGAAGATCTCCTCCAGACCGGACTTGGTGGGGACGTCCTGACCGGACTCCAGAGCCTCCTCGACCCGACTCTGCCAAGCGGTGTTGCCGAGCAGCCAGTCAAAGCTCTCGGTCTGCAGCGCGAGCAGGTTGGGAACCTCGAGAGGCTCCTTGATCTTTGCAAAGGAGATGCGCAGCGGGGCAGTGCTGGCGCCATTGTTCGTATTCGCGTTCGAGGCAGTGCGCGAGGCGGCCAAGAGGGGGTCCTTCCGAGGGCTCGGACTCACTACGCGCTCCCCGGCCCCTCATCCACCGCACAGTCGACAAAATCCCAGGTCAGGGATGATGTGATCGACAATGCTGAGGCGAGGGCAGACCCCTGGTGACGGGCAGGGGACAGCTAACAGGCAGCGCAAAGGGTCAGTGTAGCCACTTGGCGCACTGATGTCCAGCCCCGATTTTCTTTGACCCTCGTCACCCTCAACGCCTTCGGCATGCCTGCCCTCAACGCACGTTGATACTGCCCTCTTCGTCGCCGATCCATGCCTCGGATTCGGACCGTTCTGGCGACGCGTCCTGAGAATTGCGCGCTGCGTGCGGTTCGTCAAGGCCCCCCTGCCCGAACCAGGGCATTCGGGAGACACGACGAAGATCACCATACCCCTCGTGCCCGAGGCCGCAAGGCAACCGTGGCCACGCTCCCAGGAACGCCGAAGAGCGACCACCCGGATGGATGATCGCTCTTCGGTGCTTGAGCGTTACAGCCCTCTCTTACGACGGCTGCGGCGCAGGCGAGTCCGTGCGGACCCGCAGGGTCTTACTTGACCTCGACGGAGGCGCCGGCGCCCTTGAGGGACTCGGCGGCCTTCTCGGCGGCGTCCTTGGCGACCTTCTCGAGAACGGGCTTCGGGGCGCCGTCCACGAGGTCCTTGGCCTCCTTCAGACCCAGGGAGGTCAGCTCACGCACGACCTTGATGACCTGGATCTTCTTGTCGCCGGCACCCGTGAGGATGACGTCGAACTCGTCCTTCTCCTCAGCAGCCTCGGCGGGGGCGGCCGGACCGGCCGGACCGGCGACGGCGACCGCGGCGGCGGCGGTGACGTCGAACTTCTCCTCGAACGCCTTCACGAACTCGGAGAGCTGGATGAGGGTCATGCCCTCGAACTCGGCGAGCAGTTCGTCCTGGGTGAGAGCCACGATGGCTTCCCTTCACTAATTTCGGCTGGTGCCGGTGTGTACATGTCTGGCGGGCGTACGTTCGGCCCGCTACGACCGTTGCCTCAGGCGGGAAGCCTCAGGCGGCGGTCATTTCGCGAGCCGAGTTACTCGGCACCGCCCTGCTCTTCTTGCTTGGCGCGAAGGGCGTCCACCGTGCGGACGAGCTTCGACGGAAGCGCCTGGAAGAGCTGCGCAGCCTGAGTCTGCTTGCCCTTGAAGGCACCCGCCAGCTTGGAGAGCAGAACCTCGCGGGACTCGAGGTCCGCGAGCTTCTTGATCTCGTCGGCGGACAGCGCCTTGCCGTCAAGGACACCGCCCTTGATGACGAGGTTCGGGTTGTCCTTGGCGAAGTCACGAAGACCCTTCGCCGACGTCACCGGGTCACCGGTGATGAAGGCAACCGCCGTCGGACCGTTGAACAGGTCGTCGAGCGTGGAGATCCCGGCCTCGTTGGCCGCGATCTTGGTCAGCGTGTTCTTCACCACGGCGTACTGGGCGTCGTCACCGAGCGAACGACGCAGCGTCTTGAGCTGCGCCACGGTGAGACCCCGGTACTCGGTCAGCACGGCGGCGTTCGAGCTACGGAACTGCTCCGTGAGCTCGGCCACCGCGGCAGCCTTGTCGGGCCTTGCCATAGAGCGTCGGCCTCCTTCCGGGTGATGGGACCGCTCAGAAGGGGCTGGGGAAAACGAAACGCCCCGGCGCAGGCGCACGGGGCGTAGCTCGACCGGGACTCGCATGCCGTAAAGCAGCGGATTCCGGGAGCACTTCCACAGTCACCTGCGCGGGTCGTCCGCGGTTCAGCGGATCCTTCGGCCACCGCGCCCTCTTGCGAGCGCACGGCAACGACCAGCGGTCTTTGGCTTCTGGAGAAGAGTACGGGAACGGATCGCGGTCAGGCAAATCCGCCCGTACGGCTCAGCTGCTCTGGAGTTCCTTCATCATCTCGGCGAGGTCGGCGGTCTCCTTGGCCGGCGGGGCGGTGACCGTCACGGGCTTGTTGATGTCGAGGAAGGTGATCGTCATGTCGAGCGGGCCCTTGTCGGCCGTGCCCTGCATCCGGAACTGCTTGGTGTGGTTCTCGCCGTCGACCCACATGTCCATGGTCATCTTGTCGATGCCCATCTTCGTGTACTGGTCGAGGGCCTTCTCGCGCTGCTCCTGGACGGTCTTGCTCTCGTCCTTGAGGGAGGCCTTGAGGTCGGCGAGGGTGACCGTGCCCTTGTAGTGGGTGGTCTTCACCCCGTCGACGGTCTCGGTGCCGACCTTCTTCACGTCCTTGGAGCCGGTCAGGAAGGAGGAGTCGGCGGCCGGGTTCTGGTCGGCCGTGCCGGCGCCCAGCTTCTCGGTGTCGAGCCCCGTGTCCGCGCCGGCCGCGGACATGTCGAACTTGATCCAGCTCTTGCCGCCCATCTCCTTGGTCATGGAGGCGTTGCCGCCGATGTACATGGCGTTGTCCACGAGCCGGATCTCCACCGGGCCGTCGGCCCCCGCCTCGGCGGCCGTCATCTTCATGCTCATGGCCAGCGGCTTCATGCTCATCGAGGCCTCGCCGGAGACCTTGCCCTCGCCCGGGACCTTGCCGGTCATCTTGTAGCGGAGGGAGGTGATGTCCGCGCTGTTCTTGGCGGCCTTGGCGACGGCGGCCGCGGGCGTCATCTCGGGCGAGGAGTCGGAGTCGCCCTTCTGACAGCCGACCGCTCCGGCGGCGAGCAGCAGAGCCGCGAGACCGGCACCCGTGGCCCTACGGCGCACCGAACCACGTACAGAAGACACAGACCCCATCGATTCCCCCCAAGGAACGCATGGCAGATACACAGAAGTGCCGTGATCCTAACCCCAAGAGACAGCAAAGGTCTCCTGGTTTCTCACCTGCAACAGGAGACCCACCGGCCCCACCCGTCTCAGGAGCTGCTGCCCTGCTGCTTCAGCAGCTGCTTGAAGTCCTCGGTGTCGCTCGCCGCGGGCTTGGCCACGGAGACCTTCACGCCGTAGTCGCTGTAGTACGCGGTCTGGGTGTACTGACCGGCCGTCATCTCACCCTTCTCGACCTTCTTGACCAGCAGGTCCTTTCCGTCGACCCAGATGTCGACGGTCTCCGTGGTGACGCCGGCCTGGGTGAGCTGCTTCTTCAGACCGGCCAGCTGGCTCGCGGTGAGGTTGGAGTTCTTGCCGGCCAGGTCGGCGACGTCCACCGTGCCCGAGTAGTGCGTGGCGTCCACTCCGCGCACCTTCTCGGTGCCGACCTTCTTGACGTCCCCGGAGGCCAGCAGGAGCTTCACCGACTGGTTCGGGGTGGTGTTCTGCATCTGGTCCTTGAGGTAGGTGCCGGAGCTGCCGCCCAGGTCGGCCAGGTCCTCGTAGCCGTACCGGATCCAGTGCTTGCCGCCCGCCTGCGCGGCGAACTTCTCGCCCATCTTCGCGTAGTAGGCGTCCGGGAGGTACCGCGCCTCCATGGACGTGCTGCCGAGCTGGCGCATGGTGTCGGCCATGGTGCCGCCGGTGTACGTGATGACGAGGTTGCCGCTGAGGCCGTCGGACCAGCCGAGGGCGCCGTCGGCCGTCATGGACATCAGGGAGCCCATGGTGGTCGTCGACTCGACCTTGGCGGAGTCGGCGCCGTCGGTGGACTTCTCGGCGCTGCGCAGGGCCGCGATGGGGCTGACCTGCGTCGCCCCCTTGCCGGACGCACCGTCGTCCTTGCCCGAGCCCCCGGAGGAGTCCGCGGAGCTACAGGCCGCCGTCCCCGACAGCGCGGCCACCACCGCCGCGAACAGACCGATCCGGCGTACGGTCGTGCTTTTCATCCGTCCCCCACCCCTATGTGACTCCTGTGCCTGCACGCTAACGCAGGGCACTGACACTCGTACCGGGAAAAGAGACGGGCCCCGCACCTCGAAAGGTTGCGGGGCCCGCGTCAGACACGCGTACGCGACTGCCGTCAGGATCAGACGGCGGCCGGGTCCTCCTCGACGAGGAGGTTGCGGGTGCGGTTCGAGTCGACCGGAATGCCGGGGCCCATCGTGGTGCTGATGGCGGCCTTCTTGATGTAGCGACCCTTGGCGGCGGACGGCTTCAGACGGAGGATCTCCTCCAGCGCCGCACCGTAGTTCTCCACCAGCTTGGTGTCGTCGAACGACGTCTTGCCGATGATGAAGTGCAGGTTCGAGTGCTTGTCGACGCGGAACTCGATCTTGCCGCCCTTGATCTCGGTGACGGCCTTCGCCACGTCCGGGGTCACGGTGCCGGTCTTGGGGTTCGGCATGAGACCACGGGGACCGAGCACGCGGCCGAGGCGGCCGACCTTGCCCATGAGGTCCGGGGTGGCGACGACGGCGTCGAAGTCCAGGCGGCCCTTCGAGACCTCGTCGATCAGCTCGTCGGCACCGACGATGTCGGCGCCCGCGGCACGCGCGGCCTCGGCACGGTCGCCGGTCGCGAAGACCAGGACCCGGGCGGTCTTACCGGTGCCGTGCGGAAGGTTCACGGTGCCACGGACCATCTGGTCGGCCTTGCGCGGGTCGACACCCAGACGGAAGGCGACCTCGACGGTGCCGTCGAACTTGGTCGTGGAGGTCTCCTTGGCGAGACGGACGGCCTCGAGCGGGGCGTAGAGCTTCTCCCGGTCGACCTTGGCGTCCGCAGCGCGGAGAGACTTGCTGCGCTTGCTCACTACTGCTCCTGATGCTTCTGAGGAGTCGTGGTCCGGACCGAGCAGGTCCTACCACTTCTTCTGCTTGACGTACGGGGGTTGGGGCTCAGCCCTCGACCGTGATGCCCATGGAACGGGCGGTGCCGGCGATGATCTTCGCGGCGGCGTCCAGGTCGTTGGCGTTCAGGTCGGGAAGCTTGGTCGTGGCGATCTCGCGGACCTGCGCCTCGGTGATCTTGGCGACCTTGGTCTTGTGCGGCTCGCCGGAGCCCTTCTCGACACCCGCGGCCTTGAGGATCATCTTCGCGGCCGGCGGCGTCTTGGTCACGAAGGTGAAGGAGCGGTCCTCGTAGACCGTGATCTCCACCGGGATGACCCAGCCACGCTGCGACTCGGTCGCGGCGTTGTAGGCCTTGCAGAACTCCATGATGTTGACGCCGTGCTGACCGAGCGCGGGGCCGACCGGCGGGGCGGGGTTCGCCGCACCGGCGTTGATCTGGAGCTTGATGAGCCCCGTGACCTTCTTCTTCTTGGGAGGCATTACTCTCCGGGTCCTTTCGATTCGAGTGTGCCCTCGCCCCGGGTCGCGTCCCGGGAGAAGGCATACCGCACAACGATAACGGGTATAGATGCGCGGCCAAAAACCGAGCAGGTCAGACCGGCTGCGAACAGCCGGTCTGACCTGCTCGGAAGCTCTTTCCGGAAGAAGCTAGTTCTTCTGGATCTGGTCGAACGAAAGCTCGACCGGCGTCTCGCGGCCGAAGATCTCGACGAGACCCTTGACCTTCTTCGAGTCGGGGTTGATCTCGTTGATCGTCGCCTGGAGCGTGGCGAACGGGCCGTCGGTGACGGTGACCGAGTCGCCCACCTCGAAGTCCAGCACCTGGACCTCGACCTTGCGCTGCGGAGCCGGCTTGCCCTCGGCCTCGGCGGCCTCACGGGCGGCCTTCTCCTCGGCCTCCGGGGCGAGCATCTTGACGATCTCGTCCAGGGTCAGCGGGTACGGGTCGTACGCGTTGCCCACGAAGCCGGTGACACCGGGGGTGTTGCGGACGACGCCCCAGGACTCGTTCGTCAGGTCCATGCGGACGAGGACGTAACCCGGGAGCTTGTTCTGCTTGATCGTCTTGCGGTCGCCGTTCTTGATCTGGACGACCTCTTCCTGCGGCACCTCGGCCTGGAAGATGTAGTCCTCGACGTTCAGCGAGACGGCGCGCTGCTCCAGGTTGGTCTTCACGCGGTTCTCGTAACCGGCGTAGGTGTGGATCACGTACCACTCGCCGGGCAGCGTGCGCAGCTCCTCGCGGAGGGCCTCGACGGGGTCGACCGGCTCGGTCTCCTCCTCGGCCTCGGCCTCTTCGAGCTCGGCGTCGGCTTCCTCGGAGTCCTCGTCGGTCTCCTCGGAGTCGTCCTCGACGTGCAGCGCGGCTTCCTCGGCCGGCTCGCCCGCCTCGGCGTCGGCAGCCTCGAACTCGTCCTCCTCGTCCGCGCCCTCGACGATGTCGAGCTCGTCATCCAGCGACTCGTCGGGCTCGATGGCGTCGTTCAGGTTCGGGTCAGACACGGTGGCTGCTTCTTCCTGGATACATAGGGGTGGAACATGCGAAAGGGGCGCCGGTAACCACGGCGCCCTTCGCGGTCGGCTCAGCCGAAGACGTACTTGGCGGCGTGGCTGAGTCCATAGTCAATCACGGTGACCAGGCCGATCATGATGACGACGAAGACAATCACCACAGTGGTGTACGTCGTCAGCTGGTTGCGCGTAGGCCAGACGACCTTGCGGAGCTCGGCGATGACCTGGCGGTAGAAGAGGCCGAGCCTCTTGAACGGACCCTTCTTGGCCCGCTTGCCGCCCTTGCGGGCCTTCTTCGTCGTCTCCTGCGCCTCGTCCTGGGCATCAGGCGTGTCGATGGAGCCCACGGCGTCCGCCATTCGTCCTCACCTGTTCCCGGGTCGTGGCCGTGCCGCGCCCGGTCTGAGCCGCACGGCGGTGCATTGCTGTACGTACATGCGCACACCGGCGAAGGTGTGTGTAGCAGGGCCGGAGGGACTTGAACCCCCAACCGCCGGTTTTGGAGACCGGTGCTCTACCAATTGAGCTACGACCCTTTGGTTCGCCCCCAACGTACCGCATCCGACCGAGTGCTCGGTGTGCACCGCTTGCGGCGCGGCAGTTGATGGCCAACGAGGTGAGAGTGTACGTGGTCCGGAGCGCCCCGTCGAACAGAAAGCCCGCGTAGGGGCCTTGGCAGAGGAAGATCGCCGGAAAACCTCCGGAAGATCACCAGGCCACCGCCGGATTCCGGACGGGTGTTCAGTGGCCGACCCCCACATGTTCAGTCTGTGAAACCCGCGTGCCCGGCACGTTTCGGGTCTGGAACGATGGGCCCCATGAGCGCTGCAACCCCTCCCACCGAGCGCCGGGTCTCCGCCCGAGTCGGCGCGATCTCCGAGTCCGCCACCCTCGCCGTGGACGCCAAGGCCAAGGCCCTCAAGGCCGCCGGGCGTCCGGTGATCGGCTTCGGCGCCGGCGAGCCCGACTTCCCGACCCCGGACTACATCGTCCAGGCCGCCATCGAGGCCTGCTCGAACCCGAAGTACCACCGGTACACCCCGGCCGGCGGCCTGCCCGAGCTGAAGTCCGCGATCGCCGCGAAGACGCTGCGCGACTCCGGCTACGAGGTGGAGGCCGCCCAGGTCCTCGTCACCAACGGCGGCAAGCAGGCCATCTACGAGGCCTTCGCCGCAATCCTCGACCCGGGCGACGAGGTCATCGTCCCGGCCCCGTACTGGACGACGTACCCGGAGTCGATCCGCCTCGCCGGCGGTGTCCCCGTGGACGTCGTCGCGGACGAGACCACCGGCTACCGCGTCTCGGTCGAGCAGCTGGAGGCGGCCCGCACCGAGAACACCAAGGTGCTGCTGTTCGTCTCCCCGTCCAACCCGACGGGCGCGGTCTACACCCGCGAGCAGATCGAGGAGATCGGCCGCTGGGCTGTCGAGAAGGGCCTGTGGGTCCTGACCGACGAGATCTACGAACACCTGGTCTACGGCGACGCCGAGTTCCACTCCCTGCCCGTGGTCGTGCCCGAGCTCGCCGACAAGACCATCGTGGTCAACGGTGTCGCCAAGACGTACGCCATGACCGGCTGGCGGGTGGGCTGGGTCATCGGCCCCAAGGACGTCGTCAAGGCCGCGACCAACCTCCAGTCGCACGCCACCTCCAACGTGTCGAACGTCGCTCAGGTGGCCGCGCTCGCCGCCGTCTCCGGCGACCTGTCGGCCGTGGAGGAGATGAAGGAGGCGTTCGACCGTCGCCGCAAGACGATCGTCCGCATGCTCAACGAGATCGAGGGCGTGCTCTGCCCCGAGCCGGAGGGCGCCTTCTACGCGTACCCCTCGGTCAAGGCCCTGGTCGGCAAGGAGATCCGCGGCAAGCGCCCGCAGGACACGGTCGAGCTGGCCGCGCTGATCCTGGAGGAGGCCGAGGTCGCGGTCGTCCCGGGCGAGGCCTTCGGCACGCCGGGTTACCTGCGGCTGTCGTACGCCCTGGGTGACGAGGATCTCGTCGAGGGCGTCAGCCGGATCCAGAAGCTGCTGGCGGAGGCCCGGGACTGAGGCCGCCGTACCGGAAGCGCCCCCTCACATGAGGGGGCGCTTTTTCGTGCGAGCAAGACCACTAAAGGGGAAAGCGGTACCGGGACCCCTCCGACGTACGGCAGGATCCTGGGATGGAGCGTGTACGTGATGTCTCTGAGCTGCCGAAAGCCCATCTGCACCTGCACTTCACCGGCTCGATGCGCCCGGGGACGGTTCTGGAACTGGCCGACAAGTACGGTGTGCGGCTGCCCGAGGCGCTGGTCGACGCACTGACCAGCGGGGAACCCCCGAGACTGCGGGCCACCGACGAGCGGGGCTGGTTCCGTTTCCAGCGGTTGTACGACGCCGCCCGCTCGTGCCTCAGGGAGCCGGACGACATCCGGCGGCTGGTGCGGGAGGCCGCGGAGGAGGACGTGAAGGACGGCTCGGGGTGGCTGGAGATCCAGGTCGACCCGACCTCGTACGCGCCCCGGCTGGGCGGGCTGATCCCGGCGCTGGAGATCATCCTGGACGCGGTCGAGACGACCTCGCGGGAGACCGGGCTGGGGATGCGGGTGCTGGTCGCCGCGAACCGGATGAAGCATCCGCTGGACGCGCGCACGCTGGCCCGCCTTGCGGTGCGGTACGCGGACCGGGGGGTCGTCGGGTTCGGGCTGTCCAATGACGAACGCCGGGGTATGGCACGGGACTTCGACCGGGCGTTCCACATCGCGCGGGAGGGCGGGCTGCTGTCCGCGCCGCACGGTGGGGAGCTGACCGGCCCGTCGTCCGTGCGGGACTGCCTCGACGACCTGGACGCGAACCGGATCGGGCACGGGGTGCGTGCGGCGGAGGATCCGCGGCTGCTGAAGCGGCTCGCGGAGCGGGGCGTCACGTGTGAGGTCTGTCCGGCGTCGAACGTGGCGTTGGGCGTGTACGAGAAGGCCGAGGACGTGCCGCTGCGGACCCTGTACGAGGCGGGGGTCCCGATGGCGCTCGGTGCCGACGACCCGCTGCTCTTCGGGTCGCGGCTGGCCGCGCAGTACGAGATCGCGCGTCGTCATCACGGCTTCACGGACGCGGAGTTGGCGGAGCTGGCGCGGCAGTCGGTACGGGCTTCGGCGGCGCCGGAGAACATGAAGGCCAAGCTGCTGGCCGGGGTGGACGACTGGCTGGCCTAGAGCTGGGGCTGGGGCTCGGGCCTGGACTCGGGCTCGGGCTCGGGAGGAACTGGGGCCGGGTCAGTCGGTGATGCCGAGGAGGAGGGTCCGGGCCAGTCGGTGGGCGAACTCGTCGACCGACGGTCGTACGGCCTCTTTCGTCGCGTCGTAGGCGTACGCCCGCTGTGAACAGGCGCCCAGGAGGAGCGAGGCGGCGGCGAAGGTGTCGACGTCGGGGCGGACGCGGCCGGCGGTCTGCTCGGCCCGCAGGTAGGCGTCCAGGCCCTCGATGGGCCTGTGCGGGCCGGTTCCCATCTCGCGCATCGCGTCGTCGTGGCGGCGCTTGAGCTGGGTCTCGGCGTACAGGGAAGCGGCGATCGGGAACGTCTGCTCGTAGAAGAGGGCGGCGTTGCGGGCGATCTCGGTGAGGTTCTGTTCGAGGGTGGCCCTGCTCGGTTCCGCGGCGAGGCTGCTCAGCAGTGGGGTGAGCTTCGGCAGGCGTTCCGACAGGACGCCGATGAAGAGCTCCTCCTTGCTCGTGAAGTACTTGTACAGCGCGGCCTCCGAGCAGTCGGCCGCCTTCGCGATCTCTTTCGTCGTGGTCTTCGCCAGCCCGACGGTGAGCATCAGCTCGTGAGCGGCATCGAGGATGCGGACACGGGCCGGCTTCGTTTCCATGGCTTGTCCACTTGTCCAATCGGGCTTGACGGGTGGGTGAGTGTTTACCCACTCTAGTGGTGAGGACGGGTGAGTGAGTACTCACCCACCAACTGCGAGCACGGGAGTAGCCATGAAACTCACCGTTTTCGGGGCCACCGGGGGCATCGGCGGGGAGATCGTCCGCCAGGCGCTGGCCGGCGGGCATCACGTCACCGCCGTCGTCCGTGATCCGGCCCGGTTCGACGTGACCGGGCCGAACCTGGAGGTGTTCCGGGCCGACCTCACCGACCCGGAGGCCGTGCGGCCCGCGGTGGCCGGGCGGGACGCGGTGCTGTCGGGGCTGGGTGCGCGGTCGCGCAAGGACGCGGGGGTGGCGGCCCGGCTGACCCGGACCGTCCTGGGCGCCATGCGGGCCGAGGGGATACGGCGGATTCTGGTGGTCAGCGCCGGGCCGATCGGGCCCGAGCCGGCGGACGGGGTGGTGGACCGGGCCGCGCGGGGGCTGGTCTCGAAGGTGCTGAAGAGCGTCTACGACGATCTGCGGGAGATGGAGGCGGAGCTCGCGCGCAGTGGTGCCGACTGGACGTCGGTGCGGCCGCCGCGGCTGCAGGACAAGCCGCTGTCCGGTGTCTATCGCACGGTCGTCGGGGGGTTTCCGCCCAAGGGGCGGTTCATCGCGCGGGCGGATGTGGCGCACGCGATGCTGTCCATGGTCGGGGAGGTGGGGACGGTGAAGCAGGGGGTGGGAGTGGCGTACTAAAGGCTGACGCCCACCGTCACCGGCTCGTTGACCAGCGTGATGCCGAAGGTGTCGTGGACGCCGGCCACCACCTCGCGGGCCAGGGTCAGCAGGTCCTCGGTGGTCGCCTCGCCCCGGTTGGTGAGCGCGAGGGTGTGCTTCGTGGAGATGCGGGCGGGGCCGGTGCCGTAGCCCTTGGTGAAGCCGGCCTTGTCGATCAGCCAGGCCGCGGAGGTCTTGGTGTGGCCCTCGGCCGCGGGGTACGCGGGGGGCTCGGCGTCGGGGCCCAGGTGCTGCTTCACGCGCGCGTGGAACTCGGCGAAGTCCGCGTCCGTGAGGATCGGGTTCGTGAAGAAGGAGCCGGCCGACCAGGTGTCGTGGTCCTCCTGGTCCAGGACCATGCCCTTGCCGGAACGCAGCTTGAGGACTGTCTCGCGGGCAGCGGTCAGGGGGACGCGGTCGCCGGGGTCCACGCCCAGGGCGCGGGCGGTTTCGGCGTACTTGATGGGCGCCGAGAGGCCGTTGGCGTCTTCGAGGGAGAAGCGGACGCGCAGGACTACGTAGCGGTCGGGGTCGGACTTGAAGCGGCTGTGGCGGTACGAGAAGGCGCAGTCGGCGTTCTTGACGGTGACTGTTTCGTGGGTGGTGCGGTCGTAGGCGATGACCTCGGTGATGGTCGAGGAGACCTCCTGGCCGTACGCGCCGACGTTCTGGATGGGCGTCGCGCCTGCGGAGCCGGGGATGCCGGCGAGGCACTCGATGCCGGCGAGGCCGGCCTCCACGGTGTGCGCGACGGCGTCGGTCCAGGTCTCGCCGGCGGCGAGCTCCAGGCGGGTGCCGTCGAGGTCGAAGCCCTTGGTCGCGATGACGAGTGCGGTGCCCGCGAAGCCCTTGTCGCCGATGACCAGGTTGGAACCGCCGCCGATGAGGAGGAGGGGGGTCCCTGCGGCGTCGGCCTCGCGGACTGCGGCGATGACCTCGGCGTCGGTGGTCGCGGTCAGCAGCCGGGTCGCGGGGCCGCCCAGGCGGAAGGTGGTCAGGGGGGCGAGGGGGGCGTCGTGGAGTTCCTGCACGGGCTCAAGGGTACGGGGCGAGGGGGGGCGGGGATGCCTGCGGCGGCCTGTGCGGATGTGTGGGGGTGCGCGTCGCGCACTACGGTTCGTCGGGGGTCGGGGCCGTGGCGGGGGGTGTCCGTCCTCGGAACGGCGCGGAATCGGTCTCCTGAAGAGGTGCCCGCGTTGACGCGCCAACCCTGCGGGCAGACACCCCCCGCCACGTCCCCTGCTCGCCGTTGCGCGAGTGCGGGCGCGTACGACGGCTCCTCAAAGCCTGCCCGGCCTCAGCTTTCTTTGGCGGTACGTGCGGAACGGCCCCGTCCGAGAGGACGGGGCCGTTCCGCGTCGTTCAGCCTGCGATCGGCTCCAGTGCCGGTGTCGCTTCCTCCTCGACCGGCGTCGCGGTCGTCGCGCCGCGCCGCCGCGGGATAAGCAGTGCCGCCACCGCTGCCAGGGCCACCACCGCGGCGCCGGTGATCAGCGCGGGCTGGAGGCCGTCGACGAAGGTCTGTGCGGACTCGTAGCCACCCTGCGAGGAGAAGATCGACGACATGATCGCGATGCCGAGCGCTCCGCCGACCTCGCGCAGCGCGTTGTTCGCGCCGGAGGCGATGCCCTGTTCCTTGGGGAGCACGCTGGACATGACCAGGTTGGCGGCGGGGGCGAAGTAGAGGGCCATGCCGATGCCGCTGATGATCAGGCCGGGGAGCTGGGCGGCGTAGGAGACGCCGGGGGCGACGACGGTGGCCATCCAGGCCAGGCCGGCTGCTTGGAAGAACAGGCCCGCGGCGACTACGGGGCGGCCGCCGATGCGGTCGGACAGGATGCCGGCGATGGGGGCGACCAGCATCGGCATGCCGGTCCAGGGGAGCATCCTGAGGCCCGCCTCGGTGGGCGAGTAGCCGAGGACGCCCTGCATGAACTGGCTCAGCAGGAAGATCGAGCCGAACATGCCCAGGAACATCAGCAGGCTCGCCGCGTTGATGCCGGAGAAGGCCCGGGAGCGGAACAGGCGCATCGGGAGCATGGGGTTCTTGGCCCGTGTGCTGTAGAGGATGAAGGCGATGAGGAGGGCGGTGCCCGCGAAGAGGCCGGTGAGGACGAGGGGTGCCGTCCAGCCGTCCGCCGGGCCGCGGACCAGGCCGTAGACGATGCCGAACAGGCCGCCGCTGGCGAGCAGTGTGCCGGGGATGTCGAGCGGGGCGCCGGTGCCGTGCGACTCCGCGAGGCGGAGGCGGGCCAGGGGCAGGAGGGCGATGCCCAGGGGGACGTTCAGCCAGAAGATCCAGTGCCAGGAGACGTGTTCGGTGAGGCTGCCGCCGATGAGGGGGCCGGAGGCGACCGCCAGGCCGTTGACCGCGCCCCAGATGCCGTATGCCATGCCGCGCTTGGCGGCGGGGACGGCTGCCGTGAGGAGGGTGAGGGTGAGGGGCATCATGATCGCCGCGCCCACGCCCTGGATCGCGCGGGCCGCGATGAGGGTGTTGATGCCGGTCGCCATCGCCGCGGCTGCGGACGCGCCGGTGAAGACGGTGAGGCCGACCAGGAACATGCGGCGGCGGCCGAAGCGGTCGCCCAGGGCCGCGCCGAACATCAGGAGGACGGCGAAAGTGAGCGTGTAGGCGCTGACCGTCCATTCGAGGTCGCCCAGCGCGCCGCCGAGGTCTTTGCGGATGGAGGGCAGGGCGGTGGTGACGACGAGGTTGTCGAGGGCCGCCATGAAACCGGCGACGCTGGTGATGACGAGGGCCCAGACGGTTCCCACGGTTCCCCCGCGGTGTGCGGAGGTTTCGGTTTCGGTTGCGGTCTGCTGTGACATCGCTCCCCCAGGGGCGGTTCACTCGGTTCGGTTTAATTAGTTATTGATTACTAACTTTTGCGGGCACAGAAAGGCGGTTGCGGCGCCTCTTCCGGCCCTCGTGCGGGCTATTTCCCCAGGCGGCCCTTGTCGCGCGCCTCCGGATACAGCCCCTCCCAGACTCTGTGCTCTGGCGGAAAACCCATGGCCACCAGGCAGTTGATGAGCATCCCGTACGCCATGAACGTCGTCGTCTCCTCGACTTCGGCGCCCAGCGGCAGATGGACCGTGTCCCACAGCCGCATCCAGCCCGCCCGTACGTCCTCGCCGAGTTCATGGTCGCCGGCCTGCTCGGCGGCGGCCACGGTGACGTACATCTGCATCTGCATCAGCAGCCGCTCGGGGTGCTGCGCGATGACCTCGGTGTAGGCGTTCGCCATGGCACGCAGGGCCTCTTCGCCCTCCAGCCCCTTGGCGGCCTCCTCGAAGGTGCGGATCGTGTCCTCCATGCAGCGCTGCGACGCCGCGAGGAAGATCGCCTTCTTGCCCGGGAAGAGCCGGAAGAGATACGGCTGCGAGACACCCACCCGCTTGGCGATCGCCTCGGTCGACGTGCCGTAGTAGCCACCGCGAGCGAACTCCGCGGTCGCCGCACGAATGACGCTCTCGCGCCTCTCTTCTGCACTCATCCTGGCCATGGGTAGTAAGTTAGTACTCAATCACTAACTACGTCAAGGGGTGGTCCGGCGTCCGTTCACGGACACGGTCGGCTGCCGGAAGGCCGCGCGTACCAGCCGGTGGAACGCCACCGGGGGCGACGCCCTTCGAGTGCGTGGACGTCCGATCCCGGGGATACGACCTGCTTACTCCGACCGCTGGCGCGCGGGGAGTGTCCCCTCGTCGACGAGCCTTCGCAGGACCTGCTGGACGGTGTCCGGGGAGACCTCGAAATCGTCAGCCACCTGTCGCTCTGCCGGAAGGGAGTCGCCCGCACTCTCCTTCTTCCGAGGTGGTCACATAAGGATGTGAGTGGTGGCCACATAAGGATGTGAGTGGTGGCCACATGAGGATGCGAGTGGTGGTCACATGAGGATGCGCGTAAGGGGCGCCCCGCAATGGAGGGCGCCCCTTACGCGTCGGTCGGACCTGTCGTCAGGCCAGCCGTACGACCGCTCGAGACATCCCCAGCACCTTCTGGCCCACGCTCGTCGCCGTGAGGTCCACGCGGACCGTGTTGTCGTCGAGCTTGGCCGCGACCTTGGCGCTGACCTCGATCAGGGCGCCCTGGTCGTCGTTCGGGACGACGACGGGCTTGGTGAAGCGGACGCCGTACTCGACGATCGCGCCCGGGTCGCCGGTCCAGTCGGTGACCACACGGATCGCCTCGGCCATGGTGAACATGCCGTGCGCGATGACGTCCGGCAGCCCGACCTCCTTGGCGAACTTCTCGTTCCAGTGGATCGGGTTGAAGTCCCCGGAGGCGCCGGCGTACTTGACGAGCGTGGCGCGGGTCACGGGGAAGCTCTGCGCGGGCAGTTCCGTGCCGACCTCGACGTCGTCGTATGCGATCTTCGCCGTCATCTTCTTCCTCACGCCTCCTCTGCCGCGCGCGCGACCAGCTTCGTGAAGGCGGTCACGACATGCTCGCCCGCCTCGTCGTGGACCTCGCCACGAATGTCCACGATGTCGTTGCCGGCCAGGGACTTGATCGCCTCGATGGTCGAGGTGACGGTGAGGCGGTCACCGGCGCGCACGGGGCGGACGTACGAGAACTTCTGGTCGCCGTGGACGACCCGGCTGTAGTCCAGGCCCAACTGCGGGTCCTCGACGACCTGTCCGGCCGCCTTGAAGGTGATCGAGAACACAAAGGTCGGCGGGGCGATGACGTCGGCGTATCCGAGCGCCTTGGCGGCCTCCGGGTCGGTGTACACCGGGTTGGTGTCCCCCACGGCCTCCGCGAACTCGCGGATCTTCTCCCGGCCGACCTCGTAGGGATCGGTGGGCGGGTAGGTCCGCCCCACGAAGGACTGGTCGAGCGCCATGGACTCGGCACCTCCTGGCTCTGCTGGCTCTGCTGGCTCTGCTGGTTTTACCTGGCTCAACCAGGCTCTACCTGGTTGCTCTACTGACCGGTACTGGTCGACGAAACGACGCGAGGCCGCTCCCGATCTCTCGGGAGCGGCCTCGCGTACGAGCCTGATTTATCGCGTTTCGCGGTGCGCGGTGTGCGCGTTGCAACGCGGGCAGTGCTTCTTCATCTCCAGTCGGTCCGGGTTGTTACGCCGGTTCTTCTTGGTGATGTAGTTCCGCTCCTTGCACTCCACGCAGGCCAGCGTGATCTTCGGGCGGACGTCGGTGGCAGCCACGTGAGTGCTCCTTGACGAACGGATGGGATGGTTTAACGCATAAAAGAGTAGCCGATCGAAGGACCGACCCCACAATCGGCTACTGTCAGTAGCGGTGACCGGACTTGAACCGGTGACACAGCGATTATGAGCCGCTTGCTCTACCGACTGAGCTACACCGCTGTGATGCGATCGGGCCCCGCCTCGCGACGGGGACCTCTCACACCAGAGCCCCAATACGGAATCGAACCGTAGACCTTCTCCTTACCATGGAGACGCTCTACCGACTGAGCTATTGGGGCGAGCGATGAAGACATTACACGGTCCGCCGCCGTTCACCCAAATCCGTTTCGTGGCCCCCGTCCCGGCCTGTCCCACCGACTGTCGGGACCCCTCCCAGGGCTCGTCTCCAGGCCCGTCTGCGGACCCGTGTCCCGGCTCTCCCACGAGCCACGGAAGCCTCTTTGGTACGGCGGACCACACCGGTACGACTATTGCGCTCCTCCCCGCCGCGCGTGTATCGCCACCCTAGGCTCGACTCACTCTGCGTGATCTTGCGTCCCCCTGTGCAGCCCCGAGCCCCTGGAGCGCGATGCCCGACAGCCAGCCGCAGCCGCCCCACTCGTCATCCTCCTCGGGCCCTTCGGATTCTTCGCATTCTTCGGGGTCGTCGGGGTCGTCCGGATCATCAGGGTCGGCGGCTTCGTCGGCTTCTTCGGGGGGCTCCGCCTTCTCCTTCTCCAGTTCCGGCGATCCGGCCGCGTTGCTGTTGTGCGGGGCGCGGCTGACCGACGGCCGGACCGTGGACGTACGGCTGGGCGGTGGGCGTATCGAGGCGGTCGGTACGGCCGGGAGTCTGGCGACGGACGGCACGCGCGCGTGCGGAGCGCGCGTGGACCTCAGCGGCTATCTGCTGCTGCCGGCCCCGGTCGAACCGCACACCCACGGCGACACCGCGCTCTCCGCCGACGGTGACGGCCCCGCCTCGTACGACGCCCAGGACGTACAGCGCCGGGCGACGGAGGCGGCGCTGCTACAGCTCGGGCACGGGGCGACCGCGCTGCGGGCACACGTGCGCGTGGGCGACGTCCAGGGGCTGGGCGCGCTGGCCGCCGTACTGCGGGCTCGGCGTTCGCTGCGCGGGCTGACGGAACTGACGGCCGTCGCGATGCCGCGCGTCCTGACCGGGGTCGCCGGGGCGGACGGGCTCGCGGTGCTGCGGGACGCCGTGAAGATGGGGGCGTCGGTGGTGGGCGGCTGTCCGGACCTGGATCCCGATCCGACGGGGTACGTGGAGGCGGTCCTGGAGGTCGCCTCCGAGCACGGCTGCCCGGTCGACCTGCACACCGACGCCGCCGACCCGGCCCGCCTCGCCCGCCTCGCCGCGATGGCCGGCGGGCTGCGCCCCGGGGTGACGCTCGGCCCCTGCGGCGACCTCGGCCGCCTGCCCGCCGAGGCAGCCGCCCGCATCGCCGACCAGCTCGCGGCGGCCGGTGTGACGGTCGTCTGCCTGCCCCAGGGCGGCTGCGGCGGCACCGACCGACGCGGCACGGCTCCGGTACGGCTGCTGCGCGCCGCCGGGGTACGGGTCGCCGCGGGCAGCGGCGCACTTCGGGACGTCTCCAACCCCGTGGGGCGCGGGGACCCGTTGGAGGCGGCGTATCTACTGGCGTCCCGCTACGGCTTGCGACCCGAGGACGCCTACGACGCCGTCAGCACCTCGGCCCGCGCGGCACTCGGCCTGCCCGAGGTGCGCGTGGAGGCCGGTTTCCCCGCCGAGTTGCTCGCGGTGCGGGGTGATCGGCTGGCCGGAGCGCTGTCGTTGGCCTACAGCCGGATCGTGGTGCACCGGGGGCGGGTGGTTGCGCGGACCAGCGCGGTACGGGAGTACTGCAACTCGGCCGCGGCCGCGGAGTTGGGGCTGCCTCGGCAGGGGCGGGGTGCGTTGAGCTGAGTTGAGTTGAGTTGACGGTGGGTGGGGACGGGGGCGTTCTCGGGGCGGGGCTGGGGTGGGGGTGGGGGTGGGGGCGGGTTCGCGTAGTGACACGCCTGAGTGGGTGCAGAGGTGCGTGGGCGCGGGGGTGCGTGGGTGCGTGGGGTGCGTGTCCAGTGGGTGCGTGTTCAGAAGTGCGCGTGGGTCTGTGAGCTGGGGCGTGCGCTCGCGTTGGGGGCGCATGGTGTAGGGGCGCGCGCCGGGCGCGCACGCCGGTGATGCACGCCGGGGGCTTTTCGGGTTGCGAGGGCCCGGCGTGCGCTGGGAGTGAGCGTGTAGGGCTTGCGCGAGGTGGTGTGCGCTCCACTCGCGCTACGAGGGCGCGCGCCATCGGATTGCGCGCCGGGAGCGGGTGACGTCGGCTCGCGCGCGGGGCGCGTGAGGTGCAGGCTTGTGCGCTCAGCGCGTGTGCTCTTCCCGCGCGCCCCCTGAGGCGCCGCTCAAGCCGTGCGGCGGATGCGGCCGTCCGGGCGTACGGTCGGAGACATGCGCATTGTCATCGCTGGTGGTCATGGTCAGATCGCGTTGCGGCTGGAGCGGCTGCTCGCCGCGCGCGGGGAAGAGGTAGCGGGCATCATCCGCCACGCCGAGCAGGGCGACGACCTCAGGGCGGCCGGTGCCGAACCGGTCCTGCTGGATCTGGAGTCCTCTACGGCCGAGGAGGTCGCGGCGCATCTGCAGGGCGCGGACGCGGCGGTCTTCGCGGCGGGCGCGGGGCCGGGCAGTGGGGCGGCCCGCAAGGACACGGTGGACAAGGCGGCCGCGATCCTGTTCGCGGACGCGGCGGTTCGGGCGGGTGTACGACGACACGTGGTCGTTTCGTCGATGGGCGCGGATCCCACGCACAAGGGGGACGACGTGTTCGACGTCTACCAGCGTGCGAAGGGCGCGGCGGACGCGTACATCCAGAATCTGGACGCACTGGACTGGACGATCCTGCGCCCCGGGATGCTCACGAACGACGTCGGCACCGGGCTCGTCCGGCTGGAGGCGCACACGGGGCGCGGCCCGATCTCGCGCGACGACGTGGCCGCCGTACTGGCGGAGTTGTTGGAGACTCCCGCGACGGCCGGGCTGACCCTGGAGCTGATCGGTGGGTCGACGCCGGTGTCGGTGGCGGTGAAGTCGGTGGCCGGGAACTGAGGGTCCGGCGAGGGGTGTTCCGGTCCCGGGCAGTGCAATAGCCGGTAGCAGGAGGCCGTCCGTAGGGGCCACAGGGGGCCGGCGCCATCGGTCAGAACAGGGGCATCTGGCCCGGGATGTCGGGGACGACGTAGCCGTCCAAGGAGGGCTGGGCCGCGCCGAGTTGGGCCTGGCGGCGGGAGCCGGGGCAGGAGACGAGTTCGCCGTTCTCGCGCGCGCCGGGCGGGTCGTGCCGGGCGAAACGGCCGGCGACGACGGCGATCTCGCGGCGGCATTCGGGGCAGCGTCTGCGACGAGTGGACATGGGGTCAGTGTGCCCCGGGCGAAGGCGTGTTGAGCGGAGTGGAGAGCCGGGTTTCACGCGGGCGGGCGGGGCGGGCCGGGAATGGCGGCAGGCGGGGCGGGCCGGGAATGGCGGCCCCTCCTGTCCCCCGGGCCCGCCACCTGTCACCCGTCACCCGTCACCCGGAAGCCTCTCTCTCCCCCCCCGAAGCCTTCACCCATCCCCCACCGAATCCGACCCTGCTTGCTTAAGTCAATCAACTGACTTAGCGTAAGTCTGTCGTGCACACCCGATGCCCCACGCCTACGGAGGGCCGACCATGTCCCACGCACTCCCCCGACCCGCCGACGACGGGGTGGTGTCCGCAGCGCCGCGGGCCAATGCCGTCGTAGCGGTCCTGGCCTTCGGCGGGATCGTGGTCTCGCTGATGCAGACCCTGGTGATCCCGATCGTCCCGGAGCTGCCGAAGCTCCTGAACGCCCCGGCGTCCGACACCGCCTGGGCCGTCACCGCCACCCTGCTCGCCGCCGCCGTGGCGGTCCCGATGATGGGGCGGCTCGGCGACATGTACGGCAAGCGCCGCATGCTCCTGGCCAGCCTGGTCCTGCTGATCGTCGGTTCGGTCACGGCCGCGCTCAGCGACTCGCTGGCGCCGATGATCGTCGGACGTGTCCTTCAGGGCATGGCCGGTGGTGTGATCCCGCTCGGCATCAGCATCATGCGGGACGAACTGCCAGCCGAACGGCTCGGTTCGGCCACCGCGATGATGAGCGCCTCGCTCGGCGTCGGCGCGGCGCTCGGTCTGCCCGCGGCGGCGCTGATCGCGGACAACTTCGACTGGCATGTGCTGTTCTGGAGCTCGGCCGGGATGGGCGTCGTAGCGCTGCTGCTTGTTCTGTTCGTGGTCCCCGAGTCCAAGGTGCGGACAGGCGGCCGTTTCGACGTGGTCGGCGGGATCGGGATGGCGGCCGGGCTGGCCTGCCTGTTGCTGGCGATCTCGAAGGGCGCCGACTGGGGCTGGGGCAGCGGTACGACGCTCGGCCTGTTCGGGTCGGCCGTGGTGGTCCTGCTGCTGTGGGGCTGGTACGAGCTGCGCACCCCGCAGCCGCTGGTCGACCTGCGCACCACCGCCCGCCGGCAGGTCCTGGTCACCAACCTCGCCTCGATCGCCCTCGGCTTCGGCATGTTCGCGATGTCCCTGGTGCTTCCGCAGCTCCTGCAGTTGCCTGAGGCGACCGGCTACGGCCTGGGCAAGTCCCTCCTCACCGCCGGCCTGGTCATGGCCCCGTCCGGCCTGGTCATGATGGCGATCGCGCCGGTCTCCGCGGCCCTGTCCAAGGCCAAGGGCCCGAAGACCAGCCTGATGCTGGGCTCGCTGATCGTGGCCGCGGGCTACGGCGTGCAGATCCTGTTCATGTCGGAGGTCTGGCAGTTCGTCCTCGTCTCCTGCGTCATCGGCTCCGGCATCGGCTTCACGTACGGCGCGATGCCCGCGCTGATCATGGGCGCGGTGCCGCCGTCGCAGTCGGGCGCGGCGAACAGCCTGAACACGCTGATGCGGTCCATCGGTACGTCGACGGCGAGCGCCGTGGCCGGCGTGATCCTCTCCCAGATGACGACGAACCTCGGCTCGGTCGCACTCCCTTCGGAGAACGGCTTCCGGACGGTCCTGGCAGTGGGCGGCGGCGCGGCGCTGCTGGCGTTCGCGGTGGCGTCGTTCATTCCACGGCATGGGGCGGCGGGTGCGGCGGCGGCTGAAGCCGGGGGCGGGGTCGGTGCCGGGAGTGGGCCGGCTGGCGGGGCGTCTACGACTGCGACCGCGGCTTCGGCTTCGGCTGCGGCTGCGGCTGCGATCGATGGCAAGGAGCTTGTCGGTGGGAGGTCCGGAGTCGGCGGTACGGGGGCTCGTCCCAATGGAGTTCCCGAGACAGCGGTGGGATTTTCGGAGGCACCCGTTGGCGTTTCCGGGGCATCCGCGGGAGTGTCTGGGACACCCGCAGGAGCGTCCGGGGCATCCGTCGGAGCCGGTGAGCGGGCCGGGGTCGGAATCCCGGTGAGCGGGCGGGTGTTCGGGGCGGAGCGCGTTCCGGTGGCCGGTTCGGCGATCACGCTGATCTCGCTCGGCGGGAAGCAGCTGAGCCGGTCGGTGTCGCGGGCCGACGGTTCGTACGGTGTGGACGCGCCGAGCGGGGGTTCGTACGTCCTGATCGCCTCCGCCGACGGCTACCAGCCGCGGGCCTCCACGCTCGTCGTCGCGGACACGGCGATGTCGTACGACGTCCTGCTGAGCGGCACGAGCGGGCTCGCGGGGCTGGTGCGGGGCGCCGACAGCGGGGCGCCGGTCGCCGACGCGGTGGTCATCGTGACCGATGTGCGGGGCGATGTGCTGGCCGCGGCGCGGACCGACGTGCTGGGCGAGTTCCACGTCACCGACCTGGTGCCGGGAACCGTGACGCTGGCCGTCAACTCCCCCAAGCACCGCCCGCTGGCCCTGCCCGTCGAGGTGGGCGGCGCGGGGACGACGCGGATAGAGGTCGAACTCCGCCCCGGCGCCCATGTGCGGGGCACGGTACGCGGCTCGGGCGCCCCGCTTTCCGACGCTCGGGTAACGCTGGTGGACGCGGCGGGCAACGTGGTCGCGACCACCCGAACCGGCCTGGACGGCGCGTACGCCTTCTCCGACCTGGACAGCGGCGCGTACACGGTCATCGCGACGGGCTACCCGCCGCAAGCGGCCACGGTGTCGGTGTCGGGCGGCGACATCGACGAGCACGACATCGAACTCGCCCACAGCGGAGAGTAGTTCGGCAGCGCGGAGGTACGGCGCCGGGCACCGGGCCGCGCCATCCCGGCATGGGTCCGCACGGACACCCTGAGCGGAGGGTGCCCGTGCGGGCCCATGCCGGGCGGACACGAGGGCAGGCACGGACGCGGGCCCAGGCATCGGGCATCGCGCACACGAAGAGACCCCCTCCATTTCGCGTCTCCGCGAGGTGGAGGGGGTCTTCCCCAGAGTGGCGGCGCCAGGATTCGAACCTGGGAAGGCTGAGCCGGCAGATTTACAGTCTGCTCCCTTTGGCCGCTCGGGCACACCGCCGGGGTTTGCTGCCGTTCGAACCGCTATTCGGCGGTGCTCCGTGGCAACGACGTAAACAATACCCGATGCCGAGGGGTGCTTCGCCACCCGATTGATCTGCGCTCGGGGGACCACGGGTGGCTAGGCTTGTGCGGATGCGGCCCGGGTTCCACGCCGGGCTCGGCGGCCACCCCCACGCCCGCCGGTACGCACCCAACACGCACCCCGATACAAGGAGCCACAGGACATGGCCGACTCCAGTTTCGACATCGTCTCGAAGGTCGAGCGGCAGGAGGTCGACAACGCCCTCAACCAGGCCGCCAAGGAGATCTCTCAGCGCTACGACTTCAAGGGCGTGGGTGCCTCGATCTCGTGGTCCGGCGACAAGATCCTGATGGAGGCGAACTCCGAGGACCGGGTCAACGCCGTCCTCGACGTCTTCCAGTCCAAGCTGATCAAGCGCGGCATCTCGCTGAAGGCCCTGGACGCCGGTGAGCCGCAGCTGTCCGGCAAGGAGTACAAGATCTTCGCCTCGATCGAGGAGGGCATCTCCCAGGACAACGCGAAGAAGGTGGCGAAGATCATCCGCGATGAGGGCCCCAAGGGCATCAAGGCTCAGGTCCAGGGCGACGAACTGCGCGTCAGCTCGAAGAGCCGTGACGACCTGCAGGCCGTGATCGCCCTCCTGAAGGGAAAGGACTTCGACTTCGCGCTGCAGTTCGTGAACTACCGGTAAGCCGCCGGCTGCCGAGCAGGACGGTCGTACGAGAAAGGGTGGGCACCCGTCGGTGCCCACCCTTCTCGCCTGCTGGCTGCGGTCCGGGGGTGTGCTCTGCCGTGCTCAGTTGCGCGAGTTGCCGAACAGGATGCGGTAGGCGACCAGGAGGACCAGCGAGCCGCCGATCGCCGCGGCCCAGGTCGCTCCGTCGTAGAAGCTCTTCGTGATCGGATGGTCCAGCCAGCGGGCCGAGATCCAGCCGCCTATGAACGCGCCCGCGACACCGATGAGCGTCGTGCCGATGAAGCCGCCCGGGTCGCGGCCCGGCAGCAGGAACTTGGCGATGGCCCCGGCCAACAGCCCCAGGATGATCCAGCTGATGATCGTCATGCCGTGAACCTGCCCTCTCACGCTGTGCTTGCACTGTCCGAACGGTGAGATTTCGGTGCGGACAGGCTGTGCGTCGTGCGACGTTCGCCCGTGCTGCATCGCGCGTGCCGTTCGGCCCGAAACGCCTGTACGGCCGGTACGTCGCGCGCTTGTCGTGCTCTGTTGCTGAACAGGACGTCACGATGGCACTCCTCGGTTGCAGCGATCAGTAGGGTGCGGGACATGACACAGCCCGGTTCCGCCTCCGAACTGCGGCGCACCCTGGGGGTCGGGGACGCCGTGGTCATCGGCCTCGGCTCGATGATCGGGGCCGGGATCTTCGCCGCCCTGGGGCCCGCGGCGCGCGCGGCCGGCTCCGGACTGCTGCTCGGCCTCGCGGTCGCCGCCGTGGTCGCCTACTGCAACGCCACGTCGTCGGCCCGGCTGGCCGCGCTGTATCCGGCCTCCGGCGGCACGTACGTGTACGGGCGCGAGCGGCTCGGGCCGTTCTGGGGTTATCTCGCGGGCTGGTCGTTCGTGGTCGGGAAGACGGCCTCCTGTGCGGCGATGGCGCTCACCGTGGGCGCGTACGTCTGGCCGGGGCAGGCGCACGCCGTCGCGGTCGCTGCCGTGGTGGCACTGACGGCGGTGAACTACGGCGGCGTCCAGAAGTCCGCCTGGCTGACGCGGGCGATCGTGGCGGTGGTGCTGGCTGTCCTCGCTTCCGTGGTGGTCGTGTGTCTGGGGTCGGGGGCGTCCGACGCCGGGCGCCTGGACGTCGGGGCCTCGGGCGGCGTGGGCGGGGTGCTGGAGGCGGCCGGTCTGCTGTTCTTCGCCTTCGCGGGGTACGCGCGTATCGCGACCCTGGGCGAGGAGGTACGGGATCCGGCGCGCACGATCCCTCGCGCGATCCCCCTCGCTCTGGGCATCGCGCTGGCCGTGTACGTGTGTGTGGCGGTGTCCGTCCTTTCCGTGCTGGGGGCCGACGGTCTCGGTCACGCGGGTGCTCCGCTGGTCGACGCGGTACGGGCGGCCGGGGTGCCGGGCTTGGTGCCGGTGGTGCGGGTGGGCGCTGCCGTGGCCGCACTGGGCTCGCTGCTCGCCCTGATCCTGGGCGTCTCACGCACGACGCTGGCCATGGCCCGCGACCGGCATCTGCCCGGCGCGCTGTCGGCCGTGCATCCGCGTTTCCAGGTGCCGCACCGGGCCGAACTGGCCGTGGGTACGGTGGTCGCCCTCCTGGCCGCCAGGGTGGACGTCCGGGGCGCGATCGGCTTCTCCTCCTTCGGTGTGCTGGCGTACTACGCCGTGGCCAACGCATCGGCCTGGACGCTGAGTTCGGCTCCTACGGCTCGGGCGCTTCCCGCACTCGGGCTGGTCGGATGCGCGGTGCTGGCGTTCTCGTTGCCGGGGGTCTCGGTGGTCGTAGGTGTCGGGGTGCTGGCGGTGGGTGTGGTGGCGTACGGCTTGCGGCGGTGGGTGGCTGGAAGGCGACGGGCGTAGGGCACCGCGGACCACGGGCAGGGCCAGCCGGGCCGCGGCCGCCTGCACCGGCGGTCGGCTACGACGCCGTACAAGTGCCGTCTACTGCACCGTCGTACGGGCTCGTCGCCAACCACCGCCGTACGACCTGGACCGCTCCCGTCAGGACGCCTGCGCCCGTGTCGTGCGTATGGGGAAGTCGTCCCAGGGCGGCAGGTCCAGCCCCTCACTCGTCTCCTCGTACCAGCCTGTGCCATCGACCCAGGTGTGCAGCCAGTCGGTCAGGCTCGGGGCGTCGACGTACCAGGCGTGGTCGGCTTCGCCCGCGTTCGGTTCGAAGAGCAGGACGGTGGCTTCCGGGGCGCGGCAGTCCACGCACGCGTACATCGCGCAGCCCCAGTGGGATATCGGCAGGACTCCCTCGGGCCAGGGCCAGTCGGGGTCCTGGAGGGCGTCGGCGCGGTTGGTGAGGTACTGGGCGACGGCGGCGGGCTCGCCGGCGGGTGGGCTGTCCAGGAGGGGCAACAGGCCGTACTCCGGGCCGAATCCGCCGTCCCCTATCCGCAGGTACAGGTCGGCGAGCAGTGAGGGCAGGGAAAAGTCCAGGGCGGCCTCGGCGCGGGCCAGGACGGCCGCGTCCACGGGCGCCGGGAGGGAAGTCCAGCCCCACGGGCGGGTGTTGTGTGCCTTGGCGGCCACCCGTGCCAGCAACTGCTCGTTCTCGGTCATGGGTTCATGATGCAAGCCGCCACTGACAATCGGGCCGGCCTGTGGACAACCGCCTGTGGATAACTCGGCCGAGCTGGTCAGCGCGTTGCGAACGGCTGGTCCGTCGGCACGATTTCGCGGCCGAGCGGGAGCAGCGAGACCGGGATCAGCTTGAAGTTGGCGATGCCGAACGGGATGCCGATGATCGTGATGCACAGCACCACACCGGTGACGATGTGCGCGAGCGCCAGCCACCAGCCTGCGAGGACCAGCCACAGGACGTTGCCGATGCAGGAGGGCGCGCCGGCGTCGCGGCGCTCGACCGTCGTGTATCCGAAGGGCCACAGGGCGTAGATGCCGATGCGGAACGCCGCGATGCCGAACGGGATACCGATGATCGTGATGCAGAGGATGACGCCCGCGGCGAGGTATCCGAGGAACAGCCAGAAGCCGCTGAGGATGAGCCAAATGACGTTCAGGATGGTTTTCACTGGGGGCGACCTGCCATCTTCTCGAGCCGGGCGATGCGCTCCGCCATCGGCGGGTGTGTCGAGAACATCTTGGAGAGTCCCTGGCCGGGACGGAAGGGGTTCGCGATCATCATGTGGCTCGCCGTCTCGATGCGCGGCTCGGGCGGCAACGGGAGTTGCTTGGTGCCCACTTCGAGCTTGCGCAGGGCGCTGGCGAGGGCGAGCGGGTCGCCCGTCAGCTGGGCGCCGGACGCGTCGGCCTCGTACTCTCTGGAGCGGCTGATGGCCAGTTGGATGAGGCTGGCGGCGAGCGGGCCCAGGATCATGATGAGCAGCATGCCCAGGATGCCGGGGCCGTCATCGTCGTCGGAGCGCCCGATCGGGATCAGCCACGCGAAGTTGACCAGGAACATGATCACGGACGCGAGTGCGCCGGCGACCGACGAGATGAGGATGTCGCGGTTGTAGACGTGACTCAGCTCGTGTCCGATGACACCGCGCAGTTCGCGCTCGTCCAGGATGCGCATGATGCCCTCCGTGCAGCACACGGCGGCGTTGCGCGGATTGCGGCCCGTGGCGAAGGCGTTGGGCGCTTCCGTCGGGGAGATGTACAGGCGGGGCATGGGCTGGCGGGCCTCGGTGGAGAGCTCGCGGACCATGCGGTAGAGGGCCGGGGCCTCGAACTCGCTCACCGGGCGCGCGCGCATCGCGCGTAGAGCCAGTTTGTCGCTGTTCCAGTACGCGTACGCGTTCGTGCCCAGTGCGACGAGAACCGCTACGACGAGCCCCATGCGGCCGAAGAAGCTGCCGATGACGATGATGAGGGCGGACAGTCCTCCGAGGAGTACTGCGGTCCTTAGCCCGTTGTGCCGGCGGTGCACGGTACGCCCTCCAAATCGTGCAGCAGGGGAACCCTTTGCTTGCGATCCTGTTTGCTGTCTCCGGTGCCACTGGTGCCGTGGTGTCACGTCCAGTGGACCCTCCCGTACTGGTCAACGCCAGGCGAGGGCCACTAGTTCCCTTGTGCGTACGGCCGCCCGGAGGGCCGTCCGGGTGACGGACCGGAGGCGCTCGCTCAGAAGAGGCCGGTGTCGGCGAAGCGCAGAACGAGCTGGGGCGCTCCGGAGAGGACGATGCCGACGGCACCGGTGAGGGTGATCGCCGCCGTGAGGGGAGCCGGGAGGCGGTGGCGGACGGGTTCGCCCTCGGGGGCGCGGAACAGCAGGGTCGTCCACTGGAGGTAGTAGAAGAGCGCGATCACGACGTTGACGGCCATCACCACGGCCAGCCAGCCGAGGCCCGCGTCGACTGCCGCCGAGAAGACGGTGACCTTGGCGAACAGGCCGATGATGCCCGGCGGCAGTCCGGCCAGGCAGAGCAGGAAGAAGGCCATCAGGAGGGCTGCGAGCGGGTTCGTCGAGTACAGGCCGCGGTAGTCGGTGATGCGGTTCGCGGACTTCGTACGGCCCACCAGTGCGGCCACCGCGAACGCGCCGAGGTTCACGGCGGCGTACATGAGGGCGTACGCCACCGTGGAGCCGATGGAGTGCTCGGCGTCGTCGGAGTAGGCGGCCGCGGCGATCGGTACGAGGAGGTAGCCGGCCTGGCCCACCGAGGACCAGGCGAGCAGGCGTACCGCGCTGTACGCGCGCGTGGCCTGCTGGCGCAGGGCGCCCACGTTGCCGACGGTCATGGTGAGCGCGGCCAGCGCCGCCAGCGCGGGGCCCCAGACGTCGGCGTACGACGGGAAGGCGACGACCGTGACGAGGATCAGGCCGGAGAAGCCGACCGCCTTGCCGACGACGGACAAGTAGGCGGCGATCGGGAGCGGCGCGCCCACATAGGTGTCGGGCACCCAGAAGTGGAAGGGCACGGCGGCCGTCTTGAAGGCGAAGCCGACCAGGGTGAGGACGACGCCGGTCTGGGCGAGCGTGTGGAGCTGTCCGTCGACGTGCTGGATCCGGTCGGCGACCTGGGTGAGGTAGAGGGTGCCTGTGGAGGCGTACACGAAGCTGATGCCCATGAGGCTGACGGCGGTCGCGGTGACCGACGACAGGAAGAACTTCAGGGCCGCTTCCGAGGACTTCTTGTCGCCGTGCCGGATGCCGACCAAGGCGAAGGCGGGCAGCGAGGCGACCTCCAGGGCGACGATCAGGGTCGCGAGGTCCCGGGAGGCGGGCAGGAGGGCCGCGCCGGCCGCGGAGGAGAGCAGGAGGAACCAGTACTCCCCTTCGGGGAGTTGCTTTCTCTCGTCCTTGAGCGCCGTCACCGAGAGAAGGGCGGCGAGGAGGGCACCGCCGAGGACCAGGAACTGGATGACCAGGGTGAAGCGGTCGGCGGTGTAGCTGCACGCGTGCGTGCTCACGCAGAAGGTGCCGCGGTCGCCGTCCAGCAGCGGCAGGAGCAGCAACGCCGCCGCGGCCAGGCCGGCCACGGAGAACCAGCCGAGGAGGGGCTTGCGCGCCTGCGGTACGAACAGGTCCGCGACGAGGACGGCGAGCCCTACGACCGCCGCGAGGGTGGGCGGCGCGATGGCTAGCCAGTCGACGGACTGGACGACGAGCAGGGTCGGCGACTGGGCCAGAGAGCTCATCGGGTGCCTCCTGCGAGGAGCTGCTGTACGGCCGGGTCGGTCAGGCCGAGGAGTGCCTTGGGCCACAGCCCGGCGACGACGGTGAGGGCGACGAGCGGGGTCCAGGCCGCGAACTCGTACGTCTGGACGTCGGCGAGCCGCGGCGCTTCCTGCGATACGGCGCCCATGCAGACCCGGCGGACCACGGCGAGCATGTACGCGGCCGTGAGGAGGGTGCCGAAGGCCGCGATCGCCATGAAGGTGAGGAAGGCGGGGCGGCTGAGGTCGGCGGCCGGTTTGAACGCGCCGAAGAGCGCGAGCATCTCGCCCCAGAAGCCGGCCAGGCCCGGAAGGCCCAGGGAGGCCACCGCGGCGAAGGCGAGCAGGCCACCGAGGCGGGGGGCCTTGCCGTAGAGCGCCGCGCCGGTCTCCTCGGCGAGGGTGTCCAGGTCGGTCGTGCCCGTGCGGTCCTTGAGCGCGCCGACCAGGAAGAACAGGAGGCCGGTGATGAGGCCGTGGGCGATGTTGGCGAACAGGGCGCCGTTCACGCCGGTCGGGGTCATGGTCGCGATGCCGAGCAGGACGAAGCCCATGTGGCCGACGGAGGAGTAGGCGATGAGGCGCTTGAGGTCGCCCTTGGCGCCGCGCTTGGCGAGCGCCAGACAGGCCAGGGATCCGTAGATGATCCCGACGACGGCGAAGGCGGCGAGGTAGGGCGCGAAGGTGTGGAAACCGTCCGGCGCGATGGGCAGGAGGATCCGGATGAATCCGTAGGTACCCATCTTCAGCAGGACGCCGGCCAGCAGGACCGAGCCGACGGTCGGCGCGGCGGTGTGGGCGTCCGGCAGCCAGCTGTGCAGGGGCCACATCGGCGTCTTCACCGCGAGCCCGATCCCGATGGCCAGAACAGCGATGACCTGCACGGATGCGGTCAGCGACCGGCCGTTGTCAGTGGCGAGTGCCACCATGTCGAATGTGCCCGCCTTGATTCCGATCAGGAGCAGGCCGAGCAGCATGACGACCGAACCGAGCAGCGTGTAGAGGATGAACCGCCAGGCGGCCTGGGTCCTGCCCTCGCCGCCCCAGCGGGCGATGAGGAAGTACATCGGGATGAGGACCGTCTCGAACGCGAGGAAGAACAGCAGCAGATCGAGGACGGCGAAGCTCGCGAGGGTGCCGGACTCCAGGACCAGTACCAGTGCGACGAAGGCCTTCGGGGTCGGGCCCGCAGGCATCTTGAAGTACGAGTAGAGCGCGCAGAGGAAGGTCAGCAGCGCGGTCAGGACCAGAAGGGGGAGGGAGATGCCGTCGATGCCGAGGTGGATCCGCACGTCGAGTGCGGGGATCCAGCTGATGTCGGTCGTGGCCTGCATCTTCGACGGGTGGTCGTGGTCGAAGCCGAGCGCGAGGACGATCGCGGCGATGAGGATCGCGCCGGTCACGGTCACGCCGTGGCGCAGTACGGCCTGCTCGGGCGACTTCCCCTTCAGCCCGGGCGGGGCGGGCAGCAGAGCGGCGACGGCGCCGAGGAGCGGGCCGACGACGACGAACGCCAGAAGGAACTGCATCACGGATTCGCTGATATCGATCACGCCTGCTCACGCTCCCGTGGCGACGAGGAGGGCGGCGACCGCCAGGACGACGGTGCCGGCGAGCAGCGCGCTCACATAGGTCTGCACATTGCCGGTCTGGGCGCGCCGTACGGCAGCCCCGAGCAGGCGGGGCAGGGCGCCCGCACCGCGTACGTAGGTCTCGACGACCTCGCGGTCCAGGAACCGGACGAGGCTCGCGCCGGCCTGGACCGGGCGGACGAACAGGGCCGCGTACACGGCGTCCAGGTGGAAGCCGACGGCCGCGTGCCGGTGCAGCGGGCCGAGCAGCACCCGCCCGGGGTCGGACGGATCGGGCGCGGAGGCCACGTCGCCGTACGCGGGCGCATGGCTGGGGATCGCCTCGGCCTCCACCAGTCCGGCGTCGCCCTCGGGGTGGGCCGCGACCGCACCCAGCGGAGCGCGGGCCGCGAGAGCCCTGGTGTGCCGCCAGGCCGCATAGGTGACGAGGCCGCCGACCAGGGCGACGCCCGTGCCGAGTACGGAGGTGGTGAGCGTCGGGGTGAGGTCGCGGCCGTCGAACCAGTCGGGCAGCGAGCGGTAGGCGAGCCCGCCGAGCGCGAGGGACGGCACGGCGAGCACCCACAGCACCACGGTCATGGTCAGCGGCTGGCGACCGTGGTCGGGGGCCTCGGCACCCCGGCCCTGGAAGGCCAGCAGCCACAGGCGCGTCGCGTACGCGGCGGTGAGTACGGCGGTGAGCAGGCCGGCGACGAGGGTGATCCAGCCCGCGGCGCCGGGGGCGTGCTCGGTGTGGCCGGTGGCGACGTGCTCGGCGGCGCCCAGGACGGACTCCTTGGAGAAGAAGCCGCTGAACGGCGGGATCGCGGCGAGCGCGAGAAGCGCCACGGTCATCGTCCAGTAGGCGTCGGGGATGCGGTCGCGCAGGCCGCGCATGCGGGACATGGCGGCCAGTGAGTTGGTGCCGGCGGCGTGGATGACCACGCCGGCCGCGAGGAACAGCAGCGCCTTGAAGGCGCCATGGGACAGGAGGTGGAAGACGGCGGCGCCGCGGTCGCCGACGGCGAGGGCGCCGGTCATGTAGCCGAGCTGGCCGATCGTCGAATAGGCGAGGACGCGCTTGATGTCGTCCTGCGCGAGCGCGGCCAGGCCCGAGCCGAGCATCGTGACGGCGGCCATCACCGCGAGGACCACCATCGCGGCCTGGGAGGACTCGAAGACCGGGAGGAGACGGGCGATGAAGTAGACACCGGCGGCGACCATCGTCGCCGCGTGGATCAGCGCGGAGACGGGTGTCGGACCCGCCATCGCGTCGGGGAGCCAGGTGTGCAGCGGGAACTGCGCCGACTTGCCGGCCACCCCGGCCAGGAGCAGCAGGGCGATGAGCGTCGGTTGGTCGAGTCCACCGTGTGCGACGGCGCCCAGGATCGTCGTGATGCGGAAGGAACCGACGTCGGTGGCGAGGGCGAACAGGCCGATCAGGAAGGGGACGTCACCGAGCTTGGTCACCAGGAAGGCCTTGATGGAGGCGGCGCGGGCCTCCGGGGTCTCCCAGTAGTGGCCGACCAGGAAGTACGAGCAGATGCCCATGATCTCCCAGCCGACCAGCAGCACGATCAGGTCGCCGGAGTAGACGACGAGCAGCATCGCGGAGGTGAAGAGGGAGACGAGGGCGGCGTAGGAGGGGTAGCGCGGGTCGTCGCGCAGGTAGCCCGTCGAGTAGATCTGCACGCAGGTGGCGACGACGCCGACCAGGACGGCGACGAGGGCGGCGAAGCCGTCGATGTGCAGGGCGAGTTCGATGGGGACCGAGCCGGTGGGCGTGAGTTCGGTGTGGGCGTCGACGGCCTGGTCGCCGCCCTGGCGCACGGCGACCAGCGCGGCCAGCACCAGGGCGGTGAGGGTCGGCAGGATGGCGAGCGGCCGCACGAAACCGGGGGCCGTACGGCCGAGCAGCAGGCCGGCGGCCGCCCCCAGGAACGGCAGGAGGGGGACGAGGACGGCGAGGGTGGTCGTGGTCACGCGGTGGCCTCAGCCTTCCCGGCCCGGTCGGCCTGCGCGGCCGCGGGGGCGTCGCTGTCGGGGTCGTCGCTCTCGGGCCCCTCGGCGGTGTCGCGGAGCTTGTCGATGTCCGAGGTGCCGCGGTTGCGGTAGACGGCGAGGACGATCGCCAGGCCGATGCCGATCTCGGCGGCGGCGATGGCGATGGTGAACAGGGTCAGAGCCTGGCCGGAGTGCAGGGTCTCCTGGGCGGCCTTGCTCAGCCAGACGTCGAAGGCGACCAGGTTCAGGTTGACGGCGTTGAGCATCAGCTCGACCGACATGAGGACGAGGATCGCGTTGCGACGGGCGAGGACTCCGTACAGGCCCGTGCAGAAGAGGAGGGCGGCGAGGACGGCGGGGTAGGCGAGGTGCATCAGCGGGCGCCTTCCTGCTCGGCCGGGTTGACGTTCTCGACGGGCTTGCCTGCCGTGACCGGCTTGGTTCCCTCTCCCAGTTGGCTTCCTTCGACCGACTTGGTTCCCGTGACCGGCCCATTTCGCCCGATCAGGTGATTGCGGGAATCCGGGACGGATGGGGAACCACCGGTCGTGGCCCGGGAGTTCACAGGGGGAGAGCTCGACTCCGCCTTCGCTTTGCGGGACAGGACGATCGCGCCGACCAGGGCCGCGAGGAGCAGGACGGAGAGGGCCTCGAAGGGGAGCACCCAGTTCTGGAAGAGGCTCGCTCCGGTGACGGCGGTGGAGCCGGCGGCCGGGCCGTCCAGGTCGATCCAGGTGGTCCGGAAGGCGTCCACGACCACCCAGACCAGGGCGGCCGCGGCGGCGACGGCCACGGTGAGAGCGGCCCAGCGGTTGCCGGAGTCGGCGTCCGGGGAGCGGCCGATGGGGGCCTTGGTGAGCATCAGACCGAAGAGAAGGAGGACGACGACGGAGCCCACGTAGATGAGGACCTGCACCCAGGCGATGAACTCGGCGGTCAGCAGGAGGTATTCGACGGCGACACCACCGAGGGCGACCACCAACCACAGGGCGGCGTGCACCAGTTGACGGGTGGTGACCGTGACCAGGGCGGCGCCGAAGGTGACCAGGCCGACGAGGAGGAATGCGATCTCGACGCCGGTCGGGGACAGAAAGCCGTGGGTGTCGGCGACAGCGCCGGTGAGGGTGCCGTGGGCGGGCGACGCGGCGACGGTGGCTGCGGCGAGGGTCACGACGTGCCTCCCTCGGATGCGGTCGGACCGGACGGCGGCTCGGTCGGGCCGGACGGCGGCTCGGTCGGCCCGGGCTGCCGTGCCAGGGGTCCGGGCTGCGGTGCGGTGGGTCCGGTCGAGGGCCCGGGCTGCGGCGCGGTCGGCTCCGGCTGGGCGGCCGCCAGCTTCTCGGCGGTTTTGCGGGCGGCGGCGATCTCCTTCGGTTCCTCCGCGCCGGGGTCGAGGGCGGGTGGGGCCGGCACGGTCCACATCCACTCGCGGAGCTTGTCGCGTTCGTGGGTGAGTTCGTGGATGTCGGTCTCGGCGTACTCGAACTCCGGGGACCAGAACAGGGCGTCGAAAGGACAGACCTCAATGCAGATACCGCAGTACATGCACAGGGAGAAGTCGATGGCGAAGCGGTCGAGGACGTTGCGGCTGCGCTCGCGGCCGCCGGGGGTCGGCGCCGGGATCGTCTCCTTGTGGGAGTCGATGTAGATGCACCAGTCCGGGCACTCCCGGGCGCACAGCATGCAGACGGTGCAGTTCTCCTCGAACAGGCCGATGACACCGCGGGTGCGGGGCGGGAGGTCGGGCTGTACCTCGGGGTACTGATCGGTGACCGTCTTCCTGGTCATCGTGCGGAGGGTGACGGCCAGACCTTTGGCCAGGCCGGCGCCGGGGATGGGGGCCACGGTTACTGGATCACCACCTTGACGATGCCGGTGAGGGCGATCTGGGCGAGGGAGAGGGGGACGAGGAGAGTCCAGGAAAGCTTCTGGAGCTGGTCCTCGCGCAGGCGGGGGTATGTGACGCGGAGCCAGATCACTACGAAGGCCAGGACGGCGGTCTTCAGCAGGGTCCAGACCCAGCCGAGGCCGTCGGCACCCCAGGGGCCGTGCCAGCCGCCCAGGAAGAGGACGGTGGTCAGGCCGCACAGGACGACGATTCCGGCGTACTCGGCGAGGAGGAACAGGGCGAAGCGCAGGCCGGTGTACTCGGTGTAGGCGCCGAAGATGATCTCCGAGTCGGCGACGGGCATGTCGAAGGGCGGGCGCTGGAGTTCGGCGAGGCCGGCGACGAAGAAGACGATCGCGCCGACGATCTGCCAGGGCAGCCACCACCACTCGAAGGCGTCGAGGATGCCGGGGAGGGAGACGGTGCCGGCCGCCATGGCGACGGAGGCGGCGGCGAGGAGCATCGGGAGTTCGTAGGCGAGGAGCTGGGCGGCGGTGCGGAGGCCGCCGAGGAGGGAGAACTTGTTGGCGCTGGCCCAGCCGGCCATGAGGGAGCCGAGGACGGCCACGCCCATCACCGCGAGGACGAAGAAGATACCGGCGTCCAGGACCTGGCCGACGGCGCCCTCGCCGGGGCCGATGGGGATGGCAAGCAGGACGATCAGGTACGGGAGGAGGGCGACCGCGGGGGCGAGCTGGAAGATGCGGCGGTCGGCGCCGGCCGGTACGACGTCTTCCTTCTGTGCGAACTTCACGCCGTCCGCGACGAGTTGGGCCCAGCCGTGGAAGCCGCCGGCGTACATCGGGCCGAGGCGGCCCTGCATGTGGGCCATGACCTTGTGCTCGGTCTGACCGACGATCAGGGGGAAGGTGAGGAAGACGACGAAGACGACCAGGAGTCGCAGGGCGACGTCGAGCACGTCGTTCACTGCGGGCCTCCTGCGGGGGTGTCGGGGCTGGGTCGGGTGGGTGTGTCAGAGGTGGGGCCGCCGGGATCCGGGACAGCCCCAGAATCGGGAGCCTGCTCGGGCTCGGGCTCAGATTCCGGTTCGGACTCGGACTCCGGTTCGGGCTCCGGTTCGGGCTCCGGCTCCGGCTCCGGGGCGGAAGTCTTGTGGTCCGGAGTGGGTTGCTCGGGCGCAGGCCTCTCCGCCACCGGCGGCTCAGCCACCGGCTGTTCGGGCTCCGGCGTCTCCGACGCGGGTTGCTCAGGCGCAGTCTGCCCGGCTGCCGAACGTGGCTCCGGCTGCTCGGTTTCCGGCTTCCGCGGCTCCGCGTTTGAGCGGGCGTCAGCCCCGGGCTGCTGCCGTTCGGGCTCGTCGAAGGCCGGGCGGGCGTGGTGCCACGGGGCGTCCGAGCTGCGCGGGGCGGTCGGAGCCTTCGGTGGAGGCGTACTTCCCGTGCGTGAGGGCGTGGAGCCCTCGCCCTGATCGTCGGCCACAGGCTCCGCAGCGGACCCGCCCCGCTGACTCACTGAGCCCTGCGAGGCCGTACGCGCCCGGCGCGGTCCAGCCGCCGCGGCCCCCTCCGCCTGGCTCACGGACCCCTCGGCCGCCGACCGAGCCCGCCGCGACCCAGTGTCCGAGGCACCCGAGGCACCCGCAGCACCGGTCTGGCTGGCCGACCCTTCGGCAGCCGACCGAGCCCGGCGTGCCGTCACGGGAGCGTCCCCAGACGCCGAGGCCCCCGTCTGACTCACCGACCCTTCCGCAGCCGACCCAGCCGAGCGTGCCCCATCTGGAGTGTCCGAAGTCGCAGCCCCAGCCGTCCCCGCCGGACCGGCCGAACCCTCCGCAGCCGACCGAGCCCGGCGTGCCCCACCCGGAGCATCCGAAGCCGCAGCCCCAGCCGTCCCCGCCGGACCGGCCGAACCCTCCGTTACCGACTGGCTCGCCGCGCCCTCCGCCGCTGCCTGACCGACCGGCGCTTCCGCCCCCGCCTGGCTCGCCGAACCCTCAGCCGCCGTCCGAGCCCGCCGAGCCGGACGCTCACCGGCCGCGCGGACCGGACGCTCCCCCGCGACGCGAGCCGGGCGCTCCCCCGCCCCGCGCCCCGCGCCCCGTGCCGGGCGGGCCGGGGCTGCGGGGAGTTGGCCCTTCAAGGGGCCCCATTCGTTGGGGTCGGGGACGCCCGGGGGCAGCATCTGGCGGCGCTTGGGGCCGCCGTGGTCCGACTCGCCCGGTTCCTTGGCGCCGGGCCAGGCCTTGGCCACGCGGGCCGCGAGGACGAAGTCCTTGCGGAGGGGGTGGCCTTCGAAGGTTTCCGGGAGGAGGAGGTGGTCCAGGGACGGGTGGCCCTCGAAGGTCACGCCGAACATTTCGTGGGTCTCGCGTTCGTGCCAGGCCGCGCCGGCGTAGACGTCGACGGCGGACGGCAGGGTCGGCGCCTCGTGCGGGACCGTCGTGCGGAGCAGCAGGCGCCGGACCGGGGAGAGGGCGACGACGTGGGCGGAGACGCGGAAGCCCGTGCCCGGTTCGTCGACCGCGCTCAGCCAGTCGAAGTAGGTGCAGGAGAGGGTGGTGCGCGCCGTCTCCAGGGAGGTGATCCAGGAGGCGGGCGGGACGTCGACCGTCAGGACCTCGTACGACTCCTCGGCCGTGGCCTCCGTACCGAACAAATCCTCGACGGGGGCGGGGAGCCAGCCGACCGTGCCACTCATCGCCCCTCCTCCTCGGAGGAAGGAGTTTCGTCAGCCGCGGCAGAAGCCGCCCCATCGGCCCCAGCGCGCCCCGCACCGGAAGCCGACCCGGCGCCCGCCGCAGCCTGCCCCCCACCGGAAGCCGACCCGTCGGCTGCCGCCCCACGCCCCGCGGCAGAAGCCACGTCACCAGCCGCAGCCGGACCCTCAGCCGTCGCCGTCCCATCGGTCGCAGCCGTACCGTCAGTCGCAACCGTTCCACCAACCACAGCCGTACCGTCAGCCGTAGCCGCCCCCTCAACCACAGCAGCGACACCCCCCGAAGCCGAAGCCGAAGTCAAAACCGAAGCCGAAGCCGACCCCGGCCCCTTCACCAGCCCGCTCTGCAGCGCCCCCACCGAAGCACGCCCGCCAGAGACCCCGTACCGCTCCCCCAGCGATTCCCGGGCGATCTTCTCCTGGAGTTTCAGGATCCCCTGGAGCAGGGCCTCGGGGCGTGGCGGGCAGCCCGGGACGTAGACGTCCACCGGGATGATCTGGTCGACGCCCTTGGTGACGGAGTACGAGTCCCAGTACGGGCCGCCGCAGTTGGAGCAGGCGCCGAAGCTGATGACGTATTTGGGTTCCGGCATCTGCTCGTACAGGCGCTTCACCGCGGGGGCCATCTTGTCCGTGACCGTGCCCGAGACCACCATCAGGTCCGCCTGGCGCGGGCCCGGGGCGAAGGGGATGACGCCGAGGCGGATGAAGTCGTGGCGGGCCATCGACGCGGCGATGAACTCGATCGCGCAGCAGGCGAGGCCGAAGTTGAAGACCCAGAGGGAGTAGCGGCGGCCCCAGTTGAGGATGACCTTCATCGGTTCCGGGGCCAGGCGGGCCAGGGCGCCCAGGCGTTTCGGTTCCGGCAGGAACACCGGCTGCGTCGGCTGCCCGTCCTCGGCACCCGGCTGCCCGTTGGTGTCTGGCGTCGTCACATCCATGCCAGAACGCCCTTCTTGTATGCGTACAGCAGGCCCACGGCCAGGAAGCCGAGGAAGATGAACATCTCGACCAGGGTCGTCGCGCCGTAGCCGGGGGCGGCGAAGACCGTGGCCCAGGGGAACAGGAAGATCGAGTCGACGGCGAAGACGACGTACAGGAAGGCGTAGACGTAGTAGCGGACCTGGGTGTGGGCCCAGCCCTCGCCGACCGGGTCGACCCCGCACTCGTACGTCAGGAGCTTCTCCGGGGTCGGGACCACCGGGCGGAGCAGGCGTCCCGCGCCGAAGGCGACCGCGACGAACAGCACGCCGACGACGACGAGCAGTCCGACGACCGAGTACGACCGGAAGTAGTCCGCCGCCACGACGACGGTCGATTCCCGCACGTCCGTCCCCTCACTCGCAGCTGATTCGACGATCTGTCCGTAGATCCCTATGCAGACGATCTGTACGCAGACGATCTGTACGCACGGGAGTCTAGGCCCTGATAAAGGGACGGTAAGCAGCCCGTCACCGCTTGAGATGTCGTCGATATACGAAGGTGGGGTTTTCCCCCGCAGACAGGGGCGGCCGACCTCATGGCGCGGGCGCCCGGCGCGCGGCACGCTAGCCCATATGACCGAACGACTCTCGCGCCCGACCAGAGCCCCGGAAGGGGACGGCGACCGGCTGCCGCCCGCCCGTTTCGCGTACGACCGCCACACCTGGAAGGAGATCGCGCACCTCCTGGCGAACCTTCCGCTGTCGCTGGTCGGGTTCGTGTACGTCGTGACGGTGCTGTTCACCGGCTTCTGGCTGACCGTCACAGTGATCGGTTTCCCGCTCCTCGCGGCCGGACTGATCGGCTCGCGGCTGCTGGGCCGGATGGAGCGGGCGCGGGCCCGGGCGCTGCTGGGCATGAAGATCGACGAGCCGAGCCGGCTGCCCGCCAGGCGCAACGCCGGCGGCTTCCTGCCGTGGCTGTGGATGACGCTGAAGGACTCGGTGGCCTGGCGGACGGTGTTGTACGACTTCATCCGGCTGCCCTGGGGCATCCTCACCTTCGTCATAACGCTGACCTCGCTGTTCGTGCTGTGGCCGGTGCTGCCGTTCATCGCCCGGGGTCTGGCCAACGCCGACCGGGCGATGGTGCGCGGGCTGCTGTCGCCGAGCGACGAGCTGGAGCGGCGGATCGCCGAACTGGAGTCGGACCGCGGGGTCGTGGTCGACACCGCCAACGCCGACCTGCGGCGCATCGAGCGCGATCTGCACGACGGCGCGCAGGCCCGGCTGGTCAATCTGGCGATGGGCCTGGGGCTCGCGAAGGAGAAGCTGCTGGAGGACCCCGACTCGGCGGCCGAGATGGTCGCCGAGGCGCACGGCGAGGTGAAGCTCGCGCTCCAGGAGCTGCGCGACCTGGCCCGCGGCATCCATCCCGCCGTACTCACCGATCGCGGCCTGGACGCCGCGCTCTCCTCGGTCGCCTCGCGCTGCACCGTGCCCGTGAAGGTGACGGTCGACCTCGTCGAACGGCCCGCCGCGGCCATCGAGGGGATCGCCTACTTCACCGTCTCCGAGCTGCTCCAGAACATCAGCAAGCACAGCGGGGCGAGGACCGCGTCCGTCGAGGTGTGGCGGGCCGACGAGCGGCTGCTCATCCAGGTCGAGGACGACGGCCGCGGGGGCGCGCGGCTCGACGGCGGTACGGGGATGCGGGGGCTGGCGGAGCGGCTGGACGCGGTCGACGGCCTGTTCGTACTCGATTCGCCGCAGGGCGGTCCGACGACCGTGACGGCGGAACTGCCCTGGCGGGACCGCGAGCCGGCTTAGAGGTCGGGCGCAGGTAGGGAAAACCCCCCTTCCAAGACGCCGACGGACTCCATGTTCCGCAGACCTGCGGCGGAGGAGTGTGGAGGTACGGCAGGACAGCCGGACGCACCCCGCGGGACGAGCGGACGAGTAGAAACGGACGACGCCGATGGCCACGGAATACGGGCAGGGCTACGGGCACGGGTACGACAGCGGGTTCGGGTCCCCCGAAGGGGCGCGGCGGCACCGGCTGCCCGCCGGGCTGCGGGCGCCGTTCGAGGCCCGCAGCTGGCGCGAGTTCGGATACGTCCTGCTCAGCCTGCCGATCGGCGTCATGCTCTTCACGTACGCCGTCACGATGGTCTCGCTCGGCGCGGGCCTGCTGGTGACGTTCCTCGGCATTCCGGTGCTGGCGGCGGGCCTGGCCGGCTGCCGGGGCTTCGCGGCGTTGGAGCGGGCGCGGGCGCGCGGCCTGCTGGACCTGGACGTGGCCGACCCCGAGCCGCTGCGGATGAAGAAGTCCGGCGTGATGGCCTGGATGGGCGCGGTCCTCAAGAGCGGCACGTCCTGGCGGACGCTGCTGTACGCGGTGCTCCAGTTCCCCTGGTCGGTGTTCTCGTTCGTGGTCGCGCTGAACTTCTGGGCGTACGGCTGGGCGCTGCTGACGTATCCGCTGTGGTTCTGGGTCTTTCCGGTGTACGCCGGTCAGGGCGGGATCCAGTTGTACGGCGACGGGCAGCACTCGATCTATCTGGACAACCCCTTCGAGATCACCGTGACGGCGCTGGTCGGGCTGTTGTTCACGCTGGCCACGCCGTGGATCGTGCGGGCGCTGACGATGGTGGACCGGCTGCTGGTGCACGGGCTGCTCGGGCCGACCCGGCTGTCGGCGCGGGTGGTGGAGCTGGAGTCGGACCGCGGGGTCGTGGTGGATACGGCCGCTGCGGACCTGCGGCGCATCGAGCGCGACCTGCACGACGGCGCGCAGGCCCGGCTGGTGGCGTTGGCCATGGATCTGGGGCTGGCGAAGGAGAAGCTGACCGAGGATCCGCAGGCGGCGGCGCGGATGGTGGACGAGGCGCACGGCGAGGTGAAGACGGCGCTTCAGGAGCTGCGGGATCTGGCGCGGGGCATCCATCCCGCCGTACTCACGGACCGCGGTCTGGACGCGGCGCTGTCCGCTGTCGCCTCGCGGTGCACCGTGCCGGTGCAGGTGGAGGTGGAGCTGGTGGAGCGGCCGGCGCCGGCGATCGAGGGGATCGCGTACTTCACCGTGTCAGAGCTGCTGCAGAACATCAGCAAGCACTCGCGGGCCACGTGGGCGGCGGTGGACGTGTGGCGGGTGGAGAGCCGGCTGATGGTCCAGGTCGTGGACAACGGGGTGGGCGGCGCGGATGCCTCCGGCGGGTCCGGGCTCGGGGGGCTCGCGGAGCGGCTCGACGCGGTCGACGGGATCCTGGTGGTGGACTCGCCGGTGGGTGGGCCCACGCGGGTGACGGCGGAGTTGCCCTGGCGGGGGGAGCGGGCGCTCGGCTGACCAAAGGGTTCTCGCCCCCGCCGCCCTTACCCGTCCCATCACCAGGGGCTTCTCACCAGGGGCTTCGCCCCTTCGACCCCACCAGGGGGCTCCGCCCCCTGGACCCCCGTCGGCCCTGAAGGGGCCTCGTCCTCAAACGCCGGACGGGCTGGAGATGACGGCCGGCGTCGAGACGGCACCCCATGCCCCGGCCGAAACCCGCCGTGCAGTGCACGTTTTCCCGTTGATTCACGTCGGCCCGGCGCAGGGCGATCCGAATGCTGGAATGCTGGACCACTGGCAGACGGAGTCGCGGGCTGGGGGGCCGGAGATCGTGGAGGACAGGGTGCGGGTGGTCATCGCCGAGGATTCAGTGCTGCTCAGGGAGGGGCTGACCCGGCTGTTGACCGACCGCGGGCACGAGGTCGTCGCCGGGGTCGGGGACGGAGAAGCGCTGATCAAGACCATCACCGAGCTGGACGGGCAGAACGAGCTGCCGGACGTCGTCGTCGCCGATGTGCGGATGCCGCCGACGCACACCGACGAGGGGGTGCGGGCCGCCGTACAACTGCGGAAGGCGCATCCGGGACTCGGTGTGCTCGTGCTGTCGCAGTACGTGGAGGAGCGTTACGCCACCGAACTGCTGGCCGGTTCCAGTCATGGCGTCGGGTACCTGCTCAAGGACCGGGTGGCCGAGGTCCGGGAGTTCGTGGACGCGGTGGTGCGGGTGGCCCGGGGCGGTACGGCCCTGGACCCGGAGGTGGTCGCGCAGCTACTCGGGCGCAGCCGCAAGCAGGACGTGCTGGCCGGGCTGACGCCCCGGGAACGGGAGGTTCTGGGGCTGATGGCCGAGGGGCGGACCAATTCGGCCGTCGCGCGGCAGCTCGTGGTCAGCGACGGTGCCGTCGAGAAGCACGTGAGCAACATCTTCCTGAAGCTCGGGCTGTCCCAGAGTGACGGGGATCACCGGCGTGTTCTCGCCGTCCTCACCTACCTGAACTCCTGACGGGCCGACACTGGGTCGGTAGCCGCACGATCCAGCCGTCGGTCAAGCGTCGATCCAGCGTCCGTCAGCCCTAGAACCGAACAATCGCGGGGAGCGTCTTCAAGGGAAGCGCCGGGGGGCGAGAAATCATGACAAGTCAGGGCGTCCAACCGTCTCAAAAGCGTGTCCATCATGCGAATGGCCAAGGGAAGGCGACCCTAACGGACGTAGGGTTGATTTTGGGACGGCCTGCGGGAAGGCGAGTCCCAGACAGCCGCCTCGAGGGAGGTCCAGTTCAGTGACCAGCCAGGTCAGCAGGACAGCGGAGCAGGCAGACACGGATCCGGACGACGGAGCCGTACTGGGAGAGCAGCGCAGGCCGGCCGGGACCAAGGACGTCCGCAGGCTGGACCGGGTCATCATCCGGTTCGCGGGAGACTCCGGTGACGGCATGCAGCTCACCGGCGACCGCTTCACCTCGGAGACGGCGTCCTTCGGAAACGACCTCTCCACCCTTCCCAACTTCCCCGCCGAGATCCGCGCACCCGCAGGCACCCTGCCGGGTGTTTCCAGCTTCCAGCTGCACTTCGCCGACCACGACATCCTCACGCCCGGCGACGCGCCGAACGTCCTGGTCGCCATGAATCCGGCGGCTCTCAAGGCCAACATCGGCGACCTGCCGCGCGGCGCGGAGATCATCGTCAACACGGACGAGTTCACCAAACGGGCGATGCAGAAGGTCGGCTACGCCGCCTCGCCCCTGGAGGACGGCTCGCTCGACGGCTACAGCCTCCATCCGGTGCCGCTGACGACGCTGACGGTCGAGGCGCTCAAGGACTTCGACCTCTCCCGCAAGGAGGCGGAGCGCAGCAAGAACATGTTCGCGCTCGGGCTGCTGAGCTGGATGTACCACCGGCCGACCGAGGGAACCGAGAAGTTCCTGCGGGCGAAGTTCGCCAAGAAACCCGAGATCGCCGAGGCCAACCTCGCCGCGTTCCGCGCGGGTTGGAACTTCGGCGAGACGACCGAGGACTTCGCGGTCTCGTACGAGATCGCCCCGGCGACGACCGCGTTCCCGCCCGGCCTCTACCGCAACATCTCCGGCAACCTGGCCCTGGCGTACGGCCTGATCGCCGCCTCCCGCCAGGCCGACCTGCCGCTGTTCCTGGGCTCGTACCCCATCACCCCCGCCTCCGACATCCTCCACGAACTGTCCAAGCACAAGAACTTCGGTGTACGGACCTTCCAGGCCGAGGACGAGATCGCGGGCATCGGCGCGGCCCTGGGCGCGGCCTTCGGCGGTGCGCTGGGGGTCACGACCACGTCCGGCCCCGGTGTGGCCCTGAAGTCGGAGACCATCGGGCTGGCGGTGTCCTTGGAGCTGCCGCTGCTCGTCATCGACATCCAGCGCGGCGGGCCCTCGACCGGTCTGCCGACCAAGACCGAGCAGGCCGACCTGCTACAGGCCATGTTCGGGCGCAACGGCGAGGCACCGGTCCCGATCATCGCCCCGTGCACCCCCGCCGACTGCTTCGACGCGGCGCTCGAGGCGGCGCGCATCGCGCTGACGTACCGCACGCCGGTGATGCTGCTCTCGGACGGCTATCTGGCCAACGGTTCCGAGCCCTGGCACATCCCGGAACTCGACGAACTCCCGGACCTGACCGTGCAGTTCGCACAGGGGCCGAACCACACGCTGGACGACGGCACCGAGGTCTTCTGGCCGTACAAACGCGACCCGCAGACCCTCGCCCGCCCGTGGGCCATCCCCGGCACGCCCGGTCTCGAACACCGCATCGGCGGCATCGAGAAGGAGGACGGCACGGGCAACATCTCGTACGCCCCCGCCAACCACGACTTCATGGTCCGCACCCGGCAGGCCAAGATCGACGGCATCGACGTACCGGATCTCGAGGTCGACGACCCGCACGAGGCGCGCACGCTGGTGCTCGGCTGGGGCTCGACGTACGGCCCGATCACCGCGGCGGTCCGCCGCCTCCGCACGGCCGGCGAGTCCATCGCGCAGGCGCACCTTCGTCACCTCAACCCATTCCCGCGGAATCTGGGTTCGGTGTTGGGGCGTTACGACAAGGTGGTGATCCCCGAGATGAACCTCGGGCAGCTCGCCACGCTGATCCGGGCGAAGTACCTGGTCGACGCCCACTCGTACAACCAGGTGAACGGCATGCCGTTCAAGGCTGAGCAGCTCGCCACGGCTCTCAAGGAGGCCATCGATGGCTGAGACGTCCACGGAAGGCACGGGCACGATCGAGGCGCTCACGCTCGTTCCCAAGGCCGAGGCCCGCCAGTCCATGAAGGACTTCAAGTCCGATCAGGAAGTGCGCTGGTGCCCCGGCTGCGGTGACTACGCGATCCTGGCGGCCGTCCAGGGCTTCATGCCGGAGCTCGGCCTGGCCAAGGAGAACATCGTCTTCGTCTCGGGCATCGGCTGTTCGTCCCGCTTCCCGTACTACATGAACACGTACGGCATGCACTCCATCCACGGCCGCGCGCCCGCCATCGCGACGGGCCTGGCTTCCTCGCGCAGGGACCTGTCGGTGTGGGTGGTGACGGGCGACGGCGACGCGCTGTCGATCGGCGGCAACCACCTCATCCACGCCCTGCGCCGCAACGTCAACCTGAAGATCCTCCTCTTCAACAACCGCATCTACGGCCTGACCAAGGGCCAGTACTCCCCGACCTCCGAGGTCGGCAAGATCACCAAGTCGACACCGATGGGCTCGCTGGACGCGCCCTTCAACCCGGTGTCCCTGGCCATCGGCGCGGAAGCGTCCTTCGTCGCCCGCACGATCGACTCCGACCGCAAGCACCTCACGTCGGTCCTGCGGGAGGCCGCCGCCCACCCGGGCACGGCGCTGATCGAGATCTACCAGAACTGCAACATCTTCAACGACGGTGCCTTCGACGCGCTGAAGGACAAGCAGCAGGCGGAGGAGGCGGTGATCCGCCTGGAGCACGGTCAGCCGATCCGCTTCGGCGCGGACGGCTCTCGGGGCGTGGTCCGGGATGTGGTCACCGGTGACCTGAAGGTGGTCGACGTGACGCCGGACAACGAGTCTCAGATCCTGGTCCACGACGCCCACTCCGCGTCCCCGACCACCGCCTTCGCCCTCTCCCGCCTCGCCGACCCGGACACCCTGCACCACACGCCGATCGGTGTGCTTCGGTCCGTGGACCGGCCGGTGTACGACACCCAGATGTCGGACCAGCTCGACCAGGCCATCGAGCAGAACGGCAAGGGTGATCTGGCGGCGTTGTTGGCGGGTGGGGATACCTGGACGGTTGTGGGCTGACCGTCGTAGTGCTCGCGAGGGCCTGGGTGCATACGGCGCCCAGGCCCTCGCCGTTGTCATGCGTCGGGGATGTCCTTCTTGGCGCGGATGAGGGTGTCGCGGGTGATCACGACGATGCGCTCGTAGTCGGCTCGGCCGGCGTCCGGCGGGAGGAGGGGGTCGAGGTCGGCGGTGGCGTCGGTGCCGATGACGGCGAAGTTGCCGTCGGTGAGTTCGAAGAGATCGGGGCAGGTCTCCCCCGAGTAGCTTCCCCTCTTGCGAGGCGGGTCTCCTAGTCGGCGGGTGATGCGGACGGCCGAGAACTCACTGCGCAACGGAGCGGTCCCCTTTCGCTCGGGGGCGGGAAGCCCCACTCCTGAGGCGAAGGCCCTATAACGAGCGAAACACCCCGGGGTCACGGTGACCCCGGAAGATTCTTGACCGTACTGGTCCCAGCTATGCCTGCGAAGTGTCCGGATCGATCAGTCGGAGGGGGTTTCCGGGGTCCGTTCCGAAGCACTCGAGGGCGCGCGTCCCGTCCCATGCCCGGGCGTGTGCTCGGGTGCGGGGACGGGCGTGGGTCCCACGACCCACCATTCGTCCGGATCGTCCGCGAGTTCCTCGACGATGACGTCGACGACCCGTCCGACGCGCGCCTCCAGAGACTCGTCCGGAAGGCTCCTGCGGTGCTCCCCCGTGCGCCTCCAGTACTCCGCGAAGACGGGGTTGCGGGCCAGGACCCGTACGGTCCCGATCAGCTCGTCCCAGTCGAGGGCACCCACCCGGTGCGCGAGCAGCGTGGTCCCGAACTGGCGGTTGACGAACAGCATCTGGCGCCGCTGTCCGGCCGAGACGTCGTCCAATGTGCTCAGGGCCGCCGCGAGCGCCGGATCATCGATCGCCCGCTCCAAATGGTCCGCGTTGAGGCGGTAATGCTGGATCAGGTTGGCGTGGTGGATCTCCCGCACCATGCGGTCCATCTGCTCGGCGATAGCGGTGAGCTTGCCGAGGAGTTCCAGCATGAGTTCTTCCTGACGCCGGCGACGGCCGTCACGCCCCAAGGGCATCCGCATCAGGACAAGCCCCGCGAGTACCGCGGAGCCGATCCTGCGCACAGCCGGAGTCAGTGTGGCCATGTCAAGCTGTCCCCCCGCATCCGGTGGCCGTCTTCACTGGGCGGTAACCACCCCGCATCCAGCGTGCCCACAGCACCAGGCGGCGCGGGAGGCGGAGAGGGGGCGCACGGAAGGACGAGGAGCTTACGTCGACCGTCACCCTGTTCTACGTGTGCCCCGCAGGCGCGGTCCGCATTCGCGCGACCGCCCCGACCGAGGGCGTCAGCCCTGCTCAGCCCCCGCCTTCCGGACGTCGTACCCCTCCCGCGCCTCCAGCACCGCCCCCATCCGCTTCTGTGTCCACTCCGCCAGCCCCCGCACCTGCTCCGCCGCCTCTCGGCCGAGTTCCGTGAGGGAGTAGTCCACTCGCGGTGGGATCACCGGCTTGGCGTCGCGGTGGACGAGGCCGTCGCGTTCCAGGGTCTGGAGGGTCTGGGTGAGCATTTTCTCGCTCACCCGTCCGATCGCCCGGCGCAGTTCGCTGAAGCGGTACGGGCGGTCCAGGAGCTCGATCAGGACCAGGACACCCCAGCGGCTGGTGACGTGTTCGAGGACCAGGCGGTACGGGCACATCACCTCGCCCGTGTCGTACTTGGCGAGGGGAGCCGCCACCTCATCGCTCAGTCCACTTACTGCCATGTCAGTACCTTACTTCAAAGTGGGTACTTTCGCAGAGTTAGCGCACGCCCTAGGGTTAGTGCCATCCGCACCCCACAAGGAGATCGCAGACCATGAGCATCGTCGTCACCGGAGCCACCGGAAACCTCGGCCGTCACGTCGTCGAGCAGCTGCTGGAGAAGGTTCCGGCGGAGCAGATCACGGCCGTCGTACGGGACGAGGCGAAGGGCGCCGACTTCGCCGCGCGCGGCGTCAAGCTCGCCGTCGCCGACTACAACACCCCCGAGACCTTCGGCACCCTCTTCGCCGCCGGCGACAAGGTGCTGCTCATCTCGGGCAACGAGTTCGACAAGGGCCGGGTCGGCCAGCACAAGGTCGTCATAGAGGCCGCCAAGGCGGCGGGTGTCGCGCTGCTCGCCTACACCAGCGCCCCCGGCAGCCTGACCGCCGCCCTCGCCGACGACCACCGCGGCACCGAGGCGGCCCTGCTCGCCTCCGGCCTGCCCTACGCCCTGCTGCGCAACGGCTGGTACCACGAGAACTACACCGAGAACCTGGCCCCCGCCCTGGAGCACGGCGCCGTCGTCCAGGCCGCCGGCGACGGCCGCGTCTCCTCCGCCTCGCGCGCCGACTACGCGGCCGCCGCGGTCGCCGTACTGACCGGCGAGGGCCACGAGAACAAGACGTACGAGCTGGGCGGCGACGAGGCATGGAGCTTCGCCGAGTACGCGGCCGAGCTGAGCAAGCAGACCGGCAAGGAGATCGCCTACAGCCCCGTCTCCGTCGAGGCGTTCACCGGCATCCTGGCCGGCGCCGGGCTGCCCGGGCCGCTCGCCGCCGTCCTCGCGGGCGTCGACGCCTCCATCGAGAAGGGCGAGCTCGTCGTCTCCAGCGGCGACCTGTCCCGCCTGACCGGCCGGCCGACCACGCCGCTCGCCGACGCGATCACCGCGGCCGTAAAGGCCTGACCAGCGAAGACGGCGGCGGACTGAGCTCCACCGCCGGGTTCCGGACCGTCACCCCCGCCTGTCATGACCGTATGGCGATACGGGCATGACAGGCGGGGGTGCTCGGCGTTACCTTCATGCCTGCACGCTTGTGCGACCAGGCGCGAAGAGGCGAGACGGAGGTGCCCGTGACCGGGGAGTCGAAGGGTGAGCGGCGAATAGGTCTGCTGAACGGCTTCGCGGCTTACGGGATGTGGGGGCTGGTCCCGCTCTTCTGGCCGCTGCTCAAGCCGGCCGGAGCGATCGAGATCCTCGCCCATCGCATGGTCTGGTCGCTCGTCTTCGTGGGCGTCGCGCTGCTCTTCGTACGGCGCTGGGCCTGGGCCGGCGAGCTGCTGCGGCAGCCGCGGCGGCTGGCGCTGGTCGCGGTGGCGGCGACCGTCATCAGCATCAACTGGGGCGTCTACATCTGGTCCGTGAACAACGGGCACGTGGTCGAGGCCTCGCTCGGGTACTTCATCAATCCGCTGGTCACCATCGCCATGGGCGTGCTGCTCCTGAAGGAACGGCTGCGGCCCGTGCAGTGGGCCGCGGTGGGGATCGGGTTCGCCGCGGTGATCGTGCTGACCGTCGGATACGGGCAGCCGCCGTGGATCTCCCTCGTGCTCGCCTTCTCCTTCGCCACGTACGGGCTGGTGAAGAAGAAGGTCAATCTCGGCGGGGTCGAGTCGCTGGCCGCGGAGACGGCGATCCAGTTCCTGCCCGCCCTCGGGTATCTGGTGTGGCTCGACTCGCGGGGTGACCTGACCTTCGCGACCGAGGGGACGGGGCATGCGCTGCTGCTCGCGGCGACCGGTGTGGTGACCGCACTGCCGCTGGTGTGCTTCGGGGCGGCGGCGATTCGGGTGCCGTTGTCGACGCTGGGGTTGTTGCAGTATCTGGCGCCGGTGTTCCAGTTCATGCTGGGCGTTCTGTACTTCCACGAGGCGATGCCGGCCGAGCGGTGGGCCGGGTTCGCGCTGGTGTGGGCGGCACTGTGTCTGCTGACCTTCGACGCGTGGCGCGCGGCGCGGGGGGCTGGGCGACGGCTTGAGGTGCCGCGTGCCGATGTGGCGGCGTCGGCCGCGGTGGACGTGTGACCGGCGGCCCGGGGTGGGTTGTTCCGGTATACGAACTCGCTGTCCTGATACCGCTCTTGACGGCTGCTTGGTAAAGGCTTCACCATCCGGGGATCCAATTCACTCCAAACAACTCCAAGGAATTCGGAGCCCCCCACATGAAGTTCTCCGTTTCCGGGCGTACGGCGGCTGCCGGTGCCGTATCGACTGTCATGCTCCTGACCGGCGGATCCATAGCCGGCGCGGCCCCCGCGCACCCCGTGGCGGCCGCGGCGCCCGACATCTCCGTGGCGAACGTCAAGGCCCACCTGACCCAGTTGCAGTCCATCGCCACCGCCAACGGCGGCAACCGCGCGCACGGCCGGGCCGGCTACAAGGCCTCGCTCGACTATGTGAAGGCCAAGCTGGACGCGGCCGGATTCACCACCACGGTCCAGCAGTTCACCTCCTCCGGCCGCACCGGCTACAACCTCGTCGCCGACTGGCCGGGCGGGAACACCGACCAGGTCGTCATGGCCGGCTCCCACCTGGACAGCGTCACGGCCGGCCCCGGCATCAACGACAACGGCTCCGGCTCGGCCGCGATCCTGGAGACCGCGCTCGCCGTGTCCCGGGCCGGCTACCAGCCCACCAAGCACCTGCGGTTCGCCTGGTGGGGCGCGGAGGAGCTGGGGATGGTCGGCTCCCGCTACTACGTCAACAGCCTCTCCACCGCGAACCGTTCGAAGATCAGCGGCTATCTGAACTTCGACATGATCGGCTCGCCCAACCCCGGCTACTTCGTCTACGACGACGACCCGGCGATCGAGAAGACCTTCAAGGACTACTACGCCGGACTCGGCGTCGCCACGGAGATCGAGACCGAGGGCGACGGCCGCTCCGACCACGCACCGTTCAAGAGCGCGGGCGTGCCCGTGGGCGGGCTGTTCAGCGGCGCCGACTACGTCAAGACGGCGGCGCAGGCGAGCAAGTGGGGCGGCACGTCCGGCAAGGCGTTCGACGCCTGCTACCACTCGGCCTGCGACACGGCGTCGAACATCAACGACACGGCTCTGGACCGCAACAGCGACGCGATCGCGTACGCGGTGTGGGAGCTGTCGGAGTAGCGGCCACCCCCTCCTGGTCGACCATCGACCATCGACCATCGACCGTCGATCGTCGACTGCCGGGCTATTGGGCCGACTTGCGGGCGCGTTCCGTGAGTCGGTCCATGCGGGCTCGGGCCGTGTCCAGCCGTTCGACGTCCTCGGCGGCCGGGCCGCCCTCGTTGGTGAGTTCGGTCCACAGATCGATCAGGTCGCGGCCCAGCTCCAGGCCCTGGCGGGGGTCGCGCACGGCACGCCAGGCGGAGGCCGCGCTCTGGATGTTGCCGTAGGCCGCCTCGGGATCGCCGGTACGGCGGTGGATGCGGGCGAGGTCGAGCGAGAGCCGGAAGGCGCGGACCGGTTCCCCGGCCAAGTAGGCGATGTAGGCGCTGAGTTCACGCAGCCGCAGTACCTCTGGGTGCTCGGTCCCGAGCACGGCCATCGCCTCCGCGACGGTACGTTCGGCCACCCCGGCCGCCTCGTCTATCCGCCCCGCCTTCACGGCCTCGTTGATCCGCCCCATGGGCTCCGCGAGGAACCCGGGCCCGGTCGGCGGATCGTCCCCGAGCACGGCCTCGGCGACGGCGTCGAAACCGCGGGCGGGGGTGTGCTTGGGGTCGGGTTCGGGCTCGGTGGGGAACGCGAGGAGGGAAGGAGAGGAGGAGGACGGGGACGAAGACGAGGGGGTGGAGGACGTGGAGTGATGGGTGGTGGTCTCGGGGCGGAGGGTGGTGGCCTGGGGGCGGAGGGTGGATGCGGGGATGGGTCCGGCGGTGGATTCGAGCGCGGCTGCCGGCCGGAGAGCGTCGGGTGCGGGTGGGAGCGGGTGCGGCGCGGGCTCGTGTGTACGGCGGTCGACCGCCGGGCCGGCTTCCAGTGCCGGCCGCTGCGGTACGGCGTCCATCACCGGCGGCGGCCCGAACACGCCCTGCGGCGGCGCGACCGTACCGGGGGCCCGGTCCTGGACGGGCTCCGGCAGGGCCCGCAGCGGAAACGTCGGCACGTTCTCCCCGAGCGGCTGCGGCTCGGACACCGCCCGCAACGGGAACGTGGACGCACTGTCCCGCACCGGCTCCACAACCGACCGCATGACACGCGTGGGCTTGTCACCCGGCGGCGCGTCCTCGGGCTCGGACTGCGGGGAGGGCACGGGCCTGGACTGCGGCGCATCTTCAGGCTCTGGCTGCGGCGCGGGCACTGCCCCGGACTGCGGCGCGTCCTCGGGCTCGGAGTGAGGCGTGGGCACGGGCCCGGACTGTGGCGCGTCTTCAGGCTGCGGCGTGGGCACGAGCTCGGACTGGCGCGCGTCCGCGGGCCCGGACTGCGGCGCGTCCTCGGGCTCGGACTGCGGCGAGAGTTGGGGCTGCCGGGCTTCGGGCCGCGGAATCTCCGCGGGCGCCGACGCGGCGGGCAGGGCGGGCGGCGCAGGGGGTGGCGCGTGCAACGCAGGGCTTGACGCGGGCGCGGGCGGCGCAGGACTTGGCGCCGGCGTGGCAGGCGGTGGCGATGCCTCGCCGCGGGCGGGCTCGCCCGGGATCTCCGTCCGCTCCCCCGGCGGAGCCATCCGCACGGGGTCCCCCGCGAAGGAGCTCGCCCCGTCCGCGGCCACCTCCAGCGGTACGACGTAACCGATCCGTTCGTCGTGGATCATCGCCCGTACGGGGTGTCCCGTCGCGACGGCGATGCGGTGGAGGTGGTTCAGCACCGTCTGCTGGATCTCCTCGCCGGGGACCGCCGGGACGGGCACGCCACCCACCGTCGCGCCGCCCGCGCCCGGTCCGTCAGCGAGGACGCGGACGTCGATCGGCGCGGCCACGAGCGCCGCCGGCTGTGCGGCGGGCTGCTGTTCCCGCTTCTTCTCGCGGCTGAGTCGAGACATCGCTTCCCTCACTCGGATGCGTCGGCTGTGGAGCGGACGGCGCGTTCGGGTTCCATGGTGCTCCCTCCCGCCGCCGGGTTTCCGCCCCCCGACGTCAAGATCCGGTCGTACACGTACTGTTGAGTCTCTCCGGTCGCTCCCGGTTCTCACGTCACCGTGGCGTCACAGACTCGTCTCAGGAGCGGGCGCCGCCCCAGTTCGGCGGGCGTACGAGGGAGGAGAGCGGGCATGCGCAGGGACGTGCAGGAGGGGCCGGAGATCTGGCTCCGCGGTCCGGTCGCCGCGCCGGGACCCGGTGCCGCCGAGCCCGTTCACCCGGCCGCCACCGCCCGGCACTACTCCTGGGTCGGCACCCACGGCGGCGCCGGTGTCTCCACCCTCGCCGCGGTCTACGGCGGCCACGACAGCGGACGCGACTGGCCCGGCCCGGACGCCCCGCGCTCGGTCCTGCTCGTCGCCCGCACGCACGCCTCCGGCCTGGCGGCCGCCGCCCGTGCCCTCGACGCGTTCCGGCTCGGCGAGGCACCGGCCGGCCTCGACCTCGACGCCCTCGTGCTGGTCGCCGACGCGCCGGGCCGGCTGCCGAAGCCGCTCGACCGCCACGTCCGGCAGCTCGCCTCGGTCATCGACGTGTACCGCGTGCCCTGGGTGTCCGACTGGCGCCTCGGCGACCTCGGCGGCCGACCGCCCCGCGGGACGGAGACACTCGCCCGCCTCACCGGAGCCGCCCAGCGGCGCGGCTGACCAGCGCGGACGCCTCGCACACGCCCTCCCCGGCCCCCTCGCAGGAACGGCGTCGGCACTCGGCCGAGGCCGCCCCTTGGACATGTAGATGCGTACGCATATAATGCAGATGCGAGTAGTCGTCGTACGCCTAGCATCCTGGGGAGATGTCATGACCCGCCGTTTCCTGTTCGTCCTGGGCAGCAGCCGCACCGAGGGCAACACCGAACTGCTGGCCCGCCGGGCCGCAGAGCAGTTGCCCGCGGACGTCGAGCAACAGTGGCTCAGCCTGGCCGAGCATCCGCTGCCGGACTTCGTGGACCTGCGCCGCGACAGCGACCATGTGCACCCGCCGACCGGGAGCACCCCGGCGCTGTTCCTGGACGCCACGCTCGCGGCCACCGACATCGTGATCGCCTCCCCCGTGTACTGGTACTCCGTCTCCGGTCTCACCAAGCGCTACCTGGACTACTGGTCGGGCTGGCTCCGCACCCCCGGCCTCGACTTCAAGGCGACCCTGGCCGGCTGCACCCTCTGGGGCGTCACCGCTCTCGCCGACGCCGAGCCGAGCGTCGCCGACCCGCTGGTCGGCACCCTCAACAACTCGGCCGCCTATCTGGGGATGCGGTTCGGCGGAGTGCTGCTCGGCAACGGCAGTCGGCGTGGTGACGTGCTCGACGACACCGAGGCGCTGGCCCGCGCCAAGACCTTCTTCGCGCAGGACGCGCCGCTCGCCCGCTTCCCGTATCAGGCCGCCTGAGCTCTACGCCGTGATGTCCTTCGTCGTGAACCGCGCCCAGGCCGCCGAGCCGAACACCGCCGCGTACAGGGCCTGAAGGCCGAGGTTCTTGGTGAGGTCGTCCCAGTAGACCGGGTCGCGCATCAGGTCGGCGAAGGACAGCCAGTAGTGGGAGAAGAAGTACGGCTGTATCGCGTGCAGTTGGGGTATCTGGTCGAGGATCTGGACGGTGATCAGCAGGCCCACGGTCGTCGCCATCGCCGCGATGCCGCTGTTGGTGAGCGTCGAGACGAACAGGCCGAGGGCCGCGATGCCGATCAGGGACGCGGCGACCACCAGGGCGATGAGGAACGCTCGGCCCAGGCCGTCGGTGAAGCTGATCTGCGTGCCGGAGATCGTCGTCAGCTCGCCCAGCGGGAAGAGGATGGCTCCCACCGTCAGGGCCGAGATCGCGACGACCAGCGTTGCCACCAGGCAGAAGGTCATCACCGTCGCGTACTTGGTGAGCAGGAGGCGGGTGCGGCCGGCGGGGGCGACCAGGAGGTAGCGCAGGGTGCCGGCGTTCGCCTCGCCGGCTATGGCGTCGCCTGCGATGACGCCGATGGCCATGGGGAGGAAGAAGGGGAGCGTTGCGGCCAGTGCGGTGAAGACCAGGAACAGGCCGTTGTTGGTGATCTGGGAGATGAAGGCGGGGCCGCCGCCGGCTCCGCCGTTTGGGCCGGCTGTGGAACCGTCGCTCGTTTCGATCTTGACGGCGATGCCGACGAGGATGGGTACGGCAGCGAGGACGGCCAAGAGTGCGAGGGTCCGCCAGCGGCGGAAGGTTGTCAGTAGTTCATTGCGGAAGAGACTGCCACGTGAGGCCGTCCAGCGGCTGATGGTCCGTTGTGGCTGGTCGCGCCCGCGCGGCGGTAGCCGCAAATCCGAGTCAGCCCCGCGCCCCTCGAAAGCATCCAGGTCAGCCTGCGACATCGAAGCCCTCCCCCGTGAGTGCCACGAAGGCGTCCTCCAACGAGGCTCGTTGGACGCCGAAGCCCCGCACCCGGACTCCCGCCGACACCAACGCCGCGTTGACGTCGGCCAGGTCGCGGTCCGGGGGCTCGGCGGTCACCCGGTCCTCGGCAACCACGACATCGCTCGCGCCCTGTTCCTTCAACACCCGGGCCGCGTCACCGGGATCGGGCGTCGTGACGATCAGGCGGCCCCTCGTGCCCGCCGCCAAGTCGCTCACCGGGCCCTGGGTGATCAGGCGGCCCTGGGCCATCACCGCCGCGTGGGTGCAGACCTGTTCGATCTCGTCCAGGAGGTGGGAGGAGAGGAAGACCGTCGTGCCGTCGGAGGCCAACTCCCGTACCAGGGAGCGGATTTCGCGCATGCCCTGGGGGTCGAGGCCGTTGGTCGGCTCGTCCAGGACCAGGAGTCTGCGGGGCTGGAGGAGGGCGGCGGCGAGGCCCAGGCGCTGTTTCATGCCCAGGGAGTAGGCCTTGGCCTTCTTGGCGGCCGCCGCTGTCAGGCCCACCCGGTCCAGTGCCTCGGCGACGCGGGCGCGCCGGGTGCGGGGGTCGGCGGTCGGGTCCGCGGCGTCGTAACGGAGGAGGTTGTCCCGGCCGGAGAGGAAGCCGTAGAGGGCCGGGCCTTCGATCAGGGCGCCCACGTGCGGGAGGACCTTGCGGGTGGCTCTGGGCATCGGGTGGCCCAGGACGCGGGCCGTGCCCGAGGTGGGCTCGATCAGGCCCATCAGCATGCGGATCGTGGTGGTCTTGCCCGAGCCGTTCGGGCCGAGGAAGCCGAAGACGCTGCCTGCCGGGACGGTCAGGTCGAGGCCGTCGACGGCGAGCTGTCCGCCGCAGTAGCGCTTGGTGAGGGCGCGGGTGGCGATCACGCTCTCCTCCGCGTCCTCCCGCTTCCCTTCCCGGTCCGGCTCCTTGGCGGACGGCTCGTCCATCGGCCCCCTCGATTCGTGCTCGTACGACCCCGCATGACGACTACTCACAGTGACTACGAATGGCCGTCACGCAAGGTTCCCGGCCGGGGCGGTTCCGGCGTGTCGCCTGCCGGAACCGCCCCGGGCCGGAGCGGCCCTAGCCCGCGTTCGCCGCCTTCACCAGGGCGTCCTTGCTCACCGCGCCGACGTAGACCTTGCCGTCGTCGGTGATCAGGGCGTTGATCAGACGGGTCTTGAAGACCGTGCCCGAGCCGAACTTGCCGGAGACCTTGTCGCCGAGCGAGTCCAGGAAGCCGCCGAAGGCGCCGCCGCCGGCCTCGGAGCCGGAGGGCATGCCCTGGCCGCCGGTGTCGAAGGTGGCGATGGAGGTCCAGCCCTTGCCGATGACGTTCAGCCCGTCGAGGTCCTTGCCGAGGTCCTCGTCGGACTTGGCGCCCTTGTCGGCACCCTTCAGGCTGCCCTCGAAGTGGCCGTTCGTGTGGTCGGTCTTGCCGTCCTCGGTGACCTTCGCGCCCTTGGGCGTCTTGAAGTCGAAGGTCGAGGCGGACGGCTTCGAGTAGCTGATCTGGGTGAAGCCGGCGTCGATCACCGCGGCGCCGCCGCTCGATGGGGTCAGCGTGAACTTCAGCGGCAGACCGGTCTTGGCGTCCACCGCGACGGTGATCTGGCCGACCGTCGAGCCGCTGTCCTTGGGCTTGATGACCAGCCGGTACGCGTCACGGCCGGCGACCTGGGCGGTCCCCTGGACGGTCACCGAGGTGGTGTCGTCGACCGCCTTGAGGGCGTCCTTGGCGAGCTGGTCCGGCGTGGCCGGCGTCTCGTCCTGCTTCTGCTTGGCGTCGGCGCTGTCGGCGACGGTCGAGTGGTAGACCTCGTTCGACTGGCTGTCGTAGCCCCAGACGTCCTTGCCGTTGTGGATGAGGCTGTACTCCGCCGCGTTCTCCAGGAGGGACAGCTTCTGCTTGTCCGGGCCGTCGGCGGCGACGCGCAGGGTGTGCGTGCCGGTGGCCAGTTCGGTGAGTTTCGCGGTGGGGTCGGCGGAGGATCCGTCACCGGAACCGCCGGCCGCTCCGGACGTCAGGCTGCTCTCCAGGCCGCCGAGGTCGGGCAGGCCCAGGTCGGTGGTGACCTTCACCGTGCCGGACATCTGCTGAACGTCCGACTTGGCGATCTTCTCGATGAGTTGCTGTGCGCTGATCTTCGGCAGGTCCGGGTCGCCGGAGTCGGCGAGTGCGGGGACGAGCCCGATGGTCGCCGCAGCCACCCCCACCACCGCGACCGGGACGACGTACCGCGTGGCCCTGCGCCGACCGGGGTGCAGGTCGTCGGCCGCCCCGGCGCTCGTGCTGTCGTCGGATTCGTACGGTGCCATGTCTGCGCTACCTCCGTCGTCGGCGGCGGCTTCCAACTTCGTCTGCCTGCACTCGTCTTCCACCCCAGCCGCCATTCTCACCCGAATCGGTGAGGAGTGGTGTTTTCCGTGGTTTCCAGTTGACCAAATCGGCCAGGAGGAAGCGTCAGACCTCGGAGGCAACTCCGCGTACTCCTGGGGTATGACGTGAGAGGGCGGCGCCTCCCCCGACCCGTAGGGGTCGTGGCTGGGGAGACACCGCCCGGTGGAGCCTGCGTCAACTCCTGTCTCAGCTCTGCACGAACACGTAGTCCGCCTGGTAGGGCACGCCGACGATCGTGCCCGGCGTGCAGGAGCCGGAGGGTGCGACTCCGCCGACGGTGTTCAGGCGCAGGATCTCGGCGGTGCCGGCCAGCAGGCCGTGGTGCTTGCCGGACTGGGTGGCCTTGAGGTCGAGCTCCGGAATGTTGCCGTCCCCGTTCGCCGTCTTGGACAGAAGGGCGCCGGTGACGGCGCTGCGGTCGGGCGCGACCCACTGCGGCGTACCGGAGTTGGGCTTGACGAAGGAGTGCTGGATGCCGCCGCCGAGCAGGGCGGCGACGTCCCGCTGGGCGAAGGCGTAGCCGCCGCCCTCGGCCGGCTTGCACTCGTAGATCTGCTTGCCCTTGACCACGGACGCCTGGAAGTTGTCGAAGGCGTCGCGGAAGTCGAAGGAGGCGACGGTGACCTTGTGGAGCTGGCCACGGACGGCGCCGCCCGGGAACTCGGCCGTGTGCAGGTTGGCGTAGAAGGATCCGGGGTCGTTCTTCAGGGCGTCGAGCAGCCCCTTGTCCTTCACCTGGACGGTGCCGGTGACGCTGTGCCGCCTGCTCTTCTCGAGCAGCTTGGTGAAGTCGACCTTGACGCCGCCGTTGGTGCCCTTGGCGCCCTGGTGGATGTGGAGCATGGTCGGCTTGCCGGTGCCGCGCCAGGTCACGGCGACGGAGACCTTGTCGCCCTTGACCTTGATGAACTCCAGCGCGGCGCCGTCCTTGTCGCCCACGGCCGGACCGCCCGCCACGGGCACCTCGTTGGCGCCCCGCAGGCTGGTGGCCAGCAGGGTCCCCCCGGTGCCGCCGGAGACGGTCCCGCTCTGGCTGACGATGGTCTGGTCGGTCATGCCGCTCATGCCGGCGTGCCCCGCGTGGTCGGCGCGGGAGCCTCCGGTGGCGAAGGCGGGAATCACCGCTGCGGCGACACCGCCCGCGGCGGCCACCGCGACAGCGGTGACGATCAGGCTCTTACGGCGCTTCGAGAACGTCGCGTTCATGCCCATGATTCTTTTGTCTCCCCGTAACTCGGCCGGCACCCCCTGCGCCGGCCTTCTGAGTACGAGTACGGAATCAATCTTGGATTGGACTCAGTCCAGAGTAGTGACGTGCGTCACACACCCCAGAAGGTGGTACGTGGCTCAGCCGGCCCGGTGGACCACCGCGTCGCACATCTCCATGAGGGAGAGCTTCGCGTCGCACTCCGGCAGCGGAGCCAGCGCGGCCCGCGCGTCCTCGGCGTACCGGACGGTGTCCCGGCGCGCCTGCTCCAGCGCGGGGTGCGCGCGCAGCCCGGCCAGCGCCTCGGCGTGCCGCGTGTCGTCGGTGAGGTCGGAGTCGAGCAGCTCGCACAGCGCGATGTCCTCGGCCAGCCCAAGCCGTGCCGCCCGCTCGCGCAGCCGCAGCACCGGCAGCGTCGGGATGCCCTCGCGCAGGTCCGTGCCCGGCGTCTTGCCGGACTCGTGCGAGTCGGAGGCGATGTCCAGTACGTCGTCGGCGAGTTGGAAGGCGACCCCGAGCCGCTCGCCGTACTGGGTCAGCACGTCCACGACCGTCTCGTCGGCGCCCGACATCATCGCGCCGAACCGGCAGGACACGGCCACCAGCGAGCCGGTCTTGCCGCCGAGCACGTCGAGGTAGTGGTCGACCGGGTCCCGGCCGTCCTGCGGACCCGCCGTCTCCAGGATCTGGCCGGTGACGAGGCGTTCGAACGCCTCGGCCTGGACGCGGACGGCCTCCGGGCCGAGGTCCGCCAGGATGTGCGAGGCGCGCGCGAAGAGGAAGTCGCCGGTCAGGACCGCGACCGAGTTGCCCCAGCGGGTGTTGGCGCTGTCGACCCCGCGGCGCACCGCGGCCTCGTCCATGACATCGTCGTGGTACAGCGTCGCGAGGTGGGTCAGCTCCACCACCACGGCCGAGGGCACGACTCCGGGGGCATAGGGGTCCCCGAACTGGGCGGCAAGCATCACGAGGAGCGGACGGAACCGCTTTCCACCCGCCCGTACCAAGTGCTGGGCGGCCTCCGTGATGAAGGGGACCTCGCTCTTGGTGGCTTCGAGCAGTCCCTCCTCGACGGCCGCCAATCCGGCCTGGACATCGGCTTCCAGAGCCTGGTCCCGCACGCTCAGCCCGAACGGCCCGACGACGGTCACGAGGGGTCTCCTGTCTGCTGGTGTCTACTGCCGGTTACGAGGTTTGTCGATAGGTCGCTGCCATCACTCGAGTCAGCGTATCCGGTCACCTTTCGATCACCGATGCCGCCCGCCCGTCCAGCAGGGGCGGTATCGGATCACGCCCGGTATGTTTCTGATCACCCGATAACAACGGATATTTATCGACTTGAGCTGACCACTTGTTCCACCTGGAGGGAAGCCGCCAACCGTGTCCCGAACCGAAGCCGACGTCGAGCCCGGCAGCCAACCACCCCCCGAGGACGACCACGCCTACTTCGGCCGGCCCAAGGGCCTGCTCACGGTCGCCCACGGCGGCATGGGCATGGCGGCCGGCTCGCCGACCGCATCCTCAGTTCGTACCGCGCCGTCCTGTGGGGCGGCATCCTGATCGCCTGCGGCCACTACGCGATGACGGTGCCGACCCAGGGGATGGCCTGGGGCGGACTCGGCCTCATCAGCGCCGGGACGCCGGCTTCGCGCTGTACCAGATGGCGATCAACATCGGCGCCTTCGCGGGCCTGCTGATCACCGGCCGGCTCGGCGACCACAAGGGCCGGCACCGGGGTTTCTCGGCGGCCGCGATGGGCATGACCTTCGGACTGATCCAGTACGTCGCGGGCCGCCGTCACCCAACCGGGTGACGTTACCCCTCGCGCATCCGGGTCTCGGCGCCGCCGGATTCGCGGTCGAGCACGCACGAGCGACAGCGACGACTCCGCGAGCGCAGAGACCCGATTCTCCTGAGGCCGAGGGCTCGGGGTTCCTTGCAAGGACGCGATGAACGGCATCGGGCGTGCCGTCCCGTCGGGCGCCGCGTACGGGCAGTTCGCTGGAACTGCCCGTACGCGCGCGTGCGTCGGCCGAGCCGGCGATCACCTTCGAGGAACCGGAGCAGTACGAGCCGCTCGGCGCCCCAGGGCGGGTGGCGGCTGGAGGCCGACCCGCTGTCGGCCCGCACCCGCTCCGACTGGTCGATCCGGCCGCACCGCCCGGACCTGCCCTGGGACACGACGATCCGGACGCGTTCCGAGATCAGCTGCGACGCGGAGTCCTTTTTGACCTCCAATGAGGTTGTTTGCACGGAGGGCAGCGAGGTCGCGTTCCACCGGACCCGGGAGAAGCGGATTCCATGGACGGCCAATTGACGGCGAGTTGAGGGCATTGCCCGATTTGCCACCCTTGTGGACGCCAGTGAGTTGGCTCACGCCGGACCATGATCGGCATTCCATCACATTTCGGCCGATCCGCCTTTTCCGGTATGCCAGTTGAGCCTTGGCAGCAGCAAAGGATCAAGCACCCCATACGCCTCAGAGCAAGGTCAATAGGGGTGTTCTGTGAATCCGGTACTTGTTCCGGACATGTGCTCTCGCATACGTTCCCGGCCTGTCGGGCGGACGCCGAATCCTGCCACCGCCCGGACCATCCACCGAGAACGCACGGGCAGGAGCGGGGGACCCAGGTAAGTCGCCGGGGCTGGACGTCTTCGGACATTCCGGACCGGCTTGGGGTGTAGTCGTGTCGCCTTGCGGCGGCGCGGCCGGGCAGCTCCCGCCCGAACCCGACAGCTCACCTCGCAGGCGACGGAGAGGAACCCCGTCATGTCCGCTGCCGCTCAGCACCGCCGTCCCGCCCGCTCCCGCATAGCCCGCAAGCTCGCCGCCGTGGGCCTCGGCGCCACCGTCCTCGCCCTCCCGGTCATCGGCGCGACCAGCGCCTCCGCGGCCACCACGACGACCGTGACCGCCACCTCGCTGGGCTACTCCAACACCCTCGACGGCTGGATCCGCGCCTCCCTCCAGGTGATGGCGCAGCACGGCATCCCCGGGTCGTACAACGGCATCTACCGCAACGTGATCCGTGAGTCCTCGGGCAACCCGTACGCCATCAACAACTGGGACTCCAACGCGCTGGCGGGCACCCCGTCCAAGGGCCTCCTCCAGGTCATCGACCCGACCTTCGCCGCGTACCACGTCTCCGGCACCTCGTACGACCCGTACGACCCGGTCGCCAACATCACCGCCGCCTGCAACTACGCGGCCCAGCGGTACGGCTCGATTGACAACGTCTGGGGCGCCTACTAGGCCGCTACCGGCCCTGTGGGAAGAGTCTTTCGAGGACGACGGCGATGCCGTCGTCCTCGTTCGACAGGGTGATCTCGTCGGCCACCGCCTTGAGTTCGGGATGGGCGTTGGCCATGGCGACGCCGTGGGCGGCCCAGTCGAACATGGGGATGTCGTTGGGCATGTCCCCGAAGGCGATCGTCTCGTGCGGGCCGAGGCCCAGGTGTTCGGCGGCGAGCGCGAGACCGGTCGCCTTGGTGATGCCGCATGGCTGGAGTTCGACGGTTCCGGGTCCCGACATGGTGACGGTGGCCAGCGAACCGACCACGGCACGCGCGGTCGCCGCCAACTCGTCGTCGGACAGGTCGGGATGGCGCAGCAGCACCTTGCTGATGGGCTCGCACCACAGGTCGTCGCGGCGGCCGACCCGGACCGCGGGCAGGGTCGGGTGCGGCATCAGATAGCCGGGCTCGACGAGGGTGAGCCCGTCGACGCCGTCCTGGTCCACGGCCGCGTACACCATGCCCACCTCGGCCTCGATCTTGCCGAGCGCGGTCTCGGCCAGCTCCCGGTCCAGCGTGACGGACCACAGCAGCCGGTCCGCGCCGGCGTCGTACACCTGCGCGCCCTGCCCGCACACCGCGAGCCCCTTGCTGCCGAGGTCGTCCAGGAGCGGCCGCACTCTGGGGGCCGGCCGGCCCGTCACGACCAGGTGACGGGCACCGGACTCCGCCACGCGCGCGAGGACGGCGAGGGACCGGTCGGAGAGCGTGTCGTCGCCTCGGAGCAGCGTGCCGTCCAGGTCGGTGGCGATGAGTGCATATGCGGTGGGTGCGGCCATGATCAGAGAATACGGACAGTACGCCCCATGGACTCATCGCGAACCGGACGACCGCCTTGTTCACCTGCGTGACCTGGTCAACTCCCGTACCAGTGCAGTCCCTTCGAGGCAACGGGCGGCCCGCGCCGCGGGGGCGGCGGGCCGCTCGTCGTCAATCAGGCATGTGCCGCCGCCAAGTGCTTGGCCAGCCTCGGCGACGCGAACTCCGTACCGCAGACGAACCGCATCACCGGGCCGTACGAGGCGGCGGACGGCAGGCCGGTGAAGTACAGACCCGGGACCGAGGAGACGTAACCGGCGCCCAGCCTGGGCGCGCCACGGCTCACCGCGAGGCGGGTGCGCAGTTCGTGGCCTAGGAAGTCCATCGCGGCTATGTCGACCCGGTAGCCGGTCGCCGCGATGACGTGGTCCGCGGAGAGGTTCTCCGTGCGGCCGGTGTGGCTGCGGACCGTGAGCGTCGGGCTTGTGCCGTCCGTGTCCGTGCGCACGATCCGGTCGACCTCGCTGACCTGCACCTTGCCCTCGAAGCGGTCGCGCAGCCACCAGGCACCGAGGGGGCCGAGGACGCGGCGGACGAGGTAGTGGCGGGCCTCGGCGGGCAGATAGCGGTACGGGTGCGGGTAGTAGCTGAGGGCCCACAGCGACCAGGCGCGGCCGAAGGGCGACTCGGGGCGCAGCTTCGGCTGCTTCCACGGCGGCGCGCCGAACGCGACCCGGCCGCGGCCGCGGGAGACCACCCGCACCTGGGCGCCCGCCTCCGCCGCCAGCGCCGCGGTCTCCAGCGCGGACTGGCCGGCGCCGACCACGATCAGGTCCTTGCCGGAGTAGCGCGTGAGGTCGTGGTGCTGGGAGCTGTGGGAGACCGGGCCCGTGGGGGTGGGTCCGTCCGCCGCGGCCGTGGCGAGCTCGGCCGGCAGGTGGGCGAGGCCGGACAGGCCGGTCGCGACGACGACCGCGCGGGCGGTGAACAACTCCCCCGAGTCCAGCTTCAGTTCGAAGACGCCCGCCTTGTTCCGGTCGACCGAGACCACCCGCACCCGCTCCAGCTCGGGCACCAGCTTCTGCTGGAACCACTCGCCGTAGGCGATGAAGGTCTCGATCGGGATGATGTCCTCGTCGGTCACCAGCCGCTTGATGCCGGCGGCGTCGCAGTAGTCGACGAGCTTGTGACCCTGCTGCGGCGCGTCCAGACTGGAGGCGACCGGGGTCGACTTGAGGAGCATGCCAGCGGGCATGTGGTCGCGCCAGCTGACCATGGGCTCGCCGAAGACGCGGACGGGTATGCCGCGGGCTCGAAGGTGGGCGGCGGTCGACAGGCCGAAGGGCCCGGCGCCGATGACTGCAACCGGTTGGATCACGAAGTCCCTCCCCAGGACGTCACTTCGTCACTCCGTGCCGGCTCCGACAGCTGTGCTGATGGTTCAGCTGCCCGAACCGGTGGTGCCGCCGCGGCGGTTGGTGCGCCACAGCTGATACAGGTGCTTCGCGCCCGGCCGCACGAAGCGCGCGAGCATCGTGAGGAACGGCAGCGGGTCGTCACCCGCGAGCCAGGCCAGCTCGGTCCCGCTCGCGCGCGCCGGTGCGTGCGGCGTCGTATAGCCGCTGCGGCGGTAGGCGAGCAGGGCGGGCAGGTCGATGTTCTCCACGATGTACCGGTGACCGGCCCGCTGTTCCCCCTCCGGGACGGAGCGGCCGGTCAGGTCCAGATGCATGGCGCGTACGACGTCCACGCCCGACTCGTTCTCGAAGAGCCGGAACTGGGCGCCCATGCGCGGGTTGAAGTCGAGGAGCTTGTACTGTCCGTCGCGCCGGTCGAAGCGCAGGTCGAGGTCGATGATTCCGGTGAAGCCGATCTGTTTGATGAAACGCGCGGCGAGGTCGGCGAGTTCCGGATTGTCGACGACGTACGCGTTCGCGGTCATTCCGGCGTGCGGCGGCCAGGAGCGGACCTTCACGCCGGTGAACATCGCGAGCGGGGTCGAGTCCTGGTCGAAGTAGGCGTGCACGATCCAGTCCTCGGCGTCCTCCCTCGGCAGGTAGTCCTGGAGGATCACTCCGGGGTGCTCGCCCCAGTCGCGGGCCAGGTCGAGCAGGCCCTCGCGGGTGGCGATCCTCGTCGTGCCGTTCACCGCGGGCTGTTTGCGGCGGACGAAGGCCTCGCGGTTCTTCGCCACCACCGGGAAGCTCGCCTTCTCGGCGAAGGCCACTATGTCGTCGTACGACTGCGGGAAGGCGGCCGTCGGGCTCGGGATGCCGTGTTCCACGCAGAGTTCGTGCAGGCCCTGCTTGCTCGCGAGGCGGCGGGGCAGGGCGGGTTCGACGCGCGGGAACAGGAAGCGGCCCGCGAGCTCGCCCTGGTGCTCGGCGATCAGGACGGCGGCCTCCTCGTCGGTGGGGACGAGGACGGTGGGGCGGCCGATACGGCGCCCGATGCGCAGCAGGCCCTCCACCAGGTGGTCGGGGTCCTCCGTGCCGGTGGTCGGCCAGACGAAGGCTTTCTTGAGGTACCGGGAGGAGGCGGCCGGCGTGTAAGCGTCTTCCGTTATCGCGTACATGGGCACACCGAGACGGCCCAGGCTGCGGATCGCGCCGACTCCGCCGTGGTGCAGCGGGTAGTCGCCGAACTTGACGATGAGGCCTGGCACTTCACGGTCGGCCTCGAAAGGCACACTGCTGGAGCTCCTGGCCACGGGTCCCCCCACGCGTCCCCCCTACGGACCGGACCCACCCCGTCCGTGTCCCCCAAAGGACGCTAAGCCGGAATTGCCTAGTCCGACAAGCCCAATTCGGACATTGCAAACTCTTTAGACACTGCCCAGGACAGCCTGCTCAGCCGTAACGTGTGGCACGACCAGCAGGAACAGACGGGAAAACACGAGAGTGAGGCAGCACCCCATGCCCCCCTTCGACGTTTCCGAGGGCGATCCCTTCGGTCCGCACAACCTTCCGTACGGCGTCTTCTCGCGCGCGGGTTCCGGGGAGCGGACCGTCGGCGTCCGGCTCGGCGACCACGTCCTCGACGCGGGCGGTGCGGCCCGCGCGCTCGACTCGCCCTACGCCGTCCTGCTCGCGCGGCCCACGCTGAACCCGCTGCTCGCCGCGGGCCGCACCGCCTGGTCGGACGTGCGACGCGCGCTGACGGCGTGGGTGACGGTGCGCCAGGAGGAACTCGCCGAGTTCTTCCACCCCTTGTCCGCCGTGACCCTGCACCTCCCTTTCGAGGTCGCCGACTACGTCGACTTCTACGCCTCCGAGAACCACGCCCGGAACGTCGGCCAGATCTTCCGGCCCGACGCCGCGGACTCGCTGACGCCCAACTGGAAGCATCTGCCGATCGGTTACCACGGCCGGTCGGGGACGGTCGTGGTGTCGGGGACCGAGGTCGTACGGCCGTCCGGGCAGCGCAAGGCCCCGACCGACGCGGCACCGGTCTTCGGGCCCTCGGTCCGCCTGGACATCGAGGCCGAGGTCGGCTTCGTGGTGGGTGTGCCGTCCACCATGGGAACGGCCGTGGGACTCGCGGAGTTCCGGGAGCACGTCTTCGGGCTCTGCCTCCTCAACGACTGGTCGGCACGCGACGTCCAGGCCTGGGAGTACGTTCCCCTCGGGCCGTTCCTCGGCAAGTCCTTCGCCACGTCGGTGTCGGCGTGGATCACACCGCTGGACGCGCTGGAGCACGCGCGCGTGGCGCCGCCGCAGCGCACGCACGCGTTGCTGCCGTATCTGGACGACGCCGGCCCCGACGCCGAGGCGGGCGGCTACGACCTCCGCATCTCCGTCGCGATCAACGGTCACGTCGTCTCCGAGCCGCCCTTCTCCACCATGTACTGGACGGCCGCGCAGCAGCTGGCCCACATGACGGTGAACGGCGCCTCGCTGCGGACCGGCGACCTGTACGGGTCGGGCACGGTGAGCGGGCCGGAGGCGGGGCAGCGCGGGTCGCTGCTGGAGCTGACCTGGAACGGGCGGGATCCGCTGGAACTTCCGGACGGCAAGCGGACGTTCTTGGAGGACGGGGACGTGGTGACGATGTCGGCCTGGGCGCCCGGGCCGGGTGGGGTGCGGGTCGGGCTGGGGGAGGTCACGGGGCGGATCGTCGCGGGGTGAGTCACGGGTTCTGAGAGGGAAGTTGCGAGTGTGACGGCCGGTGTACGTGCCGTAGTGGGTCCGTTTCGGCTCCTGACTCCCGGCTGCTTCGCCGTCATACTGGCGGCGGGCGACTCGTGCGCCGAGCCGGTTGCCCCGCCCTCGCCCGTTCCTCCGATCAGGATCCGGAGCCCGTGGCATGACCGTGTGTCTGCTCCTGCTGAGCGTCGTCGCGCTGACGGCCGCCGTGCCGGTTCCGCGCGCCCTGGTGCGGGCCCTGTGGCCCGAGCGGGAGCCCGTGGTCGCGCTGTGGGTGTGGCAGTGCCTGGTCGCGACCGTGCTGATGTGCTGTCTGACGGCACTGGTACTGGGCGCGACCGCCGTCTTCCACACCGTCCGCGACCATGTGTTCGCGCCGGCGCCGCCGGCCGTGACAGCGGCGTACGACCTGTCCGTCGCGCCGGTCTGGGCGGCTGCCCTCACCCTGCTGCTGGCGGCCGGCGCCGCCTGGACGACGGCGATGCTGGCGCGTGAGCTGGTCGAGGCGCGGCGGCGGCGCGGGGTGACCCGGGCGCATCTGCGCGAGCGTGCGCCGGAGCTGCCCGGCGGTCTCGAGGAGGCGGCGCGCGGGCCGCTGCTGGTGCTGGAGGACGAGTATCCGGACGCCTGGTGGATGCCGGGGCATCCGCCGCAGCTGGTCGTCACGACCGGGGCACTGCACCGGCTGACCGACCACCAGCTGGACGCCGTACTCACCCATGAGCGGGACCACGCGCGGGCGCACCACGACTGGCTGCTGCATCTGTCGACCGCGCTGGCCACGGGATTTCCCCGAGTGCCGTTGTTCGCGCACTTCTGCGACCAGACGCACCGGCTGGTGGAGCTGGCGGCGGACGACACGGCGTCGCGGCGGTGCGGGCATCTGACCACCGCGCTGGCGCTGATCGAGCTGAACCAGCACCGCGGGGTGCTGTCCTGCGCCTCCAGTCACCGGCTGCTCGGCGAGCGCGTCGACCGGCTGCTCCAGCCGCAGCCCCGGCTCGGACGGCGGCGCCGGGCGCTGACGACGACGGTGGCCGCGCTGGTGCCGCTGCTGCCGCTGCTGATCACTTTCGCGCCGGGGCTCACGGCGTTGTCGTAAACGGCGACCCGTTCGCGATGGTGGCAGATCTTGCCGACGAGTCGCAGAAATAGCAGGTCAGCGGCCCAACCGGCGGAGCCCTTGGTGGCGCAACATCGCCGCAACACTTCATTCCCTACCGGCTCGCTATGGTTCGAAACATGCCACCCAGCGACCGCATCCGAGACCACGCCGGACAGGGCGCGACCACCGTCGCCGCCCACCGCGCGCGGCGACGGCTGCGGGCCGACCAGGCGCGGCAGCTCGCCGATCTGCTCCGCCACCAGGTCCTGGCCGGCGGTTTCCCGGACGGCACGCTCCCGCACGAGACCACCCTCGCCACGGACTACCGCGCCACCCGCAACACCGTCCGCCAGGCGCTCGACCTGCTCCGGGCCGAGGGTCTCGTGGACCGGTTGCCCGGGGTCGGGACCGTGGTCGTCGCCCGGAAGTACCCGCACGGGCTCGACCAGCTGATGGGACTCGCGGAAACCCTCCGCGAGCACGGCACGGTCACCAACGAGGTCCGCACCATGGGCCCCGCCCCCGCGCCCGCCCCGGTCGCCGAACGGCTGCGCGTCCCCGCCGGCACCGACGTCCTCTACATCGAACGCCTGCGCCGCCTGGGCGGCCTCCCCCTCTCCCTCGACCTCACCTACATCCCGCTCGACATCGGCACCGCGCTGCTCGGCGCCGACCTGGAGAACACCGACGTCTTCCGCCTCCTGGAGTCCATCACCGGGCAGCGTCTCGGCCACGCCGAGATCACCCTGGAGGCGGTCAACGCGGACACCCACTCCGCCGCCGTACTCGAAGCCCCGCGCGGCGCGGCCGTACTGATGCTGGAACGGCTCACGCACCTCGCCGACGGCCGCCCGGTCGACCTGGAGTTCATCCGCTTCCGCGGCGACCGCATCACGATGAGCGGCCTGCTGCACCGGTCTCTGTAACCACCTCTGCTTGCGCACCTTCCTGGAGACAGCCATGCCCTTGGCGCCCCAGCGGGCCGACGTGCCCGTGACCATCGACGAGTCGAAGTGCATCGACGGCTGCACGCTCTGCGTGGACATGTGCCCGCTGGACTCGCTGGCCATCGACGACAGCACCGGCAAGGCCTACATGCACGTCGACGAGTGCTGGTACTGCGGCCCGTGCGCGGCCCGCTGTCCCACCGGAGCCGTCACGGTCAACATGCCCTATCTGCTCCGGTGAGAGGTCCCGAACTCCCATGAAACGCACGGCACTCGCCGCTTCCGCCGCCCTGCTCCTGCTCCCCCTGACCGCCTGCGGCGGCAGCGCGGCCGCGGGCGACGGCAACACCGTCACCATCACCGTCGGCTACCAGTCCAAGACCATCAACACGGTCACCGCCGGCACCCTGCTGCGCTCCCTCGGCTACTTCGAGAAGGAGCTGAACGCGCTCGGCGACGGCCACACCTACAAGGTCGACTGGCAGGACTACGCCACCGGCGCCCCGATCACCGCGCAGATGACCGCTGGGAAGATCGACATCGGTTCGATGGGCGACTTCCCGCTCCTCATCAACGCGGCCCGCGGCAAGCAGCTCGGCGAGCCGACCCACCTGGTCTCGGTCACCGGCTACAACCTGCGCGGCGGCCTCAACACGATCGTCACCTCCCCCGACTCGAAGCTGTCCTCCCTCGCCGGCCTCAAGGGCAAGAAGATCTCCACCAGCGTCGGTTCGGCCGCCGACGGCACGCTCGTACGGGCCCTCCAGCGCGCCGGCATCGACCCCGACAAGGGCGTCGAGAAACTCAACCAGCAGCCCGCGGTGGGCGCTTCGGCCCTGTCGGCGGGCAGCGCGGACGCGCTCTCGCAGTTCGTCGCCTGGCCCGGGCTCCTCACCTTCCAGGGCAAGGCGAAGGCCCTCTACGACGGCGCCCAGCTGAACCTCCCCACCTTCCACGGTGTCACCGTCCGCGAGGGCTTCGCCAAGCAGCGGCCGGCCGTCCTGGAAGCCTTCCTCAAGGCCCAGTCGCAGGCCACGGACTATCTCGACGCCCACCCGGTCGCCGCCGCCGAGTCGGTCGCCCAGGCCACCGGTCTGCCCGCCGAGGTCGTCTACCTCTACAACGGCGCCCACGGCATCTCCACCTTCGACCCCGCGATCAGGTCGCAGCTGGTCTCCGCGCTGAAGCAGGACGTCTCGGTCCTCAAGTCGGCCAAGCTGACCGGGGACGTGGACGTGGACTCCTTCGTCGACGACCGGTACGTGAAGAAGGCACTCGGCGCCGACTACGCCCAGCGGCTCTCCGCGGCGCCGCCGGCCGCCGCGAGCGAGGTGTGGCCCAAGGGCGCCGAGAAGACGACCGCGTTCAAGTCGCCTGCCGAGCTGCTGAGTTACGTGGCGAAGCACAAGGACGGCATCCGGGCGGCCTATGTCCCCGACGCCACCACCGGCACCCTGTGGTTCGCCGACAAGGCGGTCTGGGTGGCCGACGGCGACCGGCTCCTCCCCTTCGTCACCCCGGCCACGGCGCAGGCGTACGTCGCCGGGCACGGGGGTGCGCGGGTCATCACGTACGCGGACGCGCTGGGGCAGGCGTCGTGAGCGGGGAGGGGCGCACAGGCCGGGGTGCGCGCCGGGTCGGCCGGTATGCCCTGCGGGCGGCGTCCCTGGCGGCCGCCCTCGGGCTCTGGCAGTTCCTGACCAGCCTGAACGTCGATCTGTGGCTGCGCTTCTCGCAGTTCCCCACGGTCGCCGACGTGGCCCGTGCCTTCGCCGACCGGCTGTCCGGGCCGGACTACTGGACGGACCTCACCGACAGCCTCACCCGCATCCTCACCGGCTTCCTGCTCGCCGCCGTCCTGGGCGTGGCGACGGGCGTGCTCGTGGCCCGCTCCCGCCTCGCCGAGGACCTGCTCGGCCCCCTTCTGGAAGTCATCCGCCCGATCCCGGCGATCGCCCTCGTCCCGGTCGCGATCCTCCTCTTCCCCTCCAACGAACAGGGCATCGTCTTCATCACCTGCACCGCCGCCTTCTTCCCGGTCCTGGTCTCCACCCGGCACTCGGTCCGCGCACTGACCCCGGTCTGGGAGGAGGCGGTGCGCACCATGGGCGGCGGCCGGTGGCGCATCCTCGGCTCGGTCGTCCTGCCGGGCGCGCTGCCCGGCATCTTCGGCGGCCTGTCGGTCGGCATCGGCGTCTCGTGGATCTGTGTGATCTCCGCCGAGATGATCTCCGGCCAGTACGGCGTCGGTTACCGCACCTGGCAGGACTACACGGTCGTCAACTACGCGGGCGTCTTCGTCGGCATGGTCACCATCGGCGTACTCGGCTGGCTGACCTCGACGGCCGTGGAGCTGTTGGGGCGGCGGCTGACGCGGTGGTTGCCGCGGACCTCGTACGTGGCGGGAGGGCGGCCGCCCCGGGCCGGTCGGGCGCGTACGGCGGGAGCAGTCACGGAGGCCGGGAGCCGACCGAGGACCGACGTCCCGACCGGATCCGGCACAGCCCGCACACCGGAGGACACCGAATCCGGGGAGGCCCGCGATGAGCACCTCGTCTGAGACGATCCGGGCGGGCGGTGCCGGCCCGGCTGCCGACGCCGGTGCCGGAACCGCGGCCGGAGCCCCCGCGCCCGCCCGCGGCACCCGCCTCGCCCTCCGCGACGCCACCCTCGGCCGCCCGAGCGCCCCCGTAGTCACCGGCGTCGACCTGGACGTCTCCCCCGGCGAGATCCTCACCGTCGTCGGCTCCTCAGGGTGCGGCAAGTCGACGCTCCTGCGCACCCTGGCCGGCCTCCTCCCCCTGCTCTCCGGCGAGATCACCCAGGACGCCCGCCCGCTGACCGGTCCCGCCGCCGACCGCGCCCTGGTCTTCCAGGAGGACGCCCTGCTCCCCTGGCGCACCCTGCGCGCCAACGTCGAACTCCCCCTCGCCATAAAGGGGTTGCCGCGCGCGGAACGCCGGGACCGGGCCGACTCCTGGCTCGGCCGCGTCGGAATCGCCGACCACACCCGGCAGTTGCCGCACCGCGTCTCCGGCGGGCAGCGCCAGCGCGCCCAGTTGGCCCGGGCGCTCGCGGCGACGCCCCGCGCCGTCCTGATGGACGAACCCTTCGGCGCCCTCGACGCCCAGACCCGCGCCGGCATGCAGGACCTCCTGGTCGAGGTGCTCGGCGGCACGGGCGCGACCGTCGTCTTCGTCACCCACGACGTCGACGAGGCCCTCTTCCTCGGCGACCGCGTGGCCCTGCTCGGCAACGGCCGGCTGACCGCCGTACGCGAAGTGCCGCGGCCGCGCGACCGTGCGGCACACGACGATCCCGCGCGCGTGGCGCTGCGGCGCGACGTCCTCTCCTCGCTCGGTACCTGACAGGCACCCCGGAACCGGAAGGCACCTCGGTGACCACCCCCTCTCTGCACACGCCCCTGGAGATCCCCGCCCTCACCGACGCCGAGGAGATCCGCTGCGACGTCCTCGTGGTCGGCGGCGGCACCGCAGGCACCATGGCCGCGCTGACCGCCGCCGAACACGGCGCGAACGTCCTCCTGTTGGAGAAGGCCCACGTCCGCCACTCCGGCGCCCTCGCCATGGGCATGGACGGCGTCAACAACGCGGTCATCCCCGGCCGCGCCGAGCCCGACGACTACGTCGCCGAGATCACCCGTGCCAACGACGGCATCGTCGACCAGTCCACCGTCCGCCAGACCGCCGTCCGCGGCTTCGGCATGGTGCGGCGCCTCGAGTCGTACGGCGTGAAGTTCGAGAAGGACGAGCACGGCGAGTACGCGGTCCGCCAGGTGCACCGCTCCGGCTCGTACGTGCTGCCGATGCCGGAGGGCAAGGATGTCAAGAAGGTCCTGTACCGGCAGCTGCGGCGGCGAGAGATGCGGGAGAAGATCCGGATCGAGAACCGGGTGATGCCGGTGCGGGTGCTCACCGCAGGGGGGTTGGCCGTGGGGGCGGTCGGCTTCAACACGCGCACGGGCGCGTTCGTCACGGTCCGCGCGGGTGCGGTGATCCTGGCGACCGGCGCCTGCGGGCGGCTGGGCCTGCCCGCCTCCGGCTACCTGTACGGCACGTACGAGAACCCGACGAACGCGGGCGACGGCTACGCGATGGCGTACCACGCGGGCGCCGAACTCACCGGTATCGAGTGCTTCCAGATCAACCCGCTGATCAAGGACTACAACGGCCCCGCCTGCGCCTACGTGGCCAACCCCTTCGGCGGCTACCAGGTCAACCGACACGGCGAACGCTTCGTCGACTCCGACTACTGGTCCGGCCAGATGATGGCGGAGTTCGCGGCGGAGGTGGCGTCCGACCGCGGCCCGGTGTACCTGAAGCTGAGCCACCTCCCGGAGGAGTCGGTCTCCGCCCTGGAGTCGATCCTGCACTCGACGGAACGGCCCACGCGCGGGACCTTCCACTCCGGCCGCGGTCACGACTACCGCACCCACGACGTCGAGATGCACATCTCCGAGATCGGTCTCTGCGGCGGTCATTCGGCTTCGGGTGTACGGGTGGACGACCACGCCCGTACGACCGTCCCCCGGCTGTACGCCGCCGGCGACCTGGCCTGCGTGCCGCACAACTACATGATCGGCGCGTTCGTCTTCGGGGACCTGGCGGGGGCGGACGCGGCCCAGTACGCGCCGTACGAGGGCGAGTTGCCCGCCGACCAGCTGCGGGACGCGCATGAGCTGATCTACCGCCCGCTGCGCCATCCGGACGGGCCGCCGCAGACCCAGGTCGAGTACAAGCTGCGGCGCTTCGTGAACGACTACGTCGCGCCGCCGAAGTCGGGTGCGCGGCTGTCGCTGGCCCTGGAGGCGTTCGAGCGGATGCGCGCCGACATCGCCGCGATGGGTGCGCGCACCCCGCACGAACTGATGCGCTGCGCGGAGGTCTCCTTCATCCGCGACTGCGCGGAGATGGCCGCGCGTGCCTCGCTGGCCCGCACGGAGTCCCGCTGGGGTCTCTACCACGACCGTCTCGACCATCCTCACCGCGACGACACCTCCTGGTTCCACCACCTCGACCTGCACAAGTCCCCCTCCGGCGCGATGGAGTTCACGGCCCGTCCCGTGGCTCCGTACCTGGTGCCCATCGACGACTTCACCCCAGTGGGCAGCCCGTCCCGCCACCTCGGCGAGGTCCACGCGGAGAACGTGGCGACGGCGGGATCACGGGACTTGGCGCCGGTGGCGGCCGGGGCGCAGGGGGCGGTAGCCGTCGGGGGCGGGCTGATGGGCATTGGGGCTGACGGTGCCGAGGGCACGGGGCCGGCGTCGGCGTCGGCGTCGGCGTCGGCGTCGGCGTCGGCCGGTGGTGCCGCAGAAACGTCGGCGTCGGCCGGTGTTCCCGAGCCCGGCGGTGTCCTCGACTCGCCGGAAGCCCGTGCCGAGCGTTCTTCAAGCCGCCTCCTCGAACTCGTGGCCCTTGCCGAGGAGGAGCCCGAACTCGACGCCCTCCTCCCCTACTTGACCGACCCCGCAGCCGCCGTCCGCCGCGAGGCCGTCGCCGTGCTCACGGAAACGGTGCCGCCGGGCACGGGGCCCGCCCTCGCCGCGGCGCTCCGCGACTCCGCCGCCGAGGTACGGGCCGCCGCGGCCGCCTCCCTCCGCGAACTCGTCGAGACGCTCCCGCCCGAACCCGTCCTCCGTGACGGCCTCGCCGCCGCGCTGACCGAGCCCGACCCTGTGGTCCGCGCCACCTCCCTCGACGTCCTGCGCGCCCTACGCCTGGGTGACGCGGCACTCTTCGCCGGCTCCCTGACCGACTCGGACATCCCGGTCCGCATCGAGGCCGTCCGCGCCCTGGTCTCGGTCGACGCCGCCCCGGAGCTGGCCCGCGCAGCCACGGCCGACCCGTCCCGCGAGGTCCGGGTGACCATCGCGAAGGCGTTGGCGACGGTTTGGGCGGGGAGCGGAAGTGGGGCGAGGGGCGCGAGTGAGGCGGGGGGTGCAGGTGAGGCGGAGGGTGTAGGTGGGGCGAGGGGCGCGAGTGGGGCGGGGAGTGCGAGTGGGTCGGGTGGCCTGGAGAGTGCCGGTGCCGCGAGCGATGCGGGCCGCCTCCGCGCAACCGATGCGGCCGCTCACGGCGAGCTTGCGGGTGACTCTTCGGGCTCCGAGCCCGGCACCGGCCCCGGAACCGCCACACCGGCCTCCGGCTCCGGCTCCGGCTCCGGCTCCGGCTCCGGCTCCGACACCGTCCTCGTGACCGTCGCCGACTTCGTGGACGATCCCGAGGGCCCCGACCCCGAGCCCAACGCCGGCAGCGGAGCAGCAGCCGCGCTCCCCGCCGACTCCGACACCGTCCGAGTGGACTCCCGCGTCCCCCTGGCCGACTCTTCCGACACCGTCCTTTCAGCCCTCGCCGACCTCACCCACGACCCCGACGCTCTGGTCCAAGCCGCCGCCTACGCCGCACTCGGCACCACCGGCTGCCCGCCGCCGCTCGCCTCCCGCGCCGTCGCCGCGCTGTCCGCCCCGGCCTGGCAGGTCAGGTCGGGAGCCGCGACCGCGCTGTCCGCCGCCGTGCCGGACGTGGCCGTCCCCGCCCTCGCCAAGGCCCTGGCCGACCCGAACGCCGACGTCCGCAAGGCCGCCGTCCTCGCCCTGACCCGCCACAGCCACGTCGCCGACGCCCGAGCGGCCCTCTCCACAGCCACGACGGACTCGGACGCGGACGTCAGGGCATACGCGACACGGGCGCTGTGACAGTCACGGCCACCGGGTGGGCGACCGGCGGGTCACGTGACGATCAGAACCGACCGGCACGTGACCGGCAGGTCATTGGGGCAGTCGCCACCACCGCGGACAACCGGCGAGTCGCGTGACGATCAGAACCGACCGGCACGTGACCGGCGGGTCGCTGTGCCAGCCGGTACCACCCGGTGTGCAACCGGCGGGACGCTATGCCAGTCACCGCCACCGGCGTACAACCGTCAGGTCGCTGGGCCACTCACCGCAACCGGCAGGTCGCTGGGGCGCCGTCACGATCACCCGGCGGACGCCCCGGCCGTGCCCTGCCCGGCCCTGTCGGCCCACCCGTCCTCTATATCCAGTCCTCCGGCTCCGGTTCCGCGTCCATCTCGGGCCAGTGGTCGTCCGCGCCCCGGCCCGCGTCTGCCGTCGCAGTCGCTCCAGGGCCCCCAGGCGCCCCGCCCAGCGAGGCCAGGACCCCGATCACGCCCTCGCCGTACGTCGCCAGCTTCTTCTCGCCCACCCCGCTGATGCCGCCCAGCTGCTGTACCGACGTCGGCCAGGTCATGGCGATCTCGCGGAGTGTGGCGTCGTGGAAGATGACGTACGCCGGGACGCCCTGTTCCCGGGCCTGTTCGGCACGCCAGGCGCGCAGGGCCTCGAAGGCCGGCTGGAGCGCCTCGGGGAGCTCCACCGCCGCGGCCTTGGCCTTGCGCTCGCCCTTGGCCGTCGACCCCGACGCCGACCGCGAGGTCGCCGACTTCTTCGGCTCCTTGCGCAGCGGCACCTCCCGCTCCCGCCGCAGCACCGTCCCGCTGGCCTCGGTCAGCACCAGCGTGCCGTAGTCCCCCTCGACCGCGAGCAGCCCCTGCGCCAGCAACTGCCGTACGACACCCCGCCATTCGGCCTCTGCCAGCTCCTCGCCGATGCCGAACACGGACAGCTGGTCGTGGTCGAACTGGATGACCTTGGCCGTGCGCTTGCCCAGCAGGATGTCGACGATCTGCACGGCGCCGAACTTCTGACCCCGTTCCCGCTGGAGCCGTACCACCGTCGACAGCACCTTCTGTGCCGCGACCGTGCCGTCCCAGGTCTCCGGCGGAACCATGCAGGTGTCGCAGTTTCCGCAGCCCATGGGGTCCGGGTCCTGGCCGAAGTAGGCGAGGAGCTGGCCCCGGCGGCACTGGGCGGTCTCGCACAGCGCCAGCATCGAGTCCAGGTGCGCGGCGGCCCGGCGGCGGAACGCCTCGTCGCCCTCGCCCGACTGGATCAGCTTGCGCTGTTGTATGACGTCGTTGAGGCCGTAGGCCATCCAGGCCGTCGAGGGCAGTCCGTCGCGGCCCGCGCGGCCCGTCTCCTGGTAGTAGCCCTCGACCGACTTGGGCAGGTCGAAGTGGGCGACGAAGCGGACGTCAGGCTTGTCGATGCCCATGCCGAAGGCGATGGTCGCGACGACCACCAGACCGTCCTCCCGAAGGAAGCGGGACTGGTGGGCCGCGCGCGTGCCCGCGTCCAGGCCCGCGTGGTACGGCACCGCCTCGACGCCGTTGCGGGACAGGAACTCCGCCGTCGACTCGACGGACTTGCGCGAGAGGCAGTACACGATGCCCGCGTCGCCCGCGTGCTCCTCGCGCAGGAAGCTCAGCAGCTGCTTCTTGGGGTCGGCCTTGGGCACGATCCGGTACTGGATGTTGGGCCGGTCGAAGCTCGCCACGAAGTGCCGGGCCGTCGGCATGTGCAGCCGCTCGGTGATCTCCTGATGCGTGGCGTGCGTGGCCGTCGCCGTGAGCGCGATCCGCGGGACGTCCGGCCAGCGCTCGCCGAGCAGGGACAGGGACAGGTAGTCGGGGCGGAAGTCGTGGCCCCACTGGGAGACACAGTGCGCCTCGTCGATCGCGAAGACCGCGATCTTGCCGCGGGAGAGCAGGTCCAGCGTGGAGTCGAGGCGCAGCCGCTCCGGCGCCAGGTACAGGAGGTCCAGCTCGCCCGCCAGGAACTCCGCCTCCACCACCCTGCGCTCGTCGAAGTCCTGCGTGGAGTTCATGAACCCGGCGTTCACGCCGAGCGCCCGCAGCGCGTCCACCTGGTCCTGCATCAGCGCGATGAGCGGCGAGACCACGATGCCCGTACCGGGTCTGACCAGGGACGGGATCTGGTAGCACAGCGACTTGCCGCCGCCGGTCGGCATGAGGACCACGGCGTCGCCGCCGGCCACCACATGCTCGATGACTTCTTGCTGTTCGCCGCGGAAGGCCTCGTATCCGAAGACCCGGTGCAGCGTGGCGAGCGCCTCGCTCTCGGCCGCCCCGGCCGCCTCGGTCACCCTTGGCATCTCGCTGATCCCGCCCATCCCACCCATAGTCCTGTCCCCCGTACGTCGTCCCTCGACCACTGCCTCCACGATAGGGGTCCGGACTGACACCGTCGGAGTTATCCACAGGCTCCGTCGACACCGGCCGCCCGTGGCACCGGCGTCCCCGGTCACGCTCGGCCGGTCATGGCGCCGGCGCTCCCGCTCACGCTGGGTGTTCAGCCCAATGGCCCGCGTCACATGGCACAGCTCCGGCGGCCGGGACATGCTGCTCGGGCGGGACGGGGGAGGCCCGCTCTTCCCCCATGGACGGCGTGCCAGGAGTGTGCGCCTCCCCCGCACCAAGGAGTTCGACCATGGCCCCTCGGCCCCTCAAGGCCGCCGTCACCCTGGCGATGGCCGCGGCCTTCTCACTGGCCGCCCTTCCCGCGCACGCGGCGCCCGACCCCGACCCGTCCGTCTGGAACGACCTGTCGAAGACGTACGACGCGACGGGGAAGTACGGCTACGAGGCGTTCGCCCCGAAGGGCGGATTCGCGCGCACCGACGTCTGTGTCGCCGACCCGAAGGCGGGCGGCATGGGCTACCACTACGTCAATCCGGCGAATATCGGTTCACTCGATCCGGCGAAACCCGCGGCCCTGCTGTACGCGGACGAGTTCAAGGACGAGTACGCGGACGTCGACGAGTTCACCGAAGGGCGCAAGCTGGTCGCGGTGGAGTGGATCGTGAAGTCGACCGGCCAGGCGGCGCCGACCCTCTTCGGCCAGAAGTTCCAGGGGCCGGACTTCTACCCGGAACCGCTGAACGGCGACTACTTCACCCTCCACGCCTGGATCTACAAGCCCAACCCCAGTGGGCTGTTCTCGCCGTGGAACCCCGAGGTCGCGTGCCCGAAGGCCTGAACCTCGCACACGCAAAAGGCCCCGGCTCCCGATGAAGGGAGCCGGGGCCGACGCGCGGCGGGTCAGCGCACGAAGACCCCCGCCTGGCTGGCCAGGTCCAGGAAGTACTGCGGCGCCACACCGAGCACCAGCGTGACCGCGACCCCGAGCCCGATCGCCGTCATCGTCAGCGGCGACGGCACGGCGACCGTCGGGCCGTCGGGCCGCGGCTCGCTGAAGAACATCAGCACGATCACGCGGATGTAGAAGAAGGCCGCGACCGCGGACGAGATCACACCGACCACGACCAGCGGGGCCGCCCCGCCCTCCGCCGCCGCCTTGAACACGGCGAACTTACCGGCGAAGCCGGAGGTCAGCGGGATGCCCGCGAAGGCCAGCAGGAACACCGCGAACACGGCCGCCACCAGCGGTGAACGGCGGCCGAGTCCGGCCCACTTGGACAGGTGCGTCGCCTCGCCGCCCGCGTCGCGCACCAGGGTGACGACGGCGAAGGCGCCGATGGTCACGAAGGAGTACGCGCCCAGGTAGAAGAGGACGGACGAGACGCCGTCCTTCGACGTGGCGATGACACCCGCGAGGATGAATCCCGCGTGCGCGATGGACGAGTACGCCAGCAGCCGCTTGATGTCGGTCTGCGTGATCGCGACGATCGCACCGCCCAGCATGGTGACGATCGCGACGGCCCACATGACCGGCCGCCAGTCCCAGCGCAGGCCGGGCAGGACGACGTACAGCAGGCGGAGCAGTGCGCCGAACGCGGCCACCTTGGTCGCCGCCGCCATGAATCCCGTCACCGGGGTCGGTGCGCCCTGGTAGACGTCCGGCGTCCACATGTGGAACGGGACGGCGCCGACCTTGAACAGCAGCCCCATGACGAGCATCGCGCCGCCGACCAGCAGCAGCGCGTCATTGCCCATGGTGTCGGCGAGCGCCGGGTCGACGTTGGTGACGGTGCCGTCGACGACCTGAGCGATCGTCGAGTACGACACCGAGCCCGCGTAGCCGTACAGCAGTGCGATGCCGAACAGGGTGAACGCGGAGGCGAAGGCGCCGAGCAGGAAGTACTTCACCGCGGCCTCCTGCGACATGAGTCGCTTGCGGCGGGCCAGGGCGCACAGGAGGTAGAGGGGCAGCGAGAAGACTTCCAGGGCCACGAACAGCGTCAGCAGGTCGTTGGCCGAGGGGAACACCAGCATGCCGGCGACCGCGAAGAGCAGCAGCGGGAAGACCTCGGTGGTGGTGAACCCGGCCTTGACCGCGGCCTTCTCGCTGTCGCTGCCCGGCACGGACGCGGCCTGCGCGGCGAACGAGTCGACGCGGTTGCCGTGCGCCTCCGGGTCGAGCCGCCGCTCGGCGAAGGTGAACAGGCCGACCAGACCGGACAGCAGGATCACGCCCTGGAGGAACAGGGACGGCCCGTCGACCGCGATCGCGCCCATGGCAGCGATGTGCGCCTTGGTGGTGCCGTATCCGTCGGCCGCGAGCGCCAGGACCGCCGCGAAGGCGGCGCAGAGCGCGACGGCGGAGGTGAACACCTGGGCGTAGTAACGGGACTTGCGCGGCACGAACGCCTCGATCAGGATCCCGACGATCGCCGCGCCCACGACGATCAGGGTGGGCGACAACTGCCCGTATTCGATCTTCGGCGCGGGGATCTTCGAGATCTGATCGGTCCCGGCCGCCGCCGTTGTCCACAGACTGTGGACGGCTGTTGCGCTCACTTGGCCGCCTCCACCGAGGGCTTGGGGTCCTTCTTCTGTACGTCGGACAGGGTCGACTTCACGGCCGGGTTGACGATGTCCGTCACCGGCTTCGGGTAGACGCCCAGGAAGATCAGCAGAACGATCAGCGGCGCGACGACCAGGAGCTCACGCGCGCGCAGGTCGGGCATCGCGGAGACCTCCTGCTTCACCGGGCCCGTCATCGTCCGCTGGTAGAGGACGAGGGTGTAGAGCGCGGCGAGCACGATGCCGAAGGTCGCGATGATCCCGATCGCCGGGTAGCGCGTGAACGTGCCGACCAGGACCAGGAATTCGCTCACGAACGGCGCGAGTCCGGGCAGCGACAGGGTCGCCAGGCTGCCGACCAGGAAGGTGCCGGCGAGCACCGGGGCGACCTTCTGGACACCGCCGTAATCGGCGATGAGCCGCGAGCCGCGCCGGGAGATCAGGAAGCCGGCGACCAGCATCAACGCGGCCGTCGAGATGCCGTGGTTGACCATGTAGAGCGTCGCGCCGGACTGGCCCTGGCTGGTCATCGCGAAGATGCCCATGATGATGAAGCCGAAGTGCGAGATCGACGCGTACGCCACCAGCCGCTTGATGTCCCGCTGGCCGACCGCGAGCAGCGCCCCGTAGACGATGCTGATGAGCGCCAGTACGAGGATCGCGGGCGTCGCCCACTTGCTCGCCTCCGGGAAGAGCTGGAGGCAGAAGCGGAGCATCGCGAAGGTGCCCACCTTGTCGACGACCGCCGTGATGAGGACGGCGACCGGGGCGGTGGACTCCTGCATGGCGTTGGGCAGCCAGGTGTGCAGCGGCCACAACGGCGCCTTCACCGCGAAGGCGAAGAAGAAGCCGAGGAACAGCCAGCGTTCGGTGTTGGTCGCCATGTGCAGCGAGCCGTTGGCGCGGGCCTCGGCGATCTGCTGGAGGCTGAAGTTCCCGGCGACCACGTAGAGGCCGATCACCGCGGCCAGCATGATGAGGCCGCCGACCAGGTTGTAGAGGAGGAACTTCACGGCCGCGTACGACCGTTGCGTCGACGCCGCCTCCTCGCCGTGCTCGTGGGCACGGTCCCCGAAGCCGCCGATGAGGAAGTACATCGGGATCAGCATGGCTTCGAAGAAGATGTAGAAGAGGAAGACGTCGGTGGCCTCGAAGGAGATGATCACCATCGCCTCGACGCCCAGGATCAGGGCGAAGAAGCCCTGCGTCGGCCGCCACCTCTTGCTGCCGGTCTCCAGCGGGTCGGCGTCGTGCCAGCCCGCGAGGATGATGAACGGCATCAGCAGCGCCGTCAGCGCGACGAGCGCGACCGCGATGCCGTCCACGCCCAGCTCGTACCGGACGCCGAAGTCGGCGATCCAGGCGTGGGACTCGGTCAGTTGGTAGCGGCCGCCGTCCGGGTCGAAGCGGACCAGGACGGTGATCGCGAGAGCGAGGGTGGCGAGCGAGACGAGCAGCGCGAGCCACTTGGCGGCGGTGCGCCGCGCGGCCGGCACGGCGGCCGTGGCGATCGCCCCGATCGCCGGGACCACCGCCGTCGCTGTCAGCAGAGGAAAGGACATCGGTATCAGACCGCCCTCATCAGCAGGGTCGCGGCGATGAGGATCGCCGCACCGCCGAACATCGAGACCGCGTACGACCGCGCATAGCCGTTCTGCAGCTTGCGCAGCCGTCCGGACAGGCCCCCGACCGAGGCCGCCGAGCCGTTGACGACTCCGTCGACCAGGGTGTGGTCGACGTACACCAGGGAGCGCGTGAGGTGCTCGCCGCCGCGGACCAGGACGACGTGGTTGAAGTCGTCCTGGAGCAGGTCGCGCCGGGCGGCCCGGGTGAGCAGCGAGCCGCGCGGGGCGACGGCCGGGACCGGGCGGCGGCCGTACATGGCGTAGGCGATGCCGACGCCGACGAGCAGGCAGACCATCGTCCCGCCGGTGACCGCCGCCGCGCTGAGCGGGGAGTCGCCCTCGCTGTGGCCGGTGACCGGCTCCAGCCAGTGCAGGAAGCGGTCGCCGATGCTGAAGAAGCCGCCCGCGAAGACCGATCCGAAGGCCAGCACGATCATCGGGATCGTCATGGTCTTCGGGGACTCGTGCGGGTGCGGCTCGTGCCCGCCCGCGGCGGAGCCGCTGTCGGATGCAGCGTCGGACTGCCAGCGCTTCTCGCCGAAGAAGGTCATGAGCATCACGCGCGTCATGTAGAACGCGGTGATCGCCGCGCCCAGCAGGGCGCAGGTGCCCAGGATCCAGCCCTCGGTGCCGCCCTTGGCGAAGGCCGCCTCGATGATCTTGTCCTTGGAGAAGAAACCGGACAGACCCGGGAAGCCGATGATGGCGAGGTAGCCGAGGCCGAAGGTGATGAAGGTGACCGGCATGTACTTGCGCAGGCCGCCGTACTTCCGCATGTCGACCTCGTCGTTCATGCCGTGCATGACCGAACCGGCGCCGAGGAAGAGCCCGGCCTTGAAGAAGCCGTGCGTCACCAGGTGCATGATCGCGAAGACGTAGCCGATGGGACCGAGGCCCGCGGCGAGAACCATGTAGCCGATCTGCGACATGGTCGAGCCGGCCAGCGCCTTCTTGATGTCGTCCTTGGCGCAACCGACGATCGCACCGAAGAGGAGCGTTACGGCGCCGACCACGGTGACGGCGAGCTGGGCGTCGGGCGCGGCGTTGAAGATGGCTCCGGAGCGGACGATCAGGTAGACGCCCGCGGTCACCATCGTCGCCGCGTGGATGAGGGCCGAGACCGGGGTCGGGCCCTCCATCGCGTCCCCGAGCCAGGACTGGAGCGGCACCTGGGCGGACTTGCCGCAGGCGGCGAGCAGGAGCATCAGGCCGATCGCGGTGAGCTTGCCCTCGCTGGTGTCGCCGACGCTGCTGAACACCGGCCCGAAGGCGAAGGTGCCGAACGTCGTGAACATCAGCATGATCGCGATGGACAGGCCCATGTCGCCGACGCGGTTGACCAGGAACGCCTTCTTGGCCGCGGTCGCCGCGCTGGGCTTGTGCTGCCAGAAGCCGATCAGGAGGTACGAGGCGAGACCGACGCCCTCCCAACCGACGTACAGCAGCAGGTAGTTGTCGGCGAGGACCAGCAGCAGCATCGCCGCGAGGAACAGGTTCAGGTAGCCGAAGAAGCGGCGGCGGCGCTCGTCGTGCTCCATGTACCCGACCGAGTACAGGTGGATGAGCGAGCCGACGCCGGTGATCAGCAGGACGAACGTCACCGACAGCTGGTCGAGGCGGAAGGCGACGTCCGCCTGGAAGCCCTCGACCGGGACCCAGGTGTACAGGTGCTGCATCAGGGTCCGGTGTTCGGCGTCCTTGCCGAGCAGGTCGGCGAAGAGGATGACACCGAACACGAAGGAGGCGGACGACATCAGGACGCCGATCCAGTGGCCGACGGCATCGAGCCGCCGGCCGCCGCACAGCAGTACGGCCGCTCCGAGCAGTGGCGCCGCCACCAGCAGCGCAATCAGGTTCTCCACGATTCAGCGACCCCTCAGAGCTTCATCAGGCTGGCGTCGTCGACCGAGGCCGAGTGGCGGGAACGGAACAGGGACACGATGATCGCGAGCCCGACCACGACCTCCGCGGCGGCGACGACCATCGTGAAGAAGGCGATGATCTGGCCGTCGAGGTTGCCGTGCATCCGGGAGAAGGTGACGAACGCGAGGTTGCAGGCGTTCAGCATCAGCTCGATGCACATGAACACCACGATCGCGTTGCGCCTGATCAGCACGCCGCTGGCGCCGATCGTGAACAACAGGGCCGAGAGATACAGGTAGTTGACCGGGTTCACTTCGACGCCTCCTCCCGCTTGAAGGTGGCCGGTTCGATCTCGGTGCGCTCCAGGCGCTCCTCCGAGCGCTGCTCCAGCGCCTTGAGGTCGTTCAGCGCCTGGGCCGACACATCACGGATCTGGCCGCGGTCGCGCAGCGTCTTGCTGACGGTGAGCTCGGACGGGGTGCCGTCGGGGAGCAGGCCCGCGATGTCGACCGCGTTGTGGCGGGCGTACACGCCGGGCGCCGGCAGCGGCGGTACGTGCTTGCCCTCGCGGACGCGCTCCTCGGACAGCTCGCGCTGCGTCTTGGCGCGCTCGGTGCGCTCGCGGTGGGTGAGCACCATGGCGCCGACGGCGGCCGTGATCAGCAGGGCGCCGGTGATTTCGAAGGCGAAGACGTACTTGGTGAAGATGAGGGCGGCGAGTCCCTCCACGTTGCCGTTCGCGTTCGCCTGGGAGAGCCCGTTGAACTCGCTCAGGGACGCGTTGCCGATCCCGGCGAGCAGCAGGACGCCGAAGCCGACCCCGCAGAGAAGGGCCAGCCAGCGCTGGCCCTTGATGGTCTCCTTCAGCGAGTCCGCGGCCGTCACGCCGACGAGCATCACCACGAAGAGGAACAGCATCATGATCGCGCCGGTGTAGACGACGATCTGCACGATGCCCAGGAAGTAGGCGCCGTTGGCGAGGTAGAACACCGCCAGGATGATCATGGTGCCGGCGAGCGAGAGCGCGCTGTGCACGGCCTTCTTCATGAAGACGGTGGACAGGGCGCCGGCCACGGCGACGGTGCCGAGGACCCAGAACTGGAAGGCCTCTCCGGTGGAGGTGGAGTAGGCGGCGAGCTGCGCGCTCATGCGTCCGCCCCCTCTTCTTCGGGCTTCTCGCCCTTGGAGACGGCCACCTGGCGTTCCGTGCCGGGCGCTGCCTCGGTCACCAGTCCCCGGTAGTAGTCCTGCTCGTCGGTCCCCGGGTAGATCGCGTGCGGGCTGTCGACCATGCCGTCTTCCAGCCCCGCGAGCAGCTGTTCCTTGGTGTAGATGAGGTTGGCGCGGCTGCTGTCGGCGAGCTCGAACTCGTTCGTCATCGTGAGCGCGCGCGTGGGGCACGCCTCGATGCACAGGCCGCACAGGATGCAGCGGGCGTAGTTGATCTGGTAGACGCGTCCGTACCGCTCGCCCGGCGAGTAGCGCTCCTCGTCCGTGTTGTCCGCGCCCTCCACGTAGATGGCGTCGGCGGGACACGCCCAGGCGCACAGCTCGCAGCCGACGCACTTCTCCAGGCCGTCCGGATGGCGGTTGAGCTGGTGCCGTCCGTGGAAGCGGGGAGCGGTGGTCTTCTGCTGCTCCGGGTACTGCTCGGTCAGCCGCTTCTTGAACATGGCCTTGAAGGTCACGCCGAAGCCGGCGACGGGGTTCATGAAACCGGGCTTGGTCTCCTTCGGCTCCTCAGCCATCGGACGCCTCCTTTCCATCCGAAGATCCGTCACTCGCAGTATCCGACCCACCACTGACAATCAGCTCACGCTCCCGGCGCGGGCTGCGCCTGGGCACCGGCGGAAGCTCCTGACCCGGCAGCGGCGGCACGGGGAATCCGCCCGCCATCGCGTCGAATCCGGCGGGCTGCGGGGCGGCGGCCCGCTCGCTCTCCTCTGCCTTCACGCGGAACATGTCCACGACGAAGGACAGGAGCAGCAGGGCGAGGACGGCGCCGCCGATGTAGAGGGCGATGTCGGCGAAGTCGTAGTTCTCGTTCCTCAGTGCCCGCACCGTCGCGACCAGCATCAGCCAGACCACGGAGACCGGGATGAGGACCTTCCAGCCGAGCTTCATCAGCTGGTCGTAGCGGACGCGGGGAAGCGTGCCGCGCAGCCAGATGAAGAAGAACAGCAGCAGCTGGACCTTGATCACGAACCAGAGGAGCGGCCACCAGCCGTGGTTGGCGCCCTCCCAGAAGGTGCTGATCGGCCAGGGGGCCCGCCAGCCGCCGAGGAAGAGCGTGGTGGACACGGCCGAGACGGTCACCATGTTGACGTACTCGGCGAGCATGAACATCGCGAACTTGATCGACGAGTACTCGGTGTTGAAGCCGCCGACCAGGTCGCCCTCGGACTCCGGCATGTCGAAGGGGGCGCGGTTGGTCTCGCCCACCATGGTGACGACGTAGAGGATGAAGGAGACCGGCAGCAGCAGGATGTACCAGCGGTCGTGCTGCTGCTCGACGATCGTCGAGGTCGACATCGACCCCGAGTAGAGGAACACCGAGGCGAACGAGGCGCCCATGGCGATCTCGTACGAGATCATCTGCGCGCAGGAGCGCAGGCCGCCGAGCAGCGGGTAGGTGGATCCGGAACTCCAACCCGCGAGCACGATGCCGTAGATGCCGACCGAGGCGACCGCGAGGATGTAGAGCATCGCGATCGGCAGGTCGGTGAGCTGCATCGTGGTGCGGGTGCCGAAGATCGAGATCTCGTTGCCGGCCGGGCCGAAGGGGATCACCGCGATCGCCATGAAGGCCGGGATGGCCGCGACGATCGGCGCGAGGACGTAGACGACCTTGTCCGCGCGCTTGACGATGAGGTCTTCCTTCAGCATCAGCTTGATGCCGTCGGCGAGCGACTGGAGCATGCCCCAGGGGCCGTGCCGGTTGGGGCCGATGCGCAGCTGCATCCAGGCGACGACCTTGCGCTCCCACACGATGGAGAACAGCACGGTCACCATCAGGAAGGCGAAGCAGAACACCGCCTTGACGACGACCAGCCACCAGGGGTCGCGGCCGAACATCGAGAGGTCTTCAGCGGCGAGGTACGGGCTCATGCCTCCACCTCCTTCGGGGCCTCGTCGACGAGCGTCGCCGGGCCGATGCGGACGAGTGCGCCGGGCAGCGCCCCGGTGTCGGAGGCGACGCCCTTGCCTACGGAGTTCAGCGGGAGCCAGACCACGCGGTCGGGCATCTCGGTGATCCGCAGCGGGAGTTCGACCGTTCCGGAGGTGCCGGTCACGGCGAGCAGGTCGCCGTCCTTGACGCCGGCCTCGGCGGCCGTCGCGGCCGACACGCGCGCGTGGGCCGCGTGCCGCGTCCCTGCGAGGGCCTCGTCGCCCTCCTGGAGGCGGCCCTGGTCGAGCAGCAGCCGGTGCCCGGCGAGTACGGCCTCCCCGGCGGCGGGCCGGGGCAACTGTCCCCCGGTCTCCAGGGGTTCGGTCGCCCGCGGCCCGTCCCAGGGCCCGAGCCGGTCGATCTCCGAGCGCACCGTGCGCAGATCCGGCAGACCCAGGTGTACGTCCATGGCGTCGGCCAGCATCTGCAGGACGCGCGCGTCGGTCGGTGCGAGGGAGCGGGTCATCTGGTCGGGCTTGAGCGCGGCGTCGAAGAAGCGCACCCTGCCCTCCCAGTTGAGGAAGGTGCCGGCCTTCTCGGCGACCGCGGCGACGGGCAGTACGACGCTGGCGTGCTCGCTGACCTCGCTGAGCCGCAGCTCCAGCGAGACCACGAAGCCGGCCTCGTGAAGTGCTTCACGCGCGCGTGCCGGGTCGGGCAGGTCGGCGATCTCGACGCCCGCGACCACGAGCGCCTGCAACTCGCCGCTCAGAGCGGCCTCGACGATCTGGCTGGTGTCGCGGCCGTAGCGGTGCGGGAGTTCGGCGACGCCCCAGACGGCGGCGACCTCTTCACGCGCGCGTGGGTCGGTCGCCGGGCGTCCGCCCGGCAGCAGCGACGGCAGCGCGCCCACCTCGACGGCGCCGCGCTCCCCGGCCCGGCGCGGGATCCAGACGAGCTCCGCCCCGGTCGCGGACGCGGCCCGTACGGCCGCGGTGAGGCCACCGGCGACCGCGGCGAGCCGCTCACCGACGACGATCACGGCGCCCTCGGCGCGCAGCGCCTCGGCCGCCGTGGCTCCGCCGTCCTCCAGGCCGACCCCGCTCGCGAGCGCGTCCAGCCATTCGGTCTCGGTGCCGGGAGCGGCCGGCAGCAGCGTGCCGCCCGCCTTCTCCAGACCCCGCGTCGCGTGCGTGGCCAGCGAGAACACCTTCTGCCCGTGCCCTCGCCAGGCCTTGCGCAGCCTCAGGAAGACGCCGGGCGCCTCCTCCTCGGCCTCGAACCCGATCAGCAGGACCGCGGGCGCCTTCTCCAGGAGGGTGTACGTGACGCCCGTACCGTCGAGGTCGCGGCCGCGTCCGGCGACCCGCGCGGCCAGGAAGTCGGCTTCCTCGCTGCCGTGCACGCGCGCGCGGAAGTCGATGTCGTTGGTGTCGAGCGCCACGCGCGCGAACTTGCTGTACGCGTAGGCGTCCTCGACGGTGAGGCGGCCGCCGGTCAGGACGCCGGTGCGGCCGCGCGAGGCGAGCAGGCCCTGGGCCGCGATCTGCAAGGCCTCCGGCCAGGAGGCCGGTTCGAGGTCGCCCTCGGCGTTGCGCACCAGCGGCGTCTCGAGCCGGTCGCGCTGCTGCGCGTACCGGAACCCGAAGCGCCCCTTGTCGCAGATCCACTCCTCGTTGACCTCGGGGTCGTTGGCCGCGAGGCGCCGCATGACCTTGCCGCGCCGGTGGTCGGTGCGGGTCGCGCAGCCGCCGGAGCAGTGCTCGCACACGCTCGGCGAGGAGACGAGGTCGAAGGGGCGGGAGCGGAATCGGTACGCCGCCGAGGTGAGCGCGCCGACCGGGCAGATCTGGATGGTGTTGCCGGAGAAGTACGACTCGAAGGGGTCGCCCTCACCGGTGCCGACCTGCTGGAGCGCGCCGCGTTCGAGAAGTTCGATCATCGGGTCGCCCGCGACCTGGTTGGAGAACCGGGTGCAGCGGGCGCACAGCACGCACCGCTCGCGGTCGAGCAGCACCTGCGTGGAGATCGGGACGGGCTTCTCGTACGTCCGCTTCTTGCCCTCGAAGCGGGACTCGGCCTGGCCGTGCGACATGGCCTGGTTCTGTAGCGGGCACTCGCCGCCCTTGTCGCAGACCGGGCAGTCCAGCGGGTGGTTGATGAGCAGCAGCTCCATCACACCGTGCTGGGCCTTCTCGGCGACCGGCGAGGTGAGGTGGGTCTTCACGACCATGCCGTCGGTGCACGTGATGGTGCAGGACGCCATCGGCTTGCGCTGGCCCTCGACCTCGACGATGCACTGGCGGCAGGCGCCGGCCGGGTCGAGGAGCGGGTGGTCGCAGAAGCGGGGGATCTCGATGCCGAGCTGTTCGGCGGCCCGGATGACCAGGGTGCCCTTGGGCACGCTGATCTCGGCGCCGTCGATCGTCAGCGAGACGAGATCTTCCGGCGGGACCGCCGCCTCTCCCCCGCCGGAGGGAGCGCTCGTGGTCACCGTCATGCGTTCACCTCCGTGCGGTCGGCCCAGGCCGTCGACTTGGCCGGGTCGAAGGGGCAGCCGCGGCCCGTGATGTGCTGCTCGTACTCCTCGCGGAAGTACTTCAGCGAGGAGAAGATCGGCGAGGCGGCGCCGTCGCCGAGGGCGCAGAAGGACTTGCCGTTGATGTTGTCGGCGATGTCGTTCAGCTTGTCGAGGTCGGACATCACGCCCTTGCCTGCCTCGATGTCGCGCAGCAACTGCACGAGCCAGTACGTCCCTTCGCGGCACGGGGTGCACTTGCCGCAGGACTCGTGGGCGTAGAACTCGGTCCAGCGGGTGACGGCGCGGACCACGCAGGTCGTCTCGTCGAAGCACTGGAGTGCTTTCGTGCCGAGCATGGAACCCGCGGCGCCCACTCCTTCGTAGTCAAGAGGGACGTCGAGGTGCTCGTCGGTGAACATCGGGGTCGAAGAGCCGCCCGGCGTCCAGAACTTGAGGCGGTGTCCGGGTCGCATGCCGCCGCTCATCTCGAGGAGCTGGCGGAGCGTGATGCCGAGCGGGGCCTCGTACTGGCCGGGGCTGGCGACATGGCCGCTGAGCGAGTAGAGCGTGAAGCCCGGGGACTTCTCGCTCCCCATCGAGCGGAACCATTCTTTGCCCCGATGCAGAATCGCGGGAACCGACGCGATCGACTCGACGTTATTCACAACAGTCGGGCACGCATAGAGGCCCGCCACCGCAGGAAAGGGGGGACGGAGCCGCGGTTGACCACGGCGGCCTTCGAGCGAGTCGAGCAGTGCGGTCTCCTCACCGCAGATGTACGCGCCGGCGCCGGCGTGCACGGTGAGTTCCAGGTTCAGCCCGCTGCCCAGGATGTTCTCGCCGAGGTAGCCCGCCGCGTAGGCCTCGCGCACGGCCTCGTGCAACCGCCGCAATACGGGGACGACTTCACCACGCAGATAGATGAAGGCATGCGACGACCTGATGGCGTAACACGCGATGACAATGCCCTCGATGAGGCTGTGCGGGTTCGCGAAGAGGAGCGGGATGTCCTTACAGGTCCCCGGCTCCGACTCGTCGGCGTTGACAACTAGATAGTGTGGCTTTCCATCACCCTGGGGAATGAACTGCCATTTCATTCCCGTCGGGAATCCCGCGCCACCGCGGCCGCGCAGACCGGAGTCCTTGACGTACGCGATCAGGTCGTCCGGCGACATCGCGAGCGCCTTGCGGAGCCCCTCGTAGCCCTCGTGCCTTCGGTAGACGTCGAGAGTCCAGGACTTCTCCTCGTCCCAGAAGGCCGACAGCACGGGTGCGAGCAGCTTCTCGGGGCTGTTGTTCTTGAGTTCGGGTGCCAAGGTCATCACTCCCCCTCCTCGGCGGCCTGGTCAGAGGGCTGCTGACCCTCTGGTTCCTGAGTACGCGGATGGACCACGCGCGCGGGTGCGGCCTCTCCCCTTGCCAGGCGGAGGCCCACCAGCGACGCGGGTCCCGCACCGCCGCTCTCCTCGACGGCCCCGGGCCGCTCGTCGGGGAAGCCGGCCAGGATCCGCGCGGTCTCCTTGAAGGTGCACAGGCGCGCCCCGCGCGTGGGCTCGACAGGACGGCCCGCGCGCAGGTCGTCGACGAGGCGCTTGGCGCTGGCCGGGGACTGGTTGTCGAAGAACTCCCAGTTGACCATCACCACCGGCGCGAAGTCGCAGGCCGCGTTGCACTCGATGTGCTCCAGGGTGACCTTGCCGTCGTCGGTGGTCTCACCGTTGCCGACGCCGAGGTGCTCCTGGAGCTCCTCGAAGATCGCGTCGCCGCCCATCACCGCGCACAGCGTGTTGGTGCAGACGCCCACCTGGTAGTCACCGCTCGGCCTGCGCCGGTACATCGTGTAGAAGGTCGCGACGGCGGTGACCTCGGCCGTGGTCAGCTCCAGCACGTCCGCGCAGAACTGCATTCCGGTGCGCGTGACATGACCCTCCTCCGCCTGCACGAGGTGCAGCAACGGCAGGAGCGCGGACCGCGAGTCGGGGTAGCGGGCGATGACCTCGCGCGCGTCCGCCTCGAGGCGGGCTCGGACGTCGTCCGGGTAGGCGGGCGCGGGCAGTTCGGGCATGCCCAGGCTGACGCCGGAGGAACTGGTGGTCACCGGTCGACGCCTCCCATCACGGGGTCGATGGACGCGACGGCGACGATGACGTCGGCGACCTGGCCGCCCTCGCACATCGCCGCCATGGCCTGAAGGTTGGTGAAGGACGGGTCGCGGAAGTGGACCCGGAAGGGGCGGGTGCCGCCGTCGGACACGGCGTGCACCCCGAGTTCGCCCTTGGGAGACTCGACGGCCGCGTACGCCTGGCCCGGCGGGACCCGGAAGCCCTCGGTGACCAGCTTGAAGTGGTGGATCAGGGCCTCCATGGAGGTGCCCATGATCTTCTTGATGTGGTCGAGGGAGTTGCCGAGTCCGTCCGGTCCCAGGGCGAGCTGGGCGGGCCAGGCGATCTTCTTGTCGGCGACCATGACCGGGCCGGGCTGGAGCCGGTCCAGGCACTGCTCGACGATCCTCAGCGACTGGCGCATCTCCTCCAGGCGGATGAGGAAGCGGCCGTAGGAGTCGCAGGTGTCGGCGGTCGGGACGTCGAAGTCGTAGTTCTCGTAGCCGCAGTAGGGCTGCGTCTTGCGCAGGTCGTGCGGCAGGCCGGTGGAACGCAGGATCGGGCCGGTGGCGCCGAGGGCCATGCAGCCGGCCAGGTCGAGGTAACCGACGTCCTGCATACGGGCCTTGAAGATGGGGTTCCCGGTGGCAAGCTTGTCGTACTCCGGGAGGTTCTTCTTCATCTTCTTCACGAACTCGCGGATGTGGTCCACCGCGCCGGGCGGCAGGTCCTGCGCGAGTCCGCCGGGGCGGATGTACGCGTGGTTCATCCGAAGGCCCGTGATGAGCTCGTAGATGTCGAGAATCATTTCACGATCACGGAATCCGTAGATCATGATCGTGGTGGCGCCGAGTTCCATGCCGCCGGTGGCGATGCACACCAGGTGCGAGGACATCCGGTTCAGCTCCATCAGGAGCACGCGGATGAGGGTGGCGCGGTCGGGGATCTCGTCCTCGATGCCGAGGAGCTTCTCGACGGCGAGACAGTAGGCGGTCTCGTTGAAGAAGGACGTCAGGTAGTCCATGCGCGTCACGAACGTGGTGCCCTGCGTCCACGTGCGGAACTCGAGGTTCTTCTCGATGCCGGTGTGGAGGTAGCCGATGCCGCAGCGGGCCTCGGTGACGGTCTCGCCGTCGATCTCCAGGATCAGCCGCAGCACTCCGTGGGTGGAGGGGTGCTGGGGGCCCATGTTGACGACGATGCGCTCGTCGTCGGCCTTGGCCGCGGACTGGACGACCTCGTCCCAGTCGCCACCGGTGACCGTGTATACGGTCCCTTCCGTGGTCTCGCGGGGAGAGGCGTGCGAAGTGCTCACGAGTACGACCTCCGCTGGTCCGGAGCCGGGATCTGGGCGCCCTTGTACTCGACGGGGATGCCGCCGAGGGGGTAGTCCTTGCGCTGCGGGTGGCCCTGCCAGTCGTCCGGCATCATGATCCGGGTCAGGGCCGGGTGACCGTCGAAGACGATCCCGAAGAAGTCGTAGGTCTCGCGCTCGTGCCAGTCGTTGGTCGGGTACACGGAGACCAGGGACGGGATGTGCGGGTCCGCGTCCGGGGCGCTGACCTCCAGGCGGATCAGCCGGTTGTGGGTGATCGAGCGCAGGTGGTAGACGGCGTGCAGCTCGCGGCCCTTGTCGTGGAGGTAGTGGACTCCGCTGACGCCGGTGCACAGTTCGAAGCGCAGGGCGGGGTCGTCGCGCAGGGTCTGTGCGACGCGCAGCAGGTGCTCGCGCTCGACGTGGAAGGTGAGTTCGCCGCGGTCGACGACCGTCTTCTCGATGGCGTTGTCCGGGAGGAGGCCTTGCTCCTCCAGGGCGCCCTCCAGTTCGTCGGCGACCTCGTCGAACCACCCGCCATAGGGGCGGGCGGCCGCTCCCGGCAGCCGGATCGAGCGGACCAGGCCGCCGTAGCCGGAGGTGTCTCCGCCGTTGTTCGCGCCGAACATGCCGCGCTGGACGCGGATCTCCTCACCGCCTTCGCCGCGCTGGCCGGGGAGGTTGGAGGCGCCGAGGTCCTTTTCGGGGTTCACCCCGTTCGAGGCGCCGTCGGCTCCGTTGGTGCCGTTCGCGTCGCTCACCGCAGCAGCCCCTTCATCTCGATCGTGGGCAGGGCCTTGAGCGCCGCTTCCTCAGCCTCGCGGGCGGCCTCCTCGGCGTTCACACCGAGCTTGGAGGTCTGGATCTTCTGGTGGAGCTTGAGGATGGCGTCCATGAGCATCTCGGGCCGTGGCGGGCAGCCCGGGAGATAGATGTCGACCGGGACGATGTGGTCGACGCCCTGCACGATCGCGTAGTTGTTGAACATGCCGCCCGAGGAGGCGCAGACCCCCATGGAGATGACCCACTTGGGGTTCGGCATCTGGTCGTAGACCTGCCGCAGCACCGGCGCCATCTTCTGGCTGACCCGGCCGGCGACGATCATGAGGTCGGCCTGGCGGGGTGAGCCGCGGAAGACCTCCATGCCGAAGCGGGCCAGGTCGTAGCGTCCGGCGCCCGTGGTCATCATTTCGATGGCGCAGCAGGCCAGGCCGAAGGTGGCCGGGAAGACGGACGCCTTGCGCACCCAGCCCGCGGCCTGCTCGACGGTGGTCAGCAGGAAGCCGCTCGGCAGCTTTTCTTCGAGTCCCATGAGTTAAAGGCCCCTCAGTCCCATTCCAGGCCGCCGCGCCGCCATACGTACGCGTACGCGACGAAGACGGTGAGCACGAAGAGCAGCATCTCCACGAGCCCGAAGATCCCCAGGGCGTCGAAGGTGACGGCCCAGGGATAGAGGAAGACGATCTCGATGTCGAAGACGATGAAGAGCATCGCCGTCAGGTAGTACTTGATGGGGAAGCGCCCGCCGCCGGCCGGCGTGGGGGTCGGCTCGATTCCGCACTCGTAGGCCTCGAGCTTGGCGCGGTTGTACCGCTTAGGCCCGATCAGCGTGGCCATGACCACGGAGAAGATCGCAAAGCCTGCCCCGAGGGCTCCCAGTACGAGGATGGGCGCATACGCGTTCACCGCTCCTCGCTCCTCTCAGTCGGCACTGACTGCTGGCGATGGCATCGGACTCACACCGGCCTCATACGCCGCTCTAACCTCCGTTCGTCCCAACGAAGATCGAGAACATGTGAAGCAGGTCACAAGCCCAACTGCCTCGCATCTTATGCCCGCCGCTCTGTGATCTGCGACACGGGGTATTGCACAAGCTTTGTGATCTCCACCACCCGATGAAGGATCATGAAGTCCGATGAGCGGTGATCTTCGCACTCGAAGCGTCCAAGTGATCACCAGAGGTGACATTTCCGCTAGTCGGCGCAGTTCGAGAGGGGCGTCTCAATATCAAGAGACTTCCCTTGCATGCAAATTGGCCCTGGACGCGACGCCTTGGTAGTGCGCCGCATTCACACATCAAGGTGAGAGACGGGGTGCGATGTGGACGCGTGCACGCGTTCACGAGCGGCGCCGGCCGCGACCCTCTCGCGACCCCGCCGCAATGCGCTCGTGATCTACGCGCGTGACGCGGGCCCACCCGAGACCGTTGCGTGACCTCCGCCACATCCATGAGAGGTCTCTGAGAACGGGGCTTGGCCAACGGTCCCAACCGGTGGTAGGCCGCGGGCAATTCGGACGTACCGTCGAAAGAACGTGATCACGGCCCTGATGGGTCAGGTCCGCAATGTCCGTTACGGCGTCAATAAGGAACGCCACGCCCGGGATTCATGGGGCTGATTGAACAAGTGTGGCGCAGCACACGTTTCTTGAAGGTATGGAGGAGCCCCTGATACCGGTTGTTCTCATGTCCCACACCGCTCACATACGCAGCCACCGGAAACCCCGCCGCAGCGCGACGACGAACATCGCCGTGCGGGCCGGAGTTGCCGGTGGCGTCCTCAGCATGGCGGCGGCTGGCGCGGCTTCGGCGAACGCCGCCGAGACGACGCAGACCCTGCAACTGCCCACCCTGACGGCCGACCTGTCGGCGCAGATCGCCCAGTCCGCGGACGCCACGCAGCAGGCGGCCGCGAACTATGAACTGCAGGCCGAGCGTGACGCGGCCGCCGCGAAGGCCGCGAAGCAGGCCAAGTCGGACCTCGCGGAGGCCAAGAAGAAGGCGGAGGCGAAGAAGAAGGCTGAGGCGGCCCGTAAGGCCGCCGCGGAGCAGGCGGCGTCCCGGAGCGCCGAGCGGACCACCCTGGCCGCCTCGACGACCTCCAGCGCCTCTACGAGCTCGTCCACGGCCACGGGTTCGGCCGCCGCCGTCATCGCCTTCGTGAAGGCGCAGATCGGCGACGCCTACGTCTCCGGCGGCACCGGCCCCAACTCGTGGGACTGCTCGGGCCTGGTGCAGACCGCCTTCAAGCAGGTCGGCATCAGCCTGCCGCGCGTCTCGCAGGACCAGTCGACGGCCGGCACCCAGGTCTCGCTGAGCAACCTGCAGCCGGGCGACATCCTGTACTGGGGCAGCGCGGGCAGCGCGTACCACGTGGCGGTGTACGTCGGCGACGGCATGTTCGTCGGCGCGCAGAACCCGTCGACCGGTGTGGTCGAGAAGCCGCTCTCCTACGACCCGCCGACCGGCGCGGTGCGGGTGCTCTGACAGGCCGACCACCGAGAACGAACGGAAGGGCCGCAGCCGCTCGGGGGCAGCGGCCCTCCGTCACACCCTGCCCGTCACACCCGAGGGCTACCCCAGGTCGAAGGTGTTCGGCAGGCCCAGCTTGTAGCGGAGTTCGTCGATCCGTTTGAGCGGCTCCATCTCCGGCGGCCGGTACAGCTCCACGATCTCGCAGCGCTCGGCGTCCGAATTGTCCGCGTCGAGCAGTGCGTTGACGGCGCGTCGGGCCGACTCGTTGGCGCCTTCCATGGTCGCCAGGTCCACATCCGTGCGGACGTAGTCGCCGGCGAGGAAGAAGTTCGGGACCGCGGTGCGCGCCGTGGGGCGGTTGTAGAGCGTGCCCGTGGGGTGGATGAGGAGCTGCTCGCGGTTCTGCGGGTCGGGGCCGCCCAGGCCCGTCACGGCGGGGTCCATGAACCAGCCCAGGCGGTCCTCGTCGGTGAGGACCGTCTTGCCGGAGTCGTTCAGCCCGTCCTTCAGTTGGGCCCAGAGTTCGGCGACGATCTCGTCCCTGGTGCACTCCTTGGCCGTCTTGCCGTACAGGATGCCGGGCTTGTCCCACTCCGAGATGATCGCGGACAGACAGTCGTGGGCCTGTCCGTCGCCGTAGTCGCGGGAGAAGTCCCGTCCGTCCCAGAACTGCGCCTGGCCGATTCCGGTCACCGCCCAGGGCGAGTCGACGCAGTTGATGTGGCCGTGCACGACGGGGGTGGGCGTGCGCAGGTAGAACATCACGCCGGTCATCCAGTCCGTCTGAAGCGCGTCGCACCTGGCGAGCTGCGGGTCGGCGGCGCGCAGGGCCGGGCCCCATGTCACGCGCGCGTGCTCGACCGGGAGCGCGGAGACGTAGTGGTCGGCCGTGACGACCCGCTCCTGGCCACCGTCGCGCGCGGCCACGCGTACGCCGGTCACCTTCCCGCCCTCGTACACGACCTCCTTCACCTGGGTCCCGGTCACGAACTCGACGCCCTGGGCGCGCAGGTGGGTCTCCCAGGGGTCGATCCAGGCCTCGCTGGTGGGGGCGTTGAGGACGCGGTCGATGTCGGCGTCGGGTCCGTCCAGGCCCTGGCCGAGGAGGCCCCAGAGGATGAGGGCCTCGATGATGACGCGGCCGACCGTGCGGGTGGACGCCACCTCGGCGCGCGTGGCGACGAGGTTGCGGGTCTGTCCGATGCCGAGGAGGCGCTGGTACTCCTCGCTCATCTCCTCGGCGCGGATGAAGTCCCACCAGGACGTCTTCTCCCACTGGTCCTCGCGGCGGGCGTCGCAGCTGGTGATGTGGACCAGGAGGCGGTCCGCGTAGTAGGCGGCCTCGTGGGCGGGGAGGCGGCCGGCCAGGTCCAGGGCGGCGAGGATCTGGTCGCGTATCCAGGTGGGCGTGATGTCGCCGGGGGCGGGTGGGGTGGTGGCCCTGCGCAGGGGGACGTGGAGGTCGGCTCGGTCGGCGGCGCGGGAGAACAACTCCTCGGTGGCCTTGCGGAGGTTGCCGCGGACGCCGCCCGGGTTGCCGGGGAAGGGGATGCGGCGCATGGTGTCCGGAAGGTTCCGGTAGAAGCCGGGGAAGAAGCGGAAGCCGTGCTCGCCGGGGAGGGGTCTGCGGCCGTCGGCAGCCGTGCCCGGGACGTCCATCGAGCGGGCCTTGCCGCCGAGGATGTCGTAGTACTCGTAGACGGTGACGGCGTAGCCGCGCTCGGCGAGTTCGTGGGCGGCGCTGAGGCCGGAGACCCCGCCGCCGAGGACGGCGACGCGGTTGCCGGTGGCGGCCGCGCTCGCGGGTACGGCGGGCCATAAGGCGAGGGCCCCGGCCGCTCCCCCGGCGCCGGTGAGGAATCGTCTGCGGGTGTGGCCGGCGTTCTCCTGCGACCCCTGGGCGTGTTCTGTTGTCATGACTTCGGGAGGGTAGGGAGGGAGTTCGGGGCGCTGGAAGCCCGCCGCCTCCACTACCCACAGCATCCACACAATCACCAGGAGACACAGACATGCCCAGCGTGTTCCTACAAGGCAGGCCCGTCGACTCGTATCCGCCGTTCGCCCCCGAGGCCCGGCGCGGGCAGGTGCGGCGGGTGACCGAGGTCGGCGAGCAGGTGCTGCACAAGCCGTGCCGGGACGTCACCGAGTTCGGGCCCGATCTCGCCGCGCTCATCGACGACATGTTCCTGACCATGTACATCGCGGAGGGATGCGGGCTCGCGGCGAACCAGGTCGGGGTCGATGTGCGGCTGTTCGTCTACGACTGCCTGGACGACGACGGGGTCCGGCACGTCGGGCACGTCGTCAACCCGGTCCTCGACAGCCCGGGTCCGGCCGGCCGACGGCTGCTCGACGAGAACGAGGGGTGCCTGTCGGTGCCGGGTGCCGTCTTGGACGTACCGCGGCCGGACCGGGCCGTGGTGCGGGGGCTGGACAAGGACGGGCAGCCGCTCGCCGTCGAGGGCACGGGCTACTTCGCGCGCTGCCTGGCCCACGAGACGGACCATGTGAACGGGTACGTGTATCTGGACCGGCTCTCCAAGCGGGAGCGCAAGGACGCGCTGCGCCAGGTGGCGGACCGGCGCGACGAGGTGGTCGCGCGCCGGGCGGCCAGGGCGGCCGAGCTGGGCCGGGGCTGACCGGCCGTGCGGGACGCCGGACTCCCCACCGCCGGACCCACCGCCGGGTTCAGGGCACGGGCGCGTCGTGGTACATCTCGGCCAACGCCCTTTCCTGCGGCGTCAGTTCGTCGTCCCGCACCGGCACGGCCGAGCTCCAGTGCCGGCCGACCGGGCAGTACTGCCAGCGGTACCAGCCGAGGCGGAGGGACTTGAAGGAGGCGCCCGGGATCCAGATGGTCGTGTAGAGGTGCCCGTCGCGGCACCGGACGACGGTCCGGCCGCCCACGCCGTAACCGCGACGCCGGGCGTACACGGTCCCGACGACGAGAGCCGTCACGACGAAGATGAGCGGGGCGAGAGCTGCCGGGTTCTTCATGGTGCCGCACCTGCGATCCGTACCGAGAGCCGCCTGGGCCACTGCCGCCAGTGTGCGACGCCACCGGGACGCGGGCCAGGGGTACTTGAGCCCCCGGCCCGAATCCTGACGCGATCCGTACGCCTTCCTTACCCGGCGTACCCCCGCGTCGGCTACGCCTTCGGCGCCACCTTGCTCAGCCCGTTGATGATGCGGTCCATCGCGTCGCCGCCCGTCGGGTCGGTGAGGTTGGCCAGCATCTTCAAGGTGAACTTCATGAGCAGCGGGTGGGTCAGACCGCGCTGGGCCGCGATCTTCATGACCTTCGGGTTGCCGATGAGCTTCACGAAGGCGCGGCCGAGCGTGTAGTAGCCGCCGTAGGTGTCCTTCAACACCCGCGGGTAGCGCTGGAGGGCGAGTTCGCGGCTCGCGGGCGTCGGGCGGGCGTGGGCCTGGACGATGACGTCGGCGGCGATCTGGCCGGACTCCATGGCGTAGGCGATGCCCTCGCCGTTGAAGGGGTTCACCAGGCCGCCGGCGTCGCCGACGAGCAGCAGCCCGCGCGTGTAGTGGGGCTGCCGGTTGAAGGCCATCGGGAGGGCGGCCCCACGGATCGGCCCGGTCATGTTCTCCGGGGTGTAGCCCCAGTCCGCGGGCATGGACGCGCACCAGGCCTTCAGGACCTCGCGCCAGTCCAGCTCCTTGAAGGAGTCGGAGGTGTTCAGGACGCCGAGGCCGACGTTGGACGTGCCGTCGCCCATGCCGAAGATCCAGCCGTAGCCGGGCAGCAGACGGTCCTCGCCGGGCCCGCGGCGGTCCCACAGCTCCAGCCAGGACTCCAGGTAGTCGTCCTCGTGGCGGGGGGACTCGAAGTACGTCCGGACCGCGACACCCATCGGGCGGTCCTCGCGGCGGTGCAGGCCCATCGCGAGGGAAAGGCGCGTGGAGTTGCCGTCGGCGGCGACCACGAGCGGCGCGTGGAAGGTGACCTCGCGCTTCTCCTCGCCGAGCTTGGCGTTGACGCCGGTGATGCGGCCGGTGCGCTCGTCGACGATCGGGGCGCCGACGTTGCAGCGCTCGAAGAGCCGGGCGCCGGCCTTCTGCGCCTGCCGGGCGAGCTGCTCGTCGAAGTCGTCGCGCTTGCGGACGAGGCCGTAGTCCGGGTAGGAGGCGAGATCCGGCCAGTCCAGCTGGAGGCGGACACCGCCGCCGATGATGCGCAGGCCCTTGTTGCGCAGCCAGCCGGCCTCCTCGGAGACGTCGATGCCCATGGCGACGAGCTGCTTGGTGGCGCGCGGGGTGAGTCCGTCGCCGCAGACCTTCTCGCGCGGGAACTCGGTCTTCTCAAGGAGGAGTACGTCGAGTCCGGCCTTGGCGAGGTAGTAGGCGGTGGTGGAGCCGGCTGGCCCCGCGCCGACGACGATCACATCGGCGGTGTTCTCGGAGAGGGGCTCGGTCACGACGGGATCTCCCCAGGCTCGGAATCAAGTTCGGAATCAAGTTCTGAATCCGTGTGCCGACCGGCACTGGACATGGGCAGTCTATTCAGCAGAATTGATCACCCGGCTGAAGGGCTGCCCCGTGAACCGAGCTCTCCCCGTAGTACGGCTGCGCGTGCCCACCGACGAGGACGCGATCGCCTGGCACCGCGTCTTCGACGACCCGGAAGTGATGGAGTTCCACGGCGGCAAGGCCAGGGACCTCTCCGTCTACGAGGAGCTCACCGCCCGCCAGCGCCGGCACGACGCCGAGCGGGGCTTCTGCCTGTGGACCATGCTGGACGACGCCGGGCAGGTCATCGGGTTCACCGGCGCCCAGCCGTGGCCGCAGGACTGGGGTCCGACCGGCGAGATCGAGATCGGCTGGCGGCTCGGCCGGGAGTACTGGGGCAAGGGGTACGCGACCGCGGCCGCGCAGATGACCCTGGAGCGGCTCAGGGCGGCCGGGGTGGAGAACGTGGTGGCGATGGTGCTGTCGGGCAACGCGCGCTCGATCGCGGTGACCGAGCGGCTCGGCATGCGGCTCGAACACGTCTTCATGGAGCCGAAGTACGGGCAGCAGGCACACCAGTACCGCCTCGACCTCTGATCACCAAATGTAACCCAGGGTAATCAACTGCTACAGAAAGATACTTGACGCTTCCGATTAACACCCCCGGGCGGTTACCCTGCCAGTACCGCTGGGGGTGACATCTGTGCGAATAACACCCAAAACGCCCGAAGTGCGCGTCCCACGGCTCGTCGGCCTGATGGCCATGGACGCACGCAGGACGGCAGAGGCGACCGGCCTCTTCCTCAACGCGCCGGACCGGCCCGGCCTGCGCTTCCAACAGACGATGGTCGACTACGTCGTACGGCAGTACCCGCAGCCCAATGCCGAGGTACCGCGGGACTCCGTGATCTACGTGTGGTTCGACTTCGGCGAGGGAGAGGGCGGCGGAGGCGTGCGCGAGCCCCGGCTGCCCCGGCCTTCGGGAGGCGGGATGCAGCGCGAGCTGGACGAGCCGGGCGACGAGCTGACGCTCAGGCCTGCTTGAACCCGCGGTGCAGGGCCACCACCCCGCCCGTGAGGTTGCGCCAGGCCACCTTCGACCAGCCGGCCTTCTGCAGCCGCTCGGCCAGCGCGGGCTGGTCGGGCCAGGCGCGGATGGACTCGGCGAGGTAGACGTACGCGTCGGGGTTGGAGGAGACCGCGCGGGCGACCGGCGGCAGGGCGCGCATCAGGTACTCGGTGTAGACCGTGCGGAAGGGTGCCCAGGTCGGGTGCGAGAACTCGCAGATCACGACCCGTCCGCCCGGCTTGGTCACGCGGTACATCTCGCGCAGGCCCGCGTCGAAGTCCTGCACGTTGCGCAGCCCGAAAGAGATCGTGACGGCGTCGAAGGTGTCGTCCTTGAACGGCAGCTTCGTCGCGTCGCCCGCCGTCAGCGGCAGCCACGGGTGGTTCTTCTTGCCGACCTTGAGCATGCCGAGCGAGAAGTCGCAGGGCACGACGTACGCGCCCGTGCGCGCGAACGGCAGCGACGAGGTCGCCGTACCGGCCGCCAGGTCCAGGATCTTCTGCGCGGGCCGGGCGTCGACCGCCCGGGCCACCTCCTTGCGCCACGCCCGGTCCTGGCCGAGCGACAGCACGTCGTTCGTCAGGTCGTACCGTTCCGCCACGTCGTCGAACATCGAGGCGACTTCGTGCGGCTGCTTGTTCAGGGAAGCGCGGGTCACCTCGCCATTCTTGCAGCACACCGTCACGGAAGAAGCTTGGGCTTCTTCTTCGCGGCCACGTCCTCCACCCAGCCGCACAGCAGGATGAACACGGCGATCAGGATCCAGCCGATGCCGAACATGAACCACTGGCTCTCCAGCGGCAGCCACTTCTCGAACGCGGGTACGTTCCAGAACTGGTCGATCAGCGGAACGGCCAGCACCAGCGCGATCTCGTGCCAGAGGTAGATCGTCACGGCACGCGCGTTGAAGATCGTGACCGTGCGGTCCAGCCGCCGGAAGCGGGTGAGCCAGGCGAAGTCGATCCGGAAGTACGCCTTGGCCCACATCAGCAGCATCACGAACCCGGCCGACCAGAAGGCCTGGGCGAGCGGGATCTCGTCGAGGTCGTAGGTGCCGACCTCACCCTGATGCGTGAAGGCGTACCAGCCGCCGTAGCCGATCGCGGCGAGCGAGAGGACGACCACCAGGGCCGGCTTCAGCTTCTGGAGCACGCCGTCGCGGTGGGCGAAGCCGAGGATCCAGCAGAAGAGGTACGTCGACAGGTCCCACAGGGCGCTGCCGAAACGGTTGTCGGGCCCGGACCAGACGAAGTTGAGGACCAGGATCGGGGAGAGGGACAGGAGCAGCACCGGGATCGGCGCCAGCCGGAAGAGCTTCAGCAGCACCGGGGACAGGAGCACGAACCAGAGGTACGTCCGCAGGTACCAGAGGATCTCCCAGGCCTGCATGCCCCACGCGTTGCCCGGCGGATCACCGAGCGGCACGATCCAGTAGACGATCTCCCAGCCCGGCATCCAGTCGTGGATCAGCATCGCCAGGACCACGAAGAAGCCCCAGAACCAGAACGGCGGCAGCAGCCTCCGCAGCCGGCTCTTGACCACCTTGAACGCCGGGCGCTCCAGGGACTTGGCCATCAGCGTGCCGGCCAGCCCGAACATGATCCCCATGGAGGGGAACACCATGCCGCACCAGGCCCACCCGAAGGTGTGGTAAGTCACGACGCGGATGAGGGCGACCGCACGAAGGGTGTCGAAGTACCGGTCGCGACCGGTCGGCCTGGGCGCCTGCTGCTCTTCGCCCGGAGACTCGACCCGCTCCTCCACCACGACCGGAGCCACCGGCTCCGGCTCCACGGCCGGCAGCGGCGCCGTCTCCTCGGCAGGTGCCGGCGGCCCGTAGTCGACGTACTGCTGCGGATACGGCTGTTGCGGATACGGCGGCTGGGGATACGGCGGCTGCACGTACTGCTGTTGCTGCCCGTACCCCTGCTGCCCGTACCCCTCGTAGCCCTGGGCCGGCTGCTGGCCGTACCCGTAGCCGCCGTGGCCCTGTTGCTCCTGTCCCCAGCTCATCAGCTCACCCCCGCCGGAGTTCCGACCTCGCCGGTGCGCTTGAGCTTCTGCCAGCGCAGGCGGCCGCCCGTGAGGGCCGTGATGCAGGAGTGGATGAGGACCAGGTACATCATCTGGCGGTAGGCCAGCTGCTGCAGCGGCATCATCAGGAGGTAGCGGTACTTCTCGCGGTCCAGGCGGAAGGCGTAGGCCGCGCAGAAGAGCTGGATGCCGAGGACCGCCAGCCAGGCGTACAGCGCGGCCTGGAAGTCCACGAAGATCATCGAGTAGACCGTGAAGACGTCGATCAGCGGGGCGAAGACCGGCGTGACGATCTGGAAGATGACGACCAGCGGCATCCCGACCCGGCCGAAGCGGCCCGAAGGACCCTTGTCCGTAAGGGACTTGCGGTGCTTCCACAGGGCCTGCATGGTGCCGTAGGACCAGCGGTAGCGCTGCGACCACAGCTGCTTGAGCGAGCCCGGCGCCTCCGTCCACGCGCGCGCGTGCTCCTGGTAGACGACCCGCCAGCCCGCCCGGTGCATGGCGATGGTGATGTCGGTGTCCTCGGCGAGGGTGTCCTCGCTCATCCCGCCGACCTCCAGCACCGCCTCGCGGCGGAACGCGCCGATCGCGCCCGGGATGGTGGGCATGCAGCGCAGCAGGTCGTACATGCGGCGGTCGAGGTTGAAGCCCATCACGTACTCGATGTGCTGCCAGGCGCCGATGACCGTGTTGCGGTTGCCGACCTTGGCGTTGCCGGCGACCGCGCCGACCTCGGGGTCGGCGAAGGGCTGCACCAGCTGGTGCACCGCCTCCGGCTCGAAGACGGTGTCGCCGTCCATCATGATGACGATGTCGTAACTGGCGTTGCGGACACCGTTGTTGAGAGCGGCCGGCTTGCCCGCGTTCTCCTGGCGGATGACCCGGACGTTGTTCATGCCGAGCTCGAAGGCCGCGTTGCGGGCGATCTCGGAGGTGCCGTCGGTCGAGCCGTCGTCGACCACGATGACCTCGATCGGGTGGGTGCTCTTCGCCAGCGACGCGAGGGTGTTGGCGATGCACTCCTTCTCGTTGTACGCCGGGACGATCACGCTCACCGGGCGGGTCACCGTCGGCCCCCAGCTGAACCGGCGTTTGTTGCGTTGTCTGTAGTGCCGCCGGGCGAGGATCAGCATCATCCCGAACCGGCCCATCACGGCCACGCCCACGATGATCAGGCCCACCGACAGCGCGGGTACGGCCCATTCGGCGACGGCGACGGCCACGATGAGCGCCTTGCCCTCGTAGAGGGTCGCTCCGGTGGCGGTGCGATGGGCGGCCTGGAGCCGCTGGGTGGTCGTACGGCCCTGGTTGCCCTGCGCGCCCGGGGCACCGCTCGGCTGCTCTCCCGTGGCACCCGTAGCACCCGTCGTACCTGTGGCACCCGCGGTGCCGGTCGTGCCCGGAGCGGTCCCGGTCGGCTGCTGTCCGGTCGCCGTGGTGGCGGACGCGGCCTGTCGGCTGCTCACGTTGTCCTTCTCGATGACACCGCTGATGGTGGTGAAGGTGTAGCCCTTCGCCTTCATCTTCTCGATGTACTTGGGCAGCGCCTTGATCGTCTGCTCGCGGTCGCCACCGGCGTCGTGCATCAGGACCGAGGCGCCCTTGTTCTTCTTCGGCGTGGCCCAGCTGACGATCTTCGAGACGCCCGGCTTCTTCCAGTCGTCGCTGTCGGTGTCGACGAAGACGCTGGTGTAGCCGTCCTTGCCGAGCTGCTGGTAGACGGGCCAGCTGTAGTTGTCGATGGCGTCCGTCTCCGAGGAGTACGGCGCCCGGAACAGCGTGGTGGTGATACCGGCCGCGCCCGCCAGAGCGAGCTGCGTCTGGGTCATCTCGCGCGTGATGCGGGCGTCGCTCTGGTACGACAGGTCGACGTGGGTGAAGGTGTGGATCCCCACCTCGTTGCCCTGCTGGACCATGTCCTTCACGATGCCCGGATAGCGCGAGACCATCGAGCCGACCAGGAAGAACGTGGCCGGCACGTCGTACTTCTGCAGGATCTCCAGGACCTGCGGCGTGTACGTCGGGTTCGGGCCGTCGTCGAAGGTCAGCGCGATGGTCTTCTTGGGGACGGAGAGGGTCGTGGCCTGGCCGCCGCGGAAGGTGATGATCGGGCCGCCGTTGAGGATCTTGTCCGGCACCTTGCTGGCGCTGGCCCCGTCGCGGACCCGCTGGTCGCCGCCGACCTCGGCGCGCAGATAGCCGTCGAGCAGCATGATGCTGGTCAGCGCGAGCAGGAGCAGCAGGGCGAGGATGACGCGCGGTTTCTGCAGCGCCGCGGCCTTGCCCGCCGCCCGCTCCATGCGGGTGGGGGCTCGGCGGCGGCCGCGCGATGAGGTCGTCGTGGTCATATGGCTCTGGATTCCCGTCAGTTGGCCGCGCTGACGGACGCGGACGGGGTGGGGGTGCCGGAGGGCAGCGAGGTCGGGGCGCCGCTGGGCCGGCCGCCGACCTGGCTGCCGACACCGCCCTGCTGCCGCAGGCCGCCGGGTGCGTTGCCGTTGCCGCCCGGGCCCGCCTGGCCGTTGCCGCCGAAGGGCAGCAGCGAGGACGGGTTGATGGACGTGCCGATGCCCATGAAGGCCAGGCCCAGGATGACGGCGTACCCGAGACACAGGACGCCGACGAAGAGGCCGATCCGGCGCAGCAGCTTGGAGCGGCGCCCGGAGTTGTCAACGAAGACGGGCCCTTCGACGGACCCGTTGCCGCGTTTGCGGCGGCGACCTCGCTCGGTCGCGCTGATTTCGATGGCAGGCTCGGAATGCATTCCCCAGACATTAGGCAGTCTTTATGTGATCGAAATCAGTCTTCTTGTGAGGCGCATATGAGAAACGCCTTAACCTGTCTCTCACCTGAGAGTTTCTGTGAATGGCTGCGCAGGTCAGGGTAGGGAGAGACAGGCCTTATGTCTTATTTATTCCGCCCTGTTGGCCCGATTCACCCTTTCCCTCCCATGTATTTCCTGTGCATCGGCCGACAGCTTGAACACCGGCTTCGTATGAGACGTTCTCCTTTCGAATGGGACTTTGTTTCGAACCTGAGACGGAAATCACGAGAGCGGGTGCATGAGCAATGCGGAGTTTCCTGAAGCCGGCGGCCGGGTTCACCTGTCTGTTTGCCCTGGCCACGGCAGGGTGCTCCTCGGGGTCGGACGGCGGCTCGGACGCCGCGTCCGAGCCCGCCAAACAGGCGAGTGCGTCACCCTCGGAGTCGGCCGCCGAGGACGCCTCGTCGACCACGGCGTACGCGCCCTACGTGAGCGCGACGGAGGCATCCGACAACGACTCGGCCGGGTCGCCGGGGACGTACAACCTGGCCTTCGTGATCGCCGACGGCAGCGCCTGCACGCCGGCCTGGAACGGCGAGGACGCGCTGACCGACTCCTCCGTGAAGTCCCGGATCTCGCAGCTCAAGGAGGACGGCGGGAGTGTGCGGGTGTCCTTCGGCGGGGCGTCGGGGAAGGAGCTGGCGTCGACCTGCGACAGCGTGACGGCGCTGGCGGCGGCCTACGGCAAGGCACTTGACGCGGCGGGGGCCACGCAGGCCGACTTCGACATCGAGGGGGACCAGCTGACGGACTCCGCTTCCGTGGCGCTGCGTTCGGAGGCGATCGCGGTGCTGCAGAAGGAACGCAGCGACCTGTCGGTGACGTTCACGCTGCCCGTCATGCCGTCGGGGCTGGACTCGGACAGCCTGGCGCTGCTTGCCTCGGCCAACAAGTACGACGTGCAGGTCTCCACGGTGAACCTGATGACCATGAACTACGGGGAGTCCTACAGCGGCGACATGGGCGACTACGCGCTCACCTCGGCCAAGGCCGCGCACACCCAGTTGAAGAAGGTGTTCGGGCTCTCCGACGAGGGGGCCTGGCAGGGGATGGCGCTGACCTCGATGATCGGGGTGAACGACGTGGACGGGGAGACGTTCACGCTCTCGGATGCGGCGCAGGTACGGACGTTCGCCGAGGAGAAGGAGATCGCGTGGGTGTCGATGTGGTCGACGTTCCGGGATCAGCAGTGTGAGTCGGGGAGTTCCGGGGACGACGACGCGGCCACCAACTGCAGTGGGGTGACTCAGAGTTCGGGGGCGTTCGGAGAGGCGTTCGCGGGTTAACGACGTCTGTGTACCAGACGGCCGGCGCAGACGGTCGCGATGCATGCGCCGGTTTCGTCGAACACGGCGAGGTCCGCGCGGTCGGTCTCGGCGATCCGCACCCGACGTACCCCCGCCAGCACCACCACGTCGTTCCGGGCCGCCGCCGCGCGCAGTTCCGGTGAGTCGACGTACCGCTCCTGGACCGCCGTCGCCCCCGACTTGAGGACCTCGTGGATACGTTCGCGCGGGCTCGGGGCGTCCGGGAGGGGACCCTCGTGCACCCGCCCGGGACCGAGCACCCCGGGCCACCGCCGCACCCGTGCCCCCGGAAACCTCTCCTCGACCTCCGCCGGCGAACCCACCGCGGCGATCCGGCCGCCCTCGACCGCGACGGCACCGTCCTTCAAAGACGGGCCGTCGGTCCAGTCGTACCGGACCTCGTCCGCCGTGTGAATCGTCAGCACGGGCGGGTCAGTTGGAAGCCAGCAGCTTCAACTCGGGGTGGGCCGTGCCGCCCTCGATCGCCGTGGACGAGATGTGGGACATCACGCGCTCGTCGACGGGGTCGTTCGCCGGGTCGTCATGGACGAGCAGGTGCTCGTACGTCGTGGAGCGCTGGGCCGGGACCCGCCCCGCCGTGCGGATCATGTCGATCATTTCCTGGAGGTTGGAGCGGTGCTTGGCACCGGCCGCCGAGACGACGTTCTCCTCCAGCATGACCGAGCCGAGGTCGTCGGCGCCGTAGTGCAGCGTCAGCTGGCCCGCGTCCTGGCCCGTGGTCAGCCAGGAGCCCTGGATGTGGGCGATGTTGTCCATGAAGATCCGGGAGATCGCGATCATCCGCAGGTACTCGATGATCGTGGCCTGCGTGCGGCCCTTCAGGTGGTTGTTCATCGGCTGGTACAGGTACGGGATGAAGGCGCGGAATCCTCCCGTCCGGTCCTGTACGTCACGGATCATGCGGAGGTGCTCGATCCGCTCGGCGTTCGTCTCGCCCGTGCCCATCAGCATGGTGGAGGTGGACTCGACGCCCAGCCGGTGCGCCGTCTCCATGATCTCCAGCCAGCGCTCACCGGACTCCTTGAGCGGCGCGATCGCCTTGCGCGGCCGCTCGGGCAGCAGCTCCGCGCCCGCGCCCGCGAAGGAGTCGAGACCGGCGGCATGGATCCGCTGGATCGCCTCGTCGACCGACACCTTGGAGATCCGGGCCATGTGCTCGACCTCGGACGCGCCGAGGGAGTGGATGACCAGCTGCGGATAGGCCTGCTTGATCGCGGCGAAGTGCTTCTCGTAGTACTCGACGCCGTAGTCCGGGTGGTGGCCGCCCTGGAACATGATCTGGGTGCCGCCCAGTTCGACGGTCTCCGCGCAGCGGCGCAGGATGTCGTCCAGATCCCGCGTCCAGCCCTTGTCCTTGTCCTTCGGCGGCGCGTAGAAGGCACAGAACTTGCACGCCGTCACGCAGACGTTCGTGTAGTTGATGTTGCGCTCGATGATGTACGTCGCGATGTGCTCGGTGCCCGCGTACCTCCGGCGGCGCACGGCGTCGGCGGTCGCGCCGAGCGCGTGCAGCGGGGCGTCGCGGTAGAGGACGAGCGCCTCTTCGGGCGTGATGCGCCCACCTTCGGCGGCACGGTCGAGGACGGCTGCGACATCAATAGACGTAAGGTCGGCCTTCTCGGTCACCGGGGCGTGCCTTTCGTCAAGGGTTGGGCGGTCTCGGCCAGCGTACGCCAGCCCTCCGACACCCCCGACGTCAGGCCGCGAACGCGCCGATCAGCAGCCCGAGGAAGGCCCCGGAGAGCAGGAACGGCCCGAAGGGGATCGTCGTCTTCCGCCCGGCCCGCCGCACGAGCACCAGCGCACCCCCGTAGACCGCCCCGAGCAGGAACGCGGCGAACGTCCCCAGCATCACTGTCGCCCACCCGTACCACCCGAGCACGGCCCCGAGCCCGACCGCCAGCTTCACATCGCCGAAGCCCATGCCGCCGGGGTTGACGAGGAACAGCACGAAGAAGCCGGCGCCGAGCGCGGCGGCGGCGTACAGCGCGGTCGGCCAGTCACCCGCGTGCTCCGGCACGAAGGCGACGACCCCGAGCAGCGCGAGCGCGGCAGCGGCCAGCGGCAGGGTCAGCACGTCGGGCAGCCGCTGCACCCGGAAGTCGACGACCGTCAGCAGCACAGCGACGGGCGCGAGCAGCAGCCAGACGCCGAGTTCGGGCCGGGCCCCGGTGGCGGCGGCGAGTGCGGCGCAGACGAGGGCGGTGGAGATCATCAGGGCGGGGGCGCTGGGCCCGTACACCTTGGTCCTTTCCGTCCTTGTCGTTTGTACGGCGGTGTCGGCGCCGGGGCTCGTGGGGCAGTCGGCGCAGCGCGCCCGGCCGAGCCACCCGCCGATCGGGTGTTCCCCGGGGCAGGTCTCCCGCCAGGCCTCGCCCGCGGGTACGGAGAACCGGTACGCGGCTTTCGGCAGCAACGAGCCCGCCGCCGCACCCCACAGGGCGGCGATCGCGACCAACACCCCCGTGTCCACGCCGGTGTTCCCCCCAGTCCTCGTCCTCGGTCCGCGCGCGCTGCCGTGATCCGTGATGGCCACGGTAGCCCGGTCAGACACCGTCGAGCATGGCCGCGAGGCCCTGGTCGAGCGCCGGTTCCACGGGTTCGGCGCCGGGTTCCGTCACCTCGAAGGAGCGGACGAGGAAACGGTGCAGGGCGGAGGTGTCGAAGAGGATCACGGCGACGCCCTCGCGGGCCCGGAACTCGACGGCCGTCTGGACGGGGCCGCAGGGGCGGACGTGCACCGTGCCGAGACCGGACGGGGCGCCGAGGCCCTCCTCCAGGAGGGTGCGCGCGAAGGTCCAGGTGACCTCCTCGTCGTCCAGGGAGATCCAGACCGGGAAGACGAAGTGGACGGCGAGGGGATCGGCGGAGCTGTACCGGAGGGTGACGGGGACCGCCAGCTCCTCGTGGTCGGGGGTGAGCAGGCGGGCGCCGGTGGGCTGTTCGAGGGTGATGGGCACGAGGGGCTCCGATGTCGGGACGGCGGCCGGTTGCGCCGTACACCACTACGAGTCCGGGAAGGGGCTCCGCATTACGCGGCAACAGAAGTCAATTTATGTGACGTGCGACACATTGGCAGCAGTCGGCAACTTTGATTGAAAGTTTTGCCATCTACGCTGACAAACCCTTTCCCGCCTCAGCAGGCAGCAACTGGAGCGTTCCGCCATGTCCGACGGTTCCACTGCAGTTTCCGCACCGGCGTCCCACGCCTCCTCCGCCACGGCCGAGTACGCCCGTATCTACGAGGAACAGCAGCCGCGGCTGGTCGCGTACGCGCGCTCACTCACCCGCAATGCGTGGACCGCCGAGGACCTCGTCGCGGAGGCGCACTTCCGGGTGTGGCGGCGGCTGGCCACGGGGCACGAGATAGAGAACGTGCCGGCGTACCTGATGACGACGGTGCGGCATCTCGCGACGGCCGCGGGCACGGGTGTGCGGGAGACGCCGCAGGATCCGCAGGCCGACGAGCAGATCCGGGTGGGCCGGCAGGCGCACGCGGACGACCCGGCCGAGCAGGTGTCCGCCGTCGACCTGGTGGTGCGGGTGCTGGGGCAGTTGCCCGAACGGTGGGTCAAGGCGCTGTGGCTGTCGGAGGCGGAGGGGCAGCCCCTGGCCGCGATCGGGCCGCAGCTCGGGACCAAGGAGGGCGCGACGGCGGTACTGCTGCACCGGGCGCGGGAGGGAATGCGGCAGGCGTTCCTGCGCGCGCAGACGGGGGCGCCGGACGACCCGGCGTGCCAGGTCCACTGGGCCCGGATGCCGGCGTACGTCCGAGGCGCCGCGACGGCACGGCAGTCGGAGCGACTGCTCGGCCACGTGGACGACTGCGCCGACTGCCGGTCCCGCCTGGCGGCCCTGATGAGCGCGAACGACCGCTTGCCGGCACTGGTCGGCCCGGCGCTGGTGGTACTGGCGGTGGGCGGAACGGGCAAGTTCCTGCTGGGGTTTGTGGCGGGGGCGGCGAGCGCGGCGAGCGCTGCGGGGGCGGCGAGCGCTGCGGGGGCGGCGAGCGCTGCGGGGGCGGCTGGTGCGGCTGGTGCGGCCGGCGCAGGCGGTACGGCCGCTGGGGCCGGTGCGGGCGGTACGGCCGCTGGGGCCGGTGCGGCCGGTGCCGGCAGTGGGGTCGGTGCGGGCGGTACGGCTGCTGGCGCCGGTGCGGGCGGTACGGCTGGCGGGGCCGGTGCAGGCGGTACGGCTGGCGGGGCCGGTGCAGGCGGTACGGCTGGCGGGGCCGGTGCAGGCGGTACGGCTGGCGGGGCCGGTGGCGTCGGTGCAGGTGGTGCAGGTGGTGGTGCTGGGGGCGTGCATGGGGTGGCCTCCGTAGGTGGGCATGGTGGGACCGGGTTGTTGCACGGGGTGCGGCAGGCGGCGATCGGGGGCGCCAAGGCGCCGGTTGCGGTGGCTGCGGGAACGGTTGTGGCGGGGGCGGTCGCGGTGCTGCTCCTGCTCGGGCCGGGCGGGGCGGGGTCGATACCGGCCCAGCGGACGCCGGTGGCGGACGGGCCGGTCGCTCAGGTCCCGGTCGCGGAGGCGCCGGTGGAGGCGCCTTCGGATGCGGTGCGGGCGGACAAGCCTGAGCGGGAGGGGGTGTTGGGCGCGGGGGCCGGTGACCCGGTGCGGGTCGGTCCGCAGACGGGGGCGCAGGCCGGTACGGACTCGGGCTCGGACTCGGACTCGGGCTCGGGCTCGGGTGAGTCGACTGGGGCCGGTGGGAGTTCGGCCGGTGGTGGTGACGACAGTGGCAGTGGCGGAACGCCCGTATCGGATCCGCCGGTTGAGGACGAACCGACGCCCGCGGATCCGGCGCCTGGCGAGCCGACACCCAGCGACCCCGCACCCGCGGACCCGGCACCGAGCAAGCCCACACCCAGCGACCCCGCACCCGCGGACCCGGCACCGAGCGAGCCCACGCCGACCGAGCCTGCGCCCGACCAGCCGGCTCCGGCCGATCCGGCGCCCGAGCAACCGGGTGGTGGGACCTCGGAAGGGAGCGACCCGACTCCTCCCACTACCGGCGGGGACCAGGAGGACCCGGAGACTCCGCCTACGACCCCTCCGTCCGACACCACCCCCGAGCCTGATCCCGAGCCCAGCACACCGCCGGTCTCCGACCCTCCGGCTTCCCCGTCCCCTTCTCCCTCTCCCGGAGACGACTGCACTCCCCACCCCGGAGGCGGAGACAGCGACGGCGACGGCGACGGGGACCACGGCCCGCGGTAGGAACCGGAGTTACCTGATCCGCGACAGACGTGCCGTCGGATTTCCCTCCGCCTCGCTCTCCGCCACGTACTTCAGGTCGTCCCCGGCCAGGGACAGGCGGACCGTGTGTGGCGTCGGGTCGCAGCCCGCGTGGTTGGACTCGGCGCCCACCGAGGTCGTGACGAGTTCCTTCTTCGTCACCTGTTTCAGGGTGAGTACGTCGTTGCAGACGCCGCCGATCTGGTCGGTCTGCCGCATCGTGCCCAACTCCTCCCCCACAGCGGCCTGGTGCACGGTCAGCCGGAACGTGCCCATCGGCAGCGCACCGTCGAGCGCGAGCCCCTCCCCCTCCCAGGTCCCGATGTAGGCGGCGGGCACGACCCCCGGAAGCCCGGGCACATCGCTCGACGTGCCGCTGGGCGCCGTAGCTGAAGCACTTGGAGACACCGCCGAGGACGCACTCTCCGAAGAACTCGAACTCGGCCTGGGCGCCGACGAGTACGCCCCTCCGTCACTGCTCGCCGAGGTGTCGTCGCCACCCCCCGGCAGCAGGTCGAACACGAACACCGACCCCACCGTCACCGCGGCGAGCGCCCCCGCGACCGCCAGCGCCACCGTGCAGCTCAGCCGCCGCCCCCGCCCACCGTCCCCCGGCCCGGCCGAAGCCGCCACGGACACGGAGAGCTTCCCCGGCCGCTGCTCCCCGGGAACCGCGTCCCGAGGCTCCGGCACGGAAGCGGGCGGAGGGGTGGGCGGAGGAGTGGGCGGGAAAGCAGGCGCGGAAACGGGCATCACCGGCGCCGGCCCGAAGGCCCCCACAGTCGCCAGTCCGGCCCCTTCCCCACCGGCCGTCGGCGGCTCGACCGCCACCCCGTCCCCCACCGAAGGACTGCTGAACCCCACCGGCCCGGAAGGCGCCTCCTGCACCTCGAGGTTGAGCAGTTGTACGGCACTTCGGCTCACCTGTTCCACCAGTGCCCCCGGCAGCCACCCGCCGGTCACCAGTCGTGCCGCGCCCTCGGGAGCGAGGCGTCGGGCCACCTCCCCGGGTGTCGGGCGGTCGGCCGGTTCCTTGGCCAGGCAGCCCTCCACCACCTCCCGCAACTCACCGCTCATCGCACCGAGTTCGGGCTGCTCGTGGACGACCTTGTAGAGGAGGGCGGCCGAGGAGTCGCCGGGGAACGGAGGCTCACCGGTCGCCGCGTACGCGAGTACCGCGCCCAGCGAGAAGACGTCCGCCGCTCCCGTCGCGCCCTTGCCCAGGATCTGTTCCGGGGACATGTAGCCGGGCGAGCCGACGGAGACGCCGGTGGAGGTGAGGGATGCCGTGCCGTCCGTCGCGCGGGCGATGCCGAAGTCGATCAGGAGGGGGCCGTCGAGGGTGAGGAGGACGTTGGAGGGCTTCACGTCCCGGTGCACGAGCCCCAGTTCGTGCACCGCGGCCAGCGCCTCGGCGAGCCCCGCGCCCAGCGCCCGTACCGAGTGGAGGGGGAGAGCGCCGCGGTCCGTCACCGCGGCCGCCAGGGACGGGCCCGCCGCGTACCCCGTCGCGACCCATGGGACCGCCGCCTCCGGGTCGGCGTCCAGGACCGGTGCCGTCCACGCGCCGCCCACCCGTCGCGCCGCCTCCACCTCGCGGCGGAACCTGGCCCGGAACTCCTCGTCCAGCGCGAAGTGCGGGTGCACGATCTTCACCGCGACCGTGCGGCCCCCGGCGCTGCGGCCCAGGTAGACGCGGCCCATCCCGCCGGAGCCCAGTCGGCCGAGCAGCCGGTAGGGCCCCACGACGGTGGGCTCGTCGACTCCCAGCGGCTGCATACCGGCCTCCCCCGTAAGGTTCAGATGCAGGTTAGGGCTGGAGCAGTTCCACCTTCACGTCCGCGGGGAAACCCGTGGTCGGGCCCACCCGCCGCGCGAACTCCGCGACCGCCGCCAGCTGCGGATCCCCGAAACGGAAGTCCAGCGTCGTGAAGTACTTCTCCAGGATCCTCTCGTCGAAGGCCTCCCAGCGGGCCGCCTGCTCGGCGACCTTACCGACCTCGTCGAGGGAGAGGTTGCGGGAGTCGAGAAAGGCCTCGTGGACGCGCCGGGTGATCACCGGCTCGCGCTCCAGGTAGTCCCGCCGGGCGGCCCAGACCGCGAACACGAACGGCAGCCCGGTCCACTCCTTCCAGAGCGTGCCGAGGTCGTGCACTTCGAGGCCGTAGCGCGGACCGTCGAGGAGGTTGGCGCGCAGCGCCGCGTCCCCGATCAGCACCGCCGCCTCCGCCTCCTGCATCATCAGGCTGAGGTCGGGCGGGCAGGTGTAGTAGTCGGGCTGGACGCCGTATCGCTCGGCCAGGAGCAGCTGGGCGAGGCGGACCGAGGTGCGGGATGTCGAGCCGAGGGCGACCCGCGCGCCGTCCAGTTCGTCCAGCGGGACCTGCGAGACGATCACACAGGACATGACCGGTCCGTCGCAGCCGACGGCGATGTCGGGGAAGGCGACCAGGTCGTCCGCGTTGCGGAGGAACTCGACGAGGGTGATGGGCCCGATGTCGAGGTCTCCGCGCACCAGCTGCTCGCTGAGCTTCTCCGGGGTGTCCTTCGTCAGCTCGAAGTCGAGGAGCGTGCCCGTTCTCGCGAGCCCCCAGTACAGGGGCAGGCAGTTCAGGAACTGGATGTGGCCGACGCGCGGCCGGGTGCGAGAATTGTCCACATCGCGAGGCTAGACCCTATGAGGTACGGTGCATCCTTCAGGGTGCTCGCGCGGTGTCACCGCCGCCCCGCCCATCACTCGTCAATCACTCTCCGGGATCTTCAAACGTCCGAGTGACGTGATCTTGGCCTCTATTGCTTTCGGCTGCCTGCGTGCTAGGCTCGCCGCAAGTTGCAGTTTGGTTTCCCTTGCAGTACAGAGCCTGCGGAGCATGTAACCGCGGGCTCTCGTCGTTTTCAGACGTATGCAGTTGTGCAGCACTGTTTTCACACTTGCAGGTTCTGGAGCAGGGCAACCCTTTGGGCCCAAGGAGGGCTTATGGCTACCGGAACCGTGAAGTGGTTCAACGCCGAAAAGGGCTTTGGCTTCATCGCCCAGGAAGGCGGCGGCCCCGACGTCTTCGTTCACTACTCCGCGATCAACGCGAGCGGCTTCCGTTCGCTGGAGGAGAACCAGCAGGTCTCCTTCGACGTGACCCAGGGCCCGAAGGGCCCGCAGGCGGAGAACGTCACCCCCGTCTGATTCGGTCTCGGAGCCTGGTGCTTTGATCCGGAACTGATAGCAGTACCCAAGGAGCCCCGTGCCGCAAGGCAACGGGGCTCCTGCCTTTCCCCGGCCGGTTCTAGACGTGCTGCATGACCAGCACGAAGGCCGTCCCGGGGCGCCAGCACCACCGCCTCCCCCGCCGGACCGGCCTTCACCCGCCCCGAGCTCACGACCAGATGCTCCACCGTGCCCGGAATCTGCGGCTCCGATTCCCGTACGGCCCCAGGCTCGGCCCCTGCCCCGCCCTGATCACCTGCACGGACGGCGCGGGCGGCGGGCTTCGCGATTCCGGCCCGCTTGGCCAGCTCGGAGAGGGACAGCCCGGCGCGGGCTCGCTCCCGCTTGAGGGAGGCGGCGATCCAGTCCAGGGGAGGCGGGCGGGACTGTCGGTCATGTCGACGCCTCCTTCGTCTGGCTGGCCGGCGGCGTCGTCGGCGTCTCCTGCGGCGCGATCGCAGTGGCCGGCGGGCTGCCGGTGTGGGTGCCGGTGGTGATGTCGCTCGTGGTCTACGCGGGCTCGGCCCAGTTCAGCGCGGTGGGTGTACTGCTCGCCGGGGGGGCGGCCCACTGGCCGCGGCGACCACGGGCCTGCTCCTCAACACCCGCACCGCGGCCTTCAGCCTGGCCGTGGCGGACGTGATCGTCCGGGGCCGCCCGACCCGCGCCCTCGGCGCCCACCTGGTGACCGACGAGACGACCGCCGGGGTGCTAGTGGGCGGCGTACTGGCATGGCGACGGGCGCCGTTCGTGGTGGTGGTGGTGCTCGGGGCGGCGGTGGCTACGGCCGCGCTGCGGGCGCTCGGGGTGGCCTGACTGTCAGAGGCGGCCGCTAGGGTCCCCCGCCATGACGGACTCAGACTTCCTCACCGACACCCGGGTGTTCTACGACGCCATCGCCGAGGACTACGCCGCGCTCTTCCTCGATCCGCTCGCCGAGTCGCCGCTGGACCGGGCCGTGCTCGTCGGGTTCGCCGAACTCGTGGGTGAGGGTGGGAAGGTGGCCGATCTGGGGTGCGGCCCCGGCCGGGTGACCCGTTACCTCGCCTCCCTCGGGCTGGACGTCTTCGGGCTCGACCTCTCGGAGTCGATGCTCGCCATCGCCCGGCGGGAACATCCGGAACTGCGGTTCGAGCAGGGGTCGATGCTGGAGTTGGACCTCCCGGACGGGGCCCTCGCCGGGGTGGTCTCCTGGTACTCCTCCATCCACACCCCTGTGGACGAACTCCCCGCCCTCTTCGCCGAGTTCCGCCGCGTGCTCGTCCCCGGCGGCCACCTCCTCCTCGCCTTCCAGGTCGGCGACGTACCCAACCGTCACGAGCAGCCCTTCGGGCACCCGGTGACGCTGGACTTCCTGCGCCGGCAGCCGGAGCAGATGGCGGAGCTGCTCCGGGCGGCCGGTTTCGCGCCCGTCTCCCGCACGGTGCGCGAACCCCGGGGCACGGAGCCGACTCCGCAGGCGGCGCTGATCGTGCGCAGGGACGACAAGCCCTAGAGAGCGCCCGCGATGTCCAGCGCCGCGATGTAGCCGAACGTCATCGCCGGGCCGATCGTCGAGCCCGCGCCGGCGTAGCTGTGGCCCATCACGGCCGAGCTGGCGTTTCCGGCGGCGTACAGGCCCTGGATGACGGAACCGTCGGCGCGCAGCACCCGGGCCCGAGCGTCCGTGACCATGCCGCCCTTCGTGCCCAGGTCGCCGGGGACGATGCGGAAGGCGTAGTACGGGGGCAGCCAGAGGGGGGCCAGGCAGGAGTTGGGGAGGACTGAGGGGTCTGTGTAGTAGTGGTCGTAGGCGCTGTCGCCGCGGTGGAAGTCGGGGTCCGTGCCTTGTAGGGCCTGGGAGTTGAAGCGGTTGACGGTCGCGCGGAGGGCGGCCGGCGGGACGCCGACCGCCGTCGCCAGGGCGTCGACGGTCCAGGCCTTGTAGGCGGCGCCGGAGGTGTACCAGTTGTCGGGGAGTACGAAGGTGGGGGCGACGTCCTTGAAGAGGTACCGGTTGCGGTAGTTCTGGTCGACGATCAGCCAGGCCGGGATGTCGGGGGCGGCGGCGTTGCGCTCGTACATGGTGTGGACGACGTCGCTGTAGGGCGCGGCCTCGTTGACGAAGCGGGCGCCGGCCGCGTTGACGAGGAGGCCGCCGGGGAGGGTGCGTTCGGCGAGGCAGAAGTAGGGCTGGTCGGGGAGCGGGATGGCCGGGCCCCACCAGGCGTCCTCCATCAGGCCGAGGGCGGCGCCGGCCGCCTGACCGGCCCGGATGCCGTCGCCCGTGTTCTCCTTCGCGCCGACCGTCCAGTCCGTCCCGATGGGCTGCTGCTGGTACTGGGCGCGCATGGCCGCGTTGTGCTCGAAGCCGCCGGAGCCGACGACCACGGCCCGGCGGGCGCGGACCAGGCCGGAGGCGCCGTCGCGCGTCACGACGGCCCCGGTCACCTTGCCGCTCTCGACGTACAGATCGGTGAGCGGGGTGTTCAGCCAGACCGGAACTCCCGCGTCCAGCAGCCCCTTCCGCAGCCCGGCGGCCAGCGACTGCCCCATGGTCAGCGGCGTCTGCCCCAGCGCCGCCGCCTTGGTGCCGCGCGCCAGGCACTCGGCGGCGACGGCGGCGCCCTTGACGCTCACCGCGGCGAGGGCGAGCCATTTGTAGTCGGCGCTGAAGACGACCATGCCGGACGGGACCGCCATGTACGGCGGGTTGAGATGGGCGAGTTCGGCGCCGAGGAGCTTGCCGTCGAACTGGTCCGGTTCGATGGAGCGGCCGTTCGGCAGGCCGCCGGTGAGCTCGGGGTAGTAGTCGCTGTAGCCCTCCATCCAGCGGAAGCGGAGGGGGCTGTTCGCCATGACGAAGGAGATCATGGCCGGGCCGTGGGAGAGGAAGGCCTGCTGGCGGGCGGCGGGGACGTCGGCTCCGACGACGGCGGCGAGATACGCGGCGGCCTTGGCGGGCGTGTCCGGGACACCGGCGGCCAGGATCACCGGGTTGTTGGGAATCCAGATCCCGGCACCGGAACGGGCCGCGGACCCACCGAAGGTGGGCGCCTTTTCGAGTACGACGGTGCTGAGCCCCTGCTTCGCCGCCGTGAGCGCGGCGGTCATGCCGGCCGCGCCCGATCCGATGACGACGACGTCGTACGTACCGAGGAGGGGGAGATCAGCCGCGCCGGCACTGCTGCGGGTCCCGGCCGCGAGGGCGAGGCCCGTGGCGGCGGTGGTGCCGAGCACTTGGCGTCGGCTGGGACGTCCACCGGGAAGGAAGGTCTGTCTCGCGGGTTCCGCGCTCGTGGCCATGGCAGGTCGCTCCAACCGGACGAGGGATGGGGTGAGTTGCTCAGGTGCGGAGGTGCGGAATTACGGGTGATGCGAAATTACGGGTGATGCGGATTTACGGCAGATATGGGGAGGGGAATGTGGCGCGGGGGTCTTGGGAAGTCAAGAGCCGTGCCGTCGGGACGTTCCCAGGACGGCGAGGCAGTCCCGCCAGGCGGCCTCGCTCAGCAGCGGCTGGAAGCGGGTGAACAGGGCCAGGAGGTCCGGCCCCCACTGGGTACGGAAGTCCCGGTTCCGGTAGGCCAGGTCGAGTTCGTTGGCCGCGGTGAGCTCGGCGAAGTCCTGGCGGAGGTGGGTCGGCGGGGCGAGGGCGCGGCCCGTGAAGCGGTCGCGGAAGTAGCCGCCCGGAGTGGCGAAGTCGGGGTAGCTGGCCCGGCGGTCGCAGCTCGCGTAGAAGTAGACGATCTCCTCCGCGTCCGGGCCGATCACGGCGGCCAGCTCGGCCCGCCGATCGAGGGAGAGCAGGGCGGCGGGAAAGCCGTCGGTGCCGTAGGCGGCATGGGTCAGACCCGCGAGTTGCAGCGCGGGCCGGGCACCCCAGCCGGCGAGCCGGGCACGCACCCGGTCGAGATGCGCCAGCAGCGTCCCGCCGGGGTGTGCGAGCTGATCGGCGCCCAAGTCGCGCATGAGGGCGGTGGCTTGGTGGGTGAGAGGCATCCGCTGCACGGCGGCTTCCCTTCGACGTCTGGGTCGGCACCCGCCCCTCCCCCGTCCGTTCCGGATCCGGAACGGGTGGGGAGCGGGTTGCCGCCCGTTGGGCCCTGCGAGGATCGTCGTACGGGTGTGCAGGCTCAGTCAATCCTTGGGATTTATGGCTGGACCCAAGTGCTAGCTTAGGGGTCATGACCCTCGATGACCTGCGCGTATTCGTGGCGGTGTGCCGGGCCGGGAGCCTCAGCGCGGTGGCCCGGGAGCTGGGTTGTACACAGTCGGCGGTGAGCCAGCACGTGAAGCGGCTGGAGCGGGAGACCGGCGTGGCCCTGCTGGAGCGGCAGCCGCGCGGAGTCGTACCGACACAGGCCGGACGTCTGCTTGAAGCCGCGGCGGCCGAGGGCATCTCCGGACTCGACCTCGCCGTAAGACAATTGCGGGACCTCGTCGAGGGCGAGAGCGGACACGTGCGCGTGGCGACGGGCGCGACGACGGTACGGCACTTCATGTCGGACGCGGTGGTGGAGTTCCGGCACCAGCATCCGAACGTCAACCTCGAGTTCCGCACGGTCAGTTCGGGCCGCGGCAGCTTCGACGCGCTGGCGGACGGGGCGCTGGACCTGGCGTGGATCACCCTCGGCCCGCCGGTCCGTGGCATCGAGCAGCGTCCGGTGGTGGAGCTGCCATGGGTACTGGCGGTCCGTGCCGACGACCCCCTGGCCGATCGCCCATCCGTGGACCCGGCCGAACTGACCGACGTACGCCTGATCCGCCTGCCCCCGAACTCGGCCTCGGCCGCCCATCTGGACTCGGCCTGCGCGGAGTTGGGTGTGGACTTCGAGTACGACACGAGTGTCGCCGACTGGGACACGGCGCTGCTGCTGGCGGAGCTGGGGGTGGGGCGGGCGGTGGTGCCGGCCTTGCCGGGGCTGGCGGTCCCGGGGGAAGGGGCACTGCGGCTGATCCCCGTACCCCTGCTGCGACCGCTCCCCGTCGGGTGGGCGGTACGGCGTTGGGACGCGCTCAGTCCGCCGGCGCGGGCGTTCGCGGACACGGTGGTGGAGAGCCGACGGAGGGTGTCGACGCGGGTGTTTTGAGGGGGAGTTCGGCCCAGACGGTCTTGCCGATGGGGCGATCGGTGACGCCCCAGGTGGCGGCGAGGAGGGAAACAAGGACGAGCCCTCGCCCGTGCTCGCCGTCGGGTTCGGTGACGAAGCGGAGTTGACGGTCGCCGCGGGGGTCGCTGACCTCGATACGGAGAGTGTTCTCGGGGAGCAACAGGAGCCGTAGCTCGAAGTCGCGGCCGGGGACGCGGCCGTGGGTGACGGCGTTGGCGGCGAGTTCGGCGACGAGGTGCTGGGCGGTGTCGTTCACGTCGGTGTGGTGCGGGTGTCCCCAGGCGGCGAGGCGGTCGGCGGTGAGTCTGCGGGCGAGGCGGGCGCCGCGCGGGGTCGCGCTGAGGCGCAGGGTGAATTGGTCGGTGGGGGTGGAGATTTCGGCGTTCACGTGACTGAGCGTGGTGGGTTGTCTTTACGCTGACCAGGGATGACCTGGCGACGCTCCGTGGCTGTACGGGTGCGGTCGGTTCGGTGTACGTGCTGTCGGGTGGGACGGGTGAGGCGCGTGGGTGACGTGGGTGAGCGGCGGCCGGAGACACCGGCGGAGGCCGAGGGAACGACGGGGTTGTTCGTCGCGCTGGGCAAGATGGTGAAGTTCCTGCGCGAGCGGAAGGGGCTTACGCAGAAGGAGTTCGGGGAGCTGGTGGGGTACGGGCCGGATGCGATCTCGGCGATGGAGCGGGGGGTGCGGGTTCTTCGGCCGGAAGTTCTGACTAAGGCGGACGAACTGCTCGATGCCGGGGGCCTGTTGCTGGAGGTGATCCCGGAGGTCGAGGAGGCGATGGCCAAGGCTCGGACTCGGCATCCGGAGTGGTATCGGAGTTATGCGGGGTTGGAGGCGCAGGCGGTTGAGCTGCACTTCTACGCCAACAACGGGGTTCCAGGGCTGCTGCAGACCGAGGACCATGCGCAGGTCGTGTTCGCGAAACGACGGCCATTCCTCAGCGAGGAGACAATCGAGAAGCGGGTCGCGGATCGGCTCTCCCGTCAGCAGGTCCTGGAGCGGTGGCCCGCGCCGATCGTGAGCTACGTCCTCGAAGAGGTCTTGTTGGACCGGCCGATCGGCGGAGGGCGCGTGCACGCCGACCAGCTTCGGCGCCTGCTGCATGTCGGGCAGATGCAGAACGTCGAGATCCAGGTGATGCCGACCCGCGTGGAGGAACACCCCAACCTGGACAGTGCGTTCAACCTTCTGGTGCCCAAGGGGTACGGGCAGGTTGCGTACACGGAGACCCAGGGATACCCCCGGCTGATCACCGACTCCGAAGAGGTCCGGAAGATCGCCGACCGCTATGGGATCATGCGGGCGATGGCACTCTCTCCCTCGGAGTCCCGGAAGTTGATCGAGCAGAAGCTGGAGGAGCTATGAACACCGAGCGGCTCACCTGGTTCAAGTCCAGCTACAGCAGCGGCGAGGGCGGCGAATGCCTCGAAGTCGCCGTCACCCCCACCACCATCCACCTCCGCGACTCCAAGCACCCCGCCGGCCCTCACCTCACCCTCTCCCTCGGCGCCTGGTCGGTGTTCCTCTCAGGGGAGTTGGTCGGCTAGGGGCGCCAGCGCTTCCGCTGCCTCCAAGGCGTCTTCGACGTCCCGGCGCGCGTGTCGCTCCTCCTGCGCGTCGGCCAGCTCACGGAGCAGGGGAATCGTCGCCGGGTGGGCCGGCCAGCCATAGGCGAGGGCCTGGAAGGCGGCGGTGCGGACCTCGGGAGCCAGATCGGCGACAGCTCGGTCGCGGAGGACCTCCGCCCCGTACTCGTCCTTCTGGTGGATGGCCCACCACCTCAGCGCGATGCCCCGGTTCCCGGCGGAGGGGTCGGCGATCGCGCAGTGGCGGAGTGTGTCCCGCGTCGAGGGGTCGTCTCCCCTGTCGATGGCCAGCAGAACCAGGGCCGTCAGCCTCACATCGGAGTCGACGTCGGCGCGGGCGCGCTCACGGACCAGGCCCCACAGAAACCCTTCGTCGCCCTCGTGATGCCTCAGCAGCAGCAGTGCCGCTCTGCGGACATCGGGCTGCTCGTCCGTGGTGAGTCTGTCGAAGACCATCTCCCAGCTGCCGTTGTCATCCGGTCTGTGCAAACAGAGCCCGACGAGCGCCATCCAACGGACCCTCCGGTCAGGGTCCTCGAAAACGAGCCTGCTGGCTGCTATCCACGCAGCGCTGTTCTTGCCGTAGTTCTCCAGCAAGGCCAGAAGCGCGTACTCGCGAGCGACGGCGCCGGGATCCTCTGCGATCCGGCGGTGCAGAAAGTCCTCGTCATCGGCCTCACGACCCTTCCTCCGGCCCAACAACACACACGCGGATGCTCGCAGGCTCTCGTCCGGATCCTCGACGGCCTGCTGCCGCACCAAGTCCCAGGTGTCGGACTCGTCGCCTCTCATTGTCACGAGTGCCCCCAGCGCAACACTCCGCATGCTCGATCGCTGGTCCGTCGCGAGTCCGCGGACGACTTGCCATTCGTCGGGCCTGGTCGCCAGATAGTGCACCGCCCGCCCACGAATGTCGTCCTCCGGATCCGACACGGCAAGGTCACGGATCAGTGCCCATACACGGTCCCCCGAACTGCGCGCGGCGTAGAGCCCGTCGAGGGCGACACGACGGACTTGCCAGTCCGGATCCTCAGCGGCGCGGCACAACAGTTCCCACGTACGCGGGTCGTGGCCGCAGTACTGCGCGAGCGCGCCGAGTACTGCCTTGCGTTCCTTCCGATCCAGCCCGGACACGGCCGCTTCGAGCACCGGATCCCACGCGTCGCTCTCCACGCTCTCGTACCTGCTTCGCAGAGACAGGGCGAGGGCTCTGACCAGTGTCGAGGAATCGTTCTGGGAACAGTCCCGAATGAGGGCTCGTACCTCGTCGTCTCCCACAAGGTGCTCGGCGTCCTTTACTCCGTGCTCACGAAAGAACGGATCGGACTGGCGCAGCGCCCAGCACACTTCATCGCCGAATTCGGGTAGGCCTCTCGAAAGCTCCCCTCGGGACATTCCAGTGGCCGTCACCTTCCTCATGACCCGCAGCAGCTCCACCGATCGGTAGAACGAGCACGCCAACCTGCTTGGCAACTCGCGGTGTTGCTCGAACTGCCCCTTCAGATGGAACCACCGCAGGAATCGGTCCCGCCCGCTCCAGTGGACCGGGAGAACGCCCACGGCGAACGTGATCTCCTCCACTTGGCGGTCCAGCCCCGACAGCCCCGACTCCGCGAAGCGGATGATCGCGTCCACCAGTGCCCGGCTCTGCGCGGCGAGCGCCCCGATCCGCCGCACCTCGCCCAACGCCTTTACAGCCAGGGCCAGTAGCGGGACATCGGAGTCACCCCGCCGCCGATGCAGCTCCAACAACCCGTCGATCGCCGCCCCCGCCTCCCGCTCCCCCAACTGCCCCACCAACAGAAGCAGCACCTCATGCCAGGCCGGATCCACGGCCCGCCGTACGAAGACCTGCTCGATCAGCTCCTCCGGCGTCCACTCCCGCTCACGCGTGTACCGGCGCCCGATGTCCTCCGCCGCCAGGTACTCCAGGAACGTCCGGTGCACGAAGGCGTACGTTCCGGCGCCGTAATGCCCGATGATGAAGTTCCGCTCCCGCAGCTGGCGCACCATGGTCCGAGCCGCCACCACCGCCTGCGCCACCGGCAACTCGTACTGCTCCCGCAAGTACTCCTTGAAGGTGGCCAACAGCTCATCCTGGTGGATGTAGTTGCCCTCGATGCCGTCCGCGCCCTCCTGGATCCTGCGCGCGACCAGGCACAGCAGCTCCTGCCGGTCCTCGTCGCCGAGGTAGGACAGCGCCTCCACGTCCTCGGGGGTGTGCAGGTTCTTGGCCTGCTGGTCCCAGTGGGCGACCAGGACGGCGACCGCGTGGCGGTACACGCCCTGGCGGTCGCGTGGGAGTTCGCGGCGGCGGCCGACGATGGCCAGGATCGTCAGCAGCAGGGGGTTGCCCGCGAGGCCCTGAAGGGAACGGGACTGGGCGACCGCGCCCGTGAGGCGACGGTACAGCCGCTCGGCCAGCTCCCCGTCCTGCGCGCACGCGGCCCCGTACCACCGCCGCGCGAACTCGTCGATCCGCCCCTCGTCGAGGTCCTCGACCTTGAAGTGTTCGAACCCGGCCCGTTCCAACACCCCGTGCAGATAGCCGATCACCCGCGAGGTGACCACGACCCGTACCCCGGCGTCCGCGTACCGCCCCGCGAAGTCGGCGATGCGGTGGCTTACTTCCTTGCGAGCGGCCGGGTCGAAGAGTTCGTCGAGGCCGTCGAAGACGACCACCGCGCGCCCCTCCGACAGGACCCGCTCCACGACGGCGTACGGCGGCGCCATGCCCTTGGTGGTGTGCAGGTGCCGTAGGAAGTCCTCGAAGGTGCGGTCCCGCCAGCCGGCGGCCGCGTACTCGCGCAGTTCGACGACCAGGGGCACGCGGCCGGCGAGGGGTTCCAGCGGGTGACCGGCGGGCATCGTTCCCGTCAGCAGGAGTGCCAGGCAGCGGGCCAGCGTGGACTTGCCCGCCCCCGGATCACCAAGCAGGACGAGCCGGCTCGCGTCCGGGTCCGCCAGTACCTCCAGCACATCCCGCGCCGGACGCTCCGCGTACTCCTGCCGGGCCCGGTCCAGAGCCTCCCGTTCCAGACCGGGCGGCAGACTCGACGGCCACTCGCCCGCCTCAACGAGCCGCTGTCGGATGTCCCTCGGCAGCTCCACCGGCGGCGGATTCGACCGGACGAACGGCGGTACGAACACCTCCTCCAGCCCGACCGGCGGATGCTCCCCCTCCTCCGTGGGGATCAGCACCTCCAGGTCCAGCCGACCGTACGTCTCGCGAATCCGGGTGGCGTACCGCCGTAGCGCCTCGGCGATCTCCTCCGATGTCAACTCGTCGGCGGGCGGCGTCTGTTGCACGTACTGGTTCTCGATGTACGTCGCACTGCTGCCGTCGCCCGTCGCCGCGGCCATGACGTCCCCGCCCGCGCCTACCGACCGCTCCCCGCCTGCCGTCACCTGGTCCGCGTCCCGTGCCATGGCAGGACGGTAGCGGGCAGGCGGGCGGGGCCGGGTGGCTTCCGGTCCGCTACTGCGGGAACGCTGCCACCACGGTCAACTCCTTCGCACCCGTGGCCGTGATCCCGGATCCAGTCCCCGGCAGCAGAACACCCGTGCCGAAGTAGTAGTCGGGCGACACCAGCAGGTCCTTGTCGCCGTCGCGGTCGATGTCGCGGATGCGGACGAGGAGGCCGAACATCTCGTACTCCGTCGGGGTGCCGGGGACGCCCGCCGTCGCGCGGCTGAACCACTGGGAGTTGGTGCCGGTGAGGCCGCTCTTGCCGCCGCGCAGGACGTGGACGCCACCCGCGGTGGCCGTGGAGCCGACCTTCTCCTCGGGGACGCCGACCGCCAGGTCCGGGTAGCCGTCGCCGTTGGTGTCGCCGGCGGAGAGGCTCGCGCCGAAGCTGTCGCCCTTCGTGGCGGCCGTGGCCACGCCCGAAGTGGACTGCGAGAGACGGTACTTCGTGGTCGGGGCCGTGCTGCCGCCCCGCCACACCACCACTGATCCGGCACTGTTGTTGGAGCGGGTGTCGCTGACCGCGAGGTCGCCGTAACCGTCCTTGTTGAAGTCGGCGACCACACCGGTCGGGCTGTAGTCCGCCTTCGAGCTGTCGACCACCGTGACCTTGCCCGGCTTGATCGTCGATCCGCCGCGCAGGAACCACACGTCCTGGGTCATCTTGTCGCTGTGGTAGCCCTGCCCGAGGACGAACAGGTCGGTCGCCTTGTCCTTGGTGACCTTTCCGGCGACCAGGCCGGTGGGTTCGAGGACGTCGGTGACCGACGGACTCGGCGTGTGCTTGGTGACCGATCCCGTCGTACCCGACTTGGAGAAGCCGCCCCGGTAGATGTAGACGTTCTCGACGCCGTCGGTGACGGCGAGGTCGGCCTTGCCGTCGCCGTTGAAGTCGCCGGTCTCGATCTGGTCGCCGAAGCCGTAGTCCGCGCGGGCGGTGACCTTGAGGCGGACGGCTCCGGTGCCGGTGAGGCCGGTCTTGCTGCCCCAGAGGATGGTGACCGCGCCCGCGCCGGCCTTGCTGCCGACCTTCTCGGAGGAGTCGGCGACGGCGAGATCGGCGTATCCGTCTCGGTTGAGGTCGGCGGCGGCGAGGTCGTCGCCGAACGAGTCGGCGTAACCGCCCGCGTCTCCGGCGGTTCCGGGGACTCCGGCGCTGGCCTGCGTGAACTTCTTGGTGGTGGTGCCGGGGCCGGTGGCCGTCCCGTAGGTGACGGTGAACTCGCCACCGGTGCTCGCGGACGCGAAGTCGCGGTAGCCGTCGCCGTTGAAGTCGTCGGCGTACTTCGCCGGGGTGGCCGCGCTCGCGGCGCTCACCGAGAGGGCGAGCAGACCGCTGGTCAGGGCCACGGCCGTGGCCGCGGCGAGCGGGCGGTGAAGGGAGGTACGGGTGAACATGCAGGGGAGACTCGTGGTGCCGGGTAATGGTTGTGCCAAGTGCGCTGCGTAATCGCACCCCACGGGACATGACTGGTACATGACCAGACCTCTCCTGCGGGTGAAGCGGACGCTCACCCTCCTGGCCGCGACCCTCACCTCCCTCGGCCTGGCCCTGGGTCCCGCATACGCGGAGACGGTCCCACCCGTCTTCGGCACCGACTACCACGACCCCGTCACCGCCGCCCCGCCCATCACCAAGCCGCACACCAGGTCCTGTGAAGTCACCGTCGCCGAGGCGCAGTTCAAGGACTTCACGCCGTACACGGGGACGTACGCGCCGCCGACGGGGTGCGGGGCGCCCGGCCGTTGGTCGAAGGTCGTGCTGCGGATGGACGGGGACGTGAAGGGACGGCAGTACGACCGCCTCGGGTATCTCGACATCGGCGGGGTGCAGGTCTTCCGGACCTCCACCCCCGAGCCCTCTCAGGACGGGATCAACTGGTCCGTCGAGAAGGACGTGACGGAGTACGCGAAGACGCTGAGCAGCGCGCAGTCCGTGGACATGCTGATCGGAAACGTTGTCAACGACACGTACACCGGCGTGTTGAACGTCAAGGTGACGCTCACCTTCTATGCGCCCGAGCACGGCCGCAGCACCGACACCCCCGACCAGGTCATCCCCCTCAGCGACGGCGACAGCGTCACCACCGGCGCCTCCCTCACCACGCCGCGCAACTCCGAACGGATCCTCGCCGAGGTGTACGCCACCGGATCGGGCGGCGGGTGCGAGGAGTTCTGGTACACGGCGGTCACCTCGTCGGCGTCGTACTCCTGCAAGGGCGGGGACGACGGGCCGTACCGGGAGGTGGAGGTGAGGATCGACGGGAAGGTGGCCGGGATCGCCTCGCCGTATCCGAATGTGTGGACCGGCGGTTGGTCCCCGTACCTCTGGTCGGTCATCCCCTCACCCACCGCCTTCGACGTACGGCCGCTGCGGTTCGATCTCACGCCGTTCGCGGGGGAGTTGAACGACGGCAAGGCGCACACCGTGGATGTGTCCGTGCTGGGGGTGCCGGCCGGGCAGACCGGGTGGAGTGCGCCGACGAACATCCTCGTGTGGCAGGACGCGCATCGGGCGGTGGTGAAGGGCGCGGTGACGTCGTACGAGGGCGGCGAGCCGGCCGTGAGCAACAGCTACCAGGACGGTGACCTGCGCTCCCTCGCGACCACCGGCAGCCATCGGCTCTCGGTGTCCGGGTACGTCGACACCTCCCACGGGCGGGTGACGACCACCGTCGAGCGGGTGCTCGGCACGTCCATCGGCCATCAGTGGACGCCCGACGAGAACACCGATGACCTGAACGGGCGTTGGACCGACGACCAGACGGTCACCGTCAACGGTCGTGCCGCCCGTACCGACCGCACCTACACCCTCGACGGACGCGCCACCATCGACGCCGACAACCGGCTGCGGGTCGTCATGTCGGTCGGGGATCACGCCCGGATGGGCGGGGTGCGGATGGACGACACGTACCACGGCGACGCGACCTTCACGCTGGGGGTGGCTCGGGAGGACCGGCAGGCGGTGGCTGCGACGGGTGAGCGGTATCGGCTGCGGGGGGACGGGGTCTGTTACGACCATTCGCTCGCGACCGAGCAAGGGGTGCTGACAGCGGACGTACGGCGCTGCTGAGCGGCGGCGGAGTCGGAGTCGGTCCTCCGAACCGTCTGGCGCAGACACGCCATGTAGCATGAGCGCCCACGTAATCGGCGGGATTGCCCGGGGATGCGCATGAGGGATCTGGATCCCACCGATCCGTCTGCCATAGGCGGTTACCCCCTGCTGGCTCGGCTCGGGGCCGGCGGTATGGGGCAAGTGTTCCTCTCGCGCACCCCGTCGGGCCGCCCGCTCGCGCTGAAGACGGTGCGGCCCGAACTGGGGGCCGACCCGGCCTTCGAGGAGCGGTTCGCCCGCGAGATCGCCAGCAGCGACCAGGTCCGCTCTCCCTGGGCGGTCGCCGTCGTCGACTGCAGCCCGGCCGGTCGGCGGCCGCAGTGGCTGGCCACGGAGTACGTCGCCGCGCCTTCCCTCGCCGACTGGGTGGAGCGCTACGGCCCCCTGCCCGAGCCCGCTGTACGGGCGCTGGCCGCGGAGCTCGCCGAGGGGTTGCGGGCCGTGCACCGGGCGGGGCTGGCGCACCGGGACGTGAAGCCGTCCAACGTGCTGCTCGGCCGCCGCCACCCCCTCCTCATCGACTTCGGCATCGCGCGTGCGGCCGACGACACCCGCCACACCCGTACCGGCGGGGTGATCGGCTCACCCGGGTACATGGCGCCGGAACAGGTCACCGGCGGGGGCTCGGCCGAGGCCGGGGACGTCTTCGCGCTGGGTGCCGTGCTGGTGTACGCGGCCACCGGCGAGGGGCCGTTCCTGCGGTCGGGCGAGGACGGGTCGGCCGCGCGGCTGCTGTACCGGATCGTGCACGAGGAGCCGGTCCTGGACGGCGTTCCGCGGTCACTGCTGGCGCTGGTGGCCGCCTGCCTGCACAAGTCGCCGGACGAACGTCCGACCGCCGAGGCGTTCCTGGAGCGGATCGGTGACACCGCAGCGGGCGGCTGGGCCGCCGGGGCGCTTGCCGGGCTGGAGGCGGAACTCACCTCCAGGGAGGCCGAGTTGCGGGCGCGGCTGGAGCGGCCGACACCCCTTCCCGCGCCGCCGTCCCACGCCCCCGCGGCCGCCATGGCCTCAAGTCCCGCACCTTTGACCATGGTTGAGCCCGCCCCGGCCCCGTCGACCACACCGGCCGCCCCACCCGTCGGATTCGGACCGCCCCTCCCCTACACGCCTCCCGCCGCCCTGCCCGCCCCAGCGGTTCCCGTGCGACGCAGGGTCCGCGCCCGGACGTTGGCCATCTGCGTGGGTGTGGTGGCGGCCGTGGCCGTCGTCGTCGCGCTGGCCTGGCCGAACGGCGGCAACGGAGGCGACGGCGGTAACGGCGACAAGGCGGACGACAGGCCCACCTCGTCGCCCTCCCCGTCAGGTTCCACGGCCACCGCGGCCGCTCTGCCCGCCTCCTGGGTCGGCACCTGGAAGGGCACCGGGCCGGGCAGCACGTCGGCCGACGGTGTCGTCAACGCCCGTACCAGCGGCGTCACCGTCGTCGTCACCCTGCACGCGGCGGCGCGCGGTGAACTCGTGGGCCGCCAGGTCAGTCACATCACCGAGGCCGGCAGCGGCCGGGACATCGGTTGCACCGAGACGCTGCTCCTGCGGGAGACCCATGGAACGTCCATGGTCTTCGAAGCGGCGACGAGCAGGCCCACCGACGCGTCCGCCGGGGTGGTCTGCGTGCGCGGCAACGTCTACACGCTGGCCAAGACGAGCGCCGACGCCCTCACCCTCGTCGACGAGGGAAGCCAGGCGGCCGGCTCACCGTCCCGGCTGAACCGCTCGCCGTCCTAGCGGCCGAGGTTCGAGGAGCCCAGCGCCATGCCCGTCACCCCCCTCCCCAGCCTGCTCGCCGTCTTCGCCCACCCCGACGACGAGTCCCTGTCGGCGGGCGGGGTGCTCGCTCGGCACGCGGCGTCCGGGGCGCGGACCGGGGTCGTCACGGCCACCTGGGCTGAAGGCACGGGCAGGGCAGGGGAGTTGGCGGAGGCGTTGCGGATCCTCGGGGCCGGGAAGCCGCGGATGCTCGGCTACGCCGACGCCAAGGTGCCGGAGTCGGCGCCGGGCGCCGCCCGTCTTCTCGACGCGCCGCTCGACGAGGCCGTACGGCAACTCGTCGGCCACATCCGGGAGTTCCGGCCGGAGATCGTCGTAACGCATGACGCGTACGGCGGGCTGAGCGGCCATCCGGACCATGTGCACACGCACCGGGTGACCGCGCTCGCGGTGGAGGCGGCGGGGTGGGAGCGGCTCCACCCGGAAGCCGGGGAGGCCTGGCGGCCGGGTGCGCTGCTCCTCGCGACTCATCCCGACTCCGCCGCACGTGCGTTGGGGAGTGTGCTGATGCGGCCGGGGCGGGAGATGTTCAGCGTGCCGGACGCCTGGGTCGACGCGGCCGTGGATGTCGGGCCGTGGGTGGAGCAGAAGGTCGACGCCGTCCTGGCGCATCGGAGCGAGGTGCGGCGGGGTGCGCTGCCCGGGCGGATCGCCGGGCTGGAGGCGGGTGAGCGGAGGCGGTTGCTGGGCACCGAGTGGTACCTGGGCGGCGGGTCCTACTTCGCGTACAGGCCCTCGATCTCCCCCGCGAAGTCCCGCATCACGTTCTCCCTGCGCAGCTTCATCGACGGGGTCAGGTGAGCCGCCTCCTCCGTGAAGTCGCAGGGGAGGATGGTGAAGCGGCGGATCGACTCGGGGCGGGAGACGAGTTTGTTGGCCTCGTCCACGGCGCGTTGCAGGATCGCCTTCAACTCCTCGTCGTTGACCAGGAGTTCGGCCGGGACGGGGTGTTTGCCGTTCATCTGGCGCCAGTGGGTGATGCCGTCCATGTCGAGGGTGATGAGGGCGGCTATGTAGGGGCGGCGGTCGCCCACCACCATGCACTGGGAGATCAAGGGATGCGAGCGGAGCCAGTTCTCGAGGGGTGCGGGGGCGGTGTTCTTGCCGCCCGCCGTGATGATGATCTCCTTCTTGCGGCCCGTGATCGTGAGGTAGCCCTCGTCGTCCAGGCGGCCGATGTCGCCCGTCGGGAACCAGCCGTCCGTGGAGGCGGGGATGACGCCGTTGCCGTGCGGGTCCCAGTAGCCGCGGAAGACCTGGCCGCCGGCCAGCAGGATCTCGCCGTCCGCCGCGATCCGGACCTTCGTGCCGGGCATGGGCCAACCCACCGTGCCCAGACGGGGTTTGAGCGGTGGCGTCACCGTCGCCGCGCCCGTCGACTCCGTCAGGCCGTACCCCTCGTAGATCTCCATGCCCGCGCCGGCGTAGAACGCGGCCAGGCGGCGGCCGAGCGGCGAGCCGCCGGAGATGAGGTGGCGGATTCGGCCGCCCATGGCGTTGCGGATACGGCGGTAGACCAGCGGGTCGTAGAAGGCGCGGGCCGTCTTGAGGGCCGTGCTCGGGCCCGAGCCGGTGCCCGCGTGGCGGGCCTCCACCGCCTCGCCGTGACGGACCGCCACGTTCGCCGCGCGGTCGAAGAGGGCTGCACGCCCGCCGGCCTCGGCCTTGGCGCGCGCGTTGTTGTAGACCTTCTCCAGCATGTACGGGATACAGAGGAGGAAGGTCGGGCGGAAGGCGGCGAGGTCGGACAGGAGGTCCTCCGAGTCCAGGCTCGGCGCGTGGCCCAGGCGGACGCGGGCCCGGATGCAGGCGATCGCCACCATCCTCCCGAACACGTGCGACATGGGGAGGAAGAGGAGGGTGGAGGGGTCCTCGGACTTCGTCTTGAAGATAGGGTAGAGGAGTTCGGTGGCGTTGTCGACCTCGGCGAGGAAGTTGCCGTGCGTGAGGACGCAGCCCTTGGGGCGGCCCGTCGTGCCCGAGGTGTAGATGACCGTCGCGAGCGTGTCGGGGACGAGCATGCCCCGGCGTACCGCCACCTCCTGCTCGGGGACCGGTTCGCCCAGTTCGGCCAGGCGGTCGAGGTGGCCCTTCTCGGTGATCCAGAGGTGGCGCAGGTCGGGCAGGCGGCTGAGTTCGGGGCCGAGGGCAGCCGCCTGCGCGGCCGTCTCCGTCACCAGGGCGACCGCGCCGGAGTCCTGGAGGATCCAGCGGGTCTGGAAGACTGAGGAGGTGGGGTAGATGGGGACGGTGACCAGGCCCGCGGCCCAGGCGGCGAAGTCGAGGAGCGTCCACTCGTAGATAGTGCGGGCCATGACCGCGATACGGTCGCCGGCCACCAGGCCCTCCGAGATCAGGCCTTTGGCCAGGGCCTGCACCTGCGCGGCGAACTCCGCCGCCGTCACGTCCGTCCACTCCCCGTCCGGTGTACGGCGGCTGAGCACACGCGCGTCCGGTGCAGTGTCCGCGTTGTCGAACGGCAGGTCGGCGAGCGAGCCGTGGGTGGGCGTCGGGACCAGCGGCGGGACCGAGACCTCGCGCACTTCGCCGTCCAGCCGCCGGATCTCGGGCGCCACCAACTGGGGCACGCCGTCGTAGTCGGACGCGGACGGGTAGGGCACGGGCACGGACATTTCAGCTCCTGGGGCGTGCAGCTCGGTTCCGCTCTGCTGTACATATACGTGCAGTTCGTACCGAGTCGTTCACCGGCGGTCGTGCGGCTGGGTGTTACCGCGGGTTAGACCGGTGATCGTACGTTCCGCGAGTGGGGAGTTGGTGCAATTTCGGGGATGGTCCGGTGGTTTGTCTGCGGGTGCGTTGTGGCTTGTCGCGCCCACGCGGCGGAGCCGCAAATCGATACAGCCCCGCGCCCCCAAGAAAGGCGGCACTCACGCACCGTAAATGTCATACATCTGCTCGACATACGACGCGAACTCCTCCCCGATGGCCTCCCTCTTCAGCTTCATCGACGGCGTCAAGTGCCCTGCCTCCTCGGTGAAGTCGACCGGGAGGATCGTGAACCGGCGGATCGACTCCGGGCGGGAGACGAGTTTGTTCGCCTCGTCCACCGCGCGTTGGAGAACCTGCCTCAACTCCCCGTCGTTCAGCAAGAGTTCTGCCGGAACCGGGTGTCTTCCGTTCATCCGGCGCCAGTGGCTCACGCCCTCCATGTCGAGGGTGATGAGGGCGCCTATGCAGGGGCGGGCGTCGCCGACCACCATGACCTGGGAGATCAGGGGGTGGGCGCGGAGCCAGTTCTCCAGGGGGGCCGGGGCCACGCTCTTGCCGCCCGCGGTGATCAGCATCTCCTTCTTGCGGCCGGTGATGTAGAGGTAGCCCTCCTCGTCCAGCCGGCCGAGGTCGCCGGTGGCGAGCCAGCCGTCGACGGTCGCCGGTACGACCCCGCCCGCGTTCGGCTCCCAGTAGCCGCGCAGGACGTGGTCGCCGGCCAGCAGGATCTCGCCGTCCGCGGCGATCCGGACCTTCGTGCCGGGCAGCGGCCAGCCGACGGTGCCGAGGCGGGGTTTGAGCGGTGGCGTCACCGTCGCCGCGCCCGTCGTCTCGGTCAGGCCGTACCCCTCGTAGATCTCGATGCCCGCACCCGCGTAGAACGCGGCCAACCGCCGTCCCAGTGGTGAGCCGCCGCAGATCATGTAACGGACCCTGCCGCCCATGGCGTTGCGGATACGGCGGTAGACGAGGGGGTCGTAGAAGCGGCGGGCCGCCTTCAGCGCGGGGCTCGGGCCCGAGCCGGTGCCCGCGTGGCGGGCCTCCACCGCCTCGCCGTATCGGACCGCCACGCCCGCCGCGCGGTCGAAGGCCGTCACCCGGCCGCCGGCCTCGGCCTTCGCGCGGGCCACGTTGTAGATCTTCTCCAGCATGTACGGGATGGCGATCAGGCACGTGGGCCTGAAGCTCGCCAGGGCGGGGAGGAGTTCGTCCGACTTCAGGCTCGGGGCGTGGCCGAGGCGGACACGGGCGCGGACGCAGGCGACGGCGACCATGCGGCCGAAGATGTGCGACATGGGGAGGAAGTGCAGGATCGACGCCTCCTCGCTGTGCCGCGAGCGGAAGACGGGGTAGAGGAGCTCGATCGCGTTGTCGACCTCGGCGAGGAAGTTGCCGTGCGTGATCGCACAGCCTTTGGGGCGGCCGGTGGTGCCGGAGGTGTAGACGACGGTGGCGAGGGTGTCGGGGCCCAGCATCCCCCGCCGTACGGCCACTTCCTGGTCCGGCACATCCGCGCCGCGCTCCGCCAGGCGCTCCAGGTGGGCCTTCTCGATGACCCACAGGTGGCGCAGGTCGGGCAGCCGGTCGAGCTCGGGGCCGAGGGCCGCGGCCTGGGCGGCCGTCTCCGTCACCAGGGCGACCGCGCCGGAGTCCTGGAGGATCCAGCGGGTCTGGAAGAGGGAGGAGGTCGGGTAGATCGGGACGACGACGAGGCCCGCGGCCCAGGCGGCGAAGTCGAGGAGCGTCCACTCGTAGACGGTCCGGGCCATGACGGCGATACGGTCCCCGGGCGCCAGCCCCTCGGCTATCAGCCCCTTCGCCACCTCCAGCACCTCGACGGCGAACCCGGCCGCCGTCACGTCCGTCCACCGGCCCGACTCGTCCGGCCGGCTGAGCACCTTGTCCTCGGGGGCGCTGCGAACGTTGTCGAAGGGCAGGTCGGCCAGCGAGCCGTGGGTCAGCGGCGGGACGAAGTGCGGTACGGAGACCTCGCGGACCTGCCCGTCCAGCCGCCGTATCTCCGGCTCCACGAGGACCGGGGTGCCGTCGTACGTGGTGGCGTGGACCGCGTGGGGGGTGGAGTGGTGCGAGATGGACACGGGCGACTCCACAGGTTCAACGGAGTTGCCCTGCGGGTGAGTTGCCGCAGGTCAGGGGATGGCGATCGTACGGCTCCCGCGTGATGACCCGGTGAGGGTTCGGAGGTCGTCCGGCGGTGGGGATGCGTCGGGGATGTGCAGTGTGAGGGCTTTTCTGGCCGAAAGCGCCCTACCGGACGGTATGGTGAACGTTTTTCATCTCCTGGCCTGCCCTTACCTCGGGTAACCTGACTCTGGAGTAAGAAGAGGATCCGTGTGGGGAGATGGGCGGGGAGATGGGCATGGCCGACCGCTACTTGCCGTGGGGCTGCAATGCCTGACGTCATCGCCCAGCCCCCCGCGCTCGGTCCGCTGCTGGCCCGCGGCGCGCTGCTCTCGCCCTTCAAGCGGCCCCGCCCGGACGCCGACTTCCCGCGCGCCCGGCTCGTCCTGCCCGGCCTGCGCATCGACCTCGCGAAGCTCGCGGCGTACGAGCGGGTGTGCGGCTTCGCGACCGGCGACGACGCGCTGCCGCTCCCCTATCCGCACGTCCTGGGCTTCCCGCTGGCGATGCGCCTGATGAGCGCCCGCGGCTTCCCGCTCCCGCTGCTCGGCCTCGTCCACACGTCCATCGAGATCACCCGGCACCGGGAACTGACGGCCACCGGGGAGTACGAACTCGCCGTGCACGTCGCCGGATTGGAGCCGCACCGGAGGGGGACCGAGGCGACGGTGGTCACCGAGGTGCGGAGCGGTGGAGCCGTGGTGTGGGAGTCACGGAGCACCTATCTGGCGCGGCACGGGAGCGCGCGGGGCGGTGGTGAGGCGCGCGGAGGCGAGGCGCGCGGCGGTAAGGCGCGCGGAGGTGAGGCGCGCCGGGGCGACGGGCAGGGGTTGCCGGGCGGCGACACGGGACCGCTGCCTGCCGTGGCCGAGTGGCGGCTCGGGGGTGATGTCGGGCGGCGTTACGGTGCCGCGTCCGGAGACCGCAACCCCATCCACCTGCACCCGCTCACCGCCCGCCTGTTCGGCTTCCCGCGTGCCATCGCGCACGGCATGTGGACGGTCGCCCGCTGCCTCGCCGCCCACGGGACTCCCCAACGCGTCCATGTGACGGCCGAGTTCAGGACACCGGTGCTGCTGCCGGGGACGGTGACGTACGCGGCGGACGGGGGGCGGTTCGAACTGCGGGGCGGGGAGCGGGTGCACGTGAGCGGGACGGTGAACGGCCTCGGCCCCGCGAGCGGACCGTGAACGGCCTCAGCCCCGACGGACGTTGACCCCGCCGACCAGCCCCCACGCGTCGATCCGGACGGTCGGGCCACCCGGCTCGCTCGGGCCCTCGTCCCGCACCCCGCCCAGGCGGATGCCGTGCACCTCGACGCGGACGTCGGGGCGGACCCGGAGGCTCACGCCGCCGATGAGGCTGAGCTTGGTGATGCGCAGTTCGGCGCCGTCCGGGATGTCGACGTCCGTGAGGTCGATGTCGGCGCCGCCGATGAGGGAAGCGGTGAGGGTACGTTCGTGGAGGGTGGCCCCCTCCAGGCGGTGCCCGCCGATGACGCTCACCTTGATGTCGGTCTTCTTGGGGTCCTCGGGGTCTGCCCCGCCGGTCTTCGTCATGTCAGTGAAGGTACGGGCGGAGTCCCGGGTCCCCCCAGTGTCCCGCGTCCGCCTTCCCGCGTGACAGTTGTCATGTCTCCGGCGTCACGTCCGTCGGCGGAGTCCAGGGCCGCCCCTCCATCAGGTTGCCCAGACCGGCCCAAGCGAAGTTCATCAGGGTCGCCGCCGCCTGGCGGGCCGTCGTACCCGGCGTCGCGTTGGCCCAGGCGGCCAGCGACTCGGCGGCACCCACCAGGGCCTCGGCGAGGCCGGCGACCTCGCGTTCGGGGAGGTCGGGGTCGCGGTGGGCCTCGCGCGCGGCGACGGCGATCAGCTCGGTCACGAACGCGACGATCTCCTCGCGCATGGCCGTCACCTCGGCCGCGAAGGGCTCCCGGGTCCGGGCCTGGAGGTGCAGCACCGCCCAGCCGTCCGGGTTCTGCCCGGTGTGCGTGAAGAACGCCCGCAGCCCTTCCCAGAGTTGCCGGTCGGCGGGCAGTTCGGAGTGCACCCCGGCGCGGACCGCCGCGACCAGCGCCTTGGCCTCCCGCCGGATACAGGCGGTGAACAGGTCTTCCTTCGAGTTCAGGTACAGGTACACCAACGGCTTGGAGACGCCCGCCAGTTCGGCGATCTCGTCCATCGACGCGGCCATGTACCCACGTCGGCCGAAGGTCCGCACGGCGGCATCGAGCATCTGCTGCTCACGGACCGCCCGCGGCATCCGCTTGGTCTTCACGGCACCCATGCGGCACAGCGTAATTGCGCCGGGCCGTGCGCAACCCCTCAAGGGGCCCGCGACGGCCGCCTACGAGGCCTGCGGAGCCTGTCCCTGCGTGCTGCGCGCCGCGTCGTCCGCGCCGTCCTCCTGGGCCGCGCTCGCCTCGAAGCCGGCCTTCATCCGGTCGACCCGCTGGACGACCTTGACGGAGGCGCGGTCGCGCTCCTTGCGCAGGACGACGAAGCTGATCGGCGCGGAGAGCACCAGCGCCAGCAGGACCATCCACATGCCGTTGGAGGCGCCGAAGCCGCGCGGGACGATGCCGGAGTAGACGAGGCCCCAGACGACCAAGAAGCAGCCCGCGAAGATCCCGAGGCGCATCAGCGTGTAGCGGAGCATCTCAATCCACTCTTCCGTCAACGGTACGAACAACGGTACGAACATTCCCAAAGGGCACCGTCCAGTGAAGCACGCGCGGACAGCGATCTTCGAGGGGGGTCAGTGCAGGGGCAGCAGCATGAAGACGTCGTCCCGGTCGTCACCCGGCGCGACCCGGATGGCGCCCGGGACCCGGCCGACCTCCTTGTAGCCGCAGGACGCGTAGAAGCGCTCCAGGCCGTTGCCGCCGCGACAGGTCAGCCGTATCGCCTCGATGCCGTCGAAGGAGCGGACGGCGTCCTCGGCGGCGGCGAGCAGGTCACGGCCGTAGCCCCGGCCCTGGTGGCCGGGGTGGACCATCACCGTGTACAGCCACACCCAGTGCTTCATCAGCCGGTGTGTGTTGTACGTGATGAACGCGGTCGCGGCTACCACGCCGGCCTCGTCCCGGCCGACGAGCAGCCGGCAGCGCCCCTCGGTCATGGCGACGAGGTGCTTGATCAGCTCCGGGCGGATGTCGTCGGCCGTCACCGGCGGTACGAAGCCGACGGAGCCGCCGGCGTTGGACACGTCCGCCCACAGCGCGAGCACCTCGTCCCGCAGGGCAGGGGTGACCGCCGGGTCGAGCTCGAAGGTCAGTGCCACCGGGGCCTCACACCCGCATCGGCTGCGGCGACTCCCGGCGGGCCGGGTCCGGGCCGTCGTACTCGCGGATGATCTCGTACCGCGTGTTCCGCTCGACCGGCCGGAAACCGGCGTCCCTGATCAGGTCCAGCAGGTCCTCGCGGGTCAGCTTGTTCGGGGTGCCGAAGTTGTCCGCGTCGTGGGTGATCTTGTACTCGACGACCGAGCCGTCCATGTCGTCGGCGCCGTGCAGCAGCGCCAGCTGGGCGGTCTGGACGCCGTGCATGACCCAGAAGACCTTGACGTGCGGGACGTTGTCGAAGAGGAGACGCGAGACGGCGAAGGTCTTGAGGGCCTCCGCGCCGGTCGCCATCTGGGTGCGGGCCTGAAGGCGGTTCCGGACCTTCCCGTCCTTCACGTCCACGAAGTCGTGCTGGTAGCGCAGCGGGATGAAGACCTGGAAACCGCCGGTCTCGTCCTGGAGTTCACGCAACCGCAGCACGTGGTCGACCCGGTGGCGCGGCTCCTCGATGTGGCCGTACAGCATGGTGCACGGGGTCTTCAGACCCTTCTGGTGCGCCAGGCGGTGGATGCGGGACCAGTCCTCCCAGTGCGTCCGGTGGTCCACGATGTGCTGCCGGACCTCCCAGTCGAAGATCTCCGCGCCACCGCCGGTGAGCGACTCCAGCCCCGCGTCGATCAGCTCGTCGAGGATCTCGCTCGCGCTCAGCCCGCTGATCGTCTCGAAGTGGTGGATCTCCGTGGCCGTGAAGGCCTTGAGGGAGACGTCCGGGAGGGCGGCCTTCAGCTCGCGCAGCGAACGCGGGTAGTAGCGCCAAGGCAGGTTCGGGTGCAGCCCGTTGACGATGTGCAGCTCGGTGAGGTTCTCGCCCTCCATCGCCTTCGCGAGCTTCACCGCCTCCTCGATGCGCATCGTGTACGCGTCCTTCTCGCCCGGCTTGCGCTGGAAGGAGCAGTAGGCGCAGGAGGCGGTGCAGACGTTGGTCATGTTGAGGTGCCGGTTGACGTTGAAATGAACCACGTCACCGTTCTTGCGCGTCCGCACCTCGTGCGCGAGACCGCCGAGCCAGGCCAGGTCGTCCGACTCGTACAGCGCGATGCCGTCCTCACGGGTCAGCCGCTCACCGGCCCTGACCTTCTGCTCCAGCTCGCGCTTGAGCCCGACGTCCATGGGGGTCACACCTTTCTCCTACGACAACCTGTCCCACCGTACGGCTACGCCTCTTCGGGCAGCGCCCCGACCCGGTTCTCCCACTTCGTGGAGAGCACGATGGTGGTACGGGTCCTGGAGACGCCCTTGGTCCCGGACAGCCGCCGGATGGTCTTCTCCAGCCCGTCCACGTCCGACGCGCGCACCTTGAGCATGTACGAGTCGTCGCCCGCGATGAACCAGCAGTCCTCGATCTCGGTGAGGTCCTTCAGCCGCCGGGCCACGTCCTCGTGGTCGGCCGCGTCGGAGAGCGAGATGCCGATCAGCGCGATGACGCCGAGGCCGAGCGAGGCGGCGTCGACGGTGGCCCGGTAGCCGGTGATGACGCCGGCCGCCTCCAGCCGGTTGATGCGGTCGGTGACGCTGGGTCCCGACAGGCCGACGAGGCGCCCCAGCTCCGCGTAGGAGGCCCGGCCGTTCTCCCTCAGGGCCTGGATGAGCTGCCTGTCCACCGCGTCCATGCGATCGATGCCTTCCGCTGAAGAGTTCCCGAAGTGATGAGAGGTAGTGCGGGTCGAGCCCGGAAGAACCGGGGCGGCCGGCGCTCTAGTCGGCGCTGCCGCCGCCCAGTTCGCCCTTCCAGCGCCGGTACAGCCCGTGCCCGACGCCCGCCGCGTCGAGGACGCGCCCGGCGACGAAGTCCACCAGGTCCTGGATGTGGGTGGCGCCCGCGTAGAAGGCGGGCGAGGTGGGGACCACGGCGGCGCCCAGGTCGTCCAGGGTCACCAGATGACGCAGGGTCTGGCCGTTCAGCGGGGTCTCCCGTACGGCCACCACGAGCGGGCGGCGCTCCTTGAGCGTGACGCTTGCCGCCCGTTGCAGCAGGTCCTTCGACAGGCCGAGCGCGACCCCCGCCACGCAGGCCGTCGAGGCCGGCACGATCAGCATCCCCTTCGTGGGGTACGACCCCGAGGACGGGCCCGCGGCGAGGTCGCCCGCGCTCCAGTACCGGACCCGGTCGAGCTGCAGGTCGTAGGCGCCCGGCTTTCCGTCGGCCCCCCGCGCGAGCCATTCCCGCAGGTCGTCGCGCCAGTGGGCGTCCCGGAAGTGGATCGCCGTCTCGTCCAGCAGGGTGAGCCGCGAGGCCCGGCTGACCACCAGGTCCACGCTCTCGCCGGCGTCGAGGAGCGCGCGCAGGACCGATGCGGCATACGGGGTGCCGGAAGCGCCGGACACCCCTACGATCCAAGGCGTACGCCTCGTCTCTCCTGGCTTGACTGGGTTCACGACACCGAGCCTATCCGGCGACGGAGGGTGGGAACCGGTCGAGGGGGTCCGGCCGTTTCAAGGAGAGACGAGCGAGTCGTCTGGGGGGTGCCATGTCCGGGAGTGGGCTGGAGTGGTCGCGCGGTGAGCGCGCGAAGGCCGCGGCCAAGCTGATGGTGGGCTGGGTGGCGTTGCTGTGGCTGCTCGAAGTGGTCGACGTGGTGAGCGGTCACGCGTTGGACGGGCTCGGGATCATGCCGCGCCGGGCGTCCGAGCTGGTGGACATAGTCCCGGCCGCGTTCATCCACTTCGGGTTCGCCCATGTGGCCGCGAACAGCGTTCCGCTGCTGGTCATGGGCTTCCTGGCGGCGCTCGGCGGCCTGCGCCGGTTCGCCGCGATCTGTGCGGTGATCATCGTGGCGGACGGGCTCGGCGTGTGGCTCATAGCCCCGGCGCACACCAACACGGCGGGCGCGTCGGGCCTGATCTTCGGCCTCTTCGGCTTCCTGCTGGTCAGCGGCTTCGTGGAGCGCCGGCCGCTGGGGGTCGTGGTGGGTCTGGTGATCGGCGCGGTCTGGGGCACCTCGATCCTGCTCGGCCTCTCCCCGCTCCAGTCGGGCGTCAGCTGGCAGGCTCACCTGATCGGCCTGGTCTCGGGCGTGGCGACGGCGTTCTGGTTCGGCCGTCGGCCGGTGAGCCGCGGGGCGATTCAGGCCTGAGGGCGGGCCTTCGGGTCCACCGGGAGGTGGGCGGTGGGGATCGTCAGCTTGCCGAGCGGGGAGTCGACGGTCAGGTCGGGGCCGTACGGGATGGTGTCGCGGCCCCGGTAGCCGTCGGAGCCGGGGTTCCACATGGTGACGGCGTGGCCCTTGAGAGGATCGAGGATCAGGTAGTTGGCGATGCCTTGGGAGGCGTACCAACGGGGTTTTACCTGGTAGTCGCGGCGGATGCTGCCCTGGGACACCACCTCGACGACGAACTCGATGAGGTCAGGCGGGTACGCGCCCTCGTTCTTCGCCACTTCCGCGGCCGGGATGACAGCCAGGTCGGGACAGAACTCGTTGGCCTCGTCGAACGGGAAGGCGACATCGCTGGCGAAGCCCCACTCCGCCCCGGTCTGGGTCTCGAGAGCGTTCCAGACCAATCGGATGGTCTGCGCGTGGTGCGGCTTGACCGGACTCATCATTATGTTGCCCTCGACGATCTCCATCCGATAGCCGGGGAACATGTCCTCGAACCGGCTGAGCTGCGAGTGCAGGCGGTCAACGTCCGAGATGGTCACGGTGGCCTCCCTGGGGTCCTGCCCTCGATGGTAGGCCGCAACGTAGTCACACTGTCAGGCCCCTCACCAGCAGATCCAGCAACGCACACACGAACAGGGCAATCCCGATGAACCCGTTGACGCTGAAGAACGCCCTGTTCAGGCGGGACAGGTCGTGCGGGCGGACGATGTTGTGCTCGTAGACGAAGGCGCCGGCGACGATCATCAGCCCGACCCAGAAGAAGCCGCCCGCGTCCGTCGCCACCGCGTACCAGACGAGCAGGGTCATGGTCAGCGCGTGGCAGACGCGGGCGCCCCGGATCGCCGCCGGGATGCCGAATCGGGCCGGGACCGACATGACGCCGATCTCGCGGTCGGTCTCGACGTCCTGGCAGGCGTAGATCAGGTCGAAGCCGCCGATCCAGATGCCGACGGCGAGGCCGAGGAGCACCGCGTCCCAGGACCACTCGCCGGTGATCGCGAGCCAGCCGCCGACCGGACCCATCGCCTGGGCGAGACCGAGGATGGCCTGCGGGAAGTTCGTGAACCGCTTGCCGTAGGGGTAGACGACCATCGGGATGACCGCGACCGGCGCGAGCGCCAGGCAGAGGGGGTTGAGCAGGGCCGCCGAGCCGAGGAAGACGACGACCGCGACCAGCGCGCCGGTCCAGGCGTGCTTGACCGACATCGCGCCGGTGACCAGTTCGCGGTGCGCGGTGCGCGGATTCCTGGCGTCGATCTCCCGGTCGATGATCCGGTTCACGGCCATCGCGAAGGTACGCAGCCCCACCATGCAGATGGTGACGAGGAGCAGCCGCCCCCAGTGGATGTTCCGGTCCCACTCGAACATCGCGGTGAGCGCGGCGATGTAGGCGAAGGGCAGGGCGAAGACCGAGTGCTCGATCATCACCAGGCGGAGGAACGCCTTGGTGCGTCCTGGCTGCGGGATCGCGGCGGAGGCGCTGCTCATGAAAGGCCGTACTCCTTCCAACGGCGGTCGACCTTCGCCGCCGTATCGGGATCGGACAGGACCATGTCGGGCCAGCCGCCGTCGCGTGTGTAGCCCTCCTCGGGCCACTTCTTCGTCGCGTCGATCCCCGCCTTGCCGCCCCAGAACTGCTGGTAGGAGGCGTGGTCGAGGTGGTCGACCGGTCCCTCGACGACGCTGAGGTCACGGGCGTAGTCCGTGTTCCCGAGAGCACGCCAGGCGACCTCGTGCAGATCATGGACATCACAGTCGGAGTCCACGACCACGATCAGCTTCGTCAGGGACATCATGTGTGCCCCCCAGACAGCGTGCATCACCTTTTGGGCGTGCTTGGGGTATTTCTTGTCGATGGAGACGATCGCACAGTTGTGGAAACCGCCCGCTTCCGGCAGGTGGTAGTCCACGATGTCGGGGACGATGATCTTCAGCAACGGCAGGAAGAACCGCTCCGTCGCACGCCCCAGCGGTCCGTCCTCCGTCGGGGGGCGGCCTACGACGATCGACTGAAGCAGCGGCCGCTTCCGCATCGTCACGCAGTCGATCTTCAGCGCGGGGAAGGGTTCCTGCGGGGTGTAGAAGCCGGTGTGGTCGCCGAAGGGCCCCTCCGGGAGCATCTCCCCGGGCTCCAGCCACCCCTCGATGACGACCTCCGCCTGGGCCGGCACCTGCAACGGGACGGTCTTGCAGTCCACCATCTCGATCCGCTTGCCGGCGATGAACCCGGCGAAGAGGTACTCGTCGATGTCGCCGGGGAGGGGCGCGGTGGAGGCGTAGGTGACGGCCGGCGGACAGCCGAAGGCGATGGCCACCGGCAGCCGCTCGCCCCGCCGGGCCGCGACCTGGTAGTGGTTCCGGCTGTCCTTGTGGATCTGCCAGTGCATGCCGATGGTGCGCTTGTCGTGGCGCTGGAGGCGGTAGAGCCCGAGGTTGCGGATCCCGGACTCCGGGTCCTTGGTGTGCGTGAGCCCCAGGTTGAAGAAGGAGCCGCCGTCCTGCGGCCAGGTGAACAGGGCCGGGAGCTGGTCCAGATCGACGTCGTCCCCGGTGAGCACGACCTCCTGTACGGGGGCTTCCCTGACCTTCTTCGGCGGTACGTGCGTCATCGCGCCGAGCTTCCCGAAGGCCTCGCGGACCCCGACGAACCCGTGCGGCAGCTCGGGCCGCAGCAGCCCGCCGATCTTCTCGCTGATATCGCCGTACGACTTCAGCCCGAGCGCCTTGAGCAGGCGCCGGTCGGTCCCGAAGACGTTCATCGCGAGGGGCATGGAAGACCCCTTCACGTTCTCGAAGAGCAGCGCCGGACCGCCCGCCTTCTGCACCCGGTCGACGATCTCCCCGACCTCCAGATACGGGTCGACCTCGGCCTTGACACGCTTGAGGTCACCCTCGCGTTCCAGTGCCCTGAGCAGGGAGCGAAGATCGTCGTAAGCCATGCGTCCCAGTATCGCCGAGCCCCTCCCGGCTCCGACGCCCGCCCCGCCCTCAGGCGATCCGCCGACGCTCCCGTCCGGTGGCCGGCAGTGCGGCCGCCCGGCGTGCCTCGGCGAGGCGGTGCGGTGAGTCCCAGGCGAGGGCGACGCGTTCGGCCAGGGCGTAGTTCTCGGCCGCGGCCGTGTCCTCACCGAGGAGCCGGTAGAGGTCGCCGAGGGCGTGGGCGAGCGGCCTGGTCGCGTAGGCGGCGCCGGCCGTCCCGGCGTACTGGTCGCGGATCGGCAGCAGATGCCCGATCAGCAGGGCCGCCGTGTCCGTGTCGCCGAGCAGGACGGCGAGTTCGCAGCGGTAGTCCAGCTCCACGCCGTAGAGGTGGTCGGTCACCGGCCTGGGCGCGAGGGACACCGCCGCCGCCTCGTCGAGCCGTCCGCGTCGGGCCAGGACCAGGGCCTGGGCCACCGCGACCGGGGTGCCGATCTCCGCGTACAGGTCGTCGACGACCGCCGCGATGTCGGCGGCCCGTCCCTGGGCCAGCCGGATGGTGATCAGGCCCAGCGTGCGGGGGCCGGTGGCGTGGTGGGCGCCGACGCGCCGCAGCAGGCCGTCGGCCTCGGCGTAGCGGGCCTCCGCCTCGTCGAAGCGGCCGGTGACCGTGGCCAGCATGGCCGAGGTCGCGGCGGCGATGCCCTGCGCCCACAGCATGCGGTAGCGGCGGGCGAGGTCCAGGGCCTCGGCGTTGTGCCGGCGCAGCCCGACGGGATCGTTGCGGGTCGCGGCCGTCATGCCGTCGAGGTGTTCGCACACCCAGCGGTACGCCGGGAGGTCGTGTTCCCGGGCCAGCTGCCGCAGTTCCGCGACGAGCGGCGTCCGCAGCGCGCCCTGTGCCTCGTGCGGCAGCAGCTTGGCGGACGTCATCAACGCCGAGGCCAGCAGGCGTGGTTCGCCCTCGGCTCGGGCCAGCGCCAGCTGCGCGTGCGCCGCCCGCACGGCCCGCGGCGCCTCCTCGGCGGCCACGGCGTCGACGAGGACCTGGAGGACCCGGGCGCGGGTCGCGCCGTCGAGGGTGGGGTCGTCGGCGAGCCGTTCAAGGCGGGCCAGGGCGGTGCGGTCGAAGAAGCCCTCCAGTCGGGTGCGCCAGGGCGAGGGCTCGGTCCAGGCGCCGTAGACCGCGGCGACCAGGTCGTCCCGGCCGGCCCGTACCGCGAGGTCGGCCGCCCGCTGCCGGGTGTGCCGTGCGGCGTCCGTCGACCCGGCCCGCAGCTGGGCCGCCAGCAGCCGTACGAAGAGGGCCACCGTGTCGGCCGGGTCGGTGTCCCGGTCGGCCACGGCGGCGCAGTGCGCGTCGAGGGCCTGCTCGATCAGACTCACGGCCACGTCGTGGGCGTACCGCCGCTCGGCCAGTTCGGCCGCCCGCAGCGCGTAGTCGACGGCCAGCGGCGCGTTCGCGGTACGGCCGGTGCGGGCGAAGTGGAAGGCGAGGGCCGCGAGGTCGTGCGGGCGATGGCGTCTGAGGCCCTGCGCGATGCGGTCGTGCAGCCGGGCCCGCCGCACCCCGGACAGGTCGGTGTACACGGTGTCGCGGACCAGGGCGTGCACGAAGCGGACCCGGCCCACACCGGGCTCGGTCAGCAGGTCCGCGCCCACCGCGGCGTCGAGTCCTTCCAGCACCGTGTCCTCGTCGGCGTCGGCCACGTCGACGAGGACGGCGACCTCGGCCTCCGGCCCCATGACGGCCGCCAGCTGCACCGCCGCGCGGGCCTCGGCCGGCAGCAGGGCCAGCCGCCTGCGCAGCACGTCCCGTACGCCCTGGGGGACTTCCGACACGGCCACCAGAGCGCCCTCGCTGACCAGCAGGCGGGCGCTCTCCATGACGTAGAAGGGGTTGCCTCCGGTGCGTTCGGCGAGCGCGGTCACGGTGGCCTCGTCGACGGGTTCGCCGCAGACGGCGCCGACCACGGTCGCGACGTCCTGGGTCGAGAGGCCGCCGAGCGGGATGCGTCGCGGGCCGCGGGGGGCGAGCCGGCCGAGCGTCTTGACCAGGTCCTCCCCCACCTCGGCCGGACGGTAGGTCGCGACGGTGAGGAGCGGTACGCCGGTGATCTGGACGGCCGCCTCCAGGAGTGCCAGGGTCTCGCCGTCGCCGCGGTGCAGGTCCTCCAGCAGGACGGCGAGCGGTTGTCCGGCGGCGGCGGTGCGCAGCCAGGCGGCGAAGGCCCGGTGCGTGCGGAAGCGTCCCGCGGCGGCCTCGTCGCGTGTCGTCGCGGCCACCGTGTCCGGCTCGTGCAGCAGCGCGGTCAGCTCCTCGGGACGGGCCGGCGGCGCGACACCGGCGAGGGTGCCGAGCGCCTCCACCCAGGCCCAGGCGGGCGGCGCCCCCTCGTACTCGGGGCAGCGGCCGATCACCACCGTCCAGCCCGCCGACTCCAGCCGTCCCGCGAGCCGTTCGAGCAGCGCCGACTTGCCCGCTCCGGCCTCACCGGTGACCAGGGCGACACCGCCCGTGCGCCGGGCGGCCCGCGCGGCGGCGGCCAGGGCGCCCAGTTCGGCCTCCCTGCCGACGAAGAGGCCGTCCTCGTCCCCCGGCTCACCTGCGGGAACGGCTTCCGGCGGAGCGAGCGGCACGGCCGCGCGCAGCACGTCCAGCCGCCGGGCGAGGACGGCGTGTTCCAGCTCGGCCAGGGCCGGTCCGGGATCGCAGCCGAGTTCGTCCCGCAGCACCGCGGTGGCGCGGCGCAGGGACGCGAGGGCGTCGCCCTGCCGGCCGCAGGCCCACTGGGCGAGGGCCAGCAGCCGCCAGCCCTCCTCGCGCAACGGGCTCTGCCGTACGAGGACTTCGGCCGCCGCGGCCGCTTCGGCCGCGTGCCCGGTGCGCAGGTCGGCGGCGACGGCCAGTTCGCGGGCCTGTGCGCACAGTTCGGTCAGCCGGGCCACCTCGGACTGGGCCCAGGGTTCGTCGCGGTGCTCCAGGAACGCCGGGCCCTGCCACCGGCCGAGCGCCTCGGCCAGCAACTCCCTGGCCCGCTCGGGCGGGGCGCTGCGGGCCCGGGACACCAGGGCCTCGAACCACCAGGCGTCCACCGCCTCGGCGGGCAGCCGCAGGGCATAGCCCGGGGGTGAGGTGACCAGTACGGCCGCGGGGGCGCGCGGCGGCCGCTCCGGCTCCAGCAGGCGGCGCAGGTTGGACATATAGGCGTGCAGGGACACGGTGGCCTTGGCCGGGGGCACTCCGCGCCACAGCTCGTCGATCATGCGGTCGACGGACACCACCCGCCCGCCGGCCGCGAGCAGCAACGCGAGTACGGCCCGCTGCCGGGGAGCGCCCAGTTCGACGGGCCGCCCGCCGACTTCGGCACCCAGGGAGCCCAGGACTCGTATGCGCAGCACGCCGCGCGAATCTACCCGAGCGGTCGTCGCAGAGCGTGAACGGCGACTAAACGCCCTGGCCGGCGGGGCCAAGTGCGGTCCCAAGTGGACGCCAAGAGGACCGGGCGACGGTAGGCGCCCCTGACCGGTACCTCATCGTTGGAGCAGTCGGCGTGTCCCGCAGTACCGCTTTCCCCTCACCCTCGAACCAACGGCCCTACACGCACGAGATGGTGGTCGTGCACCGGGTCTTCCGGCGCGAGTCGGCCCTCGCACCCCGTCTGGTACGGGCCGTGCCCGACGGCGACACGGCCCGCGCGGCACAGCTCGCGGCCCACTTGGACGACTACGTCATGGGCCTGCACCATCACCACTCCCTGGAGGACGAGTTGGTGTGGCCGCTGCTGCACGCCCGGGGCGCGGACGGCGTACTCGTCGAGCGGATGGAGGAGCAGCACCGGCGCATCGACCGGACCCTGGCCGTCGTGGCGGAGTGGCAGCCCGCCTGGCTCCGGGAGGCGAACCCCATCGCCCGGGAGGAGCTCGCCCTGGCGCTGGCCGAGCATCACACGGTGCTGCTCGAACACCTCGACGACGAGGAGCGGTTGGTGCTGCCGCTGGTCGCCGAGCACCTGACCGTCGCCGAATGGGATCTGGTGGGCCGGCGCGGACTGGAGGGGCTGCCGAAGAACAAGGTGATGACGGCCGTCGGCGCGATCCTGGAGGACTCGACGCCCGAGGAGCGCGCCTACTTCCTCGGCAAGGCCCCGCTCCTCGGCCGGCTGCTGTTCAAGACCGTCGGCCGACGGCAGTACGCCGCTGCCTGCCGGGCCCTGCGCGGCGATCTGCACCCGGAGGCCGGCCGGTGAGCGTGCTCGACACCGTCCCCCTCGACGTCCTGGACGCCTACCGGACCTGCGAGTTCGTCACGCTCGGCCGGGACGGCGCGCCGGTGGTCTGGCCCGCCGCGGTCCGGCGGCAGGCCGACGGGACGCTGCTGCTGACCACTTCGCTGGCGTTCGCGCAGAAGGCGCTGAACGTGCGGCGGGACGGGCGGGTGGCCCTGCTCTGGTCCGACCCGACCGGCAGCGGCCTCACCGACGCCCCGCAGATCTTCGTCGGCGGCCTCGCCGTGTGCCCGGACGACATCAGGACGGGGCCGGAGGGCGCCGAGGACTACTGGCGGATGCTCTTCGAACGGCAGCCGCACAGCCGGTCCTACCTCGCCCCCGGCGTGCGACGGCTGATGGAGTGGTACTACCTGCGCCTGCACATCACCGTCACCCCGGAACAGGTCGAGGTGCGCCCGCCGTTGGCGCGGTCGGCCGCCGGGGCGGGAGTACCCGACGTGTCCCTGCTCGGTGCCGCGCAGCTCGCCCCCTATCCCGACGCGGTGCTGGCGGCCCGCGACAAGACCGGAGCGCCCGTACTCGCCCGGACCCGGCCCGTGGCGACGGACGCGGGCTTCGCGGTGGCGGTGCCCGGCGACTGCGCCGTGACGGCGGGCCCCGCCTCGCTGCTGGTGCACCGGCACGACGAGCGGCTGAACAACATGCGCAACACGCTCGTCCGCGGAGAGCTGCGGGAGGCCGGCGACGGCTGGCTGCTGGTGCCCGGCACGGTGGTGGAGCCGATGGGCTCCGGCCGCCCGAGCGACGCGGTACGGGTGCTGCGCCGGACCAGCCGGGCGACCGCCCGCTACCTGGAACGGCAGGGCCTCCCCCGGCCGCGCGTGCGGTGGGCGGAGTTCCGGGCACTGGCCAGGGGCGGCGCGGGCCACCCGCTACCCTGACCCCGTCACCGGGGCCTGTCAGCGCCCTGTCACCGTCTTCTGGGGGATCGCACCACCATGTTCCGGTATCTGCCGTTCCTGCTGGTCCTGGCGCTGTGGATCTACGCCTTCATCGACTGTCTGAACACCCCCGAGGAGCAGGTGCGCGGGCTGCCCAAGGTGATCTGGGTGATCATCATCCTGCTCTTCGGCGAGGTGCTGGTCGGGCCGATCGCCTGGCTGGTGGCAGGCAAGGTGAGGCACGCCCCGGCGGGTGGCGCCACGCCCTCCGAGTGGCACCGCAACCACCGCACGGAGTTCGTCGCGCCCGACGACAACCCCGAGTTCCTGCAGTCCCTCAAGGCCGAAGCCAAGAAGGACGAGGCGCTCCTCAAGGACTGGGAGGCCGACCTGCGTCGCCGCGAGGAGGAGCTGCGCCGCAAGGAGCGCGGCGAGGAGCCCAGGGCCGACTGATGGAGCTGCGGCTGCTGGTCACGTTCGAGAAGGTCGCCGCCGTGCTGAGCTTCACGCAGGCCGCGGCCGAGCTGAAGTACGCCCAGTCCAGCGTGACCGGTCAGGTACGGGCACTGGAGTCGTCCCTGGGCGTGGAGCTGTTCGACCGGCTCGGCAGCCGGATCCGGCTGACCGAGGCCGGTGAGCGGCTGCTGCCGTACGCCCGCCAGATCATCGAGCTCACCGAGGAGGCGCGGGCCGCGGTCACCGGCACCGAGGAGCCGACCGGTTCGCTGGTCGTCGGGACGATGGAGTCGCTGACCTCCTACCGGCTCCCGCCCCTGCTGGAGTTCTTCCACCACCGCTATCCCAAGGTCCGCCTCTCGCTGCGCACGACGATCGGCGACGAGACCCGGCAGGCGCTGCGGCAGGGGACGTACGACCTGGGATTCCTGATGGAGGCGGAGACCGAGCACCCGGGGCTGGAGAGCACGGTCCTGGCCGTCGAGCCGCTCGCGCTCGTCGCCGCTCCCCGACACCCCCTTGCCGGGCAGGAGTTCGGGACGGCGGACCTCGTACGGCAGTCCCTCCTCGCCACCGAGCCCGGCTGCGCCTACCGGGACTTGTTCGAGAACGAGCTCAAGTCCACCGGGGAAGCGGTGGACTTCATGGAGTTCGGGACGATCGAGGCCACCAAACGTGCCGCGGCGGCCGGTCTCGGGGTGGCGTTGCTGCCCGGGATCACGGTCGCCGCGGAGTTGACGGAAGGGTCGCTGGTGCGGCTGGCCTGGGAGCCGCCGTTCACGCTTCGGACGCAGCTGGCGTGGCGGTCCGGGAAGCGGCTGCCGGCGCATGTGCGGCTGTTCGTCGAGCAGGCTCGGCGGCTGGTTTCCGAGCAAGGGTGACCTTGAGGCTCGCCGTCACGATCAGCGGGACGCCGAGCGCCTGGACGAGGCCGATGTGGTGGCCGTACACCGCCCAGTCCATGACCATCGCGACCGCCGGGTAGACGAAGGCCAGGACGGCGATCTTCGAGGTCGGGAGCTTGGCGTAGGCGGCGTACATCAGGACGTACATGATCCCGGTGTGGACGAAGCCGAGGCCGACCAGCCAGCCCCAGTCCGCGCCGGTGCCGGCCATCGCGCCGAAGTCGGCGAAGGGGAGCAGCAGCGGGATGCCGACCAGGACCTGGACCAGGGCGATGAGGTGCGGGCGGACGCCGGTGATGCGCTTCGTCACGAGGGTGGAGAGGCCGTAGAGGAGCGCGGCGAGGAGGGCCTGGCCGATGCCGACGATGTACGTGCCGCCGCTGGTGAAGTCGGCCGGTGTGACGCCCGAGACCAGGATCAGGCCCGCGAAGGCCAGCGCGATCCAGCCGACCTTCGCCGCGGTGAGGCGCTCGCGGAAGAGGAGGGCGCCCAGGATCACCACGTAGAACGGCTGGGTGTGGTAGACCACCGTGGCGACCGAGATCGACGTGTTCTCGTACGACTGGAAGAGCAGGACCCAGTTGAAGACGATGAACACACCGCCCAGGACGGCGAGTCCGAGGGTGCGGGGTGTGAAGCCGTGGTCGCGGAGCCAGCCGCGGGCGATCACGTAGCCGCCGAGCGCGAGGGCGCCGAACAGGACACGGAAGAAGACGACGTCGAAGGGCGAGGCGCCCGACTCGACGACGAAGACACCGAGGGTGCCGGAGAGCACCATCGCGGTCGTCAGCTGGGCCGTGCCCTTGTTCTCTGAGGTCATGCCCACGAAGGTAGGAGCGGGCATCGGTGCTGGTCCACGCGCCAGTGGGGCGTCCGACCGATGGGGTCATCGGCGGGGCCGATGCGTGCAGGTTGTACGCCGCCGAGCCTCCCGGTGCGGACAATGCGCCCCTGGGCCCGGACCGGCCGGAACCGGACACTTGGCTCGCATGACGACTGCTCCCGCCGACTCCTCCGGCACCCTCGCCCCCGCATACGGTGACAAGGTCATCGCCGTCGAGACGGCGGGCTCCGAGCCCATCCCCGACGCCGAACGCCATGGCTCCCCGCTCCAGCTGCTGTGGACCTGGGCCTCGCCCAACATCGAGTTCGCGACCGTCTTCATCGGCGTGATCTCGGTCCTGTTCTTCGGGCTGAGCTTCTGGCAGGCCACCGGAGCCATCGTGCTCGGCACGGCGATCGGCGCGGTCACGCAGGGCGTACTGTCCCTGGACGGGCCGCGCTTCGGCGTCCCGCAGATGGTGATCGGCCGCTTCTCCTTCGGCCACCGCGGCAACATCCTGCCGTCCGCGGCCAACGGCCTGGTCGCGGGCGTCGGCTGGTTCGCGGTGAACAGCGTGAGCGCGGCCTTCGCGCTCAACACCCTCACCGGTCTGCGGCCGCTCCCCTCCCTCCTCCTGGTGGTCGTCGCCGAGATCCTGATCGGCTTCATCGGCCACAACTTCGTGCACAGCTTCGAGCGTTACGCCTTCCCGGCGCTCGCGGTGATCTTCCTGCTGGCGGGTGTGTGGACCTTCAAGGACGCCGACCTCGGCGGGGGCGGCACGGGTGGCGGCATCGGTGGCTTCCTGCTCGCGTTCAGCGCGGCCTGGGGTTACGCGGCCGGCTGGAACCCGTACGCCACGGACTACTCCCGCTACCTCCCGCGCACGGCGAACAAGCTGAAGACGATCGTCTACCCGGCCGTCGGCCTCTTCGTCTCGGTCGCCGTGGTCGCGGTCATCGGCGCGGCCTCGGCGACCATCGTCGCCCCGAAGGACGCCACCCCGACAGCCGCCTTCACCGGCCATCTCCCGGGCTGGCTCGGCGACCTGGTCCTGATCGCCATCATCCTCGGCGCGATTTCGGCGAACGCCCTCAACGTCTACTCCGGCGCCATCTCCATCGCCTCCTTCGGCCTGAACCTCCCCACCTGGCTGAGCCGCAGCGTGCTGGTCGTGGTCTCCGGGATCGCCGGTACGGCGGCGGCCTGGGCGTCCCTCGATGACGCGGGCGCCGCGTACGAGGCGTTCCTGCTGGTCATCGCGTACTGGGTGGCGCCCTGGCTCGGGGTGGTGCTGGTGGAGCGGTGGCTTCAGGGCCGTACCGCCACCGACGAGGAGCTGGCGGCCCGCCTGACCGACCGCTCCTTCACCAACTGGCCCGGCATCGCCGCCCTGTTGATCGGCGTGGCGGTCTCCGTCCCGCTCTTCTCCAACCAGGAGGACTACGTCGGTTACGTGCCGAAGCACTGGCCGTCCTTCGGCGACAGCACTCCGCTGGTCGGGTTCCTGCTGAGCGCGGTGCTGTACGCGGTGCTGCGGCGGCCCAAGGGTCAGGCGGCGCCCGGTTCGGCCTGATCGACGTCGGTGTCGTGCAGGCGGACGGTCACGCCCTTCAGGGCCGAGCCGCAGACCTCGTCGTCGAAGGCGGCCGAGGGGATGCGCCAGACGTCGGCGGTCTGCCGGTCCTCGTCGACGGACAGGCCGGTGAAGACGGTCGTGCAGGGTTTCCGGCCGGCCAGCCTGTCGATGTGGGCGAGGACCCGCTCCAGCGGGGAGCCGTCGTCGGCGCCCATGGTGCGCAGGCCGTGCAGGACCAGGGCGACCATGACGGCCACGGCGACCACCGCGACGGCCACACCGGCCCACATGACTTTCTGCCAACGCTTCTTCATGCGCCCCTCCCGCGCGCCGAGTTGTACTGAGACGCGGGAGGGGACGGAAGCGTTCAGACCGTCCGCTCGTCCCTCAGGACCAGCTCCAGCAGGCCCGGGAAGCGGGCCTCGAACTCCGCCCTGCGCAGCCGGTTGACCCGCCTCGGGCCCTCGTCCCGCTGCTCGACCAGGCCGGCTCCCCGCAGCACGGTGAAGTGGTGGCTGAGCGCCGCCTTGCCGACCGGCACGTCGAAGCTGCCGCAGCTGCGCGTCCACTCGGCAGACCTCGCCAGTTCCCTGACGAGGCTGATGCGCACCGGGTCGGCGAGCGCGGCCAGGGCGGTCTGGACGGAGACCTCGTCGGGGTGGGTGTGCTCGGGGGCGGCCCGATGAGAGGTGGGGACCTGCGCCACGCGGACTCCTTCAGACTTGCAGACTTGCCCACTGTTCGATGAAAACCATACACTCGCGACTGTTCGCTTCCCATCGAACACTCGTGAGGGGTGTCGTGTCATGCGCGCGGTCGAGATCCAGGAGTACGGCGGTCCCGAGGTCCTGAAGGTCGTGGAGGCGGAGGTCCCCGAGCCGGGCCCCGGCCAGGTGAGCATCGACGTCGCGTACACCGGCGTGAACTTCGCCGACCTCAAGGCGCGCGGCGAGGGCTACCGGGTGCCGCACCTGCCCTTCGTCCCCGGCCTGGAGGCGTCCGGTCGGATCCGCGCCCTCGGCGAGGGCGTCGAGGGGCTCGCCGTCGGCCAGGAGGTCACGGCGCTGACCGAGGGCGGCGCCTACGCGGACGTCGCCCTCGCGAACGCGCCCACCGTCTTCCCGGTCCCGTCCGGGGTCGGTCTGCGCACGGCGGCGACCCTGCCGACCGTGCTCCCGACGGCGTACGCCCTCGTCCACTCCGTGGGCCGGCTCCAGCCCGGCGAGACGGTGCTGGTGCAGGGCGCGGCGGGCGGGATCGGCACGGTGGTCGGGCAGTTGGCGAAGGCGGCGGGCGCGGGGGCCGTGTACGGGGTGGTGTCGGGGGCGGCCAAGGCGGCGTACGCGCGCGAGTACGGGTACGACGAGGTGTTCGTCGGCAAGTTCGCGGAGGCGGTGCGGGCGGCGACCGGCGGCCGCGGGGTCGACCTCGCCCTCGACCCCGTCGGCGGCGACGCCTTCCGCGCCTCTCTGGCCTCGCTCGCGGTGTTCGGGCGGCTGGTCTCCTTCGGCAACGCGAGCTCGGCGCCGGCGTGGAGCGTGGGGCAGCCGGAGCTGTATCCGACGGGAGTGTCGGTGGGCGGCTTCTCGATCCTGACGCTGGCCAGGACGGCACCGGACGAGCTGCGGACGCTGGCCGGGCGGGCCTTCGCGAAGGCGGTGGACGGGACGGTGTCGCTGCCGGTCACCGCCGAGTTCGGTCTGGAGGGGGCGGCGGAGGCACACCGGCTGATGGGGGCCCGCACCAGCACGGGCAAGCTGCTGCTGCGGGTGGGCGGCTGAGCTCAGACCTTCGACCAGCGCTGGGTCGTGTCACCGGACGTGCAGGTGTCCGTGACCGGCCAACCCGCCGAGTCCTCCAGGCACTGGCTGTTGGACACGTTCTGGAGGGTGCCGCCGGAGCCCGTGCGCCAGGTCTGCTCGGACTCCGAACCGCATTCGCTCACCGAGGCGAGGGGGTTCCCGGAGGGCACCAGGGTCATGCACTGGCCGGTCCACTCATTGACCATGCGGTAGGTGCCGCCCGACACGGTCCTGCTGGCCCAGGTGGCCGCCGAGCTGTCCGTGCAGTCCCCGAAGCGCACTCCGTACGAGCCGGTGGTGTTCTCCACGACCAGACACTGGCCGTTGGAGGCGTTCTTGATCCGGTACGAGGTGGAGGAGGAGGAGGGCTCGGTGGTGGAGGAGCCGCCGGAGCTGCTCGATCCGCCGGTGCTGCTGGAGCCGCTCGAACCCGAACTGCCCGAGCTCTTCCCGCCGTCGGAGCTTCCGGACCCGCCCTGCGAGCCTGTGCTCCCGGCCCCGGCCGCCTGACCGCCGCCGCCGCTCTTCTTCGCCGACGGGGAGGCCGACTTGCCCGGAGACGCCGAACCGGACGGGCTCGCGGACGCCGACGGCGTGCCGGTGGCCGACGCCTGGACCGAGACGGACGGCGTGGCAGCGCCCTCGCCCTGCGCGTCGGAGGCGTAGGGCAGGAGCTGGATCGCCAGGGTCGCGCCGGTGGCCACGACGACGACGGGCACGACGGCGAAGAAGACGCGAGTACGACGACTGCGCTCACGCCGACGCTTGCGACCGCCACCACCGACGTCCGACCCTCCGGACCCCGGCGCCTCTGCCCCCGGCCCGGCACCGACACCCCGTGCACCGGGCTGAGCGACACCCGGCACCACCCCCGCCCCCGGCACCGCGGCCCCAGACCCGGACCCAGCCGCCGCACCAGCCCCAGCACCCGGACCCGCAGCCCCAGACCCAGACCCCGCATCCACGCCCGGCTGCGCAGCCTCAAACCCGGACCCAGCCGCCCCCGCATCCGCGCCCGACCCCGCAGCCCCAGCTCCAGACCCAGCCCCCGCATCCGCCCCCGGCGCCACCGATCCCGCTTCAGCCCCCGGCTCCAGAGCCCCGGCCCCCACCCCGGCCGGCAGAGTCGGCGCGGGTGTGGGTACTTCGTCGGCCTCCGGTACTCGTAGCGCGAACTCGGCCCGCTCGGCCAGTAGTCCCGCGAGCTCCTCCGGCCACGGCGGTGGCTCGAACGGCCCATGTCCCGCGGCGAGTTCGATGAGTTCGGTGGCCGTGGGCCGGTCCTCGGGGTTCTTGGCGAGGCAGGACGCGATGGTGTCGGCCAGCCGCGGGTCGAGTTCGCGCACCGGGCCGAGGTCGGGCTCCTCGTGCACGATGCGGTACAGCACCGCGTGCCCGGACTCGTCGCCGAACGGCGGCTCGCCGGTCGCCGCGTACGCCAGCACCGAGCCGAGAGCGAAGACGTCGACCGCCCCGGTCAACTCCCGCGCCCCGGAGGCCTGTTCGGGCGCCATGTAGGCGGGCGTGCCCACCACGACACCGATGCTGGTCAGCTGGCTCTGCTCGGCCGCGCGGGCGACGCCGAAGTCGATGAGGGTGAGGCCGTCGCCGGTCAGCATGACGTTGGACGGCTTGACGTCCCGGTGCACCATCGCCAGCCCGTGCACGGCAGTGAGCCCCGCGGCGACGTCCCGGAGCAGCAGCCACAGCGCGCCGGCCGGCAGCGGCCCGCCGTTCAGCTCGACGGCTTCGCGCAGGGTGAGTCCGGGGACGTACGCGGTGGCGAACCACGGCGGCCGGGCCGTGCGGTCGCTGGCGATCAGCGGCGCGGTGGCCTCGGCGGGCAGCCGGGCGAGGTTGTCCAGCTCGTGTCCGAAGCGCCGCAGGAACCGCTCGTCGGCGCCGGCGACCGAGGGCAGGACCTGCTTGACGGCGACGTACCGCCCCTGGTGCACACCCAGATAGACCCGGCCCATACCGCCGGCCCCGAGCCTGCCCACCAGCGGAATCGAACCGATCGCCCGCGGATCCTCCGCCTCCAGCGGCTCGGCGCCGCTCCCCGTGAGATCGAACACGCTGCCCCGTATTCCCCGTTCGCACTCGGTCACCGCTGTCACCGCTGTCACCGCTGTACCGGCGGCGGCCCGCCCGTTCCCCCCATGGACGGGCGGACACGCGCGTCGGCACGATCAAGTCTGGGTCAGTAGCCAGTAGAATTGGAAGCACTTTCTAGAAAAACGCTCTAGATCTCCGGAAAAACACTCTAGATCTCTGGATACGGAACCGATGACTCCAAAGCAGCAACGCGGCGAGGCGACCGTGGACCGCCTCCTCGACGCCGCGCTGCGCCTTTACGCCGAGTCGGGCGAACAGGGCCTGACGGTCAGCGCCGTCACCAAGGCCAGCGGGGTCAGCCTGGGCAGCCTCTACCACCACTTCGGCAGCATCGACGGCCTGGTCGTCGCCCTCGCCCAGCGCTGGCTGGGCCGGCTGCTGGGCGGCCTGGTCACGGCGGTGCAGGCGACGACGACCACCCGGGAGGGCATCGACGCGCTCGTCGGGGCCTATCTCGGGTTCGTCCAGGAGTACCCGGACGCCTCCCGGCTCGTGCACTCCCCCCTGGCCGACCGGCACAGCATGCAGAGCGGGCAGGAGCAGCGGGACGCCCAGGAGGCGAGGGTGTCGGCCTTCGCGCTCTGGGTGCAACCCCGCCTGGAGTCGGGCGAGTTGGCCCCGCTCCCGCTCCCCCTCGTCGAGTCCCTCGTCTTGGGTCCGGTCGTCGCCGTGGCCCGCCGCTGGCTCTCCGGCATCCACGACGTCGACCTCGACGAGGCGGCCCGCGTCCTGCCGGACCGGATCTGGCGCTCGATCCGCGCCGACCGCCCCTGAGGCCTTCCGCCACCCTCTCCGGTCAGCCGAAGTCCGGCAGCTCACTGCTACAGGTCAGCGCGGTGTCGGTCGGGACGAGCCGCTCCACGGAACCCGGGCGACCGTCGGTGATCCGCAGCTGGGCGGGCGTGAGATACCCGATGAACAGCTCCGTGTTCGCGGGCATGGCGTCGGGCAGGAAGTCGAAGGTGACCCGGTCGTCCCCCGACCGCCGCCCCTTCATGACCTTGTCCACACCGCTGCCGACGCCGGAGTCGTCCAGCTTCTGCTTGTCGCCCGGCCCCTTGCAGAACTCACCGACCTTGACGATCACCGGGAACCCGGCGTCGTGCAGGGCCCGCTCCAGCCCCGCGTGGTCGTCGAAGTACGCCTGCTTGTCCCAACTCACCCGCACCGAGCCGTCCTTGAGGCTGTCGACGGTGTAGGCGGCGGTACGGACGTGCACGGTGCCGGCACCGGTCGCGAGCTCGGCGGACGGCGGTGCGGTGGACGGGTGACCGTACGTCGGCACACCGAGCGCGAGCCCGGCCGCGACGGCGGTGGCACCGGCGGTGAGGGCGATCCGGCGCCGCCGACGCCGGGCCCGCCCGTCGGCGACGATCCGCTCGACGGGAACGTCGAGGGTGACGTCGGCGAGTGACTCCTTCAGAGCATCCAGTACGTCCATGTCATGCGCGTTCATTTTCCGGCCTCCGGGGTCGGGACGAGGTGGCCGCGCAGGGTCGCGACGGCCCGGGAGAGGTGGGCGGTGACGGTGCCGGGCGCGATGCCCAGCGCCTTCGCGGTGGCCTCGGTGTCGAGGTCGAGGAAGACCCGGAAGGCGATCACCTCCCGCTGGCGGCGCGGCAGTTGACGCAGCAGCGCGAGAAGGGACGGATCGAGCCCGCCGTCCCCCTCCCCCGAGGGCTGCACGACATCGTGCCCCTCCCCCAGCGCGACCTCACGCCGCCGCCGACGCCACCAGGAGACCCGCGCGTTGAGCGCCGTACGCACCACCCACGCCCGCGGCGCCGGATGCCGGGCGACCTTCGCCCACCCCGCCCACGCCCGCGTAAACGCCTCGGCCACCAGATCCTCGGCCAACTGCCGCTCCCCCACACCGGCAAGCACGGCCCTCAGACACACGTCCCGACTACTGCGATAGAACTCCGCGAACTCCAACTCCTTCACATCCCGTATACGCCGGGGGGCGGGGATTCGCTTACCCGATTCCCATGGACGGAGAAACGCCACACCTTCTCTGGACATTCGGCGGCGAATTTTGACACGGTGCGGTTCACCGGCCCACGTTCGAACACGTGGCCGATGATGTCCGCCCGGGAGGCCCGTATGTACCTCGACTTCTACGCCTCGCACAGCACCTTCTCCGACCCCGGCGAACTCGGCAGCCGTTACGCCGACCTGCCACCCGACCCGGCCCGACTCGCCCGCGTCTCACGGGACTTGCTGATCCACCGCGTGGAGGGCCCGCTCTTCGACCACACCCACCCGACCGATCGCCTCCACAACGACGCCGAGACGCGCTACGTAGACGACATCCTGCGGATCCTGGTCGACCGCGACGCCGCCCCGCTGGGCCGACGGCGGGAGGTGGGCGATCGGTTCGTCGGAACCTGCCGGGACTTCGCACTCCTGCACTGCTCGTTCCTGCGGCACACGGGAATCCCGGCCCGTATCCGCTCCGGCTTCGCCGACTACTTCGGTACGACCGGTTTCCATTACGACCACGTGGTCACCGAGTACTGGGACGGGGAGCGGGGCTGGCTGCTCGCGGACCCGCAGCTCGCCGACCCCGCCATCACCGCCAACTGGCCCGCGGACTTCGACCCGATGGACGTCCCCCGGCACCGCTTCCTGGTGGCGGGGGAGGCATGGCGGGCGATCCGGGAAGGCCGCGCGGACCAGCGGACCTTCGGCCTCCACCCACCGGAGGAAGGTCCGTTCTGGGGCGAGCGGTTCGTGGCCGGGAACATCCGCCTCGATCTGGCGATGCTCAACAAGGTCGAGACACTCCTGTGGGACGAGTGGGGCCTGGACGAAGGCAATCCGGGCACGCCCCTGCCCGAAGCGGTGCGCGAACTCTACGACCGGGCCGCCCTGGTCGCCGGGGACGACGTACCCTTCGACGCCGCGCGCAAGCTGTTCGCCGAGGACGACACCCTGCGCACTCCGAGCACGGTCCTGTGCTCGGCACCCTTCAACGGGCCCAGCCACGTCGCCCTGCGCCGGTGACTCAAGGCGCCGATACGGTGGGCCGGTTGTGCAGGTCGACCATCGTGCGGATGTGCGGCGGCAGCCAGTCCTCGGAGGGCGCCGGGCCCGGGGAGAGCTCCTTGAGCACCTCGTCCGGCAGCGGACGGAGCGCCGGGTCGGTCTCACGGCAACGGGTGATGACCCCGACGAGACCGGCCGGGAGCAACTCCAGCGCGGACTCCAGGGACTCGCCGTCTCTGAGCGGTGCGGCTCCCGCGGCATGGCAGAGCACCGTGCCGAAGGCGTACATGTCGGTGGCGGGGGTGATCTGCGCCCCCGTGAACTGCTCCGGCGCGAGGAACCCCAGGGTGCCGACGACATGCCCGGAGCGGGTGAGCTTGGAGCCGTCCAGGGCGCGGGCGAGACCGAAGTCGATGATCCGTGGCCCCATTCCGGACACGATGATGTTGCTGGGTTTCAGGTCCCGATGGACGATGCCACAGACGTGGATTCCCCTGAGCGCATCGGCGACCCCAAGGGCAAGCGTGTACAGGGTCCGCGTGGGCAAGGCACCCACCTGCTTGAGGACGTCGTCCAACGAGGGGCCGGGAATGTACTCCGTGGCCAGCCACGGCGGGTCACCGTCGGCATCGGCGTCCACCACCGGCGCCGTATGGAAGCCGCCGACCCGCTGCACGGAGTCGATCTCACGCCGGAACCGCTTGCGGAACATGGGTTCCTCGGTGAACTCCTTCTTGATGACCTTCACCGCGACCAGCCGCTCTCCAGGAGTCACCCCGAGGTACACGGTCCCCATCCCGCCCTGTCCCAGCCGTGCCCTCAGCCGGTAGCTGCCGAGGCGGCGCGGGTCGTCCCGGTGGAGCGGCTCGTGCACGGGACGGCGAGCGGCCGGGGTGTACGCCGGTTTCCTGTCACCCGCGCCGTCCTGGTCGCCCCGCGCGGCGGCCACCGCCCGCTCCGTCTCCGCCTGCACCAGCGCGGCCTGGCGCTCGCCCTCGGCCCGGAGAATGGCGGCACGCTTCTCACTGTTGGCACGCATCTGCTCCTCCTCGGCCCTGCGCAGGGGCTCGGGGAGGTCGATGGTCTTGAGCTCGACTTGGTTGACGCGGACGCCCCACATGCTGGTGCGCTCGTCGAGGACGCCACGCAGGGCCGCGTTGATCTCCTCGCGGCTTGCCAGGAGCATCTGCAGGTCCATCCCGCCGACGATGTTGCGGAGCGTGTTGAAGGCGACCAGCTGGATGGACTGGACGTAGTTGTCGACCTCATAGGTGGCATATCGACCGTCCGTCACCTGGTAATAGACGATCATGTCGACGTCGATGACCACCCGGTCCTCGGTGATCACCGACTCCGGCGGGTAGATGTTGAACTGTTCTCGCAGGTCGACGCGGTTGCGGATGCGGTCGATGAACGGGACGACGATGTTGAGGCCCGCGTTCATCGTCCGCGTGTAGCGGCCGAACCGCTCGACGACCTGACAGCTGGCCTGCGGCACGACCCTCACGGTGACGGCAGGGAGCAGGACGATCACCGCCCCCACGACGATCAGCACGATCCAGCCCACCGCCATCGCGTCCCCCATCCCCCGCTGCCGCTGTGCGGAGTGTCCCAGAGGCCCCCGCTCTCAGGCCACGGTCATGAGCCCCCGCACCTGCACCGCCCCCATACCCCGCACCACCCGATGCGCACACGCCGCCTGCAGCAACTCCCCCAGCAGATCGGGGTCGTCGATCTCCAGGCCCAGCAACGACTCGATCCGCTCCAGCCGTTGGTACAGCGACTGCCGCCCGATATGCAGCAAGGCCGCCGTCCGCGTCGGCGAGCAGCCGTGCCGTAGATGGACCTCCAACGTCCGCACCAGGTCGCTGGGGTGGGCCGCCTCCCAGGCCAGCAGCGGGCCCAGCGTGTGCTGGACGAGTCGGGTGAGGCGGTCGCGGTTGGTGTCGACTCCGCCCCGGGTCAGCTCACGTTCCATGGCGAGGGCGCGGGCCGAGGTCACCAACGGGCCGTCGGGGACCGCGGGTTCGGCGGCCGGGACGGTCAGGGCCAGCTCCAGGGTCGTACGGGCCGCACGCAAGGTGTCACTCCAGCGCAGCCAGCCACTGGCGGCGTCGACGGCATGTCCCACGGCGACGGTGAGGCCGGGGTCGGCGGCGGCCCGGAAGGCTTCCTGGACGGCGCGGATCGGGTCGCCGCCCGAGCCGGTCCGGCCTCCCACGCCTCCGCGGCCACCGACGCCCGCACCCCTGCCGCCCCGCCCACCGTCCCCGGACAGCGCCACCAGCGCCAGCACATCCCCCGGGAACGCCGCCCGCAGCACCCCCGCCCCGCCCAGCACCCGTACCGCCCGGTCCACCGCGCCGATCTCCCGCGTCCCGTGCACCGACACCCCGATCAGCAGGGCCCCGGGCCCGGGATGGAACCCGGCGAGGGCCGAGCGGGCCTCCACCTCCGGCTGGTTCAAGGGGGCCCGGTCGGCCAGGTCCGCCAGGAGGGCCGCCGTGTGGTCGTCACCCCAGGGGCGTACCACCGAGCGGCCCGACAGGCCGCGCGCGACGATGGCGCGGTTCGCGGCCTCCGTGATGCGGACGAAGGGGACCACCCGGTGCATGGACAGGAGCGGCAGGCCCAGACGGCGGGCCTCGTCGACGACCTCCGTCGGCATGTCGGGCAGCGAGCGGCCCACCTCGACCGCCAGGCCGGCGGCGCCGCGCGCGGCCAGTTCACGGACGTATCGACGGCGGGTCTCCTCGTCGGCGTCCGTCAGGCCGAAGCCGTTGGTGAGGAGGAGTTCGCCGCCGTCCAGGAAGTTCGCACCCTCGTAGACCTCACTCGAGTGGACCCAGCGGACCGGCCGGTCCAGGGCGTTCTCGCCGGCGAGAAGGGTGGGCTCGGAGGCGCGTACGGGGTCGAGGTCCAGGATCTCGCGGAGGGTGAGTGCGGCCATGAGCGACCTCCAAGGGTCGGACAGTTCGTCCGGCGGCGGGTTGCCCGGAGAGTACTTTCCGCACGTTGCCCTCGTGTTTCGGCCACAGGAGAGTGGGACGTATGGATCAGGCACAGGCAGCACAGGCAGGCACGGCACAGGCACGCAGCTGGCTCGCCACCGCCGTCGCGGAGGCCCGGGCCGGACTCTCGGAGGGCGGTATCCCGATCGGCGCCGCGCTCTACGGCGCCGACGGCACGCTCCTCGGCCGCGGCCACAACCGGCGCGTCCAGGACGACGACCCCTCGATGCACGCGGAGACGGCCGCGTTCCGCGATGCGGGACGGCAGCGCTCGTATCGCGGAACGACCATGGTCACCACCCTCTCGCCCTGCTGGTACTGCTCCGGTCTGGTCCGCCAGTTCGGTATCTCCCGGGTGGTCGTCGGCGAGGCGGCGACCTTCCACGGCGGACACGACTGGCTGGCCGAGCACGGCGTGGAGATCGTGCTGCTCGACGACGAGGAGTGCGTCGGGATGATGCGCGACTTCATCAAGAACAACCCGGCACTGTGGAATGAGGACATCGGTGAGTAATCCGAGCAATCCGCGTAATCCGAGTAATCCGCGTGTTCCGACCATCGATCTGCGGCCCTGGCTGGACGGCGACGAGCAGGTCCGCGCCGACATCGCCCGGACCGTCGACGAGGCCCTGCAGACGGCCGGGTTCCTGCTGGTCACCGGGCACGGGGTGGATCCGGCCCTGCGGACCGCGATCCGGGACGCGGCGCGCGGCTTCTTCCGGATGCCGGTCGGGACGAAGAAGGCGTACGAGGTGAAGGTCGGCGGACGTGGCTGGCTCGGGCCGGGCGCGGAGGCCAACGGCTACTCGGAGGGTACCGAGACCCCGCCGGATCTGAAGGAGTCGCTGACCTTCGCGACGCACGAGCCCTTCGAGGACCCGGTCGTCAACGCCGAGTGGTACGCGCCCAACGTGTGGCCGGCGGAGGTGCCGGAGCTGCGGTCGCTGTGCGAGGAGTACCTGGACCGGATGGCCGAGCTGGAGAAGCAGCTGCTCTCGCTGCTCGGCGAGGCGCTCGGGCTCGAACCCGACTTCTTCTCCAAGCACATGGACCACCCGACCTACGGCTTCAACATCAACTGGTACCCGGGGACCGAGGTCCTCGGCGAGCCCCAGCCGGGCCAGTTCCGCATCGGCCCGCACACCGACTTCGGGACGGTCACGATCCTCGACCGGCAGGCCGGCAAGGGCGGGCTCCAGGTGTACACGGACGAGGGCGGCTGGGAGGACGCGCCCTTCGACCCGGCGGCCTTCACCATCAACATCGGTGACCTGATGGCCCGTTGGACCGGCGACCGGTGGCGCTCGGGCCGGCACCGGGTGCTCCCGCCGCCCGCGGACGCGCCGGCCGAGGAGCTGATGTCCCTCGTCTACTTCGGCGAGTGCACCCCGGGGACCGTCGTGGAGTCCGTACCGGCCCCGGTCGGGCGGGTGGCTTACGAGGCGGTGGACTCGCACGTGTACCTGCGGGGGAAGCTGGACTCGATCACCGTCGGCTGATCGTCGCGACCGTTTCCGAGTAAGGGTTGCCTCGTTGGGCGGGATACCACCCTTTTGGGGGTGTCCCCTGTCCCGAATGGAGCCGCCCGTGCGAGTGACCGACATCCAGCGCTGCGAAATCCGGCCGGGACGGCTCGTCGAGTGGACGCTCAGTCGGGCGACCGTCGAGACCGCGAGCCGCCTCCCGGAGGACGCCAGACCACCGGCGTACATCCAGGAGTCCCACATCCGCACGGCCAGATCCGTACGGGAGGGCGGCCTGTTCGTGCCGACCTGGCTGGGTACGGCCTTCGACCTGCCCGGCCCGGTCGACCTCGACGTGCTCCAACAGGCGCTGCGGGACTGGACCGTGCGGCACGAGACCCTTCGCAGCGGCTTCCGCTGGGCGGACGACGAGCTGCGGCGCTTCACCCTGGACGCCGCCGACGTGTCCCTGCGCCGCGAGGTGGTCGGCGACTTCACCGACGCCGAGGCGCTCACCCGGCACCTCCAGGACCGGTTCGACGAGGCGGCGGACGCGCTGAAGTGGCCGAACCTCATCTACGCCGCCGTCGTCCGGGACGACTGCACCAGCGTCTACCTGGCCTTCGACCACAGCAACGTCGACGCCTACTCCATCCACGGCATCCCCGCCGAGATCCACGAGCTGTACACGGCGGGCGTCGAGGGACGCGGGGGCGTGGAGCGGCAGCCCACCGCCAGTTACGTCGACTTCTGCGAACTCGAGCGGGCGGACGCGGACCGGATCGACGCGGGGCACGAGATCGTCGGCCGCTGGCGGGAGTTCATCCGCCGCTGCGACGGACGGCTGCCGAGCTTCCCCGTCGACCTCGGTGTGGATCCCGGGAGCCCGCTGCCCACCCAGCGGATGCTCTGCGAACCGCTGGTCGACGCGGAGGCGGCCGCCGCGTTCGAGACGTACTGCCGGCCCTACGGCGGCAGCCTGGTCGGCGTGCTCGCCGCCACCGGCCTGATCGTGCACGAGCTCGGCGGACAGCCCGTCTACCGCACGGTCGTCCCGTTCCACACCCGGGTGAAGTCCCGCTGGTCGCAGTCGGTCGGCTGGTACGTGGGCGGCGCGCCGATCGAGGTGCCGGTCGCGGACGTCTCCGACTTCCCCGGCGCGCTGCGCGCCGTACGCGCCGAACTCCAGGCCGCCCGCTCCCTGGCCCGCATGCCACTGGCCCGTGTACTGGCCCTCCTGGGCACGGACTTCCGCCCGCTCTCCCCCGACCTGTACTCGATCGTGTCGTTCGTCGACACCCGCGGCATCGCCGGTGCCGAGCGCTGGGAGGAGCTGAAGGCGTACGGACTGATCCGCGTCTCTTACGGCGACCAGGTGTGCGCGTGGGTCAACCGGCTGCACGAGGGCCTGTGGTTGGCCTGCCGCCACCCGGACACCGACGTGGCACACAAGAACCTGCGCCTGTACGCCGACCGACTCCGCGACCTGATCCTGGCCACGGCCTCCGCCACGACCTCTGCTACGGCCCCTCCAGCCGCGCGAGCAGCACTTCGAACCGTGCCCGCCAGCCGGACTCCGTCGCGCGTTCCCCACGGAACTCGTGGGTGAAGCGCAGGGCCGTACCGTCCTCGCCGTCCCGCTCCAGGTGGAACCGGATCCGGCCGCCCTCGTCGAGGGTGTACTCGGCGACCCGGTCCACGTCCCAGGCGGTGATCCGCCCACTCCCCAGGTCACGCAGGGTGACCGCGCCGCCGAGCCGGGGTTCCAGCACCTCGGCGACGGTGAACCACCCCGCGAGCCCCTCCGGCCCGGCCACCGCCTCCCAGACCTGCCCCATGGGCCGGGGAACCCGCACCAGGAAGTGCAGGATGCGCGTGTTCCCGTGGGTCTGACTGGTGCCCTGTGCGATGGAACCGCTCATGACACCAGTGTCGGTCCTCTACGGCTCAGACGCCCGCGTACGAGTGCTTGCCGCTGACGAAGATGTTGACGCCGTAGTAGTTGAACAGCCAGCAGCCGAAGGCGATCAGGGCCAGGTAGGCGGCCTTGCGGCCCTTCCAGCCGGCGGTGGCGCGGGCGTGCAGGTAGCAGGCGTAGGCGACCCAGGTGATGAACGCCCAGGTCTCCTTGGGGTCCCAGCCCCAGTAGCGGCCCCAGGCCGACTCGGCCCAGATCGCGCCCGCGATGATCGTGAACGTCCACAGCGGGAAGACGGCCGCGTTGATGCGGTACGAGAACTTGTCCAGGGACGCGGAGGCGGGCAGCCGCTCCAGGAACGACGTGGCGAAGCGGCCGGGCGTGCCGCCGTTCTCCAGCTTGGTCTCGTACGAGTCCTTGAAGAGGTAGAGCAGCGTGCCGACGGCGCCCACGTAGAAGACCGCACCGCACAGGATGGCGGTCGAGACGTGGATGTACAGCCAGTACGAGTGGAGGGCGGGAACCAACTGGTCGCTGGCGGTGTACAAGACAGTGACGGCGATGCCGAGATCGAGGAGGACCGTCGTGACCAGGAACAGGCCGAGCCAGCGCACGTTCTTCTTCAGCGCGAGCAGCGCGAGGTACACCGTGACGGCGACCGCGGAGAAGGTGATGTTGAACTCGTACATGTTGCCCCACGGCGCCCGCTCCACCGAGGCCGCGCGGGCGATCACACCGGCGAGGTGGACGAGATACGCGAGCACGGTGAGCGAGATGGCGATACGCCCGTAGAGGTCGCCCTGCTCGTCCCCACCGTGCGCCCCGGGCCCGTCCGGCACGTCCCGCGTACCGGCCGAGGACCGTACGACGACCTGGGGCCGCTCCAGTACGGCGGTGCCGCCGGCCTTGTTCACGGTGACGGCCGGCGCCTTGCCCTTGGCCTTCTGCGCGCCGGGGGTGAGCGCGGCGGCGGTACGGCCGATCTTGCTGCGGCTGCCGAAGATCCACTCGGCGATGTAGGTGAAGAAGGCCAGGGTGTAGACGGCCATCGCGGAGTAGATCAGCGTGTTGCTGATGTTCGCGAGGTGTTCGTTGGTCGCGGTGGCCAACTCGGTTCCGGCGGCGAGAGTCACTTCTCAGCCCCTTCGGCAGGTACGACTTGGGGTTCGGGGGTGGTGGTGTCGTCTTGGTCTGAGGAGCCGGCGTCGGAGTCGTCGCGCGATTCGGCGTCGGAGTCTTCGTCGGGCTCGGGCGCGCCCGGCGCCCGGTCGTACAGGATCCCGGCGAGGTCGCCGAGTTCCTCGGGGACCTTGGCGGACTCGCTGCGGCCGAGGCCGGCCATCTCGACGACGGTGACGCCGTCGGGGCCGGTCACCGCGCGCACCCAGACGCGGCGGCGCTGGATGAACAGGGAGGCGGCGAGGCCGAAGATGGCGGTGAGGGCGCCGCCGAGGGCCCAGCCGGTGCCGGGCTGCTGGACGACCTGGAAGTTCGCCCACTCCTTGGTGCCCTCGTAGGTGATGGTGCCGGCGCCGTTCGGGAGCTTCATGGTCTGGCCGGGCTTGAGGTTGTCCCTGACCTGGGCACCCTTGGCGTCCTTGTATTCCTTCACGTGCGACTTGTCGAGCTGGTACACGCTCTGCGGGATGCCCGAGTCGACGCCGAGGTCGCCGTGGAAGGGCGTCAGGTTGAGGATCGGATTGGTCAGCCCCGGGAAGGTGGAGGCGGTCTCGCTGCCCTTGGTGTAGGTCGGCAGGAAGAAGGCGGAGATGCCGAGCTGTTCGCTGACGCCCTTGGCGTTCTTGTAGCCGTCGAGGACCTTGACCACGCCGGTGGAGGTGACGTTGGAGTCGAGCGGGAGGAGCGGTACGGCGTCGCTGTAGACGATCTTGCCCTTGCCGTCGCGGACGGTGATGACGGGCGCGTAGCCGTGGGCGGTGAGGTAGACCTTGGCGTCACCGATCGACAGCGGCTCGTTGACCTTGATGGTCCGCTTCCGGTCCTTGCCGTAGGCGCCCTGGCTGTAGGTGAGGGCGGCCTGGTAGGTGCGCGGGGTGCCGCGGTTGGGGCCGTTCGTCTCGTAGGTGCCGGTGAACTTGTCCAGGGTGAAGCTGAACGGCACCAGGTCGTCGGTGGTGAAGAGGTTGCCGGACTTGAAGTCGTCGTACTGCGTGGTGGTGTTGGAGAAGCCGTCGCCCTCGACGATCAGCTTGTTGCCCTCGGACTTGAAGAGCTGGCCCCAGGCGAAGGCGATCAGCATCACGATCAGCGCGATGTGGAAGGCGAGGTTGCCGATCTCGCGCAGATAGCCCTTCTCGGCGGCGACGGCGTCACCGGCGAGGTGGGCACGGAAGCGGCGCTTCTTGAGGAGGGCGAGGGCGTCCGCGCGCACCTGCTCGGGCTCGGCCTCGGTCCGCCAGGTGGTGTACGCGGGCAGCCGGGTCAGGCGTTTGGGGGCGCCCGGCGGGCGGCCGCGGAGCTGGCCGACGAACTGCCAGGTGCGCGGGATGATGCAGCCGATGAGGGAGACGAACAGCAGGATGTAGATCGCGGAGAACCACACCGAGCTGTAGACGTGGAAGAGGCCGAGCCGGTCGTAGACCGGCGCGAGGAAGGTGTGCGCCTTGCGGAAGTCGGCGACCTTCGTGGCGTCGATGCCGGACTGCGGGATCAGCGAGCCGGGGATCGCGCCGAGCGAGAGCAGCAGCAGAAGCAGCAGTGCGACCCGCATGGAGGTGAGCTGCCGCCAGAACCAGCGGACCCAGCCGACGACGCCCAGGGAGGGCAGGTTGGGCAGATCCTCCTTGGGCGCGGTGGACAGCTGGGAGCCCGCCGCCCCCAGATCCGCGTCGTCGGCCCGCTCGGGGGGCGTGTCGGTGGTGGTGGTCTTGCTCATCGATCAGATCCCCACGGTGAAGCCGGCGGACCAGGACTGCATGTCCTGCACGATTCGGTCCCAGGCGCCGGTGAGCAGCAGCAGACCGGTCACGATCATCATCGTGCCGCCGATCCGCATCACCCAGACATAGTGGCGCTTGACCCAGCCGAAGGCGCCGAGCGCCTTACGGAAGGCGACCGCGGCGAGCACGAAGGGCACGCCGAGGCCGAGGCAGTAGGCGACGGTCAGTACGGCGCCCCGCCCGGCGCTGGACTGCTGGGAGGACAGGGCCAGTACGGAGGCGAGGGTCGGTCCGATGCAGGGCGTCCAGCCGATGCCGAACAGCGCGCCGAGCAGCGGGGCGCCGACGAGGCCGGTCACCGGCCGCTTGTGGATGCGGAACTCGCGCTGGGTCATCCAGGGCATCAGGCCCATGAAGAAGACGCCCATGAGGATCATGAGCACGCCGAGCACCTTGGACAGGACGCCCCGGTTGCTCTGGAGGGTGTCGCCGAAGTAGCCGAACAGGGCGCCGCTGGAGACGAAGACGGCGGTGAAGCCGAGGACGAACAGGGAGGCGCCGGCGACCATCCGGCCGCGCCGGGCCTCGCCCAGGTCGGTGCCGGTGACCCCGGTGACGTACGACAGATAGCCGGGGACGAGCGGCAGCACGCACGGGGAGAAGAAGGAGACGAGGCCGCCGAGGAGCGCGATGGGCAGGGCGGCGAGCAGGGCGCCGTTGAGCACGGTGCCGTTGTAGCCGTCGGCGGCGAGCGTGGTGAGTGCGCTCACGTCACTTCTCCGCGAGGACCGGGTCGATCATCTTGCGCAGCTTGTCCTCGCTGAGCGCGGCCAGCGAGCGGGCGGCGATCTTGCCGTCCCGGTCGAGGACGAGCGTGGAGGGGATGGCCTGCGGGTTGAGCGTGCCCTTCTTGAAGCGGAGCATCAGCTTGCCCGTCGGGTCGTACAGGCTGGGGAAGGTGACGCCCTGCTGCTTCTCGAAGGCGGCGGCGTTCGCGGTGCTGGTGTCCCGGGTGTTGATGCCGACGAACGCGACGCCCTTGGACTTGAGGTCCTGGTAGACCTTCTCCAGGTTGGGCGCCTCGGCGCGGCAGGGGGCGCACCAGGAGCCCCACACGTTCAGGACGACGACCTTGCCCTTGTAGGAGGCGACGTCGAGCTGTGCGCCGTCGACGGTCTTGCCGGACAGGTCGGGCGCCGAGGCGCGCTGCCCGCTCTTGACGGTGGAGATGCCGTCCTTGCCCATGACGAAGTTGGTGTCACCGCCTCCGCCCGAAGTCCCCCCGGAACTGCACGCGGACAGGGTCAGCGCACCGGCCGCGGCCACTGCGGCGAGCAGGACGGCACGGCTGTGGTTCGAGCGCAGGGGGGCGCGGTTGGCGGCACTCATGTGAAAAGTTTCGCATGCCCGTTCTGAGGATCTTGCGCACCCCCCTCAGGTCGCGGAGGCGGTCGACGAAGGCGTCGCCGGGGCCCCCTTGAGGAAGGTCTTCCAGCCGCCCGCGGGCGCCTGTCCGACATCGAGCGTACGGAGCTGGGCGAGCACCTCCGGCTTCTGTACGTCCATCCAGTCGACGTACTGCCGGAAGGAGACCATCCGCACGTCCGCGCCCTTCTCCTTCTCCGCGGCGATGTGCTTGAAGGCCTCCTCGACGGCGTCCATGTAGATGCCGCCGTTCCAGTGCTCGAAGTGGTTGCCGACGAAGAAGGGCGCCCGGTTGGTCTCGTATGCCCGCCTGAAGCCGGATATGTAGGCCTGTGCGGACTGGGTGCGCCAGGCCGGGTAGTTGTAGGCGGGCGCGTTGGTCGAGTTGACCGACTGGTTGGCGAGCATGTTGTAGTCCATCGACAGGACCTCGAAGGACCGCCCGGGGAACGGGATCTGCTGGAGCGGCAGGTCCCAGATGCCCAGCTTCTTCTCCGGCCAGACCTGGCGGCCGCCGGGCGAGGAGGCGTCGTAGCGCCAGCCGAGCTGCTTGGCGGTGGGCAGCAGATTGTTCTGGCCGAGCAGACAGGGCGTACGGCCCCCGACGAGCTCCTTCTCGTAGTCGAAGGGCAGCGCGGGCAGGTCGGACCACCCGGTGTTCGTCCGCCACTCCTTGACGAAGGCCTTGGCCTGCTGGATCTCACTCCTCCACTGCTCGGGGGTCCAGTTGCCGACGGTGCCGTAGCCGGAGCAGAAGTGGCCGTTGAAGTGGGTGCCGATCTCGTGGCCCTCGAGCCAGGCGCGGCGGACGTTGGTGAGCGTGGCCTTGACGTGCTCGTCGGTGAGGTAGCCGATGTCGGAGGCGCCGCGCGGGTTGTTCGGCGGGTTGTAGAGCCGCTTCTTCGACTCGGGCAGCAGATACAGCCCGGAGAGGAAGAAGGTCATGGACGCGCCGTGCTGCTTCGCGAGGTCGAGGAAGCGCGGGAAGAGGCCGTTGCCGACCTCGCCGGCGCCGTCCCAGGAGAAGATCACGAACTGCGGCGGGGTCTGCCCCGGCTCCAACGGCACCGGCTTGGACGGCTGGTGGGGCTGCTTGCCGGTGAAGGAGGTCGAGCCGTCGCCGAGCGGGCGGACGGGATGGGACGTACTGCCGCCCTTGCCACCGCCTTTGCCTCCGCTGTGGGAACCCGATGCACGGGTCGACCCGTCTGAGGGCTTGAGGGTGCCGCACCCCGCGAGACCGACGGCGGTCGCGGCACCCGCGCCGAGACCGAGCATTCCCCTGCGAGAGAGAGCGCGCATTCCAACCCCGATTCGTCATGTGCTCTGGTGGTCACCCAGTCAGAGGACATGACGAACGGGGAGGTTCCTCTCGATCACGTGTATCTCGCAACAAATGTCACGAACGTGTCATGGAACCCAAAGGGGATATCTCACCTCGGGGTTGAGACCTTCTCAGGCCCCGAACTCAGGCCCCGAAGGCCTTGCTCTTCCCCTGCACCGGCTTGGCGCCGGCCCGGAGGTGGGCGGGGACGAGATCGAGGGCCGGCTCGCTGTAGCCGACGGACACGATCTTGTCGCCCTGGTACGTGAAGGACGTGAGAGAGGCGAGCGTGCACTGCCGCTTGCGCGGGTCGTGCCACAGCCGCCGCTTCTCGACGTACGAACGCACGGTCCAGATCGGCAGCTGATGGCTGACCAGCACGGCCTCGTGCCCCCGCGCCTGCTCCTTCGCCGCGTCCAGCGCCTGCATCATCCGTACGACGATGTCGACGTACGCCTCGCCCCAGGACGGCTTGAACGGGTTGACCAGGTACTTCCAGTTCCCCGGCTTCTTCAGCGCGCCGTCGCCGACCCCGAAGGTCTTGCCCTGGAAGACGTTGTCGGCCTCGATGAGCCGCTCGTCACTGGCGAGATCCACCCCATGGGCCTTGGCGATCGGGGTCGCGGTCTCCTGAGCCCGCTCCAGCGGCGAGGCGCAGACGTACGTGACGTCCCGCGACGCGAGATGCTCGGCGACCCGGTCGGCCATCTGCCGCCCCAGCTCGGACAGGTGGTACCCGGCGAGCCGCCCGTACAGCACCCCGTCCGGGTTCTCGACCTCACCGTGCCGCATCACGTGTACGACGGTGATGTCGTCGTTGGTCTGCTCGCTCACGCGGTTGCCTCCGCCGCTGCTCGGGCCGCCGCCGGGAGGGCGTCGGCGATGCGCTGTACGGCCCGTTCGTCGTGGGCCGTGGACACGAACCAGGACTCGAAGGACGAGGGCGGAAGGTAGACGCCCTGCGCCAGCATCGAGTGGAAGAAAGCGGTGAAGCGGAAGGACTCCTGCTTCTTGGCGCCCTCGTAGTCACGGACGTCCCGGTCCGTGAAGAAGACGGAGAACATGTTGGAGGCCCGCTGCACCCGGTGCGCGACGCCTTCCTTGGTGAAGGCCTCGGTGACGAGCGCCTGGATCTGAGCGGAGACCGCGTCGACCTTCTCGTAGGCGGCCTCGTCGAGCAGCCGCAGCTGAGCGAGACCGGCGGCCGTCGCGACCGGATTCCCGGAGAGGGTGCCCGCCTGGTACACCGGCCCGGCAGGGGCAAGGTGATCCATGACGTCCTTGCGCCCCCCGAAAGCCGCCGCCGGGAACCCGCCCCCCATGACCTTCCCGAAGGTCATGAGATCGGGCCGGACGCCGTCGATCCCGTACCAACCACTACGACTGGTCCGGAACCCGGTCATGACCTCGTCCGAGATGAAGAGCGCGCCGTTCTTCGAGCAGGCGTCCTTCAGCCCCTGGTTGAACCCGGGCTGCGGCGGTACGACGCCCATGTTCCCGGGCGAGGCCTCGGTGATCACACAGGCGATCTCGCCGGGGTGCCGGTGGAAGGCCTCGTTCACGGCTTCGAGATCGTTGTACGGCAGCACGATCGTGTCGGCGGCCTGGGCGCCGGTGACGCCGGGGGTGTCGGGCAGGGCGAAGGTGGCGACGCCGGACCCGGCGGCGGCGAGCAGGGAGTCGACGTGACCGTGGTAACACCCGGCGAACTTGATCACCTTGCTGCGCCGGGTGAACCCGCGGGCGAGCCGGATGGCGGACATGGTGGCCTCGGTGCCGCTGCTGACCAGCCGCACCTGCTCGACGGGCTCGACTCGGGCCACGATCTCCTCGGCGAGCGCGACCTCGCCCTCACCGGGGGTGCCGAAGGAGGTGCCGCGCGAGACGGCCTCCTGGACGGCGGCGATGACCTCGGGGTGCGAGTGCCCGAGGATCATGGGCCCCCAGGAACAGACGAGGTCGACGTACTCGCGCCCGTCGGCGTCCGTCAGATAGGGCCCTTCGCCCGAAACCATGAACCGGGGGGTGCCTCCGACGGCGCGGAAGGCGCGCACCGGGGAGTTCACGCCGCCGGGCGTGACGACGGCCGCGCGGTCGAACAGCTCCTGCGACACGGGTGCTTCGTAAGGAAATGGCAGTTCGCTCATGACCAGCGACTTCTCCGACCTTCTCGACTTCTCGGGTTCCGGTTGCCTGTGACCTCCTCAGGGTAGGCCAGCACCACTGCCGACCCGAGGGACAGCCACCGCCCTAGGTGATCTGCGAAACTGGGACCTGATACACACAGCTCGAACGGCCGTCGCGTACGTATAGGTGTACGGACAGGTGTACGGAGGCTTGTTCAGGGGCTGCGAAGATCCTGCGGACAGGTGTTTCAACGCACGTTTCGGCGGGCGGCCGTGGGGGAGGTCACTGACACGATGATCGGGTTGCGCGGCGGGGGCCACGCGTCCTAGAAAAGCAGTCGGGTGGAGATATGCATCGCGGTGGCGGACTGGGCGAGGGGACTGACGACCTGGGTCCTCGACGTGCCCATCGGGGAAGGCACCGACGCGAGGCGGAGGAAGCCGAGACACGTCAGGGTCAGGGTGTACCGAGTGAGCCCGAGCAGGGCGAGCGGCGGATCGACCGCCGGATCGACCAGCTCCGGGAGGGGAGCAGGAATGGTGGTCGGGTGGGGGTGACGTACAAGTACTTCGGCGCACCGGACGGCGCGACCGCGGCCCGCGTCCCGATCTCGATGCGCCCCGAGGAACTCGGCGGCGACGAGCTCGGCATGAACGGCATGTTCACGAAGATCAAGCCGGAGACGATGGCGGCGATGGTCCTCACCGGCATAGAAGGCGTGCCCCTGCACAAGGTCCCGCCCCTGGAACTGGTCGTCCTCCACCCCGACTACGCAGTGGTCAAACTCCCGATGACGGTCGTGGACCCGCTCCGTGGCATAGGCGAGGAAGCGGTCGGCGCGGCGGCCTTCATCTGGTCCACGGTCCCGGACCGGGGTGGCCCGCGGGACGCGTTCAACGTGTACCAACTGCTGCACGAGTGGCAGGACTTCTCCCACCGGCTGCACGAGGCCGGGCACCAGCCGTACTGCCTTGTCTGGCCCTGAGCCGGGCCTGCATGAGTTTCGGGCGGGGTTCTCGGACCCCGCCTTTGATTTGCCGGGGGTCCGCTGACTCCCGCGTGGCACAAAGCCTGCCAATCCGCTCCTTTCCTCTTCTTCCCTGTGAGGCGTTCCGTCGGGGCCGTCACCTCCGGTGAGGGGATGGCGGCCGTGAAGGTACGTCTCGACGGCGGCCAGGACCTCACCGCGGCGATCACCCTGGAGGCCGTCACCGACCTCGGCCCGTGCCCGGCCGCAGCGCCCCGAGCACCGAGCGTTTACGCTGCTCGGAGAGGCGCAGGAAGCGACGAAAGAGGGTGCGGCCCGTGGTCGGCGAGCCTTCCCCCGAGTCCGAGTCCGAGTCCGGGGCTGAGGCTGGGCCCGGATCCGGGCCCAGCCCGCAGGGTCTGCTGCCTCCCGGCCAGCGCCTCGCCCACGGCTGGCCCGTCTCCCACTACGGCCCCGTCCCCCGCTTCCGCCCCGAACGCTGGAACCTCCGCGTCTTCGGCGCCACCGCCTCCGGCGACACCCACGAGTGGACCTTCGACGAACTCGCCGGCCTCCCCCGCACCACCGTCACCGCCGACCTCCACTGCGCCAGCGGCCCCACCTCCACCGACCACGAGTGGTACGGCATCCCCGCCACCACCGTCCTGGACCTGGTCCCACCCGCCCCCGGCGTCACCCACGTCATGGCCTGGGCCGAGTACGGCTACTCCGCCAACCTCCGCCTCGCCGACTTCACCTCCCCCCGCACCCTCATGGCCACCCACCACAACGGCGAACCCCTCACCGCCGAACACGGCTTCCCCCTGCGCCTGGTCGTCCCCCACCTCTTCGGCTACAAGGGCCCCAAGTGGCTGCGCGGCATCGAGTACATGACCGCCGACCGGCGCGGCTTCTGGGAGGAACGCGGCTACCACAACCTCGCCGACCCCTGGCAGCAGCAGCGCTACTCGTACCAGGAGGACGAGAACGACCAGCCGCCGTCGATGCCGGGGCGGCCGTAGGGTCGGCTGTATGACCTCACCCCTTGTCGGCAGCGCCTTCGACTCCCTCCGCCTCGACGCCGTGCGCGACCTGGAGGAGCTGCGCCGGGTCTACGAAAACCCCGGCGCCGCGGCCTATCGCAAGCAGATGACCGAACTCACCGAGCAGACCCGCCAGTTGATCGGCTGCTCCTCGCTGGTCCTGGTCGCCAGCGCGGACGCCGAGGGCCGCTGCGACGTCTCCCCGCGCGGCGGTCCCGCCGGGTTCGTCGCCGTCCTGGACGCGCGGACGGTGGCGATACCGGACGCGACCGGCAACAAGCGGCTGGACACCCTCCAGAACGTCCTCGCCACCGGCAGGGCCGGGCTGCTGTTCGTCATCCCGGGACGCACCACGACCCTCCGCCTGAACGGCCGGGCCTGCGTCTCCACCCGCCCGGAGCTGCTGTCGCAGCTGACCGCCGTGGGCAAGCCGCCGGCCAGCGCACTGGTCGTGGGGATCGAGGAGGTCTACCCGCACTGCCCCAAGTCGCTGCTGCGCAGCGGGGCCTGGAAGCCGGAGCAGTGGCTGCCGGCCGATGCCCAGCCGACCTCGGCCGAGGTGACGCTGGCCCAGCTGCGGATGCCGGAGCTGACGATCGCCGACATCGAACAGACGGAGGCGGATTCGCTGAAGTACCGGTACGAGTAAGGGGTCTTCCCCGGCATTTGCCCCGGCGTCTTCCCCGGCGTCTTCCCCGGCCTCAGCCCACGGCCAGCCGCAGGCTCTCCGCCACCGCGTGCGGGATGTCGACGACCGGGAACAGGGCGTGGCGTACGGCCCGTTCGGCGTCGACGACCAGGATCAGGCGCTTGTGGCGGAGTCGGCCGGCGCCGCGGAACACCGGCAGCCGCAGGGCCGCCGCCAGCTGGTGGGCCGCGTCGGAGAGCAGCGGGAACGGGAGGTCCTCCGCCTTGGCGAACTCCTCCTGCTCGTAGGCGAGTTGGGTGCTGATCCCGCGCACGTCCACACCCGCTCGCCGGAACTCCGGCCAGGCGTCCCGGAAGAGCCGGTTCTCCAGCGTGCAGCCCGCGGTTCCGGGGATCGATGGCTCGCCCCAGTCGATGCCCGTGCCGGGGTACGTGAACAGCACGGTGGCGCGGGCTTCCGGTGAGACGGGGGGAACCTGCTGCGTGCCGGGCAGTTCGAGGTCGTCCGGCAGGCGGGTGCCGACCAGGGCGTGCACGCGCGCGTGCTCGGCGCCGTCCGCCTCCGCCGTCGCCGTGAGACTGCCGTCGCCCAGCACCCACCGGTCACCCCAGTCCTGCATCGCGACCAGCAGGGGCAGCAGCGCCGCCCCGGCATCGGTGAGCAGGTACTCGTACCGCACCGGACGCCGCTGATAGAGGCTGCGGCGCAGCACTCCGCGGGCGACGAGCCGGCCGAGCCGTTCCGTGAGGACGTTGCGGGACAGGCCGATCTCGGCGGCCAGCGCGTCGAAACGGACGTGTCCGCGGGCGATCTCCCGCAGCACCAGCACGTTCCACCAGTCCCCCAGGACCACGGCGGCCTGGGCGATGCCGCAGGTCTCATCGGCGTTGTGCATCCTCATGAGCCCATAGTAGGTTCTCTTTCAGGACTCACTTTGTTTCGCAGGAGAACTTAACTCCACCGATCGCGAGGAGTGCACCGTGCCGGTCGTCATCAGCCGGGTCGTCGGACGCGAGATCATCGACAGCCGGGGCAACCCGACCGTCGAGGTCGACGTCGTCCTCTCGGACGGATCGCTGGGCCGGGCGGCCGTACCGTCCGGGGCCTCCACCGGGGCCCGGGAGGCGGTCGAACTGCGTGACGGCGACCCGGCCCGCTTCCACGGCAAGGGAGTCAGGCGGGCCGTGGACGCGGTCAACGACTCCATCTCCGACGCCGTGGTCAGCCTGTCCGCCGACGACCAGGCGACCGTCGACGCGGCTCTGATCGACCTGGACGGCACCGCCGACAAGGGCCGGCTCGGCGCGAACGCGATCCTCGGCGTCTCCCTGGCCACCGCCAAGGCCGCCGCGGCCTCCCACCGGATGCCGCTGTACCGGTACGTCGGCGGGGTCGACGCCCGCCTGCTCCCCGTACCGATGATGAACATCGTCAACGGCGGCGCACACGCCGACAACCCGCTGGACTTCCAGGAGTTCATGATCGCCCCCATCGGGGCGGCCACCTTCGCCGAGGCCGTCCGCATGGGTTCGGAGGTCTTCCACACCCTGCGCGGCAACCTGCTCGCCGCCGGCCACAGCGTGAACGTCGGCGACGAGGGCGGCTTCGCCCCCGACCTGCGCACCGCGGACGAGGCCCTCGACTTCGTCGTACGCGCCGTCGAACAGACCGGCTACAAGCCCGGCACCGACATCACGCTCGTCATGGACCCGGCCACGTCGGAGTTCTTCCGCGATGGCGTGTACGACTACACGGGCGAGGGCGTACGACGCACTCCCGCCCAACACGCCGACTACCTCACGGAGTTGGTCGACCGCTACCCCGTCGCCTCCATCGAGGACCCGATGGCCGAGGACGACCACGCGGGCTGGCGCGACCTGACCGCCCGCCTCGGCGACCGCTGCCAGCTCACCGGCGACGACGTCTTCTGCACCAACGAGACGCTGCTGCGCGCCGGCATCCGCGACGGCATCGCCAACTCGATCCTGGTGAAGGTCAACCAGATCGGCACCCTGACGGAGACCCTGGCGACCGTCGCCACCGCCCACCGCGCGGGCTACACCGTCGTCATGTCCCACCGCTCCGGCGAGACCGAGGACACCACGATCGCCGACCTCGCGGTGGCCACCGGCTGCGGCCAGATCAAGACGGGCTCGCTGTCCCGCGCGGACCGCACGGCGAAGTACAACCAACTCGTGCGCATCGAGGAGGAGTTGGGCACGCAGGCACGGTACGCGGGCGCGGCGGCGCTCGGGCTGCGGCGCTGAGACCGGCACGACCCGTGCCGGCGCGGCCCGTGCGGGCGCTCCCGCAGCCGTTGGAGTGGCGTGCGGCCGTCGGCGCGGTGTCGCCGCGTCGTCACCCGGGCGGCCCGCGCACGATTTCGATCATGCAGGATCCATTCGATCACGTATGCGCCGGCGTCCCGTTGCCCGGCCCGGGCGACAGCTCACGCGGGTGTCCCGGTCAGGTCGCGGATGCGGTCGAGGACGGCCGCGGCGCCGCGGTGACGCTGGTGGGGCCGCAGACACCGACGTGCCGCGTGCAGGCGTTGAACGGCCCGGGCGGAGCGCACGGCGGGGTAGGCGTCGAGGAAGAACCGCCAGTGGTGCAGGGCCTGTTCGAGGTGGCCGAGCCGTAGCTGGGCCTCGGCCAGGCGGGCGGTGGTCAGGGCCGCGGGGAGTCGTTCGCTCGGGCCGCGCAGGCGCAGGGAGGAGGCCAGTGAACCCACGGCGCCGGCGTGGTCGCCGAGGGCGGCGAGGACCTGGGCGCACTGGTAGTGGAGGGCCCCGGCCGGATAGGTGCTGAACGGGCCGGGGGCGCTCTCCGCGCGGGCGTGGAGCTGTTCGGCCAGCGCGAGGGAGGCCAGTGCCGCGCGCCGGTCGTGGTGGGCCTGGAGAACGGCCAGTTGGATCTTCGTGTAGGCCCGGACGCCGGGCGGCGCGTGCCGGGCGTGGCGGTCGGCCTGCTCGGTGAGACCGAGGACCGCGGTGGTGCGGTGGCCGAGGTCGTGCGCGTGTGTGGCCATGGTGCGCAGCGCGATGGCGAGGGTGAGGTGGTCTCCCCCGTCGGCGGCGAGGCGGGCGGCGATCTGGTGGTAGTGCTGGGCGGCGGCGTCCTGGCCGCCGTCGGCGCACATCCCGCCCAGCAGCAGCGTCAGTTGGGCGGCGGCGGACAGCAGGTCGGGACGCGCGTGATCCCGGGCCGGGCCGTGCAGTCGGGGCAGGACGTCGTGGGCGACGTAGGCGCTCAGTGCGGCGCGTACGTGCTGCCCTCCGTGCTGGTCGGCCGCTGTCGCGAACAAGGACGTCATCGAGCGCATCTCGTCGACCCGCGCGTGCCCTGCTCGCAGGATCGGGCCGGCCGGGGCGGGCAGGTCCGGCAGCGCGAGGGCGGTGAGGGTGAAGACGCCCGCTCCGAGCAGGGCGCGGCGCTGCGGGTCGAGTTCGGCGTGGGTGAGCTGGGCGAGCTTGCGCACGGGATCGGCCTCCCAGGACGGGTCCACCAGAACGGCGGGCGCCCGGGTGAACCCCGCCTCCTGCACGGTGACGCGTCTGCCCAGACATCGGGAGAAGCTCTCCAGCACAAGCTCCGGAAAGGGCGGCCGGGGCTGGGTGCCGTCGAGCCAGCGCCGTACCGTCGTGTGATGGCAGGGCAGGTCCAGGCCGCGCTCGGCGGCCACCTTGCGTACGGCCAGGGCCAGTTGGGCCGGCCGCCATGCGGCGGCCGTCAGCAGGAGTTGCAGCTGTGTGTTGGGGGTTCGAGGCATGGCGCCCCCTGGATCACGACGTTCGCGGTCACATGCTCACAAAGTAGCGCCCAGAGCGCGTCGTCCGGCTCCCCCGGCCCCTGTGTGGGGGCAGCTCCGCGGTGCTGCACTGCCGTCATGGAGACCGCGCTTTTCGGACGAGGGCTGTACGACGGCGGCGACGACCTCGCCGACCGGCTCCGGGCCGACATCGAACTGATTCCGGCGTTGCGCCGAAGCTGGAGTCCGGACCTGGCCGATCGGCTGCACGACCCGCTGTCCCCGGTCGGCCGCTACGACACCCCGATCCGAGGACTCGTCCTGGCGGAGAACTCCGCGCGGGCCCAGGCCCTGCACACCGAACTGGCCGACACCGTCCCGCTGGCGACGGGCGCGCCGCCACGCCTGGGGCTCGGCAGCCCCCACGAGCCGCTCCTCACCGTGTTCGACAAGTTCTTCCGGGTACCGTCCACCGAACTCTGGCGCGGCGTGGCCGAGCAGCTCTACGGGTTCTCCTGGTGCCTTACCGACCAGACCCGCCTGTGCCCGGAGTGCGTCCACGGGTCGGCCGTCTGCTGCATGTACGGCGCCCCGATCGACTACCACCACTTCGCCGCGGAGGTGTCCGGGATCACCGGGGACAGCTGCCGTGCGATGGCCGCGTACATCGAGCACGTGCACCGCGACCACGGCCCCCGGTCACGGGAGCGCGCCGTCATGGACTCCTGGCTGGCCTGTCTGCAGGCGCTGTATCTGGACGTGCTGCACCCGAAGGCGGCACGTATCGCGGCGGGCGACGACAAGCGGCGCAGCCTCCGCTATCGCAGCGTGAACTCGGCGGGCCGGGCCCTGGCCCTGCTCACGTCGCTGGAACGGCCGGGCGGCGCGTTCGGCCAGCGGCTCGTCGAGGCGACGGGCATCGCCGGCATGGCCCTGCACGACGCGTGCGACCGGCGTCATGACAACGCCGCCCACGAGAGCCACAACTTCTTCACCCTGCTGGCCGTCCACGACCGGGCCGAGAGCCTGGCGCCCCTACGGCGGTTCTGCGTGGACCTGTGGGCCTGGGCCGTCGACCACGACCTGCTGTGGCCCGTCCTGCTCGCGGGCCGGACACTGCTCTGGCAGGCCTATGTGACGCGCTATCAGACCCCGCTCCTGCTGGACCATCTCGCCCCGCCGAGCGGCATCGTCCCTTCCGACCCCTACGCCGACGCCGTGCTGAACCGCATGAGCCCGGCCCCCCGAGCCGTACACCCCGACGACTGCTCGGTCCGCGGGACGTGCCGCGACAAGTCGGCGTACGACCGGCTGCTCGACGTATGCCTGAAGCACTTCGCGGAATGCGCCGGATGCCATGGCTACGAACGGGCCGGGTGGCAGGAACGCACCGCGCACCTGGACCGGGGGTACGGCCGCAAGGCCGCCGGAGACCCGGTGTGCGTCGACCGGATGGCCGTCTTCACCGTCCTCGCCCAGCTGGAACGGGTGTGGTGGGCCGCAGATCCGACCGTCCCCTACAAGGGCCCGACCGGCCGGTGGGACCCGTATCTCGTCTGACCCGACCGGAATCACCGCTGAGGCATGCGGCGCCAGGAGCTCCCGTGAAGGACCTCGGCACGATGGCCACGGCTCCGCGGGCGGGTCAGCGTCCTCCCTCGTCCATACGAGCTTCGCCGCCGACGTGAATCCGGGGGCCCGCCGGTCCGGGCCGGGCCGTCGCGGTGATCGTGGCCGGGCTGCCGAGTGTGTCGCCCATGTCGACGGTGATCCCGTCGATGCCCTGTGCGGACAGGTGGGCGGCCAGGCAGGCGGTGCTGTTGGCGTTGGCGATGTCTTCCGGGACGCCGATGGACGGGGCGAACATGCGGGCCGCGAGGCGGCCTTCGGAGGAGGGCGCGGAGTGGACGTAGGCGCCCAGCAGGCCGAAGCGGTCGCAGGCGGCGCGGAGGCGGTCGAGGTCCGGGGTGAGGGCGGCGAGGCGGTCGCGGGTGGGGACGGACACCAGGAGTCGTTCCCGGCCGACTCCGGCCACCCACGCCCCTGAGCCCGGCCCCTCCGGCGTCACGCCCAGCGCGGGGAGCACGAGGGCGCGTTCGGCGTCGGTCGGGGCGCGCAGAGCCACGGGGCCGGGGTCGAAGGCGGCGGTGAGGCGGTCACCGTCCCGTTCCGCCCGGCCGCCGAAGATCCGCCCTGCCGCGCGAAGGGTGACGCGGTACTCCTGTCCGGCGCCGCCCCCTGCCCCGGCCCAGGACCGGGACGCAAGCAGCGCCAAGGCGGCCACCGTGCCGTGTCCGCAGGCCGGAAGTTCGCCCTCACCGGTGAAGAAGCGGAGGTCCACCGTGCGTTCGCGATGATCGACGTAGACGGCGTGCGAGGTGCCCCACTCCAGCGGCAGGCGTCGGCGTTCCTCGTCGCTCAGCGCCGGCGCGTCCAGCACCACCGCGGTCGGGCTGCCGCCGGTGCCGTCGCGCAGACAGGCGTGGACGAGTGTGACGGACAGCGCGTTCACCGGCGTCCCCTCCCTATGTGTGTCATGTGCCTGAAATAGACACAAGCCCAAGACTTTCCCATCGATTCACCAATGGCTGGTGTGCTCCACTGCGTTGGCACCCGTTTCCACCTTCCAGTCCGTCCTCCGGACGCCACAAGGAGTCGCAGCCGTGCACAGACCCTCCCGTCGCCACCTCACCCTCGCCACCGCCCTGGTCACCGCCACCGCCGCGGCCCTGGCCGTCACCTCCGCCGCCGGTGCCTTCGACAACGCGCAGCAGGCCAAGGCCGCCGTCCAGGGCGGGAAGGCGAAGAACGTCATCCTGCTGATCGGCGACGGCATGGGCGACTCGGAGATCACGCTGGCCCGTGACTACACGGTCGGCGCGAACGGCCGCCTGAACATGGACAAGTTCCCGATGACCGGCGCCTACACGACGTACGCCGTGCACGCGGACGGCACCCCGGACTACGTCACCGACTCCGCCGCCAGCGGCACCGGCTGGGCGACCGGTGTGAAGACGGTCAACGGACGTATCTCCAAGACGCCCGGCACCGACAAGTCCGTGAAGACGATCCTGGAGCTGGCGCAGAAGAGCGGCTACGCCACGGGCAACGTGACGACGGCCGAGCTCACCGACGCCACCCCGGCCGTGCTCGACTCGCACGTCACCGACCGTTCCTGCCAGGGCCCGGCCGACATGGCCAAGTGCCCCACGGACACCATCGCCGCGGGCGGCCCGGGCTCGATCGCCGAGCAGTCCGTCAACCACAAGGTGGACGTCCTCTTCGGCGGCGGCAAGCAGCGCTTCGACCAGACGGTCACCGACGGCAAGTACAAGGGCCTGACCGTGACCCAGCAGGCGCAGAAGCTCGGCTACCAGGTCGTCACCGACAACGCGTCGTTGAAGGCCGCGAAGGCCGGCAAGCCGGTGCTCGGCCTGTTCGCCACCGGCAACGTGCCGGTCGAGTGGACCGGCAAGGCGGCCGCGGTCGGCGGTACGGACCCGCAGCGCTGCGTGACCTCGAACGCGAACCGTCCGGCCACCACCCCGAGCCTGGCCGACTCCGCCACCAAGGCGATCCAGCTCCTTGAGGCCAAGCAGAAGGCGAAGCACTCCAAGAAGGGCTTCTTCCTTCAGATCGAGGGCGCGTCGATCGACAAGCAGGACCACGCGGCCGACCCGTGCGGCCAGATCGGCGAGACGGCGGCGTTCGACAAGGCGGTGAAGGTGGCCCGCGCGTACGCGGCCAAGCACCCCGACACCCTGGTCGTCACCACCGCCGACCACGGCCACACCAGCCAGATCGTCCCGCTGGAGGCCACCCCGCCCGGCCTCTCCTCGACCCTCGTCACCGACGAGGGCCAGCAGCTGAAGGTCAACTACTCCACCAACACCCCGGGCCAGTCCCAGGAGCACACCGGCACGGAGGTCCGCATCGCGGCGCAGGGCCCGCAGGCGTACCGCGTCCTGGGCGTCACCAACCAGACGGACCTGTTCACGACGGTCCGCGAGGCACTGGGCCTGCGCTGACGGCGTGAGCCGCGCTCACCGGCCGCTACCAGCACCGCACGCTTCACATCGACCTGGACGAGCCATCTGATGGCATCAGGTGACCGGATCCTCGGCCATGATGGACTCGCGCGCGACCTCGAAGGCGGCTTCCGCCTCCGGGTCGCGTTCCATCATGCGCTCCCAGAAGTCTCCGGCTATCCACTCCTTGGGTCCCATGCTCAGTCCGCCCCGCGGACAGATCTCCACGCTCCACTGGGACGGAATGACGTCCGACACCTGCTCGAAGTACTTCCCGCTGTACAAGCCCGCGAGGTCGCGCGGCGAGTGCTCGATGCGCAGGGAGGAAGAGCCGTCGCTCCGGACGTGGAGTTCGAGTACGACGTATTCCTGTCCCGGGGTGAAGTGGTACCTGCCGTCGAGCGGGTGGGGCGGCATGTCCGGGGCGCCCAGGTAACGGACTCTCACCTTCGCTCCCCCGTTCCCCTCCGCCCGGCTTCGCCTCGTCTCGATGGTCTCACGCGTCATGCCGCGGCAGCGGTCGTACGCTTGCCCCCGTGGCGGACGACGACATCCTGGGCTCCTCGGGCGGCGACGACGGGGCGGACGGCGGTTCGCAGCCGCGGCCGCAGTCGCTCATGCTCGCCTTCTTCGGCAACCACGTGCTGGAGGAGGGCGACCTGTGCGTGTACTCGGGCAGCATCATCGAGGTGCTCGGCCGGGTCGGTGTCGGTGAGCAGGCCGTGCGGTCCACGCTGACCCGGATGGTCAACCGCGGGCTGCTGCAGCGCAAGCGCGTGGGCCGCCGGATGTACTTCGGCCTCACCCCGCAGGCCACGGCCGTGCTGCACGACGGCCGCAACCGCGTCTGGCGGCAGGGCGCGGTCAACGACGACTGGGACGGTTCCTGGACCCTCCTCGGCTTCTCCCTCCCCGACTCCTGGAAGCGCCAGCGCCACGACCTGCGTTCGCAGCTGAGCTGGTCCGGGTTCGGGGCGCTGTACAGCGGCCTGTGGATCGCCCCCGGCCATGTCGACGTCTCGTCCATCGTCGCGGAACTGGGCCTCGCCGCCCACGTCAAGATCTTCCACGCGCGGGCCGACCAGGCCACGGACATCGAGTTGATGATCCGCGACACCTGGGACCTGGAGAGCATCGCCGCGCGTTACGTCACTTTCGACAAGCGCTGGACCGCCCACCTCGGCGCGGACTCCGGCGACGACCCGATCGGCACCCGGCTGCTCCTGGTCAGCGAGTGGCTCGGCACGATCCGCACGGACCCCCGCCTCCCGGCCCGCCACCTCCCCCCGGCCTGGCCGGCCCGCACGGCCCAGGAAACCTTCCACCGAGTCGCCCGACAGACAGCGGAACCGGCGGCCCGGTTGGCCCGAGAGCTTCTGGACACGGCGAGACTGGGCCAGGACGTCCGCCAGGGCTGATATCGGCCCGTGCCCCCTCACGCCCCGCCGTCACGCCCCCGTGCGCCCCCTCCAGTCCCCGGAAAACCTCCAGCTCAGGCCGCCCGCCCATACGCTGGAAGCGTGACGGACGACATCCTCGGCGGCGAGTTCGTCGGGCGTGGGCGGGAGCTTGCCGTGTTGGAGCGGCGGCTGGGGGCGGCGCGGGCCGGTGGGGGCGGGCTGGTGCTCGTGGAAGGGGAGGCCGGGGCCGGGAAGACCGCGTTGGCGCATGCGTTGGGGCGCCGGGCCCGGCGGGCGGGGATGCGGGTGGCCTGGGGCGCCTGTCTGGAGGGCGGCGGTACGGCACCGTACTGGCCCTGGGTGCAGATCCTGCGCGGCGTCGGCCGTTCCGCGGGCACGCTCGCGGAACCCGCCGCCGCACCCGAGAACCGCTTCCAGGTCTTCGACGACGCCGTCGAGCAACTCCGCGCCGCGGCCGCCGAACAGGGCCTGCTGGTCGTGGTCGACGACCTCCACTGGGCCGACGAAGCATCCCTACGGCTCCTCCAGTGGACCGCGTCGGCCGTCGCGGACGACCCGGTACTGCTCGCGGGGCTGTACCGCGGCCGCGAGGCCTTCGCATACGGCGAGGCCGGCACCGTCCTGCGCGCCGCCGCCCGCGAACGCACGGCGAGCTCCCTCACCCTCGGCGCCCTCGCCCCGCCCGAGGTCACCGAACTCGCCGAACACACCCTCGGCCACACCCCCGACCCCCGCCTCCTGAAGGTCGTCCAGGAGCGCTGCGAGGGAAACCCCCTGTTCGTCCAGGAAATGGTCCGCCTCCTGGAATCCCACGACCCCCACGACCTCCTGAACGGCCACCTCCCCCTCCCCCGCACGGTGAGAGAAGCAGTGGGCAACCGCCTCGACCGCCTGACCCCGGACTGCCGACGGACACTGCGCCGGGCGTCCGTACTGGGCCGGGAGTTCACGGTCCAACTACTGACGGCGACGGCGGCGACGACGACCGCCGAAGCCAGGCTGAACGAACCCGCAGCCGCCGACGGCGAATCCGCCCCACAAGGGCCACCCGCACCCGACCACGAAAGTGTCATGGGTGGTGCGGGTGGGAAAACGATCGCCCATGGCGAAGCCGAGGTGTTGGCTCACCTCGACGAGGCCCGCTCCGCAGACCTCGTCACCACCACCCCCACCCCCCACACCCTCCGCTTCTCCCACGCCCTCACCCAGGAGGCCCTCTACGCCGAGCTCCCCACCACCGAACGCCAGACCCTGCACGCCAACGCCGCCCGCGCCCTCACCCACACCGGCGGCCCCGTCGACGCCCTCGCCCACCATCTCCGCCAGGCAGCCCCCCGCACCGCCGCCGCCGAGGCCCTCACCGCCACCCGCGCCGCAGCCCACCGCGCCCACGGCCAACTCGCCTACGAACACGCCGCCTTCCAGTACCGCGAGGCCCTCAAGCTCCTCCCCCTCGTACCCGACGGAGAACGGCAGCGACCCCGCCTCCTCCTCGACCTCGCCCGCTCGGCCTTCCGTTCCGGCGCCGTGGAGGAGGCCTGGCAAGCCTGCCGCGAGGCAGCCGCGGCCGGCGACGCCGAGACCGTCGCCGACGCCGTCACCGTCGTCCGCGGCATCACCAACTCCCCCCTCACCACCGAACTCCACGCCCTCAGCGAGACGGCCCTGGAGCTGCTCCACAACGCCCCCGCCGAGGACCCCGTCCGGGAGGCCCGCGTCCTCGCCCAACTCGCCGTCACCACCGACCCGTTCGCCGGCGACGAGGTGAACCTGGAGGCCAGCCGCCGCGCCCTCGCCGCCGCCGAGGCCTGCGGTGACCCGGACGCGCTCTTCCTCGCCCTACAGGCCCGCACCACGACACTCGTGGACGGCCGTTACGTCCTGCAACGCCTCTCCCTCGGCGAACGCGCCCTGCGCCTGGCCCGCGAGACCGGCCGCTCCGAACCCGCCGCCTGGGGCCACGTCTGGCGCCTGGACGCCTTCTGGGAACTGGGCCGCCGCCTCCAACTCGACGCCGAACTCGCCCCGTTCGCCGAGCTCGTCACCCGTATGAAGGAGCCCCTCTGGCAGTGGCGCCTACTGCGGATCAGGGCCTGCCTCGCGCTGTACGAGGGCCGCCACGAGGCCGCCCGCGAACTCGCCGACCGCGCACTGGAGATCGGCCGGCGCGGCGGACACGAGGGCGCCGAGTTCCTGGACCTCGTCCTCCGGTCCCATCTGGCACTCCAGACCGGGGAGGGGTTCGAGGAAGTCGAGCGCGGGGTACGGGAGTTCATCGCCGGGGGCCCGTTCATCGCGATGGGGTGGCTGGCCGAACTGCTGGTCGGCGCCGGGCGGACGGCGGAGGCCGCCGAGATCTGGGGCGCGATCACCCCGTATCTGCGGGACGTGCCCAGCAGCCTCCCGGAGTGGATCGTCGCCGGGACCACCAACGCCCACCTCGCCGTGGTGTTCGGCGACCGCGAGTCCGCCGTACTCCTCTACGACGACCTCCTCCCGTACGCCGACCGGCATGTCACCGCCGGCGCGCACAACCCGTCGAACGGACCGGTCACCCTCTATCTGGGGATGCTCGCGACCCTCCTGGCGGACTGGCCGGCCGCCGAGCGGCATCTGCATGCCGCGCTGGCCTCCTGCCGGGCGACGGGATCGCCGTCGTACGAGGCATACGCACGGCTGGAGACGGCCCGTATGCTCCTCGCCCGCGGCCGCCCGGCGGACGGCGCACCCGCGGCCGAACACCTCGCCGCCGCCTGGGCCGTCGCGCGTCGGATCGGGCTCGGCCCCCTGGGGAAGTGGATCGCCGAGCTCCGGGACACCGCCGCGAAACCCAAGGGCGTACTGACCGCCCGGGAGGAGGAGGTCGCCGGGCTGGTCGCCGAGGGGCTCAGCAACCGGCAGATCGCCACCCGGCTGCGGCTGTCCGAGCGGACCGCCGAGAACCACGTCACCCACATCCTCACCAAGCTCGGCTTCGACTCCCGGGCCCGGATCGCCGCCTGGTACGCACGCCGGAGCTGAGTGGTGCCGTGAGTGGTTTCCCGGATGGCCGGCCGCCGGGCGCCTCCTAACGTCGTGACCAGGGGAAAGGAACCGACCCCGGGAACCGACCCCCGGCAGGAGGCGAGCGTCATGTACGCGGTCGTTGGTGTCTGGAGCATGGACGAGAGCCGGCACGAGGAGCAGCAGCGCACCCTGCACGAGCGGATCGTGCCGCTGACCCGGGAGCAGCCCGGGTTCGTGACCGGGTACTGGATGCGGGACGCGGAGACGGGCAAGTCGCACACCGCGATCGTCTTCGACGACGAGAAGTCCGCCGGGGCGTTCAAGAAGCTCGTCGAGAGCCGGTCGCGGGAGGCCGCGATGACAGGGGTCACGGCGGACTTCTTCGCGCTGGTCGAGGTCGTCGCCGACGCCCGGGGGGTGTGAGCGATGCGCACCGGACCAGAGAAAGGCGCCGTGCGCGCCACCGGCGCCCTCCTTCTCCTCGCCGGTCTGCTCCCGATCGCCGGCGTGGTCGACCCGCGCCTGTGGGACCTCTTCACCGCCTCGCCGCGGCACGCCCTCGCGCTGCTGCCGGACCGGCTCGGCGCCTGGCAGACCGGCATGTGGCTGCTGATGGCCGGTACGGCGGTGAGCATCGCCGCGACGGCCGCGCTGACCCGCCTGCTCGACACCACCGCGGCCCGCTGCGCCCTGGCCCTCTTCACCACGGGCTCGGCCCTGCTGCTGGTCAGCTACTCCTTCGACCTGTCGGTCACCACCTGGGCGGCCCGCGACGCCGGCCCGCACGTCCCCGGCTGGTACTGGCCGCTGAACAGCTGGAGCGCGAGCCTCTTCGCCGGTTCGTACGGCCTGCTGACCTCGACCGCGCTCCTCGTCTACGGCGGTGCGGTGGTCCGCACCCGGGTGCTGCGCCGGTGGACCGGCTGGGTGCTGGCCGCGGGCGGAGCGCTGCTGCTCGCCCAGTTCGCGGCGTTCGGCTCGGAGGCGCCGGCCCCGCAGTTCGTCGCGCTGGCGGTGACCGGGGCCCTGGCCCTCGTACCGCGGCGTGCGGCCGTACGAGAACCCGCCCGCACCACCGGCACACCGACGACCACCCACGTCTGACCACCGGGAGGCACCCCATGACCACCACGACCACGACCACCACCCTGGGCGAGGCCGTCACCAGGACCCCGCTCGCCCGCACCCTCGCGCTGGGCATCTGCGCCCTGCTCGGCCTGGTCGACGTCGCCGGCACGGCCGGGATCGGCGCGGACGACGCGCCGCCGGCCTTCGTGGTCCTCCTGGGCACGGCCCTGGGGATCATCACGCTGGCCGCGACCCTCCCGGCCCTGCGCGGCCGCGCCCCGGGCCTGCTGTCGGTGCTGGGCTCCCGCTTCGTGTCGGCGGCCCTCGGCTTCGGCGTCTACTTCGACGACGGCGCCCCACGCTGGGCCGAGATCGCCGTGGCGGTCTTCGTCTGCCTGACGCTGGCGGCCTTCGGGCTGCTGGCCACCGCCGCTCAGGCCCCGGATCGGGGGACCCGGGCCTGACGGCACCCCGACCGGCCCCGCCCCGGGTTCCCGCTCACGGGGCGGGGTCGGTCCACGTACCAGGTCACGCGCCCCGCTCCACCGCCACCCCGCCCACCGTGAACCCGATGACCGCCCCGCCCCCGTCCCGCTGGGACGCGAACGGGGCTCCGCCGTGGGCCATGGCCACCTCCCGCACGATCGACAGCCCCAGCCCGGAGCCGGGCAGGGAGCGGGCGTCGGCGGCGCGGTAGAAGCGGTCGAAGACGCGGATCAGGTCGCAGTCGGCGATGCCGGGACCGCGGTCGAGGACCTCGACGCGGACCGTGCCGGGCCGGGCGGGGCCGGAGACGGCGATCTCGATCGGGCCGGTGCCGTCGCGGTCGAACTTCGCCGCGTTCTCGACGAGGTTGGAGAGCGCGCGCTGGAGCATGCCGGGGCGCCCGTCGGTGGACGTGTCGCCGCTCGCGCGGACCGTGACCTCGCGTCCGGTGCGGCGCCGGGCGAGCCCGGCCACGTCCTCGGCGATGTCGGCGAGGTCCACCCGCTGCGGCGGCTCGGTGTCGGACTGACCGGCCGCGAGGTCCACCAACTCGTTGACCAGGTCGGTCAGTTCGCGGGCCTCCTGGGAGAGGTCGGCGACCAGGTCGTCGCGGGTGGCGGGCGGGAGTTCGTCGATACGGCGGAGGAGGGAGATGTTGGTACGGAGCGAGGTGAGCGGCGTACGGAGTTCGTGGCCGGCGTCCTGGACCAGGCGGCGCTGGTCCTCCTCGGACTGGGCGAGCCGGCCGAGCATGCGGTCGAAGGCGCGGCCGAGGCGGCCCACCTCGTCGTAACCGGTCACGGGGACTTCGATGCCGAGCCGGCGGGTACGGGCGACGTCCTCGGCGGCCGAGGTGAGGATGATCAGGCGGCGGGTGATGCGCCGGGCCAGCCACCAGCCGAACAGACCGGCGGCCGTGACGACCGCGGCCATCAGGATCAGCGTGCGCTGCTGGAGCGCCCGCAGCAGGTCCTCGGTGTCGCTGAACTCCTGCGCGACCTGGACGGCACCCCGGCCGTCGCCGAGCGAGACGGTGGCGACGCGGTACACGTCCGCGCCGACGTCGACGTCCTTGTGCTCGACCATCTTCCCGGCGGTGCGGTCGGCGGCGATGGCCCGGTCGGCGGAGGCGACGGGCAGCGCGGGACTGCCGCTGTCGACCACCTTGCCGTCCGGCCCCAGCACCTGCACGTCGGTCCGGGCGGGCCGCACGATGTCGTGCCCCGGCGCGGACGAGGAGAAGTCGTCGGGCGTCATCTTGCCCTGCTGCCGCACCTCGTCCCGCAGATCCTGCACGACCTGGTCGAACACCGACTCCTGGTCCACCCGCACCAGCCGCGCGGCCGCGCTGTAGGACAGCACACCGACCAGCACGGTCACGGCGGCCGTGACCGCCGCGAACGACACGGCGAAGGTGGTACGCAGCGACACCAGCCCGGGCCGGCGTCTGGCGAGCAGCCGTCTGAGCCGCCCCACTCAGTCCTCCCGCAGCACGTAACCCACGCCGCGGACCGTGTGGATCAGGGCGGGGGCGCCGGGCTCCTCGAGCTTGCGGCGGAGGTAGCCGACGTACACCGCGAGGTTCTTGGAGCCGGGGCCGAAGTCGTAGCCCCAGATGCGGTCGTAGATGGTGGAGTGGTCGAGCACGATGCCGGCGTTGCGCACCAGCAGCTCCAGCAGCTCGAACTCGGTGCGGGTCAGCTCCAGCTCGCGCCCGCCGCGCCAGGCCCGGCGCGCCTGTACGTCCATCCGCAGGCCGGCCGCCTCGATCTGGCCGGAGCTCGGCGGTGCTTCTTTCGGTACGTCGATCACGGCGCCGGTCTCCGGGTTGGTACGGCGCAGCAGCGCACGCAGCCGCGCGAAGACCTCCTCGACGTCGAAGGGCTTGACCACGTAGTCGTCGGCGCCGGCGTCCAGGCCCGCGATGCGGTCGGCGGTCTCCACGAGGGCGGTGAGCATGAGGATCGGGGTGCGGTCGCCCTCGGCGCGCAGCACCCGGCAGACCTGGAGGCCGTCGATGCCGGGCATCATCACGTCGAGAAGGAGCACGTCGGGCGGGGTCTTGTGGGCCTGCGCCAGCGCCTCGACGCCGTCGGTGACCGCGGTGACCTGGTAGCCCTCCAGGGTCAGGGCCCGTTCCAGGGCGTGGCGGATGGCGCGGTCGTCTTCGGCGAGCAGCACAGTTTGGGGCACGGATCCATACTGCCAAGGCCTCCGGCGGTTCGGCCGTGGTGAGCGAACCGACGATCACCCTTTTTACCGGGCTCTCACCGTCACACGGGCAACCGGGCACCGACGTCTACCGTCTTCTCACCGTCGGTGAGGCTGTCCTCGAACGCCGGACGGCCCAGTCCTCCGAGGCCGCGTACACGCCCGTCGGTCCTTGTCCAGCACGTCGAAGAAGGACTTGAACAGCCCGCTGCGACGCCGGGAGGACAGCGGTGCCGACGATCAGCGCCTACGTCAGCCGAAACGGCAGCCCCCTGGACTGCGCCGGCCCGGGCAACCCCCAGGGGCGCGGGGAACTGCGCGACCAGCCCCCACGAGTCTTATGCCACGGTCTCCTTCTTCTGCGCGGCGGCCAGCAGCGACGCGTGGGTCGGTGCCTCCGGCACGTCCGCCGGGCGGGCCGCCGCGAACTCCTTGCGGAGCACCGGTACGACCTCCTCGCCCAGCAGGTCGATCTGTTCCAGGACCGTCTTCAGCGGCAGCCCGGCGTGGTCGACCAGGAACAGCTGGCGCTGGTAGTCACCGGCGTACTCCCGGAACGCGAGGGTCTTCTCGATCACCTGCTCCGGGGAGCCGACGGTCAGCGGGGTCTGGTCGGTGAACTCCTCCAGCGAGGGCCCGTGGCCGTACACCGGCGCCACGTCGAAGTACGGCCGGAACTCCCGCACCGCGTCCTGCGAGTTGCGCCGCATGAAGACCTGACCGCCCAGGCCCACGATGGCCTGTTCCGGCGTCCCGTGCCCGTAGTGCGCGTACCGCGTCCGGTACAGCTCGACCATCCGCTTGGTGTGGTCGGCCGGCCAGAAGATGTTGTTGTGGAAGAAACCGTCGCCGTAGTACGCCGCCTGCTCGGCGATCTCCGGCGAGCGGATCGAGCCGTGCCAGACGAAGGGCGGTACGCCGTCCAGGGGGCGGGGCGTGGAGGTGAAGCCCTGGAGCGGGGTGCGGAACTTGCCCTCCCAGTCGACGACGTCCTCGCGCCACAGGCGGCGGAGCAGGGCGTAGTTCTCGATGGCGAGGTTGATGCCCTGCCGGATGTCCTGGCCGAACCAGGGGTAGACCGGCCCGGTGTTGCCCCGCCCCATCATCAGGTCCACCCGGCCGTCGGCGAGATGCTGGAGCATCGCGAAGTCCTCGGCGATCTTCACCGGGTCGTTGGTGGTGATCAGCGTCGTGGAGGTGGAGAGGATCAGCCTCTCGGTCTGGGCGGCGACATAACCGAGCATCGTGGTCGGCGACGACGGCACGAAGGGCGGGTTGTGGTGCTCGCCCGTCGCGAAGACGTCCAGGCCGACCTCCTCGGCCTTCAGCGCGATGGCGACCATGGCCTTGATGCGCTCACGCTCCGTCGGCGTACGGCCGGTCGTCGGGTCCGGCGTGACATCACCGACGCTGAAGATCCCGAACTGCATGATCGCTCACCCTCCATATTGTTGACCGTTCAACTATACCGCCCAACGGGAGCCGCCCCCGCCTTATTCCGCGGACTGTCAGTGCCGCGTCCTACGATCCCGGTATGGCCGCCCCACGCCGTGACACCCGAGGGATCGTCGACGCCGCGGAGCTCTTCGCGCAGGTGCGCTTCCGCCGCCACGAGCCCGCCGAGCCGCTGCGCCCGTACCTGGAGCACTACTGGCTGATCGACTGGGACCTCACCCAGCCGTACGCCTCGCACGTGGTCCCGCACCCCTCGGTCAACATCGTCTTCCAGCGGTTCGCCGGGCAGGAGCCGTTCGCCGAGGTCGCGGGGATCGGGCTCGAACTGTTCACGCAGAAACTGGAGGGACGGGGACGGGTGTGCGGCATCCAGTTCCGCCCCGGCGGCTTCCGCCCCTTCGCCCCCGGCCGCCCGGTGAGCGACTGGACCGGGCAGCGGGTCCGCTTCCCGGAGGTCCCCCTGGACGCCGATCCGGAAGCCGTACTCGGACCCGACGGCGAGGACGCCCGGGTCGCCGCCCTGGACGCCTTCCTGCTCGGCCTCGCCCCGGAACCCGACCCGCAGGCCGACCTCGCCACGGCCCTGGTCGACCGCATCCGCACCGACCGCTCGATCCGCCGCGTCGGCGACTTCGCCCACGCCGAGGGCCTGTCAGTACGACTCCTGCAGCGCCTCTTCGCCGGGTACGTCGGCGTCGGCCCCAAGTGGGTCATCCTGCGCTACCGCATCCATGAGGCGCTGGAGCATGCGGAGACGGAGCGCGAGGTGGACTGGGCTGCGTTGGCGGCCGACCTCGGCTATGCCGACCAGGCCCACCTGGTACGGGACTTCACGGCGACGGTCGGAGTGCCACCCACCGCCTACGCGGCCAGAACCTCCGGCTGACGAAATCCCCTTGACGGCCGACGGCTCGCTCCCGATATTTATCTGCGTGACGCAGATTCTTCGTAACGCAAGAGATGAACCCGCCCTGTCCGCCCGCGCCCGCTGGGCGGTCCTCGCCGTCGTGCTCGCCGCCGACGTCCTCGACCTCCTCGACGCCACGATCACCAACATCGCCGCCCCGACGATCACCAGGGACCTCGGGGGTGGCGCGAGCCTCGTGCAGTGGCTCGGCGCCTCCTACGCCCTCGCGCTCGGCGTACTGCTGGTGCCCGGCGGGCGGCTCGGCGACAAGTACGGGCGCCGCCGGCTGTTCCTGACCGGACTCGCCGGGTTCGTGGTGGCCTCGGTCGCGTGCGGGCTGGCCACGGCACCGGCGATGCTGGTCGTCGCCCGGCTGGTCCAGGGCGCCTTCGGGGCCCTGCTCATCCCGCAGGGCTTCGGGATCCTCGGCGCGACCTGGCCACGCGAGGAGATCGGCAAGGCGTTCAGCCTGTTCGGGCCCGTGATGGGCCTGTCCGCGGTCGGCGGTCCGATCCTCGCCGGCTTCCTGGTCGACGCCGACCTGGCCGGCCTCGGCTGGCGCCCCATGTTCCTCATCAACCTGCTCCTGGGCGGCGCGGCCCTGCTCGCCGCCGCCCGCCTCCTCCCCCGCGACTCCGGCGACCCGTCCGTCTCGGTCGACGGCCCCGGCTCGGCCCTCCTCGCGGGCGCCATGCTCGGCCTGCTCGGCGGTCTCATCGACGGCTCGGCGGGAGGCTGGACGGCCCGCCCGCTCACCTTCCTCCTGCTCGGCCTCGCCCTGTCCGCCGCGTTCTGCCACCGCCAGCGCACCGCCGCCGAACCCCTGATCCGCCCGAGCCTGCTCCACAACCGCGCCTTCACCTCGGGCCTGATCCTCGGCGTCCTGACCTTCGCCGCGGTCGCCGGTCTGCTGTACGTCGTCTCGCTCCACCTCCAGCGGGGCCTGGGCCGCTCCCCCGCCGGCACCGCGCTCGCCCTGATCCCGCTGTCCGCCGGAATCGTCGTCGCGTCCGTCGCCTGCTACCGGCTGATCCACACCTACGGACGCCGGCTCGTCGTCGCCGGACTCCTGTTGATCCTCACCGGCTGCGGCTGCCTCGCCCTCCTCCGCGACTCCGACGGCTGGACCCTGGTCCCGCCCCTGCTCCTCGTCGGCCTCGGCATGGGCACCTGCTTCGGCACCGTCTACGACGTCACCATCGGCGACATCGCCCCCGAGGAGGCGGGCAGCGCGAGCGGCTCGCTCAACGCCGTGCAGCAACTGGCCAACGCGGTCGGGGCAGCCGCCGTGACCACCGTGTACTTCAAGGCCGCCGACGCCGGCGAGACCCATGCCCTACTGGCGAGCCTCGCCGCGGTCGCCGCGTCCATCACCGCCTGTCTGCCCCTCGTACGACTGCTGCCGCGCAAGGCGCCGGAACAGGGTCACCACTAGGGCCCCGCTAGGGGACGAGGACCAGTCGGCCGCGTACACCGCCGGTCTCCAGGCGGGCGTGCGCCTTGGCGGCCTCCTCCAGGGGGTACGTCTCCGCGACCCGGAGGGTGAGTACGCCGTCGTCCACCAGCCTTGCCAGTTCGGCGAGTCGGGAGCCGTCGGCGCTCACGGCGACGTGGGTCGACCGCACTCCGCGGACCGAGGCCGGCTCGGCGCCGGGGCGGACGCCGACGTAGGCACCCCCGTCCCGCACCCACTCCAGGGCCGGTTCGCCGAGGAAGGCGGCGTCCAGTACGCCGTCGAAGCCCGCCGCCGCCACGGCACCGGAGGTGAAGTGCGTGGCCCCCAGGGACCGTACGAGTTCCTCGTCCGCCTCCCGGGCCAGCGCGGTCACCGACAGCCCGCGGTGCGCGGCGAGTTGGACGGCGAAGCCGCCGACCGCGCCCGCCGCACCCGTGACGAGCAGCGACTGCCCTTCCGCCAACTCCAGGAGATCCAGGGCCTGTACGGCGGTCAGGCCGTTCAGCGGCAGGGTCGAGGCGTGCGCCGCGTCCACCGTGGCCGGCGCGGTCGCCACCGCGTCCGTCTCCACGACCACGTACTCGGCGTGCGTGCCCAGCGGCCGCACCATCCCGGGGTCGATCGCGATCACCTGGTCGCCGACGCCCCACGCGGTGGCCACGCCGGTGGCGTCCACCGTCCCGGCGACGTCCCAGCCGAGCCCGATCTCCTTGCCCGCCCCGCCGAAGAACCCGCCGCGCACGCCCGCGTCCACCGGATTCAGCGTGGCCGCCGCGACCTTGATCCGCACCTGCCGCGGCCCCGGCTCGGGCACGGCACTCTCCACCACCTCGACCGTCTCGGGTCCGCCGAAGGCCTTCACCACTGCTGCGCGCATGTCAACTTCCCACCAATCAGGGTTATTTGTGTCGCTTTCCTTTCCGCAGTGACAACCCTAGGAAGAGGCACTAACCTCCGGGAAGTAGTTACCTGAGAGTGCGTACATACCCCGAAGGGAAGCCATGGCGACCATGACCGCGGGCCAGCGGCGCGAGAAGGCACGGGTCGAGTACGACGCATTCATCCGGGCCTGCCCCACCAACCAGCTCCTGGACCGGCTCAGCGACAAGTGGGTCAGCCTGGTCGTCGCCGCCCTCTCCCGCGGCCCCATGCGCTACAGCGACCTGAGCCGCAAGATCGCCGGCGTGAGCCCCAAGATGCTGACGCAGACCCTGCGCGCCCTCGAACGGGACGGCATCCTCAGCCGCACCGTCACCCCGTCGGTCCCGGTCCGCGTCGACTACGAGCTCACGGAGCTGGGCGGCAGCCTGGCCGGTCTGCTCACCGCGGTGAAGACATGGGCGGAGACCCACATCGAGGAGGTCCACGAGGCGCGCGAGCGCTACGACGCCGAGACCGCCTGACCGCTCAGACGTCCCCCGCACGCAGCCGCGCGACCTGCTGCCCGCTGAACTCGACCGTCCGCCTCATGTGCCCGACCACCACGGCGAGTTGGCCGTCGTCGAGCTCGTCGAAGAGCGTGGACCAGTTGCCGTTCAGCCGCTCCCACATCCGCCCGAACTCGGCGACCTTCGCCGGCACGGTCGTCACCAGCACCTTGCGCCGGTCGGCCGCGTCCCGCTCCCGGACCACGTACCCGGCCTTCTCCAGCCGGTCCACCAGCCGCGTCGCCGACCCGGTGGTCAGCCCCGTCAGCTCGGCGATCCGGCCGGTCGTGACCGGCGCGCCCTCCAGGGTGAGCAGGTTCAGGCACTGCAGATCGGTGGGGTGCAGCCCGAGGTGGTCGGCGACGGCCTGGTTGAACAGGGCGTACGAGGCCATGTAGCGGCGCGAGACCGAGGACAGCTCGTCGAGCAGCCGCGCCCGTGCCGTCGTACCGCCGCCTGCCATGGACCCGCTCCTCTTCTCTGCGCCGCGCAGAAAGCGTACTGGAGGTGGATTTTTCTGATGTCCTTGAAATTCCCCGTCGGCGGCCGGCAGGTGGGGAATTGACTGGCCGTCGATGGCTGCCGACCGTGAAATGTCAGCTTCCGTGACGCCGGTTTGGGACTGGCTCCTGGGGGCGGAAGGTGCGGCGGTAGGTGTCGGGCGGGACGCCGACGCTGCGGTGGAAGTGGCGGCGCAGGGTGGTGGCGGTGCCCATGCCGGTGGCCGTGGCGATGGTGTCGACGGTGGCGTTGGTGGTTTCCAGGAGTTCCTGGGCGTGGCGGATGCGCTGGGTGTGAAGCCACTGCAGTGGTGTGGTGCCGGTGAGGTGTTTGAAGTGGCGGGCGAGGTGGCGTGAGCTCATGCGGGCCTGGCGGGCCAGGTCCTCCACGGTGAGCGGTTGGTCCAGTCGTTCCAGCGCCCAGGGGAAGAGTCCGCCCAGGGGGTGGTTGCCGGGCTCGGGCAGGGGTGTGGAGATGAACTGGGCCTGGCCGCCGTCGCGGTGGGGCGGGATGACCAGACGGCGGGCGATCTTGTTGGCGTTGGCCGAGCCGTGGTCGAGGCGGACCAGGTGCAGGCACAGGTCCATGGCGGCGGCCTTGCCCGCGGAGGTGAGGACGTCGCCGTTGTCGACGTAGAGGACGTCCGGATCCACGGTGGCCGCCGGGTGGCGTCGGGCCAGCTCCCGGGTGTGGGCCCAGTGGGTGGTGGCGCGCCTGCCGTCGAGCAGTCCGGCCGCGCCCAGGACGAAGGCGCCCGTGCACAGCGAGGCCACGCGGGCGCCGGCCTCGTGGGCGGCGCGCACCGCCTGGACCAGGGCGCCGGGCGGCTCACGGTCGGTGTCGGCCCAGGCGGGGACGATCACCGTGTCGGCGTGCGGGAGATGGTCGAGTCCGTGGTCGGGCGCCAGGAGGAAGCGGCCGACGTGCACCGGACCGCTTCCGCAGACGGAGAAGTCGTACCAGGGGTCCACGATGTGGGTCAGATCAGCGCCGAAGATCTCGATCGCCACGGACAGTTCGTAGTGGAGCATGCCGTCGGTGACGGCCAGCGCGACGGTGGGCATGTCCGAAACTGTACGCGCCTTGTCGTTTCCGACGCTCGTGCGGGGTGCTGCCACGGGGACAGGATGTGCGTGTCAGGCCGCGGCGGATCGACGTCACGGTGGGTGTGCCAGTACATGGGGGGCAGTCTCATGGGGTCAGGTCAGCAGGTGGCGGTGTTCGGCGCGTACGGTCACACCGGGCGGTTCGTGGTCGCGGAGCTGGCCGCGCGCGGATACGTGCCGGTGCCCTCCGGGCGCAACGCCCAGGCTCTGCGGGAGCTGGCCCAGGAGCACGGCCTTGAGGCCCGGGTGGCGTCGGCCGAGGACGCGGCGTCGCTGGACCGGGCCCTGGCGGGCGCGGTGGCCGTCATCAACTGCGCGGGCCCCTTCGCGACGACCACCGGTCCCGTGATCGAGGCCGCGCTCCGTGCGAAGATCCCGTATCTGGACGTGGCCGCCGAGCTCGAGGCCAACCTCGACACCTTCGCCCACTACCAGGAGCGAGCCCGGGAAGCGGGAGTGGTGATCGTCCCGGCCATGGCCTTCTTCGGCGGCCTCGGCGACCTGCTCACCACCGCGGCCATGGGCGACTGGACCGCGGCCGACGAGGCCCACATCGCCTACGCGCTCAGCAGCTGGCACCCCACCGCCGGCACCCGCCGGTCCGGTGCCGTCTCCCGCGAACGCCGCGGCGACGTCCGCCTGCGCTACCGCGGCGGCCAGTGGGAGCGCCGCACCGACGCCGCACCCACCCTTCAGTGGACCTTCCCGGAACCGATGGGAGTCCGGGAGGTGATCGGCGAGTTCACGATGGCGGACGTCGTCACCGTTCCCCAGCACCTGTCCATCCCCGACGTCACCACCTACATGACCGTTGAGGCGGTCCGTGATGTCGCCACCCCCGACACACCGGCCCCCACCGCCGCCGACCGGAGCGGGCGCTCGGACCAGACCTTCCTCGTCGACGCCGTCGTACGCTCCGGCGGAGTCGAACGCCGGGCCACGGCCGGCGGCCAGGACATCTACGCCGTCACCGCACCTCTCGTCGCCGAGGCCCTCGAACGCGTCCTGACCGGCCGCACCAGGGCTGTCGGCGTCGCCTCCGCCGGCGAGATCTTCGACGCACCGGACTTCCTGCACGCACTCGCCCCGTACCTCGCACTCGACCTCCACCCGCAAGACGCCTGACCGCGACGCTCCACGACGCAGGACGTGTGCGGAATGCTCAGAAGTAGTACTCGTCCCCGGTGTCGAGCACGAGCACCCGCTGCCGGTCATTGGCCCGGTTCCGGTCCACGGCACCGCCGTTCCACACGGTGTCCAGCTCCAGCACCACCTCGGTGGGCGCGCCCCGCAGCCGTACCCGAAGACTGATCTGCTCGCCCATGTCGTCGGCGCCCAACGCCCCCACCCGGCACAGCACCCCGCCGGGCCCGGACCGCGCACACCCCAGCGGCAGCACCTGCCGGTCGGCGAGGGGCTCCGACCAGCGCAGCCGTACCGTCGCGTCGGGCACGGCGGACGGGCCGTGGTTGCGCGGGGTGAACCGCACGTACGCCTGACCGGCCGACATCGACGCGGCACCGTGATAGGCGAGGTCGGCCTCCGGACCGCCTCCGACGGCACCGGCGGGCCCGGCCGCCCCGCAGACCGCCACCATCGCCGCGACCCCCGCAAGAACCTTCCGCATACCCGCTCCTCACTCCACGTGGACGTACGGATGTATCCCACGCGCGGCACGGGACAGGCGCCGTCCATCAGGTGACAGCACCCGTGCGAGGCTGCTGCCATGCTCATCGCCCGCTCCGCCGCCCTCTTCCTCGTCGCCGCCGTCTTCGAGATCGGCGGCGCCTGGCTGATCTGGCAGGGCGTACGCGAACACCGCGGCTGGCTGTGGATGGCGGGCGGAGTCCTCGCCCTGGGCGCCTACGGCTTCGTCGCCACCTTCCAGCCGGACGCCCACTTCGGCCGCATCCTGGCGGCGTACGGCGGCATCTTCGTGGCGGGCTCGATCGTGTGGGGGATGGTGGCGGACGGTTACCGTCCGGATCGCTGGGACGTGACGGGGGCCGTGATCTGCCTGACCGGAATGGCGGTAATCATGTGGGCACCAAGGAACTGACGCCGATCCGACCGACCCAAGGGGCGCGGGGCCGTATCGATATTCGGCTCCGCCGCGTGGGCGCGACCAGCCCCCACGGACCCGCAGCCGTCCGATTCCCCAATCCCCCACCGCGCCTAGACTCTCCAAGGCAACCCGTACATGAACCCCCGCCGAGGAGCGAACCCCATGGCCCCGTCCCGCATCGCGATCGTCACCGGCGCAAGCAGCGGAATCGGCGCCGCAACCGCCCGCCGGCTCGCCGAGGCCGGTTACCGAGTGGTCCTCACCGCCCGCCGCGAGGACCGCATCGAATCCCTCGCCAAGGAACTCAACGAGTCCGGCCACCAGGCGACGGCCTACACCCTGGACGTCACCGACAGGGCAGCCGTGGACGAGTTCGCGTCGGCCTTCAAGACGGTCGCCGTACTCGTCAACAACGCCGGCGGAGCCCTCGGCGCCGACCCCGTGGCCACCGGCGACCCCGCCGACTGGCGCTCGATGTACGAGACGAACGTCATCGGCACCCTGAACGTCACCCAGGCCCTGCTCCCCAAGCTGGTCGCGAGCGGCGACGGCACGATCGTCGTCGTCTCCTCCACCGCCGGCCTCGGCACCTACGAGGGCGGCGCGGGCTACGTCGCCGCCAAGCACGGCGAGCACGTACTCGCCGAGACGCTGCGCCTGGAGATCGTCGGCCAGCCGGTCCGCGTCATCGAGATCGCCCCCGGCATGGTGAAGACCGACGAGTTCGCCCTGACCCGCTTCGGCGGCGACGAGGAGAAGGCGGCGAAGGTCTACCAGGGCGTGGCCGAACCGCTCACCGCCGACGACGTCGCCGAGACCATCACCTGGGCGGTCACCCGCCCCCACCACGTCAACGTCGACCTCCTGGTCCTGCGCCCGCGCGCCCAGGCGTCGAACACGAAGGTCCACCGGGATCTGTGATGGCAGAGGACACCGAGCGGCAGGCCGAGCAGGCGCGTCTGCGACTGGAGAAGAAACGCGAGCGGTACGTCTGGTACTACCTCGCGTACTTCCTCTTCGGCATCCACATCGTGGCCTTCGTGATGATCTACGCGGTACTGCACGCGAAGTAGGGTCCCAAGGTGGACAGACACATAGCCTTCGACCAGCTGTGCAACTTCCGTGACCTGGGCGGCTACCGGACGACGGACGGCCGCCGCGTCCGCCCCGGCCGCCTGTACCGCACGGACTCCCTCGGCAAACTGGAGCCCGGCAGCGCGGACTGGTCCCGCTTCCTGTCCCTCGGCATCCGCACGGTGATCGACCTCCGCCACCCCTGGGAGGCGGAGTCGCGGGGCCGTGTCCCGTCCGACGCGTCGTTCACGTACCACAACCTCAGCATCGAGCACCGGCCGTACAACCAGCCGGCGCTGGCCCCGGAGGTCGACCCCGGCCCGTATCTGGCCGAGCGCTACATGGAGGTGGCGGAGGACGGTACGGCGGAGATCCGCGAGGCCCTGCAACTCATAGCGAAGTCGGCGGAGTCAGAGACCCCCCTCGCCTTCCACTGCGCCTCGGGCAAGGACCGCACGGGCCAACTGGCGGCGCTGGTCCTGGACTTGCTGGGGGTCCCCACCCCCACGATCATCGAGGACTTCAGCCTCACGGAACTGGCGGCCCCGGCCCTCCTCGCGGACTGGCAGTCCCGCAACAACGGCAACTCCCCGACCTGGCTGGGCTTCGGCCGCGCCCCCGAGTCGGTGATGCGCCTGTTCCTGAAGTCCTTCAAGTCCCGCTACGGCTCGACGGCGGACTACGTCACCGACGCCCTGGGCCTGGACGCCGACTCCCTGTCGACCATCCTCCGCGCCCACCTCCTGGAACCCCTCCCCACCACCTACCCACCCCTGACGTTCCGCAGGGCAACCCCGGCCGACGCCCCGTCCCTGGTCCGCCTCCGCGATACGGCGGCCCTCTGGCAACTGGCCCGAGGCATCGACCAATGGAAACCGCGCGAAAAGGACGAGACCCACTTCCGCAAGCGCATGGAACAGGGCGAGGTCTGGCTGACCCACACCGGCCCGCACCTCACCGGCGCCTGGGAAATCTGGTGGGACGACCCGGCGGCCTGGGGCCCCCGCCCCGCCGATGCGGGCTACATCCATCGCCTGATGACGACGCCCCACACGTCCCCACCGGGAACGGGCCGCGAAATGCTGGCCCAGGCAGAGTCCCGAATCACCGCAACGGGCCGCCCGTACGCCCGCCTGGACTGCCTGTCCGCCAACCCCCGCCTCCGCGCGTACTACGAGTCCGCGGGCTACCAGGTGGTCGGCGAACAGCAGGCCAAGGTGGACGGCACAGGCAGCCCGTACGCGGTGACCCTGCTGGAGAAGCGGCTGCTGCCGCCCCGCTAACCCTTCACGCAGATGACCTGCTTCAGCTTCGCCACGACCTCCACCAGGTCCCGCTGCTGGTCGATGACCTGCTCGATCGGCTTGTAGGCACCCGGGATCTCGTCCACGACACCGGAGTCCTTACGGCACTCCACGCCCCGCGTCTGCTCCTCCAGGTCCTTCGTCGAGAAGCGACGCTTCGCCGCGTTACGGCTCATGCGCCGACCCGCGCCGTGGGACGCCGAGTTGAAGGACTTCTCGTTGCCGAGACCCTTCACGATGTACGAGCCGGTGCCCATGGAGCCCGGGATGATGCCGTATTCGCCGCTGCCCGCACGGATGGCACCCTTCCGGGTGACCAGGAGGTCCATGCCCTCGTAGCGCTCGCGGCTCACATAGTTGTGGTGGCAGCTCACCTCGGGCTCGAAGGCCACCTTGGCCTTCCTGAACTCCTTACGGACGACGTCCTTGAGGAGCGCCATCATGATGGAGCGGTTGTATTTCGCGTACTCCTGAGCCCAGTAGAGATCGTGCTCATACGCCCCCATCTGCGGGGTGTCCGCGATGAAGACGGCGAGGTCACGGTCGACCAGGCCCTGGTTGTGCGAGAGCTTCTGGGCCACGCCGATGTGGTGCTCGGCCAGTTCCTTGCCGATGTTCCGGGAACCGGAGTGGAGCATGAGCCACACCGAACCGGTTGTATCCGTGCAAACTTCGACGAAGTGGTTTCCGGATCCGAGCGTTCCCATCTGCTTTCCGGCACGTTCATGGCGGAATTTGACCGATTCGGCGACCCCGTCGAACCGCCCCCAGAAGTCGTCCCACCCGCCCGTCGCGAACCCATGGAACCGACCCGGCTCCACCGGATCGTCATGCATCCCCCGCCCCACCGGAATCGCCTGCTCGATCTTCGACCGCAGTCGCGACAGGTCGCCCGGCAGGTCGTTCGCCGTCAGGGACGTCTTCACCGCCGACATTCCGCAGCCGATGTCCACCCCCACCGCCGCGGGGCAGACCGCGCCCTGCATCGCGATGACCGAGCCGACCGTCGCACCCTTTCCGTAGTGCACGTCCGGCATGACCGCCAGGCCCTTGATCCACGGGAGGGTCGCCACGTTGCGGAGTTGCTGGAGGGCGACGTCCTCGACCGTCGTGGGGTCGGTCCACATCCGGATGGGGACCTTCGCACCCGGTATCTCTACGTACGACATAACTTCCTCATTCCCCCGCGAACATAACAAAAGTAGCGAATCGCAAAACCTGCGCCAAGGTCGACAAACAGGACAGCGGACCGGCGTTCACGGTGTTGCGTGCGATACACATTGTCTGCCGGGGGTGCCCCCGTGCGGCAAGCGAATAACCAGCAGGGACACTGGACCTGGACCCCGTCGAGAGGAGCCTGACCGTGCAGCGGAAGGCGTACGTATCCGGCGTCGCAGCGCTCCTCGCGGCGTTGCTGGCCGGCTGCACCGGCGGCTCGGGGGACGGCGGTACGACCGACGACTCCAACCCGGGCGACGCCGGCACCGCGACCGCCGCCGCGCAGCCCGGCAAGTACGACTCGCTCCCGGAACCCTGCGGCGCGATCAGCCACGGCACCCTGGACTCCCTGCTCCCCGGCATCAAGCAGATGACCGACCAGGACCAGCGGGACAAGGCGTACGCCGGCGAGGCCACGCTCACCTACGACACGGACCGCAAGGTCGGCTGCCGTTGGAAGGTCGACTCGACGGACGCGACCGACCATCTCCTCGTCGACCTGGAGCGGGTCGTGTCGTACGACAACGCCGTCAGCGACGACACCCAGGCCAAGGAGTTGTTCGCCGCGAAGGAGGTGGCGGCCGACCTCCCCGAGCCGGCGAGCAGTTCGAGTGCCGACGACGGTGAGAGTGGGAGTGAGGGCGGTAGTGCGAGTGCCGACCCGAGTTCGTCGGCTTCGGGCTCCCCTTCGCCGTCCTCCTCCACCTCCACCTCGGCCTCGGCCTCTTCGTCCTCCTCCGCCTCCCCCTCCTCCTCCACCACCCCGGCCGACCTCCAGCCCCGCGCGCTCTCCGATCTCGGGGACGAGGCGTTCCTGGACGACGTGCTGAGCGGTTCCGGTTCTACGACCGAGCAGCGCACGGTGACTGTGGTGTTCCGCACGTCGAACGTCATCGTGACCATCCAGTACGAGGAGCAGCCGGCCACCGTCGGAGTCGTGCCGGACAGCAAGGAAATGCAGGACAGGGCCCGGAAACTGGCCGCACAGCTGGCCGACGTACTGGCGGGTTAGGGGCTGTTCGCCGCTCCCTCACACCCCTTCGCAAAGTTTTCGAAGCAAAAACGCACAGCCTTCTCACCGCGTACCGTGGCCCCTCGGACCCGATCCGACCGCAGGAACCCCAGCGTGATGAGTGAAGGAACCATGCAGAGAGCAGCAGAGCGAGACCAGCAGAACCGGCGTGAGCGGCGAGCGAAGGGGCGTGGCCGCGTCCTTGTCTGCGCGGCCGCCGTACCGGTGGTGCTGCTCGCGGCCGGCTGCTCGTCCGGCTCGGACTCCGGCTCCGGCGACAGTGGGAGCAAGAGCTCGGGCAGCGGTGGTACGTCGTCCTCGGCGGGCGGCGACGCGACTCCGACCGTGCAGGCGGCGGCGTACAAGAAGCTGCCGGACTCGTGTGCCGTGCTGTCGAAGAAGACCCTGACCTCGCTGGTGCCGAAGGGGGTCAAGGCCGGCAAGGCGGGCACGTCGAGTGATACCGCCACTCGGGCCAGCTGCTCCTGGAGCAGCCTGGACAACAACGGCGTGAAGGGCTCGCAGTTCCGCTGGCTGAACGTCTCGCTGCTGCGCTTCGACTCGGACGCCACGCGCGGCGAGGGCGACCAGCTGGCGCACGCGTACTTCTCCAAGCAGGTCAAGGAAGCCCAGGCCGTGGAGGGTGCGAAGAACACCAAGACGACGACCGTGGCCGCTACGGGCGACGAAGCGACGCTGGTGAGCTACGACCTGAAGAAGAAGGAAGGCGCCTTCAAGCAGCAGACGGTCGTGACGCGCGTCGAGAACGTCGTCGTCACCCTCGACTACAACGGCGCGGGTCTGGCCGGCGAGAAGACGCCGAGCGCGGCCACCCTGGCCAAGCTCGCCGAGCAGGCGGCGAAGGAGGCCGTGGCCACGGTGTCGGCGGCGAACGGCGAGGGCACGGCCCCCGCCGCGTCCGCCTCGCCGTCCAAGTCGGCCTCCAAGTCCCCCTCCGCCTCGCCCTCGAAGTCGTCCTCGGCGTCCCCCTCCGCCTCCGCTTCGAAGAAGAGCTGACCGTCACATCTGGACGCCAACTCGCAGCTCAACCCAGCTGTTTGCAGGAGCCCGGCCCCCTCGGGGGACCGGGCTCCTCCCGTACCGGCAACACGTATGGCGCACACATGTGCCACCCTGTTGCGCGCAACAGCACGCAATGGGAGGGGAGTACGGGTGGCCGCGCCACTGCAGCTGACTCGGATGCACCGCGTTCTCATCGGCGTCGTCGTGGCCGGCGCGGTGGTCATCGCCGGCATCGGCTTCGCCGGTTCGTACGCGGCGGTCCGCGAGTTGGCCATCAAGAAGGGCTTCGGGAACTTCGCGTACGTGTTCCCGATCGGCATCGACGCCGGTATCTGTGTCCTCCTCGCCCTGGACCTCCTCCTGACCTGGATCCGCATCCCGTTCCCGCTGCTGCGGCAGACGGCCTGGCTGCTGACGGCGGCCACGATCGCCTTCAACGGCGCGGCCGCCTGGCCGGACCCACTGGGCGTGGGCATGCACGGCGTCATCCCGGTCCTGTTCATCGTGGCCGTCGAGGCCGCCCGGCACGCCATCGGCCGGATCGCGGACATCACGGCCGACAAGCACATGGAGGGCGTGCGGCTGACCCGCTGGCTGCTGTCGCCCATCCCGACCTTCCTCCTCTGGCGCCGGATGAAGCTGTGGGAGCTGCGCTCCTACGAGCAGGTCATCAAGCTGGAGCAGGAACGACTCGTCTACCGGGCCCGTCTGCACTCCCGCTTCGGCCGCGCCTGGCGCCGCAAGGCCCCGGTGGAGTCCCTGATGCCGCTCAGGCTGGCCCGGTACGGCGTGCCGCTGGCGGAGACGGCCCCGGCGGGCCTGGCGGCGGCGGGCATCGAGCCGGTGCTGCTGCCTCCGGCCCCGGAGCCGGTGGCCCTGCCGGCCCAGGCTCAGGCTCCTCAGCAGGTCGCGCCGCCGGTGGTCAACCGTGCGGTGGAGGCGGCGCCGGTGGAGCAGTACGAGCCCGAGCCGGAGCAGAGCCCGTGGTTCAACGTCCCCCAGCAGGTGGACTACCAGGGCGGCTACGACCCGAGCTACGAGTACGAGTACGACCCCGAGCAGCACGCCGCGTGGTTCGCCGAGCAGCAGCAGGCGGCGCAGTACGGCTACCAGGAGGAGCCGCCGGTTGAGGAACCCTCGCCGGAGGAGACGGGCAGCTTCCCGATCCCGGTGGTCACCGGGGGCCGTACCCGCGAACTCGGTGAGGGCGGGGGCCCTCCGGAGCCTCAGCCGCCGACCGAAGAGGACTACTTCCTGGTCTTCAAGAAGTCGATAGACGGCAGCTACCCCACGGCGGGCCAGTTCCGGGGCGACGTGGAGGCGACATACGGCATCACGCTCCCGCAGCGCGAGGCCGACCGCATGGTCAACCGCTTCACCAACCGCCACACCGCGGAACTGCAGGAAGACCACATCGCCTGACCGGTGCAAAGGTGCATAAGAAAAGGGGCCCTCGATCCCGAGGGCCCCTTTCTCGTACCGCCTGTACCGCCTGTACCGCCTACTCGCCGAGCAGCCGCCGTACCCGCTCCTGACCCACCGCGAGGAGCAGTGTGGGCAGGCGCGGGCCCGTGTCTCGGGTGACCAGCAGCTGGTACAGCAGGGCGAAGAAGGTGCGCTGGGCCGTCTTGATCTCGGCGGGCAGCTCCTTCGGGCCCGCGTCCGCCGAGAAGCCGGCCTGCACCTTCGGGACGCCGTAGACGAGGTGGGTCAACCCGTCCAGGGACCAGTGCTCGGCGAGACCGTCGAGCAGCAGCCGTACCGACTGCTGGGACGCCTCGTCGAGGGACTTCAGCAGTTCGGCGTCGGGTTCGTCGCGCACGATGGTCCGCTGGTCGGCGGGGACGTGCGTGTTGATCCAGGCCTCGGCCTTGTCGTACCGCGGGCGGGCCTCGTCGAGCGATCCGATCGGGTCGGTCGGGTCGAGGTCGGTCAGGATCCGCAGCGCCTGGTCCGCGTGCCCGGCGGTGACGTCCGCGACGGAGGCGAGGGTCCGGTACGGCAGCGGGCGCGGGGTCCTCGGGAGTTCGGCGGCGGCCGTGCCCACCGCGCGGGCGTGCGCGGCGACGTCGGCCGGGAGGGCCGAGCCGTCGGCGACCTTCGCGTCGAGCTTGTCCCACTCGTCGTAGAGGCGCTGGATCTCCTGGTCGAAGGCGATCTTGAAGGACTGGTTGGGCCGGCGGCGGGCGTACAGCCAGCGCAGGATCTGCGGCTCCATGATCTTCAGCGCGTCGCCGGGGGTCGGCACCCCGCCCCTGGACGAGGACATCTTGGCCATGCCGCTGATGCCGACGAAGGCGTACATGGGGCCGATCGGCTGCTTGCCGCCGAAGATCCCGACGATCTGGCCGCCGACCTGGAACGAGGACCCCGGCGACGAGTGGTCGACCCCGCTCGGCTCGAAGACGACGCCCTCGTACGCCCAGCGCATCGGCCAGTCGACCTTCCAGACCAGCTTGCCGCGGTTGAACTCGCTGAGCCGGACCGTCTCGGAGAAGCCACAGGCGGTGCAGGTGTACGTCAGCTCGGTCGTGTCGTCGTCGTACGAGGTGACCGTGGTGAGGTCCTTCTCGCAGTTGCCGCAGTAGGGCTTGTACGGGAAGTACCCGGCGGAGCCGGACGAGCCGTCGTCCTCCTCGGCCGCGCCGGAGCCCTCCGCGGCCTCCAGCTCGGCCTCGTCGACCGGCTTCTGCTGCTGCTTGGGCTTGGCCGGGGCCTTCTTGGTGCGGTACTGGTCGAGGATCGCGTCGATGTCGCCGCGGTGCTTCATGGCGTGCAGGATCTGCTCGCGGTAGACACCGGCGTTGTACTGCGCGGTCTGGCTGATGCCGTCGAATTCCACGCCGAGTTCGGCCAGCGAGGCGACCATCGCGGCCTTGAAGTGCTCGGCCCAGTTCGGGTACGACGAGCCCTTCGGGGCCGGGACGGAGGTCAGCGGCTTGCCGATGTGCTCGGCCCAGGTCTCGTCGACGCCCGTGACGCCGGCCGGCACCTTGCGGTAGCGGTCGTAGTCGTCCCAGGAGATGAGGTGGCGCACCTGGAGGCCGCGGCGGCGGATCTCGTCGGCGACCAGGTGCGGGGTCATGACCTCGCGGAGGTTGCCGAGGTGGATCGGGCCGGACGGAGACAGTCCGGAGGCGACGACTACGGGTTTGCCCGGGGCCCGACGCTCCGACTCCTCGATGACGTCATCCGCGAAACGGGAGACCCAGTCGGCGGTCTCGGTGCTCTGAGCCACGATCGGCACGTCCTTCTTTCTGAACGGGGGACGCTCCATTGTCACAGACGGCCGTGCGACCGGGAAAACCGCTTTACCCCCCATGGGATACTGGCTGGGTATATCCATTCCCACGAGGAGAACGGCTCCCCTTCCTATGGCCCCGGTCACGTCCCTCAGCGACTCCGTCCAGCAGCAGCTCGCGTCCGCCCTCTCGGCTTCCCTGCCGGAGGCCGCCGGTGCCGACCCGCTCCTGCGACGCAGCGACCGGGCGGACTTCCAGGCGAACGGCATCCTGGCGCTCGCCAAGAAGGCCAAGGCCAACCCGCGGGAGCTGGCCACTCAGGTCGTCGCCAACATCGCGACCGGCGAGGTGATCAAGGACGTCGAGGTCTCCGGACCCGGCTTCCTGAACCTCACGATCGCGGACCGGGCGATCACCGAGAACCTGGCCGCCCGGTACGCGGACGGCGAGCGCCTCGGTGTGCCGCCGAAGGCGGAGCCCGGCATCACGGTCGTCGACTACGCGCAGCCGAACGTGGCCAAGGAGATGCACGTCGGCCACCTGCGCTCCGCGGTGATCGGCGACGCGCTGCGCGGCATGCTCGACTTCACCGGCGAGAAGACGATCGGCCGGCACCACATCGGCGACTGGGGCACCCAGTTCGGCATGCTCATCCAGTACCTGTTCGAGAACCCCGGCGAGCTGGCCCCGGCGGCCGACGTCGACGGCGAGCAGGCGATGTCGAACCTGAACCGGGTGTACAAGGCGTCGCGCGCGGTCTTCGACGCGGACGAGGAGTTCAAGGAGCGGGCCCGGAAGCGGGTCGTGGCGCTCCAGTCCGGCGACAAGGAGACCCTGGAGCTCTGGCAGCAGTTCGTGGACGAGTCGAAGGTCTACTTCTACTCGGTCTTCGAGAAGCTGGACATGGAGATCCGGGACGACGAGATCGTCGGCGAGTCCGCGTACAACGAGGGCATGCCAGAGACCGCCCGCCTCCTGGAGGAGATGGGCGTGGCGGTCCGCTCCGAGGGCGCGCTGGTCGTGTTCTTCGACGAGATCCGGGGCAAGGACGACCAGCCGGTGCCGCTGATCGTGCAGAAGGCGGACGGCGGCTTCGGCTACGCGGCCTCCGACCTGACGGCGATCCGCAACCGGGTCACCGACCTGCACGCGACCTCGCTCCTGTACGTGGTCGACGTACGCCAGTCGCTGCACTTCAAGATGGTCTTCGAGGCGGCACGGCGGGCGGGTTGGCTGACCGACGCGGTGACCGCGCACAACATGGGCTACGGCACGGTGCTGGGCGCGGACGGCAAGCCGTTCAAGACGCGTGAGGGCGAGACCGTACGGCTCGAGGATCTGCTGGACGAGGCGGTGCAGCGGGCGGCGGAGGTCGTGCGCGAGAAGGCGCAGGACCTCACCGAGGACGAGATCCAGGAGCGGGCGGCCCAGGTGGGCATCGGCGCGGTGAAGTACGCCGACCTGTCGACGTCCCCCAACCGGGACTACAAGTTCGACCTGGACCAGATGGTCTCGCTGAACGGCGACACGTCGGTCTACCTCCAGTACGCGTACGCCCGTATCCAGTCGATCCTGCGCAAGGCGGGCGAGACGAAGCCGGCCGCGCACCCGGAGCTGGAACTGCACGCGGCGGAGCGGGCGTTGGGCCTGCACCTGGACGCGTTCGGCGACACGGTCTTCGAGGCGGCGGCGGAGTACGCCCCGCACAAGCTGGCCGCGTACCTGTACCAACTGGCTTCGCTGTACACGACGTTCTACGACAAGTGCCCGGTCCTCAAGGCCGAGCAGCAGGAGCAGGTGGAGAACCGCCTCTTCCTGTGCGACCTCACGGCCCGCACCCTCCACCAGGGCATGTCCCTGCTGGGCATCCGGACGCCCGAGCGGCTCTGAGCGGCACGGTGAGGCCTTACGCGATGTGGTCTTCCTGAAGTTCCGCCGTGTGACGGTTCATGAAGCGGTTGACCAGGCGTTGGGCCTCATCCGGCGAGAGCGTGACGGCGTAGACCGCCGTCACGCTCTCCCGGAACAGATCCGGCGTGGGGTAACTGCCGTCGATCGACTGCTTGAAGACCTGGTAGTAGTTCTCCTCGTCCAGCCATAGGGGCTGGTCCACGGGCGTTGGCACGGTGATGTTCTGGATCACGGCCCCGAGTGCCTCGGCCTCCCGCTCCAGCGCGGTCTTCCTCCGCTCGATCACCGTCAGCAGTTCCTCGGCCCTGGCCCGTGTCTCGGCGAGCTGTTCCCAGGTGCGGCGCAGGATCCGGCCCGACGCCGAGTGGCTGTGGCCCAGCGCGGTGAGGCCCCGGAGGTTCTCGTCCGGCTCCATCGTCGCGTGGTCGACAAGGAGGGCGCTCAGGGTGTCGCAGACGGCCGCCGCGTCCGGCGGGCGGTTCTCGGGGTCCTTGGCGAGCAGGCTCAGGATCAGGTCGTCCAGTGCCTCGGGGAACCCGTCCACCATCATGTCGCTCGGCTCGACCGGCGCGTCATCCAGGTGCATCCGCAGCACCGCCAACGGATTGCCGCTCACGAACGGGGGCTGTCCCGTCACCGCGTGGTACAGCAGGCATCCCAGCGAGTACAGATCACTCCGGTGATCCAACTCCCGTATGCCCTCCGCCTGTTCGGGCGACATGTACGGCGGCGAGCCGAGCAGCGTGCCCGTCGCCGTCAGCCCGTGCGCGCTCATCGTCTCGCCCATGAACTTCGCGATCCCGAAGTCCAGGACCTTCACCGTCCCGTCCGGTGTGAGCAGCGCGTTGGCGGGCTTGATGTCCCGGTGGACGACGCCTTCCCGGTGGGCGGCGTGCAGCGCCTCCGCGATCTGCGCGGCCCATCCCACGGCGAGCGGCCAAGCGGGCGTCGCCTCCTTGAGCCGCCGGTCCAGGGACTGTCCCTTCACCAGTTCCATGACGAAGAACAGGGTGGGACGCCCGTCGACCGTCGTCTCCCCCCAGTCGTGCACGGTCACGATGTTCTGGTGTGTCAGCCGTCCCGCCAGCTGGACCTCACGCTCGAAGCGGGCCTGCGTCTCGGCTTCGTCCATGCCGTACGGCGGATGGACGACCTTCACCGCGACCAACCGCCGCATCCGCACGTCTTCGGCGGCCCACACCTGCCCCATCCCGCCGGCGCCCAGCCGGTGGTCGATCCGAAACCGCTCGTCGAGCAGTAAGCCCCGCACCGGTCCCCTCCCCGTCGGCGGACTGCCACCGCCGCACGACGGTCTGGCCCTGAACTCCGTTACAGGGGTACGAGTATGACGCCTCGGGCAGCACGGCACCTACCGGCGAACGCGTCGGCCCGTCCTCTCCCCCGAGAGGACGGGCCGTCGGCTGTGTCAGCACCAGCCTCCGCCGAGGTTGGCGAACGTCTTCCAGGCGGCCCTGGTCTTGGGGCCGGCGTCGCCGTCGATGCCGCCGGTGTCGTAGCCGATGTAGACGAGGAAGCGCTGGAGGGCGCGGATGGTGTTGGGGCCGGGGTCGCCGTCCACGGTTCCGGCGTTGTACCCGCGGTCGTTGAGGAAGGCCTGCCAGGCCTTCCAGCTCTTGGTGCCGAGCTGGCCGTCGATCGTGCCGGGGTCGAACTTCCCGACGGGTGTGGCGTCCCGGACGTAGCACTGGACGCTCTTGCCCTCGGCGGTGTTCAGGCCGAGGTTGTTCGTGGCGAGGATGGAGGCGCCCTGGGCGCTCGCGGCCGGCGCGGAGGCGGCGAAGGCGGTGCCCGCGGTGGCCAGGCCGCCGGTGGCGAGTCCGATCACGGCGGCGGCGCTGACCAGGGTCCTGGCCAAGGCGTTCGATCGCATGCGTTTGCCTTTCGGGTCGTGACTTGAGGTGGCGGGACGAGCCTGCGGGGCGGTCGGCAGGGGTCGCCACGGTTGCCGCGGAAGTGACGTCCAGGCGGGACGCCCAACCCTCCGACCTGCGGTGATGTCGTCCGGTGGGACGGTGGGACGGGACGGGCGGTGGCCGATTCCCATGGATGTGCGGTGCATGTTCCGGTGCGGTCCTGTGAATGCTGGTGCAGAATGCGGCGCGAGGTACGGGGGCCGCTGACCACGGCCGCCGTTTTCATGAACGCGTGGGGGGACCATGTCGCGTTGGAGAGTGCTGCCCGAACGACTCGACCCGCGTGTGCGGCAGTTGGTGGTGCGGCTACGACGCCTGAAGGACCACAGCGGGCTGAGTCTGCGCCAGCTGTCGGCGCGGACCGGGTACAGCCCGAAGTCCTGGGAGCGGTATCTGAGCGGCCGTTCGCTGCCGCCGCGCGAGGCCGTGGAGGCGCTGGCGCGGATCGGGGGCGAGGACCCGACCCGGTTGCTGGCGCTGCACGAGGTGGCGGCGGAGGCGTGGGGAAAGGGGCGGGCGGAGCCGACGGAGCCGGAGCGACCCGAGGTCCTGTCCGCCGGCCCGGACGAAAAACCGCCGCCCAGCCGGGCGTTGCGGGTCGCGCTCGTCGCCGGCGCCGTGGCCCTGGTGCTCGCCGTCTCCTCGGCGGTGCTCGTAGCCGCGCGGTTCATGGACGACGACGGGGGCGAGGGGAGGGCAGCGACCGGGTCGCTGGGCGCGACGGCGGCCGTGTCGCCGACGCCCTCCACACCCACGTACCACTGCCGCGAGCAGCGGACCGACGGGCGTTGGTATGCGGGCAATAGCCGCTCGCTCAACGCCACGGTGGCATACGGGAGTTCCGGGCCCGAGGTCGCCGAGGTGCAGTGTCTGCTGCGGCGGGCCGGGATATCTCCGGGCGGGATCGACGGGATGTTCGGGCCGTTGACGCGGGGCGCGGTGGTGCGTTTCCAGAAGCGGGCGCACCTCGATGCGGACGGGATCGTCGGTCCGCACACCTGGAAGGCGTTACGAGGATGACGCCCTCCCCCGAGAGTGCTCGACTGGGCTCCGCGCTACGGGAGTTGAAGGAGCGGACAGGGCTGAGTCTGGCGGGCCTCGCGGCGAAGACGGCGTTCAGCAAGTCGTCCTGGGAGCGCTATCTCAACGGCAAGACCCTGCCGCCGCGCACCGCCGTGGAGGAGCTGTGCCGCCTGGCCGGGGAGCCGGAGGGGCGGTGTCTGGCGCTGTGGGAGATCGCGGAGTCGGAGTGGAGCGGGCGGGCGGGGGTGGGGGCGGGGGGTGGTGCGGTTCGTTCTTCGGATACGGCGGCTTCGGATACGGCGGCTTCGGATACGGCGGTGCAGGCGCCGCCCCCGGAGGCGGAACCGGGCGTTGCCCAGGAAGCCCCTAGCGCCGGTCACCGGACCCTGACCCTGGTCGCCGTACTCGCGTCCGTGTGCGCGGTCGCCCTCGGCGGGGTCGCGTTGGCCCTGCTCCTGCTGCCACGGCACCACGCCGACGACCACCGCTCGACCGCGAACCCGTCCCCCTCCTCCCCCTCCTCCCCCTTCTCCGTCCGGCCGCGTTGCCGGGGAGCGGCGTGCGACGGCCGGAGTCCGGTGGAGATGTACTGCGGGGCCCAACCGGACACGCTCGCGCAGCGGCGGATGGCGACCGGGGCCTGGATGGAGGTGCGGTACAGCAAGGTGTGCGGGGCGACTTGGGCACGGACCTGGGGGACGCGGGTGGGCGACCGCATCGAGGTGAGTGCGGGCGGCCCGGTACGCGGGGCGAGGATCAGGAACGGCGCCGACGCCGACGCGTTCATCTACACGCCGATGGTGGTCACCCGGCCCGGCGCGGTGGTCCGGGCCTGTTTCCTGCCGACCACGGGCAAGCGGCAGTGTTTCGAGAGCCGGGTCGGCTAGCGCACGAACTCGGCCCACACCAGCTTGCCCGGGTCGCGTTCGCCGACGCCCCACTTGTCGGCGAGGGCGGCGACGAGGAGCAGACCCCGGCCGCCCTCGTCGGCGACGTCAGCGATTCCCGGCACTCCGGAACCACTGTCGTGCACCTCGGTCCGGACGAGCTCGCCGTCGTACTTCAGCCGCAACAGCAGACCACGGCCGGGCGGTACGCCGTGCAGGACGGCGTTGGTGACCAGCTCGCTCACGCACAGCAACAGGTCGTCGGTGCGGGGCCAGTCGACGAGGTCCCAGTGCTCGAGCGATCCGCGGGTGAAGTCCCTGGCGGCGGGGACGGACCTGCGGTCGCGGGCGTAGAACTGGTCGCGCTGGTAGGGGAGTTCGGTTGCGGCAATCACGGTACGAATGTGGCGCAGAGTCAGTAACCTGCATCAGTGTGTAAACCCGTACGGAAATTTTGTACGGGCTCGCACCGAGGCGGTACGCCGGGTGGGGGGAGTTAGGCAGACCATGAACTCCAAGAAGCTGTCGCGGACCAAGAACCAGTCGACCATGCGGATGCTGGGCAAGCAGCTGCAGAGCGCCCGCAAGGCGGCTGGATACACACAGAGTTCCCTCGCCAAAGCGGTCGAGCTGGACGAGGAGACCATCGCGTCGATCGAGCAAGGCAGGCGGCCGCTACTGCCTCACCTCGCCGCCACGCTGGACGAACTTCTGGACGGGAAGGGCATGCTGCCGGCAGGGATCGAGAACCTACCGGAGATTGATCAGTTTCCGCTGAACGCGGAGCAGTTCAACGTGCACGTGCGCGAAGCCATCGCCATCTCCTGGTACGAATGCGTCGTCATGCCCGGCCTGCTCCAGACCCCGCAGTACGCCGCCGCAGTGTTCCGGGAGCACGTACCCGCGTACGACGAGACCGTGATCGAGACCAGGACGGCGGAACGAATCGACCGTCAGGAGATCCTCAACCAACCGTCTCCGCCGACGCTGAGTTTCGTCATCTGGGAGCCGCTCCTCCATCTCGGCGTCGGTGGGGCGGAGATCCGCCGCGCTCAGCTCCAGCACCTGCGCGAACTCGCCGAACTCCGACAACTCACCGTCCAGATCCTGCCCGTTGACGCACCATCGCACGCCGGCCTGGCAGGCCCGTTCACCATCCTGGAGACACCCGACCACCAGCAACTCGTCTACGCCGAAAGTCAGCTCGGCAGTCACTGGATCGCCGACCCCGATGAGGCGGCCAACAGGGCCCACAAGTATGCGATGCTCCGATCACAGGCCCTGTCCCCGAAGGATTCCAAGAGCTTGGTCGACCGTCTGCTAGGAGAACGATGACCAGCGCAGCACCGCAGTGGTTCAAGTCCAGCTACAGCTCCGATTCAGGCCAGGCCTGCCTCGAAGTCGCCCACGAAGACACGACGATCCACATCCGCGACTCCAAGAACCCGGAAGACGGCCCCATCCTCCACGTGACCCCCGCCGCCTGGGCCGCCTTCACTTCCGCTCGCTAGTCCCCGGCGTCTCCGAAGCCGCCGTCGGCTTGGTGTGCAGGATGGCCCGTGCCTGGTCCGCCGCGCGAGCCATCGTCTCGGAGATGAAATCCATGAAACGGGCCGTGTTTTCGAGGCGGACCGCCGCCGGCGTGCCCGCGCCGAGGACGGCGACGCCCTGCCGCGCGGTCTCGGCGACGTGGGCCGAGGCACGGACGCTGGCCATCATCGAGTCGTACATGATGTCGTCGTCCAGGACATAGCGCTCGCGGCGCCGTTCGTCGCGTTCCCGACGGACCATTTCCTGCCCTTCCAGGAACGCGATCGCCTTGGACACGGACGCCGGGCTGACCTGGAGCCGTTGGACGAGTTCCGCCGCGGTGAGGCTGCCCGTGTCGCTGATGGTGAGGGACGCCATCACCCGGGCCGTCATCTTGGTCATGCCGGACTGCATGAAGACGGTCGTGAGCGTCTCCTCGTACTCGCGAACGGCCTCCGCGTCACGGCCGTATGCCTGCGGGACCCCCTTCCCGTCCCGCGGCGCGGTCTGTCGGCGGCGCTGCGCGCGCCGCTCGGTCGCGCGGTGGGCGAGGTCCGAACGGTAGGACGTGGGGCCGCCGTTGCGCATGACCTCGCGGGTGACGGTCGAGGTCGGACGGTCGAGGCGCCTGGCGATCTCCGCGTAGGCGTGGCCGTCCGCCAGTCCCAGCGCGATCTGCTGCCGTTCCTGCTGGGTGAGCCTGCCTCCTGGCATCGCGGCCTCCTTCGTGGTGCGTGGTAGCGCCCAATATAGCGTTCACCCTCAGCCCATTGCAAAGATACGCATGGGTCATGTTGCATTACCCCTCAGCCCGTTGCAATGAAATCCTGCCATTGAGCTGCAACGATGCAATTCATACGCAACAAGCATGTTGCTCGATCCGTGAACGCAACGTAGCGTTTCGCCCATCAGAAACAACGGATCCCAGGAGCTCAAGATGCAGAAGTTCGACACCCCGGCCGCCATCTCCGCCGTTCTCGACATCCCGGCCGGACGTATCCAGTTCATCGCCGCCGACCGCGCCGACACCGTCGTCGAGGTGCGGCCCGCGGACGCCGCCAAGAGCCGGGACGTGAAGGCGGTGGAGGAGATCGAGGTCGCGTACGCCGACGGCGTGCTGCGGATCGAGGCCGCGCCGGCCAAGAACCGGGTCCTCGGCAACTCCGGTTCCGTCGAGGTCACCGTCCAGCTGCCCGCCGGCTCCCGCGTCGAGGGCAAGTCGGGCGCCGCCGAACTGCGGGGCGTCGGGCGGCTCGGCGACGTCGCCTTCGAGGGCGGCTACCGCCAGGTCAAGCTCGACGAGGCAGCGAGCGTCCGGCTCACCGTCCACGACGGCGACATCGCGGTCGGCCGGCTCGGCGGCCCCGCCGACATCCGCACCCAGCGCGGCGACATCCAGATCGCCGAGGCCGCGGGCGGCGCCCTCACCCTGCACACCCAGAAGGGCGACATCTCGGTCAGCGCCGCACCCGGCGTCTCGGCCGCCCTCGACGCCGGCACCAGTTACGGCCGTATCAGCAACTCGCTGAACAACAGCGAGGGTTCCGACGCCGGGCTCACCATCCACGCGACCACCAGCTACGGCGACATCACCGCCCGCAGCCTGTAATCCGCAGTCATCCATAGGGGGCACCTGACATGACCGACCTGGCCATCGCGGCGAACGGGCTGCGCAAGTCGTACGGCGACAAGACCGTCCTCGACGGCATCGACATCGCCGTACCGGAAGGCACGATCTTCTCCCTGCTCGGCCCGAACGGCGCCGGCAAGACCACCGCCGTGAAGATCCTCTCCACGCTCATCTCCGCCGACTCCGGATCCGGTGAGATCCGGGTCGGCGGGCACAGCCTCGCCACCGACGCGCAGGCGGTGCGGGCCGCGATCGGTGTCACGGGGCAGTTCTCCGCCGTGGACGGGCTGATCACGGGTGAGGAGAACATGCTGCTCATGGCGGACCTGCACCACCTCTCCAAGGCGGAGGGGCGACGGACGGCGGCCGAGCTGCTGGAGCGCTTCGACCTGACGGAGGCGGCGAAGAAGCCCGCCTCCACCTACTCCGGCGGCATGAAACGCCGCCTCGACCTCGCCATGACCCTGGTCGGCAATCCGCGGATCATCTTCCTCGACGAGCCCACCACCGGACTCGACCCGCGCGCCCGCCACAACATGTGGCAGATCATCCGCGAACTCGTCACCGACGGCGTCACCGTCTTCCTCACCACCCAGTACCTGGAGGAAGCCGACCAACTCGCCGACCGCATCGCGGTGTTGCACGACGGCGTGATCGCCGCCGAGGGCAGCGCCGAGGAACTCAAGCGACTCATCCCCGGCGGCCACATCCGCCTCCGCTTCACCGACCCCGCCGCCTACCAGTCCGCGGCCGCCGCCCTGCACGACGCCGCCCGCGACGACGAGGCGCTCGCGCTCCAACTCCCCAGCGACGGCAGCCAGCGCGAACTGCGCTCCATCCTCGACTGGCTCGACGCGGCCGGCGTGGAGGCCGACGAACTGACCCTGCACACACCCGACTTGGACGACGTGTTCTTCGCCCTGACCGGCCCCGCCACCATCCCGAACCAGACCAAGGAGGACGCCCGATGAGCACGCTCTCCCTCGCCGTACGCGACTCGTCCACGATGCTGCGCCGCAACCTCCTCCACGCCCGGCGCTACCCGTCCCTCACCCTGAACCTCCTCCTCACCCCGATCATGCTCCTGCTCCTCTTCGTCTACATCTTCGGCGGCACGATGAGCGCCGGGATCGGTGGCGGCGGTCGCTCCGAGTACGTCGCCTACCTCGTCCCCGGCCTGCTGCTGATGACCATCGGCTCCACCACGATCGGCACCGCGGTATCGGTCTCGACCGACATGTCCGAGGGCATCATCGCCCGCTTCCGCACGCTGGCGATCCACCGCCCGTCGGTGCTCATCGGTCACGTCGTCGGCAGCGTGGTGCAGTCGGTGGTCAGCGTGGTCCTCGTCGGGGCGGTCGGCGTGGCCATCGGCTTCCGCTCCACGGACGCCACGGTCCTGGAGTGGCTGGCGGCCTTCGGCCTGCTCGTCCTGTTCGCCACCGCGCTCACCTGGATCGCGGTCGGCATGGGCCTGGTCAGCCCGAACGCGGAGGCCGCCAGCAACAACGCGATGCCGCTGATCTTCCTGCCGCTCATCTCCAGCACCTTCGTCCCGGTCCACGCGATGCCGGGCTGGTTCCAGCCGATCGCCGAGTACCAGCCCTTCACTCCGGCCATCGAGACCCTGCGGGGCCTGCTGCTCGGCACGGAGATCGGCCACAACGGCTGGCTGGCGGTGGGGTGGTGCGTGGGTCTGGCGGTGCTCGGGTACTTCTGGTCCACGGCGAAGTTCAACGCCGACCAGAAGTAACGACTGCTTCAGCTCCTGCGCACGGCGACGGCCAACGTCGCGAACGGCACGGTCACGGAACCGCCTCGCATGTCGATGGCGGTTCCGACGGCTTTCAGGATCTCGGCGAGGGCGTCGGGCGGGAGCCGGGTGAAGGCACCCTGAGTGGGCACGAAGTCCAGCCAGGCGTCCCGGCTGTAGGTGAACTCCCAGTCGTACCGCCACTGTTCGGGCTCGCCGAAGGCGCCGTCGACGGATCGCATACCGTCGGCGGCCTTCGCGAGAAAGCCTTGGTACGCCTCGACCAGGGACCTCGTGACAGCGGCCCGGAAGTCGAACGGCGCGTCGGGCATGACCCGTTCGGCGGCATCGGCGACGGCTTCTGCGAGATCGGCGGGAAGGTCGGCGACGTTCCAGAAGGGCACGAGAAGCCCGCCGGGCCGGAGGACCTGCGCGGCTTTCACAGCCCCCGCCGCCAGATCCACCCAGTGCCAGGCAGTCCCGGCGACGACGACATCGAACGTCCGCCCCTTCGCCTCCCACTCCTCGAAGGTCGCCACGTCGACGTCCGTGCCGCGACGCCGGGCCAACTCGGCCATACGGGCGTCGGGTTCGACGCCGAGGACGGTGCAGCCGGCGTCCTGGAACTGCCGGGCGACGATCCCCGTACCGCATCCGACGTCAAGGACCCGGGCCCCTGGGCTCGCGTCGACGATCCGCCGGACCAGGGCGTCGGGATAGCGGGGGCGGGCACGGTCGTAACGCTCGGCGTCGGTCCCGAAGGACTCGGCTACGTCTCGGTGACGGTGGGGCTCGTCGGGATCGGCAGTCCGGCCGTTCGCTAAAGTGGGCATGCGCCCACTATGAATGGGCGCTCGCCCACTCGTCAACGCTTCACGCTTCGCTTGGAGACCCCGGCATGCCAACAGGTGTGGCCATCCGCGACCCCCGCCAGCAGCTCTTCGAGGCCGCCGAACGCGTCCTCCTGCGCACCGGCCCAACGGGCCTGACCAGCAGGGCGGTCACGGAGGAGGCGGGCGTGGCGAAGGGCGTACTGCACCGCCACTTCACGGACTTCGACGGGTTTCTGACGGAACTGGTGCGGGGGCGTATCGACCGGTTGGCGCTCCGGGGCTCGGCCCTGCTTGCCGCGGCCGGCACAGGAACGGTCGCCGACAACCTCACGGCCGCGCTGATCGACGTATTCGACCCGGTGGGAGTGGCGGTGGTCGGCCTGGTGATCGCCCGCGACGAACTCCGGACGCGGCTGCGGGCGTTGGGCTCGACGGGGATTCCGCTGATGGGTGAGGCGGCGGGGGTGCTGGCGGGGTATCTGGCGGCGGAGCGGGACTTGGGGCGGATCGCGGGGGACGCGGACGTGGACGTCCTGGCCCCGACGCTGCTGGGCGCGGCACATCTGCTGTTCGCGGACCGGGAGGCGGGGGCGCCGGATGGGGGGGCCGTGCGCAAGGTCGTTACGACGGTGGTCGCGGGGGCGGCTTAGGAGCGGGGTCAGCCGCGTTGCATACCGGAGGTGTCTTCGAGGATCCCCCGCCGGCCGTTTCCGGACTGGACCAGTAGCCCGGACCCACGAGGCTCCACCGCGAGGTACCAGATACCCGGAGAAAGTTCGTCCACGGGTTCTCGGCTGCCGTCCTCGCGCAGCAGCGTCCTGGCCGTGGGCACGGTCATCCAGAACGGAGTGAACTTCTTCTTGGCGCCCTCATGGGCCCGCACGCCCTGCGTCGCGCGAGGGACCGCGCCCGGCGCAGGACCGCCGTAGGCGGCCTGCTGCGGCGCGTCGGCGCCGGCGGGAACCGGCCCGAGGGGCTCCCCTGCCCTGCTCTGGGCGACATTCCGCTCCCCTCCGGCCGCCGCTCCCGCCACGCGCCGGAACTCCGCAAGGATGCGCTCGGCCTCCGCCTCGGCACGCTCTCTCACCTCCTGGGCCTCGATGGCCGCCTTCGCGCGCAAATCGGCGCTCTCCTCCACGTTCCGCCGCGCCTCGGCCCGTAGCTGTTCCATTTCCTCCCTGGCCGCCGCGCGGATGGCGCCTATGTCCTGCGCGGCCTCTTCCCCCAGCCTGCTTGCCTCGCGCCGGGCTTCCAGGAGGAAGCGCTCGGCCTCCGCTTTGGCGTTATCCGCGATCGCCGAGGCCTCGCTGAGCGCGACGAACGCCTTACCCAACAGCCGCCCCGCGACCGAGTCGGCGTGCCCCAGTCGCGCAGCCTCCAGGATGCTGCCGTCCCCCACCACCACAGACTGCTCCACCAGCACCGTGCTCAACGCGTCGTGAACCGCCGCCGCGTCCGCCGGACGATCCCCCGGATCCTTGGCCAGCAGCCGCAGGATGAGGTCGTTCAAAGAAGCGGGAAGGTCCCCGACCCGATCCCGCGGCGGCACCGGCGGAGCGTCCGCCTGCATCCGCAGCACCGCCAACGGACTGTCACTCACGAACGGCGGCCGTCCCGTCACCGCGTGGTACAGCAGGCACCCCAGCGAGTACAGGTCGCTGCGGTGATCGATCTCCCGGGCCCCCTCGGCCTGTTCGGGGGACATGTACGGCGGCGACCCCAACAACGCCCCCGTCACCGTCGGTTCGTGCACACTCAGCGTCTCGCCCATGAACTTGGCGACCCCGAAGTCGAGCACCTTCGTCGTCCCCTCCGGCGTCAGCAGCACGTTGGCCGGCTTGATGTCGCGGTGGACGACGCCCCGCCGGTGCGCCGCATCCAGCGCGTCCGCGATCTGCGCCGCCCAGCCGACCGCGCGCGGCCAAGGAGGCGTGCCCTCCTTCAACTGCCTGCCGAGCGAGACCCCGCGGACCAGTTCCATGACGAGGTAGAAGACGGGCCGCCCACCCATCTGCACCTCCCCCCAGTCATGCACAGTCACGATGTTCTGGTGCGACAACCGCCCCGCCAGCTGCACCTCACGTCGGAACCGCGCCTGCGTCTCCGCCTCCCGCGCCCCGAACATCGCGTGCACCAGCTTCACGGCCACATCCCGCCGCATCCGCTCGTCCTGCGCGGCCCACACCTCGCCCATCCCGCCCGAACCGAGCCGCTCCCCGATCCGGAACCGCTCAGCGAGCAGTACCCCGTGCACGTGCCGCCTCCCCCGCCGACCGACCACCGCCGTACGACGGTACGCCCTCGCCCCGCCCTACGCCCCTCGCTCGCCACCTCCCGCTCAGGGCCCCGCCGAACTCCCCGAGCTCCCGTACGAACCCCCCGCCACCCGCCGCAACCGCCGCGCCTCGTCCTCCAGCCGCCGTGCCACCCCGCCCGCACCGCCCGCCCCCTCCCCCAGCCCACTGGCCAGGAGTTGGGCCGCGAGGCCGTCGAAGTAGTGGGCGGCGACGAAGAGTTGGTCCTCGCCGTCCATGGCGAGACCCCTGGCCTCGTTCAGGACGTGGGTGACGCGCTGGCTGATCTCGTCCCGCGCGTCCTGCGCCAGCCCGACCGCCCGACCGGTCTGCGCGAGCACGGAGTGACAGGAGCGTTCGAGTTCGCCGACCAGCCGGTCACCCCGGTCGAACACGCTGTTCGCGCCACCGGTCTGCGCGACCCGGGTCTCCAACTGGAAGGCCTCGTACGGCTCGAAGCGCCGCAGATCCACCGCGTTCGTCGCCCCGAGCGCCGCCCGGAAGCACGGATGGACGTGGAACTCGGTCTCGTGCGGCTGCACCGGCAGGTCGTCGTCCCCGACGAACACCACGTCGTTGCCCCGCCGCACCCCGAGAAACCCGACGCCGTACAGCACGTCGACGATCCCGGGCAGCGTCAACGCGCTCGCGTACGCCGGAAACAGCGCCCGCAGCGACTCCGCCGCCGCCTCGAACCGCGTCCCCAACGCCGTCCGCGTGACGACGTACCCGTTGTTCTGGAAGAGCGGGAACAGGTTCTTCAGGAAGGGGTGCGCGACCAGGTACTCCAGGGACAGGTCCTTCAGCTTCCACGCCGAGAACTGCCGCCCCGCCTGCAGCACGTCCCCCTCCGTGATCCGCTCCCGCCCGTTGATCAACCAGGCGGTCTCCTGGCAGAGGTTGAGGAACTGGATCGCGTCCCGCGGCCGCGGCAGACAACGCCGGAAGAGGTACGACGGCGTCTCCTCGCCGTCGACGACCCGCGGGAACACCTCCCGCCACAGCCGCTCCCCGCTCACCTCAACCCCGGCGGACGCCCGCGCCCGCGCCAACGCCAGGTCCCCGAGCGCCTGTTCGGTCCAGGCGATCCGCAGCTCGTCACCCCGGTACTTGTCCCCCTCCCCGAAGGAGAGGGAGTCGTAGATGTCCGCGCGGAGGAAGAGCAGGAAACGGACTGAACGGCCGTACAAGCCCGCCCCGTGCTTGGCCGCCAGCAACAACCCGATCACCATCGAGATGCTGTCCGCCTCAGCCGACCACACCTGCTCCAACTGGTCGACCATGACGAGGAACGGCCCGTGCGCGCCGTCACAGCCGAGGTCCGCGAAGGCCCGCGCCACCCCGCCCTCGACGACGTCCAACTGCCGTGCCGCCTGCGCCCCTTCGGACGGCGCCTGCGCGAGATCCAGCCCCGCCTTCAGCCCGAACGCCTCCAGCGACAACGACGTCTGCAACCCCCGCGCGCCCTGCGCCAGCCGGTCCACCAGCCGCTCCCCGCCCCCCGCCTCCCCGTTCTGCTTGAGGAACCGCGCCAGCGCCTTGACCGAGTCCGGCTGCTTCTTGCCGTGCGCGCTCGCGTGCGCGACGAGATGACGAGCGGCGTGTACGGCGAAGACGTACCGCCAGATCAGGGCCTTCGCGGAGTCGCCGGGCAGCCCCTGGAGCTCGAAGCGGCGGATCTCCTCCCCGGCGGCCTCGTCCGGAGTGACCAGCACCCGCCCCGCGTAGTACCCCTCGCTGTCCGCCATCAGATGCATGCATACGGCGCTCTTGCCGGAGCCCTTGCGCCCGATGATCAGCATCTTGCGGCCGCTGAGCGCGGCGCGATAGGCGGCGTTGGGCAGGAACCCGCCGCGTAACAGCAGCCCTTCGGTCGAGTCCCGCTCGGCGTCCTCGCGCCCGAAGTGCAGCCGCGCGAGCAGCGGTCCGTCGGCCATACCGTCCCCCTTGGTGTCACCGGTAACCGACACCGTAGCGGTGGGCCGCGGTTCCGCTTCGGGGATCTGCTCGATGATCCCCGGGCTCCCGGAGGCGTTGTCAGTGGCGGCCCTTACAGTCGGTGGCATGGCGACACTTCCCAACCCGCTGCCGAGGCTCGCGTCCCTCGGTCTGGACCTCCCGCCCGGGAGGCTCATCGACACCGGGGGCCCCTCCCACGCCCTTGAGGCGGTGGCGGACTACGACGGTCCGTGGCACGAGCCGCTGCTGTGGCTGGCGGACGCACCGGCCGCGCCCGGCGCCTGGTCCGCGCCGGCGGAGGCGGCACCGGCGGTCGGCCTGCTGCCCGTCCTGCTCGATGTGGGCGGCGGCCATGGCGGGCCGGAGGAATGGGAGTTGATGCCCGGGGAGATGTCCTACCCGGGCGACCACGACGCCGAGGAAGTACTGGAGGACGCCTGGGACGAGTGCGCGGAGGAGGACACCGACTGGCCCGGCCTGGCGGAACCGGGTCAGGGCGAGGACGTCGACGCCGACTCGGTCGCCTCCGGCATCGTGGACACCCTCCTCGACGGCGCCGGCCCCCTCAAGGACCCCCACCTCGCGCTCGTCCCCGCCCGCCGCAGCGCCGACATCCCCACGGCCATCGGCTGGACGGGCCCGGCCAACCACGAGAGCGACACCGCCCGCCTCTCCGCCGTACTCCGCTCCTGGGAGGACCGCTTCGGCATACGGGTCCTGGCGCTCGGCTTCGACCACCTGCTGGTGTCGGTCGCCCATCCGCCGACCACCCTCGCCGACGCCGAGGCCCTGGCCGCCGAGCACTTCGCGTTCTGCCCGGACAACATCTGGCAGGGCGCCGACACCACGCTCACGTCCTACGCCGAACACCAACTCCTCAACCGCCCGGCCTGGCACTTCTGGTGGGACTGACCCCGGATAGCCCCTGCGGCCCGGATGACTAGGGCAACAGGCCCTAGGGGGCCCGCCAGACCGTCATGTCCGCGGTCACGAAGCTCATCCCGGGGGTGTCCCACAGCGCCGTCGACTTCACCTGGATCACCAGCAGCGCGATGTCCCCCGACCGGTTCCTGACACAGATCTCGCTGCCCTTCGCCGCCCAGGCCAGCCCGAGGCTGTGGCTCTTGACGCCGGTGAGCGCGGTACGGCACGTGTCGTAGGTGGCCCCCGGCCTACCCGTCAGCTGGGTGATGACACTGGTCCTGCTGTCCAGCGCACAGCCCGCGTCCTTGCAGTCGAGCCGGATGTCGCCCTTGGCGTTCTTGGGCTCGATCGGCTCCCTGAGGTTCAGCGAGTTCTTCTCGTCGATCCAACGGAAGGGGTACGGAAGGGCCTCCGGCGACGCGGACCCACCGGAGGACGAGCCCGTCCCGCCGCCGCTCCCCGCGGCCGACCCCGACCCGGACTTCGCTCCCGACCCCGATGAGGAGGACGCCGACGACCCCCCGCCCCCTGTCGCACCGGCCGTGGAGGAGGAGGCCGTGTCCCGGTCCCGAATCCCGTCCATGGCGTCCTTGAGCAGCCACGCCAGCCCCGCCATCAGCAGCACACCGGCCGACACGATCCCGACGACGATCAGCACGGCACGTCTCCGCCGGGCCTGCCGCTCCTCCGGCGCGACGGTGTACGGCCCCGCCGGATAGGGACCCATCGGATAGGGACCCATCGGATACGCCCCCACAGGCACAGGCCCCACCGGATAGGGCCGGTCCGCAGCCATCCCGCCCGCAGCCGCCCCACTCGGAGCCACCGCGCTCGGAACCACCCCGCTCGGAACCACCCCGCTCGGAACCACCGCGCTCGGAGCCATCCAACCCGCAGACGGCCCCTGCAACTGCGGCCCTCCCGATGCCACTTCCTCCGAAACCCCGGCCTCCGCCGCCCCCTCGCCCATCGGCAACGTCCGCGTCGGCGTCGGCGTCGATCCCACCCCCGGTGCCAGAGCCGGCACCGGCCCCGCCACCGGCCCAGGAACCGTGACCTCCGCCCCCATGACCTCCCGCCAAACCGTCGGCCCCGCCCCCGCGTCGGCCCCCCGCCCCAGCCACTCCCGGCACCACTCCACGACCTCACCCGGCGTCGCCCGTTCCCCCGGATCCGCGGCCAGGCACCGGGCGATCAGCGGACGCAGCTCCGACGGCAGCCGGGACAGGTCGGGTTCCGAATGCACGATCCGATAGAGGATGTTGACCGCCGCCCCCTCCCCGTACAGCGGCTCCCCCAGCGCCGCGAACGCCGCCGTCTGCCCCAGTGCGAACACATCCGTCGCCGCCGTCACCTCACCCCCGGACGCCTGCTCCGGGGCCATGAACGACGGCGTCCCGATGGCACTCCCCGTGGCGGTGTACGACGTGGAGTCCGCCGCCAGCGAGATCCCGAAGTCGATCACCCGGGGCCCGTCCGCGGCGAGCAGCACGTTGGACGGCTTGAGATCCCGGTGCACGATCCCCGCGCCGTGGATGGCCTGCAAGGCCTCGGCCACCCCCGCCACCAGCCACAGCACCGCCGGCACCGGCAGCGGCCCACGCCGGGCGACCGCCTCCGACAGCGAGGGCCCGGGCACGTACAAGGTGGCCAGCCACGGCGGTACGCCGTCCGCGTCCGCGTCGATCAGCTCGGCCGTGTAGGCGCCACGGACCCGCTGGGCCGCCTTGATCTCCCGCCGGAACCGCCGCCGGAAGTCGGGATCGTCGGCCAGTTCCGGCCGTACGACCTTGATCGCCACCGGCCGCCCACCCGCCGTGTGCGACAGATAGACCCGGCCCATCCCACCCGCACCGAGCCGCGCGGCGAGCCGATAACCGGCCACCACAGCCGGATCGTCCGCCTGCAAGGCCTCGAACGCCTCAGCCGCACCGGCCTCGTTCATGAATCCCCGTCCCCCTGCCCCCCGAGCCCCTCCGGAATGCTAGGCCTTCAACCCCTTCCCCAGCCTCCGAAGCCCCTCCCCGATCTCCTCCGGCGTCTGTGTCACGAAGCACAGTCGCATCGTCGACCGGTCCGGCTCACCGGCGTAAAAGGGCGCACCCGGGACGTAGGCGACATCGTGCCGAACGACCTCCGGCAGCAGGGCCGTCGTGTCGTACGACTCCGGAAGCCGGGCCCAGAGGAACATCCCGCCCTCCGGCCGCTCCCAGGTCGAGCCGGACGGCAGCGCGTCGGCCAGCCCCGCCAGCATCGCGTCCCGCCGCTCCCGGTACGCCCCGGCGACCCGGGCGACGTGCGCGTCCAGGTCGCGGTCGGCCAAGTACCGTGCCGCGGCGAGCTGGTTGACGGTCGGCGTGTGCAGGTCCGCCGCCTGTTTGGCGACCGCGCAGGCCCGCCGCAGCTCCGCCGGCGCCCGCAGCCAGCCGAGCCGCAGCCCCGGCGCCATCACCTTGGAGAAGGAGCCGAGCAGGACGGTACGGTCGCGGGCCGCTTCGTGCGCGGCGATCCACGGCACCCGCTCACCCTCGAAGCGCAGTTCGCCGTACGGGTCGTCCTCGACGATCCACAGCCCGCACCGCCCCGCCACCGCGGCGACCGCGGCCCGGCGCGCGGCGGACATCGTGCGACCGGTCGGATTCTGGAAGGTGGGGACGGTGTAGAGCAGCTTCGGGCGTTCCCTCTCCACGAGTTCCGCCAGCGCCTCCGGGTCGACGCCGTCCGCATCGCCCGGCACGGCGACGACCCGCGCGCCCGCGAAGGAGAAGGCCTGAAGTGCCGCCAGATAACAGGGACTCTCGACCAGGACGGTGTCCCCGGGCTCCAGCAGCGCGGTCGCGAGGAGCGAGAGCGCCTGCTGGGAGCCGGTGGTGACGAGGATGTCGTCGGCCTCGGTCGGCAGCCCCCGCACCGTCGTCCGCACGGCCAGCGCGCCCCGCAGCGCCGGCTCGCCCTCGGTGGTGGCGTACTGGAGGGCCCGCGCCGGCGTCTCGGCCAGCACCGCCCGGAACGCCTCCGCGATCCCCGCCGCGTCGAACAGCTCCGGCGCGGGCAGCCCGCCCGCGAAGTTGACCACCTCGGGGCGGGCGGTGACGGCGAGGATGTCCCGCACCGGCGAACCCCCGACGGACCGGGCGCGCGCGGCGAGCGGTGGAACGGGCGCGAGGACGGATGGCGCGACGGTCATGACGGCTCCTTCGACTGCGGGCGGGCGGCGACTCGTGCCCGCAGCCTAGAGATGTACGTGCCGTCTACAACCAGGTTTCCGGGATACGGACGCCCGCCCGGCCCGCCACCGCCGGCTAGGCCTTCGTACCGATCGCCCCGTACACGTTGATGTCGTCGTCCGTCACGTCGTTGATGTCCCGGTAGCGGATCTTCTCGATGTCGTCGAGGCTCTCGAAGTACGCCTCCTCCACCGCCGGCGGGGCCGGTGCCGGGCCCGGGTGCCAGTGGTGCGCGGGGACGACGCCGGGCTCGTCCAGGGTCAGGCCCGGTGTCTCGGCGTAGAACCGCTCGACCTCGGCCCGGGAGCGGAACACGAAGGTGAAGCCACGCTCGGTGTACGTCCGTTGGACCGCGCGGGTCGGCTCCGGGTGCATCTCGTCGGTGAGGTGGCTGAGCACCACCTGGCTACCGGCGGGCAGCGCCTCCACCAGCTCGCTGACCAGCGGGTACGCCTCCTCGTCCTCGACGAAGTGCAGGATCGCCACGAGGAGGAGGGCGACCGGCCGGCTGAAGTCGAGGGTCTTGGCGGCCTGTTCGAGGATCTCGGCCGGGCGGCGCAGATCCGCGTCGATGTAGTCGGTACGTCCCTCGGGGCTGCTGGTGAGCAGGGCGCGGGCGTGCGCCAGGACGACCGGGTCGTTGTCGACGTACACGATCCGCGACTCGGGGGCGATGGCCTGGGAGATCTGGTGGACGTTCTCCGCGGTGGGCAGCCCGGTGCCGATGTCGAGGAACTGCCGGATGCCCTGCTCCTGGGCCAGCCGGGTCACCGCGCGCCGCATGAAGTCGCGGTTGTGCCGTACGTCGAGGTAGCCGCGCGGGTTGGCGGCGAGCGCGGCGGCGGCCGCGGCGCGGTCCACGGGGTAGTTGTCCTTGCCGCCGAGGAAGACGTCGTAGACGCGGGCCGGATGCGCCTTGGTGGTGTCGATCCTCCCTCTCAGCAGCGCGGGGTCTTGGCTCAGAGCGTCACCGGGCACGGGCGTCTCCCTGGGAGAGTCGAGGCGGGTCATTCAAGCGACAACAACGTAACTCCCGGCGGAAGTTGATGGTGCCCGAGCGCCGATCTCACAGCTCCCGGGCCGCCACGACGTCCCACAACCCGTCCCCGGGACGGCACATCCCCGCAGGTCAGCACCCGTCCCGCCACCCCGCCGTCCCGAATCCCGCGCGAACTGTGGCGCCCGGCGCCGATCACCGACCAGGCTGGGCCCGTCGCCCCACCGAGCCCCCACGGAAGGCCCACCACCATGCCCGCCCGAGCCGACCGCACCCGCCGCCGTCTCGCCGCCGCCACCCTCGCGGCGCTCACCGCCCTCACCCTCGCGGGCTGCCAGGACGGCACCGGCGTACGCGACGAGGGCCCGGCCACGAGCCACGCCCTGCACGCCCCCGCCGTGACCCTGAACCATGGCGCGCACAACGCGAAGAGGCCGCCCGGTCTGCAACCGGACGGCCTCGAAGCGCGATGATCAGCCGGCGTACGCCGGAGCCGCTTCCTTCGGGTTCGGGCCGTACTCGTTCGCGCCCGGCTGGCTGTCGGAGACGGTGAAGACCAGCAGGGTGATCGGGCCGGCGATCGGGACGATGCCGAACAGCAGCCACCAGCCGGAGCGGCCCGTGTCGTGCAGACGGCGGACGCCGACGGCCAGGCTGGGGATCAGGATGGCGAGGTAGAAGATGCCCACGAGGGCGAAGAGCGCCGCGGTCTTGGTGGCGAGGGCGAGGACCATCAGCACCACGTAGATGATTCCGACGAACAGCGCGAAGTTCCAGTACTCCTTGCGGCGCGAGCGCCCGCTGAACACCGCGTACTTCTTCAGCGCCTCGATGAACCAGCTCATTGCGTCCCCCTGGGATCGACGTTCAGCCCGTTCCGGAACGGATCAGGCCAGGCGCAGAAGGTAGGGACGATGACGAGAACTCGTCAATTCGGTTTGTACGGCACACCGGTTGAGCGATTTCCGGACAGATGCACATCTGTCCGGAGGTAACCACAGGTCGGACAACGCACGTTCACGGCACCGAGTTGCTTCCGTTGCCGAACCGAACACGTTCCGATGCGGGGCGGTGTCCGATTCGACGCCGGATCTGTCCCGTTCCGTTGCCCAACCGCCCCACCCGCAACGGCAGTCAGCGCAGTTTCTGCGCCACCTCGGTGGCCCAGTAGGTGAGGATGTTCTGCGCGCCGGCCCGCTTGATGCCGGTGAGGGCCTCCAGGATCGCCTTGTCCCGGTCGATCCAGCCCTTCTCGGCGGCGGCCTCGATCATCGAGTACTCGCCGGAGATCTGGTAGGCGGCGACCGGCACGTCCACCGCGTCCGCGACCCGCGCGAGGATGTCGAGGTAGGGCCCGGCCGGCTTCACCATCACCATGTCGGCCCCCTCCTCCAGATCGAGGGCCAGCTCACGCAGCGACTCCCGTGCGTTGGCCGGATCCTGCTGGTACGTCTTCCGGTCACCCTTGAGCGAGGAGCCGACGGCCTCCCGGAAGGGCCCGAAGAACGCGGAGGCGTACTTGACGGTGTACGCGAGGATCGCGACGTCCTCCCGCCCGATCTGGTCGAGCGCGTCCCGGACGACCCCGATCTGCCCGTCCATCATCCCGCTGGGCCCCACCACATGGGCGCCGGCGTCGGCCTGCACCTGGGCCATCTCGGCGTACCGCTCCAGGGTCGCGTCGTTGTCGACGCGCCCTTCCGCGTCCAGCACCCCGCAGTGCCCGTGGTCGGTCGTCTCATCGAGACAGAGGTCGGACATGACGAGCAGATCGTCGCCCACCTCGGCCCGCACGTCACGGAGCGCGACCTGCAGAATCCCGTCCGGATCGGTCCCGGGCGTCCCGAGGGCGTCCTTCTTCCCCTCCTCCGGCACCCCGAAGAGCATGATCCCGGAGATCCCGGCCGCGACCGCCTCCGCGGCGGCCTTCTTCAGGCTGTCCCGGGTGTGCTGCACGACCCCGGGCATCGCCGAGATCGGCACCGGCTCGCTGACGCCCTCGCGCACGAAGGCGGGGAGGATGAAGTCCGCGGGGTGCAGCCGGGTCTCGGCGACCATGCGCCGCATGACGGGGGTGGTCCGCAGTCGCCGTGGACGCGAGCCGGGGAAGGATCCGTACTTCGACATGCCACCTACGCTACGCCCGGCCCAGGGGCACCTTTGCCGACGGCCCGTCGGAGCACCGGCCTCCACCATGCGCCCCGTCCGCCCCGGGTTCATCCTGAAATGACAGGAGCACCGACGACCCAGACCCCTCCGTCGCGCGCACAGCGCACCGGCGCTGCCCGCGGGCGCCCCGGGAGGACGCGATGACCGCCACCCACCACACCCCCGACCTGTTCGCACTGTCCGAGATCCACGGCCCCGTCCTGCGCCCCGGCGACCGGGAGTACGAGGCCGAGGTCACCGGCTTCAACCTCGCCGCCCGGCACACCCCGGACGTCGTCGTGGGCGCGACCGACACCGACGACATCGTCACGGCGATGCGCTGGGCGGCGGCCACCCACACCCCCGTGGCGGTCCAGGCGACCGGCCACGGCGCCAACTTCCCCATAGAGAGCGGCCTGTTGATCACCACGGGCCGCATGACCGACGTACGCATAGACCCGGTGGAACGCACCGCGACGGTCGCCGCCGGCGCGAAGTGGCGCCACGTCCTGGACGCAGCCGCTCCCCACAACCTCGCCGCCCTCAACGGCTCCTCCACGGACGCGGGAGTCGTCGGCTACACCCTCGGCGGCGGCCTCCCGGTCCTGGGCCGTACCTACGGCTACGCGGCCGACCGGGTCCGCACCTTCGAGCTCGTCACCCCGGCCGGCACCCTCCTCACGGTGGACGCGGACACCGAACCCGACCTCTTCTGGGCCCTGCGCGGCGGCAAGGGCAACGTCGGGATAGTCGCCGGGATGACCTTCGACCTGCTTCCCCTGTCCAGGCTCCTGGGCGGCGGCATCTACTTCCCCGGCGAACACGCGGAAGCGGTCCTGCGCACCTGGGCCGACTGGACGACGACACTCCCCACCCAGATGTGCAGCGCGTACACACTCCTGCGCCTCCCGCCGATCCCGCAGATCCCGGAACCCCTCCGAGGCGGCTTCTGGGCAAGGGTGGCGGTGGCCTGGACCGGCGACCACCAACAGGGCGAGGAGCTCCTGACCCCCGTCCGCGCCGCGGCACCGATCACGATCGACACGGTGGAGGAGATGCCGTACACGGCCGTGGACCGCATCTACATGGACCCGCAGGACCCGCTCCCCGCCCGAGAGGCCTGCACCCTGCTCCACGGCCTCCCCCAGGAGGCCCTGACGGCGGTCCTCACCCAGGCAGGTCCGCAGGCACCCCCCGACTACCCGCTCCTCCTGACCGAACTCCGCCACATGGGCGGCGAACTCGCCCGCCCCGCCGCCATCGAGGACGCGATCTGCGCCCGGGACGCCAGCTACGTCCTGGAAACGGTCGGCCTACTGGCCGGCCCGGAGGCGGCGAGGGCAGTGGAAACAGCCACAACAGCCCTCCACACGGCCATGACCCCGTACGGCACAGGCCACACGATGGTCAACCTGCACGGCACCCCGGGCGACGAGAAGGACCGGGCAAGGGCCTGGACGGAGGAGGCTTACGCACGCCTGAGCAGAACGAAGTCGACGTACGACCCGGAGAACCTGCTGCGCTACGGGCACACGGTCACGCCTGTACCGGCGTGACCCGTGCTTCCCGTCCTCAGGTCGTACGACGACGCCTGGCCCCCGGTCGCCTCTCGCTCGGCCGCGTCACCGGATCCCCGGCCTCGACAGCCGCAGCCCGCCTCCGCAACCCGAAGTCGGCCAAGGCTTCCGCCAGCTTGTGCACGGACGGCTCCGGAGCCATCACATCCACCCGCAGCCCATGCTCCTCGGCGGTCTTCGCCGTAGCCGGACCAATACACGCGATGACCGTCACGTTGTGCGGCTTCCCGGCGATCCCCACCAGGTTCCGCACGGTCGAGGACGACGTGAAGAGAACGGCGTCGAAGCCACCCCCCTTGATCGCCTCCCGGGTATCCGCAGGCGGCGGCGACGCCCGCACGGTCCGATAGGCCGTGACGTCGTCGACCTCCCATCCGAGCTCGATCAGCCCGGCGACCAGCGTCTCCGTCGCGATGTCCGCCCGCGGCAGGAACACCCGGTCGATCGGATCGAAGACGGGGTCGTACGGCGGCCAGTCCTCGAGCAGCCCGGCGGCGGACTGTTCCCCGGACGGCACCAGATCCGGCTTCACGCCGAAGGCGACGAGCGCCCTCGCGGTCTGCTCCCCGACCGCAGCGACCTTGATGCCGGCGAAGGCCCGCGCATCGAGGCCGTACTCCTCGAACTTCTCCCGTACGGCCTTCACCGCGTTCACCGAGGTGAACGCGATCCACTCGTACCGCCCGGTCACGAGCCCCTTCACGGCCCGCTCCATCTGCTGCGGCGTCCGCGGCGGCTCGACGGCGATCGTCGGCACCTCGTGCGGCACCGCGCCGTAGGACCGCAACTGGTCGGAGAGCGAGGCCGCCTGCTCCTTCGTACGCGGCACGAGTACCTTCCAGCCGAACAGCGGCTTGGACTCGAACCACGACAACTGGTCGCGCTGGGCGGCGGCGGAACGCTCACCGACCACGGCTATCACCGGCCGGCCGCCGTCCGGCGAGGGCAGCACCTTCGCCTGCTTCAGGGTCTGCGCGATGGTGCCGAGCGTGGCGGTCCAGGTCCGCTGACGAGTGGTCGTACCAGCCACCGTGACGGTCATCGGCGTATCGGGCTTGCGCCCGGCCGACACCAGCTCACCGGCGGCCGCACCGACGGAGTCGAGCGTCGTCGACACGACCACGGTCCCGTCCGAGGCGCCCACCTCCGTCCAGCACCGGTCGGAGGCGGTACGGGCGTCCACGAACCGGACGTCCGCGCCCTCGGCGTCCCGCAGCGGAACACCCGCGTACGCGGGCACCCCGACGGCCGCGGCGACACCCGGCACGACCTCGAAGGGCACGCCCCCGCGAACGCAGGCGAGCATCTCCTCGGCGGCATAGGCGTCCAGGCCGGGGTCACCGGACACCGCACGGACGACCCGCCTGCCGCCCCGCGCGGCCTCCATGACAAGATGTGCGGCATCCCGTACCGCGGGGACCCCAGCGGTTGTTGACGAGCTGTCAACAACCGCGAGCTGAGGTGTGCCCGTGCCCGGAAGCGGGTCCGACGAAGGACCCCCGTCCGTGTGCACTTCGGCGACACCTTGTCTGGCGTGCAGGCGCACCACGTCGAGCACGTCGTGCTCGGCGACGAGGACGTCCGCGTTCGCCAGCGCCTCGACGGCGCGCAGAGTCAGCAGTCCCGGATCCCCGGGTCCGGCACCCAGGAAGGTGACGTGCCCGTGCTCCGGACCGGCGGGAAGAGAGGTGGGGCTCACTTGGCTTGCTCCCCCATCAGACCGGCCGCGCCCTGGGCAAGCATCTCGGCAGCGAGTTCACGGCCGAGCGCCATTGCTTGGTCGTACGTCTCGGGCACGGGACCGGTGGTGGACAGCTGCACCGTGCGCGAACCGTCGGTCGTGCCGACTATCCCGCGCAGGCGCATTTCTCTGACAATCTGCCCGTCGGCCAGAAGGTCGGCCAGCGCGCCCACAGGGGCGCTGCAACCGGCCTCCAGGGCGGCGAGCAGGGACCTTTCGGCGGTCACGGCGGCCCGCGTGTACGGGTCGTCGAGTTCGCCGAGCGCCGCGATCAGGTCCGCGTTGTCCGCGGCACACTCGATCGCGAGTGCCCCCTGGCCGGGGCGGGCAGAACGGTGTCGACCGACAGGAAGTCGGTCACGTCGTCGATCCGACCGAGTCGGCTGAGGCCGGCGGCGGCGAGCACGACCGCGTCGAGCTCACCCTCCCGCACGAACCCGATCCGGGTGTCGACGTTCCCCCGGATCGGCACGGTCTCGATGTCCAGCCCGTGGCTGCGCGCATACGCGTTCAGCTGGGCCATCCGCCGCGGCGAACCGGTTCCGATCCGTGCCCCGCGGGGCAGGTCGGTGAACTTCAGCGCGTCCCGGGCGACGATCACGTCCCGCGGGTCCTCGCGCTCGGGTACGGCGGCCAGGACCAGGTCCTCGGGCTGCGCCGTCGGCAGGTCCTTGAGCGAATGAACGGCGAAGTCCACCTCACCCCTGAGCAGCGCGTCCCGCAGCGCGGTCACGAAAACACCCGTGCCGCCGATCTGCGCGAGGTGCTCGCGCGAGGTGTCGCCGTACGTCGTGATCTCGACGAGCTCCACGGGCCGTCCGGTCACCTGGCTCACGGCGTCCGCCACTTGCCCGGACTGGGCCATGGCGAGTCTGCTCCGCCTGGTCCCGAGCCTCAGTGCCTTGTCAGTCATGCTGGCCCTCGGTTCTTGCTGTTCTCAGATTCGTCATCGGCGCGGTCGGCCCGGGAGACGGCGGCCACCGCCTCCTGGTCGAGGTCGAACAGGGTCCGCAGGGCATCCGCGTACCCCGCACCGCCCGGTTCGGCGGCGAGCTGCTTGACCCGCACGGTGGGCGCGTGCAGCAGCTTGTCGACCACCCGCTTCACGGTCTGCGTGATCTCGGCCCGGTGCTTGTCGTCGAGCTCCGGCAACCGCCCCTCGAGCCGGGCGATCTCACTGGAGACGACATCGGCGGCCATGGTCCGCAGCGCCACGACGGTGGGCGTGATGTGCGCGGCCCGCAGCGCGGCCCCGAAGGCGGCAACCTCATCGCCGACGATCCGCCGCACCTGGTCCACATCGGCGGCCATGGGCGCATCGGCGCTGGCCTCGGCCAAGGACTCGATGTCGACGAGCCGCACCCCGACCTGCCGGTGCACGGCGGCGTCGATGTCCCGAGGCATGGCCAGGTCGAGCAGAAAAAGCACAGGAGCGGGCCGCACCGCTTCGACAACGGACTCGGGCTTACGACGCTCAGGAATCCGCAGACCGACGGAGGCAAGCGCGGCAAGCGCGACGATGGCCTCGGCGTCGTCCGCCACCGGGTTGGAACTCTGCGGCCGAGGAGCGTTGTCCACCCAGGCGGCATGCTGCTCGAGCTCAGCGGCCCCCATACCGGCAACGGCAGCTTCCCCGAGCACGGAGAACCCGGCGGTGGCGGAGAGGGAGGGCAGATCCAGCGGGCAGTTCTCTTCATCCGCCGCTGAGTCTGCGGGCAGTCGTGCCGCCGGGGCGGCTCCCGACCCAAAGCGAGACGGCACCCCGCCCGCGCGGGCAGGCGAAACCCACCCAGCACCCGCGGCCGGCACCCGCCCAGCCACAGCCGCACCAACCGCCTCAGCGCTCAGCACAAGCCCGGTCGCCCCCGTACAAGACACCACAACATCGGCACGTGTCAGCTCGTCCGGCACCGCATCCATCGGTACCGCGCGGGCCACCACGTCCAAGTCCCCGGCGTCATTCAGGCGTTTTCCATATTGCTCTCCGAGCAGGGCGGCAAGCCGCTCGGCCCGATCAGCGGTCCGGTTGGCGACGACGATCTCGCCGACTCCGGCCCGCCCCAGCGTCGCCGCAGCCAGCGAGGACATCGACCCGGCCCCGATGACCAGCGCCTTCTTCCCCCGGGCCCACTCCCGCACATCCCCGCCGGAGGCAAGCTGCTCCAGCCCGAACGTGACCAGCGACTGCCCGGCCCGGTCGATCCCGGTCTCGGAGTGAGCCCGCTTCCCGACCCGCAAGGCCTGCTGGAACAGGTCGTTGAGCAGCCGTCCCGCCGTGTGCAGATCCTGCGCCTTCGCCAGCGAGTCCTTGATCTGCCCGAGGATCTGCCCCTCACCGACGACCATCGAGTCGAGCCCACAGGCCACCGAGAAGAGATGGTGGACGGCCCGGTCCTCGTAATGCACATACAGATACGGCGTGAGCTCATCCAGCCCCACCCCACTGTGCTGGGCGAGCAGGGTCGACAGCTCGGCGACCCCCGCGTGGAACTTGTCCACGTCGGCGTACAGCTCGATGCGGTTGCAGGTGGCCAGCACCGCCGCCTCGGTGGCGGGCTCCGCGGCGACGGTGTCCTGGAGCAGCTTGACCTGGGCGTCCGCATGCAGCGCGGCCCGCTCCAGAACGCTGACCGGAGCGCTGCGGTGACTCAGCCCGACGACGAGGAGACTCATGCCGGCATCACGGCGGGTACGTCCCCGTCGGGTCCCTGCTCGGCGGAGTCCTTGCGCGCGGCGGCGGCCGGCCCGGCACCGTCGGCGGCGGCCGCGCTCTCCTCACCGGCCTTGCGCTGCTCATGGAAGGCGAGGATCTGGAGCTCGATGGAGAGGTCGACCTTGCGCACGTCGACGCCGTCCGGGACGGTCAGCACGGTCGGCGCGAAGTTCAGGATGGACGTGACCCCGGCGGCCACGAGCCGGTCGCAGACGGGCTGGGCGGCACCGGCGGGCGTGGCGATGACGCCGATGCTCACGCCGTTGTCCTCGATGATCTTTTCCAGGTCGTCGCTGTGCTGCACGGGGATCCCGGCGACGGGCTTTCCGGCCATTGCCGGATCGGCGTCGATGAGCGCCGCGACCCGGAAGCCACGGGAGGCGAAGCCGCCGTAATTGGCCAGGGCGGCACCGAGGTTACCGATACCGACGATCACAACCGGCCAGTCCTGGGTGAGCCCGAGCTCACGCGAGATCTGATAGACGAGATACTCGACGTCGTAGCCGACACCGCGCGTTCCGTAGGAGCCCAGGTACGAGAAATCCTTGCGCAGCTTTGCGGAGTTGACCCCCGCGGCGGCGGCCAGCTCCTCGGAGGAGACCGTGGGTACCGAGCGCTCCGACAGTGCGGTCAGCGCGCGGAGGTACAGCGGAAGCCTGGCGACGGTGGCCTCGGGAATCCCTCGGCTTCGGGTCGCCGGTCGGTGAGTTCGGCCAGTTGCCACGGTGCTCCTGCGGGTAGAGCGGGGCTGTAGGCGGTCACACGTACCCAGACCGCCCCGTCGACAGCAGGCTATGTCTTTGTGAACGCGTGCACAAAGATGGTGTCCGATTTGCCCGGCCAACGTGACCGGGGTCACGCACTCCTGTCCCAGGCGCATCCCAAGGGGCAAAACCGACACTCTCCTCGTGAATCCCGCCCCCGAGACCAGATCGCCATCGATCCTAAGCGACTTGCCGGGTACCTCTGTACTACTCGGTCAGTTCCTTGCGCAGGCGAACCTCGTCCACCCGCCAGAACGTGTGCTGACGGCCGTCGACGAGAACGACCGGAATCTGCTCCCAGTACTGCTCGTACAGTTCCGGGTCCCGGGTGATGTCCTTCTGCTCCCAGGGAACGCCGAGTTCGTCACACACCTTCCCGACCACCAGCTGCGCGTCCTCGCACAGATGGCAGTCGGGCTTGCCGATGAGGGTGACCAGCCGGTCCTGCGGAGCCGGCTTGCGTCGGAAGAGGGGGCTCATGCCGGCCATTGTCCCGCCTGTTTAACGGGCCGGTCGCGGAGAGTTCACAGCCTGCAAACCTCGCGCGTCTGGAGGCACCGAACAAACTGGCTATGCTCACGGGCATGGCCGCTCTCGGATGGCTCACTCCCCGTAGGCGCTCCGCCACGGCGCGGAGCGTGTTGGCAGGCGAGGCCTCGGCGGAGGCCGCGCGCAAGTCCTCGCAGGACGTCCCCCAAGAGGAACCGGAGTTCCCGGTGCTCGGTGACGACAGGGCTGCCGCGTTCTTCGACCTGGACAACACCGTGATGCAGGGTGCGTCCCTCTTCCACTTCGGCCGTGGCCTGTACAAACGGAAGTTCTTCGAGACCCGCGACCTGGCCCGCTTCGCCTGGCAGCAGGCGTACTTCCGGCTGGCCGGCTCCGAGGACCCCGAGCACATGCAGGAGGCCCGCGACTCGGCGCTCTCCATCGTCAAGGGCCACCGCGTCGCCGAACTCCAGTCGATCGGCGAGGAGATCTACGACGAGTACATGGCCGAGCGCATCTGGCCGGGCACCCTGGCCCTCGCGCAGGCCCATCTCGACGCCGGCCAGAAGGTGTGGTTGGTCACAGCGGCCCCGGTCGAGATCGCCACGGTGATCGCCCGCCGCCTGGGCCTGACCGGCGCCCTGGGCACGGTCGCGGAATCGGTCGACGGCGTCTACACGGGCAAGCTGGTGGGCGAGCCCCTGCACGGCCCCGCGAAGGCAGAAGCGGTCCGGGCCCTGGCCACAGCCGAGGGACTGGACCTGTCCCGTTGCGCGGCCTACAGCGACAGCCACAACGACATCCCGATGCTCTCGCTGGTGGGCCACCCCTACGCCATCAACCCGGACACCAAGCTCCGCAAACACGCCCGCAACCTGGACTGGCGCCTGCGGGACTACAGGACGGGCCGGAAGGCCGCGAAGGTGGGCATCCCCGCGGCAGCGGGCGTAGGCGCGGTGGCGGGCGGCACAGCAGCCGCGATCGCAATCAGCCGACGCCGTCGCTGACGGAGAACTCGCGCCCGAAACATGAGGCGTACCCCTCACACACGTCTCCCAGTCCTCTTGTCGGCGCACAGCCACAACACGCCCTGTTCCCAGTCCCAACCCGAACCTTTTCGATCAACAACCGGTCACTCTCCGGTACTTGATCGCACGTCATTCGGTTACAGAAGCGACGTAATCGATGATTTGAGCAACTGGGTGTAGCAGCGCCTGCACGAAGCGTTATTCTCCTCAGACGCAAACCGGTACCCCTCCGTCGCTACGACGGGTGAACGGTCCCGTACTGCACGTGATGGAAGCTCTGCCTCTGGGAGTCCCGTGTACCCACACGTCGGGGTTGACGCCTCGGGCCTGGCTACGCTGCGCGCAACGGTCCAAGGACTGCTGCGCGACTTCGTCCCCACCGCGTACGCCGTCCCCGCACTGGCCGTGGCCACCGCACCGGCCGGCCCGTGCTACGCGCTTGCCGACGGCACCGCCGCCGTCGGCAGACGGGGCCGTACGGCCGGTGCCACCACCGCGCGCCGACCGGCCGCGGACAGCGACAGCGCCCGCATGATGGACCTCGTCGAGCGGGCCCAGGCCGGCGAGGCCGACGCGTTCGGGCGGCTCTACGACCAGTACAGCGACACCGTCTACCGGTACATCTATTACCGGGTCGGCGGGAAGGCCACCGCCGAGGACCTCACCAGCGAGACGTTCCTGCGCGCCCTGCGCCGCATCGGCACGTTCACCTGGCAGGGCCGCGACTTCGGCGCCTGGCTCGTCACCATCGCCCGCAACCTGGTGGCCGACCACTTCAAGTCCAGCCGCTTCCGGCTGGAGGTCACCACCGGCGAGATGCTCGACGCCAACGAGGTCGAGCGCTCCCCGGAGGACTCCGTCCTGGAGTCCCTCTCCAACGCGGCGCTGCTCGAAGCGGTCCGCCGCCTCAATCCGCAGCAGCAGGAGTGCGTGACGCTCCGCTTCCTACAGGGCCTCTCGGTCGCCGAGACCGCCCGCGTGATGGGCAAGAACGAGGGCGCCATCAAAACCCTCCAGTACCGGGCCGTGCGCACCCTGGCCCGGCTCCTGCCGGAAGACGCCCGCTGAATCAGCACCCTCAGTGACACCCAACTCGCCCTCAGTGAAAGTCCGTTGACTCCCCGATCCGATCATCCGTCGTCCGTAACCCAAGTGCCGCGCCGCTCGTTGTGCCGGATGCAGGCTCCCTGTGGTCACTCCCTGGCCGTCCCCGATCACTCGATCGTGTGGATGTGTTCAGAGCGTGCAACCCTCAGGACCCCTGGGGAGTCGACCGTCATGACGAGAGGAGGTGCCGCCAGTGATCGCGAACGTATCGGCGCACCGGCGGGCGAACGCCTTCGCCCAGGCCCTGGACGAGTCCGACCCGGACACGGCGGCCGAGCAGTCCGAGGGATCCCCACCGGCCCCGGCAGCCGGGGAACGCCCGGCGGACGAGCGCCTGTTGGGCCTCGCCCACGGCCTCGCCGCGCTGCCCCGGCCGGAGCTGGACCCCGAGGTCAAGGTAGTCCAGCGGGCCCAGCTGGTGGCCGCGTTCGAGGCCATGCTGCTGGAGGGCGCTGGTGGCGAGGCGTCGGACCCTTCGGTACCGGAGCAGCGCTCCCACCGTGCCCGGGGCGGCTCGCACCGGGCGAGTCCACTGGGCAAGCTGCGACCGCGGTCCCGGCTGACCAAGGGTCTCGCCGCGGGCGGGCTCAGCGTCGGCGTCGCCGCGGGCGCCTTCGGCGGAGTCGCCGCTGCCAGCTCGGACGCGCTGCCCGGTGACTCGCTCTACGGCCTCAAGCGCGGCATCGAGGACTTCAAGCTCAACTACATGTCCGAGGGCGACGACGAGCGCGGTGTGGCCTATCTCGACCAGGCCTCCACCCGGCTCAGCGAGGCCCGTCGGCTCATGGAGCGCGGCCGCGGCGGCCACCTCGACCACGAGTCCCTCGGCGAGATCCGCCGCGCCCTCTTCGGCATGCAGCGCGACGCCACCGAGGGCCACCGCCTGCTGCACGAGGCGTACGAGCGCGACCCCAACTCGCTGGGCCCCATCCAGGCCCTCTCCGCCTTCTCCCGCTCGCACCGCGAGGCCTGGGGCGCCCTGCGCGACCGCCTCCCGGTCCAGCTCGGGGACGTCAGCGACCAGGTGTCCTCGGTCTTCGACGCCATAGACGAAGAGGTCGCCCCGCTCCAGTCCCTGCTCCCCCAGCCCCCGGCCCAGGGCGGCAGCAGGAGCGGCTCCGGTACGGCGTCCACGGGCACCTCCGGCAGCGGCCATGGCTCGACCCAGCCGAGCACCGGCGACGGCACCTCCGAGAGCGGCCACTCGGCGAGCCCCAGCAAGTCGGCGTCCACCGGCGACGGCCTGCTCGGCGGCAACACCGGAGGCCTCCTCGACCCCCCGAAGGACAGCGGCACCGCCTCCCCGTCGGCAAGCAAGTCCCCGAGCGCCGCCCCGGACGTGACAATCCCACCCCTCCTCCCAGGCCTGCTGCCGGGCCTCGGAATCAACGGCGAGGACACGAGCTCGTAGCGGTACGGCGGCGGGGGCGCCCCTTCTACAAGGGGCGCCCCCGCCGCCGTACCCGAAAACTCAGAAGAACACTCAGAAGAACACCGACCGCCGCTGCACCAGCAACTTGGCCCCTCCTGTCTGCTGCTCTCGCACTGCTTCGCAGGCTTCGAACAGCTGCGCCGGCCTCCGACCGGCGGCTCCCGCGGCCGCGTCGCCGCGCTGTTCGCCTGTCCTTTCGCCGGAAGCCGTGCCGGCCTTCAGAAGAACACCGACCGCCGCTGCACCAACAACTTGTACAGCGTGTGCTGGATCTGTTCTCTTACCTGGTCGGTCAGGTTGAACATCAGCATCGGGTCCTCGGCGGCCTCCGGTGGGTAGCCGTCCGTGAGGATCGGTTCGCCGAACTGGATCGTCCACTTCGTGGGGAGCGGGATCGCGCCCAGCGGGCCCAGCCACGGGAAGGTCGGGGTCAGCGGGAAGTACGGGAAGCCCAGGACGCGCGCGAGGGTCTTCGCGTTGCCGATCATCGGGTAGATCTCCTCCGCGCCCACGATCGAGCACGGGATGATCGGGGCGCCCTTGCGCAGGGCCGTCGAGACGAAGCCGCCGCGGCCGAAGCGCTGGAGCTTGTAGCGCTCCGAGAAGGGCTTGCCGATGCCCTTGAAGCCCTCCGGCATCACGCCGACCAGCTCGCCCTGGCCGAGCAGGCGTTCGGCGTCCTCCGCGCAGGCCAGGGTGTGGCCCAGCTTGCGGGCCAGCTCGTTGACCACCGGCAGCATGAAGACCAGGTCGGCGGCGAGCAGGCGGAGGTGGCGGCCCGCGGGGTGATGGTCATGGACGGCGACCTGCATCATCAGGCCGTCCAGCGGCAGCGTCCCCGAGTGGTTGGCGACTATCAGCGCGCCGCCCTCGGCCGGGATGTTCTCGACGCCCTTCACCTCGACCCGGAAGTACTTCTCGTACACCGGCCGCAGCACGGACATCAGGACCTGGTCGGTCAGCTCCTCGTCGTAGCCGAAGTCGTCGACCTCGTAGTCGCCGGTCAGGCGACGGCGCAGGAAGTCGAGGCCGCTCGCGAGGCGCCGCTCCAGGCCGCCGTCCTCCTGCGGCTTCTCGGGCTGCTGTTCCTCACGCGTCACGGGAACATCATCCTGCGCCGGCGCCCTGCTGGGCAGGGGCTGGACCTCTCCGACCAGCGCGGGTTCGGTGTTCTTGCGTCGGCTCCCCGCGCCCCGGCGCCGCGCGGGCCGCTGCACGGCACCCCCGCGGGACCGGTCGTCGTCGAACGGAATGACCTTGGCATCCGCCATCGTTGATGCGCTCCTCGGTTGGCGCTCTAGTTGGCGCTCTGCGTCGGGGGGTGGCCGCCGCCCAGGGCGGGCAGCGCGGCGATCCGGTCGACGGCCCCCGCGAGGGCCTCCGGCGGCAGGAGTCCGGGACCCCGGCTGCGCGCGAAGTCCGCGAAGGTCTCCGCCGTCGTGTACTTCGGCCGGAATCCGAGCGTCTCGCGCATCTGGGTCGTCGCCACGACCCGGCCATGGGTCAGCAGCCGGATCTGCTCGGGCGAGAAGTCGGTCACGCCCAGCGTACGCACCAGCGAGCCGGCCCAGTTGACGGCCGGCAGCAGCAGCGGAACGGTCGGCTTGCCGAGCCGCCGCGAACACTGGGACAGCAGCAGCACCCCATCCCCGGCGATGTTGAACGTGCCGCTGTTGAGGGTGCCCCGCTCCGGCTCGTGCGAGGCGATCCGCAGCACCTCGATCACATCGTCCTCGTGCACGAACTGCAGCCGCGGGTCGTAGCCGAACACGGTCGGCAGCACCGGCAGCGCGAAATAGGCGGCGAGCGGGGTGTCCGCCGAGGACCCCAGGATGTTGGCGAACCTGAGCACGCACACGGCCACATCGGGCCGCCGGCGCGCGAAGCCCCGTACATAGCCCTCGACCTCGACGGTGTCCTTCGCGAAGCCGCCGCTGGGCAGCGACTTGGGCGGGGTCGTCTCGGTGAACACCGCGGGATCCCGGGGCGCGGACCCGTACACGTTCGTACTCGACTTCACGACGAGCCGCTTCACCGTCGGCGACTTCTGGCAGGCGCCGAGCAGCTGCATCGTGCCGATGACGTTGGTCTCCTTGACCGTGGTCCGGCTGCCGCTGCCGAGCGCCATCGCCGTCACATCGAGGTGTACGACCGTGTCGGCGCCCGTCTCGGCGAGCACCCGCGCGATGGTGGGCTGCCGGATGTCGGCCTGGATGAACTCCGCACCGCCCAGGTGGTGCTCGGGTGGGACCGCGTCCACCGCGATGACCCGGTCCACCTGCGGGTCACGCTGGATCCGTCGTACGAACCGGCCCCCCAGCCTGCGGGCCACTCCGGTCACGAGCACGACCTTGCCCAAGATCAGCGCCTTCCTTCCAGCCGACGTGCGGCCGTCGTATGCCCTCGTAGCGTGCCGCGTTCCCCGTGTGCGGCCAACCTAGCGGGTCGATGTTGCGCTGTGATGACCGCCCAATGCACGAAGTGACGACATCCACAGACGTACGAACAGACCAAGCCATGTGAAACTCGTGCGTAGGCACAGGGCCATTGCGATTGTCGTTGAGCATTCACGGAACTTCTGTGAAGCGGAAACGCGTGTGGCCCCCCACCGGTTGCGGTGGGGGGCCACAGAACACGCTCTGACGGCGTCGCTTACTTCTTGTTGCGACGCTGAACGCGCGTGCGCTTGAGCAGCTTGCGGTGCTTCTTCTTAGCCATCCGCTTGCGCCGCTTCTTGATAACAGAGCCCACGACTACCCTCGCTCACTTCTCATCACTCGGCGTTTGGGCGCCATGGGCCCATACGACCTACGAGGGGCCAGCCTACCCGTCCGAGCGCTGAGGTCGTAATCGAGGATGCCGGGGAGATCCACTGGTGCCCTGAGGATCCCCCCGGGCCGGCCGTCAGGCGGTTTCCACCCCCACGTAACTCTCGCGAAGGTACTCGTGAACCGCGTTCTCGGGGACGCGGAAGGACCGCCCCACCCTGATCGCGGGCAGATGACCGCTGTGCACCAAGCGGTACACGGTCATCTTCGACACTCGCATCACCGAGGCGACCTCCGCCACGGTAAGGAACTGAACCTCGCTCAGAGGCCTCTGCTCAGCAGCCATGACACACCTGAACCTTCCGCACTCGACGGCCACCGGCTTCCCCTTCCGGTGACTCTTCGTCGCTGCGTGCTCACTCCCCAATGTAGGGGCGGGTGATGCGAGTGGGGAAGAGGTGCACCCATCGGCGGCCTACTGTGACAGACACGCTCGATTGAGTACGTAGCGGGTAAGCGGCCGGTAGTAATCAGACCGCACAGCGTCATCAAGTGGAACGACGACGGACACGGACCCCTCGGCCTCCCCCACGAAGAGCGCGGGGTCGTCCGTATCGGCAAGACCAATGGCCTCGAACCCCAGCTGACCTGCCCCGCAGACCCACCCGTGGTCCCCGACAACCAGCTCCGGAAGCGGCCCGCCGGACTCGGCCGCCGCCGCCAGCGCGAGTCGAACCGGGAGCGGTGAGTGCGTGTGTGCGCCGGTCGCACAACCGGGGCGAGGCGCCCCCGGTTCTCGCACGAGCGCGACTCCTCGTACGTAGTCAAGGTTGTACGTGCGTAGACCGAACCGGGTCGTTATGTCGACACAGTGACCATGCGCCGGTGTGAGGACGGTACATCCCGCCGCCGACAGCGCGTCCGCCAACGCGGCGTAGAAGCCGAGCAGTCGGTGGGGGTGGCCGGTGCCGAGGAGTACAGGGGCGCTGCGCTGGGCGGCTGCCGCGAGGCGCTCGGCGAAGGCATCCAGAGCGGTCAGAGTCCGCTCCGGATCGATCACATCATGGCCTGAGACATGCTGCGGATCGGCCGAAACCCCGCACTTGTCCGCCATCAACTCGATCAAATCCCGCTGCCGCCATGTCCATTCGGGATCGAGTCCGATCAGCACGCGTGGATCGCGCGCCGCGAAGAGCCGGTAGCTACGGAGGCTCTCCTCACGGGAGGTGGCCACCGCACCGGCGAGACGGGCGGCCAGCAGGTGGGCCCGCAGGGCCCCGGTGCTCAACACGTCTGCGATGGTGGCCGACCGGGCGGGGGACGGCCACAGGAACCGGCGAACACCGCACGGTTGGCGTAACGCCCCTCGTGCCGCCCTCGGCTACGCCAGCAGCCCCCGCAGCGGGAACACCGCCCGCCGGGTCGCCAGGACGGCCTGGTCGAGCCGGTCCGCGGGGTCGTATCCGGCGTCCCACTCGGCGTAGGACACCGGCCAGCGCCCGTCCGTCATCCGGGCCGGCGCCAACTGCCGGGTCTTCGCGAAGACTTCCTGCCGCCAGCCCTCCGGGATCACCGTCTCCGGCGCGATCTCCCGCCCGGCCGCGATCGCCACCAGGTGGGTCCAGGACCGCGGTACGACCTCCACCACGGCGTAACCGCCACCGCCGAGCGCGATCCACTTCCCGTCGGCGTACTCGTGCGCGAGCTCGTGGCAGGCGACCTGCACGGCCCGCTGCGCGTCCAGCGACACGGCCAGGTGCGCGAGCGGGTCCTCGAAGTGGGTGTCGGCCCCGTGCTGCGTCACCAGCACCTGCGGCCGGAAATCGGCGATCAGTTCCGGCACGACGGCGTGGAAGGCCCGCAGCCACCCCGCGTCGCCGGTCCCGGCGGGCAGGGCGACGTTCACGGCCGACCCCTCCGCGGCATCCGCCCCCGTCTCCTCCGGCCACCCGGTCTGCGGGAACAGCGTCCGCGGATGCTCGTGCAGCGAGATCGTCAGGACCCGCGGGTCCTCCCAGAAGGCCGCCTGCACGCCGTCCCCGTGGTGCACGTCCACGTCGATGTACGCGACCCGCTCGGCGCCGAGCTCCAGCAGCCGGGCGATGGCGAGCGAGGCGTCGTTGTAGATGCAGAACCCGGAGGCACCGCCGGGCATCGCGTGGTGCAGCCCGCCGGCGAAGTTCACGGCGTGCAGCGCCTCACCGCGCCACACGGCCTCCGCGGCCCCCACCGACTGCCCGGCGATCATCGCGGAGACCTCGTGCATCCCGCCGAAGGCAGGATCGTCGATCGTCCCGATCCCGTACGCCCCCCGGGCCGCCTCAGGATCCGCGGAGGCGGCCTTCACGGCGTCGATGTAGTCCTCCCGGTGGACGAGCCGCAGCGTCGACTCCCCGGCCGGCTTGGCCGCGACCACGTCGACGTCCTTGTCGAGCCCGAAGGCGTCGACGAGTCGCCTGGTCAGGGCGAGCCGGACCGGGTCCATCGGATGGTCCGGACCGAAGTCATAGCCCGTTACTGCCTCGTCCCACATCAGCTGTGCGCGGCCGCTCATGCCCGACACCGTATCGGTCCGGTTGAGGAGCGAACGACCTGGCGTAGAAGACGGTCACCAGCACCAACGCCATCGGCACGAGCATGGCCCCGCGATAGCTCCACGCGTCCCCCAACGCCCCCACCAACGGGGAACCGATCAGGAACCCGACGTAGTTGAAGATGTTCAGCCGCGCGATGGCCTGGTCCGACGCCCCCGGGAACAACCGCCCCGCGGCCGCGAAGGTCTGCGGCACCAGCACGCACAACCCCAGCCCCAGCAGCGTGAACCCGAGCATCCCGACCCACGCCCCCGGCGCCAGCGCCACCACCGCGAACCCGAGCGCCGCCACCAGCGCCCCCAGCCGCACGACCGCGACGGCCCCGAACCGCCGTACCCCGGAGTCCCCCAGCGTCCGCCCCAGCAGCGTGGTCACCATGTACACGTTGTACGGCACGGTCGACAGCTGCTCCGAGCTCCCCAGGGTGTCCTTCAGGTACTTCGCACTCCAGTTGGAGACGGTCGAGTCCCCGATGTACGCGAAGGTCATCACCAGACACAGCGGCAGCAGCATCCGGAAGACGACGGTCCCGCCCTGCCCCTTCTCCTCCTCCGGCGCGTCCGCCGGGCCATCCCCGTCGACGTACCACCGGCTCCCGATCAGCGTGGCCGGCAGCAGCACCGCGACGACCGGGAGATACGACACCCACAGCGAGAGATGCCAGTGCGCCCCGACCCAGGCCAGCGAGGCCCCCACGATCCCGCCCAGGCTGAACACGGCGTGGAAACTGAGCATGATGCTCCGCCCGTACGCCCGCTGGAGACTCACCCCGAGCATGTTCATGGAGGCGTCCAACGCCCCCACCGCCAGCCCGAACGCGGCGAGCGCGATCCCCAGCTCGACCATCGAGTCCCCGGCTCCGACACCGAGCAGCGCCAGGAGTACGACGGGCTGGGCGCACCGCAGCAGCAGGCTGGGCGGTATTCGCTTCACCAGCTGCTCGGTCGTCACGCTGCCCACGCCTGCCAGGATCGGGACGGCGGCCAGGAAGGCGGGCAGCAGCCCGTCGGAGACGCCGTACCGGTCCTGGATGGCCGGAATGCGGGTCACCAGGAGGGCGAAGGTGGCGCCCTGAGCGAAGAAGCTGAACGCCAAAGAGGCCCTACCGCGCCGCAGCACATCTGTCATGGCGGCGAGCGTAGGGCCCCGGGCTACCTGTGGGTAGATCAGGCCAAAGATGAATTTCCTTCAGCTTTATTTTGTTACTCAGGCGGCGACGGTGACATCGGCCTTGGCGGCCGCCTCGTGGGCCTCCGCCTCGGCGCGGACCATCTCCTCCATGGGCCCGGCGGCCAGCCCACCGCTGACGAGGAAGGTCAGGGCCATGACGCCGATCATCATGACGCTGCCGAGCCAGACCATGGTGTCCACGGGGACGGTGTACGCCCCGATGACCCGGGCCACGCACTCGGTGAGCAGCGCCACACCCCACACCACGGAGAACGCCCGCTCCTTGCGCAGGAAGTCCGCGGAGGCGGCGGCCTGTCCCGACGCCAGCCGCTGCCACGCGGCCTCCTTCGCCGGGTTGCCCTTCACCAGGAAGGGCTTCATCCCGGCGGTCATCATCGGCCGGCCGAGCGCCACCGAGACCAGGATGCCGATGCCGACGGTGCTGCTGACCGCGCCGTCCTTGGCGAGCATCAGCCGCGGGTCGCCGGAGAGGAAGCTCAGCAGCAGCGAGACCACGTTGACCGTGAGGATCAGCGCCGCGAGCCCGTTCGTCCGGCGCTCCTTCACCAGGCTCCAGAGGGTCCGCACCGCCGGGACGACGCTGCTCCAGGCGAGCGCCGCGAAGGTGCTCATCCCGAAGGCGTCCTTGAACAGGTAGTACGAACCGAGGGGGACCGCCACATCCACGATCAGCGGACGGAAGTTGTCGAGCGGGCTGGGGGTCTGGTCGCTGTTCTGGCCCTGGGACACCGTGTTCGTCGTCATGCCCTCAGCTTCGCGTCCGGCACCCGGTCGCCAGTAGAAACGTTCGTCCGGAGCTCCGCATGACAAATGTCAGTGCAGCAGCCCTGACAACTCCCCCATGCCGGAGAAGAGTTGAGTGGCCCCCGCGAGCCGCTCGGCAGGCGTCATGGCGGTGAACCCGTAGACGTCCATCCCGGCCGCGACAGCCGCCTGCACGCCCAGCGGCGAGTCCTCCACGACCACACACCGCTCGGGCGCGACGCCCATCCGCTCGGCCGCGTACAGGAACAGATCGGGTGCCGGCTTCCCCCGCCCCACATCCTCCGAGCTGAAGATCCGCTCCTCCCCGAACCACCGGTCCAGCCCGGTCGTCCGATGCCCCACCCGAATCCGCGCATGGCTCCCGGAGGACGCGACACAGTACGGCACCCCGTCCGCCGCCAGTTCCTCCAGTACGTCCGTTGCCCCAGCCACGGGCTTCAGCTCCCGCTCGAAGGCATCGAACACCCGCGCGTGGAAGACGTCGTCGAAGTCCGCCGGCAGCCGCTGCCCGGTCCGCTCCAGGACCAGCTCATGGACGCGGTGCATGGCGGACCCCATGTAGTCCCGGATGGAGTCCTCGTACGAAGTCGGGTGCCCCAGCTCGGTGAGGTAGGCGGCCAGGAGCCGGTTGGAGATCGGCTCGCTGTCCACGAGGACACCGTCGTTGTCGAAGATGACGAGGTCGTAGCGCATGCCTTTGAGCATAAACGCAAAAAGGCCCACACCATTTCTGGTGTGGGCCTTTCGCAATGATTGTTCGGCGGCGTCCTACTCTCCCACAGGGTCCCCCCTGCAGTACCATCGGCGCTGTAAGGCTTAGCTTCCGGGTTCGGAATGTAACCGGGCGTTTCCCTCACGCTATAACCACCGAAACACTATGAAACTCGACCGGGAACATGACACGGTCGTTGCCTCAGAACTAACACAGTGGACGCGAGCAAATATGGACAAGCCCTCGGCCTATTAGTACCGGTCACCTCCAGCAGTTACCTGCCTTCCAGATCCGGCCTATCAACCCAGTCGTCTACTGGGAGCCTTACCCCATCAAGTGGGTGGGAATACTCATCTCGAAGCAGGCTTCCCGCTTAGATGCTTTCAGCGGTTATCCCTCCCGAACGTAGCCAACCAGCCATGCCCTTGGCAGAACAACTGGCACACCAGAGGTTCGTCCGTCCCGGTCCTCTCGTACTAGGGACAGCCCTTCTCAATATTCCTGCGCGCGCAGCGGATAGGGACCGAACTGTCTCACGACGTTCTAAACCCAGCTCGCGTACCGCTTTAATGGGCGAACAGCCCAACCCTTGGGACCGACTCCAGCCCCAGGATGCGACGAGCCGACATCGAGGTGCCAAACCATCCCGTCGATATGGACTCTTGGGGAAGATCAGCCTGTTATCCCCGGGGTACCTTTTATCCGTTGAGCGACGGCGCTTCCACAAGCCACCGCCGGATCACTAGTCCCGACTTTCGTCCCTGCTCGACCCGTCGGTCTCACAGTCAAGCTCCCTTGTGCACTTACACTCAACACCTGATTGCCAACCAGGCTGAGGGAACCTTTGGGCGCCTCCGTTACTCTTTAGGAGGCAACCGCCCCAGTTAAACTACCCATCAGACACTGTCCCTGATCCGGATCACGGACCCAGGTTTAGACATCCAGCACGACCAGACTGGTATTTCAACGACGACTCCCCCCGAACTGGCGTCCGGAGTTCACAGTCTCCCAGCTATCCTACACAAGCCGAACCGAACACCAATATCAAACTGTAGTAAAGGTCCCGGGGTCTTTCCGTCCTGCTGCGCGAAACGAGCATCTTTACTCGTAGTGCAATTTCACCGGGCCTATGGTTGAGACAGTCGAGAAGTCGTTACGCCATTCGTGCAGGTCGGAACTTACCCGACAAGGAATTTCGCTACCTTAGGATGGTTATAGTTACCACCGCCGTTTACTGGCGCTTAAGTTCTCAGCTTCGCCACACCGAAATGTGACTAACCGGTCCCCTTAACGTTCCAGCACCGGGCAGGCGTCAGTCCGTATACATCGCCTTACGGCTTCGCACGGACCTGTGTTTTTAGTAAACAGTCGCTTCTCGCTGGTCTCTGCGGCCACCCCCAGCTCACCGAGTAAATCGGATCACCAGTGATGGCCCCCCTTCTCCCGAAGTTACGGGGGCATTTTGCCGAGTTCCTTAACCATAGTTCACCCGAACGCCTCGGTATTCTCTACCTGACCACCTGAGTCGGTTTAGGGTACGGGCCGCCATGAAACTCGCTAGAGGCTTTTCTCGACAGCATAGGATCATCCACTTCACCACAATCGGCTCGGCATCAGGTCTCAGACACATGGTGTGCGGATTTGCCTACACACCGTCCTACACCCTTACCCCGGGACAACCACCGCCCGGGCTGGACTACCTTCCTGCGTCACCCCATCACTCACCTACTACAGGTCTGGTCCGTCGGCTCCACCACTCCCCTTTGCCCG
>NZ_JBNJMG010000001.1:4800000-6050000 GCF_050936785.1 Streptomyces sp. CA-249302 | reverse complement strand
ACAGGAGAGGCACAGTGCGCTGTGTGCCGATCCGGGCTATGTGGAGGGGGTGCTGCGGGATGGTGCGGAGAGGGCTCGGGCGATGGCCCGGCCGACCGTGGATGCCGCTTATCGCGCAATCGGGCTGCTGTCGGCTGCTTTTGATACGGGCGCGGGTGTGGTGCTGAACGCCGCTCGGTAGGCGCGTGGGCTGGTGGCGAGGCGCGATGCGAAGTGCTGGCGCATCGTGACCTCGCTGCCGAAGCCGGCGCGTCGGGCCACCTCCGGCATGGGCAGGTCGGTGCGTTCGAGGAGTTTCTGGGCGGCGACGACGCGCTGGTCGAGGAGCCAGCGGAGCGGGGTCGTGCCGGTCTCCGCCGTGAAGTGGCGGGCGAAGCTGCGGGCGGACATGCCGGCGTGGGCTGCCAGGCCGGCGACGGTGAGCGGTTCGTGCAGGTGGCGCAGGGCGTGTTCGCGTACGGCGGCGAGGGTGTCGGCGTCGCGGTCGGCGCGCGGGGTGGGGTGCTCGATGAACTGTGCCTGCGTGCCGGTGCGGAAGGGGGCGGTGACCATCGAGCGGGCGATGGTGGCGGCGGCTTCGGCTCCGTGGGACCGGCGGACGAGGTGGAGGCAGAGGTCGATGCCGGCTGCGGTGCCGGCGGCGGTCCAGATGTTGTCGTCCTCGATGAAGAGGGCGTCGGGGACGACGGTGACCTGGGGGTGGTGTGCGCGGAAGAGGCTGATCAGGTTCCAGTGGGTGATGGCGCGGCGGCCGTCGAGGAGGCCGGCCTGGGCGAGGGTGAAGGCGCCGCCGCAGAGGGCGGCGATGGTGGTGCCGCGGGCGTGGGCGCGGCGGAGGGCGTCGAGGACGGGGGTGGGTGCGGGGGTGAGGTGGTCGTCGAGGCCGGGGACCACGACCAGGTCGGCTCGGGCCAGCCAGGTGAGGGTGCGGTCGGGGAGGAGGGCCATGCCGCCGCGCATGGGGACGGGGGTGGTGGTGTCGGTGGCGACGCGGCGGAGGTCGAAGGCGGGGGCGCCGCGGTCGGTGCGGTCGCTGCCCCAGACCTCCGTGATGACGGAGACGTCGAAGGCGCGGATGCCGGGGAAGGCGAGGAGGGCGATGCGGTAGGGGCTTGCCGGAGTTGCCACGACTGGCAGTAAACCATCGATCGATGGCTTCTGTGCCTCTGGGGCCGGGGTGGACGCGCCTCCAGGATTGGGGGCATGGACATCGCAGAGAACGCAGCGCTGGTGGTCGTGGACGTGCAGAAGGGCTTCGAGGAGGCCGAGTTCTGGGGGCCGCGGAACAACCCCGGGGCCGACGACAACATCGCCGAGCTCATCGACGTATGGCAGGCGACGGGGCGGCCGGTCGTCTTCGTGCGGCATGACTCGACGAAACCGGAGTCGCCGCTGCGGCCGGGGTACGAGGGGAACGACCTGAAGGACTACGTACAGGAGAGGAGGGGGAAGGGTGCCGGGCCGGAGCTGTTCCTCACGAAGACCGTGAACTCGGCCTTCCTCGGGTCGCCGGATCTGGGGGCCTGGCTGACGGAGGCCGGGATCTCGCAGTTCGTGCTGGCGGGGATCCAGACCAACATGTGCGTGGAGACGACGGCCCGGATGGGCGGGAATCTCGGGTACGACGTGGTGGTGGCGTACGACGCGACGTACACCTTCGATCTGGCGGGACCGTTCGGCTGGCGGCGGAGTGCGGACGAGGTCGGGCAGGCCTCGGCGGTGTCGCTGCACGGGGGCGGGTTCGCGCGGGTGGTGACCACGCGGGAGGTGGTGGACGCGGCGGGGTGACCGCCCCCGGGGCGGGTGTGGGTCAGTCCTTGTTGCCGGAGGCGAGTGCGCGGCTGCGGTCGCGGGCGGCTTCGAGGGCGGCGATGAGGGCGGCTCGTACGCCGTGGTTCTCGAGTTCGCGGATGGCGTTGATGGTCGTGCCCGCGGGGGAGGTGACGTTCTCGCGGAGCTTGACCGGGTGTTCGCCGCTGTCGCGGAGCATGGTGGCGGCGCCGATCGCGGACTGGACGATCAGGTCGTGGGCCTTGTCGCGGGGCAGGCCGAGGAGGATGCCGGCGTCCGTCATGGCCTCGACGAGATAGAAGAAGTACGCCGGACCCGAGCCGGACAGTGCCGTGCAGGCGTCCTGCTGGGACTCGGGGACGCGGAGCGTCTTGCCGACGGCGCCGAAGATCTCCTCGGCGTGGGCGAGGTGGTCGGCGGTGGCGTGGGTGCCGGCGGAGATGACGGACATGGCCTCGTCGACGAGGGCCGGGGTGTTCGTCATGACGCGGACGACCGGGGTGCCTTCGGCGAGGCGCTCCTCGAAGAAGGAGGTGGGGATGCCCGCGGCGCCGCTGATGACCAGGCGGTCGGCGGGGACGTGCGGGGCGAGTTCGGTGAGGAGGGTGCCCATGTCCTGCGGCTTGACCGTGAGGATCAGGGTGTCGGCGGTCTTGGCGGCTTCCGGGTTGGTGACCGGGGTGACTCCGTAGCGGTTGCGGAGTTCTTCGGCTCGCTCGGGGCGCCGGGCGGTGACCAGGAGGTCGGCCGGGGCCCAGCCGCCCCGGATCATCCCGCTGAGCAGGGCTTCGCCGATCTTGCCGGTGCCGAGGACTGCGACTTTCTGGGTCATGGGCCCATCCTCGCACCGGCGGTGGACGACCGGGGGTGGCTGTCCGGCTGGCGGAACGCCGTCACGCCGTGCGCCTCCTGAGGGTGGCCGCGCCCAGGCAGAGGACCAGCAGGGCGCAGCCCGCGACGATGAGCACGTCCCGGACGAAGGTGGCGGTCATGTCGGTGTGTTTGAGGACCTCGTTCATGCCGTCGACGGCGTAGGACATGGGCAGGACGTCGGAGATGGCCTCCAGGACGGGGTGCATGTTGTCGCGGGGTGTGAACAGGCCGCAGAGGAGGATCTGGGGGAAGATCACGGCCGGCATGAACTGGACGGCCTGGAACTCGGAGGCCGCGAAGGCGGAGACGAAGAGGCCGAGGGCGGTGCCGAGCAGGGCGTCGAGGAGGGCGACCAGGAGCAGCAGCCAGGGGCTGCCGATGACGTCGAGGCCGAGGACCCAGAGCGCGAGGCCGGTGGCGAGGGCGGACTGGATGATCGCGAGGAAGCCGAAGGCGAGGGCGTAGCCGGCGATCAGGTCGCCCTTGCCGAGGGGCATGGCGAGGAGGCGTTCGAGGGTGCCGGAGGTGCGTTCGCGCAGGGTGGCGATGGAGGTCACCAGGAACATCGTGATCAGGGGGAAGAGCCCGAGGAGCGAGGCGCCGATGTTGTCGAAGGTGTGCGGGCTGCCGTCGAAGACGTAGCGCAGCAGGACCAGCAGCAGGCAGGGGACCAGGATCAGCAGCGCGATGGTGCGCGGGTCGTGGCGGAGCTGGCGCAGGACCCGGGCGGCGGTGGCGGTGGTGCGGGAGAGGTTGAGCGCGCTGGTGGGCGCGGGCTTGCTCGTCGTACCGGAGATGGTCGTCGTGGTCATCGGGTCGTCTCCTTCTCGCGGGCGGCCGCGGTGGCCTGGTCGACCAGGTGCAGGAAGGCCGCCTCGACGGTGTCGGAGCCGGTGCTGGTGCGCAGGGCGTCCGGGGTGTCGTCGGCGAGGATCTCGCCCTGGCGCATGAGGAGGAGGCGGTGGCAGCGCTCGGCCTCGTCCATGACGTGGGAGGAGATGAGGAGGGTGGCGCCGCGGGTGGCGGCGATGTCGTGGAAGAGGTTCCACAGCTCGCGGCGGAGGACGGGGTCGAGACCGACCGTCGGCTCGTCGAGGACCAGGAGTTCGGGCGTGCCGAGCAGGGCCACCGCCAGGGAGACGCGGCTGCGCTGGCCGCCGGAGAGGTTGCCGGCGAGGGAGTCGGCGTGCGAGGTGAGGTCGACGTCGGTGAGGACGCGGTCGACGTCCTGGCGGCGCTCGGCGCCGGTGCGGCCGGGGGCGAGGACCGCGGTGAAGTAGTCGAGGTTCTGGCGGATGGTCAGGTCGTCGTAGACGGAGGGGGCCTGGGTGACGTAGCCGATGCAGGTGCGCAGGGTGGGGTGGCCGGCGGGGCTGCCGAGGACCTCAAGGGTGCCGGTGACCTTGGCCTGGGTGCCGACGATCGAGCGCATGAGGGTCGACTTGCCGCAGCCGGAGGGGCCGAGCAGGCCGGTGATCTGACCGCGCGGGACGGTGAAGTCGAGGCCGCGCAGGACGGTGCGGGGGCCGCGGACGACCGTGAGGGCCTCGGCGCGGACGGCGGGGGCGGCGAGGGTCCGCTCCGGGTCGGGGTCGGGTGGCGCGGCGGCGTCCCGGTTTATATTCATCATGTGCTGAACATTCCTCTTCCCGACAGGCCGTGTCAAGCGGGTTGTGCTGGACGGCGCAGGCGCGTGTCGGCGTGAACGGAGGGAGGTGGTCCGGTTCGTACGCCTCCGCCGTCATCTCGGCGAAACACGAACCTGGTGCGCGATCAACTCCCTTTCCCGACAATGGATTTCAGTGCGAGGTCATATGCCGGTCATATGCCGAGCACGTCCGTTCGCCGTGCCCTCCCCCGGTGCGGCGCCCACGCATCTCCCGCTGGTCAGCTGCTCACAGGAGGTGCTCCCGTCATGCGCATGCGCACTGACGTACGCAAGGCCGATCTGTCCGCTTCTCTCGTCGTGTTCCTCGTCGCGCTGCCGCTGTGCGTCGGCGTCGCCATCGCCTCCGGAGTGCCGGCCGAACTGGGACTGGTCACCGGGATCGTCGGCGGGCTGGTCGCCGGGGCGCTGCCCGGCAGCAGCCTCCAGGTGAGCGGGCCGGCGGCGGGCCTGACCGTGCTCGTCTACGAGGCCGTGGACTCGTACGGCGTCGAGGCGCTCGGGGTGCTGGTGTTCGGGGCCGGTCTGGTGCAGCTCGGGCTCGGGGCACTGCGGCTCGGGCGGTGGTTCCGGGCCGTGTCCGCGGCCGTGGTGCAGGGGATGCTCGCCGGGATCGGGCTGGTGCTGGTCGCCGGTCAGGTGTACGCGCTGGGCGACGCCAGCGCGCCGGCGAGCGGGCTCGGGAAGCTCGCCGGGCTGGTGTCGCTGCCGGGGCGGGCTGATCCGACGGCGTTGTCAGTGGGTGCTGCCACTATTGCCGTATTGCTGCTGTGGCCGCGTTGGCGCAGGGGGGCACGGGTGGTGCCTGCGCCGCTGGTGGCGGTGGCTGTGGTGTCGGCGGTGACCGGGCTGTTCGACCTGGGGGTGCGACGGGTCGAGGTGCGCGGGTTGTTCGATGCGGTACGGGTCCCGGGGGCGGCGGACTTCGGGCGGTTGACGGAAGTGGGGGTGATCGGGACCGTCGTGGCGTTCGCGTTGATCGCGTCGGCGGAGTCCTTGTTCAGCGCGGCTGCGGTGGACCGGCTGCACCGGGGGTCGCGGACGGACTACGACCGGGAGTTGATGGCGCAGGGCGCGGGGAACGCGGTGTGCGGGGTGCTGGGTGCGCTGCCGATGACGGCGGTGATCGTGCGCAGTGCGGCGAACGTGCAGGCGGGGGCGCGTACGAAGGCCTCCCGGGTGCTGCACGGGGTGTGGCTGCTGCTCTTCACGGCCGTCGTGCCCGGGGTGCTCGGGGTGATTCCGGTGGCGGCGCTGGCCGGGCTGCTGGTGCACGCCGGCTGCAAGCTCGTGCCGGTGCGGGAGGTGCGCGGGCTGTGGCGCGGACATCGGGGTGAGGTGGTCGTTCTCGCGGTGACCGCGGGGGCGATCGTCGTCGGCAATCTGCTGGAGGGGGTGCTGGTGGGGTTGGCGTTGGCCGTGGCCAAGACGGCGTGGGAGGCCAGCCATGTGCACGTCGAGACGGAGGACCGCGGGGAGGCGGGGATCGTCGTCCGCGTCCTGGGCCATGCGACGTTCCTGCGGCTGCCGAAGCTGCTGGACGCGTTGGAGGCGCTGCCGCGCGACCGGGCGGTGCGGCTGGAGCTGGACGGGCTGCGGCATGTGGACCATGCGTGCGCGGCGGCCTTGGAAGGGTGGGCGGCCGCGCACGGGCGGTATGGAGCGGCGACGATCACGAGGTCGTCGTAGACCCCGGCGTCACGGGGTGGCGACGATCACGAGGACGTCGTAGACCTCCTCGACGGTGCCGTCGGGGAAGGTCTGCAGCAGGCGTTCGCGTTCCTCGGCGAGGAAGGCGTCCGTCCTCTCCTCGTCCTGGACCAGGAAGATCGAGTGGCTGCCGACGTTGGCGAGGTGGGTGTCGACGGGGACCTCGCGGCTCCAGCGGACGATGCGATGGGAGTGGGCGGGGACATCCGGGACGCCCTTGAAGGCGAGCGCGCTCCGCAGCTCGGAGGCGCCCTGCTTGTTGTTGTGCTCGCCGCGGAAGTGGGCGCGGATGCGGTCGGCCTGCTCGGTGATCCACGGGACGTCGGCCGGGTCCATGTTCCACCACAGGGCCAGCGCCCCGCCCGGGCGCAGCACGCGCCGAGCCTCGGGCACCGCGCGGGCCGGCTCGGTCCAGTGCCACGCCTGGGCGTAGGTGACGAAGTCGACGGAGGCGTCGGCGAGGGGGAGGGAGTTGCCGTCGCCGCGGACGATCGGGACGTCGGGGAGGGTGCGGCGGAACTCGGCGGCCATTCCGTCACCGGGCTCCACCGCGACCACCTCGGCACCGCGGCCGTGCAGCAGCGCGGTGGCTATCCCGGTACCGGCACCCACGTCCGCGACCCGGGCACCGGCGAGGGGGCGACCGGCGAGCTCCTCGATCGCGTCGAAGAGGGCGGGCGGGTAGGAGGGGCGGTTGGCGGCGTACTGGGCCGCGGCGGCATTGAAGGAGTGGGCGCGGGTGGTGCCGGAGGGGGCCGTCATACGGCCATGGTGGCGCAGTTGGGTGCAGGGGGCAGTGAGTTTTTGGTGAGAGGGGGCGGGGACTGGAGCGGCCCTAGGGCTGATCTGCATCCGGGCAGACGGGAATTGCCGGACAGGCCCTGGGTCGGACACGGCCTAGGAGCGGCGGCGCTTCTTCGACGGGTTGCCGGTGCGGCGGGTGGTGCGCTTCTCGTACTGCTGCGCGGCCGTCTCGTACTCCTCGCGGTGGAGTTTCTCGCCAGGGGCCTCGGTGAGGGAGCGGAAGAAGTAGGCGAGGAGGGAGCCGACGAAGCCGATGGCCAGGAGGCCGCGGAGGGAGGCCTGGCGGTCGGGGTCGGGGCGCTTGGCGAAGGAGTCCCAGGTGTTGCGGAAGGCGAGCGCGCTGCAGATCGCGAACATGGCGACGACGAGGATGTTGACGAAGGCGCCGGTGTCGGCGATCTGGAGGCCCTCGTAGGCGAAGCGGAGGACGAGGCAGGAGGCGATCGCGGCGGCGAGGGACCCGGCGGCTGCGCCGATACGGCGGGGGGTGTAGCCGTTGTCGTGGTCCACCCAGGTGGTGCCGAAGAAGCGGATCGGTTCTGGGCGGGGGCCGGTGGAGCCCGCCGGGGGTGCCGGGGTGCCGTTTTCGTCGCTCACGGGACGATTATGGCTCCGGGGCGGAGGCGGGCTCCTTGCCGGGTCACTCGGTCAGGAACAGCGCGAGGCCACGTACCCGTCGCTGCCCGTGAGGACATAGGCGTCCGAGACGAACTCGCCGTCGTCGATGTTGTCCCAGATGTTCGACGTGCCGTAGGGACCGGAGACCGTCGTGCCCGGGGTCTGGCAGAAGATCGGCACCTTCGCGCCCTCGGGCAGGACGCGGACGATGCCGTACTGGGTGCCGGGGCCGCGGCGGACGTTGAGACGGACACCCGGTGCTACCGGGTAGTAGTGCAGCGCCTCCGCCGCGACGGCCGCCGTCGCGACGGTCTCGCCCTCGTCGCTTCCGGCCTCGTCGACCTGGTCAACAGACATGAAAAACCTCCCCCGTTGAGCCCCATGAATCCCATGGGGTCCCGTTGATTCCCCTAAAACACGCCATGAAACACATGTACGCAACTCGCACGCGAACGCTAGCAAGCCGCCTCGGTCTCGTACGAGTAATCGACTAGGCTCCGTGCGTCGCGCGCGCGGACGAACAGCACGGGGGTGGTTCCATGGCGCCACAGCACAACAGCGGAGCTGGCGCGGAAGCGGAACTTCCCGAGTACGCCGGTCACTACCGCCTGGAGTCCTGCCTGGGCTCCGGCGGCATGGGCGTCGTACATCTGGCCCGGAGCACCTCCGGGATGAAGCTCGCGGTGAAGGTCGTACACGCCGAATTCGCCAAGGACCCCGAGTTCAGAGGGCGTTTCCGGCAGGAGGTCGCGGCCGCGCGGCGGGTCAGCGGCGCTTTCACCGCGTCCGTCGTCGATGCCGACCCCGAGGCCGAACGGCCCTGGATGGCCACCCTGTTCATCCCCGGCCCGACCCTCTCCGACCACGTGAAGCGGAACGGGCCGATGCCCCCGGCCCAGCTGCGCAGGCTGATGGCCGGACTGGCCGAGGCGATGCGGGACATCCATCGCGTCGGCGTCGTGCACCGCGATCTGAAGCCGAGCAACGTGCTGCTCGCCGAGGACGGCCCGAAGGTCATCGACTTCGGCATTTCTCGGCCAAAGGACAGCGAACTGCGCACCGAGACCGGCAAGTTGATCGGGACCCCGCCCTTCATGGCGCCCGAGCAGTTCCGCCGGCCCCGGGAGGTCGGCCCCGCCGCCGACGTCTTCGCCCTGGGCTCCGTACTGGTGCACGCGTCGACGGGCCGGGGCCCGTTCGACTCCGACAGCCCGTACGTGGTCGCCTACCAGGTCGTCCACGACGAGCCGGACCTGACCGGCGTACCGGAAGACCTCGCTCCGCTGGTGCTGCGCTGCCTCGCCAAGGAGCCCGAGGACCGGCCCACTCCCGACGAGCTGATGCGGGAACTGCGCTCGGTCTCGGCCTCGTACGACACCCAGGCGTTCATACCGGCGCAGCGGACGGGCGATGTGCCACCGGTTCCCGAACCCCGTGTCGAGGAGGCCGAGGAGCCGGAGCAGCCGCCCAAGCGGCGGCGCCCGCGCGCCAGGGCGCTGCTCCTCGCCGGGGCGGCCCTCGTCCTCGTGGCGGGCGGTGTGCTCGCCTCGGTGCAACTACTCGGCGGCGAGCCCGGTCCCGCGAAGGGTTCGGCGTCCCCCACCTCCCCCACGGCGTTCCACGCGTGGACGGCGAAGCCGGTGTCCGACAGCAAGGGACAGGCGCGGTGCTCGTACGGCGCCGGGAAGCTGCTCTGCACCCGGCCCGGAGCGGTGTTCGCCCTCGATCCGACCGACGGCGAGTTGCTGTGGCGGCACTCGGTCGGTACGACGCAGTACAGCGCTCCGCCGGTCGTGTCGGGCGGGTTGGTGCAGCCCCTCGCCGACCACGGCCGGCGTCTGGAGGCGCTCGACCCCGCCTCGGGCAAGGTCCGTTGGACCCGGAACGGGCTGGCCTACGAGTCGGTGCAGCGGGTCGGGAGCGTGCTCCTGCTGACCCACGCGGACGGCACGGTCACCGGCATCGACAGCGCGTCCGGCGGCGCGTTGTGGTCCCGGTCGATGCCGGGAGCCGGCCCGCCGACCTTCCACTCCTTCACCGGCGACCCCCTGGCCTACCTGACGAGCGTCTCCTCCGACGGCGCGAGGACGCGCGTCATCGCCGTGGACCCGGTGACGGGCGACGTGCGGTGGGACGTACGGCTGGACGGCTCGCTTCAGGCGGTCGGAACCGCCGGCGGCTCGGTCTTCTTCCTGGCGGACGACCCGGTCTACGGGGACACCCAGGCAGTGGTCCGCTACGACCCCCGGTCCAGGTCGACGCACCGGGTGACCCTGCCCGTCCGCCGTCCGAGCGCCCACGCCACCGTGCACGGCGACGTCGTCTATCTGCTCGCCGCCGGCGGCTCCCTGGAGGCCGTCGACACCACCTCGGGCAAGCAGCTGTGGAACCTCGAGACCTCGGTGAGCCGGGGCTCGGCGCCGGTCGTCGACGACGGTCACGTGTACTTCAGCGCCCCCGACGGGCGACTGCTCGCGGTGGACGCCCGCAAGGGCACCCTCGCCGGCCAGACCCCGGCGCGCCTCGGCACGGACACCGGCCAGACCGTGACCGCCGCCCTCCCCCAACCCGTCCTCGCCGACACCCACATCTACGCCACCGCCCCCGACGGCACCGTCTTCGCCGTGGACGCCCGCAAGCCGGCCGACTGGTAGCCAGGAGCCGTAAGCGAGTACGAGTACGGCAAAGGGGCCGTCCCCGAAGGGACGGCCCCAGAAGACTCCCGGCTGCGTCAGCCCAGCTTCGACACGTCCCGCACCGCGCCCTTGTCCGCGCTCGTCGCCATCGCCGCGTACGCGCGCAGCGCCGCCGACACCTTCCGCTCGCGCGACTTCGGCGCGTACACGCCGCCCAGCGCGGCCTCGCGGCGCGCCAGTTCCGCGTCGTCGACCAGCAGCTCGATCGTGCGGTTCGGGATGTCGATGCGGATGCGGTCTCCGTCCTCGACGAGGGCGATCGTGCCGCCGGACGCCGCCTCGGGCGACGCGTGGCCGATCGACAGACCCGAGGTGCCGCCGGAGAAGCGGCCGTCGGTGATCAGCGCGCAGGTCTTGCCGAGGCCACGGCCCTTCAGGAAGGACGTCGGGTAGAGCATCTCCTGCATGCCCGGGCCGCCCTTGGGACCCTCGTAGCGGATCACGACCACGTCGCCGTCCGTGACCTGCTTGTTGAGGATCTTCTCGACGGCCTCCTCCTGCGACTCGCAGACGACCGCCGGACCCTCGAAGGTCCAGATCGACTCGTCGACGCCGGCCGTCTTCACGACGCAGCCGTCGACGGCCAGGTTGCCCTTCAGCACCGCCAGGCCGCCGTCCTTCGAGTACGCGTGCTCGGCGGAGCGGATGCAGCCCTCGGCCGCGTCCTCGTCCAGCGCCTCCCAGCGCTCGGACTGGGAGAAGGCCTCGGCGGAGCGGACGCAGCCCGGGGCCGCGTGCCACAGCTCCACCGCCTCCGGCGACGGGGAGCCGCCGCGCACGTCCCACGTCTTCAGCCAGTCGGCCAGGGACGGGCTGTGCACCGAGTGCACGTCCTCGTTCAGCAGGCCCGCGCGGTGCAGCTCGCCGAGGAGGGCGGGGATGCCGCCGGCGCGGTGCACGTCCTCCATGTAGTACGTGCGGTTCTTGGCGACGTTCGGAGCGACCTTCGCCAGGCACGGCACCCGGCGCGAGACCGCGTTGATCTCGTCCAGGCCGAACGGGACGCCCGCCTCCTGGGCCGCCGCCAGCAGGTGCAGGATCGTGTTGGTCGAGCCGCCCATGGCGATGTCGAGCGCCATCGCGTTCTCGAAGGCGGCGAAGGTGGCGACGTTGCGCGGCAGGACCGTCTCGTCGTCCTGCTCGTAGTAGCGCCGGGTGATGTCCATGACCGTCCGGGCGGCGGCCTCGTACAGCCCCCGCCGAGCCGTGTGGGTGGCCAGGACCGAGCCGTTGCCGGGGAGGGAGAGGCCGATGGCCTCGGTCAGGCAGTTCATCGAGTTGGCCGTGAACATGCCGGAGCAGGAGCCGCAGGTCGGACAGGCGTTCTCCTCGATACGGAGGATGTCCTCGTCCGAGATCTTGTCGTTCACGGCGTCGGAGATCGCGTCGACCAGGTCGAGCGTACGGACCGTGCCGTCGACGAGGGTCGCGCGGCCGGACTCCATCGGGCCACCGGAGACGAAGACCGTGGGGATGTTGAGCCGCAGAGCCGCGTTCAGCATGCCCGGCGTGATCTTGTCGCAGTTGGAGATGCAGATCAGGGCGTCGGCGCAGTGCGCCTCGACCATGTATTCGACGGAGTCCGCGATGAGGTCGCGGGAGGGGAGGGAGTAGAGCATTCCGCCGTGGCCCATCGCGATGCCGTCGTCCACGGCGATCGTGTTGAACTCGCGCGGGATGCCGCCGGCCTCGACGATCGCCTCGGAGACGATCCGGCCGACCGGCTGGAGGTGGGTGTGGCCCGGCACGAACTCCGTGAAGGAGTTGGCGACCGCGATGATCGGCTTTCGGCCGATGTCCGCGCCGGGTACACCGGAGGCTCGCATAAGGGCGCGGGCGCCCGCCATGTTGCGGCCGTGGGTGACTGTGCGGGACCTCAGCTCGGGCATCGTCGCTCGCTCCTTCAGAGACGGTCGTCAGAGACTTCAGAGACGGTCGTAAGAGACTTCTGACTGGTAACGAGCGTACGCCCGTCATCCAGGGGTCGGGACGGACTGTCCGGAATGCGGGACGATCGTCTCGCGAATCCGGGGCTCACGGCCCGGTCAGATGCCCCTGCACCACCGGCGCCACCCGCGCGATCACCTGCTCCACGTCGGCCGACGCCAGCGGCTCGATCTTGATCACGTACCGCAGCATCGCGCACCCCACCAGCTGCGCCGCCGCCAGCTCGGCCCGCAGCTCGGCGTCCGGCTGGTCGAGCTGCGCGGCGACCCGGCGCAGCAGCTGGGAGGCGACCAGGCGGCGGAAGACGGCGGCCGCGGCCTCGTTGTTGACGGCGGAGCGCACGATCGCCAGCAGGGGCGTACGGGTCGTGGGGTTCTCCCAGACGCCGAAGATGAAGCGGGTCAGCCGCTCGCCGACGCCGTCCAGCGGGCCCTCGGCCAGCGCCTCCGGCGCGCTCAGCGCGGGCGCGAAGGCGACCTCGATGGCCGCCTCGAAGACCTGCTCCTTGGTGCCGAAGTAGTGGTGCACCAGCGCGGAGTCCACACCGGCCGCCTTCGCGATCCCCCGCACGGACGTCTTCTCGTACCCGCGTTCGGAGAACTCCTCGCGGGCCACGCTCAGGATCCGGTCCCGGGTGTCCGCGGACTCGACCCGGGTACGGCGGCCGCGGCGCCGGGCGGCGGTGTCGGTCACGGCCGGGGCACCTTCGCGGCGGAGGCGAGGTGGAGCCGGGTGAAGGCCAGCGCCTCCGCCAGATCGGCCTCTCGTTCGGCGCCGGACATCGCGCGCCGGGTGTTGACCTCGATGACGACATGGCCGTCGAAACCGGTCAGGGCGAGACGTTCCAGCAGCTCGGCGCAGGGCTGGCTGCCGCGGCCCGGGACGAGGTGCTCGTCCTTCGCCGAGCCCTTGCCGTCCGCGAGGTGGACGTGGCCGAGCCGGTCGGCCATGCGGTCGACCATGTGCATCGCGTCCGAGCGGGCCGTCGAGGCGTGGCTGAGGTCGATCGTGAAGTGACGGTAGTCCTCCTTCGTCACGTCCCAGTCGGGGGCGTACGCGAGCATCTCGCGGTCCCGGTAGCGCCACGGGTACATGTTCTCGACGGCGAACCGCACGTCCGTCTCGTTCGCCATCCGCCAGATCCCGGTCACGAAGTCACGGGCGTACTGGCGCTGCCAGCGGAACGGGGGGTGTACGACCACCGTGGTCGCCCCCAGCTTCTCGGCCGCGGCCTGGGCGCGCTGGAGCTTGACCCAGGGGTCGGTGGACCACACGCGCTGGGTGATGAGCAGACAGGGGGCGTGGACGGCCAGGATCGGGATCTGGTGGTAGTCGCTCAGTCTGCGCAGCGCCTCGATGTCCTGGCTGACCGGGTCGGTCCACACCATGACCTCGACACCGTCGTACCCGAGGCGCGCGGCGATCTCGAAGGCCGTCGCCGTGGACTCCGGGTACACGGAGGCCGTGGACAGCGCGACCTTCGCATCCGGGATGCACACGGGGGGCTCCGCCATGCCGACAGGTTACGGGGTGCGGTGGGTGGGGTGGGGTGCGCCTATTCGCCGTTGTGGGGTTCGCCACGGGCGGGTGCGGGTGATTTGTGGTTGCTCGCGCAGTTCCCCGCGCCCCTTAAGGGGCGCTACACCGAGCCCATGTGGTCAAGGCGACGCAGGATTACGCCCTCCCTGAGCGCCCACGGGCAGACCTCCAGGCTCTCCACGCCGAACAGGTCCATCGCGCCCTCTGCCACCAGGGCGCCCGCGAGGAGCTGACCGGAGCGGCCCTCGGAGACACCCGGCAACTCGGCCCGCTGCGCCGCCGACATGCCGGCCAGCTGCGGGACCCACGCCTCCAGGGACTCGCGCTTCAGTTCGCGCTGGACGTACAGGCCCTCCGTCGAGCGAGCCGCCCCGGCGATACGGGCCAGCTGCTTGAAGGTCTTGGACGTGGCCACCACATGGTCGGGGGCGCCGAAGCGCGTGAACTCGCCCACCGTGCGGGCGATCTGGGCGCGGACGTGGCGGCGCAGGGCCCTTATCGACTCCGGGGCCGGGGGTCGCCGGGGAGCCAGCCCGCCGTTAGGCGGCCGGCGCCCAGCGGCAGCGACACCGCGGCGTCGGGTTCCTCGTCGATGCCGTAGGCGATCTCCAGGGAGCCGCCGCCGATGTCCAGGACGAGCAGCTTGCCCGCGGACCAGCCGAACCAGCGGCGGGCCGCGAGGAAGGTGAGCCGGGCCTCCTCCGCGCCGGTGAGGACCTGGAGCTCGACGCCGGTCTCGGCCTGCACGCGCGCGAGGACGTCGTCGGCGTTGCTGGCCTCGCGCACGGCGGAGGTCGCGAAGGGGAGGAAGTCCTCGACGCCCTTGTCCTCGGCGGCCTGGAGGCACTCCTGGACCACGTCGATGAGTTTCTGGACCCCTTCGGGGCCGACCGCCCCGTCCTCGTCGAGGAGTTGGGCAAGGCGCAACTCCGCCTTGTGCGAGTGCGCGGGCAGCGGGCGCGCGCCGGGGTGCGCATCCACCACCAGCAGATGCACCGTGTTCGATCCAACGTCGAGGACACCGAGTCTCATGTACGGAACGCTACTGCCACCTGGGCGGTCCTCCGTATTCGATGGGGCTCCCGGAGCCTTACGCTGGTCCTGTGCCAAAGACGAAAACGGCGAAGACCGACAAGTCGGCAGGGCGAGCCAAGTCCGCCAAGGGTTCCGCGAAGGACTCCGCGCAGGTGACGGCGGAGAAGCCGGCGAAGCTGTCGAAGAAGGCCCGGGAAGCGGACGAGAAGGGCCTCGACTTCGCGCGCGCATGGGTGGAGTTCCCGGATCCGGCGGACGACGAGCAGGTCTTCCGGTGCGATCTGACATGGCTGACCTCCCGCTGGAACTGCATCTTCGGCAGCGGCTGCCAGGGCATCCAGGCGGGCCGCGCGGACGACGGGTGCTGCACCCTTGGCGCGCACTTCTCGGACGAGGACGACGAGAAGCGGGTCGCCGGGTTTGTGGCGAGGCTCACGCCGGAGATCTGGCAGCACCACGACGAGGGCATGGAGCACGGCTGGGTCTCGGAGGACGAGGACGGCGACCGCCAGACCCGCCCGTACAAGGGCTCGTGCATCTTCCAGAACCGGCCCGGCTTCGCGGGCGGCGCGGGCTGCTCGCTGCACATCCTGGCCGTCAAGGAGGGCCGCGAGCCCCTGGAGACCAAGCCCGACGTGTGCTGGCAGCTCCCGGTCCGTCGCACGTACGACTGGATCGACCGCCCCGACGACACCCGCGTGCTCCAGGTCTCGATCGGTGAGTACGACCGCCGGGGCTGGGGTCCGGGCGGCCACGACCTGCACTGGTGGTGCACGTCGGCGACCTCGGCGCACGGCGCGGGCGACCCCGTGTACGTGTCCTACCGGCCGGAGCTGACCGAGCTGATGGGCAAGGCGGGCTACGACCGTCTCGTGGAGCTGTGCGAGCAGCGCCTGGCCTCGCAGCTGCCCCTGCTGGCCCCGCATCCGGCGGACCCGGTCGACTGAGGTCATCAGGGTCTACGGCGCCTGCGGCTACGTGGCCGACGGGCTCGGGTCGCCGCTGTCGCCGGACGGCGGCGGCGAGCTCCCCGGGTCGGACGGTGCGGGATCGGTCGGCGTCGGGCTCGGGTCGGACGACGAGGGCGGGTCGCTCGGGGTCGGGTCCGAGGGCGCCGAGGTCGTGGGCGTCGGATCGGGGCCGGACGACGGCGGGCCGCCGGGGCGGGTCGGGTGCGGGCCGGGGTCCGGGGGTCGGAGGGGCTGGGCGCGGTGCCGTAGCCGTCGATGGAGACGACGGCGCCGGACGGTGAGATCGCCACCTTCGCGTGCCAGTGGCCGGAGGGCTCGCGCAGATGGTCGACGTACACCTTGATCGTGAACGACCTGCCCGGCGCGAGGGTTCCCGAGGACTGGCTCAGGTAGAGCCAGGAGTCGCCGGTGGTCGCGGACCAGCGCACGGGCTCGGAGCCGGTCGCGGTGAGGGTGATCAGCGTGGTGTCGCCGCTGTTGCCGGCCGACACGTCGAGGTGTCCGGCGCCCTTCCAGCCGAGGCCGGTGACGCTGATGACCTCCACGGAGACGTCGGGCTTGTCGCCCTTGCCGAAGCGGCCGCCGGGCCTGGTGCTGGCGTTCCCGGCGTTCTCGTAGCTGCCGCCCGCCGCCTCGCCGTCGAGGCTGCCGGGCCCGTGCGCCTCGCTGGCGGTGGCGGAACGCCCGTCGGGTCCCTCACCGGCGGGCGCGCCCCGGTAGGCGGCCCAGAGCGCGAGTACCGGAGCCGCCACCACGGTCGCCACGACGGTGGTCGTGACGGCACGCGCGCGTAGGCGATCGCGCCGCGCCGCACGGTCCTTGGGGTCCATCGGAAATCCGCGCCGGTCGAACCTCGGCGCCGCCGCTCCACGCGCGCGTGGGTGATGCGCCATGGCGACGTGCAGGGCCGCGCGGGGCGCCTCCAGGACGGACAGCTCGGCCGGGGTGACCAGCGCGCCGGGCCAGCGGCCGGGGATCGCGCGCTCGGCGCTGCGGCGGCACTGCGGGCAGTCGTCGACATGCCGGACAAGCTCCTTGCGCAGGGCCGCGCCGAGCACCAGCTGGTTGTCGCCGGTGAGCCGCGCGACGCTCGGGCAGCCGCCGGTCTCCACGACGGCAAGCGCGGCCCGGGTGCGCTCGACCTCGCAGGCGGCGGAGGCGAGCAGCTCGCGCGCGCCCGCGAGGTCCATGCCGAGGACGGCGGCGACCTCGTGGGCGGCGAGATGATGCCGTACGGCCAGCTCCAGCGCCTCGCGCTGCTCCGGGGTGGTGCCGGCGGCCTCCGGCCAGGCGAGCAGGGCGAGTTCGCGCCGGCGCTCCTCCTGGACCTCGTCCGAGACCGGCGGGGCGGCGGGCCGGGCGGCGGGCCCGTGTCTGCCCGCCGCGTGCGTGGCCTGACGTTTCTGCTTGGCCTCGGCGAGCTTGCGCAGACAGGCCCAGCGGGCCAGCGCGTACAGCCAGGCCCGCCGGTCGCCGGACGCCTCCGGGCCACCGCGCTTCTCGGCGAGCACGAGGACGTCGCCGAGCGCCTCGGTGGCCGAGTCGTGGTCGCACAGCACGGACAGGCAGTAGGTGAACAGCCCGTCCAGATACGGCTCGTAGCGCGCGGGCGGCCGCTGCGCCAACGTGCGCCCCGCGGCACGGTCGCGCGCCTCCCGGCGCGCCCGGTGTGCGCCGGTGGTGCGGGTCGAGGTCTCCGGACTGCTGCTCATCATCCGTGGACCGTAGGCGCCCGGGAGCAGGCCCTTCTGCCCCCTTGAGCACATTTACTCCGTACGGGTGAAACGATCCCTCATAAGGGGACAGGAACCCTTCATTCCGTGGCTGGTTCAGGGCGTGAGTGGCCTGTTAGCACCGGTGACGGTCTCCGGGGACGCGCACCCCCACCCGTCCGTACCCGCGATGTCAGTGCCCCCGGTTACCGTTCTCGACATGGCTGCCCGCACCAAGACCACCAAGGACCGTCCCTCCTACCGCTGCACGGAGTGCGGCTGGCAGACGGCCAAGTGGCTCGGCCGCTGCCCCGAGTGCCAGGCCTGGGGCACGATCGAGGAGTACGGCGCGCCCGCGGTCCGCACCACGACACCGGGCCGCGTCACCACCTCCGCGCTGCCCATCGGCCAGGTGGACGGCCGCCAGGCCACCGCCCGCTCCACCGGCGTCCCCGAGCTGGACCGCGTGCTCGGCGGCGGCCTGGTCCCCGGCGCGGTCGTACTGCTGGCGGGCGAGCCCGGCGTCGGCAAGTCGACCCTCCTGCTGGACGTGGCCGCGAAGTCGGCGAGCGACGAGCACCGCACCCTCTACGTCACCGGTGAGGAGTCGGCCAGCCAGGTCCGCCTCCGCGCCGACCGCATCAAGGCCCTCGACGACCACCTCTACCTCGCGGCCGAGACCGATCTGTCCGCGGTCCTGGGCCACTTGGACGCCGTGAAGCCGTCGCTGCTCATCCTGGACTCCGTACAGACCGTGGCCTCCCCGGAGATCGACGGCGCCCCCGGCGGCATGGCGCAGGTCCGCGAGGTGGCCGGCGCGCTCATCCGCGCCTCCAAGGACCGCGGCATGTCCACCCTCCTGGTGGGCCATGTCACCAAGGACGGCGCGATCGCCGGCCCGCGCCTCCTGGAACACCTCGTGGACGTCGTCCTGAACTTCGAGGGCGACCGCCACGCGCGCCTGCGCCTGGTCCGCGGCGTCAAGAACCGCTACGGCACCACGGACGAGGTCGGCTGCTTCGAACTGCACGACGAGGGCATCACGGGCCTCGCCGACCCGAGCGGACTTTTCCTGACACGACGTGACGAACCGGTCCCCGGCACCTGTCTGACGGTCACCCTGGAGGGCCGCCGCCCGCTGGTCGCCGAAGTCCAGGCGCTCACCGTCGACTCCCAGATCCCCTCCCCCCGCCGCACCACCTCCGGCCTGGAGACCTCCCGCGTCTCGATGATGCTCGCGGTCCTGGAGCAGCGTGGCCGGATCAGCGCCCTCGGAAAGCGCGACATCTACTCCGCCACAGTCGGCGGAGTGAAGCTCTCCGAGCCGGCCGCGGACCTCGCGATCGCCCTGGCCCTGGCCTCCGCGGCGAGCGACACTCCCCTCCCCAAGAACCTGGTCGCGATCGGCGAAGTGGGCCTCGCGGGCGAGGTCAGACGGGTCACGGGCGTGCAGCGCAGACTCTCCGAAGCACACCGTCTGGGCTTCACGCACGCGCTTGTACCGGGCGATCCCGGCAAGATCCCTCCCGGCATGAAGGTGCTGGAAGTCGCCGACATAGGGGACGCCCTGAGAGTCCTTCCTCGCTCCCGTCGCCGAGACGCCCCACAGGACGCGGAGGACCGCCGGTAGACTTTGCCCTGGTCTCGCCCGTCCGTGCGAAGAAAAACCGCGACACGGGGGCGTCCCAGAACCTGCGACCGGAGGAGTGCAGTGGCAGCCAACGACCGGGCGGCAGCTCCCGGAAAGTCCGGCGGGAGTTCCGGTGCCGATGGCCTGATGCGCGCCTCGCTGAGCGCCGTGGCTCCCGGCACGGCGATGCGTGACGGGCTGGAACGGGTACTCCGCGGCAACACCGGCGGACTAGTCGTGCTCGGCTTCGACAGAACGGTCGAGGCCATGTCCACGGGCGGTTTCGTCCTGGATGTGGAGTTCACGGCGACCCGCCTGCGCGAGCTGTGCAAGCTCGACGGCGGCATCGTGGTCTCCTCCGACCTCTCGAAGATCCTCCGCGCGGGCGTCCAGTTCGTCCCCGACGCCACGATCCCCACCGAGGAGACGGGCACCCGCCACCGCACGGCGGACCGCATCTCGAAACAGGTCGGCTTCCCGGTGGTCTCCGTCTCCCAGTCCATGCGCCTGATCGCCCTGTACGTGGACGGCCAGCGCCGCGTCCTGGAGGACTCGGCCGCGATCCTCTCCCGGGCCAACCAGGCCCTCGCCACCCTGGAGCGCTACAAGCTCCGCCTGGACGAGGTGGCCGGCACTCTCTCGGCCCTGGAAATCGAAGACCTCGTAACGGTCCGAGACGTCTCAGCCGTAGCCCAACGCCTGGAAATGGTCCGCCGCATCGCGACAGAGATCGCCGAATACGTCGTAGAACTGGGCACGGACGGCCGCCTGCTGGCCCTCCAGCTGGACGAGCTGATCGCAGGCGTGGAGCCCGAGCGCGAACTGGTGGTCCGCGACTACGTCCCCGAGCCCACCGCCAAGCGCTCCCGCACGGTCGACGAGGCCCTCTCGGAACTCGACGCCCTCACCCACGCGGAGCTCCTCGAACTCCCCACGGTGGCCCGCGCATTGGGCTACACGGGCTCCCCCGAGGCCCTGGACTCGGCGGTCTCCCCGCGAGGCTTCCGCCTGCTGGCCAAGGTCCCCCGCCTCCCCGGCGCCATCATCGACCGCCTGGTGGAACACTTCGGCGGCCTCCAGAAACTCCTCGCGGCCAGCGTCGACGACCTCCAAACGGTCGACGGAGTGGGCGAGGCCAGAGCCCGAAGCGTGCGAGAGGGCCTCTCCCGCCTGGCGGAAAGCTCCATCCTGGAACGCTACGTATAACCACTGACCGCCCTCCACTTACGGACGCCCCCGTTCAGCCCCACCCGCCCCAAACCCGCACATACGCTCGAACGCGGCCCCGGGACCGACCCGGCATGGCCACACCCGAGGGGGCACCTTGACCAGCATGTCCAGACGCTCGCTGCTCGGCTACTCCGGAACGACGGCGGCAGGCGCACTCCTGGGCGCCGGCACCTCCGCGCAGGCGGCGGCCGACAGCGACACGGCAACCACCGACTTCCCCGCGAACACCGAGTTCAGCGGAGGCTCCACCCTCCCCGACCCCGTCTACAGCGAGGGCGCCGGGCACGTGAACCTCACGTTCCGCCTGACCTGCGAAACCAGCGTCGCGGGCAGCAAGGTCGACCCCATCGACGTGGCGAACGCCCTCAACGAGTTCCTGGCCACCCGCGGCTGGCCGCCCATCACCTTCTACGGCACCCCGGCCCCCGCCGCCCTCAATTGACCCGACCGTCCTCAGTCGTCGTCAAGCACGAAGGACGTCTGCGCCTTGGCGAACCCACTCGCCGCCAGCTCCACCAGATAGGTGCCCGCCCCGGCCGACCCGGCCGGCGGCGTGGCGCACTGCGCCGCACTCGGCTTGCGATCCCACTTCACGGTGTAGGTGATGCTGCTCCCGGCAGGCGCCCGGAACAACAAACTCCCCGCGGTCTTGGGACAGTCGGCGGAGGACCAGTAGACGTCGTCACTGCTGTCCGACTGCGAGATCGTCAACACCGCACTCTTCGGCCCGAGATCGACCTTGCAGTCACTCGCGGACGAGTTGGCCGCAGTCACCAGCAACGTAGGCGTGTCCTCGGGCCCGTAGGAGTTGTGCAGACTCCGTACCGTCAACTTCACAGCACCCGCAGCACAGTTGGGCAACTCGGACCCCGCAGGAATCGTGTCGTTCTGCCCGACCCCACTCCCCGAACCACCAGCAGCAGCCCCACCCGAACCGGCACCCTCCGACCCACCGGAACCGGACGCGCCCGACGACCCCGAACCACCCGCGGAATCCGACCCGCTGGACGCCCCACCCGAGCCAGAGCCCCCACTGCTCGACTCGTCACGCCCACCCGGCGCCTGACTGATCGCGGGCCCCGAACTCGACGGCCCCGCAGTGATGGTGGGCGCGGGAGTCTTGCCGTTGGCCCCGTCGTCCTTCTTCCCGCCCCCACTACCGGTGGCGACGATCCAGACGATCAGCAGCGCCAACACGCCCAGGACAGACAGCAGTACGACCCTCCGGCGCCAGTAGATGGAGGAGGGAAGCGGCCCGACAGGATTGCGCAGAGATCCCACGGCGCAAACTGTACGAGAGATCGGCGACTTCGCTTGCCCCACCCGCCGCCGGCACATCAACTTTTCCGGATCATCATCCCGGTTGGTTCCCCGCACCCGCAGCCGCGAACGCACGGGAGCAGGTCGGGCCGTCCCACGCACCCGCAGCCGCTCTCGCACCGGAGCGGGTCGGGGCGGTACGGCGCAACCCGCCGCTTACGTGGCTAGTTGGGCTCGTTCCCCCCTTAACTCACAGCAGTACCGTCGGCGGCGGGTTCGCCGTACCGCCCCGACCCCGACCCACGACGCACCGCAGCGGTAACCGCGGCCCAACCACCACAGCGCATGGCAGGATCGGAAAGCCATGACTGCGCTCACGAACCCCCCCGAAGCCGCCGCCGCCCCGGCCGCCCTCCACTCCCCCGTCATCGACTGGTTCGACGACAACGCCCGCGACCTACCGTGGCGCCACCCGGACGCCGGCCCCTGGGGAGTGATGGTCAGCGAGTTCATGCTCCAGCAGACGCCGGTCAACCGCGTCCTGCCCGTCTACGAACAGTGGCTCTCCCGCTGGCCCCGCCCCGCCGACCTGGCCAAGGAACCCCCCGGCGAGGCGGTCCGGGCCTGGGGCCGCCTCGGCTACCCCCGCCGCGCCCTGAGGCTGCACGGCGCCGCCCTGGCCATAACGGAACGGCACGGCGGCGACGTACCCACCGACCACGCCCAGCTGCTCGCCCTCCCCGGCATCGGCGAGTACACGGCCGCGGCGGTGGCCTCCTTCGCCTACGGCCAACGCCACCCGGTCCTGGACACCAACGTCCGCCGGGTCTTCGCCAGAGCGGTCACCGGCGTCCAGTACCCCCCGAACGCCACCACCGCGGCCGAACGCAAGCTGGCCCGAGCCCTGTTGCCCGAGGACGAGCGCACGGCGTCCCGCTGGGCCGCGGCGTCCATGGAACTCGGCGCCCTCATCTGCACCGCCAAGAACGAGTCCTGCCACCGCTGCCCCATCGCCGCCCAGTGCGCCTGGCGCACCGCGGGCAAGCCCGAACACGACGGCCCACCCCGCAAGGGCCAGACCTACGCGGGCACGGACCGCCAGGTCCGCGGCAAGCTCCTCGCCGTACTCCGCGAAGCAACCAACGCCACCCCGCAGGCCACCCTGGACCGCGTCTGGCACGACCCGGTACAACGCGCGAGGGCCCTGGACGGCCTCGTATCGGACGGTCTCGTGGAGCCCCTCCCCGGTGGTTTGTATCGCCTGCCGTTGACGTAACGAGCCCGAACCTCACACCGCACCCCACCCCGCCACCTGCCCAAATACCCCCATACCGGAGCGATCCGGTGCCCGCGCTTACCCCGTCCCTACGTCCGTTACACAACCGACGGACAGCCGATTGCCAGCCGAGCGCTGCTTCGGACAGCCCCGTCACAAAGCCTCCGTAGCTTCATTCCCACGGAAGAGACCGACGGCGAACGGGCCGCCGGGAACGGGGATCAGGAGGCGGTTCGACATGGCGCAGGGCGAGGTGCTCGAGTTCGAGGAGTACGTCCGCACCCGGCAGGACGCGTTGCTGCGCAGCGCCCGCCGGCTGGTCCCGGACCCGGTGGACGCACAGGACCTGCTCCAGACGGCGCTGGTGCGGACGTACGGCCGCTGGGAGGGCATCGCGGACAAGCGCCTCGCGGACGCGTACCTCCGCCGCGTCATGATCAACACCCGTACCGAGTGGTGGCGGGCCCGCAAGCTCGAAGAAGTCCCCACCGAGCAGCTGCCGGACGCGAGCGTGGACGACTCCACCGAGCAGCACGCGGACCGGGCGCTCCTTATGGACATCATGAAAGTTCTCGCACCGAAGCAGCGCAGTGTGGTCGTACTGCGACACTGGGAGCAGATGTCCACGGAGGAGACGGCCGCCGCCCTCGGCATGTCGGCCGGAACGGTCAAGAGCACGCTGCACCGGGCGCTCGCCCGGCTCCGCGAGGAGCTGGAGAGCCGCGATCTGGACGCACGCGCGCTGGAGCGTGAGGAGCGGGAGCGGTGCGCGGTCTGACGGACTCGGGCCGGGGGACCTTGCAGGCGGCGTTCACGGCGGTGGCCGTGCTCGCCGCCCTCGCCCTGTTCGTCTCCGCCTGCGCGACCGGCGGCACCGGCGCCCGCGACGAGGGCCCGGCACACGCCGAAGCGGTGGCCGGTGCCGCGGCCACCCCCACGATCACCCCCAGCCCCTCCAGAACGACACGCGTGGACGCGGTCAAGCTCGTCAAGGACGACCCCGCGGTCTCGGCGGAGGTCAAACAGGAGCTGAAGCCCTGCGTCGCCGACGAGTACCCCGTCGACGTGTCGTACGGCGACCTGACCGGCGGTGCGGACGACGACGTCGTGGTGAACGTGCTGACCTGCGGGGACGCGGTGGGCGTCGGCTCGTACGTGTATCGCGAGGAGGACGGCCGGTACGAGAACGTGTTCCAGGCCGAGGCGCCCCCGGTCTACGCGGAGATAGACCGCGGCGACCTGGTGGTGACCAAGCAGGTGTACGAGAAGGGTGACCCGGTGTCCAGTCCCTCCGGCGAGAACGTGATCACGTACCGCTGGGCGTCGGACCACTTCACCGAGGAGTACCGCACGCACAACGACTACAGCAACGCCGTCGGAGGCGACGCGTCGTCACCCTCGTAAGAACTCGTATGGTCACCGTCATAAGAACTCGTATGGTCACCGTCGTAAGAAAGAGTGAACCGGGATGGCAGACCAGACCCACGTCCTGTTCGTCGAGGACGACGACGTCATCCGCGAGGCCACCCAGCTCGCCCTGGAGCGGGACGGCTTCGTGGTCACCGCGATGCCCGACGGTCTGTCGGGCCTGGAGGCGTTCCGCGCGAACCGCCCCGACATCGCGCTGCTCGACGTCATGGTGCCCGGTCTCGACGGGGTGAGCCTGTGCCGGCGGATCCGCGACGCGTCGACCGTGCCGGTGATCATGCTGTCGGCGCGGGCCGACTCGATCGACGTGGTCCTCGGCCTGGAGGCGGGCGCCGACGACTACGTGACCAAGCCCTTCGACGGCGCCGTCCTGGTCGCCCGGATCCGTGCGGTGCTACGGCGCTTCGGTCACGCGAGCGGCGGGGACAAGGCCGACGAGGACGCCCCCGAGGGCTCCGGCGGAGTGCTGACCTTCGGCGAGCTGGAGATCGACACCGAGGGCATGGAGGTGCGCCGGGCCGGTCAGCCGGTGGCGCTCACCCCGACTGAGATGCGGCTGCTCCTGGAGTTCTCCTCCGCACCGGGCACGGTCCTGTCGCGGGACAAGCTCCTGGAGCGGGTGTGGGACTACGGCTGGGGCGGTGACACGCGCGTGGTGGACGTCCATGTGCAGCGGCTGCGTACGAAGATCGGCCAGGACCGGATCGAGACGGTCCGTGGCTTCGGCTACAAGTTGAAGGCCTGAGCGGGGACATCAGGGACATGCGGGGGATCTTCCGGAACCCGGGGACCGGCGACACGGGCGGCATCCGCACCGGGCTGCGCTGGAAACTCAGCGCGGCCATCGCGCTGGTCGGCGCGCTGGTGGCGATCGCGCTGAGCCTGGTCGTGCACAACGCGGCCCGGGTGTCGATGCTGGACAACGCGCGCGAACTCGCCGACGAGCGGCTGCGGATCGCCCAGCGCAACTACGAGCTGTCCGGGCGGGCGAACTTCCCCGACATCGAGAAGGACGCCCCGGATCTGCCGTCGGCGCTGCGGGAGAAGGTCGCGGAGGGCCGGCGGGCGACGTACGTCACCGACCGGCCGAACGGCGCGCCCGACATCTGGGCCGCGGTGCCGGTCAAGGACGGGCACGTCCTGTCGCTGCACACCAACTGGACCGACCGCTCCACGGACATCCTCAACGACCTCGACCAGGCCCTGGTCATCGGCTCCATCGCGGTCGTCCTGGGCGGCAGCGCGCTGGGCGTGCTGATCGGCGGCCAGCTGTCGCGCCGACTGCGCAAGGCGGCGGCCGCGGCGAACCAGGTGGCCAAGGGCGAGACGGACGTACGGGTGCGGGACGCGATCGGCGGGGTCGTACGGGACGAGACCGACGACCTGGCGAGCGCGGTGGACGCGATGGCGGACGCGCTCCAGCAGCGCCTGGAGGCGGAACGCCGGGTCACGGCGGACATCGCCCACGAACTCCGCACACCGGTGACGGGCCTGCTCACCGCGGCGGAACTCCTGCCCCCCGGCCGCCCCACCGAACTGGTCCTGGACCGCGCGAAGGCCATGCGCACCCTCGTCGAGGACGTCCTGGAGGTGGCCCGCCTGGACGGCGCCTCGGAGCGGGCCGAGTTGCAGGACCTCCTGCTGGGCGAGTTCGTCACCCGGCGAGTGGCGGCGAAGGACCCGGAGATCGAGGTCCGCGTGGTGCACGAGTCGATGGTGACGACCGACCCTCGCCGCCTGGAACGCGTCCTGTTCAACCTGCTCGCCAACGCCGCCCGGCACGGCAGCCCGCCGATCCAGGTCACGGTCGAGGGCCGCGTCATCCGCGTCCGCGACCACGGCCCCGGCTTCCCGTCCGACCTCCTCGCCGAGGGCCCCAGCCGCTTCCGCACGGGCAGCGCGGACCGCGCCGGCCACGGCCACGGCCTGGGCCTGACGATCGCGGCCGGCCAGGCCCGCATCCTGGGCGCCCGCCTGACCTTCCGCAACGTCCGCCCGGCAGGCGCCCCGGACCACGTACGGGCGGAGGGCGCGGTGGCGGTCCTGTGGCTCCCGGAACACGCGCCGACGAACACGGGCAGCTATCCGATGATGCCGTAGGGCTTGGAGATGTCGGTCGCTCCAGAGCCCCGCCCCCTCACACCCCCGCGACCAGCAGCTCCTCCCCTCTCGACGGCCTGAACCCGTCCGTCCGCCCCGCGAAGTACCGCTGCTCCAGCTCAGCCGCCGCCACATGCCGGGCCTCGCGGAATCCCGTCTCCCGGGCGAGGGCGAGCATCTGCTCCGGCCGGTGGAAGCTGAGGAAGGGTGTCCCGGCCGCCCGGGCCCCGTTCATCGCGGCCCGCAGCTGCTCCCGCTGCTCAGGCTCGACGTCCTCGATCGGCCGCATGAAGGTCGTGACCAGCGTCGAGCCCGGAGCCAGCGTGGCGACCAGCCGGAAGGTGGCGGTGATCGCCTCCTCCGTGAGGTACATCGTGACGCCGGTGGAGGCCACGACCGCGGGCCGCCCGGGGTCGAGTCCGGCCGCGAGCAGCTGCCCCCACCAGTCGCCCTCGAAGTCGACCGGCACGAGCCGCAGCCACTCGGGAACACCGAGCCCGAGCTCCACCAGCCGCTGCCGCTTCCAGGCCTGCGGACCCGGCTGGTCGACCTCGAAGACCCGCAGCCCGCGCGCGCCGACGTCCGCCCGGCGCTGCGCGAAGGTGTCAAGCCCGGCACCGAGAACGACGTACTGCTCCACCCCTTCCCCCACCCGCTCCACGACCAGGTCCTCGACGAACCGGGCCCGCGCCACGATGGACGCCCGGGTCCGCCGCGTGGCCTCGACGTCCATGTCGGGCCGCTCACGCCAGCCCTCCCCCGGGTCCGCGATCCGCAGCCCGACCTCGTCCGCCACGACATACGGCGGCGCGTCGGCCAGCAGGTGCAGCGCCCGCCACAACGCGACCCGCACGGCGGTGTGTTCAGCCGCGACCGTCATCCGAAGTCCTTCGAGAAGTCCAGTTCCTCGCTGCGCTCGGTCAGCGAGTACCAGTTGCCGTTGTCGTCGCGGAAGATCGCCTCGATGCCGTACGGCCGCTCCTGCGGCGACTGCAGGAACTCGACCCCGCGCGCCCGGAAGGTCTCGTAGTCACCGCGGCAGTCGTCCGTACGGAACGCCCCCGCCCCCAACACCCCTTTGCCGACCAGCTTCTTCAGCGCCTCCGCGGACTCGGGGTCGAGCCCGGGCCCGTCGAGACTCATCAGCGCCAGCTCGACGCCGACCTGCCCTTTGGCGCCGACGGTGATCCACTTCATGTCCCCCATGGCGACCTCGTCCCGCACCTCGAAGTCCAGCTTCTCGGTGAAGAAGGCCTTGGTGCGCTGCTGGTCGAAGGTCCATACGGTGGTGATGCCCAGCCCGAGGATCATGGCTCCGCTCTCCCTGACTCGTCGGTGGTGTCCTGTTCGTCACCGTAGGCAGGGCGGGACTCCGGGCGCTTCTTCAAAGTTGCGGTGGGGAAGCCGCCGGCCCAGAGCATCGCGTAACACCCGGGTATGAGGGAGGCGCCGCTGCCGACATGCTTGGTCCGGTACTCGCTCGGCGTGAGCCCGGTCCGCGCCTTGAACCGTGCCGAGAAGGTGCCGAGGCTGCTGAAGCCGACCAGGTTGCAGATCTCGGTGACGCTGAGGTCGGCGCTCCGGAGCATCTCCTCGGCGCGCTCGATCCGGCGATGCGTCAGATACTGCCCGGGCGTCTCGCCGTAAGCCTCCTTGAAGGCCCGCAGAAAGTGAAACCGCGAGTACCCGGCATGCGCGGCAACGGCGTCAAGGTCCAGCTCAGGATCGGCCCAGTCCCGATCCATGGCGTCCTTGGCGAGCCGCAACTGCCGCATTTTGTCCATGTGCCGATGGTGGCACGGGGGTCTGACAATGGCGTCGGGCGGCAACTCCGGCCTGGGCTGGCAAATCCAGCCGGGGCCGGCAAATCCAGCCCGTCCGGCGTTTGAGGACGAGGCCCTTCGGGCCGAAGGGGGGTCTGGGGGCGCAGCCCCCAGCAGCGGCCCGCACCCGAACACGACGAAGACCCCCGGGGCGGACACCTTCCGGGAGCCTTCAGCTCATCGACGGATCAGACGGCCTCGACGACCGGCGCCGGCACCGACTCCTCCTGGCCATGCTCAGGCGCAGCCGGCCCCGCCCCTCGCAGCGCGACCTCCTTCACGAACACCGCCGCCACCAGCGAGGCGACAGCCACCACCGCGCCCAGCAGGAAGGCCGAGTGCGTGCCCGCGGACACCGCGTGCTGGTACGCCTCCCGCGCCGCCGCCGGCAGCTTCGCCAGGCTCGCCGCGTCCAGCTGCGCCGACTTCTCGGTGATCTTCGAGCCCAGCGCCCCGGCCCGCTCGGACATGACGTCCTGGACCCGGTTGTTGAACAGCGCACCCATGATGGCGACACCGAAGGACGAGCCGAGCGTACGGAACAGGGTGGTCGAGGAGGACGCGACGCCCATGTCCTTCATCTCGACGCTGTTCTGCGCGACCAGCATCGTGATCTGCATCAGGCAGCCCATGCCCAGACCGACGACCGCCATGAACACCCCGGACATGAACCGCGAGGTCCCCGTGTCCATGGTCGACATCAGGTACAGACCGACGATCATCAGGACGCTGCCGGCGATCGGGAACACCTTGTACTTGCCGGTGTTGGTGGTCACCCGCCCGGCCACCATCGAGGTGACCAGCATCGCGCCGAGCATCGGCAGGAGCAGCAGCCCGGAGTTGGTCGCGGACGCGCCCTGCACCGACTGCTGGTACAGCGGCAGGAACAGCGTGGCGCCGAACATCACGAATCCGGTGATGAAGCCGATGATCGACATCAGCGTGAAGTTGCGGCTGCGGAAGATGTGCAGCGGTACGACCGGCTCCGCGGCCTTGGTCTGCCAGAACACGAACCCGATCAGCGCGGCCACGCCGATGCCGATCAGCTCCATGATCCGCGCGGACGTCCAGGCGTACTCCGAACCGCCCCAGGTGGTGACCAGCACGATCGAGGTGATGCCGACGGTCAGCAGCACGACGCCGAGGTAGTCGATGCCGGCCTTGGACCGCTTCTTCGGCAGGTGCAGTACGGCGCTGATCAGACCGAGCGCCACGACGCCGAGCGGCAGGTTGATGTAGAAGGCCCAGCGCCAGCCCCAGTTGTCGGTGATGGTGCCGCCGACCAGCGGTCCGCCGATCATCGCGATGGCCATGACGCCGGCCATCATGCCCTGGTACTTGCCCCGCTCACGCGGCGGGATCAGGTCACCGATGATCGCCATGACGCCGACCATCAGACCGCCGGCACCGAGGCCCTGGACGGCCCGGAAGCCGATCAGTTCGCCCATGTTCTGGGCCATGCCGCTGAGCGCGGAGCCGATCAGGAAGATCACGATCGAGGTCATGAACGTGGTCTTGCGCCCGAACATGTCGCCGAGCTTGCCCCAGACCGGCGTTGCCGCCGCGGTGGCCAGCGTGTACGCCGTCACCACCCAGGACAGGTGCTCGAGGCCGCCGAGGTCGCCGACGATCGTCGGCATCGCCGTACCCACGATCATGTTGTCGAGCATCGCGAGCATCATGGTGATCATGAGCGCGAGCAGCACGACCCGTACGCTCTTCGGCTGCTTCTCCGGCTTCCCGTCCGGTAGTTCGTCCGGCTTGGTCTCGACCGTCTGTGTGTCCGCCATCGTTTCCACTCCCCAAGGAACTTCCTGGAACTGCTGGGAACTGCCTGGTACTTCCCCCCGGCCGACCACTTACTTGCCGCCCGGCTAGTTGACTACACTGAGGAAGGTAGACCCGTAACTAGCCGGGCGTCAAGTAAGTTTTCTAGTCGGGCGGCAAGTAAGTTCGCAGGGGGCGTGAGGAGCGCGAGAATGGGCGGCACGATGGACGGCACCAAGCGGCAGCGCCGCGGAAACACTCGCCAGCGCATCCAGGACGTGGCGCTCGAGCTCTTCGCCGAGCAGGGTTACGAGAAGACCTCGCTGCGGGAGATCGCCGAGAGCCTGGACGTCACCAAGGCTGCGCTCTACTACCACTTCAAGACCAAGGAAGAGATCCTCGTCAGCATCTTCGAGGACCTCTCCCAGCCGATCGAGGAACTGATCGAGTGGGGCAAGGGCCAGCCGCACACCCTGGAGACCAAGCAGGAGATCATCCGCCGCTACAACGAGGTGCTCCGCGAGGCGCTCCCGCTCTTCCGCTTCATGCAGGAGAACCAGGGGACGGTGAAGGAACTGCGCATCGGCGAGATGTTCCGCAACCGCATGATGGGCATGCGCGACATCCTCATCGACCCGAAGGCCCCCCTGGTCGACCAGGTCCGCTGTGTCAGCGCGGTCTTCACGATGCACGCCGGGATGTTCGCGCTCAACGACCTGCCGGGCACCGACGAGGAGAAGCGGGAGGCGGTCCTGGAGGTCGCGACGGCCCTCGTGACACAGGCGCACGAGGGCATGACGGCGTCGTAACTCCGCAGTACCTCTTAGAGGCTGAGGCCCTTGGCGCGCAGGAAGGAGACGGGGTCGATCGCCGAACCGTAGTTGGCGGTCGTACGGATCTCGAAGTGCAGGTGCGGGCCGCTGGAGTTGCCGGTGTTGCCGGACAGCGCGATGTGCTGTCCGGTGGTGACGACCTGGCCGACCTTGACGTCGATGCGGGACAGGTGCGCGTACTGCGAGTACGTCCCGTTGGCGTGCTTGATGACGATCGCGTTGCCGTACGCGGACCCGTCGCCGGCGCCGTTGCCGCCGGCCTTGACGACGGTCCCGCCGTGCGCGGCCACGACCTCGGTGCCGCTGGCGACGGCGAAGTCCTGCCCGCTGTGGGTGGACTGCCACATGCTGCCGGCCTGCGCGAAGCTCGCGGAGAGCGTGTACTTCGCCACCGGGTGGACCCAGGAGGCGGCCTTCTTGGCAGCGGCCTTCTTGGCGGCCGCCTTCTTCGCGCTCGCGGCCTTCGCCTTGGCGGCCGCGGCGCTCTTGGCGGCCTGTGCGGCCTTGGCCTGTGCGGCGGCCTGCGCCTGGACCGCGCTCGCGGCGCTGGAGGCGGCGGTGGCATCGGCGGCGACCGCGACTCCGGCTCCCAGCACGACCGACACGCCGAGTCCGGCGGCCAGGACGGCCGCGCGGGTGCGGAGCGGGGACGTACGGGAAGAGCGGGGCGTGACACGCGAAGACATCGGAACCTCGGGGGGACGGGGACAGAAAAACCACCCGGCGCACGGACGGCGGCCGGATGGGGCATCCCTTGGTAACCCCGAGACCCGTAAACCCCCAAAACCCCCATCTACGACTACAACTAGTACTTCACCACAAAACTTCCCACCAAAAGCCCCTGCCCCTTCGGCCCGAACGGCCCACTACCCGGCCTAGTAGGGCCGGATCCCGCTGTGCGGCATGTCACCGGCGACCCCGGCGAATCCCGCACCCCATGTGACGCACATCTCTGGCCACTTACCCGCCAGTAACCCTACGGTTCCCCTCGCGCCACCCTCGCCCCTGAACATGCACCAGACAACGACATACGGACGTGAGAGGACCCCCACCCATGAGAAGCCGACGCCCCTGGGCGCGCCGCACCGCCGTCATCGCAGTCTCGGCCGCCTCCCTGGCAGCCCTGGCGGCCCCCGCCGAAGCGGCGACGACCGCCTCCGGGGACGTCGACTACGCGACCTGGCAGCAGGACTGCCAGACGGTGATGGACCAGGCGCTGCCGTACCTGAAGCAGCGGATCGCCTCCGCCCAGCCGGGCAGGAAGCAGGCGATCGTCTTCGACATCGACAACACCACGCTGGAGACCGACTTCGGCTTCAGCTTCCCGCAGCCGGCCAACAAGCCGGTCCTGAACGTCGCCAGATACGCCCAGGAACACGGCGTCTCCCTCTTCTTCGTCACGGCCCGCCCCGGGATCATCTACCTCCCCACCGAGTACAACCTCGAGCACGACGGCTACCAGGTCTCCGGCCTCTACGTCCGCGGCCTCTTCGACCTCTTCAAGGACGTCGCCGCCTACAAGACCGCCCAGCGCGTCGACATCGAGAACAAGGGTTACGACATCATCGCGAACATCGGCAACAGCGCGACGGACCTGTCGGGCGGCCACGCCGACAAGACGTTCAAACTCCCGGACTACGACGGTCAGTTGTCGTAGGCACCGGTTAGGCTCCATCCGACGGCGTGAGTCACGGGGGTGGCGGATGGAGCCTGCGGTACTGGGCGGCAAACTGGCGTCGAGCCTGGTCGGCCCGCTGGTGAGGAAGCTGTTCGTGGCGGACGGGCCGGGGGCGGGGCTGGTCGACAAGCCGGTCCGGCTGAAGGACCTGGTCTCTTTCCGGGGCGAGAAGCGCGTCCTGGGCGAACAGGAGGTCCGCAAGCTCGCCGAGCACCTGGTCTCCCAGGCCGTCGACTCCCCCGGCGAGCCGCCCTTCCCCGCCGACGAGCAGACCGCCGTCACCGACGCCCTCGCCCGCCGCCTGCTCGCCCTCGGCGACCTCGACATGGACGACGTCCAGGCCGTACGCCTGGGCCACCGCGAGCTGGCCCGGCAGTTGCAGTACCTCTCCCCCGCGGCCGACGGCCTGTCCGGCGACGCCCTCTACTTCCTCGGGAGCGCCACCGAGTGGGCCTGCCTCCAGATCCTGGAGTTCTTCACCCGCCGCTCCACCTTCGTGGCCCGCACGCTCGTGGAACAGTCCCGGGCACAGGCCGAACTCATCACCAAGGTCGACGAGTTGCTGGCCCGCACACCACGCCCGGACGCCCGGGACACCGCCTTCGAGCGCGGCTATCTCTCCTACGTCGCCCAGAAGCACGGCAAGCTCACGATCTACGGCATCGACCTCGGCAACTCCCCGGACCGCTGGCCTCTGGACGCGGCCTACCTCAGCCTGGACGTGATCGGCCGCGGCGAGGACCCGGCCTTCGGCCCACCGTCCGCCGCGCCCGTCTCCACCCCCGCGGACCAGGCCCTGGTCGGCCACGACCGCGTACTCCTCCGCGGAACGGCAGGCTCCGGCAAAACCACCCTCATCCAATGGCTCGCGGTCTCGGCGGCGACCGGCCCCACCGACCGCATGGCCTACCTCACCGGCCGCGTCCCCTTCGTCCTCCCCCTCCGCACCCTCACCCGCCACGGCGAACGCCTCCCGGCCCCGGCGCACTTCCTCACGGCCGTCGGCTGCCCCCTGTCCGGCACCCAGCCGGACGGCTGGGAGAACCGCGTCCTGGCGGGCGGCCGGGCGCTCGTCCTGGTCGACGGCCTGGACGAGGTCCCCGAACCGGAGCGCGAACGCGCCCGCACCTGGTTGCGCGACCTGATCGAGGCGTACCCCGGCAACCGCTGGCTGGTCACGTCCCGCCCCTCCGCGGTCCGCGAGGACTGGCTCGCCGCGGACGGCTTCACCGAGCTGGGCCTGTCCTCGATGAGCCCGGCGGACGTGGCGTCCTTCATCCGCCGCTGGCACGGGGCGGCCACCACGGGCACGCAGGAGGAGGACGAACAGCTGAAGGTGTACGAGTCCCAACTCCTCGACGCCGTCCGCACCAAGCCCGACCTGGGCCGCCTCGCCACCAACCCCCTGATGTGCGGCCTGATCTGCGCGCTGCACCGCGACCGGCGGGGGTATCTCCCATACGGCCGCAAGGAGCTGTACGACTCCGCCCTGTCGATGCTGCTGGTCCGCCGGGACCGGGAGCGGGACATGACGGGCCCGGAGCTGAGCGAGGAGCCTCAACTGCAGCTGTTGCAGCGCCTGGCTTACTGGCTGATCCGCAACGGCCGTACCGAGCTGGACCGTTCGCGGGCGGAGAGCATCATCAGGGAGGTGCTGCCGGCGGTGCCGGCGGCGCAGGTCCTCGGGGATGCGGAAGCGGTGCTACGCCATTTCCTGATCCGCACAGGCCTGCTGCTCTCACCCGCCCCGGAGACGATCCACTTCGTACACCGAACGTTCCAGGACTACCTGGGCGCGCGGGCCGCGGTAGAGTCCGGCGACTTCGGCCTGCTGGTGGCGCAGGCGTGGGACGACCAGTGGGCGGACGTGATCCGGATGGCGGTGGCACAGGCCCGGCCGCGGGAACGGGCGGAGCTGCTGGACCTGTTGACGGACACCTCGAACAAGCGCGCCCGCTTGATGGCTTTGGCTTGCCTGGAGCACGCGACGGAACTGGATCCGGCGGTACGACGGCGGGTGGAGGAGTCGGCCACGCCCCTGCTGCCGCCCCGGACGGCGAAGGAGGCCACGGAGCTGGCGGAGGAGGTCGGGCCTCTGCTCCTGGAGCTGTTGCCGGGCCCGGAGGGACTCTCGGACGAAGAGGCGGAGGCGGTTACGGCGACGGCGGCGCTGGTGGGGACGGATGCGGCGGTGCCGGTGCTGGCGCGGTTTCGGGGGCATGCGGCGGAGCGGGTCCGCATCAATCTGGCGCGAGCCTGGGAGCGTTTCGACGCGAAGACGTACGCCGACGAGGTGCTGGCCCATGTCGACACCAGCGACTTCTTCGTCTTCCTCACCTCGGCCGAGCACCTGTCCGCCCTGCCACGACTCGGCCAACAGGAGCGTCTCGGCATCACAGGCGACCACACGCTCGCGGATCTTCTGAGAGCGGTCCCCGATAACGTGAAGCAGCTGGGCATCTACGAGAACAACCTGGTGAGCGACCTGCGTCCGCTGACCGCCCTGCGCTCACTCCAGCATCTGGTCCTGGGTCGCGGCTCGCGCGTGCGCGATATCGCTCCCTTGGCCGATACGGGCGTGGTTGATCTGAACTTGCACGACCTGCGCGAGGTGTCCGGCCTGGACCGCCTGGACACACTGGAGAGCCTCACCCTCGCGACCCCGCTGCCGGGAGGCGGACTGGCCGCACTTCCCCAAGGCGCGCCGCTGATCCATATCAGTCTGGGCAGAGAAGCCGTCCGGGACACAGGACTGCGCGGCCTGAGCCATTGGCCGACGCTGCGCAGCTTCCATCTCTGGGAGGACATCGACACCCCGCTTGGCACCAAGGACTGGTCGGAGGTCGCCAAGCTCCCTCACCTTTCGCGACTGGGCATGGGAGCGGTCCTCATTCCCAGCCTTGAGCAAGCGCCGCAACTACCCACAGTCGAGTCCTTGGAAATCATGAGCTTCCGGGAGAACGTGGATCTCACGCCGCTCGCCCGCTGCTGTCCGCAGGTGCGCACGGTCAGCATTCACCTGACCCAGCCGTCTGTGCCTGCGAGCACGGCCCCTTTCGCAGCCCTCTTCCCCGACGCCGAAGTCACCCTCAAGCCTTTCCGCCCCTACTTTTTCTGACCAAGCGAAAGGGACCGGCGCCCAAAGGCACCGGCCCCTCTCATCGGCTAACCCCGAAGGGCTACGCCTCCTTGCTCAGGTTGGGCCCAGCCCCACCCGCGGCCTGCTCGATCGGCGGGACGTCGGGCAGCGCCGACTTCTCCTCGCCCCGGAAGGTGAAGGTCTGTGTCTCGCCCTCGCCCTCCGTGTCGACGACCACGATGTGACCGGGACGCAGCTCGCCGAAGAGGATCTTCTCCGACAGGGTGTCCTCGATCTCCCGCTGGATCGTGCGGCGCAGCGGCCGCGCGCCCAGGACGGGGTCGTAACCCTTCTTGGACAGCAGCTCCTTGGCGGACTGGGAGAGCTCGATGCCCATGTCCCGGTCCTTGAGGCGCTCGTCCACCTTGCCGACCATGAGGTCGACGATCGCGAGGATGTCGTCCTGGGTCAGCTGCGGGAAGACGACGACGTCGTCGACGCGGTTGAGGAACTCGGGGCGGAAGTGCTGCTTGAGCTCGTCCGAGACCTTGTTCTTCATCCGCTCGTAGTTGGACTTCGTGTCACCCGAGGCCGCGAAGCCGAGGTTGAAGCCCTTGGAGATGTCCCGGGTGCCGAGGTTGGTCGTCATGATGATGACCGTGTTCTTGAAGTCCACGACCCGGCCCTGGGAGTCGGTCAGGCGACCGTCCTCCAGGATCTGCAGCAGCGAGTTGAAGATGTCCGGGTGGGCCTTCTCGACCTCGTCGAAGAGGACCACGGAGAACGGCTTGCGCCGCACCTTCTCGGTCAGCTGGCCGCCCTCTTCGTAGCCCACGTAGCCGGGGGGCGAACCGAAGAGACGCGAGACGGTGTGCTTCTCGCTGAACTCCGACATGTCGAGGGAGATCAGCGCGTCCTCGTCGCCGAAGAGGAACTCGGCGAGCGCCTTGGAGAGTTCCGTCTTACCGACGCCGGACGGGCCGGCGAAGATGAACGAACCACCGGGGCGCTTCGGGTCCTTGAGGCCCGCACGCGTACGACGGATCGCCTTCGAGAGCGCCTTGACGGCGTCCTTCTGACCGATGACCCGCTTATGGAGCTCGTCCTCCATGCGGAGCAGGCGGGAGGACTCCTCCTCCGTGAGCTTGAAGACCGGGATGCCGGTGGCGGTCGCGAGGACCTCGGCGATCAGCTCGCCGTCGACCTCGGCGACGACGTCCATGTCGCCGGCCTTCCACTCCTTCTCCCGCTTGGCCTTGGCGGCCAGGAGCTGCTTCTCCTTGTCGCGGAGGGAGGCGGCCTTCTCGAAGTCCTGCGAGTCGATCGCGGACTCCTTGTCGCGGCGCACGCCCGCGATCTTCTCGTCGAACTCGCGGAGGTCCGGCGGAGCCGTCATCCGGCGGATGCGCATCCGGGAACCGGCCTCGTCGATCAGGTCGATCGCCTTGTCCGGGAGGAAGCGGTCCGAGATGTAACGGTCGGCCAGGGTCGCGGCCTGGACGAGGGCCTCGTCCGTGATCGAGACGCGGTGGTGGGCCTCGTACCGGTCGCGCAGACCCTTGAGGATCTCGATGGTGTGCGGGAGCGAGGGCTCGGCGACCTGGATGGGCTGGAAGCGGCGCTCGAGGGCCGCGTCCTTCTCCAGGTGCTTGCGGTACTCGTCCAGCGTGGTCGCACCGATGGTCTGGAGCTCACCGCGGGCCAGCATCGGCTTCAGGATCGAAGCGGCGTCGATGGCGCCCTCGGCGGCACCCGCACCGACCAGCGTGTGCAGCTCGTCGATGAACAGGATGATGTCGCCGCGGGTGCGGATCTCCTTGAGGACCTTCTTCAGGCGCTCCTCGAAGTCACCGCGGTAGCGGGAGCCGGCGACCAGAGCGCCGAGGTCGAGGGTGTAGAGGTGCTTGTCCTTGAGGGTCTCGGGCACCTCGCCCTTGACGATGGCCTGGGCGAGGCCCTCGACGACGGCGGTCTTGCCGACGCCGGGCTCACCGATCAGGACCGGGTTGTTCTTGGTACGGCGGGACAGCACCTGCATGACCCGCTCGATCTCCTTCTCGCGCCCGATGACCGGGTCGAGCTTGGACTCACGAGCGGCCTGGGTGAGGTTCCGGCCGAACTGGTCGAGGACCAGGGACGTCGAGGGGGTGCCCTCGGCAGGGCCGCCGGCGGTGGCGGTCTCCTTGCCCTGGTAGCCGGAGAGCAGCTGGATGACCTGCTGCCGCACCCGGTTGAGATCGGCGCCCAGCTTCACGAGGACCTGGGCGGCGACGCCCTCGCCCTCGCGGATCAGGCCGAGCAGGATGTGCTCGGTGCCGATGTAGTTGTGGCCGAGCTGAAGGGCCTCGCGGAGCGACAGCTCCAGGACCTTCTTGGCACGGGGGGTGAAGGGGATGTGCCCGGACGGGGCCTGCTGGCCCTGGCCGATGATCTCCTCCACCTGCTGGCGGACCGCCTCGAGCGAAATCCCGAGGCTCTCAAGGGCCTTGGCGGCGACACCCTCACCCTCGTGGATCAGGCCCAGGAGGATGTGCTCGGTGCCGATGTAGTTGTGGTTGAGCATCCGGGCTTCTTCCTGAGCCAGGACGACAACCCGCCGCGCGCGGTCGGTGAACCTCTCGAACATCGTTAATCGCTCCTCAGAGCGGTCAGGCAGTGGGGGAACTTCCCCTCCCTGTCCTTCCGCAGCTTAGTCCCGCAAGCGGGGACCGCTCATTCCAACTGCCGACACCGTCCTTGGCCTCCTGACCCCGAACGCCGACATCTGCTCCAACCCGATGGTGCGAGACGATGTTCCCGCAGGCCAGACAGTTACCCCCACCATCAGTACGCCGATGGCGAACGTGAGACCCACTGTCCTGCGTGTCGCCCCCTCCCACTAGGGATGTCTTACCCGCTGGGACTGACACTCCATGCCGCGCGCACCGGTTCGCTCCGCTATGGGCGAACAACCTTGCGCCTCCCCGCACCCCCGCACGCCCCCTCGTTCGACACTCTGCGCATTCGCCAGAACACCCAGCGTAACTCGCAGGCGCTTCTGACGGTTGCACTTGGCATGGTTGGCAGCCACCCCCCGGTCACCCCCGTACTCCCGGCGGACCGCACCATGGTCCCGCTCCCCCGCCGGCCGCTCGATGCGGGCGTCCGGCCCGACGATCACGTCCGCCGGTGGTACGAGAACGAACTGGGCTGGGCGACGGTGCCCGCGGCACGGGAAAACCCCGGCGAGAAGCGGGGAAACCCCGGGGAGGACACGGGATTTCCGGTACGACTGCGGATCGGCGACCGTTTCGACGTCCTGGACGTCCCGGCCGAGGCGGGCCGTGCGGGCCTGCGCCATCTCCTGCCGGGCTCTCCGGTGGCCCTCCAGGGCGAGCGGATGCGGCTGCTGGTGGCCGCGGGCAGCGCGGAGGAGCTGCCGGGGCTGCTGGACTGGCTGGAGTGGGGGGTGCCGGCGCTCGATCTGACGGCGCTCGGCGAGGGCACGCTCATGGACGCGCCGCCGCCCCCGGGGCGCCCGGACGCCGCGCAGGGGGCCGCCGTATGGCTGCGGCCCCCCGAGCCGGGGTGCGAGGTCGAGGCCTCGCTGCCGACGATGTCGGCCGTGGGGGGCGTCGGTGGCGCCCCCGATCTCGTACGACTCGTGGACACGGTGGCAACGCAGTGCCACCGGTTGCGGCTGCGGCGCAAAGGCGCGCAGCCGCCGGCCTTTCCACTGGCCAGCGATCAGGCGTTGGCCTTCTCGTAAGCCTCGCGAATGGACGCGGGGACACGGCCGCGGTCGTTGACCTCGAAACCGTTCTCCTTCGCCCACGCGCGGATCTGCGCGGTGTCCTGGCTGCCACCGGAAGCGGCACGCGCCTTTCCGCGACCGCCCGAAGCGCGGCCTCCGGTACGACGGCCACCCTTCACGTAAGCATCGAGAAGGCCGCGAAGCTTGTCCGCATTGGCGGTCGTGAGATCGATCTCGTACGTCTTGCCGTCCAACGCGAACGTAACCGTCTCGTCCGCCTCGCCGCCGTCGAGGTCGTCGACAAGAAGGACCTGAACCTTCTGTGCCACCGGATTTCCTTTCATCGATAACTTGCGGGCCTGGGGTCTGCGGCGTCCGCCGTTTCGCCGTCCCCTGTTATATGCAGTACTGCAGTACGTCGGAAAGCAAACCGCTTTTGCCGGAAAAACACAAACCCCCGGCAGAGACCGACTGCCCGCCTCCGGTCCGGAAACATGCGCGTTTCGGACATAGGGAGCCTGGGCATGGGTCGCGGAATACGCTGCGATGATCGGCGATCACAGATGCAGAAGCATCCGGCTGTTGCCCAAGGTGTTCGGTTTCACCCGTTCGAGACCGAGGAACTCCGCGACGCCCTCGTCATAGGAACGCAGTAGCTCCGCGTAGACATCTGTGTCGACGGGCGTCTCACCGATCTCGACGAAGCCGTGCTTGCCGAAGAAGTCCACTTCGAAGGTCAGGCAGAAAACGCGACGAACTCCCAGCCAGCGCGCGGTGTGCAGCAACTTCTCCAGAACCTGATGGCCGACACCGGCGCCCTTCAGGCCGGGCTTCACCGCGAGAGTGCGGACTTCCGCCAGGTCTTCCCACATCACGTGCAGGGCGCCGCAGCCGACGACCTCGGCGTTGTCGTCGCGTTCGGCGACCCAGAACTCCTGGATGTCCTCGTAAAGCGTGACCGTCGCTTTGTCGAGCAGGATGCGCTCGCGGACGTAGGTGTCAAGGAGTCGGCGCACCGCCGGGACATCGCCGGTACGGGCCCGCCGGACGGTGATGGCTTTAGCGCTGACTTCGGGGCCTTCGGGGCTCTGCACTGACATGAGCGGACGCTATCGCCCGCCGCCGTCCGGTGCGGAGCCGGGGTTCTCCTCGCCATCCGCGGGCGCGGATGTTTCCGCCGTCTCTTCCGGTCCTTGGACGATCCGTACGGCGTCCCGCAGGGCGTGTCGCTGTTCCTCGCTCATCATCCCGAAGAACGCGACGAGAGCGGCCGCCGGGTTGTCACTCTGGGACCAGGCGTCGTTCATCAGGGCGGCGGCGTAGGCGGCCCTGGTGGAGACCGCCTCATATCGATAGGCCCGGCCTTCCGCCTCACGGCGCACCCAGCCCTTCTGATGGAGATTGTCCAAAACGGTCATCACCGTGGTGTACGCGATGGACCGTTCCTGCTGAAGGTCTTCCAGGACTTCTCGAACGGTCACCGGGCGGTTCCACTTCCACACCCGCGTCATGACCGCGTCTTCGAGTTCTCCCAATGGGCGAGGCACAGCTCAGCACAATAGTGGGAGAACTCGCCATTGGCGTGCCGGACGTGCACTTTCACCGGCAAACGACAACAAAAAGGGCGTACGGCCCGGAAAACGGGAGCCGTACGCCGGTGTCGGCGGCGGGCGCGGTCAGGCGTCGGTCTTGGCGGGGCCCTGCCGGGCGCCCTCCACGCGCGCGAGGGCGGCGTCGACGGCCGCGTCCTCCTTGGCCTTGTTGGCCCCGCCCTGGGTCTTCACGATCACCCTGATCACGCCGATGAAGAACACGGCCATGACGACCGGGGGCACGAGCGCGGAGACGTAGTCCATGGATCCAGGTTAGCCACGCCCCGAAAGGGGGCCGATGGCGGGGTTGGGCGTGTTCGGCCCCCATGGCATCCCGGTTCAGCCCGCGGCGAGTTCCTGGGGCGGGTTCGGCGCCGGCGGCGGGGCCGGCTTGCGGCGCGGGAAGACCTCGCCGGGGGTGGGGATGGGGCGGCTCGGCTTGGGAGCGTCGGGGGCCGGCTTGGGGGCCGCCGGCTTCTCGGCGGGCTTCCGCTCGGGCTTGTCGGCGGGATCCGCGTTCGCTGCGGCGGCGGGGCCCGCGCCGGGACGGCCCGAGAGGCCGCCGGGGAGGGCCGTGAGGCGCGTGCGGGAGGCGGGGACGGCCGGGGCGTCCCGGCGGGCCGTTCCGCGCGCGAGACGGGCGCGTACGTCCTGTTCGGCCAGGATCTGGCAGCGGTCCAGGAGTGCCGCGGCGACCGGGTTGCCGCGCAGCGCCCGAAGGGCGGCGAGGTCGTCGGGGCCGGGGCGGTAGGCGGCGCCCAGCGCCTCCTCCAGGAGCGTGAGGTAGCCGGCGGCGGTGCCGGGCAGGGCGGCGCGGTAGCGGGCGAGGTCGGCCACCAGGAAGGCACGCAGCCTCGCGCCCTCGCGCATCGCCTCGTCGAGGGAGTCTGCGAGGCGGAGGCAGTCCTGGACGTCCTCGGCGGAGGCGGGGCTCGGGTGCAGGGCGAGGGCGAGAGCGCGGCGGAGCACACGCAGCTCCTCCGCACCGAACGCCATGCCGCCGCGGGATCCGTATGGCGTGGGCATGCGGCGACGGTACGCGCTAATCAGACAAACTCGACATAGGAGGGCGGTGTGGCGCAACCGAGCCACCCGGTTGCGCCCCCACGGTCACCCGGGCGGTCACATGCGGGACACGTTCCGCTCGTACACCAGGCGCAGTCCGACCAGCGTCAGCCACGGCTCGTGCTCGTCGATGACCGAGGACTCGCCCAGGACCATCGGCGCGAGGCCACCGGTCGCGATCACCGTGACGTCGTCGGGGTCCTCCGCGAGCTCCCGCGCCATCCGGCTCACGACCCCGTCGACCTGGCCGGCGAAGCCGTAGATGATGCCGGACTGCATCGCCTCGACGGTGTTCTTGCCGATCACGCTCCGGGGCCGCGCCACCTCGATCTTCCGCAGCTGGGCGCCCCGGACGCCGAGCGCCTCGACGGAGATCTCGATACCGGGGGCGATGACGCCGCCGATGTACTCCCCACGCGCGGAGACGGCGTCGAAGGTGGTCGCCGTACCGAAGTCCACGACGATCGCCGGTCCCCCGTAGAGCTCGACGGCCGCCACCGCGTTGATGATGCGGTCGGCGCCGACCTCCTTGGGGTTGTCGGTCAGGATCGGCACACCGGTCTTCACGCCGGGCTCCACGAGCACCGCGGGCACGTCGCCGTAGTAGCGCCGGGTCACCTCGCGCAGCTCGTGCAGCACGGAGGGGACGGTGGCGCAGATGGCGATGCCGTCGATGCCGTCGCCCAGTTCGTCGCCGAGCAGCGGGTGCATGCCCATCAGGCCCTGCAGCAGCACGGCCAGCTCGTCGGCGGTGCGGCGCGCGTCCGTGGAGATGCGCCAGTGCTCGACGATGTCCTCCCCGTCGAAGAGGCCAAGGACGGTGTGCGTGTTCCCTACGTCGATCGTCAGCAGCATGGGGGTTACCTACTCCGCCGCTCGCAGGTCGAGACCGATGTCGAGGATCGGCGCGGAGTGGGTGAGGGCGCCCACGGCCAGGTAGTCGACGCCGGTGTCGGCGTACACGCGCGCGTTGTCGAGCGTGAGCCGGCCCGAGGCCTCCAGGGCGGCCCGGCCGTGCACCACCGCGACGGCCTCTTCGCACTCGCCGGGCGTGAAGTTGTCGAGCAGGATCAGGTCGGCACCTGCGTCCACGACCTCGCGCAGCTGGTGCAGGGTGTCGACCTCGACCTCGATCGGTACGTCCGGGAATGCCTCCCGTACGGCCTTGAAGGCCTGCGCGACGCCGCCCGCGGCCACCACGTGGTTGTCCTTGACGAGGGCCGCGTCGGAGAGCGACATGCGGTGGTTGACGCCGCCGCCGCAGCGCACCGCGTACTTCTCCATGGAGCGCAGCCCCGGGGTCGTCTTGCGGGTGTCCCGCACCTTGGCCTTGGTGCCGTCCAGTGCGTCCGCCCACGCGCGCGTGGCGGTCGCGATGCCGGACAGGCGGCACAGGAGGTTGAGCGCGCTGCGCTCGGCGGTGAGCAGGTCACGCGTGCGCGTGGTGACCGACAGGAGCTTCTGTCCGGCCTCGACCCGGTCGCCGTCCTCGACGTGCCGCTCGACCTCGAACTCGTCCTCGCAGACCACGGAGATCACTGCTTCGGCGACCCTGAGGCCGGCCACCACGCCCGCCTCGCGCGCGGTGAAGTCGGCGGTGGCGACGGCCTCTTCGGGGATGGTCGCGACCGTGGTCACGTCCACGCCGTGGTCGAGGTCCTCCTGGATGGCGACATTGGCGATGTCCTCGACCTCAAGGGGGTCGAGTCCGGCGTCGGCCAGGAGTTGCGCGAGCGCGGGGTCGAGCCCGCACTCCAGGTATTCGGCGTCGGTTTCCGCGCCGCAGGCGCAGCCGTCGCCGCAGCCGCCGTTCGACGCGAGGGGGAGGTCGGGGGTGCTCACTTCTGTCACTGCTCCTGGAGGGGCTGCCGGGTCGGGGGGAAGTCTGCGGTATCGGTGGTGTGTACGGCGAGGGTGCGGTCCGGATTCAGCCGTACGACGATGTGGCGGCGCCATGCCGCGTCGTCGCGGTCGGCATGGTCCTCGCGCCAGTGGCAGCCCCGGGTCTCCTCGCGCAGCCGGGCGGCGGCGACCAGGACGCGGGCCACGCACAGGAGGTTGGTGGACTCCCAGGTGTCGACGCCGGGCTCGGCGGTCTTGCCGTTCTCGGCGAGGGCGTCGCGGGCCTCGGCGTGCAGCTGCTGGAGCTGGTCGGCGGCCTGGGAGAGCGATTCGGCGGAGCGCAGGACGCCCGCGCCGTTCGTCATGATCCGCTGGATCGCGAACCGGGCCTCGGGCGCCAGCAGCGGGTGCGCGGGCGTCTCGGGGTGCTCGACGGGGGCGGGCACGCGCGCGTGGAGGCCGTTCGCCTGCCGGACCGCCGCGATGTCGGCGGAGATGCGCTCGGCGTAGACCAGGCCCTCGAGGAGGGAGTTGGAGGCCAACCGGTTCGCGCCGTGCACGCCGGTGCAGGCCACCTCACCGCACGCGTACAGGCCCGGGACGGTCGTACGGCCCCGGGAGTCCGTGCGCACGCCCCCGGAGGCGAAGTGGGCGGCCGGCGCGATCGGGATGGGCTCGGTGACCGGGTCGATGCCGTTGGCGCGGCAGGCGGCGAGGATCGTCGGGAAGCGGTGCTCCCACATGTCGGCGCCGAAGTGCCGGCCGTCGAGGAACATGTGCTCGGCGTCCTGCTCCTGCATGCGGCGCACGATGCCCTTGGCGACGATGTCCCGGGGCGCGAGCTCGGCCAGTTCGTGCCGGCCGACCATGAAGCGCACGCCGTCGGCGTCGACGAGGTGGGCGCCCTCGCCGCGGACCGCCTCGGAGACGAGGGGCTGCTGGCCCTCGGCGTCGGCGCCGAGGAACAGCACGGTCGGGTGGAACTGCACGAACTCCAGGTCGCTCACCTCGGCGCCCGCTCGCAGGGCGAGTGCCACGCCGTCGCCGGTCGACACCGACGGGTTGGTGGTCGCGGAGAACACCTGGCCCATGCCACCGGTCGCGAGGACGACCGCGGGGGCGTGCACGGCGCCCACGCCGTCGTGCTGGCCCTCGCCCATGACGTGCAGCGAGACGCCCGCCGTACGGCCGTCGGCGTCGGTCAGCAGGTCGAGGACGAGCGCGTTCTCGATCGTACGGAGGCCACGCGCGCGTACGGCTTCCACAAGTGCCCGGGAGACCTCCGCGCCGGTCGCGTCACCGCCCGCGTGCACGATCCGGCGGCGGTGGTGGCCGCCCTCGCGGGTGAGCTCCAGGCCGCCTTCCTCGGACTCGTCGAAGTGCGTGCCGGTCTCGATGAGGCGGCGTACGGCGTCCGGGCCCTCGGTGACGAGGATCCGTACGGCCTCCTCGTCGCACAGGCCCACGCCGGCCACCAGGGTGTCGTCCAGGTGCTGTTCGGGGGTGTCGCCGTCGCCGAGGGCCGCGGCGATACCGCCCTGCGCCCAGCGGGTGGAGCCGTCGTCGAGGCGGGCCTTGGTGACGACGACCGTCCTCAGGCCGGCGGCCTCGCAGCGCAGGGCCGCGGTGAGGCCGGCGACGCCGGAGCCGACGACCACCACGTCCGCGGCGATGGACCACCCGGGGGCGGGCGCGTGCAGTCGTATGCCTGTGCTGGTCACGAGGCGGCTCCGAGGTTTCCGAAGGTGAGTGGAAGGTTGTCGATCAGCCGGGTCGTCCCGACCCGGGCGGCGACGGCGAGGACGGCCTCGCCGGTGAAGTCGTCCTCGATCTCGGTGAAGTCGGACGGGTCGACGAGCGCGAGGTAGTCCAGTTCGAGCGGCGGGGACAGCCGCGCGGCCTCGTCGAGGACCATGCGGGACGCGGCGCGTACGGCCGAGGGGGCGCCGTAGGAGGTGCGTCGCGAGGTGTCCGCGTCGGCGGAGGCGGTGGACGACGGGAGGGACTTGGCGACGGCGTGCGCGTCGGCCGCGGCGCGCGACTCCCCCAGGGCGCTGAGCGCCTCGGCACGCGCGTGCGTGGCGGGCACCTCGCGCGCCCGCGCGCGCAACGCCTCCTGCGCCGCGTGCCGGTCGCGGCCCGCGAACAGCGCGTGCGAGAGGGAGAGCGCCGTGCGCCGCTCCTCGGGCGAGAGGTAGCGGTTGCGGCTGGAGAGGGCGAGGCCGTCCTCCTCGCGCACGGTGGGCACGCCGACGATCTCCACGCCGAAGTTCAGGTCGCGCACCATGCGGCGGATCAGGGCGAGCTGCTGGGCGTCCTTCTGGCCGTACAGGGCGACATCGGGGCGGGTGAGGTGCAGCAGCTTGGCGACGACGGTGAGCATGCCGTCGAAGTGCCCGGGGCGCGCGGCGCCCTCCAGGCGCTCCCCCATCGGGCCCGCGCCGATGCGCACCTGGGGTTCGCCGCCCGGGTAGACCTCGTCGACGGAGGGCGCGAACACGGCGTCGGCGCCGGCCTCTTCGGCGATCTTGAGGTCGGCGTCCAGGGTGCGCGGGTAGCGGTCGAGGTCCTCGCCCTTGCCGAACTGGAGGGGGTTCACGAAGACGGTGACGACGACCTCGCCGTCCGGTCCGGCGATCTCGCGGGCGGTGCGGACCAGGGTGGCGTGGCCCTCGTGCAGGGCGCCCATGGTCATCACGACGGCGCGGCGGCCGGTACGCGTGCGTGCGTGGAGTTCGTCGGCGGTGCGCAGCAGGGTGGTGGTCATCGGGCGTCTCCCTCGGCGCCGTTGGTCCCGGTGGCGAGGACCCCGAGGAGGTCCTCGGCGAGTTCCGGCTTGAGCAGCCCGTGGGCGAGCGCGCGGTCGGCGGTGGCGCGGGCCATCGCCAGGTACCCGGCGACGGTCTGCGGGGCGTGCTTGCGCAGCTCCGCGACGTGCGCGGCGACCGTGCCCGCGTCCCCGCGCGCGACCGGGCCGGTCAGGGCCGCGTCACCGGAGCGCAGGGCGTTGTCGAGGGCGGCGCCGAGGAGCGGGCCGAGCATCCGGTCGGGCGCCTCCACGCCGGCCTCGCGCAGCAGCTCCATGGACTGCGCGACCAGCGTGACCAGGTGGTTCGCACCCAGCGCGAGCGCCGCGTGGTAGAGCGGGCGCCGCTCCTCGGCGATCCATTCCGGTTCGCCGCCCATCTCGATGACGAGGGCCTCGGCGGCCATCCGCAGTTCGTCGGGGGCGGTGACCCCGAAGGAGCAGCCGGCGAGGCGCTGGACGTCCACGGGCGTGCCCGTGAAAGTCATCGCCGGGTGCAGGGCCAGCGGCAGCGCGCCCGCGCGCAGGGCGGGGTCCAGGACCTTCGCGCCGTACCGCCCGGAGGTGTGCACGAGCAGCTGGCCCGGTCGCACGGCCCCGGTCTCGGCGAGGCCCTCGACCAGGCCGGGCAGGGTGTCGTCCGGGACGGTCAGCAGGACCAGGTCGGCGCGCTGGAGGACTTCGGCGGGCGGGACGAGGGGGACATCGGGGAGAAGCTGCGCGGCGCGCTTCCGGGAGGCGTCGGAGACCCCGGAGACGGCCACCGGGCGATGTCCGGCGAGCTGGAGGGACGCGGCGAGTGCGGGGCCCACGCGACCGGCGCCGACGACACCGACGGTGAGCCGCGCGGGGCGGTCCTTGGGGTCTGGCAGTTGGCTTGTACTCACGCGACGGCGGCCTTCCCGTTCCAGTCCGCTCCGGGTACCGGACGATTTCTCGTCATGTTAACGCGATCCATCCTGAGGGCGTCCGGTTGTCCACAGGCTGTGGGTTATCGCACGCCGTCCGCACACCGACCGCAGGCAGGGAAACCGGCGGGAAAGCCTGTGGAAATCCGGGTGCCCGCCCGGACCCGCGCCAGGCATGATCCGGGCCATGGGCGATACGGCGGAGCAGGGCGAACGGACAGTCGAACACGTACCGGACGAGGAGCGGCGCAAGCGACGCCGTGAACGGCGCATCCGCGCGCACCGGAGCGCGGAGCGCGTGTTCGAGCGCCCCGGGTTCCTGGAAACGCTCCGGGAGCGCCTGGCACTGCTGGACGGCGTCGGCGACGTGTACGACCTCGACGAGACGTCGGACATCTATGGCAACGGCGTGGTGGAGGCCCTGGAGACGAAGGTCGCCGGGCTGCTCGGCCACGAGGCCGCCGCGTTCTTCCCGAGCGGCACCATGGCCCAGCAGGTCGCACTGCGCTGCTGGGCCGGCCGCACCGGCAACCCGGTCGTTGCCCTGCACCCGCTGGCCCACCCCGTGCTGCATGAGCGGGATGCGTTCAGCCAGGTCAGCGGGCTGCGCCCGGTAAGGGTCACCGGCGCGCCGCGGCAGCCGACCGCCGACGAGGTGCGCGGCCTCGACGAACCTTTCGGGGCGCTCATGCTCGAACTGCCGCTCAGGGACGCCGGTTTCGTGCTGCCGTCCTGGGAGGAGCTCACCGAGGTCGTGGAGGCGGCGCACGAGCGCGACGCGGTGGTGCACTTCGACGGCGCGCGCCTGTGGGAGTCCACCGTCCACTTCGGCCGCCCCCTGGACGAGATCGCGGGCCTCGCGGACAGCGTGTACGTGTCGTTCTACAAGTCCGTCGGCGGCTACGGCGGCGCCGCGCTCGCCGGCCCGCAGACGCTGATCGACGAGGCGAAGGCCTGGCGGCACCGGTACGGCGGCCAGATCTTCCAGCAGTTCCCGACGGTGCTGTCGGCCCTCGCCGGCCTGGAGCGCGAGCTGCCGCGGCTTCCCGAGTACGTGACCCACGCGCGCGTGATCGCCGAAGCGATGCGCGAGGGGTTCGCCGCGGCCGGGGTGCCGTGGGCGCGCATCCATCCGGAGCGGCCGCACACGCACGACTTCCAGGTCTGGCTGCCGTACGACGTCGACGTCGTCTCGGAGGCGGCGATCCGGCAGGGCGAGGAGACCGGGACACTCGTGTTCGGTCACGCCTGGGAGGAGAAGGGCCCGGGCCTCGCGTACACCGAGGTGTACGTCCGGGCCCAGGCCCTGGAGTGGACCGCCGACGACGTGAAGGCGGCGGTCGCGGAGTTCGTGGCCCGCCTCAGCCCCTGAAGGGCCGTCGCGCCCTGAAGGGCCCTCGCGTCAGTCGGCGGAGCGCGGCCGCAGGTGCAGCCGGCGGCTGAGCGCCAGCCGTATCCGCCCGTGGGCCGGGTGTCCGGCGACGACCGCGCGGAACTGCCGGTGGTCGCGCCACTCGCGCGCCACCTGCCAGTCGTGCGCGCCGGGCGCGGGCGGGGCGGGCTCGCCCAGTTGCCGGGCACGGTAGGTGTCGAGGAGGTACTGCTGCGTGATGCTCATGGCGGTTCGCCTTCTCGCGACGTATCGGGACGTGGAGACAAGGGTTCGTGGGCTCCGCGGCTGCCCCGGTGATCCCAGGTTGCGCCGGTACGGCGGGGAAGTCGCGTCGATTGACGGGCGCCGTCAATCGAGGGGGGCGTTGTCAGTGGCGGGGTGCACCATGAGGTCATGAGCGTGCGCATCGACATCGCGGGGCTGCGGCCGGAGGGAGTGGCCGTCGTCCCCTCACCCCTGGGCGAGCTCGGCATGGCGCTGCACGCGCTGTCCGAGCCGGGACACCACCCCGGGCTGCAGGCCTGGGTGACGGGTGTCACCGCCCGGCTCGACCCCCACCTGGCGGACCGCATGTGCGAGGCGGACTTCCTGTGGCGGACGACGTTCTCGGACCTCTTCCTGCCGTACGCGGGCATCCCGGGCGGCGCCACCCTCCCCGGGGCCACGCTGGGCGAGGAGCTGGACCTGCTGGACAAGCTGACGGACGAACAGTTCGTGGACGCGGCACTGGAGTTCACCTGCGCCATGCCGTCCTACGGCGTGGGTCCCGGCACGCTCGCCGACCCCGAGCAGCGCCGCCGCGCTCTGGAACTGGCCGCCGCGCGCGGCCCGCAGCAGGAGCGGTTCAGTGGGCTGCTGCTGACGGATCCGCCGCGGATCCGGGCCTGGCTGCGGCAGTTCCTCCAGGACTGCGACGAGGCGTTCTTCGCGGAGACCTGGTCCCGGCTGCGCCACCAGCTCACGGCGGACGCCCGCCACAAGACCGACCTCCTGCGCCACAAGGGCCTGGCCGAGGCGCTGGCCGCGGTGTCCCCGGCGATCACGCTCGACGAGACCGCCGGGCGGATCACGGTCGACAAGCTGACCTCGGGCCGTACGGCCACCGCGGACGGCACCCTCCTGCTCGTACCCACCAGCCTGGGCTGGCCGCACCTGTCCGTCCTGGCCGGTGCTGCACTACCCGGTCGGCTCCCCGGAGCTCGCGGCGCCGCCCTCCGTCGACCAGCTCGCGCTGCGGATGACCGCCCTGTCCCACCCGGTGCGCATGCGGATCTGCCGCTATCTGGCCCGCAGCGCCTACACCACGAGCGAGCTGGCGCAGGCGCACGGCATGACGGCCCCGGAGATATCCCGGCACCTGGGCGTCCTGAAGAAGGCGGGCCTGATCACCACGCGCCGCCGCGGCCGGTACGTCCAGCACCAGCTGGACATAGCCGTGGTGGCCCGGCTGGGCAGCGACTTCCTGGAGGGCATCCTGCGCTGAGCGGGGGCCTGTTCCGAGCCGATCTGCAGTGGCCTCAGTCGAAGCGGATGTGCTTGACGCCCACCCGCGCCTGCCTCAGTCGCGTCCGCAGCGCGCCCTCGTTGTTCGGCCGCAGCGTGAGGCCGGCCAGGACGGCGATGCGGTCCGCCGTCTTCGGCACGGTCGAGTGGTCGGTCCACAGGTGCTCGGCGAACTCCGGCTCCTGCAGCCGCTCCAGGCAGTGGTCGAGCTGCTGCACGGCCCAGGTCTCGCGCCCCAGACCGGCGTTCTTCCCGGCGACGTACTGGAGGAGGTGTCCGAAGCCGCGCTCGCGCAGCCGCCGGAGGACGGTCTCGCGCTGGGCGAGGAGCGTGAAGTGCCGTACGTCGTGGCCCAGTTCGCGCAGCCGTCCGACGGTCTCCTCGAAGTAGCCGGAGTCCGTGACCGTCATGGGCACGATCACGGCTCCTTCGCGCTTGGTGAGGGCCAGGTCGAGCACCTCGACCACGCCCTGCCGCCACGCGGTCAGGTCCTGGAAGTCCCCGCGCAGTTCGGGCGGGAGCGTCCGGCGCAGACCGAAGCCGGCGTGCTCGGGGTCGCAGATGACACTGCCCCGCAGGCGCCGCTGGATCTCGTGTGCGGTCTGTGTCTTGCCGCCCCCGAAAGGGCCGTTGATCCACAGGAGCATGCGCAGACCCTAGTGGTCACCGGTTACACGGGGGTCACGCCCCCGTGGATCAGCCGTGCCCGCCCGCGCGGACCAGCCCGGTCTCGTACGCCAGGACCACCACCTGCACCCGGTCCCGCAGCCCCAACTTGGTGAGGATGCGGCCGACATGGGTCTTCACCGTCGCCTCGGACAGCACGAGACGGGCCGCGATCTCGCCGTTGGACAGACCCTGCGCGACGAGGATCATGACCTCGCGCTCGCGTTCGGTGAGCCGCTCCAGCTCCTTGTGCTGGGGCTCCTTGCCGGCGCTGGGCAGCATCGGCGCGAACCGGTCGAGGAGGCGGCGCGTGGTCGACGGGGCCACCACCGCGTCGCCGCTGTGCACCGAGCGGATGGCGGTCAGGAGTTCACCGGGTGGCACGTCCTTGAGCATGAAACCGGAGGCGCCCGCCTTCAGCCCGGAGAAGGCGTACTCGTCGAGGTCGAAGGTGGTCAGGATCAGCACCTTCGGCGGGTTCGGCTCCTGGCAGATGCGGCGGGTGGTCTCCACGCCGTCCAGCTTGGGCATGCGCACATCCATCAGGACGACGTCGACGGCCGTCGCACGCAGCACCTGAAGGGCCTCGACACCGTCCCCCGCCTCCGCGACGACCTCCATGTCCGGCTGCGCGGCGAGCACCATCCGGAACCCGGTGCGCAGCAGCACCTGATCGTCGACGAGCATCACGCGGATCGTCATCGGGCCTCTTCCATCTCCGTCTACAAGGTGTCTGTCAAGGGTTGTCGCAGGTGCCGAGGTTGTTACAGGTGTCAACAGGGGGCGTGCGTCGGCGTCAATGCGCCGGTTTGAGCGGGAGCAGCGCACTGATGCGGAATCCTCCGCCGGGGCGCGGACCCGCGTCCAGGGTGCCGCCGACCATACCGACCCGCTCGCGCATCCCGATCAGGCCGTGCCCCTGGCCGTCGATGCCGCCCTCCTCGTACAGCTCGTGCGGCGCGCCCTTGCCGTCGTCCTCGACCAGCAGGCCGAGCCCGTCGTCGAAGTACACCAGCCGCACGCTCGCGCCCGTGTTGGGTCCGCCGTGCTTGCGGGTGTTGGTGAGCGCCTCCTGCACGATCCGGTACGCGGTGAGCTCGACGCCGCTGGGCAGCGGGCGCGGGGTGCCCTCCACCTTGAAGTCGACGGGCAGGCCGGAGGTGCGGCACTGCTCGATCAGGTCGTCGATCTGCTCGACGTCCGGCTGCGGGACGTACTCGCCGACCTCCTTGTGCTCGCCGGTGCGCAGCACGCCCAGCAGGCGGCGCATCTCGGCGAGGGCCTGACGGCCGGTCGAGGAGATCGTCTCCAGGGCCTTCTTCGCCTGGTCGGGGGCGGTGTCGAGGACATAGGCGGCACCGTCGGCCTGCACCACCATCACCGACACGTTGTGCGCGACCACGTCGTGCAACTCGCGTGCGATCCGGGCGCGTTCGGCCGCGACCGCGACCTTCGCCTGCGCCTCGCGCTCCTTCTCGAGGCGGGCGTTGCGCTCCTCCAGCTGCGCGAAGTAGGCGCGGCGGGTGCGGATGGAGTCGCCGAGCACCCAGGCGAGCGCGAACGGGACCGTCAGGAAGATCACCTGTGCGACGTTGCCCGGCGTACTGGTGTCCGCGCTCCACCAGCGCAGCTGCGCCACCGGCGCCGCGCACAGGCCGACGCCCAGCGCCAGCCTGGACGCCCAGCGGGCGCCGGTCGCGGCCACCGTGTAGACGATCACCAGCATCGCGAAGTCGGCAGCCGTCGTCTTGACGTCCAGCACCACCTGCGCCAGGCCGAGCGCCATCGCCAGGAGGAGCATCTTCTCCGGCATACGGCGGCGCAGCGCGATCACCAGGCTCAGCAGAAGGGCGATCGGAACGATCAGGGCCGGCGAGTCGGTGCCCTGGGCCTCCTGGCTGCGGACGGACATCCCGCCCGCGAGCGAGATCCCGAACAGGAAGACGGCCCAGAAGGAGTCGACCCCTGTCGGGTGTCTGCGGAGGAAGTCATAGAGGCGCTGCACGTAACCCAGAGTAGGGAAGCGGGATGCGTGCAGGGGTCAACCGGAGGGCCGATCCGCACCCCGCGCGCATACTCCGCAAGGTGGAGGCTGCGTTCCTCTGTGCGCTTAGCCTGGGCCGGTGACGGGTGAGACGACGGGCGGGTGGCAGGGCCGGTGACAAGAGACACAGGACGCGAGCGGCGGAGCCGGTGACAGGGGACACAGGTCGCGAGTGGCAGGGCTGGCGGACGGCGACGGAGGCCGCGCTGTACGGGCCGGACGGCTTCTACCGCCGTCCCGAGGGACCGGCCGGGCACTTCCGTACGTCCGTACACGCCTCCCCGCTCTTCGCCGAGGCCGTGGCCCGGCTGCTGTGCCGGGTCGACGAAGCCCTGGACCGACCCGCCCGCCTCGACTTCGTCGACATGGCGGCGGGCCGCGGCGAGCTGGTCACCGGCGTACTGGCCGCTCTGCCCGCGGAAGTCACCGCACGCGTGCGTGCGTACGCCGTCGACCTCGCCGACTGCCCCGAGGGCCTCGACCCCGACATCGACTGGCTCACCGAGCCGCCGCCCGGCATCACCGGTCTGCTGTTCGCCAACGAATGGCTCGACAACGTCCCCGTCGACATCGCCGAGGTGGACTCCGAGGGCGTACCGCGCCTGGTACTCGTACGCAGCGACGGAACCGAACGACTCGGGGACCCCGTCGGCGGCGCGGAGTCGGACTGGCTGGCACGGTGGTGGCCACTGCCGGACGAGGAGGGACTGCGGGCCGAGATCGGATTCCCGCGGGACGAGGCCTGGGCGAACGCGGTCTCCACCGTCGAGCGCGGACTCGCGGTCGCCGTGGACTACGCGCACGCCATGGACTCACGCCCCCTGTTCGGCACGCTCACGGGATTCCGCGCGGGGCTCGAGACGACGCCTGTGCCGGACGGGTCGTGCGACATCACGGCACATGTGGCGCTGGATGCTTGCGGGGCACGAGGGGGCGCGCAAGCAGAGGCGGGCGCGGGCGCAAGTGTGGGGGCGTGCGCGGCGCGCTCTGCGGCGCATACGGAATCTTGTGGGCGCGTTCTGAGACAGCGCGACGCTCTGCGCGCCTTGGGCGTCGCAGGCGCACGCCCCCCGCTCACGCTCGCGACCACACACCCCGCCGCCTACGTACGCGCCCTCGCCGACGCCGGCGAAGCCGCCGAACTCACCGCACCCGGCGGCCTGGGCGACTTCGGCTGGCTCCTCCAGCCGGTTGGAATTCCGGACCCACTGGAGACCTGAGGACGCCGCGCCGCTCCCCGCGGCGCCGGCTCCGGCCGCCCCGCGCCCTAATACTTGTCCATCGCCCTACTTGTCGATGTCCCCGACCACGAAGAACAGCGACCCCAGGATCGCCACCATGTCGGCGACCAGCGTCCCCGGCAGCAGTTCCACGAGGGCCTGGATGTTGTTGTACGAGGCAGAGCGCAGCTTCAGGCGGTACGGGGTCTTCTCGCCCTTGCTGACGAGGTAGTAGCCGTTGATGCCGAGCGGGTTCTCGGTCCAGGCGTAGGTGTGGCCCTCGGGTGCCTTGAGGACCTTGGGGAGGCGCTGGTTGATCGGCCCGGGCGGCAGGTCGGCGAGCCGGTCGAGGCAGGCGTCGGCGAGGTCGAGGGAGTTGTGCGTCTGCTCCAGGAGGCACTCGAAGCGGGCGAGACAGTCGCCCTCCTGCCGGGTGACGACCTTGAGGGTGTCCTGGAGCTCCCCGTAGGCGAGGTACGGCTCGTCCCGGCGCAGGTCGAAGTCGACGCCCGAGGCGCGCGCGATGGGCCCGCTCACGCCGTAGGCGTGCACCGTCTCCGGCGCGAGCGCGCCCACGCCCCGGGTGCGCCCCCGGAAGATCTCGTTGCCGAGCACCAGGTCGTCGAAGCGGTCCATACGGGAGCGCAGGGCCGCGACGGAGGCACGCGCGCGTGAGGTCCAGCCGGCGGGGAGGTCCTCCTTGAGGCCGCCGACGCGGTTGAACATGTAGTGCATGCGCCCGCCGGAGATCTCCTCCATGACGTGCTGGAGTTCCTCGCGCTCCGTGAAGGCGTAGAAGATCGGCGTGATCCCGCCCAGCTCCAGCGGGTACGAGCCGAGGAACATCAGGTGGTTGAGCACCCGGTTCAGCTCAGCGAGCAGCGTCCGCGTCCAGACCGCGCGGGTGGGGACCTCCATGCCGAGCATGCGCTCGACGGCGAGGACCACGCCCAGTTCGTTCGAGAAGGCCGACAGCCAGTCGTGGCGGTTGGCGAGCATGATGATCTGGCGGTAGTCGCGCGCCTCGAAGAGCTTCTCCGCGCCGCGGTGCATGTACCCGATCACCGGCTCCGCGTGCACGATGCGCTCGCCGTCCAGCACCAGGCGCAGCCTGAGTACGCCGTGCGTGGACGGATGCTGCGGCCCGATGTTGAGCACCATGTCGGTGCTCTCCGCGGCGCCGCCGATACCGACCATGGTCTCCGTCGTGGGACTCATGGACACAGTCTCTCCTACGTACGCTGGCCGTATGGAAACGGGGAGCGCGCGGGACACGGGCACGACGGGGGACGAGGCGGCGGAACCGGTGTGGACCGGGCTGCCGCCGGGGCTGCTGCGGATGCGGCGGCTGTTGCTGGTGGTGTGGCTGGGGCTGATCGCCCTCGCCCTGGCGTTGCTGCTCACTCTGCTCGCCGGGCCCGGCTGGGCGGCGTTCGCGCTGCTGCCGCTCGCGGTCATGGCGTGGGGCTGGGTGGTGCTGGGCCGCAACTGGCGGTCCTGGCGGTACGCCGAGCGCGCCGACGACCTGCTGATCAGCCGGGGCGTGCTGTGGCGCGAGGAGACCGTGGTGCCGTACGGGCGCATGCAGCTGGTCGAGGTGACCTCCGGGCCCGTCGAGCGGCACTTCGGGCTGGCCAGTGTGCAGCTGCACACCGCGGCCGCGGCGACCGACGCCACCATTCCGGGCCTCGACCCGGCCGAGGCGGAACGGCTGCGCGACCGGCTCACCGAGCTCGGCGAGGCCCGATCGGCGGGCCTGTGACGGCGCCGGGCGTCGACGACGCCGTACGCGCGAAGGAACCCGTCACCGAGCGCCGGCTGCACCCCGTGACGCCGCTGCGGCGGGCGTGGGCGCCGGTCGCGGTGCTCATCGGGTGGGGGGTGCACGATCCCGACCAGGCGCAGCGGCAGTTGGCGCGGCTGACGGAGACCACGCTGCTGATCGCGCTCGCCGTGCTCGTCCCGGCCGCCGCCCTGTACGGCTTCCTCACCTGGTGGTTCACGCACTTCGCGGTGACGGACTCCGAACTGCGCATCCGTACCGGGCTGTTGTTCCGCCGTACCGCGCACATCCGGCTGGAGCGCATCCAGGCGATCGATGTCACCCAGCCGCTCCTCGCGCGCGTGGCGGGCGTCGCCAAGCTCAAACTCGATGTCGTAGGCACCGACAAGAAGGACGAGCTGGCCTTCCTGGGGGAGCGCGAGGCGCGTGCGCTGCGCGCGGAACTACTCGCGCGCGCCGCCGGGTTCGCGCCCGAGACGGCGCACGAAGTCGGTGAAGCACCGGCGCGCGAGCTGCTGCGCACGCCCCCGCTGCATCTCGCGATCTCCCTCCTGCTGACGGGCGCCACCTGGGCCTCCCTGGTCGCCGCGCTCGTCGTACCGCCCGTCCTCTGGCTCGCCACCCACAGTGTGTGGACGGTCCTCGCGACCGGTGTGCCTTTGCTGGGCGCGGCGGCCACGAGCAGCGTGGGGCGCTTCGTCGGGGAGTACGACTGGACGGTGGGCGAGTCGCCGGACGGGCTGCGCATCGACCACGGGCTGCTGGACCGTACGCACGAGACGGTGCCGCCGGGGCGGGTGCAGACCGTGCGGATCGTGGAGCCGTTGCTGTGGCGGCGGCGCGGGTGGGTGCGGGTGGAGCTGGACGTGGCCGGTTCGTCCAACTCGGTGCTCGTACCGGTCGCTCCGCGCGAGCTCGCGGAGGCCGTCGTCGCGCGCGTGCTGCCCGGGGTGAGCGTGCCGACGGCCGCGGCGCTGTCGCGCCCGCCGCGGCGGGCCGGGCGGTGCGTACCGGTCTGGTGGCGTGGTCACGGGCTCGCGGTCACGGACACCGTGTTCGCGGCGCGGCACGGGCTGCTGAAGCGGAGCCTGGCGCTGGTGCCGCACGCCAAGGTGCAGAGCGTGCGGCTGGCTCAGGGGCCCTGGGAGCGCCTGTGGCGGCTTGCCGACGTCCATGTGGACACGGGGGCCAACAAGACCGTCACGGCCCGTCTGAGGGACGCCGAGGAGGCGGCGGAGCTGCTGCGGGGGCAGGCCGAGCGGTCGCGGACCGGACGGCGGGACGCGCTGCCGGACCGGTGGATGGCGTCGTAGGGCGAGTTGACGGCGTCGTAGAGCCGACAACCGCCCGCTGCCACCCGGAGTCAGGAAACCGCGCTCCGCAGCCCCTGCAGATTGATCTGTTCCGTCTCGTCGTGAGCCGTCAGGTCGATGACCTGGCCCACGCCTCGGGCCTGCTCGTCGGCCGGCTTGAACTCGGACTCCGCCTCCGCCTTGTGCACGGCGAGGGCCTCCTGGCCGACCACGTCGGCGAGGTCCTCGTTCTGGACGGCGTCCAGGGTCGCCGGAGTCGGCTCGTTCTTGTTGCCGAAGAAGTCGAAGCCGCCCTCGACCGCGGGGCGCCGCACGGGAGCGGCCGGTACGACGGCCACCGCGGTCGGCGCGACGAAGTGTCCCGAGGGCTGCTGCACGGGCTGGGCCGAGCGGGCCGGAGTGGAGGCGGCCGCGTGCTCATGCTCGTCGACCGCCTCGGGCTGCCCCTGCGCCTCGTCCTCCTGCACCACGGCCTCCGTGGCACCGTTCGCGGCCGCGGCGGGAGCGGTTCCCGTGGCAGGGGCGGTCGCCTGGCTCGCCGCGGCACCGTTCTGCGCCGTCATGGACACGCCTTTGCGGCCACCGTCACGCTTTGACGGACCGTCACCCTTGCGCGACCCACCGCCCTTCGGGGAGCCGTCGTCCTCGGGGAAAGCGCCGTCCTCAGAAGCGCCCTCGGCCTCGACGCCGGTCTCAACCTCGGCATCGGCGTCGGCGTCGGCGTCGGCGTCGACATCACCCTCAGCCTCAGCCTCGACGTCGACCTCGTCCCCGGCCTCAACCTCAAGCTCGCCGTCGTCCTCAAGCTCGTCGTCGTCCTCGAAGTCACCCTCGGCCCCGAGTTCACCCTCGCCCTCGGCCTCAGGCTCGTCCTCCGCGCCGGTCTCCGCCACAACCCGGTCGGCGTCCTTCGGAGAACCGTCACCGTCCTCGTCGAACTTCTTCAGCGCCGCACTGGCCCGCAGGAACAGCTTCGAGCCCTCGGGCGAGAAGACCGCGGGAGCCTCCGACTGCTCGTCGGTGTCCGTGTCCGCCGCGTCCGCCTTGTCCGCCGCGTCCGCCTCGTCCACCGAGGCAGCCACAGCCTCGGTCTCCTCCGCGGATTCCGTCTCGTCGGCCGGCACGGGCGGCAGCGCCGGCGTCGGGGACGCGGCCTCTATCTCCAGCAGCCGACGGCCCTCCAGGGCGCTCGCGCGCTCGGTCTCCGCGGTGGCGTACCGGCGCAGCAGGGCCGCGTGCTCGTTGCGCAGGCCCGCCAGTTCGGCGCGCTTGGCCCGCAGCCGCTGCTCCAGCTTGGTGCGCAGCTCGCGCGACTCCTCGAGGTCGGTCTCCAGCTCGGCGACCCGCTCCTCGTGCCGCCACTCGTCGCTCGCACGCGCGCGCGTGAGGTCGGCGACCTGCTTGCCGGCCTGCGCGTCCCAGCGGCGCATCACGGCCGCCCCGACGACCGCCGTCGCCGCGGCGAACGCGGCGATGACGCGGAGCGCGGCCGACTGCGTGAACACCCAGGGGCCGAAGGCGCAGACGAGGGAGACGCCAGCGATCGCCGACGGGGGCAGCAGCCTGTGCAAGGGCGGGGAATGGCGGTGACGTCCACGTGGCATGGCCAGAAACTTACCGCGCGTAGGCGACTGTTGGCTCCCCGCCCCGTAAAAACACAGCCATACCGAAACGTTCACAGCGCATCAGGAATTGTTCCGCACCGAATTCGGCAAGATCGTCAACTTCCGGAACACCGGTCACCGGTCGCTCAGCCGCCCGCTGATCCACTGCAGTGTCCCGGGAATCTCCCGCCGCCAGGTGTTGAAGTTGTGGCCGCCGCTATCCAGGATGATCGACGAGATCCGGGTCAGCTTGGTGGCCTCCACACGCCCTATGAACTTCAGCGTGGCCTTGTAGTTGGATTCCCCGATCCTGCTGCTGGTGACGAGCAGTGAAGTGTTCGGCGCGGGCCGGTGCTTGAGGCACCACCACAGGTCCGCGCGATTGCGCAGCCCCTTGTCGCCGCGGAAGAGATCACCCGTGGTGGGGTCGATCGGCGCCTTGTAGTACGGCGAAAGGCCGGCACCGGCGGCGTACACCCCGGGGTGGTGCATGGCGAGCTTCAGCGCGCAGTAGCCGCCCGTCGAGTCACCGATGATCCCCCAACTGCCCGGCTTTCTGCCGACCCTGTAGTGCGCGAGTACGGCGTTGGGCAGGTCCTTGGCGAAGAACGTCTCCGTCTGTGGGCCGCCGGGGATGTCCACGCACTCGGTATCGCGCGGCGGCGCCACCGTGGGCCGCAGCATGACCAGGATCATCGGCTGCATACGGCCGCTCTTGGCGAGGGCCTGGGCCGTGGCCGGGTAGTGCAGTTTGTCCACGAGCGCCTCGGCGGTGCCCGGATATCCGGTGAGGACGACGGCAGCGGGGAACGTACGCGTGCGGTACTGGGGCTGGAAGTACTCCGGCGGCAGGTACACGTACGCGGGTGTGGCGATGTGGGTCGTACGGCCCACGATGTCGACCTTCTGGACCTGCCCGCCGATCTGCGGCGGGGAACCGGGGGAACCGCCCGCTCCACGCACGCGTGCCGTGTCGACGACCTGGAGCGGGCCGCCGGAGCCGCCGAGCGCGGTGTGGTTGACGACCACGCCCTGGTCCTTCTCCCGACCCAAGAGGTCGGCCCAGCTGGCGTAGAACCCGAAGGCCTGGTTGGCGGCGAGGCCCAGCGACGCGAAGAGGGCCAACTGGGTGCCGAGGAGCAGGCCCACGCGGCCGCTGACGGCCCGCCAGTTCCGCCGCGCCAGCCGCGGCCACAGCCAGACCGTGCCGACGAACAGCAGTACGGCGAACACCACTGCCAGCCAGAGCACATTGTTGCTCGTAAGACCCATGACCTGCTTCCTGCCTGCGGATTCACCCGTCTCCCCCGCACCTTCGCGAGGGCTTGTCCGGGACTTTCCCGGGCCTTTGAAACGGCTTTGAGAAGCGGAGTGAACCTCTCCTGCCGTGACACCGTCCTAGAGGGCGCAATGTCGCCGGATGCCCGAATCGGTACCGGATCCAAGGTCTCTCGCAGAACTACGGGATGCGATGTCTGTCAGGACAGATGAGGAAATGTCGGGTGGGGTTCCCTCCCGATCACGCACAGCGCGGAGCGTGCTGCACGGTCCGCGCCCCGAGGCCGTCCCCGTCCTCGTCGCCAGAGCCTGCGCTCTTGTAGGCGTCCTGGACATCGCCGCGGGCGTCTTCCCCCGCTTCAGGCACAGCCGTATGCACACCCTCGCCGAGGTGCTGCCCGGCGCGCTCGGTCCGTTCGCGGCCGCGCTCGCGCTCAGCACCGGCGTGCTGTTGCTGCTGCTCGCGCACGGCCTGAAGCGCGGCAAACGCCGGGCGTGGCGCGCCGCCGTCGCGCTGCTGCCGGCGGGCGCCGTGGCGCAGTTCACGTACCGGCACTCCCTGCTCGGCGTGATCATCTCGCTGGCGCTGCTGGCACCGCTGCTGCGCCACCGCGCGCAGTTCAACGCGCTGCCCGACCCGCGCAGCCGGTGGCGCGCGCTCGCCAACTTCGTCCTCATGGGCGCCGGTTCCCTCGTCCTCGGGCTGATCATCGTCAGCGTCCACCCGAAACGCATGGTCGGCGACCCGAGCCTGGCCGATCGCATTACGCACGTGCTGTACGGCCTGTTCGGCTTCGAGGGCCCGGTCGACTACCAGGGCGACACCTCCTGGACCGTCGGCTTCTCGCTGGGCGCCCTGGGCCTGCTCACGGCCGTGACGACGATCTACCTCGCCTTCCGGCCCGAACACCCGGCGGCGCGGCTGACCGAGGCGGACGAGGCGCACCTGCGGGCCCTCCTTGAGAAGCACGGCGGCCGCGACTCGCTGGGCCACTTCGCGCTGCGCCGCGACAAGGCGGTCGTCTTCTCGCCCAGCGGCAAGGCTGCGGTGACGTACCGCGTCGTCTCCGGCGTGATGCTCGCCAGCGGTGACCCCATCGGTGACGTGGAGGCCTGGCCGGGCGCCATCGAGCGCTTCATGGACGAGGCACGCGCGCACTCCTGGACGCCCGCTGTCATGGGCTGCTCGGAGACTGGCGGCGAGGTGTGGACCCGCGAGACCGGCCTCGACGCCCTCGAACTGGGCGACGAGGCGGTGGTGGACGTAGCGGATTTCTCCCTGGCCGGCCGCGCGATGCGCAACGTGCGCCAGATGGTCAAGCGCATCGAGCGCGCCGGTTACGAAACCCGGGTACGACGTGTACGTGACCTCGGCGACGCCGAGCTGGAGCGGATCCGGCAGGCCGCCGAGGACTGGCGCGGCACCGACACCGAGCGCGGCTTCTCCATGGCGCTCGGCCGGATCGGCGACGTCTCCGACGGCGACTGCCTCATCGCCACCGCCCACAAGGCGGACGAGCACCCGGGCGAGTTCGGCGACCTGAAGGCGATCCTGCACTTCGTCCCCTGGGGCACGGACGGCGCCTCGCTGGACCTGATGCGCCGGGACCGTTCGGCGGATCCGGGGATGAACGAGCTCCTCATCGTCGCCGCCCTCCAGGCGGCCCCGAAGTTCGGCATCACGCGCGTGTCGCTCAACTTCGCGATGTTCCGCTCGGCACTCGCGCGGGGCGAGAAGATCGGCGCGGGCCCGGTGCTGCGCGCCTGGCGCGGCCTGTTGGTCTTCCTCTCCCGCTGGTTCCAGATCGAGTCCCTGTACAAGTTCAACGCGAAGTTCCGCCCGCGCTGGGAGCCCCGCTTCGTGGTCTACCGCGCCTCCGCCGACCTGCCGCGCATCGGCTTCGCCGCCATGCAGGCGGAGGGCTTCGTGAACCTCGCCCTGCCCCTCCCGCGCTTCCTGCGCCGCCGCAGGTCCGCCCCGCGCACCTGCGCCCACGCCGTCGCGGAGCGCGACGTACGAGCGGCCTGACCGACACCCGGCGCATCCCGTGACCGACACCTGAGAGACCGGCTACCACGCAGTACAGGCCCGGACGGAAGCCCCACCCCTCCAGCCCGAGGGGCCTCCGTCCGGGCCGCGGCGGCCTTGGGGCCGGTCCGGGGCCTAGGCTGAACGTATGAGCAAGCAGAGCGGACGTGGGCGCGTCTCGGGCCTTCCGGAATGGGACCGGTGCGCGGTCATGGGAGTCGTGAACGTCACTCCCGATTCCTTCTCCGACGGTGGCCGCTTCTTCGACACCACGGCCGCCGTCAAGCACGGCCTGGAGCTGGTCGCCGAGGGCGCGGACCTGGTCGACGTCGGCGGTGAGTCCACCCGCCCGGGCGCCACCCGCGTGGACGAGGCCGAGGAGCTCAAGCGGGTCGTCCCCGTCGTCCAGGGCCTCGCCTCGGAAGGCGTCGCCGTCTCCGTCGACACCATGCGCGCCTCCGTCGCCGAGCGCGCCCTCGCCGCCGGCGCCGCCCTCGTCAACGACGTCAGCGGCGGCCTCGCCGACCCCGCGATGATCCCGATGGTGGCCGGGACGGGCGCCCCCTTCGTCGTGATGCACTGGCGCGGCTTCCTGGAGGGCGGCAACGTCAAGGGCGTGTACGACGACGTGGTCGCCGAAGTCGTCGACGAACTGCACGCGCGCGTGGAGGCCGTCCTGGCCGGCGGCGTCACCCCGGACCGCATCGTCGTCGACCCCGGCCTCGGCTTCTCCAAGGACGCCGAGCACGACCTCGTCCTGCTGGCCCACCTCGACCGCCTGCTCGGCCTCGGCCACCCCCTCCTCGTCGCCGCCTCCCGCAAGCGGTTCCTGGGGCGCGTCCTCGCCGGCCCGGAGGGCGCGCCACCGCCCGCGCGCGAGCGCGACGCCGCCACGGCCGCCGTCTCCGCACTCGCGGCGCACGCCGGCGCGTGGGCGGTGCGCGTGCACGAGGTGCGCGCGACGGCGGACGCGGTACGGGTCGCCCGCGCCATGGAGGAGGCGCGCGCCGCGGGGAACGCGCCGGGCACTGACGGCAAGCGCGCGGCGCACGACTCCCACCTCACGCCGGGCGCACACGCACCGAGCCCGGCGCACTCCACACCGCACACGCCCGGCTCAGAAGGAGCCCGGTGAGCGCCCCCCACACCGACGTCGAGCAGGTGGAGGCCGCCAACACCGCCTTCTACGAGGCGATGGAGCGCGGCGACTTCGAGGACCTGTCCGCGCTCTGGCTGACCCCGGCCGACCTAGGCGTCGACGAGGAGTACCACGACCCGGCCGACGCCGGCGTGGTCTCCTGCGTGCACCCCGGCTGGCCCGTGCTGACCGGCCGCGGCGAGGTCCTCAGGTCGTACGCCCTGATCATGGCGAACACCGACTACATCCAGTTCTTCCTCACCGACGTGCACGTCTCCGTCACCGGCGACACCGCCCTGGTGACCTGCACCGAGAACATCCTCAGCGGCGGACCCGCCCCCGAGGGCGGCGAGGAACTCGGCCCGCTCGTCGGCCAGCTGGTGGTCGCCACCAACGTGTTCCGCCGTACCCCGGCCGGCTGGAAGCTCTGGTCCCACCACGCCTCCCCGGTTCTGGCCGAAAACGACGAGGCCGAGGACGAGGACACCCCCTCCTGACGGGGTAGGCACCCACCCGGACCAAGAAGTGGTTGGAATCACGACCACCTGGGTAGGGGCGGCTACCAACCCATGAGCCACCGGGTTCCCCAGGGGAAACACGCGATGAAACCTCCCGGCCCCGGTCCGGGCCCGTGCCCCCGTGGCCCGGCCCTGTCAGTGCCCGCAGGTAGATTCGTTCGAGGCCGGTGTGCCGCCCGCACGCGGTACGTACCGGCCGTCACCGACGATTGCAGGAGTGATTCGCGTGGATCGTGTCGCGCTGCGCGGCCTCAAGGCCCGCGGGCACCACGGTGTGTTCCCCAAGGAGCGCGAGGAGGGTCAGACCTTCATCGTGGACCTCGTCCTCGGCCTGGACACCCGACCGGCCGCGGCCGACGACGACCTGGCGAAGACCGTGCACTACGGCATCGTGGCGGAGGAGGTCGTGGCGGTCGTCGAGGGCCGGCCCGTCGACCTCATCGAGACGCTCGCCGAGCGCATCGCCCAGGCCTGTCTCAAGCACGACGGGGTCCAGGAGGTCGAGGTCTGCGTCCACAAACCGGACGCACCGATCACGGTCCCCTTCGACGACGTGACCGTCACCATCACCCGGAGCCGAGTATGACCGCGTCCTTCACGCAGGGTCCCGTCGACCCGACCGTCCAGCCGGTGCCCGCCTCCGTCGTCGAGCAGGTCGACGCCGCCGACACGACCCTCCAGAACCCGAAACGGGCCGTGATCTCCCTCGGCGCCAACCTCGGTAACCGCCTGGAGACCCTCCAGGGCGCCATCGACGCGCTGGAGGACACCCCGGGCGTCCGGATCAAGGCCGTCTCCCCGGTGTACGAGACGGAGCCGTGGGGCGTCGAGCCCGGCAGCCAGCCGTCGTACTTCAACGCGGTGGTGCTGCTGAAGACCACCCTGCCCCCGTCCTCGCTCCTGGAGCGGGCGCACGCGGTCGAGGAGGCGTTCCACCGCGTCCGGGACGAGCGCTGGGGCGCGCGCACCCTGGACGTCGACATCGTCGCGTACGCCGACGTCGTCTCCGACGACCCGCAGCTCACCCTCCCCCACCCGCGCGCGCACGAGCGTGCCTTCGTGCTGGTCCCCTGGCACGACCTGGAGCCCGAGGCCTCGCTGCCCGGCCGCGGCCAGGTCGCCGACCTCCTCGACGCCGTCACCCGCGAGGGCGTGACCTCCCGCAAGGACCTGGAACTCCACCTGCCCGAGTAGTCGTTAAGGTCATGGCGAAAGGCCACGAGGACCGACTGCCCACTGCCCGTGGCACGCGGTCCGCGGAATCCGGGGGAGCTGAAGGGACACCGTGAGAGAGCTGCGTATCAGGGTGCTGGTCGGCGTGTTCGTCGTGGCCGGAGTCCTGTCCTGGGCGGGCGCCCGCCTCTGGAACTCGATCGGGACCCTCCCCAGCGTCCCCCTGGCCGCCCCCATCGTGCTCGCGCTGATCGCCGTGGTGCTGGTGGCGACGGCGCTCTCGCTGCGCGCCCGCTTCAAAGCCCAGCGCGAGCGCCGCCCCGAGGCAAAGGGCGTCGACCCCCTGATGGCGGCCCGCGCGGTCGTCTTCGGCCAGGCCAGCGCCCTGGTCGCCGCCCTGGTCGCCGGCATGTACGGCGGCACGGGCGCCTTCCTGCTGGAGCTCCTGGACATCCCGGCCCGCCGCGACCAGGCCATCTACGCCGGCTTCTCGGTCGTGGCGGGCATCGCCGTCATAGCGGCGGCCATCTTCCTGGAGCGCGTCTGCAAGCTCCCGGAGGACGACGAACACAACAACGGCGCGACGTCCCCGGCGTGAGCGTGAACCCGTGGCCCGTCAGCGCGCCATGATGAGGCTCATCGCCTCATTGCGGGTGGCGGAGTCGCGCAGCTGGCCGCGGACCGCCGACGTTATGGTCTTGGCTCCCGGCTTCCGGACACCCCGCATGGACATGCACATGTGCTCGCACTCGACCACGACGATCACTCCGCGGGGCTCCAGGATCTTCATCAGGGAGTCGGCGATCTGTGTGGTGAGTCGTTCCTGCACCTGGGGCCGGCGGGCGTAGACGTCCACCAGCCGGGCCAGCTTGGACAGGCCGGTGATCTTGCCGTCGACCGACGGGATGTAGCCGACGTGGGCGACTCCGACGAACGGCACGAGGTGGTGCTCGCACGAGCTCAGCACCTCGATGTCCTTCACCAGCACCATCTCGTCGTGCCCCAGGTCGAACGTGGTCGTCAGCACGTCCTCGGGCTTCTGCCACAGCCCCGCGAAGATCTCCTTGTACGCCCGCGCCACCCGCGCCGGCGTCTCCCTGAGGCCCTCCCGGTCCGGGTCCTCGCCGACCGCGATCAGAAGTTCGCGCACGGCGTTCTCGGCGCGCTTCTCGTCGAACTCGCCGATCTGGCCCTCGCCGTCCAGCGTCACGGGGTCGGTCATCTGGTGCCTCGTTCCTGTGCGGGTCACTCATATGAGCCACGCGCCTCTTCTGCGGGCATGGCTGAAAATGCCGTGTCCCCCAGGTTAAAACCTGGGGGACACGGCATTCATTCCGGGCCTGGTGAGTGAGACGCGGGCCGGGAGCGTCAGCTCTCGGGGCGCTCCTCGGGGGCCGTCTCGGTCGCCGGAGCGTGCTCCGTCGCCGTCGCCTTGGCGGTGGTGATGGCCGGCGTCGCGCCGTTCGCCCCGTTCGTCAGTGCGAGCTCCTTCGGGGAGAGCACCGGCGGGCGGGTGGACGGCGTACGGCGGGAGGAGCCGGTCCAGGCGGGCCTGGCCGGGCGCTTGACGATGGCGGAGAAGATCTCGGCGATCTCCTCCTTGCCCAGCGTCTCCTTCTCCAGCAGCTGGAGGACGAGGTTGTCGAGGACGTCGCGGTTCTCGACCAGGATCTCCCAGGCCTCGTTGTGCGCGTTCTCGATGAGCTTCTTGACTTCCTCGTCCACCAGCGCGGCGACCTCTTCCGAGTAGTCGCGCTGGTGAGCCATCTCACGTCCGAGGAACGGCTCGGTGTTGTCGCCGCCGAACTTGATGGCGCCGAGACGCTCGGTCATGCCGTACTGCGTGACCATCGCGCGGGCCGTTGCGGTGGCCTTCTCGATGTCGTTCGCGGCGCCCGTGGTCGGGTCGTGGAAGACCAGTTCCTCGGCCGCCCGGCCGCCCAGCATGTAGGCGAGCTGGTCGAGCATCTCGTTGCGGGTGGTCGAGTACTTGTCCTCGTCCGGGAGCACCATCGTGTAGCCGAGGGCACGGCCGCGCGACAGGATCGTGATCTTGTGGACCGGGTCGGAGTTCGGGGAAGCCGCCGCGACCAGGGCGTGGCCGCCCTCGTGGTACGCGGTGATCTTCTTCTCCTTGTCCGACATGATCCGGGTCCGCTTCTGCGGGCCCGCGACCACGCGGTCGATCGCCTCGTCCAGGCTGAGGTTGTCGATCAGCTTCTTGTCGCTGCGGGCGGTGAGCAGGGCGGCCTCGTTGAGGACGTTGCTCAGGTCCGCGCCGGTGAAGCCGGGCGTACGGCGGGCGACGGCGGCGAGGTCGACGTCCGGGGCGACCGGCTTGCCCTTCTGGTGGACCTTGAGGATCTCCAGACGGCCCTGGAGGTCCGGCGGGTCGACCGCGATCTGGCGGTCGAAACGACCGGGACGCAGCAGCGCCGGGTCGAGGATGTCGGGCCGGTTCGTCGCGGCGATGAGAATCACACCGCCCTTGACGTCGAAGCCGTCCATCTCGACGAGCAGCTGGTTCAGCGTCTGCTCACGCTCGTCGTGACCACCGCCGAGGCCGGCGCCGCGATGGCGGCCGACCGCGTCGATCTCGTCGACGAAGACGATCGCCGGGGCGTTCGCCTTGGCCTGCTCGAACAGGTCACGGACTCGCGAGGCACCGACACCGACGAACATCTCGACGAAGTCGGAACCGGAGATCGAGTAGAAGGGGACCCCCGCCTCGCCGGCCACGGCACGCGCGAGCAGCGTCTTGCCGGTACCGGGGCGGCCGTAGAGCAGCACGCCCTTGGGGATCTTGGCGCCGACCGCCTGGAACTTGGCCGGCTCCTGGAGGAACTCCTTGATCTCGTGGAGTTCCTCGACGGCCTCGTCGCAGCCCGCGACGTCGGAGAAGGTCGTCTTGGGCGTGTCCTTGGTGATGAGCTTCGCCTTGGACTTGCCGAAGTTCATGACCCGGGAGCCGCCACCCTGCATCTGATTCATCAGGAACAGGAAGACGACCACGATCAGGACGAAGGGGAGCAGGGAGAGCAGGATGCCGAGGAACGGGTTCTGCTTCGACGGCGAAACGGTGTAGCCGTCGGGGATCTGCTTGTCCTGGTACTTGGTCTGCAGCGTGTTGGCGATGGTCACGCCCTGGTCGCCGATGTAGCTCGCCTGGATCTTCGAGCTGCCCTCGACCTTTTCGCCGTCCTTGAGCTGGACCTTGATGGTCTGCTCGTCACCGGTGGTCAGCTTGGCTGATTCCACCTTGTTGTCGTTGATCGCTGCCACGACCTGGCCGGTGTCCACCGTCTTGTAGCCGCCGGACGAGCCGACGACCTGCATCAACACGACCACGGCAAGGACGGCCAGCACGATCCACATGACCGGCCCACGGAAGTATCGCTTCACGTCCATCCATACGGAGCGGTGTCGCCCCGTCCCTCCTGCCATAGTGAGTTTGATAAGACAGTTCTTCTGACGGTACCCCAGCATTGTGGCCCGAAGCCGCACGGACCGAGTGCCGGACCCGTCTGCATGCTCCAACGGCGCGAAACCCGCCGGGGTTCCCGATCGTCCTACAAAGACGGCTCTGTTGGCCCTAAGGCCGTCTCAGCCGCCGTAGACATGGGGCGCGAGCGTACCGACGAACGGGAGGTTGCGGTACTTCTCGGCGTAGTCGAGGCCGTAGCCGACGACGAACTCGTTCGGGATGTCGAAGCCGACCCACTCCACGTCGATGGCGACCTTGGCGGCGTCCGGCTTGCGCAGCAGGGTGCAGATCTTCAGGGACTCGGGCTCGCGCGAGCCGAGGTTGTTGATCAGCCACGACAGGGTCAGGCCCGAGTCGATGATGTCCTCGACGATCAGGACGTGCTTGCCCTTGATGTCGGTGTCGAGGTCCTTGAGGATCCGCACCACACCGGAGGACTGGGTGCCCGCGCCGTACGAGGACACGGCCATCCAGTCCATGGTGACGGGGGTGGACAGCGCCCGGGCGAGGTCCGCCATGACCATCACCGCGCCCTTGAGGACGCCGACGATGAGCAGGTCCTTGCCCGCGTACTCCGCGTCGATCTTCGCGGCGAGCTCCACGAGCTTCGCGTCGATCTCTTCCTTGGTGATGAGTACCGACTTGAGGTCGGCACCCATGTCTTTCGCGTCCACCCAGATCACTTTCGGTCGTCCCACCGGCCGCCCAGCACCCCCCAAAGGGGGGCAAGGTTTCAGCCTTGCCGAATCACCAGTCTGCCACCCTGGCGCTGGGCGACGACTTTGCCCGGGAGATTGATGGCCCCCTGGCCGCGCCAGCCGGTGATCAGCCGGTCGACTTCCTCGATGTGGCGGGCGAAGAGCGACCCGGCGGGCGCCCCGGCCTCGATGGCGGCCCGGCGCAGGACGCGGCGGCGCACGGCGGGCGGCAGGGCGTAGAGCTTGGCGCACTCCAGGAGGCCGGTGGCGTCGCGTACGGCGGTCTCGGCCTGGCTGGCCCAGGCGTCGAGGGCGTCGGCGTCGTCCCGGGAGAGCTGGGCGGTGCGGGCGAGTGCTTCCACGACGCCCTTGCCGAGCGCCTTCTCCAGGGCGGGCAGGCCTTCGTGGCGCAGCCGGGACCTGGTGTAGGCCGGGTCGGCGTTGTGCGGGTCGTCCCAGACCGGGAGCGACTGGACCATGCAGGCCTTGCGGGCGGTCTGCCGGTCGAGCTGGAGGAAGGGGCGGCGGTAACGGCCGTCGGCCCCCGAGACCGCGGCCATTCCGGACAGGGAGCGGATGCCGGAGCCACGGGCGAGGCCGAGCAGGACGGTTTCGGCCTGGTCGTCGCGGGTGTGGCCGAGCAGGATCGCGGCGGCGCCGTGGCGGGCGGCGGCGGCGTCCAGGGCGGCGTAGCGGGCGTCCCGGGCGGCGGCCTCGGGGCCGCCCTCGCGGCCGACGGTCACGGCGACGGAGTCCACCGGGTCGAGCCCCAGCTCGCGCAGCCGCAGGGCGACTTCCTCGGCGCGCAGATCGGAGCCGGGCTGAAGGCCGTGGTCGACGGTGATGCCGCCGGCCCGGATGCCCAGTTTGGGGGCCTCGAAGGCGAGGGCGGAGGCGAGGGCCATGGAGTCGGCGCCGCCGGAGCACGCCACGAGCACGAGCGGCGAGGGCGGGCGCTCGTGCGGGGTGCCGGGGGCGGGGACGGTCGGGCGGCCGGCTTCGCCGGTACCGCTGTCGTGTGCCGTGCGGCTCTCGCCGCGCGCGCGGCCGGCCGTGGCGCTGTACGCGGGCGTACGGCCGGTTTCGTTGAGGATGTCGTGCAGGACGCGGCGGACCGCCAGGCGTATCGCCGCGACCGCAGGATGGGGACCCATGTCCGGTTCCCTTCATGAAGTTTTCGGGGGTGAGCCCGAGGTCGGTCACTCAGAGTGTGTAGATGGTGACAGAACCGGGCCGTTCCCCGAGCATCGCACGCCTACCCATGGCTCACGGTCCCTCGGACGGGTGATTGGAGGGGCGTTCGCCTGCCGTCGGCCGGATTCCTTTCACGACGTCCCTACGGCGTTCACGACTCCGTCTTGCGGTGCACCCGCGCGACCCAGTCCGCCGGTTTGGCGATCTCCGACTTGGTCGGGAGGGTGTTCGGGGACGTCCACACACGGTTGAAGCCGTCCATGCCGACCTGGTCGACGACGGCCCGGACGAACCGTTCGCCGTCCCGGTACTGCCTGAGTTTGGCATCCAGACCCAGCAGCTTGCGCAGGGCCATGTCCAGCCGGGAGGCGCCCTTGGCCCGCCGCTGCTGGAACTTCTCGCGGATCTCGGAGACGGACGGCACGACGGCCGGACCCACCCCGTCCATGACGAAGTCGGCGTGGCCCTCCAGGAGGGACATCACGGCGGTGAGGCGGCCGAGGATCTCGCGCTGGGCCGGGGTCTGCACGATCTCGACGAAGGACCGCCCGCCGTCGTCCTCCTCGGCCTCGGGGCGTCCGCCCGCGAGGGACTGGGCCGCCTCGCGGATGCGCTCCAGGACCGTCATGGGGTCGACGTCGGTCTCCCCCAAGAAAGACTGGATTTCGCCCTCGAGGTGGTCACGCAGCCACGGCACGGCGCTGAACTGCGTGCGGTGCGTCTCCTCGTGCAGGCACACCCAGAGGCGGAAGTCGTGGGGCTGTACGTCGAGTTCGCGCTCCACGTGCACGATGTTCGGGGCGACCAGGAGCAGTCGGCCGCCGCCACTCGGTGAATCAGGGGGGCCGCCCGCGGGAAGTTCGCGGGTGGCCGGGGCGAAGGTCTCGTACTGGCCGAGGACGCGGGAGGCCAGGAACGACAGCAGCATGCCCAGTTCGACGCCGGTGACCTTGCCGCCGACCGCGCCCATGACCGCGCCGCCGGGGGTGTTGCCGCGCCGCTCCTGCATCTTGTCGAGGAGCGGCTTGAGGATCTCCCGGAACCCGGCGACGTTGGCCCGGACCCAGCCGGGGCGGTCGACGACCAGAATCGGGGTGTCGTGGGTTTCCTCCGTGCCCATCCGGGTGAAGCCCCGGACGTGCTCCTCGGAGGCCTTGGCATGCCGGCGCAGTTCCGCGACGACCTCCCGGGCCTCGTCGCGGCTCACCTCGGGGCCCGGCCGCACGAGCCGGGTCGCGGTCGCCACCGCGAGATTCCAGTCGACCATCTCGGCACCACCGATGCTCGTCATGCGTCAACGGTACGTGAGCGTTCCCACTTGGGGCAGGCCGCGGAGCCCGGCCGCACCGGGTACGACGTCAACTGCAGCCGCAGGCCGCCAGCGCCGTGGCCGTCCGGTCGAGCGCCGCCTGGGCCGCCTCCGGGCTGCTGGTGTCCGACGCGAGGAAGGCGAACGCCAGCAGGCGCCCGTCCTGGTCCACCACCGTGCCGGCCAGGGTGTTCACGCCGGTCAGGGTGCCCGTCTTCGCTCGTACGACTCCTGCGGCCCCGTCGGCGTAACGGCTGGTCAGCGTGCCCGTGAACCCGGCCACCGGGAGGCCCGTCAGCACGGCGCGCAGCTCGGGGTGGGACGGTGCGCCCGCCTTGACCAGCAGGGCCGTCAGCAGGTCCGCCGTGAGCCTGTCGTCGCGGTTCAGACCGCTGCCGTCGTTGAACCGGGCGCCCTTGAGCGGGAGTTCGAGCTTCTTCAGCTGGGCGGCGATCGCGCTCGCGCCGCCGTCGAAGCTCGCGCGGACGCCGGTCGCCACCGCGGTCTGGCGGGCCAGGGCCTCCGCGATGTCGTTGTCGGAGTTGGTCAGCATGCGCTCGACCAGGGCCGAGAGCGGCGGCGAGGAGACCGAGGCGAGGGGCTCCGCGCGGGCGGTCGCCTTGGAGGGGCCGGGTGACGTGGTCTTGATGCCCTTGGCCGAAAGGAACTCCCTGAACTGACGGGCCGCGTCGGCCGCCGGGTCCGTCACGCGGTAGGCCGTACCGCTCGTGGAGTCGTCCGTACGGCCCTCGTCTGCCGTCAGGGCGCTGACGGGCGCGAGGTTGGTGTTCTTGCCGATGGGGTGCAGTTCGGGGCCGGAGTACAGGGTCGTGTCGTAGGAGAGCGTCACCTCGCTCACCGAGCGCTTCTTGAGGGCGGCCGCGGTGCTGTCGGCCAGGTCCCGCAGGCTCGCCCAGCCCTCCGCGTCCTTGTGGGCCGTGAGGGTCGGATCGCCGCCGCCGACCAGGACGAGCTCCTTGGTGTCGGGCTCCAGGACCGTGCGGGTGGTGAGACGGTGGTCGGCGCCCATGGCGGACAGGGCGGCGACCGCGGTGGCGATCTTCGTCGTCGAGGCCGGGGTGAGCGCGTCGTCGGCTCCGGAGCCGTACAGGCGCTTGCCGGTGGTCAGGTCGACGACCACGCCGGCGTGGTGCGTGCCCAGCGCGGCCTCGCCGAGGAGTGGGCCCAGGACGTCGGCGAGGGCCGGCCCGACCGGCGCCGACTTCACGGTGCTCCCGGCCCCGCCGAGGCCGACCAGGACGGAGGCGGCGCTCGGCGCGGGCCGGGGCGCCCCCGCCGCCGTACCGGACGAACCGGATTTATCAGAATTACGGCCGTGATCTGTGCCACCCGGTCGGCTCAGGGCGACTGCTCGGTCCGACTCGGCCGTACGCTGACCGGTGGAGTCCCAGGGGCCGACGGCGGTGGCCACGGTGGCGGCCAGCGCCAGACCGGCGGTGGCGGCGCCCGCGGTGTACTGCCAGGTCCGGACGGGCTCCGGCCAGGCGATCCGGCTCGGGCGCACGCGCGCGAGCGGCGGTTTCGCCGCGGCCACGGCTCGTGCGAGGCGCGGTCGCGCGGCGTTCGCGGTCCGTTCGAGACGTGGGCGCACGGCGTTCGCGGCCCGTTCGAGCTGCGGGCGTACGGTCCCGGCGGCCTTTGCCAGACGCGGTCGTACGGCGTTCGCGGCCCGCGCCACATGCGGCCTCGCGGCCCGCCAAGGCCTCAGCTCAGGCACGACCACCAGCCCCTTTCGCGATCACACACCTGCGTGAGGGACACTTAACCACCAGAACTATGTGCTGATCATGGAGGAGCCACCGGTGGAGTTCGACGTCACGATCGAGATCCCGAAGGGTTCGCGGAACAAGTACGAGGTGGACCACGAGACCGGTCGGATCCGCCTGGACCGTCGACTCTTCACCTCGACCGCCTACCCGACCGACTACGGCTTCGTCGAGAACACCCTCGGCGAGGACGGTGACCCGCTGGACGCGCTGGTCATCCTGGACGAGCCGACCTTCCCGGGCTGCCTCATCAAGTGCCGTGCGATCGGCATGTTCCGGATGACGGACGAGGCCGGCGGCGACGACAAGCTGCTGTGCGTGCCGGCGACGGACCCGCGGGTGGAGCACCTGCGTGACATCCACCACGTGTCGGAGTTCGACCGCCTGGAGATCCAGCACTTCTTCGAGGTCTACAAGGACCTGGAGCCCGGCAAGTCCGTCGAGGGCGCCAACTGGGTCGGTCGCGTCGACGCCGAGATCGAGATCGAGCGGTCCTACAAGCGCTTCAAGGAGTCCGGCGGCCACTGAGGCCTCCGGCGGGTGAACGGGCCGTACGCGCACGTGTGCGGCCCATTCGCATGCCCGCGCATACTGAGGCTGCTGGAGGCGTCGTAGAGGGAGCGCTGCGCAAGTGATGGAAGCGGAGGACCGCACACCGCAGTCGGACGAGGCCCGGATGGCCTTCACACCGCCGGCCGGCGTCGAGGTCGAGGGCAGCGAGTCCGAGATCACTTCCGAGTTCGCGCTCCCCCGGGGGCTCGACCCGTCACCGGCCCCTCCGGCCGAGACGGAGGGTTCCGCGTTCAGCACGCCGAACACCTACAGCGCCCGGCACGCCCCGGCCGCGTTCACGCCGGCGACCGGCGTACCGGTGGTCAGCCTCACCAAGGACGTGCCCTGGCAGGACCGGATGCGCACGATGCTGCGGATGCCGGTGGCCGACCGGCCCGCGCCGGAAGCGGGGCCGAAGGCGGAGGAGGGCGGTCCGGCCGTCCCGCGCGTGCTCGACCTGACCCTGCGGATCGGCGAGTTGCTGCTCGCGGGCGGTGAGGGCGCGGAGGACGTGGAGGCCGCAATGTTCGCGGTCTGCCGGTCGTACGGCCTGGACCGCTGTGAGCCGAACGTCACCTTCACGCTGCTGTCGATCTCGTACCAGCCGTCCCTCGTGGACGACCCGGTGACGGCGTCCCGGACCGTGCGGCGCCGCGCCACGGACTACACGCGCCTGGCGGCCGTGTACCGGCTGGTGGACGACCTCAGCGACCCGGAGACGCACATCTCGCTGGAGGAGGCCTACGGGCGGCTCGCGGAGATGCGACGGAACCGGCACCCGTACCCCACCTGGGTGCTCACCGGCGCCAGCGGGCTGCTCGCGGGCGCGGCCTCCGTGCTCGTCGGCGGTGACGTGGTCGTGTTCTTCGCGGCCATGCTGGGCGCGATGCTCGGCGACCGGTTGGCGTGGCTGTGCGCGGGGCGGGGGCTGCCGGAGTTCTACCAGTTCACGGTGGCCGCGATGCCGCCGGCCGCGATCGGGGTCGCGCTGACCGTGGCCCACGTGGACGTGAAGGCGGCCGCGGTGATCACCGGTGGGCTGTTCGCGCTGCTGCCGGGGCGGGCGCTGGTGGCGGGCGTGCAGGACGGGCTGACCGGGTTCTACATCACCGCGTCGGCGCGACTGCTCGAGGTCGTGTACCTCTTCGTCGGGATCGTCGTGGGTGTGCTCGTCGTCCTGTACTTCGGGGTGTACCTGGGGGCCAAGCTCAATCCGGACGCGGCGGTGACGATCGCGGACCGGCCGGGGTGGCAGATCGGCGCGTCGATGCTGCTGTCGCTGACCTTCGCGGTGCTGCTCCAGCAGGAACGGTCCACCGTGCTGTGGGTGACGCTCAACGGGGGCGTCGCGTGGTGTGTGTACGGCGCGCTGCACTATCGCGGTGGGCTGTCGCCGGTTGCCTCCACGGCCGTCGCGGCCGGGCTGGTGGGGCTGTTCGGGCAGTTGCTGTCCCGGTACCGGTTCGCTTCCGCGCTGCCTTACACGACCGCGGCGATCGGGCCCCTGCTGCCGGGTTCTTCGACGTACTTCGGGCTGCTGTCGATCGCTCAGAACGACGTCGACAAAGGGCTGGTGTCGCTGGCCACGGCCGCGTCACTGGCCATGGCCATCGCCATCGGGGTCAATCTGGGGTCGGAGATCTCGCGCTTGTTCCTGCGGATCGGCTCCGCGGACAAGCGCCGGGCTGCGAAACGGACCAGGGGGTTCTGAGCGGGCTCAGTAACCCTGGTTATAGGGGTGCCGGCCGTTCGGCTGAGCGCCGCCGTACTGCTGCTGCGGATACTGGGGCTGGGCGTACTGCTGGTTGGGGTCGTACGGCTGCTGCTGCGGCGGGTACTGGGTGTACGGCTGCTCGTCCGTGGACGGGATGCGGCGGAGCTGGGTCGTCGCGTCGTCCATCAGCGGCGGGGTCTGGTGCCGGCCCGGGGTCGGGGGCTGCTGGGCCGCCGCCTTCTTGTTCTTTCCGCGGGCCCTCAGGAACTCGATGATGATCGGGATCACCGAGACGAAGACGATCAGGATCAGGATCGCCTCGATGTTCTTGTTGACGAACTCGATCTTGCCGAGCCAGGAGCCGAGCAGGGTGACGCCGGCGCCCCAGAGGACGCCGCCGACGACGTTGAAGGTCAGGAACGAGCGGTACTTCATGCCGCTGACGCCGGCGATGATCGGCGTGAACGTGCGGACCACCGGCACGAAGCGGGCCAGGACCAGGGACTTCGGGCCGTACTTCTCGAAGAACTCGTGGGCCTTGACCACGTTCTCCTGCTTGAAGAGGCGGGAGTCCGGGCGGTTGAAGAGGGACGGGCCGACCTTCTTGCCGAACATGTAGCCCGCCTGGTCGCCGAGGATCGCGGCGACGCAGATCAGGGCGATCGCGCCCCAGAGGGGGAAGTCCAGCTGGTTCGAGGTGATCAGCAGGCCGCAGGTGAACAGCAGCGAGTCACCCGGCAGGAAGAACCCGATCAGCAGGCCCGACTCCGCGAAGACGATCAGGAGCAGGCCCCAGATGCCGAACGTGTCGAGCAGATGGTTCGGATCCAGCCAGCTCGGGCCTAGGGCAATCGTCGTCACGTTTCCGGGCTCCCTGAGGGGGTGGAGGAAGGCACGGCGTCCTTCTACGGGCGCACAAAGCTATCAACGCAATGTGTCCGCCCCAGGTTCCACCGGTGTCTCCAGGATGCACTGTGCGCCGACTGGGACAAAGCTGTGAGGTCATGGGAATCGATGAGTACGGCGGCGGGCAGGGCCCCCGGCCGGATGTGTTGGTCGTCACCACGAACGACGTTCCCGGGCACCGGGTGCAGGAGGTGCTGGGCGAGGTCTTCGGGCTGACCGTGCGGTCCCGGCATCTGGGCAGCCAGATCGGGGCCGGGCTGAAGTCGATGATCGGCGGTGAGCTCAAGGGGCTCACCAAGACGCTCGTGCAGACCCGGAACCAGGCCATGGAACGCCTCGTCGAGCAGGCACGCGCGCGTGGCGCGAACGCGGTGCTGATGTTCCGCTTCGACGTGACGGAGGCGGCCGACGTCGGCACCGAGGTGTGCGCTTACGGGACCGCGGTGGTCCTGGCCCGGGAGTGAGCCCCCGGGCCGGGAGGGCCAGGAGGGTTACGAGGGTTACGAGGGTTACGAGGTGTGCCGGGCCGCGTTCGCCGTGATCGCGTCCCTGAGGTGCTCGGCCAGACCGGGGTGCATGGAGTCGTAGAACGCCTTGAAGCGTTCGTCGGCGACGTACATCCCGGCGAGGCCCAGGTGCATCTCGTACGAGCACTCGTAGAACCACCTGTGGATGTGCAGGCGGTGTTCCTCGGCCAGGTCCATCGCGGCCTCGCCGGTCGGCGGGTCGCCGGCGGCCACCAGGGCGGCGTACCGCTCGCTCCAGGCGTCGACCTCGGCCTGAAGCCGTTTCCAGTCGTCCTTGGTGTAGCGGGCGGCCCGGCGCTGCGACTCGACGTACTCCGCCGTGCCGCCCCAGCGCGCCTCCGCCTCCTCGGCGTACTGCTCGGGGTCCTTGCCGCCGAAGACCTCGAACCGCTCCTCGGGTGTCAGGTTGATGCCCATGCTGCGTGCCTCCATGGCGTGCTCCACGGCCTCGGCCATCTTCTGCAGCTTCTCGATCCGGGCGGTCAGCAGCTCGTGCTGGCGGCGCAGCTGCGCGCGCGGGTCCGCCTCCGGGTCGTCGAGCAGGGCCGCGACCTCGTCGAGCGGGAAGCCGAGCTCCCGGTAGAACAGGATCTGCTGCAGCCGGTCGAGGTCGGCCTCGCCGTAGCGCCGGTGGCCCGCGTGGCTGCGCTCGCCGGGGACGAGCAGGCCGATGTCGTCGTAGTGGTGCAGCGTGCGCACCGTGACGCCGGCGAAGCCCGCGACCTGTCCCACGGAGTAGCCGACCTGTCCTGCCGAGTGGCTCACGCTTCCGCTCCCTTCTGGTACGCACTCCACGGTGGGTCCTCACGTCACGTGAGGTGCAAGTCCGTATCCCTGGGTGACCGCTCCGGATGTTCGGTCCGTTTTATCCGCTTATCGTGAGCCCGTGGCCCCCGACACCGCGCAGCAGGCGCCGACCGCCCCGGCGGCCCCCGCGCGCGCGTTGCTGCCGTTGATCCTCCCCGCTCTGGTCGTGGGCGTGGTCGCGAGCCTGCTGTTCCTCGGGGTGAGCGAGGCGGCGGAGGCCCTTCAGCACGTGCTGTGGGGGAATCTCCCCGACGCCCTCGGGGTCGGCCGGTACTCCGTCCTGTGGATGCTCGTGATGCTGACCGCGACCGGCGTGGCGGTCGGCCTGGTGGTGTGGAAGGTGCCGGGGCATGCGGGGCCGGATCCGGCGACCCTGGGGCTCGCGGCGGCCCCGATGCCGCCCGTGGTGCTGCCGGGGCTGGTGCTGGCGGCCGCGCTGATGTTGGCCGGCGGGCCGAGTCTGGGCCCGGAGAACCCGATCATCGCGGTGAACGTGGGGCTCGCCTTCTGGCTCGGGAGGCGGCTCACGCCCCGGATGCCGGGCGGGCTGTGGGCGGCGCTGGCGGAGGCGGCGACGATCGGGGCGCTGTTCGGGACGCCGGTGGCGGCCGCGCTGGTGATCTCGGAGGCGCTGGCCGGACGGCGGCTCAAGGGGCTGCTGTGGGACAACGTGTTCGGGCCGCTGGTGGCGGCCGGGGCCGGCGCCCTGACGACCACCCTGGTGGCGCATCCGACCTTCGACCTGGATCTGCCCCCGTTCGGCGGGCACCCCGGCTGGGGCGACCTGCTGGCCGCGCTGGTGATCGCCCCGCTGGCGGCCGCGCTCGGCCTGTGCGCCGTCTACGCCTTCCCGTACGTCCATGGCCTGTTCCGGCGTCTGGGGCACCCCATGGTGGCTCTCCCGGTCGGCGGGCTCGTGCTGGGGCTCCTGGGGGCGCTGGGCGGGCATCTGACGCTCTTCAAGGGGCTCGACGAGGTCGCGGAGCTGGCGCGGGATCCCGAGGGCTGGTCGGCGGGCGAGTTCGTGGGGATGGCGGTGGTGAAGCTGGCCGCGCTGCTGGTGGCCGCGTCCTGCGGCTTCCGGGGTGGCCGGATCTTCCCGGCGGTGTTCGTGGGCGCCGCCTTCGGGCTGGGCGCGCACGCTCTCGTACCGGCCGTCCACCCGGCCCTCGGCGTCGCCACGGGCGTCCTGGGCATGCTCCTCGCCATCACCCGGCAGGCCTGGATCAGCCTGTTCACGGCCGCGGTGCTGGTGTCCTCGCCGACGATCCTGGCGCTGCTGTGCCTCGCCTCGCTGCCCGCCTGGCTGCTGGTGACCGGGCGCCTTCAGATGCAGTTGCGCGAGGACGGAACTCCGCTCCGCTGACATCCGTTCTTCAGACGACACAAGGAGACACGTCCATGCCGCTCCACAAAGGTCCCGAGAAGCCCGACGAGCGCCCGATCTCGGTCAACCCCTTCTTCGGGGAGGCCAATCCGGTCGGCGGCATGACCCAGGCGCCACCCAAGCACCACCTCCCCGACTCTCCCCTGCCCCCGATGACGGCGTATCAGCTGGTGCACGACGAGCTGATGCTGGACGGCAACTCCCGGCTGAACCTGGCCACGTTCGTCACCACCTGGATGGAGCCGCAGGCCGGCGTCCTGATGGCGGAGTGCCGGGACAAGAACATGATCGACAAGGACGAGTACCCGCGCACCGCCGAGCTGGAGCGGCGCTGCGTGGCGATGCTCGCCGATCTGTGGAACGCGCCGGATCCGGCGGCGGCCGTGGGCTGTTCGACGACCGGGTCGAGCGAGGCATGCATGCTCGCCGGGATGGCCCTCAAGCGCCGCTGGAGCAAGCGGAACCAGAAGCCGGGCGCCCGCCCGAACCTCGTGATGGGGGTCAACGTCCAGGTCTGCTGGGACAAGTTCTGCAACTTCTGGGAGGTCGAACCCCGGCTGGTGCCCATGGAGGGCGACCGCTTCCACCTCGACCCGCAGGCCGCCGCCGAGCTGTGCGACGAGAACACCATCGGGGTCGTCGGCATCCTCGGCTCCACCTTCGACGGCTCGTACGAGCCCATCGCCGACCTGTGCGCGGCCCTCGACGCCCTCCAAGCGCGCACCGGCCTGGACATCCCGGTGCACGTCGACGGCGCCTCCGGCGGCATGATCGCGCCCTTCCTCGACCAGGACCTGGTGTGGGACTTCCGCCTCCCGCGCGTGGCGTCGATCAACACCTCGGGGCACAAGTACGGGCTGGTCTACCCGGGCGTCGGCTGGGCCCTGTGGCGCGACAAGGAGGCGCTGCCGGAGGAACTCGTCTTCCGGGTCAACTACCTGGGCGGCGACATGCCGACCTTCGCGCTCAACTTCTCCCGCCCCGGCGCCCAGGTGGTAGCGCAGTACTACACGTTCCTGCGGCTGGGCCGCGAGGGATACCGGGCCGTGCAGCAGACCACCCGGGACGTGGCCCGGAGCATCGCCGGACGCGTCGAGGCGCTCGGCGACTTCAGGCTCCTCACCAAGGGCGACGAACTGCCCGTGTTCGCCTTCACCACGGCGCCGGGCGTCGAGTCGTACGACGTCTTCGACGTGTCCCGGCGGATGCGCGAGAAGGGCTGGCTGGTGCCCGCGTACACCTTCCCGCCCAACCGGGAGGACCTGTCCGTCCTGAGGGTGGTGTGCCGCAACGGCTTCTCGGAGGATCTCGCGGACCTGTTCGTGGAAGACCTGAGCCTGCTGCTCCCGGAGCTGCGCCGACAGCCGCACCCGCTGACCGGGGACAAGGGGGCGGCCACCGGCTTCCATCACTGACGGGTCAGCGGCCCGGGCGGGCGAACCTCCGTACGGCCGGCGGGAAGAACACCGCGAGCAGGCCGAGCCAGTCCGGCATGGAGTCGGGGGTCGCGAAGGCGTTGGACAGAAAGCCGACCGGCCAGACCAGGATCTGCACGGCCTGCACCAGCTCCGGCTTCCCGGCGACCAGGGCCAGCTGGATGCCGATCCACAGCATGGCGAACCGGAACAGCAGCAACAGGCCCATCGCGGCCAGGAATTCGGCCGGGGAGCCGTGCACCGTGCCGCGGGCGACCGTGAGGTCGAGCCCGTCCAGTGCGGGTTTGCCGCCGTAGTTCTTGCGTGCTCCGTCGACCGTGATCGCCGCGTCAGCCACTGCCGCTCCCTCACGATCGGGATACTGATCAAACTTGATTAGCCGACATCCCCGGGTGCCGCTCCCCCGTGGCGTACGGGTTCTCCTGGCCCTCCACGAGGACCCCGACGAACGGCTCGCCCTCCCCGCGAAGGTGTACGCCCCGCCCTCGACCCGGCCGATGAGCCCCTGGGTCCACTCGGCCTCGGCGTCGGCCGTGTGGATCCAGAGGTTCATGATCTCGCCGATGTGGCCCAGCTGTTCGGGGCCGTCCTCGGGGACGTAGTCCGCGAGGACGGCCGCGCGCCACTCCTCGATGCGGCGGATCCGCTCCTTCAGGAGGGAGACCACCTCGGCGCGCGGCAGGTCGACCATGCAGCCGATGGCGGCCGACTTCACGTCCATTTTCTGGTCGTAGGAGGTCAGCGACTCCCTGACCAGCCGGAAGTACTCCTCGGTGCCCGCGCCGGTGATCTCGTACTCCGTGCGCGGCGGGCCGCCGGCCGTGGACGGCGCGATCTCGTGCGCGTGCAGCAGCCCTTGCTTCGCCATCTGCTTGAGCGCGTGGTAGATCGAGCCGGGCTTGGCGTTGGACCACTCGTGCGCGCCCCAGTACTCCAGGTCGTTGCGCACCTGGTAGCCGTGGGCCCGCCCGTGCTGGCGGACCGCGCCGAGCACGAGGAGACGGATCGCTGACATGGGGCCAGCGTATGGCCCTTGACGTCAGCCCCAGGTCGTGCCCTGCTCTTTGGCGACCAGCTCGAAGGCGGTGGCGCCGTCCAGGGACTCCCGGATGATGTCGGCGTGGCCGGCGTGCCGGGCCGTCTCGCGGATCAGGTGCAGACAGACCCAGCGGACGGAGACGCGGCCCTCCGGCGGGAACCAGGGCTGGTCCGGGAGCGGGAAGGTGTCGTCGAGGCTCGGCACCGAGCGGATGTACGCCTCGGTCTCGGCGGCGACCTTCTCCCAGTACGCGAGCTGGGACTCGACGCTCTCGCCGTCGACGAGCTGGAAGGTCTCGTGCCAGTTGGTCTGGTCCCGCTCGATCGCCGGCGGTTCCTGCTTGGCGCGGGCGATCCAGCTCTGCTCGACCTCGGCGACGTGCTTGAGCAGCCCGGAGAGGGACAGCTCACTGGCGCTGGGCCTGCTCGCCGCCTGCTCCTCGGTCAGCCCGAGCAGCGCCCTGCGGATGCCGCCGCGCTGCTCCTCGATGAACGCGAGCAGTGCTCCGCGCTCGTCGCCCTGCGCCTCCGCGGGAACGTGAGTGACCATGACCGCCGCCTTTCATCGGGACCGGGGGCTTTCCCCCGACACCGACGAAGCTACGGGCCATTGAGGTCAGATTCTGTCCTCAATGGCCCGGCTACGACGACGTAATCAAGAAGCTAGAACGGGAAGCCGCTGCGCCCGTGCTGTACCGAGATCCACTTCTGGGTGGTGAAGCACTCGACCGTGCCCTCGCCGTTCAGGCGGCCGATGCCCGAGTTCTTCTCGCCGCCGAAGGGGACGAGGGGCTCGTCGTGGACGGTGCCGTCGTTGACGTGGAACATGCCCGTGTCGATCTGCTTGGCGAAGGCGACGCCGCGCTCGACGTCGCCCGTGTGGACGGCGCCGCTCAGGCCGTACGGCGTGTCGTTGACGATGCGGACCGCCTCGTCCTCGCCGTCGAAGGGGATCAGGAAGGCGACCGGGCCGAAGACCTCCTGGCGCAGCAGGGCGGAGTCGGCGGGGACGTCGGTGAGGACGGACGGCTCGATGAGGTTGTCGTTGGTCGCGCCGCGCAGCAGGGCGGTGGCGCCCTCGGTGACGGCCTGGTCGACGACGCCCGAAATGGCCTCCGCCTGCGAGGAGTTGATGACCGGGCCGATGACCGTGGTCGGGTCGCTCGGATCGCCCACCTTGAGCGTCTTCACCTTGGCGACGAACTTCTCGGTGAACTCGTCGGCGATCGAGCGGTCGACGAGGACGCGGTTGGCGGCCATGCAGACCTGGCCCTGGTGGACGTACCGGCTGAAGACCGCCGCGTCGACCGCGTAGTCGATGTCCGCGTCGTCGAGGACCACGATGGCGCTGTTGCCTCCGAGTTCGAGGACCGAGCGCTTGAAGTTCGCGGCGCAGACCGTGGCGACGTGGCGGCCGACCTTGTCGGAGCCGGTGAAGGAGATGACCTTGGGGACCGGGTGCTCGATGAAGGCGTCGCCGATCTCGGCTATGTCGGTGATGACGACGTTCAGGAGGCCGCCGGGCAGGCCCGCGTCCTCGAAGAGCTTCGCGACCAGGGAGCCGCCGGTGATCGGGGTGTTCTGGTGGGGCTTCAGGACGACGCCGTTGCCGAGCGCGAGGGCCGGGGCGACCGACTTGATCGACAGCAGGAAGGGGAAGTTGAAGGGGCTGATCACGCCGACCACGCCGACCGGGACGCGGTAGAGGCGGTTCTCCTTGCCGTCCACCGGCGAGGGGATGATCTTGCCCTCGGGGCGCAGCGCCCACTGGATCGACTCGCGCAGGAACTCCTTGGCGAGGTGCAGTTCGAAGCCGGCCTTCAGATAGGTGCCGCCGAGCTCGGCGATGATCACCTCGGTGATCTCCTGCTCGCGCTCCTCTATCAGGCGCAGCGCCTTCTCCAGGACGGCGCGGCGGGCGTAGGGGTTCGTCTTCGCCCACTGCTTCTGGGCCTTCGCGGCCGCCTGGTAGGCGTCGTCGACCTCGTCGACCGTGGCTATCGTGATCGACGCCAGCTTCTCGCCGTCGTACGGGTTGAAGTCGATGATGTCCCAGGAGCCTGTGCCCGGGCGCCACTCACCGTCGATGTACTGCTGGGCCAGGTCGGTGAAGTACGACGACATGTGATCCCCAAATCACTAGCAGACACACGATCGACATCGATCGAGTCACGGTCTGATCACACGTCATCGTACTTGCGACGTCTGTGAGTTGGGGACTCTGAGCGAACTTATGGGGAGAACCCTAGGAGAGTTGGAGGAGACCTCGTAGAAGATCGCGGCTCTCGTCCGGACCGGGGCTGTCCTGCTGGAGTTCCTTGAGCGCCTTCTCGTACTGGGTGACGTCCTCGCGCTTGTCCAGGTAGAGGGCGCTGGTGAGCTGCTCCAGGTAGACGACGTCGGTCAGGTCGGACTCGGTGAAGGAGAGGATCGTGAAGGCGCCGCTCTCGCCCGAGTGACCGCCGAAGCCGAACGGCATGATCTGGAGCCGCACGTTCGGATGCGTGGAGACCTCGATCAGGTGCTGGAGCTGACCGCGCATCACCTCGCGGTCGCCGTACGGGCGGCGCAGCGCGGCCTCGTCGAGGACGATGTGGAAGTCGGGGGCGTTCTCGGAGACGAGGTACTTCTGGCGCTCCAGACGGACCGCCACCCTCTTCTCGATCTCGGCGGTGCTCGCGCCCTTCATGCCGCGTTTGACGACCGCACGTGCATACGCCTCGGTCTGCAGCAGCCCGTGCACGAACTGCACCTCGTACGCCCGGATCAGCGACGCCGCGCCCTCCAGGCCCACATAGGTGGGGAACCAGCTCGGCAGGACGTCCGAGTAACTGTGCCACCAACCGGCCACGTTGGCCTCCCGGGCGAGGGAGAGGAGCGAGGTCCGCTCCACCTCGTCGGTGATGCCGTACAGCGTCAACAGGTCCTCGACGTCCCGCGTCTTGAAGCTCACCCGGCCGAGCTCCATCCGGCTGATCTTCGACTCGGACGCGCGGATCGAGTACCCCGCGGCCTCGCGCGTGATGCCACGAGCCTCACGCAGCCGCCTGAGTTGCGAGCCGAGCAGCATCCGCCGCACCACCGATCCGGGCTCTCCCACGCTCACGTTCGTCAGCCTCCCCAACGCCTTCAGGGGCCGAAGTCTGCCACTAAAACACTCCGAGCAGTACTCGTCCGATTACAGAGAAGGAAAGAACCCAAAGATTCTGCACAGGAACCGGGAAGGAGTTGGCAAGTAGGGAGAGGGAAGTTGGCGGAAAAAATGACCAACAAACGGTACGGGAGCCTCCATATCGGTCACGTGCACGTGCATCTGCACCTTGCATCTGCACCCCACATCCGAAACCATGGTCCCGCGCAACCGCTGCATCGCAACGACCGCGAATTCCCGGGAGTGCCTCGCATGGGGACGAATGGATCGACCATGCTCGAGCCGTTACGGCAGGGCCTTCCGCCGCTGGATCCCGCGGCCGTGTCCAACGCCGCGTCGTGTGCTCTGCCCGCCCGCTACGAAGCGGTGCGCGAGGCGAGACTCTTCACCCGCAGAACACTGGACCAGTGGGACATGGGCGACCGCTTCGACGACATATGTCTGGTGGTCTCCGAACTCGTCACCAACGCCCTGCGGCACGCGCTGCCGGCCGGTGCCGTCTGCACGGTCGAGCAGACCCCGTCCGTACGGCTGCACCTGATGCGCTGGACCGAGCGGCTGGTGTGCGCGGTGCGCGACCCCAGCCAGGAGAGCCCGGTCGAGCGCGAGACCGAGGACTTCTCGGCGGAGTCGGGCCGCGGCCTGTTCCTGGTCGACTCCTTCGCCGACGGCTGGGGCTGGCACCCGCTCGCGGGCACCCTCGGCGGCAAGGTGGTCTGGGCGCTGTTCCGGCTGCCGAACCCGCAGGCCGGGGCCGCGGACAGCACCGAGTGAGGCACCGCGGCGTTTTTCCGCGCCGCGTTTCTACGCGCGTTACGTCACCGGCCCCGGAGCGGACCGTCAGCCGCCCACGAGGTGGTCGAACTCGCCGTCCTTGACGCCCGCGAGCATCGCCACGATCTCCGCGCGCGTGTAGACCAGCGCGGGGCCGTCGGGGAAGCGGGAGTTGCGTACGGCCACGTCACCGCCGGGCAGCCGGGCGAACTCCACGCAGGAACCCTGCGAGTTGCTGTGCCGGCTCTTCTGCCAGGCCACCCCGTTCAGCTCCGTGGCTGCCATGCCGTTGTACACGTCGTGGTCCACAGGTCGCTCCCGTGTGGTGCGGTGGCCTTGGGGCCATTGATGCAGTGGTCAACTGATCCGGATCATAGCCCTGTTCACGTGCATCTGCATGAGCAGATGCACGTGCACGGGGGGTGGTCCCTCGGTTACAGCTCCGACGGCCTTGACGACCCCTTTACCGGAGTCGATCCAGCGTCTGCCCCAATGCCCGCAGGACATGCGAGCGCCAGCCGCCGTCCATGATCTTCCGGGCCATCAGCTGTGCCGGGTCATCGGGGTCGAATCCCTCGTGCACTAGGAAGAGACGCGTACCGCGCCCCTCATGTTCCAGCGTCCACGTGATGGTCCAGTCCGCGGGACGGGCCGGATCGGCGTCGGCCCAGCGGACGGAGAGCATCCGCTCGATGTCGTAGGCGAGGACCTGCACGTCCACGGCGCCGGAGAAGTCGGTGTTGGGCCTGGGTACGGAGGTCAGCCGATAGCGGTGACCGACTTCCAGACGGAAGTCCTCGGACCCCTGCATCTGCCACTGCACGAGCAGCTCGGGCTCAGTGAGGGCGCGCCAGACCTTGGCGGGCGAGTGCGGGAGGAACTGGTCGACGCGGATGACGGTGAGGTCGTCGGCGGGCTCGCCGGCCGGTTCACCGGTGGGTTCGGGGCTCGGTTCGGTGCTCATGGCGCGTCATCGCCGGGCATACGGTCGAGCAGCTCGCCGAGGCCCTTCATTCGCTCGCGCCAGAACCGCTCGTACGGATGGAGCCAGTCCTGCACCTCGGCAAGCGGGGCCGCCTCCAGGCGGTAGATGCGCTGTCGGCCGGAGCGCTCCTCGGAGACCAGGCCGGCGTCCCGGAGCACCTTGAGGTGTTCGGAGAGGCTGGGGCGGCGCATGTCGAAGTGGTCGGCCAGGGCCTGCACGGGCTGCGGGCCGCCGTCGCGCAGCAGCCGCAGCACCTCGCGGCGGGTGGTGTTGGCGAGCGCGGCGAAGACACGGTCCTCGACGGCCTCGCGGGCCCCGGCTCCGGTCATGCGGGCCTTCCTACTGGTGTGCCTCCGTGAGCAGCATCAGACCGTTGCCGTCGGGGTCCGCGAAGGAGGCCATCCGGCCCCACGGAAACCCGCCGGGCCCCTCCACCGCGACGCCCGCCTCCGCGAGCCGCGCACAGTCCGCGTCGACATCGGTCGTCACGAACATGATCCCTCGCGCCGATCCGGCCACGAAATCGCCCATCCCCGGACCGGAGAGCGTGAAGACGGTCTGCGCGCCCTTGGGGGCCACCTGGAGCCAGCGGCCCTGCGGAAGATCCAGGTCGGCGGTGACCTCGAAGCCGAGGAGGTCCCGGTAGAAGCGCAGGGCTCGGTCCTGGTCGGAGACGGGGAGGGTGACGAAGGAGGCGTGGGTGATGTTCATGGGCACGACGATAGGTAGGAGATTCCCTACATGTCAAACGTAGGGAATCTCCTACCTATGGCGTTGACGGGTCGACTCAGCGACTGGAGTACGGCAGCAGGGCCATCTCCCGCGCGTTCTTGATCGCTCGGGCCAGCAGGCGCTGCTGCTGAGCCGTGACGCGGGTGACGCGGCGGCTGCGGATCTTGCCGCGGTCGGAGATGAACTTCCGCAGGAGATCGGTGTCCTTGTAGTCGATGTAGGTCACGTCGGCCGCATCCAGCGGATTGGGCCGGCTCTTCGCGGACTTGCGGTCGTTCTTGCGAGCCATGCGGGCCATGGGGTTCAGACCTCCAGGAGGGTGTCGAAGGCGGGCGGCAGCCGCTTCCAGGCGTCGCGCCCGGCGGCGTACTCGGCGTCGGTCAACAGGCAGGACTCCAGCAGGTGTTCGAGTCCGGCGCGGTCGAGGCCGGGCGAGGTGAAGACGAGGTGCTGGCAGCGGTCGCCGTGCGCGGGATGCCAGTCCAGCGCGGCGGCGGCCCGGCGCACGGGCGGGACCAGGTCCCAGGCCGCGTCGGGCAGGGACGCGAGCCACGGTCCGGCGCCCTCCACGCAGAGCGCCCCACCGGCCGCGTCCCAGTGCAGCAGCGTGTCGGTCTTGTCGGCGAGCCAGAACCGGCCCCGGCTGCGCGCGGCCGCACAGGTCAGCTCCTCCAGCGCCGCGTACAGCCGCTCCGGGTGGAACGGACGGTCCCGATGCCATACGAGGGTGCCGACGCCGTGGGCATCGGCCTCGACGGGGAGCAGGGCACAGGCGGGGTGCTGGGCGGCGGCGGCCGACTCGACGTCGAAGCCGGCCAGGGCGGCTCGGGCCAGCGGGGAGGCCGGCGGGAAGACCGACGGGGAGGCGGGCCGGTGAGGCTGTCGTCGGGTCGGTGCAATTGCGGATGCAGGTGCGGATGCGCCCGCCTCAGGGTGGTCGGCCGGCACCGGGACCTGGCGGGCCGTCGGGTGCAGTTGGGCGAGGAGTTCACGGTCCTCCTCGTCGGCCTCCGGCGAGTCGGTCACGGCGAGGACGGGGGCGTACTCCAGTTGGCGGGCGAAGGTGTCGGCGACCGTGCGCTGGTCGGTGGCGGCCGCGGCCAGGCCGCGCTCGGCGAGGTCGTCGCCGTTGCCGAGACAGGGCAGGACCAGGGCCGGGTCGACGGCGGTGATCACGCCGGTGACGGTGAGGCCGCCGACCGCCACCACCTCCGTCATCGCCTTGGGCTCGACGGAGTCCCAGAGTTCGACGATCGCGAGCCGGGTCGTGCCGGCCGCGGCGAGGCGGCGCAGCTCGGGGACCAGGTCCTCGCGCAGGGCGCAGCACGCGCAGTCGTTGACCAGGGGCGTCTCGCCGGCGGACAGGACGCCGGTCGCGTCGCGGACCGTGCGGACGACCGTGCCCGCCGCGGCGGTTGCCAGGTCGTGGTGGAGTACGACGCTGCCCGGCACCTCGGCCAGCAGGTGGGCGACCGTCGCCCTGCGGGCATCGGCGTGCAGCCCGGCGACGATCACCACCGACAGGCTCACGCCCCGCCCCGCTTCCCGTACCGGCGCTCGAAGCGCTCGACACGGCCGGCCGTGTCCAGGACGCGGGCGGTGCCTGTGTAGAAGGGGTGGCTGACGTTCGAGATCTCGACGTCGACGACCGGGTAGGTGTTGCCGTCCTCCCACTCGATCGTCTTCTCGCTCGTCATCGTCGAGCGGGTGAGGAAGGCGTGCCTCGCGGCGCGGTCGCGGAAGACGACGGGGCCGTAGGACGGGTGGATTCCCTTGCGCATGGCGGCGGTTCAGCGCTCCTCTCGGAAGTCGACGTGGCGGCCGGCGACCGGGTCGTACTTGCGGAGCGTCATGCGGTCCGGGTCGTTGCGGCGGTTCTTGCGGGTCACGTAGGTGTAGCCGGTGCCGGCCGTCGACCGGAGCCTGACGACCGGGCGGAGTTCGTTGCGAGCCATGCTGGTACCTTACTGAAAATGAATTCCATTAGCGACAGGGCTTCAGGAATCGACTCAGGAGAGGTACGTCACCCAATGTCCGCGCACTGCATGCTGACCGGGGCGCAGCCCGGCTTCGGCAACCGCATCTCCCACTCCCACCGGCGGACTTCGCGCCGCTTCGACCCGAACATCCAGAGCAAGCGGTACTGGCTGCCCAGTGAGGGGCGGCATGTGCGGCTGCGGCTGAGCGCGAAGGGGATCAAGACCGTCGACGCGATCGGCGTCGAGGCCGCCGTGGCGCGGATCCGGGCGCGGGGGGTGCGGGTCTGATGGCGAAGAAGAGCAAGATCGCGAAGAACGAGAAGCGGCAGGAGGTCGTCGCGCGGTACGCGGAGCGGCGCGCCGAGCTGAAGGAGATCATCCGGCGGCCGACGTCGTCGGAGCCGGAACGGCTGGCCGCGCAGCGGGAGTTGCGCCGCCAGCCGCGCGACGCGAGCGCCACGCGGGTACGGAACCGGGATCAGGTGGACGGGCGGCCGCGGGGGTATTTCCGGGCGTTCGGGCTGTCGCGGGTGGGGGTTCGGGAGCAGGCGCATGCGGGGTTCCTGCCGGGGGTGCGCAAGTCGTCCTGGTAAGGGGAGGGGGCCGGCGGGCGTGAGTCGGCCTGGGGTGCGCGAGTCCTCCAGGTAAGCCTCACAGGTGCTTCCCATGGGCGGGACGGGTGGGGCTGGTAGCTTGCTGCGGTCGCCCGGGCCGTGCGGTCCGGCGTTCCGGTCTCGGCCCGCTACAGCTTGGGAGCTTCCAGTGACTTCGGCGACCTTCACGCGTCCCGCCCGCACGGTGTCGCGCCGGCAGCTGCGGATCGCGGCCGCCGCCGCGGGGCTGACCGGTGCGCTCGTGCTGACCGGGTGCAGCGGCGGCGGCTCCGACGACGACTCCTCCGCGAGCCCGAGCGCCTCGGCGACCGCCACCGCGGACACCGGCGGCAGCAGCGGCGAGGCGACGGCCGCGTCCGACGGCCTCCAGGGCAACTGGCTCGCCACGACCGGCGGCAAGGCCGTGGCCCTGGTGGTCACCGGCAAGCAGGCCGGCCTCTTCTCGACCGGCGGCTCGGTGTGCAGCGGCACCGCGGGCAAGGAGGCCGGGATGCAGATGGTCCACCTCACCTGCACGGACGGCAGCAAGGACCGGGCGACCGGGATGGTCGACTCCGTCAACAGCAAGTCGATGACGGTCACTTGGTCGGGGAGTCTCGGCAAGGAGACGTTCACCAAGTCGGAGGGCGGGAAGCTGCCGACGGGCCTGCCCACGGCCAGTCTCGGGCAGTAGCCGTTTCGCCGGTTGACGGATCCGTACGTGATGATCAAGGGACTCGATCCGCGGCGTCACGCCCCGAAGCACCCAAGGACCCCCATGCGCGCCACCCACGTCACCGTCGCCGCCCTCGCCGCGGCCCTGCTCCTGACCGCCTGCGACGACAACGGCGGTGACGACGGCGCCGCGAAGAAGACCGGCGACGCGTGCACGCTGGACTCGGTCGGCGTGGACGTCACCGCGAGCGCCGCGCCGGCTGCCGGGGACACCGGGAACGTGACCGTCACGATCACCAACCGCGGCACGAAATGCACGATCAAGGGCTTCCCGGCGGTCGACCTCTACGCCGGCAACGTCTCCACGACCGTCCCGACCGACAAGGCCGCGACGCCCGGGAAGCTGACGCTCGCCAAGGACGCGACGGCCTCCTTCACGATCACCTACACCCGCGGCGAGACGGGCGGCAAGAAGAGCCTTCCGGTGAAGACCGCGAAGTTCGCCCTGCCCGACTCCACCGACGTCCAGAGCTTCAAGTGGTCGTACGGCGAGGTCGCGGTCAAGGGCGACGGGAACGAGCCGAACGCCTCGGTCACGCCGTTCACGCAGGCGGGCGACTGACGAGCGGTTCACGGGGGCGGGCGACTGACGAGCCGCTTTACGGCAGTCGGCGGCCGACGACCCGCTTCACCGCGGCCCGCGAGTGACCGGGCCACCCCTCACGGCAGCCGTGGCCGGGTGCCCACCTGGGCCCGGTCCGCTGCATCGGCGCCCTCCGTCCAGCCCGCCTCGTCGGTCACGCCGCGCAGGCGGGTCGTGGTCGTGCTCGGGAACAGGTGGTCCGTCTGTGCCGTGACCGCGACCTCGCGGGAGGCCAGCACCGGGAGCAGGTCGTCGGTCACCTGGGTCTCGGCGGCGGCCCTGAGGCGGGTGCCTATCCGGTGGGCGTAGGCCGCGAGGAAGGACTGCCGGAAGGTCTTGGTACGGCCCCGTCCGCCGGCCCGCTGCGCCGCCTCCGCCTTCGTCATCGCGCGCGTGGCCTGCACGAGCAGCGAGGTGTGGAGCAGTTCGACGGCCTCCAGGTCGGCCTCGAAACCGACGACCGTCGAGAAGCAGAGCTGCTCGTTCCACACCGTCCGGCAGTGGTTGGCGGTGGCGACCGCGTCCAGCAGCACCGCCTTGGCCTGCTCGTACGGCGGCTCGACACCGATGCGGCAGGCGCCCGGGGCGTCCTTCGCGGGCGCCCGGGCCGCGAGCAGCGCCTCGTCGATGCTGTGCCGGGCCGACAGCTCCTGCGCCTTGGCGGTGAGCGCCTCCGCCTCCTCCGGGAAGCCGGTCGCCTCGGCCTTGGCGAGCAGCGCGCGGATACGGGTGAGCATGCGGGACTCGGACGGGGTCGCGAAGTGCCGGGTGGGCTCGTCCAGCGGTTCCAGCGTGGGCAGGCGGAGCAGCAGGCGGTACAGCTCCAGGACCGCGGTGGCGTGCGAGAAGCGGTCGGTGCGGGGCGGCTTGCCGGCCGCGGCTGCTTCGGCGGCCTCGGCCGCGAGGTCGTCCAGCTGTCCGGTCCAGCGGGGGCCGCGCGGGCGGTCGTCCTGCTGCTGTGCGCGGATCAGGGTGGACGCGAGGACCAGATGTACGTCGTCCAGCTCGCGGCGCACGATGCGGATCACGTCGGCGGGCTGCCAGCCGCGGGACCAGGCCGAGGCCACGAACTCCCGTCCCCTGCGGTCGAGTTCGCCGTCCGCGTCGGGGTCTGCGGCCAGCATGGAGGCGCCGGTGTCCAGGGCGGAGTCGGACTCGGCGTACAGGGCGGCCTCGAAGGCTCGCTCGACGGTGTTGGGCGTACTGCTGCTCACACCTCGATCGTGCCATGGGCGACTGACAGCGGGGCGCGGCGCTCGGGCCGGCCGGGGGGTGCGGGAGGTCGGTCGGAGGGGTGCGGGGCGTGGGGGTCGGCGTACCGGGGTTTCGCTCGCCCGCGCTTGCGGGGTGCCGCTTTCTTTGGGTCGGGTGCCGCCCCAGCGGCACGACTGCCCGCAGCTGCGCGGGTCTGAGGGTGCGGCTGCGGGTCAGCGGCTACGTCCGGCTGCCGGTCAGCGGGCTGCGTCCGGCTGCGATCAGTGTCGTCGCCCGGTCGGCCGCCTCGGCCGCCGGGCACTGGACGTCCGGGATGACGCCGGTGCCCTCCCAGTTGGTGCCGGAGATCGGGTTGATCGCCCGGGCCACCGGGATGGTGGCCTCCAGGTTGGGGTGGACGGTCCAGCCCTCGCGGGGGTGGGCGCCGCCGCGGGTCGGTTCGCCGACCACTGTCGCGCGGCCCAGTTGCTGGAGGTCGTAGGCCAGTTCCTCGGCGGCGGAGAAGGTGCTGGACCCGGTGAGGACGTAGAGGGGCTTGGTACCGCCGTAGCGGGCGCCGGGGACGTGCGGCTGGGTCCAGTACTGGTCGTAACGGTCGCCCACGCGCGCGTACAGGGTGTTCAGGTGGGTGCGCTCGTCCAGGAGGTGGCTGCAGACGAAGGAGACGGTGTCCGGGTCGCCGCCGACGTTGGACCTGAGGTCCAGGACCAGGGCGTCGGCGCGGGCGACCAGGGTGAGCGCCGCGGTGAGCGGCTCGGCCGACCAGTCGAGCGGGAAGAGGAGCGGGGCGAGTTCGAGGAGCGCGGTGCCGCCGTCGAGGAGTTGCACGCGCGGGACGCCGCCCAGGGAGGTGTCGAACTTGCGGCGCATCGCGGCCGCGGCGGCCTCGCCCCTGCCCTGCGGCACCCGGTCCGGGTGGTGGACGAGGCGCAGGTGCGGGTCGCCGTTCACCGACCGCAGGTCCGCGCTGACCAGGCCGCCGAGTTCCTCGGCGGTCCCGACGTCGTACGTCCCCTCGGCCAGCCGTCGGCGCAGCAGGGCCGCCAGTTGTTCGGCGACCTCCGGGAAGACGTAGTGCTCGGTGAGCAGCCGGGCCGTCTCGTCCACGATCGCCGGAACGTCCATGACGGGGACGGGAGTTGACGCGGAGGCTTCGGTGGGACCCGTACCGGACGGCGTCGTGGTTGTGGTCATGGCAGCCGAGTCAACCACCGTCCACCCGGGCTCCGCACGGCGTTTCCCGGGACTCGTCTCACTCCCCGAAACTCGCTCGCTCCGCTCCCCCGCGGTTTCGAGCATGGCCCCATGGTGGACTTGTCTTCGTACGCGGCCTTCCTCGTCGCCGCCTTCGCTCTCTGTGTCACTCCCGGCCCCGACATGATGTTCATCGTGGCGATGGGCGGCCGGGGCGGGCCACGGACCGGTGTGCTGGCGGCGGCCGGGGTGGCCTGCGCGATGTTCGTGCACACGGTGGCCGCCGCGCTCGGCCTGTCGGCGCTGTTCCTGTCGTTGCCGGCCCTGTACCACGCGCTGCGCTGGGCGGGCGCGGCCTATCTGCTCTACCTGGCGGTGAAGGCCTTCCGGGACCGCGGGGAGCCGGCCGGGGAGGGCGGGGCGGCGGAGCCCGGGCGGCGACGGGCCTTCTGGCAGGGGGCCGTGACCAATCTGCTCAACCCCAAGGTGATCCTCTTCAACGTGGCCTTCCTGCCGCAGTTCGTGGACCCGGACCTGGGCCATGTCCGCGAGCAGTTCCTGGTCCTCGGGCTGACGATCACGGTCATGGGGTTCGTGGTGGACGGCTCGGTGGGGCTGCTGTCCGGGAAGCTCTCCGCCCTGTTGCGGCGCAGTCGGCGGGTGGCGCGGGGGCTGAACATCTTCACCGGCACGGTCTTCACGGGGCTGGCGATCCGACTGTCAACTCAAGGTTGACACCCTTTCGCTGTCAACCTACGGTTGACACATGTCGACGAACCCGAACCCCACCACGTCATCCGTGCGTCTCGACGACCTCATCGCGGCCATCAAGAAGGTCCACTCCGAGCCCCTCGACCAGCTCCAGGACGCGGTGATCGCCGCGGACCACCTCGGCGAGGTGGCCGACCACCTGATCGGCCACTTCGTCGACCAGGCCCGCCGCTCGGGCGCCTCCTGGACCGACATCGGCCAGAGCATGGGCGTCACCCGGCAGGCCGCGCAGAAGCGGTTCGTACCGAAGGAGTCGACCGATCTCGACCCCAACCAGGGCTTCGGCCGGTACACCCTGCGCGCCCGCAACGTGGTGATGACCTCGCACAACGAGGCCAAGGCCGCCCCGCACACCGAGGTGGTGCCCGCCCATCTGGTCCTCGGCCTGCTCGCCGAACCGGACGGCCTGGCCGCCAAGGCGATCGTCGCCCAGGGCATCTCCCTGGACGCGGTCCGGGCGGCGGCGCAGGCCGCGCTGCCGCCCGCCGCCGAGGAAGGCCCGGAACTGGTGCCGTACTCCTCGGACGCGAAGAAGGTCCTGGAGCTCACCTTCCGGGAAGCCCTGCGCCTGGGCCACAACTACATCGGCACCGAGCACATCCTGCTGGCCCTGCTGGAGTTCGAGCACGGCAGCGGGGTCCTGGCCGGCCTCGGGATCGAGAAGGAGCCGGTGGAGTCCGAGCTGGCCAGGCTGCTGGAGGGCTATCTCCAGGCCCCGCCGGCCTGAGCCCGGGCCTCACTGTCAGACCCTCCTGCCACACTCGCAACCATGACCGACCGCTGGGCACTCGCTCCGGCCGAGGACGGTGGCGTGGAGCTCGCCCCCCTCGGTCCTGACGGGCTGCCCGCCGGGCCGGTGCGGCGGGAGCGGGACCTGGCCGAGGCAGTGCGGGGGCGGCCCGAGGTCGGCCGGTGGGTGTGGCGGTCCACGGCCGAGGTGTATCCGCGCCTGCTCGCCGCGGGGGTTCGAGTGGAGCGGTGTTACGACATCGAGGACGCCGAGACCCTGCTCCTCGGCCACGAGGGGCGGTACGGCGAACCCCACTCGGCGGCGGCCGCCCTGGCCCGGCTGCGCGGCGGCCCGGTACCGGCCGACCCGCCCCAGCGCTCGGCCGAACCAGGATTACAGTCCTCCCTCTTCGAGCCCCGCACCATCCCTCTGCCGCTGTCCGACCTCGTGGAGGTGTACGCCGAGCAGCAGCGCCGGCACGACGCGACCGCCCACCCCGACCGCATGCGGCTGCTGACCGCGGCCGAGTCGGCGGGGATGCTGGTGGCGGCGGAGATGAACGGCGCCGGGCTGCCGTGGAGCGCCGAGGTGCACCGGCAGGTGCTGCACGAACTGCTCGGCGAGCGGTACGCGGGCGGTGGCGAGCCCCGCCGCCTGGCCGAGCTGGCCGACGAGGTGTCCGCGGCCTTCGGACGCCGGGTGCGGCCCGACCTCCCGGCCGACGTCGTCAAGGCCTTCGCGCAGTCCGGGATCAAGGTGCGCTCCACCCGGCGCTGGGAGATCGAGTCCGTCGACCATCCGGCCGTGAAGCCGCTGATCGAGTACAAGAAGCTGTACCGGATCTGGGTCGCCCACGGCTGGTCCTGGCTCCAGGACTGGGTGCGGGAGGGGCGGTTCCGGCCCGAGTTCCATGCGGGCGGGACCGTCACGGGCCGATGGGTCACCAACGGCGGGGGCGCGCTCCAGATCCCCAAGGTGATCCGGCGGGCCGTCGTCGCCGACCCCGGCTGGCGGCTGGTCGTCGCCGACGCCGACCAGATGGAGCCGCGCGTCCTGGCGGCCATCTCCCGCGACCCCGGTCTGATGGAGGTGGCCGGACGCGAGACCGACCTCTACCAGTCCGTCTCCGACCGGGCCTTCTCCGGCGACCGGGCCCAGGCCAAACTCGCCGTGCTGGGCGCGGTCTACGGCCAGACCTCCGGCGACGGCCTCAAGAACCTCGCCGCACTCAGACGCCGCTTCCCCAGGGCGGTGGCCTACGTCGACGACGCGGCGCGCGCGGGCGAGGAGGGGCGGCTCGTACGGACCTGGCTGGGCCGGACCTGCCCACCCGCGGCCGGGGCGCACGGCGACACCGGAGACGAGGCGGGCATACCGCAGGACGAACCGGCCGAACAGCCCGCCGAGCAGGGCTGGATGCCCGGTTACGCCTCCACCAACGCCCGCGCCCGCGGCCGCTTCGCCCGCAACTTCGTGGTCCAGGGCAGCGCGGCCGACTGGGCCCTGCTGCTGCTCGCCGCCCTGCGCCAGTCCTGCGCGGACATGGCGGCCGAGCTGGTCTTCTTCCAGCACGACGAGGTGATCGTGCACTGTCCGGAGGAGGAGGCGGCCAGGGTCGTGGAAGCGATCCGGGAGGCGGCGGAGCTGGCGGGGCGGCTGACGTTCGGTCAGACGCCGGTGCGGTTTCCGTTCACGACGGCGGTGGTGGAGTGCTATGCGGACGCCAAGTGACGCACCAGGGGCCGCTGTTCACCGTACGACCGCCTCGGCGAGCAGCTCGCGCAGCTCCGTCACCACCGCCTGCTCGTCCGTGCCGTCGAGGGCTTCGAGGGCCGTGCGCCATTGTGCGCACGCCTCCTCGGGGCGGCCGCGTTCGCGCAGCAGGAGTCCCTGCTGGTGGCGGGCGAGGCCGCCGGTGTAGTGGTCGGCGCGGGCGTCGGCGCGGCGCAGCAGCTCGGCGCACTCGCGGTCGGCGTGTCCGGTACGGCCCAGCAGGCGCAGGGCGCGGACCAGGCCGAGGCGGGTCCGGGACTCGCCGTGCCAGTCGCCGTGGCCGCCGAGGACGCTCAGGCTCTCCTCGAAGTGCGGGACGGCGGCGGCCGGTTCGCCGAGGGTCAGGTGGGCATAGCCGATGTTGCAGTGCGCGGTGTGCCGGACGATGACGGCGCCGATCGCCGTGCCGATGGCGAGCGAGCGGCGGTGCTGCTCGATGGCGGCGCGCGGGTCGGTGTGCTCGTAGAGGTTGCCGAGGTGGCTGTGGGTCACGGCCTCGCCGTGCGGGTCGTTCAACTGCCGTGAGTACTCCAGGCTCTGGCGCAGGGCGCGCCCCGACTCCTCGTGGCGACCGAGGCCTTCGAGCAGCAGGCCCCGGTTGTTGAGGCAGCGGCGCGTCCAGGAGACCCGGCCGAGGCGGCGCCAGATGGTCAGGGCCTCGTCGTTGAGAGCGAGGGCCTCGCTCTGGCGGCCGGTCAGGAAGTGCAGGCCGGCGAGGTCGCCCAGCGCGTACGCCTCCGCGGCCGCGTCGCCGAGGCGGCGCGCCACCCGGAGGGCGGCCCGGCCGAGCGTCTCCATCTCGGCGACGCGGCCGCTGCGCCGGACGTACGGGAAGAGGAGACGGATCAGGACGGAGACGCGCGCGGCGCGGCCGGCGTCGGGGTCGTCGGCGTGTCGCTGCGCGAGTGTCACGACGTTCTCCAGCTCCATGTCGCCCCAGGCGAAGGCCTGTTCGGCGGACTCGAAGAAGGGGAGGGCGGCGACCTCCGCCTGGTGGTCCGGGGGCTGGGCGGCGGTGGGGCGACGGCGGTCGTCCTGGTCGAGGCCGGGTTCGACGATCGCGGTGAGGGCGCGTTCGGCGACGGCGGCGTACCAGCGGAGGGCGGTGTCGGAGGGGGTGGTGAGGGCCGGGAGGCCGGCGGGGGGCGGGTTGGTGGCCGTCGTATCCGCGCTGGGGTCTGTGTTGCTGTCCGTGTCGGTGTCCGCGTCGGCGAGTTCGTGGGTGAAGTCGCGGACCAGGTCGTGGGGGGCGTAGCGGCCGTATGCCGTTTCCTCCAGGAGGGCCACGTCGACGAGGCGGTCCAGGGCGGCTTCGGCGCGGTGCGCGTCGGTGCCGGTGAGGCGGGCGAGGAGGGGGGCGCTGTAGACGGGCAGGTCGAGGGCGCCGATGCCGCGCAGGAGGAGGGCGGCGTCGCGGTCGGCCGGGCGGTCCGAGGCGGCGAGGGCCTCGTGGGCGACGGCGAGGGAGCGGCGGACGCTCAGGTCGTCGTACTCCAGGTGGTGCAGGCGGCCTTCGGTGGCGGTCAGTTGGCGGGCCAGGACGTCCGGGGTGAGGGCGTGGCGGGCGGCCAGGCGGGCGGCGACGATGCGGAGGGCGAGGGGGAGGCGGCCGGTGAGCTCCACCAGGGGGTGGGCCGCGTCGAGGCCGTCGCCGTGTCGGCCGGAGAGGGAACGGAGCAGGGTGGCGCTCTCCTCGGCCGACAGGGGGGTGAGGGGGAAGCGGCGGGCGCCGTCGAGGGCGGTGAGCGGGGAGCGGCTGGTGACGATGACGGCGCAGCCGGCGCCGGCGGGGAGAAGGGGGCGGACCTGGGCGGCGGTGGCCGCGTCGTCGAGGAGCAGGAGGGTGCGGGTGGGGGCCAGCAGGGAGCGGAGCAACGCGGTTGCCGCGTCGGGGTGTTCGGGGATGTCGCGGGGGTCCGTGCCCAGGTCGCGGAGGAGGGCGGTGAGGGCCTGGGTGGGAGTGAGGGGGGTCATGCCGGGGGTCGCTCCGTGGAGGTTCACGTAGAGCTGGCCGTCGGGGAAACGTTCCCTCAGTTGGTGGGCGGCGTGTAGGGCGAGGGCGGTCTTGCCTACGCCGGCCATGCCGCTGATGACGGTGACGGCGTGGGTTCGGCGGGTGAGGAGGGTGCGCTGGAGGGCGTGCAGTTCGGGGGTGCGGGCGGTGAAGTGGATGGGGGGTGGGGGGAGTTGGGCGGGTGCGGGTGTGTGGGGGGTGGGGTTTTGTTTCCCACCCGCACCACCCGTGCGGCTTTCGTCGTCGAGTGCGGGTGGCCCCTGTGGGGCGGAAGCGCCGTCGGCGGCCGCCGGTGCATGGTGGTCGCCTTCCGCCGCCACCGGTGCATGGCGGTTGCCTTCCGCCGCCACCGGTGCATGGCGGCCGCCTCCGGCCGCTACCGGTGACTGCGCCACCGGTGACTGACGGAGGATCTCCACGTGCGTTTCCCGTATCGACCGGCCCGGTTCTATGCCCAGTTCGTCCAGGAGGCGGATGCGTAGGTCACGGTGGACGCTCAGGGCCTGGGGTTGGCGGCCGGTGCGGTGGAGGGCCAGCATCAGTTGGCGGTGGTAGGACTCGCGCAGGGGGTGTTCGGCGGCCAGGGCCGAGAGTTCCGGGACGAGGGTGTCCAGGCGGGGGCCGCCCAGGGCGAGTTCGGCGTCGTAACGCCACTCCAGGAGGAGGAGTCGGGCCTCCTCGTAGCGCTGGGCGTAGGCGTAGCCGGCGGCGTCGGTCAGGAGGCCGCTCAGTGGGGTGCCGCGCCACAGGGCGAGCGCCGCGGCGCACTCGCGGACGACCCGTTCCCAGTTGCGGGCGCCGTGCGCGCCGCGGGCCGCCGCGAGGTGGCGTTCGAAGACGTGGACGTCCAACTCGCCCGGTTCGACGCGGAGTACGTAACCGGGTGGCACCGCGCGCAGCCGTTCGGGGTCGTCGAGCAGACGGCGCAGCCGGGCCACGTGGTTGTGCAGCGAGGCGTGCGCGGAGGCGGGCGGGGCGCCGCCCCACAGCACGTCCTTGATGGCCTCGACGGAGACGACCCGGCCGGCTTCGAGCAGCAGCGCGACGAGCAGGGCGCGCACCTTGGGACTGCCGATGACCCGGACGCCGACCTCGTCGAGGGCACCGCCGGTGCTCAACTCACCCGCGTCGCCCCGGACGTCGTAAAGAACCGGCGGTCCCAGCAGTCCGAACCGCACCGACCGCGGACCGCGCCCCATGACCGAACCCACCCGTTCTTGGCGGAATTCCGCCCTCCGTACGGCGGTTTCCCGCCAGCCCTTCCCTGCCCGGTGCCCGCCGGAATCCGCTACGGTTCCAGCCTCCGCGCCGCCGCCCTGCGACAGGTTCAGGCCAGTCGGCCGTCGGTGCCGGGCGGAAGCTCTGGCCACATGTTAGCGATCCGTTGGCGCGACCTGATGTGATCACTTCACGGAACCGGCCCGGGGGTGCGCGCGTACGACGCGTTGCTCGGGGGAGTGACGCCGCCGAGGCCGGATCCGGGGACGCGAGAGGGTCCCGGCCGGCGGAGGTGACCGGCCGGGATCCTCGTCCCTTCACTTCAGAAGAGGGACCGGCCTCAGAGCGGGACCAGCCTCAGATGACGGGCGGGCGTCCCAGCCGCGACAGTCGCCACACCGTCCGCCACCGCATGGGCCGCCGTTCGCCGGCGGGTTCCCGGACTCCTTCGACGAAGCCGCCGAACCAGGCCCTCAGCCCGGCCCGCGAGCGCGTGCGCAGCAGCGTGAGCAGTGTCCAGATGCCCAGGTGGACGGGGATGAGCGGCAGCGGCAGTCGGCGGCGGGCCAGCCACACCCTGTTCCGGGCGTTCACGCGGTAGTAGATGGCGTGGCGGGCCGGGGAGGTCTTCGGGTGCTGGAGGAGGAGTTCGGGGGCGTAGCGGATCTTCCAGCCGGCGTCGGCGGCCCGCCAGGCCAGGTCGATCTCCTCGTGGGCGAAGAAGAACTCGGCCGGCCAGTCCCCGATCTCGTCGAGCATGGTCGTACGGAAGGCGTGGCCGCCCCCGAGGAACCCGGTGACGTACCCGCCGCGCAGCGGATCGGAGGCGCCGAGCCTCGGCACGTGCCGCTGCTGGGTCTCGCCGTGCTCGTCCGCGATCCGGAAGCCGACGATGCCGAGGCGGGGGTCGGCCGCGAACAACTCCCCCACGCGGCGCAGCACATCGGCGTCCACGAGGAGGCCGTCGTCGTCCAGTTCGACGACGATGTCGACGTCGCCGAACTCCCGCAGCCGGGCGAGCGCCTGGTTCCGGCCGCCGGGACAGCCGAGGTTCTCGTCGATTTCGAGGAGGGTGACCTCGCCGGGCAGGGCGAGCCGGGCGGCGAAGTCGGGGAGCGGGCAGCCGTTGCCGACGACGACGACCCGGGCGGGTGCGAGGTCCTGCTTGGCGACGGACTCCAGCAGGGCGTCGACCTCGGCGGGCCGGTTCCCCATGGTCACCACGGCGACGGCAATCCTCGGCGCGTTCGACTCCCCCATGCCCTCACCTCATCCGGCCGCCGGAAACATCGGCCGTGATGCTAGCCGTTCACGGTAAGGACTTGTTGAGTACGCCGTTTCGTATGCCGAGTCTTGGTCGATCCGTATGCCGGGTCCTGGGTCGACCAGGCGCGGTCACGCGCCGCCGCGCCGATTCTCCTTGCGCCGTACGAACTTCAGGCCTGACCAGTCCTCCCCCAGCGCGGCGACCTTCACGTCGACCACGCCGAGCGGGAGGAAGAGGTCACGCAGGTCGTTCTCGGCGATGTCGCTGACATGCCCGGCGGCCTTGCGGGGCCAGGCGATCCAGAGCATGGCGTCGTCGGCGAGGCCGGCCACGAGGGCGGGCGCTTCGGCGGCCAGGTCGGCGTGCTCGCGGTAGAAGGCGACGGTGACGTCCGCGTCGCGGGGGCCGCCGGGGGTGAGGGTGACGCCGTCGGGGAGACCGGGGATGCCGAAGGGCTCCGGGGCATGCCGGAGGCCGACGCGGTGGCCCGCCTTGATGCCGATCTTCTTGGCGAGGGGCGTACCGGAGTAGCCGCTTCCACGACCGGCGTTCAACGGCCCTCCCGGCCCGTCCGCCTGCGGGCCCTGGCCTCCGTGAGCTCCGGGACGATCATGAACACGGCCGTGAGTGAGCTTCCCAGCACCAGGACATCACCCCATGACTGCCCGTTCCACCGGTGCGAAGCGACGGCGGCTCCGCCGAAGCCGACCACCGTCAGCCCGAACCTGACCAACCGACGTCCCCACGGGGACCGCAACCGCCCATCCGCCATGCCAACTCAGTACCACAGAAGGGGCGACCGTGTTCTCCGGCGGGCTCAGGAGTGCGGCATCGGGAAGGTGTTGAGCTCCTCCTCGCGCAGCGGGGTCCGCCGTCGGCCCAGCCGGACCGCGGTGTCCTGCATACGGCGGCGGCCGAGCGGCAGATAGGCGGCGGGGGCGACCCCGGCCGTCCCCGGCACGACGACCCGCAGCACCCGCATCCCGGCCGCGGCCGCCTCCGGGGTGGTGAGGTCCACGGTCACGACGTCGTAGCCGGCGGCGGCGACCCGGCCGACCAGAACGGCCGCGTCGTACCGCGGGCGGTGCGCCGGGCCGGTCCAGGAGCCCTCGGGCAGGTCCCAGGCCCAGGGGGCCACGCGGTCGGCGGCCCGGCGGTCCAGATAGAGCTGCTGCTGGCAGATCTGCTCGACGGCGTCCGAGCCGTCGGCACGGTAGTCGTCCAGGTAACGGCGGTCACCGCGCCAGGGTTTGAGCGGCGAGGGCCGGCCGGGGGTGGCGAGGCGGGTCGCCGGGTCGTCCAGGACCCGGCAGGTGATCTGGAGGGTGTGCGCCTCGGCGAGCGCCTTGGCCGCGGCCTCCTCCTCGTCCGCGCGGGCGGCACAGCCGTAGGTGAGCCAGCCCTCGGCCGTGCCGCGCACCCCGGCGGCGATCACCGGGACGCCGAACTCGTTGTCGATACGGACCAGTCGGGTCTCGAAGGCGTGCTCGGCGCCGTCTCCCAGGGCGCTCAGCCGGTCCGTCGGCCGGAGGGCGGGCAGCGCCTCGGCGTTGGCCCACCACACGGCGACGGCGTCCCGTTCGATGACCTCTTCGAGGCCGGAGAGCAGCGCGAAGTCCGCGGTGGGGCCGGCCGCGATGCCGCCGATCACGGGGAAGGCGTAGAAGGGTTCCGGGTACGGCCGGGGCATGTGTGCCCAAGCCGTGTAGACCATGAACGCGGGTACCCAGACCGGTTCGCCGTCGACGGCGCTGCGGCCCTCGACCCAGTGGGCGGGCGAGTCGGGCCGGAAGGGCCGGAACGGGAAGCCCGCGGTGGCGTACTGGCGGTCCGAGTGGAGCACCAGGGTCCGTGGGTCGAGGGCGCGCAGTCCGCGCCGGGTGAGCTGTTCGTACGAGCCGTGGACGGGGCGTGCGGGCGGGCAGGTTCCGCAGAAGCGTTCCACGGCCTCGCCCTCGGCGGACCGTACGGCCTGCTCCGGGCCTTCCCAGGAGGTGCCGAAGGACTGCCGGTCGGTCTGCCACGGCAGGCGGTCGGTGAAGTCCCGCAGCTCGGACACGGCCAGGTGCAGCCGGGGCGGGGTGCCGCCGTAGCCCGCGAACACCTGGGTCCCGGCGACGATGGCGGACAACGGGCCGGAGCCCGGCTCCGGACGGTGGGTTCCGTCCGGAGCGGGCTTCGGGTGCTGGCTGGTCTGCATTACGCGGCGTACGCCGAGACACAGGTGTTGGGCGCGAACGCCGAGACACAGGTGTTCGGGGCGTACACCGGAGCACAGGTGTTGGGCGCGAAGGCCGCGACGCAGGTGTTCGGGGCGTACGCCGGGGCGCACGTGTTGGGTGTGAACGCCGCGACGCAGGTGTTCGGGGCGAAGGCCGCGACGCAGGTGTTGGGGGTGATGCGCTCGCTCATGTGGAGCTCCTCTCGGTGATGGTGTCCCGCCCGGGAAGGGGACGGGACGGCCGGCGCGACCCGTTGTCGCGTCGGCGGCTCCGCTCGGCGGACGCCGTGCGGAAGTTCTCGGGGTGCGGGGCCCGGCCGCGGGCCGTGCGCAGGATCAGGGCGCAGCCGAGGCCGGCCCCGACGCCCGCCGCCGCGCACAGGGTCCAGAGGGCGCCCGGACCGGCGTGGTCGAGCACCCAGGTGCCGCCGGCCGGCCCGATGAACGCGGCGGCGGACCAGGCGGTCCCGTACGCGCCCTGGTAGCGGCCGCGCCGGTGGACCGGGGCGAGTTCGGCGGATACGGCGCCTGCCAGCGGGGCGTAGAGCATCTCGCCGGCCGTCCAGACGACCACCGTGCCGACGAGCGCCGGCGTGTCCGTGGCCAGGCCGGTGAGTCCGAAGCCGACGCCCACGAGGACGCCTCCGGCGAGCAGCACGGCGGCCCGTGAGCGGCCGGCGGCCAGCTTCGTGACGGGCAGTTGCAGCAGGACGACGAGCAGCGCGTTCAGCGCCATCAGCAGGCTGAAGGTGGCCGCGCTGTGGCCGTGCCCGGTGACCACGACGGGCAGGGCCGCGGACTTCTGCTCGTAGACGGCGGCGAAGACCAGCGTGAGCAGGACGAACAACAGGAACGGGGCGTCCTTGCGCAGCGGCACCGGAGAACCGGCCGGCGCGGAGTGCCGCCGGGCGCGGTCCGCCGGGGGCGGGAGTTCGGGCCGTGTCTCGGGGACCTTCGCCAGTACGACCGCCCCGCACAGCAGGGTGGTCGCGGCGTCGGCGAGGAAGAGGAGGGTGTAGCCGTGCTCCACCATCAGACCGGCGAGGACTGCGGAGACCGCGGTGCCGGTGTTGACGGCCCAGTAGTTGTAGGCGAAGGCACGCGGCCGGTCCGCGGACGGGACCAGGTCGGCGAGCGAGGCCTGGGCGGCCGGCCGCACCGAGGCGGCCCCGAGTCCCACGGCGAACGCCGCCGCACTCACGGTTCCCCGGTCCGTGCCGAGCCCGAGCAGGACCATGCTCGCGGCGGTGAGACAGTGCCCGGCGAACATCGTCCGCCGCCGCCCGATGCGGTCGGCGAGGATTCCGCCGGCCGCGGAGCCCGCGATGGCTCCGGCGCCGAGCAGCGAGACCACGAAGCCCGCGTACGACACGGAGTAGCCGCGGGCGTCGGTCAGCGACAGGGCGAGGATCGGGCCCGTGAAGGCGCCGAGCCAGTTGACGAGGATGCTCGTCCAGATCCACCAGTACGCGCCGGGCAGGCCCAGCGGGCCGGCGGGCGGGCGGCCGGACGCGGTCGGCGTCGTTGATTCGCCCACGCCTTCCTCCGTATTCGATGTCGGGAACCGGTCAGGCGGGCGCCGGATGGAAGGCCGACTGCCGGATGTCCGAGAGCAGTTCGGCCTGGCGCAGGACCCGCGGGTCGGGGTGGGCGCCGGAGGTGACGGCGGCCGCGAACGCGCGGACCGTGGCCAGGACCTGGTCGGCGGGTTCCAGTTCGCGCCGCTCGGTGCCGGAGCGCCGCTCCAGGGTGATCACCGGCCGGTGGTCGGCAGGCGGGGTGAAGGCCCGGTCGACCGTGAGGCGGCCCTCGCTCCCCCACACCTCGTAGCGCGAGCCGTAGGCGTGGTCGATGCCGAACGTGAGCTGGACGCCGACCCCGTCGGGCGCGCTCAGCAGCGCCGAGCCCGCGGTGTCCACGGACCGGCCGGGCGGGGTGTGGAGCACGGCGTCCAGGACGCGCAGTCCGTCGCCGAGGAGGTGCAGCGCGGCCCGGACCGGGTACACCCCGGTGTCCAGCAGGGCGCCGCCGCCGAGGTCCGCACTGTGCCGGATGTCCTGATCGGGCAGCCGGGGGACGGCGAACTCGGCCCGGAACGCGCGGACTTCGCCGATCAGGCCGTCGTCGATCCAGCCGCGTACCGTCTCGTGCTGGGGATGGTGGACGAACATGACGTTCTCCATCAGGACCAGGCCGGAGGCCCGGGCCAGGGCCAGCAGTTCGGCGGTGGTCCGCGGGTCGGTGCTGAGCGGCTTCTCGGCGAGCACGTGCTTGCCGGCCCGCAGCGCGGCCTCCGTCCACCGCGCGTGCAGCGCGGCGGGCACCGGCACGTACACCGCGTCGACGTCGTCCCGTTCGAGGAGGGCGGCATAGCCGTGCACGGCCCGGGCCCCGTACCGCTGCGCGAGCCTGCGGGCCCGGTCCGTGTCACGGCTCGCGACGGCCGCGATCTCGACCTCCGCCGTGGCCGCCATGGCGGGCAGCACCCGGCGGCGGGCGATGTCCGCGCAGCCCAGCACGCCGATCCGAAGGGGAGCCATCAGGTGTGCGTCCGCATCGCGTTCAGGCAGGCCAGCAGGGTGCGGCCCTGCACGTTGACGTAGCGGCCGTGCCGGACCAGCGTGGTCAGCTGGGCCGGGGTGACCCAGCGATAGCCGGGCGGCGGGTCGAGCGGCGCCTCGTCCTCGTCGGCCTCGACGACCAGATAGCGGCTCTCGGCGTTGAGGAACCGTCCGCCCTCCTCCGCGTGCACGGCCTCGTAGCGGATCCGGTCCGGGCGCGCGCCCAGCACCAGGTCGAGGAAGGGAGGCCGGCCCGCCTCGCCCAGGTGGGCGTGGTTGCCGGGCGTGTACTGGACGGTGGGGCCCAGTTCGACGGTGTCCAGGAAGCCGCCCTCGACCCGGGCGTGCGCCAGCACGTGCGGCACCCCGTCGATGTCACGGGTCAGGAAGGCGGTGACGCCGAGGCCGACCGGCTGGAACAGCGGCTGGCTCCAGCCGCTGACCTCGCGGCTGCCCGCCTGCACCCGGACCGCCACGACGTCGAAGTAGCGGCCCTCCACATGGCTGATGGCCTTGTCGTCGCGCCGCCAGTCGGGCAGCCCGGCCAGCGGTGCGCGGACGGCGCTCACGTCGTGCCGGGAGCGCTCGGCGGTGAACCAGGACAGCAGATCCGTGTCGGAGTGCAGGGCGCCGCCCGTCTCGTCCGGGAAGGGCGCGCAGGCCAGTACGGTGCGCGAGTCCATGTTGACCACGTTGTCCCGGTGCAGCAGCGCGCCGATCTGACCGAGGGTCAGCCAGCAGAAGTCGTCGTGCTCGGGGACGTCGTCCACAGCCTCGACGATCATGTTGCGGTTCCTCTTGTGCAGGAACCAGGAGCCGTGTTCGGACTGGAGCACGTCGGCGAGGACCCGGCCGCGGCGCGGGTCGGTGAAGTACTCGAGGTACTTCACGTCGGCGCCCTTGTGCACCTTGGTGTAGTTGCTGCGGGTGGCCTGCACGGTCGGGGACAGCTGGAGCAGGTTGGGGTTGCCGGGCTCCATCTTGGCCTGCATCAGGCAGTGCAGGACGCCGTCGAACTCCTTGACGAGGATGCCGAGGATGCCGACCTCGGGCTGGTTGATGATGGGCTGGTGCCAGTCGCGCACGGCGCCCTCGCCGGTGGTGACGTGCAGTCCCTGGACGGAGAAGAAGCGCCCGCTGCGGTGCGCCAGGTCTCCGGTGTCCTGCCGGAAGGACCAGCCGTCGAGCTCGTCGAACGGGATCCGGTCGACCTCGAAGTGGTGGGCGAGGCGGCGCCGTTCGAGCCAGCCCGCGAAGTCCTCGGTGCGCAGCCGGGCGCCCGTCGTGGCGGCCGCGGAGCGGGCGATGCGGGACGGCAGCGCCAGGTCCTCGCGGGGCTTGAGGGCCAGGCCCAGGGTGAGGGTGCTCATGAGTTGGCCGCCACGAACTCGCGGACGGAGGCGATGACGTAGTCGAGCATCTCGTCGGTCAGGCCCGGGTAGACGCCGACCCAGAAGGTCTGCTCGGTGACGATGTCGCTGTTGGTCAGGTCGCCGACGACACGGTGGTCGGTACCGATGTAGGCGGGATGCCGGGTGAGGTTGCCCGCGAACAGACGCCGGGTACCGATCTTCCGGTCCTCCAGGAAGTCCACCAACGCGGCCCGGCTGAACGGCGCCTCCGGATCGACCGTGATCACGAAACCGAACCAGCTGGGGTCACTGTTCGGGGTGGCCTCGGGCAGCAGCAGATGCGGGACGCCGTCCAGGCCCTCGCGCAGCCGCCGCCAGTTGCTCTTGCGGGCGGCGATGAAACCGTCCAGCTTCGCCAGCTGGGTCAGGCCCAGCGCCGCCTGCAGATCGGTCGCCTTCAGGTTGTAACCGACGTGCGAGAAAATGTACTTGTGGTCATAGCCGGCCGGCAGGGTGCCCATCTGGTAGTCGAACCGCTTCAGGCACTTGTTGGACTCACCCGGCTCGCACCAGCAGTCCCGGCCCCAGTCACGCAACGACTCCACGATCCGGGCCAGCGCCAGGTTCTGGGTGAGCACGACGCCGCCCTCGCCCATCGTGAGGTGGTGCGCCGGGTAGAAGCTGACCGTGGTGAAGTCACCGAAGGTGCCGGTGAGTTGACCGTTGTAGGTGGCTCCGACCGCGTCGCAGTTGTCCTCGATGAGGAACAGCTCGTGCTCCACGGCCAGTTGGGCGATCTCGGCGACCTCGAAGGGGTTGCCCAGCGCGTGCGCGATGATGATCGCCCGGGTCTTCGGGCCGATGGCCGCCGCCACCCGCGCCGCCGTCGTGTTGTACGTGCCCAGCTCGACGTCGACGAAGACGGGCACCAGACCGTTCTGCAGAATCGGGTTGACCGTCGTCGGGAACCCGGCCGCCACCGTGATCACCTCATCACCCGGCCGCAGCCGACGGTCCTCCAGCAGATGCGAAGTCAGCGCGGTCGTGGCGAGCAGGTTCGCCGAGGAACCGGAATTCGTCAGATGCGCCTTGCGCCGCTTCATCCGACGCGCGAAGGCCGACTCGAACTTCCGGGAACTGCGCCCCGCCGCGATCCGCATCTCCAGCGCCGCCTCCACCAACGCCACCCGGTCCTCCTCGTCCAACACCGCCCCCGACGGCCAGATCTCGGTGGTGCCGGGTATGAATCCGTTGTCCGCGAGGGTGTCGCGGTGGTACTTGCGGACCTCGTCCAGGACCAGTTCCTTGTGGACGCTCATCGTCGCCTTCCCTGCCTGTTGTCGCTGATGGGGTTCACACGGCTGCGAGCAGGTCTCGCAGCGATTCGTCCAGTTCGCGCCGGGGCCGCCAGCCGAGCAGGCGTCCGGCGAGCGCGATGTCGGTCTGCTGCCACTCGGAGGCGGCGCGGGTCCCGTCCGGGGCCTCCAGCTCCACGAGCCGCACCGGGAGTCCGCTGAGGGCGACCATCCGGTCCACCAGCCCGCGCACCGGAACGGCCTCGCCCCGGCCGATGTTGACGATCCGTCCGGCCGCCGTACTCCGGTCGGCGCCGGCGGCCGCCACGACCGCTTCGGCCACGTCGCGTACGTCGACGAAGTCGCGCCGGGCGCGCAGCGGGGACAGCCGCAGTTCGGCCGCGGGGCCCTTCCGGCCGGCCTGCCGGGCCAGTTCGGCGGCCACCTTGCCGAGCAGGCTCTCGGGCGGCGCCCCGGGCCCGCACGCGTTGGCCACCCGGACGACGACCGCGTCCAGCCCTTCCCGTGCGGCGCCGAGCACCCACCGGGTGCCGCTCAGCTTGGTACGGCCGTAGGTGCCGGCGGGGGCGGGCTCGCGGTCCTCGGTGAGCGGGACGCCGGCCGGGGCCGGGCCGTACTCGTGCACACTGCCCAGCTGGACCAGCCTGGTGGGTCCGGGCAGGGCCGCGACCAGGCGGCGTACGAACGCGTCGTTGAGTTCGTACATCCGGCGCTCGTCGGCCTGCCACACGGTGCCCGCGGCGTTCACCACCACGTCGGGCCGGTGTGCCGCGAGGAAGGCGGCCAGGTCGGGTGTCGTGGCGGCCGAGAGGTCGATCGCGGCCCCGGGCGGCGCGCTCCGCGACACCCTCAGCACCCGGTCGCCCGCGGCCTCGAAGGCGTCGGCGATGTGGCGCCCCAGGAATCCGGTGGCGCCGAGGACCATGACGTGGCGGCCGGTCACGCCCGCCCGGCCTTGTCCTTGCCGGCCTTCCACCACTGCGGGTTGTCGCGGTACCAGGCGACGGTGTCGGCCAGGCCCCGCTCGAAGGGGATGCGCGGCGCGTAACCGAGCTCGGTGCGGATCTTGGTCTCGTCGAGCGAGTAGCGCCGGTCGTGTCCCAGGCGGTCGGTGACCTGGCGGACGGCGGACCAGTCGGCTCCGCACAGCTCCAGGAGCCGTTCGGTGATGTCGCGGTTGGTCTGTTCGTTGCCGCCGCCGACGTTGTAGATCTCGCCGGCCCGGCCCCGGGTGAGCACGAGCTGGATGGCCCGGCAGTGGTCGTCCACGTGCAGCCACTCGCGCACGTTGGAGCCGTCGCCGTAGAGCGGCAGCTGCCTGCCCTCCAGGAGGTTGGTGACGAAGAGCGGGATGAGCTTCTCGGGGTGCTGGTGGGGCCCGTAGTTGTTGGAGCAGCGGGTGATCGACAGGTCGACGCCATGGGTGCGCCAGTAGGAGCGGGCGATCAGGTCGGAGGCCGCTTTGGAGGCCGCGTACGGGGAGTTGGGCAGCAGCGGCCACTCCTCGGTCCACGAGCCCTCGTCGATCGTCCCGTACACCTCGTCGGTGGAGACGTGCACCGTCCGCGGGACGCCGGTGCGCAGGCAGGCCTCCAGGAGTGCCTGGGTGCCGCCCACGTTGGTGCGGACGAAGTCGGCGGCGAACTCCAGGGACCGGTCGACGTGCGACTCGGCCGCGAAGTGCACCACGGCGTCGTGCCCGGGCAGCAGGTCGAGGAGGAGGGGCAGGTCGCAGACGCTGCCCTCGACGAAGTCCAGCCGCGGGTGGTGGAGCGGGAGGTTGTCGCGGTTGCCCGCGTAGCTCAGCTTGTCCAGGACGGTGACGCGGGCGTCCGCGAACCCCTCGTACTCGTCGTATCCGCCGTCCAGGAGCGTGCGCGTGTAGTGCGAGCCGATGAAGCCGGCACCGCCGGTGACCAGGATCCTCATGCCGCGACCTCGATGGTGGTGTGGTCGCCGACGACCAGCCGGTGGTGCGGGGTCCGCCCGTCGGCGGGGCCGATGATGGCCATGCGGCCGATGAGCGAGCCGTGCAGACCGCGCACCTCGGTGACGGTCGCGCCGTCGAGGGCGATGGAGAAGCTCAGGTGGGTGCGGCGCAGCACGCAGTCGCGGCCGATGGAGGTGTCCGGGCCGATGTGGCTGTGCTCGACCAGGGTGCCGGCGCCGATGATCGCCGGTCCGACGATGTGCGAGCCGACCACCCGGGCGCCCTCCTCCACGACGACCGGTCCGATCAGGACGCTGGCCTCGTCGACCTGGCCGCGCACGGAGTGCGTCAGGCCGTCCAGGAGCTTGCGGTTGCAGTCCAGTACGTCGTCGGCGCGGCCGGTGTCCTTCCAGTAGCCGTCGTAGGTGCTGGCGGTGACCTGGTCGCCCCGGGTGACCAGCCACTGGACGGCGTCGGTGATCTCCAGCTCGCCGCGGGCGCTGGGGCTGATGGCGGCCACCGCCTCGTGGATGGCGGGCGTGAAGAAGTAGACGCCGACGAGGGCGAGGTCGCTGCGCGGGTGCTCCGGCTTCTCCACGAGCCGTTCCACGCGGCCGTCCTGGCCGAGTTCGGCGACACCGAAAGCGCGCGGATCGGCCACCTTGTGCACGACGATCTGGGCCGCGGGCCGTTTCTCGGCGAATTCCCGGGCGACGGCCTCGACGCCGTCCGGCAGCATGTTGTCGCCGAGATACATGACGAAGTCGTCGTCACCCAGGAACTCCCGGGCCAGCGAGACGCAGTGGGCCAGGCCCAGCGGTTCCTCCTGCTGGATGTACGTGATGCGCAGACCGAGCCTGCGGCCGTCGCCGATGACCGCGCTGATCTGCGCCGCACGGTCTCCGACGATGATCCCGACTTCGGTGACGCCCAGGCTCCGGACGTTCTCCAGGACGTGTTCGAGAACCGGCTTGTTGGCTATCGGGATGAGTTGCTTCGGCATGGAATAGCTGAAGGGCCGCAGACGGGTCCCCGACCCGCCCGACAACACCAGGGCTTTCATGGCAGATTCTTCCTCTCGCCCCGGTTCCGGGGACGTTGCCGAAAATCTTCGGAAAATCGGAAAAAGGGAAAGCTCTCAGTCGGTGCCGCGGAAGATGTGCCGGTCGGGGACGTCGTGCTCCTCGCCCGCGAGCAGCGCCGGGCGCTCGGTACCGGGTTCGGCCGGCGGGTGCTCGTCCTTGTCCAGCACCGGCAGACCGGGCGTCATCCGCGCGCCCCCTGCGCGGTCCACAGCACGCTCACGGTCAGCTCCGCGATGCGCCAGCCGTCGGGGGTGCGCTCGGCGCGTACGTCGTAGTGGGCGCCGCCGGTGAACAGCGGGGCGGAGTCGTCGAGCGGGATGTGCACGGCGTGGAGGTTGGCGTGGGCCGTGGCGCGGTCGCCCTCGACGGCGACGGCGCAGTTGGTGGCGTAGTGCTGGTTGCCCGCGAAGAGCGCCTTGGGGGCGGCCAGGAACTCGGGCAGTCCGGTGATGCCCGTGTGGCTGCCGTTGGGGAGGTTCAGCCGCGCCCGCTCGGTGAGCAGCGTGCGGTACCAGGCCTCGGTCAGCGGGCCGGGGTCGTCGAGTCCGTGGACGAACCGGTCGACCAGGGCGGTCAGTTCGGCCCGGTCCTCCAGCGCGCCCAGCCGCTCCTCGAGCGCGGCGATCCGGGCGCCCGACACGGCGTCCGCGGCCGGCGGCGGGGCGGTCACGGGAGTCGGGGTCAGCGAAGCCATGGGGTCTCCTTGTCAGGTCTGCTGGGTACGTCTGCCGGAACTTCTGCCGGCTCTTCTGGCGGCTCTGCTGCTGGCTCTGCTGCCGGCTCTTCTGCTAGGCCTTCTCGGCGCGGGCGGCCGCGGGTGCGCGGAGGGCGGGTGGGGCCGCGTCGTGGGCCAGGAGGCATTCCTCCAGGAAGCCCAGGACCCGCAGGTGGTAGGTGCGGGCCGCCCAGCCGAGGCTGATGTTGTGGCCGGCGTCGGGCAGTTGATCGACTGTCACCTTCGGCGCGGCCAGCGGGCGGCGCAGCTCGGCGAGGGCGTCCTCGTCGAAGCGCCACCAGCGCTCCTGCTCGGCGAAGGTGAACCGGACCGGGATCCGGATCCGGGCGGCGAGCGACGGGTACGCACGCGGCCAGGCCGCTGCCTCCCGCACCTCGGCGGCGGGGACGGCCGACACCAGCGCGCGGCCGAGCCGGAAGGCGTCCGGCGGATACAGCCGCAGGGCGCCCCAGTGCCGCCGCCAGTCGCCGTGCCCGGCGAGCCCGGGCAGCTGGTCGGAGGTGACGGCGAGCCGGGTGCCGATCCCGGAGACGTCCACCCCGAGCAGCCCGCCGCCGTCCTCGTGGGCGGCGGTGGCCAGCGCCAGCTTGCCGCCGTTGGAGTGGCCGACGACGAAGAACCCGGCACCGACGGGATGTGCGGCGGCGAAGGAGGCCAGCGCGGCGTGCAGGACGCGCGCCTGCTCGGCCAGTGGCAGCCCCTCCGGCAGCCGGTCCGCCGACAGGCCGTAGCCGGGGCGGTCCACGGAGAGCACGGTGTAGCCGAGCCCGGCCCCGGTGGCCAGCAGCGACAGCCCCGCGCAGGCCCGGCTGTCGAAGTAGCCGGCCCGCATGCCGCTGCCGTGCACGGCGACCACCACGGCGCGCGGCGGATGCCCGGCCGGCTCGGCGAGCAGCCCGGAGAGCCGGACGCCGTCGGCGTCGAGGACGATGTCGCGAACGGTCGGGGCAGTGGGGGCGGCGACGGCGGAGGGCCCGCTCACAGCACCGGAGTGCCGTCCGGACCGGGTCCGTCGGCCCAGGCGAGGTGGAATCCCCACTCCCGGATCCGCCAGCCCCGGGGCGTGCGGACGGCCTCGCCCTCGCCGTGGCCGCCGATCGTGAACAGCGCGCCGATCCGGTCCGGCGCACCCGGCGCGGGGTGGTGCACGTGCGTGGCGTGCATGTGGCAGCGCACCCGGGCCCGGTCGCCGTCCAGCCGGACCTCGTGGTTCGAGCTCAGGTGGATGGTGCGGTCGAAGCGCAGCTTGGCCCGGTGGTGGAACTCGGCGACGCCCTCGACGCCCTCGTGGACGCCGATGGGGAAGTGCAGCAGCACGTCGTCGGTGAAGACGGTGGCCGGCCAGCTCCCGTCGAAGCCGTCCTCGTCCTGGGTGTCCAGCAGGACCGTGTAACGGCCGACCAGTTCACTGATCTCGGCGCGGTCGCGCAGGTCGCGCACCTCGCGGCGCAGGGCCGCGAGCTCGTCGGCCAGGGCGCGCACGGCGGCCGGGTCCGGCACGGCCGGGGCGGGGACGGTGTGGTGCGATGCCACGGTCGTCACGTCGTTCACTCCTCACTCGGTTTCACGACCGCCGCGCGGCCGCGGGGTCGGCCCGCCAGCTGCGGGCGACCCGGTGGCCCGGCACCTGCCAGGGGGCGGTCGGGCAGTGCGTCGGCTCCTCCTCGCCGGTGGCGCCGCAGGAGCGGGCCATCAACACCAGGGCGAGCGCGGCGAGTTCCTCGTCGGTGGGCTTGCCGCGCTCGACGCGGATGGCGTCGGCCGGTTCGGTGGCGGGGCTGGTCACGGGCGGTGTCCTCACGGTGGTCACTGCGGGGGGTTGCCGTGCTTGCGCGACGGCAGGTCGGCGTGTTTGGCGCGGAGCATCTCCAGCGACCGGATCAGCACCGAGCGGGTCTCGCGCGGGTCGATGACGTCGTCGACGAGTCCGCGTTCGGCGGCGTAATAGGGGTGCATCAGCTCGGACTTGTACTCGGCGATGCGCTCCGCCCGTACCGCCTCCGGGTCCTCGGCCGCGTTGATCTCCCGCCGGAAGACGACGTTCGCGGCGCCCTCGGCGCCCATCACCGCGATCTCGTTGGTGGGCCAGGCCAGGGACAGGTCGGCGCCGATGGAGCGGGAGTCCATGACGATGTACGCGCCGCCGTACGCCTTGCGCAGCACCAGGGAGATCCGCGGGACGGTCGCGTTGCAGTACGCGAAGAGCAGCTTGGCCCCGCGCCGGATGATGCCGTTGTGCTCCTGGTCCACGCCCGGCAGGAATCCGGGCACGTCGACCAGGGTGACCAGCGGGATGTTGAACGCGTCGCAGAACTGCACGAACCGGGCGGCCTTCTCGGACGCCTCGATGTCCAGCACGCCGGCCATGCTGGCGGGCTGGTTGGCGACGATGCCGGCCACCTGGCCGTCGAACCGGGTCAGCGCGCAGACGATGTTGGTCGCCCAGGCCGGGTGGACCTCGAAGTACTCGCCGTCGTCGACGATCTCCTCGATCACCGCGCGGATGTCGTACGCCTGTCCCGGCTCGGTCGGCACCAGGTCCAGGAGCCGGTCGTTGAGCCGGTCCGCGGGGTCGCCGGAGCGCTCGACGGGCGCCAGTTCACGGTTGTTGGAGGGCAGCAGCGACAGCAGGTAGCGCACGTCGTCGAGGCAGTGCTCCTCGTCGTCGTAGGCGAAGTGGGCCACGCCCGAGGTGCCGGCGTGCACGTCGGCGCCGCCCAGCCCGTTCTGGGTGATCTCCTCGCCGGTGACGGCCTTGACGACGTCCGGCCCGGTGATGAACATCTGCGAGGTCTCGCGGACCATGAAGACGAAGTCGGTGAGGGCGGGCGAGTAGGCCGCGCCGCCGGCGCACGGGCCGAGCATCACCGAGATCTGCGGGATGACGCCGGAGGCCTTGGTGTTGCGCCGGAAGATGCCGCCGTAACCGGCGAGCGCGGTGACGCCCTCCTGGATGCGGGCGCCGGCGCCGTCGTTGAGCGACACCAGGGGCGCGCCGGCCGCCTCGGCCAGGTCCATGATCTTGTGGATCTTCTGGGCGTGCGCCTCGCCGAGTGCTCCGCCGAACACCCGGAAGTCATGGGCGTAGACGAAGACCGTGCGGCCGTGGACGGTGCCCCAGCCGGTGACGACGCCGTCGCCGTAGGGCTTCCTGTCCTCCAGGCCGAAGCCGGTCGCCCGGTGCCGGCGCAGCGGCTCCACCTCGTTGAACGACCCCTTGTCCAGCAGCAGCGCGATCCGCTCGTGGGCGGTCAACTTGCCCTTGGCGTGCTGGGTTTCGGTGGCGGCGGGGCTCGGGCCGTCCTGCGCGGCGCGCTTGCGGTCGGTCAGTTCGTCTATGCGGTTCCGTATGGTCTCGGTCGCGTCGGGCATGCGGTCCTCCACGGGGTTCAGACAGGGATGGCTGCGGGCGCCGCGGCCGGCGCCAGGCGCAGCCCGGCGGCGGTGCCGGTCACCTGGACGTCGGCGCCGGGGGCGGTACGGCGGATCGACCCGGCCAGCACGGGTCCGGGGCCGGCCTCCACGAACCGCCCGGCGCCCAGGGCCACCAGCCGCCGCACGGTGTCCGTCCACCGCACGGGTGCGGTGAGTTGATCGCGCAGGGCCACGACGGCCCCGGCCGCGTCGGTCACCGGCCGGGCGGTGACGCTGGAGACGACGGGCAGGTCCGGGTCGTGGAACTCGGTCTCCAGGAGCGCCTCGGCGAACTCCGCCGTGAACCCGCCGAGGAGGCCGGAGTGGAACGGCCCGCCGACGGGCAGCCGCTCCGTGCGCGTCGCGCCGGCCGCCCCGGCGGTCCGCGCCAGCCGGTGCACGCCGGCCACCTCGCCGGACACCACGGTGTGCCCGGGGCCGTTCTCACAGGCGATCTCCACGCGCCGGCCGGCCGCCGTGGACTCGGCGCACAGGCGTTCCACCGTGGCCGCGTCGAGTCCCTCGACCACGGCCATGGCGCCCGGCACCCGGTCGTCGGCGGTGGCCACGAGCTCGGCGTGCAGCCGCACCAGCAACAGCGCGTCGACCCAGTCCAGGACGCCCGCGGCCACCAGGGCGGTGTACTCCCCCAGGCCGTGCCCCGCGACGAGGTCGGGCCGCACCCCTTCGGCGCCCAGCACCTCCAGGGCCGCGAGGCCGGTCACGAAGGCCGCCGGATGGGCGACCGCCGGATCGGCGAAGTGGTGGGCGGGGCCCTCCCGGCACAGCCGGGTCAGCGGGATGCCGAGCAGGTCGTCGGCCGCGCGGTAGTACGTCGCGGCCAGGCCGGGCCGGTGCGCGAGCAGGGACTCCGCCAGGCCCACGCGGTAGGGGCCCAGGCCGGAGAAGACGAAGGCGGTACAGGTCATACGAGTACGTCCTTTCCGTTCATCCGGGCGCGTCCTCTCCGTCACTCGCGAGGCGGGCCGGACTCGTGAGGCGGGCCGGGAGGACCGCCGCGGAGGTGGCCGGAGCACCCGCGCCCAGGTCCACCCGCACCGACTGCGGGGCGTCCTGCGTCAGCCAGGCGTCCGAGGCGTCCAGCCAGCGCTCCGGCACACAGCGCACCCGGGCCTCGGCGGGCGCGCTGCTGTGTACGGCGGCCGCGGCCGCGTGGGTCGGGAAACAGGGCAGGTCGAGCACCGTCCACCCGGCCGGGTGCAGTTCGGCGCGCAGGCCCAGGTAGTCGGCGGCAAGGCTGCGGCTCAGGCCCGTCCCGAGACCCTTGAGGTAGGCCTCCTTGCGGGTCCAGAGCCGCCCGAACAGGCCCGGCCGGTCGGCGGCGTGGGCCGCGGCGAGTTCGGCGCGTTCGCCCGGGTGCAGCGCCTGCGCGCAGACCTCGACCCGCTCCTGGCCCGGCAGCTTCTCCACGTCCACGCCGACGGGCACGGCGGCCACGCCGACCAGGGCCACGCCGGAGCTGTGGGAGAGCGAGAAGTGCAGGGGGTACGGGGCGTCCGTCATGACCGGGCGGCCGTGCGGTTCCCCGCAGCCGGGGCACGGTTCGCACCCGAACCGCACCTCCTCGGGGCGCCGTCCGGTGTAGCGGCCCAGCAGGCGACGCAGCGCGATGTGGGCGCTCGCGTAGAGCAGCCCGTCGGCCGGGCGCAGGAAGGCCTCGGCCTTCGACCGCTCCGTGTCGTCGAGCCCGGACAGGTCGAGGGCACTCACGTCACCACCGGCGGGACTGCGGATCAGCCACAGGTCGAGCCGGCCGGACGAGACGGTGAACACCGGCGACGGCAGTGCCGTGCCGTGGGGCGCCGGTGGGGCGACCGGCGCCGTCATACCGGTATCGCAGACCGGTGATGGGCGCCGTCCGGGCCGAGTTGTCCCGCCAGGCAGTCGATCAGCTCGGCCGCGCTGTTGGCCCGCAGCAGCCGCTGCAGGTCGATGGAGACGCGCAGGGCCGCCTCCAGTCGGTACTGGAGCTCGAGCCCGGCGATCGACCCGATGCCGAGGCTGTACATGGTGCGGCCGGTGGCGTCGACGCGTTCCGCCGCGATGCCGAGGAGCCGGCCGATCTCTTCGCGGATGTACCGGTCGAGGGTCCGCCACCGCTCCTCGGCGGTGAGCGCCGCGAGGCTGGCGGGGTCGGGCGGCTCGGCGGTTGTCGCTTCGGTGGTCATCTGGAGTCCTTGGAGTGAGGGGCCGACCGCGCGGCTCAGCCGAGGAGGGTGCCGCCGGTGGCGTCCACGAAGGACCCCGTGACCCAACGGGCGTCATCGGAAGCCAGGAAGGCCACGACATCCGCGATGTCCTCCGGCTCACCGACCCGGCCCAACGCCGACAACCGCGCCATCTGCTCAACCACCTCAGGCATCCCGAACACCGGGTTGTCATTACGCGTGATGCCCGGCGCGACACTGTTGACCGTGATCCCGCGGGGGCCGAGGTACTTCGCGAAGTGCAGGGCGAGCTGGTCGAGTGCGCCCTTGCTCATCGCGTACGCGATCTCGTCCGGGTTCGCCACCCGCGTCAGCCCCGACGTGATGTTGATGATCCGGCCACCATCACGCATATGCCGCAACGCCCGCTGGACCAGGAAGAACGGCGCCTTCGCATTCACCGCCATGATCCGGTCGAACGCCTCCGGCGTGGTGTCCTCCGGCTTCACCCCGCCCATCACCCCGGCGTTGTTCACCAGAATGTCCAGCGCAGGCGAACCGGTGCGCTCCCGCAGCCCCTCCTCCAACTCCAGGAACAACTCATGCACATCACCCGCCACACCCAGCTCGGCCCGCACCGCGAACGCACGGCCGCCATCCCGCTCGATCTCCTCGACGACCTCCCGCGCCGCCTCCTTGCCACTGCCGTAATGGACCGCGACCAACGCACCCTCCCGAGCCAGCCGCACAGCCGACGCCCGGCCCATCCCCCGACTCGAACCCGTCACCAACACCGTCTTGCCCGTGAGTCCGTCCATGTCCTTCTTCCGGTTCTTCGGAGTCGCGATCGCGGTTACGGACGCCGGCTCGCCGAACCAGCGCCGCAGTGCGCCGGTGGCTTCCGATGCCGAGGTCCCGGCCCAGGCCACATAGCCGTCGGGCCGTACGAGCAGGGCGTCGGTGTCCTCGGGACCGCCGTCCGCGAGGCGCACCAGCTCCGCCCAGGGCGCGGCGGCGGCGCGCAGCGCGGTGTCGCCGGGCGGCAGCACCAGCAAGCCCTGTCCGGAGCGCAGCAGTTCGGTGGTGCCGACAGGGCTGCCGTCGACGGTGACCTCGCGGGGCGGCAGCCGATGCCCGCGGTCCGTGCCGTAAGCGATGTCGAGGCCGGAGATCATGCCGGCCAGCCGGGTGCGCACGTTCTCCAGCGGGATCAGCTCGGCCAGCACCTCGCGCAGGGCGTTCACCTCGGTGCCGCCGAGCAGCAGCCGGGCCTGGGCGGCGATGTTGCCGAGGACCCGGGCGCCGACCGGGTGCCGTTCGGCGTGGTAGCTGTCCAGCAGGTCCTCGGAGGCCCGCCCGGTGACCTGGGCGGCCAGCTTCCAGCCCAGGTTGACGGCGTCCTGGAGCCCCAGGTTGAGGGCCTGGCCGCCGATCGGCATCTGCCGGTGGGCGGCGTCGCCGGCCAGCAGCAGGGGTCCGCGCCGGTAGGCGGTGGCCTGCCGCGACGCGTCGCCGAAGGAGTTCACCCACAGCGGTGTGCCGGCGCCGATGTCCTCGCCCGTGACCCGCTGCCACGCGTCCACGACATCGGTGAACTCCGGTTGCCCGGGGCGCGGTCGGGCGCCGAACTCGTGCACCATCACCCGGGTCACGCCGTCGGGACGCCGGGCGGCGATGGCGAGTCCGGCCGGCAGCCGCTCGAACCGCCGGTTGGGTACGTCGATGCCCGCCACGTCGGCGCGCAGCAGCTCGCGTGCGGCGTCGGTGCCGGGGAAGTCGAAGCCGCCCAGCCGGCGCACGGCACTGTCCTCGCCGTCGCAGCCCACCAGGTGGGCGGCCCGGAAGAGCGCCGTCCGCCCGTCCGGGCCGAGCACCTCGGCCTCGACGCCTTTGTCGGTGACCGTCACTCCGGTGAGCCGGTGGCCGCGCCGGACGTCGGCGCCGAGGCGGGCGGCCCACTCCCCGAGCAGTTCCTCGAGGCGGGTCTGCGGGACCTTCCACTGGCCGGGATACGGGCTGGGCAAGGTCAAGTCGAGCGCGAGTCCGCCGAAGTGGCCGCGCGGCTCGGCCGGGATCTCGCCCAGCGGGTCCAGCAGGCCGCGGCCGTCGAGGATCTCCATGGTGCGGGCGTGCAGGGTGGACGCCCGGGACTCCGTGGTCGGCGCGTCGAGCTGCTCCAGGACCACGACGTCCGCGCCGCCGAGCCGCAGCTCACCGGCGAGCATCAGCCCGACCGGACCCGCGCCGACCACGACCACCTGGGTGGTGATGCAGTCCTGAGCCATGGTCAGGCCCTGGCTTCCGCGTAGTCCTTGGCGTGGCCGAGGGTGGCGCGGCTGTTGGTGCTCAGGGCGTCCCGTACGAAGGTCTTCGCGTCCTCGACGGTGGCGTCCGCACCCAGGATCTTCGCGATGTTCGCGGTGTTGATGGTCACGGTGTGCTGCGAGGACGCGGCCACACCGTCGGCGGTGTCGGCGAACGTCCAGTAGCCGGTGTGCAGGGTCATCAGCGCGGGCAGCGTGACCTGCTTGTAGGCGATCTTCTGATGCGGGAAGGTCACCCGGTACGACTTCGTGGTGTGCGTCGAACCGTCCTTCGCACGGGTGTCCATCTCCAGCGACTGCAGCCCCGGGGTGTCCTCCTGAAGCCGCACCGTCGCCACGTGCGGCAGCCGCTCGGACCACCGGCCGGCCTCGTTGATGAAGTCGTAGACGTCCTTGGCCGAGCCCGCGACGTGCACGGTGTCCTCGAAGGAGAAGGTCACATCCTCCGCCGCGTGCGCGAGTTCGACGTTCTGCTTCAAAGCCGCCAGCTCCGAGCGGGAGTTGCGGTCGACGGCCTCCTCGATCCAGGCCAGCCCCTCGGGGTCGTCGCCGATGGCACGGTAGTCGTGCAGCAGCCGCACCCGGGACTCGCCCGGTGAGAGCGGCTCGATGATCCAGGTGCCGCCCATCGCCGCCACCGGCGGCGTGCTGACCTCCTGACGGAAGGTGATCCGCAGCCCCTCGGGGTCCAGGGTGCGGCGCGAGGTCCAGTTCTTGGCCTCGCCGTTGGCGGTCGCCCAGATACGGATACGCTCGCTGTCGCCGTCCTGTTCGACCTGGTCGACGTAGATGGTCGGCGGGAAGATCCGCGGCCAGTTGCGGACCTCGGCGATCAGCCGGTAGACGGCCCCGGCCGGCGCCGAGGCAGTGATCGCGTGCTCGACCTCACGGATGGTCATCGTGAACTCTCCTCAGAAACAAGGGACTTGGGACAGCCGTAGGCTCAGAAGTTGCCGAGACCGCCGCAGACGTTCAGGGCCTGCGCGGTGATGGAAGCGGCGGTGTCCGAGGCCAGGTAGCCGACCAGGCCGGCCACCTCCTCCGGCGTCGAATAGCGGCCGAGCGGGATCTTCGCCTGGAACTTCGCGAGGATCTGCTCCTCGGTGCTGTCGTAGGCGGCCGCGTAGCCCTGGCGGACGCGCTGGGCCATGGGCGTCTCGACGTATCCGGGGCAGACCGCGTTGACGGTGATGCCGGTCGGGGCGAGCTCGTTGCCCAGCGCCTTGGTGAAACCGACGACACCGTGCTTGGACGCCGAGTAGGGCGCGCCCAGCACCACACCCTGCTTGCCCGCCGTGGAGGCGATGTTGATGATCCGGCCGCGGCTCTTGTGGCGCATGCCGCCGGTGTTGAGGACTTCCCGGGTCACGCGGAAGACGCTGTTGAGGTTGGTGTCGATGACGTCGTGCCACAGCTCGGCGGGGATGTCGGCGGTGACGCCGCCGCCGCTGCGGCCCGCGTTGTTGACCAGCACGTCGACGGTGCCGAAGCGGTCGACGGCGGCCCGTACGAAGGCCAGGACGCTGTCGTCGGAGCGCACGTCGAGGGTGGTGCCGTCGACGTCCAGGCCTTCGCCCTGGAGCTGCTTGACGGTCTCGGCGACGTTCTCGGCGTCGCGTGCGCCGATGAACACCTGGTGGCCCTGGCCGGCCAGCAGCCGGGCGGCGGCGAGGCCGATCCCGCTGGTGGCGCCGGTGACGAGGGCGACCCGCTTGTCCTGCTGCGACATGGGTGACTTCTCCAAAGGCTGGTGAGGACGTGAGGACTTGAGGGCGCGCGGAAAGGGCGCGGCCGCCGTGCGGGGGACCACGGCGGCCGCGCGGGGAGGGGCCGGAGCCCGGGGGTCAGGGGGCGACGAGGGTTTCGAGCTGGGTGTTGATGGCGGTGACCAGGGAGCGTGGGGTGCGGTTGTCGGTGAAGACGTCGTCGTCCAGCGCTATGCCGTACTCGCGCTCTATCCGGCCGCCGGTCTCCAGCAGGGCCAGCGACTCGTAGCCCAGCTCCTCGAACTCCGTGTCGAGGATGTCGCCGTCGAGGTCCACGCCCTCCTCGGCACCGGCGCCCTCCAGGAGAATGCGCTTGAGGTCCTCGATGGTGAAGGTCCGCTCGGACATGGGTGTGCCTTCCTTGTCTCGCGCCGAGGGGCGCGCCGATGTGCTGCATGACGAGTGCCCGCCGCCGGGTGGCGACGGGCACTTCGGGTAGGGGCGGCCGGGCTGCGGTCAGTCGACCTCGCGGACCACCACGGCGGAGTTGTAGCCGCCGTATCCGCGGGCGAGGACGAGTGCCGTGCGGACCGACGCGGCCCGCGGCTGTCCGACGACCAGGTCGATGTCGTAGCCCGGCGCGCACTCCACGTTGGTGGTGGGCGGGATGATGCCCTCGCGGATGGCGAGCACCGCGGAGACCACGTCGACCGGGGCGGCGCCGGAGTAGAGCCGGCCGATCATCGTCTTCGGCGCGGTGACCGGGACGCCACCGGGGCCGAAGACCGCGGTGATCGCGTCGGCCTCGGCGCGGTCCAGGTCGGGTGTGCCGGCGCCGTCGGCGAAGACGACGTCCACGTCCGCGGCCGTCACGCGGGCGTCGGCCAGCGCCACCTCGACGGCGCGGCGCAGCCCGGGCTCACGGCCGCTGCCCGGCTTGGGGTCGAACGTGGCGCCGTAACCCGCGATCTCGCCGTAGAGCGTGCGGGCACCGCGCTCGCGGGCGGTGTGCTCGTCCTCCAGGATGAGCAGCGCCCCGCCCTCGCCCGGCACATAGCCGTTGGCGTCCGCGTCGAACGGCAGGTAGGCGCGCTCGGGGTCGGTCCGGGTGGAGAGGCGGCCGCCGGCGATCTGCGCGACCCAGCCCCAGGGGCAGATCGAGGCGTCGAAGCCGCCGGAGAAGATCAGCTTGCTGCCCTTGCGGATCTGCCTCCGCGCCTGGGCGATCGCGTCGAGGCCGCCCGCGTGGTCGCTGACGACGACCCCGCTGGGGCCGCGCATCCCGTTGCGGATGGAGATCTGGCCGCTGTTGACGGCGTAGAACCAGGCGAAGGACTGGTACGCGCTGACGTACTGGCTGCCCTGGCTCCACAGCTTCTTCAGCTCGTTCTGGCCGAACTCGAAGCCGCCGGAGGTCGACGCGGTGACCACGCCCATGTCGAACTCGGGGATGTCCCCGGGCCGCACGTCGGCGTCCTCGAAGGCGCAGTCCGCGGCGACCAGCGCGAGCCGGGTCATCCGGTCGGTCTGCGGGAGCAGCCTGCTGGGCAGGTGGTCCGCGGCCTCGAAGCCGTCGATCTCCCCGGCCAGTCGGGCCGGGTAGGAGGAGGCGTCGAAGCGGGTGACGGGACCGATCGCGTTCTTGCCGACGCGGGTCGCGGCCCAGAAGTCGTCCACGCCGAGGCCGTTGGCGGTGGCGACGCCGATGCCGGTGATCACTGCCCTGGCGGTCATGCCGCGCTCCTTTCCGGACGGGCCAGCACCATCGCGCTCTGGAACCCGCCGAAGCCGCTGCCGACCGTCAGCACCGCGTCGGTGCGGTGCTCGCGCGCGGTGACCGGGACGTAGTCGAGGTCGCACTCCGGGTCGGGGGTGTGCAGGTTCGCGGTGGGCGGCACCACGTTGTTCTCCATCGCCAGCACCGACGCGGCGATCTCGATCGAGCCGATCGCGCCGAGCGAGTGCCCGACCATCGACTTGATGGAGCTGACCGGCGTGCGGTGGGCGTGGTCGCCGAGGCTGAGCTTGAACGCCGCCGTCTCGTGGCGGTCGTTCTGCTTGGTGCCGGAGCCGTGGGCGTTGATGTAGTCGATGGACTCGGGGTTCATCCGCGCCTCGGCCAGCGCCACCCGGATCGCCTCGGCCATCTCCCGGCCGTCGGGCCGCAGCCCCGTCATGTGGAAGGCGTTGCAGCGGGAGGCGTACCCGGCGATCTCGGCGTAGATGTGGGCCCCGCGCCTGGTCGCGCTCTCCAGTTCCTCCAGTACGAAGACGGCGGCGCCCTCGCCGAGGACGAACCCGTTGCGGGTGCCGTCGAAGGGGCGGGAGGCGTGCTCGGGATCGTCGTTGCGCGGGGTGGTCGCCTTGATCGCGTCGAAGCACGCCATGGTGATCGGCGAGATCGGGGCGTCGGTGGCGCCGGCGATCATGACGTCGGTGCTGCCCTCGCGGATCAGCTCCACGGCGTGGCCGACGGAGTCGAGACCGGAGGTGCAGCCGGTGGAGACCACCGTGGCCGGGCCCTCGGCGCCGACCGCCCAGGCCACCTCGGCCGAGAAGGAGCTGGGCACGAAGTAGTTGTAGAGGTGTGGGGGCGCGTAGGTGTGGTCGACCAGGTCGAGCCGGCCGTCGTCGCTGACGACCCGGTACTCCTCGTCGAGTCCGGTGGTCGCGCCGACGGCGCTGCCGATGGTGACGCCCGTGCGGTGCGGGTCGAAGCCGGCCAGGGCCAGCCCGCTGTCGGCCAGCGCCTCGCGGGCGGCGACGACCCCGAACTGGGCCGCCCGGTCCATCCGGCGTATCTCCTGCGCGGTCAGTCCGTGCAGTTCGGGGTCGAAGTCGGCCTCCGCCGCCACCTGCGAGCGGAACGAGGAGGGGTCGAAGAAGGTGATGCCACGGGTCGCCGTGCGCCCCTCGCTCAGCAGGCTCCAGAAGTTCTTGGCACCGATGCCGCCCGGCGCCAGCACGCCGACCCCGGTGATGACAACGCGACGGCTCACTGGAGGTGGCCTCCCTTCGTGTCGGGCGTCGGCGGCGTCACTGGGCGGCCGACCAGTTGTAGAAGCGGGTGGCCATCGCGTCCTTCGGGGACTGCCAGGTGACCGGGTCGTAGGCCTCGATGAACGGCTTGAGGTCCTGGCTGATCCCGACGAACCGGGGATCGGTCTTGGCCTCCTCGATCAGCTCGCCGCCGTTGTCCGTGTCGAAGTCCTGGAGGTGGAAGTACAGGCCGTTGTACGCGAACAGCTGGCGGCGGCGGGTGCCCATGCGGTGGGGCATGTCCGTCCGGTCGAACTCGGCGAACAGGCGGCCGACTTCGGCGCTGGACGCCAGGTCCATGCGCGCCACGATGAGGGTGCTGTGCATGTCTTCTCTCTTCCGTTCTCGGGTCAGCGGCCCGCGTCGGGGCGGTAGAGGCGGATGAAGTCCGCCACGCCGGTGCTGATGAGCTGTTCGGTCTCGTACTCGGCGAGCGGCACGGCGCCGTGGAAGGAGCGCGCGACCACCCCGCCGGCGACGAGCTGGATGAAGCGGCCCGCGGCGCAGTCGGCGTCGGCGATGTCGAGCAGTCCGCGGTCGGCGACGCGCTGGAGGCGGCGGGCCAGTTCCCGCTGGGCCTGCCGGGGCCCGGCGGTCTGCCACATCTCCAGCAGACCGGCCGGCAGCCGGGCCGACTCGGCCTGCAGATGGCGCACGATGGCGAAGTGCTCGGGGAACGTGGCCAGCGGCGTCAGCCAGGCCCGGCCGAGTGCGACCAGGTCCTGCTCCAGGTCGGTGATCTCGGCCAGGTGGCTCTCCGCGATGACCGTCAGGGCGGCCGACAGCGAGGCTGCGCTGTCCAGCAGGACGGACAGCAGCAGCTGGTCCTTGTCCTTGAAGTAGTGCCCCACCAGCTCGGTTTCGAGGCCGGCCGTCTCGGCGACGGCCTCCAGGGTGCTGTGGGTCCAGCCGTCGCGGGCGAAGACGGCGCGGGCCGCCTCCACCAGTGCGCGCCGGTCCTCCGCGGGACCGGCCTGCGCGCGTACGAGGGTTGCTTCGGGCGTGGGCATGCGGTGCTCCTTCGTCAGAACGGGCGGGTCACGCGACGGCCGCGGACCGGGACCGGTGTTCGCGGGCGAGCCGCTCCAGGACCGGGACGATCTCGGCCGGGCCCGGCGTGCCGAGCGCCTCCTCGTACAGGTCGGCGGCGCCGTCCTGGAACGACGGCTCGGTGAGGACCCGGAGGATCTGCTTCTTCAGCTCGTCCATGGTGGTCGTCTCCCGGTCCACCAGGACGCCCGCGCCGCGCTCGGCGACGTACCGGGCGTTGTCCAGGAAGTCCCCGAAGTGCTTGGGGATGACGATCTGCGGGACCTTGTGCGCGGCCGCGGCCGCGTAGGTGCCGCCGCCCCCGTGGTGGATGATCGCCGAGCAGGTCGGCAGCAGCTCGCCGAGCGGGATGTAGTCGACCGTACGGACGTTGGCGGGCACCGTGCCGGCCTTGTCGAGCTGTACGGAGTTGAAGGTCGCGACGACCTCGACGTCGAGGTCGCCGAGCGTCTCCAGGAGCGCGGCGATCGAGACGCCGTGGTTCTCCTGGAAGAAGGTGCGCCCGCTGGCGCCCAGGGTGAGGCAGATCCGGGGGCGCTCGGGCGGGGTGCTCAGCCAGTCGGGTACGACGGCCGGACCGGCGTAGGGGACCCGGCGCAGGTTGATGGTGCGCAGGCCGGTCGCCTCGGTCGCCGACAGCCGGGGCGGCATGAGGTCGACGGTCCACTGCCCGGTCAGCAGCTCCTCGTCGAACTCCTGCCCGAGCCGGTCGAGCGTCGGCTGCATCACCTGTCGTACGAGGTCCTCGTCGACGCCCGAGGCCGGGTCGGCCAGCGCGTCGAGGAACCGGCGGCGCAGCCAGCCCATGCGGTCCAGGCCCCACAGCACCCGGGCGTGCGCGGCCCCGCAGGCGCGGGCCGCCAGCGGCGAGGCCAGCACCAGCGGGTCCCACAGCACCAGGTCGGGCTGCCAGGCGCGGGCGTGGGCGATCAGGTCGTCGGCGAAGGCCTGGCCGCCCGCGCCGACCGGCTCCTGGGAGTAGTAGAGGGTGAAGGCCGCGAGGACGAAGTTGCGGATGTGGCCGCGCTTGTCGGCGTCGTCGGTGCCCAGGGCGAGGGCCTCGGTGATCCGCTCCAGCCGCTCGTCCTGGCCGGTGGCCTGGACTGCGGCGGGGATGTTCACGTTCTCGCCGGCCGGTACGGCGGTCAGCCCGGCCGCGTTGATGTGCTCGACCATGCTGGGGTGGCTCGCCACCCGCACCTCGTGCCCGGCGTTGTGCAGGGCCCAGGCGAGGGGCACGTTCGGGGTGAGGTGGGTGGGTGCGGGCATCGTCGTGATCAGGACGCGCATCGATCGGTCTCCGTGGGTGAGGGGGGTTCAGACCCGGTAGGGGCGACTCAGCCGGGCGTCGTGGAGCGAGGCCGCCCACCACTTGAGCTGGTCGAGCATGACCTTGGCCGCCCCGCTGCACCCGGGGCCGTCCTTGGGCAGTCCGTCGGAACCGAACTGGTCCCATACGTCCATGAAGCTGACCGAGTCCCGCAGGGTGACCGCGTGCAGTTCGGCGAAGACCGGGTGGAGCTGCTCGATGGCGCGCAGGCCGCCGGACCGGCCGCCGTAGGACACGAAGCCGATCGGCTTGGCGCGCCACTCGGCGACGTGCCAGTCGATGGCGCTCTTGAGGACGGCCGGGTAGGCGCGGTTGTACTCGGGGGTCACGACGACGAAGGCGTCGGCGGCGGCCAGTCGCGGGGTGACGGAGGACAGCTGCCGCTCCGCCTCCTCGTTCGGCGGCCGGGTGATCATGACGGGCAGTTCGGCCGTGACCAGGTCGACCACGTCGACCTCGAAGTCGCCGTACTGCTCGGCCTCGCGGACGAACCACTGGGCGACCAGGGGACCGGACCTGCTGTCGTTGCCGCAGGTGGTGAGCACCGCGAGGCGCAAGGGCCGGGTGGACATGGGCGGACACCTTTCGGGTAGGGCGGGAACGGTCAGGAGGCGAGCAGGGGCTCGGTGAAGCGCAGCGCGGCGGGCTCGAAGCGGAGTGCTCCGTGGCCGGCGGCGACGCGGACGTCGCGCCAGACCCGGTTCAGCGGCTGTGTCTCGCGCTGGCCCCGGGTGCCGGCCTCGGCGAACACCCGCTCGACCGCGCCGGCCAGCAGGTCCACCGCGAGGGCGCTGTCCAGGGAGGCGCGCCGCAGCCGGTCCTCGTCGTGCAGGCCCAGGTCGGCGTTCTCGGCCACCCGGGTGAGCAGCAGGGTCGCCGCCTCGACCTCGCCGGCCGCCCGGGCGAAGCCGGTCCGGGCGCTGTCGCGGGCCGGCAGCGCGGCGGCGGCGAGCTTCAGGGCGCCGCGGGCAGCGCCGAGGACGGGCGAACCGAAGGTCAGCCCGTTCACGGCGAACAGCGGCACGGTGTGGAATGGCTCGCGGGACACCGCCGGACGGCCGAGGAACATCTCGTCGCGGGGGAAGGACCGGTGGTCCGGGACGAAGACCTCGTCCAGGGTCAGCGAGTGGCTCCCGGTGGCCCGCATGCCGATCGTGAACCACGACTCGGTGATGCCGTAGTCGGGACGGGGTACGGCGAAGAAGCGCGCGCCGTTCCCGTCGTCGGCCAGCAGCAGCGCCCAGTCGGAGAACTCGATCCCGCTGACGTAGGGCCAGTCGCCCGACAGGACCCAGCCGCCGTCCACCGCCCGCACGCTGCCCTGGGAGACGAAGCCGACGACCACGAGGGTGTCGGCTCCCTTCGCCCAGACCTCGGCCTGGCCGGCCGCGGGCAGATAGCCGGAGATGCGGGCGCCCTGCGCCATCAGCGAGGCGACCCAGCCGGCGGAGGCGCAGCCCTCGGCGACCGTGGCCACCGACTCCATGAGCTCGGTGAAGCCCACGGGTGCGCCGCCGAGGTGCTCGGGCACGAAACGGCGGGCGAACCCGGCGGTGATCAGGGTCTCGACCACCTCGTCGGAGAGCCTGCGGTCGGTGTCGGCCGTGGCCGCGTGGCGGGCCGCGACCTCGGCGGCGGTCTCGGCCGCGGACAACAGGCCGGTCAGATCGGGCATCGGGCCATTACCTCCGGAGTTCGGATGCGGAAGAGCGGGGTGCGCCGGTCCGCGGCAGGCGGCGCGGGCGCAGTCCGGTGAGCGCGACCAGCAGCCCGAAGGCCGAGAGCACAGCGACGAACCGCAGGGCCGCGCCGCCCGAGGAGCGCTCCGAGAGGACCGCGACCGAGGAGACGGCCACGGCGGCGCCCGTCTGGACCGCCGCCTGGAACACACCGCCGGCCATCGGCCGCAGCTCGGCCGGCACTTCGGACGCGGCTTGCATGTTCAGCGGCGCGAAGGCGAGCACGAAACCCGCCCCGACCAGCAGCAGCGTGGGCAGCACATCGACGGCGTACGACTGCGGCGGGTGCTGCCGGGGATAGACCAGGTAGCCGAGGAACGCGAGGAACGCGCCGGCCGCGATCAGCGGCGGCCCGCCGAACCGGCGTACCAGCCGCCCCGACCAGAGCGAGGTCAGCGCCAGCGGCAGGCTCGCGGGCAGCAGCGCGAGGGCGGTCACCAGCGGCGACCAGCCCTGCCGTACCTGCAACTGGAAGGTGGCGACGAACAGCAGCCCCAGATAGGACCCGTTGAAGGCCGCACCGCCGAGCGCGGACCTGATGAGCGGACCGCTGGTGACCGCGGCCGCCTTGACCAGCGGGCGCGGCGCGCGCCGTTCGACGGCCACGAACGCGGCCGCCAGCACCGCCAGGGCGGTCAGCGCGATGCCGGTCCGGAGCGCCGAGCCCGCCGAGACGATGGCGCAGACGAGCGCGGCCGACGCGCCCGCGAGGGTCGTCGCCCCCGCCGCGTCGAAGCGTCGCGGGCCTACGGCGGCCGGACCCGAGGGGCCGGCCGGGATCAGCCGGAGGCAGCAGGCGAACAGCACCAGGACGGCCGGGGCCGGGAACGCCAGCGTCCAGCGCCAGCTCACCGAGGTGAGGACGCCGGACAGCACGAGGCCCGCGGTGAATCCGCAGGCCCCGAAGAAGGAGTAGACGGACACGGCCTTCTGGCGGGCCGGGCCCTCCTCGAAGGCGGTGCTGATGATCGCCAGCCCGGTGGGCGCGGTGAGCGCCACGCAGAAGCCCTTGACGAAGCGGGTCGCCGCCAGCAGTTCGGGGCCGCCGGCCAGGGCCCCGACCACGGACGCGACCGCGAACAGGAGCAGCCCGGCCAGATAGACCCGGCGCCGGCCGAGCAGTTCGACCAGCCGGGTGCCGAACAGCATCAGACCGCCGAAGCCGAGGGCGAAGGCGGTCATCGTCCACTGCACGGCCGTGGGTGTGAGATGCAGGTCGGCCGCGATCGAGGGCATGGCCACGACCAGGGTCGACACCTCTAGCGCGTCGATGAGCATGTTGCCGGCCAGCACGAACAGCAGACCCTGCCGGCGGGCGTCGGTCGCGGTGGTCATCCCGGGCTCAGCCGAGGAGGGTGCCGCCGGTGGCGTCCACGAAGGACCCGGTCACCCAACGGGCGTCGTCGGAAGCCAGGAAAGCCACGACGTCCGCGATGTCCTCCGGCTCGCCCACCCGGCCCAACGCCGACAACCGCGCCATCTGCTCAACCACCTCAGGCATCCCGAACACCGGGTTGTCATTACGCGTGATGCCCGGCGCGACACTGTTGACCGTGATCCCCCGCGGGCCCAGATGCTTCGCGAAATGCAGCGCCAACTGATCCAGAGCGCCCTTGCTCATCGCGTACGCGATCTCGTCCGGGTTCGCCACCCGCGTCAGCCCCGACGTGATGTTGATGATCCGGCCACCATCACGCATATGCCGCAACGCCCGCTGCACCAGGAAGAACGGCGCCTTCGCATTCACCGCCATGATCCGGTCGAACGCCTCCGGCGTGGTGTCCTCCGGCTTCACCCCGCCCATCACCCCGGCGTTGTTCACCAGAATGTCCAGCGCAGGCGAACCGGTGCGCTCCCGCAGCCCCTCCTCCAACTCCAGGAACAACTCATGCACATCACCCGCCACACCCAACTCGGCCCGCACTGCGAACGCACGGCCGCCATCCCGCTCGATCTCCTCGACGACCTCCCGCGCCGCCTCCTTACCACTGCCGTAATGAACCGCGACCAGCGCGCCCTCCCGCGCCAACCGCACAGCCGACGCCCGGCCCATCCCCCGACTCGAACCCGTCACCAACACCGTCTTGCCCGTGAGTCCGTCCATGTCCTTCTTCCAGATCGTGGGTGGGGTGTCCGGGCCACCGGCCCGGCTCAGCGCCCGCGTTCGGCGTACCGCCCGGCGTGGGCCAGCACGGCCCGGCTGCTTGCGCCGATCGCCTCGCGGACGTGTGCGCGGGCGTCGGCGACGGTCGCGTCCGGGCCGAGGACCGCGGTGATGTTCGCGGTGTTCAGCACGACGGTGTGCCGGGCGGACACGAGCACGCCGGTCGTGTCGTCCGCGGGTGTCTCGAACGTCCAGGAGCCCGTGTGCAGGCTCAGCAGTGCGGGCAGGGTGACCTGCCGGTGGAGGATCCTGCGGTGCGGGAGGCAGACCCGGTGGGCGACGGCACGGTGGACCGAGCCGTCCGGGGCCCGCGTCACCGTCTCCAGCCGCTGTAGCCCGGGCTTGTCCTCGTCGAGCCGGACCTCCGTGACGCCCGGCAGGCGTTCGGCCCACAGCGGGGCCTCGTTGACGAAGTCGTAGACGTCCTCGGCCGGGCCCGCGATCCGCGCGGTGTCCTCGAAGGAGAAGGTGAACTCCTCGGCCAGGTACGCCTCTTCGACGCTCTTCTTCAGTTCCGCCAGTTCGGTACGGGAGTTGCGGTCGACGGCGCTGTCGATCCGCTCGAACTCCCCCGGGTCGTCGTCGACGAGACTGAACGCGTGCAGCAGCCGCACCCTCGACTCGGCCGGGGACAGCGGTTCGACGACCCAGCCGCCGTCCATCGAGGCGAGGGGCGGGCCGAATCCGGTGGGCCGGAAGGTGATCCGCAGCCGCTCCGGGTCGAGGGTGCGCAGCGCCGTCCAGTGTTCGAACGACGCGTCGGCGGTGGTGCCCCAGATGCGGAGAAGCTCCCGCCCGCCACTCTCCGGGACCTGCTCGGCGTGGACGATCCGTGGGTAGATCCGCGGCCAGTTGTCCACCTCGGCGATGAGGCGGTAGACGGTGGCGGCGGGAGCGGAGACGGCGATCTCGTGCTCGACCTCACGCAGGAGGGACTGCGGCATACGGGAAACTCCTCGGGTTCCGGTGACCTGGCAGCGCCCCGTCAGGGGCGCGGGGAACTGCGCGACCAGCCACCGCCGCCCCGCAGACGACCTACTACCCACTGCGGCACTTCCAGCGGAGCGTCAGCGCGCCGGGCCGAACCAGCGCTCCAGGGCCATCGGCAGGTCGCCGTGGCTGCCGGGTGCCGCCCAGGCGACGTAGCCGTCGGGGCGGATCAGTACGGCCGAGGTGCCGGCCAGGGCGCTGGTGTCGGCGACGGCGTGCGGCTCGGCGGTCACCGTGTCGACGCGGTCGGCCCAGCCGGTGGCCCGGCGCCGGAGCGTCGCGTTGTCCGCCAGGTCGAGCAGGACGCCGCGGCCGTCGTGCAGCAGCTCGGTGCTGCCGGCCTTGAAGCCGTCGCCGACCAGCTCCAGGTGCGGCATCCGGCGGCCGAGCAGCGGATGCCGCCCGCCGCCGACGTCGTAACCGATCTCCAGGCCGCTGACCATCGCGGCGAGGTGCTTGCTGACGTCGTCGTACTTGATCAGCTCGTTCAGTACGTCGCGCAGCGGCTGCACCTCGGCGCCGCTGAGGAACAGCAGGCCCTGGGCCTGGGTGTTCATCAGCAGCCGCTTGCCGACCGGGTGGCGCTCGTCGTGGTAGGTGTCCAGGAGGGCCTCGGGGGCCCGGCCGCGGATCACCGCCGCGAGCTTCCAGCCGAGGTTGACCGCGTCCTGGATGCTGGTGTTCATCCCCTGGCCGCCGGCGGGCAGATGGATGTGCGCGGCGTCCCCGGCGAGGAAGACCCGGCCGCGGCGGTACTCGGTGGCCTGCCGGGTGGCGTCCCCGAAGGAGCTCACCCAGACCGCCTCGCCGTGCGAGATGTCCTGCCCGGTGACCCGCTTCCAGCCCTCGGCCACCTCGTGGTAACCGGGCGGGCTGGTACGGCGCTTCGGCGGGACGCCCCGCTCGCAGAGGATCAGCCGGGTGACGTCACCGGGCAGCGGGCCGACCATGACCATGCCGCCGGGGTACGTCGTTCCGATCATGGACGGTTCGAGCTTCAGCCCCTTGACGTCGGCGAGGAACATCTCCAGGGTCGCCGCGGTGCCGGGGAAGTCGAAGCCGGCCGACTTGCGGACCAGGCTGCGGCCGCCGTCGCAGCCGACGAGGTAGCGGGCGCGCAGCGTCTCGGTGCCGTCGGGGCCCTTGACCTCGACCTCCACGGAGTCGGGGCCGTTGGTGAGTCCGACGAGTTCGTGACCGCGGCGCAGATCCGCGCCGAGCTCCTGCACCCAGGCTTCGAGCACCGCCTCGGTCTGCGACTGGGGCACGCTCTTGGCCGCCTGGTGGGCGCCCTCCAGGACGCCGAAGTCGACCGGCAGCCCGCCGAAGTGGCCCACGTTGCTGGTGGTGATGTCGCCGAACCGGGACAGCAGGCCCCGCTGGTCGAAGACCTCCATCGTGCGGGCGGTGAAGCCCAGCCCGCGCGACTCCCCGGTACGTTCCGGGAGGCGTTCCACGACGATGGTGTCGACCCCGGCGAGCCGCAGCTCACCGGCGAGCATCAGGCCGGCCGGGCCGGCTCCCACGACGATGACATCAGCGTCCATCGGTGTTGTCTCCAAGCGGTTCGTCGGAAGGTCCCGAGTCCGGCACGGTGGCCTTGCTCGGGGACGGAGGAGTGCGCACACCGGCCCGGCCCGCCGCGTCGAGGTCCTCGCGCAGCCGGTCGGCCGGGTAGCTCCAGCTGAGCAGCGGACCGGTCATCGCCGTGGTGACCAGGGCCATGACCAGGAGCATCGCGTAGAGCTGGACGTCGAGCAGACCTTGTTCCAGGCCCACCGAGAGGATGACGATCTCGGTCAGGCCACGGGTGTTGACCAGGGACGCCACGACCGCCGAGCCCCGGGGCGGGATGCCGGACAGCCGGGCCGCCGCGTATCCGCCGCCGATCTTGCCGACGACGGAGATCGCCAGGATCACGCCGAGCACGCCGAGTTGGCCGAGGCGCAGCCCGGTCAGGTCGACGGTGAGCCCGGTGACCGCGAAGAACACCGGCAGCATCAGCTGGACGGCCGGGTCCAGGCGCTCCCTGAGACGTTCGAGGAAGGCCTCGGAGCGGGGCATCACCGCGCCGAACAGGAACGCCCCGAAGATGTAGTGGATCTGCATCCACTCGGCGGCCCAGGCCGAGGCGAACAGGCCGATCAGCAGGTACGGCAGCGGCTCGGCGGTGTCGGCGAGGCGGCGCAGCAGCGGCCGTACCAGACGGAACATCACCAGCACGTACACCGGGGCGAGCAGCAGCCGCCAGGACTCGTGGCCGGAGGCGGAGGCGAGGGCCACCGCGACGGCCAGCAGGGCGTAGGCGACGACGTCGATCACGGCGGCCGCGGCGAGGGCGATCCCGCCGATCAGCGTGTGCTGCATACCGCGGTCGGTGAGGATGCGGGCGAGCACGGGGAAGGCGGTGGCCGACACCGACACCCCGAAGAAGAGCACGAAGGGCAGCGTGCCGACGTCGGCGTACCGGGGAGCGAGCCAGAGCGCGAAGCCGCAGCCGAGCACGAGCGGCAGCAGCGTGGCGCCCGCCGCGACCCCGGTGACGACGCGGCCCCGGCCCTGGATGAGGCGGTGGTCCAGCTCCATGCCGACCACGAACATGAACAGGACCAGGCCCACGGCGGCCAGGGTCTTCAGCGGTGTGATGACCGACGTGGGGAAGACCGCGTCGCCGGCCAGGTGGCCGAGCAGGGTCGGCCCGAGGGCGATGCCCGCCGCGATCTCACCGATCACCCTCGGCTGGCCCATGAATACGGCCGCCGCCCCGAGGAAGCGGGCGGCGGCCAGGATGATGACGATGTCGAGGAACAACAGATCTATGGGTGGCACGAGACTCCTTAAGTCGTCCTCCTGCGCCCTCAGTCGAAGATCTGGGCGATGTGTTCGGGCGCTGTCGTACGGCCCCACTTCTGGGCGAGTTCGACGAGTTCCGGAGTCGCCTCGAAGCACTTGTCGTCCCGGTTGCCCCGGTCGAAGGGCTCGGGCAGACAGGGCGAGGTCGCGATCCAGGCGAAGACCCGGTCCGCGGCCTCGGCCGGGTCGAGCGTTCCGGCCTCGACGGCCTGGCAGAGCTCCCGGGTGAAGGTGAGGAGCTCGTGGATGTCCTGGCCGACGGGGTCGGGCAGGCCCGGGTGGCGCCGCTTCTCGAGATCGCGGAAGACCTGGTCGTCACGGCTGTCCAGGAACCGCCGGTAGGCCTGCTCCAGGGTCACCGTCGGCAGGACGGTGGTCGACTCCCAGACACGGAGCACCGCGTTCCACAGGTCGTAGTGCCGGAAGGCGACGAAGGAGCTGTAGACGACGTCGTCGTGGACGTCGAACAGTCCCTGCTGGAGTACGTCGACGAAGGCGAAGCGCTCGGTCGACCAGTCGCCGTCCTTGGAGGCGGCTATCAGCCGCCAGGCGAGGGCGTTGACGACCTCCAGCGTGTTGGTCAGGCCGCGGGAGTACAGCGCGTCTATGAACCCGGCCGCGTGCGAGGTCAGGGTGAAGCGCTCGCCGACGGTGTCGTGGGCGGAGTACTGGAGCCGTCCGGTGCTGACCCAGGGACGTACCGCCTTGGCCGTCCGGAACTGTTCGGCGATCTCCGGGTAGCGGCGCAGGAAGTCGTCGAACTCCTCCTGGGCGGTGAGGTCCGTCTTGGGGAAGACCCGCTCGTCCAGGGTCAGACCGACGCTGCACAGCGGGTTGAGCGAGTCCTCCTCGTTGTCGAACGGGATGACCCACAGCCAGCCGCCGTCGAAGACGTGGTGCAGCGTGCCCTCGTGCCACGGGCTGCGGTGCCGGTGCGGCCGGGCGGCCTCGGCGTCGTCGAAGGGCGTCACCCCGACCATGTGGGTGAACATCGAGCGGGAGTGGTGGCGGGCCCGGGTCGGCACGTCGCGCAGGCCGAACTTGTCGGCGACCGGCGAGCGGAAGCCGCTGCCGTCCACGAGGTAGCGGGCGCGGAACTCCTCGCCCTTGTCCGAGCGCAGCGTGACGCCCTCGGCCGGGTCGACGTCGATGTCCTGGATGCGGGTGCCGCTGAGCGGCTCGACCCCGTAGGAGACCGCGAGGTGGAACAGGTAGGCGTCGACGTCCTGGCGGAACAGGTGGCTCTCGGTCCGCTGCCAGGCGGGGATCACCATCTGGTTGATCTGCTCGGGGTCGTGCGGGTGCCCCTCGCGGTGGTAGACGAAGCCGAAGTTCTGCTTCTTGCCGCACATCGGGGAGACCTTCTCGATGATCCCCTGGTGGCCGGCGAGCGGCTCCAGCTCCGGCACCGAGTAGCGCTCCGCGATGATCTTCGTGAGTACGGAGGTGTACGGAATCGTCGACTCGCCGACGGCGAACCGGGGATGGACGCCCGCGTCGATCAGCAGCACGCTGACGCCGTTGCGGGCGAGCACGGCCCCGAGCATGCCGCCGGCCATGCCCGAGCCGAGGATGGCTACGTCGTAAACGGTGTCACCCATGTTCAGGCCTTTCCTGGAGAGTGGGGGTGGGCCGGGGTCAGCGGGGCACCGGACACGCGCAGCGCGGCCCACAGCCCGATGGTGCCGAGCAGCGCGGCGACGGCCGTGCCGAACTGCCACCACAGGGCGGTGTGGAAGGCGTGCTCGGCCCCTTCGGACAGGCCGCGGGCGACGATCACCGAGAACAGGGCCGCGCCCAGGGCGCCGCCGATCCGGACCAGGATGTTGATCTGCGCGGTGGCGTCGGGCAGCCGGTCCCGGGGGACGATGCCGAACGCGGCGACCATCATCGGGGTGGTGGCGAGGCCGGTGCCCATCCCGAGCCCGAACAGCAGGAACTGCACGAACACCACGCCGGGGTTGTCGGCCAGCGCGAACGCGCCGGTGACCAGGGTGGTGAGGCCGGCGCCGAGCGCGGCGACGGGCCCTCCCGTGTACTTGTCGGTCAGCCGCCCGCCGAGCGGGAGCATGATCGCGGTGCCCAGGCCCAGCGGCAGCATCTGAAGCCCGGTGGCGACCACGCCGTCGGAGTGCAGGAGCTGGAAGTAGAGCGGGAACAGCAGCGCGCTGCCGAAGCTCAGCGCCCCGTTGAACATGAAGCCCGTGCAGGCCGCCACATAGCCGGGGTCGCGGAAGAGCCGCATGTCCAGCAGCGGGTGCGCACGGCGGGTGGCGTGCCGGACGAAGGCGGCCAGGCCCGCGACGCCGAGCGCGAGCGGCAGCAGCACCCGGGCGCCGTCCGGGGAGCCCAACTCGCCCCAGCTGGTGAGCCCGTACACGGCCAGCGGCAGGCCGAGGCCGATGTAGCCGTAGCCGATCCAGTCCGGCGGTGTGGTGGACGCCCCCTTGTCGAGCGGGAGGTAGCGCCGCCCCAGCAGGATGGCGATCACACCGAGCGGCACGTTGATCAGGAACAGCCAGCGCCAGGACAGCGAGTGCAGCATCAGGCCGCCGAGCGTGGGGCCCAGGGCCGGCGCCAGCGTGACCGCGATGCCGAGCCGGGCCATGACACGGCCGAGCCGGCCCGGTCCCACGGCCTGGCCGAGGATCGTCTGGCCGGTCGGGACGAGCAGGCCGGCGGTGAGTCCCTGGAACACGCGCAGGACGATCAACGACTCGATGTTCGGGGCCAGTCCGCACAGCGCGGAGATCACCGTGAACGCGGCCAGCGCCCACAGGTACAGCCGGCCGGCGCCGACCCGGCGGCCGAGCCAGGCGCAGATCGGCAGCGAGACGGCCAGCGCCAGCAGGTAGCCACTGGCGACCCACTGGGCGGTGCCGATGCCGGCATGGAACTCGCGCTGGATCGTCTCCAGCGCGATGTTGATGAGCGAGGTGTCCAGGCCGCCCGCGAACGCGCCCAGAGCGATCACCCCGGCGAGTCGCCAGATCGCCGGGGTGATCTCCTGGGGTGCTGCGGGCTCGGCCTCTACCCGGGTCACGCGCCCTCGCGCAGCGGCTTCAGCGCCTGCGCCCAGGAGACGGTCTCTTCGAGCATGGTGGTGAGGGTCTGCGCCTGGTGCGCGCCGGGGGTGAACTCGCCCGGCTCGGTCGGGTTGGTGATGGTGAAGTCACCGAAGAGCGACAGCCCGACCTGGGAGCGGACGGTGGCCACCTTCAGCTCGGACAGGATCAGCCGCAGGTGCTCGATGGCACGGGCGCCGCCCTGGAGCCCGTAGCCCACGAAGCCGGCCGCCTTGTTGTTCCACTCGTTGTAGACGAAGTCGAGCGCGTTCTTCAGCACGCCCGGGACCGAGCGGTTGTACTCCGGGGTCACGAACACGAAGCCGTCGAAGCCGTCGATGGCCTCGGCCCACTTCTGGGTGTGCTCCTTGCTGTACTTGCCGAACGCCGGCGGCTGCGGCTCGTCGAGGATCGGAAGGTTGAAGTCCGCGAGGTCGAGGACCTCGAAGACCGCACCCGGGACCTGCTCGGCACCGACCTTGGCCACCCACTCGGCGACGGCCTGGCCCCGGCGGCCCGGGCGGGTGCTGCCGAGGATGATTCCGATCTTGGTCATATGGTTCTGCCTTCTTCCGGTACTGATCCGCGCGGGATCGGCGAAAGGGAATAGATACGGGCGGCGCGAATCGGCGACAATTCAGCGACGTTAGGTTCCATGTTCTTCGCTTCCGACGACGCACTCAACAGTTCCGGATTCAGGATTCTGTGTACTTCGCCAACGGAAGTACAGGAGATACAAGGGAACGTCAGGCGAGGTACAGAGGAATGTCAAGTCCGGCCCCACCAGGTGCGTTTCAGCCAGTCCTCCGACATTAACGAGTAGCTTCTTCGCTTCCGGGGCCGTAGTCAATGCATTCTGTTTCAGGTGAACGTGAAACTACGTCAGGCGAACGAAAAGCCGCGTGCGGATCCCAGAAAAAGGTCAGGCCCTGCACAGGAGTCATTGGTTCCTGTTGCCCGGCCAATACCCTTCGAACTAGCTTTCCCGTTCAAGTGGACAACCACGAATGGGGGATCAAGTGGGGATTGCATCGACAGCAGAAGGAGCCTGTGCGGCCGCCGTCCGGGTGTGCGCGGGAGCGGGCTGCACCGGCAGCGGGGCGACCGGGCACGGCCGGCGCCTCGCGACCGCGGGCGGCCGGCTGTGCCCGGCGTGCCACGAACGGCTGGCCGCGGAACTGGGCCGACTGCCCGGCCTGTACGAGGCCTGCGGCCGACGGCTCGACGGCCGCACCAGTGACACCACCCGCCCGAGGACGTCCGGCGGCCCGCTGCCCGGCGGCATGCCCTTCAACGCCGGAGCGGCCGAGGTACGGGCGGAGGTCCTGGGCGTGCTCGGTTCCTGGGCGGGCGCCGTGGTCAAGGAGCGCCGGGTGACCCCGCCGCGCCGGGCGGTGCTCCCGCTGGCCGCCTTCCTCCACCGGCACCTCGACTGGCTCGCGGGGCACGACGCCGCGGGCGAGTTCTCCGACGAGGTGGCCCGCCTGGTACGGCGCGCCCGCCGGGTGGTGGATCCGGAGATACGTCATCAGGTCCCGATCGGCGGGTGCGTGGAGCCCGGCTGCACGGGCTCACTGGCCGCCGTGGTCAGGCCGCAGCAGCCGCAGCTCCCGGCCGCGATCCGCTGCGACCGCGACCCCGCACACCTCTGGCTCGGCCACGAGTGGCTCCAGCTCAGGCGCCGCCTCAACGGCACCGCCCACGCCGCGAGTTCCGCGTCCGAGGCCGGGCCCCAGGGTGAGGTGGCCCCGGCCGCCGAACGTCCCGCCGCCGCTGAGCCGGAGCCCGTGCGCTGGGTGAGCGCGGCCGACATCGCCCACCTCTGGGGCGTCTCGACCGGCAGCGTGTACCGCCACGCGAGCGAGTCCAGGTGGCGCCGCCGCAGTCGCCAGGGACGCACGTACTACCACGGCGGCGACGTCATGGAGACGCTGGGCGGGCGCGGCACCGCATAGAAGCGGCACCCCTTAGAAGGGGAGAAGGGCGAGGCGCCCGTTGGACCGACTGCTCCGGTCCGGCGGGCGCCTCGTGACATGCGTGCGGGTGCGGGTGGTGGGTGTGGGTGTGGGTGGTGTCAGTCCTTGATTTCGCAGATGGCGGCGCCGGAGCTGATGGAGGCGCCGATGTCGGCGGTCAGGCCCTTGATGGTGCCGGACTTGTGGGCGTTGAGGGGTTGTTCCATTTTCATGGCTTCGAGGACGACGATGAGGTCGCCTTCGTTGACGGGCTGGCCTTCCTCGACGGCGACCTTGACGATGGTGCCCTGCATCGGGGAGGCGAGGGTGTCGCCGGAGGCGAGGGGGCCGGACTTCTTGGCGGCGCGGCGTTTGGGGCGGGCGCCGGCGGCGAGGCCGGTGCGGGCCAGGGACATGCCCAGCGAGGACGGCAGGGACACTTCCAGGCGTTTGCCGCCGACCTCGACGACGACCGTCTCGCGGCCCGGCTCCTCGTCCGACTCGGTGTCGGTGGGGGCGGCGAAGGGTTTGATGTCGTTGACGAACTCGGTCTCGATCCAGCGGGTGTGGACCGTGAACGGCTCCTCACTGCCCGTCAACTCCGGTGCGAAGGCGGGGTCGGTGACGACCGCGCGGTGGAAGGGGATCGCGGTGGCCATGCCCTCGACGGTGAATTCGGCCAGGGCACGCGAGGCGCGCTGCAGGGCCTGTTCGCGGGTGTGGCCGGTGACGATCAGCTTGGCGAGCAGGGAGTCCCAGGCCGGGCCGATCACGCTGCCGGACTCGACGCCCGCGTCCAGGCGGACACCCGGGCCGGTGGGCGGGGCGAAGAGGGTGACGGTGCCGGGGGCGGGCAGGAAGCCGCGGCCCGGGTCCTCGCCGTTGATGCGGAACTCGAAGGAGTGGCCGCGCAGTTCGGGATCCCCGTAGCCCAGTGGTTCGCCGTCGGCGATGCGGAACATCTCCCGGACCAGGTCGAGGCCGGCGACCTCCTCGGTGACCGGGTGCTCCACCTGGAGGCGGGTGTTGACCTCCAGGAAGGAGATCGTGCCGTCCGCGCCGACCAGGAACTCCACGGTGCCCGCGCCGACGTAGCCGGCCTCGCGCAGGATCGCCTTGGAGGAGGAGTACAGCTGCTCGACCTGCGCGTCAGTGAGGAAGGGGGCGGGGGCCTCCTCGACGAGTTTCTGGTGGCGGCGCTGCAGCGAGCAGTCCCGGGTGGAGACGACGACGACGTTGCCGTGGCTGTCGGCCAGGCACTGGGTCTCCACGTGCCGGGGCTTGTCGAGGTAGCGCTCCACGAAGCACTCACCGCGCCCGAACGCGGCGATGGCCTCGCGGACCGCGGACTCATACAGCTCGGGGACCTCGTCGAGGGTGCGGGCGACCTTCAGGCCGCGGCCGCCACCACCGAACGCCGCCTTGATCGCGATCGGCAGGCCGTGCTGCTCGGCGAAGGCGACGACCTCGTCCGCGCCGCTCACCGGGTCAGGGGTGCCCGCCACGAGGGGGGCGCCGGCGCGCTGGGCGATGTGGCGGGCGGCGACCTTGTCGCCGAGGTCGCGGATGGCCTGCGGGGGCGGGCCGATCCAGACCAGGCCGGCGTCCAGGACCGCCTGGGCGAACTCGGCGTTCTCCGACAGGAAGCCGTAGCCGGGGTGGATGGCGTCCGCGCCCGCCTCGCGCGCCGCGTTCAGGACCTTCTCGATGTCCAGGTAACTGCTCGCCGGGGTGTCACCGCCCAGGGCGAACGCCTCATCCGCGGCGCGGACATGCAGAGCGTCCCGGTCCGGGTCGGCGTAGACGGCCACGCTCGCGATGCCGGCGTCCCGACAGGCACGGGCCACGCGGACAGCGATTTCGCCACGGTTGGCGATGAGCACCTTGCGCACGATGAACTACTCCTCAATTTCAGGCAGTTGAAGGGAGCGGCGCTTCAGGCCGCCTGCAAGGTCTTTCGATACCAGTGCGCCGAGCCCTGGAACCCGCGGTCGAAACCCGCCCCGGGAGCCCGGCCGAGGTCGGACCAGAGCGGGTCGCTGCCGAAGAAGTGATCGGTCGCCAGCAGGTCGAGCCCCGACGACGACCGGCCGTTCGCCGCGAGGATCGTGCGGGCCTGTTCGACCGTGAACTCCCGGTCCGGCCAGGGAGTTCCCGTGCAGTCGGCGACGGCCCGCAGGACGGTGCCCGCCGTGACGGGCACCGGGTGGGCCGCGTGATAGACCGGCGCGGTCAGCGCGGAGCGGGGTGCGAGGGCGGTGGCCACCAGGAGCCCGGCCAGGTCCCGCACCGCGATGACCGACATGAGCGAGGACCAGCCGCCGACCGTGCCCGGCAGGGTGCGCAGAATCCGGACCAGCCCGGGACCCACCCAGGTGTCGCCCTCCCCGTAGACCAGATGGGGCCGCAGGACGATGCCGCCGGCCGAGAGGACGGCGTCCTCGGCGACGGCCCGGGTGCGGGACGTGGGCGATCCGGGATTGCGGGTCAGTTCCTCGGGCCTGCTGCCGCGGAAGACTCCGCGGCCGTATACGGACGCCGTACTGAGATGCACGATGCGGGCGACTCCCGCGCGGCGCGCCTCCGCGACGAGGGCGGTCGTACCACGGGCGTTGACGGCCTCGTTGGCCTCGGCGGTTCCGCCGATCTGTGCGGCGCAGTGGATCAGTACGTCGACTCCGTCGCACACGCCGCGCAGGCTCGCGGGGTCGGCCAGATCACCCCGGACGACACGGCGGCCGGAGTCCGGCCCGGTCCGGCGGCGCGCCATGACCCGCAGGTCGAGCTGGAGCTGTTCCGCCTCGCGGACCACATGGCCGCCCACGAAACCGGACGCACCAGTGATCATGATGGTAGGCACTTCGCTACCCTCCCCCCGTCAGGTAGGCCACTCAGCGGGTGCGAGGGCTCAATATCATTTCGGCGCCGAAGACGGCCTCCCCCTGCTGCGTGCCGCGCACCCGCACCAGGACGTCGCCCGTCCCGCCGAGCCGCTCGGGGCGCGCCTCGATCCAGCACGGGGCGTCGAACTCGGCGTACCGCGTGAAGTCGCTCTTCAGTTCGAGCAGAAGAGCGTCGGGCATCCCGGTCGAGGCGTGCGCGGCCTGCCGGGCGGCCTCCAGCAGCACCATCCCGGGAACGTGGTCCACGGGGTGGTCGAAGTAGGTCGGATGGGCGGTGTCGACCCGCAGCTCCCAGCGGTTCGCGGTGCCGGGCGCCGGCTCGGCGAGGACGACGTGCCGGGTGCTGGTGTGGCCCACGGCGGCCGGAGCGATCGCCGGGCGCGGTGTGCGGTCGGTGGTGGTGGGACGTCCGCCGCGCAGCCGGCTGTGCACGCCCGGGCTGATGCAGCGGAAGCCGGCCCCGGCGGTGGCCAGCGCCTTTCCCTCGCGGAGCACGGTGACGCCGTACCGCATTCCGCAGAGGGAACGGCCCCGGCGGACGATGTCGCGGCAGACCGTGCGCAGTTCGACCTCGGTGGGGACGGCGTCGGCGACCAGGAGTTCGGGGGCGGCGGCGAAGGAGATGTCCTCCATCAGGAACTGGTACCCGAAGGGCACCCCGAACTCGGCGTGAGCCAGCAGGGAGCCGACCTGGCGGACGGACTCGATCACCAGCATCGGATCCTGGTAGCCGCCCTCCCGGGCGAAGAGCGAGTGGCTGCGCGGCCACTGGGCTCTGACCACGAAGCCCTCCTGGCCCTCGGGGCTCGGTATCTCGTCGGCTTCCCAGCCGGTGAGGAGGACTTCGGATACGGCGGCGCGATGGACGTACTCGCGCGGCACCGTGGCGGTCAGTCGAGGCAGAGTCTTCAGGTCCCGCATGTGCAGCACTCCTGTCTGTTTCCGGGCAGGGGGCAACACGCCGGACATCGGCACTCCCCCTTGGCCGACCTCTTCGGGCTCCAAGATACAGACAGGTCAGTTCGTTTTTTCAAGTAAAGATTTGACCCCGTAACCGGAAGCCACCCTTCGACACCGGCCGGCAGTAGAGATTTCGCCCGGTTCGCCCTGCCGGACCGGCAAAACAGGCAACTCAGTACGGTAGCGATGGAACTCCGCCATCACCGCCGCCCACCTGCCCGAATGTGGTCCGGTGGACCTGACCTCGACCGAAGCCCGGAAATGCCGTGCCGCCACAGGCCACGAGAGGCCGGGCGGACCCTGGAGCGGCGCCTCACGCGTGGGCTAATCATGGTTGACAATCAGACAAGTCTGTTTGGTATCTTCGCTGTTGTGAGCGTTCAGCAGTCTGTGATGACGAGGCTGTGACTCAGGAGGGGCAATGAATCTGCAGGCCACGGATGTACTCGACGCATCAGACGCATCATCGGAGCACCACCCGCCACACCGGCCCGCGCTCCCGTCGGCCCGGGGAACGACCGCCCCGCAGGGCACGACCCGGGAGGGCGTACTGCGGGTACTGGTCGTGGAGAACGACGCACGGGCCGCCGACACACTCCTCAAGGGCCTCCAGCGCCAGGGCTACGCCGCCCAGAGCGTGGGCACCGGAGCCCAGGCACTGCGCACGCATCACGACGCCGACCTGGTGCTGCTCGACCTCGACCTGCCCGACCTGGACGGCCTCGAGGTGTGCCGCGGCATCCGGGCGGTGAGCAACACCCCGATCATCACGGTCACCGCGCGCGGCTCCGAACTCGACCGGGTGCTGGGCCTGCAGGCCGGCTCCGACGACTACCTGGTCAAGCCGTACGGCTTCCGGGAGTTGCTGGCCCGGATGGACGCGGTGATGCGCCGCGTGCGCTCACAGGCGAGCGCGACCGCGAGGATCATCGACCACGGGCCTCTGCGGATCGACGCGGGCGCCCGGGTGGCCACGCTGGACGGCGAGCCGGTGGACCTGACCCGCAAGGAGTTCGACCTGCTGTACCTGCTGGCCTCGCAGCCCGACACCGTCGTCCCGCGGCGCCAGATCATGGCCCAGGTCTGGGACGACGCGTGGTCCCCGCACGGCCGCACCGTCGACACCCATGTCAGCACCCTGCGCGGCAAGCTCGGCGCGAGTGGATGGATCACCACCGTCCGGGGCATCGGCTTCCGGCTCGGGCGCCCGTAGCGCGCCCGGTCTCACCGGGCCCCCGCCCCGGAGCCCTTACCCGACCAAAATTTTCACCATGCTTGCTGCTGACGCCATATCTGACAGCCACCTAGACGCGATACAATACAGACTAGTCTGTTAATTCATGGTGAGGATCTGGCATGGCTCAACAGGAACGCGGTAAGCGGTCGCGGCAGTCGATCCTGGAGGCTGCGGCCCAGGTGTTCGACGAGTTCGGCTACGACGCCGCGAGCACCAACGACATCCTGGCCCGGACCGGCCTCACCCGTGGTTCGCTCTACCACCACTTCCCCTCCAAGGAAGCCATCGCGCTCGCCCTGGTGGCAGCGCACGGCGAGGCGCTCACGATCCCCGACCAGCAGGTGAAGCTCCAGGCCGTCATCGACCTGACCATGGAGTTCGCCAGGCGGCTCCAGACCGACCCGGTCCTGCGCGCCAGCGTGCGGCTCACCGTCGAGCAGACCTCCTTCTCCGCCCCTCCCGAGACCGCCTACGAGCAGTCCAACGTGGCCATTCTCGGCCTGCTGCGGGAGGCCGAGGAACGGGGCGAGATCCTGCCCGGCGTGGACGCCCGCGAGGCCGCCTCGACCATCGTCGGCGCCTTCACCGGCCTCCAGATCATGTCCCAGGCGTACACCAAGCGGGTCGACCTGCCGGAACGGCTCGGCGTCTTCTGGCGCTTCCTGCTACCGGGCCTGGCCATCCCCGGCCTGATCGGCCGCCTGCGCACCACACCACCACCGGCCACCACGGAGAGCCCGGTCACCGCGGAGAACCCGGTCACCGCGGGAAGCGCGGTGACTGCGGGTAGCCCGGTCGCCGCGGCAGGCTCGGTCGCCACCGAGAGCTGAGAACCATCCGGAACCCGGCCCACCACGCCCTGCCGGTCGACACGTATGGCTGAGGCCAAGTCGCCGGTCGGCGTTCCGGGTTGCCGCTCATAGGGGCGCAACCCGGGGCTAACGCCCGCCCCCGTCCCCTCCCCCGCATTTACTCACTCTCCCGCTCCTCGCCCTCCGGGCTGTACAGCGGACGCAGCAATCCCCACAACCGCCGCGCGGTCTCGGCATCCCACCAGACGCCGTCGCTGTATCCCAGCGACTCCAGCCCGGCGGCCACCACCACGGCCAGATCGGCGAGGTCGGTCAGCTTCTGCGCCGGCCGTACGGTGTCCCGGTGCGCGTCGGAGAGACGCTGGTGGACCATCTTCAGCAGATCGTCACGCAGCCGCGGCGGCCCCGCCGACCCGTCGGCCGCGAGCCGCATCCCCGCCCGGACGACCTCCTCCGTGCGCAGGGACTCGCCCAGCGCCGCGAGGAAACGCTCCGGAGCATCCGCCGCCGGCCCCTCGAACGCCTCTTCCGTCATGACGACGACCCGGCTGCGCGCCTGCTTGTACACGGCGGCGACCAGCGCCGCGGTAGAGGGAAAGTGATGGTAGAGAGCCCCTCGGCTGACGCCCGCCCGATGGCAGATGTTGACCAGTCCCGCGTCGGAGAGCTGGCCGTTCGCGATCAGCTCCGCCGTGGCACGGACGAGAGTCTGACGGGTGGTCTCGGACCGCGTCTGCATCAGGCTGCACCCGCCTACTCTTCCTCAAGCACGAGCAAAACATGAAAGAAACAACAAAACGGCAAGCCAAAGACACCCCAAGGGGCGCCCGGCCGACAACCATCGACGAACCTAAATCATACAACCATGCCTGTTTCAGAGGCAGCCCTCACACCACACCTCGCCCGAAGAGCCCCCGCGATTGCCCAAAGCGACACCCTGAACGCGCCACACGACCGAAGGGAACCCACCCACCCCACGCCCCGAACCAGATAAACCAGACCAGTCTGTATGTTGACGAGGCGGGCACCCTGAAAAACGAAAAAACCGCAGGTCAGATTCCTGACCTGCGGTTTCTCATGGAGCCGCCTTCGGGATTCGAACCCGAGACCTACGCATTACGAGTGCGTTGCTCTGGCCATCTGAGCTAAGGCGGCGTGCTGTCGGCACTCATGGTGCGTTCGGCAACGTCGGAAAGTCTACACAGTTTCCGGGGGTGCTCCGAACCAGCCCCGGAGGCGGGGACTCCGGGGCCGGTCGTACGGCTATGAGCAGCGCTTTCCCTTGGCCGGCGGCGTCCCGCGGAGCAGATACGTGTCGATCGCACCGTCGATGCAGTCGCTGCCCCGCCCGTACGCGGTATGGCCGTCGCCCTCGTACGTGAGCAGCCGGGAAGAGGACAGCTGCCGGGACAGGGACTGCGCCCAGCGGTACGGCGTCGCCGGATCGCGGGTCGTGCCGACCACCACGATCGGGGCCGCGCCCTTCGCCGCGATCCGGTGCGGTTCACCCGTCGGCTTCACCGGCCAGTACGCGCAGTTCAGGGACGCCCACGCGAGGCCGTCGCCGAAGACCGGGGACGCCTTCTCGAAGGAAGGGAGCGCCTTCTCCACCTGGTCGACGGTGGAGAAGGCCGCCGGGAGGTCGAGGCAGTTCACCGCCGCGTTGGCGAACATCAGGTTCGAGTAGCGGCCGTCGGCGTCGCGCTCGTAATAGCTGTCCGAGAGGACCAGCAGACCCGCACCGTCCTTCTCCTTCATCGCCGAGGTCAGCGACTCGCGCAGCTGCGCCCACGAGCCCTCGTCGTACATCGCCGCGATCACACCGGTCGTGGCCAGGGCCTCGCCGAGCTTGCGGCCGTCGGCGTCACCCGTGGCGATGGGGTGCGCGTCCAGCTTCTTGAAGAAGGCGCTGAGGTTCCTGCCGACCTGGGCCGGCGTGGTGCCCTTGTGGCCGAGCGGGCAGTCCGGCTGCTGCACGCAGTCCTTCGCGAAGGACTGGAACGCCGTCTCGAAGCCGGCCGTCTGGTCGAGGTTCAGGCGGCGCGCGGGCAGCGAGGGGTCCATCGCGCCGTCCAGCACCAGCCGGCCCACCCGCTCCGGGAACAGCCCGGCGTACGTCGCCCCGAGGAACGTGCCGTACGACGCCCCCACATACGTCAGCTTCTTGTCCCCCAGCGCCGCCCGCAGGATGTCCATGTCCCGGGCCGCCTCGACGGTGGACACATGCCGCAGCAGATTCGCCGAGCGCGCCCCGCAGCCCTCCGCGAACTTCTTGTAGGCGTCGACGAGTTCGTCGGTCTCCTTCTGGTCGTCGGGCGTCGTGTCCGTCTGCGTGTACGTGTCCATCTGCCGCCCGCTGAGGCATTCGACCGGCTCGCTGCGGGCGACCCCGCGCGGATCGACCGCCACCATGTCGTACCGGGCGCGGACCTCCGCCGGGTAGCCGATCCCGGCGTACTGCTGCAGATACCCGACCGCCGAGCCGCCCGGCCCGCCCGGGTTCACCAGCAGCGACCCGAGCGGCCTGCCCTTCCCGGTGGCCTTCTTGCGGGCGACGGCCAGCCGCACGTCCCCCGCCTCCGGGTGGGCGTAGTCCAGCGGCGCCCTCATCGTGGCGCACTCGAACCCGGGGACACCGCAGGTGCGCCAGCTCAGCTTCTGCCCGTAGTACGGCGCCAGGCCGGCCGGCGTCGACTGCGGCAGCGCGGCCAGCGCCACCTCGGCCGCGCCACTGGCGTCGCTCGCCGAGCCCGAGGAGGAGCAGGCGGAGACGAGCAGGGCGGCGGTGGCGAGGAGAGTGGCGGCGGTTCGGGACCGGCGGGGACGGGAGCTGCGCCTGGTGTACATCAGGCGAGCGTAACTCTGTGAAGTCGAAGGAATGCTGTCCGTGCACACCGTTGCCCGTACGAGTTACATGGTCAACCTCCGTTGATCGTCGGGATCCCTCTCGCCGCGCGGTCCGGCTCAGCCCGCTCTGAGTGCCATGGTCATCGCCTCCACCGCGAGGAGCGGGGCCACATTGCGGTCGAGGGCTTCCCGGCACGCGGCGATGGCCTCGATACGGCGGAGCGTGGACTCGGGGGAGCCGCCGCGGGCGAGGCGCTCCAGGGTGTCCTCGGCGTCCCCGTTGGCGAGGGCGATGCGGGAGCCCAGCTGGAGGGCGAGGACATCGCGGTAGAAGCCGGTGAGGTCGGTCAGGGCGAGGTCGAGGCTGTCGCGCTGTGTTCTCGTCCTGCGCCGCTTCTGCTTGTCCTCCAGGTCCTTCATCACGCCCGCCGTACCGCGCGGCATCCGGCCGCCCTGGACCGCGCCCAGCGCCGCCTTCAGCTCCTCGGTCTCCTTGCCGTCCATCTCCTCGGCGAGCTGCTTGGCGTCCTCGGCGGCGGCGTCCACGAGCTCCTGGGCGGCCTTCAGCGCGCCGCCGATCTCCTCGACCCGCAGCGGCAGCTTCAGCACGGCGGCACGGCGCTCCCGGGCGGCCGGGTCGGTGGCCAGCCGGCGGGCCCGGTCGACGTGCCCCTGCGTGGCCCGGGCCGCGGCGGCGGCGACGGGCGGCTCGATCCCTTCACGCCGTACGAGCATGTCGGCGACGGCGTCCACCGACGGCGTCAGCAGGTTCAGGTGCCGGCAGCGGGAACGGATCGTGGGCAGCACGTCCTCGATGGACGGCGCGCACAGCAGCCACACCGTCCGCGGCGCGGGCTCCTCCACCGCCTTCAGGACGGCGTTGGCCGACTTCTCGTTCAGCCGCTCGGCGTCCTCGACGAGGATGACCTGCCAGCGGCCGTTCGCCGGTGACGTGAACGACTTCCGTACGGTGTCCCGCATGTCGTCGGCGAGGATCTGCGCGCCGACCGCGGCGACGGTGGTGACATCGGCGTGCGTGCCGACGAGGGCCGTATGACAGCCGTCGCAGAACCCGCAGCCGGGCGATCCGCCGAGCGCGCGGTCCGGGGACACGCACTGCAGGGCGGCGGCGAAGGCCCGCGCGGCCTGAGTCCGACCCGAGCCCGGCGGGCCGGTGAAGAGCCAGGCGTGCGTCATCTTCGAGGCCTCGGGCGGCGGCGCGGCGGAGGCGGCCGCGGTGACGAGTGCGTCGGCGTCCCGGGCAGCCGCGTCGAGCTGCCCGGCCACCTTCTCCTGGCCGACGAGGTCGTCCCAGACGGTCATGGGTCACCCCGCCCTTTCGTCATGGTTCACGTTGCGGGATCCATTGTGCGGGGTGCCACTGACAACGGGACGCGGGCGGCGACTCCGTACGGCCACCACAGCCGCGCGCCGCCTGCCGGCCCGGCCGACCTCAGCGCCCGCGACGCCTGCCGCGCCCCGCGTCGTCGTCGCGCTCGTCGCTCCGCGGGCCGAGCAACTCGTCCGCCAGCGAAGGCAGATCGTCCAGCGGCGTCTCCTCGGCCCAGTCCGACCGGGCCCGTCGCCGAGGCGTCCCCTCCGCGTCGACCTGCGGCATCTCCCGCGTACGGTCCTCGCCCCGATCCGCCATCGCACCGGCCTGCTCGTCCCGGAAGTACCCCGGCGGCACCCGATCGGCAGGCCCTTCCCCGCGCACCGGAGGCAGCACGGAGGTCTCGTCCTCGGCCCCGGAAGACACGGGCGGCAGCACGGCAGTCTCGTCCGCCGCACCCGGCACCACAGGCGGCAGTACAGCCGTCTCGTCAGCGGCACGGGGAGCCACCGGCGGAAGGACAGCCGTCTCATCGGCCGCCCCCGGCTTCACGGGCGGCAGCACGGCGGTCTCATCAGCCGCCCCCGCAGGCACCGGCGGCTGCGGCAGCTTCGCCGTCACCTCGGATTCCGACTCACCGCCGGACCGCGCACCACCTCGGGCACCACTGGTACCACCGGCCTCACCCGCACCACGGGCATCACCGGCCCGACCCGCGCCGCCGCCCCCGTTCCCGCCGTCCCGAACCGGCCGCAGAACAGCCGTCTCCTCCGCCGGACCGCCGGACGCGTTCGTCGGCGTCACCACCGGCGTCGGCATGGTCGACGCCTCCGGCGGCACCGCGGGCGCCGTCGGCTGCCCGGGTCCCGCCTCCGCTGCGGCCGTGGCCTGCTCGGCGAGCCGCCTGGCCTCCTCCGCCCGCAGCAACGCCTCCTCGGCCTTGCGCTGCTTCTCCAGCCGCCGGGCCTCGGCCTCGGCGTGCAGCCGGGCCTCCTCCTCGGCCTGCCTGCGCCGCCGCTCCTCCTCGAGCTTGCGGCGGGCCTCCTCCTCGGCGCGCACCTTCTCCTCGGCGAGCAGCCGCTGCCGCTCCTCCTCGGCCCGCCGGTGCGCCTCCTCGGCCCGCTGCCGGGCCTCCTCCGCCTGCCGTTCGGCCTCGCGCCGCTGCGCCTCCTCGAGCTCGCGCCGCTTGCGCTCCTCCTCCTCGGCGCGCAGCTTGGCGAGCTGCTCCTGGCGCTCGCGCTCCAGCCGCTCCTCCTCGGCCTTGCGCGCGGCCTCCTCCTCGGCCTTGCGGCGGGCCTCCTCCTCGGCCTTCTTCCGCGCCTCCTCCTGGGCCTTCACCTCGGCCTCGGAGAGCGGCAGCATCTGGTCGAGCCGATGCCGTACGACGGTGGTGACGGCCTCGGGCTCCTGGCCCGCGTCCACCACCAGGTACCGCCCGGGGTCGGCCGCGGCGAGCGTCAGGAAGCCGGAGCGCACACGCGCGTGGAACTCGGCGGGCTCGGACTCCAGCCGGTCCGGCGCCTCCGTGAAGCGTTCGCGGGCGATCTCCGGGGAGACATCCAGCAGGACGGTCAGGTGGGGTACGAGTCCGTCGGTCGCCCAGCGGTTGATGCGGGCGATCTCGGTCGGGGACAGGTCGCGGCCCGCGCCCTGGTAGGCGACCGAGGAGTCGATGTAGCGGTCGGAGATCACCACGGCGCCGCGCTCCAGGGCGGGCCGGACCACCGTGTCCACGTGCTCGGCGCGGTCCGCCGCGTACAGCAGTGCCTCCGCCCGGTGCGAGAGCCCGGCGCTCGACACGTCCAGCAGGATCGACCGCAGCCGCTTGCCGACCGGCGTCGCACCCGGCTCGCGGGTCACCACGACCTCGTGGCCCTTGGCCCTTATCCACTCCGCAAGGGCCTCGGCCTGGGTGGACTTGCCGGCGCCGTCGCCGCCCTCCAGGGCGATGAAGAAGCCGTCGGCGGCGGGCGCCGTCACCGGGTCGTCGCCGCCGAGCAGCGCGTCCCGCAGGTCGTGCCGCAGCGGTACTCCGGAGCGGTCGTCGACCTTGGCCAGCACCAGCGCGGCCACCGGCAGCAGCAGCGCGCCGACCAGCATGAGGGTGAAGGCCGCGCCGCCGTGCGCGAAGACGAACCTGCCGTTCTCCAGGCGGTGCGGGCCGATCCCCGCGGCGACCACGGGCGCGATGACCGCGCCGAGCGCCACGGAGACCCGTACGACCGCGTGCAGATGTTCCGTCGTGCGCGTGCGCCGGTACTCCTCGGTCTCCTGGTCGAGGAGCGTGTGCCCGGTGTTGGCGGCCACGCCCGCGCCGACGCCGGCCAGCGCGACGATCAGCAGCACGGTGGTGACGTCCGGAACGAGCCCGGCGGCCAGCAGCGCGACGCCGGTGAAGGCGATCGCCAGCGCGAGCAGGCGGCGCCGGGACAGCGAGACCAGCACCTTGGGCGCCGTACGGATGCCGACGACGACCGCGCCGGTCAGCGCGAGCACCAGGAGCCCGTAGAGGACCGGGCCGCCGCCCAGGTCGGTGGCGTGCAGCACGGCCACGGAGACCGCGGCCGAGACCGCTCCGGCGATGGCGGCGCAGGCGAGGACGAGCAGCGGGATCGCTCCGGTGCGGCCCTTGTCGACGCCGGTGCCCGTCTTGGGGCGGCGCAGGCCTTCGAGCGGCGAACGCGCGCGTGGCGTGCGGGTGTCGGGCAGTTCCAGGAAGGTCAGCACGGAGAGCGAGGCGGCGAACAGCCCGGCCGCCACGTACGACCCGAGGGCCGCCTGGTGCTGCTCGAACCACGCGATCCCGGCGCCCAGAAGGTTGTTGAGCAGCCCGGCGACGACGAGCGCGGCGGCAGCCAGGGGGATCGCCACGAAGGAGGTACGCAGCGACAGGCGACGCAGCGCGTCCATGTGGTCCGGCAACGGCCGTACCGTCGCGCCCTCCAGGGGCGGGGCGGGCAGCAGCGCGGGCGCGGCGCTCTCGCGGGACACCGTCCAGAAGCGCTCGGCGACCCCGGTGACGAAGGCGGTGACCAGGAGGACCGCCAGTGCGTCGTCCGGCGTCCAGTCGATCCACAGCGGGGCGACGATGAGCGCGAGCACCCTGACGGCGTCGGCGCCGACCATGGTCCAGCGGCGGTCGAGGGGACCGTCCTGCGAAGTGAGCGAAGTCAACGGGCCGAGGAGTACGGCCCCGAAGAGCAGCGTCGCCAGGATGCGCACCCCGAAAACGGTCGCCACTGCGAATGCCACGCCGCGGTAGTCGCCGCCGAAGGAGCCCTCGCTGATCGCCGCCTGGAGTGCGAGGAGCACCAGCACGAAGAGGGTCAGGGCGTCGCCGATCGAGCCCACCAGGTGGGCGCTCCACAGCCGCCTCAGCTGCGGCTGCCGCAGCAGGGCGCGGACGGCGCGCTCGCGGGAGTCCGCTGCAAGGGCGTCGTCGGGGGCCGGCTGGTGGGCCGTTGGCTGCTCGGCTGGCGTCATGCTTTCAGCCTATCGGGAGCGACTGACAGCCCGCCGCACGCGCCCGAACGTGCGCACGCCCCGACACCAAAGCGATATCGGGGCGTTGGTTTCGCGAAGTCTCCGTGGCGGAACGAGCCTCGGCTCAGTCCTCCGACGCCGTCTTCGCAGCCGTCGCCTTCTTCGCGGTGGTCGTCTTCTTGGCGGGCGCCTTCTTCGCGGCCGCCGTCGTCTTCTTCGCGACGGTCTTCTTGGCAGCCGTCTTCTTGGCCGGGGCGGCCTTCTTGGCGGGCGCCTTCTTCGCCGTCTTCTTGGCGGGCCCCTTCGCCCGCTTCTCGGCGAGGAGTTCGAAGCCGCGCTCCGGGGTGATCTCCTCGACGCTGTCGCCGGAGCGCAGGGTCGCGTTGGTCTCCCCGTCGGTCACGTACGGCCCGAAGCGGCCGTCCTTGACCACGACCGGCTTCTCGCTGACCGGGTCGGTGCCCAGCTCCTTCAGCGGCGGCTTGGCGGCGGCCCGGCCACGCTGCTTGGGCTGGGAGTAGATCTCCAGCGCCTCTTCGAGGGTGATCGTGAAGAGCTGGTCCTCGGAGGTGAGCGAACGCGAGTCCGTGCCCTTCTTCAGGTACGGCCCGTAGCGCCCGTTCTGCGCGGTGATCTCCTGGCCCTCGGCGTCCGCGCCGACGACCCGCGGCAGCGACATCAGCTTGAGCGCGTCGGCGAGCGTCACCGTGTCCGGCGACATCGACTTGAACAGCGAGGCCGTACGCGGCTTCACGGCGTTCTTGCCGGTCTTCGGGGTGCCCTCGGGGAGCACCTCGGTGACGTACGGGCCGTAGCGGCCGTCGCGGGCGATGATCTGGTGGCCCGACTCGGGGTCGGCGCCGAGCTCGAAGTCGCCGCTCGGCTTGGCGAGCAGTTCCTCCGCGAGCTCGATCGACAGCTCGTCCGGGGCCAGATCCTCGGGCACGTCCGCCCGCTGGTGGCCTTCGGAGTCCTTCTCGCCGCGCTCGATGTACGGGCCGTAGCGCCCGACCCGGAGCACGATGCCGCTGCCCACCGGGAACGACGACACCTCGCGCGCGTCGATCGCGCCCAGGTCGGTCACCAGCTCCTTGAGGCCGCCGAGGTGGTCCCCGTCGCCGTTGCCGGCGTCGGCCGCGCCGCCCTCGCCGCCGCCCTCACCGAAGTAGAAGCGCTTCAGCCACGGCACGGACTGCGCCTGACCGGCCGCGATGCGGTCGAGGTCGTCCTCCATGCGGGCGGTGAAGTCGTAGTCGACGAGCCGCCCGAAGTGCTTCTCCAGGAGGTTGACCACGGCGAAGGACAGGAAGGACGGGACGAGTGCCGTGCCCTTCTTGAAGACATAGCCGCGGTCGAGGATCGTGCCGATGATCGAGGCATACGTCGACGGGCGGCCGATCTCGCGCTCTTCGAGCTCCTTGACCAGGCTGGCCTCGGTGTAGCGGGCCGGGGGCTTGGTGGCATGCCCGTCGACCGTGAGCTCCTCGGCGGTGAGCCGGTCGCCCTCGGCGACCTGCGGCAGCCGGCGCTCGCGGTCGTCCAGCTCGGCGTTCGGGTCGTCGGCGCCCTCGACGTAGGCCTTCAGGAAGCCGTGGAAGGTGATCGTCTTGCCGGACGCGGTGAACTCGACGTCCCGGCCGTCGGCGGCGGTGCCACCGATCTTCACGGTCACGCTGTTGCCGGTCGCGTCCTTCATCTGGGAGGCGACGGTCCGCTTCCAGATCAGCTCGTAGAGCCTGAACTGGTCGCCGGTCAGGCCGGTCTCGGCGGGCGTGCGGAAACGATCACCCGAGGGGCGGATCGCCTCGTGCGCCTCCTGCGCGTTCTTGACCTTCCCGGCGTACGTCCGCGGGCTCGACGGCAGGTAGTCGGCGCCGTAGAGCTGGGTGACCTGGGTGCGGGCGGCGGTGATCGCCGTGTCGCTCAGGGTCGTGGAGTCCGTACGCATATAGGTGATGAAGCCGTTCTCGTACAGCTTCTGCGCCACCTGCATGGTCGCCTTCGCGCCGAAGCCGAGCTTGCGCGAGGCCTCCTGCTGGAGGGTCGTCGTACGGAACGGGGCGTACGGCGAGCGGCGGTACGGCTTGGACTCGACCGAGCGGACCGCGAACTGCGTCTGCTCCAGGGCGGCGGCCAGGGCGCGGGCGTTCGCCTCGTCGAGGTGGAGGACCTGCTCGCTCTTGAGTTGTCCCAGGGAGTCGAAGTCGCGGCCCTGCGCGACCCGCCTGCCGTCGACGGTCTGGAGGCGGGCGACAAGGGACGACGGGTCCGACGAGTCCCCCGCGCGGCCGGTCGCGAAGGTGCCCGTCAGGTCCCAGTACTCGGCAGAACGAAACGCGATGCGCTCGCGTTCCCGCTCCACGACGAGCCGGGTGGCGACCGACTGGACACGGCCGGCCGACAGCCGGGGCATGACCTTCTTCCAGAGGACCGGCGAGACCTCGTAACCGTAGAGACGGTCGAGGATGCGGCGGGTCTCCTGAGCGTCGACCAGCTTCTGGTTGAGCTCGCGCGGGTTGGCGACGGCGGCCTGGATCGCGGCCTTGGTGATCTCGTGGAAGACCATCCGCTTGACCGGGACCTTGGGCTTGAGCACCTCCTGGAGGTGCCACGCGATGGCCTCGCCCTCGCGGTCCTCATCGGTGGCGAGGAAGAGCTCGTCGGAGTCCTTCAGCAGGTCCTTGAGCTTCTTGACCTGGGCCCGCTTGTCGGCGTTGACCACATAGATCGGCTCGAAGTCGTGCTCGACGTCCACGCCGAGGCGGCGGACCTCGCCGGTGTACTTCTCCGGCACCTCCGCGGCGCCGTTGGGGAGGTCGCGGATGTGCCCGACGCTCGCCTCGACGACGTAACCAGGGCCGAGGTAGCCCTTGATCGTCTTCGCCTTGGCAGGCGACTCGACGATGACGAGTCGGCGGCCGCCGTGTGCGGTCTCGCTGGTCGGGGACAACTTCGCTCTTCTCTCCGGTCGACACTGGGGCCTCCCCGGAGCCGCTTGGGTCCCGGGGCACGGTCATGGTGACGCTGCGGAGTGTGACGGTACATCCCGCCCCCGTGTCAAACGGGAAAAGCCCGCAACGGCCACTCGAACGGTAACCCGAGTCGCGCCATTCCTGCCGCCCGGAGTGCTCACCGGCCTTTTCGAGCCCATCCGGAACAGCGCCTCCCAATTATCGGAGCCGCAGCTCGGGGGCTGCTTTCAGACGCGGGTGAAGCACCAGGTTCCGAGGGCCAGCGCGATCACCGACGCAAGGCTCGCGAGGGTCACCGATGCGACGGGGTTCACACCGTGGGCGACGGGTTCGCCACGCCGTACCCGGGTCGCGGTCCACACCAGCAGGGCGCCGCCGAACAGGGCGAACACCACTCCCGCGAAGATCGCCGGTCCGCTCTCCATGGCTCCGCCTGCCCCTTTTCCGCCCGTCCGCGAGTGCCCCGCCCGGGGAGACTGGCACGCACGGAAGACGACCGGGCGAACCGGAGGTGAACGCGGAGCCGACGCGCCTGTGGACCGCCCGGCTCCGGCCGCGGGGCCCGCTTCCGGGGCCGGGTCAGACCGAACCCGGCGCGGATATCCTGCCGGTCGTCTGCTCGCCGTCGGACCGGCCCACCGTGCACACCGCCTTGTCGAAACCGAGGTCCCAGTCGTGCTGGTCCGCCACCCAGCCGTACACGACACGGTCGGGACCCGGCGCCCAGGTCGACTCGAATTTGTTGCTGCACAGCTTGTTCGCGTTGTCGATGCCCTTCTTGTAGCTCATTTTGTCGGGGGCTTGAACCGCCCCTATGACCTGGTAGTTGTGGAGTTTGGTGCAGTCGGTGAGCGGGGCTTTGTACTTGTCGCCGACCTGCTTGTAGACCCAGCAGTCACCGACGCTCATCTGGCCGACCCACAGATCCGAGCCCTCGTCCCGGAACCGGCCGACCTCGCCGCCTATCGCGGCATGCCGTCCCAGTACGAGACACGCCGTACCGCCCTTGGCAGCGGCGAACCCCTCCTTGGTCGGCAGGACCGCGTAACCGCCCGCGTCCGGCAGCGCGTCGACGACCGCCCGACTCTGGTTCTCGCAGCGTTTCGCGCCCTGGGCGCTGGCGTCGGCGTAGTCGGTGGCCGTGTCGACGCCGACGACCTGGCCGTCGGGCCAGTCGTCGGGGGTGCAGCCCACCACGCCGAGGTTCGGCGCCGACTTGAACGGCGTCCCCGACCAGACCGCCTTCACACAGTCGCCGGCCTCCAGGGGCGCGCTGAGCCCGACCACGCTTCCGTACGGCAGCACGGGCCCGGTCGGCGTCGGCGACTTCTGCGACGCGCCGGCCGACGGCGACTTCTTGGTCGCGGCGCTGTTCTTGTGGCCACCACCGTCGCTGGTCAGCACGTAGAACCCCCACGCCCCACCGCCGAGGACCAGGACGGCGGCCACGACCAACGCCACGACCGCGAGCTGCTTCTTGCCGGAGGGCGGGGCCGGGGGCCGCGGAGGAGGCGGGTACGACGGGCCACCGGTGCCGGGCGCGGTGGGGGCGGCGGCCCAGTTGGCGCCGGGGGCGGCGGTGCCGTAGGGCGTCGGCGGGGCGGCGCTCCCCGCGTACGGCGGCGGTTGCGCACCACCGGCTCCGCCGCCGGGCGTACCGGGGCCCTGGGCATAGGGGTTGGCCGAAGCAAAGGGATCCTGCGCGGCAGGCTGCCGCCAGACGTCGTACGCCGGCGAACCGGGCGCACCTGCCGGTGTGTCGGGCCCGCGCGCCGGGGTGTGCGGCGTGTTCGGCGTCGCCGGAGGACCACCCGGAGTCCCCGGCGCGGCCCCACCGCTCCAGCCGCCCGGCGGCGAACTCGCGACGTACCCCGGAGGCGGGCTCTCGCCGTACCCCGGAGGCGGACTGCCCCCGTACCCCGCGGACGGGCTCCCGACATACCCGGGCGGCACGCCTTCGCCCCCGCCTCCTGCGGGAGTTCCCGGACCGCCTGGCGTGGCACCACCGCCGCCGTGCCCTGCCGGTGTTCCCGGCCCACCCGGCGTGCCACCGCCACCCGGCCCAGCAGGCGTTCCCGGCCCGCCCGGCGGTGTCCCGTAGCCCGCGCCCGGTGTTCCGTAACCCCCACCGGGCGCTCCGTAGCCCCCGCCCGGCGGACCGAAGCCGGTGGCCGCAACCCCCTGCACCACCCGCTCCAGTCCCCGCGTCACCGCCTCCGGAGAAGACCGGCGCACGGGGTCCTTCACCAGCAACCCCTGGAGCACCGGCGCCAGTTCGCCCGCCCTCAGCGGTGGGGTGGGTTCCTCGCCGAGGAGGGCCGTGAGGGTCGCGTAGTCGCCGTGGCGGTCGAAGGGGCCGCGGCCCTCGACGGCGGCGTACAGCGTGGCGCCCAGCGAGAAGAGGTCGGCGGCCGGGGTCGGCGGCTCGCCACGCGCGCGTTCCGGGGCGAGGTAGCCCGGCGTGCCGAGGATGCCGGCCGTGGCGGTGAGGCGCGGCTCGCGGGACTCGGGCTGGAGGGCGATGCCGTAGTCGGTGAGGAGCACGCGCGCGTAGGGGTCGCCCGAAGCGTCCGACGCCAGAAGGATGTTGGCCGGTTTCACATCCCTGTGGAGGATGCCGATCCGGTGCCCGGCGGTCAGCGCGTCCAGCACGGCGAGCCCGATGCGGGCCACCTGGGCGGGCGGCAGCGGCCCGGAACGCCGTACCACCGCCTGGAGGTCGACCGCGTCCGGGACGTACTCCATGACGATCCAGGGCAGCCCCTCGTGCACCACCACGTCGTGCACCGTCGCCACATGGGGGTGCCCGCGCAGCCGTGCCGCGTGCCGGGCCTCGCTGCGGGCCCGCGCGATGCGCTGGGCGGGCTCGCCCGCGTCCGTCGGCACCTCCGGGAGCGCGATCTCCTTCATCGCGACCTCGCAGGCCAACTCCTCGTCGTGCGCCAGCCATACGCGTCCCATGCCGCCCGCGCCGAGCGTCCGCAGCAGCCGGTACCGCCCGTTGATGACCCTGCCTTCACCCTGCTCCGGCGTCTCCCCCGCCATCGTGCCTCCCCCGAGACGGCGCGCCTCCCCCGAGAACGCGCGAAGTTCGTCCCTCGAAGGTAGCTTCGCACCCACCACTGACAGGAGCCCTTTTCGGCACCAATCCCGCCAGACCGGACACATGGGCATCAGGGGCGCGGGCCTGCATCAGCCGTGACGCACGCCGGCCGGAAGGGGCGGCACCGCCCGGGCCCCACGCCCGGCCCGGGGGAATCACCTCACGCCGGCTCCAGGAACCCCTGCTCCACCAGCACCCTGATCTGCGCCGGCGTCCGGTCCCGCAGCAACACCGGGTCCTCGCCCACCAGTTGGGCGATGGCGTCCAGGATGCGCCCCGCGCTGAGCGAGCCGTCGCAGACGCCCGCGAAGCCCGCGCCGACCGTGTCCACCTTGGTGGCCCGGCGCATGCCGCGGTTCTGGCGCAGTACGACGTGCTCCGGGTCCTCGGCGCCGGGCAGACCGACCTGTTCCTGGACGACCTCGGAGGCGAGCCTGAAGTGGCCCTCCAGCAGGGCCGCGTCGTCGTGCGCCCGCAGGTAGTCCAGGCGGTCGAAGTGTGCCCGCACCGTCTCGCCGAGCGGCTGCTCGACCGGGTGCGGCCACTCCTCCACCGTGATCGAGGGCACCGCGGCCCCCGTCCGGCGCAGGGTGATCCAGCCGAAGCCGACCGCCTTCACCTTGCGCGCCTCGAACTCGTCCAGCCAGGCGTCGTACAGCGCCTGGTACTCGGCCGGGTCGCCCCGGTGGTCCCCGGCGTCCCGCAGCCACAGCTCGGCGTACTGCGTGACGTCCTGCACCTCACGCTGCACGACCCACGCGTCGCAGCCGCGCGGCACCCACGACCTGAGCCGGTCCTGCCAGTCCTCCCCTTCCACGTGCTGCCAGTTGGCGAGGAACTGCGCGAACCCGCCCTCGTTCAGCCGCTCCCCCGCCCCCTGAACGATCGAGCGGCACAGATCGTCCCCGCCCATCCCGCCGTCCCGGTAGGTCAGCCGGGCGCCCGGCGAGATCACGAAGGGCGGGTTCGAGACGATCAGGTCGTACGTCTCCTCGGCGCGGACGGGTTCGAAGAGGGAGCCCTCGCGCAGATCGGCCGCGGGGGCGCCGGAGAGCGCCAGGGTGAGCGCGGTGATGTGCAGGGCGCGCGGGTTGAGGTCGGTCGCCGTCACGCGCGTGGCGTGCCGGGAGGCGTGCAGCGCCTGGATACCGGAGCCGGTGCCGAGGTCGAGGGCGGCCGGGACGGGCGTACGGACCGTGATGCCGGCCAGGGTCGTGGACGCGCCGCCGACGCCCAGGACGACGCCCTCCTCGCGGCTGCCGATGCCGCCGGCCCCGCCGACGGCACAGCCCAGGTCGGAGACGATGAACCAGTCCTCGCCGTCGGGCCCGCCGTACGGCCGTACGTCCACGGTCGCGGCCACCTCGTCGGCGCCGGTCCGCACCAGCCACCCGCTCTCCAGACAGGCGTCGACCGGCAGAACGGCCGCCACGCGCGCGTGGAGCACGGGCTGCTGAAGCAGGAACAGCCGTACGAGCATCTCCAGCGGTGTGTCGCCACGGGTCGCCCGGAGCGCCGGCACGGTCTCGCTGCGGGCCAGCGCCGCGTACGCGGGGGCGCCGAGCAGTTCGAGCAGCCCGTCGGCGGTGAAGGACGCCCCGAGCAGGGCGTCCCGCAGCCGGGCGGCGACATCTGGGCGGTCGGAAGCGGGCAGGGCACGCAGGCCGGAGGTACTCACGCCCCCATTGTGGCCGGGACGGGCGGCCGCCTGCAGCTCTTGACAGGCTCCCGGTACGGCTCTTGGTCAGCTCCGGGTAGGGCTCCTGGTCAGCTCCCGGTCGCGGAGGCCGACGCGGACGCCGACTTGCAGCTGGCCTGCTTCGCCATCGCCTTGCCGACGTCGCCCTCCTCAAGGGTCTTCAGCGCGTCGTTCCCGCTCTGGCTCAGCTTGTCCAGCGAGGTGGCGATGTCCTTGAGGCCGTCGGCGAACTTCGCCTGGTCCTTGACGTTCAACTTGTCGACCTGCGTCTTCAGCGAGGCGTACGCGGCGGAGATGTCGTCGAGCTCCTTGACCGCGTTCTTCTGCTTCGTCGCGCCGTCGTCGACGTTCGGCGCCCCCGCGTTCTGCACCGCGGCCCCGATCGCCTTGTAGGCGTCGGACATGTCCTGGAAGGCCTGCGCGTCGGTCGTGCGGACGGCCGCCGGCGTGCTGTTGTCCGAGGTCTGCTTCTGGATCGCGGCGTTGGCGGCCTCGATCTTCTTGGCCTGCGGCTGTACGGCGTCGCAGACCTGCTTGGCCCAGGCATCCAGCTTGTCGTTGCCGTCGTCGCTGCTGCATCCCGACAGCGCCAGTACCAGTACCGCACCGCCGGACAGTGCGGCCGCGAGCTTCTTGTTCACCGGGTTGGTCCCTTCCATGGCTCTCGGCCCCGGAACATACACGGCGCACAGCCGCCAACCGCATGCCGAGCTTCCACTACGGACCCTTTTGAAGCCATTTGCACCAGGCGAGAGAAGGCTCACCGTGAGGCTGCACACATACCGCGCGCGGATACGAGAACGGGCGGGCGACGCGTCAACACGCGCCTCCCGCCCGCCCTTTGGGCCGAGCCTCGTGGAACTGCCCGGACCGGGTCCCGTAAGACCGCCTACGAAACCACCGCGGGATCCGTCGAATTGGCCACCCGCTCGCTCTTGCCCTCCTCGTCGCCGACGGCGATTCCGCGCCGCTTGGAGACGTAGACCGCCCCGACGATGACGATCAGCGCGAGGACCGCGATCGCGATCCGGACGCCGAGGTTCTTGTCGTCGCCGTAGGAGAACTTGATCACTGCGGGCGCGATGAGCAGCGAGACCAGGTTCATGACCTTCAGCAGCGGGTTGATCGCGGGACCGGCGGTGTCCTTGAAGGGGTCGCCGACCGTGTCGCCGATCACCGTCGCGGCGTGGGCCTCGCTGCCCTTGCCGCCGTGGTGGCCGTCCTCGACGAGCTTCTTGGCGTTGTCCCAGGCGCCACCGGAGTTGGCGAGGAACACCGCCATCAGCGTGCCTGTGCCGATCGCGCCGGCCAGGTACGCGCCGAGCGCGCCCACACCGAGCGTGAACCCGATGGCGATGGGCGCCATGACCGCCAGCAGACCCGGCGTCGTGAGCTCCCGGAGGGCGTCCTTGGTGCAGATGTCGACGACCTTGCCGTACTCCGGCTTCTCGCTGAAGTCCATGATCCCGGGCTTCTCACGGAACTGCCGGCGCACCTCGTAGACCACCGCGCCCGCCGACCGCGACACCGCGTTGATCGCCAGCCCCGAGAAGAGGAAGACGACCGCCGCGCCGGCGATGAGGCCGACGAGGTTGTTGGGCTGCGAGATGTCCATGGACAGGCTCAGCGGCGCGCCCGCGCCGGTGAGCTTCTCGCCGACGTCGTGCACGTTCGTCGTGATGGCGTCCCGGTACGACCCGAAGAGCGCCGACGCGGCCAGGACGGCGGTGGCGATGGCGATGCCCTTGGTGATGGCCTTGGTCGTGTTGCCGACCGCGTCCAGGTTGGTGAGCACCTGGGCGCCGGCGCCCTCGACGTCGCCGGACATCTCGGCGATGCCCTGCGCGTTGTCGGAGACCGGGCCGAAGGTGTCCATGGCGACGATCACGCCGACCGTGGTGAGCAGGCCGGTGCCGGCCAGCGCCACCGCGAACAGCGCGAGCATGATCGACGTACCGCCGAGCAGGAAGGCGCCGTAGACGCTGAGGCCGATCAGCAGGGCGGTGTAGACGGCCGATTCCAGACCCACCGAGATACCGGCGAGGACGACGGTGGCCGGGCCGGTCAGCGAGGTCTTGCCGATGTCCATGACAGGGCGGCGGTTGGTCTCGGTGAAGTAGCCGGTCAGCTGCTGGATGACCGCGGCCAGCAGGATGCCGATCCCCACCGCGACCACCGCGAGGATCCGCGGGTCGCCGTCCTTGGCCTTGATGGCGGCATCGGTGACGCCGTCGAGGTCCGCGTACGTGGACGGGAGATAGATGAAGACCGCCACCGCCACCAGCGCGAGCGAGATCACCGCGGAGATGAAGAAGCCGCGGTTGATGGCCGACATTCCGCTGCGGTCCGTACGGCGCGGGGCCACGGCGAAGATGCCGATCATGGCGGTGACGACGCCGATCGCGGGCACGATCAGCGGGAAGGCGAGACCGGAGTCGCCGAAGGCCGCCTTGCCGAGGATCAGCGCGGCGACCAGGGTCACGGCGTACGACTCGAAGAGGTCGGCCGCCATGCCCGCGCAGTCGCCGACGTTGTCGCCCACGTTGTCGGCGATGGTCGCGGCATTGCGCGGGTCGTCCTCCGGGATGCCCTGCTCGACCTTGCCGACCAGGTCGGCGCCGACGTCGGCGGCCTTGGTGAAGATGCCGCCGCCGACACGCATGAACATGGCGATCAGGGCGGCCCCGAGGCCGAATCCCTCGAGCACCTTCGGCGCGTCGGCCGCGTACACCAGCACCACGCAGGAGGCGCCCAGCAGACCGAGCCCCACCGTGAACATGCCGACGACGCCGCCCGTACGGAAAGCGATCTTCATTGCTTTGTGCGAGACGGCGGTGAGATCCTTTTCCGGCTCACCCTCCGCCGGGGTCGCTTCCCGGGCCGCGGCCGCGACCCGCACATTGCTGCGTACGGCGAGCCACATGCCGATATATCCGGTGGCCGCCGAGAACCCCGCGCCGATCAGGAAGAAGATCGATCGGCCGGCGCGCTGATTCCAGTCGTCCGCGGGCAGCAGCATGAGCAGGAAGAACACGACCACGGCGAATACGCCGAGCGTGCGCAGTTGCCGGGCCAGATAGGCGTTGGCGCCTTCCTGAACGGCTCCGGCGATCTCCTTCATGCTGTCGGTGCCCTCGCCCGCCGCGAGTACCTGGCGCACCAGGACTCCCGCGACCACGAGGGCGGCCAGTGCCACGACCCCGATGACCATCACGATGATCCGGTTGTCGTCGGTCAGGACTGCGGCTGCGAAGGTTGTGGGGTGGTCAAACTGATGAGGGGTAGAAAGCCCCGCCATTCGTCCTCCTTGACGCCTGTGCTGAGCTCAAGATGTGGACGGATTCTAGGTACCTCTTGCTGATCAAAACAGTCCGCGGTAAACGGAATTGGCCTTCTCGTGCTCTTCAGCAAATGATCGACGTCACGCTACAGAACCCGAAAGTGGTAATGCTTCAAAGCCATTGACGCCACCACTGACTTGATCGAATTATCCGGTGATTGATCGTGAAGGAATTCACGAAACCCATCGCACCTGACCAATGTAGGTGCGCGCTCCTGTGCGCCGACATGCCGAAGGGCCCTACGAGGTAGGGCCCTTCGGGTACAGACGTTCAGTGGTGAGGCTCAGGGAAGCACCGCGCTGGGCGGGGCGGTGGGCCAGGTCATCCGGATCTGCCCGCCGTTCTCCCCGGCGGTGACCTCGACGTCGTCGACGAGGCCGCTGATGACCGCGAGGCCCATCTCGTCCTCCTCGGCCTCCAGGTCGTCACCCGCCGCGCCCGGCGCCCGGTCTCCCGGAGCGGTACGCGGCGCCTCGTCGCCGACCTCGATGGAGAACTGCTTCTCCTCCTCGATCAGCTGCACCTTCACCGGCGCGGTGATGCCGGCGTTCTGATGCAGTCCCACGGCCCGCGTGCAGGCCTCGCCGACGGCGAGTCTGACTTCGTCGAGGACGGCCTCGTCCACTCCGGCCCTGCGTGCCACTGCCGCCGCGACCAGCCGTGCGGTCCTGACGTGCTCGGGCAGCGCGCTGAAGCGGAGTTCAACGGTGGCCATGCATCCCCCTCGGAACTACGGGCGTGCTGTCGGGGGACCGGGCCGCCGAAAGCCCGGACCCCCTGTTGGTACTTCTTCCGTCCCGGAGCGGTCTGGTCCCGCTCCCTGTGGGCCGGCCGATCAGTCGGTCGCCGCCACCGCTTCCTCGACCGAGGTGTGGATCGGGAACACCTTGGTGAGGCCGGTGATGCGGAAGATCTTCAGAATGCGCTCCTGGTTGCAGACCAGGCGCAGCGAGCCCTCATGGGCACGCACCCGCTTCAGGCCGCCGACCAGCACGCCGAGCCCGGTGGAGTCGAGGAAGTCGACGCCCTCCATGTCGACGACGAGGTGGAAACTCCCGTCGTTCACCAGCTCGACCAGCTGCTCACGCAGCTTGGGCGCGGTATATACGTCGATTTCGCCACCGACCTCGACGACCGTACGATCGCCGACGGTACGGGTCGACAGGGACAGGTCCACGGATCCTCCAGCACCTTGCTACTCGAGCGGTCGCCCCTCGGGACACCTCGGCAGAGCCCCCGGAACGGTTCGCCAGCCGCGATGGCATTCAATCACTTACGGCAGGCGTGCACGACGCCTTGGTCCCATTGTCCGTCACGCCAGTGACACACTCGGTGCCGATGGCCAAGAATCACCGATCCGATCGATCCCCGACGGAACCCGTTTCCCGGCTCGCACCGGGCACGGTCCTGGGCCGGCTCGCCTCCGGGCCGAGCCGGGCTTCGCGCATCACTCATACGGAGCACTTGCCCCCGCGCGAGGGTCGCCATGCCGTCTGGCCTGACCGGATTCGTTCGGAGGTCATCGCCGCCGTGCAGGCCTGTGGCATCGAGCACCCCTGGGCCCACCAGGCCCTTGCCGCCGAGCACGCCCTGGACGGCGACTCGGTGGTGGTCGCGACCGGCACCGCGTCCGGCAAGTCCCTGGCGTACCTCGTCCCCGTCCTCTCCAGGCTCCTGGACGGCTCTCAGGCCCCGAACGGCCGCGGCGCCACGGCCCTCTACCTGGCCCCCACCAAGGCCCTCGCGGCCGACCAGCGCAGATCCGTGAAGGAACTTTCACAACCGCTGGGAAATGCCGTACGTCCTGCGGTGTACGACGGCGACACCCCGTTCGAAGAACGCGAGTGGGTCCGCCAGTACGCCAACTACGTCCTGACCAACCCGGACATGCTGCACCGGGGCATACTCCCGTCCCACTCCCGCTGGTCCTCCTTCCTGAAGTCGCTGAAGTACGTCGTCATCGACGAGTGCCACACCTACCGGGGTGTCTTCGGCTCGCACGTCGCCCAGGTGCTGCGCCGCCTGCGCCGCCTCTGCGCCCGCTACGGCGCGTCCCCGGTCTTCCTGCTGGCCTCCGCCACCGCCGCCGACCCCGCGGTCGCCGCCCGCCGCCTCACCGGCCTCCCGGTGGTCGAGGTGGCCGACGACGCCTCCCCGCGCGGTGAACTGGTGTTCGCCCTCTGGGAGCCCCCGCTCACCGAGCTGCAGGGCGAGAAGGGCGCGCCGGTCCGCCGCACCGCCACCGCCGAGACGGCCGACCTACTGACCGACCTGACCGTGCAGGGCGTGCGCTCGGTGGCCTTCGTACGCTCCCGGCGCGGCGCCGAACTGATCTCGGTGATCGCCCAGGAACGCCTCGCCGAGGTCGACCGCTCCCTCGCCCGGCGCGTGGCCGCCTACCGCGGCGGCTACCTCCCCGAGGAGCGCCGCGCCCTGGAACAGGCCCTGCACTCCGGCGAGTTGCTGGGCCTTGCGGCGACCACCGCCCTCGAACTCGGCATCGACGTCTCCGGCCTGGACGCGGTGGTCATCGCCGGCTACCCGGGCACGCGCGCCTCCCTGTGGCAGCAGGCGGGCCGCGCCGGACGCGCCGGGCAGGGCGCGCTGGCCGTCCTGGTGGCCCGCGACGACCCCCTGGACACCTTCCTGGTCCACCATCCCGAGGCCCTCTTCGACCAGCCCGTGGAATCGACGGTCCTCGACCCCGACAACCCGTATGTCCTCGCCCCGCATCTGTGCGCGGCGGCGGCGGAGTTGCCGCTGACGGACGAGGACATGGACCTCTTCGGCCCCGCGACCGAGGACCTGCTGGGCCAGCTGGAGGCCGCGAAGCTGCTGCGCCGCCGTACGAAGGCCTGGCACTGGACGCGCCGGGAACGGGCCGCCGACCTCACCGACATCCGCGGCGAGGGCGGCCGACCGGTCCAGATCGTCGAGTCCGGCACCGGCCGCCTGCTCGGCACGGTCGACGCGGGCGCCTCGCACACCACCGTCCACGAGGGCGCGGTCCACCTCCACCAGGGCCGCACGTATCTCGTCCGCTCCCTGGACCTGGAGGACTCGGTGGCCCTGGTCGAGGAGGCGAGCCCGTCGTATTCGACGGTCGCCCGCGACACCACGGCCATCTCCGTCCTGGAGACGGACGTCGAAATCCCATGGGGCGAGGGCCGGTTGTGCTACGGCTCCGTCGAGGTCACCAACCAGGTGGTCTCCTTCCTCCGCCGCCGGCTCATCACCGGCGAGGTCCTGGGCGAGACGAAACTCGACCTCCCTCCGCGTACGTTGAGGACGCGGGCCGTGTGGTGGACGGTCACCGAGGACCAGCTCGACGAGGCCCGCATCAACCCCGAGATCCTCGGCGGCGCCCTGCACGCCGCGGAGCACGCCTCGATCGGCCTCCTCCCCCTCTTCGCGACCTGCGACCGCTGGGACATCGGCGGCGTCTCGATCCCGCTCCACCCCGACACACTCCTCCCCACGGTCTTCGTCTACGACGGCCACCCCGGCGGCGCCGGCTTCGCGGAACGCGCCTTCCACACGGCCCGCGCCTGGCTGACAGCCACCCGCGAGGCCATCGCCTCCTGCGAGTGCGACGCGGGCTGCCCTTCCTGCATCCAGTCCCCCAAGTGCGGCAACGGCAACGATCCGCTGCACAAGCGGGGGGCGGTACGACTGCTCACGGTGCTGCTGCGGGGGGCGCCGGAGGAGACCGGCGGGGAGGCGGAGGGGCGCGGTGGGGAGGCGGAGGGGCGGGGTGGGGAGCCGCCTGTGCGACCTACGCAGGAGGCGCCCGGCCAAGGGCTCAGGGAGCCGTCCCTGCGGGCGGCGCCGTCCGCAGGGGACCCGGAGGAGGTGCGGGCGGAAGGCCCGACGCCGGATCCGGCCCCGGAGGCCCCGCCCGTGCCCTGACCTCCGCCGCGAACGGGCCCCGGCCCGACGCCGCCGTCACGTCCGAGATATCGCCCACGACCACGCACCGCACCAGCCGCACGCCCTGCGCCCGCGCCACCCGCTCGGCCCGCTCACACGCCGCGCTACCCCCGTCCGCCCAGTGGTCCGCCGCGGCGAGCGCCGCGAGATCGGCCCCGCCGGCCGCCCGATGCCGGACCACGACGGCCTGCCCCAGGGCAAGCACGATCCCGAAGACCACACACAGCACGGCGATCGCCCCGAGACTCCAGACGGTGGCGGAGCCTCGGTCGGAACCCAACGCGGCGCCTCTACGGCGAGGCTCGGAGCCCCGGTCAGAACTCAACGCGGTGCTGATACGAGGGGACTCGGAGCCTCGGCCGGAACGCCATGCGGCGGTGATACGACGGCAGCCGGGCGCGGTCACCCGACATCGTCCCCAAGCACTTCCCCTCACGGGACCCTCACCCCCACCGTCTCCTCCGCCGCCGCCACAGCCTCCTCCCGTACCTCGAAGGGCAGGGCGTGCAGGGCCGGTGGCCTCGCCGTGACTGTCACCCGGACCTGGTCGCCCTCCCGGCTGACCGTGACCTTCGCGCCGCGCGGTGCCGCCTCCAGGGCCACCCCGACCACCGCGTCCGGCGGATCCTGGCGGGCCGCCGCCCGGGCCCCCGTCCTCGCCGCGTCCACGCACTGGATCTGCGCGGCCACCACCAGCAGCCCCCACACCAGCGCCGTGGCGAACATCACCAGCACGGGCAGCACCACGGCCGACTCCGCCGTCACGAACCCCCGGTCAGCGCCCCGCTCACATCCGCGCATCGAGCGCCCGCTTCACGATGCCCTCCAGCTCCGCGCTGACGGCCCCGCTCGTCACCACCTTGTAGAGAACCACCGCGAAGGCCACCGCCGCCACGATCCCCATCGCGTACTCGGAGGTGACCATCCCCGCGTCCCTCCGCGCCGCACGCGCCCTGCACACCAGGGCACGCAGCCGCGCCCGTACCGCCTCGTACATCTCAACCCCCGTGAGGTTCCGTTCCGTTGTCCGGTCGTCATCCGCTGCCCGTTCAGCCCTCCGCCGTCATCCGACACCTCCTCCCAGTACTCCGCCCGCGAGTCCGATCACCACGGGCAGTACGCCGACCGCGATGAAGGCGGGCAGGAAGCACAGCCCGACCGGGACGGTGACCATGACGGCCGCCCGCCGCGCCCGTGCCGTCGCGGCACGCCCCCAGTCGGCGCGGGCCTCCCCGGCCAGCCGGGCCACCGGTCCCGCGGCCGGGAGCCCGGACACGTCTGCCCGCTCCAGCAACCGGGCCAGGGCCCCGGCCCCCGGCAGCGCGGCCAACCTCCGCCACGCCTCGGCCGGTTCACCCCCGAGCCGCGCCTCGGCCGCGCCCCGGGCCAGCGCGTCCCCGACGGGCCCTCCGAGCGCCTCGCCCACGGCCTGCGCGGCGACCACCGGACCGGCCCCCGCGGCGATGCAGGCGGCCAACAGATCCGCCGCGAGCGGAAGTTGCCGTACCGCCTCGCCCGTATCGACGTCGTCCCCGACAACCACGGCCGCCTGCCTACGCCGCCAGCGCCACAGCCCGACCGCGCAAGCCAGCCCGACAAGAACCCCGCCGACCCCACCGACCAACACCCACCCGGCACACACCACACCCACCAGGGGCATCCACCGCCGCCCAGCCTCAAGCGCCGCCGCCCGACGAGCAGTTGCCGTCACTTCAGCGAGCGCCACCAACTCGGCAACCCGCCGCCGAACCCTCCGCTCCCGCCGCACCCCCGCCAGCCACCGAACCACCCACCCGGCGACCAACAACATCCCCACGGCCACCCCCAGCCTGTGGACAACTTCCGCACTCACACCAACCTCCATTCCTCGACCCACCCGACTCCTGCAACCAGGCCCGCCTCGCCCCACCCGCATCCCGCCGCAGGGCCCGCCGGCAAGCCCAACCCCTGCTGCCACGCTCGCCATGACGCCTTCAGCCCCGCCGCTCTCCTTCCTGACCCCACCCGACTCCCGCAACCACGCCCGCTTCCCGCAAGCCCGACCCGTGCCACGGCGCTCCCCATGGCACCTCTCTATCCCCGTCGGCCCCCCTTCCTCGGCCCGCCCAACCAACCGCCGCAGGCCTTACCTCGGCCCGCCCATCCCCGCCCTCACACCGCCTCCGCCCCACGCACGATCCACATCGCCCACCACACCCCCAGCCCCTCCAGCAGCGCCCCGACCCCCAGGCAGCCCAGCCCGGCCCCCGTGTGCAGCAGGACATGCAGCGGATCCGCCCCCAGTGCCGCCCCCAGCAGCAGCCCGACCACCGGCAACCCCGCGAGCATCAGTGCCGTGGACCGGGCGCCGGCCAACTGCGCCCGCAGATCCGCACGTTGGTCCCGCTCCGCCCGCAGCGCCCCCGCCAAACGGTCGAGTCCGACCGCGAGGCCCGCCCCCTGGTCCACCGCCACGCGCCAGCACGCCGCGAGCCCCAGCAGCCCCTCGGCGCCCGGTTGCCGTGCCGCCCCGGCGAGCGCGGCGGGGACGTCGCCGCCGAAGCGGGCCGCCGCCAGTACCGCCCCCTGGGCATCCCCGAGCCCGCCGGAGTCCCGCGCGGCGCGCAGCAGCGCCTCCTCCGGCTGCCGCCCGGCCCGGACCTCGCCGGCGACCGCCCCGCACAGCGCGATCACCGCGTCCGCCCGCCGCTCCCGCGCCCGCCGGGCCTCCCCGGCCAGCCGCAGCCTTCGCAGCACCGGCACTCCAGCCGCCCCCGCGACGACCGGCAACACCGAGGCGCCCAGCACCGCCAGCAGCAATCCGGCGGCGGGCGCCCACCACTCGGCCCGCAACCGCCCCCGAAACCGCCGTAGTTTCCGGGCCACCTCCTGCCAGGAAGTCGGCCCGCTCCCCACCACCCCACCGCCCGCGAGCATCAACTCCGCCCGCCGCGCACCGGAGTGCCATCCGCCGAGCAGCAGAGCCGCCGCCCCGACGCACAGCACGGCCGCCCCCATCGCCGTCTCACCCATGCCGTCCCCCTCCCGAGAACTCACCCCGAAGCAGCCCCCGCAGCCGCTCCCACCCCCGCTCGTACGCGAAGGCGTCCGTCCCCCAGCGCAGCGCCGGCACCGTCCGCACCAGCCCCGCCTGGTCCCGTTCCAGCACATGCACCTCGGCGATCCGCCGCCGTCCGGCCCGGTCGCGTACGAGGTGCAGGACCACCGACAACGCCGCCGCCAACTGGCTGTGCAGCGCCGCCCGGTCGAGGCCCGCCGCCGTCCCGAGGGCCTCCAGACGGGCCGGTACGTCGGCCGCCGCGTTGGCGTGGACGGTGCCGCACCCTCCTTCGTGGCCCGTGTTCAACGCGGCCAGCAGATGCACCACTTCGGGCCCGCGCACCTCGCCCACCACCAGTCGGTCCGGCCGCATCCGCAGCGCCTGCCGCACCAGGTCCTGAAGGGTGACCAGGCCCGCGCCCTCCTGGTTGGCCGGTCTGCTCTCCAGCCGTACGACGTGCGGATGGTCCGGCCGCAGCTCCGCCGAGTCCTCGGCGAGCACGATCCGCTCCCCCGGCCCGACCAGCCCGAGCAGCGCACTCAGCAGGGTCGTCTTGCCACTGCCGGTCCCGCCGCTGATCAGGAAGGACAGGCGGGCGTCGAGCAGCGCTCGCAGCACGCGGTCCCCGCCCGGCGGTACCGTCCCCGCCGCCACCAGTTCGGCGAGGGTGAAGGCTCGGGGTCGTACCACTCGGAGGGACAGGCAGGTGCAGCCCACGGCCACCGGTGGCAGCACCGCATGCAGTCGGGTCCCGTCGGGCAGCCGGGCGTCGACCCAGGGGCGGGCGTCGTCCAGGCGTCGTCCGGCCACCGCCGCCAGGCGCTGCGCGAGGCGTCGTACCGCTGCCGCGTCCGGGAAGGAGACGGCGGTCAGCTCCAGGCCGCCGCCCCGGTCCACCCAGACCCGGTCGGGCGCCGACACCAGTACGTCGGTCACCGACGGGTCGGCGAGGAGTGGCTCCAGCGGACCGCTGCCGACCAGCTCGGAGCGCAACTGCCGGGCGGCTCCGAGCACTTCGGCGTCGCCGAGCACCCGCCCCTGTTCACGCAAGGCCTGCGCCACGCGCGCGGGGGTCGGCTCCGCCCCGCTTTCGACGAGCCACTGCCGTACCCCGTCGAGCAGCCCCGGCGGCGCACTGGTGCCGCACCCCGCTTCGAGCTCCGCAGACGCGCTCATGCCGCACCCGCTTCCAGCAGCGCCCGCTCCCAGAACTCCCTGCAGAAGCGCGCCAGCGGCCCCCGTCCGGCCCCGGGCGGCACCCTGCCCTCCCCCGGCCGTGCCAGCCCCGCCTCGACCGGCACCTCGCCGGTCAGCGGCAGTCCGAGCAGCCGGGCCACCTCGCGGTCGTCGAGCCCGGGGGCGTACGGGCCGCGGACCGCCACCCGCAGGTCCCGAACCACCATCCCCACGGCGGAGGCCACCCGTCCGGCCGCGGCGACGGCGCGCAGTTCGCCGGGGACCACGAGGACCCCGAGGTCGAGCTGGGCGAGCGCCTCGGCGACCCCGTCGTCGACACGGCGCGGGAGATCGACGACGACCGTGCCACCGCGCCGTCTGGCCGCCGCGAGCACCGCCCGGACCGCCTGCGCGGGTACGGCGATGCGGTCGCCGCGGTCCCAGCTGAGGACCCGCAGGGAGTGCAGCTCGGGCAGGGACTCCTCCAGCGCGCCCCCGCCGACCCGGCCCCGGGAGGCCGCGAAGGCGGGCCAGCGCAGTCCCTCCGCGGTCTCGCCGCCCAGGAGTACGTCCAGTCCGCCGCCCAGCGGATCGGCGTCCACGAGCAGCGTGCGCAGCCCCTCGCGCGCCGAGGTGACGGCGAGGGCGCACGCGAGCGTGGACGCTCCGGCCCCGCCGCGGCCGCCGATCACGCCGACGGTGAGGGCGGGCCGGCCGACGCCCTCGGCCACGTCGGCGATCCGGTCGACGAGCCACTGTTCGCCGTCCGGCAGCATCAGGACGTGATCGGCGCCGATCTCGACGGCCCGGCGCCACACCCCGGAGTCGTCCTGGTCGCGGCCGACCAGCACCACCCCTCGTCTGCGCGCGGCCCCGCGCACCCGCCGGGCCGCGTCGTCGCCGACCAGGACGAGCGGTGCGGCCTCCCAGCCGCCCGCGCGCTCCGGCACCGAGTGGTGGACCTCCGGTGTCGCTCCGGCCGCGGCGCACAGCCGCAGCAGGTCGTCGAGGAGTTCGACGTCCTCCGTGACGATCAGCGGTCCGGCCTGCCGCCCCGAGGCGGCCGGTGGTGGTTCCTGTGTGACGGCTCCGGCCACGGTGTCCATCCCCCTTCGCTGCAACTCGCCGAGCCCCTGCGGCCCCGCGATTCCCAAACATGTGAAGAACCGGCAACCGGCCTCCATATGAACGGCCGATACGAACCGGCCAAACCCGCCCGACTAACCGAGTCCGCCCATGAACTCGGCGCGGCCGGGACGCGTTGGAATCACGGTGCAGCGATCCCGGAAATCGTGTGGATCTTGGTCGAAAACTGTGGACAACTCGGCGGTTGTGAATATCGCCGTCACCCATACCGGTGAGCCCTGTACCGATCCCTGTACGACTTCCGCGGAGCATCCGGACACTACACAGAGTGACGGATCATGAGCAGACGGAAGAGGCGGCCGCAGCCGCCTCGGGACGGTCGTACGACCGCGAAGAGAGAAGTGAAAACCCACCCGGACATGCGACGACCCCCACCGGGGGGGAGAGTGGGGGTCGTCTCCACGGCCGACTCGGGGGGGAGGAGCCGGACCGGGTTAGCACGGTCGCGAACGATCCGTGACTTCCATGGTGTACCCGAGAGCCCTCTCAGGCAAACCCACGCGCCACACCTTACGCCGAATGGGCTGCACCTATGCTCGGGGTGTGGAAAACCACTCCTTGCCTCGCACAGCGGCCTTCTTTGACCTGGACAAGACGGTCATTGCGAAGTCGAGCACGCTCACGTTCAGCAAGTCGTTCTACCAAGGCGGGCTGATCAACCGCAGGGCCGCCTTGCGTAGCGCGTACACCCAGTTCGTCTTCCTCGTCGGCGGTATGGACCACGACCAGATGGAGCGGACGCGCAAGTACCTCTCGCAGTTGGTCCGCGGCTGGAACGTCCAGCAGGTCAAGGAGATCGTCGCCGAGACGCTGCACGACCTGATCGACCCGCTCATCTACGACGAGGCCGCCTCCCTCATCGAGGAGCACCACACCGCCGGCCGCGACGTCGTCATCGTGTCGACCTCGGGCGCAGAGGTGGTCGAGCCGATCGGTGAACTGCTGGGCGCGGACCGGGTGGTGGCGACCCGCATGGTCGTCGGCGAGGACGGCTGCTACACCGGCGAGGTGGAGTACTACGCGTACGGCCCCACCAAGGCGGAGGCGATCAGGGAGCTGGCCGCGTCCGAGGGATACGACCTGGACCGCTGCTACGCCTACAGCGACTCGGCGACCGATCTGCCGATGCTCCAGTCCGTCGGACATCCGCACGCCGTGAACCCGGACCGCGCCCTACGTCGAGAGGCACTCGCGCGTGGGTGGCCGATTCTCGATTTCCACCGCCCGGTGCGGCTCAAGCAGCGGATCCCGGGATTCTCCGTACCGCCCCGCCCGGCCCTTGTAGCGGTCGCCGCCATAGGTGCCGCGGCAGCCACCGCGGGCCTGGTCTGGTACGCCAGCCGGCGCCGGGCGGCGACTGTCTGACAGCAATGCCCGTTTGAAACCAATTTGAGACTAAAAGTAAAGAAGTACAGCCGGGGGTTCCGCTTGCTTCGGTCCTGGAGTACAAAGGGTTTAACGGCCCGCGAGACCAAGGACATCCGAGAGGATCACCTTAATAACGCATTTGGCCCCACGGACCGATGCATGGACACCGAGCACCCACGCGACGTCGACCCGTCGATTACGGGCCAGCCGCACCAGGTGACGGGCAAAGTTCCCGGCCTGATGGGCGACATATCGAGGACGCTTGGTAACCCGGTGAGCATGCCAGCGGCGGTACGAATCCTCGTACCGCCGCATCCCTGTTCCGGACGTTCCTACGCCGCCCCGCGCTGGAGCGCCTCGCACACGGCCGTCGACTCGCGCACGCCCAGCTCGACGGCGCGGCCGCAGTGGGCGATCCAGGCGGCCATGCCCTCCGGGGTGCCGGACACATACCCGTCGAGCGCCGCCAGATAGGCCGCGCGCCCGAGTTCCGCGTGGCCGACCTCCGCCGGGCAGACCGACTTCGGGTCCAGACCGCTGCCGACCAGGACGATGCGCTCGGCGGTGCGCGCGACCAGGCCGTTGCGGGACGAGAAGGGGCGCAGCGCGAGCAGCTCGCCGTGGACGACGGCGGCGGTCACCAGGGCGGGCGCGGAACTGCCCGCGATGACCAGCTCGGCCAGGCCCTCCAGCCGGCCATGCACCTCGTCCGCGCCCGGCAGCGGCAGCTCGATCAGCGGCTCGTCGACCGGCTCGCCGGCCTGCCGCGGGCGCCCGACCTCGTCGCCATTGGTCGCCGCGGCCACCAGGTGCAGCCGGGCCAGCACCCGCAGCGGCGACTGCCGCCAGATGGACAGGAGTTGGCCCGCCTCGGCGGTCAGCCGCAGGGCCGCGCCGACCACGCGCGCGTCCTCGTCACCGCTGAAGTCGGTACGCCGACGCACCTCCTCCAGGGCCCAGTCGGCGCCGGACAGCGCCGCGGACCCGCGGGCGCCGCGCAGGGCCGCCTCGGAGGTGATCTCGTTGCTGCGGCGCCGCATGACCCGGTGCCCGTAGACCCGGTCCACGGCCTTGCGTACAGACTCCACGGACTCGGCCACACCGGGCAGCGAACCCAGGGTCGCGAGCGGATCGGCGGTCGCGCCTGTCGTACTCATGAGTACGACATTACGCACCTCGCGCGCGTGCCCCACGAATGAGTGGTCTTCTTCACGCACGCCTGCCACTTACAGCTATCCCCCGACTACCCTTCGTGAACATGAAAATTGCTTTCGTCGGGAAGGGCGGCAGCGGCAAGACGACCCTGTCCTCCCTGTTCGTCCGCCATCTCGCGGCCCTCGGGGCACCGGTCGTCGCGGTCGACGCGGACATCAACCAGCACCTGGGCCCCGCCCTCGGCCTCGACGAGGCGGAGGCGGCGGCACTGCCCGCGCTGGGCGACCGGCTGCCGCTGATCAAGGACTACCTGCGCGGCGCCAACCCGCGCATCGCCTCCGCCGCGACGATGATCAAGACCACCCCGCCCGGCGAGGGCTCACGGCTGCTGCGGGTGCGTGAGGACAATCCGGTGTACGACGCCTGCGCGCGGCCGGTGGAACTCGACGGCGGGGCCGTCCGTTTGATGGTCACCGGCCCCTTCACCGACGCCGACCTGGGGGTCGCCTGCTACCACTCCAAGACGGGAGCGGTGGAGCTGTGCCTGAACCACCTGGTGGACGGGCAGGGCGAGTACGTCGTGGTGGACATGACGGCGGGCTCGGACTCCTTCGCCTCCGGCATGTTCACCCGCTTCGACATCACGTTCCTCGTCGCCGAGCCGACCCGGAAGGGGGTCTCCGTCTATCGCCAGTACAAGGAGTACGCCCGTGACTTCGGCGTCGTACTGAAAGTCGTCGGCAACAAGGTGCAGGGTCAGGACGACCTCGACTTCCTCCGCGCCGAGGTCGGGGACGACCTGCTGGTGACCGTCGGGCACTCGGACTGGGTGCGCGCCATGGAGAAGGGCCGGCCGCCCCGGTTCGAGCTCCTGGAGGACGCCAACCACCGTGCCCTGCGCACACTCCAGGTCGCCGCGGACGCGACGTACGAGCTGCGCGACTGGGAGCGCTACACCCAGCAGATGGTGCACTTCCACCTGAAGAACGCCCGGAGTTGGGGCAACGAGCGCACCGGGGCCGACCTGGCGGCGCAGGTCGACCCCGGGTTCGTGCTGGGCGAGGGCCTGGTGGCAACCGCCTGACGGCGGCGGCCGGTTGGCCGGTGCGCGCCCGCCGGCTAGTGCTTGGCGGCCGGTGCCCCGGGCACACCCTTCGGGGCCGGGGCGGGGCGGCCCGTCAGGAAGGACGCCCAGCCCTGCTTCGGCGCCTCGCCGACGTTCAGGGTGCGCAGCTTCGCCAGGACCTGCGGGTCCTGGGCGTCCAGCCAGTCGGCCAGCTGGTGGAAGGAGACGCAGCGCACGTCGGGCTTGTTGCAGACGTTCTCGACGACCTCGTCGACGGCCCGCATGTAGGTGCCGCCGTTCCAGGACTCGAAGTGGTTGCCGATGACCAGCGGCGCGCGGTTGCCGTCGTAGGCCCGGTGGAAGCCGGCGAGCAGGCCGTCGCGCATCTGGTCGCCCCAGTAGCCGTACTTGTCGGGGTCACCCTGGGTCTGTGTGCCCGACTGGTTGACCATGAAGTTGTAGTCCATGGTGAGCTGCTCGTACGAGTGCCCGGGGAAGGGCACGAGCTGCATGGACAGGTCCCAGAGGTTTTCCTTCTTCTTCGGCCAGAGCTGGTCGTTGACCCCGCTGGTGTCGTAGCGGAAGCCCATCTGGCTCGCGGCCTTCATGAAGTTCCTCTGGCCCTCCAGACAGGGCGTGCGGGCGCCGATGAGCTCCTTGTCGTAGTCGAAGGGGAGCGGGGCGGCCTTCTTCATCCCGGCGTTTGTCTTCCAGGACTTCACGAACTGCTTCGCCTGGGAGATCTCGTCCTTCCAGTCCGCGACCGACCACTCGCCGACGCCGCCGCCCTTGCCGCAGAAGTGACCGTTGAAGTGGGTGCCCACCTCGTTGCCCTCCAGCCACGCCAGGCGCAGCTGCTTCACGGTGTCGGCGATGCCCTGCTCGTCGTTGAAGCCGATGTCGGAGCGGCCCGGTGAGTGCTGCGGCGGCTTGTAGAGGTCGCGCTTGTCCTCCGGCAGCATGTACACGCCGCTGAGGAAGTACGTCATCGTCGCGTGGTTGGCCTTGGAGACCTTGCGGAAGTGGGAGAACAGCTTCTGACTGTCCTCGCCCGCGCCGTCCCAGGAGAAGACGACGAACTGCGGGGGCTTCTGGCCGGGCTTGAGACGCTCGGCCCTGGGCAGGTGCGGCTGGGCTCCGGTGTACGCGGTGGAGCCGTCGCCGATCAGGCGGATCACGCTCCCCGGCGCGTGGACCGGCTTGGCCTTCTGCGGACCTGGAACACCTGCCTTGGAACCGTTGGAGCCGGTCGCGCAACCGGCCAGCGACGCGGCACAGGCCGCGGCGATGACGGCGCCCGCGGCGATCCTCTGGGTGGCGGTCATCTTCCGCCCACCTTCTTCCTTCTCTCAGGCCAACGCTGATGAGGGCGTTTTCTGGTGTTCTGCCGGGAAAGCCCGACAGCGCCGCCAAGGTCGCATGGGACCGAGAAGGAATTAGTACGACAAGCCGATCAAATAACCGCATCACTCATCCGAGTGACTCTTTACCCCATTTGCCAGAAAAGTCCATGCCTGGCCTTTACTCTGAATTACGATTCGTTTACCGAGCGTTGATTCATCCCGCCGCTGCACGCCGTGACCCACGGCCGCGACCCGAGCCCCGCCATCGACCGGGGACCACCTGTTCCGCGACCGCGCTGCCCCGGAGGAGACGGGAAACATGTCAGCCTGTGCACCCACCCGCGCGACCGACCCCACTCGGACCGAGCGCATGCATCAGCCCCACAGTCCGCCCCCGGCCCCGCACCGCCGCTTCCGCGTCGCGGGCGCCGACGTGTCGGCCTCCATCGCGGTCTTCCTGATCGCCCTGCCCCTGTCCCTCGGCATCGCCCTCGCCACCGGCGCCCCGCTCCAGGCCGGCCTGGTCGCCGCCGCGGTCGGTGGGCTCGTCGCCGGCCTGCTCGGCGGCTGCCCGCTCCAGGTGAGCGGCCCCGCGGCCGGCCTGACGGTCGTCACCGCCGACCTCATCCACCGCTACGGCTGGCGGACGACCTGTGCCATCACGGTCCTCGCCGGTCTCGCCCAACTCGGCCTGGGCTGCCTGCGCGTGGCACGCACCGCGCTCGCCGTCAGCCCCGCGATCGTGCACGGCATGCTCGCCGGCATCGGCGTCACCATCGCCGTCGCCCAACTGCACATCGTCCTCGGCGGCACCCCACAGAGCTCGGTCCTGGACAACCTCCGTGCGCTGCCCGCCCAGTTGGCGAACCTGCACCCGGCCTCCGTGACCGTCAGCGCGATGACCCTGACCCTGCTGCTGCTCTGGCCCCGCATCCCCGGCCGGGCAGGCCGTCTCCTGCGGAAGGTCCCGGCCGCGCTCGTCGCCGTGGCCGGCGCCACCGCGGCCGCCTCGCTCGCCGGGCTGAGCCTGCCCATGGTCGACCTGCCGTCCTGGAGCAGCCACGCCCTGGCCGGGCTGCCGGACGGCCCGGTTCTCGGTCTTACGGCGGCCGTCCTCACCACCACGCTGGTCTGCAGCGTGCAGTCACTGCTCGGTGCGGTCGCCACGGACAAGATGGCCGCCGCCCGGCCGGGGCTGACCGCCCGCGTCGGCCGCTCCGACCTGGACCGCGAACTGCTCGGCCAGGGCGCCGCCAACATCGTCTCCGGCGCGCTCGGCGGACTGCCGGTCGCGGGGGTGGCGGTGCGGAGTTCGGCGAATGTGAACGCGGGTGCGGTGAGCCGGAACTCCACGATGCTGCACGGCGTTCTCGTAGTAGTCGCCGCGCTGCTGATGGTCCCGATCCTCGAGCTCATCCCGCTCGCCTCGCTCGCCGCCCTGGTGATGGCCGTCGGCATCCAGATGGTGTCCCTGCACCACATCCGCACGGTGACCCGCCACCGAGAAGTGCTGGTGTACGCCGTCACCACACTCGGCGTGGTGTTCCTCGGCGTCCTGGAGGGCGTGACGCTGGGGGTCGCCGTGGCCGTCGCCGTCGCCATGAACCGCCTCGCCCACACCCGCATCACGCACGACGAGAAGGAGGGAGTCCATCACGTACACGTCCGAGGCCAGTTGACGTTCATCGCGGTGCCACGGCTCAGCCGGGCCCTGCACCTCGTGCCCCAGGGCGCCCACGCCGTGGTGGAGTTGGACGGTTCGTTCATGGACCACGCGGCGTACGAGTCACTGCAGGACTGGCAGAAGACGCACACCGCGCAGGGCGGCTCCGTCGACCTGACCGGCCGCCGCGCCGGGGTGAGCACCGCCGAGCCGGCAGCTCCCGCCGACGGGCACACCGACTCCACGACCGGCGCCGGAGCAGGCGGGTCCGGTGCCGGCAAAGGCGTGTCCGTTGCCGGAGCAGGCGGGTCCGGTGCCCGAGCCGATGTGGCCAAGGGCGAGCCGACCGCCTCCGTCGGCTGCCGCTGCCGCCCTTGGACGCCCTGGCGCAACCACCAGTGCGAGCGCCCGCACTCCGCGCCGCCCGCGGGGCACCCCGGTGCGCCCAGTGGGCCCGGCGGGACCGGCGGGACCGGCGGGACCGGTGCGTCCGACGGAGCCAGCACGGGCCACGGGACCGGCACGGGCCGCGGAGCCAGCGGGCACCAACTCGCGCGCGGCATCAGCGCGTTCCAGCGGAACACCGCGCCGCTCGTGCGGGGTGAGCTGGCCAGGCTGGCCCGGGAGGGGCAGCGCCCGTCGCAGCTCTTCCTCACCTGCGCGGACTCGCGGCTCGTGACGTCGATGATCACCTCCAGTGGTCCCGGCGACCTCTTCGTGGTGCGCAACGTGGGCAACCTCGTACCGCTGCCCGGCGAGGAGAGCGGCGACGACTCGGTGGCGGCGGCCATCGAGTACGCGGTCGACGTGCTGCAGGTGCGGTCCATCACGGTGTGCGGGCACTCCGGGTGCGGGGCCATGCAAGCACTGCTCAACTCAGAGCCGGGTGGCGCCCGAACGCCGCTCAAGCGGTGGCTGCGGCACGGGCTGCCGAGCCTGGAGCGTATGGCCGACGACGGGCGGCCGTGGGCGCGGCTCGCGGGCCGGGCACCGGCCGACGCGGTCGAGCAGCTGTGCCTGACCAACGTGGTCCAGCAGTTGGAGCACCTGCACACCCACGAGTCGGTGGCGCGAGCCCTGCGGAAGGGGACCCTGGAACTGCACGGGATGTACTTCCACGTGGGCGAGGCGCAGGCGTATCTGCTGGCCCAGGCGGATGAGGAGCAGGTGTTCGGCCATGTGGGGACGGCGGATCTGACCCCCTGAGAGGGACAGCGGGCGGGTGTGAAGGGGATTACATTCCTGAACCCCGCCCGGCCGGTCTCCGTGGGTACGGATGACCCTGGTTGCGGCAACCGAGGGCCCCTGATCGACTTTGCCGGTCGGGCGACCCGATGACAGGTCTAAACCAATTTTCGGACGACCCTTGTCATCGGCCCCTCGGGTCTGATGAGCTGTGGCCTGGGACACAACGGACACCCCGGGAAAGGCAGATGCCGTGAGCAACGAGAGCCTGGCCAACCTGCTCAAGGAAGAGCGCAGGTTCGCACCCCCCGCCGACCTGGCCGCGAGCGCCAACGTCACCGCGGAGGCGTATGAACAGGCCAGGGCTGACCGGCTCGGCTTCTGGGCCGAGCAGGCCCGCCGACTGACCTGGGCGAAGGAGCCCACCGAGACGCTGGACTGGACGAACCCCCCGTTCGCCAAGTGGTTCGCCGACGGTGCGCTCAACGTCGCCTACAACTGCGTGGACCGGCATGTCGAGGCGGGCAACGGCGACCGGGTCGCGATCCACTTCGAGGGCGAGCCCGGCGACCACCGCGCGATCACCTACGCCGAGCTGAAGGACGAGGTGTCCAAGGCCGCGAACGCCCTGCTGGAGCTGGGGGTTTCGAAGGGTGACCGAGTCGCCGTCTACATGCCGATGATCCCGGAGACCGCGATCGCGATGCTGGCCTGCGCCCGCATCGGCGCCGCCCACTCCGTCGTCTTCGGCGGCTTCTCCGCCGACGCCCTCGCGACCCGCATCCAGGACGCCGACGCCAAGGTCGTCATCACCTCCGACGGCGGCTACCGGCGTGGCAAGCCCTCCGCGCTCAAGCCGGCCGTGGACGAGGCGATCGCCAAGGTCGACAACGTCGAGCACGTCCTGGTGGTGCGCCGTACCGGCCAGGAGGTCGCCTGGTCCGAGGGCCGGGACGTGTGGTGGGACGACATCGTCGAGCGCCAGTCCGCCGAGCACACGCCCGAGGCGTTCGAGGCGGAGCACCCGCTGTTCATCCTCTACACGTCCGGTACGACGGGTAAGCCGAAGGGCATCCTGCACACCTCCGGCGGCTATCTCACCCAGGCCGCCTACACCCATCACGCCGTCTTCGACCTCAAGCCCGAGACGGACGTGTACTGGTGCACCGCCGACGTCGGCTGGGTCACCGGCCACTCCTACATCGTCTACGGGCCGCTCGCCAACGGCGCCACCCAGGTCATGTACGAGGGGACGCCGGACACCCCGCACCAGGGCCGCTTCTGGGAGATCGTGCAGAAGTACGGGGTGACGATCCTGTACACCGCCCCGACCGCGATCCGCACCTTCATGAAGTGGGGCGACGACATCCCCGCCAAGTTCGACCTGTCGTCCCTGCGGGTGCTGGGCTCGGTCGGTGAGCCGATCAACCCGGAAGCCTGGATCTGGTACCGCAAGCACATCGGCGCCGACAAGACACCGATCGTGGACACCTGGTGGCAGACCGAGACCGGCGCCATGATGATCTCCCCCCTGCCTGGCGTGACCGCCACCAAGCCCGGCTCCGCGCAGACCCCGCTGCCCGGCATCTCGGCGACCGTGGTGGACGACGACGCCAACGAGGTGCCCAACGGAGGCGGCGGCTACCTCGTCCTCACCGAACCCTGGCCGTCCATGCTCCGCACCATCTGGGGCGACGACCAGCGCTTCCTCGACACCTACTGGTCCCGCTTCGAGGGCAAGTACTTCGCCGGCGACGGCGCCAAGAAGGACGACGACGGCGACATCTGGCTCCTGGGCCGCGTCGACGACGTCATGCTCGTCTCCGGCCACAACATCTCCACGACGGAGGTGGAGTCGGCGCTCGTGTCCCACCCCTCCGTCGCCGAGGCGGCCGTCGTGGGTGCGGCGGACGAGACCACCGGGCAGGCAATCGTCGCCTTCGTCATCCTCCGCGGCACCGCCAACGCCGACGACGAGAACCTCGTCAACGACCTCCGCAACCACGTCGGCGCCACCCTCGGCCCGATCGCCAAGCCGAAGCGCATCCTCCCGGTCGCTGAACTGCCGAAGACCCGCTCCGGCAAGATCATGCGCCGGCTCCTGCGCGACGTCGCCGAAAACCGCCAGCTCGGCGACGTGACGACGCTGACCGACTCCACCGTCATGGACCTCATCCAGGTCAAGCTCCCCGCCGCACCCAGCGAGGACTGACCCAGCAGGGGACCCACTCCCGAAGGGGCGCCCGGCGCGGAAACGCGCCGGGCGCCCCTTTTAGGTAAACTAAGCAAAACAACGTGACCCCTAGAGGTGTGCCGGGAAGTCTGGTCGGCGAGTAGCCCTGCCCTGCCCACCGACCGGAGGTCTCCCCCGATGGCCGCGCCCCGCTCCCCCGCCCCCCGCAAGTTCCTCGGCCGTCTCTCCCTCCCCGAGCGGACCTTCGTCGCGGACGCGCTGCGCACCGAGACCGTCGGCGGTGTGCTGCTCCTCGTTGCCGCCGTCACCGCGCTGATCTGGGCGAACGTACCCGCCCTGCACGACAGCTACGAGACCGTGAGCCACTACCACCTGGGCCCCGGGGCACTCGGCCTGAACCTCTCCGTCGCGCACTGGGCCGCCGACGGACTGCTCGCGGTCTTCTTCTTCGTCGCCGGCATCGAGCTCAAGCGCGAACTCGTCGCCGGTGACCTGCGCGACCCCAGGGCGGCCGCGCTGCCGGTCGTCGCGGCCCTGTGCGGCATGGCCGTACCGGCGCTCGTCTACACACTCACCAACCTCACCGGCGACGGTCTGCTCGGCGGCTGGGCCGTGCCGACCGCCACCGACATCGCCTTCGCGCTCGCGGTGCTCGCCGTCATCGGGACGTCCCTGCCGAGCGCCCTGCGCGCCTTCCTGCTCACCCTCGCGGTCGTCGACGACCTCTTCGCGATCCTGATCATCGCGGTCTTCTTCACCAGCAGCATCGACTTCGCGGCGCTCGGCGGCGCCGTCGTGGGCCTGGCCGTCTTCTGGCTGCTGCTGCGCAAGGGCGTACGGGGCTGGTACGTGTACGTCCCGCTCGCGCTCGTCATCTGGGCGCTGATGTACAACAGCGGCGTGCACGCCACCATCGCCGGCGTCGCGATGGGCCTGATGCTGCGCTGCCACCGTCACGAGGGCGAGGAGCACTCCCCCGGTGAGCACATCGAGCATCTCGTACGACCCCTGTCGGCGGGCCTCGCCGTCCCGCTGTTCGCGCTGTTCAGCGCCGGTGTCACCGTCTCCGGCGGCGCGCTCGGCGATGTGTTCACCAGGCCGGAGACGCTGGGCGTGGTGCTCGGGCTCGTCGTCGGCAAGGCGGTCGGGATCTTCGGCGGGACCTGGCTGACGGCACGTTTCACCAGGGCGTCGCTCAGCGAAGACCTGGAGTGGGCGGACGTGTTCGCCGTCGCCGCCCTGGCCGGCATCGGCTTCACCGTGTCGCTGCTCATCGGCGAGCTCGCCTTCGACGGCGACGCGACGCTCACGGACGAGGTCAAGGCGGCCGTACTCGTCGGCTCGCTCATCGCGGCGACCCTCGCGACCGTGCTGTTGAAGCTGCGGAACGCCAAGTACCGCCGGCTGTGCGCGGCGGAGGAGCGGGACGACGACCTGGACGGCATCCCGGACATCTACGAGGAGGACGATCCGGCGTACCACCTGAGGATGGCGGAGATCTACGAGAACAAGGCCGCCGAGCACCGCCGGATCGCCGTGATCAAGGAAGCCGAACGACGCGCGCTTGCCGAAGTGGCGGGCGGGGCAGGCGACGAGGACGGCCGTCCGGCATGATCTGACGGGACGGTACAAAAAGACAGTGAGGGAGACCGCGATGAGCGCACCCGACGGCAGCCCGGTCGGCGCCGAACGCAGCATCGGCCAGCTGTTCGCCTCGGCGACGACCGAGATGTCCGCGCTGGTGCACGACGAGATCGCGTTGGCCAAGGCGCAGCTCAAGCAGGACGTGAAGCGCGGCGTGACGAGCGGCGGCGCGTTCACGGTGGCCGCGATGGTGCTGGTGTTCTCCCTGCCGATGCTCAACTTCGCGCTGGCGTACGGGATCCGGACCTGGAGCGACTGGAACCTCGCGATCTGCTTCCTGCTCTCCTTCGCGGCGAACGTGCTGGTCGCGGTCGTGCTCGCGCTGATCGGCGTGGTGTTCGCGAAGAAGGCCAAGAAGGGCCAGGGCCCGCAGAAGGTGGCCGCGTCCATGAAGGAGACGGCGAACGTGCTGCAGAAGGCCAAGCCGCACCCCCGCCCGGAGACGCCGGCCATCGAGGACCGGGCCCCCGCGGCCATCGAGGCTGTGGGACGCTCGACCTCATGACGGATCCCGCCACACCTTCGGCGCAACCGGCCTCGCTCGTACGACCGGACACCCTTCCCGACGGTACGAAGCTGACGCACCGCGACGTCGCCGCCAACGGCGCGCGCTTCCACATCGCCGAGGCCGGCGACGGCCCGCTGGTGCTGCTGCTGCACGGCTTCCCGCAGTTCTGGTGGTCCTGGCGGCACCAGCTGAGCACGCTCGCCGACGCGGGTTTCCGGGCCGTCGCCATGGACCTGCGCGGCGTCGGCGGCAGCGACCGCACCCCGCGCGGCTACGACCCCGTCAACCTCGCCCTCGACGTCACCGGCGTGATCCGCTCCCTCGGCGAGCCGGACGCCGCGCTGGTCGGCCACGACCTGGGCGGCTACCTGGCCTGGACGGCGGCCGTGATGCGCCCGAAGCTGGTACGCCGGCTCGCGGTCGCCTCGATGCCGCATCCCCGGCGCTGGCGCTCGGCGATGCTCTCCGACGTCCGGCAGACCCGCGCGGGCTCCTACATCTGGGGCTTCCAGCGCCCCTGGATCCCCGAGCGGCAGCTCACCGCCGACGACGGTGAGCTGGTCGCCGAGCTGATCCGGGACTGGTCCGGCCTGAACGCACCCGACGACGAGACGCTCACGACGTACCGCCGCGCGATGTGCATCCCCTCGACGGCGCACTGCTCGATCGAGCCGTACCGCTGGCTGGTGCGGTCGATGGCCCGCCCGGACGGCATCCAGTTCAACCGCCGCATGAAGCGGCCGCTGCGGGTGCCGACGCTCCATCTGCACGGCTCGCTCGACCCGGTGATGCGGACGCGGAGCGCGGCCGGATCCGGCGAGTACGTCGAAGCGCCGTACCGCTGGCGGCTGTTCGACGGGCTGGGGCACTTCCCGCACGAGGAAGATCCGGTCACGTTCACGACGGAGCTCGTCAACTGGCTGAAGGATCCGGAGCCCGACCGATGAGGCACACGTCGGCTGAGCCCGGCCGGGGGTCCGGGGGGTGTCCCCCGGGAAAGCACAGCCCGCACGAGGAGGATCCGGTCACTTTCTCCACAGAACTGGTCAATTGGCTGAAAGATCCCGAACCCGATCGGTGACCGAGCCTGTGCGCCCGGTATCCGGAACTGAACATCTGTCCTACGAACAGCCAATTGCCCGGCGCATAGGCCAATTGGGGTCCACGGGGGTGGTTATCGACCATGGGGCAGGGGCAGACGTCGGGGTATGGGCTGGACGCACGACTACAGTGACGCAGCACGCAACCGCCGCTCGGCCAACGGGCTGAGCCACCACCAAGGAGGCGCCCCGCAACTGCCGGGGACGGACCTCCGGGTGGGCATCCCGCGCATCCTGCGCCGCCGGGCCCGCTGGGTCTCGGTACGCCTGCGCCACCCTCGAGGCTGACGCCCTACAGGGCGCAGCTGTCGCTGTCCACCTGCTGGTTCGCGGTACGACCCTTGACGATGTCCTCCTGGATCTCGTCGGCGGTGAGCGCGTACCCGGTGTCGGCGTCGTCGAGCGACTTCGCGAAGACCACGCCGTACACCTTGCCCTCGGGCGTGAGCAGCGGGCCGCCGGAGTTGCCCTGGCGGACGGTCGCGTACAGCGAGTAGACGTCGCGGCGGACGGTGCCGCGGTGGTAGATGTCCGGGCCGTTGGCCGGGATGAGCCCACGCACACGTGCGGCGCGGACGTCGTACGAGCCGTTCTCCGGGAAGCCCGCGATGATCGCGCCGTCGCCGCTCCTGGCGTCCGTGGTGGCGAACTTGAGCGCGGGCGCCCTGAGGTCGGGCACGTCGAGTACGGCGATGTCGCGGTGCCAGTCGTAGAGGACGACCTTGGCGTCGTACTTCCGGCCCTCGCCGCCTATCTGGACGGTGGGTTCGTCGACGCCGCCCACGACGTGTGCGTTGGTCATGACGCGGCGGTCGCCGAAGACGAAGCCGGAGCCCTCCAGGACCTTGCCGCAGCTCGTGGCGGTGCCCATGACCTTGACGATGGAGCTCTTCGCGCGCGTGGCCACCGGGCTGTTCGCCAGGGCCGGGTCGGGGGGCTGCACGTCGGTGATCGGCTCGTTCGAGAACGGGCTGAAGACCTGCGGGAAGCCGTTCTGCGCGAGCACCGAGGAGAAGTCCGCGAACCAGGTGTCGGCCTGGTCCGGCAGCGCGCGGGAGACGCCGAGCAGCACCTTGGAGCTGCGGACCTCCTTGCCGAGGGTCGGCAGCGTGGTGCCGGCGAGGGCGGAGCCGATCAGCCAGGCCACGAGGAGCATCGCGACAACGTTGACCAGGGCGCCGCCGGTCGCGTCCAGGGCGCGGGCCGGGGACCAGGTGATGTACCGGCGCAGCTTGTTGCCGAGGTGGGTGGTCAGGGCCTGGCCGACGGAGGCGCAGACGATGACGACGACGACCGCGACGACGGCGGCTGTCGTACTCACTTCGGAGTTGTCGGTCAGCGCGTCCCAGATGACGGGCAGCGTGTAGACCGCGACGAGTCCGCCGCCCAGGAAGCCGATCACCGACAGAATGCCGACGACGAAGCCCTGGCGATAGCCGACGATCGCAAACCACACGGCGGCGACCAGCAACAGGATGTCCAGCACGTTCACGGCAGACACCCTGTCATGCCCGCCAGTCCAACGAGACCTGCTTGTCCCGGTCCCAGGGGCGCTCCCAGCCGGAGTAGTGGAGCAGGCGGTCGATGATTCCCGCAGTGAAGCCCCAGACCAGGGCCGATTCGACCAGGAATGCCGGACCTCGGTGGCCGCTGGGGTGGACGGTCACGGCGCGGTTGTCCGGGTTCGTGAGATCCGCCACGGGGACGGTGAAGACCCTCGCCGTCTCGTTCGGATCGACCACGCCGACCGGGCTCGGCTCGCGCCACCAGCCCATCACCGAGGTCACCACGAAGCCGCTGACCGGGATGTACAGCTTGGGCAGCACGCCGAAGAGCTGGACGCCGGCCGGGTCGAGCCCGGTCTCCTCCTCGGCCTCGCGGAGAGCGGCCCGCAACGGCCCGTCGGCCTTCGGGTCGCCGTCCTCGGGGTCGAGGGCACCACCGGGGAACGAGGGCTGGCCCGCGTGCGAGCGCAGCGAGCTGGCCCGCTCCATGAGCAGCAGCTCGGGCCCGCGCTCGCCCTCGCCGAACAGCACGAGCACCGCGGACTGCCGCCCCGCCCCGTCCTCGGGCGGCAGGAACCGGCTCAACTGCCGTGGCTCCACGGTCTCCACGGCCCGCACCACCGGGTCCAGCCACCCCGGCAGCCCCTCGGTGCTGAGCGTCACCGCCCCACCCTGTGTCTCACTCGCCCGCGTCATCGCCACCCCCGTCGTCTGCCCGATACAACGCCGGGCAGCTCCTTGATCGTTCCAGGCGACACCCCTGAGGTCGGCCCCGAGATCGACCCTGAGATCGCCCCTGAACCGACATCCGGGTCCCCGGCGAGGCCGGCCGACGCCGGCCCGACCGCCGCCTGCGACCAGGCTGTCATCCGGCCCCCAGCGGCGGAGCCGCCTTGCCACCCGCGTCCAGGTAGGCCTGCGGGGGCCGCAGGCGCTGGCCCGGGAAGCCGCCCTTCTCGTACTTGAGGAGCTTCTTCGCCTTCTCGGGATCCGTCTCGCCCTCGCCGTACGCCGGGCAGAGCGGGGCGATCGGGCAGGCGCCGCACGCGGGCTTGCGGGCGTGGCAGATACGGCGGCCGTGCCAGATCACGTGGTGCGAGAGGTCGGTCCAGTCACTCTTGGGAAAGAGCGCTCCCACCGCCGCCTCGATCTTGTCGGGGTCGGTCTGCTCGGTCCACCGGAACCGCTTCACCAGCCGCTGGAAGTGCGTGTCCACGGTGATGCCGGGGCGCCCGAAGGCGTTCCCGAGGACGACGAACGCCGTCTTGCGGCCGACGCCGGGCAGCTTGACCAGGTCCTCCAGCCTGCCGGGCACCTCGCCGCCGAACTGCTCCACCAACGCCTTCGACAGCCCTATCACCGACTTGGTCTTCGCCCGGAAGAAGCCGGTCGGGCGGAGGATCTCCTCGACCTCCTCGGGGTTGGCCGCGGCCAGGTCCTCGGGGGTGGGGTACTTGGCGAAGAGGCCCGGTGTCGTCTGGTTGACCCTGAGGTCGGTGGTCTGCGCGGACAGCACCGTGGCGACCACGAGTTGGAAGGGGTTCTCGAAGTCCAGCTCCGGGTGGGCGTACGGATACACCTCGGCGAGCTCGCGGTTGATACGGCGGGCTCGGCGGACGAGGGCCGTGTGCGACTCGCCCTTTGCCGGCGCGACCTTCTTCACCGCAGCCCTCTTTGTCGTTTTTGCCGGTTTCTTTCCGCCACCGGAGTCTTGTTCGCCCACAGCGGAATCACGACGTACAACCACCCGCCCAGCCCCCTTGGCCTGTGCTCTCACCGGCGATTTGGACACCCGGCCAGCCTAAAGCCCGGCACTGACATCCGCCCCGGACCCGGAAGATCAGCCCCCAATTGGACCCCTGCCGCTTACCTCGGGACACCTGTGCGGCATCCTTGTGACAGATCACACTGTTTGGACCGTCCGGCAAAATGGGGAGCACGGTCCCCTGGTACCAAGGGGAGCAAGATCCCCTGAGCAGGTCGACAAGGAGAGAACTCGTGGACGACGTTCTGCGGCGGAACCCGCTCTTCGCGGCGCTCGATGACGAGCAGGCCGCGGAGCTCCGCGCCTCCATGAGTGAGGTGACCCTCGCGCGCGGTGACTCGCTCTTCCACGAGGGCGACCCCGGTGACCGGCTGTACGTCGTCACCGAGGGCAAGGTCAAGCTGCACCGCACCTCCCCCGACGGCCGCGAGAACATGCTCGCCGTCGTCGGCCCGAGTGAGCTGATCGGCGAGCTGTCACTGTTCGACCCGGGTCCGCGGACGGCCACCGCCACCGCGCTGACCGAGGTCAAGCTGCTGGGTCTCGGCCACGGCGACCTGCAGCCCTGGCTGAGCGCGCGGCCCGAGGTGGCGGGCGCCCTGCTGCGCGCCGTCGCGCGCCGGCTGCGCAAGACCAACGACGCGATGTCCGACCTGGTCTTCTCCGACGTCCCCGGCCGAGTGGCCCGAGCGCTCCTGGACCTGTCCCGCCGCTTCGGCGTGCAGTCCGAGGAGGGCATCCACGTCGTCCACGACCTGACGCAGGAGGAGCTGGCCCAGCTGGTCGGCGCGTCCCGCGAGACGGTCAACAAGGCGCTGGCCGACTTCGCGCAGCGGGGGTGGCTCCGCCTGGAGGCGCGTGCGGTGATCCTCCTGGACGTCGAAAGGCTCGCCAAGCGGTCTCGCTGACGGGCCGTTCTCCGGCGCCTCCGCGCGGCCACGCGTGCGTGCACGGCCTAGATCAGGCCGTGTTCCTCCAGGTAGTCCAGCTGTGCGCGTACCGACAGCTCGGCCGCCGGCCACAGGGAGCGGTCCACGTCCGCGTACACATGGGCGACGACCTCGGACGGGGTGCCGTAGCCGTCCTCGACGGCCGTCTCGACCTGGGCGAGCCGGTGGGCGCGGTGGGCGAGGTAGAACTCGACCGCGCCCTGGGCGTCCTCCAGGACCGGGCCGTGGCCGGGGAGCACCGTGTGGACGCCGTCGTCGACCGTGAGCGAGCGCAGCCGTCGTAGCGAGTCCAGATAGTCGCCCAGGCGGCCGTCGGGGTGCGCCACGACCGTCGTGCCGCGGCCCAGGATGGTGTCGCCGGTGAGGACGGCCCGGTCGGCCGGGAGATGGAAGCAGAGGGAGTCCGAGGTGTGGCCGGGGGTCGGTACGACCCTGAGCTCCAGGCCGCCGACCGTGACCACGTCTCCCGCGGCCAGCCCCTCGTCGCCGAGCCGCAGTGCCGGGTCCAGGGCCCGCACCTTCGTGCCGGTCAGCGCGGCGAAGCGGGCGGCGCCCTCCGCGTGGTCCGGGTGGCCGTGGGTGAGGAGGGTGAGCGCGACGCGCTTGCCGGCTTTCTCGGCCGTGTCGACGACGTTGCGCAGATGGCCTTCGTCCAGCGGCCCGGGGTCGACCACGACGGCCAGCTCGGAGTCCGGCTCGGCGAGGATCCAGGTGTTCGTGCCGTCGAGCGTCATCGCCGAGGCGTTGGGCGCCAGGACGTTGACGGCCCGCGGGGTGGCGGGGCCGGTGAGGACCCCGCCGCGCGGCTGGCCGGGGAGGGCTGCGGCGTCCGTCATGCGAGGAGACCTTTCGGGGCGGCCGGAGCGGCGTCGGTCATGCGGAGGCTCCCCCGGCCGGGAGGTCGGTCGGAGCCTCCGCCGACGGTGCCGGCGAGCTGTCGGTCGGAATGTGCTTGGTGAACTCGTCGTGCCCCGGCCAGGTCAGCACGATCTCGTCGTCCTCCAGACGGGCCTTCGCCAGTACGGCGGTCATGTCGCGGTCGGGGGCCGCGGCGAGCGTCTCGGCGGCCGAGGCGTACGGGGCCAGTTGGCGCAGGGTCGCGATGGTGGGCGGCATCATCAGCAGCTCGCCCTTGTCGTAGCCGTCGGCGGCCTCTCCCGGCCGGGTCCACACCGTGCGGTCGGCCTCCGTGGAGGCGTTGCGGGTGCGCTGGCCGTGCGGGAGGGCGGCGACGAAGAAGAACGTGTCGTAGCGGCGGGTCTCGAACTCCGGGGTGATCCAGCGGGTCCAGGCACCGAGCAGGTCGGAGCGCAGGACCAGGCCGCGGCGGTCCAGGAACTCGGCGAAGGAGAACTCGCGGGCGACCAGGGCCGCGCGGTCCGCCTCCCAGTCCTCGCCCGTGGTGTCGCCGACCACGGAGTCGGCGGCGGGCCCGGCGAGCAGGACGCCCGCCTCCTCGTACGTCTCCCGGACGGCGGCGCAGACGATCGCCTGGGCGGCCGCCTCGTCCACACCGAGGCGCTGGGCCCACCACGCGCGCGTGGGGCCCGCCCAGCGGATCTGGTGCTCGTCGTCGCGCGGGTCGACGCCGCCGCCCGGATACGCGTACGCGCCTCCGGCGAAGGCCATGGAGGCGCGTCTGCGCAGCATGTGGACGGCGGGGCCGCCGTCGGTGTCCTTCAGGAGCATGACGGTGGCCGCGCGCTTGGGAACGACCGGGGTGAGCGTGCCCTCGGCGAGCGCACGGATGCGTTCCGGCCAGTCCTGCGGAAACCACTGCCCATTCGCCATGGGCGGAGGCTATCCCGTGGTGCGCGAATGTTCGAGAGGTGCCCGACGGCCGTACCAGGGCCTACGCCTCGGTGAGCTCCACCTGGATCTCGACCTCGACCGGCGCGTCCAGCGGCAGCACCGCCACGCCGACCGCACTGCGCGCGTGCACGCCCTTGTCGCCGAGGACCTGGCCGAGCAGCTCGCTCGCGCCGTTGATCACGCCGGGCTGGCCGGTGAAGTCGGAGGCCGAGGCGACGAAGCCGACGACCTTCACCACGCGCGCGATGCGGTCCAGGTCGCCGGTGACGGACTTGACCGCGGCCAGGGCGTTCAGCGCGCAGGTGCGGGCGAGCTCCTTGGCCTCCTCGGCGGTGACCTCGCCGCCGACCTTGCCGGTGACGGGCAGCTTGCCCTCGACCATGGGGAGCTGGCCGGACGTGTAGACGTACACACCCGACTGAACGGCCGGCTGATAGGCGGCCAGCGGCGGAACGACCTCCGGCAGGCTCAGCCCCAGCTCGCCGAGCCTCGCCTCGACGGCGCCCATTACGGCTTCTCCCGCTTCAGGTAGGCCACCAGCTGCTCGGGGTTGTTCGGCCCGGGCACGACCTGAACGAGCTCCCACCCGTCCTCGCCCCAGGTGTCCAGAATCTGCTTCGTGGCGTGGACGAGCAGAGGCACGGTTGCGTATTCCCACTTGGTCATGTGGCCGACTTTAGCCGCTGCCCGGGTACGTCCTGTGGTCGCGTTGTCCACAGGCTGTCGCTTGGTTGGCACACGGACTGGTTAGGCTCGAAGACGTGAGCAGGCTCCAGGTCGTCAGCGGCAAGGGCGGGACCGGAAAGACCACGGTCGCCGCCGCCCTCGCGTTGGCCCTCGCGACCGAGGGGAAGCGGACGCTTCTCGTCGAGGTCGAGGGCCGGCAGGGCATCGCGCAGCTCTTCGAGACGGAAGCGCTGCCCTACGAGGAGCGGAAGATCGCCGTCGCTCCAGGGGGCGGGGAGGTGTACGCCCTCGCCATCGACCCCGAACTGGCCCTTCTGGACTACCTCCAGATGTTCTACAAGCTCGGGAGCGCGGGCAGAGCCCTGAAGAAGCTCGGCGCGATCGACTTCGCCACCACCGTCGCGCCCGGCCTCAGGGACGTACTCCTGACCGGGAAGGCGTGCGAGGCGGTGCGCAGGAAGGACAAGGCCGGACGGTTCGCGTACGACTACGTGGTCATGGACGCGCCGCCCACCGGCCGCATCACGCGGTTCCTGAACGTGAACGACGAGGTGGCGGGCCTCGCGAAGATAGGGCCGATACACAATCAGGCGCAGGCCGTGATGCGGGTGCTGAAGTCCAAGGAGACGGCCGTGCACCTGGTCACGCTCCTGGAGGAGATGCCGGTCCAGGAGACCGCGGACGGCATCGCCGAGCTGCGCGCGGCCAAGCTGCCGGTGGGCCGGATCATCGTCAACATGGTGCGGCCCGAGGTGTTGGACGCGACCGATCTGGAACTCGTCCGGGGCGTGCCGCGTTCTTCTGTCGCGAAGGCGCTGTCGGCGGCGGGCCTGGGCGGCGCGCGGCGCGGTGGGAACGCCGAGAAGCTGGTCGCCCCGCTGCTCCAGCAGGCGGAGGAGTACGCCGAGCGGTACGCGCTGGAGCACGAACAGCGGTCGGTCCTCGCCGAGCTGGGCCTGCCGCTGCACGAACTGCCGCTGCTCGTCGAGGGCATGGACCTGGCGGGGCTGTACGAGCTGGCCACGGAGCTGCGGAAGCAGGGGATGTCATGAGTGCGAACCCGACAGGAGACCAGGACGGCGCCCGCCAGCACCGCCTCTCCCCCGCGCGCGTGCTCGACGTCGACCCGCTGATCGACGACCCGCAGACCCGGATCGTGGTGTGCTGCGGCTCGGGCGGGGTCGGCAAGACCACCACCGCGGCGGCCCTCGGGCTCAGGGCCGCCGAGCGCGGGCGCAAGGTGGTCGTGCTGACCATCGACCCGGCCCGCCGGCTCGCCCAGTCCATGGGCATCGACTCGCTCGACAACACGCCGCGCAAGGTGAAGGGCGTGGACGGCGACGGCGAACTGCACGCCATGATGCTCGACATGAAGCGCACCTTCGACGAGATCGTCGAGGCGCACGCGGACCACGAGCGGGCGGCCGCGATCCTGTCGAACCCCTTCTACCAGTCGCTCTCGGCGGGCTTCGCGGGCACGCAGGAGTACATGGCGATGGAGAAGCTCGGGCAGCTGCGGGCCCGGGACGAGTGGGACCTGATCGTCGTCGACACCCCGCCGTCCCGTTCGGCGCTGGACTTCCTGGACGCGCCCAAGCGGCTCGGCTCGTTCCTCGACGGCCGGCTGATCCGGCTGCTGACCGCGCCGGCCAAGCTCGGCGGCCGCGCGGGGATGAAGTTCCTGAACGTCGGGATGTCGATGATGACCGGCACCCTCGGCAAGCTGCTGGGCGGCCAACTCCTCAAGGACGTCCAGACGTTCGTGGCCGCGATGGACACGACCTTCGGTGGGTTCCGCACGCGCGCGGACGCCACGTACAAGCTGCTGCAGGCGCCCGGGACGGCGTTCCTCGTGGTCGCGGCGCCGGAGCGGGACGCACTGCGCGAGGCCGCGTACTTCGTGGAGCGGCTGGCGGCCGAGGACATGCCGCTGGCCGGACTGGTGCTCAACCGGGTCCACGGCAGCGGCGCCGACCGGTTGTCGGCCGAGCGTGCGCTCGCCGCCGCGGAAAATCTTGTGGACCCCCGCATTGTGGATCAGGACGGCGGGAAAGCTGGACTTCGTAACTCTCCCGACACGTACGGCAGTTCAGAATCTCCCGCATCCGAGCCCCACTCCCCCGGGGCGGATCGGGACGTCGACCAGCTCACCGCGGGCCTGTTGAGGCTGCACGCCGAGCGTATGCAGCTGCTCTCCCGCGAGCAGCGCACGCGCGACCGTTTCACGGCACGCCACCCCGAGGTGGCGGTGGCCGAAGTGGCCGCGCTGCCCGGCGACGTACACGACCTCGCAGGACTGCGGAACATCGGCGACCGGCTCGCGGCCAACCGGCCGGAGCTGCCCGAGGCTGCCGTCGAGTGAGTTGAGGGGTGGCCTCAGCTCACCGCCGCGTAGTTCTCGTACATCTCGTCGTCGTCGAGCGGCAGGATGCCCACGCCGCGCTCGTACTCCACACGAGCCGTCTCGAGCAGCCGGCGCCAGGAGGTGACGGTGGGTCGCCTGCGCAGCAGTGCGCGGCGCTCCCGCTCCGTCATGCCTCCCCACACGCCGAACTCGACGCGGTTGTCGAGCGCATCGGCCAGGCATTCGGTGCGTACCGGACATCCGGTGCACACCGCCTTGGCCCTGTTCTGCGCTGCTCCCTGAACGAACAGTTCATCCGGATCGGTAGTGCGGCAGGCGGCCTGCGCACTCCAGTCGGTTACCCAGCCCATACCGGCGCCGTCCTCTCCCGAATCGAGGCTCCCCCACGGCGGCAGCGGCATATTCACCGCCGCCAGTTGAGGACGTTACGGAAGGTGGGCACAGCGCAACACCCCCTTCGGGCCCAATCTTGAATGGCCCGAACGGACTATGCGTAAGCGGCAGATCACCCGGGGGAGTGAGCTGGTGACATGCGTGACCTTCCCGGCAAACCGGGACAGTTCCATGGAGTCACAACGGACACCGCCCGACACACAAGGCGGATTCGGACACGTCCCCACCAAAAAAGTTGGGGAACCTCCGGAACGATTCGGGGTCGCCGGACGTATTGATACGTGGCCCTACTGCTGTGACAGTTGAGAGCAGCTTAGGCCAAGGCCTTGACGTGTGTCCGGCGAATGAGAACGTAGGCTGCCCTCATGCCAAAGAAGCGCTCGGGCGGTGGTCTGTCGCCAACGCAGCAGGCCGCCAAGTTCCTCGGTGTCAGTGTGCTCGCAGGAGCCGTCATGGCCGGCATCGCGCTGCCCGCCTTCGGCGCGCTGGGGCTCGCGGCCAAGGGATCGGTGGAGAGCTTCGACGAGCTCCCGGCCAACCTCAAGACCCCGCCGCTGAGTCAGCGCACCACGATCCTCGACGCCGACGGCGGCCAGATCGCCACGGTGTACTCGCGCGACCGCACGGTGGTCCCCCTCAAGGACATGTCGCCGTACATGCAGAAGGCGATCGTCGCGATCGAGGACTCGCGCTTCTACCAGCACGGCGCGATCGACCTGAAGGGCGTGCTGCGCGCCCTCAACAAGAACGTGCAGAGCAGCGGGGTCGCCCAGGGCGCCTCCACGCTCACCCAGCAGCTCGTGAAGAACGTGGCCATCGAGGAGGCCGGCGACGACCCGACGAAGGTCGCGCAGGCCACCCAGCAGACCCTCGGCCGCAAGATCAAGGAGCTGAAGTACGCGATCCAGCTCGAGGAAGAGCTCGGCAAGAAGAAGATCCTCGAGAACTACCTGAACATCACGTTCTTCGGCGAGCAGGCCTACGGCGTCGAGGCCGCGTCCCAGCGCTACTTCTCCAAGCACGCCAAGGACCTCAACGTCCAGCAGGCGGCGCTGCTCGCGGGCATCGTCCAGTCGCCGACCCGGTACGACCCGGTCAACGACTCCACTGAGGCCACCAAGCGCCGTAACGTCGTGCTCCAGCGCATGGCCGACATGGGCGACATCTCGCAGGCGGAGGCCGACAAGGCCAAGAAGACGCCGCTGGGCCTGAACCCGAGCCAGCCGAAGAACGGCTGCATCACCGCGGTCAAGGGCGCCGGCTTCTTCTGCGACTACGTGCGCGAGGTCTTCCTGACCGACCCGATCTTCGGCAAGACCAAGGAAGCCCGGGCGAAGGTCTGGAACCAGGGCGGTCTGACGATCCGTACGACCCTCGACCCGCAGTCGCAGGAGTCGGTCCAGTCGTCGATCAAGGAGCACGTCTACAAGAGCGACGCGGTCGCCACCGCCGCCACCATCGTCGAGCCCGGCACCGGCAAGATCCTGGCGATGGGCCAGTCGCGGCCGTACGGCTTCGGCAAGCACGAGACGCAGATCAACCTGTCGGTCAACGCGTCGATGGGCGGTGGCGCCGGCTACCAGCCCGGTTCGACGTTCAAGCCGATCGTGGCCGCGGCCGCCATCGAGGGCGGCACGCCGGCGACGCAGCAGTACTCCTCGCCGTACGAGATGGACTACCCGGCGCCGGTCTCCGCCTGTGACGGCAGGACCTGGGACGAGAAGGGCGTCAAGCTCACGAACGAGAGCGAGTCGGAACACGGCCCGTACTCGATGAAGGAGGCGACCGCCAAGTCGGTCAACACCTACTACGTGCAGCTGATCAGCGACATCGGCATCTGCCCGGTGACCACGATGGCACAGAAGATGGGCGTCCAGCGGGCCGACGGCAAGACGCTCCAGCAGGCGCCCTCCATCGCGCTCGGCACCCAGGAGATGTCCCCGCTGACCATGGCGAACGCGTACGCGACCTTCGCCTCGCGCGGCATGTACTGCACGCCGATCGCCATCGAGTCGATCACCCAGACCGTCGGCACTCAGAAGAAGTCCTTCGAGGTGCCGAAGTCGACCTGCTCGCGCGCCATGTCGGAGAAGACCGCCGACACCGTGACGACGCTGCTGAAGGGCGTGGTCGAGGACGGTACGGGTACCCAGGCCGGCCTCAGCGACCGCCCGAGCGCCGGTAAGACCGGTACGACGGACAACCGCTACGCGGCCTGGTTCGTCGGCTTCACGCCGAACATGGCGGGCGCGGTCTGGGTCGGCGACCCGGCCCACGAGCGCCAGATGAAGAACATCACCATCGGCGGCGTCTGGAACGAGAAGGTCTACGGCGGCCAGGTCCCGGGCCCGATCTGGCGCGACATGATGACCGGCGCACTGGAAGGGCATGCGGTCGAGAACTTCAACCTCGTCAACATCCCCGACGCCAACAAGGGCAAGGGGAACGGCAACGACGACGGCGACAACGGTGACAACGGCGGCACCACCGACGGCGGCCAGAACGACGGCGGCACGGACACCGGCGGCACCGACACGGGCGGCACCAGCTTCCCGACGCCCACCTTCTCCATCCCGGACAACCTGTTCCAGGGCACCAGCAACGGGAACGGCAACGGGGGAGGGCGCGGCTAGCGCAGCGGCCGGCTCAGCAGGCGGCGGCGCGGCCGACGCCGTGCGTTGAATACGCCGACGGCCCCTTTCTCCTCGTAGAAGAGAAGTCTCTACGAGGAGAAAGGGGCCGTTCGTCTGCTCGTCCGGCCTCGGGTCGGTCAGCCGGCCAGGAGCCTCTTGACGACCGCGGCGACCCGGCCGCCCTCGGCCAGGCCCGCGACCTTCGGGTTCACGATCTTCATGACGGCGCCCATGGCCCGCGGCCCCTCGGCGCCGGCCGCCTTCGCCTCCTCGACGGCCGCGGCGACGATCCCGTCCAGCTCCTCGTCGCTGAGCTGCTTCGGCAGGTACTCGGCGAGGACCTCGCCCTCCGCCTTCTCCCGCTCCGCGCTCTCGGCACGACCGCCCTGCGCGAAGGCGTCGGCCGCCTCGCGGCGCTTCTTCGCCTCCTTGGTGATCACCTTGAGGACCTCGTCGTCGGAGAGCTCCCGCTTCTCCTTGCCGGCGACCTCCTCCTTGGTGATCGCGGTGAGCGTCAGCCGGAGCGTCGAGGAGCGGAGCTCGTCGCGCGCCTTGATCGCGGTGTTGAGGTCGTCCTGGAGCTTCGACTTGAGGGTGGTGGTCATGAGTTTGATTGTCGCAGGTGTACGAGGGCCGACGCCCGTTCATTTAAAGGGCCGTGGGGCGCCGGCTGGATCCTCGGCCGGATCCCCGGCTGGGGCGCCGGCGACGAAGGGGTGGTGGGCTCGGCCGGTCCCGCGGGTCTGACACGATGGAGATATGCGCGCTCGATACGGAGTACCTCTGGGGATCGCGGCGGCCGGTGCCGCCGGTGTGGCTTACGCGGCGGGGTTCGAGGCCCGTTCCTTCCGCCTCCGACGGGTCACGGTGCCCGTCCTGCCCAGAGGGATGCGTCCCCTGCGCCTCCTCCAGGTCTCCGACATCCACATGGTCGGCGGCCAGCGCAAGAAGCAGCGCTGGCTGCGCTCGCTGGCGGGCCTGCGCCCCGACTTCGTGATCAACACGGGCGACAACCTGTCCGACCCGGAGGGCATCCCTGAGGTCCTGGACTCGCTGGGCCCCCTGATGGAGTTCCCGGGCGCGTACGTCTTCGGTTCGAACGACTACTACGGCCCCAAGCCCCGTAACCCCGCCCGGTATCTCCTGGAGAAGGTCCAGGGCCGCCACGGCCTGAACGGCAACCCGCCGCCGGTCAACGTGCCCCGCAACCCCTGGGAGGACCTGCGGGACGGCTTCGACGCGGCGGGCTGGCTGAATCTGACGAACACGCGGGGCACGCTGAAGATCGACGGGATGTCGCTGGAACTGACGGGACTGGACGACCCGCACATCAAGCGCGACCGCTACACCCAGGTGGCGGGCGGCCCCTCGGCCGGCGCGGACTTCTCGATGGGCGTGGTCCACGCCCCGTACCTCCGCGTCCTCGACGCCTTCACGGCGGACTCGTACCCCCTGATCCTGGCCGGCCACACCCACGGCGGCCAGGTCTGCATCCCCTTCTACGGCGCCCTGGTCACCAACTGCGACCTCGACACGGACCGTGTGAAGGGACTGTCCCGGCATCGGGCGGAGGGCCGGACGTCGTATCTGCATGTGTCGGCGGGGTGCGGGACGAATCGGTATACGCCGGTGCGGATTGCTTGTCCGCCGGAGGTTACGTTGATGACGTTGGTGGAGCGGGGGTAGGTGGGGTCGGGCTTCGGGGTGCGGGTGGGGCTGCGCTTCGGGGTGGCGGGCCTGTGCTTCGGGGTGGGTGCGGCTGCGCTTCGAGGTGGCGGGCCTGTGCTTCGGAGTGGGTGCGGCTGCGCTTCGAGGTGTGAGGGGCAGGGTGTGTGGTGTGTTGGGTGTGAGGGGCGGAGCTCGGGTCGGCGGCGTGCCGGTGCGGGAGGGCGGGGTGTATGCGCCTCGCCGGGTGTGGGAGGGCGGGGGTACGCGTCCGGTGCGGGGCGCGGTGTGTACGGCGCCCGGTGAAGGAGGGCGGCGTGTACGGCGCCCGGTGCGGGGGCGCGGGATGTGCGGCACGCGGGGTGGAGGCACGCGGGGTGTACGGCGCGCTGGTGGAGGGTCGTGTGGGGTGTACGGCGTCGGGTGCGGGGCTTGAAACTCCGTGCGCGGGGCTTGAACGCGGTGCGAGGTTTGGACACGCTGCGGGGCTTGGGCACGGTGCGGTGACGTAACCCGCACGGCCCGCCCACGTCGCCCCATATGCCGGAGTTGCCTAGCTTGAGGGCATGACCGCCCCGATACCCAGGGACATCCCGGACCTCCCCGCGGTCCCGGGCGTGCCCGCGCTACTGCCCTCACCCGTCCCCGCCACGGCGGTGGTGGCCCCCGTACGGCGGCGCCTCGCCGCCTCGTACCGCCTCCTGGTCGCCCTCGCGGCGGCTGCGGCCGTGACGATCGAGCTGCTGCTCGGCAGCCCAGTCCGCGTCCTGAGCTACTTCACGATCCAGAGCAACATGCTCCTGGCCCTGATCCTCACCCTCTCGGCGCGCCGCGCCTGGACGGCCCGCCGCCCACTCCCGTCGGCCGTGACGGGCGCGGCCCTCCTCTACGTGGTGATCACGGGGTTGGTGTACCACTTCCTCCTGGCGAACGCCTCGAGCCCCTTCTCCATGACAACTGGGCCGGGCGAGACGGCTCCCCCCACCGGCTGGCACTGGGTCACGAACCAGGTCCTGCACACGGCGGTCCCGATCGCCGCCGTACTGGACTGGCTCCTCCTGACCGCCCCCGGCCACCTGCACCTCCGCCAGGCAGCGACCTGGCTCCTCTACCCGCTCGCCTACCTGGCCTTCTCCTTCGGGCGAGGCGAGCTGATCCTCCCCGGCACGCCAGGCCGCTACCTGTACCCGTTCCTGGACGTGGATCTACACGGCTACAAGAGCGTCCTGGGCAACGCCCTCCTCCTCGGCCTCGCCCTCTACGCCCTGGCCATCCTCCTGATCGCCCTCGACCACGCCCGCCCGAACCCCGTCCGCCACCGCGCCAAAACCGGATTTCGCCTACAGCCACCGGTGGGCTAAAGTAAACGACGTCGCCGCGACAAGCAGCACCAGCAGCGACATCGGGGTGTAGCGCAGCTTGGCAGCGCGCTTCGTTCGGGACGAAGAGGTCGTGGGTTCAAATCCCGCCACCCCGACGCTGGTCAGAGGGCCAATCGCATGATCGCGATTGGCCCTCTGTCATGCTCGGGGGCCAAACGGGGGGCCAAACGAAGCAGATCAAGATCAGCATCACTTCAGCCACCGGAAGCGCGGGGTCCCCCCGAACGCTTCGAGTGCTGCGGCCAACAGTTCAGCTTCGGCAGACAAATCCTCACCCTCGGCCTCGCGCGGGCCCGCCGTGCCGACCACATGGGATCGTCATCCGGCGGCCGTCCAGAGGTCCGGACAGGTCCCTTGAGCCGTTCGCTTGTCTGAAGGCGAACGGCGTGTATGAGAACATCACGAGCCTCTTCGATCGGGCGGCGCAACTCAAGCCATGCGTCCTGCCCCATCCGGTCTCCGCGAATGTCCCAGTCGGCACGCCAGAACGCTTCGTCAAGGGCGTAAGCCGCCTCGACAACGGGTTTCTTGCATACGAAAGCGACCTCGGCCAGCGCCTGATTCCATGGGGCCCAATGCAGATCGGGCATCTGGTAACGGCGTATAAGCGCCATAGCGTCGTATATAAGGGCGTACTCCTTCATAAGGTGTGAGCAGGCTTTCACCTGTTCTGCCCGTGTCCACTGGCGATCCCCGCTTCGAGCCGTGAGCCAAGCCCCAACCATGACGCCGACAAGCGCGAAGCCGCTAGTTAACAGTGCTGGAGCCACCTTGCCCATCTGAACATCCCTCGCCCCACAGCAACCGTCTGGAAACGTAGACAGCGTCCTTCGCCATTCGGAGCCGCTCCCACCGAAGCTGATCCGAATGGCGAGCGAAGACCAATATCACTAACAGGCCTGTGCCCAGTGCATTGAGACGAAGGGTCCTAGGCCACTGTGCCATCATCGTCAATAGCGAAGATCTCGTCCATGGCTTCGGCTCCCTGTGTAATGACCGGCCGTAGTTGCTTACGGTAGACAGCTTCCGTCGTCGCCTGACTCGTGTGCCCGACAAGCTGAGCGATGCGCTCCAACGGGATGCCGTGATCGGAGAGCGGCTGGCTCGCCCTACTCGTCGGCTGCGTCGAGTACGACACAGGCGCACGCCACGCTGCCGAGTCGACGCGACAGGCAGCGCTCTCGCTCGCGACCGAGGCCGACCACGCGGAAGTCGCCGGGTGGGCACACGAGATGCGAGCATGGTTCGCACTCACGACCGGCGACTACCGCGGCGTTATTGCGGCGGCACGCGCCGGAGCCGAGACGGCGCAGCACCACAGCGTGGCCGTGCAGCTCGCAGCCCAGGAGGCCAAAGCGTGGGCAAGGATCGGCGACCGCCGCCAAGTCGAGGTGGCCTTGGACAAGGGCCGGCAGTTGCTCGAAGGGATGCCCTACCCCGAGAACCTGGACAACCACTTCGTGGTGGACCCAGCCAAGTTCGACTTCTACGCAATGGACTGCTACCGCCTGGTCGGTGAGGACAAGCTCGCGCGCACGCTCGCCGAAGAAGTGCTGAGGGCGGGAACAGACTTCGACGGCACAGAGCGCTCGCCAATGCGCAACGCGGAAGCGCGGGTCACGCTCGGAGTCACTGCGGCACGTGAGGGCGACTTGGAGCAGGCACTCATCATGGGCGAACGAGCCCTCGAAGGGGACCGGCAGTCAGTGCCATCGCTCATCATGACCAGCCGCGAACTCGCTGCCGAGATGCGGCGCCGATACAGCTCGGAACCAGCAGCGCAGGACTACCTCACTCGGTTGCGTACGCTCGCCGAAGAAAAACCTGGGTTCTTGCCGCGTTGAACTGCTGTCACTGCTATCACTGCAGCATTGCGGTCGGGCTCACGGCCTTCGAGCCCCGCCCCTCAGAAGAGGAGCTTGAGTCCTGGCTCAACCCGCCGCCTACTGTCATGCTGGGGCCTAGCCAGTGCGACCCGATGAAATCAAGGGGGCGGGGCACATGGTGCTTTGGCAGGCATGTATATGGGGCCTTGTGGGCGCTGGTGCCGTCGAGGCATGGGACCTACACACGGCAATTCGCCAGGCGAAGGGCTTCCCGTGGAAAGGGAAGGATCCCCTCACACTCGCTGAGTACCTCGTCTCAGTAGTCATCCGGATGGGCCTAGGCGCTGGCTTAGGCGCCGCTTTCGCGCAGACCGGGCAAGTATCGGGAGCCGTGGGTTTCGTCGCCATCGGTGTTGCGGCCCCAAAGGTCCTCGAACAGCTCGGCGTTCAGGGGCACTCTCAGTCCGCAGCAAGAAATCCCTCCCCGCAGATCGACCGAGATGCCATGTCGCCAGCGCTGGCCTTGGGGGGCGTCGCTACGGCATCAGAGGGTACTGTATCAGCCGATTTGAGAGAGGGAGAATCTACCAATGCCCGTTGATCGTGGTTCTTTCCCCGCCAATGTATGGGCAAACGTCACTCGATCGGGTGGCGTGTTTGGTCAAAACGTAAGTTACCAAGGCGGGCTAAGCGAAGAACTTTCTGGGCGTCTAGCTGAACTTCGACAGCTACTGATGGAGCACCGAGAAGGAGTAGCCGATAGAGAGCAGATGCTAGACATGATTTCCGAGCTAGAGAATCAGCTAACAGACCCGCAGCCAAACCGGACTGTCATTCACAGCCTCCTAACCGCGTTGGTGGCCGGATCAGAAGGCGTTTCCGCGGTCGTTGCATCTGTGAGCGGTATTACCCAACTCGTTTCGAGGCTGCTATAGGAATCTTCGCTTTCCGCCGACCTCGTTGGCGCGAGGACTTAAGGCACATCCGGGCGCATCGTGAACCCAGACGGATTCTGTAGATAATACCTGTTAAGGACACCTGACAAGAATCAGTCATCAGGAGATGACCGCGTGGTGTCGATCGCTTCATCCTGCGTCTTCTCATTGACATGCTTTTGCGTTAGTCGCCTGATACGTTCCGCTTCCATTTCACGGACATGTCGCTCCACATCTTGTTGGGCCTGCTTGCTTGCCCTGGTGGAAAAATAAATGGTTATCAAGGCCCCAATTGCCGCAACCAGACTCGCCCCAATAGTGCCGAGTAGCGACACATACTCCGTAAGCTTCACGGCGTCGCCTCCAGTTCACAGAGATACGTGCTGAACCCGGTACTTACGAGAGTAACAATCAATAGAATCAGAGACTGCACGCCAAGCGCATGCGTATCAACGCCTTGCTGGTCGGTGCCAGCGGCGAGAAATGTAACCAAGGCAAGCATCACAATATTGAAGACGCTCCAGAACTTAAGCGCTCCCGGCATCTTTCCTTCTGTACGCATGAGTGCTTGCCCGATAGCCGTAGCAGTTAACCCCATACAAACAATGTAAAGGTCTGCCCTGCTGGCCAGCTCAAACAGGCCGAGATTTTTATGATTCTTCTGAGTTAAATCCTGAAGGAATCTTGCAACCGTCGGAAGTACAGCAAAAATGACGGCAAATACAAACCACATGCCAAGCTTCTCTAGGGCAATTTGGCGTGCCGATTTATCCTGTTCCTGTACACCCTCACCGGGGGTGCTTGGTTCAGCGGTGCCCGCCTGGGCGCCTTCTCCTGACGGCGACGTTGACGCGGTTGACATACGACCCCCGCTACCCCCTACCTGCAACTGCCCAAAACGAGACAGCGTTGGACTTAGCAGCATAGCGGCAGAGGGCCCGCGACCGGACCCACATCAAGGAGGTTCCAACGCCGATTGAAGCCCTGCTGCTGAGCCCTACAGACCGTTCCCGTGGGGGCCAAACAGGGGGCCAAACGGTGCAGCCGCACGAGGACCGTCCCGGACAGTAATGGACTGATCCGAAGGCGAACGAGCAGGTCAGTATCCTCGAAGCAAGGTCAAAAAGGGCCCGATCGCGTTCGGGACGAAGAGGTCGTGGGTTCAAATCCCGCCACCCCGACAGTGAAGTACCAGGTCAGGGGCCTGATCCGCTTAGCGGGTCGGGTCCCTGAGTGGTTTCGAGGGTGTTTGGGGGGCGCCGACTGCTTCCAGAGTCTGCCGGCGTCGTCCCGGGCTGGTTACGAGAGCGGCCGTGGCGTGGTCTGCTCTGCGTTCCAGATGCGATCGCGACCAGGGGACGATCTTGATGAGTCGGCGCCCATCGGGGCCCGGCTCTGGTCTGGAGGGGCCCACTGGCTCACATCCCGAGTGTGCCAGGAAGAGGGGTGCTTACTGGGGCTTCTGGCCCTGGTCGCGGCTGCAGTTCGTTCTGGAACCCAGGCAACCGCGGCCATGACGGCTAGTAATTTGGTTGTGACACGGAACAGTTGGCCTCGGGCGCCCCTCGATGGCCCGCCGCCCCAAGGAGCCCATGTGGCCGACGAAGCGTTCAGCATCGACAAGAGACCCCTGCGCGATCTGTTGCAACAGGTCGAGGTCGGCAAGGCCCAACTCCCCGAGTTCCAGCGCGGCTGGGTGTGGCCCTACCCGAACATCGCGAGCCTCCTGGCGTCGATCTCGCTGAGCTATCCCGTCGGCACCGTCATGTTGCTGAAGGCCGGCGGCGACGTCCGGTTCAAGTACCGGCCGATCGAGGGAGCCGCCCCGGTCGGTGATCCCGAGCCGGATTCGCTCGTGCTCGACGGCCAGCAGCGGCTGACCTCGCTGTTCCAGTCCCTGAAACTGAAGGGCCCCGTGGTCACTCAGGACTTGCGCAAGCAGCAGGTGTCGGGGTGGTTCTACGTCGACATGGTCCAGGCTCTCGACGAGAACGGCGACCGTGAGGACGCCATCCGTTTCCTGCCCGAATCACGGAAAGTGGTCAACTTCCGGGGCGAGGTAATCGAGGACTACTCAACTCCCGAGCGTGAGTACGAGGCACACCTCTTTCCACTCCACGCGGTCTTCGACGGCGGCGACTGGGGCGACGAATTCACTGACTACTGGGACGGCGACAAAGTCAAGCGCAAGCTGTGGCGCGAGTTCAGCAAGGAATTCGTTCGTCCCTTCGACCTGTATCACGTCCCGGTCATCGAGCTGGGGCAGACGACCCCACGCCAGGCCGTATGCCAGGTCTTCGAGAAGGTGAACACCGGCGGTGTCACCCTGACCGTCTTCGAGCTGCTGACCGCCACCTACGCAGCCGACGAGTTCGATCTGCGCAACCACTGGGAACAGGAGTGTCGGGCCGCCTGGAAGGCGCCCGAGTACCGCATCCTTCGCGAAGTCTCCAACACCGACTTTCTCCAGGCGGTCACTCTGTTGGCCACGGCCGAGCGGCGTAGGCGTGAGGCCGAAGGCGGGACGGAGGAGGAACGGCTGCCGCGCATCGGCTGTAAGCGCAAAGACATGCTCGCCCTCTCGCTGGAGGACTACGTACGCTTCGCCCCGTCCGTCATCACCGGGTTCAAGACGGCGGCGAAGTTCCTGCATCAGCAGTTCCTCTTCGACACGAAGTTCCTGCCGTATGGAACTCAGTTGATACCTCTGGCAGCGATCCTGGCCTTGGCCGGCGATACCGCGCAAAGTGCGGGAGCCCAGCACAAGCTCGCCCGCTGGTACTGGTGCGGAGTGTTCGGTGAGCTCTACGGCGGTTCGACCGAGACCCGCTTCAGCCAGGATCTGCCGGACGTCGTCGACTGGATCCACGGCGATACGGCCGAGCCCCGGACAGTCACTGCCGCACAGTTCTCCCCCGGGCGGCTGCTGACCCTCCGGACCCGTAACAGCGCAGCGTACAAGGGCATTTATGCGTTGCTGCTGAAGGCGGGTGCCGTGGACTGGCGCACCGGCGAGAAGGCCGAGGTCACCGGGTACTTCGACGAGTCCATCGACATCCACCACATCTTTCCCAAGACCTGGTGCGAAAAGGCTGGTTACGACCCCGCCATCTACAACTCGATCATCAACAAGACCCCGTTGACTGCCCGGACGAACCGAATCATCGGAGGCGTGGCCCCCTCCGAATACCTGGGACGGCTGGCAAAGGCCGCGGAGACCGCTCAGGAAGGCGTCGCCGAGCGCGTCCGTTCCCACCTCGCGCACCCGGATCTCATGTCCGCCGACGACTTCGATGGGTTCTTCGCCGCCCGCAAAGCGGCACTGCTCGGAAGCATCTCAGCCGCGATGGGAAAGGTGATCCTGGACGACGAATCAGCCCCAGGTGATCCGGGGATCAGCCTCGACGTCTCGGATGACACCGACGATCTGTGATCACTGAGCCTGTTCCATCCTCACTTTGGGCTGACCCAATGGAGGCCGAGGACAGCTTGGCTGGCGTCGGCCTCGATGACGTACCGGTAGACGTCGAAAGCTCCGATCGCCTCATTGCGCCCGGGGAGGAGTGAGGGGCCAGGTGTCAGTTGTTCCAGCTCTCGTCGTACGGGTCCTTGGGGACGGGGACTGGGGTTGCTGACGTCACCTGGAGGAACGGGATCGGGCCGTTGTTGACCGGGTCCTTGGTTTGTTTGGTGGTGTAAGTGCCTGTTACCTCCAGCCACTTGTCCGGCTGGAGAACCGGGGGGATCTTGCCGGTCAGGGCGATTTTTACCGGCTGGGCGTCTGCTGCGCAGCAGTTGAGGGCCATGCGGACCAGGTAGGGGGCGCCGGAGTGGTCCAGGGCCACGAAGCCGGTGATCTTTATGCGGCGGTCGGTGAGGTGGCGGCCGTGGTCGTAGACCGCTCGGGTCGCGTAGTCGACCACCGTGAGGCTGACGGGGTTGCCGGTTGGCAATGCGTTGTAGCCGTACGGCTGTTGGAGGGCCGTTCCCGTGCGCATCGCGCTGTACGAGCCCAGGGCCGGTGGGGCCACCAGGATGAGGGCGAGGAGGGGGAGGACCAGGAGCCAGGAGATGCGGGGTTCGCGGTGAACGTGGACGTGGTCGTCGCCGTCACCGTGGCCAAGCTCGTCGCCGTGGGCCCCGGCCACTGCCGCCGCCGCGGTCGCCGGCGTCTTTCGGTCCCGCCACTCGTACCAGACCGTCGCCAGTGCCGTCGCGATCAGGACCGCTCCCGACGCCAGCAGCAGGGGTTGGAGGCCCGCCTTGACGTAGCGGAGGTAGAGGTCGGTGACGCCGGCGTGGAGCAGGGCCGCGCCGGTCAGGAACAGGACCGCTGCCTGGGCCTGGCGGTTCACAGGAGGACCGTCCCGGTCACGACCGCGCCGAGGATCGCCAGGGCGAACGTGGCGGGGGCGAAGCGGAGGGCGAAGGTGCGGCCGAAGGTGCCCGCCTGCATCGCGAAGAGTTTCAGGTCGATCATGGGCCCCACCACCAGGAACGCCAGTTTGGCTGTGAGGGAGAACTGGGTCAGCGACGCCGCCACGAACGCGTCCGCCTCCGAGCAGATGGAGAGGAGTACGGCCAGGACCGCGAGGGCGAGGATCGCCACGAACGGGTTGTCCGCCGCCGTGCGCAGCCAGCTCGCCGGGGCCACCGCCTTCAGCGTCGCCGCGGCCATCGCGCCCACCACCAGGAAGCCGCCCGCGTGCATCACGTCATGCCGGACCGAGCCCCAGAAGGCCTCGCCCTTGGTGGCGCCCTCGTAGTGCGGGCGCTCCGGTGGACGCAGCCAGTCCGTGCGGCCCAAGCGGTGCCAGAGCCAGCCCATCGTGCAGGCCACGAGGAGGCTGGCCACGAAGCGGGCCAGGACCATCTCGGGGTTGCGGGGGAAGGCCACGGCGGTGGCGGTCAGGACGATCGGGTTGATCGCGGGCGCGGAGAGGAGGAAGGCCAGGGCCGCGGCCGGGGTGACGCCCCGGCGGACCAGGGCGCCGGCCACCGGGACCGACGCGCACTCGCAGCCCGGCAGTACGGCGCCCGCCATGCCCGCGACCGGGACGGCCAGGGCGGGGCGGCTGGGCAGCGCCCGGGCGAAGAACGACGGCGGGACGAACACGGCGATCGCCGCCGAGAGCAGCACACCGAGCACGAGGAACGGCAGCGCCTGCACCAGCACGGCGACGAACACCGTCATCCAGCTCTGCATCACCGGCGCGGACAGGGCACCGCGGATGGGGCCCTGGAGCAGCACCAGGAGGAGCAGGAGCATGGTCAGGACGAGGGGAGACCGCGACTCGCGACGGCCGACCTCCGCGTGCCCGCCGACCTCCGCGTGCCCATCGGCCTCCAGCCGCCCGCCGACCTCCACATGCCCGTCGACCTCCGCATGCCCGTCGACCTCCGCATGCCCATCGGCCTTCAGCCGCCCGTCGGACTTCGGCTGCCAGTCGACCTTCGGCTGCGACCCCGTCGGCTTCGACTCCGCCCGCTCCCGATCCGCCAGCCTCAGCCCCGCCGACTTCACCCCCACACGCTCGCGAGCCGCCGGCTTCGACCCCGTCGACTTCGGCGCCGGTTCGGCCCGCTCCGGCTCGGATTCGGACGTCGTGCCGGTCGCACGCCCCGCCCGCTTCCCGGACGACCTGTCCGGCACATGCCCGGTCAGGTGCTCGACCAGCTTGTCGGCGGTCTGCTCGGCGCTCCCCTCGAGCGCCTCCTCAGTCACCGTCCCGCCCCGTTCCGGCGCGCGGGTCGTCGGCTCATCGCTGTCCTCCCCCGTGGGGGCTGGTCTGGTGATGGCCACGGGCGTGGTACCTCCGGTGGTGCGGAAGGGCGCTGGTTTCCCTCCCCTTCGGTACGGCGGGGAAGGCGTGAACGTTCAGTGGGTCCGGCCGTTCGTTGGTGGAACCACGCGTCCCGGTGCGGCACTCTTTCCCCTCGTGGGGAGCGTGCCGAATCAGGGACTGCCGGACGGTGATCCGTCCGCGCACATGGTGGTGTGCGGCGACGACGGGCTGGCGCACCGGCTCGCCGCCGAACTGCGCGGGGTGTACGGCGAGCAGGTCACGCTCGTCGTGCCCCCGTCCGAGCGGAGTGTGCGGACGCCGGTGGTCGGACGGGCCCGGGCCACCACGGCCGCGCTGATCGACCGGGTGAGCGCGGCCGTGAACCGGGGCAACGGCAACGGTGAACCCGTCGGCGGCGAACGCCTGGTGGCGGCCGCCGAGCCGACCGAGGAGGTGCTCGGCTCGGCGGGCGTGGCGCGGGCCGCCGCGCTGGCGCTCGTCTATGACGACGACGAGACCAACATCCGCGCCGCCCTCACCGCCCGCCGACTCAACCCCCGGCTGCGGCTCGTGCTGCGCCTCTACAACCGGCGGCTCGGCCAGCACATCGAGGAACTCCTCGATCAGGCAGCCGCGTTGGCCGCGGGCGCCGGTGACGGATCCAACTTCGACGCTTCTACGACCGTGCTGTCCGACGCCGATACGGCCGCACCGGCGCTGGTCGCCACCGCGGTCGCCGGCACCAGCAAGGTCGTACAGACCGATGGGCTGTTGTTGCGGGCGGTGGAGCGGACGCCGCGGCCGGGGCAGGTGGCCGAGCCCGGGCTGGCCACGCTGGCCGTGCTGTCGGCGCCCGGCGTCGGACCCGTCGGTCCCGTCGGTCCCGTCGGCGCAGATGATCCCGAACTCGGCGTGGAGGAAGGGCCGTTGCTGCTGCCGGACGCGGCGGCGGTGGAGGGGGCGACGGGGCGCGGGACCGTGGTCCTCGAGCAGGTGTCCTACTCCGGGCCCGCGCTGCCCCCCGCGCGCGGGGCCGTACCGTTCGCCTCGTTGTTCTCGCGGCGGCTGCGGTGGTCGTTGGCGGGTATGGCGGCGTGTGTGATCGCGCTCGCGGTGGCCCTGTGGGTGGTCACCGGGATGCATCCGCTGAGTGCCTTCTACCTGACGCTGCTCGATCTCTTCGCCATCGACGATCCCGCGATCGGGGCGCCCGTGGGGCGGCAGGTTCTCCAACTCCTGTCCGGGCTCGTCGGGTTGCTGATGCTGCCCGTGCTGCTGGCCGCCGTGCTCGAAGCGCTGGGTACCTTTCGGTCGGCCTCGGCCCTGCGGAAACCCCCTCGGGGGCTGGGTGGGCATGTGGTCCTCCTCGGGCTGGGCAAGATCGGTACGCGGGTGCTGACCCGGCTGCGGGAACTGCACATTCCGGTGGTGTGCGTCGAGTCCGACCCGGAGGCTCGGGGACTGGCCACGGCTCGGCGGTTGCGGGTGCCTGTGGTGTTGGGGGATGTCACTCAGGAAGGTGTGCTGGAGGCGGCCAAGATTCATCGGGCGCATGCGCTGCTGGCCGTGACCAGCGCGGACACGACGAATCTCGAGGCCGCCCTGTACGCGCGGTCCGTGCGGCCGGATCTGCGGGTGGTGCTGCGGTTGTACGACGACGACTTCGCGACCGCCGTTTACCGGACGCTTCGGGCCGCGCATCCTCGGGCGTCCACGCGGAGTCGGAGTGTGTCCCATCTGGCCGCGCCGGCTTTTGCCGGGGCGATGATGGGGCGGCAGATTCTGGGGGCGATTCCGGTCGAGCGGCGGGTGTTGTTGTTCGCCGCGGTGGATGTGGGTGGGCATTCACAGCTGGAGGGGAAGACCGTGGCGGAGGCGTTTCGGGCGGGGGCGTGGCGGGTGTTGGCCTTGGATACGGGGGTGCAGGGGGCCGGGGGTGGTCAGGAGCCCGCGGTCGAGGAGGCGTACGAGGGCGGGCGGGGGTCGGGAGCGGGAGCCGGGCTCGTGTGGGATCTGCCGGATACGTATGTGCTGCGGGCGGAGGATCGGGTGGTGCTGGCGGCTACGCGGCGGGGGTTGGCGGAGTTGCTGGGACGGCGTCCGCGGGAGCGGGCGGGGGCGTGACGGGTACCCGGCCCGGACCCGCAGACGGCGAGGCGTTACAGGCTACGGAGCTGTCGTCCCCAAGTGCCTCTCCGCGAAGTCCAGTTCCAGGCGGACCTGCTTGATGCGTTCGTCGACGACCAATGAGCCGTGGCCCGCGTCGTAGCGGTACACCTCGTGGGTCGCCTCTCTGCTCTCCAGGCGTTTCACGTAGTTCTCGATCTGGCGGATCGGGCAGCGGGGGTCGTTGACGCCGGCCGAGATGTAGACCGGGGCCCTGACCTTGTCCACGTACGTCAGGGGGGACGAGGCCTCGAAGCGGTCGGGGACCTCCTCCGGGGTGCCGCCCAGGAGCGTGCGGTCCATGGCCTTCAGCGCTTCCATCTCGTCGTGGTACGCCGTGACGTAGTCGGCGACCGGTACCGCCGCGATGCCCAGGGTCCACGCGTCCGGCTGGACGCCGAGGCCGAGGAGGGTGAGGTAGCCGCCCCACGAACCGCCGCTGAGGATGAGGCGGTCGGGGTCCGACAAGCCCGAACTCACCGCCCAGTCGCGGACCGCGGCGATGTCCTCGAGCTCGATGAGTCCGACCCGGTGCTTCAGGGCGTCCGTCCACTCGCGGCCGTAACCCGTGGAGCCGCGGTAGTTGACGCGGACCACCGCGTAGCCGTGGTCCACCCAGGCCGCCGGGCCCGCCGCGAAGGAGTCGCTGTCGTGCCAGGTGGGGCCGCCGTGGATGTCGAACACGGTGGGGACGGGGCCCGTCACTCCCGCCGGCTTCTGGACCAGCGCGTGGATGCGGCCGCCGGGCCCCTCCACCCAGACGTCCTGCACCGGGACCGAGCCCGGGGACTTCATGCCCGGCGGGTCCAGGACGACCTTGCCCTCCCCCGCTGCCTCACGGGCCTGGGAGGTGCCCCCGGTCGAGCGGACCGTCGACGGCTCCGCGGCCGAGGACCAGAGGTACTCCACGCTGCCGTCGGGGCGGGCCGTCGCGCCGGAGACCGTGCCGGGCGGGGTCGGGATCTTCGCCAGGGCGGCGCTCTCCAGGTCGTACCGGAAGAGCTCGCTGCGGGCCTCGAAGCTGTGCGCGATGAGCAGGCCCGTGGCGTCCGGGTACCACTCGGCGCCTACGTCGCCGGGCAGGTCCAGGGCGAGGTCGGTCTCCTCCCCCGTCGCCACGTCCCACACCAGCGGCTCCCAACGGCCCCGGCGCTGATGGCCGATGAGCAGGCGGGTGTCGCCGTCGACCGGGGCGAAGCCCAGGACTTCCAGGCCCAGCTCCTCCGTGCCGCCCTTGGTGTCGTCGAGTTCGGCGACCGCCGTGCCGTCGGGGCGCAGGACCCGCAGCGCGGAGTGCATCGCGTCCCCGTGCTCGGTGTGCTCGACGGCGATCAGCGTGCCGTCGTGGGAGAGGTCGCCGACGCCCGCCGACTCGCGGTGGCGGTAGATCTCCACGGGCTCGGAGTCGGTGCGCGCGAGGTGGATCGTCGTACCCTCCTCGTCCGTGGAGCGGCCGACGATCGCCGTGCGGCCGTCGCGGCCCAGGGCCAGGCCCGCCGGGTAGGAGGCGTCCAGGCCGGGCGCGGCGAGGTCGTCCGGGCCGCCCTCGAAGGGCTGTCGGCGCCAGACGCCGAACTCGTCGCCGTCCTTGTCGTCGAACCACCAGATCCACGCGCCGTCCGGGGAGAGCACGCCGTCCGTCGTGCCATTCGGCCGGTCCGTCACCTGGCGCTGCTCGCCGGACGCCCGGTCCCAGGCGTACAGCTCGTACGTCCCCGTCGCGTTCGACACGAACAGGGAGTGGTCCGGTGCGTCCTCCGCCCAGTCGGGCAGCGACACCCGGGGCGCCCGGAAGCGCCTCTCCCAGTCCGGCATCTCCTCGTTCCGCTTGGGCGAAGCGGACCCGTTGCTCTCAGTCATGGCCCCATAGTGCCTGTCCGCACAGACAATTCGCTGGCGAGGTCCTCAGGCTGTGGATAACTTCTACCGGTCACTTACCAAGCGCCCCTCTGAGCAGGCGGAAAAGGTTAGGCAGGCAGACCGTGTCCTCCCCCGTCCCCTCCCCGGCATCCGCCACCCCCGCCGACTGGCGCGAGGCCAACCGCGCCCTGTGGGACGAGCGGGCGCCGCTGCACGCGGCCGGCGGTTTCTACGATCTCGACGGCTTCCGCGCGGGCGCCGAGGCCCTGCGCCACTTCGAACTGGCCGAGGTCGGCGACGTGACCGGCCGGTCCCTCCTCCATCTGCAGTGCCACATCGGCACCGACACCCTGTCCTGGGCCCGGCACGGCGCCGCCCGCGTCGTCGGCCTCGACTTCTCCGAACCCGCCCTCGACGTCGCCCGCGGTCTCGCCGCCGATCTCGGGTTCGGGCCGGAGCGGGCGGCCTTCGTGGCGTCCGACGTGTACGACGCGGCCGCCGCGGTGCCGGAACCCTCGTACGACATCGTCTACACCGGCACCGGCGCCCTGTGCTGGCTGCCCGACCTCGGGCGCTGGGCCGAGACGGCCGCGTCGCTCGTCGCGCCGGGCGGGTTCCTCTATCTCTCCGAGTTCCATCCGCTGACCGACGTGCTGGACGACGAGACCGGCTCGCGGGTGGTGCGGGACTACTTCGACCGCGGGGCCCAGGAGTACGACGAGCCGGGCACGTACGGGTCCGAGGAGACCGGCACGGTCAACAACCGCAGCGTGGAGTGGCAGCATCCGGTCGGCGAGGTGGTCTCGGCGCTGGCCGCGGCCGGGCTGCGGATCGAGTTCCTGCACGAGCACGACGTCTCGCTCTTCCGGCGCTTCGAGAGCTTCGAGCGGCGGGACGGGTACTACCGCTTCCCGGCGGACCGGCCGCGGATCCCGCTCATGTACTCGCTGCGGGCCCGCCGGGACCGACCCGCCCAGCGAGGGCGTTCACACAGCTACTGAGCCGGCGTACCGCACCGAGCGGTGCCGACGGTCCGACCCCCCGGCCCGCCCTCGCGGAGCGCCCCGTACCTTTGATGGCGTGTACCGGTTTCTGCTGACGTCCCGCTGGTGGGGGATCAACGTCTTCGTGCTGCTCGCCATCCCCTTCTGCGTCTTCATGGGGTCATGGCAGCTGAGCCGGTTCGAGGACCGGGTGCAGGACCACCGTGACGCGACCGAGCAGATCTCGCAGGACCGGCACGAGGCGGCCCGTCCGCTGCGGCAGATGCTGCCCGTGGACAAGACGACCTCGGGCCGGCAGGTCACCGCGACCGGGCGGTACGGCAAGCAGCTGCTCGTCCCCGACCGTCAACTCGACGGCCGGAACGGGTACTACGTGCTGACGCTGCTGCGCACCGACGGCGGCAAGGCGCTGCCGGTCGTGCGCGGCTGGCTGCCGGGTTCCGCGAGCGCCGCGAAGGCGCCCGCCGCGCCGACCGGTGAGGTCACCGTCACCGGTGCGCTGCAGGCGTCCGAGACGCCGGGGGACAACGGGGTGAGCGCACAGGGCGGGTTGCCGGACGGGCAGACCGCGGCGATCAGTTCGGCGTCGCTGGTGAACCTCGTGCCGTACGACGTGTACGACGCGTGGGTCACGCTGGACAAGGGCGACACCGGGATGACGGCCGTGCCGGCGACGGTACCCGCGGGCTCCGGGCTGGACCTGAAGGCCTTCCAGAACCTTGGCTACACCGGGGAGTGGTTCGTCTTCGCCGGCTTCGTGGTGTTCATGTGGTTCCGGCTGCTGCGCCGCGAGGTGGAGTTCGCGCGGGACGCGGAGATGGGCCTCGTGACGGAGGAAGAGGAGAAGGTCGCCGTCTGACGCCGGTCCGCGTACCTCCCGTCCTCGGCTCCGTCACGTCCCGGCCAGCACCCCGGTGTAAATGACAGTCCCCGCGCACGCGTCGGACACCGTCGCCGAGACCGTCGGTGAGCCCGCCTCCGTGGTGTGCGACACGGTGACGCTGCCGTCCTGGGTTCCGTCCTCCGTGACCAGCTGCGTGGTGACGCCGCTGTCCGTGCCGGAGGAGGTGGAGCCGGAGGAGCTGGTGTCCTCGGTCGGGGTCGGGCTCGCGGTGGAGCCGCCGTCCGTCGTGCCGCCCGAGCTGGTGCCGGTGCTGGGGCAGGACTCCGAGGGGACCCAGGCGAACTTGACCTCGTAGGCCGAACCCGGCGCCAGCAGGAGCGAGGTGACCTCGGTGGACGGGTCGGGCAGGCCGGACGCCGCGTCCCCGGACACATGGCGGGCCAGGATGATCTTCGTGGCGTCCGCGGCGCCCGCCGCCTGCGTGCTCACCGAGCCGGGGCCGCCGACCGTGCAGGAGGAGGTGGAGGTGTTGACGACGCGGAAGGTGCCGTAGACGGTGTTGGCGGAGTCGGGGGCGTCCACGGTGCCGGTGGGCGAGCCGAGCTGGTCGGCCGTGCAGACCGGGGCCGAGGCGCTGGTGGTCGACGGGTCGGTGCCCGCACTGCCGCCCGTGGCCGTACCGGTGTTCTTGCCCGTGCCGTCGCCCTTGGTGTCGCCCTTGCCCTTGCCCGGCGAGGTACCGGCGCTGCCGCCGGCGGTGCTCTCACTGCCGTCGGCGTTTTTTCCCTGGCTCGACCCGCCCTGGGCCTGGGAGGCCTGGCCGACGGCCGAGGGGTTGACGTCGGAGCCGGTGGAGTTGGACACGTGCACGAGGGCGGGGACGGCGGTGCCGATGAACAGGGCGGCGGCCGCCATGCCGACGACGGCCTGCCGCTTGCGCGCCCGCCGGGCGGGGACGGCCTTGCGCAGGTGGTCGAGGGTGCCGTCGCGCGGCTCGACCGTCTGCACCGCCTGGTGCAGCATCCTGCGCAGCGCCAGCTCGTCCGAGTCGAACCCGTCGGGGTTCCGGTCGTCCTGGCCGTGGTTCACAGTTCCGTTCCCAGCGTGCGATTGCGTGTGCTCTTGTTCGTGCGGTCTCGTCGGCTCGTGCCATGCGTAGGGCTCATGGCGGTCATGGGAGTCACGCCCCTCGCCGTCCTTGTTCATGCCGGCGCCTCCATCGCGATGCGGAGCGCCGCGATGCCGCGGGAGCCGTACGCCTTCACCGAGCCCAGCGATATGCCGAGCGTCTCGGCGACCTGGGCCTCCGTCATGTCCGCGAAGTAGCGCAGCACCAGGACCTCGCGCTGGCGGCGCTGGAGGCCCTTCATCGCCTTGATCAGGGAGTCGCGCTCCAGCTGGTCGTACGCACCCTCCTCGGCGCTCGCCATGTCCGGCATCGGCTTGGACAGGAGCTTGAGGCCCAGGATGCGGCGGCGCAAGGCGGAGCGGGAAAGATTGACGACCGTCTGACGCAGGTAGGCGAGCGTCTTCTCGGGGTCGCGGACGCGTTTGCGCGCGGAGTGCACGCGGATGAAGGCCTCCTGGACGACGTCCTCGCAGGAGGCGGTGTCGTCGAGCAGGAGGGCGGCGAGACCCAGCAGCGAGCGGTAGTGCGCGCGGTAGGTCTCGGTGAGGTGGTCGACGGTCGTCCCGGCCGCCGCTATGTCATCGGCGCCGTCGCGCTGATTCGGTATGCGGGTAGGCCGCGCTGCGGGCATGGGCGCGATCACCGGCATGCCGCCGCCGGGCACACCGGGCATGCGGGGTCGGAGCGACGGGCGGGGCGGCCGTAGAGCCGTACCGCGGGTCGCTGCTTGGAAGTCGAGAACCTCTGCCACGCCAGTTGGACACGCTCCCCCCGTCAGGGTTGTACGTGCCGGGCGTCACTTTTGCGTCATGTGCCGCAGCCGGCCGTCTGGTGTCAGGCAGCACAACCGACCGTGCGTCAAGCGCCCTCATGCCTACCCGCTCTTCCCCTATGTCCTGAATGACCGAGGCGTCCCCACGCCTCACCAAGCATCCCCGCACCCCCGAAGGGCGTTCGCAAAGACGCTCCCCGCCCTTCGCGCGGTTGCGAAGGGCGGGGAGGGAAATCTTCGGACGCCGAGGCGGCACGGGGCAAGTGGTCCGGACTATTGGCCCGACCACACGTCGCCCACAGATCCTACAAACCGTTGAGCCCACAGCCAGGGCTTTTCCGGGGGTAACCCCTTACTCGTGCATGTGTTACAGGCAACACGGCACGTCATGGGAGCGCGACCACGGTCACCTGGTGTCACGCGAACTCGGTGGCCACCAGCTCCGCGATCTGCGCGGTGTTGAGGGCCGCGCCCTTGCGCAGGTTGTCCCCGCAAACAAAGAGTTCCAGGGCCGTCGGATCGTCCAGCGCCCGCCGCACCCGGCCCACCCAGGTCGGGTCGGTGCCCACCACGTCGGCGGGTGTCGGGAACTCGCCGGCGGCCGGGTCGTCGAAGAGGACGACCCCGGGCGCGGTGGCGAGAATCTCACGGGCCCCGTCGACGGTGACCTCGCCCTGGAAGCGGGCGTGCACGGTGAGGGAGTGCGTGGTGACGACCGGGACCCGTACACAGGTCACGGCGACCGGAAGGTTCGGCAGCCCGAGGATCTTGCGGGTCTCGTCCCGCACCTTCATCTCCTCCGAGGACCAGCCGTCCGCGCGCAACGACCCGGCCCACGGTACGACGTTCAGCGCGACCGGCTCCGGGAACGGCCCGGTGTTGTCGCCGACGGCCCGCCGCACGTCACCGGGGTGGGTCCCCAGCTCCGTGCCGGCGACCAGCGCCAGCTGCTGCCGCAGCGTCTCGACGCCGGCCCGCCCCGCCCCGCTGACCGCCTGGTACGAGGAGACCACCAGCTCACGCAGCCCGAACTCGGCGTGCAGCGCGCCCAGGGCCACGATCATGGAGAGCGTCGTGCAGTTCGGGTTGGCGATGATCCCGCGGGGCCGTAGGCGCGCCTTGTGCGGGTTGACCTCGGGCACCACGAGCGGCACCTCGGGGTCCATCCGGAAGGCGCCCGAATTGTCCACCACCACCGCGCCCTTGGCGGCGGCGATCGGCGCCCACTGCGCGGACACCTCGTCGGGTACGTCGAACATGGCGACGTCGACCCCGTCGAAGGCCGCCTCGGTGAGCGCCACCACCTCGACCTCCGCACCGCGCACGGCCAGCTTGCGGCCGACCGAGCGCGGCGAGGCGATCAGACGGATCTCGCCCCAGATGTCCGCGTGCTGCGACAGGATCTGGAGCATGACCGTGCCGACGGCTCCGGTCGCACCCACGACCGCGAGCGTCGGTCGTACGGTCATCGCCCGGTGCCGCCGTACACGACCGCCTCGGCGGTGTCGGAGTCGAGGCCGAAGGCGGTGTGGACGGCCTGGACGGCCTCCGGGACGTCGTCGGCGCGGGTGACGACCGAGATGCGGATCTCGGAGGTCGAGATCAGCTCGATGTTCACGCCCGCGTCGGAGAGCGCCTCGAAGAAGGAGGCGGTGACGCCCGGGTTGGTCTTCATGCCGGCGCCGACCAGGGAGATCTTGCCGATCTGGTCGTCGTAGCGCAGCGAGTCGAAGCCGATGATCGTCTTCGCCTTCTCCAGGGCGTCGATGGCCTTGCGGCCCTCGGTCTTGGGGAGGGTGAAGGAGATGTCCGTCAGCCCGGTGGACGCGGCGGACACGTTCTGCACGACCATGTCGATGTTGATCTCGGCGTCGGCGATGGCGCGGAAGATCGAGGCGGCCTCGCCCGGCTTGTCCGGCACGCCGACGACCGTGACCTTGGCCTCGGAGGTGTCGTGCGCGACACCGGAGATGATGGCCTGCTCCACCTTCTTGTCCCCTTGCTCGATCGGTTCGCTGCTGACCCAGGTGCCCTGCAGTCCGCTGAAGCTGGACCGGACGTGGATCGGGATGTTGTAACGGCGGGCGTACTCCACACAGCGGTGGAGCAGCACCTTGGAACCGGAGGCGGCGAGTTCCAGCATGTCCTCGAAGGAGATCCAGTCGATCTTCTTCGCCTTCTTCACCACGCGCGGGTCGGCGGTGAACACGCCGTCGACGTCGGTGTAGATCTCGCACACCTCGGCGTCGAGGGCGGCCGCGAGCGCGACGGCCGTGGTGTCGGAGCCACCACGCCCGAGCGTGGTGATGTCCTTCTTGTCCTGGCTGACGCCCTGGAAGCCGGCGACGATGGCGATGTTGCCCTTGTCGAGCGACTCGCGAATCCGGCCGGGCGTGACGTCGATGATCCGGGCTTTGTTGTGGACCGAGTCGGTGATGACGCCTGCCTGGCTGCCGGTGAACGACTGGGCCTCGTGGCCCAGGTTTTTGATCGCCATGGCCAGCAGTGCCATGGAGATACGCTCTCCGGCGGTCAGCAGCATGTCGAACTCACGCCCGGCAGGCATCGGGGATACCTGCTCGGCGAGATCGATCAGCTCGTCCGTCGTGTCGCCCATCGCGGAAACCACGACAACCACTTGGTTGCCGTTCTTCTTGGCTTCGACGATCCGCTTGGCGACGCGCTTGATGCCCTCGGCATCGGCTACGGAGGAGCCTCCGTACTTCTGCACGACAAGGCCCACGTGCGCTCCTCGCTCGGTCTGTTGTGTCGGCTCAGTTTAACGAGCGTCCGAAAACGACCTTGGGGGTATCGGATCGTGAGATACGGACACTCGGGGTGGTCTCTGCCCGGTGAGGGGCGGGGGATGCCGGTTAGTGGTACAGGTCACTCGGGGGGCTGAAGGCTCTCACGTAGTGGCCGCCCGGCTTCCGCCATTGACGCTCTCCGTAATCGCCAGCTAACTTCGCGTCGTCGTCGCCACACCAGGAGCACTCGGCTCCATCGGGACTAGCGACGCGAAGGATTCTCCTTCCTTGACGACTGCGACCGTTTCCGAGATCCAGCACGTCACTCCCGCCGACCGATTCCGGGTCCGGCCCTTCACCCCGCACTGCGAGGTCATCCGCACCGCCGCCGACCACGCGGTGATCGGCGTCTCCCCGGGCAACAGCTACTTCTCCGCCCGCCGGGTCCTCGACCTGGCCCGCTGGGGGCTCGCGCTCTTCGAACGCGTGGACTTCGTCTACACCGACCTGCACGTGGCCGAGATGTACGAGGCCTCCGGCTATACCGCCGACGACGCGCGCCGCAAGGCGGTGAAGAACCTGCGCGGCGTACGGGCCAAGGTGCTCGGCGCCGTCCAGGCCGCCGACCCCGGCGGCCGACGGCTGCGGGCCCACGCCATGTCCGACTTCCGTGACAACGGCTCGTACCGCGAGATCCACCAGGACCTGCGGGCCCGCCTCGCCACCGACGACGAGTTCCGCACGACCTGCGAACAGCTCGTCGACGGCTTCCTCGCCACCAAGGACCAGCAGGTGAGCGAGGAGCAGCGCCGGGTCTGCATGGAGTACGTCACCGCCGAGGCGCCCCTCTTCCTCGACACCCCGGCCATCCTGGACGTCCCCTCCTCCCTCAACTGCTACCACCAGCTCCTCCCGATGGCGGAGTTGCTCTACTCCCCCGGCGCCGGCCTGCGCGCCTCCCGCAACCAGGGCCACGCCATCGTCACGCCCGCACAGGAGGTCGACGATGAGCGCTGAGACCCCGCTCGACTTCCCGTTCTCCTGGCGCGGCGACCAACTCCCCGAGGAAGTCGAGGAGTTGCGGGCCACGACACCGGTGCGGCGCGTGCGCACCATCGCCGGTGACGAGGCCTGGCTGGTCTCGTCGTACGAACTCTGCAAGCAGGTCCTCGAGGATCCGCGGTTCAGCCTCAAGGACACCTCCGCGCCGGGTGTGCCCCGCCAGTACGCGCTGACGATCCCGCCCGAGGTCGTCAACAACATGGGGAACATCACCGGCGCCGGCCTGCGGAAGGCCGTACTCAAGGCGCTCAGTCCGAAGAGCCCGGGGCTCGTGGAGTGGCTTCGGGGGTACGCCGGTGAGCTCGTCGACGGGCTGGTGGGTGAGGGTGCGCCGGTGGATCTGCGGGCCGGGTTCGCCGATCCGTACGCGGCGGGGCTGCACTGCCGCATCCTCGGCATCCCGCGCGGCGACGCGCCCCGGCTCATGCGCAGCCTGGACCTCGCGTTCATGAACTCGGCCTGTCCGGTCACCGGCGCACGGCTCAACTGGGACCGCGACATCGCGTACATGGCCGAGCGGCTCGACGACCCGGCCACCACCGGGCTCATGGCCGAGCTCGCCGCCCTGCGGGCCGACCCCGACTACGCCCACCTCACCGACGAGATGCTCGCGACGGTCGGCGTGACGATGTTCGGGGCGGGGGTGATCTCGACGTCCGGCTTCCTGACCATGGCGCTGGTGTCGCTGATCCAGCACCCGGAGCTGCAGAAGGAGCTGGTCGCCGACCCCGGGAAGATCCCCGCGGCCGTCGACGAGTTGCTGCGCGTCAACCTCTCCATCGGGGACGGGCTGCCGCGGCTGGCGCTGGAGGACGTACGGCTGGGAGATGTCGAGGTGCGGGCGGGTGAGCTCGTGCTCGTCCTCGTCGAGGGGGCGAACTTCGATCCGGCCGTCTTCCCCGACCCGCACACCGTCGACCTCTCCCGCGCCAACAGCACGGCCCATCTCTCCTTCGGCGGCGGCCGCCACTACTGCCCCGCCACCGCGCTCGGCCGCAAGCACGCCGAGATCGGGCTTGCGGCGCTGCTGGAGCGGATGCCGGGGCTGCGGCTCGCGGTGCCGATCGAGCAGTTGGTGTGGCGGACGGGGTTCATGAAGCGGATCCCGGAGCGGCTGCCGGCCATGTGGTAGCCGCCGTTTCCACCGGCTGAGGGCTCGGTGACCGGCCGTCTTTAAAGTTCAAGCATTAGGGTTCGCCTGTGCGCGTACTGCTGGTGGAAGACGATGAGCCGGTCGCCGAGTCCCTGCGCCGTGGCCTGATCCGCTACGGCTTCGAGGTCGAGTGGGTCACCACGGGCGGCGCGGCGCTGCGCCACGAGGGCCCCTACGACGTCGTACTCCTCGACCTCGGCCTGCCCGACACCGACGGGCTCGACGTCTGCAAGGCGCTGCGCGAGCGCAGCGACGTGCCGATCATCGTGATCAGCGCGCGCAGCGACGAGACGGACCGGGTGGTGGGCCTGGAGCTGGGCGCGGACGACTACGTGTCCAAGCCGTTCGGGGTGCGCGAGGTCATCGCGCGGATACGAGCGGTCATGCGGCGCGTGCAGCCTCGTAACCCTGGATCGGAGAGCCCGTCCGACGGCGGTCCGGAGCGTTACGGCGCCCGGCTCACCGTCGACCGCAAGGCCGCCCGGGTCCGGCTGGACGGCGAGGAGGTGGCGCTCGCGCCGAAGGAGTACGACCTGCTGTCCTTCCTCACCGAGGAGCCGGGCGCGCTGATGTCGCGCGAGCAGATCATGGAAGCGGTCTGGGACGCGAACTGGTTCGGGCCGACCAAGACGCTGGACGTGCATGTGGCGGCACTGCGGCGGAAGCTCGCGGGGGCGATCACCATCGAGGCGGTGCGGGGGGTCGGGTTCCGGCTGGAGATCGTCCAAGCTGACGGACCGTCATGAACCGGCAGCTCATCAGGAGTTACATCCTGCTGGTCGCGGTGGCGATCTTCCTGTTCACGGTGCCGGTGGCGTTCACGCTGACGAAGCAGCTGCGGGACGACACCTCGGTGTCCGTGCGGCGTGAGGCCAACACCATGGCGCTGCTGCTCGGCAACGGCGACCGGACCTCGTGCGCCGCGCTGGAGAAGGTGGCCGAGGCGTACGGCGAGGAGACTCCCGGCGCCGTCCAGGTGACCCCCATCGGCGGCTGCGCGCCCGACCTGGCGGCGCCCCGGGCCGACGCGGCGCTGACCCGGGCCGTGGCGAAGAACGAGGAGACGACCGACTGGGGCTCCGACTTCATCTGGGGCAGCCATCTGACGGTCACCGTCCCCGCCGAGGGCGACGCGGCGGTACGGATCGTCTACTCGACCTCCGACATGACCACCCGCCTGTGGCAGATCTGGGGCTTCCGGGCCGGCCTCGCCGTCCTGGTGCTGGCGGCCGCCGCCGCGATCGGCGCCTACGCGGCCCGCCGTATCACCGCGCCCCTGCGTGAACTCAACTCCATGGCAAGCAAGTTCAGCGACGGGGACCTCACCGCCCGCTCCCCCGTGACCGGTCCGCCCGAGACGCAGACGCTCGCGCGCACCCTGAACCAGGGCGCGGAGCGGCTCGACACCCTGGTCGCCTCGCAGCGCATCTTCGTCGCCGACGCCTCCCATCAACTCCGTACGCCCCTCACGGCGTTGAGGCTGTCCCTGGACAACATCGCGGACGGGGTGGACGACGAGTTCGTGCGGGAGGACGTGGAGCAGGCGACCGCGGAGGTGGTCCGGATGAGCCGCCTGGTCAACGGCCTGCTGGTGCTGGCGCGGGCGGAGGCCAAGGTGACGGCGGCGGAACCGCTGTCGTTGACGGACATCGTGCGGGAGAGGCTGTCGGTGTGGAGACCGGCCGCCGACGAGCGTGGAGTCACCATCACGCTCAGGGGGAGTGCCGACGGCCGGCCGACCGTGCTGGCCAGCCCCGGTCATCTCGACCAGGTGCTGGACAACGTGCTTTCGAACGCCCTGGAGGTGTCACCCGACGGCGGCACGATCACCGTGGGGGTGGAGTCGAAGGCCGACGAGGTGGTGCTGTCGGTCCTCGACGAGGGTCCGGGCATGTCCGACGCGGAGAAGTCCCGCGCCTTCGACCGCTTCTGGCGCGGTCAGGGCCTGACGGGGCGCTCGGGTTCGGGCCTCGGCCTGTCCGTCGTCAAGCAACTGGTGACGGACGACGGCGGAACCGTGACCCTGCGAGACGCCCCCGACGGCGGCCTCTGCGTCTCGATCACCCTTCGGGCATCTTCGAGGAGTGGTGGTTGACGATCAGCCACTCGCCGCCCCGCTTCTCGTACTCGTACGTGTAGCGGGCCTCGACGGTGCTCTTCGCGCCGGTCTTCGGGTCGGTGAGCGTGAACTCGTAGACACCGGTGTCGATCGCGGAGTTCTTGTCGAGCACGTTGACTATGGTCTGGATCTTCTTGCCGACCGGCTTGTTCTGCAGGAAGTGCTCGAAGTAGTCGACGATGCCGGCGTGGTCGGTACGGACCTTGTTGGAGACGGTGGGAAGCAGCACCGCGTCCTTCGCGTACAGGTCCGCGACCTTCTCCGGGTCGCCGGTCTGCAGCGTTCTGTTCCAGTTGTCGAACAGCCCGGCGATCTGCGCCTTGCTGGGCTTGGCGTTGCCGTCCTTGGGCCCGGCGGTGGCGGCGACGGTGCCGACGGTACCGAGGGTGAGTACGGCGGTGGCGGTGACGACGGCTGCGCGCTTGCTGATGCCGATGGATCGACGGGTCATCGCAACTCCAGTGCGGTGGCGGGTCCTTGTGTCTCTGAACTGACTCCAGACTCGCTTTTCACTGGTTAGGGGCCGTGCAGGCGACGTACAGCGCGGATACAGGAAGCGACCAACTCACGTGGAGTGACCGCTGTATCACTTCTCGTTACGCAGGAGACAGGGCGAGGTGAGGAGGGGGGCGTAGATCCGCTCGAGTTGTCGGACGTACGGGTCGTCGCCGAGGAGTCGGCGGCTGTCGGCGATGAGGGAGACGGCCAGGTCACGTGCCCGGTCCGGGTCGTCGGTCTCGGTCCAGAGAAACGTGACGAGCGCCCCACGACTGTTCATCGTGACCCTGCTGGTCCCACCGTAGAGACGCACCCTGCGCGCGACGCTCTCCTCCATGAGGGCCGTGGCCCTGACGTTGTCGCCCGCCTCGCTGCAGACCCAGATCAGATCCCAGTGAACGGTGTCGTAGATCTTGCTCTCCGTACCCTCGACGGCCTCGATCCTGGAGAGCAACTCCTCGATGGCATCAACCGCCCTGACAGCCGAGAAGTCGTCGACGGCCTGCTCGGCCGAATACCGCAGCGCCCTGCTCCAGACTGACCAGGCCCCCAGGACTACGGGATGGTCCCGCCCCAAGGCCCGTTCAGCGCTCTCTGCGTTCCCCTTCGCCATCGACAGCCCGTCCGTGAGCCGCCCGGCGTCCAGCATTTCCTCGGCCAGTGCGGCCCGGGCTTCGAAGGTCCGCTCGTTGCCGCGCCCCAACTCGCTTATGTGGTCGGCCAGATTCCTTTCCATGAGTCGGATCGCCTGCTCCGGGTCACCCGCGACTCCGTAGGCATGAGCCAGATCCGACCGTAAGGTGAGTGTGATCTCGTGCCGTGGTCCAAAAGAGCGTGCCGCCGCGGCCGCCGCCCGTTCGTGCAGTTCCGTCCTGCGGGCGGGGTCGGCCGAAGACGTCTTGTGACCTCCCATGTTGAACAGCCAGGCTTCGTCCCTGCCGTCGGCCTCCGGGTCGGTGTGGCCGGCCAGTGCATCGAGTTGCGTGAGCCACACCTTCTCCGCGTCAATGCTGCGGAGCGTCCAACTGCTGTGCAGCAGCGGTACGACAGCCTCACGGCACCCACCCGGCGCCTCCGCCCGCGTCACCGCCTGTACCAGCCGATGCACCGAGATCGTGTCATCGTCATGCAGCCTGATCAGACTGTGCGCGGCCAGGCGTCGGACGGCATCCGTGACCTCGACAGGACCGCCCGTTTCCGCCAGGTACCCCCGCGGGATCCCCTCCGGCGCCCACCAGGCGACGACCCCCAGAATCCGCTCCGCGAGCGGCGTGTCCGTCAGCCGGTCCATCGACACCCGCCACACCCGCGCGACCGTCCGCGCCTGGTCGGTCCCCTCCGCCGACTGCGCGAAGACCTCCTGCGGATACGCGGCCAACAGCTCCCGGTACCGCCCCGCCGTGATCCCCGCCTCCGCGCAGTACGCCGCCGCCTGCTCCACGGCCAACGGCAGGAACCCCAGCTCCCGGCAGAGTTCCTCGATGTCCTCGCCCGGCCCGTCGATCCGCTCGAACAGCTCGATGGCCTCCGCAGGTTCCAGCACGTCCAGTGACAGCGACTCCGCGACCTTGTGCCACCCACTGGCCCGCCGCGTGGTGATCAGGAACCGCCCACCCGTGGCCCGCCCGAGCAGCGGCTTCACATCGGCCGGGTCTGAGACATTGTCCAGAACCAGCAACCACCCCTCATGCCCCGCCAGCCACTGAACGGCCCGCTCCCGCAAGGCCTCCCGGGACAGCACGTCCCGCAACGCCGGTGCCAGCGCCACCGCCAGCTCCGCGAGCCCCGCGTCGAGATCGGCGGACGTCTCCGCGGTGATCCACCAGACCGGGTTGTACGAGGCCACCCGCCCCGCCGCCCAGTGCGCCGCCAGCGTGGACTTCCCGATGCCGCCGAGGCCGTGCACGGCCTGCACGACGACTCCGCGCGCTTCGCTGAACGCGGCGTCGAGAAGGGCGAGTTCACGCCCACGACCGACGAACAGGGCTGTCCTGTCCGGCAGGTTGACCAGCCCTGCCGGTGCCGACTCGGGCAGCGCGAACGCCTCCGGCGGCAACACCGTCGAGTTCTCCGCGTACATCGCGACGGAGCCGTCGCCGCTGAGTGCCTGCCGTATCCCCCGCGCCGAGGCGATCGCCCGCTCACCGGACGCCTCGGTCTTCGACTCCCCCGTCATACGACCATGATGGCGCGCGAGACGGCGGAGGCGCAGGATGCGGAGTCATGACGACTCACGGCTGGCCCGGAGACGCACTGCTCGCGGCGATCGTCCTCCTCGGCTCCTCCGTCCAATGGCTCACCGGCATGGGCTTCGCCCTGGTCGCCGTACCCGCGCTGGTGCTGTTGCTGGGACCGGCCCAAGGGGTCGTCCTCGCCAACTGCGCGGCGGGAGCGATCAGTGTCGTCGGCTTGGCGGGTGGTTGGCGGCGGGTGCGGCTGGCCGCGATGGTGCCGCTGTGCGTGGCGGCGGCGTGCACGGTACCGGCAGGGGCGTGGCTGACCCGCCAACTCCCCGAGCCCACTCTCCTGTTGGTGATGGGCGGGCTCGTCACGGTGGCCGTCCTGCTCGTCATGCGCGGCGCCCGGGTGCCGGCCCTGCGGGGCACGAAGGGGGCGGTCGCCGCGGGTGCGGCGGGTGGGTTCATGAACTCCGCGGCCGGGGTGGGCGGGCCGCCGATCTCCCTCTACGCGCTCAACGCGGGTTGGACGGTACGGGAGTTCGTGCCGAACGCGCAGTTCTACGGGGTGGTCGTGAACGCCTTCTCGGTGGCGGCGAACGGGGTACCGCGGCTGGGCGGGGACCAGTGGGGGTCGGTCGTCGGCGCGATGGTGGTCGGGGCGGTCATCGGCCGGGGGCTCGCCGAGCGGATACCCGAGCGGCGAGCCCGCCTGCTGGTGCTGCTGCTGGCGCTGACGGGTGGGGTCACGGCCGTGGCGAAGGGGCTGTGGGGACTGTGACCGGCAGCGGTCGGCTCAGTCCGCGAACTCCTTGAGGGGCTCGGTGTCGAGGGTGATGTTCACGGGTTCGGGAAGCTTCACGGTCGCCCCGAACGGAAGCTTCTCCTCGTGCCGGTAGCGACCGTCCTCAGGTTGGTTGAACACGACGACCGAGCAGTCGTCCCGGTCGATGAGGAGGTAGACGGGGATGCCCGCAGCCGCGTAGCCGTCGGGCTTCTCGACCCGGTCACGCTGATGGGTGTCGGAGTCGTGGGACGTCACCTCCACGGCCATAAGTACGCCTTCCGCGTCGGACCAGTCCCCATGCCCTTTCGCGAACCCGAACGGCGCGAGGACACCGTCGGGACGGGCTCGGCCCTTCCGGTACTCCTCGACCTTCATGCCACGATCGCCGTACAGCCAGAGCTCAGGACGATGCTGCATGCACAGTCTCTGCAACCAGGCGATGATCGTGTCGTGGTTGCCGTCCGTCACGCCTTTGACCTGGACCCTTCCGTTGATGAACTCCAGCCGCACCGTCTCCGGGGCATGGCGTTCAAGCTCCTCGAACTCCTCGACGGACATTTGCGGCTGCTGCTCGGTCCTGGGGGTCATGGCGTCGCCTCCTCGACTCCATGGTGCCCCGACCGGTGCCTCCTGCACGCTCACAACAGCCCCGCCGCGCGGCGAAGGGCGTCCACGCGGTCGGTGACGTCGATGACCTCGTCCGCGCCGGGCGGGGGACCGTCGCCGCCGCGCGGAGTGGGGAGGAACGTGTCGGGAACGGGGTCCTGGTACACGTACACCGGCCCTTCCGCCTCGATCTCCGCCAGACATTCGCCGCACAGCCCGTTCACGATCTCGGTCGTCCGTTCGTCCGCGTCGCACAGCCCGCATGCCATGATCACTCGGGTCACACGGGCCTTTCGGGCGGCCTTCTGCCGGATCTTCGCCTTCTTCGGGGGCATCTTGTTCTCCAGTCGTTTGCGGGCGAGTCCGCCCGGATTACTGACGTCGGGCGGGAGCCCGTCCGTCAGGGCCTTGGTGATGTCCTGGGGCGTGGCGCCTCGGTACAGCCACTCGGCGGCAAGGAATTCGAGCGAGCGGCAGTCGCCGTCGGAAAGCGGCATCCGGGAGTCGACGGCGGGCACCTCGGCGAGGGCCTGGTATGCCTCGCTGGGCTGCTCAGCGGACTCGGCGGGCTCCAGTGCTTCCTCGGCCCGAGCCAGCCCCGGCATGTACTCCTCGGTCACGTCCTTGCCGTGACGGTCCCGCGTGAACTCCGCCCACCACTCCGGTGACCTGGGGGTTCGTGACCAGTACGTACGCGTCACCCACCGCATCGAGTCGTCCTCGACGGTGATGTGCTCCTTGATCCAGCGCAGGTGGCCGGCGACGGCGATACGGCCCATCGAGGTGCGGACCGCCTGCTGGCCGTACATCGGGTGTTCTGCCGCGATCGCCTTGTAGCCCATCGCGTGACCCTCTTCGAGATGGTCCACGAAGACGGCGATCTCGCGGTCACGGGGGCTCAGGTGTGCGAAGTCCGGGTCGGCGTGCGGGTCTTCGTCACCGGCGGGGCGTTTGCCGTAACCCGTTTTGGCCATGGGGTGGGTCGGAGACGGCAGGGCACAGATAGGCTGGGCGTAAGCCACGATCGAAATTCCTCTTCGATCCAGGTCAGGCCCCGGAGCCGGTGTTGGCGCACCGACCGGGGCCGAACTATTTGCTTGTTTGCCGCGAACCTAGAGCGATCTCGCGCTCCGAAGCAAGCCGATCACCCAACGTCACCCTTTCGGATTACGACGCCTCAACTCACGTACAGACATGGTTGGTTGGGTGGGATTTCAACCAACCCAGAACCCAGAAAACCCGGTTTGGAAGAGCTCGAAGCCCGAGGCTCAAGCTGCGGGCTGAACTGCGGAGATGAGCGCATTCCAGGCGGAGGCCGTGACGTGGAGCTCGGGGCTCGCGGGGAGCTTGGAGTCACGAACGTGGATGGCGGTGGCGAACGCGACTTCGACGCAGGCGCCGCCTTCGCTGTCGCTGTAGCTCGACTTGCACCACTCCAGCTGGTCGCTCACGGCTGATCCACCATCCGTTCGATGAAGCGGGCCGACTCGTCCGGGTCGAGAGCCCGCGTGCGGATCATGCCAAGCCGCTCGGTCACACGGCTGACAACCCCCGGATCCGCCGAAAGCTCGCTGACGAACGAGCCTTCCGCGAAGGCGAATCGCTCGTGGTCACGGGTCTCCAGCAGCACCATGGGTCCCATGAGCGCAGCAGGAATGGCACGTTCGAATCCGTGAGGATGGCCTGTCGCTCCATTCGCGCCGCGACCCTCTCCTCCACCGTCTCGTCGTCCAGCGGCGGAATGCGGTTGTCGATGAGTGCCCGCGCGTAGCCCCTCGTCTGCAACAGGCCAGGGATGTAGGTGACTTCGTACCACCAGATACTGGTGGCGTCCCTCTCCCGGTTCATGAACTCCTTCGCGGCGCTCAACATCCCCTTCGCATCGCAGAGTTCGTCCGCGATGTCGAGGACACGGGAGGTGTGCGCGACCGCACCGTCGCCCGTGAGCGCCTGCCGGACCGACCCGGCCGCAGCGATCGATCGCTCCCCGGACGCCTTCGACTCCCCCGGCCTCATACGGCCATGATGACGCCCGGTACCGACAACCGTCAGGAAACCGACCTCACTTGCCCCCGGCCACTACCCCTGCTGCAACCCCAGCGGCCCCGCGATCTCCTCCTGCATGACCCGTCCCGCCTCGAACTCCAGCGTCTCGTCCCCCATGCCCGGCTGGTCCGTGTCCAGGCCGTCCAGTTCCTCCAGGGGCTGGTTCAGGCGGACGTGGATCAGGACCGACTGGAGGGCTCGGAGGGCGGCGGACGCCGTGGGGCCCCAGTTGGAGAAGTAGGAGAACTGCCACCACCACAGGGCCTCCGTGGTACGGCCCGCGCGGTAGTGGGCCATGCCGTGGCGGAGGTCGGTGATGATGTCCGAGAGGTCGTCGGAGAGGCGGGCCGGGACCGGGGCCTTGCGGGGCTCGTAGGGGTCGAAGACCTCGGAGTAGACGTCTACCGGGTCGAGGAGGCGAGCCAGGTTCTCGCGGAGTTCGTCCACGTCGGCGTCCGGGCCCGTGTCGGGCTCGTAGCGCTCATCGGGGACGATGTCCTCGTGCGCGCCCAGGCGGCCGCCGGCGAGAAGCAGCTGGGAGACCTCCAGGAGGAGGAAGGGGACCGCCGAGTCGGGCTCGTCTCCCTTGGCCACCTCGGCGACGGCCACCAGGAAGCTCTCTACCTGGTCCGCGATCTGGACCGCGAAGTCGTCCGGGTCCTGGCTCGTGGCATGCAGCGTGGCGTCAGACATCTAGGAGTCGTCTCCCCTCGAAGGCGCGACCGAGGGTCACCTCGTCCGCGTATTCCAGGTCGCCACCCACCGGGAGGCCGCTGGCCAGGCGGGTGACCTTGAGGCCCATGGGCTTGATCATGCGGGCGAGATAGGTGGCGGTGGCCTCGCCCTCCAGATTCGGGTCCGTGGCCAGGATCAGCTCCGTGACCGTACCGTCGGCCAACCGCGCGAGAAGTTCTCGTATACGCAGGTCGTCCGGTCCGACACCCTCGATCGGGCTGATCGCGCCGCCCAGCACGTGGTAGCGGCCGCGGAACTCGCGGGTCCGCTCGATCGCCACCACGTCCTTCGGTTCTTCCACCACACAGATGACGGTGGCGTCGCGGCGGCTGTCGCGGCAGATGTTGCACAGCTCTTCCTGCGCCACGTTGCCGCAGGTCGCGCAGAAGCGGACCTTCGCCTTGACCTCCATCAGGGCCTGCGCGAGCCGCCGTACGTCGGTCGGCTCCGCCTGGAGGATGTGGAAGGCGATGCGCTGGGCGCTCTTGGGACCGACGCCGGGCAGCCGCCCCAGTTCGTCGATGAGGTCCTGCACCACGCCTTCGTACAACGGACTGCCCTTTCTGGAGTCTTGCAGTACGTACGGTAGTTGGCTCCGGGGCCGATTAGAAAGGCAGGCCGGGAATGCCGCTGCCGCCGCCCAGGCCCTGGGCCAGCGGGCCGAGCTTCTGCTGCTGGAGGTTCTGGGCGTTCTCGTTGGCCGCCTGGACCGCCGCGACGATCAGGTCGGCGAGGGTCTCGGTGTCCTCGGGGTCGACCGCCTTCGGGTCGATCTTCAGTGCGCGCAGTTCTCCGGAACCGGTGACGGTGGCCTTCACCAGGCCTCCGCCGGCCTGCCCGTCGACCTCGGTCCGTGCCAGTTCCTCCTGCGCCTTCTGCAGGTCCTGCTGCATCTTCTGGGCCTGCTGGAGCAGCTGCTGCATGTTGGGCTGGCCACCACCGGGAATCACGATCAGCTCCTGGTTTCGTCGTCTCATCAGTCGTGCACCGGCCGTGCGTCGGTCGTGCATCGCTCGTGTTCGTCCGTTGTGGACGAGCCTACGTGGTCCGCGCAGCCATCGCCCCAGCACTCTTTCGAGTGAGATGCTGCCGAGTCCTATACCTGATCAAGACCCACTTCCGGGCGGAAAAGAGGTGAAACCCGGGGCTTCGCCACCCATTGGGCGGTAGGAAGGGTCGCGGCGCATGAGCAGACGCACGGTCATCAGCAGTCGCTCCACGCGTCACGCTGTCACGCAACGTGATCGGTCGGATCAGGTCTGGATCAGTAGGGAGTGCCGGGTGGGTCAGCCGGAGATGCAGCCCGAGGGTCCGCCTCAGGACGGGCGGGGCGACGGTGCGGCCGGGCTGCGGCCGGGCGATCTGATCGGGCGGACGTTTCCGCTCGGGGACTGGGGCGAGCCGGCCCTGCGGCTGCACGAGCTGTACCGCTGGGCGGAGCGCGGGGCGCTGGAGACGGCGGCCTGGTATCTCGCCGACCGGGTGTGGAAGCGGCGGGGCGCACGGGTGCTGCGCGGCGGGGCCGCGGCGGGGGCGGTGGTCGGGGCCGCGCTGCCGCTGCTGGATCTGACCGGGGCGGTCGGCGGGGTGGCCGCCTGGGGGTACCTGGCGCTGCTGCTCGCGGTGGCGTGCGTGGCCGTGGACCGGTTCTTCGGGGTCACGTCCGGCTGGATAAGGGATGTGGCCACGGCACAGGCGGTGCAGCGGCGGCTTCAGGTGCTTCAGTTCGACTGGGCCTCGGAGAGCGTGCGGGAGGTGCTCGGACCGACGGACGGGACGGCCGGGGAGGCCGCGGAGCGGTGTCTGGCGGTGCTGCGGAGGTTCTCGGAGGACGTGACCGAGCTGGTGCGTACGGAGACGGCGGACTGGATGGTGGAGTTCCGGACCGGGAACGCGCCGATGGGGATCCAGTCGGCGGGGGCCGGGCACGTCGGGCGGCAGGAGGGTGGGGGCGGGCATGGGCGGTTCCCGTTGCCGCCGGGGACGAACAATGCGCGGCCGAACATGCCGCGGCAACGGCCGCCTGAGCCCAGGTAGGCGACAATGCCGACGTGAGTGAGAGGGGTCTGGGGAGTTTTCGGCGGTACACCTGGTGGGCTGTGCCCGGCACCGTCGTGTGCGTGATGGTGCTCGCTTACGGGAGCTGGGCTCTCGATGGTGATGTGCCGCTGTGGGCTCGGGTGCCGGTCGTGCCCGCCGTCGGCTTGCAGGCCGTCGCGAGCGTCGTGCTCCTGAGTGAGGGGCTTGCCGAAGAACGGCGGCGGCCCTCGACCGGCTGGCTGGTCCTCGCCGTCGCCGCCTCCCTCGTCCTCGCCGTCTTCCCGCTCGCCCGGCACAACTACGGGCTGTGGGCCGTCGCCCCGGCCGTCACCGTCGCCATCGGAGCGAGCCTCCTCTCGCCCCGCCCCCGCAGCGCGCTCGTCGCCGGTGCCGTGGTCCTCGCGCTCGTGCCCGGCGGCGCCGTCAGTCTCGCCGCCGGTGACGGGGACACGGCCTACGCCGTCCTCTTCCCGGCGGGGCTCGTCGCCTTCACCGTCTGGACCGTGCTCGGGCCGCTGTGGGCCTGGCGGATCGCGGGGCGGCTGGACAGGGCGCGGCTGCTGGAGGCGGAGCTGGCGGTCAAGGACGAGCGGCTGCGGTTCGCCTCCGATCTGCACGACATCCAGGGGCACCATCTCCAAGTGATCGCACTCAAGGCGGAGTTGGCGTCCCGGCTGACCGAGACGGACCCGGCACGCGCCGCGGCCGAGATGCAGGAGGTACGGCAGCTGTGCGCGGACGCGCTGCGGGACACCCGGGCCGTGGTGAAGGGCATCCGACGTACGACCCTCGACGACGAGGTCGCGGGTGCCGCGAAGGTGCTGGCCGCAGTCGGCATCGACGCCCGGCTGGACTTCGAACCGGCCGCGGAGGCGGCCCAGTTGGACGACCGGGCGCGCGAACTGCTGGGCCTCGTCGTGCGCGAGGCCACCACCAACGTGCTGCGGCACAGCACGGCCCGCCGCGCCGAGCTCGACTACCGCGTCACCGGCGGGCATGTCCGGCTGCGGATCAGCAACGACGGGGCCCGGGCGGCCACCGGTGACGGCGACAGCACGGGGCTGCGCGGGCTGGCCGACCGACTGCGCGCGGCGGGCGGGGAGTTGACGTGGGAACGGGTCGACGGAGGCCGGTTCCAGGTGACGGCGGCACTACCGGTGCAGAAGTCCTAGGGGGACCTACGACTGCGGGTCCGGGAAGGCCACCGGGCTGCGCAGGCCCTTCGCGTCGACCGCCCGCACCCCGAAGAAGACGTTGTCCTTCGAGAGGTCGACCTCGTACGTCGTCACGTCACCGACCGGGATGACATGCGTCCACTCCGGTGCCGTCGTCTCGCGCCACACGATCTCGTAGCCCGCGAGGTCGGGTTCGCCGCCCCGAGTCCACACCAGGGTCGTGGAGTTGGTGAGCGCGGCGGTCAGGATCTTCGCACCCTTCGGCGTCCCCGGCGCCTGCGCCAGCGTCCACAGCGCGGCCGCGTTGACCTTCGCGACCCGCGTGACGAAGCCGAAGTCGCAGAACTCCGGCAGGTCGCCGTACTGCTTGCCGTTCTCGTCGACGCGGACGTTCTGGTGCTGGTGGGCGAAGTCCTCGGCCGGTTCGGTGAAGCGGGCGGCCGGGTAGGCGCGTTCAAGGAAGGGGATGTGGTCGCCGCCGCGGAGGTAGCGGTCGCGCCGGTAGATCACGCGGACGTTCATGCCGGTCGCGTCGTTGTCGGCGACGTCCCTGACGAAGCGGGCGAGTTGGCGGGTCGCGGAGTCGTTCTCGCCGCCGACCGACTTGCGGACAGCGGCCTGCGCCGGGGTCTCCGAGGAGGGGACGCCCTCCGCGAACAGACGGATGGTGTACGGGTCCTTCGTGCCGTCGTCGGCGGTCGGACTGCCCACGATGTCGTTGGTGAACATGCCCTGGACGTCGGTGCCGGCCGCCTTCAACTGCTGGGCCAGGTACGTCGATCCGTACAGCCCCTGCTCCTCGCCGGCCACCGCCGCGAACACGATCGTCGCGGCCGGCCGGCGCTTCGCCATCACCCGGGCCAGCTCCAGGACCACAGCCACCCCGGACGCGTCGTCGTCCGCGCCCGGCGCGTCGGAGGTGGCGTCCATGACGTCGGTGACCCGGGAGTCGTAGTGCCCGGAGACGACGTACACGCGCTCGGGCGTCACCGAACCACGCAGGGTCGCCACGACGTTGGTGATCCTCGTGGCGGTGGGGATGCGGGAGGCCGGTTCCTGGACGTACGACTGGAGTTCAGCCGTCATACGGCCGCCGGAGCCGGCGGCGACGGAGCGGAGTTCGGCGAGGAGCCAGTCGCGGGCGGCGCCGATGCCGCGGGCGGGGTCGTCCTGGGCGGAGAGGGTGTGGCGGGTGCCGAAGGAGACGAGCCTGCGGACCGTCGCCTCGATGCGGGCCGGGTCCAACTCCCTGAGCAGGGCGCGGAGTTCACGGGAGGGGGGCTGGGTGGTCGCCGGTGGTCGGCTGCCCTGCGGGGCGGCTTCCGCCGTACCCCCCGTCGCCAGTGCGGCCGCGCCCGCCGCTGCCGTCAGGACCGTTCTCCTGGTGGGACGCATGTGTCCTCCGTGGCTGCCGATGCCTGGGCCTCCCACATCGTCATGCACACGCCACGACACGGCAAGGGGCCCTTCAGTCCCCCGCGCACAACCCCGAGGCCACCGTCGCCGAGCAGGGCAGATGGCCGCCCGCGCGGATGACGTTCTCGCTGACGCCCTCGCCGAGGTAGGCGAGGAACGCGGAGGCCAGGGAGCCGGCGGGGGCGCGGCCGTAGGTGTAGGCGTACTCCACACCGCGGTACGGGTAGTCGCTGCGGCCGTACTCGATGTCTTCCACGGAAGGGGCCGCGCCGTCGAGCGGGACCGTGCGCAGGCCGCGGTGTCCGGAGGCCAGGGTGAGCTCGGAGTAGCCGATGGCGCCGGGGAGTTGGGCGACCTTGCTCAACACATCCTCGGTGGCGTCGAGTTCGCAGCGCATGACCGGCGCGGAGGCGTCGTCCTTGTGCACGCAGTCCAGCGAGGTGCTGGCCACCCGCTCCCAGCTGACCAGCACCCGGCGCTGGAAGATCTGCCGGGTCCCGGAGTCGGCGTTCCGGCTGACCAGCACGATCGGGAGGTCGGGGAGGGAGGGGTCGAGCTGCTTCCAGCGGGTGACCTCGCCCCGGTAGATACGGCGTACGTCGGTCAGCGACAGGCCGGTCGGAGGCAGCTGGATGTCGTCGTTGACGACGAGGGTGAAGACGGAGAGCGCGACGCGCTGACCGACCAGTGCGCTCGACCCGCCGATCGCGGGGCCGTCGGAGAAGGCGATGAGATCGCGGGCGCCGTTCTTCGACTCGCCGCCGAGGGCGGTGAGTTCGTTGACGCCGGCCGAACTGCCGTGGGCGTCCACCGTGATGTGGGCGTCCGGGCACTTCTTCTCGTACTGCTTCGCGAGCTCCTCCACCACCGGCTTGAACGCGGTCGAGCCGGTGACGCGCAGGCTGCCGGTCTCGCAGCCGATCGGGGGCGGGTTGTCGTCGCGGGCCACGACGATGGTGGCGAGGGCCAGGACGCTGAGGGTGAGCGTGATGGTGATCAGGCGCGCGGCCCGGCTGAACAGCGGCGGCTTCTCGTCCGGGGTCGCACTGCGGTTGGGGTGCACCTCGCCCTCGCGGATGCCGCCGATCAGCCGTATCGGACTGCCCACGTCGCCGCCGGACAGCAGCACCAGCAGCTTGAAGTGGTCGCCGTGGTTGAGCGGGACGCGCGGGATGCGGAGGGTGTTGCCGTCGTAGCCGAAGCCCCGGGACGGGGTGAAGTGGTCCATCAGGTGGTCGGTGTCGGAGGGCTGGGTGACCGAGACACCGCGGATGGTGCGGTCGGTGAACACCACGGTCAGGCCGTGGACTTCGGGGCTGGTGTAGTCGTCGCGGTCGATGCCCTGCGAGCCGTCGTTCTCGATGCGGAGCAGCACGAGGGTGGCGTCGGACATCTCGGGCGTCTCGTCGAACAGACCCAGTCGTACGTTGGCTCTGCCCAACCGGACGTCGTCGCCTATCGGGTTGTCCATCTGGACGCGGTAGCCCACGCGCTTGCGGCGCGGCACCCGGCGCTCGTACCAGACCATGATCCCGGACGCGACGATGCCGAGGAAGGCGGTGCCGACGGCGACGACGTTCTCTGCGCTGAACCACTGCACTGTGGGTGCCCCCGCAACTCCCCGGAGCGGAACAAGGCAGTCACCGTACGGCTGTGCGAGAGCAACAGCCTTATGTGCAGGGGTACTTGGGGTTACTGTCGGGTGTACTCCAGCTTCTCGCCGTTGCTGGTGTTGACCCGCTGGAGGCTGCCGTCGGGGAGCAGGCTGATCTCGGTGGGGTCGCCGGGTTTGCAGTAGCCCGCGTCGCCGCTCCGCACGGCCGACGGGCCGATCTCCAGCGGGCCGGCGGCGCCCGGGTCCTGGGTGAGGACGGCCTGGAAGACGCAGTGGTAACTGCCGCTGCTGGTCGGCCCGTCGGCGACCATCGACAGCACCGTGTCGCCCACCTCGCCCTGCTGGATGGTGAGTTGGCGGGTGTTCTCGCCGTCCTTGTTGGTGATGGTGGCGGTCCAGGTGCCCAGGTAGCCGGTCGGGATCGCGCCGTCCGAGGGCGCGGAGGTGGTCGGCGAGGCGCTGGTGGGGGACGGCTGCGGGGTGGTCGGGCCGGGTGACCGGGAACCGGTGACGGTCGGAGTGGGGCTGCCGTTCTTGGCGTCGGAGTCGCCGTCCCCGCCACGGTTCATGAGCGCGTAGACCGAGCCGCCGGCGCCGAGCGCGACGACCAGGGCGACGAGGACGAGGGTCGCGGTGGAACGGCCGCTTCTGCGCGGCGGCTCCTGCGGGGTGAGCGGGGGCCCGCCGAAGGGCGGCGGGGTGGCGCCGGGGTATGTGGGGCCGTAGGGCGGGGTGGAGCCGAGGGCACCGTGGGGGCCGGGGTGCTGGGGGTAGCCGTAGGCGCCGGGCTGCTGCTGTTGCGGGTAGCCGTACGCGGGCTGTTGGGGATGCTGTGGCGGGTAGCCGTAGGCCGGGTGGCCGGACGGGGGTGTCTGGTCGTGCGAGGGCGAGGGTGAGGTCGAAGGTGGCGGCGCCTGCGCTGCACCCGCCCCGCCGACCGCCGTCGGCAGATGGTTCAGCGGCGCCTCGCCGCCCGGCTGTCCCACCGGCGGCGGACCGGCCGGCGTACCCGCGGACGCGTGCTCCGGCGAAGCCTCCGCCTCCCCCGGCTTGCCCAGGGGTACCTCACCGGTCCGCTCCGGGTTCTCGGTGTCCAGCAACTGCACCGCGTGCCGCCCGAGTTGGGCGACCAGCGCGCTCGGCAGCCACGGGTCCCGGGACCGCCCGCCCAGCACCGTGTCCTCGGCGCCGGTCCGCTCCAGTACCTGGTCCAGCGTCGGCCGGGCCGCCGGGTCCTTCTTCAGGCAGTCCCGTACGAGGTCGGCGATGCCCTCGGGCACCCCCTCCAGGTCGGGTTCCTCCTGGGCGATCCGGAACATCAGCGCGTGCACACCGCTGTTGGCGGTGCCGAAGGGGAGGGCGCCGGTGGCGGCATAGGCGAGCACCGACCCCAGGCAGAAGACGTCGCACGCCGTGGTGATCCGGTCCCCGCGCACCTGCTCGGGCGCCATGAAGCCGGGCGACCCGACGAGCGCACCGGTCCGCGTGAGCCCCCCGTCCGTCACGGTCTCCAGCGCCCGCGCGATCCCGAAGTCGATGACGCGAGGCCCGTCGATCGTCACCAGCACGTTGGAGGGCTTCAGATCCCGGTGGATGATCCCGGCGGCGTGAATGTCCGTCAGCGCGTGCGCGAGCCCGGCGGCGAGAATACGGACCGAGCGCTCGGGCAGCGCCCCGTGGTCGTGCCCGACGACCTGCTGGAGGCTCGGCCCGGCGACGTACCCGGTGGCGACCCACGGCACCGCGGCCTCGGTGTCGGCGTCGAGGACGGGGGCCGTCCAGTGCCCGCCGACCTGCCGGGCGGCCTGCACCTCCTGCCGGAACCGCGCCCTGAACTCCTCCTGCGCGGCGAGCTCCTGCCGCACCAGTTTCACGGCGACGGTACGGCCGCGCTCCGACCGGGCGAGGTAGACGTACCCCATCCCGCCGGCCCCGAGCCGCGCCAACAGCCGGTACGCCCCGATCCGCTGCGGATCACCGGCCCCGAGCTTCTCCATCGCAGACCCCCCGAAATCCCCCGATACGCCCCTGTGCGACAGCCCAACGATAGTGCGGGCGCACGGGGAGCGGCGGGGAGCGGTGTCTACGGTTCCGTAACAGGCGTTCCGACCTGGTCCAGCACCTTGGACAGCCGTTCCAGTACCTGTACGGCGACGACGAGCTCGTCGTCCCCGAAGGCCTCGGCGAGCCGGTCGGCGAAGGTGGCGTGCCCGGGGTTGATGCGCCGGACGGCGGCCCGCCCTTCCTCGGTGGGCGCGAGGAGCTTGGCGCGGCGGTGGGCGGGGTTGTCGCGGTACTCGGCGAGCCCGCGCGCGACGAGCAGGTCGGCGATCCGCTGCACGCTCTGCCGCGTGATCCCCATGACCCGCGCGATCCCGGACACGGAGAGCGGCTCCCCGAGCACCGCGCCGAGCACCTGCCACCAGGCGGCGGTGAGACCGGAGGGGTTGGCCAACTCCTCGGCGACGGCGAGGAATTGGCCGTTGAGCCGAAAGACCCCGAGCGCGCTGCGGCTGAGCAGTTCCTGGCGCTCCCGGCTCACCGCGAGCCGGCCTGCTGGAGCACGGCGTAGGCCTCGGGATCCGAGTCGTGGAACAGCCGGTACCAGGCGTCGAGCACCTCCCCCTCGTACACCCCGAGCATCCGGAACACCTCCCGGGCGAAGGCGACGGGTTCGGTGGGCCCGGCGGTGACCAGCCCCCCGTCACTCACGGCATCCGCCTCGACGTACCGCTCACCGCCCTGGTACCCGGTGGCGGCGAGATAGAAGGAGACGGCGCTGGTGTGGTCCCGCCCGTCGAGCAGCCCTTCCCGGGCGAGCCCGGCGGTGGCCCCGCAGATGGCGGCGACGGGCGTCCCGGCATCGAGAAACTCCCGCGCCTTGCGGGCGAAGGGCGCGAGATCGTCGCCCGTGTCCCAGAGATCGGCGCCCGGGAGGATGAACAGGGAGCTGTCCTCGGGGCGCAGCTCGTCGAGCGTGAGGTCGGGGCGGATGCCGAGGCCACCGATGGACCGGACGAGGTCACGGGTATGGCCCACCGTCCGGACCTCATACCCGGCACGGGCGAGATACGCGGTCGCGTGTCCCGTCTCCCAGTCGGCGAGCGTGTCGTACACGGCCAGATGCACGAACTTGGAGTTCATGACAGCATGCTGACACTTAGACAGGATGCTGTCAATATTGCCCGTGACCCCGCTGTCGACAACCTGTCGCGGAAACCCCCCGACCGCAGACAGGACGCCGATATCCCTTCCGTATCGCGGACATTTACGCTCGCCCGCATGACCCCTCAGCCAAACCCCGAGGTCGGCGCCGCCGTGAAGGCCGCGGACCGTGCTCATGTGTTCCACTCCTGGTCCGCTCAGGAGCTCATCGACCCGCTCGCCGTCGCCGGCGCAGAGGGGTCGTACTTCTGGGACTACGACGGGAAGCGGTACCTCGACTTCACCAGCGGGCTCGTCTACACCAACATCGGCTACCAGCACCCGAAGGTCGTCGCCGCGATCCAGGAGCAGGCCGCGACCCTGACCACCTTCGCGCCCGCCTTCGCCGTCGAGGCCCGCTCGGAGGCCGCGCGGCTGATCGCCGAGCGGACGCCGGGGGACCTCGACAAGATCTTCTTCACCAATGGTGGGGCGGACGCCATCGAGCACGCGGTGCGGATGGCTCGGCTGCACACCGGGCGGGCCAAGGTGTTGAGCGCGTACCGGTCGTATCACGGCGGTACCCAGCAGGCCATCAACATCACCGGCGATCCCCGCCGTTGGGCCTCCGACTCCGCCGCCGCCGGTGTCGTGCACTTCTGGGCGCCCTTCCTCTACCGCTCCCGTTTCTACGCCGAGACGGAGGAGCAGGAGTGCGCCCGCGCCCTTGAGCACCTGGAGACGACCATCGCCTTCGAGGGGCCCGGGACCGTCGCCGCGATCGTGCTGGAGACGGTGCCGGGGACCGCCGGGATCATGGTTCCGCCGCCCGGATACCTCGCCGGCGTCCGTGAGATCTGCGACAAGTACGGGATCGTCTTCATCCTCGACGAGGTCATGGCCGGGTTCGGGCGGACCGGCGAGTGGTTCGCCGCCGATCTCTTCGACGTCACCCCTGACCTGATCACCTTCGCCAAGGGCGTCAACAGCGGCTACGTGCCGCTCGGCGGCGTCGCCATCTCCGGCGCGATCGCCGAGACCTTCGCCAGGCGGCCCTACCCGGGCGGCCTGACCTACTCCGGCCACCCGCTCGCCTGCGCCGCCGCCGTCGCGACGATCGACGTCATGGCGGAGGAGGGGGTCGTGGACAACGCCAAGCAGCTCGGGGCGGCCGTCGTCGGCCCCGCCCTGCGCGAGCTCGCCGAGCGCCACCCCAGCGTCGGCGAGGTCCGTGGCGTCGGCATGTTCTGGGCGCTGGACCTCGTCAAGAACCGCGAGACCCGCGAGCCGCTCGTGCCGTACAACGCGGCCGGCGAGGCCAACGCCCCGATGGCCGCCTTCGGTGCCGCCGCAAAGAAGCACGGCATCTGGCCCTTCATCAACATGAACCGCACCCATGTGGTGCCGCCGTGCAACGTGTCCGAGGCCGAGCTGAAGGAGGGCCTCGCCGCCCTGGACACGGCCCTCTCCGTGGCGGACGAGTACACGGAGTAACCGCTTGCCGCCGCTCAGCTGCCGCACCGGCCGCCCACAGCTACGCGGGTAAACGCGCGGAACCCGAACGCGTAAGGTGGCGTGCTCGTAGGTAAGGACGTGCACGCCACCCGACCGCTTCGAGGAGAGCCCCCGACGATGCCCGGCAGCAGCGGTAACGGCTCCGTCACCCGCAGCACCCTGCGGCAGCAGATCGCCGACGCGCTTCGCGACGAGGTGCTGGCGGGACGGCTCCAGCCGGGGCAGGAATTCACCGTCAAGGAGATCGCCGAGCAGTACGGCGTCTCCGCCACTCCGGTGCGCGAGGCGCTGGTCGACCTGTCCGCGCAGGGGCTGCTCGACGCCGACCAGCACCGGGGTTTCCACGTCCACGAGTACTCCGTCGCCGACTACCGGGGCATCGTCGAGGCCCGCAGTCTCGTCACCGAGGGCATGTTCCTCGCCCTGGAGGACGACGAGGGCCGCTTCCCGCCGCACGACGAGCCCCGTGCGGTCGCCGCCCTCGCCGGGGTCCGGCGGCGCGGCGAGGAGGCGCAGCGGGCCTCGCTGGCCGGCGACCTCACCGTACTCATCGGCTACGACCTGCGCTTCTGGCACGAACTCGGCGGCCTCTTCGGCAACCCCTACCTCGCCGACTTCCTGCACCGGCTGCGCGTGCAGTCCTGGGTGTGCGCGGTGCAGCATCTGCGCCGGCTCACCGATCTGCGCGGCGCCCTGTGGTCCGACCACACCGATCTGGTCGACGCCCTGTCGCGCCGCGACACCACCACGGCGCGGTCGATCGTCGCCGGGTACAACGCGCACGCCCTGGCCCTGATCGAGCGCCTGGCGGACGGATGAGCACCCTCGACGACGCGCCCCTCACCGGTGCGGCGGGGAGCGCCGGGGCCGTGGACCTGTCGGTCGTCATCCCCGCGTACAACGAGGAAGCGCGGCTCGGTCCGACGCTGGACGCCGTCACCGCCTATCTCGACGGCGACGACGAGGGCCGCTGGGGCGAGTGGGAGGTGATCGTCGCCGACGACGGCTCGACGGACGGCACCGGCGCACTGGTCACCGCCCGCACCGACCCCCGCATCCGCCTCGTCACCGCCGACCGCAACCGCGGCAAGGGCCAGGCCCTGCGCCTCGGCGTAGCCGCCTCCCGAGGCCGCCGCGTACTGATCACGGACGCCGACCTGGCGACCCCGATAGAAGAACTGGCCGAACTTGATAGGGCCCTGAGCACAGCCGCGCCCCATAGGGGCGCGGGGCTGCATGAATCAGCGGCTCCGCCGCGGGGCGCGACCAGCCACAGCGAACCCGCAGCCGAACAACCACCCCCGCAGCCATCGGCTCTCGCGCAATCCCCGGCGCCACCATCGGCGACCGCCAGCACCGAATACGCGAACTCCTCGGCCGCGCCGGGAACTTACTCATACGCCGGACCGCCGTGCCCGGCATCCGGGACACCCAGTGCGGCTTCAAGCTGTTCGACGGCGACCGCGCCCGCGAGGCCTTCGCCGCCTCCCGGCTCAACGGCTGGGGCATCGACGTGGAGGTCCTGCGCCACTTCCACCGCTCCGGCCTGCGGATCGCCGAGGTCCCCGTCCGCTGGTCGCACCAGCCCGGCTCCAAGGTCCGCAACCTCGACTACGTCCGCGTCCTCGCCGAACTGACCCGCCTGCGCGTCCGATCGCTGCGCCCCGCCGACCTCTTCGCCACGCTCCTCTTCCTGCTGATGGCGATGGCCCTGTACTCGGGCCGCCTCTTCGACCCGGCCCACCGCTACCTCCCCGACTCCCTCCAGGACCAGAACCAGTGGGAGTGGTTCTTCGACGTCACCGCCCACAACCTGGTCCACCTCCACAACCCGCTCTTCTCCGACCTCCAGGGCTTCCCCGACGGCGTGAACCTCATGGCCAACACGGTCATGCTCGGCCTGTCCGTGCCGTTCGCCCCGCTCACCCTGTTCGCGGGCCCGGCGGTCTCCCTGAGCATCGCGATGACGCTCGGCATGGCCGTCACCGGCCTCGCCTGGTACTGGCTGATCGTCAAGCGCGTCGTCGCCCGGCGCGTCCCGGCCTTCGTCGGCGCCACCCTGGCCACCTTCGCGCCGCCGATGGTCAGCCACGCCAACGCGCACCCCAACTTCGTGGTCCTGTTCATGATCCCGCTGATCATCGACCGCGCCCTGCGTCTGTGCGAGGGCGAGCGGGTCGTCCGGAACGGGATCGTGCTCGGCCTGATGGCCGCGTACCAGGTCTTCCTCGGCGAGGAGCCCCTCCTCCTGTCGATGATCGGCATGGTGCTGTTCGCGGGCGCCTACGGTGTCGTACGACCGGATGCGGCGAAGGCCGCCTGGCGGCCCCTGCTCAAGGGGCTCGCGATCGGCGCCGCGGTCTGTCTGCCTCTCGTGATCGCCCCGCTGATCTGGCAGTTCGCGGGTCCGCAGAGCTACCAGAGCGTGCTGCACGGCGACAACGCGGGCAACAGCCCCCTCGCCCTGCTCTCCTTCGCCGAGCGCTCCCTGATCGCCGGCAACGAGATCCGGGCCGACTCCCTGTCCCTCAACCCCACCGAGCAGAACGCCTTCTACGGCTGGCCGCTGGTCCTCGTCGCCTTCGCGATCGTCGTACGGCTGTGGGAGGACCGCCTGGTCAAGGCGCTGGCGTTCACCGCGGTGGGCGCGGCCGTGCTCTCCCTCGGGCCGAAGATCCGTATCCCGATGACCGACGACGTCTACCCGGGCCCCTGGGCGCTGCTCGCCAAGGTCCCGCTCTTCGAGTCGGTCATCGAGGGCCGGGTCGCGATGGTCTGCGCGCCCGCGCTGGGCATGCTGCTCGCCCTGGCGCTGCAACGGCTGATGGCGACCAGGAAGCTGGGCACGCAGTACGTCGGCCTGCTCGGCCTCTGTCTCGCGCTGATCCCGCTGATCCCGGCCCCGCTCAGGACGGTCGAGCGGCCGGTGACGCCCGCCTTCTTCACCGACGGGACCTGGAAGTCGTACGTCCGAAGCGGCGAATCCCTGGTCACCGTTCCGCTGCCCGATCCCGGCAACGCGGAGGCCCTGCACTGGCAGCAGCAGGCCGGCCTCGGCTTCAAGCTGCCCGGCGGCTACTTCAACGGCCCCTACGGCCCCGACCGCATCGGCATCTACGGCGCCTCGCCCCGCTACACCTCCAACATGCTGCGTGACGTCCGCTACACCGGCCTGGTCCCCACCATCGGCAAGAACTGGCGGGCGCAGGCGAAGCGGGACTTCGCCTTCTGGAAGGCGGGCGTGCTGGTGGTGGCCCCGCAGCCGCACGACGACGCCCTGCGCAAGGCCGTGACCGAACTGGTGGGCCGCGACGGGAAGTGGGTGGACGGCGTGTGGGTATGGGACCTCCACAAGGGCAGCTGACCCGGTCGAGCGGGGTCCACCGCGGGGCCGTACCGACTACCCTTCCTTGACCACCTTGCTCGCCCCGACCCGCTGTACGAGGAGCCTTCTTTGGCCTGTGACCTGTGGCTGGTACCGCTCGTCGACGTGTTGTGCCACACCCCCGACAATCCCTTCGCCGAGGAACTCGCGCAGTACAACAACGTGCTCACCGCCGCCGGTCTGCCGCCGGTGCCGGTCTACCAGTACATGCCGGGCCTGTCCGGCGAGGTCGCCCCGGTGGCCGGCTTCGACTACGACGCGCTGCACTTCCTGCGCCGCGTGTACCTGCTCCAGGTCTGCGGGCTGCCCATGACGCCCGTCGACGAACTGGGCGGCGACTACGAGCAGTTGCTGGAGATGTTCGAGGCCACGGCCCAGCAGTCCCACCTGGTCTGGCACTACGACCACGCGGGCGCGTACGTCCCGGTGGACTTCCCGCAGCCCCTCTCCAGCGACGAACTGCTCGCCGGCGGCGGCCCCCTGGGCTCCTCCCAGGCCCTGCTGCGCGAGCTCGAGTACGTCGCCCCGTCGATCGGCATCGACCCGGCCAACCCGCCGGCCGCCCCGCAGCCGCCCGTCTCGCCCACCGAGTTGGAGGAACCGGCCGTCCCGGCGCCGTACGATCCCAGCCCCTTCGCCCGCGAACGGCACGTCTGGCTGGGCCTGCACGCGGCCGCGACGCGGAGTCTGGCGCAGGGGTCGATGATCGTCTTCAGCTGAGTACGGGCGTCACCGCAGCTGCGAGAGGCCCTTCTGCAGGTCCTCGGGGTTCATGACCGGCGTCATGTCGATCTCGGCGTCCAGGTCCATGAAGAAGGGCTCGCCGATGGGGGGCATCTGGGAGCTGTCCTTGAGGTCGAAGACCAGGTAACAGGTGCGGACACCGTGGTCGAGGGTGAAGTAGGCGGCCTCGGGCTTGATGTTCTCCATGGCCTCCTGCATCAGCTGGGGCATCTTGCCGGACCGTATGACCTCGTTGGCCTTCTCCGTGTTCAGTGAAGCCTTCAGCAGCACGCGCATGGCACTCACCTTCCCTGATAGACCGATACGCGGCATCTACATGGTATGCCCGACATATTCCGTACTCCTCTCGGAGGACGGCGGGATTCTCCCCTCGCACGACGACCCGTGAGGGCCCCGTGCGCACGCTGGAACCCACGAAGGGAGACGGCGATGACGATCCTGGTGACCGGCGCGACGGGACATGTGGGCGGCGAGCTGGTACGGCAGCTGGCGGCCGCGGGACATCCGGCACGGGCGATGACCCGCCGCCCGTCCGGGGCGCGGCTGCCCGAGGGCGCCCGGGCGGTGTACGGCGACGCGGACGACCCGGCGAGCCTGGACGCGGCCTTCGCGGGCGCCGAGGGCGCCTTCCTGATGTCGGCCCAGGGGGTGGGTACGGCCCCCGGCCCGACGCACGACCTCGCGCTCGCGGAGGCGGCGGCGCGGGCGGGAGTACGGCGGGTGGTGAAGCTGTCGGTGCTGGACGGCGGGGCGGGCTCCGACGTGATCGCCCGCTGGCACTCGGAGGCGGAGGCGGCCGTAACAGCGCGTGCCTGGTCCTGGACGCTCCTGCGCCCGGGCCGGTTCATGTCCAACGCCCTTCAGTGGATCGGCCAGTTGAAGGCGGGCGACTCGGTCTCGATGCCCTTCGCGGACCGCCCGGCGGCGAGCATCGACCCGGCGGACCTGGCGGAGATCGCGGCCCGGGCGCTGACGACCGACGGCCACGCGGGCGCGACCCACGAGCTGAGCGGGCCCCAGTCCCTCACGCCGGTCGAGGAACTCGGGGTCCTCGCGGGCGTGTTGCACCGCGACCTGCGGGCCGTCCCGCTGCCCGCGGAGGCCGCCCGGGCCGGCATGGAGCGGTACGGGTTCCCGGCCGAGGTCGTCGACGCGATCATGCGGCGCACGCTGGAGAGCGACCGGGGCGCGGAGGTCCTGCCGACGGCGCAGAAGCTGCTCGGGCGCCCGGCGCGGACGTTCGCGCAGTGGGCCGGAATTCACGCGCACGCCTTCCTTAAATGAGCCATAGGAATTTCCTGTCAATTCCATATGCGAATTCGCCAAACATAAGCCTGCGGATTGCATTGAGGTGTCAACAAAAGCGTTGGTAATGTCCTCATCAATCGCGCAGGCCAGGCTCAAGTGCCTGTAGCGCGCCCGAAATTCGCCCATAGGGAGCGATTCGTGAGTAAAGAGAGAACCCGCCAGGTCCGCTCGAGGCGGACCCGGCGGACCATCGCCGGAGCCGCCACCGCGCTGGTGCTTGTCGGTGGTGGATTCGCCGTAGCAAACGCATCGACGAGCGGCGGCGGAACGCAGAAGACGGTCGGCACGCAGCGCCCCGTCAACAAGAACGCCAAGGGCGTCGCGGCCGTGGTCAGCGCCGCCAACGCGTTCCTGAACACCCTGGACTCCGACCAGCAGTCGTCGACGCTGGTCGACTTCTCCCAGGCGAACGCGACCGCCTGGTCGAACCTCCCGTGCGCCGGCACCTGCCGCCCCGGCATCGACTTCGGCTCGCTCACCGACGACCAACTGGCCGCCGCCGAGCACCTGTTGAAGCTGGCCCTGGGCAGCGGCAAGAACACCGGCTACGAGCACGTCCTGCAGACCATGAAGGCCGACGACGTCCTCGCGGCGGCGGAGAGCAGCAGCTCCTCCTCGGCCGCCCCGACGGACAGCGCGTCCAGCGAGCCCTCGGCCACCGACTCCGCCACGGCCACCGCCACCGACTCCGCCTCGGCCTCCGCGGACCCGAGCGCGACCTCCACCGACGCCCCGACGGGCACCCCGCCCTCCGGCGGCACGGGCGGCGGCCCCGGAGGCTTCTCGTACGGCAGCGGCTACTACTACCTGGCGTTCCTGGGCACCCCCTCGGCGGACGGCACCTGGCAGCTGCACTTCGGCGGCCACCACCTCGCCGTGAACATCACGTACAAGGACGGCAAGGTCGAGGGCGCGAGCCCGTTCTTCACCGGTGTCGAGCCGACCACCTGGACCGCGGACGACGGCACCACGTACTCCCCGCTGGCCAAGTTCCGCAGCGGCCTGCTGAAGCTGACCGGCAGCCTGAGCACCGAGCAGCTGGCCACGGCCAAGCTGTCCGAGTCCTTCGGCGACGTGCTGCTCGGCCCCGGCAAGGACGGCGACTTCCCGGAGACCAAGGAGGGCATCAAGGTCAGCGAGCTCTCCCCGAAGCAGAAGAAGCTGGTCCTGGCGGCCATCCACCCCTGGGTCGCCGACGTCGACGACGCCACGGCCGCGCAGCTCATGAAGACGTACGCCAAGGAGCTCGACGAGACCTACGTCTCGTACTCCGGCAGCACGGACCTGACCACCCAGGGCGACTACGTCCGGATCGACGGCCCCAGCGTCTGGATCGAGTTCGTCTGCCAGAACGGCGTGGTCTTCCAGGACCAGATCCACTACCACACCGTGTACCGCGACCACACCCGCGACTACGGCAACGAGTTCTCCTTCTCATGACCGGACCGCGAAACTGGCTGACCACAGCGCTGCTACGCCTGGTTGCCGGGATCGCGATCGTGGTACCGGCGACGCTCCTGCTCGGGGCGTCGCCGGCCGCCGCGCATCCGATGCCGCACTCGGTGGTGCAGCTGGACGTGTACCGGACCTCGGTCGCCGCGCGCCTGGAGCTGCCGGTGGGCGAGCTCGCGCGCGCCAGCGGCATCGACCTGACCGAGACCACGGCGGCTCAACTGCCCGCCAGGGCCGAGGCCGTTCGTGCCTACCTCCTCGAACACATCCGCCCGACCACCACCGCCGGCAAGGCCTGGAAGGTGGCCATCGGCGCGCTGAGCCTCAGCCGCACGCAACAGACCTCGACCGGCCCGTACCGCGAGCTGGTCGCGAAGGCGGTGCTGACCCCGCCGGCCGGGGCCGACGTACGCCACTTCACCTTCGACTACGACGGGATCGTGCACCAAGTCGTCACGCACGTCGCCCTGGTGACGGTACGTCAGGACTGGGCCGCCGGCCGGGTCGACGGCAAGGGCACCACGCAGGTCGGCACGATCGCGCTCGACACCCGGCACATGAAGGTCCCGGCCCTGAAGGTCGACCTCGGCGCCGGCAGCGCCTGGCGCGGCTTCGTCGCCATGGTGAAACTGGGCGGCGACCACATCCTCACCGGCACGGACCACCTGCTGTTCCTGCTGATCCTTCTCCTCCCCGCGCCACTGGCCGCCACCGCCGGCCGCTGGAACGGCGTCGTCGGCGCCCGTTCCGCACTCGCCCGCATCGGCCGCGTCACCCTCGCCTTCACCGCCGGCCACTCGGTCGCCCTGGCCGTCACCGCGCTGGGCCGTCTGGGCATCCCTTCCCGGCCGGTGGAGGCGTTCATCGCGGCGAGCATCCTGGTCGGCGCGGTGCACGCGATCCGCCCGCTCTTCCCGGGCCGGGAGGCGATCGTGGCCGGAGTCTTCGGCCTGGGCCACGGCATGGCGTTCTCGTTCGTCCTCGCGGAGATGCACCTGTCCACGGGGCAGTTGGTGACCAGCCTCCTGGGCTTCAACCTGGGCATCGAACTGGTCCAACTCCTGCTGGTCTGCCTGGCGTTGCCGACCCTGCTCGTCCTGGCCCGCCTGCGCGTCCAGCCCTGGCTCCGCCTGACCGGCGCGATCCTCACGGCGACGGCGGCGGTCGGCTGGCTCCTGGACCGCCTGGGCCTGCCCAACCCGGTCGCGCGGGCGGCGGACAGCGCGGGATCCCATACGACACTGATGCTGGCCGCACTGACGGCGACGGCATTGGCGGCGACGGCCTGGACGCTGGCCACCCGCCACCGACCGGGGCCCGAACCGTCGGAGCCTGCGGAGCCGTCCGCCGACCGGAACTCGGCGCTCGTCGGCTGAGGGGAGGGGGCCCGGCGAGAGCCCCCTCCCCCTTTCCTGCTTTCCTGTGAAGCCTTCCGGCTAGAACACCGCCGTCCCGTCCTGCGTCAGCTTCCAGTTGGTCGCCGCGAAGGTCGTCGGGTCGATCGTGCCCTTCGCCGTCGCGTAGGCGATCATCAGGTCGCGGACCTGGTTGGTGGAGCTGTAGGCGGACTCGGCGGCGGCGATGTGCGGGTAGCCGCTGCCGCCGTTGGCGCGGTAGTTGTTGACCGCCACGACGAAGACCTGGTCGTCGGCGACGGCGGCCCCGTTGTAGGTGAGGTTCTTGATCCTGGACCCCTCGGCCGCCGCGATGTCGATGTCGTAGGAGACGCCGGCGGCCGTGTCGTACATGTAGTCCCAGAAGCTGTTGGCGTTGGTGACGGTCGAGGTGTCGACCTTCGTGCCCGACGGCACCTGGTGGTAGTACTTCGCCGCGAACTCCAGGTAGTCCTTGAGCTGGGCGCCGGTGAGCTTCTTGCCGTACAGGGTGTTCTCGTAGATGTAGAGCCCGGCGACGTCGCGGATCGTCACGTCGCCCTTCGGGATGTCGGCGGTGCGGCTGAAGCAGGCGGCGACGGAGATCAGCGGGAGGGCCGCGTCCGCCGTCGACAGTCCGGCCTTCACCGTCTCCATCTGCACCTGGTGGATGAAGTCGATGGCGGGCACGTCCTTCCAGCAAGCCTCCGCCGTCGACATGTCCTCGGTACAGGTGCCGATCGCCGTGTTGACGTACTTGACCACCAACTCGTGGTCGGCGGTGAGGAGTTCGGTGATCCGCGCGTCCTCCGCGACCGTGTTGCTGTTGAGCGTGGTCGCCTTCTTGCTCGTCACCTTCCAGCTGCCGTGCTGGAGTTCGAGCTCGAAGTCGAAGACCGAGAGGCGGTAGCCGTAGCAGTACGGCTCGGAGAGGAGGACGTCCTCGCCGGTCTCCTCGTTCTTCACCGTGTAGGTCGGGACGTCGACGTGCGTGTGCCCGACGAGGATCGCGTCGATGCCGGGCACCTGCTCGGCGACCAGGTTCGACGCGTTCTCCACGTACGGGAGTTCGTCGCCCCACGAGGTCGAGCCGTCGAGGCCGGAGTGGTCGGTGAGGAAGACGACGTCACAGCCGAGGGCGCGCAGCCGGGGGACGTACTTCTTCGCCTGCTCGACCAGCCCCGTGAAGGTCATCTTGCCGGAGACGTTGTCCTTGTCCCACAGCGCGATGCCCGGGTTGGTCAGGCCGAGGATGCCGACCTTGATGTCCGGCGCGCCCGGCACGCGCACGCACTTCACGGTGTACGGCTGGAAGGCGGGCCGGAGGGTCTTCGCGTCCAGCGCGTTGGCACCCAGCAGCGGGAAGTGGCACTGCTGCTCGAACTTGCGCAGCACCTCGATGCCGTAGTTGAACTCGTGGTTGCCGAGCGCGGCGGCGTCGTACCGCATCTCGTTCATGGCGATGGCCATGGGGTGCTTGGGGCCGCGCTTGCCGTCCTTGCCCGTGATGGGGTCGACGTTCGCGTAGTAGTACGCCAGCGAGGTGCCCTGGATGATGTCGCCCGCGTCGACGAGCAGGACCCGGTCCTCGCCCTTCTCCGCGCGCAGGTTCTTGACCAGGGTCGCGATACGGGCGATGCCGTAGGTGTCGCCCTTGGAGCTCACCGGGGCCGCGTTGGTGTAGTAGTCCCAGTTGAAGACGTGGCTGTGCAGGTCGGTGGTGCCCAGGATGGAGAACGACCAGGTCTTCGGCGTCTTCCCGGGCCTGTGCTGCTCGGCGGCCTGCGCGGTACCGGTGCCGACGGCTCCCGCGGCGGCGACGGCCGCCCCGGTGACGGCCGACTTCTTCACGAACTCCCGGCGGTTCAGGGGACTGACAGGCATACGGAACTCCTGGGACTGGAGAAGAACTGGAGACGGACGGGACTACCCGCGTAGATAGTTGCGTCCCGCCAGTTCCGTACGGAACCAGGAGCAAGCCATGGGCCGGTCAAGGATGTCCATGACCGGCCCAACAGCTGCGGGATATAAGGGATTTACAGGAACGAGTTGATCTCGATCGTCTCGTCCCGCCCGGGTCCGACGCCGATGGCGGAGATCGGCGCGCCCGACATCTCCTCCAGCGCCTTCACGTAGTTCTGGGCGTTCTTCGGGAGGTCGGCGAAGGACTTCGCCTTGGTGATGTCCTCGCTCCACCCGGGGAGGTACTCGTAGATCGGCTTCGCGTGGTGGAAGTCGGTCTGGGAGTACGGCAGCTCCTCGACGCGCTCGCCGTCGATCTCGTACGCGACGCAGACCGGGATCTCCTCCCAGCCCGTCAGGACGTCGAGCTTGGTGAGGAAGAAGTCGGTCAGGCCGTTCACGCGGGTGGCGTACCGGGCGATCACCGCGTCGAACCAGCCGCAGCGGCGGTCACGGCCGGTGGTCACGCCCCGCTCGCCGCCGATCCGGCGCAGCGCCTCGCCGTCCGCGTCGAACAGCTCGGTCGGGAACGGGCCCGAGCCGACCCGGGTGGTGTACGCCTTGAGGATGCCGATGACCCGGCTGATCTTCGTCGGACCGACGCCGGCGCCGGTGCAGGCACCGCCCGCGGTGGGGTTCGACGAGGTCACGAACGGATACGTGCCGTGGTCGATGTCCAGCAGCGTGCCCTGACCGCCCTCGAAGAGGACGACCTTGTTCTGCTCCAGGGCGTTGTTGAGCAGCAGGACCGTGTCGGCGACGTACGGCTTGAGCCGGTCCGCGTAGGTCAGCAGCTCGTCCACGACCTGGCCGACCTCGATGGCACGGCGGTTGAAGACCTTGGTGAGGAGCTGGTTCTTGCCGTCCAGCGCCGCCTCGACCTTCTGGGTGAGGATCGACTCGTCGTAGAGGTCCTGGATCCGGATGCCCACGCGGTTGATCTTGTCGGCGTAGGTCGGCCCGATCCCCCGCCCCGTGGTCCCGATCTTCCGCTTCCCGAGGAAGCGTTCCGTCACCTTGTCCACCGTCACGTTGTAAGGCGTGATGACGTGCGCGTTTCCGCTGATGAGGAGCTTGGAGGTGTCGACGCCGCGTTCGTTCAGTCCGTTCAGCTCGGAGAACAGGACCGAGGGATCGATGACAACGCCATTGCCGATGACCGGGGTGCACCCCGGGGAGAGAATTCCGGAAGGGAGCAGGTGCAGTGCGTACTTCTGGTCGCCCACGACGACCGTGTGGCCGGCGTTGTTGCCGCCCTGGTATCGCACTACGTAGTCCACTGAGCCACCGAGCAGGTCGGTCGCCTTTCCCTTGCCTTCGTCACCCCACTGAGCACCGAGCAGCACAAGTGCGGGCACGCGCGTACACCCCTTCCGGGCGGGGCATGTCCAAGGTCAGGGGCGTACGCGGCACGGCATGTGCCTCGTACACCGGCGACCTCCGTTGGCCGCAACCCGTCGGACCGGATGCCCCGGAATAGACGAAGCCCCTGGCGCAATAGCGCAAGGGGCTCTTGCACAAAGATGCTACCCGAGGAAGCGAGGCAGGACCGAGGTGGCGACTTCCGCGACTTCCGAGGCGCACTCCGATCAGCTGCTGGTGGTCATCGATCCGGTGGCCCGCCGGACGGACGGAGAGTCCGTCCGAATCGTGAAAGACGTGCTCAGCGCGGGTGCGGCGACGAAGGTGTGCCTGCCGGAGGACCCCGAGGAGTTCGCCCGGGTACTGGCCCGGCGGGGCTCGCGCCGCCCGGTGGTAGTCGGCGACGACCGGACCCTGCTGCGGACGGTGTCCCTTTTGCACCGGCAGCGGGAGCTGGCCGGATGTGCGCTGTCGATGGTGCCGGTGGGCGGCGCGCTGACCCTGGCGTCCGCCCTCGGGGTGCCCACAGGGACCGTGGCGGCGGCTCGGGCGGTGCTCGACGGCGTCGTACGGCGGATGGACCTGCTCGTGGACGACAGCGACGGGGTGGTCCTGGGCGCGCTGCGGCTCCCGTCCCTCCCGGCGGGTCGGGAGGCTCCGCCGAAGGAGCGGATGCCGTCACCCGCCTCCGACGCGGGGCACGCGTCGTGGCTGCGGACATGCCAGTCGCTGGTACGGACCCTGGTGCCGGCGCGCTCCCTGCGCGAGCCGCTCGCCGTGGCCCCCCGCCGGCCCGGCCCCGCCCGGCTACGGGTCGAGGTCGACGGCGTCACACTGGTGGACCTGGATCAGCCGGTGGAGGCCGTCTCGGTCACCCCGGGGACATCGGGCCTCGCGACGGTGGAGGTACGCCCGCTCTCGGTCGGCGCGGAGGCGTCACCGCTGTGCGCGCGGGGGCGGACGGTGAAGGTGTCGGGCGCGGATTTCCGGTACCGGGCGGACACAGTGCTGGCGGGGCCGGTGCGGACGCGGACGTGGGTGGTGCGGGAGGGGGCTTGGGGGCTTACTTTGCCGGTGGGGTAGGGGGGCGCTGGAAGCCGGTGGTGTCGAGCATGCAGTCGAACGGGGCCGGGATGTGGATCTTCTCTCCGAACGGCTTGGTGGAGCGATCCTCGTATCCCTTGGCAGAGGGAGATCCGTAGACGATGGCCTGCTCCTCTTGCATGTCGAGGATCAGATACACAGGAACGCCCGCCTTGGCGTAGACCTCGACCTTGTCGGTCAGGTCGTCTTTCCGAGTGGAGGGCGAGGTGAGCTCTGCGACGAAGGACAGAGCTTCGCCGTCCAAGTGGTTACTCGTATGCCGACTGACGCTTCGGTGCGCCGCATGAATGTCGGGACCATAGGCACGTTCCGAACCCGGAAACACGTACAGGAACGGATTGGCACTGATCCGATGCCCTTCGGGAAGGTGGGGCCTCAGTTGATCGCACACCAGCTCCAGGACGTCGAAGTAGTAGGCCTTCGACCACGGCGTCACGACGATGCTCCCCCTGATGATCTCGGCTTTGTAGCCGTCGGGCACCTGCAGCTCGTCGAGGACCTCCAGGAGTTCCTCGAAACCGCCACTCGGCTCGATGTCGCTGATCACCGGTCGCTCTGCCATGAGTGTCATGATGCGCTCTCCCGTTGATGTGAACCAGCCGCAACTCAGAGTAGCCGGTCGCATACACCCCCGTGATCGCTTTCGTCCTTCAGCCCCACCCCCGTAACCCCCAGCTCACGCCCCCTCCCCATCAACCCCGCCAGCTTCCCCGCCGCCGTCTCATACGTCAGCCCCAGCGGCGGCCGGATGTTGCTCAGGCAGTTGCGATCCGCGTCCGTCGTCACTCCCGGCGTCGGCCGGTACGTCAGATAAGCCCCCAGCGAGTCCGCCGCCGACATCCCCGGCCGTTCCCCCACCAGCACGACCACCATCGCCGCACCCATGGCATGCGCCACGTCGTCGCCGAGGGCCACGCGGGCCTGTTCGGCCAGGACCACCGGCGCGATGGTCCACCCCGCCAGCCGCTCCGCCGTCGCCCGCACCATCGCCGCCGCGTGCTCGTGCACCGCCCGGCTGGACAGCCCGTCGGCGACCACGAACACCATGTCCCAGTCGCCGGTGGGCAGATGGGCCCGGTCCGCGGGATCGAGGCGGCGGCCCAGGTCGGGGCGCTGGAGATACGTCAGCCGGTCACCCGCCGCGCTGCGCACCCGTACCGTCGGCATCCCCGCCAGCCCCGCCGCCACCGCGTCCGGCTCGAACGGCGAGTGCACGGCGTCCCGGGCGGCCGCGTGCGCGGTCTGGAGGGCGAGGCGGTGGCGGGTGGGGAGCGCCGAGCCCGCCCGGCCCAGGCCGATCCGGGCCTGGGTGCGGCTGCGCAGCACCGACCACAACTCACCGCCCGGCAGGGTCACTTCACTCATGCCGCCAGTTCCCTTCCGATCGCGGTCAGGGGATGCGCCCCGGACGCCTCCTTGATGGCCCCCCGCTCGTCCAGCAGCCCGATCGACTCCAGCCACGCCTCGAACTCCGGCGCCGGCCGCAGGCCGAGGACCTCGCGCAGGTACAACGCGTCGTGGTACGAGGCCGACTGGTAGTTGAGCATGATGTCGTCGCCGCCCGGCGTGCAGATCACGAACGAGGCGCCCGCGACGCCGAGCATGGTCAGCATGGTCGCGATGTCGTCGTCATCGGCGTCGGCGTGGTTGGTGTAGCAGATGTCGAGGCCCATGGGCAGGCCGAGCAGCTTGCCGCAGAAGTGGTCCTCCAGGGCGGCGCGGAGGATCTGCCGGCCGTCGTACAGGTACTCCGGGCCGATAAAGCCGACGACGGTGTTCACCAGCAGGGGGTCGTAGCGGCGGGCCACCGCGTACGCCCGCGCCTCCACCGTCTGCTGGTCCACCCCGTGATGCGCGTCGGCCGAGAGCGCGCTGCCCTGGCCGGTCTCGAAGTACATGACATTGCGGCCGACGGTGCCGCGGTCCAGCGCGAGGGCCGCCTGGTGCGCCTCGTCCAGCAGGTCGAGGGTGACGCCGAAGGAGGCGTTGGCGGCCTGGGTGCCGGCGATGGACTGGAAGACCAGGTCGACGGGGGCGCCCTGGGCCATCAGTTGCACGCTCATTGATATATGACATAGCACTGAGCTCTGGGTGGGAATCGAGTACCGCCCGATCACCCCGTCCAACAGCTCCAGCAGCCCCCGCACCGCCTTCGGGCTGTCCGTCGCCGGGTTGATGCCGATCACCGCGTCGCCGGAGCCCAGCAGCAGACCGTCGAGCAGCGCGGCCGCCACGCCCGCCGGGTCGTCGGTGGGGTGGTTGGGCTGGAGCCGGGTCGCCAGCCGACCCGGCAGCCCGATCGTCGAACGGAACGCCGTCACCACCCGCACCTTGCGCGCGACGGCGACGAGATCCGCGTTGCCCATCAGCTTGGAGACGGCCGCGGCCATCTCGGGCGTCAGCCCCGGCGCCACCGCCGCCAGGGCCGGGCCGTCCGCCGCCAGCAGCCACTCCCTGAGCTCCCCGACCGTCATCCCCGCCACCGGCGCGAAGGCAGCCGCGTCATGCGTGTCGAGGATCAGCCGGGTGACGTCGTCGGTCTCGTACGGGATCACCGGCTCGGTCAGGAAGGTCGCCAGCGGCACCTCCGCGAGGGCCCAGCGGGCCGCCACCCGCTCCTGGGCGCTCGCGGCTGCGAGCCCGGCGAGGCGGTCGCCGGAGCGCTCGGGGCTCGCGGCGGCCAGCAGGCGCGCGAGGGAGTCGAAGCGGAAGCTGTGGCCGCCGACGGAGGAGGAGTACGAGCTCATGGCGGCGACCGTACGAGTGACGTGTTGCCGCCAGATTTCTAAAGGTCTGGTTGACAAACATTTAACGCCCCGAGACCCTTGCTCGACTCATTCGGCCTACAGAGTTCCGGTTCAGCGCACCAGCCGATCACCAGGAGAGGGGCCAGCCCGATGGCAGTGGACGAGGGAGTCGCCCCGGCGACGAAATCCGACGGCGACAGCACGGTTCACCGGCTCAAGCCCAACGCGGTGGGCCTGCTCGGCGTGGTCTTCATGGCCGTCGCCACCGCCGCCCCGATCACCGCCATGACCGGCAACGTGCCCTTCATGGTGTCGTCCGGCAACGGCATCGGCGCCCCGGCGAGCTACCTCGTCGCAATGGTCGTACTGGCAATCTTTTCCGTCGGCTTCACGTCGATGGCGAAGCACATCACCTCCACGGGCGCCTTCTACGGCTTCATCTCCTACGGCCTCGGCCGCACCGCCGGGCTCGCCTCGGGGCTGCTGGCCACCTTCGCGTACGCCGTGTTCGAGCCGGCGCTGATCGGTATCTTCTCGACCTTCGCCACCGGAACCCTCAAGGACCAGACGGGACTTGACATCCCGTGGTGGGCCTTCGCGCTCGTCATGCTCGCCGTCAACTCGGTGGGCACCTGGTTCGGCGTCTCGGTCGCCGAGAAGCTCCTCGTGGTCCTGCTGGGCACCGAGGTGACCGTCCTCGCGGCGATGGCGATCTCGGTCGCCCTGCACGGCGGCGGCCCGCACGGCTTCACCTTCGGCCCGGTCAACCCGGTCAACGCCTTCAAGGGGACGTCCGCCGGTCTCGGCCTCTTCTTCGCCTTCTGGTCCTGGGTCGGCTTCGAGTCGACCGCGATGTACGGCGAGGAGTCCCGCGACCCGAAGCGGATCATCCCCAAGGCGACGATGATCTCGGTCCTCGGCGTCGGCGTCTTCTACGTCTTCGTCTCCTGGATGGCCATCATCGGCAACGGCGAGACGGAGGCCGTCAAGGTCGCCTCCTCGGCGAACCCGCTCGCGCTGTTCTTCAACCCCACCGAGCACTACGTCGGCCACTGGGCGGTCGACCTCATGCAGTGGCTGATGATCACCGGCTCGCTGGCCTGCGGCATGGCCTTCCACAACTGCGCAGCCCGCTACATGTACGCGCTGGGCCGCGAGGGCGTGCTGCCGAAGCTCCAGCACACCGTCGGCCGCACCCACGCCAGGCACGGCTCCCCGCACATCGCGGGCCTGGTGCAGACGGTGATCAGCGCCGTGCTGATCCTCGCGTTCTGGGCCACCAGCAAGGACCCGGCCAACGCCCTCTACGTCCTGCTCGCCATCCTCGGCACGATGGCGATCCTGATCGTGCAGGCGGTCTGCTCGTTCGCGGTGCTGGTCTACTTCCGCAAGCACCACCCCGAGAGCCGGCACTGGTTCCGGACCTTCACCGCCCCGCTGGTCGGCGGCGTCGCGATGCTCGCCGTGGTCGTGCTGCTGGTGTCCAACATGAGCGTCGCGGCCGGCTCGGAGTCCGGTTCGCTGCTCCTGAAGGCGACGCCGTGGCTGGTGGCGGCGGTCGCGGCGACGGGCGTCGGCTACGCGCAGTACCTCAAGCGACGCTCCCCCGAGCGCTACCTCCTCCTGGGCCGGACGGTCCTGGAGGAGACCAAGGAGCGGTGACCCCCCGGGGGTTCAGCCGCCGAAGAGCTTGTCCCGGTGGATCCGCCACCGCTCCATCATCATCGCGACGTCCTTCTCGATGAACTCGAAGAACGCGAGGGTCTCGGCCAGCCTGTGCCCCGCCGGTGTCCCGGCGCCCAGGCTGGCCACACCCTCGCGCAGGGCGTCCTCCCACCGCTTGATGACCGCCTCGCGGTTGGCGAGCGCCTGGTACCACTGGTCACTGTGCACCCGGTACCGCTCCCGCCGCGATCCGGGCTCCCGCTCGCGCGAGAGCATGTGCACCTGCGCGAGATAACGCACCGCGCCGGACACGCCCGCCGGGCTGATCCGCAGTTGCTCACTCAGCTCGGCGGAGGTGAGGGCGCCGCTGTCGGAGGCGAGCAGCGCGGCGAAGACCCGGGCCGGCATGCGCGGCAGACCGGCTTCCACGAGTTGCGCCGCGAAACGCTCGACGAACCGCGAGACCGCCTCCGGATCCCGCCCCACCGCCTTCGACTCCGTCATGCCACCACCCTAACCGGGGTTCATACGCTTCCTTAACTTCACAAATTTCTGAAAGAAGCGTACGTTCGGAACCATGACGAAGGCAATCACGGTCGCCGGACTCCACAAGTCCTTCGGCCGGACCCACGCGCTGGACGGCCTCGACCTGGACGTCGAGACCGGTGAGGTGCACGGCTTCCTCGGCCCGAACGGCGCCGGGAAGTCCACCGCCATCCGCGTCCTGCTCGGCCTGCTGCGCGCCGACTCCGGCGCCGCGCAGGTGCTGGGCCGCGACCCGTGGCGGGACGCGGTGGAGGCGCACCGCCGGATCGCGTACGTCCCCGGGGACGTCACCCTGTGGCGGAACCTCTCCGGCGGCGAGGTCATCGACCTGTACGGCCGCCTCCGCGGGGGACTCGACGCCGGCCGCCGGGCCGAGCTGATCGACCGCTTCGAGCTGGACCCGACGAAGAAGGGGCGGACGTACTCGAAGGGCAACCGGCAGAAGGTCGCCCTGGTCGCCGCCTTCGCCTCGGACGTGGACCTGCTGATCCTCGACGAGCCGACCTCCGGCCTGGACCCGCTGATGGAGGAGGTCTTCCAGCGCTGCGTCGAGGAGGAGCGCGACCGCGGCCGTACCGTCCTGCTCTCCTCGCACATCCTCAGCGAGGTCGAGGAGCTCTGCGACCGGGTGAGCATCATCCGCAACGGCCGCACGGTGGAGACCGGTTCGCTGGCCGACCTGCGCCACCTGACGCGGACCAGCGTGACGGCCGAACTCGCGGGCCCGCCCAACGGGTTGGCCCAGCTGCCCGGCGTGCACGACCTCGACGTACAGGGAAAGCGGGTGAGGTTGCAGGTCGACACGGACAAACTCGACGCGGTGCTACGGCAGTTGAGCGAGTCCGGCGTGCGGTCCCTCACCTCGACGCCGCCCACCCTGGAGGAGCTGTTCCTGCGCCACTACCAGGAAGAGGGAGCGGCGCGATGACCTCCCTCACGGGCACCGGCGTGCTCCTGCGCTTCTCGCTGCGCCGGGACCGGGTGATGATCCCGGTGTGGGTGGCGGTCAACGCCCTGATGATCCTCTCTATGCCGAGCACCCTGAAGGGCCTGTACGGCACCGCGTCCGAGCGCGCCGACCTGCTGCACCAGGTCGCCACCAACGCCTCCTTCCGCGCCCTCATCGGCCCCGTCTTCGACGACTCCCTGGGCGCACTCACGGCCTGGCGCGTCGGCGTCTTCGCCGGGGCGCTCGCCGCCGTCACGTCCCTGCTGGTCGTCGTACGCCACACCCGGGACGAGGAGGAGAGCGGCCGGCAGGAGCTCATCGCCTCCGGCGCGGTGGGCCGGCGGGCCTCGCTGACGGCGGCCCTGCTGGCGGCGGCGGTCGCAAATGCCGTACTGGCGCTGCTGGTTGTGGCCGGCCTGGCCGGACAGGGGGTCGCGGGCGCGGTGGCCTTCGGGCTCGGGATCGCGGCCGTGGGAATGCTCTTCGCGACGATGGCGGCGATCGTCGCCCAGCTGACGGAGAGCGCCCGGCTGGCCCGCGGGCTCACGGCGGCCGTACTCGGCGCCGCTTTCGTACTGCGCGCGGCGGGCGACTCGGCCTCGACCGACGGTTCGTCGGTGCTGACCTGGCTCTCCCCGCTCGGCTGGCTGGAGAACCTGCGGCCGTACGCGGACGAACGCTGGTGGGTGCTGCTGCTGTTCGCGGCGGCGGTGGGCGTACAGGCCTTCGTCGCCTACGAGTTGGCGGGCCGCCGGGATGTCGGCATGAGCTTCCTGCCGACGCGGCCGGGACCGGCCGTCGGGCGGCTCGGCACGGCGGGTGCGCTGGCCTGGCGGCTCCAGCGGGGCGGTGTGCTGGGCTGGTCGGCCGGCTTCTTCCTCGCCGGGGTCGTCTACGGCGGACTCACCGACGGCGTGGCCGACCTGGTCGGCGACAACGAGAACGCCCGCGAGGTCTTCGAACGGATGGGCGGCCAGAGCGGGTTGACGGACGCGTTCCTCGCCTCGATGGTCGGGATGCTGGGCCTGATCGCGGCCCTGTACGTCGTCGCGTCGGTGCTGCGGCTGCACGGCGAGGAGACGTCGTCGCGCGCGGAACCGGTGCTGGCCAACGCCGTTGGCCGCCTGCGCTGGGCGGCCGGCCACCTGACGATCGCCTTCGCCGGATCCGCCCTGATCATGCTGCTCGCCGGCCTGGGCTTCGCGGTCGGCTACGGCAAGCAGGTCGGCCCGATCCTCGGCGCCTGTCTGGTCCAGCTCCCGGCGATCTGGGTGATCGGCGGCCTGACGGTCCTGCTGTACGGCCTCGCGCCCCGACTGGCACCTGGCGCCTGGGGAGTCGCGGTGGCCGTCCTGCTGATCGGCTGGGTGGGCCCGGCCCTCGACGCCCCGCAGCTCGTTCTGGACCTCTCACCCTTCGGCCATCTGCCGAAGCTGCCGGGCGGCGGGATGGAGTGGGGGCCGGTGCTGGTGCTGCTCGCGCTGGCCGTGGGGCTGGTGGGGGCCGGCCTTGCGGGGCTGCGGCGGCGCGACCTGACCACCTGACGTACGGATGTCACAGACGAGGCCGCTCTCTCGTCTCGGGGACGCAGGCAACCCCGATCAAGGAGTGGACGATGAACCTCGCACTGTGGATCGCCGCCGGACTGCTGGCCGTGGTGGCCCTGACCGGCGGCGTCACCAAGACGTTCGTGCCCGTGGAGAGGCTGGCCGCGCTGCACGGCGGCGGCTGGACCGCGGACGTGGGCGTCGGCTTCGTCAGGACGCTGGGCGTGCTCGAACTCCTCGCCGCGGCGGGCCTGGTGCTGACCGCCGCCCTCAGCATCGCGCCGGTGCTGGTGCCGGTGACGGCGATCTGCTGGATCGTCCTCATGCTCGGTGCGATGATCACCCACGGACGCAGGGGAGAGTTCGCGCTCGTCGCGGTGAACGTGGTCTATCTGGCACTCGCGGTGTTCGTCGCGTGGGGCCGCTTCGGCCCGGAGTCCTTCACCGGCTGACCGGTGCGCAGGGGGCCAGGAGGAGCCGACTTGGGCAGGACCGAGGAGTTCCAGGAGCTGCGGCCGCTGCTGTTCTCCATCGCCTACCGGATCCTCGGCAGCGTCTCCGAGGCCGAGGACGCCGTACAGGAGACCTGGCTGCGTTACGAGGCCGTACCGACCGAACCCCGGTCGGTGAAGGCCTACCTGTCGACCACCGTCACCCGGCTCGCGATCGACGTGCTGCGCTCGGCGCGGGTCCGGCGGGAACGGTACGTCGGCGAGTGGTTCCCGGAACCCCTGCTCGACGACCCCTACCAGGACCCGGCGCGGGCGGCCGAGCTGGCCGACTCGGTGTCGCTGGCGGCCCTGTTGCTGCTGGAGCGGCTCAGCCCGCTGGAGCGTGCGGTGTTCGTGCTGCGGGAGGTGTTCGACTTCGGCTTCCCCGAGGTGGCCGCGGCCGTGGACCGCTCGGAGTCGGCCTGCCGTCAGCTGGCGGTACGGGCGCGACGGCACATGGCGGAGGGACGGCCCCGTTTCGAGGCGGACCGTGCGGAGCGGGAGAAGCTGGCGGCGCGCTTCTTCGACGCCCTGCGCGAGGGGGACGTGGACGAGTTGCGGGAGCTGCTCGCCGCCGATGTGACGATGGCCGGCGACGGGGGCGGCAAGTCGCCGCAGCTGGCCAGGATCCTGACCGGCGCCGAGAACGTGGCCAAGGTGGTGGCCGTCGCCTTCCCGCGGATGGCCCGGATCGGCATCACCTGGCAGCCGCACGAGCTCAACGGCCAGCCCGGCGCGATCTTCCGCGACCGGGACGGCAGGGTGGTCAGCACGATGACCCTCGACATCGCCGACGGCCGGGTCCGGACGGTCCGCACGGTGATCAACCCCGACAAGCTCGGGCATCTGGGGCCGGTGGCGGACGCATGGGCGCTTCACCGCGAGATGCGGCGGTCGAATTGAACCGCGGGCGGGGAAGATCGCGTCCCTTCGGGCATGGAACGAACCGAGGTGGACAGGGTGACCTGCGGCGGCTGTGCGCTGTCCGCGGTGGGGGCCGTGGCGGCCCCGCTGTGGTGGCTGTCCATGCCCCGCACCCAGCGCCACCTCGGCGGCGGCTTCGAGGGCGAGGGCATGGACTACACCGTCCTGCTCACCGAGCTCCCCTTCGTGATCCTCGGGGGAGCCTTCGTACCGCTCCTCGTGTTCATGCTGCTGACCCGGGTGCGGAACCGAAAGAACTGACGCAGAGGTGGGGAACGTGATCCTTCTGGTACTGGTGGGCGTCCTGGTGCTCGTCATCGGCGGCTGCGCGTGCGTGGTGTGGGCGTCCCGCGGCGGGCCCCGCTGGGTCCGTGCCGTGGCGACGGTGACGCTCGCGGCGGGCGAGGTGGTGCGCCGCTCCGAGCGCGGGACACGGCGCCGGGACGGCTCCGACGACGCCTAGGGACAGACCACCCGCAACCCCTCAAGGCCCCTGATCACGAAGTTCGGCTTCCGCTTCGGCTCCTCGGCCAGGGCCAGGGTCGGGGCCGTCTCCAGCAGGGCCGTCATGGAGGCGGCCAGTTCGATACGGGCCAGGGGTGCGCCGATGCAGTAGTGGATACCGGCGCTGAAGGAGATGTGCGGGTTGTCCGCGCGGGTGAGGTCGAGGCGCCCGGGGTCCCGGAAGACCTCGGGGTCGTGGTTGGCGGACCCGAAGAGCATGGCGATCTCGGCACCCCGGGGCACGGTCGTCCCGTCGATCTCGATCTCGTCCAGCACCCAGCGCTCGAAGAGCTGGAGCGGGGTGTCGTACCGCATGAGCTCTTCGACGGCCTGCGGTACGAGCGAGTGGTCCGCGCGCAGCGCGGCGAGCTGCTCCGGATGCCGGAACAGGGCGTACCACCCATTGACGGTGGCGTTTACGGTCGCCTCGTGACCGGCGTTGAGGAGCAGCACGCAGGTGGAGATCATCTCCTGCTCGGTGAGCCGGTCGCCCTCGTCGTGCGCGGCGATGAGCCCGGAGATGAGGTCGTCGCCGGGGTTCTTCCGCCGCTCGGCGATGAGCCCCCGCAGATAGTCGGAGAACTCGACCGAGGCCTGTACGGCCCGGGCCGCCACGTCCTCCGGCGGATTGAGCTCGTACATCCCGCAGATGTCTGCGGACCACGGCCGCAACGGCCCCCGGTCCGCCTCCGGAATACCCAGCATCTCGGCGATCACGGCGACGGGGAGCGGCTCGGCGACGTCGGTGAGCAGATCGCCGCCACCGGCCTCGACCAGCTGGGTGACGAGTTCTCCGGCGAGGTTCTGGACGTACGGCTTGAGCTGTTCGACGGTGCGCGGGGTGAACGCCTTCGAGACGAGTCTCCGGATCCTGGTGTGGTCCGGCGGTTCGAGGTCGAGCATCCCGTGGTCGTTGAGCGTGTGGAACGGCTCGTGCTCGGCCGGGGGTGCGGTCCGCCCGAAGTCCTCGTGCGTGAACCGGTGCTGGTACGTCCGCCCGAGCCGGCGCTCCCGCAGCAGCGCCGAGACGTCCGCGTGGTGCGGGATCAGCCACTGGTCCGTGGGCTCGTAGTAGTGCACGCGGCCCTTGGCGCGGAGTTCGTCGTAGGCGGGGTAGGGGTCGGCGAGGAACGCCGGGTCCCAGGGGTCGAAGGCTGCCATGAGCGGACGCTAGCCCGGCGGACCGGCGTCTGACCAGGGGGTCTCACTCGGCGCGGGCGCGCCACAGGTCGCGCAGGACGGCGATCTCGGCCATGTGGTGGATGAATTCGAGGTTGCTGCCGCCGAGCACGTCGACGAAGGCGTCGTCGGGGTCGGAGCCGTACGGGTACTGGGAGAAGCCGACGGTGTCGAGCTGCTCGTCGGTGACGTCGGCGACGCTCTCGCGCCACCGGTCGACGTCCGCCCAGAACCGTTCGACCGCGAGGGAGGCGGAGGGGGTGAAGTCGACCATCAGCTTGGGATCCCGCCGCCGCTCACCGAAGGCCCACTCCCAACCACCCGCGAACTGGAAGTGCAGATGCCCGAGGCGCCACGCGATGGTGGTGACATGGGTCGGGTCGGGCTCGGGCTCACCTTTGTGTGCAAGCACCTCCTCCACCCGCTCGACGCTCACGCTCCAGTCGACGGCGATCTTCTCGACGCTCATGCCACTGGCGGCCTGCCGGGCGACCTCGCCGTACTCACTGGCCGGAATGTCCGCGGCCCCCAGGTCCATGACCCACTCCCCCGGCCCGAACGCCCTGGGCGTCAGGGCCTCCCCCCGCCGCCGCAGCGACCAGCACCCGGGCACGGGCTCCCACAGGAACTCCTCGTCCGCGATCCCCGTCAACCGCACCTGGGCCATGTCCCTGGCCTTGTCGAACTGCCCCAACAGCAACTCCAGCCGACCGGTCGTCCCCATACCGAGCTCCCTCACGACAACTTGGCACACGCTGAGGGAAGTTAGCGTCTGGGAGCACGAGACTGCGAACGATTTCTGGGCAAGGGGGAAGACCTATGGCGGTGGGGAGGGCGGCTCGCCGAGCGGAGCGCAGGGCGAGCGTCGAGGTGGCGTTCGGAAGGAAGCGGACCGAGGCGGCGCTGGATCTGCTGGAACTGCTGGAGTTGGCGTGGCACGACTGCTACGCCGAGATCACGCCGGACGACCAGGTGATCGCCGACATCCTGACGTGCGCCGAGGGCGACCTGGCGCGGCTGATCCGCTACACCCGCCTGGCGGTCGAGGACTACCGGGATCTACGAATGTGCGCCGACGCCGTCAGATCCGGCGAGAATCGCTGAGGGATGCTCCTTCAGGTGATCCACGAGGGCCGTGAAGGCGGGGGCGGGGAAGGTGAGGGTGGCTCGGGCCGGGGCCTTGGAGTCACGGATGGCTATGTGGGCGGGGAGAGTGGCTATTTCGACGCAGGTGTCGCCCGCGCCGCCATCGGAGTACGTCGACTTACGCCACTTCATGAGAGTTCCTTCGCCAGACGGTGGATAAAGTCACGGGACGCCGCGGGGTCCAGTGACGCGCTCTCCACCCTACGGAGCAAGGCCCGAAGTTGATTCAGCTGGGGTTCGGCATCGATGAACGCGACCCCGGTGGGTGAGTCGCGCAGCCCGGTGTCGAGCCGAGGAACAGGTCCGCCCAGGTACATCATCGAGGCCCCGGACCCGGCGAAGCCGTCCTGGTCGGTAGGGATGACACGCACGGCGGCATGACCCTGCTCCACCAGGTCCAGAATCTGGCCGAGTTGAGCACGCGAGGACTGGCGGTCCGACACCCGCAGTCGCAATGCCACCTCGTGGATGATCGCCTCGTACGGGGTGGGGTTGTCCCCCTCGATGACGACACGACGCCTCATCCTGTGCTCCACCATGAGGTCCACCTCGTCCGAAGGCAGCCCCGGGTTCATGTAGGCGAACACCGCGCGGGCGTAGTCCGGCGTCTGGAGAAGTCCAGGAACACGGGTGATCACGATTTCTCGAAGGTACGTCGCGTGGTGTTCAGCCTCGGCCGTGTCCAGGAACACCGGCATCAGCGCTCCCCGGTACTCCTCCCACCAGCCACGAGTACGATCGGTCGCCATCGCCACGAGCGCGTCGATCAACTCCGCGTCCACGCAGCCGTAGTGCGCCGCGAGCCGCCGCACCCGCTCCTCGCTGGCCCCGGAGAGGCCCAACTCCACCTGGCTTATCTGGGCCGAGGTCGAATTCAGCAGTTCAGCCACTTCGCGCGCCTTCAGGCCGGCCGCCTCCCGCAGGCGACGCAGCTCGGCGCCCAGCCGCACTTGCCGCGCAGTGGCGTGAGTCCTCGGCGCCACGCTTCCTCCTCAACAGACCTTCGGTGATGCCTCGTTCGGGGGTCAGACTATGCCAACCAGTTGCGTCAGGAGTAATTACTCCTCTACCGTCGGTGACGCAACGCACACGCTGCGGAAGTGCACCGCTCCGCCTTGCCCTGCTCTGACGGTCGCGGCGATGCCACCGCCAATCCCCCACCAGCGAACCGGAGTTGCCGCATGCCCGAAAACGAACCGGAACCCTGGGAGTACTCCCTCCACATCCCCAACGACCCCCGCGCCGTCACCGTCTGCCGCCGCACCCTCCGCCTGATCCTCACCCTGCACGGCCTGATCAGCCTGGTCGACACAGCAGAGCTGCTCGCCGCCGAGCTGGTCTCCAACGCCGTACGCCACACAACGGGCCCCGCGGCACTACGGCTCCGCTGGTCCGGCGGCGTGCTGCGGATCGGCGCCTGGGACGCGGACCCCGAACCGCCCGACCCCCCACTCGCGCTGGAACAGCTCACCTGCGCCGAGAACGGCCGCGGCCTCGCCCTGGTCCGCGCCTGCTCCGATGTATGGGGCTGGCAGCCGCAGTCCAGAAACGGCAACCGGGGCAAGTACGTGTGGTGCGAACTGGCTGCCGCGTGAGAGTCACCGCGCGGAACCGTCCGGGTACGGTGAAAGCGACACCGCGAAAGGGAGCCGACGCCATGACCACCCAACCGGCAGAGTCCGGCCACCCCCACCTCCCCCCCATGCGCACCATCGGGGAGCTCCGCGCCGCCCTCACCATGGGTTACGGCTTCCCCGGCGACGCAGACGACTTCGAGGCCGAGCTGGCCCGTGAGATCAACCATGCCGATCCCGCAGATCTCTCCGGGGTCGTCCGACTCGTCGAGGAGTTCCGCGGCCGGGTCGCCGCACGTCAGGACCCGGGTTTCGACTCGGCCGTCGCTGCCGCCGTCGCCGAAATCCGCACGGCTCGGGGCAACGATAGGTGAGCGACGACAGGCAGCCGACCGTCGCCGAGATCACCCGCGAGGCCCAAACACGCTGCCTCGCCATCGGCAGCGGGGCCCTTGAGGCCGTCGAAGCCCTGAGGGCAGAACTGGAGAAGAACCCGACGCTTGGTCGGCGAGCGCAAAGTGCCGTCGGAGGCATGAAGATCTATACGACGCGCCTCGAAGCCACATACATCCGCCCCGCGCTCACAGTCACCTACGTCTACGACGCCCCTCCTCCCGAGCCCGGCCTGATCCGCATCGCACTCGTGTCACCCGTACGTTTCGCCGGTGGAGGCAGCGAACTCTGAATCGGCGGCCACAGCCATCCACATCACCCCGGCGTAACCAGCCGAGCCTCATAAGCGAACACCGCTGCCTGTGTCCGGTCCCGTAGGCCCAGTTTGACCAGGATTCTGCTGACGTGGGTCTTGATCGTCGACTCGGCCACCACCAGGCGTTCCGCTATCTCCGCGTTCGACAGGCCCTGGGCGATGAGGACCAGGACCTCCGTCTCGCGGTCGGTCAGGTCGCCGTAGGCCGCGTGGGCGGACTGCATGGGGCGGGGGGTCTGGGAGAGCTTGGAGAACTCCGTGATCAGGCGTCTGGTGACCGAGGGGGCCAGGAGGGCCTCGCCGGAGGCCACCACCCTTACGCCGTCCGCCAGTTGGCGGGCCGAGGCGTCCTTGAGCAGGAACCCCGACGCTCCCGCCCGCAAGGCCTGGTAGACGTACTCGTCCAGGTCGAAGGTGGTCAGGACCAGGACCTTTGCCGTGGTGTCCGTGGCGACGATCTCGCGGGTCGCCTCGATGCCGTTCAGCTCGGGCATGCGGATGTCCATCAGGACGACGTCCGGGGAGAGTTCACGGACCCGGTCCACCGCCTCGCGGCCGTTGACCGCCTCGCCGACCACCTCGATGTCCGGCATCGCGTTCAGCAGGACCGAGAAGCCCTCGCGCACCATCATCTGGTCGTCCGCGACGAGTACGCGGATCGTCATGCCTCTCCTTCGCCCACGGCTGCCACCGGCAGGAACACCGCCACCTCGTAGCCTCCCTCGTCCGTGCCGCCCGCCGTCATCTCGCCGTTCAGCATCGTGACGCGCTCCCGCATCCCGGTGATGCCGTGGCCGGCGCCGGGTGATGGCTTCACCAGGGACGGGGTGGGTGTCGGGCCGTTGACTATGCGCAGGCCCAGGCCGCCGAGGACGTAGGCGACCTCCACGCGGGCGCCGGCGCCGGGCGCGTGCCGCAGGGTGTTGCTCAGGGCCTCCTGCACTATGCGGTACGCGGACAGCTCGACGCCCTGCGGGAGTTCGCGCACCGCTCCGGTCACCGCCTTGTCGACGCTCAGCCCGGCCTCCCGCACGTTGGCCAGCAGCCGGTCCAGATCGGCCAGGGTGGGCTGCGGGGCGTCCGGGGCCTCGTAGTCCTCGGCGCGGACCACGCCCAGGACGCGGCGCAGCTCGGTGAGCGCCGCCACCGCGTTCTCCCGGATCGTGGCGAACGCCTTCTCCAGCTCCGGCGGCGGGTTCTCCACCCGGTAAGGGGCGGCCTCCGCCTGGATGGCGACCACCGACATGTGATGCGCGACCACGTCGTGCAGCTCGCGGGCGATCGTCGTGCGCTCCTCGAGCAGCGTGCGCCGGGACCGCTCGTGCTGAGTCACCGTCTGCTGGGCGGTCACCTCCTGGTGGGCCTCCCGGCGGATGTGCCGGACGGTCACGGCGAGGAGGGCGATCGCGGAGACGAACAGCAACTCCATGGTGTTCGAGCCGAAGTAGTGGCCGCGGTTGCCGCCGATGCTCTGCGCCGCGAGGCCGTACACCCCCGTCAGCACCCACATCCAAGCCGCCGTGCGCGGCCGGGTCCGTATCGCCACGATCGTGAGCACCATCAGCTGGCAGGCGAAGGCACCGGGCAGCCACGGCCACTCGCCGTCCCATTCGGTCGCCATGAAGGCGGTCACCGGGGTCGCGATCATCGACAGCCAGAACGCGGCCACCGGACGGATCATGGTCAGCAGGACCGGCACGAGGGCGAGCAGGCCGAGGAAGAAGTTCAGTCCGGCGCCATGGACGCTGCTGTTGGCCGCGATGAGCATCGCGAGCACGGCGCCCGCGGTGATCACGGCGTGCGGCGTCCAGGCCGCGTACCCGCGCAGCCGGCCGGACAGGCGGCGGGTGACGGGGCCGTCGACCGCCATGCGGGGCAGCGGACGGTAGGCGAACACGTCGTGGAACAGGTCCTGCCGCAGCCCGCGCAGGGCGTCCGCAGCCGCCCGGAACTCCGGGCTGCGCGGCTGGTACGGCTCGAAGGCGCCGTCCGGCGGCTCCGGTGGCATCGACTGCGTCTGGGTCGTCTCGGTCACGTTGAAAACGGTAGGCGGAGGCCGGGGCCGCGGTCGTCACCAGTGAGGATGGTCCTCCGCCCTCCCTCTCAGGTACTACGGGTACGGGCGACCGGATCCCCCGCGGCCCGTGTCCAGGTCAGTACCCCGACGGCCGTACCAGCCCCGACTCGTACGCGAACACCGCCGCCTGCGTGCGGTCCCTCAGGCCCAGCTTGACCAGGATGCGGCCGACGTGGGTCTTCACGGTCTGTTCGGCGACGACCAGGCGCTCGGCGATCTCGGCGTTGGAGAGGCCCTGGGCGATCAGCGCGAGGACCTCCGTCTCGCGCTCGGTCAGGTCGCCGACCCGGTCCTTCAGCGGGGCGCGGGGTCTGTCGTCCAGGCGGGAGAACTGGGCGATCAGCCGCCGCGTGATGCCGGGCGCGAGCAGCGCGTCGCCGGCCGCCACCACCCGTACCGCCTCGGCGAGCTTCTCCGCGGAGGCGTCCTTCAGCAGGAACCCGGACGCGCCCGCCCGCAGCGCCTCGTACACGTACTCGTCGAGGTCGAAGGTGGTCAGCACCAGCACCCTGATGTCGGGGCGCTCGCCGGTGATGCGGCGGGTGGCCTCGATGCCGTTCAGCTCGGGCATGCGGATGTCCATCAGGACGACGTCCGGGGAGAGTTCACGGACCCGGTCCACCGCCTCCTGGCCGTCCACCGCCTGGCCGATCACCTCGATGCCGGGCTGGGTGTTGAGCAGCACGGTGAAGCCCTGCCGGACCATCTGCTGGTCGTCGGCGATGAGTACGCGGATGGGGCTGCTCGTCATGCGGTGTCGTCCTCGGAGTCGGAGGGGTCGGAGGAATCGGAGGCGTCGGAGGCGTCGGAGGCGTCGGAGGTGTCCGAGGCGTGGGTGGGGATGATGGCCCGGACGGTGTACTCCCCGTACTCCCCGGAGTACTCCAGGCCTTCGGCGAGCGGGTAGACCGGGAGGAACGCGGTGACCTGGTAGCCGCCCTCCTCCGTCGGGCCGGCGCGCAGCTCGCCGCCGAGCATCGAGGCGCGCTCCCGCATCCCGAGCAGCCCGTGTCCCGCGCCCGGTGACTCGGGGGCGGGCCGGTCGGGCCGGGTGTTGGTGACCGACACCCGCAGTCCGGGGGTGTGGTACTCGACCTTGACCTCGGCACTGGCGCCCGGCGCGTGGCGCAGGACGTTGCTCAGCGCCTCCTGGACTATCCGGTACGCCGACAGCTCCACACCGGGCGGCAGCGAGCTTCTCATGCCGACGATCAGGACCTCGACGGTCAGCCCGGCCGCCCTGGTGTTCTCGACGAGCGTCTCCAGCCGGGCCAGCGTGGGCTGCGGGCTGTGGAGGTCGGTCCCGGGGGCGGCCGGCGCGTCCATGTCCGGGCTCTCCGAGCGCAACACGCCCAGGACCCGGCGCAGTTCGGTCAGCGCCTCCAGGGCGTTCTGCCGGATGCCCTCAAGGTTCTCCCGCAGCTCCGCGGGCGGGTTCTCCACGAGGTGCGGGGCGACCTGGGCCTGGATGGAGATGACGGACATGTGGTGGGCGACCACGTCGTGCAGTTCGCGCGCGATCCGGCTGCGCTCCTCCAGCAGGGTGCGCCGGGCCCGCTCCTCGGCGGTGAGCGAGGTCTGCCGGCCCAGCTCCACGCGTGCCTCGCGGCGGCCGCGGACGGCGATGCCGAGCACCACGACGACCGTGGACAGGGCGACGGCGATCACACCGGTGGGCTCGTAGTGCGACGCGCCCCACACGCCCTCCAGGAGGTAGGTGACCAGTGCGGTGATGACGAGCGCCTCGACGGACACCCGGGTGCGGGCTCGCAGGGCGAGCAGCAGCAGCACGAGCAGGTGCGTGATGATCCCGGCCGCGGTCCAGGGCCAGGTGAACCCGGACCCGCCGTCCATGCCCAACTTGCCGTTCACGGCAATGGCACCCACGACCGTGGCCCCCGTCGACAGCCACCACGCCGGGATCGGCCGCCACATCGCGAGAACCACGGCGCCGCCCTGCGCGAGCGCGATCAGGAAGCCGTTCACGCCCAGATGCCCGTTGTCCTGGAGCTGCGCCGTGCCGCCCAGCACGATGCCGAACGCCGCCAGGCACAGCACGCCGTGCGGCAGCCATCTGAGCCACTTGGACGGGAGCAGCGGATCCGCGCGGACGGTGCACAGGTCGTCGCGCACCACCCGCAACCCGCGCACGGCCCGGCTCGCGAGCATGCGCTGGATCCCCGTCTCCGTCACACGCAACACCCTAGACACGACGCGCCCTCACCGGCGCCGCCCGGTCCGCCGAGCGGTGCGCCCGGACGATCCGCGAACCGCCCGGCCGACCGGTGCGGCCGTGCTCGTAGGACCGAAAGGCGGCCCAGCAGACGGCGAGCACCAGGGCGAAGACCGGGAGCCAGGCCAGTCGGTACGCCACCCAGACGAGACCGTCGGGGACCGTGTGCAGGCCGGGCAGGTGCCCCGCGAGGAGGCCGGTGGCGGTGGTCGCCATCAGGGCCGTCTGGTGCCACAGGAAGATCGTCATCGCGGAGAGGTTGACGAAGGCCACGGCCGCCCAGGCCAGCGGGCGTCGCATCGTACGGCGCAGCCGGTCGCGCAGCAGCAGGGCGAGGCCGCACTGGGCCAGGCCGAAGGTGACGGCGGCCAGGGTGGGCGGGTTGAGGTTGGAGACCGAGGCGCCGGGGACGCCGACCATCGAGGCCGGGTAGCCCGCCCAGGCAACCAGCCCGGCCGTCGTCGCCGTACCGCCGATGAGCAGGATCCAGCCCGAGCGGCGGCGCTCCAGTTCGCCGCGGGTCCAGGCCGCGCCCAGGGTGTACGGCACCAGCCAGCCGGCCGCGAGGTTCAGCCAGCCGAGGCTCTGCGGGGCGCCCAGGCCGAAGCGGAGCAGGTCCACATGGAGGACGACGGCCAGCGGCCACAGGGGGTTGAGCCGGGTGACGAGCGGGGTCGCCGCGGTCAGGGCGGCGAAGACCACGAGGAACCAGAGCGGGGACAGGGCGAGTTTGGCGAGCGTGCGGACCGTCTCGAACTCCGTGCCCGTCAGGAGCAGGGCGGTCGTCGTGATCGTCCACAGGGCCAGGACCGCGGCGACCGGTTTGAAGAGCCGGGACAGCCGGGCGGTCAGCCAGACGCGGTACGGCGTCCCCTTGGCGCCGGCCGAGGCGTAGCTGCGGGTCGCCACATGGCCGCCGACCAGGAAGAACACCGCCAGGGTCTGGAAGGCCCAGGAGATCGGGGCCAGCCACGGCATGTGCTGGAGCGGGCTCGCGGTGTGCAGGGTGCCGCCGTCCGCGACCAGGGCCGTGACCAGCCAGTGGCCCATGACCACGCCGAGGATGGCGAAGGCGCGCAGGGCGTCCACGGCGCGGTCGCGCCCCGGCGGGCTGGCGGCATCGACACGGTCGGCGCCGTGCCGTATGCCCTGCCGTGCTCCGGCCCATGCGCGGCGCATGCTCGACTCAGCCACGGCCGACCTCCTTCGTCTCGCCGAGCACGATCCGGGCGAGGTTGGTCAGGGAGACCGAGCCCGGCCTGAAGTAGTCGCTGTGGCCGCCGGCGCCCGCCGCGAAGACCCGGGCGCCGAAGGTGGGGGACACGGGGTCGGTACCGAAGCCGACGGTCGTGCCGAAGAAGTCGGTGCGGACGTGCGGGACTTCGGCGATCCAGTCGTCGGCGCCGCGGGCCGCCCAGACGCGGGCCGCCGTGTGCAGGTCGGCGGCCTTGTCGGCGCCGGTGCCGGGGCTGCCTACGAGGGCGATGTCGGAGACGTCGAGGCGGCGGGCGGCCTGGCCGCAGACGACCGTGCCGTAGGAGTGGCAGAGCAGGGATATGCGGGTGAGCGGGCCGGTGATTCTGTGCAGGTCGGCGACGAAGTCCCGTAGCTGCGGGGCGGCTTGGGCGGCGCGGCCGGAGGTGAGGACGGTGGGGCTGATCGTGGCGGGGGTTTCGTAGCCGAGCCAGGCGATCACCGCGGTGCGGGTGTTCTTGGGGGCGGTGTTGTCGAGGCGCTGGTGCAGGGAGAGGGCGGTGGCGCGGAAGCGGTCGTAGGTGTCGATGGAGGTGTCGGAACCGGGGACCAGGACGGCGACGCGGGTCGCCTTCGCCAGGTCGCCGAAGACCTCCGTGATCCGGCCTGCGCCTCGGCCGTCGAAGTGGAGGAGGTGGTGGGAGGGGGAGGCGAGGGTGTCGTCCGCGGCGGCGCGCTTGTGGTCGCCGTGGGTGGTGGCCATGGCGGCGGCTTCGGTGGCGTTGGTGCGGTTGGCTTTGTAGGTCGAGTCGAGGGTGGTCGCGGTGAGGGGGGCGAGGGTGGGTGGGGGTGGGGCGGGGATGGTGGGGCGGGTTGCCGCGGAGAGGGGGAGGACCACGGCGGCGGCTATGAGGGCGGCGAGGGTGGTGCGGGTGGTGCGGCGCCGGCGGTTCCGTTCGGGGCGGGGGGTGGTTGGCGTTGCAGGCTGGGTGAGTAGTTGGTTGTCTGCCCCCGTCGTGCGCCCCATGGTCGTCCTCCCCGTCCAGTTCGCCCGGCCATCGGGCTTGTCTGGATGGGAAGTTACGGAGCGTGGGGTGTCGTCCGCGTCCCGCCTGGGAGCTCTTCTGGGATGTAGCTCTCAGGTACTACGGGTATGTGGGGGAGGCCCCGAGAGGTCGTGCGAAACCACGGCTCACCAGGCCAGTTGGGCGATCTCCTCCGCCACCACCGCGCACGCGTCCGCCGCCGGGTCGATCAGCGGGAAGTGGCCGACCTCCTCCAGCAGAGTCACCCCCACCACCTCGCCCGCCTTCGCCGCCGCGTCCGCGTACGACTCGGCGACCGCCTCCGGGACGACCAGGTCCGACCGGCCCTGCACCAGCGTCGTCGCGATGCCCGTGGGGAGCAGGAACGCCGGGTCGGCGTACGGACGGCGTTCCGCGAAGTGCGCCTCGCCGCCCATGAGTTGCAGCGCCGCGCCCCCGCAGACGTTCAGCTTGTCGGCGACCTCGAAGTCGGCGATCGGGGCGAGCGCGACGACCCCGCGCAGGTGCGCGGGGCGGGCGAGGCGCCAGGGCGAGTCCTCGGGCAGGACATGCCGGGCCGCCGCCCACAGAGCCAGGTGCCCGCCGGCCGAGTGCCCGGTGATCACCATGCGCCGCGGATCGCCCTGCGGGAGGTTCTCCCGTACGAGCGCGGGCAGCGCGTCCATCGCCGCGGCGACGTCGTCGAAGGTCTCCGGCCAGCGGCCCGCGACCGCACCGGCGCTGCGCCCGCCGCCACCCTGCCCGCCATCACCCGCGCCGCCCGAGCCGTCACTCGCGCCCGCACCGCCCGAGCCACCATTCGCGCCGCTTCCGCCCGAGCCACTCCCCTGCGCCGGAATCGCAACGCCCTCCTCCCCCGCCCCCCGCCGGTACTCCACGCTCGCCACCGCGAACCCCCGTCGTGCCAGGAAGTCGGCGAACGGAGAGATGTGGCGGCGGTCGTACGGGGCCCGCCACGCGCCGCCGTGCAGGACGACGACCAGCGGGGCCTGCACGCCGGAAGGCTCCCGCACGCGTGGGGCGTAGAAGTCGATCAGCTGGTCGGGGTGGTCGCCGTACGCGGCGGTCGCGTCGGGGTCGACCGCCGGGTGCCCGAACGCAGACTCCTCCTCGGCGGCGGCCCTGGCTGCTGCGGCGTCGTCCGGCATGCTCCAACCTCTCAGCGGCGTAACGGTATTGGCGGACCAGGTGAGGAAATAGGCCGTTGGCGGGGACGGTACCAGGCCCGTGACGTGCGCGGACACGGGGATGTCACGCTCGGTGAGGGGCAAACGGTTCTGCTGGCGGGCGCCGCGCACCGTATGTTCCGGGGCGTCTACGGCGCGTGTCCGTGCGGGGCGGCCCGCCTCGGCCTCCGCCCGGTCGCCGTGTAGCGCGGAATCCACCCTTCCACCACCCTCAAATTTGACGAATTGCGGTGTACGCGGGCGCGTAAGGACGATGGATGCAATCCCCCGGAATCCGGGCTTCGGGGACACCAGGAGACGGGGACACGGGGGAAAACGGGGGACACGGGGGAAGGGGTGGATGCCCCATGGCAGGGAGCACGGCGCCGGCGGGCGCCGGCGGCGGGGCCGGTGTGCCCTGTCTCGTCGTCGAACAGCCGGCGCATCTCGCGGGCACCCGCTGGCCGTTGACGCGGTCCGCGCACATCGTGGGGCGGTTCGGGGACATCCGGCTGAGCTCGCCCGACGTCAGCAAACGCCATGCCGAGCTGCGGCAGGGCACCGACGGAGTGTGGCTGAACGACCTCCACTCCAGCAACGGCGTACTGCACAACGGGCGACGGCTGGAGCCCGGGGTGCCCGTGCGGCTGCGGGACGGGGACCGACTGCGGTTCGGGTCACTGGAGTTGACGTTCCATCAGCCGCAGGCCGGTGGCCGGCGGTCCACGCCGGATCCGGCGGGCGCGGACACCATCACGGACGTCACCCACCTGCACTCCTACCGCAACCGGCGTACGGGCCGGGCCGATCCGGCCGCCGCCCCGCCCCCACCCCTGCCGGATCCGCCGCCGCGACACGCGCCGCCGCCTCCGATCTCCGACGACGCCCGTTCGGAAACCACCCGCTACCTCGCCGCGGCGACCCAACTCGACCCCGATTTCGCCGACTTGGTCGTACGACAGGTCGTCGACGAGCCGTATCGCGCGCTGGCGCCGGTCTTCGGCGCCGACCTCGGCGTGGTGACGCGCTGGGCGCTGTCCGCGCGGCGGCGCCGGCTGGCGCGTGATCTGACGCTGCTGGGCGTGCTGTTGACGCTGCTGGCGACGGTCGCGCTGGGTGCGCTCGAGCATCGGGAGGAGCTCGGGTCCGGGGACCTCGGGGACTGGTGGCAGCAGTATGCGGTGCTCGCCGGGATGGTGCTGGGGGTCGGATGGCTGGTTCTCGCGGTGGACTTCTGGGTGGCCGAACACCGGGTGCTGCGGCAGAAGATGAAGCACGGGCGGTTCGAGCCGACCCAGGCGCCGGAGGCGCTGGGCGGGCGGGCGCGGGCACGGCTGGCGGCAGTGGCAGCGGCACAGCGCCCAGCCCCGTGGAACGTGATCGTCTGCTCCCACTACTCGCCGTTCGCGGGCAGCGGCTACCTCCTCGACCAGTGGGACACCCCCATCGACATCCGCCGCGGCATGTTCCTCCCGGACGGGGACGGCCGACGCCGCGCCCCGCAGCGCTTCACCAACGGTGAGCTCTACGAGGTCCTCGTCACCGCCGCGCGACGGATGGGCCTCGCCGATCTGCGCGTCGAGGAACGGCTGTTCGTCGACGGCCAGAACGTGGCCCGGGACCGGAACCTGCTCCCCGACCCCCTGCGCCCGCCGGTGACCCACATTCCCGTCCCCCTCATGCGCGACATGCCGGACGGGCTCAGTGCCACCAGACGGTCGTACGTGAGCATCGAAGTGCCCGCCTGGAGCGGCCAGTTGGTGCTCACCATGTACATGCGGGCGGTGCAGGTGCAGGGCACGCTGTACCTGGAGTGGTCGGCGCACGCGCTGGTGCCGATGCGGAACGAGTACTACGCCGTCGACCACCTGCCCCGCCGCACGGCCGTCGGCGCGGCGCTGCGGGCCCTGGTGTCGGCGCTGTTCCGGGTGCCGTCCGCGCTGCTGTGGTCACCTCGGGGCGTGCTGCGCCGGGTCCGGGCGGCGCTGGCCGCGTCCGCGTACCGGGGGCGGCAGCGGCGCACGATCCGCGGGAAGTACGTCTTCGACTACGGCGCCGAGCACAGCGTCCGGGAGCTGGCGTGCGGCGAGGAGTTCGGCCATCACTTCGTGGACCGGGACGCGAGTCGGATCATGCAGACGACCGAGCAGCACCTGATGAACACGATCGGCGACTTCCTGGAGTCCAAGGGGATCGACTCGGAGAGCTTCCTGCGGTTCCAGCAGAACGTCACCAACAACTACGACCAGCGGGACCAGAGCTTCCGCGCCGGGAACATCAACAACCACGGCAACCTCGCCGCGGGCCACGGTGCCCGAGCGGGCGGGCCGGCACCGAAACGGGGAGGCAGGACATGAGCGACGACCGAGGATTCCGGGTCGGCGACGTCAACAACCAGGGCAACCTCGCCATGGGGCACGGCGCCCACGCCGAGGGGAACGTGTCCATCGGCGGTTCGGCGGAGTCGTACGAACTCCACCGCCGTATCGACGAGTTGCAGCAGCTGCTGACCCAGTACGCCGACCGGCTCCCGGACCCGGACGAACTGCGGGCGGTCACCGGGGAGTTGCGCAGCCAGCTACAGAGCCCGCGCCCCAACCGGGTCCTCGTGGGCAGCCTCCTGACCGCCCTGACGGCGGGAGCCGGCGGGGTCAACGCCGTGCTCGCCGCCGTCAACGGCATCGGGCAGCTGGTCAGCCGTGTGCTGACCTGAGCGTCTCCGCCAGCACCCGCGCCGCCCGCTCCACGTCCGCGAACCCGACGTACAACGGCGTGAAGCCGAAGCGGAGGACGTCCGGGTGGCGGAAGTCGCCCACCACGCCCTGCTCGATCAGCCGCTCCATCACCTCGCCGGCGTCCGCACACCGCAGCGCGACCTGGCTGCCCCGTTCCTCGTGCGCGGCCGGCGTCAGGGACTCCACCCGGCCTTCCGGCACGTACTCCGCCACGCACTCCAGGAAGAAGTCCGTCAGAGCAAGGGACTTGGCTCGTACGGCGGCGATCGGGACGTCGTCCCAGACCTCCAGCGCCGCCTCCAGGGCCAGCATCGAGAGGATGTCCGGCGTGCCGACGCGCCCGCGCAGCGCGCCCGCCGCCGGTTCGTAGTCGGCCCGCATCCCGAAGGGCTCGGCGTGGGAGTTCCAGCCGGGCAGCGGGGAGTCGAAACGGTCCTGGAGGTCGTGGCGGACGTAGAGGTACGCCGGTGAACCCGGGCCGCCGTTCAGGTACTTGTAGGTGCAGCCGACCGCCAGGTCGACCCCGTGCTCGTCCAGGCCCACGGGCAGCGCGCCCGCGCTGTGGCACAGGTCCCAGACGGCGACAGCGCCGGACGCGTGGATCGCCGCCGTGAGGGACGGCAGGTCGTGCAGGCGCCCGGTGCGGTAGTCGACGTGGTTCAGCAGCACCGCCGCCGTACGGCCGGACAGGACACCCGGCACCTGCGACGGGGTGACCGGACGGAGCGTGCAGCCGGTCAGGCGGGCCGCCGACTCGGCGATGTAGCCGTCGGTGGGGAAGGTCGTCGCGTCCACGACGATCTCGTCCCGCACCCCGGCATCGGACGCGAGCCGAGCCAGCCGTACCGCCCCCACAAGTGCCTTGAAAACGTTGACACTTGTCGAGTCGCCGACCACGATCTGCCCGGCCGCCGCACCGACCAGCGGGGCGATCCGGTCGCCGATCCGCTCGGGCGCCGTCCACCAGCCGCTCTCGTCCCAGGACCGGATACGGAGGGAACCCCACTGGCGTCGTACGACGTCCGCGACCCGATCGGGGACGGCGGCCGGCAGGGCGCCGAGGGAGTTGCCGTCCAGGTAGACGGTCGTGTCGAGGACGAACTCGGCGCGCTTGGGGGCCAGTTCGTCGATCGCGTCCAGCTTCTCCGCACGTACCACGAGCTCAGACATGGGACCTCGCCGTCCACAGCTCGGGGAAGACGTTCTTCTGGGCGCGCTTCTCCAGCCAGGCGACCCCGGCGGAGCCGCCCGTGCCGGGCTTGGCGCCCATCGCGCGGCGGGTGGCGACCAGGTGGTCGTTGCGCCAGCGCCACACCAGTTCGGCGACGTCGGTCAACGCCTCTCCCAGGCGGGCGAGTTCGGCGTTCTCGTCGCCCGCGTAGATCGCGGTCCAGGCCTCCTCGACGGCCTCGTCCGGCTCGTGGCGCCGCGTGACGTCGCGCCGCAGGACCGCGTCAGGGATGGCGCAGCCGCGCCGCGCCATCAGCCGCAGCACCTCGTCGTAGAGGCTCGGTTCGGCGAGGGCCTTCTCCAGTTCGGCGTGGACGCGGGGCGCGCCGCGGTGCGGGACCAGCATCGACGCGGACTTCTCGCCGAGCAGGAACTCCATCCGGCGGTACATCGCCGACTGGAAGCCGGAGCCCTCGCCGAGGGCCGAGCGGTACGAGTTGAACTGGGCCGGGGTGAGCTGTCCGAGCGGCCGCCAGGAGGCGTTCAGCGCCTCCAGTTCCCGTACGGACCGCTTGAGGGCGTCGATCGCGACCGGCACCCGGTCCTCGCGGAGCGCCCGCGCGGCGGTCTCCCACTCGTGGACGATGACGGTGAACCACAGCTCCATGACCTGGGTGGTGACCAGGAAGACCATCTCTCCGGGATCGTCGGAGAGGGTGTGCTGGAGGTGGGTGAGCACGTCCGCCTTGACGTAGTCCTCGTACGGCGTGGTGCCGGCGAAATCGAGATGCGGGGTCTCGGGCTCCTGTGATTCCTGCGATTCCTGAGCCTCGTGGGACGACATCGCTGTCTCCTGCTGTACTCCGGGTGGCGGTCCGCCCCTGCCGTTACCGACACGGGGGCCCCGGTCCCCACCGGCATCCTCCGCAATCCGGCCGCCCACGGCAAGCTCGACCACGTCACACAGGGGGCGGCCGGGGTGTCGGTGCGCGGTGGCAGACTGCACCCATGACCACTCACACGAACCTGCTCGGCGGCCCGGACCCGACCCACCTGCCGGAGAACGAGGAGGCGTACCGCCTGCTCGGCGAGGAGTCCCGCAGCCCGGCCGAGGTCGCGGCCAAGTACCCCACGTTCTCGCTCGCCTGGGCCATGCTCGCCGACGACGCCTTCGAGGCGGGCCGCGTGGTCGAGTCGTACGCCTACGCCCGTACCGGCTACCACCGCGGGCTGGACGCGCTGCGCCGGGCCGGCTGGAAGGGCCACGGCCCGATCCCCTGGAGCCACCGCGCCAACCGCGGCTTCCTGCGCTGCCTCGCGGCCCTCGCACGGGCGGCGGGCGAGATCGACGAGAAGGACGAGGCGGAGCGCTGCCGGCAGTTCCTGAAGGACAGCAGCGAGGAGGCTTACGCCGAGCTGACGCGGTAGCGGACGGCGCGCGGCGGGCGTGACCGGAGGACGCGCGGCGGGCGTGACCGGAGGGCGAGGGCGTCCGGCGGATCGTCCGGGCACCGAGGGCTCGGCGGTTCGGCGGGCTCGGCGGTTCCGCGGGCTCCGGGGATTCGGGGGCTCCGGGCGCTCCGGGGATTCGGCGGGCTCCGCGGGCTCCGCGGGTTCGGCGGGGCTCCGCAGGGCTCCGCAGGCTCCGGGGGGAAACGCCCCCCCGATCGGCAGCAGGGCCTGGCGTCTGTCGGGCCGCGGCTTCAGGCGAGCCGGGCTGGCTGCGACGGGGGCCGATCGGCACCGGCTCCCCAACCGCGTCAGCCGATCCGCTTCCCTGCCCGCTCCCCAACCGCGTCAGCCGATCCGCTTCCCTGCCCGCTCCCCAACCGCGTCAGCCGATCCGCTTCCCTGCCCGCTCCCCAACCGCGTCAGCCGATCCGCTTCCCTGCCCGCTCCCCAACCGCGTCAGCCGATCCGCTTCCCTGCCCGCTCCCCCTCCAGCGGCGGTGCCGTGATCGAGCCGTGGGTGCGGCATTCGGGGCGGCGGCAGCCTGGCGGCAGGGAGCGTACCGTCGCGAAGGCCACCGCCGAGCCGAGCACCAGCACCCCGGCGCAGATGAGCATCGCCTTGTGGAAGGCGTCGTCGAAGGCGTCGGGCGAGCGGTAGGCGTCCGGGCCCATCCCGGCCAGCAGCGGCAGCGCGGCCACCGCGATCAGGCCGGCCGCGCGGGCCGCCGCGTTGTTGACACCGCTGGCCAGCCCGGCCCGGGCCGTGTCCACCGAGCCCAGCACGGTGGAGGTCAGCGGCGCGACCAGGGTGACCATGCCGGCGCCCAGGACCAGCAGGGCGGGCAGTACGTCGGTGACGTAGGAGGCGCCCGGCCCGACCCGCAGCATCAGCAGCATCCCGGCCGCGCAGAGGAGCGGGCCGACCGTCAGCGGGATACGCGGGCCGATCCGGTCGGCGAGGGCACCCGAGCGGGCCGAGAACAGCAGCATCATCGCGGTCGTCGGCAGCAGCGCCGTACCGGCGGCGAGGGCCGACCAGCCGACCGCGACCTGGAGCTCCAGCGCGGCCAGGAAGAAGAAGCCGCCGAAGGCCGCGTACACGCACAGGGTGACCAGGTTGACGGCCGTGAACTGGCGGGACGCGAAGATGTCCAGCGGCATCATCGGATCCGCGCTGCGCTTCTCGACGTAGACGAAGGCGATCCCCGCCACGACCCCGGCGACCGCGCAGAGCGCGACGACCAGGGAGCCCTCCCGGGCCTCGATCAGGGCGTAGGTGAGGAAGGCGAGGGTGAGCGCGCCGAGGACCGCGCCCGGCACGTCGAAGCGGCCGTGGCTGCGTCCGTCGGCGGATTCCGGAACATGGCGTACGGCGACGGGCGCGCAGAGCAGGGCGAGGGGGACGTTGAGGAGGAACACCCAGCGCCAGCCGGGGCCGTCCACCAGCCAGCCGCCCAGGAACGGGCCGACGGCCGCGCCGATTCCGCCGAAGCCGGACCACAGGCCGACCGCGCGCCCCCGGTCGTCCGGGTGGAAGGACGCCTGGATCAGGGCGAGGGAGCCGGGCGTGAGGAGCGCGCCGCCCACCCCCTGCAACGCACGCGCGGCGATCAGCACACCGGCGTTCGGCGCGAGCCCGCACAGCAGGGACGCCGAGGCGAACCACACCACGCCGATCACGAAGATCTTCCGCCGGCCGTAGTGGTCGCCCAGCGAACCGCCGAGCAGGATCAGCCCGGCCAGCGTCAGCATGTACGCGTTGACCGTCCACTGGAGGGCCGCGAGCTGGGCGTCCAGGTCACGGCCGATGCGCGGGAGGGCGACATTGACGACGGTCGAGTCCAGCATCGCCATGCTGGAGCCGAGGACGGTGGTGAGCAGGATCCACTTGCCCTGCGGTGAGGCCAGCCGGACGTCGGACATGGACCCAGGTATACAGCGAGCCCGGCGCCGTAGCACCGGGCTCACCGAAGTCCGAAGAACCGGCTACTTGATCCGCGTACCCGCCGAGCGCAGGTTCTGCGTGGCCTCGACCACGCGCGCGGCCATGCTCGCCTCGGCCAGCTTGCCCCAGGTCCGCGGGTCGTAGGTCTTCTTGGAGCCGACCTCACCGTCGACCTTCAGGACGCCGTCGTAGTTGCGGAACATGTGGTCCGCGACGGGGCGCGTGAAGGCGTACTGGGTGTCCGTGTCGATGTTCATCTTCACGACGCCGTTCTCCAGCGCGGTGCGGATCTCCTCCTCCGTGGAGCCGGAGCCGCCGTGGAAGACGAAGTCGAACGGGGAGGCCTTGCCGAACTTGGCGGCGACGCCCTCGTTCAGCTCCTTCAGCAGCTCGGGACGGAGCACGACGTTGCCCGGCTTGTACACACCGTGCACGTTGCCGAAGGAAGCGGCGAGCAGGTAGCGGCCCTTCTCGCCCAGCCCGAGCGCCTCCGCCGTACGAATGGCGTCGTCGACCGTCGTGTAGAGGGAGTCGTTGATCTCGTGCGAGACGCCGTCCTCCTCGCCGCCGGTCGGGGTGATCTCGACCTCGAGGATGATCTTCGCGGCGCGGGCCCGCTCCAGGAGCTCCTGGCCGATGGCCAGGTTGTCGGCCAGGGTCTCGGCGGAGCCGTCCCACATGTGCGACTGGAAGAGCGGGTTGCCGCCGGCCTTGACGCGCTCCTCGGATACGGCGAGCAGCGGCCGCACGTAACCGTCGAGCTTGTCCTTCGGGCAGTGGTCCGTGTGCAGGGCGACGGTGACCGGGTACTTCTCGGCCACGATGTGCGCGAACTCGGCGAGCGCGACGGAGCCCGTCACCATCTCCTTGCTGTACTGACCGCCCAGGAACTCGGCGCCACCCGTGGAGATCTGGATGATGCCGTCGCTCTCCGCCTCAGCGAAACCGCGCAGGGCCGCGTGCAGGGTCTGGGTCGAGGTCACGTTGATGGCCGGGTAGGCGAACTTGCCTGCCTTCGCCCGGTCCAGCATCTCGTTGTAGACCTCGGGAGTTGCGATGGGCATGACCGCTCCTTGGTATGTGCGGGTTGGCGTTCTGCGTACTACGGCCCTGACCTAGACCTTGGGGGTGACGTCGTCGTCGGCGCCATCTTTCCAGACTCGGCCGGATGCTTTGCCCGCCGTGTCCGGCTTGTGGACAACAGGCCCGAGGTACTCGGGAGTAGGTCAGTGAGCAGGTCAGTCGAGACCGAGATCGTCCTTGGAGTAGGCGAAGAGGTACGGCACTCCGGCGCCCTCCTGGATCTTCTCGGCGGCACCGGTGGCACGGTCGACGATCGTCGCGACGGCCACCACCTCGGCACCGGCCTCACGCACCGCCTCGACCGCGGTCAGCGGGGAGCCGCCGGTGGTGGAGGTGTCCTCGACGACCAGCACCCGGCGGCCCGCGATCTCCGGACCTTCCACCCGCCGCTGAAGCCCGTGCGCCTTGGCCGCCTTGCGCACGACGAAGGCGTCGACGCGCTTCCCGCGGGCGGCGGCCGCGTGCAGGATCGAGGCGGCGACCGGGTCGGCGCCCATGGTCAGCCCGCCCACCGCGTCGAACTCCAGATCGGCGGTCAGGTCCAGGAGCACCTGCCCGACCAGCGGAGCGGCCTCCCCGTCGAGGGTGATCCGCCGCAGGTCGACGTAGTAGTCCGCCTCCAGACCCGACGACAGGGTCACCTTGCCGTGCACCACGGCCTTGTCCTTGATCTGCCGCAGCAGCTCGCCACGTACGTCTACGTCACTCATGCGAGTCAGCTTAAGGGCGCTGCCAGGTCCAGGTGGTCGTCGCTTCCAGCGGCTCCAGCGGCGTGACCAGCCGGGGCAGGCTGTTCAGGCCGTCCGGCGGCCCGGTCTGCGGCTCCACGCAGACGGCGGCCTCCTGCTCGTCGTACACCACGACCCATTCCTCACGGCTGGCGACCTTCAGCTCCAGCTGCCCCGGCCAGGTCAGGGTCACGTCGACCCCGTCCGGCATCCCGAAGCAGTCGTCCCAGGGCCCGGGCCGCGGATCGACCCGCCGCCCGGTGGGCAGATGATCGTCCCCCCGCTCCTCCTGCCACCCGGCCGTGAAGCCGACGCGCACGTCCTCGCCGCCCAGGTTCCGGTTGAACCAGGGGTGCCAGCCGATCTGGGCGGGGAAGGAGGAGTCGTACGTCTCCACGGACATCGTCAGCGTCAACGAGTCCGGAGTCAGCGCGAACTGCTGTGTGACGCGCCCCGGGTAGGGCCAGGGCTCGACCAGGTCGTACGTGATGACGGCCTCGTCGGCGCGGACGCGGGCGGTGCGCCAGGCGCCGTCGCGGGCGGTGCCGTGGATGGCGTGCGGCGGGGAGTTGAGCGGCATCTGGTGCACGGTGCCACCGTCCCGGAACCGCCCGTCACGGATCCGCCCGCACCAGGGAACCATCGGGAAACACCCGAACCGCTCCCCCTGCCGCAGCAGTTGACGCCCCCCGACGACGAGCCCACCGACCCGCCCGCCGTTCCCCGGCAGCACGGTCACCTCCGCGTCACCCGCGGTCAGCGTGATGTCTTCGTTACTCACGGGACGACCCTACTGGGGTGATCGTGGGCGGCGGGACCTACCGTCGGCGCCGCAGCACTCGCCCCGCGACGATCGCCGACGCCAGTACGAGCGCTGCCGCCGGAGCCGCCCATCGCAGCGGTGATCCGTGGGCGATCGTCTGCGGAGCGGGAACCGGCGCGTAGCGGCCCCGAGGCGGTGCGTGGTCCACCTCTTCCGCGCTCCGCCCGATCATCGTCCGCCGGGCGTGGGCCGCCTCGGCGGGCGGCTCGGTGTAGTCGTCGTCCGGCTCGGGAGCCCTCTCCTCGGCCGAGGGATCGAGCGACGGCGGCGGAACCTCCGTGTCGAAGACCGAGGCGGGGTCCGCCGACGTGTCGGCCGGTACCGGCTCGTCGTCCGCGTCCGGCGTCGTCTCGAAGTCGCTGGTCGCCTTGGCCTCGAACTCCTGCGCCGCCACGGGCTCGGGTTCCTCGGCCTCCGCCTCCCCCGCCGCCCCCAGCTTCTCCGCGAACCGGTCCAGCAGCCGCGTGACCGCCGAGGCCACCGACTCGGCCGACAGCTCCGTGAGCCGCCCGTCCGCGGAGGCCGTCCCCTCGAAGGCGAGCGTCGAGCCACCCTCGGCGTCCGAGACGCGCAACGTCAGCGCCAGCTTGACCGAGCCGGTCCCGCGGGTCTCCGTGGCGTCGCCCTCCGCGACGTACGAACCGTCCTCCCGCGCGGTCAGCCGTACGTTCCCCCGATAGGTCACGGAGTGACTGCCGACGCGCAGCTTCAGCCGCCCGGCGACGGGCTCCGCACCGGCGTCCTGCTGAAGCCCCGGGACCGCGCGAGCGACCTGTGCGGGGTCGGCGAGGATCTCCCTCAGCCGCTGGGCCGGAACCGGAACGAACGCGTCATGCTCCATGCCGAGCGAGCCTACCCAGCGGGCCGGTTCCTGTGCCCCCGTTGGCCGAAAGTGGGCGCGCGTCGTGCCCTGGGGGCTGCCGCCCCCAGACCCCCGCTTCGGCCCTGAAGGGGCCTTGTCCTCAAACGCCGGACGGGCTGGTCATGTCCCGGGCGTCACCAGCCCCGTCTCGTACGCCACGACCACCACCTGTGCCCTGCTGGCCAGCCCCAGCTTCGTCATCGTTCGGTTCAGATGGGTCTTCACCGTCGCCTCGCTGATGAACAGGCGGTCCGCCGCCTCCGAGTTGGTCAGGCCCCGGGCGACCAGCTTCAGGACCTCGACCTCGCGGGTGGTCAGGGCGGCAAGCCCCGGCGGGGGTTCCGCCCCGGTCGACGCGCCGTCCGTCACCCGGGTGAAGGCCTCGACCAGGCGCCGGGTCACCACCGGTGCGAACAGCGCGTCGCCGCCGTGGACCGCGGTCACCGCGGCGAGGAGGCGTTCGGGGCCCGCGTCCTTGAGGAGGAAGCCGGAGGCACCCGCGCGCAGGGCGCCGTAGACGTACTCGTCGAGGTCGAAGGTGGTGAGGACGAGGATGCGGGGCGGCGGGTCGGTGGCCGCCGCGAGGATGCGTTCCGTCGCCTCGATGCCGGTCGCGCCGGGCATGCGGATGTCCATCAGGATGACGTCGGGGCGGGTCTTCGCGGCCAGCCCCACCGCTTCCTCGCCGTCCGCCGCCTCACCGACCACCTCCATGCCGGGCGCGGCGCGCAGCAGGGCGACCAGTCCGCTGCGTACGAGGAACTGGTCGTCGACGACTAGGACTCTGATCGCCCGTTGGTCGTTGCCGGTGTCGGTCATTCCGCGACGGCGTCTCCCCGGCGTGCGGCCGGTACGGACGTCGGCAGGGTCAGATGCACGCCGAAACCCCCCTCGCTGCGCGGGCCGACGACGATCGTCCCGCCGTAGAGCTTGGCCCGCTCGCGCATCCCGATCAAGCCATGGCCGCCGCGCTCCTGCTTTCTGGCCGGATTCACCCCCTTCCCGTCATCATTGATGGAGAGCGTCATCTCGCCTGCCCGGTACGCGAGTTGGACGGTCGCGTGCGCCCCGGGGGCGTGTTTGAGGACGTTGGTGAGGGCCTCCTGGACGACCCGGTAGAGGCAGAGCTGGACGCCCGGCGGCAGGGGGCGGGCCTCGCCCGTGATGCGGAGGTCGACGGGGACGCCGCCGGCGCGGACGCGTTCGACCATGTCGGCGAGCTGGTCGAGACCGGGGGCGGGGGCGCCGTCGGCCGCGCCCTGGACGCCGTCGGCGCGCAACAGGCCGAGCATGCGCCGGAGTTCGGCGAGGGCCTCGCCGCTGCTGCCGGCGATGGTGTCGAGGGCCTCGCGGGCGGTGCGGGCGTCGGAGGTGAAGACGAAGCGGGCGAGGCCGGCCTGGACGTTGATGACGGCCATGTGGTGGGCGACCACGTCGTGCAGCTCGCGGGCGATGCGGACGCGTTCCTCGGCGACCTCGCGGCGGGCGCGTTCCGCCTGTTCGGCGCGGAGTTGCCGGGTGAGGTCGGCGGTGCGGCGGGCGGTGTGCCCGAACCACCACAGGACCACCGGGTAGGCGACGGACTGGGCGAGGACCGAGGCCATGGAGCTGTCGGCGGTCACCAGGCCGGCGTAGATCCACACGGCGGTCATCAGGGCGGCGCAGGCCGCGGTGGTGCGGGCCGGGCGCAGCGAGGCGACGGTGTAGAACGCGAGCATCGGGCCGAAGGAGTTGACCACCGGCCAGTCGCCGCGGCTGACGTACACGACGGCCACCGCGTGCACGAAGAGGCAGACCGTGACCGGGGCCCTGCCCCGCAGGACGGTCGGCAGGTTGGCGAGGGCGACGAGGATCCAGGCGGGCGCGTCGAGTTCGGTCCATCCCTGGGCTGCGGCCTCCCTGCCGAGCAGGACGGCCACGGTCGTGTGCGCGGCGGTGATGAGGCCGTCGACGACGAGGGGGTGGATCCGCATCGCCGCAGCGTAACCCGGGTGCGCGAGGTGGGGCGTCAACCTCCTGCGGTACCGCGGAAGTTGCAGGAACCGCGCGGTTACCGCGGGAGTTGGCGCCGGGATCAAACCGGTGCCGGATTCGGCGCGGGGTGCGTCGCCCGTAGCTTTCGAACCGCGGGGAACACGGGGCCCAACGGGGGACCCCGGCCCGCGGTTGAGAGGGGACACCACATGTCACGCAGCTCCAGGACCTGGCGCCGCAAGGCCGTCGCGGTCGCGCTCGTCGCCGCCGCGCTGGGCGGAGGGGCGATCACCCTCGCCGAGCCGGCCTCCGCCAGCGTCTCGCAGGGGTACATCGCGGGGACCGGCAATGCGTGGGACGACTTCAAGGACGAGGGCACCCTGTCCTCCACCAGCCACGCGAAGAGCAACGCGACCGCGCTGGTGCAGGTGCTGCTGTGGGCGGACGGCGCCAAGGAGAAGGACGGCTCGACCTTCGACTACGCCGACATCGACGGCAAGTACGGGCCCAACACCACGGCCGCGGTCAAGTCCTGGCAGAAGCACCTCAACAGCGAGTTGGGCAGCCATCTGACGGTCGACGGAAAGGCCGGTCCCAAGACCCTCGACGTGGCGGGGGAAGCCGCGCTCGAGAACGCTTCCAGCACCACCGTCACCTACTACGGCTGGAAGCACCAGGTCGTCTTCAAGCGCACCAGCGGCAAGTACTACCTGAAGGTCAACAACGCCCACGGCTGGAAGCTCGCCTCCTACAGCACGTTGAACGTCGTCTGAGCCACGGCGGGGGGCAACGGGGGAAGCGGGGGCAACGGGGGAAGCGGGGGAGATACGGCGGTCCGTCACACCCGGGGAAGCGGCGGACCGCCGTCCACGCGCGCGTGCACGCTCAGTTCGCGTACCGGGGATGGACGAGCGTCGACGGCGGCAGACCCGTGAGGCGGGTGCGGGCCGCCGCTCGCGCGTCCGCCGCGAGGGCCGCGGGGGTGAGGGTCCGCAGGTGCGGTGCGTAGGGGTCCAGGCCCAACTGCGGGCGGGATTCGGCCGCGGCCAGCACGAACCCCCAGTCCCGCGGCGCCCGGGAGGCCTCCGTCGTACGGTCGGGCCCCGCGGCGAAACCGGCGTCGCGGCCGCCGACCCGGTAGGGGACGCCGTACAGCCCGGCCGCGCGCAAAGTCGCGTCGACGGTCCAGAACACCCGCCGCCGGTCGGCGAACGGCCCCGCGTGCACCACCAGCCGCCCGCCCGGCGCCAGCACCCGGCGGGCGAGGCCGTAGAACTCCTCGGAGTAGAGCTTGGTGCTCACCGTGATGCCCGGGTCGGGCAGGTCCGAGATGATCACGTCGTACGAGGATGTGCGCGCCGTGCGCAGCCAGCGAAAGGCGTCCGCCGTCGTCACGCGCACGCGCGGGTCGTCGTAGACATGGCCGTTGAGCCGGGACAGCCCCGGGTCGCTGCGGGCCAACCGGACGACCCCGGCGTCGAGTTCGACGATCTCGACCCGCCGTACGCCCGGATGCCGCAGCACTTCACGCGCGGCCAGCCCGTCGCCGCCGCCGAGGACGAGCACGCGCGCGTGGGGGCCGTTCATCGCGGGGTGTACGAGGGCTTCGTGGTACCGGAGTTCGTCGCGGCCGCTCACTCTCAGCCGGCCGTCGAGGAAGAGGTCGAGGGGGCGGCCGTGGGTGCCGCCGGTGAGGACGACCTCCTGGGTGCCGGTCTGCCGCGCCACCCGAACGTCCCCGCCGTAGACCGCCTGCCGGGCGGCCCGCTCGAAGTCGTCGACCAGGACGGCGGCGGAGGCGAGGATGGAGAGGACGGTGAGGTTGGCGATCAGCAGCAGCCAGCGGGCGCGGCGGGTGAGGTCGCGGCGGAACAGGCCGAGAACCAGGGTGCCGCCGGCGATCGCGTTGACCGTGCCGGTGATCAGCGCGCCGGTCAACTGGCCCAGCAGGGGCAGCAGCAGGAACGGGAAGGCGAGGCCGCCGACCAGCGCGCCGACGTAGTCCGCCGCGAACAGGTCGGCGACCGCGCCGCCCGCGTCCTGGCGCCGGATGCGCTGGATCAGCTCCATCAGCAGCGGCACTTCGGCGCCGATCAGCAGGCCGATGGTGAGCGAGAAGGCGACCAGCAGCCAGCGCGGACCGCTGCCCCACAGGCCTCCCCAGTCGCCGGTCCAGGCGAAGACGGCGTACAGGGCCATCGCGCTGCATCCGCCGACCAGGGCGAGTATCGCCTCGATCGCGCCGAAGCCGGCCGCCGCGAGCCGGCGCAGCCGCTTCGCGGCGAGCGAGCCGATGCCCATCGCGAACACCATCACCGACAGGACGACCGAGGCCTGGGTGACCGAGTCGCCGATCAAGTACGAGGCCAGCGCGACGAGTTCGAGCTCGTACACCAGTCCGCAGGCCGCACAGACGAAGACGCACGCGAGCACCAGGAACCGCCCGGTGGCCGGCCGCACCGGAAGCCGCGCGGGACCGGCCCAGGCGGGTGGGGGGCCGGGCGGGGCGGGGGCGTGCGGCTCGATCACGACTGCGACGTTACGTCACTGCGACGTCACCCTTGGTCACCCACACGTGTGGAACTGACGGTCAACCCGCCACCCCGCGTTTGAATCGGACGCCGAAGGAACCGATGGATCGGACACCGAGGACTCCGATGAATCAGACGCCGAAAGAACTGACGAAGTCAGACGCCGAAAGAACTGACGAACTCAGACGCCGGAGGGATCGACGAAGTCAGACGCCGGAGGGACTGAGCTGCGCGGCCTGCACCCGCACCCCCGCTCCCACCCTCGTCCGCGTCGCCACCAACTGCCCGTCCTGCGGATAGGCGTGCCAGGTGCGCCAGTGCACCTGGCCCTCGTGGCGCTGGGCGAGCAGCGCGGTGAAGGCGTGCGGGCTGCCGGGGAAGACCCCCGCCAGGCCGTTCGGATGGTCGGAGACCAGGGCCAGCAACTCCTGCGCCCGGCCCGCGAAGGAGCCCGGCGAGAGGACCTCGACGCGGGCCGCGAACTCGTACTCCCAGTCGCCGATGCGCTTGGCGACGCCGAGCGGCAGCGGGGTGCTGCTGCCGGGGATGCACGCGACCGTCTCCGAGCAGCAGCCCCGCTCCTCCTCCAGAAGTACCTGGTGGGACGCGCCGAGAAGTCTCAACTGGAGCTTTGCCCCGGCCAGTTCGAGGTCGAGGGTGGCCAGTGCGGGAAGCGGCTCACGCCCCAGTGCCCAGGCGAGATCGGCCGCGCGCGTGTCGGTGTACGAGGTGTTCAGGGTCGTGAGCATGGGTCGGCTCCGCTGGCACGCAAAGAAAGGTGAGGTGTGGGGTCCGGAACACCCCGGTCGACACCGGGGGAACGGCCCGGTCGGCCCAGTCGGGAGGTCAGGAAAGGTGTCGTCCGCAGAACGTCCGAGGGGCCGCGTCGGTGCTTTAGAGGGAATCATGAACTCTGGCAATGACACAGCGTTTTTACCCAAGTTCGTGGGGTTTCCATCCCTCAGAGGGCTTCACTGCTCAACTGTTCAACCACGGCGTACGCCACGGCGGCCATGGCGCACGCCGGAGCGCGCGAGCTCCCGCCGGGGCGTGGATCCCGGCGGGAGCTCTACGGAAGTGACGTACGGGAATGCGGCTCCCCCGTCCCGAAGGCCGGCCGCCCCAGGTCAGCTGCCTCCTCCACCGCATCCACCGCCGCCACCACAGGACGACCCGCCTCCGCAGGACGAGCCGCCCCCACACGAGTGCCCGCCCCCGCAGGAGTGGCCACCGTGATGCCCCCCGTGGTGTCCGCCGGACGACGACCCCCCACCGTCGCCGGCCCACCAGCTGTTACTGCTGTTACTGCCGCTGTCGCTGTTCCCGCTCCGGTTGTTGCTGCCGCCGCTGCGGCTGTACGAGCGCCGGTACCCCTGCTCCCGCTGCCGGCGCCCGGCCCCCACGATCGCCGCCATGAGCAGCGCCAGAAAAAGAACCAGCAGGATGATGCCGAAGGCCATGGGCATGACGTCACCCTCCTTCCAAGTCCCCCGAAGCGACCCCCCGTGGGCGCCTCGCGTCGTACGTGAACGGGGGATGCCCGGCCGTCTCACCGGCCAAAGCAGAGTTGAGGAACTCCAGAGCTTCGGCGCAGGATGGCCCGCATGACCTCCAGTAACCGCCCCTTCCTCAATCGCCGGCTCGCCGAGTTCGGGACGACGATCTTTGCCGAGATGTCGGCGCTGGCCCTGCGGACCGGTTCCATCAATCTGGGCCAGGGATTTCCCGACACCGACGGCCCCGAGGAGGTCCGTGAGGCCGCCGTGCGGGCCCTGCGGGACGGGCGCGGCAACCAGTACCCGCCGGGGCCGGGCGTTCCCGAGCTGCGCGGCGCGATCGTCGCGCACCAGGCGCGGCGATACGCGCTGTCGTACGACCCCGACACCGAGGTGCTGGTGACCGCGGGCGCGACCGAGGCCATCGCCGCGTCGCTGCTCGCGCTGCTCGAACCCGGCGACGAGGTGATCGCCTTCGAGCCGTACTACGACTCCTACGCGGCCTGCATCGCGATGGCCGGCGGCAAGCGCGTGCCGGTGACCCTGCGGCCGGACGGAGGCAGCTTCCGGCTCGACCTCGACGAGCTGCGCGCCGCCGTCACCGACCGCACCCGGCTCCTCCTCGTCAACACCCCGCACAACCCCACCGGCACGGTCCTCACCCGCGAGGAGCTGACCGCGATCGCCGAGCTGGCCGTCGAGCGCGACCTCCTGGTGATCACCGACGAGGTCTACGAGCACCTGGTCTTCGACGAGGCCGAGCACCTCCCCCTCGCCGGTTTCCCGGGCATGCGTGAGCGCACGGTCACCATCGGCTCGGCCGGCAAGACCTTCTCCTTCACCGGCTGGAAGGTCGGCTGGGTGACCGGTAAGGCGGAACTCGTCACCGCCGTACGCTCCGCGAAGCAGTTCCTGACGTACGTCGCCTCCGGACCGTTCCAGTACGCCGTCGCCGAGGCCCTGCGCCTGCCCGACGCGTACTTCGACGAGTTCCGCGCGGACATGCAGGCCAAGCGGGACCTGCTCGCGGGCGGCCTGGAGGAGGCGGGCTTCAAGGTCTTCCAGCCGGCCGGCACATACTTCATCACCACCGACATCCGCCCCCTCGGCGAGAACGACGGCTTCGCCTTCTGCCGCGCGCTGCCGGAGCGGGCCGGGGTCGTCGCCATCCCGAACGCGGTCTTCTACGACCACCGGGAGGCGGGCGCCCCGTTCGTGCGGTTCGCCTTCTGCAAGCAGACGGCCGTGCTGGAGGAGGCCACGGCCCGGCTCAAAACGCTCGGAAGCTGACTGGCAGAGCGAGGTTGTCGAGGGCGCCGACGCCTTGTCGCGTTCCCCGTAGATGGGGAGCTCTTCGTCAGCGAGCGTCCGTCTCGGGCTCCGGGCGCGGGAGTTCGTCGAGGTCGAGGGTGAAGGTGCGGCCGTCGGCCAGGGGGATGGGGAGCTTGCCCGTGCCGTACGCGCGCTTGAGCGCCGTGCTGTAGCCGTTCGCGGTGGGTTCGGTATGCAGGACGACTTCCCCGGCGTAGGGGTCCACGACCAGGTAGATCGGGATTCCGTAGCGGCCGTACTTCGCGGTGCAGTCGTCGTAGTCCTTGCGCGCGGAGGAGGTGGAGACGACCTCGGAGATCAGCAGGACGTCCTCGAAGCTGTAGCGCTTGCCCTCCCGGCGGGCGTCCTCGCGGAGAATCGCCAGATCGGGGGCGGAGTTCTCGTCGGCGGGGAAGTCGATGTAGACGTCCGAGGCAGTCTTCGCGTGGCGTCCGAGGGACACGACCGTGTCGTATTGCATCGACTTGATCGTGCTGGAGTGCTCGAAGCTCTGCGGGGTCATGATCACCTTTCCGTCAGCTCCGAACAGGACCGTGTACCCCTTGGGGAACTCGGTGTGCACGATCGCGTCGACGCTCATGGACGGCTCCTTCCCGTGTGCGGTCAGGATACGACGGACAGTGTCGTGCCATCGAGCCTGGCAATACGGCTGTGAGCTCCACACCACCTCTGGTCACCGCCGTGCGGTCGGCGACCTACGTCAGCGCGGGCCCCTTCCAGTACGCCGTCGCCGAAGCACTGCGCCTGCCGGACTCGTACTTCGACGACTTCCGGGCCGACATGCAGGCCAAGCGTGAGCTGCTGGCGGGTGGCCTGGAGGAGGCGGGCTTCACGGTCTTCCGCCCGGCCGGCGCACACTTCATCACCACCGACATCCGCCCCCTCGGCGAGAACGACGGCTTCGCCTTCTGCCGCGCCCTCCCGGAACGCTGCGGGGTGGTCGCGATCCCCAACGCGGTCTTCTACGACCACCGGGAGGCGGGCGCGTCCTTCGTGAGGTTCGCGTTCTGCAAGCAGACCGGGGTGCTGGAGGAGGCGGTGAAGAGGCTGAAGGCCCTCGCACTACCCGGGGACCGGAAGTCACGTCGCCACGCCGTGCGGCCCGAATCCCTACCCGCCCGGCCGCACAGCGCTCGCAATCCCCCGTTTCACCCTGCAATGTGCCGGTGTGACCCAAGCCAGTACCCTCCCCCGCCCCTCCGTCACGGGGCCGCGCCCCGGCGCACAGGACCGCGCCCGGCTGCCCGTGGCGGCGGCCATGGGCGGGGCCCTCGGACTCTTCCTCGCCGCCCGGCTGCTCGGGGTCGCGGCGCTCGCCGTGGTCTCCTGGGCGGCCGGCCGCAATCCGCTCGCGCTGCTCGGACGGTCCTGGGACTCCGTGTGGTACCTGGGGATCGCCGCCCACGGCTACGGCCGCGTGCTGCACCACCACCCCGACGTCGTCTACAACGACCTGGCGTTCTTCCCGCTCTACCCGGCCCTGGTCCGCGCCGCGACCGTCCTGGGCCCGCTCAGCGCCGGCGCCTCGGGGCTGATCGTGTCGTGGACGGCGGCCGCGGTGGCCGCCTGCGGGATCTACGCGGTCGGCGCCCGGCTGCACGGCCGGGCCGTCGGCACCGCCCTGGTGCTGCTCTGGGGCCTGCTGCCGCACTCGGTCGTGCTGTCGATGGCGTACACCGAACCGGTCCTCGCCGCCTTCGCCGCCTGGTCGCTGTACGCGGTGCTCAGCGGCCGCTGGCTGTGGGCGGGCGCGCTGGCCGCGCTGGCGGGCGCCGCCCGGCCCAACGGTTTCGCGGTCGCCGCGGCGGTCCTCGCGGCGGCTGCGTACGAGATCTGGCGGTGCCTTGAAGAGCGCCGAAAAGTTTCCCACAGGCTGTGGACGGGCGCGGCGCTCGCCCCGGCCGGCTGGGCCGGGTACGTGCTGTGGGTCGGTCACCGCAGGGGCGACCTGCTGGGCGGCTATTTCGAAGTGCAACGCCTGTGGGGCTCGCGCTTCGACTTCGGCGAGGGCTCCCTGAGGTTCATCCGCCACCTGCTCCTCCACGGCGACCGCTTCGTCTTCCCGATGACCATGGTGATCGTCGCGGCCGCGGTCGTGCTGTACGCCCTGCTCCTCGCCGACCGCGCCCCACTCCCCCTGCTGGTCTACAGCGGCGTACTCCTGCTGATCGCCGTGGGCGGCTCCGGGTTCTTCGAGTCCAAGCCGCGCTTCCTGCTCCCCGCCTTCCCGCTGCTGCTGCCGCTCGCCCGGGCCCTGGTCCGAACGGCGAGAGCCCGGCCCGGGCACGCGACCGTGGTGGTCGGCGCCCTGGCCGGGCTCTCGTTCGCTTACGGGGCGTATCTGGTCGTAATCGCCCATACACCTCTCTGAGGCGGCGGAGGATCTACTCCTCGTCGTCCTCGGGCTTGTCCGCCTCGTTGACCTCCTGCTCGAGGCCGAGCTGCTCGACGAGCCACTTGTCGAACTCGATGGCGGCGCGCACCCAGCTCACCGTGGAGGACACGAAGTGCTCCAGGGCGACGCCGGTGCCGATCAGCATCTGCGCCTCACCGATCAGACGGACGGTGCCGTCGTCATGGGTGTGGCTGTAGACCTTGGGCCACAGGGTGCGCCGGTTCCAGTCGTCGATGGACTCCAGGAGCAGCGGCTTCTCGTCGATCTTGTGGGGCCGGTCGTAGAACGTCCGCACCGAGAAGACCTGCTGGTCGTCCTCGCCACGGAACATGAAATACGTACGGAACTGCTCCCACGGCGCCGCGAGGTCCCCCTCGTCGTCGACGACATACTTCAGCTCCATCTGGTCGAGGAGCTGCTTCACGAGGTCCTGATCCGGGACGACGGGGCCCGCCGGTCCGCCGGGCTGCGGCTCGGGCTGGCCCCCGAAGTTCGGAATCGAGGACGGGTCGATGGTCACCGTGAATTTCCCTTCGTACGGATGCCGCCATCCTCTCCCATCCGGGGAGGGGGGTGGCAAGCCCGGCACCTTCCGTTACAGGCTCTTACCCGTGGCCCGCCCCACGATCAGGCCCTCGCCGAAGGTGTCCACCCGGACCGTGTCGCCGTCCTTGATCTCGCCGGCCAGGATCTCCTTGGCCAGGCGGTCGCCGATGGCGGTCTGGACCAGGCGGCGCAGGGGGCGCGCGCCGTAGGCCGGGTCGTTGCCCTCGTCGGCGAGCCAGGCCAGGGCCGCGTCGGTGATCTCCAGGGTGAGCCGGCGTTCCGCGAGCCGCTTGGCCAGACGGTCGATCTGGAGGCGCGCGATACGGCTCAGCTCGTCCTTGGAGAGGGCCGAGAAGACCACCAGGTCGTCGAGCCGGTTCAGGAACTCCGGCTTGAAGGAGGTCCGGACCACCTCCAGCACCTGCTGCTTCTTCTCCTCCTCGGTCGTCATCGGCTCGACGAGGAACTGGCTGCCGAGGTTGGAGGTGAGGACGAGGATCGTGTTCCGGAAGTCGACGGTACGGCCCTGACCGTCCGTCAGCCGGCCGTCGTCCAGCACCTGGAGCAGGACGTCGAAGACTTCGGGGTGCGCCTTCTCGACCTCGTCGAGCAGGACGACGGTGTACGGGCGCCTGCGCACCGCCTCCGTGAGCTGGCCGCCCTCCTCGTAGCCGACGTAACCGGGAGGCGCGCCGACCAGGCGGGCCACGCTGTGCTTCTCGCCGTACTCCGACATGTCGATGCGGACCATCGCCCGCTCGTCGTCGAAGAGGAAGTCGGCGAGGGCCTTGGCGAGTTCGGTCTTGCCGACGCCGGTCGGGCCGAGGAAGAGGAAGGAACCGGTGGGGCGGTCGGGATCGGCGATGCCGGCGCGGGTGCGCCGTACCGCGTCGGAGACCGCCTGCACGGCCTCCGCCTGTCCGATCAGACGGCGGCCCAACTCCTCCTCCATGCGCAGGAGTTTCTGGGTCTCGCCCTCCAGGAGACGGCCGGCCGGGATGCCGGTCCAGGCGGCCACGACGTCCGCGATGTCGTCGGAGCCGACCTCCTCCTTGACCATGGTGTCCTTGGAGGCCTCCTCCTCTGCTTCGGAGGCGGCTTCCAAGTCCCGTTCCAGCGTGGGGATCTCGCCGTACAGCAGCTTGCTGGCGGTGTCGAAGTCGCCGTCGCGCTGGGCGCGTTCGGCGGTGCCCCGCAACTCGTCGAGTTTTTCCTTCAGTTCACCGACGCGGTTGAGGGACTGCTTCTCCTTCTCCCAGCGGGCGGTCAGGCCCCGCAGCTCCTCCTCGCGGTCGGCGAGGTCGCGGCGCAGCTTCTCCAGGCGCTCGCGGGAGGCCGGGTCGGTCTCCTTCTCCAGCGCCAGCTCCTCCATCTTCAACCGGTCGACGGAGCGCTGGAGTTCGTCGATCTCGACGGGCGAGGAGTCGATCTCCATGCGGAGCCGGGAGGCCGCCTCGTCGACCAGGTCGATGGCCTTGTCGGGGAGGAAGCGGGAGGTGATGTAACGGTCGGAGAGGGTCGCGGAGGCGACCAGCGCGCTGTCCGCGATCACGACCTTGTGGTGGGCCTCGTACCGCCCCTTGAGCCCGCGCAGGATCGCGATGGTGTCCTCGACCGTCGGCTCGGCGACCAGCACCTGCTGGAAGCGGCGCTCCAGGGCCGGGTCCTTCTCGATCCGCTCGCGGTACTCGTCGAGGGTGGTCGCGCCGACCATGCGCAGCTCGCCACGCGCGAGCATGGGCTTCAGCATGTTCCCGGCGTCCATGGCCGAATCCCCACCGGCGCCGGCCCCCACGACCGTGTGCAGCTCGTCGATGAAGGTGATGATCTGGCCGTCGGAGTCCTTGATCTCGGCGAGAACGGTCTTCAGCCGCTCCTCGAACTCACCCCGGTACTTCGCACCCGCGACCATCGCCCCGAGGTCGAGCGCGACCAGCCGCTTGTCCTTGAGGGACTCGGGCACGTCGCCCTTCACGATCCGCTGGGCGAGCCCTTCGACGACGGCGGTCTTGCCGACGCCGGGCTCGCCGATCAGGACGGGGTTGTTCTTGGTACGGCGGGAAAGCACCTGCACCACCCGCCGGATCTCCTGGTCCCGGCCGATGACGGGGTCGAGCTTCCCGTCCCGGGCGGCAGCCGTGAAGTCGGTGCCGAACTTCTCCAGGGCCTTGTACTGCCCCTCCGGGTCGGCTGTGGTCACCCGGCGTCCTCCCCTCGCCTTCTGGAAGGCCTCCTGCAGCTTCTTCGCGCCGGCCCCCTGCCCGGACAGTACGTCACCGGCCGCGCCGCCCTTCGCGGCGATGCCGATCAGCAGGTGCTCGGTGGAGAGGTAGTCGTCGCCGAGGGCCTTCGCCCGCTCGCCGGCGTCCGCGATCACCGCGAGCAGCTCGCGGCTGGGCTGCGGGGGCGCGACGGTGGAGCCGGTCACGCTGGGCAGCGCGGCGAGGACCTTCTCGGCACCCGCGCGCACGGCCGCCTGGTCGGCGTCGACTGCGGCGAGGAGATCGACGATGTTCTCGTTGTCCTGGCCCTGGAGCAGGGCGAGCAGCAGATGGGCGGGGGTCAGGTCCGCGTGCCCTCCGGTCACGGCCCGCTGCTCGGCCGCCCTGATCGCGTCCCTGCTCCGGTTGGTCAGCTCGGCGTCCACGTATCCGTTCTCCTCCTGGCTTCCGCCCTCATCCGCTGTCACGGTGTGACTTGAGCAACGTACACAAAGTTGAGTCTATTCCACTCAAGGTGCGAACGGATACCGTCCTTCCCATGGCCCCTTACCCCCAGGACCCCGGCGCTCCCGACCCCGCGTACCTCAGCTTCTGGCGGGAGCGGCATCTGTGCACACTGACGACCCCGCGCCCGGACGGCAGCCCGCACGTCGTGCCCGTCGGGGTCACATACGATCCGGAGGCCCGGCTGGCTCGGGTGATCGCGAGCAAGTCCAGTACGAAGGTGGCCAATGTGCTGGCGGCCGGGCCCGAGGGGGCACGGGTGGCCGTGTGCCAGGTGGACGGGCGGCGCTGGGCGACGCTGGAGGGGCGGGCGGTCGTACGGACCGGGCCCGAGCAGGTCGCGGAGGCGGAACGACGCTACGCCGAGCGCTACGAACGCACCCCGTCCCCCAACCCGTCACGCGTCGTGATCGAGATCGAACTGACGAGGGCCATGGGGCGTGGGTGACGGTTTTCGGCCACTGCGAAGTGGCCGACGACTCGGTCGATACCCTGAAATGTCCCCAGAAACTGCAGCGGCGTCACCGTGTTCAGGTCACGGTGACGCCGCTGCGGGGGGAAGCACCTGAGCGAACTGTTACGACGGGGGATTCGCGTCAGGCACTGCGGGGGGTGGCTGAGATGGTCCGTACATTGGGGGTTTCCGGCTCCACCAGCCTGTGGTCTCGCTGGTCCAGGTTCACAAAGATCATTCCGTACCGAATGGCACACCGCACGGGCTGCGGCGCCCCCCGAGGCCGCCGCAGACACCGGTACGCCCGGACGTCCTCTTCGTCGTCCCGCGTCACGACGACCGGCTCACCGAAGACGGTCACCATCAACGAGTCACCGGCGTGGGGGATCGCGGTGACCAGGTCGATGAAGTGCCAGCCGGAGCGGTAGGCGGTGGCCATTTCCCTGCGGAACGAGCGGTCGTCGGGCGGCGTTGTCACGTCAGCTCCTCACCGTGGTCTTGCCGACCGCCGATGTACCGCCGTCAGCAAGCGTCCCCTGCTGGGCCACCGCCGGCCAAGCACTGTCCGCCCGGTTATCACTCTTCTCACCGACGTGACCACTCAGCGCTCCGAAGGTCACAACGACGGAGAAGGCTGCGACAAGCACCGAGCGAAGCATTCTCTTACCCATAGTCGGCTTCGTCCTCACTTGAAGGTCCCTCTTCCCCCGTCGGATACGACGATGGCTCATTCGGGCACGTCATGGCCACACAATCGGTGCATCATGTTCCTGCATGTTCAGGACCCTGGGGGGTGGAGATTTGACATCGAATCGGACCAAAGGGGCACATCCCCATTCGGTCACCGAGATGTGCGAGGAAGGTGGCCGTCTTTACGCGAACGCCCTGCGCACAGGACGAATCGCCCGAGCCGATGTGGAATCCGCTCCCTGTCTGATGGAGTTCGCCCTGCTCCATCCCGATCCGGACGACGAGAACTGGCTGCGCCCCGTCCCTCCCGCGGTCGCCCTGGCGCAGCGGCTCAATCCGATCGAGCACGAGATCACCGAGCAGCGGCGCCTGTCGATCCGGCTCTCCGATGCCTTCGAGCCATTCATGGCCCTCAGTACCCAGGTCATGACGACCACGGACTCGATCACCGTGCTGGAGGGCGGCGAACGGATCAACGCGGCACTCAACCTGGCCACGGCCCAGAGTCAGTCCGAGATGCTCACGATCCAGCCAAGCGGCAACCGTCCGGAACGCAGCCTGCTCCAGGGTCTGGACCGCGACCGGCTGCTGATCGAACGTGGTGTGAGGATCCGCACCCTGTATCAGCACACGGCACGTCACAGCCCCGAGAAACTCGCGTACGCGGCACAGCTGTCGAACGGCAAGGCGGAGTACCGCACCATCGACGAACTGGTCGAGCGGCTGATCATCTGCGACGAGAGTGTCGCCTTCATCCCCGCCCGCGACGATCAGCAGGTGGCGCTGGAGCTTCGGCACCCCGGCCTCATCCGCTACCTGATCAAGCTCTTCGAGTTCCTGTGGGACAGGGCGGTCCCGCTGAGCACCGGCCCCTACGAGACGGCCTCCGACGGCATCTCGGAAATCCAGCACTCCATAGCCAAGCTCCTCGTCGAAGGCCATGTCGACGAGGCGATCGCCCGGCGTCTGGGCATGAACGTCCGCACCTGCCGGGCCCACATAGCCAAGCTGGCGACAGCGCTCGGCAGTGGCAGCCGGGCCCAACTCGGCTATCTCATAGCTCAGTCGGGGATCCTGAAGCAGGAGGACTGAACGGGAGGTAGTGCGGTGACCCCGGCGAGGCATCCGGAACACGGCCCGGAGGGTCTGTGCGCGGCCGGTACGAGACTGTACGAACGCGCTCTGCGCGAGGGGCATGTCACCAGCGCCGACGCCGCTGCGGCACCCTGCCTGGTCGACTTCGGGCTGCTGCACCCCGCCCTCACGGACCTCGACCGACTGGAGCCGGTGGCGCCGGCCGTCGCCCTCCACCGGCTGCTGCGGAGCGTGGAAGAACGCATCGCCGACGAGCGGCGGCGCGAGCAACTGCTGACCGAGACCTTCGAGCCGCTCATGCGGATGGACGGCCGCCGGACCGGCGCGGACGAGTTCCCGACGGCCAGCGTCCTCAGTGGTTACGGCCGCATCGGGCGCGCCATCACCCGGGCCATGGCCGACAGCTCCGGCGAGTTGCTCACCATCCAGCCGCACGGTCAGCGACCTCCGGAGGTCCATGCCGAGGCGCTGGCCCGCGACCAGGCCCTGCTCGACCGCGGTGGCCGTATCCGCACTCTGTACCCGCACACGCTCCGCCACTCGCTCGCCGTCATCGCCCGCTACGAGCAGTTGAACGGCGACGTGGAGGCCCGCACTCTCGACGAGGTGACCGACCGCCTCATCGTCATCGACCGCTCGGTGGCCTTCATCCCCGCCAGCAAGGACCGCAAGCTCGCCCTGGAGATCCGCCACCCCGCCATCGTCGGCTACCTCGCCACCGCCTTCGACCGCCTCTGGCGCCTGGCCACCCCCATGCACCCCCAAGCCGTCCGCCAACCCACCCTCAACGGCGTCACCCCCCGCCAGCACGCCATCGCCGCCCTCCTCGTCGAAGGCCACACCGACGCCGTCATAGCCGACCGCCTGGGCATGAACATCCGCACCGCCCGCGTCCACATCGCCAAACTCGCGGCGACGCTGGGGAGTGAGAGCCGGGCCCAGCTCGGCTATCTCATCGCCCGGTCGGGGATTCTTGACCGGGAAGAGTGACCGGGGTCGCGTCCGCCGGCTGACGGGGGGCGTCCAGGCCCACCTGGGCTATGCGGACGCCCAGTTGGGTGCGGCTGGCCGCGCCGAGGGTTTCCGAGAGGCGGGCGATGTGGGCCCGGCAGGTGCGGACGCTTATGCCCAGGCGTTCCGCGATCACCGCGTCCTGGTGGCCTTCCGCCAGGAGCGCCGCGATGGACTGTTCTCGGTGGGAGATGCCCTCGATGCCCGTGTCGGGGAGGGGGGCCGTGAGAGGGATCGCCAGGCGCCACAGGCGTTCGAAGACCGTGACCAGGTATTCCACCAGGGCCGGGTGGCGGAGTTCCAGGGCCAGGGTGCGGTCCGCGTTCGCGGGGATGAAGGCCACCGTGCGGTCGAAGAGGATCAGGCGGTCGATGACCTCGTCCAGGGTGCGGGCCTCCACCGAACCGCCCATCAGTTCAAGGTAGTTCAGAAGGCCCTGGCCGTGGCGGGCCACGTGGGTGTACAGGTCGCGCATGCGGACGCCTCGGCCGCGCAGGGCGAGTGCCCGGTGCAGGCCCTCGGTGAGTTCGTGCTCGGGGCGGATGCCGCCCGGCTGCACCGTGAGGACCTCCGTCGTGCACGCGTCCGTCGCCTCGTCCATCGCCGCCTGGATGCGGGACAGACCGTCCAGGACCCGCAGCGCGGTGCCCTCCGCGCCGCCCGACTGCTGGGTCGACGGCCCGAGACCGGCGTACCACTCGAAGGCGGCGACCGCCGAGCCCACCCGTCGCTGGCTGGAGCTGACCTCGTCGTAGACCCCGCGCAGCAGCCGGGTCATGACCTCCTGCGGGGAGGTCGGGACCAGCCAGTCCATGTCGTCGGGGTCGGGGTGCAGCAGGGCCAGTTCGAGCAGGCAGGGCACCTGATCGGCGTCCACGCGGGTCACCCGGCCACGGCGGACGGCCCGGGAATAGACGCGGTCACCGGCCTCGCACAGTCGGTCGGCACCGTGTGGATGCTCCTGGGTCCCGTGCCCGGCCATCGCCCATCCCACCCCCGGTTTCCAGCCTCTTGTGCAGGCGTATGTGCAGGCGTACTCCTACGGTTCGCCGCGGTTCTCGCGCGCTTCCGCAGCGCAACTATGCGCGGACACAACCGGCTCCGCAACACGGCTTCCTCCATCAAGGCCGTCGCAATACACCTTTACGTCCGACTTTTTCCAGGCCTCCACCAGTCGACTTGCAACAAGCTGACGGTGGTGTGCGCGGGCGCCTGCGGGCATCGTGGAGCCGCTTCCCCCCGGGTGCCGCTCCCCGGCAGCGCCCCGGTCGGGCACCCCCCTGCCCGGCCGGGGCCGCGGAAGCGGTGGCCTCCCGCCGAGGGGCGCGGGAAGCCGGGCCACGTCCGGCCCACGGGGCCGGGCACGGCTGCGACCGCGCACCGCGACGGCATGCGGACCGCCCGGTCGCACCACTCGGCGGGACGTCGCCGCGGAAGCCCGCGCTCCGCGCAAGCTCCCGGAAATGCCGTGGTGATCACCGCGTTACGCGCCGCCTCTAACGTCCCCTCATGGCGGACATATTTGACGCATACGCGTTGGCCGACGCGTGGGACGAGATGTTCGAGCGGCCGGGTGAGGTCAGGGCCGCCTATGAGCCGGTGCTGGCGGCACTTCAGCCGATCGAGCCGAGCGAACTCCGGTTCCGGGCCGACCAGATGGCCCGGGCCTTCACCGACCGGGGCGTGACCTACGCCTTCGCGGGCGAGGAGCGGCCCTGGCCGCTGGACCTCGTGCCCAGGATCCTCGACGGCCTGGAGTGGGATCTCATACAACGGGGCGTCGGGCAGAGAGTCAGGGCCCTGGAGGCCTATCTCGCCGACGCCTACGGGCACTGCCGGGCCTTCGAGGACGGTGTCGTGCCCTGGCGGCTGCTGCTCAACTCGCCGCATTTCCACCGGGCCGCGCACGGGGTCGAGCCACCGGGCGGGGTACGGATCCACGTCGCCGGCATCGACCTGGTACGGGACGAGGCCGGGGACTTCCGGGTGCTGGAAGACAACGTGCGGGTGCCGAGCGGGGTCTCGTACGTCATCGAGAACCGGCGCGCGATGACCCGGATCTTCCCCTCCCTCTTCGCCGAGCAGCATGTGCTGCCCGTCGACGGGTACACCCAGCGCCTCCTCGCCGCGCTGCGGGCCGCCGCGCCCGACGGGACGGCCGATCCGCGGGTCGTCGTCCTCACCCCGGGTCCCAACAACGCCGCCTACTTCGAACACGCCCTGCTCGCCCGGCTGATGGGCGTGCAGCTGGTCGAGGGGCACGACCTGGTGTGCCGGAACAACCGGGTCTGGATGCGTACGACCCGCGGCGAGGTGCCCGTCCATGTCGTATACCGGCGCCTCGACGACGACTTCCTCGACCCGCTCCACTTCCGCCCCGACTCGGTGATCGGCTGCCCCGGCATCATGGGCGCCGCGATGGCGGGCAACGTCACACTCGCGAACGCCGTGGGCAACGGGATCGCCGACGACAAGCTGCTCTACACGTACGTCCCCGACCTCATCCGCTACTACCTCTCCGAGGAACCGATTCTGCCGAATGTGGAGTCCTACCGGCCGGATGAACCGGGCCAGTTGGAGGCGGTCCTCGACCAGATCGACAAGCTGGTCGTCAAGCCGGTCGACGGGGCCGGCGGGCAGGGCATCGTCATCGGGCCGAAGGCCGACGCCGACACCCTCGAACGCACTCGCAAAGCCGTGATCGCCGACCCGCGCGGCTTCATCGCCCAGCGCCCGGTCGCCCTGTCCACCTCCCCCACCCTCGCCGGTGAACGCCTGGCCCCGCGCCACATCGACCTCAGACCCTTCGCCGTGAACGACGGCAACGATGTCTGGGTGCTGCCGGGCGGCCTGACCCGCGTCGCCCTCCAGGAGGGCAACCTGATCGTCAACTCCAGCCAGGGCGGCGGCTCCAAGGACACCTGGGTGCTCGCGGAGGGCCCGGCCGAGCAGCCGGCGCCCGAGCCGGACGCCGTCCTGCCCGCCGTGGCCCCGCGCCGGCTCGGACCCGACGGCACCCGTGCCGTCGTACAGGAAGGGGCGCAGCAGCAGTGAACGACGTGATCCTCTCCCGGATAGCCGAGGCCCTGACCTGGACCGGCCGTTACGTCGAGCGCGCCGACGCCACCGGCCGCATCCTCGACGCCTATCTGCACCGCATGCTGGAGGACCCCTGGCGCGACGAGGACGTGGCCTGCCGCTCGCTGTACGCGATCCTCGGCATGGACGCGGGCGGCGAGCCCGTCGACATGCAGCAGGTCCTCGACCAACTCGCCTTCGACGCCCGCTCGACGGGCTCGATCGAGGGCGCGCTGGGCGCGGCGCGGCTGAACGCGAGGAGCGCGCGTGAGGCGGTCTCCTCGGAGATGTGGGAGTGCCTCAACTCCACCTGGCACGCGCTCGCCGACCAGCGCCTCGCGGCGCGGCGGACGGGCCCGTACGCGTACCTGGAGCTGGTACGGGCCCGGGCCGCGCTGTTCTTCGGGCTGGCCGACTCGACGATGAGCCGGGACGACAGCTGGCGGTTCGTGGTGCTCGGCCGGAGCCTGGAGCGGGTCGACATGACCGTACGGCTGCTGGCGGTACGGGTGTTGGACGCCGCCCACGCGCCCGACTGGCCGACCCTCCTCAGCGCGTCCGGCGCGGACGAGGCCTTCGCCCGGGTCTACGGCGGTTTCGGCGACACTTCCCGGGTGGCCGAATTCCTGCTCCTCGACCGGGACTTCCCGCGCTCCGCGCTGCACGCGCTGACCACGGCCGAGGAGTGCCTCACCGCGCTCGGCCGCCCCCGCCAGGACCCGGCCCGCCGCCCGATCGGCCGCCTGCGCACCCGCCTCGAATACCTCGACACACACGCCCTGGAGGACCAACTGCCGGTCCTGCTACGTGACCTGCAGCAGGCCTGCATGGCGTCCGCCGACGCGGTGGCGGAGCGGTTCTTCCCGTACCAGGGGCCCGTCGAGTGGGCCCAGGAAGGGGCGTGACATGGCTCGTCGCCTCCGTATCAAGCACACCACCCGGGTCTCCTACGCGCAGCCCGCGGCCTCCTCGCACAACGAGGTCCGCATGACCCCGCTGACCCTCCCCGGCCAGACCACCCTGGACGCCCGCGTCACCGTCAACCCCACCACCCCCACCTGGTCGTACTGGGACTACTGGGGCACCCAGGTCACCGGCTTCGACCTGATGGACCCGCACGGCCATCTCACCATCACCGCCTCCAGCCTGGTCGAGACCGCCCCGCCGGGCCCGCTCCCGCAGCCGCCGGAGTGGCCGGAACTGGCCGAACAGGTCGCGAACTCCCGCCTGTTGGAGTTCGCGGGCCCGACGGGTCGTACGACCGTCCCGGCGAAGCTGGTCAAGAAGGCGCGGAAGGCCGCGGCCGGACTCGACCCGCACGACACCGCGGTCGCGGTCTCCGCCCTGGTCGCCGGCCGGGTGTCGTACCTGCCGGGCGCGACCAGCGTGAACACCTCCCCTGCGGAGGCCTGGGAGCAGGGCGCGGGCGTCTGCCAGGACATCACGCACCTGACGATCGCCCTGCTGCGGGGAGTCGGGCTGCCCACGCGCTATGTCTCCGGCTACCTCCACCCCGAGCGCGAGGCGGAACTCCACCGACCGGTCGCCGGGCAGAGTCACGCCTGGATCGAGTACTGGGCGGGCGACTGGTGCGGCTACGACCCCACCAACAGCACCCGCGCCGACGAGTCCCACGTGGTGGTGGCCCGCGGCCGCGACTACGACGACGTGACCCCGCACAAGGGCATCTACCGGGGCGTGGCGGGGGGACCGCCGCAGGTGTCGGTGGAGTTCACGCGGGTGGCGTGAGGGCGGACGTCACCCTCCCCCGGTACCGCCCTTCTTTCCGGGCGGGGTGCCCGGTCGTTCACGCCGGGGTGAATGCCCCGCTCCCGCGTAACGGGGGCAAGGGTGGCCGGATCGCCGCCAGGTCGATCCGGTGGGTCGGGCCCCAGACGGCGCTGGGGCCGACCTCAAGCAGGTGCGGCAACTCGGAGTTGAGGAAGCGGCGGCCGGTGGCCGGTGAGGGCGGTGGCCGGAGTGATCACTCGGACGGGTGATGATGATCGATGACGTGCGCGGTCGGGGAACGCGCGGGCTAGGTTCGCGGCATGGCACGTTTCCGGATGTATCCGACGCGCGAGCAGGAAGAGCAAATGCTCTTGCACTGCGCGCACGCCCGGTACGTCTGGAACCTGGCCGTCGAGCAGCACGCACACTGGCGTAAGGGCCGCAAGAGTGCGCCCGGATTCGCCGAGCAGTGCCGCCAGCTCACCGAAGTCCGCGCCGAGAACGAGTGGCTGCGCGCGGGGAACGCCGACGTGCAGCAGCAGGCGCTGAGGGACTTCGCCAGGGCTAAGAACGCCCGCTTCACCTCCGGGTTCGGTGAGCCGACCTGGCGTAGGAAGTTCCGCCACGAGGGCTTTCGTGTCATCGGTACCGACCGTGTACCGGAGTTCGAGCCGGACGGCTCGCCGAAGCTGAACGCCAAGACCGGCAAGCAGGTCATGAGCCGGTCCGTTGTGGTGCACAAGCTCAACCGGCGGTGGGCCCGGGTCAAGGTGCCCGGCTGCGGCTGGGTGCGGTTCCGGCTCAGCGTCAGGGGCAAGGGCGCGCGGCTGCCCGACGCCAAGACATTCCGCGTCACCTTCCGCAACGGGCACTGGCACATCGCCTTCGCCGTAATCCCCGAGCCGATTCCCGCACCCGGCACAGGCGAGGTCATCGGCATCGACCGGGGCGTGACCATCACGGCCGCCCTGTCGGACGGCCGCACGCTGAACTGCCCGCAGCTCACCGTCAAGGAACGCGCTCAGATCCGCAAGCACCAGCGGCGCGCGGCACGGGCGAAGAAGAACAGCCCCGAAAAGGCGGCCGAGTACGCAAGGGTCGCCAAGCTCAAAGCCAGGGAGGCGAACCGGCGTAAGGACTGGTGCGAGAAGACCAGCACCACGCTCGCCCGCACCTGCGACCTGATCCGGTTCGAGAAGCTGAACATCAAGAACATGACCCGCTCGGCGAAGGGAACCGTCGAGCAGCCCGGCAAGAACGTGGCACAGAAAGCCGGGCTGAACCGGTGCATCCTCGCTCAGGGCTGGGGCCTGCTGCGGCAGCGCACCGAGCACAAGGCCCCCGGCCGGGTCGAAGACGTTCCCGCCCCCTACACGTCTCTGCGGTGCAGTGCCTGCGGATGGATCGAGAAGAAGTCGCGCAAGAGCCAAGCCGACTTCGAGTGCGTATCCTGCGGCTTCACCTGCAACGCGGACACCAACGCAAGCATCAACGTCGCGGCAGGACAGGGCGGGATCCCCCGCCCCCGGCGCTCAGCCGGTGCCGGAGGGACAACACCGCCCACACAGCGGTCGAGTGTCCGTGAACCTCAACCCACCTGGGTTGGAATCCCCCTCTTTTGAGAGAGGGGGAGGATGTCAAACTGGTAACTACGCCGTGGAGAGCAAGCAGGTTCACGGCCCCGGGGGAGTGGGAACCATGGACGTTCTACTGGGACTGACGCCGGACGGCGAGGTGGACGCGGAAAAGACCGATCGGCTGAGTCCGGCTGCGGGCCGCGCTACGCGGGCTCGACGTCGACGCACTGCGCGTGCTGCCGGACAGCACTCCGCCGCCGGGATCCAAGGCGGTGGACCCGCTCACCGTAGTGCTGGCCCTGAGCGCACTGGACGGCGGGGCTGGTCGCGCTGGTCGGCACGCGCCAGGACTGGCTCGGCCGGCAGTCCGCCCGGCGCCACGTCTCGGTCACGATCGGCGGCGACACGCTGGAGCCGGAGCGGGCAACGCCCGAGGATCGCCACAAGCTGATCGAGGCGTTCGTGCGCCGGCACGGGGCAGCCGGTGCGGTCTTCCTCCCCCCTGCTGACAGTCTGGTGTGCGTCGGCAGCGACAACGGCAACCTCTACGCCATCGAAGCCGCCGACTGACCCCTCGTACCCGCTAGTTCAGCCCGATCGCCGCGCACTCCGACTTGAACGCGCTGGTGCAGATGTCCGACAGCTTGTAGATGCCGTCCGCGATCACCGTCGACTTGATGTTCTTCCTCGTCAGCGCCGTCACCGTCACCAGCTGTGCCGGGATGTCCTTGTCGGTCGGGCTGTCCACCGAGTCCTGGGTCAGCGCGTCGAACTGGATGTCGTGGCCCTGGACCTTGGCCACCGCCATCTGCGCGGCCGCCTCCGCCTCCTGCGGGTACGACTTGTAGACGCTCATGTACTGCTCACCCGCGACGATCCGCTGCACGGCGGCGAGTTCCGCGTCCTGGCCGGTGATCGGCGGCAGCTTGGTGACGCCCGCGTTCTCCAGCGCCTTGACGATGCCGCCCGCCATGCCGTCGTTCGCGGAGTACACCGCGGCGATGTTGTCCTTGCCGATCTTGTTGATCGCCTGGGTCATGTTGGCCTGGGCGTTCTCCGGCTTCCAGTCCTTCGTGTCGAAGGAGTCGGAGATCGTCACCTTGCCGTTGAGCTCGGACAGCGCCCCCGCCTTGAACTGCTTGGCGTTCGGGTCGGTCGGCGAGCCGTTCATCATGACGATCTTGTCGGAGGTGTCGGCGTCCGAGCCGAGCGCCTCCAGCAGGGAACGCGCCTGCACCTCGCCGACCAGCTCGTTGTCGAAGGAGATGTACGCGTCGATCGGGCCCTCGGCCAGCCGGTCGTAGGCGATGACCGGGATGCCCGCGTCCTTGGCCTTCTTCACCTCGGTCGCGATGGCGTGCGAGTCGACCGCGTCCAGCAGGATGATGTCGACCTTGTCGTCGATCATCTGCTGCATCTGCTGCGCCTGCTTGTCGGCGTCCTGGTCGGCGTTGGCGTAGTCGACCTTGCCCTGCTTCTTGGTGAGGCTCGACACCTGTTCCTTGATGATCGGGTAGTCGAAGTCCTCGTAGCGGGTGTTGGCCTTCTCCGGCAGCAGCAGCCCGACGGTGACGTCGTTGCCCTTGGTGGGGCTCGCCGTGCTGCTGTCCCCCGACACGTTGAGCACGCCGCAGCCTGCCAGCGCGAGGGACATCGTGGTTGCGGCCACGGCTACGGCGGTACGACGACGCATGGGACTGCTCACTGGGCTGCTCACTTCTGGTGCCTTCGGGACACGGGCGCAGCGTTGCGACCCGGATGACTGAAAAGCCAACGCGGAGGCGCCCCCGGGCGTCAAGCGGAACTACTTAACGAGTGCGCAACGCCACGCTCCGCTTGTCCTGTGAAGAGTTGGCGTAACCCCCTCCAAACACTCTTTACGGACCCTCCATGCAACGTCTGGCAATCGCCCGGCAAAGATCCGTACAACCAACCCGATTCCTCGCGAGTCGTGATCATGACGGCCTCCGACGGCCGTTCCCGAACCGACCAGAGGATCGAATGAAGCCAGCCAGACGTACGACGGTCACGGCCACCTCCGCCGTCGTCCTCGCCACCGCCGCCGGTCTGCTCTCCGCGACGGCCGCGCCCGCCTCGGCTGCGACCTCCTGCGCCTCCCCCGTCTTCAAGCGGCAGTTCTTCGCGAACACCGCCTTCTCCGGCACTCCGAAGAAGACGGACTGCGACAGCGCGATCGACCAGAACTGGAAGACCGGCGCGCCCGCCTCCGGCCTGCCGAAGGACAACTTCGGCGTCCGCTGGACCGTCACCCGCGACTTCGGCTCCGGCGGTCCCTTCGCGCTCGCCGCCTCGGGCCTTGACGGCATCCGCGTCTACGTCGACGGCACCCGGCGGATCGACCTCTGGAAGAACGTCTCGTCGACGGTGAAGAAGACCGTCGACGTCACGATCCCGGCCGGCAGGCACACGGTCCGCGTCGACTACGCCAACTGGACCGGCTCCGCCGCGGTCACCGTCACGTACACCCCGCGCACCACCGCCGACGTCGACAAGGTCAAGCCCCTTGTCCCGACGGGCACTTCGGCGTCGTACGACGCGACGACCGGCAAGGCCAAGCTCACCTGGTCGAAGAACAAGGAGCTGGACCTCGCGGGCTACCGCGTCTACCGGCGGCTGAAGGGAGGGTCCTTCGGGAGTACGCCGATCGCCACGACCGCCTCGACGACCTACACCGACTCGACGCTCCCGGTGACCGGCGAGACGTACTACTACGAGGTGCGGGCCTACGACCGGGCGGGCAACGAGTCGGGCGGTACCGCGGACCAGGGGGTGACCACCGCCGACCGGGTGGCGCCGGGTGTGCCCGTCATCACCAAGGCGACCGGGGAGGTCACGCCGGAGGGCGGTACGGGCGGGCTCGAGGTCGGCTGGGACGCGGTCGCGGACGCGGTGTCGTACCGCGTGTTCCGGGCGGCGAGCGAGAACGGCACGTACAGCGCGATCGGCAGCACCAACGGGCTGTCCTACCTGGACACTTCGGCCGCCGAGAGCGTCGTCTACCACTACCGGGTGTCCGCCGTCGACGCGGCGGGCAACGAGTCGGCCCGGTCGGCTTCACAGCGCGGCAAGATCTGGGACAACGATCCGCCGGCGCTCGTCACCGGGCTCGACGTCACCCCGACCGAGTACGGCTTCCACCTGAAGTGGGACAGGAGCGCGGCCACGGACCTGAAGTACTACACGGTCTACTGGGGCGAGCTGGTGGGCGACGACCCGGACGACCAGGTCTGCTACGGCAGCGCGTCCGACTACGTCTCCCCCACCACGACCTCCTACGACTACACCACGCTCCCGGACGGCGACGAGGTCTGCTTCTTCCTCGACGCCGTGGACGACGAGAACAACTCCGCCATCCAGTGGAACGGCCCGACTTCGGCGGTGATGGCCACCGAGCTCGACATGACGCCGAGCGTGGCCACTCCGGAGACCTCGCCGGTCCGTCTGACGGCGAGCCCCGCGGGGACGGACGTGGCGCTGTCCTGGAACGCCGTGGCCGACGCCACCGGGTACCAGGCCTACCGCTGGAACCCGGTGACCAAGGCCTACGAGAAGCTGGGTGACCCCACCACCGCGACCTCGTACACGGACACCACCGCGGCCACCGGCACCACCCACTACTACTGGGTGACCGCCCTGTACGCGGACGGCACCGAGTCGGCGGCCGGCGGCGACTACGCGGTCCTGGCGCCCTGAACACGCGGAAGGGGCCCGGAGGTTCGTCCTCCGGGCCCCTCTCGCATGCCGGTGCGCCCAGCGCCTGTCCTAGTCCTTGGCCTTCTTGGGCCGCCACACCACCAGCGCGCTGGTCTGCTGGACCTCCTGGTACGGGACCAGGTCGCGGCGGTACGACGCGTGCACCGCCGCCTCGCGCTGCTGCATGGCCGCCGCCGCACCCTCGACCGCCGTCTGGAGCTCGGCGACGCGCTGCTGGAGCGCGGCGACCTGGTTCTCCAGCTCGATGATCCGCTTGATGCCGGCCAGGTTGATGCCCTCGTCCTGCGACAACTGCTGCACGGTGCGCAGCAGTTCGATGTCGCGGGCCGAGTAGCGCCGGCCCCGCCCGGCCGTGCGGTCCGGGGAGACCAGGCCGAGGCGGTCGTACTGACGCAGGGTCTGCGGGTGCAGACCGGAGAGCTGGGCCGCCACCGAGATGACGTAGACCGGCGTCTCCTCGGTCAGTTCGTACGGGTTGCGTCGACGGCCGTCCATCGTGGTCATGCTCCCTTCGCGGCCTGGAACAGCTCCGCCCGCGGGTCCTCGCCCGCGGTCGCCTCGCGATACGCCTCGAGTGCGTCACGAGCCTTCCCCGTCACGTCCTTCGGGACACTCACCTCGACGGTGACCAGCAGGTCCCCGCGGGTGCCGTCCTTGCGGACCGCGCCCTTGCCACGGGCGCGCATGGTGCGGCCGTTGGGCGTACCCGGCGGCAGCTTCAGGGTGACGGGCGGGCCGCCCAGGGTGGGGACCCTGATCTCGCCGCCGAGCGCGGCCTCGGCGAAGGTCACCGGGACGGTCACCGTGAGGTTGTCCTCCCGACGGCCGAACACCGGGTGCGCGGCGACGTGCACGGTGACGTACAGATCGCCCGACGGACCGCCCCGCTCGCCCGGCGCGCCCTTGCCGCGCAGCCGGATGCGCTGCCCGTCGGACACCCCGGCCGGGATGCGGACCTGCATGGTGCGCGAGGACTTGGCGCGTCCCGAGCCCTTGCAGACGTCACAGGGGTTCTCCGCGATCAGGCCGCGGCCCTTGCAGTCCGGGCAGGGGTCGGTGAGCGAGAAGCCGCCGCCGGAGCCCCGGGCCACCTGGCCGGTGCCGACGCACGTCGGGCAGACCCGCGGGTTGCCGTTCGCGTCGCCGGTGCCGGAGCAGGCCTTGCAGGGCGCCTGCGAGGACATGCGCAGCGGGACCGTCGCCCCCTCGATCGCCTCGGTGAAGCTGAGGCTGACCTCGGTGTCGACGTCCTGGCCGCGCCGGGGCTGCACCCGGGTCGTACCGGAGCTGCCGCGGTTGAACAGGCCCCCGAAGACGTCACCGAGTCCGCCGCCGAAGCCGCCGGAGCCCCCTCCGCCCTGGGCGCCGCCTCCGAAGAGGTCGCCCAGGTCGAAGTTGAAGTTGCCGCCGCCCGCGCCCGGCCCCGGGCGGAATCCGCCGTTGCCGAAGAGGGCGCGTGCCTCGTCGTACTCCTTGCGCTTCTTGGGGTCGCCGAGCACGTCGTTGGCCTCGGAGATCTCCTTGAAGCGCTCCTCGGCCTTGGCGTTGCCCTTGTTGGCGTCCGGGTGGAACTCGCGGGCGAGCTTCCGGTACGCCTTCTTGATCTCGGCCTCGGTGGCGTCCTTGGGGACGCCGAGGACCTTGTAGTAGTCCTTCTCGATGAAGTCCTTGGTGCTCATCCCCGACGCCCCTCCTCTCGATCAGTCCTGGTGACCTCAGCCCTCCTCAGGGCCGTTGTCCTTGTCGTCGCCGGCCGCCGGAGCCTCGTCGGCACCCTCGGCCTTGACCGTCTGCGCCCCGGGCTGGGGCTCGGCGACGGCCACCCGCGCGGGGCGGATGGTGCGCTCGCCGATGCGATACCCGGGCTGCAGGATCGCCACGCAGGTCGTCTCGGTGACGTCCGGCGCGTACGAGTGCATCAGGGCCTCGTGGATCGTCGGGTCGAAGGGCTCGCCCTCCTTGCCGAACTGCTGCAGACCCATCTTCGCCGCGACGGTCTCCAGCGACTCCGCGACGGACTTGAATCCGCCGACGAGTTCGCCGTGGTCCCGGGCGCGGCCGATGTCGTCGAGCGTGGGCATGAGCTCGGTCAGGAGGTTCGCGACGGCGATCTCCTTGACCGCGATCCGGTCGCGCTCGACCCGGCGGCGGTAGTTCTGGAACTCGGCCTGGAGCCGCTGGAGGTCCGCGGTGCGCTCCTCGAGCGCCTTGCGCACCTGGTCCAGCTGGGCCGTCAGGCCTGCGATCTGTGCTGCGTCCCCGGCCGGGGCCGCCCCCTCCCCCGTGGAGGAGGAGGCGGCCTTCGGCTCGGCGTCGTCGGGGGTGGCGCCGGAGGGGACGTCGGGCTTCTCGTCGAAACCCGGGGTCTCCTCCGTCACGCGGCACCGTCCTTACGGTCCTCGTCGACGATCTCGGCGTCGACGACGTCGTCGTCGGCCTTCGGGGCCTCGGCACCGGCGGAGTCGCCACCGGCGGCCTGCGCGGCCTGGGCGTCGGCGTACATGGCCTGGCCCAGCTTCTGCGAGACGGCGGCGACCTTCTCAGTGGCCGTGCGGATCTCGGCGGTGTCCTCGCCCTTGAGCGCGGCCTTCAGCTCCTCGACGGAGGCCTCGACCTCGGTCTTGATCTCGCCGGGGACCTTGTCCTCGTTGTCCTTGAGGAACTTCTCCGTCTGGTAGACGAGCTGCTCGCCCTGGTTGCGGGACTCGGCGGCCTCGCGGCGGGCGTGGTCCTCCTCCGCGTACTTCTCGGCCTCCTGGCGCATCCGGTCGACCTCGTCCTTCGGCAGCGAGGAGCCGCCGGTGACGGTCATCTTCTGCTCCTTGCCCGTGCCCAGGTCCTTCGCGGTCACGTGCATGATGCCGTTGGCGTCGATGTCGAAGGCGACCTCGATCTGCGGGACACCGCGCGGGGCCGGCGGCAGACCGGTCAGCTCGAACATCCCGAGCTTCTTGTTGTACGCCGCGATCTCGCGCTCGCCCTGGTAGACCTGGATCTGCACGGAGGGCTGGTTGTCCTCGGCGGTGGTGAAGATCTCGGACCGCTTGGTCGGGATCGTCGTGTTCCGCTCGATGAGCTTGGTCATGATGCCGCCCTTGGTCTCGATGCCGAGGGACAGCGGGGTCACGTCGAGGAGCAGGACGTCCTTGACCTCACCCTTGAGGACACCGGCCTGGAGCGCGGCGCCGATGGCGACGACCTCGTCCGGGTTGACGCCCTTGTTGGCGTCCTTGCCGCCGGTCAGCTCCTTGACGAGCTCGGCGACGGCGGGCATACGGGTGGAGCCACCGACGAGGACGACGTGGTCGATCTCGTTGATGTTGACGCCGGCGTCCTTCATGACGTTGAAGAACGGGGTCTTGCAGCGCTCCAGCAGGTCGGCCGTCAGCTGCTGGAACTGAGCCCGGGTGAGCTTCTCGTCCAGGTGCAGCGGGCCCTCGGCGGAGGCGGTGATGTAGGGCAGGTTGATCGAGGTCTCGGTGGAGCTGGACAGCTCGATCTTGGCCTTCTCGGCGGCCTCGCGCAGACGCTGGAGCGCCATCTTGTCCTTGCCGAGGTCCACGCCGTGGCCGGCCGCGAACTGCTTGACCAGGTAGTCGACGATGCGCTGGTCCCAGTCGTCACCACCGAGGTGGTTGTCGCCGTTGGTGGCCTTCACCTCGACGACGCCGTCGCCGATCTCCAGGAGGGACACGTCGAAGGTGCCGCCACCGAGGTCGAAGACGAGGATCGTCTGGTCGTCCTTGTCGAGGCCGTACGCGAGCGCGGCCGCGGTGGGCTCGTTGACGATACGGAGGACGTTCAGACCGGCGATCTCGCCGGCCTCCTTCGTCGCCTGACGCTCGGAGTCGTTGAAGTACGCGGGGACGGTGATGACCGCGTCGGTCACCTTCTCGCCCAGGTAGGACTCGGCGTCGCGCTTCAGCTTCTGCAGGATGAACGCGCTCATCTGCTGCGGGTTGAAGGTCTTCCCGTCGAGCTCGATCTTCCAGTCCGTGCCCATGTGGCGCTTCACGGAGCGGATGGTCCGGTCCACGTTCGTGACCGCCTGGCGCTTGGCGACCTCGCCGACGAGCACCTCACCGTTCTTCGCGAAGGCGACGACGGACGGCGTGGTCCTGGCACCCTCGGCGTTGGTGATGACGGTGGGCTCGCCGCCTTCGAGAACGCTGACGACCGAGTTGGTCGTGCCCAGGTCGATGCCGACCGCACGTGCCATGGTGAATTCCTCCAGCTGACTTGAGTGGAACGGACTCAAGTGTGCATGACGTCCGCGAATGGGTCAACAGACCTGAGTCGCGGCGACTCAACTCTTATCCGTTCCTTACACGCAACTGGCCTGTGACCTGCGGCGACGCAGGCCCCCTAGGGGAAGAACCAGGGATCCGCAGCAGCGCCACCACGACCCCGAGCACCCCCGCGCCGACCCACAGCACCCCCGATTCGGCGACCCACCCCACATGCACGAGCACCCCGACGAGCACCCCGGAGAACGCTCCGAGCCCGAGCAGCACGGTCACCCCGGCGGGCGTCAGCCCCAACCGCCGCAGCCGGTGCGCGAGATGGTCGGGCCCACGGCGCAGCAGAGGCCGCCCCCCGAGCCGCCGCGCCAGCACCACCAGGATTACGTCCGCACTCGCGACGGCCGTGAGCGAGAACAGCACCCCCGCGCTGGACGCGAGCCCGTACCCGGCCCGCGTGAACACGGCGGCGGCCGCGAGCACGAACCCCGTGAACAACGACCCGCAGGCCCCGAGCCCGACCCGCGCGGGATGCCAGTTGTGCATGAGGAACCCGGTGAGCGCGGCGGCGAGCACGCTCAGCAGCACCGCGAGCCCGTCCATCACCTCGGCGGCGGCACAGGCCCCCACCCCGAAGGCGGTGACGACCCCGACGGTCCCGGCGAGCGCGTCGGCGTGATCGAGGGCCCGGAACCCGAGGGCGACGAAGGTGACCCACCCGACCGCGAGCAGCCCGCCCCCGATCCCGGTCTCCCCGTACGGCACGACGCAGGCGGCCGCCACGGCCGTACCCACCACGAGCACCCGGGCCTTCACCCGCCGCACGTCGGCGACGAGCCCCAGCAGGGCGACGGCCACCCCCGCGACGACCAGCCGCCCGACCTCACCCCCGAGCCGGGCGACCCCCGCCCGGTCCCCGGCGACCACGACCACACACGTGGTGAGTACGACCGCGACACCCCCGAAGAGCGGCAGCGGCCGCTGCCGACGCCGGTCGACGACGCCGAGGCGCAGGGCGGGCGCCCGGCCGAGGGCACTGAGGACGGCGGCGACGAGCAGGGCGGAGGTGGCGGCGACGATCCCGTAGAGCACGGATCTAAATTAGGGGCGAATGTATCAATTTGGTACGAATAACACGTTCAGATCTTTCCGGATCTTAAGGCAACCCTCAGCGATCCAGATCACTGCACGCCTGGCTACAGTGCGATGGAAGATAAGGGTAGTCTCAGACGGACTGCATAAGTTACCGCTTAGTAATAACCTCGCAGGCCCGAGGAGCCCCCAATGCAACTCGCCGCGATCATCGTGTCGCTGGTTCTGACCGTGGTCGGCGTCGCGCTGCTCGCACGCGCCATCGGTCAGTTCGTCCGGTACTTCAAACTCGGCCAGCCGGTACCCGCCGGCAGCCGTACCGACAACCCCTACCAGCGCAGTGTGACGCTGGTGAAGGAGTTCCTCGGGCACACCCGGATGAACCGCTGGGGCATCGTCGGCTTCGCCCACTGGTTCGTGGCCGTCGGCTTCCTGACGCTGCCGCCCACCCTGGCGCAGGCCTTCGGCCAGCTCTTCCAGGCGGACTGGACGCTGCCGATCGTCGGCGAGTGGCTGCCGCTGGAGATGTACACCGAGTTCATCGGTGTGATGACGGTGCTCGGCATCGCCGTACTGATCGTGATCCGCCTGCTGAGCCTCCCCTCCCGCCCCGGCCGCAAGTCCCGCTTCGCGGGCTCCAAGTCGGGCCAGGCCTACTTCGTCGAGTACGTCATCCTCACCATCGGCCTCGCGATCTACACCCTGCGCGGCCTCGAGGGCGCCATCCACCACGTGGACGGCTACGAGGCCTCGTACTTCGCGTCGTACCCGCTCGTCGCGGCCTTCAAGGGGCTGAGCGTCTCCGCGCTGCAGAACCTGATCTACCTGGTCGCGATGATCAAGATCAGCGTCTCGTTCATCTGGATGATCGTGGTCTCGCTGAACACCAACATGGGTGTGGCCTGGCACCGCTTCCTCGCCTTCCCGAACATCTGGTTCAAGCGCGAGTCCGACGGCGGTACGGCCCTGGGCGCGCTGCAGCCCATGACCTCCGGCGGCAAGCCGATCGACTTCACCGACCCGGGCGACGACGACGTCTTCGGCGTCTCCCAGGTCGAGCAGTTCTCCTGGAAGGGCCTGCTCGACTTCTCGACCTGCACCGAGTGCGGTCGCTGTCAGTCGCAGTGCCCGGCCTGGAACACCGGCAAGCCGCTCTCCCCCAAGCTGCTCATCATGTCGCTGCGCGACCACGCGCACGCCAAGGCGCCGTATCTGCTGGCCGGTGGCGGCAAGAACATGGAGGGCGAGGAGAAGGCGAGCGAGGAGCAGCTCAAGGACGTTCCCGCCGCCGCGCTCGCCGAGGCCGAGCGGCCGCTGATCGGCACTCTCGAAGACAACGGCGTCATCGACCCGGACGTCCTCTGGTCCTGCACCACCTGCGGCGCCTGCGTCGAGCAGTGCCCGGTCGACATCGAGCACATCGACCACATCGTCGACATGCGCCGCTACCAGGTGATGATCGAGAGCGCCTTCCCGTCCGAGGCCGGGACGATGCTCAAGAACCTGGAGAAGAAGGGCAACCCCTGGGGCCTGGCGAAGAAGCAGCGCCTGGAGTGGCTCAAGGAAGTCGAGTTCGAGGTCCCGGTCGTCGGCCAGGACATCGAGGACCTCACCGAGGTCGAGTACCTGTACTGGGTCGGCTGCGCGGGCTCGCTGGAAGACCGCGCCAAGAAGACGACGAAGGCCTTCGCCGAACTCCTCCACATCGCGGGCGTCAAGTTCGCGATCATGGGCGGCGACGAGAAGTGCACGGGTGACTCCGCCCGCCGTCTCGGCAACGAGCCCCTCTTCCAGGAGCTCGGCATGGAGAACGTCATGGCGCTGAACATGGCGTTCGGCGAGGAGCTCGACGACGACGGCAAGGTGGTCCCCGAGTCCGCCAAGCCCAAGTCGGCGAAGAAGATCGTCGCGACCTGCCCGCACTGCCTCAACACCATCGGCAACGAGTACCCGCAGCTCGGCGGCGACTACGAGGTCATCCACCACACCCAGCTGCTCCAGCACCTGGTGGATGAAGGCAAGCTGGTCCCGGTGACGCCCGTCGAGGGCATCATCACCTACCACGACCCCTGCTACCTGGGCCGCCACAACAAGATCTACACGCCCCCGCGCGAGATCATCGCGGGCGTCCCGGGCCTGCGCAACGAGGAGATGCACCGCCACAAGGAGCGCGGCTTCTGCTGCGGCGCCGGCGGTGCGCGGATGTGGATGGAGGAGCGGATCGGCAAGCGCATCAACAACGAGCGCGTCGACGAGGCCCTCTCCCTCAACCCCGACATCGTCTCGACGGCCTGCCCCTTCTGCCTCGTCATGCTGACCGACTCGGTCAACGGCAAGAAGAACGACGGCAAGGCCAAGGAGTCCATCCAGGTCGTGGATGTCGCTCAGCTGCTGCTGGAGTCCGTCAGGACGCCGGTGGACCCGGCGGGCGACGAGGCGACGGAGAGTGCACCGGAGCCGGAGCCGGTGAAGTAGGTTCTACGGCCGTCGCGACGCCCCCATGTCCTGCGTGGACGTGGGGGCGTCGGCGTTTCCCGCCGGAGCCTGTCCAGAGAACGCCAGGCGGCGGCTGACGGGCTCGATCTCGAAAGGCTCGCCGCCGAGGTCCACGCCGCGCTTTGCGAGTTCGGCGCGTGCCGCGTCCACGTCGTCGACGTGCACGGGGCCCGCGAGCAGCTCCACGTGGAACTCATCGTCGTCGGGCGGGCAGAGACAGGCGAGTCGGATGCCGACGTGGTGCCCGCCGAGCGAGGCGAACGGGCTGGTGGGGTTCCTCGGCGGATGTGCGGCCATGGGCATCGCGGTCGCTCCCGTCCGGTCCGGCCGTTCGGCGGCTTGCGGCTTGCGGCTTGCGGCTTGCGGCTTGCGGCTTGCGGCTTCGTTGAAACGCAGGGGGCGGCCCTCCACCGCCCATGGCCCGCCCACCCGTTGGCGGCTACGCGCCCTTCGGCGCCGCCGACTGCACCACCTCGAAGGACCACAGCGTCGCCCCGGACGCCGCCGGCTTCGGACGCTCGGCGCCCTCGCCGCCGCCCTGGTGCGCGGACTTCATCGACCCCTCCATCCAGGCCTTGAACGACTCCTCGTCCCGCCAGCGCGTGTACACGAGGTACTGGTCGGTGCCCTCGACCGGCCGCAGCAGCTCGAACCACTCGAAGCCGTCTGAGCCCTCCACGGCACCGGCCCGCGACGCGAACCGCTTCTCCAGGACCTCCCGCTGCTCGGCGGGCACGGTCAGCACGTTGATCTTCACTACGCTCATGGGCCTATCCTCGCCCACCCGCGATCCGGCTCAGTAGGCGGCCGTGAAGAGACAGGCCGACAGGACGGGGGCGAAGCCGCCTCCGGCGAGCAGCCGGGACAGCGTGGCGGGCTCCTGGCCGAGCAGGATGAGGGACCGTCCTCGGTCCCGGAGGGCGAACACCACCCCGCGCAGCCGCAGTTCGGCCACGACCGCCTCGACGTCCTCGACCTCCCAGCCCATCTGCGTGAAGGTGCCCGGCGAGGCGCCCGTGGACTGGAAGAGCGCGAAGTTCACGCCCCGCACCGGTGGAGCAGCCCGCCCGGCCGCTCGTCCACCGGCTCCATACCTCCACTGTGCCGCGCCCCACCGACACCGGCATCCACCCGACACCAAGGGTGCCGTCGGGAGCGGCCGGTCCGGGACTGTCCCCGGCCCTCGAACGCGGGCATCATTGCCCAGTCGTTGTCGACGGTACGGACGAGGTGAACGGTGCGCTTGCGAAGACGCGGGACGGGTACGACGACGGCCCTGTGCGGCGCCCTGCTCCTCGCCGCCTGCGGACCCGGCACCCACGCCTCCGCCGCCAAGCACACCCCCGTACGGATCGCGAACGCCCCCGCCAAGCTCCCCGTCCCCCGCGGCAAGGGCAGCAAGGTCGCCGACGACTTCAACGGCGACGGCAACCGCGACCTCGTCCTCGACGACCTGGTGAAGGCGCACGCCCACGCCGACGACGCGGGCATCGGCGTCGTCTACGGCAGCGGCCGCGGACTGGCCCCCGGAGCAAGGCAGTTGCTGAGCCCCGCCAGGTACGCGGCGCGCACCGAGGGCCAACTCCCCGCCGTCTTCGACGCGGAGGCGAGCTGCGACCTGAACAAGGACGGCTTCACGGACCTCGTCGTCTCCACCGATCCGCCCTACGACGGCCAGGGGCAGCCCCCGGTCCCGCTCCAGCTCCTCTTCGGCTCCCCCACCGGCCTGACCCGCGCCGTCCACCTCACCGTCCCGGCCGCCGCCCGCTTCGGCAACGACTGGCCCGACCAGCCGGTCTGCGGCGACTTCGACGGGGACGGCGCGGAGGACCTCGTACTGCACGCGTCCGCCGGCCGACTCACCTATCTGCGCGGCCCGTTCAGCCGTAAAGGCGCCCCTCACGCGACCACCGCGCCCATTCCCTCCCCCGGCGAGGTCCCCACCGCCCCGGCCGCCGACGTCGACCGTGACGGTTACGACGACCTGGTCGTCCGTGCCGCGGAGGGCACCGGCAAGGCGTCCGTGGTCCTCGGCGGCCCGGACGGCCCGACCCGCACCGGCACCACCCTCCCGTCCGGCATCGACGTCGCCCTCGGCCGCTTCGGCAGGGGCGGCGCGCTGGACGCGGCGGTCGGCGGCATGGGGGAAACGTCCCTGCGGTACGACCTCCCGGCCCCGACCCGCGCCACCCTCGCCTCCGCGGGCTCCATGCTCGACACGGCCGACTTCGACGGGGACGGGCTGAGCGAACTCGTCTCCAGCGGCTCGCGGCTACGGGTGTTCCGAGGCCGTACGACCGGACTGTCGACGACGGGCATGGTCATCGTCGAGCCGCCCGCCCGGGGGACGACGAGGGTGATCGCGGTGGGGGACTTCGACGGCGACGGGCGGGCGGACCTGGCGGTGCGGACGTACCGGGGAGAGACCAAGGACACCGTGGCCGTCTATCCGGGGGTGCGGAAGGGGCTGGTGGCGGAGGAGCCGGCGGTCACCTTCTCCAGTTCGGAGTTCCTGGCGGACGGGTGACGGGGTACGGCCCCGAGCACCCGGTCCTCAGCAGGTGACCGCCGGCCCGGTCTCACTTCAGGTGCCGGCCGAAGAAGCGGTCCCCGTCCACCAGCTCGAACCGCGGGGTGCCGAGGTGGCCGCCCAGGTTGGCGTGCAGCGTCTTCTCCTTGCTGCCGAAGGCGTCGAACAGGTCGAGGGCCCGTTGCCGGGGGTTGCCCTCGTCGTCCCACTGGAGCAGGAACAGCAGCGGGACGGTGACCTGGCGGGCCTCCTCGCGCTGGGCGCGGGGCACGTAACCCCCGGCGAAGAAGCCGACGGCCGCGATGCGCGGCTCGACCGCCGCGAGGCGGATGCCGAGGGCGGTCCAGCTCGTGTACCCGACCGGGCCCTCGATCCCGGGCAGTTCCAGGACGGCGTCCAGCGTGGCCCGCCACTCCGGGACCGCGTTCTCGACCAGCGGGCCGACGAGGGACTCGAAGATCTCGTCGATCCGGTCGACCGGATCGCCGGCCCGCATCGCCCGCCCGAGCTCGGCGCGGGCCTGCTCGGCGGCGGCGGAACGGGGCCGGTCACCGCACCCGGCGGCGTCGATGCTCACCACCGCGTAACCCTGCGCGGCGGTGTACCGCGCCCGGGCCACCAGCCGCGCCTCGCGCCGGGGCAGGCCGTTGTTGTGGGACATCAGGATCAGCGGGACCGGTCCGGCGGACTCGGGCGTCCACAGGGTGCCGGGGATCTCGCCGAGGGTGAACTCGCGCTCGAGGACGCCGTCGTCGAGGCGTTGTTCGGAAGTGAAGTGCATGGTCGTGCCCTTTCGGGAGTGCGCTGGAACGGCGCTCCCGGACGACGACCTATCGCCCGACCGCGACCCCGGAGGGGAGCACCCATGTCGATTCTGCGTTCACGGGTACCACCTCCTCTTACTCCGGCACGGCCACCGGCACGGTAGCAGCGGCCGCCACGGGCCGCCAACGGGTTTTCGCGGGCGTACGGAGAAGCAACAGGAGTCCCGGAAGTTCTTCGAACTCCCGTACAACCCAAGCCGCTTGCCGGGTGTCTCCTCATCGCGCGCACCGCGCGATGCCCGGGATCGACCCGACCCTTGGAGCCCCTCTTGACCACCCGTACCGGCACGGGCCTGCTGGCCGCCGCCCTCCTCGCCGCCACCCTGACCCCGCTCGCCCTGGCCGCCCCGGCCTCCGCGGCGGCGGCCAAGTACGCGGACGACTTCAACGGCGACGGCTACCGCGACCTCGTCCTCGGCGACCGCAGCGCCGCGGTGGGCGGCAGGTCGGAGGCGGGCGCGGTCGTGGTGGTGTGGGGTACGGCGTCGGGGCTGGACCAGACGAAGCGCACGGTCTACACGCAGAACAGCCCGGGGGTGGAGGGCTCGGCGGAGGCCCGCGACTTCTTCGGCGCGAAGGTGACCACGGCCGACCTGAACAAGGACGGCTACGCGGACGTCATCGCCACCTCGCCCGGCGAGGAGTCAGGCTCCCGGTACGGCATGTTCACCGTCCTGTGGGGCGCCAAGTCCGGCCTGACCAGCGGTAGTTCGTACACCATGGGCGGCGACGACATGTTCGCCAAGGACGTCGCGGTCGGCGACTTCAACGCGGACGGCAAGCTCGACGTGGTCGCCGTCGGGGACAACTACGTCTGGTACGTGCGCGGCCCGTTCACCAAGTCCGGCTCCCGCGGCACCGCCACCAACCTGGACCCGATCGACGGCGAGGACATCAGGCCCGAGCTCGTCGTCTCCGGCAAGGTCACCAAGGACGCCACCGCCGACTTGGCGGTGATCGGCTACGACGTGGACACCCGCACCAACCGCGTCTGGTTCTACCGGGGCAGCGGCAGCGGGCCGGTCAGGCCGCCGAAGAAGTACGGCCTGCCCGCCTCCGCCGACCTGGTCGGCTCCAGTGCCGTCATCGCCGACTTCGACAAGAACGGCTACGGCGACCTGGCCGTCGGCGTCTCCCGCTCCGGCAAGGGCGGCGCGGTCCACGTCCTCAAGGGCACGTCGACCGGCTTCAGTACGAGCATCAAGTCGCTCAGCCAGGACACGGCGGGCGTGCCCGGCGTCCGCGAGTCCGGCGACTACTTCGGCTACGACGTCTCGGCCGGCGACACCAACGGCGACGGCTACCCGGACCTCGCGGTGGGCGTGCCGAACGAGACCCTCGGCAGCGAGTTCTGGCGAGCGGGTGCCGTCACCGTCCTGCGCGGCGGCGCCTCCGGCCTGACCGGCACGGACTCCCGCCAGTACGACTACACGGCGGCCGGCTTCCAGCGCCCGACGGACGAGAGCGACTCCTGGTTCGGCGCCTCGGTCCTGCTGCGCGACCACAACCGCGACGGCCGCGCCGAACTCGTCGCCACCGCCCCGGAGATCGGCCGCCTGCACTTCTTCCCCGGCACCTCCTCCGGCCCCACCGCCACCGGTTCGAGCACGCTCACCGTCAAGCAACTGGGCCTGGGCACCCGCACCTACTTCGGCGCCGTACTCGCCGACTGACCAACTCCCGTACACAGACCACTACTTGGAGTCCCGGAACGTGAAGCACCCCCTGCGCACCACCACGGCCCTCGCCGCCCTGACCGTCGCGGGCCTCGCGCCCCTGACCCTGGCCGGTCAGGCCGCCGCCGCGCCCTCCGGCCTCTCCGGCGACTTCAACGGCGACGGCTACCGGGACGTGGCGATCGCCGCGCCCGCCGCCACCGTCAGCGGCAAGAAGTGGGCCGGGCAGGTCGCAGTCGTCTACGGCACGAAGAGCGGCCTCGACCCGGCCAAGCGCAAGGTGATCAGCCAGAACACCGCGGGCATCCCGGGCTCGGCCGAGACGGACGACGAGTTCGGCGACCAGGTCGCCGCCGCCGACCTCAACCGGGACGGCTACAGCGACCTCGTCGTCGGCGCCCAGCACGAGAAGACCGGCTCCGCCGAGGACGCGGGCACGGTCGTGGTCGTATGGGGTTCCGCCTCAGGCCTTTCCGGCGGTACGACGGTGAAGAACCCCCAGACGCTGTACGGCAGTTACTTCGGGCTGAGCATCGCGGCCGCCGACTTCACCGGCGACGGCAGGCCCGACCTGGCGATCTCCGCGCAGAGCGACTCGGAGAACCCGTCCTCGTACCGGGTCCGGCTGATCCGCGGCCCGTTCACCAAGTCCGGCTCCACGGGCGCCGTATCGACGTACTCCCCCGGCATCGACCGCCCCGTCCTGACCGCGGGCCGGGTCAGCGGCGACACCAAGGCCGACCTGGTGGTCACCGGGCAGAAGCCGAACAGCGACCACCTCGCCACCGCCGTCTACTACAAGGGCACCGCGAGCGGCCTGAGCAAGGCCGGCACCCTGCGCGCCGCGGCGACGGCGGCCATCGGCGACCTGGACAAGGACGGATACGGCGACATCGTCCTCGGCAACCCCGAGGACCCGGAGAGCGAGCCGTCCGCCTCCACCGGCGGCAAGATCCACGTCATCTACGGCACCGGGTCGGGGCCGAGCGCCAGCCGCCGGGTGTCGTACACCCAGAACACCGCGGGCGTGCCCGACTCCGCCGAAGTGGGCGACCGGTTCGGGGAGGCGCTGGCGATCGGCGACTTCGACAAGAACGGGTACGCGGACCTCGCGGTCGGCGCGCCCGGCGAGTCCTTCGGCGACGACAGCGACTACATCTCCTCCGCGGGCGCGATCACGCTGCTGCGCGGCTCGGCCTCGGGCCTGACCACGACCGGCGCCGTGTTCCTCACGCAGGAGAGCACCGGCGTCCCCGGCGCGAGCGAGGCCGGCGACAGCCTCGGCGCCACGCTGCTCGCCTCCGACGTCAACCGGGACGGCCGCGCCGACCTCACCGCGATCGGCGCGCAGGAGAACGACCCCGCGGGCGCGGCCTGGTTCCTGCCGGGCGCGGCGTCCACGCTCTACTCCACCACCGCGTCCAAGTCCTTCGGCCCGACCGCGCTCGGCCTCTCGACGGCGCAGGGAGGGGCGTTCGGCACCGATCTGGCGGGCTGAGCAGGCACTCCGGTCACGACAGCCGCGGAAATTTACCGAACGCACGTACAACCCTTACGCCTCGGCGAGGGTCTCCTGTTCGCGCCGTCCGGCCCGTGAATCCGAGGAGAACTCCCGGAGAACACGGGCCGGTACCGCACACCATCGACTGCGGATGCCCGCCAGGCATCCCCCGCATGCCGCAGGAGACCCGCATGCACAAGCCTCTGCGACTCGCCCTCGCGACGGCCACGGCCGCCGCTCTGACGGGCGGTCTGCTCACCTTCTCGGCCGTGTCGGCCACGGCCGCGGACTCCATGCACGTCCCGCAGGCCGACTTCAACGGCGACGGGATCGGCGACGTCGCCTTCTCGGCCGCCACCGCGTACGTCAGCGGCCACAAGAGCGCCGGCCAGGTCGTCGCGCTCTACGGCACCGCCACCGGCGTGTCCTCGGCCAAGCGCTCCACCATCAGCCAGAACACCGCCGGCGTCCCGGGCACCGCCGAGGCCGGCGACGAGTTCGGCTACGAGCTCGCCTACGCCGACTTCAACGGCGACGGCTACGACGACCTCGCGGTCGCCTCCCCGGACGAGAAGGTCGGCACCGACACCAACGGCGGTGCCCTCGCGATCCTCTGGGGCTCGGCGAGCGGCCTCACCGGCAAGAGCATCGACGTCCCGGACCCGGCCGCCGGCTCCCACGACTACTGGGGCAAGAACCTGGCCGCCGGCGACTTCGACGGGGACGGCAAGGCCGACCTCGCCGTCGGCAACTCGACCAGCACGATCTACGTCTACAAGGGCGGCTTCAGCACCTCCGGCACCCCCGGCGGCCGTACCACCATCAAGCCCCCGATCAGCTCGGGCACCAACTCCTTCCCGTACGGCCCGATGCACCTCACCGCCGGTGACGTCAACGGCGACGGCCGGACCGACCTGATCGTCGACGGGTACGAGACGAACACCTCGTACGGCTGGAACACCAACTACTACATCCCCGGCACCGCGAGCGGCCTGAGCGTGGCGTCCGCGTCGGTGCTCAAGACCGGTCTGGTCACCGGTGTCGGTGACATCAACGGCGACGGCTACGGCGACATCGTCAGCGGCGCCTCCTGGGACGCCAAGACCGGCGACGGCACGACCATCCCGGACTCCGCCAAGGGCGGCAAGGTGAACATCACCTACGGCACCGCGTCCGGGCCCGGCGCCACCACCGGCGTGACCCAGAACACCGGGAACGTGCCCGGCACTTCGGAGACCGGCGACGGCTTCGGCTGGGACCTCGACCTCGGTGACGTCAACGGCGACGGCTACGCCGACCTGGTCGTCGGCGCCCCCAACGAGGACATCGGCTCCGTCACCAACACCGGCATGGTCACCGTCCTCTACGGCTCGGCCTCCGGCCTGAACACCTCGACCGGCATGCAGGCCCTCGCCCAGTCCACGGCGGGCGTGCCCGGCGACGACGAGAAGGCCGACCTGTTCGGCGCCGACGTGAAGCTCGACGACGTCAACGGCGACGGCAAGGCCGACCTGCTGGTGGGCTCGTACGAGAACGCCGGCAACGGCGCGGTGACCTACCTGCCGTCCGGCGGCACGAAGATCGCCACGGCCGGTTCCCGCACGGTCTCCCCGAGCACCTCCGGCGTCTCCACCACGGGCAGCCCGCAGTTCGGCGCCCTGTTCGCCGACTGAACCGTCTTCCCCGGCCGGGCCCGCACGTCAGGGCCCGGCCATCCGCCTCCCTCTCCCGGAGCCTCCACCTTGCGCAAGCGCACCCTTCTGCTGACCACCGCCCTCACCAGCGGCCTGCTCACCGCCTTGCCCTTGACCACGGCCTCCGCAGCCCCCTCGGGCCTGCCCGGCGACTTCAACGGCGACGGCTACCGCGACCTGGCCGTCTCGGCCCCGCTGGCCGCCTCCGGCTCCGCCGACCACGCCGGCGCCGTGCTCGTCACCTACGGCTCCGCGAGCGGACCGAAGGCCGCGGGCGCCAAGGTGATCTCGCAGAACACGAGCGGCGTCCCCGGCACCTCGGAGTCCGGCGACTCCTTCGGCGCGACCACCGCGACGGGCGACTTCAACAGCGACGGCTACGCCGACCTCGCCGTCGCCGCCCCGAACGAGACCACGACCGCGGGGTCCGTCGCCGGTGCGGTGACCATCCTGTGGGGCTCCAAGTCCGGGCTGTCCGGCGGCACTTCGCTCACCCCGCCGACCGCGGACAAGCCGAAGTACTTCGGCCGGACCCTCGCCGCGGGCGACTTCGACGGCGACGGCCGCACCGACCTCGCCGTCGGCGCGGACAACTACACCGGCATCTCCCTCTACCTCGGCGGCACCGGCAAGGGCGCCACCTTGTCCGGCCGTACCGGCTTCTCGCCGGGCACCCTGGTCAAGACCACCGGCATCCGCAGCCTGACCGCCGGCGACATCAACGGCGACGGCACGGACGACCTGGTGATCGGCGGTGACGGCGGCCAGACCTACCGGCAGCTGGTCTACCTGTCCCCGGGCGGCTCCGCACGGACCTACGTCGGCGATGCCGCCCAGGGCGGCTCCGCCGCGGTCGGCGACGTCGACGGCGACGGCTACGACGACATCGTCACCGGCCTGTACGGAGACTCGCGGGCCGACCAGCCCACCTCCCGGCTCGGCGGCAGCGTCACCGTGACGTACGGCTCCGCGAACGGCCCGGACACCTCCCGCACCCCCGTCACCATCTCCCAGGACACGCCCGGCGTGCCGGGCGCGGGCGAGGCGGGCGACTGGTTCGGCGACTCGGTGGCGCTCGGCGACATCAACGGCGACGGCCGCGCCGACCTCGCCGTCGGCGCCCCGCACGAGTCGATCGGCAGCGCGACCGACGCCGGTACGGTGACGATCTTCCCGGCGACCTCGAAGGGGCTGTCGCCCGCCACCTCGTACAGCTACGGCCAGAACACCGCGGGCGTGCCGGGCACCGCCGAGCGGGGCGACCACTTCGGCACCGCGGTCCGGCTGGCCGACACCAACCGCGACGGCAGGGCCGACCTGGCCGTCGGCGCTCCGGGCGAGAACGCCGGTGACGGCACCCTGCTGTTCCTGCGGGGCGCCTCGACCCGGCTGACCACGAAGAACCTGGTGGGCTTCGGCGCGGGCTCGGTGGGCCTGGGCGCCCACCCCCAGCCGGAACTGGGTTCGCCGATCACCGGCTGACCGGCGCCCGGCGGACGGACGTACCCGAAGAGCCCTGTGGCAACCCCTCGGGCCCCTGAGAGATCCCGCGCAGAACCCCCATGGGGCCCCTAGGGGATGTCACAGCTCAGCAGCAAAGCCGGGCCCGAAACGCCGGGCCCGGCACGTCACTCTCCGGGACCAGGTACGTTCGAAGGCGTGGCAGGATTCAGGATCGGACGCGGCGGCCGGAACAACGGCGCTCCGCAAACGCGACCGCAACACCCCCCGTACGGACAGCAGACGCCGCAGGGCCCGTCGTACGGCTACCCGCCGGCGCCGCAGCCCGGGCCGCAGCAGTACGGCAACGGGGCCGGCGGCGGCCAGTGGCCGCAGGGCGGCAACGGGGGCGCCCAAGGGGAGCCGGAGTACTTCGGCGACGGCGGCGGCTACCCGCCGCAGGGCGGCCCGGACCCGTACGCGGCCAACAACCCGGGCCACACCCAGGCGTTCTCGGTCGGCCAGGACCCGTACAACCAGGGCGGCACGTACCGCGCCGGCTCGGCCCAGGCGCCGTCCGGCCCGATCGGCCCGCGCCTGCACTGGAAGGACCTGCTCCGGGGCATCGTCCTCGCCCCGAACCAGACCTTCCTCCAGATGCGGGACTACACGATGTGGGGCCCGGCCCTCATCGTCACCTTCCTCTACGGCCTCCTCGCCGTCTTCGGCTTCGATGGCGCCCGCAAGGACGCCATAGACGCCACCCTCGCCAACGCGGTGCCGATCGTCCTGACCACCGCGGTGGCGATGGTGCTCTCCGCCTTCGTCCTCGGCGTGGTCACCCACACCCTGGCCCGCCAGCTCGGCGGCGACGGCGCCTGGCAGCCCACGGTCGGCCTCTCCATGCTGATCATGTCCCTCACGGACGCCCCCCGCCTGGTCGTCGCCATGTTCTTCGGCGGCGACGCGAGCTTCGTCCAGCTGCTGGGCTGGGCGACCTGGGTGGCGGCGGGCGCCCTGCTGACGCTGATGGTCTCCAAGTCCCACGACCTTCCGTGGCCGAAGGCCCTGGGCGCGTCGGCGATCCAGCTGATCGCGCTGCTGTCGATCGTGAAGCTGGGTACCTTCTAGCGTCTGCTTCTAGCGTCTGGCGACGTCAGTGGCAGTGCCCGCGTCGGCCGAGGGTCTCTTCGGGGCCCGCGCCGGGGCGGGTCCACTGCGGCACGGGGCGGCTGGTCGGCCCCCAGCCGGCGTTCCCGTCGGCGTCCGAACGCCAGGACCAGCAGGCGTCGCGGCCCTCGGGCCAGCCTTCCGGCTTGTCCTCCCACCTCTCGCCACGGCCGTACGGCGTCATGTCGAGCAGCCCGAGCGCCCCGTTGACCCGCTCGTTGCCGCGGCCCGTCGTGGAGTAGGTCAGGAAGACGCGGTCGCCGTCGCGCAGGTAGGAGGTGAGGTACCCCATGCTCCCGCCGGCCGGCCCGTCCACGCCGCGCACCGAGTACCAGGGCTGCGGGTAGCCCATGAACTGGACGTAGTCGGCCACCTCGTCCCACGGCCCGGTGGTCAGCACGGCGAACGACACCCCGCGGGCGTTGAGATAGACGGCGTCCTGCAGATGCCAGGCGGTGGTGGTGCAGCCCTCGCACTGTCCCTGGTGCGGCGCACCGTCGTACCACATGTGCTTGTACACGACGAGCTCGTCCCGCCCCTGGAACAACTCCAGGAACGGCACCGGCCCCTGGGCCCCGACGACCTCGACGGCCCCGTCGAACTCCACCATCGGCAGCCGCCGCCGGGCCGCGGCGATGGCGTCCCCCTCACGGGTGTGCGCCTTCTCCCGAACCAGCAGCTCGTCCCGGGCGGCCTGCCAGGTGTCGAGGTCGACGATGGGCGGGTTACTCATGGTGTCCTCCGACAAAGGTCTCGACGCTCTACGACGGTCACCGTGCTCGACGCTCTACGACGGTCACCGGAACAGACTCCCGCCCCGGCCGAAACTCATCGCGGACCCGAAACCGAACACCGAAGGACTGGACGCGCCCCCTCAGCTCAGAGCGCTTCCTTGTTCACCTTGACCGACTCCCCGGACCGGCTCACGGGCGGCAGCACACTCCAGGCGTCGTTGACCGAATGAGGGAAGTCGCAGGCGCTGCATTACGCGGGTCGGCTGTGTAGCCCCACCAGCGAAAAGACCCCCGGATCATCGGTCCGGGGGTCTTTCGACACCAACGGCTGACACCAACCGCCAGGGCCGCGTCAGGTGGCGTGAAGCGGGCACCGCTCGTCGGCTGCCAGGTGAACGGCCCCCTGCCAGACGTAGAAGCCGCCGTCCAGCCATCCGGTGCCTCCGCAGGCGCAGAGGGCGGGGTCGAGAGAGAGGCGCACGCCAACGCTGTAGTGCGCGCCCTCAGGGGCCTTGCTGGAGTCGTTGGAGCAGGAACAGGGGACAGACTCGCCGGGCTTTCCGGTCACGGAACCATCATCGGTCGTTAGGCAGGTGCCGGAACAGGTCGGGCAAGGCTCTTGTACGAGGGCGAGGGCGGATCGACTCGACATGGCTTCGACTCCTTCGAATCGGACGGGCCAACTTTCACTGCTCTGCGCTCTTGCCCCAACGGGCCACGGTCGCGCGGGAGATCCCGGTGAGCTCGGCAAGGCGGCGATAGGGGACGCCGGCACTGACGGCTTCGAGGATCAGGGGGCGGAGACTAGCGTCCAGTCGCTCCAACTCAGCGGCGAGACGAACGCGTTCTTGTCCAGGTTCGACGAGCTGCCGTACGGCCTTGGCCCGCGAGTCTTCGGGGGTGGTAGGAGGCTCGTCCGCTGCGGGGAGCTGGGCTGTATGGGGCGGTCGTTGTGCGATCTTGGGCCGTTGCCGATTTCGACGGGTGGACATGTCTCCATGTTGCCATACTGTCTCACCTGAGACAATACGTCGCACTGAAGACGTATATGCCAATTTGGGATGCCGGTAAAAGCCCAGCTCGGAGAGATGCCGTCTTCCTCTGCAGGCCATGGAGCATGAGAACTGTTACAGGTTTCTTTACCTCATCAAGGGCCCGCGCAAGCGCGGGCTGGCCCCTTGGACCCGGCCCCTCTGCGCCTTCGGCGCCGGGGCCGTGCCCCTGGGGCCGCAAGCGAGTTCCGGCCCTGAGTAGAAACCTGAACGGGCAAGACCACGGTCAGAACGATGCCTCCGGCGGGGGATCGGCCGGCACCGGGATGGAGGGGGCGCCGTTCGCGAGCGCGGGTCCGTAGTGGCGTGCGCGGGGAGCTCCCATCCCGTCCGCCATCGACCCAGGCAGAGCCGAGCAGACGCGGCCCATGGCGTCCAGGTCGTTCGTACAGTGGCGCGCTCCACCTGGACGCCATGAACCACGCCCGCTCCACATGCGTGTGGGTCGACGGCGGACGGGATGGGAGCTGGGGAGAGTGGTGGGTGGAGGGAGTGGCGTAGGTGCGAGTCAGAACGCTTCTTTAGACGGAGTGATCGGCTCGCCCGACTTACGCACTACAGGCAAAACGCTCCACGGGAAGTTGATCCAGTCGTCGGTCCGCTTCCACACGTACTCGCACTTCACCAGCGACTGCGACTTCTCGTAGATGACGGCGGAGCGGACTTCCGCGACCGTGTCGAGACAGAAGTCCCGTACCAGCTTGAGCGTCTTGCCCGTGTCGGCGACGTCGTCGGTGATGAGGACCTTCTTGTCGGAGAAGTCGATGACGTTCGGGACGGGCGCGAGCATCACCGGCATCGAGAGGGTGGTCCCGACGCCCGTGTAGAACTCGACGTTCACGAGGTGGATGTTCTTGCAGTCCAGGGCGTAGGCGAGCCCGCCGGCCACGAAGACGCCGCCCCGGGCGATGCTGAGCACGATGTCGGGCTCGAAGCCGTCGTCGACGATGGTCTGCGCGAGTTCGCGTACGGCGGTGCCGAAGGCCTCGTAGGTGAGGTTCTCGCGGACGGCGCTCATACCTGCGTCCGGTGGAAGTTGAGGTAGGACCGGGAGGCGGTGGGCCCGCGCTGCCCCTGGTACCGGGAGCCGTACCGGTCGCTGCCGTACGGGAACTCGGCCGGCGAGGAGAGCCGGAACAGGCACAGCTGCCCGATCTTCATGCCCGGCCACAGCTTGATCGGGAGGGTGGCGAGGTTGGAGAGCTCGAGGGTCACGTGACCGCTGAAGCCGGGGTCGATGAACCCGGCGGTGGAGTGCGTGACGAGCCCGAGCCGCCCGAGGGAGGACTTGCCTTCGAGGCGTGAGGCGAGGTCGTCGGGAAGCGTGATGACCTCGTACGTCGAGGCGAGCACGAACTCACCGGGGTGGAGGATGAAGGGCTCGTCGCCCTCCGGCTCCACGAGCCGCGTCAGATCCGCCTGCTCGACGCTCGGATCGATGTGCGGGTACCGGTGGTTCTCGAACACCCGGAAGTACCGGTCCAGCCGCACGTCAACGCTCGACGGCTGCACCATGGTTTCGTCGAAGGGATCGATCCGCACTCGCCCGGCGTCGATCTCGGCCCGGATGTCCTTGTCTGAGAGAAGCACGCCCCGAGGATACGCAAGACGCGCGGACCGAGGACAATCGCCTGATCCGCGCGCCTTGATGTGTATTGCCATCTATTGGCAACTATCGCCGGTGGTTACGACTACTGCCGCCACCGCATCCGATCGCTACTGCTTCTGATCGCTAATGCTTCTCAAGGCTGACCGGCACGACGCTGCGAAGCCGGGCACACCGTGGGCACCTCACCAGCCGACCAGGGCCGAGCCGCTCGGCCTGCTGCATCGGGAACGACGCGGTGCTGAACACGTGCCCATCGGCACAACGGACGACGGTGCGCTCCATCAAGTCCATGAGTCCCTTCCCCAAGAGCCCCGTCCGACTGCTCTCCAGCGGACGACAAATGCCACATTACGGGATCAAAGGAACGACTCTCCAGGCGGCACTCCGACCTCGCCCGGACCCTCTCCCACGTCTCCACCGTACGCCCCAACTCCGGCCCCCCGCAGCCCTGTCACACCCCCTTAACGCACCCAGACCCCACGGCTTCAGCGCCGGGGGTCTGGCATGAGGTAAGGTGACAACGCGTTCCGACACCGGTCCCGACCGGCGTCTTACGCGGGTGTAGTTTAATGGTAGAACATCAGCTTCCCAAGCTGAGAGCGCGAGTTCGATTCTCGTCACCCGCTCTTTTTGAAGCCCCAGGTCAGCGGCCTGGGGCTTGTGCGTTGGCGGAGGGTTTCTCCGCAGGAACAGGCCGGTGGGTACACGAAGATTGGGCACGTGGAGGGCACGGGTTCTCGGCGGTCATGGCAGCCTCACCGGATCTGACCGCGAACGGCACCTTTGACCTGCGGTTTCACCGCATCAACCACATCGGTCCCGGCTGCGAGCCCTCAGCCTGCCCATCCCTCTGCAAACGCGACGGATGGCGTGTGCGGACATCACAGCCCTGTTGGTTGCCCAACTCGTGCCCGGTGGACAGGACTTCAACGATCCGGCCGCGGTACAGCACCCCGCTCAGGCGATGTCGTGGATGTTGTGCTCGGTCAGGTCGGATGCGTGCCGGGAAATGGCGCGGTAGTCGGCGTCGTCGTGCAGGACGGCCAGTCCGTGATGGGCTGCGGTCGCGGCGATGACAAGGTCCACCGCCGAAGCGCTGCGGTGCTCCCCGGCCCGAGCCATCCGGTGTTGCACTGCGCTGATCCAGCGCCCCGCGTTCTTCGGTACCGACACATCGGGGTACAGGTCGGTGAACATCTCCGCGATCTCGTCGTACTCGCGTCCGTTCCGGGCGCTGTGGAGGAATTCGGCGCGCTGCACGTAGCAGGACGCGATGGCCCCGGCGTCGATCGCGTCGTACCAGGCCGATTGCAGTTTCGGGTCGCGGAGCAGCCGGACCAGGCACGATGTGTCGAGCAGGTAGATCACCGGCTGTTCTTCTCCGCCTGGTGCAGGCGCTCGGCGTCCTCGACGGCACCCCACTCACGCGCACGTTCGAAATGGCGGCTGATGCGCGCGGCACGCTCCTGCTGCTCGGCGTAGAAGTGCAGAGCGAGATTGACGGCCTCCTTCTTCGTCCTGACCTTGGACAGAGCCATCGCACGTTCCAGGGCGTCATCGTCGATGTCGATCTGGGTTACAGACATACATCGCCTCCCTTGCAATGTTGGTGATGTACATAGAAGGGTATGTCACCAACATTCGCGGGTCCAGGCATGCATGTCGGATCCCGGCATGCACAGCTGCGAAGGACGATGGAGCCCGCAACCCGATCCATGCAACCAGCCCAGGAAGAAGCCATCTGCACAGGTCAGAGCCGTAGAGCCTGCCCAAGCGCCGTCGCTTCCCAAGCTGCGCGGGTTCGATTCTCGTCACCCGCACCAGCAAAACCCCCAGGTCATCGGCCGCGGGGGGGGGGTGTTGTCCAGGCCAGCCTGGAGTTGCCGTGGCGGGCGTCCGTTCTCGTCACCGTCCACGACCGCGTCTGTGCTGCCCCGTTGACCGGGCAGAGCCAGCGGCGCCGCACCGCTCGTCCGGCCGCTCTGGAGGTCGAGGGTGTGCTCTGCCGTCCAGAACCGGCGGGATAACACCTTCTGCTCGTCCGCCATCGCTTCCCAAGCTGAGAGCGCGAGTTCGATTCTCGTCACCCGCTCTTATGAAGCCTCAGGCCACCGGTCTGGGGCTTGTGTATTGGTGGGCCGTTTCGGCGTTCTTGCCGGCGCCCTTGGATCCGAATGGGCGCGTGGAGGGCACGAGCACCTTGGGCGGAAGGGGACGGACGTTCGGGTCGTAGCCGATCAGTGCCGTACCACTGGCGCGCAGCCGTCGAACGGTGGCATGGATGCGCTCACTGGCCGGTGGTGTCCAGGAGGCGACCGAGTCGAAGTTCGGTACGGCGGTCTCCGGGGGAACGTGGGCGGCCTCGACCTGCGTCCACTGCCAGTCTGCGGTGCCCTCCAGGTAGAAGCGGTGCCCTCCAGGTAGAAGGCGTAACTCGCCTGCCCCTCCGCGTCCATGGAGACGTCAGCCGGCGTGGTGGGTTCGGTCGCTGCGGAGACGTACGCCAGGTCGATGCCCTCGGCGGTGGTGTGGGCACGCAGGATCCGGCCGAAGGCGTTGTCGGCCAGCCGTGCCATGAGGGCGCAGCGGTGTCCCAGCCGGGCCAGGCCGACGGCGACGTTGAACGGGCTGCCGCCGGGCCGGGCGCGGTAGTCGCCGGGCGCGCCGAGTTGGACCGGATCGATGAGGGCCTACCCGATCACGGTCACGGCCGGGCGCCGTCCCGTTGCCTGGTCCGGTTCAGTCGTGGCGGGGGCCTCCGGCCGGGATCTCGCCGGAGCCCCGCTGGACCAGCCGGGTCGGCACGGTGACGGTGCGGGTGGGGGCCGGGTCGCCGTCCAGTCTGCGGAAGAGCATCTCGGCGGCTGTCCTGCCCATCTGCTCGACGTCCTGGGCGATGACGGAGATGCCGGGGCTGAGGATGTCGGCGAGGGGGAAGTCGTCGAAGCCGAGATGGGCGACGGTGTCTTGCAGGCCGAGGCTTCGCAGTGCGCGGACGGCCCCTATGGTGACGAAGTTCTGGCTGGTGAACAGTGCCGTGGGTGGGTTCGGCAGGGAAAGGAGGTGCTCGGTGGCAGCGACGGCCGCCGCCTCGCTGGACCCCGTGTGTCGGACTATCCCGTCGTCGTACTCGATGTGTGCGACTTCCAGGGCGTGCCGGTAACCGTCGAACCGCTGGGCGGCGGTGGGGATGGACGCCCGGTCGCCGAGGTAGGCGATGCGGCGGTGGCCGCCCTTCAGCAGGTGGTTGACGGCGGTGACGGCGCCCTGCCGGTTGTCGGAGACGACGGCGTCCGCGGCGAGCAGGCCGGCCTCGCGGTCGACGAAGACCATGCAGGTGCCGGTGTGCTGCTCGCTGATCAGGTAGCTCTGGTCGCGTCCCGCAGGGACGATCACGAGCCCGTCGACCCGCCGGTCGATGAGTGCCCTGGCCAACTCCCGTTCGCGGGCCGGGTCCTCGTCGAGGCTGCCGACGAGGACCAGCACTCCGCGTTCCCGTGCCACGTTCTCGACGGTGCGGGTCAACACGGCGGAGAAGGGGTTGGCGGCGTCCTCGACGAGCATGCCGATGGTGGCTGTACGGCCGTCCCCGCGGCGCAGGCTGCTGGCGGTCAGGTTGGGTCGGTAGCCCAGTTTGTCGGCTGCCTCGCGGACCCTGGCCACGATCGCCGGATCGACGGTGGGGACGCCGTTGACCACGCGGGAGACCGTCTTGATGGCCACGCCGGCCAGCGCCGCCACCTCACGCATGGTGGGGCGGCTGCGGGTCGACCGGGGCGGCGACTCGCCCTGAGTCATCGTTGTCTCCAACCGGGTACGCGTTACCTACTCGTTGCGGACGCATGTCTATCAGCCCCTTGACGCCCTCGTCCATACGGGCCCAGTATCCCGTCCAGTCAACGTTGTCTCAGCGTCGGCCAAGGGCCGGGCTCCGAAAGGGATCACGCTATGACCATCTCAATCAGCCAGGTGCCGGGCCGCCGCCGTCGACGTACCCGGGCGGCGGCGATCGGCGTCACCGTGTGCCTCGGCGCCACGCTGGCAGCCTGCGGCTCCTCCGACGGAAGCTCCTCTTCCTCCGCCTCGGGCGGCAGCGGCAAGGTGGGGGTCTCGCTGATCCTGAAGACGCTCACCAACCCGTACTTCGTGAGCATGGAGAAGGACGCCAAGACGCAGGCCGCCAAGGACAACGTGGGTCTCACGGTGGCGGCGGGCAACACCGACGGCGACACCCAGACCCAGATCACCGCCATCGACAACGCCATCGCGCGCGGCGACAAGGGCATCCTGATCACCACCAACGGCGACGCGGTGAACACCGCGCTGAACCGCGCCAAGCAGTCCGGCCTGTTCGTGATCGCCCTGGACACCGCGCCCAACCCGGCGAGCGTCGCGGACATCACCTACGCCACCGACAACGAGCAGGCCGGCAAGCTCGACGGCCAGTACGCCGCCGCCGCCCTGAACGGCAAGCCCGCGGTCATCGCCATGCTCGACCTGTTCAACAACCAGGTCGTCTCCGTCGACATCAACCGCGACCACGGCTTCCTGGAAGGCATGGGCATAGACCCGGGCAGCAAGACCGAGAACGGCAAGGAAGCCAAGTCCGGCAAGTACACGGGCGGCAAGGGCGGCACGTACACCGTCGCCTGCCACCAGCCCACCCAGGGCGCCATCGACGGCGGCCGCACCGCGATGGAGAACTGCCTGTCGGCCAACCCGAACATCAACGTCGTCTACGCGATCAACGAGCCCGCGGGTGAGGGCGCGTACAACGCGCTGAAGGCGGCCGGCAAGGAGAAGAACGTCGCGATCTACGCGATCGACGGCAGCTGTGCCGGCCTGAAGAACGTGACCAGCGGTGAGTTCGCCGCCGACGCGGTGCAGTACCCGGGCAAGATGGCGGCCCTCGGCGTCAGCTCGATCGCCAAGCTGGCCCGCGGCGGCAGCAAGCCCAGCGTGACCAACGGCAAGTCGTTCTACGACACCGGCACCGCGCTGGTGGCCGCGAAGTCCCTGGACGGCCTGACCGTGCAGTCCCCGTCGCAGGCCGCCTCCGCCTGCTGGGGCAGCTGACACCGCCTGAGCCCGGTGCGACGCCGGAACCCGGCACGGCGCCGGCGTCGCACCCGCTCCGCCCGAGCCCATGAGCCCGTACCGGGGACGAAACCGGAAGGACCCCCTGTGACCACTCACGTGGACAGTCAAGCCACACCGGCACCGGCGGAGGAGTTCCTCAACCGGCCCGCCACCCCCGCCCAGCGCATCCACTCGGTACTGCACCGTCAGCCGGCCCTCAGCCCGGCCATCGTCCTGGTGCTCGCCGCCGTCGTGTTCTCCCTGGTGAACGAGCGCTTCTACGCGTTGCAGAACCTGTCGCTGGTCGTCCAGCAGGTGGCCGTCATCGGTTCGCTGGCCGTCGGGCAGACGGTCATCATCCTCACCGCCGGCATCGACCTGTCGATCGGCGCGGTCATGGTGCTCGCCTCGCTGCTGATGTCGAAGCTCGTCGCGGACAACCACTGGCCCGGGGTGTTCGCCCTGCTGGCCGGGGCGGTCGTCGCGATAGCCGCCCAGGCCGTCAACGGGTTCCTGGTGACCAAGGTCAAGCTGCCGCCCTTCATCGTCACACTCGGCACACTCAGCGTCTTCACGGCGATCACCCTGATCTACGCCAAGGGCCAGACCGTCTCCCTGCAACCGGGCAACATCCTCATGTGGAGCGGCGAGACCGTCTCTCTCGGGCAGCTGAACCTGACCAACGGCGTCCTGCTCATGATCGCCCTGTACGCGGTGGTCGGCTACGCCCTGCGCTACACCGCCTGGGGACGCCACCTGTACGCGGTCGGCGATGACATCGAAGCCGCCCGCCTCGCCGGCATCTCCGTCAACCGTGTGCTGCTCAGCGCCTACATGCTGGCAGGGTTCACCATCGCGGTGGGCGCCTGGGTCCTCATCGGAAGGGTCGGCGGCGGCGACCCCAACAGCGGCCTCAACGCCAACCTGCAGTCCATCACCGCCGTCGTCATCGGCGGCACCAGCCTGTTCGGCGGACGCGGCGTGGTCTTCGGCTCGCTGATCGGCGCGCTGATCGTCCAGGTCTTCGTCAACGGCCTCGCGCTGGCCGGCATCGACCCCAACTACCAAGTCCTCGCAGTCGGCGTCCTGGTGATCGCGGCTGTCTCCGTGGACCAGTGGATCCGGAGTGTGAAGTCGTGACGACCGCCACCGCCCCCGTTCTCGAAGCCAAGGGTCTGGTCAAGGTCTTCGGCCGGGTCGTCGGCCTGAACGACGTCGACCTCAGCCTCCACCCCGGCGAGGTCCTCGCCGTCATCGGCGACAACGGCGCCGGCAAGTCCACCCTGATCAAGTGCCTTTCCGGGGCCCTCGTCCCGGACCGGGGCAGCATTCTCGTCGACGGCAAGGAGGTGAACTTCAAGCGCCCGCAGGACGCCCGCGACGCCGGCATCGAGACGGTCTACCAGACCCTCGCCGTGGCCCCTGCCCTGGACATCGCCAGCAACCTCTTCCTCGCCCGCGAGATCCGCCGCAAGGGCGTGCTCGGCTCGGTGTTCCGGATGCTCGACAACGGCGAGATGAAGAGGCAGGCCGCCGACCACATGAAGCGGCTCGGCATCGGCACGCTGCAGAACATCGGCCAGGCGGTGGAGACGCTCTCCGGAGGCCAGCGGCAGTCCGTGGCGGTCGCCCGGACGGCGGCGTTCGGCGGTCGCGTGGTGATCCTCGACGAACCCACCGCCGCCCTCGGTGTCCGTGAGACCGGACAGGTCCTCAAGCTCATCCGCGACCTGCGCGACCAGGGTCTGGGCGTCATCCTGATCAGCCACAACATGCCCAACGTCTTCGAGGTCGCCGACCGTATCCACATCCAGCGGCTCGGCGGCCGTGCGGGTGTCATCACCCCGCAGTCGCACTCCATGGAGGACGCGGTGGCCATCATGACGGGCGCGAAGAAGCTCGCCCCCGAAGCGAGCTGAAGGGGATACCAGGGGAATGACCGCCGAGTACCGGATCGCCGAGGACCGTCTCGGCGGCGAACCCACCCTTGTCGTCTCCGCGCCGGACGGTTCCACGTGCGCCGTCCTCGCCCTGCGCGGCGCGACGCTGCTGAGCTGGCAGGTGAGGGACGGAGCCCGGCTGCGGGAACTGACGGACGGCTACCGCGACGAGAAGGAACTGCTGTCCCAGGACGGCGTACGGGCCGGCCTGCTGGCCCCGTTCCCGAACCGCGTCGCCGACGGCCGCTACCGCTACGACGGACACGACCACGACCTGCTGCCCGGCCGCCGTACGGACCGCCTGATCTACCACGGTTTCGCCCGGGAGACGCCGTTCGAACTCGTCCACACCACCACGACGGCCGACTCCGCCCGCCTGCTGCTGCGGAGCACGAGCATCAGACCGGGGCGCTACCGCGGTTACCCGTTCGCCCTCGACCTGGAGGTGGAGTACACCGTCAGCGGCCGGGAGTTGAGCGTCGTGATCCGCGCGACGAACGTGGGCGACACCACCGCCCCCTACGCGGCGGGCTGGCACCCCTACTTCACCCTGTCGTGTCCCGTCGACGACCTGGTCCTGCACATCCCCGCCCACACCCTGATCCGCACCGACGCGTCCCTCGTCCCCCTGCACGGCGAGGACGGCCGGATCCCCCTGGACCGTTGCCCCGACATGGACTTCCGGACGCCGAGAAGACTGGGCGACGCGGTCATCGACGCCTGCTTCGCACACCTTTCCCCAGGCCCCGACGGCCGGACCGAGACCGTACTGAGCGACCCGGCGACCGGTGCGGAACTACGGGTGTGGCAGTACGGCGGCTACCTGCACGTCTTCACCGGAGACACCCTGGCACGAGACCGCCGCACCTCCATCGCCCTGGAACCCGTCGAGGCCACGACCGACGCCTTCAACCGCCCGGAACACGCCGCCGGCCTGGCCCTGGAACCCGGCCGACACCGCCTGTTCCGCTTCGGCGTCAGGTACGCGTCCTCGGGAAACGCGCATCCGCGAAACGGCCGGCCGTCGACTTCGTGATCGAGACGGCACCGCACGCACAGAGCCTCGGTACTCGACGGAAACGGGCTGTCGCCTTGCCTCGGGCACCAGGCTGCACGCCGCGGAGATCGAAGCCGGCCTCACAGGTGAGGCTCTTCGTGACCTTTCGAATCGGCGTAGAGGCCAGCTACCCGTGTGCAGTCGCGACGGCTCCGCTCAGCCCTTCAGGGCGGACAACCACGGTCGGCAGCGGCGCCACCAGGCCCCCACACGAGTAGCAGTTCAACGGATCTGCGCAGGCCAGAAGGTACGAGGCCGCCCAAGCGCCGTCGCTTCCCAAGCTGAGAGCGCGAGTTCGATTCTCGTCACCCGCTCCACTGTGAACCCCAGGTCAATGACCTGGGGTTTGTTTGTTGTTCAGCCCAGTTCGAGGGCGGCGTGGGCGATGAGCCTGCCGTTCTCGCCCAGTGCCTTGCCCTCGGCTGTCTCGTGCGGCGCCCGAAGGCGCCCACTCCCAGGGCGGAGCGATGTGATCACTGCGGTGCTACGGAATGCGGAGCAACGGCGCGGGACATCGCCGGTCGAGCCGGCGGGCGTGACGGCTGCCGAAGTGGTGGGCATTCGCGCGCAGCACCGTGCCGTGGCGCATTCGTGGCGGGACGTCCGGCACGGTCCGGATCTCCGCATGCGCTGCCCCTCAAGCCGGAGCTCCTGGTGGTCAGGCCGCCGCGTTCAGCAGGTCGGCCGGCATGTCGGCCGGTTCCAGGGCGATGAAGTGGCCGGCCTTCGGGACCTGTGTGAAGTCGGCGGTCGGCAGCAGCCGCTTGTTGGCCTCCGGGTCGGAGGGCCTGGACCAGTCCTTCTCGCCGTAGACGAGGTGGACGGGGCCTTGACCTCGGGGTAGCGCGAGCGGGCCGCGATGAGGCTGGGCAGGGCCTGGTACACGCCTCGCGCGACGGTCGGGTAGCCGGGGCGCCCGCCGACCTTCAGGAGTTCGCCCACGCCGGGCGCGAGGACACCGCCGACCACCACACGGACGAGGAGACCGGACCGGGCGATTCCGCCGGGGAAGTCGTAGGTGTTGACCGCGGCCACGCGCCGTACCCGCTCCGGCAGATCGGCCGCGCTGGTCAGGGCGAGCACCGCCCCCATGGACTCTCCGACCAACGTCACGCCGTTCAGGTCGAGTTCGGTCAGGAGCCGCTCGATGCCCGCGCGCATGGCCGGCTCGTCGTACGACGCCCCGGGCACGATCTCGGAGTAGCCCATCCCCGGCAGGTCGAGGGCGTACACGGTCTACCGGTCCGCGATCAGCGGGATGAGGTGGCGGAAGTGCTCGGCCTGCGTGCGCACGCTGTGCAGCAGAACAACGGGGGCTCCGGTGCCCGCCTTGAGGTAGCACAGCTGGCCCTCGCGCCGACTCCTTGTGTGCGATGGGGCACCAAACGGCCACGGCTCTCCCCGGAGAACGAGAAACCGATCGCCTTCCATCAAGGAAAACCGATCAGTTTCCGAGCGTGAGCCGAACCGCCGAAGACCACGAGCAGCTCGCCGGCATCCGTGCCATCCACCCGCCCGCGCAGGCGGACCTCGGCGCCGTCGAGATCACACCCTCAACCCGCGGACCTCACCGCACTGGCGCACGTGCGCCATGTCTTCCCCCGGGTACCGACCGGGCGCACACTGCGTCGTGTGTTCCGCCGAATCCTGGTCGCCTACGACGACTCCCCAGGCGCACGCACGGCGCTGGAGCGGTCGGTCGGGCTGGCGCGCCTGTACGGGAGTGAGCTGATCGCCGTCGCCGTGGAGGCGCATCTGCCGTATGACGAGGAGCCGGCCGAGGGGACGGCGGGGAACCTGGCGATCGAGGCACGTGCCTGTCACCGCTGGCTGGCCGACGCCAGGCGGTACGCCGCGGGGCACGGGGTTGCCTTCGACGGCGAGACCCATGCCGGGCACCCGGCTCAGGAGATCGTCCGCGCCGCCGAGCGGCACCGGGCGGACCTGATCGTCGTCGGGCACAGCGGCCGCTCCTCGGTCTGGGGCCGGTTCTTGGGCTCCACCGCCGAGAAGGTCAGCCGCCACTCGCCTTGCTCGGTGCTGATCGTGCGCTGAGAGTCTTGGCCTCAACGGTGCCGCCAATCCCGCACAACAACCGGGAATCAGCGGATCTTCTCAGGTCAGATTGCATACGACTACGAAAGCGCCGTCGCTTCCGAGGTCGAGAGCGCGAGTTCGATTCTCGTCACCCGCTGCCGTCCAGACCTTTCTGACGACTACACGCCTCGGGACAGGGTCGTCCCGCCGAGGAAAGGAGGCTTGCGGAGTGAGTCAGAACACGCCCTTGTAGCTCTGCCAGCCGGTGGCGAGTTCGGTGCGGCCGCCGAAGGAGCCCTTGCCGTTGCCGTTGTTGCGGTAGAGGACACCGGAGGTGTCGCGGGAGACGAGGTCGGCCCTGCCGTCGCCGGTGATGTCACCCACGCCGACGATGACGTTGTACGAGGCTCCCCAGTCGTTGAAGACCTTCACCCGGCTCTTGAACTTGCCCGTCGCGGTGCCGTCGTAGCGCCACAGCTCGTTCGACTTGTCCTGCGCCAGCAGGTCGCCGTGACCGTCGCCATTGAGGTCGCCGGCACCCACGATCTTCTTGTAGCCGGTCCACTTGGACGCGATCTTCGCGCGCGCCGACAGCTTGCCCGTGCTCGTCGCCTTGTACAGGTAGACGTCCCCGGTGGATGCCTGACGGACGATCAGGTCCGCGCGGCCGTCACCGCTGACGTCCCCGGGCGAGGTCAGCACGTCGTACTGTGTCCAGCCGCTGGTGGCCAGCGAGGTGTACGGCGTCGACGGGGTCACCGCCGCCCCGCAGGCAGGCCGGTAGGCGCGCAGCGCGCCGCTGCCGTAGCGAACGAGGACGTCGTTGCACCGGTCGCCGTTCAGGTCGCCGAACGGTACGAACTTGGCGCTCGTCGGCCAGCCGGAGCCGGTCTTCTTGCCGTTCAGTGTCCCGGTGCCGGTGCCGTACCGGTACGTCAGTCCGCCCGAGCCGTTGAGGGTGAGCACCTCGCCGAAGCCGTCCGCGGTGGCGAAGTCCCGTCGGACCGGGGTCGCACCGGTGACCTTCAGGGTGCCGGTCTTCGTCAGGGCCGCGCCCTCGCCGTCGGCCGGGGTCGCGGTGAGCGTCCAGGCGTAGGCCCCGTTGGCGACCAGCCTGCCGGCCGTGTCCTCGCCGTTCCACGACGCCTGGAGCACACCCTGTGCGGTGCCGCCGGTCAGGGTGCGGACGGTCGTACCGGTGGCCTTGTTCTTCAGGACCAGCTTCCAGGAGGCGGCCGCCTTCGACAGCCACCAACGGGGGTTCCAGGCCGCGCTCTTGACGTCGACCGAGCCGGCTGCGGAGGTGTCGAGCTGGGTCAGTGCCGAGACAGGGACGCCGCTGGACACCACGTGGGTGTTCTGCTTGCTGTCGACGTACGCGATCAGGCCGGTGTACGGGTCGACGTCCCAGGGCTCCCCGCCGGAAAGAGTGGCCACGGAGTGCGTCACCGGTGTGCCGCCGCGGACGTCGGTCACCTTCAGCTCGCCGCCCGCCTCGGTGACGACGAACCCGTCGCCGAGCCCGGCGGTCCCCCAGGCGCCCTCGGTGAGGGTCAGCCTGGTCTTGGTGACGGTGTCGTAGACGCCCTGGCCCTCACCCGAGCCGACGCAGGACCACAGCAGCCAGCGCCCGACCGCCTGCAGGTTCTCCAGCAGGCACTTCGAGAACCAGACCGGGTCGCCCTTGGCGCCGGTGCGGACGTCGACCGGAACAGCGCCGTCATTGCCATCCCGCACCCACAGGGTGGTGCCCCACATCGTCATGCCGTGGGTCGCCGAAGTGCGCACGGTGGCACCGGTGTCGAGGTCGACCACCCTGGTCTCCGAACCAGCGGCGTCGGTGTACTCGGTGGCCATCGCGACATGCCGGCCCTTGGCGTCCCAGACCCGGACGTAGTCGTGTGTGGCGTCGACGGCCGTGCCGGGGGTCGAGCCGGTCGGCTGGACGGCCCTGGGGACCGGGTCGCCGTCGGTCTCCCACACGTTCCAGATCACCGTACGGCCGTCCCCGGTGCCCAGGAGGTAGGGCGAGGCGTCGGTGCTGACCCCATGGGAGGTGCGGGTGCCGGCCGTGAGGGTGTCGCCGGTGGTGCCGATGTCCCGGCTGTACAGGTAGGTGCGGCCCTGGTCGCGGTCGAGTTCCGTGACGGTCAGGCGGCCGTTGTCCAGGGTGAGCCGCTGCACCGGGTCGGCGATCGGGCTCAGCACGGAGGAGGCGATCTTCTGGGCCACGGGGGTGCCGTCGGCGCCCGCGCGGACCAGGGTCACGCCGAAGTCGGCGGTGTCAGCGGCGCTGCCGGGCACCAGCAGGCCACCGTCGGGGGTGGGGACGGCGAGGGCGAAGCTCCGCGAGCGGGCCAGCACGGTCTTGGTGGTCGAGCCGTCGGGGGCGAGCGCGTCGACGCGCCAGACGGGCAGGCCGCCGTCCTGGGCACCGAGCGAGGAGTCGTAGCGGGAGACCAAAAGCTGGTCACCGACCATGCCCAGAAGATGGGTCGCGACGTCGGCCTGCAGCGGCACCGTGCGGACGGCGGTGGTCAGGTCGTCGCGGGAGTACACGGAGACGGTGCCGGAGCCGTCCCACGCCACCAGGTGGGTGGCGGTGAGCACCGTGCGCCCCGTGGTGCTGATGGTGGGGTTGTACGGCAGCTCGACCAGCCTGCCCGCGTCGGCGTCGAGCCAGCCGCTGCGCAGCTTGCCGTCGATCCAGTACTGGACGACCACGCCGTGGGCGTCGCCCACCGGGGAGTTGCCGGAGTTCAGCATGGTGATGCCGTCCGGGACGCCCACCGCCGCGCGGTCGCGCACCGTGCCGTCGTCCTGAAGGTCGAGCAGGTGGAACTTGTAGCCGCTCGACGAGGCGGTGGTGACGACGGTCCGCCCGAGCGTCCCCTGGTAGGTGTGGCCGGTCGGGAGCGCGATCGTCGTGGCTGCCCCGCCCGCGCCCATGTCCCGCAGGGTCACGGTCCGCGCGTCCTCGTCGTAGCGGGCGACGACATCCGAACCGGCGCCGAACTCCGGCATGCCCCGGACCTCGGTGGCCGAGGCGTCCACCACCGTGTCCTCACCGACGTAGGTGGTCCACACATGGCCGCGCCCGGGTTCGTAGCGTAGGAACCCCGACGGGCCCGCGCTGAACAGATAAGTGCCGGGGGCCAGGGACGTCGACGCCGGGATGACCGCCTCGGTGCCCGCGGCCGCGTGCGCGTCGAGGGCCAGCGGTCCGAGACCGACGGCCAGGGTGAGCGAGATGGCGGCGGCGATACCGCCACGAATGAGGGCACGTCTGCCCACTTGGTTCCTCCACGGGAGTGCAAAGAGAGGACACTTGCACGATCAAGACTCGGCAAAGGGCGACAAGGTTGTGGTCGCAGAAAGGTCAGAAGGACGTCAGCTCAAGTCGCCCCTGGACTTCCCCGCGCACCCGAGTGTCAGACCCTTCCGTCATGCTCTGCCCATGCTGATTGCGACCAACGGCCGGGGCGATGTGGTGCAGAGCCCCTCGGAGCCGGCCATAGGAACGATGCTCGCCGGCCTGGAGCAGGGCGATCACCTCATCCTTGAGCGGCAGGACGAGAGCCAGGACGGCCACTGGTACATCCAGGTCTGGTTCCGCGACCACGACACCTACCAGCTCGAGTACCGCGACGGCGTTCCCGCGGAGCACTACCAGACACAGGCGGAGTCGCAGGACGAGGTTCTGCAAGCACTCCTCAGCTGGGTGGCCGGCAAGCCCGCCCGGCAGGAGGGCTTCACGTGGACCAACATCGGCCACTGGTTCACGCCAGACCCCGAAGGCGAGTGTCCGACTGCGTGACAGCGCACCGCGCTGTCGGACCATCGAGTGTTCAGACCTTCAGCATGTCCTCGCCCGCGTCACCTCGGGCGTGTGTCAGTTCTGGTCGGACGCGTCGCCGTAGACGTTGCCGGGGCTGATCACCTGGGTGATGGCCCGGCCGAGCAGGGTGCTGGGATTCTCGCCGTTCGAGGGGATGTCGGTGTTGAGCAGGATCACCATCGTCGCCTTCTGGGCGGGCAGGTAGACCGTCAGGCTCTGGTAGCCGGGCAGGGAGCCCGCGTGGCCGATCCACCCGTGGTTGATGTCGATGCCCAGCCCGTAGGCGTCACCCGGCGCTCCGGTGGGCTGCGCGTCGAGGCGCTCCGCCTGGGTCTGCGGGGTCAGCAGTCCGCCGGTCGCGGCGTTCTCCGCCCAGGAGCGCATGTCGTCGAGGTTCGAGATCATCGCGCCGGCCGCCCAGCCCCAGCTGGGGTTGAAGTGCGTGGCATCCGCCACCGTGCCGTCCGGTGTCTGGTCGGTGTAGCCGTGGGCGTGCGGCCGCGGGAACTCCGCCGCCTTGGGCAGGAAGGTGTGGTCCAGGCCGCTCGGCCGCGTGATCAGGTGCCGGATCACGTTCCTCAGGGGGCGGTGGGTGACCTTCTCCACAACCAGGCCGAGCAGCACGGTGTTGGTGTTGGAGTAGTCGAACTGCGTGCCCGGGGGGAACAGGTTGGGGTGCTCGAAGGCGATGCGGAGCAGCTCACGCGGCGACCACTGGCGGTGCGGCTCGGTCGCCAGCAGGTGCTGGAAGTCCTCGTCCTTGGTGTAGGCGAACAGGCCGCTGCGCATGTTCGCGAGCTGACGCAGCGTGATGTGCTCCCCGTCGGGCACTCCGTGGACGTACGCGGAGATCGGGTCGTCCAGGCCGACCTTGCCGCGGTCGACGAGCTGGAGCAGCGCGGTGACGGTGAAGGTCTTGGTCTCGCTGCCGATCCGCATGTTCAGGTCGGTTCGCATCGGGGCGCGGTCCTTCGTGTCCGCGACGCCGAAAGCCCGCACGTAGCGCGGCTGTCCGGGCTTCCAGACGCCCACGATCACTCCGGGGACACCGGCGTCGGCGGCCGTCCGCCGGATCACCCGGTCCAGTTTCGCCGCGGTCGCTTCCCAGGGCTGTGACGCGGCGACGGATTCCCTGGGAACCGGTACGGCCGCCGCGGGAGTGGCAATCGGGGGCAGAGCGGCCGCCGCGCAGGCAGAGATGACCATGGCGATGCTGAGCAGGGCAGTTCGGCCCGTCCGGATGCACATGCGTTCCAGGTAAGTTCCTCCGGGTCCTTGCCCGCAGCGCCACGCCGCCCCCCGGCGATCATTCATCCGAACGCCTCGGGCCTGCTCCGCGGAGAACTCCCACAGGCCCCGGGCTGATCTACGTCGGACGACTCCGGACCCCGAAACGCCACGCGACCACCTGCGCGCCTGCGCATACGTGCAGCGCCCCGAAGCGCCCGTGAGGTGGGGAGCCGGTGGTCGATGCGGCTGGACGGGTGCAGTTCGGCGGCCGAGTCCGGCGACCTCCGACCGGAGCGACGCGCCGCCGGATTATATGAGTCTGCGTCTCGGCGCGGGGCGTGCCGGCGTCCTCCATGGCCCCGGATCCGACGAATGAAAGAGCGCAATGGCAGAGCGCGACCCTCGCAACCGCACTGGCCGCCGCCCGCTACTACGCGGGCTCGCCGCTGCCGTGCTCGCGGCCGGCATGCTGGTGGCCTCGGCGGGACCGGGACACGGAGCCGGCGCGGCCACTGCGGCGCCCGGCGCACAGTTCACGCCGTTGACGGCGGCCGTGATGACCGAACCGACGCCGTTCGTCGCCACGGACGGCAGGACGCACCTCTCGTACGAACTGCTCACCACGAACGCACTCTCCAGCAGCACGCCGGTGCGGCTCGACCGTGTCGACGTCCGAGACGCCCACACGCACCGGGTCGTCGGCTCGCTGAGCGGGCAGGCGCTGGCCGACGCCGCCAATCCGGTGGGCGACCCCCTGCCGGGTGCGGACGCGTACACCCCGGCGCCCCCGGGGCCGACACCGACCGTCATCCAGGGCTCCCAGAAGTGGATCATCTGGCTCGACCTGGTCCTCGACCGCGGTCAGCCGGTGCCCAAGGTCCTCGAACACCATCTCTCGGGTGCCGTCCTGGTCCCCTCAGGCCCCTCCGCGTTCGAGGAGACGGTGCAGGCCACCCGGACCGGCCGCACCCCGCCGTTGAACCTGGACCCGCCGGTCCGCCCCGGCACCTGGTACGCCAGCGAGTCGTGCTGCGGCAACACCCACCACCGGCGCGGCCTCGGCCCGATCAACGGCCGCTTCTACGTGCCGCAGCGCTTCGCGATCGACTGGTACCGGGTCGGCAGGCAAGGGCAGACCTGGGAAGGCGACCCCGCTCGGCTCACCAGCTACCTGAGCTACCGGCAGCCGGTCGTGGCCTCGGCCGGCGGCCGAGTGGTGGAGGTCCAGGACGGGGTCCCGGACAACACGCCGCCCCTCACGCCGCCCATCCCGCCGATCGAGAACACGGTCGGCAACCACGTCACCGTGGAAGTCGCGCCGGGCCGCTATCTGCTCTACGCCCACATGAAACCCGGCTCGCTCAGGGTTCGGGAGGGCGATCACGTCGAAAGCGGCCAGGTCCTCGGGCTGATCGGCAACAGCGGCAACTCGACCACGCCGCACCTGCACTTCCAGGTGATGACCACGGCCGAGTTCTTCCCGACCGACAGCCCGCCGTTCACCTTCCGGCAGTTCCGCGTCCTCGGCCAGGTCGAACCCCGGCTCTGGGACGACAACATGGGCGTGCAGCCGACCGGCGTCCTGCCGATCACGCCCTCGCCGTACGAGGGCCGTCACCAGGCGCGGTATCCGCTCGACCGCGAGGTACTGGAGTTCTGAGCAGGCGAAAGCGAGAGCCCGGCCGATGAGTGGGCGGGCTCTCGCTTTCGGGGCTTCGGGGCGTTCGGGGCGGAGGGGTGGTCGCCGTTACGCGGGCAGCGCCGCCTCGCGGCGGGCGCGGCGGCCGGCGATCAGGCCGCCCAGGGCGCCGAGGGAGACCAGGCCCATGCAGGCCGCACCGATGATGCCCTTCGCCCCGTCCATGGTGAAGTACAGGGCCGCGGCGGTACCGCCGTTGAAGAGGAACAGGAACCACAGGGTGCCCGGGCGGCCCAGGAACGCCTTGATCTTCGGCTTCTTCGTGATCCGCGAGCCGGCGATGAGCGCGACGACGCCACCACCGATGGTGGCCGCCGTCTTGGCCGTGCCGTCGAAGACGGCTCCCGCTCCGCCCGCGCTCGCCGCGAGGCCCACGGCGAAGAAGCTCCAGAGAATCAGGTCGGCGACGAACTTCTTGACGGTGGCCATGGGATGTTCCTCTCGGGCACGGCGTATGCGGGGCGGTGGGCGGATCCCTCTTCGATCCGCTCACTACGATCCCGTCTCCCGCCCGGCCCGCCGAGGGTGTGCCCTCCCGAGGCCATGGTGTAGCGGGCTACACCATTTCGCCTCGACCGCCCCGCTCGGGGACCCTGACTGGCAGGATCCGCTTCCGTCCGGATCACAGACGGCACATGCCCCGAAAGCATGTCCTGGAAGGCGGAGCAGCGTACGTGCGCACATGGATGAGCTTGGGTGTCGGTCCGGGGACGGGCCGGGGAATGGACGAGCGCGCGCACGCGCGGCAGCGGTGGGCGGCGCGGGTCTCGTTGACGAGTGCGGGGCTGGCACTGATCGCGCCGCTCGGAACGGCTCCGTCCGGCGGAGTGGCGCTCGTGGCGGCCGGGGGAGTGTCGGTCGCCGTGAGTCTGGTGGCGGTGTGGTGGGCGCTCACCCGCCGCGGGTGGTTCCGGACCGCCGCGGTGGGGCTGGCCGTCGCCGCCCCCGCCGCCGCGATCGCACTCTTCGTCGCGGCGCATCTGCTCTGGCTCCTCTTCCTGCTGCTGGGGCTGTGGGGGCTGGCCGTGTGGGCCGGCAGGTTCGCGCTGTCCAGCACGCAGTCGCAGGTCGTACGGGTCGTGGAGTACGAGACGCCGCCTCCCGCGCGGCCGTTCCTCATCATGAACCCGCGGTCGGGAGGCGGGAAGGTCGAGCGGTTCGGGCTCGCGGCGAAGGCGGAGAAGCTGGGCGCCCGGGTGCATCTGCTCGACCCCGCCCGGCCGGACGGCCCGGAGGACGTCGCCGCCGTCGCACGGGACGCGATCGCCGGGGGCGCCGACCTGCTCGGCGTGGCCGGCGGGGACGGGACGCAGGCGCTGGTCGCGGCGGTCGCGGCGGAGCACGACATACCTTTCCTGGTGATCTCCGCCGGTACCCGCAACCACTTCGCGATGGATCTCGGGCTCGACCGGGACGACCCGTCGACCTGCCTGGACGCGCTCACCGACGGCGTCGAGATCCGCGTCGACCTCGGCTTCGCGGGCGGCAACCCCTTCGTGAACAACGCGTCGTTCGGGGCGTACGCCGCGATCGTGCAGAGCGCGGAATACCGCGACGACAAGGTGCGTACGACGCTGGATCTGCTGCCCGAACTGCTCACCCGGGAGAAGGGTCCCCGGCTCACCGCGCATCTCGCCGGCACGGCCGACCCCGCCGGCGTCGTCCTCGACTCGCCCCAGGCGGTCCTCGTCAGCAACAACCCCTACCGCATGGACGACATCGCCGGTCTCGGCAGACGCGAGCGGATGGATCTGGGGGTGCTCGGCGTACTCGGCATCAAAGTGGACGGCGCGGCCCAGGCCGTCGGGCTGCTGCGCGGGCGCCAGGCCGAAGGGCTCACCTCGGCCACCGCGCGGGAGGTCGTGGTGGACGCCGACCAGGACGCCATCGCGGTCGGTGTCGACGGCGAGGCCCTGATGCTCACCACCCCCGTCCGCTGCCGCGTCGAGCCGGGAGCCCTGCGGGCACGCGTGCCGCGCACCCGTCCCGGCGTACCGGCGGCCAAGCCGGCCCTGGACTGGCGCCGGCTGCGCAAACTGGCGGCACGGGTCGGGCGTACCGCGCTCCCCCGAAACCGGTGGGCCCGACGATGAAGTCCCGGTCCGGTGGCCGACGTCGACGACGACCGTGCGGGCGGTGACCGGCAACACCCCGCTGCGGCAGCCACCGGCATGGGTACGGCCACGACGCCGCGCCGGCACTTCGACCGCACCGTCGGCGATCCCACGGCGGCTGAATTGTCCGGCAACTGCGTTCCGCCGCGCGGGAATTGCCGAATTGTCGTCGCGCACCGGTGCCGTAGCCTGTGGCGCATGGTGCGCCGGATACTGGCCTTGCCGTGGGTCCACACGGCGTACGACATCGCTCTCGCGGTGCTGGTGGTCTGCACGGCCAACGGCTACGACATGTTCTACGACCAGCCCATCGGGTGGTCGATGGCGCTGGCCGTGCTGTTCCGGCGCCGGTGGCCGATGGCCGTGATGGCCGTGGTCGCCGGGCTGGCGCTCGTGCAGTACCTGCTGGCCGAGTACCCGGCCGAGCCGCTGTCGTCCGGTGCCGCCGCCTACGACGCGGCGCTGCTCATCGCGATGGTCTCGGTGGTCACCCACGCCCGGCGGACCTGGCAGATCTGGGCGTCGGGGGCGATCCTGCTGTTCGGCGTCGTGCTGGAGAGCGGATTCGGGCTGCCCGGCGCCCGGGACCAGTACGTCGACCTGGTCAACCTGGCGATCAACGGCGGTGTCTTCTCGGCCCTTTGGCTGACCGCCATGGTGCTGCGCACGCGCCGGCTGTACGTGGCGAGCCTGGAGGAGCGGGCCGCCACCGCCGAGCGGGAGCGCGAGCACCTGGTGCGGCTCGCCGCCGCCGAGGAACGGGCCGAGATCGCACGGGAGTTGCACGATGTGGTGGCGCACAGTCTGGCCGTGATGATCCTTCAGGCCGACGGCGCCGGTTACGTCCTCAAGTCCGATCCGGAGAAGGCGACTTCGGCGCTGAAGGCCATCGGCGACACCGGGCGGGACGCGCTGGAGGACATGCACCGGATCGTGAAGGTGCTGCGCACCGGACGGTCCTCGGTCGGGCCGGACGAGGCGGCGGACACGGAGGCCGCCCGGCGCCGGGTGTCGCTGGACGACCTGGAGACGGTCGCCGAGCGGGCCCGGGCGGCGGGTCTGGACGTGGATCTGGTGGTCGAGGGCGAGCGGGGCGGGCTGTCCACGGCCGACGGACTGACCGTGCTGCGGATCGTCCAGGAGAGCCTGACCAACGTGCTGCGGCACGCCGGACCCGGCGCCCGGGTCTCGGTCACCCTGCGGTTCGAGAAGCAGGTCGTGCGGATCGGCGTGGTCGACGACGGGGCCGGTAGGCTCACCGGCTCGCGGGCCGTGACGGACCGCGGGAGCGGCGGGAACGGGCTGGTGGGGATGCGGGAACGGGTGGAGGTGTCGGGCGGCACGTTCGCCGCCGGGCCGCGGCTGGGCGCGGGGTGGCAGGTCGACGCGGAGATCCCCGTCAAGGAGGCCAAGGAGGCTTCGGTGAGGACGGCGGTATGAGCGACGGGACGAGGGACCGCATGACGGACGCCGGTGGGCCGATACGGGTCGTCGTCGTGGACGACCAGCCGCTGATCCGGGCGGGGTTCGCGATGGTGCTGGCCGCGCAGGGCGACATCGAGGTCGTCGGTGAGGCCGAGAACGGTGCCGACGCCCTCGCGCTGCTGGCCCGTACCCGGGCGGACGTCGTCATCATGGACATCCGTATGCCCGTCATGGACGGCGTCGAGGCCACCCGGCGGCTCGGCGAACGCCCGGATTCCCCAAGGGTGTTGGTGCTCACCACCTTCGACACCGACGAGGACGCGTTCGCCGCGCTCCAGGCCGGGGCGAGCGGCTTCCTGCTGAAGAACACGCCGCCGGAGGAGGTCGTGGCGGCGATCCGGGTGGTGTCGGCCGGCGAGTCCGTCGTGTCGCCGCGCGTCACCCGCCAGTTGCTGGACCGGTTCGCCGGCCGGCTCGCGCCCACGGACCGCACCGACGAGCGGCTGGCCCAACTGACCCTGCGCGAGCGGGAGGTGCTCGGCCTGGTCGCCGAGGGCCTGTCCAACGGCGAGATCGCCACCGAACTGTTCATCGCGGAGGCCACCGTGAAGACCCACTTCGGGAAGATCCTCACCAAGCTGGACCTGCGGGACCGGGTGCAGGCCGTCATCTTCGCCTACGACTCGGGGCTTGTCAGCCCACGGTCGTAGTCCCCGCCTGCCACCGCGGTGGCAGACGCGCGGTGCACGGATCAGTTCACGATCCGATGTGCCGGACGGCCCGGTTTTCGAGAATTCCATGCGTACGAGAAACACATCGCATCGCATTCCCGGAGGCCACCATGTCTGTTTCCACCACGTCTGTTTCCACCGTGCCCGGTTCCGCCCGCCCGCGTCGCCGCACGGCGGTCCTCGTCGGCTCGCTCGCCTTCGTGATCCTCGCCGGCGCCGGCATCGGCGGCGGTTACTGGTGGCACGAGCACAATCTGCCCAGCCAGGCCTCGAAGGCCGACTGCGCGCTGGCGCAGCAGATCATCGACGGGGCGCAGAAACTGCCCGCCGGTGACAAGAAGGCCATCGACCAGTGGGCACAGGACACCGCGAAGACGCGTCGGGCGCAGATGAAGGACGGCTACCTCGGCTACAACATCGCCCAGTACGAGGGGTGGGTGACCACGAAGGCCAAGGGTGAGGCCGGGGAGCTGACGCAGAAGCAGATGGTGCACATCGCGGACCAGGCCAACTCCCACTGCACGGACGCCAAGGTCACGCTCGCCTTCCCGTCGCTGAACTCCTGAGCCGGGGAAGGGGGTTCACCTCATGGCCATCGCGCACGCGACGGACGGCTCCGCCACCCGCGACCGGATCGCCTCGGCCGTCGACCTGGTCAGGACCTACCGGCAGGGGCAGGCGGAGATCAGGGCCCTGGACTCGGTGACGGTCGGCTTCGACCGCGCGCGGTTCACGGCCATCGCCGGCCCCTCGGGCTCGGGCAAGTCCACGCTCATGCACTGCCTGGCGGGGCTCGACTCGGCCACCTCGGGCCGGATCTTCCTGGGCGACGACGAGTTGACCGGCATGTCCGACCGCGAACTGACCCGGGTACGGCGGGACAAGGTCGGCTTCGTCTTCCAGTCCTTCAACCTGCTGCCCCAGCTGACGGCGCTGGAGAACATCGTCCTGCCCGTCACCCTCACCGGCCGCCCCCTCGACCGGGAGTTGCTGGACCACCTCGTCGGCGTCCTCGGCATCGGCGACCGCATGTCCCACCGGCCGTCCGAACTCTCCGGCGGCCAGCAGCAGCGGGTGGCCCTGGCCCGCGCGCTGCTCGGCCGGCCCGTCGTACTGTTCGCCGACGAGCCCACCGGCAACCTGGACTCGCGCTCGGGCGCCGAGGTCCTCGACTTCCTGCGCCGCTCGGTGCGCGACCTGGGCCAGACCGTGGTCATGGTGACGCACGACCCGAGCGCCGCCGCCCACGCCGACCGGGTGCTCGTCCTCGCCGACGGCCGGATCGTCGACGACGTCGACGCGGCGTCCGGCGCCGACGTCACGCGGGCCCTGCGGGCCCCGGGGAGGGCCGCCTGATGAGCACCCCCCGGCAGCAGGGCACCCGCACCCCGTGGCGGGCCGGTGTGCTCGGCTCGCAGCTCGCCGAACTCCTGCGCCGTCCCGGCCGGTTGGTGACGACGGGGCTGTCGGTCCTGGTGGCCGCGTTCGTGGTCTTCGCCACGATCATGGCCCAGCAGATCACCGTGAACACCACCCTCGACAACTTCCGCGGCACCCCGAAGGCCGTGGACCTGGTCGCCACGGCCGGGGAGAGCAACATCAGCGCCGCGGCGCTCCGGAAGATCCGCGCGCTGCCGGGTGTGGCGGAGGCCGTCGGACGGGTCAACTCCGGCGCCCCGGTCGCCGGTCCGTCCGAGCACTGGCTGGAGCTCCGCTCCGACCCCGGCACCGGACCGCTCTCGCAGGTCGAACTGGTCGAGGGCGGCTACCCCGACCGCGCCGGCGAACTCGCCGTGAACCGCCGGGCCGCCGAGGAACTGGGGCTCGCCCCCGGCACCCGGACGAGCCTGAAGGTCCCGGACCCCGAGGACGCGGAGAAGACCGTCAAGATCCCCGTCACCGTCACCGGCGTGGTCCGCAGCGCCGCGACCGCCGAGCAGCAGTCCGGCGGCTACACCACCGACGCGTTCATCGCCTCCTTCGCGGACCTGCCGGGCTACGACCACATCGACATCGACGCCAAGTCCGGTGTCCCGCAAGCCGAGTTGAGGGGCCAGGTGCGTGCCGCGCTCGACCGGGCGGGCAAGGAGTCGGCCAAGGCGAAGCTCGTCGACGGGGGTGCCGTGCGGGCCGCGGAGGAGCGGGAGGCCGTCGGCGGGGATCTGCGGGAGCTGTTCCAGCTGATCTCCGTGTTCCTCGCCGTCGCCGTCGGGGCCGCCGCCCTGGTCGCCACCTCCGCCTTCCGGATCGTCTTCGCCCAGCGGCTGCGGCAGTTGGCGCTGCTGCGCGCCATCGGCGCCCCGCAGTCCCGGTTGGTGGCCGCGCTCGCCGCCGAGGGCACCCTGGTCGGCGCGGTCGCCGGCTCCATCGGGGTACTGCTCGCGCTGGGCGCCGGCCGTCTCGCCCCGACGGCCGCCCGCGTCCTCGCCGGACAGCGGCTGTCGGCGCCGGGCCTGCCCGTCACGGACGCCGCGCTGGTCGTCGTGGGAACCATGCTCGTCAGCGTCGGAGCGGTCCTCGCACCCGCCCTGTCGGCGGCCCGGGTCTCGCCCTTGCAGGCCCTGCGCAGTGCGAGCACCGTCGCGGGGGAACGCCGGATCGGGGCCGGCCGGCTCACCGTCGGCGTCGTCCTCGCCGCCGCGGCCGCCGGACTCGCCGTACTGCTGCTCGGCAACCTGCCCGAGCCCGGCGAGCAGGACTACGACGCGGGCCTCGGCATGCTGACCACCGTCGCCTCGGCGGGCCTGGCCTTCCTGGCGCTTATCGCCCTGGGCCCGCTGCTGGTCCGGCCCGTCCTCGCGGTGACCGCCTGGCCGCTGCGCCGGCTCGGCACCACCGGCCGGCTCGCCGTCAGCGGCATCGGCGGCACCCCGCGCCGGGCTGCGGCGGTCTCCGTCGTCGTCGCGCTCGGGGTCGCCCTGGTGTCCGGCGCCCTGGTCGCCGTCGCCTGTCTCACCGGCTACGACCAGCGCACCGAAGCCGTCGACTCCCCCGCCGACTTCCGGGTCACGGCCGAGACCAAGGGCCTGGACCCCGCGATCGTACGGCGGTTGGCAGCACTGCCCGAGCTCACCCACGTGACCGCCTACCGGACCGTCGAAGTCGCCGCCGGACCCAAGGAGTTGCACGTCAGCTACGAGGTGTCGGACCTGGACCCGGACGCCCTGCCGACGGGCCGGAACGTCGACACCGCCACCGGGTCGCTGTCGGCTCTGGGCCCCGGCCGCGCGGTCGTCTCGTCCGGCGTGGCCGACGCACTCGGCGTGCGCGCGGGCGACGCGTTCACCGTCGGCTCCAGCCGGGGGAAGGTCCGGCTGACCGTCGCCGCCACGCTGCCCGCGGACGGCCCGGGACAGGCCGACATCCTCGTGGTCCCCGCCGACCTGAACCGCATGGGCGCCGCCCAGCGCGCGAGCGGCGTCCTCGCCGACGCCGCCACGTCCGGCCTCGCCGCCCGCGGCAAGGCGCAGCGGGCCGTCGAGGCGGTGATACGGGACCTCGTCGCGGACCCGGACGAGGTCACCCTCAGCGTCCTGGCGGACGACCGGGACCGCAGCCGGGCCACCATCGAGACGATGGGCGTCACCGCGCTCGGCCTGGTCGCCCTGACCGTCCTCATCGCGGTCGTCGGCGTCACCGCCACCACCAGCCTGACCGCGATCGAACGCGCCCGCGAGTTCGGCCTGTTGCGCGCGCTGGGCCTGGGCGGCGGAGCACTGCGCCGCACGATCACCATCGAGGCCGGGCTGTACGGCGTCCTCGGCGCCTCCCTCGGACTCGCGCTCGGGGTGCCGTACGCCTGGCTGCTCGTCCGCGTCACCCTGGCCAACGCGCCGCTGGCCCTGCCGGGGGCCCGACTCGCCCTGGTCTTCGGTGCCTTGGCCGCCCTGACCGCACTGGCCGGCCTGCTCCCGGCCCGCCGCGCGAGCCGCGTGACGCCGATGAGCGTCCTGGGTGACGCCGAATGAAGCCCGCGCACACCGCCATGCACGTGACGTGGATCACGTAAAAGAGAAAACCGGCGGTCCGGGCCGGGCGTCTAGCGGGTGTGAGATCAGTCGGGAAGCTACGGAAGGCACCGGGCGAGCCGGACGAGGAGCGTCTCGTCCGGCTGGTGGCCACGGGTGACCGCGCGGCGTTCGAGGAGCTGTACCGGCGCACCGCGCCGTGGATGGCGGTACGGCTGCGCCGACGCTGTGCCGACGAGCAGATCGTCGCCGAGGTCATGCAGGAGACGTATCTGGCGGTGTGGCGCGCGGCGGGCGCGTTCGCGGGGGCCTCGGTCGGCGGGACGGCCGTCGGCTGGCTGTGGACGATCGCGGCGCGCCGCCTCGTCGACGCCTTCCGGCGCCGGGCCCACCACGCCGAGCCGCCGCCGTCCGCCGCGCTCGCCGCGGTGGCGCCCGCCGCCGAGGAGGAGGCGCTCGCCGTGACCGTCGGCGGGGACGTCGGTGACGCGCTGCGGCGGCTGGCACCGGAACTCAGGCAGGTACTTCAGGCCTTGGTGCTCGACGGGCTGTCCGTCCGGGAGACCGCCGTCCTGCTCGGGCTGCCCGAGGGCACGGTCAAGACCCGGGCCCGGCGGGCCCGGATCGCGATGCGGAAGGCGCTGACATGAGAGCGGGAGACGCCGGCATGGGCATGGAGCACGCGTCGGTGCGGATCATCGACGGTTACGTGCGCGGCGGCGCGGACGACAGCCTGGCCGCCGACGAGGTGTGGGCCCTGGAGGCCCATCTGGAGACGTGCGGGGTGTGCCGGGACCGGCTGTCGGCCGTTGTCGCGGCGCAGGTGCCGGACGTGACGGCGCTGGTCGACACCGTGTGGTCCGGCCTCGAACCCCAACTGGGCGCCGTCGCCCCGGTGTCGCGCCGACGGCACCGCTCGGTGCGGCTGTCGGGCTGGCTTACGCCGGTGATGGCGCCGTGGCTGGCCATGGTCCTCAGCGTGACGCTGCTCGCGCTGCTGCTCGACCTGGCCGACACCGGCACCGGCTTCGGCACCGGCTTCGGCTTCGGCCATGTGTCGCTGGTGCTGCTGCTCGCCCCGGTCCTGCCGGTGCTCGGCGTCGCGGCCTCGTGGTCGCGCGGCCTCGACCCGGCGTACGAGCTGACGGCGTCGGCGCCCCGGGCCGGGCTCCACCTGGTGCTGCGGCGCACGGCGTCCGTGCTCGCCGTGGTCGTGCCCGCGCTGCTGGTGGCCGGCTGGGTGACGGGGGTGACGGCGGCGCAGTGGCTGCTGCCCTGTCTGGCCTTCACCTCGGCGACCCTGGCGCTCGGCGGTGTCGTCGGGGTGACCCGGGCGGCCGCCTCGCTGGTGGCCGTGTGGGCCGCGGTGATCGTGGCGCCGACCCTGGCCACCAGCCGTACCTCCTTCGCCCTGCACTCGGGCGGTCTGCCCGTGTGGGGGCTGATCCTCGCGCTCGCCACCGGTGTCGTGATCGCCCGCAGGGGCGCGTACTCCGTGCTGGGAGCCCACCGTTGACCAGCGGAAAGACGATCGGAAAGTCAATCGGAAAGACCAGCGGAGAGACCATTGGAAAGATCGTTGGAAAGGACCAGCACATGACGCCCGCGGTGAGCGCGGCCGACATCGCGCCGACGGCCTACGCCTGGGAGATCCGGGCCACGGGGCTGAAGGTCAGGGTCGGCCGGAAACGGATGGCCGTCGACGGGCTCGACCTGTCGCTCGGCACCGGTGTGCACGGGCTCCTCGGCCCCAACGGGGCGGGCAAGACCACCCTCATCCGGACGCTGGCCACCGTGCTGCGCCCCACCGAGGGCAGCCTGGAGCTGCTCGGCGAGTCCGCGGGCGGCAGGGGTGAACACCGTGCGCTGCGCCGCCGTATCGGCTATCTGCCACAGGAGTTCGGCTACTACAAGCGCTTCACGGTGCGCGAGTTCGTCGAGTACATGGCGTGGCTGAAAGAGGTGCCCAAGGCGGACATCCCCGGGGCGGTGCAGCGCGCCGTGGAGCGGGTGGGGCTGGCGGACCGTGCCGACTCGCGGATGAAGACGCTGTCCGGCGGCATGGTGCGGCGGGTGGGCATCGCCCAGGCCATCGTCAACGACCCGACGATCCTGCTGCTGGACGAGCCGACGGTCGGTCTGGACCCGGCGCAGCGGCTCCGCTTCCGCGAACTGCTCCAGGAGTTGGGCACGGACACCTGCGTGGTCGTCTCCACCCACCTGGTGGAGGACGTCGCCGCCGCCTGCACCGACGTGGTGGTCTTCGCCGAGGGCCGGCTGGTCTTCCAGGGGCCGCCCGACGAGCTGGCCTCGGTGGGCGGCCCCGAGGACGTGGGCGACAGTCCGCTGGAGCGCGGCTACTCGGCGCTGCTCCAGTACCCCGGGCAGGCGAGGGGTACCTGGTGAACGTCCGTGTCCTGCGCATCGAGTTGCGGCGCTCCGTCGCCCCGTGGGCCGGCGCCGTCGTCCTGACCGGCGCGCTCGCGTTCCTGTACCTGGTGAACGGCGCGTGGGGCAGGGGCACCACGGCGTGGACGGCCCAGTGGACGTCCCTGGCGCTGTGGACCCGCGCCCTGCTGTTCTACCTGTGGCCGCTGGCCGTCGGGCTCGGGGCACTCCAGGGCCTGCGCGACCACCGCTCGAGGATGTCCGAGCTGCTGACCAGCACACCGAGGCCCGCCTGGCACCGCGCGGCCGCCTCGGCGGGCACGACGGCGACGACCCTGGCCTCGGCCTTCGCGCTGCTCGTCCTCGTGGGCGGGGTGCAGGTGCTCGCCAACACCGCCTACACGCACCTCGGTTGGCTGCCGATCTCGCTGGTCGGGGCGCTCTTCCTGGTCGCCGGGGCCGTGCTGGGCATGGGGATCGGGCGGGCCCTGCCGTCCGCGCTCACCCCGCCCGCGACGGCCATGGGCGCGTTCGCGTTCACGGCCCTCATGAACATGTCGCTGGGCCGGACGGAGACGGCCGCGGCGGACGGCCTCACGACGAGCGAGCCGAAACAGGTGTCCCTGCTGTCACCGACGGTGGACGAGGTGCACGACGTGTTCGTCACGCTCTCCGCCGCCGTGCACGTCGGGCAGACGATCTGGCTGCTCGGCATGGCCGCGACCGGCTTCGCGCTGCTCGTCGCCGCGACCCCGCGCGCCCGGCTGGTCGCCCTCACACCCGTCGTGGCCGGGGCAGCACTCGCCCTGCTCGTCCTCCCCTCCGACCCGCACCGGATGTACGTCGTCGACGCGGCCGCCGCCGAGCCGGTGTGCGACGGCCCGGTGTGCGTGGCCGGGGCGCACCGGGGTCGGCTCGCCGACCTCGCGGGTCCCGGTAAGGAGGTGCTACGTCTGCTGCACGGCGCCCTGGGCGGCGGGGCGCCGGTCTCGGTGCGGGAGAGCACCGCCGTACTGCCGGAAGGCTCCCTGCCGAAGTGGTCCCGCACGACCGTGCTCTTCGACTTCGACGACGACATCATCGCCGCGGCGAAAGGTGACGCGGAGGGTGGGGACGCGAAGGGTGGGGACGCGAAGGGTGGGGAGCTGATCCGGGCGCTGGTCGCCGAAGGCATCGCGCCGACGTGCTCTCCGAGCGGCTGGAGCGGTACGAGCGGGGATCTCGCCGCGCAGGACGTCGCGGCGGGCTGGGTCCTGGGGGACCTCCAGCCGCTGGCGGGCGCGTCCGACGCCATGCGGGACGACGCCGTCGAACTGGCCCGCCCGGTATGGAAGAAGCTCAGGGCACTGCCCCGGGCCGAGCAGCTCACACGCATCGAGGCGATGCGCGCCGCCGCGCTGTCCTGCGAGGGGGACGCGCTTGAGGCGCTGAAGGGGGGTGCGGCGCGGTGAGGTGGAACGGCGGAACGGTGGTGCGGCGAGGGCTGGACGGCGGTGCAGCACAGCGACAGCTGAACGACCGTCCGGCACGACGACGGCTGAACGATGGCGCGGCACGACGACGGCTGGACGACGGTGCGACGCGGCGGCGGCTGGACGGCGGTGCGGTGGGATGAGGTGGCTGGCGCTGTACTTGCGTTCGCGGCAGGTGCCGGCGGCGTTCGCCGTGGTGGTGATCAGTGCGGTGGCGGTGTGGGCGCTCGCCCGGGACGGGGGCGGGAGCGGAGGCGGGGGCGGGGGAGCCGGTGATCCGCGGTTGCCCGTGCTCGTGCTCGCCGCGGGGGCGATGGCGGTCTCGACCGGGCTCGGTGGGCAGGATCTCGCGTTGGACCGGACGGCCGCGATCCGCTGGGTGCCCCGGCGGGCCGCGCATGTGCTGCTCGCCGGGGCGGTCGTCGCCGGGGTGCTGCTGACCGTGCAGGCTATGGGCGGGGCGGACGGGGCGATGGGCACCACCGCGTTCGTCGTCCGGGACAGCGCGGGACTGACGGGGCTGGTCGCCCTGGGCGCGGCGCTGTCGGGTGGCCAGTACGCGTGGACCCTGCCCTTCGCCTGGCTGTCGTTCTCGTTCTTCGCCCCGCCCGCCACGAGTACGCCGATGCAGGTGGCGACCTGGATGTTGCTGCCCCCCGGCACGGCACCGGGCACCTGGACGGCCCTGGTCCTCACGGTCGCCGGCACCACGGCCTACGCCTTCGCCGGACCGAGACGGTAGCGAGTGCGGGTGCGGTTACGAGGTGGACCCGAAGTCCTGGGTCCAGTAGTTGCCGGGCTGTGCCAGGCCGATGCCGATCTCCTTGAAGGAGCAGTTGAGGATGTTGGCCCGGTGGCCGTCGCTGTTCATCCAGCCGTCCATGACGCTCTCGGGAGAGTCGTACCCGTAGGCGACGTTCTCGCCGGCCGTCCTGAACGCGTAGCCGACGCGCGCAAGTCGATCGCTCATGGACGAGCCGTCGGAACCGGTGTGGGACATGTTCTGGTGATCGGCCTGGTCCTGGCTGTGGTCCTGAGCGGCCTTGGTCAGCTTGGCGTTCTCGGTCAGCGCCGAGCAACCGGCCTTCGCACGTTCGGCGTTGACGAGGACCAGCACACGGTCCGTGGGGCTCGGGTCCGCGCTGCCGGCGGTGGCGGTGGGGCTGCTGCTGGACTTCGGCGCAGCCGAACTCGGCGCCGAAGTCGCCGAGTTCGACGGCTCGGCGGTGGCCGTGGCCGTGGCCGTCGGGCTGCCGGACGCCGAAGGCGACGCGCTGGGGGTGCCGGACGCGGCGGGCGTGGCCGAGGCGGACGCCGACGCGGACACCGCCGTCGACGCGACGGCCGAAGGCGACGGCGCCGGACTGGTTCGCGTATGCGATGTGCCCCAGCCCCACCAGGAGAACGAGACGATGCTCCAGCCCCCCGAGCCGCTGTCGCTCGCCTGGGCGACCGAGGGAACGACCACGGCGCCGGCAGCCACCACGAGGGCCGCGGCACCGGCTATCTTCCGGCGCTTCGAACGCTTCGGTTTCTGGCGATGCTTGGTCATATGTGACCCCATTCGGTGGTCCGTCGGTTGGCGGGAATCCGGATTATGGGGACCGCCCGGCGCAGGAGGCAACGAACACTCGTACGGCTGCCGCAGGGCTCACCCGGGATACGAAGGGCCGCGGATCCAGCCGTCCGCGCGCCCCTCCCGGACGTCCGAAGGGCAGCCGCGACCAGGGCGAGAACACCCTTTCGCAAATCCGATCACGGGCCGGAGAGGTCGCTTGAATTACCTGCCCGTGACGGCAAGCTCCCGATTCGGGTTCAAAAGAGAAGAGTTATTACCTTCGGTAATCCGCTACCTCGGCATCAACGCGGACAATCCCGGCGTGACACACATCACTTCAAATCGAGGTGTGGAAAGTCGCGGGTCTTCCGTGAATGCCGACCGCCGAATTTCTTGCCTCAACGCGGCAACCTGCCAAGGCCGAGCGGCAACCAGGAGGTAGTTCCGGCACAGCCCCTTCCAGGAGCCATCCATGAGTGCACATCCCCGCGACTCAGAGCGGGTCGGCGTGGCCGCGGCCCAGGCGCATCCTGTGGGGCCGGCCCTCCAGCAGGATCAGCGCGAGTGTGACGACCGGGTCGAGCGAGGGGTCGCTGTGCGTGTCGAAGGTGCGGGCGCCGTCGGCGGGTCTGAGCCGCTCGCGGGCCCGCAGCACGGTGCGTCCACCGGTGGTCACCGTGAAGCTCAGCTTCGGCCAGAGCCATTGGCGGTGGACGCGGTACTCCTCGGACCACAGCCGCACGGTGTTCCCGAGGCGCTCGCCCACCTGTCGCCGCTGCGCCCGGTCGGCGTACAGGAGGGCCGGCCCGCTGCTGAAGTCGACCTTCAGCCGGGGGTCGCCGCCCACCGACGGATCGGAGCCGCGCCAGATGGCCTGCCGCTGTTGGCCGTCCTGTAGCGAGACCACCGACGCCGGTTCGCCGGTGATGCGCAGTGTCGTGGTGAGCCTGTTCATCTCGGCGCGCCCCGGCCGCAGTTCACCCGCCATGAGAGCCGCCCTTCCGCCGGTGGACGAGGACCGTGCTCCGGTGCGGACGGACGATACAGGAGGCCGCCGGCTCAGCCCCCGAAAAGATCTCTCCGGTTTCGCGTAATAACTCCCGCCCCTCCGAACTCTCACTGGACGAACCCCCGACCGGGCCCCGAACCCACAGGAGGCATACGTCCATGCACACCGACTTCCCCGTCGCCGGCCGCCGCGACCCGCGCGACGGGAGACCTGCCCCGCGGGCATCCCGGGCGGGAGGCGCACCTCGTGAGCACCCATCGCCTGGACGTCCCCCGACTCCACCGCCGTCTCGACACCCGGCGCCGTGAACTCGGCCTCACCTGGCGCGGGGTCGCCCGGCAGACGCGGCTCGCTCCGGCCACGTTCAGCCGGATCGCCAACGGCCAGTCCCTGGAGGCCGACGCGCTCGTCACCCTCCTGGTCTGGCTCGACCTCGACACCACGATCGCGGCCCTGATCGAACCCGGCGACCAACCGCTCCCCTGCCCCGGCTGCGGACGGGTCTTCCAGCCGAAGCGCGACGGCAGCGTGCGTGCCCATCCCTGCCGACAGGCCGCCGGATGACCGCGGTTCACCTGCCGCCCGCCCGTCCCGCAACCACCGCGAACATCACCGCGAACATCACCGCGAACATCAACGCGAACATCACCGGAGCAAGGCCGTGATCCTGTTTCTGCTCATCGTCGGCGTGCTGTGCCTGTCCGGCTACTCCATCGTCTACAGCCTGAGCCCGCCGGGCCGCGCCACCGTGCCCGGTACGCCCGCTCAGGACGAGGCCGCGTTCCTCACGGCCGAACGCGACCGGTTCGACGAGCTGGTCGCGGGTCTCGGCCTCCCCCAACTCTCCGACACGGACGACGAGTTGACCGGCGTGTACCGGGAGCGAGCCCATCTCCTCGGCTGGCTCGCCGCCCTCCACCCCTACGACGCCTTCCGGACCGCCGCAACCGATGTCGACGAGCCCGGCTGGCAGCTGCTGTGCCTCGACATCGGGGGGCACAGGCTCCGCTGGCGGATCGCACCGCGCGACGCCGAGCTGTTCGAGCACGTGACGACCGTGCCGTTCACCGACCCGCACGTGCAGTGGGACGGCAGCTCCACCGACGAGAAGTACCAGCACATACGCTCGCTGACGCTCACTCGGAGGAGCGCTGACGTCCGCCCCACGACCAGCCGGTCGAACAACATCGACGCCCTCCTCGACGGCTACGCCCACCGAGGCACGGTCATCCAACAGGCCCTCCGCCTGGTCGACACGGTCCTCGACACCCCGTCCACCGGCGCCACCGAACAGCACCCCGTACACGAGTTCGCCCACAGAATCCGCCGCGCGCTCCTGGTTTCCTCACCGCGGACCGGCAACTGAGCGCCACCGTGGCGCAGACGGCGTGCGCACGGACGGCGGTGTGGCGACCGCGGCCCGAGCACGATGCCCGCCGACTCGAACACCTACCCTGATCCCCGTGACGCAGGCAGGCGCTGGGAAGGATGATCCGCGATGACGCCCCTGAACACCGGGGACCCGGAGTCCATAGGCGGGTACGCACTACGGCACCGGCTCGGCTCGGGCGGCATGGGCGTCGTCTATCTGGGCGTCTCCGCCTCGGGACGCCAGGTCGCGGTCAAGGTCGTGCACGGGCCGTATGCCCAGGAGGAGGAGTTCCGGACGCGCTTCCGGCAGGAGATCGCGGCGGCGCGCAAGGTGAGCGGCGCCTTCACCGCGCCGGTCCTGGACGCCGACCCGGACGCCGAGCGCCCGTGGATGGCGACGCTCTACGTACCGGGCCTCAGCCTCGCGGAAGTCGTCGCGAAGGACGGCCCGTTGAGCCTGCGGCAGCTGCGCACGCTCGGGCTGGGCCTCGCCGAGGCGCTGCGGGACATCCACCGGGCGGGTCTGGTGCACCGGGACCTCAAGCCGGGCAACGTCCTGATGACCGAGGACGGGCCGCGCGTCATCGACTTCGGCATATCGCGCGCCTCCGACAACCAGCAGCTCACCATGACCGGGAACATGATCGGGACCCCGCCCTTCATGTCGCCGGAACAGCTCGCCTCGCCCCGCGAGGTCACCCCGGCCTCGGACGTCTTCTCGCTGGGGTCGCTGCTGGTGTTCGCGGCCGTCGGGACGGGGCCCTTCGACGCCGACACCCCGTACATGACCGGCTACCAGGTGATGTACGAGCCCCCGGACCTCGACGGGGTGCCCGAAGAGCTCCTGGACGTGATCCTGCGCTGCCTGGACAAGGACCCCGCGGCACGGCCCCGACCGGCCGATCTGCACCGCATGTTCCTGGCGCTGCCCGAATCCGACGCCACCGCGCGTGAGCGGGCCGGGGGCGCCACGAGACCCCGGCCCCGACCCACCCCTCGGGGCGCGGCCACCACCGCCGCGACCGGCACCGGCAGGCGGCGGTTCCCCCGGATACTGCTCACCGGCGTCGGCGCGGTGCTGGCCGTCGCCGGGCTGGTCGCCGCGGTGGAGTTCCACCTGTCGACCGGGGACACCACCACCGCCTCCGCCGCGTCCGCCACCGCCACCGCCCGCACGGCGTCGCTGCCCACCGGCTGGCGACCGTGGACCACTGCCCTGCGGTACGACGTGAAGGGCGTCCCCCTCGAATACGACGGCCCCGGATGCGTCGCGGCGGGAACCGCCCTGTTCTGCGGCGGTACGGGCTTCACGGTCGCGAAGGTCGACGCGTCCTCGGGCCACGTCGACTGGCGGGCGGGCACCCGCCCGACGGAGGCGCAGCCGATCGGCGTGCGCGACGGGCTGGTCTACGTCTACGACGAACCGGACGGGACGAACAGACGCCTGGTGGCCCTCGACGCGGACACGGGGAAGCGGCGGTGGCAGCGCGACATCAGCGCGACCGAGCCGGCGGTCCCGTACGACGGCGGACTGCTGGCCCTGTCTCCGGACGCCTCGGAGTTCGTCGCCTACAGCCCCTCCGGCAGGGAACTGTGGCGGGCACCCTCGCTGGACGAGATCTGCACCCCGTCGGCGCTGGGCGGCAAGCCCTACGCCCTGTGCACGGCCGGCACCGAGCCCGGCGAGGCCCCGGTCGAACTGATGAAGCTCGGGCCCGGCAGCCTCACCTCGACCGTCACCCTGCCCGAGAAGTCGCCGGCACTCGGCGCCGTCGGCGGGCAGCCGCTGTTCCTCGCGCCGCAGACCGCGAAGGACGTGTACGACGGCGGGTACGAACGGCCGTACAACGCGCTGCTGCGCGTGGACCTGGAGAACAACAAGGTCGAACGGACACCGCTGGCCCGTCCGCTGACCGGCGCGGCCACCCTGGTGGACGGCGTCGTCTACTTCGTCCGGTCCGACGGGACGGTCACCGCGGTGTCGGCGGACAGCGGCAGGCAGCTCTGGCAGCGGACGACGGAGATGGAGAGCCTGTCAGCGCCGGCGGTGTCGGCCACGTACAAGCGGGTCTATTTCTCGAACCGCTTCGGCCGCCTGCTGGCGCTGGACAGCCGCACCGGGGCGGAGGTGTGGCGTACCTCCGCGCTGGACGACCCCGGGGACAAGGCACAGGACACCCCGCCGCGTGTGCTGCTCGTCAAGGACGCGATCGTGGCCCTGGCCGGAGACACGGCCTTCTCCCGCAACCCGGACGCACCCACCCGGCACTGATCGGCCCGAGTGTCCCGGCGTACGCTGGCGCGTCGCTCTCGCGGTGTGCGGGGGCCGCGGTGTGCGGGGGAGGAGACGGGAGTTGACCGAGGACGGCGCCTGGGCGCGGCTGTTGGCGGACGTGGCGCGGAGCGGACGGCGGCTGCGGCGCGAGGAGTTGGAGGCACTGCGCGCGTACGGAGACCGGGCCGCCGAGGAGGGGCGGGGGCTCGGCGAGCTGGTCGACGAGCGGCTCGCCGAGACCGGCCGGGTCTGGGAGGGGCAGCCGGTCGACGCCTCGTCGATGGCGGCGCTGCGGGCGGCGGTGGCCGCGCTCGCCGCGGGGCACGGGCGGGCGTACCGGGAGCGGCTGCACCGGGAGGAGACCGGGCGGCGGGAGTTCGTCGCGGACCTGCTGAGCAGCCGCAGCGACCTGGGCCGGCTGGCCGAGCACGCCGAGCGCTTCGGGCTCAACCTGGCCTGCGCGCATGTCGTCGCGGTCGCCGAGGGCGACGGCTACGACCCGGAGGATCCCTCGGTACGGGCGCTGGAGCGGCGGCTGCTCGGGCGGTTCGGCGAGCAGGAGATCCTGCTGGCGGTGAAGCACGGGCGGCTGGTGTGCATCGTGCCGTCGGGGCCGGGCGAGGACGCGGCGGTCAAGGCGTTCGCGGAGCTGACGCAGGGCCGCCGGGTCGTCGTGGGCCGTCCGCACGGCGGGCCCGGCGGGGTCGTCCACTCCTACGAGGAGGCCCGCACCGCGCTGGACCAGGCGGCCCAACTCGGGCTGCCCGGACCGCTGTTGCGCGCCGCCGACCTGCTGGTCCTGCCGGTGCTGCTGCGGGACCGGGAGGCCCTCGCCGAGCTGGTGCGCGGGGTGCTCGGCCCGCTGCGGACGGCCCGCGGCGGGGCCGGTCCGCTGCTGGAGACGCTGACCGCGTACGCCGATTCGCGCTACGTCGCCGCGGAGGCCGCCCGGCGACTGGGGCTGAGCGTGCGCGCGCTGGCCTACCGCATCGCACACGTCGTACGGCTGACGGGTCTCGATCCGGACGACGCACTCCAGCGCTACACCCTGGAGACGGCGGTGTTCGGCGCGCGGCTGCTGGGGTGGCCGGAGGAGACGTAGGCGGTGCGCAACTCGCCCCACCGGGCCGCCTGTTCGGGTGTGCTACGGCTGCGGAGCCGGGCGAGCTTCAGCAGGTTGGCCTCGGCCGCACTGCCCAGGGTCTGCGCCTCGGCGAGGTAGTGGTCGTCGAGCAGGGTCTCGACCTCGGCCTCGCTCTGCACGGGGTCGATCCGGGCGGCGAGCTGCGCCATGGTGCGGTACGAGCCCTGGAGCAGGAACGGCGGTTCGAGGCGGTCGGTGTCCTCCTGGGCGGCGGAGGCGATGTAGGCGCGGTTGACGGCGAGGACCGTCCGCTGGACGGCGCGCAGATGGGTGAGGGTGGCCAGCACCCGGTCCAACTCCCCTACTGGATGGGAGAGTTGGTCGGCCTGTGCCGCCGGGTCGCCGTCGGCGAGGGCGACCAGCAGGCGCAGGTCGGCCGGGTCGGCTCCGGCGAGCGGGGCGAGGACGGGGTTGGCGGCGAGGGCGTTCTCCAGGAAGGAGAGCGCGAACAGGTCCTCGTGACCGCCGAGCACCTCGCCGAGGTTCCAGACGTCGGCCCGGTTGGCGAGCATGTCGGGGATCCGGAAGCGCCGCCCGTTCGCGGTGTACGGGTTTCCCGCGAGGCAGACCGCGAAGCGGCGCCCGCGCAGGTCGAAGCTGCGGGCGACACCGTCGCCGACGGCCTCGATCCGGCGCTGGGCGTCGCACAACGGGATGAATTTCTGGAGGAGTTCGGCGGAGACGTGCTGGATGTCGTCCAGGTACAGCAGGACGTTGCTGCCCGCCTCCAGTGCGAACACGATCTTCTCGACCTCGCGCCGGGCCGCGGCGTCGGGGGCTCGGTCGGGGTCGAGCGAGGTGGTGCCGGTGCCGAGCGCGGGGCCGTCGACCCGGACCATGAGCAGTCCGAGCCGGTCGGCGACGTACTCGAGGAGGGTCGTCTTGCCGTACCCGGGCGGGGAGAGGAGCAGCAGCAGACCGCTGCGGTCGGCGGGGCCGGCGGGGTCGAGGGTGCCGAGCTGCTTGGCCAGGTTGTCGCCGACGAGGGGCAGGTAGACCTGGTCGATGAGCTGGTTGCGGACGAACCCGGCGAGCGGGCGGGGCCGGTGGTCGTCCAGCCGCAGCCGGGCCCGCTCGGCGGCCAGCACGTCCGCACGCCGCCGCTGGAATGCACGGAAGGCAGGGGCTCGCTCCTCCCTGAACTCCCTTGCCTTGTACGGCAGTTCGTCGATACGCACGGCCAACCGGCCACCGTGGACTCGCGGGTGGACGCCGAGGAGGCCGTCGACGGTCTCGGCGACGGACCCGGTGATCTCGTAACGCGGCAGGTCGGGCGCGCACAGCTGGGCCACCGCCTCCGGCACACCCTCCCCCTCCCCGTGCGCGTCGGCGTACGACCCCAGCCAGGCGGCGGCGAGTTGGCGGCGCGCGGGGAGGTCGGCGCCGAGGGCGTCCAGGTCCGCGGTGAGGGCGGGCGCGGCGTCCGTGTGACGGAAGCCGTCGAGGAGGGTGCGTACGGCGGTGCCGGTGGCGAACCCCTCGTGGGGATCGGCGAGTTCGGCCGCCAGGTACTCCCCCGCACGTGCCGCCGGCGGCAGCCCGGCGGAGGCGGTGAACTCGCCCACCGCGTACGCGAGTTCCGCCGCCAGCTCGGACCAGGCGGACGCGGCACCGGCGGGCCCGAACCGGGCGCGGGCCCGCGCCAGGGATCGGGCCCGGCGCTGCCAGGCTGCCCGCCGGGCGTCGGTCGTGGCGTGCGCCCAGAACAGCTGGGCGGTGGCGCGGACTTCGGCGGGGTGCTCAAGAAGCCCGGCCCCGGCCCGCAGCCGCAGCAGCGCGCCGAGGATGGCGGTGGCGTCGTGATCGTGGACGCCTCGCTCGTACCCCTCGTCGTAGGCGCTCTCGGCGGCTCGCCGGACCTGGTCGAGCAACTGCTCCTCGTCGGTGACCGCGGGGAGCAGGGAAGCGGCCAGGTACTCGGCACGGTAGAGCGTCGGTGACTCGCTGACCAGCGGCTGCGTCCAGAACTCGCGTCCGGCCAGCAGCTCGGGGAGGTGGGCGGACCGGCGGTATCCCGTGCCGGTGACGGCGAAGGCGAGGCCGTCCCCGTCCGGCTGGAGGGTGAGTTCCACCGGTTCGCGACGGACGGCGAACCGGTGCCGTCCCAGCCGTACGGCGGCCCCGCCGTCCTCGGTCAGATCGGCCCGGTCGCGCAGCTCGCGCAGGGCGGTGCGGACGGCGTCGAGCAGACCGTCCTCCAACTCCTGGGCGCGCACCTGGTCGTCGAGACCGCGCAGCTCCCCGGCGGCGGCCCGGACACGCAGCGCCATCGGGTCGGCGGCCTGCGCCGCGTGGATGTCGGCCGCCGAACCGAGCCCGGCGAGCCGGCGGCGCAGCGCCTCCAGGGCCCGTAGCGCGGAGGCGGCGACGCGCTCGGCGCGGGCGGCGGCCTCGTCCAGCAGGGTCTGGCGGCGGGCGGCGAACGCCTGCTGGATCTCCTCGCGGCGCAGGGCCAGGTCGGCGGCGAGGTCCTCGGCCTCGGCGAAACGGGCCTCCAGCGCGTCCAACCGCAGCAGCAGCCGGGCGAGTTGGTCGTCGCAGGCGCCCGGGGAGTCGGCGGCGGCCAGGGCGGCGGTCGTCGCCTGGGCCAGCAGGGCCGACTCGGCGGCGTGGGCGGCGCGGTGCTCGGCGTCCAGCAGGACCCGGCGGCGGCCCGCGAGCACCGCGCGGGCGCGGTTGACCGCGGCCAGGACCTCGCCGATGGCCAGCAGCACGGCCGTGGTCGCGCTCGGATCGGCGGTGACCGTGCCGGTGACCAGGTCGGTGACGGTGGCCAGGGCGTCCGCCTGCTCGGTGAGCCCGTCGGCCAGCCGCTCGGCCTCGGCGGCGGTGGCCACCGACCCGGCGTCCTCGGCGACGCGCACGGCGGCGGCGAGCGGAGCGGCGAAGGCGTCGGGACCGGCGAAGAACGCGAAGGCCCGCTCGGTCGCCGCGGCGAGCTCGTCGGCGAGGTCGGCCTCGACCCGGTCCAGCGCGGCCGGGTCGAGCTGGGGCAGTTCACGCAGGGTGCGGGTACGGCCCTGGGCGCGGCGGAGTTCGGCGAGCAGCGCGGTCCAGGCGTCCGCGTCGGCGGGCGGTTCGCCACGGGACCGGCGTACCAGCCCCGCGGCCTCCTCGCGCGCCCGGTCCAGCTCCTCGGCCGCCCGGGCGGCGAGCTGCCGGATCCTGCCCTGCTCGGCGGCCAACTGGTCGGCGGCTTCCCGGAGTTCGGCGAGCGGTTCGAGCAGGCCGGTGTCGGCGAGCCAGTAGTGGCGGTCCGCCGCCTTGGCGCAGATGTCGAGGATCAGCTCCGGTGCGGCCGTGGCCTGGTTCTCGGGCGCGGCGGCGGCCGCCGTACGCACGACATCGAGGCACTCGGCGATCCCGCGCACCAGGTCGGCGTTGCCGATCCGCTCCAGCGGGCCGTCGCCGACCGGCTGCGCTGCGGCGTACTCGGCGGACTGGAACGGCGTGTGCCACACCTGGAGTTCGTGCGTGCGCACCGGCTCGCGGTCGGGTTTCAGCAGTACGAGGGTGCCGTCGGGGAGGAGCGTGTGCGCGGCCGCGTGCAGGGCGCCGGCGGCCTCCCGGCGGACGGTGTTCCACGGGAGGAGCAGCACCTGGGCGCGGCCCGGGCGGCGCAGGACATAGAGGAGGTCCTCGCCGTTGGGGGCGGGGAGTACGGCGTCGAAGCGCAGGCCGTCGGCGGCGGTGTCGCCGTCGCCGTCGATGCGGAAGGCGCGGTGGGTGCCGTCCGCGAGTTCGTAGCCGCCGGGGAAGATCAGGCCCTGCTCGGCGGGGAGCAGCCGGGCGCCGCGGGCGAGCGAGTCGTGGCGGCGGACCGAGCCGGTGCGGGTGTTGACGACCAGATGGCGGTCGGTGGGTTCGTTGTAGGGGCGGATGCGGAGGAGCAGGAGGGGGCCGGTGGTCGCGTGGGCGACCGTGGCGTCGGCGAGGCTCTGGAGTGGCTCGTCGACGGGTTCCCGGAAGAGGGGGCGGTTGCCGGGTTCCGCGTGGACGGTGAGGTTGCCTCCGGTGGTGGCGACGGAGATCTTGCCCTCGCCGGCCTCGATCAGGATCCGGCCGTCGGCGTGGTTCTCGCGGCCGGTCGTCTTCCAGGGGAGTTCGGTGGCGGACGGCTGGGGGAGGTCGCGTTCGCCGTGGTTGCCCAGGTATTCGGCGCGGTCCTCGCCCAACTGCCAGCTCAGGACGCGTAGATCACCGTCGTTCTCGCCTGTACGGAAGACGGCGAGGAGGCGGTTCGCGGGGGTGCGGAGGAGGTCGGTGAGGTGGGCGTCCCGGTAGTAGCGGAGGAGTTCGGTCAGGTCGCGGTGGAAGCGGTCGTCGTCGAGGAGGCCGGGGACTTCGTCCGGGGCGAGGGGTGAGCCGTCGAGGGTGTGCAGGGACAGGGGGGTGGGGGCCGACGTCCCCAGGAGGAGGACGTCGGGGTTCACCGCGACGATTCCGCGGGCGATGCCTTCGGCGGCTGTGCGGGGCTTTGTGGAGCCGGTGAGCTTCAGTGGGCGTGAGCCGAAGGTCTGCTGGCGGCGGGTGTTCAACTCGGTTGTGCGGCGGGCGAGTTCCGCGGCCCGGTCGGAGAGGCGGGTCCGCAGGATTTGGTAGGTGCCGGTCTCGACGCCCATGTTTGCTCCTTTGTTGTCTGCGGCGCCGTCGTGGCTGGTCGCGCTCACGCGGCGGTAGCCGCAGATTCAATACAGCCCCGCGCCCCTGACGGGGCGCTGAGCCTCGCCCTTACTTCGTAGTGCCGTTGGCGAGCTGTATCGGGTCGCCGTTCGTCTGGCCGTTCAGGAGCTTCATCAGGAGGGCCAGGTTCCAGGGGCCGCCCGCCGCGAGCCCGCGCAGCACCTCCGTCGCGTCGTCGCTGAAGCTCTTCTCACCGTTCAGCCACTCCGCGGCCAGTGCTTGTACCGTCTCCGAGCCCTGGACCGCTCCGTCGATCGACTTGCCGAAGGACACGGCACCCACCAGGCGTTCCAGGAACACGCTGTCGCCGCCCACGATGTCGATGTCCGCGCTCTCCAGGCCGGCGGCCAGCACCGACGCCTGGGCCTCGGCGACCGTGCGCTGGACCTCCAGGGCGGCCATCCGGACCTCCTTGTCGGCGGCCAGGCGCAGGCGGAACTCCTCGTGGGACCGGGAGACCTCGTCCAGTGCGGCCATCGCCGCCGCCTTCTCCTTGAGGCCGGCGGCCTCCCCCAGGAGGCGTTCGCGGATGCCGGCCGCCTCGGCGTTCGCCTTGCTCTCGGCGACCGCGGCCTCGGCCAGGCCGACCTTCTCGATGGCGGCCGCCTTCTCCTTCAGGCCGGCCGCCTCGCCCTCCAGGCGGGCCCGTACGCCGGCCGCCTCGGCCAGCGCCTGGCGCTCCGCGACCTCGGCCTGTGCCAGACCGGCCGCACCGGCCATGGCGCGCTCGCCCTCCGCCCGGCGTACCTTGGCGGCGGCCTCCAGCTCGGCGCTCTTCTGCCCGGCCTCGGCCAGCACCAGCTGTTCCTTCGCCCGCAGATGCGCGGCCTGTTCGGCGGCCTCGGCCGCCTTGATGTCCTTGACCAGCTGCTCCTGCGCCTCCGCCTCGGCGGTGATGATGACCGCCTGCCGGCTGCGCTCGGCCTCCTGGACGACCCGGACCCGCTTGATCTCCTCCTCCTGCTCCGCGACCGTACGCTCGACGGCGACCCGCTCGCGTACGACGTCGGCCACGCCCCGGCGCTCGACCTCGACCTGCTTCTCCTTCTCGGCGCGGGCGAGTTCGACCTCCCGCTCCCGGTTGACGACCTCCAACAGCCGGTCCTTCTCGATGCGTTCGCCCTCCACCGCGAGGACCCGCTCCCGGTTCTTCTCGGCGACCGCGATCTCCCGCTGCTGGTTCTCCCGCTGGACGCCGAGGAGTTCCTCGGTGCGCAGCAGCGCGCTGTGCGCCTTGAGCCGCTCCTCCTCCTGGACCTGCGCGGTGGCCGCCTCCTCCTGGGCGCGCAGGGTCTCGATGCCCTTCCGCTGCCGGATCTCCGCCTCCGCGCGCCGCCGTTCCAGCTCCAGTACGGCCTCGCGGGCGTCCACGTCCTGGCGGGTGATCTCCATCTCCTCGTTGCGCTGGAAGTCGTTGGTGCGGATGTGCTCCAGCGCGGTGAGCTCGGTGATCTTCCGGATGCCCTGGGCGTCCAGGATGTTGGTCGCGTCGAGCTGCCCCAGCGGGGTCTGTTCGAGGTGGTCGATCGCCGCGTCCTCGAGGTGGTAGCCGTTCAGGTCGGTGCCGATGGCGGCGACGATGCGGTCCCTGAACTCCTCGCGCTTGGTGTAGAGGTCGGCGAAGTCGAGCTGCTTGCCGACCGTCCGCAGCGCCTCGGCGAACTTCGCGCTGAACAGGTTCTGGAGGGTCTCCTGGTGGCTGGCCCGCTCGGTGCCGATCGCCTGGGCCACCTTGACGACGTCCTCCACCGTCTTGTTGACCCGGACGAAGAAGGTGATCTGGATGTCGGCGCGGATGTTGTCCCGGCAGATCATGCCCTCGCGGCCGGTCCGGGTGATCTCGATGGTCTTCACCGAGATGTCCATGACCTCCGCGCGGTGCAGCATGGGCAGCACCAGGGCCCCGGTGAAGGTGACGTCGACGCTCTTGGGCCTGGAGACGATCAGGGCCTCGCCCTGGACCACCTTGCGGAACAGCCGGCCGAAGAGCAGCAGCGTGCCCAGGCCGATGAGCAGCAGGACGGCGACGAGCACACCGATTCCGATGGTGACGACAGACATGGCGGTTCCCTTGGAAGACCTTGCCGTGGATGAGGAGTTGGGACGGACGGGACTACGCGGGCGCGGTCACCCGGTGGCCGGCGGGGCGGGCATGACCCAGAAGAACTCGCCCTCGGCGTCGTAGTCGTAGATGAGTGCGGACGCCCCGGCGCGCAGTACGCCACCCGGTCCGGCCACGTCGTCGTGGCTCTGGCGTACCTGGATCGTCGCGGCGGAGCCGTCGACGGCGTGCACCTCGGCCTGCCCGAAGTCGGGGCCGACCCGGCCGGTGCGGATGACGCAGCCGAGACCGACGAAGTCGCGGCGCGAGGGCGGCGGGGCGGGAGCGGGCGTGAGCCGCCGCAACGGCCAGGCGAGCACGCGCGCTCCCGCCCATCCGCCGACCAGCGCGACCGGCAGCAGGACCCCGTGATCCCCACTGCCGAGCAGCACCCGGCCGGTCAGCGCGGTGAACCAGGCTAAGGCCACCACCAGCGACACCGCCACGGTGACCGGCACTCCCCCGAGTCCCAGCACCCGCTGCAAGGGCAGCCGCCCGTGCCGCCCACCGCCGTGTCCGTGCCCGTGCCCTTGTGCGTGGCCGTGGCCGTGACCGTGGTGTCCTGCACCGGGCCCATGGCCGTGGTGTCCCCCGCGCGCCCCGTGGAAGTGGGCGCCCCCGAGGAGCACCAACAGCCAGTAGGCGGCCACCACGACGAGCGCGAAGGTGAAGACCACGGTCGGATACGCCGTGACCGCCCCCAGAAAGTCCCCCACCTTGCTCGCCCGCCCCCCGCATCCCCCGAACGGCCACGCTTCGTGTGCCGCACGCGCAAGGGTGACACCGCGGCAACGGCCGCGCACTGCATGATCCCGGAAGTCTCGACGGCCCCTTCATGTCCCGGATCAGCTCACACGGACGACCGCCCGCCCACCGCCGCGGGCATACGTGCGCCCTGCCCGCGGACTCGGTGAAGTCGCGGGCAGGGCGGGGGTGTTCGGCCACTCAGCTGTTGAGCGCGGATTCCACCAGAGAGGCGGCGGCCTTCATGCCGGCCTCGTTCGGGTGGTACGAGGTGCGGCCCGAGGCCGGCTTGTACTTCTCCACCCACGGGACGGCCGCGCAGGCGTCGTGGCCGTGGCTGGCGGTGGCCATGCGGACCAGGGTCGCCCCCGTGGCGTTCGCGGCGTCGATACCGGCCTGCGACAGGCGGGTGGCGACGGTGCGCTCGAATATCCGCTGGTCGGCGGTGAGCGGTACGCCGTCGCAGCCGCCGGTGTCGGGCAGCAGGGTGGAGTAGCTCACCAGGAGGACGCGGGCCTGCGGGGCCCTGGCGTGGACGGCGTTCACGACGTTCTCGATCCGCTGGGTCACCGCACCGAGGGCGTTGTTCATCGCCGTCCGGTCCACGGTGCCGCAGTTGGTGCCACCGCTGTTCTGGCAGGAGTACGTGACCATGCTGCCCAGGTAGTTGACGTCGTTGCCGCCGATGGTGATCGTGACCAGGTCGGTCGCGCTGGTCACGGCGTTGATCTGCGGCGGCTGCGAACCCTGGTTGGTGGTGAGGATGTTGGCCGTCGTGGCGCCGCTGCAGGTGACGTCCGTGAGCTTCGCCCCGGTGTCGCGGGCGACGATGCTCGCGTAGTTGTTGCTCGACCGCATGCACGCGGCGGCCCCGCTGCCGGCCTGCACCGGCGGAATGCTCGGACCCGCGGCGAACGAGCTGCCCATCGCGACGTAGTCGAGCCCGGCGGCCGTGACCGAGGCGGTCCCCGCCGCCGCGCTCTTCGTGGTCACCGAGTCGGCGGCCAGGCCCAGTCGGGCCTTCGACCGCCCGCTGTCGCCGCCGTCCGCCGTGGCGCTCCCGCCGCAGGCCGTGAGGGTGAGGGCACCGACCACCAGGGCCGCGCAGGCCATCAGGGCGTTCCGTCGGGTCTTGTCCGCTGCCACAGGCTTCTCCTGACTTCTGTCTTCGTGACTTCTGTCTTCGTGACTTCTGTCTTCGTGACTTCTGTCGTCGTGGTTCATGAGGTGTGGTCCGCTCCGGCGCTGTTGAAGAAGAGCACGCGGTGACGCATGTGGCTCCTGGTGAGACCAGGTGATGGCCATTGCGTGACAGGACCTGGACATCCGGAGCGAGATGGTCTTTCAGACCGCGTGGCCGCGGCGGAGAACCCCCGCCTCCGCCGCCGCGTGGCCCGTGGTGCCCAGGACGATGACCTGGAAGGCCGCGCCGAGGTAGGCGGTGACGAAGCGGGAGATCCTGCGAGTGCTGCTGCGCATGGTGGTTGCCTGCCTTCCAGGGTCGTGAGGTGGGTGTCACCAGTTGGTGGCGTCGCTCATCTCCTGCTGCCAGTAGGTGACCTTGATCGAGTCGTCGATGTAGACGCCCTTGGCGGGCAGCGACGGGTGGGCGGCCTGGCCGACGCTCCCGCTCATGGAGCGGCCCGAGAACCAGACGTTCAGCGACTTCGCGGTGTAACCGCCCTCCGCGCTGCCGTCGGTGGCGGACAGACTGATCGCCGCGTACCCGGACTGACCCGGCTCCAGGGTGACGACCGCCTGGGGCTGCGACTCGGCGATCACCGGCGGCTCGGCCTGGGCATCGGTGAACTGGACGGCCGGGTAGCCGTACAGGAAGCAGGTCTTGCTGCCGGTGTTGGTCACCGTCAGCAGCATGTGATTCACCGGCCGGGTCAACGGGGCGGCGACCGTCTTGGTGTTGGACCCCTCGCAGGTGACCGTCTTCTCCGCCGAGCCGGCCGCCTGCGACGCGGAGGCGCCGCCGCCGGGCTTCGAACCGGCGGTGGTGGACCCGGCGGTGGACGTGCCGCCCGAGGAGCCCGTGGAAGCCGTGGCCGTGGAACCGGCACTCGGGGTCGGGGTCGCTGTCGCGTCGGACGAAGAGCTGATGGACGCGCTCGCCGCCGCGCCCTCGTCGTTGGTGCCCGTTCCGTCGTTGCACGCGGTCAGGGACAGCGCGGCGAGAACGGTGGTCGCGGCGGCGGCGACGAGACGGGTGCGGGAGGTACGGAACTTGGACATGTTGACGAGCCCCTTCGGTGTTCGGGTGGCGGTGCTGACTGGATGACCGAAGCTTGTGGGGCGATCCGTCCCAACCACCACGTCCAGCCGGGTGTTGGGGACACTGGAACACCGAAACGGCCTCTGACCAGGGCGAACACGAGGGGCCTGGAACGGGCGGATGGGACGCGGGAGTGGAAGCGAGGGCGTGTCAGAGCGGCAGGCCGTCGGGCAGGACCCGGAATGCCTTGTGGTGGCCCAACGGGCGTACGGCACGGAAGTCGCGTCGGTCGAGGGCGAGGATCGCGTCCGTGTCGTAGTCCGCGGCGAGTGCCACGTTCACCGCGTCGGCGAGGTCCAGCGCGCAGCTCTTCGAGTCTCCGCGGCACGCCTGGCAGCAGACCCTCGCCGAGAACCGAGCCCGAACACGTCGTACGCCACCGCCGGCGGCCGGGGGACGTCGCCCTCACCGTCCGCCAGACGGTGCCGGCGCCGTCACGCGTCGGGTGTCACGCCCAGGTCGGTGAGCAGGGTGCGGACGCGGTTCTCGATCTCGTCGCGGATGGGGCGTACGGCGTCGACGCCCTGCCCGGCCGGGTCGTCCAGCTTCCAGTCCAGGTACGTCTTGCCGGGGAAGACCGGGCAGCTGTCGCCGCAGCCCATGGTGATCACGACGTCGGACGTCCGGACGGCCTCGACGGTCAGGATCTTCGGGGTCTCGGCGGAGATGTCGATACCCGCCTCGTGCATCGCCTCGACGACGGCGGGGTTGACCGTGGCGGCGGGGGCCGAGCCGGCCGAGCGGACCTCCACCGCGTCCGGGGCGAGGTGGGTGAGGAAGGCGGCGGCCATCTGGGAGCGGCCGGCGTTGTGGACGCAGACGAAGAGGACGGAGGGGACGGAGGGGCGGCCTGCGGCGGGCGTGCTGCTCATGGTGATGTCTTTTCCTGGACGGTGGATCAGGGGACGGTGGATCAGGGGACGGCCGGGACGGGGGCGGCCGGTTCGGACTCGGCTTGCGTGGCCGGGGTCTCGTCCCGTGCGGCCGCCGGTCGTCCGAACAGCGCTGCCACCAGCGCCAGTCCGACCACCGCGCCGAGAACCTGTGCGGCCACGAACGGAGCGACCGAGCCGGGCGCGATACCGGCGAACGTGTCCGTGAAGGCACGGCCGATCGTCACCGCCGGGTTCGCGAACGAGGTCGAGGACGTGAACCAGTACGCCGCCCCGATGTACGACGCCACCGCGACCGGGGCGAGCTGGGCGCGGCCGACCCGGCCCAGGCCGAGGATCAGGAGGATCAGACCGGCGGTGGCGACGACCTCGCCCAGCAACAGGTGACCGGCCGAGCGGTCGTGCGTGGACCACCGGACCAGCGGCTCGCCGAACATGGCGTCGGCCAGGACCGCACCGGCCACCGCTCCCGCGATCTGGGCAGAGACGTACGCGGCCACGTCCCGCGCGGTCGGCCCATCGCCTGCGCGGCGGCCGGTGAACCAGGCCGCCAGCGTCACCGCCGGGTTGAAGTGGGCGCCGGAGACGGGCCCGAGCAGCACGATGAGCACGCCCAGGCCGAAGACGGTGGCCAGGGAGTTGGCGAGCAGTTGGACGCCGACGTCCCGTGAGAGTTCGGTGGCCTGGATGCCCGAGCCGACCACCACCGCGACCAGCGCCGCCGACCCCACCGCCTCGGCCAGCGCGCGCCGGCCCAGCGAGGCGCTCACGCGGGAGCTCCGACGGCCGCCGACGGCTTGAGGAAGCCGGCGAGCTGGTCGAGGGCCGCGGGGAGCGCCCAGTAGTAGACCCAGGTGCCGCGGCGCTCGCAGTCGATGAGGCCGGCCTGGCGCAGCAGCTTGAGGTGGTGGGAGATCGTCGGCTGGGACAGCTCGAAGGCCGGGGTCAGCTCACAGACGCACACCTCGCCGCCCTCGCCGCGCGAGGCGATCATCGACAGCAGCCGCAGCCGGACCGGGTCGCCCAGGGCCTTGAAGACCTTGGCCAGCTCCGCCGCCCGCTCGTCGTCGAGGGGCGCCGCGGCCACACCGGGGCAGCAGGCCGCCTCGGCGTCCTGGCCGAGCACCTCGAGCTCTTGTTTCGACATACCTCTATGTTGACGTCTATCGATACAAGGCGCAAGATTGCATCGACAGACTCCAATACAGCCAGTTCCAGGCAGCACAACAATGCCCCTTCACCCAGGAGTCAAGTGATGAGCGAGCAGTCCACAGAGCTACGCGAAACCGTTCGCCGGCGGTACGCCGCCGCAGCCCGCGAGATCGCCCAGGGCGGCACCGCCTGCTGCGGCGAACCGGCCACCGCCTCCCTCGGCTGCGGCAACCCCACCGCCGTGGCCGAACTCCGCGAGGGCGAGCGCGTCCTCGACCTGGGCTCCGGCGCCGGCCTCGACGTCCTGCTCTCCGCCCGCCGCGTCGGCCCCACCGGGAAGGCGTACGGCCTCGACATGACCGACGAGATGCTCGAACTCGCCCTGGCCAACGCGCGGAAGGCCGGCGCGACGAACGTCGAGTTCCTCAAGGGGACCATCGAGGCCGTCCCCCTCCCCGCCGGCACCGTCGACGTCGTCATCTCCAACTGCGTGATCAACCTGTCCGTCGACAAGCCCGCCGTCTTCGCCGAGACCTACCGCGTCCTCAGGCCCGGCGGCCGTATCGGCGTCTCGGACATCGTCGCCGACGACACCCTCACTCCCGGGCAGCGCGCGGAACGCGGTGACTACGTCGGCTGCATCGCCGGCGCGCTGTCCTTCGCCGAGTACCGGGAGGGTCTGGAGGCGGCCGGATTCACCGACGTCGAGGTGATCCCCACGCACTCCGTCGCCGACGGCATGCACTCGGCCACCGTCCGTGCCACCAAGCCAGCGTCCCCCGGGCAGGCGGGGACTGCCTGAGGGGCCTCCGGTTCCGCTGCCGGGGCGGGAGGTGCAAGCTGGGAGGGAGGCCGCTCGCCCGTCCCGGGTGCGAGCCCGGGTCTCGCCGTCTCGCGGTCTCGTCACTCCGAGTGGGCCCTTCCGGGCCCGGCAGGAGGGAAGCGCGATGACAGAGCAGGTCACCACCGGTACGCGCTGGCGCCTGACCGGTGACTGGTTCGACGTGTGCAAGTGCGCCATCCCGTGCCCCTGCACGTTTGCGCAGCCCCCGACCTACGGCGACTGCGAAGGCGTGCTGGTCTGGCACATCCGGGAGGGGAGTTACGGCGACGTACGGCTGGACGGTCTCAACGTCCTGATGCTCGGCTCCTTCGTCGGGAACCCGTGGGCCGGCACGCACACCGACCCGTACGCCGCGGTCTTCCTCGACGAGCGCGCCGACGAGCGGCAGCGGGGTGCGCTCGGGGCGATCTTCGGCGGTGAGGCGGGCGGCTGGCCGGCGGAGTTCGGGGAGATGTTCCACCCCGAGATGCGCGGCATGGACTTCGCGCCCGTCCACGTCGAGATCGACGAGGACCTCGGCGGCTGGCGGGCCGAGGTGCCCGGCCGGGTCACGGCCGCCGCGGAGGCGCTCACCGGCCCGACCACGCCGGACGGCGCCCGCGTCCAGGTCCTCAACGCCCCGGGCGCCGAGGTCGGCCCCGGCCAGGTCGCCACCTGGGGACGGGCCACCACGGACCGCGCGGACGCGTTCGGCTTCTCCTGGGAACGCTCGGGGAAGTCCAGCAAGCACTTCCCCTTCGACTGGAGCGGGCCCGACTAGGAAGGGCCGCCGGGAAGAGCCGCCGGGAAGGGGCGCCAGGCAGCGCCGCCTCACATGCCGCCCATCGCCGGCATCGACCCCTGCAGCCCCGGCAGCAGCCAGTCCTGGAACGGCGTCAGCGCGGCCAGCACGAGGAACGCGATGCCCACGGCCCGGCCGAGCAGCGGGCCGTGGGACCAGAGCTTCTCGACGAAGATCACCACGGCCAGTGCGGCCATCGCGGCAACGTTCATCACGCCGAGCGGGATCAGGACGACCATCAGTCCCGCGCAGCAGCCGACGCAGTAGGCGCCGTGGTGGATGCCGACCCGCAGGTCACGGGCCGGCGGCCGGAACCCGGCGTAACGCACCAGGTGGCTCATGGGGTCGCGGCAGTGCCGCAGGCAGACGTACTTGAGGGGGCCGAGCTGGTACAGGCCCGCGAGCAGGAAGGCCGCCGCGCCGATCCAGCGTCCCGCGGTCGGACGGTCGTCCACCAGGTTCCCGGTGAGGGCCAGGGCCGCGTAGGCGAGCAGTCCGAAGGCGGTCCACACCAGCAGATACCCGCCGACGAACTCGACGGTGCGCACGGTCCGGGTCCAGCCGGAGGACTGCCGGCCGATGCCCCGCGCCCAGGTGATGGCCACCGGCGCCATGGACGGCAGCATCATGGCCGCCATCATCGTCACCCACAGCAGCAGGAAGAGCGGGAGCGCCATCCCCATCGTGCCGGGCTCGACCCCCATGTCCCGGGCCTGCCCGATGGTCAGCGCCCAGGCGGGGACCGCGATCAGGACGATCAGGAACCAGGCGGCCGCGAGATCCCGGGCCGGCAGCAGCCCGCCACCCGCTCCGGTCGGCGCTGGCGACCGGGCGGACGCGAAGGCGGAAGTCCGGCTGTGACGCATCGGCGTGTACTCCTGCGACTCCTTCCAGCACAGCACGCATCACCCGGCGACGCTACCCGGGGGTCTGCCGTGGAACGCCCGTCGTGGAACGCGGGCTCAACCGCCGTTGAGCGGGCCGCCGATGGGGCGGACCGGCGCGCCTGGAAGCCCCCTGAGCGTCAGGACCGCGCACAGGGCCGCGAGCGGGAGTTCCGCGCCGACCGCCATGGCCAGGGCCGACACGAGGTCGCCGCCCGTCGCCGCCGTCGTCGTGTCGAACCAGGCGTCGGCGAGCAGGAGCACGGCGGTCGCCGAGGCCGCGAGGGTGTGCCGGGGGTCGCGCCGCAGGAACAACAGCCCCGTGGCGACCAGGCCGACGGCCTCCAGGCTGTCCAGTCCGACCCAGGTCAGGGATTCCTGGGCGGAGTTGACGACGTCCGCGAAGCCCGTGACCAGCACGACCAGCCAGGGCAGCAGGGCGAGGCCGCAGACGACGAGACCCCGGCCGATCCGCCGCCGGCTCCGCTCGTCCATGACGGACGCGCCACTGGTGGGCACGCCGGCACGGGGCGGGAGTTCGAGGACGGTCATGAGGCGGTCTCCTGGTCGGCGCCCGGAGCGGGCGAGAACGCCATCGTCCCTTCACGGTCTGAGCGTCCCCTGTGAGCCCCATGAGAACGGTCTTCCAGTCACTGCGCCCGGATGGCGTCCGCCGGTGGGGTGCGCAGCGCCTGGCGGGTGGGGAGTTCGATGGTGAGGAAGGCCGTCGCGGTGACCGTGAGGGCGAGGGCGGGGAGGAGCCAGACGGGGCCCGCGGGCCAGGGGTGGTCGAGGAAGCCCTGGCCCAGGAGGGCGAGGGGCGGAGCGGAGAGCAGGACGGACGTGGTGAGCGCGGTGGCGGCGGTCACCGCTGCCTCGCGGCGCATCATCGCGCGGATCTGGCGGGGTGTGGTGCCGTTGAGGCGCAGGGCCCCGAGTTCGACCCGGCGCTGGGCCGTGGCGGCTACCAGCTTGTTGGCGATACTGAGCAGCAGGTAGACGAGCAGCACCACGATGGTGGCCAGGTTGATCCACACCTCCGGCGGGGCGTTCCGCAGGCCGTCGGCGGCCTTGGGGGTCGCCTCCTCCAGCGCCAGGCCGGGATGGGACGCGGCGAGGGTGCTCAGGGCCTGCCGGGCCGTCGGCGAACCGTCCGTGCGGATCAGGATGCTCTGGTCGAGCCCCGTCGTGGTGTGGCCGGCCGCCAGGTCGTGGGAGAGCACCACCGTGCCGAAGCCGAGACCGCGGGCGTAGACGGCGACCACCCTGGCCGTCACCTTCGCGCCGTCGCCGAGGACGAGGCTCACCCGGTGACCGACTTCCGCGGAACGCGAGCGGGCGACCTCGCTGCTGACCGCGATCGTGGCGCCGGTGAGGCGGTCCAGGCTGCCGTCCCGCACGTCGAGGTCGAGGACGTCGGAGGCGTCCGGGGTGAGGATCATCGCGGAGCCGGAATCGGTCTCCGTCTCGCCGAACTGTCTGTACGGCCACACCACCGTGGTCGAGCCGACGGGAGCCGCCGCCCGTACCCCGGCCGTCCCGCGTACGTCCGTGAGCGTGCCGGCGGGCAGTCCGCCCAGGCCGGGTGCGCTCAGCCGCTGCTGGGCGAGGGTGCCGGTGCGGGTGTCGTCGGCGGTGGCGGCCAGCACGGTGGTCTGGGTCAGGGTGTACGTCAGCACGAACACGACCGCCATGGCCAGCGTGGAGACGATGCCCGCGTTGCGCAGGGCGTAGGCGCGGACGTTGGCCATCGCCAGCCAGGTCGCGGCGGAGCCTCCCCCGCGCGAGCGAAGCCGAGCGTGGGGGAGGGTGCGCCGGGCCGCCGCGTTCCCGACGGCCCGGACCAGAGCCGGTCCGGACAGGGCGAGGCCGATCGCCCCGAGGATGCCCGCGATGGAGGTGGCGCTCGCGCCGATGACCGTGCGGGAGAAGAGCGGCAGGGCCGACATGGTGGTCGCGGCGAGGATGACCAGCAGGCCGATACGGGTCCGGGTCCGCGACGGGTCGCGCGGCTCGCTGCGGGATTCGGCGACCGCCTCGGTGGCCGGCATGCGCGAGGTGCGCCAGGCCGAGCCGCGGGCCGAGATCTGCACGACCAGGGCCAGCAGGAGGACCGTCGCGAGGGCGGGCAACGGGCTGATGGTGAGGGGGAGTTCGGACGGTACGACACCCCGGTCGGCCAGCAGCCGGCGGAACTGCCCGGCCAGCAGATACCCCAGCCCCACACCCGGTACGAGCGCCACGGCCGCGACGACGGTCGACTGCCCGGCGGCAAGTCGCCTGATCTGCTTCGGAGTTGCGCCGACGGCCCGCATCAGCGCCAGGTCGCGGCGCTGCCCGGCGATCGACACGGCCAGCGCGCTCGCCATCACGAACCCGGTGATCAGCAGGACGATCCCGGCGAGGGAACCGGCCAGCAGGATCAGGAGGGACCGGGACGCGCCCGCTCCGGGGGACACCAGGTCCCCGCGTCCCGCGCCGGTGACCGTCCGAAGACCGGTGCCCGCCAGCTTCGTACGGACTTCGGCGGCGACCCGTTCCCCGGCACCGGGTGCGGCCCGCAGGCCGACGAGGTCGACGCGGTCACCGCGACCGGACAGCCGTACCGCCGTCGTATCGGCGAAGAGGACACCGGCGCCCGGCGCGTCGACGACGGCGGAGACGCGATACCCGGCGGCGGGGCGGGCGTCGGCGACGACCTGGACCCGGTCGCCGACCTCGATGCCGGCTGCGACCGCGGTGGCGCGGTCCACGGCGATCTCGCCGGAACCCGTCGGCGCCCGGCCCTCGATGTGCGGACCGGCCAGCAGCTTGGTCGAGGACCAGCCGTGTCCGGCCGTCCGGGGGTCCGCGGTCGGTACGGCCCGTCCGTGGGCGTCGACGAGTGCGGCGGGGAAGGCGAGGTCGCCGACCGTGGCGGTGACGCCGGGCAGGTCGGCCAGTTCGGCGGCCAGCCGGGCCGGGACCGTACGGCGTTCCGGGAGCGCGATCGGCAGGTCGCCGGGTGGGTGGTACTCCTGGTCGGCGGCGACCACGACGTCCGCTCCGGCGAGGCGGCCGGCGGGCAGGTGGGAGCGCAGGCCGGACTCGGCGAGCACGCCGGTGCCGGTGACGAGGGCCGCTCCGCCGAGGACCGCGCAGGCCACGGCGACCAGTGCGGTGATGCGGTGGCGGACCATCTGTATCGCGAGACGCAGCACGGCTCACACCTCTCCCAACGCGACGAGACGGCGGGCGAGTTCGGGGGCGGTCGGCGTGTCGAGGGCCTCGACGACCCGGCCGTCGGCCATGACCAGGACGCGGTGTGCGCGGGCCGCGGCGGCCGGGTCGTGGGTGACCATCACGACGGTCTGCCCGAGGTCGTCGACCAGGTCCCGGAGCAGGTCGAGTACCTCGTGGGCGCTGCGCAGGTCGAGCGCCCCGGTCGGTTCGTCGGCGAACACGACGGCGGGTCTGGCCACCAACGCCCGTACGACGGCGGCCCGTTGCTGCTGCCCGCCGGAGAGTTCGGCCGGGCGGTGGGTGAGCCGGTCGGTGAGGCCGACGCGTTCCACCAGGGTGCGCAGCCAGTCGTGGTCCGGGGTGCGGCCCGCGAGCCGCAGGGGCAGGGTGATGTTGTCCTCGATGCTGAGCGAGGGGATCAGGTTGTACGCCTGGAACACGAACCCGACGCGTTCCCGGCGCAGTTCGGTGCGGCGGGTCTCGTTCAGGCCGGCGATCTCGTGGCCGTCGATACGGACGCTGCCCGAGGTCGGGGAGTCGAGCCCGGCGGCGCAGTGCATCAGCGTGCTCTTGCCGGAGCCCGACGGTCCCATCACGGCGAGGAACGTGCCGCGTTCCACGGTCAGCGACACCTCGTCGAGGGCGCGGACGCCACCGGCGTACTCCTTGGCGACCCGGTCCAGGGCGATGGCGGGGCTCATCGACGGCCCCGCAGGTTGCGTACGACGAGGGTGCCGCCGCACAGCACGGTGACCGCGCCGCAGGCCAGGTGCACCCAGGTGTCCGCCTGGCCGTAGGAGGCCGCCATGTTGGCCACGGCGCTGAGCACCACCAGGATCCAGAGCAGGGCGCGGGCGACGTCCCCGCGGGTCAGGGCGGGCGATTCGGTGTTCTGCACGGGGGTTCCTCCCGAGGTCTGCTGTCGTCACCGACGCTATGGATCGGCACCCCCTCGGCCGATCCCGCAGGCCGCCCGGTTCGGGGTACAGCAGGCTGTACTTCCGGCTGTCATTCCGGGCCCGGCGCTGACGGTCAACCGGCGTGCGGCATAAGGTCCTTCGCGACGAAGGGAGGGCGCATGGCCGTCCAGCGCAACCCCCCGGCCGACGACCCGGCCGACGACCGGCGTGCGGGTCTCGGGGAGACCGTCGTTCGGACCCTGCGCGCCGCCGGCACCGCGGTCGGGGAGCTCGCCTCCGGGCTCGGCACCGCCTTCCTGGCCCTGGCCTTGCTGCTCTGGCTGGCCGTCGCCGCCGTGACCGGCGCGGTCGGCGTGGGCCTGCTCATGGCGCCCGCGTTCCTGCGCGCGCTGCACGCCCTCGCCGGCCGGGAGCGTGCCCGGCTCGGCCGCTGGGGACCCGAGGTCATCGCCCCGCAGCCGCCGCCGACGCGGCTGCGGGCCGCCCTCGTCGACCCCGTCACCCGACGCGAACTGCGCTGGCTGGTCCGACACGCCACCCTGGGCCTCCTGCTGGGCCTGCTCGGCGTCCTGCTGCCGCTCTCCGCCGTGCGCGACAGCGCCTTCCCGCTGTACTGGAAGTTCGCGCCCACGGACACGACCGCCACCTCCGTGGGCGTCGGCGTCGCGCACTCCTGGCCGGACGCGCTCGCCGTGGCCCTGCTCGGCCTGGGCTGGATCCTCATCGTCCTCGGGCTCGGCCCCGGCATGGCGCGGCTCCAGGCCCGCCCGGGACGCGAACTCCTCGCGGCCGGACAGGAGACGGACCTGTCCCTCCGTATCGCCGAACTCACCGCCACCCGCGCCGCCGCACTCGACGCGCACGCCACCGAACTGCGGCGCATCGAGCGCTCGTTGCACGACGGCACGCAGAACCGGATCGTCTCCGTGACCGTGCTGCTCGGCGCCGCCCGCCGCATGGTCGCGCGCGATCCGGCCGGCGCCGACGAGCTCCTGGAGCGCGCCCAGTCGGCCGCCGAACAGGCCCTCGCGGAGTTGCGCACGGTCTCCCGGAGCATCCTGCCCCCGGTGCTCGCCGACCGCGGACTCGCCGGGGCCCTGTCCGGTCTGGCCGTGAACTGCGCGGTGCCGTGCCGGGTCGACGTCGACGTGCCCGAACGCTGTGCCGCGTCCGTCGAGGCGACCGCCTACTTCGTCGTCGCCGAGGCCCTGACCAACATCGCCAAGCACAGCGGCGCCCGGCAGGCGACCGTCACGGCCCGCAGCCGCGGCGGCCGTCTTCTGCTGAGCGTCGAGGACGACGGGCGGGGCGGCGCCGACCCGGACGGCGGTTCCGGGCTCACCGGCATCCGCCGCCGTGTCGCCGCGCTCGACGGCACGCTCTCCCTGGCCAGCCCGCCCGGCGGCCCGACGACCCTGAAGGTGGACCTGCCCTGTGGATCATGACCGTACGGATACGGATACGGATGGCGCCATGCGCATTGTGATCGCCGAGGACGACCCCTTGCTGCGCGAGGGGCTCGCCCTGCTGCTGCGCGCCGAGTCCCTCGACGTGGTGGCCACGGCGGGCACCCCCGAGGAGGCGCTGGCCGCGATCGACGAGCACAAGCCGGACGTGGCGATCCTCGACGTACGGATGCCGCCGACGCACACCGACGAGGGGATCGTCGCGGCGGTCGAGGCCCGGCGCCGCCGCCCCGAACTGGCCGTCCTGGTCCTCTCCGCGTACGTCGAGCAGAGCTTCGCCACCGAGCTGCTCGGCGGCGGTGTCGGCGGCCTCGGCTATCTGCTCAAGGAACGGGTCGGCCGGGTCGAGGAGTTCCTGGACGCCCTGCACCGGGTGGCGGCCGGCGGCACCGCCATCGACCCCGAGGTCGTCGCGCAGCTCTTCACCCGCTCCCGCCAGGACACCCGCCTCGACCGGCTGAGCCCGCGCGAACGGGACGTACTCGCCCTGATGGCCGAGGGGTTGGGCAACACGGCGATCGCCGAACGGCTCGTCGTCACCGAGGGCGCCGTCCACAAACACATCCGCAGCATCTTCGCCAAGCTCGACCTGTCCCCGGCGGACCAGGTGGACCGCCGGGTGGCGGCGGTCCTGCGCTATCTGGAGGACCTGCGGCGACTGGCGTGAGCGGATCAGGATCAACCGGGCGGTGTCACACCGGCCTTGTCCGCGACCCCGACGTCGAGCAGTGCTTCCGTCCCGGAGCCCAGGTAGGTGAGATCCGCCTTGCCGAAGACCCACACCTCGCGGCCCTCGCTGCCCTTGAAGGCCAGGCCAACGCCCGAACGACCCGCGTAGTCCTCGGCGTTGGCGACGACCGAGACGCCCGGGACCTTCGCCGCGGCCCGGTAGAGCGCGGCGTCCAGCTCGGGGAGGAGGGTGGCGTCGGCGAGCAGGTCGCCGATCCTCTCCAGCGCCTGGCCCCTGTCGTCCTTCGTGTCGCCGTAGATCTTCCGCAGCAGCGCGTCCGGATCGGTGGGCAGGGCCTCCAGCTCACGGAAGGTGGTGACGTTCGGGTCGGGGTTCAGCCGCATCTCGTGCGTGCCTCTGGAGTACGAGGAGAAAGGGTCCCGGGGCCGGAACGGCGGCCCGTTCAGCACCGTGATCCGGCGCAGTCCCAGGCGTTTGCCGTCGACGGCGGTCCAACTGGACTCGCGCAGGGTCCGGACGTCCTGGTCCGAGAACTTCATGAAGCCCTCGGTACGCACGTAGAGGTACTGGTCGTCGCGGACGGAAACGGCCTTCCTGGTGGCGGCGACGGCAGCGATGCGGTTCAGGAGGTCCACCGCCTCCGGGTCGGTGGTGGCGGTCCCGGAGCCCTTGGTGCCGACGACGACGGCAGCGATCACGACGGCCGCGGCGACGGGTACGGCGATCACGGCGAACCGGCGGCGCGGTGACGCCCTTCGCGGGGCGGTGAGTTCGCGCATCAGGTGGTCCTTCAGCACGTCATGACGGTCGTCGGCCAGGACCGGCTCGCCCGGGCTCGGCAGCAGCAGGGCCAGCTCTTCGCGCTCTTCGGGATTCATCGGTTCCCCTCCTGTGTCGACCGGACCGTCTCGCGGTGGCCGCCCCGGGCCGCCAACTCCGCCTCCGCCAGGCGCCGCAGCCGCTGTCTGGCCCGGGAGAGCCGGGACCGTACGGTGCTGGCCGGTACGCCGAGCGCCTCGCCCGCGGCCTCGTAACTCAGCCCCGACCACACGCACAGGGCGAACACCTCGCGCTCGGCGCCGCGGAGCCGGCCGAGGGCGGTGCGGGCGGCGGCGAGCCGTTCGGCGTCCTCCATACGGCCGACGAGTGCGTCCGCGAAATCGGGCACGGTGTCGCGGTCCACGGGGCGTCCGGGGATCCGGGCCAGCGCGGCGCTGTGCCGACGGGCGGCCCGACGGGTGTTGCGCAGGACGTTGGAGGCGATGCCGTAGAGCCAGGGCCGCAGGCTGTCGCCCTCGGGCGCCGGGGAGTCCCCCTCCGGCCGCACCCTGTCCCGCAGCCGCCAGGCCTCCAGAAAGGTCAGGGACACCACGTCCTCCGCGGTGCCCGCGTCCCCGGTCAGCCGGGCGGCATGACCGTACACGGCACGGGCGTGCGCCCCGAACAACTCGGCGAAGGCTTCCGGGTCACCGGCCCGTATCCGCTCACGCAGGGAAAGTTCCACGACTGACCCTGTCCGCCCGGCGGGCCTCGTCTCTATGACGGGGCTCACATCTGTACGCCGGTCTCACCGACCGCCGCCGGGTTCAGCCGTGCAGCGAGCGGTACGCCGCCACCGCCCCGGCGTGCAGCGCGATGCTGCCCGTGCCGATCAGGCTGCCGACGTCGAGGAACCGGGTGCCGACCGCGTGGGCGGGGACGAGGGCGGTGGCGTGGCGGACCAGGACGCGGGTGAGGACGTCGGCCAGGCGGCGGGGGAGGTCGGGGCGGCACACCAGGAGGTTGGAGACGCCGATGGTGGCGACGCCGCCCGCCGCCCGGTACGCGCCCGCCGGCAGCCGTACCTCCGACAGGCCCGAACCGGCCAGCCCCACCCGGCCGCCGAGGCGGGGCAGCAGGCCCGCCAGCGGGAGGAAACGCAGGCCGGGTGAGTCGTCCAGCTCCGAGAGGGCCGGAATGGGTACGCCGCCCACGACCAGCACCGCCTCCACGGCACCCGACCGCACGGCCTGGGCCACGGCGTCCATCTGGAGGTGGCGTACCTGGACGTCGTCGCCGGGGGTGAGGCCCGCGGCGCGCAGGATCCGCTCGCCGAGGACCGCCCCGCCCGAGCCGGTCGCGCCGAGCCAGACCGTGTGACCGGCGAGGTCGGACACGGCACGCACGGGCAGGTCGGAGCGTACGGCGAACTGGAGGTACGTCTCGTAGACCCGGCCGATCGCCCGGAGCGGCACCGGGTCCGGGAAGGGGTCGCTGCCCTCGGCGGCGGCCCGCGCGGTGTCGGTGAGGGTGAGCGCGAGCTCGGCGTGGTGGTCACGCAGCAGCTCGATGTTGGCGACGCTGGCCGCGGTGGTGAGGACTCGGCAGCGCAGTCGGGGGTACTCCGCTTCGAGTTCGGCCGCGAGGAGATGCCCGAACGCGGCGTGCAGTCCCTCGGGTTCACCGGTCGCCAGCCGCAGCACACCGCTCAGCACCCCGGGACTCCGCCGCGAGGCGTCCCCGGCGAGCACACCGCCAAGACCACCGACGGCTGCCGCGCCGACCAGGGCACGCAGGGCGGTACGGCGGTCGGGCAGCGGCAAGGGCGGCGCGGGCAGGTGGGTCATGTCCCGCCCACCGCACACCACTTGCGGACCCGCCGACCCGCCACACGCCGACCCGCCGCACACCACTTGCGGACCCGCCGACCCGCCACACGCCGACCCGCCGCACACCACTTGCGGACCCGCCGACCCGCCGCACACCAGCTCACCGCACGCCGACCCACCACCCCCCGACTCACCGCACACCCCCGTCCACCAGCCCCCGGGGCAGCAACGCCCGCGCCCGCAACCCCCGCGGCTCCGCCACCGCCAGCTCCAGCCGCCCCCCGCGCCCCGCCAGCAGCTGTTCCGCGATGGCGAGTCCCAGCCCCGTACCCGTCGCCCCCGTCCGGCCGTCCGCGCGCCAGAACCTCGTTGTGGCCCGGGTGAGTTCCTCCGCCTTCAGGCCGGGGCCGTTGTCCGTCACCGTGAGGACCGCACTCCGGCCTTCCGTCGTGCAGGTGAGGGTGATCTCGGCGTTGCGGCCTGCGTACTTGATGGCGTTGTCCAGGAGGATGTCCGTGATCTGGGCGAGTTCGCGGTCCGTGCAGGCGACGGGGACCGGGGTGGTGGCACGGGTGGTGAGGCGGGCGCCCGCGTGGTGGGCGAGGGGTTCCCACAAGTGGTGCTGGGCGCGGGCGACCGCCGCCGCGTCGCAGTGGGCGTCCGTTGCGTCGGTGACGGCGAGTTCCCCAGCCCGGTGTTCGGCGGTGGCGAGGGCGAGCATGTCGTCCAACAGGGTTTCCAGGCGGTCGAGTTCGGTGGTCACGCCCGTGTAGGTGCGGTCGGCGGAGGGCGCGAGGTGGGTGTGCAGGGCGTCGACGCGCAGCCGGAGCGCGGCCATCGGGTTGCGCATCTGGTGGGAGGTGTCGGCGACGAGCCGGCGCTGCTGCTCCAGGGCGGCCGTGACCGTACGGGCCATGCGGTTGAAGCCGGCGGCCAGTTGACGGAGTTCCGGTGGGCCCCCGGCCCGGGTCTGCTCCGGCGGCAGCCCCGCGGCGAGCTGCCCGACCGCGCGGTCGAGGTGACGTAGCGGACGTACCACCCAATGGGTGGCCGCGCGGGCGAGGACCGTGCAGGCCAGCGCCACCAGAGCCGTACCCGCGAGGACCACCGCCCAGCGCCGGGCGACGTCGTGTGCCGCGACTCGTACCGAGGCCCGCAGCACCACCGCCCCGGACACCTGGGTCCCCGTGCCCGCGGGTTCCGCGAACATCGCGTACCCGTGCGACCAGGGCTGGAGCGTGCCGCCCGGCTTGGTGGTCGCGTTGCGCAGGGCCGCGTCGACGAGGCGGGCGACGGCCGGGTCCGCGGCCCGCATGCCGCCGGTCTCGACGACGGGCGTGCGGCGGGCGTCCGTGACGACGAGCGCCTCCCCGTACAGCAGGGTGTAGCGGCGCGCCTCGGCCGTGATCGCCGACGTGTCGCCGGTCGCCGCGGCCTGGTCCATGAGGGACGCGAAGCGGTCGAGGTCGGCGCTGCGGCCGAGGACCAGCTGCTGGGTGCGGTCGGACGCGGTGAACAGCAGCAGGGGTACGGCGAACGCGGCCACCGCGAGCACGGCGAAGGCGAGCAGCGCGGCCTGTACCCGGTTACGCATGCCGCGCCCCCACGCCTCTCACTCCCCTCGGTCCCCGAAGCGGTAGCCGAAGCCGCGGATCGTGGTGAGCAGTTCGGGCCGGCCCAGCTTGGCGCGCAGCTGGGTGAGATGGACGTCCAGGGAGCGGGACACGGCGTGGAAGGCGTCGCCCCACACCTCGTCCAGGAGCTGCTGGCGGCTGACCGCCGTACCGGCCCGGCCCGCCAGCGCGGCGAGTACGGCGAACTCCTTGGCGGTCAGCTCGACCTCCGCCCCGCCGACCCGGACCCGGTGCGCGTCGAGGTCCACCTCCACGTCACCGGCCCGCACCGTGCGTGCGGCCGGGCTGTCCGGAACGGCCGCCGCCCGCCGGGTCACGGCGTCGATGCGGGCCAGCAGCTCGGCCAGCCGTACCGGCTTGACCAGGTAGTCGTCGGCACCGAGCCGCAGGCCCCGGACGACCGAGCGCTCGTCGCCGCGCGCGGTGAGGACCACCACGGACATGCCGCTCACCGTCCGCAGCGTGCGCAGCACGTCCAGGCCGTCGGCGTCGGGCAGGCCGAGGTCGAGAAGGAGCAGGTCGGCGCTGCGGTGGTAGGTGAGCACGTCCCGGCCGCGCCGGACGCGCCGGGTGAGGTGTCCGTGGTCGTACAGGACCTCGACGAGGGCCGCCGCCACCCCGTCGTCGTCCTCGGCCAGCAGAATGTGCACGGCCCCAGTATCCAGCCAATCCTGTGAACGATTCTGTGAACAATCTCGGGGCAAGCGGGGTGGCGCCGATGTTAAGGAGCGGTTAGTTCTGCGTCCGGGAGTCCCGGTCCGCCGGACGGGCGCGGCGACGCTACAGCGATCCAGGCGATCCGAGCGACGTACGCGACGTACGCGACCCAGAGGAAGGACTCGCTGTGGCCACGACACCCACACTCCCCGCCCCCGCCGCCCGCAGCCCGTGGAAGGCGATGATCGGCGGCTCGGTCGGCAACATGATCGAGTGGTACGACTGGTTCGTCTACTCGACCTTCTCCGTCTACTTCGCCTCGGCGTTCTTCCCCGAGGGGAACTCCACCGCACAGCTGCTGCGCACCGCGGGCATCTTCGCGGTCGGCTTCTTCATGCGGCCGGTCGGCGGCTGGCTGCTCGGCCGGATCGGCGACCGCAAGGGCCGTAAGTCCGCGCTCACCACCACCGTGACGCTGATGTCGCTGAGCGCGATCCTGATCGCGATCGCGCCGACGTACGACCAGGTCGGCTACTTCGGCGCCGCGGTCCTGCTGATCGCACGGCTGCTCCAGGGCCTGTCGGTGGGCGGCGAGTACGCGGCCAGCGCCACCTATCTGACCGAGGCCTCGGCGCCCGGCCGGCGCGGCTTCTTCTCCAGCTTCCAGATGGTGTCGATGAAGCTGGGCCAGCTCGTCGGCCTCGCCATCCAGATCGTCCTCCAGCACTCCATGTCCGAGGCGACGCTCTCCTCCTGGGGCTGGCGCATCCCGTTCGTCGTCGGGGCGGTCGGCGCGGCGGGCATCTTCTGGCTGCGCCGCAACCTGCTGGAGACCGAGGCGTACGAGGAGCTGGACGACGAGGCCGACGGCTCCGTGCGCGCCAAGCGCGGCACGCTGCGCGGACTGCTCGAGTACAAGCGGGAGTTCCTGCTGATCATCGCGTTCAGCATGGGCGGCACGCTGTGCGACTACACGTACTCGACGTACATGACCAAGTACCTCTCCAACACGGCGGGCCTGAGCAGGACCGACGCGGCGCTGGTCAGCTTCGCCGCCATCGCGGTCATGATGCTGATCCAGCCGCTGGCCGGTGCGCTCTCCGACCGGGTGGGCCGCCGCCCGCTGCTCATCGCCTTCGCGATCGGCGCGGTCTTCGGCACCGTGCCGCTCATGACCTCCCTCGGCAACGTCACGACCGCCGGCGGGGCCTTCGCGCTCATGCTGACCGGGCTGGTCATCATCACCGGCTACACCTCGATCAGCGGGGTGGTGAAGGCGGAGATGTTCCCGGCCCATGTGCGCGCCCTCGGGGTGGCGCTGCCCTACGCGATCGCCAACGCCCTGTTCGGCGGCACCGCCGAGTACGTGGCGCTGTGGTTCAAGGACGCGGGCATGGAGTCCGGCTTCTACTGGTACGTCACCGCGTGCTCGGCGGTCTCCCTGATCGTGTACATCACCATGCGCGAGACGCGGGACGCCGTGTTCTTCCAGCCCGGGAAGGCGGACCGGGTCCAGGAGGCGATGGCGAAGTGATCATCGAGTCGAGGAGTTCGGCGCGGTGGCCCTGAACCTCAACGCCGACACCACCGCGTTCATGCAGCTCGTCCAGGGCGACCTGTTCGCCGACTTCCCGACCCCGCGGTACGTCCTGAGCAACGTCTGCTTCGACACCTGCGTCTACCGCCAGAAGGACCGGAGAGGCTTCCGTTGACCGGGACGGCGGTGCGGGAGCCCGTCGTCCCGTGGCTAGTTTGAGCAGCCGTGCGTCGTCTTGGCGTCCGATTCACGTCCGATTCATGTCCGAGAGGAGAGGGTGCGGGTGGCCGTCGAAGACCAACTCGCCGCCCTGCTGGCCAAGGACGCCATCAGGGACGTGCTGCACTCCTACAGCCGCGGGCTCGACCGCATGGACCGCGCGCTGGCCGACTCCGTCTGGCATGCCGACGGGACCGCCGACTACGGCCCCGGACACCGGGGCGGCGCCGCCGGTTTCCTCGACTTCGTGTGGGCCTTCCACGCCGGCTTCCGCAGCCACTCGCACCTGGTGGCCAACGAGTTGATCCGGCTGGACCTGCCCTCGGGGACGGCCACCAGCGAGACCTACGTCGCGGTGTGGCTCCAGACCGCGCCGGAGGACGGTTTCGTCACCGACCAGGTCCACCGCGGCCGCTATCTCGACCGCTGGTCCCTGCGCGCGGGGCGCTGGGCGATCGACCACCGCGACTACGTCGGCGACATGTTCCACGAGGCCCGGCACGCCGACCGCTCCCCGGGCCCCGACCTCGCCCGCTGGGGCACCCGCGACGCCACCGACCTGTCGTATCCGCTCTTCGCGTCCTGAACCCGCGGAAGCCCACCCGGAAGATGAACCGGAAGCCCACCCGGAAGACCGATCGGAAGATCACTCGGAGATCTTCCGGTTGTCCCCGGGGCGGACACAATCGCCCATATGACGATCACCCCGGTCGCACCGCCCGTGCGCAGCACCCCCGTTGGCCTCGCCCGGGGGTTTCTGACCGGCGGTGTGATCGGGACCTCGCTCGCCGCGCTCGTCGTCGGCACCGTCGTCGAGAGCGTGCCGCTGTTCGTCACGGGCCTGGTGCTGCCCGCGGTCCACGGCCTGCTCTTCTTCCTCGCCGGTGCGCCGCGGCGGGCCCGGGAGCGGGCCGTCGTACCCCGCACGGCCCTCGCGATGATCGAGAGCCGGGAGGCCGTCGGCGGCGAGTCGAGCGACGTTCCGGTGCGGTTCGAGGTCACCGTCGCGCCGGACGACGCGTCGGCGTTCCGCGTCGAGTTCCGGCAGGACATCAACATCGTCGACCTGCCCGACTACCGGCCGCGCGGGATCGTGGTGGTGCAGTACCCGCCGGACCGGCCGTGGCGGGTGCGGATCGTGAAGCGGCCGACGCCGGAGTGGGAGGAGCGGGCGGCCGGGGCCCGACTCGACTCGGCGCCCGGACCGGCCATGACCGACGATTCCCCCGAGGGCTGCGCCCCCGGCTTCCTCACGCTGCTGGGCCTGCTGCTCGGTGCCGCCGCCGTGATCCTGCTGTTCCGCGCCGACCTGTTCGACCAGGACAGCACCGCGCGGCCGCCCGCCTCCGCCGGGCCCTCCGTCTCCTCCAGGTCGTCGACGACCGTCGTGTCGTCGGCGTCCGGCACGGTCACCCTCGGCCCCGGCCAGTCGTTCCTCGACAAGGGCGAACTGCGCCGGGCCATCGACTCGTTGACCAAGGACAAGACGAAGGGCGCAGGCACGGGCACGGGCGAGGCGCTCACCCTCGTAGTACAAGACCGTGTGCTGTCGGTCGTGTTCGCCCCCACCGGCACCCAAGTCGCCGGCTTCGACCCGGCCTCCCTGCCCTACGAACGCTTCCCCGCCCTGGTCCAGGAGGCCAGGACCACCCTCGGTGCCGGCTCCCCGGGGAGCTGGCAGATCACCGCCGAGCATCTCTCCGGCTCGCTCACGGTCAGGGTCGGCGTGACCGGCCCGCAGGGCACGGCCGCGCTGGAGGCGGACGGCGAGGGCAAGGTCGTACGACGGATCCCGGCAGGCTGAGGAGCGAGGCGCATGGGCTGGCACGTGTATCTGGCGCTGTGGTGTGGGGTGTTCGCCGCGTTGGCGCTGGTCGGGTACGGGCTGTCGCTGGCCGGGGTGACCCGGGCGCAGCGGACGGTGCGGGTCCTGGGGCGGGTCGAGCGGGTCCGGGAGCCCCGGCACGGGAGCTCCCAGAAGGACGGGATAGCCGTGGTGGTCTCCTTCCGCGACCCGGCCACCGGGGAGGAGTTCACCGTGACCAACGACGGTGACCGCGGCGACAAGGTCACCAAGGCATGGACCGGCCGGGAGATCGGCATCCTCTACCCGCGCGGCCGACCGCACGCCTTCCGGTTCACCGACGACCTCTCCGCGGGCCGGCACGGACTCGGGCGGCCGAACTGCGCGGTCCTCCTGGTCTACGTCGGTCTGGTGACCGGCGCCGCGATCGAGTGGGGCTGGCCGTGGGCCCTGATCGGCGCCGGCGTTCCCTGGTCCGTCCTCGGCGTGATCTACGTTCCCGAGAACGCACGGCAGATGAGCCGCCGTATCGCCACGCTCTCCGCCGTGGCCCCGGTCCCGGGCAAGGTCGTCGCCGTGCTCAAGGACGTCAGCACCGACGCGGACGGCGACACCTTCACCAGCCACACACCGGTCGTCGCCTTCACCACCCACGAGGGCACGGCCGTCCTCGCCTACTGCGACTCGGGCCTCGCGGACCCCGTCCACTCCCACGGCCGGGACCTCACGATCCACTACGCCCCCGACGACCCGACGACCTTCTCCCCCGACCTCGCGGACGAACACCGCTCCCGGAGGTTCGACATCGTCGCCGGCGTGGTGGCCGTCCTCCTCGGGTGGCGGCGGTCGTCGTGGGGGCGGTCCTGCTCGCGCTCTGACGCCCGCCGCTCGCCGAGTTGTCCGCGAACTCCCCCGGAATTGTCCGCGATCGGTAACGGACGGATCCCATGAGCAACTTCCGTCGTCCTGCCAGGTGGTCACACGGTGATCGACGATCTGTGCGAACTACTCGAAAGCAGGACGGACATGGCGCGGCACAGCGGCGGGCGGGGCTGGTACGGCAAGGTGCTCGGTGCGGCCCTCGGGGTGACGATGCTCGCCGCCGGTGCCTCGGTGTGGACCGCGCAGGCCGGTGCCGTGGGCAGTTCCTCGCCGAAGGTGACCACGTCCAAGCCGGCCGTCAAGCCGGTCGACATCACCATCGCGCACGCCTCGGACAAGGGGGCGCACGGCGTCAACATCACCATCGACGACGGCCCCGACCCGACCTGGACCCCCCAAGTCCTCGCCGTGCTGCGGGAGTACGGGGTCAAGGCCACGTTCTGCATGGTGGGCACCCAGGCGCAGGAGTACCCGGACCTGGTGAAGCAGGTCGTCGCGGCCGGGCACCGGCTGTGCGACCACTCGGTGTCGCACGACACCACCATGGACAAGAAGTCCGAGGCCTACCAGTCGAAGGAGATACTCGACGCCGAGGCCATGATCACCAAGGCCTCGGGAGGCGTACGGCCCATGTACTACCGGGCGCCCGGCGGCGCGTTCACCCCGTACAGCCGCAAGCTGGCCGCCTCCCGGGGCATGCGCCCGCTGGGCTGGAACGTGGACTCCAAGGACTTCGAGCGCCCCGGCGTGGACGCCATCGTCGCCACGGTCCAGCAGGAACTCCCGGGCGGCCCGACGATCCTCTTCCACGACGCGGGCGGCGACCGCTCCCAGACCGTCGAGGCCCTGCGCCGCGTCCTCCCCTGGCTCAAGGAGCAGGGCTACACCTTCGGCTTCCCGGTGCGCTGAGGTGCCGAAGACGTACAGCCGCAGGACGACGAAGCGGCCGATGCCCGCGAGGGCGGAGGCGCTCAGGTAGACGGTCTGCTCGGTCAGCAGGCCCGGCGAGGACTGCACCAGGTGCAGGACGTACACGGCGGCGCCGGTCGCCAGATAGGCGCCGAGGGCGGATCCCGCGGACTGCCAGTGCTCCCGCCGGCCGGCACCGCGCCCCTTGCCGAAGGTGTACCGGGCGTGGAGTTCGGTGCACAGGAGGGTGGACGCGGCGGTGACGACCGCGTTCGAGACGGCCCACGGCACGAGCAGGGCCAGCAGCGGTACGGCGAGGCCGGCGAGGACTCCGACGCCGCCGCCGAGGAGCACGAACCGTATGAACTTCCGCATCGCGCGCTCCTTCGCCCCGTTGTTTCTGACGACGGAAACGCTACGTTGCGTTTACATATTCGGCAACAAGCCTGTTGCGTATTAACTACTACTTCGCAGGTGAACAGCTATAAATCATTGCAATGGAGTGAAGGCTAACGCAACAGCCTCCACCCCCCTTGCGTTGCAACAGCCTGGCGGCGACGAGACGGGTGCGGTGTTCGGGTGGCGGTGGTGATTGGATGACCGAAGCTTGCGAGGTGGATGGGACGCGGGGGTTGAGGGGAACGAGTGTCAGGGGCAACAGGGGTCGAGGAGACGGAGGGCTTCGCGCAGCTGTTGCGCGAGCTCAAGGACCGTTCGGGGCTGAGCTACGGCGCGCTGGCCAAACGCCTGCACATGAGTACGTCGACGCTGCACCGCTACTGCAACGGCACCGCGGTGCCGGTCGAGTACGCACCGGTGGAGCGCCTCGCACGGGTCTGCCGGGCGACACCGCAGGAGCTGGTGGAACTGCACCGCCGCTGGATCCTGGCGGACGCGGCGCGGCGGCGCAGGGTGGAGGCGGACGCGTCGACCGGCCCGCCCGCAGCGGCAGTTGACGGGAACGAGACGCCGGGCGCAGTCGCCGTGCCGGCCGCCGACGAGCCGATGACCGCCGCACACGAACCGGTCGTCGTAGACCTGCCGGGTGCGCCCACGTCACCGCGGCACCCGGGTCGTCGCCGTACCGTGCTCATCGCCGCCGTGGCGGTGGCCGCCGTACTCGGAGCCTCCGTGCTCGCCCTCGGCATGCCCTTCGGCGGGGACGGGACGGCGAAGCAGCGGGCGGGCGGTACGACGGAGACGACGGCCGGCGCCGCCGGTGCCGTGCAGCCCTCCGTGTCCACGAGCAAGAAGGCGACCAAGCCGTCCGCTTCGGTCTCCGCCACCCCCACCGGGTCCGCGAGCGCCGGGTCCGGCACCTCGAAGAGCGGTGGCGCCCAGGGCTCGGACAAGTCCAGCGGCGACAGCGACGCGGTGCCGCTCACCGTCGGCGTCCGGCCCTACGTCTACGACAACCCGTGCAGCCAGGAGTTCCTCGTCGACAGCGAGCCCGCGCAGGTCGGCCCGCCGGCGAACGAACCGGACGCCCCGCGCTGGGCCGCCGCCTACGGGGCCGTCTCCGCGGGGCAGCAGGAGGTCGCCCTCACCGTCCAGGGCACCGGCGCGGACACCGTCGTACTGGAGGCGCTGCACGTACGGATCGTCAGCAAGGGCGCGCCGCTGGCCTGGAACGACTACCACATGGGCGACGGCTGCGGCGGCGGTGTGGAGACCAAGGCGTTCGACGTCGACCTGGACCAGGGCAGCCCCACGGTGACCGTCAAGGGCGGTCAGCGCGACTTCCCGTACAAGGTCAGCGAGTCCGACCCCGAGGTCTTCTACGTCACCGCCCACACCGACGCGAGCGACGTCCGCTGGGACCTCAGCCTGGAGTGGTCCAGCGGCGACCGCCACGGCACGGTCCACGTCGACAACGACGGCACCCCGTTCCGCACCTGCACCGAAGCGGGCCGTACCAACTACGTCTACCCGCTGGGCGGCAGCGAGTGGATCAAGGAGGGCGGCTGACCTCGGACCCCGGAGGAAACACGGAGTAAAGGGTTCGGCATCGTCCCTCCAACAGTCTTGTTCTGGACATGACCCGTTCGATGGGATGCGCAGGACCACTCCGAACCACAGGGGGATCCATGCACATAGCCCGAACCGGGCTGGGCGTCGCGGCCGCCACGTCGGTCGCCGCCCTCGCGGCCACCGCGCTGACGGCCGCCGCGCCCGCCGCCGTACCGCACACCCTGGCGGTACCGGCCGTCGCCGGGCACACCCTGGTCCATGGCGTCAGCAGCCCGCTGAGCAGCGCGCAGTGCCAGGCCAAGTGGCAGATCAACTGCTACAACCCGCTCCAGTACCGCACCGCGTACGACCTCAACGCCCTGTACAAGAAGGGCGTCACGGGCAAGGGCCGCACCATCGTCATCGTCGACTCGTACGGTTCGCCGACCGTGCAGCACGACCTCGACGTCTACAGCAAGCAGTTCCACCTGCCCAGCACCAAGGTGAAGGTCGTCAAGTGGGGCCATGTGCCCGCCTTCGACCCCAAGAACGAGGACATGACCGGCTGGGCCGGCGAGACCACCCTGGACGTCGAGATGGCGCACGCGGTGGCGCCGGCGGCGAAGATCGTGGTCGTGGAGACGGCGGTCTCCGAGACCGAGGGCACCACCGGTCTCCCGGAGATGATGGACGCCGAGAAGTACCTGATCGACCACAACGTCGGCGACGTCATCAGCCAGAGCTTCGGCGCCACGGAGAACACCTTCCCCGGCTTCGACCAGGGCGACTTCTCCAGCATCAAGAACCTGCGGTACGCCTACAAGGACGCCGACAAGAAGCACGTGACCGTGCTGGCCGCCTCCGGTGACGGCGGCGCGACCGACCTCCAGGCGGACGGGAAGACGTACTACGACAAGCGCGTCAACTCCTGGCCGTCCTCGGACCCGTTGGTCACCTCGATCGGCGGCACCCAGCTGCACCTCGACGACAAGGGCAACCGCGTCAAGCCGGACAGCGTCTACAACGACTACGGCTCCGGCGGCGGCGGCCAGTCCCACGTCTTCACCCGCCCGTCCTTCCAGAACGGCCTGAAGAGCGTGGTCGGTTCGCGGCGCGGCACGCCCGACATCTCGATGGCCGCGGCCGTCAACGGCGGCGCCTGGATCTACTCCAGCTACGACCCGACCGCCGTCGGCTGGGACGTCAGCGGCGGCACCAGCGAGGCCACCCCGCTCTTCGCGGGCATCGTCGCGCTGGCCGACCAGGCGGGCGGGCACCGGGTGGGCAACATCCAGCAGGCCCTGTACGGCCTCGCCGCCCACCACGCCAAGGCCAACGGCGTCGTCGACGTCAACGACGGCACGAACAACAGCTACGAGGGCGTGACCGGCTACAAGGCGGTCAACGGCTACGACCTCGCGACCGGCGTCGGCACCCTGGACGCCCTGAAGTTCGTACCGGCCCTCGCGAAGGCGAGCCACGGCGGCTGACCCCCACGGCACGGAACGGGCGTCCTCAAGTCGAGGGCGCCCGTTCCCCGTTCAGGCCGCGGTCCGGACCGTCGACTCCGCCGGAGCCTGCTGCCGTACGGCCCTGCGCCGCCCCGGCATCCCGAGCGTCGGGTTGGCGACGCCCCAGGCCGCGCCCTTGCAGATCAGTTCCTTGTAGAAGGCGGCGAACCGGCCGGTCAGGGCCGCGCTGACCGCTCGGTCGTCGGCGGTGACGTACTGGATCAGGCCCTCCCCGCGGCCCAGCGAGACGCACTGGTTGAAGTAGCGCAGGGGCGCGTTCGGAAGCTTTCCGCCGGTCAGCCGGGCCGCGATGGAGTCGGCGGCCTGCCAGGCCATGGGGGTGCCCGAGGCGCAGGACATCCGCAGCGGCTTGTCGCCGGGGCCCATCGCCTGCGCGGCGTCGCCGACGGCGTACACGTCCGGGTGCGAGACCGAGCGCATGGTGCCGTCGACCACGATCCGCCCGGTGCCGGCGACCTCCAGGGTGGTGGCCCTGGCGATCGGGTGGACGGCGAAGCCGGTGGTCCACACGGTGACCGCGGCGGGGACCGAACTCCCGTCGGCGGTAGTCACCTTGTCGGCCGCTACGGCGGTGACGGCCGCGTTCTCGTGCACGGTGATCCCGAGCCGGTCGACGACCTTGCGCAGGTGCCGGCGGCCCTTCGGCGAGAGCCAGTCGCCGAGTTCACCGCGGGCGGCGAGGGCGACGTCGAGGTCCGGGCGGGCCTCGGCGATCTCGGTCGCGGCCTCAAGACCGGTGAGGCCGCCGCCGACCACGACCACCGCCTGCCCGGCGGTCAGCCCGGCCAGCCGCTCGCGCAGCCGGAGCGCTCCGGGACGGCTCGCGATCTGGTGGGCGTGCTCGGCGACGCCGGGAACGCCCTGGTCGTTCCAGCCACTGCCGAGGGCGTACACGAGGGTGTCGTACTCGACGGAGTCCTCGGTGCCGTCCGCGTCGAGGACGGTGACGGTCCTGCGGTCCACGTCCACGGCGGTGACCCTCGCGAGGCGGAGCCGCACGCCGGTGCCGGCGAACATCTCGGTGAAGGGCCGGGCCTTGAGGTCCTGGCCGGTGGCGAGCTGGTGCATCCGGACTCGTTCGACGAAGTCGGGCTCGGCGTTGACGAGGGTGATGGCGACATCCTCGCGGCGCAGCCGCCGGGCGAGGCGGCCGGCGGCGGTGGCGCCGGCGTATCCGGCTCCGAGGACGACGATGCGGTGCTGCATGTCCGTGCTCCTGTCAGCTGGCTCTTCAGCGGGCTCTTCAGCGGTTCGCCCCTTGAACCGGGCAGCCCGCCGTTTCCTGACAGGAACGCGGTGTGAAGCAGCTCACACAGTCGTCAGAACAGTCTCAGCAGCGGTTCTCCGTGCTCGGCGGCGGCCCACTGCCTCGTCGCCCGTTCGAGCTTGTCGGGGTTGACCTGACTGCGGCACGCGGCGATGCCGTCCTCGGTGATCTCCAGGCACATGACGCCGAAGACCCGGCCGTCGACGACCGCCACGAGGGCGGGACCGCCGTTGGCGTCCGAGGCGTACAGCACGACCGAGCCACCGGCCTGCGCCTGCTGCGCCTTGCCCGGCTTGAACAGACCCCGCATGAACTTCGCGACCGCGAGGGCCCCTTCGAAGGCCTTGGCCCGCGCCGGAACCTTCCCGCCGCCGTCGCCGATCGCGACCGCGTCCTGGGTGAGCAGCCGTACCAGCGGCTCGGTCCGGCCGCTGGTGGCGGCGGCCAGGAACTCGTCGATCACCCGCCGCGCGGTGGCCTCGTCGACCTCGGTCCGCGCCTTGCCCTCCGCGACGCGCTTGCGGGCCCGGTGCAGGAGCTGCTGGCAGCCGGCCTCGGTGAGGTCGAGGATCTCGGCGATCTCCCGGTGCGAGTAGGCGAACGCCTCCCGCAGCACGTACACCGTCCGCTCGTTGGGCGTGAGCCGCTCCAGCAGCGCCATCACGGCGTACGACAGGGATTCGCGCTGTTCCGCGGTGTCGGCGGGGCCGAGCATCGGGTCGCCGGCCAGCAGCGGTTCGGGGAGCCACTGGCCGACGTAGGTCTCACGGCGGGCGCGGGCCGAGGTGAGCTGGTTGAGGCAGAGGTTGGTGAGGGCCTTCGTCAGCCAGGCCTCGGGGACCTCGATCCGCTCGACCTCGGCCGCCTGCCAGCGCAGGAACGTCTCCTGCACGGCGTCCTCCGCCTCGCTCGCGGAGCCGAGCAGGCGGTAGGCGATGGCCTCCAGACGGGGCCTGGAGGCCTCGAACCGATCGACGTCGCTCATGGTCAGCGCCATGACGACGATCCTAACCGGCGGCGACCAGGCGCCACCGGGGCGCCTCAGTAGCCGTAGCGGCTCTTGATGTGGTGCCAGAAGTCGCGGAGCATCCACTGGTCGAACTCGGTGATCTCCGTCGCGCTGCCGGCGTTCATGATGAACCCGCCGACGCCGCTGGGGGTCCAGTCGTAGAAGTCGTCCAGGCCGAAGGTGTGGCCGACCTCGTGCAGATAGATGTGCAGGTTCTCGGAGTCGAGTCCGCCCGTGAAGTACTCCTGGTCGACCCGCTGCCCCCAGTCACCGCCCGCGCCGCCGAAGCCCATGCCCTTGGTCAGCCACAGCGACTGGTCGTAGTGGTGGGCCTCCTTGCCGGGGCACTGCGAGTAGTCGCCGTCCTGGTGGAAGAACCGGCCGCAGGGCTCGGCACACTGCGGGACGCCCCCGCTGTCGAGGTTGTTGACGTAGACGTCGACCGAGTCGTCGTTCCACTTCAGGGTCGCGCGGTCCTTCACCGCCCAGCCGACGACCTTGACCTTCACCGAGGAGTACGGCCAGTCGTCGTACCCCTTGCCGTTCTCGGTGAGGTCCGCCATCCACTTCCCGAACTGCTTCTGCAGGGTGGTCTGGATGCTGTCGCGCAGGGTCGCGGTGACGGGGTTGTCGGAGTCCCAGCGGACGCAGTAGTTGACGGTGCCCTTGTTGGCGATGATCTGGTCGAAGCCGTAGTTCTTGAAGCCGTAGATGTCCGGGTACGTCGAGGCCATGTGGTCCCAGACCTCACCGAGCGGCTTGACCAGGCCGGCGGGCGGGGCGTAGGCGGCGGCCTCGGTCGTCGGGGTGGCGGACGGGGTGGGCGTCGCGGTGGCCGTGGGGGTCGGCGTTTCCGTCGCCGTGGCAGTCGGGGTCGGCGTCGGACTGCTGGACTCGCTGAAGCTGGGGGCGACCGTCGGGTCGCCGGGGTCGGGGCTCGTGTCGGCGCCGGAGGAGCAGGACCTGCCGTTGAGCTGGAAGGCGACGGGCGCGGAGGTGGCCCCGGAACGCGAGCCGAGGAAACCGGCGGTGACGGTGTCGCCCTTCCCCAGCGAGCCGTTCCAACTCGCGTTGTTCACGGCGACGTCGGTGCCGGACTGCTTCCACTCACCGTTCCAGCCCTGGGTGACCTTCTCGCCGCCGGCGAACTCGAAGGTGAGCTTCCAACTGGTCAGCGCCGCGCCCTTGTTGGTGACGGCGACGCTGCCCTGGAAGCCGTTCGACCACTGGCCCGAGACCTGGTAGTCCACCGAGCAGGTGGACTCGGCGCCGTTCGCCAGCAACGGCACCAGCGCGCCGGTCCCGGCCACGAGCGCGGCGGCGACGGCGAGCGGCACCGGGCGCAGGAAGCGTCTGCGCAGTCGGTGGGTGGTCGTACGGGTCTGTCTCATCGCGTGGTTCCTTCACCGCGGGGATGGTGTCGGACCGCAGTGGTCACCGGCGGGAGATTGGTTGCCGCGCGATCGGATCGGACGTCGGGGGTCAGACGGCGCGGGCCAACTCCTCCAGCCGGTCGTGGAGATGGTCCACGTGGTGCTCGGACTCCGGCTTCATCAGGACGCTGCGCAGGACGCGGGCGCCGTCCGCGTCCGGGACGATCCCGGGGTGCCGGGCGGCGAAGGCGTCCCGCCCGGCCCGGAAGGTACTCAGGAAGACGGGATCGGGGTTGGCGGCCATGCCGTCCGCGAGGATGCGGGCCGATGCCGCGTCGATGGCGGTGAGGGCAGGCGGATCGAGGACCGGAAAGTACGTGACGATGTCCAACTCGGGCCGCTGGTAGAGCTCCAGGACATCGGACGCGTCGATGAGCTCCGCCCACCGCAGCGCCGCCCGCCGCCCGGCCGCGAGCACCGCGCCGAGCCCCTCACGGGTGGGCGGGAGCAGCTGGAAGGTGAGCCACAGGGCCGCGGCCGAGGCACCGGCCCGGGAACACTCCAGACTGATCTCGCCGAGGTGGAGGTCGGCGGAGGTGAAGTAGGTGTACGGCGAGTCGTGCAGGTAGAAGCGGCCGACCTCGGGGTCACGGAAGAGGACGGCTCCACAGCCGTAGGGCTGAAGCCCGTGCTTGTGCGGGTCGACGACGACCGAGTCGCACCGCGCGATGGCCCGCCACGGCTCCGGCGCCAGCCCCTCGCTCCCCTCCGCCCCGGCGAGCAGCGTGAAGAAGCCGCCGTAAGCGGCGTCGACATGGATCCGCACGCCGTACCGCTCGGCGATCGGAAGCACATCGTGCACGGGATCGACGGCGCCGAGCCCGGTGGTGCCGGTGGTGAGAACGACCGTGCCGACCTCCCCCGTGCGCAGCACGTCCTCCAGCGCGTCGAGGTCCATCCGCCCCCGGCCGTCGGTGCGGACGGGATGGCTGGCGACACCCAGGACGTGGCACATGCGCCCATGCGTGTAGTGGGCGTCGGCGCTGTGGGCGACGCCCCGGCCGGGGTGGAGTTCGCGGGCGACGAAGAGGGCTTCGAGGTTGGCGATCGTGCCGCTGGTGGTGAGGTGCCCGAGGTGGGTGTCGTAGCCGAACATCGCGGCGAGCCGGGCGACGGCCTCGCGTTCCATGGCGGCGGTTGCCGGGCCGCCGTCCAGGGCGTGGTTGTTGGGGTTGATGAGCATGGCGGTGAGGTGGCCGACGACGGCGGCGGGGTGCGGGGGCTTGAGCATCTGGCCCGCGTAGTGGGGGTGGAAGAAGGGGTAGTTGTCCTTCAGCCGGCCGGTGAACTCCTCGAAGGCGGCGGCGAATTGACGATCGTCCACCTGGAGGGACGGGTGCGGCTCGTAGGGGCCGAAGGTGTCGGCCCAGTCCTGTATCGCGCGGGTGGCCCGGCCGAGCCAGTGCTGAAGATCCATCGCTCACCTCGAGCTTTAGTTGACTACTCAGCAATTGCCTGGTCAGTAATTGTTGACGCGGGCTGCTGAGGTGGCAATAGGTGAGCGAGCAGTAAACTCGGCGCCGATGAACGCCACCCCGCCCCACCACCCCGACGACGAATCCGTCGCGCACGCCGCCAACAGCCGGCTGGTCCGGGACTTCGGCCTGCTGATCAGGTCCGCGACCCGCCTGGAACAGCGGATCGACAGCGCGCTGCGCCGCGAGTGCGGGATCAGCCACACGATGCTCGAGGTCCTGATACGGCTCTGCCGCCACCCCGGCGAGGAGGTCTCCCAACGCCAACTGGCCGACGACCTCACCCTCACCAGCAGCGGCACGACCCGCCTGATCGACCGCATGGAGGAGTCGGGACTGGTGGGCCGGGTCCCGGCCCCGGGCGACCGCCGGGTGATGCTGGTGGAACCGACACCGAAGGGCCGCACGGCATTCCTGCGCGCGGCGGCCGTCCACGCCGAGGTGGTGGAGAAGTACTTCGTGAGGCCGCTGCCGCCGGACGACTACGCGCGGCTGACCGGGGCGCTGGGGGAGATCGACCGGGCGCTTCGGGGGGAGCGGGAGTGAGCGGGAAGGCCGTGGCCCTGCGGACCACGGCAGGCAATACCCGCGGTAATGCGGGGGCTCAGCCCCAGGTCGCCTTGAACTTCGCGGCGTAGCCCAGCGTGTAGCCCGACAGGTTCGGGTGGAAGAGCGACGCCGCGTTGTTCAGGTCGTTGAACCATGAGCTGGAGCCGCAGGCGCCGTGGCCGGCGAACTGGTTGCGCATGTCGACGAAGTAGACCGACGCCTTGATCGCGGCGGCCTTGGAGCCCTCGGCCAGCGCGTCGGCGAAACCGTTCATGTAGGTGCGCTTGGCAGCGCTGAGGTCGATCACCGGGCAGGTGCCGGTCGACGAGAGGACCTGCGGGTAGCCGAAGACCAGGATCAGGGCGTGCGGCGCGCGGGCCCTGATGTCCGTGTACAGCGAGGCGAGGCTGTCGACCAGCTGGTTGCGGGCGTAGTACGACATCCACAGCGTCGCCGTCTGGCAGTAGCTGTCGCTCTGGGTCAGACAGCCCTGGACCACGCTGGAGAACTGGGCGTCGTTGCCGCCGACCGTGAGGGTGACCAGGTTGGTGCTGCTGCTCAGCGCGGAGAGCTGGTTGTCGCGCACGTCCGCTATGGTCGCGCCGCTGCAGGAGACGTCCTTCAGCGCGTAGTTCGGGTGCGCGGCCGCCCACTGGTGCGGATAGTTGAGCGGGCTGCGCTTGCAGTCGCCGCTCGCCGCGTCGTACGTTCCCGCGCCCACTCCGGACGCGTAGGAATCCCCGAGGGCCACGTATTCCGCATCAGTGGCCGCCTGGGCGGGGGCACTGGCCAGGGCCGTCATTCCGGCGAATGCCAGCACCGCACTGACGACAGCCGACGTCAATTTACGCATGAGCACCTTTGTTTTCCTTGTGGATCACGGGAGTTGCAGACTACGGGGGCCATTGCAACGGAATTGCCACAGACAACACAGGGACAACACGTGAGCAACGCATAATTGGTTGACTGCTTGACCAAGGCCCTTCAGCGCCGCCCAGGAGGGCCCACCCGGTGAACTCAGCTCAGGCACACGAGATGCGGTTCGGCGTGCTCGGACCCGTCGAAGTCCTCAAGGACGGTGCGCCGCTCGATCTGGGTCCCCGGCAGCGGCGGTTGCTGCTGCTCCGACTGCTCGTCGAGGACGGGCGCCCCGTCTCGCAGGACACGCTCCTGCGCGACCTGTGGCCGACGGACCGTCCCACCGGCGCCGCCTCCTCCGTCCGCGCCCACGTCAGCCGGCTGCGCGCGGTCCTCGATCCGGTACGGCAGGGACGCTCGACGATGCTGGTCAGCGGGCCGGCGGGGTACGCCCTGAAGGTGCCGCGCGAGGCCCGGGACACGGCCCTCTTCGAGGACTCGGTGGGCCGGGCCCGCGAGGCGCTGCGCGGCCGCCAACTCCCGCTCGCCCGCCAGGAGATCGAGACCGCGCTCGGCCGGTGGCGCGGCGAGCCACTGGCCGAGGCCACCGAGCACGCCTTCGCGATACGGGAGCGCTCCCGGCTCGACGGCGCCCTCCAGGACGCCAAGGAACTGCACGCCGCGATCCTCGTCCAGCAGGGCGAGACGGAACCGGCGATCGACGTCGCGGAGGGCCTCGTACTCAAGGCACCCCTGCGGGAGACCTCCTGGGCCCTGCTGATGCGCGCGCTGTACGCGGCGGGGCGTCCGGTGGAGGCGCTCAAGCAGTACGAGCGGTTCCGGGACATGCTGGCGACGGAGCTCGGCCTCGATCCGAGTCCGCAGCTGAGGGATCTGCACACGGCGGTACTGCGGCACGACATCGTTGTACTGGGGACGGGACTTGGTCCGTCGGGGGCTGCTCCGGCCGGTGCCCCGCTGTCCCCGGGCCCCGACTTCACCGCCGCGTGCCCGCATCCCGAACCCGGCTCCGCCGCCGCCCCCTTCGTGGGCCGGCGTGCGGAGATGGCGCAGCTCGGCGGGCTGTTGGCGGCCGCCGCCGGGGGGCGGCCCGGGTGGGCCGTGGTGCGGGGGGACCAGGGGTCGGGGAAGACGCGGCTGCTGGAGGAGCTGTGCGCGCAGGCCGCGGCCGCCGGGTTCACGGTCGCCCGCACCCGGGCCGGCCAGGCGCTCAGCGGCAACCGCGGGATATCCCAGACCTGTCCGACCGTCCAACTCCTCGACGCGCTGCGGCAGGACGGCAAGGACTCCGCCGAGGACGAGGTCGCCCGGAAGGACCCGCTCGGCACCGTCGTCCACGAACTCACCCAGGCGCCCACGCTGTGCGTCGTCGACGACCTCGACCAGGCACCCCAGGGCTTCCACCGCCTGCTGCGACGCCTCGCGAAGATCCTGCGGGAGGCCACGGTCGCCTTCGTGTGCACCCTGCGCGGCGACGCCGGCAACCCGGCCACCAGCAAGCTGCTCGCCGAACTGGCCCCGCTCGGCGCCACCTGGCTGACCCTGGAGCCGCTGGCCACCGAGGACGTGGCCGAACTCCTCGCGGCGGCCGGCGAGGAGACCCCGGCGGAAGAGGCCGCGGCCCTGCACCGGCGCGCGGAAGGCCAGCCCTTCGCCCTCGCCGAGCTGCTGAAACTGCCCGCCGACCGGCGCACCGGCCCGGAGGCCCAGGTCCCGGCCGCCGTACGGAACATCCTCCACGCCCGCCTGGTCGAACTCCCCGACCCGGCCCGCACCATGCTCACCTATGCCGCAGCCGACGGCGAGTGGCTGGACGTCGGCCTGCTCGCCGCCGTACAGGACCTGGCGGCGGACGAGTTGCTGCCGCTGATCGACGCGGCCGTCACCGCACGGATCCTCGTCTGGGACGCGACCGCGGGCGGGACGGGCCGCTACCGGCTGCCCGAACTGCCCCGGGACGTCGTACGGGACACGCAGACCCCGTCCTCCCGCCAGCTCCGACACGCGGCCCTGGCCCGCGAGTTGGCGACCCGCACCGACGCGGGAACCGACCTCGATCCCGGCACCGACACCGAACGGGCCCGTCTGGCCCGGCATCTGCGGGCGGCCGGGCCGATGGCCCCGGCGGCAGCGCCCGCCGCACACTCCACCCACCCCAGGAGCACGACATGACCACCAAGACGGGACCCCAGCGCTACCCCGGCGCGAGCCGGGCCAACTGGTACCAGGACGACTTCGGCGGCGACCCGATGGAGGTCAACGTCGTCGTCCTGCACACCACGGAGGGCTACACGCTGCCGGGTTACGACGGCGGCGCCACCGCCCCCAACCTGACGGCCGTCCCCGACTTCGCCGCCAAGAAGCTGAAGTGGTACCAGCACTTCGACATAGAGACCTCCTCCAGAGCCCTGGTCAACCTCAGGGGCGGCGTCGAGACCAACACCATGAACGTCTGCCAGGTCGAACTGACCGGCACCTGCGACCCGAAGACCCACTCGAAGTGGATGGCGTCCGGCCAGGCGCACATCTACTGGCCGGAGGCCCCCGACTGGGCCCTCCAGGGCGTCGCCACCTTCCTGGCCTGGATGCACGAGCAGCACGGCGTACCCCTGTCCGGCCCCAAGTCGTGGCCCGCGTACCCGGGTTCGTACGGCAGCGGCGGCCAGCGCATGACGGGCGCGCAGTGGACGGACTTCAAGGGCGTCTGCGGACACATGCACGTGCCGGAGAACGTCCACGGCGACCCCGGCGCGATCGACTTCGCGAGGATCGTGAAGTACGCGAAGGCGGACCTGGACGTGGACGACGACGGCGGCACGAGCACGGGAACGGGCACCGGCGCCCCGAAGGTCCCGGCCTTCCCGGGCCGCAAGTACTTCACGACCGGCGCCTCCAACGCCCACGTCCTCCAACTCGGCAAGCAGCTCGTCAAGCGGGGCTTCGGCGACCACTACAAGGTCGGCCCGAGCAGGACCTGGGGCGAGGCGGACCGCCTCAACGTCCGCGACTTCCAGAAGTCCCAGAAGCAGCTGCGCGGCGACGCGGACGGCAACCCGGGCCCACTGACCTGGCGCTTGCTGTTCGCCTGACGTCGGCGTCATCGCGTGTCACCGTGCCGGTCCCCGGGTCACCGACCCGGGGACCGGCCGCGTGTCGCCCCCGCTAGCCGAAGGTCACGACCAGCGAGCCGTTCGAGGCGAACGACCAGTGCAGGCCGCCGCTGTAGGAGGAGCAGCGCGAGCCGTTCGTGCCGGACCAGAACTGGTTCGAGGTGTCGGAGTCGCCGATGATCCGGTCGTTCGTGCCGCTGGTGCTGCGGCACGAGGTGTTGTCGCGGAAGACCGACGTACCGCCGTCGAAGTTGAAGTTGCGCTCGGTGTTGTCGATGGACACGTTGCCCGACACCGTCATCGTGCCGGGGTTGCTGTTGTAGGTGAACCCGTGCTTGCCGTTGTGGTAGGCGATGCTGCCGCGGACCACGTGGTTCACCGCGATGTCGTCGCCGCCGAGCTTGTAGCCGTTGCGGTCGCCGTTGCCCGCCTGGGAGCCGTCGGTGAGGGTGCCGTTGTCGTACGAGAGGGAGTTCTCGATGGTGACCGGGCCGATCGCTCCGGTGTCGGTCTTGGTGTAGAGGTCCCAGCCGTCGTCGATGTTGTTGTGCGAGACGTCGTACCGGAAGACGTTCCCGGTCCCGGTGGTGAGCTTGGCGGCGAAGCCGTCCGCGTCCTCGCCGTCGGAGTCGGCGTTGTCGTGCGACTCGGAGCTCACGATCAGGTTGTTCGCCGGCCACTGACCGCTCGGTGTGCTGGAGGAGATCCGCCCCAACTGGAGCCCCGTGTCACGGTTGTACGCCGTCACGGTCCGCTCGACGACGTTGTTGCTGCCGCCGACGTAGATCCCGTTGTCCCCGGCGTGCTCGACGGTCAGCCCGTACAGGTGCCAGTAGTCGGCGAAGAGCTGAAGCCCGCGGTTGGCCGAACTCTCGCTCTGGGACGAGAAGTCGAGCACCGGAGTCTCACCCGGATAGGCCGAGAGGGTGGTGCGCGCACTCGCCGTTCCGTCACTGCCCGCCGGGACGGTGACCGTCGAGGCGTAGTTGTACGTCCCGCCGCGCAGGTAGATCGTCCCGCCGGCGGCGATGCGGCTGATCGCCGAGGTGAGGGTGGTCGGGGCGGACTCCGTGCCGGCCGCGCCGTCGGTGCCGGCCGGCGAGACGTACAGGGCGCCTGCCGCCGGGGTGGTGGCGTCGGAGACGGTGGCGTCGAGGGCGTCGACGTTGGGCAGGCCGGCCGAGGTGGTCGGGCTCAGCCGGACGGTGTTGCTGCCCGAACTCACCGGCACGGTCAGGGTCTTGGTCGTCCAGCCGGTCCAGGTGCCCGTGCCCTCGAAGGACGCCGTGGCGACCGTCGTACCGTTCACGATGATGTCCGCGGGGCGTGCGGTGGTTGCGCCGTTGGCGAAGCGGACGGCCAGGGTCGCCGTGCCCGATGCGGGTGCGGTCACGGTGAACTGGGCATACGCGCCGGTGGCGTTGGTGCCGTTGCAGAAGCCGCTGCCGGAGTATCCGGTCCAGTTGGAGTCGATGGTGCCGGTGCAGACCGCGGGGGCGGTCTCGGCCTCGTATCGGCTGGTCGCGGCCTGCGCGTTCGTGCCGGACAGCGCGACGAGCGCGCCCAGCACGAGACTTGCGCTCGCGACGACGGGTCTCAGGTGCATCGTTGGTCTCCATCTCCAGGACGGTGTCGGGGCGTCTTGCGGAGGTACGGAGAAAGCGCTTTCCGGATCGGACCGTAAGAGGGTCGACGTGAGCACGTCAATAGACGGGTGGCGGTTTCTTGTTCACATGGGTGGACAAAGGTGAGGTCCGCCGTACCCCTTACGGAGTCATGACGTACCCGGCGGGTCACGCCGCCCGGCGCCCCCGCGGACCTAGCGTGGCGGTATGCGTGTGCTGGTCACCGGCGGTGCCGGGTTCATCGGGTCCCATGTCGTCGACGCGCTGCGGGCGCGCGGTCACGAGGCGGTGGTGTACGACGTCCGGGAGGATCCCGGCGCGGACGTGCGCAACCCCGCCGCCGTCGCCCGGGCGCTCGTCGGCGTGGACGCCGTATGCCATCAGGCGGCGATGGTCGGACTCGGCGAAGGGGTCGCCGACGCGCCGGAGTACGTCTCGCGGAACGACCTCGGGACGGCCGTACTCCTCGCCGGTATGGCCTCGGCGGGGGTACGGCGGCTGGTGCTGGCCGGGTCGATGGTCGTGTACGGCGAGGGGCGGTACGAGTGCCCGCGGGACGGCGTGGTGCGGCCCGGGCCGCGGGAGGTCGCCGACCTCGACGCGGGGCGCTTCGAGCCCGGATGCCCGTTGTGCGGGCGGGAGTTGGCGCCGGGGCTGGTCGGCGAGGACGCGCCCGTGGATCCGCGGAACGTGTACGCCACAACCAAGCTGACGCAGGAGCATCTGGCCGCGGCCTGGGCCCGTTCGACGGGCGGGGCTGCGTTGTCGCTGCGCTACCACAACGTGTACGGGCCCCGGATGCCGCGGGACACCCCGTACGCCGGGGTGGCCTCGTTCTTCCTCTCGAAGCTCGCCCGGGGCGAGGCGCCGCGGGTCTTCGAGGACGGGCGGCAGCGGCGGGACTTCGTACACGTACGGGACGTGGCGGCGGCGAACCTGGCCGCGCTGGAGGCCGGTGCGGTGGAGGGGGCGCTGGCCGTCTACAACACCGGGAGCGGGGAGGTGCACACCGTGGGCGAGATGGCCCGGGTGCTGGCCTCGGCGTGCGACGGGCCCGAGCCGGTGGTCACCGGGGAGTACCGCCTGGGGGACGTCCGGCACATCACGGCGGACTCGGCGCGGCTGCGGGCCGAGCTGGGGTGGAAGGCGGAGGTGGGGTTCGAGGAGGGGATGGGGGAGTTCGCGGCGAGTGGGCCGGCCAGCACCTGACCCGCCCCTCCCACCCCTGCCCCGGAGCCACGATCGGAGCGAATGTCCCGCAAGAACAGCGCGCGGGCAGCGCGTCGCTGAGACATTCACTTCAATCCGCGTCCTTTGATGGGGGGCGGCGGGCCGGGTGCACCCAGGATCCTCCCGAGGGCGAACTCGAAACGGTCGTCGAAGGCCGTGTCCTCCAGGTGGGATGCCACCCGGCTCAGTGCCGGGTACGCGCCCGGAGCGAGTTCGCGGGTCAGGGTGTGGGCGCCGGTCTCGGTCGCCAGGGCCTGTTCCTCCTGGGTGAGGCCGAGGGCCAGGTACTGGATGCTCCAGTAGGTCCAGGCCGCCCGGCGCTCGTCGAGCCCGCCGTCGAGGAGCGTCCCGATCATCGCGTCCGCGAAACGCAGGGTCGCCGGTTCCGCGGCATACGTGCCGGCGACGATGACCGCCCCGTCGCGGTGGGCCAGCAGACCGCGACGGTAGCGGCGCGCCAGCTCACCTGCGCGTGCCGCCCAGGCTCCGGGCAGCCCCTCCAGCGAGATCCCGGCGACGATCGCGTCGGCCATCAGCTCCAGCAGCCGCCCCTTGGTCTTGGCGTGCCACAGCACGGTGTTCATACGCACGCCCAGCCGCTCCGCGGTGCCCCGCACCGACACCGCGTCCGCGCCCTTCTCGTCCAGCAGGTCCAGGGCGGCCCGCACCACGGTGGCCGTGTCCAGTCGCTGCCGGGACGGAGCCGTCGACTCCGGTTGCCTCTTGGTCATTGACCTAGTTTACTGAGGGGAGATTATTGGTCAGTGACCAAGGAGGGGTTCGTGGAACAGGTCATCGTCGTCGGAGGCGGCCCGGTCGGCATCTGGCTCGCCGCCGAGCTGTGCCGGTACGGCATCGAGGTCACCGTGCTGGAGAGCAGGCCGGAGCCGGATCCGCACTCGCGTGCGCTCTCCCTGCATCCGCGCACCCTGGAGATGCTCGCGTGCCGGGGCGCGGCCGAACCCTTTCTCGCCGACGGACTGGCGATCCCCAGCGGGCACTTCGCCGCGCTGCCCTCCAGGCTGGACTTCGGTGGACTGGACACGCCGTTCCCGTTCAGCCTCGCCCTGCCCCAGGTCCGCACCGAGGAACTGCTGGCGCTGCACGCCCGGTCGACGGGGGTACGGCTGCTGCGCGGTCACCGGGTCGTCGGCCTGACGCAGGACGAGCGGGCGGTGACCGTGCGGGTCGAGGGGCCGCGGGGTTCGTACGAGAAGCAGGCGTCGTACGTCGTCGGGTGCGACGGCACCCGCAGTACCGTGCGGGAGGCGGCGGGCATCGACTTCCCCGGCACCCCGGCCACCGCCTGGGCCTGGATGGCCGACGTGGTACTCGACGAGCCGCCCCACCCGCCGTCCGTCTTCAACGAACGCGGCACCGTGATGGCCTTCCCCCTGCCCGGCGGCATCCACCGGGTGGTCGGCAACGACGCGGCGAGCGTCCGCACCCGCCCCGGCCCGCTGACCTTCGACGAGCTGCGGTCCAAGGTGTACGAGATCACCGGCACCGACTTCGGTATGCGCGACGCCCGTTGGCTCTCCCGCTTCGGCAACACCGCGCGCCAGGCCGCCGCTTACCGCGCGGGGCGGGTGCTGCTGGCGGGCGACGCCGCGCACATGCACTTCCCCTCGGGCGGCCCCGGCCTCAACGTGGGTCTCCAGGACGCGTTCAACCTGGGCTGGAAACTGGCGCGGACGCTGACCGGCACGGCCCCGCGGGGACTGCTCGACACGTACCACACCGAACGGCACCCGGTCGGTGCCGAACTGCTGCGCAGCACCCGGGCGCAGACCGCCCTCATGACCAACTACACCGCGGAGTCACTGGCCCTGCGCGACCTGATCGGCGAACTCATCCCCGCCGTCGGCGACTTCTCGGCCGAGCTGGCCCGCCGGGCGGCCGGGCTGTCGGTCGCCTACCCACCCGCCCCGGACACCCACGCCCACCCGCTGACCGGCCACCGCGCACCGGACCTGGCGCTCGGCACCGTCAGCCTCTTCTCCCTCCTGCGCGACGGCGACCACGTCCTCCTCGACCTCACCGGCCGCGCCGCGGACGCCCTCGCCCCCACCGCCCACGACGCCCGCCCCGGCCTGCGGGTGCACAGCGCGCGGGCGGCCGGAGACAGGGCCGAGTGGACCGGCGTCACCGCGGCCCTGGTCCGGCCGGACGGACACCTGGCCTGGCTGACGGAGGAGACCGACGGGCCGAAGATGATCGCCGAGGCCCGACGGGCCGCCGCGGGCACGGCCACCGGACGGCCCACCGCCTGAAGCCGGACCCGCAGGATCCTCGGACACGACAGGACTCAGGGCCCGTCAGCCCGTCGGGAGGCCGATCCGGTCGCGTTCGAGGGCGGCGCGGAGTTCCGCGAGGGTCCGTGCGGCGGACGCCAGGCGGGAGGGGGTGAGGGTGCCGCCGATCAGGTCGGTCAGTTGGCCGGTGAAGGTGTTCTCCGCCGCGTCGGCCAGTTCCACGCCGGCGTCGGTCAGTGCGAGCAGCGACGAGCGGCGGTCGGCGGGATGGGGCTGCCGTACGACCCAGCCCTGTTTTTCGAGGCGGTCGACTCCCTTGCTGGTCGCGCCGATTCCGACCGCGAACTCGGCGGCGAGGTCCGCCACCCGGGACCCGGGGTGGTCGCGGAGGTACCGGCACGTCCGGACGCTTTGACGGCCTCCGAGCACGGGCTCGAAACGCCGGCTCAGAGCGCCGACGGGCCCGCCGCCGGCAGCGTCACCTCGAAGCGGCAGCCGCCCGGGATGTTCCGTACGCTCGCCCGCCCCCGGTGCGCCTCCACGATGCCCCGCACGATCGCCAGGCCCAGCCCCGCCCCGGCCGGGGGTGTACGGGCGTCCGTGCCCCGCCAGCCCGTGTCGAAGACGCGGGGCAGGTCCTCGTCCGGGATGCCTCCGCAGCCGTCGGTCACCGACACCACCACGCCCTCCGGGGAGGACTCGGCGGCGACCGCGACCGTGCCGTCGGCGGGGGTGCGGCGGATGGCGTTGACCAGGAGGTTGCCGAGGACCCGGCTCATCTCCTTGCCGTCGACCTCCACCGGCACCGACTCCACCTCGCCGCCGACGAGGCGCACACCGTGTTCCCGGGCGAGGGCGTCCGCTCCGGCCAGCGCGTCGCCGATCAGGTCGTAGAGGGACATGCGGGAGAGGCTGAGCGGGAGGGTGCCGGCGTGGATGCGGGAGAGTTCGAAGAGGTCGCCGACCATGGTGTTGAGGCGCTCGACCTCGGTGCGGATCTGGCGCAGGTAGCGGTCGGGGTCGGCGGCGACCCCGTCCTCCAGGGCCTCGGACATGGCCCTGAGGCCGGCCAGCGGGGTGCGCAGGTCGTGGGAGATCCAGGCGACCAGTTCACGGCGGGAGGTCTCCAACGCGCGTTCCCGGTCCCGGGATTCGGCGAGCCTGGCGCTGGTCGCCGCCAACTCGCGGCTCAGCGCGTCGAGTTCGGCGGTGGTCGGGCCGTCGGGGGCGGTGAAGGCGCCGCCGTCGCCGAACGAGCGGGCCGCGCGGGCGAGTTCGCGGCTGCGGGCGACCACCCAGCGGCCGAGTATCAGCGCGGTGGCGAGGGAGACGACCGCCGCCATCGCGACGACCGTCGTCACCACGCTCAGGTCGTGGCCGGACAGGAACATCGCCTGCGCCACCGCGAGGGTGCCGGCCAGCATCGCGGTCACCGCGACGGCGGCCACCACGGTCAGCGAGGTGGTCAGCGAGCGGCGGCGCAGCAGCCACAGGGCGCCCGCGCCGAGGAGCCCGGCCGCCGCCGCACCGAGGAACGCGAACAGGGCGATGAGCAGGTTGTCGCGCATGCTCACTCGCCTCCCGGCTCGAAGCGGTAGCCCACGCCCCACACCGTCTGGATGAGGCGGGGACGCGCCGGGTCGTCCTCGACCTTGCCGCGCAACCGTCGGACATGCACGGTCACGGTGGACAGGTCTCCGAAGTCCCAGCCCCACACCTCGCGCATCAGGTCCTCGCGGGCGTACGCCCGTCCCGGATTCCGCAGGAGGAAGGCGAGGAGGTCGAACTCCCGTAGGGTGAGGGCGAGTTCGGTGCCGTTCTTGGTGGCGCGACGGGCGGCGGGGTCGACGGTCAGACCGGCCGCGGAGAGCGGCGTCACGGCGGCCCTGGCGGCCGACGGGCGGGTGCGGCGCAGGACCGACTCCACCCGCAGGACCAGCTCCCGCGGACTGAAGGGCTTGGTGACGTAGTCGTCGGCGCCGACCTCCAGGCCGAGGATGCGGTCGTCCTCGTCGCCGCGCGCGGTGAGCATGATGACCGGCACCGGGCCGGTCGCCCGCATCCGCCGGCACACCTCCAGGCCGTCCATGCCGGGCAGCATCAGGTCGAGGACCACCAGGTCCGGGCGGTGGGCGGCGGCCCGGGCCAGGGCGGCGGGGCCGTCGGCGGCCCGGTCGACGGCGTATCCGGCGCGGTCCAGGTATCCGGCGACCACCTCCGCGACCGTGGGGTCGTCGTCGACGACCAGGACCCGGGCGGGGGCCGGGCGCTCGGGCTCGTACGGCTGCTGCATGCCTCCAGCCTCGCACCGGGGCCGTTCTCCCGCGGCCCACGAGGACCTCCAGGGGCCCGACGTCCGCGTTTCGTAAGGAACAGAAGTCCGCTATGCCCTATTCGCGTTCGTAGGGTGAAAGCCGTGACCAACGACGTGGACGTGGATGTCGTCCTCCCCTGTCTCAACGAAGCCGCGGCCCTGCCCTGGGTCCTGGCCCGGATCCCGGCCGGCTGGCGGGCCCTGGTCGTCGACAACGGTTCGACCGACGGCTCGGCGGAGCTCGCGCGCTCGCTGGGCGCGACCGTCGTCGAGGAGCCCCGGCGGGGCTTCGGCGCCGCCTGTCATGCCGGGCTGCTGGCGGCCACCGCCGAGATCGTCTGCTTCTGCGACTGCGACGCCTCGCTCGACCCGGCGCTGCTGCTGCCGTTCGTGCGCGAAGTCCGGGACGGTGACGCCGACTTGGTGCTCGGCCGCAGGCGCCCACGCACTCGGGATGCCTGGCCCGCACACGCCCGGGCCGGCAACCTCGCCCTCGCCCGCCTGCTCCGCCGCCGCACCGGGCTGCGCCTGCACGACCTCGGCCCGCTGCGCGCCGCCCGCCGCGCCCCGCTGCTCGCCCTCGGCCTCACCGACCGGCGCAGCGGCTACCCCCTCCAGATGGTGGTCCGCGCGGCGGACGCCGGCTGGCGCATCACCGAACACGACGTCCCGTACCTGCCCCGCACCGGCGCCTCGAAGGTGACCGGCACCTGGCGGGGCACCTGGCAGGCGGTACGGGACATGAGCCGGGTGCTGGCGGACGGGAGGGTCGTACGTTGACCACGCACGGATGGGAGAACCACACGCCGAGCGGTCGCGGCCGGGGCGGTCGGACGCCGGTCACGCTGCTCGTCATCGCCAAGGAACCCCTCCCCGGCCGGGTGAAGACCCGGCTGACCCCGCCCTTCAGCCCGCAGGAGGCCGCAGCGCTCGCGGAAGCGGCGCTCGCCGACAGCCTGGCGGCCGTCGCGGCCACGCCCGCCGCCCGTCGCGTACTCGTTCTCGACGGCGCTCCCGGCCCCTGGCTGCCGCCCGGCTTCGAGGTCGTACGGCAGTGTCCCGGCGGCCTCGACGAGCGGCTCGCGGACGCCTTCGCGCACTGCGCCGGGCCCGCCCTGCTCATCGGCATGGACACCCCGCAGGTGGCCCCCGCCCTCCTCACCGTCGACTTCGCGGACTGCGACGCGTACTTCGGCCCGGCGGAGGACGGCGGCTTCTGGGCGCTGGGGCTCGCCGAGCCCGATCCCGCGCTGCTGCGGGGCGTGCCGATGTCGACGCCGGTGACGGGGGCCGTGCAGCGGGAGCGGCTGGTCGACGCGGGCCTGCGGGTACGGGACCTGCCCCGCCTCCGGGACGTCGACACCGCGGCCGACGCCCGCGCGGTCGCCGCACTGGCCCCGCACGGGCTGTTCGCGGAACGGCTGGCGCGGTGCGGGGCGGCGGCGCGGCGATGAGGATGCAGCCGATCCGCACGCCGGTGGACGGAACCGCCGTGGCCCAGTCGCGGCAGCACACACACCCGCCCGGCGCCACCACCGCCGCACCACTCACCACCACCGCCGCACCGCCCGGCGCCACCACCGCCGCACCGCTCGCCACCACCGCCGCACCGCTCGCCACCACCGCCGCGCCGCCCGGCAGGCCTTCGCGCACCCCGCTCGTCGAGGCACCCGCCGCCCAACCGGTCGGCGCCCGCGGCGCCACCCCGGCCTGGGCCACCGCCGACCCCTACTCCACCGCCCTCCGTGCCGGTCGCGGCCCCCTCTTCCTGCGCCGTGCCGACGGCTGGCTGCTCCCGCTGGACGTGGAGCGGTGGTGTGCGCGGGCCGACCGGGTCGACCGGGACGTGCTGGACCGGTGCGAGGGTGCCGTGCTGGACGTCGGGTGCGGGCCGGGGCGGCTGGTCGCCGAGCTGGCCGCCCGGGGGCGTACCGTCCTCGGGATCGACGTCAGTGAGGCCGCCGTCGAGCACACCGCGAAGCTCGGCGGGCAGGCGCTCAGGCGCTCCGTGTTCGAGCCGCTGCCCGGCGAGGGGCGGTGGGACACCGTGCTGCTCATGGACGGCAACATCGGCATCGGCGGCGACCCGCGCGGGCTGCTGGAGCGGGTACGCCAACTCCTCGCCCCCGGCGCCCTGTTGATCGCCGAGACCGCCCCCGTGGACGTGGACGAGCGCGCCCACGTCCACCTCACCGACGCCTTCGAGGCGACCGGCGCCCCCTTCCCCTGGGCCCGTCTCGGCACCCCGGCCCTGCTCCGTCACGCACGCGGCTGGGCGAGCGCCGCTCAGTGGACGGCGGGCGGCCGCCGCTTCGTCGCCCTGCGCACCCGCAGCGCGAGCAGCAGCGCGGAAGCACCGAAGAGTACGGCCGTGATCAGCAGCCAGCGGGTCAGGAAGCCGTCCGGCGGGAGCGCGGTGGCCGACCGGTAGCGCCGGTCGACCATCCCGCTGATCAGCGGGAACCACACCAGCAGGAGCAGTCCGGAGAGGGCGGCCGGTACGCGCACGTACATCGCCCACTCGCGGCGGCCGCCGGCCTCAAGACCCCGTACCACCGCCCGGTCCGCCAGTGCGTACAGCGGCAGCAGCACGAGGTCGTGCAGCAGCGCCGCGCCGACGAACCACAGCGCCACGGACAGCCAGTCGCCCGCGAGCAGTTGTACGCCCGCGTACGCGGCGAGCGCGAACGAGCAGGCCAGGAGCAGGAGTTGGAAGGGGCTGCCGAGCGGGAGCACCGGGAGTCGTCGCATCACAGGTCTCCGAAGGTCAGCCGGGCCACCCACTTGGTGTTCAGCACACCGGGCGCGGCCGGCACGATGACGCGGGCCGGGTGGCCGTGGTCGGGGGACAGGTCCTCGCCGTTGACGTAGAGGGCGAGCAGGGAGCGCGGGTCGGCGACCTGGTTGGCGCGCAGGGCCGCGCGGCGGAAGGCGCCGTGCCGTTGGAGGGACTCGACGAACAGGTCCGGCGGGTCGTCCCCCTCGCCGACCAGCGCGGCCAGGTCCCGCAGCCGTACACCCCGCCACCACTGGTCGGACGTCGACCAGCCCTCCACGCAGGCGATGGGCAACGCCGAGCTGTGCAGCGGGAGTCGGGCCAGGTCGGCGCGGCTGAGGCGGACCGTTCCCGTGCGTCCCGTGACGACCAGGCGCCAAGCCTCCGCACCCGTCTCCGCCGGGTCGATCCCGGCGTAGGCGGCGGTCTTGTTGATCTGGAAGCCGTTCGGGCCGCTCGCGGGATCGGCGCCGCCGTGCGGGGCGAGCAGGGCCGTGCGGCGCAGTCCGTCGAAGTCCTGCCCGACGGTGGTGGCGAAGAGCAGCGCCGAACCGCCGCCGACGAACCACAGGGCGCCGCGCCGGGAGACGGTCGGGGGCGCCGGGTCCGGGGACACCAACTCGCCCTCGGAAGAGGCCGGTTGACCGCCCCGCATCCGCCGCACGTTCCGCAGCGCCGCCGGCGTCTTCAGCACCGCGTGCGCGAGGAACGCGGCGAAGAACACCCACGCGCCGTAGAAGTGGAGGGGGTAGAAGGAGCCCGGGAAGACGTAGTCCAGCTGGACGTTGAGGGCGCCCGTCACGAACTCGAACAGGCCGCCGCCGACCAGCAGCAGCAAGGAGATCCGCTCCAGCGCGTGGGCGAGCGAGCGGGCCGGGGGCAGGGCGAACAGCCTCGGGATCACCGACCACAGCTTGGCCAGCAGGACCGGGATCAGGGTGATCCCCAGCGTCACGTGGACGCCCTGGGTGAGCCGGTACAGCCAGTGCGGGTCGGTCGGCCAGGCGAAGAGGTAGAAGCCGAGAAGGCCCTTGTTCGGGGTCTTGTCGTTCACGGGCGACAGGTCGGGGTTGTAGGCGGCGTACGAGAGCAGCCCGGTCACGAAGAGCACGGTGATGCCGACGAGCAGGACGAGGCCGAGGACCGAGGTGAAGCGGGGGCCTCGCAGGGGGCTGCGCCAGAAGCTCGGCGAGGTGGGAAGGCGTGGGGCGTCCATGCGGCGACGGTAGGTCGGGATCACCCCAAGAGAGGGTGCGCGACCCATGACGAAACGCTGACGTCCGGCCCCGGCACAGGTCAGAGGCCCGCCGTCCGGCCTAGCGTGCCGGTGTGAACCGCGCCCTGCTCCGCGATCTGTACGCCGTCCTCGCCGCCGCCCTCCTCGTCCTCACGGCCGCCCTGGTCGGCCGCCACATCCAGGACACCGAACACACCCTCTTCGTCGCGTGGCCGCCCCTCTTCGCCACCTGGGGCCCGCACCTCGGCCCCGGCACCCCGGCCGCACTGCTGGTCGCGGCGGCCGTGGTGGCGTACGGCCCGGTCCTCGCCGCCCGCCTGCCCTGGCGGACCCTGCTGGCGACGGCCTGGGCGACCGCGCTCGCCTGGACCGTCTCGCTCGCCCTGGTCGACGGCTGGCGCCGCGGCATCGCGAACCGGCTCACCACCCGCTACGAATACCTCCAGGTCATCGACCGTTTCCACGACATCCCCGGCACCCTGCGCGACTTCACCCACCACATCCTCCTGGGCACCCCGGCCCCCTGGCCCGCCCATGTCGCCGGGCATCCCCCGGCGTCGACCCTCACCTTCGTGCTGCTCGACCGGATCGGGCTGCGGGGCGGCGGCTGGGCCGGGATGTGGTGCATCACCGTCGGCGCGACGGCGTGCGTGGCCGTGCTGGTCGCCGTGCGGGCCCTCGCCGGGGAGGGGCTCGCACGGCGGGCGGCGCCGTTCCTGGCACTGGCCCCGGCCGCGGTGTGGCTGGGCACCTCGGCGGACGCGTACTTCGCGGCGGTCGCGTCCTGGTCGGTGGCGCTGCTCGCCCTCGCCGTCACCGGACGCTCCCTCTGGTGGGCGGCGGGCTCGGGCCTCCTCTTCGGCCTGACCTGCTATCTCTCGTACGGCCTGACGCTCTTCGCCCTAATCGGCGCGGCGGTCCTGCTGCTGGGCCGGGGCCGCGTCCGCGAGCGGCCGTTCCTGCTCGTGGCGCTGCTCGCCGGTGTCGCCGTCGTACCCACGGCGTTCACGCTGGCCGGCTTCGACTGGTGGGAGGCGTACCGCCTGCTCGTCACGCGCTACAACCAGGGTGCGGGCGGGATCCGGCCGTACGGATACTGGGTCTGGGCCAACCTCGCCTGCACGGTCCTGATCACGGGCCTGGCCACGGCGGCCGGCCTGCGCCGCACCGCCGTGGCTCTCGTCCGTCGGGACGACGGCAGCCGCCTCGCCGTCCTCGTCGCCGCCGCCCTGCTCGCCCTCCTGGCCGCCGACCTGTCCGGCATGAGCAAGGCGGAGACGGAGCGGATCTGGCTGCCGTTCGCGATGTGGCTGCTGCCGTCCTGCGCGTTCCTGACCCGTCCGCGGGCCTGGCTGGCGGCCCAGGCGGTGCTGGCGCTGCTGCTCAACCACCTTCTGCACACGGGCTGGTGAACCTCACCTCGGCCAGGGGCGTGGGTCGTGAACCCGACGACGATCAGGTCCTGGTGGCCTTCCGCGGCCACCAACACACAGGCATGGACAGGGAGTTGGCGACCCCATCGCGCCCAGGTCGGCGTGTTAGAAAGAACCCATGAGCTCTCCGATCGACACGAGCAAGCCTCATCCGGCGCGGATGTACGACTACTTCCTCGGCGGCAAGGACAACTACGAGGTCGACCGGGAGGCCGCCGAGCAGTTCATCAGGGCGGCGCCCGAGGTGCGGGAGGGCGTCCGCGCCAACCGGCGCTTCCTCCAGCGCGCGGTGCGGCACGTCGTCGGGGAGGGCGGGGTGCGGCAGATCCTCGACATCGGCACGGGGCTGCCGACCGAGCCCAACGTGCACCAGGTGGCCCGCGCCATCGCGCCCGACACCCGGATCGCGTACGTCGACAACGACCCGATCGTCAGCACCCACTCCATGGCGCTCCTGGACGACGCGGACACGGCGACCTCGGTCGTCCTCGCCGATCTACGGGACCCGCGTGCGGTCCTCGACCACCCCGAGATACGCGAGGTGATCGACTTCGACGAGCCGGTGGCGCTGCTGCTGGTGGCGGTCGTGCACTTCCTCTCGGCGGCGGACGACCCGTACGGCATCGTCACCACCCTGCGCGAGGCGCTGCCGACGGGGTCGTACCTGGTCCTGTCCCACGCGACGGGCGACGCCCACGAGGACGGCCGCGAGGACGCGGCGAAGGTCTACAACCGGGCGACGGCCACGATGAACCTCCGCACCCACGCCGAAGTCCAGGAATTCTTCGGCGACTTCACCCTCGTACCACCGGGCGTGGTGAAGGTGACGGACTGGCACCCGGAGGAGCCGCCGGCGCCGGACGCCCCGCCGATCGGCATCTACGGCGGGGTCGCACGCAAGGACCGCTGAACGGCGGTCACTTCAGTCCGATCGCCGAGCAGTCCGCCGCGTACTTCGCCGTGCAGATGTCCTTGACCGTGTAGACGCCGTCCTTGATCACGGTGTCCTCGATGTTGTCCTTCGTGAGCGCGACCACCGGCACCAGCATCGCCGGGATGTCCTTCTTCGTCGGGCTGTCCACCGTGTCCTGGGTCAGCGCGTCGAAGGCGATGTCACGCCCCTGCACCTTGTACACGGCCATGTCCGCCGCGTTGGTCGCCTCCAGCAGGAAGGACTTGTAGACCGTCATGGTCTGCTCGCCGGCCACGATCCGCTGCACCGCGTCGAGGTTGGCGTCCTGCCCGGTCACCGGCGGCAGCTTCGTCGCGCCGGCCTGCTCCAGCGCCTCGATGACGGCCCCCGCCATCCCGTCGTTGGCGGAGTACACCGCGGCGATGTCGTTCAGCCCGATGGACTGGATCGCCTTCTGCATGTTGGCCTTGGCGACCGACGGCAGCCACTCCTTGGTGTCGTACGACTTGGCGATGACCACCCGGCCCTTGAGCTCGCTGAGCGCGCCGTCCTTGAAGAGCTCGGTGTTGGGGTCGGCGGGCGAGCCGTTCATCATGACGACCTTGCTGGTCTCGGCCTTGGTGCCGAGCGCGTCGACGATCGCGCGGCCCTGCACCTCGCCGACGAGCTCGTTGTCGTGCGAGACGTACGCGTCGATCGGACCCTGCGCGAGCCGGTCGTAGGCGATGACCGGGATCCCGGCGTCCTTGGCCTTCTTCACGTCCGCCCCGATGGCCTTGGAGTCCACCGCGTCGACGAGGATCACGTCCACCTTGTCGGCGATCAGCTGCCCGAACTGCTTGCTCTGGGTGGCCGCGCTGGCCTCGGCGTTGGAGTAGACGACCTTGCCCTTGCCGCTGGTGAGGGAGGCGACCCGGGCCTTGATCAGGGGGTAGTCGAACCGCTCGAACCGCGCCGTGTCCTTGTCCGGCAGGAGCAGCCCCACCTTGATGTCCTTGCGGTTGTTCGGCGCCGAGGCCCCGCTGCTTCCGGTGACGCCGTCCACGACCCCGCAGGCGGTGAGCGACAGGGCCGACGCGCAGGCGAGGAGGGGGAGGGAAATGCGAACCGGGGTGGATCTGCGGGGGGTTCGAACGTTCACGTGCGGGTGCCTTCCGGGCGAAAGAACTGGCGGACGCGCTGCGGGGCCACCAAGAGACTGAGAGCCAACGGGCTCGTGGAGACCACGTCAAGACATCCGGTTGTCGTCCCCCACTTCCCTACCGAATCTCCTCATCCCGGGTCTGTTAACTGTAAAGAACCTTGACAGTTGAATGGTCTAGTCCAAAGATGGTCGCTGCTCGTCCCCACCCCCCTCCCTTCCGCCTCCCTGGGAGCGTCAATGAGACGACCTCGTCCGCTGCTTCGCGCGCTGCTGTCCTGTGTCACCGTCACCGGCCTGTCCGCTGGGCTGGTCGCCCTCGGCGGCGGTGGCGCCCTCGCCGCCGAGGCCACGGCCTCGCACCAGGCCCGGCCCCTCCCCGCCCACGTCTCCGCCCCGTACTTCGAGGCCTGGACCGGCGAGAGCCCCGCCCAGCTGGCCGCCGCCTCCGGCAACAAGTACCTGACCATGGCCTTCCTCCAGACGGACAAGCCGGGTTCGTGCACCGCCTACTGGAACGGCGACACCACCCTTCCCATCGACAGGTCCTCCTTCGGCGCGGACATCGCCGCCATCCAGGCCCGCGGCGGCGACGTCATCCCGTCCTTCGGCGGCTACGGCGCCGACACCACCGGCACCGAACTCGCCGACAGCTGCACCGACGTCGACGCGATCGCCAAGGTCTACGAGAGCCTGGTGACGACGTACGGCATCACCCGTATCGACCTCGACATCGAGGCCGACTCCAGCGGCAACACGGCCGCCATCGACCGCCGCAACAAGGCCATCGCGCAGGTGCAGCGCTGGGCCGAACGCACCGACCGGCACGTCCAGTTCTCGTACACGCTCCCGACGTCCACCACCGGCCTGGTCGCCAGCGGTGTGGCCCTTCTCCAGAACGCCGTCGACAACCACGCGCGCGTGGACGTCGTCAACATCATGACCTTCGACTACTGGGACGGCGCCACGCACGACATGGCCGCCGACACCAGGACCGCCGCCACCGGTCTGTACGGCCAACTCGCCGCCCTCTACCCGAAGAAGAGCCCGGCGCAGCTGTGGCGCATGGTCGGCGTCACCGAGATGCCCGGCATCGACGACTTCGGCCCCGAGGAGACGTTCACGACCGCGGACGCCGTGAAGGTCGAGCGGTGGGCCGAGGCCACGGGCATCAACACCCTCTCCTTCTGGGCCCTCCAGCGCGACAACGGCAACTGCGTGGGCACCGCCGGCGCCAACGACTGCTCCGGGATCGCCCAGGACACCTGGTACTTCAGCCACACCTTCGCCCGCTTCACGAGCCGCTAGGGGCTCAGCCCGGGGGGGACACCGCCCGTACCTCCCCGGGGCCGCGGCGGGCAGTTGGGTGCCGCCGCGGCCGTCGTCGGTGGCGTGCTCCGCAGTGCGCGCAGTCCATCGCAGTGCGGGCCGGGTGCACCAAGTGCACAATCCGGCCGTGATCAGGGTCACGGACACCTCGACCACCTGGAAATTCCGGCGCTGAGCTGGGAGTTCGCGGTCCGGGCACGTGGTGTGCAGAGAATCCGCGCAGGAGGCCCACACAGACCTCACACAGTCTTGCGAACCCACCGCTACCGTTGGCGCCCGTTCGATTCTCACGTGCGAACCGTCAGCTAACCGTCAGGAAGACAGCGGATGGACTACTGCTCCTCGTGCCGCCGGCACCTCAACGGCGCCCTGGTGTGCCCCGGTTGCGGTGCCTACGCCCCGGACATCGCACCGATGACCGGACGACATGGGCGTACGGCGCCCGCCACCGCGGCCATGTGGCCGGGATCGGGGTCGGGTCCGGCCGCGGCGCCCGCCTCCGGTGCGTACGGCCACGGGCGCGCCGAAGGCGGTGTCTTCACGGACGCCGACGACGAGGGATTCGCGGACCTCGGCGGTGACGTGGAGATCGGCGCCCCGGCGACCGTGCCCGCGGGCCGCGCGGCCCGGCGCCGGCAGCGGGCCCGCTGGAAGAAAAACCAGCGCCGAGCCGTCGTGGCGACCGCCGTCGCCCTGGTCGGCGGCGGCCTGACCGTCGCCTCGATGGACCGCGGCGGCAACGGCCAGCGCGCCGAGGCGACGACAGCCACGGACCTCTCCAGCATGGGCACCGACGAACTCCCGGCGGACCAGTCGACCCAGTCGATCGCCCCCGGCACCGGCAAGCACCGCAAGCCGGACACGACGGAGGCCTCCAACTCCGGCTCGGGGAAGCAGAGTTCGGCCACCGGCAGCGCGGCACACACGGAGTCGGCGAAGACGCAGCCCTACACGGCCGCGACCCCGAACTCGACCCCCACGACGGCGTCCGCCCAGCAGAGCACGACGACATCGACCACCGGCTCGACCTCGACATCGACTTCAGCGTCGACGGCGTCCTCGACGTCCACGGACACCACGGGAACGAGCACGAGCACGAGTTCAGGAAGCTCGACTTCGACCTCGACGTCCACCTCGGGCACGTCGGAATCCACCGGAACCGGATCCTCCGACACCAGCTCCGACTCGACGTCCCCGTCGGGCCTCTGCGTACTCAACCTGATCTGCGTGAGCTGACAGCCGGGGCGCCCGGTCGCCCGGGCACCCGGCTCAACCTGCCTGCCGCTGTACGGCGGTGACGGCACGCACCATGAGGATGCCGGCGACGGCCGCGCCGATGAGGGCCGCGTCGGCCGCCAGGAGCTGCCACACGTCGTCGTAGGCACGGGCGATGACCTTGTCGGTGGAGTCGGAGTAGACCAGACCGACGCCGCTTGCCAGGCCGACCAGCCACAGCCCCCACCACACGTTCAGCGACCACGGCAGCCGCGCACCGGGCGCGCTCGCCCGGTAGGCGTCGGCGATGATCCCGCGCGGGAACCACAGGTTCACGACGGGCACGATCCATCCGAGGTAGACCCAGATCCCCGCGTAACGCGGCCGGGTCCCGGACAGCGCGATCCCGTTGTCCCGAATCCGCCACACCCACCCCAGGAACGCGAACACGCACACCATCGCGGCGAGACCGGCCCCCGTACTGACGAGGTGGTACGAGTCCTCGAGCGAGTTCAACGGCCGATGGACCCCGCCCCCCTGATCCGGCGGCCCGGAGGCAGGCTCCCCCGCGACAGCGAGCCGTACCTCCCAGAGGGCCCGCAGCGCCCATCCGGCAGCGGCGAGCCCGAGGGCCCCCTGAGCGAACAGACCAGCCCGACGGACCGGACGGAGGGCGGGGGCCGCGGGAGGGGGAGCGGCGGCGGGGGATGCTATGTGCTCGTTCACCGGGGCATCCTCGCGGACACGAGGAGAGTCCCGCCAGGCCGACATGCACACGCCGAGGGCTTTCACGGCTCTTTCACGCGCCGTTTGATGTCCGGTGCGGACCCAGTTCCCGTAGCGCGTCGGCCAGTTGGTCGCCGTCGAGGGGGGAGCCCGGGAGGGGAACCGGTGCCCGGCGCAGGCTGTCGAGGAAGAGGGCGAGGGGCCGCTGCCAGGCGTCCGGCGTGGTCGCGGCGGTCAGGGCCGGCACGGCACGCCCGAGTGCGGCCAGGCCGAACAGGACGTCCTCCGTGCTGACGTCCGCCCGCACCGTGCCCTCCTCCCGCCCGCGCTCCAGCAGGATCTCCAGCGTCCGCCGGTTGTGCGCGTGCACGGAGTCCAGGGCCTCGACGCCCTGGATACGGGTGGTCATGAGGTCGTTGGTGCCACGGTCGGCGGCGAGCGTGCCGAAGACGGCTCGGAGGTAGACGTTCAGGCCGGTCCAGGCGTCCGGCGCGGTCCGGGCCAACTCGCCCGCGGCGGTCGTCCCGCCGAGTTGGTCACGGAAGACGGCGTCGACGAGGGCGGCGCGGGTCGGGAAGTGCCGGTAGAGCGTGGCGTTGCCGACGCCGGCTCGGCGCGCGATCACGTCGAACGGCGCCTCCAGTCCCAGCTCGGCGAACACCTCGTGGGCCGCCGCCACCAAGAGCCCCCGGTTACGCCGCGCGTCCCGCCTCAGCGGAGCCTCGTCCTCGCCCTTGTCCGCGCCATCGACGCCGGTCATTGCACCCTCCAGACAGCTTCCGAGACACCTCGCGAATGAAGTGGGGAGCACTCCCCGGTACTGATGTTATCGTCGACAGCTGAAACGGGGAGCACTCCCCACTTCACTTCTTTCCCTCGGAAGGCTGTGGCGTGAGCGAGAACGGGACGGCATTAGTACTTGGTGGCGGAGGTCCGGTCGGCGGCGCATGGCTGACGGGCGTGCTCGCCGGGCTCACGGACGCGGGCATCGACCCCGACCGCGCGGACGTGGTGATCGGCACCTCGGCAGGCGCGATCTTCGGCACCCGCCTGGCCTGCGGCCAACCCCCACGTGAGCTGTACGAGCGCCAACTGTCCGGCGCCGACGGCATCCACCTGAACGTCACCACCCTCCAGACCCTCCGCTTCCTCTGGGCCGTCCTCGGCTCCCGCGACCCCGAGCAGTCGATACGACGCCTGGGCCGCGCCGCACTGACGGCTCGCACCGCCACTCCGGCGACCGAAATGACCTCTGCGGTGCGGCAGTTGCTGCGCGGGGCGACGGAGTGGCCGACGCGGGCGCTGCGCATCGCGGCGGTGGACGCTCGCACGGGAGAGGTGGGGGCGTTCGAGGCAGGCGGCAAGGCGGGGCTGGTCGAAGCGGTCGCCGCGAGTTGTGCCGTCCCGCTGATCTGGCCCCCGATGGAACTGGCGGGCCGCCACTGGATCGACGGCGGCAGCCGCACCACCGCCAACCTCCAACTGGCCCGCGGATACGCCAGGGTACTGGCCATCGCCCCCGTCCCGACCGCAGTTGGCCCCCACCCGAGCGCGGCCCACCAGGCGGCAGACCTCACGGCCGAGGGAACCGCCGTATCCCTCCTGACCCCCGACCCCACCGCCCGCCGAGCGATGGGCCGCAACATGACCGCGAACTCCCACGTCCCGGCAGCGGCCCGCGCGGGCTACACCCAGGCGACGGCGGTGGCGGAATCGGTGGCCGAGGTGTGGCACGGGAGCGGGCGGTAGGCCCCACACCAGGCACCCCCTCCCAGTCACTCCACCCCTCGGCCACCCACGAAAGGCACTCCTATGCCCGCCGCCCCCACCCTCCAGGAACTGGCCCCCGCCGACCACGACTTCGCGGCCGACCCGTACCCCGTCTACGCAGCCCTGCGCGCCAAAGGCCCGTGCACCGTGTCCTCGTCCCCGAAAGCGGGGAGTGCTGGCTGGTGCTGACCCGGGACACGGCCCGCACCGCACTCACCGATCCTCGCCTGCGCAACGACATCCGGCACTCCTCGACCTGGCGTTCCGACGGCGGCCACGCCTCGGGCCACAACATGCTGCAGAGCGACCCACCCCAACACACCAGCCTGCGCGGCCTGGTGGCGCGGCACTTCACGCCGGGCCGCATAGCCGCACTACGACCGGGAATCGAAGCGACGGCAACCAAACCCCTCGCCGCCCTCCCCCTCCCGGTCACAGTGATCTGCGACCTACTGGGCGTCCCGCCAACAGACCGCGCCCCCTTCCACACCTGGTCGAACGAACTGGTCATGCCCACCACGCCGGAGGCGGCGACGGAGGCGTCCGCCGCACTGGCCGACTACCTCACCACCCTGACCACCCGAAAAGCCGCCGCCCCGGACGGCACCCTGCTGAGCGACCTGGCCTCGGCACAGCCCCCGACCTCACCCCGGACGAACTCCTGGGCATGGCCTTCCTCCTCCTGGTCGCGGGCCACGAAACGACGGTCAACCTGATCTCGGCGACGGTGCACGCCCGCCTCCTCCACCCGGACCAACTGGCGCTCCTGCGAGCGAACTTGAACCTCATCCCGGCAGCAGTGGAGGAGTCCCTACGCCACAGCACCCCCGTACACGCCACGGCATTCCGTTTCGCCGCCGAGCCCCTGAACCTGGCCGGCACCCACATCCCCGCCGGCGACACAGTCCAGATCTCCCTTGCCGCGGCCTCCCGAGACCCCCACCACTTCCCCGACCCCGACCGTTTCACCGTGACCCGCCGCTCCCAACCCCACCTGGCCTTCGGCCACGGCCTCCACCACTGCCTGGGCGCTCCGCTGGCCCGCGCGGAGGCGACGACTGCCCTGAGCCTGCTCATACGACAACGCCGGGTCATGGCCTTCGCCACGGACCCGACCCAACTCACCTGGCGAACCAGCCCCCTATTGCGGAGACTTACGCAACTACCGGTGATATACGACTAGTTGGAGGAACGACTTCGGCGGACTACAACGCGCCAGCAGGAATGTGACACGCAACACACCGGGGCCATCAAGATTTTTTGCCGGTGATACGGGCTCCCGGGCCTAGAGGTACGAGCCTTGTCCCGACCTCTCGCCAAGGAGCCGCACAGTTGATCACCATCTTCGTTGGAGTGGACGACGCAAGCGATCTGCATGAGTTCGCCATCTCAACAGCAAAACAGTTCGAGGAGGATCTCGCAGATCCGCGCGGCAGCGGCCGCATTCGCCCTCCCGCCCCTCTCCCCCCACTTGATCCATCGATGGCCCCAGAAGCACTTGTCATGCGAATCCTCAAGCGAATCCAGGACACCAGGGAGCGACTTGAGGAAGAGAACGTCTACCTTCGGTCCATGTGCCCCAGCTGTCCGACCAAGGGGAACAAGCAGTGCTCACGGCTTACGCGATACTCCCGTGACGACGCCGCCGATGTCGCACATTCGTCAGTGAACCTCATCTCCGAGGCTCTGCTCATGCTCGCCAATGCCTGCGGGCCGCAACTCACCCCCATCACTCGCGAAGCCCTGCTCGCCGCCCTGACAGCGCGCAACGCCGCCATCGAGGGCGATCACGAAGCGGTCGACGAGTTCAGCCGGATCTGGCTCGGCGTGAACCATCCAGAGCGATGGCGCGACGCGGTGGAAATGGCATTGCTGGGCGAATGGGTGAAGAGCCTCGGCAGGGGCACTCTCCGTGACCCGGCCGTAGTGGATCTCTTGAAGAGCCACACTCAGATCGAGCATCGGCACCTTCAACCGCTCTGGGAGCGCAAGGTGAACGGCAGACGGACCTCATTGCTCAGCCGGCCGGTGGGGGGCGACCTGACCGTGCGAGACCTGCTCGTTGAGCATCGAACTCCAGAGACGGAGGTCTTGCACAACGAGCACGAGAGTCGGGTCAATACTGTGCTGCACGGACTCGCACCCGACGAAGCGATCGTGGCGACGAGATGGGCCGAAGCACCGGATCTCAGCTGGCAACAGGCGGCGCTTTCCGAGCAGTTCCCCGAAACGTTTGGCGAACGGGTCCGACGTAAGTTGAAGCGCCTCGGAAAGGAGTACATCGCACGCGCACAAGCCGCATCCAATGCCGTGGCTGGTGTGTCATGACCTGCCAGGGGGAAATGTGCGACTTGCAACGGGTCACCCGAGGCATCCTGCCGAATGCACCCAGCGGTCCGGCGTTCACCGCAATGGCCAGCACGGGAATAGTCACCACCACCATGGTCGCCGGCGTCATTCCGCCCGACTCACTATGGCCGTTCGTGGTGCTGTGCCTTGGCTCCATGGCATATGACCTTGGCGTCCGAGCTGTGCCGCACGCCTAAATCGATGGGAGCCACACACGTTGAGGTGGCTCCCATGCCATGACAGCGACGGCGAACGATCAGTGCACCGATCGCGCGGTGGCTGGTGAGGAACTGTTCGAGACCCTCGCCCACCGCGTGGTCGCCCACAACGGGCGGTCGCGCCGGCGGGCCGAGTGGATCGCGGACCAGAGGGTCGCCTTCCTGGTCTCGGACGGCAGCCGCCCGCCCAGAAAGAGAGCAGACGTTGTCCGGGTCACCACCTGGGCTGCCGATCGTGGTGCTCGACGCGCTCATGCCGACGGCTCAGCACCACGTCGCCAAAGTCGGCCCTCCGATCGAGGCCACGGCTGAGTGGTCCGCCCAGCCCTGGACCGCCGTCGCCCCCACGCGCGAAGGAGCCGTGCTACTCCGCCTCGGACTGGTCAACCTCGCCGACCTGTACCGGCTGTGGGAGCCGTTTCGTCGGCCAGGATCGTCGATCGAACCGCAGCTCAGCGTGGCCTTGGGCGGCGTCCAGGCGCACACCGCATCGGCCTCGCCCTTGCCCTTGCCCAGGGCGGACGTGCATCTGAGGGCTACGACTTTCCGTACCGCGGCTGCCTCGTCCACGACGAAGCAGACGCCCCACGAGCCGTCCAACGAGAGGCTGAGGCCAGCGGTCGACGCAGACCGGCCAACCATCTACGAGGCGGGTAAGGCGCTCAGCCGCATCTGACGTCCAGTCGTCCTCGAGATTCCGAGGGCTGCCCGCTCGGGCTCCACACCAACTCCCCGGACACAGATAGGAGTTCAGTCACCAAGCCACCTCCCCCGCGTCCTCGAAGAAGCCTCCGGTCGGGCCGTCGTCGGGCAGGGTCGCGAGGTGGAGGGCTATCGCCGCGCCCTGCTCCGGGGTGCGGACGCCCCGGAAGCCGTTGAGGTCGGTTGCGCAGTAGCCGGGGCAGGCGGCGTTGATCAGGATGTTCGTGTCGTGCAGTTCCTTGGCGTACTGGACCGTCACCGCGTTGAGGAACGTCTTCGACGGGGAGTAGGCCACGGCGATCGGGCCCACCTCGGCGCCGGGGGTGGTCTGGAGGGTCAGGGAGCCGACGCTGCTGGACATGTTGACGATCCGGGGGGACGGGGAGCGGCGGAGCAGCGGCAACATCGCGTTGGTGACTCGGATTACGCCGATCACGTTCGTCTCCACGGCCGTTCGGACCGTCGAGACGTCGACCGTGGTGGGCAGCTGAGGTGCGTTGCCGGTGATCCCCGCGTTGTTGACCAGCACGTCCAGGCGTCCGGCGCGGGCCTCGATCAGCTCGGCCGCCGCGGTCACGCTCGCGTCGTCCGTCACGTCCAGCGGTACGGCGAACGCGTCGACGCCGGCCGCCCGCAGCTTCGCCACCGCGGTCGAGCGGCGCTCCTCGTCCCGGGCGCCCACGCCGATCCGCCGGCCGAGCGCGCCCAGGCCCGCCGCGATCTCGTATCCGATCCCCTTGTTCGCGCCGGTCACCAGCGCGACGGTCTGTTCGTTCATACCGTCGATCCTGGTCGGGCCCGGACCGGATCGGCCAACACCGATCGGGTGGGCATCGATACCGCCCGGGTATGGATCCTGGTCGGGTGTCGATACCGGTCGCCTCGGTAGCATGACGGTGTGGAGACGCGGGAGTTGCGGTACTTCGTGGCGGTCGCCGAGGAGCTGCACTTCGGGCGGGCCGCCGAGCGGCTCGGGATGGCGCAGCCCCCGTTGTCGCGGGCGATCAGTCGGCTCGAACGGCGCCTCGGGGCAACCCTGTTGGAGCGGACCAGCCGCGCGGTCGCGCTCACCGGTGCCGGGTCCGTGCTCCTGCGCGAGGCCCGCGCCGCACTGGACGCCGTAGAGGCCGCCGAGCGCCGTACCCGCCGTGCCGCCGCCGGCCACCCCGGCGTGGTCCTCGCCACCAAGGCCGGCGCCTCCGGCGAGCTGCTGGCGAAACTCCTCGACGCCTACGCCGCCGAACCCGACGCGGTCACCGTCGACCTGCTTCTGTGCGGGATCGGCGAACAGGAACGCATGCTGCGCGACGGCCGGGCCGACGTGGCGCTGCTGCACCTGCCGTTCGACTCGACGGCCGGCTTCGACACGGAGGAACTCCGCACGGAGAGGCAGGTCGTGATCCTGCCGGGCGGGCATCCCCTGACCGCCCGGCCCCATGTCCGCACGGCCGAGGTCACCGGCCTGCCCGGCCTGCCGCTGCCCCGCTGGCCCGGCCCCGACGGCACGTATCCGGACGGCCCCGGACCCCAGGCACGCGACCACGCCCAGCTCTTCCAGCTGATCGCACTCGGCCGCGCGTGCTGGATCGCGCCGGAGTCCTGCCGGTCCCAACTGCGTGACGGTCTCGTCGCCGTACCCGTGTCGGACGCCCCGCCCGTCACCACCGTCATCGCCTGGCCGCCCCACAGCCGGTCCCGGGCCGTCGCCGGGCTCGTCCGGGCCGCGACCGGTTTCTGACCCGTCAGCCGAAGCGCCCCGCCACATAGTCCGCCGTGCGCGGGTCGTTCGGGGTGCCGAAGATGTCCGTCGTCGGCCCTGACTCGACGATTCCGCCCGGCGTGCCCTGTTCGGCCAGGAAGAAGGCGCACTGCTGGGAGACCCGGGCGGCCTGTTGCATGTTGTGGGTGACGATGACGACCGTCACCTGGTCGGCCAGTTCGTGGATCGTTTCCTCGACGCGGCGGGTGGACGTGGGGTCCAGGGCCGAGCACGGTTCGTCCATCAGCAGCACCCGGGGGCGTACCGCCAACGCCCTTGCGATGCACAGGCGTTGCTGCTGGCCGCCGGAGAGGGCGCCACCCGGCTTGCGGAGGCGGTCGCGGACCTCCTTCCACAGGCCCGCCCGGGACAGGGACTCCTCGACCAGCTCGTCCTTCTCGCGACGGCCGGCGCGCGTTCCGGTCAGGCGCAGGCCCGCCACCACGTTGTCGTAGATCGACATCGCTGGGAACGGGTTCGGCTTCTGGAAGACCATGCCGATACGGCGGCGCGCGTCCGTCAGTCGCCACGACGGGTCGTAGATGTCCTCGCCCTCGAACAGCACCTCGCCGCCGAACTGCGCGGACGGGACCAGCTCGTGCATGCGGTTCAGCGTGCGCAGGAACGTCGACTTGCCGCAGCCGGACGGTCCGATCAGTGCCGTCACCCGGCCCGCGGGCATGGTCAGCGACACCTGGCTGAGCACCTGGTGGCTGCCGAACCAGGCCGAGACGGACCGCGCTTCGAGGGTGGCGGGAGCGGCGCCGGCGGTCCCCGCGGAAACGGTGGCCACCGGCGGCAGGACCACCGTGTCGGTCATGGGGTCGGTCGCGGCGGCCGCAGCGTCGGTCACCTTGGTCAAGGGCTGGGTCGCGTCGGCGGGCGAGCCGCTCGCGTCGGTCAGTTCGGTCACGTCGGTCACCTCGGGGGATGCGGTCACAGCAGGTTGGGGAGGAGTTCGGTCATGCGCGTGGCGACCTGGAGGCCGAGCACCGCGACGACCGGCGCGAAGACGATCCACGTCTGGTGGCGGCCCCAGCGGTGCCAGGCCCACACTGCGGCCACGGCGGCCAGCAGCAGCGCCTGAAGCCACATCACCAGCGGCCAGGGCACCCCCGAGGGGCGGGCGAGGGGCTCCTCGGAGTCCGGGAGCGTGCCGGAGCGGATCACCGCCGACGGCGTCTGGAAGGGCGCGGAGACCAGGTCGGCGTCGACACGGAGCACTCCGGCCGGCATGAAGCGGGCGCCGGTGGCGGTGACCAGGACCAGCCGGCCCTTGCCGGTGGCGAGCGGCGCGGGCGCCTCGTCGCCGGCCCGGCGGACGTCCAGGACCTGGTACGTCGCCTTGCCCTGCCCGGTGATCACGGTGAACTTGTCGCCCTCGGTCAGCGAACCCAGCTTCCCGAAAGGACCGCCGTAGGCCGCGGCGCGGCCCATCAGCACGCTGGTGCCGGCCTGGCCCGGCATCGGGGTGTCCCGGCGGTGGCCGGGCCCGTCGGTCAGGACGGACGAGTCCGTGCCCTCCAGGACCACCTGGCTCATCCCCAGCCTGGGGATGTCGACGATCGCGACCGGGGTGCCCGGCGCGAGCAGCTTCCCGTCCTGGTCGGTCTGCGCCACCGGGGCGGTCCCCAGGGCGAGTTGACCGCGCAGCTCGTCGAACGCGGCGTGCTGCGCGGAGTGTTCCTGGACGCCGCTGATCAACAGCAGCTGTGCGGTGATGCCGAGGAGCAGGGCGGCCAGGCTCAGCAGGCCGCCCCGGGCGAGATGGCGGACCACGGTGACGCTCGGCACGCGCGGCAGCGTGAGTGTTACGGCGACCGTCACGGCGGCCCGCCTCCTTCGCGAGGTTCGGGAGTTCCGAAGGGGGCTGCCGGGGAGGAGGGGCCCTCCCCGGCAGCCCGTGGGGAGATGGATCAGGTGGACTTGATGACGAAGTTCGCGCCGGTCTTGGCGTTCACCGTCGAGGAGCCCGTGTAGGTGGCGTGCAGGGTGTGCTTGCCCTTGGCCAGCTTCGGCAGCGTGATGGTGACCTTGCCGGCGCCCAGCGTGCCGGTGGCGATGACCTTGGTGCCGTCGTAGATCTTCACCGTGCCGCCGGGGGTGGTGCCGGTGGCCGTGACCTTGACGGTGACCTTGGCGTGCGCGGTGTGGCCGACCGTGGCGGGCGCGGTGCTGCTGACGGACGCGGTGGCCTTGGTGACCTTGAGGGTCGCGGTCGCCGAGGACGACAGCAGCTTGCTGGTACCGGGGTAGGAGACGGTCAGCGAGTGCGAGGCCACCTTGAGGTGGTTCGAGAGGGAGACCGTGACCTTGCCGGTGGTGGCGTCCAGCGTGCCCGTGCCGAGGACCGTGGAGCCCTCCTTCACGGTGACCTTGCCGGTCGGCTTCACGCCGTGGCTGCCGGTGACCGTGACGGCGACCTTCGGGGTCTTGCCGTAGGCGGTGGTGGAGACGGAGGCGGTGGTGGAGCTCTTGTACTTGACCGCGCCGGCCCAGTTGGCCGCCGCACCCGTGCCACTGAGGTTGTTGCCGGTGACCGTGGCCGTGTACTTGCCGATGGCCAGGCCCGTGAAGCTCACCGAGGTCGTGGTGGCCGGCAGGTCCTTGGCGGCCACGACGGCGCCGTCCGAGCCGTACAGCGTGACGCGGTAGTCGGTCAGCGGCAGCGCGGTCGCGTCGGGGGCGGTCCAGCTGAGCTTGACGCTCTGGTCGCCCAGCGAGGCCTTCACAGCCGGGGCGGCCGGTACGGCGGTGGAGATGCCGGTGCCCTCCAGGCCGCCCTGCTTGGCGTGCTTGGCCAGGTTGACCGAGCCGTTGTAGGACTCGTTGACGAAGCCGAAGGAGGAGATGACGCCCTCGGCGGCGTCGGAGGCCAGCGCGGCGGTGTGGCTGCCGCTGGTGACGAAGACGTCGTAGAGGTCCTTGTCGAAGAAGACGCTCGTCGGGTCCACCGCGCGGGTCGGGACGACGTTGTAGACGTCGCGGCCGAAGGTGGAGTTCTCGTAGTACGCGTTGACCGGCGCGAGCTTGCCGTTGACCGTGGTCACCGGGCTGGTGGCGCCGCTGTCGCCGGGCAGCTGGACGGCGGCCAGGTGACCGCCCGCGGCGGCCGAGGTCTTGGTGTAGTCGGGCGAGACGCCGTTGTTCTGGGCGATCCAGCTGCCGACGGAGAACGGGACGAGGGCGCCGTCCTCGGTGAGCGCGGCGTTGCCCTGGTTCTCCTGGACGACCGTGACGTTGGAGGTGAGCTCGGTCTCCTGGAGGCCGATCGCGTTCAGGAAGAACTTGCGGGTGCCGGAGCCGGACTGCGGGATCCGCGGGTGCACGGTCTGGCCGTTCACCGTGGTCAGGCTGCCGTTGTAGATGTCGTGCAGCTGCTGCACGGTGAGCGTGTCGAGCGCCGAGCCGCGCACCGCGACACCGACGGCGTCGCGCGCCATCGGGACGTAGGTGAGCGCGGTGCCCGACGCGGACGGGCCGCCGGAGGAGCGGGCGAAGTCGACCTGCCCCTTGACGGCGACACCGGAGGAGTCCGGGTACGCCTCGCCGGTCAGCGACTTCGTGAGGGCGATACGGCCGTTGCCGGAGCCGTTCGGCCGCGCGAAGGACGGCCCACCGGAGCGGGTGGTGATCTTCGACGTGGTCGAGCCGGTGCCGGGCTCGATCGCGTCGTAGGAGGCGACACCCGCGCCGGACGTCGACTTCACGGCGGTGGTGGCGTAGCTGATGCTGTTGACGGTGTCGCCGGCCAGCGCGTTGAGCACGTCCTGGGTGGTGTCGGAGCCCACGCCGACGAGCTGGCGGAAGGTCCCGGCGGGGGTGGGGTCGGCGTACGCCGGGCTCGACAGAGCCAGGCCGCCGGCCACCACGGCGGCGGCGACCAGCGTCGCCGTGTAGCGCGTAGTGCGCATGGAGAGTCTCCGTGACTGTGCGAAGGGGTTGATCTGGCAGGGTGGTACGGGCCGTCCGCCCCGACTGCCTTTCGGGGCGGACGGCCGTCTGTGGGGAGTTCTCGAACTCCGTGAGGTGCAGCGCCCCTTTAGGGGCGCGGGGAACTGCGCGACCAGCCACGACGCACTCGCAGACGGCGTAGAACCGTCTCCGACCCGCTTCGTAGCCGTGCCGGAACCCGAAGCCGACGCCCGCCCGCAAAGGGCGCCCCGGCCCCGGCCACCGCACCGAGCACCGCACCGACCGGCACGGCGTAACGCAGCGGATTGGCCGGGTCGGCCGGCGTCGTACCCGCGGCCGTGGTCTGCAGGGCCTTCCCACCGTCGTACGAGGCGGAGGCGCTCGGCGAGGCACTCGCACCGCCGTCGGCCCCCGCACCCGTACCACCGTCGGCCGCCGAACCGCTCGTACCGCCGTCGGCTCCCGTGCCCGACCCCGAGTCACCCCCGGTCGAGCCCCCGGACGACCCCGAACCGCCCCCCGCAGCGCTCCCCTTGTAATGGAGCACCGCGTCCGCCGCGGCGACCGTCCGCGCCCGCTGCTTGGCGGAGAGCGGGGCGTAACCGGCGGGCAGGCGGCCCGGGTCGGCGCCGCTGATTTGCCCGGAGTTGGCGGCGTACTTGAGCAGGGCCGCGTAGTCCTCGCGGGCGTCGGCCTTCAGCTTGGCCGGGCGTACGGCCGCGTAGACCAGCTGGGCCAGCGGGTAGGCGCCCTTCGCCCTGGCACCCGACGGGGTGATCTCGGCGGCGTTCTTGCCGGTGGCGCTGTTCGCGGCGGCGGTCAGGGAGGCGGTCGTCGGGGCGACGAACTTGCCCGCCGCGTTGCGGAGTCGGGCGGTCTGGAGGCCGTAGCGGGCCGCCGAGGCGGCGTCCGTGATGGTGACGACGAAGCGGGAGCCAACGTTCTGCGGACCGGGGCTCTTGAAGGCCGGCGGGCTGGCGAGGGCGTCCCAGCTGGACTTCCAGAGGGTGTCGGCGCGCCGGGTGTGCAGGGCGCCGGCGTGCATGTCCTCGACGTACGGGTGGAAGTCGGTCATGCACTGCTTGAGGGTGGCGCCGGTGCCGGGCGGGATCGTGCACCAAGGGTCGCTCTTCGGGTACTCGTCGAGGTTCGACGGGTCGAAGGCGGCGCCGGTCGGGTTCAGGTCGGCGTTGGTGCTGTAGTACGGGTTGACCCGCATCCCGTCGTCGTCGGGGACACCGGCGAGGAACTGCCGGGCCTCCTTGTCCGAGTCGATCCACTGCCACAGCGCGCGGGCGCTGTCGGTGTGGCCGAGGGAGGTCATCAGGTCGGTGTCGGTGGCCGGCGTCTCGGAGACCGAGAGGTACGCGAACTCCGGGTTCAGGGCGATGAACTCGGGGTCGCTCGCCATACCGGCCGGGTTGCTCCTCGCCCAGCCGTAGCCCTTGGCGGCGGTGCCGCTGATCACGGCGCCCCAGGCGGAGTTGCGGTACGACTCGGTGAGCAGCTTGGCGACCAGGCGCGGGGTCAGCCTGATCGACATGACCTTGGTGCCGGCGAGCTTCTCGACCGAGGCGGGTGCGTCGGCCTTCGGTCTTCGCTCGATGGTGAAGCCGATGACGGCTCCGGAGAGCGCGACGGGCGCGTACGTCGTGGTGTCCGAGGGCGCGGCCGAGCTGGCGTCGGCGCCCAACGCCCGGGTGGTGAAGGTGAGTCCGGAGGAGCCGTCGTTGCTCAGCCGGGAGCGGGCGTCGGGCTCGCCCATCTCGGTGTAGCTGTACACCTTCCCGGTCGGGCACAGGGCCGCCTGCCAGCTGGTCATCGCGTCGGCCGCCAGCTCGCTGCCGGTGGTCGCGCGCTCCTTCGCGCCGAGCGCGCAGTTGGTGCCGACGGAGTTGAAGTGGAGCGGGATCGCGACGCGGTTGGCCCAGTTGGTGGAGGAGACCGGGGAGCCCGCGTTGACCTGGCTGGTGTCGGCGTACGGCTTGCCGTCCAGGTCGAGGTGGCCCTGCGGGACGATCACCAGCCAGCAACTGCGCGGCTTGGTCACGCCGTTGGTCTTCACCGGGGCGCCGCAGCCGAGGTGCGGGGCCTCGTTCGCCGTCTGCACCTCGAAGAACTCGGAACCCGTGCCGTCGGCGCCGGTGCGGGCGAAGTCGACCTCGTTGGTGGTGTTGCGGTTGAAGAACTGGTTGTTCTGGGTGTTGGTGGTGATGGTCGTGCCGTCCACCGACTTGAAGGGGACCTCGCCGGGCGCGTTCGGGTTGGCGGCCCCGTACCGGTTGTCCTGGCCGTAGTTGGTGGGTTCGGCGCTGTAGAAGACCTTGCGGGTGTCGTCGTAGTCGTTGCCGGGCCAGCTGGAACGGTCGGTCGTCGGCGAGGCCCCGTACTGGCACTGGGTGCGCGGCGGGCCGGGGTTGGCCGCGACCGTGCCGTCGTCGTCGCCCCAGCACTGCATGATCTGCACGAAGTCGGTGTCGAACTGCGTGCCCGCGAAGCTCGTCGAGGCGCCACCGGTCCAGGAGACCGTGATCGCCTGGCTGGTGAGCCGGCTGGTCTGCGAGACCGTGAACCTCATGTCCTTGAACTCGCCCCGCCCGGAGACGGTGACGGCCGATCCGCTCGCCGCCGTGGCGGGCGGCGCGGACTGCGCGACCGCGAAACCGGCGAGCGCGCCGACGGTGGCACCGGCGACGACCCGGAGCAGCAGACGTCTGATCCGACGTACCGGAAGTACCTGATTCATCGCGAACTCCCGTCCGAGGCACGGCCGATGAGCCGCGAGACGATCGAGGGCAGCAGGATCAGCCCGAGGACCAGGAAGGCGGCCAGCAGCATCAGCGTCTGCGTGCTGGTCCAGCCGCTGCGACCCGCGACCGCGACCGGCTGGGCCAGGGCGATGGTGCCGCCGGTGGCCGTGGCCGCGCTGCCGCTGCCGCTGCCGTCCGGGGACAGGGTCTGGCCGGTGTCGGGGTCGACGGACGGCTGACCGCTGCCGCCGGACGCGCCGCCGGCCGCCGTACCGCCCCCGCCGCTCGCGCCCGTCCCGCCGGTCGACCCGCCCGTCGTACCGCTGCCACCGCCCGAACTCCCGCTCCCACTACCGGACTTGGCACCACCGCTGCCCGTCGTGCAGGGCGCGGCGCCCTTCTTGTCGCAGGCCTTGGGGTACGGGGCCGTCTCCGCGAGCCGGTTGCGGCCGCTCGCGGTGAAGGTCGGGTTGTTGCAGCCCTTGATGTTGATGTTCTGCGTCTTCACGCCCGGGATCCGGCGGATCTGGTCGAAGCCGGCCTGCACGAGGTTGATCGGCAGCGGCGAGTAGCCGAGGTCGGGCGCCTGCTGCTGGCCCTGGCACATGAAGTAGTACGAGAACGCGCCGAGCGTCTTGCCCTTGGCCTTGGTGAAGGTGCCCTGCTCCTTGAGCGGCAGGATCATGTACGAGTAGCTGGAGAGCGGGTAGTTGCGGCGGTCGCTGTCGTTGTAGACGCCGTCGAGCTGCTGGGTGAGGTAGTCCGCCGAGCTCTTGTTTGTGTTGATCTTCGCCTTGAGGAGGGAGACCGCCACGTTCTGCGGGGTGGGCTCGGTGTAGTAGCCCGCGTGGTTGAGGATCTTGGCGACCGGATAGTGCGCGTTGAGGGCGTACGAGTAGTTGACGTAACCGATCGCGCCCTCGCCGTAGTTCTGCGCGACGTAACCCGCGACGCCGAGGTCGCCGGACTGGGCGATCATGCCCGAGACGGTCGGGTAGTACGACGTCTGCCCGCACGCGCCCGAGCGGCCGACCTTGGCGCAGTACGCGTTCCACAGCGCCTTGTGCTGGTTGGCCATCCACATCGTGAACTGGGCGGTCGATCCCGAGCCGTCGGAGCGGACGACCGGGACGATCGTGCGGTGCGGGAGCTGGATGCCGGGGTTGTCGGCCTTGATCGCCGCGTCGTCCCAGGTCTTGATGACACCGGTGAAGATCTTGGTGACGACGTCGCCGGAGAGGCGGAGGTTGTCGACCCGCTTGCCGTTGACGGTCAGGTGGTACATGAAGACGGTGCCGCCGGCGACGATCGGCATGTAGGCGTAGCTGCCGGACGCCGGGCGTTCGGCCGCGCTGCCGTCGGTGGGGTGGGTCTGGAAGGGGATGTCGGAGACCGCGAAGTCGACGGTGCCGCTCAGGAACTGGCGGCGACCGTCCGAGGAACCGGTGCCGGCGTAGCTGATGCGCATGCCGTACTGGTTGACGGCGCGGCGCCATTCGTCGACGGCGTTCTCCGCCCAGGTGGAGCCGGCGCCGGCGATGGGGGTGTAGGAGTCGGCGGTGGCGACCGTGGGAGCGCCGACACCGAGGACGCTGAGCAGTACGGCCAGGATGCCGAGCCGTCTGAGGGCGTTGATCATCAGTGGCGGTCTCCGTTTTCGGGTGCGGGTTCGTTGTGGCTGGTCGCGCAGTTCCCCGCGCCCCTGGCGGCGTTGAGCTCGTCGAACCTTTCGAGGTCCTGTCGGGATGCCCTCGCCGCCCTCCGCGCCTGCCTCTTGCTCTGGTGGCCCGGCCCCCGGCCGCCGATGACCCGCGCGATCGCGAAGAGCACCAGCACCAGCGCCATCAGCACCGCCGCCGCCCCGAAACCCCGCGCGATCATCGTCGGCTCGGGGGAGCGGACGAAGTTGAAGACCGCCAGGGGGAGGGAGATCATCGGGCCGCTGGTCGGGTCCGCGTTCAGGGCTGCCGTGAAGCCTGCCGTCAGGAGGACCGGGGACGTTTCGCCGATGCCTCTCGCCGTGCCGAGGATGACCGCCGTCGCCAGGCCCGAGCGGGCCGTCGGCAGGACCACGTGCCAGACCGTGCGCCAGCGCGGTGCGCCGAGCGCCTCCGCCGCCTCGGTCAGGTTGCCCGGGACCAGGCGCAGCACCACGTCCGCCGCGCGGATCACGATCGGCAGCATCATCACGCTGATCGCGAAGCCCGCCGCGAGGCCCGACTTCTGCATGCCGAGGCCGAGGATCCAGGTCGCGTACACCATCAGACCGGCGACGATGGAGGGCAGCGCGGTCATCGCCTCGACGATCGTGCGGACGAAGCGGGGGAAGCGGCCCGGGATCTGGTTGAGGTAGACCGCGCAGGCCAGGCCCAGCGGGACCGTGATGGCCAGCGCGATGGTGATCATGATGAGCGTGCCGAGCATGGCGTGCGCGATGCCGCCGTTGGTCAGCGGGTCCAGCGGGCCCGCCGCCTGCATGTCCTGGGTGAAGAAGTTGCCGTGCGGCAGGGCCTCCCGGCCGCGCCAGGCGGTGAAGCCGACGACCAGGGCGAGCGCGGTGAACAGCAGCCCGGCCGCCGTCCACAGCACGACCGTCATCACCCGGTCCCGTACCGCCTGCCCGTCCTCCTCCAGGCCGGTCAGCACGGCGTAGACGAGCAGGAAGGCGGTGTACGCCGTGACGAAGAAGCCCAACCCGCCCGAGAACGGCGCGAGTTCGCCGAACAGCAGCACCGCCACGCACAGGCCGGAGGCCGCCGCGCCGAACAGGGACAGCACACCGGAGCGGGTGAGCCCGCCGATACGGCGTGGGCGGTCGGGGAGTTCAGGGGCTGCGGGAGCCGCCTCGACCGCGGCTTCCGCCTGGCCGGTTCGCACACCGGCCTCTTCCACGACGGTCATCTCATGCCTCGCTCTGCGCGCCGGACCGGGAACGGGCCACGATGGAGGAGGCGGTGAAGTTGACCGCCAGGGTGAGCAGGAACAGCGCCAGGCCCGCCGCCATCAGGGCCGACATGCCGAAGGTGGACGCGTCGCCGTAGTGCAGGGCGATGAGCGAGGAGACCGAGTTGGAGCCGGTCTGGAGGATGTGCGGCTGGATCACGAAGACCGGCGAGATGATCATGTAGACGGCGATCGTCTCGCCCATCGCCCGGCCGAGCCCCAGCATCGTGCCGCCGATGATCCCGCCCATGCCGTACGGCAGCACGACCGAGCGGATCATGCCCCAGCGAGTGGCGCCGAGCGCGTACGCGCCCTCCCGTTCGCCGGCCGGCGCCTGGGCGAACACCTCGCGCATCACCGAGCACTGGATCGGCGCGACCATCAGCGCGACGACCAGGCCGGCCACGAAGGTGGACGCCGTGTACACGCTGTCCGAGGCGAGCGGCTCGCCCGGCTGGGTGCCGTCCACCTTGAAGACGGGGATCCAGCCGAGCCAGTCGGACAGCCAGCGGGAGAGGCCGATGACGTGCTGCTGGAAGAAGAAGAGTCCCCACAGGCCGTACACCACCGACGGGACCGCGGCCATCAGGTCGACCATCGTGACCAGGGTGCGGCGCAGTCTGCGCGGGGCCACGTCGGAGATGAACAGGGCCGTGCCGACGGCCAGCGGTACCGAGACGACGACCGCGACGGCGGCGATCAGCAGGGTGCCGGTGAGCACGGCCGCGATGCCGAACCTGTGGACGTCCGGCTGCCATTGGGCGGTGGTGAGGAACTTGACGACACCCACCGCGCGCAGCGCCTGCGCGGCCCGCAGCAGCAGGAACAGTCCGACGGCCGCCATGATGCCGAGGACGACGACGCCGGTGGCCGTCAACTGGTGCCGGAAGAGCCGGTCGCCGAACCCGCGGGCCGACTGCGGCCTACGCGGTACGGCAGGATCGGACAGCACGTACGCCCCCCAAAGGAAACGGTTCACCCCCTGCGCGCCCCAGGTGGTGCCGCGCGGGGAGAGTCAATGGCCGGTTCCTGTCGCTGCGTGGCGTGATCTATGACCGGCGAATGAACGGTCCATGTCATTTCGGTGGGGTGACTGTGGAGGTCTCCGTGGAGGCCCCTGTGCGGCGCCCGCAGACAACACCCGTCCCGCTGCCCCGCATCCGTCTCCTACGGGTTACGAATCCCGCAATCTCTGGTGGCTGCGCGGTGAGCACCGCACTATGGGTTCATGACACCGGCCCAGAAAGCCATGAAGGCGCTGGAGGCATGGCCCGATCTCACGCCGTGTCCGACCAGTTGCGGCACGGGCCGTGCGCTGCGCCACGCCCGGAACGAGATCGTGCACTTCCATTCCGACCGTGACGTGGACCTCCACCTCACCACCCAGGCGATCCAGCGGCTGCACTACGACTTCGCCGAGTCGACGGCGATCCGCATGGTCCCGGGCTCCCGTTGGGTCACCGTGCACCTCGACTGCGACACCGACGTCGACCTGCTGCTCAGCCTGGTCAGCGTGGCCCTCAAGGCACACGCCGCCCACCCGGGCCGCCCCTCGCCCTCGGACGTGTCGACGGGGCTGTGCAACTTCCACCGGGTGACGGTGCTGCCGCGGGATGCCGACGTCTGAAATCCCTTTCCCGGCTGTCACAGGCATGACATAAGGTGCCTCTCACCTCCCCGGTTCCGTACCGGGGTTTCTTCGTGGGGGTATCAACAACTGTGCGCAGGCGCAGCATCTCGACCGCGACGGCGCTCGCGGTCCTCTTCGGTTCGGCGGCGCTCGCCGTCTCCTCGACCGGCACCGCGGCGGCCGACTCCGCCAGGGTCCTGCCGGTGAAGTCGGTCGGCGACATGGTCGTGGACGGCGTACACAAGCTCGTGTACATCTCCGACCCGACCAGCGGCAAGATCGTGATCGCCGACTACACGGGCACGGTGCGGGCGACGCTGGCCAACGAGCCCGGGGTGACCGGCCTCGCGCTGTCCGCCGACTCCTCGCAGCTGTACGCGGCCGTCAAGGGCGACAAGCGGATCGTCGCCATCGACACCCAGACGGGGACGCCCACCTCCAGCTACTCGCTGGGTACGACCGCTCCGGACGACCTGGAGGTGGTGGACGGCCGGATCTGGTTCTCCACCGCGACGAACTTCGGCTCGCTCGACATCTCCGGCGCCGAGCCCGTCGTGCACCTCGCCCAGAAGGGCGACGTGGACTTCTCCGGCGCGTACGGGACCTTCCTCGCCTCCGACCCGGCCGTCCCGGGCGTCCTGGTGGCGGGCAACGGCGGCGACCTCGCCGTGTACGACGTCACGGCCGACGGGGCCACGCTGCGCACCAAGGGCAGCATGGACACGAGCACGAAGCAGCTCGACCTGACGCCCGACGGCAAGCAGGTCCTCACCTCGTGGGGCGACCCGGAGACCGGCTACGGCATCGGTGCCTACTCGGCCACCGACCTGAGCAAGGAGACGGGCTACCCCATCGACGCGTACCCGAACGCGGTGCGGGTCGCGCCGGACGGAAACGTGGCGGGCGGCAGCGACTCCTGGTACGAGCCGGACGTGCACGTCTACCACCCCGGCGACCAGACCCCGGTGCGGGAGTACGACTTCCCCAACACCGGTACCAGCAGCGGCGCCGACACCCTCGTGCCGGGCGCGCTGGCCTGGGCGCCGGACAGCAGCCGGGTCTTCGCTGTCTCCGTGAACAACGGCGGCGTGTACACCCTGCGCGCGCTGACCGACCCCACCAAGGAGCTGCCGGTCGTCAAGGTCTCGGCGCCCGCGAAGGCGGACCGCGCGAAGAAGCTGACGGTCACCGGCAAGCTGACGTCGAAGACGCCGCTCCCGACCGGCACGAGCCTCACCGTGACCCGCACGGACCTCGACTCCCCGAACGGCAAGGCCCTGCCGGCGGTGAAGACGAAGGCCGACGGCAGCTACACCTTCACCGACACCCCGCCGGCCGGCGGCAAGGTCACGTACAAGGTGTCCTTCGCGGGCGACGCGAGCCACGCGGCCGCCGCCGGCTCGGACGCGGTGACGGTGTCCCGCAAGTCGACGTCGCTGAGCCTGAACAACAACGGCAAGGTGTACTCGTACGGCAAGGACGTGAAGTTCGCCGCGCACCTCGGTACGACGTACAAGAACCGCAAGGTCGAGATCTGGGCCGATCCCTTCGGCGCGGACAAGCCGAAGAAGCTGGTGAAGTCCGGCACGGTCAACTCCAGTGGCAACCTGACCGCGACCGTCGACATGACCCGCGACACGACCGTCTCCGCGGTCTTCGCCGGCGACTCCCGGTACGCGCCGAAGACGGTCAAGGTCACCGCCTACGCCAGGGTGAAGATCTCCACGGCGGTCTCGAAGCAGTACAAGAAGGCGAAGATCGGCTCGACGACGTACTACTGGTTCCACAAGAACACCGACCCGGTGCTCACCACGACCATGACCTACTACAAGGGCCGCAAGCACCGCCTCGACCTCCAGGTCTACTACGCCGGCAAGTGGTACGACGCCGACCTGGACCCGAACTACTTCGCCCTCGGCACGAACGGCAAGTCGGCCATCCAGCTCGGCGCCCCGGGCGAGTCCGGCATCAGGGCCCGGTTCCGCTCGGACTACATCAACAGCTCGTCGGGCGACTCCGTCAACTCGACGACGTACAGCGGGTGGAAGTACCTGTACTTCTCCAACTAACGGGACGGCGAAGGGCGATGGCGAGAGCCGTCGCCCTTTTCCCATACGGGCACGGAGGGCAGCCCCAGTTCGGCACGGGCGCGGTCGGTGAGCTCCTGCACGATGGCCGTCTTGGCCCGCGCGTAGTCACCGGCCGGGGTGCCCGCCTCCACCAGCGCACGCTTGAAGTGCCCGTAGCGGGCGGCCTCTTCGGGGTGGGCGCGCAGGTAGTCGCGGAGGATGCGCTGGTTCCGGCCCGGCCAGCTGTCGTACGTCACCACGTGCAGGATGTGACTGCGGACGCCGGCCTCGGTGCGGACGTACAGGAGCCGGTCGGTCATGCCGTTCTGGTGCGGACGGAAGCCGAGCCCGGTGAGGGCCGGCTCGTGCGGGCGTGCGTCGGAGAGGGCGTGGACGGCGGCCATGAGGTCGATGACGGGCTTGGCGGCGAGGCCCGGGACGGCGGTGGAGCCGATGTGTTCCAGCTCCACGAAGAGTCCGGGAGCCGCGGCCCGGAGCGCTGCCGCCGCCTCGGCCGCCCTGCGGGGCCACTCGGGGTCGTAATCACTGAACCGCACCACTGAACCGCATCACCGATCCACATCACCGATCCACATCGCCTCGATCTCCCCATTCTCCCCGTTTGGGTCGATAATCGAGTCATGAGTACGGCGACGTTTGTAGTAGCGGCCACGTCGAGCGAGGTACTCAACGTGATCGCCGCCTTTGTCGGTGGCCTGATCATCGCCGGTGCACTGATCTGGGCCGTGCAGTTCGGCATGAGGGTCCGCGACCGCGAGCTTCCGCGGCCGAATCCGGACGAGCAGCCCCACCTTCCCGCCACCGGCCCGGTGTGGGAGACGCGTGAGCTGCGGGAACCGGACGAGGTCCCGCGGGCGCAGGGCGGGGAGCGGCTCATGCCCTACGACCTCCACCACTCGGGCAGCAGGACGGGAAGGGACCAGCACCGCAAGCGCTGGCTGCCGGGCAGCAGCGGCGGCTTCGGCAGCGGCGGCCTCGGGCACAGGTAGCACCCCGAGCCCGCGCCTGTCCGTACCGCTCCGGCCATCCAGCCGTCGGAAACTCAGGCCATCCAGAAGAAGACCGCGGTCATCCGCTTCTCCTCCAGCGTCCTGCCGGTGTACCCGGTGGCGCTGTGCACGAGGTTGGCGTTGTAGAGGAGCAGCCGGTTGTACTTGTGCGGGACCCGCACGTCCTCCTCGAAGTGGTCCCCGGGCACGAACCGGGTGCCGAGGGCCTCGACGAGGTTGTTGTGCGGGGCCTGTACGACGTTGCCGCCGAGCCGGCCGCCGGGCAGGGACTGGCGGTAGAAGGCGGTGCCGCAGTCCTTGCCGACGTCCGGGTTGAGGTACAGCACGGCCGCGTACCGGCACAGCGCCCGTGAGTCGGTGTGCGGCCGCGGCTCGCTCTCGCCCTCGCCGACGACCTGGATGCAGTTGTGGTTGAGGGTGCCGCCGCCGGGCGCCTGCTGCACCCACAGCTTGTTTGCGCCGGTCGCCTTCCGCACCAGCCGTTCCACGGCGGCGAGTTCGGCGGGCTCGAGTCCGGGCATGGTGCGCAGGCCGGGCCAGGTCTCCGAGGTGTACGGATACCCCTGCACCCAGTCGTCCTTCGCCAGACAGCGCCCCCGCACGGCGTCCACGTCCGGCAGGACGTCGTCGAGGACCCAGTAGTCGCGGCCCTTGGTGGGCTTGCGGTAGGGCAGGACGGGAAGGGCCGTGGGGACCCTGGGCTGAGGCTGTGGGGGCATGGCCCGAATCTAGGTCGGGCGTTCCTCCCGACTCGCCCGCCAACTGGTCAACATTCCGTCAACCATTGTCATGAGCACAGTCAAGTGCACCTCACCAACCGCCCCCGGGGCACGGAATGACGTGCCTCACACCCACCGTTCTTTGCCAAATCAAAAGGTTTCCGGGCTCGTGTGATCCGTACTCCCCTCCGTCCGACCAACCGCCGTACGACGACAGGCGGTACCCCCGACCGGGCAGGAGGCACGGTGCGCTTTTCGCGGAACGCGACGGGAACGCTCTTTGTGGGCGGGGCCCTCAGTATCACTCTCGCCGCACTCGCCTATCCCGCGATGCTCGGGGTCAACACCGTGTCCAGTTCGGGAACGAGAGTCATCGAGCAGACCCAGTGGGGACCGCTGACGGAGGCGGACCGCGACTTCGTGGTCAAGGTGCGTGCGGCCGGCCTCTGGGAGTACCCGGTGGGCCAGTTGGGCCTGAAGAAGGGCCAGAGCAAGGCGGTCATCACCGCCAGCAAGCACCTGATCGACGGGCACGCGGCGCTGGACGCGAGCTGCCGCAAGATCTCCACGATGCTCAACATCACGATCCCCAACGTGGCCAGCCCCCAGCAGGTCGGCTTCGTCAACACCCTCAGCGCGGACACCGGCAAGCAGTTCGACACGGACTTCGCCAACATCCTGCGGGTGACGCACGGTTCGATCTTCAACACGATCGCGAAGATCCGCTCGACCACGAAGAACACCGTGGTGCGGGCGCTGGCCGACCAGGCCAACGCGACGGTCCTCGACCACATCACCGTCATGGAGAACACCGGGCTGGTCAACTTCGACCAGGTCCTCTTCCAGGAGACGACCCCGCCGAAGCTGCCCGCCAAGGACCTGACCCCGCCGCCCCCGGCCGCGGGCCAGCCGCAGATCGTGCTCACCCCGCCGGTGGACAGCACCACCCAACCGCCGGTCCTGCCGGGCGAGTCCTCCGCCGGTACGGGCGCGAGCCCGAGCCCGACCGTGAGGTGAACGGGCGGCAACCGAGCGACCATTGAGTGAACGGGCGGCAACCGGATACGGAGCCGCCCGTTCCTGCTGTGGCGAAATCGTGATGGCCCCTTGAACTATCCCCGCGTCACCGCAGGTTGACAGCGTTCGACCATGGCATCCACGATGTGATCGCACCTGAGGCCCATGTGACCAGTGAGCCCGGTGTTACTCAGACCATCATCCCCGGTACGGCCGGCTGCCGCATGCTGCCCTGCGCCGCCGTACCCGGGTCCTGCATGCCGAGATGGGGATCCGCATGTCCATAGCGAGCCGTGTCATCGTGCGACGCCTGCTGGGAACGGGCGCCGCGTCGCTCGCGATCTGCGCCGCCACCGCCTCCGTCGCCTGGGCCGGCGACTGCCCGGGCGGCGACGGCTGGGAGTCCGGCGGCCATTACAAGCCCGGAACCGGCGCCGGTTCGAAGACCGAGACCGACCGCTGCGAGTTCTCCCTCGACGGCAAGAACTTCTACGCCTCGGTCAAGGTCGACGACCTGAACCTCAAGCCGACGGACGACGGCAAGGTCCACGTCACGGTCCGCACCGCCGGTGACGCCTCCACCTGCACCGCCTCGCTCGCCTCCTACCTGGCCCACGGCGCCACCTTCGCCACCTCCGGCCAGCAGGTCTTCCACGACTTCGACACGGTGACCGTCAAGCCCGGCAAGACCGACACCCTCGACATCGCGGTGCCGGACGCGGGCTGCTTCGCGCAGATCGACCTCTACCGCGGCGCCACCAAGTTCGACGGCAAGCTGGACGCCAAGGACGGCTTCGAGCACGGCGACCTGCCCGCCGGCCCCGACCACGCGGTCATCAAGGACAAGCTGATCGCCTCCTGGAACGGCGGCACGAAGGACTGCACGACCACCGAGTCGCAGCCCCCGACCACCCCGCCCGCCACCACGCCCGCCACGGCCCCGCCGTCGACCCCGGCCGAGGACACGACCCCGCCGGCCACCGAGACGCCGTCGACGGAGTCCCCCACCCCGTCCGCCTCCGAGTCGACCGCGACCCCGGCCTCCTCGCCGTCCACCAACGGCGGCGGCGGTGACCTCGCGGAGACCGGCGGCGGCAGCGACAGCGGCATCATCGCGGGCGGCGCCGCGGCGCTCCTCGCGGCCGGCGCGGCCATCGTCGTCACGACGAGGCGCCGCCGCACGTCCCGCTCCTGATCCACACCCCTGAGGACGAACGCCCCGGAGACCCCCGCTCCGGGGCGTTCGTCATGACCGGGCCACTGGCGCGGGTTCAGCAGTTACGGATGGACCAGACCGGGCCCCAGTTGTAGGGGTGGTCGACTCCGCCGTCGGGCGTGAAGTGGGTCAGTTCGTTGCCGCTCTGCCCGTAAAAGTACGAGGTCACGCCGCCGGTCTGGGAGTCGGCGTAGTGCCCGTCACCGTTCCAGTAGGACACCGAGTACTTGGCGCAGGTGAAGAGGTAGAAGATCTTCCAGGAGTTGGTCGTCGGGTCCTGCACTCCGGCACAGAGGTTTCCGCTGGGGCAGGTGATGGTGCCGCCGTACGCCACATGCGTGGTGTTGACGGACGGCGAGATGGTCGGGGCGTTCGCCGCGGGCGCCAGCTTCTGGGCGGGTACCGGCAGCACCATGACCTTCCCGGCGGGACCGTCGGCGGCCTGGGCCGACCCCGCGAGGAACAGGGCCGCCAGCGCGATGGCCAGCGCACCGATGAGACCGAGGACGGATCGTTTGTCGCGCATGTGTGAAACCCCCTGTAATGGACGCGACTTGGTCGCCGCCAAGACTGTCCTCCGCCGCCACGGCCGGGCCACAGCCTGAAGCCGTGCCTTAAACGGAGGCCCGCGCGCCGGTGAGCAGGGCGAGGCCCGCGGGGGTGATGGTGTGCAGGACGTACCGCTTGCGCCGCACGCTCAGCAGCAGCCCCGCCCGCCGCAGCACCGCCGTGTGCTGACTGGCCGCCGCCCCCGATATACCGACCCGCTCGGCGAGTTCACCGGTGGTCCGCCCGGTGACGACGTCCTCCAGAATGGCCGCGCGGGTACGCCCGAGCAGCGCCCCGAGCTCCTCCCCGCCTCCCCCGCCACCACCCCCACGGACCCACCCGAGGGTGTGCTCGATGGGATGGACGAGAACCGGCGCCCGGTCGGCGGCCGGGTCGGCCAGCATGACGGGTCTTCGCGTACAGAAGAAGGAAGGCTGAAGCACCAACCCCCGCCCCCGCAGATGCACATCACGCTCCACGGGATAGTCGACCTCCAGCACCGGCGGCGCCCACCGCAGCGCGGGCGAGAAGCCGGAGAGCAGCCCGTCCACACCCCCCGCGAGCGCGGCCCGGGCACGGTCCGCCCGGTCGGCGTCCACCTGGGCCCGGATCTGCGGCCAGAACGGAGCCAGGGCACGCCGGTGATACCCGTGCAGGGCGGCCCCGAGCCGCCGCAACGCCTCGGGCTCACCGTCGGCGAGCGGCCGGACGTCCGGCAACGGCCGCCGCCGGTGCGGAGACCTCGCAAGCCGCGTCAGATCGACACGCAACCGGGCACGCGGCGTCACCAGCACGGTGTCGATCGCACCGGCCAGACCGGGCGCGCCGATCCGGTCGGGGGTCAGAAAGTCGGGGGAGTAACCGCGCGGCGGCAGCAGCGCGGTGAGCAGGGTGTCGGCCGGCCCGAGCAGCGGCCGTACCAGCCGACGCCACTGCCCGAACACGGGGGAGTCCTCGGGAGACGCCAGTAACTGGAAGCTGTTGGCGATCTCCCAGAGCGGATCGGGTACGGCGGCCACGCGCACGCGCGCGATGTCGTCCGCCGTGAAGTGCACGCGCAACATGGGGGGTTCTCCGAGCGGTGGAGTGTCGGACGATGCCCCCCGAGCGTTGCCCAGCCCCACGGACCCGGACAAGACGGCATTCGGACACCGCACTTCGCCATTCGGAGAATTCAGTCACCCGTCGCTTCCGGCCACGGTCTCCAGATACAGCTTCACGTACCGCTCGACGTCGACATCCAACGCCACATGCACCATGGCCTGCTGCCGACCGCCCTCATGGATCTCGGCCTCCCCGGGCCGGGTTCGCCGGTCGACGATCGTCTGCCCACGGGTCGGCCCGGGCGCCAGCGAGACCTCGACGGGCAGCAGACGAGTACTGATGCCACCCGGATCGATCACCGCACACACGGCACCCGCGTCCCCGAGCCCACCGGACGGATCGTCACCGTCGGGATCGGGCGCGGAGGGCCGATGGGCAAGCAGTTCCCCCGCCAACCGGGCACCCGGCTCCGCACTCGCGCGCAACCGCCGCACATCCGCCCCGGGCACCACGACCCGCGTGAACACATCCAGCCCGTACATGGTGATCGGCACCCCCGCGGTCAACAGCACGGCCGCGGCCTCGGGATCGTGCCAGACGTTGAACTCGGCGACGGGCGTGGCGTTCCCGGTGGCGACCGCACCCCCCATGAACACGATCCGCTCGATATTGCGGACCACCTCGGGATGCGTACGCAGCAACAGCGCGATGTTGGTCAACGGCGCGGTCGGAATCAACGTGACCGGCCGCGGCGAGGCAAGGATCTCGCGCCGCAGCAAGGTCACGGCATCGACATCGGCCACCGTGCGAGTGGGCGCGGGCAGCCCACCGATGTCCCCCATCCCGTCCTCCCCGTGCACATGCCGAGCCGACCGCGCCCGCTCGATCAGGGGCCGCTCGGCCCCCCGCCCGACCGGAACGTCCCCGGCCCCGGCCACCTCCAACACGGTCAGCGTGTTCCGCACGACACCGTCGACATCCGTGTTCCCGGCAACACAGGTGACAGCCCGCAGCTCCAACCCCGGATGCCGCACGGCGAGCAGCAGGGCAAGGGCGTCATCGACCCCGGTGTCACAGTCGATGATCACGGGAACAGGCAGACCGGCCATCACACAGCCTCCTCTCACCGGACCGCCCCACGCGACCCGGACGACAGCGACCTTACGGCGCCCACACCCACGGCCCCCCACACAGGAAGGCGAGTCGACACCGCCCCACAACCGCAAGACCACGGAAGCGGCTCGGGCCGCCCCCACGCACCCGCCAACGGGAACGGGCCGATGCCGACCCCAGCCGCCCACGCAGGGGAGCTGGCCGGTAGCCACGACGGGCCCGCAGCCGCGAACGCACCGGAAGCGGATCGGGCCGCCACCACGCACCCGCAGCCGCGAACGCACGGGAGCGGGTCGGGGCGGTACGGCGCAACCCGCCGCTTACGTGGCTAATTGGGCTCGTTCCCCTCCCGACCCACAGCAGTACCGTCGGCGGCGGGTTCGCCGTACCGCCCCGACCCCGACCCCACCACGCACCCCCGGCTGACCAGCTCCACCAACTCCACCCCACCCACGACCCCCACCCGCCGCCCACCCCGCAACCGCAACGCAGCCAGATCCGAGCCCCCCTCCCGCTCCCCGATCACCGCCTGATACGGCACCAGCCGAGCGGCCCGGACCCGCGCCCCAAGGGTCCCCACCTCCGGCCCGGCAAGTTCCGCCCGCACCCCCCGCGCAACAGCCCGCCGCACCAACTCCTCCCCCCGCACCCGCTGTTCCTCCGACACCGGCAACACCACCAACTGCACGGGCGCCAGCCAGGCCGGAAACGCCCCGCCATGCTCCTCGACGAGATGCGCGACCACCCTCTCGACGCTCCCGATGACACTCCGGTGCACCATGACCGGCCGATGCTTCGCCCCGTCCGCCCCGATGTAGTGCAGATCGAAGCGCTCAGGCTGATGAAAGTCGATCTGCACGGTCGACAGAGTGGCCTCCCGCCCCGCCGGATCAACGACCTGCACATCGATCTTCGGCCCGTAGAACGCCGCCTCCCCCGCCGCCTCCTCGTACTCCACCCCGGCCTCGCCCAGCACCTCCCGCAGCAACCCGGTGGCCCGCTCCCACAACCCCGGATCGGCGACGTACTTCCCGCCCTCACCAGGCAGCGACAGCCGGTACCGATGCGCCCGAATCCCCAGGTCGGCGTAAGCCCTGCCGATCAGCGCCAAGGCGTCGCGGGCCTCGTCGACAACCTGGTCCAGGGTGCAGAAGACATGCGCGTCGTTGAGCTGAATCGACCGTACCCGGGTCAACCCACCCAGCACACCGGACAGCTCGGCCCGGTACATACCGCCCAACTCCGCGATGCGGAGCGGCAGTTCACGGTAACTGTGCGACCGGGAGCGGTAGATGAGCGCATGGTGCGGACAAAGACTCGGCCGCAGCACAACCTCCTCCGCCCCCAGCCGCATCGGCGGGAACATGTCCTCGCTGTACTGGTCCCAGTGCCCGGAGATCTCGTACAGCTCCCGCTTCCCCAGCACGGGCGAGTACACATGCCGGTACCCGGCGGCCCGCTCGGCCTCCCGCACGTACTCCTCCAGGACGTGCCGCACGATCGCCCCGTCGGGCAGCCAGTACGGCAGCCCTGCCCCCATCAGGGGATCGGTGTCGAACAGGTCCAGCTCACGGCCGAGCCGCCGATGGTCGTACATGGTCGGTTCTCCTCGCGTCCAAAGAGCGAAAGGGCGAAAGGGCGAGCGACCAGGACAAAGCCCCGGGGCACTCACCCCGGGGCTTCCAGTACAGGATTCAGCGCGCCGGGACTCTCTCCGGCGTCGTCGTGAGGAACGACCGGGCGCGCTTCATACGGCGACGGTAACGCGCCCCGGCCCGGCGCCGCGAGCGGATTTCCGCCGGCGGGGGTGGCCGCCGTACCCCGGACGGCCCGGCTCGCTGGTGGGACCCGTCCTGTGGTGGTCCCTTGGAGACACAGCCGATCTTGTACGAGCCTGCCGCACCCCCTTCTCCCAAGTCGCCTGCACGCCCCAGGAGGCCCGATGCCCCGCACCACCCCCACCACCCGCCGCCTCCTGACCGCCGCCACTACCCGCCGCCTCCTGACCGCCACCACCACCCGCCGCCTCCTGGCCGCCACCGCCGTCTCCTCCGGCGTACTGCTGGGGACAAGCGCCTGTCTGTCGACCATGCCGCAGGCCGAGGCCCCGCTCCCCACCGTCTCCCCCACTGTTTCCCCCACCGCGAAGCCCTCGGCGAGCACCGCGGCCTCCCCCCGTTCGCTCACCCAGGCCCAGGCCCAGGCCGCACTGCTCACCGCGACCGACCTGGGCGACCCGTGGGCGCCGACCCAGGGCGCCGCGACCTGGCGGGACGGGCTCCTCAAGGCGACCACCGAGGCACCCGACTGCAAGCGCCTCCTCGACGCGCTCTACGCCGACGACCTGTTCGGCGGCGACTCGGGCACGAGGGCGGTGACCGGCCTCGACGACGCGATGGACCAGGCGCAGCTGCGCTACCAGGTCCTCGACCTCCCGGTCGCGGACGTGGACCGGACGCTGGCGTGGATGAAGACGCTGCCGAAGACATGCGGCACGTTCACGGCGGTGACCGAGCACGGCGCCGTACAGAACGTCCAGGTCACGGCCGCCGGACTACCGCAGGCCGGGGACGACCGCCAGGGCCTGCGGGTGACGCTGACCGGCGAGACCGCCGACGGCGAACAGACCGTGCTGACGCTGGACGTCGCCGCGGTCCGGATCGGCGACGACACGATCGCCCTCACGCACGGCGGCCTCGGCGACGTGTCCGCCGACGCGACGAACGGGGCGCTTCAGCTGGGCGTCCAGCGGCTGGCGGAGATCAGGAAGCAGGCGCGCGTACAGGTCTGACCGCGTGCCACGCGGCCGGCGCGAAGCAGCTGGCCCCGAAGCGGCTAACCGAGCTTCTCCACCGCGTCCTTGGCCTCCTTCAGCCCCACCCCGGTGGCCTCCCGGTACACCTTGATCGCCTCGATCTTCTTGCCGTCGCGCACCAGCTCGGCCACCTCGGCGCTCCACGGCTCGTCCTCCTGCAGCCCCAAGTGGCCGAGGATCAGGTCGAGTTTGCGCTCGACCCGGGCGACCCGTCTGTCCGCACGGGAGATCCGGTTCTCGATGCTGCCGACGCCGACGAAGAGGGCGGCGGCGGCCAAGACGTAACTCTGCGTGTCCATGACGCGGATCCTAGGCGGCGTACTCAGTCCCGGTCGAACCTCTCGCGCCGCGCGACGACGTCCCGTGCCACCTCCGTGACGGTCCGGTCCCGCGCGAAGGCGCGCGCCCGCAGCCGCGCCAGCGCCACGTCCGCGCCGACGCCCAGCTGGGCCATGACCACGCCGGTCGCCTGGTGGATCTCGTGGTCGGTGGCCAGATCCTCCAGCCAGAGGGCGGCCGTTCCCTCGCCGTTCTCGTCCCAGGGGAGTTCCATCAGAGCCACCGTCATGACACCGGCCACCAGCAACGCCACCCGCAGGGCGTCCTCGGTGAACTCGCCCGGGGTGTCGCGGTAGAGGTCGAGGGTGCCGACGCAGTCGGCCGCGGGACCGAGCGGCACCGAGTACGCCGCCTGCACACCGGCGGCCGTCGCCTGCTGCGCGAACACCGGCCAGCGGCGCACGTCCCGGCCCGCCGTCAGGTCGCCGGCGAGCACGGGTTCGCCGGTCCGGGAAGCGGTAACGCAGGGCCCGTCGCCGAGGGTCGCCTGGACCTCCGCGAGACGCGCGGCGGCCTCGCCGCTCGCGCCGATCCGCACGGAGATCCCGTCGCTCCGCAAGGACACGCTGGCCCCGTCCACCGGCAGCAGCCGCGCCGCCAGCCGGCACAGCCGCCCCGGCACGTCCTCGGGCCGGGCACCCCGCATCTCCTCGGCGATCACTTCGGCGGCCCGTACCCGGTCCGTCCCGCCGACCTGCCGCGGAGCCCGCGCATCACGACCGCCTCCAGGAGGCTCACCGCCCTCTGGACGACCCACGTCACCCTCGTCCGGACGTCCCGGACGACCCGTACGGCCCACGTCCCCGTCCAACCGGCCCCCGTCGCCACCGGACCGGGGCTCGTCTCCGGGGTAGCCGTGGCGATCGTCCTCGGGCCGCACTGCCACCGCCTCCTTCCGGCGCGGCTATACACCTCCGTGGACTCCCGTGACTCGGAAGCGCTGCCCGAGTAACCCCGCGCCGGGAGACGAAACACCTGGTGACGCCCCCTTAGCGCTACCCCCTACTGCCCTATTGCCCTACTGCCCTACCGCCCTACCGCTGCTCGTACGGATCCGCCGGCTCCCGCACCGTCTTCACCGACCCGGCGTCGAGCACCGGCGGCCACGCGGCATCGGTGCCGAGCTTCCCCTTCGGATGCCAGGTGCCGGTCACGGTCACCCACGTGTCGGTGACCGGCGCGTCGGCGCCCCGGATCTCGACCTTGCTGGTGGTGGCGTCGGCGGCACAGCAGGAGACGAGCAGCCGGGTGAGGTACCAGGTGCCGTCGTCGCCGTGCGTGACGAACCCGGTCATCCGGACCGTACGCCCCTTCAGCGACCGCCCGCTGTCGTACATCGCCCGCGAGCTGAACTGCGCGAGCGTCAGCTCCACCGGATCCCCCGCGGGCAACGCCGGAAAGGCCCCGACCCCCTGCGCGGCCACCTGCGCCGCCTCACGCGAGGCGCTGTAGGAACCGAGGGCGGGCGGCGGGAAAAGCAGCAGCGCGAGGGCGGGAAGGGCGAGCAGCCAGGCGCCCCGGGGGCCGTGGTGGGCATGTCCGTGCTCGTGCCCGTGCCCGTGTCCGTGCTCGCCATCGTCGCCCGCGTGCTCGTCATCGTCGTAGGACTTCCCGCGTACGACGACTGCCAGCACCCCCAGCCCGACCAGCACCACCCCCGACACTACGAGGTACGGCCGCAACCCCGCCTGCACGTACCGCAGATACAGCTCGCTCAGCAGCGAGATCCGCAGGATCGCCGCGCCGACGAGGACGAGGAGCAGTGCGGAGCCGTACCGCCTCACCACAGCCACCACCCCACCAGCACGCTGCTCGTGAGGGCGACCGCCCAGGTCGCGGACGAAAACCGTACGGCGAAGGAGCGGCCGAAGGTGCCGGTCTGGAGGGCGATCAGCTTCAGGTCGACCATCGGGCCGATCACCATGAACGCCAGCCGGGCGGTGGGCGGGAAGCCGCTGAGGGAGGCGGCGACGAAGGCGTCCGCCTCGCTGCACACGCACAGGACGACCGCGAGGACGGCGAGGAGCAGGACCGACAGCCAGGCGGAGCCGGTGAAGACGTCCAGGACGGAACGGGGGACGACGAGGTTGAAGGTGGCCGCGGCGGCCGCGCCGAGCACCAGGAAGCCGCCGGCGTGCAGGAAGTCGTGCTGGAGCCCGGCTCCGAAGGCGCGCAGGCCGGTGGCGGCGGCCGGGGCGTTCCGCTGCGGCGGGCGCAGCCACTCGTCGCGCCCGAACCTCGCCCACAGCCAGCCCATCACCACGGCGGTCGCGAGGGAGGCGACGAGCCGGGCGAGGACCATCTTCGGCTGGCCGGGAAAGGCGATGGAGGTGGCCACGAGCACGACCGGGTTGATGGCGGGCGCGGAGAGGAGGAAGGCGAGGGCGGCGGCGGGGGCGACCCCGCGCCGCATCAGGCTCCCGGCGACGGGCACGGAGGCGCACTCGCAGCCGGGGAGTACGACTCCGGCGGCGCCGGCGACGGGGACGGCGAGCGCGGGACTGCGCGGGAGCAGCCGGCTGAAGACGCGCTCCGGCACGAAGGCACCGATGGCGGCGGACACGACCGTGCCCAGTAGCAGGAACGGCACCCCCTGCACGGCGATCGCGGTGAAGACGGTCCACCAGGCGGCGACCGGCGGGGTGTAGAGGTCGAGCGCGAGCATCGGCCCGAGGACGGAGACGACGGTCGCGATGGCGAGCAGTGCGGTGCCGCCGACAACGGCGTACACCAGTGCCCGGACGACGAGCCGCAGCCCGTCGCCCACCGTCCGCCGCTCTTCCACACACCCGCCCCGGTCGTCCCGCTCCTGTCCCCGCGAAGGCTAACCGGCGGGGGCTGTGCGGGAGCCGGGAGCAGGCTCGGAGGAGGCTGTGGTCGCGCGGATCACAGGGGAGGCTGTGCCGGTGCCGGCCCCAGCGTGGTCGTGCCCGGCGCCGTTCGATGCCCCAGTCCCGTCCGGTACGCGTCCAGGGCGGCCTCCACCCTCCCCGTGCGGCGGAGCAGGTCGCCCAGGAGGCGGCACAGGTCGGCCAGGTCGCCTGCCGCGCCCGCCCGTTCCAGCAGGCTCAGCGCACGGACATAGTGCTCTTCCGCCGACTCCGTGTCGCGGGCGTCCTCGGCGATGATGCCGAGGAGGCGGTGGGCGGCGGCGGAGTGCAGGGCGCCGCGTTCGGGGCTGAGGTCGCTCAGGGTGTCGTGGAGGAGGGTGGCCGCCTCCTCGGACTTGCCGCGCCGGTGCAGTACGTCGGCGAGCTCGACCGCGGCCTGGCTGCCGTAGAGCGCGGCGCGCCCCTCGGCGAGCATCTTCAGCGCCTGCCGCAACTCGGCCTCGGCGCGCTCCAGTTCACCGTTCTGCGCGCACACGTACCCGCGCATCCAGTGGCAGTTGGCGAGCTCGGTGCGCAGCTGGAGCGTCCGGTACAGCTCGGCGGCCTTGGCGAGGGAGGCGTCGGCCTCGGCGATCCGGCCCTCGGCGAGCAGCGTGCGGGCGACCGAGCGGTGCATCCGGGCGACCAGGGCGGGGTCGGCGGACTGCGGCGCGAGGGCGAGGGCGAACTCGGCGGCCTGGGCGGCACGGGCGTGCGCACCCATGTCCATGTACGGCCCGATGATGCTGGCGTAGAGGAGCAGCAGCGCATCCGGGTCGTGCAGTCCGCCGCGATTCAGCTCGTCGAGGGCGGACTCCAGCAGGTATACGGCGTAACGGAGTTCACCGGCGAGGTAGTGGGAGACGGCGCGGCCGCGCAGGGCGGGGACGCGGGCGGGCAGCGGGGCGTCGGCGAGTGCCTGCTCGGAACGCTCGAAGTACTTGCGGGCGGCGCCCAGTTCACCGGTGTCGATGGCGCACTCGCCGAGGCCGAGCAGGGCGACGGCCTCGACGTCGGTGAGTTCGTTGACCTCGGCCTCGGCGAGCAGCGCGGCGTACTGCTCCGCGGCCCGCTCGGCCTCCCCGGCCGCGAGGGTCCGCTGCGCCTCGGTCAGCCGCAGCCGCAGGTCGGTGGCGAGCCGTGCCGGGCGCCCGGTGACGAGCTCCTCGTAAGCGACCCCGAGCCGCTCGGCGATGTGCCGCAGCGCCTCGTCGGAGGGCCGCACCCGCCCGGCCTCCAGGGTGGAGATGTAGGCGGGCGTGTACGCGGGCTCGGCCAACTGCTTCTGCGTCAGCCCCCGTTCCCCCCGCAACTGCTGGACTCTTCGCCCGATGGTCACCGGATCATCACGGTCCGACATCGCCAACTCCCCCTGCACCTCTTGCCGTTGCCCCTCACCGACCCCTAGGTTAAGCGGCGTCTTAAGTGCGCTTAATACATCTCTGTCTAAACGCTGTTGAGAGGTTGCCGTGCTCCGACACATCTCCGAGCGTTACGCCCGAGGTCTCGGCGCAGCCATCATCGCAGTGGCGGCCCTGCTCCTGGCCGCGAATGCCGTCCCGGCGAGGGCGGCGGACTCGACGCCGACCGGCCAGGTGCAGCAGGTCGGCCACAGGGGCTGACGGAACGGAACGCGGCTCAGAACTCCGCCGTGTCCAGCTCGAAGTCGAGGGGGGCGGGGAGGGGGATGGTGAGGCCGAGCTTGTACTTGGGGTTCTGGGTGTAGTCGTCGCCGGAGGGCTCGGAGTAGACGATGACCTCTGCTTCTTCGCGGTCGATGAGGAGGTAGACGGGGATGCCGGCGCGGGCGTAGCCGTGGATCTTCTTCTCACGGTCGCGGTCGGCGGTACTGGTGGAGGTGACTTCGGCGACGAGGAGGGCGGGAGAGGGGTCGTTCCACTTCTCGGGCCCGCGGAAGCTGTCCTTCGGGGCAATGACCAGGTCGGGAACGACATGTCCGGTCTTCGACGCTCCCGGGACGTTCAAACCGATGCCTGTCCAGTTGCGGAGAGACCGCTCGCGACGTCGCTCGCTGACTTGGTCGACAAGTTCCGACACGAATGCCTCATGATCCGCATCGGCGGGTGGTGTCACGTAGATGTCCCCTTCGATCAGCTCCACGCGCCAGCCATTGGGGGCCGCCGCACTGAAGAGCTCGAAGACCTGCTCCACGCTCGCACCCTCGTAATTGGGCACGCCGCCGTCCGCGTCACTGTCGCCGTCAGGGTCGTCGTAAGGACCGGTGATGGCCTCACCCTGGTACCCCGGCATGATGATCGGCTCCGCCGTCGCCATGACAGACCTCCTTCGCTCGACGCGACCCCCCCCCAGCGTAGACGGGAGGGCCGCCCGCGTAATCCGGAGTCGTTCACTCGAACGAGTGTGCTGTTATGTTTCGGCGGGGATATGCCGGTTCGGCGGCGAGGGTGGGCCGCGGTCGGGAAAATGCGTGGATGGCGAATTCGGGGGCGTCCTGGTCGGACCGGCTGCTGACCGGCGGAGCTGTGGTCGGCGGGCTTGTGATGGCCGGCTACGGGGTCTGGGCCCTGGGTAGCGGACACCGGAGCTTGACGGTCGTCGCGCTGACCGTGATGGGCCTGCTCGCCCCCTTCCTGGCCTGGCAGCTCCGCCGGCTCACCCAGCAGCTGCCCGTCCGGGCCCCGGCCGAGACCCTCTGGCGCAGTGTCCGCGCTGTCGCGTCCGAACACCTCCGGCGCCTGGGACCGACACCGCTGGAACCCCGGTTCACCCTGGAGCCCTCCGGGTCGGCCGACACCCCACCGAGTCAGGGTCTGATCGGTCTGAACGAGGCTCTGCACATCAGACGCCTCCTCATCATCGGCGAGCCGGGCACCGGCAAGACGACCGCCGCCCACATCCTCGTCAGGCGTCTCCTCTCCCTCGACCATGCCGACCCGGTGCCCGTCCTCGTCGGTCTCGCCTCCTGGGACCCGTCGTCGCAGGCGTTGGAGGACTGGTTCCTGCTGAGCATCACGGACCGCTACGGCGTCAGCCCGTCCTACGCACGGGAGTTGGTGAGGGATCGCCGGATCCTGCCGGTGCTCGACGGCCTCGACGAACTGCCGACGTCCCAGCAGGCCACCGCGGCAAGGCTGTTGGGGCGCTGGCTGGCCTCGTTCCCGGGGTCCGTGGTGACCTGTCGCTCGGCCGAGTACGGGGACTTGGCCCGGCACATGGCAGACGTCCTGGGTACGACCCTCAGGCTCCGTCCGCTCACCGCCCACGATATCGCCAGGCAGCTCGCCGCGATCGACGAGGAGCGATGGGGTCCCGTGATCCTGGAGGTCGAGAACAACAACGCCGGCCCCCTCGCCCTGGCCCTGTCGTCGCCGTGGTTCCTGTCCCTGGCCGTACGGGGCTACGAGGGAAACCTCCACCGTGACCCCGGCGAACTCACGGCTCTGCCCAACGCCATCGCCGTACAGCAGCGCGTCCTCGACACCGCGGACCCCACGGCGGACATCGAGGGCTGGGGCACGGTCGGCAGGAGCCGCCTGGCGCTGATCGCGGACGCCATGGGGTCGGAGAGCGACGGTCTGCTGCTGTGGTGGCGGATGGCCGAGAGGTACGGGCCGCGGCTGGGTCCGTTCTACGCGTCCGGCGTGCTGCTCGCCGTCTCCTGCTTGGTCGTACTGGCCCTGGACCCGGCGGCGGGCGTCAAAGTGCTGATCGCCTCCGCGGCGGTCGCGGGGAGCGTGGCGATCGCGTACGGCGGGGACTCCCACCGGCCGACGCGTTTCGCGCCGTCCCTGCCGTTGCGACTCGGCCACCTGCGCCGCCCCCTCCAACACGGCCTGGGCTTCGCCGTCCTGGTGTACGAGCTCCCCGTGCTCTGGGGACAGGACAGCACGTCTTTCTCGGCCGTCACGGACATCGTCGTTCCCACGGCGGCCCTCGTCACCGGCATGGTGCTCGCCCTGTCGCGGTCGACTGCCGAACCCGGCCCCCACCGGCGCGCCGGTGATCTGCGAGCCGACCTGCGGGCGGGGCTCATCGCGTCGGCCGCGGCCACCTGCCTGCTCTTTCTCACCCTGTACGACGTCACGCTGCCCTGGTACGCGTGGGCGGCCCCTGCCGCGGCGATGTTCACCGCGACCATGCTGTCCACCTCCGCCTGGGCCCGCTACCGCATCGCCCACCTGGCCCTCACCTTCGACGGAGACCTGCCCCTCCGTCTCGGCCGCCTGCTGCGCGAAGCCCAGGAGCACGGCCTGCTCACCCCGGCGGACGAATACGGCGCGGGCTGCTACGCGTTCCGCCACCTCCTGGTCCGCGACGCGCTGGTGGCCCAGGGTCCCGACCGCCGGGCGTGCGTCAAAGCCACGGAGCGGTGCTGGGACGAGATCCAGGAAGAGGTCATCGGCCTGCCCGAGTCCGTCGCCTACATCGCCCGCACCTCGGACATCGCCGCGCCGGCCGCCGGGCAGGAGGCGGAGCTCGCGCTGCTCGTGGAGCAGGTCAGGACCGGCAAACTGCGGGATGTGGCCGAAAAGGCCCTCGGCGCGTTCCAGGACTACCGAAAGGCCCGGGAGCGCATGGGAGACGCGATCGGGGTGCCCTGGTGGGCGGGCCCGGCGGCGGCGCGGACGTACGGGACCGCCACGCTGGCAACCGTGGTCATGGTGCTGGGAGCGATCTGCATCGCGGCCGGCGCGAACCTCGGCCTGCTGGCCCTGGGGCTGTGCGGCTCCCTCCCCGTCGCGGCCCGCATGAGGCCCATGCGCAGCGATTCGACGTCCGAGCCGCCGGGCTACTACTTCTCACTCATGTGGCGCTACCTCGGAACCTTGGCGTTCGGCTTCGCGGCGTCCACCGCCCTGGCCCGTTTCGTCCCCAAGCACGCGGCGCCGCTGCTGGCCCTCCTCCTGTCGTGCCTCGGCGTGCTCCTCCTTCTCCTCTGGTTCTACGCCCGCGCCCACCCCGCACGCGTCCGCGCCGCCCTGGCCGACAAGCCGGCCTCCTGGCCCGACCTCCCGCACCTGCGCACCCACCGGGAAGCCGCCCTCCAGGCCCGGCAGGCCTGGCTCAACACCGTCGCCCAGCAAGGCGTCATGCCGGAGATACGCGACCGGCTCACCGCGGGCCCGGACACCGGCACGGAACCCCTCCTCCCCGGCATCGACCCGTCCCGCCTCACCGGCTCCCAACGCTCCGACCAGTTCCTGAGCACCACCGCGGCCGACGAGATCGCCCACCACCTGGGCGCGTTGGAGAGCTTCAACATCGGCCTCAGCGGGCAGCGCGGCGTCGGCAAGTCCACTCTCATGCAGAGGTTCTGCACCCGCGGCCCCCTGTCCGCCGTCGACGAACTCCTCGTCATGGTCCCCGCGCCGACCTCCTACGACCCACGCGAGTTCCTGATCCACATGTTCGCCGAGGTCTGCCGCACCATCACCGGCGAGAACTCCGGCGACGACGGGCGCCCGGGCCACGACCCGGCCCGCCGCCGCGCCCTCAGCCGCGGTATCGGCCCCGTCGCGACCACGGTCACCGGCATCCTCCTGCTGCTCGGCACCCTCCTGTGGCCGCAACTCACCGCGGCGGCCCGGGCCATGACCGGGCAGCTTCGGATGCTGCTGATCATCGGGGCCTGCGTCCTCACCACCACCGGCACCGTCTGGGCACTGGTGCTGTCCGTCCGGGCGAGCGGACCCGTCCTGAGGCGCGGCGGGGTGGAGGCGATGGCCGCCCGGCATCTGCGCACGCTCCACTACCAGTTGACGGTCCAGCGCGGCCGTACCGCCCAGCTCACCCTGCCCGCCGGGGTCCAGGTGTCCGACGCGGGACAGGTCCAGCACACCAGGCAGGTCCTCACGTACCCCGAACTGGTCGCCCGTTTCCGCGACTTCCTCGACCAGGTCACGGGCGAACGGAACCCCCGCCGGCACGTCGTCATCGGGATCGACGAACTCGACAAGCTCGGCAGCCCGCAGGAGGCCGAGCGCTTCCTCAACGATCTCAAGGTCGTCTTCGGGGTCCGGGGCTGCCACTTCCTGGTCGCCGTGTCCGAGGACGCGCTCACCACCTTCGGCCGGCATGTGCTCGACGTGCGCACCGCGTTCGACAGCGCCTTCGACCGCGTGGTCGCCGTCCACCCGCTCGGCCTCGAACAGGCCCGTGAACTGCTGGAACTACGCGGTGTCTGGCTGCCCGACCCCTATCTGTGGCTCTGCCAGGTGCTGTCCGGCGGGCTGCCGCGGGACCTGCTGCGCGCCGTGACGAACCTGGCCACCGAGCGCGCCCTGCGCGGCACGGTGGACATGCGGTCGCTGACCCGCAAGCTGATCGAGGACGACGCGAGGTCCGTCCTGTCCGCGCAGAGCCGGTACGCCGCCACCCTCACCGGCACCGCCGCCCCGGCCGCGGCCCGCTGGATCGCGCAGGCCTCCCAGGCCCCGGTGACGGCGGACGGGTGGGAGGCCCTCCTCCCCGGGGCCCCCACCGACGTCCTGGGCGACTACGACAGCGCCCGCGCCGTGACGCAGGTACGCGCCTATCTCGCCCTGGGCGCCACGCCTCGAACGCGTCCGGCGAGAGGGTGCGGATGCCGTGGGCGGGCTTCTTGGAGTCACGGACGGCGACGCGGAGGACTTATGCCACCGCGCGTTCGTCAGGTCCAGGTGTATGCCCACGAGGCTGGCGTGTTGACCGGCGGCGAAGGGGAGCACCTGGATGCACACCTTGCGGTCGAGGAAGCCCATCAGGTGGGCGAGTTGCTCGCGCATGACCTCGTGGCCACCGATGCCAGGATGCGCTGGCGTTCCATGCGAGCGGCGACCGGCTCATCGAGCTTGTCGGGCATACCAGTTCCGCGGATGTTGGCCATGCAGCCGAGAGCAACCAGATGACTTCGCTCAGGTGGCGGGAATCATGAAACCCGCACGTTCAACTCCCGCACACCTTCCGATAGGGCGCCTCCCGCACGTAAGTCCGCCATTGGACGCGTGTCAGGCCCGAGCCACCCGCCCTCGCGCACACCTGCGCCACGGCCCGCGCCGGATCGACGACGTACCGCTGGAGCGGGACGTTCGCGCTGCCCGCGTACACCGTCGTGCCGTCGGGGCTGAAGGCGAGCGTGTCGATCTGTTCGCCGGGGGTGGTGAGGGGGCTGCCCAGGGGTTGTTGGGTGGCGACGTCCCAGAGCTGGAGGCTGCCCGCGTTGCCGCCGACGGCGAGGGTGCGGCCGTCGGGGCTGAAGGCGAGGGCCGTCACGCCCTCGGGGGTGGTGCCGAGCGGGCCCGGGAAGGTGTTGCGGAGGATGCCCTCGCGGTGCTTCAGCTCCCCGTCCCACAGCGCGACCCGGCCCGTCTGGTCGCCGGCCGCCAGCACCGAACCGTCGGCCGTGAAGCCCAGCGCGCCGATCTCGTCGCCCTGCACCAGGTCGTGCCCGGCGGCCCGCCCGGAGGGCAGTCGGGCCGCCCGGCCCTCGCCGACCAGCAGCCCGGCGTCCGGGCGGACGGCGAAGTGGGTGCCGGCGACACCGGCCAGCACCGCCGTCCGGTGCCGCCGGGCGACGTCCCACACCTCGTCGCTCAGCGAACCGACGTAGGCGGAGCGGACCGCGTACAGACTGCGGCCGTCCTTTCCCAGGCCGAGGTCGAGCACCGCGCCGCCCGGGAGGTTCAGCGGGGTCAGGGCGCGCCGGTGCGGCAGGTCCCAGACCGCGACCGGCTGCTCCCGCACGTCCCGGCCGGGCGCCGAGACGCCGTACGCGAACCGGGTGCCGTCGGAGCTGAACGCCGCCAGTGGGAGCGTGTCGGCGGGGACGACGGGGAGGGTCGGGTCGGCGGAGACGGGGATCGGGAGTTGGGGGAAGGTGTGCAGGAGGCGGCCGTCGGTGGTCGTGCGGAGCTGGAAGGTGTAGTGGCCGGCGGTGCGTCGGGCGGTCGCGTAGGTACGGCCGTCGGGGCTGATGCGGACCTCGTTCAGCGGGGCGGCGCGCCAGTCGGGGGTGACGGCCGCGCGGAGGTCGAGGGTGTGGGCGGTGCCGCCCTCCAGGTAGCGCAGGGTGCGGCCGTCGCGGTCCCAGACCAGGCCGCCGTACAGGTGCTGGTTGTTGAGCTCGTGGCGGAGGACGGGCGCTCCGGAGGAGGCGAGGCGCCACACCCGGATCTCGGAGCGGTCGGCGGTCGCGACGAAGTCGCCGTTCGGGCTTACGGAGGCGTAGAGCACGCCCGGGTCGTAGAGGTCGGCGAGCCTGCGGCCGGTGGCGGTGTCCCAGACGCGGACTCCGGTGGCGGTGGCGGCGGCCAGGCGGCCCGCGCCACCGAGTGCGAGGAACGCGGTGTCCTCGTCGCAGACCCGGTCGTGCTGCCAGGCGCCGGGCAGGGCGCGGTCGGCGGTCGTGTCCCAGAGTTGCGGGGTTCCGCCGGAGGGGCAGAGGGCCACGAACCGGCCGTCCCGGCTCACCTCGGCGATCCCGGTGTCCGGCGACCTGGTCTCGAACAGCACCCGGCCGTCGGTGACCGAGCGCAGCCGTATGTCGGCGCCCTCGGTGGCCAGGAAGGCGCGGCCGTCGCCGGTGAAACGGAGGTCGCCGACGTCCCGCAACAGGCCTGCCCCGCCGGTCCAGTGGCCGGTGGCGGTGTTCCACAGCCGTATGCCGTCGCCCTGGGTCACCGCGAGCACCCGCGCGTCCGGGCCGGCGTCGGTGACCGTGCCCTGCGGGACCTTGCCGGAGCCGACCGGGCGGTGGGTGGTCACGTTCCAGGTGCGCCAGTCGCGGCCGTCGGCGCTGAGCAGGACGCGGCCGGTGTCGGCCAGGGAGCGCCGGGTCCGGTCGCCGGGGGCGGGGTCGGTGAAGGTGTCCGTCTCGGGCTGGGCGAGGGAGCCGAGCAGGGCGCGGCGGGTCTCGGGGAGCTCGGCGACGCGCCAGGCGGCGGCGCCGAGCAGGAGGGCGGTGCGCGGGTCGGTCGTGCGGAGGGCGTCGGCCACGTCGGCGACCCGGCGGGCCGCGTTCTGGGTGCGCTGGGTGCGGTTGTCGTCGTACTCGCGCCAGACGGCGAAGCCGGTGAGCAGGGCGACGGCGAGGACGGCGGAGAGGGAGACGGTGAGGATGCGGTGGCGGCGGCCGGCGCGGGCGGCGGCCCGGCGCTCGGCCGCGCGGGCGTCGAGGGCGGCGGCGAGGAAGGTCCGTTCCGTCACCGTGAGCGCGGTGTCGGTGGCGTGGTCGGGGAACAGTTCCTCGGCGCGGGCGAGCCGGCTGCCCCGGTAGAGGGCGCCGGGGTCGCGGTCGTGCTCCAGCCAGCTGCGGGCGGCCTCGGTCAGGGCGCGGTGGTGGCGCAGCCGCTCGCGGTCCTGCTCGATCCAGCCGTGCAGCCGGGGCCAGCAGCCGATCAGGGCCTCGTGGGCGAGCTGGACGCCCTCCTCGTCGACGGTCAGCAGCCGGGCGGCGGCCAGCCGTTCCACGACGGGCGGTACGTCGGGGTCGGCCCACTCCGCCAGTTCGGCGCGGGTGAGCGGGCGGCGGGTGTCGGGGGTGCCGCGGCCGGGCTCGACCATACGGAGGAGCAGTTGCCGGGCGGCCCGGCGCCCGGCCGCGGTCAGCTCGCCGTACACCTCCTCCGCGGTGGCCGCGATCGCGCCGCGCACCCCGCCCGCCGCCTCGTACGCGGCGAGCGTCAGCATCCGGCCCTTGCGCCGCCGCCAGGTCTCCAGCAGGGCGTGCGAGAGCATCGGCAGGCCGCCGGGCTGGTCGAGGACCTCGTCGACGACGGTGGCGGTCAGCTCCCGCTCGACCAGGTGGCCGACGGCCTGGGCCGGCCGGATCACCGCCTGGCGCAGTTCGTCGGCGGTCATCGGACCGACCAGCAGGCCCGCGCCGCGCAGGGCGTCCGCGAGGCCCCGGTGTTCGCCGCAGCGGGCGTAGAAGTCGGCGCGTACGGCGATCAGCACCCGCAGCCGGCTGTCCGGGTCGCGGGCGGTGAGCAGCAGGTCGATGAAGCGGGCCCGTTCGGCGCGGTCCCGGCACAGGGTGAAGGCCTCCTCGAACTGGTCGACCACCACCCAGGCCTCCGGCTCGTCCTCGGCCGGGGCCAGCAGATGCCCGTAGGTGCTCGCGGGCCGGTCGCCGGGGGTGAGCACGCGCAGCACCGCCGGGCGTCCCCGTGCGGCGATCCCGTGTTGCAGGCCCGGTATGAGACCGGCCCGCAGCAGCGAGGACTTGCCGCTGCCGGACGCCCCGAACAGCACCGCGAAACGGTGGTCGCAGACCAGGTCCTGCAACTCCGCGACGAGTTCGTCCCGGCCGAAGAACAGCTCACGGTCGGCCGGTTCGAAGCGGGCGAGCCCTCGGTACGGGGGAGGTGTGTCCTCGTCCGGCCGGGCCGTGCCACCGGCCTCGGCCTCCGCCTCCTTCCAGCGCGGCACCCACTCCTCGGGGTCGGCGCCGCACGCGTGCGCGTAGCCGCGGACGACGTCGAGGGAGGGCAGCCGCTCACCGGCGGCGGCCTGGGAGAGCGTGGTCGCGGAGAAGCCGGCGGTCTTCGCCATCGTCCGGTACGACGGGCTGCCGGCGTCCTGCCGCAGCGCGCGCAGCTGATGGGCGAGGCGCTGGACGGGTCCGGCCTCGGGGTCAACAGGTCTCTCGGGTCGGCCCACGGGCGCGCCCACCTCCGTCCCACTGGTGGCTTTCACAACGTTCGTAGGCGTCTGAGGTGAAGGAAACCTAACGTCCGGACAAACCCCAGGGAAGGCGGTTATCCGGAATCGACGACTCCGATGACCGAAGTCACATTCCTGTGAACCCCAGTTGATCAATTGGGCAAAAAGCCGTCCCGCGTTCGTAGAAAAGCCTTTCCATCGAACCTCCGGCTTGCCAGTCTCCCGTCGACCCCCGGATGTCATGTCCGGGTCGAGTGGATCGTCGACTGGAGCCCCCCGATGTCCCGAACCAGCACCCTCCGCCTCGCTCGCGCCGCCGCCGTCATGGGCAGCGCCGCCGCCCTCACCGTCGCCCTGCCGTTCAGCGCCTCAGCGGGCGTGCTGCAGAACCTCCCCGAGAACGCGACGACGTACGAGAAGAACTTCGAGCCGCTGTACGACTACGACACGGACAGCTGCTACCCCGCCGCCGCCATCGACCCGGACGGCAACCTCAACGGCGGCCTCAAGCCGACCGGCTCGGTCACCGGCAGCTGCCGCACCGGTCACCTCGACCACGCCAACACCTACTCGCGCACCAAGTGCAACAACGGCTGGTGCGGGACCATCTACGCCAGCTACTTCGAGAAGGACGAGGCCTCCCCGGGCATCGGGCACCGCCACGACTGGGAGTGCATCGTCGTCTGGGTCAAGGAGGGCGACTCCACCCCGTCGTACCTGTCCGCCTCCCAGCACGGCGACTTCGAGACCGAGGCCGTCGCCGACGTGCCGATGGTCAGCCAGCGCGTCCAGGTCGTCTACCAGAAGGACGGCATCAGCACCCACGACTTCCGGTTCGCCAAGTGGGGCGAGACCCCGGAGAACGACGACGCCGCCTGGCACCAGGAGAACCTGCTCACCTGGGAGAACATGGCGTCCAACCTGCGCGACATCCTCAACGCCTCCGACTGGGGCGACGCGAACTTCCCGCTCCAGGACTCCAAGTTCGACGACCACCTGAACAAGGCCCTGCCGAGCGGGATCGGCTTCGACCCGTACGCCTGACCGACCCGGCCGGGGAATTGATCGCCCTGATCAAAGGGGGGTGCGGATCAATTCCCCGGTCGTCAGTCTCGGTGCATGTTCCAGCGAACCAAGTCACACGCCGCCAAGACCACCCTCGTCGCGCTCAGCGCCACCGCACTGGCCGTCGGCCTGGCGGGCAGCGCGAACGCCGCCATCCTGAACCCGCTGCCGCAGAAGGCGGGCACCTTCGAGCTCAAGTACATGCCGGAGTGGGACTACGACTCGGACAGCTGCTTCCCCGCGGCGGCCGTCGACGCGAGCGGGCACCTCAACGGCGGCCTGAAGAACAGCGGGTCGATCACCGGCGGCTGCCGCACGGACCACCTCGGCAAGGCGAACACGTACACCCAGGCCTGGTGCAAGAACGGCTGGTGCGCCTACATCTACGCCCTGTACTTCGAGAAGGACCAGACCCTGAACGGCGCGGACGCCTTCGGCCACCGCAACGACTGGGAGTCCGTCATCGTCTTCCAGAAGCAGGGTGAGGAGCGGCCCCGCTACCTGGCCGCCTCCCGGCACGGCGGCTACAGCACCCACCCGATCAACGAGGTGCCGATGGACGGCAACCACGTCCAGATCGTCTACCACAAGGACGGCGCGAGCACCCACGCCTTCCGCTTCGCCAAGTGGGGCGAGAAGCCGGTGGCCTGGGGCAACGGCGGCTGGGACAAGCCGGCCCCGGTCGACATCCAGCAGATGGCCGACGCACCGCGCAACGCCCTGTGGAACTCCAAGTGGGGCAAGGCGAACTTCCCGCTGACCGGCAACTTCCAGGACAACATCAACAAGGCCCGCCCCGCCGAGGTCCCCGCCTTCTGACCCCGGGCCCCGCAGACCGCGGCCGCCGACGCCCACTCCCCCCTCGCGTCGGCGGCCGCCCCTTTACGTCCAATCCTTTACGTCCGACCGGCGGCCGCTCTGCGTACGCTGCCGGGATGACCTCTGCCGCCGCCCGCACCGCCCTGGACCTCACCGCCGACCTCCCGGTCCCCGGTCTGGAGGACTTCTACCGGGACCTGCACCGCCACCCCGAGCTGTCCCTGCGCGAGCACCGCACCGCCGGGAAGCTGGCCGAGCGGCTCACCAAGGCCGGGTACGAGACCGCCGAGGGCGTCGGCGGCACCGGCGTCGTCGGCGTCCTGCGCAACGGCGACGGCCCGACCGTGCTGCTGCGCGCCGACATGGACGCGCTGCCGGTCGCCGAGGAGACCGGGCTGCCCTACGCCTCCGAGGTGCCCGGGGTGATGCACGCCTGCGGGCACGACATGCATGTGACCTGGCTGGTCGGCGCCGCCGAGGCACTGGCCGCCGGGCGGGCGGCCTGGCACGGCACGCTGCTGGTGGTGGGCCAGCCCGCCGAGGAGACCGGGCGCGGCGCGGCCGCGATGGTCGCCGACGGGCTGTACGAGCGTTTCCCGCGCCCCGACGTGCTGCTCGGCCAGCATGTGGCGCCCGGGCCGGTCGGCCTGTACGCCCACGTACCGGGTCTGATCATGTCGGCCACCACGGACGTCGAGATCGTGGTGCACGGCCGCGGCGGGCACGGCTCGCGCCCGGAGACGACCGTCGACCCGGTGGTGACGGCCGCGTACATCGTCACCCGCCTGCAGACGGTGGTCAGCCGGGAGATCGCGCCGCGCGACTCGGCCGTACTGACCGTCGGCCGGATCGAGGCGGGCACGGCGCCCAACATCATCCCGGCCACCGCCCGTATCTCCCTCAACCTGCGCACCCAGTCGGAGGCGGTACGGGACCGGATGGTCGCCGCGATCCGCCGGATCGCCGAGGGCGAGTGCCGGGCCGCGGACTGTCCGCGCGAGCCGGAGGTGACCCTCGGGGACGCGTTCCCGGTGACGGTGAACGACCCGGAGACCGACGAGCGGATCGCCGCCGTGCACCGCGAGGTGTTCGGCGCCGCGACCGTCTTCGACCCGGGCCCGGCGATGGGCAGCGAGGACTTCTCCCGGCTCGCGGTCGGCGAACTCCCGTACTCCTACTGGTTCGTGACCTCCACCTCCCCCGAGACCTGGGACGCGGCCCCCGGCACCGACCTGATGGAGAAGTTCCTGGCCGTCCCCAGCAACCACAGCCCCCACTTCGCCCCGGACCTGACGACGGTGGCACCGGGGGTACGGACGCTGGTGTCGGGGGCGCTGGCTTATCTGGTCTAGGGGCGGTGCGGGTTCGGATGGGCCGGTCCTGGACCGTGTGGCACTGGGCCAGTTCGCGGACACCTGGTGTCCTTGACGTCCGCGACGCTTCCTAAGCTCATCGGGTGAACAACTACAAGTGCACCTATTGCGGCACCGTCGGCCTGATGGACGGCTTCATCGAGGACGCCGGCGAGCACTCGCGCGGGTATGCGCGCTGGATCGAGGGCGCGTTGGAGCGAGGGCCCTTCGGAGGCGCCAAGCGGCTGGGCCGGCCCCGGCGGCAGATAGACGCCTTCCGCTGTCCCAAGTGCGGGCATCTGGAGCTGTTCGCCACCGGTGAGGTGTAGCCCGCCCTTCATCGTCCCGGGCGCGCATGCCGAGTCTCACACCTGCGTCTGCAACTGCCGCAACTGCCGCCGCACATGGTCCAGCGCACCCTGCCGACGCCCTGGCACCCGAGCCCGCAGCTCGGCCAGCCGGTTCCCGGTCTCCCGGGCGGCCTCGGGGTCCCTGATCCGCCCCCACTGGTGATGGGCCCGGTCCACGGCGGCCTCGACGGCGGGCGCGTCCACGGCCTGCCCCGCGGCCAGCCGAGCCGCGGCGACGCCGAGCCAGGTCCGGCAGCTGCGCACGGGGTCACCGGCGAACATCGCGAGATCGGCGCGGACTTCGGCCCAGTGCAGCGCCTGTTCGGAGCCGACGCCGTGGGTCCGGAGGGCGGTTTGTTCGTGCCTGGCGGCGATCGCGTCGGCATCGGGATGGCGACCCGATTGGACGGCGGCGGAGATAACGGCGTGAGGGTCGGCTTCCTGTTCTTTCAGCCCGTCTGGGGGTGCCCCCTCTGGGGGAGTTTGAGGACGAGGCCCTCCGGGCCGATAGGGGGGTCTGGGGGCGGAGCCCCCAGGGACACCGGCCCCGACACCACCCGCGGACAGCAACAGGTCCGCATACCCGTCCGCCCCCACCCTCCCCAACGCCTGCTGATGAAGGTCAACCGGATGCGGCCGCAGCCCACTCCGCAGAATCGTCGCGACCGCCTTCATATACGTCGGCACAGCCACCGCCCGTCTCCCCGACCGCGGCGGCGCGATCCGACCGTAGACCGCGTTGTTGTACCCGGAGTCGAGCCGATTCGCCCGCAACCACTCCCAGCTCTCCGTATCGGCATGCAGGTCGAGGAAGAGCGTCGTGGCCCCCACCGGCCGCAGCCGGAACTCCTCCCGGATCCACTGCCAGGGCAACCCCGTGTAGCGGACCGTCGCCGGCGTGGTCCGGGCCAGCGCGAGATGCGGCAGCCGCTGCCGCCGGTCGAGCTGCAACTGCCCAGTGACGAAAAGGGTCAGCGGTCCCGGAGCAACCGCCGCCGCCCGCAGGCGAGTCAGTACCGCCTGCGGTTCGAGCGGATCGGCGAGTTCGACGACGTTGGCCGTGTCCGTGCCGGACAGCACGGACGGCGGGACCGCGGCGAGGACGGGAAGGACGGACGCCGCGTCGACCATGCACCCCTTGCCCGCCGGCGCGGCGGCCAGCAGCAGCACGGTTCCGCTCATCGTTCCCTCCCCAGCCCCCGTCGATCACTTACGTCAGCACCGTAACCGCTGCGGCTGCAAAGGTGGGCCTCAGGACCGCAAACGCCCGTTTCGGCCCAACTCACCGGGAGCGCGCCGGCGTACCGCGAAGACGGTCGTGTCGTCGGCGAGCCGCCCGGCGCAGTGCCGCAGCGTGCGGTCCCGGACGTACGCGACCAGGCGCCGGGGTGCGGCGACCCGCGGCTCCGCCGCGACCGCGCGGGCCAGGTCCTCGGCGAGCGGATAGAACTCCCCGTCGCCGTCCCGGGCTTCGGTCACGCCGTCGGTGGTGAGCAGCAGCGTCTCGCCGGGCGCGAGCGGCACGCGGTGCACGGGCGGCGGGCCCTCGCCGGCGAGTTCGCCGAGGCCGAGCGGGAGGCCGTCGCCGGGCGGGAGTTGACGTACACCTTCGGGAGCGACGACGAGCGGAGGGTCGTGGCCGAACAGGACGACGTCCACCGCGGAGTCGTCGTCCTGCGGGAAGCCGATCAGCGCCGCCGTGGCGAAGCGGTCGCCGTCCTCGCGGCCCAGCGCGGTGGTGTGGAGCCGGTGCCGCAGCATCCGTACCTCCAGGCGGTCGGCGACCGTCGCGAGGTCGGCCTCGTGGTAGCCGGCCTCGCGGAAGGTGCCGAGCAGGGCCGCGGCCGCCTCGACCGCGCCGAGGCCCTTGCCCTGGACGTCGCCGACGAGGACGCGGGTGCCGTGCGGGCCGGGCTGGATGTCGTAGAAGTCGCCGCCGACACGGGCCTCGACGTCGGAGGGGAGGTAGACGGCGGCGTGTTCGAGGCCGCCCCAGTCCGGCGGGAGTGGACGCAGCACGGTACGGCGGGTGGTCTCGGCGACGTCCCGCATGTGCAGCATCCGGCGCTCGCCGCGGACCCGGACCGAGCAGGCCAGGATCGACAGGATGCCGCCGACGGCGACGAGGATGAAGTCGGGCAGGCCGGTCTGGTACTGGTGCGGCCAGGCGTGGTCGGCGACGACGTACGTCACCAGCGCGAGCACCGCGAAGACCGCCGTGCCCCACACCCCGCAGATCGCGGCGGCGATACCGGGCACCAGCACGATCCAGGAGATGATCCGGAACTCGCCGGTGGTGTTGAAGTCGACGTAGGTGATGCACAGGAGCAGCAGGAAGGGCGGCACCCAGGCGACGCTGCGCCCGCGTACCCGCAGCAGCTGGTGCCGCTGGAGGGCGTCCTCGTGTCCGGCCCGCGGCAACCGGTCGAGCGCCCCGCGCCGCCCCCGGCCGCCCGCAACCCACGCCCGCTCACCGCCCCAGCGAAACACGCCCCCGTACCCCCCGCATCCGGGCGTGGCCGCGCCGAATCACCCCTTCCGCCGACTTGCCATGGCCCTCCCCCAGGTGTGCTCTGGAAGGCGGGGGCGAGGAGAGAGAGGAGTCCTCTCATGGCTCAAGCGGCACCCGCGCACGGCGGCATGATGGCGAAGGTCAGGTCGAACCGGGCCGCCCGGCCCACCCGTACGCCCGACCTGTTCGACGACCGGGTCCACACGGTCGGGCGGTACGGCATTCCCGTCGTCCTCGGTCTCGTCTACGGCTTCTGGGCGGCCGCCAACCGCCGCGGCGGCGGTGAGATCACCGGCTGGAACATCCTGTTCGGCTTCGTCACCGCGATCGCGTTCATCGTGCTGTGCATCGCCGTCGCGACCTTCGCGCCGCTGCTCAAGCGCGAACTGCACTCGTTGGTGAAGTCCGGCTTCGCGGGCGCCGCGGTCGGGTTCCTGTACAGCCAGACCGGCGAGTCGATCTACCGGTCGGTGGCCCTGGGCGTGGCCGTCACGGCGGGCGTCTTCCTGGTGTTCTTCTACCGCTACTACACCCGCGAGGACGCCGCCGGAAACCGCGTCCGCTGAGCGCGCGGGCGGACGGAGCACGGGCGGACAGGTGTACGGCCCCGGCGGGCTGCCGGGGCCGTACACCCCCCTGTGTTTCCCTTCCCTCACCAACCCGGCAGCCAGTTCCACGCCCCTGACGAGGATCCGGCCGCGCTCCAGCTCCACGAGCCCGAGGCGCTCCAGGAGCCGGAACCCGAGGCGGCCCAGGAGCCGTCCCAGTTCGGGTCGTTCCAGTTGGCGTTGGACCAGTTGCCGTCCCGCCACTGCGGACACGGGTCCGCGCAGGTGGGCACCCACTGTCCGCCGGTGTCCACGAAGGCGGCGCTCGCCCAGCCCTGGGCGCCGACGAGCCAGTACCAGTACGGGTTGCCGTTGACGCTCTGCCCCTGGACCATGCACTGGACGCGGTCCTGACTGCCCGGCGAGAGCTGGTCGACGACGGGTGAGTTGACGGTGGGTCCCGACCGGACGTTGAGTGCGGTGCGGGAGACGATGGTGCCCCAGATCGGACTCCCGGATCCGCCGCCTCCATGACCGTCGACTGTTGTCGGCGTGGTGGCGGCCGCCGCCGTCCCCGCAGCCGCGGCGAACAGCGTGCCGCCGGCAAGCAGGGTCGCGGCCAGGGTCCGCAGGGCCGGAGTGGTGCGCATTGATCGGCCTCCTTCTCCCCAGCACCATGAGACACCCGTTCGGGTGAAGCCTCCACCGGAGAGCGGAGTGCCCAGTTCCGCCAAGGTCCCGGGCCCCGTCCCCGGACCGGCCCCCGTTCGGCTTGTCGTATGCGCCCATATGCAGTCAAACGAGTCGCGCAGCCCGCCCCCACGCCCTTGCCTGAAAGGGTGCCCACACGCCTCAGGAGCGTCCTGTCGGCCGCTCTGATCGCCCTCGCCTGCCTCCTCGCGCCCTGCGGCGCGCTCGCGGCCTGGGCGGCGTACGGGCTCGCCGACACGGGCCGGTACGTCACCGCCATGCAGCCGCTGGCCGCCGATCCCGCCGTACGCGACGCGGTCGCGGACACCGTCGGCGCCGGGATCATGGACGAGGTCGGCCGGCGGGCCGACGTCCGTCCCGTGCGCGGCAGCGTGCGCCCCTTCGTGCACGACGCGGTGCGGTCCTTCACCCGCACCGAGGCCTTCCGGCTGGCCTGGGACGCCGGCAACCGGGCCCTCGCCGACGCCGTGCTGCACGCCCTGCGCGACGAGCGCGAGCATGAGGTGACCGTCGACCTCGCGCCGGTCACCGCCCAGGTCAAGCGCCGACTCGCGGACGACCACGTGCCGTTGGCGGCCCGTATCCCGGTCGAGCACACCGCGGTCTCCGTCGTCCCGGCCCAGGACCTGGACCGGCTCCGGAAAGGGTTCCACGTGCTGGAAGTCGCCGGTTTCTGGCTCCCGCTGTCGGCCGTGGTCCTCGCGGTCGCCGGCATCGCGGTCGCCGCCTGCCGCCGCCGCGCGGTCACCGCGACCGGCCTCGGTACGGCGCTGGGCGGCGCCCTGCTCGGCCTCGCGGTGGCGATCGGCCGCCGCCTCACCCTGGACGACCTGCCGGAAGCGGCCCGCCGCCCGGCCGCGGGCGCCATCTACGACGCCCTGACCGAGACCCTCCGCCAGGCCTCCTGGCTGCTGGTCGCCCTCGGCCTGGCGGTGGCGGCCGGCGCCTGGCTGAGCCGCTACGTCCGGCTGCCCGGCCGGGCTCCCGCGCCGGCGCCGCTCAGGGCGGATCCACAGGCTTCTGACCTGAACATGACCGTCACGTCACCGGGTGATCCATCAGGAGTCACCCGTTCCACTCCCGGGGCCAGCAGCGTGGGATGACGACGGCCGCGGTACGGAACCCGCGGCTGCCGTACCCCCGAGGAGCCCGCAGCCCATGATGCGCCTGACCCCCCGCCGCGCCGCCGCGGCCGTCGTCACCGGCCTCGCCCTGTCGCTCGCCACCGCCATGACCGCGCAGGCCGCCACCGTCACCGAGGCCCAGTGGCTGTCCGACGTGGCCGCCGTGACCACGCCCGCGCAGTCCTACATCGACGGCCGCGTCGCCGCCAACACCTCCGGCGCCAAGCCGGCGATCGTGCTGGACATCGACAACACCGCCCTGGAGTCCTACTTCGAGGGCACCAGCACCGACACCCCCGCCACCCCGCCGGTGCTCGCCCTCGCCCAGGACGCGCACGCCGAGGGCGTCAGCGTGTTCTTCATCAGCGCCCGCAGCAACCTGTTCAACTCGATCACCAAGTCGAACCTGACGTCGGTCGGTTACCCGGTCGACGGCCTGTACGCGCGGACGGTCGCGCAGCTGCTGACCCAGTCGATCCAGACGTTCAAGACCAACTCGCGCAAGGCGATCGAGGCGGACGGCTACGACATCATCGCCAACATCGGCAACAACACGACCGACCTGGCGGGCGGTTACGCCGACACCACCTACAAGCTGCCGGACTACGACGGCCTGCTCGACTGAGCTCGGGCGATCGCAGCGAGCGTCCGCAGTGCCCGCGCCAGTTCGGGCACTGCGGCCGACGCGAGCCCGAGCCGTACGGCGTCCGGCGTGCGGTGCGGGTCCACTGCGAAGGCCCGCCCCGGGGTGACGGCGATCCCGTGCGCGGCCGCGGCGGCCGTGAAGGTGTCCGCCCGCCACGGCGCGGGCAGCTCCCACCAGGCGAAGTAGGCCCGCGGATCGCACCGCACCCGAAACCCGCCGAGACACTCGGCCACGAGCCGCTGCCGCGCGCCCGCGTCCGCCCTCTTGGCCTCGACCAGCCGCTCCACCGTCCCGTCCTCGATCCACCGCACCCCCGCCTCCAGCGCGAACCGCCCCGCGTTCCACCCCCCGGAGCGCACGGCCTCCGCCACCACCTCCGCCCGCCGCTCGGGTACGACGAGCATCCCGACCGTGAGCCCCGGCGCGACCCGCTTGGAGAGCCCGTCGACGACATGGGTGAGGTGCGGGACGAGGGCGGCCAGGGGATCCCGGCCTGAGTCGTCGAGAAAGGACCAGATGCGGTCCTCGACGACGGGCAGATTCAACTCGCGGACGATTACGGCAAGTTGGGCCCGCCGCTCGGCCGTCGTACTCACCGACGTCGGATTGTGCAGGGTCGGCTGGACGTACAGCGCGGACAGCCGCGCGCCACGGACGCTCTCCGGCCGTAGCCCCTCCTCGTCCGTCTCCAGCGGAACGAGGGTGATCCCCAGCCGGGCGGCGATCTCCTTCACCAGCGGATACGTCAGCGCCTCGACACCGACCCGGCCTCCCGGCCGTACCAGCGACGCGAGGGTGGCGGCGATGGCCTGGCGTGCGTTGCCGGTGAAGAGGAGCTGCCCGGGGGCGGGCCGCCAGCCCGGGGTGGCGAGGAGACCGGCGGCGGCCTCGCGGGCGGGCGCGGTGCCGGTGGCGGGGCGCAGGGCCTCGGTCAGCACGTCGGGCCGGAGGAGCGGCGCGAGGGCCGGGGCGAGGAGCTCGGACTGGCCGGGCGCTGACGGATAGTTGAGCTCCATGTTCACGGCGGCCACGGCACCCGACGACGCCGGAACGCCCACCACGCCGCCCGCCGCCGCGCCGCTCGTCACCCCGCCGCTCGTCGCCTCGGTGAGCGCCCGTCCCACCGGCCCTCCCTCCGCGGCCCGCACGAAGGTCCCCCGGCCGACCTCGCCCACCACCAGCCCGCGCCGCACGAGCTCGCCGTAGGCCCGTTCGGCCGTCGAGGCGGCGATGCCGTGCCGGCGGGCGAACTTCCTTTGCGGCGGCAGCCGTTCGCCGGGCCGGAGGCGGCCCGCGGTGATGTCGGCGGCTATGCGGTCGGCGATGCGCCGGTAGTCGTACGGCATGAGGACCCCGTCCGTGGATTGCACCGAGGGCAAAGATCTTATTGCACCGAGGAGTTGACCCGACCTAGGGTCGAATCCATGGCAGCAGCAGTCCCGTTGGTCCTGATCCACGGCCACCCCTTCGACCACACGATGTGGGGTCCCCAACTGGCGGCGTTCTCCGCCTCCCGCCGGGTCATCGCCCCCGACCTGCGCGGTTACGGCACCAGCCCGGCCGCCGTCACACACTTCGAAGAGTTCGCGCAGGACGTGGCGGCCCTGCTGGACGAGCACGGAGTGGAGGCCTGCGTACTGGCCGGCCTCTCCATGGGCGGGCAGATCGCGATGGACTTCTACCGTCAGTTCCCCGGCCGCGTCCGGGGCCTGGTCCTCGCGGACACGTTCCCGGCGCCGGAGACTCCCGAGGGCGTCCGCACCCGCCACGCCATGGCCGACCGCCTCCTCCGGGAGGGCATGCGGGGGTACGCCGACGAGGTACTGGAGAAAATGGTGGCGCCGTACGCGCCCCCCGAGGTGAAGTCCCACGTCCACCGCATGATGACGAACACCCGCCCCGAGTCCGCCGCGGCGGCCCTCCGCGCCCGCGCGGCCCGCCCCGACTACCGCGCCCTGCTGACGACCGTCACGGTCCCGACACTGGTCGTGGTGGGCGCCGACGACACGTACACGCCGGTGACGGACGCGGAGGCGATGCGCGCGGCGCTGCCGGATTCGACGCTGCGGGTGATCGAGGGGGCGGCCCATCTGCCGAATCTGGAGCGGCCGGGGGAGTTCAACGAGGTGCTGGACGAGTTTATGGCGCGCGTGGAGATACGCCCGTAATGTCTTGTCGGTGACGACACAGCCCGTCTGGGGGTCCCCCCTCCGGGGGAGATCGAGGACGAGGCCCGTGCAGGGACGAAGCGGGGGTCCGGGGGCCGCAGGTCCCCGGCGTTTCGGTGCCTGGGTCGCCGGGCTGCTGCTGGTCTGCGTGAGTGTCGTCGTCGGGTGCCGGGTCGGGGACACCGATGGGATCACTCCCGTGCCTCAGGTCCTCGCCTTCCTGCCCTGGCTGCTGGCGCCCGCCGGGCTCGCACTCGCACTCGCCCTGCTCGCCCGCTGGCGCCTCGGCATCGTGTGGTCGCTTGCCGTGCTCGCGCTGCTGGCGTGGTTCATCGAGCCGTACGGGAAGACGGACGAGCCCGGGGGGACGCCGGTCGCCGAGGTCAGGGTGCTTGCCTCGAACGTCGAGTTCGGGCGGGGGACGGGGGCGCTCGTGCCGGTCGTCCGGGCGCGGAAGCCGGACATCGTGTTCGTGGAGGAGTGCGAGTACACCTGTCAGAGCACGCTGCGGCGGGAGTTCGGGAGTCGGTACCCGTATCGGCAGGCCGTGGTGGCCGGGGGTTCGGAGGGGTCGGTCATCCTCAGCCGGTTTCCGCTGAAGGCCACCGCCGGGGTGGACGGGACCATGGGCATGCCCGGTGCCGTCGCCGACGTGCGCGGCCATGACGTACGGCTCCAGCTCGCGCATCCGATGCCCCCGCTGCCCGGGCAGGTCGGCGTGTGGAAGAGGGAGCTGGGGCGGCTCCGGGAAGTCGCCGACGCCACCCGCACGCCCCTGATCCTCGCCGGGGACTTCAACGCCTCCCAGGACCACGCCGCCTTCCGCCGCATCCTCGACACCGGGGTGCGCGACGCGGCCCGGCTCGCGGGGCACGACCGTACGCCGAGCTGGCCGGCCCGGCTCACGCCGACGTTCGGGGCGCAGATCGACCACGTGCTCGTGTCGAAGGACTTCTCGGCGAGCAGCGCCCGCTTCCTGCGGCTGGCCGACACCGACCACCGGGCCCTCGTCGTGGACATCACGCTTCACCAGCGCTGATGCCCGGGACCTGCAACCCCAGCGGGCCACTCCGATCAACCGGGCCGCCGTGGCCTCCGTGTCGGGGCTGCTCCTGCTGCTCGCGCTGCTCGCCTGGCCACTCAGGTCCGGGGTGCCGGAGCGGGCCGCGGTCGCGGGCACCTACCGCACGATCGCCGCGCTGATGGCGGCCTGCGGGAACGACGCGTACGACGCCGCCCGCCGCCCTCGATGCGGCCGCCCTGTGCAGGAGGGCGGCCGCATCCGGTGGGGGGCGGGTCAGCTCTTGGTGAGGGCCTTGTCGAGCGCCGCCTGGAAGCCGTTGGCCCACAACTGGTTCACGCGGGCCCGCTCGTTGGCGTCCGGCTGGGAGTTGGTGCAGGACGGGCCGGGCCCGCCGCCGGACATCAGCTCGCTGCACGGGCCCTCGTAGTGGTCCGGCAGACCGAGGACGTGCCCGGTCTCGTGGGCGGTCACGCGGGTGGAGTCGTACTCCTGGTTCTGCGCGTAGTCCAGGAAGACGTACCCGCTGCCGTGACCGTCGGTCGAGGCGTACGAGCCGCGCGAGTCGTTGCCCTCGCGGTAGCTGAAGTCGGCGTTGGAGCCCGACTGGAGCTTCACGTTCGACACGGCGCTGTTCCAGATCTGGGCGCTGCGCGCTATCTGGGCGCTGAACGTGGGGGCACGGGACGCGTCGTAGACCACGGTGACGGCGGCGGCGCTGTTCGGGTGGGCGGCGCGCTTCTCGGCGACGGACTTCAGGACCGCCTGGAAGAACGCCTGGTCGGCCTTGGCCTCGGCGGCCGAGCCGGTGTAGCCGGAGTACGCGGTGGGGGCGGCGGCGGCCGGAACCGCCGTACCCAGACCGAAGACCGCGAGACTCAGGCCGGCCGCGGCCGCCGCACGGGACATGGAAACGGACATGGAACTGGACATGCGCATCGAGGACTCCTGGGTGGGGGGTGAGTCGTCGATGCGAGTGTCGGCGCCCGTGGGGCGGCTGTGATGATGGCAACCGGCGATAGCGCGGCCGTATCACCGCGGCCGTTGCGCCCAATTCGCCTGTGGCGGGCGGGGTTTGTGCGTCTGGTGAAACCTTGGGTTCCGCTTTACGCTCCGAGGGCATGGACCTAGAGGTGAGGCACCTCCGCGCGCTGTGCGCCATCGCCGACACCGGCAGTCTGCACCGCGCCGCGCGCCAACTGGGCGTCGCCCAGCCGTCGTTGAGCACCCAGCTGCGCCGGATCGAACAGGAGCTGGGCGGTGAGCTGTTCGTCCGCGCCCGCACCGGCTGCCGCCCCACCCCGCTGGGCCGTCTGGTGCTCAGCCGCGCCCGCCCCCTGGTGGCCGAAATGCGCTCCCTGGTCAGCGAGGCGCGCGCCGCCGCGACCGGCGGCCCCGAACTGCGCGTCGGCTCCACCGCGAGCAAGGCCCTCGCGGGCTGGCTGCGCCGGCTGCGCACCGCCGGCCAGGACCCCACCCTCCATATGAACGTCTCCCCGAACGCCCTGCTCCGCATGGTCGCCGACGGTCAGCTGGACGTCGCCTTCGTGCACGAGGTCGAGGGCTGCCCGCTGCGCGTCCCCGAGGGCCTGCGCCTGCGCGTCCTGATGGACCGCGAGCCCCAGTTCGTCTCCCTGCCCGCCGACCACCCGGCCGCCGCGCACCCCGTGGTCCACGTCCGCGAACTGGCCGGGAACCGCTGGATGATCGACCCCACGGTGGACGGTGAGTGGGACGCGGTGCAGCGCATGTTCCGCGGGGCCGGCATCAGCCCGCACGTCCTGCACGGCGACTACCACACGGCCGCCGCCCTGGTCGCGACCGGCGAGGTGGTCACGGTCTGCCAGCCGACGGCCCTCTCCCGCCCCGACACGGCGGTCCGCCGCCTGCACGGCGACCCCTTGGTCGTACGCCTCCTGCTCGCGGCCCGCACCGAGACGGACCTCGACGGCGCACTGCCCGCGCTCCAGGAGGCGTACCGGGAGACGGCCCACCAGTCCCCGGCCTACCGGGAATGGCTGGAACACGAGGGCGTACCCCCGGCCCCGGCCCTCCCGTAGGCGGTGTTTCAGACGCCGATGTCGCCGCCGTCCTTCTTCCATACGGCGACCACGGCCGGCCGCGTGATCTTCCCGGGCCCGTCGGGCCACGTGCTGGCCGGCTTCTCCACCGACGCCCCGTCGACCTCACCCGGATGCTGCACGGCGACGAGCACGCGCCGTTCCTGGATGACGGGCCCGCAGGTCTCGGCCCCGGTCGGAACGGTCAGGAACTGCTTCAGCTCACCCCGCCGCTCGCCCTTGGTCGCGACCCCGAACAGGCCGTCGTGCGAACCGAGTTGGTTGCCGTCGGTGGAGATCCACAGGTTGCCGTACGGGTCGAAGGCGACGTTGTCCGGGCAGGAGATGGGACTGACCTCGTCCTTGGGGAAACCGGCGAAGTAGGTGGCGGGATCCTCCGGGTCACCGGCGACGAGGAAGAGGGACCAGGCGAAGGCCGTGCTCTCCGCCCGATTGTGACGCTCCGTCAACTCCAGTACGTGCCCGTGCTTGTTGGCGTTGCGCGGGTTGGCCTCGTCGGCCTTGGCGTTCGTACCGACACCGCGGTTGGTGTTGTTGGTGAGGACGACGTACACCTTGCCGGTGTGCGGGGAGGGCTGGATGTCCTCGGGCCGGTCCATCTTGGTGGCGCCGGCCTTGTCCCCGGCGAGCCGGGTGAAGACGAACACCTCCTCGGCGCTCATCCCGTCGACGTGCGAGACGGCCCCCTCGGAGGAGGCGGTGGCGAGCGGAATCCACTCGCCGCTGCCGTCGAACTCCCCGTCGGCGGGCAGCTTGCCCGTACCGTCGATCTCGCTCACCGGGGAGTCACCGGTGAGCCTGGCGACGTACAAGGTCCCCTCGTCCAGCAGCGAGAGATTGTGCTCCCGCACGGCCCGGGAGCCGCCGCGCCTCATCCGCTTGCTGCTCACGAACTTGTAGAAGTAGTCGAAGCGCTCGTCGTCCCCGGAGTAGACGACGGGCCGCCCGTCCTCGGTCAGCCGCACGGTGGCGGCCTCGTGCTTGAACCGCCCCAGCGCGGTGTGCTTGCGGGGAGTGGAATCCGGGTCGTACGGATCGAATTCGACGACGTACCCGAACCGATGCACCTCGTTGGGCTCCTGAGCGACATCGAAGCGAGCGTCGAACCGCTCCCATTTCCTCTCCGTCGCCCCGGTCCCGATCCCGTACCGCTTGTCCGTCGCACGGCTGCTGTTGGCGAAGTACTGATTGAAGTTCTCTTCGCCGTGCAGGGTCGTCCCCCATGGCGTCGTCCCCCGGAGCAGTTGTTGAGGGTGCCGAGGACCTTGGTGCCGCTGGGGTCGGCGGAGGTCTTGAGCAGGTCGCTGCCGGCGGCGGGCCCGGTGAGCCGGAACTCGGTGGTGGCGGTGACGCGCCGGTTGAGCGGATGCCGGGGAACGGCGACGAGCCGCCCGCTCTCCCGGTCCCCTTCAACCACCACCGCGGACAACCCATGAGCGGCCCAGGCAACCTCGACCTGCCGACGGGTCGGATCGGCGGCGTCGTACCCCCGGAACATCAGGATCTCATCGGTGTACTCGTGATTGGCGACGAGCACCTGCCGCCCCCGCTCGCCCGGCAGCGGCAGCAGCGCGAGGAAGTCGTTGTTGTACCCGAACTGCCCGGCCTGCGCGGCGGCGGTCTGGTTCTCCGGGTCGAAGGCGGGGGCACCGCGGAGGATGGGCTCGCCCCAGCGGATGACGACGTTCTGGCCGTAGCCGTCCGGGGTGACGACGGAGTCGAGGGTGTTGGGGGCGACGGAGGAGTAGCGGAGCCCGCGGGCGCCCTTGGGCGGTGTGGGTTTTGTGTACGGCTGTCGCCGGCCGACGGCACTCGCCGGCTGGGCCCCACCGACGGCCGCCGCGCCGGTCGCGGTCGCGACCGTCACGACCGCGGCGGCCCGCATCATCGAACGCCGGCCGATGGCACCGGCGATGACGTCGCCGGCGTACTCGTTGTCGCTGGTGTTGGGCACCTCGTGGAAGCAGGCGTCTCCGCAGCGGAACCGGCAGGTGAGGGCGGAGCGCCCACCCGGATGCGTGACGATCGGCAGCAGCTTGCGCACTTTGCTCTCCCCTTGCGATTCCTTGGTGTGGACGTGACGTTAGGGGCATGCGTGTGCGATGGCGCTGCGAACGAATGAACTGAAGGTGAACCCCGGGAAGCCGAGGGGGTGTTGACAGCGGGACGTTTCCCGTCCCCCGCCCCTGCCCAAGATCGCCATCCGGGGCCGCTAACCTTACGTGTCCGTCCTGGCCAGTGATTGACGGTTTCAACTCACGCGAAGGGTTGCGCACATGGGCATTCTCACTCTCCTGCGGAATGCGTTCGGGAGGTCACGCAAGGGGCGTGCCGCCGAAGCAGAGGGTGCGGACGTAACCCCTTCGCAGACGCCGGCACCTACGGTCCCGTCCACCGAGGCGACGCCGTCGGCCCAGGTCCCGGAGCCGCGGGCGGCTACGCCGTCGACGCCGGAAGCGAAGACGGGCAACGAGCACGAGCTGGTGTCGGCGGCCTTCAACAACGTGACCGTACCCAGGCCGGCTTCGCCGGTGGAGGGGGAGGTTGCGGGGGCCGCGGAGGCCGCGGAGGCCGCGGAGCAGACGCCGGTCGCGGAGGAGACGGAGCCGGCGGAGGAGCAGACGCCGGTCGCGGAGACGGAGGCGGCGGCTGAGGAGGCGCCGGTCGAGGAGGCGCCGGTCGCCGAGGTTGCTGCTGAGGAGGCGGCGGCTGAGGCGGAGACGGTAGTGGAGCCGGAACCGGTGGCCGAGGAGGTCGCTGAGCCTGAGCCCGTAGCCGAGCCGGTGGTCGAGGAGGCGTCGACCCCGGAGCCTGTCGCCGAGGCGGAGCCCGAGGCCGAGCAGGTCGCCGGTCCCGAGCCCGAGCAGGCCGCTGCCCCTGAGCCCGAGTCCGAGACGGTCGCTGCCCCTGAGCCCGAGACGGTCGTGGCCGCCGTCGACGAGCCCGCGGTCGCCGACGGCGAGGTCGCCCCACAGGGGCCACCCGCACCCGACGACGAAACTGTCACGGGTGGTGCGGGTGGGAACACGGCGGCCGAAGGCGCAGCCGAGGCCGGTGACGACGCCGCCGCAGCCGCCCTCGCCAAGGCCAACCTCACCGGCACCGCCGCCACCACCTACCTCGTCCTCGACCGCTCTGCGAGCATGCGCCCGTACTACAAGGACGGCTCGGCCCAGGCCCTCGCCGACCAGACCCTCGCCCTCGCCACCCACCTCGCCCCCGAGGCCCCGAGCGTCCACGTCGTCTTCTTCTCCACCGAACTCGACGGCACCACGGACCTCACCCCCGCCTCCCCCGAGAACGCCATCGACGAGGCCCACGCCTCCCTCGGCCGCATGGGCCGTACCAGCTACCACGCCGCCGTCGAAGCCGTCCTCGCCCACTACGACAAGCACAACGACAAGAACGCCACCCCGGCCGCCCCCGCCCTCGTCGTCTTCCAGACCGACGGCGCCCCGGACGCGAAGACCCCCGCCACCCAGGCCCTCACCGACGCCGCGAAGACCCACCCCACCGTCTTCTTCTCCTTCGTCGCGTTCGGCGACCACGACAACAAGGCCTTCGACTACCTCCGCAAACTGAAGACCGCCAACACGGCCTTCTTCCACGCGGGCCCCACCCCCCTGGAGCTCACGGACGCGGAGCTCTACGACGGCGTACTGATCGACTGGCGCCCGTAACCCCTGCGAGATCACCCCGCGTATGCCGTCCCCTTCTCACCTCGTAAAACGAGAAGCGGACGGCATACCCATGTCCGCTACCATTTCAAGGTTCGTAAAACAAGACGACCCGACCTGGGAGCAGCCCCCGATGGCTCGACACCTCATCACCAGCGCCCTTCCGTACATCAACGGAATCAAGCACCTGGGCAACATGGTGGGGTCCATGCTTCCGGCGGACGTGTACTCCCGGTACCTCCGCCAGCGCGGCCACGACGTCCTCTACATCTGCGCCACCGACGAGCACGGCACCCCCGCCGAGCTGGCCGCGAAGGAGCAGGGCATCCCGGTCGCGGACTTCTGCGCGCAGGCGCACGACGCGCAGAAGGCGGTCTACGACGGCTTCGCGCTGGCCTTCGACTACTTCGGCCGCAGCTCCTCGCAGCAGAACGTCGAGATCACCCAGCACTTCGCCCGCCGCCTGAACGAGAACGGCTTCATCGAGGAGCGGGCGATCCGGCAGGTGTACTCGCCCGCCGACGGCCGCTTCCTCCCGGACCGCTATGTCGAGGGCACCTGCCCGCACTGCGGCTACGACAAGGCCCGCGGCGACCAGTGCGAGAACTGCACCCGCGTACTCGACCCCACCGACCTGATCAACCCCCGGTCCGCGATCTCCGGCTCCACCGATCTCGAGGTCCGTGAGACCAAGCACCTCTTCCTGCTCCAGTCGAAGCTCCAGCACGAGGTCGAGGAGTGGGTCTCCCGGCACGAGGACGACTGGCCGCAGCTGGCCTCCTCCATCGCCCGCAAGTGGCTGACCGAAGGCCTGCACGACCGCGCGATCACCCGCGACCTCGACTGGGGCGTCCCGGTCCCCGCCGACACCTGGCCGGAGCTGGCCGCCGAGGGCAAGGTCTTCTACGTCTGGTTCGACGCCCCGATCGAGTACATCGGCGCGACCAAGGAGTGGTCCGACCTCGACCCGGAGAACCGCGACTGGAAGGCCTGGTGGTACGACGTCGACGCCGACGTCCGCTACACCGAGTTCATGGCGAAGGACAACGTCCCCTTCCACACCGTGATGTTCCCGGCCACCGAGCTCGGCGTGCGCGAGCCGTGGAAGAAGGTCGACTACGTCAAGGCCTTCAACTGGCTGACGTACTACGGCGGGAAGTTCTCCACGAGCCAGAAGCGCGGTGTCTTCACCGACCAGGCGCTGGAGATCCTCCCCGCCGACTACTGGCGGTACTTCCTCATCGCCAACGCCCCCGAGTCCGACGACTCCTCCTTCACCTGGGAGCACTTCACGGCGACGGTCAACAAGGACCTCGCCGACACCCTCGGCAACTTCGTCAACCGCGTCCTGTCCTTCTCGAAGAAGCGGTTCGGGGAAGAGGTTCCGGCGGGCGGCACCCCCGGTGAGGCGGAGACGAAGCTCGGTGCGCAGATCGCCGAGCTGCTCGCCGAGTACGAGGGCCACATGGAGTCCCTCCAGTTCCGTAAGGCGGCCGCCGCCCTGCGTGCCCTGTGGTCGGCCGGCAACTCCTACCTGGAGGAGAAGGCCCCCTGGCTGGAGATCAAGACCGACAAGGACGGGGCGGCCCTCACCCTGCGCACCGCGATGAACCTGATCCACCTCTACTCGGTGGTCTCGGAGCCCTTCATCCCGGCGACGGCGAAGGTCATGCGTGAGGCGTTCGCGCTGACCGACGACACGGCTGCCTGGGTCGGCGCGGACGAGGCCCGCGCCCTCACCGCCGTCCCGGCCGGCACCCCCTTCACGGTCCCGCCCGTGCTGTTCGCCAAGCTGACGGACGAGGACCTGGCCGCGTACAAGGAGCGCTTCGGCGGCGACTCCGAGTAGGCGGGAACGCGTAGGAACGGTGAGAGACGGGGCTCGGAAAGCCGAACAGCTTTCCGGGCCCCGTATTGTTCCGCCATGGCAGTACCCGAAGTCGTCCCGATCGCCTACGCGCCGAGGCAGCGGACCGAGTCCATCGGCCGGTACGCGGACGGTCAGTTCCTGGCGTCGATCACGTATGCCTTCCCGGCGGGTTTCCGTCTCGACCACGGCTGGGAAGAGCACAAACGTCTCTACACCGCGCTGCACACCTTCGATTCCGAGGGCCGCTACCGCGACTCGGAGATCTGGTGCGCCGGCACCTGGGCCGAGCAGCTGCGCAACCCGGACGGCGAGGACTCGGTCCTCCAGCGCGCCCGGGTGCACCTCGCGAAACTCCTGCGCAGCCTGCCCCGCCGGTCGTACACCGACATCGCGGTACGGCCTTTCCAGGTCACCGTGGACGGCGTGCTGTTCGGCCTGCTGACCGGCGAGGACGAAGAGGGCGGCTGGGCCGAGCTCTACCCGGACCGCCTCTTCTTCACCGCCCCGTGGGACGGCTCGTACGACACCTAGGTGCTACGACAGCACCCCGGCGCCGGTGGTCTTCGCCAGCGACGTCGGCAGGTCCTTGGCGCTCGACTCCAGGCCCGCCGTCAGGGTCGGCGTCCAGTTCACCGTCGTCTTGATCTTCTTGGAGTTGGCGGCGTTGTAGGCGGCGACCAGGTCGGTCGTGGTGCCGTTGACCAGGTTGCCGCTGCCCGCGATCGAGCCGGTGCCGTCGCCGCTGAAGATCTTGGAGACCTTGATGGAGCTGGGCACGGTCCAGTAGTTGTTCTGGGCCACGACCTGGGCCTTGGCGCGCGAGTTGATGCTGTACTGGAGCGCGTAGCCGTTGAGGGTCGTGACGTCGTAGTAGTTGTTGTAGAGGTGGACCTGGCCGACGCGGGTCAGCGGGGCACGCTGGACGATGCCCTTCCAGACGTTGTGGTGCAGGGTGACGCGCAGCTTGCCGCTGGGCTCGCTGTCGCTGCTGCCGATCAGCATCGTCTTGTCGTGGCTGGTGAACTGGTTGCGCTCGACGGTCACCAGGTCCGAGCTCTTGGTGATGTCCAGTTCGCCGTCGTGGACCTGGTACTCACGGCCGTAGTACTTCGGGTTGAGGCTGTCGAAGTGCCCGGCGTCGGAGAACGTGTTGTGGTCGGCCCAGACGTGGGTGGCGCCGCGCAGGGTGACCGCGTCGTACTCGGAGTTCCAGTTGCCGTCGTCGCCGTCGGTCGGGTCCCACTGCGGGAAGCAGTCCTCGGTGTCGGAGAACGTCATGTTGCGGACGATGACGTTGTCGACCTTCTGGATCTGCAGCATGCCGCCGGTGATGCCGGCCTTGGTGCCGGGGACGCCGACGATCGAGGTGTTGGCGGGCACCTTGAAGACGATGTTCTTCGCCTGCTTGGTCTGCGCGGCGGCCCGGGCCGTCTCCTGGGTGCCGGAGGGCAGCTTGGAGCGGCCGTAGGTCGAGGGGTCGAAGGCCTTGAGGTACGACGAGAGCGAGTATCCCGTCCCCGACGCGTAGTCCGCGCAGGTCAGCTTCTTGCCGGCGTCGTCGGTGTTGGCGTCGATCGTGCCCTTGACCTTGATGATCCGCGGGGTGGTGTCCGAGACCGAGCCGAGCGCCTTCACCAGCTGGGCGCGGGTGGAGACGGTGAAGGTGTGCGCGGCGTCGGCCTTCGCGCCGCCGGTCGTACCGGTGCCGGAGGACGCCCAGCCGTCCTTGGCGGCGAGCGTCTGGTGGTACAGGTCGACGGAGGTCGTCCCGGCGTTCGCGTTCATCACGATCACACCGGCACCGACGGCGGCGGCCACGGCCGCGGCGGAGACGACGAGGGTGCGCCGCGTGCGGAGGGACCGGCGGTGGGAGGCAGAGGCCACGGGGGAGTCCTTATGTGCGGAGGAAGCTTTCGACCGGTCAGTCGCCGCCGCGGGCGGCCGGGTTGCCGGTGACTACACCAAGTACTGGTAAAGTCCGCTCACTTGTGCGAGGGCAGGGGGCTCTCGCGGGGAGGGAACCTCACGTGGGCAGACACGCCCCGAGACGGGGCGGCCGCGCCGCGCTCGTCTCCGTGCTCGCGGTCGCCGTGGCGGCCGGCTCGATCACCCTGTTCTCCGGTACGGAGCACAGCAGCGCGGCACCTGCCGCCACCCCCGGCACCACCGAGCTCGTCCTGGACGACCCGAGCAGCACGACCCCGCGCGCCGAGCGGCTGCTCGCGGCCGGCGAGACCGGCTTCCTGCACCGCCAGTCGGACGTCGACGGACTGCTGTGGACGGACTACGCCGAGGGCACCACGGTCCCCGTGCGCACCGGCTCCGGCGACGTCTACGAGCCGGAGGGCGAGCCCTGTTACTCCGTCGCCGACATCTGCCCGTCCGGTCGCTACGGCCAGGGCACCGACACGGTGGTGCTGCCGAGCTACGACGACTACGACCTGTCTCTGTGGACCCCCGGCGCGGGCGTCTCGGACACCTTCCGCACCAGGTCGCGTGAGTACGTCGGCACGTACGGCGACACGATCGTCCTCGCCAAGGACGACGCCGTCATCGACGATACGACGGTCGACGGCACCACGCCCGAGCTCATCGACTATGTCGACGGCGAACAGCGTCAGCGCTGGGTCACCGGCTACCCGGCCGCCGAGAAGTGGTGGGCGTCCGGCATGTTCAAGCGCACCGGCGACAAGAAGGGCGCGCTGCTCGCCTACCCGGTCTACGCCGACGGGGCCCTGAAGTCGTACACGGTCGGCTACCTCGACTTCACCACCGCCCACTTCACGGTGGCGTTCACGGACGCGGGCGCCCAGCCTCAACTGGTCCTCACCGAGGACAAGGTGGGCTGGTACACCGAGGCCGCCGGCCTGCACCTCAAGCCGCGCACCGACCTGACCGCCGCGGAGACGACCCCGGTGCCCGGCGAGGACACCGCCGGCACGCCCGTCCCCGTCCTGGTCGGCGACTGGCTGGTCCTCGCGACCGACGGCGGCGCCGTACGGGCCGTCTCCCTGGCCGACGGCACCACCACCAAGACCCTGCTGGCCTGGTCCTACGGCACGCCCCTGGCCTCCCCCGACGGGACCGCCCTGGTCACCGGCGGCACCGGCGCGGCCGACTGGTGGGTCCGGCGGGTCGTCCTCGGCGCGGACGGCACTCCCGAGCTCGCCAAGGTGCTGAAGGTGGCGCCGCTGGAGAAGACCAAGACCGGCCTGGCGCTCAGCCGGGGCAGCCTGCGCGTGGCAAAGGTGAGCGGCAGCTCCGACGCGACCTCCGTCCGCACCCTCACCACCGACGGCAGCACCGAGCTGACCGCCTCCGCGGCCACCACCGGCGACTCGATCAGCCCCGAGTGCCCGTACGCGAACACCACTTGCGCCCCGCTGTGGGGCAACAGCGGCAGCGCCCCCGAGGACGTCTTCCTCAACACGTTCTACGACGGCGACGAGGGCGGCAGCGGTCTGGAGAACGCCGACCAGCTGGTCGCCATCGGCGACGCGTGGTCCTCCGACACCCTGACCTTCGGCACCGAGGGCGGCGAGATCGTCGACGTCTCCGACGGGTACGCCGTCTACAACTCGGGCGGCTCGACGCCGATGCAGTACGTCGGCGAGTTCGGCTACGGGCAGCAGCTGAAGCGCTCGGTCCGCGCCGCCGCCCTGAACGGCACGATCCTGTGGAGCGCCACCACCACGACCGGCAAGCTCACCTCGTACAGCCTGATCACGAAGAAGACCCTCGCCACGGTGACGGTCCCCGCGCTCGGCTGCGTCCCGAACGAGCTTCAGGCGACGGGCCGTTGGGTGTACTGGGCGTGCGGGACGGCCTCCGCGGGTGTGTACGACACCAAGGCGGGTACGTCGGTCGCCGTCACCCCCGGTGACGTGCTGCTCGGCGACGGCTTCACGGTCCGGCACGACCACGCCGCCGACCAGCTGGTGCTGACCGAGGCGGCCACCGGCACCACCCAGGTCGTCGCCTCCCACCTGCCGGACACGGGCCTCGCCACCGACCGCCGCTTCCGGTGGACGGTCGACGAGTACACGGGCCTGGTCGCCTGGTTCGACGCGTACGAGCAGACGCACGTGGCCACCACCGGCATCACCCCGTCGGCGACCACGGCCTTCCGCACCGAGTTCCCGAGCTACCTGGAGGCGGGCGCCGCCGACGCCTGGACCGGCGAGTGGCTGCTGTCCCGGCCGGTCAGCTCCTGGTCGCTCACCTTCACCTCCGTCCAGAGCGGCGCCAAGGGCAGGGCCACCCGCACGATCACCGGCGGAGCCCGCTCGGCGGGGCTGACGGTGAACTGGAACGGCAAGACCGCGAGCGGCGAGCGCTTCCCCAACGGCGACTTCACCTGGACCCTCAAGGCCACCGGCCTCGGCACCTCCGCCGCGGTCACGGTGGTCTCCGGTGACGGCTTCCTCGGCAGGGGCAGCCCGGTCCGCCACGACTTCGTCAGCGTGGACGGCCCCGACGGCCGCGGCGACCTGCTCACCCTCAACTCCTCGGGCGGTCTGACGTACCACCAGGGCACCGGCACCGGGAAGTTCAGCGAGAAGACCACCGGCAGCGGCTGGCCGACCAGCGCGCGGTTCGTCCCGTTCGGCGACCTCAGCGGCGACCGCTGCAACGACGTCCTGGTCCGGATGAGCAGCGGTGCCCTACGCCTGTACAAGCCGGGCTGCAACGCGACCCTGAAGCCGTCCACCTCGTACACCACCCTCGCGAGCAGCGGCTGGACGCAGTACGACGTCCTGACCTCGCCCGGGGACGTGAGCGGCGACGGGCGGCCCGACCTGGTCGCGCGCAAGGCGTCGACCGGTGCGGTCTACCTGTTCAAGGGGACCAGCACCGGCAAGCTGTCCGCCGCGGTGAAGCTCTACGACAACTGGAAGGGCTACAAGAAGATCGTGGCCGTCGGTGACGTCACCGGCGACGGCGTCGGCGACCTGATCGCCCAGGACAAGGCGGACAACCTCTACCGCTACAGCGGCAAAGGCAACGGCACCTTCGCGGCCCGCGTGAAGCTGTTCGCCGACTGGGGCGGCTCCTACAACGCGGTCGTCGGCGTCGGGGACATCACGGACGACGGGAGGCCGGACCTGGTCTCGCGGGACTCCTCCGGGAACCTGTACCGCAACTCCGGTGACGGCAAGGGGTCGTTCGGCTCGCGGGTGAAGATCGCGAGCGGTTACGGCTCGTACAAGTCCCTTTCCTGACCGGCCGGTTGGGGACACGCGGGCGCCCGGGACCTTGGTGGTCCCGGGCGCCTTCGTGTTCGTATGTGCTACTGGGTGTCCGTGCTGTCGTGCGTCTCGTCCGGGGCGACGCCCATGGTCAGGTGGGCGCGCACGCCCTTGGCGATGTGCTTCTTGTCGTACTTGAGGTAGAGCAGGCCGCCCTCGTGGCCGTTGTCGGGGTAGATCGTGTCCTCGTCGAGGGTGGTGCGGGTGGTGGTGTTGGTGGAGTAGGGGTCCACCTTCGCCGACGCCAGGACCGACTTCTCGTCGAAGAACAGCTGGCCCGTGTGGCAGGTGTGGCCGCCCTCGTAGCCGGCGTCGGTCCAGGTGCCGTCCACGTGCACCTTGACGTGGATGTGCACGCAGCGGCCCTGGTACCAGCCCGGGAAGACCGTCTTGAAGGTGACGTAACCGCGCTTGTCGGTCTTCCAGGTGCCGCGCAGATAGCGCTCGTCGTCGGTCGGCTCGGAGTGGCCGCCGCCCGTGCCGCCGGAGGGGGCGCCGGACGGGGGCTCACCCGTCGGGGTGCCCGAGGGGGTGTCGGTGGGGGTGCCGGACGGGGCGTCCGTGGGGGCGCCGCCTCCGCCGCCGCTGCCCATCGCCTCGTAACCGGAGTAGACGCCGAGCGCGGTGCAGTGCCAGATGTCGACGGCCGCGTTCTTCACCGGCTTGCAGGTCTCGGCGTCGATCACCTTGAGGGTGAGGGTGAGCGGGATGCCGTCCTGGTCCTCGGTGATGTCCTGGCGGATCTTGTCGGCGTCGATGTAGTACGGACCCTCGGTGGTCTCCGAGGTGAGCTGGTAACACGTGTCAGTAGTGCTGGACGCACTCGCGGAGGCGGTCGTGGTCGACTCGTCGGCGGAGGCGGTGAGGGCCAGGCCGCCACCCACGCCCACCGCGGCCACCGCGCCCGCGCCCACGACGACGACCTTGCGGCGCGTCAGGTCCTTCTTGTGCTTCGGCTCTTCAGCCGTCTGGTTTCCCGTCATGGTCCGCGAAACTAGGAACGCAGCCTGTCAGGAGCGTTGGAAAGCACTGTGGAACCCATGAATCCTTAAAGCCTGACCGAAATCACCGCCGCTTTTGCGCCTTTCTTCAGCAAAGGCTCTTGAAAGGCTTGCCTTACTTGTGCGGGCTCGACGACGGGCGCGGGAGCGGGCGCCTGGACCGGAGGGGCCGCCGGGTCCGCCGTGAGGCCGAGCGCCTCGCGGGCCGCGTGGACATGGCGGAGGCCCTCCTGCGCGGTCCGGCTCACCCGGTCGTAGTCCGCGGCCGTGTGCGCCTCGGCCAGCAGGGTACGGGCGGTGCGGTGGCACTCGGCCGCCTCGGTCAGGGCGCGGCCCGCGGCCTCGCCGCCGGTGGCCCAGGCGGCGGCGCCCGGCGGGATCAGGCTGCCGCTGAGCCGGACCAGCCAGCGGTTGGCCTCGGCCTCGGCGTCCAGCTGGGACGTGCCCCGGCCCGACTGCGAGCGGCGCAGCGCGAGGACCGCGCCGACCGAACCGGCGATCAACAGCGCCGAGAGCGCGATCGCGTACCCCATGGCTTCCTCCTTGCCCGCCGGCCCGGAAGGGGGCCCGCACCTGCGATGTCATCCCCTATGAGACGACACGCTTCTGTGCTCCCTCCTCGGGATTCCTGTGTGCCTCCCGTGAGGTTTCCAAGTCGGCGTCGGAGGTGGCGGAGGTGTCGGTGGCGGAGGTGGCGGAGGTGTCGGTTGCGCCGGCGGTCCGTGCGCCGCGGATGAACCAGGCGCCGCCCACCGCGAGCAGCGAGGCCGTGGAGAGGGTGTAGAGGCCGCCGGTGGTGGAGCCGGTCGTGTCCTTGAGGTAGCCGAAGAGGAAGGGGGAGACGAAGCCGCCCAGGTTGCCGAGGGAGTTGATGAGCGCCAGACCGGGCGCGGCGATCCTGAGGTCGAGGCCGGTCTGGGCCATGGGCCAGAACAGGGTGGCCGCGCACTTGGAGCCGACGCCGGCGAGGGTGATCGCGGCGAGGCCCCACCAGGGGTTGCCCAGGGTCGCCAGGAAGGTGCCCACCGCCGAGGCGACGAGCATGAACGCCAGCCAGGGGCGCCGGTCGGGGGCGCGGTCGGTGAAGTGGCTCATCGAGTACATGCCGATGATCGAGGCGACGGCCGGGATCGCGGAGAGCAGACCGACCTGGAAGGACGACAGCCCGCCGATCTCCTCGATCAGGCTGGGCAGCCAGAAGGTGATCGCGTAGCCGGTGAGGGTGGTGGCGAAGAAGACGGAGGTCAGCAGCAGCACCTGCGGGTGGGCGATGAGCCTGAGCCGGGAGACCTGCGGGGTGCGGTCGCGCTTCTCCTCGTCCCGCGCCACCGCCGCGCGCAGCGCCTGCTTCTCCTCCGCGGTCAGCCAGCGGGCGTCCTCGATGCGGGAGACCAGGAACAGCGCGGCGACCAGGCCCACGACGATCGAGAAGCCGCCCTCGATGCCGAACATCCAGCGCCAGCCGGATATGCCGCCCGCGCCGTGCAGTTCCAGCAGGGCGCCGGTGACCGGGCCGGTGATGACGCCGGCCGCGGCCGAACCGCCGAGGAAGATCGCGGTGGCCCGGCCGCGGTTGGAGTCGGGCAGCCACTGGGTGATGTAGAGCATGACGCCCGGGAAGAAGCCGGCCTCCGCGACACCGAGCAGGAAGCGCAGGGCGTAGAAGGTCGGGGTGTTGTGGATGAAGGTCATCGCCACGATCACCGCACCCCAGGTGACCATGATGCGGGTCAGCCAGACCCGGGCGCCGAAGCGTTCGAGGAGCATGTTGCTCGGCACCTCGAACAGGGCGTACCCGATGAAGAAGAGACCGGCCCCGAAGCCGTACGCGGCCGCGCTCACGCCGATGTCCGCGTGCAGTTCGTCCTGTACGAAGCCGACGTTCGTCCGGTCCATCTGGTTGACCAGCAGCATCAGGACCAGGATCGGCATCATCCGGCGCAGGAACTTGCCGACCGCCCGCTGCTGGGCCTCGGGGACGTCCGGTTCCGACATCGTTGTCTCCCCACTAGGTGGTTCACGTACGTGAATCGCTATCACCATCTTGAGTACCGGGAACCATATGGAGGCTTGAGTTCCGGGTCAATGGGGTGGGCGAATGACCACGTATGTGAACCACCGGTGGGTGACAGGTGATGATCAGCCGTCGTTGGTCTCGTCCGGCGCGACGCCGAGCGTCAGGTGGGCGTGGACGCCGCGGGCGATGTGCCTGCGGTCGTACTTGAGGTAGAGGAGACCGCCCTCGTGGCCGTTGTCGGGGTAGATCGTGTCCTCGTCGAGGGTGGTGCGGGTGGTGGTGTTGCTCGCGTAGGGCTCGACGTCGGCGGACGCCAGCACGGACTTCTCGTCGAAGAACAGCTGGCCGGTGTGGCAGGCGTGGCCGCCCTCGTAACCGGCGTCGGTCCACTCGCCATCCACATGCACCTTGACGTGGATGTGCACGCAGCGGCCCTGGTACCAGCCAGGGAAGACGGTACGGAAGCCGACGTGGCCGTGCCGGTCGGTGCGCCAGGTGCCGCGCAGGTAGCGCTCGTCGTCGGTGGGTTCCTGGTGACCGCCGCCACCGCCGGGCGGGGGACCGGTGGGGGTGTCGGTGGGCGTCGCGGTCGGGGTGTCCGTCGGTGTCCCCGAGGGCGGTGGGCCGGAGGGGCCGCCGCCTCCGCCGCCGCCGCTGCCCATCGCCTCGTACCCGGAGTAGATGCCGGTCGCGTTGCAGTGCCAGATGTCGACGGCCGCGTTCCGAACCGGCCGGCAGGTCTCCGCGTCGATCACCTTGAGGCGCAGATGCAGGGGGATGCCCTCCTGGTCCTCGGTGACGTCCTGGCGGATCTTGTCGGCGTCGATGTAGTACGGCCCCTCGACCAGCTCGGAGGTCAGCGTGTAGCACGCGTCCTCGTGGTCGGATACGTGGCCGGCTGCTTGGCCGGCTGCTTGGCCGGAGGCCTGGTCGGAAGCCTGTGCGCTGACCGCGAAGGCACCGCCCACGCCCACCGCGGTCACGGCCACACCACCGGCCGCGAGGACCGTCCGGCGGGCCAACTCCCGTCTTTCTTCAGGTGTCTGAGTGTCCGTCATGGCCAGGGACGCTAGGCGCGGGCCACCTGTCAGGAACATCGGAAAGAGCTGTGAATAGGGGTCCACGGGCGAAAGGGCTCGAAACCGACGCCGGTTTCGAGCCCTTCGTATCCGCCTGTGGCCTGTGCCTTACTTCGGCTGCGGCTTCCGCACCGTCAGGTGCAGTTCCTTCAGCCGGGCCTCCTCCAGCTCCGTCGGCGCGCCCATCATCAGGTCCTGGGCGTTGCCGTTGAGCGGGAAGGAGATCGTCTCGCGGATGTTGGGCTCGTCCGCGAGGAGCATGACGATGCGGTCGACACCCGGGGCGATGCCGCCGTGCGGCGGGGCGCCGAAGCGGAAGGCGCGGAGCATGCCCGCGAACTTCTCCTCGACCGTCTCGCGGTCGTAGCCCGCGATCTCGAAGGCCTTCAGCATGATGTCCGGCTCGTGGTTCCGGATCGCGCCGGAGGACAGCTCGACGCCGTTGCAGACGATGTCGTACTGCCAGCCCAGGATGTCCAGCGGGTCCTGGGTCTCCAGGGCCTCCAGACCGCCCTGCGGCATCGAGAAGGGGTTGTGCGAGAAGTCGATCGCGCCGGTCTCCTCGTCCTTCTCGTACATCGGGAAGTCGACGATCCAGCAGAACCGGAAGACGCCCTCCTCGAAGTGCCCGGCACGCTTGGCGGCCTCGACGCGGACCGCGCCCATGATCTTCGAGACCTCGTCGAACTCGCCCGCGCCGAAGAACACCGCGTGACCGGCGGCCAGCGACAGTCGCTTGGTCAGCTCGGCGACGTTCTCCTCGGTGAGGAACTTCGCGATCGGGCCGGACAGCGAACCGTCCTCGGCGACGCGCACCCAGGCCAGGCCCTTGGCGCCCTGCGAGACCGCGTAGTCACCGAGCTGGTCGAAGAACTTCCGGGGCTGCGCGGACACGTCCAGCACCGCCAGGGCACGCACGTGCTTGCCGGCGAAGGCCTTGAACTCCGAGCCCTCGAAGACGTCGGTGATGTCGACGAGCTCCAGCTGGGCCCGCAGGTCCGGCTTGTCGGAGCCGTACTTCAGCATCGACTCGCGGAACGGGATCCGCGGGAACGGCGAGGTGACGTGGCGGCCGCCGCCGAACTCCTCGAACAGCTCGGTCATGAGCTGCTCGATCGGCTGGAAGACGTCCTCCTGCTCGACGAAGCTCATCTCGACGTCGAGCTGGTAGAACTCGCCCGGCGAGCGGTCCGCGCGGGCGTCCTCGTCGCGGAAGCAGGGCGCGATCTGGAAGTAGCGGTCGAAGCCGGAGATCATCAGCAGCTGCTTGAACTGCTGCGGCGCCTGGGGGAGGGCGTAGAACTTGCCCGGGTTCAGGCGGGACGGCACCACGAAGTCACGCGCGCCCTCGGGGGAGGTCGCGGACAGGATCGGCGTGGCCATCTCGTTGAAGCCGAGGGCGACCATCTTCGAACGGATCGAGGCGATCACCGACGACCGCAGCATGATGTTCTTGTGCATGCGCTCGCGGCGCAGGTCCAGGAAGCGGTACTCAAGGCGCCGCTCCTCGTTGACCCCGTCCTCGGTGTTGATCGTGAACGGCAGCGGGGCGGCGGCGCCGAGCAGCTCGACCTCGCTCACCTCGACCTCGATCTCGCCGGTCGGCAGGTCGGGGTTCACGTTCTCGGTTCCACGTGAAACAACCCGGCCGTCGACGCGGACGGTCGACTCCTTGGTGACCTTGTCCAGGGCCTCGTACGCGGGCGTACCCGGCCGGGCGACGAGCTGCGTGATGCCGTAGTGATCGCGCAGATCGATGAAGAGGATGCCGCCCAGGTCGCGCCGATTGTGCAGCCAGCCACTCAGCCGGACGTCGGTGCCGACGTCAGAGGAGCGGAGCTCGCCGCAGGTGTGGGACCTGTACCGATGCATCGTCGTTCATCCAGTCTTCGCGGATCGGGGGCATGTTTCACGTGAAACTCCGCCCAAGCCTACCGGGGACCCCAAGATCGCCTCTCCAGGATTACCCGTGACCGGCGGGCGTGACCGAACAGACGGAGCTGATCGGTGGCACTCTTCGATCAGCTCTTCATAAAGTGGGGCAATGCGCACTGGCGAGCCGCTGCCGCCCGTGGGGGATGTCCTCGAAGCCCTCGCGACCGGCCTGTGGCACTGGGACACCGCCACCGAGCTGGTCACGGTCGACGCCGAGGCGGCACGGTTGCTCGGGCTGCCCGCCGTCGGGGTCACCCTCACCGAGGCCCAGGCCAGGGCCCGCCTCCACCCGGTCGACTGGAACGAGATCACCGGCGTGGTCGGCCTCGCCGTCGCCGAGGACACCCTCGCCGAGGTACGGATCCGGGTCATGGACGAACACGGACGGGTGATCCGCGTCGTCCGCTCCCGCTCCAAGCCGTCGTACGACCGTGAGAAGCGCTCCTTCCGGCTGATCGGCACCCTCCAGGAGGTCACCGAGCCGACCCCGGGCACCCCGGCCGGCCGCAGCGCCGTCACCGGGGACTGGCGGCGCTCCCGGGAGGCGTTCCTGCTGGACGCGGGCCGCGCGCTGGCCGAGGCGCGGTCGACGGAGGAGGTGCTGCGGGTCGCGTCGGGCCTGTCGATGCCGGGGTTCACCCCGGACGGGCTCGCGGTGTTCGGCGTGGAGGGCGACCGGGTCACGATCACCGGCCTGCACGGGTACCAGCCCGGCGACGGCGACCCGTTCTCCGCGATGCCGTTGGACATGGACTATCCGGCCGCCGAGGTCATACGCACCGGCCGCGCCGTCTACCTCTCCTCCCCCGGCTCCTACAAGTCCCGCTACCCGGTCATGTGGCAGCTGGTCGAGGCCCTCGGCCGGGAGTCCTGGGCGTTCCTGCCGCTGACCGTCGCCGGCCGCACCATGGGCGCCTGGATGGCGTCCTTCGCCTACCCCGTCGCCTTCACCCCGGACGAGCGCTCGGTCCTGACCACGGTCGCCCGCATGCTCGCCCAGGCCCTCTCCCGGGCCGGCGCCGCCGAGACCGAGCGCGCCCTCACCGACGGCCTCCAGCGCTCCATGCTGCCGACGCTCGGCCCCCAGATCCCGGGCATGAACGTGGCCGCCCGCTACGTCCCCACCGGCGGCGGCCTCCAGGTCGGCGGCGACTGGTACGACATGATCCCGCTGCCCAGCGGCCGTATCGCCCTCGCGATCGGCGACGTCCAGGGCCATGACGTGCGGGCCGCCGGTCTGATGGGCCAGCTCCGGATCGCCCTGCGCGCCTACGCCTCCGAGGGCCACCGTCCCGACGCGGTCCTCTCCCGCGCCTCCCGCTTCCTGCACGGCATGACGGACGGCACCCCGGACGAGGATGTCTCCGACCCGCGCTTCGCGACCTGCCTGTACGTCGAGGCCGACCCCGCCACCGGCACCCTGGACATCGCCCGCGCCGGCCACCCCGACCCGGCGATCCGGATGGCGGACGGCACGGTACTGATGCGGCCGACGGCGGGCGGCCTGCCGCTCGGCATCGACCCGGACGCCGACTACCCCACCACTCGCATCACGCTCGAAGCCGGCGAGACGCTGCTGATCTGCACCGACGGCCTGATCGAGACCGGTGGCCACGACCTGGAGAGCGGCTGGCGGCGCCTGCGCACCATCCTGGAGGACCACAAGGGCGATCTGGAGGAACTGGCCGACGCCCTGGTCCAGGGCGTGCACGGCCCGTCCTCCCACCACACGACCGGCCCGCTCGCGGACCGCCGCGAGGACGACATAGCGGTACTGCTGCTGTGCCGGCCGGGGGAGGGCTGCGGCTGCGGCGACACGGTGACCGAGCCGCCGACGGTCCGCCGCACGATGCTCTCCGTCGCCCAGGCCGAACCGGAGCGCGTCGCGGTGGCCCGCCAGCAGCTGCGCGAGCTCCTCCACGACTGGGCGAGCCAGGACCAGATCGACTCGGCGGTCCTGCTGCTCTCCGAGATGCTGACGAACGTCCTGGTCCACACCGACGCGGACGCCCTCCTCCAGGCCGAGGTCCGGGGCGGCCCCGGCGCCCGCCGGATGCGCGTCGAGGTCACCGACACCAGCGACGACCTGCCCCACAAACGCCGCCCCGGCGAGCTGGCCTCCTCCGGCCGCGGCCTGGTCCTCATCGAACTCCTCGCCGAGTCCTGGGGCGTGGACCCCCGGGGCGAGGGCAAGAGCATCTGGTTCGAGCTCTACGAGGACTCGGGCGCCGCGGCCTCCGACGGCTCGCCACCCTCGTAACGACTCCGCAGCTCGTGCACGACCCCGAAGGCGGCCGCGGTGAGCGGTACGGCGAGCAGCATCCCGAGGATCCCGGCCACCGACGCTCCCGCGGTGATCGCGAGCATCACCACGGCCGGATGCATCTGCACGGTCCGGCTCTGGATCATCGGTTGCAGCACGTGTCCTTCCAGGACCTGCACGGCGAGTACGACGCCGAGTGCCCAGAGCGCGATGACGAAGCCGCGGTCGGCGAATGCGACCAGTACGGCGACGGCGCCGGAGATGAAGGCGCCGAGGTAGGGGATGAAGGCGCCGACGAAGACGAGCGCGCCGAGCCCGACGGCACCGGGGACGTCGAGGACCAGCAGGCCGACGGTGATGCACACGGCGTCGATCAGCGCGATGATCGTCGTCCCCCGCATGAACCCTTCCACGGCGTCGAAGGCCCGTCGCGCCATGGCCTCCACCGTGTCGGCGGTGCCGCGGGGAGCGATGGCGCGCAGGGTGTCGGCGGCGAGATGCGAGTCCCGCAGAAAGAAGAAGACGAGAAACAGCGCGAGCACGGCAATGGCGATGCTCTCGCCGACGACGCTGACCCCGCTGATGACGTTGGAGGCGGCGGTGGCCCCGAACTTGGTGAGCAGCTCCTTGGCGTTGGCGGCGAGATCGTCGAGCGAGGTCCCGGCGGCCCCGAAGTGATCGGCGACCCCCTGGGCCGCGTCCTTGAGCGAGGCGACGATCTGGTCGCCGGTGTCGATGAGCGCGGCGACGACGATGTACACCGCCCCGCCGACCACGGCGACGACGGCGACGCAGGTGAGCCCGGCGGCGACGGACCGGTTGACCTTGGCCCGCACGAGCCGCCGGTGCAAGGGCCCGAGCAGCGCGGTCCCGAGCAGCGCGAGCAGCACGGGGACGACGGCGGTCCGCAACTCCGAGCACAGCCGGACGCCGACGTAGACGACTCCGGCGAACAACAGAATCACGGCACACCAGGCGGCGAAACGGCGGACGGGATCGGGGAGGATCTGCACGCGTCCAGCGGATCACAGCACGGACGGGGTGCGGCAGAAGACAGGGCCCGAAGCCGCGGACCGATGTCGCGGCTTCGGGCCCTGTCGTGCCGTACGGGCCGGTCTGCCCTTACAGGCCGCCCTCGGTCATTCCGTGCACCGCGGGGACGGTGCCCAGGCGGCCCTTCTGGAAGTCGTCGAACGCCTGCTGGAGTTCCTCGCGGGTGTTCATGACGAACGGGCCGTAGTGGGCCATCGGCTCACGGATCGGTTGGCCGCCCAGGAGGACGACCTCCAGGTCCGGGGTGTGGCTGTCCTGCTTCTCGTCCGCGCGGACGGTCAGGGAGCCGCCCGCGCCGAAGACCGCGGTCTGGCCCATGTGGACCGGGCGGCGGTCCGCGCCCACCGCGCCGTTGCCGGCCAGGACGTACGCGAGACCGTTGAAGTCCTCCCGCCAGGGGAGGGTGATCTCGGCGCCCGGCGCGAGCGTCGCGTGGATCATCGTGATCGGGGTGTGCGTGATGCCCGGGCCCGCGTGGCCGTCCAGCTCACCGGCGATGACGCGCAGCAGCGCGCCGCCGTCGGGGGTCGTCAGCAACTGCACGTTGCCACCGCGGATGTCCTGGTAGCGCGGCGCCATCATCTTGTCCTTGGCCGGCAGGTTCACCCACAGCTGGAGGCCGTGGAAGAGACCGCCGGACATGACCAGGGCCTCCGGCGGCGCCTCGATGTGGAGCAGACCGGAGCCGGCCGTCATCCACTGGGTGTCGCCGTTGGTGATGGTCCCGCCGCCGCCGTTGGAGTCCTGGTGGTCGAAGATCCCGTCGATGATGTAGGTGACGGTCTCGAAGCCGCGGTGCGGGTGCCAGGGCGTGCCCTTCGGCTCACCCGGCGCGTACTCCACCTCGCCCATCTGGTCCATCATGATGAACGGGTCCAGATGGCGGTAGTTGATCCCGGCGAACGCGCGGCGCACCGGGAAGCCCTCGCCCTCGAAGCCGCTCGGCGCGGTCGTGACGGCGAGCACGGGGCGTGCCACGGCGTCGGCCGGCGCGGTCACGCGCGGGAGCGTCAGCGGGTTCTCGACGGTCACTGCAGGCATGTCGGTACCTCCTTGTGCGGCCAGTTTAGTTGAGCATTGAACTTCCTGCCACCCCTAACGGCACCGACGCGCGGGACATTCCCAGCGGAGATCCGAGCCCGGACAGCAGAACGCCGCCAACCGGATGGGGTCGGCGGCGATGTGTCGGTGGAGGTCACGCGGGCACAGTAGGCGAGGTGGTTCACCGGAAGAGGTCATTCCGGCTCATGGAGCCAATGCTCAGCCATACATCCGGCGCATCGCGAACTCCACCATCTGCTCCACGGCCTTCGCGTCGAAGACCATGCGGTGCTCGCCCTCCATGTCGAGGACGAAGCCGTAGCCGGTGGGGAGGAGGTCGATCACCTCGGCGCCGGTGATCACGAAGTACTTGGACTCCTTGCCCGCGTACCGGCGCAGCTCCTTGAGGGAGGTGAACATCGGGATCACCGGCTGCTGGGTGTTGTGCAGGGCCAGGAAGCCGGGGTTGTCGCCGCGTGGGCAGTACACCTTGGACGTGGCGAAGACCTGCTGGAAGTCCTCGGCCGACACCTGGCCCGTGGTGAAGGCGCGCACCGCGTCCGCGAGGGACGGCGGGGACGGCTCGGGGTACAGCGGCGGCTGCTGGCCGTACCCGCCCGGCATCGGCTGCTGCGGCGGGACGCCGTACTGCTGCTGCTGGGCGCCAACGTTCTGGTCGTAGCCGTACATGCCCCACAGAGTACTGACCCCGCACGAGGGGTCGGTCACAGATGGCCGGATCGGGGTTGCTTCTTATTACCGACGGGTAGCATCATCGTAGCTACTTGTTGGTATGCGAACTAGAAGCAGCGCGAGGGGCCACAACCAGTGCCTCGCCGATATCTCTCAACGGAGCCGTCGCCATGGGGCACTACAAGTCGAATCTCCGCGACATCGAGTTCAACCTGTTCGAAGTCCTCGGACGGGACAAGGTGTACGGCGCCGGTCCGTTCGAGGAGATGGACACCGAGACCGCGAAGAGCATCCTCGAGGAGCTGACCCGGCTCGCGGAGAACGAGCTGGCGGAGTCCTTCGCGGACGCCGACCGCAACCCCCCGGTCTTCGACCCCGAGACGAACACCGCGCCGGTCCCGGCCTCCTTCAAGAAGAGCTACAAGGCCTTCATGGAGTCCGAGTACTGGCGGCTCGGGCTTCCCGAGGAGATCGGCGGCACCACCTCTCCCCGCTCCCTGATCTGGGCCTACGCGGAGCTGCTGCTCGGCGCGAACCCGGCCGTGTGGATGTACGCCTCCGGCCCGGCCTTCGCCGGGATCCTCTTCGACGAGGGCAACGACGTGCAGAAGCACATCGCCAAGCTCGCCGTGGAGAAGACCTGGGGCTCGACCATGGTGCTCACCGAGCCGGACGCCGGCTCGGACGTGGGCGCCGGCCGCACCAAGGCCGTGCAGCAGGAGGACGGGTCCTGGCACATCGAGGGCGTCAAGCGCTTCATCACCTCCGGTGAGCACGACATGGAGGAGAACATCCTCCACTACGTGCTGGCGCGTCCCGAGGGTGCCGGTCCCGGCACCAAGGGCCTCTCCCTCTTCCTCGTACCGAAGTACCTCTTCGACTTCGAGACCGGCGAGCTGGGCGAGCGCAACGGCGTGTACGCGACGAACGTCGAGCACAAGATGGGTCTCAAGGCCTCCAACACCTGCGAGATGACCTTCGGCGACCAGCACCCCGCCAAGGGCTGGCTGATCGGCGACAAGCACGACGGCATCCGCCAGATGTTCCGGATCATCGAGTTCGCGCGGATGATGGTCGGCACGAAGGCCATCTCCACGCTGTCGACCGGCTACCTGAACGCCCTCGAGTACGCCAAGGAGCGCGTCCAGGGTTCCGACCTCGCCGCCTTCGGCGACAAGACCGCTCCCAAGGTCACCATCACGCACCACCCGGACGTCCGCCGCTCGCTGATGACGCAGAAGGCGTACGCCGAGGGCATGCGCGCGCTGGTCATGTACACCGCCTCGGTGCAGGACACGATCCAGGTCAAGGAGGCGAACGGCGAGGACGCGAAGGCCGATCACGCGCTGAACGACCTGCTCCTGCCGATCGTGAAGGGCTACGGCTCCGAGAAGGGCTACGAGCAGCTCGCCCAGTCGCTCCAGACCTTCGGCGGCTCCGGGTTCCTCCAGGAGTACCCGATCGAGCAGTACATCCGCGACGCCAAGATCGACACCCTGTACGAGGGCACCACCGCGATCCAGGGCCAGGACTTCTTCTTCCGGAAGATCGTCCGCAACCAGGGCGCGGCCCTCAACTCCCTTGCCGAGGACATCAAGAAGTTCCTCGCGCCGGGCACCGGCGGCGAGGAACTCGCGGGCGCCCGTGAGCACCTGGCCAAGGCGGCCGTCGAGCTGGAGGCCATCGTCGGCCTGATGCTGACCGACCTCGCGGCCACCGAGCAGGACGTCAAGAACATCTACAAGGTCGGCCTCAACACCAGCCGCCTGCTGCTGGCCTCCGGTGACGTGGTCGTCGGCTACCTGCTGCTCAAGGGTGCCGCGGTCGCCGCCGAGAAGCTGCCGACGGCCTCCGCGAAGGACAAGGCCTTCTACACGGGCAAGATCGCGGCTGCGAAGTTCTTCGCGGCCAACGTCCTGCCGGGCGTCACCGGTGCGCGCAAGCTCGCCGAGGGCGTCGACCTGGACCTGATGGAGCTGGACGAGACCGCGTTCTAGTCCGCCCGGTCCAGGGTTCCGGCAGCCCGGATTCCTGGTTCCGGCATCCCGGGATCTGGGTAGCCACAACTCCACATCGCCCTCACGAGGGCCCGCTCCCCTTCACGCGGAGTGGGCCCTCGTACGTCGTTAAGGTGAACCCATGAGCGAACCCCACCGCTTCGACCGCGGCCACACCGACGACCTCATGTCCTTCCTGACGGCGAGCCCCTCGCCGTACCACGCGGTGGCGAGCGCCGCCGAGCGGCTGGAGAAGGCCGGGTTCAGGCAGGTCGTGGAGACGGACGCCTGGGACGGGACAAGCGGCGGCAGGTACGTGCTGCGCGGCGGCGCCATCGTTGCCTGGTACGTCCCCGAAGGCGCGGCGCCCCACACGCCGTTCCGGATCGTCGGCGCGCACACCGACTCCCCCAACCTGCGGGTCAAGCCGCTGCCCGACACCGGCGGGCACGGCTGGCGCCAGGTCGCCGTGGAGATCTACGGCGGACCGCTGCTGAACTCCTGGCTCGACCGCGACCTGGGCCTGGCCGGCCGGCTGACCCTGCGGGACGGCTCCACCCGCCTGGTGAACGTCGACCGCCCGCTGCTGCGCGTCCCCCAACTCGCCATCCACCTGGACCGTTCGGTGTCCGCGGAGGGCCTCAAGCTCGACAAGCAGCGCCATCTCCAGCCGATCTGGGGGCTGGGCAACGAGGTGCGGGACGGCGATCTGATCGCCTTCCTGGAGGAGAACGAGGGGCTGCCGGCCGGCGAGGTCACCGGCTGGGACCTGATGACGCACTCCGTCGAGCCGCCCGCCTACCTGGGCCGCGATCAGGAGCTGCTCGCCGGGCCGCGCATGGACAACCTGCTCTCCGTGCACGCGGGCGTGGCCGCGCTGACCGCGGTGGCCCGGGCCGACCTGCCCTACATCCCCGTACTCGCCGCCTTCGACCACGAGGAGAACGGCTCGCAGTCGGACACCGGCGCGGACGGACCGCTGCTCGGAGGCGTGCTGGAGCGTTCGGTGTTCGCGCGCGGAGGGTCGTACGAGGACCGGGCGAGAGCCTTCGCGGGCACGGTCTGTCTGTCCTCGGACACGGGGCACGCGGTCCACCCCAACTACGCGGAGCGGCACGACCCGACGCACCACCCGCGGGTCAACGGAGGCCCCATCCTCAAGGTCAACGTCAACAACCGCTATGCGACGGACGGTTCGGGCCGGGCGGTCTTCGCCGCCGCCTGCGAGAAGGCGGGCGTGCCCTTCCAGTCCTTCGTCTCCAACAACTCCATGCCCTGCGGCACGACGATCGGCCCGATCACCGCGGCCCGGCACGGCATCAGGACGGTCGACATCGGCGTCGCGATCCTGTCGATGCACAGCGCGCGCGAGCTGTGCGGCGCGGACGACCCCTACCTGCTGGCGAACTCACTGGTCGCGTTCCTGGAGGGGTAGTCCTGGAGGGGTAGTTACGACGGCAGGTTCCGACATCGGGCCCATGGGTACCCGCACTTGACCGGGAGTCCGGAACAACCGGACCGGACAGGGAGGCGGAACTCATGGGCCTCGGTGGATGCATCATCCTGATCGCCGCGGGAGCCATTCTCACGTTCGCGACCGACTGGCACATGAAGGGGGTCAACCTCGACCTGGTGGGGATCATCTTCGGCGCGACGGCTACAGCGACGGTTACGGCATCTGGCTGACGGTACTACACCTGACGTGACCGCCTGCGTTGCCGCGTCGAAGCCCGACTGTCTGCCTCTTGCCTCTCGATCGCGGCCTTGCCTTCGCGATCGAGTGACAGTCGAAGGTAGAGATCGGCGCTGGAACTCACTCCCGGTCAGGTCAGGGCGTGGCCCGTCGTCGCGTCCACATGGTCCGGGAGTTCCTCGTGATGGTCGCCGACCGTGAGGGTTCCGGTGGGTTCGAGGAGGAGGATCTGGGTGGGTACGGGCGCGTAGGGCTTGTGGTGGGTGCCGTGCGGGACCGTGAAGACCGAGCCCTTGGTGAGGACGACCGTGCGCTCGCCCGCCGGTTCGCGCAGGGCGATGTGCAGTTCGCCGTCCAGGACCAGGAAGAACTCGTCGGTGTGGTCGTGGACGTGCCAGACGTGTTCGCCCTCGACCTTGGCGACCCGGACGTCGTAGTCGTTGACGGTGGTGACGATGCGGGGGCTCCACTGGTCCGTGAAGGACGCGAGAGCCCCGTCGAGGGCGATGGGTTCGGTGGGCATGGGCTCGGTGGGCATGGGCTCATCGTGCGGGGTGGTGCGGGCGCCGGGCGAGTGCTAGGAATCGCATATGTCGCAAGGATCCTCGCAGCGCCGTCCGCACCGGGTCGCCGTGATCGTCGACGAGGGCACCAACCCCTTCGAGGTGGGCGTGGCGACCGAGCTGTTCGGGCTGCCGCGGCCCGAGCTGGGGCTGCCGACGCCGCTGTACGAGGTGACGCTGTGCACGCCCACGCGCGAGGTGCGGATGAACCACGGCTTCTTCACGCTGACCGGAGCGGCGGGCCTGGACGCGGTGGACGACGCGGACACCCTGGTCGTGCCCGGCCGCCCCGACAACGTCGTGCCGCGCGGCGCGGCCGTCCTGGACGCCATCCGGCGCACGCACGCGCGTGGAGCGCGCGTCCTGAGCTTGTGCACCGGGAGCTTCGCGCTCGCCGAGGCCGGGCTGCTCGACGGACTCAGGGCCACCACGCACTGGATGTGGGCCGAGGAGTTCCGCCGGCTGCACCCCAGGGTGCGGCTCGCGGCGGATGTCCTCTTCGTCGACGAGGGTGGCATCCTGACCGCCGCCGGCAGCGCGGCCGCGCTCGACCTGGGCCTGCACGTCGTACGGCGGGACTACGGCGCCGAAATCGCCAACGCGGTGTCCCGGCGTCTGGTGTTCGCCGCCCACCGGGACGGCGGGCAGCGGCAGTTCGTGGAGCGGCCGCTGCCGAGGGTGCCGGACGAGTCCCTCGCGCCGCTGCTGGCCTGGGCGCAGGAGCGGCTGGGGAGCCGCTGACGGTGGCCGACCTCGCCGCCCGCGCCTCCGTCTCCCCTGCCACCCTGCACCGCCGCTTCCAGGCCCAGCTCGGCACGACCCCGCTGGCCTGGCTGACGGGGGAGCGGGTGGCGCTGGCCTGTCGGCTGATCGAACGCGGGGAGCGGCGGCTGGACGTGGTGGCGGAACGCAGCGGCCTGGGGACGGCGGCGAACCTACGCGCGCGTGTACGGCGCGAGACAGGGCTCAGTCCGTCGGCGTACCGTCGGCGTTTCGGACCGGTCGGCGGGGAACGGGTGACGGTATGAGATTCCAAGTGCGCGACCGGCTCCTCGGCTTCGGTGAGGACTACTGGATCGAGGACCAGCACGGCGACAAGGTGTTCCTCGTCGACGGCAAGGCGATGCGGATCAGGGACACCTTCGAGCTGAAGGACACCCATGGGCGCGTCCTGATCGACATCCACCAGAAGATGTTCGCCCTGCGCGACACCATGGTGATCGAGCGGGACGGCGACGTCCTGGCCCGCATCAAGCGCAAGCGTCTGTCCCTGCTGCGCAACCACTACCGGGTCACCCTCGTCGACGGCACCGAGCTCGACGTCAGCGGCAAGATCCTGGACCGGGAGTTCGCCGTCGAGTACGACGGCGAACTGCTCGCCGTGATCTCGCGCCGCTGGCTGCACGTCCGGGAGACGTACGGCGTCGACGTGGTACGCGACGACGCCGACCCGGCGCTGCTGATCGCGGTGGCGGTGTGCGTGATCCACCTGGCGGAGAAGGAGCGGGAGGAGGACTGACCCCGCCAGTGCCGAGGGCTGCCCCCGCTCGTGCCGAGGGCTGCCCCCGCCCGCGCTAGAGCACCCGGTCCTTCAGGGCCGGGAACTGCTCCCGCGTCGTGGCGACCTTCGTCGGGTCGAACTCCACGGTGAGGACCTCCTCGCCGGCTCCCGCCTGTGCCAGCACCTCGCCCCACGGATCCACCACGATCGAGTGACCCGCCTGCGGAACTCCCGCGTGCGTCCCGGCCGTTCCACAAGCAAGCACGAACGCCTGGTTCTCGACCGCCCGCGCCTGGGCCAGCAGCGTCCAGTGCGAGCGGCGGCGCTCCGGCCAGCCCGCCGGCAGGACCAGGGTCTCGGCACCGGCGTCGACGAGACCGCGGAAGAGTTCGGGGAAACGGAGGTCGTAGCAGGTCCCGAGGCCCAGGGTGGTCTCGGGCAGACGGACCGTCACCAGGTCCCGCCCCGCGCCCATCAGTACGGCCTCGCCCTTGTCGAAGCCGAAGCGGTGGATCTTGCGGTAGGCGGCGACCAGGTCACCGGAGGGGGAGAAGACGAGAGACGTGTTGTAGAGAGGACCGTCAGGGTCCCGCTCGGGGATCGAGCCCGCGTGCAGCCACACGCCCGCGTCGCTCGCCGCCTTCGCCATCGCCTCGTGCGTCGGTCCCTCGATCGGCTCGGCCTCGTCGGTGAACCCCTCGTACGCGAACGCGCCCGTGGTCCACAGCTCGGGCAGCACCACGAGATCGGCCCCGGCCTGGTCCCGTACCAACGAAGCAACACGACGCCGACGCGATTCGACCGATTCGCCCTCGTTCACGTCGATCTGGAGCAGAGAGGCGCGCACACTACCACCGTCCTGGCATTCGAGCCGTTCACACGGGCCTACGATCGTCACACGAAAGCACTGCCGGGGTGCCTCACAGCAGCGTAACTTAGCGTCCCAAGACACCCGCCGACAGCAGCCACCTCCCACTGGCAACGCCGCCAACCAGCCCGTGTACCGACCGCCGAGGGGTCCCGTTCCGTGAGTCTGCATCCCACCCTCCAGCCCTACGCCGACGCCTGGACCCACTCCATCGAAGCGATATCCGAGCTGGTGGGGCCGCTTGTGGAGGGAGAGTGGAACCGGCGCACCCCGTGCCCGGGCTGGTCGGTCCGTGACGTGGTGTCCCATGTCATCGGCCTGGACTGCGAGATGCTCGGCGACCCGCGGCCCATCCACACCCTGCCGCGCGACCTGTTCCACGTCACCAACGACCACCAGCGCTACATGGAGATGCAGGTCGACGTCCGCCGCCACCATACGGCGCCGGAGATGACCTCCGAGCTGGAGTACGTGATCATCCGCCGCAACCGCCAGCTGCGGAACGAGTCACGGGACCCGGGCACCAAGGTGCGCGGCCCGCTCGGCACCGAGCTCACCCTCGAAGAGGCCGTGCGGAACCACGCGTTCTGCGTGTGGGTGCACGAGCAGGACCTGCGCGCCGCCCTCGGTCGCCCCGGCAACCTCGACTCCCCCGGCGCGCACATCGCCCGTGACGTGCTGCTCGCCGCGCTGCCCGCGGTGGTGGCGGAGAAGGCGAACGCGCCCCGCAGTTCGGCGATCGTCTTCGACGTGCACGGCCCGATCGAGTTCCTGCGCACCATCCGCGTCGACATCCAGGGCCGCGGCACCCTGGAGACGGCCCCCGCGCTCGGCCCCGCCGCCACCCTCACCCTGGACTGGGAGACCTACGTCCGCCTGGCCTGCGGCCGGATCACGCTGGAGGCGGCCGCGGACCGGCTGAAGGCGGAGGGCGACCCGGAGCTGACGGCGGCGATCCTGCGCAACTTCACGGTCACGCAGTAGGACACCGGTCCGGAACGTCCGTTCAGTGGTCCTCGGTGACCGAGGTCGCGATGCCGTTCGCGATGACGACCTTGGCGTCGAGGCCCTTCTTCGCGGCGGCCTCCAGCTGGTCGAGCGTGCACGTCGACGCGGACGTGGAGCTGCCGCAGATGGTGCCGTAGCCCTTGATGACGGTGTCGTCGGCGATGTAGAAGGCCTGCTCGGCGCCCTTCTGGCCGGAGACGGTGAACTTGCCGGGCGCGAGGTAGGAGACCTGGCCGAGCCAGGTGCCGTTGACGCCCTTCGTGCCGGAGCCCGTCCCCGCGGCGGCACGCTCGCGGACAACGGTGGCGATGCCCTTCTCCAGCGTCACGTCTGCGGGGACGGCCGCCTTCTCGGTGGCCGTCTCCAGCTGGTCGAGGGTGCAGCTCGCGCTGGAGCAGATCGTGCCGGCGCCGTGCACCTGGGTGCCGTCGGCGACGAAGAACACCTGGTCGGTCCTGCCGGGGACGGAGAGCGTGTACTTGCCGGGGGCGAGGTAGCTGACGGTGCCGCCGGTGAAGGTCCCGGTGACGCCCTGCCCGGACTTCGAGGCGTTCTGGGCGGTCGTACCAGAAGAACCGGAGGAACCGGAGGAACCAGAGGAAGTGGACTGCTTGGACGTCGTGGACTTCCCAGCCGTACCGGAGGTCTTGGACGTCGACTGGTGCTGGCCGGTGCTCGAAGTACTGCCGCTCGTGGAGCCGTTCTGACATGCCGTCATCAGCAGGCCGGCCGAGACCGCGGCGGTGACGACGACGGCCTTGCGCAGGTGGCGGTTCATCAGGGAAGTCCTTTCGGAAGCGAGTACTTCGTTCGATCACTATGAGCGCCCGCAGGCCTCGAAGGTCACGTCCGTCCTCGCTTCACGACACCCCTGTCACACTCCTATGACAGAGCAACACCTGCGCTGTGAAGGCCGGTTGGCGGTGAACCGCCCCCTCCTCAGGCCGGCACGTGCACCGTCTCCACCCGGCTCGCCACCAGCCGTTCCCGCTCGCGCCGGGCGACCCGGCCGCGCAGCCGCAGGATCTGGCTCACGCCCAGGGCCTGGAGGAAGAACACCCCGGAGAAGGCGATCGTGTAGTCGTCGCCGGTCGCGTCCAGCAGGACGCCGATCAGGAACAGGGTCGTCATCGAGGCGACGAAGCCGCCCATGTTGGTGATGCCGGAGGCCGTGCCCTGGCGCTCCGGCGGGTTGGCCGGGCGGGCGAAGTCGAAGCCCAGCATCGACGCCGGGCCGCAGGCGCCGAGCACCGCGCAGAGTACGACCAGCAGCCACATCGGCGCGTGCTCGCCGGGGTAGGCCAGCGTGGCCGCCCACACCAGCGCGGTCGCGCCCACCGTGCCGAGCGCCAGCGGCAGCCGGGCCGCGTGGTGCCGGGCGACGATCTGGCCGTAGACGAGCCCCACGACCATGTTGGACAGGACGACCAGGGTGAGGAGTTCGCCCGCCGTGGCGCGGGACAGGCCCTGCGCCTGGACCAGGAAGGGCAGACCCCACAGGAGCAGGAAGACCATCGCCGGGAACTGGGTGGTGAAGTGCACCCACAGGCCGAGCCGTGTCCCCGGCTCGCGCCAGGAGGCCGCGATCTGGCGGCGCACGTAGGCCGCGCCCTGGTGCGGGAAGGGCTCCGGCTCGTGGCCCTCGGGGTGGTCCTTGAGGAACAGCAGCATCAGGACGAGTACGACGACACCGGCGAGCGCGCTGCCCGCGAAGGCCGCCGTCCAGCCGACGCCGTGCAGCAGCCGGGCCAGGACCAGCGTGGAGACCAGGTTGCCCGCCATGCCGGCCAGGCCCGCGAGCTGGGCGACCAGCGGCCCGCGGCGGGCCGGGAACCAGCGGGTGCCGAGCCGCAGCACGCTGATGAACGTCATCGCGTCGCCGCAGCCGAGCAGCGCGCGGGAGGCGAGGGCGGTGCCGTAGGAGGGCGAGAAGGCGAAGCCGAGCTGGCCCGCCGTGAACAGCACGGCGCCGATGGCCAGCACCTTCTTGGTGCCGAGCCGGTCCACCAGCAGGCCGACGGGTATCTGCATGCCGGCGTAGACCAGCAGCTGGAGGATCGAGAAGGTCGACAGCGCAGAGGCGTTGACGTGGAAGCGGTCGGCGGCGTCGAGGCCGGCGACACCGAGGGACGTACGGAAGATCACGGCGACGAAGTAGACGGAGACGCCGATGCCCCACACGGCCATCGCGCGCCGGCCGCCCGGCGGATCACCCGGCAGGGTGACGGCGGAGGACGAGGAGGCGGAACTCATCGGACCTCACCCCGCGCGAGGTGCGAGAACCAGCCGACGTGCCGGTGTACGACGCCCACCGCCGCCTCCGCGTCCCCGGAGCGCAGCGCCTCCAGGATCTCCTCGTGCTCGACGAGGGTCTTGGCGATGCGGTCGGGGTGCGAGTGCATGATCGCGACGCCCATCCGCAACTGGCGGTCGCGGAGCTGGTCGTAGAGGCGGGAGAGGATCTCGTTCCCGCCGCTGCGGACGATCTCGGCGTGGAAGCAGCGGTCGGTGACGGCGGCTCCGGCGAGGTCACCGTCGGCGGCCTGCTGCTTCTGCCTGGCGAGCAGTTCCTCGAGGCGCTCGACGAGTCCGGCGGGAGCGGGTACGGCCTTGCGCGCCGCGTGCTCCTCGACCAGCAGCCGGGTCTCGACGACGTCCGCGATCTCCTGGGCGGAGACGGGCAGGACCAGGGCGCCCTTCTTGGGATAGAGCCTGATCAGCCCCTCCACCTCGAGCCGCAGCAGCGCCTCGCGCACCGGCGTCCGCGACACCCCGACGGCCTCCGCGAGCTCGCCCTCGGTGAGCAGGATCCCGCCCTCGTAACGGCGCTCCAGGACGCCCTGCTTGACGTGGGCGTAGACACGGTCGGCGGCTGGTGGTTGCTTGGCGGTCAGGGTGCCGGGGCTGGTCATGCCGACAGCATAGATACAACACGTACGCATGAGGGCTGTCGTCCACCATGCGGACGGGGGCCGACCCCGCCTCAGCAAGCGCACAACCATCTGTGCTAGTTACGTGTCACACACGTGCGGCCCCACTTGCTCCCCCCTTGAACTCGGCCGCACCTCAGGGGCATTCGACGTATTCGGGGTATTTGTGTTGAAAACCGCCATCAAGGGTTCCCGTGCTCGCAGAGCCGCAGCCGTCGCCGTCACGGCCGGCGCAGTGCTCGCCACCGGAGCTCTCACCGCGGCACCGGCGCAGGCTGTCACCACGCCCACCATCACCGCCAAGGGCGGATTCCTGATGAACAGCGCCACCGGCAAGACCCTCTTCACCAAGGCCGCCGACACGAAGCGGCTCACGGCCTCCACCACCAAGGTGATGACCGCGAAGGTCGTGCTCTCGCAGTCGAACCTGAACCTGGACACCAAGGTCACCATCAAGAAGGCGGTCAGCGACTACATCGTCTCCAAGGGCGCCTCCTCGGCGGGCCTGATCGTCGGTGACAAGGTCACCGTCCGTCAGCTGCTCTACGGGATGATGCTCCCGTCCGGCTGCGACGCCGCGATGGCCCTGGCCGACAAGTTCGGCTCCGGCTCGACGGTCTCGGCCCGCACCAAGAACTTCATCTCCAAGATGAACACCATGGCCAAGAGCCTGGGCATGACGAACACGCACTTCGACTCGTTCGACGGAATAAGCAATGGCTCGAACTACTCGACGCCGCGCGACCTGACGAAGGTCGCCCGGAGCGTGATGAAGAGTTCGACGTTCAAGACCGTCGTGAAGACCAAGAAGTACACGGCGAAGACCATCACGAAGACCGGCTCCACCCGGACCATGGCTGCCTGGAACAACACCAACACGCTGCTCGGCTGGAACGGCACGCTCGGCATCAAGACCGGCTCGGGCACCGAGGCCAAGTACTGCCTGGTCTTCGCCGCCACGCTGAACGGCGAGTCGGTCATGGGCGCCGTCATGACCGCCCCCAACGCGACCGACCGCACGGCGGACGTGAAGAAGCTCATCAACTACGGCTACGCCAAGATCAGCTGACCTCGCACGTCACGCCTACGGCAAAGGGCCCGACGCCACCGGCGCCGGGCCCTTCACCATGTGGGCATGCCGATCATCCTGCGCACCGCCACCACCGCCGACGTGGACACCATCACGGACATCCACACCCTCGCCCGCACCGCGTACTACCGCGCGGGCGGCCACTCGGACCCGGACCTCACGTCCGCGGAATCCCGCGCGGCCCGGCGGGAGGCATGGTCACGGGCCGTCGAGTCCGCCGACCGCGAGGCGCTGTGCGCGATACACGAGGGCGAGATCACGGGTGTGGTCCTGATGGGCCCACCACACGACCCCGACCCCGACCTCGATCCGGCGACGACCGGCCAGCTGTACCAGATCCATGTCCGGCCGGGCAGTTGGGGAGCGGGCGTCGGCAGTCGGCTGCACGAGGGGTTCGTACGGTTCCTGCGCGAGCGCTCGCTGAGCACGGGCGTACTGGAGGCGTGGGAGCGCAACAGCCGGGCCCGGGCCTTCTACGCCCGGCACGGGTGGCGGCCGGACGGGCACCGTCGTCCGGGCCCCTGCGGTGCCGAATACGTGCGGCTGCGCCTGGAGTTGGGGAAGGAAGCCTAAAGTCGGGCGGGTGGCCCTGGAACCAACGTATCTCTCCGCGATCCGTCAGTCGTACGACACCGTCGCCGCCGACTACGCCGAACAGGTGCCGAGGCCTGCGCGACTGGACCCGATGTCGCGGGCGATGCTGGGGGTGTTCGCGGAGATGGCCCTTGCCTCGGGCCTCGGGCCGGTCGCGGACCTGGGATGCGGCCCGGGCTTCGTGACGGCGTATCTGGCCGGGCTGGGCGTCCCCGTGTCCGGCGTCGACCTGTCACCGAGGATGGTCGAGATCGCCCGCCGGACCCACCCCGAACTGACCTTCTCCGTGGGCTCGATGACAGCCCTGGACGCCGAGTCCGACTCCCTCGGCGGCATCCTCGCCTACTACTCCACCCACCACACCCCACCCGAGATGCTCCCCCTCATCTACGCCGAGTTCCACCGAACCCTCGCCCCGGGCGCCACCCTGATGCTGGCCGGCTATGTGGGCAACGACGAACGCCTCCGCCCGACACAGGGCTACGGCGGCCACCCGGTGTCGTACGAGTCCCATCTACTGCCCGTGGAACAGCTCGTGGAGCTGTTGGGCGAGGCGGGGCTGGTGGTCACGGCGCGGGGGGTGCAGGAACTGGAGACGGCGAGGAAGCGGACTGTGGTGACGCTGTTGGCGAGGAAGTGACCAACTCTGTCTGCAAGGAGAGAAGCATCGAGAGATTCGCGGGACAGTGACCGGAGGTCACGTTCTCAGCATTCCTGCAGCTAAGGGCGGGCGTCGAGACCTGAATCTCATCGACCTCCAGGGCCTGATCCTTCTCGTCAGCGCCTGCACCAAGCAGGAGTGCGCAGCCTTCAAGGAGTGGGCCGCCGAGGTGATCGCGACCATTCAGCGCGAGGGTTCCTACACCCTCGAAGAGGCCGAGGTGCAACCCGCCGAGGCCGGTGCGCCGATCGCCTACGCCATGCCGTTGCAGGTCGCGGAGGCCATCGTCCGGCAGATGGTCACGCTGCAAAGGGAGATGGCGGACATGCAGCGCCAGACCCTCGCCGCCCAACTGGCCATCGCCCAGGTCATGGAACGCATCGCGGACCGGCTGGACACGCTGGCCCTCCAGCATCCCGCACCCACCGCCAGCCTCTCCCCGCGGCCCACCACGGAGTCCGTCCTGGCCGACTGGCGGCGGAGGCTCTCCGTGACGGAGGACGTCTGGACGGTGGCCGTCGTCATCGCGCCGGTGCTGGTCGAAGACGGTGAGCTCCGTCAGCCGCTCGAAGCGATCGCCGCCCGTACGGGGCTGTCCGTCCACCGCGTGAACGAGTGCCTGCGGCTGCTGCGCAAGCACGCCTGCATCCGTTCGCAAGGAGCGACGGAGGACGGGGCGCCGGTCTACGTGCTCAACTGATCCGGTGATCCCTGCGGGATGAACGAAGGGGCGGCCGCAACTGGAACTTGCGGCCGTCCCTTCACGGTTAAAGCTATCCAACCTCCGGACATCACGCCCAGCTGATCAGCCGCTTCGGCTGCTCCAGGATCGCCGCCACGTCCGCCAGGACCTTGGAGCCCAACTCCCCGTCCACCAGGCGGTGGTCGAAGCTCAGGGCCAGGGTCGTGACCTGGCGGGGCTTCACCTTGCCCTTGTGGACCCACGGCTGGAGCTTGATCGCGCCGATCGCGAGGATCGCCGACTCACCGGGGTTGAGGATCGGCGTGCCGGTGTCGACGCCGAAGACGCCGACGTTGGTGATGGTGACGGTCCCGCCCTGCATGGCGGCCGGAGACGTCCTGCCTTCCCGCGCCGTGGAGACCAACTCGCCCAGCGACTCGGCCAGTTGCGGCAGCGTCTTGGCGTGCGCGTCCTTGATGTTCGGAACGATCAGGCCGCGCGGGGTCGCCGCCGCGATACCGAGGTTGACGTAGTGCTTGAGCACGATCTCCTGGGCCGCCTCGTCCCAGGACGCGTTGACGTCCGGGTTGCGACGGATGGCGACCAGGAGGGCCTTCGCGATCAGGAGCAGCGGGTTCACACGCAGGCCCGCGAACTCCTTGTCCTCCTTCAGCTCCTCGACCAGCTTCATCGTGCGCGTCACGTCCACCGTCACGAACTCCGTGACATGCGGCGCCGTGAAGGCCGAGTTGACCATCGCCTGGGCCGTGGCCTTGCGGACACCCTTGATCGGGATGCGGGTCTCCCGGGCCGAGTCGTACGTCGGCACGGGCGCCGCCGCTGCCACGGTCGGCGTCTCCACGGGCGCGGGGGCCGCCGTCGGCGGAGCCACCGCCGCGTGCACGTCCTCGCGCGTGATGATGCCGTCGGGGCCGGACGCGACCACCGTCGCCAGGTCCACGCCGAGATCCTTGGCCAGCTTCCGCACCGGCGGCTTGGCCAGCGGGCGGGGCTTGTCGGCCGGTGCGGCGGGAACGGCGGGGGCGACCGGAGTCACCTGGGCCGCCGGAGCGGACGGGGTTGTCGGCCCGTGTCCGTTCAGCTCCGTCTGGATCGCCGTCGACGCCTGGGCGCCCGTGACCTCGGGCCCCTTGCGCGGCCGGCGCCTGGTGGAGGACGCGGCCACGCCGTAGCCGACGAGCACCGGCTGGCGCCCCTCGGGCTTCTTCTCCTCGGCCGGAGCAGTCGCAGCAGCCGGAGCAGCCACGGCAGCCGGAGCGGCCTGAGCGGCGGGAGCCGCCGCCTCGGTCGCCGGCTCCGCCGGAGCCGCGGTCCCGCCCGACACGTCCACCGCGATGATCGACGTGCCCACGTCCACCGTGGTGCCCTCGGGGAAGTGCAGGTCGCGGACGACCCCGTCGTAGGGGATGGGGAGTTCGACGGCGGCCTTCGCCGTCTCGACCTCGCACACCACCTGGCCGTCGGTAACCGTGTCGCCGGGCTGGACGTACCACTTGAGGATCTCGGCCTCGGTGAGCCCCTCGCCCACGTCCGGCATCTTGAACTCGCGTACGGACGCTTCCGTCATCGTCGTCACGAACCCTCTCCTCAGTACGCCAGGGCGCGGTCGACGGTGTCGAGCACCCGGTCCAGGCCCGGCAGGTACTCCTCCTCCAGGCGGGCCGGCGGGTACGGGGCGTGGTAGCCGCCGACCCTGAGCACCGGAGCCTCCAGGTGGTAGAAGCAGCGCTCGGTGATCCGGGCGGCGATCTCCGCGCCCGAGCCGAAGAACACCGGTGCCTCGTGGACCACGACCAGGCGGCGGGTCTTCTCCACCGAGGCCTGGATGGAGTCGAAGTCCATCGGGGAGACCGAGCGCAGGTCCAGGACCTCAAGCGACTTGCCCTCTTCAGCCGCCGCGTCGGCGACCTCCTTGCAGAGCTTCACCATCGGGCCGTAGGCGACGAGGGTCAGGTCGGTGCCCGCGCGGACGGTCTGCGCCTTGTGCAGCGGGCCGGGGATGGCGTCGGCGTTGACCTCGCCCTTGTCCCAGTAGCGCCGCTTCGGCTCGAAGAAGATCACCGGGTCGTCGCTCTGGATGGCCTGCTGCATCATCCAGTACGCGTCCGACGGGTTGGACGGCGAGACCACCTTCAGGCCCGCCACGTGCGCGAAGAGCGACTCCGGGGACTCGGAGTGGTGCTCGACCGCGCCGATGCCGCCGCCGTAGGGGATGCGGACGACCACGGGGAGCTTGACCTTGCCCAGGGAGCGCGCGTGCATCTTCGCGAGCTGGGTGACGATCTGGTCGTAGGCCGGGAAGACGAAGCCGTCGAACTGGATCTCGACGACCGGGCGGTAGCCGCGCAGCGCGAGGCCGATCGCCGTGCCGACGATCCCGGACTCGGCGAGGGGGGTGTCGATGACCCGGCTCTCGCCGAAGTCCTTCTGGAGGCCGTCCGTCACCCGGAAGACACCGCCGAGCTTGCCGACGTCCTCGCCCATGACGAGGACCTTGGGGTCGGTCTCCAGGGCGCGGCGCAGCGACTCGTTGATCGCCTTGGCGAGAGCCATGCTCTTAGATGTCGCGGCCTTGGCCGCCACAGCCTCAGTCATCTCAGTGACCCCCTTCATCGGCGAACGACGCCTGGTAGGCGGCGAACTGGGCTCGCTCCTCGTCGACGAGCGCGTGCCCGTCCGCGTACGCGTTCTCGAAGATGGCGAAGTGGTCCGGGTCCGGCATGGCACGGACCGCTTCGCGCACTCGTTTGCCCAACGCCTCGGACTCGGCCTCGAGTTCCGCGAAGAATCCCTCGTCCGCGTGGTTTGAGGCCTCCAGGTACCGGCGAAGGCGCAGGATCGGGTCCTTCGCCTCCCAGGCCTCACGCTCCTCGTCGGCCCGGTACTTCGTCGGGTCGTCGGAGGTGGTGTGGGCGCCCATCCGGTAGGTGTACGCCTCGACGAGCGTCGGTCCCTCGCCGGTGCGGGCCCGCTCCAGCGCCCACTTGGTCACCGCGAGGACACCGAGGACGTCGTTGCCGTCGACGCGGACGCCCGGGAAGCCGTAGCCCTGTGCGCGCTGGTAGAGCGGCACGCGGGTCTGCTTCTCGGTCGGCTCGGAGATCGCCCACTGGTTGTTCTGGCAGAAGAACACGACCGGGGCGTTGTAGACCGCGGAGAAGGTGAACGACTCCGCGACGTCGCCCTGGCTGCTCGCTCCGTCGCCGAAGTAGGCGATCACCGCGCTGTCCGCGCCGTCCTTGGCGATGCCCATGGCGTAGCCGGTGGCGTGCAGCGTCTGGGAGCCGATGACGATCGTGTAGAGCTGGAAGTTGTTGGTGTTGGGGTCCCAGCCGCCGTTGTTCACGCCGCGGAACATGCCCAGCAGATTGGTCGGGTCGACCCCGCGGCACCAGGCGACGCCGTGCTCGCGGTAGGTCGGGAAGACGTAGTCGTCCTCGCGGGTGGCCCGGCCCGATCCGATCTGGGCGGCCTCCTGGCCGAGCAGCGAGGCCCACAGGCCCAGCTCGCCCTGGCGCTGCAGGGAGGTGGCCTCGGCGTCGAAGCGCCGGGTGAGGACCATGTCCCGGTACAGCCCGCGGAGATCGTCGGGGGTGATGCCGGCGACGTACTTGTCGTACTCGGCGTTCTTGACGCGTTCGCCCTCGGGCGTCAGCAGCTGTACGAGCTCGGGCTCGGCGCCCGGCCTGTTCTTTTCGGTCGTGCGCTTGCCGGCCGTGCTCTTGGTTCCGGCGCTGCGTCGCGGTTTGCGCGCGGCAGTGCTCTCCACGGTCACGTGTGCTCCTCCGTCGGTCCGGCATCCCGGGTTCGCCGGGTGCCAGTGCGGCTCACCTGCACCCCTACGGACGCACAGGGTGGGTGCGCTCGGTCGGGAACAGGCGTGACAGGTGCCCCGGCGAGCGCCCTGCAAAAGGCACGTTACCCAGTGCTCCACATTTCTGTGAAACCCCTCCTGACCTGCGATTTTGCTTGGATTTCCAAGTAAATCGGCAAAGTCGGGAACATCTCCTGGTCACAGCCTTGCAGGGGGCCGGAACAACGGCACGTTATCCCGGTGACCCAGGTCACGGGAAGAGCCCACCTCGGGCGGGACGCGAACCCCTGTGTGAGACTGCCTACGTGCGCGAAGACGGAAAAATCAGGGTATTTCTGCTCGACGACCACGAGGTGGTCCGGCGCGGGGTCCATGAGCTGCTGTCGGTCGAGGACGACATCGAGGTGGTCGGCGAGGCCGGCACGGCGGCCGACGCACTGGTACGGATTCCGGCCACCCGGCCCGACGTGGCGGTGCTCGACGTACGCCTCCCGGACGGCAGCGGCGTCGAGGTGTGCCGGGAGATCCGGTCCCGGGACGAGTCGGTGAAGTGCCTGATGCTGACCTCGTTCGCGGACGACGAGGCCCTGTTCGACGCGATCATGGCGGGCGCCTCCGGCTACGCCCTCAAGGCCATCCGGGGCAACGAGCTGCTGACGGCGGTCCGGGACGTCGCGGCCGGCCGGTCCCTGCTCGACCCGGTGGCCACCGCGCGCGTGCTGGAGCGGCTGCGCGACGGCGGCAAGGACAAGCAGGACGACCGGCTCGCGCAGCTGACCGAGCAGGAGCGCAGGATCCTCGACCTGATCGGCGAGGGCCTCACCAACCGGCAGATCGGCGAGGAGCTGCACCTCGCCGAGAAGACGATCAAGAACTACGTATCGAGTCTGCTTTCCAAACTCGGTATGCAGCGGCGGTCGCAGGCGGCGGCCTACGTGGCCCGCATGCAGGTCGAACAGCAGCGCCACTGAGGACCAAAGACCTCTTCCCGGGGAGGGCCCTTCGTCCGACATTGGATGCATGCCCTCCGACGAACGTCTCGCCGTCGAGCTGCTCGCCCGCACCGACTACGGCCGGGTCGCCACCAGCATGCGCGCCCTGCCCTTCCTCGCCTTCGCCCGGCACATCGTGCAGGACGGCCGGGTCCTGCTGCGGCTGCCCCGCAGCTGCGGGTACCACCGGGCGTGCGCCGGGAGCGTGGTCGCGTACGGCGCGGACAACCTGAGCTCGGCCCGGCCCGGGGAGAGCCTGTGGTCGGTCCAGGTCGTGGGCGAGTGCGCGGCACACGAGCCGTCGGCCGCCGAGCTGGAGCGGTTCGGGGCGGCACCACTCCTCGTGGACGGCGAGCCCTACGAGCCCGTCTACCTGAGCGTCGAGCCACAGCTCGGCACGGTCCATTCCACCGACGATGGCCTGGAACGCCACTTCGAGCACATCCCGTGACCGAAAGCGACTGACGACGACTGTCTGCGACAACGCCCAGCTCACGGGCCCGGCTCGTGCCCTAGCATCTGGCGCGTGCCGCGCTCCCATGTACCACCCCATGTGCCCCACGCGCCCCCGCTGGGCGCCCTGCTGCGCCAGTACACCGCCGGTTCCCCGGTCGCCTGCGAGCCCGTCGACCAGGGCCTGCTCAACCGCGGCTACCGCCTGTGCACCACCCGGGGCCACTACTTCCTCAAGCACCACTTCGACCCCGAGACCGCCGACCCGGCCGCCATCGCCCGCCAGCACCGGGCCACCCAGCGCCTGGCCGACCTGGGCGTCCCGGTGGCGCCCCCGCTGCCCGGCCGGGACGGGCGCACGGTCGCCGTCGTCGGCGGGCACGCATACGCCCTGCACCCCTGGATCGACGGCCGGCACCGGCACGGCGGCCAGCTCACCGCAGGGCAGTGCGAGCGGCTGGGGGCGCTCCTGGGCGTCGTACACGCGAGTCTGGAGCGGGTGATGCCGGAGCACGCGCGGGCGCGCGCCGCGGATCCGCGCGCCGAGAGCGCGGACCCCGCGGACACGTTCACCCTCATCGACGAGCTGCTGGGGCGGGTACGGCGGCACCGCCCGGCCGACTCCTTCGACGAGCTGGCCCGGCACCGGCTCCTGGAGCGGCGCGCGCTGCTGGAGCAGCACTCCGGGCGGCGGCCCGCGCGCGGGGGCTCGGTGGGCTGGGTGCACGGGGACTTCCACCCGTTCAACCTGCTCTACAAGGGCGACGCCCCGGCCGCGATCGTCGACTGGGACCGGCTCGGTCTGCGCCCGCGCGCGGAGGAGGCCGTACGCGCCGCCGCGATCTTCTTCGTACGGCCCGTGGGGGCGCTCGACCTGCCGAAGGTGCGGGCGTACGCGCGCGCGTACCGGCGCACGGCCGGCGCCACGCCCTCCCAGCTCGCGGCGGCCGTACACCGGGTGTGGTGGGAGCGCCTCAACGACTTCTGGATGCTGCGCTGGCACTACGAGCGGGGCGACACCCGCGCGGACTGCCAGTTCCCGGCGACGTCGGCACTCGCGGTGTGGTGGACACGGGAGTACGACGCGGTGTGCGAGGCGTTCGCGGACTGAGCAGACCGAGTGGACCGAGCAGACCGAGCGGATGAGACGGCGGCCCGGAAAAGCAGCACGCGCGCGTGGAGGCGTTCTACGGCCCTACGCGCGCGTGCGGTCGATCAGTGCGATCCGGGTCAGCCCCCGAGGCCGGCCGTGATGCCGGTCGTGCCGCCGTTGTCGGCGCCGCCGTCCGCGGGGTCGGTCGTGCCGCTCGACGGGTTCGCGGTGGTCGGGTCACTGGTCGTCGGGTCGCTGGTCGTCGGCTCGTCCGTCGGCTCGTCCGTCGGCTCGCTGCTCGCGCTCTGGGACGGCGTGTACGACGGGGTGGAGGACGGGGTGTAGTCCCCCGACCCCGAGGTCGTGCCGGAGGTGTCGTCCGTCGACGTGTCGGTGGACGTGTCGCTCGCCTCGTCGCTCGGCGTCTCCGAGGCCGTGTCGTCCTTGCTGGTCTGCGAGGTGGTCGGGGACTGCGTGGTGCCGTCGCTGCCGCTGTCTCCGTTGCCCTTCTGCAACGCCAGGGCGACGCCCGCCGCGATGGCGATCACCGCGAGGACGGCCAGGATCCACAGCTTGCCGCGGCCGCTGCCCCGGTTGCCGTGCCCCTCGAAGCCGCCGTCGTCCCCGCCGCCGTAACCGCCGGGCAGGATCGGCTGCGGGATCTGCGTGGTGCCGGAGCCGTCGCCGGGGTGCGGGAGCACCGTCGTGCCGGCGAAACCGGACGCCGGGGTGTGCCGGCCCTCGTGCATGTCGACCGGGCCGGTGTTCCAGGTGCCGGTGTGCCCGCCCTGGTCGTAGAGCATCTGGAGGCCGTACTGGACCAGCCCGCGCATCTCCTCGGCCGTCTGGAAGCGGTCGTCGGGCTCCTTGGCGAGCGAGCGCATGACGAGGCCGTCGAGCTCCGGCGGGGCGACGCCCTCGGAGACCTGGGACGGCGGGACCGGGATGTCCTGGACGTGCTGGTAGACCACCGACAGCGGGGTCTCGCCGATGAACGGGGGCCGCAGCGCGAGGAGTTCGTACAGCAGGCAGCCGGTCGCGTACAGGTCGGAGCGGTGGTCGACGGCCTTGCCGAGCGCCTGCTCCGGGGAGAGGTACTGCGGCGTGCCCATGACCATGCCGGTCTGCGTCATCGTGGTGGACGCGCCGTGCAGGGCACGCGCGATGCCGAAGTCCATCACCTTGACCGCGCCGTTGTGGGTGATGATGACGTTCGCCGGCTTGATGTCGCGGTGCACGATGCCGTGCTGGTGCGAGTAGGCGAGCGCCTCCAGGACACCGGAGACGATGATCAGGGCCTGCTCGGGGCCCGGCGCCTCGGCGTTGATGAGGAGGTCGCGGATGGTGCGCCCCTCGACGATCTCCATGACGATGTACGGCACCGACTGGCCGCCGCCCGCGGCGTAGCCGTTATTGGGCAGCGTGTCCTCGCCGGAGTCGTACACGGCGACGATCGCATGGTGGTTGAGGCCGGCCACGGACTGCGCCTCGCGCGTGAAGCGGGCCTTGGAGACCGGGTCCTCGGCGAGATCGGCTCGGAGCAGCTTGACCGCGACGGTGCGCCCGAGACGCACGTCCTCGGCGGCGAACACCTCTGCCATGCCGCCCCGGCCGAGTCTGCGGGTCAGCCGGTACCGGCCGTCCCCGACCAGCCCGCCGTTACCCCACAGCTCCGGCGCATCTGACATACCGCCGCCAGTCGCCTCGGGGTCGGACGGGCCCTGGGCGCGCTGCTGCTGTGCCATCAGTCCTCGCCGTCGTTTCTGCCCGCGGTGCGCGCGGTGTTGTTACGGTCTCCGTCGGCCACGCTACAGCCTCGGCGCAAGCCGCCGGTCCGAGAAGGAAGCCGGAACCGACACGAGACGGACCGGCCATCAAACCGTCACCCCCGGCCGTCGTGCAAATTCTGTGTACCGCGAGTACAACCTCTGTAACGCTCCCACGACGCTTCTTTCGCGTACGGTCACGGAACGGGCATCGCGCTTGACGTGTCAGTGCCCTCGGGCAGACTTGGCCGGGATTAACACATTCGATCACTGACTTTCAGCCCGGCGATGACGGTCTACGGCGCCTGAAGGCCTATGGGGGACGCGGAAGATGAGCCAGGACGGCGCACAGGGCCGGTATGCGGGGCGGGCGCTGGCCGGTGGCCGCTATCAGCTGCGCGACTTGCTCGGCGAGGGCGGCATGGCCTCCGTACACCTCGCCTACGACTCCGTGCTGGACCGGCAGGTCGCGATCAAGACCCTGCACACCGAGCTCGGCCGCGAGCAGGCCTTCCGCGAGCGCTTCCGCCGCGAGGCCCAGGCCGTGGCCAAGCTCACGCACACCAACATCGTCTCGGTCTTCGACACCGGCGAGGACAGCGTCGACTCGATGACGACGCCGTACATCGTCATGGAGTACGTCGAGGGCCGCCCGCTGGGCTCGGTGCTGGACCAGGACGTACGGCAGTTCGGCGCGATGCCCGCCGACAAGGCGCTGAAGGTCACCGCGGACGTACTGGCGGCGCTGGAGATCAGCCACGAGATGGGGCTGGTCCACCGGGACATCAAGCCGGGCAACGTGATGGTGACCAAGCGCGGTGTCGTCAAGGTGATGGACTTCGGCATCGCGCGTGCCATGCAGTCCGGCGTCACCTCGATGACGCAGACCGGCATGGTCGTCGGCACCCCGCAGTACCTGTCGCCCGAACAGGCCCTGGGCCGCGCCGTGGACGCCCGCTCCGACCTGTACTCGGTCGGCATCGTGCTGTTCCAACTGGTCACCGGGCGGCTGCCGTTCGACGCGGACTCGCCACTGGCGATCGCGTACGCGCATGTCCAGGAGGAGCCGGTGGCGCCCTCCTCGATCAACCGGGCGCTGCCGCCGGCCGTGGACGCGCTCATCGCCCGCGCGCTGAAGAAGAACCCGAACGAGCGCTTCCCGAGCGCCGAGGCCATGCGCGACGAGTGCCTGCGGGTGGTCTCCTCCCTCCAGGCCGCCCCGCCGAGCATCGTCCCCGGCGCACCCACCGCGAGCGGCGCGGGCGTCGGTGCCGCGGTGTTCCCGCCGGTCAACCACGCGACCCCGCCGCCGCTCCCGGTCCAGCAGCCGTACCAGCCGGCCCCGACCCCGAACCCGTACGGCACACCGGCGCCTTCGCCGACCCCTTCTCCCTCCTACGGCTATCCGCAGCAGGGCGGCTACCAGACGCCGCCGCCGTTCCCGCAGCAGCCGCAGACCCCGGCGCCGTACAACCTCTCGCCGCAGCCCGCGACGCCCCCGCCCTCGCGGGCCGGCGACCGGGGCAACAGACCGGTGGTCGTCATCATGGTGATAGTGGCGATCATCGCCGTGACCGGGGTACTGGCGGCGATCCTGCTCAACAGCGGCAAGAAGAGCAGCGACGACAGCAGTGGCAGCAGCAGCAGCGGTGGCACCACGGACGTGAGCACCTCGGCGACACACGCGGAGGGGTACCGCGGGCCGGACACATCCAAGGTGATCGACTCGACGGAGTGCACCGAGCCGCAGGAGTCGTACACCGACGAGAACAAGATCCGGATCCCCGACTTCCGGTTCAAGTACATCGACTCGGTCAAGGACTGTCTGACGGCCGCCGGGTGGTCGGTCAAGGTCGAGGACATCGACGAGAACACCTACGGCGAGGGCTCGGTGATCGAGCAGTCGCCGGAGGCCGGGGAGGACGCCGACCCGGACGACGTCCAGGTCACCCTGAAGGTCTCGACGGGCAACCCGGCCAGCTGACGCGCATACGAAGGGCCCGGCGGTCTCGGCCGCCGGGCCCTTTCGTGTACGTCGCTACGGGACCGTTACGCCGCTACGGGTCCGTCCCGGCCTACAGGTACGGCCCGCCGGTGCGGCCGGCCGCCTGGCCGCCGTCCTCGCCCATCTCGTGCCCGACCCCGGGCGGCAGCGCGCGGCGCATCTGCTCCAACTGCGCCCGCGCGGCCATCTGCTGGGCGAACAGCGTGGTCTGGATGCCATGGAAGAGGCCCTCCAGCCAGCCCACCAACTGGGCCTGCGCGATACGCAGTTCCGCGTCGCTCGGGGTGCCCTCGTCCTGGAACGGCAGGGACAGCCGCTCCAACTCGTCGACCAGCTCCGGCGCCAGACCGTCCTCCAGCTCCTTCACCGAACTGCGGTGGATCTCCTTCAGCCGGGCCCGGCTCGCCTCGTCCAGAGGAGCCGCCCGCACCTCCTCCAGCAGCTGCTTGATCATGCTGCCGATCCGCATCACCTTGGCCGGCTGCTCGACCTGGTCCGTCACCGGGATCTCGCGGGAGTCCTCGTCTGTGCCGCCGCCAATCGCCATGCCGTCCTGGCCAACGACCAGGATCTGGGGATTCTCCGGCGACCGTTCGTTCCTCGGCATCTCCATGCCGCCATTCTCTCGCACCCGTGCATCTCATCACCGTGGTGCCCCCCGTGGAAGGTGATCCACCGTTTACGGTGCGGAAGATTGTGCGCGGGAGATTCTGTGCGGGTGGGGATGGCGTCACTCCTCGGGGCGCGCCCTGGTGACGGTGATCAGCCGCAGCAGGCGGGCCTCGCAGTGGTCCAGCCAGCGGATCTCCGCCTCCGCGTGGCAGATCAGCTGCTCCAGGACCAGCAGCCGCGCCACCTCGTCGGGGTGCTCGGGCGTCCTGGCCAGCGCCTGCGCCCGCTGCCGTACGTACTCGTGCAGCGCGTCCGCCACATGCCGGCGCTGCGCCTCCACGACCGCCCGCACGTCCACGCCGGGCGCGCCGACGGCCAGCGCCAGCTTGATCGCCAGCTCGTCGCGGGGCGGGCTCGCCCGCTCCACGGGCGTCCCGAACCACGCCCGCAGCTCGTCCCGCCCGGCCCGCGTCAGCACGTACAGCGCCCGCCCCGCCTCGTCCTCGCCGTCCTGCACGACCATCCCGTCCCGCTCCAGCCGGCCGAGGGTCGTGTAGACCTGCCCGATGTTCAGCGGCCAGGTCCCGCCGGTACGCGCCTCGAACTCAGTGCGCAGCCGGGAGCCGTAACGGGGGCCGTGTTCCAGCAGCGCCAGCAGGCCGTGACGTATCGACATACCCGGATTGTGCAGCCGCTCCGGTTATTTGGCGGAACCCGAAATGCCGGACGTGCGACACGGGGCGACGCTTGGGACGTGACTTCATGGCTGCGTGCTTTGAGGGGGGCGGGAGTGGTGGTGGGGGTGGGTGTCGGGGTGACGGTTTTCGGGGTGCCGGTGGGTGGAGGTGCGACGGCGTACGGGGGTGCTTCGTCGTACGGGGGTGCTTCGTCGTACGGGGGTGCTTCGTCGTACGGGGGTGCTTCGTCGTACGGGGGTGCTTCGTCGTACGGGCGCGTATCGACGGACGGGCGTGCATCGAGGGACGGGGGCGTTTCGTCGTACGGGGGCGTTTCGTCGTACGCGATCGGTTCGTCGTACGCACCCGTTTCGTCGTACGGCGGCGTATCGACGTCCGCTCCCGTATGGACGTCCGGCGCCGTCCCGTCGGACGCCCCCGTATCGACGCACGGTGTCGGGCGGGCACCGGCTCCCGGGCCCTCCGGGTCCGCTTCTCCCCATGATCGTGAGCCGTCGCGGGCCGGGAGTGTGGCCGGGGAGGGGCGGGAGCGGCCGGGGCGGGCGGAGGTGTCGACGCCTGCGGACGACGCCAGTGACGAGGCGGTGGGCGAGGAGGCCGGCGGCGACGGCGGTGACGTCCCGGAGGGCGACGCGGACGGCGGCGGCGACGGCGAGAGCCCGGAGGCCGACCGGTCGGCGCAGGCCGCGCGGGTCAGTCCCGTGCCGCCCGCCCCGCCGGTACGGCAGACCGTCACGCGGGCCGAGGCGCCGGCCGAGCCCGTGCTGCGGATCCTGCCGCTGGGCAGCGGGCTGGTCCTGATCGGGCTCGGCCTGGGACTCGCGTTCATCGGGCTTCGGTTGCGGCGGAGTTAGTTCACCGCCGAGGTGCCCGTCCCCTCGGCGGCCGGACCCGTCAGGGCACGACCAGCAGCACCTTGCCGATGTGCCCGCTCTCCTCCACCACCCGGTGCGCGGCGGCCGCGTCGCTCATCGGGAGTTCGCGGTCGACGACCGGGCGGACGTGGCCGCCGGCCAGCAGCGGCCAGACGTGTTCGCGGACGGCCGCCACGATGGCCGCCTTCTCCTCCAGCGGACGCGCCCGCAGCGAGGCGGCCGTGACCGCGGCACGCTTGCCCAACAGCGCGGCGAGGTTCAGCTCGCCCTTGATGCCGCCCTGCATGCCGATGACGGCGAGGCGGCCGTTGACGGCGAGGGTCTGGACGTTGCGGTCCAGGTACTTGGCGCCCATGTTGTCGAGGATGACGTCGGCGCCCGCCCCGCCCGTGGCCTTCTTGACCTCCTCGACGAAGTCCTGCTCCCGGTAGTTGACGAGGATCTCGGCGCCCAGTTCGGCGCAGTAGTCCAGCTTCTCCTTGGTGCCCGCGGTGACGGCGACCTTGGCGCCGACGGCCTTGGCCAGCTGGATCGCCATCGTGCCGATGCCGCTGGAGCCGCCGTGCACGAGCAGGGTCTCGCCAGGGCGCAGGTGAGCGATCATGAAGACGTTGGACCAGACCGTGCAGACCACCTCGGGCAGCGCCGCTGCCGTCTTGAGGTCGACGCCCTCGGGAACGGGCAGCAGCTGGCCCGCCGGTACGGCGACTTTCTCGGCGTAACCGCCGCCCGCGAGCAGCGCGCACACCTCGTCGCCGACGGCCCAGCCGGAGACGCCGGGGCCGAGCGCGGCGATCCGGCCGGAGCACTCCAGGCCGGGGTATCGGGACGCGCCGGGCGGTGGGTCGTAGAAGCCCTGCCGCTGGAGGATGTCGGCGCGGTTGACGGCGCCGGCCACCACCTCGACCAGGACCTCGCCCTCGCCGGGCACGGGATCGGGAACCTCGTCCCACACCAGCGCCTCGGGCCCACCAGGTTCGGGAATCGTGATCGCATACATGAAAGGGACGCTACTCCGTCAGTTCTGCTGGAGGCGCTTGGCATCGGGGGCGATCTGCGTGCCCGGCGTCGCCCGCACGATCGTGATCAGCCGGTCCGTCAACTGGAGCTCGCCGACGGCCGGATCGTCGTATCCGAGCACCCGGTGCCCGCGTACGACGCTCACCACCAGGTCCTCCGTCTCGCGCGGGCCCTTGCCCGTCTCGGCCCTGGTCACCGGGCGTTCGACGATGTCGAGCCCGCTGCCCTGCTGGATCAGGTCCTCCATCACCATGCCGACCGCGGGGCTGAGCACGGACAGTCCGAGGAGGCGGCCGGCCGCGCTGGCGCTGGTGATGACCGCGTCGGCGCCGGACTGCTGGAGCAGCGGCGCGTTCTCCTCCTCCCGCACCGCGGCCACGATCTTGGCGGTGCGGTTGAGCTGGCGGGCCGTCAGGGTCACCAGGACCGCGGTGTCGTCGCGCTGGGTCGCGATGATGATCTGCCGCGCCCGCTGCACCTCGGCCCGCTTGAGCACCTCGCTGCGGGTGGCGTCCCCTATGACACCGGCGTAGCCGTCGGCCGTCGCCGCGTCGATCACCTTGGCACTGGGGTCGACCACGACGACCTGCTCCTTGTTCAACCCGGTCGCACACACGGTCTGGATCGCCGACCGCCCCTTCGTCCCGAAGCCGACGACGACGGTGTGATCCCGCAAGGTGGACCTCCAGCGGTTGAGGCGCCATTCCTCCCGGGTGCGCTCGGTGAGGACCTCGAGCGTGGTGCCGACCAGGATGATCAGGAACAGCACGCGCAGGGGCGTGACGACGAGGATGTTGGTGAGCCGGGCGGCGTGGCTGACGGGGGTGATGTCGCCGTAGCCGGTGGTGGAGAGCGTGACGGTCGCGTAGTAGAAGGAGTCGACGAGGTCGACCGAGCCGTCCGCGTTGTCGTTGTAGCCGTCGGCGTCCGCGTAGACGATGAGGGCGGTCGCGACCAGCACCAGCAGCGCCATCAGCAGCCGTTTGCCGACCTGCCGGATCGGCCGCTCCACCACCTTCTTGGGGAGTTTCACCCGATGGGTCACGAGGTGTTCGTCCGCCTGCCGGGCGATCGCGTCATGGCCCGGAAGTTTCACGTGAAACACACCCCGATTCCGGCGGACGCCCAGGGCAGGTCGAGGAGTTCGAGCTCCTGACCCGCCCGGGCACCACCGGGTGGTACGACGGCGAGGGCGTCGGCCGCCGCGATGCCACGCAGCATGGCCGGGCCGTTGTAGTGCAGCGGCACGGCGACCTCGCCGCGCAGCACGACGGGGATGAGCCGGGTGTCGTACGGGTGCCCGTGGACCGTGTCCTGCAAGGGCAGCGCGTACGGCTCCGGCGCGGGGTGCGCGGCGAGGGTGCGCAGCAGCGGCTCGGCGAGGGTGAGCAGGCCGGACACGGCGGCCAGGGGGTTGCCGGGGAGGCCTACGAGGTGCTGGTTCTCCTTGGTGCGGGCCAGCAGCATGGGGTGGCCGGGGCGCACCTTGACGCCGTCCACGAGGAGTTCGGCGCCGATGCGCTTGAGGGTGGGGTGGACGTGGTCGACGGGGCCGGAGGCTGTGCCGCCGGTGGTGACGATCAGGTCGGCGCCGGAGCCGGTGACCGCCTTGTGCAACGCCTTGGCGTCGTCGCCGAGCCGGCGTACGGCGGTGACCTCGGCGCCGAGCGCACGCAGCCAGGGCGGCAGCATCGGGCCTAGCGCGTCCCTGATGAGGCCGTCGTGCGGCCGACCCGCGGTGAGCAACTCGTCGCCGAGGACGAGGACTTCGACGCGGGGGCGGGGGACGGCGGTGAGGGTGTCGTAGCCGGCGGCGGCCGCGAGCCCGAGCACGGCCGGGGTCACCAGGGTGCCGACGGGGAGGAGCTGGTCGCCGGAGCGGCACTCCTGCCCGCGGGGCCGGATGTCCTGGCCGTGCTGCATGTCCCGGGTGGCGTGCAGGCGGTCCTGGGCGTCGGTGCGGCCGTGCTCGGCGCGCAGCACGGCGGTGGTGTCCGGGGGGATACGGGCGCCGGTGGCGATCCGGACGGCCTCGCCGTCGGTCAGCGGCTCCGGCTCCCCGTGCCCGGCCAGCACGCCTTCGTCGCGTACGTCCCAGGGGCCGGGTCCGGCGACCGCCCAGCCGTCCATCGCCGAGGTGTCGAAGGAGGGCAGGTCGGTGAGGGCGTCGAGGGGGGCGGCGAGGGTGAGGCCGAGGGCCGCGTCCAGGGGGACGGAGACGAGGGCGCGCCGGGCGGACCGGGTAGCGGTACGGGCGGCGCGGGCGGCGATGGCACGGGCCTCGGGCCAGGGGGTGGCGCGGTGGTGCGCGTCGGGCTTGTGAGCCGCGGCGCCCTCCGCGGCGGCGGCCCGCGGGGCGGGGGTCTGGTCTGCGGGGCCACGGCGGCCCGGGTCGTTCACCAGCGCGAGCACCTCCTCGACGTCGAGGTCCTCTGCGTCCTCGCCCGTCCGGGTGGGGTGGGCGGTCATCCGGCGTCCGTATCGGGCTTGGCCTCGGCGGCCTCCTGCTCCCAGCGCAGGGCGAGGGCGGCGGCCTTGCGGGCGGCCTCGGCGACGGCCTCGGGACCGCCACCGGCCTGCGCGGCGGCGTACCCGACGAGGAAGGTGGTCAGGGGCGCCGCGGGCCTGGCCACACCGTGGGCGGCGTCCCGGGCGAGGTCGAGCAGCACCCCGGTGTCGACGTCGAGGTCGATGCCCAGCTCGTCCTTGGCAGCGGAAATCCATTCATCCAACACGTGCCCATGCTCCCTGATACGTGCCCTGGCGGCGGCGATGTCGTCCCAGGTGTCGCAGTCGAAGGACGCGACGGGGTCGGGGACGCGGGTGAGTGCGAGACCGGCGGTGAGCCGCCGGAGGGGGAGGCCGGTGAGGCCGGTGGGGGTGGGGGCGCGGCGGTGTCGCCGGCTGTGTCACGCCGGCCTGTCGCCCCGCCCGAAGCCAGTGCGGCGAGTTCGCGGTGCAGGGCCGCCGTGCGGTACGCGGCGACCAGTGGCTGGTCCCGGTTGTCGGCGTCGGTGAGCAGGGCGCCGTCGGCCTCGCTCGTGTGCAGGGCGGTCAGCAGTCGGCGCACGGTCGCCGCTTCGAGGAACGGCAGATCCGCGGAGAGTACGACGACCTGCTCGGCCGTGGTGTGCCGCAGCCCGGCGGCCAGCGCGGCCACGGGCCCCGCGCCCGCCGGTTCCTCGCGCGCCCAGCGCACGGGCCGCGCGGTCGGCCGGGCGTCGGCGACGACCACGGTCGTACGGGCATCGGCGCAAGCGGCGAGCACCCGGTCGAGCAGGGCCCGCCCGCCGACCCGCACGCCCGGTTTGTCGGCACCCCCGAGCCGCCGGGCCCCGCCCCCGGCGAGCACGACAGCGTCGTACACCGGTCCGCTGCCGGCTCCGTCCGAGGGCTCGTACGAGGTCACCCCATGAGTATGCGTGCCGCCACGATCACAGGGAACGTGCGGTCGGCCGCGCAGTCACAGGGTGCGCGGCCGGCACGGTACGGCGGCTTGATGGCCCGGCCCGCCCGCCCGCGTCACAGCGTCCGCAGCAGCACCGTCGGCTGTTCCACGCAGTCCGCCACGTACCGCAGGAAGCCGCCCGCCGTGCCGCCGTCGCAGACCCGGTGGTCGAAGGTGAGCGAGAGCTGGACGACCTGGCGGACCGCCAGCTCGCCCTCGTGCACCCACGGCTTGGGGACGATGCGGCCGACGCCCAGCATGGCCGCCTCGGGGTGGTTGATGATCGGCGTGGAGCCGTCGACGCCGAACACCCCGTAGTTGTTCAACGTGAAGGTCCCGCCGGTGAGTTCCGCGGGCGTGAGGCCGCCCGCCCGGGCCGCCTCGGTCAGCCGGGCGAACTCCGCGGCCAGCGCCTCGGCGTCGCGCGCGTGCGCGTCCCGGACGACCGGTACGACGAGGCCCCGCTCGGTCTGCGCGGCGAAGCCCAGATGCACGTGGTCGAGCTGGACGATCTCCCTGGCCGCCATGTCGACCGTGGAGTTGAGCTCGGGGAAGCGCGTGAGGGCGGCCGTGCAGATGCGGGCCAGCAGGGCGAGGAGCGAGATCTTCGGCCCGCCCGCCGCGTTCATCGCCGCCCGCGCCCGCATGAGCTCGGTCGCGTCGGCGTCCACCCAGCAGGTCGCGTCCGGTATCTCGTGCCGGCTGCGGGAGAGCTTGTCGGCGACGACACCGCGGATGCCCTTGAGGGGGATGCGGGTCCCCTCGGTCAGCGCGGGCGCGGGGGCCGCCACCGGTGTCGCGGCCTGGTGAGTGGCCGAGGCCCGAAGGGCGTACTCGACATCGGCCCGCAGAATCAGCCCCTCGGGCCCGGATCCGGTCAACTCCCTCAGGTCCAAGCCGTTTTCACGGGCGATCCGCCGTACGAGGGGCGAGATCACCGGCACCGGACCCCCACCGCGGACCGGGTCCCGCACGTCGGTCACCGCCCCGGAAGCCGTCGTGCCCGTGCCGTTCGACACCGTGCCGTTCTGCCGCAACGGCCCCCGCCCGACAGCGGGCGCGATCCTCCCGTCGCCCCCGTCGTCCGCAGGACCCGGCCGCCGTCCAGACGCCGCCGGACCGCCACCCGAACCCGAAGGCACCGCCGCACCGGCCCCCGGACCGCCCCCCGGCCCCGCCGGCCGCACCCGTCGCCTGCGCGCCGGTGGCGCCCCCGTGCCGTAGCCCACCAGCACGTTCCCCGACCCCTCGGCCTCTCCGACGGGGGCCTGCGGGCCCACCGCGACCGTCAGCAGCGGTGCCCCGACGGGCAGTTCCGTGCCCTCCTCGCCGAAGCGGGCCGTGACGACGCCGCCGTAGGGGCAGGGCACCTCGACCATCGCCTTGGCCGTCTCGACCTCGACGACCGGCTGGTCGATCGCGACGACGTCGCCGACCTGGACCAGCCAGCGCACGATCTCCGCCTCGGTGAGCCCCTCCCCGAGGTCGGGGAGCTTGAACTCCAGCACGTGTGCCATCAGCTCTCGGCCTCCCACTGCAGGCGCCCGACGGCGTCCAGGATCCGGTCCACGCCGGGCAGGTGGTGCCGCTCCAGCATCGGCGGCGGGTACGGGATGTCGAACCCGGCCACGCGCAGCACCGGCGCCTCCAGGTGGTGGAAGCAGCGCTCGGTGACGCGGGCCGCGATCTCCCCGCCCGGTCCGCCGAAGGAGCCCGACTCGTGCACGACGACCGCGCGCCCGGTCCGCCGTACCGAGGCCGCGACCGTCTCGTCGTCGAACGGCACCAGGGAGCGCAGGTCGACGACTTCGAGGTCCCAGCCCTCGGCCCGCGCGGCCTCGGCGGCTTCGAGGCAGACAGGGACCGACGGCCCGTATGTGATGAGCGTGGCGCTCCGGCCCGGGCGCCGCACCACCGCACGGCCTATCGGATCAACGGGCGAGGGCTCGTCCGGGTTCCAGGAATCCTTCGACCAGTACAGGCGCTTGGGCTCCAGGAAGACGACCGGGTCGTCGGAGGCGATGGCCGCGCGCAGCAGGCCGTATGCGTCGGCGACCGTGGCGGGCGTGACGACATGGAGCCCCGGAGTCGCCATGTAGTACGCCTCGGAGGAGTCGCTGTGGTGCTCGACACCGCCGATGCCGCCGCCGTAGGGGACGCGGATGGTGATCGGGAGAGGCATCGCCCCGTGGGTGCGGTTGCGCATGCGCGACACATGGCTGATCAGCTGCTCGAACGCGGGGTACGCGAACGCGTCGAACTGCATCTCCACGACCGGCCGCAGGCCGTACATCGCCATGCCGACCGCCGTGCCGAGGATGCCGGCCTCGGCGAGCGGTGTGTCGGTGCAGCGGTCCTCGCCGAACTCCTTGGCGAGCCCGTCGGTGACGCGGAAGACGCCGCCGAGGGTGCCGACGTCCTCGCCCATGACGTGCACGGTGGGGTCGGCGGCCATGGCGTCGCGCAGTGCGCGCGTGAGGGCCTGTGCCATGGTGGCCGGCTTGAGGGCGACGGTGGTCATCAGTGGCCGCCTTCCTGCTCCGCCGCGAGCTCGGCCGCCAACAAGGCTTGCTGCTCGCGCAGTTGCGGGGTGGGCTCGGCGTAGACGTGGGCGAACAGGTCCATGGGGTCGAGGACCGGGTCCTGGTTCATGCGCTCGCGCAGGTCGGCGGCCATGGTCTCGGCGGCCTCGCGCGCGTGCCGCATGCCGTCCTCGTCGATGAGGCCGCGCTCGGTCAGCTCGTGCTCCAGGAGCGCGATCGGGTCGTGCGCGCGCCAGGCCTCGACCTCGGCGTCGCCTCGGTAACGGGTCGCGTCGTCGGCGTTGGTGTGCGCGTCGACGCGGTAGGTGATCGCCTCGATGAGGGTGGGACCGCCGCCCTCGCGCGCGTGCCGTATCGCGTCGGTGAGGACCTCGTGCACGGCGACCGCGTCGTTGCCGTCGACCAGACGGCCCGGCATGCCGTAGCCGACGGCCTTGTGGGCCAGCGACGGGGCCGCGGTCTGCTTGGCGAGCGGGACGGAGATGGCGAAGCCGTTGTTCTGGACCAGGAAGACGACCGGCGCCTGCCATACGGCGGCGAAGTTCAGCGCCTCGTGGAAGTCGCCCTCGCTGGAGCCGCCGTCGCCGACCATGGCGAGCGCGACCACGTCGTCGCCCTTGAGGCGGGCGGCGTGGGCGAGGCCGACGGCGTGCGGGAGCTGGGTGGCGAGGGGGGTGCACAGGGGGGCGACGCGGTGCTCGTGCGGGTCGTAGCCGGTGTGCCAGTCGCCGCGCAGGAGGGTGAGCGCCTGGACGGGGTCGAGGCCGCGGGCGACGGCGGCGAGGGTGTCGCGGTAGCTGGGGAAGAGCCAGTCGCGCTCCTGAAGGGCCAGCGCGGCGGCGACCTCGCAGGCCTCCTGGCCGGTGCTGGAGGGGTACACGGCGAGGCGGCCCTGCTTCGTGAGCGCGGTCGCCTGCGCGTTGTACCGACGGCCGCGCACCAGCTCGGCGTAGAGGCGGCGCAGCAGGGCCGGATCGGCCTGTGCGGCGGCCTCGGTGCCGAGGACGCGGTAGGGCTCCGCGTCCGGCAGCAGCGGCGCGGGGTCCGTGCGGGGCTGCCAGGCGGGCGGCGGCGATGGCCGGTACGCGCCCCGCTGCTCCATGACCGTCATGACGGCACCTCCTCGTGGGAGCGGCTGTCGGCGGGCCACGGTTGCGACTCGCCTCACCTACCGATTGTTCGGTCGTCGGCACATTTTGGCTACAGGCGCCTTCAGGCTGTGGACAAACGGTTCTCCACAGCCTCAAATGAACGCAGTACGTCCATGGTAGGGAGGCGGGGGGACATGGCACCTGAACAAATGGCCGAAGGGCCGGAGAGCGTCGGTCCGCTGCCGCCCGCTCGTCCCCTCGACGCCATCGATCTGGACATCCTTCAGATGCTCCAGGCGGACGGCCGCGCCTCGATAAGGTCGGTCGCCGAACGGGTCCATGTCTCGCGCGCCAACGCCTACGCGCGTATCAACCGCCTCATCGAGGACGGTGTCATCCGTGGCTTCGGCGCCCGCGTCAACCACGAACGCGCAGGTCAGGGCACCTCGGCGTACATCACCTTGAAGATCGTCCAGAACTCCTGGCGGACGGTGCGCGAGCAGCTCAGAGAGCTGCCCGGGGCGTCCCACATCGCCCTGGTGGGCGGCGACTTCGACGTGCTGCTCCTGGTGCACACGCCGGACAACAAGGCGCTGCGCGAGCTGGTGCTGACCCGGCTGCAGGCCATGCCGGAGGTGCTCAGCACGCGCACGCTGCTGGTGTTCGAGGAGGAGGACCTGGAGCCGCAGGGCTGAGGCTCAGGCCTGGTCGCGCAGTCCGGAGAACACCAACTGAGTTACCGCGTCCGCCACTTCGCGCTCGTTCATGCCGCGTCCGTCCGGTCGGTACCACTCCACGATGGAGTTGATCATCCCGAAGACGAGCCGGGTCGCGAGGCGTACCTCCACGTCGCCGCGCACGTCCCCCTCGGCGGCCGCCGCCTTCAGCAGCTCGGCCACCCGGTGGTCGAAGTCGCGGCGCCGCTCCAGCGCCCACCGCTCGGTGTCCGTGTTGCCGCGCACCCGCAGCAGCAGCGTCACGTACGGCAGTTCGGCGATCAGCACCTCGACCATGCGCCGGACGACGTACTCCAGGCGGCCGGAGGCGCGCCCCACGCGCGCGTGCTCCTCGTCGAGGATCCCGAAGAGGCCGTCGAGGGCCCGGCTGACGGCCCGGCGCAGCAGCTCCTCCTTGCCGGCCACGTGGTGGTAGATCGACGACTTGGAGATGCCGGCCGCCTTGGACAGGTGCTCCATGGAGGTGCCGTCGTAGCCGCGCTCGTTGAAGACCTGGACGGCGACGGACAGCAGCGTCTCCGGGGTGTACGTGTCGCGCTTGGCGGTGGTCATGAGGTGCTGCCCTCCCGCTTGTCGGTGGCGTACGCGTGGCGGTACAGCGCCAGGGACGGCGCGTAGCGGCCGGAGGGATCGCGCAGGTGCAGGTCGTCCAGGAGGGCGTAGGCCCAGTTGCGGCCGAGTTTGCGGCTCCACTCGAAGGGGCCGAGCGGGTAGTTGACGCCCAGGCGCATCGCCGTGTCGATGTCCTCCTCGGTGGCCACGCCCTTGGCGACGGCGTCGTGCGCCAGGTCGACGATCCGGGCGACCGTGCGCGCGACGATCATGCCGGGGACGTCACCGATGACGCTGACGTCCTTGCCGAGCGCCTGGAAGAGCCCCGTCGCCTCGGCGAGGGTCTGCTGCGAGGTGTCCTGGGAGGCGGACAGGGCGATGCGGGTGGCGCGGCGGTAGTCGAGGGCGAGGTCGAAGTAGACGACGTCCCGGAACTCCACCGAGGTCTGCCCGTCCGCAAGGGCCAGCTGGCCGCCGCCCGGCAGCACCAGGCGGGTGCCGTGGTCCTCGTCCTCCTCGCGCACCGGGATGCCCGCCTCGCGGATCAGCGTGAGGAGTTCGCCGGCCGGGCCCAGATCGCCCTCGACGACCACGTACGCGGGCCGCTGCTGCTCCTCCGCGGTGTGCGGCTCGGCGCTCTCGGCGTCGTCCGCGTAGTCGTACCAGCCCTGCCCGCTCTTGCGCCCGAGCCGGCCCGACTCGACCAGGCGGCGCTGGGCGAGCGAGGGCGTGAAGCGCACGTCCCGGAAGAAGGACTCCCACACGGAGTGCGTGACCGACTCGTTGACGTCCTGGCCGATGAGGTCGGTGAGCTCGAAGGCGCCCATCCGGAAGCCGCCCGACTCGCGCAGGATCGCGTCGATGGTGGCCGGGTCGGCGCCCTGGGCCTCGTAGACCGCGAAGGCCTCGGCGTAGAAGGGCCGGGCGATGCGGTTGACGATGAAGCCGGGGGTGTCCGCGCAGGCGACCGGCGTCTTGCCCCAGGCGCGCGCCATCTCGTACGCGCGCGTGGCCGACGTGACGTCGGTGGCGAACCCGGAGACGACCTCGACCAGCGGCAGCAGCGGGGCGGGGTTGAAGAAGTGCAGGCCGACGAAGCGGCCCGGGTTGCGCAGGGCTCCGCCGATCGCGGTGACCGACAGGGACGAGGTGTTGGTGGCGAGCAGACAGTCCTCGTCGACGAGGTCCTCAAGGGCCCGCAGCAGCTCCTGCTTGGCGTCCAGGCGCTCCAGGACCGCCTCCACGACCAGGGAGCAGTCCGCGAGGTCGGCGAGGTCCGTGGCGGGCAGCAGGCGCTCGCGTGCGGCGTCCCGCTCGGCGGCCGTGAGCCGGTCCTTCTCGACGAGCCGGTCGAGCCGGGCACCGATGGATTCGGTCGCTTCCAGGGCGCGCCCCGGTACGGCGTCGTACAGCCGTACGCGATGGCCGGCGACCAGCGCGACCTGGGCGATGCCCTGGCCCATGGTGCCGGTGCCGACGACGGCCACGGGGCTGCTGAGGTCGAGTGCTGTCATGTGCGCGATCCTCCCGCACGGGGTTTTCCACAGATGCGGCGGACCCCCTTGTCCCGACCGATCGTTCGGTTACTCTAACCCTGTCTGGCCCACCCGTCACCCGCCACCACCCTGCTCGAGGCGCTTCGCGCCGCACCCCTGATGTTCCTGCCCATGTTTCTGCCCAGGTCAAGAACTCGACGAAGAGTTCGAAAGACGAGGAGTTGGTCCCGCATGGCCGCCGAACTGACCGCGCACGAGCTGATCGCCAAGCACCGGCCCACCCTCGACCAGGCGCTGGAAGCGATCCGCACGCGCGCGTACTGGTCCCCGCACCCCGAGCACCCCAAGGCGTACGGCGAGAACGGCAGCCTGGACATGGCGGCGGGCAAGGCCGCCTTCGACGCCCTCCTGGGCACCCGCCTCGACCTCGGCCAACCGGGCACGGACGGCTGGACGGGCGGCGAGGTCTCCCCGTACGGCATCGAACTGGGCGTCGAGTACCCGCACATGGACGTCGACGTGCTGCTGCCCGCCATGAAGGAGGGCCAGAAGGCGTGGCGGGACGCGGGCGCGGAGGCGCGCGCGGTGGTCTGTCTGGAGATCCTCAAGCGGATCAGCGACCGGACGCACGAGTTCGCGCACGCGGTCATGCACACCTCCGGCCAGGCATTCATGATGGCGTTCCAGGCGGGCGGCCCGCACGCGCAGGACCGCGGCCTGGAGGCGGTGGCGTACGCGTACGTGGAGCAGGTCCGCACGCCCGACACCGCGGAGTGGACCAAGCCGCAGGGCAAGCGCGACCCGCTCGCCCTCACCAAGCAGTTCACGCCGGTCCCGCGCGGGACCGCGCTGCTGATCGGCTGCAACACCTTCCCGACGTGGAACGGCTATCCGGGCCTGTTCGCCTCCCTGGCGACCGGCAACGCGGTCCTGGTCAAGCCCCACCCGCGCGCGGTGCTGCCGCTCGCGCTCACCGTGCAGGTCGCGCGCCAGGTGCTCACCGAGGCCGGCTTCGACCCGAACCTGGTGGCGCTGGCCGCCGAGCGCCCCGGCGAGGGCATCGCGAAGACCCTGGCCACGCGCCCGGAGATCCGGATCATCGACTACACGGGTTCGACGGCGTTCGGCGACTGGCTGGAGGCCAACGCCCGCCAGGCGCAGGTCTACACGGAGAAGGCCGGCGTCAACACGGTGCTCGTGGACTCGACGTCGAACTACAAGGGCATGCTCTCCAACCTGGCCTTCTCGCTGTCCCTGTACAGCGGCCAGATGTGCACCACCCCGCAGAACCTGCTGATCCCGCGGGACGGCATCCGCACCGACGAGGGCCCCAAGACCTTCGACGAGGTGGTCGCCGACCTGGCCCGCTCCGTCGACGGCCTGCTCGGCGACGACGCGCGCGCGAACGCGCTGCTCGGCGCGATCGTCAACCCGGACGTGAAGGCCCGCCTGGAGGCCGCGGCCGGTCTGGGCGAAGTCGCCCTCGCCTCGAGGGAGATCGGCAACCCCGAGTTCCCGGACGCGGTCGTGCGCACCCCCGTGATCGTGAAGCTGGACGGTGCCAAGCCGGACGACGAGGCCGCCTACATGAGCGAGTGCTTCGGCCCCGTCTCCTTCGCCGTCGCCGTCGACTCCTCGGCCGACGCGGTGGAGCTGCTGCGGCGCACGATCCGCGAGAAGGGCGCGATGACGGTCGGGGCGTACACGAGCGACGAGGAGGTCGAGCAGGCGGTCCAGGAGGCCTGCCTGGAGGAGGCGGCCCAGCTGTCCCTGAACCTCACGGGCGGGGTGTACGTCAACCAGACGGCCGCGTTCTCCGACTTCCACGGGTCGGGCGGCAACCCGGCGGCGAACGCCGCGCTCACCGACGGCGCGTTCGTCGCGAACCGCTTCCGGGTGGTGGAGGTCCGCCGGGAGGCCTAGAAGGCGGCCGTGACGCTCCAGTGGTAGAGCGTCATCGCCACGCTGGTCGCCAGGTTGTAGCTGGAGACCTGGGGGCGCATCGGCAGCCGGAGCAGGTGGTCGGCACGCGCGCGTAGTGCGCCGGACAGGCCGCTGCGCTCCGAACCGAACGCGAGGACGGCGTCGTCCGGGAGCTTCGTCCCCCGGATGTCGTCGCCCTCCGGGTCGAGGGCGAACACCGGCCCCGGGGGCAGCTCCTCGACGTCCAGCCGCTCGACGGCGGTGGCGAAGTGCAGGCCCGCCCCGCCGCGCACGACCGTGGGATGCCAGGGGTCGAGCGTGCCGGTGGTGACCACGCCGGTCGCGCCGAAGCCGGCGGCCAGGCGGATCACCGCGCCCGCGTTGCCGAGGTTGCGCGGGTTGTCGAGGACCACCACGGGGGCGGTGCGCGGGGTGTGCGCGAGCCGCCCGAGATTGGCCGCGCGGGACGGTCGTACCGCCAGAGCCGCCACCGCCGTGGGATGCGGGCGCGCCACCAGACTCCGGTACGTCGGCTGCGGCACCTCCGTCAGGAGCGCCGCGAGCCGGTCGCGTACGTCGGGGGCCAGTTCGTCGGCGAGGGCGAGCGTGGCCTCCCGGTCGGCGGTGACCGCGACCGGGACCTCGGCGCCGAAGCGCACGGCGTGCTTGAGGGCGTGGAAACCGTCGAGCAGGACGGCGGAGTCGGCGAGCCGGTGCCAGGCGCTCACGGGGTCGGTCATGGCCTGCAGCCTACGTGCGGGCGCGCGCCCCTCACGCCGTGGAGTTCGCCGGCGCCGGCTCGGGGTTGTCCGGCGTCCGTGGTTCGGGGATCTCGGTGCGTCCGCCGCGGGTGAGGCGGGTGAGGACGCGGTCACGCGCGCGTGCCGCCAGGTCGCCGAGGCGGCGCAGGAACGGCGTCGGCAGGAAGACCGAGTCCGCCGCGATCATCGCCAGCGAGAAGAACGGCAGCCCGAGGACGACGGCGATCACGGCGTGCTCGGTCATCATGACCGCGAGGAGCACGTTCTTGACCCGCCGGTTGAACAGCGTGAACGGGAAGGCGACCTGCACGATGACGGTCCCGTACGTCACCAGCATCACCATCGTGCCGCTCGCGGAGAGCAGGTCGGCGAGGGCGGGCCAGGGCGAGAAGTAGTCCAGGTGGAGCGGGTAGTAGACCGCGGTGCCGTCCTGCCAGCGGGTGCCCTGGATCTTGTACCAGCCGGCGGTCGCGTAGATCATGCAGGCCTCGACCATGACGACCAGCAGGGCGCCGTTGTGCGCGATGTTGGCTACGACGTCCAGCATGATCCGCGGCTCCGCGGACTTCGCCCGCAGCCCCACGACCCACCACACGGCCTGCCCGACCCACACCAGCCACAGGATGACCGGAACGGTCGGGTCGGTGCCGTCGAACCGGCCCCCGGCCGTCACCGCGACCAGCGCGAACCCGAGCACGGCCCACAGCGCCGGACCGACCCGGTCCACGACCCGCTCGCCACGCGCGCGTGCCTCGTCCGCGAGCCGCGCCCGCCGGGCGTCCAGCGACCACACCTGGCCGCAGCGCGTGAAGACGAGGTAGATCGACATCAGGTGCAGGACGTTGTCGCCGCCGTCCCCCATGAAGACACTGCGGTTCTGCAGCGACAGCACACCCACCATGAACAGCACCGACATGGTGCGCGTGCGCCAGCCGAGCAGCAGCAGGAGGCTCGCCAGCAGGGCGAGCACGTACACGAGCTCGAACCACACCTGCGTGTCCGACCACATCAGGGCGGAGAACGCGCTGTTGGACGAGATCAGCTGCTGCGCCAGATTCCAGCTCCACGGCCCGTCGGGGCCGTACATCTCCTGACGGTGCGGGAGCTCGCGGAGCAGGAACAGCAGCCAGGTCGCGCTGAAGCCGATACGGATCACGGCACTCTGGTGCGGGCCGCGCGCGGCCTCGGTGACGCGGGCGATACCGGCCGAGACCGACAGGGAGAATCGGTTCACTGGGCACCCCCGACGATGTCGGCGGCCGAGACCGGCCACCAGGGCAGCACGCGGTACATCGGCTTGTCCGAGATCCTCTCCGCGCTCCACTTGGGCGGCGTCACATTGGTGGTACGGGAACGGACCTGGACCCGCGCGACGGTGCCGCCCTTGTCGGCCGCGTCGTCACGGTCCAGCCGCATGACCACGATGCGCCGCAGATACGACTCCGACAGCGAGCCCCGCATGCCCGTCGAGCGGTTGTTGCCGTCGTGTGTGGCGACGAAGAAGTCCCAGGCCCGGCGCAGCTCGTTCTGCTGGGTGTGGCTGGGCACCAGATTGCCGTCGATGGCCCGGCCGTCCTCGGCGGACAGGTCGTACCAGCCGGTGGTGCGCACCCCGCCGTCCGACTCCTTCACCTCGGCGCGCACCTGGACCGCGATGTTCTGCTGGAGCGGGTTCGGCGCGAACAGCTTCCAGTTCTGCTCGAACTCCGGATACACCCAGTCCTCGATCGCCTTGCCGTGCTTCTTGGTGACCGTGTTCGCCGGCGCGACGTGCAGGAAGACCATGCCTATGTGCACGCAGACGACGACGCCGACGACGGCGAGCGCCAGCGCGGCACCGATCTGGTAGCGCAGCGAGAGGGCGGCGACGCCGGTACGGGCGTCCGGTGGCCCATGCGACTCAGGCGTATCGGCCGGCTCGGGCGCAGCGCCCGGTCCGTCCGGCCCACCCCGGGCGTCCGTGCCTGTGTCGTACGCGTCCATTCCGCCCCGTTCCCCGATCCCGATCCGTCACTCGAACGCGAACGGTACTCAGGCCCGTCCGCGCCGCACAGTCCCCGCCCCGCCATCCCCGTTGTCCACAGGTAACGCCCGCAGGTTATCCACAGCGGTTGACACCTTACGGCGCCCGGCCCACCACGGAACCGCACGGCCCGAACGATCGGTCGGGAGGCGACTGCGGACGAAGCCGGGCCGAGGGGACCTCGTGGAGACACCGCCGGTATCGCGTCCGGTCACCGGCGGCCCGTTCCCTTCTTCTAGAACCTGTTCTATCTTGACGGTCCGTCAGATCAGCGGACCCTCCGGAGGGACAGGACCGTGGACTTCACCTTCACCGAGGAGCAGCAGGCGGCGGCCGAGGCGGCACGAGGGGTGTTCGCCGGGGTCGCGCCGGACGCGGTGCCCTCTCCCTCGCTCGTCCCGGGCGCAGTCGCCGAGGACTTCGACCGCGCACTGTGGGCGAGGCTCGCCGAGGCGGACCTGCTGAGCCTGCTGCTGGACGCCGAGTACGGCGGGGCGGGCCTGGACGCCGTGGCCTTGTGCCTGGTGCTGCGGGAGTCGGCGAAGGGGCTCGCGCGGGTACCGCTCCTGGAGACGTGCGCGGCCGCCGCGGTCATACAGGCTTACGGCGGTGCGGAGTCGAGGTCGGCGCTGCTCGCGCGCGCGGGCCGGGGCGAGGTGGTCCTGACCGTCGCCGCCAACGGCCGCACCGGCCACGACCCCGCCGAACTCGCCGTGTCCGCGCGGCAGGACGGGGCCGACTGGATCCTGGACGGGGTGCAGACGGCGGTGCCGTGGGCGCACAACGCGGACTTCGTCCTCGTACCCGCCCGGACGGCCGCGGACCGGACGCTCCTCGCCGTGGTCCCCCGCGTCCACGACGGTGTCGTACTCGGCGAGCAGATCTCCACGACCGGTGAGCGGCTCGGCGAACTGCGCCTGGAATCCGCCCGGATCGCGGCCCGGGACGTCGTCGAGGCCGACGGCGCGTGGGAGTGGCTGCGGGAGCTGCTGGCCACCGGCACGTGCGCGCTGGCGCTCGGGCTCGGCGAGCGGGTGCTCGGGATGACCAGTGAATACGCGGGCAAGCGGGAGCAGTTCGGGCATCCGATCGCCACGTTCCAGGCAGTGGCCGTGCAGGCCGCCGACCGTTACATCGACCTGCGCGCGATGGAGGCCACGCTCTGGCAGGCCGCCTGGCGGATCGCCTCGGGGGCGCCCGGCGCCCTGCCGGCCTCCGGTGACGTGGCCGTCGCCAAGGTCTGGGCCTCGGAGGGTGTACGGCGGGTCGTGCAGACGGCACAGCATCTGCACGGCGGGTTCGGGGCGGACGTCGAGTACCCGCTGCACCGGTACCACGCCTGGGCCAAGCACCTGGAGCTGTCGCTCGGTCCGGCGGCCGCGCACGAGGAGGCACTGGGCGACCTGCTGGCGGCCCACCCGCTGGGCTGACCGCCCGCCGGGCCCCGGCCGGCCCTACAGAACGAACCCGGGCTCGCCCGCGTCCGTCACCACGGGCCGGCCCACGGCCGCCCACACCTGCATGCCGCCATCGACGTTCACGGCCTCGATGCCCTGCTGGACCAGGTACATCGTGACCTGGGCGGAACGGCCGCCGGAGCGGCAGATCACGTTGACGCGGCCGTCCTGCGGGGCGGCCTCGGTCAGTTCGCCGTAGCGGGCGACGAACTCGCTGATGGGGATGTGCAGCGCCCCTTCGGCGTGACCCGCCTGCCACTCGTCGTCCTCACGGACGTCCACCAGGAAGTCGCCGTCCTTGAGGTCCGCGACCTCGACCGTGGGCACACCAGCTCCGAAGTTCATGCCCCGACGCTATCGGACACTGCGGAATGCGAATCGGGCACTGCCGAATGCGAATCGGGCACTGCGGAATGTGACATATTATTGCCCATTCAACTACCCCCCGAGCAGCTCCGCCAACTCCCGCTCCCGCCGCTCCACATCGACCAGAAGCTGCTCGGCGATCTCGTCCAGCAGCGTGTCCGGGTCGTCCGGCGCCAGCCGCAGCATCGAGCCGATCGGGCCCTCCTCCAGCTCCTTGGCCACCAGGGAGAGCATTTCCTTGCGCTGGGCGAGCCATTCGAGGCGGGCGTACAGCTCCTCGCTGCGGCTCGGAGCACGCTCAACCGGCACCGGGCCCTTGGCCCACTCCTCGGCGAGCTCGCGCAGCAGGAGCTCGTCGCCGCGCGCGTAGGCGGCGTTGACCCGGGTGATGAACTCCTCACGGCGGGCCCGCTCGGTCTCGTCCGGGGCGAGGTCGGGGTGGGCCTTGCGGGCCAGCTCGCGGTAGAGCTTGCGGGCCTCGTCGCTGGCACGCACCCGCTGCGGGGGCCGCACCGGCTGTTCGGTGAGCATCGCGGCGGCCTCCGGGAACAGCCCGTCCCCGTCCATCCAGCCGTGGAAGAGCTCCTCGACGCCGGGCATCGGCATGACCCGGGCCCGCGCCTCGTCCGCCTTGCGCAGGTCCTCGGGGTCGCCGGTGCGGGCGGCCGTGGCCTCGGCGATCTGCGCCTCCAGCTCGTCGAGGCGGGCGTACATCGGGCCGAGCTTCTGGTGGTGCAGCCGGGAGAAGTTCTCGACCTCGATGCGGAAGGTCTCCACGGCGATCTCGTACTCGATCAACGCCTGCTCGGCGGCCCGCACGGCCCGCTCCAGCCGCTCCTCGGGCCGCGGCGCGGCGCCGTCGTCCGACTGCGGCGCACTGCTCTCGTCCGTCCGCGGCACGCTGCCGTCCGGCGCCGCCGCACCGCCCTCCGGCCGCACCGCACCCTCCTCGGGCGTCACCTGCGTCTCACCGGCCGCACCGGCACCCTGCTCAGCTTCCGGGCTCGTCACCCGACCAGCCTAGGCCACGCAGGGGCCGACCCTTCCGGCACCGGGTCAGCGCCTCCGCGACCCGACCGACGCCAGGCGCACCCCCCTGCCTCTCCTCACACTCCCATCTCCGCCGCGACCCGCCCCGCCCGTACCTCCGCCACGAACTCCGCGTGGTCGGCCTCCGTGCGGTCGGCGTAGGTGACGGCGAAGTCGGCGATCGCCTCGTCCAGTTCCTCGTTCTTGCCGCAGTACCCGGCCACCAGGCGCGGGTCGGCGCTGTGGGAGTGGGCGCGGGCCAGCAGGGCGCCGGTCATGCGGCCGTAGTCGTCGATCTGGTCGGCGGCCAGGGCGGCCGGGTCGACGCTGCCCTTGCGGTTGCGGAACTGGCGGACCTGGAAGGGCCGTCCGTCCACCGTGGTCCAGCCGAGCAGGATGTCGCTGACGACCTGCATCCGCTTCTGCCCGAGGACCACCCGCCGCCCCTCGTGCTCGACCGCCGGCGCCTCGAAGCCGGCGGTGACCAGGTGCGGCACCAGCACCGAGGGCCGGGCCTCCTTCACCTGGAGGACGAGCGGTTCCCCGCGGTGGTCGAGGAGCAGCACCACGTACGAGCGGGTGCCCACGCTGCCCGTGCCCACGATCCGGAACGCCACGTCGTGCACCGCGTGCCGGGCCAGCAGCGGGAGCCGGTCCTCGGAGAGCGTCTCCACATAGCTCTCCAGGGCCGCCGCCACCGCCCCGGCCTCCTCGTCCGTCACCCGCCGCAGCACCGGCGCCGCGTCGACGAAGCGGCGCCCGCCGTCCTCGGTGAGCTCGGTCGACTTCGCCGCGAACTTCCCGCTGGTGTTGGCCCGCGCCTTCTCCGAGACCCGCTCCAGGGTGCCGAGCAGGTCATGGGCGTCGGTGTGGGAGACGAGCTCCTCGTCCGCGATCGCGTTCCACGCGTCCAGCACCGGCAGCTTGGCCAGCAGCCGCATGGTGCGGCGGTAGGCGCCGGTCGCGTCGTAGGCGGCCTTGCGGCACTGGTCCTCGTCGGCGCCGGCCTCCCGGCCCGCGAGCACCAGCGAGGCCGCGAGCCGCTTGAGGTCCCACTCCCAGGGGCCGTGCACGGTCTCGTCGAAGTCGTTCAGATCGATGACCAGGTCGCCACGGGCGTCGCCGTACAGGCCGAAGTTGGCGGCATGGGCGTCTCCGCAGATCTGCGCACGGATCCTGGTCATCGGCGTACGCGCGAGGTCGAAGGCCATCAGGCCCGCCGAGCCGCGCAGGAAGGCGAACGGCGTGGCCGCCATCCGGCCCGCCCTTATGGGGGTGAGCTCGGCGATCCGGCCGAGGTTGGACTCCTCGACCGCGTCGACCACCGCGGGCCGGGCGGCGTCGAGGTCGAGGGAGGCGTGGGTGGCGCGCGGGACCACCTTGCGCAGGGCCCTGCCCTCTTCCTTGGGGGAGCCCTCGACGGGCCACCGGGCGAAGCCCGGCACCCGCGGCACCCGCCGCACTCCGGACTGAGCCGATCCCGATCCGGCCTCGGTCACAGCGACCGCCTCCCCCGCACATCTGCGCAACGCGCCCCTGGGCAGGGGCGCCATGAACATCAACTCGTGGAGACCGTACAGCCGGTGGCCGGAACGCGTCAGACCCTGTGGACAACTCCGCGCCTGTGGAAAACCCCGCGCTCATGCCGCCCGTCGGGGCCGTGTGATTGTCCTCACCGGGTAATACGCCTCACACGGGCCCGGACAACGCGGAAGCCCCCAGGTCCGAGACCTGGGGGCTTCCGGCTGGTGCGCGAGGGGGGAGTTGAACCCCCACGCCCTTGCGGGCACTGGAACCTGAATCCAGCGCGTCTGCCTATTCCGCCACCCGCGCATTGGGTGTGTCCTCGGGCCCCTTCCCCCTTGGGGCCGGCGCCTTCCGACATCCAGAACATTAGCACGGTGGCAGGGGTGGGTTCACATCGCTTATCCCGGGGCAGCCGCTCACCTGCGGGGTCTCCCGATCCGGCCGGCCGGCGGCTGATCAACGACTCCGTCCGCTCCGTATCAACACGTGCCTGTTCACGTATCAACCTCGTACCGGTACGGCCCGTCTCCCCAGGAGCCGGGCAGGGTCCACAGTCAGGTGCGGGACACTTGTCTGCGGCCGCCTCTACGATCCTGGGCAGAAGGAGTTCGAGGGACGAGTTCGAAGGGGAGCTTCGAAGGGAACTTCCGAAGCGAACTTCGAGGGGCGTCGACACCTGTCGACGGGGCCGACAGGGGGAACCAGCCGATTCAACGGCGCGTGGATACGATCAGTAAGCAGTACCAGGCACGACACAGTGGCAACGACGGAGGAGGTGCCCCATGGGAGTCCTGAAGAAGTTCGAGCAGCGTCTCGAAGGTCTGGTCAACGGCACCTTCGCCAAGGTGTTCAAGTCAGAGGTCCAGCCCGTGGAGATCGCGGGCGCGCTGCAGCGCGAGTGCGACAACAACGCGACCATCTGGAACCGCGACCGGACCGTCGTACCCAACGACTTCATCGTGGAGCTGAGCACGCCGGACTTCGAGCGGCTCAGCCCCTACTCCGGCCAGCTCGGCGACGAGCTCGCCGGCATGGTGCGCGACTACGCCAAGCAGCAGCGCTACACCTTCATGGGACCCATCAAGGTCCACCTGGAGAAGGCGGACGACCTCGACACCGGTCTGTACCGGGTGCGCAGCCGTACGCTCGCCTCCTCCACCAACCAGCAGGCTCCCGGCAGCGCCCCTCCGGCGGCGCCGGCCGCTCCGGCGGCGGGCCGACCCGGCGGGTACGGCTATCCCCCCGCGGGTGGTCCGCAGGCCGCCGCCCCGGCGGGCGCCCCGCCCATGCCGGCCGCGCCGCCGCCCGGCGGGCGCCCCGGTGCCGCGCCGTTCGGCCAGCGGCCCACCGCGGCTCCCGGCCCCGCGGCCGGCGGCCGTACCCGCTACTGGATCGAGATCAACGGCGCCCGCCATCAGATCTCCCGCGCAACGCTGGTGCTGGGCCGCAGCACCGAAGCCGACGTGCGGATCGACGACCCCGGCGTCTCCCGCCGGCACTGTGAGATCCGGACCGGAACGCCCTCGACGATCCAGGATCTCGGGTCCACCAACGGCATCGTGGTGGACGGGCAGCACACCACCCGCGCTACGCTCCGCGACGGCTCGCGGATCGTCGTGGGCAGCAGCACCATCATTTACCGGCAAGCCGAAGGGTGAAGCGGGGGCAATGTCAGAGCTGACCCTCACGGTCATGCGGCTGGGTTTCCTGGCCGTACTGTGGCTGTTCGTGATCGTGGCCGTGCAGGTCATCCGCAGCGACCTGTTCGGTACGCGAGTCACCCAGCGCGGGTCGCGCAGGGAGGCCGGGCGCCAGCAGCAGCCCGCCCGGCAGCAGGCGGCACCTCCGCAGCAGCGCCAGCAGGCCGGCGGCCGCCAGCGCCGTAACGCCCCTTCCAAGCTGGTCGTGTCCGAGGGCACACTCACCGGCACCACCGTCGCGCTCCAGGGCCAGACGATCACCCTGGGCCGGGCGCACGACAGCACGATCGTGCTGGACGACGACTACGCCTCCAGCCGCCATGCCAGGATCTACCCGGACCGCGACGGCAACTGGATCGTCGAGGACCTGGGCTCCACCAACGGCACGTACCTCGACCGGAGCCGGCTGACGACCCCCACGCCGATTCCGCTGGGCGCGCCGATCCGCATCGGCAAGACAGTCATCGAGCTGCGGAAGTAGTGCTACGTCATGAAAGAGCGCGAGCGGAGCGAGCACGCAGCGGCGGCCCCCACGACGGGCCCCGGCGCGCTCCCGACCGGAGGGTGGGCACCGTGCGGATGTACCCGGAGCCGACGGGCGAGGTGCGCATGAGTCTGTCACTGCGCTTCGCCGCCGGATCGCACAAAGGCATGATCCGCGAGGGCAACGAGGACTCCGGATACGCCGGCCCACGCCTGCTCGCGATCGCCGACGGCATGGGCGGCGCCGCGGCCGGTGAGGTGGCCTCCTCCGAGGCGATCTCCACGATCGTCGCGCTCGACGAGGACGTGCCCGGCTCGGACCTCCTCACCTCCCTCGGCACCGCGGTGCAGCGCGCCAACGACCAGCTGCGCGCCATGGTCGAGGAGGACCCGCAGCTGGAGGGCATGGGCACCACGCTCACCGCCCTGCTGTGGACCGGCCAGCGCCTCGGTCTGGTGCACGTCGGCGACTCGCGCGCGTACCTGCTGCGGGACGGCGTCCTCACCCAGATCACGCAGGACCACACCTGGGTGCAGCGCCTGGTCGACGAGGGCCGCATCACCGAGGAAGAGGCCACGACCCACCCCCAACGCTCCCTGCTGATGCGGGCGTTGGGCAGCGGCGAGCACGTCGAGCCCGACCTCTCCATCCGCGAGGTCAGGGCCGGCGACCGCTACCTGATCTGCTCCGACGGTCTGTCCGGGGTCGTATCGCACCAGACCCTCGAGGACACCCTCGCCAGCTACCAGGGCCCGCAGGAGACCGTGCAGGAGCTGATCCAGCTCGCGCTGCGCGGCGGCGGTCCCGACAACATCACGGTCATCATCGCCGACGTCCTGGACCTGGACACCGGGGACACCCTCGCCGGGCAGCTCTCCGACACCCCGGTCGTGGTCGGCGCGGTCGCCGAGAACCAGAACCACCTCCACCACGATCCCGGGATCATGCAGACGCCCGCGGGGCGCGCCTCGCACCTCGGTCGCCAGGTGCCCGGACAGGGCGGCGGCGAGTTCGGCCCGCCCGGCTCCGGCGACACCACCGGCTACATCCCGGCGGGCAACTTCGGCGACTACACCGACGAGGACTTCGTCAAACCCCGCAAGGGACGCAGGTGGCTGAAGAGATCCCTCTACGGCGCCCTCGCGCTCGCCGTCATCGGCGGCGGCCTGTACGGCGGTTACCGCTGGACGCAGACGCAGTACTACGTCGGCACGAACGACCAGCACGTGGCCCTGTACCGCGGCATCAGCCAGGACCTCGCCTGGGTCTCGCTCTCGAAGGTGGAGAAGGACCACCCCGAGATCGAACTCAAGTACCTGCCGCCGTACCAGCAGAAGCAGGTCAAGAACACGATCGCCGAGGGCGGACTCAAGGACGCCCAGTCGAAGGTCGACGAGCTGGCCGTGCAGGCGTCCGCGTGCAAGAAGCAGGCCGAGAAGCAGGCGGCGGAGAGCGCGAGCAACTCCAAGACCGGTCAGGGCCAGGCCGGCGGCACCACGGGAACCACCAGCACCTCCCTCACGTCCAAGGCCACGTCGTCACCGACACCGTCCTCGACGCCGTCGAAGCCGTCCACGTCCCCGACCCCGAACCCGTCGGCGACCACCGCCACTCCGAGCACCGGCCCCAGCTTCTCGCCGGAGGAGGAGAAGGTCGTCTCGATGTGCGGTAAGCAGTAGGCAAGCCGTGAGAGGCCCCGTCACACGATGAGCAGTACTACCAACACACCGACGCACCATACGTCCACGATCGGCGCCATCGGCGCCCCGAGCAGACGCAACACCGAGCTCGCGCTCCTGCTGTTCGCGGTCGTCATCCCCGTGTTCGCCTATGCCAACGTGGGGCTGGCCATCGACGACAAGGTGCCGGCCGGGCTGCTGAGCTACGGCTGCGGACTCGGCCTCATCGCCGGCGTCGCCCATCTCGCCGTACGGAAGTTCGCCCCGTACGCGGACCCGCTGCTGCTGCCCCTGGCCACGCTCCTCAACGGCCTCGGGCTCGTCGTCATCTGGCGCCTCGACCAGTCCAAGCTGCTGCAGTCGCTGCCCAACTACTTCAAGGCCGCGCCCCGCCAGCTGCTGTACACCGCGCTCGGCATCGCCCTGTTCGTCGTCGTGCTGGTCTTCCTGAAGGACCACCGCGTCCTGCAGCGCTACACGTACATCTCCATGTTCGGCGCCCTGGTGCTGCTCGTCCTGCCGCTGGTCCCCGGTCTCGGAGCCAACATCTACGGCGCCAAGATCTGGATCAACATCCCCGGCCTCGGCTCCCTGCAGCCCGGTGAGTTCGCGAAGATCGCCCTCGCCGTCTTCTTCGCCGGCTATCTGATGGTCAAGCGCGACGCCCTGGCCCTCGCCAGCCGCCGCTTCATGGGCCTCTACCTGCCGCGCGGCCGCGACCTCGGACCCATCCTGGTCGTCTGGCTGATGTCGATCCTCATCCTGGTCTTCGAGACCGACCTCGGCACCTCGCTGCTGTTCTTCGGCATGTTCGTCGTCATGCTGTACGTCGCCACCGAGCGGACCAGCTGGATCGTCTTCGGTCTGCTGATGTCCGCGGCCGGCGCCGTCGGCGTGGCCAGCTTCGAACCGCACGTCCAGCAGCGTGTCCAGGCCTGGCTCGACCCGATGAAGGAGTACACGCTCAGCCAGAAGGGCGTGGTCGGCCACTCCGAGCAGTCGATGCAGGCACTGTGGGCCTTCGGCTCCGGCGGCACCCTCGGCACCGGCCTCGGCCAGGGCCACTCCGACCTCATCCGGTTCGCCGCCAACTCCGACTTCATCCTCGCCACCTTCGGCGAGGAACTGGGCCTGGCCGGCATCATGGCGATCCTGCTCGTCTACGGCCTGATCGTGGAGCGCGGCGTCCGCACCGCCCTCGCCGCCCGCGACCCCTTCGGCAAGCTCCTCGCCGTCGGCCTCTCCGGCGCCTTCGCCCTCCAGGTCTTCGTCGTCGCCGGCGGTGTCATGGGCCTCATCCCGCTGACCGGTATGACCATGCCGTTCATGGCGTACGGCGGTTCGTCCGTGCTCGCCAACTGGGCCCTGATCGGCATCCTGATCAGAATCAGCGATACGGCGCGCCGACCGGCGCCCGCCCCCGCCGCCAACCCCGACGCCGAGATGACCCAGGTGGTCCGCCCGTCATGAACAAGCCCCTGCGACGGATCGCGATCTTCTGCGGCCTCCTCGTCCTCACGCTGCTCATCCGTGACAACTGGCTCCAGTACGTCAAGGCCGACAGCCTCAAGGACGACCCCAAGAACCGCCGGGTCACCATCGCGCGCTACTCCACCCCGCGCGGCGACATCATCGTCGACGGCGACCCGATCACCGGCTCCACCAAGACCAGCAAGAGCGGCCTCAACGACCTCGAGTACAAGCGGACGTACAAGAACGGCCCCATGTGGGCGCCGGTCACCGGGTACGCCTCGCAGGCCTTCGGCGCCAACCAGCTCGAGTCCATCGAGGACGGCATCCTCACCGGCACCGACGACCGGCTCTTCTTCCGCAACACCCTCGACATGATCACGGGCAAGCAGAAGTCGGGCGGCAACGTCGTCACCACGCTCAACGCCGCCGCGCAGAAGGCCGCCTACGACGGCCTGAAGGCGCAGGGCGGCAAGGGCGCGGTCGCCGCGATCGACCCGTCCACCGGCAAGATCCTGGCGCTGGCCTCGTACCCCTCGTACGACCCCTCGACCTTCGCCGGCAACTCGACGTCGACGGACTCCAAGAACTGGACCGCGCTCCAGAAGAAGAACAACGCCGCCGACCCGATGCTCAACCGGGCGCTGCGCGAGACCTACCCGCCTGGCTCCACCTTCAAGGTGGTCACCGGCGCGGCCGCGCTGGAGAACGGGCTGTACACCTCGGCCGACGAGAAGACGGACTCGCCGCTGCCCTACATCATGAAGGGCACCACGACCGAGCTGAAGAACGAGGGCAACATCCCCTGCAAGAACGCGACGCTGCGGGTCGCGCTCCAGTACTCCTGCAACACCGTCTTCGGCAAGATCGGCTCCGACCTCGGCAACGACAAGATGCTGGCCGAGGCGAAGAAGTTCGGCTTCGACGCCGAGCAGTTCACCCCGGTCCGCTCCAGCGCCTCGGTCTTCTCCGACGACATGAACTCCTCGCAGACCGCGCTGTCCTCGATCGGCCAGTTCAACACCGCCGCGACCCCGCTCCAGATGGCCATGGTCGCCTCCGCGGTCGCCAACAACGGCAAGCTGATGAAGCCGTACATGGTCGACAAGCTCCAGTCGTCGAACCTCGACACCATCTCGCAGACCGAGCCCGAGGAGCTGAGCCAGCCCCTCTCCGCGAAGAACGCGCAGATCATGCAGTCGATGATGGAGACGGTCGTCAAGGAGGGCACCGGCAAGAACGCGCAGATCAGCGGCGTGACCGTCGGCGGCAAGACCGGTACCGCGCAGCACGGTGTGGAGAACAGCGAGAACCCGTACGCCTGGTTCATCTCCTACGCCAAGCTCGCCGACGGCAGCTCCCCGGTCGCCGTGGCCACGGTGATCGAGGACGACAACGCCAACCGTGACGACATCTCCGGCGGCGGCCTCGCCGCCCCGATCGCGAAGAGTGTGATGGAGGCGGTCATCAACTCCAAGAAGTGACCCCGCTCACGTCGCCTTCACATCGGTGCACGTTGCGATACCGGTCCTGTATCGGGTGACGCAGTTGGACAGGTCACACAAAGCCAGCCGGGTACGGTAGGCCCGGACGGCAGCCGCCGACCGCACACCCGTGCCGGTCGGGACCGACTGAGAGGGCTGGTAGGAAGCTATGGAAGAGCCGCGTCGCCTCGGCGGCCGGTACGAGCTGGGCCAGGTGCTCGGCCGTGGTGGCATGGCGGAGGTCTACCTCGCCATGGACACGCGCCTCGGCCGCACCGTCGCGGTGAAGACGCTGCGCGCGGACCTCGCGCGCGACCCGTCCTTCCAGGCCCGGTTCCGCCGGGAGGCCCAGTCGGCCGCCTCGCTCAACCATCCCGCGATCGTCGCGGTCTACGACACGGGCGAGGACTACATCGACGGGGTCTCGATCCCGTACATCGTCATGGAGTACGTCGACGGGTCCACGCTCCGCGAGCTGCTGCACTCCGGCCGCAAGCTGCTGCCGGAGCGCACGCTGGAGATGACCATCGGCATCCTCCAGGCCCTGGAGTACTCCCACCGGGCCGGCATCGTCCACCGCGACATCAAGCCCGCCAACGTCATGCTGACGCGCAACGGCCAGGTCAAGGTCATGGACTTCGGCATCGCCCGCGCCATGGGCGACTCCGGCATGACGATGACGCAGACGTCCGCGGTCATCGGTACGGCCCAGTACCTCTCCCCGGAGCAGGCGAAGGGCGAGCAGGTGGACGCCCGGTCCGACCTGTACTCGACCGGCTGTCTGCTGTACGAGCTGCTGACGGTACGTCCGCCCTTCGTGGGCGACTCACCGGTCGCGGTCGCCTACCAGCACGTCCGCGAGGAGCCGCAGCCGCCGTCCGTGTTCGACCCCGAGATCACGCCCGAGATGGACGCCATCGTCCTGAAGGCGCTGGTCAAGGACCCGAACTACCGCTACCAGTCCGCCGACGAGATGCGCATGGACATCGAGGCCTGCCTCGACGGCCAGCCCGTCGCGGCCACCGCGGCGATGGGTTCGGTCGGTTACGGCGGCTACCCCGACGACCAGCCGACGACGGCCCTGCGCTCCACGGACGCCGGCGCCACGTCGATGCTGCCGCCGATGAACCCGGACGACGGTGGCTACGGCTACGACGACCGCGTGGACCGGCGGCGCCAGAAGAAGTCCAACACCTCGACGATCCTGCTGGTCGTGGCGGGCGTCCTGGTGCTGGTGGGCGCGATCCTGATCGGGAAGTGGGCGTTCAGCGGGAACAACGCGGGCAACGACACCGTCGCCGTGCCGAACCTGATCAGCCTGAGTCAGTCCGACGCCACGAAACAGCTGACGAACAGCGACCTCAAGCTGGGGACGGTCAAGAAGCAGCCCTGCGAGGACCAGAGCAAGGGCACGGTGTGCTCCACGGATCCCACTAAGGACACCAAGGTCGAGAAGGGCTCCACCGTCAACCTCGTGGTCTCGACCGGCGCCCCGAAGGTGGCCGTGCCGAACGTCACCGGGAAGACCCTCGACGAGGCCACGCAGATCCTGGAGGGCGACGACTACAAGTTCGTCGTCAAGACGAAGACGGAAGAGTCGACGACGGAGGACGAGAACACCGTCCTCGCCCAGGACCCGAAGCTCGGCAAGGAAGTCGAGAAGGGCTCCACGATCACCCTGACCATCGCCAAGGCTCCCGAGACGGTCGCCGTCCCCGATGTCACCGGCAAGAGCTGTGACGACGCCAAGTCCGCACTCCAGGACGTCGGCCTGACCGGCAACTGCGTCAACACGGCCACCACCGACGACAACCAGGTGGACAAGGCCATCTCGACGAACCCGACGATCGGCACCCAGGTCAAGAAGAACTCCGCGGTGCAGATCAACATCGGCGAGAAGCAGGACACCCAGGTCCAGGTCCCGAACATCCAGGGCCAGACCCTCAAGAACGCCAAGCAGGCGCTCCAGCAGGCGGGCCTCCAGGTCGGCAACATCAACGGCTCGCAGGACGACAACGCCATCGTCCTCACCTCGGACCCGAGCCAGGGCAGCACGGTCGACCAGGGCACCTCGGTCAACCTGACGACCATCCAGAACGGCAACGGCAACAACAACGGCGGCACCAACTTCTTCGGCGGCGCGAACGGTTAACCGCCGACGGTCCCCGTCGAGACGTACGAAACGAATGGGCCCCTGCCGGGAAACCTCCCGGCAGGGGCCCATCGCCTTGGCCTACGGCCGTGTCAGCGCAGTTCCTTCGGCGGTGTCCGCTCGCTGTCCACCTTGTCGACCCTGACCAACTCGCCCCAGACCACGTACCGGTAGCGGCTGGTGTACACGGGCGTGCACGTCGTCAGCGTGATGTAGTGGCCCGCCTTGGTCTTGCCCGACTCCTTCGGGATCTGGGCGAGGACCTTCACGTTGTACTTCGAGGTCTCGTCGAGGACGGCGTACACCTTGTAGACGTACCACTTGTCCTTCGTCTCGAAGACGATCGGGTCGCCCTTCTTGAGCTTGTCGATGTTGTGGAACTTCGCGCCGTGGCCGTCCCGGTGGGCGGCGAGGGTGAAGTTGCCCTTCTTGCCCGTCATCGGGAGCGCCGCCTTGGCGGGGTCGGTGTAGTAGCCGGCCACGCCGTCGTTGAGGACCTTCGTCGACGTGCCCTTCTCCACCAGCACCTCGCCGTTCTTCATGGCGGGGACGTGCAGGAAGCCGATGCCGTTCTTGGTGTTCAGCGCGCCGGGGCCGGTGTCCTGGTGGGCCCAGGTGTCGCGGACCTTGTCGGCCTGTCTGTCCGCCTTGCGGTCGGCGACGACGTTCGTCCACCAGAGCGAGTAGACGACGAACAGACCGAGGATCAGGCCCGCCGTGATGAGGAGTTCACCGAAGAAGCTCACCGCCATCGCGATCCGGCCCGGGCGGCGCCGGGCCTCGGACGGCACGGATTCCCCCGTGTGCTCTTCGTGCTGCGTGTCGTCGGCGGTCGCTGCCACGTTCTTCATCTGCCCTTAGTTGACGAGCGCATCCGGCTTGCCCTTGCTGCGCGGCCGTTCCTCGACCATCTTGCCCCAGACGATCAGCCGGTACTTGCTGGTGTACTCCGGCGTGCAGGTGGTGAGCGTGATGTACCGGCCGGCCGTGGTGAAGCCGGAACCCTTCGGAATCGGCGCGATCACACTCGTGTTGCTCGGCGAGGTCACCGGCAGCATCGACGTCATCTTGTAGACGTAGTACTCGTCCTGCGTCTCCACGACGACCTCGTCGCCCGCCTTGAGCCGGTTGATGTACCGGAACGGCTCCCCGTGCGTGTTGCGGTGCCCCGCGAGCGCGAAGTTGCCGGTCTTCGCCGACGGCATCGCCGTCTTCAGCGCGCCCTCGCTGTAGTGGCCCACCATGCCCTTGTCGAGCACCTTCTTGTTGCTGACGCCCTCGGCGATCGGCACGACCACGTCCAGCTTGGGGATGTGGAGGATCGCGAAGCCCTGCCCGGGCTCGAACTCCCCGGGCGCCCGCTTCCCGCTCGCCCAGTCCTGCTGGAGGCTGTTGGTCTCCTTGTCGGCCTGCGCGTGCGCCCGCACGTTCGTCCACCACAGCTGGTAGGACACGAACAGCAGCATCAGCACACCGGTGGTGATGAACACCTCACCGATCGCCCGGCTCGCCAGAACTCCCGCGCTGGGCTTGCGCGCACGGGCCTGCCGGCGCGCCTCTACCCGGGACAGCGGCGCCCCGGAGGCGTCCTCCGAGCCCTCCTCGGTGCTCTCCGGATCCAGCCGCGCGCCCCCATGACGGCCGTGACGGCTCTTGGCGGCCTTTCTGCGGGCCGCCCGGCCACCCGTGGGGGTTCCAGTGGCGGATGTGGCTGCTGAGGCGGCAGACGGCGATATGGACGCGCCGGGCGGCGGATCCGGTATCCGCAGCGCCACCGTCTCCTCGTCGATGGGCGGCAGATACTGCGGCTGTGCGTGATGCCGCGGCTCGGCGCGATGCCGCGGCTGCTCCTGATGCTCCGGATGCTGATACGCCTGCTGCCCGACCGACCAGTCCTCCTCGTACGCACCGGACGATGCCTCGTACGCCTCGTACGACTCCTGCTCGTACGAGGCGTCGGACTCGCGCTCCGGGCGCAGTGCGGTCACGCCGTGGCCCTGCCCACCACCGGGGCGAGCCCCGCCGACCTCGCCACCGCGTCCTGGTAGCCGCACTCCACCAGCCAGTTGGCCAGCATCCGGTGCCCGTGCTCGGTCAGCACCGACTCGGGGTGGAACTGCACGCCCTCGACCGGGAGTTCACGGTGCCTCAGGCCCATGATGATCCCGTCGTGCGTCCGGGCCGTGACCTCCAGCTCGGCCGGGACGGTCGCCGGCTCCGCGGCGAGCGAGTGGTAGCGGGTCGCGGTGAAGGGCGAGGGCAGACCCGCGAACACACCCTTGCCCTCGTGCTCGACCGGCGAGGTCTTGCCGTGCAGCAGCTCCGGCGCGCGGTCCACCACACCGCCGTACGCCACCTGCATCGACTGCATGCCGAGGCACACACCGAACACGGGGACACCGGTCGCGGCACAGTGGCGGACCATGTCGATGCAGACGCCGGCCTCCTCGGGCGTACCCGGACCCGGCGACAGCAGTACGCCGTCGAAGCCGTCCTGCGCATGGGAGGTGGACACCTCGTCGTTGCGCAGCACCTCGCACTCGGCGCCCAGCTGGTACAGGTACTGGACCAGGTTGAAGACGAAGCTGTCGTAGTTGTCCACGACCAGAATGCGCGCGCTCACTGGTTGTCCACCGTCACATCGTTGAAGGGCAGCAGCGGTTCGGCCCACGGGAAGACGTACTGGAAGAGGACGTAGACCACCATCAGCACCAGGGCGAGCGAGAGCAGCGCCTTGACCCACGCGTTGCCCGGCAGATGCCGCCAGATCCAGCCGTACATGCCGTCCCTTCCGTTCCACCACGGCACCAGACTCACGCCGTACCCGCACCAGACTAACGGCGCAGCGCCGCCGGCTTGCCTTCGTCCACAGGCTGTGTGGAGTCCAGGTGCGCCCACACGATCAACCGATGGCTGTGCCCCCACTCCGGATCGCACGTGGTCAGCGTGAGATAACGGCCCGGCTGCGCATACCCCGACTTACGTGGCACAGGGTCGATCACCTCAACATCGGTGGGCACGGTTTTGTAGGGGCCTTTGTCGATCCGATACGTGAACCACGTCGTCCCGTCGGTCAGCACCACCGCGTCCCCGCGCCGCAGCTTCGGGAAGTCCACGAAGGGATCGCCGTACGTCCGCCGGTGCCCCGCCACCGCGAAGTTCCCCACCTGCCCGAGCTGCGCGGTGTTCGCGTAGTGCCCGAGCCCCTTCTTCAGGGTGTTCACCGCGGTGTTCTCCAGCACGGGCTTGTTCCACGTGAAACCAAGCCGCGGGATGTACATGATCGCGAACGGCTTGCCCTGCGCGTACGGCGCCGGCTTCTTCGGAGCGGCACTGCTGCCGTTCGTGCTCCCGGCCGTCGACTTCGGCTGCGCGGTCTGCTTCGCCCACTGGTCGTGCAGCACGTCGATCTGGTGGTTCATCGCGCCGTCCGCCCGCACCCCGGTCCAGAACAGCACGTACACGACGAAGAGGCAGATCAGGGCGCCGACCGTGATGCACAGCTCGCTGACGGTCCTGACGACAACACGCACCGGCAGCTCCCGAACGGCTTCAGTTCACTCCACGGGCTGGGCGTAGTGCAGATCCACTGTGCCCGAGTAGCCGGGCAGAGTCACCGTCCCGTCTTGAGTGACTTTCCAGCCGAGCCCGTACACATTCACGTAGACCATGTAGTTCTGGATGGCCTTCGAATCCGACAGCGCCCGGTTCAGCTTGTCGGGGTCCCCGACCGCCGTGATCTTGTACGGCGGTGAGTAGACCCGGCCCTGGAGGATCAGCGTGTTGCCCACGCAGCGCACGGCACTGGTGGAGATCAGCCGCTGGTCCATGACCTTGATCCCCTTGGCGCCGCCCTGCCACAGGGCGTTCACCACGGCCTGGAGGTCCTGCTGGTGGATGACCAGGTAGTCGGGCTGCGGCTCGGGGTAGCCGGGGAGCTTGGCGGTGGCGTTCGGCGGGGCGTCGTTGAGCGTGACGGTGATCGCCGTGCCCTTCACCGGCTGGGTGCCGGCGCTCTTCTCCAGACCGGCGAGCTTCTTGTCCTGCGCCGTGGTGCTGCCGTCGTCCCGCTCGGCCAGCGCCTCGACGTCCCGGCGCAGCGAGGCACTGGAGTCGTCCAGCTCCTTGTTCTTGTGGCTGCGCTCCTGGATGAGGTCGGAAAGCTTCAGCAAGGACGTGTCCGTGCGGATATTGGTGCCCTTGGCCGTATTGAAACTGGTGAAGAAAATGAGCCCCGCGAGGGCGAAGACGGCCACCGTGAGGATCCGCACGGGCCGGAACCGGCGTTCTCGGGCAGGACTGGATCCGGCCTGGGGGGAGTCGGCAGAATTGCTCAACGTACCCTTATCTCCTTCGGCGCCGCGGAAGCACTACGCTAACGGACGCCCGGGGGAGCGCTAAGAGTCCCCTTGTACGCTGCTCCGGAGCCAGCCACAGTTCCCTGCGCGGCCACGCAGCGCATCGACAGGAGAGACCCTCGTGCCGAAGTCACGTATCCGCAAGAAGGCCGACTACACGCCGCCGCCCGCGAAGCAGGCGACCAGCATCAAGCTGAACAGCCGCGCCTGGGTCGCGCCCGTGATGCTGGCCATGTTCCTCATCGGGCTCGCCTGGATCGTCGTCTTCTACGTCAGCGACGGCTCGCTGCCCATCGACAAGCTGGACAACTGGAACATCGTGGTGGGATTCGGCTTCATCGCCGCCGGATTCGGCGTCTCCACGCAGTGGAAGTAGCGGTCGAAGCAACGGCTACGGGCCGGTGAACTCAGCTCTGCCCACGGCTATCCGCTGAGTTATCCACAGCCTGGAGGAAAATCCACAGAACCCCTGGGGAAAAGACGACGATCTGTGGATAACCCCTAGCCGGTTGACGCCGATACGACTGTCACACCCATCTTCGCAAGCCTGTTCGCCCCCTGCCTGACCTGCACAAATACTGGTCGGTGACAGGGGGCACAGCTGTTCCCGCACGCCATGCACAAGATTCGCCACCCGCTGTGGACAACCGGGTACGTCAGGTGAGCTGAGTGGTCCTGACCAGGGTGAGCACCACCACGACGACCAGGACGAGCGCGCAGGTGCCGTACTGGACGAGGGCGCGGCACTCGCGTGGGGCGTGGACCATCGCGTAGCCGGTGATGACTCCGGCGACGAGGCCGCCGATGTGGGCCTGCCAGGCGATGTTGCTCCAGCCGAAGGTGAAGATGAGGTTGATCACCAGCAGGGCGATGACCGGCCGCATGTCGTAGCGCAGTCGGCGCATCAGTACGGCGGTGGCGCCGAAGAGGCCGAAGATCGCGCCGGAGGCGCCGAGCGAGGGCTGGTTCGGGGCGGCGAGCAGGTAGGTGAGGGCGCTGCCCGCAAGGCCCGAGACGAAGTAGAGCGCGGTGTAGCGGGCTCGGCCGAGGGCCGTCTCCAGGGGGCCGCCGATCCACCAGAGGCTGAGCATGTTGAAGATGATGTGGATCGGGCTGGCGTGCAGGAACATCGCGGTCAGCAGCCGGTAGTACTGCCCCTCGGCGATGCCTTCGTAGGGCGGGAAGCCGTTGGCGGAGGCCTTGCCGAGCAGCTCGAAGTGGTTGGTGAAGCTGTCGCCGACGGACAGCTGGACCAGGTAGACGGCTACGCAGATGCCGATGAGGAGCTTGGTGACCAGGCGGGGGTCGGCCGTGATGGTGCCGCCGGCGATGGTGCGGGGCCGGGCGGCGGCGGGGGCGTGGCCCGTGCCGGAGTCGCCGCGGGCGCACTCGGGGCACTGGAAGCCGACGGAGGCGTTGACCATGCACTCGGGGCAGATCGGGCGTTCGCAGCGGGTGCAGCTGATGCCGGTCTCGCGGTCCGGGTGGCGGTAGCAGCCGGGCACGCTCCGGGCGTCCTGCGAGCTGCCTGCCGCTTGGTCCATGACATCCCCTTGGTCGTCGTGCCGGTGCCGTGCCGAAAAGCACCGCCCCGCCCATCTTTACGGATGGGCGGGGCGTTTGGTTCCTGCTGTGCGGGCACTCGGTCCCTGCGGGCCGGGTCTCGCTGTGGTCAGCCCTCGCGGGTCTCGACGACGACCGACTCGATGACCACGTCCTTGACGGGGCGGTCGGTGCGCGGGTTGGTCGGGGTCGCGATGATGGCGTCGATGACCTTCTGGCTGGCCGCGTCGGTGACCTCGCCGAAGATGGTGTGCTTGCGGTTCAGCCACGTCGTGGGCGCGACGGTGATGAAGAACTGCGAGCCGTTGGTGCCCGGGCCGGCGTTGGCCATGGCCAGCAGGTAGGGCTTGTTGAAGGAGAGGTCCGGGTGGAACTCGTCCTCGAACTGGTAGCCGGGGCCGCCGGTGCCGTTGCCCAGCGGGTCGCCGCCCTGAATCATGAAGCCGCTGATCACCCGGTGGAAGACCGTGCCGTCGTAGAGCTTGTCCGTGGACTTCTGGCCGGTGGCCGGGTTGGTCCACTCACGCTCGCCGTTGGCGAGCTCGACAAAGTTCCGGACCGTCTTGGGCGCGTGGTTCGGCAGAAGCCGGACTTCGATGTCGCCATTGTTGGTCTTCAGGGTGGCGTAAAGCTGCTCAGCCACGATCTGCCTTCCGTTGTCTTCTTGTGACCCCCAGATCCTCCCACGCCCAGGGAAAACCGGCCGCATACCCCCGGGTACCGGAGCGCTGGGCGGCGATCCGTGGCATTGTCGACGACAAGCTCTCGTTGCCCCGTATTCATCCTCATGACCCGGATGCCCGCCCTCACATGCCTGGGGATCTGTTGGCAGGCATGATCCGTAAAAGGGTGGAAAGTCGAAATACCGTACGCCACCGAGGAGGAGGAACCCGTGACCCGCATCGACAGCGTGCGCGCCGCGACCGGTTCGGCGAAGGACAGCGTGCTGCACGCCGCGGAAGTGGTGGCGCCCTACGCCGAGACGGCCAAGGACAGGACCGCGCAATACGCACACGAGGCCCGCGTACGGCTCGCGCCGAAGGTGTCGCAGGCCGCCGATCAGGCCCGCGTCCAGTACGACGCCCGTGTCGCGCCACGGCTGGAACAGGCCCTTACGCATGTGCCGCCGAAGGTCGACCAGGCCGCCCACGAGGCCGCCGCCCGTACCCGCAAGGCGGCCCGGCAGGCCGCCGACTACTCCCGGCCGAGGCTGGAGCAGGCGGTGGCCGCGGCCGGACCCATGAAGGACGAGGCCTCCGCGCGTGGTGCCGCGGCGCTGGCGGCGCTGCGGGGTCAGGTCTCGCCGAAGGAGATCCAGAAGCTGGTCCGTAAGCACGAGCGGCGGGCGCGGGCGGGCCGGGCGGCGAAGGTGCTGCTGGTGCTCGGTGCACTCGCGGGTGGTGCGTTCGCCGCGTGGAAGTGGTGGGACAAGCAGGCGAACCCGGACTGGCTGGTCGAGCCGCCTGCCGCGACGGAGGTTCCGGAGTCGAACCGGCTGTCGTCGGTGGACGGCAGCGGTCAGTCGGTGCTCGACCCGGAGGTCCAGGCCAAGGAGGCCGAGGAGGCCGAGGAGGCCGCCAAGGGCAAGGGCGACAAGCGCCGGTGACCTGAGTTCCGGCGGTCCGAACTGCGCTGTGGGGCGGGAGACTTGCGGGTCTCCCGCCCCACAGCGATGTTTCACGTGGAACATCGGCGATATTTACACGATCTCCACATGGTGACGTTTGCAACGGCCCCTGACCGCGCAGGCCGGGCGCGACCTGCGGGGCAGCCTCAGACGACTGGACCGCCTCACCTACTTTGCGCAAATAAGTGCAACGGCCCGACACCAGAGCCCGTGACGCAGGTCACAAAAGACCCCTCCGACCAGTTCTCTCAGGTCGGAGGGGTTCCGTTGTGGAGCCTAGGGGAGTCGAACCCCTGACATCTGCCATGCAAAGACAGCGCTCTACCAACTGAGCTAAGGCCCCGGAGGCGACGCGTCCGCCGGGATCAAGCAGACACCGGCGGGCGTCGCAGACCAGAGTACCGGGTCATACCCGGGATCTCGCAAAAAGATTAGGGGTCCCCGCGGGCGACCACTCTCCGTAAGATGCTCGGCGTGGTTCGCTGTCGCGAACCACAGTACTTGGGGAAGCGATGGGGAGACGCAATGGACGCCGCACAGCAGGAAGCGACCGCAAGAGCGCGGGAACTGCAGCGGAACTGGTATGGGGAGCCGCTGGGGGCGCTCTTCCGTAAGCTGATCGACGATCTTGGCCTCAACCAGGCTCGTCTCGCGGGGGTACTGGGCCTGTCCGCGCCGATGCTGTCGCAGCTGATGAGCGGTCAGCGGGCGAAGATCGGCAATCCGGCGGTGGTACAGCGGGTGCAGCTGCTTCAGGACCTCGCGGGGCAGGTCGCGGACGGCAGCGTCAGCGCGGCCGAGGCCACCGACCGCATGGAGGAGATCAAGAAGTCTCAGGGGGGATCCGTGCTCAGCAACACCACGACCACGACGAGCAGTTCGGGGGCGCCGACGGTCAAGCGGGTGGTCCGTGAGATCCAGTCACTGCTGCGCTCGGTGGCCGCCGCGGGCGACATCATCGAGGCCGCGGACACCCTCGCCCCGAGCCATCCGGAGCTGGCAGAGTTCCTCCGGGTGTACGGCGCGGGCCGCACCTCCGACGCGGTCGCGCACTACCAGTCCCACCAGAGCTGAAGCCGCGGCCCGGTTCGCCGAAGGGGGTTCGGCGGCCGGGCCTCGGTCCCAGTGAGGGACCAGGGGGCGCGAGGGGGAGTCGTATCGCTCATCGCGGGGGAAGCAAGGGGGGTAGCCGAAGGGGGAGGAGCGACGTACTGCCATGGGTGAGGTCTTCGCCGGCCGGTACGAACTGGTCGACCCGATCGGACGCGGCGGGGTGGGTGCCGTGTGGCGTGCCTGGGACCACCGAAGGCGCCGGTACGTGGCCGCCAAGGTGCTCCAGCAGCGCGACGCGCACTCACTGCTGCGGTTCGTCCGTGAGCAGGCGCTGCGGATCGACCACCCCCATGTGCTCGCGCCGGCCAGCTGGGCCGCCGACGACGACCAGGTCCTGTTCACGATGGACCTGGTCGGCGGTGGCTCGCTGGCCCACCTGGTCGGCGACTACGGTCCCCTGCCGCCGCCCTTCGTCTGCACACTGCTCGACCAGCTCCTGTCGGGGCTGGCCGCGGTGCACGGGGAAGGCGTCGTGCACCGTGACATCAAGCCGGCCAACCTGCTCCTGGAGGCCACCGGTACGGGCCTGCCGCGGCTGCGGCTGTCCGACTTCGGGATCGCCATGCGGCTGGGCGAGCCGCGGCTGACGGAGACCAACCTCGTGGTGGGGACGCCCGGTTATCTCGCGCCGGAGCAGATGACGGGCGCGGAGCCGGACTTCCCGGCGGACCTGTTCGCCGTAGGTCTGGTCGCGCTGTATCTGCTGGAGGGCGCCAAGCCCGATGCCAAGGCGCTGATCCAGTACTTCGCGGCGCACGGGACGCCGAGTGCGCCCAAGGGGATTCCCGAGCCGCTGTGGCAGGTCGTAGCGACGCTGCTCCAGCCGGATCCGGTCGCGCGGTTCCGTACCGCCACGGGGGCGCGCAAGGCGCTTGCCGCGGCCGCGGAGCTCCTGCCGGAGCCGGGTCCCGACGACGAGTTGATCGAGGTGTTCGACCAACTCGGGCCGCTGCCACCGGGGTTCACCGAGACGGGGCCACTGAAGCGCGCGCCGGGCGTGGAGGTGCGGGCGGCTTCGGGTTCGGGGACGGGTACCGGGACGGCTTCGACCACGGGGGTGGTCACGGGCGTCGGGTCCCCCGGCACCACAGGCGCAGGCACCGGCACCGGGTCGTCCGGATCGTCCGGGTCGAGACCAGGCACCGGCCCGTCGGTGCCCCCCGTACCGCCGCACGACCCCCGCCAAGTCACCGGCCCCCGGCCGGAGCCCTCCGTCCCCACGCACGTCCTGTCCTCCCCTCCGCCCTGGCCCCCGGCGCCACTCCATCGCGACGATGCCTCTACTGCTTCGTACACCGCCCAGGACCCGCAGGTTCCACCTCCCGCGCAGGAATTCGCACCGGGATTCACGCCGGACCCCGCCCCCCGCGACCGCCGCGCCGGCCACCGAGCCCGCCGCCGCCCCGGCCCACCGGCGAAGGTCGCGGTCCCGCTCCTGCTGCTGGCGCTGGCCTGCTACGCCGTGGGCTTCTGGGCTCTGACCCGGATCTGAACCACCGATCCGCCACCGTCCACGGATCCGCCGGCCCACATATCACCGACCCATAGATCACCGACCTATGGATCACCGATCCGCCGAAGCCCTCCAGCCACCCGCCCCTCACAAGACCCCCGCCCGCCTCCGCCCCGCCACCGTCCAGACCCCCAGCACGATCAGCACCACCGTGCCAGCGCCGAGGCCGCCCACCGCGAGGGCCTCCATCCCGGTGTCGTCGCCCCCGGTGTCGCCCGAGGCGGCCGCCGCCCGGTCCGCTGCCGTGACCGTGAAGAGGTTCCGCGGGACGGGCTGTCCCGCGTACCCGGGGCCCGTCTGTACCGTGCCCGCCACCCGTACCCGCAGCGTCAGGTCGAACGGGCCGTCGCCGAACTCGTCGGACACCCCGGCCGACAGGTGCACCGCGAGGTAGTACGAGCCGGCGAACCGCATGCCGTTGACCTTGGTGTTGTTGCGGGCGTAGCGGTTGGCGTAGTCGACGGCGGGCAGCGGGGCGAGGGAGGCCGACTGCTCGGTGCCGTCGTAGCCGGTGTTGGCGTTGTCGACCTCGGCGCGGACCGGGTTGTAGAGGGTCATGTTCAGGGCGTCGACGGCGTAACCGGACGTGCCACCGCCGCTCGTGCCGCCCAGGTCGGCGGTGGCGGAGAGCCGGCGGCCCCAGTCGACGGGGACCCGGTAGTACAGGGTCTGGCCGGGCGAGATGCCGGTGCGCCAGACGCCCTGGTCCACGGCAGCCGCCCGGGAGAACCCGGCGCCCCCGGAGCGGCTTCGGGCCTCGCCCGTGAGGGGCTCCGGCGAGGCCGGGTCCGAAGTGCCGGGCGCGGTCGTGGGGCCGGCCTGGGTCAGGGCCGGTTCGGTCGCGGTGGTGAGCTCCAGATCCCAGGTGGAGGCCGCGGAGTCCGCCGTACCGACGCGCTCGACGACCACGTAGTACGGGCCGCTGCCCGTGCACAGAGGGGTCGGCGGGGTGGTCGTGCGGGCGCCCCAGGCCGTGATGGGGCGTGGGCTGCCGGAGGTGCCGAAGTTGGCGCTCTGGTAGGAGCAGGGGTGGCTGTCGGCGTTCTGCACGGACACCCTGATGCCGTCGCTCACGGAGAGCGTGCCGCCGCCCGGGCGCGGGACGGCGGTGACGGAGACATAGGAGTTGGAGGTGTCGTCCAGGTCCAGGCGGTAGTAGAGCTTCGCGCCCTTGGGGAGGGAGCTGCGGTAGCTCCTGCCGGGGTCGAGGGGCTGGGCGTCCGTGGTGCCGGTCGCGCCGTCGACGGAGGTGGCGTCCGCCGCGAAGGCGTAGGAGGGGCTCGCCGCCGCGGCCGGCCAGGACGCGGATGCCGCCGACGCGCACAGTGCCGCCGCCACGGCCGTCCCGCGCCACCACGCCGTACGCCGCCCCATCACGCGCCACCCCTCGTCGTCGCCCGGACCGTGGCCCATCCTGCCCTGTGGGGCGGAGGCTCATCCGTGCATCGGGGGCGAGCGTCCGAAACGCCCGGGTCCGCTACCGCTACGGCAGCACTCGCGCAACCGGGGAACGCGGGAGACCCCGATAGGCCGGCCGTAGGAACGCGAAACCCCGACCGTGAGGACGGCCGGGGTCTGTTCAGAATCGGATGTCGGTACTCACGAACCCGTGGGCACGGAGTCGGTCGCCTCCGTCCACAGATCCTGCTCGGCGCGATCCGCCTGGATCTGGCGGTACACGAGGAGCCCGCCGATGGCGGCCAGTGCGACCAGGAGAAGCTTCTTCACCGTGCGACCTCGTCTTTCCTTGACGTAGGGGACCTCTGGCGCCCGACTATACACACCGACCGATACCGATCGGTGACCTGTGTGGAGCCCAACTCCCGCCTCCCACAACGCAGTCGAAGCGGAAGCAGTTACTCCAACTTATCCCTTTGGCGGCTTTCTTTCCGCCTTGCACCCATCCGGGTGGTGTTCATCTGAAGATCGACGCGCCACGGGCGTCGGTCCACCACTTCCGGGCCGCCATACACATCATGAGGAAAGTACGCAAATCGCCCAACCCGAAAGTGAGGGGCCATGGCCCGGAACCAGGTCGTGAAGCTGTGGACCGCGATCGTCACCGCCTTCCTCGCGCTGTGCACGGCGCTCGGACTCGTCACCACGACGGCCGCCGTGGCCGTGGCGCAGAGCGAGACCGGCGGCAGCAGCACGAGCGCCGCAGCACACCACGTGACGATGCCCACGCCGTCCGGCTCCTGGTACTGGTCCTGCGTCCGCGACCTGCCCCCCACGATGAAGCAGCGCATCCGGGCCGAGGCCCACGGCAAGTCCCCCAACTGCCGCCACCGCCCCGCCGACGACTCGGAGGCGACCACGGACCCGGCCCTGGAGGCGGCCACCGACGCCGTCCTGTCCGAGCCGGCCGCCGCTCCCCTTCAGCGCTGAGCCCTTCTCCGCACCTCCGACGCACCTGACGTAACGGCGAACTTGCGTACCCGACGTCCGCGCGCACGACCCCTGGCCCCGACGGGCCGGGGGTCTTCGCGTTCCGGTGCGGTCGTAGCCTGGCGCCATGACCCGGCGCATCATCATCGTCACCGCGGTGCACGCCCCGTCGGCCGAGTTCCTGGGGGACGCGTACAAGTCGTTGTGCGCGCAGGAGCTGCCCGCCGGGTGGGCGTGGCAGTGGGTGATCCAGGAGGACGGGACGACGGATCGCGTACGTCCGTACGTCCCCGACGACGAGCGGGTGACCTTCCGGCAGGGCCGGCCCGGTGGGCCCGGTGTCGCCCGCACGATCGCGCTCGCCGGCACGGACGGCCCGTACGTGAAGGTCCTGGACGCCGACGACCGGCTGACGGAGGGGGCGCTGGCGCGCGACCTGGCCGTCCTCGAGGCCGATCGGGGCATCGGCTGGACGACCTCACGGGTGCTCGACCTCCTGCCGGACGGCTCCACCGTCGGGTTTCCGGGCGACCCCGACGAGGGTCCGATCGAGCGCGGCACCGTCCTCGGCTCCTGGCGGACGAACGATTTCCTCGCCCCGGTGCATCCCGCGACCCTCTTCGTCCGACGGGACCTGCTGCTGGCGCTCGGCGGCTGGATGGCGCTGCCGGCCTCCGAGGACACCGGGCTGCTGCTGGCGCTGAACGCCGTGAGCCGGGGCTGGTTCACGCGCGAGGTGGGGCTGCTCTACCGGAAGTGGGAGGGCCAGGTCACCGGCCAGGCGGCGCACACGGCCACGGCCGAACGGGAGGCCAGGATGGCGGTGGTCGAGGAGCGCGCCCGCGCACTCGCCGCCCTGGGCTGGCGCTACCCGGCCTGACCGCAGCGCCCTGACATCACCCGGCCCGACCGCCCTCCGCGCCGCTCGCCGAGGCCAGCCACTGCGCGACCCTGCGCACGGTCGTCTCGTCCAGGCTCTCGACCAGTGCCTCCACGGCCGCCAGGTCGTCCGGTGCGAGGTCGTAGAGGCCCGCCTTGGTGAGGCCCGCGACGAGCACCTGTCGCCGGCGGCCGTTCATGCGCTCGGTGTGCGTGCTCGCCTCCTCGGGGGCGGCGGCAGCCTGGGGCGCGGCCACGACAGAGGGTGCGGCGGAGACGTCGTATCGCTCCCAGGCGCCCTCCTTCGGGCCCCACAGGCCGACCGTGAAATCGCCGCCACGCGCGCGTACCGTGCTCGCCATCTCGCCGAGCGCGTACTGCACCGGCGAGCGGTGGGGCGACTCCGCGCACACCCGCCAGGAGGCCGAGGACGGCTCGTGGACCATCGCGACCCAGCGCGGGTCCCCTTGCGGCTGCGGACTCTGGGGACGCGTCTCCACAGGAATCACCCCTTACGGAAGCGGCTTGGCAAGGGGACGATAACTGACGGCCCGTCAGATAACCAGGGCGCTCCCGGCCACACCCCTGTTCTCTTCGAGCCCGCCGTGCCACCCTGCCCCCCGGCCGTGGACGAGGAGGCGGGGATGAGCGGACCCGATGAGGTGGGCACGGACGTCGATACGACCGCTTCGGCGCAGGCGCTGCGGAGAACGCACGGCACGCGCGCGCGTAGTGCGTACGACCGTGCCGTGGCCGCCTGCCGGCACGCCGGTGTCGACGAGTCGTCCGCCGAGCCCGTGCCGACCGGCCCCGTGGGCCGGGCCGCGCAGGCGCTACGGCTGTCCGCGCGTTCGATCGACGCCCTCGGCACCGGCTCCCCCGACCCGGCCGCGGACGCCCGCTGTGCCCGCAACGCCGCCGCGACGGCCGCCCTGGCCGCCCAGCTGGCCCGGTCGCAGAACGGCGGCGCGGGCTCCCAGGAGGCGTTGCGCGCCGCCCTCACCGCCTCCCAGGCCGCGGCGGCGGCCGCCGCGGGCACGGCGGCGGGCAAGGACACCTCATTGAACACCGCCGCGGACGAGGCGGAGGCACACGCGGTCGAAGCCGCTCGCGAGGCGGGCTGGATGTAGACCGGCGAAGGACCGCGTCGTTCGGCTCCGGTCCCTCCCCTCGTGGGGACCGGCGCCGAACGCTGCGGCAGCCTCCCTCCGCGCCTTGGAGGCGGGGAGGGAGGGGGGCCCGATCCGTGGTTCGGCGTGGAAGCTGTCCCGATGGGACGTTCCCCACGGATCGCTACGGCTCAGACGATGAGACCGTCGCCGCCGTCCCGCGCCTCGCACCGAAGCTGACCGAGAACGTACGGCGTCATGAGCTGTCTCCCCGAGCGCTGAGCCGATGGCCTGCATGGACGAAGCGTGATGGGTTGGCTACTGGGTCGGGATCCTGCCAGTTCGGACCGCTCCCGAGGAGATTCCGGTCCCCCTCCGGACCCTTAACCCGCAGGTCAGCCGTATAAGGTGAGTTTTCCGGTCCGGATGTTCCAACGCGGGGGAAGTAAGGGGTGGAGGCCTTGAGTTCCGACTCAGGGGCACGCACGGCCTTCGCGGAGCGCCTCGCGTTGCTTTACAGGGAGGCCGGCAACCCTCCCCTCACGCGCGTGGCCGAAGCGGTCGTACAGCTGCAGCGGGTGGACGAGCGGGGGCGGCCGGTACGGGTCTCCGCGCAGCGGATCAGCGACTGGCGGCGGGCGAAGAACGTGCCCGCGCAGTTCGCCGCGCTCGCCGCGGTGCTGCACATCCTCATCCCCCAGGCCCGGCGCGCACGGCCCGTGGCGGTGTCCACCGGGCTGTACGACCTGGGGCACTGGCAGCGGCTGTGGGAGCGCGCGGTGGCCGACCCGGTCGGCGACCCCAAGGTGGCGGAGGAGATCCCGCCGGCCGAGAGCCCGGCCGCGGCCGGCGTGTGCCCGTACCGCGGGCTGGCCTCCTACCGACAGGAGGACGCCCGCTGGTTCTTCGGCCGGGAGCGCAGCACGGACGCCCTCGTCGCGCAGTTGCGCGCGGCGGAGAAGACGGGCGGCCTGGTGATGCTCGTGGGCGCCTCCGGAGCCGGAAAGTCCTCGCTCCTGAACGCCGGCCTGGTGACCGCCCTGCGCGACGGCGCCCTGAGCGACGGGGACGCCCCGGCGGCCGAGGTGCTTCAGTTCGTGCCGGGCGCCGATCCGCTGGCGGAGCTGACCGGACGTATCCCCGCACTGGCCGACGCCGTCTCCGCCGGCGAGCCCGGGAGCCCGGAGTTCGCGCAGGCCGTCCGGGACACCGTCACCGCGTGGGCGCAGCGGGACGGCAACGGCGCCGCGCGGCCGGTCCTCATCGTGGACCAGTTCGAGGAGGCCTTCACTCTCTGCGCCGACGAGACGAGCAGGCATACGTTCGTCCAGGCCCTGCACGCCGCCTGCTCGCCGACCGGACCGGGATCCCTCGCCCCGGTGCTGGTGGTACTGGGCATCCGCGCCGACTTCTACGAGCAGTGCCTGGGCTATCCCGAGCTGGCCGACGCGCTCCAGCACCGGCATATGGTGCTCGGCCCGCTGACCACGGCGGAGCTGCGCGAGGCGGTGACCGGTCCCGCCAAGGCCGTGGGGCTCGAACTGGAGCCGGGGCTGGCCGAGCTGATCGTCCGCGAGGTGAGCGCCGACGGGCCGCGCGGGGCGCACGACGCCGGCGCGCTGCCGCTGCTGTCGCACGCCCTGCTCGCCACCTGGCAGCGGCGCAAGGGGGTACGGCTGACGCTGGCCGGCTACCGGGCGGCGGGCGGCATCCAGGGCGCGGTGGCGGCGACCGCGGAGCGGGCCTGGTCCGACCTCGACCCGGCGGCACGGACGGCCGCCCGGCTGCTGTTGCTGCGCCTGGTGCGCCTCGGCGAGGACACCCAGGCCACCCGCCGGCGCGGGACCCGGCGCCAGCTGGCCCAGGAGTCGGCGGACCCGGGCAAGACCGAGGAGTCCCTGGAGGCGCTGGTCCGCGCCCGGCTCGTGACGCTGGACGCGGAGACCGTGGAGATCACCCACGAGGCGCTGCTGCACGCCTGGCCGCGGCTGCGCGACTGGATCGACGAGGACCGCGGCGACCATCTGCTGCGCCAGCGCCTGGAGGAGGACGGCCGGGCCTGGGAGAGCTCGGGGCGCGACTCCTCGCTGCTCTACCGCGGCTCCCGGCTGGGGCAGGCCCACGCCTGGGCGAAGTCCGCCGGCGACACCTTCCTGACCCGCAGCGCGGTGGAGTTCCTGGCCGCCTCGGTCCGGCTGCGCCGCCGGATGGTCTGGATCGGCCGGAGCGCGGTGGCGGCCCTGGTGGCGCTCGCCGTGCTCGCCGGCGGGGCCGCGGTGGTGGCGTGGCAGCAGCGGGACGACGCCGTGTTCGAACAGGTGCTCGCGGAGGCGGACCGGGTGCAGTACACCGACCCGTCGCTGTCCGCCCAGCTCGACCTCGTCGCCCACGGGCTGCGCAAGGGCGACGCGGGCACCGACAACCGGCTGATATCGATCGTCAACGCCCCGCTGGCCACCCCGCTCTCCGGCCACAAGGGCGCCGTCTACCTGACCACGTTCAGCCCGGACGGCCACCTCCTGGCGACCGCCAGCGCAGACCGGACCGTGCGCCTGTGGGACGTGCGGGACCGCACCCGCCCGAAGGCGCTGGGCAAACCGCTGACCGGGCACACCAGTTGGGTCAGCAGCGCGGTCTTCAGCCCCGACGGCAAGACCCTCGCCAGCGCCTCCGACGACGGCACGGTCCGGCTGTGGGACGTGAGCGACCCGAGCCGTCCCAAGTCCCTGGGCGCCCCCCTGGACGGCCACGACGGCACCATCTACCTGATCGCCTTCGGCCCCGACGGCCACACCCTCGCCACGGCGAACGAGGACCACACCGTCCGCCTCTGGGACATGCGGGACCTCACCCACCCGAAGTCGCTGTCCACCCTGACCGGCCACACCGCGGCCGTGCGCTCCCTCGCCTACAGCCCGGACGGCAGGACCCTCGCCGCGGGCGGCGACGACAACACGGTCATGCTGTGGAACATCGCCGACCCGGGCAACCCGAAGCGGACCGGCCCGACCCTGACCGGGCACTCGGCCACGGTGCACTCCGTGGCCTTCAGCCCGGACGGAAAGACGCTGGCCAGCGGCAGCGCGGACGACACCGTACGGCTGTGGAACGTGGCCGACCCGGCCACCGCCGGGCCCATCGGCTCCCCGCTGACCGGCCACACCGGCCTGGTCTGGTCGGTCGCCTTCAGCCCCGACGGCCGGACGCTCGCAGCGGCCAGCGCCGACAGCACGGCGAGCCTGTGGAACGTCGGCGACCCCGCCTACCCCTCCCAGATCGGCGAACCGCTCGCGGGCGGCAGCGGCGAGATGTACGCCCTCGGCTTCAGCCCCGACGGCAGAACCCTCGCGACCGGCAGCGGCGACAGCAAGGTCCGCCTGTGGTCGCTGCCGACCGGGGACATGATCGGCGGGCGCGGAACCTTCCGCCCGGACGGCAAGGTGCTGGCCACGGCCGCGAGCGACGGACGCCTCCGCCTGCGGGACGTACGCGACGCCGCCCGGCCGGTGCTGCTCGGCAAGCCGTTCATGGCCGCGGGCAACGGCGACCCGTCCCCCACCTTCTCGCCCGACGGCAGGACCCTCGCCGTCCTGACCGGCCAGCGCACGGTGACCCTGTGGAACGTCACCGACCCGGCCCACCCGGTCCCCGCCGGACCGGACATCATCCTCAAGACCCGCTTCATGGGCCCCGAGGCGATCACCTACAGCCCCGACGGCCGCATCCTCGCCACCGCCTACGAGGACCGCACGATCCGGCTCTGGGACGTCTCCGACCCGGCCCACGCGAAGCCCTTCGGCAAGCCCCTCACCGGCCCCGGCGGCTTCGTCGACTCCCTCGTCTTCACCCCGGACGGCCACACCCTCGCCGCCGGCAGCGAGGAGGGCGCGATCCGTCGCTGGGACGTCACCACCCCGGCCGACGCGAAGCCCATCGGCAAGCCCCTCACCGGCCACCAGGGCCCGGTCAACGCCCTCGCCTTCACGCCGGACGGCCACACCCTGGCCAGCGGCAGCGACGACGACACGGTCCGCCTGTGGGACCTGACCGACCCGGCGAAGGCGAGCCCCCTGGGCTCGCCGCTCACCGGCCACTCCGAGGCGGTCGTCTCCCTGACGTTCAGCCGCAACGGCCGCACCCTGGCCAGCGGCGGCAACGACAACACCGTCCGCCTGTGGAACGTCGCCGACCCCTCCGACGCGGCCCCCATCGGCCAGTCGATGAGCCCCAACGCCAGGACCGGCCACTTCCTCGCCTTCAGCCCCACCAGCCACCTCCTCGGCGTCTCCAGCGGCTCCGACACGGTCCGCCTCTGGAACCTCGACGTCGACGCGGCCATCACCCGCATCTGCTCGACCACGCGGGGCGTCCTGACGCCGGGCAAGTGGCACGAATACCTGCCCAGACTCTCGTACGACCCCCCGTGCGAAAGCGACTGACCGCCGGAGCCCGGTGATCCGGATCACAACTCCAGGACCCGCCCGAACAGTTGGCTCCCGCCGAGCAACCGACCTTGTTACCCTTGGCCATAGCCCGACCGCTGGTGCATCCCCCGTCGCCAGCGGTCGGGCGTTCTCATATCCCCGCGCAGACAATGCAAAAGACCCCCGATCCAAATGGACCGGGGGTCTTTTCGCTGGTGGGGCTAACAGGATTTGAACCTGTGGCCTCATCCTTATCAGGGATGCGCTCTAACCAACTGAGCTATAGCCCCGCCGCGCTCTGCGGTGTGTGTCCCGCGCGCTGACTCCTGAAGATTAGCGCACGACGTGGGCAGTCCCAAAATCGGTAATCCGGAGCTGATCGGCGACGTCCGTCACTCGTCCTCGGCGAGCGTCAGCTCGATGCCTCCGACGAAGCCGGCGGACAGGTTGTAGATGAACGCGCCGAGGGTCGCCAGGGCCGTCGCGAGGACGACGTCGATGACCGCGATGACCGCCGCGAACGTCAGGACGTGCGGGAGGGACAGGAAGGACTGCAGGTCGAAGCCGTTGGACTCGTTCGAGCCGGTCGCCTCGGAGATGGTGCCGCCGACCGAGGAGAAGACGCCCATCGCGTCCATGACCATCCACAGCACGGCGGAGGCGACGACCGTGCAGATGCCCAGCGCGATGGAGAGCAGGAAGCTGACCTTCATCACCGACCACGGATCGGCCTTGGCCACCCGCAGCCGCGCCTTGCGGATCCGGGGCGTGGTGCGGGCACCGGTGCGCGGCCTGCGGACCGCTCCGGTGGGCGCGGCCGCCGGGGCCTGGCTCGGGTAGGCCTGCGGCGGGTGGTACGGCCCGGCCGGCTGCTGCGGCTGCCGCTCACCGGGGAGCGGGGAGGCCGTCTGCTGCTGCGGTGGCGCGGGCTGCGCCGGTGGCTGCGGCGGCGCGCCCGCGGCGGCCGGGCCGGCCGCCTGCTGGGTCTGCGCGCCTCGGGTGTCCGTCACGGTTCCCCCCGGTGATCCCTGCTGGGATCCCTGCTTGTCGGATCCCTGCTTGCCGGATCCCTGCCGGTCGGCCGAGGACGGACTGGTCGGGTCCGCCTCGACCTTGCGAAGTTGGGTCGTGTGCGGGTCCGCCGCACGCGCGGCGGAGCCACGGCCGCCGCCGTCCGTCTCCGTACCCGGGGAGGACCCGGTGGAGGTACCGGCCGGTCCGGCGCCCGTGGCTCCGCTCACGATGACTCACTCCTCGTGCTACTCGGCCGAGGGCGCCTCACCCTCGTCCGTGCCGGTGGTCGCGGCACCCTCGGCGGTCTCGTCCACGGCCACATCGCCGTCGACCTCCTCCGCCTCGCGTCCCGCCTCGGCGTTACGTGCGATACCGACGACGGCATCGCGCTTGCCCAGGTTGATCAGTTGGACGCCCATGGTGTCACGGCCCGTCTCCCTGACCTCGCTGACTCGCGTACGAATCACACCGCCCGACAGCGAGATGGCGAGGATCTCGTCGCTCTCCTCGACCACCAGCGCGCCGACCAGCGAACCGCGGTCCTCCACGATCTTGGCGGCCTTGATACCCAGGCCGCCGCGGCCCTGGACGCGGTACTCGTCGACGGCGGTCCGCTTCGCGTACCCGCCGTCTGTGGCAGTGAACACGAACGTACCGGGTCGAACAACATTCATCGACAGAAGTTCATCGCCCTCGCGGAAACTCATGCCCTTGACACCGGAGGTGGCCCGGCCCATGGGGCGCAGTGCCTCGTCCGTGGCGGTGAACCTGATCGACTGTGCCTTCTTGCTGATCAGAAGCAGATCGTCCTCGGCCGAAACGAGCTCGGCTCCGATCAGTTCGTCATCGGAACCGTCCTCCGTCTCCCGGAGGTTGATGGCGATCACGCCTCCGGCACGCGGCGAATCGTAATCCTTCAGAGGCGTCTTCTTGACCAGACCGCCCTTGGTGGCCAGGACCAAGTACGGCGCCGCCTCGTAGTCGCGGATCGCGAGGATCTCGGCGATCGCCTCGTCCGGCTGGAAGGCCAGCAGGTTGGCGACGTGCTGACCGCGCGCGTCCCGGCCGGCGTCCGGCAGCTCGTACGCCTTCGCCCGGTACACCCGGCCCTTGTTGGTGAAGAACAGCAGCCAGTGGTGCGTGGTCGACACGAAGAAGTGGTCGACGATGTCGTCTTCCTTGAGCTTCGTGCCGCGTACGCCCTTGCCGCCGCGCTTCTGCGCGCGGTAGTCGACGGTCTTGGTGCGCTTGACGTAACCGCTGCGCGAGACCGTGACGACGATGTCCTCCTCGGCGATCAGGTCCTCGATGGACATGTCACCGTCGAAGGGCACCAGCATCGTCTTGCGGTCGTCGCCGTACTTCTCGACGATCGCGGTCAGTTCCTCGCTGACGATGCCGCGCTGGCGAACCGGGGAGGCCAGGATCGCGTTGTACTCGGTGATCTTCGCCTGGAGTTCGTCGTGCTCCTGGATGATCTTCTGGCGCTCCAGGGCGGCTAGGCGCCGCAGCTGCATCTCGAGGATCGCGTTGGCCTGGATCTCGTCGATCTCCAGGAGCTGCATCAGGCCCGTGCGCGCGATGTCGACGGTCTCACTGGCCCGGATCAGGGCGATGACCTCGTCGATCGCGTCCAGCGCCTTGAGCAGACCGCGCAGGATGTGCGCCCGCTCCTCGGCCTTGCGCAGCCTGAAGCGCGTACGGCGGACGATGACCTCGATCTGGTGCGTCACCCAGTGGCGGATGAACGCGTCCAGGGAGAGCGTGCGCGGCACCCCGTCGACCAGCGCCAGCATGTTGGCGCCGAAGTTCGACTGGAGGTCCGTGTGCTTGTAGAGGTTGTTCAGTACGACCTTGGCGACCGCGTCCCGCTTGAGCACGATGACGAGGCGCTGGCCGGTACGGGAGCTGGTCTCGTCCCGGACGTCCGCGATGCCGCCGACCTTGCCGTCCTTCACCAGGTCGGCGATCTTCTGCGCGAGGTTGTCGGGGTTGGTCTGGTACGGCAGCTCCGTGACCACCAGGCACTGGCGGTTCTGGATCTCCTCGACCTCGACGACCGCCCGCATGGTGATCGAGCCGCGGCCCGTGCGGTACGCCTCCTCGATGCCCTTGCGGCCCACGACCAGCGCGCCGGTCGGGAAGTCGGGGCCCTTGATGCGCTCGATCAGCGCGTCCAGGAGCTCCTCGTGCGAGGCCTCCGGGTTGTCCAGGTACCACAACGCACCGGCCGCGACCTCCCGCAGGTTGTGCGGCGGGATGTTGGTGGCCATGCCGACCGCGATGCCGGCCGAGCCGTTGATCAGCAGGTTCGGGAAGCGGGCCGGCAGGACGGTCGGCTCCTGGGAGCGGCCGTCGTAGTTGTCCGTGAAGTCGACGGTCTCCTCGTCGATGTCGCGGACCATCTCCATCGACAGCGGCGCCATCTTGCACTCGGTGTAGCGCATGGCGGCCGCCGGGTCGTTGCCCGGGGAGCCGAAGTTGCCGTTGGAGTCGACGAGCGGCATCCGCATCGACCACGGCTGTGCGAGGCGCACCAGCGCGTCGTAGATCGAACTGTCGCCGTGCGGGTGGTAGTTGCCCATGACGTCGCCGACCACGCGCGCGCACTTGTAGAAGCCGCGCTCGGGGCGGTAGCCGCCGTCGTACATCGCGTACAGGACGCGGCGGTGGACGGGCTTGAGGCCGTCCCGGACGTCCGGCAGCGCGCGGGCCACGATGACGGACATCGCGTAGTCGAGGTACGAGCGCTGCATCTCGGTCTCGAGCCCGACGGGCTCGATCCGCATGACGACGTCGCCGCCCTCTTCAGGGGTGACAGGAGTGTTCTCGTCGGCCATTGCTGGTGAAGATCCTTCCTGGTGCGGTCAGCTGAGACCGACTCAGATGTCGAGGAAGCGGACGTCCTTGGCGTTGCGCTGGATGAACTGGCGCCGGGCCTCGACGTCCTCGCCCATGAGAACCGAGAACAGGTCGTCGGCCTGCGCGGCGTCGTCGAGGGTGACCTGGCCGAGGACGCGGTGCTCGACGTCCATGGTGGTCACGCGCAGCTCCTCGGCGTTCATCTCACCGAGACCCTTGAAGCGCTGGATCGAGTCCTCGCGCACCCGCTTGCCCCGCTGCCGGCCCATCTCGAGCAGCGCGTCGCGCTCGCGGTCCGAGTACGCGTACTCCACGTCGTCCCGGCCCCACTTGATCTTGTAGAGCGGGGGACGCGACAGGAACACGTGCCCGGCCTCGACCAGCGGCCGCATGAAGCGGAACAGGAAGGTCAGCAGCAGGGTGTTGATGTGCTGGCCGTCGACGTCGGCGTCCGCCATCAGGATGATCTTGTGATAGCGGAGCTTCTCGATGTCGAAGTCCTCGTGCACGCCCGTGCCGAAGGCGGAGATCAGCGCCTGGATCTCCTGGTTCTGCAGGATCTTGTCGATCCGCGCCTTCTCGACGTTGAGGATCTTGCCTCGGATCGGGAGGATCGCCTGGTACTGCGGGTTGCGGCCGGACTTGGCCGAGCCGCCGGCGGAGTCACCCTCGACGATGAAGATCTCGCACTTGGTGGGGTCGTTCGACTGGCAGTCGGAGAGCTTGCCCGGCAGCGAGGCGCTCTCGAGGAGGCCCTTGCGCCTGGTGAGGTCCCGCGCCTTGCGGGCCGCCACGCGCGCGGTGGCCGCCTGGATGCCCTTGCGGACGATGTCCGCGGCCTCGTTCGGGTTGCGGTCCAGCCAGTCGTTCAGGTGCTCGTAGACCGCCTTCTGCACGAAGGTCTTGGCCTCCGTGTTGCCCAGCTTGGTCTTGGTCTGGCCCTCGAACTGCGGCTCGCTCAGCTTCACCGAGATGATCGCCGTCAGACCCTCGCGGATGTCGTCACCCGTGAGGTTGTCGTCCTTCTCACGCAGCAGCTTCTTGTCGCGCGCGTACTTGTTGATCAGCGAGGTGAGCGCCGCCCGGAAGCCCTCCTCGTGCGTACCGCCCTCGTGCGTGTGGATGATGTTGGCGAACGAGTAGACGCCCTCGCTGTAGCCGCTGTTCCACTGCATCGCGACCTCGAGGGACAGGCTCTTGTCCTTGTCCTCGCCCTCCAGGTCGATGACGGTCGGGTGCACCACGTCTCCCTTGCGGGAGTTGAGGTACTTCACGAAGTCGACGATGCCGCCCTCGTAGTGGTACGTGACGGTCTTGACCTCGGCCTTCTCGTCGGCGCCGGCCTCGTCCGCCCCCGCGACCGCCATCGCGGACTCGCGCTCGTCGGTGAGTTTGATCGTCAAACCCTTGTTGAGGAACGCCATCTCCTGGAAACGCCGCGACAGCGTCTCGAAGGAGTACTCCGTGGTCTCGAAGATGTCGGCGTCGGCCCAGAAGGTGACCGACGTACCGGTCTCCTCGGTGGCCTCGTGCTGCACGAGCGGCGCCGTGGGGACGCCCATCTTGTAGTCCTGCGTCCAGCGGTGGCCGTCGGTCCTCACCTCGACGGCGACCTTCGACGACAGCGCGTTGACGACGGAGACGCCCACGCCGTGCAGACCGCCGGAGACCGCGTAGCCGCCACCGCCGAACTTGCCGCCCGCGTGCAGCACGGTCAGCACGACCTCGAGGGCCGGCTTGCCCTCGGACGGGACGATGCCGACCGGGATGCCACGGCCGTTGTCGACGACGCGCACGCCGCCGTCGGCCAGGATCGTCACGTCGATGGTGTCCGCGTGGCCGGCCAGCGCTTCGTCGACCGAGTTGTCGACGACCTCGTACACGAGGTGGTGAAGGCCGCGCTCACCGGTCGAGCCGATGTACATACCGGGGCGCTTGCGGACCGCGTCCAGGCCTTCGAGGACGGTGATGGCGCTGGCGTCGTACGAGGCGGTGACCTCGCCGTTCGACGAGGTCACCGCGTCGCTCTCGCCGGCGTCGGTGGACGGGATGTTCTCGTTGGGGTTGCCGGAATCGGCCACGAAGCGCCCTTTCTGGCACAGCACGAGCCGGGCTTCACGGCGGGTTGCCGGAGCGGCTGCGGCATGTTGCGTTGGTAAGCCTTGATCAGCGTTGCTCAGCTTGTCCCGGGCGGTCCCCACGAGTGGGGCGGGATTGGCTTCCAGTCTACCGGTAGCGCCGACAGTGATGGGGGTTTGCCGGTACCTGAGTCCGCATGTGGCGCCCTCAACCGGTCTCTCCCGACTCCCCATATGCGGAGCGGGGCTCCAAGAGGCTCACGGAGGCACTCAGCGCTTCGGGCTGTCAACCCTTGGCTACTTGGGAGTCAGGTCGCGATTCGCAACCGCGTGCAGTCGTACGACACGAAGGCCGCCGGCGGTTGTCCAAGACCGCCGACGGCCTGCAGATGTGAGGTCTGTCACCCGTACGTATCGCCGGGTCCGGTGGAGCCCGGGGCGCGCAGGGGACCGTAGCGGCGGGCGGGACCGGCGGGACCGTTCACCTTGATCATCCGTACCGCGCCGTGTCCGAGATCCTCGTTGAGCCGCGCCACCAGCGTGGGCGCCAGCAGCCGCAGATTCGTCGCCCAGGCCGTGGAGTCGCAGCGCACCACGAGCACCCGCTCGTCCTCGTCGTACTTCTCCGGCTCGCAGTGCTTGGCCACGTCCTCGCCGACGATCTGCGGCCAGCGCCCCATCACCCCGCCGACCGCCGCCGGCGTCTCCCAGCCCCGCTCGGTGATCAGCCGGTTGATCGCCGCACCGAAGGCCATGGGGTCGCGCCCGTCCGCGCCCGCGCCGGAGCGCAGACCCCCGCGCCGCGCCTGCTTCTTCTGCTGCGCCGCGTCCCCACGCGCGCGTGCCGCTTCCTTCGCCGCCCTGAGCGCCACGCGCGCGAGGTCGACTCCGGAGGGCTCGGGGGTGTCCTTCGGCTGCTCGCTCATACCCGCTCCACCGTCCCGCCGGACACGGAGTACCGCGTCCCCGCCAGTACATGCGGTACGTCGTCGTCGACCGCGGCCGTCACCAGCACCTGCTCGCCGGGCGCGACCAGCTCGGCCAGCCGCTCCCGCCGGCGCGTGTCCAGCTCGGCGAAGACGTCGTCCAGCACCAGCACCGGCTCGTTGCCCTCGGCCCGCAGCAGGTCGTAGGAGGCCAGCCGCAACGCCAGCGCGTACGACCAGGACTCCCCGTGCGAGGCGTACCCCTTGGCGGGCAACTGACCGAGTTTGAGCAGCAGATCGTCCCGATGCGGGCCCACAAGGGTCACACCCCGCTCGATCTCCTGCTTGCGGGCCTCCGCGAGCGCCGCCATCAGCTGCTCGTACAGATCCTCACGCGTGTGCGCCTCCCCGGGCGCCGACGGCTTGTAGTCGAGCGCGATCGGCCCACCGCCGGGCGCGAGTTGCTCGTACGCCTTGTCCGCAAGGGGCTGGATCGCGGCGATCAGGTCGAGCCGCTGGGCGAGCAACTCGGCACCCGCGCGCGCCAGATGCTGATCCCATACGTCGAGTGTGGACAGGTCCATCGAGCGGCCGCCGTGCCTGCGCGCGAGCGCGGCCGACTTCAGCAGGGTGTTGCGCTGCTTGAGGACGCGCTCGTAGTCGGAACGCACGCCGGCCATCCGCGGGGAGCGCGCGGTGATCAGCTCGTCGAGGAACCGCCGCCGCTCACCGGGGTCGCCCTTGACCAGGGCGAGGTCCTCGGGCGCGAACAGCACGGTGCGTACGATGCCCAGCACGTCACGGGGTCTGACCTGCGAGGACCTGTTGATGCGGGCGCGGTTGGACTTGCCGGGGTTCAGCTCCAGCTCGACCAGCTGCTGCCGCTCGCCCTGCTTGACCTGCGCCCGGATGATCGCGCGGTCGGCGCCCATGCGGACCAGGGGGGTGTCCGAGGCAACGCGATGGCTGCCGAGGGTGGCGAGATAGCCGACGGCCTCGACCAGGTTCGTCTTGCCCTGGCCGTTGGGGCCGACGAAGGCGGTGACGCCCGGGTCGAGCGGGACCTCGACCCGGGCGTACGAGCGGAAGTCGGCCAGCGACAGATGCGTGACGTGCATGGTCGGTCGCCGACCTCCCCCAAGTCGTGGGCCGTTCTCAACAGCCCTGTGGATTACTGCCTCAGCCCTGTGGCCTACTTCGTCTCGACCGCGTGGCCGCCGAACTGGTTGCGCAGCGCCGCGATCATCTTCATCTGCGGAGAGTCCTCCTGGCGCGACGCGAACCGCGCGAAGAGGGAGGCCGTGATCGCCGGGAGCGGCACGGCGTTGTCTATGGCGGCTTCCACGGTCCAGCGTCCCTCGCCGGAGTCCTGTGCGAAACCCTTCAGCCTGTCCAGGTGTTCGTCCTCGTCGAGGGCGTTCACCGCGAGGTCAAGGAGCCAGGAGCGGATCACGGTCCCCTCCTGCCAGGAGCGGAACACCTCCCGGACGTCGGTCACGGAGTCGACCTTCTCCAGGAGCTCCCAGCCCTCGGCGTACGCCTGCATCATCGCGTACTCGATGCCGTTGTGGACCATCTTCGCGAAGTGGCCGGCGCCGACCTTGCCCGCGTGCACCGCGCCGAGGTCGCCCTTGGGCTTGAGGGCGTCGAAGACCGGCCGCACCTTGGCGACGTTCTCCGCGTCGCCGCCGTACATCAGCGCGTAGCCGTTCTCCAGGCCCCAGACTCCGCCGGAGACACCGCAGTCGACGAAGCCGATGCCCTTGGCCGCCAGCTCCTCGGCGTGCCGCTCGTCGTCCGTCCAGCGGGAGTTGCCGCCGTCCACGACGACGTCGCCCGCCTCCAGGAGCTCGGCCAGCTCGTCGATCGTCGACTGGGTGGCGGCACCGGCCGGGACCATCACCCAGATCACGCGCGGTCCGCCGAGCTTGCCCACAAGCTCTTCCAGGCTGTGGACGTCGGCGAGGTCCGGGTTGCGGTCGTATCCGATCACGGTGTGGCCTGCGCGGCGGATCCGCTCGCGCATGTTGCCGCCCATCTTGCCGAGGCCGACGAGACCGAGCTCCATCAGTGGTTCCTTAGGTTGCTGTGTGGCGAGTGGGGCACTGTTCGCACCCATGTCCGAGCCTAAACCCGGACGCTCGCGCACACCTGTGGGCATACGCGCTCAAACGCACACCCCCACCTGCGGCTTTCCCCGGCGGATGTCCCCAGGGCCGGGGAGTTTCCTCCACGGCCTGTGGACAACTTCCGCTCGCTCAGCCGCTCAGGCGCACCGGCATGATCAGGTACTTGTAGGCCTCGTCCGCCTCGGCGTCCAGCGCCGGCTTGCCGCTGAGCAGCGCGGGCTTGGTGGACGTCGTGAAGGAGAGCTGGGCGACGGGGGAGTCGATGGCGCTCAGGCCGTCCAGCAGGAAGGTCGGGTTGAAGGCGATCGACACGTCGTCGCCCTCCAGATTGGCGTCGACCCGCTCCACAGCCTGTGCGTCGTCGCTGGAACCGGCCTCCAGGATCAGCACGCCCTGCTCGAAGCTCAGCCGCACCGGGGTGTTCCGCTCGGCGACCAGGGCCACACGCTTGACGGCCTCCACGAAGGGGGCGGTCTCGATCACGGCCACGGAGTTGAACTCCGTCGGGAACAGCGAGCGGTACTTCGGGAGGTCGCCCTCCAGCAGGCGGGTCGTCGTACGCCGCCCCGCACCCTCGAAACCGATCAGACCCTCGCCCGCACCCGAGCCGGAGAGCGCCAGGGTGACGCTGTCGCCGCTCGTGAGCGCCTTGGCGGTGTCCAGGAGCGTCTTGGCGGGCACCAGGGCCACCGCGGACGTCTCCGGGTTCTCCGGCTTCCACAGGAACTCACGGACCGCGAAGCGGTAGCGGTCGGTGGAGGCCAGCGTGACGGTGTCGCCCTCGATCTCGATGCGCACACCGGTCAGCACGGGCAGCGTGTCGTCACGGCCGGCCGCGATGGCCACCTGGGAGGCGGCGGAGGCGAAGACCTCACCGGGGACGGTGCCCGTGGCGGTCGGCATCTGCGGCAGCGCCGGGTACTCCTCCACAGGCAGGGTGTGGAGTGTGAACCGCGAGGAGCCGCAGACCACGGTCGCCCGTACACCGTCTGTGGAAATCTCCACCGGGCGGTTGGGCAGGGCACGGCAGATGTCGGCGAGCAGCCGGCCCGAGACGAGGACCGTGCCCTCCTCCTCGACCTCCGCCTCGACGCTCACCCGAGCGGAGACCTCGTAGTCGAAGCTGGAGAGGCTGAGAGCCCCGTCCTCGGCCTTCAGCAGAAGGCCGGCGAGGACAGGCGCCGGCGGACGGGCCGGGAGGCTGCGCGCCGCCCAGGCCACTGCCTCCGCGAGTACGTCGCGTTCCACCCGGATCTTCACTGTTGCCGCCTCCTGCTGTTGCCGGCGCTTCTCGGCCTGCCTGGCTTCGTCGTCTGTCTCGGTGTCGTCGGCCCCTGTGATGGGAAGGACACCGGGGAACAGTCTGACGCACGGCACTGACAGTAGGTGCCTCTCGGGGTCAAGTCGTGACGAGGGGCAGCCGGGAGCCGGACGGCGAGTTGTGCACAGGACCCCCTTCGAAACGGATTCCCAGCTCTCTCTAGTTGGTCTTAGTAGTAGGGGCTGTGGAAACCGTGGATAACCCCGTTTGCGCAGGTCAGGCTGGAGATTTTGTCCACGGACCCTGTGGGCGACACCGGTGGACAACTCAGGGGTTCTGTGGAGAACGGAAAGTTCTGCACACCCCGTGCACAGCCTGAGGCGACTTCTCCCCAGGACCGTCCCCAGCTTTACCCGTCTTTCCCACAGCCCAACCCGGCACCTTCGTGTGACGCCTTTCACTCGGGGCGGTGATCAGGCGCGTCGCGTTGCCGAACAGTGGACAGGGATGTGGAGAAGCTCTTGATCGCTGGGGACAACCGGGCCTCGCCTGTGGGTTGCCGGTGGACAACTTGATGCACAGCCTGTGGATCTTCGCTCTGTCCACAGTCTGTGGAGATCGTTCGTCCACGAATCCACAGGCACCTGACCTGCTCTGATGGCCCATCAACAGGCGGCCTGTGGATCGCGATCTGGACAACTTCGCAGTCCCCAGGATGTGGACGGCAGAAAGTCCCCGAATCTGTGGAGAGAGGCCGTAACCCGGCGGCTAATCGAACAGCCGGCTACGGCCGCATGACGAAGGGCGCCCTCGGGATCTCGTCCCCAGGGCGCCCTTCGGTGCCGAAACCGTCGTAACTTTGCTGCTGTCAGCCGTTCTTGATGCGGTTCGTCAGCTCGGTCACCTGGTTGTAGATGGAGCGCCGCTCGGCCATCAGATTGCGGATCTTGCGGTCCGCGTGCATGACGGTCGTGTGGTCGCGGCCGCCGAACAGCGCGCCGATCTTCGGCAGCGAGAGGTCCGTGAGCTCGCGGCACAGGTACATGGCGATCTGGCGGGCGGTGACGAGGGCGCGGCCGCGGGAGGTGCCGCAGAGGTCCTCGACGGTCAGGCCGAAGTAGTCGGCGGTCGCGCTCATGATGGCCGTCGACGTGATCTCGGGGGCCGAGTCCTCGCCGCCGGGGATCAGATCCTTGAGGACGATCTCCGTCAGGCCCAGGTCCACCGGCTGGCGGTTGAGCGAGGCGAAGGCCGTCACCCGGATCAGCGCGCCCTCCAGCTCGCGGATGTTGCGCGAGATCCGCGAGGCGATGAACTCCAGGACCTCCGGCGGGGCGTTGAGCTGCTCCTGCACCGCCTTCTTACGGAGGATCGCGATACGCGTCTCCAGCTCGGGCGGCTGGACGTCGGTGATCAGACCCCACTCGAAACGGTTCCGCAGCCGGTCCTCCAGCGTGACCAGCTGCTTGGGCGGCCGGTCGCTGGAGAGCACGATCTGCTTGTTCGCGTTGTGGAGCGTGTTGAAGGTGTGGAAGAACTCCTCCTGCGTCGACTCCTTGTCCGCGAGGAACTGGATGTCGTCGACGAGAAGGATGTCCATCTCGCGGTACCGCTTGCGGAAGCTGTCGCCCTTGCCGTCGCGGATGGAGTTGATGAACTCGTTGGTGAACTCCTCCGAGCTCACATATCGCACGCGCGTGCCCGGGTACAGGCTGCGCGCGTAGTGCCCGATCGCGTGCAGCAGGTGTGTCTTGCCGAGCCCGGACTCCCCGTAGATGAAGAGCGGGTTGTACGCCTTCGCGGGCGCCTCGGCGACGGCGACCGCGGCCGCGTGCGCGAAGCGGTTGGAGGCGCCGATGACGAAGGTGTCGAAGAGGTACTTCGGGTTCAGGCGCGCGGTGGGCTCACCGGGACCGGAGGCCGGCGCGGGCTTGGCCGCCAGTGGGCCGGGGGCGCCGCCGGTGGGCAGGTTGGAGCCGACGGGTCCGCCGCGGTGCACATGCCCCGAGCCGGGCTCGTGCGACTCCCGGCGGGCGTCGCGCTGCTCGTAGTCGGAGCGCCCCTGGTCGTAGTCCGACCGAGACTGCTCGTAGTCGCGGCGCGGGCCGTCGTAGGGCGGGCGCTCCATCGACTGCGGGCGGTAGTCCTGGGACGGCGGCGAGTACGAGTCCTGGACCGGGGGCTGGTACGAGTCCTGCGGCGGGCCGTAGGAGTCCTGGGAGGGCGAGGCGTAGGGGTCGCGCTCGGGGAAGCCGAGGCGCTGCTGCTGCCAGCTGTACTCGTCCTGGGACGGGCGCGGCCAGGCGCCGGGCTCGGGGCGCTGGTACGCGGGCCGGGCGGTCGGGAGCTGGTCCGTGCGCGGGGGCGGCAACTGGTCGCCGGGGCCGCCGGGGAGCTGCTCGCCGCGGCCGGGGCGCTGGTCGTCGGCGCGGTGGCGGCCGTAACCCTCGTACGGGCCCTGGTTCTCGTACGACCCCTGCCGCTGGTTCTCGTACTGGTCCTGGCGCTGGTTCTCGTACTGGCTCTGCCCGTCGTACTGGCCGGAGGGGAGCTCGGGCTCCTCGTAGCGCGACTGGGGGCGGGACGGTGGGGCCGGGGGTGCGGGGGGCTCGCCGGCGGAGTCGTCCACGGTGATCGCGATGCGGATCGGGCGGCCGCACTCGCGGCTCAGCGTCTCGCTGACGATGGGGGCGAGGCGGCCTTCGAGCACGCCCTTCGCAAACTCGTTCGGTACGGCGAGCAGGGCGGTGTCGGCGACCAGCGCGAGCGGCTGGCAGCGCCGGATCCAGTGCTCGTCCTTCGTCTCCACGCCTTGTCCGCGGCCCTCGCCGAGAAGTTGCTCCAGTACTCGTGGCCACACTGCGGCAAGATCGGCAGGTACGTCAGCCACAGGGCACGCTCTCTCACGGGTCCCACGAACGTGTGATGGTGGGACGGGTCGGGATTCGACTGGGGTGGAGCCATGAACAAGGGTTCAAGGGAAACGAATCGGAGTTCAGCCACGGTAGTCAGGGCGACGGGTGCGGTTCAAGTTGTTGTCCCCAGCCTGTGGATAGTGTCTCTCAGTGACCGCTGGTTTGACCGGATGGCGTAGCCCCGCGTACCGTGACCAGGTCGAGTTGTCGATGGCTGCTGCCGCCTGCCTCCGATGGGCACAGATCGCGTCAGGTGATCGGGAAGCGGTGCACTCGGGCGTAACGAGAGCTACTCGTGGGCGCACGGTGACAGCCAGGACGGCACCCGCAACCAACGATTTGATTTCTGGAGCCCCCGAGTGAGCAAGCGCACCTTCCAGCCGAACAACCGTCGTCGCGCGAAGACCCACGGCTTCCGCCTGCGGATGCGTACCCGTGCCGGCCGCGCGATTCTCGCGAACCGTCGTGCCAAGGGCCGCGCGAGCCTGTCCGCCTGATTCCGGTCAGGTCATGCCGTCGTGCTGCCCACCGAGAACCGGCTGAGGCGGCGCGAGGACTTCGCGACCGCAGTACGACGAGGGCGCCGGGCAGGTCGCCCGTCCCTCGTCGTCCATCTTCGTAGCGGTGCCACGGACCCGCACGCGCCTGGGGAGAGCGCTCCCCCGACGCGTGCGGGTTTCGTCGTGAGCAAAGCCGTGGGCGGAGCGGTCGTACGCAACAAGGTGAAGCGCAGACTGCGTCATCTGATGCGGGACCGGGTGGCCCTGTTGCCCCCCGGTAGCCTGGTAGTCGTACGAGCGCTGCCCGGAGCGGGCGACGCCGACCATGGACAACTGGCCCAAGACCTGGATGCCGCCATCGAGCGGCTGCTGGGAGGGGGCGCGCGATGAAGTACCCGCTGCTGGCGCTGATCAAGCTGTACCAGTGGACGATCAGTCCGCTGCTCGGGCCGGTGTGCAAGTACTACCCGTCGTGTTCCCACTACGGCTATACGGCCATCGACCGGCACGGCGCGATCAAGGGCACGGCGCTCACCGCCTGGCGCATCCTGCGGTGCAATCCGTGGTCGCTGGGCGGTGTGGACCATGTCCCGCCGCGCAAGCGCCCGCGGTGGCACGAAATGCTGCGTGACGCGTGGCGTGCACGCAAGGGCGGGTCCGCCGCCGCCGAACCGGCCCCCGAAGAGAATCCTGTTTCGAGCACCGAAGAGAATCCTCCTTCGAGCCCGGCCGCAGAGACCTCGTCCCATGCCCAAGGAGCATGATTAGTGGACACGATTGCCAGCCTCTTCAGCTTCATCACGACACCCGTCTCGTGGGTCATCGTCCAGTTCCACTCGATGTACGGGAAGATCTTCGGTCCCGACACGGGCTGGGCCTGGGGCCTGTCCATCGTGTCCCTGGTGATCCTGATCCGAATCTGCTTGATCCCGCTCTTCGTGAAGCAGATCAAGTCGACCCGGGCGATGCAGACGCTCCAGCCCGAGATGAAGAAGATCCAGGAGCGCTACAAGAACGACAAACAGCGTCAGTCCGAAGAGATGATGAAGCTGTACAAGGAGACGGGTACCAACCCGCTCTCCTCGTGCCTTCCCATCCTGGCGCAGTCGCCGTTCTTCTTCGCCCTGTACCACGTGCTCAACGGCATCGCGACGGGCTCCACGATCGGTGTCATCAACGACTCGCTGCTCGCCAGTGCCCGTAAGGCGCACATCTTCGGCGCGCCGCTGGCCGCGAAGTTCACCGACAGCTCGTCGAAGGTGGAGGCGCTCGGCGCTTCCCTGACCGACGTCCGTGTGGTCACCGCGATCATGATCGTCCTGATGTCGGCGTCGCAGTTCTACACGCAGCGCCAGCTGATGACGAAGAACGTCGACACCACGGTGAAGACGCCGTTCATGCAGCAGCAGAAGATGCTGATGTACGTCTTCCCGGTCATGTTCGCCGTCTTCGGCATCAACTTCCCGGTCGGTGTCCTCGTCTACTGGCTGACCACCAACGTGTGGACCATGGGCCAGCAGATGTACGTGATCCACAACAACCCGACCCCGGGTTCCAAGGCCCAGGCCGCCTACCTGGAGCGCCTGACCAAGCACGTCACGAACCACGGCAAGGCCCGTAAGCGCAGCGAGCGCACCATCATCAAGGCGATCGTCGCCAAGGGCCGGGACCGCAACGAGTTCGAGCGCAAGTTCATCAACGGTCTGAACAAGGCGGGCCTCGCGGCCCAGACCGACGGCAGCGTGGTGAAGGGCGACGGTGCCGTGGCCACGCAGACCGAGGACGGCACGCCGACGACCGGCACGCCCGCCGCCCCCAAGCGCCAGCAGCCCAAGCGTCAGACGAAGTCCCAGCGTCAGACCGGCACCGCCAAGCCGGCCGGTGAGCCCACCTCGCTGAGCAAGTCCGACGAGCCCGAGGACGCCAAGCCTGCCTCCGCCAGCAAGCCCGCTCAGCAGCCGGGCACCGGCACTCGCAGCAAGGCCCAGTCCGGGCAGCGCAAGGGCCCGCAGCGCCCCAAGTCCCCGTCCAAGAAGTAAGAAGGAGCCCATCCCGTGACGGAAGGCACCACCTCCGCCGCCGCCGAGGGTGCAGACACCCTTTCCCGCCTGGAGCAGGAGGGCGAGATCGCGGCGGACTACCTCGAGGGTCTGCTGGACATCGCCGATCTCGACGGCGACATCGACATGGACGTCGAGGCCGACCGCGCCGCTGTCTCGATCATCAGCGACTCGGGAGGCCGAGACCTGCAGAAGCTGGTCGGCCGCGACGGTGAGGTGCTGGAGGCGCTCCAGGAGCTCACGCGCCTGGCCGTGCACCGGGAGACCGGGGACCGCAGCCGGCTGATGCTGGACATCGCGGGCTACCGTGCCAAGAAGCGCGCCGAGCTCTCCGAGCTGGGTGCGAAGGCCGCCGCCGACGTCAAGAACACCGGCGAGCCCGTGAAGATGAAGCCGATGACGCCGTTCGAGCGCAAGGTCGTGCACGACGCGGTCAAGGCCGCGGGTCTGCGCAGCGAGTCCGAGGGCGAGGAGCCGCAGCGCTTCGTCGTCGTGCTTCCCGCCTGATCGGTTCATACGTTCCTCCGGCCCCGTCTGTAGCGCAGACGGGGCCGGTCTTTGTCAGCCTGATAGTTCTGGTGGTCGGCGTTCGGTGCGCCGATGCGGTACGGAAGGACGGTCCCCGTGACGGAGGCAGCGGAGCTCCCCCCTGCGCCCGAGCAGGCGCGCGAGGTGTTCGGCGATCGCTTCGCGGACGCGGTTCGCTATGCGGAGCTGCTTGCCGAGGCTGGTGTGCAGCGTGGTCTGATCGGCCCACGCGAAGTGCCCCGTCTGTGGGAGCGGCACATCCTGAACTGCGCGGTGCTTTCGGAGGTCGTGCCCGAGGGCGTGACGGTCTGCGACGTCGGCTCGGGAGCCGGGCTACCGGGCATTCCCCTGGCGCTCGTCCGTGAAGACCTGAAGATCACGCTCCTGGAGCCCCTGCTCCGCCGCACGAACTTCCTCACCGAGGTCGTGGAACTGCTGGGCCTGGACCATGTGACGGTGATGCGTGGCCGGGCCGAGGAGGTCATGGGGAAGCTGCCGCCGGTGCACGTCGTGACCGCCCGGGCCGTCGCTCCGCTGGACCGGCTGGCCGCCTGGGGCATCCCGCTGCTGCGTCCGTACGGGGAGATGCTGGCCCTCAAGGGGGACACCGCCGAGGAGGAGCTGAAGGCGTCCGCCACGGCCCTGAGCAAGCTCGGCGCGGTGGAGACGTCCATCCTGCATGTGGGTGAGGGAGTGGTGGATCCCCGGTCCACAGTCGTGCGGGTGGAAGTCGGGGAGAGCCCGGGCGGTGTGCGGTTCGCGGCCAAGCGCGCCAAGGCGGCGCGCACCGGGCGTACGCGTCGGCGTCGCTGATCCGTCCTGACGACGAGACGTACTCCACACAAGCTGCCAAACCTACGCATGCCGGAGTGTCGCGACAGTTCGGCCGCCGTCGCTGTGCATCGTGTTTCACGTGAAACGTCGCTCACTGCTCCACGGCATCATCGGCCGCGGCCGCGCCGCGGCCGAAACCCGCGACCGCAAGCCTCTTGGATCACTCGATGAGGGAACCGAGTTGTCCACAGAGGTGGATTTCTCCACAGAACACCAGGCCTCACTGGTTCACGACCCCGAAGGCATGGGAGGCTCTGTTCATTGCGAGCCTGAAGTCGAGGAGAGTGAATCCTTGCGGTCCGACGCCAACATCGCGGGACCGATGACCGATCCGGTCCCCGGTCCCCGTACCGAGTCGTTGGGGGAGGATGTTTCACGTGAAACACCGCCCCCGATGGACGACACTCCGATCGGTCGTGCCGCCCAACTGGCGGTGGAGGCTCTGAGCCGAGCCGGCGAGGGCCTGCCACGGCCCGAGCAGACCCGTGTCATCGTGGTCGCCAACCAGAAGGGTGGCGTGGGTAAAACGACGACGACGGTCAACCTCGCCGCTTCGCTGGCTGTCCACGGTGGCCGCGTCCTCGTGGTCGACCTCGACCCGCAGGGCAACGCGTCCACAGCCCTGGGCATCGATCACCACGCCGAAGTCCCATCGATCTACGACGTTTTGATCGACAGCAGGCCGCTGGCCGAAGTCGTTCAGCCGGTCCCGGATGTCGAGGGACTCTTCTGCGCACCCGCCACGATCGATCTCGCCGGTGCGGAGATCGAGCTGGTGTCCCTGGTGGCACGTGAGAGCCGACTGCAGCGGGCCATCCAGGCGTACGAGCACCCGCTGGACTACATCCTCATCGACTGCCCGCCCTCTCTCGGACTGCTGACGGTCAATGCCCTCGTCGCCGGTGCCGAGGTTCTCATCCCGATCCAGTGCGAGTACTACGCGCTGGAGGGCCTGGGGCAGCTGCTGCGCAACGTCGATCTGGTGCGGGGTCACCTCAACCCCAACCTGCATGTATCGACGATCCTGCTCACCATGTACGACGGCCGGACGCGGCTCGCGTCCCAGGTCGCGGACGAGGTGCGCACCCACTTCGGCGACGAGGTGCTGCGGACGAGCATTCCCCGCTCGGTCCGTATCTCCGAGGCGCCGAGCTATGGACAGACGGTTCTCACCTACGATCCGGGATCGAGCGGTGCCCTGTCCTATCTTGAGGCGGCACGAGAAATCGCGCTGAAGGGTGTCGGTGTCAGCTACGACCCGACGCAGGCCCATATCGGCGCCCAGAACAACGCGAGCATGGTGGAGGGTCTCCAGTGAGCGACCGACGGAGGATTGGCCTGGGCCGTGGTCTCGGCGCACTGATCCCTGCTGCCCCGACCGAGCCGACGGTGGCTCCGGCCGCCGTGGGGACGTCCCCCACGGCTGTCCCGACACTGCCCAGCGAGCGCGGTATCGCCGCGGCGAAGGTGACAACGCTGCCGCCGGTTTCACATGAAACCGAGGAGCCCTCGCCGAACGGTGTCGCGGACACCCCCGCGCCCCCCATGGGCGCCCACTTCGCGGAGCTCCCCCTCGACTCCATCACGCCGAACCCCCGCCAGCCGCGCGAGGTCTTCGACGAGGACGCGCTTCAGGAACTGGTCACCTCCATCAAGGAGGTCGGCCTCCTCCAGCCGGTCGTCGTACGGCAGTTGGGTCCCGCCCGCTACGAGCTCATCATGGGCGAGCGGCGCTGGCGGGCCTGCCGTGAGGCCGGCCTGGAGGCGATCCCGGCGATCGTGCGGGCCACGGACGACGAGAAGCTTCTCCTGGACGCCCTGCTGGAGAACCTGCACCGCGCGCAGCTGAACCCGCTGGAAGAGGCAGCCGCCTACGACCAGCTCCTGAAGGACTTCAACTGCACGCACGACCAGCTGGCCGACCGCATCGGCCGGTCCCGCCCGCAGGTCTCCAACACCCTGCGTCTGCTGAAGCTTTCGCCGGCGGTCCAGCGCCGGGTCGCCGCCGGAGTCCTCTCCGCCGGTCACGCGCGGGCGCTGCTCTCCGTGGACGACTCGGAGGAACAGGACCGGCTCGCCCATCGCATCGTGGCCGAGGGCCTGTCGGTGCGGGCCGTCGAGGAGATCGTGACCCTCATGGGTTCGCGTCCCCAGACGGCGCAGCGCTCCAAGGGCCCGCGGGCCGGCACCAGGGTCTCGCCGGCACTGAGCGACCTCGCGACCCGTCTCTCGGACCGCTTCGAGACGCGGGTGAAGGTCGACCTCGGCCAGAAGAAGGGCAAGATCACCGTCGAGTTCGCCTCCATGGAAGACCTGGAGCGGATCCTCGGCAGCCTGGCTCCCGGCGAGGGACCGGTCCTGCAGAAGAGCCTTCTGGAGGGCGACTCCGAGGACGACGAGGCATAGCGAGTCTGTGAGCGGGCCGTGTCCGGTGTGTACCGGAACACGGCCCGCTCTTTGCTTTCAGGCGGTATCGATGCAATCGCTTGGTGGATACGATGCGTTCGGGTATGGCGCATCCACCCGGCAGTACCTCTGAGAGGGAGACAGGGGCCATGCGAACGATGAGCCGCACCGGACTGGTGAGCGCGGGCCTGGGGCTGGGCGCGGTCGGCGGCTTCGTCGGCAGCCTGCTGAAGGAACGGAACGCTCTGACGGCCGCCCGCGACGCGGCGGGCGAAGGAAGCGAGGAACAGCCTTCATGGGGCGCCGGCTCGTACCGCTCACGCTGGACAACCTTCAGGACCTTCCCCAGCGCTGTCGCTCGTGCGTCTTCTGGGAGCTGGACCCCGTCAGCGGTGAAGCCGCGGTAAGGGCGGGCACGGCCGCCCTGGAGAAGGAATCCTGGATCTCGGCCGTCCTGCTCGACTGGGGATCCTGCGGCCGGGTCGTCTACGTCGACGACGTACCGGTGGGCTTCGTCCTCTACGCCCCTCCGGCCTACGTTCCCCGCTCCACGGCTTTCCCCACGAGCCCGGTGTCGCCGGATGCGGTACAGCTGATGACGGGCTTCATCCTGCCGGGCTACCAGGGGCAGGGGCTCGGCCGGGTGATGGTGCAGACGGTCGCCAAGGACCTGCTGCGTCGGGGCTTCAAGGCCATCGAGGCGTTCGGGGACGCCCGCTGGAAGGAACCGGCCTGCGTGCTGCCGGCCGACCATCTCCTGGCGGTGGGCTTCAAGACGGTACGGCAGCACCCCACCTATCCCCGGATGAGGCTGGAACTGAGGACCACACTCTCCTGGAAGGAAGACGTGGAGATGGCCCTGGACCGGTTGCTGGGGGCCGTGCAGAAGGAGCCGGTGCTCCGGCCCCTCTAGCGGCTACGACGGATGCCACCAACGCGAAGGGGCCGACCCGTCCGGGTCGGCCCCTCGATGTTTCACGTGAAACGTCACTCGGCGATGAAGTCCTCAAGGTCGCGGACGATCGCGGCCTTCGGCTTCGCACCGACGATGGTCTTGGCGACCTCGCCACCCTGGTAGACGTTCAGTGTCGGGATGGACATGACGCCGTACTTGGCGGCCGTACCCGGGTTCTCGTCGATGTTGAGCTTCACGACCTCGATCTTGTCGCCGTACTCCTTGGCGATCGCCTCGAGCGACGGAGCGATCTGGCGGCACGGACCGCACCAGGCGGCCCAGAAGTCCACCAGGACAGGCTTGTCGCTCTTGAGGACGTCCTGCTCGAAGGAGTCGTCGGTCACGTTCTTCAGGTCGGCCACGGCTGGGGCTCCTTTTACTGGTGTGCGGTGGGGCGGGAGGGGGTCAGACAGAGGTCTTCTCGGGCTCGGCCTGCTCCTCGTCCGCGAGGGCGGCGAGGTAGCGCTCGGCGTCGAGAGCGGAGGAGCAGCCGGTGCCGGCCGCGGTGATCGCCTGGCGGTAGGTGTGGTCGACCACGTCACCCGCGGCGAACACACCCGTCACGTTGGTGCGGGTCGAGGGGGCGGCGACCTTGAGGTAGCCCTCCTCGTCCAGGTCGAGCTGGCCCTTGAAGAGCTCGGTGCGCGGGTCGTGGCCGATCGCGATGAACAGGCCGGTGACCGCCAGGTCTGAGAGCTCGCCGGTCTTGAGGTTGCGCAGCTTCAGGCCCGACAGCTTCGGGTCGCCCTGGATCTCGGCGACCTCGCTGTCCCACACGAACTTGATCTTCGGGTCGGCGAAGGCGCGCTCCTGCATCGCCTTGGAGGCGCGCAGGGTGTCCCGGCGGTGGACGATCGTCACGGACTTGGCGAACCGGGAGAGGAACGTGGCCTCTTCCATCGCGGTGTCGCCGCCGCCGATCACGGCGATGTCCTGGTCCTTGAAGAAGAAGCCGTCACAGGTGGCGCACCACGAGACACCGCGGCCGGAGAGGGCGTCCTCGTTCGGCAGGCCGAGCTTGCGGTGCTGCGAGCCGGTGGCGACGATGACGGCCTTCGCCTGGTGCACGGTGCCTGAGGTGTCCGTGACGGACTTGATCTCACCGGCCAGGTCGACGGAGACGATGTCGTCCGGGACGAGCTCGGCGCCGAAGCGCTCGGCCTGGGCGCGCATGTTGTCCATGAGCTCGGGGCCCATGATGCCTTCCTGGAAGCCGGGGAAGTTCTCCACCTCGGTGGTGTTCATGAGCGCGCCACCGGCGGTGACGGCGCCCTCGAACACCAGCGGCTTCAGCGACGCGCGCGCGGTGTAGAGCGCCGCCGTGTAGCCGGCGGGCCCGGAGCCGATGATGATCACGTTACGGACGTCGCTCACGGCTTGGTTCCTCGTCTCTGGACTGCGTCGTCGGACCGGTGGGAGCCCACTCGGAACTCTCACCCCACCCAACGGATCCTAAGGGGCGTGCATTCCCGCTGTGTCCGGGCACACGGGGAGGCGACACCGTACGGGATACCACGGAGGGAGACGCTGAACCGTGCGCGCTCTCAGAGCGGCCGCGTGTGCGCTCAGGAGCGGTTGTAGGTGTGCTTCAGAAGGACCTTGGCGTCGCCGGCCGACGGGTGCGTGGCACAGGTCGCGTCCATGATGTATGCGGTCACCTTGGTGCTGTCCGACGTGTCGGTGAGAACGACGAGCAGGGCGTCCGTTCCCTCGAAGGTGCCCTTCTTGGTTGCCAGCGCTGCGTCGTCGCTGCCGATTCCCCTCTGGACGCAGGTGGGGACCGTGGGCGCCTTGTCGATCTTGGGTGACACGACCCCCGGGTCGTCGCCGCCGCCCAGCGCACCGACGCTGCTGTTGTGGGGGGCGGTGGATCCGCGTCCCGAGGTCTGCTTCTGGACGAGAAGGTCGGCGACGTCCTTCTCCAGCTTCTTCTCGGAGAAGGTGTCGGCCGCGGTGGTCTGCCGCCCGTTCGCCTCCGTTCCGGAGGGCTTGCCGTCGTTGAACGTGGCGATCAGTACGGAGCCGAGGCCCAGAGCGGCGACTGCGAAGACACTGCCGAGGACGGCGACCCTGCGGCGTCCGGCCCGCTTGCGGTTCTTGCGGCCGGGGCCGGTGCTCGAACCACGTGCATGACCGGAGGGGCGGTCTGCCGGTGCCGATGTTTCACGTGAAACATGCGCGTCGTCGGGTGCCGTCGCGTTCAGCAGGGCCTCCGCGGCGAGGGCGGCGTCGATCCGGCCGGCCACATCCGCGGGCATGTGAGTGGGCCCCGGAAGAGTGCCGAGCAGCCCCCGGATCTCCTCCAGCGACGTGTAGACGTCTGCGCAGAGCTCGCACTCGTCCAGATGCTGCCGAACGTCGGTGGTCCGGGACGGCGTGAGCAGTCCCTCGGTGAGGTCGGAGATCTCGGCGACGTCCGGGTGTCCGGTCATGTCCGTCGTGGATGTCACGCTCGCCCACCTCCGCCCTTCACAGCAGCTGAATCACTTGGCCCGGTATCGCGCGGACCGGCATTCGGCGGTCCCGCTGCCGGTGGGACGGATGTCCCCTGCGCCCGGTTCCGCCCCTCACCCTGTTCCTTTCCACCACCGGCATTTTCCGGCCGCAGATGGGTGAGCAGCGGCAGCAGTCTGGCTCTGCCCCGGGCGCAACGGCTCTTCACCGTGCCGGTCGGGACGTCGAGCATCCGGGCGGCCTCGGCGACGGGATAGCCCTGCATGTCCACGAGGACCAGCGCGGCCCGCTGGTCCGGCGGGAGCGTGCCGAGCGCCTCCAGCAGCTGGCGGTGCAGATCGTTGCGCTCGGCCGGAGCCGATGCCTCCTCGTGGGGCTCCAGGAGCTGCTCCAGCCGCTCCGTGTCGTCCACCGGAGAGGTCTTGCGTGAGGCGGCCTTCCGGGCACGGTCGAGGCAGGCGTTCACGGTGATCCGGTGCAGCCACGTCGTGACGGCCGACTGGCCGCGGAAGGTGTGGGCGGCCCGGTAGGCAGAGACGAGGGCGTCCTGGACGGCGTCAGCGGCCTCCTCGCGGTCGCCCAGCGTCCGCAGGGCCACGGCCCACAGTCGGTCGCGATGACGCCGTACAAGCTCGCCGAAGGCGTCCGGGTCGCCCTCTACGTGGCGGGCCAGGAGGTCCTGATCGCTCGTGTCGCCGTATGCGGTGTCATCTGCCATCGGACCCCCTCCCCTGGGATGCGGTGTCTTGTCAGCCCTTGAACGTGACGTCGGTGATGGCCTGTTTGTAGCCGGCGCCCGTGTACGCGCTCGGGTCGGCGCCCGAGTACGGCACCGCGGTGATCCACACCAGGACGTACTGCGTCTTCACCGACTTCTTGAGCGTCACCGTGGCGGTGTTCCCGCTCGTGGTGATGCTGCCGATCTTCGTCATGTCACCCAACGAAGAAGGCGTCAGCGAGTCGGAGGAGTACAGGTCCACCGTGGTGTGGTCGCCCGCGTACCGGAGGCCGACGGACGCGGTGTCGAGCTGCTGCGCCGAGCCGAGGTCGTAGATGATGCCCACACCCGGCTTGTACGGCGCGAGGGTCGGACCCTTTATGAAGGTGTTGGTCTTCCAGAAGGTCGAGCTCTTGCCGTCGTACGTCTTGGCGACGTCGCCCGGGTGCTGAGCATCTCCCTTGGCGACGAACTCCTGGGCCCCCTGGACCGAGAGCTTCTTGACCGGCTTCGTCTTGTCGCCGTTCTTGTCGTTCCCGTCCGTCGTCTGGCTCTTGTTGGTGTCGTCGGACTTGTTGCCGTTGTCCATGAGGACTTCCGCGAGCTGCCAACTGCCCAGCCCCAGCGCGGCGATGAGGAGGGCGGAGACAGCCCACTTCAGTGCCTTGCCGGTACGGCTCTGCAGGGGAGCGGGCGGGGGCGGCACGGGCTGGGTGACACCGGGGCGCGGCGCCGGGCGGCCGTAGCTGCCCTGCTGGTACGTCGTGCGCTGGTACTCCGGCGGCGCGGTGTACGCCGGCTCCGGCGGGCGGATGCGGGGCATCTCGCCGATCGCCTTCACCAGCTCCTCAGGCGTGGTGCACGGAGCCTCGTGCCGGGAGGCGGTCGCGCCGTCGTTGGCGAGCGCGCGCATCGACAGCTCGGACAGGCCCCGGTGGACCCCGGCCCGCACCTGGTCGGGCGCGATCAGACCGACGTCCTTGGGCAGCCCCGCCAGGCCGTAGGCGTCGCTCTCGTACGGCCAGCGCTGGGTGAGCGCCGCGTACAGAAGCGCACCGATGGACTCCGTGTCCGTACGCTGCGGGGTCTCGGAGTTGATGCCACGCAACGCCGCGTTCACGGCGAGACCGCGGATGCGCCACTGGCCGCTGGAGGTGCGCAGCACGGCGTTGGGGTTCAGCCGCAGATGCGCCAGACCCTCACGGTGCGCGGCAGCCATCGCCGAGGCGATCTGACTGACCATCTGGTACGCCTCGTGTGGCTCCAGCGGGCCCGGGTCGATCAGGGTGGTCAGCTCGACCGCGTCGGGCAGCCACTCGTGAACGACGTAGACGAGGTCGTTCTCCTCGACCGCGTCGAGTACCTGGACGAAGCGCGGGTCACCGAGCAGCGCCGAGGATCGAGCCGCGGCCAGCACGGAGCGCGCCCGTGCATGGTCCGCCGGCAGGATGTGGACGCCGACGGCACGCCGGAGTTTCTCGTCCACCGCGCGCCAACTGCTGAATCCGTCCAGTCGGGTGACGCACTCCTCCAGCCGGTACCGTCTGGCCAGCTTGTGGCCGCTGTGCAGCTCGGGTGGTGAGGCCTTCTCGGGACCCTCGGCCCCGCCACTCCCCTGTGCCTCGTCGATGTCCGTGTCCCGCTCCCGGTTCTGGGCCACCCCGTCGGCCGTGGACTGGTCCGCCTGTGCGGTCAGCGGCTCGTCGCCGCTGTTGTCTGCCACGTCGACGGCAGCCGTGCTCCGTTCCGCCACCGTCGTTCCTGCCTCCCCATTCATTGCGCGCCGACCGACTTCCGTGCGCGCCGTCCGACGCCGAAACCAATTGTGCCCACAGTCCGCCGCTATGCACGACACACGGTGGCGGACGATGGTTGTGCGCATACCCCCCTGTCAGCGGCCCAGCCGCCCGCGGACCATGCCGACCAGTGAATTCAGCTCCTCGATCCGCATCTTGCGCGCGGCGACGAAGAAGATTCCGAGCAGTACCGCCCCGCCCGCGAGCAGGGCCGCGAAGGAACCGATCACACCCTGGCCGAGCGTGTGGCCGATCCCGTAGCAGGCCGCACCGCTGAGGGCGGCAGCCGGTACCGATGCGATGCAGAGTCTGGCGTACGTTCGCAGGACACGCGCACCGTCCAGGTCGCCGCCCAGCCGCTTGCGCAGCCGGTTCCAGGCGACGCCGACGCCGATCGCGTAGGCGAGACCGTACGACGCGGCCATGCCGGCCACGGCCCAGCGCGAGGGCAGCACCAGGTAACACAGCACCGAGGCGCCCGCGTTGACCGCCGCCACGATGACCGTGTTGTAGAAGGGCGTCCGGGTGTCCTCGTAGGCGTAGAACGCGCGCAGGACGACGTACTGCACGGAGTACGGAATCAGGCCCAGCGCGAAGGCCATCAGCATGAAGCCCATGTTCGTGGCCTCGCTGATGCCCGAGGAGCCGAAGATCAGCGTGCACATCGGGATGCCGAGGGCGAGGAAGCCGAAGGAGATCGGGACGATCGCGACGGCCGTGGTGCGCAGGCCCTGGGAGATGTCGTCGCGCACGGCGCCGGCATCGTCCTCGGCCGCCGAGCGCGAGATCCGCGGCAGCAGGGCGGCCATCAGCGAGACCGTGATGATGGCCTGCGGCAGGCCCCAGATCAGCTGGGCGTTGGCGTAGGCGGCGAAGCCGGTGCCGTCGACGGGCGAGGCCTTGCCGGCCGAGGTGGACAGCTGCGAGACCACGATCGCGCCGGCCTGGTTGGCGAGGACGAACAGGACGGTCCACTTGGCGAGCGTCACGGCCTTGCCGAGGCCGTGGCCCTTCCAGTCGAACCGCAGCCGCAGCCGGAACCCGGTCTCGCGCAGGTACGGGATCATCGCCAGGGACTGGACGACCAGTCCGAGCAGCACGCCGATGCCGAGGAGCCGCTGGCCCTCCGGCGGGATGTTGGTGACCTTCATGCCCGAGGTGGCGGCGGTGCCGTACACCCACATGAACATGCCGAGCGTCACGATGATGACGATGTTGTTCAGGACCGGTGTCCACATCATCGCGCCGAACTTTCCGCGGGCGTTGAGGATCTGCCCCATCACCACGTGGACGCCCATGAAGAAGATCGAGGGCAGGAAGTAGCGGACGAAGGTGACGCCGACCTCGTTGGCCGCCGGGTCGCTCGCCACAGAGTCGGACAGCAGGCGGATCAGGAGGGGCGCGCCGAGCACCGCGAGGACCGTGAGCGCGCCGAGCGCGACCATGACCAGGGTCAGCAGACGGTTGGCGTAGGCCTCGCCGCCGTCCTCGTCCTCCTTCATGGCGCGCACCAGCTGCGGCACGAAGACGGAGTTGAGGCCGCCGCCCACGGTCAGGATGTAGATCATCGTCGGCAGCTGGTAGGCGACCTGGAAGGTGTCACCGAGCAGGCCGACGCCGAGCGCGGAGACGATCAGCGCGGAGCGGATGAAGCCGGTGAGGCGGGAGACCATGGTGCCGGCTGCCATCACGGCGCTGGACTTCAGCAGGCCGCCGGCCCGCCCGCCCTTCTTCGCCGGGGCCACCGGCGCAGCGACGGGGGCCGTACCGAGGTTCATGGTCTGATCGGCGGCGGGCGTGGCGGCGAGGTTCATCGTCCGGTCGGCCGCGGGCACGGGAGCCGTCGGCTGCGGGTACTGCGACGCCGGGGGCGGCCCGCCGGGGGCGGCGGCGGGGCCCGGTACCGACGGGGGATCCGTGGGGCGGCCGCTGCCCTGCTGCTGGTCCCGGAAGAGATGCGCGAAGGCGTCCGGCTCGTGGCGCTCCTCGCCGGCCTGGGTCACCAGGTCGTCGACGCCCACGAACTGGGTCGTGCGGGGGTTGTCGCCGTAGGGCAGGTACTGGGTCGGCCCCTCCGGCTCCGGCGCCGGGGTCTGGGCCCACATCTGCGGGTCGGGGGCGTACGCGGACTGCTGCGGCCGGCCGTACAGGGGCTGCTGCGGCTGGTACGTGCCCGGGGGCGGCGGGGGGTGTGCGGCGCGGTCGTAGAGTGCCTCGGCGACCGGGTCCTGGGCCGACAGGTCCTGTGCGCGGTAGGGGTCCTGGGCGTACGCGTCCTGGAGGTACATGTCGGCGGGCGACTGCGGCGGCACCTGGCCGGGCTCGGGCGGCAGGCCCTCGGGGTCACCCGAGGGACCTGCGGCCTGGCCGCGGTCACCGTCGTACGGCGCGTTCATGGCTACCCCACCTCATCGTCCCGGGCCCACCGGCCACGACATCGCTCAACGGTCCACTCTCTCACCCGTGCCGGACGGGTCGGCGCTTTCCGCTGCGGTGTCCGCTGAAGGGTCACTCGGCTGCTCCGGGTCGCCTGCCCGGGCTTCCGTGCCCGACTCCTCCTCAAGACGGTCCGCGGGGCCCTCGGGGTTCTCCGGCCCGCCGGCTGACTCGCCCGCCTCGTCCGGACCGTCCCCCTCGGCCTCACGGGCAGCGGCCCGCTTGCGCTGGGTGTACATCCGGAAACCGGCCAGGACGAGCAGCAGGAAGCCGCCGCCGATGACCAGCATCACCGTGGCCGTGAACTCGGTGACCTTGACGTCGAAGTCGACCTCGGCGCCGTACTTCTGGCCGTCCTGTGTGTACAGCTGGGCGACCACCGTCGCCTGGCCGTTGGCCTTGGCCGAGGTGGTGAACTTCACCGTCTGGCTGTGCCCGCCGGAGACCTCGACGGGCTGCTCGTAGTAGTCGTGGCCGCCGATCTGGAGGCGGTTGGGGCTCTTCGAGGTGAGCCGCAGGGTCAGGTGCTCGACGCCCTGCACCAGGTTGTTCTGGACGGTGACGGGGATCGTGGCGCTGCGTCCGGAGAGCTTGGTGTCGGACTTGTCGATCAGCTTGACCTGGCTGGTCAGGCCGGAGAGATAGCCCTGCACGCTGTCACGGAAGCTCTGCGCGGCGACGGCCCGGCCACGCCAGGACGTGGACATCTCGCGGTTCATGGCCCGCCCGAAGGGGGTCACCACCCGGGACTCGTCGGTGAGGATCACCCGGAAGTTGTCGAGGCTGTCCTGCGTGGCCGCGATCTCCTCGAACGCCGACCGCGGCAACTCCTGCTTGCGCAGCGAGGAGGGATACGCGGACGACGACGGCACCTTGGTGGTGGCACCGGAGTCGGGCTTGGCCTTGGCGGCGGCCGTGAGCTTCTGGGTCTGGGACCAGTTCCCGCCCTGGAGGGCCGTCACCGCCTCCGCCATCGCCTGGGCCTGGCGGGCCGTCGGCATGCGCTGTGGGGCGACGACGATGCTGCGCTGCTTGTCGGTCTGGACGTTCAGCGCCAGGCTCTGGGCGAGGAACTGCTGCACGGCGAGCGTGGTGGCGTTGGCCTTCGTCAGGTCGCCCTGGAAGGCCGTCGACAGCCGGGCGTCCGCGACCACCGCCGTCGTACCGCCGCCGACAGGGCGGGCCGCGGAGGGCGTGTAGGGCAGGCCGCCGGTCTCCTGGAGGCTGTCGCTGCGGGCGATGATCTTGTCGGCGCCGGCCGAGGTCGCGACCTTGACGATCGACGGGTCGACGGCGCCGTCCACGGGCCAGGCGAAATCGGTGCTCGGCGTCACGTGCAGCACCGTCTCCACCGTGGTGGCGGCGACATCGGTGGCCTCGTTGAGATGGCTCAGGGAGCCGGTGACGCCGGTGCCGTTGTGGGCCAGGGAGGCCAGGTCCGGGTCGGCGAAGGGCAGGGCGACGACTTCGTTGCCCGCGACCGCCGACTGCAGCTCGTCGAGCCACTCCTTGGCGACAGCCTGGTGCGTGCCGGTCGTGGTGGTGCCGTCGTCGTTCCGGATCTTGTAGCTGCCGGTCATCGCGTCGACGGAGGCCAGCAGGTCCGGGTCGATCACCCAGGTGACGTCCAGGTCCTTGCCGAGCGAGAGCATCTCGTCCAGGCGGCCGCCGGGGGCGATCTCCGCGGCGAGGTCGTCGTTGCGGAAGACCGGCGTCTGCTGTTCGTTCGACCCCGTCTCGGCCGTCATGTGGACCGTGGAGACGAGCGGCCACAGGAACGTCGTTTTCGTCTTGGTGTCCGCCCCTTCCGGCTGCCACGGCAGGAAGGTCCGCTGGACGCCGAGAACCTGGTCCCACGGCTGTGCGGAGGTCTCGCCGGACAGGGAGACGGCGAACTGGTAGACCCCGTCGTCGCCCAGGTCCAGCTTGTCGACCGGTACGGAGATGCTGAAGTGCTCGGCGACCCCCGGGGTGAGCTTGCTGAACTTCTCGACGTACTTCCCGCCGACCACCGGACCGGTCGCGCCCTGGACGCTGTCGCTGTTCTTGGCGGCGCTCTCGATGCCCGAGCGGGTGCTCAGCTCGGGGCCGACCCGGAGGTCCACCTGGGCGCCGGTGACGTTCTGCTTGCCGTTGTTGGTCACCGTGCCCGAAACGGTCAGCGTGTCGCCGTCGGTCGGAGCGTTGGGACTCAGGGAGTCGAGGGCGACGGCCACCGTGCCGGCGCCCGAGGCGTCTTTCAGTGAGGCCTGACCGGCCGCTGCCGCCGGCGCGGCGGCGGGCAGCTGTAGCAGGCCTGCCAGCAGAGGCGCTCCGGCGAGCAGTGCTCCGGAGCGCCGCAGCCAGCGGCGGGCAGGTGAGGGACTCGTCCCCTGGAGGTCTGCCGCTTCGGCCACGCGCTAGCCCGTCCCGTCGTCGTCAGTGGTCGTCGCAATGTGCGTCCACGCATGGTAACGATGCGCGCCGAGGGGAAGTGCCGCGGTCTGCTCCACAAGATCGGGTAGCAGGGTCGGGGCGTCCTTTATGTGTCGGTGTAAAGGCGCGTCCTCGGTGGAGTGTGGACGTTTAATGGAGGCGCTCGCGGTCGCCGGGGCCACGTACCCTCTTCTGTTGTGCCGAACGCCAACGAAGACACTTCCAGTGCCCTGAGCCAGGTGCCGCACCCCGCGTCGAGTGAGGCGCTCCGGGTGGCCCCTGTCGCCGACGACCTCGCCCGCCGTTTCCAGGAGGCCGGGTTCTCACTCGCCCTGGTTGGCGGCTCGGTCCGGGACGCGCTGCTCGGGCGGCTCGGCAACGACCTCGACTTCACGACCGACGCGCGCCCCGAGGACGTCCTCAAGATCGTCCGGCCCTGGGCGGACGCCGTCTGGGAGGTCGGGATCGCCTTCGGCACGGTCGGTGCGCAGAAGGATGGATACCAGATCGAGGTCACTACCTACCGCTCCGAGGCCTACGACCGGACCTCGCGCAAGCCCGAGGTGTCGTACGGCGACTCCATCGACGAGGACCTCGTCCGGCGCGACTTCACCGTGAACGCGATGGCTCTCGCGCTTCCGGAGAAGAAGTTCATCGACCCGCACGGCGGCCTCGACGACCTCGCGGCACGTGTGCTGCGGACCCCGGGCACGCCCGAGGCGTCCTTCTCCGACGACCCGCTGCGGATGATGCGCGCGGCCCGCTTCGCGGCCCAGCTGGACTTCGAGGTGGCTCCCGAGGTCGTGACGGCCATGACGGAGATGTCGGGGCGTATCGAGATCGTCTCCGCCGAGCGGGTCCGGGACGAGCTGAACAAGCTGATCCTTTCCGCGAACCCGCGCAAGGGCCTGACGCTCCTCGTCGACACCGGTCTCGCGGACCACGTGCTGCCCGAGCTGCCGGCCCTGCGACTGGAGAGCGACGAGCACCACCGCCACAAGGACGTCTACGAGCACACGCTCATCGTCCTGGAGCAGGCGATGGCACTGGAGGAGAACGGTCCCGACCTGGTTCTCCGGCTGGCCGCGCTCCTCCACGACATCGGCAAGCCGCGCACCCGCCGCTTCGAGAAGGACGGCAGGGTCTCCTTCCACCACCACGAGGTGGTCGGCGCGAAGATGACGAAGAAGCGCATGACGGCGCTGAAGTACTCCAACGAACTGGTGAAGGACGTCTCGCAGCTGGTCGAACTCCACCTGCGTTTCCACGGATACGGCACCGGCGAGTGGACGGACTCGGCGGTCCGCCGCTACGTCCGTGACGCGGGCCCGCTCCTCGACCGCCTCCACAAGCTGACCCGCTCGGACTGCACGACCCGCAACAAGCGCCGGGCGGCGGCCCTCTCGCGGGCATACGACGGCCTGGAGGAACGCATCGCCCAACTCCAGGAGCAGGAGGAGCTGGACTCGATCCGCCCGGACCTCGACGGCAACCAGATCATGGAGATCCTGGGAGTCGGCCCCGGCCCGGTCATCGGCAACGCCTACAAGCACCTGCTGGAACTTCGTCTGGAGAACGGCCCGATGGAGCACGACGCTGCGGTGGCTGCCCTCAAGGAGTGGTGGGCCGAGCAGAGCTGAGGTCATGAAGCGGGGTCATGTTTCACGTGAAACACGACCCCGGTGCGGTGGAGACTCAGGCCCGGACGCGCTGTGTGGCGTTGTTTCACGTGAAACAACGCCACACAGCGCGTCTTCTCTTTACTTGTAGTCCTTCAGGCAGAGCAGGAAGTCGCTGCCGTCACCGGACTCGGTGTACGTGTACTGGAAGTCCTTGGCCGCGGCCTCGCACTTCGATGACGCGGTGATCTCGGTGGTGTACGAGCCCTTGATCTTGGCCAGCACTACGTACTGGGCCTTCGCGGAGCTGCACTCGACGACCTCGAGGTCCGGGTTGGTGTCGGAGGTGCTGCCGCGGTGCATGCAGTCGCCGACCTTCGCCGTGTCGGCGTCGTCCTTGCTGGCTATGTAACCGCCGATGGCCGCGACGACGGCGATCACGAGGACGATGACGAGTCGTATCGCCTTGAAGCTGAACCGGCGGCGGGGCTGCTGCGGGACCGGGGCGTACGGCGCTCCACCCGGAGGGAACCCGGGCTGGCCCGGCTGCTGAGGGTAGCCGCCCTGCGGAGGGTAGGGGGCCTGGGGCTGCGGCTGGCCGTAGGGCTGCTGGCCCTGAGCGAACGGGTTCTGGCCCTGGGGCGGCGGAGTGGTCACTTGGGGGTCCCCCTAGAACAAGTAGATGAGCTGCGCACATAAGAGGTGCGTAAGACGCAGGTAAGTTACCGGCCCCCACTGACACTGATGTGCTTCAGAGGGACTCTGTGGCTTTGATGTGACACTTACCGGCGTTCAAAGCGGGCCATAGCCCCAGCAACCGCCCCGTAGACAACGGAGACTGTGACCACCAGCGTTACCGAGCGGCCGTCCGGCGGGAGCATCAGGGCGGCCACCGCGGCGGCGCCGACGAAGGCGATGTTGAACAGGACGTCGTAGACGGAGAAGATCCGGCCGCGGAACCCGTCGTCGACCGAGGACTGCACCAGCGTGTCCGTCGCGATCTTCGCGCCCTGGGTGGTCAGGCCGAGGACGAAGGTGGCGACGAGCATGGGGGCGACGGCGAACGGGAGGCCGAGGGCGGGCTCCAGTACCGCCGCAGACGCGGCGCAGACGACGATCCAGTGGCCCGGTCCGAGCCGTCCCGCCGCCCAGGGCGTCACCACGGCCGCCGCGAAGAAGCCTGCCGCCGATGTGCCCAACGCCAGCCCCAGCAGCCGTAGTCCGTCGTCCGTGTTCGAGGAGAAGGAGTACCGGCAGAGCATCAGCAGCATGACCAGCAGGGCGCCGTAGCAGAACCGCATCACGGTCATCGTGAGGAGCGCCCAGGCGGCCTCCCGGCGTGCCGGTGCCGCGAGATGGCGTACGGCCGCAGACAGGGCGCGTGCCGTGCCGGAGAGCGCGGCCCCCAGGCTCGGCTGGACCAACTCACGGTCGGGGCCCAGCTGTTCGGGCGTGAAGCGCAGGGACGCGAACGCCGCGCACAGGTACAGGACCGCACCCAGCAGCACCACGGCCGCGTCGGAGTCCGCCACCACCAGCCGTACGACGAAGGCTAGTCCGCCGCCGGCGGTCGCGGCGAGCGTACCGGCGGTCGGGGAAAGGGAGTTGGCCATCACCAGGCGCTCGGCGTCGACCACGCGCGGGAGGGCGGCGGACAGGCCGGCGAGGACGAAGCGGTTGACGGCGGTGACGCACAGCGCGGAGACGTAGAAGAGCCAGTCCGGCACCTGGGCGAGGATCAGGACGGCGGTCGCGCAGGCCATCAGGGCGCGCAGCAGGTTGCCGTAGAGGAAGACCTGGCGGCGGCGCCAGCGGTCCAGGAGGACGCCGGCGAACGGGCCCACCAGGGAGTACGGGAGCAGCAGGACCGCCATCGCGGAGGCGATCGCGGCGGCCGAGGTCTGTTTCTCGGGCGAGAAGACGACGTAGGCGGCGAGCGCGACCTGGTAGACGCCGTCCGCGCCCTGGGAGAGCAGTCGTACCGCGAGCAGGCGTCGGAAGTTCCGGAAGCGGAGCAGGACGCGCAGGTCACGGACGACGGCCATGGGGCACAGCCTCACATACGGAGAGGGTCCCCGGGTCGTGGAACCCGGGGACCCTCACAGCCCTGGCAGGAGCGTTTTCAGCGAGCCTTGGCGCGTGGCGAGGGGTCTCGCTAGCGCTCGACTTCCCCCTTGATGAACTTCTCGACGTTGTCGTACGCCTCGTCGTCGAAGTACTGGACCGGCGGGGACTTCATGAAGTAGCTCGACGCCGACAGGATCGGGCCGCCGATACCGCGGTCCTTGGCGATCTTCGCGGCGCGCAGGGCGTCGATGATGACACCCGCGGAGTTCGGGGAGTCCCAGACCTCGAGCTTGTACTCCAGGTTCAGCGGGACGTCGCCGAAGGCGCGGCCCTCGAGGCGGACGTACGCCCACTTGCGGTCGTCCAGCCAGGCGACGTAGTCCGACGGACCGATGTGGACGTTCTTCTCGCCCAGGTCGCGGTCGGGGATCTGCGAGGTGACGGCCTGCGTCTTCGAGATCTTCTTGGACTCGAGGCGGTCGCGCTCCAGCATGTTCTTGAAGTCCATGTTGCCGCCGACGTTGAGCTGCATGGTGCGCTCGAGACGGACACCGCGGTCCTCGAACAGCTTCGCCATCACACGGTGCGTGATGGTCGCGCCGACCTGCGACTTGATGTCGTCACCGACGATCGGGACGCCCGCCGCGGTGAACTTGTCCGCCCATTCCTTCGTGCCGGCGATGAAGACCGGAAGGGCGTTGACGAAGGCGACCTTGGCGTCGATGGCGCACTGGGCGTAGAACTTCGCCGCGTCCTCGGAACCGACGGGCAGGTAGCAGACGAGGACGTCGACCTGGCGGTCCTTCAGGATCTGGACGACGTCCACCGGCTCCTCGGTGGACTCCTCGATGGTCTCGCGGTAGTACTTGCCGAGACCGTCGTGGGTGTGGCCGCGCTGGACCGTGACGCCCTTGTTCGGGACGTCGCAGATCTTGATGGTGTTGTTCTCGCTGGCGCCGATGGCGTCCGAGAGGTCGAGGCCGACCTTCTTCGCGTCGACGTCGAAGGCGGCGACGAACTCGACGTCACCCACGTGGTAGTCGCCGAACTGGACGTGCATCAGGCCGGGGACCTTGGACGCCGGGTCGGCGTCCTTGTAGTACTCGACGCCCTGCACCAGCGACGCGGCGCAGTTGCCCACGCCGACGATGGCTACGCGAACCGAACCCATTCCGGTTGCTCCCTGTGTGTACGAGTGAGGCCCTGACCGGGCGCTCACGTGGCGGTGTCGTCGGGCGTATCCGTCCCGGGGATGTCCCCGGGACGGGGCAGGACGCCCGGCGCTCCAGATGTGTTGTTCTGCTGAGCGGGCCCCCCGGAGGTGGGTCCCTTGAGGTCCCGTCCGGCCCGCTCGCTCTCGATGAGCTCGTTCAGCCAGCGCACTTCGCGCTCCACGGACTCCATTCCGTGGCGCTGGAGCTCGAGCGTGTAGTCGTCGAGGCGCTCCCGTGTGCGGGTCAGCGAGAGGCGCATCTTCTCCAGACGCTCCTCCAGCCGGCTGCGGCGGCCCTCCAGCACGCGCATGCGCACGTCTCGCGACGTCTGCCCGAAGAAGGCGAAGCGAGCGGCGAAGTGCTCGTCCTCGTACGCGTCGGGGCCCGTCTGCGAGAGCAGCTCCTCGAAGTGCTCCTTACCTTCCGCCGTCAACCGATAGACGATCTTGGCGCGACGCCCTGCGAGTGGAGCTGCGAGGGCGTCCTCGGGGGTGTTCCCCGATTCCTCGATCAACCAGCCGTTGGCGACCAGCGTCTTGAGGCAGGGGTAGAGCGTCCCGTAGCTGAAGGCGCGGAACACGCCCAGCGACGTGTTGAGCCGTTTGCGCAGCTCATAGCCGTGCATCGGGGACTCGCGGAGCAGGCCGAGTACGGCGAACTCGAGGATCCCGGAACGCCGGCTCATCCGCTCGCCTCCTCGCCTTTATCTCGCTCCGATGTATCGACTCGATACATCCAGACGATAGAACGGCCTTCCGGATGCGACAAGTGGGGAGACGGTGAACGGGATCACATCACTTATTCATCCGAGGCAAGTTGCCTGATTTGGGGTGAACTTCGGGGCTCGGAGGGTTTTGACGGTGCGTAGTCTGTGCGCCATGCACACCACCGGGAGCCGAGTGACGCAGGGGGGCGTCGTCGTCCTGGATGCGGTACGGATGAATGCGCGATCGACCGCATCCGTACTTCGGGGGGACCGGAAACCAGCCGTCGTCTCCAGGCGCACAGACGTGCGCCTGCCCGAGGAGTAGTCCTTCGATGAGCGAGCACCGTCGCAAACCGCCGCAGCCGCAGGGAGGCGGACGTGCCGAGGCCCGACGTGGCCAGTCCGGCTCGTCCTCCGGCCGCCGCGCGGCACCGCGAGGCGCCACCGGGTCTCCTTCCGACGCGTACGGGTCGAATTCATACGGATCGGCAGGCGAGGAACCGTCGTACGGCGGTCGCGCCGAGGCCCGCCGCGCGGCCCAGAGAAGCGGAGGCGGCCGACGCAGAGCGGCCGAACCGGGCCGCGGAGGCCGCCGCGGCATGCCCGACGGTCCCACCGGACCCGGGCGGGGACGAGGTCGCGCCGCCGTCCCCGGAAAGAAGCGGTTCATCGACTACCCGCGCTCCGGCAAGTACGGCGTGGCACGCTGGCTGCCCTCGTGGAAGCTGGTGGCCGGCCTGTTCATCGGGTTCTTCGGCAGCATGGTGGCCGTCGCGGGCATCGCGTACGCCATGGTGGGCGTCCCGGACATAGCGAAGACCGCCGAGGCCCAGAACAACGTCTTCTACTGGTCCGACGGCAGCGAGATGGTCGCCACGGGCGGTGAGACGAACCGTCAGATCGTCAACCTCTCGCAGATCCCCAAGGCGATGCAGTACGCCGTGATCTCGCAGGAGAACAAGACCTTCTACACCGACAGCGGCATCGACCCGAAGGGCATCGCGCGCGCCGTGTTCAACATGGCCAGGGGCGGTGAGACGCAGGGTGGCTCCACCATCACCCAGCAGTTCGTGAAGAACGCGATGCTGGACGACCAGTCCCAGACGGTCTCCCGCAAGTTCAAGGAGATCTTCGTCTCGATCAAGGTGGGCACCACGGTCTCGAAGGACGAGATCATGGCCGGCTACCTGAACTCCGCGTACTACGGTCGCGGGGCCTACGGCATCCAGGCGGCCGCGCGTGCGTACTTCAACAAGGACGCCGTCGATCTGAACCCGGGCGAGTGCGCCTTCCTGGCGGCGATGCTCAAGGGCGCCACGTACTACGACCCCGCGGGCGCCACCTCGCTCGACTCGTCGGCCACTCCCGAGGCCAACAGCAGGCGTGCCCTGGTGCAGATGCAGAACACCCTCGACAAGATGGTCGAGTACGGCCACCTCAGCGCCACGGACCGGGCCAAGTACACCAAGCTCCCCACGTGGCAGAACCCCCGCTCGAACAACAAGCTGAGCGGCCAGGTCGGCTACCTCGTCGACCTCGCCAAGGCGTACCTGGTCAACAACACCAACATCTCCGCCGACGACCTGCAGAAGGGCGGTTACTCGATCTACACGACCTTCGACAAGAAGAAGGTCAAGGAGCTCGAGACCGCGGTCACCAACGTCCAGAAGGCCAACATCAAGCCGAAGCAGCGCCCCAAGACGGACACTCACGTCCAGTTCGGCGCCGCTTCGGTGGAACCGTCGACCGGTGCCATCAGGGCGATCTACGGCGGTGAGGACGCGACCAAGCACTTCACCAACAACGCGGACGTGACCGGTGCCCAGATCGGTTCGACCATGAAGCCGTTCGTGCTCGCGGCGGCGATGCAGTGGGGTGTGCGCGACAAGAGCCTCGGTGCGGAGCAGGCGCAGGACGAGCGCACCCAGATCTCCCCGAAGAGCCTGTACAGCGGCAAGAACAAGCTGAAGATCAAGGACTACGACGGGACGATCTGGAAGAACGAGAAGGGCGAGGAGTGGCTGCAGACCAACGACGGCAACGAGTCGTACGGCTCTCCTCCCAAGTACCAGATCGACCTGCGTGAGGCGATGCGGGAGTCGGTGAACTCCGCCTTCGTGCAGCTCGGCATGGACGTCGGGCTGGACAAGGTGAAGGAAGCGGCGATCGCGGCTGGCCTCAAGAAGGACAGCCTGGCCGGCACGAGCTTCCCGTCCTTCTCGATCGGTATCTCCGACCCGAGCGCGATCCGTATGGCCGGTGCTTACGGCACCTTCGCCTCCAGCGGCAAGCAGCGTGATCCGTTCTCCGTCACCAAGGTGACGAGCAAGGACGGCACGGTCTTCACCCACGAGGACAAGGTCACCCAGGCGTTCACCGCGCCTGTGGCCGACAACGTCACCGACGTGCTGAAGACGGTGGTCGAGAAGGGCACGGGTACCAACGCCCAGCTGCCCGGGCGCCAGGTGGCCGGCAAGACCGGTACGACCGACGGCAACAAGTCCGCCTGGTTCGTGGGTTACACCCCGCAGCTGTCCACGTCGATCACGATGTTCCGGTACGACGACGACGAGTCCCAGAAGAACCGCACCTTCCTGGAGATGTACGGAACGGGTGGCCAGGAGAAGATCCACGGTGCCTCGTTCCCGTCCGAGATCTGGCACGACTACATGACGGAGGCGCTGAAGGGTACGGAGGCGGAGGACTTCCCGACGCCTGAGCAGATCGGCGAGGTCGTCAACGACGTGCCCAGCCCGACGCCGACTCCGACGCCGAGCGAGACGCTGACCAGTCCGACGCCGAGCCCGACGCCCAGCGAGACGCTGACCAGCCCGAGTCCTTCGGCGAGCGAGTCGTGCCAGTTCAGCTGGCAGTGCACGGACACCGGTGGCACGGACACGGGCGGGACCGACGGCGGTGTGACCTCCACCCCGACGGCCACTGAGACCAGTGGCAACGGCAACAGCAGAGGCAATGGCAACGGAGGCCTCTTCGGAGGGTCGAGCGGCTAGCGCCAAAGCACCCGGCACGGGTGTTTCACGTGAAACGTCCACATGTTTCACGTGAAACAGGGGCCGTCGCACCTGAGTGGGTGCGGCGGCCCTCGGCGTATTCCTAGGCATGTACGGCAGGATGTGCGGCATGCCCAGCGCAGAATCGACGCAAGAGAGCGTGCACGAGCCGGATACGGTGCGGCCGACCAAAGAGGACAAGGTCGCCACGTCCGGCAGTGAGCTGATCGGCGGCCCCCTCGGGCGGCGCGCCCTGCTCGGGACGTCCTGGTGGACTCCCGTCAGAGTCATCGCGCTCGTCGCGATCGGCATGTTCGCCCTCGGCCTGATCCAGAAGGCGCCTTGCTACAACGGCGCCTGGTTCTTCGGTGCCAGCTCGCAGTACACGAAGGCGTGCTACTCGGACATCCCGCACCTCTATCAGGGGCGCGGTTTCGCCGACGGGCTCGTGCCGTACTTCGACAAGATCTCCGGCGACATGCCGTACCTCGAATACCCGGTGCTCACCGGCGTGTTCATGGAGGTCGCCGCCTGGCTCACACCGGGCAGCGGCAGCATCCAGGACCAGGAGCAGTGGTACTGGATGGTCAACGCCGGGATGCTGATGGCGTGCGCGGCCGTCATCGCGGTCTGTGTGACCCGGACGCACGCCCGCCGGCCCTGGGACGGTCTCTTGGTCGCCCTGGCGCCGGCCTTCGCGCTGACCGCCACCATCAACTGGGACCTGCTGGCGGTCGCTCTGACGGCCGCGGCGATGCTGATGTGGTCCCGTAGCCGCCCCCTCGCCTTCGGCGTCCTCCTGGGGCTCGCCACGGCCGCCAAGCTGTATCCCGTCTTCCTGCTCGGCCCCCTGTTCCTGTTGTGCTGGCGGGCCGGCAAGTGGCGGGACTTCGGCAAGGCGCTCGGCGGCACGGCCGTCGCCTGGATCGTCGTGAACCTGCCCGTGATGCTCTTCGCCTGGGACGGCTGGTCGCAGTTCTACAAGTTCAGCCACGACCGGGGCGTGGACTTCGGCTCGTTCTGGCTGATCATGGCCCAGAACTCGTCCGACCCGCTGACCACCGACACCGTCAACAACCTGGCCACCGCACTGGTGGTGCTCTGCTGTGTGGGCATCGCGGTACTCACCCTGACCGCTCCCCGCCGACCCCGCTTCGCCCAGCTCGCGTTCCTGATCGTCGCGGCGTTCATCCTCACCAACAAGGTCTACTCGCCGCAGTACGTCCTGTGGCTGGTCCCGCTGGCCGTGCTGGCCCGGCCCAAGTGGCGGGACTTCCTGATCTGGCAGGCGTGCGAGGTCGCGTACTTCCTGGGTATCTGGATGTACCTCGCGTACACGACCAGCGGCGACGCCCACAAAGGACTGCCGCAGGACGGCTACCACTGGGCCATCGGCGTGCACCTGCTGGGGACGCTGTACCTCTGCGGCGTCATCGTGCGCGACATCCTGATGCCGGAGCGGGACCCGGTGCGCAGGTCCGGCGACGACGATCCATCCGGAGGCGTGCTGGACGGCGCGGAGGACGTCTTCGTCGTCGGTCCGGCGGCCCATCCGCCGCGGCACGCGGCCTACTTCGAGGGGCCCCAGGTGGAGTGGGGCAGCGGTGGAACGGCATCCTCCAGGGACAGTTCGCTCTGAGCGAACAGGGCCTGCGAGGCCCAAGCAGAAGGCCGTACACGGAGTTCCGTGTACGGCCTTCGGTCTGTCCGCTGCCTCAGCGGTCGACGATTCGGTCGAACTGCGTGGTGGTGTGCCGCAGATGGGCCACCAGCTCCTCGCCGACCTTCGGCTCCGGCGCGTCCGACGGCACGAAGAGGATCGACACCTGCATGTGCGGCGGCTCCGCGAACCAGCGCTGCTTGCCGCCCCAGACGAACGGAGAAAGGTTCCGGTTGACCGTGGCGAGGCCGGCCCGGGCGACGCCCTTGGCGCGCGGCATGACGCCGTGCAGGGCCTTCGGGGCCTCCAGGCCCACCCCGTGCGACGTGCCGCCCGCCACGACCACCAGGTAGCCGTCCGAGGCCGCCTTCTGCTGGCGGTAGCCGAAGCGGTCACCCTTGGCGACCCGCGTGACGTCCAGGACGGCTCCGCGGTACTCGGTGGCCTCGTGGTCGCCCAGCCACAGCCGGGTGCCGATACGGGCGCGGAAGCGGGTCTGCGGGAACTGCTGCTGCAGCCGGTGGAGTTCCTCGGCCTTGAGGTGGCTGACGAACATCGTGTGCAGCGGCAGCCGGGCCGCGCGCAGGTGGTCCATCCAGCCGATGACCTCCTCGACGGCGTCCGAGCCGTCCGTGCGGTCCAGCGGCAGGTGGATGGCGAAGCCCTCCAGGCGGACGTTCTCTATGGCGGCGTGCAGCTGGGGCAGGTCCTGGGCGCTGATGCCGTGCCGCTTCATCGAGGACATCACCTCGATGACCACGCGGGCGCCCACCAGGCCGTACACGCCGTCGATCGACGACACCGAGCGAATGACCCGGTCGGGCAGCGGGACGGGCTCCTCGCCGCGCCGGTACGGCGTCAGCACCAGCAGGTCACCGCCGAAGTAGTCCTTGATCCGCGCGGCCTCGTACGTGGTGCCAACGGCGAGGATGTCGGAGCCCAGCCGAGTGGCCTCCTCCGCCAGCCGCTCGTGCCCGAAGCCGTAGCCGTTGCCCTTGCAGACCGGGACGAGCCCCGGGAACTGCTCCTGCACGTGCTTGTGGTGCGCCCGCCAGCGCGCGGTGTCGACGTAGAGCGTGAGCGCCATGGCCGGACCTGGAACCTTTCTGGTGGCTGCGGTGTATCAGAGGTATGGAAGCGAACGAAGCTGTCGGACTTATCGAAGCAAACGGCCGGGGCCGATGGGGCTCAGCGGCGCGACATGTAGATGTCGAGCGCCTTGTGGAGCAGCTTGTTGAGCGGGAAGTCCCACTCGCCGAGGTACTCGGCGGCCTGGCCGCCCGTGCCCACCTTGAACTGGATCAGACCGAAGAGGTGGTCGGTCTCGTCCAGCGAGTCGGAGATGCCGCGCAGGTCGTAGACGGTCGCGCCGAGCGCGTAGGCGTCGCGCAGCATCCGCCACTGCATCGCGTTCGAGGGCCGGACCTCACGGCCGATGTTGTCGGAGGCGCCGTAGGAGTACCAGACGTGCCCGCCGACGATCAGCATCGTCGCCGCCGACAGGTTCACGCCGTTGTGGCGGGCGAAGTACAGCCGCATCCGGTTGGGGTCCTCGGTGTTGAGGGCCGTCCACATGCGCTGGAAGTACGACAGCGGGCGGGGCCGGAAGTGGTCGCGCACGGCCGTGATCTCGTACAGCCGCTGCCATTCCTCGAGGTCCTGGTAGCCGCCCTGGACGACCTCGACCCCGGCCTTCTCGGCCTTCTTGATGTTGCGGCGCCACAGCTGGTTGAAGTTCTTGTGGACCTCTTCCAGAGACCGGTTCGCCAGCGGCACCTGGTAGACGTAGCGGGGCTGCACGTCGCCGAAGCCGGCCCCGCCGTCCTCGCCCTGCTGCCAGCCCATCCGGCGCAGCTTGTCGGCGACCTCGAAGGCGCGCGGCTCGATGAAGTCGGCCTCGATGTCGCGCAGGCGCTTCACGTCCGGGTTCTGGATGCCGGCCTTGATGGAGATGGCCTCCCAGCGCCGGATGATCACCGGCGGGCCCATCTTCACGGAGAAGGCGCCCTGCTGCTTGAGGTGCGCGAGCATCGGTTCCAGCCACTCGGTCAGATTCGGCGCGAACCAGTTGATGACCGGGCCTTCGGGCAGATAGGCCAAGTAGCGCTTGATCTTGGGGAGTTGGCGGTAGAGGACGAGGCCCGCGCCGACCATCTCACCGTTGCGGTCGTCGAACCAGCCGAGGCTCTCGGAGCGCCACTCCGCCTTGACGTCGGCCCAGGCCGGAACCTGCATGTGGCTCGCCGAGGGCAGGCTCTGGATGTACGCCAGATGCTGCTCGCGGCTGATCGTCCTCAGGGTCAGGCTCATTCGGGGCGCTCCTCGGGCTGGTGTGTCCCCATGGGTACAGGGGCTCCGGCTCTCGCGCCGAAGCCTACTGCGCCTTGCGAGCGCCCCGACTGGGCGTACGGAACCTGCACCCCGGCTCATGGGCCGCCGAGGTGTTCCGCGGTGCTTTGTGTGGAGTTAAAGGGACGGTGTCCCTGGCATCAGCTGATGACCCCGCCGAAGAGGCCGCCGTGCGCCATGCCGAGGAAGAAGCCGACACCGGCGGCGCCGAGACCCAGGATGAGTCCGAAGCGCTCGCGGGTCGTCTCCGAGATCCACTGGCCGTACGCGCCGGTGAGGATCCCCACCAGGCCGGTCCAGGAGCTGAGCAGGTGCAGGCTGTGGAAGAAGCCCGTCACGAACGCCGTCAGACCGAGCACCAGGGTCACCGCGAGCAGCGTGTCCTGGAGCGGGTGGGGCTTTCCGTCGGTGGCGAAGAGGCCTCCGACGGTGTTGGGTCGCAATGCTTGTGCCATGGGGCACCTCCTGCGAAAGGCGGCGCATCGTAGCGCCATACACACCCGATGTGTACAGATTGACGGTCCCCCGGGCCGGATTTCAACCGGAAGCCGGTGTGCGGGTACTCTGTACTCTCTGCACCGGTGTCTGCCCAGGCCAGCACGGGCGAACCGCGAGGTCAGCCCGATTGTCAGTGGCGGCCGATACCGTTGCGTACGCATCACAACCCTCCTGCCACGGAACGACCGTGGCCGCTGAGTCCAAAGGAGGTGGGTTCCACATGCGTCACTACGAGGTGATGGTCATCCTCGACCCCGATCTGGAGGAGCGCGCTGTCGCCCCCCTGATCGAGAACTTCCTCTCCGTCGTCCGTGAGGGCAACGGCAAGGTCGAGAAGGTCGACACCTGGGGCCGTCGTCGTCTCTCGTACGAGATCAAGAAGAAGCCCGAGGGCATCTACTCGGTCATCGATCTGCAGGCTGAGCCCGCGATCGTCAAGGAGCTCGACCGCCAGATGAACCTGAACGAGTCGGTCCTCCGGACCAAGGTCCTCCGCCCCGAGACCCACTGAGCTCTCCCGCTCAGCTGATCTCGGGATTCGAGTAGCAGCAACCAAGCAGCCAGAGCAGCAAACCCGCCGAGAGGTTCCCCCATGGCAGGCGAGACCGTCATCACGGTCGTCGGCAATCTTGTCGACGACCCCGAGCTGCGCTTCACCCCCTCCGGTGCGGCGGTCGCGAAGTTCCGTGTCGCGTCCACTCCCCGCACCTTCGACCGCCAGACGAACGAGTGGAAGGACGGCGAGAGCCTGTTCCTGACCTGCTCGGTCTGGCGTCAGGCGGCGGAGAACGTCGCGGAGTCGCTCCAGCGAGGCATGCGCGTCATCGTGCAGGGCCGGCTGAAGCAGCGGTCCTACGAGGACCGTGAGGGCGTCAAGCGCACGGTCTACGAGCTGGACGTCGAGGAAGTCGGCGCCAGCCTGCGGAACGCCACGGCCAAGGTCACCAAGACCGCCGGCGGTGCCGGCCGCGGTGGCCAGGGTGGTTACGGCGGTGGCGGTGGCGGCCAGGGTGGCGGCGGCTGGGGTGGAAACTCCGGCGGCGGCCAGCAGGGCGGCGGCGGTGCTCCCGCCGACGACCCGTGGGCGACCGGCGCTCCCGCCGGTGGCAACCAGGGCGGCGGTGGCGGCTGGGGTGGAAACTCCGGCGGCAGCGGTGGCGGCGGCTACTCGGACGAGCCCCCCTTCTAGACCTCACGGTCGAGGGCGGGTCGTACCCAAACTTCTTGATCACACAGGAGAAACACCATGGCGAAGCCGCCTGTGCGCAAGCCGAAGAAGAAGGTCTGCGCTTTCTGCAAGGACAAGGTCCAGTACGTGGACTACAAGGACACGAACATGCTGCGGAAGTTCATTTCCGACCGCGGCAAGATCCGTGCCCGCCGCGTGACCGGCAACTGCACGCAGCACCAGCGTGACGTCGCCACGGCCGTCAAGAACAGCCGTGAGATGGCGCTGCTGCCCTACACCTCCACCGCGCGATAAGGGAAGGGTGACCGACTAATGAAGATCATCCTCACCCACGAGGTCTCCGGCCTCGGTGCCGCGGGCGACGTCGTCGACGTCAAGGACGGTTACGCTCGCAACTACCTGATCCCGCGGAAGTTCGCTATCCGCTGGACCAAGGGTGGCGAGAAGGACGTCGAGCAGATCCGTCGTGCTCGCAAGATCCACGAGATCCAGACCATCGAGCAGGCCAACCAGGTCAAGGGCCAGCTCGAGGCCGTCAAGGTCCGTCTGGCTGTCCGCTCCGGCGACGCCGGTCGTCTCTTCGGTTCCGTCACCCCGGCCGACATCGCCTCGGCGATCAAGGCTTCCGGTGGCCCCGAGGTCGACAAGCGCCGCATCGAGCTGACCGCTCCGATCAAGACCCTGGGCGCCCACGAGACGTCCGTGCGTCTGCACCCCGAGGTTGCCGCCAAGGTCAACATCGAGGTCGTCGCGGCCTGATCGCTGCGCTCGGCTTGAACAGCTTCGGCTGAAGAGCTGAGAAGGGGCCGCACCCCCAGCGGGTGCGGCCCCTTCTGCGTGCCGCGAGGGGCGGCCAGGCGGCCATGTTTCACGTGAAACGATCAGTCCGACCGACCGGACGTGTTTCACGTGAAACCGTCAGCTGGTCGCCCCCGTCAGCGGGTCGCTCCCGTCACCAGCCAGCGGCCCGAACGGGCGCGGAGCCAGAGGGTCAGCATCCGCACGGTCATCATCAGCGTCATGGCGGCCCAGAGAGCGGTCAGACCACCACCCAGCGCGGGAACGAGCAGGGCGACCGGTGCGAAGACCGCGAGGGTGACGAGCATCGCCCCTGCCAGGTACGGTCCGTCGCCCGCGCCCATGAGGACACCGTCGAGGACGAAGACGACTCCGCAGATGGGTTGTGAGAGGGCCACCATCAGCAGGGCGGGCAGGGCCGCGTCCTTCACCACCGAGTCGCTCGTGAACAGAGGCAGGAACACCGGGCGGGTGAGCACGACGAGCACGCCCAGGACAACGCCGACCGCGAGGCCCCACTCCACCATCCGGCGACATGCCTGTCGGGCTCCACGCGTGTCACCGGCACCGAGATAGCGCCCGATGATGGCCTGCCCCGCGATGGCGATGGCGTCGAGGGCGAAGGCGAGCAGGCTCCACAGGGACAGGATGATCTGATGGGCCGCGATGTCGGCATCGCCGAGCCGGGCCGCGACCGCTGTCGCGATCATCAGGATCGCCCGCAGCGAGAGCGTGCGGACGAGCAGGGGTACACCGGCCTGGGCGGAGGCCCTGATCCCGGCGGCGTCGGGGCGCAGGGACGCACCGTGCTTACGCGCTCCTCGGGTGACCACCACGAGGTAGACGGCGGCCATGCCCCACTGGGCGATGACGGTGCCCCAGGCCGAGCCCGCGATGCCCAGGTCGGCGCCGTAGACGAGGCCCGCGTTGAGGATGCCGTTGGCGACGAAGCCGGCGACGGCGACGTAGAGGGGTGTCCTCGTGTTCTGGAGGCCGCGCAGGACGCCGGTCGCGGCGAGGACGACGAGCATGGCCGGGATGCCGAGGGCCGAGATGCGGAGGTAGGTGATCGCGTAAGGGGCCGCGGTGTCGGAGGCGCCGAAGAGGCTCACCAGGGAGGGTGCCGCGGGGAGCACGACGGAGATGACGGCGGCGCCGAGCAGGAGAGCCAGCCAGATGCCGTCGATACCTTGACGGATGGCGGACTGAAGGTCGCCGGCGCCGACGCGTCGGGCGACGGCCGCCGTGGTCGCGTAGGCGAGGAAGACGAAGACGCTGACCGCTGTCGTGAGGAGGGCGGAGGCGACGCCGAGTCCGGCGAGTTGTGCTGTGCCGAGATGGCCCACGATCGCGCTGTCGGCCATGACGAAAAGGGGCTCGGCGACAAGCGCGCCGAAGGCCGGGACGGCCAGTGCGACGATCTCTCGATCGTGCTGTCGCCGGGCGGCCCTGGGGGCCGCGGGAGCCTGTGTCATGTGCACCAATCTAATCGTCCACAGGTAAGAGATGCAAAGCTTTTCTGACCCTTACCGTTTCACTCGGGGTGTGTACTTTCGCGTGGCGTTCGAAGCGATCTTGGTCCGAGTGGGGAAGTTTTTCTTCTGCACAGCCGGTGGATGGGAAAGGGGCAGGTCAGAGTGGGTCTGACGGAAGTCGCCCGGGCTTGTTCACAGGGCTGTCCACCGTGTCGTGCACAGGTTTTGCGGAGTTCTCCACAGCATCCGGGCCGTCGTCCACATGGCCTGTGGATAACCAGATTGGCTGACGGTGCCCACAGGCCTACCGTGGTCCGGCGCCCACTCCGTCCGGCGGCCGGGAAATCATCACAAAACCGACGCGCCCGTACCGGAGTTGGGCCTCTCATTTGTCAGTGCCGTGCCGTAGAAATGAGGGCATGGCTAGGTCCGCTCGGCGGACGGGAGGAGGTGGCTCGGTGAGCGTTTCCGAGCCCTTGGACGACCCCTGGGCCGACAGCGGGCCCAGCGACCGTCTGCCTGCCTCCCGCCGACGCGGCGACGGGGGCCGGGGCCGCGACGAACAGCACGACCGAGGCCGGGAGAACGGCGAGTGGGACGGCGGCGCCGCCTTCGAGCGCGTGCCGCCCCAGGACCTCGACGCCGAGCAGTCCGTCCTCGGCGGCATGCTGCTGTCCAAGGACGCGATCGCCGACGTCGTCGAGGTCATCAAGGGCCACGACTTCTACAAGCCGGCCCACGAGACGATCTTCCAGGCGATCCTCGACGTCTATGCCAAGGGCGAGCCGGCCGACCCCATCACGATCGGCGCCGAACTCACCAAGCGCGGTGAGATCAACAAGGTCGGCGGCGCATCGTATCTGCACACCCTCGTCCAGACGGTGCCGACGGCGGCCAACGCCGAGTACTACGCGGAGATCGTCCACGAGCGCGCGGTCCTGCGAAGGCTGGTCGAGGCCGGCACGCGGATCACTCAGATGGGATACGCGGCCGACGACGACGTCGACGAGATCGTCAACCGCGCCCAGGCCGAGATCTACGCGGTCACCGAGCAGCGCACCAGCGAGGACTATCTGCCGCTCGGCGACATCATGGAGGGCGCGCTCGACGAGATCGAGGCGATCGGCTCGCGTAGCGGCGAGATGACCGGCGTACCCACCGGCTTCACAGACCTCGACTCGCTCACCAACGGGCTGCACCCGGGCCAGATGATCGTCATCGCGGCCCGTCCCGCCATGGGTAAGTCGACGCTCGCACTGGACTTCGCGAGAGCGGCGTCGATCAAGCACAACCTGCCGAGCGTCATCTTCTCCCTCGAAATGGGGCGCAACGAGATCGCGATGCGTCTGCTGTCCGCCGAGGCCCGCGTCGCCCTGCACCACATGCGGTCCGGCACCATGACGGATGAGGACTGGACCCGGCTGGCGCGCCGCATGCCCGAGGTCTCATCCGCCCCGCTCTACATCGACGACTCCCCGAACCTGTCGATGATGGAGATCCGCGCCAAGTGCCGTCGGCTGAAGCAGCGCAACGACATCAAGCTCGTGATCATCGACTACCTCCAGCTGATGCAGTCCGGAAAGCGCTCCGAGAGCCGCCAGCAGGAGGTCTCGGACATGTCCCGTAACCTCAAGCTGCTGGCCAAGGAGCTGGAGGTCCCGGTGATCGCGCTCTCGCAGCTGAACCGTGGTCCCGAGCAGCGCACGGACAAGAAGCCGCAGGTGTCCGACCTGCGTGAGTCGGGTTCCATCGAGCAGGACGCCGACATGGTCATCCTGCTGCACCGCGAGGACGCCTACGAGAAGGAGTCGCCGCGCGCGGGCGAGGCGGACATCATCGTCGGCAAGCACCGTAACGGCCCTACGGCGACGATCACGGTCGCCTTCCAGGGCCACTACTCGCGGTTCGTGGACATGGCGCAGACCTGATCCGCCACCGTCCCCGGGACAAATGAGCTCGACGATCGCGCGTCCCGCGGGATGGACTGGGGGCATGACGACACCTCAGGAAGAGTTGCTCCCCGGTACCCGCAGGGCACTGCTGCACCGGATCGCCGTGGCCCAGGCCGAGGGGCGGGCGCCGTCGATGGTCGCGGCGGTCGTACGGGGCGGGGAGACGGTGTGGCACGGCTCGCGGACCTCGGTGGACGGGCACGGCCCGGACGAGAACGTGCAGTACCGCATCGGCTCGATCACCAAGACCTTCACGGCCGTTCTCGTCATGCGGCTGCGCGACGAGGGCGCGCTCGACCTCGGCGACCCCCTGGAGAAGTACCTGCCGGGCACCGGTGCGGGGGAGGCCACCATCGCCCAACTGCTCGCGCACACCGCCGGGTTGGCGGCCGAGTCACCCGCACCGTGGTGGGAGCGGACCCCGGGCGTGCTGCGTCCCGGTCTCGGCGACGTCCTCGGCGAGCAGCCGCTGGTGCATCCCGTCGGCCGGAGGTTCCACTACTCCAACCCCGGGTTCACCCTGCTCGGCGCTCTGGTCGAGGAGCTACGCGGTGCCCCGTGGGAGGAAGTTCTTCGGCGGGAAGTGCTCGAACCCCTCGGCCTCGACCGCACGAGCGGGCGACCGCAGGCACCGCACGCCGGCGGCTGGGCGGTGCATCCGTGGGCGGACGTGATGCTGCCAGAGCCCGCGGAGGACTTGGGCCGGATGGCTCCCGCCGGTCAACTCTGGTCCACCACAGGGGACTTGGCGCGGTTCGCGGTCTTCCTGGCCCAGGGGGACCCCCGCGTTCTGAGCGCCGAGTCGCTGCTGGAGATGCGGACCCCGGCGGCACCTCCGGAGGCCCCGGACGTGGCCGACGGCTATGCGTACGGCCTGGGTCTGGAGGTCCGGCGTCAGGGTGAGCGGCTGCTCGTCGGGCACTCGGGGTCCCTGCCGGGTTTCCTGGCCTGTCTCACGATGAGTGTCGAGGACGACGTCGCAGCGGTCGTCCTGGCCAACTGCACCTCCGGCCCGCTGCTCGCCACCGCCGCCGCCGACCTCGTCCGGATCGTCGCCGAGGCCGAGCCCCGCATTCCAGAGCCATGGCGGCCGATGCGCGAAGTCGACCAGGCCGTACTGGAGTTGGCCGGCCAGTGGTACTGGGGTACATACGGCTTCGCGCTGCGCCTGACGGCCGACGGGCTCGTCTCACTGGAGCCGCTGTCCGGGAAGGGACGCCGCTCGCGCTTCAAGGCCAACGGCGACGGCAGCTGGACCGGGCTGGAGGGCTATTACGCCGGAGAGCTCCTGAAGGCCGTACGACGGCCGGACGGGACCGTGAGCCATCTGGACCTCGGGTCCTTCGTGTTCACGCGTCAGCCGTACGGCGAGGAGGCTTCTGTGCCGGGTGGAGTGGACCCGGACGGATGGCGGGGGATCGGCTGACCCTCAGCTGGTGCGGCGGGCGTCCTGTTTCACGTGAAACAGGACGCCTCGCTCTCACCGGTCTCAGAGCTGGAGCTTGAAGCCCACGTGCGAGGCCGTGAAACCGAGCCGCTCGTAGAAGCGGTGGGCGTCGGTGCGGGTGCTGTCGGAGGTCAGCTGGACCAACTGGCAGCCTGCGCGCCGGGATGCGTCGATCGCCCACTCGATGAGCTGTGTTCCCAGGCCGCTGCCTCGCTCGTCCGCGTGGATCCGGACGGCTTCGATGATCGACCGGGTGGAACCGCGTCGCGACAGCCCGGGAATGATTGTGAGCTGAAGCGTGCCGACGACGCGGTCCTCCCGAGTGGCGACGATCAACTGCTGGTTCGGGTCGGCCGTCAGGCGCTCCAGGGCGGCCAGATAGGGCGTCAGATCGCCCGGAGACTCACGCTGGGCGCCGAGGGGGTCGTCGGCGAGCATCGCGACGATCGCGGGCACGTCGTCCGCCGTGGCGGGCCGCATCTCAAGATCTCCCATGCCGGCCACCCTATGCACCGGTGCTTCGGAGCACGCTCAGCCGGCCGCCACCGTGACAGGGGCGATGCGCCTGGTCCAGTCGCCGGGCAGTTCCGGGATGCCGTAGGTCATGACCGAGTTGAACGCCACGGACTCCAGCCCGCGCTCCTTCGCCCACAGCAGTAGTTCCTCGTGCCGTACGTCGATGTCGGTGCGCAGCGGGCGGTCGGTGTGGGCGGCGAGCGAGGCGATGAGTGCCTTGGCCGTCTCCGGGTCCCGGGCGACCAGCGGGCCGATCACATGGGTATCCATGTTGGGCCAGGCGCCCGCGTATCCGATGAGCCGCCCGCCCTCCTCGGCGACGCACAGGCGGTCGGCGAAGGCCGGCAGCCGCGTGACGATGTGCGTGCGGTCGGCGCCGAACACCTCCTCGTCGAGGCGGACGATCGAGGTGAGGTCCTCGGCGGTGGCGGCCCGCGTGGCGACGCCGGTCGTCGGTCCACCGGGGGTGAAGTGCCCGCGGAGCATCTCGGCCCGGCCGGTTACCTTGAAGCCGAGTTCCTCGTAGAGAGGGCGGCCGTTCGGGGTCGCGTGCAGTGTCAGCGGGGTGGTGCCCATCGCCGAGACGATGTGCCGCATGAGGTGGCGTCCGATGCCTTGGCGGGCGTGCCGCTCGGCGACCAGGACCATGCCAATGGCGGCGAGGTCGGGCCGGTCCTGGGGTCCGTACTCGGTGACGACACAGGCGCTGACGAGACCGCCGTGGGGGTCGTCAATGCCGTAGCCCTTCCCGGCTGTGAGGAGGAAGCCCCACTTGTGCTCCTCACGCGGCCACCCCCGGTCCTCGGACAAGTCGGCGCAGGCGGTGAGATCGCGGAGCGTCAGACGGCGGATGGGAAGAGCGCTGAGGTAAGGAGTCGCCACGCAGGTCAGGCTGTCTGACGGGCACCCTCGGCGTCCACCTCTTTCCGCTGAGACGCGGGAGCTTTTGGCCATGTCGTGGTCAACCGCACAGGGCGCCGACAGGTGGCGGGTGTTTCACGTGAAACATGGGCGAACTGCGAGCGTCCGGTGGGCTCATCAGGGAGTCTGCGAGGTGTCCCGTTAGCCTCGGGTCCCATGGCGAGACTTCATCTCTTCGACCTCGACGGCACATTGCTGCGCGGCACCACGTCGCCCGTGGAGATCTCACGGCAGCTGGGACTCGAAGCCGAGGCGGTGGCCCTGGACGAGGCGATCTCGGCGGGCCTCATAGGGCCACCGGAGTACGCGGATCGGGTACATGCCCTCTGGGCGGATCTCACCGAGGCGCATGTGATGGCCGCCTTCGAAGCAGCGCCATGGCTGGAGCGGATCCGCGAAGTCTGGGCGGAGATCCGGCAGCGGGGCGACTACTGCGCCGTCGTGTCGCTCTCACCTTCCTTCTTCGTGGAGCGCCTCATCGGCTGGGGTGCGCACGCGGCACATGGGTCGCGTTTTCCGGCCCTGCCGTTCACCGAGCCCGTGGATCCGGCCGGCGTTCTCAGCGCGGCGGCGAAGGTCGAGATCGCCGATCGCCTGTGCACGGAGTTCGGGGTGGCACGGGCCGACTGCATCGCCTATGGCGACTCGCTGTCGGACCGGGACCTGTTCGGCGCGGTGCCGGTCTCCGTCGCGGTCAATGCGGACCGGCATCTCGCAGGTCTCGCGACCCACTCCTACTTGGGCGGCGATCTGTGGGAAGCCTATGAATTGGTGCGCCAAGCCCGGTAGTTGAGGGAACTGACGGTTCGTTCCCCGTCACAGTCGTGGTGGAGCAAGGGGGGACTTGTGATCGGGTCGGCGACCGGTAGGGTCGACTCCGGTTCGCCCTCGGGATGGCACACATCCTGGGCTGATCGTGAGCTGGGCAGTGAAGCCTAACGGGACGGGGAGATCGAGAACCCGCATTTTCGGTTTTGCGGTCAGGCCGTCCGAGTGGGATGCGATGCTGCGGTGCGGGCACTGCGGCCAATGTCACACTCTCGCCTTACTTGTCCGTACGAAAGTAAGCCGTCTGCGGGGGAAAGCAGGCACCTTCCGACCGAGGAAGTGCGCAGACCGACCGAAAGATGTTCGAGGCGAGGCACACCATGGACGCTCCGACCACCGCGTCGGCCGACAACGGCACTTCCGGCGGCGGGAGCGGCTGGTTCACACCGCACGGGCAGCCGGCGACCCATCCGAGCGGTGAGCAGGAAGCGCCCGAGCCGGCTAAGGAAGCCGCAGCGCCGCCCGCCGACCTCCGTATCCCGGTCCAGCGTCCAGCCCCGTCCGCCCCGCCGCAGCAGTCCCCGGTCCAGGCGCAGACCCCGCAGGCGTCACCGGACGCCGTCCTCATCCGGCGGACCATGACCGAGGTGGCGCCGATCGCCGACAAGGTCACCTCGTACTTCTACGCGCTGCTCTTCGTCCGCCACCCCGACCTGCGGTCTCTGTTCCCGGCCGCCATGGACACCCAGCGGGACCGGCTGCTCAAGGCGCTGCTCACCGCCGCCGAGCACATCGACAACACCGAGGTCCTCGTCGCCTACCTGCAGAACCTCGGCCGTGGCCACCGCAAGTACGGCACCCGCCCCGAGCACTACCCGGCGGTCGGCGAGTGCCTCATCGGGGCGCTGCACAAGTACGCCGCGGGCATCTGGGACGCGGAGACGGAGGCGGCCTGGGTCCGGGCGTACACCACGATCTCGCAGGTCATGATCGACGCCGCGGCGGTGGACGAACTGCGCGCCCCCGCCTGGTGGTACGCCGAGATCGTCGCGCACGACCTCAGGACCTCGGACGTCGCGGTCGTCACCGTCCGCCCGGACCAGCCCTATCCCTTCCTCGCCGGGCAGTACGCGAGCGTGGAGACGCCGTGGTGGCCGCGTATCTGGCGGCACTACTCCTTCGCCTCGGCGCCCCGCTCCGACGGTCTGCTGACCTTCCATGTGAAGGCCGTCCCGGCGGGCTGGGTCTCGAACGCCCTGGTGCACCGAGCCCGGCCCGGCGACATTATCCGGCTCGGCCCGTCGGCGGGTTCGATGACCGTGGACCACACCACCGACAGCGGGCTGCTGTGCCTGGGCGGCGGCACCGGCATAGCGCCGATCAAGGCGCTGGTGGAGGACGTCGCCGAGCACGGTGAACGCCGGCCGGTCGAGGTGTTCTACGGCGCCCGCACCGACCACGACCTGTACGACATCGACACCATGCTCCGGCTCCAGCAGACCCACCCCTGGCTCTCGGTCCGCGCCGTCATCGACCAGCAGGCGAACCTCCAACTTCCCGACGCCATACGCCAGTACGGTCCGTGGCACGAGTTCGACGCCTATCTGTCGGGCCCGCCCGGCATGATCCGCAAGGGTGTCGACGCCCTCAGGAACATCGGTATCCCCTCGGCGCGGATACGACACGACTCGGTCGAGGAACTGGTCGCTGCAGGGGACTGAACCGGCCGGCGGTAAGGCAGCGGGAGTTCAGCCCAGGTCCGGGGCGTGCATGGCCCGTACACCCTCGATGTTGCCGTCCAGGTAGTGCCGCAGCGACAGCGGGACGAGATGGACGGAGGCGATCCCGACCCGCGTGAACGGCACCCGGACGATCTCGTACTCGCCGATCGGTTCGTCCATCTCCGGGCCGTGCCGCAGGGACGTGTCCATGGACTCCAGGTGGCAGACGAAGAAGTGCTGCACCTTCACGCCGGTCGCGCCACCGTCCGCACCGATGTGCTCGACGGTGTCGACGAAGCACGGCACCACGTCGGTGATCTTGGCGCCGAGTTCCTCGTACACCTCTCGGTGCAGGGCGTCGACGACGGTCGTGTCCGCCGGCTCCACCCCGCCACCGGGAGTGAGCCAGTAGGGATCCACACCGGGTTTGGTGCGCTTGATCAGGATCAGGTCGTCTCCGTCCAGGAGGACGGCGCGTGCGGTGCGCTTGACCACGGGTCGGACGGTCATGGGTGGAATGTGGCCCGGATGGTTCCACGTGAAACATCGCGAGGTGTCATCGGCCGAGCTCAGCCCGTGACGACCGAAAAAGGGCGGGAAAACCCCAGGTCAACACCAGTCGCCCGAGGCCCGCAGCAGCCACTCGTGGGCCCGCGCGATGTGTGGCATCGCGAGGGTGCCGGTGCGGACCACGAGAAAGTACGTACGCAGGGGTGGCACCGCGGGATCGTGCAGGGCGACGACGTCACCGCGCTTGAGGGCGGCCGCGCACAGATATCGGGGCAGCACCGCCAGGCCCGCGCCCGCGACGGCACAGGCGAGGACGGCGCGCAGGTCGGGGACGATGACGGTGCCCGGGGCGGCGGGGCGGGTGTCGAAGACGGAGGCCCAGTAGCGCGAGACGAAGGGCAGCGACTCGTGCACCTCGACCACGGGGACGTCCTCGAGGGCGGGAGCCCCCTTGCGCCGTGGCTTGTCGGGGCCGATCTGGCCGGCCCGCGCCGGGGAGGCGACCAGGACGTGTTCCTCGTCGCAGAGCGGAGTCGCCGTGAGCAGAGCGCCGCGCGGACGGGCCGTGGTGATGGCCAGATCGTGATGCCCGGCGGCCAGCCCCTCCAGGGTCTCCTCGGCGTTCCCGAAGGAGGCGCGCAGCGCGAATCCCTGGCCGTCCTCGCCGGTCAGCTCCGTGAGGGCGGGCAGCGCGCGTTCCGCGGTGAACTCCGGAGGGCCGGCGAGGTGCAGGGTCCGTAACGAGGATTCGTCGTCGAGGCCTGTCTCGGCGATCTCCACCAGGGCGTCCAGGTGCGGGGCGGCCTTGTGGGCGAGCTCGTCCCCGATGGTCGTCGGGGTCACGCCACGGGCCTGCCGCAGGAAGAGGGGCCGGCCCAACTGCCGTTCCAGCGTGCGGATCTGTGAGGTCACAGCCGGCTGCGACAGACCGAGCAGGGCGGCGGCGCGGGTGAACGAACCGGCCCGATGCACGGTCACGAACGTGCGCAGCAAGGCCAGATCCATGGTTCGCCCTCCCCGGTTGCCTGCTCCTTCTCCCCACCCCCGAGGCGCAGGGCCCAACTATAAATAAGTCGATAGGTCTCTGTCGCTACTGTGATTGGACACTGACACAGAGTCAACTAGCCTTGTTCGCGCGGTTCTTCGCGCGCGGAACCGAGGACGGTCCGAGCCACGAGGGGGGAGGCTCGGACCGTCCGTTGTGCGTAGCGGAACACCGGTCGGGTGTCCGTAAAGCAGGCTTCGAAGCGGTCATCGCCCCGACTCGTCCAGCGCGCGCAGCACATCCGCCACCAGGTCCTCGGCGTCCTCGGCGCCGACCGAGAGCCGGATGAAACCCTCCGGGACCGCGTCCCCGCCCCAGCGTCCGCGGCGCTCGGCCGTGGACCGCACACCGCCGAAGCTCGTCGCGTCGTCGACCAGTCGCAGCGCGTCGAGAAAACGGTCGGCACGCGCGCGCGTGGGCAGCGTGAACGACACCACGCACCCGAAACGGCGCATCTGCTGCGCGGCGACCTTGTGCGCGGGATCGTCGGGCAGTCCGGGATAGCGCAGCCCGGTCACCTCGGGCCGCCCCCGGAGCGCCTCGGCGACGGTCAGGGCAGTGGCGCACTGCCGGTCGACACGGAGCTGGAGTGTGGCGATCGAACGGTGCGCGAGCCAGGCCTCCATGGGCCCGGGAATCGCCCCGACGATCTTCCGCCAGCGCCGTACGGCGGCCATGGCCTCGGCGTCCCGCCCGACGACGTAACCGAGCAGCACGTCCCCGTGACCCGTGAGCTGCTTGGTGCCGCTGGCCACCGAGAAGTCCGCGCCGAGCTCCAGTGGGCGCTGGCCGAGCGGGGTGGCGAGGGTGTTGTCGACGGCGACGAGCGCGCCACGCGTGTGTGCCGCCTCGGCGAGCCGCCGGATGTCGCAGGTGTCGAGCCCGGGGTTGGACGGCGTCTCGATCCACAGCAGCTTCGCCCCGTCGAGGACGTCCAGCTGGGCGTCGTTCGCCGTCGGCGCCGTGCGCACTTCGATGCCGTACGCCTCCAACTGGGCCCGTATCAGGGGCAGCACCTGGTAGCCGTCGTTCGGGAGTACGACGGCATCCCCGGCGCGCACCTGGGAGAACAGCACCGCCGAGGCGGCGGCCACGCCCGAGGCGAGGACGAGCGTCTCGACGCCGTCCTGCCCGGGTGCCTCCAGCTCGCCGATGGCCCGCTCCAGCAGGGTCCAGGTGGGGTTGTCGTCGCGGCCGTAGGTGTACGGGCCGCTGACCTCGCCCGGCAGGTGGTAGTGGGCGGCGAACACCGGGCCGGGCAGGGTCGGTTCGTTCTTGACCGCCTCGGGCAGCCCCGCCCGCACCGCGCGCGTGCCGTCACCGCCACCCACGGACGTACCCGAATCACTCATGCCACTCGTCCCTTCACCTGCTCGCGAACCGCGGCGAGCAGACCCTCGCTCGCCGCCTCCACCATCTCAAGGCACTCCTCGAAGCCGTCCATGCCCCCGTAGTAGGGGTCAGGGACGTCGAGGTCGTCGCCGGCCGCGGGGTCGTAGGAGCGCAGCAGCCGGACCTTCGCCGCGTCCTCCGGGGTGGGAGCGAGGCGGCGAAGGGCGTTCAGATGGCCGGTGTCGAGGGCGATGACGAGGTCGAGGCGGGAGAACCACGACGGCAGGAACCGACGGGCCGTGTGGGCGCCGTCGTAACCGCTGCTCTCCAGGACGGAGACGGTGCGCGGGTCGGCACCGTCTCCCTCGTGCCAGCCGCCGGTGCCGGCGCTGTCGACCTCGACCCGGTCGTCGAGCCCCGCCTCCGCGATGCGGGCGCGGAACACCGACTCAGCCATCGGCGACCGGCAGATGTTGCCGGTGCAGACGAAGCAGACGCGATAGGTCATCGCCTGATCAGTCCTCGTCGGGCAGGACCATGTGCAGCGCCCAGGAGACGATCGAGATGATCAGGCCGCCCAGGACCGCGGTCCAGAAGCCCTCGACGTGGAAGCTCAGGTCCAGCTTGTCGGCCAGCCACGAGGTGAGCAGCAGCATCAGGGCGTTGACGACGAGCGTGAACAGACCGAGCGTCAGGATGACGATCGGGAAGGACAGCAGCTTCACGATCGGCTTGACCAGGAAGTTCACCAGGCCGAAGACCAGGGCGACGAGGATCAGGGTCCAGGCCTTCTTGCCCGTGCTGTCACCGGTCAGGGTGATCTTGTCCAGCAGCCATACTGCGACCGCCAGGGCGCCCGCGTTGGCGATCGTCTTGACTACGAAATTCTTCATGTGTCTGATCGTGGCAGACGAGATCGGGTACGAGCAGTGGGACGAGGGCGACAACGGCGATGAAGGCATTCCGGCTGGACGAACTGGAGGCGGAGCGCGCCGCCAATGACGGCGCCTACCTGCAGTTTCTGCGGGAGCGCAATATGTCGGTCGGGTTGTACGCGCTCGACGCCGGCGGACATGATCCACAGAAGCCGCACAACCAGGACGAGGTCTACTTCGTTGTGAGCGGCCGCGCCTCCATCACCGTCGGCCTGGAGACCACCCAGGTGGCGCGCGGCAGCGTCATCTACGTGCCGGCCGGCGTCGCCCACAAGTTCCACCACATCAGCGAGGACCTGCGGGTGCTCGTGGTGTTCTCACCCCCGGAGAGCTGAGTCTCGGAGGGCTGGGTCTCGGAGGGCTGGGTCTCCACCGCGAAGCCGATCCACCGCCTCGGGGTTCCCTAGGGGTTCGATCAGGGGAGGACCGGGGGTGCGAGGCCCCCGCCGGGCACCCGGTCGGCCCTAGCATCGAGTGCAGGACATCAGACCGATCCGGGATCAAGATCCGGGTCATCGACGGACCCGGCACGAGCGACGGGCGGAGAGGTAAGGACGAGAGCAATGGGAGAGATCTTCGCGGGACTGCCCTGGTGGGTGAAGTGGATCGCGGTGCCGGTCATCGCCCTGGTCGTGTTCGGCGGGCTGATAATGAGCGTGGTCAGCATCGTCATCGGGCTGCTCTTCAAGGTGCTGGTCTTCGTGGCCCTGGTCGGCGGACTCGTCTACGTGGTGCGGAAGTTCACGTCGAGCTCCTCGTCGCGCAGCGACTGGTGAGGGTGTCGGGAATCGGTGATCGGTAACAGGAATCACCGGTTCCCTCGCGCGAGGGAAGTTTTCCGGGCAGGCCGTCTCAGGACGGTCGAGGGCCGTTAGAGTCCGGAAATCGACGCGGGGACGACCCCGCGGGCGGCGTACACCCCCTCCCGTGTTCCCCCGCACGGGCTGCCCCCTCGCGCTTCGGGAGTGACCCTTGGCCACGGTAGACACCGCGCTCACCGACCCTCACGCACTCCCCACCCCGGCCCAGGCCGCGGCACCACCCCAGGGACGCCTCCGGCCTCCCGAGCAGCCCGGCCCCTCGACGAAAGAGCGTGCGACGGCCACACCGGCGCCGTCGCACCCGGACTGCTCCGGCGCGCAGCCTCGGACAGCGCCTCAGTCAGCACCCCAGACGGCGACCCTCATCGGTTCTGTGCAGCGCGCGATGCGCCTCCTGGAGTGCGTCGCCGGCCATGCGCACGGCGCTCCCGCCAAGCAACTGGCCCGCGAGACCGGCCTGGCCCTCCCGACGGCCTACCACCTGCTGCGCACTCTGGTGCACGAAGGCTATCTGCGCCGGGACAAGGGCCTGTTCTTCCTCGGCGACGCGGCCGAGCGGCTGGGCAGTAGCGGAGCCCAGCAGAAACGTCGCAGCACGGTGGTCGAGGCACTCGCCGGCTGGCGGGACGCGATCGGCGTGCCCGTGTACTACGCCGTGTACCGGGACGGCGAGATCGAGGTCATGTGCGTCTCCGACACCCCGGGCAACCCGGCGGTCGAGGAGTGGGCCGACTTCCGTGAGACCGCGCACGCGCACGCGATCGGACAGTGCCTGCTCTCCCAGCTGGACGAGGACGCCCGGCGCGACCATCTCGACCGTTACCCCGTGCAGTCCATCACCCCGTACACGGTGCGTGACGACCACACCCTGCTGCGGCGGCTGGAACGGATGCCGCGGATGGAGCCGGTCCTGGAGCGGCAGGAGTACGCGCTGGGCACGATCTGCGCGGCGATTCCGATCACTCTGGGCACCACGGCCGCGACGATGGCCATCTCCCTGCCCGTCCATCAGGCCGATCGGCTGGTCTCGGCGGCGCAGCAGCTACAGCGCGAGATCGGGCGCCTGCTGGGGTCGCTGGCGATCTCTATCAGTATCTGAAAACTCACTCCTTGTGATCTGTCGTGCACTTTCAGCAATATTTCATCAGTGTCAGGGGATGATTCCCAGCCAGTGGGCTTCACAAGACGGGGTAGGCGATGCGCGAGTCCGTACAGGCAGAGGTCATGATGAGCTTTCTCGTCTCCGAGGAGCTCTCCTTCCGTATTCCGGTGGAGCTGCGTTACGAGACCGGTGATCCGTATGCCGTGCGGCTGACCTTCCATCTGCCGGGGGATGCCCCGGTGACCTGGGCGTTCGGCCGGGAGCTGCTGATCGACGGCGTGGGCCGGCCGTGCGGGGACGGGGACGTGCGCGTCGAGCCCGTCGAACCGGACTCGCTGAGCGAGGTCCTGATCCGGCTTCAGGTCGGCCGCGACCAGGCGCTGTTCCGCTCCTCGACCGCGCCTCTCATCGCCTTCCTCGACCGCACCGACAAGCTGGTGCCGCTCGGTCAGGAGGGCGCGCTCGCGGACTTCGACGCCCACCTCGACGAGGCGCTGGACCGCATCCTGGCGGAGGAGCAGAGCGCGGGCTGAAGCGAGTCGCGAGCAAGGCCGAAGGAACGCTTCGGCGTGGGCAGCGCTCGAACCCGCGGATGGAGAGGTGCAGTAACGCTTCTGCTCCGAGGCGGGCGCCCTGCGGCGGGTGGCTCTCCGGTTGGCAGCTCTCTGGCAGCTCTCTGGCCGGTGGCTCTGCGACAGGTGGCTCTGCGACAAGTGGCTCTTCGGCCGGCGGCTCTGCGGCAGGCCGAAGCGGGCCGGAGTCGGCCGCCCCCGCCTCAGTGCTTACGGCGCCTGCCCCTCCCCGCGCGTGCGGGTGCCGGCGCCGGTACCGCGCCTGCCGTCGCCGGGGCCGCCCCCATTTCGGGCCGGTCGGCCGCGACCACCAGCGCCGCGAGCAGCGTCGTGACCGGCACCGAGGCGACCAGGCCGATCGAGCCCACCAGCGTGCGCACGATCTCCTCGGCGACCAGCTCGCTGTTCGCGACCGTGCCCACACTGCTCTGGGCGATGGAGAAGAGCAGCAGCAGCGGCAGCGCGGCGCCCGCGTAGGCGAGGACCAGGGTGTTGACCACGGAGGCGATGTGGTCGCGGCCGATCCGGATGCCCGCGCGGTACAGCCCGCGCCAGCCCATCGACGGGTTGGCCTCGTGCAGCTCCCAGACGGCCGAGGTCTGGGTGACCGTCACGTCGTCCAGGACGCCGAGCGAGCCGATGATGACGCCCGCGAGCAGCAGACCACTCATGTCGATCGACGGATACAGGCCGTGGATCAGGCCGGTGTTGTCGTCGGTGTTGCCGGTGAGGGCCGCCCAGTCGATGAACTCCGAGCCGAGGAGGCCGATCAGCACCAGGGAGAGCAGCGTGCCGAGTACGGCGACCGATGTGCGGGCCGAGAGGCCGTGGCACATGTAGAGGGCGATCAGCATGATGGCGCTCGACCCGATCACCGCCACGAGCAGCGGGTTCGAGCCCTGGAGGATCGCGGGCAGGATGAAGAAGTTCAGGATCAGGAAGCTGATGGCCAGCGCGACCAGGGCCATGACGCCCCGCAGCCGTCCCACCACCACGACGGCGAGCGCGAAGATGCCGGCGAGCAGGGCCATCGGGAACCGGCGGTTCACGTCGGTCACCGAGTACTGCAGGTCCTTCGGCGCCGAGGGCTCGTAGGCGGCCACGACCTTCTGGCCCTGGTGCAGCTGCCGCGATTGGTCCGGCTGCACGATCTCGGTGAACGTACGGCCCTTGTCCTTGCCGGTGTCGACCCGGATAGTCGCCTTCTTGCAGGTGGCGTTCGCCTCCTGCTGGGTGGCGGAGCCGCCGGTGGTGGAGGTGTCGCCGGTCGACGTCCCGCCCGAGGCGTTCACCGACTTGCAGCTCACGCTCACGACCTTGGTCACGGTCGCCTGCTGGGTCTGCCGGTCGAAGCCCACGCCGGTGCGCTCGTGCGCCGGGGCGCCACCGGGCCAGAGCACCGCGAGGCCCACGACCACGGCCGCGGCGAACGGGATGAGGATCGCCGCGATGACCTTGCGGAGATGCTTGGAGACGGGGGCCGCCGGACCATGGCTGTGACTGTGGCCGTGTCCGCCACCCGGCGCATGCCCGTGCGATCCAGTCGACCCGTGCCCGCCACCGTGGTCGTGCTCACGGTCGTGGCCCGGCCCATGAACGTGCGGCGGCTCCGGGGGCTGATGTGTCGTGGTCACCGCCCGATCATCGCAAGAACGACAGGGGCCCCCTGTTCACCGCGCCCGAATTGACGCTAGCGTGGAGGCACCTTTGCACACGCGGGAGCTCGGAGCACCGGGCTGAGAGGGCGCTGACCTCCGTCCCAGCGATGTTTCACGTGGAACATCACCGAAATCGAGTGATGTTCACCACGAGGCATCGACAGACGGAAGCCGCTGCGTCGACCGCCGAACCTGTTACCGGGTAATGCCGGCGTAGGGAGTAGGTCTCATGACCATCAAGGACGCACGCACGCCTGCCTCCAGCCAGGACGAAGCGCCCATTCAGGGCGAACCGTCCCAGGAGGCCGGGAAGTCCATCGGCTGGCACAAGGGATACGTGGCGGGCCCAGCGGCTTCACGCCCCGATCTGCGGGTGCCGGTCCGTCAGGTGCACCTCACCAACGGGCAGTCGGTCACGCTGTACGACACCTCCGGCCCGTACACCGATCCGCTCATCGAAACGGACGTCCGCAGGGGGCTCGCACCGCTACGGGAGAACTGGATCATCGCCCGCGGCGACACCGAGGAGTATGCGGGCCGGCCTGTCCGCCCCGAGGACGACGGGATCAAGCACACCTCGCCGCGTGGGGGGAACCTGCGCAACCTGGACGCGGTCTTCCCTGGGCGGCCCCGGCTGCCGCGCCGCAGCCGTGACGGCGGGGCGGTCACGCAGCTCGCCTACGCACGCCGGGGTGAGGTCACGCCCGAGATGGAGTACGTGGCGATCCGGGAGAACGTGTCCCCCGAGGTCGTCCGCGAGGAGATCGCGGCCGGCCGCGCGGTGCTGCCTGCCAACGTCAACCACCCGGAGATCGAGCCGATGATCATCGGCAAGCGGTTCCTGGTGAAGGTCAACGCCAACATCGGCAACTCCGCGGTCACCTCCTCCATCGAGGAAGAGGTCGAGAAGATGACCTGGGCGACCCGCTGGGGCGCCGACACGGTCATGGACCTGTCCACCGGCCGCAACATCCACACCACCCGCGAGTGGGTGCTGCGCAACTCCCCCGTCCCCATCGGCACGGTGCCGCTCTACCAGGCGCTGGAGAAGGTCGACGGCCGCGCCGAGGAGCTGACCTGGGAGATCTACAAGGACACGGTCATCGAGCAGGCCGAGCAGGGCGTGGACTACATGACCGTCCACGCGGGCGTCCGCCTGCCGTTCGTCCCGCTCACCGCGAACCGCAAGACCGGCATCGTCTCCCGCGGCGGCTCGATCATGGCCGCGTGGTGCCTCGCGCACCACAAGGAATCGTTCCTGTACGAGAACTTCGAGGAGCTCTGCGAGATCCTCGCCGCCTACGACGTCACGTACTCCCTGGGCGACGGCCTGCGGCCCGGCTCGATCGCGGACGCCAACGACGAGGCGCAGTTCGCGGAGTTGCGCACGCTCGGGGAACTCAACACGATCGCCAAGCGTTTCAACGTACAGACCATGATCGAGGGCCCGGGACATGTCCCGATGCACAAGATCAAGGAGAACATCGACCTTCAGCAGGAGATCTGTGATGAAGCTCCGTTCTATACGCTCGGCCCGCTGACCACGGACGTCGCCCCGGCGTACGACCACATCACCTCCGGCATCGGTGCCGCGATGATCGCCTGGTGGGGCACGGCGATGCTCTGCTACGTAACGCCCAAGGAGCACCTGGGCCTGCCCAACCGGGACGACGTCAAGACCGGCGTCATCACCTACAAGATCGCCGCCCACGCGGCCGACCTCGCCAAGGGCCACCCCGGCGCGCAGGACTGGGACGACGCCCTCTCCGACGCCCGCTTCGAGTTCCGGTGGGAGGACCAGTTCAACCTGGCCCTCGACCCGGACACGGCACGGGAGTTCCACGACGAGACCCTGCCGGCGGAGCCCGCCAAGACCGCCCACTTCTGCTCGATGTGCGGGCCGAAGTTCTGCTCGATGAAGATTAGCCAAAGCATCACAGCGCAGTTCGGCGGTACGGCGGCTGCGGGGGCGACGGCTGAGGAGGTCGCCGAGGGGATGCTGCAGAAGTCGAAGGAGTTCGCGGCGAGCGGGAACAGGGTGTACCTGCCGTTGGCGGAGTAACCCGGACCTACGGAACGGCCCGCGGCTCATGCGGCAGTCGCGGGTCGTCCTGTTTCGCTCCAACTAGTCGCCGGCTTCGATGTAGAGCCTTGCCAGACGGGGCAGTCGCCGATGCATCTCATCTGCGTCGTCGAAGTCGAAGTCTTCTCCCATGTCCGCAGCGTCGCTGTCCTGCTCGTCCGTTGGCCGGTACCCGGCCCAGGCCTCGTAGAAGGAGTCCGGGTCACCTGTGAGGCGGGCAAAAGCTCCACTTGCCGCGTAGTTCACGTCCTCGTAGAACAGCGCCTCGTCGCCGCGTGCGCCCGCGGCTTCGATGACAGCCGGGTGCCCAGCGAGGCTGTCCGGATCCAGAGCTAGGCGCTCGTACCAGTCCCGCCCCAGTGCGATCACCCCCGCTCGAAAGTCCATGAAGCTGTCGTCGGAGCAGCCGCCGCCTATGAGATACGCCGCAGCCCAGACATCCCACCGGTACAGAGCGTCGTGTACCTCATCGAATCGCTCGGCGTACTCAAGGATCTCCTTCGGAGGGCACTCGGTGAGGAGGTCCACCAAGGCCTCGTCAAAGCGCACTCCGGAGACGGCGGCCGAAGAGCGCGCGGATTCGATGATGCTCCAGAACCGATCAATGTTCATGATGCTGCACTGTGCCATCTCGGTATGACAGTGGGCCGATCCTCGGCATAGCTTCATCGTCCTCACGCGGCCCGGCGGTCTGCGGCCTTCTTTGCGGGTTGGCCATACTCCGGACTGAAGTCGTCCTCGATGAAGATTAGCCAAAGCATCACAGAGCGGTTTGGTGGCGCGGCGGCCGAGGAGGCGTCTCCCGAGGAGGTCGCTGAGGGGATGCTCCAGAAGTCGAAGGAGTTCGCGGCTAGCGGGAACAAGGTCTATCTCCCGATCGCAGACTGAGAACAGGACGCGGTGCCCCGGCTCTCCGGGGCGCCGTTTCCCTCTCAGAAGGCACGCTTTCGGCACTCCGGGCTGTGCAGACTAGCTTCATGACAGCGAGAGCACTGAGCAAGGGCGCCAACCTCCCCGTCGACTCTCGCGCGGTGCGCGTTGAGCTGACTTGGTCCGAAGGACCTGGTGTGCCCGATGTCGACGCCTCGGCGTTGCTGCTCACTGCGGCAGGCCGCGTTCGTGACGATGGTGACTTCGTCTTCTACAACCAGCCGCGACATGCATCGAACGCGGTGACGCATCTCGGAAAGCAGAGTGCCGGGGGTGTCCTGACCGACGCGATCGAGGTGGAACTGAGCTCGCTAGAACCGGCCGTCGAACGGGTCGTGCTGGGTGCGTCGGCCGACGGCGGAACCTTCGGTCAGGTGCCTCGACTCACCTTGAGACTGCTGGACACCGCGACGCGGACCGAGATCGCGCGGTTCCACATGGAGGCTGGGACGGAGACCGCGTTCATCGGCGGTGAGCTGTACCTACGGGCGGGGCGGTGGAAGTTCCGCGCAGTCGGGCAGGGCTATGCCTCTGGGCTTGCTGGGCTGGCCACCGATTTCGGCATCACTGTTGACGATGCCTCTCCGGGCACGTCCGCTTTTCCGACGGCACCTGTTCCCCCACCACCCCTCCCTGCCAAGACGCCTGCCAGCCCGCACCTTGGTAAGGGCGAAGAGCAGTTGCCCGTCGACATGCGCAAACGTCTCTCCCTGCGCAAGGAGCAGGTGGCTGTCAGTTTGAGAAAGTATGGAGCAGCCGGGGTCACCGCACGCGTCATCTTGGTCCTGGACGCCTCCGGTTCCATGACCTTCCTGTACTCCAAGGGCGTCGTGGCCGACGTAGTCGAGCGTATGGCAGCTGTTGCCGCGCAGCTTGACGATGACGGTGAGATGCAGGCTTGGACGTTCGCTTCGAACGCGGCACGGCTGCCTGACCTGCGTCTGAGAGACCTTCCCGAATGGCTGCGGCTTCACGTCCGGGTAGGAGAACTGAGCCTTTTCCGCAGAAGCAAGAAACCCCGTAAGGGACTGGAAGCCGGTCAGGTCGACATGCGCACGGTCGGCATCCAGAACGAAGAACAGAAGGCGATCGCCGAGGTCCGTGCGTATGTCCGGGAAGAACCGGTCCCTGTCCCCACCCTGGTGTTGTTCTTCTCTGATGGCGGCGTATACCGCAACTCCGCTATCGAGCAGGAGCTCCGAGAAGCGGTTGAGGAACCGATCTTCTGGCAGTTCGTGGGTTTGGGACGGTCCAACTACGGAGTCCTGGAACGCTTCGACACCCTACCCGGCCGCCGCGTCGACAACGTGGGGTTCTTCGCCGCTGACGACATCAGTTCAGTCCCCGACCAGGACCTCTACGATCGGCTTCTGTCCGAGTTCCCGACCTGGATTGCTGCTGCCGGTCGGGCAGGCATTCTTTGATCCTGTGGCCCCCGGATATCTCAGGCGTGTGGTTGTCATCGATGAAGATCTCCCAGGACATCCGCCGCGAACACGGTGGCAGCCGGACGGAGATCGAGCAGGGCATGGCGCTCAAGTCGAAGGAGTTCGCGGCAAGCGGGAACCGGGTGTATCTGCCGATGGCGGACTGAGGTCCTTGTAGCGAGGCACGGGTGGGCGCCGCCGGCGGGATGGTCAGGGGACCAGGACGATCTTGCCGGTGGTGCGTCTGGCCTCGATGGCGCGGTGGGCCTCGGCGGCTTCGGACAGGGGGTAGGTCCGCTGGACCTGGACGCGCAGGCGGCCGGAGTCGATGCGTTCGGTGACCTGTTGCAGCAGCTCACCGGAGGGTTCGGCGGTGACCCAGGTGTAGCGCAGCCCGCGGGCGGCGGCCTGCTCCTCGTCCGTTCCGGGGTCGATCGACGCGCCGATGAGGAGGCCGCCGGGGCGGAGCACATCGAGGGAGCGCGGTCCGTAGGAGCCGCCGACCAGGTCGAGGACCGCGTCCACCGGAGCCACGGCGGTCTCGAAGTCGGTGGTGGTGTGGTCGACCAGTTCGTCGGCGCCCAGCTCGCGCAGGCGGTCGTGGTTGGCGGCCCGGGCGGTGCCGATGACGTACGCCCCCAGCTCCTTGGCCAGCTGCACGGCGACATGGCCGACGCCGCCCGCCGCCGCGTGGATCAGTACCCGGTCGCCGGGCCGGACCCGCGCCAGCACGGCCAGCGCCTGCCAGGCGGTGGCGGCGACCAGCGGCACGGCTGCGGCGTGCGCGAGACCGAGGTTCTCGGGCGCGAACGCCAGCGCGTCGGCGGGCACGGCGGTGAACTCGGCGTACGCACCACGTGGGTTGACGGCGAGCATGCCGTACACCTCGTCGCCCGGGACGAACCGCGTCACGCCCTCGCCGACCCGCTCGACGACGCCGGACACGTCGTTGCCCGGCGTCCACGGCAAGGTCACCAACTCCGGCACGCGCCCGGCCCGCAGCACCGCGTCGCCGGGGTTGACCCCGGCCCCGGCGACCCGCAACAGGACCTCGCCGGGGCCGGGTTCGGGGATGTCGGTCTCGGTGTACGTCAGCACCTCGGGACCGCCGAACGCGGACTGGACGATGGCATGCATACGGGCGGACATCGGGACTCCTCCTCGGTCGGGCGCGATGCGTCCCATCGTCGGCCCGGGTGATCGCCCCACGGAAGAAGGCACTTTTCTGATATCGAGGTTCCTCATGGATACCGGCTTCGACCTGAGAGAACACGGTGGCGTGGACGTCTTCCTGCGGGACTGTCCCACCCGAGCCGTGCTGGAGCTGATCGCGAGCAAGTGGACCATGCTGGTGCTGGTCGCCCTGGAGGACGGCCGCCCGATGCGGTTCGCCGAACTCCGCCGGCGGCTGGACGGCGTGACGTCGAAGGTCCTGACGCAGACGCTGCGTGCCCTGGAGCGCGAGGGACTGCTGACCCGTCAGGTGTATCCGACCGTCCCGCCGCGCGTGGAGTACCGGCTGACCGACCTGGGCCGGGAGGTGGGCGGCCTGCTGCAGAGCATCACCGACTGGTCGCAGGCGAACATCACCACGATCCAGGCCGCACGCAAGGACTTCGACGAACGCGTCGCCGCCGGTCCGGGGGCCTGACCGGACTCGAGCGGGCCCGGGCGGGCTCAGGCCGCGGCATCCTGCCGGTACCACCGCAGTTCCACCGTGTTGCCGTCCGGGTCCTGGACGTGGTTGGGCTCGCCGCGGGGACGGGCCGTCAGGTCGACGATGGTCTCCGGGGTGATCCGCACCGAGGCGAAGGGAACCTTGCCGGCCTGCCATTCGGCGACGCGCACCGGCTTCAGGCCGCGCCGGCCGACGTAGAAGTCCAGGGATCGTCAGACGTCCCGGACGTTGAGGACCAGGCGGTCGGATCGGTGAGGGCGAGGCCCAGCTGTTCGACTCCCGCGCGAGCCTGCTCGGCGGCTCGGTCGACGTGCTCGTCGCCTCGTACCCCTTCGACGGCATGGCGTGAGGTCCCGTACTGCTCAGGGAGCGTCGGGTGCTCGCCGTGGCTGCCGGGCCTCCGCCGGCCTGTGAGGGTCGGTGTCGCTGGAGGTGCTCGTGGAGCACCCCGTGGTGCAGTACCCCGAGGTGAGGTGACCTCGGTGGGCTTCAAGAGCGACCGCACGCCGTCGGGCCGCCCGGTGCCGAAGGGGCCGGCCGGAGGGTCGTTCTGCGAGATGCTCACGCTCGTGGCGATGGCCAGGGGGGGTGCTGCCGGTCGGCGAGCACGCCCGGCGTTCCTGCCCGAGGCCGGATGTCGCCCATGTGCCGCTCAACGACGCGCCGTTCGTCGAACGGAGACCCGTCTGGCCGGAGGGCAACACCACAGAACGCGTACGCGAATTCGTACGGGCGACCGCGGACGTCGCCGACACACTGCCGTCGGCCTGAACACGGGCCGGGGCGGTGTGCGCGGACGTCCGACGGAATTGCCCGGTACTCGGCTTGCGCTCCCCCGCGGGAATCCGTACGCGGAAGGCGCAAGCCGTCGATCATTCCAACTGGTGGTCCGGGCCTCCGAAGTCCGGGCTGGTGTAGTCCGGACTCGTGAAGCTCGGGCGCGGGCCGGCGGCGGGGCCGTCGTCCGGGCTGGTGAAGCCCGGGCGGTCGTAGCCGAGGTGGGGCATACGGCTCGGCCCCGCCGGTGCCGGGCGGTGCAGAGCCGCAGCGGTACCGGGGTCGGCGAGGGCCTCCCGCAGGAACGGCAGGACCCCGCGCTCCAGCAGCGCCTCGCGCCAGGCTTCCCTGGCCCGGGCCACCTCTCCGCTCAGTTCGCCGTACGGTCCCGACTCCAGCGAGGGCCGGTTGCGCAGTGCGGTGAGCAGCAGCCCGACCGCGGCCACCAGGATCGCGGCCGCCGTCATGGCACCGAACACCCAGCCGGCCATGAGCATGGTCTTGCCGAACGCCTGTTTGGGGGCGAGCGACCTGAGGATGTAGCCGACGAGCAGGAAGATCGCCGCGGCCGTTCCGGCGAGGACGGGGGTGAGGACGGCGGCGACGGCGACGGCGCCCGCGCCGGCCGGCTCGGCGGCCTCGCCGAGGGTGGTCGCGAGCCCCAGCGCACCCGTGCCCGGCTCGACCGAGCCGGAGTCGCGGGTGGACGACGGGGTGGACGGCGCCGGCTGGCGCAGTTCCTCGCGGACCTTCACGTAGTGCTGGTACTCGGTCGCCGCGGCCGCCGTGATGAGTGCGGTGGCGTTCAGCGCCATGGTGCGCAGCTGTTCGGGGTTGAGCCGCTGACCGACAGCGGCCAGTTCCGGGCGGTGTGGGGCGGAGCGCAGCGCCTCATCGAGGACCCGCTCGTACTCCTGGCGGTCCTCGCTCAGCAGGTGCTGCGGAACGCTGTTCATGTGCATCCCCCGATGCTCCGTAGGGCTTGGGGCTCGCATGCCAACGAGCCGTCGGGCAGAAACGGAGGGGAGCCTGCTACGGATAAGCCGATGGTAGAGCGGGGACGGCACGCGGTGACAGGGGGTTTCCGGAAATTGGGCCCTGGCCTGCGCCGTTTGTCGTCATTCCTCCGAAAGGGGACGCCTTCCCGGTGAACGTTCAGATATCCAGGGGAAGTTGTCGGACCAGCAGCTTTCCGGCCATGGTCACTCCGCCGTCCATGGCGATGGCCAGGCCGTCCGCGTAGACGTGCGGTCCCTCGACCACCGGGCCGGAGCTGTCCTCCCCGTCGTCCTCGGAGCCCACTTCGCCCAGCAGATAGGGAATCGGGCTGTGCCCGTGAACGATGCGGGTGCCGCCGTACGTATCCAGCAGGGAGCGTACGGCGTCTGCACCGCCCTCGTCGCGGAAGGAGAAGCGCTTGGTGAACTTGCGGAACAGGTCCCAGCACTCGTCGGCGTCGTTGCGCGTGAGGGTCTCGCGCACGGTGTCGTTGACCGCCTCGATCGAGTCGCCGTAGTCGAGGTAGGCGGTGGTGTCGGAGTGGACGAGCAGGAAGCCGTCGACCTCCTCGACCGCGTCCAGGCGCGCCATCCACTGCAGGTGGTGGTCCTGGAGCCGGTCCATGTCGGACTTCTGACCGCCGTTGAGCAGCCAGGCCGCCTGGAAGGTGGCGGTGCCCGCGCCGGAGTTGACGGGGGTGTCGCCGAACCGCTTGGCGCCGAGCAGCAGCAGCTCGTGGTTGCCCATGAGCGCCTTGCAGTAGCCGCCTGCCGCGGCCGCCTCCGCGGACAGCCGCATCACCAGGTCGATGACGCCGATGCCGTCGGGCCCGCGGTCGGTGAAGTCGCCGAGGAACCACAGCCGGGCGGTGCCCGCGCTCCAGTTCCCCTCGGCGTCGATGAGGCCCTGGGTCCGCAGCGCGGCCACCAGTTCGTCGAGGTAGCCGTGGACATCGCCGACGACGTAGAGCGGACCCGCGCCGTCCGTGTCCTGCGCGGCGGCCAGGTCCGCCGGGTCGACGGCCACCTGGAGCGTGTCACCGCGGTTGATCACGGGCAGGTCGCGCTCGGTCGGGGTGTACCCCTCGGGATACGTCTCCTCGTGCGCCGGCGCGACGTCACCGGGGTGCGTGCTCTGGCCGTACGGGCCGGTCTCGTGGACGTACGCGGGTACCCGGAAGTCGCGCAACGTCGCCGTTCGCTCCACCTCGGGTCCCTGACCGGCCCCCTGAGTCATCAGACCCCTCCACCATCACGCCGCATCTGCACCGCTTCGGACTGCCTGGTCGCAGCGGCCCGCGGTGTCGTGGGCCCATCATAGGAATGCGGATCGCGCCATGTGATGACCCAGGGGTGGTGAATCGGAGCAAGAGTCCAGTTCACCGCGGCTTTCGCCCCGATTGGGCAGAGCTTGGGCCGCTGCTGACAGCGCTTGTTCTACTCCTCTTCGGGCGAACGCGGTGGGCTGACCGTCGTGCGCGGGGGACGTCGCTCGGACGAGGTGCGCACGATCAGCTCCGTCGGTATCACCTGCTCGACCGGTTGGTCCGATTCGACCCCCTCGATCGCGTCGATGAGCAGCTGTACGACGGCCGTGCCGATCCGGCGCGGCTTCAGTGAGAGTGTCGTGACGGGCGGTTCGGTGTTGGCGTACACGGTGGATTCGCTGCAGCAGACCAGAAGCAGGTCGTCCGGTACGCGCAGGCCGTAGCGACGGGCGGCGGCCAGCAGATCGGTGCCGTTCGGGTCGAACAGGCCGTAGACCGCGTCCGGTCGGTCGGGCCGGGCCAGCAGCCGGTCGGCTGCGACGGCGCCCGCGCACGGGTCGTGTGCCGGGTAGGCCTCGTACACCGGGTCCTGGCCGACCCGCTCGCACCAGCGCAGGTACGCCGTGGTCGACAGATGGGTGTACGTGTCCGTCGTCGTCCCCGTCAGCAGACCGATGCGGCGGGCGCCGGCGGCGGCCAGGTGGTCCAGGATGCCGAGCACGGCGGCCTCGTGGTCGTTGTCGACCCACGCGGTGACCGGCAGGGCGCCGGCCGGACGGCCGTCGGAGACCACCGGTAAACCCTGCCGGACCAGCTCGCTGACCACCGGGTCCTGGTCGGACGGGTCGATGACCACGGTCCCGTCCAGGGCGACGTTCGACCACACGTCGTGGCGCGAGGTCGCGGGCAGGATCACCAGCGCGTAGCCCCGGGCCAGCGCGGCCGAGGTGGCGGCGCGCGCCATCTCCGCGAAGTACGCGAACTCGGTGAAGGTGAAAGGTTCATCCCCGTACGTCGTCACGGTCAGGCCGATGAGGCCCGACTTGCCGGTACGGAGCGTTCGGGCCGCGGCCGACGGGCGGTAGCCCAGCCGGTCGGCGACCTCGCGGACATGGCGGCGGGTGGCGTCCGGGAGCCTGCCCTTGCCGTTCAGGGCGTCGGAGACGGTCGTGATGGAGACTCCGGCGGCGGCGGCCACATCCCTGATGCCCGCCCGGCCCGGCCGGCTGCCTCGACGGGAGGTTTCCGCGCGGCTCACCTGGTGCTTCCCTGCTGCTGTCATGGCGAGCCGATAGTAGGGCTCATGCGGTGGGGTAGGGCGGACGCATATGCACGCGTTGACAGGCACGTTTCTGCAAGGTCAAACCACGTCAACTACCTTTGAAACAGTGTCAGTTGAACGATCCAATGGCACTACGTGACTTGTCGGCACGCATGAGCCTGCCAAGTGCTCGATGTTTCGAAGAGGTCTCAACTCACCTGCACGGGTGATGCGCGCCAGGGCGTGAGCCACCGGCGCACAGATATATGCGACAGCGCCCCTCGATTCGTCTGCGTTCGTACGGTGATGCGCCTGATGCCTGTGGGGCTGATGGGGTTGGCCCCCACCGGTACGCAGCGGCGCCCAATCCTCATAAGGTGAGCAGTATTGGAAGCCGGTGGTCATGAGGAGGACTGCGGTGAGTGAGACGAGCCCCAAGCTGCGCGCCGAGCTGGAGGGTATTCCCACCTACAAGCCGGGCAAGCCGGCTGCGGCGGGTGGCCCGGTGGCCTTCAAGCTGTCCTCCAACGAGAACCCCTATCCGCCGCTGCCCGGCGTGATGGAGAGCGTCACGGCCGCGGCCTCCTCCTTCAACCGCTACCCGGACATGGCCTGCACGGGCCTGATGAACGAGCTGTCCGACCGCTTCGGCGTCCCGCTCGCCCACCTGGCCACCGGCACCGGCTCGGTGGGCGTCGCCCAGCAGCTGATCCAGTCCACGGCCGGCGTCGGCGACGAGGTCATCTATGCCTGGCGGTCCTTCGAGGCGTACCCGATCATCACGCAGATCAGCGGAGCCACCTCGGTGCGGGTGCCGCTGACGCCCGGCGATGTGCACGACCTGGACGCGATGGCGGACGCGATCACAGACCGCACGCGCCTGATCTTCGTCTGCAACCCCAACAACCCGACCGGTACGGTCGTACGGCGCGCCGAGCTGGAGCGCTTCCTCGACCGTGTGCCGACCGATGTGCTGGTCGTGCTGGACGAGGCGTACCGCGAGTTCATCCGCGACAACGAGGTCCCGGACGGCGTGGAGCTGTACCGCGAGCGCCCCAATGTCTGCGTGCTGCGCACCTTCTCCAAGGCGTACGGCCTCGCGGGTCTACGGGTTGGCTTCGCGATCGCCCATGAGCCGGTGGCGGCGGCGCTGCGCAAGACGGCGGTGCCGTTCGGGGTGAGCCAGCTCGCGCAGGACGCGGCGATCGCCTCGCTGCGTGCGGAGGACGAGCTCCTCGGCCGGGTCGGCTCGTTGGTGTGCGAGCGCAACCGGGTCGTCGAGGCGCTGCGGGCCCAGGGCTGGACGGTGCCCGAGTCCCAGGCCAACTTCGTGTGGCTGCGGCTGGGGGAGCGCACGGTCGACTTCGCCCAGGCCTGCGAGCAGCACGGCGTGGTGGTCCGGCCGTTCCCGGGCGAGGGCGTCCGGGTGACGGTCGGGGAGACCGAGGCGAACGACATCTTCCTGAAGGTGACGGAGGCGTTCCGCAAGGAACTGTGACGGCAGCCGTGAGTACGCAGGGCGCGTCGGTTTCACGTGAAACCGACGCGCCCTGCGTACTAGAGGCCGACTGGTCCTGTACAGGTGTGACCTATCGGACCCGCTTAGGGACCCCCCGCCCATCCCGGGTCGAACAGGCATGGTCCATAATTGCTTGTGAATGTGAACGCTTTCACAAGCGTACGTAAGGAGCGGCGACGTGCATCTGGCTTTGGCGCCGGAGACCCTGGCGCGATGGCAGTTCGGTATCACCACCGTCTACCACTTCCTGTTCGTCCCCCTGACGATCTCGCTCGCTGCTCTCACGGCCGGCCTGCAGACGGCCTGGGTGCGCACGGAGAAGGAGAAGTACCTCAGGGCGACCAAGTTCTGGGGCAAGCTCTTCCTGATCAACATCGCGATGGGCGTGGTCACCGGCATCGTGCAGGAGTTCCAGTTCGGCATGAACTGGTCCGACTACTCGCGCTTCGTCGGTGACATCTTCGGCGCCCCGCTCGCCTTCGAGGCGTTGATCGCCTTCTTCTTCGAGTCGACCTTCATCGGTCTGTGGATCTTCGGCTGGGACAAGCTGCCCAAGAAGATCCACCTGGCCTGCATCTGGATGGTCTCGATCGGCACGATCCTGTCGGCGTACTTCATCCTCGCGGCCAACTCCTGGATGCAGCACCCCGTCGGCTACCGGATCAACAAGGCCAAGGGGCGCGCCGAACTCACCGACTTCTGGCACGTGCTGACCCAGAACACGGCGCTGGCCCAGGCCTTCCACACGCTCTCCGCGTCCTTCCTGACCGGCGGGGCGTTCATGGTCGGCATCGCGGCCTTCCACCTGTTCCGCAAGAAGCACGTCACCGTGATGAAGAGCTCGCTGCGGCTGGGCCTGATCACCGTGGTCATCGCCGGCCTGCTCACCGCGATCAGCGGCGACACCCTCGGCAAGGTCATGTTCAAGCAGCAGCCGATGAAGATGGCCGCCGCCGAAGCCCTGTGGGACGGCCAGAACTCGGCACCGTTCTCGATCTTCGCCTACGGCGACGTCAGCAAGGGCCACAACACCGTCGAGCTGTCCGTCCCCGGCATACTGTCGTTCCTCGCCGACGACGACTTCAACTCGTACGTCCCCGGCATCAACGACACCAACAAGGCCGAGCAGCAGAAGTACGGCCCCGGCGACTACCGGCCCAACATCCCGGTCGCCTTCTGGGCGTTCCGCTGGATGATCGGCTTCGGCATGGCCTCCTTCGCCATCGGCATCGTCGGACTCTGGCTGACCCGCAAGAAGTTCATGCTGCCGCAGCATCTGAGGGTCGGTGACGACGAGGTGCCGAACCTGGTCCTCTTCAGGAACAAGGCGCTCAGCCCGAAGCTCGGCCGGCTCTACTGGCTGGTGGCCATCTGGACCCTGGGCTTCCCGCTGATCGCCAACTCCTGGGGCTGGATCTTCACCGAGATGGGCCGCCAGCCGTGGGTCGTCTACGGCGTCCTGCAGACCCGGCACGCGGTCTCCCCCGGCGTCTCCCAGGCCGAGGTCCTCATCTCGATGATCACCTTCACCGCGCTCTACGCCATCCTCGCCGTAGTCGAGGTCAAGCTGATGGTGAAGTACGTCAAGGCCGGCCCGCCCGAGCTCACCGAGGCCGACCTCAACCCGCCCACGAAGATCGGCGGCGACGCCCGTGACGCCGACAAGCCGATGGCCTTCTCGTACTAGGCCGAGGGAGATCGAGTCATGGAACTTCACGACGTCTGGTTCGTGCTCATCGCCGTCCTGTGGACCGGCTACTTCTTCCTGGAGGGCTTCGACTTCGGGGTCGGCATCCTCACCAAGCTGCTCGCCCGCGACCGGCCCGAGAAGCGGGTGCTGATCAACACCATCGGCCCGGTCTGGGACGGCAACGAAGTGTGGCTGCTCACGGCGGGCGGCGCGACCTTCGCCGCCTTCCCCGAGTGGTACGCCACCCTCTTCTCCGGCTTCTACCTGCCGCTGCTGGTCATCCTGGTCTGCCTGATCGTGCGCGGTGTCGCCTTCGAGTACCGCGCCAAGCGGCCCGAGGAGAACTGGCAGCGCAACTGGGAGACCGCGATCTTCTGGACCTCGCTGATCCCGGCGTTCCTGTGGGGCGTGGCCTTCGGCAACATCGTGCGGGGCGTGAAGATCGACAAGAACTTCGAGTACGTCGGCAGCCTCTGGGACCTGCTCAACCCCTACGCCCTGCTCGGCGGTCTGGTCACGCTGACGCTGTTCACCTTCCACGGAGCGGTGTTCACGGCACTCAAGACCGTCGGCGACATCCGGGTCCGGGCGCGGAAGCTGGCCACACGGGTCGGTCTCCTCACCGCCGTACTGGCGCTGGTCTTCCTGCTCTGGACGCAGGTCGACAGCGGTGACGGCAAGAGTCTGGTCGCGCTGGTCGTGGCCGTCGTCGCTCTGGTCGCGGCGCTGGTGGCGAACCAGGCCGGGCGTGAGGGCTGGTCGTTCGCGCTGTCCGGGGTCACGATCGTGGCCGCGGTGGCGATGCTCTTCCTGTCGCTCTTCCCGAACGTCATGCCGTCGTCGCTCAACGGGGACTGGAGCCTCACGGTCACCAACGCCTCGTCGAGCCCGTACACCCTGAAGATCATGACCTGGCTGGCGGCGATCGCCACGCCGCTCGTCCTGCTCTACCAGGGCTGGACCTACTGGGTGTTCCGCAAGCGGATCGGTACGCAGCACATCGCCGAGACCGTGCACTGAACATCGCTGAGACCGTGCACTGAGGTGTGTTTCACGTGAAACCAATCGATCCGCGTCTGCTCCGATACGCCCGGGCCACCCGCCTCTTCATGGTGGCCGTGGTCGGCTTGGGCGTCCTCGGTGCCCTCCTGGTCATCGCACAGGCGATGCTCATCGCCGAGGTCGTGGTGGGCGCCTTCCAGCACGGGATGTCGGTCAATGAACTCCGCACTCCCCTGATGCTCTTGGTGGCCGTCGCCGGCGGCCGGGCCCTGGTCTCCTGGCTCACCGAGCTCGCCGCCCACCGGGCGAGCGCCGCCGTGAAGTCGGAGCTGCGGGGGCGGCTGCTGGAGCGGGCCGTCGCGTTGGGGCCCGGGTGGCTGAGCGGGCAGCGGACCGGATCGCTGGTCGCCCTGGCCACTCGGGGAGTCGACGCGCTCGACGACTACTTCTCGCGCTATCTGCCGCAGTTGGGGCTCGCGGTGGTGGTGCCGGTGGCCGTGCTGGCCCGGGTCGTCACCGAGGACTGGGTCTCGGCGGCCATCATCGTCGGCACGCTGCCGCTCATCCCCGTCTTCATGGTGTTGATCGGCTGGGCCACGCAGTCCCGGATGGACCGGCAGTGGCAGTTGCTCTCGCGGCTGTCCGGGCACTTCCTGGACGTCGTCGCGGGGCTGCCGACCCTGAAGGTGTTCGGGCGGGCCAAGGCGCAGGCCGAGTCGATCAAGCGCATCACCGGCGAGTACCGCCAGGCCACCATGCGGACCCTGCGGATCGCCTTCATCTCCTCCTTCGCGCTGGAGCTGCTGGCGACGCTCTCGGTGGCACTGGTCGCCGTGACGATCGGCATGCGGCTCGTGCACGGCGAGATGGACCTGTACGTCGGGCTCGTCATCCTGGTGCTCACGCCCGAGGCGTACCTGCCGCTGCGGCAGGTCGGGGCGCAGTACCACGCGGCGGCGGAGGGGCTCGCGGCCGCCGAGGAGATCTTCGCGGTGCTGGAGACGCCGGTGCCGGCGTCCGGGACCGGTGCCGTGCCGGCGGGCGGTGTGGCCTTCGAAGGGGTCTCCGTCCGCTACCCGGGGCGGGCCGAGGACGCCGTCTCGGACGTGTCCTTCGCCGTCGAGCCCGGCGAGACGGTGGCCCTGGTCGGGCCGAGCGGCGTGGGCAAGTCGACGCTGCTGAACGTGCTGTTGGGGTTCGTCACGCCGGCCGAGGGCCGGGTGCGGGTCGGGGGAGTCGATCTCGGTGAGGTCGACCTGGAGCAGTGGCGGTCGCGGATCGCCTGGGTGCCGCAGCGGCCGCATTTGTTCGCCGGGACCATCGCGGAGAACGTACGGCTGGCCCGTCCCGACGCCGACGACGCCGCCGTACGGCGGGCGTTGGGGGACGCCGGGGCCCTCGAGTTCGTGGACGCGCTGCCCGCCGGGGCCGGCACGGTGCTCGGCGAGGACGGTACGGGCCTCTCCGCAGGGCAGCGGCAACGGCTCGCGCTGGCCCGGGCGTTCCTCGCGGACCGTCCCGTACTGCTGCTCGACGAGCCGACGGCCGCGCTGGACGGGGCCACCGAGGCGGAGGTCGTGGCGGCGGTACGGCGGCTGGCGGTGGGGCGGACGGTGCTGCTGGTAGTGCATCGGCCCGCGCTGCTGGGGGTGGCGGATCGGGTGGTGCGGTTGGACGGGGCGGTGGGGGCTGGGGCGGCTGGGGAGGGGCGGGGGTCTGTGGGGGCCTCGGCCGGGCAGGCAGTGGTATGTGACATAGCACTGGCAGGACCCACGCCCACGCCCACCGAGCCGACCAGCACAACCAACAACCCCCTGACCCGAGTCCGCGCCATGTCCGGCCCCCGCCGCAGCCGCCTCGCTCTCGCCCTCCTCCTCGGCGCCCTCGCCCTCGGCAGCGCCGTAGGGCTCATGGCCACCTCCGGCTGGCTCATCTCGCGGGCCTCGCAGCAACCCCCCGTGCTGTACCTCATGGTTGCCGTGACGGCGACGCGGGCCTTCGGGATCGGGCGGGCTGTGTTCCGGTACGGCGAGCGGCTCGTGTCGCACGACGCCGTGCTGCGGATGCTCGCCGATACGCGGGTGGCCGTATACCGGCGTCTGGAGCGGCTGGCGCCCGCCGGACTGCGCCGTACCCGCCGCGGCGACCTGCTCTCGCGCCTGGTCGCCGACGTGGACGCCCTCCAGGACTACTGGCTGCGCTGGCTGTTGCCCGCCGGTGCCGCCGCGCTCGTGTCGGCCGCCTCCGTCGGTTTCACGGCGTGGCTGCTGCCCGAGGCCGGAGTCGCCCTCGCCGTCGGCCTGCTCGCGGCCGGCGTCGGTGTCCCGCTGGTCACCGGTGCCGTCGCCCGGCGCGCCGAGCGCAGGCTGGCCCCCGCCCGAGGGGTGCTGGCGACGCGGGTGACCGGCCTGCTCACCGGCACCGCGGAGTTGACGGTCGCCGGCGCCCTGCCCGCCCGTACGGCCGAAGCCCGCCGGGCCGACGGCACGCTCACCCGGATCGCGTCCCGTGCGGCCACCGCCACCGCGCTCGGCGACGGGCTCACCGCGTTGGTCTCCGGCCTGACCGTCGCCGCCACCGCCCTCGTGGGCGCCCAGGGCGTCGCCGACGGGCGGCTCGGCGGTGTGGCGATGGCGGTCGTCGTCCTCACTCCGCTGGCCGCCTTCGAGGCCGTACTCGGGCTGCCCCTCGCTGTGCAGTACCGGCAGCGGGTGCGCAGGAGTGCCGAGCGGGTGTACGAGGTGCTGGACGCGCCGGTGCCGGTGCGGGAGCCGGAGCGGCCCCGGCCGGCGCCCGCCTCCCCCTTCCCGGTCGCCCTCAAGGGGTTCACGGCCCGGCACGCGGGGCAGGACCGGGACGCGCTCGGTGGCCTCGATCTGACGCTCGACCAGGGGCGCCGGATCGCCGTGGTCGGACCGTCCGGGTCCGGCAAGACGACCCTCGCGCAGGCGCTGCTGCGGTTCCTGGACGCGGACGCGGGCTCGTACACGCTGGCCGGCGTCGACGCGTACGCGCTCGACAGTGACGACGTACGAAGGCTGGTCGGGTTGTGTGCGCAGGACGCGCACCTGTTCGACAGTTCGGTGCGCGAGAACCTGCTGCTGGCGAAGAAGGACGCCACCGAGGAGCAGCTGCGCGACGCGCTCGCCGGGGCCCGGCTGCTGGACTGGGCCGAGGGCCTGCCCGACGGGCTCGACACGCTGGTCGGCGAGCACGGGGCGCGGCTGTCCGGCGGGCAGCGGCAGCGGCTCGCGCTGGCCCGCGCGCTGCTCGCCGACTTCCCGGTGCTGGTGCTCGACGAGCCCGCCGAGCACCTCGACCTGTCCACGGCGGACGCGCTGACGGCCGACCTGCTGGCCGCCACCGAGGGCCGTACGACGTTGCTCATCACCCACCGGCTGGCGGGTCTTGAGGTCGTGGACGAGGTCGTCGTACTCGATGAAGGGCGGGTCGTGCAGCGGGGGACGTATGCGGAGCTGGCCGCTGTGCCGGGGCCGTTGCGGGAGATGGTGGCGCGGGAGGCGGAGACGGAGGCGCTGGTGGGGGCGCCGTAACGGATGACGGTCTCGAGTTTCCGTAACAAATGGGACTAATTACGCTCGGAGCATGTCGGTCGCACCTTCTTCCGGGCCCGAGCCGGGCTCCCCGGGGCTCTCCGCCGAGCTGGCCGCGCGTGTGCCGCAGTTGCTGGAGGCGATGCGGTCCGTCGGGAGTGGGCTCGAACTGCACTCCACGCTGGACCGGATCTGCGAGACCGCGGCCGATCTGACGGGCGCGCGGTACGCGGCGATCGGGGTCGTCGACGAGGAGGGTGACGGCCTGGCCGACTTCGTCTTCCACGGGGTCGACACGGAGACCGCGCGGCGGATCGGGCGGCTGCCCGACGGGCACAAGGGGCTGCTCGGGGCGCTGATCCGGGATCCGGAGCCGGTGCGGCTCGCGGATCTGACGCGGGATCCGCGGTCCTGCGGATTTCCCGAGCACCATCCGCCGATGCGCAGATTTCTGGGGCTTCCGATCCGGGTGCAGGGGGAGGTCTACGGCAATCTGTATCTGACGGAGAAGCGCGGCGGGGGGCCGTTCGACGACTACGACCTGGACATGGTCCGGGTGCTGGCGACCGAGGCCGGTATCGCGGTGGGCAACGCGCGGCTGTACGAGGCGGCCAGGCAGCGGGAGCAGTGGATCGACGGGTCGGTCGCGGTCACCACGGCGCTGCTGTCGGGCGGGGACGCCGACGACGCGCTCCAGGTCGTCGCCGAGCAGGCGCGCCGGCTGTCCGGGTCCGCGGCCGGGATCGTGCTGCTGCCCGCCGACGAGGGCGGCCTGGAGATCGTGGCCGTCGCCGCGGATCGGCCCTCGACGATGCTGGGCTCCGTCGTCCCGCCGGAGAGCGAACTGGTCGCCGAACTCCTCGACGGACAGGCCGTGTTCGTCGACGACGCGGCCACCGACCGGCGCATGCTCACCCCGTACGGGCGGGTGTACGGGCCGGTCATGATGCTGCCGCTGCAGAGCGACGGGCGGGTCCTGGGGGCCCTCGTCACCCCGCGCGCACAAGGTGGGCGTCCCTTCACGGAGGCCGAGCGGACGATGGCGGTCCAGTTCGCCTCGCAGGCGGCGCTCGCGCTGATGATGGCCGAGGCGCAGCGGGACCGGGAGCGGCTCGCGGTGTACGAAGACCGCGACCGGATCGCCCGTGACCTGCACGATCTCGTCATCCAGCGGCTGTTCGCGACCGGCATGATGCTGGAGAGCGCCCAGCGCGGGTCGGTGGTGCCCGAGGTGCAGGAAGGCGTCGGCAAGGCGGTCGACGAACTCGACGTCACCATCCAGGAGATCCGCACCGCGATCTTCGCGCTCCAGCAGGGCCCGGCCGAAGTGCCCTCCGGGCTGCGCACACGCGTGCTGCGCGAGATCAACATGGCCGCCGTGCCCCTCGGCTTCAGACCCTCGCACCGCTTCGTCGGCGCGGTCGACGCCCTGGTCGGCGACCTCACCGGCAAGAACCTCATCGCCGCCCTGCGCGAGGCCCTCTCCAACGCCTTCCGGCACGCCGGGGCATCCCGGATCGACGTGGTCGTCGACGCGACGGCGACCCTGTCGGACGGACGTTCGGGCGTACGCCTGACGGTCGCGGACGACGGCGTCGGGATCCCGGCGGGCGGCCGCCGCAGCGGCCTGCGGAACCTCAAGCGCCGCGCCGAGTCCCTGGGCGGCGACAGCGGGCACGGACCGGGCATCGGGGCGGACGGAGGGGGTACGGCGGTGGTCTGGGAGGCGCCGTACTGAACCGGGGCACACCACGGCCCCTGTGCCCCGGCCGCAGCAACGGGTCCCCCAGGTGTACGAGTTGAACAGGACCGGGGCGGTGGGGCCGGGACACGATCGCTGATATGCGCTCACCTCGCCGTCACCCGCTGCTTCTTCCGGCGCTGCTGTGCGCTCTGGCCGTGCTGGCGGCCCGGCCGACGGCGGCCGACGGGGAGTCGGGCGACGAGGGCGGTGACCCGGACGTCAGTGCGCAGGTGGCGCGGCTCTACCAGGACGCGGCCGTCGCGACGCAGCGGTACGAGGCGGGCCGGCTGGCGGCGGAGGCGCAGCGGGCGCGGGCCGGGCGGGCCGAGACGCTGCTGGACCGCGAGCGGCGGGAGATCGCCGTCATGCGCGAGGACCTGGGGCGCATCGCCCGCGCCCAGTACCGCACCGGCGGCGGGCTGCCGCTGACCGCGCAGATCATCCTCGCGAAGAGCCCGGACCAGCTGATGCGCGGTCAGCATGTCTTCTCGCAGGCGAATCTGGCGTTGGAGAACGCGGTCGGCAAGAGCCGGCGGGCCGAGGCGCGGCTGGCCGCCGACGAGGCGAAGGCGGCGGGCGAGTGGCGGGCGCTGGAGAAGCGGAACGCCGGGCTCGCGGCCATGAAGGACGGTGTCCAGCGCAGCCTCGAACAGGCGCGCTGGGAGTTGCAGGGCCGGGCGGACGCCTCGGTGGCGGCGGGCAGTTGCCGTGGCGCGGTCCGGCTGGACCAGCCGAACGCGCAGGTCACGCAGGCGTGGGTGACGCCCGTCGAGACGTACGAACTCTCGGCCGGCTTCGGCAGCGGCGGTGACCGGTGGGCGAACCGGCACACCGGGCAGGACTTCGCGGTGCCGATCGCGACGCCGGTGCGGGCGGTCGGCGCGGGGCGGGTGGTGAAGGTGTCCTGCGGGGGCTCCTTCGGGATCGAGATCGTGATCGAGCACCCCGGCGGCTACTACACGCAGTACGCCCACCTGGCCGCCGTGACGGTCGACCAGGGCGACCGTGTGAACACCGGCCAGTGGATCGCCCAGTCCGGCACCAGCGGCAACTCCACCGGCCCGCACCTGCACTTCGAGGTACGGGTCACACCGGAACTGGGCTCGGCGGTGGACCCGGTGCCGTGGCTCGCGGCGCGGGGTGTGCCGGTCGGCTGAGTCAGCCGCGCTCCGCCAGCATCCGCTCGATCACGACGGCCACCCCGTCTTCGTTGTTGGCGACCGTCCGTCCCGAGGCGGCGGCGATGACGTCCGGGTGGGCGTTGCCCATCGCGTACGACCGGCCCGCCCAGGTCAGCATCTCCACGTCGTTCGGCATGTCGCCGAAGGCGACGACCTCCTCGTGCGAGATGCCGCGTTCGGCGCAGCACAGGGCGAGGGTGCTGGCCTTGGAGACGCCGGGGCCGCTGACCTCCAGCAGGGCGCTGGGGCTGGAACGGGTGACGTTGGCGCGGTCGCCGATGGCGAGGCGGGCGGTGGTGAGGAAGCCGTCCGGGTCGAGCGACGGGTGGTAGGCGAGGATCTTGAGCACCGGCTCCCCGGCCGCGCGCCCGTCCGGCGCCAGCAGCTCCTCGGCGGGCAGCAGGTGGTCCGGGGTCTCCATGTGCAGCTTGGGATAGTCGGGCTCCTGGTGGAAGCCGTACGTCTGCTCGACCGCGTACACCGTGCCCGGCGCCGCGTCCCGCAGGAGTCGTACGGCGTCCAGCGCGTTGTCCCGGGCCAGCTCCCGCACCTTCACGAAGCGGTGGGCGCCGGGGCCGCCGTGCAGGTCGACCACTGCCGCGCCGTTTCCGCAGATGGCGAGGCCGTGGCCGTGGACGTGGTCGCTGACGACGTCCATCCAGCGGGCCGGGCGGCCGGTGACGAAGAAGACCTCGATGCCCGCCTCCTCGGCGGCGGCGAGGGCGGCGACCGTGCGCGGGGAGACCGACTTGTCGTCCCGCAGGAGGGTGCCGTCGAGATCGGTGGCTATGAGCCGGGGCGCTGCGGCGGCGGCCGGGGTCTCGGGCTGTCGAGTCGCTGAGGTCACCGGGCCATTCTCCCGCATATGCCCGCACGCCCGTGCGGGACTCCGCGCAGGTGAGTGATTACCGTCCTCATCAGCACCGTCACCCTCCGTCGTTCTCATCCGAGTTGCGCCGACGTCTCCATGGCGATCTGTTCGAAGACCTTCTCGTCGGCGGCGAACATCGTGTCCTGGATGGGCCAGTGGACGACGATCTCGGTGAAGCCCAGCTCGCGGTGGCGGCCGGCGAAGTCCACGAACGCGTCGAGCGACTCCAGCGGCCGGGCCCGGTCCGGGGTGAACCCGGTGAGCAGGATGCGGTCCATTCCGGCCAGGTCCCGCCCGATCTCGGCGCACGCGTCGGCCAGCTTCTCGGCCTGCCCGCGAATGGCTTGAATCGACTGTTCGGGAGTGCCGTTCTCGTACAGCTTCGGGTCGCCGGTGGTCACCCAGGCCTGCCCGTACCGTGCGGCCAGCCGCAGTCCGCGCGGGCCGGTGGCGGCCACCGCGAAGGGCAGCCGGGGCCGCTGCACGCACCCGGGGATGTTCCGCGCCTCGTGCGCCGAGTAGTAGTTCCCCTCGTACGACACCGAGTCCTCGGTCAGCAGCCGGTCCAGGAGCGGCACGAACTCGGCGAGCCGGTCGGCCCGCTCGCGCGGCGTCCAGGGCTCCTGCCCGAGCGCGGTGGCGTCGAAGCCGGTGCCGCCCGCCCCTATGCCGAGGGTGACGCGGCCGCCGGAGATGTCGTCGAGGGAGATCAGCTCCTTGGCGAGGGTCACCGGGTGCCGGAAGTTCGGCGAGGTCACCAGCGTGCCCAGGCGCAGCCGCTCGGTGACGCCCGCGGCGGCGGTCAGCGTCGGCACGGCGCCGAACCACGGGCCGTCGCGGAAGGGGATACGCCAGGACAGGTGGTCGTAGGTGTAGGCGGTGTGGAAGCCGAGTTGCTCGGCCCGCTGCCATGCCGAACGGCCGCCCTCGTGCCAGCGGCGGTGCGGAAGGATCACGGTGCTCAGACGCAGACTCATGCATCCGAGACTAAGCGCACCCTCCGACAACGGACGAAACGGTCACCGTACGCGGCTGCTCAGCCACGGCGTGAGGTGGAGCTGCGTCAGGTGCTCGCGGTGGGTGCGGTCGCCGGGCAGCGGCACGATCAGGGTCCGGGCGGACGGGAAGCGGCGGGCCTTCACGAAGGCCCGGTCGTCGAAGAGGGAGCGCACGAAGGCGGGCACGTCGTCGCGGTCGATGTCGGGGCACTCGACGCCCTCGACGGTGATCAGCGCGTCGTCGTCGGGGTAGAGCCGCACGCTCACCCGGGGCAGGCCGCCGAACTCGAGGTAGGCCTCGTGCGGCAGGGTGCCGTCCGGGTCGGTGGTGACGCCGACGCCCGCGGCGGTGCGGCGGGAGGTCCGGTCGGCGCCGATCTCGTGGCTCACCTCGACCACGCGCGCGTACTCCGCGGCGAGCTCACGGAGCGCGGTGACGGCGGCCTCGGTGCTGGGAAGGTGGTCCATACCTTTGATCCTGCCGCGAGCCGGGGGGTCAGTGCGACTCGGGGAACCGCAGGTACTTCGGGGGCACACCCTGTGTCAGCCACACCCCGTTGGCGCTGACGTGGAAGACGTGTCCGTCCCGGTGCATCGCGCCCGCGTCCACGGAGAGCACGACGGGCCGGCCGCGCCGCGCGCCCACGCGTGTGGCCGTCTCACGGTCGGCCGAGAGGTGCACGTCGTGCCGGTTCATGGGGCGCAGCCCCTCGGTGCGGATGGCGTCCAGGTAGCGGGCCACGGTGCCGTGGAAGAGGTACGGCGGCGGGGTCGCCGGGGGCAGTCCCAGCTCGACCTCGATGCTGTGGCCCTGGCTGGCGCGGATCCGGCTGCCGTCGATCGCGAAGCGCTGTTTGTCGTTGGCGGCGACCACATGGTCCAGTTCGTCCCGGGTGAACCGGAAGTTGTGCTCCGCGGCCGCGGCGATCAGCTCGTCGATCTCGACCCAGCCGGCCTCGTCGAGGGTGAGCCCGATCCGTTCCGGTTGGTGCCGTAGGTGTTTCGAGAGGTACTTCGACACCTTTACGGTGCGTCTTTCGTCCATCCGATCAGCATGAGGGGAGAGACGTGCGTCACGCTAATTTTTTTGTTCCGAGGTTTGATCCACAACCAACTGTAGTTATCCACAGGTTACTTGGCGTTTCTGTGGACAACTCCCCGACATGTCAGCCCCCTTCGTCAAGATCGCCTGGGGGGCCTCCCCTTGACACGAGCACGTCCAACGCCCTTGCCCGCACCTCCCGTTCAGCCGCGAGCCCCACGAACTCCGCCACCCGTTCAACACCAACCAGCTCCTCCACCGCCCGAATTGTCGCCTCGGGCAGGATCACCGAGCGTGATGTCGGCTGGCTCGGCGAAGAGTCCTGTCCTCCGAGGTGCTGCCGCAGATGCCGCACCGCCAACAACCGCATCGCCCGGGCGAGTTCCGCGTCCACCGTCTGCTGCGCGAGCGGCCGCAGCCGCCGTACCAGCGAGGCCGCTTCCGTGGCGTCGGCGTCGGTCGGAAGGTGCGGGCCTTCCAGGTAGCGGGCGAAGACGTGCTCGGTGGTGAACTCCAGGAAACGGGCCGCGATGTGCTCGACCTGACCCCTCAACTCCCGCAGATGACCGGAGATCGCGGACAGTGGCACGCCCGCCGAGTGCAACTCCACGGCCACGGCGAGCTCTTGGGGACTCGGCACGAGGAAGACGTCGTCGTCCCCGGGGACCGGCTCCAGCACGCCCAGCTGCACGGCGTCGGCGACCGCCGCGGCGTCCGGGGAGCCGCCGAAGCGCTCGTCGAGTTCGGCGCGTGAGATCCGTACCGCCTCCTCGTCGGTCCACGGGCCGTCCACCTCGGCGACCAGGCCGAGCACCCCGCCGAGCCCGCGGCCCGCGTCCCAGGCCTCCAGGAGCTCCTTGATGGAGGCCAGGGTGTAGCCGCGGTCGAGGAGGTCGGCGATCCGGCGCAGCCGGGCGAGGTGGGCGTCGGAGTAGAGGTTGGCGCGGCCGCGGCGCTCCGGTCGGGGGAGCAGACCGCGGTCCTGGTAGGCGCGGATGGTGCGGACGGTGGCGCCGCTCGCGTGGGCCAGGTCCTCTATCCGGTACACGGCGGCCTCGCTCATGCCGTCGCCCTCACCGCGCCGAGGTCTTCCCACGCCGCCCGCGTCGCGCCGAGGTCTCTCCACGCGGCCGTCGGCGAGGTCACAGCGGTGGCTCCAGCCGGGCTATCGCCCGCAACGCGCGCGGGGTGAAGCGGGACATCAGGTGGGCGCCGCGGGCCTCCGGGGTCACGGGTACGACGGCCTGGTTGCGGACGACGGCCTTCAGGATCGCGTCGGCGACCTTCTCCGGCGGGTAGTTGCGCAGCCCGTACAGCCGTGCCGACCTCTTCTGGCGCCGCTTCTCCTCCTCGGCGTCCACGCCCGCGAAGCGCGCGGTCGAGGTGATGTTGGTGTTGACGAAGCCCGGGCAGATGGCGCTCACGCCGATGCCCTGGCCTGCCAGTTCGGCGCGCAGGCACTCACTGAGCATGAGTACGGCCGCCTTGGAGGTGCTGTAGGCGGGCAGCGCCTTGGAAGGCTGGTACGCGGCCGCCGAGGCGGTGTTGACGATGTGGCCGCCCTGTCCGCGCTCGGCCATCTGCTTCCCGAAGAGCCGGCAGCCGTGGATGACGCCCCACAGGTTGACGTCGAGGACCTTCTTCCAGTCCGCCGGGGTGGTGTCGAGGAAGGAGCCGCCCAGGCCGATCCCGGCGTTGTTGACGAGGACGTCCACCACGCCGTACTCGGCGGCGACCTTGTCGGCGAGTTTCTCCATGGCCTGTTCGTCGGAGACGTCGACGGTCTCCGCCCAGGCCTCGGGGGCGCCGACCAGGCGGGACAGTTCGGCGGTGCGGGCGGCGGCCTCCGCGTCCCGGTCGACGGCCACCACGCGCGCGCCGGCCTCGGCGAAGGCGAACGCCGTGGCCCGTCCGATGCCGCTGCCCGCGCCGGTGACCAGGACGAGCTGTCCGCCGAACCGGTCGGCGTACTTGCCGGTCGCCGTCGTCGTCCCGGTCCTGCCTCCTTCCGTCGTCGTCACGAACTCGGCGATCCAGGCCGTCAGTTGGTCGGGACGGGTGCGCGGTATCCAGTGCTTGGCCGGGAGCGTGCGGCGGGTCAGCCGAGGGACCCAGGTGTCGAGGTCGTCGTAGAGGCGCTCCGACAGGAACGCGTCCTCCAAGGGCGTGATGAGCTGCACGGGAGCGTGCGCGTACGCGTCGGGGCGCGGCCTGCGCAGCCTCGCCCGCACGTTGTCGCGGTACAGCCATGCCCCGTGGGCGGCGTCCTGGGGCAGCGAGGAGGTCGGGTAGCCGTCGGCGGGGACCTTCTCGAAGCGGCGCAGGACGGCCGGCCAGCGCTTGCCGAGCGGGCCGCGCCAGGCCAGTTCGGGCAGCACGGGTGTGTGCAGCGCGTACACGTACCAGGACTTGGCGCCCTGCCCCAGGAGCTGGCCGACCCGGCGTGGAGTGGGCTTCTTCAGGCGGCTGTTGATCCAGTGGCCGAAGTGGTCGAGGGACGGTCCGGACATCGACGTGAAGGAGGCGATGCGTCCCTCGGTGCGCTTCACGGTGACGAACTCCCAGGACTGCACCGAGCCCCAGTCGTGCCCCACCACGTGCACCGGCCGGTCCGGGCTGACCGCGTCGATCACCGCCACGAAGTCGTCCGTGAGCTTCTCCAGGGTGAAGCCGCCGCGCAGGGGCTGCGGCGCGGACGAGCGGCCGTGGCCCCGGACGTCGTACAACACGACATGGAAGCGCTCGGCCAGCCGCCCGGCGACCTCGGACCAGACCTCCTTGCTGTCCGGATAGCCGTGCACCAGGACGACCGTCGGCTGCCCGGCCTCGCCCAGCTCGGCGACGCACAGTTCGATGCCGCCGGTCCGCACCCGGCGCTCCCGTGCCCCCTTGAGCATGCTCACTTCTCCTCCGCCCAGCGCCGCACGTGCGGCAGATCGTCGTCCAGCCAGAAGGCGCTCTGCTCGGGGTCCCTGGAGTCGGTGACGACCAGGATCTCCTCGAACTTCGCGCCGGTGCCGCGGAATCCGAGGTGGGGTTCGACCGCCCACAGGCCCGGCTGCGGCGGATGGTCGGAGAAGCGGTACGGCGACCAGAGCGGGGACCAGCCCTCGCGGTGGCCGTGCAGCGCGTCGGCGGCCAGGCCCTTGAGGGACTGGGTGCCGAAGCCGAACAGGTGGGGTGAGAAGCGGCGTTCCTTCACCCGGTCGACCTTGTGGGCGATCACGCCGAAGGGGTAGGCGCGGTGCCGGTTGGCGTAGCCCTGGCGGACCATGAGGCGGTCCACGTCCTCGTAGATCGTGCGCAGCGGGCGCCGCTCGCGGACCTCGCGCAGGATCAGCTCGCGGTGCGCCTCCAGGTCGGCCATCAGCCGGTCCTGCACGGGGTTGACGCCGAGCGAGCCCGAGTAGCCGATGTCGGCCGTGCAGCCGTCGTACACCGGGGCCAGGTCGAGGATGAACGGCATGCCGGGCTCCAGGCGGCGGTCGGTCGGGAAGAACTGGAGCGGGACACGGAAGTTCACGAAGGCCGTGCGGTCGCCGAACCAGGCGAAGGGCAGGTGGAACCAGTCCCGCACCCCGCGCTCGCGCAGCCACGCCCGCTGCATCCGGGCCGCCTCGCGCTCGGTCACCCCCGGTTGCAACTGGGCGGCGACCGCCTCCGCGCATTCGTAGGCGAGGCGCTGCACCTGCCTGAAACCCCGCAGTTCCACGGAGAGTTCGCCTGTCACTGCCGTCGTCATGCCACCGCCCCACCCTCGTCCACGCCGACTGCGGTACGTGCCCGTAACTTGACACCAGCGAATGTGACAGTTGTTAGAGGCTGCGTCAATAGGCGGGGTTCGGGCTGTGGATAACCCTGGGTGACGGATAACTGTCCGTAGCTCTCAGGTAGGGGTCTCCCCTACGGACCCGTACATCTGGAGTCTGAGACGAAGACAGCTCTGCGGTCTGACGACCGCCGTGGTCCAGGTCACTACCTTCGAATGCGTGACTGTGATCGCGACCGAAAGCCTGAGCAAGCGGTTCCCCCGGGTGACCGCGCTTGACCGGCTCTCCGTCGACGTCGGACCCGGTGTGACCGGGCTCGTCGGAGCGAACGGGGCCGGCAAGTCCACCATGATCAAGATCCTGCTGGGTCTGTCTCCCGCCTCCGAGGGCCGCGCCGAAGTGCTCGGGCTCGACGTCGCGACCAAGGGTGCCGCCATCCGCGAGCGGGTCGGCTACATGCCGGAGCACGACTGCCTGCCGCCGGACGTCTCGGCGACCGAGTTCGTCGTCCACATGGCCCGCATGTCCGGCCTGCCGCCGACGGCCGCGCGCGAGCGCACCGCGGACACGCTGCGCCACGTCGGCCTGTACGAGGAGCGCTACCGCCCCATCGGCGGCTACTCGACGGGCATGAAGCAGCGCGTGAAGCTCGCCCAGGCCCTCGTCCACGACCCGCAGCTGGTCTTCCTGGACGAGCCGACCAACGGCCTCGACCCGGTCGGGCGCGACGAGATGCTCGCGCTGATCCGGCGCATCTACACGGACTTCGGCATCTCCGTGCTGGTCACCTCCCACCTCCTGGGCGAGCTGGAGCGCACCTGCGACCACGTGGTCGTCATCGACGGCGGCAAGCTCCTGCGCTCCAGCTCCACCACGGACTTCACCCAGACCACGACCACCCTCGCCATCGAGGTCACCGACACCGACGAGCACCCGGACGGCACGCGCGTGATGCGCGAGGCGCTGCACGCGCGCGGGGTGACCGTCGAGGCCGGCAGCGGACTCCCCGGCGCCGGCCACATCCTGCTGCTGACCGCGCAGGGCGAGGAGACGTACGACCTGGTGCGCGACGTCGTCGCCGACCTGGGCCTCGGCCTGGTGCGCATGGAGCAGCGCCGCCACCACATCTCGGAGGTCTTCACCACCGAGGACGAGCAGAGCAAGGAGGCGGTCGTCCATGGCAGTTGAGCACCCTGTGGCTGCTACGCCGGGTGACCAGACCCGCATCCACAACATCGGCTACCGCAACTACGACGGCCCCCGCCTCGGCCGCTCGTACGCGACCCGCTCGCTCTACTCGCAGTCCCTGCGCGGTGCCTACGGCCTCGGACGTTCCATCAAGTCCAAGGTGCTGCCGATGCTGCTCTTCGTGGTGATGTGCGTGCCCGCGGCCATCATGGTCGCCGTCGCGGTCGCCACCAAGGCCAAGGACCTGCCCGTCGACTACACGCGCTACGCGATCATCATGCAGGCCGTCATCAGCCTGTACGTCGCCTCGCAGGCGCCCCAGTCGGTCTCGCGCGACCTGCGCTTCAAGACCGTGCCGCTGTACTTCTCGCGGCCGATCGAGACCTCCGACTACGTGCGCGCCAAGTACGCCGCGCTGGCCTCGGCGATGTTCGTCCTGACCGCCGCGCCGCTGCTCGTGCTCTATGTGGGCGCGCTCCTTGCCAAGCTCGACTTCGCCGACCAGACCAAGGGATTCGCTCAGGGGCTGGTCTCCGTGGCACTGCTCTCACTGCTCTTCGCCGGCATCGGCCTGGTCATCGCCTCGGTGACCCCGCGGCGCGGCTTCGGTATCGCCGCCGTCATCGCCGTGCTGACCATCTCCTACGGCGCGGTCTCCACCCTCCAGGCGATCGCCGACGCCCAGAACAGCACCGGCGCCATCCCCTGGATCGGCCTCTTCTCGCCCGTCACGCTCATCGACGGCGTCCAGTCGGCCTTCCTCGGCGCGAGCTCGGCGTTCCCCGGAGCGGTCGGCCCGAGCAACGGCGAGGGCGCGGTCTACGTCCTGGTCGTCCTCGGCCTGATCGCCGCCTGCTACGGCCTCCTGATGCGTCGCTACCAGAAGGTGGGACTGTGACCACGCTCAACATCGACCACGTCTCCCGCTGGTTCGGCAACGTGGTCGCCGTCAACGACATCACCATGACCATCGGCCCCGGCGTCACCGGTCTGCTCGGCCCCAACGGCGCCGGAAAGTCCACCCTCATCAACATGATGGGCGGCTTCCTGGCCCCCTCCACCGGCACCGTCACCCTCGACGGCCAGCAGGTGTGGCGCAACGAGGCCATCTACAAGCACATCGGCATCGTCCCCGAGCGCGAGGCGATGTACGACTTCCTCACCGGCCGCGAATTCGTCGTCGCCAACGCCGAGTTGCACGGCCTCGGCGCCAAGGCGGCCCAGAAGGCGCTCGCGACGGTCGAGATGGAGTACGCGCAGGACCGCAAGATCTCGACGTACTCCAAGGGCATGCGACAGCGCGTGAAGATGGCGAGTGCCCTGGTGCACGACCCGTCCCTGCTCCTGCTCGACGAGCCCTTCAACGGCATGGACCCGCGCCAGCGCATGCAGCTGATGGACCTGCTGCGCCGCATGGGCGACGAGGGCCGCACGGTCCTCTTCTCGTCCCACATCCTCGAAGAGGTCGAGCAACTCGCCTGGCACATCGAGGTCGTGGTGGCCGGACGGCACGCGGCCAGCGGCGACTTCCGCAAGATCCGCCGCCTGATGACCGACCGGCCGCACCGCTACCTGGTGCGTTCCAGCGACGACCGCGCGCTCGCGGCCGCGCTGATCGCCGACCCGTCGACGTCCGGCATCGAAGTCGACCTCCAGGAAGGCGCGTTGCGCATCCAGGCCGTCGACTTCGGCCGCTTCACCGCGCTGCTGCCCAGGGTCGCCCGCGACCACGGCATCCGGCTGCTCACGGTCTCGCCGTCCGACGAGTCCCTTGAGTCCGTCTTCTCGTATCTGGTCGCGGCGTAGGAGGCCGAAGATGTACGACCCCACAGTCGCCCGGCTCACGTACCGGGCCCTGCTCGGCCGCCGCAGGGCCCTCATCCTGGGCGCCCTGCCCCTGCTGCTGATCGCCATCTCCGTCGTCGTCCGCGGCCTGGCAGGCGCCGACGACCAGACCGCCGCCGACCTGCTGGGCGGGCTCGCGCTCGCCACCATGGTGCCGATCATCGGTGTCATCGCCGGCACCGGCGCGATCGGCCCGGAGATCGACGACGGCTCGGTGGTGTACCTGCTCTCCAAGCCGCTGAAGCGGCCCACGATCATCTTCACCAAGCTGATCGTCGCGATCGCGGTGACGATGGTGTTCTCGGCCCTGCCGACCTTCATCGCCGGGTTGATCCTGAACGGCAACGGCCAGCAGATCGCGGTGGCCTACACCGTGGCCGCACTGGTCTCCTCCATCGCCTACGCGGCGCTCTTCCTGCTCCTGGGCACGGTGTCCCGGCACGCGGTGGTCTTCGGGCTGGTGTACGCGCTGGTGTGGGAGGCGCTGTTCGGCTCCCTGGTCTCCGGGGCGCGCACGCTCAGCGTCCAGCAGTGGTCGCTGGCCGTCGCGCACAAGGTGGCCGGCGGCGACCTGGTGACCTCGGACGTCAGCCTGCCCACGGCGACGGTGTTCCTGGTCGTGGTGACGGTCCTGGCCACCTGGTACGCCGGGCAGAAGCTGCGGTCGCTGACGCTGGCCGGCGAGGAGTAGACACCGCCCTTATTGACAGGGACTTCACCTCTGTCCGGGCACACTGGGCAAAAGGGAACGCTGGGCTGAGAGGAACGGGGATGGCAGACAACTGGGACGACCTCGTCCTGGACGAGGACTTCATACGGTCCGCCGAGACGGCCGAGCCCTCAGCCCGCGCCCGCATGCTCGCCGCCCGGTGGCGCCAGGAGGAGCCCGAGCCGCAGCCCTGGCGCTCCGACGAGCCGCCCGCCGGCTGGTTCTTCAGCAAGGGGCGTCGGCGCAGGTGGCGACGGCGTTCCTAGCACGGCTGCCCGAATAATTCGGTGGCGTCCAACTCGTCGTACAGGCACAGTGGTTGTGTCCACACCGCCGGAGGACGAATCCGGCGCCACGGTCTGGGAGAGGAGCCGGACGATGTCCATGCACGACAGTACGTCCAGCTCCCTTCAGGGCAGTTCGCGGAGGACTCCGGTGTAGTTACCCCACCGTCGAGTACGACCGCAAGGAACTGCCCGGGGCGGCCGCTTCGAGCACGCGATGTCGCTCTCGCGTGGGCCGCCCACCCGGAGGATTGGCCGAGTGGTAAGGCACCGGTTTGCTAAACCGTGGTCGGGTCGAAAGGCCCGCGCACGTTCGATCCGTGCATCCTCCGCAAGAAAACGAAGGTTCAGCCGAGCAACCGCTCCAGCACCACCGCGATCCCGTCCTCCTCGTTGGAGGACGTCACCTCGTCGGCCACCGCCTTGAGTTCCTCGTGGGCGTTGGCCATCGCCACCCCGTACGACGCCCATGCGAACATCGGGACGTCGTTCGGCATGTCGCCGAAGGCGATCGTGTCCGCGGCCTTGATGCCCAGCCGGCGGGCCGCCAGGGACAGTCCCGTCGCCTTCGACAGGCCCAGCGGCAGCAGCTCGACGATGCCCGCGCCCGCCATCGCGACGGTCACGAAACCGCCCGCCGCCTGCCGCGAGGCCTCCGCCAGCTCGTCGTCCGTCAGCTCCGGATGCTGTATGTAGATCTTGTTCAGCGGCGCCGCCCAGAGGTCCGACGCGTCCGTCAACGGGGTCGCGGGGAGCTCGCCGGTGAGCGCGTAACCCGGACCCACCAGCACCTCGCCGTCCAGCCCGTCCCGGCTCGCCGCCAGATGCAGCGGGCCGACCTCCGCCTCGATCTTGGCCAGGGCCACCCCCGCCAGCTGCCGGTCCAGGGTGACCGAGGTCAGCAGGCGGTGCGCACCGGCGTCGTACACCTGTGCGCCCTGGCCGCAGACCGCGAGGCCCTCGTAGCCTAGGTCGTCGAGGATGTGCCGGGTCCACGGGACCGCGCGGCCGGTGACGACGATGTGCGCGGCGCCCGCCGCGGTGCCGGCGGCGAGGGCGTCGCGGGTGCGCTGCGAGACCGACTCGTCGGAGCGCAGGAGCGTTCCGTCGAGGTCGGTCGCGATCAGCTGGTACGGGAAGGTCACTTGGCGACCGGCTCCAGGACCTCGCGGCCGCCCAGGTACGGGCGCAGCACCTTGGGTACGACGACCGAGCCGTCGGCCTGCTGGTGGTTCTCCAGGATCGCCACGATCGTGCGCGGTACGGCGCACAGCGTGCCGTTCAGCGTCGCCAGCGGCTGCACCTTCTTGCCGTCGCGCTGGCGCACGGAGAGGCGGCGGGCCTGGAAGCTGTCGCAGTTGGAGGCCGAGGTCAGCTCGCGGTACTTGCCCTGGGTGGGGATCCACGCCTCGCAGTCGAACTTGCGGGAGGCGGAGGCGCCGAGGTCGCCGGAGGCCACGTCGATGACCTGGAAGGGCAGTTCGAGGCCGGTCAGCCACTGCTTCTCCCAGTCCAGGAGCCGCCGGTGCTCGTTCTCCGCGTCCTCGGGGGCGACATAGGAGAACATCTCGACCTTGTCGAACTGGTGCACCCGGAAGATGCCTCGGGTGTCCTTGCCGTACGTGCCGGCCTCGCGGCGGAAGCACGGCGAGAAGCCGGCGTAGCGCAGCGGCAGCTTGTCCGCGTCGAGGATCTCGTCCATGTGGTACGCGGCGAGGGGGACCTCGGAGGTGCCGACCAGGTAGTAGTCGTCCTTCTCCAGGTGGTACACGTTCTCCGCGGCCTGGCCGAGGAAGCCGGTGCCCTCCATGGCGCGCGGGCGGACCAGCGCGGGGGTCAGCATCGGGATGAAGCCGGCCTCGGTGGCCTGCGCGATCGCCGCGTTGACCAGGGCCAGCTCCAGCAGGGCGCCGACGCCGGTGAGGTAGTAGAAGCGGGAGCCGGAGACCTTCGCGCCGCGCTCGACGTCGATGGCGCCGAGCGCCTCGCCGAGCTCCAGGTGGTCCTTGGGCTCGAAGCCCTCGGCGCCGAAGTCGCGGATCGTGCCGTGCATCTCCAGGACGACGAAGTCCTCCTCGCCGCCGACGGGCACGTCGGGGTGGACGAGGTTGCCGAGCTGGAGGGCGAGGCGCTTGGTCTCCTCGTCGGCCTCGTTCTGCTCGGCGTCGGCCGCCTTGACGTCGGCGGCCAGCTGGCCGGCCTTCTTCAGCAGCTCGGCCTTCTCGTCGCCGGAGGCCTTGGGGATGAGCTTGCCGAGCGACTTCTGCTCGTTGCGCAGCTCGTCGAAGCGGACGCCGGACGACCTGCGCCGCTCGTCGGCAGACAGGAGAGCGTCGACGAGCGCGACGTCCTCTCCACGGGCGCGCTGGGACGCGCGCACACGGTCGGGGTCCTCACGGAGCAGGCGAAGGTCAATCACGCGGTCAAGGCTACCGGTGCGGGACAGGGCCCACGACTCACCTTTCCCACTGCTTGGCGAATTGCGGCTTACATTCCGTTATGGGGTAATTGCCCAGCGTGTCAATGAAAAGTGTCCCACTCCCTGGGACGGGGCAGGGCGCGGGCGCCTGGTTGACTCGAATCCCTTGTGCGGAACGGGACTTGGGGTTCGGTTGTCCACAGCGGTCCACACCCTCCGAAGAGTTATCCACAGGCTGTGTGGATGATCTGTGGACGTCGGAATTGATCAATCCGAAACGCGGCCGTGAACCCGAGGATTCCCAGGGCAAACCACATTTACCCCCACTTTCGAGTGGAAATGGGTCGCCCCAAAGGATTGCCCAAAGGAAAAGAGTGGACGAAGGGTGATGTGCGCGATGGTGAACCCGGGAGGGGCCTGTAGAGCGATTTGTCGACTGAGTGGTGCTCCACTGTCGACTTGTCCCCAGGTCGAGAAGCCAACCTGTGGATAACTCCTGTGGATAACTAAAATCAGCAGGTAGGACAGGTGTGACTGGCCGGAAACGGGCTAGAAACGACCGTCCTGGCAGCGGGCCACCCAGTCCGACGCGGAGACGAACTCCTCGTCCGAGGTGCCGAGGCGCGGCGCGCTCACGTCCGCCACGCCCACGTCGGCCCGCGGGTACGAGCCCAGGAACCGCACCTCCAGGCAGATCCGCTTGAGGCCCATCAGCGCCTCGGCCACCCGGCGGTCGGAGATATGGCCCTCGGCGTCGATGCAGAAGCAGTAGTTGCCGATGCCGGCGCCGGTCGGGCGGGACTGGAGCAGCATCAGGTTGATGCCACGGGTCCCGAACTCGCCGAGCAGGTCGCGCAGACCGCCGGGGTGGTCGTCGCGCTGCCACAGCACGACGGACGTCTTGTCCGCGCCGGTCGGCGCCGCGGGCCGGGCGGGCCGGCCGACCAGCACGAAGCGGGTCTGCGCGTTCTCCGCGTCGTGGATCCCGGTCTCCAGGGCCTCCAGGCCGTACCGGGCGGCCGCGAACTCACCGGCGAAGGCGGCGTCGTACTGGCCCTCCTGGACCAGCCGGGCGGCGTCCGCGTTCGAGGCGGCGGACTCCCAGTGGGCGTCCGGGAGGTTCGCCTTCAGCCAGTTGCGGACCTGCGGCTGGGCGGCCGGGTGCGCGGAGACCGTCTTGATGTCGGAGAGCTTGGTGCCCGGCCGGACCAGCAGCGCGAAGGTGATCGAAAGGAGCACCTCGCGGTAGATCATCAGCGGTGCGCCCGCGACGAGCTCGTCGAGGGTCGTCGTGATGCCGCCCTCGACGGAGTTCTCGATCGGCACGAAAGCGGCCTCGGCCTCGCCGGCGCGGACCGCGTCCAGCGCGGACTGCACGGACACGTACGGGATCAGCTCCCGGGTGGCCGTCTCGGGCAGCGTTCGCAGGGCGACTTCGGTGAAGGTGCCCTCGGGACCGAGGTAGGCATAGCTCGCTGGCATGCCCTCACCCTAATGGCCCCAGGGGAACCCGGCTCACGCTTCCAGCAGCCGCTGCCCGACGTACTCGCCCTTCGCCGCGCCGCCCGGCACCGCGAACAGGCCGCTGGCCTCGTGCCGGATGTACCTCGACAGGGCGTCGCCGCGGTCGAGCTTGCGCTGGACCGTGACGAAGCCGCGCAGCGGGTCCGCCTGCCAGCACACGAACAGCAGACCGGCGTCCGGCACCCCGTCCGCGTCGAAGCCGTCGTGGTACGAGAACGGCCGCCGCAGCATCGCCGCACCCCCGTTCTGGTCGGGGCGCGTGATCCGGGAGTGGGCGTTGACCGGGACGACGTACTCGCCCTTGGCGTCGGTCTTGTCGAGGTTCATCGCGGTCGTCTCGGAACCGCCGGACAGCGGCGCCCCGTTCGACTTCCGGCGCCCGATGACGTTCTCCTGGGCGGTGAGCGAGAGCTTCTCCCAGTCGTCGAGGAGCATCCGGATCCGGCGTACGACGGCATAGGAGCCGTTCGCCATCCACGACGGGTCCTTCGAGCCGGACGAGGGCACGAAGATCCGCTGGTCGAAGTCGGACTCCGTCGGCTTGGGGTTGCGGGTGCCGTCGAGCTGGCCCATGAGGTTGCGGGCCGTCATGGGGTGGGCCGTGGCGCCCGGCGTGCGGTTGAAGCCGTTCATCTGCCAGCGGATACGGGCCGCTGCGCCGGCGTCCTTCTGGATCGCGCGCAGGGCGTGGAAGGCGACCAGGCCGTCGTCGGCACCGATCTGCACCCACAGGTCGCCGTTGCTGCGCGCCTTGTCGAGGTGGTCGGAGGAGAAGTCGGGCAGCGGGTCGAGGGAGACCGGGCGCTGCTTCTCCAGGCCGGTGCGGGCGAAGAAGCTGTGCCCGAAGCCGAAGGTGATCGTCAGGGACGACGGTCCGGCGTCCCGCGCCACATCCGTGTCGTCACTCCCGACCGCCTCGCCCGCCATCAGCCGCTCGGCCGTCGCCGACCAGCGGCGCAGCAGCGCGGCCGCCTCCTTGCGGCCCGCGCCCGCCGCCAGGTCGAAGGCGACGAGGTGGCCCTTGGCCTGGAGGCCCTCGGTGATCCCGGGCTGATGTTTCCCGTGAAACATTGCCATGTCCGCGCCGAGGGAGGAGAGCGGTGTGGCCTCGGAGGGCGCGGCGGCGTAGCCCACGGCGCCGCCGGCCGCGCCGAGCACGAGGCCGGTGGCGCCGGCGGTACCGAGCAGGGTGCGCCGGGAAATACCGGCTCCGGAGGTGCCGTTCCCGGAAACGCCCTCCTTGGGGGCGCCGTTTTCGGAAACGCCCTGCCCGGTGCCGCTGTCTTCGGAAACGCCCTCCCTAAGGGGGCCGTTTTCCGAAACGGCCCCCTCCGGGCCGGGCGGCGCCTTGGACGTGCGGGCCTCGGGGATGGACTGGTCAGCCATGGTGCGATTCAGCCGATCTGCGCGTTCTTGGAGACGGTCGCCTGGTCGATGTCGGAGGTCCGCACGGTCACGGCGACCTTCCAGTCGCCGGCCATGGGGATCTGGATTCCGGTCGCCGCCCAGTGGCCGGTGGTGACGTGGTCGGGTGCGACCGGGAGGGGCCCGATCTTCTTGGCCTCCAGGGTGAAGGAGACCTTCACCTCGGGGATGTCGAAGGCGCGCCCGTTGGGCCGGGTGACGTAGACGTGCATCTCGTTGCCGCCCACGCGCGCGGGGTCGAGGTCGACCGAGACGACGCCCTTGCCGTCCGTGCCGCCGGTGTCGAACGGCATGGTCAGCGTCAGCGCCCCGGACGACGAGTCCGACGCGGAGGAAGAGGAGGACGCGGCCGTCTTGGCCGCGTTGGCGTCCTCTTCGGTACGGCCCGGCTCGGTCTGCGTCAGCACGGTGGTCACGGCGAGCAGCACGACGGCCACACCGGCCTCGGCGAGCACGGAGCGCCGCAGCCCGAACCGGTCGGGATCGGCGTCCCGCTGCCGCTTCTGCCGGGCGGTGTCCGCGGCGGCCCGCTGCCGGGCGAGCTGGGCGCTGCGCTTGGCGTCGGTGGAGGACTTGGAGCCCTCGGCCGCGGAGCCGCCGCCTGCCGCGGTCTTGGCGGAGGCGGAGCCGGCCCGGGCGGCCGCGGGCTCCTTCTCGCCCTCGGTCACGTCGGAGTCTTCCGTCGCCTCGGCCTTGCGCGGCTTGAGCACGGCCGTGTCCGCCAGCCGCGCCGTCCACCGCCGCGAGATCCACGCGATCCCGACCAGCAGCGCCACCAGCCCGATCTTGACCAGCAGCAGCTGGCCGTAGGCCGTGTCCGTGAACGCCGACCAGGAGCCCAGCTGGCGCCAGGACTGGTAGACGCCCGTCGCGACCAGCGCGCAGACGCTGCCGAAGGCGACGGTCGAGAAACGTCGTACCGCCGAGGCCTCGATCGGTGTCTCCGAGCGGTACAGCGCGACGAGCAGTGCGCACAGACCGCCCAGCCAGGCCGCGACGGCCAGCAGATGGACCACGTCGACCGGCATCGCGATGCCCGGCTGGAGCCCGGTCGAGGCGTGCTCGGCCATCGCCCAGCTCGCCGCGAGCCCAGCCGACACCACGAACCCGCCGATCGCGAGCCCGAAGGTGAGGTCCCGCTTCTCCTCGTCCTCCCGCTTGTCGTACGCCCCGAACAGCACGGCGATGAACAGCGCCGCGGCGGCGAGCAGCAGCAGTCGGGAGACGAGCGCCGCGCCTGTCTTGGTCTGCAGCACCTGCCCGAGCAGGCTCAGGTCGAAGACGTCGCCGACCTTGCCGGAGCTGGTGTAGGAGCCGCGCAGGAGCAGCAGCAGAAGGGTCGCCGAGGTCAGCGCGAGCCAGCCGGAGACGACGAGCCGCTGTAGCGGCCGTACCCCCGAACCGCGCTGCCAGCAGGCGAGGACGAAGGCGGCGCCGCCCACCATGACGATGAAGCCGGCGTAGGAGACGTACCGCCCGAAGCCGTAGAGCCAGCCGACCACCCCGCCGCCGGCGGTGTCGCCGGAGACCGAGACGGTGGTCTGGGAGGGGGCGCCGATGGAGAAGGTGAAGGCGCCGGCCACGGGGTGGCTGTCGGCCGAGACGACCTGCCAGGCCACCGTGTAGGTGCCGTCGGGCAGGCCGCTGTGCAGGGGCACGGAGTACGTGGTGCCGCTGACGTCGGTCGGCTTGCCGGTGTCGACCCGCTTGCCCTTGGGGTCGAGGACACGCAGGGAGTCGCTGTTCGTGGCGACCTTCTCGGAGAAGGTCAGCGCGACCTCGGTGGGCGCCTTGTCGACCACCACCCCCGAGGCGGGGTCGCTGCCGGTGAGCGCCGCGTGCGCGGAGGCCGGTCCGGCGCCGGCGAGCAGCGCCCCGGCGACGGCCAGGAACAGCAGCACCAGGGTCCGCACACGGCGGGGGGTGATGGTCGGTGTCACGGTCGTGCCCTCCTCAGTGGCCGGTCGCAGGGTTGTACGTGGCCGACTCCACCGGCATCTCGACCGTGATCGGGTCGGACTTGGCGAAGTGCAGTTCGACGGTCACCTTCTCGCCCTGCTTCGGCTTGCGCTTCAGCTTCTCGAACATCAGGTGATTGCCGCCGCTCTTGAACACGAGTTGACCGTGTGCGGGCACATCGAGGGACTTGACCTCCTCCATGGACTGCCCGACGGTCTCGTGCATGGTGACGCTGCCCGCCGCGTCGCTGGTGACCGAGGTCAGCTCGTCCTTCTCGCCGCCCTTGTTGGCGACGGTGAAGTAGCCCGCGGCCATCTCGCCGGTGACCGGCTGGGGCATGTAGGAGGCGGAGACGGACAGTTCGGCCTTGGCGTCGCCGGAGCCGCCGCAGCCGGTCAGGGCCAGCGCGCCCGCTATCACCGCCGCGGGCACGACGAGGTGCCTCACGGGTTCTCCCCTTGATGATCTTGGGGAGGTCCTTGGTGTAGTCGTCGACGGTGGCGTCCTCGCCGTAGAGGACGTAACCGCCGTCGGTCTTCGGTGAGAACGCGATGACCTGGGTGCCGTGCACGGAGACGGTCTTGCCGGTCTTCTTGTCCTTGTGGGTCGGCTCGATGGAGATGCCCAGGGTGCGGGCGCCGGCCTGGATGGTGGCGAAGTCGCCCGTCAGGCCGACGATCTGCGGGTCGATGCCCTTGAGCCACTTGCCGAGCTCGGCCGGGGTGTCGCGCTTGGGGTCGGTCGTGACGAACACGATCCGCAGCTTGTCCTGGTCGGCCTTTGACAGCTGCTTCTTGGCGACGGCGAGGTTGTTCATCGTCAGCGGGCAGATGTCGGGGCAGTGGGTGTAGCCGAAGTAGATCAGCGTCGGCTTCCCGGCCGTCTCCTTGCGGAAGTCGTACTTCTTGCCCTGGGTGTCGGTCAGCACCAGGTCCGGCTTCTCGAACGGCTGGTCGAGCAGGGTCGCGGCCTTCTGCGTGCCGTCCTCGGAGACCACGGCGACCGGTGAGTCGTCGCCGCCACCGCTGCCGCAGGCGGAGAGGGTCAGGGTGGCGGCGGCGAGCAGTGCCGCCGCGGCGAACGTCTTCTTGCGCATATGAAAATGTCCCAGATGTTGTGAGGGCGGATCGAAGACCTCAGGCGTTGGTACGCCGACGGCCGGCCAGCACGCCGTACGCCACGCCCAGTCCGCCGACGACGATGCCCACCACGCCCAGTACGCGCGCGGTGGTGTCGCTGCTGTCGGCGGAGGCGGTCGTGTCGGCCGCGGTGTTCTCGGCGGACCCGGAGTCCGTCTCGTCGGAGGCGTCCTCGGCGGTGGCCGAGCCGTGGTGCCCCTCCTCGGTGGCGGCGGACAGGGTGAGCACGGGGGCCGGGTTCTCGGGCTCCTCCTGGCCGTCCTGCTGGACCTCGATCCAGCGCACGACTTCCTTGTTCGAGTACGTCTGGACGGCCTTGAAGACGAGTTCGTCGGCGTCCTCGGGCAGCGCGCCCACGGAGACCGGGAACTTCTGGAAGTAGCCCGGCTCGACGCCCTTGCCGGTGGCGGTCCAGGTGATCTTCGAGACGGCCTCGGTGATCTTCTCGCCGTGCATCTCCAGCGGCTTGGCCAGGTTTGTCTTGGTGACCGCGATCTTCCAGCCGTTCATCGGCTCCGGCATGGCGGAGGCCAGCGGGTGGTCGGTGGGGAAGATGACCTCGAGTTTGGTGGTCGAGGCGTCGTCGCGCTCGTTGGGGACCTTGAAGTCGACGACCGCGTAACCGCCCTTGGCGGCGGTGCCCTCGGGCTCCACGCTGACGTGCGCGAACGCGGGGGCGGACAGGGCGAGTACGGCGGTGCCGGCGAGGGCGCCGGAGGCGGCGAGACGAGAAGCCTTCATGGCAGGGAGCACTCCACTTCGAGTGAGTTCCGGTGAGGGACGCGCGCACGCGCACGTGTGCGCCGCACGACGGCGGCCGGCCCCTCGAGGGAACGGAGTGCTGGTCGCGTCGCGTCAGGCGGCGAGTTCGAACCCGGCGGCCGGGGGGCCGCGCCTGATCACCGAGTGCTGGAGTGCGGTGGTACGGGGCTTCCGCGGCGCGAGGAGCGCGGTGCGCGGCGGACGCGGACCGGTCCCGGGCGCGGCCGGCAGCCCGGCACGCAGGGCGCGCACCAGGGCGAGGGCCGCGCGCAGGGACCGTACGACCGCCCCTTCCGCCAAGGAGTCCGCGGACTGCTCGGACAGATGGATCAGCCGCAACAGGGCCAGGTCGCCGCGGCGCAGCAGCCAGCCGGCGGCGATCGCCGCGAGGACGTGGCCGAGCAGCATCGGCAGGGATGGCAGCAGCGCGGCCGGTGAGGCGGTGCCGGACAGCGCGTCCGGCGAGTGGTTCATGGAGCTCATGTCCATGGCCGTGTCCGGGCTGAGCCGGGCGTCGGCGAGGATCCGGCGGGCGTGCGCGGGGGTGATGGCCGCCGCGGTGGTCCCGCAGACGAGGCGCGCGGCCCGTTCGACCAGCGAGGCGTCGGACATCGAGGCCATCGACATACCGCCCGAGGCGGCCCGGTGCTGCCCGAGCCCGAACAGCGTGTGCAGCACGGTCTGTCCGGCGGCGAGCAGCGTCACGATGCCCGGCAGCGAGCGCGCCCGCCCGGCGAGCGGCGCCGCGACCAGGAAGGCCCCCAGGAATCCCGCGCCCAGCGTCCACAGCGGAACGGTCGCGCAGGAGGCCAGCGTGTGACCGGCCGCGGCCAGCACGACGCAGACCGCGGCGAACACCGCGGCCCGCAGAATCCGGACGTCTGCTCCGGAGCGCGCCCTGCGCTGGTGGGGGGCAGTCATGGCGGGCCCATCATCGCACTGCGCTTACCGGGCCCATACGGCAGGTCCGCAAGGTGAAGTACGAACCGGAACATCACCCTCTGGTGTGAGCCGCCCACACATACACCGATTCCGATTTGGATGCATCGCCCATATGGGCGGCATCACGTCAACTCCGTGCTTACACCCGGGTACTGGCGGCAATAAGAAACGGTATGTCGAGCCGCGGCCGGGAGGCTGGAGCATGAGCATCTGGTGGTCACTCCATTTGCGGCGGGAAGCTGCGAGCGTTCCGCTCGCCCGGCGGCTGCTGCTCGGCACGATGGAGACGGCGGGCGTCGACCCCGATGTCTCCTACGACCTGGGGGTCGCCCTGAGCGAGGCCTGCGCGAACGCCGTCGAACACGGCGGCGACACCGCGCCCGGCCGGTCCTCGGAGGCGTACCGGGTCACCGCCTACCTGGACGGCGAGAAGTGCCGGATCGAAGTCACCGACTCCGGCCCGGGGTTCGCGGGCGGCACCCCCACCACCCGCCCGGCCCGCACGGACGCCGAGCACGGCAGAGGCCTGTGTCTCATCCGGGAGCTCGCCGACCACGTCCACATCGGCGACAAGCCCGGGCGCGGGGGCACGGTGGTGAGCTTCGACAAGATCCTCAAGTGGCGGGAGGACGCGCCGCTGATCGCGGTGTGAACCGCCGGGATCCGGACGGACTTCAGCATCCTCAGCATTCACAGCTCGTTCTCAGCCCGGCCCTACATCCCTGACGGTCGGCGTCCCTACGTTCCCGATCATGACGGGAAACCACAGAAACTCCATCACCCGGCGCCGCGCCATCGCGGTCACCGGCGGCACGGTCGCGGCGGGCGGGCTCGCCGTCGCCGGCTACCAGTCGGCGTTCGCCGACACCACCACCGACGCCACCGACGACGCGACCGCGTCGGCCACCTCGACCGGCGAGTGCGCGACGCTGATGGCCAGCGTCACCGAGGGCCCCTACTACCTGGACGGCGCGCTGGTCCGCAAGGACATCACCGAGGGCAAGGCGGGCGTCCCGCTGACCCTGCGCCTGACCGTCGTCGACGCCACCGACGGCTGCACCCCGGTCAAGGGTGCCGCGGTCGAGATCTGGCACTGCGACGCCTGGGGCTACTACTCCGGCTACACCACCGCCAACCCCGGCGGCTCCGCGCCCGCGGAGAGCGAGGAGGGCGACTCCGCCAACGACAGCACCTACCTGCGCGGCTACCAGGTCGCCAACGCCAACGGGGTCGTCAAGTTCGAGACGATCTTCCCCGGTTGGTACACCCCGCGCACCTGCCACATCCACGTGAAGGTGCACACGGGCGGCGAGAAGGAGGACGGCACCTACGAGGGCGGCAAGGTCAACTACACCGGCCAGCTCTTCTTCGCCGACGACATCGCCGAGGAGATCTTCACTCTCGACCCGTACTCCAAGCACACCGGCAGCTACACCACGCTCGACAACGACATGGTGTACGACGGTGGCGGCGCCGCCAGCGGTCTGCTCACCCTGAAGGCCGTGCACAAGAAGGACCCGTCCAAGGGCTACAAGGGCTTCCTCACCCTCGGCATCGACCCGGACGCGGAGAACACCGGTGCGGGCAGCGGCGGCGGTGGCACTCCGCCGAGCGACGCGCCGACCGGGACGCCGCCGAGCGACGCCCCGAGCGACAGCGCCAGTCCTTCGGCCTCGGCGTCCTCCTAAGGTGCGGTTATGAGCAGCCGCGAGGACGAGACGCTTGCGCAGGCCGCGGTGGCGGCGCTGACCGGGCAACTGGCACTGGCTCCCAAGCCGGGCCTGCCCGACCCGCGTGACCTCGGTGTACCCGCCGGACGCCGAGACCACTGTTCCCTGCGCTGGTCGGCCAAGGCGCTCGCGCCCGGCCTCGCGGCGATGGCCGCCGCCGCCCGCCGCACCGGCGAACCCAGCCCGCAGCTGCGCGCGGAACTGGGCGCGATCGGACGGTCCACCGAGCACTCGGTGGGCCTGACGGGCGGCGGACACCGGGGCGCCCTGTGGGCGCTCGGCTTCCTGGTCGCCGCGGCCGCGCTGCAACCCCGGGCAGGCGCCCGGGACGTGGCCGCCGCGGCCAAGAAGCTCGCCGCCCTCAACGACAAGGGCGCCCCACGCCGGCCCTCGCGCGGCTCGACGATCTCCGCGAAATACGGCGCCGCAGGTGCCCGCGGTGAGGGCCGCGCCGGATTCCCGCATGTGCGGCGGGCGTTGGACACCCTCACCACGGCCCGCTCGGCCGGCGCCACGGAGACGCAGGCCCGGCTGGACGCGCTGCTCACGGTGATGTCCACGCTTCAGGACACGGAACTCCTCTACACCGCTGGCCCGTTGGGCCTCCGGCACGTCCAGGCGGGCGCCCGCGCCGTCCTGGAGGCGGGCGGTACGGCGACGGAGGCGGGACACGACGCGCTGACGGCCCTCGACGCCGACCTGTACGAGCGTGGGTGGAGCCCGCGGGGGAGTGCGGGGCTGCTGGCGGGGGCGCTGTTCCTGGACTCGTTGCCGGTCAGCGCGCGAGTACCGGTGGGCTGACCTCGGTCACCATCCGGCCGGCGGCCCTGCGGGTCGCCGGCCCCATCGCGTACGACGCCACCACGGTCACCCCGCCCAGCAGCAGCCACCCCGGTGTCCCCCACCCCACCAGCAGCGAGGTCAGCACCAGTGGGCCGAGGGTCCGGGCCACCGTCACCCCGGTGCCGAAGAAGCCCTGGTACTCGCCGACCCGGTCGGCCGGGGCCAGGTCGAAGGAGAGCTGCCAGGAACCCGCCGACTGCCCCATCTCGGCGACGACCTGAAGCACGGCCCCGGCCACCAGGGCCCCCACCGCCACCCACGGCGACGCCCCGGACGACAGCGCGAACACCGCGCACGCCCCGAGCATCGCCCACCCCGACCGCCGCACCGCGCGCGCGGCCGACGCGACCCCGGTGACGCCCCGCGCCGTGTGGACCTGGAACAGCATCACCGCACCGGTGTTGAGCACGAACAGCGCGGAGACCACCCAGGTGGGCGCGGTCGTCCGCTCCGCGATCCACAACGGCAGCCCGAGGCTGAGCAGCGGCATCCGCAGCAGCAGAACGGTGTTGAGGAGCGCGAGCACGGCGTAGGGCCGGTCCCGCAGCACCCCGAGCCGGTCGGGCCGTGCCACCGAGTTGTCCGGTCGCCTCACCGAGACCGGCGCCACCCCCGGCAGCCGCGACAACACCCCCGCACACACCAGGAAACTCACCGCGTCCAGCGCGAACACCCCGAGATACGCACCCCGAGTCCCCGCCTGCAACGCCAGCCCACCGAGCCCCGCCCCCACCGCCAGCCCGGCGTTCAGCGTCGCCTGCAGATGCGCGAGCAGCCCCGTCCGCTCCCCGGCGGTCACCAACCCCGCGAGCAGCGCCTGCCGGGCCGCCGCCAGCCCCGACTGCGCCGTCGCGTAAGCACAGGCCGCGAGGACGAACGGCACGAACCCCCGCACCACCAGGAACGAACCGACCGCCGCCCCGGTTCCCAGCGCCAGCAGTACGGCCGTCCCCCGCGGCCCGCGCCGGTCGGCGAGCCGCCCCAGCGGCACCCCGGCAAGCGACCCGATCGCCCACGCCACGGTGAGCCCGAGTCCCACGCGCGCGGGGGCGAGCCCGACGACATGGGTGAAGTAGAGCGCCGAGGTCACGTAGTAGGCGCCGTCACCGATGGAGTTCGTCAACTGGGCGAGCGCCAGGACGCGTTGGGGACCCGCGGGCGGGACGAGGCGAGATGTCATACCCACGAAACTAGACCTGCAGTGGACCCATCCACAGACCCAATCAGCGCGCCTTTTGATGGCCCAATTACCGGCCGTCCGGCACCCCGCTCAGCCCCCGTCCAGCACCTTCCCCAGCACCGCCAACGCCTCCGGATACACCCGTTCCCGAGGCGTCCCGTACCCCACGACCAGCCCCTGCGGCCGCCCCTCGCCCGACCCGTGCCAGTGCTCCCCCAGGCGTCCCAGCGCGAGCCCCTCCGCCTCCGCCCGCTCCAGTACCTCCGCCTCGTCGGCGACCTCCACGAGCGCGTGCAGCCCGGCCGCGATGCCGCGCACCGTGTGCCGGTTGCCGAGCCGGTCCAGGAGCTGGTCGCGTCGGCGCCGGTATCGGAGCCGGCACGCGCGCACATGGCGGTCGTACGCATGGCTGTCGATGAGTTCGGCGAGCGCCAACTGGCCGATGGACTCGGTGTGGTGGTCGCTGTGCAGCTTGGCGTCGGCGACCGCGTCGACCAGGTGCGGCGGCAGCACCATCCAGCCGAGGCGGAGGGCCGGCCCGAGCGTCTTGGACGCCGTACCGAGATAGACGACCTGTCCGGGCGCCATGCCCTGCAAGGCGCCGACGGGTTGGCGGTCGTAACGGAACTCCCCGTCGTAGTCGTCCTCGACGATCAGCCCGCCACGCGCGCGTGCCCAGTCGGTCAGTGAGCGCCGCCGCTCGGGGCGCAGTGTCACGCCGGTCGGGTACTGGTGGGCGGGCGTGACGACGACGGCCCCGCAATCCTCCCCGAGCTCCTCGGCGCACGCCCCTCGTTCGTCGACGCGCACCGGCACCACGGTGCCCCCGTTGCGCCGCACGACCTCCCGGTGGAACGGCAGCCCCGGGTCCTCCATGGCGACCGTGCCGCCCTCCAGCACGCGCGTGAGGAGCGCGAGCCCCTGCACGTACCCGGAGGTGATCACGATGCGCTCGGGCGGCGCGATCACGCCCCGCGCGCGCCCCAGGTACCCCGACAGCGCCGTCCGCAGCTCGATGCGCCCGCGCGGATCCCCGTAGTCGTACGCCAGCAGGGGCGCCGTCGCGATGGCCCGCCGCAGCGCCCGCAACCAGGCGGCGGCGGGGAAGGCCCCTACGTCCGGACTCCCCGGCCGCAGATCGAAACGCGGAGTACGCGCGCGTGCGGCCGTGTTGGGAGCCTCGGCGTCGGCCGACGGCAACGAGGCGACCTGGGTCCCCGACCCCTGCCGAGCGGTCAGATACCCCTCGGCGACGAGCTGGTCGTAGGCGGCCTTGGCTGTTCCACGTGAAACACCGAGCTCGGTCGCGAGCCGCCGAGTGGCGGGCAGCCGCGTCCCGGGCGTCAGCCGGCCGTCCCGCACGGCATCACGGAGCGCCCGCTCCAGGCCGACCCGCCGACCGTCTCCCGCATCGGGTTCCAGATGCAGATCGACGCCGACTCCGGACCAGAAGTCGTTCACGAAAACCCTCCCCCTAGGCACGTGAATGGCCGGGCACCCCACAGGTACCCGGCCATCGGTCTCGTATCAGTGCTTGAGCTCCGCCATCCACGCCTCGACCTCGTCGGACCGCCGGGGCAGCCCGTCGCTGAGGTTCCGGTTGCCGTCCTCCGTCACCAGGATGTCGTCCTCGATGCGGACGCCGATCCCCCGGTACTCCTCCGGCACCGTCAGGTCGTCGGCCTGGAAGTACAGCCCCGGCTCGACGGTGAGGCACATCCCGGGCTCCAGCGTCCCGTCGACGTACGTCTCCACGCGCGCGGCCGCGCAGTCGTGCACGTCCATGCCGAGCATGTGCCCGGTCCCGTGCAGCGTCCAGCGCCGTTGCAACCCGAGCTCCAGCACCCGCTCGACCGGCCCCTCGACCAGGCCCCACTCGACGATCTTCTCGGCCAGCACCCGCTGCGCCGCGTCGTGGAAGTCCCGGTACTTGCCGCCCGGCTTGACGGCCGCGATACCGGCCTCCTGGGCCTCGTAGACGGCGTCGTAGATCTTCTTCTGGATCTCGGTGAAGCGGCCGTTGATCGGCAGCGTGCGCGTGACGTCGGCGGTGTAGTACGTGTGCGTCTCGACGCCCGCGTCCAGGAGCAGCAGGTCACCGGCGCGCACCGGCCCGTCGTTGCGCACCCAGTGCAGCGTGCAGGCGTGCGGACCGGCGGCGGCGATGGTGCCGTAACCGATGTCGTTGCCCTCCACGCGCGCGCGGAGGAAGAAGGTGCCCTCGATGTAGCGCTCGGAGGTGGCCTGCGCCTTGTCGAGGACCTTCACCACGTCCTCGAAGCCGCGGACCGTCGAGTCGACGGCCTTCTGCAGCTCGCCGACCTCGAACTCGTCCTTGACCAGTCGCGCCTCGGAGAGGAAGACCCGCAGTTCGTCGTCCCGCTCGGCGGTGACCTTGTCGGTCAGCGCCGCCTCGATCCCGGCGTCGTACCCGCGTACGACCCGCACCGGACCGCTCGCCTCGCGCAGCGCGTCCGCCAGCTCGCGGACGTCGGAGGCGGGGATGCCGTACAGCTTCGCGGCCTCGGTGAGCGAGTGCCGGCGGCCGACCCACAGCTCGCCCTGGCCGGAGAGCCAGAACTCGCCGTTCTCGCGGTCGGAGCGCGGCAGCAGGTAGATCGTCGCCACATGGCCCTCGGCGGCCGGCTCCAGAACGAGGACGCCGTCCTCGGTCTGGTTGCCGGTGAGGTACGCGTACTCGACCGACGCGCGGAAGGCGTACTCGGTGTCGTTGGAGCGGGTCTTCAGGTTGCCCGCGGGGATCACCAGACGCTCGCCCGGGAAGCGGGCCGACAGCGCGGCACGGCGGGCCGCGGTCTCGGCGGCCTGGGCGATCGGCTCCAGGTCGTGCAGCTCCGTGTCGGCCCAGCCGGACTTCATGCTCTCGGCCAGCTCGTCGGAAACGCCCGGGTACAGGCCGTTCTTGCGCTGCTTGATCGGCTCCTCGGTCTCCTCCGGGGTCTCCGGTGTGAGCTCGTCGGCCACGGTCATCCTCCTCGATACGGCACTGGACCCCCTCCATCGTACGGTCGTACGGAAGGGGGCCCAGGGCCGGAAGACCTCTTACCGGTCGCCTACTCGAAACGCGCCGCGAGCAGTACGACGTCCTCCTCGCCGTCGGCCTGGTCCAGCCCGTCCGGCAGCACCGTCCGCAGCACGTGGTCGGCGATCGCGTCGGGGTCGTGCCGCAGCGCCTTGGGCACACCGGCCGCCGCCGAGTGCAGCCGGGCGAAGGCGCGGTCGGTGGGGTCGCCGGTGCGGTGCAGCAGGCCGTCGGTGTAGAGCAGCACCGTCTCGCCGGGCTCGGCCTGCAACTCCACGCTGGGCGCCTCCCAGCAGGCGAGCATGCCGAGCGGCGCGGAGACCGAGGTCTCCACGAACTCGGTGCGCCGCTCGCCCACCAGCAGCGGCGGGCAGTGTCCGGCCCCCGCGAGGGTGATCTTGCGCAGCGCAGGTTCGCAGTAGGCGAACAGGGCGGTGGCGGAGCGGGCGGGCTCGGTGAGGCGCAGCAGCAGCTCCAGGTCGGAGAGGACGGCCACCGGGTCCTCGCCCTCCATCACGGCGTACGCGCGCAGCGAGGCGCGCAGCCGGCCCATCGCGGCGACCGCGCTCGGCCCGGACCCGGTGACCGAGCCGACCGCGAGCCCCAGCGCGGCGTCCGGCAGCGGCAGCGCGTCGTACCAGTCGCCGCCCCCGCGCGGCCCGGTGCGATGACGGACGGCCAGCTGCACTCCGGCGACCCGGGGGAGCCGGGACGGCAGCAGCTCCTCGGCCATCGTCGCCATGCACGCGCGCGTGCGCTCCACTTCGACCAGCCGCGCCAGGTGCTCGCCCGCGTAACGCGCGTACAGCCCGACCAGGTGGCGCTGGCGCTCGACCGGCTCGGCGGGCTCGTCGTAGAGCCACACGGCGGCGCCGATCCGGCCGCCGCCCTCGGTGGTCAGGGGCAGCGCGTAGCAGGCGGCGTAGCCGAGGCGGGCGGCGACCTCGCGGTGGCGCGGGTCGAGGCCGTCCTCGGCGAGCAGGTCCGGCTCGGCGATCTCGCCGTCGGCGCCCGGCAGTCCGTCCAGGATGCGGCCGTACGACATCGCGCTGCGGGGCACGGTCTCGATGTGACCGAGGTCGGCGCGGGCGAGGCCGAGGCCGATCGTGGTGTCCGGGCCCAGGCCGTCGCCCGGCTCCAGTACGACGAGACCGCGCCGGGCGCCCACCAGGGCGGCTCCGGCGCGCAGCAGTTCGGTCAGGGCTTCCTGGAGTGCGTCCGTGCGGGCCAGGCGTTCGGTGAGTTCGTGGAGTGTCGTGAGGTCCGAGACCCAGCCGGCGAGACGGTCCTGGAGCAGCGCGCCCGGTGGGTTCGGCGGGGGGACCGGAGAGGTGTCCGGGGCCACGGGCGCGGGCGCGACAGTGTGTGCGGGCGAGGGAACCGTTGAATCGATTCCGGCCACTTTCGGAGGGTGAGGGGCGTTCATGGCGTCCGGCTTTCCGACCGGTGCGTATTGCTCAAAAGCATCGCAAACCCCCATGTCATTCTGCGCCGCTAGCAGTGTCTCCACATGTACACGCACTCGTAAGGGGATGTCCAGCATTGTCCTGCTGGGATTCCTGGTGTCCGTGAGTCACCGGTGCTCCCCTTGCCATAAAGCAAAGTTGGCTTAAAACTGACTCGGGTAACGGGGTATTGCGGTCGACTGGCCTTGCTCCACAGAGCGTCACAGCGGTCGTGATGGGTACGTACTCGGAGAAGGCCAGGGGTGGTTGACAGTCACCCGGAACCTGGTGACCGACCCCGGCGTCCTATCCACCGACGACCGCGCCCCATCCTCCCGTGGCGGAGGCGAAGAGAAATACGCGGAACGGTAAAACGCCAGACTTCGCCACCCCGCGCCACGCCCATGCTTTTGATAGACGCAGTATGGGGATCCCCGTGTTCAGGACACGGGTGTGATGCGCCAACAGGTACGCACAGTGAAGTGATCGACACATGGTGTGATGTGGCCCACGGTGTTGCCAGCGGTGCAACGGAAAGGAACGAGCGCTCATGCGCGAGATCCTCGGAAGGCGACGCAGGCTCCTGTCCCAGCGCAGCGACGGGAGGCCTGAGTTGATCAGCGCGGCCCTGACCTTCGCGGCGGAATGGCAGTGGCCCGTACTCCCGGGTGTGGTGGCGGACCCGCAGGGGCGTTCCCGCTGCGCTTGCCCCGACCCGGAGTGCACGGTGCCCGGTGCACACCCCTTCGACCCCGGCCTGCTCGCGGCCACCACCGACCCCCGCATGGTGCGTTGGTGGTGGACCAACCGCCCCGGTGCGCCGATCGTCATGGCCACCGGTGGCAAGGCCCCCTGCGCGGTGAGCCTGCCGGCCCTCGCGGCCGCGCACGCCCTCACCGCCCTCGACCGCATGGGCATGCGCCTCGGCCCGGTCGTGGCCTCGCCCAGCCGCTGGGCGATCCTGGTGAAGCCGTACTCGATGGAACAGCTGGGCGAACTGCTGTACGCCAAGGACTTCGTCCCCGGCTCGCTCCGCTTCCACGGCGAGGGCGGCTACCTCGCCCTGCCCCCGTCCGAGACCGGCGAGGGCGAGATCCGCTGGGAGCGCGCGCCGCTGCCCGGCTCCGCCTCGCCCTGGGTCCCCGACGTCGAGGCCGTGGTGGACGCCACGGTCGAGGCCCTCACTCGTACGGGTGTGAGCGCGCCCGAGTTGTAGGGGTGTCGAGCGCGCGCGTGACGGTACACGCGCGCGTGGTCGTTATCTTCCGCACTATGAACCTCCGTCTGCTCGCCCTCGCGGGCGTCGTGGCATGCGCGGTCGCGCTGCCGCTGGCCGTGGCGTCCGCGGGACCGGCGGGTGACGAGGGCCGCGCCGTCGTACGCGCCCCCGCGCGCGAGCCCGTACGTTCCTCCCCGTCCGCCGACGCCAAGGCGCCCACCGCCCAGCCCACCGAATCGCCCCTGCTGCTCGGCCTGGGCCTGGCCACCGCCGCCCGCTGCGGTCCCGAACTCACCTCGCGCGACGGCATCGAGGCGCAGACCTGTGTGCTGACCCAGGGGGCGGAGACCTGGGCGCGCACCTACTACCGCAACGCGAGCGGCGACGCCCTGGACTCCGTGCTGAGCCTCATGGGCCCCGAGGGCCGCACCGTGCAGATCAACTGTGCCGTGGGCGCCGGGGACGAGCCGGGGACGTGCGAGACGCCGCGTGAGCGGACCAGGGGCGGTTCGGACGCCTACTCGGCGGTATCGGAGTTCGCGGCGCGTGGCGGGCGTGGGCCGCTGCTGCTGCGGTCCGGGAGCAACTCCGGGGTGCCTACCGGCAGTTGACGCCGGGCCGTGTTCCGTAAAAGGAACGCGGGCATGAAAAGACCCGGTTGCTGGCGACGGGGGATGCACCAGCAACCGGGCTACTCGAACGGTAACAAGAGATCGGCGGTTCGCAAATTCGATCCGGGGTTTCCGGTCACGTATTTGCTTGTCCCTGACGGGACTTGTGAGCGGAGTCACCGGTTCCGGAAGATCGGGCGGGGCTGACCGGCCGGTCAGCCCCGCCCGATTTCGTCACAGCCTGTCAACTGAGCGTGACCTGGCGGTTGGTGAGACCGCCGCGCGCCCGGCGCTCGTCCGCGGTCAGCGGCGCGTCCGTGGCGAGGGCGCCGGCGAGCCGCTCGGCGAACTCGGCGGCCGGCTTCTCGATGTCCTCCGCGGTGACGCCGCTGGGCAGGTCCCAGACCGGCACGGTGAGCCCGTGAGCGCGGAAGGAGCCCACCAGACGGGTGCCTTCGCCGAGGTTGGAGCGGCCCGCCGCGTGCAGCCGGGCGAGGGCGTCCAGAAGCTGCTCCTCCGGGTGCGGCATGACCCAGCGCAGGTGGTTCTTGTCCGGCGTCTCGCACCAGTAGGCCGCGTCCACGCCCGTCAGCTTCACAGTCGGGATCGCCGCGGCGTTCGCCCGCTCCAGGGAAGCGGTCACATCAGGAGTCGCGTTCTCCGCGTCCGGCACCCAGAACTCGAAGCCCTCGTGCACAACTGGCTCGAACGCGCCTTCGGGGTCGAGCAGATCCTGCAGCCGCGGCCCCTCGGCGGGAGCGCGGCGGCCCTCGACCGGCGTGCCCGGCTCGGCGGTCAGGGCGCGCTGGAGGGTGTCGGCCAGGTCGCGGCTGATGTCGCCGGACGCCGTGTCGTTCTGCAGACCCAGCAGCACCGAGCCGTCGTCGCGGCGCAGCGCCGGCCAGGCCATCGGCAGCACGGTCGCGAGTGTGACGGACGGAATCCCCTCGGGCAGGCCGCCCTTGAGGGGAAGTTCGACGGTGGCCGCCGGCACCAGCTCGCGCAGCGCCACCCAGTCGCACTCGCCGGCCAGCCCCTCGAAGGGCCGGTGCACCAGCTCGGTGGAGGCCTGCGCGGCGGCCCTGCCGTGGCAGGCCTTGTAGCGCCGGCCGCTGCCACAGGGGCAGGGCTCGCGCGCACCGACGACCGGGACCTCCCCGTCCGTGATCTGGGGCTGCTTGGCCTTCGTCTGAGGTCGCTTCTTGGCCATCGTGGGTGTCTCCCGGTTACGGCTCGTCTCGTACGGCGGGAGCCTAGCCGTTCACGCCATGGACGACGGGAGCCTGTGGACAAGGTCCGGCGACTCAGTCCAGGTCGTCGAACGCCTCCACGTAACCGAGCCCCGGCATCCCGGGCACCCTGGAAACCGTCGGTGCCGTGACGCGCGTAGCGAAACCGTCGCGACAGTGCCCCGCGTCAGGATCATGAACGTCCTCGTGCACCACGACCCACACCGTCACCTCGCCGCGCGCGTCGTCCCGTACACCCCAGTCGTCGGCCAGCGCGGTGATGATGTTCAGCCCGCGGCCGCCGTGCGCGGTGACCGAGGGGGTGGACGGAGCCGGACGGGTGGGTCCGCCACCGTCCGTCACCTCCACCGTGAGCGTGCCGCCGCCGTCGACCCGCCAGGCCGCCCGGACGTCGCCGTCCCCGGCCAGGGCGTCGCCCAGCGGCCGGCCGTGCTTGCACGCATTGCTCAGCAGTTCGGAAAGAATCAGTACGGCATCGTCGATGACCGTCTCCGACACACCGCCGCTGCGCAGCTGCTCGCGCATACGGTGTCTCGCCTCCCCCACGCCCGCAGGGCCATGGGGTACGGCCATGCTCGACGACGTGGGCACCTCCTGTGCCACCACCAACGCCACCCCCGAGACCTCCTTTGCCCCACGCCACGGTGTGGATGCCCCATTGGCCTGTACCGGAAACCGGCCAATCCACGTTCAGTGACGCATTCGCAACGATCGAATACGGACCGAACGCGCCGGAGCACTCCCCGTAGTCGCGTGGCTTGATTTCGACGGTGTCCAGAAAGGGAGAATGGTGCCAGAGGTGCGGAAGGGTCAAGGGTTCTTCACAGGTCTTTACCAGTGACACATCGTCAACGCCCGGGTTCGCGCCCCAGCTGACGCAGCACCGCACGCGGGCGGTTGGTGATGATGGCGTCGATGCCCAGCTCGACGCAGAGATCCACGTCCTCGGGCTCGTTCACCGTCCACACGTGCACCTGGTGGCCGGCCCGCTTCAGCCGCTGGATGTACGCGGGGTGGTTGCGCACGATCCGGATCGAGGGGCCTGCGATCCGGACACCCGCCGGCAGCCGCCCGTCCCGCAGCCGCGGCGACAGGAACTGCAGCAGGTAGACCGTCGGCAGCGCCGGCGACGCGGCCCGCACGCGATGCAGCGACCGCGCCGAGAAGCTCATCACGCGCACCGGCGACTCCGCGGCCGAGGCCGGAGCGTCCAGCCCGAACCGCTTCAGCAGCACAAGGAGCCGCTCCTCCACCTGCCCCGCCCACCGCGTCGGGTGCTTGGTCTCGATGGCGAGCTCCACCCGCCGCCCCGCGTCCGCGACGAGCTCGAGCAGCCGCTCCAGGGTCAGTACGGAGGTGTCCGCCCGGTCCTCCGGCCCGAACTCCCAGTCGGGCTCCTCGTCCCGCCCCTTCCACGCGTCCCGCGACTTCCAGGAGCCGAAGTCCAGGGCGGCCAGCTCGGCGAGCTCCAGCGCCGAGACCGCGCCGCGGCCGTTGGACGTACGGTTGACGCGACGGTCGTGGACACAGACGAGATGGCCGTCCGCCGTCAGGCGTACATCGCATTCGAGGGCGTCGGCACCGTCCTCGATCGCCTTCTTGTACGCGGCCAGGGTGTGCTCCGGGGCCTCTTCGGAGGCGCCCCGGTGGGCGACGACTTGGATCGTGTGCTGCCGTGCGTGGGTCACCGCGTCATGGTGCCACCGCACGGGGGTAGTCGTGCGGTCGGAGGGGCAGAGATTGCACCCCTTTTGCGTGTCATGACCTATATAAGGAACTGAAGAAGACCCACAGGCACCGCTTATGGTGCCCTGACGGCTCATGGGAAAAGCTGACGGCATACAAAAGGACATGCACAGCTGCAGCGCGCCGGACCGTCGACAACGAGAACGGGCGTGACCGAGTGCGACCCAGAAGAACAGCCGTGGACCGAGGAGAGAAGCTGTGAGCACCGAGAACGAGGGCACCGCGGTACCCCCGGCCCCGTCCGCACCCCCCGTGCCGGTGGACGCTCCCGCTCCCTCGGCACCCCATGCCTCCGAGGGGAGCGCCCCGACGGCTCCGCTCCCGCCGGTGCCCCCGAGCGCCCCCGGCGCCCCGGAGCAGGACCTGGTGCACGCGGGCCACGCGCCCGTGTACGCGTCGTCCGAATCGAACGCCCCTCAGGGGAGCAGCGGTTCGGCTCCCGACGCCTCCTGGCCGCCCCCGCCCCCCGCGACCCCGTCCTACTCCGACGGCGGCGCCGGTTCGGGCGACGGCTGGGGATCCTCGTACCAGCAGCAGCCGCCGCCGTCCCCGAAGTCCCGCCGCGGCGGACTCGCCGCCGCGGTCCTGGTCGCCGCGCTGGTCGCCGGCGGCCTGGGCGGCGGTCTCGGCTACACGCTGGCCAAGAACAACGACGACAACTCCGGCTCCACGACCGTCTCCGCGTCCACCAGCGGCGGCCAGGTCAAGCGCGACGCCGGCACGGTCGCGGGCGTCGCCGCCAAGGCGCTGCCGAGCACGGTCACCATCGAGGCCGAGTCGACCAGCGGCGAGGGCGGCACCGGCACCGGGTTCGTCTTCGACACCGAGGGCCACATCGTCACCAACAACCACGTCGTCGCGGACGCCCTCGACGGCGGCAAGCTGACGGCGACCTTCCCGAACGGCAAGAAGTACGACGCCGAGGTGGTCGGCCACGCGCAGGGTTACGACGTAGCGGTCATCAAGCTCAAGAACCCCCCGTCGGACCTCAAGCCCCTGACGCTCGGCGACTCCGACAAGGTGGCCGTCGGCGACTCCACGATCGCCATCGGCGCCCCCTTCGGCCTCTCCAACACGGTGACGACCGGCATCATCAGCGCCAAGAACCGCCCGGTCGCCTCCAGCGACGGCACGAGTTCGGCCGCCTCCTACATGAGCGCCCTCCAGACGGACGCCTCGATCAACCCGGGCAACTCCGGCGGTCCGCTGCTCGACGCCCAGGGCAATGTGATCGGCATCAACTCCGCGATCCAGTCCACCGGCAGCGGCGGCCTGGGCGGCACCAGCCAGTCCGGCTCGATCGGCCTCGGCTTCGCCATCCCGATCAACCAGGCCAAGTACGTCGCCCAGCAGCTGATCCAGACCGGCAAGCCGGTCTACGCGAAGATCGGCGCCTCGGTCTCCCTGGACGACTCCACCAGCGGCGCCAAGATCACCGAGTCGGGCGCCGGCGGTGCCTCCGCGGTCGAGTCCGGCGGCCCCGCCGCCAAGGCCGGCCTCAAGCCCGGTGACGTCATCACCAAGCTCGACGACCGGGTGATCGACTCCGGCCCGACCCTGATCGGCGAGATCTGGACCCACAAGCCGGGCGACAAGGTCACGATCACCTACGAGCGCGACGGCAAGTCCCACACGGTCCAACTCACACTGGGCTCCCGCACCGGCGACAGCTGACCCCGCCGGACCGTTACTCTTGTCCCCGCGCCGCCGATCTCCGGCCGGCGCGGGGAGGCGTGCCCGAGCGGCCGAAGGGAACGGTCTTGAAAACCGTCGTGGCAGCGATGTCACCGTGGGTTCAAATCCCACCGCCTCCGCACAGGGCGTAACCGTGCTCGTCAGATGGGGTGTCTCTCACCGGGAGGCACCCCATCGGCGTTCGTCCGTGCCCGCCACGGGATTGATTGCCCTGGTGGAAGGGGGGTGAGGATCAATTCCCGGTGCGCCAGATTCGGTTCGGTCAGGCCGGTTTCCGGCGGACCGAACACTGGAGAAGCACGCATGTCCCACACCAACGCCGGATCGTTCCGGCGCCATCTGACCGGACCATGGGCGACTCGCAGGATACCGACGCCCGTTCTCGTCGTCATGCAGCTGCTGCTCGTCGCGATCGTCGCCGCCGGCGCGCTCGTGACGAACACCGGGCGGGCGAGCGCGCAGGACGAGCCCGGGGCCGCGCTGTCCCAAGGGTCGCTGCCCGGGGTGATGTACCGCGGCGACTCCCGGTACCCGAACGACATCTTCGCCAACGGGTTCGTCTCGCGTGGTACGAACTACGACCTCGTGGCGCACGTCCGCGGCGACCGGGCGAACAACAGTGGCTACATCTCCACGACGGGTACGCAGAGCGTGGCCGAGCAGTTCGCGCGCAGCCAGGGGATGCGCAACCTCGCCGCGTCCGCCAGTGAGCCGCGCTGTCAGGGGGTGGGGTGGTCGATCGGCCAGTCCATCCCGGTCATCGGCTGGCTCATCACGTCCAGCTGCCAGCACTCGGTGGTCACCGACCGGACCTTCGTCTACACGATCAACCCGCAGTTCGCGCAGTTCATCCTGCACGTCCCGGAGCAGCTGCGGGGCGACCGGTCGCTGCACGACCACTACGCGAGCCAGGACGAGTGGGCCTTCTTCCGCCGGATCCCGCCGCAGGCGATCACCGGCGTGCACATCTACACCATGGAGGGGCGCGCCAACGGCTCGATCCTGATGCCGCAGAGCATCACCTTCCGCCACGACCGCTGGGTGGCGAACCCCAACTACAACCGCAACTTCCGCTACAACCCGATCACCGACCGGGACGCCCACTTCTCCTGGGACACCGGTCTGAACATCCCGCCGATCCAGGCGAACCCGCCCAACCGGGGCTGCGAGGCGATCGAGCGGTGCAGGGGCGGCAACGGCTGAGCCACCGCCGTACCCGCTAGAGCTCGTAGTCCTCGGCCAGCCCCTCCCAGTCCACGTCCCGCAGTGCCGTGACCGCGTCGCGGTCCTCCGGCACCCGGGTCGTGGACTGGAACCATATGACCGTCAGGGCCGAGCGGTAGAGCACCGGGTCGTGGGCCGGGTCGAGGGCCGTGGAGCGGAAGGCGCCGACGCAGGCCACCGGCGGCAGCACCTCGACCGGTCCGAACGCGCCGGCGTACTGGTCCGGGTATTCGCGCGGGGGCGGCACCAGGTGGACCGGACCGGTCGGGAAGGTGCGCCGGGCGTTGTGCAGCAGACCCTTGATCTTCAAGTCGTTGACCGGCTTGCAGGGGTAGCCCTCCAAGAGCCCGCCGTACGTCGACGAGAACCGCACCTCGGACAGGTCGACGGAGCGGCCGGAGGTGAGGATCACGCGGGCAAGCGACATGATCCGCACTCTAGGGCGGTCGTGCATCTGGTTCCTTCTGTTTTCCGGCGCCTTTCCTGGTGCCTGGGTTTCAGGGCCGGTGCCCCGTCATCCGCGCCGCCGACGCGATCGTGGCCCGCGCCTCCCGCTCCGACAGCCCGGTGTTTACGGCCGCGTCGACCAGCGGAGCGACGAGCGCCGGGCCGATGCCGTTCTCGTAGGCACGGCAGGCGGCCCAGAAGAGACGGGTGTTGCGCTGTCCTTCGTGCGCGGCGAGGACGAACTGGACCAGGCCCTGCCCGTGGTCGCCGGCCGAGGGGTGCGTCGCGGGGTGGACGGGGCGCGGCGGCGGCAGGAGCAGGCGGAGCAGGGCGGGCGGGCAGACGGCCGGGGCGAGGTGGGCGGTGCCCGGGGCCGTCGTATAGGCGCCGTGGTCGGTACGGGAGCCGGGGCCGACGAGGTAGCCGCCGGCGCCGCGGATGTCGATGCCGGGGGCGAGGCGGCCGGCCGAGTTGGGGACGGCGGCGTCGGACGGGCCGGTCAGCCATAGGTGGCGGCCGCCGCTGGGCGTGAGCACGACGACCGTGTCGGGGATGGTGAACAGGTGCCGCAGGGCCAGTTCGCGCAGGGCGGTCGAGGAGTCGGTGCCGGTCTTGGTGTCGAGGTCGATGCCGATCAGGTGGTGCGGGGGCAGCCCGCAGGCGATGCCGTAGCCGCTCGCCCAGGGAGCGGCCGCGAACAGTTCGCGGATGCGCGCCGGGTCGGTCGAGGCGTCGTACACCCCGTGGCCGAGGCGGCCGCACTCGCCGTGGCAGCGGTGCGGGTCGGGTTCGTGGCGGTGGGGGGAGCGGAGGGCCGGAAGCTTCGTCCGGGACAGGGGGATGACGGCCAGTCCGCGCTCGGCGGCTGACAGGGCGTGTGCGAGGGCCAGCGTCGTGGCCTGCCGGTCGGTGGTGGCCATGCCTCTATGTTCGTACGCATGTTCGAAAAAGGGAAGGGGAATCGGATGCGACTCGCCGGGCCGAAACGAATTGGCCGGAAATCTGCCGGAACGCTTCACCGCCTGCGGCGCCTGGGGCGGCTTTGCCGTCAATGCCCTGACCTGGGCAGCAGAAGTGGTGAAAGGGGTTTATCGACTTGTCGTAGCACTTGAGTGGGAATCATGGCTTCCGGGCTGGTTCGCCGGGGATTCGGTGGGCAACTCTGGTCTCGCGACGTTGTGCACAGCACCGAGGCGGTCGGCCAACTGCCCTGGTAACAGCCTGACTTGACGTAGTTCCGGCAAGAAGCCGGGTTCTGGAGGAAGAAACATGGCAAGCATCCGTACCGCCCGCGTCATCGCCGCCGTCTCCGCCCTTCCGCTGGCAGCCGCCCTGTTCACCGGCGTCGCGGCGGCGGACAACGGCGGCTTCGCGGACGACGGATCGAACGCGGGTGTCGCGAGCATCGTCGGCAGCGGCGTCGGCCACGACAACAACGGCAACTCGTCCACCACGCAGCAGAACGCGGTCGGCTCCGGCGCCTCGAACCAGAGCAACACCGCCCAGGTCAACGGCTCCGCGTTCACGGCCATCAACCAGGGAAACGAGAACGTCGCCGTCAACTTCACCAACCTCTGGTGAGTCGGCGTCCCTGACTCCCGGCGGCCGGAGAGTCCGGCAGTCGGAGGATCCGGCAGTCGGAGGATCCGGGAGTCGGAGAGCCCGGGAGTCGGAGAGCCCGGGAGTCGGGGGCCCGAGGGGTGTGCTCCGTGGGGTGCAACGCGTCTGCGCGGCGGTGCTTCGGCATCGCCGCGCAGGCGTTTTCGCATGTGGCGGACGCGCCAGCCGGCCGGTCGGGTCCTTGTCCGGCAGGTCATCGCCTTGACAGTGCAAGCTATCTGACGGACAGTCAGAAACTCTCGCGGAGGTCGTGGGAACCCGGACGGCGGCTGCGGTGTACCAGAAGTGTCAATGCAATGCGGCGCGGGACGAGGGGGCGACGGTGGGCGGTGAGCCGGAGGTGAGCGATGAGCTGGGGATGCGGCTGAAGGCGTACGAGGGCCGCGCGGCCGCCGTCGCCGGAAAGGGCAAGGACCCGGTCAACCTGCCCATGATCCGGCACTGGTGCGAGGCGATGGGCGACACCGGTCCGGCGTACGAGGGCCCGGACGCCATAGCCCCGCCCACCATGCTCCAGGCCTGGACGATGGGCGGCCTCTCCGGCCACACGGGCCGCTCCGCGGCGTTCGACGAGCTCCTCGGCCTGCTCGACGAGGCGGGCTGCACCTCGATCGTCGCCACCGACTGCGAGCAGGAGTACGTCAGACCCCTGCGCCCGGGCGACGAGGTCACCTTCGACACCGTGATCGAGTCGGTCTCGGAGCGGAAGACGACAAAACTCGGCACGGGCTACTTCGTCACGACCCGCACGGACGTCCACGCGGGCCCGGACCGGGCCCTGGCCGGCACCCACCGCTTCCGCATCCTCAAGTACGCCCCCGCGGGCCGGAGTCGGCAGCAGGAGCGGCCCCGCCGCCCCCGCCCGGTCGTCAACCGCGACAACGCCGGCTTCTGGGAAGGAGTCGAACAGCACCGCCTCCTCATCCAGCGCTGCACGGCCTGCGACACCCTCCGCTTCCCCTGGCTGCCCGGCTGCAACGCCTGCGGCGCCCCGGACTGGGACACGCTGGAGGCGAGCGGCGAAGGCACGGTCTTTTCGTACGTCGTCATGCACCACCCGCCCTTCCCGGCTTTCACGGCATCTGATCATGCCGCTGACGCGGCGGGTCCCTACGCGGTCGCCCTGGTCGAACTGGCCGAAGGCGTCCGGATGATCAGCAACGTCACAGGACTGCCCTACGACAAGGTCCGCATAGGCCTGCCCGTCCACCTCGAATTCCGGCGGTACGACGACGAGTTGGTGCTGCCCGTGTTCCGCGCCCGGGAGGAGGTCGCATGAGCAGTGAGTACCTGAGGGCCGGCGAGAAGCTGCCGCCCCTGGAGATCCCGATCACCCGCACCCTGATCGTCGCCGGAGCCATCGCCTCCCGCGACTACCAGGACGTGCACCACGACGCCGAGCTGGCCCGGCAGAAGGGCTCTCCGGACATCTTCATGAACATCCTCACGACGAACGGCCTGGTCGGCCGCTACATCACCGACCACTTCGGCCCGACGGCCGTGCTCCGCAAGGTGGCCATCCGGCTCGGGGCGCCCAACTACCCGGGAGACACGATGGTGTTGACGGGCACGGTCGAGGAGGTGGCCGAGGAGCCCGACGCGGCGACGGCGACCGTGCGGGTGGTCGGGGCGAACGGCATCGGCAGACATGTCACGGGCACGGTGACGGTGAGCGTGCCGTCGGTCGGTGATCCGTCGCTCGGCGATCCGGCGGCCACTGAACCGTCGCTCGGCGATCCGTCCAGCGGCATCCCGGCGGGAGGCGACCGGTGAGTGTGCGGACGCGGGACGTACTCGGCGGGCGGGCCGCGATCGCCGGCATCGGGGCCACCGAGTTCTCCAAGGACTCCGGGCGCAGTGAGCTGCGGCTGGCCGTGGAGGCGGTGCGGGCCGCGCTCGACGACGCGGGGCTGACACCGGGGGACGTGGACGGGATGGTCACGTTCACGATGGACACCAGCCCGGAGATCACCGTCGCCCAGGCGGCCGGTATCGGCGAGCTGTCCTTCTTCTCCCGGATCCACTACGGCGGCGGCGCGGCCTGCGCGACGGTCCAGCAGGCGGCGCTCGCGGTGGCCACGGGGGTCGCGGAGGTGGTCGTCTGCTACCGCGCCTTCAACGAGAGATCGGGCCGCCGCTTCGGCTCCGGGGTCCAGCACCGGGAGCCGTCGGCGGAGGGCGCCGCGCTCGGCTGGTCCCTGCCGTTCGGGCTGCTCACCCCGGCGTCCTGGGTGGCGATGGCGGCGCAGCGCTATCTGCACACCTACGGGCTGACCCCGGAGGTCTTCGGGCATGTGGCGGTGGTCGACCGGAAGTACGCGGCGACGAACCCGGCGGCGTACTTCCACGGCCGCCCCATCACCCTCGCCGACCATGCGGCCTCACGCTGGATAGTCGAGCCGCTCAGGCTGCTGGACTGCTGCCAGGAGACCGACGGCGGCCAGGCGATCGTGGTCACCTCGGTGGAGCGCGCCCGGGACCTGCCGAATCCGCCGGCCGTCATCGCGGCGGCCGCCCAGGGCGCGGGCCGCGGCCAGGAGCAGATGACCGGCTTCTACCGGGACGACCTGACCGGCCTGCCGGAGATGGGCGTGGTCGCCCGCCAGCTGTGGCGGACGGCGGGCCTGGGACCGGAGGAGGTGGACGTGGCGATCCTGTACGACCACTTCACGCCGTTCGTGCTGATGCAGCTGGAGGAGTTCGGGTTCTGCGGGAAGGGGGAGGCGGCGGAGTTCGTGGCGGAGGAGAGGGTGCCGATCAACACGCACGGAGGACAGCTCGGGGAGGCGTACCTCCATGGGATGAACGGGATAGCGGAGGGGGTGAGGCAGCTGCGCGGGACGGCGGTGAACCCCATACCCGGGGCGGAGCGGGTCCTGGTCACGGCCGGCACCGGAGTGCCCACGTCCGGCCTGGTCCTGACCTCGGACGACTGACCGGAGGGCCGTCCGCCCGGACGTCCGCTCAGGCGCCCGCCCGCTCGGACCCCGGTGCCTCCCCCAGGGGTCATCCCGCAGTACTCCGGCCCTGTCCGTCCACCTTCAGGAGGTGGAGTCAGCCCCACCCCTACAACCTGAGGCGGAGTCGCCTTCGGGACCTGCGGCCGATGAGCCGGAGGTGCCCTCGCTCATAGCGTGGAGCCATGACCACACCCGTCTGCACCAGCGCTTCGACCGCCGCCGGCCCGGCGACGCAGACCCTGCCGTACCCGTCGTTCGCCTCGTACGTCAGGGCCCGGCAGCCCGTGCTGCTGCGTACCGCCCGGTCGCTGACCGCGAACCCGAGCGACGCCGAGGACCTGCTGCAGACCGCGCTCACCAAGACGTACGTGGCCTGGGAGCGGATCGAGGACCACCGGGCGCTGGACGGCTATGTGCGTCGGGCGCTGCTGAACACGCGCACCTCGCAGTGGCGCAAGCGCAAGGTGGACGAGTTCGTGTGCGAGGAGCTGCCCGAGCCGGAGCCGCTGCCCGGCGGGGAGGACCCGGCCGAGCAGCAGGCGCTGCACGACGCGATGTGGCGGGCGATCATGAAGCTGCCGGACCGGCAGCGGGCGATGGTCGTGCTGAGGTACTACGAGGACCTCAGCGAGGTCCAGACGGCCGAGGTGCTCGGGGTGTCGGTGGGCACGGTCAAGTCGGCGGTGTCGCGGGCGCTCGGGAAACTGCGCGAGGATCCTGAGCTGGTCCTTGTGAGGTAATGCGCCGACCTGGGGGCGGGCGAGGGCCGAGCTGGTGGCAATTGGGGACCGGCGTGACGCGATCGATCACCGGCACCTAGTGACATACCACGCGGTATGTGAGCAGAATCAGCGCCAACCCCTACTACCGCGTAGGCAATGTCGCCCCGGGAGGACGCCGTGCTGAGCACCATGCAGGACGTACCGCTGCTGATCTCGAGGATCCTGACCCACGGGTCACGGATCCACGGCACGTCACAGGTGATCACCTGGACCGGGGAGGGCGGACCGGACCGGCGTTCCTACGCCGAGATCGGGGAGCGCGCGGCGCGGCTGGCCAACGCCCTGCGCGACGAACTGGGCGTCCAGGAGGACGACCGCGTGGCCACGCTGATGTGGAACAACGCCGAGCACGTCGAGGCGTACTTCGCGATCCCGTCCATGGGCGCGGTGCTGCACACGCTCAACCTCCGGCTGCCTCCCGAGCAGTTGGTGTGGATCGTCAACCACGCGGCCGACAAGGCCGTGATCGTCAACGGTTCGCTGCTGCCGCTGCTCGCGCCGCTGCTGGACAAGTTCCCGACGCTGGAGCACATCGTGGTCTCCGGGCCCGGCGACCGTTCCGTCCTCGCCGGGGCCCGTGCGCGGGTGCACGAGTACGAGGAGCTGATCGCGGGGCGGCCGACGACGTACGACTGGCCGGAGCTGGACGAGCGGCGGGCCGCCGCCATGTGCTACACGTCCGGGACGACGGGTGATCCCAAGGGCGTGGTGTACAGCCACCGTTCGATCTACCTGCACTCCATGCAGGTCAACATGGCCCAGTCGATGGGGCTGACGGACCAGGACACCTCACTGGTCGTGGTCCCGCAGTTCCACGTCAACGCCTGGGGCCTGCCGCACGCCACCTTCATGACCGGCGTCAACCTGCTGATGCCGGACCGCTTCCTTCAGCCCGGCCCGCTCGCCGAGATGATCGAGAGCGAGCGGCCGACCCACGCGGCCGCCGTCCCCACCATCTGGCAGGGCCTGCTCGCCGAGCTCACCGCCAAGCCGCGGGACGTCTCCTCCCTCACCCAGGTCACCATCGGCGGCTCGGCCTGTCCGCCCTCCCTCATGGAGGCCTTCGACAGGCTGGGCATGCGGGTCTGCCACGCCTGGGGCATGACGGAGACCTCCCCGCTCGGCACCATCGCCCGCCCGCCGGCCCATGTGGTGGGCACGGACGAGGAGTTGGCGTACCGCCTGACCCAGGGCCGTTTCCCGGCCGGTGTCGAGGCGCGGCTCAGCGGTCCCGGCGGCGAGCGGCTGCCCTGGGACGGTGAGTCGGCCGGCGAGCTGGAGGTGCGCGGCCCCTGGATCGCGGGCGCGTACTACAACGGCCCCGACGGCGAACCCCTGCGCCCCGCCGACAAGTTCAGCGAGGACGGCTGGCTCAAGACCGGCGACGTCGGCACCATCTCCGCCGACGGCTTCCTCACCCTCACCGACCGCGCCAAGGACGTCATCAAGTCCGGCGGCGAGTGGATCTCCTCGGTCGACCTGGAGAACGCGCTGATGTCCCACCCGGACGTCGCCGAGGCCGCGGTGGTCGCCGTACCGGACGAGAAGTGGGGCGAACGCCCGCTCGCCACGGTCGTGTTGAAGGAGGGCTCCACGGCCGACTTCGAGACCCTGCGCGCCTTCCTCGCGAGCGACGTCTGCAAGATCGCCAAGTGGCAGCTCCCGGAGCGCTGGACGATCATCGAGGCGGTGCCGAAGACCAGCGTGGGCAAGTTCGACAAGAAGGTGCTGCGCAGGCGGTACGCGGAGGGTGAGCTGGACGTCACCAAGCTCTGAGCGGGTGCTCTGAAGGAGCGTCACGTCATTGCCGTACGGCGGCCGTCACCGCCGTACGGCAATGACGCTTGACGCTTCTCTGAGACCTCAGTTGGTGCCGATCCGGGCCAGCAGGTCGACGATCCGGGCCTGCACCTCGTTACTCGTGGAGCGTTCGGCGAGGAAGAGCACGGTCTCGCCGGAGGCCAGCCGTGGCAGGTCGGCCTGGTCGACGGCGGCGGTGTAGACGACGAGCGGGGTGCGGTTGAGCTGCCCGTTCGCCCGCAGCCAGTCGATGATCCCGGCCTGCCTCCGGTGCACCTGCATGAGGTCCATGACCACCAGATTGGGCCGGAGCTGCCCCGCCAGCGTCACCGCGTCCGCATCACTCGCGGCCCGCGCCACCTGCATCCCGCGCCGCTCCAGCGTCGCGGTCAACGCCAGCGCGATCTCCGCGTGCTCCTCGATCAGCAACACCCGCGGCGGGTGCTGCTCACTGTCACGCGGCGCAAGCGCCTTCAGGAGTACGGCGGGGTCGGCGCCGTAAGCCGCCTCGCGCGTCGCCTGTCCGAGCCCGGCCGTGACCATGACCGGCACCTCGGCGGCCACGGCGGCCTGCCGCAGCGACTGCAGAGCCGTGCGCGTGATGGGCCCGGTCAGCGGGTCCACGAACAGCGCGGCGGGGAAGGCCGCGATCTGCGCGTCGACCTCCTCGCGCGAATGCACGATCACCGGCCGGTAGCCGCGGTCGCTCAGCGCCTGCTGGGTCGTCACGTCCGGCGCGGGCCACACCAGCAGCCGGCGCGGGTTGTCGAGCGGCTCGGGCGGCAGCTCGTCGTCCATCGGCTGCGGCCGCGGCGGATCGGCGACCTCGATCGCCCCGCCCGGCCCGTCCAGCGGCTCGGGCCCCTCGGCGGCATTCTCGTCCGGTGCGCCTATGGCGTACGACCGTCCGGCGCCCTCGGTCATCGGCGCCAGCCGCGACTGACCGGCCAGCGAGGGCTGCGGCTGCGCCTGCGCCTGCGCGGGCACCTGCTCCCCGGTCGGATGCGGCCGCGCCGCCTGCTCCGGACCCGCCGCGTCGGTCCGCTGGCCCAGCTTGCGACGCCGACCGGAACCGCTCGGGTTGTGCGGCGCGGGAGTCGCCGTCGGCTGCTGCACCTGCGCGGCCTGCCGCGTGAACGGCACGCCCTGCCCCAACGTCCGCACACTGATCGCCCGCCCCTGCGTCGAGTTCGGGTCGACGGCCGCGGCCTCCGCCTCGGCGGGCAAGGGCTGCGCGACCCGCGCCTGAGCCTGAGTGTCGGCGGGCTGTGGGGTTACGGGGGTGCCGGCGCCGTCGACCGTCGGTACGGGTGTGCCCGCGCCGGGGGTGAGCTGGGCGGCACCGGCCTCGTTGGGCAGGGGGTGGCCGGGGGTTTCCGGGCCACCCGGCGCCGGAAGCGGTCGGCCGGTGTTGACCGACGCGGCCTGCCCGGCCGGGGTCTGACCGGGGACGCCCGGGGCCTGGGCCGCCGGTGCGAGACCGGGCTGCGCCGGGACCGGCTGGCCGGGCGCCGGCTGCCCGCCCGGGGCGACGGCACCCTGCGCGGGGACGGCGGCGGTCGCGGGCTGCGGAAGTTGAGGGACGGCCTGACCGGCCGCCGTACCACCCTGGACAGCGGCCTGCGCAACGCCCTGCGCCCCTGCCTCCTGCGCCGGAACCCCCTGCGCGGGCGTCCCGGTCACCGCTCCCGGCTGCGCCACGGCACGGCGACGGCGGCCGGTCGGGGCGGTGGTGGGGTGCGGCTGGGGCGGAGTGTGATCGCCGGACTGATCGTGCGGAACGGCGTCGTGCCGCCCGTCCTCGACCAACCCGTCCCCGGCCCCGGAGAGACCCTGACCGCTCTGGCCGGGGAGCTGAGGCTGGCCGGGGAGTTGGGGCTGGCCCGGGAGTTGCGGCTGCGCCGGGACCGGGGACTGTCCCTGGGCCGCAGGCTGGGGCTGGCCCTGGAGCTGGGGCCGGCCTGCGACCTGGGCCTGCCCACCCGGAAGCTGAGGCTGCCCGGAAACCTGTGCCTGGGCCGGCAGCTGGGGCTGACCCGCAACCGGCGTCTGCCCGAGAACCTGAGCCTGCGCCGGGAGTTGAGGCTGCCCGGGAAGCTGCGGCTGACCTGGCACCTGGACCTGACCGGGGAGCTGGGGCTGGCCCGGCACCTGGACCTGACCGGGGAGCTGGGGCTGGCCCGGCACCTGGATTTGGCCCGCCACCTGCACTTGGCCCGGCAGCTGAGACTGGCCCGGCAGCTGAGACTGGCCCGCCACCTGTACCTGGCCCGGCAGCTGCGGCTGACCTGGCACCTGCGCCTGACCTGGCACCTGCACCTGACCCGGCAGCTGAGGCTGCCCGGCGACCTGGCCCTGAGGCGGAACCGGCGACTGCCCCGGAACCTGCCCCTGCGTGCCCACCGCCTGAGCCTGCCCCTGCACGCCGACCGCCTGTGCCTGCCCCGGAATCTGCGGCTGCGGTTGCCCGTCCGCTCCAACCGGCGCCCCAGGTACGCCACCCGGCGCCCGGTCCGCCTCCGCCGGCGGCAGGGCGAACACCGTACGGGGTCCGGCCTCCTGCGCGGCGGCGCGCTCACCCGCGGCGGCCAGCGCACGGCGACGGCGCCCCGTCGGCTGGCCGTTCTCGACCGGGACAGGCTGGTTGGCCAGAACGGGTTGGTTGCTCGGCACCGGCTGATTGGCGAGGACACCCTGCTCTGCCGAAGCCGAAGCCGAAGCCGAAGCCGAAGCCGAAGCCGACCCCGGACCCGAAGCCGACCCCGGACCCGAAGCTGGAGTCATCGACTGGTCGGTGGCGGACGCCGACCCGGCCGGCAGCGCCGCAGGCAACGCACGCTGTTCGCCGCCGTGCCGCGCCCGCCGCCCCGCGGCCGGTGCCGCCACACCCTGCGCCGGCGCCGGAACACCCTGCGGCGGTACGGTGCCACCGAGCCCCGTACCAACCGCCGCCGCCCCCGCCGCATGCTCGGCGGCAGTCACCACGGCACCCTCGGAGACCCCGCCACCGGCCCCCTCGGCCGACCGCCCGCGCCGTCGCCCGGTACCGCCGGCCACCTCCAGTGCGGCCCCCGTCGCCGCCGCGGCCGCCGCGGACTCCTCGACCGCGCGCCTTCTGCGCCGTCCGGTGGGCGCACCGCCCTCGCCCTCCGGCGCCGTAAAGCCGTCCGAGTCCTCCCCCGGAACCTCGCTCTCCAGGAAGGCGTCGACGGAGGACCGCCGTGCCCGCCGCCCACCGGACGTCTCCCCGGCCCCGGCGTCGGGAACCTCGGCGGGGGCCGCGACGGCCCCGGCCCCGCCCCCGATCGGCACCTCCAGGACATACGCGTTGCCGCTCATGCCCGGCACTTCGTGCGTCTGCAGCACGCCACCGTGGGCGCGCACGATCCCGCGCACGATCGGCTCGTGCACCGGGTCTCCCCCGGCGTACGGCCCGCGCACCTCGATCCGTACGACCTCACCGCGCTGCGCCGCCGCCACGACGACCGTGTTGTCCATGTAACCGCCCGCCGACACGGGCGCGTTGCCGGTCGCGTCGACGCCGGCGACGTCCGCGACGAGGTGCGCGAGCGCGCTCGCGAGCCGCTGCGGATCGACCTCGGCCTCGATGGGCGGCGCGTGCACGGCGAACTGCACCCGCCCCGGCCCGATCAGCTCGACAGCCCCGTCTACACCCGCCGCGACGACGGCGTCGAGCATCACCTTCGTACGACTGATCTGCTCGCTGCCGGTGTCCAGCCGCTGGTACCCGAGGACGTTGTCGATCAGAGTCGTGATCCGCGAGTAGCCGGCGGAGAGATGGTGCAGCACCTGGTTGGCCTCGGGCCACAACTGCCCGGCGTCGTCGGCGGCCAGCGCGGCGAGCTCGCGCCGCAGTTCGTCCAGCGGCCCGCGCAAGGAACGCCCGAGCAGCGTCGACAGCTGGTCGTACCGCCCGGCCAGCGCCTCGTACCGGTCCGCCTCGCGCTCCCCGAGCGCGGCGTACCGGTCCTCGCCGGCGGCGATCTCCTCGTCGTGCTGCTCCTGGAGGTCCTCGACCTCGGTGACGTGCTTCTGGCGCAGCGCGGTCAGTTCGGAGGCGTGGTCCTCGTCGAGCCGCTCCAGTTCCGCCGCGTGCCGCTTCTCCAGCGCGGACTTCTCGTCGACCAGGGCGTCGTACGGCCGCCGGTCGGTGAAGGTCATCACGGCGCCGACGAGCTGGTCGCCGTCGCGCACGGGTGCGGTGGTGAGGTCGACGGAGACCTTCTGCCCGCCCTTGGCGAACAGCACCTGCCCGCGCACCCGGTGCTTGCGCCCGGAGCGCAGGGTGTCGGCGAGCGGCGACTCCTCGTACGGGAACGGGGTGCCGTCGACGCGCGAGTGCAGCACGAGGTCGTGCAGGGCCTTGCCGCCGAGGTCGCTGGCCCGATAGCCCAGTATCTGAGCGGCGGCCGGGTTGACGAGCACGATCCGCCCGTCGGTGTCGGTCCCGACGACCCCCTCCGCCGCAGCCCGCAGAATCATCTCGGTCTGCCGCTGCGACCGCGCGAGCTCGGCCTCGGTGTCGACGGTCCCGGTCAGGTCGCGCACGACGAGCATCAGCAGCTCGTCGCCGCTGTAGCCGTAACCGTCGTAAGCCTGCTGAGGGTTCTCGAGATTGGCGCTGGTGACCTCGACCGGGAACTCGACGCCGTCGGTCCGCCGCGCGATCATCCGCGTCGGCTTGGTCCGCCCGACGGGGTCCATGTGGTCGGGCCGTCGCATGGACCCGGGGATCAGCTTGGAGTCGAACTGCGGCAGCAGATCGAGCAGCCCGCGCCCGACCAGCGCCGTCCCCGGCGCCTCGAACGCCTCAAGTGCGATCGTATTGGCATTTACGACGGTCCCATTGGCGTTGACCAGCACCAACGCGTCGGGCAGCGCGTCGAGTATGGCTGCGAGGCGAGCAGCGCCTCGGGATGGCCTGCTGCTCACGAGACGCTTCCTCCCTGTTACCGCACCTTGCCGACCGCTCGGGCCATCTTGCCAACCGGCCCGCGACGTGTCACGCGAGGGAGTCTAAGCGCAGTGCCCGCACCGGCGACGCCGGATGAGAGGGAGGTCGCACGACGAAGTGAAGCAGAACGTGTGACCGCATCACCGCCCCACCACGTGGCCTGCACACCACCACGCTCCCGACCTGCCCCGGACTCCCCGAGACCTTCGCGGGACCTTTACGGAGCCGGTGTCAACACGGTGCGGAACCTGTGCGCGGAGCCACGTGCCCAGACGGTCGCCCCCCGTCTCCTCCGCCCCCCGTCTCCTTCGTTGTTCTCCTCCGTTCCCGTTCGTTCCCGTTCGTTCCTCTTCTCGTTCGTTCTTTTCGTTACGACTGTCCGTGCGGACGCAGATCGGGGAGCAGCGGGACGAGTCGGTCCCAGCGCCCGATCTGGCATCCGTCGCTCCGGTCGTACGACGCGTCGACGCGCCGCCCGGCCCAGACGCCGGTGACGTGCGCGGTGGCGGGGCCGCCGTACTGCATGGTGCAGATGCTGCCGCCCGGCACGGGGGCGAAGGTGTCGGTGCCCCACCGGGTCCGGCGATCGAGGGAGGCACAGGCGCCGGCCACGTCCGGGTGATCGCCGCTGCCGGGGTGGCAGTACAGCTGGTACGTCCCGTCCCTGCCGGCGCCGGCGTTGCGCACGGTGACGGTGAGGTGGTCGCCGGGGCGGTCCTCGTCTCGGGCGGGCGGGGGTGCGAGGGGGAGGGCGACGGGGGCGAGGTCCGGGCGGGTTGCGCCGGTGCGCGCGACGTCGGCGTGGGCGACCCCGGGCACGAGGGAGGAGGCGGCGGTGGCGGCCGTGGCGAGGAGGAGGAGCCGGACGAGGCGCGGGCGGGGCCGAGGACTGCTCTGGGTGACCTGCAACATGACCTTACTAACGCGGGGCCGGGCGGGACGTTGCGGACGCCGCCCCGGCACGGCCAGGGCCGCCGCTCGCCCCCCGACAAGGCCTTTGCTCTGCGGCCCGGCTGCCTAGTACCGTGGAAGCCGATTGGTGACAGCACGCTCGACTGTGTCATCATCTGCACGCACCACTCGCGCTCGCGCGGGCGGCTGTGCTGGAGGCGTCGCCTAGTCCGGTCTATGGCGCCGCACTGCTAATGCGGTTTGGGACTTCAATCCCATCGAGGGTTCAAATCCCTCCGCCTCCGCGCTTGATCACCGAAGCCCCGGTCCACCCGACCGGGGCTTCGTCGTTCGCAAGGGCCCATAGAGGCGTCTCCGCAGGTCACAAGGGGTAGACCAAACGGATTTCACATGGCGGCGGCAGTCATGTAATGTTCTTCCTGTCGCCGCGAGCGGCCGAAAGGTCACGGAGCGGCGGGAAAACAAAACAAGCACTCGTAGCTTAACGGATAGAGCATCTGACTACGGATCAGAAGGTTGCAGGTTCGAATCCTGCCGAGTGCACAGCAGGTCGGAAGCCCCGGGTCACTCCGGGGCTTCCGGCGTTTCGGGGTGTCCGTGCCTCGGTCGGCTCGTGCCTCCGGTCGTCACGGTTGGCTCTCGATGCCGATCTGTGCCCTCGGCCACAGCCAACGGGTCGCGCGTGGGCGCATACTAAGGACGATGACAAAGCCTGCAGCACCGAAGCGTCACTTGCCCACCAGCCCCTTCAAGGCCCCGGCCACGCTGGTCCCCAAGCACTTCGCCGTGGGCGACCAGGTCACGCACGACATGTACGGTCTCGGCCGGGTGATCGGCATCGAGGACGGAATCGCGGCACTCGTCGATTTCGGCTCCTCGCAAATGCGGATCTTGAGCCCGTACTCCAAGATGACCAAGCTGTAGAACCACGGAAGAGAGTCCTCTCATCGACCAGACGTCGCTGTTCTCCGCTCTGGAAGGGCAACCCCGCCTTTCCACCGCGGCGTCGCCGCTACCCACGACAAACCCTTTCCAGGCCCCGGACTTCGGGGATGACGAGAGCTTCCCGCTCGAAGACTCGGGAACGACGGGTCAGGCCGGTCGTTCAGTTTCCTGAAACAGGGTTTGCCTCCGGGTTCGCCGCCCAATGATCCACGAGCGCCGGCCACCATTCCGGGTGCTCGTTCACGACCTGGACGAGTGCGGGGCACGTGCCCCGCATCGCCAGAGCGAAGCTCTCCCAGCCGCCGTAGCCCCGCACCTCGGGGTTGCGTGAGGAGATCACGAGACCGTAGGACAGCACGTCGGCGAGCATGCGCGCCAGACAGAGAACCCGGATCCGCCGTTTCTCGTCCGACGGAATACCGGCGTTCTCGTAGAAGTGGGCGTGCAGCCAGTGCTCTGCGGCGAGGCAGTTCTCGAAGTACTGGATCCGCTCCATTCCGTTGTAGATGGCGGTCGCGGCGGCTATGCCGTTGTTGATGGTGGTCTGCCGCGTGAGTTCCCGGGTCTGCCAAGCCGCGACAAGCAACGACACCACCACGCCCACGGACGCGATCAGCCCGAATATGTTGGTCACTTGGCCCCCCCGGGCGCAGAGTAACGATGCTCTACCCCTGGCCGGTGATCCATTAACGGCCACATCGGTCAGGCGAGGACGCCGACCCCGGGCGTGACCAGGAACGTACTCACGGACCCCACCGGTCCGGCCCCACTCCCCGCCAGTCGATCCACTGCACCCCCGCCACCTCGGCCGGGTCGATCTCCAGGCCGGCCCGGCGGAGGAACTCGGACAGGTCGGTCGGGTTGTGGGCCAGGCCGAGGATCTCGCCGTCGACGCGGACGCGTCGGCCGCCGGCCGGTGCGGGCGGGTGGACGATCACGCGTATCGGGCCGGAGGCGCCTTCGGGGTCGTCCGGGAGGTACGGCTCCGCGTTCCCGCGCGTCACGGGAGGACCTTCAGTCGCCGCCAGGCCGCGGGGCTCGGCCGGCGTTGCTGCCAGTAGGGGTGGAAGAACAGCTCGGACGACAGACGGTGCAGCCGCCGACGCAGCTCGGTGCGGTCGGGCTGCTCCGCGAGCCGGTGGTAGGTGGCGCTCCACTCCTGCTGCGCCCGGACGAGGTCGGCGGGGAACGGTCGCATGGCTGAATTCAAGCATGTGTTCGATTTATGCGTCCATCGAGGAGGACGGTGCGCGTGTCCGGGGCGCCGGCGGACGTCGCCGACCACGATGCGAACGTCGTCCGTCCGCTGGATCGCCATACTGGACCTCCTCCGCCCGGAACCGTGCTCGACACCGACCTGAGAAGGACCGATCTCGTGATCATCTTTGGCACCAAGGGATACCTGTACCAGCTCGCGATACTCACGCTGGTGTGCGGCGGCTGCGGCAACCCCGCCGCGCACACGCTCAGGAAGCGCGTCACGAAGTTCACGCTGTTCTTCGTGCCGCTGTTCCCCTTCTCCACGAAGTACGCGACGCAGTGCACCTTCTGCGGCACGGAGCAGAAGGTGACGAAGGAACAGGCCGAGCAGTTGCAGGCGCAGGCCGCGGGCGCGCCCGGCGCCCAGGCGTACGGACAGCAGCCGCAGCAGCCGTATCGGCATCCCGGGGTCTGAACGGTCGGACGAGGACGTCGAAAAGGCCCCGGGAGGACATTCCCGGGGCCTCTTGCGTCGGCGTTCGATGGGCGGTTGTTCGATGGGCAGTTGAGAGCAACGGTCGGGTACGGGATCAAGCCGCCGCCTCCGCCAGGCGGTGGAACGCCTCCGTGGTGTGCGGGTGGGCGATCTCGTCCAGGAGGTGGCGCCAGTCGGGGTCGGCGAGGGACGGGTGGGCCTGGTCCCAGGCGGCGAGGAGCGGGGCGAGGTCGTTCTCGCGCGGGGCCGTGGCCGCGGGGGAGGGGGAGGCGCTCGACCTGGTGGGCTTCAGCGGCTTCATCGGGATTTCCCTTCGAGTGGATCCGACGGGGGCAGGTTCGATGCTTCTACGATGCCGCCATCCGGCCGCCGCCACCATGAAGCGTCCTACCGGATCGGGGGTGTAGCTGGCCGTACTCCGAGGGGGGCTGCCCTCCCCCCTGAGGTTTCCCCGGTAGGCGAAACAACTCGCGCGCGTTGCCCCCTGCCGCATGCGTATCGTCGGGCGTGGGACGGCGTGGGACGGCGTGGGAGGGGGCGGAGGCGGTGGGGCGGAGGCGTTACGTCGCCCGAGGGGTGCCCGGGGGATACCGCATCTGGGACAACCATGGGCGGCGCTGGTGGGGCGATCTCTACGAGCTGTGCCCCGACGACCTTCTGACGGAGCTCAACGGCCAGGCCGACGGCGAGCGGATCACCGCGCTGCTGAAGCGGTACCGGGCCCTCAGACGGTGAGCCCGGCCGGCCGGATTCCTCGCCTCAGTCCGTCCGGCGATGCTCCTCCAGGTACCCAGCCGCCAACGGGCTCGCACGGGTGAACCAGTCGGTCAGGACCGCGATCTCGGCGGGCGAGTAGTCGGCGAAGAGTGCCATCAGGCGGGCGTAGTACGGCTCGTAGAGCTCGCGGACCCTCGCCTCCGCGTCCGGCAGGGCCGCCACGCGGACCCGGCGGCGGTCGGTCGGGTCGGGGCGGCGGGTGACGTAACCCGCGCGTTCGAGGCGGTTGAGGATGCCGGTGACCGCGCCCGTGGTGACATGCGCGCGGGCCGCCAGGTCGCCGGCCGTGAGGAGGTTCTGGCCGGCCTCGATGACGTAGGCGAAGCAGGTCAGGTCGGTGACGTTCAGGCCCACCCGCTGGGCCATCTCCTGCTGGCCGATCATGCTGGTCGCGATGAGGTGGTCCATGGCCGACAGCGCCTGGGCCGGTGTCGCGGGCGGGCGCGGCTTGGCTTGCATTCCGGATTCCCGATTCCCTTAGCTCGTGAGAGTTTTCTGGGCTAAATTTCTTAGATGGTGAGAGATTCCCGGGCGGGGAGTCTCGTGTGGAGTCTCGCGGGGAGTCCCTCGAAGGGTCTCTTCCGGCCGTGATCTGGAGGCGGGCACATGAGTGCACATCAGTATGACGAGGGGCATACGGTCGCCGGGTGGACCGGTTTCGCGGTCGCGACCGTCGGGACGGTGGTGCTCGGGCTGGGCGTGTGTACGGTCTCGGTCGCGATCCTGGCCGCCGGGCTCGGGATCGTGGCGGTGAGCCTCCTGGTCACCTGGGCCCTGCACCTCGCAGGGTGGGGCAAGCCGCCCGGGCGGCGGCCGCGGGAGCAGTGGGGATGGCGGGCGCGCGATCTGACGGCCCGGGAGGGGCATCCCGGGTGCGTGGGGTGCCGCCTGGCGGGGCGCCGGGTTCGTACGGTCGTGTCGTACGGGGGTGAGGTCGCCGCCGGTGCCGGGTCCCCGGCGCCTGCCCGCGCCACCGAAAACGTGCGCTGACCTGCGCGAATGCCTGCCTCTTCGGCCGTTGTCAGTGGCGCCCTCTACTCTCGGGAGCAATGGCACAGGCATGGAAGTGCTCGGGGCTGCGGTGGGCGGCAGGTGGTCCCGCGCTGGTGTGGGACGGTGGTCGGCGCAGTGCGCTGACCTGGGGGAAACGGGTGGCCTTCGGGGTCGCGGACGGGGGTGTGCGGACGTGTGTGGGAGCGCGGGGGAATCCGTGTCCGGTACGGGCGGTGGTGCCGGGGCGGAGCACGGGGGCGCGGTGCGAGGAGTGTGCGCGGCTGGACCGGGCGCACTCCGTGGCCGCCGACACGATCGCGGACGATCCACGGCCGTACCACGTGTATCTGGCGTGGTTCGGGCCCGGCATGATCAAGGTTGGGATCACCGCCGAAGAGCGGGGCTCGGCGCGGCTGCTTGAGCAAGGTGCCGTCTGCTTCAGCTGGTTGGGACTCGGGCCACTGATGGCCGCCCGGCGCACGGAGGAGCTGCTGCGGGCCGCGCTCCGGGTGCCGGACCGGATTCCGTACGGCGAGAAGCGGGCCGTGCGGTCCCGGTTGCCGGGGTCGGCGGCGGAGCGGGCGGCCGAGGTGGAGGCGTTGCACGGGCGGGCCGCCCGGCTGGCCGAGTGGCCGGAGTCGCTGACGCGGGAGCCGTGCCAAGTGGTCGATCACGTCGGGGTGTTCGGGCTGGCGGGGCTGCCGGGGGCGGTCGGGGAGGTGGGCGAGCTGGTCGCGGGCTGCTGGGTGAGCGGGGAACTGGTCGCGGCGGCGGGACCCGATCTGCACCTCGCGACCGGGCGCGGGGTGGTCGTGCTGGACACCCGGCTGATGACGGGGTGGGACCTTGTGCCGGCGGCCGAGGGGGAGGCCGGATTCACCGTCCCGGTAAGGGAGTTCAAGGAGGCCGCGGGGGTTCAGGACGGGCTGTTCTGACCGGGCGGGGTCCAGGTTCGAGGGGGGATGTCGATGAGCATGGGCCGGTCCGTCAGCCGGGGTCGGTCAAGAGTTGGATCCCTTGTGGATCCCTTTCGGTAAGGAGGTGGACGTGGGGTCGCGGCGGGGGCGATCGTGAGGGACATGAGTGATCACCGGATGGCACCTGTCAGCCTGCCCGTAGCCGCCCATGAGCCGCCCTACTACGCCGTTGTCTTCACGTCCGTGCGGAGCGAGGCGGAGGGGGACGACGGTTACGACCGGGCCGCCGAGCGGCTCGGGGAGCTGGTGAAGGACATCCCGGGATTTCTGGGCGAGGACGCCGCGCGGACGCCGGGTGGGCTCGGGGTCACCGTCGCCTACTTCCGGGATCTGGCCGGGATCGAGGAGTGGCGTCGGCACCAGGAGCACCGGGCGGCCAAGGAGTACGGGCGTGAGCACTGGTACGAGCGGTACTCCCTGCACATCGCCAGGGTCGAGCACAGCCACGGGTTCGAGCGGGCCCGTGGCTGAGGGCGAGGGCATGGCCGAGGCCGAGGAGATCCGGCGGTTCTGGGGGCGGCTTGGGTTGCCCGGGCTCGTGGACGTGCACACCCACTTCATGCCCGAGCAGGTGCTGCGGAAGGTCTGGGGGTATTTCGACGCGCTCGGGCCGCTGACCGGAGGCGTGGAGTGGCCGATCACGTATCGGAAGGAGGAAGAGGAACGGGTCGCGCTGATACGGGAGTTCGGGGTGCGTGGCTTCACCGCCATGCTCTATCCGCACAAGCCGGGGATGGCGCGGTGGCTCAACGGCTGGGCGGTCGAGTTCGCCGGCCGTACGCCTGACTGCCTGCACACCTCAACCCTCTTTCCGGAGGCGGGAGTCGAGGCCTATGTGCGGGAGGCGGTCGATGCCGGGGCCCGCGTGTTCAAGGCACATGTACAGGTGGGGGCGTACGACCCGGCGAGTGAACTCCTGGACCCCGCCTGGGGGTTGCTCGCCGAGGCCGGGGTGCCCGTGGTGATCCACTGCGGGTCCGGGCCCGCGCCCGGCAAGCACACCGGGCCCGAGCCCATCGCGCGGGTGCTGGCCCGGCATCCCCGGCTGCGGCTGGTGATCGCCCACATGGGGATGCCGGAATACGAGGACTTCCTCGATCTGGCCGAGCGGTACGGAGAGGTGCGGCTGGACACGACCATGGCCTTCACGGACTTCAGCGAGCGGTTCGCGCCGTTCCCACGGCGGGCGCTGCCGCGGCTGGCGGGGCTGGGGGACCGGATCCTGCTCGGCAGCGACTTCCCCAACATCCCGTATCCGTACGTGCATCAACTGCACGCCCTGGAGCGGCTGGACCTCGGGGACGACTGGCTGAGGGCCGTCTGCCATGACAACGGGGCGCGGCTGTTCAGCCTGTGAGGCCGGCCCCAGCCCCCTCACAGCCAGGCTTTACGCCCTGATCACCTTGACCCGCACATGATGGATCCAGAGCCCCAGAAGCACCACGTGGGGCCGCTGGGGTAGAGATTCCCAGGGGTTCCCTGAGAGGTCCCTGTGCGTTTCTTAGGGAAATCACAGGTTGTCGAAAGGGTGCTCTCAGAGGATCCAGACAGTGTGTCCACCATGACCACGACCTCGCCCCAGGGGCGCACCGAACTGCTGAGGCCGGACGGGAGCCCCGTCCGAGTGCTTGTGGTGGACGACGAGCTGTCGATCACCGAACTGCTGTCCATGGCCCTCCGCTACGAGGGCTGGCAGATCCGGAGTGCGGGGGATGGCACGGGTGCCATCCAGACCGCCCGGGAGTTCCGGCCCGACGCCGTCGTTCTCGACATGATGCTGCCGGACATGGACGGCCTCACCGTCCTCGGGCGGCTGCGGCGGGAGCTGCCGGATGTGCCGGTGCTGTTCCTGACCGCGAAGGACGCCGTCGAGGACCGTATCGCCGGCCTCACCGCCGGTGGCGACGACTACGTCACCAAGCCGTTCAGCCTCGAAGAGGTCGTCGCCCGGCTGCGCGGTCTCATCCGCCGCTCCGGTGCCGCCGACCGCCGCTCGGACTCCGTGCTCGTCGTCGGCGACCTGACGCTGGACGAGGACAGTCACGAGGTCAGCCGGGCCGGCGAGGGCATCCACCTCACCGCCACCGAGTTCGAGCTGCTGCGCTTCCTGATGCGCAACCCGCGGCGCGTGCTCAGCAAGGCGCAGATCCTCGACCGGGTGTGGTCGTACGACTTCGGCGGCCAGGCCAACGTGGTCGAGCTCTACATCTCGTATCTCCGCCGGAAGATCGACGCCGGCCGGGAGCCGATGATCCACACCCGGCGTGGCGCCGGTTACCTGATCAAGCCCGCAGCCTCATGAGCGGGCGACGACGGCCACGTCCGCAGAAGCGACGAGCGGGACAGCCGCGCACCCTGCGGACGCGGCTCGTCGTCGCTTCCGTGGTGCTGATCGCCGTGGTGTGTGCGGTGATCGGCACGGTGACGACGCTGGCCCTGCGGTCGCATCTGTACGACCAGCTCAACGGCAAGCTGGGCGAGGTCGCGGCCCGGGTGGCGCCCCGCGACTTCGGTGGGCCGCCCCAGGGCAACAACGCACCCGGCGAGGACGCGAGCAAGAAGAAGACGTTCCCGGAGACCAACCTCACCGACTTCGTCATCAAGGGCCCGCAGCCGGACGGCACGATCGCGGCCAAGATCGTGAAGGGCACCATCACCGATGCCAAGCGCGGTGTGAAGTCCGGGTCCTCGGACAACTACTCCATGAGCCCCAAGACGCTCACGGACGAGCAGAAGAAGGTACTCAACACCGTCCCCCAGGACGGCAAGATCCACACCGTCGACCTGCCCGGACTCGGCACCTACCAGGTGACGTCCGCCAGCAACGACAAGTACTCCTACTACGTCGCCCTCCCCACCAGCGAGGTCGACAGCACCATCAACACGCTGATCCTCGTCGAGGTCAGCGTCACCGCCGCCGGTCTAGGCGCCGCGGTCATCGCCGGTTACGTCCTCGTCGGCGTGGCCACCCGCCCCCTCCGTCGCGTCGCGGCCACCGCGACCCGCGTCTCCGAACTCCCCCTGCACACCGGCGAGGTCAACCTCAGCGAGCGTGTGCCCGAGTCCGAGACCGACCCGCACACCGAGGTCGGCCAGGTCGGCGCCGCGCTCAACCGGATGCTGAACCACGTCCACGGCGCCCTGCACGCACGCCAGCAGAGCGAGATGCGAGTACGGCAGTTCGTCGCCGACGCCAGCCACGAGCTCAGGACCCCGCTCGCCTCCATCCGCGGGTACGCCGAGCTGACCCGGCGCGGCAGAGAGCAGGTCGGACCGGACACCCGGCACGCCCTGGGCCGTATCGAGTCCGAGGCGGGCCGGATGACGCTGCTGGTCGAGGACCTGCTGCTGCTGGCCCGGCTGGACGCCGGACGGCCGCTGCAGTTCGAGCAGACCGACCTCATCCCGCTGGTCGTCGACACCGTCAGCGACACCCGCGCGGCCGGCATGGAGCACAACTGGCGGCTCGACCTGCCCGACGAGCCGGCGCTGGTGTCCGCGGACGCGGCCCGGGTGCAGCAGGTGCTGGTCAACCTGCTCGGCAACGCCCGCAAGCACACCCCGCCCGGTACGACCGTCACCGCCCGCATCCAGCGGCGCGGCCCGTGGATGTGCGTGGACGTCGAGGACAACGGGCCCGGCATTCCGCCGGAGCTGCTCCCGCACGTCTTCGAGAGGTTCGCGCGCGGTGACTCGGCGCGCTCCCGGGCGACCGGCTCCACCGGACTCGGGCTGGCGATCGTGCAGGCCGTCGCGACCGCGCACGGCGGTGCCGTGACCGTGGACAGCGTTCCGGGGTGCACCGTGTTTACCGTGCATTTGCCGGCGCTTGCCCCGGCGATTCCGCAGCCGGCCCCCGAAACGAATTGGCAATCGCACTCACAGGTACAGCACAGTGCCACCACATGGGTGCAACAGGGCACTTGACCAGAGTCGTTGTCATGCGAACCGACTCTTCTCCCGGCACCCTGCCGGCGCGGGAGCACCTCCCGGCCGGCGACGCCGGTACGCCTGTCCTGGACGTAGTGATCCCCGTCTACAACGAGGAGAAGGACCTCCAGCCGTGTGTGCTGAGACTGCACGAGCACCTCAAGCGCACGTTCCCGTACGCGTTCCGCATCACCATCGCGGACAACGCGTCGACCGACGCCACCCCGATGGTGGCGTCGCGGCTGGAGTCGGAGATCGCCGAGGTCAGCAACTTCCGGCTGGAGCAGAAGGGCCGCGGTCGCGCCCTGCGCACCGTGTGGTCCGCCTCGGACGCCCCGATCCTCGCCTACATGGACGTGGACCTGTCCACCGACCTCAACGCCCTGCTCCCGCTGGTGGCCCCGCTGATCTCGGGCCACTCCGACCTGGCGATCGGATCCCGGCTCGCACGCTCCTCCCGTGTGGTGCGCGGCCCCAAGCGGGAGTTCATCAGCCGCTCGTACAACCTGATCCTGCGCGGCTCGCTGCAGGCCCGCTTCTCGGACGCGCAGTGCGGCTTCAAGGCGATCCGGCGTGACGTCGCCCAGGTGCTGCTGCCGATGGTCGAGGACACCGGCTGGTTCTTCGACACCGAGATGCTGGTCATCGCCGAGCGCGCGGGGCTCCGTATCCACGAAGTGCCCGTCGACTGGGTCGACGACCCGAACTCCACCGTCCACATCGTGAAGACCGCGACCGAGGACCTCAAGGGGGTGTGGCGCGTGGGCAAGGCCCTGGCCACGGGTTCGCTGCCGCTGGACCGGATCACCCGGCCCTTCGGCGACGACCCGCGCGACCGCGAGATCCAGGACGTACCGAAGGGGCTGGCCCGCCAGCTCGTCGGGTTCTGTGTCATCGGCGGTCTGTCGACCCTCTTCTACCTCCTCCTCTACAGCGGCTTCCGGACCTTCTCCGGCTCGCAGATCGCCAACGCGCTCGCGCTGCTGGTCTCCACGATCGCCAATACGGCGGCCAACCGGCGCCTCACCTTCGGGGTGCGCGGCAAGGGCGGCGCCGTCCGCCACCAGGCGCAGGGCCTCGTCGTCTTCGGCATCTGCCTCGCCCTGACCGCCGGTTCGCTCGCCGCCCTGAACGCGGCGAGCAGCGACCCCGCGCACTCCACCGAGCTGGCGGTGCTGATCGCCGCCAACCTCGCCGCGACCGTGCTGCGCTTCCTGCTCTTCCGCGCCTGGGTCTTCTCCGACCGCAGGGACGGCGAGCCGTCGACGGTGGTCGCCTCGCACAACCCGTCCTCGCCGACCTACGCGACGACCGCGCCCGCACACCCGCAGTACCAGTACCAGGACCAGTTCCAGCAGCCGTACCGCCCGCAGCCCCCGCTGCCGCAGCGGCCGGCCGGCCGTCCGAACGGCACGCACCAGAACCACGAGACGACCCAGTTCCGCGCCGGTGAAGTCGCGGACCGCCGCTGGGAGGACGCCACCATGCATCTGCAGCCGGTGCGCCCGACCGACACCGATCCGAGGGACTCCCGATGACCACCCACTACGACCAGACGACCTACGAGGGAGGGTCCGGGCCCGGTCCGTCCTCCTGGGGACCGTCGCAGACGATCGACTCGCCCGTGCAGGAGCCGGCCCTTCCCGCCGAGCCCCAGTCCGGTGAGCCCAAGCAGCCCTTCGTGCAGAGACTGTGGCGTGGCCGCCCCGAGGACCCCCGCTGGGCACGCCCCGCGTTCTGGGGCCTGCTCCTGGCCACCGCGGCGCTGTACTTCTACAACCTGAGCGCCTCCGGCTACGCCAACTCCTTCTACTCGGCGGCCGTCCAGGCCGGCACCAAGAGCTGGAAGGCGATGTTCTTCGGCTCGCTGGACGCGGGCAACGCGATCACCGTCGACAAGCCCTCGGCGTTCATGTGGCCGATGGAGATCGCGGCCAGGATCTTCGGGCTCAACTCCTGGACGATCCTCGGCCCCGAGGTCCTCATGGGCGTCGGCACGGTCGCGGTCGTCTACGCCTCGGTCCGTCGCCGGTTCAGCCCCGGGGCAGGTCTGATCGCGGGTGCGGTGCTCGCGCTCACTCCCGTCGCGGCGCTGATGTTCCGGTTCAACAACCCGGACGCGATGCTGGCCCTGCTGATGTCGCTGGCCTGCTACTTCGTGGTCCGCGCGGTTGAGGACGGCAAGACCAAGTGGCTGGTGTACGCCGGTGTGGCGATCGGTTTCGCCTTCCTCGGCAAGACCCTCCAGGCCTTCCTGATCCTGCCGGCCCTGGCCATCGTGTACGCGGTGGTCGCGCCGGTGAGCGTGAAGAAGCGGTTCGGTCAGCTGGCCCTGGCCACCGTCGCACTGGTCGTCTCGGCCGGCTGGTGGGTCGCGATCGTCGAGCTGTGGCCGGCCTCCTCCCGCCCCTACATCGGCGGTTCGCAGGACAACTCCTTCCTGTCCCTGACCTTCGGCTACAACGGCTTCGGCCGCCTCAGCGGCGACGAGACCGGCAGCGTCGGCGGCGGTGGCGGCGGCACCGGCTCCGGCCAGTGGGGCGCGACCGGCTGGGACCGGATGTTCAACTCCGAGATCGGCAGCCAGATCTCCTGGCTGATCCCGGCCGCGCTGATCCTGCTGGTCGCCGGCCTGGTGGCCACCCGCAGGCTGAAGCGGACCTCGGTGACCCGGGCGTCGTTCCTGGTCTGGGGCGGCTCGCTGCTGATGACCATGGTCGTCTTCAGCTACATGGCGGGCATCTTCCATCAGTACTACACGATCGCCCTCGCCCCCTACATCGCCGCCGTGATCGGCATGGGCGCGGGTCTCCTGTGGGAGAAGCGCGCCGAGCTGTGGGCCTCGATCACCCTCGCGTCCTCCGTGGTCGCGGCCGCGGTCTGGGGCTACGTCCTCCTCAACCGCACCTCCAGCTACCTCCCCTGGCTGAAGTACCTGGTCCTGATCGGCGGTCTGGCCGCCGCGCTCGGCCTGATCTTCGCCGGCCGTATCAACCGGCAGCTCGCCCTCACGGCGGCCTCGGTCGGTCTGGTCGCCGCGCTGGCGGGCCCGGCCGCGTACACCGTGAGCACGGTCAACTCGGCGCACACCGGCTCCATCCCGACGGCCGGTCCGGCGGGCGCGGGCATGGGCATGGGCGGCGGCCCCGGTGGCGGTGGCAACCGCGGCGGCTTCGGCGGCGGCGGAATGCCGGGCCAGCAGGGCCAGAACGGCACCGGCGGCACCACCCAGAACGGCAACGGCTTCCCGGGCGGCGGCACGGGCGGCAATGGCAACACCAACGGCGGCTTCGGCGGCGGAATGCCCGGCCAGAACCAGCAGAACGGCAACGGCAGCACCCAGAACCAGCAGGGTGGCCCAGGCGGTCAGACGGGCGACGGCGGCGGCATGGGCGGCGGCGGTGGCGTCGGCGGCCTGCTGAACGGCGCGAGCGTCAGCTCCGCGGCCAAGAAGCTGCTGGAGACGGACTCCTCGAAGTACACCTGGGTCGCCGCGGCCATCGGTGCCCAGAACGCCGCGAGCTACCAGCTCGCCACCGACCAGTCGGTCATGGCGATCGGCGGCTTCAACGGCACGGACCCGTCCCCGACGCTGGCCCAGTTCAAGCAGTACGTCGCCGACGGCAAGATCCACTACTTCATCTCGTCCGGCACGGGCGGCGGCATGGGCGGCAGCAGCAGTGGCACGTCCTCGCAGATCAGCTCGTGGGTCGAGAAGAACTTCAAGAAGGTGACGGTGGGTTCGTCCACCTTCTACGACCTGACGCAGAAGGCGAGCAGCAGCTGACGTAAGAACATGCCTTACACCGTATAGCTGACTGCTATACGGTGTAAGGCATGTCTACGTCCCCCCAGGGCCATCCCCAGCGCTGGCTGATCCTCGGTGTCATCTGTCTCGCCCAGCTCACCGTGCTGCTCGACAACACCGTCCTGAACGTGGCGATCCCCTCCCTCACCCGGGAGCTGCACGCCGAGACCTCCGACATCCAGTGGATGATCAACGCGTACTCGCTCGTCCAGTCCGGTCTGCTGCTCACGGCGGGCAGCGCGGCCGACCGCTACGGCCGCAAGAAGATGCTCCTCGCCGGACTCACCCTGTTCGGTCTCGGCTCGCTGGTCGCCGGATTCGCGGGCACCACAGGGCAGTTGATCGCCGCGCGGGCCGGCATGGGCGTCGGCGGTGCGCTGCTCCTGACCACCACCCTGGCCGTGGCCATGCAGATCTTCGCGCCCGCGGAGCAGCCGAAGGCGATCGGCATCTGGGCCGCGGTCAACGCGCTCGGCTTCGCCGCGGGCCCCCTCATCGGCGGCTTCATGCTGAACCACTTCTGGTGGGGCGCGATCTTCCTGATCAACCTGCCGGTGGTGGCGCTGGGCCTGGTGGCGGTCGTGACCCTGGTCCCGGAGTCCAAGAACCCGACCGGCGACCGCCCCGACCTCCTCGGCGCCCTGCTCTCCACGATCGGCATGGCCTCGCTGGTGTTCGCGATCATCTCCGGCCCGGAGCACGGCTGGCTGTCGGGCCGGGTCCTGCTGACGGCAGCGGTAGCCGTGGCCGTCCTCGGCGCCTTCGCGTACTGGGAGAGCCGGATCCCGTACCCCATGCTCGACCTGAACTTCTTCCGGGACCGCCGTTTCACCGGCGCGGTCACCGGAGCGGTCCTGATCACCTTCGGCATGGGCGGCGCGCTCTTCCTGCTCACCCAGCACCTCCAGTTCGTCCTCGGATACGGCCCCTTGGAGGCCGGCCTGCGCACGGCACCCCTGGCACTGACCGTCGTGGTCCTGAACTTCTCCGGCCTGTCGGCGAAGTGGGCGGGAAAGCTCGGGACGCCGGTGTCCATCGCGCTGGGGATGGTGCTGATGGCGGGCGGCCTGGTGTCGATCGCCGTGTTCGACACCAGCGGTTACGGCGGCACACTGCTGGGCCTGCTGCTGATCGGCGGCGGCTGCGCGATCGCCAACCCCGCCATGGCGCACGCCATCATGAGCTCGATCCCGCCGGAGAAGGCGGGGGTGGGGGCCGGGATCAACGGCACGCTCGCGGAGTTCGGGAACGGGCTCGGGGTAGCCGTCCTCGGTGCGGTGCTGAGCTCCTCCGGACGGCTGGCCGAAGGGCTGAAGGCGGGTCAGCTCGTCGGGGCCGTGGCCGTGTTGCTGGGCGGGTTCGTGGCCGCGGCGTTGCTGCGCCGCGCCCAGAGGGCAGACTCCGAGATGGCCGCGGCCTAGCATCTTGATCAGAGAACCAGGTGAAGTCGAGGAAGGTGCGCCAATGGTGAGGGCAGCCGAGCGGGCGGCGCGGACCAGCGTGTGGCTGGAGGGGAAGGTACGGCGGGGAGGCCGCGGAGGCCAGCCGTCCGGGCTCGACCGGGATCGGATCACCGAGGTCACCGTTGGCCTGCTGGACTCCGAGGGGCTGGCCAAGTTCTCCATGCGGCGGCTGGCCGGTGAGCTGAACGTCACCGCGATGTCCGTCTACTGGTACGTCGACACCAAGGACGACCTCCTCGAACTCGCCCTGGACGCGGCCTACGGCGAACTCGCCCTGCCCGACCCGGAGACCGACGAGGACTGGCGGGACCAACTGCGCACCCTGGCAAGGGAGTACCGAGCCCTGCTGGTCCGCCACCCGTGGCTCTCCCCGCTGGCCGGCACCTTCCTGAACATCGGCCCGAACAGCCTGGCCTTCTCCCGGGTCGTCCAGCAGGTCATCCGCGGGACGGGCCTGCCGGTGCACGGCCTCTCGGGCGCCATCTCCGCCGTCTTCCAGTTCGTCTACGGCTTCGGCACGATCGAGGGTCACTTCATCGCCCGCTGCGCCACCGCCGGCATGTCCCAGGACGAGTACTTCCAGCACGCGATGAGCGCGGTCACCCAGGCCCCCGAGGCCGCCGCGATCATCGAGGAGAACGCGGACATCATGGCGGCCCGGGGCGGCGACACGGTGGAGGAGATGCGGGAACGGGACTTCACCTTCGCCCTGGACCTGCTGATCGCGGGCATCGAGGCGATGGTCCGACGCTCCTGAGCACATCCAGGACTACTTGCTCTCAGCGCCTCGTCTCGTAACGGGTGAGGATCACGCCGCCGGGAAACGTCCGCGTCTCCAGCAGGTTCAGGTTCACCCAGCTGTCCAGCGCGGTGAAGAACGGTGTGCCGCCGCCCACCAGGACGGGCGCGGTGGCCAGCAGGTACTCGTCGATCAGCCCGGCCCGCATGGCCGCCCCGGCGAGCGTCGCGCCGCCGATGTCCATCGGGCCGCCGTCCTCGGCCTTGAGCCGGGTGATCTCGGCGACCGCGTCGCCGGTGACCAGGCGGGTGTTCCAGTCGACCTTGTCGACCGTCGAGGAGAACACCACCTTCGGCATGTCCCGCCAGCGGCGCGCGAACTCGATCTCCGCCGGGGTGGCGCCCGGCTGCTGGTCGCCGGTGGGCCAGAAGGAGCTCATCGTGTGCCACAGCCTGCGCCCGTACAGCGACAGCTCGGTCGCCTGCAACTGGTCGGACCAGAACTGGAACAGCTCGTCGCTCGGCGGCCCGCCCCAGCCGATGTCGTCGCCGGGCGCGGCGATGTAGCCGTCCAGGCTCAGGTTCATGCCGTAGATCAGTTTCCGCATGGCATCGGCCTTCCGTGAGTCGGTCTCACGCGTACAGACCGGCGCGGCACGGGAAACTCATCGTTCCGCCGGGGAAACGGCGTCGATCCGCGACCGGTCCGCGGCCGACCCGGCGGCCTGCTCGATCTTCGCGCGGTAGGCCGCCCGGGCTTCCTCGTCGATCTGCCTCTCGTGCTCGGGGCGCAACCCGGTCCGGCCGTCGAGACCCTCGCGCAGGATGTCGGCGTGTCCGGCATGCCGGACGGTCTCGCCGAGGACATGGACCATGACGGCGAACAGGTTCGTGTCGGTATGAGGCTCCGGCCACCACGGCACATGGCCGGGGGCGTCGAGGGGAAGTTCGTCGATCGTCGCGTCCGAGTGGTCCCAGGTGCGCAGGCAGAACCCGGTGACCTGATCGCGGGTCTCGTCCGCGGCCGCCCACAGATCGCTGCCGTCGTAGTCCTGCCACCGGGACAGCGGCTCCGGGGACGGGCGGCCGAAGACCTCACCGAAGTACCTGGCCTCGACGGTGGCCACATGCTTGACCAGGCCGAGGAGGTTGGTCCCGGTCGCCGTCAGGGGCCGCCGGGCGTCGTATTCGGACAAGCCGTCGAGCTTCCAGAGCAGCGCCTCGCGGTCCCGCCGCAGTCTCCCGTGCAGATGGGCCTTCGCGAACTCGTCGATCACGGGAGGTCCTGGGCTTCAGGCGAAGCCAACCGTGCGGGGAAGCCCCCGGTCGCCACCGGGCCCCACTTCACCGGCGTGACCCGGATGATCGACTTCCCCTGCTTCACCATCGCGGCCCGGTACTCGTCCCAGTCCGGGTGCTCCCCGGAGATGTTCCGGAAGTACTCCACCAACGGCTCCACGGACTCCGGCGAGTCCACGACCTCGGCCGTCCCGTCGACCTGGACCCACGGCCCGTTCCACTCGTCGCTCAGCACGACGAGGCTGACCCGCTCGTCCCGCTTGGCGTTACGCGTCTTGGCCCGCTCGGGATACGTGGAGACGACGATCCGCCCCGAGTCGTCGACCCCACAGGTCAGCGGCGAGGCCTGCGGGCTCCCGTCGGCCCGCCGCGTCAGCAGGATCGCGCGGTGCCGGGGCCGTACGAAGTCCAGCAACTCTTCCAGGGACACGGTCGTGTTCGTAGCGATGTAGGGTGCCATGCCCTCAGCCTAGGCCTGCGGCAACGACTCCCCCTGCACCGCCTGAACGTTCAGTTCCACCCTCAGCGTCGTACCGATCGCCGCGATCCCCGCCTGCACCACCTGGTTGTAGTTCATGGCGAAGTCCTCGCGCCGCAACTCCGTCGTGGCCCGGAAGGCCGCCCGGGTCCCGCCCCACGGGTCCGACCCGGTCCCGAGATACGCCAGATCCAGATCCACCGGCCGCACGACCCCGTGCAGCGTCAACTCCCCGTGCACGGTCCACCGGTCGGACCCCGCGGCCGTAAGACCGCTCGACCGGTACGTGATCTCCGGGAACCGCTCCACGTCCAGGAAGTCCGCCGACCGCAGGTGCTGGTCCCGCATCCCGTTGCCCGTGTCGATGGAGTCCGCCCGGATCACGGCCTCCACCCGCGACTTCTCCACCTCGTCCGGCGCGATCTCGATCCGCCCCGCGAAGTCGGTGAAACGGCCGTGCACACTCGAGATCCCCAGGTGCTGGGCCACGGCCCCCACGCTCGAGTGCGCCGGGTCGATGGTCCAAGGCCCCGGCGGCGGCAGCTCGGTGCCGCCCTGCCGGGCCAGTGTCACGTTCCCGACCTCGGCCCGCCCGCTCATGGTGACGATGGCCGTGGAGGCGGCGGGCGCGTACCCGACGGCGGTGACGATGACGACGTACGGCCCCGGCGCCAGCGAGGTCGCGTCCCGTACCGCCCCGTCACCGTCCGCCTCGGCCCGCAGCACCTGGTTGCCGGCCATGTCGGTCACCGTGACGACCGCGTGCGACACGGCCCATCCGTCCCGCGTACGGATCTTCGCGGTCAGTCCCATCCCGTTTTCTCCCTGCGTGCAGCACATGGTCGTGAAAAGAACCGGCCCGTGGCGCCGGGCGCGCGCCTCCGCTCAGAGCGCGCACACACCGGACACCACGGGCCGGAGTCCAACTACTCGCCCGGATGGGCCAGTTCGATGTCGTGGTCGTCGACGCCGCGGCCGTTCACCGTCAGCGCCGTCGCCACCGGCGGGTAACCCGTGGCGATGACCGTGTAGTCGCCGCCGTTCAGGTCGGTGAAGGCGTACGCCCCGTCCGGACCGGTGGTGGCGGTGCCGACCACGTTGCCCGCGGCGTCCACCAGCGTGACCCGCGCGTCGGCCAGCGGACCGTGCGGTGCCTTCACGACGCCCTGGAGCTGGGACCCGGAGTCCAGGTCGATCTCGATCCGGGTGACCCCGGCGCCGCCGACCTCGACGGGCAGCGCGCGCGGCCGGTACCCGGCGGCGTTCACCGCGACGGTCACCGCACCCGGCACCAGCTCGGCGAAGCCGAACTCGCCCTGCTCACCGGTGGCCTGGGTGGCCAGCAGATCCCCGCGCACATCGGTCACGACGACCATCGCGTCCTTGACCGCCAGCCCGGTCTCCGCGGCCCGCACCAGCCCGTTCAGCCCGCTGGTGCCGCTCAGGAGGACGTCGTACGAGACCGGCTCACCGCCCACGACGACCGTGGACGCCTGGGGCTGGAAGCCGTCCGCCGCCGCGATCAGGACGTACGACCCGACGCTCGGCGCGTCCACCGCGTACGAACCGTCGGCCTGTGTCACCGACCGCCCCAGCTGACGTCCGGCCAGCGAGATCAGGGTGACGGCGGCCTGCGGGACCGGCGCGCTCTCGTTGCCGCGGACGAAGCCGCGTACCGGAATGCCACCCGTACCCGCGGACTCCTCGGGCCGCGCGATGGTGGCCACCGCGGCATGCCGCTGCGTCCCGTCGCCGGCGGTCTCGGACTCGGAGGAGGTCACGGCCCAGCTCGGGACGTGCTCGACGGCCGGAGCCTCCGCAGCCGCGGTTGCCGCCGGAGCTTCCGCCCCGTCCACCGTGCTCGCGGCCTGCGCCAGCGCGCCCTTGGTCCTCAGCGGGACCTCCTTGATGAACAGGGTGATCAGGAACGCGACGGCCGCGAGGCCACCGGCGATCAGGAAGACGTCGGCGATGCCGTGGCCGTACGCGCTCTCCATGAGCGTGCGGATCGGTGCCGGCAGCTTCGCGAGGTCCGGGATGCTGTCGGTCGAGGAGCTCGAACCGGCCAGCGCTGCCCGGTACTTGGGGTCGAGGGCGGCGATGCCGTCCGTCACGTAGTGCGTGATCCGGTGGGACATCACCGCGCCGAGCGCGGAGACGCCGACCGCACCACCGAGGGAACGGAAGAAGGTGACCGTGGAGCTGGCGGAGCCGAGGTCGCTCGGGTCGACCTGGTTCTGCGTGCAGAGCACCAGGTTCTGCATCATCATGCCGATGCCGAGACCCAGCAGCGCCATGAAGATCGACATCTTCCAGTACGCCGTGTCGTACCGGATGGTCCCGAGCAGCCCGAGCCCGGCCGTCACCAGCACGCCACCGCTGACCAGCCACGCCTTCCAGCGCCCGGTGCGGGTGATGAACTGCCCGGAGACGGTGGAGGAGACGAAGAGCCCGCCGATCATCGGGATCGTCATGACACCCGACATCGTCGGGGACTTGTCGCGGGCCAGCTGGAAGTACTGGCTGAAGAACACCGTGCCGGTGAACATCGCGATTCCGACGAACAGCGAGGCCAGCGAGGCCAGCGTGATGGTGCGGTTGCGGAACAGCCGCAGCGGGATGATCGGTTCGCGCACCTTGGACTCGACCAGCACGAAGACCAGCCCGAGGACGATCGAACCGCCGACCATCGCGTACGTCTGCCAGGAGATCCAGTCGTACTTGTCACCGGCGAAGGTGACCCAGACCAGCAGCAGCGAGACGGCCGCGGCGATGAAGAACGCGCCGGCCCAGTCGACCTTCACGTCCCGCTTCACGACCGGCAGGTGCAGCGTCTTCTGGAGCACGATCAGCGCGATCACGGCGAAGGGGACCCCGACGTAGAAGCACCAGCGCCAGCCCAGCCACGAGGTGTCGGTGATGACACCGCCGAGCAGCGGGCCGCCGACGGTCGCGACCGCGAAGGTGGCGCCGAGGTAGCCGGAGTAACGCCCGCGCTCACGCGGCGAGATCATCGCCGCCATGACGATCTGGGCGAGGGCGGACAGACCGCCGACACCGATGCCCTGCACGACACGGCAGGCGATGAGCATCCCGGCGTTCTGCGAGAGTCCGGCAGCCGCCGAACCCAGCACATAGATGACCAGGGCTATCTGGACGAGGGCCTTCTTGCTGTAGAGGTCCGCGAGCTTGCCCCACAGCGGGGTGGCCGCGGTCATCGACAGCAGGGCGGCGGTGACGACCCAGGTGTAGGCGGACTGGCCGCCGCCGAGGTCGCTGATGATGTGCGGCAGGGCGTTGGTGACGATCGTGGACGACAGGATCGCCACGAACATGCCGAGCAGCAGACCGGAGATGGCCTCCATGATCTGCCGGTGCGTCATCGGGGCGTACTCGGCGGCGGAGCCTCCCCCGTGCTTGGCATGAGCCCGCACACCGGCTGGTGTGGTCGTTGCCATGAGCTTCCTTCTCTTATGTGTTCGCGGGTGTACGGGTGGTCGGTACTGGTTCTTCGAGTGCGGGAGGCGGCAGCCGGGGCGGCAGGGCGGTGACCCGGCTGTCGTCGAAACTGGAGCGCAGGCGCGCCATCAGCCGGGTGAGCTGGGCGACCTCCTCGTCGCTCCAGTCGGCGAGCCGCTCGGCCAGTAGCTGGGTGGTCCGCTCGGAGAGCGCCTCGAGCCGGGCCGTGCCGGTCGCCGTGAGGTGCAGGATCCGGGATCGCTTGTCCGCGGGGTCGGGGGAGCGGTCGATCCAGCCGCGCTCGGCGAGGTGCGCGACATGGCGGCTGGTGACCGACATGTCCACGGCGAGCAGCTCCGCGAGCCGGCTCATCCGCATGTCGCCGTGGCGGCCCAGCAGCGTCAGCACGGCAGCGCTGCCGCTCGGGCAGTCGGAGGGCAGGATCCGCCCCAGCTCCCGTTTCACGGCACCGAAGGCGCTGAACTGACGTACCAACTCCTCGTACTGCGCCCGCTCGGCCATCACACCTCCCGCATTCGTTGCTTGGGGCAACCATAGGATTGGTTGGTTGCTGCAGGCAAACAGTTTGGGGTGCGGGCGGCATAAAAACTTGGCAAAGACAAGTATTGCGAGTGTAAATACGCAGGTGAGGGCCACTGCGGAGGCGGGCGGACCCCCACTTGGGCAGCACACGCGTATTCGCTAGGGTCTCCACCTATGGCGAACCCCCAGAACCCCCAGGGCAACCACGACCCCGCCGGCAGCACCCAGATGTTCCGCGCGTTCGTGGACGAGGGCCCGCAGGGCCGGCAGCAGCAGGCCCCCGCCCCGGCCGCCGGCCCCCGCATCGGCCTGATCGTCGGCATCGTGGTCGCCGTGGCGGTCGTCGCCGCCGTGGCCTGGCTCGCCCTCAAGTAAGGCGCGCCACTACTTCCACCGGACGGCGACGTCCCGCGTCTCGATGTGCATGCCCAACGGCACGCGCCAGGCGTCGACGCACACCGTCCAGGTCTTCTTCTTCCCGGCGCCGCCCTCGATCGGCACCGGCAGGTCGACGGTCGACTCGACCGTCCCCCAGTCGAGCCCGAGCGCTCCGATGACGTGCGTCCCGAAGGTCACCGTGCCCGAACGTACCGCGGTGCCCCCGGAGTTGCTGAAGCCCAGCGTCACGTCCTCGCACCACCGCTGGTCCGTGGCCGTGCGGACGGGGCCGCTCCAGGAGAGGGCCGCGGGTCCGGCAGGTGCCGTACCACCGCCGGGAGTCGGCGTGGCGGACGGCGACCTCACCGTCGTAGAACCGGACTTGACCGGAATCCCGGTGGTGGCGGAAGCCCCTGGTGTACGAGGTGAACCGGCCGCCGGTCCCGATGCACTGCCCGAACCCCCAGCCCCGGCAGGGCTGTTGGAGGAGCCGTCGGCTCCGTCCAGGGGCACTAGTGTCACCCTGCCCGTGGGTGCCGCGCCGGACGCCGTGGGCGCGCCGCCCACCACCCCCGTCGCGACGTAGCCCTCCCGGGCTCCGCCCCCGCACGCGGCCAGTGCCGCGCCCAGGCAGACGACGGCCGCCGACGCGCCGATCGCGGCGCCTCGACGGCCATGTGTCCATGTCGTCCCGGGAGTTCCACGCAGCATCGCGCCATGGTGGCTGACACTCCGTCAAATAGGAACCCCTGGACGGGGTTTCCGGCTCAGTCGGAGATGAGACCCTCGCGCAGCTGCGCCAGCGTGCGGGTCAGCAGGCGGGAGACGTGCATCTGCGAGATGCCGACCTCCTCGCCGATCTGCGACTGGGTCATGTTGGCGAAGAAGCGGAGCATGATGATCTGCCGCTCGCGGGGCGGGAGTTTGGCGAGCAGCGGCTTCAACGACTCGCGGTACTCGACGCCTTCGAGCGCCGTGTCCTCGTAGCCGAGCCGGTCCGCCAGCGAACCCTCGCCGCCGTCGTCCTCCGGAGCCGGCGAGTCGAGGGACGAGGCCGTGTACGCGTTGCCGACCGCGAGGCCGTCGACCACGTCCTCCTCGGACACGCCGAGCACGGCGGCGAGTTCGGGGACGGTCGGGGAGCGGTCCAGCTTCTGCGAGAGCTCGTCGCTGGCCTTGGTGAGGGCCAGGCGCAGCTCCTGGAGGCGGCGCGGGACCCGCACCGACCAGGAGGTGTCGCGGAAGAACCGTTTGATCTCGCCCACGACCGTCGGCATCGCGAACGTCGGGAATTCCACGCCCCGTTCGCAGTCGAAGCGGTCGATCGCCTTGATCAGGCCGATCGTGCCGACCTGGACGATGTCCTCCATCGGCTCGTTGCGCGAGCGGAAGCGGGCCGCCGCGTAGCGCACCAGCGGGAGGTTGAGCTCGATCAGCGTGTCCCGGACGTACGCGCGCTCGGGGCTGTTCTCGTCCAGTGCGGCGAGCCGCAGGAACAGGGAGCGGGACAGGGTGCGGGTGTCGATGGCTCCCGAGGTCGGGAGGGCCGGGGCCGGTACGGCCTCCAGGGCCGGGACGTCGTCGATGACGGCGTCGGGCGCGGAGTCGCTCTTCGTGAGCGTGAGCACCTTGGAGCTGCCCTGGTCTGCGGACATGCCACCCCCTCTGGGTCGCGGGACGGTCGTGGCCGACGCTCCCCTGGCGAGGAGTTCAGCCTTCACCTGAATACCGGAGCCGAAGCCACGGCAAACGCGTTGGCGGAAGAATGTCACATGTCGGCAACACGCTGTAGTGACATGTCGACATGAGAGATGCGAATCGGCCCTGGAAAGAGGGGGTCTGAGCCTTTTTCAGCGCAGAACTGTCGGGAACCGCCCTGGTGAGCGATTCGCTCGCGGCGGTGACAACTCGATCCTGCTTGCGAACTGCGGTGTTCCGCGCGTGATTCCGCGTGTGCGCCCGTGCGCCTCTTATGCCTCGATCCGATTCGCGGATCGCAGCCGCTGGAAGCTACGCGCGAGTAGCCGCGAGACATGCATCTGCGAGACGCCGAGTTCCGCGCTGATCTGCGACTGGGTGAGATTGCTGTAGTAGCGCAGCAGCAGGATCCGCTGTTCGCGTTCCGGGAGTTGGACCAGGAGATGGCGGACCAGATCGCGGTGCTCGACCCCGTCCAGGGCCGGGTCCTCGTAGCCGAGCCGGTCCAGCAGCCCCGGCAGCCCGTCGCCCTCCTGGGCGGCCTCCAGCGAGGTCGCGTGGTACGAGCGGCCGGCCTCGATGCAGGACAGCACCTCGTCCTCGGAGATGCGCAGCCGCTCGGCGATCTCGGCGGTGGTCGGGGTGCGCCCGAAGGCGGTGGTCAGGTCCTCGGTCGCGCTGTTCACCTGCACCCACAGCTCGTGCAGCCGGCGCGGTACGTGCACGGTCCGTACGTTGTCCCGGAAGTACCGCTTGATCTCGCCGACGACGGTCGGCATCGCGAAGGTCGGGAACTGCACGCCCCGGTCCGGGTCGAAGCGGTCGATGGCGTTGATGAGGCCGATGGTGCCGACCTGGATCACGTCCTCCATCGGCTCGTTGCGGGAGCGGAAGCGGGCGGCCGCGTAGCGCACGAGCGGGAGGTTGGCCTCGATGAGCGCCCCGCGCACCCGGTTGTGCTCCGGAGTGCCCGGCCGGAGCGCCTTGATCTCGGCGAAGAGCACCTGGGTGAGGGCCCGGGTGTCGGCGCCGCGGCTGCGCGGCGCGGCCGCCGGGGGCTCGGCGACTTCCTGGGGAGGCGCAGTACTGGCCGACACCGTCAACGCCACCTCTTCATCGGTCACCCATCGGTCGACTCATCGGTCAAAAGCGGTCATAGCATCACAAGACATGTGCACTGTGTGCAAGCACCGCATAGTGCTGTGTTCAACGTGTTCACCGTGTTGATGGGCAAGTTGGGGCATAAGACGCACGAAAGCCCCCCGCCGTTCCCGGCGAAGGGCTTCGATGTGGATCTCTCAGTACTCGTAGTCGGCGATCACCCAGGTGGAGAACTCCTTCCACAGGGTGACGCCCGCCTGGTGCTCCGGGTGCTCGACGTAGGCGCGGAGCGCGGCCGCGTCCTCGAACCCGGAGTTGATCGCGAAGTCGTAGGCGATGGGCCGGTCGCTGAGGTTCCAGCCGAGCTCCCAGAAACGGATCTCGGGGATCTTCCCGTCCAGCGAACGGAAGGCGTCGACGCCCTCCAGGACCCGCGGGTCGTCGCGCCCGACGCCGTCGTTGAGCTTGAAGAGGACGAGGTGGCGGATCATGTGGGCTCCTGGGCTCCTGGCTAGTGGGCGCCGTCGGCGATCCAGCTGAAGAAGTCGCCGATGGCCTTGGCGGCGTCCGAAATGCCCTCGAACCCTATCTGGACGTAGTCGGCGGCCTTCGCCGGGTCCTTGATGATCACGTACATCACGAAGACCACGAGCAGATAGACGGCGATCTTCTTCGCGTTCACCGCCATCGCGGCCTCCTATGTGACTGATGTGCCCTTAGGGCCCCCTGTTGCCGGGCGCGAGTGTAACCTTCACGGCCCCTTATATGACCAACGGCCCGCAGGTGAAGGGCCTTCGGCGGCCGCGGGGCCGGAACGCACGAAGGGCCCCGTCGTCGGACGGGGCCCTTCTCAAGCGGTAGCGGAGGGATTTGAACCCTCGGTGACTTGCGCCACACTCGCTTTCGAGGCGAGCTCCTTCGGCCGCTCGGACACGCTACCGAGAGAGACCTTACAGCAAGCCGGGCCATGCTTTGAAATCGGTATTCGGGGAAGCGGGAACGGGGTCAGCGGTCCCGGAAGAAGTCGGTGAGCAGGCGGGCGCCCTCGTCGGCGAGCACGCCCTCGATCACCTCGGGCCGGTGGTTGAGCCGCCGGTCGCGTACGACGTCCCAGAGGGAGCCCGCCGCGCCGGCCTTCTCGTCGCGGGCGCCGTAGACGACCCGGTCCAGCCGGGACTGCACGATCGCGCCCGCGCACATCGTGCACGGTTCGAGGGTGACGACGAGCGTGCAGCCCGAAAGCCGCCACTCGCCGAGGTCGGCCGCGGCCCGGCGGATCGCGAGGACCTCGGCGTGCGCCGTCGGATCGCCGGTGGCCTCGCGCTCGTTGTGACCGGCCCCGAGCACGGTCGTACCGTCCGCGGCCAGCACGACGGCACCGACGGGGACGTCCCCGCCGGCCCGCTCGGCCTGGTCCAGGGCGAGCCGCATCGCGGCCCGCCAGCGGTCACGTACCGGGTCCGCGGGGCCTTCCGCCGTCAGCGGACGGTCTCCAGGACCTCCGAGGCACCCAGCGCCTCGGCGATCGCGCTCAGGGCGTCCTCGTCCAGGGAGCGCAGCTCCTTGGCGCTGACGCCGAGGTCGTCGAGGATCCCGGCGTCGCCGACGGGGCTGTGCGGCACGGACTCGGCGGACGGGGCGTCCTCGTCGCCGTCGTCCTCCTCGTCCTCGCCGTCCTCGGTCCCGTCGAGGTCGAGGGCGTCCAGGTCGGGGCCGTCGTCACCGGGCTCCCGGCCGAGCAGTTCGTCGGTGAGCAGGATCTCGCCGTAACTGCTGCGGGCAGCGGCGGCGGCGTCCGAGACGTAGATACGGGGGTCGTCCTCACCGTCGATGCGGACGACGCCGAACCACGTCTCTTCCTGCTCGATGAGTACGAGCACCGTGTCGTCCTGGTCCGAGGCCTCACGGGCGAGATCGGCCAGGTCCGACAGGGTCTCCACATCGTCGAGCTCTGTGTCGCTCGCTTCCCACCCGTCTTCGGTGCGCGCGAGCAGTGCGGCGAAGTACACCGTGACTCTCCCACTGGTCATAGGCGTGCCGGTTGGGGGTCCCCCCGGCGGAGGCTTGGGCGGGGAGAGCTGTGCTCCGAGCCCCACCCACTCGGAATCGTGGCAGAAACAAGGCGTTCAGGGGACGTCTTCGGCTCCCTGTGTCCGCCCGTTTTGATCGACCACCAGCGGGATCGTACGCGGCAAACGTAATGCGCACGCACCGGGTTGCCCTTACGGGGCCTTCGGAGCGGCGGCGCTACCAGCGGAAGGTGCGCATGCGCATGGCGTGACGCAGCCGGGCGGTCTTGGCGCGCCGCGGCTGGACCCGGTCGCGCAGTTCACGCGCCTCGGCGAGTTCGCGCAGGAACTGGGCCCGGCGGCGCCTTCGCTCGGCGTCGGTCTCGCGCCGTGACGTGTCCGCCGGTGACTCAGGCTCTGGCATAGGCTCACCACCCCGTTACGTCCCTCCCACTTTCCCTCTGACGGGCGGTTTGATGCCAGCGGGCGGGTGATACGGGGTTTGGGGACCGCCTGGGCGCCCGGGGCCGCGGGCTTCGTGGATGACCGGGACGCCGGGGGCTGCGGGCCCGGTTACTGTTGTGGACATGCGTCTCCACGTCGTCGACCACCCCCTGGTCGCCCACAAGCTCACCACGCTGCGCGACCAGCGCACCGACTCCGCGACCTTCCGCCGGCTCGCCGACGAGCTGGTCACCCTGCTCGCCTACGAGGCCACGCGTGACGTGCGCACGGAGCAGGTCGACATCACGACGCCGGTCGCCTCGACGACGGGCGTCAAGCTGTCCTACCCCCGTCCGCTGGTCGTCCCGATCCTGCGCGCGGGCCTCGGCATGCTGGACGGCATGGTGCGGCTGCTGCCGACCGCCGAGGTGGGCTTCATGGGCATGGTCCGCGACGAGGAGACGCTCCAGGCGTCGACGTACGCCACCCGCATGCCCGAGGACCTCTCCGGCCGCCAGGTGTACGTCCTGGACCCGATGCTGGCGACGGGCGGCACCCTGGTGGCGGCGATCCAGGAGCTGATCAAGCGCGGCGCGGACGATGTGACGGCCGTGGTGCTGCTCGCCGCCCCCGAGGGCGTCGAGGTCATGGAACGCGAACTGGCGGGCACCCCGGTCACGGTGGTGACGGCGGCGATCGACGACCACCTCAACGAGCACGGCTACATCGTGCCGGGCCTGGGGGATGCAGGCGACCGCCTCTACGGCGCCGCTGAGTAGAACGCCCCGAGGGGCGCGGGGCTGCTACCTCATGCGGCTCCGCCGCGCGGGCGCGATCAGCCACATCGGACCGGTGAGCCGCTCCACGACCGCGCCCCGACGGCGAGCAGGCGACTCTCAGCAGGTCTTGGTCGAAGAAGTAGGCGTCGGCCGTGGCTGCCCCAGCGCGGCCAGCGCCTTGTCGGCCGCCCCCTTCGCCGTCAGGTTCTTGAAGTCCGTGCCGATGATCAGGTCGATGTCGGTCCCCTTGCGGGCCGCGTCCGTACGGCGTTCCGCGGACGCCAGTTGCGTCCCCAGCACCGGCAGCGAGGTGTTCAGGGAAGAGGCGGGGCCCAGCAGTATCCCGGCACCCTTGACCTTCTTGTCGAACTGCTTGCTCGCGTTCCCCACGTCGCCGATCTTGAAGCCCCGCTTCTCCAGCTCGTCCGCGGTGTCCTTGGCCAGCCCGCTGCGGGGCGTGGCGTTGTAGACGTTGACGGTGATCTGGGCCGGCTTGGGCAGCGCCGCCGCGGAGGCGGTCGCCGAGGGGCTCGCCTTCGTCGCGCAGTCCGCCTTGGGACCGGCCGCCGAGGCCTTCTTGCCGCCGCCGGTGAAGACGTCGATGAGCTGTAGCGTGCCCCAGCCGATCACGCCGAGTGCGACGACGGAGGCCACCATGGCGAGCACGAGCCTGCCGCGCCGCCGACGCCGGCGCATGCGCGGGTACTTGTCCCCCGTGATCCGGTATTTGCCGCCCATGCCTGGGGGAGTCAGCATGCTCATGGGCGCAGCGTAGTGCGCCCGAGCGGCGATGCCTACTAGATGATCATTCGACGCCACGCAGGTGAACCCGAAAGGGCCAAGCCTTTGCCGACCGGCCTCGAAGGGGGCGGGTCAGTCCAGTTCGAGCACGCGCGCGTGCAGCACCTGGCGCTGCTGGAGGGCCGCCCGGACCGCCCGGTGCAGACCGTCCTCCAGGTACAGGTCGCCCTGCCACTTGACGACGTGTGCGAACAGGTCGCCGTAGAAGGTCGAGTCCTCGGCCAGGAGCGTCTCCAGGTCGAGTTGCCCCTTCGTCGTCACGAGCTGATCGAGGCGGACCGGGCGCGGCGCGACGTCCGCCCACTGCCGGGTGCTTTCCCGGCCGTGGTCGGGGTACGGCCGGCCGTTTCCGATGCGCTTGAAGATCACACGGAAAGCCTACCGGTCAAGACGTTCCGGGCGCAGCCATGGAGACGGAGTGCGACGCTGGAAAAGATGCCGTAAATACGGGCAAAAAGGGAACAGGGGTCTGACATGAGCGACCGCGAGACCATGCCACCGGCAACCGCGCCCGAGGCTTCGGGCAGTGCTCCGGCCCTCCCGCAGGGGGCGCTGGAGATCGCGTCCGGGTATGCCTTCACCGGTCCGGCGCTGGATCTCGGCGCCCTGATGTGGGCCGAAAACTGCCTGCCCGACGCGCAGATCCGCATCCCCCTGCCCATGCTCAACCGGCACGGCCTGGTCGCCGGCGCCACCGGCACCGGCAAGACCAAGACGCTCCAGCTGATCGCCGAACAGCTCTCGGCGCAGGGCGTGCCGGTCTTCCTGGCCGACGTGAAGGGCGACCTGTCCGGGATCTCGGCGGCCGGGCAGCCGAACGACAAGGCCGAGGGGCGTGCCGCCGAGGTCCACCAGGAGTGGACGCCGACCGGGTTCCCGGCCGAGTTCTACGCGCTCGGCGGGCTCGGCCACGGCATCCCGCTGAGGGCCACGATCACCAGCTTCGGCCCGGTCCTGCTCTCCAAGGTGCTCCAGCTCAACCAGACCCAGGAGCAGTCCCTCGGCCTGATCTTCCACTACGCGGACACCAAGGGCCTGGAGCTGGTCGACCTCAAGGACCTGCGGGCGGTCGTGGCCTTCCTCACGTCGGACGAGGGGAAGGCGGAACTGAAGAACATCGGCGGCCTGTCCACCGCCACCGCCGGGGTGATCCTGCGTTCCCTCACCGCCTTCGAGGCGCAGGGGATGGCCGGCTTCTTCGGGGAGCCGGAGTTCGACACGAGCGAGTTCCTGCGTACGGCGGCCGACGGGCGGGGCGTCGTCTCCGTCCTCGAACTCCCCGCCGTACAGGACAGACCGCAGCTGTTCTCGACCTTCCTGATGTGGCTGCTCGCGGATCTCTTCCACGACCTGCCGGAGGTCGGCGACGCGGACAAGCCGAAGCTGGTCTTCTTCTTCGACGAGGCGCATCTGCTCTTCAACGACGCGTCCAAGGCCTTCCTGGACTCGATCACGCAGACCGTCCGGCTGATTCGCTCGAAAGGGGTCGGCGTCTTCTTCGTCACACAGACCCCGAAGGACGTACCGTCCGACGTCCTCGCCCAGCTCGGCAACCGCGTCCAGCACGCCCTGCGGGCCTTCACACCGGACGACCAGAAGGCCTTGAAGGCGACCGTGAAGACCTTCCCCAACTCCGCCTACGACCTGGAGGAACTCCTCACCGCCCTCGGCACGGGCGAGGCCGTGGTGACGGTCCTCAGCGAGAAGGGCGCGCCCACCCCGGTCGCCGCGACCCGCCTGCGCGCACCCGAGTCCCTCATGGGCCCCGTCGAGGCCGCCACGCTCGACCGGGCGGTGAAGTCCTCGCAGCTGTACGGACGTTACGCACAGGCTGTGGACAGAGAATCGGCGTACGAGAAGCTGACGGCGGCGAAGCCCGCCGGCGGCAAGGGGCCCGACGAGTTGAAGGCCCCCGCCGAACCCAAGGCCGCTCCCCGTCCCAAGTCGGCGGAGGACCGCTCGATGGTCGAACAGGTCGTGGGGAGCGGCATGTTCAAGTCGCTGGCCCGGTCGGTGGGCACGCAGATCGGGCGCGAGATCACCCGCTCCCTCTTCGGGACGGCCCGGCGGAGGCGTTAGGGCCTGGCCCGCCGGGCCGCCGCCGGGTCAGCGGGCCGGTTTCTCGGGGTTCCGCTTCGGTTGGGGCTGCTTCGTCTGCGGCTTCGGCGCGCTGCGCGCCGCCTCCGCGCGCAGCAGGGCGCGCAGGACCGCGTAGGGGTCGATGGGCATGGCTGTGTTCCTCGCGTCGTGACTGACCTTGTCCGGAGCGGGCTCGGTCAGCAGCGCAGGACCACGGTGCGCAGGGCGCGCAGGGTGTACGGGGGCACGGGCGGCGCCTGCCGGGGGCGACCCCGGGTGGCGGTTGGCGCCGGGGCCGGGACGGCCGCGGGGCGCAGGGGTACGGCGGCCCGGCGGACGGCGTCGGCCGGTGGCCGTACGGCCACGTCCAGGACGTCGTACTCGACGGTCTCCACGGACGCGACCGGCGTCGCGTGCACCTCGGTGTGGACGCCCGGCAGCAGCAGGGCGAAGAGCAGCACGAGCACCCGCAGCCAGACGCGGCTGGGCGGGAGACGGCGTGCGGTGCTCACGGGAGGTGGTCTGCCCCCGACACGCCCGTCGTCAGGCACGCCGGGGGCGAGATCCGCCCGAACGGGCTACAAGGGCCGGGGAACCAGCCGTTCGGCCCGGCCCCGCATGCGGATCGCCGTGATGATCTCGACCACGCCGACCGCGACCAGCCAGATGCCGCCGACCAGGGTGAGGACGGCGACGGACTCGAAGGGGGAGTCGATCAGCACGATCCCGGCGACGAAGGTGAGGACGCCGAGGAAGATCTGCCAGCCGCGGGCCGGCATGGAGCTGTCGGAGGCGGCGGCCAGGGTCTGGGTGATGCCGCGGATCAGCCAGCCGATGCCGATCCACAGGGCGAGCAGCAGGATCGAGCGCATCGGGCCGCGCAGGCAGAACAGGCCGAGCAGGATCGACAGGGCGCCGCTGATGAACGCCAGGACGCGCAGGGAGGTCGTCCGGTGCGTGCCGAAGGCGGCGACCAGCTGGAAGACGCCGCTGAAGAGGAGGTAGAGGCCGAAGAGGACACCGGCCGCGAGGAGCGAGGCGCCCGGCCAGACGAGGACCAGGATGCCGAGGATCAGGGAGGCCACGCCGGTGAGCAGGACGACCTGCCAGGCGGCCTTGGACAGTGCGTGCAGGGGGCCCTCGAAGGGCGGCTCGGGCGGGGGAGCGCCTGTGGCATGTCCGGCTGCGTGGACCTTGCGGTCATCGGACTCCGGACTCCAGGACGAAGCGTTCGGAGAGTCGGTCATGTTCCATGCTTGGACCCGCGAGCGCCCCGGCGCCACCCCTGGGACCCACCCGGCTGACGGCTACTTCCCGGTCGCCTTCGCCGCCTTGGCCGCCGCCTTCATCTCCTGCTTGTGGGCGCGCACCTTGGCCAGCGACTCCGGGCCCGTGATGTCGGCGACCGAGCGGTGGCAGTCCTTCTCGCCGTAGGCGCCGGCGGCCTCCTGCCAGCCCTTGGGCCGTACGCCGAGCTGCTTGCCGAGCAGCGCGAGGAAGATCCGCGCCTTCTGCTTGCCGAAGCCGGGCAGTTCCTCCAGGCGGCGCAGCAGCTCCGGTCCGTCGGCGACGCCCTTCCAGACGAGTTCGGCGTTCCCGTCGTAGTGCTCGACCAGGTACTGGCACAGCTGCTGGATCCGCTTCGCCATGGAGCCCGGGTAGCGGTGCACGGCCGGCTTCTGCGAGAGCAGCGCGGCGAAGGTCTCCGGGTCCTGGGCGGCGATCTCGTGCGCGTCCAGGTCGTCCAGACCGAGCCGGTCCGCGATCGTGCGCGGTCCCTTGAACGCCCACTCCATCGGAACCTGCTGGTCCAGCAGCATCCCGGTGAGCGCGGCGAGCGGGGAGCGCCCGAGGAGCTCGTCGGCCTCGGGGTCCTGGGCGAGGTGCAGGGTGACGTCCATGACCCCGATCATCCCTCTTTCACGCCTCGCGTACGATTCCACCACCATTTACTAAGGCAAGGCTAACCTTAAGATGCAGGGAGGGTCGCAGCGTGACGACCGAGATCCACCGGGACGCCTGGGGCATCCCGCATCTGCGGGCCGACGGCGCCCTTGAACTCGCCCGCGCCCAGGGCGCCGTCACCGCCCGCGACCGCGCCTGGCAGCTGGAGGTCGAGCGGCACCGCGTCCAGGGCACCTCGGCCGCCTTCCTCGGCACCGAGGCCCTCCCCTGGGACCTGCTCGCCCGCCGCGCCCGCCTCGACGACACCGCCCGCCGCTGCTGGGCGGCGCTTGCGGAACGGGACCCCGAGACGGCGGACTGGATACGGGCGTACGTCGACGGCATCAACGCGGAGCTGCCGGGCAGCGCGGCCCCGGAGTTCGAGCGCGTCGGCCTGACCCCCGGCCGCTGGGAGCTCTGGACCCCGCTCGGCGTCTGGCTCGCCACGCACATCCTCTTCGCGGGCTTCCCGGCCAAGCTCTGGCGGGAGCAGGCGATCCGGCACCTGGGCGAGGAGGCCGTCGGGCTCTTCGCCACCGACGGACCCGGCACCTCCGGCAGCAACGGCTGGCTGGTGAGCGGGGGTCGGACCATCACCGGGCACGCCCTGATTGCCGGCGATCCGCACCGCTTCATCGAGGATCCCGGCGTCTACCAGCAGATCCACCTCTCCTGCCCGGAGTTCGACGTCGTCGGACTCGCCGTCCCCGGCGTCCCGGGCATCGCCCACTTCGGCCACACCGGCACGGTCGCCTGGGCCATCACCAACGCCATGGCCGACTACCAGGACCTGTACCGGGAGCGGCTGCGGCGCACGGGCGCGGGCGTGGAGGCCCTCGACCCCGACGGCAGCTGGCGCCGCGCCTCCCGGCACACGGAGACCGTGGAGGTGGCGGGGGAGCCGCCGGTCGAGGTCGAGGTGATCGAGACGGAGCGGGGGCCGGTGATCGTCGGAGGGCCGGAGGGGCTGGACGGCGGGGTGGCGGAGGTGGACGGGGCGCTGCCGGGCGGCGGCACGCCCGCCGCCTCACCTGCCGGACAGGCCGGGAACCCGGCCGCCGTCCCCCTCGCCCTCGCCCTCCGCCACCCACCCCGCGTCAGCTCCGACCTCGGCTTCAGCGCGCTGCTCCCCCTGCTCCGCGCCCGCCGCGTCGCCGACGTCGACCGGGCCCTCGACCTGTGGGCCGAGCCCGTCAACGTCGTGCAGGCCGCCGACACCGAGGGCGGCCTGCTGCACCGGGTCGCCGGGCGGGTGCCGGTGCGGGCCGGGGTCAACCGGGTGCGGCCGGTGCCGGCCTGGGAGCCGGGGTACGAGTGGCGCGGCTGGGAGGAGATGCCGCACGCCGGACTGGCCGACGGCGTCGCTGTGATGGCCAACCAGCGCGGCCCGGCCACCCCGTTCGGCGTGGAGTTCGCCCCGCCGCACCGCGCCGACCGCATCGCCGCCCTGCTCGCCGAGAAGGACCACTGGTCGGCCGGCGACATGCCCGCGATCCACACGGACACCCATCTCGCCTCCGCCGCACCCCTGTTGGACCACCTCGCGGCCCTGCCCGGCCTGTCCCCCGAGGCCACCGTCCTCCGCGACCGCCTCCTGCGCTGGGACCGCCGCATGGACGCCGCTTCCACGGACGCGGCCGCCTACGCGGCGGTGCGCGGCGCGGTCGTCCGCCGACTCGCGGCCCACCCGGCCTTCGCCGCCCTCGCCGTCCCGCCCGCCTACCCCGAGGTCCTCCTCCCCTGGCTCGCGCTGCTCCCGCGCATCGCCTTCGCCCTCGAACACCTGCTGCGGGCCGAGGAGTTGTACGGCATCGACCGGCCGGACGTCGTACGGGCCGCCCTGGAGGAGGTGGCGGCGGAGCCTCCCGCCGGCACCTGGGGCGACACCCACCGCCTCGTGCCCTGGCGGGCGCTGCCGCAGCCGTCGTACCAAGGACCCGGTCTGTCCGGCGACCACGACTGCGTGCTGTGCACTTCGAGCGTGCCCGGGCTGACCGACCTGAGCGCGCGCGGTCCGGCCGCCCGCTATGTGTGGGACCTGGCCCGGCGCGAGGACAGCCTGTGGGTGGTGCCGCTCGGGGCGTCCGGTGTCCCCGGCTCGCCCCATCACACCGATCAACTCCCCTTGTGGCTCAAGGGAGATCTCGTCCCGGTCGTCACCGACTTCGACCGGCTCGGCAAGGAGAGCAAGGAAAGCAAGGAGAGCGATGTCTGACCTGTACGACACCCGTACCGCCGTCCACACCACCGGCGCCGTCCGCGTGCTGCCCCTCGACGCGCACGCCGACGCGGACGTGCTGCACCGCTGGGTGCGCGAGGAGCGGGCCGTCTTCTGGGGGATGAACGGTCTCACCCGGGACCAAGTGGCCGAGATCTACGCCCACATGGACACCCTCGACACCCACCACGCCTTCCTGCTGGTCAGGGACGGCGAACCGGTCGGGCTCCTCCAGACCTACGAGCCCGAGGCCGACCGCGTGAGCGAGTGCTACGAGGTGCGCGACGGCGACATCGGCATCCACCTCCTGCTCGCGCCCGCACGGGAGGGCGGCGCGCGGTCCGGCTGGTCGGCGGCGCTGCTCACCGCCGTGACCTCGTACGTCCTGTTGGGGCTGGACCGGCGCCGGGTGGTGGTCGATCCGGATGTGCGGAACGAGAGGGCGGTCGACCGTTTCCTGCGGCAGGGCTTCGTGGCGGGCGAGGTCGTGGTGCTGCCGGAGATCGACATCCCGGACGTGTACCTGCCCGAGAAGAAGGCCCAACTGGCTTTCCTGGAGCGGGAGATAGCCTTCCCGGCGTGACCCCTGAAGATCTCGTCGCCCATTACGGACTGCAGCCGATACCCCGCGAAGGAGGCCTCTACCGCCAGACCTGGGCGGGTCCGGACCACCCCGACGGGCGCCCGGCGGGCACGGCGATCGTCGCCCTGCTGACGGCGGACGACTTCTCCGCCCTGCACCGCCTGCCGAGCGATGAGATCTGGCACCACTACCTCGGCGACCCGCTGGAACTCCTGCTCCTCGCCCCCGACGGCACCTCGACGACGGCCGTCCTCGGCCCGGAGGTCCTCAGCGGTCAGCACGTCCAGCTGACCGTCCCGGCCGGGACCTGGATGGGCGGACGGGTGCTCGCGGGCGGGGCGTGGACGCTCTTCGGCTGCACGATGGCGCCCGGGTTCACCTTCGAGGGGTACGAGCACGGGGACGCGGGCGAGTTGGCGGCGCGGTATCCCGACCGCGCCGACCGCATCCTGGGACTCTCCCGTCCATGACACTCCTCGAAGGACAGGTCGCGCTGGTCACGGGCGCGGGTGGCGGTATCGGCCGGGGGATCGCGCTGCGGTTCGCCGAGGAGGGGGCCGCGGTCGCGCTGCACTGCCGTACGGCGGTGGCGGCGGCGCGTGAAGTGGCGGGACGGATCCAGGAGTCGGGCGGCCGGGCCGTCGTACTCCGGGCGGATCTCCGCGACGAGGACGCGTGTGCTCGGGTGGTGCGGGAGGCGGCCGAGTGGGGTGGTGGGCTGGACGCGGTGGTCAACAACGCGGGGGTGCAGCCGGTTCGGGAGCTGCCCGGGATGACGGCGGGCGAGTGGCGGGCGGTCCTGGACGCCAATCTGACGGGTGTGTTCGCGTGTACGCAGGCTGCCGCCGAGGTCATGCGGGAGCGGGGGCGCGGGGGATCGGTGACGCACATCGCCTCCGTCGAGGGACGGCAGCCCGCGCCGGGGCACGCGCACTACAGCGCGTCCAAGGCGGCCGTCGTGATGCACGCCCGGTCGGCGGCGCTGGAGTACGGGCCGTACGGGATCCGCGTCAACTCGGTCTCGCCGGGCCTGATCGGGCGCGAAGGGCTGGCGGAGGACTGGCCGGAGGGGGTGCGGCGGTGGCGGGCGGCGGCGCCGCTCGGGCGGCTGGGGCGGCCGGAGGACGTGGGGGACGCCTGCGTGTTCCTCGCCTCACGGCTCGCCTCCTGGGTGACGGGACACGACCTTCTGGTGGACGGTGGGGTCTCGGCCCGGCCGACGTGGTGAGCCCCACGCGGTGAGCACGGAGGCGCTCGCGTCCGTACGTACCGGGAAGGCGGCGAGTCCGACGACGGAGATACGACGTGGGGTGTGACGGTTCGGATGGCGGACGGCGAGGGCGTCGAGGGTGCCGCGGACTCCGCGGACAGCGCGGAGTTCAAGGGCTGGTGCTGCTGGGCGCCGTGCTGGTCCTGCTCGTCCTCGGCGGCGCGGGGCCCGCGTCGGCCCACGCGGCCCTCAAGTCCAGCGACCCCGCCGACGCCGCCGTCCTCAAGTCGGCACCCCGCTCCGTCACCCTGACCTTCACCGAGTCCGTCGGCCTGCTCGACGACTCCTTCCGCGTCCTGAACCCCGAGAACCGCCGGGTGAGCACGGGCGAGGCCCGGCACGCCTCCGGCCGCTCCGACACCGCGCAGGTGAGGCTGCCGGCGAAGCTCGCCGAGGGCACCTACGTGGTGGCCTGGCGGGTCGTGTCGGCCGACAGCCACCCGGTGTCGGGCGCGTTCACCTTCTCGGTCGGCAAACCCTCGGCGACGGTCGCCTCGGTGGACACCGGCCCGGTCGAGAACCCGGCCACCGCCAGCCTCTACAACATCGCCCGCTACCTCGCCTACCTCGCCGCGGCCCTCCTGATCGGCACGGCGGCCTTCGCGGCCCTGTGCCGCCCCACGGACCGCGCCCCGCTCCGCAGGCCCCTGCTGACGGGCTGGTGGACCCTCCTGGGCACCTCGGCCGTCCTGCTGGTCCTGCGGGCCCCCTACGAGACCGGCACGGCCCCTGGGACGGCCTTCAGCGCGTCGGCCTTCACCCGCACCCTCACGGGCCGCCCCGGGCTGGTCCTGCTCGCCCGCCTCGCCCTGCTGCTGATCGCCGCGGTGGCCTTCGTGACCCTTCGCAAACGATCGGTCTCCCCCGGCCGCCCCCTGCTCCTCGCCGGCACCGCCTTCTCCGTCGCCCTCGCCCTCACCTGGGCCCTCGCCGAGCACGCCTCCGCCGGTATCCAGGTGCCCGTGGCCGTCGTCTCCTCGGTGCTGCACCTGCTCGCGATGGCGGTCTGGCTGGGCGGGCTCACCGCGCTGCTGATCCTGCTGCGCGCCACCGACGTGGCCGCGGCCGTCGTGGCCCGCTTCTCCCGGCTCGCCTTCGCCTCGGTGACCGTCCTGGTCGTCACCGGCGTCTACCAGTCCTGGCGCGGCCTCGGCTCCTGGAGCGCGCTCACCGGGACGACGTACGGCCGTCTCCTGATCGCCAAGATCGCCGCCGTGGTGCTGCTGGTGGCCCTGGCGGGGCTCTCCCGGCGGTGGACGGCTCGGCTGGTGGCGGCCCCGGCCGAGGCGGTCGTACGGGAAAGGGTCCCGGAGGCGGTGGGCGGGCCGGCGCTGCCCGTGTCGGGGGAGGCGGCCGACTCCGCTGCGGACCCTGCGACAGACGGCCCCACCACCGGCGACGTACACCGCCGGGCCCTGCGCCGCTCCGTGCTCGCCGAAGTCGCCGTGGGCGTCCTCGTCCTGGTGATCACGACCGTGCTCACCGGCACCCTCCCCGGCCGCGCCGCCGCCGAGGCGGCCGGGCAGCCCGCGTCCGCCGTCGGGCTGCCCGCGGCGTCCGTGACCACGATCCCGTTCGACGTCGGCACCCCGAACGGCCACGGCAAGGTGCAGATCACCCTCGACCCCGGCCGGGTCGGCGAGAACAACGTCCAGGCGGTGGTCTTCGGCCCCGACGGCGGCATCTCCACCGTCCCTGAGCTGCGGCTCTCCTTCACGCTCGAGGAGCGGAAGATCGGCCCGCTGGACGCGGGGATCAAGAACCTGGGCGGCTACTGGGGCACCAACAGCCTCACGCTTCCCATCGCCGGAACCTGGACGATGAAGGTCACGGTGCGGACCTCCGACATCGACCAGGTGAGCGTGACCAAGGCCGTGCACATCCGGTAGGACGCATTCCGGCACATTCCGTAACCGTAGGTTCGAACGCTCGAACGAGAATGATCACAATCGTGACGGTTACGTTTCCACAAAGCTCTTGGGTGGCTATTGACCCATGACCGGACATGGGGCTGTTATTACCGCCACGATGTTCGGTCGAGTTGATTTCTGGTCGGTTTCGACTTTTTTCGACGTGGCGCAGCCGTGACCGAACCCTGCCCTCAGGAGCCGTTATGACAGACCTCTCCCCCTCGGGTCTCTCCCTTCCCTCCCCGAGCCGCCGCAGCCTGCTGCGGGGAGTCGGAGGCGCCGCCCTCGTCGCCGGTGCGGGAATCCCCCTGCTGTCCGCCTGCGGCAGCAGCACCAGCTCGTCCGACACCAAGACCGTCAGCGTCGGCTCCAACGACTCGGACGCCGTGCCGAAGAAGGCGTACGCGGCCGTGTACTCGGCCTTCCAGAAGCAGTCCGGCCTCACCGTCAAGGTGAACACGAAGGACCACAACACCTTCCAGGAGCAGATCAACTCCTACCTCCAGGGCACGCCGGACGACGTGTTCAAGTGGTTCGCCGGGTACCGGATGCAGTTCTTCGCGCAGAAGGGCCTCGCCTCCCCGATCGACGACGTGTGGGCGAAGATCGGGGACAACTTCCCCGACGCGATGAAGAAGCTCAGCAAGGGCGCGGACGGCAAGTACTACTTCGTCCCGATGACCACGTACCCCTGGGCGCTCTTCTACCGCAAGAGCGTCTTCCAGGCGAAGGGCTACGAAGTCCCCACCACCTGGGACCAGTTGATCACCCTGTGCAAGCAGATGAAGAAGGACGGCCTGGTCCCGATCGCCTTCGGTGACAAGGACGCCTGGCCCGCGATGGGCACCTTCGACCAGATCAACTTCCGCCTCAACGGCTACGACTTCCACGTCGAGCTGATGGCCGGCAAGGCCGCCTGGACCGACGCCAAGGTCAAGGCCGTCTTCGACCACTGGTCCGAGCTGCTCCCCTACCACCAGGACGGCTTCATGGGCCGCACCTGGCAGGACGCCGCCCAGACCCTGGTGTCGAAGAAGGCCGGCATGTACCTCCTCGGCACCTTCGTGGCGCAGCAGTTCACCAACAAGGCCGACCTCGAGGACCTCGACTTCTTCGCCTTCCCGGAGATCAACTCCGCGTTCGGCCAGGACACGGTCGAGGCGCCCACCGACGGCTTCATGGTGAGCAAGTCCCCGAAGAACAAGGACGGCGTCGCCAAGCTCATGGAGTACCTGGGCACCCCGGCCGCCGAGGAGCTCTACCTCAAGGGCGACCCGAGCGTCGTGGCCGCCTCCAACAAGGCCTCCACCGCCGCGTACTCGACGCTCCAGAAGAAGGCGTTCGAGATGATCGGCAGCGCCAAGAGCCTGACCCAGTTCATGGACCGCGACTCCCGCCCGGACTTCACCTCCACGGTGATGCAGCCCGGCCTCCAGAAGTTCCTCCAGAACCCCAAGGGCGTCGACAGCCTGCTCTCCTCGATCGAGCGCCAGAAGAAGACGATCTTCGCGTCCTGATGAGCTCCGAGACCCCCACGAAGAGCCCGGAGACGGCCGAGCCGTCTCCGGGCCCCGCGCCTGTCGTCACGCGGGTCCCGCAGGGCCACAAGCGCCTGCTGACCCGCCGTGACCGCGTCACGCTCGCCTTCATGGCGGGCGTGCCCACCGTCCTGCACGTCGCCCTCGTCTGGCTGACCGCGATCGCCTCGATCGCCCTCGCCTTCACGACCTGGGACGGCATCGGCTTCGACTCCATCAAGTGGGTCGGCCTGGACAACTTCCGTCAGTTGTTCACCGACAACCCGCAGTTCTGGCCCGCCGTCCAGCACAACGTCATCTGGTTCGTCGTACTGATCCTGATCCCGACGCCCTTCGGCCTGTTCCTGGCCGTGCAGCTGGACAAGAACATCCGCTTCAGCCGCGTCTACCAGACCGCGTTCTTCCTGCCGGTCGTGATGTCGCTCGCGGTCACCGGCTTCGTCTGGCAGCTGGTCTACAACCCCGACACCGGCCTGATCAACAGCCTCATCGGGGCCAACAAGCCCGGCCACTACATCGACTGGATCGGCGACCCGAAGCTGAACCTGTGGGCCGTGCTGGTCGCCGCCTCCTGGCGGCACACCGGCTACATGATGATCCTCTACCTGGCCGGCCTGAAGGGCGTCGACCCCTCCCTGCGGGAGGCCTCCGCCCTCGACGGCGCCAACGAGTGGCAGACGTTCAAGAACGTCATCTTCCCCACCCTGCGGCCCACGAACACCGTGGTGCTCGTGGTGACGATCATCGAGGCGCTGCGCGCCTTCGACCTGGTGTGGGTCTTCAACAAGGGCGCCCAGGGCACCGAGCTGCTGTCGATCCTGATCACCAACAACATCATCGGCGAGTCCAGCCGGATCGGTTACGGCTCCGCGATCGCCGTAGTCCTCCTGGTGATCTCCCTCGCGGTCATCATCCCGTACCTGATCGCGACCTTCCGGAAGGAGCGGCGCGCATGAGCACCCTGACCGCGCCGGGCAAGCAGCGCACCCCGGTCCGACCGGCCCGCGTCCTGCTGCACACGTTCCTGGTCGTCACCTCGCTGGCCTGGCTCGCCCCGCTGCTCTGGGCGGTCTTCGCGGCCCTGCGGCCGTACTCGGAGACCAGCAACAAGGGTTACGTGTCCTGGCCGGACAAGCTGACCTTCGACAACTTCAAGAACGCGTTCGTGCAGTCGGACATGATGCACTACTTCGGCAACACGCTGATCATCGCGGTGCCGGCCGTGCTCGTGACCCTGCTGTTCTCGTCGATGGTCGCGTTCTACGTCAGCCGCTTCGACTTCCGGCTCAACATCGCGCTCCTGCTGGTGTTCACCGCGGGCAACCTGCTCCCGCAGCAGGTCATCATCACCCCGCTGTACCGGATGTACCTCCTCATCGACCTGCCCGGCATCACCGCCAGCGGCAAGCTGTACGACTCCGCGCTCGGCCTGGTGCTGATCCACGTGGCGTTCCAGTCCGGCTTCTGCGCCTTCGTGCTCAGCAACTACATGCGGATGCTGCCGCACGAGCTGACCGAGGCCGCGCTGGTCGACGGCGCCTCGGTGTGGCGGATGTACTGGCAGATCGTGCTGCCGCTGTGCAAGCCGGCGATGGCCGCCCTGGCGACGCTGTTGTCCATCTGGATCTACAACGACTTCTTCTGGGCCATCGTGCTGATCTCGACCGGCGAGAACATGCCGATCACCTCGGCCCTGAACAACCTCTCCGGCCAGTACTTCACGGACCCGAACCTGGTCGCCGCGGGCGCCCTGCTGACCGCGATCCCGACGCTGATCGTGTACTTCGTGCTGCAGCGGCAGTTCGTGAGCGGTCTGACGCTGGGCGCCAACAAGGGCTGACGCCCTCCTTTTCCGAGAGAGAACGACCGTGCCCCACCCCTTCACTCCCGTCGCCTCCCTCCTCGTGGACCCGCGCAACGCCCGCGTCCACGAGGAGGGCTGGCAGTCCTGGAGCCCCAGCGGCGCCTACGCCCTCGGCGACAAGCCGTACCGCCCGACCAACGACAACTGGGCGACGGTCTGCTACCGCCCCGGCGTCACCGTCCCCGAGGGGACCTTCCAGGGCGAGGGACTGCTCGCGCTCGACCCCGGAGACGGCTCGGCCGTGCGTCTGTGGGCGGCCGTCGACCCCACCGCCAAGGTCCCGTCCATCCGCCTGACCGTGACGGGAGACCGGGCCGAGGTCGGTGCGGACGGCCCGGTGAAGGAGTGGACCGGCCCCGACATCCAGTCGGTGCTGGCGAGTTGGGCCACCTCGCAGGAGGTGCCGGCGCCGCGCCCGGCCCCGACCGTGTGGTGCTCCTGGTACGAGTACTTCACCGACGTCACCGAGGACGACATCCACGAGAACCTCCGTGCGATGGACACCCTCGACCTGCCCATCGACGTCGTCCAGATCGACGACGGCTACCAGAAGGCCCTCGGCGACTGGCTCACCCTCTCCGGCCGCTTCCGCTCGCGCGCGGGCATCGCCGACGCCATCCGCGCCCGCGGCCGCCGCGCCGGCATCTGGACGGCCCCCTTCCTGGTCGACCCGGCGAGCGACCTGGCCACCGAGCACCCCGACTGGCTGGTCCGCGACCCCGACGGCGGCTTCACCCACGCCGGCCGCAACTGGGGCCACGACCTGCGCGTCCTGGACACCACCCACCCCGAGGCGGCGGCCTGCCTGACCGAGGTCTTCCGCACCCTGCGCGCCGAGGGCTACGACTACTTCAAGGTCGACTTCCTCTACGCGGGCGCGCTGGACGGCGTACGCCACGCGGATGTCGACGCGCTGACGGCGTACCGCGAAGGGATCTCGTCGATCCGCGCGGCTATCGGCGAGGACGCCTACCTCCTCGGCTGCGGCGCACCCCTGTTGGCGTCCATCGGCCTGTTCGACGCGATGCGGGTGAGCCCCGACACGGCCCCGCACCGCCGTTCCGAGGCCGACGACTACAGCCAACCCGGGCAGGACCCGGCCGAGTTCACCGGTGTCGGCCGCCAGTGGCAGCACGGCCGTTTCTGGGTCAACGACCCCGACTGCCTGATGGCCCGCCCCGCGGTGGAGACCCGGGAACGCTGGGCCGCCCACGTCGAGGCCACCGGCGGCCTGATGGCGTCCAGCGACCGCCTGCTGTCCCTGGACGAGTGGGGCGTGACCACAACACGCCGTCTCCTGTCTGGAGTTGACGAATGAGCCTGCCCCTGAACGTGCCGGGCATCGCGTACGGCGGCGACTACAACCCCGAGCAGTGGCCCGAGGAGGTCTGGGCCGAGGACATGCGCCTCATGGCCGAGGCCGGGGTCACCATGGTCAGCGTCAACATCTTCTCGTGGGCGCTGCTCGAACCCGCCGAGGGCGAGTACGACTTCTCCCGCCTGGACCGCATCCTCGACCTGCTCCACTCCCACGGCATCGCGGCCGACCTGGCGACCCCGACGGCGGCCCCGCCGGCCTGGTTCTTCGTCAAGCACCCGGAGGCGCTGCCGGTCGACAAGGACGGCCGCGGACTGTCGTACGGCAGCCGCCAGACCTTCTGCCCCTCCAGCCCCGCCTACCGCGAGGCGGCCCTCCGGATGGCCGGCGAACTGGCCCGCCGCTACGCCGGCCACCCCGCCGTGGTGATGTGGCACATCCACAACGAGTACGGCTGCCACAACGCCGAGTGCTACTGCGACACCAGCGCCGAGGCCTTCCGCGGCTGGCTGCGCGACCGCTACGACAGCCTGGCCGAGCTCAACCACGCCTGGGGCACCGCCTTCTGGAGCCAGTGGTACTACGACTGGGACCAGGTCCTGCCCCCGCGCGCGACGGGCGCGGTCCCCAACCCGACCCACCAGCTGGACTGGCGCCGCTTCTGCAGCGACGCCCTGCTCTCCTTGTACGAGGCGGAGCGCGACGTCCTGTCGGAGGCGGCCCCGGCGACGCCCGCGACCACCAACTTCATGGTGATGCACAACTTCGACGCCCTGGACTACTGGCGCTGGGCCCCGAGCTGGACATCGTCTCCAACGACCACTACCTCCAGTCCACCGACCCCGAGTCCCACATCGACCTGGCGCTCAGCGGCGACCTGGTCCGCTCGCTGGCCGGCGGCCCCTGGCTGCTGATGGAGCACTCCACGGGCGCGGTCAACTGGCAGCCGGTCAACCGGGCCAAGACGGCGGGGGAGTTGCGCCGCAACGCCCTCGCGCACGTGGCCCGCGGCGCCGACGGCATCGCCTACTTCCAGTGGCGGGCCGCCAAGGCCGGCGCCGAACAGTGGCACTCGGCGATGCTCCCGCACGCCGGCACCGACAGCCAGATCTGGCGTGACGTGGTCCAACTCGGCGCAGACCTGCGGGCGTTGGCGGAGGTGCGCGGCAGCACCGGCACCGCCGAGGTGGCCGTCGTCTGGGACTGGAACGCCCGCTGGGCGCTGGAACTCCCCTCCCAGCCGAGCGGCGAACTGAACTTCCACGACCTGGTCCGCGCCTGGTACGAGCCCCTGTGGCGGGCGGGCGTCGCGGTCGACTTCGTCCGCCCCGACGCGGACCTGTCGCCGTACCGCCTGGTGCTGGCTCCCAGCCTCTACCTGGTCGACGACGAAGGCGCCGCGAACCTGGCCGACTTCGCCGCGTCCGGCGGCACCCTCGCGGTCGGCTTCCACAGCGGCATGGTGGACGCCAACTGCCACGTCCGGCTGGGCGGTTACCCGGGAGCCTTCCGCACGGCCCTGGGCGTCCGCACGGACGAACTCTTCCCGCTCCTGCCGGGCCGGTCGGTGGCCCTCGACGGCGGCGGCAAGGGATCGCTCTGGTCGGAGCGGCTGCGCCTGGAGGGCGCGGAGGCGGTGACGTCGTACACGGACGGCCCGTTGTCCGGCGTCCCGGCGGTCACCCGCAACTCCCATGGCGAGGGCGCCACTTGGTACCTGGCGACCCAGCCGGACACGAAGACCCTCACCACGCTCCTCGACCGCATCCGCACGGAGGCGGGCGTCGAGCCGGTACGCACCGCCCCGGAGGGCGTCGAAGTGGCGCTCCGGCGCGGCCCGGAGGCGGACTACCTGTTCCTGATCAACCACACGGACCGCGCCGCGGAGGTCACGGTGGCCCCGGACGCGACCGAACTCCTCACCGCACAGCCGCTGTCGGGCTCGGCGACCGTACCGGCGGGCGGGGTTTCGGTGATCCGGGAGCCGCGCGGCTCCTGACCGGGCTCGAAGAATCCGGGAATCCGCTCACCAACTGGAGCACAGTCCGTCGTTCGGGCAGAACATGGCCCACACGCTGTTGTACCCGGACCGGACGGTCAGCGAGGCCGGGTCCGGGCCGCCGTTGACGGAGGACCCGGGGTCCGGGGTGGCGGTGAAGGTGACCACCGTCCCGACCGGGAAGCTCGCGTAGCAGGGCCCGGTCGGGTTCGGCTGCGACTCGCCGCTGCCGTACGGGTCCCAGGCCGTCGTGTGGCAGCTGATCCCGGCCGGGCTGCTGGTGACGGTGCCGCCGCCCCAGCCGTCGATCCATGCGGACACGGTGCTCTGCTGGGTCACCGCGACGGTCCGGGCACCGGCCGGCCCGGCGGTGGTGAGGGCGGCCGCCGCGGCGAGGGCGAGCGCGGCCCCGGCCACGACCACCCGCCGCCGGCCACCGCCGGTGGTGGAGAGGTTCGGATTGCTGTTCATGTTCCGGCTCCTAGATCCGCCCCCTCTTCGCTCACTCCCTTTTCCTCCCCTCCCGCCCCCTCTTCCCATGCTTGACCTGGTCCGGAGCCCGGCCCATCCCAGAAATCTGGGGATTTGCGACGTACGCTCGAATCATGGCGGTTCCTGTGGTCCCGTACGCGCGGTCGTACGACCGTGTGGTCCGCCTCTGCGAGACCGGCGCCGACTCCCGGACCCTGCGGGTACGCCTCCTCGCCGAACTGCGCACGGCGACCCCGTTCGACGCGTACGACTTCCTCCTCACCGACCCCGAGACCACGGTGGGCTGCTCCCCGATCACGGAGGTCCCCTGCCTCCCCGAACTCCCCCGGATGACCCGCCTCAAATACCTGACCGAGGTCCACCGCTGGACGTCCCTGGACGGCGTGGCCCTGCTCAGCGACCTCCCCGACCCGGCCGCCAGCCTCCTCTGGCGCGACCTGCTCCGGCACCACGGCGTCCGGGACATCGCGTCGATGGCGTTCAAGGACCGCCACGGCTGCTGGGGCCGCCTGGACCTCTACCGCTACGCCCGCGACTTCACCGCCGAGGAGTCGGCGTACCTCACCCGCCTCACCGCCCCGGTCACGACGGCGCTCCGCCGCAGCCAGGCCCACACCTTCGTCGTACGACCGCCACGCCCGCGAGGCTCCAGCCCCCTGGCCCTCCTCCTCGCCCCCGACCTGCGGGTCCTCGCCCAGACCCCGGCCACCCACGCCTGCCTGACCCGCCTGGCCCCCGCCGCCCACGGCCGCGGGACGATCCACGCGAGCGTCTACGACGTAGCAGCCCAGCTCCTGGCCGTCGAGGCGGGCGTCGACACGCACCCAGCCCGCTCCCGGGCCCACCTGGGGGACGGCCTCTGGCTCACTCTGAGCGCGGCCCGCATAGCCGACGCGACCGCCACCCACCGCCGCGACACGATCGCCGTGACCCTGGAGGAAACCTCGCCACCGGACCGCCTCACCCTCTTCACCAGAGCCTTCGCACTGACCCCCCGAGAGTCCGACGTCCTGTCCCACGTGGCAAAGGGCAACGACAGCCACACCGTGGCCCACGCCATGTCGGTCTCCGAACACACGGTCCAGGACCACCTGAAATCGATCTTCGCGAAGACGTCGACGAACAACAGGGTGATGCTGCTGGCGCGGGCACTGGGGGCATGAACGCCCCGGATCCGCCGGGGTACGCCGGACCAGCCGCCGGTCTCGGCACCCGGCGGATGCGGAAGTAGGCTTTCTTCGTTGCTGCGGTGCAGCGCCGCATCGATCGGCCGGGGTGCGATGCCCGCCGTGCCGCCGGATCTGCCGCCACGGTGAGGAACCCGTAGGCTCGGTGGAGGGGCGGGCAACGGCAGCCGTTTCAGTGCGGAGGTCCGTGCCATGACGTGCCTGTACACCGTCACATTCGACTCCGGCGCCGATCCGGTCGCGGTCCGGGTCGGTGGCAAGTGCGCCGGTCTGCTGGCGATGACCGGCTCCGGGCTGGCGGTGCCGCCGGGGTTCGCGTTGACCGCCGACGCCTTTGACACGCTGCTCGACGGCGACGGCCTGCGCGCGGAGATCGACGCCCTCCTCGCCCGGCTCGACGGCTCCGACACGGCCGACACCGAGGCACGCGCCGCCGAGGTCCGCCGACTGGTCACCGAACGGCCCGTGCCGGCCACGGTCGCGACGGCCGTCACCAGTGCCTACCAGGCCCTGGGGGACGTCCCGGTGGCCGTGCGATCCAGCGCCGAGACGGAGGACCTGGCGGGCGCGAGCTTCGCCGGGCAGTACGACACGTACCTGTGGGTGCGGGGAGCCGACGCCGTCCTCGACGCCGTACGCCGCTGCTGGGCGAGCCTGTGGACAGCCCGTGCGATCAGCTATCGCCTTGCGGGCGGTGTGCCCGAGCGGGGGCTGAGCATGGCGGTCGGTGTGCAGCGGATGGTCGATGCCCGTACAGCGGGCGTGGCCCTGACCCTGAACCCGTCCGACGGCGACCGCTCGAAGATCGTCATCGATGCCGTGTGGGGGCTCGGTGAGCCGATGGTGTCCGGGGAGATGACCCCCGACCACTACGTCGTGGACAAGGTACTGCTCGTCCCCGTACGGACGGCGTTGGCCCCCAAGCACCATGAACTCGTCGCCGCGCCGGACGGAGCCGGCCTCGTCCGGCGCACGGTCGCCGAAGCCCGCCGGGACGCGGCCTGCCTGACCCCCGCTGAGGTCGTCGCCGTCGCCCGGCTGGCGAAGACCGTCGAGCGCCGCTGCGGCTGCCCGCAGGACATCGAGTGGGCCATCGACCGTACTCCCGTCCCGCTTCCGGACGGCGTTCCTCGGGTGCTGTTGCTCCAGACGCGGCCCGAGACGGTCTGGAGCAACAGACAGCGCACCGCCGCCGCGGTGGTGTCCGGAGCGGGTGTGTCCAGCATCGCCGACACCATGCTCGGCCTCGGGACCCGCCCGACCTGAGACCCGGTTGCACGCCCCGGTTCACCGCGGGCTCGACGAAGGGATCCAGCCATGGCGACCCAGCCGCGAACGGCGCCCGGACGGACACCCGGATCGCGCAGGTCCTTCCCCAGCCCCTACGAGCAGCCGACGCCCGCCGGGGCCGAGGGCTGGCGGAGCCTCTACCCCTATCACGTCCTCTTCCAGCCCGAGCGGCGCGCCGAGGACGAGGCGAAGTTCTGGTTCTGCGACAGCCAGCACTGGCCCGCGGTGCTCAAGCCGTTCGAGACGGTCGGACCCGAGCTGGCGGCCAAATGCCTGGGCCAGTTCAACACCCGGTACTTCCTCGTGCCGCCCGCGTCCGGCATCGAGTCCCGAGTCCATCTGGGCTATGTCTATCTCAGCCCGGTCGTCGTGCCACCGGACGAGGCCGCGGCGCGCGTACCGGAGTTCCTCAGGCGCGCGGGGTACTACTTCGAGCACTGGGACGAGCTGCTGGACAACTGGAAGCGCAAGGTCCGCACCACGATCGAGGAGCTGGAGGAGATCCGGTTCACCGCTCTGCCCCACGCGCAGCCGTACGAGGAGATCGAGCGCGGTACCGGGCTGGACGCGACCGACGCCCTGCTCGACGGATACGACCGGCTCCTGGCGCTGTGCCACCGGGCCTGGCAGTACCACTTCGAGTTCCTCAACCTCGGCTACGCGGCCTACCTGGACCTCTTCCGCGCGTGCCGACAGTGGTTCCCCGACATCCCCGACCAGGGGATCGCGACCATGGTCCAGGGCGTGGACATGGAGCTGTTCCGCCCGGACGACGAGCTGAAGAGGCTGGCGAAGCTCGCCGTCGAACTGGGCCTGGAGCACCCGCTCACCGCGCCCGACCCCCTTGCCGCCATCACCCGGGCACCCGGAGGCCGCGAGTGGCTGGCCGCCTGGGAGGCGGCCCGCGACCCATGGTTCAACTTCACCTCGGGCAACGGCTTCTACAGCGACGACCGTTACTGGCGAGACGACTCCTCGCTGCCCCTGGGGTACGTGCGCGACTACGTCAGGCGGCTGCTGCGCGGTGAGGACATCGACCGGCGGGTGGCCGCGCTCGTCTCCGAACGAGACCGGGTCACCGCCGAGTACGCCGCCCTGCTCGACTCCGGGCAGCGCGCGGACTTCGAGGCCAAACTGCGGCTCGCCCGCCAGGTCTACCCGTACGTGGAGAACCACAACTTCTACATCGAGCACTGGACCATGGGCGTCTTCTGGCGCAAGGTCCGGCAGTTGTCCGCGCTGCTGCACCGGGCGGGTTTCTGGCCCGGCGAGAACGACCTGCTCTACCTCACCCGCGACGAGGTGCGCGGTGCGCTGTTCGACTTCGCGGCCGCCTGGGCGCAGGGCTCCGTCCCGGCCGGCACCTCCTACTGGCCGCCCGAGACGCAACGGCGGCGGCGGATCGTGGACGCCCTCGCGTCCCGGCGCCCGGACCCGGCGCTGAACCGGCCGCCGGAGGCCGTGACGGAACCGTTCAGCATCATGCTGTGGGGCATCACCAGCGAACGCGTCCAGTCCTGGCTGACCGACCCCGCCGCCGGCGACCTGACCGGCATGGCAGCCTCGCCGGGAGTCGCGGACGGTGCCGCCCGGATCATCCGCAGCCCCGCCGAACTGGACCTCGTACAGGACGGGGAGATCCTCGTCGCGCCCGTCACCGCGCCGAGCTGGGCCCCGGTGTTCGGCCGGATACGGGCCATCGTGACCGACATCGGCGGGGTGATGTCGCATGCCGCCATCGTCTGCCGTGAATACTCCCTCCCCGCGGTCACGGGGACGGGGACGGCATCCACTGTTATCAGGACGGGACAGCGGATCCGGGTGGACGGCACCGCCGGCACGGTCACCCTCCTCGACTGAGCACACCCGCAGGGACAGGAGACCGTCATGCCCCGCGAACCGCTCGACGCCCTTCCCCTCGACGCGTACCGGGTCCCGGCGGCGGACGAGGTGACCGCACTGGTGAGCCTGACCGGCACCGAGCACGAGATATGGGACCGCGCCCTGCCGTATCTCGACGTGCGTGACAACGACCTGCACTCGCTCTACGCGTACGGACTCGCCACCGCGTTGCTGAGCGCGGTGCCGGGAGCCCGCGCCGAGGTCGTGCTCCCGGCGATCCTGCTGCACGACACCGGCTGGAAGGCCGTGGACCCCGCACGCATCCTGCCGGCCATCGCCCCCGGCTCCCACGACGCCGCGACGATCCGCCGGCACGAGACCGAAGGAGCCGCCATCGCCGCCCGCATCCTCGCCGACATCGGATACCCCCGGGAGGAGACCGCGCGGATCACCGCCATCGTCGACGGCCACGACACCCGGCGGCACGCCCTGAACGCCGACGACGCGGTGGTCAAGGACGCCGACAAGCTGTGGCGGCTCACCCCGCACGGGTTGCGGACCATCGGCTCCTGGTTCCGTCTCGACGCCGAGCCGACGCTTCGGCTGGTCCTGTCCGGGACCTACGACCGGCTGCTCACCGAGCCGGCACGCGCGGTCGCCGGTGCGCTGGCCGCCATCGCCGGGCTCGGCCACAGCCCGCAGGCGCGAGCGCTCCGGGGCCGGACCCCGTTGACGACCAGCGACCACGACCAGGGATGCGATCAGGGATCCGATCAGGGATACGACTGGGGATACGGCTGAGGATACGGCTGAGGCCACGACCATTCGGATTGACCATGGGTACACCGCGCACCACGCTGGATGCCATGGACTGGTCCCCCGTCTCCGGGCTGGCCGTGACCGACCGGCAGGGTCTGGTCATCGGGTGGGACCCCGGTGCGGAACGCCTGCTGGGACACACGGCCGCCGAGGCTCTGGGACGGCCCGTCGCGGAGCTGCTGGGACTGGGCGACACCGAAGGACCGCAGGAGGACCGGCACACGATGCTGCCGGTCCCACAGGAGGACGGCAGCCTGCTGATGCTGCCCGTTACCCGCTATCCCCTGACCGATCCCCTGACCGATCCCGATCCCTTGGCCGATCCCTTGGCCGATCCCTTGGTCGATCCCTTGGTCGATTCCCTGGTCGCCGACGGAGACCGGACCGAGCCGGGTTCGGTCCTGGTGATCGGCCCGGCGCCGAGCCCGCCCGCGCTCCGGCAGCGGGAGGCGCTGTCGACGTGGGCCCTGGAATCAGCTCCGATGGCGTTCACCGTCTACGACGCCGAACTGCGCTGCGTGTGGCAGAGCGAGCGGATGCGACGCCTCAGCGGCATCCCGGACGAACAGCGGCGCGGGCGCCGCCTGACCGATGTCCTGGCCGGCCCGGACGCCGCCGAATGGGAGGAACGGATGCGGCTCGCCATGCACACGGGTGAGGAGCAGACCGGCGAGATCAAGGGCAGCATCCTGGGCGAGCCCGCCTCCCGGGTACTGAGCGTCTCGGCGACACCGCTGCGGGACGGCCAGGGCCGGACGCTCGGCGTGTGCGCCACCGTGACCGACGTGACCCAGGCCAGTCGGGACCGTATGCGCCTGGCGCTCCTGAACGATGCGAGCGTCCGTATCGGCAGCACCCTGGACGTGGCCCAGACCGGCCGGGAACTCACCGAGGTGGTGGTACCCCGGTTCTCCAACTTCGCCCGCGTCGATCTGCTGGAGGTCATACTGCGGGGCGAGGAGCCCGCCCCCGGGCCGCTGGCCGGGGCCGTCCGGCTGCGCCGGATCGCCGAGCTGAACCTGTTCGAGGGCGTGACGGAGGTACAGGACGCCGCCGACGACTCCGACGTATACCTCGCCAACTCACCCGCGGCGCTCTGTCTGGCCAGCGGACGTTCCGCCGTGTACCGGACGGAGGACCCGGTGATCCGCGCCTGGGTGGCCTCGAGCCCGGCCCGGCAGGCGAAGGTCGCCCGCTACGACACGCACTCGTGGATGCTGGTGCCGGTCAGGGCACGGGGCACGACGCTGGGCGTGGTGATGTTCGTCCGCAACCGGGAGACCCCGGACCTCTTCGAGCCCGAGGACCTGTCCCTGGCCGAGGACCTGGTGGCCCGGGCCGCGGTGTGTCTGGACAACGCGCGCCGGTTCACCCGTGAGCGCACGGCGGCGCTGGCGCTCCAGCGCAGTCTGCTTCCGCAGCGGCTGCCGCGTCACTCCTCGGTTCGGATGGCCTCGCGCTACCTCCCCGCGTCACCGAGTACGGGGGTGGGGGGTGACTGGTTCGACGTGATCCGCCTGTCGGGCGAGCGGGTGGCCCTGGTCGTCGGGGACGTGGTGGGGCACGGGATATACGCGGCGGCGGCGATGGGGCGGCTGCGGACCGCCGTGCGGACCCTCGCCGACGTCGATCCGACCCCCGACGAGCTGCTGACCCGGCTGGACGACCTGGTGATCCAGATGTCCGCGGAGTCGGAGGACGACCCGAGCGGCGATCTGGCTTCGGACATCGGCGCGACCTGTCTGTACGCGGTGTACGACCCGGTGTCGGGCCGCTGTTCGCTGGCCCGGGCCGGTCATCCGCCTCCCGCGCTCCTGGCACCGGACGGGACGGCCGGGTTCCTCGAGGTTCCGTCCGGCCCGCCGCTCGGCCTCGGAGGCGTGCCGTTCGAGTCGACCGAGGCGACGCTGGAGCCCGGGACGTTGCTGGCGCTGTACACCGACGGTCTGATCGAGTCCCGGCAGCACGACGTGGACGAGGGAGCGGAGGCGCTGCGACAGGCACTGACCAGGCCGGCCGATTCACTGGAGCACCTGTGCGACCAGGTGGTACTGACCCTGCTCCCGGACGGCCCCGCCGACGACGCGGCGCTGCTGCTGGTGCGCACCCAGGTGCTGGACCCGCGGCGAGTCGCGGTGTGGGACGTGGCCGCGGACACCGCGGCGGTGCCTCGGCTGCGTGCCGAGAGCGTACGCAGACTGGCGTCCTGGGGCCTGGAGGAAGCCGCGTTCGTGACCGAGTTGGTGGTCAGCGAACTGGTGACGAACGCCATCCGGTACGGCGGCTCCCCGATCCAGCTGCGGCTGATCTACGACCAGGTGCTGACCTGCGAGGTCTCGGACGCGAGCAGTACCGCGCCGCACATGCGGCGGGCGCGGACCTTCGACGAGGGCGGCCGCGGCCTGCTGCTGGTCGCACAGCTGACGCAGCGGTGGGGAACTCGGCAGACCCGGTCGGGAAAGACGATCTGGTGCGAGCAGACCCTACCGACCGAGACCGGTCGGGACGAGGGGCCGGAGCCGGTCGACCCGGTGTGACCCGGCCTGCAACCACACACGTCGAAGGGCCCCACCGCGAACGATGGGGCCCTTCGACAACGTGCCCGGTGAGGCACTGGCGGAGGATACGAGATTCGAACTCGTGAGGGGTTGCCCCCAACACGCTTTCCAAGCGTGCGCCCTAGGCCTCTAGGCGAATCCTCCGCCGCAAACAATACAAGACGTTGAGGAGTGCTCGCGAACTCGTTCCCGCCCCCTGCCATCGGGTACTGTTTGGGCAGCCCCTCACGCGGCGCTATCTGACTGAACTCCCCCAGGGCCGGAAGGCAGCAAGGGTAGGTTGGCTCTGGCGGGTGCGTGGGGGGCGCTTGCGTTCCCGGGGAGTGCGCGGGGTCGGGTTGTCAGTGGGCGCCTATAACCTCGTATGCGTGTCGTCTCTCGCGCTGTACCGCCGCTATCGCCCGGAGTCGTTCGCCGAGGTCATCGGGCAGGAGCATGTCACCGACCCGCTGCAGCAGGCGCTGCGGAACAACCGGGTCAATCACGCGTACCTGTTCAGCGGGCCGCGCGGGTGCGGGAAGACCACCAGCGCGCGGATCCTGGCGCGGTGCCTGAACTGCGAGCAGGGCCCCACCCCGACCCCCTGCGGCGAGTGCCAGTCCTGCCAGGACCTGGCCCGTAACGGCCCGGGCTCCATCGACGTCATCGAGATCGACGCGGCCTCCCACGGTGGCGTGGACGACGCCCGTGAGCTGCGCGAGAAGGCCTTCTTCGGCCCCGCCGCCAGCCGCTACAAGATCTACATCATCGACGAGGCCCACATGGTCACGTCGGCCGGTTTCAACGCGCTGCTGAAGGTCGTCGAGGAGCCGCCGGAGCACCTCAAGTTCATCTTCGCCACCACCGAGCCCGAGAAGGTCATCGGGACGATCCGCTCGCGGACCCACCACTACCCCTTCCGGCTCGTGCCGCCCGGCACCCTGCGGGAGTACCTCGGTGAGGTGTGCGGCAAGGAGAACATCCCCGTCGAGGACGGGGTGCTTCCGCTTGTCGTTCGGGCCGGTCAGGGCTCCGTGCGTGACTCCATGTCCGTCATGGACCAGCTCCTCGCCGGTGCGCGCGAGGAAGGTGTGACGTATGCCATGGCCACCTCCCTCCTCGGCTACACCGACGGCTCCCTCCTCGACTCCGTCGTCGAGGCCTTCGCCACCGGTGACGGCGCCGCCGCCTTCGAGGTCGTCGACCGCGTCATCGAGGGCGGCAACGACCCGCGCCGTTTCGTCACCGACCTGCTGGAGCGCCTGCGCGACCTGGTGATCCTCGCCGCCGTCCCGGACGCCGCCGAGAAGGGCCTCATCGACGCCCCGGCCGACGTCATCGAGCGCATGCAGGCCCAGGCCGGCACCTTCGGCGCCGCCGAGCTCAGCCGCGCCGCCGACCTCGTCAACGAGGGACTGACCGAGATGCGCGGCGCCAACTCCCCGCGCCTCCAGCTGGAACTGATCTGCGCGCGCGTGATGCTCCCGGCCGCGTACGGCGACGAGCGCTCGGTCATGGCCCGCCTCGACCGCTTGGAACGGGGTGTGAACTTCTCGGCGGGCACCGGCGGCATGCCCGCGATGGGGTATGTGCCGGGGCCCGAGGCACACGGGGGCGGGGGAGCGACGATGCCGGGCGCGCCGGGAGGTGGCCCGGGTGGCGGCCTTGGCGGCGCCCCGGTTCCGCCCGGCGGCGGCCCGGCCGCGGCACGTGCGGCGGTACGGGCTTCGGGGGCGCCGGGTGGGCAGGGGGGTTACGGCGGCCAGGGGAGCCAGGCGGGTCAGGGGGGTTACGGCGGGCAAGGCAACCAGGCCGGTCAGGCAGGCCACGTCGGCCCAGGCAGCCAGGTCGGCCAGGGCCTGCCGGCAGCGGCGGAGCCTCCCGCCCAAGCACCGGCCCAAGCACCGGCCCAGGCGCCGCAACAGGCACCGGCTCAGGCGCCGTACCAGGCACCGGCCGTGGCTGAACCCGCCCAACCCGCCCAACCCACCGCTCCCGCCCCTTCCACGCCTTCTGCCCCTGTCGGCCACCAACCGCAGCAGCCGCACCAGCCCCAGTCGCCCTCGTCAACGCCCGCCGCTCCCCCCACCGCAGCGGCCCCCGCCCCCGGCGCCTGGCCCACAGCCGCCCCCGCAGGCGGCGGCCGACGTCCCGGTGGCTGGCCGACGGCGACCCCGGCGGGCGGCGGCGGACAGCCCTCGTCCACCCCCGCGGCACCTGCACCGACACAGGCCCCCGCCCCGGCAGCCACGCCCCCCGGCACCGGCCCGGCCCCGGCGGCCTACGCACCCCCGAGCGGCGGCCTCGACCCCCGCATGCTCTGGCCGAACATCCTGGAAGCGGTCAAGAACCGCCGTCGCTTCACCTGGATCCTGCTCAGCCAGAACGCCCAGGTGGCCGGCTTCGACGGCACGACCCTCCAGCTGGGCTTCGTCAACGCGGGCGCCCGGGACAACTTCGCGAGCAGCGGCAGCGAGGAGGTCCTGCGCCAGGCGCTGGCCGAGCAGTTCAGCGTGCAGTGGAAGATCGAGGCGATCGTCGACCCGTCGGGCGGCGGCTCGGCCCCCGCCCCGACCGGCGGCGCACCGGGCTTCAACGGCGGCGGAGGCGGCGCCCCGGGCGGTTACGGCAGCGGCGGCTACGGCGGCGCGGGCAACGCCGGTGGCTACGGCACCGGTACGCCCGCCCAGCGCCCGGCGCCCGCACAACCGACCCCGTCGACACCGACACCCCCCACGGCCTCCCAGCCCTCCGCCCCCACACCCACCCCGGCCCCCGGCCCTCCGCTCCCGACCCCGCCCCTCCCGTCAACATCGAGGACGACATCCCCGAGGACGACGACCCCGACCTCAACGAATCGGCCCTCTCCGGCCACGAACTGATCGTGCGGGAGCTGGGAGCGACGGTGATGGAAGAGTTCACGAACGAGTAGGAGGGCCCCTTTCAGGAGGTCCCCTTTCCAGTGCCGGTCCGCACCATCAGCCTGTCCGGCGTTTGAGGACAAGGCCCCTTGAGGGCCGAAGCGGGGGTCCGGGGGCGCAGCCCCCAGATACACGGCCGCCAACGCCGCCGCACCCCTTGGAGGAACCTCCAGCACAGCCACCCGGCTACGCTGACCCCCGTGAAGGTCCTCGTCATCGGAAACGGCGCCCGCGAACACGCCCTGTGCCACTCCCTGTCCCTCGACCCCGCCGTCGCCGCCCTGCACTGCGCCCCCGGCAACGCGGGCATCGCCGAGGTGGCCGAGCTGCACCAGGTCGACCCCCTCGACGGCACGGCCGTATCCGCGCTGGCCACCGAACTCGGTGCCGACCTGGTGATCGTCGGCCCGGAGGCCCCCCTCGTGGCCGGGGTCGCCGACGCCGTGCGCGAGGCCGGGATCCCGGTCTTCGGCCCCGCCGGGGACGCCGCGCAGATCGAGGGCTCGAAAGCCTTCGCGAAGGACGTCATGGCGGGCGCGGGGGTCCCCACCGCGCGTTCGTACGTATGCACAAACCCCGACGAGGTCGAGGAGGCCCTCGACGCCTTCGGCGCCCCCTACGTCGTCAAGGACGACGGCCTCGCGGCCGGCAAGGGCGTCGTGGTGACGTCCGACCTCGACGCTGCCAGGGCACACGCGAACTCCTGTGAGCGCGTCGTCATCGAGGAGTTCCTGGACGGCCCCGAGGTCTCCCTCTTCGCCATCACCGACGGCGAGACGGTCGTCCCCCTCCAGCCCGCCCAGGACTTCAAGCGCGCCCTGGACGACGACGAGGGCCCCAACACCGGCGGCATGGGTGCGTACTCCCCGCTGCCCTGGGCCGACCCGAAGCTCGTCCAGGAGGTCCTGGACACGGTGCTCCAGCCGACCGTCGACGAGATGCGTCGGCGCGGAACCCCGTTCTCCGGTCTCCTCTACGCCGGCCTCGCGATCACTTCCCGAGGCGTACGGGTCATCGAGTTCAACGCCCGCTTCGGCGACCCGGAGACCCAGGTCGTGCTGGCCCGTCTGAAGACCCCGCTGGCCGGCGTGCTGCTGGCGGCCGCCACCGGCGACCTCGCCGACCTGCCGCCGCTGCGCTGGAGCGACGAGGCCGCGGTCACCGTGGTCGTCGCATCCCACAACTACCCCGGCACCCCGCGCACCGGCGACCCGATCACCGGCCTCGACGAGGTGGCCGCCGAGGACGCCCCGCACGCATACGTCCTGCACGCCGGCACCAGGCGGGACGGCGATGCGATCGTCAGCGCCGGCGGCCGCGTCCTGTCCGTCACGGCGACCGGCAAGGACCTCACCCAGGCCCGCGACCGCGCCTACCGGGCGGTCGCCCGCATCCGTCTCGACGGTTCCCAGCACCGCACGGACATCGCGGCGAAGGCGGCGCGGGAGGCGGACGCCTGACCCGGTGCCGCAAGCAGGCCCGCAGTGAACCCCGCAGGCCCCGTATCCGTCTTCGGATGCGGGGCCGACTGCTGTGTCCACCCAGTCGAAGACGCCCGGCCGAAGACATCGGACATCGCAGGACCGATTCTCTTAGAACCCGAGTCAAAAACAGAGGCCTGATCCTCGCGATCCGTCATCCACCTCTGACCAAAGCCATTCCATCGAGTGACCGGTCCCCCATCCGGATGACGGGGCCCCGGACCCCAACTAGGGTGCGGCGCAAGCGTTCCGGCACTTGGCCCACCGGCATTGCGATGTCAGTGGCGGGTGCCACAGTGGGGGAGTGAGCAACGCCAGGACAGCCAGGCACTCGGCACAGCCGGGGAGGGGGTGAGGACCGGTCGTGACCGGTACCGGTATGGGAGTGGAGGCGGGCGCGCAGGCCGCGCGCTCCAGGGCCCTCGCCGTGCTGCGGATCCGCAGCCGCGCGCTGGCCGTGGCGCTGCTGCCCGCGGCGGCCGCCGTGATCCTGCTGGCGGGCGGTTCCACCGGGCATCTCGTGGGCCCGTTCTGGCATGTGGCCCGGTGGGTGATGAGCCCCGTCGCCGTCCTCGTGCTGCTCGCCGCCGGCGCCGTCGCCCTGGTCGTCGCCCGCGCCCGCCCGGCCGTGAGCCCGACGGTCCAGATCGCGGAGGAGTCCGCCCCGGACCTGTACCGGATGGTGCGCGACCTCGCGGACCGCCTGGACGTTCCGGCGCCCTCCGCGATAGCCCTGACCCCCGACTGCGACAGCTGGCTCGAGGACCGCACCCACCCGGCCCATGGCCCGCCACCGGCCGAGGACCGCCACGACGAGATAGCGGGCGCCCGAGCCCCGCACCGCCGCGGCTCCGCGGCCCCGGTGCTGGTCATCGGCTCCCCGTTCCTGTGGTGGATGCGCGTCGGCGAGCTGCGCGCCGTCCTCGCCCCGGTCGTCGCTGGTACGGGACCTTCGGCGCACCCGGACATAGCCGCGGCCCGCCGTTTCGTGCGGGGTCTGGACGCGGCGGTGGCCGTCGCCTCGACGCGGGGCCGCTGCCCGCTGACCCGCGCCGTCTGCGCCGGCATCGGCGCGGTGGCCCGCCTCCTCCTGCGCAGCTGCCGTGAGCATGCGGCGCTGATGGAGCGCGGGGTGGCTGCCGCGGCGGCGGAGCGTGCACAGGCTGTGGATTACGGACTGCGCATCGTCGCCCAGGAACAGGTCGGCCTGGCCTACGCCGGCTGGGACCGCCTCCTGACCAGGGTCGCGCTCCCCGCCTGGCGCATGGGCCGCTGGCCCTCCCGCCTGTCCGCGGGCGTCGTCGCAGCCCTCACGGAGCTCTCCCGCCGAGACCGCCTGGCCGAGGGCTTCGCCTCCCGCCTGGGCGAACGCCCCGCCTGCGACCTCCTGGAAGAACCCGGCGTGATCGACGAGGCGACATCCCTCCTGGCCGCCCGCCTCTTCCACGGCGGCCCCGCCGAACAGGGCCCCGACTGGTCCCCGGTCGACTGGCAGGAGTACCCGGAGGAGGTGGTCGACCGCAAATGGCGCACAGACGCGGCCCGCCTCCACAAGGTCCTGGACACCATGGGCGTAAGCCGCACAACAAACCCCACAACCCCGGACTCCGACGCCCCGACCTTGTCCCGAATCCTGGACCACCTGTCGTCCACCACCCAGGACTCCACCACCCCCAGGGCGAACGAACCCGCAGCGACGCACGCGGACGAACCCGCAGCCGCCGACGGCGGATCCGCCCCACAGGGGCCACCCGCACTCGACGACGAAACTGTCATGGGTGGTGCGGGTGGGAACGAATCGTTCGATGGCGAAGCCGAGAACGAACAGGCCACGACCCTCGCCGCAGCTCTCACCGCCGAGCTAGCCCGCGAGGAAGCCACCCCCACCCCCACCGACCCCCCGCCCCCGACCCCGCCCTCTGGGACGACACCCCCTCCCCCTCTTCCCGCTCCAACCACCCCGCACAGCCCGCGAGTTGCTCACCGACCACGTCACCGCGATGGTCTGCTGCGCCGCCATGGACACCGCAGGCGCCACCCCCGGCCTCGACTGGCTGGACGGCCCCTCCCTCCTCCTCAACGGCGAACGAGCCGCCGACCTCACCCCCCGAGTCCTCAGCCTCGTGGAGGACGGCGACCCCGCCCCCCTCCGAGCCTGGCTCCTCGACTCCGGCATACGCCCGGAGAAGCCGGTCCGCCTCGTCTGACGTCACGCAAGAGCCCCCACCGACCGGAACCCCTGATTCCACTTTCGGCCAATTCGCAACGAAGTGTGACCAGTCGCGTGCGTAATGTGATGTGCTGGGACCGATCGCGCACATGGCAAGGGCTTACGGCACAGGCACAGGCACCCGCACAGAACAGACACACCGCACGCGACCACGCGACCACGGGGGCATGAGGGAGGGGAGCAACCATGGGGTCGGACCAGATCCGCCGCTGGGAGTCCGGAGCGCTGGCACACGCCGTGACCGACCCCTTCGGCCAGGGCCCCGTCCCCTGGCTCCGCGGCACGGAGACGTACTTCGGCGACACCGGCCAGGTCGTCCCCTGGTACCTGGAGGGCACCCAGCAGCCGCCCCACGACCAGTCCCACAGGGCCCACCAGCCCCCCGGCGACGCCCCTCGAGTCCCCGCCCCCCGAGCCTCCGGCGGCCCCCGCTCCGCGGACGACGTCGGCCGCCAGATCAAGGGCTTCATCTCCACCGGCGCGGTCGCCCCCGGCGACGCCGTCGACTTCCACATCACGGTCGACCCGCCCCAGGAATTCGCCGTCGACATCTACCGCATCGGCCACTACGGCGGCGACGGCGCATCGAAGATCACCACCAGCCCCCGCCTCTCCGGCATCGTCCAGCCCCCGCCCCTCACCGCGGACCGCACGGTCTCCTGCCACCACTGGTGGCTGTCCTGGCGTCTGCAGATCCCGAGCTTCTGGAGCATCGGAGCGTACGTCGCCGTCCTCACCACCGCCGACGGCTACCGTTCCCACATCCCCTTCACGGTCCGCGACAACCACCCCGCCGACCTGCTGCTCCTGCTGCCCGACGTGACCTGGCAGGCGTACAACCTCTATCCGGAGGACGGCCACACGGGCGCGAGCCTCTATCACGCCTGGGACGAGGACGGCCGTCTCCTCGGCGAGTCCGATGCCGCGACGACGGTCTCCTTCGACCGCCCGTACGCCGGCGCCGGCCTGCCGATGCACGTCGGTCACGCCTACGACTTCATCCGCTTCGCCGAGCGTTACGGCTACGACCTCGCCTACGCCGACGCCCGCGACCTGCACGCGGGCCACGTGGACCCCACCCGCTACCGCGGCCTGGTCTTCCCCGGGCACGACGAGTACTGGTCGGCGAACATGCGCCGCACCTGCGAACTCGCCCGCGAGCACGGCACGTCTCTGGTCTTCCTCTCCGCCAACACCATGTACTGGCAGGTGGAGTTGGGCCCGTCCCCGTCCGGCGTCCCCGACCGCCTGCTCACCTGCCGGAAGCGCAGGGGCCCCGGCCGCCCGGTCCTCTGGCGTGAAGTCGACCGGCCGGAGCAGCAGTTGGTGGGTATCCAGTACGCCGGAAGGGTCCCCGAGCCCCACCCCCTGGTCGTCCGCAACGCCGAGCACTGGCTCTGGGAGGCGACCGGCGCGCACGACGGAGACGAGATCGAGGGTCTGGTAGCCGGTGAGGCGGACCGCTACTTCCCGCGCACCCCGCTGCCGGAGCACGAGGACCGCATCCTGCTGGCCCACTCCCCGTACACCGACTCCGAGGGCGCCCTCCGCCACCAGGAGACGTCCCTCTACCGGGCCCCTTCCGGCGCCCTGGTCTTCGCGTCCGGAACCTTCGCCTGGTCGCCCTCGCTGGACCGCCCGGGCCACGTGGACACCCGGGTCCAGCGCGCCACCGCGAACCTCCTGGACCGCATCTGTAAACGTGACTGAGCCCGCAGGCCCAAACCCTTCATCGCACCCCCACCAAGACCGATTCCCGCCATAAGCGAGAATCGACCCACTTGGACAGAACCACGGGGAGGAACCGTGTCCGGATTCGTAGAAAAGCCCGAGCCGATTCAGGTTCCGGGCCTGGTCCACCTCCACACCGGCAAGGTGCGTGAGCTGTACCAGAACGAGGCCGGCGACCTCGTGATGGTCGCCAGTGACCGTATCTCCGCCTATGACTGGGTGCTGCCGACCGAGATCACCGACAAGGGCCGTGTCCTCACGCAGCTGTCCCTGTGGTGGTTCGACCAGATCGCCGATCTGATGCCCAACCACGTGCTGAGCACGGAGCTGCCGGCGGGTGCCCCCGCCGACTGGGCGGGCCGCACCCTCGTCTGCAAGTCGCTCCAGATGGTCCCGGTGGAGGCCGTCGCCCGCGGCTATCTCACCGGCTCCGGCCTGCTGGAGTACAACGAGTCCCGCACGGTCTGCGGCCTCGCCCTCCCCGAGGGCCTGGCCGACGGCAGCGAACTCCCCGCTCCGATCTTCACCCCGGCCACCAAGGCCGCGGTCGGCGAGCACGACGAGAACGTCTCCTACGAGGAGGTCGCCCGCCAGGTCGGCGCCGACACCGCCGCCCAGCTGCGCCAGGCGACCCTCGCCGTCTATTCGCGAGGCCGGGACATCGCCCGGGACCGCGGGATCATCCTCGCGGACACCAAGTTCGAGTTCGGCTTCGACGGCGAGACCCTGGTCCTCGCGGACGAGATCCTCACCCCGGACTCGTCCCGCTTCTGGCCGGCGGACCAGTGGGAGCCGGGGCACGCGCAGCCGTCGTACGACAAGCAGTTCGTGCGCGACTGGCTGACCTCGCCGGAGTCCGGCTGGGACCGGAAGAGCGAGCAGCCCCCGCCGCCGCTGCCGCGGGAGATCGTGGACCGGACGCGCGCCAAGTACGTGGAGGCGTACGAGCGTCTGACGGGCACGAGCTGGTCGTAACCCCGCTCGCAACGAGAGAAGCCCCCCGGTTTCCACCGGGGGGCTTCTCTCATACGGAGCGAACGACGAGGTTCGAACTCGCGACCTCAACCTTGGCAAGGTTGCGCTCTACCAACTGAGCTACGTTCGCACTGCGCCGAAGCGCGATGCCCACTATACCCAACCCCGCTCGCGGGCGAGCCGCACCGCCGAGTGGCGGTTCTCCGCCCCGAGCTTCGAGACGGCCGAGGACAGGTAGTTCCGGACGGTCCCCTGGGACAGCGCGGCGCGCTCGGCGATCTCCGCGACGGGCGCCCCGTCGGCGGCGAGTTCCAGCACCTCGGCCTCCCGCGCGGTCAACGGGGAGTCGCCGGAGGCGATCGCGTCGGCCGCCAACTCCGGGTCCACGTAACGCTGTCCGGCGTGCACCGTGCGGATGATCTCCGCGAGCCGCTGCGCGCTGACGGTCTTGGGGACGAACCCGCGCACACCTGCCGCAAGCGCCCGCTTCAGATGTCCCGGACGGCCGTGGCTGGTGACGATCAGGACCTGGCAGCCGGGCAGTTCGGCACGCAGGGATGTGGCGACCTTCACACCATCCGCGCCGGGCATCTGGAGATCCAGTACGGCGACATCCGGTTCGTGGGCCCGTGCCATCGCCAGCGCCTCGGGTCCGGACGCCGCCTCGGCGACGATCACCAGGTCGTCCTCCAGCGCGAGCAGCGCGGCGAGCGCACCCCGGATCAGATGCTCGTCGTCGGCGAGCAGCAGCCGCACGGGCGTGGTCATGCCGTGACCTCTCTCACGCTCAGCGGCACCTCGGCCGTAACCCGGAAAACGTCCGCACCGACCGGCCCCGCTTCAAGGCTCCCGCCCACGGCGGAGAGCCGCTCCCGCAGCCCGGCGAGGCCGGAGCCGGCGCCCGCCACCGGACCGGAACCGGTGTCTCCAGGCGGGTCGGCCGCTTCGGAACCGGCGCCTCCGACGGGGTTCGTCGCGCCGTCGTTCTCCACGGTCAGCACCACCCGGTTTTGATGCACGTGCAGTGATATGTCACATTGCACCGCATCCCCGTGCCGCAGCACATTCGTCGTGGCCTCCCGCACCACCCACCCCAGAACCGACTGCACCTCCCCCGCCAGTCCCCCGACCTCCCCGGTGACCCCGCACCGAATCCCTGCCGCGCTCAACACCCCCTGCGCACCCGCGAGTTCGACCCCCAGATCCGCCTCCCGATACCCCCGTACGACCTCCCGCACCTCCCGCTGCGACTCCTGCGCGATCCGCTGCACCTCGATCATCTGGTCCACCGCCTCGGGCCGTCCGCGCCGGGCGAGCTGCACGGCGAGCTCGCTCTTCAGGGCGATCACGGCGAGGTTCCGCCCCATCACGTCGTGCAGATCCCGCCCGAACCGCAGCCGTTCCTCGGCGACGGCGAGCCGGGCCTGGACCTCCCGGGACCGTTCCGCGTCCCACAGCACGGACAGGGTCCAGGCGCCGCAGCGGCCGGTCAGCAGCGAGATGAGTGCGGAGAACCCGGCCACCACTCCGGCCATGGCGATCCCGGCCGGATCGGGGTCGACGACGGCGAACGCCGCCATCAGCGCCACCGTGAGCAGCGCGGACCGGCGCAGAAACAACCCCATCGGCGCGACCAGCCCGTACAGCAGCCCGAAGGGGAGCAGTACGGCGCCGACGGCGAGTCGGGCCGTGAACTCGTCGGTGCCGCCGAGCATGGCGAGCACCAGGGCCAGCGTCAGTGCGAGGGCGAGCAGGGCGGTGGCGGGGCGCAGGGCGCGCGGCGGGAGTTCGGCGCGGCCCAGATAGTGGTCGAGCACGGGCCGGGTGAGCCGGTTGGCCTCCACGCACTGGAGGGCAGCGACCAGGAGCAGCAGCCCGCCGACGACCAGCGCCGCGGGCCGCCGGTGCAGCTCGCCCACGAGCGGCAGCGCCAGCCAGAACAGCGAGAACGACCAAGTGGTGAAGTACCAGGTGACCACCGACTGCATCTCGACCCGCTGAGCCTTGCTCAGATCCCGCCAGTGCCGCCGCTGCCACCCCTTGATCCGCCCGAACACAGCGCCCCCGTCACCTACCTCCGCGGCTCCCACCGGAACCACCTCCGCACAGCAAACACCGCGAGCACGGTCCAGGCCAGCGCGGTGGCGACGGCGCCCAGTGCCTCGTAACCGCTCAACTCGCCGGTCAGACCGCCCCGGACCAGCCGGATCGCGGGGGAGAACGGGAGCAGTTCGCAGACGGAGGCGAGGCGGTCGGGCAGGACGTCCGTCGGGAGCGCGATGCCGGAGCCCACCATGGACAGGAGCACCAGTGGGAGCGCGGTGACCTGCGCGCTCTCCACGGTCCGCGTGACGGACGCGGTGACCGCGGCGAGCGCCGCGCTGAGCACCAGGCCGGACAGGACACCGAGGACGGTGAGATACGGCGCCTTGGGCGCGTCCATGTCGAGGAGCAGCGCGCAGCCCACGCTCAGCACGACGGTCTGCGCGAGGCCGATGCACACGGCGGGCAGCGCGGTGCCGACGAGGATCTCGGGGTCGCCGAGCTCTCCGGTGCGCAGCCGCTTGAGGACGAGTTCCTCGCGGCGGGCGACGAAGGCGCTCACCAGGGAGGTGTACACCGCGAACAGGAGAGAGAACCCGACGGCCGCCGTCACCATCAGCGTCCCGACGCTCAGTCCCTCCGCCTTCAGATCGATCTGATCGGCGGTCGGCCGCACACTGAACGGCAGCACCAGCGGCACCAGCAACACCGTGACCACGGCACTCCGATTACGCCCGAGCAACGTCAGCTCGGCCCGCGCCAGCGCCCGCAGCCGCCGCCCGACAGGGACCCGTGCCGCTCCCCTCACGCGCCCACCCCCGACAACCGCCCGCTCCCCGACCCCGCTCACGCCGCCGCCCCCTGCTCCCACGTGCTGCCCTGCTCCCGCGCGATCCCCAGAAACGCCTCCTCCAGCGAGGCCGACCGCACATCCAGCCCGTGCAGCTCCACCCGCGCCCCCGCCGCCCACACCAGCAGTCCGGTCGCCGCCCGCTGCAACTCCCGCGTCCGCAGCCGTACGACCTCCCCGTCCACCTCGTGCCCGCACACCCCCAGCTCGCCGAGCGGCGGCAGGTCCCCGAGGAAGTAGCCGTGCGGCAGCCGGAAGGAGATCCGCGAGGGCTGCCCGGCCGTCACCTCGGCCGGTGTCCCGGTCGTCGCGATACGCCCCTCGTGCAGGATCGCCAGCCGGTCGGCGAGGCCCTCCGCCTCCTCCAGATAGTGCGTGGTGAGCAGCACCGTCGTCCCCGCGTCGCGCAGCGCCCGCACCAACTCCCAGGTGTCCTGGCGCCCTTCGGCGTCGAGCCCGGTCGTCGGCTCGTCGAGGAACAGCACCTCGGGCTCGCCGAGCAGGGCGAGCGCGAGATCCAGGCGCCGCCGTTCACCGCCGGACAGCTGCTTCACCCGTACGTCGGCCCGCCGTTCGAGCCCGACCAGCGCGAGCGCCTCCCGCTCCGGCCGCGCGCCGCTCACGCATCCCGCCCACATCCGCGCGGTCTCGGCGACGGTCAGCTCGGACGGAAAGCCGCCCTCCTGGAGCATCACGCCCGTGCGCGGTCGTACGGCGGCCCGCTCCTCGTAGGGGTCGTGCCCGAGCACCCGCACCCGCCCCGCGGCCGGCCGGGCGAGCCCCTCCAGCAGTTCGACGGTCGACGTCTTGCCCGCGCCATTGGTGCCGAGCAGCGCGAAGATCTCGCCGCGGCCCACGGAGAAGGTGATTCCGCGTACCGCCTCGAACCCGCCCCCGTACACACGCCGCAGGTCAGTGACCTCAATCACGTGTCCGTGTTCGTTGTTGTCCATGGCTCAAGCGTCCCGGCGCTCCGGGCGCGGAAGCAGTGCGCGGTGTCATCGCCCGGCATGACAAATGTCAGGCGAGCGCTCGCGGGGGAACGAAAAGACCCCGGTCCAGTGGACCGGGGTCTGATTCCCGAGCGGACGACGAGGCTCGAACTCGCGACCTCAACCTTGGCAAGGTTGCGCTCTACCAACTGAGCTACGTCCGCATTGCCTCCGACCGGCTCCCACCGATCGGCGCGAGCACCAGCCTACCTGATCCACTAGGTGGTCAAGACCGGCGGTGCAGAGCGGGTGACAGGAATTGCACACTGCGCCTTCCCCCTGGAAGGGGGATGTTCTGCTACTGAACTACACCCGCATGTACTCCGTGGGCTGGGCTTTTCCGTCCCCGCCCCTCGGCGTGCTCCAGACTCTAGCTGACCAGGTGGGGTGCAACGCAAGTCGGTTGTCCCGAGGGGCGGGTGACCCGGCGTCGGCAGTGACTGCCGTGCCGCCTACTGGGCCGCGGCGAACGCCTCGTAGACCTTCTTGGGGATGCGTCCGCGGGCCGGGACGTCCATCTTGTTGGCCTGGGCCCAGGCGCGGACGGCGGCCGGGTCCGGGGCGACCTCGGTCTGCCGGTACGTCTTGCCCGACTTCGACCGCTTGCGGCCGGCCTCCACGTAGGGCTCGAGTGCCTTACGCAGTTTCTTGGCATTGGATTGATTCAGGTCGATCTCGTACGACTTGCCGTCGAGCCCGAAGGCGATCGTTTCCGCCGCTTCCGAGCCGTCGATGTCGTCAAAGAGAGTGACCACGACCTTCTGCGCCACGAATATCGGTCCCTTCGTACGGCACGTTGCCAATTCATTTGTACAGTGCCCGACAATGCAATGTGAAGCCCGACTAAATCCTTTGGCGTGTCCGAGCGCAATAGGTATCGGGTGTCGATCGCGGATCTTTCCCGGAAATTTTCGCGAACGCGCTCGTCGAGGCCGGATCGTGACAGCGGTCACGTAGTTTCCTACAAGTCGACGCGCGTAGAAATTTTGTACGGGTAGTCTGAAGGAACCTGCTCAGCACCACACCACCGGGAGTGCCAGTGGCACGCGTCGTAGTCGACGTCATGCTCAAGCCGGAGATCCTCGACCCCCAGGGCCAGGCGGTGCAGCGCGCACTGCCGCGTCTGGGTTTCGAAGGCATCTCCGACGTACGTCAGGGAAAGCGATTCGAACTGGAAGTTGACGGGCCGGTCGACGAGGCCGTCCTGGCCCGCATCCATGATCTTGCGGAATCCTTCCTCGCCAACACCGTGATCGAGGACTTCACGGTTCGGGTGGATGAAGTCGCGGAGGCCGCGAAGTGACCGCTCGTATTGGCGTCGTCACTTTCCCGGGAAGTCTCGACGACCGGGACACCCAGCGCGCGATCCGCCTCGCGGGCGCCGAACCGGTCGCCCTCTGGCACAAGGACAAGAACCTCCACCAGGTGGACGCGGTCGTCCTCCCCGGCGGTTTCTCCTACGGCGACTATCTCCGCGCGGGCGCCATCTCCCGCTTCTCGCCGGTGATGGAGTCGGTCATCGAGCAGGCCAAGGCAGGGCTCCCGGTCCTGGGTATCTGCAACGGCTTCCAGATCCTCACCGAGGCCCACCTCCTCCCGGGCGGGATGCTCGGCAACGATCACCTCCACTTCATCTGCCGCGACCAGAAGCTGCGGGTGGAGAACGCCTCCAGTGCGTGGACGGTCGACTACAGCGCGGGCCAGGAGATCCACATCCCGCTGAAGAACATGGACGGCCGGTACGTCGCCGACGAGTACACGCTCGACAAGCTGGAGGCGGAGGGGCGGGTCGCGTTCCGGTACGTCGTCCGTGGCGAAGCCACTGATGGATGCGGCAACCCGAACGGCAGCCTCCGCGACATCGCCGGCATCACCAACGAGGCCGGCAACGTCGTAGGCCTCATGCCGCACCCGGAGCACGCCGTCGAGCCGCTCATCGGCTCCGGCCGCACCGACGGCCTCCCCTTCTTCACCTCGATCCTCAAGAAGCTGGTCAACGCATGAGCCGGACGCCTCTGGACACGGTCGAGCACGCGGCCGCGACCCCCGACGTCGAGCTGCCCTGGGCCGAACTCGGTCTGAAGAAGGACGAGTACGAGCGCGTCGTGGAGATCCTCGGCCGCCGGCCCACCGGCGCCGAGCTCGCGATGTACTCGGTCATGTGGTCCGAGCACTGCTCGTACAAGTCCTCCAAGGTCCACCTCCGCCAGTTCGGCGAGAAGGCCCCGCAGAGCGACGCGCTGCTCGTCGGCATCGGCGAGAACGCGGGTGTGGTGGACGTCGGTCAGGGCTACGCCGTGACCTTCAAGGTCGAGTCGCACAACCACCCGTCGTACGTCGAGCCCTACCAGGGCGCGGCCACGGGTGTCGGCGGCATCGTGCGCGACATCATCGCGATGGGCGCGCGGCCGGTGGCCGTGGTCGACCCGCTCCGCTTCGGCGCGGCCGACCACCCCGACACCAAGCGCGTCCTCCCGGGCGTCGTCGCGGGCATCGGCGGCTACGGCAACTGCCTGGGCCTCCCGAACATCGGCGGCGAGGTCGTCTTCGACTCCTGCTACCAGGGAAACCCGCTGGTCAACGCCGGTGCCATCGGCGTCATGCGGCACGAGGACATCCACCTCGCGAAGGCGTCCGGCGCTGGCAACAAGGTCATCCTGTACGGGGCCCGGACCGGCGGCGACGGCATCGGCGGCGCCTCGATCCTGGCCTCCGAGACCTTCGACGACGCCAAGCCGAGCAAGCGCCCGGCGGTTCAGGTCGGCGACCCGTTCCAGGAGAAGCTGCTCATCGAGTGCACGCTCGAAGCCTTCGCCGAGAAGCTGGTCGTGGGCATCCAGGACCTGGGTGCGGCGGGCCTGTCCTGCGCCACGTCCGAGCTGGCGTCGAACGGCTCCGGCGGCATGCGCGTCACCCTGGACGACGTACCCCTGCGCGACTCGACGCTCTCGCCCGAGGAAATCCTCATGAGCGAGTCGCAGGAGCGCATGTGCGCGGTCGTGGAGCCGGCGAAGGTCGAGCGGTTCCTGGAGATCTGCGACAAGTGGGACGTCATCGCCACGGTGATCGGTGAGGTCACGGACGGCGACCGGCTGGAGATCTTCTGGCACGGTGGCAAGATCGTCGACGTCGACCCGCGCACGGTCGCGCACGACGGCCCGGTCTACGAGCGCCCGTACGCCCGACCGGAGTGGCAGGACGCCCTCCAGGCCGACGACGCCAACAAGCTTGCGCGGCCCGCGAGTTCGGAAGAGCTCAAGCGGCAGGTGCTCCAGCTGGTGAGCTCTCCCAACCAGGCCTCCAAGAAGTGGATCACCTCGCAGTACGACCACTTCGTGCAGGGCAACACGGTGCTGGCCCAGCCCGAGGACTCGGGCATGATCCGCATCGACGAGGAGAGCGGCCTCGGTGTCGCCATCGCGACCGACGGCAACGGCCGTTACGCCAAGCTGGACCCGTACGCGGGCGCGCAGCTGGCGCTGTCGGAGGCCTACCGCAATGTGGCGACGACCGGCGCCAAGCCCCTCGCCGTCTCCGACTGCCTGAACTTCGGCTCGCCCGAGGACCCGGCCGTCATGTGGCAGTTCGCCGAGGCCATCCGCGGACTCGCCGACGCCTGCCAGCAGTTGGGCACTCCGGTGACCGGCGGCAACGTCTCGCTCTACAACCAGACGGGCGAGGTCGCCATCCACCCGACGCCGGTCGTGGCCGTGCTGGGCGTCATCGACGACGTCGCCCGCCGCACGCCGGTCGCCTTCCAGGAGGAGGGCCAGCTGCTCTACCTCCTCGGCGACACGCGTGAGGAGTTCGGCGGTTCGGCCTGGTCGCAGGTGGTGCACGACCACCTCGGCGGTCTTCCGCCCAAGGTCGACCTGGAGCGTGAGCGCCTCCTCGGCGAGATCCTGATCTCCGCCTCCCGCGACGGCATGATCGACTCCGCGCACGACCTGTCCGACGGCGGTCTGATCCAGGCCGTGGTCGAGTCGGCACTGCTCGGTGGCAAGGGCGCGCGTCTGGTCGTACCGGACGGGCTCGACGCCTTCACCCTCCTCTTCTCCGAGTCGGCGGGCCGCGCGGTCGTCGCCGTCCCGCGCTCCGAGGAGGTCCGCTTCAACGACATGTGCGGTGCACGGGGTCTCCCGGTCACCCGGATCGGTGTCGTGGACGGCGACACGGTCGAGCTCCAGGGCGAGTTCGAGCTGTCCCTGGCGGAACTGCGGACGGCGCACGAGGAGACGATCCCGGCGCTGCTCGCGTAGGCGCCTTCGGCCGTACGACAGTGAGGGCCCCGTCCGCCGACCGGCGGGCGGGGCCCTCATCCAACTCGGTTACAGGCCGACCGGGTTGACGTAGGTGCCCGGGTGGGTGGCGCCGTCCTGCTTGAGGATCTGGCCGCCGAAGGGCCACTTGAGGGTGAAGTGCTTCGTCTCGTTCGGCGGGGTGACCAGGAACTTCGCCGGGACGAACTTCTCCTTCTTCGGCGTGGACTTCGCCACCGGCAGCAGCTCGATGCTGAAGTCCACGGTGGCGCCCCGCTCCAGGGTCACCTTCACGGGCTTCTTCGAGGAACGCGCCAGCGACCAGGTGCCGTCGGTCGTCTGGGCGCCGACCATGTCGACCCCGGCGAAGCCGGACAGCGTGCAGGTGCGGCTGCTCTTGTTGGTGAACCAGATGTACGCCTGGGTCTGCTTCTTGGCCTGCCCCATCTCCGGCTTCGCGTCGCCTCCCGTGGCGAACCCGGCCTTCAGGTCGGCGGTGTGGCAGCGGGTCGGCGCGGCCTTGGCAGTGGCGGCGGAGGCCGGGACGGCGGAAACGGCAGCGCCGGCGGCGACGACGCCCGCGACGGCAACGGCGATGAGCTTGCTGTTCATGGAGTTTCGGGTCCCCTCGTGTACCGATCGGCGCGTTAGGTCGGTGCGCGCCTGCGCCTCTGAAGAGGTACGGGGCCCGGGGGGAGGTTCGGTGGTCCGCCGGACCTTTTCTCGACAGTCGCGTAACCGATGTCACCGCTTGATCACCGGCGTCGGGTACGCCGCGAAGGCATAGGCTCGCCGCCATGTCACCGGCCAAGAAGCGCGCCCGCGCCTACGACCCCGTCAAGATCCGTGCGGCCGTGCAGGGCCAGTTCGGGAACGTACGGGAGGCCGTGCGCACGCTGGCCCCGGAGCAGCTCGCGCTGCCGACGCGGCTCGGGGAGTGGACCGTACGGGAGCTGGTCGCGCACATCGGGATGGCGCTCACCGCCGTGCACCGGGCCCTGGACCGGCCCGCGCCCGCGCGCCAGGACGCCGTGCTGCTCGACTGGCCGTTCGCCACCGCCGCCAGTTCCTCGGCCATCGACGACTTCACCCGCGGCCTCGCGGAACACCACCCCGACCTCGACGCCTACCTCGCCGACATCGACCGGACCCTGGCAGACCTGCTCGACGCCCACCCCGGCACCCGCCTGCTGGAGACCAACGCCGGCGCCCTGCCCCTCGCTGACTACCTGGTCACCCGTACCGTCGAACTGGTCGTCCACACCGACGACCTGAACGCCGCCGTCCCCGGCCTCGACGTCACGTACGACCGCCAGGCCCTCGCCGCCTGCACCCGGCTGCTCGCCGACGCGCTCGCCGTCAAGGCACCCGGCGGCTCGACCGAGGTGCGGATCCCGCCGTACGCCGTGGTGCAGTGCGTCGAGGGGCCGCGGCACACCCGTGGCACCCCGCCGAACGTCGTCGAGACCGACCCGCTGACCTGGATCCGGCTCGCGACCGGGCGGGTGGCCTGGACGGACGCCGTCGCGGAGGCCAAGGTCAGCGCCAGTGGCGAGCGGGCGGATCTGGGTGCGCTGCTGCCGCTGATGGGCTGAGCGGGAGCCTCCGCCGCGCCGGGCCGGGGGAACCGGTCCCGCGTCCCTCCCGTCCCAACGGCATGGACAAACAGCGATTCACCCTCGCCGTCCTGACCGTCCTTCCGCTCGTGGTGGCCTGCGGCAGCGAGAAGGCCGACAGCGGGAGCGGCTCGGTCGACGCCGAGCGGCCCGTCACCGGCGTCGACTGGAGCGTCAAGGACATCACCGCGGACGGCACGACCGGCGCCGCGCACGGCAAGCCGTACCTCGCCTTCGACGCGAAGACCCACAAGGTGGGCGGCAGGCTCGGCTGCAACCACGTGAACGCCACGGCGACGGTACGCGGCGGACACATCACGCTCGGCCGACCGATGACCACCCGAATGATGTGCGACGCCTCACTCATGGAGACCGATCGGGCCCTGCTCGGCCTCTTCGACTCCACCGTCAGCTACCGAGTCGATCACGACACCCTCACGCTGACCAGCGAAAACGGCACGAGCGTGCGGGCCGTCGCCGCCGAATGATCCACTACCGGTGAGTAACCCCAATTCGGACCAGTGGTCGATCTCGCCTACACTCGGGGTCGTGCCACGTGGTGACGGTCGACTCAATCATGATCTGCTCCCCGGTGAGAAAGGCCCCCAGGACGCCTGCGGCGTCTTCGGAGTCTGGGCTCCGGGCGAAGAGGTCGCCAAGCTCACTTACTTCGGGCTCTACGCCCTCCAGCATCGGGGCCAGGAATCCGCGGGTATCGCGGTCAGCAACGGCTCCCAGATCCTCGTCTTCAAGGACATGGGCCTCGTCTCCCAGGTCTTCGACGAGACCTCGCTCGGTTCGCTCCAGGGTCACATCGCGGTCGGACACGCCCGCTACTCGACCACCGGCGCCTCCGTGTGGGAGAACGCCCAGCCGACGTTCCGTGCCACCGCGCACGGCTCCATCGCGCTCGGCCACAACGGCAACCTGGTGAACACCGCCCAGCTCGCCGAGATGGTCGCCGACCTCCCGAAGAAGGAGGGCGGCCGTACGCCTCGCGTGGCGGCCACCAACGACACCGACCTCCTCACCGCGCTGCTCGCGGCCCAGGAGGACACCGAGGGCAAGCCGCTGACCATCGAGGAGGCCGCCCACACGGTCCTTCCGCAGGTCAAGGGCGCCTTCTCCCTCGTCTTCATGGACGAGCACACCCTGTACGCGGCCCGCGACCCGCAGGGCATCCGCCCGCTGGTCCTCGGCCGCCTCGAGCGCGGCTGGGTCGTCGCCTCCGAGTCCGCCGCCCTCGACATCTGCGGCGCGAGCTACGTCCGGGAGATCGAGCCGGGCGAGTTCGTGGCCATCGACGAGAACGGTCTGCGCACCTCCCGGTTCGCGGACGCGAAGCCCAAGGGCTGTGTCTTCGAGTACGTGTACCTGGCCCGCCCCGACACCGACATCGCCGGGCGGAACGTCTACCTCTCCCGCGTGGAGATGGGCCGCAAGCTCGCCAAGGAAGCCCCGGTCGAGGCCGACCTGGTGATAGCGACTCCGGAGTCCGGAACCCCGGCCGCGATCGGCTACGCCGAGGCGAGCGGCATCCCGTTCGGTGCGGGTCTGGTGAAGAACGCCTATGTCGGCCGGACCTTCATCCAGCCGTCACAGACCATCCGCCAGCTGGGCATCCGCCTCAAGCTGAACCCGCTCAAGGAAGTCATCAAGGGCAAGCGCCTGGTCGTCGTCGACGACTCGATCGTGCGCGGCAACACCCAGCGCGCCCTGGTCCGGATGCTCCGTGAGGCGGGCGCCGCCGAGGTCCACATCCGGATCTCCTCCCCGCCGGTCAAGTGGCCCTGCTTCTTCGGCATAGATTTCGCCACCCGCGCCGAGCTGATCGCCAACGGCATGACGATCGACGAGATCGGCACCTCGCTGGGCGCCGACTCGCTGTCGTACATCTCCATCGACGGCATGATCGAGGCGACCACCATCGCCAAGCCGAACCTCTGCCGCGCCTGCTTCGACGGCGAGTACCCGATGGAACTCCCGGACCCCGAGCTGCTCGGCAAGCAGCTCCTGGAGACCGAACTGGCCGCGGGTCCGGCCGCCACGGCCGCGGCCGACGCGATCCGTCGCCCGTAACACCTGCCGTACGACACGAAGGTTCTCACTAGCCATGTCTGAGACAACTGGTGCCAGCTACGCAGCTGCGGGCGTCGACATCGAAGCGGGAGACCGCGCCGTAGAGCTCATGAAGGAGTGGGTGAAGAAGACGCAGCGCCCCGAGGTCCTCGGCGGCCTCGGCGGTTTCGCCGGCCTCTTCGACGCCTCGGCCCTCAAGGGTTACGACCGTCCGCTGCTGGCCTCCGCCACGGACGGCGTCGGCACGAAGGTCGACATCGCGCGCCGGCTGGGCGTCTACGACACGATCGGCCACGACCTGGTCGCGATGGTCATGGACGACATCGTGGTGTGCGGCGCCGAGCCGCTGTTCATGACCGACTACATCTGCGTCGGCAAGGTCCACCCCGAGCGGGTCGCCGCGATCGTCAAGGGCATCGCCGAGGGCTGTGTGCTGGCCGGCTGCGCCCTGGTGGGCGGCGAGACGGCCGAACACCCGGGGCTGCTCGGCCCGGACGACTTCGACGTCGCCGGCGCCGGTACGGGCGTCGTGGAGGCCGACCGGCTCCTTGGCGCGGATCGCATCCGTACGGGTGACGCGGTGATCGCCATGGCGGCCTCCGGTCTTCACTCGAACGGGTACTCGCTGGTCCGGCACGTCCTCCTCGACCAGGCCGGCCTCGACCTGGACGCGCGCGTACAGGAGCTCGGCCGCACGCTCGGCGAGGAACTGCTCGAGCCCACCAAGATCTACTCGCTGGACTGCCTGGCGCTGACCCGCACCACCGATGTGCACGCCTTCTCGCACATCACGGGCGGCGGCCTCGCCGCGAACCTCGCCCGGGTGATCCCGGACGGCCTGCACGCGATCGTCGACCGCTCCACTTGGACGCCGGCCCCGATCTTCGACCTCGTCGGCAGGACGGGTCAGGTCGAGGGCTTGGAGCTGGAGAAAACCCTCAACATGGGCGTGGGCATGATCGCCATCGTCCCCGAGGAGTCGGCCGACGTGGCACTGGCGACGCTGGCGGACCGCGGGGTCGAGGCGTGGGTGGCCGGCGAGATCACCGACCGCGGCGAGCACACCACGGGTGCGGAACTCGTCGGCACGTACTCGGCCTAGGACGGTCACCCGGGACCGCGACAGGCAGCGCAAAACCCGGTCCGGTGGTGGGAACCACCCCGGACCGGGTCGAGCACAGCAAGTGCGTCAAGCGCCGCGGCGTTGAGACGTCGGACCGGACTCGTCGTCCTCGTCCTCGTCGTCGTTGTAGAGATCCGCGTACTGGGCGTACGGGTCGTCTTCCTCGTCGTCGTCGTCCTCGAACGGCTCGCCATTCGGCGGCTGGCTCGAAGTCGAAGCGCCCAGCTCATTGGCCAGACGCGAGAGGTCAGTCCCGCCGCTGCTGTACTTCAGCTGGCGGGCGACCTTCGTCTGCTTGGCCTTTGCCCGGCCGCGCCCCATGGCTCGACCCCCTCGGATACGGGGCTCGGTGGCCCCAGAGTCTTGACACGCGTTCATGATCTGGAACGGGCTCTCCGCAGAGAGACCGGTCCGTAGGGCTTCCACGGTACCTGAGCCCGCGCCCATACGGTACGTCGCCCGCAGGACGGGCCCGGGTCCAGGACCCTCGGGGCGCCCCGTCCCCGCTGGTCAACCGCGATTTTAACCACTTCTCGGCAGGCGACCCGCCGACGAACGTGAGAGTTCTCTCTAAGTGCCCGTCGGCGGGTACCGGCCAAACCTCTTCGAGGGTCAGCGACCGTGCCCCGCGGCCGCCTCGTGCATCCGCTGTTCCGCGATCCGGTCGGCCGCGGCGGCCGGCGGAATCCCGTCCGCCTTCGCACGTGCGAATATGGCGAGCGTGGTGTCGAAGATCTTCGCCGCCTTGGCCCTGCACCGGTCGAAGTCGAACCCGTGCAGCTCGTCGGCGACCTGGATGACCCCGCCGGCGTTCACCACGTAGTCCGGCGCGTAGAGGATCCCGCGGTCGGCGAGGTCCTTCTCCACACCCGGGTGCTCGAGCTGGTTGTTGGCCGCCCCGCAGACGATCCTCGCGGTCAGCGCGGGCACGGTGTCGTCGTTCAGGGCGCCGCCGAGCGCGCAGGGGGCGTAGATGTCGAGACCCCCGACATCACTGCCGCGGATCAGGGTCGCGGTGTCGGCGACGGCCCGCACGCCCTCCGGGTGCGCGGCGAGGATCCGGCCCACGGCCTCCTCGCGCACATCGGTGATGACGACCTCGGCGCCCTCGTCCCGCAGATGCCGGACGAGGTGGTGGCCGACCTTGCCGACGCCGGCGATGCCGACCTTGCGGCCGCGCAGCGAGGGGTCGCCCCACAGGTGCTGGGCGCTGGCCCGCATGCCCTGGTAGACGCCGAAGGCGGTGAGCACGGAGGAGTCGCCGGCGCCGCCGTTCTCGGGGGAACGTCCGGTCGTCCAGCGGCACTCACGTGCGACGACGTCCATGTCGGCGACGTACGTGCCGACGTCGCAGGCGGTGACGTAGCGCCCGCCGAGGGAGGCGACCATGCGGCCGTAGGCGAGGAGCAGCTCCTCGGTCTTGTCGCGGTCCGGGTCGCCGATGATCACGGCCTTGCCGCCGCCGTGGTCGAGACCGGCCATGGCGTTCTTGTACGACATCCCGCGCGCGAGGTTGAGCGCGTCGGCGACGGCCTCCGCCTCGGTCGCGTACGGGTAGAAGCGCGTACCGCCGAGGGCCGGGCCCAGAGCGGTGGAGTGGATGGCGATCACGGCCTTGAGGCCGCTGGCGCGGTCCTGGCAGAGCACGACTTGCTCATGTCCGCCCTGGTCCGAGTGGAACAGGGTGTGCAGTACATCAGCAGGTGCGCCGGTTACGTCGGTCACTGTGGTGACTCCTGAAGTAAGAAGCGGCGGGTGGATCCAGCTCCCGTGTGGGTGGCGGGTGCTGTGAGCACGAATTTAGACCCTCGCGGCCCCGCCATCCGCGCAGTGCTCAGGATCACCTACCACCGGAGGACGTCCGTGCGACGATTTGCATAGATTTCCCGCACGTTTGTGAGCGGGTTCCGCAGGTTTTCCCGGTGGTGGGCGGGGGAGGGAGCAGGCGTGCCCAAGGTGTCCTCGGTGATCGTCCCGTACGCGACGTACCTCCGCGTCTACGAACCGCTGGCCGCCTTCCCGGAACCGGAGCGCACCCACTGGGCGCGCTACGCCCGCCGCCCCGACCGGCCGACGTACCAGGACGAACTGCGGCGCTCCCTGGCCGACTTGCTGCCCACCCCGCCGATCCCGGTGCCGGTGCACGAGAGCGGCGACGCGTTCGTGCTCGACGTGGACGGTGTCGTGTGCGTGTGCCCCTGGCGGACCCGGCTGCGCGGCTGGCAGGCCCTTCAGGAGCTGCCCGAGGAGCTGCCGAGGGCGGTCCTGGACGCGGCCCTGCCGGAGTTCGTGCGGCGCCAGGCGACCGGCGACTACGAGCGCTGGCTGGTCCGGAACCCGGACGCCCGGCCCTGGATCCGGACCGGGACCTGGCAGGTGCCGCTGCACTGGTTCGTGCTCGTCTCCGATCAGGAGCGGCGCTTCGACAAGGGCTCGGGCGAGATCCCCGCGGCGCTGCGCTACCGGACGCCGATGGTGCAGGCCCGGCGGCGGGTGGCGCGGGCGTTGCGGGCCCTCAAGGACGCCATGGACGAGGGGCCGCTCATCGACGGTCTGGTGGACGTGGGGCGCTGGCTGGAGGAGTTCCACCCGCGCTCGCTGGTCGAGCTGGACTACGGCGGCCTGGTGCACGCGCTGTCGGCCGGCGAGCTGGAGGACGACCACTCGGCGGCGGACGTGGCCGAGGGGATCGAGGCCCTCCGGCAGGGCGACGGGGCCGCCGCGGGGGAGGCGTACGCGCGGCTGGTGGAGCGCTGGCGGTCCGTCAGGGACCGGCGCTCGGCGAACTAGGGCGAGCCGGGGCCACGGCCTGGCCCCAGGTAACGAACTGGCGTTTGACGAATCGCCCGTTTTGGGGTTTCGTCCTCGCACGTCCTCGCATCGCGGTTCCTGAGGTTTCGTCAACATCGGACGTAGGCCCCGATCCGGGCTTATGTGTCGAGCGTGACGGAACGCACGTACCCGGCCCTTGCGTCTCTTGCCCCTCCTCATGCCAAAATAGGACAAGGAGTCCGGGGGAGGACTCCGTCCGACGCACGCTTTGGGGGGTCTGGTGACTCCTGATCGCTCTGTGACTGATCGTCACAGTGGCGTGACTGTCCGCTATGGCATGGTCCATCGGCTTCCGTCGCTGATGAACACCTGGAGGGGCAATTCCATCGGTTTGGCCCGAGCGGCTGGACAGATGGTGTAGTTGTAGTGCCGAGGACAAGCCGTTCGTCCTATAACCGACTCGACTCGCGTCCGCCATTTCGGGCAACGCGGGTCAAGGTGCAGAATTTAGAGGAAAGAACCGAGAAGGTTCGGTTCTCCCGAGGAGGCCGCTCATGACCGCTCGCACCCCTGATGCCGAGCCGCTGCTGACCCCGGCTGAGGTCGCCACGATGTTCCGCGTTGACCCGAAGACGGTCACGCGGTGGGCGAAGGCCGGCAAGCTCACGTCGATCCGTACGCTCGGCGGGCACCGCCGCTACCGCGAGGCGGAGGTCCGTGCTCTGCTCGCGGGCATCCCGCAGCAGCGCAGCGAGGCCTGAACAACTGCATAACCGGGCAAACCGGCAGGTCCCCCAACTTGCCGCGGCGCCCGAACCCTAGCTCCAAGCGACGCGGGTTCTGCCCCAACAGGGCCCACGCCCAAGCCTTCAGAGGCTTTTCAAGCAAGTGACACAGGGTGCGTCGTAGATCGCGCTGGACTCCGCCGGGTCCAGTGCGATCTTTTTTGTGCGCGTCGCGTGTCGGACCAGCGCCTCTGTGAGCGGGCTTGTCGGAGTCTGGGGAGGGCTGTCGGATCTCCTGTGGACCGGCTCGGGGCGGGTGTCGAGACTGGTGCAATTGCACATATTAAATTGACCAGTTGTAGGTGAGGGGTAAGTACCGCGGTTTCAGAAACTCATGCGGTGACACCCGTCACATGCCAGGGTCCTTGTTGCCGTCGGTATACGTGCGCTAGAGGAGGCACGTGTTCCAGCGTCCCGCGGAGGGACGGGTGTTGGGGCCGCCGATGGTCACGCATCGGCGGGACTTTCGTCCTCCAGGACCTCGTCCGGCGCCTGGGCGGCTCCCGGTGGGGAGTCCATCGCCAGCCGCAGCAGGTGGTGGCAGATCGGGCAGTGGCGGGTTCGGTGCCCGTAGGACGACGACGCGGCCGACAGGTGCGCGCGGAGCAGGGCCCGCGTCTCGTGCCTAGCCGATACCGCCATACCCCACCTCCAAGGGCCGCACGGAAAGCGGCCCTGTCTTCTGGGTACCGAGCGAACGGGACGCCGTCAAGACGGCGGTGGGCTTCGCCGGGCGCGGTGTCTGTCGTGCCGCCCCTTGTGCCCCACCCGGCGTTGGTGTGGCCGTAGCCGGGGGCTGTCGCCCCCAGACCCCCGCTCCGGCCCTGAAGGGGCCTTGTCCTCAAACGCCGGACGGGCTGAGAGGCGCTGGGCGGCGCCGAGACGTGAAGAGGGCCCGCTTCCCTTGATGGGATAGCGGGCCCTCTTATTACTGCGGTCCTGACGGGATTTGCTGTGCCTGATTGCGGCTGCGCCGCGGGCGCGGCCTCCATCTTGACAGGGTGGCGAGGGGGAGTGTTGGGCATGAAGAAGGCCCGCCATCCCTTGACTGGGTGCGGGCCTCTTCTTGTTGCGGTCCTGACGGGATTTGAACCCGCGGCCTCCACCTTGACAGGGTGGCGAGCACTCCAAACTGCTCCACAGGACCAGGTTTCGCGGCGCTATCTGTGCGTTGCGCTGCGAGAAGAGACTGTACAGGAGGGGTGGCCCACCAGTCGAACTCACTCAGGGTGCGGGGGCGGTTACGGTACGGCCGCGTCGATCGCCTTCACGATCCGCTTGTCCGAGACGGGGTACGCCGTGCCGAGGGCGTGGGCGAAATAGCTGACCCGGAGTTCCTCGATCATCCAGCGGATGTCCGTGACGGTGGACGGGACCGGGCGGCCCTGCGGGAGTTGCTCCAGGAGCCAGGCGTACTCGTCCTGCATCTCGTGGACCTTGTCCATGCGGGTGGTGTCCCGTTGGACGTTCGTCGGCATCTGCTGGAGCCGCCGGTCCACCGCGACCAGGTAGCGCATCAGGTCGGGCAGGCGGCGGATGCCCGTCGCCGTGACGAAGCCCGGCCGTACGAGCGCGTCCAGCTGCTTGCGTACGTCCTGGAGGTTGGCGAGGAGCACGGGGCTGCGTACGCCCTTCAGGCGGCGCTCACAGGCCTGCCAGGCCGCCAGCACCTGCTGCACCTGCCCCACCGCACGGACCGTCGTGTCCACGATCTCCGCGCGCACCTTGTCGTACAGCTTCCGGTACGACTCCTCGTCCCACGCCGGCCCCCCGAAGTCCCCGACCAGCTTGTCCGCCGCCGCCATCGCGCAGTCGTCGAACAGTGCCTGGATCGAGCCGTGCGGGTTGGCGGAGAGCGCGAGCTTCTGGGCGTTCGTCAGCTTCTCGGACGCGAACTTCGCCGGATTGACCGGGATGTTGCGCAGGATCAGGCGGCGCGTGCCCTTCCACATCGCCTCCGCCTGTTCCGCCTCCGTGTCGAAGAGGCGGACGGAGACCGTGTCGCCGTCGTCGACCAGCGCCGGGTAGGCCTTCACCGGCTGGCCGGCCCGGCGGGTCTCGAAGACGCGGGTGAGGGAGCCGATCGTCCAGTCGGTCAGGCCCCTGCGCTCCAGGGACTCGCCGCCCTCACGGGAGGCGGTGGCGGCCGCGGCCTGGGAGAGGGCCTCGCGCGCCTTCGGCTTCAGGCGCAGCCGCAGCGGCTCCAGCTCCTTGTCCTCCGCCAGCTTCCGGCGCCGTTCGTCGACGATCCGGAAGGTGATGCGCAGGTGGTCCGGGACCTTCGCCCAGTCGAAGTCCTCGGCGGTGAAGGGGACTCCGACCATGCGCTTCAGTTCGCGGGCCATGGTCGTGGTCACAGGCTCCTGGAGCGGGACTGCCGTATCCAGGAAGCGTTTCGCGAAGTTCGGCGCCGGTACGTAGTTGCGGCGGATCGGCTTCGGGAGGGAGCGGATGAGCTCCGTCACCAGTTCCTCTCTCAGGCCCGGGATCTGCCAGTCGAAGCCCTCGTCCGTGACCTGGTTGAGGACCTGGAGCGGGATGTGCACCGTCACGCCGTCGGCGTCCGCGCCCGGCTCGAACTGGTACGTCACACGGAACTTGAGCTGCCCCTGCCGCCAACTGTCCGGATAGTCGGCCTTGGTGACCGCCTCCGCCGACTCCCGGATGAGCATCTCCCGCTCGAAGTCCAGGAACTCGGGCTGCTCGTGCCGCTTCCGCTTCCACCAGGAGTCGAAGTGGGCGCCGGAGACCACGTGTTCGGGCACTCGGGCGTCGTAGAAGTCGAAGAGCGTGTCGTCGTCGACGACGATGTCCCGGCGCCGGGCGCGGTGTTCGAGCTCCTCGACCTCGCTCAGCAGTCTGCGGTTGTCGGCGAAGAACTTGTGGTGCGTACGCCAGTCGCCCTCGACCAGCGCGTTGCGGATGAACAGCTCGCGGCTGACCTCCGGGTCGACACGGCCGTAGTTGACCTTGCGGTCGGCGACGATCGGTACGCCGTACAGCGTGACCTTCTCGTACGCCATCACCGCTGCCTGGTCCTTCTCCCAGTGCGGTTCGGAGTACGTGCGCTTCAGGAGGTGCTCGGCCAGGGGCTCGACCCACTCCGGCTCGATCTTCGCGTTGACGCGGGCCCAGAGGCGACTCGTCTCCACCAGCTCCGCCGACATCACGAAGCGCGGGGGCTTCTTGAAGAGGGCCGAGCCCGGGAAGATCGCGAACTTGGCGTTGCGGGCGCCGAGGTACTCGTTCTTCGCGCCGTCCTTCACGTCCTTCATGCCGACGTGGGACAGGAGTCCGGCGAGGAGGGAGACGTGGACGCTCTGGTCGGGGGCGTCCTCCTCGTTGAGGTGGATGCCCATCTGCTTGGCGACGGTGCGGAGTTGCGTGTAGATGTCCTGCCATTCGCGGATGCGCAGGAAGTTCAGGTACTCCTGCTTGCACATCCGGCGGAAGGAACTGGAGCCCCGCTCCTTCTGCTGCTCGCGGACGTACCGCCAGAGATTGAGATACGCGAGGAAGTCGCTCGTCTCGTCCTTGAAGCGGGCGTGCTGCTGGTCGGCCTGGGCCTGCTTCTCGGCCGGGCGCTCGCGCGGGTCCTGGATGGAGAGCGCGGCGGCTATGACCATGACCTCGCGGACGCAGCCGTTCTTGTCGGCCTCCAGGACCATGCGGGCCAGGCGGGGGTCGACGGGAAGCTGGGCGAGCTTGCGGCCGGTCTGCGTGAGCCGCTTGCGTACGTCCTTCTCGGCCGGGTCCAACGCGCCCAGTTCCTGGAGGAGTTGGACGCCGTCGCGGATGTTGCGGTGGTCCGGCGGGTCGATGAAGGGGAACTTCTCGATGTCGCCGAGGCCGGCCGCGGTCATCTGGAGGATGACGGAGGCGAGGTTCGTACGCAGGATCTCCGCGTCCGTGAACTCCGGGCGGGCGAGGAAGTCGTCCTCGGAGTAGAGGCGGATGCAGATGCCGTCCGAGGTACGGCCGCAGCGGCCCTTGCGCTGGTTGGCGCTGGCCTGGGAGACCGCCTCGATCGGCAGCCGCTGGACCTTGGTGCGGTGGCTGTAGCGGGAGATCCGGGCGAAGCCTGGGTCGATGACGTACTTGATGCCCGGGACGGTCAGCGAGGTCTCGGCGACGTTCGTAGCCAGAACGATCCTGCGCCCGGTGTGCTGCTGGAAGACGCGGTGCTGCTCGGCGTGGGAGAGGCGGGCGTAGAGGGGGAGCACCTCCGTGAAGCGGTACGCCTTCCTCGTGAGCGCGTCGGCGGTGTCCCGGATCTCCCGCTCGCCCGAGAGGAAGACGAGGATGTCGCCCTTGCCCTCGCCCTGAAGCTCCTCCACGGCGTCGCAGATCGCGGTGATCTGGTCGCGGTCGGAGTCGTCCGAATCCTCTTCCAGGAGCGGGCGATACCGCACCTCCACCGGATACGTCCGGCCGCTCACCTCGATGATCGGGGCGTCGCCGAAGTGCCGGGAGAAGCGCTCGGGGTCGATGGTCGCGGAGGTGATGACGACCTTGAGGTCGGGCCGGCGCGGCAGCAGCTGTGCCAGGTAGCCGAGCAGGAAGTCGATGTTGAGGGACCGCTCGTGGGCCTCGTCGATGATGATCGTGTCGTAGGCGCGCAGCTCGCGGTCGGTCTGGATCTCGGCGAGCAGGATGCCGTCCGTCATCAGCTTGATGAACGTCGAGTCCTGGTTCACCTGGTCGGTGAAGCGGACCTTCCAGCCGACGGCCTCGCCGAGCGGGGTGTCCAGCTCCTCGGCGACGCGCTCGGCGACGGTTCTGGCCGCGATACGGCGGGGCTGGGTGTGCCCGATCATGCCCTTGACGCCCCGGCCGAGCTCCAGGCAGATCTTGGGGATCTGCGTGGTCTTGCCGGAGCCGGTCTCGCCCGCGACGATCACGACCTGGTGGTCGCGGATCGCGTCGGCGATGTCGTCCTTCTTCTGGCTGACCGGGAGCTGTCCGGGATAGGTGATCGCGGGCAGGCGGCCGCGCCGGGTGCCGATCCGCTCCTCGGCCTTGGCGATCTCCGCCTCGATCTCGACGAGGACGGCGGCGCGCGCCTCCGGCTTGCGGATCTTGCGCGCGCCTTCGAGCCTGCGCCCGAGCCGCTGCGCGTCGCGCAGGGAGAGCTCGGTCAGGCGGGGGGCGAGATCGCCGAGGGCGGGGGTGCCGGGGGCAGGATGCGTAGACATACGCGATCCAGGATCTCATCCCCGGGAAATCCGTGGCGAACGATTTGTGCGGGGTGGATCAGGGGGTGCGCTGGGCCGGCGGCGCGGCGGGCGCCGCCGGCTGCTGCCGGGCGGCGCCGTCGCCCAGCGCGATGGACTTGGCGGTGTTGGACACGGCCTTGATGCCCAGGTAGGCGGTGGTCATGCTGCTCACCGCGGTGAACGCGGCGGTGAGCACGCCGACGATCACCGACTTGTCCCCGCCGAGTCGCCACACGCCGAAGATCGCGACCCCGGCGATGGCCAGGTTGCTGATCACCACGGCCAGCAGCCCGTACCGAGCCCGGCTCTTCTCCAACTCGGAGTCCCCCATGGCCCTGGAAGGTAGCGCTCGGCGGGGCGCGGTGCCAAGCCGGTCACCGGACGTCGACGTAGTCCTCCCGGCCGTCGCCGACGAAGTGCTTGCTGTCGGGGTACAGGAAGACGGGCACCCAGGTGCCGTCCTGCGTCGCCTTGAAGCCCTTGCTGAAGGAGCCGCTGGTCCCCGTGGTGACGGTGGCCATCAGGTACCAGGTCGTCTTGCCCTTGGGGCGGAAGAGGATCTGCACCTTCTTGCCGCCGTACGCCTTCCAGGTCGTGCTGCCGACCTTGCGGTCCTGGAGTACGCCCTTCACGGTGATCGTCCGGCCCTTGGTCACCGGCTCGGGGGACGCGTTGGCGTCCTTGATCCGGGTGAGGGCGCGGTTGCGGCGCAGGCTGCTGCTGACGGTGCCCTTGATGTCCTTGGTGGAGGAGCCGCCGTAGTGCAGGCGCCAGTAGCCGTCGGTGTAGCCGGGCAGCTTCTCGACGGTGAACTGTGAGCCGAAGCTTGCCTTGACGGTCTTCTCGGTGCTCCAGCCCGTCTTGCCGTCGGCCGAGTACTGGATGTCGACGGCGGCCTGGTCGCTGGTGTCGCGGCCGATCAGGCCGAGCGTGCCGTTGACGGTCACCTCGGCGTACTTGTCCAGCGAGGCCGTGAACCCGGTGAACTTCGTCGTCGCCGTGACCGCGACGGTGACGTCGGCGGTGTTGTGCACGATGTAGGGGTTGTACGGGCTCACCTGGACGGCGATCTCGTAGACGCTCTTGGCGCCGTACGGGTACCGCTGGAAGGAGAAGCGGCCGTTCGCGTCGGTCGTCGCGTCCACGGGGCTGCAGGTGCTGCAGTCCTTGTAGTCCATCTCCAGCGGGACGCCGGCCAGCGGCTTCCACTCGTCGCCGTACTGGTACTGGAGGGTGCCGGTGACGTCGACCTTGTCGCCCGCGGTGACGTGGAAGTCGCTCTTGTCGAGGACGTACCGGGTCGGTGCGGCCTGCGGCCAGACCTGGACCACGTCGGTGGTGAAGAAGCCGAGGTCGCCGTTGTACGTGGCGCGGGCCCAGCCGCCCGTCGTCTCCCGGGTCGCGGAGAAGTGGCCGGCGTCGTCGGTGACGGTGGGGGTGTCCTTGTTGCCGTTGTCGAAGGCGGCGTCCACGGTGGCACCGGGCAGCGGCACCGTCTCGCGGGTGCTGGGGTCGCGGACCACCAGGTCACCGCTGGCGGTGACCGTCCGGTGCTCGATGTCGGGCTCGGTCGGCGTCACGGCGTAACCGGTGATGACGGGCTGCTTCTGGTAGTGCAGGGTGCCCGCGTTCTGCTGGACGGTGGTCTCGCCGGTGCTGTCCGTGGCCTCGACGTCGACCGTGTAGTCGCCCAGAGCGTCCAGGTGGATGGGCTGCGAGGCCCAGATCCCCTCCCATGAGCTGACGTAGTACTTCTGCGTGAAGTCGGTGATCGTGGCCACCGGCGCGTCCGACTCACTGGCACCGACCGGACGGAGCGTCGCGGTCACCTTGCTGATGTCGCCGCTGTAGTTGAGCCGCACGTCGAGCACCGACCAGTCGGCCGAGTCGCTGTACGCGTCCTCCACGTTCGGCCCGGCGGCGTACGCGGTACCGGGCAGCGCGACCGTGCCGACCAGCACGGCCCCGGCAGTGACCAGCCCTCTGGCGATGTGTCTCAAGAACCCCCCTCAGGTCCCCTGCGAACGACGGACTGCCCTCCCGCCGGGGCCGGGTTCGAACCGGCGACCTTCCGCCCTGGGCGCAGCCGCTGCCAGGCAGGGCCGGGCGATCGCTCGTACCAACTGAGCTACCCAGCCACGAGGCTTCCGGGGAAACCTCAGCGGTCCTGACGGGATTTGCTGTACCTGATTGCGGCTTGCGCCGCGGGCGCGGCCTCCACCTTGACAGGGTGGCGAGCCGAGGTGGGACAGTAAACGAAACCCCCCTCCGGATGTCCGGGAGGGGGGTTTCGTTCTTGTGGCTGGGGCCGGGGTCGAACCGGCGACCTATCGCTTTTCAGGCGATCGCTCGTACCAACTGAGCTACCCAGCCACGAGGCTTCCGGGGAAACCTCAGCGGTCCTGACGGGATTTGAACCCGCGGCCTCCACCTTGACAGGGTGGCGAGCACTCCAAACTGCTCCACAGGACCAAGCTTTGTGGGCGACCACAAGTGTCGCACACGGTTTTGCGTGCCCCCAACGGGATTCGAACCCGTGCTACCGCCTTGAAAGGGCGGCGTCCTAGGCCGCTAGACGATGAGGGCTATCGGCCCGCCTGGGCGCCTCTCAGCGCGTCGGGGACGTGAGAAGCATATGGGATGGGGGGAGGTATCGCCAAAACGGTTTACGGGCCCGAGGACGACGGGGTGGACGGGGAAGAGGGGGCGGAGGAGGAAGGGGTGGCTCCCGGCTGGTTCTCCTTCGGGAGGTGGCGGGTGACCTCGGCCGTCGTCTCGCCCAGGCCGCCCAGTTTGATCGCGTCCCAGGCCTGGAGGCGCCGGGTGTCCCGGTCGAAGTAGAGGATCGAGGCCTCGATCGGCGCCGGGTACTTGTGCTCCAGGGCGCGCAGACCGCTGCCGCCCGTCGAGCCCTCCATGCGCAGCCGGGTGCCGTACTTCAGGATCTCGTCGCCCTCGTGGTGCAGGTGGCCGCAGAGGACGAGTGGCACCTCGCCGTCGACCTCCCGCGCTGCGGACGGCTCGTGGGCCATGGCCACGTCGACCGGGGTGCCCGCCGTTCGCTGGTCGTGCAGGGCCGCGGCGAGGCGGTCGCCGGCCAGTTCCTCGGACGCGTCGGCGCCCTCCGGGTTCGAGCGGTCCGGGGTGAACTGGGGGTCGCCGATGCCGGCGAAGCGCAGGCCGGCGACGGTCTGGGCGCGGCCGTCGTCGAGGACGTGCACGTTCTTCATGCGGGAGAGATAGCGCTGGGTGGTGGCGGAGTCGTGGTTGCCGCGGACCCAGACGTACGGCGCCCCGAGGTCGGCGATCGGGTCCAGGAAGCCGTTCTCCGCCGCCGTGCCGTGGTCCATCGTGTCGCCGGTGTCGACGATCACGTTCACCTTGTACTGCTCCACCAGCGAGGCGATGATCTTCCAGCTCGCCGGGTTGAGGTGGATGTCCGAGACGTGCAGGACGCGCACGGTGGTGGGGTCCGGCTGGTAGGCGGGGAGCGTGGACGTGACGTCGTACAGCTTGGTCACGTTCGTCACCAGGCGCGCCAGCTCCTTCTGGTAGACGTCGAACTCGGTGACGATGTTGCGCGCGTTGCCGACCAGCGAGGGGGCCGAGGAGAGCAGGCCCGAGTACTTCGGTTCGAGGACGGAGTTCGGGTTCCAGGTGGCGTACGCCGTCGCGCCGGAGGCCATGAGCAGGGCGAGGGCGGTGCCGCCGGCGGCGAGGGCGCGGCGGGGGCGGCGGTAGACGGCCAGGCCCAGGGCGGTGGCTCCGGAGACGACCGCTATGCAGGAGCGCAGGGCCAGGTCGAGGGTGCCCTGCTCGACGTCGTGGGCGACCTCGTCCTGGAGGCCGGAGAGGCGCTCGGGGTGGTCGACCAGGGCCGAGGCGCGTTCCGGGTCGAGTTGGTCGACGTTGACGTCCAGGCGGACCGGGCCGCGGTGGCTGTTCAGCTCCAGGGCGCCGAGCGGGGAGACGTTGATCTTCGTGCCGCCGGTGAGGGAGGGGCGCAGGGTCATCGTCGTGTTCATCGGGCCGACCGGGACCCGCACGTTGCCGACGGCCAGCAGTCCCAGCCAGGCGCCGAGCAGCACGACCGCGACCAGGCCGAGGCCGCGGACCCAGGGGCTGGGCCGGGCGGCGAGTTCGAGGGCCGGGAGCGGGCGGCGGGTGCGGTGGCGGCGGGCGAGGAGGTGCGGGGACCTGCGCAGGCGGTTCAGAGCGGTTACGGCGATGGCGGGGACGCGGGCCATTGGTCCCGTATGCCCAAGTGCGGGGTCGGATATGCGCCGGACGGGAGCGGGCCGGTCAGCCCCAGCCCAGTTCGTGGAGCCGCTTGTCGTCGATGCCGAAGTGGTGGGCGACCTCGTGGATGACGGTCACGGCGACCTCGTGGACGACGTCCTCGGCCGTCTCGCAGTAGCGCAGGGTCGGGCCCATGTAGATGGAGATGCGGTCGGGCAGCACTCCGGCGTACCACTCGCCGCGGTCGGTGAGGGGGGTGCCCTCGTAGAGGCCGAGGAGTTCGGGGTCGTCGGCGGGCGGCTCGTCCTCGACGAACACGGCGACGTTGTCCATGACCCGGGTCAGCTCGGGCGGGATCCGGTCCAGGGCCTGGCTCACGAGTTCCTCGAACGATTCGCGTGTCATCTCCAGCACAGAGCCATTGTCGGGGAAGAGGCGCTCGGGACGGAGGTACGGAGAGGCCCTGTCTCCCGGATGTCCGATGTACTCGGGTGCGACTGAGTACCTGCGCTCTGCCCGGAGCCTGCGCGAGCCGGAACGCTGGAGCCATGAGCCAAGGACTTCTCGAACGCGTTCGCCGGCTGGGGCCGGCCCTCCTGCTCGCCGCGGTCTCCCTGGGGATGTGGGCCGCCTGGCTGGGCTGGGACCAGCACAAGGACGTGCACGCCGACGGTACGACGACCGGGCCGTACCAGGCCTGGCAGGTGATCGGGCTGGTGCTGACGCTGCTGGCGGCGGTGTACTGGGCCGCCTCCCGGCACCATGTCGCCGGCGCCGTGCTCGGCACCACGGCGGGCCTCACCCTCGCCGCCTACTACGACTGGTCGGACGACTCCAGCGGCCTCTACGCGATCGGCGTCGGGCTGGTCATGGTCGGCAGCCTCGTCGTGACGACCGTCGCGTCCAACGTCATCGCCTCGGCGACGCGGGGCGGGGGACGGGTCACGGCCTGATCTTGCGGGGTGCGGGGTGCGGGGTGCGGGGTGCGGGGTGCCGGGTGCCGGTTGCCGGGCGCGGGCCGGGGTGGTGGACGGCTGCGGCCCGATCGTCCCCGGGGCCCGGCGGCACCCGCGCGTGTCCTCTTGCGGGCGGCGGGAGTTGAGGAGGTTGACTCCTTTCCCGCCCTCGGAGGTGGCTTCCCGTGCGCCCCATGTACGTACCCGTCCGTCTGGCCGTCACGGTCATGGCGGTCGCCGCCGCAGCCGGCTGTATGAGCGTGGGCGACGACGGAGGAGGCGGGGGCGCGAAGCCCTCGCATTCGGCGGGGCAGAAGGGCGGTGAGGCGCCCGACGGGGGGTCGGCCGTCTCCGGCGGCGGGTTCGGGGTGGCCGCCGACGGCAAGCACGGCGGGAAGAAGGGCAAGGGGGAGGCGACGGAGTCGGCCTCCCCTTCCGCGTCGCCGTCGGCGGACGCGAGCGCGTCCGCTCCCGTGAAGGGCAAGCCGGACGTGAGCGGGAAGCCCGGGGCGCCGACGCCGACCAAGGCGACGCCGACACCCACGCACACGGCCGAGCCGCCGCCCACCCCGAGCGACCCGCCACCGTCCGCGACACCGGAACCACCGCCGTCCGCCGAGCCCTCGTCCTCGGCCCACGGCGAGACCACACCACAGCTGGCCGAACGCGAGCCCGCACCGACGGCCGGTGAGCCGGTCTGAGGCGAGCGCTCCCCACCCCGGCGGGGTGAGTCGGTCTGCGGCGGGTGCGCTCACCCTCGCGGGGGAGCTGATCCGAGGTGGGTGACCTCCCCCCCCCCGCGGGGAAGCTGGTCCGAGGTCGGTGAGTTCGCCTCGGCTGGGTGGAGGGAGCGGCGGAGGTGTTGGGCGAGTGACCTTGCCTACACCGGTCGGGGCTGGTTTGCCTTCGGGGGTGGGGGGTGCGTATGGTGGTAGATCGTTTGATCCCATTGCCCGGCGCCATTGCAGAGAGCGCCGCGTGGCGCGTTCTCTCCCTTGCCGTGGCTGACCGCATAGAGGCGGTCGTATTGCGAAATCACGGAGTTGACGGGCGCGTGCCGACGAGACTCCGGAAGGTTTCGCTTACGCATGTCCATTTCCAGTACTGATCACGCCGTCATGCCCGAGAACGAGGGCACCGAAGGCGCTCCCGAGGTCACCTTCGCGGACCTCGGTCTCCCCGAGGGCGTCGTCCGCAAGCTCGCCCAGAACGGCGTGACCACCCCCTTCCCGATCCAGGCCGCGACCATCCCGGACGCCCTGGCCGGCAAGGACATCCTCGGCCGTGGCCGCACCGGCTCCGGCAAGACCCTCTCCTTCGGTCTGCCGACCCTGGCGCGTCTCGCCGGCGGCCGCACCGAGAAGCACAAGCCCCGCGCGGTCATCCTCACCCCGACCCGCGAGCTCGCGATGCAGGTCGCGGACGCCCTCCAGCCGTACGGCGACGTCGTCGGCCTGAAGATGAAGGTCGTCTGCGGCGGCACGTCGATGGGCAACCAGATCTACGCCCTCGAGCGCGGCGTCGACATCCTCGTCGCCACCCCGGGCCGCCTGCGCGACATCATCAACCGCGGCGCCTGCTCCCTGGAGAACGTCGAGGTAGCCGTCCTCGACGAGGCCGACCAGATGTCCGACCTGGGCTTCCTGCCCGAGGTCACCGAGCTGCTCGACCAGGTCCCGGCCGGCGGCCAGCGGATGCTCTTCTCCGCCACGATGGAGAACGAGATCTCCACGCTGGTCAAGCGCTACCTGGTCGACCCGGTCTCGCACGAGGTCGACGCCGCCCAGGGCGCGGTGACGACCATGTCGCACCACATCCTCATCGTGAAGCCCAAGGACAAGGCGCCGGTCACCGCCGCCATCGCCTCCCGCAAGGGCCGCACCATCATCTTCGTCCGCACCCAGCTGGGCGCGGACCGCATCGCCGAGCAGCTGCGCGAGGCCGGCGTGAAGGCCGACGCGCTCCACGGCGGCATGACCCAGGGCGCCCGCACCCGCACGCTGGCCGACTTCAAGGACGGTTACGTCAACGCGCTCGTCGCCACCGACGTCGCCGCCCGCGGTATCCACGTCGACGGCATCGACCTGGTCCTGAACGTGGACCCGGCCGGCGACCACAAGGACTACCTGCACCGCGCGGGCCGTACCGCCCGCGCCGGCCGCACCGGCACCGTCGTCTCCCTGTCCCTCCCGCACCAGCGCCGCCAGATCTTCCGGCTCATGGAGGACGCGGGCGTCGACGCCGGGCGGCACATCATCAACTCCGGTACGGCCTTCGAGCCCGAGGTCGCCGAGATCACCGGTGCCCGTTCGATGACCGAGGTCCAGTCCGAGTCCGCGGCCAACGCGGCCCAGCAGGCCGAGCGTGAGGTGTCCCACCTCACCAAGCAGCTGGAGCGGGCGCAGCGCCGCGCGACCGAGCTGCGCGAGGAGGCCGACCGCCTGGTCGCCCGCGTCGCCCGCGAGCGCGGCGAGGACCCGGAGGCCGCGGTCGCCGAGGCGCAGGCCGCGGTGGCCGAGGCAGCCGTCGAGGTGACCGAGCCCGAGCAGTCGCCGGCGCAGGAGACCGAGGCGCCGGCGTACGAGCGGCGCGAGCGTCGGGACGACCGTGGCGGCCGTTCCTTCGAGCGTCGGGACAACGACCGTGGCGGCTTCCGTCGCGACGACCGCCGTGACGACCGTGGCGGTCGCTCCTTCGAGCGTCGTGACAACGACCGTCCCGGTTTCCGCCGTGACGACCGTCGGGACAACGACCGCGGCGGCTTCCGCCGTGACAACGACCGTCGGGACGACCGCGGTGGCCGTTCCTTCGAGCGTCGGGACAACGACCGTCCCGGCTTCCGCCGTGACAACGACCGTCGGGACGACCGTGGCGGTCGCTCCTTCGAGCGTCGGGACAACGACCGTGGTGGCTTCAACCGCGACCGCGGCGACCGTGGCTTCGAGCGTCGTGACAACAACGACCGCGGTGACCGTGGCGGCTTCCGTCGCGACGACCGTCCGGCCGGGCGTTCCTTCGAGCGCCGGGACGAGCGCGGCGGCCACCGTGGCAGCGACCGTCCCTTCAACCGCGACCGCCGCGACGACCGTCCGGGCTTCCGCTCCGGCGGCCACGAGCGTCCGTACGGCCGCCGCGACGACCACCGTGGCACCGGCACCGGCACCGGCGGCTCCTCCTTCGGCCGCCGCGACGACAAGCCCCGCTGGAAGCGCAACGGCTGACGCCGGGTGACGGCCGAGTGAACTGACGGAAGGGCCCGTACGACATGTTCGTACGGGCCCTTCCGCGTGCCCGGAAACCCCACCGGCCCCGGAACTTCCCGCTGATACGCTCCCGTTGCCCGCTCAGGGCATGCACATTTCACGCACAGACCCATGCACGGGTCGACGGGCCGGGGGGTTCCGTGAAGGGCCGCACGTTCGTACGGCGGCTGCTCGGGGGCGCGGCGCTGACCGCCGTTCTCGCGCTCGCCGTGAGTTCGCCGGAGGTTGCCGGGACGGCGGGGGCGGCGCCGGCCGCCGCTTCGTCGGGCGGGACCGTACTCCCCGCCGGGGTCCGAACCGTCCCGCGCTATGCGGGGCTCGAGGGTTACGGCGACACCGGGCTGCTGTCGCAGCCGGAGGGCGTCGAACACCAGCAGTGGACCGACTACGCGACCGGACAGTCGCGGGACCTCACCGACTTCTCGCGCTGGGACGGGATCCAGGGGCACCTCGGCCTCGCCTCCTCCGACACGGCGTACGAGGTGCTGAGCCGGACCCCGGACACCATCCGGTTCCGTGACGTGGCGACCGGCGCGGACCGGGGCACGGTCACCGTGCCGGACAACCTGTACTCGGCCGGCGTGGCGGGTGTCGCGGTCATCGGCTACGAGGGGGCAGGCCCCCAGGACATGACCGCGCTGCACGTGCTCAGGCCCACCGCCGGCGGCGGCACCTCCGACACGGTCGTGACCGGCTTCCCCGCGGGCGTGCGGATCCAGGGGCCGGTGGTGCGGGACGCCCGTTCGCTGGTGCTGCACTACCTCGTGCCCACGGACGACCCGGGGACCTTCCTCGCCCAACTCGCCGTCGTCGACCTGAAGGACGCGACGGTCACGCCCGTCTTCGAGCCGTACGAGCCGAACCTGGCCTGGAAGCCTCTCCTCACCCACGACTACGTGGGCTGGTGGCTGCCCAACCTGGGCGCCCGCCTGGTCCGTCGGAACGACCCGCGGGGACCGGCCGTCGACATCCCGGTGTCCACCACGGCCGGAAAGCTCGCGCTCACCGCCGTCGGGGACCAGCTGGTCGCCGTAGAAGACCACACCCGTGCACTGCTGGCGAAGCCGCTGAGCGGCGGCGACTGGAAGCAGCTGGTCCCGCAGGCGGAGATCTCCCTGACGCAGGCGCCGGACGGGTCGGCCGTCGTCACCGGCGGCTCGGGTGCCGAGGACTGGGGCGTGCAGCGGGTGACGCGGTCGGCCGGGGGCGACCTCACGGTCACGAAGATCGTCGACCTGCCGCCGGTGCCGGCCCCCGTCGACGGCGTGGCCCTCGCCGGCGGCGCGCTCACCTACACCGACCAGACCGCTTCCGCGTCGGCCGACGTCATGTGGAACTCCCGTACGGTGTCGGCGAGTTCGCCGCCGCAGGTCGGTCCGGTGCGGCAGGGCGGCGGCGGGGTGAAGCCGTGCACCGTCGACCGGGCGTGTCTGCGTCTCTTCGGCCTCGGGGACGGCTCCGTCGTGTACGACGACCTCTTGGGAGGCAGCGGGGCCATCCACCGGCGTCTGCCGTCCGGTCTGGTGGACACGGTCACGCTCGGCGGCCCGGACAGCCGGGTGGTGGCCGCGGACGGCCGGTACACGGTCGTGGCCGACGGCACCAAGCAGTACGTCTACGACTGGACGCGGATGACCGTGGCCGCGACGCGCACGGCCGCCGCCGCCACCGTCTGGGGCGGCCGGCTGTGGACGACCGCCGCCACACCCGGCCACCTGACCCTGACCCGGCTCGGCACGAGCAACCCGGCCGTGGACGTCAACGTCGGCTCGGGCTGCGTCCCCGACGAGGTGCAGGCCGTCGGCCGCTTCGTCTACTGGGCCTGTACGGCACCGGGGAAGGCCGGTGTCTTCGACCGCTCCCGGGGCCGCTCGGTGGCCGTACCGACCGGCGACGCCCTGCTGGCCGACGGCTTCCTGATCCGGCACGACACCCTCCGCGCCGAGCTGGTCCGCACCGACGTCGGCTCCGGCAGGGCGGTCACGTCGGATGTGGCCGACCTGCCCGCGGCGGGCAACCTGGACGGGCGCCTCACCTCCGACCGGGGCATCCGCTGGACGCTGGAGGCGAACGGCAACAGGCTCGCGTACGTGGACGAGGCCGAACGCATCCACATCCTCCCCGCCGGCACCCTCGCCGCGCCCGTGCGCCGCGACCACGTCGGCCAGGACGGGCTCGCCGACCTGCTCACCCTCAGCTCCACCGGCACGCTCACCTTCCAACAGGGCGACGGCAAGGGCGGGTTCGCCGGGAAGGTGTCCGGCGGCGGCTGGTCGGCCAAGGCGGTGGCGGTGCCGTTCGGCGATCTGAACGGCGATCGCTGCGAGGACGTGCTGGTGCGGATGACGGACGGTTCGCTGCGGGGCTACAAGGTACCGTGCGGGAAGGCGCCGACGCCCGCCATGCCGTACACGGGACTCGGCGGCGGCTGGAACGCGTACGACGTCCTCACCTCGCCCGGCGATCTGACCGGCGACGGCCGCCCGGACCTGCTGGCGCGGAAGGCGTCGACGGGGGACGTCTACCTCTTCGCCGCGAAGAGCGGCGGGACTCTCGCGGCGGGGAAGCGGATCGGGTCGGGACCCGTCTGGAAGGGCTACCCGAAGATCGTCGGCGCCGGGGACCTCGACGGTGACGGGATCGGGGACGTGCTCGCCCGGGACAAAGCGGGCACGTTGTGGCGGTACGGCGGTCTCGCGGGCGGTTCGGCGGGCGGACATCTCAAGGCGCGCGCAAAGGTATTCGGCGGCTGGGGATCGACGTACAACACGGTCGTCGGCGTCGGCGACATCACCGGTGACGGGAAGAACGACCTGGTCGCACGGGACACCGCGGGGCACCTTTACCGCTACGGCGGCAAGGGCAATGGTTCCTTCGGCGGGCGGGTGCTGATCGGGAGCGGCTGGCAGGCCTACAAGGGCATTTTTTAGCCATGTTGTGATGCATGTCACGCCCCCGGCGGGGGAATCGCTGGGGGCATGACAGATGACGCCATAGCGAGCGGGCAGTCGGGCCCGGCCCCCTCGGGGCTGTCCGACGAAGAACGGCTTGCCCAGCTCGGCTACACGCAGGTCCTTGCCCGCCGCATGTCGGCGTTCTCCAACTACGCGGTCTCCTTCACGATCATCTCGGTCCTGTCGGGCTGCCTGACGCTGTATCTGTTCGGCATGAACACGGGCGGACCGTCGGTGATCATGTGGGGCTGGGTGGCAGTCGGCCTCATGACCCTCTTCGTCGGGCTGGCGATGGCCGAGATCTGTTCGGCGTACCCGACCTCCGCCGGCCTCTACTACTGGGCGTACCGCCTGGCGCCGCCGCGTTCGGCCGCTGCCTGGGCGTGGTTCACGGGCTGGTTCAACGTGCTGGGCCAGGTGGCGGTGACCGCGGGCATCGACTTCGGCGCCGCGTCCTTCCTCGGCGCCTACCTGAACCTCCAGTTCGACTTCGAGGTGACACCGGGCCGGACGGTGCTCCTGTTCGCCGGGATCCTGGTGCTGCACGGCCTGCTGAACACCTTCGGCGTGAAGATCGTCGCCCTGCTCAACGACATCAGCGTGTGGTGGCACGTGCTGGGCGTCGGCGTGATCGTCGGCGCGCTGGCCTTCGTACCGGACCACCACCAGTCGACGACCTTCGTCTTCACCGAGTTCGTGAACAACACGGGCTGGGGGAGCGGGGTGTACGTGGTGTTGCTGGGACTGCTGATGGCCCAGTACACCTTCACCGGTTACGACGCCTCGGCCCACATGACGGAGGAGACGCACGACGCGTCGACGGCGGGCCCGAAGGGCATCGTGCGGTCCATCTGGACGTCGTGGATAGCCGGTTTCGTGCTTCTCCTGGGCTTCACCTACGCGATCCAGGACTACAGCAAGGAGCTCGCCTCCCCGACGGGCGCGCCGCCGGCCCAGATCCTGCTGGACGCGCTCGGCGCCACGGCCGGGAAGCTGCTCCTGCTGGTCGTCATCGGCGCACAGCTGTTCTGCGGAATGGCCTCGGTCACGGCCAACAGCCGCATGATCTACGCCTTTTCACGCGACGGCGCGCTCCCCTTCTCCCACGTCTGGCACACGGTCAGCCCGCGCACCCGGACGCCGGTGGCGGCGGTGTGGCTGGCGGCGGCGGGGGCGCTGGTGCTCGGCCTGCCGTACCTGATCAACTACACGGCCTACGCGGCGGTGACGTCCGTCGCCGTGATCGGGCTCTACATCGCTTACGTCGTCCCGACGCTGCTGCGCCTGACCAAGGGCGAGGCCTTCGAACGCGGGCCGTGGCACCTGGGCCGCTGGTCGCGCCTGATCGGCGTCGTCTCGGTGGTGTGGGTCGGCGTCATCACGGTCCTCTTCATGCTGCCGCAGGTCTCCCCGGTCACCTGGGAGAGCTTCAACTACGCCCCGATCGCGGTCCTGGCCGTCCTCGGCTTCGCGGCGGCGTGGTGGTTCGCGTCGGCCCGGGAGTGGTTCCTGAATCCGGAGCACGAACGGACGCGGCGGCGGGAGGCGGCTCGGGCGAGCTCCTCCGGAGGGGCACCCGAAAAGGTAGATCCCTGACACTCCCGACGCACCGCGCGACCTCGGCACGGCCGTGTCCCCGATACCCGATCGGAGACACGGCCGTGTCCGGCTATGCTCGGGGAGGCAACATCGCCTGGGCCCTTAGCTCAATTGGCAGAGCAGTGGACTTTTAATCCATTGGTTGTGGGTTCGAGTCCCACAGGGCCTACCGGTGGTGGGCGGGGGATATGGCCTCTGACCTGCTACGCAGCGTCCGGGTCGGCTTCGGTCGGCTCGGGCGCTGCTGCGTTTTCGGGGTCGTGCGTGAGCGATGCGTGAGCGGATGTGCCAGTGAAGGCTGTCTGCCCGGTGGGCGCGGTGCCGAAGAGCAGAGGTGGCGGGAGGACGCCATCCCAAATTAACCCCCATGACCCGCGCTACCCTCGCGCCATGACGTCACGACCCCCCTTCCATCCGGACGACGGCCGCCCTCGTTATGTCGGGCCAGCTACGGTCGTTTTCCCTGATGGCAAGGAGGTCTCTGTCATCGCGTCGCTTGTACTGCGTCTGGACCCCTCGACGGTGGAGAACTTCAGCTACGACCGTCACAGCACCTGGGCAGGGAGCATCACCCTCGTGCGCGACGAAGAGGGTGTCGACCTTTTCGATGCGGCGCCTGGAATCCTTCGCATGCCCGACGGCCGCGAGAGCGAGTTCATGGCCACCGGAGGCAGTGCCAGTGAGAGCGGCTGCTCGGGGCTGGGGCCTGCTCCATTCCATTCAGCCTGACTGCACAGGTCGCAGCCCCACACCGAGGTCCGTCGGCCGCAGGCAAGGGACAGTTGCGGTGCATGTGAGCGGGACTTGATCGTCTCTAGCCCTGAGGGAATCGCAAACTGCTTGGATATGTCGGCGACTCCGGGCTTATGCGTAAACGAGATGGCTCCTGGGGCTGCGTGGACTACCGTGTGGTTATGAGTCGTTGTACAGCCCCTCGGCGGGGGCATCGGACCGCCAGCGGACGTGCGGCGTGCCCCGCGTGCGGCGGCGGAGGCTACGGGTACTCACCCTCCCCGTCCTACTATCCGCCGTCGGCCTACTCATCGCGGAGCAGTGGCGGGGGCGGCGCGACTAGTGGGGGCAGCTCCAGTAGCGGCAGAACGCGAGCGCCTTGGTCACCGAGCACCTCCTCCGTGACTTACACGCCTGCTGAGGTGAAGGACCTGGCTCCAGTTCGCGACGCCGCCGTGTTGCGCGCGCGCCAACAGCCAGACCTTCGCGATGTCTTCCTCTGCCACGCATGGGATGACCGGCGCGGTGCTGCCAAGGAGTTGTGCGATCTGCTGGAAGCAGAGGGCGTGTCGGTCTGGTTCAGCGAGAAGGACATTCTGCTCGGCCAACCGTTCATGCGGGAAATCGACAGAGGTCTGGCGAAGTCGCGTACGGGTCTCGTTCTGGTCACCCCTGAGCTACTGAAGCGCGTTGACCGACGGGGCGTCTCCGACATTGAGCTCTCGGAGCTCCTTGCACGTAACCTGCTGCTTCCTGTCGTGCACAAGACAACCTACGACGAACTTCGGAAGGTTAGCCCCTTGCTTGCCTCTCGAAACGGGTTGGATACGGCGGATGATTCGATGGCAGAAATTGCCGCCAAGATCGCCGAGCTGGTCGCTGTTGAGGACGATCTGACCGCGCTGTCCACACCGGCGAACTAGGCGTCCAGCGGCATGCCTTGGGAAGACATCGCCACCTTTTCCACTGCTGCGCTCGGCGCGATCGCGACAGCCGGTGCCTGGCTGGCCGCCCGCCGGTCTGCGGCCACGGCAGAGACTCTGACTCGCATCGAACGGGATCGGCGGCACGAAGAGCGACGGCCCCAGCTGGAATTGAGCATGGAGAACCGGTCCCAGGACCACTCGATGCTCAACGTGCACCTCGCCGGCCCCGACGAGTTGGGGGTGGTCGAGTTCGTGAGCGTTCGTGTCGATGATGACGACAAGAATCGCAGCAACCTGACACCTGGCCGAGTGACCGCGGAGGACATCTCGAACCACGTCTGGGGGCCGTTCAGGTTTACGCCCCGCGTGAACGAAGCCGACGAGCACGGGCGTACCCTCGGCCCGTTCGCCCTGCGCGTGGGTCGGGGCCACCCGTTCCAGATGGAGCGGACCAGGCCCGGCCACTGGATGGAGGGTAAGACGATGGAAACCTGGCAGGACGAGTACCGTGGTCACCCCGTTCGACTGGTCATCACCTGTCGTGTCGGGGACGAGGAGTGGGTACTTGCCCGGCGGCTCCCCAACGAGCCCTACTAATAGCTGGCCCGGACCGCAATCAAATCCACCGACGGAGCGGGTGGTCTGTGGCGGGCGTAGTTGCCTAGGCAACCGTGGTCAGAACCCACCAGCGCCTTCAGTCACTCTGTGGCAGACGAATCTGTGGTTGCCGGACGTGACCGGGGGACCAGCTTCGCTGCCTTCTCGGCGATTTCACGGTCCAGTTCCGGGAGCAGGCTCGTGTACGTGTCCGAGGTCAGCGTGATGGTGGAGTGCCGCAGGGTCTCCTTCACGGCGTGGATGTCGCCGCCACCTCCGTGCGTGAGCGTCGCGGCGACGTGGCGTAGGTCCCGCAGGGTGATGGGCGGCAGGTCAGTCGTGGCGAGGATGCGGCGGAATGTCTCGGAGACCGTCCCGGGGTGGAGCCACGAGCCGTCTTCCTTCGTGAAGACCTTGCCGGTGTCCTGCCAGGCTTCGCCCCACTCCGCGCGCTCCTTCTCTTGGCGGGCCTTATGGTCGCGCAGTTCGGAGATGGTCGTGCTGTCGAGCGCGATCGTGTTCGCGCTGCCGTCCGTCTTCGGCTCGGACTCGTAGAGATCCCAGCCGTCCACCACGATCTCCTTGGCGGGCGTGATGAGGCCGGCGTCGAGGTCGATCTCGTGCCAGTCCTGGCCGACCGCCTCGCCGCGACGGAGGCCGCGGGTACCCATGAGGTGGAAGATCGCGTACAGGCGGTCGCCCTCGGCCGTGTCGAGGAAGGCGCCGAACTGCTGCGGGGTCCACACCATCACGGGGCCGGGGACCTCGCCCGTCTCGCGCCAGCGCCGGACTCGCTCATCGGTCCAGAGGAGAGGCTTCGGGCGCTTGCCGGACTCCAACTCGACGTGGGACGCCGGGTTGAAGGTGATGAGCTGCTGGGCGATCGCTGAGTTCAGGGCCGCGCGCAGGGTGCGGCGGATCGCCTGACGGGATGCCGGGCCGGTGATCTTCCGGAACGGCTTCATCTCCGCCAGCTTGGCCCGTTCGGCCGCGAGCAGCTTTCGCTCGGCTCCTACGGGCCGGCCGGGCTTGCTCGGCTTGCAGCGGGCGATCTGCTCGCGGCGGGCCCCGTTCTCGGCCGCGATGACCTCGTTGTCGTCGGCTATCCCGTCGAACATCTCCACCAAGTGGCCGACGTTGAGCCGGTCGAGGCGCACGTGGCCGATGCGCGGCTTCAGGTGGACGCGGATGTGGGACGCGTAGCCGTTGAGCGTGGTCTTGCGGCGCTTCTTCGCGGCGAACCACTGGTCGAGCCACTCGCCGACGGTGAGGCTGCCGCGGAGGGCGAGACCGGCTCGGAGGCGGCGCCGAGTCTCCTCGATGGCGGGCAGTGGAGCCTTGTCGGCTGCGACCTCCTCCAGCAGGGCGACGAGGCGCTGGAGGCTGTCGGGGTCGTCCTTGTCCGCCAGGGCGAGCAGAGCGCGGACGTGATCGAGGTCGGCCTGAGCCGTCTTCAGGGACTCGTAGCCGGCGCGGTTGAAGGAGCGGCGGGTGCCGTCTTCGCGGGGCGGGAGTTCCTGGCGTATGGAGTACGAGCCGTGCTTGCGGCTGGAGAGCTTGGGGCACTTCTTGCCGAGCGGCTTGCCGGTGTGGGGGTCGCGGCAGTAGCAGCGGCGATGGGTGGAGCCCTTCAAACGCGTTCCTCCGGGGCGGTGTTGGGGTCGGGTTCGGTTGGGTCGACGTCGCTCAGGGCGAGTGGCAGGTGGGGTGGGATGGCGCCCTCCTCGCGAATGTCGCGGCGGAGGTGGCGGAGGTTGTACTTGGCGGAGATGGCCTCGTCGGCGTACTTGGTCTGCTTGCGCTCGGCGTCTTCCTGTTGGGCGCGGTTGCCTGCCGTCCTGGCTGCGAACCGCGCCCGTTCTTCCTCTTCGAGGGCGGCCAGGGCGGTGCGTACGAGACTGTCGTGCGCCTCGAAGTCGGGGACCAGGCCCGCGTCGTACGAGGGCATGTCCTCGTCGCCGGTGAAGCGCCGAAGGGCGTCCCAGGTGGGCACGAGGTGCTGGAAGGGAAGCTCTTGGGTCCGTTCGACGTAGCCGACCGGGAAGATCAGACAGACCGGGTACGTCTCCAAGGCGGCAGCCAGGACCATGACGTCCACGAGCGGGAGGTTGGCCCGGCGGCCGGACTCCATGTTGGCGATCACGTTCCGCGGGATGGGGTGCCCGAGCCGCTCGCACTGGTCCGCCAGATCCTGTGCGCTCCATCCCATCTCCTTCCTCCTTCGGCGGACTTCGCCGGCCACGTTGGCCTTGACCCGGTCCTCCCACTCGGGAACGTCGTCCTCTTCATCATCGAAACCGCGTTGTGTCATGAAGACACATTAGCTTGGCCATCCTGGTAGGTAGACGCCTGGAGCCGAACGTGATGACCGCGTTCGCCGAGGGCTGTACCGAAAGGGGCGCGCTGCATGCGCGATGACGCGACCGCGGGACGATCGACGAGTTCGAAGGGGATGAGCCGGGAGGAGCTGCTTGCCCTCCCCGTATCTGTTGACCTGGATACGAGCAATCGCGCTCTGGGGCTCGGGCGGAGCAAGGGTTATGAGCTGGCGAAGCGTGGCGAGTACCCGTGCAAGGTGCTGCGGCTCGGCAATGCCTATCGGGTGGTGACCGCGAATCTGCTGGAACTGCTCGGGCTGGTCGCGTGAAGGGTCGGGAGCGTAGCAAACCATTCTGCGCTGAGCTGACACAGAAACGCTGGACTGTTGCCGGGCGTGGACGTACGGTCCGTGTTCCCTCGCGATCACCGAACGCCCGCGAGAACGGGAGCGGCCCCCGGCGGTGCAACGCCGGAGGCCCCAGCAACCCCGTACGGCCCGTGAAGTACCAACCCGGCGGCAAGGGCGGGCAAGCCCGCAGCCGCCAGACGAGGAGCTGCCCCGTGGAACATGCGGGAGCCGAGCACTATTCCGACTCCAACACGCCTTCGTGGCCGCCGGTCGCTGTCCCCGGCCAGCCGGTTGACGGCACGGCATTGCCTTCACCGGACGTACCGGCCAGCCCAGTTGAGGCGCCGACCGCGTCGCCCGACTCCGAGGGCGCGCAGATCCTGGTCAGCCTGCGGGCGCAGATCAAGCGGTACGTGGCAATGCCGGGTGAGGAGGCTCTCACCGCGGTCACGCTGTGGATCGCGGCTACGCATCTGCAGCGTGCGTGGCAGCACGCGCCGCGTCTGGCGATCGTGGCTCCGGAGAAGCGGTGCGGCAAGTCACGGCTGTTGGACGTGGTGACCGAGACCGTCCGCAACCCGCTGATCACGGTCAACGCCAGCGCGGCGGCTATCTTCCGCTCGATCGACGACGAGGACCCGCCGGCTCTCCTGGTCGACGAGGCCGACACCCTCTTCAGCACCGTCAAGGCGGCGGAGAAGAACGAGGAGGTGCGCGGCCTGATCAACGCCGGCCACCAGCGCAACCGGCCCACGCTGCGGGTGACCGGGCCCGAGCACAAGCCCACCGCGTTCCCCACGTTCGCCATGGCGGCGCTCGCCGGGATCGGTGATCTGCCGGACACGGTGATGGACCGGTCGGTGGTCATCCGGATGAGGCGCCGGGCGGACGGCGAGGAGGTGGCGCACTTCCGCACCCACCGCGACACCCCTGCCCTGCACACGATCCGTGACCGGCTCACCGCCTGGCTCCAGCCGCTGTACGCCCAGGCGCTGGAGATGGAGCCGCCGATGCCGGTCGAGGACCGCGCGGCCGACACCTGGGAACCCCTAGTGGTCGTCGCCGACCTCGCCGGGGGCGAGTGGCCGGCACTCGCCCGCACCGCCTGCCGCGTCATGACCGACTACGAGGCCGGGCAGGACGAGGAAGGCGGCCTGCGCACCCGCCTCCTGGTCGGCATCCGCCGGGCCTTCACCGCCGAGAACGACCCGGCGGTCCTGGGCACGAAGCGCCTGCTGGAGGCCCTCAACGCGGACAAGGAGGCGCCGTGGGCCGAGTACGGCCCCAATGGGCTGACCCCGCGTGGCCTGCAACTGCTGCTGAAGCCCTACGGCATCAGCTCGGCCAACCGTCGCTTCCCCGACGGCACCCAGGCCAAGGGCTTCGCCCGCAACCAATTCCTCGACACCTGGGCGCGCTACTGCCCCGAACCGGCTCCGGCGGCAGAGCCCGCACAGCCGTCGGCCGAGCCCCTTCCCGGCTCCGCGGCCTGACCCGCGCCGACTCGTCGCACTCGTCCCCGCGCAGGTCAGCGCGGGGACGAGTGAACGGCCCGCAACGAGTCATCTCGACATCGCCAGCCCACTCGTACCTGCTCTGACCAGGCATGCGACGAGTGGTACGAGACACCACGCCTCACGGCGGCCACACCTCGCCCTCCCCTGCTCCGAGGCCGCCGCCCCCAAGCCCACCTGGAGTACCCCGCTTGTCTGGCCGCATCACCGCCACCGCCGCGATTCGCGTCGGCATCGCCCTGCTCGCCGTTTTCGCCTTCGCTCTGTCCTACGACGCCCTGCGTCAGATGGCCGTCGCCATCCACATCCGCGGGCTTCTCACCTATGTCTTTCCGCTTGTGATCGACGGGTTCATCGCCATCGGCGTGGGAGCCCTCGTGATGCTGCGAGCCGCCTCGACATGGTCCCGCGCGTACGTATGGACACTCGTTGGCGCCGCAACCGTGACGAGTATCTGGGCCAACGCTCTGCACGCCGTCCGCCTCAACCAGCAGACCCGCCAGGGCGATGGCCTTCGCCTCGACGACTTCACAGTCGGCGGCCTGTCAGCCATCGCCCCGCTCGCCCTGGCCGGCGCGGTCCATCTCTCCATCGTCGTCCACCGCCAGCCCACTGTTCACGGCCCCGACGATGTGGCGAGGGTTGCCGTCGATGTGGCTCCGGACACCACCGAAGTGGCTGAGGACCCGCAATCCTCCGCCGAACCGCAGGATCACGAGCCCAGCGAAATCTCTCCCGAACGGCTCGCACTTGCGCGCACCGCGCCACTGGGACGCAATGGCCGCGCCTCGCGCCGCCACATCGAAGCCACCTTCCGCAGCAGGGACTTGACCATCGGAAGGACGGAGGCGGACAAGCTCAAGGACACCCTTCAGGCCGAACTCGACGAAGCCACCTCCCCGCAGCAGAGGGAGCCCGACACGGCCTCCGCCAGCGCCGCCTGATCTCTGCGCTGGTGCTGATCGCCCGCCGCCCTAACGGGCTCGCCCTGTGTCCCCGTCAGCCGAGCACCGGGGCACAGGGGCGGTGCACAGCGAAGCATCCGACCCCAAACAACCTCCGGAGACCCCCATGCACGACCCGTACCACGAACTCCCCATCTCCGAGCAGTAGATGACCACCGGCCTGAACAGCGCAGCAAGGTATCCCGTTGGACCGTCCAATGGTCGGTCCAACGAAGGCGCCTCCGCCCCGGGGGTGGCGGAGGGGCATGGGGACCAGGGGGTGCCCGAGGAGGACAAGCTCGTCGAGACCCCCACTGTTTCGCTGCCGCGAGCCGCCGACGCCGCCGCGCTGCACCGCGTCGCCCGCCGCCGTCAGCGCGAACCCGTCCAGCGCAAAGCGCGTGTCGACGTGCGCTACAGCGCCGACGAGAAGGCCGCGATCCTCGCCAAGGCCCGGTCCCTGAACATCGCCGGCGCCCACTACGTTGGCGCCGTCGTCATGGCCCATCTCCACGGTGACCTTGCTCTGCCCGGCCAGCGCACCCCGCTCGACGACTACATCGACGAACTGACCGCCATGCGCGGCGAGGTCGCCAGGATCGGCCACAACATCAATCAGATCGCCAAGAAGCTCAACTCCGGCGGCCATCCACACGCTGGGGACAACGCCATGCTGGCCCAGGTTGAACCCGCCTTGGATGCAGTTGGCGCCACCGTCCGCCACATCGCGAACGCCGCGAACCAGGCCGTCGCCAAGAAGCGCGCTCGATGATCGCGAAGATCAGCGGAGGCAAGGGCACAGCCGGTCTGATCCGGTACCTCTTCGACACCAAGAGGGCCAAGGACCACACCGACCCCCACCTGGTCGCCTCCTGGGACGGCTTCGCCCCCGACCCCGGCCGCACCGACGACTTCGACGCCACGAAGAGGCTCCTCGTGGCCGACCTCGACCTGCACGTCAAACAGGCTGGGCGCTTCGGCCGTGCCCCCGAGAAGCACACGTGGCACTGCTCGATCCGGGCCGCCGAGAGCGACCGTTACCTGAGCGATGAGGAGTGGGCCGACATCGCCCGCCGGGTCGTTGCCACCACCGGCATTGCGCCCGACGGAGATCCGGACGGCTGCCGATGGGTCGCCGTCCGTCATGCCCCCGACCACATCCACATCGCCGCCACCAAAGTCCGCGCTGACCTGCGCACCGCCCGCCACTGGAACGACTACCTCACCGCCGACCGCGAACTCGCCGCCATCGAGAAGGAATACGGCCTCTTCCAAGTCGTCCGTGGTGACCGCACCGCCGCCGAACGCCCCACCCGCGCCGAACAGGAGAAGGCCCGTCGCGCCGGCCACGACACGACCGCCCGCGAACGCCTGCGCGCCACCGTCCGCACCGCTGTGGCCGCCGCCTCCACCATCGAGGAGTTCGTCGGCCTGCTCAGCCAGTTCGACGGCGTGCTCGTCGAGGTCGTGCACTTCCCCTCAGGGGATGTACGCGGATACAAGGTCGCCGTCGCGGACGACGCCCAAGGTCCCATTTGGTACTCCGGCTCCAAACTGGCCCCGGATCTGTCCCTCCCCAAGATCCAAGAACGCCTGGCGAGCATGGGGCCGCAGCCCACTGACCAGTCGGGCAGGCGCAGGCCCAACCCCTGGTACCAGGCGACAGCCGCCGCCGAACGCATTGCCCACCACCTGGATCAACCTGACGACGGAGCCTCTCAGGCCCACCTGGCCGCTTTCGGTGAAGCCCTCGACGCCGTTGTCCTTGTCACGCCCCAAGCTGTGCGACCTCAACTCCGAGAAGCAGCAAACGCTTTCGAGCGCGCCACCCGCTCCCGCATCCACGCCGAACACCACCACGCCCGGGCCCTGCGCGGCGCCGTACGCGCAATGCTCGGCGAACCTGCGCCCAAAGACGGAGCCGTCCTGGCGATGTTCCTCGATGCCGCGATCCTCGTCGTCATCGCCGCCGCACGCTGGCACCAGCTCCACCATCACGATCAGCAAGTCGCTGCCGCGCGCGAGGCGCTGCTCCATCTCCAGGCCGCCTACGGTCAGGCCGCAGCCGCTCCTTTGGCCGCTCTCGCTCAGCGCCGACCGCCCCGGCAGACTATGGACCGGCACGTTCGACACCTGCGCCAGGCTGTGCCCGACCATGCCGAGGAGATCGTCGAAGACCCCGCCTTCGGCGCTCTCACCGCTGCCCTCGCCGAGGCCGAGGCAGCCGGCCACGATCCGCAGCAGCTCCTCCAACAGGCTGCCGACCAACGCGCCCTTGACGATGCCGACTTTCCCGCACGAGTCCTGACTTGGCGTATTCAACGCCTCGGCGCACGACCGGCCCCCAGCGCACGAGCCCGTGCTGCGCAGGCTCGAAGCGCTGCCGCACGATCCACCGGCGCTGCGGTTCCGATGACGGCAGCCGTCCCAGCCCCACAACAACCAGTACAGGCACGGCCGCGCTCCCGGTGACGCCCGAGTTCCGGCGGAAGACCACCTGCGCCGTCGGTAGCCACACAACACGGAGTCGCCTTTCGGTCATTGTTCGATCCGAATGGCTCTGTGGGCTGCTTGTGCGGGTTTGCGGTATGGCAGCGCTTGCTCTGTGCGAGGACGATGCCCCTCTGCCTCCGCCGTGTTCAGGTGTCGCGGTGGGGCATCGGAGACACGGGGGTGGGGGTCTTGTCCTACGCGGAGCATCAGTCTGTCTTTTCGGCGCCGGCGGTGCCGTTGGGGACTGCGGCTGATGCGCGGGAAGTGATCAAGCATGGGGTCTATACCGAGGGGATCACTCGCCGGTTGAGCGCTGCGGCCTTCGCCCGCACGGACTGGATGGCCGTGTTGCGTGCCGAACTCGCTCGGCTCTGGAAGGAGTTGAAGGCGGCCGTGAAGAAGCGGCTGCGGTGGCTCTTCCCGCCCAAGGAGGCGGAGAAGGCACCTGGTTCCTCCGAGCCGGTGCCCCCGTCGGTGGTGGTGGGTGAGGACTACGCAGTCTGGGTTCGGCGGAGGATCAAGAAGTCGAAGCGGCCAGTGCCGGTGTACGGCTTCCACCAGGAGCCCGTTGTGGAAGCATCGGACCGCGCTATACGCCATATGCGGAAACGGCGATGGTCCGTCGCTGTGGTGGTCGCGGTTGTCGTCTGGCAGGCCATCGCCGGCACTCTGACGGTGGGGTGGGCTGCCCTCACCCTGGTCGTCGGCGTGTGGGGCGTGTACATGGTCGAGCGCTGTCTGGCACAGACGCGCCTCAACGCCCTGTTGGCCGGTGAGCTGCACTCGGCTCCGACAGCAGTCCAGGCCCATGCTCTGCCGTATCTCCGCGAGCGCCGAGACAGCGGCGACCGGGACCGTTTTCTCGGAGCGGGTCTTCAGGCGTGGCCGCCTGCGGTCATCGGCATCGACGTTGAGCCGGCCCCGGAAAACCAGGATGCGGGAGACGAAGACGCCGGGCTGCCTGCGGGACTCGGTTCGCCGGCACAACGCCGAGGCCAGCCCGACATGGCCGAGGTGGCAAAGGCCGTTCTGGATGCCTTGGCTCAGCACAACAAGCCAGTGGCCCGCAAGCCACTGAAGCACTTCACCGTTGCCCAACTGCACACGCATGTCGCACGCCGCCTGAACGATCCGGCACCCGCCCACCACCGCGATCACCCCATCCCGCGCATGGAGGTCATCGGCATCGCCGGTATCCACTACAAGCGCTGGGACCAGATCGACGACGACGCCTGGCGCAGCCTGCACGCCCTCGCCGAGGACAGCATCGGCGACAAGCCCGCCGAGGAGATCGCCCGCCGCTACATCTGGGCCCGGGTCACGGCCTGGAACGGTGATCTCATCGCCGCCGTTCTGGTCCACCTCGCCTACCAGGGCGGTTTTCTGCGCGTCACCGTCCGGCCGCACATCATGGCCCCGCTCAACCCGAAGGTCGCCGGTCTCAAGCCCGCGGACCCGCGGAGCCTGAGATGGCTCGGCCGCAATGCGTTCAACGCCCTCGGCGACGTCTACGTCGGCCTCGACAGGCTCCTCCGTCGCAAGGCTCGCAAGCGCCCCGAACTCGACCCGGGCAGCGGACCGGTCAGCCTCCGCGAGGTCTACAGCGTCCGTTGGATCGAGGACATGCACACCAACGACGATGCCCGTTACTACGTGCAGATGATGCAGCGCCGCGTCTTCGACTCCACCGAGATCTTCCTGCGCGACCACAACGTCGACATCGCCGCCTACCAGCAACAGGCCACCGCTATCTACAACTTCGGCGTCATGAACGGCGGCACCATGATCGGCCCCGCACAGGCCGCCCCGTTCTCCCAGAACCCCTCCCAGAAGAACTGACCCGCGCCCTCACCAGGAGCTTCACATGGCCATCCGCCGCCAGCCCGACCCGGCCCCCAACGGACCCAACTTCGGCATCATCAACACCGGCAACATGACTGGACCCGCCCAAGCCGCAGCGTTCTCGCAGAACGTCAGCCAGACCAACAACATCACCAACGAAGCCGTGGACAAGGCCCGCGAAAGCATCGACGACCTTCGACGGCGCCTGGAAGAACTACGTGGCCAGTACCCCGAGGTGGACGCCGCCCTGCGCGACCTAGCCATGATCACCCCGCGCCTGGATGAGCCCGAACGCGACCCCGGCACTCTGCGCTACATGCTCCAGAACCTCGTCGAGCGCTGCGGCGGTTTCCCCAACCTCTTGGCCGCAGCCCAACTCGTCCAGTCCACCGTCATGGCACTACTGCCTGGATCTTGACCACCCCTGGTTGCGGTTACCGAGAGAGCCGGGGCTCCAGCAGGTCCAAGGCTTCCTCCCAGCGGAAGCGGTCCGCGTCGCCGGCCTTCGGCCGATGCGGCTCATAGCTGTCGACCAGGGTGCCCATCTCGCGCAACCGTTCCAGGCTCTGCCGGTACGCGGGGTGGGCGGGGAACAGCTTGTCAGTCGGTACATCCATCAGGCTCTCTCCGCAAAGGGTGTACGTCCAGGCTTGGAGGGGCGCGTGAGGTTTGCCCGGATCACGCTGCCGCTGGCTCGCAGAGCCGCCGTCAGTTCTCGTCGCAGCTCGCTCGGGAGGATCCCTGTATCGAGGGCGCAGGCGTGCACCAGCGCGCGGCAGTCCTGTACTTGCCGGTCCGTGGCGATCTCGGTGAACAGGGGATGAGCCAAGTTTTCGCGGGCCGCGTAGCCGTCCTCGGCGTCCGTCGTCCTACGGTGGAGGTTCTCGACGATGCGGTGCGCGGCGAGCGCCTCGGCGGACCCGATCGCGTCGAGGACGGTGAGCCCGAGGCGGGTGTCGAAGACGGTCATCCCGGGTGCGGATTCCCGTCCGGAGTGGGCCGTCACCAGGTCCGCCAGGTGGCCGTCGATCGGCTGCCCGGCGTCGCGGCGGCATAGAACGGTCAGGCATGCCGTGACGGCTTGTTCCCAAGGGTCGCCGGGCGTCGTGTCGGTAAGGAGGTCAGCGGCCCAGGTGGTGTCACCCGCAACGAGGGCGGCGAGTACGGCGACCTGCCGACCGTCGAGCATCCGCTTTCCGATGCCTTGGTGGGCTTCGATGTGTGCCAGGGCCTCGGCCCATCGCCACTCGGTGGTGAGGGTACGCGTGCCGTCTGCCAGGAGGACGCGCCACAGCCATGCGCGGATCTCCTGGCGGTCTTCGCCGGTCGAAGTGAGGTCCGCGGGCACGGTGACGCCCTCAAACCGGGCGACTGTGCCCGCCTCGACGGCCTTGTACAGGTCGAGGAGTCGCTGACGGCCATCATCGGTGTGGCCGGCGCGGATCTGGAGGCGGGCGAGGTTGACGACCGGTTCCAGTCCTCGGATCGCGCTCATGCCGGGCAGGGGGCAGGCGTGGAGGTAGGCGGCGGCGTGCTGGTGGCACATCTCGCGGGCGAGTTCGGGGAGATCAAGGTCGGAGGCGATGAGTGCGGCCTGGTTGTAGACGGCTGATGCGAGCCCCTGATCGGCCTTCTTCACTGCGGTGTCGGCCAGGTCGACGAGTGCGCGTACGCGTTTGGGGAGGGGCAGGCAGGCGGGGCGGAATCGGGCGACGAGCGGGAAGCGCTGGGCTGTGGGGCTGTGCGGGTCCATGGATCCCCCGGGTCGAGAGTGAGGACTGCTGAGGCGGCGGTGCCCGCCAGTCGTGTGCCGACGGGCACCGTCCGCTACGCGTGGGGCGTCATCGCCAGTCGACGACGATGCGGTTCAGCGGGGTGTCGAGGGCGAAGAGGCCGGGGCGCTGCTCGATGGCGGGGGTGTCCAGGGGCTGGATCTCGAACGTGGCCTCGCGGTCGCGGTACTCGCGGTCCCAGGTGCGGATGGCGTCGGCGACCTTCGCGGCCAGTTCATCGCTGCCGGGGCCGTGGCCGATGACGCCGAACTCCCAGAGCTTGTCGCCCTCGGGGGTCTTCTCCTTGGACAGGCGCCGGGCGAGGTAGGTGACGGCGCCCTTGTCGACGGCCGCGGTGGAGGAGGGGTAGGGGTCCTCGGTGAGCAGGGTGCCCTTGGCGCTTTGGGGGAACAGCATCCGGATCAGACCGGAGGGGAGGGAGCAGGTGACGAACAGTTCCATCCACTCGGGCGATTCCATGGCGCGGACCGTCATGCCGGTCCACTCCTCGGTGTGCGGCTGGTCAAGTACGCCTGCGAGGGCGTCGGCGTCGATGTTGAGGCCGGCGGGGGCCTGGAGTCGTACGGCGCCGTCCGCGCTGATCGGGATGATGCGGCGGTCGTCGTCGGCGATGCCCCGTCGAAGCGGCATGAAGGTGTTCATCTGGCTGCCGAGGGATACCCATCGGCCGTCGCGCTGCTCGTAGGCGATGGAGCGGGAGACGGTGCCCTTGAGGCGCTGGGGGACGAGGAGTCGGCCGCCGGGTGCGAGCTGCTGCAGCCAGGCGTGCGGTACGCCGTGGGCGCCGACGGTGGCGATGATCCGGTCGTACGGCGCTGCTTCGGCGTAGCCGAGGGCCCCGTCGCGGGTCATGGCCTGGACGTTGGTGATTCCCGCGCTGGCGAGGTGGGCGCGGGCGCCTTCCACGAGGTCGTCGTCGACGTCGAGGGTGGTCACGTGTCCGTTCTCGCCGACCAGGTGGGCGAGGAGAGCGGCGTTGTAGCCGGTGCCGGCGCCGAGTTCGAGGATGCGCTCGCCGGGTTGGGCTTCGAGTTGGTCCAGCATGAGGGCGACGACGCCTGGTTGGGAGGCGCAGGAGATGGACGTGCCGTCGGTGTCGTACTTGATGTGCACCGGTGCGTTGGCGTAGGCGTCTTCGAGCGTCGCCTCGGGCACGAACACGTGGCGGGGCACGGTCCGCAACGCGGTCTCGACGGCGGGCGTGCGGGCGTGTCCGTCCGCGCGGAGCTGGTCGACCAGGGCGTTGCGGAGGCGCTCGGCGTCCGCCGTGGGGGTGGTGATCGTGTCGGTGTTCACCGCGCTGACGCTATCGGCGTCGGCCGTTGCCTCGGTGGGCGATGCGGTGTGGTCACTCGTTCCCATGACTACCTCTCGTGCGATGTGGGACAGGGCGCTCTGGTCGTCTCGGAGGAGACCGGCGCGGTTGGCGTGGAAGATCACGTGGTGGGCGATGACGGAGCGCAGGCCGCGGGTGAGGGCACCGCGGGCTGCGAGGTCGGCGAGTGTGGCTCCGGCCCGTTCGAAGGCGGTCACCCATTCCTCGTGCGCGTGGAGCGGGCCCTCCGGGCGGCAGAGGCTGTGCGCGTCGGCGGTCATGAGCTTGCGCATGGCCGAGGCCAGTTCGGCGGCTCGTTCGGGTGGTTGTGAAGCGGTGGCCGGTCGAAGGGCCGCGACCTTCGCCCATACGTCGCCCTGCTCGAACCAGTCGAGTCCAGCGCCGCGCATCATGGCGCTCACCAGCAGGACGGCGGTCTCTCGGCGTCCCAAGTGGATCGGGCTGGGCTGGTAGGTGAGCAGGTGGCGGGAGTCGCTGTGGAACAGTTCGTGGGCTGTGTCCATGGCCTCGGGTCCACCGAATGCATCGACCTCGGGCTCGTAGACGCAAGGCAGGCACGACACGGCTACGCCGTCGTCGATGAGGTTGCTCAGGAGCGATTCGATGGCTGGTGAGGGCTGGTCGGCGAGATACCGCAGCGGCCAGGGCTGCTTGTTCATGAACCACCAGCCGGTGAGCTGGCCGTCGGCCTCGGCCTTGATCAGGGCGGGGCCGAGACGTTCGGCGATGGTGCGCCGGGCAATCTCGCGGTCGACGAAGGTGATGTTGTGCTGCTGCCAGCGGTAGGGAGGCATAGAGGTCCTTCGGTCGGTGGATCAAGCGATGAGGAGGCATGCGTCCCAGGAGGATCGGGGTGGTGCGGCAGTGCTGGGCGCCAGGAGGGCCAGGGCTATGCCGGCGGCGCCGTCGAGGAGGCCAGGGCCGCCTTCCTCGTTCCGTATGAGCGCCGTGGCCATTAGTTCGGGGTCGGTGCCCGGTGGGATGACCGCAGCTAGGAGCGCCGGGATCGTGGCTCGGAGTTTCCCCGCGGTCGAGGGGTGGGCGTCGTCGGCCGTGCGCGCGGCAGCGTGGGCGAGGCCGGCAAACCCGTGGCAGAGGCCGTTGTCTGTCGTGGCCTTATGCTGCTCGGGATCGGTGAGGGCGGCCACGAGCGCGTTCTCCGCGTCGATCTGGCGGCGGGTGTCTCCGAGAGCCAGTGCGGCGAGTTGCTGGGCGCGGGCGAGGCCGGCGGTGCCGTAGCACCAGGAGGGCCGCCGGGGCGCAGACGGGGCGAGACGCCCTGTGCGCAGTTCGCCCTGAGTGATCCAGTATGGCCAGACCGGTCCGCTGTCGGCCTCCTGCTTCCAACGGTCCAGCCAGGTCAGGATCGTGCGCAGTGCCGCGTGGTGCCCGTCGGTGGCGGAGCCGTTCCGTGCGGCGAGGGCGAGGAGCGCGAGCACGCCGCCGATGCCGTGGGCCATACCGGTGTTGGCGTGCCCGCCGGTGAATCGGTCGTCCGGGTTGCCCGAGGGCCCGGTCTCAGTCCACCAGCCTGGCAGGGTCTCGCCGTGGTGGGTGATCGGTTCGGTGAGGCGTACGCAGTAGTCGAGAACGGCGCGCATCGTGGTGCTGCCGGGGTCTCGGCGCAGTAGATAGGTGCCGTATCCGGTGAGGCCCCGGATGGCGTCGAACTCGGCGAGCTGCGGTAGGCGTCCGGCGTCGATGCGGCGGTGTGCGGCGTCGAGACGGCGTCCGACATCGACTGCGATCTGTCCGTCCATCGCGTCGAGGGCGCGCTGGTAGGAGCCGGGAAGGTGGTCGGCGGCGCAGGCCAGGGCGTGGGCGAAGGCGGGCACTCCGTAGAACGGGTGGCTGTCCGGGCCGCTGGTGAGCGGCTGCCGAGAGGCGGCGGCGAGCCAGTCGTGGGCGTGCTGCCACGGGCCGAGGCCGTTCGCGGCCAGTTCGATGTGCAGGAGCGCGATTCCGGGCGGGCCATAGGCAAGGTGCTGCCGGTCCGCGGACAGCACCTTGGAGCCGAGGGGCACGGTGCCGGGGTCGGCGAGCCGCGCGGCGATGGCACCGGCCAGGCGGAGCGCGGGGTGGGCGGTCACGAAGCCCTCGCTCTGGTACGAGCGGTCCAGGCCAGAGCGGCGGCACGCGACAGGTAGAGGCACACCTCTTCCTCCGGGAAGTTCACGGCGACGTGGCGCACGAAGTGGACGTGCAGCAGGGAGGTCAGGACGTCATCGACGGCGATGCCCTGGGTGTTGGGGCCGGGCAGGTGCGGCCGGTACGCGGCGAGCGCTCTATCCCGGTCGGCCCATCCGGACACGATGGCGTCCCCGCCCGGGACGCTGCGCAGGGCCGACCAGTCGTCACACGGGTCGGCGAGCCGTACGGCCTCGGTGAACTGCGGACGTGGAACGGGTGTTGGGGCTGTCGGCGGGACGCGGTCTATCAGCCACCGCATCCCGGCTGCGGTGCTGCCGAGGAACGCGGAGGTGATGGCGACGGTGTGGGCCGCCACCAGTGTGCGCGGTCCGGGGCGTTGTGGCTGCGTGAGCTGGGCCAGGATGGCGCGTGAGTCCGCCCGGAACACCTCCTCGGCCGCCTCCCATGTGGTGCCGGAGCCCCAGCGGCCCATCTCCCGGTAGGAGGTGGGATAGCGCAGGTCGGCCAGCAGGCCGATGCTGCGTAGCTCGTCGGCCCAGGAGCTCACCGTTCGGGCCGTGTCGGCGAAGGCTTCCGGGTCGGGGAGGGCGATGCGTACGCGGAGGTGTTGGTCCGGGTCGCGGAAGCGGATGAACCACCAGGGTGGGTTGCCGAGTTGTTCGAGGATGCCGGGCAAATGCCGGGAGAGCAGGACGTCTTGGCGGCGGGGGTCGCCGTACAGGGCGGCCAGAAGCACTGAGGAAGAGGCGGGCGTCTGCATCTGGGCCGCAGACAGGACACGGGTCCGGCTGGGGGTTGGCAGCGGCGGCCACGTCGGCGGTCGGGTCGCCTTGAGCGGAGCTACGACCTCGTGGGCTCGCCCGCCGCACCAGCCGTACGCCTCTGGCTCCGGGGCCTCGACCAGCACTGCCAGACGCGTGCGGTCGAGATGCTGACGCAGGAGCGTCCGGTGGCCGGCCTCGTCGAGGTCGAGGAAGAGACGCCGGTCGTCCTCAACGAGGTGGACGCGGCGCGACAGCCTCCGCTGGACACGCCAGTCGGCGAGCGCAGCATCCCACTCCTCCCGAGGACGGACGGGGCCGGGCAGTTCGGACGCTTCCAGCCGCCATTGGGCCGGGGCCAGCACGATGCGGCCGTACCGCAGACGTGGAAGGAACGGCATCGCCGCGGCGGCGCCCCAGTCGAAGACGGTGACCTGCGCGCACTGGGCGCGGGACAGTTCGGTGAGGAACCGCACCAGTGGTGGGGTGTGGGTGCGGAGGTTCAGCGCGTGCATCCCGATGGCCTCGACGCGGTGGCCTCGCTCGGGGACGGCGAGGTACATACGGCGGCCGTCGCACCCCACCGCCAAGTCCTCCGGGGTGAGGACGGTGTCCTGCGGGGCACGGTGCTCCTGAAGGCTGATCACGGTGGGTAGGACCTGTGGGGAGCGGGTGACGTGGGCGCTCCTGGGGAGCAGGGGCGGGAAAGAGAGCTGTGCGGGCATGGTGTTGCCGTCTGCGGCTGGGAGGTCGGCGAGCTCGGCGGCCAGGGCCTTCCGCTCGGCAGGGGCCAGCACGCTGAGGAACCGGCCCACGGAGACGCCGGCGCCTCGGGACACGCTCATGACCTCCAGCCGGAACCGCCCGCGCTGCAACTCCTCCAGGCTGACTGCATGCACCCGCACCCCGATCTCCAAGTGCGGCGGCAGCCGAGGCTTGTCGGGCCCCACGTCCAGGGACTCAATCTGTTCGTCCGTTAGGATCACTTCGTCCCGGCCGTCGAGCGCGGCGGCCTGAGCCAGCCGTACGAGGGCGTCATCCCGAGCGGAGACGCGGGGCCTGCGTGCGCCGGCCGGAGCGCCTGGGTAGCCGTCGGGATAGCCGGTGCCGCTGTCCGCCACGGCCTCTACGAGCGGCACCATCGTGCCGATGCCGTACCGCTCGTAGAACCGCTGGTGGTACTCGTTCCAGGCGGCGGTCCCGTACGGGCGGATACTCAAGCGGGTCAGGATGAGAGCGGCGCGTTCGATCTCTCGGGCGACCGCTTCCGGCAGAGCGATCTGCGCGTCCAGGCGGAGGTCGAGCGCGACAGGGTGGCGACGCAGGCCGGGGACGAGGTCTCGCATCCGCGCCGCGACGCTGTCCCGGCCGCCATGCGTGGCGCACTCCTCCAGGCCCGCCCGGACCGCATGGAGTTCGCGTACGCTCTCCGCGACCGGGGCGAGGCTTCCAGCGTCGATCGCGTCGAGTTGGCCCAGCAGATACCCGAGGGCGTCGGTCTCGGTGCTTGGTGCTTGCAAGCTCGTGATCAGTACCCGTCGCCGGATCAGCTCCGTCAGCAGTTGACGTGCCTTCTCGGGACCGGCCTCGGGGAACTCCGCTCGGAGCTTGTCCACGAGGGTGCCGAACCGGATCGGCGCCCGGGTCGCGGCAAGGACTGCGCGCACCGGTCCGCTCAGGGCCAGGGACGCCTCGACCGCGCGAGTCCGGTCGTCCTGGACGTCGGGCTGGAACGGCACGATGAGCCGGTCTCCCCGGGACGTCACGGTGTTGTTGATGACGACAGGCAGCCGTTCGAGGAGGTCCAGGCAGGACTCCAACCGTTCGACCAGGGCCGCCAGCCACTCTGCCCCCGCGCGGCCCACGGCCACGTGCTCCTCGCCCCAGTCTGCTTGCGCCTGCGGGCCGAACTCCGCGGTGGCCACACCGGCGAACAGGCCGAAGGGTGTCGCGCGGTGCTGGGCCCGCAGCAGGTAGCGGGCCACGGACAGCGCCGCACGCTGCACATCCCGGAGGGCGGGATGCTCGGCCGTACACAGGGCCCCTACTTGCGCGGCCAGGACCGGGCTGGAGTGCTGGAGTGCCTCGGCGACGTCCTTGTCCGCCCAGACCGCGCGTAGCCACGCCACACGGGCAGACGAACCACTGGGCGAGCGGTCGTCGAGGTCAGGGCATGGAGGAAACGGCAGCGAGGGTCGGACCACGGCGCGGACGAGAGCAGTGGAACCGGTGCGGAACGCTGCGCGCGGAGCAACCACCAAGTACCTCCGTAGGTGAGGGGGCGGGCGGCTGGTGCCGCCGCGTGGAGACGCGGCGGCACCAGACCGGGATGGCTTGGGGCCGGATCAGGCGACGTTGGTGGTGCAGGCGCCGCAGGTGGACCCGCAGTTGTCGTCGGTCAGGTTGACCAGGCCCGCCGGGTCGACGATCTCGACGAGGGAGACGTCCAGGTCGAAGCCGTCCGATGCCCCCGGGATCTGCGGGCGTACTTCGGTGCGGCTGGGAACTACGGTGCTGCGCGTCATGCTTCAACTCCTTTTAATCGTTGTGGTGTTACTGGGCTGGAGCGCCCACCAGGTGCCGCCACGGGAGCGATGCCAGATGGCTGCTTTCCGGACGACTCCTGGCCGCCCGGCGCGAGGGGACGTGCTCCGCAGGGGAAGTCCTCGCGGGGTGCCTGCCTCACGCCGGGAAGTCGTGTGCCGGGAGTCTGATCAAGCGGATGCCGGCCGCCGCTCCATGAAGTAGGCGAGCGCCTGGGCCTGGAGGCGATCGAGGCACGGCTCGCACGCGTAGAAGGGGGCGTGCTGTCCGTCCCACTGCACCGGGCCGAGCCAGATCACCAGGACTCCGGTACGTCCGCAGCCGAGCCAGCAATCACCGGTGGTCCACCGCCACTCCATGCGAAGGACTTCCCCTTTCTCAGCTGGTCGGGATGGTCGATCTGGCGGCCTGGCAGTGGGGAGCGCAGGCCCAGAGCTGGAACAGCAGGTCCCGGTGGCGTATCTCGCCCAGCCGTCGACCGCTCGCTCCCAGCAGCCGGGCGCAGAGGGCGCAGTCCGTGGCCATCTGCTGCCGGGGCCGGAGTCGGGCGAGATCCGGAAGGGGCGACGGAGCCATCGCCGGGATGCTCACTTGCCGCCCTCGATACGGAGTTCCGCCCAGACCTCTTTGCCCCAAGGGCGTCTGCCCGAGCCATGCAGGTCGTAGCCCCACCGGTCAGCGACCGCGTCGACGAGGAGCAGCCCGCGCCCCGACTCATCGTCGTCACCCGCCTGGCCGAGTATGGGCAGACGCGTCGGTTCCCGGTCCACGACCCCGACACGCACTCGTGTCGCGCTCGGCCGCCCAACCGTGAGGCGGATCTCGGGACACAGAGTGTGCCTGGAGGCGTTCGCGATCAGCTCCGTGACGATCAGCGCGGCACGGTCGGCGAGGCCGCCGAGGTGCCACACACCGAGGACGTCTCGGACGAGGTCGCGGCCGATCTCGGCCGTGGACGGCTGACACGGGAAGGTCTGGCTGTACGTGGGGTGGCCGACGGAGAGGGCCTCAACTGGGGATCTCAGACTCGTCATTGGGGTGGAGCCTTCGTGTCGTCTCGGCGCCCGGCCCGCCCCCGCGGGGGAACCTCAGGGGCGGACCGGGCCGTCAACAGCCGCCCGCACGGTGGGGCGCGGTGGGCGACCAGCACCCAGACAACTCCCTTTCTCGCCAAGCTGGTTAGGGCGTTCAGACATTCAGCCGACGGACCCGCCTAGGGCGTTTTGGCCTGCCCTTTACCTGGTGGGGAGGGATCGCGCGGACTACCGTGCTCGCATGGACACCACCCGCAACACCGTTCTTGAGGCGTGGATGACCGAACACGGCTACAGCTCCAACAGCCTCGCCGAGGCCGTGAACAGCGCCATTGAACGGTTGACCGGGCGCCCTGGAGGACTCGACGGCTCATCGGTCCGGGCATGGAAAGCGGGCCGGGTCACGTGGCCAAAGTCAGCCGCCCGCAAGGCACTTGAGGACGTCACCGGACTACCAGCCATCGCTTTAGGGTTCGTGCCACGGGGTCGGCCTTCGTCCACCCCGGCCCCACCGCAGCAGGAGGACCCCGACATGAAGCGCCGCACCCTCGTCGGCAGCATCGCGGCGGCGGCCGCAGCAGCAGCCGCTCCTGGCACCGCATCGCCGCGCCGTATCGGCATGAGCGACGTCAACCGCCTGAACAAGCGCTTCGCCGAGATCATCGCCAGCGACCACCGCCACGGCGGACAACTCGGCATCGAACAGCGGGCCGCCGCCCTCGCCGACGAGGCGCTCAACCTCCAGAACGCCGGCAGCGCCACCCAGCGGGTACGCAGCAACCTCTACGCCTCCGCAGCCGCCTTCCGCTCCTCCGCGATGTGGGCCGCCATCGACGGCCGGCGCTACGACGTCGCCAAGGCGCACATGCGCGAAGCCCAGGCCCTCGCCGAGATGTCCGGCGACCAGGCGATCAAGTTCCGCATCTGGAGCCACGCTGGCACCATGTACCGCCACATGGGCCGCCCCGCCGACGCGTTCGCCGCCAACGACGTCGCCCGCAACCTGCACCTCACCCGCCGAGACCCCCTGTTCGCCTCCCTCGGCCTGGCCCGCCAGGGCGCCATCCACGGCGCGGCACAGGACCGCACCGGCACCCGCCGCGCCTTCGAGCAGGCCCAGGACGCCATGCTGCGCGCCGACCCCGCCGACTACCGGCCGGTGTGGATGCTCGCCTTCTACGACCAGGCCGAACTGGACTCCCTGGCCCTCTCCGCCCACTTGGCGCTCGGCGACTACTCGACCGCCGAGTACCACGCCCACCGCTGCCTGGCCGCCCTCCGCCCCCACATGATCCGCTCCCGCGCAATCACCACCACCCGGCTCGCACACGCTCAGCTCGCCCAGGGCGCCCCCGACGCCGCCACGGCCACCGCGATGAAGGTCCCCGCCGAAGCCGCCACCCAGCACGCCCGGGTCACGCGCATGCTGCAGGAGTTCGGGGCCGCACTGCGCGCCACCGCGCCGGGCAGCTCCACCGCGCAGACCTGGACCGAGCACACCGCCGCCTGGAGGATGGCCGCATGACCACGGCGCCCGCCATCGAACTACGCACCTTCACCACTCTCGACACCGCCCGCGGCGACCTGCTTGACGTGTACGCCGAAGTCCGCGCCCCGCTCCTCCACCTGCCGAACTACGCGGTCACCGCGTTCGGCGAACGCCTGGACCGGCACGGAACCGAGCCGGGATTCACGGCCGTCCTCGCGTACACGGACGAGCATCCGGTCGGCTACGCCTACGGCAACACCATCGAGCACGGCGACCGCTACTGGCAGCGCACCAGCCCGACGCCCGCCGAGAAGTACACCCAGCGTCCGGCCGTGGCCCTGAAGGAGATCGGCGTCCGACCGAGCTGGCGGAAGACCGGCACCGCCCGCCGCATCCACGACGCCCTCCTCTCCACACGCGACGAGCCGTACGTGACGCTCATGGTCAACCCTGCCGCCGGGGACGGAAAGGTCCACGCGCTCTACGAGTCGTGGGGTTACAAGGACATTGGGCAGAGCCAGCCGTCGCCAGTCTCGCCGGTCCTCACAGTGATGATCCGTGCCAACCGCTGACAGGTGTGCCGGGCTGGCTGTTGCCACAACCAGCCGATTTCCAACTCGTGCCCCAGCCCGGTGATATGGGCCTTGCTGACTCGTGGCCCCTCGGAGAACTCTTTGATAGCACCATCCCTTACCGGACCCCCGTCGTACTACCTGGTACGACGGGGGCGAGTGCCAGTGGATTTCTGTTGCAATGGCCGGACGGTCTATTCGATTCCTGTGCGGCGAGTGCGGATGCGACTGGAGGCAGGACGTTCCTGTTGTTCAAAATTTCGCCAATAATCCCATCGCTTTTTCAAGTACTCGCGCCGTTCTTCGGTCATCATGACCGAGCGAGAAAAAGCGGCCTCTGCGTCGCTCAGGCGGAGCGCCCTGGGTCCAGTATTTGTTCCCGTTCCATAAACTGGCGAAAATGCGTGAATCTTTGGACCTTGGGCAGTCATAGTGAGGGTCATCGAGATGGAGTGATCGTAGCGTGGACGCAGTGCGTCAAATGTCATGAAGTATTCACTCTCTCCTCTCTGTTGGTCCCGCTTGTACCGCAATGCGTCAGGGTTCGAATGGCCACCGCCCATCTTGAATTCTGACTCACGCCCATAGATCAATACAAATTGCGGCTCGAGTGGTCTGTTTCTGTACTTCTCGCCGAGTAGGAGAAATGTTTCGCGAAATAGTGCCTGATTTCCATCCCGGCGGAACCAGGAGCGCCAGTCGTTGAGTTGATCGCGGGCTTCGGTGAACTCGCTGGTAGGTCGTCCATCTTTTCTGAACCAGCGTTTAGATGGCTTTTCAATCTCGATGAGAATTGGCGTGATCAGGCCGGATGATCTAGTGACCCACATAAAGTCCGGCTCAAACGAGCGACCTGCGCCAATCAGTTTCGGGCGCCGGAATACTGCTCCCATGTCTGATCCATGGTGCCCTCCGGGCCCCACGTCGCCGCTGCCTCCCGGAATCATGGCCGGGTGCAGTTCGAGGAAACGCTGAACCTCGTCCTCTTCGGGGCTTCTGCTGAGGAGGCTATACCACTCGGAAAGCGCTTGGTCTGAGTATCTGTCCCAAGTCATAGCCATAGGCCGATCTGGATCTCGATCCGGAACGACTGTCTCGAACGCACTCTCAGATCGTTGATTATTCTCCATGGAGTCAGGCTACCGAGTCTGCGGCGCGGTTGTGGCTATATGCGCGAAGCCTGTGAGCTTGATGCAGGTTCACTCTGTTGTAGTAGGCGGCATCGAGTTGGTCCATTCTTCATCTCGCCATCCCTGGGATGTTCGCCCGTTCGCGTCGTTCCCTTAGCTTTCGGTGCTTGGTCGACGCCGGGGAAAAGCGTCCCCGATCGGCCAGTGCTCAGGCAGACCAAGGGACGTGTGGATGGGGCGAGCCGCTGGCTGGCGTTCGATGCGAATATCGACCAACTGTGCCGTTTCCCAGGCGGGGAGAACGGGGGCAGGGAGCGAGTCAGGTGCGGGGCTTTGCCAGAGGATTGGGACCTTCTTCGCCCAGGTCCAAGGTGCCGGGTTGTCGACGGTCAGTACGCCGCTGACCCGGCTATGGGCCTGACCTTGCGCGGCAGTCCAGTAGCCGTCGGCATTGCGACCGAAGGCCGATCCGGTGTGGTGGGCGTACTCGACCGAGGTCCCGTACAACGCGCTTTCGGTGTCTTCATCCTCGGGAAAGACCGCTGAATTGCCGACCGCCACGATGAATGGCAGCCCCAATTCGCCGTACTTCCTGCCCTTCTTTCTCACGGCTTTGAGTACCCGATCTGAGTCATCGGCGACCCACACCGAGGGATGGAAGCCGATTGCCCTGCTCGTCGGATCGCCTCGCCTGCTGGGGCTGCGGGGGATCGCCTCGAAGCTGAGGCGCCAACCTGCCTCCTGCCAGGTATGCCTGGGTAGCGGCACTTTCTGCTCATACTCGGCAGTGACCTGGTCGGGGTCCAAGCTTGCCAGCCATCGTGTCAACTCGTTCTTCAACCGCCGTTGCTGCGGTGTGGTCGAGCCAACGCTGTCAACCTTGTACGCTACGTAGAAGTTTGGGCTCGGAACGCGGTCAATCGCGTCCACCACCTGAGGCGGGAGCGAGCGGCTCCCGGTTGCGTCCAGATTCTCGGCCGTCCAGATCGCCTCGACAACGAATTGCTGGTCGCCATGGGTGACCAGGAAGTCTGGGTACTTTCCCCCTGTGCCTATTTGCTGCTCGATCTCCACGGTGCAACCGGATCCGCGCAGCATCTCGTGCACGTACAGCTCCCACAGCGCGGAGAAGACGTTCGCGTCGGAATTGCGATCGCGTAGCCGACTGCGCAGGCCGGGCTGAGCATCGGGGGGCAGGTGTGACCACCACTCGTTGATCACATCTCGAACCTGGTCCCAGAACGGACCAGCGATCCGTTCGAAGAATTCGGCATCCGACTCCGATGCTCGCTTCGGTGTCGCATCTGTTCGATGTCGGCTTATGTACACGCCCATGACGAACGATCATAGATTGCTCCGTGCGCTGCTCTCGCGGGTTTTCTGCAGCGTCCCGGCGACGCTTGCGTTGAGTCCGAGCTGTCGCCGTCGTCCGCACGCCCTTGATGATCGTGCGCCGTCACTCGCTGCCGACGGAGACGCGGAGCAAATGATCAGCAGTGCCCGTTCAGAACCGACCAGCACCTGCGGCTGTTCCGAAACGGAACGCCGCGCCCGTTCGTCACCAGGCCGGCCGGAGAGATTCAGCTCGGCGGTAACAGCGGTCTCGGCTGCTGAGCGCCCTGGGACTGGCGCCGTCCGCCCGCCGCCCAGGCGGTGCGAGGGCAGGGGTCAGCCCTGGTCTTCCTCCTGATCGTCCCGCAAGGCGTCGCGCACGGAGCGCCAGGCGCGGATTGCGTTGCCGATGTCCAGCAACAGCCCTCGGAGTTGGCGAATCAGAACCCGCGCGGCACAAATGGCAGTAACGACTTCGAATTCCACAGCGAGCCTGCTCACCGGCTGCTCCCCACCTCGGGCGCCAGCCTCTCCGTCTCGCACCGCGAAGTCAGTACCCAACTGGGTACATTTCGTGATCACTCTCGGCTTCACCCGCACGATTGGACGGACACGCGGCTGAACCCAACGAGCCGAGCCACATTGAGGCACCGCGGACAACACTCGTCGCTGTGAGGGCGCGGGTCAGCATCAGAGTTGAGGCATTTACTGATCTTGAAGATCCGCGCCACGGGAACGTGTCTGAGCCGATACACCCAGGCTGCCCGTCGAACGGGCTGGTGTCTGTAGGGTCGAGCCTACTTTTTGTGATCTTGGATGGATCCGCAAGCGTGTCCCGTCCAGAGTGTTCTGTGCAGTTCACGCGGGGTGCCCTGCGTGAGCGATGCGTGAGCGGACGGTCCGGCAGGAGGTGTTCTGACGTGGACCGTGCCTAAAGAAGACCTGTTCTGACCTGGTGGTTCCGGACACCGAGTCAGCATTCGGAACCACCCAGTGAGCTTTGGCCAGGACTTTTAATCCATTGGTTGTGGGTTCGAGTCCCACAGGGCCTACGGTGCGGGTGGCGGGGGTACCCCCTACGACCTGCTGTGCAGCGCCCCGACCGGTTCTGACCGGTCGGGGCGCTCCTTTGGCGATGAGCACAGTCATGGTGGACGACACCGGTCTGGTCGAGGCGTGTTCCGTCACCGACGACGAGGAATGGCACCGTTTCTGCAGCACCGCGCCGGATCATCCCGTCACCCGGTATCTCTACGAGGACCCGTTCACGAGCCGGGCCCCTGCCCGCCCTCGCGGATAGGCCGGCGACGCGGGCCTGATCGACATGATCTACGGGCACCGGCCGCTTCCCGCCGGCTCCTGCGTGGGGCGGCGATCTACGGCCGGCTGAACCAGATGTCCGGCAGCCGGGCGGTACGCGTCCGCCGTGACCTGATCACACGTGAACTCGAAGCGATCGCGGGCCGGTCCGAACGCCCGGCCGTACTGGCCGTTGCGTGCGGGCATCTGCGGGAGAGCCTCGGCCTCACCACCCGGGCCAAGGAGGGCTTCGGGACGCGAGAGAGGACTGGCCGGCTTCCGCCCGGTGCACGCGCGGCTGTTCACCTTCCTCCGGCCCGGCGGGAAGGAAGTTGCCGATCAGCAGGCGGCCAGATGAATCTCCTCTCCGAGGCAGTTCCCCCGCACCTGGTCGCGCGACACGACGTGTTCACCGACGTGACCGAGCACATCGCCTTCCTGTCGCTGACCCGCAGCCACCACCCTGGCTGAGAGGGAGGTGCCCGAAGCCCCGACCCGTCACCGCCTCCGCGGCCAGACGGCGCCGAGGATCAGCTGGACCTGGGTGATCAGGTGGGCCGGGTCGAATCTGGTGGGGTCGGTGAGGGCGACTCGGCCGAAGTGTTCCGCGCAGGCGACCAGGGCGTGGGCGAGGATCCGGGGGTCCAGGGGCGGGGCGTCGCTGCGGTCGGCCAGGGTGTGGGTGAGCCAGGTCTCGACCCGGCGTCGGAAGCGTTCGCGGTCCGCCTCGATACGGTCTCGGACGACCGTGGGCATGTTGCCCGGGGGGAGGAGGATCGGGCGCCAGGTGTCCGGGTCCTCGCGGAGCATCGCCGACATGCGGCGCAACGCCTCGGCGACGAAGGCGGTGGGGTCGGAGAATTCCTGCGTGCCGGGGATCGTTTCGAGCAGTCGGCCGAAGGCGCGGGCCTGCTGCCGGTCGAGCAGGGCCGTCAGCAGGGCGTCGAGGTTCTCGTAGGCGCCGTAGACCACCGAGCGGGCGACGTCGGCCCGCTTGGCGATGGCGTCGATGGAGATCCGGTCGTAGCCGTCGGTCACGATCACGGCCAGGGCGGCGTCGAGGAGTTGCTCGCGGCGCTGCTCGATGGGGACGCGCGGGGCGTAGGGGCGGCGCTTGCGGGGCCCGCCTCCCGAGGAACGCGGCCTGTCTTCCGAGGAACGCGGCCCGTCTTCCGAAGCACGTGGCCGGCCTTCCGGAGAAGGGGACGAAGATGTGGGCGCTGACACCTTGGCAGTTTACGACACTCGTGTCTTAATTTACGACAGCAGTGTCGTAATCGGGGATCGGGGCGGCTGGCGCCGCGCACGCACAAGGAGCGGCTCCATGGCGAAGCTGAAGCGTGGCGAGGTCGAACCGCATGAGGACTACGGCTTCTTCGGGCCGGGTTCCGTGGTGTGGAAGGTCTGGAGCCATCCGACCGCGCCGACGGTGGGTTTCCAGCGGGCCGTGGTCGTGGAGGAGCTCGACCCGCCTCTGGTGGCCGCCGTCCACGCGACGCAGGGCATCTACCGGCGCTCCCGCACCCGTTACGACCGGACCCTGCGCTACTTCGCGATGGTGGCCTTCGCCGGTTCGCGGGAGGTGTGCAAGGCCGCGGACGTCCTGGTGAAGGTGCACTCCAAGGCGATCGGCCAACTGCCTTACGGCGGTGGGACATACGACGCCAACGACCCCGCCTCGCAGCTGTGGATCCAGCTCACCGGCTGGCACTCGATCCTCTACGCGTACGAGAAGTACGGGCCCGGGAAGCTCACCGCGGCGGAGGAGACCGAGTACTGGGAGGCGTGCGCCCTCGCCGCGGAACTCCAGACCTGCTCCCCGGACGACGTCCCCCGCAGTCGTGACGGTGTCCGGGAGTACTTCGCCCGGATGCGCCCGCACCTGTCCGCCAGCCCGATCGCCCGGCAGGCCATGAACCACCTGCTCAAGACCGAACTCGTCCTGCCGCCGGTGCCGTTCTGGGCGAAGCCGGTGCGGCTGGCCGTGGCCAGGGCGCAGCGGATCGCCACGATCGCCACCCTGCCGCGCTGGATGCGCGAGCTGGCCGGGATCCGGCAGTCCCGCCTCCTCGACGCGCTCATCGTGCCCGTCATGAAGACGTCCTTCGCCCTCGCCCACCTCAACCCCAGGGTCGAACTACGCCTGTTGGGACTGATCTCGCCCTCCACGGTCGCGGTGGTCGCCCCGGTCAAGCTCGGCATCCCGCCCCGCAAGGAGGAGGTGCTGACCCCCGCGGAAGCCCGCACCCGCCACGGCTACGCCAAGCCCACCGAGGCCCACCTCGATTTCCGCGCCCGCCAGTCCGCCCGGGTCTTCGACGACGGCGAGGCGCCGAGCGAGCAGGGGCTCATCGAGTCCCAGGAGAGCCTGGGGCCGCTGGCATAGCGACGAGATTCGTGGCCGGGAAGCGCGGCAGTCACCCCTTCTCCCGGCCCTGTCCGGTAATCGCGGTTCGCCACGGACGCGTACTGGCCGCCCCCTGGGGCCTTTGCTAGGAAGGGAGACCGGACAGGGCTGCTGAGGGCGCGTCGGCGTGCGACGGAGGGGTCTGGCTTGCTTGTGCAGGGGACACCTACCGAGGTTTTCCGCCCGTACGGCAGCAGGGACCTGGAGGTGCTTCTCAGTCGGTCGCCGGCGCTCTCCGAGCGGTACCGGCTGGAGGCTCGGGCCGTCGCCGAGGTGCTGCCCTTCCGGGCCAACTCCTATGTCGTGGACGAGCTCATCGACTGGTCGGCCGTACCGGACGACCCGATGTTCCGGCTGACCTTCCCGCAGCCGGAGATGCTCCCCGCCGCCGACCGGGAGCTGGTGGCGGGACTGGTCGCGGGTTCGGCGTCACGCCGGCGGATGAACGAGGTCGTACGGGGCATACGCGCGCGGCTCAACCCGCATCCGTCGGGGCAGCGGGAGCGGAACGTGCCCGTGGTGGACGGGCGGCCGGTGCCGGGCATCCAGCACAAGTACCGGGAGACCGTGCTGTTCTTCCCGCGGCGCGGGCAGACCTGCCACGCCTACTGCACCTACTGCTTCCGGTGGGCGCAGTTCGTGGGGGACGCCGATCTCCGGTTCGCCGGTGAAGTGGGGCCCGTGGTGCGGTACTTGCGGAGCCGGCCCGAGGTGAGTGATGTGCTGCTGACCGGTGGCGATCCGCTGGTGATGTCGGCGCGGATGCTCGCCGGGTACGTCGAGCCGCTGCTCGCCGACTCGCTCGCGCATGTGTCGACGCTGCGGATCGGTACGAAGGCACTGAGCTATTGGCCGTACCGCTTCGTCTCCGATCCGGACGCCGCCGAACTGCTCGCCCTCTTCCGGCGGGTGGTGGCCGCCGGGCGGCGGCTCGTGGTCATGGCCCACTACTCCCATCCGCGGGAGCTGGGCACCGATGTCGCGGTGGAGGCGGTCCGGCGGGTGTGCGAGACGGGCGCCTCGGTGCGGGTGCAGGCCCCGCTCATCCGGGGCGTCAACGACGAGGCGGCGCTGTGGCAGGAGCTGTGGTCCTCGGCGGTACGGCTCGACATGGTGCCGTACTACCTGTTCGTCGAGCGGGACACCGGGCCCCAGGACCACTTCGCCGTGCCGCTCGTGCGGGCCTGGGAGATCTACCGGGACGCCTACGCCCGGGTGTCGGGGCTGGCCCGGACCGTGCGCGGGCCGGTGATGTCCGCGGACGAGGGCAAGGTGTGCGTGGACGGGGTGATGGGGGCCGGGGAGGAGCGGGTGTTCGTGCTGCGGTATCTGCAGGCTCGGGAGCCGAGTTGGGTGGGGCGGCCGTTCATGGCGCGGTTCGATCCGGCGGCGACCTGGTGGTCCCAGCTTCAACCCGTCGCGGGGGGTGGGGACTTCGGCCCGTTCACGGGTGGAGCAGGTCGGTGAGCAGGTCGGTGAGCAGGTCGGCCTGGGCCGCGGTGATGCCGTGCGGGGTGAGGTCCAGGTCGGTGCCCTCGACCGGTTCCCAGCGGCTGACCGTGGGGTTCACCTCGATGACGACCGGGCCGTCGGGGCCCTCGACCAGGTCGACGGTCGCCAGGTCCAGGCCGAGCACCTCCAGGCAGCGGACCAGGATCCGCTCCAGGTCGGCCGTCAGCTCGGCGGGGGCCCACTGGAGCGGGTGCAGCAGGCTGCGCACGCTGCCGTCGGGCGCGGTGCTGATGTGAAAGTGGCACGAGGCGACCCGGTCGCCGATCACGACCGCGCGCAGATCGCGCCCCGGGTTCTCCACGAACCGCTGTGCGCACAGCACATGGTGGCGGCGCAGCCAGTGCCACAGCACGATGTCCTCGCGCAGCCCGAGCAGACTGCCCTGCTGGCCGCCCCCGTGGCCGGGCACCAGCCGGATCACGTCCACCGAGGCGTGTCCGGTGATCGGCTTGACGATGACGTCGCCCCACTCCGCGAGGCACCGCTCGACCTCCTCGGCGCTGCGCACCGCCCGCGTCGGCGGCACCGGGAGGTCGGCCGAGGCGAGCCGCGCCGCCTGCCGCACCTTGTTCTGGCAGACCCGCAGCGACTCGACCGGGTTGACCAGCCGGGCGCCCTGTTCCTCCAGCATGGCGAGCCAGTCGTAGAGCAGCGCGAGGTCCCCCTCGGTGTGCCGGGTGAGCACCCGGGCGGTGACGACGGCGAGGCGGGGCGCCTCGCGAATGCCCTGCGGGCCGGCGAACCCGGGCGGGACGGCGTACGGCTGGATGTCCGCCCAGTCGACGCGTTCCGCGGGAATTCCCCGGTCGGTCAGCGCCTCGCGGAGCGTGTCGACCTCCCAGTCGCTCTGGATCCGGTCGAGCAGCCAAACGGACTCGCCCACCGCCACCTCCACAGCCGCTTCGGATGGACTCAGTATGACGACACGTGTGTTTCTCGGGCCGACACTTCCGGTCGCCGAGGCCGAGAAGACACTGCCCACGGCCGAATTCTTTCCGCCGGTCTCCGTCGGTGACGTCCTGAGAGCAGTTCGCGCGGGCTGCGGGACAATTGTGCTGGTCGACGGCTATTTCCAGGGAGTTCCCTCGGTGTGGCACAAGGAAATCATGTACGCGTTGTCCCTGGGTGTGACGGTGGTCGGCTGCTCCAGTATGGGCGCGCTGCGCGCGGCCGAATTATACCGCTACGGAATGCAGGGATATGGCCGGATCTTTTCGGCGTACAAGGATGGTTTGTACGAGGACGACGACGAGGTCGCTGTGATCCACGGGGACGCCGAATCCGGGTATCGCCCGCTCTCCGAGCCGATGGTCAACATCCGATACGGCCTCGAGCTCGCCCGACGGGCCGGAGTGATCTCGGGGGAGGTGGAGGAGCGGCTGGTCAGGCGGGCCAAGGGGGTGTTCTATGCGGACCGGCACTGGTCCCGCGTGATGGCCGACGCGGGGGTCGGCGAGACCGCCGACCGTCTCCGCCGCTTTCTCCGGGAAACCGACACCAACCTCAAACGGGCCGACGCGATCGAGACATTGTGGCGCATTGCCAACGGTGAACTCGACGAGTGCGGAGGCGTCGAGGATTTCACCTTCGAGGAGACCTACAGCTTCCTGGTTCTTCAGGAAAGCGAAGGGAATTGCTAACATCGGCCACTGATTGTCATCCAGTTGATCCGGTCGATCCAGTGATCCAGTGATCCAGTGATCCGGTTGATCCAGTTGTCATCCAGCTGAAGGAGGGCACATGTCGAACTCGATCCGGCAGCAGGTCGCCAGCTCCGGCGCGGCCAACGCCGTCAAGGGCTCCGTGCACAGTGCGGGCGCCGCCAACTCCGTCAAGCGCCGGGTGAATTCCGCCGGTGCGGCGAACGCCGTCAAGTCCTCGGTGTCCAGCGCGGGCGCGGCCAACGGGGCCTGTTGAGCCTGCCGGAATACCGGGGGGCCGGATCTTCGCAGCGTCTCCATAATCGGAGGGTTTCGGAAATACCTCCGGAAGAAACACTGCGGAGATTCGGCCCCGTGGGAAATCGCATCGGAATAACCAGGCTGGCCGACGTCACCGGTCTCGACCACGTGGGCCTGCCGGTCTGTCTCGCGCTGCGCCCCACCGCGCGTTCCCTGGTGACCAGCATCGGCAAGGGGCTCACGCCGGCCGCGGCCAGGGTCGGCGCGCTGATGGAGGCCGTCGAGACCTGGCACGCGGAGCACCTACGGCTGCCGACACGGACCGGCACGTACGCGGAGATCGCTGCCGTGGCCCGGGTCGTGGACCCCGCCCGACTCCCGCGCGCCTTCGGCGGATCGGTCCCGCCCGGGCAGTCCCGCCGCTGGCTGCGCGGCACGGATCTGGTCACCGGCGCCGACACCTGGGTGCCGTACGAGTCCGTGTCCATGAACTTCGTCGCCGACCAGCTCGGCGAACCCGGTCTCGCCCGAAACTCCAACGGGCTCGCCTCCGGCAACGGTCTCGACCAGGCGCTGCTGCACGGCCTGTGCGAGGTGGTGGAGCGGGACGCGGAGTCCCGTTGGCGGGCGGACTCGGCGTCGTACCGGATCCGCCTCGACACGGTGACCGACCCCACCTGCCGCCGACTGATCGGCATGACCGGTGCGGCGGGCCTCGAACTCGCCGTCTGGGACGTGACCTCGCACACCGAAGTGCCCTGCTACGGCTGTGTCGTGCTGTCCGCGCCCGACCGGCAGGACGTCCTCGACGCGGGCGTGCACGACGGCTTCGCCTGCCATCCCTTGCCCGCAGTCGCCTTCGCCGGGGCGGTCAAGGAGGCGCTTCAGAAGCGGCTGACGTACATCGCGGGCAGCCGGGACGACCTGAGCCGCGCGGAACTGGAGCGGGTCCGGGCGCCGGAGCTGGCACGGGCCGTGTGGGACGAACTCGCCGCGGAGCCCGCGGAGACGGACTTCCGGGAGCGGGAGGATCTGAGGGATCTGAGGGATCTGAGGGATCTGAGGGATCTGAGGGATCCGAGGGATCCGAGGGATCCGAGGGGTCCGGGGGATTTGTCGGGTGGCTCGTGGACTGACGAACTGGGGGCGGTGGTACGGGCGGTGACGGGGCGGCATCCTCAACACACCGCCGTCGCCGTGGACTTGACCCGGGCGGAGTTCGGGGTGCCGGTGGCGAAGGTGATCGTCACGGGGATGGAGGGGCCGTTCGGGATGTGCGAGTCGGGGCTGGGCACCGATCTGTCGGGGCCGGGCACCGATCCGATGGACGTGCCGTGAGCTCCGCCGTCGCCGAACCCCGGGCCCAGCGGCGGGACTTCCGGCGGATGTGGCTCGGGCAGAGCGTCAGTCTCGTCGGTGATCAGATCTCGCTCTTCGCGCTGCCCAGCCTCGCCATTCTCACGCTCCACGCCACCGCACCGCAGGTCGGGGTGGTGCGGGCGATGGCCACCGTGGCGTTTCCGGCGCTGGGGCTGTTCGTCGGGGCGTTCATGGACCGGGTCAGGTGCCGGCCGTACATGATCGCGGCCGATCTGACCCGGCTGGCCCTGTTCACGGCCCTTGCCGCGCTGGCCCTGGCCGGGCGGCTCGACCTGTGGCAGCTGTACACCGTGGCGGCCATGGTGAGCGTCTGCACGGTCGTCTTCGACGTCGGCTACCAGACCCATCTGCCCCGCCTGGTGGGCCGGGAGCTGCTGTCGCTCGGCAACGCGCGCCTGGAGATGTCGGCGAGCGTCGCCCGGGCCGGCGGCCCCGCGCTCGGCGGCGCGGTCACGCAACTCCTGGGCCCGGCGCTCGCGGTCGCCGCCAACGCGGCGAGCTTCGTCGCCTCGGCGGCCGGGCTGCTGGCCATCCGGGCGCCCGAATCGGCCGTACCCAACCCCGAACCGACCCCCTGGCGGCGGCAGATCCTGGACGGGGCGCGGTACATCTGGCGTACGCCGCTGCTGCGTTCGCTGTCGGCGGCCGCGGCGCTGCGCAACCTCGGCATGGCGATGGTCGACACGGTGCTGCTGCTGTTCCTGTACCGGGCGCTGGACCTGCCGCCCGCACTGGCCGCGGCTGTGCTGACCGCGGGCGCGCTGGCCGCGGTGCTGGGCGCGGCGGCGAGCCGCGCCCTGGTCGAGCGGGCCGGGGTCGGGCCGGTGCTGCTCGCGACGGTCACGGAGGGCGTGGTCTGGACGGCGGCCCCCCTGGCTCTGCTGACGGGATCGACCACGGTCGTCGTGGCCATCGCCTTCGTCTCCGCGCTCTGGCTGCCGGTGTGGAACATCAGCGTCACCACCCTGCGCCAACTGATCACCCCGCCCCACCTACTGGGCCGAGTCCACGCCACCGCCCGCACGGTCAACCTGTGCACCATCCCGCTGGGTTCGGTGGCAGGGGGCGTGCTGGCCGGCTGGTCCACGGCCCACTGGGGCGAACGCGGCGGCCTGGGCGGGGCGCTGGCGGCGGCGGGCCTGGTGACGACCACGGGACTGCCGTTTCTGCTGAGCCGGGAGGTACGACAGCTGCGGCGACTGCCCGGTGTCGAGGCGGACGGGCGCGAGGGGGTGGCGGGGGAGGGAGCCGTCCGCGACGAAGCTGCACCTGGGCAACCCGGCCACGAGCAACCTGCCCGGGAGCGAGCCGCCCGCGCGGAAGCCGCCTGCGAGGCAGCTGCGCCCGACCAAGCCGCCTGCGACGAAGCCGCCGCCGAGCAGCGCGCACCCGAGCACCCGGCCCGGGAGGAAGTTGCACCCGAGCAGGCCGGCCGTGAGGAAGTCGCGCGCCAGCAAGCCGCCCGTGACGAAGCCGTACCGGAGCAGCTCGCACCCGCGCACCCCACCCGCAAGCAGGTCACACCCGCGCACCCCGCCCCGGACGAAGCCGCCTCCGAGCCCCCCGCACCCGAGAAGGGCACCCGCTGATGACCCCAGCCGCCCCACCCGGCCCGCGCTCCGCCCCACCCAGCCCGCGCTCCGCCTCACCCAGCCCTCATCCCGCCTCCCGCGGTCTCCATCCCGCCTCACCCGGCCCGCGTTTCACCTCACCCAGCCCCCACCCCGGCCCCCGCCCCACCGCAGCCGTCGCTTTCGTCGAGTTGTTGCCGCCCGCCTCCTCGCCGAACCCGCACGCCAACGGTGTCTCCGGGCTGCGGGCCGCTCGGCGGCTCGGTGTGGTCACCACCCTCGTCACCGCGCACCGCGAGCGGCTCGAACCGGTCGTCGGTGAGCTCGTCGACATCTGGGTCCGTGCCGACACCACCAGCGCGGACGCCGTCGCCGAGGCACTGGTCCGGCAGCGCCCCGACGCGCTGGTCAGCTGGGTCGACCCCTTCGCCGGTATCGCCCAGCAGGCGGCGACCCGGCTGCGCCTCGACACCGCCAACCCGGACTGGCCGACCGGCGGCTGGAACGACAAGGCCGCCGTGCGGGCCCGCCTCGACGAGCACGGCGTGCCCAACGCCCGTTGGGCGGCGATACCGCCGGGTCGGTCGGTCAGCGGGCTGCCGGTCCCGCCGCCGATCGTCGTCAAGCCCGTCGACGGCTTCTCCAGCCTCGACACCGTGCGCGCCACGACCGTGGACGACCTGCGACACGCGGTCGACGCGCACCGGCTGCGCGGTGGTTACGGCGACGGGGTCGTCCCGGCCGGCACGCTGCTGTGCGAACAGGAACTGCGGGGGCCGCTGGTCAGCGCCGAGGGCATGGTCGTCGACGGACGGCTGGAGATCTGGGGGCACAGCGACCGCACCCTGGGCCCGCCGCCGTACTACGTCGAGACCAGCGTCGCCTTCGCCACCGACTCGCTCCACCCCGACCTGGACGACTACGCGGCCGCCGTGTGCAAGGCCCTCGGCTACCGCAACGGCCCCTTCCACTTCGAGGTCGTGCTCACCGACTCCGGGCCCGTCCTCGTCGAGATCAACACGCGTCTGGTCGGCGCCGGCATCCACCGCGCCATCGACCTCGCCACCGGAGTCCCCTGCGCCGAACAGGTCCTGCGCGGCCTCCTCGGCCTGCCCCTCCTCGCCCCGCGCACCGAGGCCGCGGCCTGCCTCTTCCACCTGACGGCCCCGTCGGACGGCCGTATCACCGCGATCACCGGAACCGAGGCGGCCCGCCACGCCCCCGGGGTCCACGACGTGGTCCACCGCGTGGCCGTCGGCGACACGGTCACCAGGACCGGCTCCAACACGGACCGCCTGTGCCACGTCCTGGCGACGGGCCGCACCCGCGAGGACAGCCGGAGAGCGGCCCGGACGGCGGCGGGCGACATCGCCATCGAGATCGCCCCGGCGGAGGGAAGGGCCACGGGTCCTGAGCGAGTCGAGATCGCCCGGGAGTGAAGGCTGTAGATCCCGAGGGAGTCGAGATCGCCCGGGAGTGACGGCTGTAGATCCCGAGGAAGCCGAGATCGCCCCGGAGGGAAGCGCCGTAGGCCCCGAGGAAGCCGAGAACGCCCCGGGACGAAGCCGACCGCCCCTCTGCCCCTGACGACCCCCGCGCCGACCCCCGCGCCGACCCCCGCGCCGACCCCCGCGCCGACCCCCGCGCCGACCCCCGCGCCGACCCCCGCGCCGGCCCCCTCCCCACCCCCAATGGTGTAGCCCACTACACCGCGCCTACCACCCCCCGTCGCCTAGCGTGGCGGTATGCGGAAAATGTTGCGGCAGGCCGGACGGGCCACCGTCCATCTCGTGCTGGCCGCGGCGATGGCCTTCGGTCTGTGGATATTCGTCACCGTGCTGCTCATCACGGCCATCGGCACCCTGGCCGTGGTCGGCGCCTGGCTGCTGCCCGAGACGGTGCTGATCATCCGCCGGATCGCCGGCGCCAAGCGGAGGTTGACGGCCGCGTGGACCGGCCAGAAGATCCCCGAGGCCTACCAGCCGATCACCGGTACCGTGCGCGAGCGCATCCTCATCGCCGTCCGCGACCCCGGCACCTTCACCGACATGCGCTGGATGTTCGCCTACTACTTCTACGGCGCCCTGCTCGCCCTCGCCCTGCCGCTGTGGCCGTTCGCCCTGGTCGTCGACGGCGTCTGGAGCGGTCTGCTGGGCCGTGACCCCGTCGTCCTCCCCCTCATCGTCCGGATCGCGGACCTGGAGGCCGACTGGTCCACCGCCCTGCTCAAGCCGTCCCCCAAGGCCCAACTCACCGCCCGCGTCGAGGAGTTGGCCGCGACCCGTGCCGACGCCATCGCGGCCCACGGCGCCGAGCTGCGCCGTATCGAACGCGATCTGCACGACGGCGCGCAGGCCAACCTGGTCGCCCTGTCGATGCGGATCGGCCTGGCCAAGAGGGCGTACGACCGCGACCCGGAGACCGCGCGCAAGCTGCTGGACGAGGCCCAGGCGCAGGCCGAGCAGGCGCTGACCGAGCTGCGGCACGTCGTGCGTGGCATCCACCCGCCGATCCTCACCGACCGCGGCCTGGTCGGCGCCGTGCGGGCGCTGGCCGCGAGCAGCGGGCTCAGGGTCTCCGTGGAGGTGGACCGCCTGGAGGACGACGGCCTGCGGGCACCGGCCGCGGTGGAGGCGGCCGCCTACTTCGTGGTCGCCGAGGCCCTCACCAACGCGGCCAAGTACAGCGGCTCACCGGTCGCCGCGGTCCAACTCGCCCGGTTCAAGCGCGGGTTGCGCGTCCGGGTGGCCGACGAGGGCCACGGCGGCGCCGATGATAACGGCGGCTCGGGACTTCTCGGAATGCGGCGGCGGGTCGCGGCGCTGGACGGCACCATGGAGGTCTCCAGCCCGGTCGGCGGCCCGACGGTGATCGACGTGGTGCTGCCCTGCGTGTGGTGAGCTCGCTGAAGAGCGGGCGTCTGAAGAGCAGGCGTCTGAAGAGCAGGTAAGAGGTCAACGAAATTGTTGACACTCGAACCGTCGCCGCTTTACGTTCGTGACGGCGGCGTCCGTTCTTCCCGTCTGTCTGTTTCGGGCGCCGCCACCTCATGGGCGCCGCCACCCGCAGGGGCGTCACCCCGCGTTGAGCTCCGTCAGCTGGCCCAGCGGCAGCGTGTGCTGGGTCTGAAGGACCTTCGCGCGCAGGTAGCGCACGTTGTGGGCGGTGGTGAAGACGCCGGTCGGGACGCGGTCGCGGACCGAGATGCCGAGCCCGCGCAGCTGGTTGGCCTTGTCGGGGTTGTTGGACAGCAGGTCCAGCTCGTCGATGCCGAGGGCCCGCAGCATCTGCGCGGCCGCCGTGTAGTCGCGGTCGTCCTCGGGCAGCCCGAGCGCCGCGTTCGCCTCGTACGTGTCGAGCCCCTGGTCCTGGAGGGCGTACGCGTCGAGCTTGTTGTAGAGGCCGATGCCCCGCCCCTCCTGGCGCAGGTAGAGCAGCACGCCCCCGCGCTCCGCTATCCGCTCGACCGCCTCGCGCAGCTGCGGGCCGCAGTCGCAGCGGGCCGAGCCGAAGACGTCGCCGGTGAGGCACTCGGAGTGCAGCCGGACCAGCGGGGTGGCGCCGGGGGCGGGGTCGCCGAGGACGACGGCGAGGTGTTCCTGTCCGTCGGTGAGGCCGTGGAAGGTGACCAGTTCGGCGTCGACGCTGTAGCCGTCCTGGAAGCGCAGCGGCACCCGGACGCGGGAGCGCTGGGTGGCGGCGGGGAAGTCGGGCATGCGGGTCTCCGGGGTCCGTCCGTATCTGCTTCAGTTTTGAAGCAGATCCATGGTCAGCGACCCTACCCCATGCTTTAAATTTGAAGCAACGCGTTTATGGCACAGCTCTCACTCGGTACGGCTCAGTCGTCCGCCGGCCCCGAGCACGGCGACGATGACGACCGCCGCCGCCACGGCACCTCGTCCGCCGACGGCCGCGTCCCGTCCGCCTCCAGCGCCTGCGTGACCTGCGTGAAGATCTCCTCCAGCTGTCCGACCTGCTCCTCGCTGAGGTGGTCGAACAGGAAGGCTCGTACCGTCTCCACATGCCCGGGCGCCGTGCGCTCCAGCGCCGCCATCCCCTCGTCCGTGAGGGCGGCGAAGCTGCTGCGCTTGTCCCACTGGCAGTTCTCGCGCCGGATCAGCCCGTCCTTCTCCAGCCGGGTCACGGCGTACGTCAGCCGGCTGCGGGTGATCTTCGTCCGCTCGGCGAGGTCGGTCATCCGCAGCCGGTGGTCGGGCTCGTCGGAGAGGTTGGCCAGGATGGAGTAGTACAGGTGGGGCATGCCGGCGTCCTGCTGGAGCTGCCGGTCGAGCGCGTCCTCCAGGAGGTGCGCCGCGGCGATGTACGCGCGCCAGGCGCGCTGCTCCTCGGGAGTGAGCCAGCGAGTCGTCATGCCACCAGTGTAGGTTTGTTTCAAACTTGAACCAAGACCCGCCCGCCGGACTTGGACCGGGCCCCGCCCGACCGGCCCCGAGCCCCTGCCCGTCCCGAGCCCCTGCCCGTCCCGAGCCGAACCCCGCCCGCCGTCGAGAGTGAGCGCGTCCGATGCCGTACCCGTACGTCCTGCTGTCCGCCGCCGTCTCCCTCGACGGCTACCTCGACGACACCGGCCCCGAGCGCCTGCTGCTCTCGTCCCCGGCCGACTTCGACCGCGTGGACGAGGTCCGTGCCTCCGTGGACGCCATCCTCGTCGGCGCCGGCACGATCCGCGCCGACAACCCCCGGCTCCTGGTGAACTCACCGGAGCGCCGCGCGGCCCGGGTGGCATCCGGAAAGCCGGAGTACCCCCTCAAGGTCACGGTCAGCGGCTCCGGAGACCTCGACCCGACGGCGAACTTCTGGCACACGGGCGGGGACAAGGTCGTCTTTACGACGGAGAAGGGCGCGGAGCGAGCCCGCACCCCGGGCCTGTCCGCCGACATCGTCCCCCTCGGCCCCGACCTCGACTGGCGCCGCCTCCTGGAGCACCTCCACGAGGTACGAGGGGTACGGCGCCTCATGGTCGAGGGCGGCGGCACGATCCACACCCAACTCCTCCAGCAGGGCCTGGCGGACGAACTCCAGCTGGTCCTGGCCCCGTTGTTCGTCGGCGACCCGGAGGCCCCGCGCCTTTTCGGTCCCGGCGGCTACCAGGGCGGCCGCCTGCGCCTGCTGGAGAGCCGGCGGATCGAGGACGTGGTCCTGATGCGCTACGAGCCCACGGCCCCCGGCGCCGGAGCCCTCCCGTCCGCCGCCGACCACCACTGGCTCGCCCTCGCCTGCGAACTCGCGGCCCTGTGTCCGCCCTCCCGGACCGCCTTCAGCGTCGGCGCGGTCGTCGTCGCCGCCGACGGCACCGAACTGGCCCGCGGCCACTCCCGCGAGGGCGACGACCCGGTGGTCCACGCGGAGGAGGCGGCCCTGGCCAAGCTGGACCCGGCCGACCCGCGCCTGCCCGGCGCGACGGTCTACAGCAGCCTGGAGCCCTGCGCCCACCGAGCCTCCCGCCCGAAACCGTGCGCCCGCCTGATCCTCGACGCGGGAGTACGCCGGGTGGTCACGTCCTGGCGCGAGCCGGACACGTTCGTGACGGCGGCGGACGGAAACGGCCTGCTCACGGCACAGGGCGTCGAGGTCGTCGTACTCCCGGAGTTCGAGGACCGGGCGAAGGCCCCGAACGGCCACCTCCTGGGCTGAGCGGTATCGGGCTTCTCGGTCCGATCGGCCCATCAGATCCTGCGCCTCCGCTCACACCGGGTCACGCTGCTCGTGACCCGGTGTGAACAAATGCGGAGGTAACACCCATGAGGTCAGTTCCCAGGCGAGCGGCGGCACTTCTGCTCGTGCCCCTGCTCACCGCGGCCGTCGCCTCATGCGGCGCCACCGAAACCGGGTCCCGGACCATGGCCCGTGCCCTGCCCCCGGACGCCTCCTTCACGCACCCCGGTGTGCTCGTCGACAAGGCCCAGCTGGACGCCGTACGAAAGAACGTGACGGCCGGGAAGCAGCCGTGGCTGAAGGCGTATCTGGACATGCGGGACAGCAAGTACGGGTCGTACAAGTACGCGCCGGAGCCGTACGAGCACGTCGACTGCCCGTGGGGCGACAAGCCAGCGCACGGGTGTGTCGAGGAGCGGCAGGACGCCATCGCCGCCTACACGCAGGCCCTGCTCTACAGCGTCACCGGCAAGCAGCAGCACGCGCTGAAGGCCCGCGAGATCATGGACGCCTGGTCGGCGAAGATCAAGCGGCACACCGAGGAGGACGCGGGGCTTCAGACCGCGTGGGCCGGGTCGACCTGGGCACGGGCCGCGGAGATCGTGCGGTACGCGCCGGGGGCCGGCTGGCCGGCGGACCGGGTCCAGCGGTTCGAGCGGATGCTGCGCACCGCCTACCAGCCCCAGGTCACCCAGAACCTGCCCGACTACAACGGCAACTGGGACCTCGCGATGACCGACGCGGCCATCGGGATCGCCGTCTTCACCAACGACCACAAGGCATTCGACGCGGCCCTCAAGCGCTTCCGCAACCGGGTGCCCGCCTACTTCTACCTGGAGAAGGACGGCCAGGTGCCGCTCACCCCGGCCGGCTCCACCGTGAACACCCCGCAGAAGCTGACGACGTACTGGTTCAAGCAGACCCGGTTCAAGGACGGTCTTGCCCAGGAGACCTGCCGCAACTTCAAGCACGTCGGCTACTCCCTCGCGGCCACCGCGCACATCGCCGAGACCGCCTGGCACCAGGGCGTCGACCTGTACGGCGAGGTCAAGGACCGGCTCAAAGCGGCGCTCGACTTCCACGCCCGCTACCAGATGGGCGAGAACCCGCCGGCCTGGCTGTGCGGCGGCAAGGTCGACCGGAACATGGGCCCCGACCTGGAGGTGGCCCTCAACCACCTGGAGAACCGCCTCGACGTCAAGGTCCCCTACGCCCACAAGCTCGCCGAGGAGACCCGCCCGGCCGGTACCGACGACCTCTTCGTCTCCTGGGAGACGCTGACCCACGCGGGCAACCCCGGAGCCTGAAACACCGAGGGCCGGAATCCAGTGACTGGATTCCGGCCCTCGGCCTTGAGTAGCGGGGACAGGATTTGAACCTGCGACCTCTGGGTTATGAGCCCAGCGAGCTACCGAGCTGCTCCACCCCGCGTCGGTGTGTCACCAGCATACGCCATCCGCGGGACGCTCAGCACCACGGTTTGCTCCCGCCCCTGCTCACCTGCGTCATTCGGTCGGCCCACACCGCTCGCCGCCGGCCCCCGCTCCGGGAAGCCTGGACATGTGGATCATGAGCGGCGGCCGTACACGAGAGCCGGCGGGCGGCTGTCCCGCGACGCCGTCGCGCTCGTCCGGGTGCTGCCCGCCCTGCTGATCATCGGCGGGATCCTGTACGACGGCCTCACCCCGAAGGACTTCACGGCCATCCCCTTCTTCACGGCCGCCCCGCTCGTCGCCGCCCCCGTCCTCTCGCTCGCCGCCACCGCGGCCACCGGTGCCGTGGCCGTCCTCGCCGCCTACGGGGTGCACGTCAGATTCGGCTGGGGCCCGGACGCCGACACCCTCACCGAGGCCGCCACCGTGGCCACGGTCGCCCTGCTCGCGGTCGGCATCAACCGGGTGGTGGCCCGCGGTGACGCCCGGCTCGCCTCCACCCGCGAGATCGCCGAGGCCGCCCAGCGTGCCGTACTGCCCGAACCGGCCGAGCGGATCGGCGGGTTCGCCATCGCGGCGCGGTACGAGGCGGCGCAGAAGGACGCCTTCATCGGCGGCGACCTGTACGCGGTGCAGGACACCCCGTACGGCGTCCGGCTCGTCGTCGGTGATGTGCGGGGCAAGGGGATGGGCGCGGTGGCCGCCGTCGCCGTCGTCATCGGGGCCTTCCGGGAGGCCGCCGAGCAGGAGGCGAGCCTTGAAGCGGTCGCGGGACGACTGGACCGGGCGCTGGCCCGGGAGGGCGCCCGGCGCGCGGGACTCGACGCCTACGAGGGGTTCACCACCGCCGTGCTCGCCGAACTCCCGCACGGGGACGGGGTGGTGAGGCTCGTCAACCGCGGCCATCCGCCGCCGCTGCTCCTCTGCTCCGACGGCACCGTGCGCACCCTGCACGCGGGCGAGCCCGCACTGCCGCTGGGGATGGGCGAGTTGGGGGCGTGGCCGGACCGTGCCGAAGAGGCGAAGTTCCCCGGCGGAGCCACCCTGCTGCTCCACACCGACGGACTGTCCGAGGCGCGGGACGGGCACGGGGAGTTCTACGACCCCGCGGCCCGGCTGGCCGGCCGGGTCTTCCGCGAGCCCGGCGCGCTGCTCGACACCCTCGCGCGCGAGGTCCGCCGGCACACCGGGGACGGCACCACGGACGACATGGCGCTGCTCGCCGTACTGAGACCCTGATTGTCGTCACCGGTGGTGATCGGGCGGTCCCCCTCCGCATAACGACTGACATACCGTCAATAGCTGTGAAGATCCTGAGGTCTGGTCAACTCGCCCGTTTTTCGCCGGGCATGGGCCCTACGTCCAGGCAGGATTCGTTAATGATCAAGCCGAACAGCTTGGAAACGGCCCCCCGGGTCTATTAACGTTCGATAACGCAGCGCGGTCGTCCCAGCCGTCACAATGGCGGCTCCGTGCGCACGCGCCGAATCCCGCAAGGGAACCGGGGAACCACCACCCTGGGGTGAATCGCACGGATCCCGTCGTGGGAACACGGCAGGTATACGCGCGTAGGAGACCTTCCTGCTCCGAACCCGTCAGCTAACCCGGTAGGCGAGAAGGAAGGAAAGGAGCACGCCCACGTGGCGTCCAACCCGCCTGCCCCGGCAGCCCCGTTCGTGCCGAGTACCGAGCCCTTCGGTTTCCCCGGCCCCCGCACCGACGAGGGTCAGTGGGAGGAGTGGAACCCCACCGCGGAGTCCCTCGCTCCGGTACGCGGCCGGCACCGTGTCGCCAAGCAGCGCGGCGGAGGACTCGCCCGCAGCTCCACGGTTCTCGGCGTCGGCGTCATAGCCGCCGTCGGCGCGGGCGGTATGGCCAGCGCCAACACCGGCAAGCCGCCGGTCTCCATCTCGATGCCCGATCTGCCCTCCGTCGGCGGCGTGTTCGGCGGCTCCTCGGACGCCCCCAAGGGCTCCGCGACCGCGCTCAGCAACGTCGGCGTGACCACCGAGGACACCGCGCAGGGCACCAGGGGCGCGGGCGAGGCGCTGCGCGACCGCATCATGGCGCAGGCCGAGTCGCAGCAGGTCCAGGTCGACAGCAAGGCGCAGTCGGCCACCGAGGCGGCGCTCGCCAAGCAGGTCGACGACGCGGCCGCGAAGGCCGAGAAGGACGCGGCGGCCAAGGCCAAGGCCGCCAAGGAGAAGGCGGAGGCGGCGGCCAAGAAGGCGGCCGAGGCCGCGAAGCTCGCCGAGCTCGCCAAGCAGTACAAGCTCCCGGTCGGCTCCTACACGATCACCGGCACCTTCGGGCAGGCCGGCTCCATGTGGTCCTCCGGCTACCACACGGGCCTCGACTTCGCCGCCCCCACGGGCACGCTCATCAAGGCGATCCACTCGGGCACCGTCACGGAGGCCGGCTGGGCGGGGTCGTACGGCTACCGCACGATCATCACCCTCGACGACGGTACGGAGCTGTGGTTCTGCCACCAGTCGTCGATCAGTGTGAGCGTCGGCCAGAAGGTCGCCACCGGTGACGTCATCGGCCGCGTGGGCGCCACCGGCAACGTGACCGGGCCGCACCTGCACCTCGAGGTCCACCCGAACGGCCAGTCCGACGGCATCGACCCGATGACGTGGCTGCGCAGCAAGGGCCTCAACCCCTGACGGCTGCAGGATCTTTGACGTTCACGGGATTTCTGCGGGCGTGCCGGAATGAGCTGTTCCGGCACGCCCGTTGACGTTGTGGACCGCCGACGAGGCCGCCTCCTTCGCCGTCCTGGACGCCTACGCGGCGGCGGGCGGCAACTTCGTGGACACCGCCGACGCGTACTCGGCCTGGGTGCCCGGCAACAAGGGCGGCGAGTCCGAGACGATCGTCGGCTGGGGGTCCCCCGCTCGAAGAGTGGGGGAGGACAAGGGCCCGCGGCAACCGGGCCGACGTCGTGATCGCGACCAAGGTGAGCCAGCACCCGGAGTACCCGGGCCTGTCCGCGGCCAACATCTCGGCCGAGCGGCTGCGCGCGTCCCTGGAGTTCTCCGACCGCGAGGGCCTGGCCAAGTACGTGGCCGTGCAGCCGCACTGCAACCTGGTCTCGCGCGGTACGTACGAGGGCGACCTCCAGGACCTGGCCGCCCACTACGGCCTGGCCGCGGTCCCGTACCACGCACTGGCGTCGGGCTTCCTGACGGGCAAGTACCGCCCGGGTACGACGGTGGACTGCGCGCGGGCGGCGGGCGCGTCGAGGCACGTGGAGTCGGAACGGGGTCAGCGCGTCCTGACGGCCCTCGACGAGATCGCCGAGACCCACGGCGTCCCGGTCGCGACCGTCGCCCTGGCATGGCTCGCGTCCCGGCCGACGGTGGCGGCCCCGATCGCGTCGGCGCGGACGGTGGAACAACTCCCAGCACTGCTGGGACTGGCGGACCTGACCCTGACGGACGCGGAATTCACGCAGCTGACCCAGGCATCGGCCTGAATCCCCGCTGTTCTCTTCCTCTGCCGGCTTCTTCTCCCCGCCGCAGCGGCGCCCCGCCACGGCGGCGTTCCCCGGCGGTGCCGAACCTCCGCAGCCCTACGACTGATACGGGTTGTACGAGGGATACGGCCCCGCCGGATACCCGTAGCCGTACCCGTACGCCCCGTACACCGGCCAGGGCGGCGCGGCCACCGGTACCGGTGGTGCGGTCATCCGGGCCGCGTAGTCCAGCGCCGGGCGGGCCACCTCGCGCCGCAGCCACAGCTCGTTCAGCAACTCCCGTTCCCGGCGCGGGAAGTCGGTCCCGCCCCGGCCTTTCCGGCCCCGGTGCCGCAGGAACGCCAGCGAGGTCGCGTACGCCTCGTACTGCGTCACCGCCTGCGCCGCCGGCTTGCCGAAGTGGTGCCCGGCGTAGTCGCGGGCCAGCTGCCGTGCCCGCATCGAGCCCAGCGCGAACGGCTCGGCGGGCGTCAGCCACCCGGCGGCGGCGTACGCGGGCAGTTCCTCGCGCACGGTCCGCAGCTCCCGCTGCCGGGTCCAGACGGCCAGCCAGGTCAGCAGCCCGAACGCGGGCACCATGAACAGCGCGTACACCCCGAAGAACCCGTACTCGCCGAACGACGACGAGCCGTTCCAGATCGCGTGCATGCCCATCGCGAGCAGTAGCCCGGTGAGCGGCACGAGCACGCGCCGCACCTGGCGCCGGTCGGATGCCATCGCCGCGGCGAGCCCGAAGCCGATGCCGGTGAGGACGGTGAAGAGGGGGTGCGCGAAGGGCGACATGATCACGCGGACGAAGAAGGTGGCCGCGGTGACGGAGGCGATGCCGCGGTCGCCGGTGAGCTGGTCGGTGCCGAAGGCGGTGCCGAGGTAGAGGATGTTCTCGGTGAACGCGAAGCCGGTGGCGGTGACCCCGGCTATCACCACGCCGTCGACGATCCCCGTGAAGTCCCGTCTGCGGAACAGGAAGACGAGCAGGACGGCCGCGGCCTTGGCGGACTCCTCGACGATCGGCGCTATCACCGTCGCGCCGAGTGTGTCCGCGCTCGTCGGGTCCGCGGTCGCCGTCGCTATCCAGCGGGTCGCGAAGCTGTTGGCGACGATCGCTATGAGCGCCGCCGCGCAGGCGCCCCAGGCGAAGGAGAAGAGCAGGTTCCGCCAGGGGCCGGGGGCGACCCGGTCGAGCCAGCGGAAGGCGGCTATGAGAAGCGGTACGGGCAGCACGGCGAGGCCGAGCCCGACCAGGAACCCCTCGGTGCCGGTCTGTTGGCGTACCAGGGCCAGGATGACGAGCCCGGAGAGCGCGAGCAGGGTGCACAGCGCGCTGTACCGCACCCACCTGCGCTGCCACCAGCGCATGTGCCTGAGCGCACCACCGGCCGGGCCACCGGGGTGCGGCGGGTGCGTCGGGTACGGGGGACACGTGGCCACGGCATTGACCCTAACGAGCGAGGGCGCCGCCCGCGACGGTGCATCGGGCTGCCGGAGGGGGCTTTCAGGCGCCGGTGGGGGGCTGGTTGTGATGCTGTACGCGACGGAAGAGCAGGTCGTTCACGACATGTCCCTTGTCCAGTCCCTGCCCCTCGAAACGGGTCAGCGGCCGGAACTCCGGACGGGGCGCGAAACCGCCGTCGGACTGCGTGTTCTCGAAGTCCGGGTGCGCGCCGAGCACTTCGAGCATCTGTTCGGCGTACGGCTCCCAGTCGGTCGCGCAGTGCACGAGGCCGCCGGGTCTGATGCGGGCCGCGGCCAGGGTCAGGAACTCGGGCTGGATCAGCCGGCGCTTGTGGTGGCGCTTCTTGGGCCAGGGGTCGGGGAAGTAGACGCGGAGCCCGTCGAGCGAGTCCGGGCGGAGCATCTCGCGCAGCAGGATGATGGCGTCGCCGTTGCCCACCCGGAGGTTGGCGAGCCCGTGCTGGTCGGCGAGGTTGAGCAGGTTGCCCTGGCCTGGCGTGTGCACGTCCACGGCGAGGATGTTGGTGCCGGGGTCGGCGGCGGCCATCTGCACGGTCGCCTCTCCCATCCCGAACCCGATCTCCAGCACCACGGGGTTGGCGTTCCCGAAGAACTCGACGGGATCGATGACTTCCTGCCCGTCGATGTCCAGCCCCCACTTGGGCCACAGCCGCTGCAACGCGTCCGCCTGCCCCGCGGTCACCCGACTCCGCCGCGGCTGGAAACTCCGGATCCGCCGCTCGAAGTGCGACCCCGCGGGATCGGCCTTGGGCCCGTCGGGGAACCGGGGCTCCCCCTTGGCCCGGGTGTGGCGGACGGAGACACCAGGGGTGTGATCCGGGTGCGCACCGGGCTCGCCGATGTGGCCGCCCGGGGTGTGATCGGCGGGCTGGGGGGTTTCGGGGGTATGGAGGGAGTCAGACACAGTGGGGTCGATTTTACGGGGACGGAGCCATGATCAGCTCGTGACCGGTGTGCGGACCTCGCCTCACACCGACCCGAGTGTCGCCAACGCCCTCCTCGCCACCTCCCGCCCGATCGGCAGCGAGGCGGTGGCCGCCGGGGACGGCGCGTTCAGCACATGCACCGTCCGTGCCCCCTCCTTGATCAGGAAGTCGTCCACCAGCGTCCCGTCCCGCAGCACCGCCTGCGCCCGCACTCCCGCCGCCGTGGGCACCAGGTCGTCCACCCGGACCGCCGGCAGCAACCGCCGCACCGCCGTGGTGAACGCCGCCTTGGACACCGACCGCCGCAGCTCACCGGCCCCGTAGCGCCAGTGCCGCCGGGCTATCCGCCACGACCCCGGCCAGGCCAGCGTCGCGCCGAGCTCCCGCGGCTGTACGACCCCCCAGCCGTACCCCTCGCGGGCCAGCGCCGGCACCGCGTTCGGCCCGATGTGCACGCCTCCGTCGATCCCGCGTGTGAGGTGCACCCCGAGGAACGGGAATGCCGGATCCGGCACCGGATACACCAGCCCCCGCACCAGCTCGGGCCGCGCCAGCGAGTAGTACTCCCCGCGGAACGGCACGATCCGCATCTCCGGGTCGTCCCCGGTCAGCCGGGCCACCTCGTCGCAGTGCAGCCCGGCGCAGTTCACCAGCACGCGCGCGCGTACGACGTCGCCGGTGGTCGTGCGGACGGCGACCCCGAGCTCCGGGCGCCGGTCGATCCGCTCGACCCGGGCCCCGTACCGGATCTCCGCGCCCGAGGCGTCCGCGAGCTGCCGGGCGACCCCGACGAAGTCGCAGATCCCGGTGGTCCCGACGTGTATCGCCGCGAGCCCCTCGACCTCGGGCTCGTACTCCCCGATCTGGGCGGCACCGAGCTCCCGTACCGGAATCCCGTTCTCCCGACCGCGCTGCACCAGCCCGTGCAGCCGGGGCAGCTCGGCCTTCTCGGTGGCCACGATCAGCTTTCCGGTGACGGCATGCGCGATGCCGTACTCCGCGCAGAACTTGACCATCTCCGCCGCCCCGCGGACGGCGAACCGTGCCTTGAGCGAGCCGGGGCGGTAGTAGATCCCGCTGTGGATGACCCCGCTGTTCCGCCCGGTCTGGTGCCGGGCGGGCCCCGCCTCCTTCTCCAGCACGATCACCCGGGTCCCCGGCGCCGCACGCGTGATCGCATACGCCGTCGACAGCCCGACGATCCCACCGCCGACCACCAGCACGTCGCAGTCGTGAGCGATCCCCAGCCGCACCTGCACCACCTCCGCCTTCGATAGTGCACTGCGCCACTGACAACGCGTTCAAACTGCCTACGCCGGAGCCATCAGCAAAGGCCTGGCCCGCTCGCGCAGCTCCACGACCCGCGGCTCGTCCCCATAGGGCTCCAAACGGTGCAAAAGGTCCTTCACGTACTCGGTGGTGCGGGCCGAGGAGATGCGCCCCGCGACCTCCACCGCCCGCACGCCCTGCTCGCACGCCGCATCGAGGTTGCCCGACTCGAGCTCCGCGACGGCCGAGACGACGAGCCGCAGCCCGTGCGACCGTACGAACTCCTCCGTCGGCTTCGACAGCGCCTGCTCGGTGAACCTGCGGACCTGGCGCGGCGCCTTGAGGTCCCGGTAGCACTCGGCCGCGTCCGCGGCGAACCGGTCGTAGGAGTAGAAGCCGAGCCAGGACGGGTCGTTGTCGCCCTCCCGGGACCGCTCCAGCCACCCCTCGGCCGCCTTGAGCGCCGCACCCGCGGCCTGCGCGTCACCGGCACGCGCGTGTGCCCGTGCCTCGACCAGCCGGAAGAAGCTCATGGTGCGGGCGGTCGCCAGCCCCCGGTTGCGCTCCAGGGCGGCCTGCGCGAGGTCGACGCCCTCGTCGCCGAAGCCTCTGTAGGTCGCCTGCAGGGACATGGACGCCAGCACATACCCCCCGAGGGGCACGTCGGCGGCCGCGCGGGCGAGCCGCAGCGCCTGGATGTAGTACCGCTGCGCGGCCTCCTGCTGCCCCGTGTCGAAGGCCATCCAGCCCGCGAGACGGGTGAGTTCGGCGCTCGCCCCGAACAGCGCGCGGCCGACCTCGTCGGAGTACGAGCCGAGCAGCAGCGGTGCCGCCTCCACCCGTAAGCACTCGGGCACCATGGACGAACGCCAGTCGCCGCCTCCGTACTTGGAGTCCCAGCGCCTGGCGTCCTCGGCGGCCTCCCGCAGCTTCTGCACATCGCTGTGGCCGACTTTGAGCGGTGCGCCGGACCCCTCCGCGGAGTTCACCTCGCGCGCGACCGAACTGTCGGCCGGGGTTATCAGCCACCGTGAGGCGGGCGTTGCGTACGCGCTTACTGCGAACGATCCGGCCAGCGACTGCCAGATGCCACCGGTGCCGGCGCGCCGGCCCGCGAGGTCGAGACGGTAGAGCTCCGTCGCCGACCGCACCGCCTGACCGACGTCCCTGGGGAAGGCGAGGCCCACCTCGGGTGCGGGATCCGCGTCCGCCAGGCCGATCTCGTGGAGCGGCACCGGGCGGCCGAGCTTCTGGCCGATGGCGGCCGCGATGAGGTGCGGCGCGGCGCCCTGCGGCACCATGCCCTTCGACACCCAGCGCGCCACCGACGTCTTGTCGTAGCGAAGAGTCAACCCGCGTTGAGCGCCAAGATCGTTGACGCGACGCGCGAGTCCTGCGTTGCTGATTCCCGCGAGGGCGAGAACGGCGCCGAGTTTTTCGTTCGGCCCGCGTTGCTCCCTGGACATGCGCCACCCCTCGACACAGACGGCTGCCGCGCTGGCATAACCACGCGGCATTCGTAAACCCAGCGTAGTTCGCCGCATCCCAAGCGTTAAGAGGCTTTATTCCGGATGGCGGGATTGTGGTCCGTACTGAAGTACGGGTCCGATACGCGCAGTTGCGTCGTGCTCCCGCTGTGTGGCCGTGCGCCCGTCCGTGCGCTCTTCTCCGGCCAGTGGGGGAGCGGTTCCATGGGCCGTGCGTGGGTCGGCCCGCTGTACTGGATCCAGTGGGCTGGGGGACACCGCCGCCTCCATCCCCGCGGGCGGCGGAACGGTCCGGGAGGTGAACTCCACCTCCCGGGCTGCGCGCCGCGGTTGCGGTGCGCAGAGCCTGTACGGAGCGTGTGCACACCTGTCCCCGCGCCGCCGATTTGGCTGAAAACCGACCCCGCCTTCTCCGGGTAAATAAGCCTCCCACCACGGAACTTGAGGGCGTGAAGGGCGTTTTCGGGGCGCATAGCGGGGGCGCATTCGCGTCGCAGCGGCCGTGCCCCGTACGGCCGTTCGTACCTCGTCCGTCTCCCCGGAAGGGGGAGCGCCCCGGCGCGTTCCGGGTATCGCGAGCGGCTCCTCGGCCCCTCCACGCGCGCGTTCTTCGTGGCAGCATGGTGAACCGGTTCGTACGGTGCACTGGTTGTCCACAGCCTGTGGAGGCGGCGATGCGGTGGTTGGTGGGGTGGAGCAGCACCGCCGCGGGAGCAGCCGAGATCGGCTCCGCGGGGGCCACCGGAAGCGACGGCGAGACCGTGCACCCGGTGGGATCCCAACTCCTCTGGGGCGACCCCGATCCGCTGTGGGCGGTCGGCGACTGGCGCCCCGACGAGGTGCGGGTGGTGCAGGCCGACGCCCGGACCCGGATCGCGGTCCTGGGCACCTGCGGAGCCTCCGACGAGGAGCTGCGGGTGGGCCTGTTCGCCGCGCGCGGGGGCGCCCTGCGCCATCTGACGGCCTGGCCGGGCAGTTACACCGCCGTGGTCCAGGTGGGCCGCCGCGTGACCGTGTGCGGCGATCTGGCGGGCGCGCGCCCGGTGTTCTACACCCCCTGGGCAGGCGGCACGGCCTACTCGACCGCCGCGCTCCCGCTCGCCGACCTCATCGAGGCCAACCTCGACTTCGGCCACCTGGCCGCCCTCCTCGCCGCTCCCGACGTCCCGGCGGCCCTGCACGACTCCACGCCCTACGACGGCGTACGGCGCATTCCGCCGGGGCACGCGCTGATCCTGCGCGCCGGGGCGCGTGAGATCGCCGGGTACGAGCCGGTCGCCTCCCTCGCGGTGGCGGCGCCCTCGGCCGACCCCGACAGCGCGGTGGACGCCGTACGCGACGCACTGGTCGACGCGGTACGCGCGCGCCTGTCGGCGCCGCGGCACGTCCCCGGGGTCGACATGGACCCCGGCCCGGTGCCCGGCATGGGGCCCGCCGAACGCCGAGCCGCGCGCGGGATGCCGGTGGCCGGCATCGGCGCGGACCTGTCCGGCGGCCCCGCGTCCGGGACGCTCGCCCTCCTGGCGGCCGGCCTCCCGGGCATGCCCGGGACGGTCCTTGGCCACGGCACGGGCGCCGGCGAACGCCTCCTGGCGGTCACCTTCAACGACCTGGCGGTCGGCGGCCGCGAAGCCGAGCTGGAACGCGCGGGCACCCTGGCCGCCAACCCCCGCCTGCACCACGTGGTCGTGGCCGGCGGCGAGGAGACCCTCCCGTACGCCGACCTGGACGGCCCGCTGACCGACGAACCCGGCCAGTCCCTCGTCACCGCCGCCCGCCACCGCGCCCGCCTGGCCGCCGGCAGCGCGGACCACTTCACGGGCTACGGCGCCCGCCAGGTCCTGGACGCCCACCCGGCCCGCCTGGCCGACCTCCTGATGGACCGCAAACGCCGCCACCTGGTCCGCCCGGTCGCCGCACTCGCGAAGGCGGACGGCTCGGTACTCGTCCCCGCGCGCGTGTACGGCGCTGCCCGCAAGCTGGCCCGCACCCCGTACCGCACGGGACTGGAGGCCCTCGCCGACCGTCTCCTGGAGCGCCGTTTCGACGAGCCCGGAGGCGCGGTCGGCGCGTCTCTCTCCGCCCTCGCCTGGGCCAGACCCGGCCCGGCGGCCCGCTGGCTGACCGGCGAGGCCCTCGCTGAAGTATCGGTTCGCCTCCAGGCCTCCACGCACCGCTCGGGCGTCGGCCCCGGTCAGCGCCCAGGCGACTACCGCGCGCGTGCGGCCCTCGCCCGCCACGCCGCGGACCTCCGCATCCTCGAACAGGCGGCCGAGGTCCGCTCCCAACGCCTGCACGCCCCCTTCCTCGACAACCAGGTCGTCCGAGCCTGCCGCGCCCTCCCGGAGGCCCTGCGCGTCCAGCCGGGCGCCCGCGCGGCCATCCTCCGCACGGTCCTGGAAGGCGCCGGCGTGAGCGACCTCCCACCCGGCTGGGGCGCCCCCTCCCACGCATCCGCGGCGGTGGCGGCCCGCACGGGCATCCGCGTCGCCGCCGACTCCCTGATGGCCCTCTTCGGCACTCCCCTCCTGGCGGAGGCGGGCCTGGTGGAGGCACGGGTCGTCCGCAAGGCCCTCCGCTCGGCGGCCCAGGGCGAGCCCCTGCCGCTGGACGGCCTCGCAGACCTGGTCTCCCTGGAACTCTGGCTGGGCCGCCTACTGGCCCGCCGAGGCACCTGCTGGACAGGCACACCGGCCCGCCAACGGGCGGTACCGGCAGGAATCACGCCCAAGAGGGGGGCGTTGGCTTCGGGGGGTGGGTGAGGGGCGTTCGAGCTGCCGGGGCGGCGGCGCCTTCTCGATCCCGGCCGTCATCTCCAGATCCCGGCCGTCATTTCCAGCCCGTCCGGCGTTTGAGGACGAGGCCCTTTCAGGGCCGACGGGGGTCCAGGGGGCGGAGCCCCCTGGTGGGGTCGAAGGGGCGAAGCCCCTGGTGATGGGACGGGTAGGGGCGGCGGGGGCGAAAACAGCCCGACCCACACACCACGACACCGCCCCCACCCCCACCGGCGCCCAAAACACCGTGCCCCACCCCACACCCCCGGCGACAATGACCCGGTGCGGTACAAAATCCTGGGCGTCACCCAGGCCGAAGACGACCAAGGCCTCGCCATACCCGTCCCCGGCCCCCGCCTACGCGCCCTCCTGACCGCCCTCGCCCTACGCCCCGGCCGCGTCACCACCCCCGACACCCTGATCGACGACGTCTGGGGAGAGGCCCCACCGCAGGACGCCCCCGCCGCCCTCCATGCCCTCGTCGGCCGCCTCCGCCGCACCCTCGGCAAGAACGCCATCACCTCCGACCCCGGCGGCTACCTCCTGGCGGCCACCGAAGCGGACATCGACCTGTACGTCTTCGAACACCTGGTACGCCAGGGCACAACGGCCCTGGCCCACGACAACGCCGACGAGGCCGCCCAAACCCTGGCCGAGGCCCTGACCCTCTGGCGCGGCCCCGCCCTGGCAGACCTCCCCGACCGCACCCCGGCAACCCGCCCCGAGGCCCTGCACCTGGAGGCGACCCGCGCCCGCATAGAGGCCGACCTACGCCTGGGCCGCGCCCACACAGCCGTACCGCACCTGAAACAACTGACCGCGGCACACCCGTACGACGAACCCCTCCACGCCCTCCTGATCCGAGCCCTACGCGACACGAACCGCAGCGCCGACGCCCTCGCCGTCTACGAATCAGCCCGCCAAGCCCTGGCCAACGACCTGGGCACGGACCCGGGTCCCCAACTCCGCGCCCTACACAGGGAACTCCTCACGGGAACACCGGAATCCACTCACCCGCCGACACCGAGAAACCGTGCCTCTACGGCGGCACCGAGCCCCGCTTCTACGGCGGCACCGCGACCGACCCCGACACCGTCATCGCAACCTGCCCCTGCGGCGACATCGCGACCCACCCCGACCGGCTCCCCGCACCCAACCTCGACAACCACGGCCCACCCCACCCCGACGGGCCCTGAGCCCACCGAGACCTCCAGACCCGCAGCCGACTCAGCGCCGGCGGCTTCCCCCGAGCCGGCCAACTCCTCGACACCCGCAGGCTCCTCCGCGCCGGCCGACTCTTCAGAGCCCGCAAGATCCCCCGAGCCAGCCGGCTCCGCCGCGCCCCCCACTTCCCCCATCCCCGCGAGCCCCTCCGCGCCGGCCGACGCCTCCGCACCCGCGACCTCCTCGGCGCCAGCCGCCCACGCCGCGCCCACGACCTCCCTCGATCCAGCCACCCCGCCCGCGCCCGCCCACTCCTCGCCCGCAGCTCCCCCCGAGCCGGCCCACGCCCCCGAGCCGACGCCCCCCAACCCCTCGTCCGCTCACCCCCACCCCCACCCCCAACCCCACCCCCACCCCCACCCCCAACCCCACCCCCAACCCCACCCCCAACCCCCCACCCGCACCGGCAACCTCCGTCCGCGGCTTACCTCTTTCGTGGGGCGGGAACCCGAACTCGTCGCCATCCGTTCCGAATTGCACAGGGCCCGACTCGTCACCCTCACCGGACCGGGCGGCTCTGGAAAGACCCGTCTCGCCGAGGAAGCCGCCGCCGGGCTCCCGCAGGCGTGGCTGGTCGAGCTGGCGCCGCTCGACCGGCCGGAGGCGGTGCCCGGCGCGGTGGTCAGCGCGCTCGGTCTGCGCGAGACCGTGCTCATGACCACCGAGCTGACCGCCCCGCAGGACGACCCGCTCGCCCTGCTCGTCGAGTACTGCGCCCCGCGCAGCCAACTCCTGATCCTTGACAACTGCGAACATGTCATCGAAGCGACCGCCGCCCTCGCCGAGACGCTCCTCACCCGCTGCCCGGGCCTCACGATCCTCGCCACCAGCCGTGAACCCCTGGGCATCCCGGGCGAGTCGGTGCGCCCGGTCGAACCCCTCGTCCCCGACCAGGCGCTCCGCCTCTTCGAGGAGCGCGCGTCCGCCGTCCGCCCCGACGCGGACGCCCTCCTCGGCGACCGAGAGGCCGTCGTGGAGATCTGCCGCCGCCTGGACGGCCTCCCGCTCGCCATCGAGCTCGCCGCGGCCCGCCTGCGGCTGCTCACACCCCGCCAGATCGCCGACCGCCTCGACGACCGCTTCCGCCTCCTCACCTCCGGAAGCCGCACGGTCCTGCCCCGCCAGCAGACCCTGCGCGCGGTCGTCGACTGGTCCTGGGACCTGCTGGACGAGCAGGAGCGGACGCTGCTGCGCGAGGCGTCGGTGTTCGCGGGCGGCTGGGACCTCGCGGCGGCGGAGGCGGTGTGCGGCGGCCTCGCGGCGGACCTGGTCGGGGCGCTCGTCGACAAGTCCCTGATCGTGGCCGCACCGCACGGGGACGACGGCTCCGGCGAGGGCGCCGGTATGCGCTACCGCATGCTGGAGACGATCCACGAGTACGCCGTGGAGCGCGCCGCCGAGGTCCCCGAACTGCGCGCAGAGGCCGAGCGACGGCACCGGGCGTGGGTGCGCGCGCTGGTGGCGGAGGCCGAGCCACTGCTGCGCTCCGACGGCCAACTCCCGTGGATCTCCCGCCTGGAGACCGAGCTGGACAACATCCGCGCGGCCCTGCACCGCGCCCTCGTCGCCGGCGAGGAGTCGGAGGCCGGCACCCTCGCCCTGGCCATGGGCTGGTTCTGGTGGCTGCGCAACTACCGTCACGAGGGTGGCGCCTGGGCGGACCAGGTCCTACGCCTCGGCGCGCTCCTGGACAACAGAAGCGCCGCCGACACCTCCCACCCGCCCACTCCCGACCCCCTCGCCGCCCTGGCGCACGTGGACCCGGTCGCCGCCTACCTCGCCACCCCGGACGGCGAGGCGCACCACCCGTTGCACGGTCTCCGGATGGATCTCCGGATGCTGCACATATTCCTCCAGGCCGAGGTCGAGCCGATGGACACCCTCCTCGACGAGCGGCTGCGGGAGTACGTCCGCCGGGTGCGGGGCCACTACCAGCCGGGCGGCCCCGCGGCGGCCCGCTTCCCGGGGCTCCTGTGGCCGATGACCGCCTACGTCCTGAGCAACTCGGAGGAGGTCGCGGCCATGATGGAGGTCGCCGTCGCCCACTGCCGGGCGCACGGCGACGACTGGGCGGTCGGCGTCACCCTGATGTTCCGGACCCACATGGTCGTCGACTCGCCGGGCGGCATGAAGGGCATCGACGAGGACCTCGCGGAGCTCAGGGTGCTCAGCCGCCGCGTCGGCGACCGCTGGATGGGCGCCCAGGTGCGCAGCGCGGCCGGCGAGACGAGCCTGGCCCGCGGGCGGTACGTCGAGGCCAGGGACGAGTACGAGGAGGCACTGCGCCTGGCCTACGAGGTGGGGGCGTACGCCGAGACGCCCTTCCTGATCGCCCGGCTCGCGGAGTTCTCCTACCGCGTCGGCGACCGCGCCGCCGCACTGGCCGCACTGGACGAGGCGGCGGCCGCGGCGGACCGCTACGGCGTGGCCGACTCCCGGGCGTTCGTGCTGCTGATGCGCGCCCAGCTGGCGCTGGACGAGAAGAACATCGGCCGGGCGCGCGAGCTGTGCGAGGGGGCCCGCGGGGAGATCGGGCGGGGCACGCCGCCACCCCAGTTCCTGGTGCTGCTGAGCGCGACCGAGGCGTTGGTGACCGTTGCCGAGGCCGGTCCGGCACACGGACTGCCGAAGCTGATCGGTGCCGTGCGGGAGGCGATCGAGCGGCGCTGCGCGGACGCGGTCACGTCGGCCCTGGTGGACACCACGGCGACGGTGCTGGCCGAACTCGGCGACCACGTGCGCGTGGCCCGTCTGCTCGCGGCCGCCGACCGCCGGCGCGGCGACAACCCGCGCGCCATGCCGGAGGGCGCAAAGGCGGAGCGTGCCGAATCGGCCGCCCGCGTCGCGCTGGGCGCGGGCCGCTGGGAGGCGGAGTACGGTACGGGCGCCGCCCTCACCACCGACGAACTGCTCGACGAGCTCACCGGAGCCCTGCGCGACCACCCCGCCGACCAGGCCCGTAAATCCCCCACGGGCAACTGAGTTCCCCGGCAAGCGGCTGAAGTCCCCTAAGAGCAGGTGAACTTCGACTCGGCCCAGTCCGCGAGCGTCAGCGAGTCGAAGTTGCTGTGCGGTTCGACGACCAGCCGTACGGTCTTGTGCCCGGCGAGGTTCACATGGACCGGAACAGCCGGGTCGCCGCCCTCGACCAGGCCGGACTTCCACAGCCGGGCGCCGTCGGCGTAGACGGAGAAGTACACCTTGCCGAGGCCCAGGGTGGAGTCGTCGATGCCGACGGAGGCGTCGTAGGCGGTGCAGCTGCGGTTGAGGTCGATGGTGACGGAGGACCGGCCGTGCACGGTCACGCCGTGCGTGTACTGCTGGTCGCCGATCGAGAGGCCGTACCGCTGCCAGACCCAGCTGCTCTCACCGAGCCGCATCTCGGGCTTGGTGCCGTCGCCGCTGACGTCGTAGGACAGCTCGCTCCACTGGTAGGCGACGGGAGCGGGCGGGGGAGTCGGCGTCGGGGTGGGCGTGGGCTTGGGGGTCGGCGTCGGCTTGGGTTTCGGGGTGGGCGTCGGCGTAGGGGTAGGGGTCGGGGTGGGCTTCGGCCGGGGCGTGGGGGTCGGCGTCGGCGTGGGTCCGGGCGCGGCCGCGATCACCGGGGGAGCAGGCGTGGGTTCCTTCTTGGTCGGCGCGGGCGTCGGCGACTCGGGCCGGACGATCGGCGAGGAGACCGGCGGCTTCGCGTCGGGCTTCTTGGCCTGGTGAGGGCTGCCGGCCAGCGCGATGGCGATCGCGACGCCGGCCGCGGCGACGACACCGGCGGCGATACCGGCCTTCACCGGCGCGCCCAGCCCCTCGGAGGCCGCCGCCCCGCCCCCGGCGCTCGCCCCGCCGGAGGAGCCACCGGCCGCGGCGGCCGCACCCGCGGCGCCCGCCGCACCGGCGCCGGCACCGCCCGCGACGAGCGCGGCGACCTTGGCGTACCCGGCGGCGCCGAACCAGCCGATGACCGCGATCGGCACGGCGGCCGGGATGCCGCTGGCGACTTCCTTGATCTGGCCCGCGGCCAGCCGGCACTTGGCGCACTCTTCCAGATGCTTGCGCAGCCCCCGTTCGGCGCGGGTGCGCAGGCCGCCGCGGGCGTAGGCGCCGAGCCGGTCGGCGTAGCGGGCGCACTCCTCGTCGGTGGCGAGGCTCGCGCTGACATGGGCCTGGAGATAGGCCTGCTTGAGGCCCTCGCGGGCGCGGCTGGCGAGCACCCGCGTGCCGTTTGCGTCCAGCCCGAAGAGTGTGGCGACCTCGCTGGGCGACTCGTCCTCGACCTCGGTGTGCCACAGCACGGCCTGCCAGCGCTCGGGCAGCGAGCGGAAGGCCTGCATGGCCATGGACTGCTCGGCCTCGTGCATCGCGCGCACGTCGGCGCCGAGGTCCAGACCCGCTCCGAAGGAGCTGATGGATGCAGCGTCGTCCGACACCTCGGGGGAGCGGGAGGACTGCGCGGCGAACACCGCGAAGTCGTCGACCAGTTGCTCCCGCTTCGCGGACTTCGTCCAGTTCGCGGCGACCCGGCGGACGGTGGTGAGCAGATAGGCGCGTACGGCGTGCTCGGGGCCGGACCCGCCGCGCACCGCCTGGAGCATGCGGGCGAAGACCTCGGCGGTGAGGTCGTCGGCGGTGTGGGCGTCACGGCAGCAGGTACGGGCGTACCGGCGCACGGCGTTCGCGTGGCGCCGGTAGAGCTCCTCGTACGCGGTGTCGTCGCCGGCGCGCATCCGCTCGATCAGATCGGCGTCGGAGGGTGGCATCTCCCGCGGCGGCGGCAGGATGCCGGCGTCCTCCCGCCGGTCGCGCTGGGCCGGGACACTGCCCTCGACGGGCTCGCCGCCCTGGGCCGGGATGGCGGCGCGTCCCCCCTGGAGCGGCACCTGCGGCGTACCGCCGTCCTCCGGGTCACCGTCCCCCGGTGTCCCGTCCCCGTCCCGCCCGTCAACGCTCATCGCGGAAAGCCCCCGCCGCCTGCCCAACCAGTCCCGAACACCGGGTCAGAGTGCCATATTGGCTTTTGTTCAGGACCCCCTGAGTGCGATCGATCCACTCGTCCGTGGGGATTTGCCGCAACGCAGTACTAGCCCTCACCCATTCGGGGAAGGGTCAAATGACGTCTGCCGAACCGAAGTTGGCGACAATTCCCGAAATGTCCGGCGCATTCGGGGCGTGCACGGGGAGCGCGGGCGGCGCAGAGCCCGCACCCCACGGTCACCTTTTCGGGTAATGCACCGCGGATGACCGCCGGCACTCCACCCGCGGCCGCCGATGGCGAACGCGTCCCACGAGGGCCACCCGCACCCGACCACGAAAGTGTCACGGGTGGTGCGGGTGGGAGAATAAATCCCGGCCGGAGGCCGGAACACACGTCACGCAGGGCGAGACCGCAACCCCTCCAGCAGAATGTCCAGCAGCCGAGCCGAAGCCGCCGCCTGCTGCGCCGCATCCGGCAGCGAGGGCGCCGCCGTGGCGATCACCAGCAGCACGTCCGCCACGGAAACGTCCGCCCGCAGCTCACCCGCCGCCCGCGCCCGCTCCACCAGCTGCCCCACGACCTCGAGCAGCGCCGCAGCCCCGGAGTCCTCGTCGGCCGGTACGGAGCCGCCACCCTCGGGAACCAGCCGCAGCTCACCCGCGCCGGGCTGCGACCGCTGCTGCGGCACCCGCGCCTCGTCGAACACCGAACCGTCGGCCCGCTCGTCGGCCACGCCGACCCGCAGCACCTGCGGCGGCAGCAGCCGCCCCGCGCCCGAGGCCACCGAGGTCCGCAGGAAGCGCGAGAGCGCCGACCACGGCTCGTCCTCCTGGCCGAGCGCCGCCCGGGCCTGGTCGGTCAGCCGGGAGGTCTCCTCCTCGGCTATCCGCCGCACCAGGACGTCCTTGCTCGGGAACCGCCGGTACACGGTCCCCACACCCACCCGCGCCCGCCGCGCCACGTCCTCCATCGGCGCGCCGTAACCCAGCTCGCCGAAGACCTCGCGCGCCGCGCGCAGTACGTGCTCCAGATTGCGCTGTGCGTCCACGCGCAACGGCGTCGTCCGCGAGGTGTCCCCGCGTCCGTTCCCCGCCGCCGCGCTCACCATGCCGCCCGCTGTCAGTGAGGACGCGGACGACCAATGAGAGTCCTGAACATGCATAAGCGTTCCCCCGGTAATGACGTCTCCCCCCGGAGACTCTCCCCGCCATGTGAAAGCCGGGGCGTGCGGAGAACCCTGGATCCGCAAGCCCGCCCGTCGCGGACTTCGAACCCGATGAGCGCATCCCCCTACACCCCGTCGACACACGAACATAGTTGAGAGGGGGTCAATTCAGAAGGGGCAGGTTCCGCACGGAGCGCCCCCCGATCGGAGTACGGGTCGTATACGTCCCGATTGCGCCACCTCCGTACACCCGGCGCACACCCACTGACCTGCAATCCTTCGCACCACTCCGGCAATTCGGCCAACTCCGGAGATCCCTGGCTCGCGGTCACACAAATTGTCGAGGCTGTGGACAAACCCAAGCGCTCGGTGCGTCATGGGATGGTGAAGGAACGTGCGCGCATTCTCGTTGTCGGCGGCGGCTACGTCGGGATGTACACGGCTCTGCGCCTCCAGCGGAAGTTGAAACAGGAACTCGGGCGGGGCGAGGTCGAGATCACAGTCGTCACTCCGGACCCGTACATGACTTATCAGCCGTTCCTTCCCGAGGCGGCGGCCGGTGCCATTTCCCCCCGCCATGTCGTCGTACCGCTGCGCCGCGTCCTCGACCGGTGCCGGGTGGTCATCGGCGAGGTCACCTCGATCGACCACGCCAAGCGCACCGCCACCCTCACCACCCTCGCCACCGAGGAGGAGGGCGCGGGCCCGGAGCAGCTGACGTACGACGAACTCGTCCTCGCGCCGGGCTCGATCTCGCGCACGCTCCCGATCCCCGGACTCGCCGAGCACGCCATCGGTTTCAAGTCCGTCGAGGAGGCCATCGGGCTGCGCAACCACGTCATCGAGCAGATGGACATCGCCTCCTCCACCCGCGACCCCGCCATCCGCGACGCGGCCCTCACCTTCGTCTTCGTCGGCGGCGGGTTCGCCGGCGTGGAGGCGCTCGGCGAGCTGGAGGACATGGCCCGGTACGCCGCGCGCTACTACCACAACGTCCGGCCCGAGGACATGAAGTGGATCCTCGTCGAGGCCTCGGACCGCATCCTGCCCGAGGTCGGCGCCGAGATGGGCCGCTACACGGTCACCGAACTGCGCCGCCGCAACATCGACGTACGCCTGGAGACCCGCCTCGAATCGTGCGCGGACCGGGTCGCCGTACTCAGCGACGGAGCCCGCTTCCCGACCCGGACGGTCGTGTGGACGGCCGGCGTAAAACCCCATCCGATCCTCGCCGCGACCGACCTCCCGCTCAACGAACGCGGTCGGCTGAAATGCACCCCCCAGCTGACGATCGACGGCGCCACGCACGCGTGGGCCGCGGGAGACGCGGCCGCCGTCCCCGACGTCACCGCCGAGGAGCCCGGCAAGGAGACGGCCCCCAACGCCCAGCACGCGGTCCGCCAGGCCAGGGTCCTCGGCGACAACATCGCGCACGCGCTCCGGGGCGAGCAGCTGGAGACGTACGCCCACAAGTACGTCGGCTCGGTCGCCTCCCTCGGCCTCCACAAGGGTGTCGCGCACGTCTACGGCCGCAAGCTGAAGGGCTACCCTGCCTGGTTCATGCACCGCGTCTACCACCTCAGCAGGGTGCCCACTTTCAACCGGAAGGCCCGGGTCCTGGCCGAATGGACCCTCTCGGGCCTCTTCAAGCGGGAGATCGTCTCGCTCGGCTCGCTCGAACATCCCCGGGCGGAGTTCGAACTCGCGGCCGGTGGAAAGCCTCCTACCGACCCGAACTCCGACCGGAACCCGAACCCGAACCCGAAAGGGTCGTCCTGACCGGATCCAGGAACTCCGCGGACCTGACAGGCGTCTGACGGATGTCGCCCAGGTAGGCCACACTGCCAGACTGACCCCGACCCCAGGGCGAGCAGCCGCTCGTCCCACGACCCCAGAGGCTTTCCCCACCGTGCTGCACCCCGGGGGTGTCACCCCCCAGCCCTCCGGCAGGGTCCGGAGCCGGCCGAAGACGACGACACGAGGCAAGGATTCGTGAACTTCACGCGCTGGAGCGCCCGGCTCCCCGGAACTCAGCGCCGCGCCGCAGCGCGGACCGACCACGCGGTCACCCCCGACCGTCCGCCCGAAGGCGCCGGCTCGGTCCCCGCCGCCCGAGCCGAACAGCTCACCGACGACGCCCCGCCCGTCCCCGCCGTCGACGACCTGCCCGTCCGCGAGGTCCTGGACCGCGTCCCGGCCCTGGTCGCCCTGGTGCACGGCTCCGACCACCGCGTCGCCTACGTCAACGACGCCTATACGACGGCCTTCGGCGCCCGCCCGCTCGGCGAGCCCACCCGCGAATCCCTCCCCGAGCTCGCCGAACTGGGCCTGCTCCCGCTCCTCGACCAGGTCCTGCGCAGCCGCAAGCCCCGCACCCTCAAGTCCCGCAAGGCTCCCGACGGCCGCTCCTACACCTTCACCTGCACCCCGGTCACCGAGGGCGACCACGCGGGCGTGCTCGTCTTCGCCACCGACGTCACCGACCACGCCGAGGCCGCCGAACGCCTGCGCGCCAGCGAACGCCGCCAGCGCGAGACCGCCGTGACCCTCCAGCGCTCCCTGCTCCCGCAGGAGCTCGAGGAACCCGACGACCTGCGCCTGGCCGCCACCTACCAGCCCGGCGGGAACGAGGCGGCGGTCGGCGGCGACTGGTACGACGTCATCACCCTCGGCGGCGGCCGCACCGCCCTGGTCATCGGCGACGTCATGGGCCGGGGAGTGCGTGCGGCGGCCGTCATGGGCCAACTCCGTACGGCGGTCCGCGCGTACGCCCGTCTCGACCTGCCCCCGCACGAGGTGCTCCAGCTCCTCGACGGCCTCGCCGCCGAGATCGACGCCAACCAGATCGCCACCTGCGTGTACGCCATCCACGACCCGAACGAGGGCCGCCTGGTGTACGCCTCCGCCGGCCACCTGCCGATCCTGGTCCGCGACGAGAGCGGAGCCGTCCAGCGCGCCGACGAACCGACCGGCCCGCCGCTCGGCACCGGCGGCTGGATGCACGCCTCCGGCTCCATCGCCCTCGGCCCCGGCTCGACCGCCGTGCTCTACACGGACGGCCTGGTGGAGCGCCGGGACGAGGACCTGGACGAGGGCATCGCCGCCCTGGAGCGCGCCCTGTCCGGCGCGACGGGCACCCCCCAGGTCGTCTGCGACCGCCTGGTCCGCTCGGCCGGCGTGACCGCGGACCACGACGACGACGTGGCCGTCCTGGTCCTCCAGCACCCGTCCCGCACGGGCCCCGACAGCGAGCTGTTCCGCAACGCCGCCCTGGAGCTCCTCGGCGGCATCGAAGCGGCCCCACGCGCGCGTGCCTTCGCCTCCGGCGTCCTCACCAGCTGGCGCTTCCCGACCGAACTGCACGACCTCGGCGTCCTCGCGGCCAGCGAACTCGTCGCCAACTCCCTCCAGCACGGCACCCCGCCGATGCGGCTGCGGCTGCGCCGTACCGACCGCCGCCTGATCATCGAGGTCACCGACGGCGACGACCACCTCCCGCGCCGCCGCCGCGCCGAACCGGGCGACGAGTCGGGCCGGGGCATCGCGATCGTCGCGACCATCGCGTCGAACTGGGGCTCACGCCGCACACCGGGCGGCGGCAAGGCGGTCTGGTGCGAATTCGTCCTGCCGAAGGCCTCGCCCTGAGCGATCTCCGGTGCTACTAGCTCTTCATGGCAGACGAACCGGGTTTCCAGCTCACCGAAACAGCCGCCGACCGCTACGAGCACTACGTCGCGCCCATCATGGCGCCCTTCGTCACCGCGATCCTGGACGCCGTCGACCTCTCCCCGGGCGCGACCGTCCTCGACCTGGCCTGCGGCACCGGCTTCGCGGCCCGCGCGGCCGCCACCCAGGCCGGCCCCACCGGCCGGGTCTTCGGCGCCGACATCAACGAGCCGATGCTCAAGGTGGCCACCGCCCACCACCCCCGCCACTACCCCGACATCGAGTTCACCGCGGCCCCCGCCGACGAACTCCCCTACCCCGACGCCTCCTTCGACGCCGTCGTCTGCCAACAAGCCGCCCAGTTCTTCCCCGACCTCGACGCGGCCCTCACGGAGACAGCCCGAGTCACCCGCCCCCAGGGCCGCTTCGCCGCAACCGTCTGGGCCCCCACGGCCCTCACCAGCCCCTACATGGCCGCCCAACACGAGATCATCAAGGAATACGGCGGCCAGCAGGCGGCCGACTCCTTCGCCGCGGCCTTCGCCTGCACCGCCGACCGCCTCACCACGGCCCTCCGCACGGCCGGCTTCCACGACGCGAAGGCCCACGAGCTCACCTTCGGCATCGCCCTCCCCCCACTCGACGAGTTCGCCCCCGGCCACCTCTCGGTCCTCCCCTGGGCCCAGCAGATCCTGGACTCCGACGGCCCGGACGCCCTGACGGAAGCGGGCCGAGCCCTGGTCACCCGCCTGACCCCCCACGCCCCGACCTTCACCTTCACGGCCACCCTGGCGACAGCCACCCGCTGAAACACAAAGGCGGCCGCCACCCGAAGGTGACGGCCGCCCAGCCGAACCTCACGCCTCCGCAACAACCGGCTCCGCAGCCGCCCCACCACGGGCAACCACCCGACTCCGCCCGATCCAGGGCCGATCCTGTACGGCGGTCAGCTGCCGCCCCAGCCGCAGCGCGAGGAAAGTGATGCCGAGCGAGAACAGAAAGAACGCCACGATGTACGGCGCGTGCAGCGAGGCCCCCATGGGCCCGCCGACCGCAGGCCCGACGGCCAGCGCGAGCTGCTTCACCAGGGCGAACGCGGAGTTGTACTGCCCGGCCATCCCCTCCGGCGCCAGATCGGCCACCAGCGGGGCGACAGTCGGCGACAACATCGCCTCACCCAGCCCGAACAGGGCGTACGTCGACACGAAGGCCGCCGTCGCCATCTCCTGGCTACCGTGCCCGAGCCCGGCGTACCCGGCCGCGACCCACGCCACGGCCCAGATCAGTCCGACCCCGGCGATCACGCGCGACCGACGCCGCCGCTCGACGAACTTCAGCACGGCGAACTGCGCGACCACGATCATCAGCGTGTTGGCGGCCAGCGCCGACCCCAGCGCGGAGGTGGAGATCCCCGCGGCCTCGACGCCGTAGGCACTCAGCCCCGACTCGAACTGCCCGTAACAGGCGAAGAACAGCACGAAGCCCAGCACGGACAGCTGCACCATGGCCCGGTTGCCCAGCAGCTGCTTCCAGCTGCTCTTCCCCGACCGGCCGGGAGCCCCCTCGATACGCGGCGAGTGCGGCATCCGCACCGTCGTCATCACGATCGCGAGCAGCAGGAACATCGCCGCCTCGATCGAGAACAGCAGGGTGAAGGAGTCGACGCGCGTAGCGTCGACGAGATGCCCGCCGATGAGCCCACCGACGCCGAGCCCCAGGTTCTGCAGGAAGAACTGCGTCGCGAAGGCACGCGAGCGGGTGTCCGCCGTGGAGCAGTCCACGATCATCGTCGCGAGCGCCGGCTGCATCACGGCCTGCCCCGCCCCGAGCGCCGCCGCGGCCAGGAGTACGGACGTCGCGTTCCCCGCGAGCCCCAGGCTCAGCGCCCCGACGGCGGCGGTGACCAGGGCGGCGAGCAGGACCGGCAGGGGACCGCGCCGGACGATGGCCCGCCCGGCGACCGGCAGCACGACCAGCGCGGCCACGGCGAAGACGGCGAGGACGAGCCCCGCCGTCATGGCCCCCAGCCCTCGCACCTGCGCCACATAGACGTACAGGTACGGGACCGTGAAGCCGAGCCCGAACGCGCTGAGTGCGTTTCCCACATGGATCCGGCGCATCGCTGCGCCCATCGCCCTGGTCACGTTCACCTACTAACTAGTTAGATCTGAAGACTTCGAAGCTAAAGAGTACATAATCAAGGACTTCAAAGCAAAGGGACTGCGTGCGATACTGCGCCCATGGCCGACACAGCCGGCGTCCCGGAGCCGACCCTCGACGAGCAGATCGCCGCGTACCAGCGCGAGTTCCGGGACCTCGACCCCCAGGTCGAGCAGATCGTCTCGGCGCTGTCCCGCCTCAACCGCCGGATGAACGTCGCCTACGGCCGCCAGACCGCCGCGCTCGGCATCAGCAACGCCGAGTGGGAGGTCCTCAAGGCCCTCGTCCTCTCCGGCGCCCCCTACCGTCTGGGCCCCAGCGACCTCGCCAAGCGCCTCGGCCTCACGCCGGCCGCGATGACCCACCGGATCGACCGCATGGTCGCGGAGGGTCTGGTGACGCGGGAGCGCGACGAGTCCAACCGCGTCCGTGTGATCGTGGAGCTGACCGCGGAGGGCCGCGAGAAGTGGCTGGAGGCGATGCGGATGGCCACGGTCTTCGAGGAGGACCTCCTCCAGGACCTCTCGGCCGAGGAGCGCACCAGCCTGGGCGACGTCCTCACCCGCCTCCTGCGTAGGGTGGAGCACGCACAGCCGGACGCCGGCGGCCGCCTCAGCGACCTGGACTAAAAGATCTTGACAAGGGGTGCTTGACAGGCCCCTCCGGGATCCGTAAAGTTCTCCGGGTTGCCACGGAGCCGTAACGGTTCTTCGGTAACACCTCCCGCCGCGTGAGCGGCACCCAAACCATCAGCACGATCTCCCAACCGGGTCGATTTCGGCATGCCCGAATTCAATTCGAATTGGAGCTCGGCGGCCCGATTGGGAATCGCCGAGAGGATCCGCTAAGGTTTGAGACGTCGGAACGGCCCAACGGCCGGGAAGGCAACTCCCGCTGACTGGGAATCAGACGCCGAAAGGATCTGATAGAGTCGGAAACGCAAGACCGAAGGGAAGCCCGGAGGAAAGCCCGCGAGGGTGAGTACAAAGGAAGCGTCCGTTCCTTGAGAACTCAACAGCGTGCCAAAAATCAACGCCAGATATGTTGATACCCCGTCTCCGATCATCATGGTCGGGACGAGGTTCCTTTGAAACAAAACACAGCGAGGACGCTGTGAACTGCCGGATCATTCCTCCGGTGGTTCCGCTCTCGTGTGTGTAATCCCGATGACGGGAAAACATTCACGGAGAGTTTGATCCTGGCTCAGGACGAACGCTGGCGGCGTGCTTAACACATGCAAGTCGAACGATGAACCACTTCGGTGGGGATTAGTGGCGAACGGGTGAGTAACACGTGGGCAATCTGCCCTTCACTCTGGGACAAGCCCTGGAAACGGGGTCTAATACCGGATACCACTCCTGCAGGCATCTGTGGGGGTTGAAAGCTCCGGCGGTGAAGGATGAGCCCGCGGCCTATCAGCTTGTTGGTGAGGTAACGGCTCACCAAGGCGACGACGGGTAGCCGGCCTGAGAGGGCGACCGGCCACACTGGGACTGAGACACGGCCCAGACTCCTACGGGAGGCAGCAGTGGGGAATATTGCACAATGGGCGGAAGCCTGATGCAGCGACGCCGCGTGAGGGATGACGGCCTTCGGGTTGTAAACCTCTTTCAGCAGGGAAGAAGCGCAAGTGACGGTACCTGCAGAAGAAGCGCCGGCTAACTACGTGCCAGCAGCCGCGGTAATACGTAGGGCGCAAGCGTTGTCCGGAATTATTGGGCGTAAAGAGCTCGTAGGCGGCTTGTCACGTCGGGTGTGAAAGACCGGGGCTTAACCCCGGTTCTGCATTCGATACGGGCTAGCTAGAGTGTGGTAGGGGAGATCGGAATTCCTGGTGTAGCGGTGAAATGCGCAGATATCAGGAGGAACACCGGTGGCGAAGGCGGATCTCTGGGCCATTACTGACGCTGAGGAGCGAAAGCGTGGGGAGCGAACAGGATTAGATACCCTGGTAGTCCACGCCGTAAACGGTGGGAACTAGGTGTTGGCGACATTCCACGTCGTCGGTGCCGCAGCTAACGCATTAAGTTCCCCGCCTGGGGAGTACGGCCGCAAGGCTAAAACTCAAAGGAATTGACGGGGGCCCGCACAAGCAGCGGAGCATGTGGCTTAATTCGACGCAACGCGAAGAACCTTACCAAGGCTTGACATACACCGGAAACGGCCAGAGATGGTCGCCCCCTTGTGGTCGGTGTACAGGTGGTGCATGGCTGTCGTCAGCTCGTGTCGTGAGATGTTGGGTTAAGTCCCGCAACGAGCGCAACCCTTGTTCTGTGTTGCCAGCATGCCCTTCGGGGTGATGGGGACTCACAGGAGACCGCCGGGGTCAACTCGGAGGAAGGTGGGGACGACGTCAAGTCATCATGCCCCTTATGTCTTGGGCTGCACACGTGCTACAATGGCCGGTACAATGAGCTGCGATACCGTGAGGTGGAGCGAATCTCAAAAAGCCGGTCTCAGTTCGGATTGGGGTCTGCAACTCGACCCCATGAAGTCGGAGTTGCTAGTAATCGCAGATCAGCAGTGCTGCGGTGAATACGTTCCCGGGCCTTGTACACACCGCCCGTCACGTCACGAAAGTCGGTAACACCCGAAGCCGGTGGCCCAACCCCTTGTGGGAGGGAGCTGTCGAAGGTGGGACTGGCGATTGGGACGAAGTCGTAACAAGGTAGCCGTACCGGAAGGTGCGGCTGGATCACCTCCTTTCTAAGGAGCATCTAGCTGCCGCAAGGCGGCCAGAGCCACTACGCGGGCAGATGTCCTGCGGTGGTCAGCTCATGGGTGGAACGTTGATTATTCGGTCCGGTTCACGGGTCGGAGGCTGTGAGTACTGCCCTCTCGGGGGCGTGGAAAGCATGATCTCCGGGCGGGACCGGTCCGGGCACGCTGTTGGGTGTCTGAGGGAATGAATTCCCTCGATGCCGGCCCCAGTGAACTCGAGCCGATGGCTTGGGGTGATGGGCGACTGGTCGTTGTTTGAGAACTGCACAGTGGACGCGAGCATCTGTGGCCAAGTTTTTAAGGGCGCACGGTGGATGCCTTGGCACCAGGAACCGATGAAGGACGTGGGAGGCCACGATAGGCCCCGGGGAGTCGTCAACCAGGCTTTGATCCGGGGGTGTCCGAATGGGGAAACCCGGCAGTCGTCATGGGCTGTCACCCTTGCCTGAACACATAGGGCAAGTGGAGGGAACGCGGGGAAGTGAAACATCTCAGTACCCGCAGGAAGAGAAAACAACCGTGATTCCGGGAGTAGTGGCGAGCGAAACCGGATGAGGCCAAACCGTATGCGTGTGAGACCCGGCAGGGGTTGCGTATACGGGGTTGTGGGATCTCTCTTCTGTCGTCTGCCGGCGGCAGGACGAGTCAGAAACCGTTGATGTAGGCGAAGGACATGCGAAAGGTCCGGCGTAGAGGGTAAGACCCCCGTAGTCGAAACGTCAGCGGCTCGTTTGAGAGACACCCAAGTAGCACGGGGCCCGAGAAATCCCGTGTGAATCTGGCGGGACCACCCGCTAAGCCTAAATATTCCCTGGTGACCGATAGCGGATAGTACCGTGAGGGAATGGTGAAAAGTACCGCGGGAGCGGAGTGAAATAGTACCTGAAACCGTGTGCCTACAAGCCGTGGGAGCGTCGGAACACAGCTTGCTGTGTTCTCGTGACTGCGTGCCTTTTGAAGAATGAGCCTGCGAGTTTGCGGTGTGTTGCGAGGTTAACCCGGGTGGGGTAGCCGTAGCGAAAGCGAGTCCGAACAGGGCGTTTTAGTAGCACGCTCAAGACCCGAAGCGGAGTGATCTAGCCATGGGCAGGTTGAAGCGGAGGTAAGACTTCGTGGAGGACCGAACCCACCAGGGTTGAAAACCTGGGGGATGACCTGTGGTTAGGGGTGAAAGGCCAATCAAACTCCGTGATAGCTGGTTCTCCCCGAAATGCATTTAGGTGCAGCGTCGTGTGTTTCTTGCCGGAGGTAGAGCACTGGATAGGCGATGGGCCCTACCGGGTTACTGACCTTAGCCAAACTCCGAATGCCGGTAAGTGAGAGCGCGGCAGTGAGACTGTGGGGGATAAGCTCCATGGTCGAGAGGGAAACAGCCCAGAGCATCGACTAAGGCCCCTAAGCGTACGCTAAGTGGGAAAGGATGTGGAGTCGCACAGACAACCAGGAGGTTGGCTTAGAAGCAGCCACCCTTGAAAGAGTGCGTAATAGCTCACTGGTCTAGTGATTCCGCGCCGACAATGTAGCGGGGCTCAAGCGTACCGCCGAAGTCGTGTCATTGCAGCAATACTCCCAACGGAGGCTGTGATGGGTAGGGGAGCGTCGTCTGCCGGGTGAAGCAGCCGCGGAAGCGAGTTGTGGACGGTTGACGAGTGAGAATGCAGGCATGAGTAGCGATTCACACGTGGGAAACGTGTGCGCCGATTGACTAAGGGTTCCTGGGTCAAGCTGATCTGCCCAGGGTAAGTCGGGACCTAAGGCGAGGCCGACAGGCGTAGTCGATGGATAACCGGTTGATATTCCGGTACCCGCTGTGAAGCGTCAAACATCGAACCAGGCGATGCTAAGTCCGTGAAGCCGCCCCGGAGCCTTCGGGTAAAGGGGAGTGGTGGAGCCGACGGACCAGACCTGTAGTAGGTGAGTGATGGGGTGACGCAGGAAGGTAGTCCAGCCCGGGCGGTGGTTGTCCCGGGGTAAGGGTGTAGGCCGTGATCTAGGCAAATCCGGATCACACAAGGCTGAGACCTGATGCCGAGCCGATTGTGGTGAAGTGGATGATCCTATGCTGTCGAGAAAAGCCTCTAGCGAGTTTCATGGCGGCCCGTACCCTAAACCGACTCAGGTGGTCAGGTAGAGAATACCGAGGCGTTCGGGTGAACTATGGTTAAGGAACTCGGCAAAATGCCCCCGTAACTTCGGGAGAAGGGGGGCCATCACCGGTGATCACTCTTGCAGTGTGAGCTGGGGGTGGCCGCAGAGACCAGCGAGAAGCGACTGTTTACTAAAAACACAGGTCCGTGCGAAGCCGTAAGGCGATGTATACGGACTGACGCCTGCCCGGTGCTGGAACGTTAAGGGGACCGGTTAGTCACATTTCGGTGTGGCGAAGCTGAGAACTTAAGCGCCAGTAAACGGCGGTGGTAACTATAACCATCCTAAGGTAGCGAAATTCCTTGTCGGGTAAGTTCCGACCTGCACGAATGGCGTAACGACTTCTCGACTGTCTCAACCATAGGCCCGGTGAAATTGCACTACGAGTAAAGATGCTCGTTTCGCGCAGCAGGACGGAAAGACCCCGGGACCTTTACTACAGTTTGATATTGGTGTTCGGTTCGGCTTGTGTAGGATAGCTGGGAGACTGTGAACTCCGGACGCCAGTTCGGGGGGAGTCGTCGTTGAAATACCAGTCTGGTCGTGCTGGATGTCTAACCTGGGTCCGTGATCCGGATCAGGGACAGTGTCTGATGGGTAGTTTAACTGGGGCGGTTGCCTCCTAAAGAGTAACGGAGGCGCCCAAAGGTTCCCTCAGCCTGGTTGGCAATCAGGTGTTGAGTGTAAGTGCACAAGGGAGCTTGACTGTGAGACCGACGGGTCGAGCAGGGACGAAAGTCGGGACTAGTGATCCGGCGGTGGCTTGTGGAAGCGCCGTCGCTCAACGGATAAAAGGTACCCCGGGGATAACAGGCTGATCTTCCCCAAGAGTCCATATCGACGGGATGGTTTGGCACCTCGATGTCGGCTCGTCGCATCCTGGGGCTGGAGTCGGTCCCAAGGGTTGGGCTGTTCGCCCATTAAAGCGGTACGCGAGCTGGGTTTAGAACGTCGTGAGACAGTTCGGTCCCTATCCGCTGCGCGCGCAGGAATATTGAGAAGGGCTGTCCCTAGTACGAGAGGACCGGGACGGACGAACCTCTGGTGTGCCAGTTGTTCTGCCAAGGGCATGGCTGGTTGGCTACGTTCGGGAGGGATAACCGCTGAAAGCATCTAAGCGGGAAGCCTGCTTCGAGATGAGTATTCCCACCCACTTGATGGGGTAAGGCTCCCAGTAGACGACTGGGTTGATAGGCCGGATCTGGAAGGCAGGTAACTGCTGGAGGTGACCGGTACTAATAGGCCGAGGGCTTGTCCATATTTGCTCGCGTCCACTGTGTTAGTTCTGAGGCAACGACCGTGTTGTTTTCCGGTCGAGTTTCATAGTGTTTCGGTGGTTATAGCGTGAGGGAAACGCCCGGTTACATTCCGAACCCGGAAGCTAAGCCTTACAGCGCCGATGGTACTGCAGGGGGGACCCTGTGGGAGAGTAGGACGCCGCCGAACAAATTTTGAGAAAACCCTCGTACCGATAATTGGTACGGGGGTTTTCTGCGTTCGGCTACCGTTGCTGGCATGAACTACAAGATCCGATCCATACGGGCCGGCGAGTGGGCCGAGGTGAAGGCGCTGCGGCTTGCCGCTCTGCGGGATCCGGTGGCGCACCTCGCCTTCTTGGAGACGTACGAGCAGGCCATGGCCCATCCCGACTCCTTCTGGCAGGAGCGGGCCGCCGGCGGTGCCGAGGGTGCGCTGAGTGCGCAGCAGATCGTCGCCGAGGGGCCGGACGGGGAGTGGGTCGGGACGCTGACCGTGCTGATCGAGGAGGCCGGGACCACGGACTGGGCCGGTATCGCGGTGGATCGGAAGCAGGGGCATGTCGTCGGGGTGTTCGTGCGGCCCGACTGCCGTGGCATCGGGCTCACCGAGGTGCTCTTCGACGCCGGTCTGGAGTGGGCCTGGGCGCGGGGTGTCGAGCGGGTCCGGCTCATCGTGCACGAGCACAACGGGCGGGCTCAACGGCTGTACAAGAAGGTCGGGTTCGTGGCGACGGGCGTGACCGTTCCGGTGGGGGAGGGAACGGCGGAGGTGGAGCTGGAGCTCGCCGTCGAGCGTGAGGTCGGCTGACGTACTACACCGGCAGTTCGTCGTGCGGCCAGCGGGTGCGGCCCTGTTCGCGGGAGCGGAGCAGGGCCAGGGTCGGCAGGCCCCGGTCCGCTCCGGTGGCCAGCAGCTCCGGGAGCTGGGGAAGCGGAGCCACGGCGGCGACGTCGTCGAGGACGAGCGTCAGTGGTGGGTCGAGGCGACCGGCGGATGACCGTTCGGCCATGCGGCGGCCACGCTCGACCACGCTGGAGACGAGGGCCGTCAGGAGGGGCATCGCGCCTGGATTGGTCCTGGGGTCCTCGATGGACTCCCCCACTACATAAAGCGTGCCCCCTTCGTCGACGAAGGAATCCAAGGCGAGTGCATCGGTTCGGTTTGGTGTGCACGCCTCTCGGATGTTGACGGTGAAGAGGGCGGACAGGGCTCGGCTCGTCAACTCCTGGGCCATGTCCCGGCGTTCGGGGTGGGCGGTGAGCGCGGCCTCGAGTTCGCCCGCGGAGCCGGCTGCGGCCTTGGGGCTCGTCCGGAGGACGCGGACCGCGTCCTGTACCTGGGTGCCCTGGGACCAGCGGTGGACGTGGCGGATGGTGCGGCCGTCCACGGCGGCGGCGTGCAGGTAGCAGCGCAGGAGCGTTTCCGCGGTCGCCGACAGGGCCTGGTCGAGCTTGGCCGTGGGGCGGATGGGGGCGAGCAGGGCGGCGGCCCGTGAGGTCGCCGTCTCCTTGTCCTCGCAGCCTGCGGTGGGGGACCAGTGCAGGCGGGCGGGGGTGTCGCAGAGATGGGCGGGGTCGTAGAGGTGGACCGGGCCCAGTTTGGTGCGGGCGTCCTTGGTGTCCGACCAGACGGCCGGGTTCGAGGTGACCACGACGGCGGGGCCTTCCGCGTCGCGTACGGCCTGGGTCGCGGTGGTGTGGCGGGTCGCGGGTGGGCCGTAGTGCACCACGCCTTCGGCGCGGTCCCATCCGCCGGTCCTGCCGGCCAGGACGGGGGACTCGTGCCCGTTCGGTGCCTGCGGGTCGGAGAGAAGGGGCTCGGGGAGGAGGGGCTCGGCTCGCGGGACCGGTACCTCGTGCGCCTCCGTCGGCGTCGGCCGGGGCATCGGTTCCGTCGCGTCCGCGACCGTGTGTGCCAGCCGCCGTCGGGCCCGTCCCGCCCGCCACCGGGCGAAGGTGCCCATCACGAACACGGTCAGTACGAACAGCACCATCAGCTGTCCGATGAACAGGCCCCAGAACAGGCCGTATCCGGAGAGCTGGCTGTCGGGGGTGGCGGGCCAGGCGCCCGCGATGTCGTGCGGTTGGCCGATGAGGTGGCGCATGGCCAGCGGGGTGTGGGTGAAGGTGACCGCGTCCGGCCAGGAGCCCTTCGAGAACAGGCCCGCCAGCCCCGTCGCCGACCAGACCAGCAGGGTCATGCCGAGCAGGAAGGCGAGTATGCCGATCAGGAGCCCGTCGGGGATGCCGCCCTGGCTCTCACGGTCGTCCCGTCTCCGGTCGTCCCGTCTCACCACGTCCGCCTCCCGCTACGCCACCGTCGATTCGGACGAGCCGTCGTAGTCGCTCAGGTGCTGCTCCACGAACGCCGCCGCCCGCTCCTCCGCCTCCAGTTCGGCGGCGCGCAGGGCGTCGTCGTTCAGGTCGAGGTCGCGGGAGGACTCGGTCATCGCGCGGTCGGTGAAGACCAGGGGGCGTTCCGTCTCGGTGACCAGGTGTTTGACGACCTGGACGTTGCCGTTGACGTCCCAGACGGCGATGCCGGGGGTGAGCGTCGGGATGATCTCGACGGCCCAGCGCGGTAGGCCGAGCACGCGTCCCGTCGCCCTCGCCTCGTCCGCCTTCTGGGCGTAGATGGTCCTGGTGGAGGCCATCTTCAGGATCGCCGCGGCCTCCTTCGCCGCCGCTCCGTCCACCACGTCGGACAGGTGGTGGACGACCGCCACGAAGGACAGACCCAGCCGTCGGCCGAACTTCAGCAGCCGCTGGAAGAGTTGGGCCACGAAGGGGCTGCTGATGATGTGCCAGGCCTCCTCGACCAGGAAGACGCGCTTCTTCCGGTCGGGGCGGATCCAGGTGTGCTCCAGCCACACGCCGACGATCGCCATCAGGATCGGCATCGCGATGGAGTTGCGGTCGATGTGGGACAGGTCGAAGACGATGAGGGGCGCGTCGAGGTCGATGCCGACCGTGGTCGGGCCGTCGAACATGCCGCGCAGGTCACCGTCGACCAGCCGGTCCAGGACGAGGGCGACGTCCAGGCCCCAGGCCCGCACGTCCTCTATGTCGACGTTCATCGCCTCGGCCGACTCCGGCTCGGGGTGCCGTAGTTGCTCGACGATGTCGGTGAGGATCGGCTGGCGTTCGACGATCGTCTCGTTGACGTAGGCGTGCGCGACCTTCAGCGCGAAGCCCGAGCGCTCGTCGAGGCCGTGGCCCATCGCCACCTCGATGATGGTGCGCAGCAGCGCCAGCTGGCCGGTGGTGGTGATCGAGGGGTCCAGCGGGTTGAGGCGGATCCCGTGGTCCAACGCGGCCATCGGGTCCAGGCGGATGGGGGTTATCCCCAACTCCTCCGCGATCAGGTTCCATTCGCCGACGCCGTCCTCGCCCTGCGCGTCCAGGACGACGACCTGTCGGTCGCGGAAGCGCAACTGCCGTAGGACATAGGTCTTCTCCAGCGCCGACTTGCCGTTTCCGGACTCGCCGAGGACCAGCCAGTGGGGGGCCGGGAGCTGTTGGCCGTAGAGCTGGAAGGGGTCGTAGATGTAGCCCTTGCCGGAGTAGACCTCGCGGCCGATGATCACGCCGGAGTCGCCCAGCCCGGGGGCGGCCGTGGGCAGGTAGACCGCCTGGGCCTGGCCCGTCGAGGTGCGTACCGGCAGGCGGGTCGTCTCGACCTTGCCGAAGAGGAAGGACGTGAAGGCGTCGGTGAGGACGGACAGCGGATCCCGCATCAGCGAATCAGCCCCTACCTTCGGATTCCGGTGGCGAACGGCAGCGTGTTCACGAAGGACCGGTGGTGCTCGCGGTCGCACCACTCCAGCTTCAGGTACGACTTTCCGGCCGAGGCGCGGATGGTGCGTTTGTCGCGGGCCAGGGCCTCGGGATTGCGGGAGGAGACGGTGATGTAGCCGACCAGGTTGACGCCGGCCGCGCCGCTCGCGAGGTCCTCTCCGCGCTGGTCGAGGCGGTTGTGGGCGGCGATGTCGCGCGGGTCCACCGTGCGGTTCATCTTGGCGGCGCGGGAGGCCTCCGCGTCGTCGTTCGTCTTCTCGGTCAGCATGCGCTCGATGGCGACCTCGGTGGGCTCGAGGTCCATCGTGACGGCGACCGTGCGGATGACGTCCGGGGTGTGGACGAGGAGGGGCGCCAGGAAGTTGACGCCGACGGGCGTCATCGGCCACTCCTTCACCCAGGCCGTGGCGTGGCACCAGGGCGCGCGGGTGCTGGACTCCCGGGTCTTCGCCTGGAGGAACGTCGGCTCCATGGCGTCGAGTTCGGCCGGCCAGGCGTTGCGCTGGGTCATCGCCTGGATGTGGTCGATCGGGTGGTCGGGGTCGTACATGGAATGGATGAGGGAGGCGAGACGGCCCTGGCCCAGCGGCTGTCGTACGCGGATGTCGGCCTCCTGGAGGCGCGAGCAGATGTCGGTCAGCTCGCGGGCCATGACGACCGCGAGACCGGCGTCCCGGTCCACCTTCCGCCCGGCCTGCGGGCGCGCCGCGCGGGCCATTGCCTGTGCCTCGGCGGCGAGTTCGCGGGTGTAGTGCATGCAGGCGACGAGATAGGCGCGGTGCTGCTCGCTGCTGGTGGACACCATGGACTGGAGTTGGTCGTACGACTGCTGGAGCCAGCCCAGTGACTTCTCGTCGCCGCGCAGGGCGACGTCCTTGGCGTGCGCGTCCGGGTCGGCGGGCAGCGTGCGGGCGAGCATCTGGAGGCGGGTGACGAAGCCGTCGCCGTTGGCCACGTGCTTGAGGAGGGTGCCGAAGCGGTCGACGAGGGCTTCCTGGTCCTCGGAGTCGCGCAGGCCGACGCCCGGGCCTTCGATCTCGATGGCGGCGGTCACCATCCTGCGGTCCGCGTGCAGGAGTACGGCGATCTCGTCGGGGCCGAAGGGGGCGGCGAGCCAGGTGATGCGGCCGATGCCGGGGGGCGGTCCGACCTCGACCTCACGGCCGTCGAGGCGCGTACCGGCTTCCATGACCCCGCTGCGGTACAGGGTGCCCTGCTTCAGGGTGCGCTTGTAACTGCGGTTGATCTCGAACCACTTGTAGAACGTGCGGTGCTTGTACGGCACGTAGACCGCCATCAGCGCCAGCAGCGGAAAGCCCATCAGCAGCACGATGCGCAGGGAGAGGACGGGGACCAGGAGCCCGCACATCATGCCGAGGAACGCGCCGCCGATGATGAGCGCGATCTCGCCGGACTCGCGGTTCCGGCCGACGATCGCGTTCGGCCTGGCGCGGCCGATGAGATATGTACGGCGGGGCGTGACCGGATGGGACAGGTGGGACTCGGTCGTCAACGCCCTTCACCTCCCGTGCGGTTGGTACTGCTGTTGCGGGTGTTGCCGGCGTGCGGGGTGTTCACCGGGCTCGACGAACGGGGTGCGGGTGCGGCGGAGGGGACAGATCCGCCGCCACCACCGTTCGGGGTGCGGGTGCTGTGTGCGGCCACGCCGCCGGAGACCGGGTTGCTCGGGCGGGCGCCGCCGTTGGAGGACGACTGGCCGCCGCCTCCGTTGTCGTTCGAGCGGGCGCTGTGGGTCTTGATGCCCTGCGCGACCATGGTCGCGGGGGAGCTGATGACGGCCGCGGCCTTGCCCTCGGCGCCCTGCATGATGCGGTTGTTGCGGCCGCTGGCGATCTCGTCGCCGAAGCCGGGGACGAAGCGGTAGATCATCGCGCTGGCGAAGATGGCGAGCAGGATGATGGCGAGGCCGGAGACGACGGCGGAGAAGGAGTCCGGGCCGTTCTCGCTGGACAGCGCGCCGGCCAGGCCCAGCACGATCACGATGATCGGCTTGACCAGGATGACCGCGATCATGATGCCGGCCCAGCGGCGGACGTGGCTCCAGAGGTTCTTGTCGACGAGGCCGGCGTAGACGACGGTGCCGAGGAGGGCGCCGACGTAGAGGAGCGCTGCCCTGATGACGAGCTCCAGCCAGAGGACGCCCGCGGCGAGGATGCTGACCAACGACACGACGATCAGCATGATGGGGCCGCCGCCGATGTCGGTGCTCTTGTCGAGGGCGCCGGAGAAGGTGCCGAAGAAGGTGTCGGTCTGGTCGCCGGTGGTCTTCGCGAGGACGTCGGTGACGCCGTCCGCGGCGGATACGACGGTGTACAGGATCAGGGGCGTGAAGGCCGACGCCAGCACGGTCAGCCAGAGGAAGCCGACGGCTTCCGAGATGGCGGTGGTGAGGGGGACACCGCGGACTGCGCGCTTGGCCACGGCGAGGAGCCACAGCAGGAGGGTGAGGATCGTGGACGCGGCGAAGACGACGGCGTACTGCTGCAGGAACTTCTGATTGGTGAAGTCGACGTTCGCGGTCTCTTTGACGGCGTCACTGAGCTTGTCGATGGTCCAGGAAGCGGCGTCGGCGCAGCCCTTGGCGAGGGAGGAGAGGGGGTCGAGGGTGGAGGTGGGGTCCACGGAGGTGGAGCCGCCCGTGCTCGAGTCGCTGTTGCCGCGTTCGCAGTACTTCTTCGCCTCGCCGACGATGAGATCGCAGGGGTCGCTGCTCTTGGACGGCGAAGGGGAGGGGCTCGGTGCGGCCGCGGCACGGGTGGCCAGCAGCACGGCGGCTGTCTGTACGGCGGTGACGACTCCGGCGAGCCTGAGGACGCGGTGCGGGTTACCGGGCATACGTGAACCCTCCGTACTCCTGGATGGCCTTGCTGATCTCGTCGGAGGAGGCGGCCTTGTCGTCTCCGGGTACCGGTGCCGGGCCGTCCTTCTGGGAGTCCGTGACGATCTTCCAGTCGCCGGCCGACCACTGGAGGTCGAACGTCCACGTCTTCCAGGTCGAGCTGACGGGATCGGTCGAGCTCTGCCCGGACATGCCGATGAGCCCCAGATACCAGACCGCGACTCTGGCGGTGCTGTCGCTGTACTGCTGGGCGGTCGCGCCCACTGGGACGACGCGTGAGACGAACGTGCTGCCCTGCGGCGGGTTGCCGCTCGCGTCGAGGCCCAACTTGCCGAGGAAGTCCGTCGAGTAGGCCCCGTCCATGGCGGTCTGCAACTTCGCGGCCGCGGCGGTCGTGTAGAGGGCGTCGACGATCCTGTGCCGGCTGTCCTTGGTGAACATGCCGGTGGAACCCAGCGTCACCGCGAAGTTCGTCGCCGCACTCTGCGCCCCCTGCCGGTCATGCGCGAACCCCGCTGGAATTCCCGCCGCCTTGGACTGGACCGGCTTCGTCCCGCTGGCTGCGGTGGTCGACGTTTCCGGCTTGTCGTTGGCTCCGGTCGAGGAGGTGGAGTCGTCGTCGCCGCGGTTCGCGAAGGCGATCGCGGCGATCAGGAGGACCACCACGCCGACCACCGTGACCAGGCTGCGTGAGGACGAGCGGCCGCCGCGGCGGGCGCCGCCGTAGACGTCGCCGGCGCCCTCGGGCAGCCTGGTCCGGGTCTGGCCCGTGCCGCCGTAACCGCCGGAGGCCTCGTGCTCGTCTCCGAGACTCATACCGCGTACGCCCTCTCCACCTCGTAGACATACGACGGTAGCCGTGCTGGGGTCCGCGCGGGCGCGGTGTGGTGACTCGACATCAGGGAAACGCAACCTCAGCCGGTGGGCACGACGGGCGGGTGGGGTAGAGGGGAGAGAGCTGCCTGCTAGACGGCCATGCCGTACACGATGGTGAAGAGCGTGCCCAGGGAGCCGATGATGAAGACCCCGGTGAGGCCGGCGATGATGAGGCCCTTGCCCTGTTCGGCGCTGAAGGTGTCGCGGAGGGCGGTCGCGCCGATGCGCTGCTTGGCGGCGCCCCATACCGCGATGCCGAGGCAGAGCAGGATGGCCACCGCCATCACGACCTCGATCATCACCTTGGCCTCGTTGCCCAGGCTGCCGAAGGGGCCCCAGTCCGGAGCGATCCCGCCGATGATGGTGTTGATGTCTCCCTTGTCGGCCGCAAAGAGCATGTAAGTCACCGCCCCTGGTGGGTAGTTCCGGTTCGCGTTCGCGTTCGTGTCCTCTGCGTCGGTGCAGAGGTCAGGGTCATTGTCGCCGACAATGCCGTCGTCGTATGTCGACTTGACGTCATTGATTGGCGGGTTTCGTACGAATGGCACGTACGGTCACTCTGTGTATCACGGCAGGTCACGCCGGGCAATGAGGCCTGAGCGGAACCTGTCGTGTGGTTCCGTCGTTGACCCCTTCCATGACCTGGGCCGATTCTGGCGGCCGGTCGGGTGAGTGGTCGAGACGATGTTCTCACGGTTGATGGGGAGAAAAGGCCTGCGGGCCCCGGCAGCAACCGGGGCCCGCAGGCGTTCTGAGGTGGTGTCAGTCACCCTGTCAGTTGGCGAAGGCCGAGATGCCTTCCGGGGTGCCCCAACCGGTCGGGCCGTCGTAGCCGGTCGTGGCGGTGCAGAAGTACGACGTGGTGCAGGTGCCGTTGTTGCCGCTGGTCACGTCGTTGAGCGACGAGGTGCCCGCGTAGTCGTAGGGGTACTGCGCCGGGTAGGTGCCGCTGGCTGGGGTGCCGGCCAGGGCGTAGACGCCCGCGATGATCGGCGCGGAGACGCTGGTGCCGCCGAAGGTGTACCAGCCGGCGGTGACGCCGTAGGAGTCGTAGACCGAGACGCCGGTTGCGGGGTCGGCGACCGCGGAGACATCGGACTCCATGCGCTTGGTGCAGCCGGTGTCGGTCTGCCAGCTCGGCTTGGCGTCGTACGCCGAGCAGCCGGAGCCGGTGCCCTCGGTGCTGGATGTCTTCCAGACGGTCTCGGTCCAGCCGCGGGTGGTGGAGGAGGTGGCCAGCTTGGTGCCGCCGACCGCGGTGACGTACCGGGAGGTGGCCGGGTACTCGGCGCCGTAGGCGCTGTCACCGGAGGAGACGGTGATGGCGACGCCGGGGTGGTTGTAGTACGAGGTGTCGTACGAGGTCTGGGAGGAGGACTCCGAGCCGCCGTAGGAGTTCGAGACGAACTTGGCGCCGAGCGTCACGGCCTCGTTCTCCGCGGTGCCCAGGTTGGCGTAGGAGGCGCTGGTGGCCTCGACCAGCAGGATGTTGCAGTTCGGGCAGATCGCGGAGGCCATGTCGAGGTCGAGGGAGATCTCCTCGGCCCAGCCGGTGTTGCCGGCGGGCAGTGAGGTCGTCGAGCCGGTCTGACTGACCTTCTTGAAGCAGCCGTTGGCCGTGGTGCAGGCGGAGAGGCCGTAGTACGAGCGGTACGTCGCGAGGTCGGACTCGGCGTTCGGGTCGTTGTACGCGTCGACGATCGCGATCGTCTCACCGGAGCCGTTGGAGGAGGCCGCGGAGGTCAGACCGTAGGCCGACTGGAGGTTGGTGGGGCCGTAGCCGGAGGGGGTCGACGCGTCGGCCGCCTTGGGGGTGACGCCGGTCTTCTCGGCCTGCATCTTCTGGTAGGCGGTGAGGCCGCCGGTGACCCGGTAGGACTTGCAGGTGAGGTCGCCCTCGTGCTTGGGGGTGGCACAGGGGGTCGAGACGTAGGTCACCTTGGTGGACGCGGTGGCGGCCGCGTCGGCCTGTACCGCGGTGCCGAGGCCGGCGAAGACCAGTGCGGCGGTGGCGGCGAGGGCCGAGCCCGCGCGGCGCCAACCGCGGTGCGTCGAAGGTCTGTTGGGGGGAGTGGAACGCATCGTGCAGCCTCCTGATGTTCCTGATGGGGTGGAACAGGGGCGGTGCGGGTGCGATGCCGTCGGTACGGGTTCCCCGGCGGCGGGCGGCGGCCCGCCAAGACCATCGCTTGTTGAGTACGCGACAACAAGAGGCTTACGGAATTCTGACTTCCGGCTTACTGAACGTGGTTCAGTCCTTTACTCAACGCACAGGAGGCTCAAGGGAGTTGCATGGATTGCGGGCTGGCTAGCGGCTGCTGCACTTGGGGTAGGCCGCACCCTCCGTGCAGAGGGCGTAGGCGCTGCTGCTGACGTCGACCTCTTCCTCGCTGCCGCCCTTGGTGCGGACGTTCAGCTCGTACTCGGTGTGGCAGGTGCGGGTCTTCTTGGTGCCCTTGCGCTTCGTCTTGCACTCGTAGTCCGTGTCCTTGCTGACCACGGTGCCGGTGACGGGCTTCGACTTGCTGCACGCGGTCAGCGGCGCGCTGAGTGCGGCTACGGCGAGCAGGACGGCGAACGTGCGCTTCATGGTGCTATTTCCCCCGGGGCGTCGTCAGTTGGGCTTGGGCGGCGTCCCGGGGACCTTACCCGCTACGGGAAAACGGGCCGCGGCCGGCTGCCGTGACCCGTTTCCCTTTCCATGCCGCCGAGGAGACCCCACGTACTCCTCATTCGGGCGGCTCCCCGTGACCCGACGGGGAGGTCGTACCTGCTGTTGTCAGCCCGTGAAGGCGTCCAGGCCCTCCGGGGTGCCCCAGCCGGTCGGACCGTCGTAACCGGACTCCGCGGTGCAGAAGTAGGCGGTGGAGCAGGAGCCGTTGTTGCCGCTGGTCACGTCGTTGAGGGCGGAGGTGCCGGCCGCGTTGTACGGGTACTCGGCCGGGTAGTCACTGCTGCCCGGGGTGCCCGCGAGGGCGTACACCGAGGCGATGATCGGGGACGAGGCGCTGGTGCCGCCGTAGGTGTTCCAGCCGGTGCCGTCGTCGCCGTAGGAGTCGTAGACCGAGACTCCGGTGGCCGGGTCGGCGACGGCGGAGACGTCGGCGATCATGCGCTTGGTGCAGCCGGTGTCGGTCTGCCAGGAGGGCTTGGCGTCGTAGGAGGAGCAGCCGGAGCCGGTGCCCTCGGTGCTCGACGTCTTCCAGACGCTCTCGGTCCAGCCGCGGCTGTTGGAGGAGCTGGACAGCTTGGTGCCGCCGACCGCGGTCACGTACCGGGAGGCCGCCGGGTACTCGGCGCCGTAGCCCTCGTCGCCCGCGCTCGCGGTGATGGCGACGCCCGCGTGCTTGTAGTACGAGCTGTCGTACGTGGTGTCGGAGGAGGACTCCGAGCCGCCGTAGCTGTTGGAGACGAACTTCGCGCCGAGCTTGACGGCCTCGTTCACCGCGGTGCCCAGGTTGGCGTCGGACGCCGACTTGGCCTCGACGAGGAGGATGTTGCAGTTCGGGCAGGTCGCGCTGACCATGTCGAGGTCGAGCGAGATCTCACCGGCCCAGCCGCTGTCGGCCGAGGGGAGCGAGGTCGTCGAGCCGGTCTGACTGACCTTGCTGAAGCAGCCGTTGTCGGTCGTGCAGTCGGAGAGGCCGTAGTACGAGCGGTAAGTGGCCAGGTCCGCCTCGGCGTTGGGGTCGTCGTAGGCGTCGACGATGGCGACCGTCTCGCCGGAGCCGTCGGAGGAGGCGGCCGAGGTCAGGCCGTAGGCCGACTGGATGTCGGTCGGGCCGTAGCCGGTCGGGTCGTCCGTGGCGGCGTTCGGCTTGATGGTCTTGGGGGCGATCCCCTTGAGCGCGGCCTGCTTCTCCATGAAGGCGGTGGTGCCGCCGGTGACCCGGAGGGCGTTACAGGCGGCGAACCCCTTCTTCGGGGTCGCACCGCAGCCGGCCTTCTCGTACTGCACATGGGCCTTGGCCACCTGCGCGGCGATGGTCCCGGCGCTCACCTTGTGGGAGGTGGCGGTGGCCGCGTTCGCGTGGACCGCGGTGCCGAAGCCGGCCAGGACGAGTGCGGCGGTGGCCGCGGCGGCCGAGCCGATGCGGCGCCATCTGCCGGATATGTGGGGGGAGTTGGGGGTGTCCGTACGCAACGTACAGCCTCCTGGGAGTGGTTGACAGAGGCCTGCGGGTGGGGGGACCACCGGTGAGGTTCCCGGTGGGGGCGGCGGCCCGCACCGACCATCGCTTGTTGAGTACGCGACAAACAAGAGCGTTTCGGAATTCTGACTTCCGCATTACTGAAGGGGGTTGGGGGTTTGTGGATCAATGGCGGTGGGATGGCGGGGGGTTGGGGGCACCTTGACTCGGCGCACAGGACTCTCACAGGTTGACGCGCGTTGATCGACCGGAGACGAGGGCTATGCGCCGGGCGTGAGGACGATGCGTCGGCCCGGGGCGGTCGGCGCGTTCCAGGCCTGCTCGACCTCGGAAAGGGGGAAGGGCACGGGGTCGATGGTGAAGGCTCCTGAGGTGATCCGCTCGGCCAGGGACGGGAGTTCGGCGAGGATGCCGGCGGTGCTGACCGAGCCCTGGCCGCTGCCCATGAGCTGGAGGTTCGCGGCGCGCAGGTACTGGGAGGGGAGGGTGAGCTCCAGGCCCGCCATCGAGCCGATCTGGATCCAGGCGAGGGGCCTGGCGCGGTCGGTGCGGGCGGTGAGGAGGGCGGGCATGGCCCGCTCGGTGACCGGACCCCAGAGGTAGTCGAGGACGACGTCGGCCTGGGGGGCGGTGGTGGCCGCGAGCCGTTCGGCCGCCTGCTGGGGGTCGCCCTGGAGGGAGACGGTCTCGTCGGCGCCCAACTCCGGGAGCAGGGCGAGGCGTTCGGGATCACGGCCGGCCGCCACGACGTGTCCGGCGCCGAGGTGCCGGGCGATCTGCACGGCGAGCCGGCCCGCGCTGCCGGTGGCGCCCAGCACGAGGACGCGGGCGCCGGGGTCGAGGGTGACGCGTCGGCGCAGGGCGATCCAGGAGGACATCGCCGGGTTCATCGCGGCGGCCACGGCGCTCACGGCGGCCGGCTCGGTGCCCGCGGGGAGCGTGATGGCCCGCCGGTGGTCGACGGCGGCCTGCTCGGCCATGGTGCCGTGGTCGTCCGGGGCGACGAAGTAGAGGAGTTCGCCGTCGGGGGTGCGGCCGACGCCGTCGATGCCCGGGATCAGGGGGAGGGCGCCGTCGGAGGTGTAGTGCGTACCGTTCGCGGCGGAACGGACCCGGGGGTGGAGTGCGGCGGCCAGGACGTCGACGAGGATCTCGTGCTCGCCGTGCGGGGTGGGGGTGGCGGTCGTCTCGTACCGGGGCGGGGTGTCGAAGGAGTGGACTACGGCTGCGTGCATGACGGGCCTCCGTTGGGCGGTGCCGGGTGGTTTGTGGCGCGTACTACTTGGCTGTACGGCGATTTGGTTTGTGTCGCGTACTATCGAGGACGCTAGTTTGTGTCACGTACTAGGTCAAGAGGTTTGTGCCACAAACCAAATCCTGCGGAGGAGGCCTGCATGACCACCGGTGACAGAGGCGACGACGTCCAGGAGAGCACCGTGGACGCCCTGGTCCAGTTGTCGTTCCTGGTCCAGAGCGTGCTGGGCCGGGTCGCCGCCGAGCACGACCTCTCCCTCGTCCAGGTCCGCCTGCTCGGCATCCTGCGTGACCGCCGGCCCGGCATGCTCGAACTCGCCGGCCATCTGGGGCTGGACAAGTCCTCCATGACCGGGCTGGTGGGGCGTGCCGAGAAGCGGGGACTGGTACGGCGGATTCCCTCGCCGGTCGACGGCCGGGGCGTGCTCGTCACCCTCACACCGGCCGGGCGGGAACTCGCGGAGCGGGGCGAGGCGGAGATGGACGAGCGGATCGGCGCGCTGACCGCGTCGCTGACGGCCGGTGAGCATGTGCAGCTGAGGGGGCTGGCGGCGAAGCTGCTGCACGGGGCGACGGTCCGCTGACGCCGGGGCCCGTCGTGCCCCTACGCGGCCCCGCTCTCCAGCCGCCGCTTCAGGTTCCGGTAGCTCACCGGCGCTCCCTTCGCCGCCTGGCGGCGGACCAGGGGGAGGAGCGCGAGGCCGATGCCCCGCGGGGCGAAGTCGAGGGCGAAGGTGACGCGGGAGCCGGTGCCGTCGGCGAGGGGTTCGAGCGTCATGTCCATCGACGGGCGCAGGGGGCCGTCCAGGCCGCGGGCGGACCAGTGGAACGGCGGGCGGGAGTCGGTGACCTCCTGGCTGAAGGTGCGGTCCTTCGGGCCGATACGGCGGGTGGTCGTGAAGGTGCGGCCGTCGCTCGCCGCCCGTGCGCTCACCACGTCGCCCTGCCACTCCGCGAAGCGGGCCGGGTCGGTGACGTAGGCGAAGACCTCGGCGGGCGGGCGGGAGATCTCGATGCTGGAGACGAGAGGTGCCATGGTGCGCCCTCCTCAAGGGTGTGGGTCGGCTTCTCCTACCTCCCTGACGGACGGGGTCCGTCGTCTGTGACCGGGTGGACCGGCGGACGCATCGCCGCGGCCACCCGGTCCGGCTCCTCGCAGGCCAGCAGGTCCAGGAGCAGGCCGCGTACGAGGGCGAGGGCGCGGGTGGCGCGGGCCTCGGCGAGCGCGGGAGGGGTGTCGGCCGGCTGGGCCCGCACCAGCAGGCCGAGCCATTCGCGCGCGGCCTCACCGGCGAAGCCGGCCCAGGGGCCGGGGTCGCGGGTCAGGGACAGCAGGAAGGCCTCGTAGGTCACGCGGACCATGGGGCGCTGGGCGGGGGAGGAGAGGAAGGCCCAGAGACGGTCGGTCAGATCCTCGAGACCGCTGTCGTCCCCCATGTCCGCCAGCGCCTCGGCCATCAGACCCACCTGTTCGTGCCGGGCTCGGGCCAGGAGCTCGCGGACCAGGGCGTCCTTGCTGCCGAAGAGGTAGAGGAGGACGCGGGGGCTGGTGCCGGTGGCGGCGGCCAGGGGGCGGAGGGACAGACCCGTGAGGCCGTGGTCGAGGAGGTAGGCGTAGCAGGCGTCGAGGAGTTCCGTGCGGCGGGGTGACGGTGTCGGGGGCACGGGGTTACCGTAACTGAAACGAGTGTTTCAGTGGAGGCGGCGTGCGGATGGGCGGCCACATGGACTTCGGGCTCGACGGGCGTACGGCCCTGGTGACCGGCTCGGTGCGGGGGCTGGGCCTGGCGATGGCGCGCGGGCTGGCGCGGGCCGGTGCGCGGGTGATCCTCAACGGGCGTGATCCGGCGACGCTTGCGGAGGCCGCCGGGAAGCTGCGCGAGGAGGGGCTCGACGTCGGGGCCGCCGCCTTCGACGTCACCGAGCGGGAGGCGGCCCGGGAGGCGGTGACCGGGCTCGGGGACGTCGACGTGCTCGTCAACAACGTGGGGCACCGGGACCGGCGGGGCATGGCGGAGATGACGCCGGAGGAGCTGGCCCGGCTGCTGGACGTGCACCTGACCTCGGCGTACGCACTGAGCCGGACGGTCGCACAGGGTCTGGCGGTACGGGGCGTGCCGGGCCGGATCATCAACGTCTCCTCGGTCATCGGCACCCTCGGCCGGGCCGGTGACGTCGCGTACTCGGCGGCGAAGGCGGGCCTGGACGGGCTGACCAGGGCGCTGGCCGCGGACCTGGGGCCGACCGGGACGACGGTGAACTCGGTCGCGCCGGGGCCGTTCGCGACCGAGGTCAACGCGGGGCTGGCGCACGACCCGGAGTGGGCTCAGTGGCTGCGGAGCCGTACCGCGCTGGGGCGTTGGGGGCGGCCGGAAGAGGTCGCGGGGATCGTGGTGTTCCTGGCGAGCGACGCGGCGTCGTTCGTCACGGGGCAGACGATGGCGGTGGACGGGGGGATGACGACGACGTTCTAGAACCCGGGCCGGGGCGCAACGCCGCGGGAGGCGGATGGGCCGGGCGGGCCGTACGGTGGATTCGACGCCGGAGAGGTTTGCAGCGGGGAGGAACGGAGGCCGTTCAGTCATGTCCCTGTCGCCGGGCACGCCGCCGTCTTCCCAGCCGCGGAGCGGGCGGTTCACGGAGATATCTCAGTGAACGGCAGACCGTTTCTCACCTTCGTCGGACACAGTGGGGTCCGATGAAGCGCACCTCACGCGTCAACAGCCGGATCGCCAGCCCCCTGTGCGCGGCCGTCGTCCTGCTCGTGCCGGCCCTCACCTCCGCCTCGCTCGCGGCCGCCGACGACGGGCCCGGGCCCTTCGGAGTCACCGCCGTCGCCGCGGTGGGCAGACAGACGGCCCGGATCGGAGCCCTCTTCGGCGCCGACCGGGCCGACAGGCTCGCCGGCGGGCACTTCTGCACCGCCTCCGTCGTGCACGGCCCGTACCGGAATCTGATCGTCACCGCCGCGCACTGTCTGGACGGGGACGACGCCGGGGACCTCGTGTTCGTGCCGGGTTACCGGGACGGGACGGCGCCCCACGGGGTGTGGAAGGTCAAGCGCCGGTTCCTGCCCGACGGGTGGGCCAAGGGGCAGGACGAGGACAGCGACGTCGCCTTCGCCGTGGTCGAGGACCAGGACGGACGCGGGGTCGAGGACGTCGTCGGGGGCAATCGGTTCGTCGCCGGTACGGCCACCGGGGCCACCGCCGTCACCGTCACCGGGTATCCCAACTCCCGCGAGGTGCCGGTCAGTTGCACCAACAAGCCGACCCCGCACAGCCCTACCCAGCAGCGCATCGACTGTCCCGACCTCAGCGGCGGTACCAGCGGCAGTCCCTGGGTGAACGGGGACCAGCAGGTCGTGGGGATCCTCGGCGGGCACGAACAGGGCGGGAACACCGACGACATCTCGTACAGCGTGGTGCTCGGGACGGAGGCGGCGGAGCTGTACAAGGACGCTGCCGCCGATCCCTGAGCCCGGCCGCGCCGGTGAGCTCTGACCTGTTTCCGCCCCTGCGTGATCACCCCGGAACACAGCCCCCGCCCCTACACTGACCTGGGCTATGGACTCCTGGGCTGCGAGGGGCGGTTGACGGTGCGTAAGGCATGGGTCATCGGCGGCATCGCCGTCGGTTCGGCTCTGTCCTTCGTGATGCTGCTCGTCGTCGGTGTGTACGTCGTGGCCGGGAACCTCGTCAACGGGGTGGGCGGAGGCACCAAGGCGCTCGCCAAGGGGTCGGTGCCCGCGGCCTATTCGGCCATCGTGCAGAAGTGGGGCAACCTCTGCTCCGCCATCAACCCCGCGCTGCTCGCCGCCCAGCTGTACCAGGAGAGCGGGTTCAACCCGAACGCCAAGAGCGCGGCGGCCGCCGAGGGGATAGCTCAGTTCATCCCGGGGACCTGGGCCACGCACGGGATCGACGGCAACGGCGACGGTGTGAAGAACGTCTGGGATCCGCAGGACGCCATCCCGTCCGCCGCGTCGTACGACTGCAAACTCGCCTCGTACGTGAAGGACGTACCCGGGAACCTGACCGAAAACATGCTCGCCTCCTACAACGCCGGTGCCTACGCGGTGATCAAGTACGGGGGCGTGCCGCCGTACAGCGAGACCCGGAACTACGTGAAGACGATCACGACGCTGGAGGAGAGCTTCGCGGCGCCCGTCACCCGGGTCGATCCCAGCAAGCAGGCGGCGGGGGCCATCTACTACGCGCAGAAGAAGCTCGGGACGCCTTATCTGTGGGGCGGGAACGGGACCGCCGCGGACAACGGGCGTTTCGACTGCTCGGGGCTGACGAAGGCCGCCTTCGAGAGCGTCGGGGTGACGCTGCCGCGAGTGGCGAACGATCAGTACAACGCCGGTCCGCATCCCAAGCGGAGCGAGCTGCTGCCCGGTGATCTCGTGTTCTTCTCGGACGACCTCACCGACTCCCGGGCCATCCGGCATGTGGGGATTTACGTCGGCGGCGGGTACATGATCGACGCGCCTCGGACGGGGGCCGTGATCCGCTTCGACCCGATCGACACGCCGGACTACTTCGGGGCGACCCGGGTCACCGAAGATGGCGCGAAAGCGTTGCCGACGACGGTGTGAGCTGAGCGTGAACCCACCCCCTGAGCTGGGGGAACGGGTCTCTCTTCGATAACGTCTGCGTGATCATTCGGTGGAGTGTGGAACGTATCAAGCGGGACCGTGCGTTCCTGTTGTCGTAGTCATCGACGATGTGTTCTAACGACGTGATCTACAACCACGGGGGTGGGTAGGCGGACGTGCGCGAGCGCGTCCGGGAGCAGACGACGAAGGGGCCGCAGCACCATGGCTGGACTCGCCGAATCCGGGTCGAACCCCGACGTCGACCTGCTCTACGACATCAATGGCCTGGCCAAGGACGCCCCGCACTGGTTCGACCGGATCATGGAGTACGTCGGGGAGTACGGGATCGTGCTCGCCCTGGTGCTGCTCGTGGTGTGGTGCTGGTGGTCCGTGCGGCGCAGGGGTGGCGAGGAGGCGGCGCCGTCCGTCGCCGCGCTGGTGTGGGCGCCGCTCGCCGCGGGGATCGCCGTGCTGGTGAACGTGCCGATAAGGGGCTTCGTCGAGCGGCCCCGGCCGTTCCTCGACCACCAGGGGATCGACGTCCTGGTCTCCGGGAAGACCGACTACTCCTTCGTGAGTGATCACGCGACGATCGCCATGGCCCTGGGGGTCGGGCTGTTCGTCGCCAACCGGAAGTTCGGGATCGCCGGGATCGGGCTGGCGCTGCTCGAAGGGTTCTGCCGGGTGTACATGGGTGTGCACTATCCGACGGACGTGGTCGGTGGGTTCGCGCTCGGGACGGCGGTCGCCCTGCTGCTGTCGCCGCTCGCCATGGCGCTGCTGACGCCGCTGATGAAGGCGGTCGAACGGTCGCCGCGGGGCGGGTGGTTCGTACGGGCCCGGGGGCGGGCCGCGGTTGGGCAGGACGCGGTGATTCCCGGGGCCAGGACGGAAGCGGTGGGATCGGAGGAGCGGGATCTCGCAGCGTAAGAGCTAGAGAGCCTGTGGGTAGGTGAAGAACCGGTTCGGGTCGTACTGCTTCTTCACGCTCGCCAAGCGCGCCGCCGCATCCCCGTAGTACGCCTTGCGCCAGTTCGTCAGGGTCGGGTCCGTGTAGTTCTGGTAGGCCGCGCCCGAGGCGTACGGCTTCATCGCGTCGTGGGTCTTCGTCAGCCAGGACTGGGCCGTCGTGCCCGTCGTGCCCGCGCTCCAGGACGCTATGTACTGGGCCAGCATGCGGGAGCGGCGGTGGACGAAGGCCGTTGCCGTGGGGGACACGCGGTTGACCGCGCCGCCCAGGGCCGTGAGGGCGATGCTGCCCGCGCCGCCCTGGACCGAGGCGGTGCGCGAGAGCAGCGTCTGGATGCCCGCCGCCGAGATCGAGCGGTCGAAGAAGTCCGAGCGGGCCGAGTAGGTCTCGCGGCCCAGCGCACCCTGCGGGCTGCGGCCCGGCGTGGCGCCGGGGAGGTGGCACTGGGCGGCCGTCGGGAAGGACGAGCAGCCCGCGTACGCCTCCATCGCGCCCTCGTAGGTGTGCCGCTTCAGCGTGACGCTGCGGGCCGGCGTGCCGACCTGGTCGGCCAGGCGGTCGAGCGCGTTCTGCAGCTCCCCGTGCGTGCCCAGCGAGAACGCGGCGACTGAGACGGTCGGCGAACCGCCGTTCTCCAGGTGGCAGGAGGACCAGATCTCGTCCGGCTGGTCGGGACCCCACTCCTGCCACGCCTTGACCACCGCGGCCGCCTTCGACCAGGGCCAGGTCACGTAGGCCGAGACCGCCTGCGGGGCCGGATGCGTCTTGAAGTGCAGTTCGGTCACGACGCCGAAGTTGCCGTTGCCCGCGCCGCGCAGCGCCCAGAAGAGGTCCTTGTTGGTCGTGGCGTTCGCGGTCACCTCCTTGCCGTCGGCCGTGATCAGCGTCGCCTGGGTGAGGCTGTCGCAGGTCAGGCCGTACGCCCGGGAGACCACGCCGTGGCCGCCGCCGAGGACCAGGCCGGAGACGCCGACCGTGGGGCAGGAGCCGGCCGGGATCGTCACGCCCTTCGCGGTGAGCCCCCGGTAGACGTCGATCAGCTTGGAGCCGGCGCCGACGACCGCCTGGCCACCGCCCACCCGGATCTGGTTCAGCCTGGAGACGTCGAGGATCAGCTTGCCGTTGCCCGAGGACCAGCCGGCGTAGGAGTGGCCGCCGTTGCGGATCGCCACCTGGATGCGGTGGGCGCGGGCGTAGGCCAGGGTGGTACGGATGTCGTCCGCGTGTGCGACATAGGCGACCGCGGCCGGCTTCAGACCGTCGAAGCGGGTGTTGTAGAGCTGGTGGGCCGTGGCCCACTTGGTGTCGCCCGGGCGCACGAGCGTGCCGTCGAGGCCGTGGGCGAGGGCGGTCCAGTTCGCGGGCGCGGCCGCGGCGGACTGGGACCTGATCGACGTACCGGAGGTGCCGGAGGACGAGGAGGAGCCGGCGTCGGCGTCGGCCGAACCGCCCTTGCAGGCGGCCGTGGCGACCGCCGCGATGGCGGCCGCGCCGCCGCCTATGAACGTACGCCGTTCCATGCTGTGCCTCCCGATGGCTCTCGGGGAACGAGACGGCACGCCGACCTCACGGGTTCCAGAGCAAGTGTCACTCGTGTGTCACCGTATGGCTGGAACCTCCATGTGCCCTCCCCGTGAGCATTCCGTGACCTAACCACAACGTCTGCAGGGGTTCACCTGCCGTTCATTTGCGCCAGTCGGCGGCTTCACCTGATCTGCCTAATTTCGGCCCTACGCGATGTGTGTCGTGCCTCGGACGGGGGCGGCCTCATCAACCAGTCTTCGCAATTCCGCACGCCGCCGATTCAGGACGGCGGCTCCTGGAAGGATCTCTTTCAAGTGAAGCTTCAGCGCATGAACCGGCGGGCCCTCGCTCTCGGTGCTCTCGCCGCCTCCGGCGCCCTGGTCCTCACGGCGTGCGGCTCGGACGACAACGGCGACAGCAGCGGCGGCAGCGCGAGCGCGTCCTCCACCGGTGCGGCCAGCTCCATCAAGTGCAACGACGCCAAGGGCCAGCTGCTCTCGGACGGCTCCTCGGCGCAGAAGAACGCGATCGACGCGTGGGTCGCGCAGTTCTCCAAGGCCTGTGGCGTCCAGATCAACTACAAGGCCTCCGGCTCCGGTGCCGGTGTCACCTCCTTCAACCAGGGCCAGCTCGCGTTCGCCGGCTCCGACTCGGCGCTGAAGCCCGAAGAGGTCACCGCCTCCAAGAAGGTCTGCACCGGCGGCCAGGGCATCGACCTCCCGATGGTGGGTGGCCCGATCGCCGTCGCGTACAACGTGTCCGGCGTGGACAACCTGGTCCTGGACGCCCCCACCCTGGCGAAGATCTTCGACAGCAAGATCACCAAGTGGAACGACGCCGCGATCAAGAAGCTGAACCCCTCGGCGAAGCTTCCCGACCTGAAGATCCAGGCGTTCCACCGCTCGGACGAGTCCGGCACCACGGACAACTTCACCAAGTACCTGATCGCCGCCACCCCCGACAACTGGAAGTACTCGGGCGGTAAGGCCTGGCAGGCCAAGGGTGGCCAGGCCGCCGCCCAGTCCGCGGGTGTCGCCGCCGGTGTCAAGCAGACCAACGGCGCCATCGGCTACATGGAGCTCTCCTACGTCGCCGACGGCATGAAGGCCGTCAGCGTCGACACGGGCGCCAGCGCCCCGGTCGCCCCGAGCAGCGACTCCGCCACCAAGGCCATCGCCGACGCGAAGGTCGTGGGCACGGGCAGCGACCTGTCGCTCCAGCTGAACTACGCGACCAAGGCCGACGGCGCCTACCCGATCACCCTGGTCACGTACGAGATCGCCTGCGACAAGGGCAACAAGGCCGACACCCTGCCCGCCACCAAGGCGTTCCTCACCTACATCGCCTCCGAGGACGGCCAGGGCCTCCTCAACGGTCTGAAGTACGCCCCGATGCCCGCGGACATCATCGCCAAGGTCCGCACCACCATCGACGGCCTTAGCTGATCTGAGTGTGCGGTCCGGTCCCGGGCCAGTCCCGGGACCGGACCGCACCGTCCGGTGCACCGCCGCCACGAGCCGTACGAGTCGTACGGCTTCGCAGAACCGCACCTCGCGTGCGGTTCCGCAGACCGGAGAACCCGATGGACATAACGACGAAGAGCACTGACACACCACCCCCCTCCCCCCAGCCGTCCGAGGCCGAGCAGAAGCGCAACGCCCGCGGTGCCACCCGACCCGGAGACCGGATCTTCCTCGGTCTCTCCCGTGGGTCGGGCATCTTCCTGTTGGTGATCATGGCCGCGATCGCGGTCTTCCTCACCTACCGTGCGTCCCTCGCCATCAGCAAGGACCACGGCAACTTCCTCACCACCTTCGAGTGGAACACCAACATCCAGCCGCCGTCCTTCGGCATCGCGGTGCTGGCCTACGGCACGGTGATCTCCTCGATCATCGCCATGGTCCTCGCGGTCCCGATCGCGGTGGCCATCGCGCTGTTCCTCACCCACTACGCGCCGCGTCAGCTCAGGGGCCCGATCGCCTACGTGATCGACCTGCTGGCCGCCGTGCCGTCCATCGTGTACGGCCTGTGGGGCGCGCTGATTCTCGTACCGCACCTGAACGGCCTCTTCGGCTGGCTGAACGACTACTTCAGCTGGACCGGGGTGCTCTCCTGGGACGAGGGCCCGCCGCGCTCGATGCTCACCGTCGGCATCCTGCTCGCGATCATGATCCTGCCGATCATCACCAACGTGAGCCGCGAGGTCTTCCGCCAGGTCCCGCAGATGCACGAGGAAGCCGCGCTGGCCCTCGGAGCCACCCGCTGGGAGGTCATCCGCATGGCGGTGATCCCCTTCGGCCGCTCCGGAGTGATCTCCGCCTCGATGCTCGGCCTCGGCCGCGCGCTCGGCGAGACGATGGCCGTCGCGACCGTGCTCTCCCCCGACTTCCTGATCCACGCCAGCCTGCTCAACGGCGGCGGCGGAACGTTCGCCCAGAACATCGCCAGCAAGTTCAGCGAGGCCGACCAGTTCGGCCGTGACGCGCTGATCGCCTCCGGTCTGGTCCTGTTCGTCATCACCCTGTTGGTCAACGGCGCGGCCCGGCTCATCATCGCCCGTCGTGCGGAGTACTCGGGGGCCAACGCATGAGCAACGCCGCCATCACCGACAAGCGCCCCGGTTCCCTGCACGGCGCCCGCCTGCCGAAGTGGTCGCCGTGGGCGATCGCCGCCGGCTCCGTGGCCGTCGCCGTCGGCATCGGCGCGGGCGCCGGTCTCGACAGCAAGGTCCAGTGGGGCCTGATCGCCGGCCTCCTCTTCCTCTTCGGCACGTACGGCATCGCCGCGGCCGTCGAGGGACGCCGGCAGGCCAAGGACCGCATCGCCACCGGCCTGGTCTGGGTCGCCTTCGTGGTCGCCCTGGTGCCGCTGGTCTCCCTGGTGTGGACGACCGTCTCGCGCGGTGTGAAGGTCCTGAACGTCTACTTCCTGACCCACTCGATGGGCGTCGTCCCCGACTCCCAGCCGGGCGGTGGCATCTACCACGCCATCATCGGCAGCCTGGAGCAGGTCGCCCTCGCCACGATCATCGCGGCGCCGGTCGGCATCCTCACCGCCGTGTACCTGGTGGAGTACGGCCGCGGGAAGCTCGCCAAGTCGGTCACCTTCTTCGTCGACGTCATGACGGGCATCCCGTCGATCGTCGCGGGTCTGTTCATCCTGTCGCTGATGCTGATCTTCGACATGGAGCCGTTCGGCTTCGCCGGTTCGATGGCCCTGGCCATCCTGATGATGCCGGTGGTCGTCCGCTCCACCGAGGAGATGCTCAAGCTCGTCCCGAACGAGCTGCGCGAGGCGTCCCTGGCGCTGGGCGTGCCGAAGTGGCGCACGATCCTTAAGGTGGTCCTGCCGACCTCCATCGGCGGCATCACCACCGGTGTCATGCTGGCGATCGCCCGTATCGCCGGCGAGACCGCGCCCGTGCTGCTGCTGGTCTTCGGCAACCGGTTCATCAACAACAACCCGTTCGAGGGTGCGCAACAGTCGCTGCCGCTGTACATCTATCAGCAGTACGCGCAGAGTGCCGGTGCGAACGCGGCGTACGACCGCGCCTGGGCGGCGTCGCTCACGCTGATCGCCTTCGTGATGATCCTCAACCTGGTGGCCCGCGGCATCGCCCGCTGGAAGGCCCCCAAGTCCGGTCGCTAAAGCGTCAATTTGCGGCTACCGCCGCGTGGGGCCATACAGCGACCCCACCAGACTTTTGGAAGTGAAGCAGTAATGGCCAAGCGAATCGACGTAAGCGGCCTCAGCGCCTACTACAGCTCCTTCAGGGCCATCGAGGACATCTCGATGACCATCGAGCCCCGTACCGTCACGGCCTTCATCGGCCCGTCCGGCTGCGGCAAGTCCACGTTCCTGCGCACCCTGAACCGGATGCACGAGGTGACGTCGGGCGGCCGGGTCGAGGGCAAGGTCATGCTCGACGACGAGAACCTGTACGGGCCCGGGGTCGACCCGGTGGCCGTGCGGCGTGAGATCGGCATGGTGTTCCAGCGGCCGAACCCGTTCCCGACGATGTCGGTGTACGAGAACGTGGTCGCCGGTCTGAAGCTGAACGGCAAGTTCAAGAAGAGCGAGCTCGACGACACCGTCGAGAAGTCGCTCAAGGGCGCGAACCTCTGGAACGAGGTCAAGGACCGCCTGAACAAGCCGGGCTCGGGTCTCTCCGGTGGTCAGCAGCAGCGGCTGTGCATCGCCCGCGCGATCGCGGTCGAGCCGAAGGTCCTGCTCATGGACGAGCCCTGCTCCGCCCTGGACCCGATCTCCACCCTCGCCATCGAGGACCTGATCGGTGAGCTCAAGGAGCGCTTCACGATCGTCATCGTGACGCACAACATGCAGCAGGCGGCGCGTGTCTCGGACCGTACGGCCTTCTTCAACCTGGCGGCCGTCGGGCAGCCCGGCAAGCTGATCGAGATAGACGACACGGAGCGCATCTTCTCCAACCCGTCCGTCCAGGCCACGGAGGACTACATCTCCGGCCGCTTCGGCTAGGCCGTACCGAACCCCTCGCGGTGCTGCATGGCGGTGCCACCGCGAGGACGAAGAAGGGCCCGCCCCTGGCTCCCAGGGGCGGGCCCGTCGTCGTATGCCTTCAGTTGCGCGGGGGTTCGCCGTCCCCGGATGATGCCGACCGGCTCCCCTACAGGAACGCCAGGTGTACGAGGCCGTAGGCGCCCGCTGCCACCAGTGCCGCCGCCGGCATCGTGATGAACCAGCCCATGACGATGTTCTTGGCCACTCCCCAGCGGACCGCGTTCACGCGCTTCGTCGCGCCGACGCCCATGATGGCCGAGGTGATGACGTGGGTCGTGGAGACCGGGGCCTTGAAGAGGTAGGCCGTGGTGAACATGATGGCCGCGCCGGTGGTTTCCGCGGCGAAGCCCTGTGGGGGGTCGAGTTCGATGATCTTGCGGCCGAGGGTGCGCATGATGCGCCAGCCGCCGGCGTAGGTGCCCAGCGAGAGCATCACCGCGCAGACGATCTTGACCCAGACCGGGATCGGGTCGCCGTACGTCTCATGGCCGGAAATCACCAGTGCCATCACCACGACACCCATCGTCTTCTGGGCGTCCTGGAGGCCGTGGCCGAGCGCCATGCCCGCCGCGGAGACCGTCTGCGCGATGCGGAAGCCGCGCTTGGCCTTGTGCGGGTTGGCCTTCCGGAAGATCCACATGATCGCCGTCATCACCAGATAGCCGGCGAGCAGGCCGACGACCGGCGAGAGGAACATGGGGATGATGACCTTGTCGATCACACCGTGCCAGATCACCTCGGTGCCGCCCGCGAGCGCCGCACCCACCAGGCCGCCGAACAGGGCGTGCGAGGAGGAGGACGGCAGGCCGAAGTACCAGGTGATCAGGTTCCAGGTGATCGCGCCGACCAGGCCCGCGAAGAGGATGCCCATCCCCTTCGAGCCCTCCGGCGTCTCGATCAGGCCCTCGCTGACGGTCTTGGCGACCCCGGAACCGAGGAAGGCGCCGGCGAGGTTCATCACGGCGGCCATGGCGAGAGCCGCTCGCGGGGTGAGTGCACGCGTGGAGACCGACGTCGCGATCGCGTTCGCCGAGTCGTGGAAGCCGTTGGTGTACGTGAAGAAGAGCGCGACCGCGATGGTCACGACCAGGGCGAAGGTGTCCATCGACGCCTCAGGACTCCTTGACGGCGATGGTCTCCACCGTGTTCGCCACGTGCTCGAAGGCGTCCGCCGCTTCCTCCAGGACGTCCACGATCTGCTTGAGCTTCAGCACCTCGATCGCGTCGTACTTGCCGTTGAAGAGGTGCGCGAGGAGCTTGCGGTGGATCTGGTCGGCCTGGTTCTCAAGGCGGTTGACCTCGATCCAGTACTCGGTGAGGTTGTCCATCGTGCGCAGGTTCGGCATCGCCTCGGCGGTCAGCTCCGCCGCCCGGGCCAGCACCTCGATCTGCTGCTCGACGCCCTTCGGCAGCTCTTCGACGTTGTAGAGGACGACCAGGTCGACGGCCTCCTCCATGAAGTCCATGATGTCGTCGAGGGACGAGGCGAGGGAGTAGATGTCCTCACGGTCGAACGGCGTGATGAACGAGGAGTTCAGCTGGTGGAAGATCGCATGCGTGGCGTCGTCACCTGCGTGTTCAGCGGCCCGCATACGCTCTGCGATCTCGGCCCGGCCGGCGGTGTCCGCCCCGAGCAGTTCCATCAGGAGTTTCGAGCCCGTGACGATGTTGTCCGCGGATGCGGCGAACATGTCGTAGAAGCTCGTCTCCCTGGGGGTCAGACGAAAGCGCACAAGGGGTCCTCGGATTGCATCGGTTTCGGTCAGGCTGATGCTAAGTGCATCATCCGGCCACGGCTAATGGGCCGTCGTCCAGTGTCGCCCATCGGGCAGAGTGATCAGCACGGGGGCGGTACGGGGCTCCGGTTCCGGCGTTGGCCAAAGGCCCTATACCCAGCAAAGTTCGATACCATATACCCACCTGGGGTATATGTCCCCATGAGTTGCGGGAGGACGCGATGACGACGACCGAGGCCGGCGCCACGGCGCCCTCCGGAACCACCACGCACGGCTACCACAAGCAGAAGGACGAGCACCTCAAGCGGCTGCGCCGGATCGAGGGCCAGATCCGTGGCCTGCAACGGATGGTCGACGAGGACGTGTACTGCATCGACATACTCACCCAGGTGTCCGCCTCCACCAAGGCCCTCCAGTCCTTCGCGCTCCAGCTGCTCGAGGAGCACCTGCGGCACTGCGTCGCTGACGCGGCCGTCAAGGGCGGCGACGAGATCGACGCGAAGGTCGAGGAGGCCACGAAGGCGATCGGGCGGCTCCTGCGCACGTGACGTATGTCCCTATGTGCTGCGAAGGGGGGCCTCCGGCTAGTCGCCGGAGGCCTCACGCTCTTCGGCCACTTTCAGCACCTCGTCGATGCTCGCAAGGCTGAGCCGGTCCTCCGCGGCCGAGGCCGCGATGATCAGCTCTCCGCACAGCTCGATCTCGGCGAGGGCCACGTGGTCCTGAACTGCCGTACCGCCGACCGGAGCCACGTGCGTCACCTCATCTCTGCCGTCACCGACTTCCTAGAGTAGGGAGCGGCCTACACACCGCGCATGGCACGGACGGGCTAGTTCTTGACGCCCGTCACGCCCACTTGCTATTCCGCGATCTTCCCCGCGTAGATGTCCTTCGAGGCCGGCAGGTGTACGTCGACGGGGGTCCCGAAGCCGTACAGCAGGGTGGTCGAGTAGACCACGACGGTGCCCTTCTGCCGTCCGTTGACGAAGCTGAACTCATGCCGGACCTTGCGGATACGGCCCTGTTCGTCGAGGTAGGCGTCGAACGGCACCGTCTTCCTGGCGAACCCTTTCACCACCGCCGCGGGCAGCTCCGTCGTCCCGCGGTAGTGCCGCACCGGCACCCCCGCCAGCCGCGCCTTCCCGAGATACGTCGCCGTATGCGTCCCGCGCAGCAACTCGGCCGCGGCGAACGGGTCGGTGGCGCCGCCGGTCACCAGGTTCCCGTCGGAGAGGGTGGCCGTGTCGACCCGGACCCACTTGTCGGCGGGCACCCCGGCGCCCCGGTTCTTCATGAACAGGGCACCGGGCGCGAGGAGTTCGGTGATCGGGCGGTGCTCGGCGGCGCCGGCCGGGTCCTGCGGCAGTCGCACCCGCAGCCGGCCGAGCCGCCGCCGGTAGTCGTACACGCCCTGGCCGCGGATGGTGACGCGGGTGCCGCCGGTGGCCATCTCCATCGAGGTCGTCGCCTGCGAACTGCCCGCGTCTACCAGGGTGCCGGACGCCCGGTGCAGCACCTGCACGGCGTCGCTGCCACGGGCGTCCTCGGCGGCCGCTCCGCCGGAGCAACCGGCCGCCCCGAGACAGACGGCGATCCCCGCGGCGACCGCCCCGCCCACCCTCTGCTGCCGCTCCGCCATCGCCCGCCTACCCCCAAGCCGCCCTGTCGTTCCGGTTAACGACGGGTGGGCGGGGGCCGTCACGCGCGTACGTGGCCTTTGCCGAGGGTGGGTAACGTTGTCGGTGTGGCGCAGGAACACACGACGATGACCGTCGAGCAGGGTCGCTTCTGTTTTGCCCGGTGCAGTTGCGGGTGGCGCGGGCCTGCCCGAAGAGCCCGTAGCCAGGCCCGGACCGATGCCCAGGTACATCTCGATCTTCAGGCGTGACGCAGGCTCGTCAGCAGTTCGTCGACAAGGGTGCGGTCGCGGTGCTGGGTCAGGCGGCTGCGGGCCGCGGCGGGGGAGAGCCACAGGATGCGGTCCACCTCCGGGTTGGGCGTGAAGCCGCCGGTGAGCGCCTCGGCGGCCCAGTAACGCACCTGTTTGGGACGGCCGCCCGCGAAGTACCGCACCGTCGACAGCTCGGCGCCGGGGGCAGCCGCGTAGCCGGTCTCCTCCGCGACCTCGCGCAGGGCGGCGTCGAGGGGTTCCTCGGCGTGCTTCAGCTTGCCTTTCGGGTGGGACCAGTCATCGTATTTGGGCCTGTGGACCAGGCAGACCTCCAGCTCGCCGTCCACGGGGGAACGGCGCCAGAGGACGCAGCCGGCCGCCTGGATGAGGGTGTCGTTGCTTTCCTGGGGCTGCGTCACGTACTCACCGCCTGTTTCTGCCAGCACTGCTGGAACGCGAACCGCGCCGCCTCCACTTCGTGGCGCTGATCCGCGTGGAGCACCCCGAGTGCGTATGCCGTAGCCGGGGCGATACGGGGGGTTCGGGCCGCCGATGCCGCGGCTGCCGCCGCCTCCGAGGCGTCGCGGTGGCGGTCCAGGGCCTGGCCTGCGGTGAGGAGGCGGACGTCGACAGGCGTGGTCTCGCCGTGGAGGGCCTCGCGGGCGTAGCGGTGCAGGCGGAGGAGGAGGCGGACCTGGTGCCAGGGGGCGTCCTGGGGGTGGGGGGCCGGGTCGGGGGAGAGGCCGTGGATGAGGGCCTCGGCGTTGTAGGGGTGGCCGGCGGTGACGAGGGGGAGGGCGGCGATGGCGTCCGTGAGGCGTTCCTCGGCGGCGGTGGCCAGGGGGTGGAGGTCGGTGGTGGGGGCGGTGGGGGTGAGGGGGACCTCGCTGGCGAGGACGGCGACCTTGTCCGCGACGGCGTGAAAGCGGGAGGAGCCGAGGGCCTGGAGGGCGGTGCTGTGGGCTCGGGTGCGGGCGAGGGTGAGCTGGCGTTCGAGAAGGGCGCCTGCTTTTGCCGCGCCGACTGTCAGGTTGCCGCGGTCCGCTGTGGGAGCCGGGTTGGCGGGCCCGGCATGAGAAGAAGAGGAGGCGGCCGCCACCTGCGCGGGGAACACCGTTGCCCCCGACAAGCGGTGCAGCGCCAGCAGCAGTCGTTCCAGCCTCGCCGCGTACGCGTGTTCCATGGTCAACGTGCCCGACAGCCATGCCAGTTCGGGGCGCAGGGCCTCCGACCAGTCGGTTTCCAGCAAAGGCCGGTACGTGTGCAGGCTGCCGCTGATGCGGCGGACCGAGCGGCGCAGGGCGCGGGCCGCGTCGACGGATTCGTCCGTACCGCCGGCGGCCGCACCGGACTCCCGGTGCAGCCGTAGGGCACGGAGGAACTCCGTGGCCTGGGCCCGCAGGTAGCCCGCGAGGGCATCCCCGGTGGGGGCGGCCCCGGCCGTGGGGTCCGTCGGGTCAAGGTGTTGCTGTGCCACGCCGGCGCCTCCGGGCGTCTATGAGCATCTCCTGGACGTTTCGCAGGGGTTGGCCGTCCGCGTCGGTGGCGTGCCGGATCCACTCGCCGTCCGCCCCGAGGTGCCAGGAGGAGGTGGTGTCGGACATGCCGGTCTCCAACAGCCGGTTCAGGGCTGCGCGGTGGGCCGGGTCGGTAACCCTGACCAGGGCCTCGATACGGCGGTCGAGGTTGCGGTGCATCATGTCGGCGCTGCCGATCCACACCTCGGGTTCGCCGCCGTTGCCGAAGGCGAAGACCCGGGAGTGTTCCAGGAAGCGGCCGAGGATCGAGCGGACCCGGATGTTCTCCGACAGTCCGGTGACGCCGGGGCGGATCGCGCAGATGCCGCGCACCCAGACGTCGACCGGCACGCCGGCCTGGGACGCGCGGTAGAGCGCGTCGATGAGGGCCTCGTCGACCATCGAGTTGACCTTGATGCGGATGAACGCGGGACGCCCGGCACGGTGGTGCTGGGCCTCCTTGTTGATCCGCGCGATCAGGCCGTCCCGCAGGGATTTCGGGGCGACCAGGAGGCGGCGGTACGTCTCCCGGCGCGAGTAGCCGGAGAGCCGGTTGAACAGGTCGGACAGGTCCGCGCCCACCTGGGGGTCGGCGGTGAGCAGGCCGAGGTCCTCGTACAGTCGCGCGGTCTTCGGGTGGTAGTTGCCCGTGCCGACGTGGCTGTAGCGCCGTAGCGTGTCGCCTTCCTGGCGGACCACCAGGGAGAGCTTGCAGTGGGTCTTCAGGCCGACCAGGCCGTAGACGACATGGCAGCCCGCCTCCTCCAGCTTGCGCGCCCACTTGATGTTGGCGTGCTCGTCGAAGCGGGCCTTGATCTCGACCAGCACGAGGACCTGCTTGCCGGCCTCGGCGGCGTCGATGAGCGCGTCGACTATCGGGGAGTCGCCCGAAGTGCGGTACAGGGTCTGCTTGATGGCGAGTACGTCGTCGTCCTCGGCGGCCTGCTGGAGGAAGGCCTGCACGGAGGTGGAGAAGCTGTCGTACGGGTGGTGCAGCAGCACGTCCCGGGTGCGCAGGGCCGCGAAGATGTCGGGCGAGGACGCGGACTCCACCTCGGCCAGGTCGCGGTGGACGCCGGCGATGAACTTGCGGTACTTCAGCTCGGGCCGGTCGAGGGAGGCGATCCGGAAGAGGCCGGTGAGGTCCAGGGGGCCGGGGAGGGGGTACACCTCGGCCTCGGAGATCTTCAGCTCGCGGACCAGGAGGTCCAGGACCTCGCGGTCGATGGACTCCTCCACCTCCAGGCGCACCGGGGGCCCGAAGCGGCGCCGCATGAGCTCCTTCTCCAGGGCCTGGAGCAGGTTCTCGGCGTCGTCCTCCTCGACCTCCAGGTCCTCGTTCCGGGTCAGCCGGAAGGCGTGGTGCTCGAGCACCTCCATGCCCGGGAACAGCTCCTCCAGGTGCGCGGCGATGACGTCCTCGATGGGCACGTACCGGCCGGGGGAGCTCTCCAGGAAGCGGGACAGCAGCGGCGGGACCTTGACGCGGGCGAAGTGCCGGTGGCCGGTGACCGGGTTGCGTACCACCACGGCCAGGTTCAGGGAGAGGCCGGAGATGTACGGGAAGGGGTGCGCCGGGTCGACCGCCAGGGGGGTCAGGACCGGGAAGATCTGGTGCCGGAAGAGCGTGAAGAGGCGCGCCTGCTCCTTCTCCGTCAGCTCGCTCCAGCGGACCAGGTGGATGCCCTCCTCCGCGAGCGCGGGGGCGACGTCCTCGTGGTAGCAGGCGGCGTGCCGGGCCATCAGTTCGCGGGAGCGGGCCCAGATCATCTCCAGCACTTCACGCGGCTGGAGGCCGGACGCCGAACGGGTGGCGACACCGGTGGCGATACGGCGCTTCAGACCGGCCACCCGGACCATGAAGAACTCGTCCAGGTTGCTGGCGAAGATCGCGAGGAAGTTGGCGCGCTCCAGCAGGGGCGTGTTCGGGTCCTCGGCGAGCTCCAGGACGCGCTCGTTGAACGCGAGCCAGCTGCGCTCCCGGTCGAGGAAACGACCCTGCGGCAACTGGGGCCCGTCGTACGGCGACTCCTCGTATGCGTCGAGGTCGGCGTCGATGTCGGGTTCCAGGTCGGAGACCGCGGCGGCCACCGTGTGCGGGCGGTGCGCGGCTATGGAGCCCACGGAGGGCTGTGCGTGCTGGACCTGTGCCTGGGCGTTGGGCTGACTCATGGACCCATTCTTCCGCGCCACCGGCGTTACGGGCGCGTCGGAAGCCGCGGGCGGGAGCGTGATCACGGCGGGCCGGGCGTCCCCGTTCCCCGCGGTGCCCTCGGGGGGCGGCGAAGGCTCTGGCACGGAGGGCGTCATTGGGGGAGCGTCGCAAGCCCGTCTGAACCGTTGGTTACGGCGACATGGCGTGCGGGATATCTGGAGGCGGCTCCCGGGCGTCTACGTCGGCCGGACCGGCGTAACACCTGGCTGGGAGCCGCCCCCGAGGGTACGTACGTCCGTCCCCCCGTGGAAAGGACGTACGCGGATCGGGTGCGTCACACGGTGCGGCGGGGCAGCAGACGGAAGGCGATCACGGTCGCGAGAACGGCCACGGCGAGGACGATGCCGGTCTCCACGAGGTGCATGGGCCAGAAGTGGGACCGGGGGTGGTAGCTGGCGTGGTAGCCGTCGGCGTCGTGCCAGCCCTTCAGCTGCCAGAGGCCGTTCGGGAGGTCGAAGCGGGTCGCCGAGGTCTGGGTCAGCGCGGGCCAGAAAGAGCCGCGGTAGCGCTCCAGGGCGAAGTTGAGGAGCCACATCGCGGCCAAGGAGATGCCGAGGGCGGGCAGGGTGCGGCGGATCAGGAGTGCGGTGAGCGTGCCGACCGCGAGGGCGCACAGGCCGTACGCCACCGCCGCCGGGCCGCGGGCCACGAAGACGTCGGCGAAGGTCCAGTCGTCCCCCATCAGGTCCCGGTGCGCGCCCCAGCCCCAGCGGAACGCCAGCACCAGCGCCGTCCCGCCGAGCGTGATCAGCAGCGCGGGCAGGGCCAGCTTGGCGGCCAGCCAGCGGACGGGGGTGACGCCCTGCGTCCACGCCAGCTTCGCCGTGCCGGACTCCAGCTCGCGGCCCATCAGCGCGGCGCCCGCCCAGGCGGCGACGGCGAGGAAGCTGTAGCAGACGAGGGTGCCGACGTAGCCGGTCCGCTCGCTGTAGTTCAGCGCGGTGAGGATGTTGCAGGTCTCGTGGTGCTCGCAGTAGGCCATCTCCCGCTCGGCCGCGTCGGCGGTGAGCGTGTTCAGCCAGACCAGCCAGCCGATCATGGCGGCGACGAAGGCGCCCCACACGAGCAGCGCCGTGCGGTGCAGCCGCAGGACCGTGCGGGGCAGTCCGGGCAGCGCGAATGCGGTCATACGGTGGCCTCCTCGCGGGAGCGGACGGTCCGGGCCACCGCGGTCCGGCGCCTGAGCAGGCGGAACGTGACCGCGGCCAGCAGCGCGGCGGCGACGAGGAGCAGGCCGGCCGTCATGAACTGGAGCGGCCAGTACTGGGACGCGGGGTGGAAGTCCTTGTAGTAGGAGACGGCGTGGAGCCGGTCGTACAGGGTGCTGCACTCGGTGGCGAGGCTGGTGCCGCAGTAGGGGTCGGCGATGCGCCGCCCGTCGGCGGTGAGCAGTCCCGAGGCGACCTGGATGCCGGCGCCGGGCGCGCCGTTGTTCCGCAGACCGGCCACGCTGGTGACCGTCGGCCAGAGGTGGGGCATCGCCAGGTGGGCGCCGGCCCAGAGCAGGGCGGTGGCGGCCAGGCCGGTGCCCAGCGCGGCCAGGGTGCGGCCGAGGACCAGCCCGGCGAGCGCGCCGGCGACCAGCCCGGCCAGGGCCAGGGCGACCGGTACGGGCCCGTTGGCGTAGAAGGTCTCCAGGCTGTACCAGGGCTTGGCCGTGTCGATCCGGCCCTCGCCCGCCGACCAGGCAAGCCGGTGCAGCAGCACGAGCAGACCGGTGCCGGCGGTGACCAGGACGGCCGGTGCGGCGAGCTTGGCGGTCAGCCAGCGGACCGGTGTCACGCCCTGGGTCCAGGCCAGGTGCGCGGTGCCGTGCTCCATCTCGCGCCCGACCAGGGAGGCACCGGCCCAGGCCGCGACGGTGAAGGGGAGCGCCAGCAGGGGGTAGGTCGTGTAGGTGTAGACGTCCTTGTAGCGCAGGATCGAGGCCTGGTCGTAGCTGCACGCCTCGGTCCGGCAGGCGTCGAACTGCTTCCAGGCGTCCGCGGCCGCGTCCGTCAGCGGACCCCACAGCCACAGCAGCAGCGCGGCGAGTGCGACGACCAGTGCCGTCCAGACGTACAGGGCCGGTCGGTGCAGCCGGACCAGCCAGCGGAGCAGGCGGGGGGCCGGGGTGCGGAGCCCGACGGGGGCGGCGAGGGCGGTCATATCGCGGCCTTCTCGTGCTCGGCCGGGAGGGTGCCCGGGGCCTGGGGGTTGCGCAGGTAGGACAGGACGAGCTCCTCCAGGGAGGGGGTGCTCGGGCGCAGGCTCTCCGGGAGCGGGCCGGACGGGCGGACCAGCGCGGTCAGCTGGCGGCCGGTCGTACGCGACTCGACGACCGTGTGCCCGTCGAGGGAGGCCTCCGCGGGGCCGGACACGCGGGTGTGCGCCGCCAGCAGGTCGTCGATCTCGCCGGACAGCCGCACCCGGCCGCCGCCGATCAGCAGCAGGTGGTCGCAGGAGCCTTCCAACTCGGCGACGACGTGCGAGGACATCACGATCGTGGTGCCGAACTGGGCGGCCTGCGCCATCAGCACGCCCATCAGCTCGTGCCGGGCCAGCGGGTCCAGGTCGGCCATCGGCTCGTCCAGGAGCAGCAGTTCGGGCTTCTTGGCGAGGGCCAGGGCGAGCGCGACGCGGGTGCGCTGGCCGCCGGAGAGCGCCCGGATCCTGGCCTTGGGGTCGAGGTCCCCGTCGGCGACGATCCGCTCGCCGGTCGCCGCGTCCCAGCGGCCGGGGTTGAGGTCGGCGCCCAGCCGCAGCGTCTCGGCCACCGTCAGCTGCGGGTACAGCGGCTTCTCCTGCGCGACGTAGCCCACCCGGGTGCGGGCCGAGGCCGGGTCCGTGCCGAGGACGGTGACCGTGCCCTCGGTCGGCGCCAGCAGGCCGGCGGCCAGGGCGAGGAGGGTGGACTTGCCGGCGCCGTTCGGGCCGACGACGGCGCAGACCCGGCCGGCGGGCAGCCGGAAGGTGCAGTCGCGCAGTGCCCAGGCCGGGGACGTCCAGCGGGCGCCGAAGCGCCTGCCCACGGCGGCCGCCTCCAGGGCGAAGCCGACGGTGTCGGTCATGAAAGGTCCCCCAGGCTGTGCTTGTCGGTGAAGTGCTTTTCCAGTGCGGCGGTGAAGAGCGCGGCCACGTCGTCCCGGTCGAGGCCGGCCTCGCGGGCCTTCCCGGCCCAGGCGTCCAGCTCCCCGTGCAGGGGGGACTCGGCCGGGGTGGCGGTGCCCAGTGAGCGCCGTACGAAGGTGCCGAGGCCTCGGCGGGCCTCGACCAGGCCCTCGCGTTCCAGCTCGCGGTAGGCCTTGAGGACCGTGTTCGGGTTGATGGCGGTGGCCTCGACCACCTCGCGTGCGGTGGGCAGCTTGTCTCCCGGCTCCAGGAGGCCCAGTCGGAGGGCCTGCTTGGTCTGCTGGACGATCTGGACGTAGGTGGCGACGCCGGAGCGCCGGTCGATGCGGTACTCGACCACTCGTACAACCACCCTTTCACTAATTGAGTAGTGAAAGGGTGGTGGAAGCGGCCTGCGAAAGTCAAGCGCGAAGTCGTGCGCGAAATTCTTGGGCGATCGTGTGAACCGATCCGTGGGGCCGGTCCGATGAGGGGACGTGAGCGAAACGAGAAGCGACGGGGAACTGCTGCGGTCCGCCGCGGACGGGGACCGGCGCGCCTTCGAGGAGCTGTACCGGCGGTACGCGCCGTGGCTGACCGCCCGGCTGCGCGGCCGGTGCGCCGACACGGGGGTCGTCGACGACGTCGTACAGGAGACGTTCCTGGCGATCTGGCGGGGCAAGGCCCGCTACCGCGAGGACGGCGATGTGGCCGGGTGGCTGTGGCGGATCGGCTCGCGGCGGCTGATCGACGCGCTGCGGGGCGACGGGGCGCGGGGGAGGTTGCGGCAGGCGCTGGCGCGGCTGCGGCACCGGGACGAGGCGTCCGCGGAGGAGCGCGTGCTCGCGGGGGTTGAGCACGGGGACCTCGCGGGTGCCCTGGTCCGGCTCTCGCCGGAGCTCCGGGCGGTCCTCCAGGCGACGGTCATCGACGGGCTGACCACCCGCGAGGCCGCCGTTCTGCTGGGGATTCCGCCCGGGACGGTCAAGACACGGGCGATGCGGGCCCGCACACAGCTGAGGGAGGCGCTGGCATGACGACGTGGCATGTGGACACCGAAGACCTACGGGCTTATGCCCAGGGCGAGTTGGCGGCCCCGCTGCTCTGGTCCGCCGACACGCACCTGGTCGCGTGCGCCGAGTGCCGGGGGGTGCTCGCCTCCGTGAGCGACCCGGTGTCCGTCGACGCCGGCTGGGAGCGGCTCGACGCCGAACTCGACGCGCCCCGGCCCGGGTTGTTCGAGCGACTGCTGGTGCGGATCGGGGTCGCCGACCACGTCGCGCGGCTGCTCGCGGCCACGCCGGTGCTGCGCCGCTCCTGGCTGGGCTCGGTCGTCGCGGTCCTCGTGATGTCGGTCGCGGCGGCCTACACGGCCCGCAACTCGCAGTCGCCGACCGTCTTCCTGGCCCTCGCGCCGCTGCTCCCGCTCGCCGGGGTCGCGCTGTCCTACGGGCCCGCGCTGGACCCGACGTACGAGATGGCGGTGGTCGCCCCGGTGCACGGGTTCCGGCTGCTGATGATCCGTACCGTCGCCGTCCTCGCCGCGGTGCTCGGCCTCAGCGGCCTCGCGACGCTCGCGCTGCCGGGCTACGGACTCGGCGCCCTGGCCTGGCTGCTGCCCGCGCTCGCGCTCACCTCGACCGGCCTGGCGCTGTCCGCCCGGCTCGGCCCGGTGCTCGCGCCGTCGCTGGTCGGCGGGGCCTGGGTCGCGGTGCTGCTGACGGCGCGCGCCGCCGACTCCGGCAGCACGCTCGCGCCGTTCACCGCGGCCGGCCAGGGGGTGGCGGCCGGGGTCGCCGCGCTCGCGGGCGGGCTGCTGTTCCTCGTCCGGGACCGATTCGACCGCTTTCGGGGCAGCGCCGTATGACCACCGCCGCGCCCGCCCTTTCCGACTTCTACCGCCATCCTTGGGGGAGTACCGCATGACACCCACCGTTTCCGCCTCCGGGCTGAGTCTGCGCTACGGCGCGACCCGCGCCCTCGACGACGTGTCGCTGCGGCTGACACCGGGCGTCACCGGCCTGCTCGGCCCCAACGGGGCCGGAAAGACGACCCTGTTGCGGGTCCTGGCCACCGCCGTGCCCGCCGACGGCGGCTCGTTCACCGTGCTGGGCCATGACCCGGGCACGGGGGCCGGCCGGCAGGAGGTGCGGCGGCAGCTCGGCTATCTGCCCCAGACCCCCGGGTTCCACCCGGACTTCACGGCCTTCGAGTTCGTCGACTACGTGGCGATCCTCAAGGAGCTGACCGACCGGGGCGCCCGGCACCGCGAGGTGCGGCGCGTCCTCGACCAGGTCGACCTCGCCGACGTACGCGGCAAGCGGATCAAGAAGCTCTCCGGCGGTATGCGGCAGCGGGTCGCGCTGGCCGCCGCGCTGGTCGGCGACCCGGGGTTCCTGGTCCTGGACGAGCCGACGGTCGGTCTGGACCCCGAACAGCGCATGCGCTTCCGGGAGTTGATCGCGCAGGCCGGTGAGGGGCGGACCGTGCTCCTCTCCACCCACCAGACCGAGGACGTGGCGATGCTCTGCCACCGCGTGCTGGTGATGGCGGGCGGCGCCATCCGCTTCGACGGCACCCCCGCCGAGCTCACCGCCCGCGCCGCCGGACGCGTCTGGAACAGCGCCGAACGCGACCCGGACGCGAAGGCGGGCTGGCGCACCGGCACCGGCTCCTTCCGCAACGTCGGCAACCCGCCCGCGGGCGCGGACCTCGCCGAACCCACCCTGGAGGACGGCTACTTGCTCACCCTGGACGGCGCCGGCGCCGACGCCGGTGCGGAGGTGGCGGCATGAGCGCGGTACTGGAGGAAACGCCCGCGGTGGAGCGGACGGCACGGTCCGGCGGGTCCACGTCGGCGATGCTCGACCTGGCGCTGTTCGAGACACGGCGGCTGCTGACCCGCATACCGATGCTGCTCGCCTTCGCGGCCTACGTCGCCTGGATGGTGTGGCGCACACCGAAGTTCGAGGACGGCTTCCCGGCCCTGCAGAACGCCGACCGCGCCACCCAGAGTGGCCCGCTCCTGGTCGGCCTCGCGGTGATGCTGTGCGCCAACCACGCGGTGCTGCGCTCGCACCGGCACGACACGGAACGGCACTTCGCGGTCCTGGTGCTCGCGCCCTGGCGGCGTACGGCGGCCCATGTGCTGTCCGTCGTACCGGTCGTGCTGCTCGTCGCGGTGGGCGTGGCGGGGCAGTTCGGCTGGGAGGCGCTCAAGCCGGGCGCCGTCGGGACCGGTTCGGTGGCCGAGCTGCTGGTGGGGCCGCTGATCGTGCTGCTGTTCGGCGCGATCGGGGTGCTGCTCGCCCGGCTGATCCGCTCGGGCTTCGCGGCGCCGCTGACGATCGTGCTGTTCTTCTTCCTGTTCTTCGCCGGGGCGTTCCCGACGGGGAACGGCGAGCGGGGCACGCGCTGGCTGGCGCCGGTGGTGGACGAGATGGGCAGCGGCTCCATCCCGTCCGACCTGATGGGCCGCCCGGCCGGCTGGCACGCGCTGTACCTGCTGGGCCTCGGCCTTACGGCGGCGCTGCTCGCCGTCGTCGCCGGGGGCGGCCGCAGCTGGGTGCTCAAGGGCGCGGTCGCCGGGGCGCTGGCGCTGGCGATCACGGGCGGGGTGGCCCAGACCTCCGGGCTCCCGGCCGACACGGTCGTCGCCCGCGCGGCGGCCACCAACAACCCCGACAAGCAGCAGACCTGCGTGAACCGGGACGGCTCGACGTACTGCGCCTTCCCGGAATGGCAGCCGCGGACGGCCACCTGGGCCTCGGTCGTGCGGCACGTCCAGTCCCTGGCCGGCGGCAGGGCGCACACCCAGCCGCTCATCGTCCGCCAGCGCGTCTACGCCACGGACGGACTCGCCTCCGACGGCGCGATCGCCCAGTCGACCAACCCGTACCAGGTCACGGTCGGCACCAGCTGGGGCGGCAACCGCGTCCCCGAGTTCTCGGCCGCGGTCTCCTCGGTCCTCGTCGCGGGCAACGAGAAGGCGACGAGCGCGATGTGCGACGGCCGCATGGTGACGACGATGTGGCTGGCCCTGGCCTGGCAGCCCGACCCGATGCAGTCCCTGCGCAACGTCCGCCTGGACGACAGCGTGACGGGCTCGGCGATCGTGCTGTCCCCGACCGACCCGCTCCAGATGACGGCCGGCCAGACGGACGTCGTACGCGAACTGCTGGGCAAGCCGCAGGAGTCCGTGGCCGCGAAGGTGAAGGCCCACTGGGCGGAGCTGACGGCACCGAAGGTGACCAGCGCGCGGGTGGCGGAGCTGCTGGGGGTCACGGCACCGAAGGAGGCGGACAAGTGCGACTGAGGGGGAGCCGACGGGGCGTGTGGCCCGGCGTCGAGCGGTGCCGCGGCTCGCGTGCGGAGGTGGCGAAGTGCGGGGCTTGATAAGGGAGTTGACGCTCCCCGTCTGGCGCACCCTGCCGTGGCGGGCGCTCGCGGCGGGCGGTGGGCTCGGCTTGGTGCTCGCGGGAATGATGCGGCTCTACAGCGACTCGCTCGCCGGCTGGTCCACGCTCACCCTGCTCCGCACCGCCGCCCTCGCCTACGCCCTGGGCCTGACCTTCCTCCTCGACGACCCGGCCCGCCACACCACCGCCGCGGTGCCGACCCGGCGCCCCGTGCGCACCGTGCTCCGGGTCGCCCTGGTCACCCCGGTCACCGCACTGTGGTGGACGGCGACCGTCCTGCTCGTCCCGTCCGACCTGCGCCCTCCGGTGGGCGCGGTCACCCTGGAGGCCGGCACGACCTGCGCCCTGGCGCTCGCGGCGGGGGCCCTGGCGGTACGCCTGACGGACGAGCCCCGACCGGGCCCCTCGGTGGCGGCGGCCCTGCTCTTCACGGCCGTCGTCGGCCCGCTCCTGCTCCCGGGCCGCTGGGCCCTGTTCGTCTTCCCGCCGGACAAGAGGTGGGAGGCGGCGCACGAACGGTGGGGGATGGTACTGGCGGCGGCGCTGGTGCTGTGGGCCGCGTGTCTGGGAGAGCCGGTACGGCGGAGACGCTTGCGCCGTCATCGCGGCTCATCCGGCGCCGGAGCCCTGATGGTTGACGCCTGACGCCTGACAGCTGAAACCACGTGAGCCTGTGGCCGAACTCCGGCCACAGGCTCTCGCGCTTCCCGTGAACTACCTACTGAACGACCGTGATCCGGTTCGCCGTCGGTGGTGCGAGCGGGTTCGTTGCCGATGAGTTCGCCGTCAGGTACTGCTCCAGTGCCGTCAGGTCGTCCGTGCCGACCAGGTCGTTCGTGCCCTGGCCCAGGGTCGTGAAGCCGTCGCCGCCGCCCGCGAGGAAGCTGTTCGTCGCGATGCGGTAGGTGGCGGCCGGGTCGATCGCGGTGCCGCCCAGCCTGATGGAGTCCGTGATGACGCGGTCCGCGCCCGACTTCGTCAGGTCCAGCGTGTAGGAGAGGTTCGACGAGGGCTGGAGGATCTTCGGGGAGGCCGCGTTCGTGCCGCTGACCTGCTCCTTCAGGACCTGGATGAGTTGCGCGCCGGTGAAGTCCTGGAGGTTCACCGTGTTGGAGAACGGCTGGACCGTGAAGCCCTCGGCGTAGGTGACCACGCCGTCGCCCTCGGTGCCCTTGGCCGCGTAGGTGAGACCCGCCCGCACACCGCCCGGGTTCATCAGCGCGAGGTCGGTCTCCGCGTCCAGCCCCTTGCCGTACGCCAGTTGCGCGTCGGCGATGAGGTCGCCCATCGGGGACTCGGTGCCGGTGCTGGGGACGTCCGCTGAGATGTAGCCGATCGCGCGGTTGCCGATGGGAGCCGCGAGGGTGTTCCACTTGGCGATCAGCTCGGTCAGGTCCGGCGCCTTGGCGACGGTCCGGGTGACCACGTGGTTCGCCGACTTCACGGACGTACGCGCGATGTCACCGGTGAAGCGGTCGTACGTCAGCGTGGTGTCCGTGTAGAGGCGGCCGAAGGAGGCCGCCGACGTCACCATGCGCGGCTGGCCCGCCGGGTCCGGGATCGTGCAGACGTACGCGGCGTGCGTGTGGCCGGTGACCAGCGCGTCGACCGACGGCGAGATGTTCTTCGCGATGTCCACGATCGGGCCGGAGATGCCGCTGCCCGCGCTCCCGGAGTCGCAGTCGTAGTTGTACGAGCCCGAGGCCGGCAGACCGCCCTCGTGGATGAGGGCCACGATCGACTTCACGCCCTGGCGCTGGAGCACCTTGGCGTACTTGTTGATCGTCTCGACCTCGTCCTTGAACTTCAGGCCCTTGACGCCCTCGGCGGAGACGACACCCGGGGTGTCCTCCAGCGTCACGCCGATGAAGCCGACCTTGACGTCCTTCTTCTTCCAGACCCAGTACGGCTTGAGGATCGGCCTGTTGGTCTTCTCGTCGAGGACGTTGGCGGCCAGGTAGGGGAAGTCCGCGCCCTCGAACTCCTCGTCCGTGTAGCAGCCGGCCGTCGGGTGGCAGCCGCCGTTCTGGAGGCGGGCCAGCTCCTTGGCGCCCTCGTCGAACTCGTGGTTGCCGACCGAGGTGACGTCCAGGTCGAGGTCGTTCAGCGCCTCGATGGTGGGCTCGTCGTGGAAGAGGCCCGAGATCAGCGGGGAGGCGCCGACCATGTCGCCGCCCGCCGCGGTGATGGAGTACGGGTTGCCCTTGCGGGCCTCGCGCAGATGCGTCGCGAGGTACTCGACACCACCGGCGTCGATTGTCTTCGTCGTACCGTCCGCCTGCAGCTCGGTGACCCGGCCCGAGGAACCCGACGGCGGCTCCAGGTTGCCGTGCAGGTCGTTGAAGGACAGCAGCTGGACGTCCTGGTAGCGGCTCGGCAGATGCCCGCCGCCCTTCGTCTCGTGCGCGTCGGCCGGCAGCGCGGCCGCGAGGGCACCGGCGGTGGCGAGCGTGGCGGCCGCGGCCAGCAGTCGGTACGTCCGTCTGCGGCGCGGGTACGGCTGGGTGGTGGCTGGCATACGCCCCCCTGTGGCTGTGCAGCCCCGCTGTGGGTCTGCTGAGTGACATGGCCCCGTCCGGCGCAGCCTAGGGTCAACGCGCGTAGCGCGACAGGGGGTTCTTGGTTACATCCTGGTTTCCCTTTGCCCTCTGCTTTGCCTTTCCGCTCGGTTTGCCGCGCACCCCCACTTTGTCGGCCGGCCCGCTTACCCTCGTACGCATGACCAGCGACGACACCGCCCCCGCGGGCCGGACCCGCTCCATCGAGACCCTTTCCGCGCTCTCTCCCGGGCAGACCGAGGCCGTGCTCGCCCTGCTGGCGGAGGCCGCGAAGAACGACGGCCAGCAGGCGGTGTCCGAGCAGGGCCGGCTGCAACTGCGGGACGGCGAGCGCGAGGGCGTCTCCCATCTGCTGCTCACGGCCGGCGATGAACTCGTCGGCTACGCGCAGCTGGAGGACACCGACCCGGTGGAGGCGCCGGCCGCCGAGCTGGTCGTCCACCCCGCGCACCGCGGACACGGCCACGGGCGGGCGCTGGGCTCGGCCCTGCTCGCCGCCTCCGGCAAGCGGCTGCGGGTGTGGGCCCACGGCGGCCACTCCGCCGCCCGGCACCTCGCGCAGGTCCTCGGGCTCACCCTCTTCCGTGAACTGCGGCAGATGCGGCGGCCGTTGGCGGGCCTCAACCTGTCCGAGCCGGTGCTGCCGCTGGACGTGACGGTGCGGACCTTCGAGCCCGGGCAGGACGACGCGGCCTGGCTCGCGGTGAACGCGGCCGCGTTCGCCCACCACCCCGAACAGGGCTCGCTGACCCAGCGGGACCTGGACGCCCGCAAGGCCGAGCCCTGGTTCGACCCGGCCGGCTTCTTCCTCGCCTTCCGCGGCGAGGAACTCGTCGGCTTCCACTGGACGAAGGTGCACGCGGCGGAGCGCTTGGGCGAGGTGTACGTCCTCGGCGTGCGGCCCGGCGTGCAGGGCGGCGGGCTCGGCAAGGCGCTCACCACGATCGGGCTGCGGCACCTGGAGGCGCAGGGCCTGCCGACGGCGATGCTGTACGTCGACGCCGACAACAAGGCCGCGGTGTCCGTGTACGAGCGGCTCGGCTTCACCACGTACGAGACGGACCTGATGTACCGCACGGAGACGTGATCTCCCACCACCCCTGGACGGCCGCCGGTCATCGACCGGCGGCCGTCTCTTTTTCCGTAAGTTCTGTGTGAGCGCGGTTTCAGTTCCAGGGTCCGTGTAGCAGTTTAAATTCAGAGGCAACCCACATCGATCCTTATTGACGTCTAAGGCAATTTGGCTTTTCCGGCTTCGGAAATGCCGTAGTGTTTTCCATGTCGAAAGCGAACGGCGCGGACGACACCGAAACGAAGGAGAGCCCGATGAGCTTCCACAAGATCGCCCCGGTCAAGAAGGCCCACAAGCCCGCCCCGGCCCCGAAGAAGAAGCCGGTCAAGAAGGCCGCCCCGGCCCCGAAGCGTCGGCCCGTCGGCCACAAGTAAGTCATCCATAAAGAACTCAGGGAGGGAAATAAATCATGAGCTTCCACAAGATCGTCCCCGTCAAGAAGACCCGCAAGCCCGCTCCCGCGCCCAAGAAGCACGCGCCGAAGAAGGCCGCTCCGAAGCGGCGCCCGGTCGAGCACAAGAACTGACGCAGAACTTATCCACGTAATTCACAGGCACTTGCAGCAGATCGGTAGAAGGACTGTTGCAGAACAGTAGTGAAGAGGGAAACAGACATGAGCTTCAAGAAGATCGCCCCGGTCAAGAAGAACGACTGCAAGAAGGCCGCGCCGGCCGCCAAGCGCGCCGCCAAGCCCGCGCCGAAGAAGGCCCCGAAGCGCCGCCCCGTCGGCCACCAGGGCTGACGACCGTGCGGCGGGGCCACCGGTTAGCGAGCGAGCTCGCGCCGGTGGCCCCGCCCGGCCATGTAGTACCCCCCGTACCGCCGTGCCCGTAGTCCCGAAGGGAGTTGATCATGAGAGAGGTCCGTGAGGCCTTCCGCCGGTTCTGGCCGCTGACCCGCGGTGACCGCAAGTGGCTGGCCGCGATCGTCGCGTGCGTGGTGGTGTCCGCGCTCGCCGAGACCGCCTCGATCCTGCTGTTCGCGCAGCTCACCGACAACGCCCTGGAGGCCGGTTCGATCACCGCGTTCTGGGGCCCGGCCGGCGCCTGGCTGGGCGTTGCCGTGCTCGGCGCGCTCGTCGGCTACTTCGGCAACTCGCTCGCCACCTGGACCGCGGAGAGATTCGTCCTGCGGCTACGGGCGAAGGTCTTCCGGCACGTCCAGGACCTGCCCCCGCACTTCTTCCAGAAGCACCGCCAGGGCGACCTGGTGGAGCGGCTGACCGGTGACGTCGAGGCCATCGAGCAGATGGTCGTCTCCGGCGTGGTCGGCGCCGTCTCCGCCGCCTTCTCGGCGGTCTTCTACTCGGCCGCCGCCCTCTACCTCCGCTGGGACCTGGCCCTCGCCACCTTCGTCCTGGCCCCCCTCTTCCTGCTGGCCGCCCGCCGGTTCTCCGGCCGCATCCGCACGGCCTCGCAGGACGAGCGGGTCGCCGACGGCGCGATCACCTCCGTGGTCGAGGAGTCGCTCGGCAACATCGTGCTGACCCAGGCGTACAACCGCCGCGCGGACGAGGAGAAGCGGCTCGACCGCGAGGCCCGCGCGTGGATGAAGGCGTCCGTCCGGGGCGCCCGACTGAGCGAGATGTACGAGCAGTTCGTCGAGGTCGTCGAGACGCTGTGCGTGCTCGCGGTGATCGGTCTCGGCGTCTGGGAGATCTCGGCCGGCCGGATGACCCTCGGCCAGCTCCTCGCCTTCGCCGCCTTCATCGGCTACCTCTACCCGCCGGTCCGCAGCCTCGGCCAGCTCGGCCTCACCCTCACCGCGGCCACCGCGGGCGCCCAGCGCCTGAACGAGATCCTGGACGCGGAGCCGGCCGTCACCGACCCCGCCGAACCGGTCGCCCAGTGGCCCGTGCGCGGCTGGGTCGCCTTCCACGACGTCTCCTTCCGCTACCCCGAGTCCCGCCGCGCCTCCCTGCGTGACGTGACCTTCACCGCGGGCCCCGGCGAGCTGGTGATCGTCACCGGCTCCAGCGGCGCCGGCAAGTCCACCCTCGCCAAGCTCATCCCCCGCTTCTACGACCCCGCGCAGGGCACGATCACCCTCGACGGCGTCCCGCTCATCGACGTGCCCCTGGAGTTCCTGCGCGAGAACGTGGCGCTGCTCCCGCAGGAGACCCTCATCCTCAACGGCACGATCCGCGAGAACATCGCCTGCGGCCGCCCCGGCGCGAGCGAGGAGGAGATCGTGCGGGCGGCGACGGAGGCGGCGGCGCACAACTTCATCACCGCACTGCCCGAGGGTTACGACACCCACATCGCCCCCGGCACGGCCGCCCTGTCCGGCGGCCAGCTCCAGCGCGTCGCCATCGCCCGCGCGATGCTGCGGGCCGCACCGGTCCTCGTCCTCGACGAGCCGACCGCGGGCCTGGACGCGGTGGCCGCCCGCCAGGTGGTGACGCCGCTGCGGAAGCTGATGGCGGGCCGTACGACGATCATGATCACCCACGATCTGAGCCTCGCGCCGGACGCGGACCGGATCCTGGTCGTGCACCGCGGACGCCTCGTCGAGTCGGGCACCCACAAGGAGCTGCTCGCCCGGCAGGGCGCCTACGCGCAGCTCGCCCAGCCGCTGCCGGACGCGGTGGCGGACGTACCGCCGACGGTGGACGAGACGATGATCCTCAGGTGGTAGGGCTCAGTTGGTAGCCCTCAGGGTGTAGCCGAGTCCTCGCACGGTCTGGATGAGCCGCGGTTCGCCGCGGCTCTCCATTTTTCGTCGCAGGTACATGACGTACACGTCGAGGGTGTTGGAGGTCGGCTCGAACTCGAAGCCCCACACGTCGTGCAGGATCTGCCCGCGGCTGAGCACCTTGCCCGCATGCCGGAGCAGGTACTCCAGCAGGGCGTACTCGGTCTTGGTGAGGTCGAGCGGGCGGTCCTCGCGGGTGACCGTGCGGGTGCGCGGATCCAGGGCGAGGTCCTGGAAGCGGAGCCGGTGGTCGGGCGCGGACTGGGTGGGCTGCCGGGGCACTCGGCGCAGCAACGCCCGTACGCGCGCGAGGAGTTCCTCGGCGGCGAACGGCTTCATGAGATACCCGTCGGCGCCGTTGTCGAGCGCGACGATCCGGTCGCCCACCGCGTCCCGCCCGGTGATCATCAGGATCGGCACGGTGGACCCGGAGGCCCGGATCCGCCGGGTGGCGGCCAGCCCGTCGAGGCCCGGCATGGTGACGTCCATCAGCACGAGGTCGGGCTCCTCCTCGGGCACCCCGAGCAGATCGAGGGCGGCACGCCCGTCCCCGGCGAGGAGCGTGTCGTACCCCTCGAACCGGAGCAGTCGCCCGATCCCCTCCCGTACGGCCTCGTCGTCGTCGGCCAGCAGAACCGTTGTCTTCCGCGCCATCTGAACAAGGTGTGACGGCCGCCTGTGCCAGGGCTGGCAGCCGCTTATGGCTGAGCTGGGACCAGGGACTTCCAGCGCCAGTCAAGGAGTGCGCCCAGCAGCGCGAAGGAGGCCAGCGGCACGCACACGAACAGCAGGAACGGGTGCTCGGGGCGGCCGGTGACGATCTCCCAGACGTCGACCACGAACATGGCCGCCAGCATCACGAGCGCGCCGTAGGCGGCCCAGGTCCACGCCCGGCGCCGGGCGGCCCGGCGCACGATGAGGGCCTCGACCTTCGGGCGGCGTTCCCAGGTGAGGCTGCGGTTCGGGTCGGCGGCCAGGCAGAGGTCGGAGACCTCGGCGTAGGGGTCGTCGAGCTGCCAGTCGTTGAGGTGCGGGAGCAGGAAGCGACGGCCCTCGAAGTCGTAGACGTACGCGAGCCATTGGGGAGCCATCCGGCCCGAGCCGCGCGGGGCGGGCTCGACCCGGATGTCGTACACCTGCTGCCAGGTCCAGGAGCGCGAGCGCACGGCCCACTGCGCGGTGACGCCGGTGCTCGTGACGCGGGTGCGGGAGCGGTACTGCTCCAGGAGGATCCGTGCGACGGCCGCCGCCATCACCACCAGGAACACCACCGTGGACCACTTGTCGCGGCTGGTGTAGTGGGTGCGGCCGGTCTGGATGAGGGTGTTGAGGCAGAGCACCGCCAGCAGCCCGACCACCGGCCCCGGCAGTCTTCGCCGCTTGCGGTACTCCCGCTCGGTCATGCCCCCGTGCGCGTCCATCGCCCCGCCCTCCCCGACGTGTGTGCGAGCGATGGTACGACCGCCGGCTGTGGGCTCAGGAGGCCGACGGCGTCCAGTCGCCCAGCCAGTCCGCGACCTCCTGGTCCGCGGCCTGGGCGTCGGTCAGCTGCGGCCGGTTGCTGCTCGCCGCGCCCGACCCGGCGCCGGTGTTCCGGTACTCGGCGAACCGGTCGTCCTTCCAGCTGAAGCCGCCCATGTCCGACCAGGGAGTTGACCTGATCGCCGCGCCGAGGGTGCTGTTGCGGACGGTGGTCTGCGGGTCGACCGTGGTGTCGCCGCCGGGGTGCCAGTTGCGGCCGAGGAAGAAGGAGGCCGCGGAGACGTCACCGCCGATCGTGGACCGGTTGATCAGGATGCCCTTGCGGCCGGCCGGGGTGCTCGGCGCGGTGACGTACCCGGCGGACGTGCCGTTCCAGCGCTTCTTCAGCGTGATGACGGACTTGTCGACCACGACCGTCGCCCGGCCGAAGACGAAGTCGACGTTCCCGGTGACGTAGGAGTTGTTGATGTAGACCCGGCCGGGCTTGTCCTTGGCGGCGGTCTCCAGCTCCAGGGTGTCCTGATCGCCGTTGACGATGACCCCGTCGAGCACGATCCGGTCCGCCTGGGTCAGCAGCGCGACCGCCTGGTTGGCGATGTCCTGGTGCCTGGACTCGTCGAAGTCGTTGGTGACGGTGAGGTTGCGCACCTGGGAGTCGTCCGACAGGACCGAGACGGTGGCGCTGCCCGGGGTGCCGTAGGTGCCCGACCCGTCCGGCTTCCGCGTCCCGGCCGCGTTGTCGTACACGATCGTCGTGTCCTTACGGCTGCCACCCGCGCCCTGGATGGTGACGTGCGGCTTGTTGGCGGGGACCTTGACCAGCTCGCGGTACGTGCCCGGCTTGACCGAGATGACAACCCGGGAGGGGTTGTCGACCGGCACGGCGTTCACGGCGGCCTGCACGGTCGTGTACTGCCCGGACCCGTCCTGGGCGACGGTGAGGGTGGTAGCGGCGGCGGAGGTCGTGTTGGCCGTGGTACCGAGCGAAGTACGCGGCCCCGCACCGGACTTGAGCAGCGCGGGCACGTCGGCGGCCTTGTCGAGGGTGTACGGGTAGTAGCTCTTCGGATCCCAGGAGGCCCCGCTGCCCCCGCTCTCGTTCCGCCCGCTCGTCCCCGAGAAGACGTTCCCCTTCTGCACGAGCGTCGCCGTACTGTCCCTGATCACCGGGTTGTTGATGCCCTGGAAGTACGAGTTCTCCAGCAGCATGTTGGTCTTGCCGCGGGAGTAGTTGCCGTAGGAGGACTTGATGTCGGTCCCGGCCTCGTCCTCCAGGTAGTTGTTGTAGAGGTGGGCGTGGGCGACGTTGTCCGTGGACGGGTTGCGCTGCTCGGTCTCGCGGATCCAGTTGTGGTGGATCGTGATGTCCGAGGTCACGTTGGTGGTCCAGCCGATGCCGAAGGCCTTGTTCTCCTGGCTGAGCTTGTTCCAGGAGACGGTCAGGTAGGTGGTGTCCTTGCGGCTGTCGATGAGCCCGTCGGCCATGTGCCGGATGTCGTTGTGGTCGATCCAGACGTGATGCGCGCCGTCCATCTGGATGCCGTCGTAGTCGTGCTCCTTGTCGTTCCACGTGCCCTGGTAGGCATCCCGGATCGTCAGGTTCCGGATGATGACGTTGTGGACGCCCTGCCCGAGGAAGAACCCGCCGGCGACGATCTGCCCGGCGGTCCCGGAGCCGATGATGGTCTTGTCGGACTGGACCTTGATCTCCTTGCCGACGGGATCCATGTTGATGGTCGCGGCCACGACGATGACGTACGGCTCGGCGGCCGTCGCGTACTTCTCCAGATCGGCGAGCGTCTTGACGGTGACCGTCTTCCCGTCCCTGCCGCCGTAAGTCCCGTTCTGCCCCAGGGCGTTGACGGAGGCGAACCCGTCCGCACCGGCCGTGGCCCAGGCGGGCGCGGTCGCGGCGGAGGCCTTGGACTGCGAGCCGGGGAGCAACCCGTAGGCGGCGGCCGAGGTGGCCGCGAGGGCGACGGGGATGGCGATCACGAGGGCGGTACGACGCCGTCTGTGCTGGGCCATGGGAGGGGGCTTCCGTTCCGTGCGGGTGACAGGGACCGGTGTGGGGTCGTCACAGGGGACGGAAAGGTTGCCGTGACGACGGGAATCTCCACCGGCGGACGGGGGTTGCTTGCTGTCACAGCGATGACAACGGGGGGCTCGCCCTCGTGGAGTGGAGGGGACGGGAGCCGATGAGCCTTCGCCAGTTCGAGTACGCCCTGGCCGTCGCCGAGGAGGGCTCGGTGACGGCGGCGGCGGAGCGGCTGCGCGTCGCTCAGCCCTCGGTGTCCCAGCAGATCCGCGGCCTGGAGCGGGAACTCGGCGTGGAACTCTTCGCCCGCACGCCGACCGGACTCGTTCCCACCGTGGTCGGCCGGGCGTTCCTGCGGGAGGCGGAGCTCGCGGTGAGCGCGGCGCGGCGGGCGCGGGCGACGGCGCGGGCCGGTGCCGACGATCTGGTGGGCGAGCTGGTGGTCGCGGCGCAACTGGGCTTCGGTACCCGGCAGTTGCCGGGCGCGCTGGGTGCGCTGCGGCGCCGCTTCCCACGCGTCGAGGTCACCGTCTTCGAGGAACAGAGCTCCGCCGAGCTGGAGCGGCTGTGCCGCCGGGGCGTGACGGATCTCGCCCTGATGGCGGCCTGCAAGCGCAGCCCGGCCGACGCCCACCACCTCGGCGACGAGGAGTTCGTCGTGGTACTGGGCGCCGGGCACCCGCGGCTCGCCGCGGACCGGGTCGAGCTGCGCGAACTGGACGGGGAGCCGTGGGTGAGGTTCGACCGGGACAGTGCGCTCGACGGCGTGCTGCTGAACGTTCTGCGGGACAACGACCTGACCCCGATCACTGCCGCCCGCGTCTCCCAGACGGCCACGGCCGTGCGCTGGGCCGCCCACGGGCTGGGGGTCACGCTCGTCCCGGCCTCCGCGGTGCCCCCGGGGCACGAGCACCTCGTCCGCCCGGTGTTCCCGGTCGTGTCCCAGCCCGTCATCGCCGTGGTCCGGCCCGCCGCAGGCCCGGGGGAGACGGCGCTGCTCGAACTCCTGCGCAGGGAAACCTGGCCGGAGCCGGAATTCCTCTCGCCGGAAGCCGCTGAAGTCCTTTGAACTCCTGCGGACCACTATGAATTGCTGTTCCTCCGGCGTCAGCCCCGGGGGAATTCACCGCCGTCCACGACGATATTGCTCCCGGTCAGCCATCCGGCCCGCTCGGAGGCGAGGAACAGCACCGCGTCGGCGATGTCCTCGGACCTGCCGTCGCGCCCCAGCGGGGTGGTGTCGTCGGCGTTGACCCGGGCCGGGCCCTCGCTCAGACGCGCCCACTCCTCCCGCGTCTCCTCGCCGCCGGGCGTGGCGACCCGGCCGGGACTCACGGTGTTGACCCGGATCCCGAACGGGGCCAGCTCCAGGGCCAGTCCCCGGCTGTAGTTCTCCAGTGCCGCCTTCGCCGCCGTGTAGTGCAGGAACGGTCCCATCGGGGTGAGGACCGCGGCCGATGAGATGTGCACGATCATCCCGGTACGCCGTTCCCGCATCCCGGGCGCCAGCAGCGAGTCCAGTCGCACCGAGGCCAGGTAGTTCAGCTCCAGCGCGTCCTGCCACTCCTCGTCGGGGATGGCCGAGGCGTCCTTGTACGGCCGCGCCCCACCCGCGTTGTGGACCAGGATGTCCACCCCGCCGAGCCTCTCCCGCACGGCCGCGGCGAGCGCCTCCGCGCCGGCCCGGGTCCGGACGTCGGCAGTCACGAAGCCGGCCCCCTCCGGCGCCGTGCTCGTGGCCGACCTGGCGGTCGTGATCACCTCGGCGCCCGCGTCCAGGAGTTGCCGCACGACGGCCGCGCCGATTCCGCGAGAACCTCCCGTGACGAGGGCCCGCTTTCCCTTCAGTTCATTCTCGATCGTGGCCATGCCACCGTTCCTCTCGATCTCGCCGTTGTCCGTTTCACGGTACGTACGGGAAAGAAAGAGAGGCAAAGACGAAATTGCAGCAGGCGCTATAGGGAATTCCTATGTCATGCGGGCTGCGTCTCCGGCGGAGCGGTGGGCGCTCCCGGCAGTCGTACCGTCGCCATCGTGCCGCCGCCGGTGGGGCGGGACAGGGTGACCTCGCCGCCGGCCTGTTCCACCGTGCGCGCCACGATCGACAGGCCGAGGCCCGAGCCGGGGAGGGCGCGCGCTGACGGGGAGCGCCAGAAGCGGTCGAAGACGTGGGGGAGTTCGTCGGCGGGGATGCCGGGGCCGTGGTCGCGGACGGTGAGGGTGCCGTGGTCGAGCTGGACCTCGATCGTGCCGCCGTCGGGGCTGAACTTCACGGCGTTGTCGAGGATGTTGACGATCGCCCGCTCAAGGGCGGAGGGCTCCGCCCGTACGAACCAGGGCTGGAGGTCGGCGTTGATCGTCAGCTCGGGGCCGCGGAGGCGGGCCCGGCGGAGGGCCGCCTCGACGGTGTCCTGGAGGGAGACCACCTGGACGCGTTCGCCGCGCTGGCCCTCCGAGCGGGACAGCTCCTGCAAGTCGCCGATCAGGGACGCCAGTTCGGTCATCTGGGCCTTCACGGAGGCGAGGAGCGCCTTGCGGTCCGCCGGGGGGATGGGGCGGCCGGTCTCCTCGCTGCGGGTGAGGAGTTCGATGTTGGTACGGAGGGAGGTCAGGGGGGTGCGGAGTTCGTGGCCTGCGTCGGCGATGAGCTGCTGCTGGAGTTCACGGGAGCTGGCGAGCGACGAGGTCATCGAGTTGAAGGAACGGGAGAGGCGCGCGATCTCGTCCTCGGCGTCGTCCTCGACGGGGATGCGGATGCCGAGATCCTCCGTGCGGGCCACGTGTTCGACGGCCTCGGTGAGCTTGTCGACGGGACGGAGACCCGCGCGGGCGACGAAGAGCCCGGCGGCTCCGGCGCCCAGGACTCCGATGCCGGAGACGAGGAGAAGGATCAGGGCGAGGTCGTTGAGGGTGTTCTGGGTGCTCTTCAGGGGGACGGCGACGACGATTCCGATGTTGGGGCCGGCCTCCCCCGTGGAGTTGTTGGTCGTGGGGGCCAGATAGCGCGTCATCACACGCACTTCGCTGCCGTCGTCGGCGGTGCCGTTGCGGAAGTAGACCCGCTGGACGTTCCCCGACTTGATCGCGTCCTTGTCGGACTGGGTGACCTTGACCGTGCCGATGGAGTCGTCGGTGATGCAGACCTTGCCGTTCTCCGTGACCACCTGGGAGTAGGTGTTCCGGAAGAAACCGTTGTTGTTCTGCGCCGTCTTGCTGCAGTTGAGGAGGGCGAGCTGGGCCTGCTGGATCTGGCCCCCGGGCCCCTTCCCCTTCGTCAGGTCGCTGTCGAGCTGCTCGTACAGCTTCCCCTGCACGATGAACCAACACGTCACCGAAACCGCCGCCACCGCGAACGCCACCGCCGCCGCCACCAGCATCGCCAGCCGGGAACGGATCGGCAGCGTCTGGAAACGGCGCAGAACCTTCCTCACTCCGCGCCGCCCTGTCGGAGCACGTAGCCGACACCCCGCACCGTGTGGACGAGACGCGGCTCGCCGCCCGCCTCCGTCTTGCGGCGCAAGTACATGACGTACACGTCCAGGGAATTCGACGACGGCTCGAAGTCGAAGCCCCAGACCGCCTTCAGGATCTGCTCGCGGGTGAGGACCTGGCGCGGGTGCGCCATGAACATCTCCAGGAGGGTGAACTCCGTGCGGGTCAGCTCCACCTGGCGTCCGGAACGGGTGACCTCCCGCGTCGCGAGGTCCATGCGGAGGTCGGCGAAGGTCAGCGCCTCGTCCTCCGGGACCGTACCCGCCACGGCCGCCGCCGCGTACGAGCTGCGCCGCAGCAACGCACGGACGCGGGCGAAGAGTTCGTCCAGTTCGAAGGGCTTGACCAGGTAGTCGTCCGCGCCGGCGTCGAGCCCCGTCACGCGGTCCCCGACCGTGTCCCGGGCGGTCAGCATCAGGATCGGCGTCGTCGTGCCCGCACCCCGCATGCGGCGCGCCGCGGTCAGGCCGTCCATGCGCGGCATCTGGATGTCGAGGACGACCAGGTCGGGCTGGTACGCCGTCGCCTTCTCCAGCGCGTCGGCGCCGTCCACCGCGACCTCGGTGTCGTAACCCTCGAAGGCGAGGCTGCGCTGAAGTGCTTCGCGCACGGCCGGCTCGTCGTCGACGATCAGGATGCGCTGGGGTTCACGGTCACCATCGGCGGGGCTCATGGGCTTCGGATCCTCGGGTGCGGTGGGACGACATGGGGCTGGCACTGCTGATGGCCTTCAGCCTCGCATGTTTCCCGGCGGGCGCGTTAAGGCGGAGCGAGGGGAAGCGGCTCAGCCGCGGGCTGCCGTACGGCGGCGGCCGCGCGCGGCGCTCGCCCGGCGGCCGGCGCCGAGGGCGGGCGCGACCTCCGGGGCCCGCCCCGCCGGCGCGTGCAGTTCGTACGCCACTTCGAGGGCCAGCGCGAAGCCGGCCGGGTCGGTGCCGGCGACGGTGTGCGAAACCTGCTTGATCATGACGTACTCCCTGCGTGGTCGAGGTGGCTGAGGGGCCGATGGGTCAGCTGTCGGAGCCGCCGGCCCGGAGCGTGGCCAGGTCGGCCTTGACGGTGTTGATCGGGATGGCGAAGCCGAGGCCGACGCTGCCGGCGTCCGAGGAGGAGCCGGAGGAGGACGAACTGGCCGAGTACATCGCGGAGTTGATGCCGATGACGTTGCCCGCGGCGTCGAACAGGCCGCCGCCGGAGTTGCCGGGGTTCAACGAGGCATCCGTCTGGATCGCCTTGTAGGTCGTCGTCGACGAACCCGTGTCGCCGTTGAACTGCTGGCCGCCGAAGGAGAACGGCCACTGGCCGTCGCCGCCGCTCTGTCCCTGGCTCTGGCTCTGGGACTGGCTCTCGTCGGTCGCGACGGTCACGTCACGGTTGAGGGCGGAGACGATGCCGCTGGTGACGGTGCCGCTGAGGCCCTCGGGGGAGCCGACCGCGACGACGGTGTCGCCGACCTGGATGCCGGAGGAGTTGCCGAGCGTGGCCTTGGTGAGGCCGGAGGCGCCCTCCAGCTTGATCAGGGCGAGGTCCTTCTTGCTGTCGGTGCCGACCACCTTCGCGGTGTACGACTTCCCGGTGCTGGTCGTCACCTTGATCGACGTGGCGCCGGAGATGACGTGGTTGTTGGTGACGATCTCGCCGTCGCTGGTGATGATCACGCCGGAGCCGGTCGAGGTGCCGTTGCTCAGCGTGGCGCTGATCTCGACGACGCTCGGGCTGACGGCCGCGGCGATGGTGGCGACGTCGCCCTTCTTGCTGGACGGCACCACGCTGGTGGTCGTCGAGCTGGTGGCGGCCGTGTCGTTGCCGGTGAGCTCCTGGATGGCGTAGGCGGTGCCGCCGCCCACGGCCGCGGCGACTATCGCGACGGCGGCCAGCAGGGCGATGGGGCCCCGGGTGCGCTTCTTCGGGGCGGGCGCGGGCTCGGCCGGTACGGCGGTCAGGACGGCCGTACCGCCGCCGCCGTACCCGTCCCCGCCATTGCCCTCGGCCGTGAAGCCGGCGGGTGCGGCGGCGTGCGAGGCCTGGGCGGGCCACACCGTGGTGCCGGGCTCGACGGTGACCGGCTCCACGGGCTGCGGCTGCGGCGCGTGCTGCTGCTGCGCGGGCTGGTACGCCGGCGGGGGCGGCCACTCCGGGTTCACAGGCGAGGAGGAGTGCTGCTGGGCGCCCTGGTAAGGGTTCTCGTACTGCTCGTACTCGCCGTCGCGGCGGAAGCTCTCGGTCATGACACTGAGCTTGTCGCCCGACCATGAGAGCTACCTGAGTGCCCGCTGAGAAGCCCGGCAGAACCTCGTATGCCCGATATAAAGGCGGTCCCGGGGGCCGTGAAGGGTCTCTCAGGAACCTCTCAGGAACCGCTCACGAGGTCACTCGCAGCCGCAGGACCGGCGCACGACCAGCCGCGACGGGAAGGTCTTCAGCCGCTCCCGCCGCGACCCGGCGACCCGCAGCCCGTCGTCCAGTACGAGATCCACCGCCGCCCGCGCCATCGCGCTGCGGTCGGATGCGATCGTTGTCAGCGGCGGGTCCGTCAGGGCCGCTTCCTTGATGTCGTCGAAGCCCGCGACCGCCAGCTCGCCCGGCACGTCGATGCGCAGCTCGCGGGCCGCGCGCAGGACGCCGATCGCCTGGTCGTCGGTGGAGCAGAAGATCGCCGGCGGCCGCTGCGGCCCGGAGAGCAGCTCCAGCGCTATCCGGTACGCGTCGTAGCGGTTGTACGGCGCCTCGAACAGCCGCCCCTCGGTGGGCTTCCCGGCCTCCTCCATCGCGCGCCGCCAGCCCTCGACGTGGTCGGAGACGGGGTCACCGACGGCCGGCGTCTCGGCCGTACCGCCCATACAGGCGACGTAGTCGTAGCCGTGCTCCAGGAGATGGGTCACGGCGAGCCGGGCGCCGCCGAGGTCGTCCGTGACGACGGCGACGTCGTCGATGGCCTCGGGCCGCTCGTGCAGCAGGACGACCCGGGCGTCCCAGGCCTCTATCTCGGCGGCGGCCTGGTCGTTGAGCGCGTGCGAGACGAGGATGAGCCCGGAGACCCGCATGCCGAGGAACGCGCGCAGGTAGTGGACCTCGCGCTCGCTGACGTAGTCGGTGTTGCCGACCAGCACCATTTTTCCGCGCTCGGACGCGGCCTGTTCGACCGCGTGCGCCATCTCGCCGAAGAAGGGCTGCCGGGCGTCCGGGATGATCAGGCCTATGAGGTCCGTGCGCCGGGACGCCATCGCCTGGGCGACCCGGTCGGGCCGGTACCCCAGCTCCTTGATCGCGGCGAGTACACGCTCGCGCGTTGCCGGGGCGACCGGCCGGGGTCCGTTGTTGATGACATAACTGACGACGGCGGTCGAAGTCCCCGCCAGCCGCGCCACATCATCCCGAGTCACCTTGGCCACGCGCGGAGTCTACGCGGATATACCCGCTCCGGGCAGGGCGAGCGGAAGCTTCCGGCGGTACCTCGTGTGCGGAAGCAATGCCCTGCCCGGGGGTCCGCTAAGCCTCCGCCGGTACCTCGACCTCGTCCAGGGCGGCCGGCTCGTCCGCATCCTCCGCCTTTGCCCGGTCCGCCTTGGCCCTGGCCTCGTCGGACCCGCGGTCGGCCTTCTCGGGCGTAACGAATCGATAACCGACGTTCCGGACGGTCCCGATCAGCGACTCGTGCTCGGGGCCGAGCTTGGCGCGCAGCCGTCGTACGTGCACGTCGACCGTCCGGGTGCCGCCGAAGTAGTCGTAGCCCCAGACCTCCTGGAGCAGCTGGGCGCGCGTGAAGACGCGGCCCGGGTGCTGGGCGAGGTACTTGAGGAGCTCGAACTCCTTGAAGGTGAGGTCGAGGACGCGCCCCTTGAGCTTCGCGGAGTACGTCGCCTCGTCGACCGACAGGTCGCCGTTGCGGATCTCCATCGGGGAGTCGTCGTTGACGATCTGCTGCCGGCCCATGGCAAGGCGCAGGCGCGCCTCCACCTCGGCCGGACCGGCGGTGTCGAGCAGCACGTCGTCGATGCCCCAGTCGGCGGTGACGGCCGCGAGACCGCCCTCCGTGACGACCAGGATGAGCGGACAGCCGGGGCCGGTGGAGCGGAGCAGCTGGCAGAGGCTGCGGACCTGCGGGAGGTCACGGCGGCCGTCGATGAGGATGACGTCGGCACCAGGGGTGTCGACGAGTGCGGGGCCTTCCGCCGGTGCCACGCGCACGTTGTGCAGCAGCAGGCCGAGGGCCGGCAGCACCTCCGTCGACGGCTGGAGGGCATTGGTCAGGAGCAGCAGCGAACTCATACGTCTGGTTCCTCCTCGGTCCCTGCGAGGACGTGTGTGGTGCATCACCTGCTCTGCGATCCCGAAGGCTCCATATACCGGCGGTCACCTGGAGTTTCCCGCTTCGTATACAACGCTTCCGAAAGCACAAAAGGACCCGGGGGCTACGCTGCCCGAGTCCTCTGCCCAGCAGAATAGCCCACATGAGCACTACTCCGGCAGGTCATGTGGCGCGATCCACCGTTCGTCCGAACTTCGAGACGGCCAGACGTACCCCTTTACGGACGTTTCTCCACACGGACGACGGTGTGACGATCGATTCCGTATACGACCCGTCGAGGGTCGTATACGACGTGTCCGCGCCATCTGCCGGTCATCTCGCGTTCGTCGTCGCACACGGCTTCACCGGCGACGTGGACAAGCCGCATGTGCGCCGGGTGGTCGAGGCGTTCGCGCAGTACGGGGCCGTGGTCTCGTTCTCGTTCCGCGGGCACGGGGCGTCCGGCGGGCAGTCGACGGTGGGCGACAAGGAGGTGCTCGACCTGGCCGCCGCGGTGCGCTGGGCCCGGGAGCTCGGGCACGCGCGCGTGGCGACCGTCGGCTTCTCCATGGGCGGCTCGGTGGTGCTGCGGCACGCGGCGCTGTACGGAGCGGACGGCTCGGGGCGCGAGGGGCGCACGGAGGCGTGCACGGACGCGGTGGTTTCGGTGAGTGCTCCGGCTCGCTGGTACTACCGGGGTACGGCCCCTATGCGGAAGCTCCACTGGCTGGTAACCCGACCCGAGGGACGGCTGGTGGGCCGCTACGGCTTCGGTACGAGGATCACGCACCGCGAGTGGGATCCGGTCCCGCTCTCCCCCGTGGAGGCGGTCCCGCACATCGCCCCCACCCCGCTCCTGATCGTGCACGGCGACCGGGACGGCTACTTCCCGGTGGACCACCCCAAGTCCCTTCACGAGGCGGCCGGCGGTCATGCCGAGCTGTGGATGGAACCCATCGGTCACGCCGAGCACGCGGCCACCGACGAGCTGCTGGCGCGCATCGGGGACTGGGCTGTCGGTCACGGCGGCTAGCCTGGCGTCGTACACAGCCGATTGATTGAGGGACCGGATGCCGAAGGTCACGGTGCGCTACTGGGCGGCCGCGAAGGCCGCCGCCGGGGTGGCCGAGGAGCCGTACGACGCGGGCACCCTCGCCGAGGCGCTCGACGCCGTGCGCGAGCGACACCCCGGGGAACTGGCTCGCGTGCTGCGGCGATGCTCGTTCCTGATCGACGGTGACCCCGTGGGCACCCGCGGACATGAGACGGTACGGCTGGCCGACGGCGGGACGGTCGAGGTGCTCCCGCCGTTCGCAGGAGGGTGACGATGACCGATCAGCCGTACGACCCGTATCAGCAGCAACAGCCACAGCAGCAGGAGTGGCCCGGGCAGCAGGCGTACCAGGGGTACGACGACCCGTACGCCGCCCAGCAGTACACGCAGCAGTGGCAGGGGCAGACGTGGGAGACCCAGGTCCACACGCCGGTCCAGGAGGCCCCGCAGTGGCCGCAGCAGCCGCAGGCGTACCAGCCACCGGTTCCTGATCCTGAGCCCGTCCACGAAGCCCCCGCCGTCGGCCATCAGGCGCAGGCGCCCGGGACGGACGACACCGGCTACGGCCCCGCCACCCTCTCCGGCAACTCCCGCATCACGGACGCGCAGCGGGCCCGCCTGGAAGGCCGTTCCCCGATCATCGAGCCCGGCATGCAGCCCGCCGGCCTCACGGCGCTGCTCGGCCTGCTGCTCTCCGGCACGGCGGCGGTCGGCTCGTACGCCCTTCTCGTCCCGCTCGTCGTCCTCCAGGCCGTCACCGCGGCGGGCTGGTTCCGCCTCAACGGCATGTGGCCGGCCCGGCAGGGCATCGCGCTGGCGTTCCTGGGCGCGTTCGTCGCGGACGTGGTGCTGCTCGCGGCGGGCCGGGAGAACGGTCCGGCGGCCATCCTCGGCACCCTCGGCGTCTGGGTCCTGCTCACCCTGGTCCTCCAACTGCGTTCGCACGCGGACCCGGACACCCGGATGTACGGCCTGATGGCGACGGTCGCGTCGGCGGCGCTGGCCATTGTGGCGGCGGGGTACCTCGCGGCGGATCCGGACGCGGTGTCGGTGGGCGCGGCGGCGGTGGCGGTGGCCGTCCTGGCGCGGGCGCTCCCGCTCCCCACTCCCGCCTCGGTGATCGTGTCTCTCCTCGCCGCGGCGGGCGCGGGTATCGCGGTGGGCGGCATGACGGGCCTCGGCGCGAAGGGTGCGCTGCTGGGCGGGGCGGCGGCGGTCTGCGCGCTGATCGGCCACCGGGTCGCGAGCTACGACTACCCGTCCCGCTTCGTCCACTTCACGGCGGGCGTGGCGCTGCCGCTGGCGGCGGCAGCTCCGGCGGTCTACGTGCTGGGTCGGGCGCTCACCGGCTGACGCCTTCGACGAAGGCGGCCCACGCCGACGCGCTGAAGACGAGCGGGGTACGGGCGGTGTCCTTGCTGTCCCGGACGGGGACGAGGGCGGGGAGGTGGTCGGAGACTTCGAGGCACTCGCCGCCGTCAGGGTTGCTGTAGCTGCTCTTGCGCCAGAGGGCGGTGGCCAGAAGGCCGTCGGAGACTTCGAGGCACTGTCCGCCGTCAGGGTTGCTGTAGCTGCTCTTGCGCCACGTCACGCCGCTCAGGTCGATGGCTCGCACGGCACTTCCTCCAACATCCGCAGGATGAACTTGCGTGACTCGTCCGGGTTCAGCGCGAGGTCACGCATCGCATCGTATGCACGGTGGAGGCGCTCGACAGACGCGTTTTCCTCGATCAGTTCACCCCGGAGGGCGTTCTCCATGTACGCCACCGTCCGCCCGCCCAGCAGCTTGAGGAACATCACGCTGGTGCTCACCAGACCGTGCAGCCCCGCGCGCTGCGGCACCACCTGGAGCGTGACGTTCTGCCACCGCGACACCTCCAGCAGATGCTCCAACTGCCCGCGCCACGCGGCCGTGTCCCGCAGCGGCGTTCGCAGCACCGCCTCCGCGATGAGCGCGCGGAAGATCGGTGCGTCCTCTTCCTCCAGCAGCTTGCGACGCCCGGTGCGGGCTTCGACCTGCTGATCCAGTTCGTCGCCCTTGGCTCCGCCCAGTGCGAGCAACTCGCGGGCGTAACCGTCCGTTTGAAGCAGTCCCGGCAGGATGCTGACGCCGTAGTGCCACAGGCTCAGCGCTTCCGTCTCCAGGATCATGTACCGCCGGTACTGCTCCTTGAACTGCGTCGGGTCCCCAACTGCCAGCTCCCACAGGGCCAGTAGCAGCCCCGGAGTCCCGTAGTACCGCTCCAGGGCCTCCACGATCTCCGGGCTGCCCAGGCTCCGCCCGCTCTCCATCTTCCCGAGGGTCGACGGGTCCCAGCCGAGCCGTTCGGCCAGGTCACGCAGGCTTTCCCCCTTCCCCGCCCGGAGCAACCGCAGCTCCTCCGCGAACCGCAACCTCGGCTCGTAACTCCGCCCCGTAACCACCCGCCGCTGCGGCACCGCGCCCTCCCGCTGCTGTGGAATTTGTGGAATTTGGACCGCCCCTTGTGGAATTTGCGGCCCTTCTGGTCGCGAACAGCCTCCTCGCCGGGCCATCCTCGTAACGCCCAGGAACACACCCAGAGTAGTTCAACTGTCGCATTACGTAAGAAAGTTCAAGAAATCTCTACAAAGGAGGTCGTATGGAACCCAGAACTCCTCGGCCCTGTACCGACGGCCCGTTCCTCGTCGCCGACCCACCCCGCCCCGTCCGCGGCTGCGCCACCTGCGCGGAGCTGAACGGGCTGCGGGCCTCCGCCCAGGCGGAGTTCGACCGCAGCGCGGAGGTCGACGCGAACGTCCGGCTGCGCAGGCACCAGCGAGAGGAGCACGCCGTATGACCGCCGACGCCAGGAGGCTGCCGAACGCGCCGCAACCGCACCAGCTCGTGCAGGTACTGCCGACGTCCTCGCTGCCGCCGCCGCTGTTCCCCCCTCCACCTCCGCCCGCGGCCACCCGCACCACGCCCCGCCCCTCCCGACGCCGCCGGCTCCGGCCGCCCCGGTTCCTCACCGACGGCGCCTTCTGGAGCGGCGTACTCACCGCGCTCAGCGTCGCCGGGCTGGTGGCGGCGATCGTCGCGACGGCCTGACCATCGTCCGGTCAAGCTCTGTCACAGCTGATCGACAATTCCTCTGCCGCCCTTGCCCCCCGGGTTAGTGTCGCGGTCGGCGGCAACCCGTCCGTCGACCGACCGCCGCTCCGCCAACTGCCTGCCGCCCCGGGGGGAATCACCGCATGCGCGCCCTGCGAATACTTCTGATCGTCGTCGTGATCCTGGGCGGCCTCTTCGTGATCGCCGACCGCGTGGCCGTGCACTTCGCCGAGAACGAGGCGGCGGACAAGGTGCGTACCACCGAGGGTCTGGCCTCCACCCCCGACGTCTCCATCAAGGGCTTCCCCTTCCTCACCCAGGTCGCGTCCGGCGACCTGGACGACGTCCGGATCAGCATCAAGGACTACGAGGCCGACACCGGCACCGCCGGCAAGACCATCCGTATCGACGACCTGCACGCGGACATGAAGGACGTCAGCTTCTCCGGCGACTACAGCTCCGCCACCGCGCAGACCGCCACCGGCACCGCGACCATCTCCTACGACGAGCTGCTCAAGAACGCCCCCACCGAGCCCGTCGACATCGGCCTCGGCTTCACCGGCAAGGTCGTCGGTCTCGCCGACGGCGGCAACGGCAAGATCAAGGTCACCCTCGTCGTCAATGGCCCCGCCATCGACAACCAGAAGGTGAACGTCCTCAGCGCGGTCACCGTCAAGAACAACACCGTCCAGGTGCACGCCGACAACCTCCCGAAGCTCCCCGGCATCAGCCTCGTCGAGGACCGCTTCCGCCAGGCCTCCGACTTCGACCAGGCCATCGACCAGCTCCCCGGCGGCATCAAGCTGGACACCGTGCAGGCCGCGGCGGATGGTGTGGACATCACGGTGAAGGGTTCGAACGTCAAGCTGGCGGGGTAGGGCAGTCCGAAGGGCGAGACGGTGATGTCCGTACCAGAGGTGTGACGGCGGCTACACGGGCCGCGAACCCCTGCGGGAGCGGCCTTCCCGGTTGATCCATCCCACATTCCGGACGATCGCATCTCAGAATACGACACACCGGTGACATGCCCGCGTTTCCGTCCCTAAGCTCGACGGCATGAAGCGACAGGCGGATCTCACGAAGCGGCGGGCAGTAGACCTGTGCCGCGTCGCCGCCATGCTCTGTCGCACCTTCTGAGCGGACGGCACCGACCTCCGCATTCCCAGCAGCCCTGTCATGGGCACCCGTGCGCCCCGAACTGCCCCGGAGGAGAAAGAGCATGAGCCGCAGCGACGTCCTCGTAGACGCCGACTGGGTCCAGGACAACCTGGACAACGCCGACATCGCGATCGTTGAGGTGGACGAGGACACGTCCGCCTACGAGAAGAACCACATCAAGAACGCGATCCGGATCGACTGGACCAAGGACCTCCAGGACCCGGTCCGCCGCGACTTCATCGACCAGGAGGGCTTCGAGAAGCTCCTGTCGGCGAAGGGCATCGGCAACGACACCCTGGTGATCCTGTACGGCGGCAACAACAACTGGTTCGCCTCGTACGCCTACTGGTACTTCAAGCTCTACGGCCACGAGAACGTCAAGCTTCTCGACGGCGGCCGCAAGAAGTGGGAGCTGGACGCCCGCGAGCTGGTGGAGGACGTGCCCGAGCGCGCGACCACCGACTACAAGGCCAAGCCGCAGAACAAGGCCATCCGTGCCTTCCGCGACGACGTCGTGGCGGCCATCGGCTCGCAGAACCTGGTCGACGTGCGTTCGCCCGACGAGTTCAGCGGCAAGCTGCTCGCCCCGGCGCACCTGCCGCAGGAGCAGTCGCAGCGTCCGGGGCACGTCCCGTCCGCGCGCAACATCCCGTGGTCGAAGAACGCCAACGACGACGGCACCTTCAAGTCGGACGACGAGCTCAAGGAGCTCTACGCCGAGGAGCAGGTGGACCTCGCCAAGGACACGATCGCCTACTGCCGCATCGGTGAGCGCTCGGCCCTGACCTGGTTCGTGCTGCACGAGCTGCTCGGTGTCGAGAACGTCAAGAACTACGACGGCTCCTGGACCGAGTACGGCAGCCTCGTCGGCGTCCCGATCGAGCTCGGCGCCAACAAGTAAGTCCGACCCCTCAGCAACCCGACCGGCCTTCCTTCCGGTCAGACCCTCTGAATCTGAATCTGGAGAAAGACATGTGTGGAGCGAAGGCCGGCGGCCCGGACGCCTCGACGATCAAGCCCGGTGAGACCACGATCCAGGGCCAGGTGACGAAGGACGGCGAGCCCGTCGTCGGTTACGTCCGCCTGCTCGACTCGACCGGCGAGTTCACCGCCGAGGTCCCGACCTCGGCGACGGGCCAGTTCCGCTTCTACGCGGCCGAGGGCACCTGGACCGTCCGCGCCCTGGTCCCCGGCGCCACCGCCGACCGCACGGTCGTCGCCCAGCAGGGCGGCCTGGCCGAGGTCGCGATCGCGGTCTGAGACCCGAACGCCAGAAGGGCCGCACCTTTCGAGGTGCGGCCCTTCCGCATGCTCAGGCCTACCCTGGACCTATGTTGGCTCGGCGGCGTCACGTGACCCCTCCTTGACGCGCCCCTCGCACTGCTTCGCAGGCAGCGGAGCGCTGCGCCGGCCTCCGGCCGTCGGCCTTCGGTAGTGGGCCTGCGCCGATGCGGCTGTCGGGGCTCTCGGCATTCGTGCCGACGCGCGTGGTCCGGCCTACCCTGGACCTATGTTGGCTCGGCGGCGTCACGTGTACTTCGCCATGATGGGGACCTGTATCGGGCTCTTCGTCCTGGCCTGGGGAGTCGTGCGGCTGTGGTCCGTTCCGGTGGCCGTGGGCATGTGCGTGGTCGCGATGCTCATTCCGCCGGTCGCCGCGATGGTCGCGAACCGGCGCGGGCCGGACGACCGGTGGTGGGACGATCCGTCCGGTGACCCGAAGTCCGACGAGTGGTGGGACGAGCTGGACGGGAAGAAGCGGCGCCCGTAGGCCGTCGAGTCGCTTACCCCCGGTGCTTCACGGGGAGACGTAGCAGATCGCTGCCCAGGATCATGCGGCCGCCGTATCCGGCGCTCCGCGCGCTGTCGCGCAGCAGGCGGCGCCAGGTCGCGTCGGGGACGGTGGCCGGGTCCCCGGGGCCGAGGTGGGTGGCGACCAGTGTCCCGACACCGGCCGCGGCGGCGATCCCGCCGAGCTTCGCCACGTCGGTGTGGGTGGCCAGGATGTGGTCGACGAGGGCCTGCGGCAGGCCGAGCCCGAGCAGCCCGGCGGGGTAGACGGCCTCGTGGACCAGTACGTCCGCGCCCTGGGCCAGCGTGATGATGTTGGGGGTGGGGGCCGTGTCGCCGGAGAAGACGACGCTCCCGTGGTCGGTGTCGAAGCGGTAGGCGTAGGCCGGGTACACCGCGCCGTGCGGCACGAGGATGGCCGTGACCTTGACGTTGTCGTCCTCCATGACCGTGAACGGCTGCATGGCGGGTGCCGTGTTCGTGGCGGAGGCGCCGACCGCAGTCGGCGGCAGGACGTCGTGGACGTCCAGCAGCGTGGCCGGGTCGATACCGGCGTGCTCCGTCATGAAGAACGTGGGGGAGGCGGCGTACGCCTGCCCGGCCAGCTTCGTCATCTCGACGGTGCCCGGCACGGTGCCGGGGGCGCCGGTCACCGTGGAGGCGATGCCGGCCGAGCCGGGGCCGTAGACCGACACCTTCGTCTGGAAGCCCTGGTTCCCGGCCGCTCCCGCGGCCAGCGACGGGAAGGCGTAGTAGTCGACGACGTGGTCGGCGTGCAGGTGGGTCAGGAAGATGCCGGTCAGCGACGGCAGCGACAGGCCCGCGCGCATGTACTGCGTGACCGCACCGCGGCCGCAGTCGACGACGTAGGTCTTGCCGTTCACCACCAGCGCGGAGGAGATGCCGTACCGGTCCGCCAGCGGCGGCGGTCCGGCGTTCGTGCCGAGCAGGACCAGGGTCAGGTCGGAGTCGGACGTACTGGTGGTGTCGGCGGCTGTCGCGGCCGCGGCCTGCGACGCTCCGAGCAGCGGCGCGACGGCCAGGGCCGAGGCCGTCACGGCACCCAGCAGCGTTCGGCGGGACGGGGTGGGCTGTTCGTTTTCCTCGGTGCTGCACATCGCGGGTCGGCTCCTCTTGCGGGCACGGCGGACACGTTAGCGGGAGCCACTTAATCGTTCTAGAGGGGCGGGCTGTCAATCCCGGTTCTGCTGTAGGGTGTTGGTTCGGTGGATTTACTAAATCGTTTTGTTCCACCCATATTTACACAACCCTCGCAACCGGTAGCATCTCGCCCCATCGAACGGACCGTAACGGGTCTGTTACACCGAGCATGCTGGGGACATCCGTGGCAGTGCATGCACGCGCGTCGAAGAGGCAGAGCCGTACGGACAGTGGGGGAAGTCGGCAACTATCCCTGCGCACAGCCCTGTTGGTGCTGGCGCTCGTGCCCTGTGTGGCACTCGTCGCCCTGTGGTCGACGACCTCCGTACAGCTGTACAGCGACTGGCGGACGCAGAAGGACCGCAGCGACTCGGCGCAGCAGTCCTCGGTCAAGGTCGCCCAGGTCTGGTACAGCCTCCAGGAGGAACGGCGGCTCAGCGGCGCGGCGTTGGCCGATCCCGACGCCTACCGCTCGCAGCTGGCCGTCCAGCGCGAACGTACCGACGCGGTGGCGAAGCTGGTCGAGGCGCTGCCCAGCAGCGGCTGGGACGGCCCCGCCGACCTCGACCGCGACGTGTCCGACGTGATCAAGAGCCTTGGGAAGCTGGCGAGTTACCGCGAGTCGGTCGACCGCCGGACCTCCAGTCAGCAGGAGACGTACGACGACTACACCCGACTCATCTCCGCCGACCTCAAGCTCTTCTCCACCATGAGCTACCTCGGCATGGCCGACATCGACTACCGCATCCGGCCCGCCAACGACGCGATCTGGGGCATGGAGATGGTCGCCCGCGAGAACGCGTTCGTCAGCCGCGCCGCCGCGACCGGACGGCTGTCCGCCGAGGAACGCGGCCAGCTGGCGGAGACGGTGGGTTCCCAGACGTTCGTCTACGACAACCGGGTCCTGGCCTTCATGCCGGCCGACCAGACGGCGCGCTACGAGAAGTTGATGACGAGCGGCGCGTGGAAGACGAAGACCGCGAGCGAACAGGCCGTACTGCACGCGTCGGCGTCCTCGGACGGCACCGTCTCCGCCGCGCTCGCCAAGAAGTGGAGCGGCGCCCTCACGCAGATCGCCCCTCAGCTCCAGAAGTTCAACCAGGCGTACTGGCTCACCATCAACGCCGCCATCGCCGACGAACTGGACGCGATGGAGATGAAGTTGATCGTCACCAGCGCCCTGGACGCGGCGGCCGTCGTCCTCGTCGTCGTGATCAGCCTGCTGCTCACCCGGATGCTGCGGCGGCGGATCTTCGCGCTGCGCCAGGCGGCCCTCGACCTCCAGACCCGGATGCCGTCCGTGGTGGAGCGCATGCGGCGCGGCGAGGCGGTCGACCCCGACGCCGAACTGCCGCCGATCCGGCACAGCGACGACGAGCTCGGCCAGTTGGGGCAGGCCCTCAACCTCGCCCGGCACAGCGCGCTGGACACCACGATGACCCAGGTCAGCCAGTTCCGCGGGTTCGAGAAGCTGCTCCAGCGCATCGCCCGCCGTACCCAGCTGCTGATCGGGCTCCAGATGAAGAAGCTCAACGAACTGGAGCGCCGGCACGAGGATCCCGAGGTGCTGGAGGGCCTGTTCGACCTCGACCACCTCACCGCCCGGCTCCGGCGGTACGAGGAGAACCTGGTGATCCTCGGCGGTGGCCAGCCGCAGCGCAAGTGGCGCAAGCCGGTGCTGATGGTGGACGTGCTGCGCTCGGCGCAGAGCGAGGTCCAGGACTACCGGCGGGTCCAGATCGAGGTGGAGGGCCGGGTCTGGCTCACGGAGCGCGCCGTCGGTCTGGTGGTGCACGTGCTGGCCGAGCTGATGGAGAACGCGGTGACGTTCTCGAAGCCGCCGACCCCGGTGGAGGTGTACGCGTCCAGGGTGGGGCGCGGTCTCGCCGTGGAGATCGAGGACCGCGGCATGGGGATGGCGCCCGAGGAGTACGACGAGGCGAACCGGCTGATGGCCGACCCGCCCCGGATGGACGTGCTGTCCCGCGCCGAGGACGTCCGCCTCGGCCTGTACGTGGTGGCGCGGCTGGCGCAGAGCCTCGGTCTCCAGGTGGAGCTCAGGCCCTCGTCGTTCGGCGGCACCCGGGTGGTCGTGCTGATCCCCGAGGGACTCGTCCTCGACGACGCCGGGGCCGAGCGGGCTCCCGAGCCCGAGCCCGTCGGTGTCGCCGCGGGGCCGTCCGCGCACTCGGACCGGATGGTGCGGGTGCCCGAGATGCCGCAGACCCCGCCCACCGTGCACGTCGGCGCCTTCGCCACGGACCCGGGACCGGCCGCCGGACGCGGGACTCCCACCGTCGTACGGCGTGTGCCCGAGCGGCCCCGCTCGGCGCCCCACCGCACCGAGGTTCCGGGTCCCGGCCTGCCCAGTACCGAGCCGCTGCCCAAGCGGGTGCGCATGGCCAGCCTCGCCGACGAACTGCGCGATCCGGACGCGGACGTGCGGTCCGCTCCGGCCGAGGACCGGCCGCCGGTCCGCAACGGGAGTCCGGCCCGCTCGGGCGCGACCATCGGGGCCTTCCAGCGCCAGTCCAGGATCGCCCGGCAGGGAGCCTTCACCGCTCACTCGGCCGTGGCCGACCGGGGCGGCTTTGCCGACCGTGCCGGTGCGGCGGAGCACCGAGACGGAGAGCAGGACCGCCCGGCGGTCCTGCCGCATCGCAGACAGACCACGACGGAAGACTGACCATGACACAGCGAACGACCGCCACGCATCAGGACCTCGACTGGTTGCTGGACGGACTGGTCGAACAGGTCCCCGGCACGCAGCACGCGATCGTGCTGTCGGACGACGGGCTGGTGGTGAGCCAGTCCCGCTCCATCGCGCGCCGGGACGCCGAGCGCCTGGCCGCGGTGGCCACCGGCCAGCAGAGCCTGGCCCGCGGTGCCGGGAAGCTCTTCAACGGCGGTCCCGTGCAGCAGGTCATCGTCGAGATGGCCGACCTGTGGCTGTTCATCTCCGCCGCGGGCCAGGGCACCCACCTCGCGGTCGTGGCGTCCCAGGACGTCGAGGCCGAGGTGCTGGCCGTGGCCATGCACACCCTCATGCAGCAGGTGGGCCGCCGACTGGGCACCGAGGCCCGGGTCGCGTCGGTGAGCCTCGAGGGCGGTGTACGTGAGTGAGCCACTGGATGGACGACCTGGAGGCGGAAGCGGGTGACCCGGAGGAGCTCTCCGTCCGGCCCTACACGATCACCCAGGGGCGTACGGCACCCTCCCGCGACGACCTCACCCTGATCACCATCGTCACCACCGTGGACCCGCCGCCGGGCCGGTCCGCCTCCCGCGGTCTCCAGCCCGAGCACCAGGTGATCCTGCGGCAGTGCCGGGGCTCGGCGGCGGTGGCGGAGATCTCCGCCGAACTGAACCTCCCGGTGTCGGTGACGAAGATCCTCATCGACGATCTGGTCGCCCGCGGCCAGGTCACCACCCGGCCGCCGATCGCCATGGCGGCGGGCAACGAATCGGACATGAACCTTCTACGAGCGGTGAGAGATGGTCTTCGCAGACTCTGAGGCGACCGGTGGCGTGCACGTGAGCACGCCACCCGCGGCCGTCAAGATCCTTGTCGCAGGCGGCTTCGGCGTGGGCAAGACGACCCTGGTCGGGGCGGTCAGCGAGGTGACGCCGCTGCACACCGAGGAGTACCTGACCGTCGCGAGCGAAGGCGTCGACGACGTGGGCGGGGTGGAGGAGAAGACGACCACCACGGTGGCGATGGACTTCGGCCGCATCACCGTCAACCCCCAGCTGGTCGTCTACCTCTTCGGCACCCCGGGCCAGGAACGCTTCTGGTTCATGTGGAACGACCTGGTCCACGGCGCCCTGGGCGCGATCGTCCTGGCCGACACCCGGCGCCTGGAGAGCAGCTTCGCGTCCATCGACTTCTTCGAGAGCCGCGGCATCCCGTTCGTCATCGGGGTCAACTGCTTCCACGGCCACGTCGACCGCACCGAACAGGAGGTCCGCGACGCCCTGACCCTCGGCTCCGAAGTACCCCTGGTGATGGGCGACATGAGAAGCAGAGAGGTCGGCCGCGACCTCCTCCTCGCCCTCGTCGAGCACCTGCTCGCGACCATGTCGGCGGTCCAGTAGCGGTCCAGTAGCGGTCCAGTAGCGGTCTAGTAGACGAGGGCCTGCGTCTCGTCGGCCAGTGCCTCCTGTACGAAGACCTGGGCGCCGGCGATGCGTACGCCCTCGATGACGTCCTTCTCCGTGATGTCCCGGCGGGCCGCGCACTGGGTGCACAGCGTCAGACGGCCCGCGGCCAGGATCGAGTCGATCAGGTCGGGGAGCGGGGCCGCGTGCGGGAGGTCGAAGTCGGCGGCGCGGCCGGGGAGGGCGAACCAGGCGGACTCGCCGGTCAGCCAGAGCGAGACGTCCACGCCGCTGGCCACGGCCACCGCCGCGACCGTGAACGCCTGCGAGCAGCGCTCGGGGGCATCGGCCCCCGCCGTCACCTTGATCACGAGCTTCTTCGCCATGGCCGAATCGTAATCAACCCTCTTACAACTTCGTGCGTTGGCCATGGGTCTTCTATGCGCGCATGTGGCATGCGCGCTTCATGTATGTGGGGGACGTCGTGGAAGTACCCGAAGAAGTGCCCGAAGAAGTGCCTGAAGAAGTCGTCGCGCCCGCGCCCCGGCGCCGTGGCCGCACCACGCTGCTCATCGTCGGTGCCGCCGTGCTCGGCGTGGTCGCCGGCACCTGCACCGGCTACCTCGTCCAGGCCGACCGCGAGCCGACGAAGCTGCCCCCGCTGTCCCAGCCGACGCTCGCGCAGGCCAAGGGCGACGGGCCCGAGCCGCTGTCCGCGGCCCAGGACCGCCGGGTGAAGACCAACGGCGACCTGCGCAAGCTGCTGCTGAACAAGCCGGGCGGGGCGAAGAACGCCTCCTGGCTGGCGGGCGACGACGGCTGGATGAACCTGGCCGAGTTCGCCGAGACTTACGAGAAGCCGGGCAGCGTGTTCGGCGACCTCGTGGGCGACGAGTTCCGCCGCGCGGCGGTCACCGGCTGGGAGAGCGGCAACCAGACCGTGGAGATCCGGCTGATCCAGTTCCGCCAGCAGGAGACCCTGGCCGCCGCCGACTCCAGCGACAACAACCAGTACTGGGCGGACGCCAAGTCCTCCACCGACAGCTGGACCATCCCCGGCACCGGGAGCGGTACGGCCTACGTGCACAGGAAGCCGAAGACCGAGGCCGGCTACCTGCCGATGTACAGCGCCGAGGCGCACGCCTACCGCGCCGACATCGCCATGGAGCTGTGGGTCTACGACACCAGGCCCATCACCAAGGCGAAGATCATGGACCTGGCAAAGCGGCAGATGGAGCGGCTGTGAGCGAGAACCAGAACCAGCCCCTCGGCGAGCTGGGCCCCGTCGAGCTCGTCGAGTCCACCGCCGACCCGGAAGCGCCCGGCAGGAAGCCCGTCCGCCGCGGCAAGGTCGCCGCCATCGCCGGTTCCGCCCTGCTCGCCGTGGCCGTCGCGGCCGGCGTCGGCTACACCGTCGTCACCGTGAACGGCGCCGACCGGGACGCCGGCGCCCCCGTCTGGAAGATCCCGGAGGGCGGCGCCGAGAAGGCGAAGGCGGCCTCCGGCAAGGGCCTCGCCGGGATGCTCGTGCCGTACGGCTCGGACGGCTGGAGCAGCGGTCCGGACATCGGCGAGTACGGCGCCGACGCCGCGCTGAGCGGCCGCGAGGCCACGGCGCTCCGCAAGGAGGCGCTGAGCGGGCTGCCGCGCACCCAGCGCAAGAAGCTGGAGAAGCAGATCGACAAGCAGCGCCTCCAGGGCATGGCGATGCGCAGTTACGTCAGCACCGACGAGAGCTCCTCCGTCTACACCGACCAGGCCTCCACCGTCACCATCGAGCTGGCCCAGATGGACAACAAGGCGGCGGTCCGGAACATCTCGGAGTTCCAGAACGAGTTCCTCGACGCCCTCGGTGTCTTCCGCGAGGGCCCGCGGATCGAGGGCCACAAGAACGCCCGCTGCTTCCTGCCGCCGGCGGACAAGGACGAGAAGCTCGACGCGATGTACTGCTCGGCCTACCAGGGCGACGTCCTGGTCACCCTGGCCGCCAACAGCGCGAAGCCACTGCAGAAGACAGGAATCGCGATGCTGCTGAAGGAACAGCTCGACCGCATCGCCGAGCCGGGGGAGGCGGTATGACCGAGCAGCAGCAGGCCGAGGCTCCCGAGCCCGCCGAGGCTCCCGAGCCCGCCGGGGTTCCGGAGGCGGCCGGGGTTCCGGAGCAGCCCGGGGTTCCGCCGATGCCGGACGCGCCGCCCGTCGTATCGCCGGACGCGCTCCCCGTCGTATCGCCGGACGCGCCGCCCCTCGTACCGCAGGCCGTGCCCAAGAAGGATCGCCGGGTGTTGCGGGCCGTGCTGCGGTGGACCGCCGCCGTCGTGGTGTTCGCGGCGGCCGGGGCGGGGACGGCGTACGGGATCACGGGGATGGAGCGGACGGACGTACCGGGGCTGAAGACCCAGGCGGACGGGCGGTGGGACTATCCGACGCTCACCAGGCCGCCGCTGCCGTCCGGGAGCCCGGGGCCGTTCGCCGACGAGAACAAGGCCGGCTCCCACTACGCCGACCTGCGCGCCCTGGTGCTGCCCCAGCCCGAGGGGGCGAGCGGGAACAAGGCGCTGAACGGTGCCGGCGGGTGGCTGCCGACGAAGGACTTCCTCGCGGAGTTCACCGACAAGGAGCGCGTCGACGCGCTCCGGCAGACGCTCACCGACAACGGCCTCCGGCACATCGCGGCCCGTGGCTGGACCACCGCGGACGGCACCCGTACCCGCGTCTACCTGCTCCAGTTCGACACCGCGGCCGTCGTCGACGACCTCTTCTCCCGCGACATCGCCCCGTACAGCGCCCCGGGCTACGCCGTCCGCGGCGCCGGCAACTCCGCCGCCGACGACGACTTCCCGTCCGAGGCCCGGGTCGAGAACATCCCGTACTCCGTGTACGCCGAGACCAGGCCGTACGGCGTCGAGCAGGTCCGGCAGGCCTATCTGTCCGCCGGTGACGTCCTCGCCGTGATCGTCCAGTCGAGCAAGAACGTCGTGCACGAGGTCCCGTTCCAGCAGACGGTCATCCTGCAGAGCGAGCTGCTGGGCTGAGCCCGCGGGGAGTACCTCACACGGAGGGCCGGGTCCCAGCCGCGTAAGCTGGGGCCCGGCCCTGTGTACGTACAGCATCTCTGCTCGACAAGGAGCAACCCGTGGAGATCTTCTTCGAAACCCTGCTGGTCCTGGTCTGCGTGGGCGTGCTCGCCTTCGCCGGACTGACCGTGAAGAAGCTGTACCAGGGCCAGCGCTGACCCACGTCTAGGAATAGCCCCTCATGATCGAGATCCCGTCCGACCTTCACAAGGACCTCGTCCCGCTCGTCTTCCTGCTCGGCAACTGGGCCGGCGCGGGCGTGCACGACTTCCCCGGTGCCGAGAAGTGCAACTTCGGCCAGGAGGTCGCCTTCACCCATGACGGCCGGGACTTCCTGGAGTACCACTCCCACACCTGGGTGCTGGACAACGACGGGAACAAGGTCCGCCCCCTGGAGTCCGAGTCCGGCTACTGGCGCATCGACGCCGACCGCAAGGTCGAGGTGACGATGGTCCGCAACGACGGCGTCGTCGAGGTCTGGTACGGCGAGCTGGCCGACAAGAAGCCGCAGATCGACCTGGTCACGGACGCGGTGGCCCGGACGGCCGCCTCGGGCCCGTACACCGGTGGCAAGCGGCTCTACGGCTACGTCAACAGCGACCTCATGTGGGTCGGCGAGAAGGCGACCCCCGAGGTCGAGCTGCGCCCCTACATGTCGGCCCACCTGAAGAAGGTCGTCACCCCGGAGGACGTCGAACGCTGGGCGAAGGCCCTCCCGGACGACATGCCGGACGACGGCATCGCATTTTTCAAGTAGGCCTAGACTCGTCGGTGTGGTGAGCACCGACTGGAAGAGTGATCTGCGGCAGCGCGGTTACCGGCTGACCCCGCAGCGCCAGCTTGTCCTCGAAGCCGTGGACAGCCTCGAGCACGCGACCCCCGACGCCATCCTCACGGAAGTGAAGAGGACGGCGTCGGGGGTCAACATCTCCACGGTGTACCGGACCCTGGAGCTCCTGGAGGAGCTCGGGCTGGTCAGCCACGCCCACCTCGGGCACGGCGCTCCCACCTACCACCTGGCCGACCGGCACCACCACATCCACCTGGTCTGCCGCGACTGCGAGAACGTCATCGAGGCCGACGTGGCGGTGGCCGCCGACTTCACGGCCAAGCTCCGGCGCGAGTTCGGCTTCGAGACCGACATGAAGCACTTCGCGATCTTCGGCCGCTGCCGGGACTGCTCCGGCAAGCTCAAGAGTTCAACTACCAAGTCGTAGGCTTGGGGATTATGAAGAGCGGGATTACGAAGAGCGGGATGATGAAGAGCCCTCTGCTGTCCCTGCCGGGCGCCGTCCCCGCCGAGGGTGTGGACGAAGGCGTGGCCGCCCACTACGGCGACCTGTTCCGCGAGCAGCGAGCCCTCGCCGACGGCGCCGGTTTCGTCGATCTGTCCCATCGGGGGGTCGTGACGGTCACCGGTGACGACCGGCTCGGCTGGCTGCACCTGTTGCTCACCCAGCACGTCAGCGACCTCCCGGCCGGGCAGGCCACCGAAGCCCTGATCCTCTCCGCGAACGGCCACATCGAGCACGCCCTGTACCTCGTCGACGACGGCCGGACGGTCTGGGCCCACGTCGAGCCCGGCACCCAGGGCGAGCTGATCGCCTACCTGGAGTCGATGAAGTTCTTCTACCGGGTCGAAGTCGCCGACCGCACGGCCGAGTTCGCGGTCGTACACCTGCCGGCCGGTTCGATCGCCGAGGTGCCGGACGGGATCGCGGTAAGGGAGACGGCGTACGGCCGTGATCTCTTCCTGCCGCGCACGGACCTGGAGGCGTACGCCGAGAAGGCGGGCCCGGCGGCCGGGATCCTGGCGTACGAGGCGCTGCGGGTGGAGCAGCACCGGCCCCGGCTCGGCTTCGAGACCGACCACCGGACGATCCCGCACGAGCTGGGCTGGATCGGGACGGCGGTGCATCTGCAGAAGGGCTGCTACCGCGGTCAGGAGACCGTCGCCCGCGTCCAGAACCTGGGCAAGCCGCCCCGCCGTCTGGTCTTCCTCCACCTGGACGGCAGCGAGGTGCATCTGCCGCCGGCCGGGACCGAGATCCGGGTCGCGGACGAGGGCCCCGACGGCCGCAAGATCGGATTCGTCACGACGTCCGTACGCCACCACGAGCTGGGGCCGGTGGCGCTGGCGCTGGTCAAGCGGAACGTACCGGTGGATGCGCGGCTGATGGCCGACACGACGGCTGCCGCGCAGGAAACCGTCGTAGAACCCTAGATTTCCACCAGGACGGTGAACGGGCCGTCGTTCGTCAGTGAGACGCGCATCTTCGCGCCGAAGCGGCCCGTCGCCACGGTCGCGCCGAGGGCGCGGAGTTGGGCGACGACCTCCTCGACCAGGGGCTCGGCGGTGTCGCCGGGGGCGGCGGCGTTCCAGGTGGGGCGGCGGCCCTTGCGGGCGTCGCCGTAGAGCGTGAACTGGCTGATCACCAGGAGCGGGGCGTCGATGTCACTGCACGACTTCTCGTCGTGCAGCATGCGGATCGACCAGAGTTTGCGGGCCAGTTGGGCCGCCTTCTCCTTGGTGTCCTCGTGCGTCACCCCGACCAGGACGCACAGCCCCTCGCCGTCGATCTCCCCGACGGTCTCGCCGTCCACGACGACGCTCGCGCCGTCCACCCTCTGCACCACTGCTCGCATGCCCCCATGATGCCGTGCGGTCGTGGACGCCCCGCAGGGGGCTTCTTAATGATCCTTAACCCCCCATCTGGGGCCGATCGGGGGCACTCGGTCACATAGCGGCCACTTGGGGTGGCACGATGCTTCCACACGCCGGTCGAGGGGACGGTTGAGGCACATGAGCACACCGAGTACGGGGCGGCCGCCCGTCTCGCTGACGCGAACCGGGGAACGGGCGTCCGCCCGGCCGCCCGTGCAGCGCACCGAGAGCCCGGACGGCGGCCCCTGGCTGCCCACCGATCCGCCCGAGCACGACCTGACCCTGCTGAGCCTGTCCGAACTGCGCACCCTGCGCCGGGACGCCCAGCGCGACGAGGCCGACCTCAGCTATGTCCGACGGCTGCTACAGGGCCGTATCGACATCCTGCGCGCGGAGTTGGCGCGCAGATCGCCCGCCGGGGCGGCGTCCGTGGTGGACCGGCTCCCGGAGATCCTGACCGACGCCCCGGCCCGGCACCGCTCCTCGGCCCGGCACGTCACGCTGGGCACCCCGCACAGCGAGGAGTACCGCCGACTGGCCGCCGACATGCTCGCCGAGGTCGAACTCTCCGACCTCGCCGCCCGCACCGACCTGGAACTCAACACGGCGATGGGCCGCCTGGTCCGGTACGAACAGCAGGTCTCCCGCCGGCGGCAGCGGCTGCAGGGCACCACGGACGAGTGCAGCGGGGAGATCGCGCGGCGGTATCGGGAGGGGGAGGCGCAGGTGGACGACCTGCTGACGTGAGGTGAGGCGTGGTGCGGGTGGGGCGGCCGGGGAGAAAACGGCGCGACACCCCACCGCCCGCCGCCTACCGTGATCCCATGAGCCGAGCCGCCGACGACATCGACGTCCGTCCGATCACCGAGGCCGAATTCCCCGAGTGGCTGCGTGCCATCAAGGTCGGGTTCCTGCGGGAGCCGGTCGTGCCGCAGGCCGAACTCGACGGTCGGCGGGGGCAGTTCGAGGAGGGGCGCTTCATCGGCGCCTTCGACGGGGACCGCTGTGTGGCGACGTACCGCTCCTTCGCCCAGGAGGTCACCGCGCCCGGCGGGACCCCGGTCCCCGCCAATGCTGTCTCCGGCGTCACCGTCACCGCCACCCACCGCCGCCGCGGCCTGCTCACCCGCATGATGGGCCAGGACCTGGCGGCGGCGAGGGAGCGCGGTGACGTGGTGGCCACGCTGAACGCGGCCGAGTACCCGATCTACGGGCGTTACGGCTTCGGCGTCGCCACCTCCACGGCCGAGTGGACGGTCGACGTCCCGCGGGCCGGCCTCGACGGCCGCTGGTCCGGCCCGGAGGGCGGGGCCCGGATCGACCTGGTGGACGGCGACGACGTACGCAAGCTCGGCCCCGAACTGCACGACCGGTTCCGCCGTGCCACCCCCGGCGCCGTCAGCCGCACCGAGTGGCGCTGGCAGCACGACACCGGCGCCCTGCGCATCGACGCGAAGTGGACCGAGCCGTTCTACGCCGTGTACCGCGCGGCGGACGGCACGGTCGAGGGGCTCGCCGTGTACGAGGTGGACGACACCTGGGGCGACGCCAAGCAGCCGCTGGACACGGCGACCGTACGGGACCTGTTCGCGACCACCCCGGCCGCCGAGCACGCCCTGTGGCGCTACCTCTGCTCCATCGACTGGGTCACCCAGGTCAAGACCGGCCCCCGCGCCCCCGACGACCTCCTCCCGCACTTCCTGCCGGACCCGAGGGCGGCCAGGATCACCACCCAGGCGGACTGGCTGTGGGTGCGGATCCTCGATGTCGTACGGGCTCTGGAGGCGCGTTCGTACGAGGGGACCGGCGCCCTGGTCCTGGAGGTAACCGACGCGGCCGGCTTCACGGGCGGCCGCTACCGGCTGGAGGCGTCGGCGCAGGGCGCGTCCTGCACGCCGACCCGCGAGAGCGCCGAACTCACGCTGGACGTGGCGGAGTTGGCACGGCTGTGGCTGGGCGACGAGTCCGCCGTACGACTGGCGGCGCTGGGCCGGGTCAGGGAAGAACAAGCGGGCGCCGGCCGACTGGCCGACGCCCTGCTGCGTACGTCCAGGCGGCCTTGGTGCCCGGACATGTTCTGAAGTTCCTTTCTCCCGGGGACGGTTGGCTGCTCATCCGTAGCTGTGCTGTTCAGTTGTAGGTGTGCTGTTCAGTTGTGACTGTGCTGTTGAGTTGTGGCCGTGCTGTCGGAGCTCTTCGGTTGTCGATGTTCAGTTGTGGCTGTGCAGACTGACCGGGCTCCCGGCTCCCCTCCGGAAGGGAGCCCGATCAGCCGGACTGGGCGTCAGCCCGCCTGGGCGAGCAACATGACGAGAATGAGTGCTCCCGCGCCGCTGATCAGGCCGTTCTTGGCCTTGAGACCGATGGAGAACACGACACAGGCGATCACGAGGGCGGTGACGGAGGCGACAGGTGGCATTTTGATCCCTCCAAGTTTGACCATGTTGCTCAAGTTGGCGACCAACTCATCTCTACTTATCTCCGCTTGGAAGCGTCTTATAACCACCTTCCCTGGAACTGCCCAAAGATGGCGGGAAGTTGTAGTGTTTGGTCGTGGACCCGAAACACGCCTCCGTCAATGGACGGACGAGGTCACAGCGGCCACAGAAGTCACATGAAGAGGTGGCCGACGAGCTGCGCGCGCGCATCAGGTCGGGCACGCTCCGGCCGGGACAGCGCATGCCCACGCAGGCCAGGCTGGCCGTGGAGTTCGGCGTCGAGCGCGGCGCCGTACGCCAGGCGCTGCGCATCCTCCAGTCGGAGCACCTGCTGACCAACGTGTCCAAGGGCGCGCCCGCCACCGTCGCCGCCGACCTGGGCCTGACCAGGGCACTCACCGGCCCCGCGGCCCCACCGCTGCCGACGATGGTGGCGCTGGCCCCGCGCATAGAGGCGGCCTTCGCCGACACTCACGTCGAGATAGATGCCCTCTGCCTGACCTCGATCTCCCTCAACCTCGCGTTGGGCGTGCCGTTGCGTCAGATCCACGCCGGGCGACTGAAACCGGCCAAGGTCGACGTCCGGATCCTGTTGCCGAGCGACGACATCGACCTGGCCTTCCCGACGCCGGTGGACCCGGCCGTCGACGGCCGGCTGCAGCGCCGCTGGCTGACCAACCGCAACGCGCAGGGCCGGGTGCTCAAGCACAACCTGCTGGCGCTGCGCGCGACCCACGGCATCGACGTCCAAGTCACCTTCCGCGCCCTGCCGTTCACCCCGCCGGTGAAGCTCTACCTGCTCAACGGCGCGGAGGCGCTCTTCGCGTACTACACCCTCACCCGCCGTGAGGAGGAGGTCGACGACGAGCAGCTGCAGATGTACGACGCCGAGGGCACGCAGTCGATGCTGTTCGCCTTCGAGCAGGGGGCCGACCTGCGCGACACCACCTTCGTCGAGCAGTCGCATCTGTGGTTCAACGCGCTGTGGGAGACGATCAGTTCGGAGCTGGTGCTCGCGGACTGATCGTCTCCCACGGTGTTGCCGAACTGCGTGTTCATGCTCCTAGAGCCGGTCCGGCGACCAGCAGGGCGAGCACGACGGCTCCCATGGAGCTGAGTGTGGGGTTCTTCGCCTTGAGGCCTACGGTGAGCAGCAGCAGCCCGATGATGCCGGTGACGCCGTACTTCACCTGGATGGACTGCTCGATGCCGACGACGAAGACGGCGGAGAGGAGGGCGAGGACAGGCACGGTGGTTCCCCCTTCGGGCTTCGCGGGCGGGACGGTGCGGTGGTGCGGTGGTGCGGGGCGGTGCAGCGGGGCGGTGCGGGTTGGAGTCAGTTGGAACCGAGGAAGCAAAACTTCCGCCAAGTAGGCTAAGTTGGCAACCAACTTCGTCTAAGTTATCCCCACTTGGTACCACCTCATAAACAAGTCACAAACAACTCCCCGTAGATGGATCCGAGTTGTAGCGTTTGGTCGTGACCCAGGAGAACGTGGCAGTGAACGGCAGCAGAAGGCTCTCGCCCCAGGAGATCGCCGACATCCTGCGGGAACGCATCCGCGCCGGCGACCTCAAGGCGGGCGACCGGCTGCCCACCCAGGCCGAACTCGCCGACGAGTTCGGCGTGGAGCGCGGCACGGTCCGCCAGGCCCTGCGCGCCCTCCAGGACGACGGCCTGCTGACCAACGTGAGCAAGGGCAGCCCCCCGCGGATCGCCCAGCCGGCCCCGGTCTCGGGCGAACCACAGCCGACGATGGTGGCGCTGGCCCCCCGCCTGGCGGAGGCCTTCTCGGCCCCACACGTCCACGTGGACGCGGCGTGCCTGACTGCGGAGACGCTGATGCTGGCGCTGGGCGAGCCCCTGCGCCGTATCCACGCGGGCGAAATACGCCCGGAGTCGATCGACGTCCGCATCCTGCTGCCGTCGCGGGAGATCACGCTCGCTTTCCCGGTCCCGATCGAGGGCCGCAGCGAGGACGACCCGGTCCATCAGCGGTGGCTGGCCCAACGGAATGCTCAGGGGCAGGTGCTGAAGCACAATCTCCAGGCGTTGCGGGCGACACATGGCATTGACGTCCGGGTCACGTTCCGCGCCCTGCCGTTCACCCCGCCCATCAAGCTGTACCTGCTCAACGGCACGGAGGCGCTCATCGCCTACTACGTGATCACCGAGCGCGAGGAGGAGTGGGACAGCGAGACCCTGGAGATGTACGACGCCCTGGGCGGCAAGTCGCTCCTCTTCTCATTCGAGCAACGGGCCGGTCAACGGGACGCCGCCTTCGTCGAGCAATCCCAGAAGTGGTTCGACGCCCTCTGGGAAACCATCACGACGGACCTGACACTCTCCTAGTGACTAGTGATACGACGCAGACTGATCCGGTGACAGCAGAGACAGAGAACCTGCGAGAACTGATCACCGACGCCCGCTTCGTGCTGTTCGACTTCGACGGTCCCATCTGCCGCCTGTTCGCCGGACACACGGCGGAGGAGGTGGCGAAGGAACTGGTCGACTGGCTGGCCCGACAGGGGCTGCGCGGGCTGCTCACCGAGGAGGAACGGGGTCATCCCGACCCCATGGTGGTCCTCTACGCGGTCAACCGCCGCCACCCGAACAGCGATCTGGTGGCCGAGCTGGAGGAGAGACTCACCCAGCAGGAGCTCAAGGCGGTCACGTCCGCGATGCCGACGGCGTACGCGGATCCGCTGATACGCACGTGGTCGGCGGTGGGCAGCCGGCTTGCCGTGGCCACGAACAACTCCCCGCGCACGGTGGCGGGTTACCTGTACCAGCGGGGTCTCACCGACTGCTTCACCCCCCACGTGTACGGCCGAACCAACGAACTCGACCTCCTGAAGCCCGACCCGCACACCCTCAACCGCGCCCTGAACGCGATGGGCGCCGCCCCGTCGACGGCCCTGATGATCGGCGATGCCCCTACGGACTTCAGGGCCGCGCAGGAGGCCGGCGTTCCGTTCCTGGGCTACGCGCGTAACGAGTACAAGGCGAAGCAGCTGAGGGACGCGGGCGCCAAGGATGTCGTCGGGTCGCTGTTGCCGGTGTTGCGGGTACTGCGGGATCAGGCCTGAGGCGCCGCCACGGCCAGCATTAAGAGTGCGGCGCCGGCACCGGCACACCTCGCGCTGCGGGCTTCGACCCCGACGCCGATGAGGATGAGGCCCAGCACGGCCGCCATCCCGTAGCGCGTCTGGATCAGCTGATTCAGTGTCAATGCCAAGACCGAACCCACCAATTGGATGACCAGCATGGGACCCCACCCCTGTCCACTTCCGAAGACCGATCAACTTCCGGTCCAATTGGACTGATTGCCTTGGATTGGTTGTGCCCGGACTGCTTGATCCCTTAACAGTCAGACCAATGTGACTTGAATTGGTTTGTTGTTGGCGCGGGAGAGGTACGGTCGCGATGTGAGCGCGGAACGTGGTGAGGGCGTAGGGAAGGGATCGCTCCTTCTGGAGACGTTGCGTGCTCGGATCGCTGATGGGGAGTACGGGGTGGGTTCGCATCTGCCCACGCAGCGGGCACTCGCGGACGAGTTCGGCCTGTCCCGTGAGACGGTGCAGCGGGTGCTTGCCGAGCTGAAGAGTGAAGGGTGGGTCGAGTCCCGCCAGGGCAGCGGCACATGGGTTGTGGAGCCGCCGATACATTCGCTGATCAAGCTGCCTTCGGCGCCGCTTCTGCGCGCCGCGCTCGGACCTTTCATCGCGCGCGCCTTCGCTCAACCATCAGTGCGCATCGATGTGTTCACGCTCACCTCGGAGAGTCTCGACGCGCATATCCGGCTCCAGGCGGAGCGCATCCGCCTTGGGGAGATCAGTCCCGAACGCATCGAACTACGGATGCTGCTGCCCGCCGACTCGGTCGACCTGCCGTATCCAAGGGCCAACAGGTCGGCCGCGAGCCAGGCCGATGCGGCGGAGATCGACCGCCGGCTCCAGGACCGGCTGCGTGACATCACCCGACGGCACACGTCTTCACTGCGCGCCGCGCTGCGGGACCTGGAGACGGAGGGGCTGGTGCCGTCTGTCGAGGTGGAGGTCAGGAAGGTACCCCTGGCCCCGCCCTTCAAGCTCTACATGTTGCGGGACGTCGAGGCGCTTTTCGGTCCCTACCAGGTGGTCGAGCGCTCGGTCCTGCTGGAGGACGACACGGAGATAGACGCCCTGGACGTCCTGGGTCTGGGCTCGACCCTCACCCGGCACGTCAATGACGCGGGCGACCCCAACTCCACCGGAACTGTGTTCATGGAGAGCTGGCAGGCTTGGTACGACTCCTGGTGGGGACTCCTCGACGCCACGCATTGAAACCAGCCGACCACGACCTGCTCAAGTGCGCCACTATTTGGTGACGACGGCCTCGCGCGAGTATTCAAGCCACTAGTCTGTGTCCATTCACCTCAGTGTATGAACTTTAGCGCGATTGCATAACTATTCAGGAGTGCCCCTTGGGTGGTCCAGCATTGCCCGGAGCCGTGCCGTCGGCGTACGACGATTTCGTTCGCTACGCCAGGGCGCTGGGGGAGTTCGGCCGGGGGCACCACAATCTCAACTACATGGTGCGGCCGCTGACGGAGGATCAGCGGCGGGCCATCGGTTGCGCGGACAGGGAACTGGTCACGGTGCGAGAGCGCATCCGCACGTCGCTGCCCGTGGTCATCAGGACCTGGCAGGACGAGGCGGAGATCCTTGCAGCCGTCCGCCGTTTCCTGCCGCACGTGCCGCAATGCCTGGTTCAGAGCCGAGACGAGACCATCCTGAGCTATGTCGAGGGCGTGCCGCTGTCCAGCATCTGCCCCAACGGCAAGCCGGTGGACTCCCATCTCCTCTACGGCCTCGTTGGGCTGCTGGGCGACATGACACAGGTGGGCAGAAAGGATCTGCCACCGCTGCCGCAGTCCTGGCCCCGGTCCAGCCGTGACAGCCGCGCCTTCCTGCGTGCCCTTGCCTATGCGGCCGAGGAACAGATCAGGCAGCGCAACTGGGGCAGATTCGGCGGCCTCTTCGCCATGCTGGGCATTCCCGAGGACGCGATGGTGCGATTCGCCGAGCGGGTGCCCTCGATGATCAGCCGCCCCTTCAGCCTGCTCCACACGGACCTGCACCGTGACAACGTGATCGTGTCGTTCGACGGCGATCCACCGTTGATCTGTGTCGACTGGGAGCTCGCGAGTTACGGCGACCCGCTGCACGATCTCGCCACCCATCTGGTGCGCATGCAGTACCCCGACTACCAGTGGTGGGAGGTGGTAGAGGCGTGGCGCGACAGCATGGGGAAGCGGCGCCTCAAAGCGGTCAACGGTCTCGACCGAGACTTGAAGCACTATGTGGCCTTCGAACACGCTCAGTCTGTCTATCCCGACGTGATGCGGGCCGCGACCTCTCTTGGCGACTCGTACGATCAGCGGGACCTGGACGAGGCGACCCATGCGGTGCACGGGGCGCTGCTTGCCGCCGAGGAGCCTCTACGGCTCAAGAGCGTGCCGGACGAGAAGGCTATCGAACGCATTCTCTTCCGCTGGAACGTTTCCCACGGCAAGCGGCACAGCCGCGAGCGGACGGTGTCGTCGATCTCCTGGATCCGTGACGAAAGGCTGCCGCAGCATCGTCTGTTCCCCTCGTCAGCCGTCCAGGAGGCCCTGTTCGAGGAGGGTGCGGCCTCGGCCGACCGAGTGTTCAAGGGCACGGCGCACCTGAGCACTGCCGTGACGGTGAGTAGGTACCCAAAACCGGTCATGGTGCGCCGAAAGGTGGGCTCCGGCAGTCCATTGGAGCGGCGGTTCCTCAATGAACACGCGGTGCTTACGGCGATCGAAGTGTCACGCGTCAATGTGCGTGCGCCCAGGGTGCTGGCGCTGGGCACCAGTGAGCTCGGAGACGAGTTCACCATCCACTCCTACGAGGGGCCAAAAGGGCAGATCCGGCACCCGGAGCACCCGGCCGACGGCCTGCTGCCGCATGAGGCGGACGATCTCGTCAACCAGCTCTGCGAGTTGACCGACATCGACTGTGAGCAGTTCGGTCTGTATTCGGACACGGAACTCTATCCCCTCCTGTGCGACGAACTGATCCGCATGGTCGCCGAACTTCCCAAGCAGACCTCTGCGCTGGCCCGTGAGCTTGGCCTGCCGAGTGCAGTCCGGCTCGGCGAGATCCTTCGGCGGCACTTGGTGGCACCACGCCGGCCCGTCCTGCTCCACGGCGACCTCAACCCTTGGAACATGGTGCGCCGTGAGGATGGCACCGGGCTGACCCTCATCGACTGGGAGATGGCGATGGTGGGGGATCCGCTCTACGACTTGGTCCGCCACATGCACCTGACACCGACGCTGCCGGACATCCGCGGGCGTCTGTTCATCCGCTGGTCCACTCTCCTGCCGGAGGACTGTACGAAGGGCTGGGAGCAGGACTGGCGGGTGTACCGCTGGATCGAGACAGTCCGCTCGGCCTATGTGGACCTCGACCGCATGGTGACTGGCGACAGCCTCGAAGCTCCCAACGTCCACCGGGCCGTGGAGCGGTACGCCATGACCCTGACGGAGGCCACCGCGAACCTGGGACTGCCGTCCAGATCCACAGTGAACCCCTATCTTGCCCGCGCGCTGCCTCATGGAGACCATGGAGGTTCGTCGGGGGAGGGGACTGCGTATGTCCGGAGTTGGGACCAGGTTTCCTGAGGAAGGCATAGGCGAGCGGCTCAAGCGTTTACAGGCGCGCTACGAACCCGCCGCCACGCGTCTGTTGCTGCTCGGCATGTTCGTCACGGGCCTGGCCGCCCAGTTAGTGAAGCCGATCGGTGACGCACTGGAGGGCAAGGCCTTCCTCGGTGGCGCGCTGCTCAGCCTGGTGGCCTACGTGCTGTACGACACCCTGAAGGACGTGGCTTCCTCTCTCCGGGCACCGTCGCGGACTCAGGTGAAATCACGGGAGCTCGGCAGCTTCGTCACCGAGGCGTTCGAAGCCCAGAACGTGGAGATCGGCTTTCTCGGCTACACGGGCGAAACGCTTTATCACGCGCTCCACCACCATCTCGAAGGGTTCTTCGACGACCCAGGTCCGACCAGGAAGGTCACCATAAGGTTCCTGGTCCCCGACTTCCGGCAGCCCATGATCGTCCCGTCCAAGGTGGGCGAGAACGGTGTGCCCGAGGACGATGCCGAGTTCCGCAAGCGCCTGGAGCTCAAGTGCCAGGAGTACGACCGCGCGCTGTCGGCGATCGCCGAGCGCCTCACCATGCTGGGCCGGGTGACCGCCGTCTGCGAGTACCGCTTCTATCCCGGTATACCGCGCGACAAGATCTGCATCTTCAACCGCGAACTGGTCCTGCACGGACTGTACGACGTGGTCGCCCGCACTATGGGATTCAGCACGGAACCCGAGTACTACGACCCCAAGGGCTACCGCACCGACCTAAACGTCTGGTCCCGCAAAGACGACGATGACGCCAGGGTCGCCGTAGCCACTTGGAACAAGCACTTCGACGACCTGTGGGGTTTGGCCGCGACCCCACCTTGGCATCGCAGCGGCGCCGCGACCTGAAGCTGGCTCATGCCTCCAGCACCACCTTCCCCACCACCCCCCGCCCCTCCACAGCCCGATGTGCCTCCCCCGCCCGCTCCACCGGAAACACCTCCCCGACCACCGCCCGCAACCGCCCCCCAGCCGCCTCCCCCAGCGCATACGAGGCCAGCCGACCGACCTCCGCCGCCCCGAACTGCACATCCCCGATCCCGAACATCTTGATCCCGCGTTCGGACGCCGCCTCCCCGTCGACCAAGGCAAAGCCCCCTGACGGCGCCCCATGTGCCGAGAACCGCCCCCCGTCCGCAGTCAACCCCAGAGCCACCCCGCCCAATTGGCCGCCCACCCCGTCCAGAACCACGTCGGCCGCACCCCCGAGCGCCTCCCGAGCCCGCTCCGGCCAATCCACCCCCGTGACATCCACCGCCACCGACGCCCCCAACTCCCGTACCAGCGCAAGCTTCTCCGCACCCCGAGCCGCCCCCACCACCCGCGCTCCCCGCGACCGGGCCAATTGGACCAGTAGCGTGCCCATACCCCCGGACGCCCCCACAATCAGCACCCGATCCCCGGCCGACACCCCCGTCAGTTCGAGCAGCCCCGCCGCTGTCACCCCGTCATGCACCAGTGCCGCCGCCGTCAACAGGTCCAGCCCCTCCGGTACGGCCGTCAGGGACGAGACCGCCGCCACGGCCCGCGACGCATAGCTGCCCTGGACGAAGGACACCACCCGGCGCCCGAGCCACGACTCCGGCACCTCAGGGCCGATCGCGCCGACCGTCCCCGAGACCCCGCCTCCCGGCACATACGGCGGCGTCACCGGGAAGTAGTCCCGCCCCCACCCCGCCCGCACCTGCGTCTCCACGAAGATCGTGTCCGCGTACGCGACCTCGATCAGCACCTCGCCCCGCCCCGGCACCGGGTCCGGGAGTTCCACCGGTACCAGTACCTCCGGTCCGCCGAACTCCGTCACCTGTGCTGCCCGCATCACAAACCCCCAGTGGTAGTCGCCAGCTCCCCCGCAGTCTTCGACCTCAAGCAGAGTTGAGGTCAAGGGCGAGTGGTTACGCTCGCCGTATGGGTGAGACAGAGTCGGCCGGGATCGGGCTGCGGGAGCGCAAGCGGCAGCGGATGTACAGGGACGTCTCCGACATCGCCGTCCGGCTGTTCCTGGAGAAGGGGTTCGATGCGGTGTCGGTCGCCGAGATCGCCGCCGCGGCCGAGATCTCCAAGCCGACCCTCTTCCGGTACTTCCCGGCCAAGGAGGACCTCGTCCTCCACCGCATCGCCGACCACGAGACGGAGGCGGCGAGGGTGGTGGCCGAGGGGCCGACGCCGCTCGCCGCCCTGCGCCGGCACTTCCTCGACGGGCTGGAGCGGGGCGATCCCGTCACCGGGCTCAATGACCATCCGGACGTGCTCGCCTTCCACGGACTCCTCTACGGCACGCCCTCCCTCGTCGCCCGCGCCCACACCTTCGCCGAACGTTCCGAGGCCGCACTCGCCGAGGCCCTCGGCGGTGATCTCGACGCGCGGCTCGCCGCCGGCCAGATCACCGCCGTACGACGGATCCTCGCGATGGACAACTGGCGGCGGATCGCGGCGGGGGAGCGGGTGGCGGATGTGCGGGGGGAGGCGATGGCCGCTGCCGAGCGGGCCTTCGAGCGGCTGGCGCTCGGGCTGTCGCATCTCGCCTAGCCACGACCCCCCGTAATCCCCTCCCGATACTCGGTAAATTATTTAACTCGGTTATGCCTTTCGGGTACCCTCCTCCCCATGACGTCGGTCGAACCTGCCCTCGAAGATCTCGAAGAGTCCCTCCGCCGAGAACGCACCCACCACGACCGTTGCCGCACCGCCCTCGCCGCCATGGTCGACGGAGCCCAGGAACACGTCGTCACCGGTGAGGACGTCGCCGCCTCCGGGGCCGATGCCGAAGTCCTCGGCTACCAGCTGCGCAGCAAGGCGAAGGAGATGCGGGAGCTGCCGGAAGGGCCGTTGTTCTTCGGGCGTCTGGACTTCACCCAGGGCGACGGTGAGCACGGCGGGCAGAGCTATCACGTCGGGCGGTTGCGGATCAGCGAGCAGCCCGCTGCCCCGCCGCTCGTCGTCGACTGGCGCGCTCCCGTCTCCCGCGCCTTCTACCAGGCCGGCGCCCATGATCCGCAGGGCGTGGCGGTGCGTCGGCGTTTCGGCTGGGCGGCCGGTAGTCGGGGCGACTCCGCCGACCTGACCGGGCTGGAGGACGAGCATCTCGGCCGCGGGGAGTCGCAGGTCAGCGACATCGTCGCGCGGGAGATCGAGCGGCCCAGGGTGGGCCCGATGCGTGACATCGCGGCGACCATCCAGCCCGAGCAGGACGATCTGGTACGAGGGGATCTGGCGCAGTCGGTGTGCGTGCAGGGCGCGCCGGGGACCGGGAAGACGGCGGTCGGACTGCACCGGGCCGCCTACCTCCTCTACACCCACCCGCAGCGCATCCGGCGCAGCGGACTCCTCATCCTCGGGCCCAACCGCACCTTCCTCTCCTACATCTCCCAGGTGCTTCCCGCCCTCGGTGAGACCGGCGTACGGCAGTCGACCCTCGAAGACGAGATCGCGCGGCATCCGGTCAGGGGGATGGACGGCGAGCTGGCCGCGGTCGTCAAGCACGACGCCCGGATGGCGGAGGTGCTGCGCCGGGCGCTGTACGCGCATGTGTCCAAGGACTGGTCCAACTCCCTTGCCGTGCCGGACGGTTCGTACCAGTGGCGGGTGCCGGCCGGACAGCTCGTGCAGATCGTCGAGGACGTGCGCGCCGAGGAACCGCCGTACGGGATCGGGCGGGAACGGGTGCGGATGCGGGTCGTGCGCGCCGTGCAGTTGCAGGCCGAACGGCGGGCCGGGCCGCAGTCGGCGGCCTGGGTGCAGAAGGTGTCGCGGGCGCGGGCGGTGAAGGAGTACGTGGATGCGGTCTGGCCGCGGGTTCGGCCGGAGGAAGTGCTCTCTCAACTGCTCACGGACGGTGGGGTGTTGGAGGTGGCGGCCGACGGGCTGCTGGATCCGGACGAGCAGGCCGCGCTCCTCTGGGCCAAACCGCCGCGGTCGTGGAAGTCGGCTCGCTGGTCCGCCGCCGATCTCGTCCTCCTCGACGAGGTCGCCGGGCTCGTCGAACACCCCGACGGGTACGGCCATCTCGTCGTCGACGAGGCGCAGGACCTCTCCCCGATGGAGTGCCGGGCCATCGCCCGCCGGGCGCGCTTCGGTTCGCTCACCGTCCTCGGCGACCTGGCACAGGGGACCACGCCGTGGGCCGCCCGCTCCTGGGACACGACCCTCCGCCACCTGGGCAAACCGGACGCTGCCGTCGTACCGCTCACGATCGGTTTCCGGGTGCCGGAGGCCGTCGTGACGCTCGCCAACCGGCTGCTGGAACGGCTCGACGTCGACGTACCGGCGGGGCGATCCCTGCGCAGGGACGGGGAGTTGAGGGTGCGGGTGGCGGCGGAGGGGGGTGTCGGTGGTGCGGTCGTGGACGCCGTGCGGGACGCGTTGGGGAGAGAAGGGTCCGTGGGGGTTGTGGCGGTCGACGGGGAGGTGGAGGGGGTGCGGGCCGCGCTCGGTGCGGCCGGGATCGCGGTGGCGGGGCCGGATGAGCTGGGCGCCCGGGTGACCGTCGTACCGGCGACTCTCGTGAAGGGGCTTGAGTACGACCATGTCGTCGCCGTCGAGCCTGCGGCGATTGCGGAGGCGGAGGCGCGGGGGCTGCATCGGCTGTACGTCGTACTGACCCGGGCGGTGTCGCGGCTGGAAGTGGTGCACGGGCGGCCGTTGCCGTTCTAGCTTGCGTGGCTACGGCCGCCCGGCGGTCACGTCATGCGGAGGTGTCGAGGGGGGCGAGGAGGGGGATCAACCACTCCTCCTCGTACGTGAGATGGGCTTCGAGTTCGTGCGTCAGGCGCTCGACTTCGGCGCGGGCGGCGGCCGGGTCGGGCCCGTCGGCTGATACGGCCCCGCGCAGATCCGCGACCAGCTCGGCGATCCGCTCGTGCTCCTGGCGCAGGCGGGCGAGGACCGGGGCGGTGGAGGGGTGTTGCTTCTCGATGAGCGGGAACAGACCGATGTCCTCCCCTGTGTGGTGGTTGTGCAGGCCTTGGCAGAAGGTCAGGCAGTTGACGCGGAGTTGGGCGCCGAGGGTGCTGCTGCTCGTGCTCCCTTTGCTCATCTCCCCTCGAATCAGGGCGAGTTCGCGGCGGAAGACGTCGTGCACGACCTTGATGGCCTCGCCGGGGGAGGCGGCGTTGATGTTCGGGGGGCCGGGCTCAGGGATCTCCTTCAGGGCGACCACGGGGATCACCCGGTCCGTCTTCTCCTGGTACGCCGCCCAGCCGGTGTCGGTCTCCACGGCGCGCGCCCAGGCTCGGTCGCGTTCCTCGCCGTCGAGGACGACGGCCAGTGCCTGGTAGGTGAACACGCCGCTCTCGACGGTGACTTGGGGGTGGGCGAGGAGGTTCCGGTACCAGTCCGGGTGTTTGTCGGCGCCGCCGGCCGAGGCGATGACCAGGACGCGGTCGCCGCCGTCGGGGAAGTAGCCGACGGGGGTGGTGTGGGGTGCCGGTGCGGGCGCCGGTGGTGGTGAGGAGGAGCAGGCGGGCGCCCTCGAAGTAGCCGCCCACGCGGCCGTGGTTGGTGCGGAACTCGTCGATGACCTGCTGATTGAAGGGGTTGGGCATTCTCGTCTCGGTTCTCTTTCTCTGGCGCTTTCCGATGGACTCGAAGGCGGTGCGGAGAAAGAGGCGGGCTCCTGGCCCGCCGCGGCCTCACTCAGAGGCCGGGCACCCAACTCGTTCGCGGCACGAGGCCGACCCGGCAGTCATGGGAGGGAACGGTAGCGTCGCGCCCATGACTGACGCCAGCGAATTCCGGGCCGTGCCGACCACCACGCTCGCCGACCTCCTCGGCCGCGAACAGGTCATGGACATCGGCATCCGCCCGCTGTGGGGACCGGCGGAACGGCTGGCCGGCCCTGCCTTCACCGTCCGTTGCCCGCCGGGCGACAACCTCATGCTGCACGCCGCCATTTACCGCGCCGAGCCCGGGTCGGTCGTGGTCGTGGAGTCGGGCGACCTGGACTGGGCGCTGGCGGGCGGCAACGTGTGCGCCGTGGCCCAGCGGCGCGGAGTCGCCGGCTTCGTCCTGGACGGCCTGATCCGCGACCTCACCGAGGTACGCGAGGCCCGCTTCCCGGTGTTCGCCCGCGGCGTCATCCCGATCCCGGGCGCCAAGTCGGCCGTAACCCCGCTGGGGGAGCCGGTGACGTGCGGGGGTGTACGGGTCGAGGCGGGCGACGTCGTGGTGGCGGACGAGGAAGGCGTGGTCGTCGTACCGGCCGGTCGCCGGGCAGAGGTGCTGGCGGGCGCGCGGGCCAAGCTGGCGAAGGAGGACGCGGAGACGCTGGACGAGTGGGAGCAGGCACACCGGGCGCGGATCGAGAAGATCCTCGCGGAGCGGGGGTACGAGGGCTGAGGCCGGCGCCCTGGCTCGGGCTGCCGCAACGAGATCGCCGACGCCGATCGGGAGTGGGTGGCCGCGCATCATCCGGGGCCTGCCCTGCTGCACCGCGTCGACCACCGGTACGGGCTGACGGATGCCGACTTCGCGGTGCTGGAGGCTTGGATCAGAGGGTGTCGGGCCAGGTCGTGAGGCGGGTGCCCTCGCGGGGCATGATGTCGGGGTCGCGCAGGGCGTTGGTCAGGAGGGACATGCCCTGGATCCCGACGACGTGGCGGCTGGCGGCTGTCGGCTCTCGGGGGCGTGCGGACGAAGTGGCGTACCGGAATGGCGTGTTGGGCCAGGCCTCTGCCGATCTCGCGCCAGTAGGTCTCGGCCGTGGGTGGTCGCCAAGGCGGTCGGCCTGGGGAAACCGGTGCTTCAGGCGAAGGCGGCCGCGTTCTCGGTGGCCCACTGCCGGAACGGTCGGGCCGGAGTGCCGGTGAGGCGGGGAACCGTGTCGCGGACCGCGAGCAGTTCGGCGTTGACGTCTCCGCCCATGACGTCGAGCACCGCGTCCGCGGCCTCCGCCCCGAAGATCGCGGCCATCCGCGCGTGCGCCTGCGCGCGGCTGATCTCGGCGAACGGCACCTCCCGGCCCAGCGCCGCCGCGATGGCCTCGACCTGCTGCCGGGCCGTCACCGGCTCCGGACCGGTCAGGGCGTACGTGCGCCCATGGTGGCCGGGCTCGGTGAGTGCTACCCGTGCCACCGACGCGATGTCCGCGGGATGGATGGTCGGCAGTGCGGTGTCCGCGTACGGCGCGTGGACGACCTCGTGCGCACGGACGGCGGCCGCCCACATGAGGGCGTTCGAGGCGAACTGCGTCGGCCGCAGGATCGTCCAGGCCATGCCGCTCTCCTTGAGCAGCCGTTCCACCGCCAGGTTCTCGCCGGCGGGGCCCAGGTGCGGATGGGTCCGGGCGGTGATCGACGACACCAGCACCACGTGTTCCACACCCGCCTGCCAGGCGGCCTCAAGGATGTCCGCGTCCGAACCCAGCCGCGACACGAGGAACAGCGAACGCACCCCCACCAGCGCGGATTCCACTGACGTCGGTTCCGCGAAGTCGCCCCGCACGGCCTCGACCCCTTCGGGGAAGGCGGCCCGCGCGGTGTCCCGGGTGAGCCCTCTCACCGGTCCGGCACTGTGCGCGTGCAGCTCCTTGAGCAGTGCACTGCCTGTGTTTCCGGTCGCTCCGGTCACGAGGATCATGCGCTCTCTCTCCCGCCGTCGAGTGATCAACCAGAGGGCACGCTAGAAACTCAACCGCGCTTCAGGTCAAGGGGAGGAAGGGCGCCGGTACGGCTTCGCGGCACCCTTCAGGGTGGCGTGGCGCACTATTGCAAGCGCCTGCTTGCAATAGTTAGCGCGAGTGGGGCACAGTGGGGGCATGGCATCGCTCAACGTCGGCAATCTCGGTGAGTACCTGCGTGAGCAGCGGCGCACCGCGCAGCTCTCGCTCAGGCAGCTCGCCGACGCCGCCGGGGTGTCCAATCCGTATCTGAGCCAGATCGAGCGCGGGCTGCGCAAGCCGAGCGCGGAGGTGTTGCAGCAGGTCGCCAAGGCCCTGCGGATCTCCGCCGAGACGCTGTACGTGCGGGCCGGCATCCTCGACGCCGAGCGGGACCGGGACGAGGTGGAGACGCGCGCCGTCATCCTCGCCGATCCCACGCTGAACGAGCGGCAGAAGCAGGTGCTGCTCCAGATCTACGAGTCGTTCCGCAAGGAGAACGGCTTCGGGATCGACCCGGCGGAGGAGAGGGAGGGGGAGGGGGACCAGGCCGAGGCCGTCCGGGTCTCCGACGCCCTCGACGTGATCGAGACCGTCGTCGTCACCGAGGCCGACCGGCCCGGCGACGGTACGGCGGAGGCTCGGCCCGGCGACACGGTCGACACCGGCGAAACCCCTGGGCGCCGTACCCGCAAGACCCGCGCGGCCGACGGGCGCAAGTCCGCCGCGCGCCGCACCCGCACGTCCGACGGCAGCGACGCCGAACCGCACGACCCGCAGCAGCCCACCGGTTGAGCAGGCCGGACCGACTGCCCGCGGGAACCGAGACCCGCAGTACGTAAAACCCGCAGTACGCAAACCCTCAGTACGCAAACCCTCAGTACCCAAAACCCTCAGCCGAAAGTGATCCGGGAGGACCATCACCATGGCCATCACCGACGACCTCCGTAAGACCCTCAGCGACCCGACGCCGCTCTACTTCGCCGCCGGCACCGCCGACCTGGCCCTCCAGCAGGCCAAGAAGGTGCCCGGCATCGTGGAGCAGCTGCGCGCCGAGGCCCCGGCCCGTATCGAGGCCGTCCGCAACACCGACCCGAAGGCCTACCAGGAGAAGGCCCAGGCCCGTGCCAAGGAGGCCGGCGCCAAGGTCAAGGAGACGCAGGAGACCCTGCAGACCAAGGTCACCGAGTTCATCTCGAACATCGACGGCGACCTGAAGAAGCTCGGTTCGACGATCGACGCCGACCTGAAGAAGTTCGGCGAGTCCGCCCAGGACTTCGCGCTGCGCGGGGTCGGCGTCGCCGCCGAGTACGCCGTCAAGGCCCGCGAGACCTACGAGAAGGTCGCCGAGCACGGCGAGCAGGCCGTGAAGACCTGGCGCGGCGAGGCCGCCGAGGAGATCGAGGAGCTGGCCGTCGCCGTCGAGCCGAAGGCCGAGCCGGTCGAGGTCAAGGACGAGCCCGCGAAGCCCGCCGCTGCCGAGGCCCAGGCCGCCGCTCCCGCCCCGGCCAAGAAGGCCGCCGCCAAGAAGGCGCCGGCCCGCAAGGCCACCGCGAAGAAGACCACGCCGCCCGCCAAGTGAAGTGACACGAACGGGTGATCGGGGACGGGTCGGGCACTCTCACGGTGCCCGGCCCGTTCTCGGTGTAGCGGATCGATGTGGTGGATCGACTCGAACGGGTACGGTGACCGCGTAATGACAAGCCGAGTCTGGTGGTGGACGTTGTGCTGATGCAGGGGTTCGCAGGGTTCATGTGGCTGCTGAGCATGGCCCTGATCCTTTTCAGCGCCTTCGCGCTGATCGACGCAGCCACGCGCCGCGAGGACGCCTACCGCGCGGCCGACAAGAAGACCAAGCCTTTCTGGCTGATCATCCTGGGCCTGGCCTTCGTGGTGAACCTGATCTTCAACATCCTGTCGTTCCTGCCCATCATTGGCCTGGTCGCGACCATCGTGTACATGGTGGATGTCAGGCCTGCGCTGCGCGGACTTCCGGGCGGCGGCCGCAACAACAGGCGGGGTTCGAGCAGCGACGGTCCTTACGGGCCGTACAACGGCGGCCGGTGACATAGGAACGCCCCGAGCAGGAACGCCCCGAGCGGGAGCGCCCCGTCAGGGGCGCCGGGTCACCTCTCCCGGTCGAGCAGCAACACCGCCACGTCGTCCGTCAGCTCGCCCCCGTTGAGCTCCCGTACCTCGTTCACCGCGGCCCGCAGCAACGCCTCTCCGCCCAGCCCCTCGGAGAGAAGTCGCCGGACGATCTCCACCATCCCGTCCTGACCCAGCCGTTCCAGCCGCCCCGCCCCGACCCGCCCCTCGATCAGCCCGTCGGTGTAGAGCATCAGACTCCACTCCCGCCCCAGCTCCACCTGCATCCGAGGCCACCGGGCCCCGGACAGCAGCCCGAGAGCGGGCCCGTTGTTGTCGTACGGCAGCAGCTTCGCGGGCCGCCCGGGCCGGGCGACCAACGGCGACGGATGCCCGGCGAGACACAGCCCCGCCCGACGCCCGTCCGGCGCGATGTCCACCGTGCACAGCGTCGCGAAGATCTCGTCGTCGGACCGCTCATGCTCCAGCACCTGCTGAAGCGTCCCCAGCAGTTCGTCCCCGCACAGTCCCGCCAGCGTCAGCGCCCGCCAGGCGATCCGCAGCTCGACCCCGAGCGCGGCCTCGTCCGGCCCGTGCCCGCAGACGTCACCGATCATGGCGTGCACGGTCCCGTCAGGGGTTCGTACGACGTCGTAGAAGTCCCCGCCGAGCAGCGCACGCGAGCGCCCCGGCCGGTACCGCGCGGCGAACCGCAGCGGTGAGCCGTCCAGCAGCGGCGTGGGCAGCAGCCCGCGCTCGAGGCGCCGGTTCTCCTGTGCCCGCACCCGGCCCTCGGCGAGCCGCCGTTCCGCCGTGTCGGAACGTTTCCGCTCAACGGCGTAGCGGATCGCGCGGCTCAGCAGCCGCCCGTCGAGTTCGTCCCGGAAGAGGTAGTCCTGCGCGCCCACGCGCACGGCCTCGGCGCCGCGCTCGGCGTCACCGGACGGGGCGAGGGCGAGCACGGCGTGCCGGGGCGCGAGCTCCAGCACGTGCTTGAGCACGGCGAGCTCGTCCCCGTCCTCGGCCCGGCCGGGCGCCGGCAGCGCGAGGTCGAGCAGGATGCAGTGGACGTCGTCGGTCAGCAGCCGCCCCGCCTCGGTGAGGTTGCGGGCGGTGCGGACACGGATCGGCCGGCCTGCCGAGTCCTGAAGTTCGGGCACGACGGTGGAGCCGCCGGGATCGTCCTCGATCAGCAGCAGCGTCAGCTGGGTGGTGGCGGCGTTGGTGTCGACCGTGGCTTCCTTGCTAGGGGCCGCTTCCTTGGAGGTGCCGCCTCGGTTCGCGGCCGGCGCCTGACCGCTCTCCGCGGCCGGTACTGCTCGCTGCCGCGGTATGGGTGCGGGCATCGTCTTGAGTTCCTTCCCTCCCCCCGAGGGCGCGGCGGAGCGAGGGACCTCGATCCACCGACGGGGACCATAGCGGTTGTCGGTGGGCCAGCGGAATGGTGTGAGCCACGTCGCCCGCACACCGGCCACTGTCATATGCCGCGTTCCGTACCGCAGTTGGACAGGGTGGCCCACCAGCGGGGATGACGAAGGTCACGTCCGCGGGGGGTTTGGGGACGGGGATACGTGCGCTGGGTCACGTGGTCCCGGTCACGAACCCCGGATACCCGCACCCGGAACGCTCACGCGTCCGGCCGTACCACCCCGAGGATCGGCATCGAGCCCGCGCCCGCGATCGACACGTTCCGCCCGGGCCGCGGGGCGTTCACCATCGCGCCGTCGCCGATGTACATGCCGACGTGACTGGCGTCGTCGTAATAGATGATCAGGTCGCCGGGGCGCATGTCCTTGATGTCGATGTGCTTGAGCTGCTTCCACTGCTCCTGCGAGGTGCGCGGAATGGGCCGGCCGGCGTTCGCCCAGGCCTGTGAGGTGAGCCCCGAGCAGTCGTACGAGTCGGGGCCCTCGGCGCCCCAGACGTACGGCTTTCCTATCTGCTCGGTCGCGAACTCGACGGCCTTCTTGCCCTGCTCGGAGGCCTTGCCCTTGATCTCGTCGAGGATCCCGGAGTCGAGCCAGGCGGTCTGTGCCTTGAGGGCGTCCTCCTGCTCCAGCTCGGCGAGGCGCTCCTTCTCCTTCTCCTCCAGCTGGGACTCGAGCTTCTCGGCCGCCGCGATCTGCTTCTTGATCTTCTTGCGGGCCGCGTCCTTCGCCTTGCGGCCCGCCTCCAGCTTCTTCCACTGCTCGGCGGCGTCCGCGGCGTACTGCTTCAAGTCCTGCTGGGTCTGCGTCATTTCCGCGATCAGGCCCTTGGTCGCGCGCTCGCCCTGAAGCACCCGCCCGGCTCCGTCGAGGAACTCCTGCGGGTTGTCGCTGAGCAGCAGTTGCGCCTCGTCGGGCAGGCCGCCGGTGCGGTACTGGGCGGCGGCCGCGGCGCCCGCGCGCTTCTTCAGCTCGTCCAGCTTCCGCTGGCCCTCGACGATCTCCTTGGCCAGGCCGACGATCGCGGCGGACTGCTGCTTGGAGCTCTCCTCGGCCGCGTTGTACGAGTCGGTGGCGACCGCCGCGTCGTGGTACAGCTTGTCCAGTTTGTCGCGTACGGCCTCAAGGTCCTTGGTGGACACGGCGGTCGAGGACGTCGAGGGCGAGGGGGACGGTTCGGGGCTCGCGAACGCCGTACCCGGTGCGGCCAGCACCGTGATGGCGCAGACCACCGTCACGGCCGTCGCGACCAGTCCGCGCTTGCCCGTGCCCATACGGCTCCCCCAACCTGATTTACCGTCAGTAACTTACGGACGCCTGGGGGATCGTGCCACGCCAAGGCGCAAAACGACAGAGCCAGTCCGAACTCGGACTTCCCCCTCGTCGCCGTCGTAAGCCGCCGAAAGACGATCTCCCCGCCTTTGTGACGAACGACTCGCGGAGATCGTTCCCCGCAGGTCAGGGTATGTGGGGACGGTCAGCTCCGGGGCGCCAACGCCTCCCAGGCCACGGTGACTTCACCCTGCCGCCACCGCACCGGCCCGTCCGTTACCGGCCAGTTCGCCCTCAGGTCCCGTACCGCCCGCTGCCAGCGCTGGCGGGCGCCGTAGGAGGCGTAGGGCGCGGCGGCGGCCCAGGCGCGGTCGAAGTCGCGGAGGAAGGCGTGCACCGGTTCGCCCGGGACGTTGCGGTGGATGAGAGCCTTGGGGAGGCGTTCGGCGAGGTCGGAGGGGCGGTCCAGGGAGCCGAGCCGGGTCGCGAAGGTGACCGTGCGCGGCCCCTCCGGGCCGAGCGCGACCCACACGTGCCGGCGGCCGATCTCGTCGCAGGTGCCCTCGACGAGCAGCCCGCCGCGGGAGCCTTCCGTGGCCGGCGCCAACCGCGCGCACAGCCGCCGCCAGGCCTCGGCCACCTCCGACTCGTCGTACTGGCGCAGGACGTTGGCCGCGCGGATCAGCAAGGGCCGCCGGGGGAGCGGGATCTCGAAGCCGCCGTGCCGGAAGAGGAGGCCGTCGCGCTCGTACGGCCTGGCGGCCGCGACCCTCGCCGGGTCGATCTCGATGCCGACCACGCGCGCGTGCGGGGCGGCGGTGCGCAGCCGCTGGAGCAGCTCCACGGCCGTCCAGGGGGCGGCGCCGTAGCCGAGGTCGACGGCCACGGGGTCGGTGGCGCGGCGCAGTTCGGCGCCGTGCGTGGCCGCGATCCAGCGGTCCATGCGGCGCAGGCGGTTGGGGTTGGTGGTCCCGCGCGTGACCGTGCCCACGGGGCGGTGGGTGGCGCGCGATGTCATGAGTACGAGGGTAAGCGGGTGCCCGTGGCCGCCGTGCACATCGCCCTCCGGCCGCTACGCAGACCACCCTCGAACGGTTGAGCGACCCTCGGTAATGTCTCGGTAAAAACACCCGCCCCCGGAATGGGAATCCCACCCTCCGCTGTTGGACCCCCGTGGAGGGCACCCGCACCCTCCCTCAGGCATGCCCGCTGCGAGGAGGACCGCCACGTGAGCCAGTACGTCAGCAGGCTCGGACGGCGCTCCCAGGCCGCGCCCCACCGGCTGCGCCTGCCGCACCGCCGCCCGCGCCGCGTCGCCATGCTCTCCGTGCACACCTCACCGCTCCACCAGCCGGGCACCGGCGACGCGGGCGGCATGAACGTCTACATCGTCGAGCTCGCGCAGCGCCTCGCCGCGATCAACATCGAGGTCGAGATCTTCACGCGCGCGACGACGGCCGCCCTCCCGCCGAAGGTGGAGATGGCCCCGGGCGTCCTGGTCCGCCACGTCGACGCCGGCCCCTACGAGGGCCTCGCCAAGGAGGACCTCCCCGCCCAGCTCTGCGCCTTCACGCACGGCGTGATGCAGGCCTGGGCCGGCCACCGCCCCGGCTACTACGACCTGGTCCACTCGCACTACTGGCTCTCCGGCCACGTCGGCTGGCTCGCCGCCCAGCGCTGGGGCGCTCCCCTGGTCCACGCCATGCACACCATGGCCAAGGTCAAGAACGCCAACCTGGCCGACGGCGACAGCCCCGAGCCCGCCGCCCGCGTCATCGGTGAGACCCAGATCGTCGCCGCGGCCGACCGCCTCATCGCGAACACCTCCGAGGAGGCCGACGAGCTGGTACGGCACTACAGCGCCGACCCGGACAAGGTCGCCGTCGTCCACCCGGGCGTCAACCTCGACCGCTTCCGCCCGGCCGACGGCCGCGCCGCCGCCCGCGCCCGCCTCGACCTCCCGCAGGACGCCCTGGTCCCCCTCTTCGCGGGCCGCATCCAGCCCCTGAAGGCGCCCGACATCCTCCTGCGCGCCGTCGCCGTCCTCCTCGACGAGCGCCCCGAGCTGCGCTCCCGGATGGTCGTCCCGATCGTCGGCGGCCCCAGCGGCAGCGGCCTCGCCAAGCCGGAGGGCCTGCAGAAGCTCGCCGCCCGCCTAGGCATCGCGGACGTGGTCCGCTTCCGCCCGCCGGTCGGCCAGGACCAGCTCGCCGACTGGTTCCGCGCCGCCTCCGTGCTCGTCATGCCGTCCTACAGCGAGTCCTTCGGGCTGGTCGCCATAGAGGCGCAGGCGGCCGGTACGCCGGTGCTCGCGGCCTCGGTGGGCGGGCTGCCGGTGGCCGTGCGCGACGGACGGACCGGTTTTCTCGTACGAGGTCACGATCCCGCCGAGTACGCGCGCGTGCTGCGCGCCTTCGCCGACGACCCGCACCTCACGGACCGCCTGGGCGCGGCCGCCACCCGGCACGCCCAGTCCTTCGGCTGGGACACCGCGGCCGCCGCGACGGCGGACGTCTACACGGCCGCGATGCAGTCGTACCGGCGTCGCGTACGCTCCCACCATGGCTGATGTACAGAAGGTCATCGAGGGTGTCCTGAAGGACGCCGAACTCGAATGGGAGAGCCCCGCACCAGGCAACTACGTCGTCCAGCTCCCCGGCACCCGCAAGCTGAAGACGACCCTCTCCCTCCTCGTCGGCCGCCACTCCCTCTCCCTCAACGCCTTCGTCATCCGCCACCCCGACGAGAACGAGCCCGGCGTCCACCGCTGGCTCCTGGAGCGCAACCTCAAGCTGTACGGCGTGAGTTACGCGGTCGACCGGCTCGGCGACATCTACGTCGCCGGCAAGCTCCCGCTGACCGCCGTCACCCCCGAGGAGATCGACCGCCTGCTCGGCCAGGTCCTGGAAGCGGCGGACGGCAGCTTCAACACCCTCCTCGAACTCGGCTTCGCCTCCGCGATCCGCAAGGAGTACGAGTGGCGGGTGGCGCGCGGCGAGTCGACGCGAAACCTGGACGCGTTCACTCACCTGACCCAGCGTTCTGCTGACTGACGTCTTCCCTACCCAGTGATGGCCGTGGCATGCTCACGCCCAACGCACATCTGAACGTCGTTCACATCCATGAAAGCACATGGAAGGGCGTACGGACATGGGTAACGCGCATCTCACCAGACGGGCCCTGCTCGGCGGGGCCACGGCCGTGGCCCTCGGTACGACGACCGGTACGGCACACGCTTCCAGCGCCGAAGTCCCGTCCCTCTGGCGGGAGTTCACCCGCGCCCCGTACACCCACCCGCAGATCCCGTACGTCGGCCGGGCCGGCTACCGCGGCGGGGCGGCGCGCTTCCCCCGCCGCCCCGCCGTCGCCGACGTGCGCGACTACGGCGCCGTGGCCGACGGGACCACGGACTGCGCCCCCGCGATCAACCGTGCCGTCGCCGCTGCCGGAAGGGCCGGCGGCGGCACGGTCTCCATCCCGCCGGGCACCTTCCGCATCGACGGCCTGATCCGGATCGGGTACGACAACGTGGTGCTGCGGGGTGCGGGCAGCGGCCGTACGACCCTGTACGCGACGAAGAACCTCACCGAACTCATCGGCGCGTACGGCTCCCGCTACGGCGGCACCAAGTCGTCCTGGTCCTGGGCGGGCGGGCTCATCTGGCTGGCCCCGAAGGCGCGTTGGGACTCACTGGTCACGGCGATCAAGGCGCAGGCGTGGCCGTTCGAGGGCTGGACGGGCAACAAGCGGGACGAGTGGGCGCCGTTGACGACCGTCGAGCCCGCGCGCCAGGGGGACCGGACGGTGAAGGTCGCCGACCCCTCCCACCTCCGCCCCGGCTCCCTCGTCCTCCTCCGCATCTCCGACGACCCGACGCACACCCTCCTCCAGCACATGTCGGGCGGCGGCCCGGGCCCCGCGGCGTACTACTGGACCGACAAGACCAAGCTGCTGTCGTACGTCCCCTACGAATGGCCGGTGCGCGTGGTACGCGTGCGTGGCCGCACGGTCGTACTGGAACGCCCGCTGCCGCTGGACCTGCGTCCGGAGTGGAACCCCCAATTCACCACGCACGCAAGGGAGTTGACGGGAGCCGGAGTCGAGGGCCTGACCCTTGAGGTGATGGAGACCCCGCAGTCGCCCCACCTCCTCGACAAGGGCTACAACGGCGTCGTGCTCCAGTGCACGTACGACTGCTGGGTGGACGACGTGACGGTCCGCAACGTCGACAACGGCTTCGGCCTGGTGGCCGCGTCGTCCTGCACCCTGCGCCGCACGCGTGTGGGCGGCCGGGGCGAACACCATCCGTACTTCTGCCGCGAGGGCTCGCACGACAACCTGATCGAGGACTTCACGATCGAGGAACGCACGGTCCCGGCCCCCGCCGACACCCAGCTCCACGGCATCAACGTCGAAGGCCTCTCCTCCTACAACGTCTGGTCGCGCGGCTCGATGCAGATGGGCACCTTCGACTCCCACCGCGGCCTGCCCTTCGCCAACGTCCGCACGGACATCACGGTGAACAACAACGGCCGCCACGGCGGCGACGCCAACGCGGGTCCCCTGTTCGGCGCCCGCTTCACCCACTGGAACATCCGCGTCACCAACGCCCGCGCGGGCCTGATGAAGATCGACGGCCTCGCCCCCTACTCCGCGACGGTCGGCGTCAACGAGGTCACGGACTTCGACCAGATCGACGTACCGGACTTCACGGGTGACCTCCATGCGCGCCTGGAGCTGTACCCGACGACGGGGGTCGTACGACCGCGGAACCTCCACGAGGCTCAGCGGGACCTCTAGCTCACCGGCGGCGAAGGGCGTCGTACCCGACGAACTCGAACATCCGCCGCCCGGACGGCAACGGCCGGGGCACGCCGGTGAACCGGTGGGCCCCGACGGCCTGTTCGACGGCGGGCTCGGACACCCACAGCCGCTCGAAACCACGCCCCTCCAGCCAGGAACAGACCTGCGGCACCAGGTCGGGGGCCTTGCGGTTACGCGTCCAGACGACGGTCCCGCCCGTGCGGCACAGCCGCGTGCAGTGGTCGAGGAGGCGTTCGACGTCGGTGTCGGTGACGTTTCCGAGCACGCCGCAGATCAGGACCAGGTCGGCGGGGGCGAGAGCGGTGTAGTGGTCGGTCCACGAGGCGTCGCCGGTGACGACCTCGACGTCCGGGAGGCCGGCGGACGCCGCCGCGTGCCGGGCCGCTTCCGTGTTCCGGGCGTCCAACTCGACCAGCCGTGCGCGGACTTCGCGCCGTCGTGGGTGGTCGGTGAGGGCTCCGATCAGGTCGTGGCCCTGGCCCGCGCAGACGCTGACCGCCGTGAGCGGCCCCGGTGGGGCGGTGTCGAGGGTCTCGCGGATGCGGTCCTGGACGGTCGTGAGGCGTCGTGCGAGTGGGGAGTCCGCTCTGTCGTATGTGGCGTGCCAGGCGTGCCAGTCCATGGTGGGACCCTACGGGTCGGGGCGATCGAGGCGCCGCACGTTTTCCCGCGCGTACCGTCCCGGCGTCACCCCCACCAACTTCCGGAAATGGCGGGTGAGATGGGACTGGTCGAAGAAGCCCGTGGCCGTGGCCACTTCGGTTGCCGGGAGGCCGTCGAGGAGGAGGCGGCGGGCTCGGTCCACGCGGCGGGAGTTGAGGTACTGGTGCGGGGCTATGCCGTAGGCCGTGCTGAACGCCCGTACCAGGTGGGCCGGGTGGGCGTGGACGAGGGCGGCGGCCCGGTCGAGGGTGAGGCCGTCCGTGATGTGTTCGTCGAGGAGTTCGCGGAGGTTGCGGGCCAGGGTGGGGTCCGGGCGGGGGGAGCGCGGGTGGTGGGGGCGGAGCAGAGTCGTCAGGCGGTCGGAGATCAGGGTCAGTCTGCTCTCCGCCTCCAGTTTGTCGCCGGCGTGCGTGAGCGCGGTGTGCAGCTGGGCGACTCTGCGGCGGAGCACGGGGTCGCGCAGGTCGGGGCCGTCCACCGCGGGGCCGATGAGGTCGTCGGCGAGGCGGGTGTCGTCGAGGTAGACGACCCGCTTGCGGAAGCCGTGCGGGGTGGCCGGGGAGCCGTTGTGCGGGACGTGCGGCGGCAGCAGGGTCACCGTGTCGTGCGGGGTGCCGTGCTCGTGCCGGTCGAGGTCGTACCGTACGGCCCCGTCGTCCACGATCAGCAGCGTCCACGCCTCGTGCACGTGCATCGGATAGGCGTACTCCGTGAAGTGCGCGTGGAAGACCTCCACGACACCGGGGATCCGGGGGCGCCAGGCGGAGACCTCCTGCTGGGGACGCTGACCGGCCATGCAAAGAACGTACAAGACGAGCCCGTACGACGCTCGGCAGTCTCGGAGTATGAGCGACGCACCCGACGTATCCGGCACATCCGATGCCCCCGTCCGTTTCGACACCAAGATCGCTGTAGTGCTGCGGGAGGACCTCGAGCCCTGGCAGCGGCTGAACGTCACCGCGTTCCTGGTCAGCGGCCTGGGGATGGCCGCCCCCGAGGTGATCGGGGAGAACTACGAGGACGCGGACGGCGTCCGGTACCTGCCGATGTTCCGGCAGCCGGTGCTGGTCTTCGAGGGCACGAAGGAGACGCTGACCGCGGCCCACGCGCGCGTGCTCTCCCGCAGCCTCCCGCGCGCGGTCTTCACCTCCGACCTGTTCGCGACCGGCAACGACCGCGACAACCGGGCGGCCGTGCGGGCGGTGGGGACGGGGGAGCTGGATCTGGTGGGGATCGCGGTGTACGGCCCGAAGAACGCGGTGGACAAGGTCGTCAAGGGGGCGCGGATGCATCCGTGACGGCGGCTGCGACCGAATCTGCACAGTGAATGCGCAACCGCGTGATGGACGGGGACCGTTGGGGCGGAGTTGTCCCGTTCGCGTCCGCACCGGCAATGCCTGTCCGCCCGCTGTGTCCCGCCGTGTGTAGAGAACCCGGCACCAACTCGTGTGCACGTCACCACGGTTCGGTCGCCGACCTGCCCAACTGCCCTGCCGGGACCGGGATCGGACTGGATGACCCGCACGCCGCGTGGTTTGATCCTGCGCACCGCGGCCCTCCGTCTGTCCCCCCAGCGGACCCGCCCCCCACTGTGGAACATCACGCGAAGGGAAGTCCCCCCATGAACTCCGCTCCCCAGGTCCACACCCTCGAGATCTCCGACGCCGAGCTCGACACCGTCTCCGGTGGCGTGAGCCCCTCGATCTCCGTCACCGCCGGCTCGACGACGCTCAGCAGCGACGCCCTCCTCGCCCAGGTCGACTCGGTCAAGGCCACGGCCCTGGGCGCCCTCGGCGGCGTCACCGGCGCCCTTCCCACCCAGGTCGGGGTGAACGTCAGCATCTGATCGACGCCACGGCAGCGGGCCCCTACCGGAGGAGAAGTCCGGTGAGGGGCCCGTCGCCGTGTGTGCAGGGGGGCGCCGTGGTCAGCCCGCGGCAACCTCGGCCTTGACCGGCACGGTCCGTTCCGCGGCCGACTGTTCCTCCTCCGGCAGCCGCCGCATCAGAACCCCGTACCCCAGCGCCGCCACCGTGCCGACCACCGCGCACAGCCCCCACAGCCACTCCGCCCCGAAGTGGTCGATGGTGAAGCCGGACATCAGCGGGGCGACCAGCGCCGCGACCGACCAGGAGAGCGTGTACATGCCCTGGTAGCGGCCGCGGCCGTGCACGGGGGAGAGGCGGACGACCAGGCCGGTCTGGGTCGGCGCGTTGATCATCTCGCCGAGGGTCCAGACGCAGACGGTCATCGCGAACACGCCGACCGACCCGGCGAAGGCGGTGAGCCCGAAGCCGTATCCCGCGAGGAGAGCGGAGACGACGAGCAGCCGTCGTGGGTCCCGGTGTTCGATGAAGCGGGTGACCGGGATCTGCAGCGCGACGATCAGTACGCCGTTGACGGCGATCGCCATGCCGTAGTCGGCGGGCGTGAAGCCGGCGTCGCCCATCGCGACCGGCAGACCGACCGAGCCCTGCTGGAAGACGAGGGCGACCAGGAAGGACAGACCGACGACGGCCATGTACCGCCCGTCGCGCAGCACCGTACCGAGCCCGACCTGGTCCGCGGCCTTCTCCACCGCCGTGCGCTGCGGCCGGGACTCGGGCAGCTTCAGGAAGACGACCACGGCGCATACGGCGGTCATGGCGGCCTCGATCAGGAAGCCGGCGAGGTAGCTGTACTCGGCGATGAAACCGGCGCCCGCGGAGGAGACCGCGAAGCCGAGGTTGATGGCCCAGTAGTTGAGGGAGAAGGCCCGTACCCGGTCCTCGGGCCGCACGATGTCGGCCATCATCGCCTGCACGGCGGGCCGGGAGGCGTTCGAGGCCATGCCGACCAGGAACGCGACCGCGGCGATGGCGACCGGGTCGTGCACCAGGCCGAGCAGTGCGACGGAGACGGCGGTGGCGGACTGGGCGACCAGAAGGGTGGGCCGCCGTCCGAGCCGGTCGGTCATCACGCCCGCACCGATGGAGGAGACGACCCCGCCGAGGCCGTACAGGGAGGCGACGAGGCCGGCGTAGGAGGCGGAGTAGCCGCGGTCGAGCGTGAGATAGAGCGCCATGAAGGTGGCGACGAACGCGCCGAGCCGGTTGACGAGGGTGCTGGTCCACAGCCACCAGAACGCCCGGGGGAGTCCGGAGACGGTCTCCCGGGCGGCACGTCTGAGACTGGCTACGGACATGGAGGACCCCCGGGACGGCTCGGACGGTGTAAGCGGCAGATGGCGCAAGCGCGACTTACGAAGAACTTACGAGGAACCTACGAAGACGGGGTCGTCCCCGGCCACTCAATTAACAGATGCCGTCAATCGTCCGGCAGCTGGGCGGGCCCGCCGCGGGGTCGAATGAGTGGATTACGCTCTGACCCATGGCCGACGCACCGTACAAGCTGATCCTCCTCCGCCACGGCGAGAGCGAGTGGAACGCGAAGAACCTGTTCACCGGCTGGGTGGACGTGAACCTCAACGAGAAGGGCGAGAAGGAGGCAGTCCGCGGTGGCGAGCTCCTGAAGGACGCCGACCTTCTCCCCGACGTGGTCCACACGTCACTCCAGAAGCGCGCGATCCGCACGGCCCAGCTGGCCCTCGAATCCGCGGACCGCCACTGGATCCCGGTCCACCGCTCGTGGCGCCTGAACGAGCGCCACTACGGCGCCCTCCAGGGCAAGGACAAGGCGCAGACCCTCGCGGAGTTCGGCGAGGAGCAGTTCATGCTGTGGCGCCGCTCCTACGACACCCCGCCGCCCCCGCTGTCCGACGACTCGGAGTTCTCCCAGTCCGCGGACCCGCGCTACGCCTCCATCCCCCCGGAGCTGCGCCCGCGCACGGAGTGCCTGAAGGACGTCGTGGTCCGCATGCTCCCGTACTGGTACGACGGCATCGTCCCCGACCTCCTCTCGGGCCGCACGGTCCTGGTCGCGGCCCACGGCAACAGCCTCCGCGCCCTGGTCAAGCACCTGGACGGCATCTCGGACGCGGACATCGCGGGCCTGAACATCCCGACGGGCATCCCGCTGTACTACGAGCTGGACGCGGACTTCAACCCGGTGACGCCGGGCGGACGTTACCTGGACCCGGAGGCGGCTGCGGCGGCCATCGAGGCGGTCAAGAACCAGGGCAAGAAGAAGTAGGGTTTGTGATCATGCCTCCCACCTGCGCATACGGCGTGGGAGGGAGGCATTTTCATGCGCTGGAACCTCTCTGGAACCTAGGTCTTCAAGGTCCTGAAGCCGAAGCGTCCTGCCGAGAGCTTGGCATGAGACGTGCGTACATCTTGAGGGTCGGACAGGCGGGAGGTGCTGCACCCATAGGGTCAATCTCATGTCACAGGATGAGGCTGCACTTGAGGCAGAGCCCACTGACGGTCCGTCGGTGCCACTGACGCGCCTGGAGCGGACGTTGGCGGGTGGGATGGGACTTCTAATGATCGGCGGCGGCACTGCAGCCGTATTTACGCGAAAGGTTGAAGCTGGACCAACAGCTTTGATCACTGTTGGGGCCCTGCTAGTCGTGATTGCTATTTCCGGAGTTTCTGTCAAGCGAGCCAAGATCGGCGACAATGAGATCACGCTGCATAATCGGCAGGCGGCCGCTCTGCAGATTTCTCGCACGCCAGCCGACGAACTAGATGCGGCCCTAAGCGTGTTGGCGGCCTATGATCCGGCTGCTGTCACGGACCCTAGCATTCGAATGGCGATTTCCGGCGCCTACACATCTGCCGTCCTCTCTAGCTTGGAGAGGAAGTTCGGCTCGAAGGTCTCAAAGCCGAGGCACTCATTTGATGCAGAAGTTGCACTCGATGTCGGAATGGTTGCCGTTGAAATCCAGCATTTTCAATCGGCCGAACGGAACGTCCGACTCCAGCTCAGAGGTAAGGTGAAGAACTTTGTGAGTCGGATCGAGCGGGGTGAGGTTGAATGTCGGCGAATTGCGATCCTCAGTAATATCGATGTCCCGCCCTCGCTGCAGCAGCAGATTGATCAATCGCTGGCAAGTGAGCTCGAAGCTAATAATCTCCCTCGTGTGCGTTTGAGGTTTATTATCTTGGAAAATCCTTCCGATGAAGAGGAGATTAGTCGAAAGCTGTCGGCCGCATTTTCCAGTCGCTAACCACAGGGTCAGAAGGAGTGGGAACAGAGAATGTCTCCCGCCTGCGCATACGCGCGGGCGGGAGACATTGCCACGCTTGAAATTCCTTCGGAACCCTAGCCTTTGTGGTCTTGCGGCCGGAGAGCTTGCCCGAGAGTTTTTCGGGCCCGATCTCGGCTGCTCGGCATTAGGTGCGCGTAGACCTTCAGCGTCAGCCCTGGGTCCGAATGCCCAAGGTACTCCGCCAGGGCTTTGATGCTCTCCCCGGCGTCCAAGAGCACGGACGCGTAGAAGTGACGGAGCGCGTGCATGCCGTGCTCGCGGGCGCCGACGTGTTCGCGGCTCTTGGCCTTCGGAATCACGCCTGCCTTAGCGAGCGCTGGCTTCCAGTGGTCCTCGTTCAGCGACGTACGCCAGATGTGTCCGCCGTTGGGGCCCGAGAAGATGAGCCGACGGGTCACGGGAAGGCCGTTCGCTCGCATCCACGGCAGCTTGATCTCCACAGGCGGGTATTTCTTGATGTGCTCCTGTAGCGCCTCCGCCACGGGGTCGGGGAGAGGCACATCGCGGAGCTTGCCGCCCTTCGGGGGCGCGAAGACGGCCTTGCTCAGGCTCAGCTTGAGTTGCTGCACCACGTGCAGAGTGCCGTTGTCGAAGTCGATGTCATCTACGGATAGCCCGAGGATCTCCCCTTGCCACAGGCCGCATCCGGCGCCCACGTCGACCATGGGCCGAAACCGTTCGACCATGGCGGTGCGCACGGCGAAGACGCGCTCTGGCGCCCATGGAACGACGCGGCGTGAGCCCATGGCCGGCGGGGTCACCGTGCGAGAGTTGCAGGGGTTCCGGCGTAGGCATCCGTCCTCCACGGCGGCGGAGAGCACGGCACGGACGTTGGAGAAGATGACGCGGGCGTACGAGCCGGACATGCCCGTCTCTTCGAACTCCCGGATGTGGCTCGGCTGGAACGACCCGATGCGGGGGAAGGCGTGCAGCTTGAGCTGAGACTCCATCGATGCACGGGTGTTGGGGTCGCCGCTCTGGCTCGCGAGGGGTGCCTGCTATCGGTGCCGCTAACGTTAGCGGGCCTAACGACTCAGGGCGAGTGTCGGCCCCGCACAAGCAAGAGGAGCACCCCGCCGCGCGTGCTCCTCTTGCTCGTGTGGGCGATAGAGGTCCGCGACGCGGTCACGGTGAATCCTGCCAGGCGCAGAATTCGAGAGGTTCCGAAGACAGCCCTCTACCATCTAGCGTTCTGGTCAGAGATGGTGCAGGCCGCTAGCGAGACCTCCAGTGGTAGAGGGCCCGGCCTCTAGGGCCTGTCCGGCGGATCATGTGACTGTCGGGTGGCCTGCTCGTTGATGTCGGCGTGGGGCGGGGTGATCTGACGAACGCGGAGTGGGTGCGGCTGGAGCCGCATCTGCCTCCGTCCGGGCGGCGTGGCGGCCGGTGGAACGACCACCGCTCGGTGGTCAACGGGATCCTGTTCCGGGTCCGCACCGGCATACCGTGGCGCGACCTGCCCGAGCGTTTCGGCAGCTGGAAGACCGTCTATGAACGCCACCGGCGCTGGTCGGCGGACGGCACGTGGGACCGGATCCTCACGGCCGTCCAGGCGGATGCCGACCTGGCCGGCCGGATCGACTGGAGCATGGTCGGTGTGGATTCGACGTCCTGGCGTGCTCATCAGCACGCGGCCGGCGCCCGCAAGACCAAGCCGCGCGTCCCGAAAAAAGGACCACGCCCCGAAACCATCGCCCCGATGAGGGACTTGGACGGTCCGGGGCGGCCTGACCTGCAAAATCCACCTCGCAGGCGAAGGCGGATGCCGCCCCCTGGCCCTGCTCGTCACCCCCGGCCAGTTCGGTGACGCTCCGCAGATGATCGAGGTCCTCAGCCGCATCCGCGTTCCCCGCCCCCAGGGCGGACACCCACGCACCCGCCCCGGCCACCTCAGCGGCGACAAGGCATACAGCTCCCGCCGAAACCGCCGCTACCTGCGAAGACGTCAGATCAAGCACACCATCCCGGAGCCGAAGGACCAGCGGGCCCACCGCAAACGACGCGGCAGCAAGGGCGGCCGGCCCGCCGGCTTCGACAGCGAAATCTACAGACGCCGCAACGAGGTCGAGCGGACCATCAACCGGCTCAAGAACTCCCGGGCCGTCGCGACCCGTTACGACAAGCGGGCCTACGTCTTCCACGGCACCGTCACCACCGCAGCCATCAAGCTATGGCTCCGACCATGATCCGCCGGACAGAACCTAGCGCTAGAGGCCGATCCCGCCCGCCGGTGTGAGGGTGGAAGCGCTCGACCAGACGAGGCCGCGGTGCCCGTCTGATGCGGCCATCCATACCGGCGCGTCACAGATGCGTCACCGCTCCGCTTCACAAAGTAGTCGCCTGTCACGCTGCCCTCATGGCAGATGACAAGTTCCTTCGGGCGCTCGGCGAGATCACCGTCGAGGCGTCAGCTCTCGAATACTGCGTGGCCTACCTCGTCACAGTGGCGCGAGGCCATGACAAATCCGAACTAGCGTCCATCCTGAAGCGCGTTGGTGCCGCGCGGAACGAACTCTTGAAGCTCTGCCAAGAAATCCGGGCGGATCGAGGTGAGGACGACGGGCTGTTCAAGGATCTCGTCAGCCTGGAGAAGCGGATGTCCAGAACACTCTGGGAACGCAACCGTCTGGTTCACGCCGTTGAGGTACTACGGCTTACTGACCGCCTCTCCGAAGCTGAGTTGGCGATGTGGCACCCGAGGACCGACACAGATCTACAGGTCAGCGAGAAGGAGCTACGGTCGCTCGTCTGCAAGCTTCGCGATGTAGCGGGAATGGCGCTGCGGATGACACACCGCTTCAACACGCCCAAGCAGCCGGGACAGACGGACGCTGGTTGACCAAGGGGACGGTGGCTTGCCTCATGCGCAGGGAGCGGAGACTGTCATCGGGTGCACGTCCTGGGCACCTGCCCGCGCACACCCGCATGGTGATCGGCTACACGATCACGCGGGACCACCCCAGGCCTTTGGGACCGTCCGACGAGTCACGCGAAGGACCGGGTGGTTGATGGTTCCTTCCCATGTGGGGTGGGGTGTTCTTGCGGCAGCATTACCAGCCATGGACTCAACCGTCATCGCCGCAGTAATCGCCACTCCTACGGCCATCCTCGCAGCAGCCACCGCCTACGCCGCTGGGCGCGCCCAGGCACGCGGCGCGCACCGGGGACCCGTGGACGCGATACGCCGGCAGCACCAGCGGGAGACGTACGCCGCCTTCCTCGCCACCGCCCACACCTTCGCAGACGAGACCAACTACCTCGTGCGCATGCCTGAAGTGGTCAGACAGCAAGCCGCGAGCGGACGGCCGGAGCCGGATGATCCTCTGTGGCTGCCCCGGACGACTCTCGGACTTATGGCGGCTTCGGACATGACCCCCTTGCGCAACCGAGGCGCCGTCGTCAGCTTGGAAGGCCCTGCATTCATCGCAGCAGCCGCAACCCAGGTACAGAGCGCTGCCCTGCACACGCTCAACATCGCGAGCGCGATCTGCGGAACGCTCACCGAATGGGCTCCGTCAGGCAACGAACTGACCCAGCTCCACAGGGAGCTACGCCAGGCGATTGAGGCCTTCACCCTGGCGGCACGTGACCACCTCAATGCCAGCGAATGACACGGACCCACTCCCCGTGTGAAGATCACCCCGCCCCGTACGGGCCGGTACGACCAACGGCTAGGCCCCTCGCCTGACCCATCGAAGTCCCTCACGCTAGAGGCCATGAGGGGCCCGGAGCCGGGACCTGTCTGGAACCTCCGAGGTCAACCAGCAACGACAGACAACGACCGCCAACGACCGCTGGACCGCAGGTCAGTTGAGATGAGCACCCCTCTGATCAGCCCCAAAAACTGGGCGGTCGAAACCCAGGGCAAGAAGAAGTAGGCTTTGTGATCATGCCCCTGACCTGTGCGTATGGCGCGAGTCAGGGGCGTTTTCATGCCGTCGGGGTCCGCACCCCAGCAGCTGTCGGAGTCTGCACCCCCAGCAGCTAAGCGACGCGCCTCCCGCTGTCGCCGAGAACCTCTGCCGCCGCCGCGCGGAGGCCTTTCACGGCCTGTTACAGCAGGTGTTCGCGCTCGACGACGAGCGCTGTGTCCGCGGCTGTGCGGGAGGTGCCGCCGACGTGGGCGTCCCGGGCCATCCGCCGGGGCCTCGGACTCACGGAGCACGAGACGTTCGGTCCCGATCGGGGCAACTGGCCAGGGGACGGGGCCGAGTTCACTCATGGCCGGCAACCTATCGGAGGCCCGCGGAACGCCGTCTAAGGCAGGAAGACCCAGGTGTAGACGGAGCCGGCCAGGGCGACCACGACGCTCACGTACATCACCCACTTGGTGAAGTCCTGGCCGAGGTACGTGGGCGGGGCCGCGCGGCTCTCGAGCTCTCGCTGATGCAGGCGGAGTTTCTCCGTTCCCAGCGCGTCGGCCAGACGGTCCTGCAGTTCGGCGACGGCATCGGCAGCCAACTCCGCCGACCGGTGGCACCGCGTGGCCTCCTGCTCGACCGCGACGAAGATGCCGGCCGTCCCCGCGCTCACGAAGCCGGCCAGGCCGTACAGCTTCGCCTGGATGGCGGCGCCGTACAGCGCTCCCGAGATGGCGAGGCACAGCATGAGGATCTGAAGCAGGGTCAACGCCCGGCTTCGGCGGTTCTCGTACCAACGCCACGCGTGGTCCAGCGCGATGGCCAGCGTCTCCCGCTCCCCCTCGGTCATCGCCACACGATCGCACCGCCAGGACCCGGTCCACAACGCCGTGCGGCGGTTGATTGTCGGGAAGGCCCCGGTGGCGACGGGAATTACCGGGATCCCTGTTCCTGGAGTTCCCAAGGCGGGGAATTGCGAATTCCGCAAAGTCGGTCAATTTTACGGTGGGGCGGGCCGTCGACAGGTCGTTGGCGCGGGTGTAGCCATGAAGGCAGTCCACATCGCTCGGGGAGGATTCTTCATGGGGTATGTGTGCTCGTTCGTTCCCGCTCACGTGTTGGATCACATCGCGCAGGTCCATGCGCGCGAAGGCCTTGATCCGACCGACGCCCAACGGTCCGCCGTCGTTTCGGAGCAATTCCGCCGGACCCGGCTCCAGGCACCCGTGCTCGCGCCCAACTCGCCCGCCCCGCCGGAGATTCACGAGCTGACGGAAGGGCTGATCGAGGGGATACAGATCCCCAAGCCCGGGACCGCCGGCGTCATCGTCTACGACGACCTCAACCAGTGGAAGTACAACGTCAAGGCTGTCCGCGGTGAAGGCGACCCCGCCGTGCCGGGGCAGAACGCCAACGACGCCTACGACCACATGCACAAGGTGCTGGCGTACTACCGGGAAAGGCTCGGGCGTAATTCCCTCGACAATTCCGGGCTGAACGTCATCGCCAACGTCAATTACGGCGTCGGCTTCGACAACGCCTTCTTCGACCCGGCCGCACTCCTCATGGTTTTCGGCAACGGCAGCAATGTCGTCTTCCGGGACCTGACGGCAGACATCGACGTCGCGGCCCATGAACTCACCCACGGCGTCACCCAATTCACCAGCGCGCTGAACTACACGCCCGACCAGAGCGGCGCCCTCAACGAGTCGTTCAGCGACATGCTCGGCTCGGCGATCGACGCCTGGGCCAACGGCAAGGACGCCGACAACCACGACTGGCTCATCGGCGACGACATCATGGCCCCGAAGCTGGTCGGCGAGGCCCTGCGCAACATGGCGGAGCCGGGCACCGCGTACGACAACCCCGTCATGGGGCGCGACCCGCAGCCGCGCGACATGAGCGGCTACTTCCAGCCCGCCGACCCGCACCTGATGTCGGGCATCACCAACCGCTGGTTCTATCTCGTCTGCCGCGAGATCGGCATCGACGAGGGCACCCTGATCATGTATCAGACGCTCCAGAACCTCTGGCCCACGGCGAAGTTCAAGGACGCGGCGTCGGTCGCCGCGGCACAGGCGGCGATCCTCGCCACCAACAAGAAGGTGTCCCGCGAGGCACCCCAGGTGGTCCGGGCCGCGGCCCGACAGCAGGGCATTTGGTGACAGTCAGTACCTGACGGCCAGTACCGCCGGCAGCCCCCTACCCGCCGTGGGTGGAGGGCTGCCCGGCGTCAGACCGTCAGCGGCACCGGCACGACCTCGTCCGCCCGGTGCCCCGCCCGCTCGTGGATGCGCTGCACCGCTTCGGCCGACGGCGCCTCGGAGAGGCAGTACACCGTGCCGGACTCCGGATCCGCCCAGGCCTTCTCGAAGTGCACGCCCTCGTCCTTCTCTATGGCCAGGTCGGCGTTGTGGGCCTCCCGCAGCTGGTCGGCGGTGATGCCCTTCATCCCGTGGTGTACGTCCATGAACTGAGCCATGGCCCGCACCTCCTTTCCACCTTTCCCCTTCCATGCTGCGCCCCTCCGCCGACCCCGGCGAGCGCTAACGTGGCCGGACGATCAGGGGAGGGGACGTACATGCGGCGGGCGCGATGGGCGGTCGGCGGCACGGCGGTCGTCGGGGTGCTGCTCGTAGGCGGTTGGTGGATCGCATACGGCGACCAGGGGCATCCGTTCGGCGACGGGCGGGCCTGCGCGGGCAGCGACGTACCGCTTCAGCAGGCGCTCGACGGCGTGCGGCTCGGGCTTCCCGAGGGTGCCGAGGACGTGCACTACGTCACGCACGCGACCGCACCCGAGGGCGATGTCCGGGTGGCGGTGGCCTTCCGCAGCACACGGCGGGCCATGCAGACGTATCTGAGCGAGAACCGGATCGTCACCAAGGGCCTCGACACCCTCGACGACGGGCGGTTCGAGAACGGGGACGTGGGCGCGGAGCCGAAGACGCTGGGAATGTGCGGGGGAGTGAAGGTGATCCTGGGGCCCGCGGTCGGCATCGAGAAGAAGGTGGACGTCGGCGGCGCCGCGGAGTACGTCGACATCGCGATGCAGCTCTCCGACGACCTGTCCGGCAGCATCCGGACCCCGACGGACGTCCTGATCACCGTGCGGAACGCGCCCTTCTGGGGCTGAGCCCGCCCCTGGGATGCCGAAAGGCCCCGGCGACCTCGGTCACCGGGGCCCTTCACCGTCGTATGTGAACCGTCGTAAGAGAACCGTCGTATGCGATCAGCCGCACTGACACGGATTGCCCGACTGGCACCCGCAGCCGCAGCCCGAGCCGCAGCCGCACGCGCCGAAGAGCGGGAGGCTCTTGATCTCGGCGGGCTGGTCCGTCTCGCGCTCCTGCGTCGGGTCGGGCGTGGTGGGGGCTTCGGCCATGAATCCTCCTGGAGACCTAGAGGCTGGTGCCGGATCGGGAGACTGGTGCCTCGCCCATTGCATGCCCGTTCCGCCGGACCCATCAACAGCGCATCAACGGCGCACGGTGGCGCCCACGCGCCCCGCGGACCCGCCGGGCTCCCGGGGCTACGCCCCCTCGGTGCCCGCCACCGGCTGGATGTCCGGCTGGACGTCGGGCTGGAGGTCGTCCGCGTGCTCACCCGTCACCAGGAACACCACACGCTTGGCGACCGCCACCGCGTGGTCGGCGAACCGCTCGTAGTAGCGGCCGAGCAGCGTGACGTCCACGGCCGTCTCGATGCCGTGCTTCCAGCGGTCGTCGATCAGGTGCTGGAAGAGCGTGCGGTGCAGCAGGTCCATCTCGTCGTCGTCCGACTCCAGCTGGAGCGCGAGGTCGACGTCCTTGGTGATGATGCACTCCGCGGCCTTCGCCATCAGGCGCTGCGCCAGCTGGCCCATCTCCAGGATGGTGGCGTGCAGGTCGCGGGGGACCGCCGTGCCCGGGAAGCGCAGCCGGGCGAGCTTCGCCACGTGCTGGGCGAGGTCGCCGGAACGCTCCAGGTCGGCGGACATCCGCAGCGAGGTGACGACGATACGGAGGTCGGTCGCCACCGGCTGCTGGCGGGCCAGCAGCGCTATGGCGCGGGCCTCCAGGTCGTGGTGGAGCTCGTCGATCTTCTGGTCGGCCTCGATGACGTTCTCGGCCAGCTTCAGGTCTGCGTCGAGGATGGCCGTAGTGGCGCGCCCGATGGCCGACCCGACCAGCCGGGCCATCTCCACCAAGCTGTCACCGATCGAGTCAAGTTCCTCGTGGTACGCGTCCCGCATGTTCGGATCCCTCTCGTACGTGTTCATCGGGGGCTGCCGGGGCCGGTGCCCGCCGTGAAAACAGGCGCTTCGCACCCCACGCTCCCACGATCCGGCCGGAACGCGTCGGTTTCCGTCCCCTCAAATGAACCATCACTGGCTCCAAGGTGAACTCTGGGCGACGAGTGTTCGAGCTCGCACCTCGACGGCTGTGGGGATGTCGTACCCCCTGCTTAACCTGTTTGCATGGACGTGAACGCGGCGGTCGCCGCAGCGGCAGCGATCGCCGGGGTGCTCACCGGCGTCATCGCCATGCTGGCGTTCCGCTGGAGCGAGCGGGAGCAGAAGCGCCCGACCCGCACCTCACTGCATACGGACCCGGTGCTTCCGCCGGGTGTGGACACCGTCCTGTCCGTGCTCCGGTCGTCGGCGGTGGTCCTCGACGAGGCCGACGCCGTCGTCAAGGCCAGCTCCGCGGCGTACGCCCTGGGCCTGGTCCGCGGTGGCCGACTCTCGGTGGAGCCGATGCTGCAGATGGCGCGGGACACCAGGCGGGACGGGGAGATACGCCAGGTGGAGCTGGACCTGCCGAGGCGCGGGACCGGGCGGGGCGAGGCCCTCGCCGTGTCCGCGCGCGTGGCACCGCTCGGCTCCCGCCTTGTGCTGCTCCTGGTCGAGGACCTCACCGAGGCCCGCCGTATCGAAGCGGTACGCCGCGACTTCGTCGCGAACGTGAGCCATGAGCTGAAGACCCCGGTCGGCGCGCTCTCCCTGCTCTCCGAGGCCGTCATGGACGCCTCCGACGACCCGGAGGCCGTCGAGCGCTTCGCCGGGCGGATGCAGATAGAGGCCACGCGCCTGACCAACCTGGTGCAGGAGCTCATCGACCTCTCCCGGGTGCAGAACGACGACCCGCTGGAGGACGCCGAGCCGGTCCGGGTGGACGAGCTGGTCGCCGAAGCCATCGACCGCTGCCGCCACCAGGCGGGCGCCAAGCAGATCACCATGGCCGCCGGCGGCACCGCCGACCTGCACGTCTGGGGCAACCGCGGCCAGCTCGCCGCCGCCCTCGGCAACCTCGTCGAGAACGCCGTCAACTACTCGCCGGCCCGCACCCGGGTGGGCATAGCCGCCCGCCGGGTGACCGTGCCCGGCGGCGACTACGTGGAGGTCGCCGTGACCGACCAGGGCATCGGCATCTCCGAGAAGGACAAGGAGCGCGTCTTCGAGCGCTTCTACCGCGTCGACCCCGCTCGCTCCCGTGCCACCGGCGGCACGGGTCTGGGGCTGGCGATCGTCAAGCACGTGGCCGCCTCGCACGGCGGGGAGGTCACGGTGTGGAGCGCCGAAGGCCAGGGCTCCACGTTCACCCTGAGGCTGCCGGAGGCGGGTGCGGCCCGCGACCGCGCACTGCAGCACCCCGACCTCGACGACCTCGACGACGAGGCCGGCGAATCCAACCCCGATTCATACGAACCGCTTCCCGCCCCGGAGGTCCTTCCGTGACCCGAGTGCTTGTCGTCGAGGACGAGGAGTCCTTCTCCGACGCCCTGTCGTACATGCTCCGTAAAGAGGGTTTCGAGGTCGCCGTCGCGACCACGGGCCCCGACGGACTCGACGAGTTCGAGCGCAACGGCGCCGACCTCGTGCTCCTCGACCTGATGCTGCCGGGGCTGCCCGGCACGGAGGTCTGCCGCCAGCTGCGCGGCCGTTCCAACGTCCCAGTGATCATGGTGACCGCCAAGGACAGCGAGATCGACAAGGTCGTCGGCCTGGAAATAGGAGCCGATGACTACGTCACCAAGCCCTTCTCGTCCCGCGAACTGGTCGCCCGTATCCGGGCCGTCCTGCGCCGCCGCGGCGAGCCCGAGGAGGTCACCCCCGCCGCCCTCGAAGCAGGTCCGGTCCGCATGGACGTGGATCGCCACGTGGTCACGGTCTCCGGCTCCAAGGTCGACCTGCCCCTCAAGGAGTTCGACCTGCTGGAGATGCTCCTGCGCAACGCGGGCCGCGTACTGACCCGCATGCAGCTCATCGACCGGGTCTGGGGCGCCGACTACGTCGGCGACACCAAGACCCTCGACGTCCACGTCAAGCGCCTGCGCGCAAAGATCGAGCCGGACCCGGGCGCGCCGCGGTACCTGGTGACGGTCCGGGGGCTGGGGTACAAGTTCGAGCCGTAGGAGCGGGCCTGCGAGAGCCGACGGACGGAGTCCGGCGCAGCACTCCGAAGCCCGCGCAGCGGTGCGAGGGGTGCGTCGAAGAGGGTGTTCGAGCCGGACCCGGGCGCGCCGCGGTACCTGGTGACGGTGCGTGGTCTCGGCTACAAGTTCGAGCCGTAAACCGAAGGCGTCATACGCCGAAGGGCGGGACCTCCTCGTGAGGTCCCGCCCTTCGGCGTTACGACTGCTCAGCCGGTCGTCGCGCTCGCGGAGGCCGCGTCCGTCGGGGTGCCCGAGGTCGAGGTGGACGCCGAGTTGCTCGGGCTCGCGGAGCCCGTGGCGCCGGTCTTGCCCGGCTTCGGGGTGGCGGAGGGGGTGGCCGACGGGATCTCGCTCGGGCCCCACTTCTCGAAGTAGCTGGCGGCCGGCACCACGAAGGCGCGCAGGCTCACGTCACCCGTGCTGCTGAAGGTGAAGGTGATCTTCTGCGCGTTGCCGTCCTGCACGGCCTCACGGCTGCTCGGCAGCGCGGCGGAGGCGTTGCCCTTGCCGCCGATCACCAGCGAGCCGTGCGCCGGGACGGTCAGCGGACCGCTGCCCTTGGCCGGCTTCAGCTCGGCGGTCTTGCCGGTGCCGGGCACGGTGATGGAGTCCAGGGTCTGAGCGGTGTCCCCGTTGTTGAACAGGGTCGCGGCGATCGCGGCGGGCCCCGTCGACTCGAGGTCGGGCTGGGTGATGACCACCGCGTTCTGGACCTTGATGTCGCCGACCGTGGCGGCCGCGTTGTCCGGCTTGACCTGCAGCGTCTGGGCGTCGCTCCCGGCAGCGCACGCGGCGAGCGAGGAGATCGAGAACGCGATGGCGGAGGCGGCGAGGGCACCGCGTCGAAGGCTGCTGCTCACGGCGGCGGCAACTCCTTGACTCGAGCGTGGCGACTCGTGAAGCCGCCCTAAGTGTCTGTCAGCGGCCTTAGGTTACCGAGCCGTTCCCGCCGCGCCGCACCCGACCCTCCCCCAAGCCCCCGGCTTCCCTCAGCAGGAGGGTGACGCGGGCACTCGTCCGGCATTCACATAAGACCTTCGCGCATACATCGGGCGGCGCCGCGCAAAATTTCCGTGAAGGAATGCACGGCCCTTCCGAAAATGGATCACGCGCCCCCGCAGCCGGCCGTCGGTGATCAATTCCGGATTCGGCGCGGAAGTCACTCGGGCCATCGAACGGAGTAGCGGAAGTCGCACACCTGGAACCAGACATATGTGGACGTTCGTCCACTTGGAGGGGCCTCCGGATGTGTGTAACGTACGCGTTTCACCTCCCCCGGAGAGCCGCTCCGACCTGCGAATACCTTCCTCCACTGGGTGTGCGAAGCACGTTCGTGTTGCTGTTGTCAAGCCCCGAGATATGCCCTGACCTGCGAAAACGCCATTCAGGAACCGCAGTTTCCGTGTTACCCTGGATAGCCACGGAAGGGGTACCTGTCACATGACGTTCAAGGTTGGCGACACCGTGGTCTATCCCCATCACGGGGCCGCGCTGATCGAGGCCATCGAAACTCGCCAGATCAAAGGCGTGGACAAGACCTACTTGGTGCTGAAGGTCGCCCAGGGTGACCTGACGGTACGTGTGCCAGCGGACAATGCGGAGTTCGTCGGCGTACGTGATGTGGTCGGTCAGGACGGGCTGGACCGGGTCTTCGAGGTGCTGCGCGCGCCGTACGCCGAGGAGCCCACGAACTGGTCGCGTCGATACAAGGCAAACCTGGAGAAGCTCGCCTCCGGCGATGTCATCAAGGTCGCGGAAGTCGTCCGTGACCTGTGGCGTCGTGAGCGCGAGCGCGGACTGTCCGCGGGTGAGAAGCGGATGCTCGCCAAGGCCCGCCAGATCCTGGTGAGCGAACTCGCCCTCGCGGAGAACACGAACGAGGACAAGGCCGAGGCCCTGCTCGACGAGGTTCTCGCGTCCTGAACCACTGACGCAGGCATCCGCCCGCTCAGCACTCAGTACATCGAAATGCCGCGGTGCCCGATGACATCTCCACTGTCGCCGGGCGCTGCGGCATGTTCGTACTCGGACGCCGTACGCACGCGATCCCTCGGGGAAACCCCCGATACTTGGCGTGCCGGGCCCGGGCAGCTGGCGCGACCGGCGTCACGGAAGGGTCCGGTCGGGGCGTCGCGCCCGGCACTCTCCTGGCCATACCCACGTAGGCCGAGCACACAAACCTGACAGGAACCGATGTCTGACGATTCGCGCCCTTCGCCTTCGGAACTGCGCACAGCAGCCGTGATTCCGGCCGCCGGCCGGGGCGTACGCCTCGGTCCGGGCGCCCCCAAGGCGCTCCGTGCGCTGGGAGGCACCCCCATGCTCATCCACGCGGTGCGCGCGATGGCCGCGTCCCGCGCCGTCTCCCTGGTCGTCGTCGTGGCCCCGCCCGACGGCGCCCCCGAGGTCAAGTCGCTCCTCGACGCGCACGCGCTGCCCGAGCGGACCGACTTCCTCGTGGTCCCGGGCGGTGAGTCCCGTCAGGAGTCCGTGAAGCTCGGCCTCGACGCGCTGCCGCCCGACTACGACATCGTGCTGGTCCACGACGCCGCCCGGCCGCTCGTCCCGGTGGACACCGTGGACGCCGTGATCGAGGCGGTACGGGAGGGTGCGCCGGCCGTGGTGCCCGCGCTGCCGCTCGCGGACACCGTCAAGGAGGTCGAGCCCGCGGCGACCCCCGGCGAGCCCGAGCCCGTCGTCGCCACCCCGGTCCGCGCCCGCCTCCGCGCCGTACAGACCCCGCAGGGCTTCGACCGGGCCACGCTGGTCCGCGCCCACGAAGAGGTCACCGAGGACGTCACCGACGACGCGAGCATGGTCGAGAGGCTCGGGCACACGGTCCTGCTGGTGCCCGGCCACGAGGAGGCCTTCAAGGTCACCCGCCCGCTGGACCTCGTCCTCGCCGAGGCGGTCCTGGCCCGCAGGAGGCTGAACGATGGCTTCTGAGAGCCCGATGGTGCTGCCCCAGGTCGGCATCGGCACCGACATCCACGCCTTCGAGGAGGGCCGCGAGCTGTGGTGCGCCGGCCTGAAGTGGGAGGGCGAGGGCCCTGGCCTGGCCGGCCACTCCGACGCGGACGTCGTGGCCCACGCGGCCTGCAACGCGCTCTTCTCCGCTGCCGGGCTCGGTGACCTCGGACAGCACTTCGGCACGGGCCGCCCCGAGTGGTCCGGAGCATCCGGCGTCACGCTCCTGACGGAGGCCGCCCGCATCGTCCGCGAGGCCGGCTTCCGCATCGGCAACATCGCCGTACAGGTCGTGGGACCTCGCCCGAAGATCGGCAGGCGCCGGGACGAGGCACAGAAGCTGCTCTCCGAGGCGGCCGGGGCACCGGTGTCGGTGTCGGGGGCGACCACGGACGGGCTCGGATTCCCCGGTCGGGGAGAGGGCCTGATGGCGGTGGCGACGGCGTTGGTCGTGCGCACCGGCTAAACAAAGGGAGTGCTCCACGCACCCCGTTCCGCCCACTACCCTAGGTCTCGTGACTATTCGCCTGTACGACACCAACGCCCGGCAGATCCGTGACTTCGCCCCGCTCACCGCGGGCTGTGTCTCGATCTACCTCTGTGGTGCCACCGTGCAGGCGGCCCCGCACATCGGGCACATCCGCTCGGGCCTCAACTTCGACATCATGCGCCGCTGGTTCGAATACCGCGGCTACGACGTGACGTTCATCAGGAACGTCACGGACATCGACGACAAGATCATCGCGAAGTCGGCCGAGCAGGGCCGCCCGTGGTGGTCGATCGGGTACGAGAACGAGCGGGCGTTCAACGACGGCTACACCGCGCTCGGCTGCCTGCCCCCGACCTACGAGCCGCGTGCCACCGGGCACGTGACCGAGATGGTCGAGATGATGCAGGGCCTCATCGAGCGCGGTCACGCCTACGCGGCGGAGGGCAACGTCTACTTCGACGTGCGCTCCTTCCCGGGCTATCTGGAGCTGTCCCGGCAGGACCTCGACAAGCTGCTGCCCGCCGGCGACGGCGAGGCCGGCAAGCGGGACCCGCGCGACTTCGCCCTGTGGAAGTCAGCCAAGCCGGGTGAGCCGACCTGGGCGACCCCGTGGGGCCGCGGCCGTCCCGGCTGGCACCTGGAGTGCTCGGCGATGGCGCACAAGTACCTGGGCTCCGCCTTCGACATCCACGGCGGCGGCCTCGACCTGATCTTCCCGCACCACGAGAACGAGATCGCCCAGGCCAAGGCCTTCGGCGACGAGTTCGCGCGGTACTGGGTGCACAACGCCTGGGTGACCATGGCGGGCGACAAGATGTCGAAGTCGCTCGGCAACAGCGTGCTCGTGAGCGAGATGGTCAAGACCTGGCGGCCCATCGTGCTGCGCTACTACCTCGGCACCCCGCACTACCGCTCGATGATCGAGTACAGCGAGGACGCCCTGCGCGAGGCCGAGTCGGCGTTCGCGCGGATCGAGGGCTTCATGCAGCGCGTGGTCGAGAAGGCCGGCGCCGTCGAGCCCTCCGCCGAGGTGCCGCCCGCCTTCGCCGAGGCGATGGACGACGACCTGGGCGTGCCGCAGGCGCTGGCGATCGTGCACACCACGGTCCGCCAGGGCAACAGCGCGCTGGCCGCCGACGACAAGGAAGCCGCCGTGGCCCGCCTCGCCGAGGTGCGCGCCATGCTCGCCGTCCTCGGGCTCGACCCCCTCGACCCGCACTGGGCCGGCGAGGCCGACCGCGGCGAAGACCTGCACGGCGTCGTCGACACCCTGGTCCGCATGGTCCTCGACCAGCGCGAGGCCGCCCGCGGCCGCAAGGACTGGGCCACCGCGGACGCCATCCGCGACCAGCTCAACCAGTCCGGCCTCAGCATCGAGGACGGCCCGCAGGGCCCGCGCTGGAGCCTCGGCCCACGCTGACCCGCCCCCGGGTCACCGAAGATCGACTGTGCCGCCCGGCCTTCCGGGCGGCACACTGCATAAGACGTACGTACGGAACTCACGAAGACAGGTAGGTCATGGCCACCAACAACCGCCGCATGTCCGGCAAGAAGGGCGCGCAGGTCGGCAGTGGCGGCCAGCGGCGCAAGGGCCTGGAGGGCAAGGGTCCGACCCCGCCCGCCGAGATGCGCAAGGGCCACAAGAAGAACCGTGTCGCCAACGCCAAGGCGAAGCAGGCGGTACGGCGTCCCACGCCCCGCGGCCGCGGCGGCAAGTCCACCTCCGAACTGGTCGTCGGCCGCAACCCGGTCGTCGAGGCGCTGCGCGAGGGCGTGCCCGCCTCCACCCTCTACGTCCAGCAGTTCATCGACAACGACGAGCGCGTCCGCGAGGCCCTCCAGCTCGCCGCCGAGCGCGGCGGGATCAACCTCATGGAGGCCCCCCGCCCCGAGCTCGACCGCATGACCAACGGGCTCAACCACCAGGGCCTGGTCCTCCAGGTCCCGCCGTACGAGTACGCCCACCCCGAGGACCTGGCGAACGCCGCCTACGACGACGGCGAGGACCCCCTCATCGTCGCCCTCGACGGCGTCACCGACCCGCGCAACCTCGGCGCGGTCGTCCGCTCCGTGTCGGCCTTCGGCGGCCACGGCGTCGTCGTGCCCGAGCGGCGCGCGGCCGGCATGACCGCCGGTGCCTGGAAGACGTCCGCCGGCACCGCCGCCCGTACGCCCGTCGCCCGCGCCACGAACCTGACCCGTGCCCTGGAGGCGTACCAGAAGGCGGGCATCGTGGTCGTCGGCCTCGCCGCCGACGGCGAGCACGAGATCGGCGACCTGGAGGCCCTGGGCGGCCCGGTCGTCATCGTGGTCGGCAGCGAGGGCAAGGGCCTGTCCCGCCTGGTCGGCGAGACCTGCGACTACCGGGTCCGGATCCCGATGCCGGGCGGGGCGGAGTCGCTGAACGCCGGTGTGGCGGCCGGGATCGTCCTGTATGAGGCGGCTCGACGGCGGGCCTGAGAGCCATCGGCGTAGGCAGGCGGAGCCCGCCGGTCGGAGGCCGGCGCAGCCGCTCGAAGCGCGGAGCGTGCGAGAGCGGCGGTCAAGAGGGGTCCTGCGACTACCGGGTCCGGATCCCGATGCCGGGCGGCGCCGAGTCGCTCAACGCCGGTGTGGCGGCGGGGATCGTGCTCTACGAGGCGGCGCGCCGACGGGGCTGAACACGCGTGCCCATCCTCACTCGTACGGGTCAATCCGGGTGTCCCGGACAAGCTTGACGGGGTCCGGACACATCCGGCAGGTCAAAGCAGTGTCTTAAACACACGTCACTCGGTTAGATGAGTGTGGACACCAGAACACCCCGCACACCCACGGGCGGCCGCTCGCCGGGATTCAACCCCGGATTCGGTTCCGGATTCGACTCCGGGCTCGACGACGCTCCCGCGCTGAGCATGGTGAAGGTGCCGAGCGATCCGGCGCAGGTCATCGTCAATCATGCGAGCTTCCGCGTGCAGCTCGGCGCGTCGACGCGTGCCCGGTCGCCGCGGATCGCACGGAACCTGACCGCCACCGAGGATCCCGGCCGGATGCCCGCAGCGGGCGCCGCCCGCCGCCGGCCCGTCGTGTGGAGCGGCAAGTCCGCGCCCGACGACACCGGCGCCCACCGCCTGCTCCAGGCCGTGCGCGGCGGCAGCGTCCGGCACGGCGAGGACCCGTCCGCCGACGCCGGAGCCACCCAGGTCATCCCGCGCGTCGAGGTCGCCGGCGGCAGCTACGACGAGATCTACGACGAGCTGGACCAGACCGTCGAGACCCCGGTCGTCGGCGCCCAGCGCACCCACGACGGCACCCGCCTCCTCCCGAACATGCGCACCGTCGGCAGCGCCTACGACGAGGAACAGGCCTACGGCGCCGAGGAGTTCGAGGACTTCGACGCGGACGGGCAGGACGGCGAGGGCCGGACCGCCAGGCGGCACGGCGAGGACCCGGCCCGGCACGCCTACTACCCCGGCCGCCGGATGAACCTCGGCGTCGTCCTGCTCCCGCTGCGCATCTTCCTCGGCTTCATCTCCATCTACGCCGGCATGGGCAAGCTCTGCGACCCCGTCTACTTCGACGGCGGCAAGCGCGGCTCCATGGTCAAGTGGCTCAACACCCTGCACCCGTGGGAAGTCGCCGAGCCACTGCGCCAGTTCGCCCTGCACCACCCCGTCGGCTCCGGTCTCGTCATCGCCTTCGCGCAGGTCGTCGTCGGCGTCCTCACGGTCCTCGGCTGCTGGCAGCGGGTCGCCGCCGTCTTCGGCGCGCTGCTCTCCGCCGCGCTCATCGTCACCGTCAGCTGGAAGACCGTCCCCGCCTACGACGCCCCCGACATCATCTACCTCGCCGCCTGGTCCCCGCTGATCATCGCCGGCGCCCCCGTCTACTCCGTGGACGGCCGCCTCGCGGGCAGCGCCTGGCGTCGGCTCGGACCCCGCGCCGACATCTGGGACCTGCGCAGCTACGTGCTGCGCCGCGGCGCCCTCATCACGGCCATCGTCACCGGCCTCACCCTCCTCATCGGCTCGCTGCTCGGCGGCGCCGTCCGCGACGCGGACCGCGTGGTCGTGCCCGGGCCCGGCGAGGCCCCGCGCAACGAACTCCCCGGCTCCCCGCTCCCGCAGGAGCCCGGCAAGCGCCACAAGGCGTCCCCGTCCGCCGCCGACTCGCCCACCCAGGGCGCCACCGCCGGCGCCTCGCCGTCCGGCGCGGCGACCACCCCGGGCGCGGCCACGGCGACCGGCGGCGCCCCCAGCCAGACGCAGGGCAGCGCGGGCCAGGCCCCGCCGCAGCAGTCCTCCCCGGCCGGCGGCGCCCCCAGCACCACCTCGGGCCCCACGTCCGGCGGCTCCACGGGAGGCACCGGCTCGACAGGCGGCACCGGCTCCGGAGGCTCCTCCGGCCAACCGGGCCTGGTGGGCGGCCTGTTGGGGTAACCAAGCCGGTGGGCGACATTCTGGGCAAGCCCACCGGCTGAGAGACGTACGGCCCATACGAAGGGGTCCCGCACAGTCGATGTGCGGGACCCCTTGGTCGTACGGGAAAGTCGTACGGGAAAAGGTCTTCGGTGCCGGAACGGCTCTCAGCGTCCCAGGGCCGCCAGTTCCTTCGCGGCCTCCGTCAGGTCCTTCGCCGTGTCGATGGCCCGCCAGTAGGCCCCCTGGGGCAGCGGGAAGCCCGCCAGGCGGCGTTCCCGGGCCAGGTGGGGGAAGGTGGTGCGCTCGTGGTCACCGCGCTCGGGGAGCAGACCGGCGAACTCGGGCGAGAAGACGTACACGCCCGCGTTGATCTCGAAGGGCGACGGCGGTGCCTCGATGAAGTCGGTGATGTGCCCGAAGCCGTCCGTCTTGACGGCGCCCCAGGGGATCCGCGGACGCGCCAGGGCGAGTGTCGCCACCGCGTCCCGCTCCGTGTGGAAGTCGGCCATGTCCCGCAGCGAGAAGCGGGTCCAGATGTCGCCGTTGGTGGCGTACCAGGGCTTGTCGGGGTGGGGGAGGTGCGAGGCCGCGTACTTGAGGCCGCCACCGCGGCCCAGCGGCTCGGTCTCCACGACCGTCGTGACCCCCAACGGCAGGTCCGCCGACTTCAGCCAGTCCTGGAGCACCTCGGCGAGATGCCCGCAGCTGACCACCACGTCCGTCACACCCTCCTCGGCCAGCCAGGCGAGCTGGTGGCCGATGATCGGCGTCCCCGTGCCGGGGATCTCGACCATCGGCTTGGGGCGGTCGTCGGTGTACGGGCGCAGCCGCGAGCCCTGGCCCCCGGCCAGGACGACGGCTTGAACGGGGCGGGATGCGGCGTTCGGATCGGTCATGACCCGAACTGTACGGCGCGTCCTGTGCGCCACCGGATCCGGCAACCGATCCTTAATCAGCCGTTACCCTCCTCCGACCCCGGCCGAATCCGGGCCGGGTCGAAGGAGGGCGGGTGGGTGCTCTCAGCTGTGCGCCGCGGCGACGCCCGAGGCGAAGGCCGTGTCGCAGACGGGACGGGCGTACGACTGTGCCTTGGACGGCCCGTAGACCCGGACCGCGGCGCGGCCCAGGGCGCGGGCGATGGACGCGCAGTGCCCGGCGAGCGACGGCCGCTCGGCCACGGCCTGCTGGAGGTGCGTGAGGACGACGCCGGGGTCGTCCTCCTGGAGCTCGGACAGCAGCTGGTCGCGCAGCACGTCCTGCGGTGCGCGGTGGACCGCCGTGGCGGCGCCCTTGGCGTCGTCGATCGCGTCGGAGGCGGTGAGCACCGAGCCGGACGGGTTTCCCGTCCAGTTGACCCGGGTGACCGCGAGGGTCCCGGAGAGCACCAGGACGACGGGCAGGACGAGGGCGAGGGTGCGGCCGATCCGGCGGGCGGGGCCCCGGCCGCGTCGCGTCTGTTGGTTAGTGGAGTGCTTCACGCGAGTGAGGGTAGCGCCCGGTAATGATTTGGCGACATTTAGTCACCGGTTCGGGGGATGAACTGGTGCCTCTTCTGGGGTACCGCGTTGACGTACAACGCTCGAAATGACCGGTCTGCCGGGGTATTTGTCGACAACGAAAAGGGCCCCGCGGCAGGTTGCGGGGCCCTTCTCGTCAACCTGGGTGAATTCACCCGGGTTGGTGGCTTTGTGCTGACGTCAGTCGGTGAGGCGCTCGCCGGTGGAGGTCGAGAACACGTGGGTCTCGCCCGGCCGCGGCACCACGTGCAGCGTGGAGCCCTTCTCCGGGACCCGGCGGCCCTCGACGCGGACGACGAGGTCCTTGGTCTCGCCGCCGACCTCGGCGGTGCCGTAGACGTAGCCGTCGGCGCCGAGCTCCTCGACGACGTTCACCGAGACCGCGAGACCGGCCGGCTTGTCCTCGGTGTCCTTCGTCAGGGACGAGGCGGCGCCGCCGTTCTCCTCGACGATGTCGAAGTGCTCCGGGCGGACACCGACGGTGACCGTCTTGTCGCCCTTGTCCGTCGCGGTCTTCAGGGCCTCGCGGTTGACCGGGACGACGCTGTTGCCGAACTTCACGCCGCCGTCGGTGATCGGGACCTCGACCAGGTTCATGGCCGGGGAGCCGATGAAGCCGGCGACGAAGAGGTTGGCGGGCCGGTCGTACATGTTGCGCGGTGAGTCGACCTGCTGGAGCAGACCGTCCTTGAGGACGGCGACCCGGTCGCCCATCGTCATGGCCTCGACCTGGTCGTGGGTGACGTAGACGGTGGTGATGCCGAGACGGCGCTGAAGCGAGGCGATCTGCGTACGCGTGGACACACGGAGCTTGGCGTCCAGGTTGGACAGCGGCTCGTCCATGAGGAAGACCTGCGGCTCACGCACGATGGCGCGACCCATGGCGACACGCTGGCGCTGACCGCCGGAGAGCGCCTTCGGCTTGCGGTCCAGGTACTCGGTGAGGTCGAGGATCTTGGCGGCCTCTTCGACCTTCTTGCGGATCTCCGCCTTGTTGACGCCGGCGATCTTGAGGGCGAAGCCCATGTTGTCGGCGACGGTCATGTGCGGGTACAGCGCGTAGTTCTGGAACACCATGGCGATGTCCCGGTCCTTCGGCGGCAGGTGCGTGACGTCGCGCTCACCGATGCGGATGGCGCCGGCGTTCACGTCCTCGAGCCCCGCGAGCATGCGGAGCGAGGTGGACTTGCCGCAGCCGGACGGACCGACGAGGACGAGGAACTCGCCGTCCCCGACCTCGATCTCCAGACCGTCGACGGCGGGCTTCTCGGTGCCCGGGTAGATCCGGGTCGCCTTGTCGAACGAAACAGTGGCCATGGTGAAGGGCCCCCTTCTACCGGCAGGAACGTGCCGGACGATCCGTTGTAGGAAGGTGGTTGGTGTAGTCCACATGAGCGAACTGGGTCAGGACGGTACCTGGCGTTTCCCGGTCTGTCAGTACCTCACGGCATGTGAACTTCGCGGAAATTTTCGACAGGGTGTCCCCGGGGCCTGGGTACACTGCACGGGCACGCCGCCGCGCGCGCGTGCAGGCCTCCTTAGCTCAGATGGCCAGAGCAACGCACTTGTAATGCGTAGGTCGTCGGTTCGAATCCGACAGGGGGCTCCGCTACACCCCAGGCCAGAGACTATCTGACCTGGGGTTTTCTGCTTAGCGGAGTCGGCGACGCCGACGGCGGCGGGCCGTGCGGCTGTCGGTGGTCTCACTCTTGGTCTCAGTCGGGGGTTCCGGCTGAGGTTCCGGGCCGGGCATGAAGGCGTCTCCCATGCGGCGCATGGCGTCCTTCGAGAGGTGGGATCTGCCCTTGACGTACCGCCGGGTCTGGCTGATCTGGGTGTGGCGAAGGATCTCCATGATCGTGGGCATGTCCACCCCGAGCTCGTTCAGGATCGTGCCGGCCGTATGACGGCTGCCGTCGTACAGGCGCCGGTCGTCGATCCCGGCTTCCGCGAGCAGCTCCTTGAACTCCTGCCAGTCCTGGCGCGGGTCGAGGGGGCGACCGTCGGGGCGGGTGAAGACCAGCTTGTGTTCCTCCCAGGCGTCTCCTGCCTCGGCACGCACTTCCTGCTGCTGCGCCTGGTGCTCGCGCAGGTAGGGGATGAACGGCGGCGGGATCGGTACCGCGTTGCGGCTCTTCTTGGTCTTGGGACGGGTGAAGACCAGTCCGCCGCCCTTTCGGTCCGGGCACGCACGGGCGTGGCTCGTACAGCCCTGGGGGCAGGGCTTTGGGCAGCCCCGCTTGTAGCTCTTGTGCCTCTTGCAGTCGGGTGGGCAAGGCTCGAACCGGTGACGCTTGGCGCCGCACGCGTGCGGGTCCTTGCAGCCGTGCCGCCAGGTGAGGCGCTGGAGCTGCCAGTGCGGGTGGAACAGTTCGTTGTCGAGGTCGACGTACGGCCACCGCAGACCGAGCGTCTCGCCCTGGCGGAAGCCCATGCCGACGCCGACGCACCACCGCATGAAGGTGGGGCGCTTGGCGGCGGCTTCCAGGAACGCCTTGGCTTCCTCCGTCGTGAACGGGTTCGCCTCGGTCTCGTCGACCGAAGGCGGGTCCACGAGGGTGGCCACGTTCTCCACGATGAGGCGGCGGCGGTGGGCGATTTTCAGGGCGCGCGACAGGATGCGGTGCACCTTGAGCACGTGGGAGGGCGCGTGTCCCTCATCGAGCATGACGCGGTACATCCGCTCCAAGTGCTCCGGCTGAAGCTTGTCGAGGCGGTGCTTGCCGATGCCGGGGACGATGTCGTTCCTGGTCTTGGACCAGTAGTCGTCCAGCGAGCGCGGCTTGAGCTTCAGGGACGCGATGTCCGTGAGGTAGGTGGTCATCCACTGCTCAACGGTCGGCTTGCGGCCGGCCTTGGGCGCGCGTCCCTTGTCGCGGAGTTCCTCCAACTCGCGGACCTTGCGCTTGATTTCCGCCTCGGTCCGCGCCCGGCGGTGGCGCCGGTCGGGGCTGCCGTCGTCCTTGACGCCCATGGTGACGCGACCGTGCCACCAGCCGTCGCTACCGAGATAGATGGACGACTCCATGTTCGGGTTTCTGGTACCCATGCACTCCTCCATGCAGGGGAGGCCCCCGGACACAGGTCCGGGGGCCTCCCCAATTGCGCTTGTGCTTCGGTCAGTTGGCGACGGGTTCGAGGCCGTTCACGTAGGCCTCAAGGTCGGCGCGGCGTATGCGACGCGAGCGTCCGCGCTTGACGTACTTCAGGACCCCTTCGGCCATCAGCTCGTAGACGGTGGAGCGGCCGAAGCTCAGCACCTCGGCGGCTTCCTCGGGGGTGTAGAGGAGCCGCGTGAGGGGAATTCCGAGGGACTTGCTCAGGTCGGCAATGGCGTCACTCATCCGAGATGTCTCCTCGCTCGGGGTGCGGTCGGTTCTCGGGCCTTCTGGGAATCCGCAACATCCGCCACGCCGCAACATCGCTGGTCAGCGGCTTGGATTTGTGGCGGATGCCGGTTGTGTTGCGGATCGGTGCCGCCGCGCGGGGCGCGCGGCGGCACGGTGGGTTACTGCTGGTCAGCCCGCGATGCGGAGTTGGCGCGTGTCGGTTTCCGCGGACGTGTGGCGGCTTGCGGAAGGGGTATCCGCCACAGATTCACCCTCGTTGACCTGCGGTGTTGCGGACGTTGCGGATGTTGCGGATTTCTCGGGGGGCGGGGGGCAGTAGCGGTTCCAGGCGTCGCTGAGGTCTTCCGCGTAGTAGCCCTTGGGGGTGCCGCTTCCTACCCGGATACCGCGGGGCTTGATGGGGGTGTTGTCGGGGCGCACGTACTGGCTCAGGAGTCTGGACAGGGCGCGCGCGGTGAGCGGCTTGATGTTCTGTCCGTCCTCGCTCATGTCGGCCCACGGGGCGTCGTCGAGTCCGAGCAGGACTTCCAGGATGGCGGCGGTGGGCATGCGGTCGGCGCCGCAGTACACGCGGTCACGCAGGTCGGTCAGCAGTCGCACTCCCAGCGATGCCTCGCCGCCCTGGGATGCGGCCTTGATGAGCACGACGCAGGCGGCGCGGGCGCGTTCGGGCCAGTGCCCGCCGGCCGCGTCGGCGACCGCCAGGAGCGGTTCCCATACGTCGGCGGGCCGGTCGGAGACCCCGTCGGGCATCTCGGGCCAGGCCGCGGCGACGTCGTCCTTGATGGTGTCGGCCCACTTGGCGAGCCGGTCGCGCAGGGCGTGGCCCTGCTTCTCGTGGACGCGGCGCCGGTAGGGCTCGGCGTGCTCGTTGGGGGCCTTCTTGCGCATGCGGATGATGACCGAGCGGGTCAGGATCGTGTCCGGCAGGGAGCCGAGTCCGGCCATGGCGACCGCGCAGAACGAGGAGAACCACTCCGTGTTCTGGTTCGAGCCGTCGCCGACGCAGCGCAGGGACTTGGCGCCGCGCCGGTAGCCGGAGTTGAGGAACCCGCGGACCTCTTCGTTGCCGCCGGCCTTGGGCCCGAACACGGTGTCGATCTCGTCGAACAGCACCGTCGGTGTCCCGCCTCCTGCCTCTACCAGCCGGAACAGGGCGTTGGCGGACGCGTTGACGATGGTGGCCGCGTGAGGTGTCAGCGTCTCCACGATTTCCAGCGCGCGGGACTTGCCCGATCCGGGTTCCGGGGACAGGAAGGCCAGACGGGCGGTGCCGTCGAAGGAGTCGATCAGGTGGGCGTGCGCGTCCCACAGGGTGACGGCGACGTAGGCGGCTTCGGTGGGGAAGATGTTGAAGCGGCGGTGGAACGCTTCGACCTCATCGAGCAGGGCCGCGCCGTCGATGGACGGTGCGGGCGGCTTGGCGCTGGTCATGCGGCGTTCCTCCTTTCCTGGGTGGTGCGGAGCGGGCATTCGTCGCGGTGGGTTTCGTGGTCGGCGATCAGCGCGTGGACCTTGCGGTGGCCGACGGCGCTGCGGTCTCTGCCGCACAGGCACGTCGACGTGGCGGTCGGGGTGGTGCCGCGCGGTGCGCAGATGGTGAGCCAGGCCACGGGGAAGCGCCCGTCACCGGTGGGCGGGGCACTGGGGTGCTGGCCGGGGGGAAGGGATGAAAGGACGGCCTGGCGGCCGTCGTCCTTCGTGCCACGGCCACCGTCGGGGATGGCCGCAGTCAGGCGCGGACGGTCCGGTGTGGGCGGGTGAGGCTTTTCAGGCACGGGGCGGAGGCTCACGCGGCCTCCCTCGGTCGGCACGTGCGGATGGACCAGTCCAGGGCGCTGCGGATGGTGGTGCGGCACTCGGCCGGTGGCAGTCCGGCCGTCTCGCCGGCCGCCTGAAAAGCCTCCTCGACCGCGTCTCGGGTGATCTCGCCCCAGGCGACGAACCGTCCAAGGGAGCGGGCGCCCGCCAAGAGCCGGTTGTTCCGGCCGCCCTCCGAGGTGGTGCGGACGGCGGCCGTCTCGCGTTCCAGGGCCGCCGTGGCGCGGCGGGTGGCCTGGCCCGGGATGAGCAACGGGGCGGGCACAGTAGCGGGCTTGGGGGTGGTCTGGAGACGCTGCGACAGCCACCCAGGCAGGACGACAACCGGGTGGTCGTCACTGACCTCGTAGACGCCCTGTGGGGTGGTGCTGCCCGCGGCGACGATGTTGCCGCCCCATGCGCGGGTGTCGACGTTGGGCGCCACGGTGCGGGCGGTGCAGGGCAGTCGGATGCCGGGTGGGGTGGTGAAGTACAGGTGCATGCCGCCGGAGGGCGTCCGCACCGTGTAGGTGGCGGGCCAGGGCTGTCCGGCGCGCTCGCAGAGCGCCAGGAAGGTCGTCGCGCCGTCAGGCGCGTCCGAACTGCCCTTCCCGTTCTTGTCCTTGGGCACGTCGAGGTCGACGACGACCAGGTGGGAGGGGCCGGTGGCGATGCCCACGTTGAACGCGTCCACCGACCATGCCTCGCGGATGCGGTCGGGGTCGGTGGTGGCGCGCTGTTCCCACTTCACGTGCCCGTCGGCGCAGCCGTCCGTGCGCAGGCAGCGGCGTTCGCCGTGCAGAGCGGATGCCTTGCCGCCGGGCACGAGCGGGTGGACGCGCCAGTCCCGCGCAGCGGCGTTCAGCGCTGCCGTCAGCAGCGCGGCGGGGTTGGGTTGGGGCATGCTGGAGGTTCTCCTGTTCTGTGGTCAGGACAAGGGAGCCGGGGCGGCCACGGACTTTGGCGAGACGGTGGCCGCTCCGGGCGATCAGGCCGCGTCCAGGGCGGGTTGCTGCCAGGTGGGCAGCGCACCCAGGACGCGGGAGCGCCAGCGCAGCGCGTAGGGCAGGCAGTTGGCGCAGTTCTTGTGCGTGTGCCCGGGCAGGGGCGGCCGGTAGCGAGCGTGGGAGCTCCAGGCCGCGGAGTCGGAGGACGCCAGCAGATGCCCGACGCGGGCCAGACCGAGGGTCTTGAAACCGAAGCCGTGCAGCTTGAAGCCGTGTGCGGCCATGGCGGTGACGATCGCGGCGCCCTTGCGGGTGGACTGCAACCGGCACACCGAGCCGAGACCGACGATGGGTTCCGCTCGCAGGTCGACGCCGGCCTTCTCGTACAGCTCAACGCACCACTCGTAGTCGTCGACTTCACGGCCCTGAAGGACGGGTGCGATGCGCAAATCGGGGGCGAGGGAGCGCAGTTCGAGGAAGTTGTTCACCGTGCGGCGTTGGTGCTCTTGCACGCTGAGGTGGGTGCCGACGAAGTACTGCCCGCCGAACCAACCGCCCTCGATGATGGCTTCCTCGCACATCCAGTCCTGTGGGGCTGCCCAGTCGTAGGGGCCGACGTGCTCCCAGATGCGGCGCAGGTCCTGCACGTACTGGCGGGGCGGGCGGGTCCAGGTTCCTTTGTCTTTGAGCTCCATGAAGCCGCCGGAGTCGACCGCGTACGGACCGAGCGCCGGGTAGAGCTTGGCCGCTGCGACGAAGTGCTCGGACTTCAGGAACAGCGGCACGTCGGTGAGCTTGATCCAGTGCCGTTTGTGGGTGGTCAGGTAGAACAGCAACGGCTCTCCTGTTTCTGTGGTCAGGACAAGGGAGCCGGGGCGGCCACGGACTTAGGCGAGACGATGGCCGCCCCGGGCCGACCTAGAACGGGGGCTCGTTGCCCGCTTCGGGCCGGTTGTCCCCGGTGTTCCACGGGTCGCCGGACCCGGCGGCGCCGCTGTTGCCGCCCGCGCGCTTGGCGTTGATCGTGACGGTGGTGAAGCGCAGAGAGGCGCCGATCTCGTCGACCTCGACAGCGAGCATGGAGCGGTTGTCGCCCTCGGGGGTCTGCCAGTCGTGCTGGCGGATCCGGCCGGACAGCACCACCCGCGAGCCCTTGCCGAGGGATTCCGCGACGTGTTCGGCCAGCGCGCGCCAGGCGGCGCAGCGGAAGAAGGTGGACGTGCCGTCCTTCCACTGGTTGGCCTCGCGGTCGAAGGCGCGCGGGGTGGAAGCGACGGTGAACTTGGCCAGGGCTTGGCCGGAGGCGGTGAACTTCAGTTCCGGGTCGGCGGTCAGGTTGCCGATGATGGTGATGGGGGTCTGTCCGAAGGACATGGTCACTCGCTTTCGTGGGTGGCGGTGCGGTGGTCGGCGGTGAAGTAGAGGCGGGTGTGCTTGCCGTCGCGGGTGGGGTACTGACGTGCGGGGCCGGTGTCGAACGCGGCGGCCAGGGTCTGGCTGACGCGGTCGGCCTCGGTCGGCTCGCAGATGACGCGGATCTCGAACATGAGCCTCCTTTGTGCAGGTCAGCGCTTTGAGCTGAAGAGTTTGAGGGTGATTCCGCCGACGCCGATGGGTCCGGCGGCTCCGGCTATGACGGTGGCGGTGTGGGCGACGGCGCTCAGCAGCCAGACCAGGGCGGCGACCAGTCCCCAGACGCCGACGACGAACGCGCCGACGATGGCGAACGGGTACAGCAAGCGCCGCCAGGGGAAGCCGCTGCCGCCGGTGCTGAAGTGCATCATCGGGATCTCCTTTGCTCTCGGGGGGGGCGGTGCGGGACGGCCGGGCGGCCTGTTCAGTCCTCGCTCGTCGCGCCGGGCGGTGGGCGAGGGCTGGACGGAGCGTCCGGGAGCGAGCACGCGTGAGGGCCCGCACCCTTCGGGGGTGCAGGCCCTCAGCGGCGGGCGGGTGTCAGAGGTCGGAGGGGAGTTTCTCGCCGCTCTCTGCGTCGTAGGCGATGCCGGTCGGGGACAGCCGGATCGTCTGGGAAACGGCCCGGGAGCCTTCCTTCCAGGTGCGTCCGCCGATTGCCACGTGGACCGTGACGTCGGCGAGGGGATCGGTCACCGGGAGCTTGATTTCCGGGGTCTTGGGGAACCAGCGGTCGTTTCCCAGAGTGCTTTGGGCGCTCTCGCCTGCCCCGTCGATCCGCAGGTACTTGGCGTTTTTGTCGAAGTAGGAGCGCAGTTCGACGATGACGTTGTCCCGGTCGGTCGTCCAGTGCGCCACGACGTCGGCCTTGACGCCATCGAGGGTGAGCGCTGCGCCCGAGCGGCCCTTGTAGGCGGCGGCTTTCTGCTGGCGTTCCTGCGTGTGGTGTTCGTTCTGGCCGTTCTGCCACACACCGACGGCTGCGATGGACAGGGTGGCGACGGCGGCGACGTAGGGCCAGGTCCGCCGACGCGTCCGGGCCGGTTGTTCGTCGTCCGGTGTCGGGTCGGGGGCAGGCTGCGGGGGAACGCTGTGCCAGGTCGGGGACGTGCTGTCGTTCTTCTCGAACCACTCAGCGTCGTTGCCCATGCGGGCGACGGTAGCGCGCAGCTGCACCGCCTGTCCGTGCTCCCCGCGCAGATCCGCCACTTGTGCCCGGGTCTCCAACCAGGCGAGCGCCTGAGTGGAGTTGAGGCCGTGGGCGGTGATGTCCTCGCGCTCGTAGACGGCTGCCAGTTCCGCGGCTTCGCCGAACCGGCCCTCGATCGCGGCTTGGAGGACGCGCTCGTGCCGGGCGAGGTCGAAGCGCTCCGGCCCGATGACGTTGGGCGGCAGCGCCTCCCAGTCCCACGTGCCGTCGTCCGTCGTGAAGTCGGCGTGCAGGTCCTCGATCGGGTCGACCACGGCGCCGGTGTCCTCGCCCGCCTCCATGACGAGCTCGGTCGCCCTGGTGGTGTCCTGTTCGACGGTGAGGGTCTGCTGTGCCAGGCGGCGTCGTGCCGAGGTGTCGGTGAGCGCTGCTTCGTCCTCGCTGAGGACGGTCTGGATGATGTCGGCGTAGTCCGGGCCGACCTTCCACACCGCCTGGCCCGGATCCAGGGTGGGGATCTTCTCGACTGCCCAGGCGGGCAGTCCGAGCAGCGCGCCCACGGCGGCGGCTTCTTCGGGACCCAGGCGTCCGACGTGGGCGATCTCGCACAGCCGGGCCAGGTCGCGGGCCTTGCCTTCCCCGAGGTCGGACAGGGTGTGCATGAGCACGTCCAGCGACAGCCCCGCCTTCCGGCTGTTCTTCAGTAGCCGCTGGATCAGCTCGGAGGTGGCCGGTGACAGCAGGATCTGCCACGCCTCCTCCAGCACCAGGTGCTTGTGCACGGCGGTGGACTGGCGCAGCCACACGTGCTCTGCCCAGCAGCTGACCGCGGCCATCAGGGAGGGGATCGCCGGGGAGTTGCGATCCAGGTGGGAGAAGTCGAAGGAGATGATCGGCAGGTCCGTCTCGGGCAGGCTCGCTTCGGGGCCGTCGAACAGGCCGCGCAGGGATCCTTCGGTGTAGCGGGAGAGGCCGATCGCGGCGCCCTCGCCCCACTCGGTCAGCTTGGCGGCCGGCCAGCGGCCGTTTTCCGGGCTGATCAGGGCGTCGACCAGGCCGTTGAGCGAGGTGGCCTTGGGGTGGTTGAGGGCGTGTTGCAGGGCGTGGGTGGCCTGGTGGGTGAGCGCTCCGGGCTCCACGGCCAGGATCAGCGAGCGCACGAGCTGTTCGCGGACCTCGGGCGGGAAGAGGGTGCTGACCGGGTTGAGGGTGAAGGTGCCGGCCTCGATGACCCGGCCGCCCAGCGAGCGCGCGAGCGGCGCCCACTCGCCGGTGTTGTCCTCGCCGAAGGAGTCGATGACGACGGCCTGGTGGCCGTTCTCCAGGATCTCGCGGCGGATTCGCTTCTTCGCCGTCGTCGACTTGCCGGAGCCGAGACCGCCCAGCGCGAGCGAGTTGGTCGAAGGCAGGAGTGCGGCGGAGGTCTGGACGGGCGAGAGGTGGAAGGCGCGTCCGTCCAGCAGGGAGCGGCCGATCGGGATGCCGGGGAAGCGGGTGTTGGAGGCGACCAGCGGGGCGGTGATCGCGGCGTGGGTGGTGGGCAGTCGGATCACAGGATGGCTCCTTTCCGGGTGGAGGCTCCGTGCGGGGTGGTCATCACGTGCGCGCGGTGCTGCTGGCCGGGCAGCCAGTCGAGGCGGATGCGGTGCCGGTCGGCAGCAAGGGAGGCCTGCCAGCGCGCTTCCGTGACGCTCTCGGGGCTGTCGCCGAAGACGGTGAGGTAGGCGTCCAGGTCCACGAGGGTGGCTCCGTGGACGAGTGCGCCGTGGGTGGTGCCGCTGGCGATGTCCTGGGTGTCGGCTTTCACCTTGTCGGCGGTGAAGGCTTCGGAGGCGGCGCGCTGCCACTTCGCCGACCGGCGCGACAGACCCGTGGGCAGCGGCCGGTACAGGACGGCGAGGGAGCGGTCGGGGCCGGGTCCGAGCAGGAGTCGGGGCATGAGGTCGCCGTCCGTCTCCTCCGGCCACGAGGTGATCCGGGCGGTCGCCGCGTACCGGCCGTCGTCCAGCCCCGCCCACCCCGGGCCGCGTTTGCTCACGGCGGGCAGCGGCTTCGGCTCGATGGGGGTCAGTGCTCCGAGTCTGGCGAACTCGGCTTGAAGGCTGTCGAGGATCCGGGTGGGGTGGGCGATCAGTCCTTTGGGGACGTGGACGGTGATGGTCTGGGTGTGGTCGGTGTAGTCGCCGGTGGTGGTGTGGTGGGTGACGTGGACCTGGACGCCCGCGGTGCGGGCCTGCTCGCCGGCGAAGGTGAGGGCGCGGGCGAACGCGTCGTGGAAGCCCGCCCGGCGGTGCGGGTCCTGCATGGTGCCGTGGTCCGGGTACAGCGCCCACGTCGTGGTCGCGCCCGGGTGGGCGGCGATCGCGTCGGGTGCGCTGCGCTCACGGACATGTCGGTAGCCGACGGCCGTCCAGCGGGCGAGGGAGCGTGGTCCGGGGGCGAGGTTGAGGACGGCGGCGGTGGCGCCGACGGCGGCGAACGTCCAGGCCGGGGGTGGGGTGATCATCGCGGACATGAGGGCGGCGCTCCCGAGCCCGGCGTTCACCTTGGTCAGCAGGGCTTCGGCGCGGCTGAGGCCGCGCTGCACGGCGGGGATGCGGTAGCCGGGGGTCAGGGAGTACACGGGAAACAACCTCCAGAAGTCGGAAACGGCCTGGCCCCGGCGCTTTCTCCTGCCGCCGGGTGGCAGGAGCGGAGAGAGCGCCGGGGCCAGGGACCGGCTCTTACGGGGTGGGCATCTGGCCCGGTGCCGACGGTTGGGTTACCGGCCGCCGACGCGTGGCGGGATTGTTCGGCGGGCCGGCGGGGGCCGTCGTCGGCGGCCGGGGAGTGGTCCGGTACTGCTGGCGTACCTCCCGCAGTTGCTGGCGGCGGGTGGCGCTTTCGCTCGCCTCCCGCCGTTCCTTCGCGACGGCGGACTGGGTGGTCAGCCGTCCGGACCGGTCGGGGGTGTTGATGCCGTAGGCGGCGAACAGGACGCCGCGGTCCTTGGAGATGGCGCGGCCGGGGGTGTCGACGGTGCGCGGGCCGCGCGGGGCGTTCTCCCTTTCGTAGACGTCGGGTGCACCGGCCCGCACGAGTGCATGGACCAGGGGGCTGGGGGTACGGCGTTCCACCCAACCGCGGGTGGCGCGGGCCACCTTGGGCCCGAAGTACGGCACACCGTGGAAGATCATCCGCAGCATCAGGACGTCCGCGGCGATGAGCAGGAGCGTGTCCAGGACCAGCGAGCCGTGCGCGAACTCCACGAACGGGGAGAGCAGCAGCAGCGCGAAGGGGGCGAACATCAGCCCCAGCAGCCGCTGTGCCCATGCCCGGATCGCGGTGGTGTCGCCCCCGCGGGCCAGCGAGGCCAGCACCAGCGGGGCCATGCACACGAACGCGAGGATGCCGATCTGGCGGGTCATGAACACCAGCGCGGCAAAGGCGAGGACGACCACGAGAGCGGAGATGACCAGCAGGGTCACCAGCGGGTTCCCCGCGTCCGTCCCGTGCTGGAAGTCATCACTGATCGCGCCGAACAGGGTCGACTCGTTGCTGTCGAACGCGGCCGTGAACGCACTGCTCACCGCCTTGTTGAGCAGCATGACGGCCCCGGGGATGGACGCCATGCCGGCCACGGCCACCAGGGTCCATCCGGTCGACGCACCCATCTGCTTCAGCCGGGGCGCGCCCTGCCAGGCGGTCAGGCCACACACGACGACGACACACACGAAGATGGCGACCGCCAGGTGCTGACCGAGCCACAGGAACGGCTCGTACAGCACGCTGTCGGATCGAGACGGTGCCCACGCATCCTTCGGCGAGATGAGGTCACCGATCTTCTTGATCAGGCTGTTTGCGAGGTCTTTGACGTGGTCGGAGGCGCCGCCGGTGATGCCGCCGGTGCCGGGGACGCCACCGGTGTCGGAGGAACCGCCTGAGGTCCCTCGTTCGCAGTACTTCTTCGCTTCGCCGATGATGTCGTCGCACGGGTCACTGGCCATGCGGCATCAGCCCTTGGCCTGGGTGACGGTGGAGAACAGGGTGTCCCCGTACAGGGCGAGGACGACGGCGACGAACAGTGTGCCGACCGCCATCGTCCCCTTGCGCAGGGCGCCCTTGGGGTCGCTGGACGTCTTCAGCAGCATGCCGACCGCGATCACCGCGATCACCGCGGCGAGGCCCTTGGTGACCAGGCCCGCTCCGGTCAGGCCGATGGTGTCGAAGAAGTCCTTGAACCCGCCGGACATGTCGACGGGCTTGGCCAGGATCGTGAACTTGGACATGACTCAGATCTCCTTGCTAGAGCGGGAGGTGGGACGGGCGATGGCGAACAGGTCGCTCATGACGTCGATGCGGTCGTAACGGACCTTCGTGCCGGGCCGGGGAGCGTCGATCATCCAGCCGCCGCCGATGTAAATACCGACGTGATGGATGCTCGTGGGACCGGATCCGTAGAAGACGAGATCCCCGAGACGGGCCTCACCCTTTTTCACGGGCTCCGAGGCCGCGTACTGCTGTGCCGCTGTACGCGGCAGGGAAATACCGGCCCTGGCGTAGGCGTAGAGCGTGAGTCCCGAGCAGTCGAACCCGGAAATCTTCGTTCCCGAACTTCCGTTGGGAGAGCAGCAGGTTCCCGTACTGGGGCCGTTGGCGTTCCCGCCGCCCCACGAATACGGGGTACCGAGCATTTCGACTGCCGCGTTGATTGCGGTAACGGCCTGGTCCACGCTCGCGGTTACGGTCTTCCCGCTGGATGGCTGGTCGGCGAGTGCCTGAATGGATTTGACGTAGTTCTGTGTCTCCTTGTAGGGGGGAATTCCTCCGTACTTGCGGACGGCGCCGCTTCCGGCGTTGTAGGCGGCGAGCATGTTGCTCTGCCTGTTCCCGGGTACGTCCTTGACGTCCTTGGCGATTTCGCACAAGTACTTGGCCGCTGAGGGGATCGCGTCGGCGGGATCCCACACATCGCGCTTTCCGTCGCCGTTGCCGTCGATTCCGTGGGCTTCCCACGTGGACGGCATGAACTGTGCGATGCCTTCCGCACCGACTCCGGATTGCGCTTTCGGGTTGAAGCCGGATTCCTGCGTGAGCAGTGCGGCGAGCAGGTTCGGGGTGACCTCGGAGCAGGTGTTCCCTGCGTCCTCGATCAGGGTTGTGTACTGGCTGGGGACGGTCAGGCTGAGCGCCGTGGACAGCGGGTCGTCGTCGGCGCCCTGGACGAGCGCGGCCACAAGGACGGCCGCGGTCGCTCCTACACCGATCGTGACGGCGGTAGAGGCACGCAACAAGCCTCTTCCCTCCTTCCGGGGGTTGTTGATCGTCTGTGCTGGTCAGGACCGCCATGCCGGACCGCCAGGGCACCGCCGTGCAACCGCCGGGCACCGCCATGCCACCGCCATGAGGCGGCGGGGATGGCGGTGCGGTGGCGGTGGGCTGGCGGTGCCGGGTGGCGGTCAGGAACTGGACAGGGCGGCGGCGGTGAGGTCGGCCAGGTGGTAGCCGCGGCCCTGTGCCGTCTTGCCCGTCGGAACCCCGCCCAGGAGTCGCGAGAGTTGCTTTCCACGTTCCGTGGGATCGGTTTCCGTGATCCCGAGAGCCGGGGCCAGTTCGGGCGTGGGCATGAACTCCACTCCCGTGCTCCGCATCAGTTCGATGGCCTGCTTCAGCGGAGAATCCGGGATCGCTGCTTCGCGCCGGTCGTGGACTTCGTCGACCACACCCCAGATGAACTCATCCGGGAAATGGAAACCCCGGATCAGGGTGGAAGATCCGCTGGCGAACAATACGGCCTGGCCCTTGATTTCAGGGTCGAGAAGTGCCGGGTGGATCGGGGCGACGGTGTCGAAGTACGAGTCTCCGAGGGCGACTTTCGCGCTTCCCTCGGAGGCCACGTAGAGGCACATCCGGTACAGGAACTGGTCCCGCACCTTCACCGGGATCGCGTCGTTTGCCGGACGCTGCGTGAGCATCACGGTGGCGATCCCGGATTCCAGGGATTTCGAGACCAGCGACCTGGACTTGTCCGTTACCCGACGGACGAGTTCCCTTCCTTCCTTGGTTCCGTCGTCGGTGTAGAAGTCGGCTGCTTCGTCGATGATGAAGAACACCGGTTTGAAGACCGGTGTGGGCTGCCGGTTGCGGATGGCGTCCTGCAATTGCGTATACCGGTCGTCCACGCGGGAGTTCAGCTCATTGAGCAGGTCTTCCAGGACGGCCGGATCATCCGATGCCTCGTAGCGGACGGCGAGTTTCTCGAACTTGGTCAGCCCGCACAGTTTCCCGTCCAGGAGATACAGGTCGAACTCGCCGTACGCGATGAGCAGGCAGGTGATGAGCCCGTTGACCAGGGTCGTCTTGCCCATCTGGGTCATGCCCGCGACCAGCAGGGATGCCTTGTCGAAGGTGGGCACCCCGGCGAGCCGGCCGGTGACCTCGTGTCCGAGGGGAACCCCCGTGAACGTGTGGATCTCCTGCCGGGTCGGGGACGGGAACGGCTGGCTGAACGGGGGCTCGTTGAGCACCAGAAGCCGCACCCGGCGCTCGGTCTTCCGGCTCGTCTCCAGCTTCAGGTGCAGCCGGGTCACGCCGAACATGGACGCGATCGGCCCGAGCCGCTTGGCCACGTCGTCGTGGGTACGGCCCTCCGGCACCAGGAAGTCGTAGACGGTGCCGATCCCGGGGAGCGTCTCGATCGTGACGTCACCGGCGCGGATGTGCTCGCTCCGGCCGATGGCGCCAACCCGGGTGAGCGCCATGGTCAGTTGCGGATGGCTCTCATCCCCGCCGCCCGGCGACCCTGCGCCCGGCGTGTGCACCGAGCCCGCGGGCTGACCGGGTACCGGTGCGGGTGCCTGTGCCGGGATCTCGTTGACGGTCTGGACCGGGGATTCCTGTTGCAGGGCCGCCGGTTGGGCCGCCGGGGAGGGTGCCGGTTGGCGCGCCCACCAGCGCGGCACGCCCTGACGGATCTGCCGGGCCAGGTAGCCGAGTCCGACCAGGCTCCCGGTGGCGAGCAGCACCGTGGCCGGCCAGGAGAGGCCGAGTTTGTCCTTGATGGTGGCCAGGACACCGAACGCGATGACGAGTCCGCCGATGGCGCCGACGGCCTGCCCGTAGGTGTCCTCACTTGTGCCGTGTGATTGCTTGCGTCCCACGCCCCTCCGTTCTTCGCGATGAGCAGCACGCGACCTGTTCGCGTGCCTGCGGATTTTGTGGGTGTGCGTGGTGCTCGCCGGGTCTGCGCCGGGTCTGCGAGGGTGCCGCTCGCCGGGGCTCACCGGGTCTGCTTCACTGGGGTTCGACTGCTTCCGGCAGTCGCAACGACGGCCAGCCCAAATGCCCTGGGCTGGCCGTCATTGGTGTGTGCCGGAGACGGTTTACGCCTCGGATTCCCGCTTCACTCCGTCTCCGGGAACCCAGGAGGTGTGGCCGGAGTCCCAGGCGACCTGGACGTGGGGGCTCTCGTCAGCGAACTCGGCGATCTCCCGGTCGACGTCGAGGATGGTTCCCGCTTCGGTGCGGGAGGTGTGATGATTCCCGAGTCCCACGACGCGGGTGCCGATGCTCGCCATGTGGCGCTCCTTTGTGGAGTGGGATTGGTGTGCCGGGTGCTCGTTTACGGCTGTGCGTCCTCCGCGTCGATCAGCGCGGCGTACGCCTTGCGGACCCGTTCCTCCTTCGCCGAGAAGCCCGCCGCGCGGTAGGCGGCCAGGGCCTTGCGGTAGGACAGCGGGGGGTTGTCCGAGTGGCGCAGCCACCGCAGCACGACGGTGAGCTGGTCCTCGCTCAGCGGCTCGCCCGGCTCGGGGGTGTCGACCCCGGCCACGGCCGCGACCGCGGCGAGCGCCGGCCAGTCCAGCGGGGTGTGTCCCTCGCCGTCCGGCGCGGCGAGTTCGCCGATCGGGGACACGGGGCTGACCTGCGGGGACACAGGGGACATGGCCGGGGACACACCATCGTGTGTCCACTGCCCGAGCACGCGGGCCAGGTCGTCGTCGGAGAACAGCGCCGGTACTTCCTGCGGGACGTCGGCGGCCGGGTGCTTGGCGGTGAGCGCGCTCAGCTTCTCGGCTGCCTTGTGGCGCGCCTTGTGTGCCGTGCCGCGGGCCTTGCGCTCCTCGCCCTCCAGGGCGGCGGCCGTGGTGTGCCGGTCGGCCTTGGCCCGGGTGACCGCGCGCCCGATGGCCACCTGGTCGCGCGTCGCGCTGCGCACGGCGTCGATCTGCTGCTGTGCCTGGGGGGAGATGCGGGTGGTGTCCCGCTCTACGGCCATGATCAGGGTGGCCTTGGCGGCGGCCGGAACCACCGCGCCGATCACGGCGACGACCACGGTGGCGTACAGCAGGCCGTGGGTGAACAGCACGCCGACCGAGGTGAGCAGGAACAGCCAGCCCAACGTGGCGGGCAGCTTCCCGGAGGATCCCTGCCGGCGGTGCGCGGTCTCCATCGCGAGGGCGTACAGCCATACCGCGTCGTAGATCCCGGCCACCGTGTAGGCGAGCAGGGCCGGGGCCTGGTGGGCGAGGATCTCCCCCACCGCGTACACGGTCCAGCCCAGCGACAGGCCGGTCAGCCCGACCGGCAGACTCCAGTGCACCGCCCGGCGGGCGGCTTCCTTCCACTCCCTGTCCATGGGATCACTTCCTTCCGTGGTTTTGGCTGTCGGGGTAGGCGCACAGCACGCACATGCCGAGCGATCTCGGCAGGCAGTAGCTGTAGGTGACCTGGCATTTGGGGCAGGTGCGGCGGGCGTGCATGGCCAGCGCGAGCGCGCCCCATTTGCGGGAGGTCATCGGCCGTACGGGCTTGGCGCGGTCGATGGCGTAGAGGTAGGCCACCCGCGGGCTGCCGGTACGGCGGTTGATCCGCATGACCTGCACCTGCACGCCCTGCCCGCCCGGGCGAAGCCCCCGGGCCCGTAACTGGCGCACGGTGGCGTACCCGTCCGGGGCGAGCTTCCAGGGGTAGGTGGGTATGCCGTGGCGGGCGCCGCTCGGGTCGAAGCACTTGCCCCAGGCCGCGGACATCAGCCCGCCGCCGCGACCGTTGCCGGGGCGAGGACGTCGCCGTAGCCGACCAACTCCAGTGCAGCGCCCGCGTATTCGGTGCCCGCGTGCAGGGCGCACGTGAGGCCGTCCTCGCCCTGCGTGTGGTACCGGACGGCGTCCGGGGCGATGGCCAGCGCTTCGCGCCAGGCCTCGAAGCCGGACAGGTCGTCGTGGAAGGCCAGTTCCAGTTGGTTGGGAAAGATGGGGCTCATCCGCACGGTCGGCGCGGGGAGGTGCCCGAAGTCCGTGGCCAGCAGGCGCAGCGCCCGCAGTGGTGCAGCCAGGTCGTCCAGCGTCAGGTTCTCGCTCATGCCGCGGCTCCCTCGTTGATCGCCGGGTTGCGCATGCCGGTGAGTGCGGCGATGTCGTCGCCGCTCAGGGTGGTGTGGTCGCTCAGGGCGTGGGCCGTGATGCGGATCTGCGGCCACAGGTGGCTGATCTTGCGGCGGGCCATGCCGCGGACCATCGCCCACGACTTGCCGCCCACCGGCACCTTGTCCCGGTCGAGCCGGTAGCCCCACTCGGCCAGCACGTCGATGGCCTGCTCGCGGTCGTGGGCCGCGGTGCAGCCGACGGCGGTCTGCGGCGTCCACAGCCCGTGGGTGAGCAGGTACTGCACCTGAGCGACCGAGCCGGCGGCGCACTGCGCAGCGAACCGCCACGGGTGCACGCGGTCGAGCCGGACTTCGGTGGTCGTCAGGCCGGTCACATGGGGCCGCCCGTCGTCCTCGGTCCACGCGATGACCTCACTGGTCAGCACGCGCATGTCGTAGGCCAAGGCCAGCACCGCGTGTCCGGCCTCGTGGAAGGCCAGGCTCAACCGCATGGCCTCGTAGGACAGCGGCATCGTGACGGGGCCGCGCGGGGCGCCCCGGTGGTCCACCAGCTGCTCGGGGGCGGGAGCGACCGCGGACGGCGCGGGGACGCTCATGCCGCGACTCCTCGCCGTACGGTACGGCGGCGGGCCGGGCGAGCAAGCGGGACCACGTTGAACAGATCCGGGTAGTCCTCGACAACCCGCGCGGCCAGCCGGATCAAGTCGTCCGGCAGGGTGCAGAACTCGGGGTCGGCGAGGATGTCGCGGGCCGCGTCCAGCCGGGCCGCGCGCTCCGTCTCGCTCTCGCCGTCGACCCCGAGCCAGAGTTCGACCGGTGTACCGAGGGCGAGTTCGGCGAAGTCCTGTGGGGTGTCGGCCCGGTGGCCGCACACGTAATTGAGCATGGGGGCTCCCATGTCGAAGGGACGGGAAGAGCCGGAGGCCGCGAGAGTGCCCACCAGAGGGCGGCGGCTGGTCCGGGAAGTACGGCCTACGCCGCGCGGGGCGGCGGGCCGGAGCGCCCCGGCCGGGAGTCGAACCCGGCCAGGGCCATCGAGCGGTTGAGGCTCAGTACGGGTGCGGGCCGCGCGGACGCGGCGGCAGCGGATCCTTCGTCTTCTCGTGCTCCGAGCCGGCCATCAACGGCCGCCCCGGGCACGGGCGTTGTCCTCGCTGCGCTTGTTTGCCTCACCGGCCTTGCGGGACAGTTCCGCCCGCTCGGCCTCTGTCAGACTGGTGACCACAGGTGCCTCCACATCAGGTGCCTGCTCGCGGTCCCCCGGGTGGCCCCCCAGGGGACCGCTCCGATTCCCCATCAAACGGGCAGGGCCACCGACGTCACGTCGGTGGCCCTGCCCGCATGACGAGTGACGGGAAAGCCCGTCACTGTCGTCTCGCGGCTCCGTACGCGCCTTACTCCCCTTCGCTAGGTCGGCGCGTCGGTGACCGCGCCACTCAGTCGTCACTCGCTGAGTGGTTGCTCCCTGGATGCCATGGGCTGGGTGCGGCCCAATCACCGGGATCCCCGCCGATCCGGTCCCTGGGTCTACGCCCGAGGGTCAGACCAGTGGCTTAGCCGATGACACCGATCGATCCGTGAAGACGACGGGCTTCTACGTCTCCCCTGCCGCACGGACCGCGTGTAAGCGAGCCCGGCGGGACCTTGTGATGCAGTACCTGTTTTACAGGTACTGCATGGGGGTCCGTCAAGTACAAGCACGGACCTTGTTGGTTTTGCGCCGGGACTTCTTGGCGCACAGTCAGAATCGCTGCAGGTCAGGGGAGTTCGTTACCCCCTACTTGGAAACCTTGCGGAGTTCTGGCACGGTCAGAGGTCCCTAGACGTCCCTCAGAGGTGTGCAGATGTCCAACGAACGTTTGCGTTCAGCCCTGTTGGCTCGCGGCATGACCGTTCAGGACCTGGCCGACGAGATCAAGGTCAACCCGAAGACCGTCGAGCGTTGGATCACGCAGGGGAAGGTGCCGTATCGCCGACACCAGTACGCCACGGCCGCAGCTCTCCAGGTCGACGTGACGACCCTCTGGGAGGACGGCCGCGCTCTGGAGAGTGCAGTAGACCTGACCAAGGCTGAGATTGTGGCCGTCTACCCGCACCGCCACACGGTCCCACCAGGCTTGTGGCGAGAGATGTACGCGCGAGCTGACCGGACCCTTGACGTTCTCGTCTACTCAGGGCTGTTCCTGTCGGAAGACCCCCTGTTTACCGACCTCCTGAAGAAGAAGGTGGAGGGCACCACTCAAGTGCGCATCCTGCTCGGCGACCCTGACTGCGAGGCTGTTCGGCAGCGCGGGATAGACGAGGGGCACCGGATCATGGATGGCAAGATCCGCAACGCGCTTGTGAACTACTGGCCGCTCTTCGAGAGCCACCCTGAGATTGGCTTTCGGCTACACGCCACGACGCTCTACAACTCCATCTACCGGTCCGATGACGAAATGCTCGTCAACCCCCACGTCTACGGCATCGGCGCCTACATGGCACCTGTCTACCACCTGCGCCGAATGCCGGGCGGCGGCCTGTTCGACACGTACGCGAATAGCATCGAGCAGACCTGGGGAGGCGCTCGCCAGGTCACAGAACAAGACATCACGGGAGCCTGATCATGGGACGCATCGACTACCTGCACGACCCCGACGCCCCGCCGGCCAACTCGGTCGTGCCCTCTGTCGTGGCGTTCGTCCAGAACGATGCGGGCCAGGTGCTCATGATCCAGAGGTCTGACAACGGGCGTTGGGCGCTGCCTGGCGGGGGACACGACGTAGGCGAGTCGATCAGCAGCACCGTGGTGCGCGAGGTCTGGGAAGAAACCGGGATCAAGGCGGAAGTGGTCGACATATCCGGGATCTACACCGACCCCGGGCACGTAATGAAGTACGACGACGGCGAGGTCCGCCAGCAGTTCAGTATCTGCTTCCGGGCGCGACCGATCGGCGGTGAGCTTCGTACGAGCAACGAGACGACACAGGTCCGCTGGGTCGACCCAGCGGACCTGGCGAAGCTTGACGTCCACCCCACCATGCGGCTCCGAATTGAGCACGCGATGGACCGGACGCGGCCGACTCCCTACATCGGCTGACGTTTGGCGGCGGCGACCCGTTCGAGGGTGCGTGACGTGCACGCGAGGATCTCGGGTTCGGCGCGACGGATGAACTTGCCGATCAGGCTGTCCGGTCCGTAGCGCCCGGCGATCTCGTTGACGCGGTCGACGGGGTTCGTAGGCGTGCCGTCCGGCGTGGTGTTCATGTCGCAGTAGCAGAGCGCGTCGTTGAGGTGTGCATCGTCTCGGGGGAACTCGCCCTCCAACTCCTCACGCAGGCCCCGCGCTTCCGCCTCCATCCACGCACACGAGTGGTGGGCCACGAGGTTTACGACGCGCGGATCGGCGTCCGCGACGTCGCGGAGGTATCGAGCGCCGTCGAGCGGGTGGAAGCCCGTCTTGGCAAGGTCTGGTGCGTAGCCGATGTCATGCAGGACGGCTGCGGCCTCCAGGAGCTCCGCGTCCTGCCCGAGGACGGGCCCGATGGTTCGCGCCCGCTCAGCGACACCCAAGCAGTGCTTCCACCGCCGCGGCAACGGCTCGGCGAGCAGGGACTCAGCCAGGGGATAGGCCCACTCCGTCAACTCCGACAAGCTACGAACGCTCCTCTCGAGTCGGCACGGCGCGGACGGTCCGCACCTTGCCCTGTCCTCCATTCGCCAGCACGCCGGCGGCCTCTAGCTTGTCGAGCGCTTTCGTCGCTGTGGGTCGTGATACTCCGAATCGCTCGGCCAGGACAGACGCGCTGGGGAATGCTGCCCCGACTTCGAGGCCTTCTTCCGTGATGACGTCCGAGATGCGGTCTTCGAGCGGGCGTCGGTCGGTGCGCGCTCCGGCCCGTACGACGCGCCACCGCCCACCGGGTACTGGTTCGGCGACGCCGTCCCTTTGGAGAGCGCCGAACGCCCGGAGGGCGACTCCACGCGAGATCTTGTAGTCGCGCATCAGATCAGCAGCAGACGGAAGCTCCAACATATCCGGGTCCGCCTCGATCCGGGTCTTCACCGCATCCGCGACCTCCAGGAAGGTCCCGCGGGGGCTGGGCTGCTGCGACAACTCACTCTCCCTCTCTACGCGACCGATGCAAATCTTAAGACTCGCACACACAGCGAACCCGTGCGAAGAGGGGGTCTGGAGCCGTTCACGAGATGTTCCGTAGACCAGGGGTGGCTTCGGCTCTATCGCAGTAGCAGCCGTTCAGAGGTGGCGTGCTGCCACCGTAGCTATGATCACACAAAGGGGCTATGAGGCCTTCCAGGCAGTCAGTGTTCAACGCATTCAAAAAGATGCTCTCTGCAATTAACTTCTCACCCGAGCAGGGTTTTCGCCGCCTTCCGGACACGGACCATAGCGTGATTCCGTGAGATTTTCTGCAATGCGTCGAGAATTATAGGTTGATTAAAAGAACCGCGATTAATTTTAGCGAGACGTAGACCTCGTAGCGCGCCGAACGGTACAGCTACGCCATCCGCACCAAGCATCTCGACGAGCCTATGACCCACTAGCGAGCTATCAGAATCAGCAGGATCAAGAAAATAGCCGAGTGTTTCAGCCGCCTGGGCACGGACGAGTACGGCAGTATCAGCGGTCATGTTGAGTAGGTATCCAGTGGCGAGCGACCCTCCGAGCACCTTGCGAGTCAATGGAAGCGACTTAGCTGCCTCAATGCGGGAGACAGGTTCCTCCACATCGGAAAGCCGCATAAGCACCCTGAGTGCCTCCTCTCTGTCAATAGCCTCGGCCGCACATCGGAAACGCAAGAGTGCCCCAGACTCTTTACTTGACGAGCCAAATAGCTCAGGGTGAACCGCAGTAAGTCGCGCTGGGTCGCTGGAAATCTCCTGCACAACTTCAGCGGGCACGTCATCAATTCGCAGGGCAAGAGCATTAAGGACTGGATCCTTATGATCTGCCGCAATTGAAGTATCGCGCAAGAATTCCGATAGAGTGGACCAAATCTCTACCGCCGGCCACTTGATTGATAGCAACGCTCCAATCAAAGCTGCATTGTAACCCCCGAAACTCCAAGCGCCTTGTGCAGCACCCGTCCGAGTCTCAGAAATCGCCCTCACACATAGATCAGCAATGGAGGCCGCATTGTCTTGAAGTAGGTCTCGGCCAAATTCATCCGCGAGATCGACGATTTGGGAAGAACGCTCCAGCGTCAACTCAGAGTGGCTGATTTGACCAAGCAACTCTAGAGCCGACCTGTTGCCAGTTTCACTCAGCTTATAGAGAACAGTTTGAAGCAAGCTCCCCCATGGTCCTCCTGTAGAAGGAGCAGCCAGGAGGTGGACCCAGTTTTCTTGTTCGGAAGCTGAGACGAGGCTCCAGTCCATAGCCTCAACAGCTTTCTCAATCTCGAACGCTTGCGTAGCGGCCTCACCCCCAACGCTCGCGCGAATTTTTTGAGAAAGATAGTCCGCATTGGAAATTTCTCGGGAAAGGGCTGAAACAGCTTCCCATAGAGAAACCTGAGTCTTGTACCATCCTTGTGTACTTCGAGCACCATCAGGAATCTGCTTTTCAAGCAGTGAGCGAACTACGGAGTCTGCTTCCTCGGCTCGCAGTAGTGGCGCACCAGCCCGAAGGACATGGAGCTCCAGATCAGCGATACCCTTCTGGATCCGGCTCAGCGCTTTTTGTAGTTCGCTATCCAACGCTTCGAGCGGCCCCTCTTCGCGCACTAGCCTCAGCGCTTCGTTATACGACGTGCTAGCCCACCCTTTCCTCAGGTACACAAGTCCCTGACTGGCCCGCGCACCACTGTCGTGCTTCTGGTCGAGTGGCCGAATCATGATCTCCATTCCCAGTTGCCGTGAGGCCTGGAGGTACCTTCGCCAGTGTCCGGCCAACTGAACGCGCACATAATACGCATAAAAATTACGGGAGATGTAGTCCTCGTTTTTAATCACACGAGGGAACCTCCGCAATGCGCGATTTCTGATTCGCCGCTTGAAGTCTTCTGAGATATATTCCAGTGCTGCGAAACCGACAGTAGAATGCAACTCAAGCCAAAAGTCAGGAGTAGTTCGTTTGCTGGAATTCGAGAGAGTGACCTTATTCGACAGCGTGTCATTCAAGGCAACGATATTTTCATCTGCCGAGAAAATTAGCCCGTCAATGATTTTCTTACCCTCGCCAGTGGAAGGTGTCTGCGCCTCCTCGAGCAGCATTCTGGCCGAATGCGCCAAGTGCAGGGCCCTTCGATATTCCTGCGCCTCGGCATTACGCATGCATGCGTGCAATTGCACGATGGCGTTAGGCAGTACGCTTAGATCCAAACGTTCTGCCAGTAGCTGTTCACACACGGCAAGAGAGCGAGCATACGATTCCATATCCGCATAAGCGATACTCGCCAAAATAGCGGCAATCGCGCGCAGTTCAGGGTCAAGCGCATCGTTGAACGCAAACTCATTGAGTTCAAGAGCGCCCAATTCTTGTGAATCGTCCAGCATGGAACGCAGAGCTGACCTTACGAGCGCCCACTCGTCGGAAGGCATACGGTCGCTGCCTAGGAGATCAGGAATCGGACCCGAAGATGTCCTGTCACGCCAGAGATCGAGTTCAATAAGGCGCCCCATAACAACATACGCGAGAGCCGTAGGGCCAGATGAGTACTTCTGCTCGCGTCCATTAACAGGAACCACGTCTTGGGGGCAAAGTACGGCTGTAACCCACTCGCTCATGATGTATTTCACCTGCCTTGCATGGGATTGACTGGAATAGTGCCGTACCTTTTCTTGCGAACCATCGCGACGGCTTTCTTGTTCAGGTACGCCACGATTGAATTGATGGGATCGCCACCCCCAAAACTTTCGTATTCAAATGAGTGAAAGTGGTCAGATTCAAGTTGCTGGAACTGGCTCTTCGTAATCAAGTCCAAATCCATGCCTGACAACACAATAACAGGGACCCGGTTTCTCGCGGCGGCTCGGGCTAGTTCCAAGCATGGAGCAGTCACGGAATCCGTATCCACGATCACAATCGCTGCAGTTATGCCTGACATGAGGCCATCAATTTTTTCTATTTCTATGCCCGCCTGCGTGGCAAAGCGAACCTGTTCAACTTCGATCTCATTGGGGGGCCAGATTTTTTTTAGATTTTCAACGGCGGAATTCATGGCATTATTTGCCGCTCTTGCGTCTCCGCCACTCACCCAAACGACACTGGGCCTGATTGTTGTGGCCCTTTCGACGTTGGCTAGAGCGGTATCCCATGCATTATTGGTTGCATGGAAGACGCTATTCATTTCCAGCAGTTCCGCTAGCTCGGGAGTGACGCGCAACGCCTCGCTAACGTGCACTGCCCAAGCTCCTAGATCACTAGAAGCGTCCCGTGTGCGGGTAACCACTCCAAACACTTTATTGCTCTGAAGGTTCAAGAGAGGGGCGCCGCTCAAGCCTGGTGATGCCTGGCCTGACTTGAGCATCCATCTGACGCCGTCGCCACTGGAAGCTGGGCCTTCGATTTTGAAGCCTACCGGCGAAGATCGATAAATTCGCTGTTCAAATCGATCAGTGAAACCGTATGCCCAGCCCTCAGTTCCGGGATATGCGAGGCTTGGTTCCTGATCATCTAGCTGAACGCAGGGGTGCTGACGGAGATCGATTTCCAGCCATGCAAGGTCAGGCCACGGATAGGGGTCCAGAATCTGGGCAGGTGGCGTGGGAGGCGAAGGGCAAACAAACTTTACATTTGCAGGATACGGAGAATCAATTACTTCAACCGTAACGGCCTCTCCCTTGCGGGACGCCTCAGCCACGACGTGAGCACAAGTAATCAGTTGCCCCGGGGCAACAAAGAAACCAGTCCCGATACTACTGGCTGATGCGACTCGAACCGTGCACTCCATCAAGAGTTTGTGCACGGAGTTTGATAGCGACTCCAACGAGTGTCTCCGTGTCGACGCTCCTACTGTGCCGACGTCTGGGCTGCAGAGTCTGACTCCCAGTTGAGAGTAACCTTCAGCGTCGCGTTCGCCGCTCCGGAAACGATCAGGCCGCTGAGCTTCCCGGATTCGATCTTTACGTCGACGCCGAACTCCACGCTCGCCGAGCTGGGGCGAGCAGCCACAACGGCGTCCCGCACAACACTTGCCATGCCAGTGATCGAGGAACGCACGTCATCCAGAGAAGGAATCCCCCTAGCACTGATGTCCTGTGCTGCGTCACGACCGTCGACACTCACCGCAACGATGGAGACGATCGTGTCGTTGGGTAGGAGAGCCTCCACAACTTGCCTTGATTCGCTCACCTGTTCCACTCCCTTGTGACTCAAGTCGTTGCTGGCCGCAGCCTACCGGTCTCGCGTCACTCCGGGCCGTCGAAGCTCGCAGGAGCCGCTTGTGCGGGCGCCTGGAAGTCGTCGGAGTGCCTTCCAGTGGATGCGCGGTTGGGATACGCAGTCCGATCAATCTGCCCGCGGCTTCGCTTCAGGTTAGCCTCTTGATCACGCCGCACAAGATCGGTCTCTTCTAAGCACAGGCCCGGTCTCAATCGCGGTCTCAGTCGAGCTTCGATCCGAGCGCGTCCGTCATCGTCCCCTGAAGTCCGAAACCGTCCTGAGCAGGCATCACGCCTGCTTCTCGTACGCCCACGGACGCCCCCGGACCAGGATCCGACAACTTGTAATGCGTAGGTCGTCGGTTCGAATCCGACAGGGGGCTCTGTCAGGCCCGGGTCGGGGCTACTCCGACCTGGGCCTTCTTGCTTCCCGGTACAGGGCGCGGGTCAGTGCCGGGCGGGTCAGGATTTCCGGGTTGTCCGTGAACTGGTCGATCGCGCCGGACGCCGGCAGTGCCTTGATCGCGGGGTTGGAGATGCGGGCGGTCAGGGCTGCGGTGAATCGTTCCGGCGGGGCGTCCGGGTGGATGCGGTCGGTGAGCTCCAGCTGGTTGTGCAGGTCTGTGATCGCCTCGTATGCCTGTGTGAGGTGCTTCTCGCGAGTGCGCCAGTCCGTGGCTGTGACGGCGGCGGTCAGGACCGGGGCGAGGTGGTGGCCGGGGGTGGTGCGGGCGAAGGCGGTGCCCAGCCATTTGCCGTACGGCGGGTAGCGGCGGTCCATGAGGAGGCCCAGGCGCATCAGGTCGCGGGTCAGGCGGGCGGTGGCGACCGCGGAGCCGAGTTCGTCGCCGAGTTCGCCGCAGTGCGTGGCGAAGGGGGCCTCGCGGGATATGCGGCGCCACTGGCAGGCCAGGACGTGCAGCCAGATGTCGTGCGGGTACCAGCAGAGGGCCGAGCGCAGCGGGGCGAGTTCGCCGAGGCCGTCGTGGAAGACCGCGCCCGCGGTGACCTCGGCGAGGAGCTGGGTCGGGGTGGCCAGCCAGTCGGCGGGGGTGATCTCCGCGGGGGTGGACGGGTCGAAGCCGAGGGCGCCGATGAACCACGGGGCGATACGGGTGACCTCGACGCCCTCCTGGGCGGGGTGGCCGTGGAAGGTCTCCGGGAGGTGGGCGGCGAGGACGTGTCTGATGCGGCCCGCGTGGCGGTGGACGTCGTGGCGGCGGAGGAAGAGCTGGAGGCGGGGTCCCCAGGTCGGGCCGGCCGAGTGCGGGGTGTCGTAGCCGAGGACGTCGGAGCCGCTGCCGAGGCGGGCGGCGGAGTGCGGGACGCCGGGGGCCGCTTCGTCGAGTAACGGGCGTACGACGTCGGTGTACAGGCGGCGGGACAGCTCCAGGCCGGGGATGAAAGGGGGCGGGGCGTCGCGCATATTCGTGGTGCTCATGCCTGGGGCCGTGCCCGTTCCGTGAGGGCTCATGCCCGGTTCCTTCACGCTGTTACACAGGCCGTCCCAATCGCGCCAACTCCTCGTCCGTGAGGCGGTAGACCGTCCACTCGTCCTGGGGGCGGGCGCCGAGGGACTCGTAGAAGGCGATGGACGGGGCGTTCCAGTCGAGGACGGACCACTCCAGGCGCTGGTAGCCGCGTTCCACGCAGATGCGGGCGAGTTCGGCGAGCAGGGCCTTGCCGTGGCCGGCGCCGCGGGCGGTGGGGCGGACGTAGAGGTCCTCCAGGTAGATGCCGTGGACTCCGCGCCAGGTGGAGAAGTTGAGGAACCAGAGGGCGAAACCGACGGCCTCGCCGGTGGTGTCGTCGACGGCGATGTGCGCGAACGCCGCGGGCCGCTCGCCGAAGAGCGCCTCGTGCAGCTGTGCCTCGGTGGCCTTGGCCTCGTGCGGGACCTTCTCGTAGTCGGCGAGTTCGCGGACGAGGGCGTGGATCAGGGGGATGTCGGCGGGGGTCGCGGTGCGGATCATGCCGTCACGCTAGCTGGCCGGGGAGCGCAGCCGGCGGGCGATCTCCAGGACCTCGGGGAGCGGGGTGCGGTGCTCCTCCAGCTGCCACACCGAGTTCTGCAGGACCCGGGCCAGGGTCCAGGCGCGGGCCCGGTGCCGGTCAAGCCCCAGGACGTCCGTCATGGCGTCGAACCGCCAGTGCACCTCGTCCGCGTCGAAGCGGTTCCAGAGGGCCGGGAACAGGTCGAAGCCGGGGTCGCCGGCGAGCGGCTTGGGGTCGATGGCGAGCCAGCGGGCGCGGTCGGCGCCGAGGACGTTGTCGAAGTGCAGGTCCCAGTGGAGGAGACGGTCGCCGGGTTCGCCGGCGACCTCGCGTACGGCCGCCGCACAGTCCGCGAGCAGATGTCGTACGGCGGGTTCGGGCACGCCGGGCAGGACCGCCGCGGTCCGCTCCAGCAGCCGGGCCGTGATGTCGCCGAGCCGACGCAGGCCCGCCGGGGCCTCGGTGGCGGTCAGCCGGGCCAGCAGCCGGGCGATGACCAGCGTCGCCTCGCGGAAGTCCGGCAGGTCCGGCAGACCCGGCAGGCCCGCCAACGGCCGTCCGGCGTCGAGCCGTTCGAGCAGCATGGTGCCGGTGACGCCGTCGGCCTTCAGCAGCCGGACCGCCCCGTCGCCCCGCCAGGCGCCCAGCGCGAGGGGCTCCCCGACGGTCTCCTCGTCGACGTCCTGGAGCTTGAGCACGGCCCGCGTCCCGTCGGCCCGCAGCACGGGCAGCACCAGCGCGCACCGCCCGTACATCGACGCCCCGTCCAGCCGCAGCCCCCACTGCTCCAGGAACCGTTCGCCGCGCCCGGCCAGCGCGGCGACGAAGGCACGCCCCGCCTCTCCTCCGTACCGCTCATGCTGGGCGATCAGCTCGTCCGGGATGTCGATCACCTTCGCGACGATACTTGCGTGCGTGAATCGCCTCATGCGAATTTTCCGGGGCCTCGGCGACAGGGTGTGGGGGTACCTCCGTAGCGCCCCCGGCACCTACGTCTGGCTGGCGATCCTGTTCGTCACCACGGTCGCCCTGCATCACATGTCGCCGGAGTTCGAGGAGCAGTTCCTGCGGCAGCGGTCGACCAATATCCGGGAGCTGTCGGACAACCCGGTGCGGGTGCTGGTGCAGAGCGCGATGTGGATCGACGGCGGCCACTGGCTGCCGTACGCCTTCCTCTACACCGTCTTCCACGCGCAGGCCGAGCGCTGGCTGGGGACGGCGCGGTGGCTGATGGTGTGCGTGGCCGCGCATGTGCTGGCGACGCTGATCAGCGAGGGCGCGCTGCTGCGGGCGATCAAGGACGGGGTGGCGCCGGTGTCGGCGGTCAACACCCTGGACATCGGGGTGAGTTACGCGCTGGCCGGGGTGATCGCCGTACTCGTCTATCGGATCGCTTCGCCGTGGCGGTATCTGTATCTGGCGGTCGTGCTCGTCGTGTACGGCGTTCCGCTCACCTCCACTCCCACGTTCACCGACCTCGGGCACTTCGTCTCGGTGCTGATCGGGCTCGCGTGCTATCCGCTGGTCAGGGGGTGCGGGCAGGCGTGGAACCCATGGACGGCGCTGACCACCGCCGTGGCCCGGGGGCGCGCCGGGGCGGGATGAACCGCCGCTCTCCGCTCCGCGTTGTGTCGTGCGATGTCCCGTCCTGGGAGAGGGAGGCGATGGGCGTATGGCGCACCGACCGTGGCCGGTGTTCGGGCTGGAGGGGCGGAGTGCGGAGGAGGTGCGGGACGCCGTCGATCTCGGGTACCGGCGGTTCGACGCGGGAGAGCGTTACGGCCGTACGACCGAGCAGCTCGCCGAGGCGATCCGGGGCGGCGGACTGGACCGGGACGGCGTCGAGGTCCTGTACCGGTTCGAGGTACGGCCCAACGAGAGCCGCGAGGAGCTGAAGGCCCGGCTCACCGAGGTCGCGGACCGGTTCGACGGGCACCTCGACGCCGCGGTGATCGGCAACCTCGACGCGTCCGAGGAGAAGGTGAAGGAGGCCTGGGAGGTGCTCGGCGAGCTCAAGGAGGACGGGACGGTCGCTCAGGTGGGGGTCGCGGGGGTGGCGCCCCGGCACGCGAACCTCCTGGTGGACCTGAACGAGCAGGAAAGTGTGGGCGTCGTCGACTTCGCGGCCGAACCCGGGCGGGAGCAGCGGGGGTTGGGGGACGGGTGGCGGAAGAACCTCCTCGATGCGCTGGGCGGGGAGGAGGACCTGCGGTACTACGAGGTCGTACGGGCGCTGGGGGAGCTGCTGGGGCGGGCGGCAACACAGACCACGGCGCCGGTACTTGGTCAGCAGGCGGCGCCGGTGCCGGGTCAGCAGGCGGCACAGGTACCTGTTCAACAGGCGCTCGGTCAGCCGCAGTTCGTGCCGGGGCCAGGTCCGTCCGGCGCCGTGCCTCGGAGCGCGCCGGCCGGTGTCCGTGGCATGGCGCTGCGTGACGACGACACGCCTCTGCCGGACGGCGTACGGGAGCTGCTGGTCCCCCTCTACGAGGATCCGGAGTGGATGCGGGCGGAGGTCAGGGCGTTCGCGCTGGGCGGGGCGGTGGACCGGGAGACGGTCAGCCGTTGGCTGATGGAGGAACGGGGGTTCAGCCGGGAGGAGTTGGAGGGCGTCACCGTGCCGGACCGGGTGGGGCTGCGGGGCGAGTTCCGGGACGTGAAGCTGGCCGACGTGCTCGCCGGGCATCTGGGGGCCGACCCGCGGGGCCAGGCGGTGGGCAACGAACTCGGCCACGCCCTGCTCCAGGATGCCGCGACCTGGAAGGAGGTCCGGCCGGCGCTGACGACGGTCGCCGTCGCGCCGGGGGGTATGTCGGTCGCCGACGTGGCAGCGTTGCAGGGCGTCAACACGCTCTCGGTGACCAGGAGTCGGGCGGGCGGCGGGAGCGGGGACGGCACCGCTGTGACGGCGCGTCCCGCGACGCCGCCGTCGACGACTCCCCGGACTCGCTGACCCGGCCCTAGGACGGGTAGGCGTCCATGCCCGGCGGCTCCTTCTCCCGGTGGCTGCCGGACTTGCAGCCCGCGAAGGGGCCCGACGGGTCGCGAAGGGCGGCCATGACGTGGGAGAGGTGGTCGCGCTGCCACACGGAGGGGCCGGTCAGTCCGGCCGCCGGGTTGGTCAGTTCCTGCCAGGCCATCCAGAGTCCGTAGAGCTGGGCCACGGCCTCCTGATGACGCCACCAACTGGTGCACCAGGGCGCGGTGGAGGTGACCTCGCGGCCGTACACGGGCAGCAGCAGATGACGGACCCACAGCGTCAGTCTGTGCAGCGCTTCCTCGTGCTCGGAGCCTTTCATGTAGAGGATGAAGGGGTTCTTCTCCGGCTGCGGCGATTCCGGCTGCGTCAATTCCTTCTGCTGCTCGGTCATTCGGTTCTCCCGGTCCGGCGGAGTGTTCTCGCCCGCACTACGGGAAAGCGGCGCCCGGGGTTCAGGCGTGTTGAACCGTCCCCTTCCCACGGCCCGTTGTGCGGAGCGGAACAGTGCCGATGGGAGAAGGAGACGCACCTATGCCATTCGACGAGGTGAACGACCCGAAGCGGGTCCAGGGCATCTGGTTCGGTGGTCCGATGTCCGACAACGCCAAACAGGGGCTGAGGGAGCTCACGGAGCGTTTTCCGGAGTCGGAGAGGGTTCTGTGGGTCATGCCGCGGACACGGCCGGGGGCAGCGGGTCAGGAAGCGGCCCGGGCTCTGATGGATGAGTACCAGCAGGAGGCGACGGCAAGCGGATTCAAGGTCCGGAACGCTTTCGACGAGGCCGAGTGGCTCACGGAGAATCTGGACTCGAAGAAGTACAACGCGGAGACACTCCGGGACGTCTACCGCATGGAGATGAGCAACCAGGGCTATATCGCGGCCAAGGACCTGACCGCGTTCATGGTCGGCTCCAAGGAGACCAGCCTGACCGTCGACCTGTCGAACCGTCATATGCGGGACACCGAGATGGAGGCGGTGAGGGGGGACGGCAGGTACGACGTCAAGGCCACGGACCCGTTCGGCTACAACGAGGCCGAGCTGAAGATCGTCGACCTGTCGTACGGCGACGACGCCCTTCAACGGCACGTCATGCAGACGGACTTCGAGCGGACGAGCGAGAAGTTCTACGACGCGGGGATAGAGCCGCAGTTGTATCCCCACCTCGATGTCTTCGCCATGTACTCGCGGGAGGGCACGAGGGGCCAGGAGGTGATGACGGCCTCGGCGGAGGCGTATTTCTCCCAGCTCTCCCAGATAGCCATGAACGGGCAGAAGAACGGTTACGTCCAGTTCCAGGACAACAGCGACCCCCAGGGATTCAAACCGGAGTCCATCAAGCTCGAGCGGCCGCTCAACGAGAACTACGGCACGGAGAACGACAACTGGCTGGGCGCCAAGTACAACACCCTGGACCAGGACCGGGACCGGGTCATCGGCCAGATGGCGATCCACTCCCTCACCGACGGCATCTACCAGGTGTACGGACAGCCGGAGTACGAGGCCAGCCCGGACAAGCCGATGCCGGGCCGCGTGGTCGCCCCGGAGACCTGGAACGACATCACCATGCGGGCGTACGACGTCGACGGGGTGAAGGTGCTTCCGCAGATCAGCCTGACCAAGGACGCGCAGAACTCCTGGCGGGGGAGGGACCTGCCCGAGAACCCGCAGAACCTGCACGAGCGGAGTGAGGCCAACGCGCAGGGCGTCCGGGAGTCGAAGCTGCGGGGCGAGAAACTGACCCTTGTCCAGGCCACCCACCTGGGGGTTGACAGGGCGAGGGAGCGGGGCCTCGACACGGCGCTCCAGAACCCGGGCAGGATCCGCTTCGAGATTCGGCAACCCGTGTCGGCCGACCAGTCGCCGGTCACCACGCCGCCCCGTACCGCGTCCCCGGACTTGAACCAACTCACGGCGGACGTGGCCGCCATACCGATCCTGAACGCCCCCAACGTCCTGAACGCGAACGCCGTCACGCCGGTGCCGCCGCGGCCGACGGAAACGGCGCGGAGCAACAGCGCGCCGGTGGCCAACCACCGGAAGTAGCGCGTAAGAGCGTGTCGTTCGAGGCGAGGGGGACGGGCCGTCGGGTCCGTCCCCCGAGGCGTGAAAGGAGCCGTATGGACGCGGAGTTGGCCTTGGAGGCCGTTTCCACGGCGGTCGGCCTGTACTGCCTGGTGCGGGCCCTCGGGGAGGCCGGTCGACGGGCGCCGGACCAGGCCCTCGGCTGGTTCCTGGCGTCGACCCTGGCCTTCGGCATCGCCGCCGCGATCGGGCTGTCACGGTGACGCCGTCGCGGGGGCGGGCATATGGGACCGGGCCGGAAGCGGGTTTCGCTTCCGGCCCGGTTCGTCGGGGCGTGGGGTCAGGCGGGGGAGGCGTCCGGCTGTTCTGTCCGCTTGGTGAACTCCACCGCCGGGCCCGGCAGTCGGGCCGCCGCGCGTTCCGTGATCGCGGCCGTCTCCGCCTTCGCCGCCGCCGAGACGGTGCCCGCGTCCGGTTCCTTGTACCAGGGGCGCAGGCGGATCAGGGCGGGGCGGATGCCGGTGGCGAGGAGGAGGGCCGTGCCCTTGGGGAGGGCGCGGATGCGGTCGGGGGGCAGCACGGCCTCCTGGCGGTAGGAGTACGAGCGTGACGTGCCCTCCTTGCTGCGGGAGACGCTGGGGGTGCGGACGTCGTGCTGGCCCACCAGCGTGGAGACCTTCTGCACGAAGTCCGCGTCGTCCAGGCCGGCGCCGAGCAGCTTCACGGTCGCGGCGCTCCACAGGGCGTCCATGCCGGCCTCGCCCCACACCCGCGCGCCCTGCCGGTAACTCTGCAGCAGGGTCACGACGTTGATGCCGCGGGAGCCGAAGTGCGAGTACAGGTCGGGGAGGTCGGAGATGCGGCAGACGTTGGCCGCCTCGTCGAGGACCGCGGTCATGGGCGGGTCCAGGCGGCCGCCCATCCGTTCGGCGGCCACGACTCCCGCGCGCATCGTCGAGTCGGCGATGCCCGCGATGACGCCGGCCGCCGAGCCGCCGCCGTCCTTGGACAGGAGGTAGAGGGTGTCCTTGCCCAGGACGTGTGCGGCGGGCCGGAACTCGGGGAGGTCCGGGTCCGGGGTCACCCAGGCGAGGATCTCCGGGTCGAGGAGGCAGGAGACGGTCTGCCGGGCGGTCTCGTAGATGCCGTCCCTGGTCTCCACGGCGCCGCGGACCGTGCCCTGCAACTGGTCTGCCATCGCCGGGAGTTGGGCGTCCCGCAGCAGGTCGATCGGGGTGCGGTCGGCGGGGTCCGCGAGCCAGGCCAGCAGGTCGCGGACGCCGGCGCCGCCGAGCGCGGCGGCCAGGAAGAGGGCGGTGAGGGTGTTCTGGGCGGCGGCGATCCAGAAGTCCTTCTGCGAGGAGTCGTCGTTGACCGACGCCACGAAGTGGCCCGCGAGGCGGCGGGCGCCCTCGATGGTCGTGCACTCGCCGAGCATGTTCCACCACATGCCGCGCGGGGTGTGCGCGATGCCCTGCGGATCGAAGGTCCACACGGTGCCGGCCTGCGCGCGGGCGGCGCGGGTGACGGCGTACACGTCGGACTTGTTCGACGTCAGCAGGACCGGGCCCTGCGCGCGCAGCACCCGTGGGACGGCGATGCCGGTGGACTTGCCGGCCCGCGGGGCCATCAGATCGAGCTCCACGTCCTCGTAGGAGGACCGGAGTTCGGGGCCGGCGGGATCGAGGTCGCCGAGCAGGTTGCCGGTCTCGTCCGGGTGCAGGTCCCGGCGGCCCTTGAGGCTCGGGCGCAGATCACGGGCGCGGTCCGCGATGCCCTGCGGGCACATGCTCGCGAGCTCCCGGCGCCCGGCGAGGCCGGAGGGCCGGGCGAGACGCTTCACCAGGAGTCGTACGGCGATGACGACGGGGACCGCGACGAGGGCGGGCAGCCCGGCCAGCCCCGCGTAGACGGCGGTGGCCGGCGCGTGCGGCCACAGGACCGCGGGACCGTCGGCGACCAGTGCGGTCAGGGTGGACATCGCGAACGGCGGCGCGTCCCACCCGTGACCGCTGAGCCCGGCCCCCAGCGTGCCGCCGCACCACAGCAACGCGAACAGCAGCACCCCCAGGGCGGCCACGGCGGCGATCGCCCAGGACGCCAGCTCCTGGCTGCCGACGGCGGAGGGACGACCGGCACTCATGCGGGCCTCCGGATGCGGTTCAGCAGCATGGTCGGCGCGTCTTCCAGGGGAGCGTCTTCGAGGGGCGCGGCGACAGGGGACGACTGGAGCGAGGCCGGCCGAGGCGCGGTTTCGGCGGAGGCGTGCGGAGCCGCCTCGGTGGCGGTCGGCAAGGACCCGGCACCGGCGCCCGGTCGCGGGCCGGTGCCGTGCATGGCGGCCGGCGGGAGCGCCTCGACCGGGGGCGCCCAGGACTCGGCGGCGGGCGGTGTGGCCCGTGCGTCCGCCCTCGGCCCGAGCGCCCCCAGGTCCAGCACCTTCGCCGACGTCACCCCGTTCGGGGTCCAGCGGGTGTTCGTGTCGTGGAGGCGGCGTTCCACGTCGGTGATGGCCACGCGGATGGGGATGCCGGGGCGGCCGCCGACCTTGATGAGGAAGCGGCCCCGGCCGGGGGGCTCCTCGTGGTCGCCGCCGGCGCCCCAGCCGGGTGGGGAGGACCAGGAGGAGACCAGCTCGATCTCGCGCTGGGAGAGGCCGACGACCTTGCCGAGGTCCTCCATCTCGGCCCGGGGCAGGCCCGCGCAGACCACCATGCCGGCCCGTTCGACGAACCCGCGTGCCTTGGCCCGGTCGGAGTCGGTGCCCAGGGCTTCCGCGTCCTTCAGGGTGTGCGTGATCTTCGCGTCGCCCAGGCCGAGCGAGCGGTTGAGGCGGGTCAGCGCGTCGATGCGGTCGACGATGCCGGAGGCGGCCCGCAGCGGGCGCCACAGCTCGTCGAGGACCGTGAAGAACCAGCGGCGGGGCGCCAGGCCCGCGTCCGCGAGCGCGTGCGACGCGGCGACCGTGCCGAGCCCGTCCGACCAGGCCGCCAGCATCGCCGCGGCCGTGAGCTGGGTGTCCGCCTCGCCGATGCCGGAGATGTCGATGCACACGGCGGGCGAGTCGGGGTCGATCCTGGTGGACGTCTCCGAGGCGAAGGTGTCGCCCAACGGCCCGTCCAGGATGCCCAGCAAGGAGCGGTGCAGCGGGTCGACGGCGTCCCGGTAGCGGGTGTCGTCGCCCCGGTCCAGGGTCACCGCACGCACCCGGTCCGGTCCCTCGGCCAGCACCCGGAGCAGGTCCGGGAGCAGCACCGAGCGTCCGGCCGGGGTGCGTTCGCGCAGGTGGTGCAGGACCGCCGAGAGCACCGACTGCTCATGGTCGTCCATCGGGCGGCCCCGCACGATGGTGATCAGCGCGGCCACCATGTTCAGTACCCGCCCGTGCGTCTCGGCCTTGAGGACCTCGCCCGCCTCCCCGCCGATCCGCGCCGCCGCCGCGCCCATCGCGCCCGGGTCGAGGACGTTGATGCCGCCCCGCCCGCGCCCGATGGAGATCACCTGGCCGCCCAACGCCCGTACGGTGTCGGCGTAGTCGGGCTTGAGGTCGCCGAGGACGAGCGGTACGACACCGGTCGCGGCGAGCCCGATCAGCATCCGGTTCACCAGGGTGGACTTGCCGAGGCCCGGCATGCCGAGCATGAAGAGGGACGGGTTGGAGATGTAGCGGGCCCGGGTGAACCAGTTCAGCGGGTCGCCGCAGACCGTGGCTCCCGTGAACAGGTGCTGCCCGAGCGGCACTCCGGTCATCGGAGACCCCGACCCCGCGGCGAACGGCCACATGCCGCACGCCTGCACGGTGGTGGCCCGCCACATGGTCGGCGGATCCATATGGCCGACCCGCCCGCCACCGGGGCCTGGCCAGCCCCGCGAAGGGACGTACAACTGCTTCGGAGCGGCCTTCGTCTGCTTGGTGTCGCGCCTGCTCACAGTGCCTCCTGCAACTGCTGCGGAACCAGGGTCTGCTCCCAGGGCAGGAGCCCCGCCGGGAGCGTGCAGGTGAAGGCCGCCGCCTGCATACGGTCGGCGGCGCGCAGCTGCACCCGCGCGGCGGCCGAGAGATTGCGCACCGTCACGCTCGCGTCGGCGAGCTCGTCCTCCGAGTCGACGGTGACCGTCAGCATCAGCGAGAACTCGACGAGCCCGGCGCCCGCGGCCTCCTCGGCCGCCGCCTGCTCGGCCGCCCGCACCTCCGAGGCCGCGCGGGCCTGCACCATGCCCTTGCCGGAGGTCGCCATGAACTGGGCGCTGCGCCGGTCCGACTCCACGATCCGGGCCGAGGTGGCCGGGTCGATGGGCCGGTAGACCAGCGCCACCCGCTTGCGCCGGGTGCCGGGCGCCGCCTCCAGCATCCCGCGCAGCACCGAGGACCGTACGGTGCCGCGGGGCGCGAGGGTCAGCAGCCAGGTGCGGGAGACGCCCGAGTCGTGCCGGTAGCTGCCGACGGTCTCGACGGCGGCGGCGGGCCCGGCGTCCTCCCACTCCAGTCCCGTACCGCCTTGCTGCGCACGGGCGTTGAGGACGTCCGGGGCGACCGCGGGGTCGTACGCGACCCGTACGACCTCGGCGATGCGCTCCGCCGACAGCGGGTAGGCGGCACCGCCGCCCGCGCCGACCAGTCCGCCGAGCAGGCCGGGGATGCGGATCGCCAGATCGGTGACCACGTCCTCCGGGCGGCGTTTCTGGCCCGGAGGGGTGCCGTAGGTGAGGGTGACATAGGTGTGCATCTCGGAGGAGGCGCTCGGGTAGCGCTGGACGACCTCCTCCATCACCGCGCGGGCGGCGGGCGGGGCGTCGGGGTGGATGCGGGGCAGCACCTCGTTGGCGAGGCGGGTGCCCGGGTCGGGGGCGGTCTCGACGACGACGCTCGCGCCGCGCAGCCCGGGTTCGTGGGAGAGCCGGGCCAGCCAGTCGCCCCACAGGGCCACCCAGACGTCGACCTGGTCGGGGTCGACCAGGGAGCCGCCGTCGGGGTCGCAGCCGAGGACGATCGTGTACTGGCCGCGGGCCGGGTGGTGCAGGATGCCGAAGGGGCGGTCGTACGCGTCCCGGCCCTCGCTCATCGTCACCTTGTTCAGCAGGCCCGGCGGGCGGAACCGGCCGCCCGGGCGGCGGGACAGCGGCCCGGACGTGTAGAGGTGCGCGCCCTTGCGCTTGCGGCGGCGCCAGCCGATCCGCAGGGTGAGCAGCTGGTAGACGTTGCGGCCGTCCTGGGTCCGCACGGCGAGCGGCATCAGGAACAGCAGCAGCGGTACGAACACGACGACGGCGGCGATCAGCGAGATCAGCGACGCCAGCAGGACCAGGATCAGCCCGCCGAAGACACCGAAGGTGCCGACGAGCCCGAGCGGGCCGAGGCCCGGCCTGCGCGGGCGGCGCCAGTTGCCGTAGGTGGGCTGGGGGACGGCTTCCGTGGACATGGGAGGTCAACCTCCTTGCGTGGATGGGTGGTTGGGTGACTTCGGGTCAGGTGTTGTGGCCCCGGTCGCCGTCCGCGCCCTCGATGGCACCGGAGGCGACCTTGCCGACGAACTGGGCGGCGGCGACCGCGGCCGCCGCGGGCCCGGCGGCCGCCGCCGCCCCGGCACCGGCCGCGCCGGCGCCACCGGCGGATCCCGCGCCACCGGCCGCTCCGCCGGATCCCGTGGACCCCGCGGCTCCGGACGAGCCGGCGGCTCCGCCGGAACCGGCGGTCCCCGAGGGGCCCTCGGCCCCGCTGCCGCCGCCCGTGCCCGCGGCACCCGAGGGACCGGACTGCCCGGCCGGGCCACCGCCGCCGCCGACCGAACGGGCGCCGGAGGCCAGCGATCCCGCGGTGGACATCGCGGTGGCCATGGGGTTGCCCGTGCCGAGCGCCGCCGTGGCGGGTACGACGAGCTTCAGCAGCGCGGGCAGTGCGATCGCGGAGAGCAGCATCACGCCGATGCCGGCGATCCGCTGGTTGATGTCGTTGTTCTTGTCGCCCGCGTTGAAGATCGCCGTACCCGCGAACAGCACGAGTCCGGCGGCCGGTTTGTACAGCAGCCAGGCGGTCATCCAGCCGATGTGCTTGCGCCACCAGCCGCCGCCCCAGTCGGTCATGGACGCGGAGGCGGCCAGTGGCAGCGTGCCCAGCAGGATGACCATCACGCCGAGCCGGATGAAGAGCAGGATCGTCTGCACGATCCCCGCGATCAGCAGCAGGAACGCGAGGACCAGCAGCAGGGTGGACTCGATGTCGCTCTGGCAGCCGAAGTTGTTCAGCTGGTTCTGCGCGCCTCTGGCGAACAGGTCGTCGGCGTACCGGTCGGAGAGCCGGGCGGCCGTGGTGACGACGGTGGTGGCGGCGCCCGCGACGAGGATCATCCGGATGACGCCCTTGAGCGCCGTACGGCCCGCGTCGCCCCGGCGTTCCAGGGCCATGCGCGCGGCGGCGAACAGCAGGGAGCCGACCGCGAGATAGACCACCACCCCCTGCGTCTGGTCGTCGACCGCGCGTGCCGTGTCCGCCGAGGCCAGGGTCGGAATGTTGGTGGTCAGGCTGCCGAACACCGAGATGGCACCGGACAGCACGGCGTTCGCGATACCCCTGACGATCGTCCCGATGGGATCCCCGAGGAAGTCGAAGAACCCCTTGATGCCGTCCTCGATCGGGTTGCCGGTGGAGCAGGTGAAGGCCATGTCACACCCCTGTCCACAGGACGAAGCCGCCGGGTCCGGACACCGACTGCACGGGCGTGTGCAGGGAGCCGTCGTCGCCGGGCACGAGCTTCCAGTCGCCGTCGCTCCAGCGCAGCCGGACGGCGGTGGAGGAGTAGCCGCTCGCGGACTTGATGAGCAGCGCCACCGTCGCCGTCGGGTTCTGGTACGACGTCACGGAGAACCCGGCGTACGAGGCCGTGGAGCCGCCCGCGTCCGGGGTGGCGTCGGGCACCACGGAGCGCTGGGACTCGAACAGGTCGCGTCCCCGGCCGGCCACCACCTGCATCCGGGTGACGGACCGCCAGGCGGGGCCGCTCATCTGCGAGGGGATGACGTGTGCGGCGAGCGCGGCGCCGGTGGGGGAGTGCGCGAAGCACCACCACACCGGGCCGGTCGTCATGGTGGGGCCCGCCGAGGCGGACACCGGGACCCGGGTGCCGGACAGGTCACGCCAACGGACGTCCGAGGGTGCGTTCGTGGGCGCCGTGTCGCCGCCGCCGTCGTCGGCGGAACAGCCCTCGGGGCGGCCGCCGCGCAGGGTCGGCAGCGCGACCACCTGCCCGGTGCTCTCCTTGCCGGTGGCCCCGGCGGGCCGGTCGCCGTCCCCGGTCAGCGCCGCGAACACGGCGAGGAACAGGATGACGGCGAGGAAGCCCGCCGACAGCTGCCAGCCGCGCTGGCGCCAGAATGGCTGTCGCATGTCGTTCGTCTCCCGCCGGCTCACTGGAAGACGAACTGGATCAGCGGGCCGGCCGTGGCGACCAGGACGCAGCCGCCGAGCACCATGCCGAGCCGGCTCATGTGCTCCGAACTCTCCCCGCGCTTGAGGGAGATGGCCATCATCGTGCCGGTGATCAGCACCCCGGCGACTCCGGCGGCGGTGCCCGCCCAGGCGGCGATGCCCAGCACGGTGTTGACCTTGCCGGTGAGTTGGTCCGGCGCGTTGCGGCCGGGTTGGGGGACGTTGCCGTCGGCCAGCAGGACCGAGGCGGAGTGCAGGAGTGAGCTCATGATGCCCTCCGTGAATCGTGACGAACATGGATGAAAGGTCGGGTGGAAGGCATGCCGAACGCACGTCTTCCGAAAGGGAGTCGACCGGGATGCCGGTGCTGACCGGGCGTCAGATGGACAGGCTGCCGAGTGCGGCGACCAGGGGGCCCGCCGAGGCCGCGAGCACGCAGCCGAGCAGGACGAAGAAGACCCCGCGGAAGTGCTCGCCGCCCTCGCCCGGGTCGCCGCGGCGGAGCTGGAGCGCCATCTGGATGCCGACGACGATGAGCCCGGCGACACCGCACGCGGACGCGGCCCAGGCCAGGATGGCGAGGATCTGGTCGCCGTCGGCGCCCGGGTCGAACGCGGCCAGGGTGGTGGGGATCACCGGTCGTCCTCCTCGTGCCCGGGGCGGACGCCCACCAGGTCGGCGAGTTCGACCAGTTCCTTCGGCAGGGTGCCGAGGCGGCCGCCCACCCGCCACGCCGGGATCCACGGCACCCGCCTGACCGGCGCGACGGACCCGATGATCCGGACCCGACGGGCGAGGCTGAACGGCAGCCGGCCGGGCGCGTCGGCGACCAGGACGAGGGACAGCAGCTCCAGCCCCTCGGGTGCGCGCCCTTCGCGCAGGGCGTTCAGGGACTGGGCCACCGACTGGAGGCCCTCGGCGTTGGTACGGCCGACGATCAGGATGCGGCGGGGTTCGCCACGGGCCGGCTCGGGCCAGCGGCCGCCCACGTCGACGCCCCCGAACAGGCCCGCCAGCGCACTGGCACCGGCCCCGCCGTGCGCCCTGACCCAGCCGACGCCGGTCTGCGAGCGGCGGCCCGGCCGGGGCGGTTCGGACTCCGGCGGCGCGCTCCAGGCGGCGGCGGGGTCGGGGGTCACCGGGCGGGGAGTGACGAGGTCGGGTGCGGGCGCCTGGACCGGCTGTTGGGTCGGGTGCGGGCCGGGATGCCGGACCGGGTGCCGGATCGGCACCGGTACGGATGTGGTGGGGGTGCCGGTGGTGCCGTAACCGGTCGGGCCGCGTACCCAGGCCTGTGGGCCCGGGTGCGTCGGTATCGACGCCTCTGTGCTGCCTGTCATGTCTGGCCTGCCCCTCTCTTCACCGGTCTTCCGCGGTGCTCGGTGTTTCTGATGTTTTGAACCGTCTTGCTCCGGGGCCCGTTCTGGTCTCACGAGTCCGTTGGCCCCCACAACGCACCGATCGCCCGGGGCGGTTCAAAGGAAACGGACGGTTCGTTCCGCAGCGGTCGGCCGGAAGGAAGAAGGCACGCGAACATGAGTCCGAGTACGGGTGGGGAGAACGAGAGCGGCGGCGACGGCGGGGACCAGGAGGCCTCCAAGGCCGTCCGCAACGCCGCCGTGGTCACCGGGTTCGGCTGTCTGCTGTCGCCGGTGGCCCTGCTCGGCGCGGTCACCGTCGTCATCGTGATCGGCGGGTTCGGCGTTGTCCTGGCCCCGCTGATCGCCCTGGTCATGGCGTTCGGCGGGGGCGGCGGTACGGCGGGGCCCGACGACGCGGACGACGTGATCGCCGTGTTCCAGGGGGACGGCAAGGGGGCGCTCGATCCCGCCACCGTCCCGGCCGACCTCGTCGACCCCATCGAGCAGGCGGGGTCGGTGTGCGACGCGATCGGGCCGACGGTGATCGCCGCGCAGATCGAGCGGGAGTCGAACTTCAACGCGAACCTGGTCGGGCCGGACGGCTCTCAGGGCATCTCGCAGCTGCCGCCGGCGGTGTTCCAGCAGTTCGGCGAGGACGAGGACGACAACGACAAGGTGTCCGCCTTCGACGCGGCCGACTCGATCGTGGCGCAGGGCCGGTTCCTGTGCGACCTCGCCGGACAGGCGCAGCAGCTCCTCGACAGCGGGGCGGCACAGGGGTCCGTACTTGACCTCGCGCTCGTCGGCTACGACCAGGGGCTGGACGTCGTCCGGGCGGCCAAGGGGGTGCCGCGGACCGACCGGGCGCAGGGTTACGTCCTCGGCGTACGGGCGCTGCTGGCCAAGTACCAGGGCATCGCGACCCCTCCACCGTCGGCGACACCGGCCCAGCAACCGACGCCGACCACCGCGGCACCGGATCCCGACGAACAGTGAAACGAAGCGAGCGAGGAGCACAAGCCATGGAGACGACACACGGGGGCGGGCATCCGGCCGACGGCTGGAGGCAGGGCCGCGACGACGGCCGAGAGCACGGGGTCGGTGACGGCCGGGAGTACGGGGTCGGTGACGGCCGGGAGTACGGGGGTGGTGACGGTCGGGGGTATGGACGTGGTGACGGCCTGGAGCACGGGGATGGTGACGGCCGGGAGCATGGAGGCGGTCACGGCCCGGAGCATGGAGGCGGTTACGGCCGGGGGCGCGGGGTCGGTGACGGCCGGGGGCGCGGGGATGGTGACGGTCGGGAGTACGGAGGCGGTCACGGCCCGGAGCATGGAGGCGGTTATGGCCGGGGGCGCGGGGACGGTCACGGCCGGGGGCGCGGGGATGGTTACGGCCCGGGGCATGGAGGTGGTCGCGGGCGGGACGGCGAGGCTGGTCGTGAGGGCGGGCGGCACATCGACGTGTTCCTCTCCGACGACGGGTCCGCGCTCGTCGACGGGGAGCCGTTGTTCCCCGAGGCCGGGCGGTCCGTGCACGAGGCGGTGCTCGATCTGCTGCACCGGCACGCACAGGAGCGGGGGCGGGCGGCCGACGCCTGGGTGTACGACCGCCCCGGCGCGACCCGCTTCCTCCTCGAGGTGGCCCCGGACGGCTCCAGCCGGATCCTCGCGACGGAGGAAACGGCAGCCACTCACCCACCCCGGCCCCCGGCCCCCACACCCGAACCGCCCCACCCCGCAGAGGTGACGGCCATCGCCCCGATCCCCTTGGCCAACCGCCCACAACCCCCGACCCCGGCCCCCACTCCGACCTCGGCTCCGGCCCCGGAGTCGCCCCTGGCCCCGGCTCCGGCCCCAGTCCCCGCCCCGGCCCCGGAGTCGACCCCGGCCCCGGCGCCGAACTCCGGCCCGGCCGTCGCTTCGGAAGCGGCCTCCATTCCGCATGGCCTCGCTTCGGCGTCGCTCCCCGGCCCGTCGACGTCCTCGCCCACGCTCACCCTCCGCCCAGCTGCCGGCCCACCGGCGTCAACTCCGCAAGCCCCGGAGGCACTCCAAAACCCTCAGCCCTCTCAGATCCCTCGGACTCTCCAGATCCCCCAAGCCCCTCAAGCCCCCCAAGCTCCCCAAGCCCCCCAAGCCCTCCAAGCCCTCCAAGCCCCCGGATCCCGCCCGATCCCCGTGCCCTTGGCCGAGCGCATCGGTCGGCTTGACCGTGCTTTGGCGGTCGCGGAGTTGGAGCAGGCGTACGTGCTGGCGAGCGGGCTGCGCAGGCGGCTGGGGGAGGTTGGCGGCGGATCGCATCCGTATGTCGGGGAAGTGCGGGCGCTGGAGGGGGTGTTGGCGCGGCTGGTGGGGCGGCGGCGCGGCACCGTCGTGCTCGCGCTCGCCGTCGCGCGGGTCCACTGCCGCGGTGGGGATCCGCGGGCCGCCGACGCCGTGGTGCGGGCCGCCGCTGCCTGGCGGACGCTCGACGACGAGCGGGCCGTACGCGCGCACGGTCGCGAACTGCTGGAGCTGTGGGGCGAGTTGCAGCGACAGGAGTTACTGCCGGCCGCCCATGCCGACCTGGCCGAGGAGGTCCGCCGCTACCTCGACGCTCCCGTACACCGGGCGTCAACGGAACGTGGAACACCCCCCGGCACACTCGGATGACTCGCCGACCACGAGTGCTCACCCGCAAGCCGCACGTACCCCCCGCATCGCACCAGCCATCGGATCACGGAATTTCTCGGCCCACGGGGGTCGATCACACCGAGGAACGCCCATGAATCTGAACGTCATCGGATCGGCCGCCGCCGTCTCGCCCGAGGAACGGGCGCTGCACGGCCTCTACAAAGCACACGGTCCCGCCCTGTACGCGTTCGTCGTACGGCTCGTCGGCGGGGACTGCCACCGCGCGGAGGACATCGTCCAGGAGACGCTGCTGCGCTGCTGGAAGAACGCGGACCGGTGGAACGGCTGGGCGGAGCCCGCCGACGTGGCGCAGATGTCCGTACGGCCGTGGCTCTTCCACGTGGCCCGCAACCTCGTCATCGACGGCCACCGCACCCGCCGGGCCCGCCCGGTGGAGGTGGACGGCGACAAGTGGCTCGGCGAGTCGTCCGCGGTGGCGGGCGGTGGCGACGACATCGACCGGATGCTGTCGGCGATGGTGCTGCGCGACGCGCTCGACGCGCTCTCACCGGCCCACCGGGAGGCCCTGGAGGCCACCTACTTCGCGGATCGCACGACCCAACAGGCCGCGGACTTCCTGGGCGTTCCGCACGGCACGGTCAAGTCCCGCGTCTACTACGCCCTGCGCAACCTCAAACTGGCCCTCCAGGAACGGGGCATGACGATGGGCGAGGGTCCGCCCCCCGTTCCTCAGGTGGACCGCGACCGGTCCTGACCCCGGTCCCGGTCCTGCCCCCGCAGCGGCTGCTCCTGCTCCTGCGCCCGCTCCAACCCCCGCAGATCCTCCCGCACCTCGTCCGCCTCCGGATGGCCCGCCTCGGTCAGCAGGGCGAGGGCCTGGGTCCAGGCTCTGCGGGCCGGGGCGCGGGCGCCGATGCCGTGGTGGGTGGCGCCCAGGTGCCGTAGGGAGTCGGCCTCCATGTGGCGGTCGCCGATCTCCCGGAACAGCTCCACCGCCCGCTCGAAGCGTTCGACGGCTGCCTCGTGGCGGCCGAGGTGGTGGAGGGTGTAGCCGAGGCTGTCCTCCGCGGAGGCCCGGCCGAAGGTGTCGCCGGTCTCGCGGTACAGCACGATGGCCCGCTCGCACTCGCGCAGCGCCTTCTCGTGCTCGCCGGTGAGGATGTACGTCCAGCCGATCTCGTTGAGGACGCCCGCCTCGCCGTTGCGCAGCCCGAGCGCCCGGTACAGCGCGAGGGCGCGGGCGTAGTGGCCGAGGGAGACGTCGTAGCGGCCCGCCTTGTTGTTCTGGAAGGCGAGGGAGCGGCGGGCGAGGGCCTCGCCGAAGGCGTCGTCGGCCTCCTGGAAGAGTTCCAGCGAGCGTTCGAGGTGGGCCGCGGCCTCCGGCCGGCCGAGCCGCATCGCCGAGTGGCCGAGGCCGCGCAGGGCGTGGGCCCGGCCGACCGGGTCGCCGAGGTCGGTGGCGGCGCGCAGGGCGGCGCCGTTGATCTCGACCAGGTCGTGGCTGTAGCCGAGGCGGTTGAAGAAGAGGTCCAGCGCGCAGGCCGTACGCCAGGCGTGTTCGTGGTAGCCGTGGCGGGCGGCGTGCGTGACCACCGCGCGCAGTACCTGCCGTTCGGTGCGCAGCCAGGTCGTTGCCCGTTTGCGGTCCTCGAAGCGGGCCGGCTCGCTGCCCGGCACGGGTGGAGGCAGCGGCACCATCTCGCGGAACGGCCCGAGTACGGCGGCCACATGGTGGGCGGTGCGCAGATAGTGGTCGTGCAGCCGCAGCAGCGCGGGCCCGGACTCCGCGGCGCCGGCCTCCTCGGCGAGCTCCGCCGCGTACGCGCGCAGCAGGTCGTGGAAGACGAAACGGCCGGGGGAACGTTCCATCAGGAGGTTCGCGGCGGTGAGTTCGGCGAGCAGCGGCCGGACCCGGCGGGCCGGGACGCCCGCGAGGGCGGCCGCGGCGGCGCCGGTGATGTCGGGGCCGGGGTGCAGGGAGAGCAGCCGGAAGAGCTGTGCGGTCGCGGGCGGCAGCGCGCGGTAGGACCAGGAGAAGACGGCCCGCGTGTCGGTGTCACCGCCGACGAACGCGTCCAGGCTGCCGTGGTTCTCGCGCAGTTCGTCGGCGATGTCCGCGAGCCGGAAGCCGGGGTGGTGGGCGGCGCGGGCGGCGGTGATGGCGAGGGCCAGCGGTAGCCCGGCGCACAGGCCGACGATGGCATCGGCGGCCTCCGGTTCGGCTGCGATCCGGGCCGGACCCAGCCGCCGTACGAGCATCTCGCGGGCCTCGTCGGGTGGTGGCGGGCCGAGGGTGAGCGGGTGGGCGCCCTGCCCGGCGACCAGGCTGCTGAGCCGGGACCGGCTGGTGACCAGGACCAGACAGCCGGGGGTGCCGGGCAGCAGCGGCCGGACCTGCTCGGCGTCGCGCGCGTTGTCCAGGACGATCAGCACCCGCCGTCCGGCGAGGACGCTGCGGTACAGGGCGGCCTGCGCGTCGAGTCCGTCGGGTACGGCGCCGGGGGCCACGCCGAGCGCGGCCAGGAAAGTCTGGAGCACCTCGGAGGGGGGTGTGCCGGTGCCACCGGGGTCGTAGCCACGGAGGTTGACGTAGAGGGCGCCGTCGGGGAAGCGGTCGGCGGCGCGGTGGGCCCAGTGCACGGCGAGCGTGGTCTTGCCGGTGCCGGCCATCCCGTCGATGAGGGCGATGGTGACGGTGGCGGGCGGCCCGTCCTCGGGCAACAGGGCGGTGGCACGGTCGAGTTCGCTGCGGCGGCCGGAGAAGACCGGCAGGTCGGCGGGGAGTTGGGAGGGGCGCAGGGTCAGGGCCGGTGCGGGCGCCACTTCGGCCGGGTCCGCCGGTCCTCCGGCGGGCGGCTCCTCGTCCACTCCGGCCAGGATCCGCGTGTGCAACGCCCGTAGGGACGGGCCCGGTTCGATGCCGAGTTCCTCGACGAGCGTGCGGCGGGTGCGGGTGTACTCCTCCAGGGCCTCGGCCTGGCGGCCCGCGCGGTACAGGGCGAGCAGCAGCAGCTCGCACACGTTCTCCCGGAGCGGATGCGCGTCCCGCAGCGCGGCCAGCTCCGGCAACACCGCCTCGTGGCGCCCGAGTTCGAGCTCCAGGCGGAGCCGGCTCTCCAGGGTGCCCAGGTGCCGTCGCTCCAGATGGGTGCGCTCGGCCTCGGCGTACGGGCCGGGGACGCCGGCCAGCGGGGTGCCCGACCAGGTGCCGAGCGCGGTGCGCAGCAGCTCGGCGGCGATGGTCTTCTCGCCCGCGGCGCGGTGGCGGTCGGCGCGGGCCGCGTACTCCTCGAACAGGTCGAGGTCGCTGGAGACGGTGTCGGTGCGCAGGGCGTACCCGTCGCCGAGGGAGACCACCAGCCGGGGCGGCGCGCCGGGGTGCCGGTCGGGCTCCAGGAGCTTGCGCAGCCGGGACACATAGGTGCGCAGCACCGAGACCGCGCCGGGCGGCGGATCGACACCCCAGACACCGTCCACCAGGTCGCCGACACCGGCGGCACGGCCCCGGCGCAGCAGCAGCGCGGCCAGGACGGCACGCTGCTGGGGCGATCCGAGCTCCAGTTCAGCCCCGTCCCGCCAGGCTCGCAGCGGACCCAGCAAGGTGAACCGGAGCGGGGCCGTACCGGTTGCCTTCACATGGCCGGAGAGTAGTGATCGGACTGCGGAACGTCAGCCGGATCGACGATTTGGCGTGTTCTCACCGCTCGCCCGCCCTCCCGCCGTCGCGTCCGGGCCGTGGAAAAGCACGGAATCCGAAGGAGACAGCGGGCGCGCGCACGGGTTAGCGTCCGGTCATGAGCACCTCGGCAAGCGGCGTCGTCAACGGCGGCATCTCCTACTGGTACGCGGACGACGGCTTCCCGGCGGTGCGGGAGCCGCTCGACGGGGACGCGGCGGCCGACGTCGTGATCGTCGGGGGCGGCTATACGGGGCTGTGGACCGCGTACTACCTGAAGAAGGCCGCGCCCTTCCTGCGGATCACCGTCCTGGAGCAGAAGTTCTGCGGGTACGGGGCCTCCGGGCGCAACGGCGGCTGGCTGTACAACGGGATCGCGGGCCGGGACCGGTACGCGAAGCTGCACGGCCAGGAGGCCGCCGTACGGCTCCAGCAGGCCATGAACGACACCGTGGACGAGGTCGTCCGGGCCGCCGCCGAGGAGGGCGTCGAGGCCGACATCCACAAGGGCGGCGTACTCGAAGTGGCCACCACGCCCGCGCAGTTGGCCCGGTTGCGGGAGTTCCACGCGCACGAGCTGTCGTACGGCGAGAAGGACCGTGAGCTGTACGGCGCCCGGGAGACCGCCGAGCGGATCCGGGTGGCCGGAGCGGTCGGTTCGACCTGGACCCCGCACGGGGCGAGGCTGCACCCGGTGAAGCTGGTGAAGGGGCTCGCGGCCGTCGTCGAGGGGCTCGGGGTGACGATCCACGAGTCGACGCCGGTGACCGAGATCCGGCCGAAGCACGCCGTCACGCCGTACGGGACCGTCCGCGCGCCCTACGTCCTGCGCTGCACGGAGGGCTTCACCGCCGCCCTCAAGGGTCAGAAGCGCACCTGGCTGCCGATGAACTCCTCGATGATCGTGACCGAACCGCTCACCGACGAGCAGTGGGAGTCGGTCGGCTGGGACGGGCGCGAGGCGCTCGGCGACATGGCGCACGCGTACATGTACGCGCAGCGCACGGCCGACGGGCGGATCGCGCTGGGCGGGCGCGGGGTGCCGTACCGCTTCGGCTCGCGCACCGACAACGACGGGCGCACGCAGGCCGAGACCATCGAGGCGCTGCGCGAGATCCTGGTCCGCTTCTTCCCGCCGCTGGCCGGCGTCGGCGTCGAGCACGCCTGGTCGGGGGTGCTCGGGGTGCCGCGCGACTGGTGCGCGACGGTGACCCTGGACCGGTCGACGGGCCTTGGCTGGGCTGGCGGTTACGTCGGTTCGGGCGTCGCCACCACCAACCTCGCGGCGCGGACCCTGCGCGACCTCGTCCAACTGGACTCCGGGCAGGGACCGCAGACCGAGCTGACCGAACTCCCGTGGGTCGGGCACAAGGTGCGCAAGTGGGAGCCGGAGCCCTTCCGTTGGCTGGGCGTGCACGGCATGTACGCCACCTACCGGGCCGCCGACGAACGGGAACGCCGCACACACAGCACCGGGTCGTCGAAGCTGGCGCAGGCCGCCGACCGGGTGGCGGGGCGGCACTGAGGACCCTTACCGGGCGAACCTTTACCGGGTGATTGCGCTCACAGGAAGCTCTCAGTGACGCGTTCCCCTCGAAGCTGTTGGCCAGTTCATGCCACTGCTCCAAGGGGAGGGCAATCCATGGCAGCCAACGGCTGGCGAAGAAGACGGATATGGGCGCTACTGGCCACAACGGCCGCCCTGGGCCTGACAGTCACGCAGGCCCAGGCGTCCTCCGGTGGCACAAGCCCCTTCGGGGTACGGGAACTTCGCGCGCAGGCCCTTCTGCATCAGCAGCAGAAGGGCCTGTCGGCTTTCGCGGAGGCGGGGGACGACGACGATGACGGCGGCGAGGCCCAGGAGGAGGCCGAGCAGGCCGACCAGTACGCCGAGGCGCGCACCTCGCCGGGGATCGTGGCGCCGGGCGCGTACGGGGCGGCGTACGACTCCTTGACGGAACTGCCGCACACCAAGGGGAGTTGGAGCGACCTGACCCGGCTGCCCTACGACTCCGACGACCCCCGCTACCGGGACATCAACTCCAACTCCAGCGGCGGGGCCGGGAAGGTGACCGGCCGGGTCACCGGGCTCGCGGCCGACAACCACGGCTATGTGTACGCCGGTTCGGCCAACGGCGGTGTCTTCAGATCGCGTTCGGGCGGCGGCCACTGGACGAACATCTCCGACGGGCTGCCCGCGCTGTCCACCGGCGACCTGCAACTCGACGGCCGCGGACGGCTCTGGTACGCCACCGGCGAGGCCAACACCAGCGCGACCTCCTTCCTCGGTACGGGTGTGTACGTCCTCGCCGACCCCCGGAAGGGCAGCTTCAGCCCGCGTGACCGGGTCGGCGGCGACGAGCTGGAGTCCACCTCCATCAACGCGCTGCGGTTCGCCGGCGACAAGGTGTGGGCGGCGACCACCGAGGGCGTGTGGAGCCACTCCACGAAGACGTCGAAGGGGCACTGGAAGCTGGAGTTCGCGCCCAACCCGGACTATCTGCCGGGTGGTTCGCTGGCGAGCGACCCGAACGCCCCGTACAAGAACATCACCAGCGACATCGCGGTCGACCCGAAGGACCCGAGCAGGGTCGTGCTGGCGGTCGGCTGGCGCGGTGGCGACACCTACAACGGCTTCTACACGAAGTCCGGCGGGAGTTGGCAACGGCTGACCGGGCTCGGGGACCTGCCGAGCAACGCCGAGGACGTCGGCAACGTGACCTTCGCGCGCAGTGCGGACGGGTCGCGGTACTACGCGATCGACCAGTCGCCGGAGCAGACGGCGGAGAACCCGGACAGTGGTCTTGAGGGCATCTTCGTCTCCAAGTCCGGCTCGCCGACCGGCCCTTGGACCCGCATAGCGACCTACCAGCAGCTGCGCGACTCGGGCTCGGCGCTCACCGGCGCCGGATACCAGCCGGGCATCCAGTCCTGGTACAACCAGTTCCTCACCGTCGACCCGAAGAACCCGGACCATGTGTACGCCGGTCTGGAGGAGGTCTTCGAGACCAAGGACGGCGGCAAGAGCTGGAGCGTCCCCGGGCCGTACTGGAACTTCGGCTTCCCCTGCTGGTCGATCGACCCGGGCAAGCAGACCGGCGACTGCCACCAGACCGTCCACGCCGACCAGCACTCGGTGGCGATCGGCAGCGACGGGGGAGCGCCGTACCTCGTGGTCGGCGACGACGGCGGTGCCTTCCGGCGGCCGTTGAACGGCAGCGCCGACGCCACCGGTCACGCGACCGACTGGACCTCCCTGAACGACGGCACGATGGACGCGCTTCAGTACTACTCGGTGGGAGTCGGCGCCGACCCGGCCGGACGCGGTCTCGCCGTCACCGGCGGTCTCCAGGACAACGGCCAGTCCGAACTCCGGCCCGGTGACCGGGTGATGGGCTCCAACTTCGGCGGCGACGGCGGCGACACGATCTCCGACCCGGCGAACGGGTGCAACATCGCGCAGGAGTACGTCTATCTCGCGGTGTCCGTCACCAACAACTGCGCGGTGAACGACGGCAGTTGGCTCACCGACCCGTCGAAGGCGACCTCGTACTCCGTCGCCCCGCCCGACAACGCGACCGGCGAGGCCCGCTTCATCGCTCCGCTGAACGCCGACATCAAGGACCCGAACACGTGGGTCGCGGGCGGGCGGCACGTGTGGATCAACACGAAGGGGTACGCGATCCGCAGCGGGAGCGAGTGGTTCGGGGCGTACGACCTCGGAGATGGGCACACCGCCACGGCGGTCGCCTCCTCCGGCGGCAAGGTGTACGCCGCGTGGTGCGGGCCCTGCAACAACCAGGGCTTCACTCGGGGTATCGCGGTGGGCAACGCGGACGGCACCGGCTGGCACCAGCTGAGCCTGCCGGCCGACGGCACGGTCCCCAACCGCTACCTCTCGGGGCTCGCGATCGATCCGGCCGACTCCAACCACGTCCTGCTGGCCGTCAACGGCTTCTCGCGGAAGTGGACGGAGGGGCCCGGAGCGGGAGTCGGGCATCTGTTTGAGACGCGGGACGGCGGGGTGACCTGGAAGGACGTCTCCGGGAACCTGCCGGACGTACCGGCGAACTCGGTGGTCCTGCTCAAGGGCGGCACGATCGCGCTCGGCACGGACCTCGGGGTGCTGGTGCGGACGCCGGGTTCGAAGGGCTGGAAGGTGGCGGGCGGCAACCTGCCCACCACGGCGGCGCTGCAACTCCGTACCGGGCCCGACGGGCGTTTGTACGTGGCCACGCACGGGCGGGGGATCTGGGCGACAGACGTACGCAGTCTCCGCTGATCCGCCGCTGAAACAACGGGAGTCGGAACGAAGGAGGGGTCTCCATGGTCAAGTCGGAGACCCCTCCTTGGCGATCACCCGGTCAGAAGACCATCTGGCCGTTCTGGCTGATTCGGCCGTTCATGGCTCCAGCACCACCTTTCCGGTAGTCCCGCGCGCCTGGAGCGCGCGGTGCGCGGCCGCCGCCTCGGCCAGCGGGAATCGCTGCACGGCCGGGACCAGCCGGCCCGCGGCGGCCTCGGCGAGGGCGCGCAGTTCCAGGGTCTGTACGGGATTCGGGCCGCCGGCCTTCCGCATCATCACGGGACCGAGGACCTGTTCGGAGACGCCGTCGACGAGGTAGGGCCCGCCGTCGCGGATCCCCTCGGCGGACCAGCCGAAGACGAGGTGCTTGCCGCCGGTCCCGAGCAGGGCGACGGCCTCGCGGGCGACTTCCCCGCCCACGCCGTCGAAAACGACGGTCGCGGACCGCCCGCCGAGGAAGGCGCGGACCTTGCCCGGCCAGTCCGGGTCCCGGTAGTCGACGGCGAGATCGGCGCCGTTGGCCGCCACCCGGGCCGCCTTCTCCGGGCCCCCGGCGAGACCGACGACCAGGGCACCGGAGTTCTTCGCGTACTGCACGAGCAGCGTCCCGATCCCGCCCGCGGCCGCCGGGACCACGACCACGGAACCGGGCCCGACCTCGGCGAACTGCACGATCCCCAGCGCCGTACGCCCCGTCCCGATCATCGCGACGGCCTCGGCGAAGTCGAGGTGCTCCGGAATCTCGTGCACTCGGTCGACATCGGTCACGGCCAACTCGGCGTACCCTCCCGGCGCGAACCCGAGATGGGCGACCACCCGCCTGCCGAGCCACAGCCCGGCCACCCCGTCACCGAGCGACTCGACGACACCGGCGACCTCACGGCCGGGGATCGTGGGCAGCGCGACCGGCGCGGGCAACGGCCCCCGCGCCCCCTCCCGCAGGGCCGTGTCCAGCAGATGCACCCCGGCCGCCTCGACGGCGATACGGACCTGTCCCGGCCCCGGCACCGGGTCCCCGACCTCCTCGTAACGAAGGTTCTCGGCCGGACCGAAGGCGTGCAGGCGGATGGCGAGCATGGTGGATCCCCCTATCTGTGTCCGTCTGTCCGTGTCCCTCTGTCTGCGTCCGTTTCAGGAAGCCCACCCACTCTTCAACCTCAAGCTTGCTTGAGGTCAAGCTGCCGTCGGCCGAGGGCCAGCGACACCGCGGCGAGGGCGGAGTTGAAGGAGACCTCGGAGAGCACGCCGGGGGCGGCGACCTGGTCGCCGGCCAGGTAGACGCCGTCGCCGCGATTCACGGCCGGGCGGTCGCGCCAGCTGGTGCCGGGGAGGTCGACGGCGCCGGTACGGCCGTTCGCGAGGGCCGCGCGCCGCCAGGTGACGCGGTCGCGCCAGCCGTCGAAGGCGAGGTCGAGGAGGTGCTCGGCACGCGTGACGCCGTCGGATTTCGTCTCGTGCGGGGCGACGGGGATCTGCCCCTGGATCAGTTGCTCACCGGCGGGCGCCAGGCTCCGGTCCTGGGCCGTGAACCGTTCGATCCAGCCTGGCGAGTCGAGGTCGGACACGGCGAAGGCGTCGCCTCGGCGGGTGCGGACGGCGAGGTCGACGAGGACGGTACGGCCGCTCGTCCAGGTCAGGGAGTCGTCCCCGAGCAGGCGCCGGGCGGCGTCGAGGGAGGTGGCGACGATGACGGGGGTGTCGGTGGGGAGGGTGTCGACGCGCGCGAGGGTCTCCATCCGGACGCCCAGATTCCAGGCCCGCGCGGCCATGCGGTCGATCAAGTTGGCCCAGCCTCCGCGCGGGTAGTGGGCCTCGGGCGGGAGCTTGGTGGCGCGGCGGAGGCGTTCCTGCACGAAGGCGGCGGAGAGGGCGCCGGGGTCGTGGTGGAAGAGGGCGACGGCGGAGTGGCTGGCGGCGGCCCGGGCGCCCTCCTCGCCGGCGACACCACTGGCCCAGGACAGGAAGTCGACGTCGACGGGGGCCTGCGGCAACCCGGGCCGCAGCAGCTTGAGCATGGCGAAGGGCGGGGTTCGGCGGAGCACGCCGTGATGACGCAGCCGCAGCCGGGTCGCCTCCAGGGGCGGGATCGGGGCGAGCGCCGGGATGAGGTCCCGCTGCTTGAGCCAGGTCCAGTGCGCGCCGCCGCGGTAGAGGGCGTGCGGCCCGTCGTTCGTCCGGTACGGCCCCTCGGCGGTCCGTGCCCGGCCGCCGAGGGTGTGATGGGCTTCGTACACGGTCACCTTGACCCCCGCCTCGGCGGCGGTGATCGCAGCGGTGAGCCCGGCGAATCCGCCGCCGATGACGGTGATGCGGTGCATGACTGACGTCTCCTCGAAGGCTCGGGGTCCGGGTCGGGGTACAGGACTGCACGCATAGGACGGATTAGGCGGCCGGAATGTGACATGAGAGGTGGGCCGAGGGGTGTTTTCGCTGGTCAGGCGGATTGTCAGTGGTGCGGTGCAGGATGGGGGCATGGTGAGGCGAGCGGCGGGTGGGACAGAGATGGCTTCTGCTGGAAGCGGTCCGGGTCGTACGGTGGTGAAGGCGGCCCAGCGGCCGGAGGTGCGGTTGCCCGCGCTGGAGCCGTTCCGGGGCGGGGAGTTGGAGCCGGACGGGGACTACGACGGGCTGGACTTCCGCGAGCTGGACTTCGCGGGGCAGGATGGTGGGGGCGCCCGCTTCATGGACTGCGCGCTGACGGGGTGCGCGGTGGACGAGACGCGGCTGCGGCACGCCCGCGTCCTCGACTCGCGGCTGACGGGGCTGCGGGGCGTCGGCACGGACCTGGCCGAGGCCACGCTGCGGGACGTCGAGCTGGTCGACGCCCGGCTGGGCGGGACGCAGGCGCACGGCGCGATGCTGGAACGGGTGGTCGTCCGGGGCGGCAAGATCGACTATCTGAACCTGCGCACGGCCCGGCTCAGAGACGTCGTCTTCGAGAACTGCGTGCTGGTGGAGCCGGACTTCGGGGGCGCGAAGCTGGAGCGGGTGCAGTTCGTGGACTGCGTACTGAAGGGCGCCGACCTCACGGCGGCGACCCTGAAGGACGTGGACCTCAGAGCGGCGGCCGAGCTGGGCATCGCACGGGGCGTGGACCGGCTGGCGGGGGCGGTGATCAGCCCCGTGCAACTGATGGATCTGGCGCCGGTGCTGGCGGCGGAGATGGGGATTCGGGTGGAGGGATGACCGGGTGGGGACCTTTTACGGAAACGTCCTGGTGGCACGGCCGCTGGACGAGGTGGTGACGCTGCTCGCGGGGGCGGGCGGGCCGGAGGGGACGGCCGACAGTGCGGTACGGGGGTACGCACTGCCGGTCGGGCCTGGCCACACGGTGATCTATCCGGACCCGGAGACGGCCGCGACGGCACTGGCGGGCCCGCTGAGCCGCCTGCTCGGGGCACCCGCGCTGGGGACGTACGTCTTCGACTCGGACGTACTGCTGATGACGGTGTACACGGACGGGGAGCCGACGCATCACTACGACTCGTGGCCGGGGTACTTCGACGAGACCGAGGAGGACGGGGAGTTCCCCGTCCCGGTCGGCGCGGACCCGGACGCCTTCGTGCCGCTCGCCTTCGGACCGGTGGACCGGTCGGCGCTGCGATCGGTCCTGCTGGGGATACCGCCGGACCCGGGGGACGGCGAGGACGGGCGGTACGTGTTCGCCAACACCCAGCACTACGACGCGATGACGAGCCTGGGGCTGAACGCGTGCCGCTTGAGCACCGGGTACCACTACCTGTCGCTCGGGGGCCTGCCGCACGAGACGTCGGCGGAGGAGCTGGTGCTGCTGGGCGGGAGGATGTGGCCGGCGGAGGCGGAAGCGGAGGAGACGGCGGGGCTGGGCTAGGTCACGCTGGTGTGCTGGGGCGTGGGCTCGGGTCTAGGAAAGCCTGGGAAAGCGGGCTTGGAGGGTCCAGATCGCCGGGTTCTCACCGAGGTCCTCGTGCATGTCCGTCAGGTCGGCGAGCAGGTCGTGCAGGAAGTCCCGTGCCTCGCGGCGGAGTTCGGCGTGCGCGAAGGTCAGCGGTGGCTCTTCCGCCCGCATCCAGTCGGCCTCGATGTCCACCCAGCCGAAGCGGCGCTCGAAGAGCATGCGGTCGGTGGACTCGGTGAAGTCGAGCTCGGCGTGCTGCGGGCGCGAGGCACGCGACCCCGCCGGATCCCGGTCCAGGCGTTCCGCGATGTCGCACAGCGCCCACGCGAAGTCGAGCACCGGCACCCATCCCCAGGCTGTGGACAGTTCCTGGTCCTTGTCCGTGTCGGCGAGGTAGACGTCCCCGCAGAACAGGTCGTGGCGCAGGGCGTGGACGTCCGCGCGGCGGTAGTCCGTCTGCGGCGGGTCCGGGAAGCGGTTGGAGAGGGCGTAACCGATGTCGAGCACGTACGAGATGGTGTCACGCCGTCCTAGGATCACTGGCGTGTCCCGTTCTGTACCCGTTCTCCCGGCCGCCTTCCTCGCCCTCGCCCTGACCGCCTGCTCCGCCGGCGTCAACGGCACCCCCGGCGGCTCGGGCGTCCACGACCCGTACTTCCCGAAGGCGGGCAACGGCGGGTACGACGTGACGCACTACGACCTGAAGCTGGCGTACGCCCCCGGCGACCACTCAACGGGACACCTCACCGGCACAGCCACCCTCACCGCCCGTGCCACCCAGGACCTCACCGCCTTCGACCTCGACCTGAAGGGCCTGGACGTCGAGGACGTCACGGTCGAGGGCAAGCGCGCCCGCTGGAACCGCAGCGGCCAGGAACTCACGATCCGCCCGCACGACGACCTCTCCGACGCCGAGACCTTCCGCGTCACCGTCCGCTACTCCGGCACCCCGCAGACCCTCACCGACGCCGACGGCTCCCACGAGGGCTGGCTGCCGACCGCCGACGGGGCGCTGGCACTCGGCGAACCGATCGGCTCGATGACCTGGTTCCCGGGCAACAACCACCCCTCCGACAAGGCGACGTACGACATCGCGGTCACCGTCCCGAAGGGCCTCGAGGCGGTGTCCAACGGCGAGTTGACGAACGAGTCGACGACCGGCGGCCGTACGACAGGCCGTACGACATTCACCTGGCACACCGCCGAGCCGATGGCGACGTACCTGGCCACGATCGCCGTAGGCCAATACACGATCACCCGCTACACCACCGGCAAGAACCACCTCCCCGTGTACGTCGCCGTCGACCCGACGGAGGCGAAGGCGAGCCGGAAGGTGCTGGCGAAGCTGCCCGAGATCATGGAGTGGGAGGAGTACAACTTCGGCCCGTACCCCTTCTCCTCCACGGGCGCGATCGTCGACCGGGGCGAAGACGCCGAGTACGCCCTCGAAACCCAGAACCGCCCCGTCTTCCCCGGCGCCCCCGACACCGCCACCCTCGTCCACGAACTCGCCCACCAGTGGTACGGCGACTCGGTCACGCCGAAGACCTGGCGGGACATGTGGCTCAACGAGGGCTTCGCGACGTACGCGGAGTGGCTGTGGGACGAGGACCACGGCGGGGACACCGCCCAGGAGACCTTCGACGCGCTCTACAAGGGCGACTACTACGACGACTCCGCCGCGAACAAGGCGATCTGGGCCTTCCCACCGGCCCGCCCGAGCAGCGCGGCACACATCTCCGACAGCCCGGTCTACGACCGCGGCGCGATGGTCCTCCACAAGATCCGCGAGACGGTGGGCGACGACACCTTCTACGACATCATCCAGGGCTGGGCGGCCACCCACCGCCACGGCAACGCGGACACCGAGGACTTCACGGCGTACGTGGAGAAGAAGGCACCGGACAAGGACTTCGCCGGGATCTGGAAGGACTGGCTGTACGGGGACGGGAAGCCGGACCACCCCTGACGGGGCTCGGGGCGCTATCGGTCGAGATCGGCACGCATGGCGGCCCGGGCCGCCCAGATCGCCTTTCCGTGCTTGAGCCGGTGCTCCTGGAACTCGGGTGAGTCGAGGGGCTGGTCACCGGCGGCGAAGAACTCCTGGAACTCCCGCAGGGTGACGTAGACGTCCTCCAACACGTCCGACAGCTCCTGCGGAGCGCAGATCAGCGCCGACTCCCTGACCTCGTCGCACCCCGAGGCCCGGAAGGCCTCCCGCACGGCCGCGTCGAGGGTGTGCTGGCCCCGGTGAACCGTCGCGGCGGAGTGCATGGCCTCGTAAGCCAGCCGGTATTTCGTCAGGCAGCCGACATAGATGTCCCGGCGCTCCTGCCGATTCCGCTCGCCCGCGTCCCGCCGCCAGCGCACGCGGTCGGCGAGCAGCGTCGAGCCGACGCCGATGAGCGCGCCGAGGGCTGTGCCGGCCAGGGTGGTCCAGTTCACCGATGCAGTTCCTTGCGCAGTACGGCGCAGGGGCGGGCGAGTTGGAGGTCGTTGCCGTGGCCGATCAGCTCGTAGCCGAGGGTGGTCCAGAAGGCGAGGGCGCGGTGGTTGTCCTCCAGGACGGCGAGGCGTACGGCGTCTCGGCCCGCAGCCCGGAACTCCTCCTCGACGAGCGAGGCCAACTGCCGTCCGTAGCCCTGCCCCTGCACCTCCGCGTCCACCATCAGCAACCCGATCCATGGGTCCGGGTCGACCGGATCCGGGTGATGGGCGAGGGTGATGGCGACCCCGACCAGCCGCCCCTCGCTACGGGCCAGCCGCACCTCGGCATCCGGATTCACCAACTCGTCGGCCAGCGCGACCGCCACCTGTTCGGGCCGGACGTCGTCCGGATCGGGGAAGTCGCCGCTGATCGCGTGGAACTCGCGGTTGGAGGCGTAGAGGGCGGTGAGCTCGGTGAGGAGCTCACCGGGGAGGGCGCCGTCGGTGGGCTGGAGCCGTTCGAGAAGCATGGCAGGACACTAACGGCCGGGTGAGGGCGGCCCGTGGGGCTGGGTAGATTTCACCGGGAACCACATTCACCAGCAGGGGGACGGAATCCCGATGACCACCCAGCCACCGCCGCCGCCATCGCATCCGCCTTACGGCAACCAGCCCGGGTACGGCCAACAGCCCCCACCGCCCCCGCCCCCGACGACCGCCCCACAGGGTTTCGGCCCACCGCCCCCGCAGTACGGCCACGCCACCCCACCCGGGACCGCGCCCGCACCCCAACCACCCCCCACCGGCCCGGAGTTCATGGCGGTCGACCGTCACAACTCCATCGTCGTCGACACGGACGGCGTGGCCTTCGAGGACCACGGCCTCTCCGTCGACTTCCCCTGGCCGGAGATCCGCAGCGTCCACTACAAGGCCAGCCCGAACGGCAAGTCCCTGATGGTGGCCGTGGTCCTCCCGGACGGCCGCTTCTACGAGTGCGTGGTGGAGGCGAGGCCGAGGGCACAACTGGGTGAGTGGTTCGGGCAGTTGGCGGCGGTGCTGGGGTATTACCGGCCGATGGGCTGACGGGGTATCACGCCCCGGGCTCGCTAGGCGGCCTCCGGGAGATCGGTTCGGCAGCCGCGGCAGCGGCCGGGGTGAGGTGCGCGGAAGGCGCGGTCGCAGCCCTCGCAGTTCTGGAGCGGGTGGCTGGCGGCAAGGGGCGGTGCGGGGGCCCGGAACGGTGACAGTGGCGGCAGCCGGTTGGTCAGCCGGTGGGCCAGGAGGGCGGCCGGGCGGCACAGGGGCTCCGACGGGAGGTCCATGATCAGGGATTCACGTACGGCCGTGGGTGTCACGTCCCGTTCCAGCCAGGCGGCGACGCCGGGGGCCAGATGCGCGGTGTCGCGCTCACTGAACAGCAGGCGCCGGTCGTGGCGGCGGAGGTCCGTGAGGAGGTCCGTGGCCTGCTGGATGAGGGCGGGGGCGGGGTACGACGGGCGCGGTACCGGTGGGAGGGGCCGGGGTGGGGACTTCTTCGGCCGAGCGGGCCTGGCGGAGTGCGGCGCGTGGTCGTTCCTGCTGCGGCCCGGCTGGTTGCAGGAGATCGTGCGCGTGACGATGCGGCCCCCGCCGATGCGTTCGCGTTCGCGGCGCAGGTAGCCGTGGGCCTCCAGCTCACGCAAGGCGGCGGCGATACGGGTCGTTCCCTCGGGGAAGCGGGCGGCGAGGCTCTTGATGTCGACGGGGGCGCCTGCTGGAAGGGACTGGATGTACACGGCCAGTCCGATGGCCAGGCCCGACAGCGAACGGTGCTGGGCGAGATGGTTGCCGATCACCGTGAAGCGGGTGGTGTGGCGGGTGTGCTCGTGGATGAGACCACCCGCGTGAGGGTGGTTTTCGCCCGGGATACGGGACTTGGCGTGCGTCGGCGCGCTAGGGTTTTCGGTGTCCATCGGGAAGGTGCTTTTCCTTGGTGGTCAGGCCCTCGCATCGGGATTGCCGTCCCGGCGGGGGCCGTTGCATGTGTGCGGTTGTGTTGCGCCGACTGTAGGGCAGGCAACCGGGCCGAAATCCAGCTGAGTTGGCGATGTTCACTCGCGTGGGTGAGAGCCGCGCACGGGCCTGACCAGCGGACGGACAAGGGGAGGGGGTGGGTTCGGCAGGGGTCCTTTCAACCATTCGTTCCTTGGGAAAGGCAGCCCGCCCCACCGCAGCCCAGCCCCACCGGAGCACGCTCCACCGAACTCCGGCCGAGACAGACCTCGGCCCACACCGTCTTGCGCGGCGGCGCCCCCGCCGCGACCCCCCACTTGTCGGCGAGCGCGTCCACGAGCAGCAGCCCCCGCCCCGACTCGGCGTCGGTTGAAGGGGGTTGGGCATGGGGAACACGGTCACCCCGCGTATCCGTGACCTCGATCCTGAGCGTGTCCCCGACGACGTACAGCTCGCCAGGTCACGGCGGTTCGGAAACCCGGGTCGTCCTTGGTGGTGGTTCCGTTGATCGTCGCGAGAGCGGACCGGTGGCGGGCGTGGAGGTCGGGACGCCGCTCTATCTCGACCTGTACCTGCCAGTGGGTGAGTCAGTGCTGGACGTGGCCGATCTTGCCGTCCTGAATGGCCGCGGCCAGTGCCTCTTCCTTGTGCTGTTCCATCTCGCCGAGGCGGTGGGGCGCGAGGCGGGCCAGTGCCACACGGACTGCTTCGGGGGTTCGTTCGGCGCGCGGGATCAGCTCATGCCCGTGTTCAGGCTGTGTGGTCACGCGATGCTCCTTCGTGTGCTCCCACCTGTACGCCGGAGCCCCCGGCCGTCCAAGACAACCGAGGGCTCCCGCTCAGCTCAGCGCACCGCAGCGTGTGTCAGACGTTCACGCCGAAGTCCTGCGCGATGCCCACCAGGCCCGACGCGTAGCCCTGGCCGACCGCGCGGAACTTCCACTCCGCGCCGTTGCGGTACAGCTCGCCGAAGACCATCGCCGTCTCCGTCGCCGCGTCCTCGGAGAGGTCGTAGCGGGCGATCTCCGCGCCGCCCGCCTGGTTGACGATGCGGATGTAGGCGTTGCGGACCTGGCCGAAGTTCTGCGAGCGGTTCTCCGCGTCGTAGATCGAGACCGGGAAGACGATCTTGTCGATGTCGGCCGGGAGGCCGGCCAGGTTGACGTTGATCGCCTCGTCGTCGCCCGCGCCCTCGCCGGTGCGGTTGTCGCCGGTGTGGACGATGGTCTGGTCCGGGGTCTGCTTGTTGTTGAAGAAGACGAAGTGTCCGTCCGAGTAGACCTTGCCCTGCGTGTTCACCGCGATCGCCGAGGCGTCGAGGTCGAAGTCCGTGCCGGTGGTGGTGCGGACGTCCCAGCCGAGGCCCACGGTGACGGCGGTCAGGCCCGGAGCCTCCTTGGTGAGCGAGACGTTGCCACCCTTGGACAGGCTTACAGCCATGGTTGGGAGTCCTTTCCCTTGTTTGCGTACGGCAGTACAGGTCGTGCGGCCGGTACGGGTAGTACGGGTAGTACGGGCATGAAGCTACAGCTACCCCTATGAACGCCACGAGGGGTACCGAAGGTTCCAGCTCTCTTTACTTTCTTTACCGAACAGGAGGTGAACGATCGAGGAGGATATTCGGGTGACGTGTGCCGGTCAGGCGCGTCACCATGGACGGCATGGCCGGTCCCTACCTCATCCGTGGCTCCGTCTCGCTCCCCGAGGCCGAGCTCCTGTGGCGTTTCTCGCGGTCGTCGGGGCCCGGCGGGCAGCACGTCAACACCAGCGACTCCCAGGTGGAGCTCCGCTTCGACCTGGCCAAGACCGAGGCACTGCCCGAGGTGTGGAAGGCGCGGGCGCTGGAGCGGCTGGCCGGCCGGCTCGTCGACGGCGGTGTCGTCGTCGTACGGGCGTCCGAGCACCGCTCCCAGTGGCGCAACCGCGAGACCGCCGCCGTACGCCTCGCGGCGCTGCTCGCCGAGGCCACCGCGCCACCGCCCAAGCCGCGCCGGCCCACCCGGATTCCGCGGGGGATCAATGAGCGTCGGTTGAGGGAGAAGAAGCAGCGTTCCGACACCAAGCGGGGGCGGTCCGGCCGCGATTGGGGATAAGCCCTGGGAAGCCCCCGAGAAGCCCTGGGGCGGGGTGTCGTAGAACGTCCTTTGTCACATCCGCGGCCTCTCGTACGTCAAGTCATCGACAAGGTGTCGGGCTGCGAGGAGCTGTGGCGATGGACCAGAACCAATTTCCGCCGGAGAACGAATTCAACGACAACGAGTCCAACGACAACGAGTCCAACGAATTCCTTGCTCGGCGATTTGAATCCCATCGGTCTCATCTGCGTGCCGTCGCCTACCGAATGCTCGGTTCCGCCGCCGAGGCCGACGACGCCGTGCAGGAGGCGTGGTTCCGGCTGAACCGGAGTGACACGCGGCAGGTGGACAACCTGGGCGGCTGGCTGACGACCGTGGTCGGGCGGGTCTGTCTGGACATGCTGCGGTCGCGGAGGTCGCGTGCCGAGGAGCCCCTGGAGCCCTTCGAGACGCACGCGCGCGTGGCCGACCGCGCCGCGACCGCCGCCCCCGACCCCGAGCAGGACGCGCTGCTCGCCGACTCGGTGGGCGCCGCGCTGCTCGTCGTACTCGAGACGCTTACGCCCCCGGAACGGCTCGCGTTCGTGCTGCACGACCTGTTCGCGGTGCCGTACGAGGAGGTCGGGGACATCGTGGGGCGCAGTCCGGTGGCGGCACGGCAGCTGGCCAGCCGGGCGCGGCGGCGGGTGCAGGGGGCCGAGGTGCACGATGCCGATCTGGTGCGGCAGCGGGAGGTCGTGGACGCGTTTCTGGTGGCCGCGCGGGAGGGCGATTTCGACGCCCTGGTCGAGCTGCTGGACCCGGATGTCGTCGCCCGCACCGAGGTCGGCGTGACCACGGGCGCGGCGGCGGTGGCCAAGGGTGCGTCGAGTTTCCGCCACTTCGCGGCGGTGGCCCGCCCCGCCCTGATCGACGGCCGCACCGGCCTCGCCGTCTTCGTCGAGAACCGCCTCGACCGGACGCTGACCTTCACTTTCGTACGGGACCGGATCGCCGTCATCGACATCGTCACCGATGCGGGACGGGTCGCGGAACTCGACGTCAGCCTTGTCGACGCGGGCTAGCGACGCCGGTCAGGTCAGATTCAGTACGGCGACCGTCTGGCTGCCGCTGGTCTCTCCGGTCGGGCGGAAGCCGAGGCCCAGGTAGAAGTCCTGGGGGCCGTCCGTACCAGGGTGGTATGTGACATGGCACTGGCTCCCGCCCCGGCTCCGGATCTCGCCCGCCACCGACTCCACGGCGAACCGCCCGTACCCGCGCCCCTGCTCCTCAGCTGCGATGTTCAGCCGCCACAGGCCGGACCGGAAGTCGGTGCCGTCCCCGCGCCAGTCGATGTCCAGGAAGGCCATGAGGAAGCCGACGGGGCGGTCGCCGTCGACGATCAGGCGCGGCCAGGCGACCCCGGCGGGGTGGACGTATGCCTCGGCCAGGGACTGCATGACCGGGGATACGGCGACCTCCTGGTCCGGGCGGACCCTAATGCCGATCGCGGCCTCGAAGTTCCCGGGTGTGATCTCTTCGAGGCGGATGGCTGGATTCGGTGTCGTACGCGTCATGTGGGTCGTACGAGTCGTGCGAGTCATCAGGGGACCGTATGCCGGATGATCACCGTCGGCCACGGATTTTCGTGAGCGGACTCACCCCAACTGCCGGTACCGCCCCCGGAAATAAGCCAGCGGTCCGCCGTCCGCGCTCGGTACGTCCGCGGTCAGGACCCGGCCGATCACCAGTGTGTGGTCCCCGGCGAGTACCCGCTGCTCGGTGCGGCATTCCAGCGTGGCCAGCGCGCCGCCCACCAGGGGGGCGCCGCTCGCCTTCCCGCGGACGTAAGGGATGTCCTCGAACAGCAGCCGATCGCTGATGCGGCCCTTCATCGCGAAGCGGCCGGCGATGTGGCGCTGGCTCTCGGACAGGACCGAGACCGCCCACAGGGGCTGTTCGTCGAGGAGGTCGTCCATGCGGGAGCCGTTGCGCAGGCTGACCAGGACCAGGGGCGGGTCCAGGGAGACCGACATGAAGGCGGTGGCCGTCATGCCGACGTCCTCGCCGCCCGGCGCCGACGCGTCGTCGGGGTCCAGCGGCGGCTCCTGCGCGGTCACCAGGACCACGCCCGCGGCCAGCCGGGACATGGCGGCGCGGAACTCGTCGTTGCTCACACCGACAGCATGCCCGGAGGCGGGCGCGGGAATGATCGGGGCCGTGGCGAAGGGGGTGGCGGGAGGAGTGTTCAGCACGCCGGAAACGCTAATCTCCGGCCCGCCCCGACCGCATCGGACCCCGGTCCGAGGCCGGACCTAGGACCATCGACGGATCAGTCGCATATCCACAAAGTTTGCGTCCAGGAAACGCACAGGAAGGGCGCGAGAAGAACGCAGAAACCCCACTCAATTGTTCATCTTTCGCTGTGACTTGAGTCACAAGAGGGACTAATTGTTGACCCTGTGTACCGGGTGGGCAGCGCGCTGTGATTCAGTGGCGGGGAAGCTGCCAGAACGATACGCCGATGAGAACCCTTGATTCGCTGCGAGGTCTCGGGGGGAGGGCGAGCATGGAGACCGAGTCGGAGCCGTACGTCCGTCTTGCGACCCTGCGACAACTGCACCAGGTCATGGCGGACATGAACACGGCCCGCAGCCTGGCGGACACACTGCAGACCGTCGCCGACGGCGTGGTCAACGGCCTCGGTTTCGAGCTGGCGTGCGTCAACCTGGTCCGCCCCGACGGCGACCTCGTCGTCGCCGCCTTCGCCGGCAACCCGGCGGCCGAGGCGCTGATCACCGGCCGGGCCGGCTCCCGCGAGTCCTGGGAGCGCCGGCTGTCCATGGGTGAGCACTGGGGCGACCTGGTCTTCATACCGCACACCGAGGGCTGGATCCTCGACGACGACGACGTACCGCAGTGGTACACCGACGGGCCCGCGCCGCGCTTCGAGGACGAGTGGCATCCGTCGGACCGGCTGTTCGCGCCCATGTACACGCCCTCCTCGCCCGGCGGCTCCGGCGGCGAACTGATCGGCGTGCTGTCCGTGGACCGGCCGCGCAACGGCCGCCGACCGGGCGCCTGGGGACGCGAAGCGCTCCAGATGTACGCCTTTCAGGCCGCGATCGCGATCAGTAACGCGCGGCTGCGCGCCAACATGCAGCGCGCACTGGTCAGGCTCGAACGCGAGCAGCAGGCCCTGCGCGCGAGCGAGGAGAGCTTCCGGCAGGCCTTCGAGTACGCCCCCTCGGGCATGGCCATCGCCGAGATGGGCGGCGACCAGCACGGCCGGATTCTCCGGACCAACGACGCCCTGTGCCGACTGCTCGGCCGCCCCGCCTCCGCGATGCGCCGCTACTCCTTCTCCGACCTGGTCCACCCCGAGGACATCGGCACCCTGCTGCGGACCTCGGCGGAAGGCGGCCGCGCCGAGCTCAGACTGGGCCGCCGCGACGGTACGTACGTCTGGGTCTCCCTGCGCAACAGCGTGGTCGCGGACGCGGCCGACGGCCCGCGCTTCCTGCTCACCCACGTCGAGGACATAGAGGACCGCAAGCGCCGCGAGCTCCAGCTCGCCCACCGCGCCTCCCACGACTCGCTCACCGGCCTGCCGAACTCCGCCGAGCTGCGCTCCCGCCTCTCCTCCCGCATCTGCCAGCGCCCCTCCCACCCGGGCGCCCTGGAGACCCTGGACGCGGCCTTCGGCCACCCCGCCTACGACGCCAACGGGCACGGCTTCGACTTCCGCCCCGGCGGCATCGAGGTCTACGACGGCTTCGACCACCATGTGCACACCGCCGCGCCCGACGGCGAGCGCGACGAGGGCGCCAAGGGGCTCGCGGTGCTCTTCTGCGACCTCGACGGCTTCAAGTCGATCAACGACCGGTTCGGGCACAACGCGGGTGACGCGGTTCTCATCGAGGTCGCCCGCCGGCTCTCCCGCGCGGTGCGCGACGGCGACACGGTCGCCCGGCTCGGCGGCGACGAGTTCGTGATCCTGGCCGACGGGCTCGGCCGGGCCGACGCCCAGGACCTGGCCGTACGCCTGCGCAACGAGATCATCCAGCCGATCCGGGCCGAGGGGCGGGCCGTGCGCGTCGGGGCCAGTTTCGGCATCGGGTGGGCACACTGCGGCATGACTGCGGACGAAGTGTTGAAGTCCGCGGACGAGCGGATGTACGTAGAGAAACGATCTCGTCCCAAACAACACAGACGCGCCGGCTGATCCCCAGGTCAGGGGGCAGGCCCGCGAGTCGATGCGATCCGAGTCACCCGTTTGGGGCATGGAGAGCGGGTAGGCTCGCCATTCCGACCCCACGTATCGCACCGACCCGCACCCGCTAGGAGTACCAAGGGATGACGTCCGGCAACAACGGGGCCACCACGCCCGAGGACGACGACCCGTTCGGCTACCTCTACGCCGATGGGCAGGCCAACGGCGCCCAGCCGCCCTCCGGCGGAGGCGGCTACGGCTACCCCGGCTCGGTCAACAGAGTGCGTGCGGTCGGCGAGCGCCAGTACGGACAGCCGGCCCAGGCCCAGCAGACGGCCGCCTACGGCCAGGTACCGCAGCAGCAGGGCGCGTACGGTCAGCCGAACGCGCACTACTCGGCCCCGGAGAACTTCACGGGCGGCGGCGCTCCCACGGCCCCGCAGCAGCAGGCGTACGGCGGTGGCGGTGGCGGCGGCCGCCGCGGGCCCAACACCAAGGGTCTGCTGATCGGCGCGATCGCGGTGGTCGCGGCGGTCGTGATCGGCATCGGCGTGGCGATGCTGGGCGGCGACGACTCGGACAACAAGGCCGGCGGCGACTCCTCGCCCTCGACGTCCACCTCCCAGAGCGCCTCGCCCAGCCAGTCGGCGAGCAGCAGTGCGTCGGCGGAACTGCCGAAGACCGATGCCAAGGACCTCCAGCTGGGCGGCGGCGCGACGGTCGCCTCGGACGTCAAGGGCGCCGACGCGGACGGCGGCAGCTATGTGACGGGGTTCAACAATGTCGGCGCCTCGATCACCTGGACCCTCAGTGACTTCCCGAAGGCGGGCTCCTACCGCCTGTACGTGCACTACAGCATTCCCGCCGTGGACGCCGACGCGACGCTGACGGTCAACGGCAAGTCCAACCAACAGTCGCTGGGCATGAAGAACTTCATCAAGTCCTCGGACACCGACCTCGCGAAGAACTGGCAGTCCACCTGGGCTCCGGTGGCGTTGAAGAAGGGCACCAACACGCTGACGCTCTCCTGCGGCCAGGGGAATCAGTGCGATGCGCTGATAGACCAGCTGTGGGTGCAGTAGGGCTCGAACGGCGGACACGGTCCGTCAAGTGCGACAGCCGCCGGAGGTGTTGATCTCCGGCGGCTGTCGCGCTTCGTGAACTTCAGGTTGGTGCTTTCAGCGCACCTCAGCCGTAGATCTCGACCGAGTTGGCGCTGCCGGGGTTGTCCGAGTAGGTGCCCGGCTTCAGCGTGACCAGCTTGGTGCCGGTGGCACAGCCGGTGGTGGCCTTCCAGAAGACCAGGGTGTAGTCAGTCTGGTTCGAGACGGACTTGGCGATGTGGGCGAGAGGGATACAGCCGGGCGTTTCGGAGTAGACCGTCCTGGTCCCGGTCCTGTTCTTCCCCGACCATCCGCAGAACTTGCCCTTCGGGCAGGTGTTGGGATCGGCCGCCGCGGCCGGTGTGGCAAAGACGCCGCCCAGCAGCACTCCGGCCACGGCCGCCGTCGTCAGGCTTTTCCTGAGCAGGCTCATATGAGGTTCCCCCTGTCTCTTTCGCCACTGGTCAGGTGGCGAAAATTGGTCGATGCAATGAACTGGTGATCATCGGATCACTTGATCAGTGTGTGGGGAAGGGTGTTTTCCGCCAAACGGCCGGATGTGCTTTCGGGCGAGGGGCGCAAGGCTTTCACGCCGCGCTGACCTCCCCGGTCACCGCCACCCGCCCCGCCAGCTCCTCGTAGGCCGCGCGGTCGAACTCGCCCGCCACCGGGGCCAGTACGGTCGCCGCGGACAGGGCGACCGCGCGGCACAGCCGGTCCGGCCACGGGAGTTGGTCGACCAGGCCCGACAGCAGGCCCGCGACCACGGAGTCGCCCGCGCCTGTCGGGTTGCCGTGGAGGCGGGCCGGTGGGGTTGCGCGCCAGCGGCCCTCGGGGGTGGTGGCCAGGAGGCCCTCCGTGCCCAGGGAGGCGACGACCGAGCGGGCGCCGCGGCGGCGGGCGTCCTGGGTGGCGCGCAACGGCTCGTGGGAGCCGGTGAGTTCGGCCAGCTCCTCGGTGTTCGGTTTGATCAGGTCGGGCCGCGCGGCGACCCCTCGCCGTAGCGGCTCACCGCTCGTGTCGAGCAGTACCGGCACCCCGGCCGCCTTCGCCAGCCGCACCAGGCCCGCGTACGCGCCCACCGGCACCCCCGGCGGCAGGCTGCCGCACAGGGCCACCGCCGCCATCGACGGCAGCAGATCCTCGTAAGCCTCCTGGAAGGCGGACCACTCGGCGGGTGCGATCGTCGGGCCCGGTTCGTTGAGCTGGGTCGTGTCGCCGGTCCCTTCGTCAACGACCGCTATCGTGCGCCGGGTTGCGGCGGATACGGGGATCAGCGCGTCCACCATCCCTGGGACGGCCGCGAGTTGGTCCTGGACGATACGGCCGGTCGCGCCGCCGGTGAAGCCGGTGACCGTCACCTGGTGGCCGAGCGCGGCCAGCACACGGGCCACGTTCAGGCCCTTGCCGCCGGGGCGTTCGGTCACCTGCGTGATGCGGTGGGAGGCGTGCGGCCTGAGGGCCGGGACGCGGTACGTGATGTCGAGAGCGGTGTTCAGCGTGACCGTGAGGATCACCTGGGCCGACCTCCCCCGAAACGACTGCGACCTGATCTGACCGCCGGGCGTCCGAAGGGCCCGTGATGCCACAAGGACGGCGGCCGTCCCAGTCTCCCAGGACAGCCGCCGCCCCAACAGCCGGACACATCACCCCAGTTGGGGATCGACCACCCATTCACCGCGGCGCATCACGCCCTTGAGGGAGAATTGATGGTCAAGAAGTACCAGGTCGGCGTCCTTGCCGGGCTCCAGCGAGCCGATCCGGTCGTCCAGGCCGAGGAGCTTGGCGGGGTTCGCGGAGATGGCGGCCACCACGTCCTCCACGGGCAGCCGGTCCACGGTCACGGCTCGTTGGAACGCGCGGTCGAGGGTGAGCGTCGACCCGGCGATGGAGCCACCCTCGACGAGACGGGCCACGCCCTCGCTGACCTCGACCTCCAGGGGGCCGAGCATGTAACGCCCGTCGCCGAAGCCGGCCGCGTCCATCGCGTCCGTGATGAAGGCGACCCGGCCCGCGCGCGCGTGGTGGAACGCCAGCTGGAGGGAGGCCGGGTGGAGGTGCGTGCCGTCGTTGATGAGCTCGACCGTGATCCGCTCGTCCTCCAGGAGGGCGGCGATCGGGCCGGGGGTGCGGTGGCCGAGCGCGGGCATCGCGTTGAAGAGGTGCGTGGCCACGGTGGCACCGGCGTCGATCGCCTCCACCGTCTGCTCGTACGTCGCGTCGGTGTGGCCGATCGCCGCGATGACACCGTGTTCGGTGAGCAGCCGTACGGAGTCGATGCCGCCCGGCAGTTCGGTGGCGAGGGTGACCATCGTGGCCCGGCCGCGCGCCGCGTCGATCAGCTTGCGGACCTCGGCGGGATCCGGGTCCCGCAGCAGCTCCTCGGAGTGGGCGCCCTTGCGGCACGGGGAGATGAAGGGGCCCTCGAAGTGGATGCCGGCGATGTCGCCCTGCTCGGCGAGCTCGCTCAGCAGGCCGGCGCGCTGGGCGAGGAAGTCCATGTCACCGGTGACGGTGGAGGCGACGAGGGTGGTGGTGCCGTGCAGGCGGTGGGTGTGGATGCCGTGGAGTACGTCGTCGACCGTGCCGGAGGTGAAGGAGGCTCCGCCGCCGCCGTGGTTGTGGATGTCGACGAAGCCGGGCACAGCCCAGAGGCCGGTGACGTCGATGACCTGGGCGTTCTCTGGGGCGGAACCGGCGATTCGGGTGCCATCGATGACCACTTGGCCGTCTTTGACGGTTCCTGTGGGGAGTACGACCGAGGCGCCGGAGAGCACCAGGGGAGATCCGGCCGTCGCGGGCTGCGGGCTCGTTGTGGCTGGTCGCGCAGTTCCCCGCGCCCCTGGGGTGGGTGCCATTAGGGCGTTACCTCCGTACGGTCGGTGTGGTTGAGGAGATCCCAGGCCATGAGGCCCGCGCCCAGGCATCCGGCGCTGTCGCCGAGCGCTGCGGGGACGATGTTCGGCAGTTTCTGGAAAGTGATCCGGCGTTGCACGGCCTCCCTCAGGGGTGTGAACAAGGTTTCCCCCGCCTCGGCCAGGCCGCCACCGATGATGAGGGTGCGGGGGTCCAGCAGGGTGAGGGCGGTGACCAGGCCGTCGGCCAGGGCGTCGACCGCCTCCCGCCAGACCCGGACGGCGTTCGGGTCGTCGGACGCGACGGCCTTGGCGCAGTCGGCCGCGTCCGCCTCGGGGTCCCCGGAGGCCGCCGCCCACGCCTCGCTGACGGCCGCCGCGGAGGCGTACCGCTCCAGGCAGCCCACCTGCCCGCACGGACAGGGGCTGCCCCCGGGCCGTACGACGATGTGCCCGATCTCGCCCGCGAAACCGTGCGCCCCCGACTCCACCCGGCCCGCGATGCCGATCGCGCCGGCGATGCCCGTGCCGAGGGGGACGAAGAGGAAACGGTCGGCGCCCTTGCCCGCACCGATCCGGCCCTCCGCCAGCCCCCCGGTGCGGACGTCGTGGCCGAGGGCGACCGGGACGCCGAGGCGGTCGGCGAGCAGGTCGCGCAGGGGTACGTCCCGCCAGCCCAGGTTGGCCGAGTAGGCGGCGACGCCCCGCTCCTCGTCGACGATGCCGGGGACGGCGACGCCGGCCGCGACCGCGGGCTCGCCGAAGCGCTCGGCGCCGTACGCGCGCAGCTCGGCGGCGAAGTCGAGGATCGACTCGACCACCGCCTCAGGACCGCGCTCGCGGCCGGTCGCGCGGCGGGCCTGATGGAGCAGCTCGCCGTCCGGCCCGGCCAGCGCGGCCTTCATTCCGGTGCCGCCCACATCGAGGGCGATGACATGTCTCACGGGTGTAGTGTGGCCCGCCGACCCACGAGAGGTCTAGTCCACTCACGTGGTGTAGACCTTATGGCGTCCATATATTGAACGGCGAGACAGTTGGGGTGTGGCGTAGTGCGGCGGCGTAGGACGGGAACGGTCGCGGTGTTGTCCGCGCTGGGGATGACGGCGGCCCTCGGTGGCTGCGGTGTCACCGGCGGCTCGGGCGACGTCACGCTGAGACTGGTCGCGGCGGACTACGGCGACTCGAGCGCCAACGCCTCCCAGAAGTACTGGGACAAGCTGGTCGAGGAGTACGAGAGCAAGCACTCCGGTGTGAAGGTCGAGGTCACCGTCTACTCGTGGACCGACGTCGACCGCAAGGTCAAGGAGATGGTCGACGCCGGGAAGGCGCCGGACATGGCGCAGATCGGCGCGTATGCCGACTACGCGGAGAAGGACCTGCTCTACTCGGCCGACGACCTGCTCTCCATCAGCACCCAGGCCGACTTCGCCTCCCAGCTGGCCACCGCGGGGCAGGTGAAGGGCATCCAGTACGGCATGCCGTTCGCCGCCTCCACCCGGCTGCTCTTCTACAACAAGACCCTCTTCACCAAGGCCGGCCTCACCCCGCCGACCACGTGGAAGCAGCTCGCCGCCGACGCCGAGGCGCTCAGGGCGGCGGGCGTGAAGTACCCGTACGCCCTGCCGCTCGGGCCCGAGGAGGCGCAGGCCGAGACGATGCAGTGGCTGCTCAGCGGCGGGGGCGGCTACACCGACACCGTCGGCACCTACGGCATCGACTCCGCGCAGAACGTCGACACCTTCACCTGGCTCAAGGACGACCTCGTCGACAAGGGCCTGACCGGCCCGGTGGCCCCCGGCAAGCTCAACCGGGCCGCCGCCTTCGCCGCGTTCGCGAACGGTGACGTCGGCATGCTCAACGGGCACCCCTCGCTGATGAAGATCGCCGCGAAGAAGGGCGTCAAGTACGGCATGGTGCCGATGCCCGGCGTGGACGGCGCGACCAAGAACTCCATGGGCGTCGCCGACTGGATGATGGCCTTCAAGAAGAACGGCCACGCCGAACAGGTCGGCGACTTCCTCGACTTCGTCTACGACGAGCAGAACGTCCTCGACTTCTCCCGCGAGTACGACCTGCTTCCGGTCACCAACTCGGCGTCCGACACCATGAGTTCGGCCAAGCAGGACGCCGACCTCAAGCCGTTCCTGGACGAGCTGCCGCAGTCCGAGCTGCCGCCGGTGGACAAGACGTCCTGGGCGACGGTGAGCGCGGCCGTGAAGAAGCGGATAGGCCAGGCGGTGGCCGCGAACGGCAGCCCGGCGGCGACGCTGGAACAGCTCCAGTCGACGGCTTCGACGGCGGAGAGCGCGGAGTAGTTCCCTTCCGCCGGGGTGACTGTCAGTGGCGGGCGCTACGGTTTGTGACATGGAAGAGGAGCAGCTGGGGGAGCGGGAGCGGGCCGTGCTCGCACTGGAACGCCGGGGGTTTTCGGGCCCCGGCGCGAAGGAGCGGGCGATACGGGAGGAGCTGGGGCTGGCTCCGGTCCGCTACTACCAGCTGCTGAACGCGCTCCTGGACGACGAGCGGGCGCTGGCCCACGACCCGGTGACGGTGAACAGGCTGAGAAGGGTACGGGAGCAGCGCAGAGGGGACCGTTAGGGTCGCCGTATGGGCACCCATGACACGGACACGGACCCCCTGCCGACGCCCGCCACCCGGGCCGGACGTGACGGACTCGCCGCGATCCTCGCGAACCCCGGGAAGTCGGTGCTCGCCTTCGACTTCGACGGCACCCTCGCCCCCATCGTCCCGGACCCCGAACAGGCCCGCGCCCACCCGGACGCGGTCCCCGCGCTGGCGAGGCTCGCCCCGAAGGTCGCCTCGGTCGCGGTGGTCACCGGCCGCCCGGCGGACGTGGCCGTCCGCCACGGGGGCTTCGCGGGCGTGCCCGGTCTGGAGCACCTCACCGTCCTGGGGCACTACGGCGCCGAGCGCTGGGACGCGGTGAGCGGCGAGATCAACGCCCCCGCCCCGCACCCCGGCGTCGCCGCCGTGCGCGCCGAACTCCCCGGCTTCCTGGACGGGTTCGGCGCCTGGCAGGGCACCTGGATCGAGGAGAAGGGCCGAGCCGTCGCGGTCCACACCCGCCGCGCGACCGACCCCCAGGCCGCCTTCGACGCCCTCCGCGCCCCCTTGACCGACCTCGCTACCCGCCACGGCCTGATCGTCGAACCGGGCCGCCTGGTCCTGGAACTCCGCCCACCCGGCATGGACAAGGGCGTAGCCCTCCTGAACCACGTCCGCGAGACGTCAGCGACGGCGGTCCTCTACGCGGGCGACGACCTGGGCGACCTCCCCGCGTTCGCGGCGGTGGAGAAGCTGCGGTCGGACGGGGTGCCGGGGGTGCTGGTGTGCAGCGGGAGCGACGAGGTCACGGAGATGAGGGAGAGGGCCGACCTGGTGGTGGACGGGCCGGCGGGGGTGGTGGGGCTGCTGAGGGGGCTGGCGGACCGACTGGGCTGACGATTCAGCCTGTCCGGCGGTTCTTCGTGACGCGGGCCGAGCAATTCCGGCCCGACTGGCGGCACTTCTCGACGCAGGCCCAGCGCTTCCAGCCCGTCCGGCGTTTGAGGACAAGGCCCCTTCAGGGCCGAAGCGGGGGTCTGGGGGCGGCAGCCCCCAGCCTCAGCCCCGCAACGCCTCCAACTGCTCGAGGAACCACTGCGCCGGCGGCAACGCCGTCGCCGCCGCAGCGAGCCGCTTCGTCCGCTCGGCCCGTTCCTCCACCGGCATGGTGAGCGCCTCGTGCAGCGCGTTCGCCGTGCCGAGGACGTCGTACGGGTTCACCACGATCGCGTCCTTGCCCAGCTCCTGGTAGGCCCCGGCCTCGCGGGACAGCACCAGCGCGCAGCCCTCGTCGGACACGACCGGCACCTCCTTGGCGACGAGGTTCATGCCGTCCCGGATGGGGTTGACGAGGGCCACGTCGGCCAGCCGGTACGCCGCCAGCGAGCGGGCGAAGTCGTCCTTGACGTGCAGCACGACCGGCGTCCAACCCGGCGTCCCGTAACGGGAGTTGATCTCCTCGGCCAGCCGCTGCACCTCGGCCGTGTAGTCCCGGTAGACGGCGAGGTCCTGCCGGGAGGGGTAGGCGAAGGCCACGTGCACGACCCGCTCGCGCCACTCGGGGCGGTCGTCGAGCAGCTGCCGGTACGCGAGCAGCCCGCGCACGATGTTCTTCGACAACTCCGTGCGGTCGACCCGGACGATCGTCTTCCGCCCGGCGCCGATCTCCTCCCGCAGCGCCGCCATCCGTTCCTCGACGTCCGCCTCGTGCGAGCGCGCGTGCAGGAACTCGGCGTCGGCGCCGAGGCCGTGGACGGTGACCCGGGTGGTCGTCTGCGGGGCCAGACCGGTCCTCGTGTGCTTGAGGTACTTGACCGGATCCCCGGCGGGCCATCCCGCCTCGACGTGCCCCTCGCCGCCGACGCCCCGGGCGCAGTCCATGAAGGCACCGGCCCACCGGTAGGTCAGGAACCCCAGCTGGTCCGCGCCGAGCATCCCCCACACCAGCTGCTGCCGGATGTCGTCCGGCAGCATCGCGAAGTACTCGGTCGGCGCCCACGGCGTATGCGAGAAGTGCCCGATCCGCAGATCCGGCCGCAGCTCCCGCAGCATCCCCGGCACCAGACACAGGTGGTAGTCCTGCACGAGGACCGCCGCCCCCTCGCCCGCCTCCTCGGCCAGCGCCTCCGCGAACGCCCGGTTGTAGGCCTCGTACGACCCCCACTGCCGCCGGAACTCCGCGTCGAACACCGGCTCCAGCGGCGTCTGGTACAGCATGTGGTGCACGAACCACAGCACCGAGTTCGCGATCCCGTTGTACGCGTCCGCGTGCACCTCGGCCGGGATGTCCAGCATCCGCACGCCGGCCTCGCCCGCCCCGCGCCGTACCGCCTCCCGGTCGCCGTCGGACAGCGCCGAGCACACCCACAGCGCGCCCGCGTCCGGCCCGATCGCCGACAGCCCGGAGACCAGCCCGCCGCCACCCCGCTTGGCGGCCAGCGAGCCGTCGCCCCGAACCTCGTACGAGACCGGGCCGCGGTTGGACGCGACCAGCACCTGATGGGCAGCGTGGGTGGAAGCCATACGCCTCAACCTAGCCCGGCCCGGAAAGACTCAAACGTATGGCCGGTTTGCGGTGGCGGCCCGTATACGGCCCGCTCCGCACCGTTACGCGACCTTGCGCTCGGCGTACTCCGCGATCTCCACCATGGGCGGCCGTTCCTCCGTGTCCACCGAATAGGTGCGCGGCTCGAAGCCGTCCTCGCCCCGCTCGAACTGGGTCAGAGAAGGCCTGATCAGATGCCCGCGGGCCAGCCGCAGCTGGGCCGTGCGGTAGATCGCCGCCGCCATGCGGCCCAGCGCCTGGCCGTCCTGGTGACGGTGCTTGCGGACGCCGACGTCGACCTGGGCGAGCGCGTCGAGGCCGACGAGGTGCAGGGCGTCGACCAGCATGCCGAGCTCCACGCCGTAGCCGACGGGGAACGGGAGCTGTTCGAGCAGCGAACGCCGGGCCGCGTACTCGCCGCCGAGCGGCTGGACGAATCCGGCCAGCTGGGGCCAGTGCATGTTGAGCAGCGGGCGGGCCATGAGTTCGGTCACCCGGCCGCCCTGGCCGGTCGCGCCGCCGAGCGGGCGGTCGTACATGCCCTTGACGAGGTCGATCCCGGGGTCGGTGAGCAGGGGGCCGACGATGCCGGAGACGAAGTCGGAGGAGAACTCCTTCAGGTCCGCGTCGATGAAGCAGACGATGTCCCCGCTCGTGGCGAGGAGCGAGCGCCACAGCACCTCGCCCTTGCCGGGGACGGTCGGGATGCGCGGCAGGATGTCGTCGCGGTGGACGACCCGCGCGCCGGCCGCCGCGGCGACCTCGGAGGTGCGGTCGGTGGAGCCGGAGTCGACGACGACGATCTCGTCGACGAGCGGGACCTGCTGCATGAGGTCGTGGCGGATGATCGCGACTATGTCGCCGACCGTCTCCTCCTCGTTGAGCGCGGGCAGCACTACGGAGACCGTCTGGCCCGTGCGGTGCTTGGCGGCGAGTATCTGGTGCAGCGGGCGGTCGGTGACGGACCAGGAGCGGGTGCTCAGCCAGCGCTCGACTTCTTCCAGCACGTAGGCGGCTCCTCACGTGTGTCTCGCGGTTCGGACGACTATCTCAACTGTCCTGGCCTTCGGTTACAGTCTTGAACAACGTCGATGACCATCGCATGTCCGAGGTCGTTGAACTGACAACCGAATACCGCTCATCCAGAGGGGCAGAGGGATACGGCCCGATGAAGCCCCGGCAACCCTCCAGCCGGTCTTTCCACGTCGTCGTGGTGAGGCTCCCGGCTAGGGAAGGTGCCAAATCCGTCTCACGACGAGATGCGTCGTGAGGAAGATGAGGAGAAAGGGCCTCCCCTCACATGGCTGCGCAGACTGCTGCAAGCACCACGAACCCCACCGTCGACCTCGGTCCCGCCGCAGCGCTGAGCTGCCGCGAATGCGGTCACCAGGTTCCGCTCGGCCCGGTTTTCGCCTGCGAGGAGTGTTTCGGCCCGCTGGAGATCGCGTACGACTTCTCGGCCTACGACACCGAGGAGCTCCGCAAGCGGATCGAGGCGGGACCCGCGAACATCTGGCGTTACGCGCCGCTGCTGCCCGTCCCCGCGGACGTGGCCGAGAAGCCGAACATCAACCCCGGCTGGACCAAGCTCGTCAAGGCCGACAACCTGGCCCGCGAGCTGGGCGTCGAGGCCGGCAAGCTCTTCGTGAAGGACGACTCCGGCAACCCGACGCACTCCTTCAAGGACCGCGTCGTCGCCCAGGCCATCGAGGCCGCCCGCGCCTTCGACTTCACCACCCTCTCCTGCTCCTCCACCGGCAACCTGGCCGGCGCGGTGGGTGCCGCCGCCGCCCGCGCCGGCTTCCGCTCCTGCGTGTTCATCCCGCACGACCTGGAGCAGGGCAAGGTCGTCATGGCCGCGGTCTACGGCGGCGAGCTCATCGGCATCGAGGGCAACTACGACGACGTGAACCGTTTCTGCTCCGAGCTGATCGGCGACCCGGCCGGCGAGGGCTGGGGTTTCGTCAACGTCAACCTGCGGCCGTACTACGCGGAGGGCTCCAAGACCCTGGCGTACGAGATCTGCGAGCAGCTCGGCTGGCGGCTCCCCGACCAGCTGGTCGTGCCGATCGCCTCCGGCTCGCAGCTCACGAAGATCGACAAGGGGCTCCAGGAGCTGATCAAGCTCGGGCTGGTCGAGGACAGGCCGTACAAGATCTTCGGCGCGCAGGCCGAGGGCTGCTCGCCGGTGTCGGTGGCGTACAAGGCGGGGCACGACGTGGTCCGGCCGCAGAAGCCGAACACCATCGCCAAGTCCCTCGCCATCGGCAACCCGGCGGACGGGCCGTACGTCCTGGACATCGCTCGCCGTACGGGCGGTGCGGTGGAGGATGTGAACGACGAGCAGATCGTCGACGCGATCCGGCTGCTGGCCCGCACCGAGGGCATCTTCGCCGAGACGGCGGGTGGCGTGACGGTCGGCGTCACACGCAAGCTGATCGAGAACGGCGTACTCGACCCGACCCTCACCACGGTCGTGCTCAACACGGGCGACGGCCTCAAGACCCTCGACGCGGTGGCCGACACGGGCCTCACCGCCACCATCCGCCCGAACCTCGACTCCTTCCGAGAGGCTGGCCTCGCATCATGAGCGTCAACGTCCGCATCCCCACCATCCTGCGCACCTACACCGGCGGTCAGGCCGAGGTCGCCGCCGAAGGTGCCACCCTCGGCGAGGTCATCGCCGACCTGGAGAAGAACCACACCGGCATCGCCGCGCGCGTCCTCGACGACCAGGGCAAGCTGCGACGGTTCGTCAACGTGTACGTGAACGACGACGACGTGCGGTTCGAGCAGGGGCTGGAGACGGCGACCCCGGACGGTGCGGGCGTCTCGATCATCCCGGCCGTCGCCGGAGGCTGAGCGTGCATACCGGTCGCCCCGATTATTACCGTCGGTAACGCCGGTCACCAAGAGTTCACCGAATTGCCCCCTCCGTGAGAGAAGCGGAGGGGGCAATTCTGCATGGTTGAGCACGGTACAGTTGGGGAACCTGCTGCTTCCCGCATGCCGGACGCATATGAGTACCGGCTTCGGGTGCGACAAGAAGCAGCCAAAGTGTGCAGGTCTTTTGTGGCTTATGTTCCCTTTGTGGGGCCCGACTTGCCCTGAATTCAGGCGAATTCTCGCTACATTCCGGACCGGTTCCGTCCAGAATTCTCGTCCGATTGACCTGTTGCAGACGGCAGTTGGACAGATACATTCAGCCGCGGTCGACGCGTTCCGGCGCACGCCCCCAAACCGTGGGGGGTGAGGTCTGACCCGGATCCGCGAAGTGCGGGTCTGTGCAAGGGCCAGTAATAGGGGAGTTAGGCATGGCTCAGGGCACCGTCAAGTGGTTCAACGCGGAGAAGGGGTACGGCTTCATCGCGGTCGACGGTGGTGCGGATGTTTTCGTCCACTACAGCGCCATCCAGATGGACGGGTACCGCACCCTGGAAGAGGGCCAGCGGGTCGATTTCGAGATCTCGCAGGGTCAGAAGGGGCCGCAGGCGGACATGGTCCGACTGGCGACCAGCTGAAGCACGCGCCGGGTAGATCGCAGCGTCGTTCTTCTGTTTTTTCGGAGGGCTCGTATCCCATGGGGAGTCATGGGTTACGAGCCCTCCGGCATGCCCGGGGAGCCTCAGGGGGCCCGGGGAGCCCCCTGGGGACCCGTGGGGGACCTGGCCGATCCCTGAGAGCCGCTTGCACTCGCCTACCCCGAGTGCTAATCATTGGCGTTAGCACTCTGAAGGTGAGAGTGACAACGAAGGACCGGGTCGGTGAGGCCCGCAGGCCGGGTGGGGAAGGAACCCACGGGGCAGGCGAGCCGTCCGTCGCGGGCGCGGGCGCGGTCCGAAGGAATCACCCCCAGTCCTGGAGGGACCACTTCACATGGCCAAGATCATCGCGTTCGACGAGGAGGCGCGGCGCGGCCTCGAGCGCGGCATGAACCAGCTCGCGGACGCCGTGAAGGTGACGCTCGGCCCCAAGGGCCGCAACGTCGTCCTCGAGAAGAAGTGGGGCGCCCCCACGATCACCAACGATGGTGTCTCCATCGCCAAGGAGATCGAGCTCGAGGACCCGTACGAGAAGATCGGCGCCGAGCTGGTCAAGGAAGTCGCCAAGAAGACGGACGATGTCGCCGGTGACGGTACGACCACCGCGACCGTTCTCGCCCAGGCCCTCGTCAAGGAAGGCCTGCGCAACGTAGCCGCCGGTGCCAACCCGATGGCCCTCAAGCGCGGTATCGAGAAGGCCGTCGAGGCCGTCTCCGGTGCCCTGCTCGAGCAGGCGAAGGATGTCGAGACCAAGGAGCAGATCGCCTCCACGGCCTCCATCTCCGCCGCCGACACCCAGATCGGCGAGCTCATCGCCGAGGCGATGGACAAGGTCGGCAAGGAAGGCGTCATCACCGTCGAGGAGTCCCAGACCTTCGGTCTGGAGCTGGAGCTCACCGAGGGTATGCGCTTCGACAAGGGCTACATCTCGGCGTACTTCGCCACCGACATGGAGCGTATGGAGGCGTCCCTGGACGACCCGTACATCCTGATCGCCAACTCCAAGATCGGCTCCGTCAAGGACCTGCTCCCGCTCCTGGAGAAGGTCATGCAGTCGGGCAAGCCGCTGCTGATCATCGCCGAGGACGTCGAGGGCGAGGCCCTGTCGACCCTGGTCGTCAACAAGATCCGCGGCACCTTCAAGTCCGTCGCGGTCAAGGCCCCGGGCTTCGGCGACCGCCGCAAGGCGATGCTGAACGACATCGCCATCCTCACCGGTGGCGAGGTCATCTCCGAGGAGGTCGGTCTCAAGCTCGAGAACACCTCCCTGGACCTCCTGGGCAAGGCCCGCAAGGTCGTCATCACCAAGGACGAGACCACCATCGTCGACGGTGCCGGCTCCTCGGACCAGGTCGCGGGTCGCGTCAACCAGATCCGCGCCGAGATCGAGAACAGCGACTCGGACTACGACCGCGAGAAGCTCCAGGAGCGCCTGGCGAAGCTCGCCGGTGGCGTCGCCGTCATCAAGGCGGGCGCGGCCACCGAGGTCGAGCTCAAGGAGCGCAAGCACCGCATCGAGGACGCCGTTCGCAACGCGAAGGCGGCCGTCGAGGAGGGCATCGTCGCCGGTGGTGGCGTGGCCCTGCTCCAGGCCTCCCAGGTCTTCGAGAAGCTGGAGCTGGAGGGTGACGAGGCGACCGGCGCGCAGGCCGTGAAGCTCGCGCTCGAGGCCCCGCTGAAGCAGATCGCCGTCAACGCCGGCCTCGAGGGCGGCGTCGTGGTGGAGAAGGTCCGCAACCTCACCCCGGGTCACGGCCTCAACGCCGCGACCGGTGAGTACGTCGACCTGGTCAAGGAAGGCATCATCGACCCGGCGAAGGTCACGCGCTCTGCCCTGCAGAACGCCGCGTCCATCGCCGCGCTCTTCCTCACCACCGAGGCCGTCATCGCCGACAAGCCGGAGAAGGCCGCCGCGCCCGCCGGTGGCGGCATGCCGGGCGGTGACATGGACTTCTGATCGACCTCGGGGGTCCCGGCCTCCGGTTGATCAACGTCCTTGCCGAGGGCGGTACTTCCTGTCATACGACGGGGGGTGCCGCCCTCGGGCTTTTGCGGTGGCTCACACGGGGGTGTAGTGGGAGCCGACCGCGGGCTGGCCCGTGTAGTTCGGCCCGGCGGCCGGATCGGCACCGAGATAGCGGAACGGGAGCCTGACCCGGCGCCCGCCGTCGAGGGTGAGCCGGTGATGCCGGGCGCTGTAACGGAAGCCCGCCGCCCGCAACGCCGGGACCACCACCCGCCCGGCCGCCGATCCGTCGGCCCACCGGACCGACTCCGGGTCGAAGTGCGCGGCCAGCCGTCCGCCGGGTGCGAGCCAGGAGGCGGCACGGGCCAGCAGCCCGAGCTGGTCGCCGACGTAGTGCAGCCCATGAACACAGGTGATGAGGTCGTACGTCCGTGAGGGCGCCCAGGAGCAGACGGAGCCGACGATCTCCTCCAGATTGGGCGGGGCCGGGACGGGAAACAGGGGGCCCACCAGATCGACGGCGGTGAGCACCGCGTCGGCGGCGAGAACGGCGGCGGCTTCCCTGAGGGCGCGGCCCTCCCCACTGCACAGGTCCAGCCAGGAGGGGGCGGCGGGCCCGGCGGCCAGCCTGGCGACCGGATCGAAGCCCAGCTCACGGGCGTAGCTGTTCACTCCGGCGAGACCGCGCTCGCGGTTCATCGTGTTGTTCGCGACCACGGAGGAACGTTCCAGCTCGCTCGCGGAGACCAGTGGGGGCTTCGGCATACGGACATTCTCGGGGGCGGGGCAGAGCCGGATGCGGAATGTGAGGCAGGGCATAGGCGATTGTTTCAGGGGATGCAACAATGCGTGCGCACATACCAACCGGTTTACTCAGCCCGCACGAGGAGTCCCCCGACGTGACCGCCCCCGCCACCTCCCGCGCCGCCGAGGTCCTGTCCCGGCCGACCACGATCAACGGGCTCACCGTCCCGAACCGCATCGTCATGGCCCCGATGACGCGCATGTTCTCCCCGGGCGGCATCCCCGGCGCGGACGTGGCCTCGTACTACTCGCGCCGTGCCGCCGCCGGCGTCGGCCTGATCGTCACCGAGGGCACCTACGTCGGTCACGAGTCCGCCGGACAGAGCGACAGCGTCCCCCGTTTCCACGGCGCGGAGCAGCTCGCCGGGTGGGCCAAGGTCGCCGAGGACGTGCACGCGGCCGGCGGCACGATCGTGCCGCAGCTGTGGCACATCGGCATGGTGCGCGAGCAGGGGCAGCCGCCGTTCGCCGACGCCCCGGCCGTCGGGCCGTCCGGTCTGCGCATCGGCGCCGATGAGCCCACCGGCAGGGCCATGACCCAGCGCGACCTCGACGACGTCATCGGCGCCTTCGCGGAGGCGGCCGTCGCGGCCGAGCGGATCGGGTTCGACGGGGTCGAGCTGCACGGCGCTCACGGCTACCTGCTCGACCAGTTCCTCTGGGCCGGCACGAACCGTCGTAGCGACGCATACGGCGGTGACGCCGTCGCCCGTACCAAGTTCGCTGCGGAGATCGTGGCGGCCGTGAGGGAGACGGTGTCTTCCGACTTCCCGATCATCTTCCGGTACTCGCAATGGAAGCAGGAGGCCTACCGGGCGCGGCTCGCGGAGACGCCGGAGGAGCTGGAGGCGATCCTCGCGCCGCTCGCCAAGGCCGGTGTGGACGCCTTCCACGCCTCCACGCGCCGTTACTGGCTGCCCGAGTTCGAGGGGTCCGACCTCAATCTGGCGGGCTGGACGAAGAAGCTGACCGGGCGGCCGACGATCACCGTCGGGTCGGTCGGGCTCGACGGGGACTTCCTTCGTGGGTTCGCGGGGGAGGGGGCGCCGGTGCGGGGGATCGACGATCTGCTGGACGGGCTGGAGCGGGAGGAGTACGACCTGGTCGCCATCGGGCGGGCGCTGCTTCAGGATCCGGAGTGGGCGGCGAAGGTGCTTTCTGGGCGGGGCGACGAGCTTGAGCCCTACGACGCTGGTGCGTTGGCGTCGCTCAGCTGACGGTTGGTGGTTCGGTGCGGGGTGGTGGGGGTGCGCGGTCCTGGGGGCTGTGCCCCCAGACCCCCATCGGCCTTCGGCCTCGTCCTCAAACTCCCCCAGAGGGGGCACCCCCAGACGGGCTGAAAATAAATCCACGTGGGCTGAAAATGGGCGTATGACCTCCGTCCGTATCGCCACCCCCGCCGACATCGAACCCATCGTCTCCACCTTCAACTCCGCCTTCTTCCATGACCCGGTCTGGGGCGCCGCCTTCCCCGACGAGGGGCGGCGGGCCGCGCAGGCCGCCGTTATGTGGCGGGCCTATGTGACCTCCGCCCTGCGCTATCCCTGGGTCCTCGTCACGCCGGACGTCGAGGCTGCCGCGCTCTGGATTCCGCCGGGCGGGGTCGAGCTGACCGCCGAGGAAGTGGAGCGGCTGGAGCGGGAGTTGGGGGAGGTCACCGATGTGCGGACCGCTCGGGCGATCATGGCGATCGGGGAGCGGTTCGAGGAGGCTCACCCCAGTGAGCCGTTCTTCTATCTCACCATCCTGGGTACCCACGCCGATCATCGCGGGAAGGGGCTCGGCATGGCGCTGGTGGCCGAGAGTCTCGCCCGTATCGACGAACTCGGGGCTCCCGCCTACCTGGAGTCCACCAACCCGGCCAACCTCAAGCGTTACGAGAGCGTCGGCTTCAGGGTGCGTGGTGAGATCACCATCGGTGCGGGGCAGGTCGTGACGACCATGTGGCGGCCGGCGGCCGGCTGACACCCTGGTTGAGGGCGTCAACTCCCGCTAGCGTTCGGTGACATGCGGATCCTGCATCTGTCCGACACTCACGTCGAACGCACCGACGCCCCCAACAGGCACGGCGTCAACGCCACCGATTCCTTGCGTCTCATCCTCACCGAACTCCGCCACCAGCGTGGCGTGGACGCGATCGTCGTCACCGGGGACATCGCCAACGACGGGGCTGTGGAGGCGTATACGGCCGTGAGGGAGCTGGTGGGCGAGTTCGCGCGGCGGCTGGACGCGCCCGTCTTCTACACCACCGGCAATCACGACGAGCGCGAGGCGTTCGGCAAGGTGCTCGGCAGTGGGCATCTGGAGGCCGACGGGAGTGAGCGGGCGGGGGTGGTCGTGTTCGAGTCCGCGGACGGGGAGCGGGCCGCCGTCAGTCACGTGGGTGGGTGGCGGTTCGTGACTCTCGACTCGCTGGTGCCGGGGCGCATTCACGGGTGGCTCGGGGACGGGCAACTGGATTGGCTGCGGGGCGTGTTGACCGAACCGGCCCCGGAGAACGGCACCCTTCTCGCCTTCCACCACCCGCCCATCGGCCTCGACATCTCCGCCACCCAGCAGGCCTTCGGGCTGCGCAACCCCGAGGCGCTGGCGTCCGCCATCCGTGGGAGTGACGTACGGGTCGTCCTCACCGGGCACTACCACCTCCAGCTCTTCGGGATGCTGGAGTCCGTGCCGGTGTGGGTCACCCCCGGCATCGTCAACCGCATCGACCTGACCACCGCCCCCGGCGCCGAGCGTGCGGTGCGCGGCGCCTCGGCCTCGCTGGTGGAGCTGGGTGGGGCTTCGGGGCCGATGTTCCACACCTTCCACGCCCGTGATCCGCGCGCCCACGAGACCGTGTACGAGCTGGACGCGGAGCGGACGCGGGCCCTGCTGGAGCGGTACGACTCCTCTTCACCGCCGATTGGTTGACTTACGCAAGCTCTTTGCGTTTGAGTGAAGCCGAGCAGTGCCGCTCGCCCCCACCAGTGAGGAGTCGACGATGACGACAGCCGAGGGTCCGGTCGTACGCACCGATGCCGGTGCCGTGCGTGGACGGGAGGAGGGCGGGCTGGCGGTCTTCCGGGGCATCCCGTTCGCCGAGCCGCCGGTGGGGGAGGCCCGCTTCCAGGCGCCGCGGCACGCGCGGGCGTGGGACGGGGTCCGGGAGGCTTACGAGTTCGGACCGCCGCCCCCGCAGGACATGGCCTTCCAGGGGCGGGAGGGGGAGCTGGACGCCCCGACCGGTGACGACTGGCTGACCGTGAACGTGTGGACGCCGGACGTGCGTGCGGCCGCGGGGCGGCGGCCGGTGATGGTGTGGATCTATGGCGGTGCCTACAAGGCGGGTCATGCGGGCAGTCCGGGGTACGACGCCCAGTACATCGCCCGTGATGGTGATGTGGTCGTCGTGACCTTCAATCACCGGGTCGGGATCGAGGGGTTCGCGCGGATCGAGGGGGCGCCCGCCAACCGGGGGCTGTTGGACCAGGTCGCCGCGCTGGAGTGGGTACGGGACAACATCGCGGCGTTCGGCGGCGACCCGGCGCAGGTCACCATATTCGGGGAGTCGGCGGGTGCGGGCGCCGTGGCCTCGCTGCTGGCGATGCCGAGCGCGCGCGGCCTCTTCCACCGGGCCGTCGCCCAGAGCGTGCCGGGCACGTTCTTCTCCGACGAACTGGCGCGGGACGTCGCCGCCGAGATCGCCCAGGAGGCGGGTCTGCCGCCGACGGCGGCCGCGCTGGCCACCGTGGATCCGCGTCGACTGACCGCAGCGGGCGAGGCCTTGGGCGAGAAGATGCGGCAGTACGAGGACCGGTGGGGGCGGTTGGCGCCCACGGTCACCCCCTTCTCGCCGGTCGTCGACGGCGAGGTGCTGCCGACGACCCCGTGGGAGGCGCTGGCGGCCGGTGCGGGGCGGGACGTGGAGCTGGTGGTCGGGCACAACCGCGACGAGTGGCGGCTGTTCATCGTGATGGGCGGGCAGCTCGGGAAGATCACGGAGGAGCAGGCGGGGTGGGCGCTGCGGACCTTCGGACCCGGGCCGGAGGGGGAGCAGGCGTATCGTGCCGCCTTCCCGGAGGCCGCGCCGGGTGAGCTGTTCGAACGCGTGCAGACGGACTGGCTGTTCAGCATGCCGAGCCTGCGGCTGGCGGAGGCGCAGGTGGCGGGCGGCGGCCGGGCCCACGTCTACGAGCTGACCTGGCCGGCGCCGGGTGCCGGGGGCGTCCTGGGCGCGTGCCACGGGCTGGACATTCCGCTGCTGTTCGGCACGTACGAGGCCGACCTCGGGAATCTGCTGTTCATGGGCAGCGGGGTGCCGGACCAGGCGCGGGAGCTGTCGGCCCGTTTCCGCTCGGCGTGGACGGCGTTCGCGCGCACGGGCGACCCGGGGTGGCCGGCGTACGACCCCGAGGAGCGGCTGGTGCAGGTCCTGGACGCGAAGCCGGAGGTGCGGGCCTACCCGGAGGAGGTGACGCGGCGCCTGTGGCAGGACTACGAGTTCGCGCCGCTGCCGCTCCTGAACCCGGGTGAGGCCGACTAGAGATTGCCCAGGGGTTCGATGTCGACCTTCACCGGGGTGCCCCAGACGCGGAGCACCTCGTAGTCGGTGAACTCGTGCACGAGCCGGTACGCCATCGCGGCGCGCGGCCCGCGGCGCTGGGCGGCGAGGTAGAGCTCGGCCTCGCGCCGGTCCCGTCTCGGCGTGCCGCACAGCTGCCACTCCTGTCCGTTCCACAGCTCCGGCAGCCAGCGCTGCTGGGGCTGGGGGCGGTCGCCGCGGACGCCGTAGCGGGAGGGGGCGGACTCGGTGGGGGTCTGGGGGAGCGGGCCGCCGTTGAACTCGTTGCGACGGGCTGCGCGGCGCCGGGTCTCGCAGAGCAGACAGAGGTCGGGCGCGGCCTCGTCCACCGGCCCGTTGGGATGTTCGGGGCAACGGGTGGCGGGCGCGGCCCCGGCGACGCTCTCGTCCAGCAGGTCCAGAGCGCGCCGGATATCGGCCTTGACCTCGTGCAGCCTGGCGTCGGGGGTGTCGGCCGTAAGGGCCTCGCCGTGCTCGCCGAGGAGGCGGAGGGCGCGGCCCAGGGCGGTCAGCTGGGCGTGGTTCATGGTGTCAGTCTGCGTGTTCGTCGCACTTTTCGGGATTCTCCTCAGGTCGCCCAGTAGTCGCGGTCGGGCAGTTCGACCCAGTGGTCCGGTGGGCCGAGGACCGCGCGGGCGTCGGTCGGGCGCAGGTCGGCGTACGCGAGGCAGTAGGCCACGGCGTGGTGGGCGTAGACGTAGGAGAACAGCACCTGCTCCGGGGTTTCGCCGGCGTACGGGCCGCCGCCCGGGTGGAGGTCCCAGCCCTCGCAGACGCCGTCACGGTGGATGCTGCCCTGGTTGCCGCTCTTGGGGTTGGCGTACAGGCCGTAGGAGACGGTGCCCGTGGAGAGGCGGGTGTGTATGCCGGGCATCGACGGGCCGTATCCCCACGGCTGGGTGACGACACAGCCGCCCGGCACGGTCGTCACGCCGACGAGCCGGAGGATGTCGTCCATGTCGTGGTCGAGCGGGTCAGCCACCACGGAGGCCATCAACTCGCGGTCGGCCGGCGTCGCCTCCAGCCGGCGTATCGCCTCCTCCGCGTCGATCCCGGCGGCGGAGGCCAGTCCCAGGCCGTCGTAGTGGAAGTCACCGAGGGCGGCGACGAGCCGCCGCCCTTCGTCCGCGACGGCGCGCTCCGCATCGGTCAGACGGGGCCGGTGGCCGGGAGGATCGAGCGGGTCGGGCTGGGCTCCGGGCGGACCGAGCAGCTCGGGTCGGCCCCCGGTCGGCGTGAACAGCCCGGGTTCCGGCCCCGCGAGGCTCAGCCGGGCCGGTGTCCAGCCGCCGTGCCCGATCCACTCCGGGTCGGCTCCGGCGGCGGCCAGTGCACGCGCGTTCTCCGTCCGGCCCGCGACCGTCGCGTCCCACAGCGCGGTCGTCCCGTTCTCCAGCGCGTCCACGTCGGGCACGCGCCGGGCGAGTTCCCCGACGACCTCGGGGGAGCCGAACAGCGCGGCGCGATGCAGGGGCCGCGAACCGCCGACCCCGAAACTCTCCGGATCGGCCCCCGCGTCCAGCCGCCGCGTCACGTCCCCGTGGTCCTGCCAGCCCCGATAATCCATCCCGGCCCAACCACCGGCATCCCGCCCACCCATCCCGTGCCCCCTCCAGCCCGCGGATCTCCGTACCCACACCATCGCAGACCCCACTGACAATGGGCGGTGGGCGGTGGGCGGTGGGCGGTGGGCGGCGGGCGGCGGGCGGCGGACGGCGGGTGGTGGACGGCGGACGGCGGACGGCGGGTGGTGGGCGGTGGAGGGCGGGTGGCGGACGCGCCCGACGGCATTTCGGACGGCCCTTTCGCGCGGGACGAGAGCGTTGTGGAGCGGGTGCTCAGGGTCCTCTCCGGCACCTCGTACGACCGCTGTTCGGCCGTGAGCCCCAGTTCGGCCACCCGCCGGACCCTCAGCCTGCCGCCGCCCCCAGTGCCGCCCGCAGATGCCCCCCCGACTCCGCCAGCAGCCGTGCCGCCGTTGGGCCGTCCACGTCCGCCAGGATGGTGAGGATGGCGTTCTTCACCTCGCCGTCCGTGGCGGCGAGTGCCCGCTCGATCTCCTCGTCCGACGCCCCCGTCGCGAGTGCGACGATGCGGCGTGAGCGGGCACGGAGTTTTTCGTTCGAGGCGCGTACGTCGACCATGAGGTTCCCGTACGTCTTGCCCAGCCGGATCATCGTGATCGTCGAGAGCATGTTCAGGACGAGTTTCTGGGCCGTGCCCGCCTTGAGGCGGGTGGAGCCGGTGAGCAGTTCCGGGCCGACCACGATCTCGATGCCGTGGTCGGCGGCCGCGGCCAGCGCGCTGTCGGCGTTGCAGGCGAGCCCGACCGTCAACGCGCCCGCGCGCCGGGCGTGTTCGACGGCGGCGATGGCGTACGGGGTGCGGCCGGAGGCGGAGACGCCGACCACCGTGTCGGCGGACGTGAGCGCTAGCGCGTCCAGGTCGGCCCGCGCGAACTCCGCCGAGTCCTCGGCCCCTTCGACGGACGTCACCATGGCCGGCGGCCCGCCCGCGATGAGCCCGACCACCTCCGATGGGTCGGTGTTGAAGGTCGGCGGGCACTCGGAGGCGTCGAGCACACCCAGGCGTCCGGCCGTACCCGCCCCGGCGTAGACCAGCCGCCCGCCCCGGGCCATCCGCTCGGCCACGGCGTCGATCGCGGCGGCGATCTCGGGCAGCCGCTCGGCCACGGCGGACGGGACGGTCGCGTCCTCGCCGTTCATCAGGCGGGCGATGTCGAGGGTGGGCAACTGGTCGATGTCGGCGAGTTCCGGCCGGAAGGCCTCGGTGGTCAGCGCTTCCAACTCGGCGCGGAGATCACGGGGGTTGGAGGTGGAGGTCATGACGGGCGGCTCTTTCAGGTGTGCGGTGCGGTCTGATCTGTTGCCTGCGATTGCCTGCGATTGCCTGCGATTGCCTGCGATTGCCGGGGACTGGCGGGATTACCGGGGATCAGCGGCGATGCCGATGCGCCAGCGCCTCGTAGGACGCGGCGAGGGCGGGGGCCGCCGTCTCGTACGTCTTCTGCGCCACCCCGACGAACAGACAGTCCACGACGAGGAGTTGGCTGGTCCGGGAGGACATCGCGGCCGGCCTCAGCTCGCTCTCCCGCGCCGTCGAGGTCGTCAGTACGTGGTCGGCGTACTGGGTGACCGCCCCGCTCGGCCGCCCGGTGATCGCCACCGTCGTGGCCCCGTGCTCGAAGGCGACCCGCAGTGGCTCGATGACGTCTCCGGTCGAGCCGGAGTGCGTGATCGCGATGGCGACGTCCCCGGCCCGCAGTTGCACCGCGTTCGTCACGGCCAGGTGCGGATCGCTGTGCGCCTGGGATATCAGCCCTATCCGCAGCAGCTTCTGCGTGAGGTCCTGGGCAACCAGACCCGACGCTCCCACCCCGTACACATCGATTCGCCGTGCCACCGCCGCCGCGGCGACGGCCGCCCCCAACTGCACGGTGTCCAGCCCCGCCGCCGTGTCGGCGAGGGTCTGCTGCTCGTCGTAGGCGAGCTTCGCCACGACGTCGGCGATCGGATCGTCGACCGCGATGTCGGTGGTGATGGCGGGCGCCCGCCCCGACTGCTGTTGCGCGGCAAGGCCCGCGAGGGCGAGCCGCAGGTCGCGGTAGCCGGGGTAGCCGAGCAGCCGGGCCGTGCGTACGACCGTCGCCTCGCTGGTGCCGGTGAGTTCGGCGAGGCCGGTGACCGTCAGCGCCGCGCAGCCGGCCGGGTCGCCCGCGACGGCCTCGGCGACGCGCTGCATGGAGCGGGTCATGGAGGGCGCGAGGGTGCGGACCTTGGCGGCGAGTGCGGCGGGGGCGGGGCCGGCGAAAATTTCCTTCACGTCCTGGGTCACGTATGAAAGATATTTTCGGCTCGGTCCTGCGGTCAAGAGTGCGCACAATGGGGCCATGGACCCCATCAGCCCCCTGGAGCAGGCGTTGCACGCGGCACGCGCCCTGGTGCTCGCCGACCTGGCCGCGGGCGAGGTCGCCGCGGCCGACGTGGTGTCCATGGTCGAGGAGTCGGTCGTACAGCGGCGCTGGTGGGTGGAGCAGTGGCCGGAGGGTGCGCCGTACGTGGCGGGGCTGGTCGCCCAGGACGTGCAGGACGCCCTCCTCGAGGTGTACGGCCGCTGGCCCCTGTGCCCGGTCTGCGGCTCCGGCGACCCGCACGCGCTCGACGTCGAACCGGAACTCGGCCCCGACCCGCACTGGGTCTGCCACAAGGCGGGCGTCAAGGTCGCGGCGGTGGGCGGGCTGGGCTCGGCGACGGGCGGGATGTCCTCCTCGTGACCGTGTACATCGACCCGCCGGACTGGCCGGGGCACGGCCGGATGTGGTCGCACCTCATCAGCGATGTCTCGTACGACGAACTCAAGCTGTTCGCCGACGAGTTGGGCGTCCCGCGCCGGGCCTTCGAGCGCGACCACTACGACATCCCGTCGCACCGGTACGCGGACGCGGTGGCCGCGGGCGCGGTGGAGGTCAGCAGCCGGGAGGTGGTACGGCTGCTGACGGGGGCCGGGCTGCGGCGGCCGAAGGGGCGGGCCTGGTCGTGAGGCGGGCGCGGGTCGCGGGTCAGCTCGTGAAGACCCGGTCGACGGTGTGCCACCAGTCGGTCAGCGCCACCGGGTCGTTGCCGTCCACCTCGAAGAGCGCGGGCCGGTCGTAGTACGTGCAGAAGATGACGTACTGCGCGGCGCCGGACCAGTAGCAGGCCATGTCACCGGACGGGGTCGAGGAGTCGTTCTCGTGCCAGGTGCCGCGCGCGTTCTGCGTGGTGTCGCAGTTCCCCTCGGCGAGCCTCGACGTGTAACGCAGGTACACCTCCTGGACCTTGCTCTTGGAGGGATACGTCGCGATCTTCGCCTTGGTCGTGCCGCCCAGGGTGGTGACGGTGCAGCGCAGCGCGGCGGTCGCGTCCGGCGCCGTCCAGTGCTCGCAGCTGTCGCGCTGCCACTGGGCGCTGTTGAGGGAGTCCCGCAGTGAGCGCTCCGCGGAGGTCAGCCCGTCGTCACCGGCGCCCGCTTCCTCGGGCGTACGGCCGGTGCTCGACGTACCGCCTGTGGCTGTCGTCCCTCCCGGACCGGACGCGCCGGTCGAACTGCCGCCGGAACCGCCGCCGCTCGAACTACCGCCGCTCGAACCGCCGCCGGAATCACCGCCATTGGACTGCGAGGCCTGGACGAAGAGTCCGATCAGCGCCAGCGCGGTGCTCAGCACCACCCCGATGATGGTCCAGCGCACGCTCCGGCGGGCCAGCAGGTGGTCCGGGTCCGGTCGCGGTGGGCCGGGCGGGCCGGGTGGGTCGTACTGACTCATGGTGCTCCCCCGAATTCCCCCGATGTTCCCCCGATGCGCGGCCCGCACGGCCGATGCGCCGCGTGCACGCCCCGCACGACATGCCGTACCGGAATTATCCGGACAGCGGACGGACCGGGGGAGGGAAAGGGACGGGGATGCGCCCCGGGTACGTCAGGCCGCGGTCAGCGGCGCAGCTCGTAGGCGTATCCCTCCTCGTCCACGCCCGCCTTCCGGAATCCGGCGCGGGTGACGACCGCCTGGGACGGGAGGTTGTCGGGGTCGACGGTCGCGAAGAGGGTGTGTACGTCGTCCCGGGCGAACGCCCAGTCGGCCAGCGCCCGTAGGGCCTCCGTGGCGTAACCCTGTCCGCGGGCGCCCTCGACGAGGTCGTAGCCGATCTCGACCCTTCCCTCCTCGTCCGGCACCCCGTGGAACCCCATGCCGCCGACCGCGCGGCCGTCCTCCCGCCGGACGAGGGCGAAGACGCCGAACTCCGGCCGGTGTACGCCCCCTTCGTAGGCCTTGACCATGAAGCCCGAGGCCTCCCGCGTGCCCTCGTACGGCCCGCCCTCGATCCACCCGAAGCCCCCGTCGCCGCCCATGGCGAGGTCGCGGGCCGCGGCGGGCGTGATGCCCTGGAGGGTGAGGCGGTCGGCGTCGATGACCAGGTTGTTCTTCCAGCGCCACTCGGTGACGGGCGCCCGGCCGGGCAGCTCGCCGCGGCCGGTGGCCCACAGCAGGGTGCGCCAGGCGTCGGGGCCCGGCTGGACCTCCGGGAAGATCCGGGTGAGCACGAACTCCGGGAGTGCGGACGGGGGTTCGTACGGCAGCCCGAGGCCGGCCGTGATGTCGTGCGTGTGCAGCAGCACTTCGGCCACCCCCATCGCCGCGAAGCCCTCGCGGTTCGCGCTGCGGAAGGGGTACGGGTGGAAGGCGCGCGCCTCGCGGGGTGCGGTGCGGACGGCGGCCGCGAGCAGGGCACCGGTCGTCTCGATCACGTGCAGCAGGCCGGAGTTGTCGGTCCCGTCGTCGAGCCGGAGCTCGAAGGGGACGTAGGCGTCGCGCGCCCGTCCGGCCAGGTTGGCCGCGTAGGCGACGAGGTCGTCGGCGATGTGGACCGCCGTCGTGTGCACGGACCACTCCAGCCCGGCCGCGTTCACCACGGCCCAGTCCCGCTCCACCGCCGGCCGCAGCGCCGCCGCGCAGCCGGCGACGGCCTCGGTCACGTACTCCCCGCCCATGTTTCGCATGAGCCGCAGATTAGGCCGCACCGCCCGTCAGGGCGACAGCATTTCCAGCTCGGCGCCGAGGTTGTAGCGAGCGGTCGCCTCCCACTTCTCCGTCCCGTACGGCGTCCTGAAAAGCCGCGGAAGACCGAGGAGCTGCCGCAGAATCGCCGAACGGCCCTCCCGGAAGGCGTCGTTGGGGACGAAGTGGTACTCCTCGCGGACGGCGGCGGTGTAGGCGGCGTACGCGGACGGGGCGGCGGCGAGGATCGCGAGGTCGGCGTCGCACAGGACCGCGCCGTTCGCGTCGTCGGGCTCGGGGGCGTGGGTGACGGTGAGACGGACGAGCCGGGCCACCTCCGCGGTCCGCTCCTCCGACACCCCGGCCTCGGGAAGGGCCCGTTCGGCGAGGCGGGCGGAGCGCTCCTCGTTCTCGGACCGGTCCGGGAGGTAGACCGCGTCGTGGAACCAGGCCGCCAGCCGCACCACGTCCGCATCGGCCGCGTACTTCTCCAGTACGTCGATGTGGTCGAGGACCGCCGTGAGGTGCGCGAGCGTGTGGTACCGGCGCTGCGGCTCCTGCCAGCGGGCGAGGAGGTTGTCGGCGTAGGGGGCGGGGTCGGGACCGGCGGCGGGGGACCGGGCGCCCTCCAGGGCACGGGTCCAGCGGGCGCGCAGGGCGTCGAGATCGGCCATGCCCGCATTCTCCCGCCGATCCCCGCCGATCGATCCCTGTTGATCGCGGATGCGCCCTAGCGTGGCTTCATGACTGCTGCCGAGGTACGCGACCCCGAACTCCCCGGACGAATCCTCACCACCGAGCGCGACGCGCTCGTACCGCTCCTCCGCTCCCGCCCGGACGCCGACTTCGCCCTGCCGACGGTCGCGTGTCCGGGGTGGTCGGTCCGGGATGTGCTGGCCCACTGTTCGTCGGTGCTGACACGGGTGGTGGAGAGCCGCTTCGAGAAGGGCGTGTTCTCGCCCGAGTCCAACGACCGGGATATCGCCGAGCGCGCCGACTGGACGAACGCGCAGGTCGTCGACGAGCTGGAGCGCGGGATGACCGAGGCCGGGCCGGTGATCGCCAAGGCGGGCGGGAGGCTGGACCTGGTCGCGCTGGGCGAGTGGGTGCACGCCGGTGACGTACGGGAGGTGCTCGGCGAGCCGGGCGCGTACGGCGGTCCCGGCCTCACCGACGCCCTCACCCTCCTCGTCCGCGTCACCCGCGAGAAGACGCACGTGCCGCTGCACGCCGACCTGGACGACGTGGACGAGCCGCTCCGCTTCGGCGACCCGGCGGCGGCCCGGCCGCCGGCGCGTTTCATCGGCGAGGCGGCGACGCTCGTACGGCTGTACTCGGGGCGGCCGGTGCGGGGGACCGACCACGAGCTGGTCGGGGTGGAGGCGGGGGAGCTGAACATCTTCGGGTTCTGACGATGCCGAGGTGAGGGGTGTCGTCGTGTCGGCGGGCGTACCGGCGTAGTCTTTGAATTGGACTAGACCTGTATCTGCCCGTCGAGCCGATGAGATGAATGGGGTCCCATGACCAAGCGTGCAGTCCTGGAGGTGATCGCCCTCGACGCCGGGGACGCGATCGCCGCCCAGGCCGGAGGCGCGGACCGCCTCGAACTGGTCACCGACATGGCGGCCGACGGCCTGACCCCGTCGGTCGAGACCTTCACAGCGATCCGCGCCGCCGTCGACATCTCCCTCAGGGTGATGCTGCGCCTGGAGGACGGGTTCGCCGCGGGGGACGCGGGGCGGGTGGTGCGGGTCGCGAGGGAGATGCGGGAGGCCGGGGCGACGGAGTTCGTGCTGGGCTTCCTGGACGCGGACGGGGGCGTCGACCTGGCGGCGGTCGAGCGGGTGCTGGGGGAGTTGGACGGCTGCGCCTGGACCTTCCACCGGGCCATCGACCACTCCGCGGACCGGGACGCCCTGCGTAAACAGCTGGACGGCCTGCCGGGCCTGGACGCCTACCTGACGGCAGGCTCGGCGACGGGAGTGGACGACGGCCTCCCCGCGCTGCTCACGGAGGCGGCGAGGCGCGGGGAGCCGGGTTATGAGCCGCGGATCATGGTCGGAGGGGGGTTGAGACTGGAGCACGTACCCCAGCTGATCGCGGCGGGCGTCGACGCTTTCCACATCGGCGGCGCGGCGAGGCCGAACGGCTGGGACCACCCGGTATCGGCAGAGGCGGTGCGGGATTGGCGTCGTGCACTGGACCGGCCTTCCTGAGCCCTCAGTCCAGTTGAGGCGGCAGTGGCGCCGAATGCGTCACGATCAGTCCCGAGACCGCACGGGTCAACGCCACGTACAACCGCCGCAACCCCGTCCGCTCATCAGGCTCCCCGTCCACCACCGCCTGCGGCTCGTCCAGCACCACGTAGTCGTACTCCAGACCCTTGGCGAGAGACGCCGGCACCAGAGTCAGCCGGGTCTCCGCCGTCGTCTCCTCGCCGGGGGCCAGATGACCGATCCCGGCCGCCGTCAGCGCCCTCGCAAGCTCCGGCACCCGCGCGTCCGCGGCGATCAACCCCGTCGACCCCTCGTTCCGCAGCAACTCCCCACACGCGGCGACCACTTCACCCACCCCACCAACGTCCCGCCGCTCGAAGAACCCCGGATTCTCCCGCACGGACGCGACCGGCGTAAGACCGGGCGCGATGTGCGGGAGCAGGCGGGACGCGTACGTGATGACATCCGTCGGTACGCGGAAACCGGCCGTCAGTTCCTCGATCACGCCGTCCGACTTGCCGAGATGGGCCAGCGCCTCGTCCCAACTCCGGGTGGCCCAGGGCGTGGTGCCCTGTGCCAGGTCGCCGAGGACGGTCGCCGAACCGGTCGTGCAGCGCCGCCCCACCGCCCGGTACTGCATGGGCGAGAGGTCCTGTGCCTCGTCGAGGACCACATGCCCGAGCGAGTGCGTGCGCTGCACGATGTCCGTCGCCTCGTCGATCAACACCGCGTCCGCGGCGGACCACTTGGCCGCCTTCACCGACCGGACCGCCTTCGCCCACCGGATCGTCTTCTGCTCGTCCTCGTCGAGCAGCCCCTCCGCGTGTACGGCGAGGAAGTCCGCGTCCGTGAGCAGGCGCAGGACGAGTTTCGCCGGGTCGACGGGCGGCCAGACCGCCTTCACGGCCGCCTTCACCGCCGCGCTGCGGGCCACCGCGTCCTGCACCCGGTCGTCCGGCGCCTCACCCGACCGCTCCATCTGCACCAGCACGGCATGCGCGATGCGCTGCGGCAGGGCCTCGCGGGCGGCGCCGTAACGGATGTCGCGGGCCAGCAACTCCCGGACGATGTCCTCGAGTTCGTACGCCGGGACCCGCCACCGCCGTGATCCGCGCACGACCATCACCGGCTCGGTCGGCATCGTCACGTGCGAGTACACGGCCCGCCGCAGCACCTCCGCCATCCTCGCGTCGCCCTTGACGACCGCGGCCGTCGCCTCGTCGCTGCCGCGCACCTCCGCGCCGGCCGCCACCAGGTCGTCCACGGTCGCCTGCTGGACGGCCAACTCGCCCAGCGCGGGCAGCACTTGCTCGATGTAGTGGAGGAAGGACCGGTTCGGCCCGATGACGAGGGTGCCGGTGCGGGCGAGCCGCTCGCGATGGGCGTACAGCAGGTAGGCGACCCGGTGCAGGCCAACCGCCGTCTTCCCGGTCCCGGGGCCTCCCTGCACGCAGACCGTGCCGCCCAGCCCGGACCGTACGATCTCGTCCTGCTCGGGCTGGATGGTGGCGACGATGTCGCGCATCGGACCGACGCGCGGCCGCTCGATCTCCTGCTGGAGCAGTTTGCTGGTGCGGGCGGCCTCGGCCGGGTCGGAGAGGTGCTCGTCCTCGTACGCCGTGATGTCGCCCCGGGTGTACCCGAAGCGGCGGCGCAGCGCGATGTCCATCGGGTCCTTCTTGGACGCCCGGTAGAACGGCTGCGAGACCGGCGCCCGCCAGTCGATGACCATCGGGTCGCCGTCGTGGTCGTGCACGTGCCGGCGACCGATGTGCAGTGTCTGATAAGCAGCCTCCGGCTGCGGGCGCTCGCCCTCCCCGCCCTCGGCCCGGTCGGCGCCGGGCGCGTGCAGGTAGTCGAGGCGGCCGAAGAACAGCGGGGTGTCGCTCAGGTCGGCCAGCGCCTTGATGCGCTCCTCGATCTGGCGGGCCAGGACCTCGGCGTTGACCCAGTTCGCGGTGACGTCCTTGATGTCCAGCGACTCCACGTCCTCGCGCATCGCGCGCAGCGCGGAACGGGAGTCGGCGAGGTGGGTGCGCTCGCGGGAGAGGGGGTCGTCGAGTGGCGTCGGGTCGTCGACGGGCGTGGACAAGGGGGTGCCTCCGAAGGTGCTGCGGGCTGTGTGACTGCTGCTGCGATGTGCCGGCCGGTTTCCGTCCGGTCGGCGGCACTCCGGGAGGGGAGGCGGGCAAGAGCGGAGATTCTAGGTCAGGCGCACGGCGGGAGGCCAATGAATTAACGCCCGGCGTCCGTCCCGTCTCCGGGGCGATCCCCTCCATCCCCTAGGGGATGCCCCGTGCGTCTGGTGTAGGAGGCTCCACCCTCAGGGTGTACCCAAGGACCACAGCGATTGGGGCCCTGGGGCCGATGCCCTCCTTATGCGTCGAAGGCCACCATGGAGACATGAGTGCAGCGACCTTCACCCCGGCCCCCGGTCGCCCGTCCGGCGCGACCCCCGTCTCCGGCGCCCACGCCGCCCACCGCATCGGCAACGCCGTGCGCGCGGTCCGTGTCTTCGTGGGCGCCGCCTTCGACGTCGTCATACTCGGCGAGTACGGCGAGGAAGCGGGCGTACGCAGGAAGTGACCTGAGTACGTGATCACGCACCGGACGAGTACGCGCACCGGTGTCCCGGTCCTCCAGGGCCTGTCCGCGATGGCGACGGACGCCTGCGGTCCCGACGACTGCTCGCCGGCCCTCGACTCCCGTCTGTCCCTGATCTACGGGACCCTCTCCTACGCCCCCTGACTCACCCTCGCGGCCCTGGCGACGGCGTGGCTGCTGCCCTGGCGACGCCGCCGGCTCCCGTTGCGCGCAGCCGTGGCCTTCGCCTAGCTCCTGCCGCCCCTGTTCGTCCTGCTCCTGGTGTTCACGCTCCCCGCACCCTGACGGGGCCCGGTGTCCGGCTCAGCCCTCCGCCAACAACTCGTCCGCGTCCACGATCCGGTACGCGTACCCCTGTTCCGCCAGGAAGCGTTGGCGGTGGGCGGCGAAGTCCTGGTCGATCGTGTCGCGGGCGACGACCGAGTAGAAGTGGGCCTTGTGGCCGTCCGCCTTGGGGCGCAGGACGCGGCCGAGGCGCTGGGCCTCCTCCTGGCGGGAGCCGAAGGTGCCGGAGACCTGGACGGCGACCGTCGCCTCGGGGAGGTCGATGGAGAAGTTCGCGACCTTGGAGACGACGAGGACGCTGATCTCGCCCTCCCGGAACGCGTCGAAGAGCTTCTCGCGCTGTGCGTTCGACGTCTCGCCCTTGATCACCGGAGCGTTCAAGTGCTCGCCCAGCTCGTCGAGTTGGTCGATGTACTGCCCGATGACCAGGATCTGCTGCCCGGCGAACCGGCGCACGATCGCCTCGGTCACCTTCCGCTTGGTGTCGGTCGTCGCACAGAAGCGGTACTTCTCCTCCTGCTCGGCCGTGGCGTACGCGAGCCGCTCGGAGTCGGTCAGATTGACCCGCACCTCCACACAGTCCGCCGGCGCGATGTACCCCTGCGCCTCGATCTCCTTCCAGGGAGCGTCGAACCGCTTCGGCCCGATGAGGGAGAACACGTCCGACTCGCGCCCGTCCTCGCGGACGAGGGTCGCGGTCAGCCCGAGGCGACGGCGCGCCTGAAGGTCCGCCGTGAACTTGAAGACAGGGGCCGGCAGCAGGTGCACCTCGTCGTACAGGATCAGCCCCCAGTCACGGGAGTCGAAGAGCTCCAGGTGCGGGTAGACACCCTTCCGCTTCGTCGTGAGTACCTGGTACGTCGCGATGGTGACCGGCCGGATCTCCTTCCGCGTCCCGCTGTACTCACCGATCTCGTCCTCGGTCAGCGAGGTCCGCTTCACCAGCTCGTGCTTCCACTGCCGGGCCGAGACGGTGTTGGTGACGAGGATGAGGGTGGTGGACTTCGCCTGGGCCATGGAGCCCGCTCCGACCAGGGTCTTCCCCGCCCCGCAGGGCAGGACGACGACACCCGACCCGCCGTGCCAGAAGTTCTCCACCGCCTGCTTCTGGTACGGCCGCAGCGCCCACCCGTCCTCGTTCAGCTCGATGGGGTGCGCCTCGCCGTCCACGTACCCGGCGAGGTCCTCGGCCGGCCACCCCAGCTTCAGCAGCGTCTGCTTGATCTGCCCCCGCTCGGAGGGGTGCACGGCGACGGTGTCCGGATCGATCCGCGCCCCGACGAGCGGCGCGATCCGCTTGGACCGCAGCACCTCCTCCAGCACCGGCCGGTCCGTGGTGGTCAGCACCAGCCCGTGCGTCGGATGCTTGCTGAGCGTCAGCCGCCCGTACCGGTCCATCGTCTCGGCGACGTCGACGAGCAGCGCGTGCGGCACCGGATACCGGCTGAACTGCACCAGCGCGTCGACCACCTGCTCGGCGTCGTGCCCGGCCGCCCGCGCGTTCCACAGCCCCAGCGGCGTCACCCGGTAGGTGTGGATGTGCTCGGGCGCCCGCTCCAGCTCCGCGAACGCGGCGATGGCCCGACGGCACTCGTCGGCCTGCTCGTGGTCGACCTCGAGAAGCAGCGTCTTGTCGGACTGGACGATCAGCGGACCATTCACCCGGGGCACCCTTTCCGTACGGCCGTTCTCACCGGCCAAACGTCCAGTGTGCCCCACCCCCGGAAAAACAGGGGAAGATCACGGGCGATGCTCGTCCAGCTCCGCCTGCCGCCGCAGATGCGGCCCGTACTCCGGGTCGGCGAGAGCGGCGGCGAACTGGGCCGTCAGGTAGGCGAGCGGGTTCCCGGTGTCGTACCAGCGGCCCTGGATGACCTGGCCGTAGACCGCCTTGCCGGCGGCGTAGGCGTTGATGGCGTCGGTGAGGTAGATCTCGCCGGTGCGGTGCTCGTACCAGGCCTTGGTCTGCTTGCGGAGCTCCTCGACGATGCCGGGGGTGATCACGTATCCGCCGATGGCCGCGTAGGCGGAGGGCGCGTCCTGGGGCTTGGGCTTCTCGACGAGCCCGGTGATCCGGAGCAGCCCGTCGCCGAGATCCTCCTTCACCCGCGGCACTCCGTAGCGCTGGGAGTCGGCCGGGTCCATGGGGAGGAGGGCGAGGACCGGGCAGCTGGTCGCCTCGTAGGCGCGGATCAGCTGCTGGGCGCGGGGGACGTCCGCCACGAAGACGTCGTCCGGCCACAGGACGAGGATCGGCTCGTCGCCCACGTTGCGGGCGGCGTTGAGGACCGGGGTGCCGTTGCCGTACGGGCCGTGCTGGTCGAGGTAGGTGATGTGGCCCTGCCGGGACAGCTCGCCGACCTCCTCCACCGCGTCCGCGTAGCCGTCCTTGCCGTCCGCCCGAAGCTGCGCGACCAGCCCCGGATTAGGCCGGAAATGATCCTGGATCAGCCCTTTCCCACCCGACACGACGATCGTGATGTCGGTGATGCCGGACGCCACCAGCTCCCGCACGGTGTGCTCGACGACGGGCTTGTCGCCGACCGGCAGCATCTCCTTCGGGATCGCCTTGGTCAGCGGCAGCAGGCGGGAGCCCAGCCCGGCGGCGGGGATGACTGCGCGGCGGATCGTCGTGGCCATGGGGCCCCTTTCGTCGAAAAGCCGGTTACGGTTCCGGTCCCGTTCAGCAAACGCTGCCCGCGAGCCCGGGCCGGAAGCCCCGGGTGAACACTTCCGGACACGTGAGTGGAGCTGTGGCGAAAGGAGCCGGGTTCAGGCCTCGTCCGCCAGTTCCGCCACCCCCGTCACGCGGTGCAGCGGATACGTCCGTACCTCGTCCGCCGTGTGGTCGTACGCCGTCACGAAGCCGCCCTCGACGCGGATAGGGGCGATGACGCGCTGGCTGGCGGCGCCCTCGGCGTTGACGTAGCCGATCCACAGGGCCTCGCCGGTGAGGACGGCGGCCTGCATGGTGGCGAGGGTCTCGGCGGAGCCGGTGCGGGGGAGGGTGCCGGTCGGGGCGGTGGCCGACGGGGGCTGTTTGCGCGGGGTGGTGGAGGCGAGGTCGCCGGCGCGGATGGCGCGGATCGCGGCCGTGAGGAGCGTGGCGTCGGGGGTCGGCGGGCCGTCGGGGACCGGTTCGGGGGCGGTGCGCGGCGGGGTGCGGTGGGCGTCGGGGCGGGTGATCACGACGTCGCCGTCGGCGGACTCGGCGGCCGGCGCGAAGCCCATCGCGCGCAGGCCGTCCAGGAGGGTCGCCGGGTCGGCCTGGGTGGCCAGCACGGTGGGGGCGAGGCGGCGCAGGCGCAGGGCCGCGGCGCGCTTGTCGGCCATGATCTCGTTCAGCAGGGCGTCGTCGTCGCACCGGACGTACGCCGAGGCGGCGCCGACCCGGAGGTGGCCGTGCTTGCGGGCCACGTCGTCGATCAGGTACGCGAGCGGCTGCGGAACCGGCGTACGGGAGTGCGCGGCGAGGAAGGCGTGCAGGTCGGAGGCGCTGCGGCCGGCGTCCAGGGCCCGCCGCACCGACCCGGGCGTGAACCGGTAGACCGTCGCCCCGCCCTTCGACTCCACGTCCCCCAGCACGTCCAGCATGTCCGCGAGCGGCCGCTGGAGCGGGCCGGGGGCCACCGCGGTCAGGTCGGCCTGGAGCAGGACGTGGTCGAGCGGCTCGGGCAGCAGCGGCGCGAGCAGCCGCGCGGCGGCCGCGGAGGCGACGGCCTGCTCGGCGGGGGAGAGAGGCTCCACGACGACCGGCACGCGGTGGACGGGGAGCTTGTCGCCGGGGCCTTTCTCATCGGTGTCGGCTTTCTTCGGCGCCGGTGCCCCCAGCAGCGCCCGCCCCTGCGTCGAAAGGGCCCCGCGCCCCGTCACGCCCAGCAGCTCCGCCTCCGTCAGGGTCCAGCGGGCCAGGCGGGCGCGCAGGTCGTCGTCCTGCTGGGGGCCGCGCAGGGGGCGTTCCCAGCGGAGCCGGTCCAGTACCGAGTCGGGTGACGGCGCGGCGCCCTCCGGCAGGCCGGCGAGGAGCGTCAGCACCCGGTGTCGTACCTCCGGGGCCGCCGAGCGGTCGAGGCCCGGGCCCAGCGCCGACAGTGCGCGATCCTTCGCGTCCCGGCCGCCGACCACACCCGCCGTCCGGGTCGCCGTCAGCCAGGTCTGGGCCAGCCCGGCCCAGCGCTGGGCGGCGGGCTGCTCCAGCCACTCGTCGTAGGCCGGGGTCGCCGCGTACCGCTCGTCGGCCTCGCCGTCGGAGGCCAACAGGCCCGCCGCATAGGCGAGTTCGACCCAGAACGCGGCGATCGGCTCGGACACGTCGAGGGCCACGGCGGTCCGCTTGAGGTCGCGCACGCTCAGCCCGCCCGCGCGCAGCACCGTCGGCCCGCCCTCGTCCCAGTCCTTCAGCAGCTCCTCCACGGTCGCCAGCGCGGTGTACGCCTGCCCGGCCGCCGTGGTGTCCACAACCTGTGGACGGTGTACGGCCGTCGGCTCCGGCGCGGGCGGCAGCGGCTCGGTGGCACGGTGGGCACGGCCGCCGCGCAGGTGCAGGGCCACTTCCCGGGGGAGTACGACCGTGCCGGGCGCCGTCGGCAGCAGCAGCCCGCGGTCGAGGAGGTGCCGCAGATGGGCCGCGGGGTCGGCGGTGACCTGCCCGTACGGCGGCCCCCACACCAGCCGCTCCAGCACCTCCCGGGACTGCGCGGGCGCCTCGGCGAGCAGCGCCGCCATCCGCCGCCGGTCGGTGAACAGGCCGGTCAGCGCGGCCACGGCCGAGACCGAGTCGTGCGTCGAGGTGAGCCCCGCGGTGGCGACGATCTCCTGGATCCGGCCCGGCGACATCCCGGCGGTGGCCTCCTGCACGGTGGGGCCGAGCCCCGTCGGAGAAGGGTGCTGCGGGGACGGCGCCAGCAGCTCCCGCGCCGTCCGCACCAGCCGCAGCTGCTCGTCGCCGCCCCACACCAGCGCCTGTTCGCGCAGGGTGCCGACGGCGCGGGGGAGCGCCGCGGTGACCGTCGGGTCGCCCTCGTCGCCGGTCATCAGCCCGAGCAGTTCGTCGTACGACGCCGGGTCCCCCGCGACCGCCAGCGCCTCCGCCGTCTGGAGCGCGAAACGGTCCAGCCGCTCCAGTGCCCGCACGACCGACGCCCGCGTGCCGGCCCGGGTGGCCAGCTGGGTGAGGTCGGTCGGGACGGGCGTGATGAGGTCCGCGCGGGCACGGAGCAGCGCGGCGAGGGAGGCGTCGTCCCTGAGCCGGAGCGCCTCTGCGAGGGAACGTGGGCCGGGGGTGCTCATCTGACCCACGTTAGCGGGTACCCGGCGCGGCAGTCGGCGTCCCCTGGGGGCGGCGCCCCCAGACCCCCCTTCGGCCTGAACGGCCTCGTCCTCACACGCCGGACGGGCTGCGATGGGGCTGAGCTCGTCTCTCGGCTGAACAGGACATGGCCCCTGGTCTCCCACCCCCTCAACAACCCAATGAATCAAGGGGATTCCGCGGTGAGCCTCTTCGGTGTCGAGCTCGACTTCAACAACGTCGTCGCGATCGTCAGCGTGACGATCCCGATGCTGGCGTTCGTGTGGGAGTTCGTCGTCATCCGCGGCAAGCGGCTCGGTTACCGGCTCCAGACAGCAACGCACCGCCGCCCTCGGCTACAGCGAGGACGGCACCTACCCGTACTGGCAGACCGAGTACGCCTACACCTACGGCGAACCGCCCGCCGACTCCACCGCCGCCGCCTTCCTGCGCTACCTCACCGACCAGGGCGGCAAGGACATCCCGCGCGAGTACGGCAACCGCCCCTGCTCGGAGACCGAGTACCCGCTGGTGTGCACGCCGACGTGAGCCGCGCCCTGCGCTACCGTCGTCCCGTCGGGGTATCCAACGCACCCGCCCCGGAGGGGACTTCGTGGGGATCGAGAGCGACAAGGTCGTCTACGAGTATCTGAGCGCCGTCGGCGACGTCGCGCAGCAGCGCCAGTTGCCGTCGGCCGCCCGCATGCGCCTCGTCTCCGAGCTGCGCGGCGAGATCGAGCGGCGCCGCGCCAAGGCCACCGTGGACAGCCCCGCCGCCGTCCGCCGGATCATCTCCCGGCTCGGCAGCCCCGACGAGGTCGTCAAGGCCGCCGGGGGCTCGGCTGAAGCAGGGGCCCCCGCCGCCCCGGCCCACGTGCCGGTCCAGCGCGACGACGAGCCCGACGACGGCAAGCGCCTGCCCAAGAGCCTGCGCAGGGTCGTACCGCGGCAGCGCCCCGCCAAGCCCGAACCGGCCGCCGCACCCCCCTCCGACGCCCCCTCCCCGCCGCATCTCGCGTCCGCCGACGAACTCGGCGGCAGCGCCACCCACCCCGACTGGTGGCGGGTGGACAACACCCGCTTCGAGGACAGCCTGCCGACCGGGTTCGTGGGCGGCGTGGAGATCCCCGACCTGCTCAGGCCCCCGCGCCCCAAGGAGCCCGAGCCCGCCCCGGCCACCGAGAAGGCCGTAGCAGCCGAGGAAGCGGAAGAGGAGGCCGTCGAGGACGCTCCCGCGCCCCGGCGCCGCCGCCTCTCCCTCCCCGCCTCCCGCTGGAGCAACCCGCTCCTCCTGCTCGCCGCCGGGCTGCTCGTCGCCGGGGCGATCCTCGGGAACTGGTTCGCGCTGCTGCTCGGCTGGCTCATCGCCTACGCCTCCCGCCGCCTGACCCAGAACGAGTCCAAGTGGGCGGTCATGGGCATGCCGGGCCTGGCGGTCGCGGCCGGTGTGGTGTGGCTCTGGGGCCGCAACGACGGCCGCTGGGGCGACCCCATCGCGCAGGGCCACATGAACGACGCCATCTCCCAGACCTGGCCGTGGGTGGTCCGGGGCGCGGCCGTGCTGTCGGCGCTCTTCGTCGTATGGCGGTCGCAGCGCCGGATGTGAGCGCCGGATGTAGGTGTACGTCACACCGGCCGGACGGCTTCCCGTCGTACGGGGTGGGCACAATGGCCGATATGGCCTTCACCCCCGCATCCCCCGCATCCCCCGCCGCCCCCGCCCTCACCGTCGGCTTCGACCTCGACATGACCCTCATCGACTCCCGGCCCGGCATCCACGCCTGCTACCGGGCGCTGGCCGAGCGGACCGGGACGTACATCGACGCCGATCTGGCGGTCACCCGGCTGGGGCCGCCGCTCGCCGAGGAGCTGGTCAACTGGTTCCCGGAGGAGGAGATCGCGGCGATGGGCGATCTCTACCGGTCGATGTACCCGACGATCGCCATCGAGGCGACGCCCGCCATGGCCGGGGCCCGGGAGGCGATCGACGCGGTGAAGGCGGCCGGGGGACGGGCCATCGTCGTAACCGCGAAGTACCGGCCGAACGCCAGGCTGCACCTGGACCACCTGGGGATCCGGCCCGACGAGCTCGTCGGTGACCTGTGGGCCGAGCAGAAGGCGGAGGCGCTGCGCGAGCACGGGGCCGGGGTGTACGTCGGCGACCACGTCGGGGACGTGCGCGGGGCGCGGAAGGCCGACGCGCTGTCGGTGGCCGTGGCGACCGGGCCGTGCAGCACCGACGAGCTGGCGTCGGCCGGGGCGGACGTCGTGCTCGGGGACCTCACGGAGTTCCCGGACTGGCTGGACGGCTACCGTCCGGCGCGCGCCTGACGGCGGCCCGCGGCGATGGAACGCAGCACTCCGGCACCGGCGACCAGGAAGCCGACTCCCATCAGCATGCTCAGTCCGAACATGTAGGTGGGAAATGGTTTCGCGTGGAGGAACAGCGGAGCCACTGTGACGAGTGTGGCCACCGCGCCGAGGAAGAAGACGATGGCACCGGCACGGATCAGTCGGTCACCGGGCTCGGCGGAATTCGTTTGGGTTTTGTCACGCACCGGACCAGGGTAGTTCCCAGCCCGAAGGAACAACCCGGCGACGTCTTGTCACCGGCCTGAAGACCATTAGCCTTGGTACCGGCGGGTCCGTGACGACCCGCCCGAGTGCTATCAAGAGCCGTTTCCGAAGCAGTTTTCCGACGAGTACGAGGACGAGGACAGACGTGCCTACCGGCAAGGTCAAGTGGTTCAACAGCGAGAAGGGCTTCGGCTTTCTCTCCCGTGACGACGGCGGCGACGTCTTCGTCCATTCCTCGGTCCTCCCCGCCGGAGTAGAAGCACTCAAGCCGGGACAGCGAGTGGAGTTCGGGGTCGTCGCCGGTCAGCGGGGCGACCAGGCGCTTTCGGTCACCATTCTCGACCCGACCCCCTCGGTCGCCGCCGCCACCCGTAAGAAGCCGGACGAACTCGCCTCCATCGTGCAGGATTTGACGACCCTGCTGGAGAACATCACGCCGATGCTGGAGCGAGGCCGCTACCCCGAGAAGGCCTCCGGCAAGAAGATCGCCGGCCTGCTGCGGGCGGTCGCCGACCAACTCGACGTGTAGATACGCGAGCGACGAGTACGTGAGCGACATACGCACCGAACCCGAAGGCGGGGCCACGATTTCCGCGGCCCCGTCCGCCGAACTCCTGGAACGGATCCGGAGACAGCGCCGGCACACCCTGGAACTCCTCACGGTGTCCGCGGTGGGCCTCGTCCCCTGGACGATCCTCCTCTGGTTCACGCTCCCCAGCGGCTACACGGTCCGCCAGTGGCGCGCGGCGTGGGTCGGCTTCGACGTGCTGCTCGTCGTCGCGATGGCGATCACCGCGGTGCTGGGCTGGCGCCGGCACCGCGCGGTCGCCGTGGCCGCCGCCGCGACGGCGACCCTGCTGATCTGCGACGCCTGGTTCGACGTCTCCCTCGCCCTCGGCACCGACGGCGTCTGGATGTCGGCGGCCATGGCGGTCTGCGTCGAACTCCCCCTGGCCTTCTTCCTCATCCGCAAGGTGCTGGGCATGCTGTCCCTGGCGCAGTGGCCACCGCGCACCCCGCTGGCCGACGGTGACGAGAAGGCGTGAGCCCTTTGCTCAGGGGAAGTCGAGGGCTTCCGGCCCGAGTGCGGGTACGAGTCCTTCCGCCGCGGCCCGTGTGAGCAGCCCCCGTACCGCCGCATAACCGTCCTCACCGAGGTCGGCCGTGAACTCGTTGACGTACAGCCCGATGTGCTGATCCGCGACGGCCGGATCCATCTCCTGCGCGTGCTCCATGACATACGGCCGAGACACCTCGGGGTCGTCCCAAGCCGCGCGTACGGACGTCCGGATCGCGGCAGCCAGTCCGGTCAGCGTCTCCGCCCCGAGCGACCGTTTGGCGATGATGGCGCCCAAGGGAATGGGCAGCCCGGTCGTGTCCTCCCAGTGCTCGCCCATGTCCGCGAGCTTGTGCAGCCCGTAGTTCTGGTACGTGAAGCGCGCCTCGTGGATCACCAGCCCCGCGTCGACCTTCCCGTCCCGCACGGCCGGCATGATCTCGTGGAACGGCAGGACGACGATCTCGCCGACGCCACCGGGCAGGGTGTCCGCGGCCCACAGGCGGAACAGCAGGTACGCCGTCGACCTCTCGCTAGGCACCGCGACGGTACGGCCGGTGAGGTCGACGCCCGCCTCCCGCGTCAGCACCAGCGGCCCGCACCCCCGCCCCAGCGCACCCCCGCACGGCAGCAGCGCGTACTCGTCGAGGACGTACGGCAGCACCGCGTACGACACCTTCAGCACGTCGGACTCGCCGCGCTCGGCCATGCCGTTGGTGATGTCGATGTCCGCGAAGGTCACGTCCAGCGCCGGCGCGCCCGGCACGCGGCCGTGGGCGAGGGCGTCGAAGACGAAGGTGTCGTTCGGGCAGGGCGAGTACGCGATGCGCAGAAGGTCACTGGTCATGTGGGTTCCAACTCTCCAGGACGGGCGCGAGCTTCCCGAAACCCTCGGTCAGGGCCGCGAGCGCGTCGCCGATGCGCCAGGCGGCACGGTCGCGCGGGCCGACGGGGTTGGAGACCGCGCGCAGTTCGAGGACGGGGACGCCATGGGCGGCGGCGGCCTCGGCGACCCCGAAGCCCTCCATGGCCTCGGCGAGGGCGCGCGGGTGGCGGGCGCGGAGCACGGCGGCGCGCTCGGCGGTGCCGGTCACCGTGGAGACGGTGAGTACGACGCCGGGGCGCGCTCCGGTGGCACTCACGAGGTCTCGTACGAGTGTTTCCGGCGGACGGTGGGTGACGGTCCCGAAACCGAGCTCGGTGACCGGGAGGAACCCGTCGGCCGTCTCGGCGCCCAGGTCGGCCGCGGTGATCTCGTCGGCGACGACGAGCGAGCCGACGGGTGCCCCGGGCTGGAAACCGCCGGCGATCCCGGCGGAGACGACCAGGTGGTACGGGGTGCCGTGCAGGGCGGCCGTGGTCAGGGCCGTCGCGGTGGAGGCGGCGGCGAGGGCGGGGCCGACGCCGGCCGCGATGACGTCACCGCCGGTGAACGACCGTGCCACCGCGTCCCGTTCGGCGGGGACCGCGGTGGCCACGAGGACACGTACCGAAGTCGTGATCAGTCGTCCTTCTTCAGCTTGAACGACCACAGGCCGGTCACGCCGGTGCCGCTCTTCTTGCCGTCGCCCGCCTTGATGGAGACCAGCGTGGAGTTGCCGGTGGCGCCGTACTGCTGGTTGAAGAAGACGCTGCCCGGGATGGTGCGGTAGGTCTTGTCGCTGTCCTCGGTGAGGGGCTGACCGTTCATCAGGATCGTCCACCGCTTGTCGGCGATGTCCGGGTCGACGCCGAAGCGGACCGTGTCGTCGGGGTCGACCTTGATGGACTGGATGTCCTTGTCCTTCAGGCACTTCGTGAGGTCCGCGGTCTGGAGGTTCTTGCCCTCACCACCGCACGTCGCCTCCTCGCTGACCGAGGAGCGGCCGACCGTGATCGTCGAGCGGGGCGTCGGCTTGTCGCAGGCCGACAGGACGAGCAGCCCGGCGGAGACGGCGCCGGCGACAGCGACGGCGCGGCGGCGTCGCACAGATTGCATCGAGGTCATGGCGGAAGGCTATAGGGCGCGCCTCACGCGCTCCTTACGTGGGGTGCGGCGTGCCTGTGTGTTACGCCACGCGGGGCTTCGCGGGCCCCCCGCGGCGGGCCGAGCCGAGCAGGCCGCGGACCGTGGTGGCCCAGCCGACGGCGATGACCGCGGCGCACAGGCTCAGGCCCGCCGCGCCGTTCAGCGGCATCACGATGCCGATCGCGCCGCCCAGCACCCAGGCCATCTGGAGCATGGTCTCCGAGCGGGCGAACGCCGACGGGCGCACCGTCTCCGGCACGTCCCGCTGGATCAGCGCGTCCAGCGACAGCTTGGCCAGCGCCTGCGAGAACCCGGCGAACGCGGCGAGGCACGCCACCAGGAACGCGCCGAAGAAGATCGCCGCCGTGATCGCCACGCCGAGCACGATCGGCAGCACCGTCACGATGATGATCTCCGGGGCCCGCTGGCGCAGCGCCGCCCCGACGGCCGTACCGAGCGCGTTGCCCGCCCCCGCCGACACGGCCACTATGCCCAGCGACACGGCCGCGCTGGAGCCGGTGAGCGGGTGCTCGCGGAGCAGGAAGGCGAGGAAGAAGGTGAGGAAGCCGGAGAGCCAGCGCAGGGCGGCGTTCGCGCCCAGGGCGTGGGTGACGGCGATGCCGACCGTGCGCAGGCCGGGGCGCTTGACCGGCTTGAGGTGCGGCCCGTGCAGATGCTGCTCGTCCGCCGCCAGCAGGGCCGTGTCCTCGCCCTTGGCCGAGTCGACCTTCGGCGGCAGGGTGAAGGACAGGAACATGCCCCAGATGTAGATCACGAAGGCGCCGTAGAGCGGCCACTCGGGCCCGATCGCGTGCAGGCCCGCCCCGATCGGCGCGGCCACACCGGTGGCCAGGAGCCCGCCGAGGGTGACCCGCGAGTTGGCCTTGACCAGGGAGAACTTGGGTGGGAGCAGCCGGGGTACCACGGCGCTTCTGACCACGCCGTACCCCTTGGACGCGACCAGCACGCCCAGCGCGGCCGGATACAGCTGGAGGCTGCCGGTGGAGACGGCGCTCGCGATGATCAGGGCGAGCAGGGCGCGGGCCAGCATCGAACCGGCCATCGCGGCCCGGCGGCCGTGCGGGAGGCGGTCCAGGAGCGGGCCGATCACCGGGGCGAGGACCGTGAAGGGCGCCATGGTGATCGCGAGGTAGAGCGCGACGCGGCCGCGGGCCTCGTCGGTCGGCACCGAGAAGAAGACGGTGGAGGCGAGCGCGACGGTGATCATCACGTCGCCCGCGCCGTTCACCCCGTGCAGTTCGATCAGCTTGCCGAGGCCGGACTCACCGGCTCCGTGGGCGTGCGTGGCCTTGCGGATCCCGCGGGCGGTACCGGTCACCGGGAAGTGCAGGGCACGCCCGACCGCGCGGACGGGCCCGCCGAACCGGCCCGAACCGCCACCACGACTGCTGCCCTTGACCCCACCGATCCCGGTGGCTCCTTGGGGCGTCCTTGCGGCTGCCACTCCGTCATAGTGCCCCGAGAAAGCTGTGAGTAGTGCGGTTACCGCGCGTATGAACGCCTATGAAGCGCCTATGGGGCGATGAACCATCACGTCGGTGTAGGCCGGAAGGTCGCGAGAAGGTAGCGTGCGTAGCGCGTCGTGGCGAACGTTCTCGGCCGCGCGCCTCTCGGACATCCCGCAGAATGGATGCATGAGGTGCGCCCGAGTGCGATCGGGCACGGACGTCGACGCGGCCCTTCGGTCCGCTCCGTCCACGCCCACCGCCTTCAGGCCGGCGCACCCGAGTGACGGCGTAGGAGAGAAGCGATACCTGTGAGCGCAGCGACAACGCGAAGCCGCACCACCGACCGCCTGTGTGCCGAGGCCGTCGACCTCGCCCGCGCCGCCGCCGAGGAGGCCGCCGCGCCCGGCGTGGTCGGCGAGCACTCCGGCCTGACCTCCGAGGGCGACCGTGTCGTCACGCACTTCTTCGAGTGCAAGGAGCTCGGCTACCGCGGCTGGCGCTGGGCGGTGACCGTGGCCCGCGCGTCCCGCGCCAAGATCGTGACCCTGGACGAGGTCGTCCTGCTCCCCGGCCCGGACGCCCTCCTCGCCCCCGAGTGGGTCCCGTGGAGCGAACGCCTCCGCCCCGGCGACATGGGCCCCGGCGACCTCCTCCCCACCGACGCCGAGGACCTCCGCCTGGAGCCCGGCTACTCCGGCGAGGACGAGCCGACCCCGTCCTCGCCCGTCTCCGAGGAGATGGCCGAGCTGGTCGAGGCCGAGGACGCGGAGGTCACGGAAGGCACCCCCGCGAACCTCCCGGTCGCCCCGGCCCGCGGCTCCATCACCTCCGTGGCCGAGGAACTCGGCATGCGCCGCGCCCGCGTCCTCTCCCGCTACGGCCTCCACACCGCCGCCGACCGCTGGGACGAGGCGTACGGCTCCCAGACCCCCATGGCCCAGGCGGCCCCCGCGACCTGCGTCAGCTGCGGCTTCCTCCAGCCGATCGGCGGCTCCCTCGGCCAGGCCTTCGGAGTCTGCGCCAACGAGTTCTCCCCGGCGGACGGCCGGGTGGTGTCCCTGTCCTACGGCTGCGGCGGCCACTCGGAGGCGGCGATCATGCCGAGGCCGCCCCAGCCCGCCCCACCGGTGGTCGACGAGACCAGGGTCGACCCGTTCCCCCTCCGCCCGTCGGCCGACTCGGGCTCGGTCCCGGTGACGGCGGACGAGGACACGGCGGAACTGGGGCATTCGTAAGGGTTTCGGCATGGTCGCGCGCCGGGCGGGGGCCGACGCGCCGGGCCCGGGGTCAGCTTGTTCGGTCCCCGGCCTCGGCGTAGACAGTGGTCCGCGATCTCGGCGAAAGCGCCCCCGAACCCTGGGAGTACTCCCTCTCGTCGACACCGCCGAATCGTCGATACCGCCGAACTCCTCGCCACCGAGTTGCTCTCCCATGCCGTACGCCACGCAAAAGGCCCCGCCACCCTCCGCGTCCGCTGGTCCGTCGGCGTAGTCCGCATCGGCGCATGGGACGCGAACCCGGAGCCCTCCCGAACCGCCGGCCGAGCTTGAGCGGCTCGGTGACGCGGAGTCCGGCTCAACAGGGCCGTGTTTTCCCGTCGTTGAGCTGTACCGCGACGGCTACCGTGAGGTGTGTCGGAGCGACACCCGTGGTTCTGTCGCATGACGTTCGGTCGGGCGGCAGCGGGCTGCCGGGCCGGGGCGGGGGGCTGCGCATGAAAGAGATCCGGCTGCTCGGCGAGCAACGCATCGTTTCCGGCACGGACTCCGACGCCATGCCGCAGTCGTCGCGAGCGGTCGCACTGCTGAGCTATCTCGTGCTTCGTACGGGGATGGCGCAGGGCCGGCAGCATCTCGCGGCCGTCTTCTGGCCTGATTCCGGGGAGGCGCAGGCGAGAACCAACCTCCGGCGCGAGCTCCACCATCTCAGGCTCCTCCTCGGCCCGGACCCGTCGCTGGTGATCGGTACCGCGACGCTGGCGTGGTGCGACAGCCCGTCGTGCCGTGTGGACGTCCGGGTGTTCCGCACCGAGCGGGCTGCGGCGATGGCGGCGTGGGCGGCGGGGGACCGCCCCGGGTTTCTGGCGCACGCGGCCACGGCGATCGGTGAATATCGCGGTGAGCTCGCGCCTGGGGCCTTGGACGACTGGGTCATCGATGAGCGGGAGCGATTACGGCGGGAATGCGCCGACCTGTGCGACCTGGCCGTCACCGGCTGGCACGAAGCCGGGGATCTGTTCCGGGCGGTGGAGGTCGCCCGGTTCCGGATACGGCTCGAGCCGTACGAGGAGACCGGCTACCGCCGGTTGATGGAACTGCAGCTGGAGTCCGGGGACCGGGCCGCCGCGATGAGCACGTATCACCGGTGCGCTTCGGTTCTGGAGCAGGAACTCGACATGGTTCCGAGCCCTGACACCGAGTCACTGGTCACGCGGCTGCTGGCCCCGCTCCCGGCCTCCTCGCAGCGTCCGGAGTCCGTAGAACCCCGCGCGCGCCTGGGCTCCGCGGGTCTGAGCCTGGTCGGGCGGGAGGCCGAGTTCGCCGCCCTGACGCGGTGCTGGCGCCAGGCCGCCGACGGACGCTGCGGACTTGTCGTCGTGTCGGGCGAGGCCGGGATCGGCAAGAGCAGGCTCGTCGCCGAGGTCGCGGCGGTGGCCGCCGCCGAGGGCGCGGTGGTGGCGACGGCGCGGTGCTTCGGTCTGCAGGGGCAGATCGCGCTCGCACCGATCGCGGACTGGCTGCGTGGGCCGGAGGTGCGGGCCGCCGTCAGCACGCTGGACCCGGTGTGGCGTACCGAAGTGGAACGGCTGGTACCGCGCGGAGAAGCCCGCCCGCCGGACGAGGCGGCCGGACCGCCGATCGGCGGGCGGCGCACCCCCTCCGCCGAGGGATCCCGTGCGATGGCCGACGCCTGGCAGCGGCACCGGTTCTTCGAGGGACTGGCACGCGCCGTGCTCGGCGCCGCGCGCCCGACCCTCCTCGTCCTCGACGACCTCCAGTGGTGCGATCAGGAGACCATGGCCTGGCTGGCCTTCCTGCTCGGCTTCGCGGACGGCTCGCCCGTCCTGATCGCGGCCACGGTCCGCACGGACGAACTGGCGGACAACCAGGATGTCTCCGCCACGCTCAAGGCCCTCAGATCGGCGGGGTCCGTCACCGACTTCGTGCTCAGTCCGCTGGAGCGGGACCAGACCGCGGAGCTCGCCGAATCGGTGCTGGGCCGACCGCTGGCCCCGGCACAGCGCAGGCTCCTGCACGCGGCCACAGGCGGGTTCCCGTTGTTCGTCGTCGAGGCGTCCCGCGGTCTGCCCGGCGTGGGCGCCCCGGACACCTCCGAACCGGGAGCGGACCTGACGGCGGTCCTGAGACGGCGGCTCGAACTGCCCTCGCCGGCGGCCCGGGAAGTGGCGGGCCTCGCCGCCGCACTCGGCCGGGACTTCAGCCTCGACCTGCTCAGCGAGGCCAGTGACCTCGCCCCCGACACTCTGGTGCGGGCGGTCGACGAACTCTGGCGGCACCGGATCCTGCGAGTGCAGCGCACCGGCTACGACTTCTCCCACGACCTGCTCCGCGACGCGGCCTACGCGTCGGTCAGTCCCGCCCGGCGCTGGCTGCTGCACCGGCGACTGGCACAGGGGGTCGAACTCCTCTACTCCGGGGGCCTCGACGAGGTCGCGGCCATGCTCGCCGAGCAGTACGACCGGGGCGGCCGCCCGGACCGCGCCCTGCACTACTTCGCGCGGGCCGCCGAGGTGGCCGCCGGGACGTTCGCCCACGCCGAGGCGGTCCGGCTCTACCGGCGCTGCCTGGCCCTGGTGGCCCGGCTCTCCGGGCGCGAGCGCGACGTCCGCGAGCTGGAAGTGCTCCAGGCGATGTCCGCGCCACTCACCGCTTCGCAGGGCTATGCGTCCCTTGAAGTGCAGAAGGCCCTGGAGAAGTCGGTCTCGCTGGCCGAACGTCTCAACAAACCCGCGCAGTTGCTGGCCGGGCTGGTCGGGCTGTGGTCGGTCTGCTTCGTCCAGGGCCGCATCACGCTCGGCCACGACATGGCGACCAGGGCCCTGAGTCTCGCCGCAGCGGACCGGGAACTGGCAGGGCAGGCGCACTTCGCCTTCGCCGGCGGGGCGACCAGCCTCGGCCGGCCGGCGAGTGCGATCCCGCATTTCGACCTGGCCCTCGAACTCTCCCCGGGGACGGTGTCCCTGGTCGTCGGCTCCCGGCCCGACGTCCATTCCCAGGCCTTCGCCGCCCACGCCTGCTGGCTGCTGGGCGAGAGCGACCAGGCCGCCGAACGGTGTGCCGACGCGATCGCCCGGGCCCGCGCGGCCGAACACCCGTACAGCGTCGCCGTCGCCCTCGCCTACGCGGCCATCACGCACCAGATCAGCGGCGACCGAGCCGCCGCCGACGAGGTCGTCGCGGAGTTGAGCGGCCTGTGCCGCCGCCACGGCTTCGCCTACTACGGCGAATGGGCCCTGATCGTCAGCGGCTGGACGGTGGGCGGCGAGCAGGGTGCCGGTCGGATTCGCGAGGGAATCGGAAGGCTGAGGGCCCAGGGTGCCCACACCCGGATGCCGTACTGGTTGTCGCTGCTCGCCGAGGTGCTCATCGCCGACAAACACCCCGAAGCGGCCCGTGCTGTCCTCGACGCGGCCCGGATCGGAGCCGAGCAGCGCGACGACCTGTGGTGGCTGCCTGAGGTGCTGCGCCTGCGAGCCGGCCTCGAACCGGGCCCGGCCGCCGTGTCCCTGCTCGAACGTGCCGCCGACCTCGCTGCCGGTCAGCAGAGCCGGGTCCTGGAGTCGAGGTGCCGCCGCGATCTCGCCGACCGCACCGTTCGCGGCGCGTCCCGCCGGCTGCCCGTGGCCGCGTCCGGCGCGAACGGATCGCGAACGCGCGGTACGTAGCGTCGGATCCCGAGGGCGGCCTGCCAGGACGCCCAGCAGCGAACCGAGCACCGCAATGGGGGAATGCCATGCCAGAACCCACCACCAGCCACCCCTACGAAGCACTGGCCCACTCGCTTCGGGGCGAGCTCATCAGGCCGGGCGAGGACGGCTACGACGGCGCGCGCGCCGTCTACAACGCGATGATCGACCGCAGGCCGGGGGCGATCGCGCGGTGTGCCGACACCGCGGACGTCGTCGGCTGCGTCGACTTCGCCCGTGAGCACGGGATCGACCTGGCCGTGCGCGGCGGCGGCCACAACGCCGCCGGACTCGGCGTCTGGGACGACGCCCTGGTCATCGACCTCTCCGCGATGCGGACCGTCGCGGTCGACGCCGAGGCGCGCCAGGTGACCGCCCAGGGCGGCTGCCTGTGGTCGGACGTCGACGGCGCGACCGCGGCGGCGGGGATGGCCACCCCGTCGGGGTTCCTGGCCTCGACCGGGGTCGGAGGACTCACGCTCGGCGGCGGCGTCGGCTATCTGACGCGCCGCTTCGGCCTCACCGTCGACAACCTGCTGTCGGCGGAGGTCGTGCTCGCGGACGGAACCGTCGTGACCGCGAGCGCCCAGGACCACGTCGACCTGTTCTGGGCCCTGCGGGGCGGCGGCGGCAACTTCGGGGTGGTCACGGCCTTCACCTTCGCCTGCCACGAGATCGGCGAGGACGGCGTCGTCATCGGCGGACCCGTGCTGTACGACCTGGCGGACGCCGCAGCCGTGATGCGGTGGTACCGAGAGCTCGTCCCGGCCCTCCCGGAAGAGCTCAGCGGCTGGCTGGGGCTCATCACCATCCCCCCGGCACCGCCGTTCCCGGAGGAGCTGTGGGGCCGCAAGTCCTGTGCGATCGTCTGGTGTTACACGGGCCCGCACGCCAAGGCCGATGCGGTGCTGGCCCCGGTCCGCGAGTTCGGCTCGCCGCTGCTGACCGGGGTGCAGGAGATGCCGTTCCCCGTTCTGCAGAGTGCCTTCGACGGCCTGTATCCGGCCGGCCTGCAGTGGTACTGGCGGGCGGACGTCTTCCACGAGATCTCCGACGCCGCCATCGACGTGCACCTCGAGTACGGCGAGAAACTCCCCACGGGGCACTCCACCATGCACCTGTACCCGATCGACGGGGCGGCGGCCCGGATCCCGGAGGACGCGACCGCCTTCCCCTACCGAGGAGGCGGCTGGGCGGGTGTCATCGTCGGCGTCGACCCCGACCCGGCCAACGCCGGCCTGATCACCGACTGGGCCCAGCGCTACTGGGAGGAACTCCACCCCACCTCGGCGGGCGGTGCCTACGTCAACTTCCTCGGGGACGAGGGTCAGGACCGGATCCGCGCGTCCTATCTCGGCAACTACGACCGGCTGACCCGGATCAAGGAGCGTTACGACCCCGAGAACCTGTTCCACGTCAACCAGAACATCCCGCCGGCCACCCGGCGGCCGTGAGAGGAGGAAAACCATGCCTTTACGACGCAGACTGTTGGCACTCGTCACCGCGGTATTCGCGGTGCTGGCCATCGGCTGGGCCACGGGGGCGCCCGCTCAGGCCGCGGGCTTCAACTCGATCAACGTCCTGGGCGGGCACCACTGCCTCGACAACGCCACCCAGGACTCGGCAAAGCTCCAGATGTGGAACTGCACCGGCGGTGCTGAGCAGAAGTGGCTCGAAGAGTTCAACAGCCGGAGCTTCCTGTACACCTTCATCAACCAGGACACAGGACGGTGCATGACCGCCCCCTCATCCGGAACGGGCACCGTCGTGATGTTGACCTGCAACGCGGCTGCGGCCAACCAGCAGTGGAACATCTTCCTCTCGGCCACCCTGCCCGCCGGCCAGTACGAAATCTGGCAGAACGCGTCCAGCGGGTTCTGCCTGCACACGAGCAGCGTAGGAGACGGCAACCTCGTCGACACAGCGCCTTGCAGCACCTTGAGCCTGAACCAACGTTGGCACACGCAGGTGTAACCGTCACAGCCCCAACGACGACCGGCTCCCGCCCGACGGGAGCCGGCCCGTCTCTTCCTCCCCTCCACCTCGCGGTACCTTCGACCCACGCCGACGAGGAGAGTGAACGTGAGCAAGTTCGTGCGGCCCGCTGCCGAGGGTGCCGACCCGTTCGGGACCGCCCGCCTCAGGCGAGGTGTGCTCGATGCCTGGGCAACCAGCCCCGCCCGCTTCCGTGAGGACGCCAACGCCGAAGAGGACCTCGTCCTCGGCGGCTACCGCGACCGCCTCGTCGTAGAGCTCGCGCAGAACGCCGCCGACGCGGCCGCCAGGGCCGGCGTGCCCGGGCGGCTCCGGCTCACCCTCCGGGAGGGCGTCCTGGTCGCCGCCAACACCGGCGCCCCGCTGGACGCGGCCGGCGTCGAGTCGCTGGCCACGCTGCGCGCCTCCGCCAAGCGGGACTCCCGGGCGGGGGAGGGGGCCGTGGGGCGGTTCGGCGTCGGGTTCGCGGCCGTGCTGGCCGTGACCGACGAGCCCGCGGTCGTGGGACGGCACGGGGGCGTGCGATGGTCCCTCGCCGAGGCGCGGGAGTTCGCCGCTGACACCGCTCGGCACAGCCCCGGCCTCGGGGACGAGATCAGGCGCCGGGACGGTCATGTGCCGCTGCTGCGGCTGCCGTTCGCCGCCGAGGGCACCGCTCCGGACCCGTACGACACCGCCGTGATCCTGCCGCTCCGGGACGCCGCCGCCACTGACCTCGCCGAGCGCCTCCTCGACGCCGTGGACGACGCCCTGCTCCTCGCCCTGCCGGGGCTGGAGGAGGTGGTGGTGGAGACCGACACCGTCCGTACCCTGCGGCGCAGTGCCGACGGGCCCTTCACCGTCGTGGAGGACTCGCGCACCGGCACCACCCGCTGGCGTACCGCCGTCGCGCACGGCCCGCTCACCCCGGACCTCCTCGCCGACCGGCCGGTCGAGGAACGGCTGCGCCCGCACTGGTCGGTGACCTGGGCGGTGCCCGCCGACGCGGACGGCAGCCCGGTGCGGCCCGGTACCAGCCCCGTCGTGCACGCCCCGACGCCGAGCGACGAGCCGCTGGGTGTACCGGCGCTGCTCATCGCCTCCTTCCCGCTGGACACCACCCGCCGCCACGCGGCCCCGGGACCGCTGACCGACTTCCTGGTCCAGCGCGCGGCCGACGCCTACGCCGAACTCCTCGGCGACTGGCGCCCGGTGGGGGAGGGCATCATCGGCCTGGTCCCCGGCCCGCTGGGCAAGGGCGAGCTGGACGGCGCACTGCGCGCGGCGATCCTGGAGCGGCTCCCGCGCACGGAGTTCCTGCCCCTGGCCGCCGAGCCCACCGCGGGCCGCGAGGGCCGCGACGAGCACGACATCGACCTCCCCGAATCCCTCCGCCCCCGCGACGCCGAGATCGTCGAGGGCGCCGGTGCCGACACCGTCCGGGTGCTGGCGGAGGTCCTCCCCACCCTCCTCCCCGCCGGCCTCGAACGCCGCGTGGAACTACGGACGTTGGGCGTCGCCCGCGTCCCCCTCACCGACGCGATCGACCGGCTCGCGGGCCTGGAGAAGGACCCCGGCTGGTGGCAGCGGCTCTACGACAGCCTCGCCGGGGTGGACCCGGATCGGCTCTCGGGGCTGCCGGTTCCCCTTGCCGACGGGCGTACGACGATCGGGCCCCGGCAGGTCCTCATCCCCACCTCCTCCGACGACACCCGTATCGACCCCGAGGTGCTCGCCCGGCTCGGGCTGAAGGTCGCCCACCCGGACGCCGCCCACCCCCTTCTGGAGAAGCTCGGCGCGCTGCCCGCGACCCCGCGCGCGGTCCTCACCACCCCGCAGGTCCGGGCCGCGGTCGCCGCCTCCCTCGACGACGAGGGCGGCCTTGACTGGGAGCAGGAGGCCCCGGACGCCGAGGAGTTGGCCGACACCGTGCTCGCGCTCGTGCGGGACGCGGGCCTCGATCCGGGTGAGGAGCCGTGGCTCGGCGCGCTCGCCCTCCCGGACGAGGACGGGGAGTTGGCACCCGCCGGCGAACTCGTCTTCCCCGGCAGCCCCTTCCACCAGGTGATCCGTGAGGACGAACTCGCCACCGTCGACGCCGAGTTGGCGGAGAAGTGGGGCGTGCAGCCGCTGGCCGCCTGTGGAGTCCTCGCCGACTTCGCCCTCGTACGAGCCACGGATGTGGTGCTGGACCCAGACGAACTGGAGCCCCGCGAGGGCGACTTCGCCGAGCCCGACGACGCCGGGCTGCTCGACGCCGTGGACGTGTGGAGCGAGGACGTTCTGGACCGCTTCCCGGACACGCCCGTACCGCCGGTCGCCACCGAGCTGATCGCCGTACGGGATCTCGACCTGGTCGACGACGACAAGTGGCCGCAGGCCTTGGCCCTGCTGGCCCGGCCGCCGCTGCGGGACGCGCTCACGCAGCCGGTCCGGATCCTGCTGCCCGACGGCACCCACGAGGTCGTACGGCCTTACACCGCATGGTGGTTGCGCGGGCACCCGGTGATCGACGGGCGGCGGCCGGCCGGTCTGCTCGCCTCCGGCGGGGACCCGCTGCTGCGCGGGCTCTATGACGAGGCCGACGCGACCGGGTTCGACGACGAGCAGGTGCTGCGGGCGCTGGGCGTCCGGACGTCCGTCGCGGCGCTGCTCGACGAGCCGGGCGGTGCGGCCGAGCTCCTCGACCGGCTCGCCGATCCCGAGCGGCCGGTGAGCGGGGCCCAACTGCACGCGCTCTACGGGGCGTTGGCGGACCTGGACCCCGAGCAGGTGACTCTCCCGGACGAGCTGCGGGCCGTCGTGGACGGGCGGGTGGAGGTCGTGGACGCGGCGGACGCCGTGGTCGTCGACTCGCCGGACCTGCTGCCCTTCACCGCGGGTGTCCCGCTGCTGCCGGTGCGCCCGGCGCGGGCGGCCGAACTGGCGGAGCTGTTCCAGGTGCGGCGGCTCAGCGAGTCGGTGACGGGGCGGGTGGACTCCGAGGGCGCCGAACACGACGTACCGGATTCGGTACGGGTGCTGCTCGGCTCGCGGACCCCCGCCACGTACGTCGAACACGAGGAGCTCTTCGTCGACGGTGTGGAGCTCGACTGGCGTCTGACCAGCGACGACGTGCTGCACGCGGCCACCCTGGAAGGGGTCGCCGCGGGGCTCGCCTGGGCGGCCGGGCAGTGGCCCCGGCGGTTCGAGGTGGCGGCCCTGCTGGAGGACCCGTCGCGGACCGGGGAACTCGCGCGGGACCGGTGGTTCGACTGACCCGTCGGAGGCCGTCGTCACACGACGGTCCTTGATCTCAAAATTTCCCGCACAAATTATTTACCCTCGTACAACCTTTCCCGTGCGTCACGGATCTGATCACGTGAGCCAACAGGCTCACGTGATCACTTCCTACGGGGAACACATGCGAATTCGCAGCACTGTGGCCGCCGTCACCGGCGCCCTGGCCCTCTCCGCCCTCGTCGCGCCCGCGGCTCTCGCCGCCGACGGCCCGAAGGCTCCCGCGGGTGTCGCCGCCTCCAACGAGGCCGCGCACTCCGCCGCCGGCAAGACCGCGTTCAGCACCGCCGACGTCACCGGCACGCCGTACGCCCTGGACGCGACCTTCTCCAACGTGAAGGTCAACAAGGGCAAGAACATCGTCGTGGGCACCACGGCCGTCGTGAAGGTGCCGGTCTCCTTCACGCTGACCCACGGCGTGGACGTCGACATCCACGCCTCCGACTTCGTCTCCGCCGTCGAGCTGTACCGCGGCGCGTCCTTCGACGACGAGGAGTGGTGGTTCGACAGCGGCGTGGCCAAGTGCACCGACGCCTCGGACACCGTCGCCAACTGCACCGCCACCGTCGCGGTCGACCCGCTGACGCTGCTGAACGAGGACGCGGGCGCCTGGAAGGCCGCCGCCTTCGCGGTCGCCTGGAACGGCCAGGACCCTGAGGACGAGAACCTGGACCTGAGCAAGGTCGGCGTCGCCGTCAAGGACAAGGCTGCCGCCCCCTACAACCTCCAGCGCCTCTCCAAGCTGACGGTCAACGCCACGCCGGAGCCGGTCAAGAAGGGCAAGACCATCACGGTCACCGGCAAGCTCTCCCGCGCCAACTGGGAGACCGGCAAGTACGCGGGCTACGCGACCCAGCCGGTGAAGCTCCAGTTCCGCAAGAAGAGCAGCAGCACCTACACCACGCTCAAGGGCATCAAGTCGACCTCGACCGGCACCCTGAAGACGACGACCAAGGCCACGGTCGACGGCTACTACCGCTTCTCCTTCGCGGGCACCACGACCACCCCGGCGGTCAGCGCCACGGGTGACTACGTCGACGTGAAGTAAGCACGTGAAGTAAGCAGCAATCGCCTGTGAGTTACGGCGGCTGCCGGGTGGGGACCCGGGCAGCCGCCGTTTCTCCGTGGATGGCAAGGGCTTCGCAATCCAAGGTCAAAATCCCCCGGTGGCCGTACAACTCCCCCCATGCGTCACGGATCTGATCCCGTGAGCCAACAGGCTCCACTTTCGCTTTTCTCCACTTGGGGAACACATGCACATACGTGCCACCGTGGCCGCCGTCTCCGGCGCCCTGGCCCTGTCCGCCTTCGCCCTGCCGGCCGCGCACGCCGCAGACTCCGCCGGCTCGTACCGCGCGGACGTCGCGAAGGTCCAGGAGGCCGCCCGCGCGGCCACCGGCAAGACCGCGTTCAGCACGGCCGCCGACGCGGCCGACCCGCAGCCGTACGCGATGGACGTCACCTTCTCCGACTTCAAGATCGCCAAGGCGGTCAAGGTCGGCACGACCGGGAACGTCTCCACCAAGGTCACCTACACGCTGACCCACGGCGCGGACGTCGACATCACCGCCGACGACTTCCTGACCGGCCCGTTCATCTACCGGGGCACCTTCGCCACCCCGGACAACGAGCTGTTCGGCGACGACCCGGCCACCTGCACGGCCACCTCCGACACCACGGCCAGCTGCACCGGCCTGGTCACCGCCCACCCGAGCGAGGGCGAGCTGCTCAACTCGGACGCGGGCACCTGGAAGGGCGCGGCCCTGGCCATCGCCTACAACGGCCAGGACCCGACCTCCGACAGCTTCGACATCACCAAGGTCGGCTACGCGGAGCAGGGCACCCTCGGCACCACCCTGGTCCAGCGCTACTCCAAGCTGACGGTGAACGCCACGCCGGAGCCGGTGAAGAAGGGCAAGACCATCACGGTCACCGGCTCGCTCACCCGGGCGAACTGGGAGGACAACAAGTACCACGGCTACACCAGCCAGCCGGTGAAGCTCCAGTTCCGCAAGAAGGGCTCCACCACCTACACCACGCTCAAGGGCATCTACTCCAGCTCGACGGGCACCCTGAAGACGACGACCAAGGCCACGGTCGACGGCTACTACCGCTTCTCCTTCGCGGGCACCACGACGACCCCGGCGGTCAGCGCGACCGGTGACTACGTCGACGTGCAGTAAGCAGATCTAGGCGGGAAAGCGGCGGTCGACCAGCTTCCAGAGAAGTTCCAGGACGGCCGCCGCGACCGCCGCGATGCCCACCGCGACCCACGGCATCGTCACCCCGACCAGCTTCAGAGCGAAGAAGTGCTGGAGCCACGGGACGAAGAGCACGAAGAGGAACGCCACGCCCATCGAGGCGACCAGGACGACCCGCCACCAGGTGTAGGGGCGGGCGATGATGGCCAGGACCCACATCGAGATCAGGAAGAGCGTGAGCGTCGCCGCGCTGGTCTCCGCGTCCAACGAGCCCTCGCCGACGTAGTAGTGACGGGCGATCAGATACGTCACGAAGGTCGCGACCGCGGCCACCACCCCACCCGGGACCGAGTACCGCATCACCCGCCGTACGAAGTGGGGTTGGGCCCGTTCCTTGTTGGGCGCGAGGGCCAGGAAGAAGGCCGGGACGCCGATCGTCAGGGTGGAGAGAAGCGTCAAGTGCCTTGGCAGGAAGGGGTATTCGACCTGCCAGCAGACCACCAGGATCGCCAGCAGCACCGAGTAGACCGTCTTGACCAGGAACAGGGTCGCCACCCGCGTGATGTTCCCGATGACCCGGCGGCCCTCGGCGACCACGTCCGGCAGCGTCGCGAAGCTGTTGTCGAGCAGCACGATCTGCGCGACCGCCCGCGTGGCCTCCGACCCCGAGCCCATGGACACGCCGATGTCCGCGTCCTTGAGGGCCAGTACGTCGTTCACCCCGTCCCCGGTCATCGCGACGTTGTGCCCGCGTGACTGCAACGCGCCCACCATGTCCCGCTTCTGCTGCGGGGTGACCCGCCCGAACACCGTGCCCTCGTCCAGGGACCTGGCCATCTCCTCCCGGTCGGCGGGCAGTCGGCGCGCGTCGACAGTGGTGCCGCTCAGCCCCAGCTTCGCGGCCACCGCCCCCACCGACACCGCGTTGTCCCCGGAGATGACCTTGGCCTTGACGTCCTGCTCGGCGAAGTAGCGCAGGGTGTCGGCCGCGTCGGGACGCAGCCGCTGTTCGAGTACGACGAGGGCGGTGGGGCGGGCTTCCCGTGCGGGCTCGGGATCGTCGAGGTCGCGGCCGGTGCGGGCCAGCAGCAGCACCCGCAGCCCCTGCTCGTTGAGCCGCCCGGTCTCGGCGAGCGCCGGGTCGTCGGCGGCCAGCAGCACGTCGGGCGCCCCGAGGAGCCACGTGCTGTTCTCGCCGTTGCCCTCACTGAAGGTGGCGCCGCTGTACTTGCGGGCGGAGGAGAAGGGCAGCGACTCGGTGCAGCGCCAGTCCTCGACGTCCGGGTAGGCGTCGATGATCGCCTGGAGGGAGGCGTTCGGGCGCGGGTCGGACTCGCCGAGGGCGCCGAGCACCTTGCGCACGTACGACTCGTCGGCGCCCTGTAGCGGCCGCAGCTCGGTGACGTCCATGCCGCCCTCGGTGAGGGTGCCGGTCTTGTCGAGGCAGACGGTGTCGATGCGGGCGAGGCCCTCGATGGCGGGGAGCTCCTGTACGAGGCACTGTTTTCGGCCAAGCCGGATCACGCCGATCGCGAAGGCGACGGAGGTGAGCAGCACCAGCCCCTCCGGGACCATCGGCACGATCCCGCCGACGGTCCGCGCGACCGAGTCCTTGAACCCGTGTTCCTTGACGAACATCTGACTGATGATCAGGCCGATCGCGGTCGGGATCATCATCCACGTCACGTACTTGAGGATCGTGGAGATACCGGTGCGCAGCTCGGAGTGGACGAGGGTGAACCGCGAGGCCTCCTCGGCCAGTTGGGCGGCGTACGCCTCTCGGCCCACCTTGGTCGCCTGGAACGCGCCGCCGCCGGCCACCACGAAGCTGCCCGACATCACCTCGTCCCCGGGCCGCTTGACCACGGGGTCGGCCTCACCGGTGAGCAGCGACTCGTCGATCTCCAGCCCGTCGGCCTCGACGCACACCCCGTCGACCACGGCCTTGTCGCCGGGCCCGATCTCGATGAGGTCGTCCAGCACGATCTGCGAGGTGCTGACGGCGCCGGCCACCCCGTCCCGCCGTACCGTCGGCTTCGCCTCCCCGATCACGGCCAGCGAGTCGAGGGTCTTCTTCGCCCGCCACTCCTGGATGATCCCGATCCCGGTGTTGGCGATGATCACGTACCCGAACAGGCTGTCCTGGAAGGGCGCGACGAACAGCATGATCAGCCAGAGCACACCGATGATCGCGTTGAACCGGGTGAAGACGTTCGCCCGGACGATCTCCGACATCGACCGGCTGCTGCGCAGGGGAACGTCGTTGACCTGCCCCCGCGCCACCCGCTCGGCCACCTCGGCGGCGGTCAGTCCGCGTGCCGCCACGGGGGCGGGCGCGGGGTGCACAGGGTCGAGCTCGGCGCCCGCGTCGATGTGCGTCATGCATTCGACGGTACGTGCGGATATGCGGCTTCACCCGCCGAGTGGGCGGAAGATCCGACCTGGGGAGGAGCGGACTCGTGCAGGGGTAGTACGGCTTATTCGGCCGCCTCCGCCTCCAGTGCCGCGGCCCGCTTGATCGCCGCGTCCCGCCGCCGTACGAAGTACACCCCGTACAGCCCGAGCACCCCGCCGGCCAGACAGGTCCACAGCCACCACAGGTGCCCGTGGTCGTCGTACCAGCCGTAGAAGGGGAGCTGCACCAGGAAGAGGACGAACCACACGATCGTGCCGCCGGTGATGGTGGCGACCACGGGCCCCTCCAGGGGCTCCGGCGCCTCGTGCTGCGGTGTCCACTTCGCCATGGCGCCTAGCTTACGAGGCGATCACATCTACGCGCGGAGATGGTCATCGACGATCTCATATGTTCATACTGAAACTGTTTGCGTCTGTCCACTTCTGCTCGTAGGAACATCCAATGACGACCGCCCTCGACCGCTACTTCAAGATCTCCGAACGGGGCAGCACGCTCCCGCGCGAGATCCGGGGCGGCTTCGCCACCTTCTTCGCGATGGCCTACATCATCGTGCTGAACCCGATCATCCTGGGCAGCGCGAAGGACATGTACGGGCACCACCTGGACAACGGACAGTTGGTCACGGCGACCGCCGTCACGGCCGCCTTCACCACACTCCTGATGGGCGTCGTCGGCAACGTCCCGATCGCGCTCGCCGCCGGCCTCGGCGTGAACTCGGTCGTCGCCCTCCAGCTCGCGCCCCGGATGTCCTGGCCCGACGCGATGGGCATGGTCGTGCTGGCCGGCTTCGTCGTGATGCTCCTGGTCGCCACCGGCCTGCGCGAGCGCGTCATGAACGCCGTGCCCTTCGGCCTGCGCAAGGCGATCTCCATCGGTATCGGCCTGTTCATCATGCTGATCGGGCTCGTCGACTCCGGCTTCGTCTCCCGCATCCCGGACGCCGCCCAGACCACCGTCCCGCTCCAGCTCGGCAGCGACGGCCACCTCAACGGCTGGCCGGTCCTGGTCTTCATCCTCGGTGCGCTGCTGACGCTCGCCCTCATCGTCCGCAAGGTCTCCGGCGCGATCCTGATCTCCATCGTCACGATGACCGTCCTCGCGATGATCATCGACGCGGTCGCGACGATCCCCTCCTGGGGCCTGACCACGCCGAAGTGGCCCGGCAACCCGGTCGCCACCCCGGACTTCGGCCTGATCGGCAAGGTCAGCCTGTTCGGCGGCTTCTCCCACGTCGGCGTGGTGACCGGCATCCTCTTCGTCTTCACGGTCCTGCTGTCATGCTTCTTCGACGCGATGGGCACGATCATGGGCGTCAGCGACGAGGCGAAGCTGACCAACGCCAAGGGTGAGATGCCCGGCATCAACCGGGTCCTGTTCGTCGACGGCCTCGCGGTCGCCGCCGGTGGCGCCAGCTCCTCCTCGGCCACCACCGCCTTCGTGGAGTCCACGGCCGGCGTCGGCGAGGGCGCCCGTACCGGCTTCGCGAACGTCGTCACCGGCGGACTCTTCACCGTCGCCCTGTTCCTGACCCCCGTCGCCACCATGGTCCCGTCCCAGGCGGCCACCCCGGCGCTGCTCGCGGTCGGCTTCCTGATCCTGTCCAACTCGGTCAAGGAGATCGACTGGGCGGACTACACGATCGCCGTCCCCGCCTTCATCACGATGGTGATGATGCCGTTCACCTACTCGATCACGAACGGCATCGGCATGGGCTTCATCACCTTCGTGGTGCTGCGCCTGGCCGCCGGCCGGGGCCGGGAGATCCCGGTCCCGATGTACGTGGTCGCGGCGGTGTTCGGCTTCTACTACCTGATGCCGGCGCTGGGTCTGACGTGACGGTTCACGTGCCGGTTCACGTGACCCCGTAGAACTTCTCGGTCTCGTCCACGGCGGTCTTGAACCGCTCGTCGAAGTCATCCCGAATGAGCGTCCGGACGACGTAGTCCTGGACGCTCATTCCCCTTTTGGCCGCATGGTCTCGGAGCCGGTCGAGCAGCTCCCCGTCTATCCGCAGGCTGAGCACTTCGGTCCCCATGTACACGAGGGTCGCTGGCCGGGTTCCGGCGATGTTCACTTTCTGCTGTCGACTCACTCGTTCGGGTGACTATGCGGTTTGGGTGGCCAGGGTCACGGGAATCCGGGCGCGCCCCAGCTTGTTTAGAGAGGGTAATGAGTTACGCTAAAGAGATGCCGGACCTCACCCATGGCGACGACGCTGCCGCCGTGAACTCCCTTCGCTCAGCCGTCATGCGGCTGTCCCGTCGGCTCAAGCACCAGCGCGTCGACGAGTCGCTCAGCCCCACCGAGATGTCGGTGCTGGGCACCCTGTCCAACTGGGGCAGCTGCACCCCGGGCGAGCTCGCCCGCAAGGAGCATGTGCAGCCACCGTCGATGACCCGCATCGTCGCGCTGCTCGAGGCCAAGGGCCTGGTGCGGCTCGAGCCGCACCCCGAGGACCGGCGCCAGAAGGTCGTCACCAAGACCGAGCAGGCCGAGGCCATGCTCGCGGAGAGCCGCGCCAAGCGGAACGCCTTCCTGGCCAACCTGGTCGAGGGCCTGGACGAGGACGAGTGGGCGAAACTGCGCGCCGCCGCCCCCGTGCTGGAGAAGCTCGCACATCTGTAAGCACGCAACAAGGAGGCGAACCCTTTGAGTACGGGACCCGGAGCAGACTCCGCCCCCGCACCGGCCACTACTACCCCTGTTTCTCCCCCCGACCGCCGCAAGTCCTCGATGTTCAGCTCGCTGAAGGTCCGTAACTACCGGCTCTTCTTCGTCGGCCAGGTCGTCTCCAACATCGGCACCTGGATGCAGCGCATCGCCCAGGACTGGCTGGTCCTCAGCCTCACCGGCTCCGCGACCGCCGTCGGCGTCACGACGGCCCTGCAGTTCCTGCCGATGCTCCTCTTCGGCCTCTACGGCGGCGTCCTCGTCGACCGCCTGCCCAAGCGCCGCACGCTCCTGTTCACCCAGTCCTCGATGGGCATCGCCGGCCTCGTGCTGGCCGTGCTGACCCTGACCGGCCATGTCCAGGTCTGGCACGTCTACGTCGCCGCCTTCGCCGTCGGTCTCGCAACGGTCGTCGACAACCCGGCCCGCCAGACCTTCGTCTCCGAGATGGTCGGCCCGGACCAGCTGCAGAACGCGGTCAGCATGAACTCCGCGAACTTCCAGTCCGCCCGCCTGGTCGGCCCGGCGGTCGCCGGCCTGATGATCACCGGCGTCGGCACCGGCTACGCCTTTCTCTTCAACGGCCTGTCCTTCGTCGCACCGATCGCCGGCCTGCTGCTGATGCGCGCCCGCGACCTGCACGTCGTCGAGCGCGCCCCGCGCGGCAAGGGCCAGCTGCGGGAGGGCCTCCAGTACGTCGCCGGACGGCCGGAGCTGATCTGGACCATCGTCCTGGTCGGCTTCGTCTCCACCTTCGGCTTCAACTTCCCCGTCTACCTCTCGGCCTTCGCCGACGACGTCTTCCACGCGGGCGCCGGCTCCTACAGCCTCTTCAACACCCTGATGGCGGTCGGCTCCCTGGGCGGCGCCCTGCTCGCGGCCCGGCGCGGCACGGCCCGCATGCGGGTGCTGGTGGCCGGCGCGGTGGCCTTCGGCAGCCTGGAGATGGTGGCCGCCCTGGCCCCCTCACTCTGGCTGTTCGCCCTGCTGATGGTCCCGATCGGGATGTTCGGCATGACGGTCAACGTCACCGCGAACACCAGCGTCCAGATGGGCACCGACCCGGCCATGCGGGGCCGGGTGATGTCCCTCTACATGATGGTGTTCATGGGCGGCTCGCCCATCGGCGCGCCCATCGCCGGCTGGATCACCGACGCGTACGGCGTCCGCGCGGGCCTCGCGGCCGGCGGCGCCGTCGCGGCCACGGCGGCGGTCGTCATCGGCCTGGTCCTGGCCCGCGTCGGCGGCCTCCGCCTCTCCGTCGGCTGGAACGCCGGCCACCCGCACGTGCGGTTCGTACCGCGGGAGCGGCGGGAGGAGCTGGCGGCGGTGGCGTGACAGCTGCCTTACGGCACCTTCGGCCCGGGGGAGTCACACCCTCCGGGCCAGCAGCTGTCCGGGCCACTCGTTGTCCCCGACGGTGAAGGCCTGGACGCGCGTGAAGCCGTTGTCCTCGTAGTACCGGACGAGCCTGCCGTCGTCGCCGGCGTAGCAGTCGACCCGCAGCAGGGAGACGCCCGCCCGTCGGGTCTCCTCCGCCGCGTGCGCGAGCAGGGCGCTGCCCACGCCGTGCCCCTTGAAGCGGCGGTCCGAGGCGAGCCAGTGGATGTACCGCTCGGGCTCGTCGACCGGCGGGACATAGGACCCGGGGCTGTCGGTGAGGGTCAGGGTGGCGGCCGGTATGCCGCCGGCCTCGGCGATGAACACGTTCCCCGCCCCCATGTACCCGGTGATCGACTCGACCGTCCTCGGGTTCTCGGACAGCGGCTTGCTCCCCCACTGCCCGGTGCGCCCCTCCCCGACCAGCCACTCCACACAGCTGTCGAGCATGCCGAGGATCACGGGTATGTCGTCGGGTCCGCCGTCTCTGATCGTGATCTCCATCCCCTCATGGTGACAGGCTGGCCCTCATGAGACTCTTCGCGGCCGTGCTGCCGCCCGAGGACGTGGCGGAGGAACTCGCCGCCGTGGTGGCCGAGTTGCGCGCAATGCCCGGCGGCGCGGAGGGGCTGCGCTGGACCGGCCGCCCGGGATGGCCCCGCGGCGGAGCCGCTGATTGGCACCTTACGCTCGCGTTCTACGGCGAGGTCGACGACGACGTCGTACCGGAACTGTCGGCGAGGCTGGAGCGGACCGCGCACCGGACCGGGCCCTTCGCGCTGGCCGTGCGCGGCGGAGGCCAGTTCGGGCACGGGCGGGCGCTGTGGGCGGGGGCGGAGGGGGACCTGGGCACGCTGCGCCTGCTGGCCGACCGGGCCGAGGCGGCCGGGCGGAAGGCGGGCGTGGAGATGGGGGAGCACCGGCGCTACAAGGCCCATCTGACCGTGGCCCGGAGCCGCGAGGCGTTCGAGGTGCGGCCGTATCTGGAGGCGCTCGCGGGCTTCACCAGCCGGACCTGGACGGTGGACGAGCTGGTGCTGGTGCGCAGCAACCTGCCGAGGTCCGGGGTGCCGGGGGAGCAGCCGCGGTACGAGGCAGTCGCCCGCTGGGGGCTCGGCGGGGCCGGTTAGGCTCGGGTACGTGGACCCGAAAACCCGGAACCGGATCATGGCCGGTGCGCTTGTGCTGTTGTTCATCGTGGTGGCGTTGGCGGCGGCGCTCGGAAAGTAGCCGAGCACCACCGCCACGCCGAGCCCGTCCCTACCAGGCGAAGGCCTCCGGGGACGGCCCCGGGCCGGGGAAGATCTCGTCCAGGCCCGCCAGCAGCTCCTCGCCCAGCTCCAGCTTCACCGCGCGCAGCGCCGACTCCAACTGCCCGGCGGTGCGCGGGCCGACGATCGGGCCGGTGACGCCGGGGCGGGTCAGCAGCCAGGCCAGGGCGGCCTCGCCGGGCTCCACCCCGTGCTTGTCGAGGAGATCCTCGTAACCCTGGATCTGGGCGCGGATCGTGGTGTTGGCGAGGGAGTCGGCGGCGCGGCCGCTCGCCCTTCGTCCGCCCTCGACCTCCTTCTTGATGACACCGCCCAGCAGCCCGCCGTGCAGCGGCGACCAGGGGATGACCCCGAGGCCGTACTCCTGCGCGGCCGGGATCACCTCCATCTCGGCGCGGCGCTCGGCGAGGTTGTAGAGGCACTGCTCGCTGACCAGGCCGATGGTGCCGCCGCGGCGGGCGGCGGTCTCGTTGGCCTGGGCGATCTTGTAGCCGGGGAAGTTGCTGGACCCCACGTACAGGATCTTCCCTTGCTGCACCAGCACGTCGATGGCCTGCCAGATCTCCTCGAAGGGAGTCCGGCGGTCGATGTGATGGAACTGGTAGACGTCGATGTAGTCGGTCCGCAGCCGCCTGAGGCTGGCGTCGACGGCCCGCCGGATGTTGAGGGCGGAGAGCTTGTCGTGGTTGGGCCAGGCGTCGCCCTCGGCGGCCATGTTGCCGTACACCTTGGTGGCGAGGACGACCTTGTCGCGCCGGCTCTCACCCTTCGCGAACCAGTTTCCGATGATCTCTTCGGTACGGCCCTTGTTCTCGCCCCAGCCGTACACGTTCGCGGTGTCGAAGAAGTTGATGCCGGCGTCCAGCGCCGCGTCCATGATCGCGTGGCTGTCGGCCTCGTCGGTCTGCGGTCCGAAGTTCATCGTGCCGAGGACCAGTCGGCTGACCTTGAGTCCCGTGCGTCCGAGCTGCGTGTACTTCATGACTGCTTAGCCAACGTCTTGGAGTGCGCTCAAGGCAAGGGACGCGATTGCCCGCGGTACGACGCGACCGCGGGCAGGACGAAGACCAGGACCGACCCGACCCCTATGACCACGAACGGGTTCAGCAGCGAGTCCAGCCAGCCGGGCAGGTCCACGAAGAGCGGCAGCAGCGCAAGCGCCGTCAGCGGGATGATCGCCAACATCAGGCAGCCGAGCCCTGACCTGACGGCCGCCTGCCGGACAGCGCGCCGGTGGATGATCACGGCGGCGCCGAGGTCCGGCTCCCAGTCCTCGCCGCGCAGTTCCTCCCAGGCGGTCAGCAGCACCCCGAGTTCCCGCTCCACGTCCACGTGCAGGTCGTCGACGAAGGGCAGCAGCACCTTGCTGCCGTCCCGGCCGTAGGCGTGCACGAGCACGTCGGCCACACCGCTCTGCATCCCCGCGGCCGGGTTGGCCTCGGCCCTGATGTCCTGGATGTCCTCCCAGGCCAGCCGGCGCCTTCTGAGCATGCCGCGCACATGGATCGCCTTGATGTCCGCCGAGGTGGAACAGCGCAGGGTGGCGTAGAAGAGCCACCCCATGAACGCCACCCAGACGATCGCGAGAGGGTAGGCGACCGAGGCCGACAGATCGTCGTCGGTCATCAGGGGCGCCAGTACGGTCAGCGTCCCCGCCGCGATCGCCCACAAGAACGCCAGCATCCGGTTCCGCTTCATCCGGTATTCGCGCGGCAGTACGTCGTACCCCACACCCCACCCCCCTGTCGGACACCCCGTCCCGGTTCCCCCGAGGCACTATGGTGTTCCCCCAACTCGCCTGTGTCGAGAGCGATTTGGGAGAAGTGGGCGGCGGTGGGTGAACGGCCCGGGATCGCGTCCGGCGCCTCAGTTCCCGGGGGCGGCGAGCAGGACGGCGAACAGTGCGTGGGCGCGCGGGCCCTCCGGTGTCTGCCAGGCACCGGCCACGTGGCCTGCCGCCTCCTGGGGAGGGAGCGGCGGCACCCCCGAGGGGTCGGGGCGCAGAACCCGGTTGATGCGGAGGGTCGAGCCGTCGGGGGCGGGCAGTTCGGTGCCGGCCGGGGTGTCGGTGGGAGTGGGATCGGGAGTGGGGACGAGGGGCGTGGCGGGGAAGCCCTTGCCGGTGTAGGACCGGGTGATCTCGTGGTCCGGGGTGTCCGTGATGCTCTGCGCCATCGCCTGGGCGCGCCCCTCCACGAGGGCCAGCAACTCGCCGTACAGCACCGGATCGTGGATGCCGTCGTAGGCCCAGCGCGGGCCCAGCACACCGTGCTCCATGGTGCCGACGAGTGCGTGCTCGGCGCCGGGGAGCGGGGCGCCGCGGTAGGTGAGGGGCACGTGGTAGGCGACGGGCTCGGGGCCGGATTCATCGACGGCCACCATGAACTCGATCCCGACCTCGCCCTCCGGGTCGTCCAGCCGGAAGCCGCCGGCCTTGACCAACTCTGGCGCGCCGTCCCCGACGTACCACGGACGGGTGGGCAGCCAGTCGGTGAGCAGTTCCAGCTTGGTGGGCTTGAGGGTGGTGTGGTGGATGATCGCCATATGGCGGATTGTGTCAGTCAGTCGCGGGGGAACTCGTCTGTTTTCAGGGTGAGGCCGAGCTCGGTGACGGTGAGATCGACATCCGTGCCGAAGGCGACCGTCGTCTCCGTGAGGTAGTCGCCGTCCTTGGGCTGGGTGTAGAGGTGGCATTTGCCCTGGTAGGGGTCGGCGATGAGGTACACGGGGACCTCAGCGAGGGCGTAGGCGGCCTTCTTGGGACCGTAGTCGTTCTGGGCCGTGCTCTTTGAGATGACCTCGGCGACGAACTCGACGTCCTGGCAGTGCCAGAGGCCCTTCTCGTCCTTCTCGGCGTCCTCGGCCACGAGGGTCACGTCGGTGGCGAAGCCGTTGAGGTGACCGGGGTAGTCGATGCGGACATCGGACTTCACGCGCCTGCGCGGGTATTTGGTGCGCAGTTGCTCGTAGATGTCGGCAATGATCTCCCAGTGCGTGTCCCGCTGCGGCGACATGAAGATGGCCCCCTCGACGATCTCGACCTTGTAACCCTCGGGGGTGGTCCGCTCAAGCGACTCGAACAGGCGGTCCAGAGTCAGCTCGTCGTCTTCCTCGGCCATCTCGATCCTGTCTTCAAGGACGGTCATCGTGGCGCTCCTCCCCGGCTGCCCCACGGAAGAGTGCAGCCGCGCAGTACAACGATACGCACGGTCACCAGGACACGCGGAGAGGAACACATGCCCGAACTCGACCCCGTCCCCCTCCTCCGAGCCACTCTGGGCGACGACAACATCCTCGGCGTCCACCTCCACGGCTCCGCCGTCCTCGGCGGCCTGCGTCCCCACAGCGACCTCGATCTTCTGGTCGTCCTGCGGCGGCCTACGACGGTCGACGAACGCCGGGCGTTGACAAGGGAGTTGATGAAGGTGTCCGGCGGCGGCCATCGCCCCGTCGAGCTCATCGTCGTCGTACAGGACGAAGTGCGGCCCTGGCGGTATCCGCCCAACTGCGAGTTCCTGTACGGGGAATGGCTGCGGGGCGACTACGAGCGTGGGGTCGTTCCGGGGCCCGAGCCGATGCCCGATCTCGCGCCCCTGCTCACCATGACCCTCCTCGGGGACACCACCCTCCACGGGCCCGCGCCCGCCGAACTCCTCGACCCCGTCCCGCCCGTCGACCTCCGGCGGGCGATCGTCGCCGGGGTGCCCGAGCTGATGGCCGACCTGGAGACCGACACCCGCAACGTCCTGCTCACCCTCGCCCGGATCTGGAGCACCCTCGCCACCGGCCGTATCCGTTCCAAGGACGCGGCGGCGGACTGGGTGCTGGAGCGGTTGCCGGACGAACACAAACCAGTGATGGCACGCGCGCGTGCCGTCTATCTCGGGGAGGAGCGGGAGGGGTGGGGCGGCCTCAGGTCACGGGTGCGCCCCTGTGCCGAGGCCATGCGACGGGCCGTCGACGGTCACTCCTCGTAGCGCTCCCCGACGTCCCACGCCTGGTGCATCGCGTCCGCGAAGGCCGCCGCGATCCTGTGTTCGCCGTTCGCGTTCGGGTGCGTGCCGTCGTACGTGTCGAGATTGATGTCGTACGACGGTGGCGGCGACGCCAGGAGCAGGGGCGAGCGCGGCTCGTCCAGGTCGGCGATCGTCTTTGCGAGGAGTTCGTTGAAGCGGGTGACCTGGGCGGCGAAGGGGGCGTCCGACGTGGCGCGGACGTTCGGGATCACCGGCAGGACCGCCATGCGGATGCGGGGGTTGGCCGAGCGGGCCTCCGCCACGAAGCGGTGGACGTTCTCGGCGGTCTGCTCCGCGTTCGTGTAGAAGCCCAGGTCGATCAGGCCGAGGGAGACCAGCAGGACGTCCGCCCGACAGGAGCGCACCGCCTCGCCGATCAGCGGCACCATGTGCTGCCAGCCCTCGCCCCAGCCGGCCAGATGCGCGCGCGGGAAGTCGGGGTCGGCGTAGTCGTACGACGTCGGCGCGTCAGTCGCCTTGTCGTGCAGCGTCTCGCGCGGGCCGACCAGCGCGAACGGCCCGTCGTACGTGTCGCGCAGGTGCCGCCACATCCGGTATCGCCAGGTGTGTTCCCCCGCGCTCCCGATCGTCATGGAGTCGCCGACCGGCATGAACCTAAGCATCCGCTCATGATGGACGATCGACGGGGGAGGAAAGGGGCGGGTGGCGTGTGAAGCCTGACACCTTGCTGACAGCGCGCGTGGACAGCCCGGGTGCGCGTCTTGAACCGCTCGGCGGGATGGCAGGCTTGGGGGCATGCGCCGACCGTTCGCTCTCCTCGCCGGGATCCTGCTCGTGGGCGCCGTCGCCCTGCCCGCCTCCGCGGCCTCAGCCGCCGCCGACGACGGCAAGGGGGACCAGGGGTTCACCATCAAGGACCCCCGGATCACCGAGTCCAGCGGCCTCGCCGCCTCGCACCTCCACCCGGGCATCTACTGGACCCACAACGACCAGGACACCGGCAAGGGCGTCCACCTCTACGCCGTCGACAGCAGCACCGGCAGGACGGTCGCGACGATCACCCTGACGGGCGTGGGCACGCAGCGCGACGTCGAGGCCATCTCCATGGGGCCCGACAACCAGATCTACGTCGGCGACATCGGCGACAACGACGGCGTCACCTGGCCCTACGTCTGGATCTACAGGTTCGCCGAGCCCAAGGTCCTCAAGGACCAGTCGATCCGGGCCACCCAGTACGTCGTGAAGTACACCGACGGCTCCCGCGACGCCGAGTCCCTCCTCGTCCACCCCAAGACCGGGCGCGTCTACATCATCGACAAGCACGAGGACGGCGGACACCTCTACGAGGGCCCGGCCACCCTCTCCTCCACCGGTACGAACATCTTCAAGCCGGTCAAGCCCATCGACCTGTGGGCCACCGACGCCACGTTCTCGCCGAACGGCCAACAGATCGTCGTACGGGGGTACTTGGGCGGTATCTGGTACGACTGGAACGGCGGCGACCTCAAACGCGGCGGCCGCATCGACGTCCCCCTCGGGCAGGGGGAGTCCGTCTCCTACTCACCCGACGGCACGAAGATCCTGCTGGGCATGGAGGGTGCGAACAGCGAGGTGCAGGCGCAGGACGCGCCCGGCGGCGGGGGCGGCTCCGACTCGCCTTCGTCCAGCGGGAGTTCGGGGGCGTCGGGAAGTGGCGGCGACAGCGCGGGCGGGAAGCTGAAGGTCGGCGCCCTGGCCGTCGCGGTCGTGGCGGCGCTGCTGTTCGGCTTCCGTCGGCTGACGCGTCGTAACTAGTCATCGCTGGTCATAACTGACCCCGCCCAAGCGGTTGACGTGTTCATGTGAACTGACTTCCATGGGGGTGCAGGGTGGTGGGAGCGCTCCCATCAGGTTCCGGGCCTGCTCCCCCTTCGAGAGGAAGCAGCGAATGTTCCGCAGCTTGCGAAGAGTGCTGTGCGCGGCGGCGCTTGTCCTGCCGCTCCTGGTCGGAGCGCAGCCGGCGCACGCGGCCGAGGCGCCCGGTGCCGGGTACTGGCACACCAGCGGCCGGCAGATCCTGGACGCGGCCGGGCAGCCGGTCCGGATCGCCGGCGTCAACTGGTTCGGCTTCGAGACCGGCAACTACGTCGTCCACGGCCTCTGGTCCCGCGACTACAAGTCCATGATCGACCAGATGAGGTCGCTCGGCTACAACACCATCCGGCTCCCCTACAGCGACGACATCTTCAAGTCGTCCACCGTCCCCAACAGCATCGACTTCAGCAGCGGCAAGAACGCCGATCTCCAGGGCCTCAACTCCCTTCAGGTGATGGACAAGCTCGTCGCGTACGCGGGTCAAGACGGCCTCAAGGTCATCCTCGACCGGCACCGGCCGGACGCGGGCGGGCAGTCGGCGCTCTGGTACACGTCGGCGGTGCCCGAGTCGACGTGGATCGCGAACCTGAAAGCGCTGGCGGCTCGTTACCAGGGCCAGGACACCGTCGTAGGCATCGATCTGCACAACGAGCCGCACGATCCGGCCTGTTGGGGCTGCGGGGACGCGGCGACCGACTGGCGGCTGGCCGCTCAGCGGGCCGGGAACGCCGTGCTCGGCGTCAATCCCGAGCTGCTGATCTTCGTCGAGGGTGTGCAGACGTACAACGGTGTGTCGGGTTGGTGGGGCGGCAATCTGATGGGGGTGGCCCAGTACCCGGTGCAGCTCGAGGTCGCCAACCGGGTCGTGTACTCCGCCCACGACTACGCGACCAGCGTGGCCCAGCAGCCGTGGTTCAGTGATCCTTCCTTCCCCGACAACATGCCGGGGGTCTGGGACAAGTACTGGGGTTACGTCTTCAAGCAGAACATCGCGCCGGTGTGGGTGGGCGAGTTCGGTACGACGCTGGCGTCGACCGTCGACCAGAAGTGGCTTGCGACGCTGGTGAGTTACCTGCGGCCGACGTCGACCTACGGGGCGGACGCCTTCCAGTGGACGTTCTGGTCGTGGAACCCCAACTCCGGTGACACGGGCGGGATCCTGAAGGACGACTGGGTGACGGTGGACACGGTCAAGGACGGGTATCTGGCGAGCGTGAAGGCGCCGTTGTTCCCGAGCACGGGAGGGAGCTCAGGCGGCGGCGGTGGTGGTGGTGGTACGGCTGCCACTTGTAGCGCCGCCTACGCCGTCACCAGCGACTGGGGGAGCGGGTTCAACGCCGAGGTGAAGGTGAGCAACACCGGTACGACCGCGATCTCGTCCTGGAAGGTGACCTGGACCTGGAGCGGCGGTCAGCAGGTCACCAACATGTGGAACGCCTCGTACACCCAGAGCGGCGCGACCGTGACGGCCGTGAACGCCGCTCACAACGGGAGTGTGCCGGTGGGGAGTTCGGTGAGTTTCGGGTTCGGCGGGGCGCCGGGGGGCGGGGGTGTGCCGGCGGTCAGTTGCGCACCGGCATGATCCCGTGGAGCCGGCGTGGCCTGGGGGCGTCGAGCATGCTGACGCCGTTGTAGCGGCGGCCCTGGAGGAAGAGCACGGGGGCGGCGACGAACGTGACGAAGACGGAGACGACGCTGACGGGGAACAGGACCGGCAGCGACTGACCCTCGGGCAGCGTCTTGCCGCCCTCGTGGATCGCGTACCCGAACGCCACGAAGAAGACGATCGCGCTCACGGCGGCCAGTACCAGCAGGATGGTGCTGGTCCGGCGGGTGCGGGCCTCGTCGCGCACCTGGGCCAGCAGCGAGGCGTCGCACTCCGGGCAGGTCAGCTCCACGGTCTGCTTCCCGGACTTCGGCCTGCGCACCCGGTACAGGCTGTCCCGCCAGGTGATCCTGCGGGTCCGGGTGAAGACGCCGGTCGTACGGTCACTGAGGATGTGGCGGACGGCGACCTGCACGGTGCCGGGTATCGGTCTGTTCATGCCACGGCCGTACCCAACGGCGGGGGCACTGTCACCGACGGGGCCTTGCAACAAGTTGCGGAACCGGGGGGTTTGCGCCGACGGGTCGGGGAGAGGCGCACCGGGGCGGAGGCTGGGAGCGGGTGGGTTCCTGCTCGCTGTCGAGTCGCGGAGCCTGGTTCGGACCCGGTACGACGAAGGGCGCCCCGCGGAGTGCGTACCGCCGCCGGGCGCCCTTCGTCGTCGTAACCCTCAATACGACGGCTACAGCTTCTCGATCACATAGTCGATGCACTTCGTCAGCGCGTCCACGTCCTCCGGGTCGATCGCCGGGAACATGGCGACGCGGAGCTGGTTGCGGCCGAGCTTGCGATAGGGCTCGGTGTCGACGATGCCGTTGGCGCGCAGGACCTTGGCCACGGCGGACGCGTCGACCTCGTCGGTGAAGTCGATCGTGCCGATGACCTGCGAGCGCTTGGCCGGGTCGGTGACGAACGGCGTCGCGAACTTCACGTCCTCCGCCCAGCCGTACAGGGTGCGGGACGAGGTCGCCGTGCGGCGGACCGCCCAGTCCAGGCCGCCCTGGCCGTTGATCCACTCCAGCTGCTGGTTCAGGAGGAAGAGGGTGGAGAGGGCGGGGGTGTTGTACGTCTGGTTCTTGCGGGAGTTGTCGATCGCCGTGGGGAGCGAGAAGAACTCCGGGATGTGGCGGCCGGACGCGTGGATACGTTCCGCGCGCTCGATCGCGGCCGGGGAGAACACGCCGATCCACAGGCCGCCGTCGGAGGCGAAGGACTTCTGTGGAGCGAAGTAGTAGACGTCCGTCTCGGACACGTCCACCGGCAGGCCGCCGGCGCCCGACGTGGCGTCGACCAGGACCAGGGCGCCCTCGTCGGCACCGGCCACGCGCTTGATCGGCATGGCGACGCCGGTGGAGGTCTCGTTGTGGGTGAAGGCGTAGACGTCGACGCCCGCCTCGGCGGCCGGCTCCGGGTGCGTGCCGGGGTCGCTCGCGATGACCGTCGGCTCGGCCAGCCACGGGGCGAGCTTGGCCGCCTTGGCGAACTTCGAGCTGAACTCGCCGAAGTTCAGGTGCTGCGACTTGTTCTCGATCAGGCCGTGCGTCGCGACGTCCCAGAACGCGGTGGAGCCGCCGTTGCCGAGGACGACCTCGTACCCCTCGGGCAGCTGGAACAGCGCGGAGACGCCCTCGCGCACCTGGCCGACCAGGTTCTTGACCGGGGCCTGGCGGTGGGAGGTGCCGAGCAGGGACGCACCGGTGGCGGCGAGCGCGTCCAGCGCCTCGGTCCGCACCTTGGAGGGGCCCGCGCCGAAACGTCCGTCGGCGGGCTTGATGTCAGCGGGGATCTGGATATCAGCCACGGTCCGGAGCCTAGTCGTTTGAGGAAACGTGGGCGAAACGTCGTCCGTCGGGTGAGACACGTGCGGGTTCGTACGGCCTCTCGTGGAGGGTCGCGTTCCGCGTCACACTCGGAGGTCTGGGCGCAGGGGGGCGGGGCTGATGGACAGTGTGGACAACGGGAAGTACGAGCTGCGGCGGAAGCTCGGCGGCGGGGGCATGGGCGTCGTGTGGGAGGCCATGGACCTGGTGATGGAGCGCTCGGTCGTGGTGAAGCTGGTCCGCAAGGACCGTCGGGCGGACAAGGAGATGGGGGAGCGCTTCCTGCGGGAGTGCAAACTCATCGGGCGATTGCAGCACCGCAACGTCGTACGCGCCTACAGCTGTGGGTGGGACAAGGTCGACGGCCGCAGCGTGATGTACCTCGTCATGGAACTGCTCGACGGCAGCTCCTTGGGGGATCTGATACGGGCGAAGAGCAGGAAGAAGCACCGGCTCTCGGTGGAGGACACACTCCGCTGGAGCGCCGACATCTGCCGGGGGCTCACGGCCGCCCACAAGCAAGGGCTCGTCCACCGCGACCTCAAACCGGACAACGTCCAGATCACCGCCGACGGCACCGCGGTCATCCTCGACTTCGGCCTCGCCTGCCTCCAGGAGGACGAGCAGGGGACCCGGATCACCGACAGGGGCCAGATCGTGGGGACCGCCGCCTACATGTCCCCGGAACAGACCGAGGGCCCGCGGGTGGACCAACGCTCGGACCTGTATTCGCTCGGTTGCCTCCTGTACGAGATGCTCACCGGCGAGCCGCCCTTCTCGGGCTGGAACGTCATCATGGAACACCGGACGAAACCTCCGCTGCCGCCGAAGAGGCTCCGCCCGGACATCCCGGACGCTCTGGAAGAGCTCGTGCTCGACCTGTTGGAGAAGCTGCCCGACAACCGTCCGCGGACAGCCGCCGAGGTGCGCCAGAGGCTGAGGGGCATCGACGTGGTGCAGGCGCACCGCGAACCGGGACTGGACTCCGGTCCCCGAGCTCCGGAGAGGTCGCCCGACCCTCCGCCCACGTCGGTCGAGGAGTGGAGCCCGGGACCCGAGAAGTGGTACGAGGTGACCGGCACGAGCCTGATCACCGGTCTCGGCGCCTTCGGGTTGCTGTTCGGGGCCGGCGCGGTCGGCGCGGTTGCCTCGGTCGTCTGGGGTGCGGTGTTCACCGCCGTTCTCTTCTTGGTCGGGGCGGTGGCGAACTGGATGAGCGCGGATGCGGACACGGAGGCGGCGTGGAGTTGCCTCGGGGTTCTGGGCTGGCTCGCGAGCCTGGTCGGATGCGTCTGGCTCATGGCGGTCAGAGGCGACTTCCCCTGGTACTACGACTTCCTGATCGGCCTGGGCCTGAGCGCGGTCGTGCTCGTTCTCGAGTTCTCAGCCGTCGTGGTGGGTGACGAGTGGGGCTGGAGCAGGGGCTCCGGCACGATGGCTCTGCTGGGCTCGGGCCTGCTCGCCGGTCTGGGCTGCGTACTCTTCGCCGGGCACTTGCACTTCGTGTGGTGGACGACCGTCCTGACCGGGCTCGGCCTGTGGGCCGGGACGCTCGCCCTCACCTCGATCGCATCCGGAATCGCGTACGAAGTCGCCCACCGCTGACCGCGCCCTCAGCCCTCCGACGCCCCCAACCGCACCGGCACCTCGAACAGATCGTTCTGTGTCACCACCGGCTTGTTGCGGAGTTCCGTCGCCGGGACTGCCAGGTCGAGGTTCGGGAAGCGGGTGTACAGGGCCGGGAGGGCGACGGTGGCCTCCAGGCGGGAGAGGGCCGCGCCGGGGCAGACGTGGGGGCCGTGGCCGAAGGAGATGTGGCGGTTCGGGGAGGTGCGGGTGATGTCGAAGTCCGTCGCGGTCGGGCCGTGGGCCCGCTCGTCGCGGCCGATCGCGGCGTACGACACGATCAGCGCGTCGCCCGCCGGGAGGACCTTGTCGCCGACCTGGACGTCCTCCGTCGCGAAGCGGATCAGGACGTGCGAGGTGGGGGTGGAGTGGCGGAGGGTCTCCTCGACCACCGAGGACCAGTCCGCCTTGCCGGCGAGGACGAGCGCGCGCTGGTCGGGGTGGAGTGACAGCTGGACCACCGCGTTGACGATCAGGGAGATCGTGGTCTCGTGGCCCGCCGCGACCATCAGCTGGAGCGTGGAGACGATCTCCTCGTCGGTGAGGTGGTCGCCGTTCTCGGAGGCCAGGATCAGGGCGGAGGTGAGGTCGTCGCCGGGGGCCGCGCGCTTGGCGGCGACCGTGGCCGCCATGATGCCCGCCAGTTCCGTGAGGGTCGCGATGACCTCCGCCGGCGGCGTCTGCGTCGAGAAGAACTTCTCGAACAGCTCCTTGAGGCGCGGGAGTCGGGCCTCGTCGATGCCCATGAGGTCGGCGATGACGTACATGGGGAGGGGGTAGGCGAAGGCCGCCTTCAGGTCTACGACGGCGCCCGCGTCGCCCGCGTCGGCCTTGTCGGCGCCCGCGCTCTTGAGGTCGTCCAGGTCGTCCAGGAGGCCGTCCGTCAGCGCCGCGATCCGCTCCCGCATCCGCTCCACCCGCCGCGGCGTCAGTGCCTGCGCGACCAGCGTGCGCATCCGGCGGTGGTCGGCGCCGTCCACGGTGAGCATGGAGCGGCCGGGGTTGGCGAGCCCGATCAGTGGCCAGTCCGCCGGGATCTCGCCGCGCTGCCACGCACCCCAGACGTTGATGTCCTTCACGAGGCGGGGGTCGGTGAGGAGTTCCTTCGCCTCGGCGTGACGCGTGACCGCCCAGACGGGGACCCCGCCCGGGAGCTCCACGGCGGCCAGCGGCCCGGCGGCGCGCAGCCGTTCGCTCTCGCCGTCGAGGTCGGTGACGAAGGGGTCCAGGGCGATACGGGTCTCTTCCGTACGGTTCTCGTCCATACCGGTGGTGGTCATGGGGAAGCGCCTCCAAGGGCGGCCGGGGGCATGGTCGTAGGAGCGCTGCGCCTGTCTCTCGGGGACTCGGGGGGACTCGGTGGGGTGGGATCAGAGGGCCGGTACGGGAGTGAAGCGGACGGGCAGGCGGGTCAGGCCTCTGAGCCAGGGTGAGGGGCGGCGGGCCAGGGCGTCGGCCGGGACGGCCAGGTCGATGTCGGGGAGGCGGTCCAGTACGACCTCGATGCCGGTGCGCGCGATGACCTCGGCCACCTCCTGCGCGGGGAAGGGACAGCGGTGCTCGCCGTGCCCGAAGGAGAAGTGCGCGCTGTTGCCGCCGGTGAGCGCGGAGCCGTCGGTACGGACCTGGGGGTCGGAGTTGGCGCCCTGGAGGCCGAGCAGCAGCAGGTCGCCGGCCCGGATGCGGCGGCCGCCGAGCTGGGTGTCGCGGGAGGCCCAGCGGCCGGCCACGTTCTGCGTGGGCGTGTCCTCCCACAGCACCTCGTTCATGGCGTCCGCGACACTGTTGCGGCCGCCGAACAGCGAGGCCGCGAAACGGTCGTCGGTGAGCATCAGCCGCAGCGAGTTGCCGATCCAGTCGGCCGTCGGCTGATGGCCCGCCGCCATCATCACCATCAGGTCCTGGGCGATCTCCTCGTCGGTGAACCCACTGCGGTCGGCGAGCATCCGCGACACGACGTCGTCCGCGGGCCGGGCGCGCCGCTCGGCCAGCAACCGGGCCATGGACGCGGCCACATGCCCCTGCCCCGCGATCGCCCGCTCCCGCCCGTCGATCATGTCGTTGAGCGCGGTCACCAGCCCCGGTCCCTGCTCGTCCGGGAAGCCGAACAGCCGCGCGAGCACCCGCACCGGCAGCAGCATCGCGTAGTCGGCGACGATGTCCGTCTCGCCCCGAGCGCAGATCCCGTCGATCAGCTCGTCCGCGAACTTCTCGGCGTACGTGCGCAGTTCGGACGGGTTCACCGCCTCCAGCGCGTCGCTGATCATCGCCGCGCGCTCGCGGTGACGCTCCCCGACCGTGTAGAGGATGGACGGCTGCCGGCGGCCGATCATCGGCAGCAGCGGCCAGTCGCCGGGGATGTGCTCCCACTGGTTCCACAGGTCCGAGTCCCGGCTGAACAGCACCGGATCGCCGGTGACCTGGTGCAGCTCGCGGTAGCCGAGCACCAGCCAGGCCGGTACGTCCCCGTCCAGCACGACCGGCGTCACCGCGCCGTGCTCGCGCCGCATCTCCCGGTACAGCTCGGCCGGTTCGGTCTGGAACCTGGGTCCGCTGAGCGGCACGGGGGCGGTCACAGGGCGAACTCCTCACGAGTGGCGGCGACTTGACCGGCGTACCGGCTCCGGACGTGTTCTACGAGCGTGATCAGGACCTGCTTGCCCGAGGCGCGGGAGCGGGCGTCGCAGTCGAACAGCGGGACGTGCGGGTCGAGGTCGAGGGCCTCGCGGATCTGCTGCGGGGCGTGGGCGGGGCCGCCGAAGTCGTTGCAGGCCACGACGAACGGGGTGCCGTGGGTCTCCAGGCGGTCGATGGCGTACCAGGAGTCGTCGATCCGGCGGGTGTCGACGAGTACGACCGCGCCGAGCGTTCCGGCGAACAGCCGGTCCCACAGGAACCAGAACCGCTCCTGCCCCGGCGCCCCGAACAGGTACAGCACATTGCGCGAGTCGAGTGTGATGCGCCCGAAGTCGAAGGCGACGGTGGTGGCCTTCTTGTCCCTGACCTCGCTGATGTCGTCGACGCCCTCGCCGGCCCGGGTCATCGTCTCCTCGGTGCTGAGGGGACGTATCTCGCTGACCGAGCGGATCAGGGTCGTCTTGCCGACGCCGAAGCCGCCGACGACCACGATCTTCAGACCGTTGTCGGCCGAAGTGCCTAGCGGAGTACGGGAGTCGGGGCTTGGGTCAGAGGTCGTCTCAGAGGTTGCGGAGTCCAACGAGCACCTGTTCCAGGACGTCGGGATCGGGGACGGCGGCTTTCCTGGGGTGGCGGGCGCTGACGCGGCCCGCCGCGAGGAGGTCGGAGAGCAGGATCTTGGTGATGCTGACGGGCAGCCCCAGCTCGGCGGCCAACTCGACCACCGCGGTGGGGAGTTGGGTGAGCCGCAGGATCGCCGCGTGCTCCGACTGCATGCCGGTGGTCGGATCGCACTCGGCGACCACGAGGGTCACCAGGTCGAAGGGGTTGTCCGGGGCGGAACGGGCGCGGCCACCGGTGAGGGTGTAGAGGCGGTCGGGTGAGTCGTCCCTGCCGGGGCGGCTCATGACGTCCGGGGCTGCGCGGTCAGATGACGGCCGAGTTGCTCGACGAGTTCGCTCATGTTGTGGCCGACCAGTCCCGCGTCGGCGTCCTCGGCGGTCACGACGGCGAGATGAGCGCCGTCGCCTGCCTCCACGATGAACAGAACACCCCCGTAGAACTCGGTCATGGCCGACCGCACACCCCCGGTCCCGTCCCCGAACTCCATCGACGCCCCGTGCGACAGCGACTGGATTCCGGCGGCGATCGCGGCGAGCTGGTCGGCCTGGTCGACGGTGAGTTCGGGCGTCCGGCACAGCTTCAGCCCGTCCCGGGACAGCACGAGTGCGTGCCGCGCACCCGGGGTTCGCTCCAGCAGACCCTCGATGAGCCAGGTGAGCTTCTCGTCGGCGGTGGACGTGCCGGTCATGAGGTGGCGGGGCCTTCCTGGTGGGAGGGGGTGGCTGGTTCGGGGGTGCGGGTGGGGACTTCGGTGGTGTCGGTCGTACGTGCGCGGGTCTCGTCGCCGTCCGATGTGTGTACGTCCGTGTCGTGGGCGTTCTCGTCGGGTGCCGGCGGGGCCTGGTCGGAGAGGGAGCTGCGCACGGCCCGGCGGAAGCTGCCGAAGCGGGCGGCGCGGGTGAGCGGGTCGTCGAGGGAGACGCGGGCGGACTCGGGCGCGGAGTCGTCGGGACCGCCGAAGCCGCCGGAACCTTCGGCGAGCGCGCGCGTGCGCCCGTGCTCCCGGTCGTACTCGACGGCACGCGCGCGTGCCCGCGCCCGCTCCCGCTCGGCCTCGGCGAGCGCGTGCCCGCGACGCCGCTTGGGCAGGTCCGCGGGGAGCCCGTTGGGGAGCGTGTTGGAAAGCGTGTTGGGGAGCCCGTCGGGGAGCGAAGCGACGCTCCGTTCCGACCGTTCCAAGGACTCGTGCGTCGATACGGGGTCGAGGCCGGCGTGGGTGCGGTGGTCGTCGTCGGGCACGTGCCCGTGGCCGTCGTACGACACGCGCGCGTGGCCGTCGGAAGCCCCCGGCGCCTGCTCGTCCCCCGACACCCACGGCTTCCCGTCGGCGGGCATCCGGGGCGCCGCGCCGCCCGTCGGCCTTGCCTGCCCGTCCTCCGAACCAGCACCCTCATCCGCGGGTCGCGGCCTCGCCGACGGCAGCCCCTCCTGCGGGCCGTTCGCGTACTGCTCCGGTACGAGGATGTCCTGCGGGACCAGCATCAGGACGCCCGTGCCGCCGCGGGCCGAGGGGCGGTAGGAGACCTTGAGGCCGTATTTGCGGGACAGCCGGCCCACGACCGCGAGGCCGAGGCGGGTGCCGGTCAGGCCGCCGAGGTCGGCCTCGTCGCCGGAGACCGCGCGTTCGGCGCGGCGGAGCTGGACGTCGCCCATCACCAGGCCGCTGTCCTCGACGGAGACGATGACGCCGGCCGGCACCTCCTCGACGTAGACATGCACCTCCGCCGTCGGCGGCGAGAAGTTGGCCGCGTTGTCGAGGAGTTCGGCCAGGGCGTGCATCACGCCCTCGGCGGCGTGCCCGGCGACCGCGGCCTCGCTCGCGGAGTGCACCCGCACCCGCCGGTAGCCGCTGATCCGCCCCATCGCACCGCGCAGGATCGACTCCATGGCGATGGGCCGGGCCCAGCGACGCCCGGAGCGCGCGCCCGCGAGCACGGCCACGGAGTCCGCGAGCCGTCCCGCCTGTGCCGTGCGGTGGTCGAGATGGAGCAGGTCGGTGAGGACGTCCTCGTCGTCGTGCCGCTCCTCCATGGCGCGCAGGTCGGCGAGCATCCCGGTGGCCAGGGCCTGCATCCGCCCGGCCGCGTTGGCGGTCGCCGAGATCGCGGTGGCCCGCTCGGTGTCGGCGCGCCGGGCCCGCTCGGCCAGCCGCCCGTTCTCCGCGGTGAGCCGCGTCCGTTCCTCGGTGAACTCGGCGCTCAGCACGGCCCGTTCGTGCGCGAGCTCGGCGGCCAGCCGCCCCCGCTCATGGGTCAGCTCCTCGGTCAGCCGTACCCGCTCCTGGTCGAACTCCGCGCTCTGCCGGATGCGGTCCTGCAGCAGTCGCCCGGTGTCCGCGGTGACGGAGTCGAGCCGGCGCCGGGTGATCCGCGCCGTCACGACCGCGTGCGTGGCCACCGCGACGGCCGCGCACAGCAGCAGCGCGCCGATGCCCGCGCCTAGACCGAGCGCGGCGCGCTGCGACCTAGGCGCGAGGGCGACCGCTCCGGCGACCGCGAGCGCGGCGAGAAGGGCGGTGAGCAGGGGTACGGGCGCGAGGCTGCGAAGGCCGGGTCGTTCGCCGGGCAGGGAGGGGGCGGTCATGAATCGGGTCCTCGGTCGGTGTCCGCGGTCGGATCCGCGGGCGGGTCCTCGGTGGTTCGATCGTGCCGGTCGTGTTGCTGGGCGAGAAGCGACACCTGATGCTCAACTGGCGGTCACTATATGGGAGTTCGTGATCGAATTGGGAAGGTTCCGGATGCGTTCACAGATTCCTCGGGGCGCTTCGCGGAGCACCCGGCGCGACCCTCGCGGACGGTGATGTGGACAGAGGCATCGTCACTGTCAGTGGTGGGATGCATGCTGGGTGCATGACGGATCTGGAGCGGGTGCTGCGGGGGGTCGTCCGGGGTGAGGTCGGGTTCGGCGTCACCGACCGGGCGCTGGTCACCATGGACGCGTCGAACTACCGGCGGGTCCCGCTGGGGGTGGTGGCTCCTCGGGACGCCGAGGACGTGGCGGCCGTCCTGGCGGTGTGCCGGGAGCGCGGGGTGCCGGTCGTGGCGCGGGGCGGTGGCACGTCGATCGCCGGCCAGGCCACCGGCACGGGTGTCGTACTGGACTTCACCCGCCACATGAACCGCCTGGTCTCCCTGGACCCGGCCGCCCGTACCGCCGTGGTCCAGCCCGGCCTGGTCCTCGACCGCCTCCAGGAGGCCGCCGCCCCGCACGGCCTGCGCTTCGGCCCCGACCCCTCCACGCACAGCCGCTGCACCCTCGGCGGCATGATCGGCAACAACTCCTGCGGCTCGCACTCGGTCGCCTGGGGCACGACGGCGGACAGCGTGAGCGAGCTGGACGTGCTCACCGCGCGCGGGCAGCGCCTGCGCCTCGGCCAGGGCTGGGAAGGCGCGCCGGAAGGCCTGCGACCGCTGGTGGAAGGCGAGTTGGCCCGTCTGCGCACCGGCTTCCCGGACCTGCCCCGCCGCATCTCCGGCTATGCGCTGGACGCCCTGCTCCCCGAGAACCACACCGACGTGGCCCGCTCCTTCTGCGGCAGCGAGGGCACGCTGGGGGTGCTGACCGAAGCGGTCGTACGACTGGTCGAGGCACCCCGCGCGCGTGCGCTCGCCGTCCTCGGTTACGCCGAGGAGAGCGCGGCGGCGGAGGCCGCGTCCGGCCTGTTGCCGTTTGGCCCGCTGACCGTGGAGGGAATGGCGGCCGACCTGGTGCCTCCCGATGCGTCCGGCCTGCCCCGGGGCGGGGCCTGGCTCTTCGTGGAGACGGGCGGGGATTCGGCGGACGAGGCACGCGCGCGTGCGGAGGCGATCGTGCGGGCCGCCGATGTCGTCGACTCGCTCGTGGTCACCGACCCCGGCGACCAGCGGGCTCTGTGGCGGATCCGGGAGGACGCGAGCGGTACGGCGACGCGGATGCCGGACGGCAGCGAGGCGTGGCCGGGCTGGGAGGACTGCGCGGTGCCGCCCGCTCAACTCGGCGCGTACCTAAGGGACTTCCGGGAACTCCTGACCACCCACGGCCTGCGAGGCACCCCGTACGGCCACTTCGGGGACGGCTGCATCCACGTCCGTATCGACTTCGACCTGCTCACGGAGGCGGGCATCGCACGCTTCCGCCGCTTCTCGGAGGAGCTGGCCGAGGTGGTGGTGGCCCACGGCGGCTCCCTCTCCGGCGAGCACGGGGACGGACAGGCCCGTGCCGAGCTGCTGCCGAAGATGTACGGCGACGAAATGGTCGCCCTCTTCGAGCGCGCGAAGTCCGTCTGGGACCCGGACGACCTCCTCAACCCCGGCATGCTGGTCCGCCCGTCACCCCTGGACTCGAACCTCCGCTTCTCGGTCCTGCCCGGCAAGCCGGTCGACGTGGCCTTCGGCTACCCGTCCGACGGCGGCGACTTCTCGGCGGCGGTACGGCGCTGCGTGGGCGTGGCGAAGTGCCGTACGACCACCGCCCCCGGCCCATCCGTCATGTGCCCGTCCTTCCGTGCGACCGGCGAGGAGGAGCACTCCACGCGCGGGCGTGCCCGGTTGCTGCACGAGATGCTCGCGGGCGAGGTGGTCACCGACGGCTGGCGGTCGGCGGAGGTGCGGGACGCGCTGGACCTGTGCCTGTCCTGCAAGGGCTGCCGGTCCGACTGCCCGGTCGGGGTCGACATGGCCACGTACAAGGCGGAGTTCCTGCACCACCACTACGAGGGACGCCGCCGTCCGGCCGCGCACTACAGCATGGGCCGGCTGCCGGTGTGGCTGAACTGGGTGACACGTACGCATACGGCCGGGCTGGTCAACTCCCTTTCCTCCGTGGGGGCGTTGGCGGCGCTCGCCAAGCGGCTCGGGGGGATCGCGCCCGAGCGGGGGATTCCGCGGGTGGCGGGGGAGACGTTCACGAAGTGGTACGGACGCCGGGCCAGAGCGGAGGTGCGGCGGATGATCCGGGAGAAGGGGCTGGAGTACGAGGAGGACTCGCCCGAGGGCGTCGACGGTCTGCCCAAGCCGGTCTTCCTCTGGCCGGACACCTTCACGCAGCATCTCTCGCCTGAGGTCGGGAAGGCGGCCGTGCGGGTCCTGAAGGCGGCCGGACTGGCGCCGGTTCCGCTGCCGATGATGCCCAGGCACGTGAAGGAGACGAGGGAGGAGGACGGCAGCACCTCGTACACGCTCCGCCTGCGCCCGGCCCGCCGCCACCGCGTCTGCTGCGGCCTGACGTATGTCTCGACGGGCCAACTCGACCGTGCCCGCGAGGTGTTGCGGCGCACGCTGGACCAGTTCGGCGTGTTGATCGACCCCGAGGTGGCCGAGGAGCCCATCCCCCTGGTCGTCCTGGAACCCAGCTGCGCGGCAGCCCTCCGCAGCGACCTTCCCGAACTCCTCCACGACGACCCCCGCGCGGCCCGCCTCGCCGCCTCCGTCCTGACCTTCGCGGAGGCCCTGGAGCGCTACGCCCCCGACTGGACCCCACCCCACCTGAACCGCCCGGTCACCGGCCAGACCCACTGCCACCAGCACGCGGTCCTCGGCGACGCGGCCGACCGCCGCCTGCGCGAGGCAGCGGGCCTCACCGGCGAACTGGCGGGCGGCTGCTGCGGCCTGGCAGGCAACTTCGGCTTCGAGAAGGGCCACTACGAGGTGTCCCGGGCCTGCGCCGAGGACCAGCTGCTGCCGGCGGTCCGAGAGGCCCCGGAGGGCGCGACGGTCCTGGCCGACGGCTTCTCCTGCCGCACCCAACTGGAGCAACTGGCCGGAGTGCGGGGCCGGCATCTCGCAGAAGTGCTGGCCGAAGGGCTGGAGGAGCCGGAGGGGCGCCGATCGTAAAGGTCGCTCTCAGGTTCATAAGGGAACTCTCAGGCTCGGTGGCCTCTCTCAGGAAGCACAAAGGTATTCACAGGGCCTGTTTGCCTTTCCCTCGCCGACTTTGCCGTCCCTTGAGTTGTGGGCCGTGTAAGTTCTTCGATGTCGGGTACCGGCGACGGAATTCGACACCAAAGGCATCACATGTACAGCGCGAACCAAGGAGTCGGAAATGAGCCTCAAGAAGCTCGCCCCGCTGCCCCCCAAGCCGAAGAACAAGCAGCTGCCGCCCCCGCCCCCGCCGAAGCCGAAGAAGAAGCACCAGCCGAAGCCGGCGCCCAAGCCGCTGCCCGGCCAGGACAGCTGAACCAGCTGATCCGGACTTGATGAAAGGGGTCGATGGTGCACCGTCGACCCCCTTTCTGATTTCCAGGGAGATTTTCCAGGAAAGCGAAGGGGAGCGGAATGAGCAGGGATTATGAAGGCGATGATGACGAGGACCTCGAATATGAGGAAGACGAATTCACCCCCACCATTCCTTCCCGCGTCGCTTTCCGTCGTTTCTGGCCGCTGACCAGAGGCCTGCGCCGCTGGCTGGTCCTCGTCTGGGTGTGCACGGTCGTCGCCGCACTCGCCGAGACCGAGGCGATCCTGGTCTTCAGCGACCTCACCGACAACGCCCTGCAGAAGGGCTCGCTGGCCGCGTTCTGGGGCCCGGCCGTGAAGTGGCTGGGCGTCGCCGTCGTCGGCGCGATCGTCGCGTACGGCGGCAACTCCATCGCCGCCTGGGTCACCGAACGCTTCGTGATGAGACTGCGCGAGCATGTCTTCGACCACGTACAGCAGTTGCCGCCGCACTTCTTCCAACGCCACCGCCAGGGCGACCTGTTGTCCCGCCTGACCAGTGACGTCGACGCGATCGAGACCATGGTCGTGTCCGGCCTGGTGGGCGCCGCCTCCGCGGCCTTCTCCGCCCTCTTCTACGCGGCCGCCGCGTTCTGGCTGCGCTGGGACCTCGCCGCCGCCACCTTCGTCCTCGCCCCCCTCTTCTGGCTCGCGGCCCGCCGCTTCTCCGGCTCCATCAAGGACGTCTCCCGCGACGGCCGGGTCGCCGACGGCGCGATCACCTCCGTCGTCGAGGAGTCGCTCGGCAACATCGTGCTGACCCAGGCGTACGACCGCCGGGACGCCGAACGCCGGCGGCTGCACGAGGAGGCGACCGCCTGGTTCCGCGCCTCGGTCCGCTCCACCCGCCTCAACGAGGCATACGAGCAGCTCGTGGCCGTCATCGAGACGGTGTGCGTGCTCGCGGTCATCGGCATCGGCGCCTGGGAGATCTCCACCGGCCGGATGACCCTCGGCCAGCTCCTCGCCTTCTCCGCCTTCCTCGGCTACCTCTACCCGCCGGTCCGCGGCCTCGCCCAGCTGGGCCTCACGGTCACCGCGGCGACCGCGGGCGCCGAACGCCTCATCGAGATCCTGGACGTCGAGCCGTCCGTCACCGACCCCCGCCACGCCACCGAGACCGGCCGCCCCGACGGCACGGTCGAGCTCCGCGGCGTCACCTTCGGCTACCCCGGCGCCGACACCACCGCCCTCAACGACCTCTCGTTCACGGTCAACCCCGGCGAGCTGGTGATCGTCACCGGCCCCAGCGGCGCCGGAAAGTCCACCGTCTCGAAACTCCTCCTCCGCTTCTACGACCCCGAAGCGGGCGAAGTGCTCCTCGACGGCGTCCCGCTGCGCGACTTCCCCCTCGCCCGCCTGCGCGAGTACGTCACCCTGCTCCCGCAGGAGACCCTCGTCCTGCACGACACCGTCCGCGCCAACATCGCCTGCGGCCGCCCCGGCGCCAGCGACCAGGCGATCGAGGACGCGGCCCGCGCGGCCGACGCGCACGACTTCATCACCAGGCTGCCCGAGGGCTACGACACCCGGGTCGACCCCAACTCCGCCCGCCTGTCCGGCGGCCAGCTCCAGCGCCTCGCCATCGCCCGCGCGATCCTGCGCGACGCCCCGGTCCTGGTCCTCGACGAGCCGACGACCGGCCTCGACGCGATGGCCGCGCGCAGGGTGGTCAAGCCCCTGCGCCGCCTGATGACCGGCCGTACGACCATCATGATCACCCACGACCTCAACCTCGCCCCCGACGCCGACCGCATCCTGGTCGTCGACCGCGGCCGGATCGTGGAGACCGGCCGGCACGACGAGCTGCTGGCGAGGGGTGGGGCCTATGCCCGGCTGCACCGTTCGCAGAACAGCTCGGTGATGGACACGGGCGAGCTGCGGATGCCGCTGTTCGTGGAGCAGCCGGTGGCTCCGGTGCCGCAGCCGACATATGGATACGAGGGCTACGAGGCGTACGGAGCCTGGCAGACACCGTCGTACACGTATGACGCCTACCAGCAGTACGGCCACGACCAGTACGCCCCGCTGACGACAGTCCCCACCACCCTCCCCGACGGCCGCCCGCTCTTCCGCGACGAGGAGCCCTGGCCCGGCATCTGAGACGTCTCACATTCCAGGACAGCTGCAAAACGGGTTTACGTGCCTGACCCAGGTTATTACTCTGGACTCGACAGTGCACCAAGATGAACGAACCCGAGCACCTGGACCGCCCGTGACCACGCCCAGTACGACCACGACGACCTCACCCGCGGCGGTGCGGTCCGCCGCCGGCGCGAGCCGCCGCGGCGCCCTCGGCCCGGTCGGCCTGGTGCTGGCCGGTGGCGTGTCCGTGCAGTTCGGCGCGGCGCTCGCGGTGAACCTGATGCCGCGGGCCGGCGCGCTCGGCGTCGTGACCCTGCGGCTCGCCGCGGCGGCCGTGGTCCTGCTGCTGTTCTGCCGGCCCCGGCTGCGCGGCCACTCGCGCGCCGACTGGGGCACCGTGGTCGCCTTCGGCGTCACCATGGGCGCGATGAACGGCCTGTTCTACCAGTCGGTCGCCCGCATCCCGCTCGGCGCGGCCGTCACCCTCGAAGTCCTGGGCCCGCTCGCGCTCTCGGTCCTCGCCTCCCGCCGCCTGGTCAACGTCGTGTGGGCCGGGCTGGCCCTGGCCGGCGTCTTCCTCCTCGGCGGCGGTGGCTTCGGCGACCTGGACCTCGTCGGGGTGGCCTTCGCGCTGGCCGCGGGGGCGATGTGGGCGACGTACATCGTCTTCAGCGCCCGCACGGGCCGCCGCTTCCCGCAGGCCGACGGACTGGCCCTCGCCATGGCGGTGGCGGCCGTGCTCATGCTCCCGCTGGGCATCGCGGAATCGGGTACGAAGCTTCTCGACCCCACGACGATCGCGCTCGGCTCGGCGGTCGCGGTGATGTCCTCGGTCCTCCCCTACACCCTCGAACTCCTCGCCCTGCGCCGCCTGCCCGCGTCCACCTTCGCGATCCTGATGAGCCTGGAACCGGCCCTCGCCGCCACGGCGGGTTTCCTCATCCTCGGCCAGGCCCTCAGCCCGGTGCAGGCGGCCGCGATCGCCCTGGTCATCGCGGCGAGCATGGGCGCGGTGCGGACACAGGTGGGCCGGGGCAAGGCGCGTCCGCCGGTGGCGCCGGAGGCGTGACGGCCACGCTCATCTGCTGAACCCGTGGCTCCGCTCCACCTTCGCCACATGCAGGGTGTAGCTCTCGTACCACTCGGCCCGCCCGCGCCGCTGCGCCGCGCGGTGCTCGGCGTCGCTCCGCCACCGAGTGAGGGCGTCGGCGTCGCGGAAGTAGCTGACGGTGATGCCCAGCCCGCCGGGAGTCTGCGCGTGGTCCATCCCCAGGTACCCGGGGATGTCCCGCACCAGCTCGGCCAGACGGGCGTCGGTCTCGCGGTAGCCGTCCTGGTCCCGGGTCCGCACGGTGGTGAACACGGCCGCGTAGTAAGGGGGTTCGAAGGCTCCAACGGGTACGGGTACGGCGGTCGCCGCCGGGTGACTACTCGTGGCGCTGTCGTCGGGAGGGACGCGCCGCCGCGCCTCCACCTCGATCTCGATCCTCATCCGCGGGTCGGCGAGACCGCACACCAGCATCGTGGCGGCCGGCCGGACCTCGCCGAAGTGGCGGCGCAGGATCGGCCGGCAGAGTTCGAAGTCGGCGCGGTCGGGCAGCAGGTAGCGCACGCGCACCACGTCGGCGAAGGTGCAGTCCGCCTCGGCCAGCGCGGCTCCGATGTTGCGCAGACACTGTTCGGCCTGCTCCACCACGTCGTCGGAGATCGTCATGGTGGCGTAGTCGAACCCGGTCGTCCCTGACACATGCACCCGGTCGCCGTCGACCACGGCACGGGCATAGCCGATCCGCTCCTCGAAGGCCGAGCCGCCGAGGATCGCGCGTCGCTCCGTCATGCGCCGAACGCTAGAAGACCCGTACTCATACGTCTAATACGGCGGTACGCATGACCTGATATCTCTGGGCGTATGGAGCGCCCCGAACTCCCCCTGCCTCAGCTGCACGCCTTCGTCGTACTCGCGGAGGAACTCCACTTCGGCCACGCGGCCGCCCGCCTGGGCATCGCCCAGCCGCCGCTGAGCCAGCAGATCCGCCGCCTGGAGGACAAGGTCGGCCACGCGCTGTTCACCCGGGCCCCGGGGCGGGTCACCCTCACCCCGGCCGGCCGTGAACTGCTGCCCGCCGCCCGGCGGGTACTCACCGACCTCGCGGACGGTCTGGCCACGGCCCGGGCCGTCGGCAGCGGCCGGGCCGGCCGCCTGCGGATCGGCTTCGCCGCCTCCCTCGCCCTGACGGTCCTGCCCGGCCTGCTGCGCACCTTCCGGCACCGGTTCCCCGAAGTGCGCCTGGACATCCACGAGATGACCACGGCTCCGCAGATCACCGCCCTGCACGACAGGACCATCGACATCGGCCTGCTCCGCGAACCCCCCGCCGACGAGCCGGAACTCGGCTTCAGGACGGTGCTGACCGAGCCCTTCGTGGCCGTACTGCCGTCCACTCACCCTCTGGCCGCCCAACGGACGGTCCGGCTCGGGCAGTTGGCGGACTCGCCCTTCGTGCTGCTGCCCCGCGCGGTCGGTCCGCCGCTGCACGACCAGATCATCGGCCTGTGTACGGCGGCGGGGTTCACGCCGGAGGTGGTCCAGCACGCGGTGGAGTGGCAGACCGTGTGCGCCCTGGTGGAGGCCGGTCTGGGCGTCTCCCTGGCTCCGGCGAGCATCCGGCGCATCCGCCTCAAGGGCGTCGCCTTCCGCGGGATCGAGCCCGGCACGGCCCGTACCGAAGTGGCCGTCGCCTGGCGCGAGAACGACCACAACCCCCTGGTCGCACACCTGTTGGCGACCATCAGCCAAGAACGGCGCAGGACGTGAGGCGGCCGGCGAGCGCGGTGACCAGGTCGCGGAGTTCGGCGGGGCGCTCGATGACGAACGGCCGGTCGAGGGAGGCGAGTACCGGGGGCAGCCAGTCGAGCCGCTCCGCCCGCAGCTCGACGCGCAGCCAGCGCTCCTCGGTCGCCGGGTCCTCGTCGGCCGCGGGCTCGTACTCCTCCACGGTCGCGACGCTCGCCGGAATACGGGCGCGGATCTGGTCGACCGTCCCGTGGATCCGCAAGGTCACCTCATGCCGGTACTCGGCCGTGGCGAATCCCGACAACACGCGCTGTGCCGGATCGGCTCCCACGGGCGGCGCTTCGAACGAGCCGGGCAGGGTCCGTGCGTCCGTGATGCGGTCGAGCCGGAAGGTCCGGTCCTCGCCGACCCGGGCGTCCCCGCCCGTGACGTACCACCGGCCCGCGTGGGCGACGATCCCGTACGCGTGCAGTGTGCGTTCGCTGCGCCGTCCGTCGCGGTCGGTGTAGCGGATCGCGACCGGTCGGCGGTGGCGCACCGCGTCGGCGATCGTGAGCAGGACCTCGGCGTCCGGGGTGTCGAACCCGCCGGGCTGGTCCGTGAAGGCGAGAGCGTCCAGGAGGGTGTCGAGCCGGCGGGCGACGTGCTTGGGCAGCACCCGGCGGATCTTCGCCGCTGCCGTCTCGCTCGCCGTGTGCTCGGTCGTCGTCAGCCCTGTTCGGCGGCCGGCGACCAGGCCGAGCAGCACGGCCAGTGCCTCGTCGTCGCTGAGCATGAGCGGAGGCAGGCGGTAGCCGGGGGCGAGCCGGTAGCCGCCGTAGCGGCCGCGCACCGACTCCACGGGCACGTCGAGATCGATCAGCTGGTCCACGTACCGGCGCACGGTGCGGCCTTCGACGCCGAGGCGGTCGGCGAGTTCGGCGACGGTCCGGGTGCCGCCCGACTGGAGCAGCTCCAGGAGGGTCAGCACGCGGGCGGTGGGGCGGGGCATGTGCAGAACCTAGCGTGAATACAGGACCGATTCTGTCCTCTATTTCTCCTAGCCTGCGACGTGCACGCCCGCTTTGAGCAGCACGGCCAAGGAGATTGCCATGGACTTCGTCTCGATCCGCATCATCACCGGCGACGTGGCGCGCCTCGTCGAGTTCTACGAGCGCGCCACCGGGGCGAAGGCGAGGTGGGCCACCGAGGACTTCGCCGAACTCAGGGCCGCGGGCGCCACCCTCGCGATCGCCGGTACCCGCACGGTCCCGCTGTTCGCCCCGGGCTCCGCCCGCCCGGCGGAGAACCACAGCCTGATCACCGAGTTCCTCGTCGACGACGTGGACCGCGTCCACAAGGACCTGACCGGTTTCGTCACCGACTTCGTCGCCGGGCCGACCACGATGCCCTGGGGCAACCGGTCCCTGCTGTTCCGTGACCCCGACGGCAACCTCGTCAACTTCTTCACGCCCGTCACGCCGGAGGCCGTCGAGAAGTTCGCGCGCTGACTACTCGGCGACCTTCTCCCACACCGACACGTGCTGCCGGCTCTCACCGGTGAAGGGCTCCCGGGTCCACCCGTCCCACCGCTCCCGCAGCCGCATGCCGGCCAGCCGGGCCATGAGGTCGAGCTCCGACGGCCATACGTAACGGAAGGGGACGGCGAGATACGACCCCCGGCCGTCCTTGTCGACCCGGACGTGGTGCGAGCTCACCGACTGGGTCGCCAGGTCGTCGTACAGGTCGAACCCCACCCGCCCGTCGCCCACCCGGAACGGCACGGCGTTCTGCCCGGGCGGCAGCCGCCGCAGATCGGGGACGCCGACCTCGACGACGAAGTGCCCGCCGGGCCGCAGGTGTTCGGCGACGTTCCGGAAACAGTCGACCTGGGCGTCCTGCGAGGTCAGATTCATGATCGTGTTGAAGACGAGGTAGGCGAGGGAGAAGCCCCCGTCGACCTCGACATCGGCCTCGACACCGGCCTTGGCGTCGACCTTGGCGGTGGCGAAGTCTCCGATGGTCACGCCGATCGCGTCGCCGCCGGGCTTGGCCCGCAGCCGCTGCACCATCGCGCGGGACATCTCGATGCCGTGCACCTCGACACCCCGCTCGGCCAACGGCAACGCGATCCGCCCGGTCCCGACCCCGAGTTCGAGAGCCCGCCCGTCACCGGCCAGCCCGGCCAGCAGATCCACGGCCGGCTCGACCACGTCCGACGCGAACATCCCCGCCGACGACTTGTCGTAGTTCGCGGCGACCGACTCTCCGAAGTAACCGTCTTCATCAAGCACCGGGTGACCGTACTTCGGGGGTGGGGGGTGGCGCGCGGGAATTTCGGGGCGCACGGCGGAACACGCGCGGGGTGGGGCGAGGTCAGCCGGTGGTGAAGTAGTGGCCGGCTTCGAGGTCGGCGACCAGGCCGGGGTGCACCGGCTCCCAGCCCAGCGACCGCCTGGTCTCCGCGTTGGACATCGGGACGTCGAGCGTGATGAACGGGAAGCCCTTGAAGTGGTCCGCGGCCCGATCGGCGGGGATGCTCACGGCCGGGACGTCCAGATGGCGGCCGATGGTCTCGGCGATCTCCCGCACCGTGATCCCTTCCTCACCGGCGGCGTACAGCTGGGATCCGGCCGGGGCGTGCTCCAGTGCCAGCCGGAAGAGGCGGGCGACGTCCAGGGTGTGGCCGGCGGCCCACTGGTTGCCGCCGTCGCCGACGTAGCCGGACACGCCCGACTCACGGGCGATCCTGACCAGCATGGGGATGAAGCCGTGCCGGTCCCGTGTGCTGTGGGTGACCGGCGGGACCGCGACCAGCGCGGTCCGCACGCCCTGCCCGGTGAACCCGGCGATCGTACGCGCCACGGCGGAGCGGGGGTTGGCGTCGATCGCCGCGTCCCGCTTCGCGTCGCCGGTGTGTGTCAGGCCGACGCCTATGAGGGCCTTGCCCGTGCCGGTCAGCGCGTCGCCGAGGGCGCGTACGACGGCCAGGTCCGCGGCCACGGCGGCGGCGAACTCCCCGCGGAAAACGGCGTCATGGTCGAAGGCGAGATGGATGACCGCGTCCGCGTCGGCCGCGGCCGTACGCAGGCCGTCCGGGTCGGCGATGTCGCCGCGGTGCACCTCGGCGCCCATGGCTTTCACGGCGAGGGCCGAGGCGTCGGAGCGTGCCAGACCGACGACCTCGTGTCCGGCCTGGATCAGCTCGGGTACCACGGCCGATCCGATGTGGCCGCCGGCACCGGTGACGAATACACGCATGAGTAGTCCTCCTGAGATGGAGCACCCCGCCAGGACGGAGCGAGGGGTGATGTGACTCGGTACCGTCACTCTACCCGGTGTGACGGTACCAAGTCACATCACTTAGGCTGTTCTCATGGCTCGATGGGAACCGAACGCGCGGGAACGGCTGGTGCGCGCCGCACTCGACCTGTTCACCGAACAGGGCTACGAGGCCACCACCGTCAACGGAATCGCCGATCGGGCCGGTCTGACCAAGACCACGTTCTTCCGGCACTTCCCCGACAAACGGGAGGTGCTCTTCGCCGGCCAGGACATCCACGCCCGGCTCCTCGCCGACGCGATCGCCGAAGCGCCCGGGTCGGCCACGCCACTGGAAGCGGTCGGCGCGGCCGTCGACGCCATCACGGCCACCTTCACGGACGACCGCCGCGAGTTCAGCGCGGGGCTCCGCTCGGTCATCGCAGGCAACAGCGAACTCCAGGAGCGCGCCGCCTTCAAGCGCGGCCGGCTCACCGAAGCGGTGGCGGTTGCGCTGAATGAACGCGGCGTATCGGAACCGACGGCGAGTCTCGCCGCGGAACTCGGCATCCGCGCCTACTACGACGCCTTCGCCCAATGGGCCGACCCGGCCAACCAGCGGCCGCTCACCGAACTCGCCCGCCACACGCTCGACGAACTCCGAGCCGCGGTGGCCGCGCTCGACTGAGACTTACCTGGTGAGCCCGCCCCCGACAGCGGCACGGACCAAGGCCGAGAAGGCGGCGGGCGAGAGGGCCAGCACCCCGGCGGCGGGGTTCTTGGAGTCGCGGACGGCTATGTGGGGGGTGAGGTCGGCGACCTCGACACAATCACCGCCGCTGCTGCCGCTGTGCGAGGACTTGAGCCAGGTGGCGGTGCCGAGGGGGGCGCACTCGACGCAGTCGCCTCCGGTGTCGCCGCTGTGAGAGGACTTACGCCATGTCGCGCCCGGCAGGTCCAGGTTCGTTCCCATAACGCTCCTCCATCACGCGGGCGATCAGTGCGGCCGAGTCTCGCGGTGACAGGGCTGCGGCCTGCAAATGATCGTAACGGGCCGAACCCTCCTTGATGGCTTCGGGATTGGCCGTCATATGCCCCTGGACGAAGTCCTCGGTGTAGACGATGGCGGGGTCGTTCTCGAAGCGCAGCAGGTTGAACGAGCCCATCAACCCCGTGTGTGCACCCGCTTCGAACGGCAGCACCTGGATGTCCACCCACTTGCGCTGCTGCATGGTCAGCAGGTGCGCCAACTGCTCCCGCATGACCTCGCGACCGCCCACCTCCTGATGCAGCACGGCCTCGCTCAACACGACCCAGATCACCGGTGGTTCATCCCGGTCCAGGATGCGTTGACGATCCAACCGCGCAGCCACCTTGGCGTCGAGGTCGCCGTCCTCGCGAACCCCGAGTAGGGCGCGTGCGTACGCCTTGGTCTGGAGAAGTCCGTAGACCACCTGAGCCTGGAACGCGGAGATGTAGGCCGCCTTCGCCTCCATCTCCGCATACGGCTGAAACCAACTCGGCAACTGGCTCCGCAGAACCAGCCCCACCAACCGCGAGAACACCCCGTCCGTCCCCAGCGCCACATCCACCCGCTCGGAGAACTCTCGTGTGGGCACCTTTAGCGTCGTCTCGATCTGTCCGATCAGCGAGCCGGAACAGAAGACGATCGAGCCGAGCGCGTTCTGAGTGAGCTCCGCCCCCTCCCGAGCCCGCCGCAGCTCGAACCCGTAGTAGTCCAACGGCGACGCACTCGGATCAAGTTCGCGAATGTGCATGCAGACCACCTCCCGTCACCGACGGTAGCCGATCGACTGCGCACAGATCCCGGCATGTGGAAAACTAAATAATGCAAGCACGCTTGCTTGTTTCCGGCGCCGGTGCCATGCTCGCCCCATGGCAGACCCGACGCCCGTGATCGACGATCTCCGCGCGGAGGGCGACGAACTCGACGCCCTCGTGGGCGAGTTGAGCCCGGACCAGTGGGCGCTCGACACCCCCGCCGCCGGCTGGACCGTCGCCCACCAGATCGCGCACCTCGCCTGGACCGACCACCACTCCGTGCTGGCCGTCACCGATCAGCCCGCCTTCTCCCGCGAGGTCGAGAAGGCGCTCGCCCAGCCCGGCGACTTCGTCGACAACGGCGCCGAGGAGGGGGTACAGAAGCCCCCGGCGCAGCTGCTCACGGACTGGCGGGCCGGCCGGCACGCGCTCGCGGACGCCCTCCGCGCCGCCCCCGACGGCGCCCGTTTCCCCTGGTACGGCCCACCCATGGCGACCGCGTCCATGGCCACCGCCCGCCTCATGGAGACCTGGGCCCACGGCGGCGACATCGCGGACGCGCTCGGCGTCACCCGTGCCCCCACCGACCGCCTCCGCCACATCGTCCGCCTCGGCGTCCGCACCCGCGACTTCGCCTTCGGAGTGCACGGACTGGAGACGCCCTTCGAGGAGTTCCGGGTCGAACTGACAGCGCCGTCCGGTGAGTTGTGGGTGTACGGCCCCGAAGACGCCGACGACCGCGTAACCGGCCCCGCCCTCGACTTCTGCCGCCTCGTCACCCAGCGTGCCCACCGCACCGACCTCGCCCTCGAAGCCGTCGGCCCCGACGCCGACCGCTGGCTGGACATCGCCCAGGCCTTCGCCGGGCCTCCGGGCGGCGGACGCCCGCCGAAGGGAGACGGAGCGTGACCCTCCGTACCTCCAGTACCCCCAGTGCCTCCAGCACCCCCGGTACCCCCCGCACCCTTCGTATCGGCAACGCGTCCGGCTTCTACGGCGACCGTTTCGACGCCATGCGCGAGATGCTCACCGGCGGTGAACTGGACGTCCTCACCGGCGACTACCTCGCCGAGCTGACCATGCTGATCCTCGGGCGGGACCGGCTGAAGGACCCCGGCGCCGGGTACGCGCGCACGTTCCTGCGGCAGTTGGAGGAGTGCCTCGGGCTCGCCCATGAGCGGTCCGTCAAGATCGTGACGAACGCCGGTGGGCTGAATCCGGTCGGACTCGCCGATGCAGTAAGGGAGTTGGCCGGCCGTCTCGGCCTTCCCGTCCGCGTCGCGCACGTCGAGGGCGACGATCTCAAGGCCCGGTATCCCGACCGCCTCGCCGCGCACGCCTACCTCGGCGGCTTCGGGATCGCCGAGTGTCTGAAGGCGGGCGCGGACGTCGTCGTGACCGGGCGGGTGACGGACGCCGCGCTGGTCACCGGGCCCGCCGCCGCCCACTTCGGCTGGCAGCCCACGGACCACGACCGGCTCGCGGGCGCCGTCGTCGCCGGGCATGTGCTGGAGTGCGGGGCGCAGGCCACCGGCGGCAACTACGCGTTCTTCAACGAGCGCTCCGGCGACCTCCGCCGCCCCGGCTTCCCCCTCGCCGAGCTGCACGAGGACGGCAGTTGCGTCATCACCAAACACCCCGGCACCGGCGGTTTCGTCGACGTCGGCACGGTGACCGCGCAGTTGTTGTACGAGACCGGGGGCGCCCGGTACGCGGGACCCGACGTCACCGCCCGGCTGGACACCGTACGGCTCACCCAGGACGGGCCCGACCGCGTCCGCGTCGAGGGGGTCCGCGGCGAGGCCCCGCCGCCCACCCTCAAGGTCGGCCTCAACCGCCTCGGCGGCTTCCGCAACGAGGTCGCCTTCGTCCTCACCGGCCTCGACATCGAGGCCAAGGCCGCGCTCGTACGCGAGCAAATGGAGGCCGCCTTCAGCGAGGCCAAGTCCGCGCCCGCCGACGTCCGTTGGGACCTCGTCCGGACCGACCGGCCCGACGCCCCGACCGAGGAGACCGCCAGCGCCCTGCTGCGGCTCGTCGTCCGCGACCCGGACGAGCGCGTCGTCGGGCGGGCGCTGAGCGGAGCCGCCGTCGAACTGGCCCTCGCCAGCTACCCGGGCTTCCATGTGCTCGCGCCACCGGGAAAGGGCTCGCCCTATGGGGTCTTCGAGGATGTGTACGTCCCCCATGGCGCCGTCGACCATGTGGCCGTCCTCCACGACGGGCACCGGGTCTCTGTGGCGCCGGCCCACCGCACCCTCGTACTCGAAGACCTTCCGGAACCGCTGGCTCCGGAGCCTCTGGCCGATGACGGGCCCGTCCGACGTGCCCCCCTTGGGCTCCTCGTCGGCGCCCGCAGTGGTGACAAAGGCGGGAACGCCAACGTCGGGGTCTGGGCCCGTACGGATGAGGCCTGGCGGTGGCTCGCGCACACCCTCACCACCGACCGCTTCCGCGAACTCCTCCCGGAGACCGCCGAATTGACCGTCACCCGGCATCCGCTCCCCAACCTCCGCGCCCTCAACTTCGTCGTCGAGGGCATCCTCGGCGCCGGTGTCGCCGCGCAGCACCGTTTCGATCCGCAGGCAAAGGCGCTCGGCGAATGGCTGCGCTCCCGCCACCTGGACATTCCGGAGGCCCTTCTGTGACGGTCATCAACTCGGGCCTGGACACGGCCGGTTCGGACTACCGGGCCAACCGTGAGGCCATGCTCGGCAAGCTCGCCGACCTGGACGTCGAGCACGGGAAGGCGCTCGCGGGCGGCGGGGAGAAGTACGTCCAACGGCACCGGAAACGCGGGAAGCTGCTGGCGCGGGAGCGTATCGAGCTGCTCCTCGATCCGGACACGCCCTTCCTGGAACTGTCGCCGCTGGCCGCCTGGGGCAGCGACTACACGGTCGGCGCCTCGCTGGTCACCGGCATCGGGGTCGTCGAGGGCGTGGAGTGCCTGATCACCGCCAACGACCCGACGGTGCGGGGCGGCGCGAGCAATCCGTGGTCGCTGAAGAAGGCCCTGCGCGCGAACGACATCGCCCTCGCCAATCGCCTTCCCTGCATCAGCCTGGTGGAGTCGGGCGGCGCCGATCTGCCCTCCCAGAAGGAGATCTTCATCCCCGGCGGCGCCATCTTCCGGGACATCACGAGACTGTCCGCCGCCGGCATCCCGACCGTCGCCGTCGTCTTCGGGAACTCCACCGCCGGGGGCGCCTACATCCCCGGCATGTCCGACCACGTGATCATGGTCAAGGAGCGCGCGAAGGTCTTCCTCGGCGGTCCGCCGCTGGTGAAGATGGCGACCGGCGAGGAGAGCGACGACGAGTCGCTCGGCGGTGCCGAGATGCACGCGCGCGTGTCGGGGCTCGCGGACTACTTCGCCGTGGACGAGCAGGACGCGCTGCGGCAGGCCCGGCGGGTCGTCGCCCGCCTCAACCACCGCAAGGCGTACGCCGATCCGGGCCTCGCCGAGCCGCCCAAGTACGACGCGGAGGAGCTCCTCGGAATCGTCCCGGGGGATCTCAAGACCCCGTTCGACCCGCGCGAGGTGATCGCCCGGATCGTCGATGCCTCGGACTTCGACGAGTTCAAGCCGCTCTACGGGACGAGCCTGGCGACCGGCTGGGCCGCCCTGCACGGCTGTCCGGTCGGCATCCTGGCGAACGCCCAGGGCGTGCTCTTCAGCGAGGAGTCCCAGAAGGCCGCCCAGTTCATCCAGCTCGCCAACCAGCGCGACATCCCCCTCCTCTTCCTCCACAACACCACCGGCTACATGGTCGGCAAGGAGTACGAGCAGGGCGGCATCATCAAGCACGGCGCGATGATGATCAACGCGGTCAGCAACAGCAGGGTGCCGCATCTCTCCGTCCTGATGGGTGCCTCCTACGGCGCCGGGCACTACGGCATGTGCGGGCGGGCGTACGACCCGCGCTTCCTCTTCGCCTGGCCCAGTGCCAAGTCGGCCGTCATGGGCCCGCAGCAGCTCGCCGGCGTGCTGTCGATCGTCGCCCGGCAGTCGGCCGCCGCGCGCGGACTGCCGTACGACGAAGAGGGCGACGCCGCCCTGCGCGCCATGGTGGAGCAGCAGATCGAGTCCGAGTCGCTGCCGATGTTCCTGTCCGGGCGGCTGTACGACGACGGCGTCATCGACCCGCGCGACACCCGCACCGTCCTCGGCCTGTGCCTGTCGGCCATCCGCACGGCGCCCTACGAGGGCGCGCGCGGTGGCTTCGGCGTCTTCCGGATGTAAGGGATCAGATCACGTGATTGGGACTGTGCTCGTCGCCAACCGGGGCGAGATCGCCTGCCGGATCTTCCGCACCTGCCGTGAGTTGGGAATCCGGACGGTCGCGGTGCACTCGGACGCCGACGAGAACGCGCTCCACGCGCGCGTGGCCGACACGGCGGTACGGCTGCCGGGCGCGGCGCCCGCGGAGACGTACCTCCGCGCCGACCTGGTGGTGAAGGCGGCGGTGAGCGCCGGTGCGGACGCCGTGCACCCCGGCTACGGCTTCCTCTCCGAGAACGCCGACTTCGCGCGCGCCGTCGTCGACGCCGGGCTGGTGTGGATCGGGCCGCCCCCGGAGGCGATCGAGGCGATGGCGTCCAAGACGCGCGCCAAGGAGCTCATGGGGATCGCGCCTCTGGGGGAGGTGGCTGAGACCGACCTGCCGGTGCTGGTGAAGGCGGCCGCGGGCGGCGGGGGGCGCGGGATGCGGATCGTGCGCCGCCTTGAGGAGCTGGGCGCCGCGCTGGAGGGCGCGCGCGCCGAGGCCGCGAGCGCCTTCGGGGACGGGGAGGTGTTCGTCGAGCCGTACGTGGAGGGCGGTCGGCACGTCGAGGTGCAGGTGCTCGCGGACGCGCACGGCACGGTGTGGGCGCTGGGCACGCGCGACTGCTCGCTCCAGCGCCGCCACCAGAAGGTGATCGAGGAGGCGCCGGCGCCCGGGCTCCCGGAGGGGCTCGCGGACGAGTTGTGCACGCTGGCCGTGCGCGCCGCGCGCGCCGTCTCGTACGTCGGCGCGGGCACCGTCGAGTTCCTCGTGGCGCCCGACGGCAGGGCGCACTTCCTGGAGATGAACACCCGCCTCCAGGTGGAACACCCCGTCACGGAGGCGGTGTTCGACGTGGACCTGGTGGCCGCGCAGATCCGCGTCGCCGAGGGGCACCCCCTCGAAACCGACCCTCCACGCGCGCGTGGCCACGCGATCGAGGCCCGCCTCTACGCCGAGGACCCGGCGAACGACTGGGCCCCGCAGACCGGCACCCTCCACCGCCTCACCGTCCCGGAAGGCGTCCGCCTGGACACGGGCTTCGGCGACGGCGACGGTATCGGCGTCCACTACGACCCGATGCTCGCCAAGGTCGTCGCACACGCCCCCACGCGCGCCGAGGCGCTCCGCAAGCTGGCGGGCGCCCTGGAGCGAGCCACGATCCACGGCCCGACGACCAACCGCGCCCTCCTCGTCCGCTCCCTGCGCCACGAGGAGTTCACGGGGGCGCGCATGAACACGGGCTTCTACGACCGCCACCTCGCGGAACTCACCACCGCCGCCCCCGACCCGCACGCCCCCTTGGCCGCAGCCCTCGCCGACGCGGCGACGAACGGCTCCCGCTTCGGCGGCTGGCGCAACGTTCCGTCACAGCCGCAAACCAAGCGGTACGAGATGGCGGGAGAGGAACACGAGGTCCACTACAGGCACGCCCGCGCGGGCCTGGAGGCAGACGGGGTGCGGGTCGTCCACGCCGGCGCCGACCTCGTCGTACTCGAAGTGGACGGTGTACAGCGGAAGTTCGAGGTGACGAGGTACGGCGACGAGGTGTACGTGAACGCGACGGCACTCAGGGCCCTGCCCCGCTTCCCGGACCCGACCACGCAACACGCGCCGGGCTCCCTCCTGGCCCCGATGCCCGGAACCGTCGTGAAGGTGGCGGAGGGCCTGGCGGTAGGGGCCGAGGTGAAGGCCGGAGAGCCCCTCCTCTGGCTGGAGGCGATGAAGATGCAGCACAGGATCACAGCGCCGCTCACGGGCACGCTGACGGCCCTGCACGCCGTAGTGGGCCAGCAGATCGAGGTCAACGCGTTGCTGGCGGTAGTCGAGGCTTCTCAGGAGGACAAGTGAGCGCCACGTTGGAAACGGATGAGCACAAGGCTCTGCGATCGGCTGTTGCCGCCCTGGGCAAGCGCCACGGCCGTGACTTCAGTCGTGAGGACCTGTGGTCCGAGGCGGCCAAACTCGGCTACCTCGGCGTCAACCTTCCCGAGCAGTACGGCGGCGGAGGCGGCGGCATCTCCGAACTCTCCATCGTCCTCGAAGAGCTGGGTGCCGCCGGCTGCCCCCTGCTCATGATGGTCGTCTCCCCGGCGATCTGCGGCACGGTCATCGCCCGCTTCGGCACCGAGAAGCAGAAGCAGGAGTGGCTCCCGGCCCTCGCCGACGGCTCCCGCACCATGGCCTTCGGCATCACCGAACCCGACGCCGGTTCCAACAGCCACCGCATCACGACGACAGCCCGGAAAGACGGCACCGACTGGCTCCTCACCGGCCGCAAAGTCTTCATCTCCGGTGTGGACCTGGCCGACGCCACCCTCATAGTCGGCCGCGCCGAAGACGCCCGTACCGGCCGTCTCAAGCCCTGCCTGTTCATCGTCCCGCGCGACGCCGAAGGCTTCTCCCGGCGGCAGATCGACATGGAACTCCAGGCCGCGGAGAAGCAGTTCGAGCTGACCCTGGACGACGTACGGCTGCCGGCGGACGCGCTCGTGGGGGACGAGGACGCAGGGCTGCTCCAGCTCTTCGCCGGCCTCAACCCCGAGCGCATCATGACGGCGGCCTTCGCGATCGGGATGGGCCGCTACGCGCTCTCCCAGGCGATCACGTACGCCCGCGACCGCACCGTCTGGAACACCCCCATCGGCGCCCACCAGGCCATCGCACACCCCCTCGCACAGGCGCACATCGACCTCGAACTCGCCCGCCTGATGATGCAGAAGGCGGCGGCGCTCTACGACGCCGGGGACGACGTCGGCGCAGGTGAGGCGGCGAACATGGCGAAGTACGCGGCGGGCGAGGCATGCGTGAAGGCCGTCGACCAGGCCGTGCACACCCTCGGCGGAAACGGACTCACCCGGGAATTCGGGCTCGCCAGGTTGATAACGGCCGCCCGCGTGGCTCGTATTGCTCCGGTGAGCCGGGAGATGATTCTCAACTACGTCTCCCACCAGACCCTGGGCCTGCCCAAGTCGTACTAAAGCAACCCTGGGGAAGTTCAGGCACGCCCCGGCCCTCTTCGGCCGCCTTGGAGGAACCGTGTTCCGCAGCGAGTACGCAGACGTCCCGCCCGTAGAACTCCCCATCCACGAAGCCGTGTTGGGCCGGGCCGCGGAGTTCGGTGACCGGCCCGCCCTGATCGACGGGACCGACGGCACCACCCTCACGTACGACCAACTCGACCGTTTCCACCGGCGGATAGCCGCCGCGCTCGCCGAGGCGGGCGTGCGCAAGGGCGATGTGGTCGCCCTGCACAGCCCGAACACGGTCGCCTTCCCGACGGCGTTCTACGCGGCCACGCGCGCGGGTGCCTCTGTCACGACCGTGCATCCGCTGGCCACCGCCGAGGAGTTCGCCAAACAGCTGCGGGACTCGGCGGCCCGCTGGATCGTCACCGTGTCGCCGCTCCTGGAGACGGCACGACGGGCCGCCGAACTCGCGGGCGGCGTCGAGGAGATCTTCGTCTGCGACAGCGCGCCGGGACACCGTTCGCTGATCGACATGCTGGCCTCCGCCGCGCCCGAACCGGCCGTCGACATCGACCCGGTGGAGGACGTGGCCGCGCTGCCGTACTCGTCCGGGACGACCGGCATCCCCAAGGGCGTGATGCTCACACACCGTCAGATCGCCACCAACCTCGCCCAGTTGGAACCCCTCGTACCGATCGCCCCCGGCGACCGTATCCTCGCCGTCCTGCCCTTCTTCCACATCTACGGCCTCACCGCCCTGATGAACGCGCCCCTCAGGCAGGGCTCCACGGTCGTCGTACTGCCGCGCTTCGAGCTGGAGACCTTCCTCGCGGCGATCCAGAACCACCGCATCACCGGCCTGTTCGTGGCCCCGCCGATCGTCCTCGCGCTCGCCAAGCACCCGCTGGTCGCCCAGTACGACCTGTCGTCCCTGAAGTACATCGTCAGCGCCGCGGCCCCGCTCGACGCCCGGCTCGCCGCCGCCTGCTCCCAGCGGCTCGGCCTGCCGCCCGTCGGCCAGGCCTACGGCATGACCGAACTCTCGCCCGGCACCCACATGGTCCCCGTCGATGCCATGAACGACGCCCCGCCCGGCACCGTCGGCAAGCTCATCGCCGGCACCGGGATGCGGATCGTCTCCCTCGACGACCCCGACAAGGACCTCGGCGTCGGCGAGTCCGGCGAGATCCTCATCCGCGGCCCCCAGGTCATGAAGGGCTACCTCGGCCAGGCCGACGCCACCGCCGCGATGATCGACCCCGACGGCTGGCTGCACACCGGCGACGTCGGCCATGTCGACGCCGACGGCTGGCTGTTCGTCGTCGACCGGGTCAAGGAACTCATCAAGTACAAGGGCTTCCAGGTGGCCCCGGCGGAGCTGGAGGCACTCCTGCTCACCCACCCGGGCATCGCCGACGCGGCCGTCATCGGCGTCTACAACGAGGACAACAACGAGGTCCCGCACGCCTACGTGGTCCGTCAGCCGACGGCGACCGACCTCTCCGAAGGGGAAGTCATGATGTACGTCGCCGAGCGCGTCGCCCCCTACAAACGCGTCCGCCAGGTCACCTTCATCGACGGCGTCCCCCGGGCCGCCTCCGGCAAGATCCTGCGCCGGGAACTCAGGGAGCGCACGTGACGTTGATCGGACGAGCACGCGCGCGTGGCGTCGAGACCCTCAGCCTCGACTCCCCGGCCAACCGCAACGCGCTCTCGGCGACCCTGGTCGGCGAGCTGTCCGACGCGCTCGCGGACTGCGCCAAGGACGGGGACGTCCGCGCGATCGTTCTCACCCACAGCGGCAACACCTTCTGCGCGGGCGGCGACCTGCGCGACGCGCCGAGCCCGGGCGGGCTGGTGGACCTGCTCCGGCAGATCCTCGAACTGCCCAAACCGGTCGTCGCCCGGGTGACCGGCCACGTCCGCGGCGGCGGCGTGGGTTTGGTGGCCGCCTGCGACATGGCGGTCGGCGCCACCGGAGCGACCTTCGCCCTGACCGAGGTACGGATCGGGGTCGCCCCCGCGGTCATCTCCCTGACGCTGCTGCCCCGCACCGACCCCCGCGCCCTCGCCCGCTACTGTCTCACCGGCGAGCGCTTCGACGCCCCCGAGGCCGCCCGCATCGGGCTGCTCACCGCGGCCGGCGACGACGTGGACGCCGTACTCGAACCGATCCTGGACGGTCTGCGCCGGTCCGCCCCCGAGGGGCTGGCCGAGACGAAAGCGCTGCTCACGGCTAGGGTGCTGGAGTCATTCGACCGGGACGCGGCCGGCCTCACCGCGCTCTCGGCCCGGCTGTTCGCCTCCCCGCAGGCCCGCGAGGGGATGACGGCCTTCCTGGAACGACGGGATCCACCATGGGTGCTGTGACCACGGACGCGGACGCCGAGCGCGTCGAACGCCTCCCCAAGCAGGACCGCAGCCGGGCCACCCGGCAGCGGCTCCTGGAAGCCGCCGTGGCCTGCCTCGCCGAACACGGCTGGGCGGGCTCCACGGTCTCCGTCGTCGCCGAACGCGCCGGCGTCTCCCGCGGCGCCGCCCAGCACCACTTCCCGACCCGCGAGGACCTCTTCACGGCCGCCGTCGAATACGTGGCCGAGGAAAGGTCCACGGCGATCCGCGCCCTGTTCCCCGAGGGCGCGGCCGGCGACCACCGTGCCGTGGTCTCCGCCCTGGTCGACCTCTACACCGGACCGCTGTTCCGCGCCGCCCTGCACCTGTGGGTCGCCGCCTCCAACGAGGAGCAACTGCGGCCGCAGGTCACCGAGTTGGAGGCCCGGGTGGGCCGCGAGACCCACCGGATCGCCGTGGACCTGCTCGGCGCCGACGAGTCCCGCCCCGGCGTACGGGAGACCGTGCAGGGCATGCTGGACATGGCCCGCGGCCTGGGCCTGGCGAACCTCCTCACCGACGACACCGGCCGCCGGGACCGCGTGGTCCGCCAGTGGACGGAGATCCTCGACCGGGAACTCAAGGAGACCCGAGAACTCAAGGAGACCCGAGAACTCAAGGAGACCCGGGAGCTCAAGGGCTGAGGCGCTCGACCCGCCAGCCGCCGTCCGGTTCCGCCACGTACCGGAGGCGGTCGTGGAGGCGGTTCTCGCGGCCCTGCCAGAACTCCACCGTCTGCGGGGCCACCCGGAAGCCGCCCCAGTTCGGCGGCACCGGCACCTGCTCGCCCTCGGGGTAGCGGGACTCCAACTCGGTGTACGAGGCGTCGAGTTCGGCGCGCGAGGAGATCACGCTGGACTGGGCGCTGGCCCACGCACCGAGCTGGGAGCCGTGCGGGCGGGTGCGGAAGTAGGCGGCGGTCTCGTCGCGGCCGGTGCGGCGGGCGATGCCGGTCACGATGACCTGGCGGGCCATCGGATGCCACGGGAAGAGCAGCGAGACGTACGGGTTCTCCGCGAGCTCGCGCGCCTTGCGGGAGTCGTAGTTGGTGTAGAAGACGAAGCCCTGCTCGTCGAACTGCTTCAGCAGCACCGTGCGCACGCTGGGCCGGCCCTCGGCGCTCGCCGTCGACACGACCATGGCGTTCGGCTCGAAGAGATGGGCCTCCGTCGCGGCCTGCTCGAACCAGTGCGCGAACTGCGCCACCGGAGTGGCGGCCAGCCCGGACTCGGCGAGGCCTTCGGCGCGGTACTGCTTGCGCATCGCGGCGGGATCGAGGGGGACGGCGTCTGGGTCGGTCACGCGGTCATCCTGCCGTATGGCACTCAGTGCCGCACTGTCTCCCCAAAAGTGGCACTCGGGGATATCGTGCTGATGAGGTTCCGGTACCGAGCCGCCGGCCGCTTCCTCCGCTATGCGCTACCCGCTGTCCGCTGTCCCGCCCTCCGACACGTCGCACACATCACGAGGAGCCGCCTGATGTCCGACTTCGACCCCGGCTTTGACCCCGGCTTTGTGCCTGGCCTCGAGGGAGTCGTCGCGTTCGAGACGGAGATCGCCGAACCGGACAAGGAGGGCGGCGCCCTTCGGTACCGGGGCGTCGACATCGAGGACCTGGTCGGTCACGTCTCGTTCGGCAACGTCTGGGGGCTGCTGGTCGACGGCACCTTCAACCCCGGCCTGCCGCCCGCCGAACCGTTCCCGATCCCCGTCCACTCCGGCGACATCCGGGTGGACGTCCAGTCGGCGCTGGCCATGCTGGCGCCGGTGTGGGGCCTCAAACCCCTGCTCGACATCGATGCCGAGCAGGCCCGCGACGACCTGGCCCGCGCCGCCGTCATGGCCCTGTCGTACGTCGCCCAGTCGGCCCGTGGCCAGGGGCGGCCGATGGTGCCGCAGCGCGAGATCGACAAGGCGCACTCCATCACCGAGCGGTTCATGATCCGCTGGCGGGGCGAGCCGGACCCGAAGCACGTCGCGGCCGTCGACGCGTACTGGACCTCGGCCGCCGAGCACGGCATGAACGCGTCCACCTTCACGGCGCGGGTGATCGCGTCCACGGGCGCGGACGTGGCCGCGGCGCTCTCCGGTGCCGTAGGAGCGATGTCCGGTCCGCTGCACGGCGGGGCACCCTCCCGCGTCCTCGGCATGATCGAGGAGATCGAGCGGACGGGGGACGCGGAGGCGTACGTCAAGCAGGCCCTCGACAAGGGGGAGCGGCTGATGGGCTTCGGCCACCGGGTGTACCGGGCCGAGGACCCACGCGCGCGCGTGCTGCGGCGTACGGCGCGTGAACTGGGCGCTCCGCGGTTCGAGGTGGCGGAGGCGCTGGAGAAGGCCGCGCTGGCGGAGCTGCACGCGCGCCGTCCCGACCGGGTCCTTGCCACGAACGTCGAGTTCTGGGCGGCGATCGTGCTCGACTTCGCGGAGGTGCCGGCGCACATGTTCACGTCGATGTTCACGTGTGCGCGGACGGCGGGATGGTCGGCGCATGTGCTGGAGCAGAAGCGGACGGGGCGGCTTGTGCGGCCGTCCGCGCGGTATGTGGGGCCAGGGGTGCGAGGGCCGCAGGACATCGAGGGGTTTGGGGACATCGCCCACTGAGGGGGTGCTCGCGCCCATGGAAAACGGGCCCGACGGGCCCGTCTTTCACGCCGCCGTGAGCAAGTCCGCGTGGTGTCGCTCCGCGACCAGCGGATGTGCCCTCAGCTTGCCCTTGAGCTCGTTGTAGCCGTACTCGGCGAAGAGGGGGTTGGTCGGGTCGTCGGTGATTCCCGGGGCCGTGCTCGCGTGCGGGAACGGCAGCGGTGCCACCCTCGCGTCGAGCCTCGGGTTGTAGAAGAACGGCACGGAGAAGCGCTCCGTGGCTCCCCGCGGACTCACCACTCGGTGATTGGTGGCCAGGAGGTACCCGTTGGTCGCCACCTCCAGCAGCTCGCCCAGATTGACCACGAAGGCGCCGTCGACCGGCGGCACGTCATGGAACAACCGGTCCCCGCGCTCCACCTGCAGGCCGCCCACCTGGTCCTGGAGCAGCAGCGTCAGGAAGCCGTAGTCCTTGTGCGCCCCCACCCCCTGATCGGCGCCGTCACTCGCGCTGCCCGGGTACCGGACGAGCTTGAGGTGCGGGTGGGCGTGGGCGCCGAAGACCGGGTCGTAGAAGTCGGCGGGGGCGCCGATGGCGGTGAGGAGTTCGTGCAGCAGCCGCTGGGCGACGGCGCTCAGCCGGTCCATCCAGCCGAGCGCGGCGGTACGAAGCTCGGGAAGCCCGTCAGGCCACTGGTTCGGCCCCTCCAGCCACCAGTACGCGGGCTCACCGGGCCCGGGCGTCCGGGCCGGCCGCTCGGCGCCGATGTCCAGCTGGTCCCGCCAGTCCCGGCTGCCGCCCGTGCGCTCGTCGCCGGTGCGGGTGTAGCCGCGGAAATGGGGGGAGTTGACGTTGTCGAGGGCGAGCCGCTCGGCCTCGGGGAGCCGGAAGAAGGCGTGCATGGCGCGGACGAGCCGTTGGGTCTCACCCTGGCTCACCCCATGCCCCACGAGTTGGAAGAAACCCACGTCGTGGGCGGCGGCGTGCAGCTGGGCGTGGAGCAGCGCGCGGGCCTGGGGGCCGCGGTCGGCCGCGGAGAGGTCGATGATCGGGAGTTGGGCGTACGACGGGGTCGCCGAGGTGTGCGTCATGGGGTGCGTCCGAAAGGTGAAGGCGGGAAAAGGGGCTGGAACGCCGGATCAGGCGACGGAACCCCGACAGCCCATGCTCGTGACGCGCACGTAGTCCACGTGCCGGCGTCGAACGAGTATCGGAAGCATGCCCCCAGCCTACTGCCCCGCCCGACAAACGCAGACGACCCGCGAGCTCTGGTCCCTCCGCCTCGGCGAAGGAGCCGGCCGGACGTACCGGCGAGCTCACGGGTCGGGTGACTGCTTGGGATTGGGCCGGCTGCACGGTTCGCTCCCGCGCTGGTCCGGCACCGCACTCGGTGTGGTGGCGAGCCGCTAGCCCGCAGTCACCTCACGCGTCCGGTATTCATACATCTGCCGAACCACCTCCCTTCTTGTGTAGCCCACACACTAAGAACGGGTCGGCGTACGATCAACCGCTTTTTTCCGAGCGAAACGATGGGGGCCAAGGGTGGATGAGCTTCGCTTCGGGCGGGTCGTCGGGGACGGGATGGTCGAGGAGTGGCGGTATGTGCACAACCTGATCGTTCCGCCTGCCGCGATGTCTCTTGAGGCGGCGCGGGAGCGGGCCGGGCGGAACTGGCTCGAGAACGTGTATCTCGGGGATGTGCTGGTGGGGTGCTCCACCGTGCGGCCGCCGGAGGGGGTGGGCGGGGCGGCGACCGTGATCGCGCGGGTGCTGCCCGGCTGGAGGCGGCGGGGGATCGGGGGCGCCGTCTACGAGCGGGGGCTTGCCCGGGCGCGTGAGATGGGGGCCGGCGGGGTCGAGACGTGTGTGCTGGCCGCCAATGGGGACGGGTTGAGGTTTGCCCTGGAGCACGGGTTTGTCGAGGTGGAGCGGTATGTGCTCGACGGGGAAAGTGATCTGTGGGTTGATCTTCGGCTGGGGTAGGGCTGATTGTTGGGTGTGAGGCGCGTTGCAACGATTCCCTCAATCTTGGGGAACTCGGTGTGTGCTGCGTCACGTTCGAGTTAGATGATTGCGAGTGAGCGAACCGACGCGCCGTACGTGCGGACGCAGCTTGGCAGGGGGTCCAGGTGAGTGCTTCCCGGCGTAGTGGGACCACCGATGAGCTGGGGCCCGACGAGCCCGAGCCGGTCGGCCCCGTGGGCCCTGACGGCTCCGACCTGCTGGCCGCGCTGCTCGACGGGATGGACGCGGCGCTGTGCGCCTTCGACGCCGACGGGGTCGTAACCCATTGGAACCGTGAGGCCGAGCGGATTCTCGGGTGGACCGCGGCCGAGGCGGTGGGGCGGCACGGGTTCGCGGGATGGGCCGTGCGGGAGGCCGACGCCGAGGAGGTCGAGGGGCGGCTGATGGCCGCCATGCAGGCCCCCGGCCGGCAGGTGCACGAGTTCGCGCTGCTGACCAAGGACGGCGGACGGGTGCTGGTGCGGACCCAGTCCGCGGCGGTACGGGGGCCGGACGGCAAGCCCGCCGGGCTGTACTGCGCCTTCAGCGAGGTGCATGCGCAGATCGACCTGGAGCGGTCGATCGCGCTGAGCGAGGCGCTGTTCGAGGACGCCAGCTGGGGTGTGGTGCTGGTCGACGCCGACCTGAGGCCGGCCGTCGTGAACGCGCACGCCGCCCGCTCCCTCGGCATCGGGCGTACGTCCGCGCTCGGGCGGCCCCTCGGGGAGCTGCTCGCGCAGGGCGTGGAGGAACTGGAGAGCGCGCTCACCCATGTGCTCGCCGAGGGCGCGCCGCCGGCTCCCGCCGAGATCTGGGTCAGTGTGCGGACGTCGGACGGCGATCAGCGGCGGTGCTGGCGGTGCGGTTTCGTACGGCTGGCGTCACCGCTCGCGGAGGAGCCGGTTCCGCTGGGGGTCGGGTGGCTGTTCCAGGACGTGACCGAGGCCAAGCAGGGCGAGCAGGAGGCCGCGCTGCTGCGGTTCCGGACGAACCAGTTGCACCGTGCGGCGCGGGCGGCGGGGGAGTGCGAGGACCCGCGGGAGGCGGCGACGGTTCACCTGGACTTCGCGCTGGCCGGGTTCGCCGATCACGCACTGATCGACCGGGTCGCGGGTGGCGCGCTGGTCGACGGGGAGAGCGAGGGGCCGGTACGGCTGGTGCGGGTCGCCGCCACGCCTTCGGGGGCGCCGGGGCCGAGTCTGCCGGCCGGGCAGGCGGGACTGCCCGTGCGGTACGGGCAGGGGCATCCGGCCCTGCAGTGCGTGGAGCGGGCCGGGTCGGTGCGGGCCAGTGTGGGCGCGGTGGCGGCGGAGCAGGCCCGGGAGTGGGCCTTGGCCCGGCGGTGGCCGGGGGATTCGGTCCATGCCCTGTGCGCCGTGCTGCGGAGCCGCGGGCGGACGCTGGGGGTGGTGACCTTCCTGCGCGGGGGCGGGCGGAGCCAGTTCGAGCGGGCCGACGCGGTGTACGCGGAGGACGTGGCCGTTCGGATCGCGGCGGCCCTGGATCTGGCGGGGGTCGTGGGGCGGGAGTAGGCGCCGGCGTTTCAGCGCCGGTAGAAGATCCGGTCGCCGTACTCCTCGAACACCCTGCCGTTCCACTCGTGGCCGCCGTCCACGTTGCCCGAGCGCAGCAGCGGCGGCTCGATGCCCCGTTCCGACAGGACGCCCGCCGTGGTCGCCATGACCGACTGGAGGATCGCGCTGGTCACCACCGTCGACGCCGGGGCGAAGGGGGCCGGGATCGGGTCCAGGGTCAGGGTCGCGTCGCCGATGGGGATCTTGGAGTCCAGGACGATGTCGCAGTGGTCGCGCAGGTAAGTGCCGGACACGTGCCGGGAGCGGGTCTCCGTCGTGTACGCCACCGACGTCACGCCGATGACCTTCACACCCAGCGCCCGCGCGTTCATGGCCATCTCGACCGGGAGGGCGTTGCGGCCCGAGAGGGAGATGATGATCAGGGCGTCGCCCGCGCGCAGCGGCGAGGTGTCCAGGACCGCGCTCGCGAGGCCGTCGACCCGCTCCAGGGCGGAGCCCAGCGTGGCCGGCATCACGTCGACGCCCACGACGCCCGGTACCGCCAGCAGGTTCATCAGGGCGAGTCCGCCGGCCCGGTAGACGACGTCCTGCGCGGCGAGCGAGGAGTGCCCGGCGCCGAAGGCGAAGAGCCGGCCCCCGTCGGCGACGGTGTCGGCGAGCAGCGTGCCCGCCGCGGCGATGGCCTCGCCCTCCTCGTCGCGGACCCGTTCCAGCAGATCGATCGCGGCGTCGAAGAACTGGTCGGCCAGTTTGCCGTCGCTCATGCGGGTCCTTCCGGGGTGCCGGCGTGGGGTGTCTGCCTGTGTCGCGGATCACCGTGCGGTCTGGACCAGTGCGGTGTCAATACGGCCGTCGATGCCGGGCCCGCACCAGGACTCCCGCCCTGGCTCGCGCCGGCCCCCATACCTGCCCGAATCCGGGCGGCTACTCCCGAGTACTCGTCCGTAACCCCGTGGTTTCAACGGCGCGGCACGGTTGTCAGTGGTATGCGTCAGAATTGAATCCAGGGCCAGCGCACGCGCCGGGCAGCCGTCACGCTTCCGGCAGATCTCATCGAGGGGCACGTATGTCCGGACTGATCGACACCACGGAGATGTATCTCCGCACCATCCTCGAGCTTGAGGAGGAAGGTGTGGTCCCCATGCGCGCCCGGATCGCCGAGCGGCTCGACCAGAGCGGGCCGACCGTGAGCCAGACGGTGGCGCGGATGGAGCGGGACGGTCTGGTCTCCGTGGCCACCGACCGGCACCTGGAGCTGACCGACGAGGGCCGCCGCCTCGCCACCCGCGTGATGCGCAAGCACCGCCTCGCCGAGTGTCTGCTCGTCGACGTGATCGGCCTGGAGTGGGAGCAGGTGCACGCCGAGGCCTGCCGCTGGGAGCACGTGATGAGCGAGGCCGTGGAGCGGCGGGTGCTGGAGCTGCTGCGCCACCCGACCGAGTCGCCGTACGGCAACCCGATCCCGGGCCTGGAGGAGCTGGGCGAGAAGGACGGCGCCGACCCGTTCCTCGACGAGGGCATGGTGTCGCTGGCGGACCTCGACCCGGGCGCCGACGGCAAGACGGTCGTGGTGCGCCGTATCGGCGAACCGATCCAGACGGACGCGCAGCTGATGTACACGCTGCGTCGCGCGGGCGTGCAGCCCGGCTCGGTGGTGAGTGTGACGGAGTCGGCGGGCGGGGTGCTGGTCGGCAGCGGCGGTGAGGCGGCCGAGCTGGAGGCGGACGTCGCCTCCCATGTGTTCGTCGCCAAGCGCTGAGCCGCGGTGCCGGACCGCTCTCCGGGCTGGTGCGGGCGTCAACCACCGTGATCCGGGAGGCGGTTGAGGCGTCTCAGGGGTCCCTCGACGTCAAGATTTTATGCGCCGAAATCGGAGCGCTCGGACGTTTCGCGTGCGAGGCTGTCGCGTGAGGCATATGACCTGAGGGGGCGGGAGGATGTGCCGCAGACGTGTGGATGGCCCCGGCGCCATGCGGCGCCGGGGCCTGTCCTCCCCTGTGCTGACCCGGAGCCCCGAGCTCCCAGGGTCATCCCCTTCGGACCGTTTTCCCCGAGCGGTCCGCCTCCCGCTGAAGATCTCCCCTCGGCTGCGACGATCATTCCTTGAGTGTGGTCACTCGAACGAGGGGTGTTGCTCACGGAGACGGCATTTTCGAATACCCATTCGATAGTCTGCGAGTGACGGGAACCGCGGAGCGTGCGCTTCAGGAGTGAGTGCGAGTGAGCGCGAGGAAGCGCGAGCGGGCGCACGCCAGGTGGAACCCACACGACGGAAGGCAGCTGCACGGCACGGCAGGACACGGTTCACAGGACCGGCCGGCTCGAAGCGGGAGCGAGCGGTCCGAGCGGAGCTAGGGGGGTGCCAGGACGATGGCGCGACGCATCGACGTGACCGGGGCGGGTGGGGTACGCCTCGCGGCCTGGGAGTTCGGCGACCCTCCCAAGACCGACCCGGCAGGACTCGCGACGGAGCAGTCGGGGCTCGTACCGGAACAGGCCGGGCCGTCGGAGCGGACGGGATCCCCGGACCGGACCGGCCCCCGGGAGCGGGCCGCCCCGCCCGGCGGGCACGAGTGCGGACCCGGCGTGCTGTTACTGCACGGCCTGATGGGCCGCGCCTCGCACTGGGCGTCCACCGCCCGCTGGCTGTCCGAACGGCATCGCGCGGTCGCACTCGACCAGCGCGGGCACGGACAGAGCGAGAAGCCCCCTCAGGCCGCGTTCACCCGTGAGGCCTACGTCGAGGACGCGGAGGCCGCGCTGGAACAGCTGGGGCTCTCCCCGGCCGTCCTCATCGGACACGCGATGGGCGCGCTGACCGCCTGGCAGCTCGCCGCGAAACGGCCCGACCTGGTGCGGGGCGTGATCATCTGCGACATGCGGGCGTCCGCACTGGGCGCGGCCTCGCAGCGGGAGTGGCAGGACTGGTTCAAGGCCTGGCCCGTCCCCTTCGCCACCCTCGCCGACGTACGGAAGTGGTTCGGCGAGGACGATCCCTGGGTGGAGCGGCCCAACCCGGCGCGCGGCGAGTTCTACGCCGAGGTGATGCACGAGTCCCCCGACGGCTGGCGGCCGGTGTTCGACCCCGCGCAGATGCTCCAGTCGCGCGAGACATGGGTGTACGACGCGCACTGGGAGGAGCTGGCCCAGGTGCGGTGTCCCGCGCTGGTCGTGCGCGGGCTGGACGGGGAGCTCGGCCGGGCCGAGGCGCAGGAGATGGTGCGGGTGCTGCCCCGGGGGGAGTACGCGGAGGTGGCCGATGCGGGGCACCTGGTGCACTACGACCAGCCGGAGGCCTGGCGGGTGGCCATCGAGCCGTTCCTCGACGCCGCGCTGGCCGTGTGACGCCCACCGGTTCGGGGCTGCCGGGTCAGAGGGACGCCGGCCAGGCGCGGGGCCCGTGCTGGGACCACGCCCACCAGGCCGGGTGCTCCCGGCTCGGCCGGCCCGTCCAGGTCTCCCGGTTGCCGCCGAAGAGGGTCTCGCGGGTCACGGTGCGCCGGACGGACCGGCGCAGTACCCGGGGCATGATCACGCGCTGGGATCGGCGGTGAGCCTCGACACGTCCTCGGTCAGTTCGCCGTTGACGGCCCGGTCGGGACCGTTGAAGTACAGCGAGTCCACCTCGTGGTACGGCAGGCCCAGCCGACCGCTCAGGGCTCTGGCGAGCGTGGATTTGCCCGCGCCGGTGACGCCCACCACCAAGATCCGCTCCACCGGCGCACCTCACTCCTCAGCCCTTGCTCACCGCCGCCAGGATTTCCGGCAGCCGGGCCGCCGTCCGCGGGGCGGCCAGGCGCAGGCCGGCGAGGGTGATCCCGGCCCCGTACGCCGCGCCCACCGGCAGCAGCAGCCAGCCCCACTCGTCGCCGTCCTGTGTCACGTTCACCCAGATCGTCGCCACGATGACGGGCGCGGTCAGCAGGGCGGCCGAGACCATGCCGCCGAAGATGGAGATCCAGGCCAGCCCGGTCTGGCCGGGGGCCACGTTCTTGTAGCCCTCCTGCGGGATGGAGTACGGGAAGCGGGCCGAGGTCCAGGCGCCGGTCGCCAGCATCGCGCCGAGGAGGGCGAAGGAGAGGCCGAGGACCTCGGGCAGGCGCGGCCAGTCGCCGAGCATCGCCGTGGTCGTGACCGTGACGAGGGTGGCGTAAGGGAGCGTGATCACCAGCAACGCCAGCGCCCGGCCACGGAGTTCGACGTACGCGTCGTGCGCGGAGGAGATGGTCGTCGCGACCATCCAGAACGCGGAGGTGTCCTGCCCGAACTGGTTGTACATCTGGATGCCCAGCATCCCGGCGGCGAAGCACGCGAAGTAGATCGAGCCGGTGCCCTGAAGGGCGTTGAAGACGGGCACGATCAGGCCGATCGCGAGTGAAGTCACCCACGCCGCCTTGGTCTTGGGGTCGCGCCAGACGTAACGCAGGCTGCGCTCCATGACGGTCCCGGTGCGGCCGGCCGGCAGCAGCCGGGCGAGGCCGCCGGCGCCGCGGTCGCGGGTGGGCTGCTCGCCGGCGGCCTGGAGCGTCGACCCGTCGGGCGAGGTCATCAACTTCGTGAGGTGCCGCGTCCATACGCCGATCAGCGCCACCAGCGCGCCCGCGCTCAGCGCCAGTTGGAGCACCGCGACGCCGTACGACCCCGCACTCACCGAGTCCACCGCGCCGATCGCCGACGCGGGCGGCACCCACTTCAGCACGTCCCCCGCCGGTTCGAGCTGGGACAGCCCGCTCGAACCCAGCCGCTGCGCCCCGAAGTTGACCAGCTGCGCCCCGATCGCGATCACCAGCCCGCTCAGCACCGCGAGATCGCGGCCCTTGCGGCTGGTCAGCAGCCGGATGTTGGCGGCGGCGACGGTCCGTGCGAGGGCCACGCACACCAGCAGCGCGAGCACGACGGCGACGACCGCGACGACGTAGGCCGCACCGCCGTGCGCGACCGTGATCACCGAACCGGTCAGCAGGAGCAGCGTGAACAGCGGCCCGATGCCCACCAGGGAGGCCGCGAGCAGCGCCCGTACCAGCGGCCGGGGCCGCAGCGGCAGCATCACCAGGCGGGTCGGATCCAGGGTCTCGTCGCCGCCGGGGAAGAACAGCGGCATCACCGCCCAGCCGAGCGCCAGCACGGCCACCAGCAGCACCACCACCGCCTCGACGTGCGCGTGGCCGCGCAGCGCGACGAGACCGAGCAGTTGGAGCGCGCCGAAGAACAGCACGACGACCGCCGACACGACATACGCGGCCCGCCGCCCGCCCGACTGCCGCAGCCCGTTCTTGAGCAGGGACAGCTTCAGTCGTACGACGACGGGGGTGATGTCGGTGACCGGGGTGACGTCGCCGGTCATCGCGGACCGCCGCCCAGCCAGTCGAGATCCGAACCGGCGTCGCGCGCGCCCGCGCCGACGAGTTCGAGGAAGGCCTTCTGGAGGGTGGGCGCGTCCCCGCGGACCTCGGCGAGGGTGCCCTGGGCGCGGATGCGGCCCGCGGCCATCACGGCGACCCAGTCGCACAGGGATTCGACGAGTTCCATGACGTGGGAGGAGAAGACGACGGTGGCACCGGAGGCCGTATAACGCTCCAGCACACCCCGGATGATCTGGGCGGAGACGGGATCGACACCCTCGAACGGCTCGTCCAGGAACAGCACTTCGGGATTGTGCAGGAGCGCGGCCGCGAGCCCGATCTTCTTCCGCATCCCGGTCGAGTAGTCCACGACGAGCTTGTGCTGGGCCCCCGCCAGGTCGAGCACGTCGAGCAACTGAGTGGCCCGCCGCTCGACCTCGTCCCCCGGCAGCCCCCGCAACCGCCCGCTGTATCCCAGCAGTTCGCGCCCCGACAGCCGCTCGAACAACCGCAGCCCCTCGGGCAACACCCCGATCCGGGCCTTCACGGCCACCGGATCCCGCCACACGTCATGCCCGACGACCTCGACGACCCCATGATCGGGCCGCAACAGCCCGGTCACCATGGAGAGGGTGGTGGTCTTCCCGGCCCCGTTCGGTCCCACGAGCCCGATGAACTTCCCGGCAGGCAACTCGAGATCGATCCCGGCAACGGCAACCTGCTGCCCAAACCGCTTCCAGAGCCCACGCACGCTTACGGCCGACGTCATGGATGCCAACCTAGGGGCGCGGGGCTGTTTTTGACATGCGGCTCTGCCGCGTGGGCGCGACCAGCCACAAACGACCCGCACCCGCCGACGAAAGAGCACCAGGCAGACGAATCCGCGCCTATCGATCCCGGCCACACGCATAAGCAAGCGGCGAGATCAACTCCTCACAGTCCGGCAGCCACCGATTCGCAGGCGTAGGCCGACAAGCCCACTGCACAGCCCCCCGCGACCCGAACCGCGTAGGCGGCGCGGCCACCCAGCTCCCCTCCCCGAGCGCCACGAGATCGAGCGACGACGGAGACCACCCGAGCTTCCTGACGAGTTCGGGCAACTTCGCGGCGGCACCCGGCAGCACGAAGAACCGCATCCGCCGATCCGGAGCAAGCGTCACCGGCCCGAGCGTCAACTCCATCCGCTCCATACGCGCCAGCGCGAGGAACCCCGCGGTCTCGGGCACGTCGAGCGCGTCGAACGTACGCCCCGTGGGCAACAGGATCGAGGCCAGCGGCTGCTTCGACCACATCCGGCGCGCGACGGTCGCGGACCCCGTGGCCTGCGTGGCCCAGTCCTCCCGCGCCGGATGCGCCCCCGGCGCATCGCACGCCGCGTCGCCACAGGAGCAGCGCTGCACCCCGTCGGCGGCTTCCAGCCAGGTCCCGGGGAACACGTCCCAGTGCCGCTCCTCGGCGTAGCGTACGGCGGTCTCCAGCAGCGATTCCCCACGCTGCTTCGGAATCTGGGCGGCTTCGGTGCTCGCGATCGTCTCTTCCACGCTCAACACAACTCCCGCATCCACCTCGGGTTACGGGGGTAACGCGCGCGGGGGAGGGGCATCGATTCCTCATCTGGGGCGCATGGATGCATGTGTGGGGGCGCAGAGGAGGAACGTCGGCTTGATCTGGGTAGCCACGAGTGGGGTCGGCTTCGGTCTTTACCCCGGCAATCCTCGCATGCCTCGCATTTTCGGTATGTCCGCGGGGCATTGATCTTCACGGCCGGATCTTTTCGCTCAGGGGAGCAGGGGAGTCCGGCCACGGAAGACACGCCAACTCGGTGCGTGGGCAGGTACCGCAGCCACAGGGGGTACGCCAATGGCCGCAAGGCCTCTCGTCGCGCGGCAGCCGAACGAACGGTTGCAGGCGCTCATCCAGGAGGCGGGGTGCTCGAACGCCGGGCTCGCCCGCAGGGTCAACATGTGCGGTGCCGAGCACGGTCTCGACCTGCGCTACGACAAGACGTCCGTGGCCCGCTGGCTGCGCGGCCAGCAGCCGCGGGGCCGGGCGCCGGCGATCATCGCGGAGGCGCTGGGCCGCAAGCTCGGCCGTACGGTCACGATCGACGAGATCGGCATGGCCAACGGCAAGAACCTCGCGTCCGGCGTCGGTCTCCAGTTCTCGCCGACGGTGCTGGGGGCCATCGAGCAGGTCTGCGAGCTGTGGCGCAGCGACGTGGGGCGCCGGGACTTCCTGTCCGGCTCGTCCGTCGCCGCGTCCGCGCTGGTCGAGCCCAGCCGGGACTGGCTGATCTCCTCGCCGGACTCGCAGGTGGCGCGCTCGGCGGGCCCGCGGGTCGGGCAGTCCGACGTGGCGGCCGTGAAGGCGATGACCCAGGCTCTCGTGGACCTCGACCACCAGTACGGCAGCGGGCACGTCCGCCCGGTCGTCGTGCACTACCTCAACAGCGTCGTCTCGGGGCTCCTCGCGGGCTCGTACCGGGAGGCCGTCGGCCGTGAACTGTTCGCGGCCGTCGCCCGACTCACCGAACTCGCCGGGTACATGGCCGTCGACACCGGCCAACCGGGCCTGGCCCAGCGCTACTACATCCAGGCGCTGCGGCTCGCGCAGGCGGCGGGCGACAGAGGGTACGGCGGTTACGTCCTCGCCGCGTCCATGAGCCATCTCGCCGCGCAGCTCGGGAACCCGCGGGAGATCGCCCAGTTGGCGCGGGCGGCGCAGGAAGGGGCGCGGGGGCGCGTGACACCGCGCGCGGAGGCGATGTTCTACGCGGCGGAGGCGCGCGGGCACGCGTTGATGGGCGACGCGCGGGCGGCCCAGGTGGCGTCCGGGCGGGCGGTCACGGCGCTGGAGGGGGCCGACGCGGCCTCCGGGGACGACCCGGCGTGGATCTCGCACTTCGACGAGGCCTATCTGGCCGACGAGTTGGCGCACTGCCACCGGGACCTCGGACAGGCCGAGGCGGGGGCGCGGCGCGCGGAGGAGGCGCTGGCGAAGCTCCCCGAGTCCAAGGCCCGCCGCCGGGCGATCGGTTACGTGCTCCTCGCCACGGCGCAGGTGCAGCAGCGGGAGATCGAACAGGCCTGCAACACGGGACTGAAGGCCGTGGAGCTCCTCGAGTCCCTCCGCTCCAACCGGGGCGCCGAGTACCTGGAGGACTTCCAGCAGCGGCTGGAGCCGTACCGGGAAGAGCCGGTGGTACGGGAGTTCGGGGCGCGGCTGGAGTTGCAGGCGGCGGCGTGAGGGCGGGCGACCGGCCGGGCCGCGGATGCGTGAATCTGCGGGAAACGGCCGGTTGCCGCGCGGGATCGCGCACGGGGCGCACAGCCGGCCGACAGGAGGTGGACATATGCAGCGCGTTGTAGAGCGCTGCTGTTACTGCTGTCACAGGGAGGGAGGTTGCGGCCTGAGCTGCGTGGCACCCGGCTCGGGGGACCCGGTAGCGTGAGCCGACGATTCACAAGGTCCCCCATTAGTAGGAGTCCCGGTGACGCAGAGTGGACAGAGCGAGGAGCCCTCGCAGCGCCAGGCGCGCGAAGGCATCGTGCTGCCCTCCGACGGCGGCGAACCATTGCTGCCGGGCATGCTGGGCGCCCAGCCGATCACCCCGACCGGCGCCCACCCACCACACCAGGGCGGCTCGCAGGCCGGATACCAGGGTGGATCGCAGGCCGGCTACCAAGGCGGCCCGCAGAACGGGTACCAGGCCGGATCGCAGCCGGGTCACCAGGGCGGATCGCAGAACGGTTACCAGGGCGGCGGTCCCCAGGCGGGCCCCTACGGCGGCTCCGCCCCGGGCGAGTACGGCGGCCGACCCGCCGCCCCCTACGGCGGCTCGCCCGCAGGCCCGTACGGCTCCTACCCCGCCCCCCAGTCCGGCCAGCAGGCACCGGCCTCGGCGCCGCCCGGGGGCCAGTCCTGGGGCACCCCGTGGGGCCCGGACCAGCAGCAGACCCCGCCCCCGCCGCAGGACCAGGCCTGGCCGACCCCGCCGCCGGCCCAGCAGTGGGCCACGGACCCGCAACAGAACCAGTGGAGCACCCCGCCGGCGGACGGCATCCCGTCCCAGGCCCTGCCCCCGGAGGCCACACCGACGCCGTACGGCAGCCCGGCCCAGCCGATGCCGGGAACCCAGCAGCCGCCGACGACTTCGTACGACGCCCCGCCTCAGCAGCCGACCGGCCCCACCGCTCCGGGAGCACCTCAGCCGTACCCCGGGCAGCCGGGCGCGGCCCTGCCGCCCGCCGCCGATGCCTACGGCAACCCGGGGGCCGGGGCCGCTCTGCCGCCCGCGGTGCACGGAGGCCCCGGTGCCTACGGCGCTCCGGGCGCCCCCCTGCCGCCCGCTGTCGGCGAAGGCGCCACGCAGTACATCCCCCCTGTCCCCGCCGCCCCCGAGGGGGCCACGCAGTTCCTGCCGCCCGTCGTCCCGGTCGCGGACGAAGGGGCGACCCAGTTCATACCGCCGGTCGGGCCCGGGGCGTTGCCGCCCGAGGTCGGTGGGCAGTCCTCGGCCGGTGCCACCCCGTTCCTCGGGCATACGGCGCAGGGCGGGCCCGGGCCGTTGCCTCCCGTCGCCGATCCGGACGCGCAGGCCACGCAGTTCATCGCGCCGGTGACCGACGGGCCGGCGCCTTACGGGGCGCAGCCCGGTGGTGCGGACCGGCAGCCGCCCGCCGAGTTCGACAGCCTGTTCCGGAGCGGTCCGGGCGGTGAGAGTCCCGCCGGGGCCACCCAGCAGCTGCCGCGGTTCGAGCAGCCGCAGCCTTCCTACGACCGGCCCCAGCCTCAACCCGCCTACTTCCCGCCCGGCGGGCATGGCGGGCACGACGGCCGCGACGGCCGCGACGACGACGGGTACGGCGGCCGCGGTGGCCGCAGCCGTTCGAAGGTGCCGCTCATCGCCGCCGTCGGGATCGGCATCGTTGTCCTCGGTGTCGGCGCCGGTGCGCTGCTCAGCGGCGGTGGCGGCGGCGACGGGCAGGACAAGAACCAGACCGTGTCCGCCACCGCCCCGGCCACCGACGGTTCCGCCTCGCCGTCCGCCGACCCGGCCAAGCAGCAGGCGGTCGCCCTGGACAAGCTGCTCGCCCAGAGCGGCGACAGCCGTGCCTCGGTGATCGCCGCGGTCGCCAGCGTCAAGGGGTGCAAGAACCTGGACACGGCCGCCTCGGACCTGCGCGCCGCGGCCAAGCAGCGCACCCAGCTCGTCACCAGCCTGTCCGGCCTGTCCGTCGACAAGCTCCCGGACAACGCCGCCCTGACCACCGCCCTCACCCAGGCCTGGCAGGCCTCCGCGGCGGCCGACAACCACTACGCGGCCTGGGCCGACCAGGTGAGCGGCAGGAAGGGCTGCAAGAAGGGCCAGGCCCGCTCCACCGGCCAGACGCAGGCCGGCAACCGCGCGAGCGGCACCGCCAGCCAGCAGAAGGCCAAGGCCGCCCAGCTGTGGAACGCGATCGCGAAGACGTACGGCCTGACCCAGCGCCAGCCGACCCAGCTGTGACGCCGGCGGCGCGGACGCGGCCGTAACCGCGCCCGCGTGTCCGGTCAGTCGACGTCGGCGCCCTGGAGGGTCTTCGTCACGTCCACGAAGCCCTTGTCGACCGCCACCAACTGCCCCTGCTGCACGGCCTGGAGGGTCACGTCGGCGTTGACGACGCGGGAGAGGCCGATGCTGGCGAGCGGGCCCTGGCCGCCCCAGTCCAGCGTCGGCGTGAGCCCGCCGGTGGTGATCTTCAGGCCGTCGTCCAGCTTCCGCCGTATCGAGTCGGAGCTCACGTCGTCACTGGCCAGCGACTCGACGACCTTCTTGAACACGGTGTAGGCGATCCAGGTCGTCTGCACCCCGGCGTCCGCCGCGTCGATGCGGTTGTCGCCGAAGGCCTGCTCGCTGATCACCTTCTTCATCGGGTCCCAGCGAGCGTCGCTCGCCGCCGGGTACCAGCCGGTGATGTACGAGCCCTCGTACGGCCCCGACGCCCCGCCGGACTCGTTGATCACGGTCTGGTCGACGCTGTCGAGGGTGGCCGCGGTCTTCACCGCGGGGAAGTCGTCGCGGGCGCGCCGGAAGGAGTCCATGAAGGTGTCGGTACGGTCCCCGAGCGCGGGTATCACGCACCCCTTCTTCGCCGGGTCGGTGGTGGTGGCGCTCAGCGCCTTCTGCGCGGGACCCTCGTACTCGCTGGTGTCGTCCGCCGCCCGCTGGTCGACCGCGTCCGTGTGACTGCCCGCCTTGAGGCCGGAGTTGAGCATGGGCGGCAGCTCGTCGCCCGCGATGGTGTCGGGCCGTATCAGCGCCACCGGGCCGCAGCTCGCGGCGAGTTCCTTGCCGAGGCCGGCCAGCAGCGTGGGCTGTCCGCCGTTGACGGGGTAGGACAGCGGGCTGGTGAACTCGGCGGTGGTGACGCCGTAACCGCCTATGTAGGGGATGCCGGCGCCCTCCAGGTCGGGGAGGTAGGAGTCGCCGTACTGGCTGTAGGAGCCGACCACCGCGACGACGTTCCGCTTGACCGCGATCCGGGCGCACTTCGCGGCGGCCACGCTGTCGTTGTGGTCGTTGCAGGTCAGGACCTTCAGCTTGCGGCCGTGGATACCGCCGTGGGCGTTGATCCAGCGGGCGTAGGCCTGCGCGAAGGCGGGCATTCCGGGCTTGTTGGTGGCGCTGGTGTTCTGCGGGGCCCAGGTCATCACCGTGATCGTGTCGTCCCCGGAACCCCCCGAGGTACCGGGGACGACCCCACAACCGGCGGCGAGCGACGCACACGCGGTCAGCGCCAGCGCCGCGAGGACGGTGGATCTGACGGGCCGGGTGTGCGTGGGGAGGAAGGTGCTGCGGTCGAGTCGCCTGCCGGTCATGGGTCGACACGCTTCCGCCACATCCGGAACCCGGGGATGACCCATGGTTATTGATCGGTGACGTGCAGGTGAATTACGGGGGTCGGTGAGGCGCCGGAAAGGAAGAACGTACGATCTATCACCGTGCAAGGCTCGGAGAACTCTTCCCGTCGTGGCCGTCGCTCGTCCACCATGGGCGGCATGCCACTGAACGACATGCCGTGGTGGCGCTGGCGCAGCAATGTGCGCTCCGCGCTGCACATGCTCTCCGACCCCACCTTCCAGAGAGACGTCTGGCTGGCCGGTGTCGACGGGTACGGGGACGTCACCGACGCCGTCTACCGCCTCGTCGAGGACACCTGGCTGGACAACTGGTCCGCCGAGAAGTACGTCGGCACGATCTTCCGGGACTCCCAGGAGGCGGCCCTCGTCGACACCGCCGTGCTGCGGGTGCTGCGGATCATGCACCAGGTCGGGCCGGACGCCCCGGTCTCCGCCTACCTGGAGGACCAGGCGTGGCCGGAGGCGGTGCGGGCGGCGCGGGACGCGCACGTCCGGATGGCGACGGCCGACGGGGACGACCCGGACGCGCCGCCGCGCACCCTCGAGGTGCTGCGGATCATGACGCGGTCCGCGTGACGGACGGCTTCCCCTGGTCGCGGGCGGATATGGGACCCTGTCCCGCATGAACGAGCAGTCCGCCCAGTCCTCGCAGTACGTCCTCACCCTGTCCTGCCCCGACAAGCAGGGCATCGTGCACGCCGTGTCGAGCTACCTCTTCATGACCGGCTGCAACATCGAGGACAGCCAGCAGTTCGGCGACCACGACACGGGTCTGTTCTTCATGCGGGTCCACTTCTCGGCCGAGTCGCCGGTGACCGTGGACAAGCTGCGGGCCAGCTTCGCGGCGATCGGTGACTCGTTCCACATGGACTGGCAGCTCAACCGGGCCGAGGACCGGATGCGGATCATCCTGATGGTCAGCAAGTTCGGCCACTGCCTGAACGACCTGCTCTTCCGGGCCCGGATCGGCGCGCTGCCGGTGGAGATCGCCGCGGTGGTCTCCAACCACACCGACTTCGCCGAACTGGTGGGCTCGTACGACATCCCCTTCCACCACATTCCGGTGACGAAGGACACGAAGGCCGACGCGGAGGCGCGGGTGCTCGAACTCGTCCGCGAGAACGACGTCGAGCTGGTCGTCCTGGCCCGCTACATGCAGGTGCTGTCCGACGACCTCTGCAAGGCGCTCAGCGGCCGGATCATCAACATCCACCACTCCTTCCTGCCGAGCTTCAAGGGCGCGAAGCCGTATCACCAGGCGCACACGCGGGGTGTGAAGCTGATCGGGGCGACGGCGCACTATGTGACCGCCGACCTGGACGAGGGGCCGATCATCGAGCAGGAGGTCGAGCGGGTCGGCCACGACGTCACGCCGGACCAGCTGGTGGCGATCGGGCGGGACGTGGAGTGCCAGGCGCTGGCGCGGGCCGTGAAGTGGCATGCGGAGCGGCGGATCCTGCTCAACGGCCGACGGACGGTCGTGTTCGCCTGAGGGCTCCGGTTCGCAGTCCCGGTTACATCCGGCTCAATGACGCCGCCGCGAACAGCACGTCCCTGATCGCCTCCCGGTCACCGACCTGCCCGGCGGCAGCCTCCTGCGGCGGCACATGCCCGGCCGCGAGATGGCAGAACTCGACGCCGTCCAGCGCCACATGGGCCACCTCATGCTCCGCGGAGCCCACCGTGGCAGGGGAGTCCAGCGGAATCAGCCACTCGCCGCCACCGAGCCCCTCGATCTCAAGACGGAGGGTACGACCAGGTTCCCCCGCCGGGACCAGGTGCCGCCCCCGCGAAGGAGCCGCCAACCCGCTCTGGCGCCGCACGGCAAGCGCGGCGGGCAGCATGCGGGCCGCCAGGTCGATCATGCGGTGCAGGTGGCGGGGGGAGGGCGGCTCGTACGGGTAGTCCACCGCCTCGGCGATGTCCTCCGCGTGCACCCAGCACTCGAAGGCCCGGTCCAGCATCGCGTCGTGCAGCGGCAGTTCGAAGTCGCCGTACGGGACGGCCAGGCGGGCCGAGCCGGAGCCGCCGGTGAAGGACACGGTGCGGACCAGGTCGTGGGTCTGCTCGCGCCACGGCGCCCGGACCGAGCGGGTCGGCGGGAAGTACGACGTGCGCCAGTACGCCTCCGTGCGGGCCGTCGGGGTGGGGCGGTCGGCGGTCACGTCGCCCAGCGGGTCGTCGAGGCCGAGGGCGAGCGCGACCAGGCCGTCGACGGTGAGGAGGTGGGCGATGACACCGGCCACTGTCGTACGGCGGCTGGTGGGGCCGTCGCCCTCGAACCAGCGCAGCCGCACGGGGGCGTGCCACTCGGCGTCGCCTATGTCCTGGAGCAGCGCGTCGAGCCGGGCCGTCTCGGCGTCGTAGGGGGCCGCCCACTCCGGCACGGGGATGCGCGGCGGCCGCCGGTCGAGGCAGCCCTCCAGGACGCGGGTGCGCAGGGCCGGGTCCAGGTCGAGGCTCTCCGGCGGATGCAGCAGCCCGACGGCCTCCCGCAGCCGCAGGGCCTCGTCGGCACAGGACCCGCAATCACCGAGATGCTCCTCGACGGCAGCAGTCTCCTCGACGGAACACGCGGCCAACGCCCAGGCCCCGAGCAAGGACGTCAGAACCCGGTGCTCCAGGATCAGCGGGGCGGACGAGGACTCTCCAGGAGCCCGCGGCTCGGCAGGCACCGACTGATCCGGGCCAAGCGGCCGAGCACCCGTCGGCCCTCGCGAGTCCCCCCGCCGGGCAGCCGCCGACCCGCCCGCATCCTCCGATTGGGCGGGCGTCGGTTCGGGTTCGTCCGGGTTCTCCGACTGGGCAGCCGCCAACCCGCCCGGGTTCTCCGATTGGGCGGGGGCCGACCCGCCGGCCTCCTCCGACTGGGCCGACCCGCCGGCCTCCTCCGACTGGGCGGGCTCGTCCGGGTTCTCCGACTGGGCGGGGGCCGGCTCGTCCGGGTTCTCCGACTGGGCGGGGGCCGGCTCGTCCGGGTTCTCCGACTGGGCGGGGGCCGGCTCGCCCGGATCCTCCGACTGCGCGGCAGCCGGCTCACCCGGGTTCTCCGGTGGCTCTCCCGAGTTCGTCAGACGTGTCGGCGCCGGCTCCCCGAGGTTCTCCAGCGCGGGCAGCGGTCCGTCGCCGTCCTCCACGGACGCGCGCGGCATCGGTATGCGGGGCGGCTGGTCGGGGTCCTGGCCGCGCCCGCTGCCGCTCGCCGGACCACCCGGCCCGACGTGGCCCCCGGGCCCGCCCGCGCCGACGGGACCCCCGGGACCGCTCTCCGGCCCACCCGCACCGGCACCCTGTCCACTCGCCATGCCCGGAACGCCGTACCCCTCCCGTCGGTCCCCCGTCTCCCCGCCGCTCTTCTCCTCGCCGTCCCCGAGGCCGTCCCGGCTTCCGGCGCCGTCGCGGCCCAGGTCCTCCCGGCCCCCGGAACCCTCCCGGCCCCCGAAGCCGCCGTACCCCTGCCCCTCGTACGCCTCGAAGCCGCTCACACCGCACCCCCGTATCCGGGTGGTGCTCCCGTGTCGTGGGCGGTGGAGAGGAGTTGGAGGCCCAGGCGGAGGCGGCGGCGGGCCTCGTCCTCCGTGACGCCCAGGTCGGCCGCGGTCTGGCGGTAGTCGCGGCGCTGGAAGTACGCCAGCTCCAGGGCGGAGCGGAGCGGGGAGGGCATGGAGGTGACGATGTAGTCGGCGCGGGCGGCGACGGAGGCTCGGCGGACCTTGTGTTCGAGTTCCTCCGTGGAGCCTCCCGCGGTCAGCGCCGCCGTCTCCGTGGCGCGCAGGCGCTGGACGGCGAGGCGGTGGGTGAGGGCCGCTACCCAGGACCGCAGCGGGCCCTCCTTGGGGTCGTACGTCTCCGGGTGCTCCCAGACGTGGGCGAATACCTCGCGGGTGATGCCGTCGGCGGCGCGCTCGTCGCCCAGGACGCGGTGGGCCAGGCCGTGGACCAGCGAGGCGAAGCGGTCGTAGAGCTCGCCGAGGGCGGCCGCCTCACCGCGGGCCAGTCGCTGCTGCATCTTGCGGTCCCAGCGAGGCGGTGCGTCCTTCTTCGCCATGCGGCCCCCTCACCCGTGCCCGTGCCGTTGCCAAGCCTGCGCCCACCGTCACCTCGAATGTAGTCGGCACGTCCGACAACGCACGCCCCTTTGTCGCAACGCGCGCCCCCGCCGATCCGCAGGTGATAGTGGACCTTCACCGACCTGGCACCTGATCTGATCGAACAGGATCGAAGTCGACTAAAACAAGCCTCTTTCGATCGGTTCCCGTTTCTCACGTTGTGTTTCAGGGAACGGCCGCTGGGCAGCCGCGCTGCAAGGAAGCGTAGGAACGACTTCCGTTTGCGGGGGTTCCGGCGAACGAAGGGCATGGTGGTGGCGTTCTATGTGACCGGCGGCGAGCAGGGCGACTGGACCGTGCTCCAAGTGTCGGGCGAACTGGACCTGGTGACCTCACCGGCGCTGCGCCAACGGGTGCACGACGCGGTGGCGGACGGCCGTCACAGTCTCGTCCTCGACCTCTCCGAGGTCTTCTTCTGCGACTCCAGCGGCGTCGGCGTGCTCATCGCCGCCCGCCGGCTGATCCGCTCCTGCCAGGGCAGCCTGCGCCTGATACTCCCGGCGCAGGGCGCGGTCGACGGATCCCACGTCAACCGGGTCCTCGGCGCCCTCGGCGTCCGCCGCCTCTTCGACGTGTACGGCGACCTGGCGCAAGCCGTCGCCGAGGAGGCCGGACCGCTCTCCGCGTAGCGCAGCCGTGACCGCCGCCGGGGCTTCTGCATCACCGTTGTTCCAAAATTCCCCCGGTCTTGGCACAAGCGACGCTTTACCGCGCCCGCGAGGGGTGGCGCGTCGTACGCTCCGTCGAGATACACCTCCGACGTGAGTAAGGCGGCCAGAGAGACATGGTCAGCAGCGAGTACGAGCGCAGGATCGCCGCCCGGTTCGCCACCTTCGACCAGGACGGCAACGGCTACATCGACCGCGAGGACTTCAGCGGGGCGGCCAAGGCGCTGCTCGCCGAGTTCGCGGTCGCGGCCCGCTCCGACAAGGGGCAGGCGCTGTACGCCGGTGCCGAGGCGTTCTGGCAGGGCATGGCCGGGATAGCGGACCGCGACGGCGACCAGCGCATCACCCGGGACGAGTTCGTGAACGGCGCGGTCAAGCGCCTGCGCGACAACCCCGACCGGTTCGCCGAGATCGCCCGCCCGTTCCTGCACGCGGCCCTCGACCTCGCCGACACCGACGGCGACCGGGCGGCCACCGTCGCCGACACCGCGCGCGTACTGCGCATCCTGGGCGTGCCCCGGGAGGCCGCCGAGTTCGCCGCCGCGGCGCTGGACACCGACGGCGACGGCAAGGTGCGGGAGGACGAGATCGTGCCCGCCTTCGCCCGCTACTTCACGGTTCCCGAGTAGCGCTCGCGCAGCTTGTACTTGAGTACCTTCCGCAGCGTCTCGTTGCGCGGAAGGGCGTCCACCACCTCCAGCCGCTCCGGCAGCTTGTGCACCGACAGCCCTTCCGCGCGCAGATACGCGGTTACGGCGTCCAGGGTCGGCTTCTCGGCACCCGGCGGCCGTTCCACCACCGCGCACACCAGCTCCCCGCGCTCCGCGTCCGGCAGCCCGATCACGGCGACGTCCCCGACCGCGGGGTGCGCGGCCAGCAGGTCCTCGATCTCCTTCGCCGAGATGTTCTCGCCCTTGCGGATGATCACGTCCTTGAGCCGCCCGGTGAGGACCAGATGCCCGGACCCGGTGACGAAGCCCAGGTCACCGGTGCGCAGGAACCCGTCCTCGTCGAAGGCCGCCGCCGTCTGCGCCGGGTCCAGATACCCCTGGCACACGGCCTCCCCGCGCAGCCGCACCTCCCCGTCCCCGGCGATCCGTATCTCCATCCCCTCCGGCGGCCGGCCCTCGGTGGTCGCGAGGTTCTCCACGGTGTCGTCCGGCGCCCCCATGGTGATCATCGGCACCTCGGTCATCCCGTACCCGTGCGTGAGCTGCACCCCCATCTCGCGCACCACGGCGTGGTACACCTCCGGCGGCTTCGGTGCCCCGCCGCCCGCGAGCAGCCGTAGCGAAGGGACGACCTTCACTCCCGGCTGCTTGCGCTGCTCGGTGAGGAACATCGAGTAGAACGCCGTCGACCCGCCGGCGACCGTCACCCCGTGCCGGCGGTACCCCTCCAGCGCGTCCGGCATCGCGAACTGCTCGAACATCACCGCGGGGAAGCCGTACAGCAGCAGCATCACCGTGTAGTCGGGCCCGGCTATGTGCGCGTACGGGAAGGCCATCGAGCCCACGTCGTCCGCCGACAGATGCAGGGCGTGCGCGAGACACGAGCCGCCCGCGATCAGCGAACGGTCCGTGTGCAGGACGCCCTTGGGGTCGGAGGTGGTGCCCGAGGTCCAGTAGATCCAGCGCACCGAGGTGCCCTCCGCGGGCGGCGGGGGCAGCACCGCCGGATCGCCGTCCGGGAGGGTGTCGTACGCCTCGAAGACCCCCTTCGCGCCGAGCCGTCGCGCCATCGCGGTGTGGTCGAAGCCGCGCCACTCGCCGGGGACGGCGAAGTACTCGGCCCTGGACTCCCGCAGCGCGAAGCCGACTTCGCGTTCGCGGTAGAAGGGGATGACCGGCGTCTGTACGGCGCCCAGGCGGGCCAGCGCGAAGGAGAGCAGGGCCGTCTCGATGCGGGTGGGGAGCTGCCAGGCGACCACCGTGCCGGGGCGTACGCCCATGTCGTACAGGCCGGCCGCGACGCGCTCGGCACGCGCGTGCAGGTCGCCGAAGGTCAGGGTGCGGTCGTCCTGGAGGAGCACGGGACGGTCGGGGGTGAGCCGGGCGCGGCGGTCCACCAGTTCCCACAGCGTGCGGCTCGAACCCAGGGAGTGCGGTGTCTCGTTCACGTGTGCCCCCTGCCTTGGCTGACGACTCGTCAGGTGACATGCTATCTGACGGGTCATCAGATACGTATCGTCCGGCGGAGGGGAATCATGTCCACCGAACTGCCCCGCATCATCAGCGTCGACGACCATGTGATCGAGCCGGCGCACCTCTTCGAGACCTGGCTGCCGGCCAAGTACCGCGACCGCGGCCCGCAGCCGCTCACCGCGGGGATCGGCGAACTCGCGTACGTCGCCGGCAAGTACCGGATCACGATGGACCCGGAGGGTCCGCCGACCGACTGGTGGATCTACGAGGACCTGAAGTTCCCGTACAAGCGCAACATCGCCGCCGTCGGCTTCGACCGGGACGAGATGACGCTGGACGGGATCACCCGGGAGCAGATGCGGCGCGGGTGCTGGGACCCGAAGGCCCGGTTGGCGGACATGGACCTCAACCACGTCGAGGCCAGCCTCTGCTTCCCGTCCTTCCCGCGCTTCTGCGGGCAGACCTTCGCCGAGGCGCACGACAAGGAGGTCGCGCTGGCCTGTGTGCGCGCCTACAACGACTGGATGGTCGAGGAGTGGTGCGGGGGGAGCGGCGGGCGGCTCATCCCGCTCTGCCTGATCCCGCTGTGGGACGTGGAGTTGGCGGTCGCGGAGATCCGGCGCAACGCGGCGAGAGGGGTGCGCGCGGTGACGTTCTCCGAGATCCCCACCTATCTCGGGCTGCCGTCCATCCACTCCGGGTACTGGGACCCGTTCTTCGCGGTCTGCCAGGAGACGGGGACCGTCATCAACATGCACATCGGCTCGTCCTCGCAGATGCCGGCCGCCTCCCCGGACGCCCCGCCCGCCGTACAGGCCTCGCTGAGCTTCAACAACGCCATGGCCTCGATGATGGACTTCCTCTTCAGCGGGGTCCTGGTGAAGTTCCCGACGCTCAAACTCGCCTACTCCGAGGGGCAGATGGGCTGGGTCCCGTATGCCTTGGAGCGCGCCGACGACGTGTGGGAGGAGCACCGGGCGTGGGGCGGGGTGCGGGATCTGGTCCCGGAGCCGCCGTCGACGTACTACTACCGGCAGATGTTCTGCTGCTTCTTCCGCGACAAGCACGGGGTCGCCTCGCTGGATGTCGTCGGCCGTGACAACGCCACCTTCGAGACCGACTACCCGCACGTCGACTCGACCTTCCCGCACACCAAGGAGGTCGCCCTCGACCATGTGAAGGGCCTCGACGACGAGACCGTCTACAAGCTGATGCGGGGCAACGCGATCCGCATGCTCGACCTGGACTTCGACAAGTAATGGACCTCGCGTACACGCCCGAGGAGGAGGACTTCCGGGCGCGGCTGCGGGAGTGGCTCGGCAAGGCGCTGCCGACACTGCCGCCGAAGCCGTCGCCGGACGACTGGCCGGGGCGCCGGGCGTACGACATGGGCTGGCAGCGGATGCTGTACGACGCCGGGTACGCCGACGTGCACTGGGACGCGTCGCCGACGGTTCGGCTGATCTTCCTCGAGGAGACCGAGAAGGCGGGCGCGCCTTATGTGGGCGCCGGGTTCGTCGGGCTATTGCATGCCGGGCCGACCATCGCGGCGGAGGGGACGGCCGAGCAGCGGGCGCGGTGGCTGCCGCCGATCCTGCGGGGGGAGTCCGTCTGGTGCCAGGGGTTCAGCGAACCGGACGCCGGGTCCGACCTCGCGTCGCTGCGGACGCGTGCGCGGCGGGAGGGCGACGAGTACGTGGTGAGCGGGTCCAAGATCTGGACGTCGCATGCGGAAGTCGCCGACTGGTGCGAGCTGTTGGTGCGGACCGACGCGGAGGCGCCGAAGCATCGGGGGATCAGTTGGCTTGCGATGCCGATGGACGCTCCAGGGATCACCGTGCGGCCCTTGAAGACGCTTGCCGGGTCCGACGAGTTCGCCGAGGTGTTCCTCGACGAGGTGCGGGTGCCGGTTGCCAACAGGGTGGGGGATGAGAACGACGGCTGGCGCGTGACCATGGTGACGCTCTCCTTCGAGCGCGGTACGGCGTTCGTGGGGGAAGTGGTCGCCTGTCGGCGGGTGTTGGGGGAGCTCGCCACCGAGGCGCGGAAGAACGGCCGCTGGGACGATCCCGGGTTGCGGCGGCGGCTCGGCAGGCTGAACGCGGAGTTCCGGGCGTTGTGGCGGCTTACGCAGTGGAACGTGAGTGGGGTGCCGGGGGTCGGGGGGTCGGTGTTCAAGTTGCGGTACTCGCAGGCGCGGCAGGAGTTGTACGACGCGGCGGCCGAGGTTCTGGGTGTCGGTTCGCTTGATCTCGAACGGGACTGGGTGCTCGACCGGTTGTCCTCGCTGTCGTACACCATCGCTGCGGGGACCTCACAGATTCAGCAGAACATCGTGGCCGAGCGGATTCTCGGGTTGCCGAAGGGGAGGGGGTGAGTGGGGTCGTGCGGTTTCAACTGACGGATGAGCAAGTGGAGTTGCGCGCCACTGTGCGGGGTGTGATTGGTCGTCGGGCGGGTGCGGGTGTGTGGGGGCTGGTCGCGCCCCGCGGCGGAGCCGCTGATCGATGCAGCCCCGCGCCCCCAAAAAACGGCACCGCGCGGCCCGGTGACTTCGAGCCCCGTCTCGATCGGGGTCTGTGGCGGGTTCTCGGTGAGCTCGGGTTCTTCTCGTTGCGCTTGTCGGAATCCGATGGCGGGGCCGGACTCGGTCTTCCCGAAGCCGTGTTGGCGTTCGAGGAGGCTGGGCGGGCTCTGGTCCCCGGACCGCTCGTCGCGACTCATCTCGCGGCCGGGGAAGTCCCGGGGGCGGCCGAAGGGGAGGTTGTCGTCGCCGCTGCGGACGGCAGGCTCGTGGAGTGGATGGATGAGGCCGACGTCGTGCGCAAGGGCGCCGAAGGGGCCGTAGCGCTGAAGTCGGTGGATCCCCTGACGCCTCTGCATCGGGTGCCGGCGCCCGCTCCGGCCGATCCCGTCGCCGTCCTGCTCACCGCTGCCGAGCAGCTCGGTACCGCCGTGCGCGCGTGTGAGCTGGCCGTGCAACACGCCCGGACGCGCGAGCAGTTCGGGCAGCCGATCGGGGCCTTCCAGGCCGTCAAGCACCTCTGCGCGGAGATCCTCGTGCGCGTCGAGGTGGCCCGGGTCGCGGTCTATGCCGCTGCCGTCACCGGGGATCGGGGGGACATCGCCGCTGCCCGGCTGCTTGCCGACGAGGCCGCCGTGCGGGGGGCCCGGGACTGTCTTCAGGTGCATGGCGGGATGGGCTTCACCTGGGAGAGCGAGGTGCATCTGCTGCTGAAGCGGGCCTGGGTGCGGGCACAGCGTGGTGGGGGCGGTAGGGAGGGTGAGGAGCTGCTCGCCGCCGACCTGGTCGGCTAGGGGGATGTCGCGGATTGTGGCATACCGGAATCACTGAGCGTTGATATCGGGTTGTGTCCTATGTGTGACCCGTCACGTCCTGGAGTCGGTGTTCCGCTCCGGTACCTTCTGGGGATGCGAGTGGAACTGGCCTGTTCGACTCCCCGCGTAGAGCGTCGCACAGTATGCCGCACGGGTACTCCTTCGCGCTGGAATATGCCCGAAGCGCTTGTTGGGGTGACTGTACGTCAACCATGCTGTCTCGTAAGGGATTCACGTTCCGTGACCCTTGCTCTGGCCATTGTTCTGGCCATGCAGAAAATGGCTACGATCGTGGCCCTCGCTGCGGCGCGTGCGTGGCGAGAGGTCATGTGTCCGCCGGTTCGGATGGTGTGAGCGGTGCAGGTGCTTCAGGTGCAGCTGGAAGTCCGGCCCGACCCCGCTGAGGTGGGGCGAGCGCGGAGGTGGGCCCGTTCGCGCCTGGCCGGGTCCGGCATAGAGGTCGACGAGCCGCTCGCCGAGACACTGATCCTGCTCGTGTCCGAACTGGTCACCAACGCCGTGGTGCACACCGGCTGTCCGGCCGTGCTGCGGCTCTCCCTGCCCGGCGTCGCGGCCGGGTCGGCCACCGTGCGCCTGGAGGTGGCCGACGCCAGTTCCCGGGCGCCCGTGCCGCGCTGCGCGGACGGCGACGCGACCGGCGGCCGTGGACTCGCCCTCGTCGACGGGCTCGCCGACCGCTGGGGCTGGAGCCCCGAGGGCGCGGGCAAGCGCATCTGGTGCGAACTCGACCGCTGCGACCGCTCCGCGCAGACCGCCTCGGGCTACGCGGGCGGTGGCGCGTCGGCGTACGAGGGGCTGGCCTTCGAGGCGGTGTGACCGGCGGACGGTTGCGGAAAGCGCCGTCACATCCGGGGCACGGTTGCAGAAACCGTTGCCACTCCGCGGCCGGTGAGAGGTGGTGCGCCGGGTGCGTGCTTCCGTGCGCGCCTGCGGCAAATAGGGCGTAAGTAATAAATCCTCGTACGGGTGTTGACGCGCCGTGTCCGTTTGATCACGCTTGTGGTCAGCGATTCGCCGTGAGGGGACGACGAGGGTTTCGGTGACGGAAGCCCTCGGCGAGTGTGGGTCGTGATTCGGCGTCGGCTTCTTGCAGGGCCCAGGGAAGTCGGGGCGGGAGCGCCGGAGTCGGTCGGCGGTGCGCGGTGCCGTGTTCGGGGCGGGCGCCGCGCCGCCGGTCGGCGAGGTCGGGGAGCCGCGGCTTCACGGCTAGAGAACGGCCACCGGTGCCACCGGGGTTCCGGTGCCGCCGACGAAGGGCTCGGGCATCGCCGACAGCAGGAACGCGTACCGGCCGCTTTCTCCACAGGCTGTGGACAACTCCTCCAGATTCCAGTTCTGCCCCTGAAGCATCCCCATCTCCACCAGGTCGAGCGCGTGCACGGGCAGCCACAGGTCCTCGATCTCGGGCGGGAAGATCTCGAAGGTCAGGGTGTCGTTGGCGACCGCGGCCACGTCCCGCGCGTGGAACCACTCCGGGGTGCGGACCGAGAGACCTGGCGACGGATAGCCGTAACCCTCCCTGTTCCCGGCGAGATACACCTGGACCTGGCCGGTCCGCACGAGCACGATGTCGCCGGCGCGCACGCGGGTGCCCGCGAGGTCCTCGGCGGCCTCCAGGTCCTCCGGTGTGACGGCGTGCGAGCCGTCGAGGCGGTCCGTGTGCAGTGCGCGGGCCACGTCGAGCAGGACGCCGCGGGAGACGATGTGCCGCGCCTTGTCGATGCCGCCGAACTCGGCGCCGCCGTGCGGGGTGATGGTGTCGGCGGGGCGGCCGTTGTAGAGCCGTCCCGAGTGCGAGGCATGGCTGAGCGCGTCCCAGTGGGTGCCCGACTGCAGGCTCATGGTCACGGCGTCGTCGCTGCACGCGATCGTGCCCGGGCCGAAGAGCTCCTGGTTGATCTGCACCATCGCGTGCAGCGGGTTGACGCGGCCGGGGACCAACCCGGTCTGCACGCCGTCCTGCTTCAGTGGGAGGGCGAGCGGGACACGGCGGCCGGTGCGCACGGTGGCGGCGGCCTCGCGGACCACCTCGTCGGTGATCAGGTTGAGGGTGCCGATCTCGTCGTCGGCGCCCCAACGTCCCCAGTTGTTCACGCGCTTGGCGATCTCGTGGAATTCGGCGGGCAGCGACATCGGACCTCCCCGGGGCTTGTCTCCTGGCATCTGACGGGTCATAAAATCTAACGGTCCGTCAGAAACCGCGGGAAGGGGCCGGGCGTGGGGAACTTCTTGGCAGGCAAGGTCGTCGCCGTGACCGGTGCCGGGCGGGGGATCGGGCGGGCGGTCGCCCTCGGCGCGGCTGCCGAGGGGGCGAAGGTCGTCGTCAACGACTACGGGGTCTCGATCGACGGGGCCTCGCCGACGAGCGAGATCGCCGACGGGGTCGTCAAGGAGATCGAGGCGGCCGGCGGGGACGCGGTCGCGGTGGCCGACGACGTGTCCACCATGGCGGGCGGCGCGCGGGTCGTCGAGACGGCGGTGTCCTCGTACGGGCGGCTGGACGGTGTCGTGTGCGTCGCCGGGATCCTGCGCGAGCGGATGCTGTTCAACATGTCCGAGGAGGAGTGGGATCCGGTCGTCGCCACTCATCTGAAGGGGACCTTCACGGTCTTCCGGGCGGCCTCGGCGGTGATGCGGAAACAGCGGGCCGGGACCCTGATCGGGTTCACCAGCGGCAATCACCAGGGGTCGGTCTCGCAGGCCAACTACAGCGCGGCGAAGGGCGGGATCATCTCGCTGGTGCGGAGCGCCGCGCTGGGCCTGAACAAGTACGGGGTGAGCGCCAATGCGGTGGCGCCGGTCGCCCGTACCCGGATGTCCGCCAATGTGCCGATGGAGTTGGCGGAGATCGGGGAGCCGGAGGACGTGGCCGCCCTTGTGGTGTACCTGCTGTCCGATCGGGCCAGGGAGTCCGGGATCACCGGGCAGGTCTACACGATCGCCGGGCCCAAGCTGGCGGTCTGGGCTCAGCCCCGGGAGTTGCGGTCCGCGTATGCCTCCGGCGGTTGGACGCCGGAAATGATCGCGGAGTTCCTGCCGGGGTCGGTGGGGGTGGATCCGATGCCGATGCTCGAGCGGTTGGCGGCCATGGAGAGGGCTGCGAAGGAAGGCGCTCGGCCCAACGCCCAGTAGAGGAGATCCGCGTGGACTTTGCATTTACGTCCGATGACGAAGCGTTTCGGGGGGAGGCCCGGGCGTGGCTGTCCGAGCATGCCGACGGCGAGCAGGACCGTCGTACCTGGGAGCGCACTCTTGGCAAGGCCGGGTGGATCGGGCTCGGGTGGAGCGAAGCCGGATACGGGAACCGGATCGCCGGTCTCACCCAACAGGTCGTCTGGGCCGAGGAGTACGCCCGGTCGGGTGCGGCTCCGCGGTCCGGGCACATCGGCGAGAACCTGCTGGCGCCCACCCTTCTCGCGCACGGGAGCGACGAGCAGAAGGCCAGGTTCCTGCCTCCGGTCGCCGGGGGCGAGGAGCTGTGGTGTCAGGGGTACAGCGAGCCGGACGCCGGCTCCGACCTGGCCGGCGTGCGGACCACGGCCGTGCGTGAAGGGGCGTACTACCGGATCACCGGGCAGAAGATCTGGACCTCGCTCGCCCATGAAGCCGACTGGTGCTTCGTCCTCGCCCGTACGGAGCCGGACTCACGGCGCCACCACGGCCTGAGCTTCCTCCTCGTCCCGATGGACCAGCCGGGAAGCATCGAGGTGCGGCCCATTCGGCAGATGACCGGGACCAGCGACTTCAACGAGGTCTTCTTCGACGGGGCACACGCGCGTGCGGAGCATGTCGTCGGGGGCGAGGGGGCCGGGTGGCAGGTCGCCATGAGTCTGCTCGGGTTCGAGCGGGGGGTCTCCACGCTGGCCCAACAGGTCGGATTCGCGAAGGAGTTGGGGGAGGTCGTGCGGGCGGCCCTCGACTCCGGTGTCGTGTCGGATCCGGCCGTACGGGAACGGCTCGTGCGGCAGTGGGCCCAGCTGCGGGTCATGCGGTGGAACGCGCTGCGGACGCTGGGGAGTTCGGGTGACGCGGGCGCGCCCAGCGTCGCCAAGCTGCTGTGGGGCGGATGGCATCAGCGGCTCGGGGAGCTGGCGATGGAGGTGCGGGGCGCCCTGGCGAGCGTGGGGCCCGGGGAGTGGTCGGCCTCGCTGCCGTACGAACTCCACGCCTTCCAGCACCTGTTCCTCTTCTCGCGGGCCGACACCGTCTACGGGGGCTCGGACCAGGTTCAGCGCACGATCATCGCCGAGCGTGTGCTCGGTCTGCCCAGGGAGCCCAAGGGGGTCGTCTGATGCGCGGTGTGGTGTACGACGGGAAGCGGGTCGAGGTCGTCGAGGATCTGGACGTACGGGATCCCGGGCCCGGGGAGGTGCAGGTCGCGATCTCGGCGGCCGGGCTGTGCCACAGCGACCTGGCCGTGGTGGACGGGACCATACCTTTCCCCGTTCCCGTGGTGCTGGGGCATGAGGGGGCCGGGGTGGTGGAGGCCGTCGGGGCCGGGGTCACCCATGTCTCGCCCGGTGACCACGTGTCGCTGTCCACCCTCGCCAACTGCGGTACGTGCGCCGACTGCGACCGGGGGCGGCCGACCATGTGCCGCAAGGCGATCGGGCGGCCGGGACAGCCCTTCACACAGGGCGGGCGGCCGGTGTACCAGTTCGCCTCCAACTCCGCCTTCGCGGAACGGACCGTGGTGAAGGCCGTGCAGGCGGTGCGGATTCCCAAGGACATCCCGATGCCCTCCGCGGCCCTCATCGGGTGCGGGGTGCTGACCGGGGTGGGGGCCGTGCTGAACCGGGCTCGGGTGGACCGGGGGGATTCCGTGCTGGTCATCGGGACCGGCGGGATCGGGCTCAACGTCATCCAGGGGGCCCGGATCGCGGGGGCCTCGCGGATCGTGGCGGTGGACGCGAATCCCGGGAAGGAGGCGGTGGCCCGGCAGTTCGGGGCGACCGACTTCCTGGGGTCGACGGACGGAGTGCGGGAGCTGCTGCCGACGGGGGTGGACCACGCCTTCGAGTGCGTCGGGCGGGTGGAGCTGGTCCGGCAGGCCGTCGACCTGCTGGACCGTCATGGACAGGCGGTGCTGCTGGGCACGGCGCCCGCCACCGCGGAGGCGTCCTTCCTCGTCTCCTCGATGTTCCTGGACAAGTCGATCCTGGGGTGCCGGTACGGGTCCTCGCGGCCGCAGCGGGACATACCGCTGTATGCCGAGCTCTACCGTCAAGGGCGGTTGCTGCTGGACGAGTTGGTGACCGAGACCTATCCGGTGGAGGACTTCGAGAAGGCGGTGGGGGACGCGGAGGCGGGGCGGGTGGCCCGGGGTGTGGTCACCTTCTGATTGTCAGTGGCGGCGCCTAACGTCGATCGCATGACCTACCGTGACGTCGCCACCAAGCAGGTCCTGATCTGGGCCTGCACCTCCGTCGGCGCCCGCATGCCGGTGGCCATGGCTCCGCTGGCCCTGGTGTTCTTGGTGCGGGAACGGGCCGGGGGGTATGCGCTGGGGGCGGTGCTCGCGGCGGTCTATGTGATCGGCGAGATCATCGGCGCCCCGACCCTCGGCATGCGGCTGCGTCCCGACCGGGCCCGCTCCCAGCTCGCCGCGGGCCTCGCCGCCGGAGCCGCCGGTTTCACCGGACTCGGGGCGTTGCCCGACGCGCACCCCGTCGTCCTCGGCGCGTTCGCGTGCGTGGCCGGGGCCGGACCGGCCGCCTCGGCGGGTGCGTTACGGGCGCTGCTCACCGACCTGGTCCCGGAGCGAGCGGCGGCGCAGGCGCTGTCCACCGAGTCGATACTGGTCTCGGGCATCTGGGCGGTCTCCCCGGCCGCCGTCACCGGCCTGGCTCTCGGCGTCGCACCGCGCGTGCCGCTGTTGCTCGCGGCGGGCCTGCTGGCGTCCGCGGTCGTGGGCCTCGGACTGCTGCCGGCCCGCTGGCACACCCAGGGCGCGGAGCAGCCCGGGCAGTCACCACTACGGCTGCTGGCCGCCGCCTGGCCGCTGTTCGTCACCGGCGCGGCCGGCCTCGCCCTGCTGGGTCTCGCCGAACTCGTCCTGCCCGCCCTGCTGGAGCAGCGCGGCATCGGCGTCGGCTGGTCCGGGCCGATGCTGACGGGGCTCGCGGTGGGCGGCGGGCTCGGCGCCTTCCTCTACGGGCTGCGCACCTGGCCGGGGCTGCTGCGCACCCGAAGCCTCGTGCTGATGTGCGCGATGACGGTGTGCGTGACGCTGGTCGCGCTGATACCGGCGCCGGCCGGGATCGCCGCCGCGCTCGCCGTGGGCGGGATGCTGCAGTCGGGCGTGCTGCTCGTCCGCAACCTGTCCCTGCGCGAGACCCTTCCGCCCAGCCTGCTCGCGGCCGGCTACTCGGTCATGTACGCCGCCGCAGGCGCCGGTTACGCCGCCACCGGCTCCCTCGCCGGGGCCCTGCTGAGGGTGACCGCGCCGGCCACGGCGATCCTGGCCGGCGTGGGCCTCACCCTGCTGCTCACGGCGGTCGGCTGGTGGGGCGAGGTGCGTCGGGGTGGGCGGTCAGCGCAGGGTGCCGACACCGTCGTAACCCTGGAGGCCGCTGTCGAGGGTGCCGGCTCGGAAGGTGCGGCGATATGCGGTGGGGGTGACCCCGAGGGCCGTCTGTAGGTGCTGGCGCATCGACTGGGCCGTGCCGAAGCCGGCGTCGCGGGCCACCTGGTCCATGGAGAGGTCGCTGGATTCGAGGAGGTGGCGGGCCCGTTCGACGCGCTGCTGGGTGAGCCACTGGCCGGGGCTGACGCCGACCTCCTCACGGAAGCGGCGGGTGAACGTCCGTACCGACATGGACTCCTGCGCGGCCATGTCCCGCAGCTGGATCGGCTCGTGCAGGCGGCCCAGGGCCCAGGCGCGGGCCGCGGTCGTGGTCGCCACCTGCGGCTGCGGCACCGGACGCTCGATGTACTGCGCCTGTCCGCCGTCGCGGTGCGGCGGTACGACGGTGCGGCGGGCGACCTCGTTGGCGACCGCCGTGCCGTGGTCGCGGCGCACCATGTGCAGACACAGGTCGAGGCCGGCCGCGACGCCCGCCGAGGTGAGGACGTCGCCGTCGTCGATGAACAGGACGTTCGGGTCGACGTCGATCTGCGGGAAGAGGGCCGCCAACTGGTCGGTCTCCGCCCAGTGCGTGGTCGCGCGGCGGCCGTCGAGGTAGCCGGCGGCGGCGAGCACGAAGACGCCGGTGCAGATGGAGGCGAGCCGGGTGCCGGGGCGGATGTGGGCGAGGGCGGCGGCCAGGTCGGGGGTGAGGACGCCCTCCTTGAAGACCGGGCCGAGCTCGTAGGAGGCGGGGACGATCACCGTGTCGGCGGTGGCCAGCAGTTCCGGGCCGTTCTCGACCGTGATCGAGAAGTCGGCGTCGGTCCGCACCGGGCCCGGTGGCCGGATCGAGCAGGTCACCACCTCGTACAGCCGCCGCCCCTGCGCGTCCTTGGGGCGGCCGAAGATGCGGTGCGGGATGCCCAGCTCGAAGGGGAGCAGGCCGTCCATGGCGAGGACGACCACGCGGTGGGGGCGGAACGCCGACCCATGTACGTCACTGTCCATGGCCCGATCCTAGCGAATGCTGTCCTTCGGGCCAGTGGATGCGTATGAATCCGGCCGGGATCCTCTATGTCGTGACCCAGACAACCGAACCCGCAGCGGCCGTCGACGCGGCTCCCGAGTCCCGGCGATCCCCTCGTGTCCACCGAGCCTGGTTCGTCGCCGCCGTCACCTTCGTGACGATCATCGGCGCGGCCGCCTTCCGCTCGCTCCCCGGACTGCTCATCGACCCGCTGCACGAGGACTTCGGCTGGTCGCGCGGCACGATCGGCGCCGCGGTCTCCATCAACCTCGCGCTCTACGGCCTGACCGCCCCGTTCGCGGCGGCCCTGATGGACCGCTTCGGCATCCGCAAGGTCGTCGCCGTGGCGCTGACCGTGATCGCGCTCGGCTCCGGGCTGACGGTGTGGATGACGGCCGCCTGGCAGCTGCTGCTGTGCTGGGGCCTGCTGGTCGGACTGGGCACCGGTTCGATGGCGCTGGCCTTCGCGGCGACGGTCACCAACCGCTGGTTCACCGAGCGGCGCGGCCTGGTGACGGGCATCCTCACGGCAGCGTCCGCCTCCGGCCAGCTGATCTTCCTCCCCCTGCTCTCCTGGATCGTCGAGAAGCACGACTGGAAGCCGGCCGCCGTCACGGTGTCCCTCGCCGCCCTCGCGGTCGTCCCCTTCGTCTGGCTGCTGCTGCGCGACCACCCGGCGGACGTGGACCTGAAGCCGTACGGGGCAAGGGAGTTCGTACCGAAGCCGCCGCCTGCGACCGGGGCCGCCCGCCGCACCCTCAGGGTCCTGGCCACGGCCTCCCGCACCGGCACCTTCTGGCTCCTCGCCGGCACCTTCGCGATCTGCGGCGCCTCCACCAACGGCCTGGTGCAGACCCACTTCGTGCCCGCGGCCCACGACCACGGCATGCCCGTCACGGCGGCGGCCTCGCTGCTCGCGGTGATCGGCGTCTTCGACGTCGTCGGCACGATCGCCTCCGGCTGGTTCACCGACCGCTTCGAACCCCGCCGCCTGCTGGCCGTCTACTACGCCCTGCGCGGCATCTCCCTCCTCTTCCTCCCCATGCTCCTCGCCCCCTCCGTCCACCCCCCGATGCTCTTCTTCATCGTCTTCTACGGCCTCGACTGGGTCGCCACCGTCCCGCCCACCGTCGCCCTGTGCCGCGAGCAGTACGGCGACGACAGCGCGATCGTCTTCGGCTGGGTCCTCGCCTCCCACCAGGTCGGCGCGGCCCTGGTCGCCTTCCTCGGCGGCGTGGCCCGGGACGTCTTCGGCACGTACGACATGGTCTGGTACGTCGCCGGGGCGCTGTGCGCGGTGGCGGCGCTGATGGCGCTGGTGATCCGGCGGCGGCCGGTGCCGGTGCTCGCGGCGGCCCAGATGACGGCCTGAGCGCTGTTCCTCAGCTCGCGCGGTCGAGGGGCTCGAATCCGACGCGCAGACGCATGCCGAGGGCGACGGCGAGCCGTTCGAGGAGAGGCAGGGTGGGCATGGGCATGGTCCCACCTGCCTCGAACCGTGCCACGGCCGGCTGCCGCATGCCCGTGGCCCGCGCGAGCTGATCCTGTGTCATACCCAGTGCCTCGCGCCGCTCGCGTACGGCGTGACCCAGCTCGAAGCGGATCCGCGCGGCGTCGTACGCCTCCCGGGCTTCTGTTGCGGCGAGGACAGGGTCCCGCAGTTCGTGCCAGCCCCGGCACTCACTCATGTCCTACGCTTCGTCCGCTGTGTGCTGTTCCTCGATGCAGCACACCATGGCCCGTCGGGGGCGTCCCCTCATTGCGGCGTGGTCGAGTACCGCTCGATGCTCGCACGGCCGGTCGATCGGTCAAGCAGGCGCAGCTCCCATGGGCCCGTGTTCACATCGAAGTCCTTGCCGAACCCGACCCACTTGCCCGCCATGCGTCGACCCGTCGGCTCGATGAGCAGCTGAAGCGCACCGTGGTACCGGGCACCCTGGTAGTACCCGTCGGCCGCTGTCTGCTCGGTCCACGTACCGGTGACGACATTCCGATCCACGGTGAGATCCAGAGACAACGGACTGTTCGGGTTGGTCGACGCTCCGGGCATGCTCTGAGCTGTCAGCCGGTTGCCGTGCTGGACGATCACGACGTGATGCTTGCAGTCGAACGTCTCGTCACGGCTGGACGAGTAGAACTCGTACCGGGACAGCCAGATGCCCGCGTACTCGCTCTGCGGCTCTGGCTCCGGGCTTGTGGCGGCGTCAACCGTGCCGACTTCCCCAGCTTCCATGTCGTGGCCTCCTGCCCCATCTGAGTGGACGCGTGTCATTGGGATCGCGAACCCCAGTGACTCGGGGGTGCGGCCGGTGAGCTGCTTCAGTGCCCGTGCGTACAGCGGGCGGCATGTCCGGGTATCCCCGGACTCCCAGCGTTGCACGAGTCGCTTGGAGGCGTCGTTCGGCTCTCCCAACTCCTCGCCCGCGCGACGCAGGCCCTGGGCGAACTCGTCCTGGCTGAGGTTCATCGACTTGCGTACGGAGGTGAGCACATCGTTGGGGATTCGCTCACGCTCGGCCGTGGTCGTCATGATCCGAGAGTAGCCGTGTCTCGCCTCCAATGACACCGGTTTGACGCCCTCGGGCCGGCGCCGACATAACGCCCGAGGGACGCCTTGAGCGTCGCCGCAATGGTCGCGACTGGTCCGGAACATGGTCGCCATGTCCATCCACATCAGCGCTTACACGGTGAGAGCCGACGGCACTCGGACCGAGCCACGGACCCTGTACGAGGGTGAGGGCGGGTATCCCTTTGCGACCGGCCTGATGCCGTCGTGCCTGTGCCCCCGGTGCAGGGGTGGGCGAAGTGACCGCAGCACCACGGACCCCCAATTACGTGGAGGCAAGCCAGCATGAGCACGGCAGTAGTGATCCGCGACCCGAAGGCGTACGTCACACCGGACGTGTGGGAGCGGGAGGTAGCTCTCCTCCTCCGCAACCCGGAGAACACGCGCGAACTGGCAGAGGCCAAGTTCGGGCAGGCCATCGCCTACCTAATCACGTGCGGCGAGAACCCGGACCTTCTCATGGGCCCGTCCGAGCAGGTGGACGAGGCATGGCACTCGTTCATGCTCGACTCGATCCCGTACCACCACTTCACCGACCGGCACTTCGGCAGGTACATCCACCACGTTCCGGAGATTCCGGGGCCGATGGGTGTCCAGTGCGTCAGTGACGGCAAGGCGACGCGGGACGGGCACGACCCGAAGACCGGCGGCCCGCTCGTTCTGGAACAGACGATCAAGGCCATCAAGGCGGCCGGGTTCGAGATCGACCCCGACCTGTGGGGCATGGAGGACGCGGCCAGCTGCGGCCAGTGCCACGCCGGGTGCCACGACTCGCCCAAGTAGTCGTGAGCAGCACGTGAGTTGGGGCCCATCGCCGTACGTTGGGGGTGGGCCCCTAGTGACGGAAAGGACCACTGCATGTCATTGGCTGAGTCCTGGGACAGGTACGCGGTCGACAGCAAGCCACGCAGGACCGTGAACGCCAAGGGTGCGACGACCTGGTTGAACTGGACTCAGTACGCCGATCACGGGCCGGACGAGACGGTTCTGGGTCCCGTGGCCGGACGCAGAGTGCTGGAACTCGGCTCAGGGAGCGGCAGTAACCTCGCACACCTGGTGACGCTGGGTGCGACTGGTGTAGGAGTGGACGTAGCCCCCACCCGCGAGACGGTCGCGCGGAAGCACTGGGGCAATCTGCCGGGCCTTGAGTTCCGTACGGCGGAGGCGACGGTGTTCCTGAGCGAGATGGACGAGACGTTCGATGTCGTGCTCTCGATCTTCGGCGCCGCGTGGTTCGTCGATCCGGACGTCCTGCTCCCGCTGATCCGTTCGCGTACGGCGCCGGGCAGCATCCTGGCCTTCTCGCATCTGCCTCCAGGCAGCCAGGGGCCCAAGCCCGCCAAGGGCGGACTCCGGCACGACCACACCCCGGACGAGTGGGAGCGCATCCTGAAAGGGCACGGCTTCTCCGACGTGTGCGTGTCTCTGATCGACCCGCCAGAGGGAAGGGCGGCGGGCACCATGCTCGTACGTGCCTTGGCTGCCTGACCCCGCGGCTGGGCGCCTGTCCAGGGGAGCCCGGATTTCAGGCCGACCGGCTGCCGTGCGTGGCCAACTGACGCCAGACTGTCAGGTACGGCTTCGCGACGACCTGCCCGGGGGACGGACGTATGCAGGACGACTCTTCAACGAGAAGGCATTCAGCGGATCAGCAAGCAGGCGATGTCATGGAGGTGCTGCCGGTCCTCGCGCCCGATCCTGAAGCGAGGGAACGGGTGGCCCGTCGTCTGAGGGTCGAGATCACCGAGTCGGAAGTCGAGGCGGTTCGTCCTGGGCCCAGCGCACCGGCTCCTGACGCCGCGAAGAGCGCGGATGCCGCGACTCAACGTGCCCTGACAGACGCGTGCATCCGTCGCCACCCGGGCAACTAGCGATGGGCCGTCGACTGGCGATGCTCATCGCCACCTACGAGTACCAGGACCGTGCCCTGCGGCAGTTGACCGCCCCGGCGCACGACGCGGAGGCGTTGGCCGCGGTGCTGCGGGATCCTGATATTGCCGGGTTCGAGGTCACCACCCTGGTCAACCAGCCGCATCATCTCGTCGGCGAGGCCATCGGCGAGTTCTATCGCGACCGGCGCCGCGACGACCTGACCCTGCTCTACTTCACGGGCCACGGTCTCAAGGACGACGACGGTCGGCTGTACCTGGCGATGGCCAACACCTGCCACGACGGTCTGCTGTTCACCGCACTGTCCGCCGAGCAGATCGACCAGGCCATGGAGGGGTGTTCCTCCCGGCGAAAGGTGCTGATCCTCGACTGCTGCTACAGCGGGGCGTTCCCAGCCGGACGGATCTCGAAGGCCGATACCGCCGTGCATGCGCTGGAGCGCTTCCAGGGCTGCGGCCGCACTGTGCTGACCGCATCGGACGCGACCCAATACTCGTTCGAAGGGAACCAGGCATATGGCCAGGCGGCGCAGTCGGTGTTCACCCGCTACCTGGTGCAGGGCCTGCGTGACGGCAGCGCGGACCTCGACGGCGACGGCGACATCACCCTCGACGAGCTGTACGGCTACGTCCACGACCGGGTCGTCGACGAGATGCCGCAGCAGCGGCCCAAGAAACAGGACAGCGTCGAGGGCCGCATCGTCATCGCCCGGAACATCAACTGGACCCTTCCCGCCCACCTGCGCCACGCGCTCGGCAGCCCCATCGCCACCGACCGCCTCGGTGCCGTGGACGGGCTCGCTCACCTGCACCGGATCGGTAACGACCTCGTGCGGCGGCGGGCCCTTGATGAGCTCCAGCGACTGGTGGACGACGACAGCCGACTAGTGTCCGCCGCCGCGGCGGCCCGGCTTCAGACCATCCTTCCGCCACCGCCTGATCGTTCGTTCGGCGCGACCGCTGGGCCCGGACCTACCACTGCACCAGCCACGGAGCCGGCTTTCGAAGCACCGGTGATGCCGCCTGACCCTGCTGCCGGGCCATCGCGGTCGAGGACACCAGGATCCGCCTCTGGGAATGACTTCTGGCCTCACCCACTCAACAGCCCAGCCGGGCCCGACCTGCACGCTCCCATCGGGCCCGACCCGACTGCGCCCGGCCGCAGCCAAGCTGCATCCGGCACCAGCGCTGAGATCACCGGCCGGGAACCATCTGTGCGAGGCTTGCAGCGTCACCGGATTGCGGGTTACACCGCACTGGTTGCACTCGTGGCCACCATTGCCTCGTTCGCCGTCCCGCCTCTGTGCCTCCTCTCGGCGCTGGTCACAGTGTCGTTCGCGCTGGAGTATTTCGGCGTCAGGTGGGGCCGCATTTGGCCATGGGTCGTCACCGGCGTCGGCCTGATCACGATCCTGGTCGCGGTGTTGGTGGCTTCCGCCTCCGGACCCGCTGGAGACCACTGGTGGTGGTCACTTGTGATGGCCGCCGGCGCGATCATGGTTACGGTGTCCCAGCTCCTCCTCCGCCGCGCTCGTTGACCCACCTCAGGAGATGCGGTCCCGGCGTAACGCAGGGGAAGCGTCGCTGGCTCCGCCAACGCATCAGATTCTGGGAGTATTTGGGCCGATCCAGCCAGGTGCTGGATCAAGATGGGGGTCTGTCGTGAAATCTGCTCTCAAGCTCCTCATGCTCCCGCTGTCCGCAGTCCTTGTCGCAGGGTGCGGCAGCTCCAGCGGCTCAAGCAACTCGGGTGGTTCGTCAAGGACCCCGACGGCCACCACATCGGCGGGGATCCCGGGCTGTGCACCAGAGTGCCTCTCGGGGGGTTCGGATCCCGGAAGCCTGTCCGCGGGCTCTTATCGGACGTCACACTTCCTCAACGGGCAACTGACGGTGACCTTTACCGGACGGTGGGAGAGCCATGAGGACCAGCCCGTCGAGTTCTCCGTGGCGCCGGACGGCAATTGGGATCTGCATCGGGTCCTGTTCTGGTCCGACCTCATCCCGGTGGGCAAGAACCGGAAACCTGCCGCCGGAGTCAGCAGCACTGCATCGGAGCTGGTGGCGTGGCTCAGAACCCGCCCCAACGTACGGGTCTCCACTCCCCGGAGCGCCACGATCGGCACCGACTCCCTCCCTGCCGAGGTAGTCGACATCACGATCTCCAGCAAGGCGGTCAATGAGGCCTCCGACTGTCCTGTACGGGCCTGCGTAGACTTTCTGACCTGGCCGAACGCTGGAGACAACGTCTATGGCCTCGCCGAGCCCGCGGTGCTGCGGCTGTATCTGTCCGACGTCAGGTACGGAGGCAAGACCCATCTGTTCGCCATCGGGATCGAAGGGAGAGATCAGGCTGACCTCAAGGCCTTCCTCCCCGACGCGGAGCACCTCATCGCCAGTGCCGGCGCCCCGGTCAGCCCGGCGCCCTCATGACTCGCTCGCCCTGCGAGACCGCCGTCCCGAAGCCAATCGACCTGCTACACGAACCGCCCCTTGTGGAACACCAGCGGCGCTCCCTCGCCGTCCCCCGCCCCCAGCGCCTCCACCCGTCCCACCACGATCAGGTGATCGCCGCCGGTGTGCACCGCGTGGATCGTGCAGTCGATCCACGCGACCACCTCCGCCAGCCGCGGCGCCCTCGACATCGGCGCCGCGTCGTACGCCACTCCCGCGAACTTGTCCGCGCCGCTCACCGCGAAGCCGCGGCACAACTCGCCCTGATGGGCGGCGAGGACGTTCACGCAGAAGGCACCGGCGCGGGCGATGCGGGGCCAGGTGGTCGACGTGCGGCCGACCATGAAGGCGATCAGGGGTGGGTCGAGGGAGAGGGAGGAGAAGGACTGGCAGGCGAAGCCGGCGGGGGTGGGCGAGTCGTCGGTCGCGGCGGCGGTGATGACCGTGACGCCGGTCGCGAAGTTCCCGAGGACGCGGCGGAACTCGGTCTGGTCGACCGGTGCCCGCTCGTCCGCGCCGACGCACCGCAGCTCCGGGCGCGGCAGCGCTTCCACGGGGGCCGGGGTCCCGGCCGACCTCAGGTACCGGACGGCGGCCGCGGCCGCTCCTGCGTGTCCCATCACCCCTCCATTGAAGCTGACGGTACGTCAGATCGGAAGGGCTATCGCCCCTTGTACTCGGCGCTTCTGCGCTCCACGAACGCCCGTACCCCCTCCTGCGCGTCCCGCGTGGTCATGTTGATCTCCTGCGCGGCCCCCTCCGCGGCGAAGGCGGTGGCTCGGTCGCTGTCCAGGGAGGCGTTGACCAGCTGCTTGGTGAGGGCGAGGGCCCGGGTGGGGCCGGTGGCGAGGCGGGTCGCCCATTCGCGGGCCGTCTTGTCCAACTCGCCGTCCGGGACGACCCGGTTGACCAGGCCGAGGCGTTCCGCGTCGGCGGCGGACAGGGCGTCGCCGAAGAACATCAGCTCCTTGGCGCGGTGCGGGCCGATCAGGCGGGGGAGGAGGTACGCCCCGCCGCCGTCGGGCACGAGACCCCGCCGTACGAACACCTCGATGAACTTCGCCGATTCCGCGGCCAGTACGAGGTCGCAGGCGAGCGCGAGATGCACGCCGAGGCCGGCCGCCGTACCGTTCACCGCCGCGATCACCGGCTTCTCGCAGTCCAGGACCGCCGCGATCAGGCGCTGCGCGCCCAGCCGCAGCATGCGGGCCACGTCACCGGCGACCCGCTCCCCGCCGGTCCCCGAGCCGCCCCGCAGATCCGCCCCCGCGCAGAACCCCCGCCCGGTCCCGGTGAGGACCACGGCACGGATCTCCGGGTCGGCCGACGCCTCCGCCAACAGCCGTATCAGCAGCTCCCGCTGGTCGGGAGTGATGGCGTTGAGGGCCTCGGGCCGGTTGAGGGTGAGGTACATGACCTGGCCCTCGGTCGTGTGCGTCAGCTCCGTCATCGGCACACCGCCAGCGCGTCCAGTGCCACCGCGCCCTGGCCCCGAGGCAGCACCATCAGCGGGTTGATGTCCAACTCCGCCAGCTCGTCCCCGAGTTCCAGCGCCATGCGCTGGACGCGCAGCACCACCTCCACCAGCGCGTCGACGTCGGCCGGCGGTCGACCCCGGACCCCGTCCAGCAGGGCCCGCCCGCGCAGGTCCGCGAGCATCGCGTGCGCCTGGTCCTCGCCGAAGGGCGGGACGCGTACGGCCACGTCGTGCAGGACCTCCACCAGCACCCCGCCCAGGCCCACCGTCACCGTCGGCCCGAACAGCTCGTCGTGCGTGACCCCGACGACCATCTCCACGCCCCGCTCGACCATCTGGCAGACGAGCACGCCGTCGAGCGTGACGCCCTCGTAACGGGCGATGTCGGTCAACTCACGGTAGGCGTCACGGACTTGGCTGGCCGAGGTCAACTCGATCTTCACCAGGCCCAGTTCGGTCTTGTGGGCGATCTGCGCGCCGGACGCCTTCATCACCACCGGGTAGCCGACCAGCCCCGCCGCGCGTACGGCCGCCGCCGCGCTGGTGACCAGTTGCTCGCGCGGGACCCGGATGCCGTATGCCCGAAGCAGTTGTTTCGCCGCGTGTTCGCTGAGTTGCTGGCCCGGGCGCATCAGTGCCTGGGCCTTGCGGAAGGAGGGGGAGGTGGTGCGGGGGGCCTCGTCGAAGGGGGAGCGGTAGTGGGCGACGAAGCGGTGGTGGTCGAGGTAGGCGCGGACCGCGGTGATGCAGTTCGCGACCGTGCGGAAGGTGGCCACCCGGGAGGAGCCGAGGAGGACTTCGCGGTACGCCGGCTCGGTGCCGACCGGTGAGCCCCAGACCACGCAGACCAGCTTGTCCGTGCGCTCGGCCGCGTCGACCAGGTCCTGGACGAGACGGTCGGAGAGGGGAGGGAAGGGGCCGGTGATCGGGCAGATCAGGACGCCTACGGCCGGGTCGTCGAGGATCGCGTCGATGATCTTCCGGCCGCGTTCGTCGCCGACCGGATGGCCGCCGTTGTCGACCGGGTTGGCCACGCTCAGGTACTCCGGGATCCACTGGTGCAGCTCGGCCTGCCGGGCCTCCGACAGCACCGGCAGCCGTAGCCCCGCCTCCGTCGCCAGGTCGGCGAAGTGCGCGCCCGTGCCGCCGGAGATCGAGTAGACGACCACTCCGTCCGCCCGGGGCGGCCTCGCCCGGGCCAACAAGGCCGCGGTGTCCTGGAGTTCGTCGAGTCCGTCCACCCGGATCACGCCGAACTGCCGCATCGCCGCGTCGACCACCGTGTCCGCGCCGGTCAGCTTGCCGGTGTGCGAGGCGGCCGTACGGGCCCCGGTCTCGGTGCGGCCGACCTTGACGGCGACGACCGGCACCCTGCGCCGGGCCGCCCGGTCGGCGGCCAGCAGGAAGGACCGGCCGTCCTTGAGGCCCTCCACGTAGCAGGCGATCGCGCCCACCTCGGGGCGTTCGGCGAAGTAGGAGAGGAAGTCGGCGGTCTCCAGGTCGGCCTCGTTGCCGGTGGGCGCCCAGTGGGAGAGGCGGATGCCGAGCTCCTGGAGGGAGAAGACGGGGCGGCCCTGGTGGCCGGACTGGGTGATCAGGGCGATGGCCGGTCCGTCGAGGTCGTCCCGGAAGCGCTCGAAGGCGTTGAGGTTGGTGTTGGGTCCCAGGAGGCGGAGCCCGGAGCGGGCCACCGCGGCGGCGAGACGCTCCTGCGCGGCCGCGCCCTCCGCTCCCGTCTCGGCGAACCCGGAGGCGAAGACGACCGCGAACTTCACCTTGGCCTCGGCCAGTTCCTCGACCACCGGGAGGGGGTCGGCGACCAGCAGTACGGCGAGATCGACCTGTTCGGGCAGTTCCGAGACGCGGGGCGTGCAGGGTATGCCGAAGACGGACGGGCGGGTGGGATGGACGGGATGGAGCCGGGCGCCGACCCGCTCGGCCCAGGCCACCAGTTGGCGGGTGATGCCGGTGTTCGGCCGGCCCTCGGTGTCCGAGGCGCCGATGACGGCGACGGACTCGGGCCGGAAGAACCGGTCCAGATCGGGGACGTCCGCATACAACGGCCGCCCGCTGACGTCGAGATCGTCGACCTCGGCGGGCCGGCCGTGTACGGCGGGCCCGGGTTGTTCACCGCAGGCGATGACCCGGGCCCGGCGGGAGTCGGTGGTGAGGGTGCCGTGGGTTGATCCAAGCATCGGTCCGCCCGCTCCTGTGTGACAGCACAATTAACTGACGTAGTGTCAGATTAAGCGAACTGACACAACGTCAGGAACCGCTGTGCACGCAAAGTTGGTGAACCCGCAACCGGACCGGCGCTCGGGACGGCGGGATCAGAGGGCCGCCAGCACCTCCTTCGCCGCCCGCTCGCCCGAGCGCACGGCGCCGTCCATGAAGCCGTTCCAGTACGTCGAGGTCTCGGTGCCGGCCCAGAAGACGCCGCCGACCGGCTTGCGCAGGGCGGCGCCGTACTCGGTCAGGACGCCGGGCGGGGCGTAGGCGACCGGGCCGCCGCGCGAGAAGCCCTCGTTGTCCCAGCGCTGGAGCACGAAGGAGGTCGGTGAAGCGGCCTTGGAGCCGAAGTAGTTGACGTAGTCCTTGAGGACGGCCGTCTTCACCTCGTCGACGCTCGACGCGTCGTAGGCCCGCATCTCGTCGGCCTCGATGAAGCCCATCAGGGCGCCGTAGGAGGCGTCCGGCGGGGAGTTGTCGAAGGTCGAGCGGACCACGCCGGAGTCGCTGACCGCCTGGCCGTTGAGGCCGTCGGCGCGCCAGAACGGGGTGCTGTACACGGCGATCGCCTTGCCGATCGAGCCCATCGGGAGCCGCTGGCTCAGCTGGTCCCGGGAGGCCGGGAGGAGCGGGTCGAAGGTGATGCGGGCGGCCAGCGGCGGGGGTACGGCGACCACGACCTTCTTGGCCGTCACGGTGATGCCGTCGGCCGTGACGACGTACTTGCTGCCGGACTGCACCACCGAGCGCACCGGCGCGCTCAGCACCACCTTGTCGCCGAGCGTGGCGGCCAGCTTGATCGGCACCTGCTGGGAGCCGCCGACGAAGCGGGACTCCTGGGCGCCGTTCGCGGTGTCGGTGAGGCGCTCCAGGGTGCCGACGTTGGACTCGTTGCCGGCGGCCGCGATGTAGAACAGCACGAAGAGCAGGGAGAGTTCGCGGGGCTGGGCCGAGAAGATCGACGTACAGGCCAGGTCGAGGAGGAACTTGGCGGACGGGACCACCGCGTTGGCGTTCAGCCAGCTCTCGAAGGTCTGCTTGTCCCACTCGGCGGCCTTGGCTGCGGTCCAGGGCGCGTCGACCGGGACCGTCTTGGCCATGTCGTCCAACGAGGCCTGCACGATCGCCGCGTTGGCGAGCCCGGCCACGTCGACCGGCGGGACCGAGCCGAGGAGGCCGTCGGTGGCGTAGGGGGTGCGGGTGCCGTCCTTGTAGAGCAGGTTCTTGCCGGTGTTGTACGTCGTGAAGGTGGCCACGCCGAGCGAGTCCGCGAGGGCCTTGATGCGGTCCTGGGTGGGGCCGATGAACTCGCCGCCGCCCTCGGTGACACCGCCGTTGGCCAGCGCGAGGTTGACGACCCGGCCGCCGACGCGGTCGCGGGCCTCCAGGACGGCGACCGTCTTGCCGCCGGCCACCAGGTCGCGGGCCGTGGTCAGCCCGGCGAGCCCGCCGCCGATGATCGCGACGTCCACGTCCCGGGTGGAGGCGGCGGACGCGGTTCCGGCGGCGGTGCCGGTGAGGGTGACGGCGCCCGCCGCGGCGGCGGCACCGCCGAGCAGGGAACGCCGGGAGAGCTGTCTTTCACGTGCCACGTGCGTCCTCCGTATGGAGAGAGTGTGGAGCAGAAAGGTGAGCAGGATTCACATTCTGGCCCCGGAAGACGGCATGGTTCAACGCTCCCGTCACATCTGACACATGAGTAACGGGAGTTCTGATGAAGGGAGTTGAGTTTTTCTACGTCAGCGGGGCGGACGTTCCGCGTCAGGCGGGCAGCCGGGACAGCGCGTCGCCGCCGGTCTTCTCGACCGACTTGGCGATCTTCTCGGCGTCGATCGCCATTTCGCGGAGATTGCCGCTGATCGGGTTGGCGTAGCCCTGGAAGTAGAGGCCGTGCGCGTGCTTCGAGGTGTGGACGCCGTGGACGACCGGTCTGCCCGAGGCGTCCAGTACCTCGAGATGGCCGACGAGGCCTTCGAGCCCACGGACGTAACCGGTGGCGGCGATGACGGCGTCCACCGGGACGCGGTCGCCGTCGGCGAGGACCACCTTGCCGTCCTCGAAGCCGTCGACGGCTGCCACGATCTCGACGCGGCCCCGGCGTACGGCGTCGACGAGGCCGACGTCGAGGACCGGGATCGCCCCCTCCTTGACGCGGCTGTAGAGCCCGGTGTCGGGGCGCGGCAGCCCCTGGGCCGACAGGTCCGGCACGCTGAGCTTCGCCATGGGCCTGGCGAGCCGGTCGACCAGCCCGACCGGCAGCCGCCGTACCAGGATGCTCGTGAACTGTGCGGGCCAGCCCGCGGTGGATCGGCGCACGATGTGCGGAGCCGTCCGCACCGAGAGCCGTACCCGCGAAGCCCCGCCCTCCAGCAGGTCCACGGCGATCTCGGCCCCCGTGTTGCCGACGCCGACGACCAGGACGTCCCGGCCGGCGTACGGCTTGGCGTTGCGGTAGTCGCCGGCGTGCGTGAAGTCGCCCTTGTAGTCGTCGAGGCCGGGCCACTCCGGCACGTACGGCGTGTGGTTGTAGCCGGTGGCGATCACGACCGCCGCGCCGGTCAGCTCGCGGCCGCCGGTGGCGTGCAGCAGCCAGCCGGTGTCGTCGGGGGTGCGCTCGACCTTCGAGACCTCGACGCCGGTGACGATCTCCAGCTCGTGCACCTCGGCGTACTTCTCCAGGTACCGCACCACGTCGTCCCGGGCCACCCAGCGGCCGAAGCGCCGGGGCATCGCAAGCCCCGGAAGGGCCGAAAGCCGCCGCGTGGTGTGCAGGTGCAGCCGGTCGTAGTGCCGGCGCCAGGCCGAGCCCACCCCGTCCGACTTCTCCAGGACCACCGCCCGTATGCCCCGCGCCCGCAGCGCGTACGCGACGGAGAGTCCGCCGGGTCCGCCGCCGATGACGTAGACGGGACGGCCCGAAGGGCTCGTGGACGGAGTGGTGTCGCTCATGTGCGCGAGCGTAATCACGCAGGTGGTTGATGGGTCTCGGTCAAGAGGGGAATTGGTTTCGGATTGATCACGCGTGTAGGAGGAGTGGGTGGGGCTTGTGACGTAGGCCACCTGGTTGTGGAGGGGAGTGGGTCAGGTGGGCTGTTGCTCGTCGGTGCGGGCGGCGATCGGCTCGACGGCCTCGTCGGTCGGCGGTCGCTCGGCCGGTGTGTTCGGCCAGAGCATGCCGTGCGGAGTGCGTACGACCACCCACTGGCCGGGCGCGGGGAGGCCGATGACCTCGACCGGGCGGGGTTCCTTCCCGGCGACAGCGAGGTAGTTCTTGCCGAAGTGGTCGGCGGGCAAGGTCAGCCGGAAGTCCTCGCACCACAGGTCGGCGTACACCTGATCCGGCATTCTCCTGCCCCCACCCCGCCCTCTGACGAATTCCCCGCGCTTGATCCTCACCCTCATCGACATGCGGGTGACCGGGAGCGCGGGGAGCTGGATGAGCCGGCGGAGGCGGGAGAAGGCCCGGACGTCCTTCGACGAGTAGGCCAGTCCCGTGACGCCCCCGGTGGCCAGCACGAACCCGGTGAACAGCGCGATGGTCACCAGCACCGGGCTGTTCCTGGGATCGGTCGCCAGCCAGGAGCCCTCCGCTGCTGCCACGGCACAGGCCGCCAGCGCCGCCCATATCGTCCGGGTCTCCGCCGCCAGCATCCGATAGGTCTCGTCCCGCGACTTCAGGACGATATGGGTCTCCTCGGCGTGGGTCGGGCGCAGTGCCGTGGGCCAGCTCCCCTCGACCCGCGCCCGGTCGAAGGCGGCGAGCCGCTCCACCGGCCAGTCGACTGTCCCCGCCCCGTCGGGCAGGGCGAACCGCACGCCCTCGGAGGCTGTCATCGTGCCGTCGAGCCGTACCGGCTTGCGGCGGGACCCGTAGGGGCCGTACGTGAAGTACCAGCCCTGCGCAGGGTGCTCCGGTCCGGCCGCGACGAGGTCGTCCCGGTGCACGGTCAGCGTCCCCAGGGCGCCGGGCAGCGGGACATGCAGTACGCCCGTGAAGTGGCTCTCGGCGGCGGGGCGTTCGACCCGGCCCTCCGCGTCGGTGAAGACCGGTCGTAGATCCGGGGTGTCCCGCCCGGCCGGGGCCCCGGCTTCCGGCTCGGCCGGCCGCGCGGCCTCCGGCGCGGCAGCCGTCGGCAGTGGCCGCCGAGCCAGTGGTACGTGCCCCGCCCGCCCCTCCGTCTTCATCTCCGGGCGCTGACCCGAGCCGCGCAACCGGTCGTCCACGTACCGGTACACGTCCTCCACCGTCACGTACCCGTCCTCGCCCACCGCCCCCTGCCGCAACCCGGCGACGAGGTGGGCGGTGAAGGGGCTCGGTTCGTCCGGCGTGGGCGCGTCCGCGGCGGTTTCCAGGCGGCCGCAGCTGGTCATCACGAAGCGCCCGCGGCCGCTTCCCGCGGAGTGGCTGCTTCCCGCCGAGTGGCCGCTTCCCATGAACAGGGCCGCCGGGTCGGCCCCCTTGGCCGCCGTCGCGTGACCGCTGAAGCAGCAGTCCAGGACGACGACGATCGAGCGCGCCGCGCACTCGTCCATCAGCTCGGTGACGTACGAGTGCCGTACCGCCCGGGTGCGGAGTCTGTCGACCGTGGTGTCACGGGTGCAGAGGTGGAGCCTGTTCTGCGCGTCGAGGAGCCCGTGACCGGTGTAGTAGAGGAGCAGCCGGTCGCCGCGTACGGCCTGTCCGAAGAAGGCGTCCAGGGCCTCCCTGAGTTCCTGGGACGTCCCCTCCGCCACCACGGTCACGTTCCACGGCAGACCCACCTCGGGGTCCGTGAGGGCGGCGCCCAGCAGCCTCAGGTCGTTCGCCGGGCCCAGGAGCCGCCGTAGCCCCGGCTCGTCCGGGAAGCCGGCGTTGCCCATCAGCAGGGCCCGGCACGCGGGTCCCGGCTCAGTCACCGGAGTCGGCGTCCTGCCGTGGAGCATCGGTCGTCGCGCGCAGGCCCTCTTGCAGGGCCACCTGGAGGGTGGCGTTGTCGACGTTCGTCGAGGTGACGGTGAACTCGCGCGGTTCTCCGCCCTCCTGCCAGGTGAGACGGACGGAGCGGTCGCGGTCGCGCTTGATCCAGGCCCTGATCACCGACGTGACTCCGAGGACGACCGCCGGGGTGAGCCACATGTTCACGTCCGGCAGGCCGCCGCCCTTTGTGCCGGACCGGCCGCCGGTCGCCCTGGCCGCCAGCCTCGCCTCTCTGCCCAGGTCCTGATGCAACAGCCGTACCTGGGAAAGCCACCTGTCGTCGTCGGCGTCGAAGCGGTCGCTCGTCGCCGTGACGGACACCTCTACTTCCTCCACCAGCACATCACCCCCAGTGCGAGAGTACTGGGGGTGATGCCGGTGGTTCATCCAACTACCGTGGTACTTCCGGGCCTTGTTATTTCTTGGGGCCCTTGTAACCCGTCACCTTCGCGATCCAGGTGATGAAGTCGCCCGGGTCCGTGTTGGCGCCGTGGCCCTGGTCCCAGTAGTAGAGGTGGTTGACCTCGTCGCCGAGGCCGCTCGCGGCGGCGGCGAGGTTGGCGGAGATGACGTGCGAGGTGTCCGAGTCGCTGGTGCCGAGGCGGATCCACCAGTGCTTGGAGCGGCTGCCGTTGACCTTGTCCACCAGGTGGTACATCGGGTTCATCAGGCGGAGCTTCTCGGGGATGTCGCTCGCGATCCGCTTGGTGCTGAGCCCGGTGGAGTCGTTCTTGGCGCCGTACGCCGTGAAGTGGCGGGTCTCGGTCGTGCCCGCGCCGAACTCGTTGTTCTCGCCGGCCGACAGGTCGAAGGCGTCGAAGGCCGGGGTGGTCTTCTTGCGGGCGCCGACGTGCGTCAGGAAGTCGGCCCAGGTGAAGGTGGCCTTGCCGCCGGACCAGGTGATGAAGGTGTTCTTGGCGAGGTAGGTCGTGCGGTCGGAGTCCGACAGGGCGGCGAGGTACGTGGTCGCCGAGGGCTCCAGGTACTGCTTGACCAGGTAGTCGTCGTAGTTGCGGGCGGTCAGCGTGCCGAAGCCGGAGCCCTTGAGGCCGCGCAGCCGCAGCTTCGCCTGGTACTCGGCGAACTGGGCCTGGAGCTCCTTCGACACCGTCTGGTCGACCTGCTTGCCGGTGCTGAGGTCGTTGGTGCCCCAGTTCCACTCGTAGGCGCCGTCGGCGTGCTCCAGGTCGGTGATCGGGCACCAGGCGCCGACCGCGAAGATCGCGTCCGAGCTGTCGGCGGCGCCGAGCTCCTTGAGGTACTTGTCGTAGATCGGGCTGTCGCCGGAGGCGCCGAGCAGCGAGGACAGAGCGCCGCCCGCGCTCGTGCCGGCCGAGACGATGCGGTCGACGTTGCCCGGGATCCGGCCCTTGTTGGCCTTCACGTACCGCACGGCGGCCTTGAGGTCGACGATCGCGGCGGGCGCGGTGCCGTAGTACTCGCCGGCGGAGTTCTTGAGGGTACGGCCGCGGGCGCCGGGCTCGACGACGACGTAACCGGCGGCGAGAGCGAGGAGCTGGTTGGAGGCGGTGGCGCCGCCGGTGGCGTTGGTGTTGCCGTTCGCGTTGGAGGCGGAGGCGGAGGCGGAGGCGCTGGGCGCGGCGCTGCCGGTGGGGGCGCCGGAGGGGGCACCGCCGCCGCTCATGCCGCCGGCGCCGATGCCGGTGGCGTCCGCCACGGAGGACGGCATATAGCCGCCGACGGAGTTCGCGAACAGGATCGGGGCGTTGCTCGCGTCAACGGTCTTGCCGTCGATCTCGACCGGAACGCTGACGACGAGCGACTGGTAGGTCTCGTCCACCGGCTTGGCGACGTAGGTGATCGCCTTCCAGAAGTGGTACGTGACGCTGTGCTCGTCGCCGGCCGTGTCGGTGACGGTGGTCGTCAGCTTCTCGTAGCCGTCCGGGTCGAAGACCAGGGAGTCCGAGGAGGACGAGGAGGACGAGGAAGAGGAAGAAGGGGAGGAGTCGTTCGACGCCTGGGCGCTGAGTGCGATGCCCCCGACGGTGGCGGCACCGGCGACGGCGCCGATCCCGATCACGACGTTCCTGCGCTTGACTGCCCTGTGCTTCACGTTCGACTCCCTCGGTGGCTCGGCTTGCGTCTGCGAAGGTAGTAGAGCTGGCGACAAAATTGCCAACAATCTGAAGTCATTCGCAGGGTATCCGTAGGCGACGCACAGTTTGGTGGTGGGTGCACAGATTTCCCTCAGGCTCCTCAGGTTCGCACCGCTTCCCGGATCCCGCCATCTGACGTACCGTCAGATTCATGGACTCGATCTGGCTCAGTGGCGCTGAGTGGCTGGCCGTGCTGCGCATAGGCCTCGGGCTGTGGTGGCTGGAGAGCTGGCGGCACAAGGACCGCAAGGCCTGGTTCGAGCGGGGCACCGGCATCGCGTGGGCGGCCGGGATCGCCGCGAAGCACCGCTGGAACGCGGTCCGCTCCGGCTTCGAGGTCATGGTCGCGCCGCGCCCGCGGACGATGGCGTACGTCGTCGTCTACGCGGAGCTGGCGGTGGGCCTGGGCCTGATCACCGGCTTCCTCACCCCGATCGCCCTGCTCGGCGGGCTGCTCCTGAACGTCCTGTACTTCACCCTCATGATCCACGAGGTGGCCGAGCAGGGGCAGAACTCGATGATGGCGCTGATGTCGGTGGTGGGGTTGTTCGGGGTGTCCTGGCAGGTGTGGTCGGTGGACAGTGCGCTGGGGCTGTTCTGACGTGGGTCCTACGGACAGGGGGCGTCCCTGATGGGCGGCGCGCATTCCGACGTACCGGAGATCGACGCGTTCACGCGGACGTACTGGGACGCGGCGACGGAGGGGCGGCTGCTGATCCGCCGGTGCGGGGCGTGCGGGCGGGCGCATCACTATCCGCGGGAGTTCTGCCCGCACTGCTGGAGCGAGGACGTGCGGTGGGAGCCGGCGAGTGGGCGGGCGGCGCTGTACACGTGGTCGGTGGTCCACCGGAACGACCTGCCGCCGTTCGGGGAGCGGGTGCCGTACGTGGCCGCGGTGGTCGACCTGGCGGAGGGGCCGCGGATGATGACCGAGGTCGTCGGGTGCGCGGAGGGTGGGCTGCGGGCGGGGATGGTTCTTGAGGTCGTCTTCCGGGACGGGGTGGCGGTGTTCCGGCCGCTGGGGTGAGCCGTACGGGCTTGAATGGGCCCATGGCCACAGTCGACGGACCGCACCTGACCACTCCCTTCCCCGAACTCCGAGGTGACGGCCTCCGGTTGCGCCCGTGGGATGCCGACTCCGAGGCGGACGTGGAGGTTTGGCTGCGCGGCCTCACCGACCCGGAGTTCCAGCGGTGGAACACGCCGATCAGGTCGGTCACGGACGTGGAGAGTGCGCGGGAGTCGTTGCGGGGCAAGGAGCTGGGCATGGCCGACGGCTCCGCGGCCTCGTACTGCATCACCGATACGGCGACCGGGGCGCCGCTCGGGCACATCGGGGTCAACGCCATCCACCTCGTGCTGAGCCATGCCCGGATCGGCTACTGGGTACTGCCGGAGTCCCGCGGCCAGGGCGTCGCCACCCGCGCCCTCGGCCTGGCCGCCCACTGGGCGCTGACCGGCCTCGGCCTGAACCGGGTGGAGTTGGATCACGCCGTCGGGCACGACGCCTCGTGCCGGATCGCCGAGCGGTGCGGGTTCCGGTACGAGGGGACGCTGCGGGGTGCGATGTTCGAGGCGGGGCGGCGGGACGCGTTCCGGGACATGCATCTGCACGGGCGGGTGGCGGGGGATCCGGAGCCGGACGGGCTGTAATCCACGTTGGGAATCCACGTTGGGGACTCTCCGCGTCTACGACGACGCGGGGGCGGGGGCGGGGGCGCGGTGGCCGAGCTTCATCCCTGCCTGAAAGCGGGCGCCGTAATTCGGAGGCGGGGACCGTGTGGTGCGCGGAATCATGCGGCATGCACTCCGATGACTGGCACCTCACCGACGACCTGGACGCCTTCCTCACCCGCGCCCGGGACTTCCTCCATTCCCGACCCGCCCTGCACACCGTCCCGCTGACGGTGACCGAGTCGCTGCGGACGCGCGGAATGCAGGTGTACGGCGATGCGGCGGCCCCCTACTTCGGCGTACTGGAGCGGGACGGCGAGGTCCAGGCCGCCTACTTCCGCACCCCTCCCCACAGCCTGGTGGTCACGCCCCTCACTCCCGAGGAGGCCGACTCCCTCGCCGCCCACCTGGCCGGCGTCGGCCACCCCCTGCCGGGCGTCACCGGCGAACACACGACCGCCGCGGCGCTGGCGGACGCCTGGGAGCGGCGCACGGGAGCGCCGGCGACCCTACGCGAGCGCCAGCGGCTGTACCGGCTGGGCGAGTTGACGGAACCGGGACCCGTGCCGGAGGGTCGGCCGAGGATCGCAGGGGCCGCCGATCGCGCCCAACTCGCCTGCTGGTACGACGAGTTCGCACAGGCCGTCGGCGAGCCCCGCGCCTCCCAGGACCCCGGGGAATGGGCCGACGCCCGCATCGCCTACGGCGGCATCACCCTCTGGGAGTCCCTCGACGGCACCCCCCTCTCCATGGCCGGCGTCACCCCACAGGTCGCCGGCCAGATCCGGGTGGCCCCCGTCTACACCCCGTCCCACTTGCGCGGCCGCGGCTACGCCGGCGCGGTCACGACCGAGGTCAGCCGAGCGGCCCGAGCAACGGGAGCCGCCGAGGTCCTCCTCTTCACCGACCTCGCGAACCCGACCAGCAACGCCTTGTACCAGCGAATCGGATACCGGGCGGTGGCGGACTTCGCGGTGTACGACTTCGAAGGCGGCGCCGACTCCTAGCGCAAGCGCCGTCAGCTGATTACGGCCACAGCAGTTCCTTGGTCCAACCGGCCGCTTCCCGCCCGTACTTGAGCCGCACATGCCGCCTCCGTTCATCCCCCTGGAAGAACTCCACCTCGTCCGGCAGCAGGCGGTACAGCGTCCAGGTCGGGACCGGAGCGTCTGGCTCTCGTTGGGCCCGTTCCCAGGCCGCCTGGGACTCCTTGGCCAACTCCTCCAGTGAGCCCAGGACTTCGCTCTGGTGGCCGGTCAGGGCCGCGGCCAGGGCGCCCGTCGAGCGGGCGTGCAGGTCGGACTGGGAGTCGGTGGACGGGGCCGTGGTGACCGGGCCGCGGAGGCGGATCTGGCGGCCCAGGGTCGGCCAGTAGAAGGCGAGGGCGGCGTACGGGTGGGTCGCCAGGTGGGTGCCCTTGTGGCTCGTCGCGTGGGTCGCGAAGGACCAGCCGTCCGCGTCCGCGCCGTGCAGCATCACGATCCGTACGTCCGCGTGGCCCTCGGCGTCCGAGGTCGC